>CAWDFR010000001.1:0-45648 GCA_963801685.1 uncultured Gammaproteobacteria bacterium
CGTCGTGAGACAGTTCGGTCCCTATCTTCCGTAGCCGTTGGAGAATTGAGGGTGAGTTGCTCCTAGTACGAGAGGACCGGAGTGAACGCACCTCTGGTGTACCGGTTGTCACGCCAGTGGCACTGCCGGGTAGCTATGTGCGGACGGGATAACCGCTGAAAGCATCTAAGCGGGAAGCCCCCCCCAAGATTAGTTCTCCCTAGACCTTTAAGGTCTCTAAAGGGCCGTCGAAGACTACGACGTTGATAGGCTGGGTGTGTACGCGCAGTAATGCGTTTAGCTAACCAGTACTAATTGCCCGTGAGGCTTGACCATATAACACCCAAGCGATTTGTCCCCAACGTGGCAGAGCGTGATTGGGAAACTGACTTGAATTGCGACATGCGTCGAAACAAATTGTACGAATTAGCGGTGGGCGAGCCATGACTCGCCCGTTGCGACCGGTTTGCCTGGCGGCCATAGCGAGTGGGAACCACCCGATCCCTTTTCGAACTCGGAAGTGAAAACGCTCCGCGCCGATGCTAGTGTCGACTTTGTCGATGTGAAAGTAGGTCACTGCCAGGCTCTTGAATCGAAGACGAACCCCCGACGGTGAAAGCCGCCGGGGGTTTTTCTTTTGTGCGCCCGGCAGGGCGCACGGGCGCATCCGCCTAACTCCGGCTGAACTACTAGGCAGCGTGTGCGCCGCGCACCGTGACCTTCGTCTTGATCGAGTTCGCGATGAAGCATTGCTCATGCGCCAGTTCGTGCAGGCGAGCTTCCGCGGCCGGCGTGGCGCTGCTGCGTTCGCTGTACGTAATCTTCGGGTGCAAAATAATCTCGCTCACCCAATACACCCCTTCGCTGACCTCGGTCATGACCCCATGAGCCTCGTCGCTGTAGGCCAGGACCTCAGACCCCATGCCAAACGCTAAATGCAGCCAGGACAGCATGTGCGCGCTGGCAATCGTCACCACGAACATCTTCTCGGGGTCGATCTTTGCGCCGTCGCGATAACCTTCCGGCAGCAGAAAATACGCATCTGATGCCTTGAACTTGGCGCCGCCGGCCAGCCACCAGGTGTGTTCACGCGAGTATTTGCCCTTGGCGCCGGCCCACTTGCCGCGCTGCCAATCGATACTCGCCAAATGCTCTGACTGCGCTTCCGCCATCTCTCATGCAATAGCGCTCTGCATTCAATCCGTCAACATAGTTGCGGCGGGAGGCTAAGATGCGCTTGGAAGTGTACGCAAGGGATCGGTCGATGACTGAACGTCGGATTGACGGTTTCTTTTATGGTTTGTTCATGGACGTTGACGTCCTGCGCAATAGCGGGGTGGCGCCTGCAGGCCCCGCCACGCGCATTTTCACCATTTCGCGCTCCGTATTGGCGAGCGTGCCACACTCGTCCCTTCATCTGACGCTCGTTCATACGGAATGCTGATCGCGCCCAGACACGCGGCGAGGTGAGAATCCGCTAAGCGGGCTGTGCAGCTAGTACCCTGGGGGCGGCGGGGGCGTTGGCGTCGGCATTGGCGCCGCCGCCGTGTTGGCTACGGTCACTGCCACTGCAGCCGAAGTAGTGGTATTACCGGCCGCATCGGCCGCCTGTGCGGTCACCTGGTACGCGCCGTTCGCTATCGTCGTCGTGTCCCACTGGACGGTGAACGGGGCTTTCGTTGCCGTGCCGACGAGGGCCGTGCCGGCAAGGAACTTGACCGAAACCACCCCGACGTTATCGGTGGCGGTGGCGGTGAGTGCTACTGTTCCGCTGACTGTTCCGGACGAAGTGGTCAGTGTGACCTTCGGCGCCACCGTGTCCGGCGGAGTTGCCCCGGGATCGATTCGGCCATATAAGCCGCCGGTTTGCGCGGAGATTCCCGCGGCGAAATACAGAGTGGTCGCGGGCTGATTGGATGCACCGTTGCCGAACACGATGCCCCACAGCCCCGGATTGGCGAGGGGCTTGCCGTTGCTGTCGTTGACGCTGGCCACGAAGGCGCCGGTCGACGGGTTGTAGCCGTTGATCACCCCATCGCCAAAATTGCCGATCAGCAACATCTTCGCGAGCGTTCCGAAGCCGGCCGGGGCAAGCGCAACGCCCCACGGCGAATTGAGCGCGCCACCGGTAGCGACGAGATGCTGCAGGAATTTGCCGTTGGTGTCGAAGACATCGACGAGACCCAGTCCGGCGCCACTGACGTTGGACTGTTTCTTCGAGTCCTGCTGTGCGTAAGTGACAATGATCGAGACGGTGGTGCCGATCGTCACCGCTTGAATTCCGAACGGGGCATAGCCCGCCGGCAACGTCGGGTCCGTAAATCCTCCGCTGGTCACAACCTTGGTAAAGCTCTTGTCGAAGACGTCCACCTTGTTGTTGTGGAAATCGGTCGCGTACAGGAAATTTGCGCTGCCGTTGTTCGCAATCGCGAGGCCTTTGTAGACCGCGCCGCCGGCGCCATCGTCATACGCGGTGACGGCGTTGAGCGGATCCACGCTTTCCGACCAACCGCTGATCGCGCCACCCTCGCCCGAGAAAATAAATAACGCCGGGCTCGCGGCCCCCCCATTCTTGGAAATGGCAAAATCAGAACTAGAGTTGAATACCATTCCCGTTGGATCGGCGGGACCGGCCGACGGCGGAGGAATCGCAACCACCAGGGATTGTTTGATGCCCGTGCCGTCATAAAGCGTCGATGTCTGCGTGCCATTGTTGGCAACCCACATCGGCCCCGTAGGCGACAGCGCAAGCCCCCAAGGGTTGACGAGATTGGCATCGGTCGTCGCCGCCGTTACCGCGCCGTTGGAGACCAGATCGGTCTGTGAAAAAGCCGTTACAGCATCCACCATGAGTGTCGCGGTTTGCGTGGTGCTCGCGCTATACGCGCCGCCCGAGCAGCTCAACATATAGTCGAGAGTCCCGGCGGCAGTCGGAGTAACGGTTGCGGTGCCGGTTGCACTCTTGCTGCCGGACCAAGCGCCACTGGCCATGCAAGTGGTACCGGAGTTCGATGACCATGTAATGGTTGCGTTCTGGCCAACCATGACGGTCGTCGGCGTGACGCTGAGAGTTATGCTCGCGGCGGGTGGCGGGGCGGCCATGGTTGCCGGAGGCGCCATGTACCCCATCCCGCCATCGCCGCCGCATGCGGCGAGCAGCGCGGCGATGGTGTAACAGGAGATACCAAGGATTGCTGATGCGCGCGTGAACAGCGCGGATTCTTTGAACTGCTTCATGAGCGTCGTCTCCCTTCTACGCATCCGTCTAAGTACGGGCGTGTAGTACGTACCGCTGAAGATGTACGCGGTTACTTGAATAGATTGATTTTTTGGTGCAACCGACCTGAGATGTCGGCGCTCGGTCGACATGCGGCGGCGCGATGCGCAGGACGCCGATGCGATATTAGAAATAGGGTGCCGGCAAAAAAATCTCCCCCTATTGCGATCATCTACACGCGATAGTGGTACTAATCACCGACGGTGAGCGACTGCGGCACCGGTGCAGCTGCGGTAGAGCGGTTTCGCACCAGGATGATCTGCGCGGGCTGACCGTCGACTGTGCGGTCGGCTCCGCGCGCGCTCGACATGCTGGCGCGCCAAGCCGGGCGTGCTGCTGCTCGAGGCTGCGAATCCGCGTCACGCTCACGAGTGGAGCGTCTTCGAGGAGCTGCGGATCCCGGATGAAAAGGTCCTGTGCCCTGGAGTGATCGACTCGACTTCGAACTATATCGAGCATCCAGAGTTGGTCGCGCAGCGTCTGATCCAGTACGCGAGCGTTGTCGGCCGGGCGCGTGTCATGGCCGGATCCGACTGCGGCTTCTCGACATTCAGCGGCTTCCCGACGGTTTATCCCGACATCGCTTGGAAGAAGATGGAAGCCATGGTCGAGGGCGCACGGCTCGCATCGAAGGTGCTTTGGACGTGAAGGAGGCCGGCGAGCGTCTGAGCGCGGCCGCGGGCGCGCTTCGCGCCGCGGTGCACCTATACGGAGTCATGGGAACACCCTTGTACGCGACGCTGGCCGCACGCGGAGCGGGCGACGCCGAGATCGTGGCGCTCGTCAGCCGCGGGAAGGAGGGTGCGGCGCTCATGCACCTTTTTTCCTCCGTGCACTATCTCTTGTTGCAGGATCCGAGCGATCCCTTGAGCCGGTTCTTCGCCACACTCACGCCAAGCCCCCAGCCGCCGGAGGATGCGTTCCCCGAGTTTCTGCGCTTCTGTAGGGAGCATCGCCAAGAAATCCTCGAGCTCCTCGATACGCGCACGGTCCAGACCACCTACGTCGAGCGTTGCAGGACGGTGATGCCCTTGCTGTCGCGTGTGGCGGATGAAGCGGGCGAGCCGTTGAATCTCGTGGAGATCGGCTGCAGCGCGGGAGTGCTGCTGACCTTCGACCAGTATGCGTATGAGCTCGAGCAGGGCGGTCGCGTCGGCGCCGCCGGCGCGCCGCTCACGCTGTCCCTCGGAGTTGTCGGTGGCCCTCCGCTGCGCATCCCGAGGATCGGCGCTCGCATCGGGCTCGATCTGCACGTCTTGGATGCCGGCTCCGAGGATGAGCGTCGCTGGCTCCTGGCCTTCAGCTTTCCGGAGCATCGCGAACAGCAGGCGGCGCTCGCCACGGCTTTGAACGTGGTTGCGCGAACTTCCATGCGAATGATCGAGGGGGATGCACTGGACACCCTTCCCGGCGTGCTCGCCGACACTCCCGACCCGCTGTGTGTGTTTCACTCGGCGTGCTTGATGTACTGGCCTTCGCAGGCGAAGGCCGCATTGGACGCGCTGTTGGTCGATGCGAGCCGCAATCGCAGTATCTATCGCGTCGCCATGGAGCCCACGGATCGATTCATGTCCGAGCAGAAGGGCCGGGCGGATGGATCTGAGCAGTCGGGTGGGGGCGCGCGTATCCGTGGCGAGGCCATCATCACGCGGTATCACGGCGGTGTCGTTGACCGAATCGCGACCGCTCGCACCGCGCCGCACTACGGGTTCGTCGAGTGGATCGACTGAACCGGCACGGCCGCTGCGGAGATCATCACAGAGAGGAGACCGCCCATGACGCTTCATTCCAAAGAGTTGATCGAGGAAGCCAAGCCGTACATCGAGTACAAGAAGGACCCGAAAACGAAGATCGCTTACCTCACCTTCAAGCGGCCGAAGGATCTCAACGCGGTGACTACCGGCATGCGGTTGCTGTACGCGGACCTCTTGCATGGCGCGAACATAGATGACGACGTGAAGGTGCTGGTCATTCGCAGCGAGGGCGACCATTTCGGTACGGGCGCGGATCTGGCCGCTCAGTTCAAAGGCTACAAGGAAGGCCCGAACAACTCCCCGCTCCACGAGTTCCGGCTCGACGACGATCCGAGCATCGAGTATCCACCGGATGACTCGTTCCGCTATATCCATGGCGTGTGCGACCTCTACTCCAAGCCCATCAGCGGTTGCCGAGGCCTGCAATCCTTCAAGAAAATCAGCATCCTCGAAGCGAAAGGGTATTGCTATGGCTGGCATTTCTACGAGGCAGCCGACGCGGACCTGGTGATCTCTTCCGAAGAGGCGTTGTTCGGCCATCCCGCATTCAGATACGTCGGCTGGGGCCCGCGCTTGTGGTGGTGGGCGGAGACCATGGGCCTGCGGAAGTTCGCGGAGATGCTGTTCACCGGTCGCCCATTCACCGCGAAGGAGATGCAGGAATGCGGATTCGTGAACAGTGTGGTGCCGCGCGAGAAGCTGGAGGAGGAAACGCATAAGTATGCGACCGCCTGCTCGCGAAGCCGTCCGACCGACACCGTGACCGTGCAGAAGACCTTTCTCGAGATCTACAAGCAGTACCGCGGCGAGCAGATGGGCAGTACGCTGACTGCGATGGTCGAGTCACTGTGGCCCTATATGCGCCATGAGCCCGGCGATCTCCAACTCTCGGCGGATCTGATGGATGCCGGGCTCAACAAGGCGGTCAAGGAAATCGAGAAGGGCTATCCCCCGGAATGGCGCATGAGCTATTCGGGGCGGAAGGCCCCGTGATGGCCTAATTCGGCCGTTTTGCGAGGCATCGGCCAGTGGCCGAAGGTCCCATTGTGGCGCCGCGCCCAAGGTCACAGTGTCGCAAGGACACCGCAATTCCATGCGTGGACCCGCGGAGTTACCCGAGCACCCCGCTGAGTGCATTGGGAACACCCCGGCGCTTTATTATCCGAATTCGCCAATGCGGAGCTATCAAGATGAACGCACAAATATCCACTACGGCAGCCACATTCGGCGCCGCCGAGCTCAACGAGCGAACTATTCGTCGGCGCGCCGTCGAGGCCATCACGTGGGGCATCCCGATGGTGAACTACGACCTCATGATCCAATCCATGCTCTACGACGCGGAGGGGAAGGTAAACCAGATCCTCTACTGGTCAGACCTGTGCGACTGGAAGAATCAGTATCTGACACCGAACCCGGACACCATCTACTTCATGCCCTTCTTTGACACGAAAGACGCAGGCCCCATGGTGCTCGAGATCCCGCCGGCGGACGGCGGCTCGATCACAGGAACGATCATGGACAGCTGGCAGATGGCGCTGGAGGACACCGGGCTTGCCGGCGCCGACAAAGGCAAAGGCGGCAAGTACCTCATTGTTCCGCCGGGATACAAGGAAAAGATCCCTGCAGGCTTCATTGTCTTGCCGTCCAGCACCTACCAGGGCTATGCGCTGCTGCGCTCGATTTTGAAGAGTCGCAGCGATTCGGACATCGCCGAGGCTGTCGAGTACGGCCGACGGATGAAGCTCTATCCTCTGTCCGCGGCGGCGAGCCCACCGGAGACCGAGTTCGTCGATGCGATCAACATCGTCGTCTCCGGCGTCATTCCCTATGACGTCCGGTTCTTTGAATCTCTGCACCGCATGGTGCAGTACGAGCCGTGGCTCGAGCGCGACCGCGCCATGATCGATCCCTTGAAGTCGCTCGGCATCGCGAAGGGCAAGCCGTTCAAGCCCGACGAGAGAACCCGAGGCATCTTGGAGTCGGCCGCACAGGAAGCCCTCGCCCTCTTCGATCTGCGCTACGAGACCATCTACGAGCCGTACAACAAGGGTAAGCGCTGGTTCCTCCCTGCCGACAGAGACCTGATAATTTCCGTGCAAGCGGGCTTCACGAAAACCGATATCTATCCGACCGACATGCGCGGAGTGCTCTTCTATTTTGCGTACACCACGGTCAAGCACTTGGGAGCGGGACAGTTCTATCTCTTCGTCAGCCGCGATGCAGACGGCAATCCGATGAACGGCGCCGCGACCTATCGCTTGAAGGTACCGCCCAAGGTACCGGTGCATCAGTATTGGTCCGCCGTGCTCTACGATTTCGCCACACACGCGCTCATCCGCAACATGCCGCATCCCAGCTGTTCGTCGCAGTCGCCCGGATTGCAAACCAACGCGGACGGCTCGGTCGACCTCTATTTCGCACCGAAGGCGCCCGACGGCAAGGCATCGAATTGGATCCCGACCGACCCGAAAGGCCGATTCGAGGCACTGTTCCGCTTCTACGGTCCGGACAAACCGCTGTTCGACAAGACTTGGGTCTTACCCGACATCGAGAAGCTGAAATGATTCGCGCAACGAAAATTTCCAACTAGCGCGCATGCGGCACTTCGACATACGTTTCGACGTGAGGCTGCGCCGCAGCCATGAGTTGTCTCGACAATCGGCGCATAATACTGGACGCTGCATCTCGGCTGCAGCCGCCGCTTCGAGGCACTGGACCATGAGTGAACGAAGAAACCAGTATGACCAGCCCGTAGGTCCCGCCGTGGACAAATGGACAGAACGCGCCCGCCCGCCGCGGCACGCGTTGCCCGGCCGCTATTGCCGCCTGGAGCCCGTCGATGCGCAGCGCCACGCAGCCGATCTCTTTGCCGCCTACCTGGACGCACCCGACGCCCGCGACTGGACCTACCTTTTTCACGAGCGTCCCGAGACTCTGCCTCTGTTCGAAGAGTACCTGACCGGACTCGCAAAGAGCGACGATCCCCTGCACTACACCATCGTGGACACTGAAGCGGCCAAGCCAGTCGGCACCGCGGCGCTCATGAGAATCGATTCCGTGCATGGCGTCATCGAGGTCGGCTCCATTGCCTATTCGCCGCGCATGAAGCGTACGCGCGCCGGTACGGAGGCGATGTACCTGTTGATGCGGCTGGTCTTCGAAGATCTCGGCTACCGACGCTACGAATGGAAGTGCGATAGCCTCAATGGCCCCTCACGGGTGGCGGCGCTGCGCTACGGATTTACCTTCGAAGGAATATTCAGAAGGGCGATCGTCTACAAAGGTAGAAACCGAGATACCGCGTGGTATTCGATCATTGCGGAGGAGTGGCCCCGCATACGGTCGGCGTTCGATGCGTGGCTCGACCCAAAAAACTTCGACGCGCGCGGCCGGCAAAGGCACGACCTCAAGGCCATGCGGCCGCCGCTCTGAGAGCGTCAGGCGGTAAGAAACCGCTCGACACTCGGATCCGCAGGGCACTCTATCCGTCGCTCCGCGCGGCACGCTGGACTGCAACTCTCGCGGGGCCCTCTTTGACTTAATTTGTTTCGCTTCGTCGACAGTGAACGGCTGCTCGCAATGGGCCATTCCTGCTGTTTGGCCGGTCACAGAGTCTCTGTAGTGGATACCCCTACACTCCTTTTGCCTGCAATGACCGCAGTGCGAATGGAGTCAATGAATGACCTCGGACCGTGTGCCGAGGGACGCCGATGCGTCCCTCGCCGGACTCGCCCGGCTGGCTACGCTGATCGTGATTGGCGCCCTGGGACTGCTCTCGGGTTGCGGGTCGTCGCATTCGAGCGGCGCGCAGCTCACGCAAGTGAGCTCGATCGAGGTTGGACCGCCCGACAGCAACGTCGCGATGGGACTCACGAGCCAATTTACCGCCACCGGCATCATGAGCGACGGCTCGAAGCGCAATCTCTCGGCGCAGGTGGCTTGGAGCTCGAGCAATCCCGCCATCGCCTGGATGGGTGCCGGAGGCACCGTGGCCACGGTGCGATCCGGTACCGCAACGATCATGGCGACCTTGAACGGCGTGTCCGGCTCGACGAGCTTGACGGTGACACCTGCCGCGCTGATGTCGATCGAGGTCACGCCGCCGAATCCCAGCTTCGCGAACGGCTTGACTCTGCAGCTCGTTGCCACCGGTATCTACAGCGATAACTCGACGCACGATCTCACGAGTGCCGTGACCTGGGGCTCCTCCAGCTCGGCGGTTGCCTCGATCAGCAATGCGGCGGGATCCGCCGGGCTCGCCCGTGCGCTCCGCCCCGGATCCACCACGGTCACCGCGATCCTGGGCAATGTATCGGCAGACATGACGCTGACGGTTACGACCGCGACACTCGTATCGATCGGCGTGACGCCGCTGAATTCCACTCTGCCCAATGGGCTGACGACGGCTCTCAAGGCGACCGGCGTATTTACCGATCATTCGACTCGCGATCTCACTTCGACGGTGACCTGGAGCTCCTCGGCGCCGGCCGTGGCCTCGGTCGATAACGCGCCCGCAAGCGGCCTCGCTACCGCGCTCGGTCTGGGCACGTCACAACTCACGGCGACGCTCGGCGGCATCTCCGGGTCGACCACGCTGACGGTCAGCGCCGCGACGCTGGTATCGATCGGAGTCACTCCCGCGAATCCCGGTCTCGCTCAGGGTCTCAAGTCCCAGTTCACGGCCACGGGCACCTATACCGACAATTCCACGCAAGACCTCACGGCCACCGCATTGTGGAGCTCGTCCAACCCTGCGCTTGCGAGCGTGAGCAATGCCGCCGGCTTCGAGGGGCTGGCGACGGCGCTCGCTACCGGCACGGTCACGGTGACGGCCGCGATGGGGACGATCCAGGGCTCGACCACGCTCAATGTAACGCCGGCCACGCTCGTCTCGATTGCGGTGACGCCCGCGAACTCGAGCATGGCAAATGGCACGAGCCGGCAGTTCACGGCCACAGGAACCTACACCGACAACTCGACGCAGAATCTCACCGCGGCCGTCCTCTGGAGCTCGAGCAATGCAGGCGTCGCCGCCGTGAGCAATGCGCAAGGCTCGAATGGTTTCGCGACGGCTCTCGCCCAAGGTACGGCGGCGATCGGCGCCGCGTTCGGGAGCGTCTCCGGCGCGACCACGCTCAACGTCACACCCGCCACCCTGGTTTCGCTGACCGTGATTCCCGCAAATCCCAGCACGCCTCAGGGCACCGCCCAGCAGTTCACCGTGACCGGCACCTACACCGACAATTCGACGCAGGATCTCACGAGCTCGGTGAGCTGGAGCTCCTCCGATCCGAGCGTCGCCGCCATCAGCAACGCGGCGGGCACGAACGGCCTCGCCGCGACGCTCGCGACGGGTTCCGTCACCATCACGGCCGGCTTGGGGACCGTCAGCGGATCGACCGGTTTGACCGTCACCCCGGCGACGCTCGTCTCAATCGCGGTGATTCCGGCCAACCCCAGCATCGCCGACGGCACGGCTCAGCAGTTCGCCGCCACGGGCACTTACACCGATGGCTCGACGCAGCCCCTGGCCCAAGCGGCCACCTGGAGCTCCTCCGACACGACCGTCGCGACCATCAGCAACGCCGCGGGCACGATCGGCCTCGCGAGCAGCGCGGGGCAGGGCACGGCGACGATCACGGCGACCGTGGGAAGCATCACCGGCTCGACCTTGCTGACGGTCACGCCCGCCACCTTGGTTTCCATTGCCGTAACGCCCGTGACCCCGAGCATCACCAACCGCTCGAGCGAGCAGTTCACCGCGACGGGCAGCTATAGCGACGGTTCGACGCAAAATTTAACCGCCGCAGTCACGTGGAGCAGCTCCAATCCTTCGACCGCGACCATCAGCAATGCGGCCGGCTCCAACGGACTGGCAACGGCCGCCGCGGTGGGCTCGACTTCGATCGGCGCCGCGCTCGGCAGTGTCAGCTCGCCGGCGGCGACGCTGACCGTAACGGCTGCCCCTGAGTACGCCTATGTGGCCAATCAGAACGCCAATACCGTTTCGGAATTCGCAGTGGGAGCGGGCGGCGGGCTCACCTTGATCGGAACGGTCGCCACCGGCAATGAGCCGAACGCCGTGGTGGTCGATCCCACCGGACGCTATGTCTATGTCGCCAACTGGAGCGACGGCACGATCTCCGAGTACGTCGCGGGGAGCGATGGCACGCTCACCAACATCGGCACGGCACTTGCCGGCACCGAGCCGGCGTCGATCACGACCGACACGACGGGTGAGTACGTTTACGTCGCGAATCTCGGCAGCAATACCGTCTCGCAGTACGCCATCGGCGCGGGCGGCGTGCTCATCTCGCTGGGCAATGTCGCGGCAGCGAGCGGCCCGATTTCCATCACCGCCGCTCCCACGGGACACTATGTGTACGTAGTGGATGAGACCGGCAATGCCGTGTCCGAGTACGCGATAGGTGCCGGGGGATTGCTCACCTCCTTGGGTACCGCGGCGACCGGCAACGATCCGCAATCCGTGACCGTCGATCCGAGCGGGCGCTATGCCTACGTGGCGAACTGGGCCGACGCCACCGTGTCCGCGTACAGCATCGGGAGCGACGGCACGCTGACCGCCCTCGGCACGGTGCCGAGCGGCAGCTGTCCGGAATCGGTCGCCGTGGATCCCGCGGGTCCCTACGTGTACGCGGAGAACTATTGCAGCAACACCGTTTCCGAATATGCAATCGGCACGGGCGGGGTCTTGAGCGTCATCGCCACGGCCGCGACGGGAAGCAGCCCTTGGTTCATCGCCATCGACCCCACGGGGAGCTATGTGTATGTCGTGAATTTCGGCGACAGCACGGTCTCCGAATTCAACATCGGCACGGGCGGCGCGCTGAACACCATCGGTACCGTGCCGACGGGCAGCGGACCGAACGCCATCATTGCGGGCTATTGACAGCGGTCAACACGGGCGCGGCAGGACGGTGTCGATAGCGTCGCCAAGTCAGGTACGCGAGCACACGAATCAAGACCAATGCGATGAGGCCGCATATCACAAAAGCCTGACTGGTGGGTTTGAGCATGCCGAGATCTTGCGCGGGGCCGGCCCCGCCCCGCAGTGCGCCGATGATATTGACGAGCAGCTGGGCGCCGACGATCAGATACAGCACCAAGTAAACGGTGTGCGATAACCTGCGGGAGAACAGCCTGATGTCGGCGGCGCTTTCGGGCGGAGAGTGCTTCAGCCACCAACGGAATCTCGCGGCGAGCACGCCCGCGAGCAATAAAGCGAACAAAGCGTCTGCAGCCATGATGCGATTCGAGCGCCCCGTCCGGGTCCGGCCACGACTACACCACATCCGACTTTGTAATGCAAAGTATAGGCGCAGTCATGTCTTCGCAACAATCCGGTAACAAATCGGTCAACATGGTGCGTCGCAGCTTTGCAAGGCAAAGCCCAAGCATCGCGCCGGACATAAGTTAAATCATGGTCGATGAGGCGCCGCGCGAGCGCGGCGCTCAGAGCTGTGCGCGCAGGCCGACGCCGCGCGGCTCGATGCGCATCGGATTGCGCTCCAGCACGGCGCTGATCTGGGTTCCGAAGTAGGCCTGCGGCTCCGACGGCGTCTCGTGTTCCTCGCGCTCGCGCGCGGCGATTGCCGCCTTGGCTTGGGTGAACGCCTCCTGCAAGGTCTTCGCGTGCGGCAGCGCGTCGCGATAGAAAGCTTCCCCAAAGTAAGTCAGGTCCCGATCGTCCGAGCAGCCGAACGAAGTCTTGTCGGGCGCCGCGGCGGCGATCACCACCGTGTCGGGATCCTCAAGCGGCTGGATGAACGCCCCGGCATAGCAGGCGGAGATCACGATGATGCGCCGCTTGATGCCGGAATCCTTGAGCGCGGCCGCGAGGTCCTCGTCCGACAGCTGCTCCAGCTGCAAGCCGCCATTGGAGACCGACACCGAGGCATCGGCGGCACCGTGGGAGGAAATTGCCAGGAAGAGGATGTCCCGATCCGGGTTCATCTTTGCGCCGATTGCCTTGAGCGCATAGGCCAGCCCACTTGCCGTGGCGATCGGATAGGTGTCGATATCGCGGCGATCGTTGATCAGCAGCAACTGGTGGCCGGAAGTTCCGAAGCGCTCGTCCACAATGCGTGCGGCGAGCTTGATCTCCTCGGCAAAGACGTGCTGCTCGGCCACACCGGCGAATCCGACGAAGTACATGGCAGGGGAACTGTCGAGGCCGGGGCTCATCGCATCGACGGCGTCGTCGATCTGCGCGCGCTCATCGAACAAGAGCGACTCGGCGACCAAGGGAGATACTTGCGAATCATCCGCCTCGCTCGCCTCGTCCGCGCTCGCAGCCGGCGTCCACAGCCAGGGGCTCAGATCGGCGATCCGTGCGAGGGGGAACAAGGCGGCCAGCGCGACCACCAGCACGAGGGCGGCGCGGGGTTGGAAGGCGCCCGTGAGCGAGCGCATGGCGTTCGCCAAGTAGGCAAGGCCGTACAGAACCACGAGCGCACAAGCGACCCGCGCGGCCGCCCGGTCCCAATGCACATCGATGATGAACCCCGCGGCGATCACAACCGGCAGCAGAGCGACCACGGTGAATAGAACGCAACGGAAATAGGTCCTGGGCCGCAAGCTCCGCGCCAGGGCGAAGGCGACGCCGAGCACCGCGCAGGCATACAGCGCGATAATCGCGAGGGCCGTCGGCTCGAACTGGGCACCCGCACCCGCGCGCCGATAGTCGAGGCCGATCCAGAGGAGGAGCGACACGAGGGCGCACGCGATGACGGCGCCGTCGGTTGCGACGCTTGGAATGTCGACGATCTGCCTGCGCAGGGTCAAAAGGCGAGATGAGACCGGGATCCAAGCGAAGACGCGCGATGAGCCCATGAGCCGAAGTATTGGAGCATCCCGGGGCAAAGTAAATGCAGCTCCGCCGCGGCCACTCTCGATATAATCCCCACCATGACCTCGAGCGCACTTGAGAGCACCGAGACTCCCGCCCCGCGCCGGGCGGCGGCGCTGTTGACTCGCGGAGCAGCTCGCTCACTATGCGAGCAAGGCCTGGGTCGCGGTGCCGGGCTTCTTTTCAACGGCGCAAACGGCGCAGATCGCCTCCTGGGTGGAGGAGCTCGAGCGCCGTCCCGAGCGGCCCGGCGTCGAGATGGTGTACCACGAGCCGAAGCTCGACGATCCGTCGGTGCGGCTGGTGCAGAGAATCGAGAACTTTTGCGAGTTTCACGCCGGGTTCGGGGAGCTGGTGCAGGGACGGCTGCAGAGCGCAATCGAGGCGCTGATAAAGCGAGCCCGCGGTGCTGTTCAAGGACAAGATCAATTTCAAAAAAGCGGGAGGCGCCGGCTTCGAGGCGCATCAGGACCAGCAGGCCGGATGGTCGGTCTATGCGCCGTTGTTCGTGACCGCGCTGGTCTCGATCGACGCTGCGACGCTCGCCAACGGGTGCCTCGAGATCGCCGACGCACCGCGCGCCGCCGGCTTGATCGGCGAGGAGTGGAAGCCGCTCACCGGCTCACAGATGGCGGGATATCCCACCATTGCGGTGCCCTGCGCGCCCGGCGATGTGCTGTTCTTCGACAGCTACGTGCCGCACGCCTCGAAGGCCAACGCGACCGACAGTGCGCGGCGCATCCTTTATCTGACGTACAACGCGAAATCCTACGGTGATCATCGCGCGCAGTACTTCGCCGACAAGCGCGCGAATTTTCCGCCCGACGTCGAGCGCAAGCCCGGAACGGAGTATCGCTTCAGGGTGTGAGTCGCCCGATCAAGCCTCGCGCGCGTGCAGGAAGCGGAAGAACTCGACGCCTTCACGCAGGCGCCGCTTCATCATCTCCCAGCTCCTCACCATCTCCGCCGTCATCTCGATGATCTTGCGCGGCCGGAAATAGAAGCGCCGGTAGAAGACCTCCACCGACTTGTAGATCTCCTCGGCGTTCAGGCCCGGGTAGCTCAGGGGCGAGAGTTGCACGCCCTGCTTGTTGACGAGCTTGGATGCATCGGTCTCGGTGAGCCAGCCATTGTCGACCGCCTGCTTGTAGAGCTCCGTGCCGGGATAAGGCGCCGCCAGCGAGACCTGGATGGTGTGCGGATTGATGTCCACCGCATACTCGATGGTCTCGCGGATCGTCTCCTGGGTCTCGCCGGGGAGGCCGAGAATGAACGTGCCGTGGATGGCGATGCCGAGCTTGCGGCAATCCGCGGTGAAGCGCCGCGCGATGTCGGTGCGCAGACCCTTGCGGATGTTGTGCAGGATCTGATCGTTCCCCGACTCGTAGCCGACCAAGCAGCAGCCGCAGGCCGTTGTCCTTCATCATCTTGAGCGTCTGGTAGGGCACGTTCGCCTTGGCGTTGCAGGACCAGGTCACGCCGAGCTTGCCTAAGCCGCGGGCGATCTCCTCGGCGCGCGGACGGAAGTCGGTGAAGGTGTCGTCGTCGAAGAAAATCTCCTTCACCTGCGGCATGTGCTCTTTGATCCAGCGCACCTCGTCGATGACGTTTTGCGGGCTGCGCACGCGGTAGCGGTGGCCGCCCACGGTCTGCGGCCACAGGCAGAACGTGCACTTGGAACGGCAGCCGCGGCCCGTGTAGACCGAGACGTAGGGATGCTTCAGATAGCCGATGAAGTAATTCTCGATTTTCAGATCGCGCAGATACACCGGCGCCACCCAGGGCAGGGCATCCATATCCTCGATCATGGCGCGCGGCGGATTGTGCTGCAGACTCCCGTCCGGACGTCTAAAGCTCAAGCCCGTGATGTCAGCGAGGGGGAGGCCGTCGGCGACGTCCTTGCAGGTGTAGTCGAATTCCTCGCGCGCGACGAAGTCGACGGCTTTCGAGGCGGCGAGGGAGCCCGCCGGATCGACGGCCACTTGCGCGCCCACCATGCCGACGAGGAGCCTCGGGTTCGCCTCCTTGAGCAGCTCCGCGACGCGCCCGTCCTTGAGGAACGACGGTGCGCTCGTGTGCATGATCACCAGCTCGTAGTCCTTCGCCACGGCGAGCACGTCCTCGATCGGTGTGCCGTCCGCGGGCGCATCGATCAGTTTGCTGCCCGGGACGAGGGCGGCGGGCTGCGCGAGCCAGGTGGGATACCAGAACGAGCGAATCTCGCGCTTCGCTTGATATCGCGAGCCCGCGCCGCCGTCGAATCCGTCGAATGAGGGTGGGTGGAGGAACAAGGTCTTCATGGTGCTATCTCTCGCAATTCCATCGTGTATTTTCGCCGCCCGGGGAGCGAGGCGCAACCCGCCGCACGGCGGAAGTCAGACGCTTCGGACCGAGCGAACCCGCTCCGGATTCTCGACCGTCCACCAGCGCTCGACACTTGCGCTGATTCCCGCAAGATCCAGGCCGGCCGCGGCGAGACAGGTGTCGCGCGAGCCGTGCTCGATGAACCGGTCCGGTATGCCCACCTGCAACAGGGGCAGCAGCACGCCGTGGGCCGCGAGCACCTCGCCGACCGCAGAGCCGGCGCCGCCCATCACGGCGTTCTCCTCGATCGTCACGATCGCGCGATGCCGCTTCGCGATCTCGATGACGAGCTCTTCATCCAGCGGCTTGATGAAGCGCATGTTGACGAGCGTGGCGTCGAGCCGATCGGCCACCTTGCGGGCCGACTCCACCAGCGTGCCGAAGGCGAGAATGGCGAGCCCGCTGCGTCCTTCGCGGCGGTACTGCGCGCGCCCGATCGGCAGTGCGGTCATCTCGGCGACGAGCGCTACGCCCGGGCCCGTGCCGCGCGGGTAACGCACGGCCGAAGGCACCGACAGCGTGGTGCCGGTATAGAGCATCTGGCGGCATTCGTTCTCGTCGGCCGGCGCCATGATCACCATGTTCGGAATGCAGCGCAGAAAGCTCAGGTCATAGCTGCCCTGATGCGTGGCACCATCACTACCGACGAGGCCCGCGCGATCCAGCGCGAACACCACGGGCAGCTTCTGCAATGCCACATCGTGGATGAGCTGATCGTAGGCGCGCTGCAGGAACGTCGAATAGATGGCGACGATCGGAATAAAGCCTTCGGCAGCCAGGCCCGCCGCGAAAGTGACGGCGTGTTGCTCCGCGATGGCCACATCGAAGTAGCGGTCGGGAAAGCGCTTCGAGTACTCGACGAGGCCCGAGCCTTCGCGCATGGCCGGTGTGACGCCGATGATT
Source organism: uncultured Gammaproteobacteria bacterium (assembly GCA_963801685.1). Classification (GTDB taxonomy): domain Bacteria; phylum Pseudomonadota; class Gammaproteobacteria; order Steroidobacterales; family Steroidobacteraceae; genus Bog-1198. Next base: position 17,147 of record CAWDFR010000001.1, read on the forward strand.
TTCGGCTCGCGCTCCGCCATGTCGCATAGCCATTGTCCGAACACCTGCGAATAGGTGGGACCGCTGCTGGCCTCCTTGAAGATCTTGCCGCTCGCCGGGTCGAAGGGACCTGGGCCGTGCCATTTGATCGGATCCGCCTCTGCCGGGGCATAGCCCTTGCCCTTGCGCGTCACGACGTGCAGGAACTGGGGTCCGCGCAGCTTCTTCACGTTGCCGAGTGTGCTGACCAACGCCCGGACGTCGTGGCCGTCCACGGGTCCTATGTAATTGAACCCCATCTCCTCGAACAGCGTGCCGGGCAGCACCATGCCCTTCAAATGCTCCTCGGAGCGGCGGGCGAGCTCCCACACTGTCGGCATCTGCCGCAGCACTTTCTTGCCGCCTTCGCGCAGCTGCGCGTACATGCGACCGGAGAGCGCGCGCGCCAGATAGTTGGAGAGGGCGCCCACGTTCTCGGAGATCGACATGTCGTTGTCGTTCAGGATGATCAGCAAATCCGTCGACAGCGATCCTGCGTGATTCAGCGCCTCGAACGCCATTCCCGCGGTGAGCGCGCCGTCGCCGATGATCGCCACCGCGCGGCGATCTTCGCCGCGTTTCGCCGACGCGACCGCCATGCCGAGCGCGGCACTGATCGACGTGCTCGAGTGACCGACACCGAACGTGTCGTAGGCACTCTCGCTGCGGGTCGGAAAGGGTGCGAGGCCGCCATCCTGCTTGATGGTGTGCAGCCGCTCGCGGCGACCGGTGAGCACCTTGTGCGGGTACGCTTGATGGCCGACGTCCCACACCAGCCGGTCGTGGGGCGTATTGAAAATGTAATGCAGCGCTACGGTCAGCTCGACCGTGCCCAAGCCTGCGGCGAAGTGGCCACCGCGGGTGGAGACGCTTTGAATCAGGAACTGCCGCAGCTCATCCGCCACGGCGGTCAGCTTGGAGGCCGGCAAGCGCCGCAGATCCTCGGGCACGTGGATGGATTCGAGCAGGGGGTAAGTATTGGGCGGAGGGATCATTTCTACCAGTTTATACCAGCCGCGTACCCGGCCGGTATCGGACTGGTCGCCTTTTGTCGCAGAAGCGCCACCCTCGCGACGGCGACGTTGCGGCGGTGCGGCCCCACCCGCTATAGTTACGGGTGGGTTAAGGCAGCTTCCCTCAGGATGGTTGTGGGTAATCGGCGCCACACCTATAGCCCACAGGTGTCATTGCGCTGACTTTCCGAGATACTGCTCTTATGCATTCCGGCATTACCGACGAAGGTTATCAAGACCAGGTCCTTCCGCACGTCTCGCGAACCTTCGCGCTGACTATTCCGCAGCTTCCGCCGCGACTGAAGGTGGCGGTGACGAATGCCTATTTGCTGTGTCGCATTGCGGACACCATCGAGGACGAGCCGGCCCTCTCGCCCGCGGAGACGCTTGCGCTCCTCGAGCGCTTCAAAGGCGTTGTGGGCGGCCGCGGCGAGGCCGCGGCACTCGCCGGCGACATCGAGAAACGCCTTTCCAGCCGCACCCTCGAGACCGAGCGCGACCTCATCGTGAACATGGCCCGGGTGCTGCAGGTCACCGCTTCGCTGTCGCCGCCGCAGCGCTCGGCGATCCAGCGATGCGTCGATCTGATGTGCTATGGGATGCCGCGCTTTCAGTCGGCAACGAGTCTCGAGGGCCTGTCCCGCCGCACGGATCTGGACGAATATTGCTATTACGTGGCCGGGGTTGTCGGCGACATGCTGACGGAGCTGTTCTGCGAGTACTCGCCGGACATTGCGCAGAATCGCCCGCAGCTTTCCAGGCTCGCCGTGTCTTTCGCGCAGGGCCTGCAGATGACCAATATCCTGAAGGATGTGTGGGAGGATCGCAGCCGCGGCGCTTGCTGGTTGCCGCGAGAGGTTTTCGCCCCTTACCACGTGGATCTGGCGGGCCTTTCCCCCGAGACCGCCGGCCCCGGGTTCGACGCCGGTATGCGCGAGCTGCTCGGGGTGGCGCATGCGCACCTGCGCAATGCCCTGGATTACACGTTATTCATCCCCACTACCGAGACCGGGATCCGACGTTTCTGCCTATGGGCTATTGGACTGGCCGTGCTTACATTGCAAAAAATTCATAATAATCCCGGTTTCACCGCCGGCGCCCAGGTCAAGATCTCGCGCTCCGCGGTGTCTTGGACGCGCTTTTTCGCGAATCTTTCGGTTCGCAACGACTGGCTGCTGCGGCGTTTGTTCGCCCGGGCCGCGCGCGGGCTGCCGCTCGCCCGGCTTCCCGAGGTGCGTCGGCCGCAGCCTGCTCGAGCCGATCTCGAGAGGGTCGACCTCGAGAACAGGGCGATCGATGAGTTTGCAGCGGTCCATGGGGCGGAGCCTGTGCGCCGCCGCTCCTACGGGAGCTCCGGTACATGAGCCGCATCGCAGAGAAACCCTCGCCCATCCCGGTCCCCGCTCCCGCACGCGGCGATATCGTCGCGCTGACCCTGACCAAGACGGTCTCGACGCTCCTCGATCGAGCCATCGCCAGCGCGCGCGACGCGATGATCGGGCGGCAGGCGGACGAAGGCTACTGGCTGTTCGAGCTCGAAGCGGACTGCACCATCCCGGCGGAGTACATCATGATGATGCACTTCCTCGACGAGATCGATGCCGGACTCGAGACCAAGATCGCGGCGTATCTGCGTGCACATCAGATGTCGAACGGCGGGTGGCCGCTCTACCAGGCCGGCGAATTCAACATGAGCTGCACGGTGAAGGCCTACTATGCGCTCAAGCTCGCCGGCGACGACGTCAATGCGCCGCACATGGCGCGTGCGCGCGCCGCGATTCTCGAGCGCGGCGGCGCGGCGCGGTCGAACGTTTTCACGCGTATCGCGCTGGCCTTGTTCGGGCAGCTCCCCTGGCGCGGCGTGCCCTACATCCCCGTCGAGATCATGCTGCTGCCGAAGTGGTTCTTCTTCCATCTCGACAAGGTCTCGTACTGGTCGCGCACGGTCATGGTGCCGCTGTTCGTGCTGTGCACGCGCAAGCCGCACGCCAGGAACCCGCGCGACGTGCACATCCGGGAACTCTTCACCACGCCCGCGGAACAGGAGCGCGATTACTTCCGCGACAGCAAAAAACTCGGCGGGCTGCTCGGCCGGGTGATGCTCGTGGTCGAGCGCATCGGCCGGCGGCTCGATCCGCTCATCCCGAGCGCCATGCGCGAGCGTGCCACGAAGCGTGCCGAGGAGTGGATGCTCGAACGCTTGAACGGTGAGGATGGCCTCGGAGCGATTTTCCCGGCCATGGTCAACGCGGTCGAAGTGATGACCATTCTCGGCTACCCGGCCGACGATCCGCGCCTCGTCACCGCGAAGCGTGCACTGCATAAGCTGCTGGTGATCGGACCGACGAGCGCCTATTGCCAGCCCTGCGTCTCGCCGGTATGGGACACGGCGTTGACGGTGCGCGCCATGCAAGAGGTGGGGGATGAGGCCGCGCTCAAGGCCGCGACCGAGGCCCTCGACTGGCTCAAGGACGAGCAGCTGCTCGATGAGCCCGGCGACTGGCGTGTCGATCGGCCGCAGCTCAAGGGCGGCGGCTGGGCGTTTCAGTTCGCCAACGACTACTACCCCGATCTGGACGATACCGCCGTGGTCGCCTGGGCCATGCATCAAGCGCCCAATGCCGCCGAGTACACGGAGAACGTATCCCGCGCGCTCGATTGGCTGGTCGGGATGCAGAGCAAGAACGGCGGGTTCGCCGCGTTCGATGCCGACAACACCTCTTACTACCTCAACAAGATTCCCTTCGCCGATCATGGCGCGCTGCTCGACCCGCCAACCAGCGATGTGAGCGGGCGCGTGGTGACGGCGCTCGGGCTCATCGACCGCCCGCAGGACGGTCCCGTGCTCGAGCGCGCGATCGCCTATTTGCGTGCCGAGCAGGAGCCGGACGGCTCGTGGTTCGGACGATGGGGTACGAACTACGTCTACGGCACCTGGTCGGTGCTCACAGCGCTCGCGCAGGCGCGGGTCCCCGCGGACGATCCGGCGGTGCGCCGCGCGGTGGATTGGCTGCTCGCGCGGCAAAATTCGGATGGCGGATGGGGCGAGAGCAACGACAGCTACTTGAAGGGCGGGCGGGCGCGGCGGGTCGCAAGCACCCCATATCAGACCGCCTGGGCGCTGCTTGGCCTGCTGGCGGCGGGTGAAGCGCACTCCGATGCCGCGCGCCGGGCTGTGAATCATTTGTTGCGCACTCAGGAGCCGGACGGTTTGTGGGGCGATGCGACGTTCACCGCACCGGGGTTCCCGCGCGTTTTCTACCTGAAGTATCACGGCTATTGCGGCTACTTCCCGCTCTGGGCGCTGGCCAGCTACCGCACGTTGACCCGGGCCGGGACGGCCCATTGAATGCGGCGGGCGTCGTCGCGGCGCTGGCCGCGGAGGCGCGCGTGCTCGGTCCGGCTCGACCGCAGGGCGAAGGATGGGCGGTGCTCGCGGACGGCAATCTCTTGGCCGTCAGCGGCATGGGACCTAAGGCGGCGCGTAGTGCGGCACTGCGCCTCATCGACGCCGGCGCCACCTCGCTCGTGAGCTGGGGATTGGCCGGGGGCCTCGATCCCGACCTCGAGGCGGGCGCCGTGTGCGTGCCGCGTGAGGTCATCGCCGCGGACGGCAGCCGTCTCTCGACGGCGCGTTCCTGGCAGGAGTCCCTCTCGTCCTCCGTTCCCTCCGGCCGCCGCGTCGGCAGTGACGCGTTGCTCACGACCGAGTACGCGCTCGAGACCCCGGCCGACAAGAGCGCCGCGCGCCGCGCGACCGGCGCCTGCGCCGTCGACATGGAAAGCTCGGCGGTCGCGCAAGTGGCCGAGGCCCACGGCGTGCCTTTCATCGCCGTGCGCGTGATCGTCGATACCGCACGCGATGGCATTCCGCAGACGGTGGCCGGAGCGAGCCGCGCGGGGAAGTTGCGCATCGGCCGGTTGATCCTCGGTCTGCTGCGCTCTCCCCTGGAGATTGCCTCGCTCCTGCGCCTGGCGCGACGCTACCGCGTGGCGTTGAGATCGCTCCGGGCGGTCGCCTCCCTGGGCAAGCTCGAGCCACCGTCGAGCCGTGCCACTTCCGCGGCGAGACCGGCATGAGAGCATTGGTCACGGGCGCCACGGGCTTCGTAGGCGCCGCGGTGGCGCGGGCGTTGCTGCGCGACGGCTGGCAGGTGCGGGCGCTGGCACGCGCGGGTTCCGACCGCAGCAATCTCGAGAGCCTGTCGCTCGAGATTGCCGTCGGCGATCTCAACGATCCGGCCTCGCTCGAGCCGGCGATCGCCGATTGCCGCGCGCTGTTTCACGTCGCCGCGGACTATCGGCTCGGCGCACGCGACCCGCAGCAGCTCTATCGGACCAACGTTGAGGGAACGCGCAATATCCTGGCGGCGGCGCGGCGCGCGGGCGTCGTGCGCAGCGTCTACACCTCGAGCGTCGCGACGATGGGCATACCGGTCGACGGCACACCCGGCGATGAGGCGACGCCCGTCGCGCTCGATGCCATGATCGGGCACTACAAACGATCGAAGTTCCTCGCCGAGCGCACGGTTCTCGATGCGGCGCGCGCAGGACTGCCGGTGATCATCGTCAACCCTTCGACGCCGGTCGGGCCGGGAGACGTGAAGCCGACGCCCACCGGTCAAGTCATGCTCGATGCGGCGTGCGGCCGGATGCCGGCGTATGTCGATACCGGGCTCAACATCGTGCACGTCGACGACGTCGCCCGCGGACACCTGCTCGCCTTCGAGCGCGGCGTCGTGGGTGAGCGCTACATCCTCGGCGGGAAGGACATGACGTTGCGGGAGATACTCGCGGAGATCGCGCGCCTCGTGGGCCGCGACCCGCCGCGCGTGCGCCTGCCTTACGCGGCGGTGCTGCCCATCGCCTATCTCGCCGAGGCGTTTTCGCGCGTGTCGGGACGCGCGGGCCGCGTCACCTTGGAGGGCGTGCGCATGTCGCGCAAGCGCATGTTCTTCTCGAGCGCCAAGGCGCAGCGCGAGCTCGGCTATGCATGGCGGCCGCCGCTGGAGGCATTCGCAGACGCAGTGGGCTGGTTTCGCGAGCGCGGACTCATTCCGGGTCGATGACCTCGGCGCCGGCGAGCATGCGGCGGCCCTCCACGGCCTGCGAGATGAGGAGGATGGGCACGCCGAGCACGATGTCGCGCGCCCGCTTCAGCAAGGAAACCGCAAGCCCGAATTCCGCGCCGACGCCGAAGAGCGGCGCGAGCAGGGCGTAGGTCGCTTCCTGTACGCCGAGGCCGTTCGGCACGACCACCGCCGCACTGCGCACCGCGCCGACGAAGGCCTCGACCGCGATCGCGAACAAAAAATCGACGTGCGCGCCCATCAGCCGGAAAGCGATCCACGTGAACGTGCCGCTCGCGATCCAGGCCAGCAAGATGCACCGCGCAGGAAAGCGCCACGCGAGCGCGCGATCGCGTGAATGGCATCGAGCATTCGCGCCCACGGCGGCCGTCTGCGCCGCGGCTCGCGGCAGAAGGCGCGCGGCGATCTGTGCGGTGAGGCGGTGTCCGTAGCGCTGCAGGGCGAGCAGCACGGCGCCGGCGATGATCGCCAGCGCGAGCCCGATCAGGACGAACCTATCGAGCGAAGCCGAGAACGGCGTCGGCGGAGCGTGCTTGCTCACAATGGCGAGGCCGAGCGCGATGAAGGCAATCTGCGCGAGCAGCTCCGTGGTCACATCGACGATGGTCGAGGCAAAGGCGAGGGGCGCGGGCACGCGCTGCAGGATGGCCGCGCGCGCGCCGAGCGCGATGCCGCCGATGCTCGAGAAGGGCAAGAGGTCGCTGGCCGCCTCGCGCACCAGTCTCGCCCAGACGAACACCCCGAAATACTTGCCGCCGCCGCGAGGCAGCAGCACGAACCACGCCGCCGCCAGGAGCAGGGACATCGCAAGGCCATACAGGCACAGCAAGCCGAATCCGCCGAGGCCGACGCGACCCACGGCGGAGAGGACCGTGCCGAACCCGATGTGAATGACGACGTAGAGAGCGAGGCAGAGCCCTAAAGCCGCGACGAGGGCGACGCGCCACTTCACGACGCGCCCCTCAAGCCGCGCGATGCAGAGAGGGCGCCTGCGCCTGCGGGTGCGCGAAATCTGCGAAGCCGCCGAGTCGCAGCGCCCGCTCACGGCAGGCCGCCGCGACCTCGAGGGAGGTCAGCGCCTCGAGCTCCTCGCGATAGCGATACCCGGGCGCGCAGCCCGGGTAAGGAGCGGTGGCGGGGTGCAGATAAATCTCGGAGAGTCCCGGAGGCAGATGCGCGATGAGGCCGCACAGCCGATCACGTGTCATCCCGCCGGACCACTGCAAGCCGAACACGCGGTCGCAAGTGAGGAGCCCCGCGGCTCGAAAGCGCCGCCGCAGCAAGAGCGCCCAGGGCGCAAGGGCGAGCGCGGACATGCGCGGGGTACTCGGCTCGATCTTGCGCAGGATCGCGGCGGGCTCGAGCGGCACGCGCGCGGCACGCAATCCGTAATTGCGTCCGATGCTCGCGATCAGGCCGCCGATGAGCGGATGCAGGTGATAGTGCTTGTGAGCATTGCAATGATCGAGCGCGAGGCCCGTGGCACGAAAAGCCTCGAACTGCGCGGCGATCTCGGCGGCGAGTTGCCGGCGAGCCGCAGCGCTCGCCGCGAACAGCGCGCCCATCGCCGCCATGTCGCAGCGGAACGATCCGTTCGCATCCACCAGCCGGGCGACGGACTCGGGCGGCAGCACCGGCCGGCCCTCGACCAGCACCAGATGCAAGCCCACCCGCAAGCTTGGGGTTGCGGCGCGCGCGCGCCACCGCATCGACGGCCGCGGCCCCGCTCACCATCAAGCTCGCCGCAGTCAGAATACCGGTGCGGTGCGCGGCCTCCACGGCCTCGTTGACTTCGACAGCGGCGCCGAAGTCGTCCGCCGTGACGATCAGCGTTGCCGCGGCGCCGCTCACAGCGCGGCCGTTGTCATTGGGTGATTCTCACCACCGGCTGCACCGAGCCGTCGCTGGTCACGCTCAAGCGATCATCGCGCCAATGCACTCGACGGGTGACGAATCCCCAAGCCCATAGCAAGAGGCTCAGCGCCTCGCGCAGAGGCAGCACCGCGAAATCGCGCGCGATGCCCGAGGCGGTGCTGCGCACGCGAAGATGCAGCACGATCCTGCCGAGGGCGGTGACGGCAAGCAGCACGATCGCGGGCCACGCGCCGCGCGAGATCGCGCAACCGAGCCAGGCGACGGGCACGCTGAACGTGATGAACGACAGCCCATAGCCGAACGGACGCACCGTGCGGATGGTGCGGAGCCAGCGCAACTCGTGGCGCACCAGGCCGCCGAAGCTAGGCTCATCGACGCACGTGTCGACCACCACGGCGGACAGTACCGTGCGCAAGCCGCGCGCCCGGGTGAGCTGGCCCAAGCGATAATCGTCTGCGAGCTGATTCGCGATTGCGCCGAACCCGCCGATGCTCGCGAGCACTTGTCGGCGCAACGCGATGGTGACCCCGAACGCGAATGCACGTGATCCGGACAGAGCCGCGACGCGCACCGAGGGAATGAACCAGTCGTTGATGAACATCGAGCCGAGCAGAGACCACAAGCCGCTGCGCGGCACGCCGCGATAGGGACAGGTGACGATGCCGACGTCCGGATCGAGCAGAGGCGGCACGATCCTCGACAGATAATTGCGCGGCACACGCACGTCGCTGTCCGAAATGACCAGAAAGTCGTGTCGCGCAAGCGGCATCATGTTCATGAGGTTGCTGACCTTGCGGCTGCTGCCGTGCTGACGCCGGTCAACCACGAGCTTCAAGTCGAGCCGCGGAAACTCGCGCTGCAGCCGGCTCACCACCTCGGCGGCGGGATCGGCGCCGTCGGCCACGCCGAACACGATTTGAAACTTTGGATAGTCCTGATCGCAGAACGACCGCAGGCACTCGTACAGCTCGTGCTCATCGCCGCACAAAGGCTTCAAAATCGTCACGGCGGGAGCCTCGCCGGGGCGCACGCTGTACTCGCTCCGGAGCTTGACGCGCACCGCGATCGCGGCGGCAACTGTATACACTGCGGCGCTCGCGGTGACGGCGATGCCGCACCAGTACATCCATGCTTGCGTCGTCATGATCATTCAGGAACTCCAGGATTCAGCAAACCCTGGCGCTGGCGCGAAAGTTTCGCAAGCAGCTATCATCCGGGCTTGTAGTCGGCGTCAGCAAGCCGGTCGGGTTGTCGATATGGATGAGCTTAGGCACGTTAATCGTCTCGATTGTGCGGACATTATGGCAGATTCGGATGCCTTGATCCTGGTCGACGAAGCCGACCGTCGACTCGGCCATTTGAGCAAGGAAGCGTGCCACGAAGGCCGCGGCGTCCTGCATCGCGCATTCTCGTTGCTGATTTTTAACGGACGCGGCGAGCTGCTCGTGCAGCAACGTGCGCCCAGCAAGCGCCTCTGGCCCCTTTACTGGTCCAACAGTTGCTGCAGCCACCCGCGCTCCATGGAAAGTATGGAGGCTGCGACGCGGCGGCGCTTGTACGAAGAGCTCGGAATAGGCTGCACCCTCGAATTTTTGTTCAAATTTCAGTACCACGCGCAATTCGACGAGACCGGCGCCGAGCATGAGCTGTGCTCGGTGTTCATCGGCCGCTGCGATGCTCCCGTGCAGGTCAATCGCCAGGAAATCCACGACTGGCGCTGGATGTCCGTGGATGTCCTACAACGCGAGATGTCGGGTTTGGTTGACGGCTGCCGCTATACCCCCTGGTTCGTGCTGGAATGGACCCGGATCTGGCGGGACCACCGCTCGGCCGTGCTCGCCTTGACGGCTAGATGAGGCAATCTTAATGTCGCGCCGAATACCCGCGTCGCGGTAACATAGAGCATGGCAATTCCTCTCTTGCAAGTTTATCGGGTGGCCAAATACCTGGCCGGGCAGAAGCTTCGTGGCGTAAAGCGCTACCCCCTGGTGCTCATGCTGGAACCCTTGTTCCAGTGCAATCTCGCCTGCGCGGGATGCGGCAAGATCGACTACCCGAAGGAGATCCTGCAAAAGCGCGTGAGCGTCGAGGATGCGCTGCAGCGCGGTCGACGAGTGCGGCGCGCCGATGGTCTCCATTCCCGGCGGCGAGCCGTTGATCCACAAGGAGATGCCGCAGATCGTCGCCGGCATCGTCGCGCGCAAGAAGTTCGTATACCTGTGCACCAATGCGATCCTGCTCGCGAAGCACATCGACGAGTACCAGCCCTCTCCGTACCTGACGTTCTCGATTCACCTCGACGGTAATCGCGAGCGGCACGACGAATCCGTGTGCCAGGAGGGCGTGTACGACAAGGCGGTCGCCGCGATCCAGCTCGCGCGCAGCAAGGGCTTTCGCGTCACCATCAATTGCACGCTGTTCAACGGCGAGGATCCGGATGGGGTGGCCGATTTCTTCGACACGGCGATGGGTCTCGGCATCGAAGGCATCACGGTGTCGCCCGGTTACAGCTACCATCACGCGCCGCGGCAGGACGTATTCCTCGGCCGGCATGCAAGCAAGCAGCTGTTCCGCGAGATCTTCAAGCGCGGCGCGCGGCCGTCGAGCAAGTCGTGGTCGTTCAATCACTCGAGCCTGTTCCTGGACTTCCTCGCCGGCAACCAGACCTATCAGTGCACGCCGTGGAGCAATCCGACCTACAACGTGTTCGGCTGGCAGCGGCCCTGCTACCTGCTGACCGACGAAGGCTACGCTCCGAGCTACAAGTCGCTCATCGATGACACCGAATGGGAGCGCTACGGCGTCGGCAAGAATCCGCGGTGCGACAACTGCATGGCGCATTGCGGCTTCGAGGGCACGGCCGTCAACGACGCGTTCAGCCATCCGCTGAAGGCCTTCATGACGTCGCTCCGGGGCCCCAAGCTGGCCGGTCCGATGGCGCCGGAGCTCCCCATCCGTTATGCGGAAGGCACCGCCCATCCGACGGTCGCGGCCATCCCGGTGAGCGAGATCAAGCGCCTGAACCGCGAGTCCGAGGATTCCACCGGAGTGGCGGCGACCCGCTGAGGTCGCTCGCCGCAGCGGCCGGAGAGACCGGGTGAGCCAAGCAAATCGCCGGGCCGGCGAGGAGTTGGACTTCGAGGCGGAGCTCAAGAGTCTGGCAGTCGCGCATGGAGCGCGCGCTCGACAAGCGTCTCCCTGCGCCCGAGCAAGTCCCGGAGCGCCTGCACCAGGCGATGCGTTACAGCGTGCTCGGGGGCGGCAAACGCATCAGGCCCGCGCTGCTGTTCGCCACCGCGCGCACGCTGGGACTCAACGAGGATCAAGTCGAGGCGGCTGCTTGCGCCGTCGAGCTGATTCACGTGTACTCGCTGGTGCACGATGACCTCCCGGCCATGGACGACGACGATCTGCGCCGCGGACGGCCGACCTGCCACAAGGCCTACGACGAGGCCACGGCGATCCTGGTCGGGGACGCGCTGCAACCCCTCGCATTTCAGATTCTCGCGCGCGATCCGGCGCTCCCGGCCTCGCCGGCGGTGCGCCTGCGCTTGATCGATCTGTTGAGCGAGGCGAGCGGTACGTTCGGCATGGCGGGTGGCCAGGCGATCGATCTCGAGGTGCAAGGCAAGCAGCTCGACATTGCGCAAGTCGAGGACATGCACGCGCGCAAGACCGGTGCGGTCATTCGGGCGAGTGTGCTCATGGCGGCCACCTGCGCCCCGGATCTGCCCGCTGCGCACTATGCCGCCTTGACGCGTTTCGCAGCCGCCATCGGCCTCGCCTTTCAGATCCAGGATGATCTGCTCGATCTGTTGGGCGATGTGTCCACGCTCGGGAAGCCGACGGGCGCGGATCGCGAGCACGCCAAGCCCACTCATCCGACGGTCATCGGCATCCCGGCCTCGCAGGAGCGCGTGCACCTGCTGCACCAACCAAGCGCTCGATGCGCTGCTGCCGTTCGGCGAGCACGCCGCACCGCTCCGCTCGCTCTCGAACTGGCTCCTGACTCGCCACTACTGAGGGCCGGTTAGCAGGCCTACGAGCGCGTGATTCGTGCATAGCCGCACGACTGCTGCGGGCATCCGCGCGTTGCAGCATCCCTGTCGGCCGTTGGCAACGCCGTTGACTCCGGCGTCCGCTTACACGAGTGTGGGCGGCGGGAGGGAAGCATGATTCGTCCAATGAGTCACGCGCGCTTGATGCGCTTATCGACGGACCGCGTCGAAGCAGTGCTCAAATACGGCGAAAACAGCGAACAGCTCATCGCCCGCCGCGTCATGGAAAGCGCGACGAGCTGGGAACAGTGGGAGCGTGCGCATTCGGATCTGATGCGCCGGATCGCGGGCTGCAATGCGCGCTTGCAAATCGATGAGCTGAAGCAGACCACGTTACGATTGCTGCACGGCAAGGCGCTGTTTCAGCAGCTGCGCCGGGCGGAGGTGCGCGGCGAGCAGCGGGTGCGCCTGATCGCGCATTTTCGTCCCGGGCGCAGCTTCGAGGCGGCGATGATCTCCGAGCACGGCGAGTATCTGCGCAAGGCCCTGAGCTTTCATCTGCACGGATCATCTCGGCGCGGACGTGGTGGGCGATCCGGCCTTCATCGACCCGATGCAGCGCTACGAGGAGCTTTACAGCGAGTACTTCGATTTGTATTGCCGATCCTTGCTCGGCACCTCGGAAGAGGGCGGGTCGCAGAGCGCCCTCTTGCCGCTGCTCAAGCATCAGCTCGGCGTACAGCGCGCCGCCGTGCTCGACCCGCGCGGCGCACAAGCATTCCTGAAGCGCGAGGCGGCGCTGCGCCGTCCGACCGGCGATACCCAGCGCCTGCCGACCCTGGGGCGCCCCAAGCGAAGTTGACCGTCACTGAATCGCGAGCTTGCGCTCCTTCGCGGACGGCGGCGTCCACTGATAGATCCAGGTCTCGGTCAGCGGCCTGCCTTCGATGCGCAAGTACATCCGCAAATCGACGGGCTCGACGGAATCATCCGTCGGCCGGATGTCGAACAGCGCCCGGTAGCCGCCGAGCTCCGGAACGAAGTGCGCCGTGACGTGTTCGGTGGTGCCGCGCGAAGCGGTGATCACGGCCTCCACAGGCGAATCCTTTGGCAGCGCACCGAGCTCGCCGCCCACGAAATCGACCGCAAAATGCCAGGAGTAATATTGACGTTTCACCCCGACGGTGCCGCCGATGCCGGTGCGGGTCGCGACCGTTTGGCCGAGCGGTGAGGCGTAAGGCATTTTCTCGCCCCAGTACAGCCGGTAGCTGAACAAGAGCTCCTGCCCCGGCTTCGGTTTGTCGGCGGGATTCCAGAACACCACGATGTTGTCGAAGGTCTCGTCCACGGTCGGTATCTCGACCAGCTGCACGGCGCCCTTGCCCCAGCCGCCGTTCGGGCCGGGTCGCGGCTCGACCCACAGGCTCGGGCGGCGGTCGTAGTACACGCCGTCGTCCTGATAGTGATCGAAATTGCGGTCGCGCTGCAGGAGTCCGAAGCCGCGCGGATTGTCGTCGAAATAAGAATTGAGATGCAGTTGCGCAGGGTTGAGCAGCGGACGCCAGATCCACTCGCCCGCGCCGGTCCACATCGACAGCCCGTCCGAGTCGTGGATCTCGGGACGCCAATCGTTCGCGATGCGACGGTCGTTCTCGCCGTAGAAGAACATGCTGGTGAGCGGCGCGATGCCGATACGCTCGATGGGCTTGCGCGGATAGAACGCGGTGTCGATGCTCATGATCTGGGTGCCGCCGGGTGTGATCAGAAACCGGACCGCCCCGGCCACGCTCGGCGAGTCGAGTAAGCCGTACAGCGTCAATGTGCCGGCCTCCTTGGCCGGGCGCTCGAACCAGAATGACGTGAAGCGCGGAAACTCCTCCGGCCGCGGAAACGCCGTATCGACCGCGAGGGCGCGCGCGGACAGGCCGTATTGCCGCGTATCGCCGCCGACCGCGCGGAAATAGCTCGCGCCGAGGAATGCCGCCACATCGTCGCGCCAGTCGGTGACGAATTGCACACGAAAACCCGCAAACCCTGCGCGATCCTTCATGACGGACGGGTCGAGGCCGCTCTTGTCCCACTCGAACATCGCGGGATCGTAGAGGATCTCGTGGGCTTGACCGTCGATGACCTCGTACATGTGCACCGGCTCGGTGAAGTTGCGCCCGAGGTGGAAGAACTGCACGCGAAACTCGAGGCCCGCATCCGCCCACAACGCGTGATCGCTGCGAAAGCGAATGGACTGGTACTCGTTGTAGCCGAGCTTGCCCATGGCGGGAGGCAGCACGTCCTTGGAGGGTTGGAAGCCGTTGCTCGCGAGCCAATGCGCCTGGCCCTTCAGCCACGCGAAATCGAAGGGCTGCTGCGCGCCCGGGGCGATGGAACCAGAGCCCAGGCGGCCGGCGGGGCCGGAGGAGCAGGTTGAGCGGCGCGCGCAGCGAAGCTGGAGCCGTAGGCGAGTCTTCCGCCTGCGAGTCCCATGGCTAATTTCTTGATTGCGGCGCGTCGGTCGGTCATGTGATGGCGGTCCTTCAGGCGTAGGTGCGGCTTTTTTGGTTGCAAGTTTCGTCTCATATGAAGCAGCGCTGCGCGTCGGGCAGGAGAGAGAGTTGGTTGAGAAGCTGCTCGCTGCCCGCCACCTCGACCCGCTCGACGCGTGTGAGCCACTCGAGGGCCTGGTCGAGCGAATGCGCGTCCAGCAATTTCTGCCGCGCCGTGAACGCATTGGGATCGGGTCGGCCCGGCGGGTCGGGCGGACGCGGCAGGTTGCCCGCGACGTGCGCGAGCCGCGCTTCGCGGTTGCGCGCGAGATACCGCAGGCCGTCCTCGGGCAACGCGCGCGCCTCAGCGACCAGCTCGGCGCGGCGCCTCACCAGAGCCGGCACGTCGACTTCCGCGGGGATGCGCAAGAAGCCGAGCTTGGACAGCGCGCTGCCGAGGGTGCGCGAGCCGCTGGCGCGCGACAATGGAATGGCGAGCAGCAATCCCAGCAGCGCGGGCGATACCCAGGCGAGGAGCGGGGGCGAGAGAAACCACAGGATAACGCCGGTCATGGCGGCGATCAGCGTGTCGCGCATGTGGTAGTGCCAGGCCTCGCGCCAGCTGGTGCCGCCGCCGTCGCGGCGCTGCGGATTCCAGCCCGAGTCGCGTCCCATGAGAATCTCAAAGACGTGGCGGCTCTGACTGAGCATCATCACCGGCGCATACAGTGCCGACAGCACGATCTCCAGCAGAAAGCTCGCGCACAGGCCGATGACGCCGCCACCGCCGCGGCGCAGAGCGCCTCGACAGGAGCGCGCGCAACAGGCCGAGGAATTTCGGCACGAGCAAGATGACCATGCTGAACCAGAACAGCGCCATCATCAGCTCGACGTTGAACCGCGGCCAGGTCGGAAACATCTGGAAGTCGTGATTGAAATACTCGGGCCGGATGAGGTGCGACTGCACCGCGAGCGCGAATCCGATGCACAGCATCACCAGCCAGAGCGGCGAGGACAGATAGCTCATGATGCCGATGCCGAGGTGCAGCCGGCTCGGAAAGCTGAAGCCGCTCGCGCCGATGATTTTCGTATGCTGCAGATTGCCCTGCGCCCAGCGGCGGTCGCGCACGGCGACGTCGATGAGCGAGGGCGGGGACTCTTCCCAGGATCCGCCGCAGTCGGTGGTCATGCGCACCTTCCAGCCGGCGCGGCGCATCAACGCCGCCTCGACGAAGTCGTGCGACAGCACGTGGCCGCCGAAGGGCTTGCGGCCTTCGAGCTCCGGCAGCCCGCAGCTCTGAGCGAAGGCCTGCACGCGGATGATGGCGTTGTGACCCCAGTAATTTCCGCTGTCGCCGGACCAGGCCGCCAAGCCGCGCGAGATGACGGGTCCGTAAGCGCAGGCCGCGAACTGCTGCAGCCGGCCGAACAGTGTGCGGGCACCGATGAGCTGCGGAGCGGTCTGCAGGATGCCGAGGCCCGGATCGGCATGCATCATCTGCGCGAGCCGAGTCAGGGTCGCCGCGTCGATCAGGCTGTCGGCATCGAGCACGATCATGTGATCGTAGCGCCCGCCCCAGCGCGTGACGAAATCCTCGATGTTGCCCGACTTGCGCGCGACGTTGCGCCACCGTCGCCGGTACCAGACGGGCACTGATGCCGGCGAGCGCGCGGCGCAGCCGCTCGACGGCCGCGGTCTCGCGGATCCAGGCATCGGCGTCGGTCGAGTCGGAAAGCACGACGATCTCGAAAGCGCGGCTCGAGCCGGTCTTCTGCAGCGCCTCGCCCATGGCCTGCAGCGCCGCCGTGGTGCGCGTGGGATCCTCGTTGTAGATCGGCATGACCAGCGCGGTGAGCGTCTCGCCCAACCCGGGCGGCGTGTCGCCGGCGCAGGGCCGCCCGCCGCCGGTCGGGCCGGGGATCGCGGCGCTTGGAGGCGCCGGCGATCACCGAGCCGGCGGAAAATGCGATCCATGCGAGCGACACGCCGAAGAAGAAGATCATCAGGCCCTGCAAGAACGTCATGCTCGCGAAGCGCACGACCTGCAGCATCTGATAGACGCCGTAGATCGTAATGCCGAGACTCACGTTGCGATGAGGATGATGCGCGCGAACCAGACCGCGGAGCCGGTGGCACCCGTCGGAAGACGCGGCGGCGCATAGTCGAGATCCTGCGAGGGCATGCCGAGTCGGGCCTCGGCGGGCATGCCTCCCGAGCTTTCGGCAGCCGCAATGCGCACCGCCGAGCTCAAGGCGGCGTCCATCGGTACAGCCAGGTCTCGCTGACCGGCTGATCGCCGCGCATGATTCGCAACCGCAACTCGATGAGGTCCGCATTGTTCGGGTCGATCTCGAAGCTCGCGCGCAGGCCGTGCAGCGCGGTGTTCGACGTCAGGGCGGCGTTCGAGATCTTGCCTGCGGAGGCGGACAAGTCGACCGTGAGGCCGTTGGTCTTCTCGCCCGCGCCGACGATGTCGAGGACGAACACGCGCCGCTTGCCGTCGAGGCTCGCTCCCGAGCGGGTGGCCACGACCTCGCCCAGACCCTTCGGCATCGCGGGCTCGGCCAGCCAGCTCAGGCGGTAGGCAAACTCCGCGGGATGCCCCGCGGCGAGACCTTGCGACGGACGCCAGAAGGCCACGATGTTGTCGTTGCTCTCGCGGCCCGAGGGGATCTCGACGAGCTCGACCGCGCCGGGACCCCAGTCACCCTTCGGCTCGATCCAGGCGCTCGGCCGCCGCTCGTACGCGTCCTCGAAATCCTCAAAATCGCTCTGAATCGCGCGAGCGCTGCACCAGCCCGAATCCCTGCGGCGGCCGGGTGGTGAACGTCGAGACCTGCAGTTTGGTGGGGTTGGCGAGCTGGCGGAAGATGTGCTCGCCGGTGCTCGAGGTGATCTGCAGACCGTCGGAGTCGTGCACCTCGGGGCGGTAGTCGTCGAGGCGGCCGCGGTTGGTCTCGTCGAACAGAAACATGGAGGTGAGGGGCGCGATTCCGACCACGCGCAGATCGGATGCGCGGGAACAACGTGCACGTCACGTCCATCACGGTTTCGACGCCCGGCTGCACGGTGAAGCGGTAGGCGCCCGTGATGGATTCGCTCTCGAGAAGCGCATCGATCACGATCGAGGTTGCGCGCGGCGCCGGCTGCTCGACCCAGAAATGCGTGAACGCGGGGAATTCCTCGCCGGCGGGCTCCGCGGTATTGATGGCGAGTCCGCGCGCCGACAGGCCGTACAGCAGACCCTTCGCGACGCCGCGAAAATAGCTCGCGCCCTGAAATACCAGGAACTCGTCCCAGATCTTCTTCGAGTTGATCTGCGTGACGAGACGAAACCCCGACAGCGGCAGCGAGACCTTGCCGAGCTGCGGGAGCGAGGGCGCCATCTCGAACATGGCCGGGGTGGCGACGAGGTCGTGTGCGGTGTCGCCCTCGACCGTCGAAACGGTCACCGGCGGGGCCTGCTGGTTGAAGGTCGTCCGCAAGAGCTCCACCCGGAAGGGCAGGTTCTCATTACGCCAGATCGCCGCGTCGCGATTGAAGTGGATGCTGCGGTATTGCTCCGGGCTGAGTTTGTCGAGCCCCGCGGGCAGGGTGCTGCGTTGCGGAGCGTAGGGCTTCGCCGCCAGCCGCTTGGCTTGCTCGAGGAGCGTATCGAAGCTGAATGGATAACCGCCGGCGGCCTTCTGGGTGCTCGGCTCCTCGGGGCGCGTGTTCGCGCCCTGGGCGGGGAGGCTCGAAGCCGCGGTCAGCAGCGTCGCAAGCACGAGTTTTTGCATGTCGACCGGCAAATTCAGGTCCCTTGTCTTCTTCGTTGCGCTCGCGCGCGTAGGATATAGTCTAGCTCGATGCTCGAATCCGCGCCCCACAAGGAACCGCAGAGCGCAGCGGCCGTGCTGATGGTGCGGCCGGCCCGGTTCGGATTCAATCCGCAGACGGCCGCGAGCAACGTGTTCCAAAAGAGCACGCTCGAGACGAGCGCACTCGGGACGAGCGCGTCTGCCTACGGGGAGGGCGTGCACGAGGCGGCGCTGCGCGAGTTCGACGCATTGGCCGAGCAGCTCGCGCGGGCGGGTGTGCAAGTCGTCGTGGTCGCACGATACGGCGCACCCGGTGAAGCCGGATGCGATTTTCCCGAACAACTGGGTGAGCTTTCATCACGACGGCACGGTGGTGCTCTATCCGATGATGGCGCCCAACCGGCGTCTGGAGCGCCGCGACGAGGTGCTCGCCGAAATCGCGGCCGTTGGGCTTTCGCATCACGCGCACGGTCGATCTGTGCCACCGCGAGGAGCTCGGTCAATACCTCGAGGGCACCGGCAGCCTCGTGCTCGATCGTCCGCGGCACGTCGCCTACGCGAACATCTCTCCGCGCACCGATCTCGATGCGCTGGGCGAGTTCGCGCAGCAGCTCGACTACGACCTGGTGACGTTCGAGTCCGTCGACGCCGCGGGCAGGCCCGTGTATCACACCAACGTGATGATGGCCATCGGCGCCGGCTTCGCCGTGATATGCGCCGAATCGATCGCCGAGAAACGCTCCCGCGACGCGGTGCGTGAGACTCTCGGCGCGGCGGCCGGGAAATCGTCGAGATTTCCCTCGCGCAGATGCAGGCTTTCGCGGGCAACGTGCTCGAGCTCGCGCCGCCCGGCTCGAGCGTGATCGCTCTGTCCACCACGGCTTGGGCGTGTCTCGATGCGCGTCAGCGGCGCAGCCTCGAAAAGCACGGCAACGTGCTGGCGGCCGAGATTCCCGTCATCGAGCGTTTCGGCGGCGGCGGCGTGCGCTGCATGCTCGCCGAGGTGCATCTGCCGCCGCGCCGCTAGCCGCGCCACTGGCCGTGCGCCCTGATGTCATAATCGCGGCATGCTGGAACTCTCGGTCAAGACGCTCCTCGCCTATCTGCTGGGTGCACTGCTCGGCAGTCTCGTGCTCGGGCGGCTGCGCGGCGTCGACATCCGCCGCGCCGGCAGCGGCAATGCCGGCGCCACGAACGCGTTGCGCACGCAAGGCAAGCTCTTCGCTTTGTCGGTCCTCGTCATAGACATCGGCAAAGGCGTGCTCGCGGTGCTGTATTTGCCGCACGCGTCGTTGCCGGGCGTCGCGCTCGATCCGGAGATCCCGCGCGCGTGGCTGACGCTCGCCTGCGGCTTCGCCGTGATCGTCGGCCACGTGTATCCGGTGTGGTTCGGCTTTCGCGGCGGCAAGGGCGTCGCGACCATGATCGGCGTCGTCGGTGCGCTCGATCCGCGGCTGCTGCTGCCCGTCCTCGGCAAGCTGGTTCGTCGTGCTCGTGCTCACCGGATACGTGGGTCTCGCGAGCATGCTCGCGGGCGCCGCGCTCATCGTTTTCGTGTACTTCCTGGAGCCGGGCAACACGGCTCTGCTGTGCTTTTCGTGTGGCGATCGAGCTCTTCGTGGTCTTCACCCATCGCGGGAACATCGCGCGCATGCGCGCCGGCAACGAGCATCGCGTGCAACGGCTATGGCTGTTCCGCTCCCGCACGGCGTAGACCTGCGGCGCCCGCTGCTCGCGTTGCTCGCGACGGACGAGCCGCGCTCGGGCAGCTGGCTCGCGCGATGCGCTCGACGCCGCCGGAGTCCGAGATCGCTGCCGGTATCGAGCAGCTGCGGGCACTCGGCATCGACATCGCCGCCTCGCCGCGGGGCTTCCGGCTCAAGGAGGGGCAGCGCCTCGAGCTTCTCGATGCCGATGCGATCCGTGCGGCCCTGCGCGCAGAGGCCGACGGACCGGCTGCACCGGCTGGAGGTGCTGTTCGAGGTCGATTCCACCAATACGCGGCTGCTCGGACGCCCGGGGCCGCCCGCGGGCTTCGCCGACGCCGCGCTCGCGGAGCTGCAGCACGCGGGCCGGGGACGGCAGGGGCGGCGCTGGATATCGCCCTTCGGCGCGAGCCTCGCGCTGTCGCTCGGCTGGACATTTCGCGATGCCGCGCGCGTCGATTCGACCTTGAGCCTGGCCGTGGGCGTGGCCGTCTGCCGCGCGCTCGGCGGACTCGGCGCGCGGGGCATCCGTCTGAAGTGGCCGAACGATGTCTGGTTCGAGGACCGAAAAATCGGCGGTGTCCTGGTCGAGACCAAGGATGCGGCGGCGGCACGGCGCACGTCGTCGTCGGCATCGGGCTCAATCTGCATCTCTCCGACGAGTCGCGGCGCCAGATCGGGGCGGGCGGACTCGGGCTCGCCGCTCTCGACGACGGCATGTCCCGTCGCCCCTCTCGCGCAACGCTCTCGCGGCGGCGCTCTTGGAGGAGCTTTTGAGTATGCTGCCGCTGTTCGAGCGCCACGGTTTCGCGGCGTTCCGGGACGAATGGCGCTCGCTCGATGCGCTGCGGGGCCGTCCGGCGCGAGTGCTTCTCGGCGCAGGGCGCCGTGGAGGGTATCGCGCGCGGCGTGGACGAGGACGGGGGATTGCTGCTCGAGCACGGCGGCAATGTCGATAAATTCAGTGTCCGGCGAGGCGAGCTTGCGTTTGATTCGCGGGTGAGGCGTGACCTTGTTGAAGAGCATCGTGGTGGTTCTGGCGCTCGCCAACGTGGGCTATTTCCTGTGGACGCGCGGTATCGCGCATCCGCTGGAGGCAGTCCCCGAGGCGCCCGCCACGACCCTCAAGCTCACCTCCGAGGTCCCCGCGTCGCAGCGGCGGTGCGCCGCCACCGGCCGCGGATGATCCCACGGGCGCTGCCGGGATCGTCGGCGCCGGCGGCGGCGACGCCGCTCAGCCGGGCGTCGCCACGCCGCGCGGCGCTGCGCCGAGCGCGGGATCGGCGGCGGCGCTGCTCACGAACGTGAAGCGCTGCATCAGCGTCGGGCCGTTCCGCGACGTGTCCGAGACCGCGCATGCCGCGAGCACCTTGCGCAGCGGCGGCTACGATCCGCGGCAACGGGTCGCCGAGGGCGAGGTCTGGGCGGGCGTGTGGGTCTATCTGCCGATTCCGCCCTCCCAATCGAGCGAGCAGATGCTGAGCAAGCTCAAGGCCGCCGGCATCGAGGATGCGCTGGAGATGCCGGGTCCGAGCGAGAGCTCGGTGATATCGCTCGGGCTCTACGCCGATCAGAAGCGCGCGCAAACGCGGGTCGCGCAGGCACAGGCCCTCGGATTCAATCCGGGCATCGCCGATCGCAAGCGCACCGGCGATGTGTACTGGATCGACATCGATCTGAAGCCCACGGACAGCGTGCTGAAGCCGAGCGATCTGCAGAGCGAGACGGGACATATCCAGCGGTTGGAAGTCAAAGCTTGTCCGAGCGCCGGAGCGACGCCATGAGCGGCCGCGAAGCCGCCTGGCGTGGCCGCCCTGCGGGTGGGCAGCGTGCTCGGCGCGATCGTGGGATACGGCTATCTCATGGCATTCCTCGCGCCTCGTCGGGTTTCAGGTCTACCGCTGGTTCGAGAACGGCGAGTGGACGCACGTCGGCGTGAACGACGGCATGCGCGCAGCGCTCGCGCACTTCGCGGGCGCCGACGGGTTGACGGGCTGGCGCGCGGCCCTCGCCCATTGGCTCGATGCGCCCGTGACCTGGCTGGGGCTGCACACGGTGCTCGAGGTGCTGCCCGCGTCGCTGGCGCTTTTCGCTCATCAGCATTCTCGGCAACAGCCTGTTCATCTACACCACCGACCGTCTGCGCGAGGAGCGGGCCGCGCGCCGCTAAAGTCAGCGCGCCCATTCTACGGCGGCGCGTCGATGGGCGGAGGCTCACCCTTCCAGAGATAGGCGACCGTGTTGCGGGGCGGGCGATACCAGCCCGGGTCCCGGTAATCGCCGGGGGCGAGGTCCGGCCGAATCTTGACCACCGTGAACATCCCGCCCATCTCGATGCTGCCGTAGGGACCGGCGCCGCCCATCATGGGCAGCGTGTTGTCGGGCAGTGCCATCTTCCCGTCCATGTTCTGCATGTCGCCGGCGCTCATGTAGTTCGGAACGAGCGCGGCGATCTTCTGCTCGAGGTCGGATTGATCGACTCCGATCATGGTCGGCACACGATGGCCCATGGCGTTCATGGTGTGATGGCTCTTGTGGCAATGAAATGCCCAGTCGCCGGGTGCCGCTGCGGTGAATTCGATGGCGCGCACCTGGCCGACCGCGATGTCCGCCGTGACTTCCGGCCAGCGCGCGCCTTCCGGAACCCATCCGCCGCCGGTGCCCGCGACCACGAACTCGTGCCCGTGCAGATGCATCGGATGGTTGGTCATGGTCAGATTGCCGATGCGGATGCGCACACGCTCGCCCTGCCGCGCCACCATCGGATCGACGCCGGGAAACGCGCGACTGTTGAAGGTCCAGAGATTGAAATCCAGCATGGTGCTCACCCGGGGTGTAAAGCTGCCCGGGTCGATGTCGTAGGCATTGAGCAGAAGCACGTAGTCGCGGTCGACGGGCATCGCACCCGGATCGGCGGGATGAGTCACCCAGGAGCCCATCATGCCCATCGCCATCTGCGTGGTCTCATCCGCGTGCGGGTGATACATGAAGGATCCCGCGCGCTGCGCGCGGAACTCGTACACGAACGTCTGCCCGGGCTTGATGGACGGCTGATTGAGGCCCGATACGCCGTCCATGCCGTTCGGCAGCCGCTGGCCGTGCCAGTGAATGCTGGTGGCCTCCGGCAGGCGGTTGGTGACGAACAGGCGCACCCGGTCGCCCTCGACGACCTCGATGGTGGGTCCCGGCGACTGGCCGTTGTAGCCCCAGAGATTGGCCTTCATGCCGGGCGCGATTTCGCGCACCACGGGCTCGGCCACCAGATGAAATTCCTTCACCCCGTCGCGCATGCCGCCAGGGGAGCGTCCAGCCGTTGAGGGTCGCCACCGGCCGGTAGGGCCGGCCGTTGGGCGGCGCGAGAGGGGCTGCGGGTGTCCGTCGCGGTCGACGAGACGATCTCGGGAAGCGCCGCCAACGCGGACTTGCCTACCGCCGCCGAGGCAAGCGCGGCGATGCCGGTGAATAAACGTCGTCGTGTCACCATGAGTATCTCCTAAAGCCGCGGCACGGGGCCGGAAAGGGCCGCATCGAGCGATGAACGGGCGATCCAGAAATCGCGCACGCTCTGCAGGTAGTCGCTCACGCCGGCAATCTGCGCGCGGGAGTCGGCGAGCAGGTCGAAGACGCTGATCTGCCCGGCGTCATAGCGCAGCCGATCCTGCTTCGGCGATGGACCTCTGCAGCGGCAGCATCTCGTCGCGCTGGCGCAGGGCGATGTCGTGCGCCGCGCGCAGGCGCGCGTAGGCCTTGCGCACCTCCGCGCGGGCCTCGAGCGCCGCCTGGCCGAACCGCGCGAGCGCCTGGGCGTAGCGCGCTTCGGCCTTGCGCACCCGCGGTGCTCCGCTGTCGAAAATCGGCACCTCGAGGCTCACCTCGAAGCCGGTCTCGTAGGGGGCCGAGCTCGGCCCTTGCTGGACGCGCGTCGGCCCGGCGTCGAGGACGTTCACGAACCGGGTCGCGCGCGTGAGGTGCAGATCCGCGGCGAGCGCGTCGAGATTCGCGCGCATCGCCTTCAGGTCGATGCGGCCGTCGAGGGCGGTGCGCTCGATTAGCGCAGGCTCCTCGATCGACGGCGGCACGTCCGGCAGGCGCTCGGCGAGTTGCAGCTTGTCGGGCTCGATGTCGACACCGAGAGACTCGATCAAGTCCTCGCGCGCCAGGGACTCGGCGAGCCGCGCGCGCTCGAGCTCGAGCGCGGCTTCGGCGTGGAAGCTGCGCTCGCGCGCCTCATCGAGCGGGCTCCAGTTGCCGGCCTGACGCATGCGACGCGCGAGCTCCGCTCCGGTCTCGGCCGCTTCCTCGACCTCGCGCCGATAAGTCGCCGTGTCGCGGGCCGCGAGCGCGACGAAGTAGGTTTGGCGCGCGCGCGCCGCCACTTGCACGATATCGGCGGCGCAGCTCGCCTGGACCGCTGCGAAGCGGCGCTTCTCGATGCCGTGAACATAGGGCACGGTGAGCAGCGCGAGCACGCTCACGGTCACCGTTTCCTCGACGTCGTTCAGCCCCTGCGCGCTCGAGCGGCGCACGGTGAAGCGCGGATTCGGGAGCCTGCCGGACTGCACGACGTCGGCTTCCGCGATGCCGAGCTCGGCGAATGCGGCCTGGAGCGATCCGTTATTGAGGATCGCGATCCGTACGGCGTCGTCCGCCGACAGCGGCCGGGCGAGCAAGCGCGGTATCGCGCTCCGCCCGGCCTGATCCTCGGGCGTGCGCTTCCAGAGCGCGGTCTGTCCGATGCGCGGCTCGGCGGTGCGGGCGACGGCGTCGAAACCGCCGTCCTGCGAAAAGTGGGCGCAGCCGCGAGCGCGAGCGCGCTCGCAGAGCGCGCTGCACGTCGCGATTGCGCGCGTGCACGGAATACGAATGTTCATGGGACATCCTCATGGAATCGAACGACATGCCGGGCGCGGTGCGCGCGGCGGCTCGAGGGTCAGGCCGACAGGCGCGGCGGACGGTCGAGTCGATCGAGGGTGAGGACGGGGGAGTGACCGAGGAGCCGTGCGAGAACGGCGGAAGCAGGATCGTGCGGCGGCGCCCAGCTCGGGGGAGCCGCGGCGAGGGCTACGCTGCAGCAGTCGCAGGCGGCGCCGTGACCGCTCGTCGAGCCATGCTCGCAGTGTGTGCCGCGATGGGCGGTGCGGGCGGTCGGCGACTCGCAGGGAGCCGCATAGACTCGCAGCGGCAGCGACGCCGCCAGGAGGAGCGTGAGCAGGAGTCTCGATAGTCGATGGAACCGCATGGCCGTGCGCAAAACATAGCACTCGCCCGGC
The DNA here is from genome assembly GCA_963801685.1 of uncultured Gammaproteobacteria bacterium. GTDB lineage: Bacteria > Pseudomonadota > Gammaproteobacteria > Steroidobacterales > Steroidobacteraceae > Bog-1198. The sequence goes on from CAWDFR010000001.1 coordinate 42,398, forward strand.
GAGAATACACGCGCACGCGCTCCATTCTCGGCTAGGCTTGAGAACTGCGTCCCGCACGGCGCTAGCGCCTCAAGCGGAGGGTGGATCATGATGAAAGGTATTGGCTGGCGTGCATCGCCGCTGGGCGGCCTGCTGCCGCTCGCGGCGCTCGCGCATGCGAAATTGCTGAGCACCGCACCCGCGACGGGCGAGCAACTCGCCGCCGCGCCGAAGCAATTGACGCTGCAGTTCAACGAGGCGGTGCAGATCGGGGTGCTGAAGTTGTCCGCCGACGGCAAGGACATTCCGATCGAGCTCGATCGTGGCGCGGCGGCCGCGCCCACGGTGACCGTGGCGCTGCCGGCGCTCGCGCCGGCCACGTATCGCGTGCAATGGAGCGCACTCACGGTGGATGACGGTCACGTGGTCAAGGGCACGTTCTCGTTCGTCGTGACGGGCGCACACTGACCGCACCCGCGCCGGGTGTCGAGGACTTAAGTGAACGTCGGCATCTGGGATGGCGCGGCGGTGCTCGTGAAGGCCGCGCTCTACGCCGCCACCCTGGGCGCCGCGGGTGGCGTATTTTTTCTCGCGTACAGCCGCTCGCTCCTCGAGCCTGCAGATCGGCTGCGCGATCGCGCGACCCCTCGCGCATTCTCGTCGCGGTCGCCATCGCGGCGAGCGCGGCGCGCGTGCTGCTCACCGCGGCCTCCATGAGCGAGGATGCGGCGGGCATGCTCGATGCTCGACTGCTCGCGATGGTGTGGCACGGCGGGGAGGGCCGCGCGGCGGCGATGCGCGCCGGCGGGTTGCTGCTCGCAATCCCCGCTCTTGCGCGCGACGGCCGCGGCCGGCTGGCTCGCGCTCGTGGGCGCCGCGCTGGCCGCGACGTCGTTTGCCTGGGTGGGACATGCGCACGCCGCGGCTCAGGCGGCCACGCCCGTGCTCGTTGGGCATTCACGTGCTGGCGGTCGCCTTCTGGCTTGGAGCGCTCGCGCCGCTGGCGATCCTGGCGCGCCGCCGCGAGCCGCGCGAGCTGGGCGCCGTTGCGGCGCGCTTCGGCCGGATCGCGATGGCCGTCGTGGGCGTGTTGCTCGCGGCCGGCGCCGCAGTTCTCTGGATCCTGCTCGGCAGCGTCTCCGAGTTGTGGACGAGCGGCTACGGACGCCTCGCTTGCGCGAAGATCGCGCTGGTCGCGTGCCTTCTCGCCCTGGCGGCGTGGAACAAGCTGCGTCTCGTGCCGCGCATCATCGCCGGCGATGCGCTCGCCGTGCGCAGCTTGCGCCGCTCCATCCGCGCCGAGATGCTCGTGGCGGGGCTGATCCTGCTGGTCACCGCCGCGTTGACGACGCTCGCCGGACCGCCCAGCATGTCGTGATGCGCGCGATGCAGTTGCGGCAGCCGCACACCCCGCTCGTCCCGGTCGAGCTGCCCGACCGCAGACCCGGGCGAGACGAGATCCGCATCGACGTGCACGCCTGCGGCGTGTGCCGCACGGACCTGCACGTGGTCGACGGCGAGCTCGACCGTGCGAGCCTTCCCGTCGTGCCGGGTCACGAGATCGTCGGACGGGTCGCCGCGCTGGGACGCGACGTGCAGCGGCCTCGAGATCGGCCAGCGCGTCGGCGTCGGCTGGCTGGGATCTACCGACGGCACCTGTCCCTATTGCCTGATGGGTCGCGAGAATCTGTGCGACCGGCCGCTGTTCACCGGCTACACGCGCGACGGCGGCTACGCCACCGCCGTGGTCGCCGACGCGAGGTTCGCGTTTCCGCTGGGCGAGCAGGGCAGCGATGCGTCGCTGGCGCCGCTCCTGTGTGCGGGATTGATCGGCTGGCGGGCCCTGGTCTCGCGGGCGAGGCGCTGCGCCTCGGCCTCTACGGGTTCGGGGCCGCGGCCCACATACTCGCGCAGGTCGCGCGTTGGCAAGGCCGCTCGGTGTTCGCCTTCACTCGCCGCGGGGACTGCGCGCACGCAGGAGTTCGCTCGCTCGCTCGGTGCGGTATGGGCGGGCGCCTCCGAGGATGCGCCGCCGGAGCCGCTCGATGCCGCCATCATCTTCGCTCCGGTCGGTGATCTGGTGCCGCTCGCTCTCAAGGCCGTACGCAAGGGCGGCCGGGTGGTGTGCGCGGGCATCCACATGAGCGACATTCCCGCGTTGCCGTACCGCTTGCTCTGGGAGGAGCGCGAGCTTCTCTCCGTGGCGAATCTCACCCGAAAAGACGGCACCGACTTTCTGAAGTTGGCGCCGCAGATCGGCATCGCGACGCGCACCACGCCGTATCCCCTCGACAGGGCGAACGAGGCGCTCGCGGACTTGCGCGCCGGCCGATTCGAGGGCGCCGCGGTCCTCGTGCCCTGAGGCGGCGTGGTTGCGGCAACAAATACCGTGACCGGCGTGCGGCGCGCCGCGCCCGGTCATTTCTCCAGCTGCTTGCGCAGCTTCAAGAGCTCCTGCCGGCGCTCGGCGGGCGATTCCGGATATTTGAGCTTCAGATCGGCGAAGGTCTCGAGCACAATGTGGGAGACGATGAGACGAGCGTTCAGCTTGTCATCGGCGGGCACGACGTACCAGGGCGCATGCTTCGTGCTGGTCGCGGAGAGGCATTTCTCGTAGGCCTTCGTGTACTCCTTCCAGTACCCGCGCTCCTGGATGTCCGCCTCGCTGAATTTCCAGTTCTTCTCCGGGTCGTCGATGCGCGCGAGGAAGCGCTTGCGCTGCTCTTCCTTGGACAGATGCAGGAAGAACTTGATGATGCGGGTGCCGTTGCGGTCGAGATGCCGCTCGAGTCCGCGGATCGAGTGATAGCGCTCGTCCCAGATGGACTTGTCGTCGTCGGCGTCCGGTATGTTCTCCGCGCGCAGAATCTCCGGGTGCACGCGCACGATCAGCACTTCCTCGTAATAGGAGCGGTTGAAGATGCCGATCTTGCCGCGCTCGGGAAGGGGGAGGGTGGTTCGCCATAGAAAGTCGTGCTTGAGCTCGGTGGGGCTCGGGTGCTTGAAGCTGTACACGTCGCAGCCTTGCGGATTGACGCCGGACATCACGTGCGAGATCACGCCGTCCTTGCCGGCCGCGTCCATGGCTTGAAATATCAAGAGCACCGCATAGGAGCTCGAGGCGTACAGCAGCTCCTGCTGCGAGCTCAGCTTCTTGACGTGATCCTTCAGAATTTCTGGTAGTCGTCGTCGCTCTTGTAGACCGGATCGACGCGCGTGGGCCATTTCTTCAGATCGACGCGGCTGTCCTCGCGAACCCGGAATTTTTTTGT
>CAWDFR010000002.1:0-76917 GCA_963801685.1 uncultured Gammaproteobacteria bacterium
GGTGCGGCGTCCTTGCCCGCATCGAACAGCGCATCGAGCTGTTTCGGGTCGACGCGAGTCATGAGATGCGAGTAGGGGTTGATGACGTGGCCCGCCGAAAATGCGTCTTCCCATTTCATCTGTTCTGGAGAGAGATTGAGGAACTCGCGCACCTTGACCGTGGTTGCCGGCAGGACGGACTCAACAGGATCGACGTGTACCAGAACATGGCGAGAGCGGTCGAGCACACCTGGTGAGCTTCGCATCGTTCGCCGGGAGTTTTGCGAGCTCCCACGGCTTGTGCTCGTCGATGTACTGATTGATCTGATCGAGCAGATTGGAAATTTACTCGGAGTGCTTCCCGTACTCGCGATTCGCGTACAGCCGCCCGATGGGCGCCCAGGATTGCTCACTGCTCTGCAGCTTCCTCAGCAGGGCGTCTGCGGCGTCGTGAGGTCGATTTTCCCGGCAAAGCGCTTGGAAATAAATCCCGCGCAGCGGCTCGCGATATTGACGTACTTGCCGATGAGATCGCTGTTCACGCGTGCCACGAAGTCGTCGGGATTGAAGTCGATGTCCTCGACATCGCCATTCAACTTCGCCGCGAGGTAGTAGCGCAGCCATTCGGCGTTCATTCCGAGCTCGAGATAGCGCAGCGGGCTGATGCCGGTTCCGCGGGACTTCGACATCTTCTCGCCCGACACGGTGATGAACCCGTGCACGTAGACGTGGCTCGGCGTTCTGTAAGGAGCGCCCGCGAATTTGAGCATCGCCGGCCAGAAAAGCGTGTGGAAGTAGATGATGTCCTTGCCGATGAAATGAATCTGCTCGGTGTCGGGCGCCGCCAGGAACTGCTCGAACGTGCGCGTCTCACCCTGCGCACGCGCCCCGCCGGTAGCGAAGTAGTTCTTCAGCGAGGCGAGATAGCCGACCGGTGCGTCCAGCCAAACGTAGAAGTACTTTCCCGGCGCATCGGGAATCGGAATGCCGAAGTAGGGCGCATCGCGCGAGATATCCCAGTCTCCGAGCGCTTCGTCACCCTTGCCCGTGAGCCACTCGCGCGCCTTGTTCACCACCTGTGATTGCAGCCGGTCCGGCGTCTCGAGCCATGCCTCCAGGAACTCGACGCACTTCGGATCAGAGAGCTTGAAGAAAAAATGGTCGGAGGTTTTTAGTACGGGCTTCGCGCCGGACAGCGTCGAGTAAGGATTGATGAGATCGGCGGGCGAGTTGACGATGCTGCAGACCTCGCAAGCATCGGCGTACTGATCCTTCGTATGGCAGTTGGGACATTCGCCCTTGATGTAGCGGTCCGCCAGGAACATGCCCTTGACGGGATCATAGAACTGCTCGACCGGCTTGACGTAGATGAGACCGGCTTTCTTCAGTTTTTGATAGATATCCTGCGAAAGCTCGGTGTTCTCCGGTGAATCCGTCGAATACCAGTGATCGAAGCCGATGTGAAACCCGAGCAGGTATTCGGGCCGGCCGGCCGCGATCCGTGCAACGAGGGCCTGCGGACTGATCCCCTCCTCTTGCGCCTTGAGCATGATCGGCGCGCCGTGCGCATCGTCCGCGCCGACGAACAGAACCTCATTTCCCTGCATGCGCTGGAAGCGCACCCAGATGTCGGCCTGGATGTACTCCATGATGTGGCCGATGTGGAACGGGCCATTGGCGTAGGGTAGAGCGGTCGTGACGAAGAGTTTGCGGGCCATCGCGACAGTTTACAGCCCTCGCGGTGGCGATTCACGCAGGTATGACACGCCGCTGTCGGCGCCCGAGCTAACTCGCTTCGCGATATTGCTCGAATCGGCTCTTGTTGATCGATTTCTTGTAGGCGTCGGCGCCCGTGATGAGCCGTTGATCGAGCAGCGTTTGAATGGCCGCATCCATCAGGCGCATGCCCGAGGCGCTGCCGGTCTGCATGCCGTTTTCCAGCTGATCCATCTTGCCCTGGCGAATGAGGTTGGCAATCGCCGGGGTGTTGATGAGGATCTCGAGCGCGGCCACGCGGCCTTTCTTGTCGGCCTTCGGGATCAGCTGCTGCGACACCACGCCGCGCAGGCTGGTGGAGAGCATGGTGCGCACGTGAGGCTGCTTGTCGGCCGGAAATGCGTTGACGAGACGGTCCACCGTGGCGGCGGCGCCGTTCGTGTGCAGCGTGCCCATCACGAGAATTCCCGTTTCGGCGGCGGTGACCGCGATGCTCATGGTCTCCAGATCGCGCAACTCGCCGACCAGGATCACGTCCGGATCCTCGCGCAACGCCGACAGCAAGGCGCTCGAGAAGGAGGGCGAATGGACTCCGATCTCGCGCTGACTGATGAGGCAGTTCTTGCGCGTGTGCACGAATTCGATGGGATCCTCGATGGTGAGAATATGGCCCTTCTCGCGCGTGTTGATGTCATCGATCATGGCCGCGAGCGTCGTGGACTTGCCCGAGCCCGTCTTGCCGGTGACCAGGATCAGCCCGCTATTGACCTTGCAGAGATTACGGACCGCGTCGGGGAGCTTGAGCTCGTCCGCGGTGCGCGCCTTGGAGGGAATGACGCGAAACACGCCGCCCATTCCATTCAGCTGCCGCATGACATTGACGCGGAAGCGCGCCACGCCCGGCATGCTGTAGGCGAAGTCGGTGCCGTCCTTCGCCTCGAAGCGCTCGAGGGCGAGCTTGGGCATGATCTCGTAGAGCGCCGCCTTCACCTTCTCGGCGCTGAGCGGTTCGTTGGAGAGGGGCTTGAGCTCGCCGTACTGGCGCACCCGCGCCGGGTCGCCGGCGAGGAAATGCAGATCCGACCCGTCGCGTTCGATTACCTGATTGAGATACGGATCGATGGCAGCCATAGAGGACTCAGGAACCGGTGGATTCGATTGGAATGGCCGAGCTCGCGTCGGTCACATACCGCTGGAATTGCCGCTTGTCGACGGCGTAACCATAGGCTTGCTCGGGATCGACCTCCTTGGCCTGGATGGCTGCGAGCAGCGCCATATCCATGAGCTGCATTCCGTATTCCTTGCCCATCTGCAGCTGGCTCGGGATCTGGTGCCCCTGATCGGTCATGATCAGTTTGCCGATGGCCTTGGTGACGACCATGACCTCGCAGACCGCGCGGCGGCCGCGTTGATCGGGCGTCTTCACCAGGACCTGCGTGATCACGGCGAGGAGGCTCGAGGCGAGAAAGCTCTTGGTCTGCTCGCGCTCCTCGGTGGGCAGCGCGTCAACGATGCGGTCGATGGTCTTGGTCGCGCTCGTGGTGTGCAGCGTGCCGAGCACCAGATGTCCGGTCTCGGCAGCCGTCATCGCCATCGAGATGGTTTCCGCATCGCGCATTTCGCCGACGAGAATGACGTCGGGATCCTCGCGCATCGCGGCGCGTACCCCCTCGGCGAAGGTCGGCAGGTGGGTGCCGAGCTCACGCTGGATCACTTGGGCGGACTTGCTGCGATGGACGAACTCGATCGGATCCTCGAGGCTGATGATGTTGACCGGGCGGGTCGAATTCAGATAGTCGATCATCGAGGCGAGCGTCGTGGTCTTGCCCGTGCCGGTCGAGCCGGTGACCAGGATCATCCCCTGGTGATAATCGCAGAGCTTGCGCACGATCGGCGGGAGTCCCAGCTGATCGATGCTCGGCATGGTAGTCGGAATGGCACGAAACGCGGCGCCGATACCGGTCTCCTTGCGGTACACGTTGACGCGAAAGCGGGCGCCATCAGCCGACACGTAGGAGAAATCGAGGTCGTTCCCATCGCGCAGCACCTTGATCTGCGACGGATTCAGAACCTCCGTGACATAGCTTTCGAGTTCGGCGTCGCCGAGATCGCGGAACTTGATCGGCACGAGATCGCCGAACATGCGCAGCATGGGAGGCACGCCTACTGCCAGGTGAAGGTCGGAGCAGCCTTGCGCCACCGCCAGCTTGAGAAACGCGTCGATTCTTGCCATAACGCGGCAGAGTACCCGTAAGCGATTGGATTTTCGAGTAATTGGCGCGCCGAACGGCCGCCAAAACCCATAATCGTGAGCTACGTCTAGGCGCACTTGACCGACAGGCGGACAGCGGCTAGAGGAACTTCTCCAGGGAGAGCCGCAGCTCGTCCATCGACTGCGCACGCTTTCCCTTGTCGAGGGCCATGCACTTCAGGACCAGGTTGTTGAGCTCGACGGGTAAGGATTTGTTGATCTCGATGGGCGGGCGCGCCTTGCCCTGCACGTGCTGGTACATCACGGACATGTGATCACCGCGCGAGTAGGGCGGCACGCCCGTGAAGAGCTCGTACAGGATGACGCCCAGGCTGTAGATGTCCGCGCGCTCATCCACTTTCTTGCCGAGGATCTGCTCGGGCGCCATGTACTTCGGCGAGCCGATCACGTAACCCGTTTTGGTGAGCTGCGTATCGGCCTGGGTCTGGGCAGCGGCCACACCGAAGTCCACGATCTTCAGCAGGCTGTCGTTGTCGATCAGCACGTTGGCGGGCTTCAAATCGCGGTGCACGATGCCGGCCTGATGCGCGACCTGCATGCCGGTCGCGATGTCGATACCGAATTTTACCGCGCGCTTCAGCTCGACGGGCTTCTCGTTGATGATTTCCCCGCCGAGGGTGTGCGAGGGAAAGTACTCCATCGAGATGGCGTAGTTGCCGCGGATGTACAAGAAGTCGTAAATGCGGATGACGTTCTTGTGCGTGATTTTGCGGCTGTAGCGCAATTCGTGCACGAAACGCTTCATCATCTCCTCGTCGGAGGAGACGTTCGCGTTCAGGAACTTGAGAATGAGGCGCTCCTCGACGACGGTGTCCTCCATGAGGAGCACCGTGCCGAACGCGCCCTTGCCGATTTTCTCGATGAATTTGTAGCGGCCCTCGATGATGTCTCCGGGCTTCAACGTCGTGATGTCGAGTTTGGCGCTTGCTGCCTGGGCGGCTTCGGTTTCCCGGATGACCGCCGCGATCTCCTGGTTGTCCACCAGCAGCGTCTTTGCCGGCTCTTGCATCTGCGTGGCGCGCTGATTGACCGCGATGTTCTGCGTCGAGAAACGATTGTCGATCTCCGTCATGGCGCGCGCGACGGCCTGGGTGATGGTGCCGTCCCCGCCCGTCGAGAGCGCCTGCAGCCGCATGCGGATGGTGTCCGCGCGCCGTTCATCGACGAGCTTCGCGATGGCCGCGATGGCCTCGAGCTTGACCTCGTTTTCGGGGCGCTGCAGCATCGGAATCAAGTGCTCGATGCTCTTCTGGTCGCCGATTTTGCCGATGGCCCGCACCACCGTGGGCAGCGATTTCGGCTCGCCCTGCAACATCTCGACGAACCGAGGGAGCGATTTGATGCTGCCGATTTCCGCGAGCGCATCCACGGCACGCTCGCTGACCCACCAGTCGCGATCCTTGGTGGCCTCGATCAGCTGCGCGATCGCGCGCTCGTCCTTGGTTTGATTCAGAATCTCGATGGCCGCCCGGCGGATGTCCTGATTCTCGTCTTTGATGAGGGTGAGGACGGCGTCCACCACCTTCGGGCCGCCGATCTTCCCGAGCGCGTCGGCTGCCCGCGTACGCACCCACCAATCGCTGTCGGCGATCACTTCCAGCAGGTACTTCACGTCCTTGGGGCTGCCGATGACGTTCAACACTTCGACAGCGGCACGCCGCGCGTATTCGTTTTCGTCCTTGAGCACGTCGACCAGGAACTTGACGGTGTCGGGATGATTGGCCTTGACCACCACGTCCACGGCCTTGTTCTGCACTTCGATCTCGGCGTCGCGCAGCATCCCGGTGATGAGCGGCATGTCGAACGGTCCGTCCATGCGCGCGAGGGCAGAGAGCGCGGCGGAGCGCACCAGCTTGTTGTTGTCCTTGAGCTGTTTCTGCACCGCCTGCTGCACGGTAGGGGTGTTGAAGCGCCCGAGGACCTGGATGATGTGCAGCCGCGCCACCGGGTCTTTGCCCTCGATGCGCGACACGAGATCGTCGATCGAGGACTCATCGGCGATTTCACCGATGATCTTGAAGAGGGCCGCGCGCTCGGTAGGCTCCTGGGCGTAGGCGGCGTTCAGCAGATCGCGCACCGAATAGCGGGCCTTCTGCGCGGTGATGATGTCGAGAATCGCGGGTTTGGGCATGCCCTCCTTGCTCAGGGCATCGAGGAGCGCCGACGCCGGGTAGCGTTGGCTGGACGATAACGCCCAGGCGATGCCGGAGGTCGCCCGCCCGTTGGCGTCGGCCATGGCGCGCAGCACCTGCGGCAGGGTCCGGCCGTCGATCAGCTTCGCCAGGATCTCGACATAGCCGATCGCCTCGCGCTTCTCGGCGGTGCTCAGCGCATCGACGATCGGGTCGATGGCGCTCGAGCCGAGGGCGAGCAGCTTCTGGAAGGCCTTCTGGGCCTGTGGCGAGCCGGGATTGCCGCTCGACTTGATCTCGGCAATCAGCCGATCGGCACGATAGTTGGCGAACACGGACATTCGGCCTTAATTACGCTCCCTCGAGATCCCCTATTCTCACCGTATCCACGACCCCTAACGGGGCTTTGATTCTCAATTTGAGGAATTATGCCATACCGCACGTGCGGGTCCGCCTGCGATAGAATGTCGAAATGACCCCTTTCGACGACATGGCGCCTCTCCGTGAGCGGCTCGGCGCGTATACAGATCCCTATCTCGGCCAGACGCTTGCCGAGGCAAAGGCTATCTCTGCCCTCACTTTGCAGCGCAACGCGATCCACGTCACGCTCAAATTCGGTTTCCCCTGCGCCGATTATGCCGCGGAGCTCAAACCCGCCCTGGAAGCGCATCTGGCGCCGCTCCTCGACGGCGCGCGCATCGAGCTCGCGCTCGAGGCGCAGATCACGGCGCACGCCGTACAGCGCACCCTCAAACCCCTGGACCGCGTCAAGAACGTCATCGCCGTGGCGTCGGGCAAGGGCGGGGTCGGCAAGTCGACCGTCGCGGCCAATCTGGCACTCGCCTGGGCGGCGCAGGGGGCCCGGGTCGGGCTCCTGGATGCGGACATTTACGGTCCCAGCCAGCCGCTCATGATGGGCGTGGCAGGCCGCAAGCCCGAGACTCCGGACGGCAAACACATCAATCCGTTGCGCGCCCACGGCATCGAGGTGATGTCCATCGGATTCATGATCGATGCCGAGCAGCCCATGGCCTGGCGCGGGCCCATGGTGACGCAGGCGTTGACCCAGTTGCTCGGCGAAACAAACTGGGGAGCGCTCGATTACTTGGTGGTCGACATGCCGCCGGGTACGGGCGACATCCAGTTGACGCTCGCCCAGCGCGTGCCGGTGAGCGGTGCGGTCATCGTCACCACGCCCCAGGACATCGCGCTCCTGGACGCACGCAAGGGACTCAAGATGTTCGAGAAGGTGGAGGTTCGGGTGCTCGGAGTCGTCGAGAACATGAGCGTGCATGTGTGCAGCAATTGCGGGCATGCCGAGCACATTTTCGGCAGCGGCGGCGGAGCGCGCATGGCGCAGCAGTACGGGGTGCAGTTCCTCGGCGAGCTGCCGCTCGACATCCGCATTCGCGAAGAGGCCGACGGCGGATCCCCGACCGTCGTCGCCGCTCCGCAGAGCGCACGCGCGCAGGCTTATTTCAAAATGGCGCGCCGCGCCGCCGCGCGCCTCGCCACCTTGAACAAGGACTACAGCTCGGTGTTCCCGAAGATCACGGTCGAAGCGACGTGAGTATCAAAGCAGACCGCTGGATTCGGCGCATGGCCGCCGAACACGGCATGATCGATCCTTTCTCCCCGGAACAGGTGCGCGTGGCGGATGGCCACAAGATCATCTCGTACGGCACATCGAGCTACGGCTACGACGTGCGCTGCGCGGACGAATTCAAGATCTTCACCAACATCAATTCCACCATCGTCGATCCCAAGAACTTCGACGAGAAGTCGTTCGTCGATTTCAAAGGGCCGGTGTGCATCATTCCGCCGAATTCCTTTGCGCTTGCGAGCACGGTTGAGTACTTCAGGATTCCGCGGTCGGTTTTAATTGTTACAGTCGGCAAGTCGACGTATGCGCGCTGCGGGATCATCGTCAACGTAACGCCTTTAGAACCCGAGTGGGAAGGCCACGTCACCCTCGAGTTCTCCAACACCACGCCGCTCCCCGCCAAGATCTACGCCAACGAAGGCGTCGCACAGATGCTGTTCTTCGAGTCCGATGAGATCTGCGAGACGTCCTACCGCGACCGCGGCGGAAAATACCAAGGCCAGCGCGGCGTCACTCTGCCGAAAGCCTGAGGCGCATCGCCTGATGCGGACTACCTAAGGCGCCGCGCGGCGCGCCACGTCACGGCGGCGCGCTCAGCCGCTCTCCTTCGCGTGTCAGGCTCCTGATGCGCATCGCGAACTCGAGCTTGCCGCCGTTGGTGCGCTCGGCCTGTACCGGCACCCAGCCGAGGTCGCGCGCGAACCACATGCGTAAGACCCGCCGGTCGTTGGCGGTGTGGCGGCTGGTGACGATGACGGTGTCGTAGGTGCCGATCGCGGTCTTGAGCTGCGCAGTGCCCTCGCGCGCATACAGAAACCCCTTGATCTGATCCTTGTCGATGACATGGAACGTGTCAGGCAAGTTGTCATTCTTGAGATCGAGCATGACCTGGATCTGGATGGAGTTGAGATCCTGGGTATCCGGCTCGAGCGTGATATCGATCGGCTTGCCTTCGGAGGTCCCGGTGGCATGCCCCGCGTTCCAGTCGAAATCGAAGTTGACGGAGCCGGAACCTTGTCGACCGCGATACCGGTCGGGCTTCACATGATCGTCCACGATGGAGAACCAGCTCTCCTGGACGAGGTCGTCGGAGTACACCAGGCGGAAAATTCCCCGCGCGCTGGTCGTCCATTTGTAGACGTAGTGCCCCGGCTGCGTGTCCAGCCTGAGCTCCAGATCGCTCACGCCCACCGAGATATCCTTCCACTCCGCGACGTAGTGGGAAGAGAACGGCTGGATGTCCGAATCGCCCGCATGGTCGGCGTGCGCGTGCGGCGATGGCCCATCGGCGGCGAGCGCCGGACCTAAGAGCATCGCCGCGAGACATCCCGTGCCCATTGCTAGTTTTCGCATTTATCGATCCTCGGCGCCGCTGTAAATGATGGGACCCGCGAGCTTCTCTCCATCGAGCCACGCGTGGCCCTCCCCGTAGCGGAGCCTCCCGGCGCAATACCAGCGCACGGCCATCGGGTAGATGCGATGCTCGAGCACTTGCACGCGTGCCGCCAAACTCTGCGCATCGTCCTCGGGCTCGACGCGGACTCGCGCCTGAATCACCGCGGGCCCCGCGTCGAGTTCTGCCGTCACGAAGTGGACTGTGGCGCCGTGCTCCTTGTCGCGCGCTTCGAGCGCGCGTTGATGAGTATGCAGCCCCGGATACTTGGGCAGCAACGCCGGGTGAATGTTGAGGATGCGTCCTGCGTAGCGGGCCACGAACTCGCGCGAGAGAATGCGCATGAAGCCGGCGAGCACGATCAGCGAGGGTGCATACGGCTCGATGGCGGCGGCGAGCTGCTCGTCGTAGCGGGCGCGGGTGATCGATGGGTCCGCGGCGACGACATGCGTGGGCACCCCGAGATCGCGTGCGATTGCCAGGCCCCCGGCTCCCCGCTGGTCCGCGACCACGGCGACGACCTCGAAGCCCATCGCAGGGTCGTGGCTGCGCTCCACCAGCGCGCGCATATTGCCGCCTCGGCCCGAGATCAGTACGACGATCCGCGCGGGCCGGGAACTCGTCACGCGATGACTACGCCGCGCGTCCCTGCGCGTATCTCGCCGATCACATAGGCGCCCTGGCCGCCGTCTGCGAGGATCTCGATGGCCCGCTGTGCGTGCGGTGCGGGAACGTGGACGGTCATGCCGATGCCGCAGTTGAACACCCGGTACATTTCCGCATCCTCGACGCGGCCGGCGCGCTGCAGCCAATCGAACACCGGACCGCGGGCCCAGGCGTTGCGGTCGAGCACGGCCTCAAACCCCTCGGGCAGCACGCGCGGGATGTTGTCGACCAGGCCGCCGCCCGTGATGTGGGCCAAACCGTGCACGGGGATCTGTTCCAGCAGGCGCAGGAGCGGCTTGACGTAGATCCGGGTCGGGGCCATCAGCCGATCGATGAGCGGCATGCCCTCGATGGGTGTCGCGGGATCGGCGCCGCTCACCTCGAGGATCTTGCGAATGAGCGAAAAGCCGTTGGAGTGCGGGCCGGAGGAGGGGAGCCCGAGCACCACGTCGCCGACAGCGGTTTTTGAGCCGTCGATGATGCGATCCTTGTCCACGATCCCCACGCTGAAGCCCGCGAGGTCATAATCCTTGCCGTGGTACATGCCGGGCATTTCGGCGGTTTCGCCTCCGACCAGCGCGCAGCCCGCCTGCACGCAACCCTCTACGATGCCGGCGATCACACGCTCCGCGACGGCGACATCCAGCGCCCCGGTCGCGTAATAGTCCAGAAAGAACAAGGGCTCCGCGCCCTGCACCACGACGTCGTTCACGCACATGGCCACCAGGTCGATGCCCACCGTATCGTGCCGGCCGGTGTCGATCGCGAGGCGCAGCTTGGTCCCGACGCCATCCGTGCCCGAGACCAGCACGGGCTTGCGATAACGGTCGAGGGGTATTTCCACCAGGGCGCCGAATCCGCCGATTCCGCCGAGGACCTCGCGACGCATCGAGCGGCGTACATGCGGCTTGATGCGCTCGACCAGCTCTTCGCCTGCATCGATATTGACGCCGGCCGCGCGGTAAGTGACGGGTGCTCGATCAGTCATGCGGATCCTTGGGGTAAATACGGGCCAATCCGGCAACCCGGCCAGCTGTGGTATTTTACATCAGAGAACTTAAGGACTTACGCGATTACATCATGGTAAGAAATTCCCTCGTTCGCGGGCTCGGCTTGCGGCTCTGGCTGTGTGTGTGCGCGGGCGCCGCGGCGCTCTGCCTTGCCGATACGAGCGCGGCGCTTACGCGCGTCGAGCTCTACCAAGCGACGGCTCCGCTGACCGAGCGATCCGAGGCAGGGCAGGAAGCAGCCTTCGAGGCAGCGCTCCGGACTGTGCTGGTCAAGGTGACCGGCCACCGTGGGGTGGACCAGGATCCCGCGCTGGCTCCGCTCATCGCCAGCGCCCGCCGCTATGTGCAGCAATACCGCCCGGCAGCCGACAATCAGCTCTGGGTGGCCTTCGACGGTGCCGCGCTCGACCGCTGGCTCACCCAGAACAACCAGCCCCTGTGGGGACGCGAGCGTCCCACGACGTTCGTATGGCTCGCCGTTCAAACCGGGCAGGGGGGTACGGTGATCACGGCGGAGGACACCAGCTCGCCGATCAAAGCCGAGTTCAGTGCGGCCGCGGCGCAGCGCGGCATCCCCGTGCTCTGGCCGACCGCCGCGGACCTTTCGAGAAATCACCTCGATTTCGCTGCCGTGGCGGCAGCCACGCCCGCGACGCTCGCCGAACTCGGCCATCGATCCGGCGGCGAGGGCACACTGATCGGGCGTGCGGCTAATCCGGCGGATGCCAGCGCAGTGCGCTGGATCTATCTGTTTCAGGACCGCAGCAGCGAGTTCTCCGGGCCTTCGGCGGAAGCGGTGAACCGCGCAGCCGACACCTACGCGGGCCTCTATGCCGTAACCGGCACGCTCGCGCCTCTCGATATCGAGGTGACCGGAATCAACGACCTCAAGGATTACGCCTCGGTGCAGAGCTACCTCGAGTCGCTCGGCTTCATCTCGCACGTGGGCGTCGATTCCTTGAGCGGCAATGCCGTGCGCTTTCGTTTGACCGCGCGCGGCGGCGCCGAATCCTTGCAGCACGCATTCGCGCTCAACGGCCGTCTGCAAGCCGCCGGTCAGAGTGAGAACGGGATGCAACGCTTCCAACTGCAGCACTGACCGCCGTGCTTCGCCAGATTCCGAACCTCATCACTGCGCTGAGGATTCTCCTCATCGCTCCGATCGCGCTGGCGCTGCTGCACCACGAGCTTCTCATCGCGCTCGGTTTGTTCTTCATCGCCGCGGCATCGGACCTTCTCGACGGGTTCATCGCCAAGCGATTCGCTTGGCAGAGCGCCCTCGGCGGTGTGCTCGATCCGGCTGCCGACAAGCTGCTGCTCGCCACCTCCTTCGTGGTGCTTGCCGTCATGCACCTCGTGCCGCTGTGGCTCATGGCCACGGCCGTGGCGCGTGATCTGGTCATCGTCAGCGGCGCGATCGCCTATCGGCTGTGGCTCGGGCCTGTCGAGGCGCGGCCGAGCAACCTCAGTAAGCTCAACACCCTCTGTCAGGCGCTGTTCATTCTCTGCGTCATCGCGCGCCAGCAATTCTCGCAGCCGGACGCTTGGGCCATCGTGACGCTCGGAGCGCTCACGTTCCTGACCACGGTCGTGAGCGGCATCGATTACGTATTGCGCTATGGCAAGGCGGCCCTCGAGGAATCCAGATCCCGGCGCACCCCCGAGCACGAACTGACATGAAGCAGCTCGCGCTCGGCGTGACGCTGCGCGCCAATGCCCTGTTCGCCAATTTCTACCCGGGGCCGAACGAGGAAGTGCTCGCCGCCCTGCAGGGTCCCGGTACCGATCCGATCTGGTTGTGGGGCAGTGCGGGTTGCGGCAAGAGCCATTTACTGCAAGCCCGGTGCGCGGCCACCGATGGGCCGGCCGCCTACATTCCCTTGGCCTCGATCTCTTTAGGGAAGGCGCTGCCTCCCGAGGCGCTGCGCGGATTCGCGGACTGCGGTGTGGTGTGTGTGGATGACGTCGATGTCGTGGCGGGCAATCTCGACTGGGAGCAAGCGCTGTTTCGCCTGTTCAATGAGGCTCAGGAATCGCGCTCACGGCTCGTCTTCGCGGCGGACGCGGCACCCCGCGGGCTCGAGTGGCGGCTCGACGACTGGCGCTCGCGGGCGGCGGCTTGCGTGGTCTATCACGTTAGAGAGCTCGACGAAGCGGGCCGCGCGCGTGCGCTCGAGCTACGCGCTGCGCAGCGCGGCCTGAGGCTCCCTGCCGAGACGCTCGACTATCTGATGAAGCGCATGCCGCGCGATCTGCGCTCGCTTTTCGAGATCCTCGACGAGTTGGATGAGGCGTCGCTCGCGGCGCAACGCCGCCTCACCATTCCCTTCATTCGCGAAGCGCTCGAGAAGCACGCAGATACAAAACCATAGCGCAGAACCAGGCGAACGTCAGAAACAAGCTCAGCGCACCCACCCAACGCGCGGCGGGGTTCGCCAGAATCTCGGTGATGACGAAAATCAAATAAGGAATCGCGAACAGCGTCGCCCAGGCGTATGTGTGGCGCTCGCCGCGCACGAGCCCGCGGAGCGGGGCGAGCAACGCGAGCACGGCGATTGCACAGAGCGGCCAGGAATAGCCGGCGAACTTCCAACACAACAAGCTCGCGGCGAGGGCGACCCAGAGCCAGATCGTCGCGAGCCGTGCGTTGCGCGCGGCGCTCACGATTCGCGCTTGAGCCGAGCGGCGAGCCACGCGACGCGGGCACCCAGCGCACGGGCGAGCTCGGCCTCAGGCGCAGACAGCGTGCCGTGGCCGCTGAGACCGGCCACGTGGCTCGCACCGTAAGGCGTGCCGCCGCTCTGCGTCGATGTGAGCGCCTGCTCCGTATAGGGCAGGCCGACCAGATACATGCCGTGATGGAGCAAGGGAAGCATCATGGAAATCAGCGTCGCCTCCTGGCCGCCATGCAGGCTCTGGGTCGAGGTGAAAACCGCCGCCGGCTTATCGGCGAGCCCGCCGCCGAGCCACAGACCGCTGGTGCCGTCGAGGAAGTGCTTGAGTGGCGCCGCCATGTTGCCGAAGCGGGTCGGGCTGCCGAGGATCAGGCCGCCGCATTCGATGAGATCCTCGTGCGTGGCGTAGGGTGGCCCTTCATCGGGGACGCTCGCCACCGCCCCGGTCGCGCTGATGGCCGCGACAGTGCGCAACCGGGCTTGCACACCCGCCACAGTCTCGACGCCCCGGCACACTTGCCGGGCCAGCGCGGCGGTGCTGCCTTGGCGGGAATAATACAAGACCAGGATTTCGAGCATGGGTAAGTACCGTAGGAAATCGCGTCGCGCGCTGTCGGATGCAGCGTCGGCGCAACGGATTATTTGCGCCCACCCAGATATTGTCTAGTAGGCCGTTGTTTGACGGCCCTGCGCGCTGTTGCTAGTGTCAGTTCAGATATGTTGCGCCTTTTCGCCGTCGTCATTGGTGTTCTGTGCCTGACCGGCTGTCCCAGCGGACCCCCCGTGCAAGAATTGAGCGATGCGCGCCAGGCAATCGCGGCGGCCACCACGGCCGGACTCACGCCCTCGACCTCGCCGGATCTGTATGCGGCGCAGGCCGCGATCGGGCGCGCCGAATCGCATCTCGAGGCGAGAGAATACGTGCGGGCGCGTCTCGCGGCGCAAGAGGCCAAACGCCACGCCACGCAGGCACTCGCGGTCGCCTCGCACAGCGAGGGTCCTCCCGGCGCCGCGGCGACGTCGCCGCATTAGCAACTCCGAGAGCGCTGTGAGCGAGGCCACGCGCCGTTTCCGTGTTACTGGAAGGGTTCAGGGCGTGTACTTTCGACACAGCACGCGCCTCGAAGCCGAACGCCTCGCCCTGTCGGGGTACGCACGCAACCTACCGGACGGTTCTGTCGAGGTTGCCGTGCGCGGCGCGGCCGCTGCGGTCGAGCAGCTGCATCAGTGGCTGCATCGCGGCCCGAAAAGCGCGCGCGTGGCAGCGGTTCAGGAAATGGAACTCGCACTCGACGAGGCTGGCCCCGTGAGCGAGGGCTTCGAGGTCCTCTAGAAGCGCCAGAACCGTTGCCAGCGCTGCATCACCAGGGCGGCATAGGTGTTGTGTCCCGCGCTGCCGTTGTAGCGGGCGAGCGCGCGCGCCCAGTTCATGTGCTCGGCACGCAGATAGAAGCGCAGAATCTCGCAACCCATGCGGATATTGGGCGCGATGCGTACCAGCTGATTCTGGGCGCCGAGCTGCCGCGGCCAGAAAGGCATCACCTGCATCAGTCCCACCGCGCCGACGGGGGACACCGCCCAGTTATCGAAGCGGCTTTCGACATCGATCAACGCGAGCACGAGATCCGGCGGCAACGCGAGCGAGGGATCGCGCTTGGCCTCGCAATACACCTGATCGAGGATCTCGATGCGCTGCTCGTACGAAGCCACATAGCGCGTGAGCTTCGGCTCCATCGCCTTGTGCCAGACCTCCGACTCGTACATGTCGCTGAAGCAGTCCCGGCTGGCGATGATCTTCTGCAGAAGCTCTTTAAGCGCGGGCTCGCGCTGCTCGTCGGCGCGGGATGGGGCGGCGAGACAGAGCGCTAGCAGACACAGCACGGACGTGAGGATTGGGCGAGACAAGCTGCGCGCCGCGGCCTTTCAGCCGCGTACCTTGCCCTCGATATAGGCCACGACATCCGCGGCCGGGATTTCCGTCGACTCGCTGTCGCGGCGATGCCGGTATTCGAGCTTGCCGGTCTCGAGCGCCCGATCGCCGACGACCAGCCGGTGCGGGATCCCGATGAGCTCCGCGTCGGCGAATTTCACGCCGGGTCGCGCGTCGCGATCGTCGAGCAGCACGTCGATGCCGGCGGCGCCGAGATCCGCGTACAGCTGGTCGGCCGCGCGGCGTACGCGCTCTGATTTCTGGTAGTTGATCGGCACCACGATGACGTTGAAGGGAGCGAGAGGCTCGGGCCAGATGATGCCGTTGGCATCGTGATTTTGCTCGATGGCCGCCGCGACGACACGGGTCACGCCGATGCCGTAGCAGCCCATGAACATGGTCACCGCCTTGCCCTGCTCGTCGAGGACGGTCGCCTCCATGGCCTGGCTGTAGAGCTGTCCCGAGCTGGAATATGTGGCCGACTTCGATGCCGCGCGCGATCTCGAGCGTGCCATTGCCGGTCGGGCTGGGATCGCCCGGCACGACGTTGCGGATGTCCACGGCTCTCGGCTCGGGCAGATCGCGTCCCCAGTTCACGCCGGTGAGGTGCACGTCCTTCTCGTTGGCGCCGCAGACGAAATCGGCAAGCTGCGCCGCGGCGTGGTCGACGTAGATCGTGCCGCGAAAACCCACCGGGCCGAGTGAGCCCGGGTCGCAGTTTGCAGCCTCGCGTACCCGGTCCGCGCTCGCCATGCGCAGCGGATTCGCTACGCCCGCCAGCTTTTGCGCCTTGACGGCGTTCAGCTCCTGATCGCCGCGCAGGATCATGGCGATCACGGCGCCATCATCGCCGTCCACCATCAGGGTCTTCACGCATGTTTCCGCGGGCACGCCGAGAAATGCGCTGAGATCGGCGATGGTGCGCGCGCCCGGCGTCGGGACCTTGCGCAGCGGTTGCGACGGAGCAGGGCGCGCACCGGCCGGCGCCAGGGTCGTGGCCGTTTCAAGATTCGAGGCATAGTCGCCCGAGGTGGAGTAGGCGATAGCGTCCTCTCCGGAGTCGGCGAGCACGTGAAATTCTTGCGAGACGTTGCCGCCGATGCTGCCGCCATCGGCCTGCGCCGCCCGGAACTTCAGGCCCATGCGGGTGAAAATGCGGGTGTACGCATCGAACATGGCGCGGTACCCTTCAGCGAGACTCGGCTCATCGATGTGAAAGGAGTAGGCGTCCTTCATGATGAACTCGCGCGCGCGCATGACGCCAAAGCGAGGCCGGATCTCGTCGCGGAACTTCGACTGGATCTGGTAGAAATTCACCGGAAGTTGCTTGTAGCTGCGCAGCTCGCGGCGCGCGATGTCGGTGATGACTTCCTCGTGCGTCGGCCCATAGACGAACTCGCGTTCGTGGCGGTCCTTGAACCTGAGAAGCTCGGGACCGTACTTGGTCCAGCGGTTGGATTCCTTCCAGAGCTCTGCGGGCTGCACGGTGGGCATGATCAGTTCCAAGGCGCCGGCGCGGTCCATCTCTTCGCGCACGATGCGCTCGGCCTTCTTCAGCGTGCGCAGCCCCATCGGTAGCCAGGAGTACAGTCCGGCGGCCAGGCGGCGAATCATTCCGGCCCGCAGCATGAGTCGGTGACTGATCACCTCGGCGTCCGCGGGCACGTCTCTGAGCGTGGAAATGGGGTACTGAGATAAGCGCATGGCCGCGTATCTTACACGAGGCCCCCTGGTATCATGGCGGCGCATGACCGACCTCGAGGATTCGCAATCGCGCCCGCGCGGGGTGTTCTGGCTTCCGAATTTGTTGACGACGGGGGCCCTGTTTGCGGGCTTTTATGCGGTGGTGGCGGCGATCGACTGGAAGTTCGACTACGCCGGTGTCGCTGTGTTCGTCGCCATGGTGTTCGACGGACTCGACGGCCGCGTGGCGCGTTGGACGCATACCGAAAGCGCGTTCGGCAAGGAATACGACAGCCTGTCCGATATGGTTTCTTTCGGCGTCGCGCCGGCCATCGTCACCTACCAATGGGGAGTCGCCCGTATCGCCGAGTACGGTCCCTTGTGGCGCAGGATCGGCTGGCTGGTGTGCTTTTTCTATGCCGCGGCCGCAGCGCTGCGGCTCGCGCGCTTCAACTCGCGTTCGGCCGTCCAGGACAAGCACTACTTCGAGGGGTTGCCGAGCCCGTCGGCGGCCGCCATCGTCGCCGCGTCGATCTGGCTTGCGAGCGATCGGGTGAACGTCGGTCTTCCCGGCCTCATCGTCGCGTTCGTAGTCACGGCGTGCGCCGGTGCGCTCATGATCAGCCGCTTCGCCTTCTACAGCTTCAAGGACGTGAGCGCCGGCGCGCGCGTGCGCTTTACGCAGATCGTGCTCGTGCCGCTCGCGTTCGTGTTCATTTTCCTATTCCATCCGATCTCGTTGCTGCTCATCTTCGGGGGCTATGCGCTCTCCGCGCCCAGCGTGTGGCTGTACCGCAAACTGTTTCGCCGCCGCACGCGCGGCTCGCCGACGCCCGCATGAATAGCGCCCTGCGCGGCCAGTATCTCGCGGCGCTCGGCCTCGAGTCCTGGACCTTGCGCCGCGGTCCGGCGACGGGCCTATCGCAGAGCGCGCCGGGGCAGAGCGTGGCCGTGCCGGAGCCTGGTGCGCTGCTGCCGGAGCCGATCGCGCCGGTATCAGAGCCCTGTGCGCCGGCGGCGGGGCGCGTGGCGGATCTCGGCTGGGTGGAGCTGCGCGCCGCGGTGGCGGCGTGCACGCGCTGCCCCTTGAGCGCGACGCGCACGCAGACCGTGTTCGGCGTCGGCAGCCTCGAGGCCAAATGGCTCATTGTGGGGGAGGCGCCCGGCGCCGAGGAGGACCGGCAGGGCGAGCCCTTCGTGGGCCGCGCGGGCCAGTTGCTCAACGCCATGCTGCGGGCGATCGGGCTCGAGCGCGAGCAGGTGTTCATCGCCAATGTCCTGAAGTGCCGTCCGCCCCACAACCGCGACCCGGCGCCGCTCGAGGCGGCGCAATGCCTGCCCTACCTCGAGCGCCAGATCGCGCTCCTGAAGCCCCGGATCATGCTCGCCGTCGGGCGGATTTCAGCCCAGAATCTGCTCAAGACCGATGTTTCTCTCGGGCGCCTGCGGGGTCAGGTGCATCATTTCGGCGCCTCGCGCGTGCCGTTGGTGGTAACGTATCACCCCGCCTATCTCCTGCGCGCGCCGGCTGAGAAGCGCAAGGCGTGGGAGGACCTTCAGTTCGCCCGTGAGGTGTGTAGCGGTGTCCAGCGTTAAGCGAGAACGCGAGCTCGCGGCAGTCGATATCCGTCCGATGAACGAGCTGGACGTTCCGGTCGTGGGTGCCATCGAGCGTGCCGGATATCAGTTTCCCTGGAGCGACGGCATTTTCCGCGATTGCTTGCGGGTCGGGTATGTGTGCCGCGTGGTGGAAGTGAACGGCGATATGGCGGGTTACGGCATCATGTCGGTCGGCGCGGGCGAGGCGCACGTGCTCAATGTTTGTGTGCGCGACGAGTACCGATGCCGGGGTCTCGCGCGCAAGATGCTGCTCTATCTGCTCGAGCGGGCACGCATCGCCGGCATGTATGAGGCCTTTCTCGAGGTACGTCCGTCGAACATTGCCGCGGCCCGCCTGTATCATTCGCTGGGATTCGAGCAGGTCGGCATCCGCCGCGGCTACTACCAGGCGACGGTGGGACGCGAGGATGCGCAGGTCCTGCGCCGGGTTCTCTACCCCGAGCCCAAATCCGCCGACGAAAAGTGACCTCCGCTTCTACCGGAGGGTGATCCCCGCCTGTCGACTCACGGCAACCACCAGTCGCCCTGCTGACTTGCCCCGTTGGTCTGACGGAGGAATCCTACAAGTGCGGGCGCCCCTGGGCGACAGTCATTGCGGTGGCTGCCGATCTAGCATCCACCATCGGACCGGCTCTCGTGTGTGACCCGTCGGTTCTTCTTTAACTGGGGAATCGATGTCTGAGCCTCAATGGGTGGCCATTTGCTGCTATAGAAATCGCGATATCACGTGGAGTCGCTGCACAGGTTGCCAGCCTGAGTACGGCTGTCTGGGATTCCGGTCGAGCACAGAAATCTTGCACTTCAACGAGTTGATCCCCGCCTCGATGCTGGGCGAGCCGTTGCCTCTGAATCTGTGGCCAAATTTATGGAAGGCGATCGACCCCGACACTGAAACGAGTTTCGCCGCGGATCCTACTCCTGTTCAATTGCTCGTCGAGGCGCTTGGGCTCAAGTGCCCGGGGCCGCCACCGGCGCCGCAGAATCCCGACCGCGGCAGCCACAGCTCAGCGGCGGTCCCCATGCCAGGTGCACTGTCGATACGCAGCAGACCGCCGGACTGAGCCGCTATGTCTTGGACGACGGAGAGACCGAGGCCGGTTCCCATGCCGGGTCCCATGGCCACTCCCGTATCGACTACCTTGATGCGCACATAATCTCCCGGTAGGAGCGCTGGGTCGGCGGCTTCGGCGTTGTCGGTCTCCTCCGCGCTGATCATGAGTCTTCCGCCGCCGGGCATCGCGTCGCGCGCGTTCAGGGCCAAATTGAGCAGCGCCAACTCGAGTTGGTTGGCATCCACCCGCACCGGGGAAAGCCCGCTCGGAAATCGGCACTCGAGCTCGATGCCGGCACCCATGGCGCGCTTCAGCAGTTCCTGCATGCCACCCACGAGGTCGCCGATATCCACACTCTCCGGCTTGAGTTCTTGACGGCGCGAAAAGGCCAGCAATCGCTGGGCGAGCGAGGCGCCGCGCTGGCCGCCCTGAAGGGCATGGCGCAATAAACGACGGCACTGCGGATCATCGGGCAAATGTTTTTGCAACAACGTCAGGCTCCCCACCACCGCCATGAGCAGGTTGTTGAAGTCGTGAGCCACCTCACCGGTCAATTCTCCGATGGTTTCCACTTTTTGGGCTTCAAAGAGTTGTGCAAGCGCCTTTTCCCGCTCGCGCGTGCGCTGCTCGATGCGTGCTTCGAGCTCCTCGTTCAATCGGCGCAGAGCGGCGCTCCGCTCGAGGACGCGTTGCTCGAGTTCGGCGTTGCACCGTTCGAGTTCACGAGTCTTGCGGTATAGGTCTATGAACACCCTGACCTTGGCGCGCAACAGCTCGGGGGCAACCGGAACAGGAATATAGTCGAAGGCGCCGAGGTTATAGCCGCGCAGCTGGTCCAAGTGGGTGGTCGAGACCGCGGATACAAAGATGATGCCGGTGCGCCGGAAGCGCGGATGCTCACGAATCAAAGCCGCGAGCTTGAATCCATCAAGGTCCGGCATGCAGACATCAATGAGGATCAACGCGACCTCATTCTTCAACAGGCATTCGAACGCTTCGCAGGCCGAGGAGGCCTTGAGCAGTGTCTCGCCGATCCCCGCGAGAATCACCTCATAGCTCAGAAGCTTGGCCTGCTGGTCGTCGACCAACAGGATATTCAGCTTCTTGGGTCCCTTCTTGAGCGTGACACCTGGACTGAGTTCCATCGGTCCCCTCCTTGCCGCGGAGTCGATTGTGCCAAGCGAGAACACCAGACGGCAGTGTCTCCGGGCAACGACATGAGGGGCGGCCCGATAAGCGCCGAGGGCACATCATGGCTACGCTATAATGGCTTCATAGGCTCAACGCTCCCGGCCGCCACACTCAAGCTGCCTGTGGCCCTCCGTGACAGTACGTACTTTGCAATCCGTGTACATAACCATGTACATGCTCGAGGAATTGGTCGGTGACAGAAGCGGAAATATCCAATGAAATCAATCGCCGCAGAACGTTTGCCATCATCTCCCATCCGGATGCCGGCAAGACCACGCTCACCGAGAAGTTGCTCCTGTTCGGCGGCGCCATCCAGATGGCGGGGACGGTAAAAGGCCGCAAGGCGACGCGTCACGCGACTTCCGACTGGATGCGTCTCGAGCAGCAGCGCGGCATCTCCGTGACTTCCTCGGTCATGCAGTTTCCTTTCGAGGACTGCATCGTCAATTTGCTCGATACGCCCGGCCACGAGGATTTCTCGGAAGACACCTACCGCACGCTCACCGCGGTCGATTCGGCGCTCATGGTGATCGACTGCGCCAAAGGCGTCGAAGAGCGCACCATCAAGCTCATGGAGGTGTGCCGGTTGCGCGACACGCCCATCATGACCTTCGTCAACAAGCTCGATCGCGACGGCCGGCCGCCGATCGAGCTGCTCGACGAGATCGAAAGCGTGCTCAAGATCCAGTGTGCGCCGCTCACCTGGCCCATCGGCATGGGCCGCGACCTCCTCGGCGTTTACCATCTGCTCGAGGACCGCATCTACGTGTACGTCCCCGTCGAGCGCGGCCGGGTCGGCACCCACGAGACCATCGCCGGCCTCGAGAGCGATGCGGCCCGCGAGTTTCTGGGCGCGCGCTATCGGGAGTTCGTCGAGGAGATCGAGCTCGTGCGCGGTGCGAGCCCGGCGTTCGACCTCGAGCGCTATCTCGCGGCGCGCCAGACGCCGGTATTCTTCGGCTCGGCCGTCAACAATTTCGGTGTGCGCGAGCTGCTGAGCTCGTTCGTGCAGTATTCCCCGGCGCCGCTGCCGCGCACGGCGATCGAGCGGTCGGTCGGTGCCGCGGAGCCCAAGTTTTCGGGGTTCGTGTTCAAGATCCAAGCGAACATGGATCCCGGCCACCGCGACCGCATCGCTTTCCTGCGACTGTGCTCCGGCCGCTACGGTCGCGGCATGCGCTTCTATCACGTGCGGCTCGACAAGGAAGTGCGCGTCGCCGACGCGCTCACCTTTCTCGCCGCCGATCGCAGCCAGGCCGAGGAGGCTTACGCGGGGGACATCATCGGGCTGCACAATCACGGCACCATCAACATCGGCGATACCTTCACCGAAGGCGAGCATCTCACTTATACCGGTGTGCCGAATTTCGCCCCGGAGATCTTTCGGCGCGCGGTCTTGAAGGATCCGTTGCGCATGAAAGCGCTGCAGAAGGGACTCTCGCAGCTCTGCGAGGAGGGCGCCACGCAGCTCTTCAAGCCGTTGCGCAACAACGAGCTCATCCTCGGCGCCATCGGCCAGCTGCAATTCGAGGTGGTCGCGTTCCGATTGCAGGACGAATATAACGTGCAGTGCGTATTCGAGCCGATCAACGTGGTGACGGCGCGCTGGATCCGGATCGACGATGAGAAACGGCTCGCTGAGTTTCGCGACAAGGCCTATGACAATCTCGCGGTCGATCATGCGGGCGAGCTCGTGTATCTCGCGCCCACGCGCGTCAATCTCGAGCTCACCCAGGAACGCTGGCCGGATGTGCGGTTCTTGAAGACCCGTGAGAATCTCGCCGCCTGAAAGCGGCAGCGGTCGACGAACGCTACGTCAAGGCGAGGACGAGGCCTCGAGCGCTTCGAGCCGCGGACCCTCGACCTTGCCGATCTTCATGGATGCATCGTAGAGCACCACAGCGAAGGCGATGACGGCGGCGAGCAGGGCGATCGAGGCGCGCACGTGCCGGGCGCGGAAACTGCGGATGGCGGAGGCGTAGCCGAGCAGCGCCAGGATGGCGGCAACCACGATGATGGCGTCCACGCTCGCGCGCTGCCAGTAGCTGCCGCCCAAGTGCAGCCACATGCCGAACTCGTCGAAGGTGAGCGCGAGTGCGATTCCATAAGCCAACGCCCCGCCGCGCAAGGACTTGCCGCTCGGTAAGCGCAGCAACAGGTACGCGCCGACCCCCGCGAGCAGGAAGATACCGTAGTTCAAGTGGTGCACGTGTGTGCCGCGCAGGAAGAAATACAGGTTCGGTACGCGGCGGGCCATGATGAGAAGCACCATGATGCGCGCGACAATGAAGGTGATGATGAAGGCGAACAACGCCAGCCGCGCGAGCCGCGCCGCTTCGGATTCGGCGGTATCGCCGGCTGGTACGCCTGTTTGTTTGCCGTCGGCTATCATTCGACCGCGCATGGTAGCGCGAGAGCCGGCTGCGTCGCCATGCTGGAGAAGGCCGGCCTGCACTAGGGTTCGCCTGCGAGCGCCCGCCCCGACTCGGGGGGCTTGCGGCGCGGACGAAACGCCCGGGCGTGCGCGACGAACGCTTCGAGATCCGCCGCGTGCTCGGGCGCTGTCTCCGCATAACGCAGCCGCGAATAGCTGCCGCAGAGCGCCGCGACGGCGGCCGCGATATCGGGACGTGCTCGCCCGATGCGGGCCGCGTAGCCCTCCGCGCCTTCGTGCGGGCGGCGCGCCAAGCCGATGGCGGCAAGCCTTCGGCACACTCGACGGTAAGCAACGACCGCCGGGTCGGTAGGCTCCGTGCGCTGCTCACGGCGCAACTGCCACACGAGCCATGCAAAGGCGAGCACCAGCCCGGCGGCCATCACCAGCACGATCTTCTGCGCGTCGGGCTCCTCGATGCCGAGCCGCGCGACGAGCGAGAGCTGCGCGACCTGATTGAAGTGCAAGAAACGTTGCCGCCACAGCTGTCCGAGCGCATCGAGGCGCAGGCGGAAATCCGTGATCCAGGGCACGCGCGCGCGAATCCCCAACCCCAATGGCTCCGCCGCGAGCGTGCCGTCGAGTCCCGCCTCGACCCGCGCCGGGGCGATGGCGGCGGTCGGATCGACGCGCAGCCACCCCCGGCCGGCAATCCAGATCTCATCCCAGGCGTGCGCATTGCTTTGCCGAACGATCCAGTAGCCGGCGTATGGGTTGTAGGTGCCGCCGTGATAGCCGGTGACGATGCGCGCGGGAATACCGGCGGCACGCATGAGCGTCGCGAAGGCCGACGCGTAGTGTCCGCAAAAGCCGCGCCGCGTGTCGAACAAAAAATCGTCGACCGAGTTCTCGCCGAGCGGCGGCGGCGAGAGCGTGTAGTAGAACTCCTCGCGGCGAAACAGGTCGAGCACTGCTTGCACCAACCCCAAGTCATCGGGATGCGCGCGGCGCAGCTCGGCCGAGAGCGCGATGGCCCGAGGATTGCGGTTCGACGGCAGCTGCGTGTCCCGGCGGCGCGCCGTCGCGCTCAGCGCCTGCGCCGTGGAAACGTGCGTGTGCGAGCGGGCGCTCACGTCCACGGGACGCGACACGGGCTCGCCCTGCACCAGCGTTTCATCGGCGTTGAGGTGTCCGTCGGGCACGCTCCAGTGGTCGGGCCAGTCGAGCGCGAACAGCCAGTTGAAGGCATGCGGCTCGAGGCTCAACGTGTAGCTGTAGGCGGGACCTTCGGGTGTGAGGGGACCGGCGCTCTCGGCGGCGGGCGCCACGTTGCGCCAGGTGTGTCCGTCGGTGTCGTGCAATACCGGTCCGCGCCAGTAACGCTCATCCACCGGCGGCGGGGCGCCGTCGAAACGAACGCGAAAGGCGATCTCGTCGGAGAGGGCGAGATCCACGATGTCGCCGGGACTCATGCTATCGCTGAGCCCGGACTGGGCGTTGCCTCGCTCCGCAGGCAATTGCCACAGCGGTGCATCGAAGCGCGGAAAGAACAGCCACAGCACCACGGCAACGGGCAGTGCCTGGGCCGAGATGCGTCCCACATAGCGAAGGTCCACCGGCCAGCTGTGCGGCGGGGTCGAGAGCGCGAGGCGCAGCAGGGCTGCGGCCGTGAGCCATGCGACGCCGATCAAGTAGAAAAGCAGCCAGAACGACTCACTGTGCAGGAGCGCCGCGAGGCACAGGAAATAGACAATCAGCGCCACGGCGAACACATCGCGCCGTGTATGGGTCTCGAGAAACTTAAGTCCCGCGACCAGGCATAAGAGCGCCGTGCCGGCCGACAGCCCGTTGAAGGTGCGCAACTGCAAGAACAGGATGGCGATCGCGGCCGCGGCGATGCCGAGCTTTACCGGCCTGCTGGGCGCTGCATGGCCGCGCGCCGCGAGGATGAGCCGCATCGCGATGCTCGCCGCCACGACCGCCGTCAGCCACAGCGGGAGCGATGCGACATGCGGCGCGATGGCGAGACCTAAGCATACGGCCATGGCGCGCAGCTCTCGATAGGTGACCCCGTGCGCAGCGGCCCGGCGCGTCATGCGACGCTCGGGTGCAGCGCGAGTGCTCGCAGGCATCTGAGTCGATGGGTGGGACCGCGGCCCGGCGCGATTTCGATCCCGGGAAGCCGCAGGCCGTAGGGACGCGCCGAGCGCGATTCGCACGCGAGGATCCAGCGGCAGAGCTGCGACAGGCGAGCCTCAGTCTCCACGCCCTCGAGCGCGGACCACTCCAACCACTCCGGGAGCGCGCCGAGATCGGTATAGACGCGCACCGCCGGCTCGCCGCCGCGCGCGAGCACTTTCCAGGCCATGTGCTTGAGCGCGACCCCCGGCGCGTAGGCGCGCAGACCGGCGAACTCCTCCTCGCCGTGCCTCTCGCCGAGCGGCGCGTGGCCGCTTCCGGCCGTCGCGGGCAGGGGGCGGTTTCCCTCGGGCCGCGGTGCGGCGAAAGCCGTGAGCGATGCGTGCACGTAGGTCCACGCACGAAACCAGCCGAACGGGTGCACCGTGCGCACCTCGACGTGGTCCCAGCGGTGTACGCCGCGGCGCCCGACGGGGACCGCGAGGGCCAGACCGCTCATCGCTGCGCGCTGGGACGCTCGCGGTGGCGCGCGAGGGTTTCTCGCCCTCGAGCGATACCTCGAGGCCGCTGCGCTCGAGCGAGGATTCGTTGCGCAGCATGAAGTGAAACACGGCATCCGCACCTGCGAAGGCGTCGCTCTCGAGGTTCACGTCGACGCTCAGTCCGGAGAGATTGCGGTGACAGTGATGCATGGCGACCAGCGCGAGCGATACCATGAAAAATGCGAACGCGAGGGCGAGGTTGCTGTTGTAGTTGAGCGCGGCGATGAGCATGGCCGCGAGCAGTGCCGCCAGCGCGAGGCCGAACCGGGTCGGCAGGATGTAGATACGTCGGCGGTTGATGGTCAGCGGGAGAGAATCCGCGCCGTGGCGGCGTGCCGCCCAAGCGCGCAAGCGCCGCGCGGCGGCGCGCCGTAGAGCGTCGCGCGGCTTGCTCAAGGCACCGGGACGGCCTCGAGCAGCCGGTGGGCCGCCGCCGGCCCACTATCGCGCTGCTCGATGCGATGCTCGACTACGGACGGAAAGACCGCCTGCACGTGCTCGGGCGTCACCATGGTACGCCCGGCGACGAGCGCCCAGGCGCGCGCGGCGCGCACGAGCCCGATGCCGGCCCGCGGCGAGAGGCCGACGGCGAGGCCGGCGGCGCTGCGCGTATGCGCGATGAGCGCTTGCACGTAGTCGAGCAGCGCCGGGGCGACGTGCACCTCGAGCACCCGATGCTGCAGCTCGTGCAAGGTCTCGACGGTCGATATGCTCGAGAGCGAATTCACGAGCTCGCGCCGGTCCGTGCCGCACAGCAGCTCGCGTTCCGCCGCCGCCGCCGGATAGCCGAGGTGCACGCGCATGAGAAAGCGATCGAGCTGCGACTCGGGCAGCGGGAAGGTGCCGACCTGCTCCTGCGGGTTCTGCGTTGCGATCACGAAGAACGGCTCGGGCAGCGGCATGGACTGGCCGTCGAGCGTCACTTGCCGCTCCTCCATCGCCTCGAGGAGCGCGCTCTGCGCCTTGGGCGAGGCGCGGTTGATCTCGTCGGCCAGCACGAGCTGCGCGAAGATCGGGCCGCGCTGGAAGCGGAACTTGCCGGTCTCGCGGTCGAAAATCGACACGCCGAGCACGTCCGCCGGCAATAAATCGCTGGTGAACTGCACGCGCTGGAACGACAAGCCGAGCGTGCGGGCGAGGGCGTGCGCGAGCGTGGTCTTGCCGACGCCCGGGATGTCCTCGATCAGCAGATGCCCGCGCGCGAGCAGGCACGCGAGGCAGAGCCGGATCTGCTCCTCCTTGCCGAGAATGACGCGGTTGAGCTGCGCGAGGATCGCGGCGATCGGCGCGCTGGCGGCGGCCGCGGCGCTCATGGATCGAGCAAGCGGTTCACGCGGGCGATTTGCTTGGCGAGCTGGTCGATCTCCGCGCGCAGCTCCGCGACGCGGGCGCGATCCTTGGCGACCA
This sequence comes from uncultured Gammaproteobacteria bacterium, assembly GCA_963801685.1. GTDB lineage: Bacteria > Pseudomonadota > Gammaproteobacteria > Steroidobacterales > Steroidobacteraceae > Bog-1198. Next base: position 27,385 of record CAWDFR010000002.1, read on the forward strand.
CCTCGGCGGGAGCGTTCTTGGCGAAATCTCCATTCGCGAGCTTGGCCTCGAGCTTCTCTTTGTCCACCTCGGCGCGCCGCAGACGTTTCGCCAACCGCTCGAGCTCGGCCGTGGGGTCGATGAGACCCGCCATGGGCACGAGGATCTCGAGCCGCCCCACCAGGGCCACGGCCGAGATGGGAGCCGGCTCGCCGGGGGCGAGGACGCGCGGCTCGGCGATGCCGGCAAGGCGCATGAGAGAGGCGCGGTTGCGGGCGAGGTATTGGATGTCGTCCGGTCCCGGGTTCTGCAGCAGCACGTCCAGGCGCCGCGCGGGCGCGATATCCATCTCGCCGCGGATCTGGCGTAGCCCCAAGATGAAACTCATCAGCCACTGCATTTCCGCCTCTGCGCCTGAGTCCGCTTCGATCTCCTCCGCGCGGGGGTACGCGCTCACCATGATCGCGGGCCCGCGGGCACCGGCGCACTCGCGCACCCGTTGCCAGATCTCCTCGCTGATGAAGGGTGCCAGCGGATGCAGTGCCCGCAACAGGATCTCGAGGCTGTCGATCAACGTGCGCCGCGCGGCACGCTTCTCCTGCTCGCTCGATGTGTCGGACTGCAACACGGCCTTGGAGAGCTCGACATACCAGTCGCAGAACTCGTTCCAAGTGAACTCATAGAGCGCGTTCGCCACCGTATCGAGCCGGTACTCGGCGAACCCCTGATGCACGCGGGCGAGCATCGCCTTCAGGCGCGCGCGAATCCAGCGGTCGGCGAGGCTCGACTCGGCACCGCTGCCTCGCGGCGCGAGCTCCTTGCCCTCGACGTTCATGAGCACGTAACGCGCGGCGTTCCACAGCTTGTTGCAGAAGTTGCGAAATCCCTCGACCTTCGCGAGATCGAAGCGCAAGTCGCGGCTCTGCGTCGCGAGGGCCGCGAAGGTGAGCCGCAGCGCATCGGTGCCGAAGGCGGCAATTCCCTGCGGAAACTGCCGCCGCGTCGCCTTCTCGATGGCCGGCTTCATCTGCGGCTGCATCAGTCCGGTGGTGCGCTTCGCGAGCAGATCCTCGAGAGAGATGCCGTCGACGATGTCGAGCGGGTCGATGATGTTGCCCTTCGACTTCGACATTTTCTGTCCGTCGTGATCGCGGATGAGGCCGTGTATGTACACCGCGCGAAACGGCACATCGCCCGCGAACTTCAGCCCCATCATGATCATGCGGGCCACCCAGAAGAAGATGATGTCGAAGCCCGTGACCAGCACCGAGGTCGGGTAATAGCGCGCGAGATCGGGCGTGCGCTCCGGCCAGCCCTGCGTGGAGAAGGGCCACAGCGCCGAGGAGAACCAGGTGTCGAGCACGTCCTCGTCCTGGCGCAGGAGCGATGACGGAGCGATGCCGTATTTGCTGCGCGCTTCCTCCTCGCTCCGCGCGACATAGACACGCCCGTCGGCGTCGTACCACGCGGGAATGCGGTGGCCCCACCAGAGCTGGCGGCTGATGCACCAATCCTTGATCTTGTGCATCCAGTCGTAATAGACGCCGGTCCAGTTCTCGGGAATGAAGCGGATGCGCCCTTGCTCGACGGCCTGCAGCGCCGGTTCCGCGAGCGGCTTGATGTCGACGAACCACTGGTCCGTGAGCAGCGGCTCGAGCACGGCGTTGCTCCTCTCGCCGCGCGGCACGTTAAGCCGATGCGGCTCGATGCGCTCGATGAGACCCTGTGCCTCGAGATCGGCGAGCACGCGCTCGCGCGCGACGAAACGGTCGAGTCCGCGGTACGGCATCGGCACCGTGTCGTTCAGCGTCGCCGCGGGTGTGAAGATGTTGATCATGGGCAAATGGTGGCGCTGGCCGACTTCGTAATCGTTGAAGTCGTGTGCCGGCGTGATCTTGACGCAGCCTGAGCCGAAAGCCGGATCGACGTAGGCGTCGGCGATCACGGGGATCTCCCGATCGGCGAGCGGCAGCTTCAGCCGCCTCCCGATCAGCCGGCGGTAACGCTCGTCCTCGGGATGTACCGCCACGGCGGCATCGCCCAGCATCGTTTCGGGACGGGTCGTGGCGACCACGACGAAGCCTTCGCCCTCGGCGAGTGGATAGCGCAGGTGCCACAGATAGCCGTTCTCTTCCGAAGCGGCCACCTCGAGGTCCGACAGCGCCGTCTTCAGCACCGGGTCCCAGTTCACCAGGCGCTTGCCGCGGTAGATGAGGCGTTCGTCGTATAGCCGGACGAACACCTCGGTGACCGCTCGCGACAGACCCGCATCCATCGTGAAGCGGTCGCGGGTCCAGTCGACCGATGCGCCGAGCCTGCGCATCTGTTGTGCGATGGTGCCGCCGGATTTCTCTTTCCATTGCCACACGCGCTCGACGAAGGCTTCGCGCCCCAGCTCGGCGCGGGTTTGGCCCGCGGCGTTCAGCTGACGCTCGACCACCATCTGGGTGGCGATGCCGGCGTGATCCGTGCCCGGCTGCCACAGCGTGTCGAAGCCGCACATCCGGTGATAGCGGATGAGCGCATCCATGATCGTGTCCTGAAACGCGTGCCCCATATGCAGCGTGCCGGTGACGTTGGGGGGCGGGATGACGATGGAGTAGGGCGTGGACCGTCCGCTCGGCGTGAAATAGCCGGAACTGTCCCAGAAAGCGTAGATGCGCGATTCGATTGCGCCGGGGGAATAGGCTTTATCCATGTCGATCGATTATAGCCGCTATGGCCGATTCTCCGAGGCCCTGCGGGCAGCGGGCGGCGGGGAACGCCGTCAGAGGTCCTCGCTGTCGCGGCATTGCCGGGTCTCGAGCGCGAGCTTGCGCTCGCGATAGGCCTTGAAGCGTTCGCGTCCGAGCCGGCGGCGCGACTCGTCGGCATCGATGATCTCGGCGACGCGTGCGAAGCGCGGCAATCCGTCGGGCAGCCGGTCGGCGAGATTTATCAGAAGATCGGCGTTGTCGACACCCTCGAGCGCCACCGTCACATGCACGGGCGTGCCGCGATCCGCCAATTGTTCGTCGCGGCTGATCCGATGCGGAACGAAGGTGCGGTCATCGAACGTCCACAACAGCTCATCGCACGCTCGCGCCTGCGCATCGCTCCCGCTCCAGATAATGACGCGCGCATGTTCCAGATACGCCTGCGCCGCGAGCCGGCACGCAAGCCGGCAGCGTTGCTCCGGCGCGGTGCTCGCGAGGACGTAGAAATCGATGCGTTCCGTCACGCGCGAGGCTCTCGGGGCGGCGCTTGCCTTAGCGCACGCGGCTCGCGCGATGGAGCAGGAACTCGGCGAGCAGGGGCACGGGACGGCCCGTGCTGCTCTTCTGCGACCCGCCGACCCAGGCGGTGCCGGCGACGTCGAGATGCGCCCAGACCATATCCTTCGCGAATTTCGAGAGATACGTGGCCGCGGTGCTCGCCCCGCCCTCGCGTCCGCCGACGTTCGCGAAGTCCGCGAAGTTGCTCTTGAGCTGTTCCGCATACTCCTCGCCGATGGGCAAACGCCAGGCCCGATCGTCGGCGCGCGTGCTCGCGGCCAGCAGCTCATCGGCGAGGGCGTCGGTGTTGCTCATGAGGCCGCTGAAGTGATGGCCGAGCGCGATGATGCAGGCGCCGGTCAAAGTCGCCACGTCGATTACCACCGCGGGCTTGAAGCGGCGGCTGTAGGTGATGGCATCGCACAGGATCAACCGACCCTCGGCGTCGGTATTCAGAATCTCTACCGTCTGGCCCGACATCGAGGTGACGATGTCCGCGGGCTTGACCGCACGGCCGTCCGGCATGTTCTCGCACGTGGGCACGAGGCCGACCACGTTCAAGGGCAACGCGAGCTCGGCGGCCGTGCGCAGCGCGCCGAGCACGGCGGCGGCGCCGCCCATGTCGAACTTCATTTCGTCCATTCCGGGCGGGTCCTTCAGCGATATTCCGCCCGAGTCGAACGTGATGCCCTTGCCGATCAGACAAAGCGGCGCGCTGTCCTTCTTGCCGCCGCGATACTCGCAGACGATGAAGCGGGGGGGCTGCGCGGAGCCCTGCGTGACCGCGAGGAAGGCGCCCATTTTCAAAGCCTTGATGGCCGCCTCGTCGAGCACCTTGGTCTTGATGCGCGGCCACTCGGCGGCGAGCGCCAGCGCGCGCTCGCCGAGATAGGTCGGCGTGCACACGTTGGGCGGCAGGTTCGCGAGGTCGCGGGCGAGCGCTGAGCCTGCGCCGATGGCGGCGCCCACCTTGAGGCCCGTCGTCATGGCTTTCGCGGAGCGCGCGTTGTCGGCCGCCACGACAAGGCTTGCGAGCTTCGGCGGTTTCGGTTTCGGCGCGGTCTTCAAGTCCGGAATCTTGTACATTTGCGCAGAAAAGACTTCCGCGATCGCACGGGCACGATAGGCCGTCTCCATGCCGGGGACATCCTCGAGCGCGAGATACACGATCACATCGGCCGAGCCGGTTTTGAGCACGGCTTGCGCGCTCGTTGTCAAGGCCTTGCGGTATTGCTTGCGCCCAAATGCGGCACGCGCCCCGAGGCCGAGCAGCAACACACGTTGCGCGGCGCTGCCTTGCGGATGCGGCAGGAGCAGCGAATCGCCGAGCTTTGCGGCGAAATCGCCCGCCGCATGCAGACGCGCGATGAGGCCTCCGAGCTGGGCATCGAGGTGTCGGGTGGCCGCACCGAGCTCTCCGTTCTCGTAGACGCCGACCACGGCGCAGCCGGTCGCAGCGCGCGCCTTGGCATCGACGATCACCTTGAATTCCATGTCCCGGGCTCCGTTATTGGCTGAGAGTTTCATTGCGAATAGTTTACTAGATTAACGCCAAGGCTCTAAGCTCGTTCCCATGAAGTGGACCGTTCAACGCTACGTGCTGCGCGAGGTCGTGCAAACGTGGCTGGCCGTCACGGGCGTCCTGGTGGCGATTCTGGTGTCGAACCAGCTCTCGAAGGTGCTCGGCCGGGCGGCGGAGAACGACTATGGCCGCCACATCGTGTTCGAACTGATCGCGCTCGGCGCGATCATGAACCTCTCGGTCATCGTGCCGGTGGGGCTCCTGCTCGCCATCATTCTCGCGCTCGGCAGGCTTTACCACGACAGCGAAATGACCGCTTTGCAGGGCTGCGGCTTCTCGCCCGCGCGGCTTCTGGGGCCCCTGTCAGCCTTTGCCGTGGCCATCGCCGCCGGACTTGCCTGGCTCTCGTTCGAGCAAGTGCCCCGCGCCGACCACGAGGCGCAGCTGCTGCGCCAGTCGGCGGCCAAGGAAGCGCAGTTCGGGCAGCTCGATGCGGGTCGGTTCCGATCTTTCATGAGCGGGGGCGGCGATGCCGTGTTCTACGCCGAGCGCGTCGACGCGGAGGGCGTCTTGCACAACGTGTTCGTGCGCCGCGAGACCGGCGAGCGCATCGAGGTGGCCCTCGCCGACACGGCGACGTACTCGAAGGCCGGAACGAGCGGGGCGCACTTCGTCACCCTGTTCAACGGCCGGCGCTACGAAGGAGTGCCCGGACACAGCGACTTTCGGGTGATCGAGTTCAGCGAGCACGGCATTCCCATCGTGACGCCCGAACAGACCTTGAGCACCGAAAACGACCCTGACACCAAGCCCACGCGGCTGTTGATCGGCTCGAGCGCGCCGGCGGACGTCGCGCAGCTGCAGTTTCGGGCCTCGAGCCCCATCATGGCGATGGTCCTCACGCTGATGGCCGTGCCCCTTTCCCGGCTGCGGCCGCGCCAGGGCCGTTACGCGCGTGTGGGCTTCGCCATCGTGGTGTACTTGATCTATGCGAACCTGTTGTCCGCCTGCAAGGTGTGGATCGAGAAGGGGCAATTACCTCCCGCGATCGGCGTGTGGTGGGTGCACATCCTCGCCCTGTCGTTCGGTCTGTACCTGGTGTATCGCGAGGGACGCGGCACGTGAATACGATTGATCGCTATCTCTACCGCACGGTGATGCTCTACACCGCCATGGTGATGGCGGTGCTCTTGACGCTCGGCGGCCTGTTCCTGTTCATCAGCCAGCAAAGCGACATCGGCACCGGCGACTACGGGACGGGCGATGCCTTCCTGTTCACGCTGCTCAACCTGCCCGAGCAAGTCTTTGAGCTGTTGCCCATCGCCGCGCTCATCGGCGCGCTCATGGGGCTCGGACAGCTGGCCGCGGGCAGCGAGCTCGTGGTCACGCGCGCCTCGGGCGTTTCGGTGTGGCGCATCGCCTGGCCGGTGGGCCTCGCGGGCCTCACGCTGGCACTCGCCATGTACGCTGTCGGCGAGTACGTGGCGCCGCCCCTCGCGCAGTTCGCCAAGCGCGAGAAGACCACCAGTAAGCTCGCGGACGTGAGCTTCGCGGGCACGAGCAGCGCGTGGGTGAAGGACGGCAATCTCATCCTCAGGGTGCAGACCGGCGAGATCGACCAGTCCTTCGGCGGGGTGTCGTTATACGAGATGCAGGGTGCGAATCGTCTGCTCTCCATCAAGCGCGCGGATCGCATCTCGGTCGCCGACCCGGGCCGCTGGCGCATGCACAACGTGGCGACTACCACCTTCGGCGAAGATCACGTGGACAGCGGCGTCGTCGGCGAGGTCACCGTGCGCTCGACCATCAATCCGGATTTCTTGAGCCTCGCCGCCACCGACCCCGACCTGCTCACGCTCGCGGGCCTGCGGTCGTATATCGACCATCTGCGCCGCAACAGTCTCGATCCCGCAGTTTACGAGATCGGCTACTGGGGACGGCTCGCACGCATCTCCGCGGTGATCATCGTCACCCTCTTATCGCTCCCCTTCGTGTTCGGTCCATTGCGCACCGCCGGCGCCGGCACCCGCACGGTCATCGGCGTGATGCTCGGCGTCGTGTTCTTCCTGATCCTGCGCACCGTGGAGAACGGCGGGCAGCTTTTCGGACTGAACCCCGTGCTGATCGGGTGGCTCCCGACCGCGGTCCTCGGATTCTGTACGCTGGTTGCGATCGCGAGAACGCGCTAGCACCACCACCCGGGTTCGCGACAGGCGATCATGCAAGGCGAGGTGCCCGGGATCGGCGTACAGCCACAGAACCCCGAGCCCGAACGGCAGCCAGGCCGCCAGCCCCCAGCAGAATCGGACCACGGCCTGTCCGACTTGCAACCGCTCTCCCGAGTCGGTGAGGGTGCGCAGCCGCCACGCACGCATGCCGAGCGTTTGGCCGCTGCGCGTCCAGTTGAGCACGTAGTAGGCCGCCATGATGGCAAGCGCGCCGGCCCGGAACGCCCACCAGCTGAGCCGCCCGCTCGCCTCGGTGACGGCACCGCCGTGAATCAGTACGACGACCCAGGTGTAGGGCATTAGTAGGGCGATGAGCAAAAAGCCGTCGTAGATCAGGGCCGCGAAGCGCCGCCCGAAGCCGGCGCTCGAGGCGCGGATCACGGCTGCGGCGCGGGGGAGAAGCCGGGGGCCGCTGCGCGAGGGGCAGGCGAGGAGCGCAGCGCGGACGGCTTCGGTCCACCCTTGCTTGCGGCGGGCGCCGCCGCAGGCTTCGTCTCCAGCGGCACCAGAAGCTGCTCTATCGGCCGGAATATCGCATCGAACCGGTAGCTGGCCACCTCGAAGGCGCGATTCTGCGCCTTGGCGTTGAGCGCTGCGTCCTGGGTGCTCTGTACTTCGATCCAATGCTTGTCGTCCGCAGCGGTGCCCGTGATGGTGATGACGTTGCCGTCCGCGAGCGTGAAAATCGCCTGCGAGGACTTGCTGAAGTCGATGCTGCTCGCTGCCGCTACGTCATCGGCGGTAAGACCACTCAGCGTGCTGGCCGAGGGTGCGAGTGCCTTGGCGTCGAGGAGCTTGCGGCCGGCGGGCGGGGCGCCGTCGAGCGTAAAGCCGTCTTCGCCGGGCTTCAGGCGATGCAAGGCGTAGCCGGAGGCGGCCTTCTCGCCTGGCCCCGAGGCGGCCTTCTCTGCGACGCTCTGAATCTGCGCCACGGGGATATCGAGCAGGCGCGAATCGATCCACGCGCGCGGCTCGACGTCGGCCGTGATGCCGGGCTCCACCGTGAAGCTGCGATTCTCGCCGCCGCGGCGCGCGAAATTGCCCTCCCCGATAGGTTTGCCGACGATGAGGCTCGGCTTGCCGTCTTTCGTGGTCAGCGTGATTTGCGTGCCCGCCGCACCGGGCTTGGCGGGATCGTCGACCCCGATGAGGGCGAAATTCGCGGGATTGGAGGTTTTCTCCTCGACGATCTTGGCATCGGCCAGGGATAGCAGGAGCTTACGGACTTTGGAGGCATCGGCCGGATAGTCGGCGCGCTGCGCCAGGGTCCATTGCTCGCCGGAGCGATGCAGCGTGACAGCGGGCGTGGCGGCGCCTTTTTGCAAGTCGATCTCGCTCACCGTGCCGAGCGCGCTTGCGAGCTGCGGCAGGAACAGCGTGCCCTCCGGGCTCGGCTCGCCGCTGTTGCGCCTCGACCCCAGATACAGGGCGGCCGCGAGCACGACCAGCGCGGCGATCAGCAATGCCGTGAATCGTCCGCGGCTCATGCGGGCTTACCTGCGCTCGCCCGACGCCGGCGCCGCAAGCTCAGGAGCAGCGCTCCGGCGAGGGCCACGGCGAGGGGCGCTACGGCGATGTTGAGGACTTTCAGCCAGACGTCGAGCCGGTTGATCTCGACATCGAGCCCGCGCTGGGTCTCGCGCAGCTCCTTGCGCACGTGCGCCTTCTCCGCGGTGAAGCGCTTGAGCTCCTGCTCCTGCTCGGGGGTGAGCATGAGCGAGGCCTGATCGTTGCGCTTGCTCTGCAGCTCGGTCAGTTTCGATTCGGTCTGCTGCAGCTCGCTTTGCAGCTCGAGCACCTTCGCACGCAGCCGGTCGTCCGCCTGGCGCTTGAGCGCTTCCACCCGCTCGAACGGGCGCGAGAAGGTCGCGCGTCCGCGAATGCTGATGAGCGCGCTCGAGCCGCCCAGGTTGTCGAGCGCATTGGCGACGAAGTCGCCGTTGTTGGCGAATGCCTGGGCGATGCGCTGGCCCAGGAGCTCGCGCGTCTGCACCCACATGTAATCCATGAGCATGTCGGTGTCGGCGACGATCACGATATTGGCGGACCCGGAGGATTTCGCCAGGTGCGCGAGCGGCGGGCCGGCCGCGGGCTTCTGATCGGCGGGCGCACCTTGCGGATAGGCCGACGACACGGGACCCGTGATGCGCGCGGCGAACGCGTAGCGCATGCCGGTCGGCTTGAAGCCATCGCGCAAGCTCGCGGGATCGGTCATCGGGCCAAAGCGCGAAGCGGGCAGCGGCGCGGCGCTCGTCGAGCTCATGAGCAGCGACTCGAACTTGGTGGTCGCGCCGGTGCGCGGCGCGAGGAAGCCCGCTGTTGCCACGTTGATCGAGTCGAGCGAGGCGGTGTCGACGTCCTTGTTGTTCATGTCGTCTTGGCGCAGTCCGAGGATGCCGATGTGACGAGTCGGCGGTCCTTGCGCGCTCGAGCGCACCTCGAGCCCGAGCTCCAGATCGGCGACCACCTTGGTCGGATCGTAGTCGACGCCCCAGGCCGTGAGCAGCGGCTCCAGGTCCGATGAGTGATTCGCCCCCGCGCCGGCAAAGGGATTCTGCGGATCCTGGCCGCTCGTGTCCGCGCCGCTGTCGGGATCGACGAACAGCAGGACCTTCCCGCCGCGCATGACGAACTGATCGATGGCGTAGAGCGTCTTCGGCGGAAAATTCTTCGGATGCACGATCATCAATACATCGACGTCCTTATCGATGTGATCCAGATCGGTGGTGAGCGAGCGAATGGTAAACAGCTGCTCGAGCTGCGAGAGGATCGGCCAGGTCTCGCCCATCTGACCGGTCATGGGGTTGAACTGCCCCTGCATGGGCAAGGTGCTCATGAGCCCGATGACCGGCTTTTTGGGGCTGGCCAGCTCTTGAATGAGCTTGGCGACGTCGTACTCCAGGAATTCCTCGCGGTCGGGCGTGAAGCCCGGGATGACCGAGCGTCCGTCGGTCGAGTTGGTGCCCGCGAGACCGAAGTAGAGCGATCCGCCCTGCCGTCGCCCACCTGCAGCGGCTGCAGCCCCGCCTCGGCCGCGCGGTCCTCGTCCTCGGAGAAGGGCTGCGGATCGATCACCTGCAGGCGTATCTTGCCGCCCGCGCGCGCCGTCACCTCCTCGAGAAACTCACGCACCCGCTTGGCGTAGGGCATGATGAGCGGCGACTGCTTGGCCGCCGCATCGCGCGAGAAATAGAAATACAGATTGATCGGCTCCTTGAGCTCGCCGAGCACCTGTTTGGTGCCCGGGGCTCAGGGTGTAGAGACGGTTCTGCGTCAGATCGAGCCGCATGCCGCGCAGGCCGAGGTTCGGAGAGCATGACCACGCCCAGAAACAGCACCGCAAGCGCGAGCAGGCCGCCGACGCCGAAACCGGTTCTTTGCCAACGATTCGCTGTTCACCTATTCCGCCTTCTTCATGTCGAGCACCAGCGCCGTCGCCGCCAGCCAAAATACGATCAGCGCGGCGAAGTACACCAGGTCGCGCAGGTCGATGACCCCCTTGGAGATCGCCTCGAAATGCGTGAAGAAGCTCAAGGAGGCGATCGCATCGACGAGCGATTGCGGCAGCACGCCGCGCACGAAATCGAGCACCAGCGGAAATCCCGCGAGCAGGAACACGAAGCCGACCAGCGCCGCGGTGATGAAGGCGATCACTTGATTGCGGGTGGCGGCGGACAGGCACGTGCCGATGGCGAGAAAGCCGCCCGCCATCAGAAAGCTGCCGACGTAGGCGGCGACGATGGCGCCGTTGTCGGGGCTGCCCAGATAGTTGACCGTGATCCAGATCGGGAAGGTCAGCGCCAGGGCAACGCCGGCGAAGCACCACGCGGCGAGAAACTTGCCGACCACCGCCTGCCACAGCGTGATCGGCAGGGTCATCAGGAGCTCGATGCTGCCGCTGTTGCGCTCCTCGGCCCACAGCCGCATCGAGATCGCCGGAATGAGCACCAGATAAAGCCACGGATGCCAGCGGAAGAAGGGCTGCAGATCGGCCTGGCCGCGCTCGAACAAGCCGCCGACCTGAAAGGTGAAGACCGCGGCCAGCACCAGGAAGATGACGATGAACACATACGCGAGCGGCGTCGCGAAATAACTCTTCAGCTCGCGCCGGAAGATATCCAGGTTTTGTTCAAGGCTGTGCTCCCCCATCGGCTGCGGCGCTGCCCGGGGTCGGCGCCAGCGCATCGTGCGCCGGGGCGCTCGGGCGAGTGAGGCGGCGGAAGACCTCATCGAGCCGTCCCGATTCGAGATGCAGCTCCGGCACGTCCCAGTCGTGCTGGACGATGAGCGCGCTCACCGCCGGCAGCGCGTTCTTGCCCTCGCGCGGGACCGCGGTGAGCCTGCAGCTCGCGCTCGTCCGCCTCGAGATCGGCGACCTCGCCAAGGGCGCCGATCTCGCGCCGCGCCGCCGGGAACTCGCTCGCGCCTGTCGAAGCGCAGGCTCACGGCGTGGTGATAGCGCGAGCGCGCCTCGAGCGCGGTCGGCGACTCGTCGGCCACGATGCGCCCGTCCGCGATGATGATGGCGCGCGTGCACACCTCGTGCACCTCTTCCAGGATGTGGGTCGATACGATCACCAGCTTGTCCTTGCTGAGCTCGTTGATGAGGCGGCGCACCTCGTGCTTCTGATTGGGATCGAGGCCGTCGGTGGGCTCGTCGAGGATCAGCACCTGCGGGTCGTGGATCAGGGCCTGAGCGAGGCCCACGCGGCGCCGGAATCCCTTCGACAGGGTCTCGATCACTTGGTCGATGACCGGCGCGAGCGCCAGGCGATCGATCACCACGGCGCGCCGCTCGCGGCGCCGCTCGCCGGTGAGTCCGCGGATGTCGGCGATGAAGTCCAGGAATTCGGCCACCGTCATCTCGCCGTAGCTCGGCGCGCCCTCGGGCAGATAGCCGATGCAGGATTTGGCGGCGACGGGTGCCCGCTCGATGTCGTGGCCGCACACGCTGACCTCGCCGGCCGTGGGCGAGATGAAGCCCGCGATCATGCGCATGGTGGTGGATTTGCCGGCGCCGTTCGCTCCGAGGAAGCCGAGCACCTCGCCCGGCGCGACCGTGAAGCTCAGGTCGTCCACGGCGAGGATCTCGCCATAGCGCTTGGATAGGTTTTTTATCGTGATCATGGCCGCCTTTGAGCGCGTTTTGACGAAGCGGTTCCCTAAAAAGTGCGAATCCTGGCTTCGAGGCAGCCGCGCTAACCGCCGCCGGCCTTCTTTTCGATGGCCGTTTTATTGTCCTTCAATATCCGTCTCACCTCGGACAACGGCGGCCGATCCGCCATGCGGGCGATCAGCTCGGCCAGCTCGTACCATTTCCGGCCCCACTGTACCAGACGCACCGCATCGGCAATCACTTGCGCGCGCGTGGCGTCGGCATTCTGCGCGGGGGCGATTTTAGCAGGTTGTTTGGACGAGGGCCGCCCCGGCGCCGCCTCGACCGCGCGCCGTTCGGTACGCGTGACGTGCGCCGTGCTCACGGGCGGCGGCGCGCGCCGCTTCGCTGCGGCGAGCTGGGGCATTTCTCGCGTGGTGGTGGGGCTGTCCGGGGCGCCGCGTGCCGCTGCAGGTTTCTGCGCCGGCCGCTTCGCGGCAGCGAACTTCGGCATCTCGCGGGTAACGCTGGTGGTGCCGGTGGCGGCAGCCCGCGGCTCGGCGCTTCTCGCGCCGGGCCCCTTGCTAACGGCTGGGGCAGCCGCTTGCGCGTCGGCTTGGGCACGGGCTTCGGCGCTGCGCTCGAGCTCGCGCTCGTTGGTTGCATCGGCGAGTGGGATGAAGCGCTCGATGTGCTCGGATCCGATGAGGTTCGCGAGGAAGGTCATGAGCTCGAGGGAGTCGGAGAACTTGGTGTCGCCCTGCGCGATACGATCGAGGACCTGCGCCTTCAAGGCCGCGGTCTTTTGCGTGGCCAGATCGATGATCCAGCGGCTGGGCCGTTGATGCTCCGGCCAGGGCTGCACGTGCCAGTAGCTGTCACTGTCGAGGCCGGCGTACTTGGCGTGCAGCTCGAGGCTCTTCAGCCACTTCTCCAGGAGTTCCAGCAGGCGTTCATCGGCGGGTGTCGGCATGGGGCCCTCTCGCTCGGCGCCCACCCTAAACGAACCGCCGGCAGATGGCTACCGTCCCGTCGCTCGCGCGGCCCGGCGGGTCGCGTAAACTTCCGGCATGTGCGGTATCGCGGGAATCATCGGCTCACGGGCGAGCGTCGACACGGTAAATGCCATGACGAGCGTGCTCCGCCACCGCGGACCGGACGGCGAGGGGTCCTGGAGCGCACCCGGTGTCGCGCTCGGCCACCGGCGACTCTCGATCATCGACTTATCGCACGCCGCCGATCAGCCCATGGTGCTCGGCTCGCACGTGCTCACATACAACGGCGAGATCTACAATTACGCCGGCGCTGCGCGCGCAACTGCCGGGACCTTGGCGCTCGACCAGCGACACGGAGGTGCTGTTGCACCTGCTCGCGCGCGAGGGCACCGCGGGTCTGTCAAAAGTCGTCGGGATGTTCGCCTTCGCGATCTGGGAGGGGGATGCCCGGCGCTTGATCCTCGCGCGCGACCGGCTGGGCATCAAGCCGCTCTACTACCGGATCCTGCCCGACGGCCTGGCCTTCGCCTCGGAGCTGAAGGCGCTGCTCGTGCTGGATAAACCCGAGATCGATGCGAGCGCCGTGCGCGACTATCTGTTTCACGGCTATGTGCCGGCTCCCAAGTCGATCTATCGGGGCATCTGCAAGCTGCCGGCCGGGCATACGCTCACCTGGCAGGACGGCCGCGTGCGCATCGAGCGCTACTGGGAGCCCTCGGCGGACATCAAGGCGCGCAGCGAAGAGGAGACTCTGAACGAGCTCGATGCGCTGCTGCGGGAGGTGATCCCGGCGCACACCTTGGCGGACGTCCCGGTGGGCGTCTTCTTGAGCGGCGGAATCGATTCCGCGCTCACGGCCTCGTACCTGCACGCGCCCCATACCTACAGCCTCGGCTTCGATGCCAAGGAGCGTTCCGAGCTTGCGGGCGCGCGCGCCGCCGCGACGCATCTCGGCACGGTGCACACCGAGATGACTGCGCAAGCCGCGGATTTCGAGCAGGCGCTCGATGCAATCCCGCGCATCTTCGACGAGCCCTTCGCCGACAGTGCGGCATGGTCGAATTATCTCATCGCGCAATTCGCGCGCCGCGAGGTCATCGTCGCGCTGAGCGGGGAGGGCGGCGATGAGGTTTTTTGCGGCTATCCGCGCTATTGGTCGAGCGTCGGCACGCGCTCGAACGTGCTCAATCGCGCGCTCGCGCGCGTGGCTGCCGCCGCTGTCGCGCTCGGCGGCCTCGATGCAGCGTCACGCCTACACGGGCCTGCCGGCGTTCGCGGCTGCACTCGGCGGCATGCCGCAGGCGCAGATCGATGAGCTGCTCGCGCGCGATTGGCGTGAGAGCGGCTACGATTATCTGTGGTTCTACCGGCAATTCTGGCGCGAGGGAGAGGACGCACTCGTGCAGCTGCGCTGGCTCGATCTGCACACCGCTCTCGCCGAAGGGTTGCTCACGAAGGTCGACCGAACCAGCATGGCGCATTCACTCGAGGTGCGGCCGCCGCTGCTCGATCATCGCCTGGTGGAGTTCATGCTGAGCGTCGATCCGGCGCTGCTCGTCGATCGGCGCCGCCGCCGCGGCAAGCTGCTCGAGCGCCGCCTCATGCAGCCGCGGCTCCCGCCCGGTCACCTGGAACGGCCCAAGTCCGGATTCGGATTGCCGGTGCATCGCTGGCTCAAGTCCCAGCCGCGCGTGCTGCACGAGGCGGTCGCGCGACTTCGCGAGCGCGGGGTGCTGGCGCGCTCGGTGGGCCCCGAGTTCCGCCGGGCGTGGTCGCTGTTGGTGCTCGACCGATGGTTCGCCGCCTTTGGCTGAGCCCGGCTTGCGCATTCTGTTCGTGCCGGTGTCGGGGCCGTACGGCATGGGCGAGTTCGCGCGTTGCTCGGCGATCGCGAGCGCCGCGCTCGAGCGCTGGCCAGAGGCCGCGGTGCATTTCGTGTTGAGCCGACACGCCCCCTATGTCGCCCGGGTCCCGTTTCCCGTCACGCTCTTGCCCTCGTCGGCGACCTTTCACTCGGCCGAGGTCATCGAGCTCATGCGAGCATGGCATCCCGACGTGGTGATATTCGACAATGCCGGGCGCAGCGCGCAGCTCAAGTCGGCGCATCGGCTCGGTGCGCGCATCGTGTTCATCAGCTCTCGCCGGCGCCAACGGCGGCGCGCCTTTCGCCTCTCGTGGATGCGCCTCATCGATGAGCATTGGATCGCGTATCCGAGCCTCATCGCCGGCGAGCTTGGGCTCGTGGAGCGGGCGAAGCTCAAGCTCCTGCGCCGTCCGGTGGTGCGCTATCTCGATGTCATCATGGCACGCACCGCGAACAGCTCGACGGCCGCCGCGAGCGCCGCTCCGCAGCTGACTCCCTCCGCGGCGAGGTGGTCGTGATACCCGGCGGGGGCACGGGACATCCGGGCGCGCAGGATGCCGCCCGGCAGTTTCTGATCGCGGCCGGAAATCTCGCGGCGGCAGGTTTCGCGACGACCTTCGTGGGTCCGGCGCAGGACGCCGGCGGTGGCGAGAGAGCCGGCTCACCGAGCCTTGCGCGTCTCGCGTGCGTCGCCGCGTTGCCGCAGGCCGAGCTCGCCGCGCTCATGCGCGGCGCACGGCTCGTCATCGCGAACGGCGGCTCCACCTTGTTGCAGGCGATCGCGTGCGGAGCGCCCTGCGTGGCCGCCCCGATCGCGGGCGATCAGCGCGAGCGCATCCGCGGCTGCGCGGCCGCCGGCGTCGCGGTGGAGGCGGCGGCGCACGCCGCCGACCTCGCAGCGAAGGCGCGGACACTTCTCGAGGACGAGCCGGCGCGTGCCGCGCTCGCGCGTCGCGCGGCGGCGCTCGAGCTCGCCGACGGCGTCGACGTCGCCCTCGATGCGCTCGCGAGCCTCGGGCGGCGGAGCTAAGCCCCATGCCGAATATCGTCCTGCTCGGCTACGACCTCGATCAGCCTTCCTTCCGGCATCGCATGCGCAGTCTCGTGCGGCCGCTCGAAGCTGCCGGCTGGGCGGTGCGCACGGAGCGCTTTCCGAGCGGCCGCTACGGCCTGCGAACCTGGGAGCGGCGCGCGCTTTTTCGCTGGGCCGACGTGGTCGTGCTGCATCAGATCAAGCTGAGCGCCATCGAGGCGCGACTCTTCGCCGCGCTGCAGCCGGCGGCGGGTGTTCGACGTGGACGACGCGATCTACGTGCGCAAGCCCCGCCGCCTCGGCGAGCCGGCGGACGATTCGCTGTGGCGGCGCAAGAAGTTCGCGGCGACGTGCCGCGCGGTCGATGCGGTGGCGGCGGGCAACGAGGTGCTCGCAGGCGTTGCGCGCGAAGCGGCGCGCGCGGTCGAGATACTGCCGACCTCGATCGACAGCTCGGCCTATCAGACGAGCGCTGCAGGCGGCGAGGGACCGGTGACCATCGCCTGGATCGGAAGCCCCGAGAACCTGACCTACCTCGAGATGATTCGTCCGGCCCTCGGCCGGCTCACGGTGCGCCATCCCGAGATCAAGCTCCGGGTGATTTGCTCACGCTTCCCGAACTGGCCGGAGATCAACGTGGAGCGCGTCGTCTGGAGCGAGGCCACCGAGGCAGCCTCGCTCGCCGCCGCTCACATCGGCGTCATGCCGCTCACGGACGATGCCTGGTCGCGCGGCAAGTGCGCTTTCAAATTGCTGCAGTACATGGCCGCCTCGCTCCCCTGCGTGGCCTCGCCCGTCGGCGCCAACACCGAGGCCGTCATCGACGGCTTCAACGGCTTTCACGCAACGGGCGATCTCGACTGGGAGCGCAGTCTCGAGCGGCTGATCATTTCTGCGCCGCTGCGCGCACGGCTCGGCGCCAACGGCCATGCCCATGTCACGCGGCGCTACTCGCTGCGCGCCTATCAGACGCAGTACCTCGCGCTGCTCGCGCGCCTCGCTGCCGCCTGACAACTCGCGGTCGCCCGACAATTCGCGGTCACCTAACAACTCGCGGTCGCCCGACAATTCGCTGCCACCGGCCAAGTTGGGTATGCTTCCCGCTATGCCAGCGGTGCATGTTCATCAAATCCTCAACTACTACACGCCGCGCGAGGCGCTCGATCCGGGCTTTCTGGTGCTCGACAACTCCGCCAACGAGCGGCCCGACTGGTACGAGTACTGGCCGATACGCAAGTTCCTGCGCGAGCAGCCGCTCGATGAGGATGCGTTCTACGGATTTCTGTCTCCGAAGTTTCGGCTGAAGACGAACCTGAGCGCCGCGCAGGTGCGCGAGTTCATCGAGGGCGCCCCGGTCGACACCGACGTTTTTCTGTTCAGTCCGAGCATTCACAACAGCGCGTATTACTGGAACGTGTTCGAGCATGGCGAGTCCGAGCACCCGGGCCTCGCGGGCATCGCGGCGCGCTTCTTCGCGCGCATCGATCCGGCGGCGCGGCTCGAGGAGCTCGTCTCCGATTCGCGCAATACCGTGCATTCGAATTATTTCATCGCGAAGCCGCGGTTCTGGCGGGCGTGGCTGGAGGTGAACGAGCGGCTGTTCGCGATTGCGGAGGATCCCGGCGACCGCTCGGCGAGGAGCTGCGCACTCCCACCGCTTATCGCGGCAGCGCCAGCGTGCAGATGAAGATTTTCATCATGGAGCGCACGGCGACGTGGCTCCTGAGCCGCGACGCGGTCTTCCGCGCGCAGGCGCGCGATCCGTTCGCCGCCCGCTCGCGCATCTATAAGCTGCCGCTCGCGGTGGTGTGCGACGCCTTGAAGATCGCCTACGCGACGCAGGGGCGGGGGCAGTACAAGGACGTATTCCTCATGTTGCAACGGGTACGCGGGGTGTTGAATTTTCAGGTGCGCATGGGCGAGCGGCTCGGTCTATCGCGCGTACGGCCCTCGCTCCGCACGCTCAAGTCCTATTGGCAGTCGGGCGCACGCTGATACCCAAGGCCCACGAATGACGCCGCACGAACCATCGGCACGCGATTTCTGGCAAGGCCGGCGCGTCCTCATCACCGGACACACCGGCTTCAAGGGGGCGTGGCTGTGGCTGTGGCTCAAGACCCTGGGTGCGCGACTGACCGGCTATGCGCTCGCGCCGCCCAGCGTACCGAATTTCTGGGACATCGTGCGCGCCGCCGCGCATGCGGATGACGCCTCGATCATCGCCGACGTCCGCGAGCCGGCTCATCTGCGCGCCGCGGTCGAGGCGGCCGATCCGCAAGTCGTCTTTCACCTCGCGGCGCAGGCGCTGGTGCGCGAATCCTACGCGGATCCGCTCGCAACCTTCGCCACCAACGTGCTCGGCACGGCGGCGCTGCTCGAGGCCTGCCGGACGCTCGGCCACCTCGAATGCGTGGTCGTCGTGACCAGCGACAAGGTCTACGAGAACGCAGGCACGGGACGACCGTTCGAGGAGGGCGACCGGCTCGGCGGTCACGATCCCTACAGCGCGAGCAAGGCCGCCGCCGAGATTCTGACGCGGAGCTTCCGCGACAGCTTTTTCGCCGATGGGCCGCCCATCGCGACGGCACGCGCCGGCAACGTCATCGGCGGCGGCGACTGGTCGGTCGACCGGTTGATTCCCGATTGCGTCCGCGCGCTCGAGACCGGGCGGCCCGTGAGCCTGCGCTACCCCGATGCCGTGCGGCCCTGGCAGCACGTTCTCGAGCCCCTCGGCGGCTATCTCGAGCTCGCGCAGGCGCTGGTGCGTTCGCCCGGCAGCGCGCCGCGCGCTGTCAATTTCGGGCCGGATGCGGCATCCTTTTCGACCGTAAAGGCCGTGGTCGAGGCATTCAGCGCCCGCTTCGGCGGCAGGCCGGGCTGGGAGCCCGATCACTCTGCCCATCCGAGCGAGGCGCGGGCATTGACGCTGTCCTCGATGCTCGCCGAGCGCACGCTCGGCTGGCGGCCCCGGCTCGACATCGACCGAGCGCTGCTCTGGACCGCGGACTGGTATCGCGCGCATGCGGCGAGGGAGGACATGTTGAGATTTTCCGAGGCGCAGATCGCGCAGTATCAGACCCTCCGCAGTGCTCGCGCATGAAGTGCGTGATCCTCGCCGGCGGCAAGGGCACGCGCATCGCCGAGGAGTCGAGCACGCGGCCGAAGCCCATGCTCGAGATCGGCGGCCGTCCGATCCTCTGGCACATCATGAAGCTCTATGCCTCGTTCGGCGTGACCGATTTCATCGTCTGCCTGGGCTACAAGGGCTACATCGTGAAGGAGTACTTCGCGAACTACTTCTTGCATCAGGCGGACGTGACCTTCGACATGGCCGGCAACGAGGTCGAGTATCACGATTGCCGCAGCGAGCCGTGGAAAGTCACGCTGGTGGACACCGGCGAGGAGACGATGACCGGCGGACGGCTCCTGCAGGTGAGCAAGTATCTCAATCCGGACGAGCCGTTCTGCATGACCTACGGCGATGGGCTCGCGAACATCGACATCGCCGCGGAGATCGCCTTTCACCAGGAGCGGGCTCTGAAGGCGACCGTCGCCTGCGTGCGTCCGCCGGCGCGCTTCGGCCGTGTGGTCGTCGACGGCGGGCGGGCGCTCTCGTTCGCGGAGAAGCCGCAAGCCGAGGGCGGATTGATCAACGGCGGCTTCTTCGTGCTCGAGCCGAGCGTTCTCGAGCTGATCGACGGCTCGCACACCGTGTGGGAGAAGGAGCCCATGGAGAGCTTGGCGGCCACGGGTCAGCTCGCCGCGTGGGTACATCGCGGCTTCTGGCAGCCGATGGACACGCTGCGCGACAAGCAGCACCTGAATGCCTTGTGGGACTCGGGCGCCGCGCCGTGGAAGCTCTGGCAAGGTTGACAGGGCGATGGCGGGGCCGCTGACCGCGTGCCGCTCGTGCGGCGGCCGACTGACCATCACCATGGCGGATCTCGGCATGCAGCCGCCCTCGAACGCGTTCCTCGCGACGCTCTCCGAGGCGGACGGCGAGAAGCGCTATCCGCTGCGCGCCAAGGTGTGCGAGGTCTGCAAGCTGGTGCAGGTGGATTACGACGTCGCGCCGCAGGAGCTGTTCGGCAACTACGTGTACTTCTCCTCGTACTCGGAGGACTGGCTGGCGCACGCCGCAGCGCTACGCGGACATGGCGCGCCGCCGCTTCGGTCTCGGGCCGAGCAGTCTCGTGGTCGAGCTCGCGAGCAACGACGGCTATCTGCTCAAGAACTTTCTGCAGATGGGCATCCCGGTGCTCGGCATCGATCCCTCCGATACGGTGGCGCGCGCGGCAGAGCGCATCGGCGTACCGACGCTGGTCGAGTTCTTCGGTGAGACGCTCGCGCGCAAGCTCGCCGAACGAGGGCCGTGCGGCCGATCTCATCGTCGCCAACAACGTGCTCGCGCACGTGCCGCAGCTCAACGATTTCGTCGCCGGCATCGCGGCGCTGCTGAAGCCCGAGCGGCACCGCGACCATCGAGTTCCCGCACCTGCTCGAAGCTCATCGAGCACGTCGAGTTCGACACGATCTATCACGAGCATTATTCCTACCTCTCGCTCACGGCCATCGAGCACGTGTTCTCGCGGCACGGCTTGCGCCTATACGATGCCGAGGAGTTGCCGACGCATGGCGGCTCGCTGCGGATTTTCGCGACGCACGCGGAGCGCCCGGGGCTGCCCGACAGCGCCGCGTTGCGCGCGTTGCGCGCGCAGGAAGCCGCGGCGGGCTTGAGCGATCTCGACACCTACCGTCGCTTCGCGGACCGCGTGGAGGCCTGCCGGCGCGCGCTGCTGGACTTTCTCGCGCGGGCGAAGCGCGAGTCGAAGCGCGTGGCGGCGTATGGCGCGGCGGCCAAGGGCAATACGCTGCTCAATTTTTGCGGCGTTACACCTCGGGACATTGCCCTGGTCGCGGACCGCAATCCGCACAAGCAGGGCAAGCTCCTGCCCGGTACGCACATCCCGGTGGTATCGCCGGAGGCGCTGATGGCGGGCCGTCCGGACTACGTCTTGATCCTGCCGTGGAATCTCGAGCACGAGATCCGTCGCCAGCTCGACGGCATTCGCGCCTGGGGCGGGCGTTTCGTCACCGCGGTGCCGCAGATCGCGGTCGACCCGTGAAATTTCAGGAATCACCGCTTGCGGGCGCCTACACGATCGAGATGGATCGGCTCGAGGACGAGCGCGGCTTCTTCGCCCGCAGCTACTGCGCGGAGGAGTTCGCAGCGCGCGGCTTGCCCGCCGCGATGCCCCAATCGAGCGTATCGTTCAATGCGCGGCGCGGCACGTTGCGCGGCCTGCACTATCAGGCGGAGCCGCACGCCGAGGACAAGCTGGTGCGCTGCACGGCGGGGGCGATTTACGACGTCATCGTGGACCTGCGGCCGGACTCGCCGACGCGCGAGGCGCTGGTTCGGCGTCGAGCTCAGCGCCGCGAACCATCGCTCGCTGTTCGTGCCCAAGGGTTTGGCGCACGGCTTCATGACGCTGCGCGACGATACGGAGGTGCTGTACATGATCTCGGTGCCGTACGCCCCCGGCTTCGAGCGCGGCGTGCGCTGGAACGATCCGGCCATCGGCATCTCGTGGCCGACGGCACCGTCGGTCGTGTCGGCGCGCGACGCCGCCTATCCGCTGCTCGGGGCCTGAACGACGTGGCCAACGGGTCCTGGTGACGGGAGCGGCAGGGTTCATCGGCCGCTCCAGCCTCGAGCCGCTGCGCGCGGCGGGCTACGAGGTCTGCGCCGTCCTCTCGCCGCGCCCGGACCAGCGCGATCGCACGGGCGGCGCGCTGCCCGAGATCGAGGTGCGGCACGCCGACCTCACCGATCCCGCCGCGGTCGATGCGCTCCTCGAGGCGGTGAAGCCGACGCACTTGCTGCACTTCGCCTGGATCGCGACGCCGGGCCTGTACTGGCAGAGCGAGGAGAACTATCGCTGGCTGAGCGCGTCCCGGCATTTGCTCGCCGCCTTCGCACGCTGCGGCGGAGTGCGCGCCGTGATGGCGGGAAGCTGCGCCGAATACGATTGGTCGCGCGTCGCCGTGTGCCACGAGCGCTCGAGCCCGCTCGCCGACGAGGCGGGCACGGCCACGCCGTACGCCGCGTGCAAGATCGCCATGCAGCGCTCGCTCGAGGAGTACGGGCGCTCGCACGGCCTGTCGAGCGCCTGGGGGCGGATATTCTTCCAGTACGGGCCCGGCGAGCATCGCGAGCGATTGATTGCCTCGGTGATCGTGAATCTGCTCGAAGGGCCGCGAGGCCGGTGCACGCACGGCCGGCAGATCCGCAGCTTCCTGCACGTCGAGGACGTGGGCGCCGCATTTGCGGCGCTGCTCGCAAGCTCCGTGCAGGGCCCCGTCAACGTCGGCTCGGGCGAGCGGATCGCCATCGCCGATCTGCTCGAGCGTCTGGCGCGCGACATCGGCCGGCCCGAGCTCCTCAAGCTCGGCGCGCGCCCGGCCCCGCCCGGCGAGCCCGCCGTGCTCGTGCCGGATATCGGCCGGCTGCGCGAGGAGGTGGGATGGAGTCCGCGTTGGGCGCTCGATGAGGGACTACAAGACACCGTGCGATGGTGGCGGGCGAAGCTCGCATGATCGCGCTGCCCGAATGGCACCCCATGGCCGTGCATTTTCCGCTGGCTCTGACCGTGACGGGCGCGCTCGCGCTCAGCGCGGCGCGAGTGCTGCCGTCCGAGCGGCACGGCGCGACGCTTGCGGTGGTAGGCACCTGGAATCTGTGCCTGGGGGCGGTCGGCGCGCTTCTCGCTCTGGGCACCGGACTCGCCGCCGTGGCGAGTCTCGAGCTGGCGCCGCCGGCGCGGGCGGCGGTGGCGCTGCACGTCAAGTGGGCGATCTTCACGACCGCGGCGCTCGCGTTGCTTGCCGTGTGGCGCGGCGCGGGAGCGGATCCGCAGATCGCGTCCCTCCCGCGCGCTGCTGGTGATCTTGTGGGCGGTCACCGCTGCGCTCATGGTCACGGCGCTATCGAGGCGGGCAGAACGTGTATCGCTATGGGGTGGGTGTGGCCCAGGGAGCGGAGCTCGAAGCTGCACTCCGGAGGAGAAAGGCCATGAGCTTGAAAGCATCGGAAATTGCCCGATTCGCGGATGATGTCTGGGATCAGTCGATCGTTCCCGCGCTGTGCGAGTACGTGCGCATCCCGAACAAGTCCCCGCTGTTCGATCCGGACTGGGAGCGGCATGGCCACATGGAGCGCGCGGTCGAGCTCATGGCCGAGTGGTGCCGGCGTCAGCCGATCGCCGGATTGTCCTTGCGCATCTCGCGGCTCCCGGGTCGCACGCCGTTGATATTCATCGAGGTGCCGCCGCAGGGTCACACTCGAGGCGACACCGTATTGCTCTACGGCCATCTCGACAAGCAGCCCGAATTCACCGGCTGGCAAGAGGGTCTCGGACCCTGGGAGCCGGTGATCCGCGACGGCCGCCTGTATGGCCGAGGCGCCGCCGACGACGGCTATGCCATCTTCTCCTCGCTCACGGCCATCGCGGCGCTGCAAGCGCACAATGTCCCGCACGCGCGCTGCGTCGTGCTCATCGAGGCGTGCGAGGAGAGCGGCAGCGTCGGATTTGCCGGCGCACGTCGAGGCGCTCGCCGCCGATATCCGAGCCCCGAGTCTCGTGGTGTGCCTCGATGCGGAGGCCGGCGACTACGAGAGGCTCTGGCTCACCACCTCGCTGCGCGGAAACATCGTCGGTACGTTGACGATCGATGTGCTCACCGAGGGCGTGCATTCGGGCGCGGGCGCGGCATCGCGCCGTCGTGCTTCGATGTGCTGCGCGTGCTGCTCGCGCGGCTGTCGGATGCGGATACCGGCGAGATCCGTCTCGCCGAGCTGCGTGCCGAGACACCCGCCGAGCGGCGCCGCGAGATCCAGGCGACCGCGCGGCTGCTCGGGGCATTCGGTTGCCGCACGCATGCCGTTCGCGCCCGGTGTGCGCGCGATGTCGCAGGATCCGGCGGTGCTGCTCGAGAACTCGACCTGGAGACCGACCCTGACGGTCACCGGGCTCGACGGATTGCCGAGCGTGAGCAACGCGGGCAACGTGCTTGCCCCGCGCCTCGCGGTGAAGCTGTCGTTTCGCCTGCCGCCCACCGCGAACGCCGAAGCCGCGGCCGACGCGGTTCGCCGCGCGCTCGAAACCGATCCGCCCTACGGGGCGCGGGTTGCCTTCACTTCGGGAGCGAACGGCGGCTGGAATGCGCCGCGCACCGAGCCCTGGCTCGAGCACGCCGTCGCGGAGGCATCGCGGCAATACTTCGGCCACGAAGGCATGTCGATGGGAGTCGGGGGCACGATTCCTTTCATGGCCATGCTCGGGGAGCGCTTTCCGAGCACGCAATTTCTGGTGACCGGCGTACTCGGGCCGCATTCGAACGCGCACGGTCCGAACGAGTTCCTGCACATCGATTATGCGAAGCGCTTGACCGGCGCGGTCGCCGACATCCTCGCGCGGCACGCGCAACGCTGAGCCTGCGGCAAGGACCCCAGGCCGCGCGCAGCCAGCGAGTGCGGCCTTCGCTGGTGGCCCAAAGGCGCAAAAGAAAGGCGCCGGTAAACAAACGGCCAAGGGAAACCAGGGAGTAATGTGCGCGGCGAAAGACCAGCCCGTTTTCGAGCAATGCTGGCGCTCGCAAGCCTCACGGCAGAGTTTGATCATGGGCGATGAGCCGCCGCATAAGCCCAGCGTTCAAAAGTTCGCCGCTCCCCAGGAGTATCAGCGACCCGCTCCGTCGTCCGCGCCAGGTGCGAACCTCACGCCTTGGTCGCTGCAGCTCATCGCCTATGCACGGCAGATCAATGCCGAAGGGCAGTACTCATTTGCCGTTGTCCTCTCGCACGCGGCATGTGAATGGGCCATGGAGGATGCGCTCAGAAGGCTCCTGAGTCATAAAGGCCTCGCCGATGATATTGCGGCGCCGATCCTTCGGGTCTTCACCGCGACAAGCCTCACCGATAAGAGGATTCGCCAGTTGTTTGCGGGAATGACCTGCAGGGATCCAAGGGAGCAGAAATGGTGGAAAGCCTGGGAAGCCAGCCGGACCCTTCGTCAAAGGATCGCGCACAGAGGATTCGCCGTCACGCCCGCGCAGGCCCTCGATGCGCTGTCGCTTTCGGAGTCCTATGTGCGCTACATCGCGACCGCCGTGGACAAGGTGGTTGACAAGCCGACTATACTTTCTGTGTCGCCGCTATTCCGTGATCGGGACTGACACGGACACGTCTACGGCCGCAACGATCTGCCAAACCCCGTTGCGTCGAACCCAAGTGTCGATGAAGAGGAAATGGCCCGAACGCCCCCCGAGTCGCGTCCACGTCTCGCTGCCTTGCACCACCGCAGTGTCCCCAAAGAAACGCACGTTGGCGTAGTCTAAGTGATTTGAAACGAGGTCGCCTGGCCCCTGCCGCGCTATGTTCAGCGCATGAGACTTATCCAGCACCTTGCCTTCCCGCACCCAAACAAAATCATCGGCCAGAATCCGCTTCACGACGGACGCATCGTCCGTGGCAACGCTTTCGGCCCATGCCGATGAGCTGTCTTTTATGTATTTTTCCGCCTCGGCCCGCGAGTAGCTTTCCACTGCCTGACTCATCCCCTATCCCATTGTATCGCCCTGCCTCATTGTATCGCCCTGCGCGTAGCGCTCACCGCCAGTGGTCGCCGCGCGCGGTCACGAAATTACGCCAGATATAGTCCCACGGCATGATGAACAGGAAGATCACGCTTATCAGGCAGGCGGAGGTTGTATCCCACGTGTCTGCGTCCATAGTGTGGTTCTGCCACGCAGGCAGCGCCACCGCGAGAAGCCATGTGGCCTTCCACGCCACCTCCCAGAACAGAAGCGGCAGCATTTTCAGCGGATAGCGCAGCCCGAGGAGCGACAGCAGCACGAGCGCGAGCAGCATGGAATTGACCACGCCATGCATCAGCTCCCAGGGCCTGTGATGAAGGAACGCGGGAACTTTCTGCATTCCCATGCCGACGGCGATCAGGAGATAGCCGGCCCTTAGAAGATACAAACGCCACAGCGCGATCTCCTGCGCCGGAGTTTCAGCTCGGTCCTGCGTGCCCAGAACGAAGGCCGGCGATGAAGAGGTTTTCACTGTGCATCTCCCCACTTGTCGAGCATGGTATAGGAACACGCCGTGGGTGCCGACATGAGCGCCCGTCGCCGCGGCCTTTAGCCACGTCGATCCCCCCCCCTCCGACGCCAACCTCATGTTGGCAGATGCTTCCCGCTTGTATCAAAGTTTACCGGGAACGCACCGGCTACTGGTCGGTAGAGCTGGATTGGGCGCTGTCCCGCGCTCCGAAACGGGCAACTGGACATCGTAGTAGGCCCCTGAGCCTCCCGGCGCCCCGGTGGCGGCGCGCAGCGCGGCCCAGGGTCCTTGCGCGTGGCCCCAGGCGACAAAAGCTGCGCGTGCGGCCTGCGCGGTTGCTCGGACGAGTCCGGGCATGCCCGGGACCGGCAAAGACCGGCCAAAACCGGGTGCGGTAGGTTCCGAACCGATCGCCCGCAGCGGCCATTGGCGGCTTGGGGTAAGCTGCGCTCGTAGAACGCGCCAGAGGGATGGTCAGCACGTGCGCAACGTGGTCGCCTTGAGCACGCTCTTTGACGTCATCTTGCGATGCAGCGATTGAGGTGGACACGAGTGCTCAATTCAACGCGCGGATTGCGGCTGCGACTGGCTCGATTCCGGCCGATAGCGATTTTCATGATTTTGCGGTCATTGCAACCAAAAGACCTGTGGTCTTTGAAGTTCATGCGACCCTATTTATCGAGAAGTCTTACTGTGTCGCAACGAATTGGCTGCGCCATCACGCACTATAGTTTTGAAGGGCGGAATTACGGACCAATCTATCATCGCTCTGTCCATCAGTCGGCGCGCGGGCTCGTGCTTTGGCATCGTGTCGTAGACGGCACCCGTTACACAATTGCGTTACGCGGCACAGAGGACACAAGGCGCGAAGGCGATCTCAGCGTCTTGTGCTTCGTTAACGACACGCGCGTTTGCCGTTTATGCTTCTCTTATGTAAATGCCAGTCTCTTCGGTCTCGGGTTCGGGCGCACGATGTTCGTCACCAGAAGTCAGACTGACCGCAACTCGGAGCTGCAGCGTTTTCGCGATACCTTCAAACAGAATTCGCCATCCTATTTTTGCCTCGCCTCGGTGTGTGGGATTGCGATGGCGAATGGCATGCGAACCCTACTCATGATCAAGCATGATGCGCAATTAGGGTACGCCGAACAATACGCGGAAGGCTTCAGGAATTCCTATTCCGCACTTTGGGAAGCATTTGGAGCACAGGAGATCGAGCATCGACACGCCTATATGATGTCGATCCCGCTGGATTTAAATCCGCTCTCAGGCATGAAGCATAGAGGTCGGGCCATCGCAAGGCGCCGCAACTGGCTGGAAATCGCCCTCAGCGCGCGACAGGCAATGCTCAAGGACAGGACAAGCCGTGCTCCTCCCCCAATCGAAGGAGAAGCCCACGCGTTGCTGCCGTATGTCGCGGACGCGCACGCCGAGACCAAGGTCGCGAATCTACGACGTGCTCGCGCCGCGCCTCGCGGTGAAGCTGCGGTTTCGTCTGCCGCCCACCGCGAATGCTGAGGCCGCGGCCGCACGGTCGCCGGCGTTCTCCCGCGGCACGCGCAACTCCGAGCCGTCTAAGGCGAGAAGGCGAATACTCCCAAGCTACCCAGCTTCGCGGCCCGCCGCCCACGAAGGACCAATAAGCCCCCCATTAAAAGCATTGCGCCACTGACTGCAGATGCGGGATCGATTTCCGGTGCTCGCACGGCGCCTACCCCGGTGACAAGATTGGCCGAATCACTCCACTGCGTTTTGAACGTCGGGTCAATCGTACTGCCGTTGGGTGCTATCGCTGTAAGCGCCGCCAATACCCAAATCGTCTCGCCAGGCTGGAGCATCACACTGACGTTGGTGCTCCCGGTACCTGCGGCATTGGTCTTTGAGTCGGTAAACTCATTGAAACCCAGTTGTGTAAAGCCCGACTGAGTGATTGTGCCAGACGTTGGCGTGTTGTTTGCGTAGGCATCAGCTATGGCATCGAAATTGTCGAGAGACGTTACGCCCGCATTAAACTGGGCGCCCGGACGCAAAGTGAAAATCTCAATTGCTGCACCTGTTCCCGCCCCGTTGGGGTAACTTCCGTTCATCGTTTGGGAATAATTTATGGTGCCACCGAAAGTATCCAACCTCGATGAGGACCCGGTGTAGGTATAGCTTTGCAGGCCGTACGCGGTTGCCCCCTCTCTCGTTCCATTAGTACTTGATGCAGCCGCATTGAGGAGAGGCGCGCCAAGTACGCCCGTCAGCTGTGCACTGGCGGAGACTTGTCCATATCCTGGAACCGCCAGGCTGGCAGACGAAGCAGTCTGACCGGGTAGCCCTCCATCCGCATACTGAAGTACCGTCGATATGGAATTGCATCCGTCGATGCAATTCCGCGTTGTCACAAAGCTGCTGGTTCCAGAGGATATGTACTGTGCATGGGCCGCCATTGCACCGAAAAGAAAACTTAAGATGGGCAGCCGTTTTGCGCTTGTGTTCATTTTGTATCCCTGTTTGGATTTTGAATTCCCTATCCCTATATCGGATTAGGGGCACAAATCATCCCCCGAAGCAATCTTTACTTCCGCACGGGACTCTCCCGGACGTGTGTGCGATTGGCGTCGTATTCGATCTATGTGCATTAAATGGCGCCACAGTATCTACGACAAGAATATGTCTAGTGCGCGTGACCGAGCGGTGACATGTCGCACAGGCGATGCAAATCGAGAACCGGCCTGTCACGGCGCGGTGCGAGGATGAGCTCTTCCGAGATCGTCATTCCGTGATGATGCGATCCGCCCATTCCACGAGCGAGACAAAGATCGTTGGATTGCCGAATTTCGCGCCCCACTGTACGAGGTCAGCGTCAGTGACTCCACGAGCCCGGGAGCAGGCGCCACACGCAAATATCTGAATCTTCATTGCCGCAACTTTCTGCAGCGTTTCCTCGAGCGGAGGCCAACCAACCGGAACCACGGCCTTGGCCAATGACAAGCGCATCAACGAGACGGCTTCTCCGAGAAGGAATATCTGCACCGTATGACCCGCCTCGGCGAGTGCATGACCGTGCAGAAATGGAAAGGCTGCTTTAGTCGGATCGTCAGACCCCCAAGCACTCTTCATCATGATCTTTAGCGGCAACTTCGTCTCGGCTGCTGCGGACGAGCCTGCCGCCATTACCAGAGGAAGTGCTGCTAATTGTGCTAGGGCGCTACGACGGCTCATGTTGGTTCCCCTATAGTTAGTGTGCCGACCGTTCGCGGGGGTGATATGGCCGCCGCAAGGCTAGCGGCGCCTTCTCGCGAGCGTCAGCATATGCCCGAGACGAGGTCGCAGTAAACCTTACGTAATTGGTTGTTTGAAGGCAGGCGTGCCAAGAAAAAAGCCGTGCAGCCCCGAAAGGACTGCACGGCTCGTGGCGTCGTCTATGCGCCGCCGCCGACTGGCCGGGAGGCTAGTTGGTCGGCATGGTTCCGGTGAAATAGGCGAGCACGTAGGCCTTCAACGTCGAATTGGCCTGCGGTATACCGTATATCTTGACGGGTGCGCCGACGGCGAGACCCGCGGTCAGTTGCGTGAGGCCGTCGCTCGTGGTGATGTCCACCGGACTCACCGTTACCACGCCGTCCGTCCGATCGATCTGGTAGACGAGTGTCGCGGAACCCATCGTCGTGCTCACAGCCACCGTGACCGGCATGGCTCCGCCCGCGGCGGTCATGGTGAACGAGTTGCCGACCAGGCCGGTTTCGACATCGCCGAGCGGCAGTCGCGAGGGTATCAGGATGCTCGCATAGGCCGCCCAGCCGCTCTGATTCGCCGGATCGTTCCAGGTCGAGAAGCTCACGCCGTAGGAGGGCACGGCGCCCACGGTGCCGCCGAAGTTGACGCTGCCGCCGGTGGCCGCAACGAACTCGTTGACCGCATCGGAGCCGTCCATAAGCACGGTCGGGTAGGCGAAGTTCCACCACTTGTATCCCGTGATCGCATCGCCGCTGAAGTCCTTACCGTTCGGCGTCATGCCCGAGATGTAGGTCATGGTGTACACATAGTCGTCGGTCGTATCCACGAAGTTGTGCGTGTAGAGCGAAATTCGTGCTGCCGGCCGCAGAGATCGCGCCATCGTAACGCGCCGTCTCGATCTCGATGTTCTGCGCGACCAGCGGCGTTGCGAGCGGGTCGACCACGGTGGCATGCACCTTGAAGCCGCGGACCAGATTCTCATTCGACAGGAACGCGGGACCCGAACCGATCGACTTGGAGTCGACCGTGGGATTGTAGGGCTCGCGGACGAAGAACTGCGTGTTGCCGTCGACCAGGAGCGGCACGCCGATCCCCGACTCGTTCTCGACCGTCACCATGTCGCTCGTGGTGTTGACGTGCAGCACGTGGCCCTCGGGACTGACCCAGACGTTGTTGAACTCGTCGCTCGCATAGATACGCGTGGCCACGAGCGTGCCGTCCTGCTGATAGCGCGCCGCGATGCGCACGTATCGCCCCGCGAGCGAGCTCTCGGAAGAGAAGTTCTCGATCACGGTACGCGTCTTCGCGTCGAGGTCGTAGAAGATCGTGCCGTTCACGGAGTCGGCGCTGATTTGCAGCGACTGGGTGCCGGCGATCGCCGTCTCGGGATTCGCCGGCGGCTCGGTCGGGAACTCCTTGGTGACGGTGATGGTGCTCGAGGCGACGGCGGTGACATCGCCATACATGTGGCGCAGCACGAGTCGCGTCAAGTCGTAGCGCGGCAGGCGGCGCAGCGGCCCGTTGAAGTTGACGGCCCACAGGGTCGGGCCGCCTCCCACGGGCACGTGGCCGATGAGGAACGCGGGATGCGCGAGATTGAACTCCAGATCGAGCGCATTGTTCTGCGTCGCGCTCACGACCAGGGGCGAATCGAAATTCACCGTGACCGGCACGGTCAAGCTGCCCGTCGCACCGTGCGCGTGCTGCACCTGGATCTGATCTGCGGGGATTGTGACGCCCCCCGCTGCGGCAAAGCCCGCTTCCGGGTTGGTCGCCGTGGTGAGCAGGATGTCGCCCGGGTTGGCGCTCACGGTGAGGACCGCGCCGCTGTAGTTGCCGAGCGGAATGGCGGTGTTGCCGAGCAGCTCGTCGAGCTGATCGAGGAGCACGAGGTTCGTGACGGGCACGGGGCTCGGCGCGGTGTACACGGTGACGTTGCCGCCGCCGCCCTGCGGTATGAGCGCGATCGACATGATCTTCACGCCGATGGTGGCCCAATCTTCCGATGAGGCGTCGCTCACCATCACGGCGAGATTCGCGGTTTGTGTCGGGGTCGAAGTCGTGGTGCCGACGGGGGAGCCGCCGGAGCTGTCGGAACCGCCGCCGCATGCGGCGAGCAGCGTTGCGGCGATGCAGAGCGACAACGCTCGAGTTGAGTTGGACATAATCACGCACTCCATGAGTTGACGATTGTGGTTTCGTTGCCGCGGCTCCGCGCCGCGCCGTCGATGACACACCCAACGGACAACGTGTTGGGACGTTGACAAACCCGCAGCATCGCGCGGCTTTTTTCGAGGGAAATTGCTGTCTCATATTGCAGACAGCGCGCGGCAAACAGACCACGCGCAACAAACTGCACGTGTTCAGGTTGTGCGCGTGTTCAGTTCGACAGCGGCAGCACTAGCGCCGCGCGGCGCTGCAGTGGGCGCGCCATGCGCCCCGGTATGCCTGCTCGATGCAACGTGCGAAGCGCGCCGCGTCCATGAGAGGCGAGCGTTGCATCGTCTCGCGCAGCGCAGCGCGCAGCGCGCGTAGCCGCTCGAGATCGGCCGCGAGCGCCGCTGCGATGGCGACGAATGCCGCGTCGCTGTCCGCGACGAGATCCAGAAGATCTAGATGAAAGAGCTGGCTCAATCCGGCGCGACCGACACACGTGTCGCCGATGCGCGTGACGATGGGCACGCCCATCCACAAGGCGTCGAGACTCGTGGTGTGACCGTTGTACGGCAAAGTGTCCAACCCTAAGTCGACGTCATGGTAGAAGTGCAGGTACTCCCCGCGCGGGCGAAACTCGACGAAGCCGAGGCGCGCCGCAGCGATGCCGTGTGCCTCGAGGCGTGCCGCGAGACGCTCGCGGTGCCGGCCCGGGGGTGCCATCAATTTGAGGTGCGCGTCGGGAATCGCACGCAGCACGCCGCCCCACAGATCGAGCGTGCGATCGCTGAGCTTGCACGGGTTATTGAAGCAGCCGAGCGTCACGAATCCTTTTTTGATCGCGGGCAACTCGTTGACGTCGAGCTGCTCGCTCTGCGGGTCATAGCACCAGAACGTGTCCGGGAGCCGCAGCGTGCGCTCGCTGTAGTGGCCATCGAATGCGTCCGGATCGAGCCGTGGATCGCTGAGACGATAATCGATCGCTGCAATGCCCGTGGTGCCCGGATAGGCGAGCCAGGCGATCTGCACCGGGGCCGGTTTGCGCGCAAACAGCAGCGGACGGCCGTGCGCCATATGCATGTTCAGGTCGACCAGAATGTCGATGCGGTCGGCGCGGACGAGCTCGGCCAGAGCGGCGTCGTCGAGGGTGCGCGCATCGCGCCATGCGTCGGCGCAGCTCTCGAGGCGCCGCGTCCAGGCGTCGCGCCGCTCGACGCTCGAATAACAGATCGCCTCGACTTCGCGCCGATCGTGGTGCGCGAGCAAGGGTAGCGTGAAAAAGCTTTGGCAATGCTCACGAAAATCGCCCGAAACATAGCCGACCTTGAGGCGGCGATCGGGCGAGAGATCGCGTGCCGGCAGGGGCTGCGATCGCTCGAGCGGCGCGGCGAAGCGCGCCCCCCAGCGCAGGCACTCCTCGAGAATGGGCGCGGCCTCGGCGCAGTGAAAGCCGAGTGCATAGGCGAGGTTGCCGTGGGTCGCGGCATTGCTCGGATCGAGGTCGAGCGCTTGCCGATAGTGAGCGATGGCCTCATCGAGTGCGCCCGCGTCCTTCAGGACATTGGCGAGATTGTCGTGCAGCGCCGGATGTCGAGGGTCGAGAGCAAGTCCTCGGCGCAGCATATCCTCGGCCTCATCCAGCCGTCCGAGCGTGCGCAACAGGCAGCCTGCATTGTTGATCGCGGCCGTGTAGCTCGGCCGCGCAGCGAGCGCGGCGTCGAACGCCGCCATGGCGGCGGCGAAATCGCCCGTTTCCTTGTACGCATTGCCTAAGTTGTTGAGCGCCTCGGCATGACCCGGACGGCACGCCACGGCGCGTCGATAGTGCTCGATCGCCTCGCGCGGCCGCCCGAGCCCGCGCAACGCATTGCCGAGATTGAATGCGGCGTCCGCGTTGTCCGGCTCGCGCGCAAGGACGGCGCGCAGGATCGAGTCGGCGGCAGCAAAATCGCGGCGCTCGCAGCGAACGATCCCTAGATTGATGGCATGCGATGCGGCGTCGGGCTCGAGGCGTGCGGCGGCCTCGAGGAGCCGCGTCGCCTCCTCGAGCTCGCCCATTTCCCGCAGCACTGCGCCGAGATTGCCGAGCGCGCGCGGATCGTCAGGCTTGCGCGTCAATGCCGCACGATACGCCGCTACCGCCGCGGCGGGATCGCCGCCGCGCTGCAGGGTGACCCCCAGATCGAGCCGCGCGTCGAAGGAATCGGGGTCGAGATCGAGCGCGCATCGCAATGCGGCCGCCGCGTCCGGCCAACGCTCGAGCGACTGCAACGCCTGCGCAAGGCCCAGCTGGTAGCGCACATTGCCGGGCACGCGGTCGGCGGCTGCGCGGATCAGCGTCGCCGCCGCCTCGTGCCGGCCCTCCTGCAATTCCACGAGCCCCAAGCGAAACAGAGCGAGATCATGGGCGGGCTCGGCGCGGAGCACCTCGGCGTACAGCCGCCGCGCCTCGGCAAGATCACCGGCACGATGGCGCTCGGTAGCGGTTTCGAGCAGCGAGGCCGAGGGCGGTCGGCTCACGCAGGCCCCGGGCCGAGAGGCCCAAGTGCCTCGACGAGCGGACGCAGGTGATCGAGCAGTGCCGCCGAACGGCCCACGCTCGAGCGGTAAATCGGTTGGCGCACCTGCACGAAGCTCGCGGTGTTCACCGTCCGCGCTGTCTCGAAGAAGCGGCCGCACGCCTCGTGCCACGGCAGCCCCAGGAAGTGCACAAGCCGGCGCGTGGTCGCGTCCGGTTGCGACACCAGCGTCTCGTAATCCACTTCCATGAAGTTATCGGCCGGCAGCGTCGCGCGCCAGTGAGCCATCAAGGCATGATAGTCGCGATAGTACAGACCCAGCTCGCGCAACTCGTAGGCGAAGGGCAGATCGCCCGCGAAGAGCTTGCCGTACGCGGAGAAGCACGTGTCCATCGCATCGCGGCGGCAGTGGATGATGCGGGCCCGCGGAAAGAGGCGATGGATGAGGCCCAGATGCTGGAAGTTCATGAGGTCTTTATCGACGATGCGCGTCGCGGCCGGCGCGCAGCGCGAAAGGCTGCGAAGCGCCGTTTCCGCCGTGCGCGCCTCCTCGCCGCGGGCGCCGTTCTCGAGCGATAGGATGATCTGGCGCATTCGGGTTTGCTCGCCGCCGCCATGTGCGTCCGGATGAGAGGCGATGATGTGCTCGATCAGGGAGGATCCGCATCGCGGCATACCGACCACGAACACCGGCAGCTCGGAGGCGCGTGCGCCCGCAATCTCCCCGCGTACGGCCTCGATCGGGCGCGCGGCGATCGCTTGCAGGGCGCGCGAGGCGGCCGCCGGATCGTAGGCGATCGCGGCACGCTTCATGCGGTTGCCTTCGTGCCAGTGCGCCAAGGCCGCGTCGATTTCTCCGCACTCGAACCGCGCCTTGCCGAGGGCGAAATGCAGCAACATGCGATCACGATAAGGCCTGCCGCTCGCCAGCAGGGTCTGCATGGCGCCGATATCCGGATCCGCCGCGGTGAAGGTCTTCGCGCTCGCCTTCTCATACCAGGTCTCGGCCCGCGCCGGATCGTGGCGCAGGGCCCGGTCGAACGCATCCAAGGCCGCGACGAACCGGCCTCGCTGACTGAGCAGCACTCCTTTGTCCCCGAGGGCGGGTCCCGGGTGTACAGCAGCAGCGCGATCGAGTGCCGTCAAGGCTGCTGCTTCCTCGCCGGCGAGATGCAGTGCTTGGGCATAGGCGCGCAGCAGATCGGGCGCATCGACGCCGCGGGCCAGGGCCTTGCGGCACAGCCCGATGGCTTCCTCGTGACGATCGAGCAGCCGCAATAAAATCGCCCTCGAGGCCACCTGCTGCGGCTCGTTCGGCCAGCGATGCTCGATCGACTCGAGTCGACGCAGCGCCGCTTCGGTCCGGCCGCACTGCATTTCGATGTCGGCTGCACGCAGATGATGATCGAGAGAATTCGGCGAGCTCTCGATGGCGCGGCCAATCTGCAACAGGGCGTCGTCGTGCCGCCCGAGGTCTTGAAGAAAGGCGGCGTGCTCGGCGAGAACAAGGGCATTGTCGGGCGCTTCGTGCAACAACGCCGTGAAGCGCCGTTCGGCCTCCGGGGTGTCTCCGCGGGCCGCCGGCAGCGCGGCAAGCCGGCAGCGTGCCTGCCATAGGCCCGCATCGAGCTGTGCGGCACGCCGCAGACAGCGCTCAGCCTCCGCCAGCTCGCGCGCATCGAGCAGCTGTGCGCCCAAGGACAACCAGGCGAGTGCCATGGTGTCATCCAGGCGGAGCGCCCGACGGGTCAAGGCGAGCGCGGCCTCGCGGTCCTTGAGCTTGCAGCAGAGCTCGGCATAGCTCAACACGTACAAGGCGGTCGTGTTCGTCGCTTCGGCAGCCCGTCTGAGGTAATCCTCGGCTGCCGGCCGGTCGCCGTCGCGCAGCGCGAGCACGCCCAGCAAATGCCAGGCGCCCGCCTCTTCGGGACAATCGCGGACGATTTGCAGACAGGCGCTCCATGCCGCAGGACCGTCACCTTGATATAGACTGCGGCGTGCCGCCTGCAGAGCGGCGGAAGCGGGGGACGACTCGGCCAGGCTCGGACCTCCTGCGATGGGCTCGGTGTATCTTAAGTGCAGACGCATGACGACGCGACTCGATAAAACCCTGAAACGCGAGCTCACTCTGGAGGGAAGAACCTTCATTCTGGCCGTGTCTCCCGAGGGATTGAAGCTGACGCTCAAAGGCAAGCGCAAGGGACAGGAGCTGCGCTGGGGCGACTTGGTCAGCGGCGATGCGGCTCTCGCAACCGCATTGAACGCCTCCCTCGGCAGCTTCGCAGCTGACGAAGCCCCGGCGCGGAAGGTGCGGGCGCCGCAGCCGCCCGCACGCAAGCCCGGGGGGCGCCCGCCCCGACCGCCGCGAAAATCGGCCGGGCCGGTGCGGCGGGCAACATCGAAACGTGCGCGGCGCACACGCAAAGGGTAGCTCATGGATCTGGATATTCGCGGCCGCAAGGCGATCGTTTGCGCATCGAGTCAGGGGCTCGGCAAGGCGTGTGCGTTCGCGCTCGCGGAGGCAGGCGTTGCGGTGGTCATCAATGCGCGCAATCGCGCGCGGCTCGAGTCGACCGCCGATGAGATCCGCAAGGCGACGGGCGTCGAGGTGATCGCGGTGGCCGCGGACGTCTCCACGCGGGAAGGGCAGGAGGCCTTGCTCGCGGCTTGCCCGGCGCCCGACATTCTGGTCAACAACAATGGCGGGCCGCCGTTCCGAGATTTTCGCGAGCTCGATCGCGAGGCGCTGCTCGCCGGTGTGACCATGAACATGGTGACACCGATCGAGCTCGTGCAGCGAGTCATCGACGGTATGGCGGCGCGCCGGTTCGGCAGAATCGTCAACATCACCTCGCAGAGCGTGAAAATGCCGTTGTCGGGTCTTGATCTGTCGAGCGGAGCGCGCGCCGGCCTCACGGCCTTCCTCGCCGGCGTTGCCCGGAGCGTGGCCGACAAGAACGTCACCATCAACAGCCTCCTGCCGGGCAGTTTCGATACCGCGCGGCTGCGCAGCGGACTCGCGCGTGCGGCCAAGCGCTCGGGTCTCGCGGAATCGGTGATCGAAGAGAGAGAGCGGGGCGCCATTCCCGCCAAGCGTTTCGGACACGCCGCCGAGCTCGGCTACGCCTGCGCGTTTCTCTGCAGCGCGCACGCCGGCTACATCACCGGTCAAAGCCTGGTGATGGACGGCGGCGAATATCCCGGAACGTTCTGAAATGGCTGATTCGTCCGTGAGCGCCGCGGTTCGCACGGGCGCGAGAAATCCGGCGATGCTCATGGTCGCCGCCTCGGCCATTTTGCTGCTGACCATGGGCGTGCGGCAGTCGCTCGGCCTGTTCGTGCTCCCGATCGTCACCGCGACGGGCGTGAGCCTCGTGTCCGTGAGTTTCGCGCTCGCCATCGGACAGTTCGTGTGGGGCGCGGCGCAGCCGCTGTTCGGCGCCGTGGCGGATCATTACGGCGCCTATCGGGTGCTGATCTGGGGCGCGGTCCTGTTGGCCGTGGGCGGCGCGCTGGCGACGCGGAGCTCGTCGGGTGCCGGGTTCGCACTGACCTTGGGGATTATGCTCTCCGCGGGCACCGCGGCCGGGAGCTTCGCGATACTCATTGGTGTGACGACCGGATCGCTGCCGCCGGAAAGGCGCTCGCTCGCCGCCGGCATCATCAACGCGGGTGGATCGCTCGGACAGCTCTTGTTCGCGCCTCTCGTTCAGCTGGTGATCAGGGGCTCGGGTTGGCGCATGGGCATGCTCGGGATATCGATCGCCGCACTGCTCACGGTTCCGATCGCGTGGCTGTTCCGCGGCCAGTCGACCGGTCACGCCGCGGAGCCTACGGCCGCGGCGAGCGAGCCGCCCACAAGATCGATTGGCCTGCGCGAGCAATTGCGGGTCGCGCTGCGCGACCCGAG
Source organism: uncultured Gammaproteobacteria bacterium (assembly GCA_963801685.1). GTDB lineage: Bacteria > Pseudomonadota > Gammaproteobacteria > Steroidobacterales > Steroidobacteraceae > Bog-1198. The sequence goes on from CAWDFR010000002.1 coordinate 65,289, forward strand.
CTACCTGTACTTGAATGCGGGGTTCTTCACCTGCGGATTTCACATCGCCTTTCTCGTGACGCACTTGCCGGGCAACTTGGCACTTTGCGGGCTGTCGGCGACGGTCGCGGCCAATTCGCTCGCCTTGATCGGCGCATTCAATGTGGTCGGCAGCTTGTTCGTGGGCTGGCTCGGGCGCCAGTACCGCATGAAAAGCATTCTTGCCTGGCTGTACGCGAGCCGTGCGGCGGTGGTGGTGTGCTATTTGTGGATGCCGAAGACGGCGTTCAATGTGTATCTCATCGCGGGCGCGCTCGGGTTCAGCTGGCTTGCCACCGTGCCCCCGACGGCGGGGCTCGTCGGCAAGCTGTTCGGTACACGCTATCTCACGACCCTGTTCGGGCTGACATTGCTCAGTCATCAGATCGGCGGGTTTCTAGGTGCCTGGCTCGGCGGCGTTGCCATGGCGCGGCTCGGATCCTACGACTGGGTGTGGTACGCCGACATCGTGCTCGCGCTCGCCGCCGCCCTCATCAATCTGCCGATCAAGGAAGCAGTGCCTCCCAGGGCATTGGCGGGCGCGGCTGCCTGAAGCGCGGCAACCAGAGAATCAGCCCGACTCCGAGCGCGATTTTGACGGCCGGCCCGATCCAGGCCATTTGCGGACTGCCGTCCCAGGCACCGAGGCCCATGGTGGCGGAGGTGTTGCTCGCCGCGTGGAATAGAACGCACACCAGAATGCTGCCGGTGCCGCCCCAGATCCAGGCCAGCAGAAAGGCGTTTCCCATGACGTCCGCGGCGAACAACGGGAAGTTCGCCCCGTATTGCGCGACGCCATGAATGAAGAAGAGAGGCACGTGCCACAGCGCCCAGGCGACACCGACGATGGTGGCGCTCGCCAACCGGCGGAAGCGCCGTTCGAGCATGGGCTGCGCGACACCGCGCCAGCCGAGCTCTTCCAGGCCCCCACCCAGAATCATGGTCGAGAAGATGAGCGGCAAGCGCGAGAGGTCGTGGAAGGCGGGAAAAAGAGCGGCTGCGCGCCGAACCAGGCCGCCAGGAGCTCGAGCGTGAAGGCGAGCACGGCCGGCAATAGGAACGCCACCACGTACCACTCGGTGGGGACGCGCCATCGCGTGAGGCTCGTCCCGTAAGCCGTCAGCGAGCCTTCCCGCGGGGTGAGAGCGACCGCCAACAAGGCGGCCAACGTCGGCCCGAGGCCCCCGACGAGGTAGAGCGAGCTGAAGGTCGCGTTGGTGAATACCCCGGCGCCCGCGGGGATCAGGAAGGCGAGCGGCCACCAGCACACCCAGGTGATGCCGAAGGCCATCACCAGGTACAGCGCGAGCCGCCCGTACTGCTCGCCGCTCACACGGGATGCTCGCGCTCGCCGCCTGCGAGCGCGTCCAGGAAGATGCGTGCAAAGGCGGGGCCCGTGCCCGACTCCTCGTGCTTGAAGTACACGAACACGTCCTTGCAGGACGAGGTTCGTGCCTGCACGGTCTCTGCCCAGCGCTTAAGATCGCTCGGCGTGTAACCCTCGTCTCGCAGCCGGAAATAGGCATAGTCCGCGGTGATCTCGACCGGCGTCGACAGCTTCTCGCTCTCCGCCACGCAAAGCGCAATGCGCTTGGACTCGAGCAGGCGGTATACGGGATCCTCGAGCCACGATGCGTGTCGAAACTCGAACGCCGCCCGCGTGCCCGCCGGCAGCCAATCGAGAAAAGCGCCGAGCAGCCCCAAGTCCTTCTTGAAGTAAGGCGGCAGCTGAAAGAAGAGAATGCCGAGCTTGGGGCCGAGCGTGTTGGCGGTCTTGACGAAGTATTGCAGCAGCTCCTCGCAGTCCTTGAGCCGTGCGGTGTGAGTGATACGCTTCGGCGCCTTCAACGTGAGCTTGAACGGCTCCGGCGTCGCTTCGCTCCAGCCCGCGAGGATCTTCGCATTGGGCGTGCGATAGAAGGTGTAGTTGATTTCGACGGTGTTGAAGCGCTCCGCGTAGTAAGGAAGCATCTTGGCCGCGGGAAATTTTTCCGGATAGAAGGTGCCCCGCCATTCGGGGTAGTTGTAGCCGGAAGTGCCCACCCACATCGCCATCGGTGTATCGTTCGGCAGGCGCCCGCCGGAGTCAAGTCGCGTGTCCCCGAACCACGGCGACGAATTCCTCTCCGTAGCGCGCGAGCTTCGCCTCGCCGACGCCGCGGATCCCGGCGAATTCACCGAGCGTCACCGGACGGCGCTCCGCGATCTCGCGCAAAGTCGCGTCGTGAAAAATCACGTACGGCGGCATGCCTTGCGCGTCGGCGAGACGTTTGCGCAGGGCGCGAAGCGTCTCGAAGAGCTCGCGTCCCTCCGCGGAGCCTGCGGCCGGGGAGGCAGGCGCAGCGCCGCGGGACTTCGCCGGCGGCCTCGCGACCGCCTCCGAGATCTGCACGCTGCGCTGATCGCGCAGCACTTCCCAGCTGGCTGCGTTGAGCAACAGCACCGGGTAGCCGTCCTGCGTCTCCGCGACGAGCCCCTGATGCAGGAGCGCCCGGATCAGCTCGCGCCACTCCTGCACGCGCCACTTGCTGCCGATGCCGTAGACGCTCAACGTGTCGTGACCGCGCGATACGATCCGCTCCGAGCGGCTGCCGCGCAAAATATCGATGATGTGGGCCGCGCCGAAACGCTCGCTACGCTGCGCGAGGCGCGCAATGCAAGACAACAACTGCTTCGCCTCCATGGTGCAATCGCGCTGCACGCGCGGCTCGCAGCAATTGTCGCAGGCGCCGCAGGGCCCCTGAAACGTCTCGTCGAAATAGCGCAGCTGAATGGCGCGCCGGCACTCTGTGGATTCGGCATAGCTCAGGACCTGACGCAGCTGCTGACGCGCGATACGCTGCTCGTCCTCGAGCGGATCGCCCGTGTCCGGATCGAGCTTCTGCTGGATGAGGAACTCCGCGGTGCGGATGTCGCCGAGGCCGAAATAGAGCGTGCACTGTGCCGGATCGCCGTCGCGGCCGGCGCGACCGGACTCCTGGTAGTAACCCTCGAGGCTGCGGGGCAGATCGTAATGCGACACCCAGCGCACGTCCGGCTTGTTGATTCCCATACCGAACGCGATCGTGGCGACCATGACCTGCGCATCGTCGCGGATGAAGGCCTCCTGATTGTCGCGCCGCACCGCTGCGTCGAGGCCTGCATGGTAGGGAAGGGCGGCGATGCCGTCGCCTTGCAATTGCGTTGCGAGTTCCTCGACACGACGGCGCGACAGGCAATACACGATGCCGGCTCCGCCCGCACGGGCTTGCGCGAGCAGCTCCGCGAAAGTTCCTTTGCTCTTCGGCCGCACGCGGTAGAAAAGATTCGGGCGATTGAAGCTCGACAGATGCCGCGCCGGATCGCGCAGCGCAAGCTGTGCCGCGATGTCGACCCGAACCCGCGCGGTCGCGGTGGCCGTGAAGGCGAGCAGCGGAATCTGCGGATAGCGTCTGCGCAGCGTCGAGAGCTGGCGGTACTCCGGACGAAAATCGTGGCCCCATTCGGACACGCAGTGCGCCTCGTCGATCACGAAAGCGCTGATGCCGGGGTCGACGCTCAAGCGCTGCAGCGGCCCCTCGAGAAAAGCGCTGAGCAGCAGCCGCTCCGGCGCCAGATAAATGAGCTTGTATTCGCCGCGCATCGCCGCCGCCAAGCGGCGCTGGATCTCGTCGGATCGCAGCGTCGAGTTGATGTAAGTGGCGGCGACGCCGTTGTCCTCGAGCAGCCGCACCTGGTCCTGCATCAGCGCAATCAAGGGCGAGACGACGATGCTGAGCCCGGGCTTGAGGATGGCCGGTAGCTGAAAGCAAAGCGACTTACCGCCGCCCGTCGGCATGAGCGCGAGCACGTCCTTGCCTGCCAGCACGTCGCGGACGACCGCCTCCTGGCCGGGACGAAAATCCTCGAATCCAAAAATGCGCTGCAGCGCTGCGGCCAGGTCGGTCATGGCGCGGCATTTTACAGAACGGTGGGCCGCTGCACGGCGTGATTCGCCGCGCGAACCGAGAAAAACTCTCGGGGGCCGCAGGCCGGCGGGGCGCTCGGGGCGGGCGCGGCGCGGCGCCGGCACGTCTCATTCCATGCAGGGCTCTTCGACGATGCTGACGATGGCGGTATTCAGAGCGAACAGTCGGCCGAGCCTCGCCTGAGTTGCGGCGTCGCTCGGAATCTCCTTGCTCTTGGTCATGCCGTTCGAATAGCTGGCCTCGAGCTCGGTGTAACGGCCGCAGCTCATGGTGACTTCCACGGCCGTCAGCTTGGGCGATACGACGTCAGTCACCTCGGCGCCGAGCTGCTTCCAGGCGTCCTGGTTCTGACGCACGGTTTGCGCGAAGAGCTGCGAGTAGGGATTCGGGGCGACCAGGACCTGGGAGAGGGCCGGCTGCGCGCCGATCGAATAAAGCACGACTACCGCCGCGACTAATGGGATCCGCACTCGAGCCTCCGATGATCCAGGTCGCCTGCGAGATGCGACTTCATGCCCGATTGTGCCCGCGGGTTCCGGGCGAAGCGGGTGATTGGATCACAATTTGACTCGGGCGGCTTGTACAGTAGTTGCAAGCGCTAACTGCTGTGTGAAATTTTCCGAGGCCGAGTCACCGTCAGCGCCGCCATCGATAGAGCGATAAAGAGACCGAACCCAAGGGCAATGACGTTGACCGGCACATTCGCGCGAGTGACCCCGGCATAAGCGCTCATCAGGACGAGCATGCACAAGTTCTCGAACAGGTTTTGGATCGCAATGGCGGACCCCACACCGCCACGTTCGTTGCCGCGCTTCTGCAGGACCGCATCGAGCGGGACGACGAGAAACCCGCTGCAGATCCCGACGAAGGCCATGAGCAGGAAGGCGGCCGGAAGCCCTTTGATCAGCGGCAGCAGACAGACACCGATTCCCAACAGAATGCCCGCCGGCAGAGCTCGATTTGCCGATTGCACTTTGACGAAGCGTCCGGCGAGCACGGCGCCGACGGCTATTCCGGCCGCCACCATGCCTGTCAGATAACCGGGCTCGCTACTGCGGGTGATCTTGAGGGCCGCAGGTACCCACGCGATGATCAGAAAACGCAGTGCGGCGCCCGCGCCCCAGAATATTCCCGTGCCGATCAAGGCGGCGCGCATCTGGGGGCTTTTCAAGAACGCGGCGGTCTGGCGGCCAAAGTCCTTCACGCTTGCAACCACGGCGAAATGAGCCAGCGACTTTGCGGGTTTCAGACGCGGAATCAACAGCGTGCTGACTCCCGCGGCCGCATAACAGGCGGCGATGGCGATCAGCGCGCCCTCGATGCTCCAATCCGTCAACATACCGCCCGCGACGGCGCCCAGCAGAATCGACGCGATGGTTGCGGATTCGATCAGGCTGTTGGCCTTCACCAGCAGCTTCGGCGAGGTGAGCTCGGTCAAAATCCCATACTTCGCCGGCGAATACGCGGCCGCCCCGGCGCCGACGATGGCGTAGCTCAAGAAGGGGTTCAGCTCGAGACACATCCCCAACGCCCCCACGAGCTTCACGATGTTGGCATACAGGAGCACGCGCCCTTTGGGATGCATGTCGGCAAACACGCCGACGAAAGGTGCGAGCACCACATAGGTGACGATGAAGAACTCCTGCAGCAGCGGTCCGGTCCAGCCGGGATAAGATTCCTTGTGCAGCAGCCCGAGCGCCGCGAAGATCAGGGCGTTATCGGCCAACGCCGAGAGGAACTGCGCACAGAGTGTCGCGATCAGCCCGCGCGACCACAGGTGCGGTGCGGCATCTCGATTCAACAGCGATCCTTTCCGGATTCGAACCGGTGTTACAGCCTGGAGGGGAAAGAAAACGTATCCGGAGCGACGTCGCTCAAGTAGGAGTTTATAATTGCGGCGTCTGAACTCGGAGGAATATTCCATGGCTCGCATGAAAGTGGCGCAGGTCGGCGGACCCAATCAACAGATCGAGATCGTGGAGCGGGATGTGCCCGAGCCCGGGCCACGGCAGGTGCGCATCAAGGTCGAGGCCTGCGGTGTGTGCCACAGCGATATGTTCACGGTCGCGGGGGCATACCCCGGCATCAAATATCCGCGGGTGCCGGGACACGAGGTGATCGGCAAGATCGACGCGCTCGGGAAAGACGTGCCGGATTGGAAACAGGGCGCGCGAGTGGGGGTCGGCTGGCACGGCGGGCACTGTGGGCATTGTCCTCGTTGCCGACGCGGAGACTTCCTCACCTGTGTGTACGGCCAGGTGCCGGGCATCTCCTACGACGGCGGCTATGCCGAATACATGGTCGTGCCCTTCGATGTGCTGGCAGCCGTCCCCGATAGTCTCTCCTCGGCGGAAGCCGCGCCGCTGCTCTGCGCCGGCATCACGACGTTCAACTCGCTGCGTCACAGCGGTGCGCAACCGGGAGATCTGGTCGCGGTGCTGGGCATGGGCGGGCTGGGGCACCTCGGTGTGCAATACGCCGCGCACATGGGGTTCAACACCGTGGCGATTGCGCGAGGCGCCGAGAAGGCTCCGTTCGCGAAGCAACTGGGCGCGGCACACTACATCGACAGTACTTCTCAGGATGTCGCCAAGGAACTCACCAAACTGGGCGGCGCCGCGGTCGTGCTGGCGACGGTGACCGACGGCAAATCGATGGCAGCGACGATCGGCGGACTCGGTATCGATGGCACTCTCGTGGTGCTCGGCGCTTCCCAGGACCCAATAGAAGTTTCGACCCTGATGCTCATCGGCCAGCGGCGGAATATCTCCGGATGGCCTTCGGGCACGGCCACGGATTCGGAGGATACCCTCAAGTTCAGCGAGCTTACAGGCGTGAAGGCCATGATCGAGATCTACCCGCTTGCGCGCGCCGCCGAAGCCTACGCTCGGATGATGAGCGGCAAGGCGAAGTTCAGGGTGGTCATCACGATGTAGGGCGGCGCCGCTCTCACGGCGTCACACTAATGCAGCAGGTCGCGCAATTCGCGGCACACTCGAACGACATCGTCGTCGCTCATGGCTGGGAACAAGGGCAAGGTGACCGTCTCACGGCCGACGCGCGCCGCAACCGGCGTGTCTTCGGCTCGGTATCCTTGCTCGCGGTAGTACGCGAGCCCCGGGATGCAGGGGTAATGCACCCCAATGCCGATGCCGCGCTCAGCCATCCGCGCTTGAAATTCCGGGCGCGACATGTGGTGCGCCGGGAAATCGATGAGTACCTGAAACATATGCCAGCTGTGTCCCGAATCGCCGCGGCTCGGCAACACCACAGGCTTGAATCCGTCGAGTTCCGCGAAATACTGCCTCGCCAACGCGAGTCGCCGGGCGTTGAACCCGTCGAGGCGGCGCAGCTGATCGATGCCGATTTGCGCGGCAACGTCAGTGAGATTGCTCTTTGCACCCGGAAATAACACGTCGACCTCACCGGCGGCATTGCGCTTGATCCCGTGAAAGCGGTATTGCTCGAGCTTGGCCGCTGCGCTCTTATCGGCGGTCGAGATGGCGCCGCCCTCCGTACTGGTCATATTCTTGTTCGGGTGAAAGCTAAAGACCACCAGATCGCCGAAGCTGCCAATCAAGCGGCCGCGATAACGCGAACCGATGGCATGCGCGGCGTCCTCGACGACGCGCAGGTTATGCTGCCGCGCCAGTGCGTACAGCGCGTCTTGGTCTACCGGCAACCCCGCGAAATGCACCGGCATGATGGCGCGCGTGCGCGGCGTTATCGCAGCGGCCACGAGGTCGATATTTAGGTTGCGCGTATGCAGATCGATGTCCACGAAGACCGGCTTGGCGCGAACTCGTGCGACGACGTTGGCGCTCGCGGCAAAGCTCATGGCAGGCACGATAACTTCGTGGCCCTCGCCCACCCCGCCGACCTCGAGAGCCATTTCCAAGCCTGCTGTCGCCGAAGTCATCACCCGCAGGTGGCGATCCTGCCCGAGATACGTCGCCAGCGCCGCCTCGAAGGCCTGGACCTTAGGACCGCTTGCCAGTTGTCCCGAACGAAGTACCTCGGCCACTGCAGCTATGGAGTCCGCGTCGATGGAGGGTCGCGCGAAGGGTAGAAACGGCTTCATGATCACCAGTTGGAGCAAAAGATCATTTTAGATCCAAATACATCATGATGCGATGGTGGCGTCATGACGCGATGGTGGCGTCGTGGCGCTATCTGCGCGGGCCGGCCGGCGGCTTACTTCGTATCGGGGCGGGCGATCGCAGGTAGCAAGCCAAGTTGCTTCATCATTCCGAGGTCGTCGCGCGTCGCGTAGTGAATATGAGGAAGAGGTCGCGCGAGAGCAGGCCAAGTTGCTCAAACTCTCTGCGAACGCCAGGCAGTTAGACGAGATCTACCCCGCAAGACAAGGTCACGCCTGCGGCTCTCGCAATGGTGATGTCTGCGGAGGTCGCATCTCTTGATCATCGGTCAGCCGGCTAGGTGTCTCGGCCTTAGGGTCGCATCCGTTGTAAAACTCCTCGATCTTCCACTGCCTCACGATCCAGATGAAGGCCGCGAAGGCGAGAAGCGCCAAGATGATCCAGCCCAGTGTGTTCACAGTTTTTGTCTCCCTGACGCGTCATTACACCGCCGAACTACCCTTTCCAAAATCCGATGCTACGCGTGCTAAGCCCATGGCCCTCATATAGCACTCATTGGCAATATACACCTGAGCGCTATTACATAACCCGTTGATTTCGTGGCGCTCCCTACCGGATTCGAATCGGTGTTACAGCCTTGAAGGGACGCGATTCAGTAGAGATCAGCCCTAGGGTGCTCCGCCGCCCTCCAGTCCGAGGATGGCGATCTTGGCGGTCGCAGCCTTTACCGGCCACGCAGGAGATGTCATGCCCATCGTCACGGCGACTTTCTGCGCGCCGTTGACCGTATAGGTGATCAAGCCACCGGCGATCGCACCGTTCATCGTCTGCCCGAACAGCTTCTCGCCGCTTGAAGCGTCGACAGCGTAGAAGTTGCCACCGGCATCGCCGAAGAACACCAGGCCGCCCGCGGTCGGCGTCACAGCGCCGATGATCGGGTAGTTGGTCTTGACTCTCCACTTCCATTCACCTGAGTCGGCGTCGACGGCGTGCAACCATCCGGCCCAGTGCCCGTCAGAGCGGGCAAATGCGCCGAATACCTCGGCCGGATTGAGGCTCCGCTCTCCCGTCCAGACCTTCCCAGGGGCAACCGCGGCGAGTTCCTCGGTCGTTTGAATCTTGACGGTGGTGCACCAGTCGACGTCGCCTGTATAGATGAGATTAGTTTGCGGATTGTAAGCCGGGCTGTTCCACTCCTCACCGCCTCCGGCGCCCGGACAGAAATGCGTCTCCGTCTCGGTCGAGAAGGGCGCGTCGGCATTCTCGATGGTCGTGACCGCCGTCTTGTAGAGTTGCTTGTTGTCGGCCAGATCGAAGCCGACCAGGAATCCATCCTTGCTTGAAACCGCCATCAACCTCTTGCCGCCGGCCGTATTGATCAGAATCGGCGGATTGGAGACGTCCCAATCGTGCCAATCGTGGGGTACGAGCTGGAAATGATTCTTGTAAGCGCCGGTCTTGGCGTCCAGCACCACGACAGAGTCACTGAAGAGATTCGCGCCTTCGCGGACGCTATTGACGTAGTCGGGGGCCGGGTTGCCGGCGGGCACGTATAACAGGCCGGTCTTCGGATCCAGGGAAAATGGAGTCCAGGCCCCCGCGCCGCCCCTCGGTATTCCCGGCGGGTTCTTCCAGGTCGAACCGTCAAGCGGCGTCGCGCCCTGGGGCCCGCGAACCGGATCGTCCTCGGACTTGGGCACAAGATAGAATTCCCAGACGATCTTGCCCGTCTTGCCATCGAGCGCGTAGGCGCGCCCCTTCACGCCCCTCTGGTCGCCTCCGGCGTTGCCGATGAACACGAGGCCCTCCCAGGCGATCGGCGCCGCCGGCACCACCTCATTCTTCTTGTCGTCGCCGATCGTGGTCTCCCAGACCCGCTTGCCGGTCTTGAAATCGTAGGCGAGTACACGGCCGTCCTCCGTGCCGCGATAGAGCCGGCCGTCCATATAGGCCGCGCCGCGGTTCGTCGGCAGAAGGTAGCCGGGATACTCTTCATGCACCCGCCAATTCTCAGCGCAGGTCGCCGGATCGAGCGAAAAGATATCGAATTCAGTCGTGCCGATCAGCGCGCCTTCGACCATGAGTAGGCCGGTCTCGAAGGCCGTGAATCGCTTGGTGTCGTAGGTGCACAGCACCTTGAGCTTGCCGACATTCTTGGTGTTGATCTGACCGAGATCCGAGAAGCGCTCCGAAGTCAACGTCTTGTTGTAGCTCGGCCAGTCTCCTGCCGCGGCAGGTGGCGGCGTAGGCGCGGAAGGCGTGGCCACGGCTTTGAAGGCCGGATTTTGTTCCCTCGTGAGCGTGCCTTCAGGCGCGTTCAGTGACAGCAAGATGTTGCGCGCCTCGGCCCCAGCTATTTCAGTCCGGGTCGGGTGCGCAAGATAGTAGCCGATCCCGAGGCCGATTGCGGCCGCGCCCAACCCAAGAATGACGTATTCGCTCGAGCGGCTCATTATCAGTCTCCTTCCAGTCGCCAATTGGCGAGCGCGCTCATGCGTGAAGCGGTCTTGCCGCGCTCCTTAATGGTCCGAACGGCAGCGAGAACCCGCCACCGGCCGATGCCAGTGTCCCCGATGCGGGCTTGACCCGTCGATCAGACCTTGGTCCCACACTCGATGCGTCCGCTTCCGGGCAGGCATTTCGTATCGAGACATGCCTAAATTGAGCGCTGCGCCCTTTCCGCAAACGAGACAAGGTCGTAAACATGGCCTCGTATCCCGCCAATGGAGTCGCCAATGAAACGGGTAATTTTGGGGTTTTTGGCGTGTCTGCCGCTCGCCGCCTGTGTCGACAACACTTGAGGCACAGCGTCGACAAGCCGCTGATGCCGGCTCGCCGTAGCGACGCTTTCTGGCGCCTCGGCGTGCGGCCACGAACCAGACAAAAGACCGTGCGACAGTCACTGTCTCCTACTGATTGGAAAAAGGTATCTTTCTCGATGAGACCGCTCGTGCTTTCCGCACTACTCGCATGTTCACTGCCCTCGATCGTCCTCGCTCAACTCGTGCCGGCGGTCAAGGAATCAGGCCAGGCCTAGGCGGAACTGGCAAAGGAAGGCGGCGACGAGATCAAGGCTGCCGTGGAGAAGCAGCCCGCCAAGGTGATCGATAAAAGCAAAGCACATGCATAAGGCGAATGCGCACGAGCATGCCCATCGCGCAAAGGCTGCCGCGAAATCCGCCTTCAACTAACGAAAGCTCGTCGTAGCCGTCCGCGCGGGCCTGTCATGGCTCCCTGCAAGAGCAAGACTCGGATTACCATTCGGGTTGATGACGATCTGCTGGCTTGCTTCACGAACAGCGGCGTTGAACACGTCACACGCTTTCCAGCCTCGGATCCAAGTAAGGCCGAGAACTTTAAGACCGGAATCAACAATAACGGTCTAGGCATCGACAGTCAGGGTAACGTCTGGGTTACCAACCGATTCGGCACCGGCCCGCCAGGCATGGCTCATCTGATCGAAGTGGACTACGCCTGAAGCTCGAGGGGATTGCCTCGGCCTCCCCGGCCCCTGGGCCGTGGCAGTGGCCGCGGATCGGGCCTGCGCGACCCTATTGACGGAGT
>CAWDFR010000003.1:0-1113162 GCA_963801685.1 uncultured Gammaproteobacteria bacterium
CGCGCACGCCCAGGGGCCGCGAGAGTAGGCTCGCCAACAAACCTAACATGAGTGTTGCGCTTACGGTCCATCGAATGAGCCGGGATTTTACATACGTCTCAAGACACAGCCATAGGCCAAAGGCGATGGCGAGCTCGTATCCCAGCGACAACGGGTGTCCCGTGGAAGCCATGGCGCGCAAGCTGGATCCGCGCAGCAGGTATACGGTAAAGGTACCCGCAAGTTCCCATCGCTGCTGGTATATCTTCGTACAACAACCATCCGCGCACGCTCTTCGAAGACCCCAATCACGGCCATTACGACGCATGGAAGCGCGAACGCCGCGAGACTATCCAGGATAAATGGACGATTGCGGCTCGTTCGGCTGATGAGAAAGTAAGGCGCAAACACCGCGATCAAAAATGTTAGCGTCCTTCTTAGGACATTGGAGAACGTGAAAGGATAAAACGTGCCGTCTGGTGCAAGTAGGTGTATGTATAAAATCGATGTCAAGATGCCGTAGGCGAGCAAGCACCAATCCATGCGTTGTAAACGTCGAATGTCGCGATCTTTCTTTGACCGACGTAAGCGCCCGATCGCCGGAACGATTACGCAGAGGGAAAGCAGGATCTGGTTGCTCACGTCTAGCAGCTTCGCGCCTCCCGGGAGCGGAATGGGCGTCGCAACCGGTGGCACGACATGCAGCAAAAACAAATACAAAGCCGAAGGGTTCGAGTCTTTTCGTCCGCCGACTACGAGGAACGGTACCGCGATTAGCACGTAAAGCCAGATACTAGGAGCTAAGAAAGGCGGCAACTGTCAGCAGGTACCACAGGTTGCGGCGACGCGAAAAGTCTTGCTCGCTGCTGAACAGCAAAGCGGTTGATTTCGCAAATTTGAATACGACCGCGGAGATCACCAGTACGACAATCAGATCCTTTACATTAAGCGGCATATGGGCACTCTGATGCGCTTCTGAATTGCCACGAATGAGGCGATTCGCTCAGTGCGACTTGACCGTTGCACAGCGGTCGTCCCACAACACGAGACAGCTATCGCGGTGTCGATCGGTGGAACTCTGCGAGTCTTGCGTGCAGCGCTCACGCTGTCTGCACGCGTGCAGGCAGGCCCCCTGCCAGGCGGCGCTGGGAGAGCCGTGGCGGGTTATACGAGATGCTTGCTGCCACGTTGGCGCGCGAAATCCCCGGAAGCTGCGCCTGTCGAATGATCGGCAATCTGTCCGCCCCGTCGATCAACGCTTTACTTTGTTCCCGGAAAACTCTCTGTAACTGTTGGCACGACTAGATTATGAAAACACATCGATTCACCACAGAGGCCGGATAACGCCGACACATGATATAGTAGAAGATAACCGAACACTTAGCGAGTTTGGCACTGCGGAGTTGATATCCTAAATCCAGCTCCGACGGTGGGCGCCTCGTCATTCTACGGTGTAAGCATGCGATCCCTTAGCGAATTGACAATTGAGTCTTTCTTGCCGCTGTCGCGAATGAACGCGCTGACTGAAGCTGCGCACTCTTCGTATCTGAATGCGAAACCATTCCCGCACGTGGTATTTGATGACTTTTTCGATCCGTCGCTTCTCGAGCTGGTTCTTGCGGAATTTCCGAAACCTGGCGAGATCCGCTGGCAGCGCTTCGACAACGCGCACGAGATCAAGCTCGCATCGGCAGCGGAGGCGTCTTTCGGGCCGGCCACCCGATTGCTCCTTTATCATCTAAATTCCGCGACGTTCCTCGAGTTTTTGAGCACCGTCACGGGAATCAAAAATCTGATAGCCGATCCTGGCTTCGCGGGGGGGGGGCTTCACCAGATCATGCCCGGCGGTAAATTGGGCATTCACGTGGATTTTAACAAACATAAGGATTATGGCCTCGACCGAAGACTCAATCTCTTGCTGTATCTGAACAAGGATTGGAAGGAGAACTACGGCGGTCATTTGGAGTTGTGGGACCGCAATATGGCCCGGTGCGAAGCCAAAGTACTCCCCGTGTTCAATCGAGTAATGATCTTTGGCACGACGGATTTTACCTACCACGGCCATCCGGATCCGCTACGGTGCCCGGAGCATATGACACGTAAGTCCCTCGCTCTGTATTATTTCAGCAACGGTCGGCCCGCGGAAGAAATCACCGGCGAGCATTCCACTGTGTTCCAGGCTCGAACCGAGCGAGAATTTCACCCGACTTTGACTCAGCGATTGCGAAATCTGGCTAAAGACCTCGTGCCGCCAATTGTGGCGCGGCAGTTGCGGAAGGGCCGGTGAGCAGTATGTTTCTGTCTGACTGCCAACCGCTTACCGCGGTACCTGTTCGCCCTTGAACCGCGTGCCCATCGGGGCGTAGTTGGCCGGAAAATCAACGCGCAGCTCGAGAATCAACCCAGCGGTCAGTGTGGATTTTCGAAATTCGTCGCTCCGGGCGCCGATCCCCACGAGACCATAATCTCGAAATGCGCGAAACAAGTTTTACGCAATGCGAAACGCTTTAAACCTTGACGACTACAACCTTGAGGAGACGCTACAGATTGTCTGCGGGTTTTGGCAGCGAGTGTTATGGCTACTTGGTCACCCCCAATGTTGATCATGTGATCCGCTATTGTGGACAAGCCCAATTTCGCACGCTGTATGAGCAAGCTACCTTTGTCCTGCTGGATAGTCGCTTTCTCGCGCTCATGGTCAGGTTTTTCAAAGGACAGGTGCTTCGAGTGTGTCCAGGTAGCGACCTGACCGCCGGCATATTCGACTCGATTATTAAACCCGATGATGTGGCAATCATGGTGGGAGGAAGCTCGGAGCAAGCACGCGTGCTGAGGCATCGATTTGGATTACGAGCGCTTCATCATATCGACCCGCCGATGAATTTTGTTCGAGATCCCGTGGCTATCGAGGCTTGCGTTCGCGAAGTGGAATCCCTGAGCCCGTTCCGATTTTGCTTTCTGGCTGTCGGGTCGCCGCAGCAGGAGATCGTTGCGCAGGCACTCAAAATGCGCGGGATCGCCCGCGGCCTCGCTTTGTGTGTCGGCGCGTCTATAGATTTCGTAACAGGAATTGAAAAGCGGGCTCCCCCGTGGGTGCGCCGAATTGGATTCGAGTGGTTGTATCGCCTCTTCGCAAAATCCCAAACGCCTGGCCTACCGGTATCTCGTGCGAGGGCCGCGGATATTCCTTCTACTTTGGCGCATTGAATTGCGCGCGAAGCGCCTGGTGGCTCCGCGCGACAGCGCATAACCGCATGGCGGTGCCCCAATCAATTCTCCGCACCGGCAAGTGTCCCGGCGAACGAGCCGCCGGGCCCGTTTCCGTTGCTAGATGGTTGTGCTCGCAACTTCGGACGGAGGGCTCACGATACCTTGTGAAGTGAAGCCGCTCACGGAAAAGTAATACGTGCCCGGAGCCAGGTTACCGACAACATAGGTGGTCGTGTCGCTTCCGGTGACCGAGATGATCTGTGTCAACGCATCAGCGCTCGTTCCGTAATAGATGTAGTAGCCGACAGTCATGTCTTCGCTCGGCGGGGACCAGGATACCGTAGCAGATCCCGCGCTTCCCTCGGCTGACTGTGACGGTGATATTGAACGGGCCTATGGATGCCGTGTTGCCCCCATCGCTTGCTGTGATTGTGACATTTGCCGTCGTGCCGACTTCACTACTAGTTGGAGTACCACTCAGCTGACCCGTGGTGCTATTGAAAGTCGCCCAAGCCGGCTGACCAGCTATCGAAAACGTCACTGCCCCGGTGCTTTGAGACACAGTCGGTTGAAATGTGTATTTGACGCCGGCGGCAGCATTGCCGGCGGGAGCTCCAGACAATGCCAGCGACGAAGTACTCGCGCTCGAAGTGGATGTACCAGAGTCCGAGCAGCCGCTCAAAAGCGATGCGAAGAAGACCAGACTCATCAAGATGTGTGCCGTCGCTGGCTGTTTTACGTGAAGCATGCGCAATTAAAATATGCGTATGCTGAACGGACAATGTGTCGTCAATTGGTGACGCGCATGTCGGCGAGGGCTGACGATCTTTCATGTGATCAAAGTCCGCGCGCAGACTTGCCGGCGTAGCGTGACTTGGTTCACGTTTTATCCCGAAGATCAAGCCGCGCTCTGCGCAGACGACCGACATCATCGTCAAGCGGCGAAAAACAGAATCTGCATTAGACACGGTGCGCATCGTTTTTTTTTCCGGATACAAATTTAAATCCTCGAAACGAACCGCCCACGAGCGCGATTCCACGCAGCAACGAGCGACGAAGATCTTCGTCAATTGATCGTTCTATCCATGTTGGGAGTACACGATCAATGGCCGTCGCCGTCGAACGCCACATTGAGACTATGTGGCGATCCAATTTGTCGGATGGGCTCGTCGGCTGACGGCGACATATTGCCGGAAAAAGCAGCGTGCAGTTCAATGCATTATGTGACAGAGTCGTCGCAGTTCTTCAGTGTTGGAACCTACCCATGATCATGAGCCGAACCCGTTTTGCGCGGTCCGAATCGAATCGCTTATCGTATCTTTCTGGATCTGTCAGCCGGGGAATCGCCGTTCTTGTGACATTTATCATCGGCGTGTGGGCTGTAAATCCCATTTCGGCGGCGACGAGCTACAACGAAAATTCAGCGCTAGGAATGAATTTGACGGGGGTTAGCTACTACAGCGCGGAACAGCCGTTCATGGACATTTTTAAGACCAGCGGGGGCTGGGGCACCCACGTCCAAAATTCCGGCGCCGACACCGGCGAAGAACAATATCTAAATTTGGATGCTAATGGTTGGCCGATTAGCCTCACAGCAGCAAATAATCCAAATCCGCAAAAATTCACTCAGGTGAGTGTCCTAGTACTCAACAATCTCCCCAATACTCCGAATGGTAACTACCGGGCAGGGCAGTATATCGTCCGCTATCAAGGCCAGGGCACGATCACTTACGCCTTTGACGCCGTTAAAGTCGCCAGCCTTTCGACGCCGGGAAGAGACGTGCTCAACGTGGCGACTCCTTCACAGGCCGGCATATACCTTACGATTACCAGCACCGACCCGAATCATACCGGTAACTACATCCGCAATATCCAAATCGTCAAGGCCGAGCAGGAAAGCGCGTTGATAGCAGGACAGGTGTTCAACCCCTATTTTTTGAACGTGATGCGCAATTTCCGCGTTTTGCGTTTTATGGATTGGTTTGACACCAACGGAAGCACTGTCTCGTCGTGGTCGAATCGCCCGTTGCCGACCCAAGCCACTTGGGGGTCGAACGCCGGTGTGCCTTATGAGGTCGCCGTGCAGCTCGCGAACGCACTGTCGGCAGACGCGTGGATCAACATTCCTGTCATGGCCGACGATAACTACATCACGCAACTCGCCACCTTGGTCCATACTCAGTTGGGGACCGCCCAAAAGGCCTACGTCGAGTTCAGCAACGAAGTCTGGAACACGGCTTTTACACAGAATGCATACGCTTATGCTCAGGGCAAGGCGATGTGGCCTGGCGCGAGTTCCGAGCAGAACCCCGGGCTCAATTGGTATGGGATGCGCGTTGCCCAAACCTGCGATATTTGGAAGTCGGCTTGGGGAGGTGACGCGTCGCGTGTAGTCTGCGTGATGGGTGCCCAGGGAGCGAATCCATGGACCGCCACTCAGGCATTGAATTGCGCCCTATGGACGGGCAACGGGAATGCACCGTGTTCCGGCCACGGCATCGGAGCAGTCGCAATTGCGCCCTATTTCGGCTTCGGAGTACCCTCTGCTTGGACTTCGCAATCAGATGGAGGATTGGCTTCCTTATTCGCCTCCCTGACTTCTCAAAACGATCCAAGCATTCCCGTCGGTGGTTGGATAGGGCAGGCACTGCGCAACGTGGCGGCATATAAGCCCACACTGGCACCATATAATTTGCCGCTAATCTCCTATGAGGGGGGCCAGACCTTCGTATCGTTTCCGCACGGAATGAATTCGAACAATACCCCCAACGCACTCACAAATCTTTACATCGCTGCCAATCGCGATCCACGAATGCAAGCGGCGTATGAAACGTACCTAAAGGGATGGAAGTCAAACGGCGGACAACTGTTCATGCACTTTAACGATATTTACACTCCCTCTCAGTACGGTGTCTGGGGTGGGCTCGAGTCGATCATGCAAACGACTTCGCCGCTCAGTAGCGCACCGCCCAAATGGCAAGCTATACAGGATTTTATTTCCGGAAATCCGTGTTGGTGGTCAGGTTGCCAGGGGACGCTCGCCACACTCCCGACGTCGCCGACAAACGTCAAGGCGCAGAAATAGGACTCCAGCGAAGACCGGCGACTCCACCGCGAGGCGCGACTACAGTAATCATCGCCTGAACCCGCAATTTCGCGATATCGTCCGACGATAGGACGGCAGAAACACGGGTTGGTGAAGCTTGACCGGTACGGTCAGCGCGGTTAGCTTGGCGACGTCGGCAGACCACGACCAGTCGACGACCGGGCAGTTCACGTCACCCCTTGTCTTTTTGCTCGAGGCATTGAGTCCTCATGAAACAGGCCTTGCTAGGGAGTCCCTTCGGCAGAACCGCGATCTTTCTACGCGATAAGTTCGACATTCTACGAGAAGCTCTTTTCTCGCTGGAACAGCTCGGAACGATCGCAAACGATCAGCTGGCGACGCATCTGATAACGAAGCTCTGCCCACCTCGACGGACTTTCATCGATATCGGCGCGCATATTGGTTCGGTGATATCGGAGGTCAGACGCAGGGACCCCTCGATCAGAATTGTAGCGATCGAGGCAATGCCTGATAAGGCGGAGCGTCTCAGGCGGAGATTTCCCTCAGTTGAAACACATGCGTGCGCGGTCGGAGAATCTACTGGTGAAGTCTCTTTTTTCGTCAATTCCAAGCACTCTGGCTACAGTTCTCTCGGAAGGCCTGCCAATGCCGGCGACAAATCAATATCTGAAATAAGGGTGCGAATCGAGAAATTGGATGACTTGGTGTCGCCGGAGGATGTCGACGCAATAAAAATCGACGTGGAGGGCGCCGAACTGGGCGTGCTTCGCGGAGGCATCAATCTGTTGAGGAAATGCAGGCCAATTATAATGTTTGAAAGTGCGCCGGAGATGGACGATGGCCTCGGCTACACGAAGGAGGCGATGCATGGTTTTTTGACGGAAAATGATTTTTCTGTGATCGTGCCGAATCGCGTTGCCCACGATGGTGATGGATTGACTTCGATCGGATTTATCGAAAGCCATTGGTATCCGAGACGCACTACTAATTATTTTGCGGTGCCGTACGAGCGCCGCGTCGAGTTTAGGGATCGCGCGCGCAGCATCCTTGGAATCGGTTCTGGATAACTGGTAATTGGAAATTAATCGTCCTCGTCTCGTTTCGACCGAATCCAAGCTGTCTGCCGTGTCACCAAGAACTTTGCGTATAGCGGGAGTTTCAGGAACGCGTAGACGACCGCATACGCCAGCTTACCAATGGTGATGATGTGTCGCCCATATCTTGCCCAGGCGAGAAATATGGAAAGCGTCAACAGTCCGGCCGCAATGCTGGTTATGGCAATCGGGAACAGCACCTTCGCGACCAGGAAGAGAAGACAGCTGGCCATCCATACTGCGATCAGCAGCAGTGTGAGAAGCGCAAGCGGCGGGACAGTTAAATCGAGAGCTAAACCCAGCAGGTTTCCGTCCAGGCGAG
Organism: uncultured Gammaproteobacteria bacterium; assembly: GCA_963801685.1. Lineage (GTDB taxonomy): Bacteria > Pseudomonadota > Gammaproteobacteria > Steroidobacterales > Steroidobacteraceae > Bog-1198. The sequence goes on from CAWDFR010000003.1 coordinate 7,673, forward strand.
AGAGGGAATCCAAAAACAAGCGCGGCGCTTCGTTGAGTATTACGCTTAAGTGGCCGTGCTCCCAGCGCGTACGCTGGCTCCGAATCCCCTCGCTTGATGCCGGGAACTCGCTCGTGACGAGTGCTTCAGGACAAAATAATGGCGGAGTTCCGCGACGGGCCAGTTCAATTCCGAGCTTGAGATCCTCGACGATATGACCAGTCGCCAGGTCGGCTGAGTTGATGCAAGCCCATGGGGACGCCATTCCCGAGCCCATCAATTGGCAGGGCAATCGCAGGCGGTGCAAGCCCAGCGGGCGGACCTGATTCTTGATGACCCACGCGAATTCCGCAAGGCGCATCTTGAGGCTGGCACCCTCGGCCGCTTGCATGAGATACAGCGCCTGAACCGGCCGGCCCGTCCGCTGGGACAGCCGGGCGAGCCTGTCGATGCCCCCTTGGCGGACCCGGCAGTCCGCATCGACGATGAGAACGATCTCAGGCGCATCGGACGCGAGATGGCGGATGCCGAAATCGAGCGCATAACCCTTGCCGCGTCGCAGCAAGTCACCTCGCACCAGCACTTCCGCTCCTTCGGTGGCGGCGAGGGCGGCGGTATCGTCGGTGCAATTATCCGCAACCACGACCAGCCGGTCGCCCCGAGCCATCTGCGGAACGATGGTGCGAAGCGTGCGGCTGATGATCAGCGCTTCGTCATGTGCGGGCACCAGGACTGCCACCCTGGGGTGATCTCCCGCCACTGACGATGTACGTTCGCGCTGCGTAACGGCTAGAAGCACTTCCACGAAGAGAACGACGACCGGCACCATCAGCAGTAGCGCCGCCCCTCCGATCAGAGTTTCTAGCAGCGTTATCACTCTCGATCGGGGGCGCGGAACAGTTCCGCGAGCTTTCCCGCCTCCGTATCCACGGAATGGCGGACAAGAACACGACTTTGCGCCGCATCGCCTAATCTCCTCAGATCATCGACTGAGCTCGCCAGACACGCTTCCATCGCCTCCGCGAGCTCCCTTACCGCGCCAGCCGGGACGAGCCAGCCCTCCTGACCATGCCTGACCAGCTCCGGGATCCCCGCCACATACGTGCTGAGTACCGGGCGGCGTAGCGCCATCGCCTCCATGATGACGACAGGCAGTCCCTCGGCGAAGCTGGGCAAGACGAGCGCGCGCGCCGCCAGAATCTCATCGCGGACCTGGTTGCTGCTGATCCAGCCCGTGATGCGCACCCGCTCGCCAAGCCCGCATTCCTGGACGAGCTTTTCGATTTCCTTGCGCATCGGACCGTCTCCGGCCAGTACCAACTCGAAGGAGATCCCTTTGTCGGCGAGGAGGGCGGCCGCCTCAATCAACAGAATCTGTCCCTTCGCATCACAAAGTCGGCCGACGCAGATGAGTCGCGAGGGACCCAGCGTCTGAGGGGCGGCCTGATAAAACGTTTCTTCCAAGCCACAGTGTACGATTTTAATCTTCGGCCAATCAGCGTGCCGTGACCTCAAAAAGAGTTGACTGCGCCCGAAATTACTGATCGCCACCACAAACGACGAGCGGCGAATTTTCTCTTCCAGACCGATCGGTCGCAAAAATTCATCGGGTCCGTGAACGGTAAAGCTATATGGAGGTCCACCGAGGGCATGGGTGAACATGGCGACTTCAGCGGAATTGGTGCCGAAATGAGCATGGAGCCGGATACTGCCAAAGGCAACCAGCCACTGCAGAATACGACACGCTTCGGCAACATAAATCAAGTGATAAGGAAGTGGACGGTCGGAGTTTCGGGACATTTTCACCGCGAGAGCCACGACCGCAAAGAACCGCGACGGCGTGCGCAACATCGTTCGGACCATGGGCAGCAAGAGTCCCCGGAGCCCTTCCCGCAAGACATAATGCGTGCGCTTCTGCTCCTGGTGGTCCTCTTCATCAGGCAAGGAGTCTAGCCAGCCCCTCAACGCGATGCGCTGAACGATGAAGCCTTGACGCTCCAAAGCTAGGATCTCCCGCCTTACGAAGCTATGGCTCACCTTGGGATAATGGTTAGTGAAATAGGCGATTCGCAAAGATTGGCACTGTCTCGGTTGGAAGGCGCCGATTGTATTCGTTACGTTGCCCGAATCCGGGATTTCCGTCGCCGACATAGTGAGTTTTTTGGTCTACTAAAATCCAAGGTGCTTGACCGACAACCTGCACTGCGGGTGGCGTGCGTACTCGGGGGCAGGCACCCGTTTATGAACGAGACGAAGCAGATTTCCTGATGGAGCTATCGAGCGGTCGATGATCGCTGTCAGCAGTTACTTTCGGTGTAATTGCCTTCACCAGCGATTCGACGAAAGGCTCTTGAAGCATGCTGGAATGGCCGCCCTTTACGTCAATCACCGCAATGTCCTTCGCGACCGACCGCCATTCGAAGGTTTCGTCGGCATACACTTCTCGATAGGGCTGGTCATCGCTGTCTCCGGACTGGGCGCGCAAGAGCATGACGCCGGCATCCGACAAAGCCTTTGGCGAATAGCGCGCCTCTGCGGAGTCATAGATTTCCCTTACCGTCAGTTCCGGTAGGGTGGAAGGCCAAGGATGTCCGCGCTCAAGCAATCTGTGCAATGCGCGAAATCGGACTCGTGTGGTCAGGCGCTTCGCGCGTGAGGAGACCTCCCACGCAAGCGCGTTCGTGACCTTGGCCAACGCCAATTTGAAGGAGGAGTAAAGTCGCGGCAGCGATATCCCGTGTTCGCCGCGAACGCCCGCGAACACTGCCTCGATTCTTCTGGCCCTCTGCTTTGAAATTCGTCCGACACGTTTTTTCGCTCTCGGCTTGGCCGCATCGAACAATGCGACGAGTTGAACCGTTTCACCCGCGCTTTTGAGCTGCGAAGCCATTTCGTAGGCAATGACGCCTCCCGCGCACAGACCCCCGAGCATATAAGGGCCACGGGGCTGTTCGTTTCTCATTTCATCGATATAGAACTTCGCCATGTCCTCAATTCGCGTGTGCGCCAATGGAACTCCTGTCAGTCGGCGAGGTTCAATGCCAAATACGGAGACATCGGCAGGCATGCGGCGCGCTAGGTTACGGTAAAGCAGCGTTTCTCCGTCCCCGTCATGGATCAGAAAAAAATGACGCTCTCCGCCATGTTTTAGCTCGACGAGCACCTCGGAGCTTGCGCCACGATCGGACGTAGCCATTCGCTGCGTGTCGATGGCGAGTGCGAGCGCACGAATACTGGGATGCTCGAGAATCGTCGTGAGCGGCAATTTTACCTCAAAGAGTTTCCTGATCTCGGCGAACATCTGTGCGGCAACTAGCGAGGTGCCGCCGAGGGCGAAGTAGTCGTCTTGGACTCCCAACTCCTCAAGATTGAGCAATTCCCGCCATAAAGCGACGAGCGTGCGCTCTGTCTCAGTCGAGGGCTCTTCGAGGCGGTTCTCAAGATCGCGGGAGCGCAAGGTTTTGGCGCGAACGGCTTCCATGATCGCTGTTCCAGATACAAGGTCGCGAGCGAACCTCGTATACCGCTCTGAGCGGTTCGCGCTTGAGGAATCCGGCGGAAGCACCCGATGGCTCCTTCGTGTCCGCCGATGTACGAGCTTTGGTAACCGCTTCGGGGTCTTGTCCCGGGCGATGACTGATGCCGCAGGCGAATTCGACGGGAATCCTGTAAAAAACCCGATTTTCGTCTTCCGCCCTGAAAGCGCCGGCGACGCTGGCTGCGAACGCCTGGGCGGGCTCGTTTTTCGCCGTTGGAATGATGGGCAAGTCTACGCGTGAAAGATTTTGAGCCGCAGCGATTTCACCGAGTCGACGCAGCATTGCGTGCTCGACACCTCGGCCAAGCACGCGGCAACTGAGGAGCAGTGTATCGACCAGCAGCCTGCAGCCCTCCGCCTTCGCCACAACCAGGCCGACGAGACCGTACTCCCCAAAGCGGTCTCGCACGCGCACTCGTAGGACCGATGAGCCTGCCTCTGAGGCCGCCGAGCGAATCTCTGATTCCGTACGCCGTAAGGTCGTGAAGTTGAATTGATTCGTGCGCTGAGTGAGTTGGGCCACACGCGGCCATTCGTCCTCGGAGGGAGAGGCGATGTCCACCACCAAACCGAGCGACGCTATGAAATCCCCGATATCGGTGGTGGATGCCTCAAGCGACTGGCGCGCCGCATTTTCGCGGTACATTGCCGTGCGGCGGGCATCTTCGGCGGTAACGGCGACCTTGTCGAATACCCACAATCGGGCGAGGAACTGCGCAATCTCCGATTCGGGAAGCTGCAAGGTTACTACCTGAGGCAGAGCAGCTCTTACTTGCGCGCATTCGACCGGGTTATCGTCGATGAATACGAAAGAGTCGAGACCGAGATTGAGTTGGCCCGCGAGCGAAGCGATATTTTCGGATTTAGGTTGCCAGTTGATACGGTGCGCGACGATATGCTCGGTTTTGAGCACCATCTCCGGGCGTTTCTCGAACACGTCGAGCACATCCTGCTCGGTATTCTTGCTTGCGAGGCACACCAACGCTCCACCGGCTTGCGCGTCGACCGCGAACCGCTGTAGGTCGAGCATTGCTCGAGGAAAAGATATACCGTCCACGCCGTCTTCGCCCACTACGCCCTTCCACAGCGTATTGTCGCAATCGAGGACGAGCACCTTGTGCGCCGGTTTGCGCAATGCGTGAACCTTTCTGGTGATAGCGAGCGCGAGCGAGGCAAAGAACTCTTCCGTGAAAGGTATGTGCGCCAGCTCGTCTCGCACGCTGTCGTACCGTCCCTCGGTCTCATCGACAGTCAACTGGTATATTCCATGGAGTTCCTGTGCGCGCTCCTTGAGAACGCTAGCGGCTCTCTGCAGTTGGGGAAGCAGTGCAACGGGGGCTCGTGTTGAAGGCGCAAATGCGACCACGACCGTTGGCGACCTCGCTTGAACACCGAAGCGCGTGAGCGCATCCAGGAACTCGAGTGTGGTTCTCTCCAACAAAATTCCCGCGGCGTTCGGATCGGGTACCTCCCGGACGAAATCCTCGAAACGAACGAGGACGACATTGGCTCCCTGTACATTGCTCGCGAGCAAACTTGTGCGCGACAACAACTCCTGGAACACTTGGTTATAAGGTGCGAACTGCACTTCGAGATTCAAGCCAGCCTCGTCCAGCAGAAAGCGCAGGGCTGGCTGCAGAGGCTCGGCAGTGAAAGTGGCTGCAATAGCGAGAGTAGGCCGAGAAAAGGCTTGTAAGTCGGACATGCAGTTCGATTTTAGCAATACATCGTGCACTGTAATCTAGCGTCGATGGTTTCCAACGCTTAATGGAGGCGGCCCGCCGATTGTAGTAATTTCAATAGGCATGGACAGCAGTGGCAATTCCCGCGAGCGGAGGCCTCTGTCGCTGCCTGCAGACACCGTGGATCGAAACGCCGCAAAAGGCTTGGTCAGCCGCCGGGGCGGAAGCATCTGACTGCAGGAACCGATCGATTTCGCGGCCATAGGACGCTGTGGCTGATCAGATCGCGGATGTAATAGGGCACGCTCGGCCTGCGAAGCGCAAGACGCTTCATCAGGCCGAGGCAGTTGGCTAGCACCGCGACTAAGTCGATGACCATTGCGTGGAGCACTCCAAAGGTCACCGCAAAGTACCGTCTTCGAGACTGAAACCAATACGCAGGAAACCTTTGTAAAACGGCTTTCTCGTCGGTTACCTTGGTGCTCTGTCCCATAATGTGCATGACGCGGCTTTCTGGGACGTACCAGGTGGCATATCCGGCTCGTCTGGCCCGGTTGCAAAAATCCGTTTCTTCGAAGTAGAGAAAGTAATTCTCGTCGAACCCTCCGATGCGATCGAAAACCGCAGGGCGGATCATCATGGCCGCGCCGCAGATCCAATCGATAGGTTGCGTTAGTTGGATCATGGGCCACGCCACGGTCCACCGCTGTAACAAGCGGGAGACGATTCCAATCTGCAGTCCGTGGCTCAGTTCGCTGAATATCGTCGGGAAGCGAAAGGCGATAGGCCAGATTCTTCCGTCGAGATGCTCGAAGCTGCCTCCGGCGATTCCTACTTGAGGGGAGGCTTCCAGAAAGCGGACTAATGAGCCAATCGCGCCGGGCCGCACCTCGGTATCGGGATTGAGCACGTAGACATAATCGGGGCTTTTTTCTGCGTAGGCGTGTTGGACCCCTAGATTGTTTCCATACGCGAATCCGCCGTTCACGGGTGCCTCGATCAAAGTAACCCACGACTGCCAGCCCTCGGCCTCCAGAGCGGATCTGATTACTGCAGCGTCGCCGGACGCATTGTCGACGACGACAGCGCGAACGGTGATTTCTTCGGACGCTTGGCGCTCCTTTTGCACGGAGCGCAGGCAAGCGATGGTCAGGTCCGCCGTCCGGTAGGTGACGATTACGACGGCGACGTCAAAACTGCGCATGGGCGGGTACCTTGTTTACCGATCTAGTGACAAGCCAACTGCCGAATAGATCCCGTTTTTGAGATCCAGTGCGGAGGCCGCCCAGTGAGGCGCTTTTCGCATGCAAAGCCTTTACAATCATCTGCCTGGTATATTCCTGGAGTTCTTGGATGTCTGTAAGATCGGCTGTTGTGTCGCAGTTTGAGCAGGTCGCGATCGAACAGAAAAGGACACTAGCGCGATTGACCGACGACAGAAGGCTGCTTGACGTGGGGTTGGACTCTCTTGGTCTAGCTCTGATAGTCGTGCGCCTGGAAGAGGTGCTCGGTTTTGATCCATTCGACTCCGCTGAGGACGTTCTGTTTCCCGTGACTTTCGGCGAGTTTGTCAGATTGTACGAAAGTCGTACGAAGTAGTTTGCAATGATCTCCTCCCCCACCGCGCACGCCGCAACCAGCGAGATGGCGAACCCATTGGAAACTTTGGGTTTGGTGATTATCGGCCGGAATGAAGGCGAACGCTTGGCGCGCTGTCTTGAATCGGTGAGCGGCATTCCGAACCGGGTGTACGTTGACTCCGGATCGACCGACGGGAGCGTCATTCTTGCCCGGCAAAATGGGGCTACCGTGGTGGAACTGTCGATGCCTCCGCAATTCACCGCGGCGCGCGCGCGTAACGCCGGGATAGCCCGACTTCTCGCAGCGAATCCCGATCTTGAGTTCGTCCAGGTGGTCGATGGCGACTGCGAATTGCATGCGGGCTGGATCCCTTCCGCGGTAAGCGCGCTCAAGGCCGAACCTGATCTGGCGCTGGTATTCGGGCTGCGACGGGAACGTTACCCCGAGCGATCCATTTATAACGCCCTGTGCGAAGTCGAATGGAATTCGCCGGTCGGTGAGTCGCCGGGCTGTGGCGGTGACGTGCTGTTTCGAGTCGCAGCGCTCCACCAAGTCGATTTCTACAATCCGGCCATGATCGCGGGGGAGGATACGGAGCTCTCCATGCGGTTGCGCAAAAAAGGCTGGCGGCTCCGCCGCATCGACGCAGAAATGACCTTGCATGATGCCGACATTACGCGCTTTGGACAGTGGTGGCGCCGGATCCGCCGATCGGGGCATGCCTTTGGTGAAATGGCCTTTCTGCACCCGGATGCGCGCGAGCCTAACTGGCCTCGGAAGGTTCGCAGCATCTTTGCATGGGGTGGCATCATGCCCGGGATGTTGTTGCTCGTTTTGCTGCTAGCGCTCATCATCAATCCACTTTGGTGGATCGGAGTCGTGTTGCTCTTGGTGCCTTGGCCACTACGTATGATGCAATTGGCCACGCGGGAACGCCGCCGGGGCTTAAGCGCGAAGCTAGCCAGAGCCTCGGGGATATTAATGATGGTCGGCAAACTGCCCCAGTTCCTGGGGCTGGTTGGTTTTCATTTTGACCGTTTGTCGGGGCGCGCATCGCGGCTCATCGAATATAAGCATCGGGGAACCGCATGAGACAGGTTGTTAGCCGGCAAAAGGAAGCGCCCCTTGAGTGAAAGAACAAGGGTCGGATTATTAGGTGCAGGCTATATTCTCGATGCTCATGCGCAAGCCCTTATGGCGATTCCCGATGTCGCCCTCCATGCGGTGTGCGACGTCTCGCGAGGCCGTGCCGCAAAAGCAGCGGCGAAGTACCGCATTCCGCATGTATTTGATTCTATCGACGCTCTGGCTGCATCGGACTGCGATGTCGTTCATGTGCTGCTGCCGCCTGCGCTGCACATCGGGCCGGCGTCGGCGCTGGTTGCCGCAGGGAAATCGGTATTTCTTGAAAAACCGATGGGGCTGGATAGCGCTGCTTGTGCGGAACTGTGTGCGCGCGCGGCCGAGAAGGGCGTGGCGGTCGGCGTAAACCACAATTTTCTGTTCTCCCCGAGATATGAATCACTTCGGGCAAGCCTAAAAAACGGAGAACTCGGCCGCATAGATCAACTCACTGTAAGTTGGCATTTTGCCCAGCCAATTCTGCAGTTCGGGCCGTTCGACAGTTGGATGCTGAACGCGCCGGCTAATATGCTGTTCGAGGTCGGACCGCATTTGGGCGCTTTTGTCCTCGATCTGGTTGGCCTGCCGGAAATCGTTTCGGCGGTTGCGGGCGATCCTATAGAGCTGCCGGGGGCGCAGACCGTGTTCCGCCAATGGACGGTGGTAGGTCGCGTAGGCCCGACAACGGTGCTCCTGTCCATCTCAATTTCGCCCGGCCATGCCGACCGTATCTTGCGTGTTCGAGGGCGTGGCGGAAGTGCTCGACTCGATTTCGGTCGCGATATCGGCTGGCGCGACACCAATGACTCCGAAAATCCGATTTTCGACGCCTATTCGACGGCTGAGGTAGCGGCTCGCCAACTGCATCAACAGGCGAAGCGCGATCGGTTTCGTCGGCTGAAGTCGGCTCTTTTCAAACGACCTGACGCCAATCCGTTCGAGGAGAGCGTTTTCCGGAGCGTAAAGGCTTTTTATGCAAACGGCGTCACGAAGGTCGATCCTCGTCACGACGGACATTTTGGCGCCGGGGTCGTTCGCCTATGCGAGGCGGTTGCCGCCGCAGCGAACACCGGCGCGGCGAGCCGTGGCGCGATCCCTGTTTCCAGACCGGCCACGCAACTGAAACCTCGGGTACTGGTGGTTGGCGGCACCGGATTCATTGGACGTCGCTTGGTGAGGATGTTGGTCGATCGCGGCCACAGCGTTCGCGTGCTTACTCGAAATCCACGAGCAGCCGCGCTCGAGCTCGACGGACAGGCCGTCGAATTGTTCGCCGGTTCCCATGGCGATCCCAAATCCGCAAGCGAGGCTCTGGACGGCATATCCGCCGTTTATCATCTTGCCAAATGCGATGGGAAACAGTGGCAAGACTATGTGGATGGAGACATAGCTCCGACCCGCGTGCTTGCGCAGGCGGCGCTATCCGCCGGCGTAAAGCGCTTTATCTATACTGGTACGATCGCCTCATATGCGTCCGGCAACGCGCACGATGTCATTGATAATAACACCCCGGTGGACCCGGCAATTGCCAGGCGAGACCACTACGCCCGATCCAAGGCAGCCTGCGAGGGGTTGCTGCAAGCCATGCAGCGTGAGGCAGGGCTGCCACTCGTGATTCTTCGGCCGGGTATCGTCATTGGGCCGGGCAGCCCTCCGGCTCATCCGGGTGTGGGCCGCTTCTTGAGCGAGACAAGGGTCGATTATTGGGGAGACGGTCGGAACGCGCTGCCCTTGGTCGTCGTGGACGACGTCGCCGAGGCGCTGGTGCTCGCGTTGGACGCCCCGGGAGTCGTGGGGCAGACACTACTTGTCACGGGGCCGCCGCTAATGTCCGCAAGAGATTATGTAAGCGCCGTAGAGGCACACATGCGGGCTCGGATCGATGCCAGGCCGCGCTCGGCATTGCGCAACTGGGCGGCCGATATGATCAAGGAACTCGCGAAGAACGCCGTGCGTCACCCCAACCGTCGCTGGCCCAGCCTACATGACTGGCAATGTACTTCTCACCGGGCACATTACGACAGCCGCATGACTGAGCAGGCTTTAGGATGGCATCCCATCAACGATCGCGAGGAACTGGAGGCACGCGGCATCGCTCAGGCGGTCGAATGGTTCATGCGTTGAACCCGGGCCAGGGGTATATCGAGGGCCAGGATCAAAGGGCTGAGCGCCGCCAGTCGAACACATGGGGGTAGTGAGCAGGCGATACGAGTCGCAGCAGCGTGGGCTTTAAGGTCTCCACCGGAAAGTGTGACATCGCCAGATGCATTCCCTTCGGTCGGCGCGACGAGTATCCGATCATTGCCACAGTCCGATTACGGTCTACCTGCAACGACTCATGATGAAATATCTTGGCTGAGTCCGCCAAGATCACTGTCCCCAAAGGTCCGAAGCAGCGCTTCCATTGGGGTTCTGGCACCACCGACCGCATCCGCTCATCGGTTATGCCGCCGATCCCCGAAAATGCCTTATACGAAAGTCCGCTGTTTCGAGGCACGTATTCGAAGGGACCTCCACCCGGCGTGACATCGCACATATAAATCACGACTCGTAGCACGTGGAAGTCTTCCGAATCCATATGCCACAACCGGGGTCCGACTTGATTTCCGTTGGTTAATGATTGACGCAGCGCAACGCCGTGGTAGGCGACAGGAAGACCGAAATAATGCTCTGCCAGATCAAGGATGCCGGGATCCAACCCCAAGAGATAAAGGTCCGGGAAGGATTTCAGCAGTTCGTCCGGAAGAAGGTCTGTCGAAGCGGCCAGGCGCTTCATGGAGGGCGATTCCGCGCGCTCGCACTCAGCAGCTATATAAGAGGCCGCGCGTGCCAAGGAATTCAGAATTTTTGAGCCCACATCGGGAAACAGGCGTTCCACGGAGGTCACGTGAACACCGTCGCTCGACAGATCGGAGATGATCTCTTCTTGGTATGGGGAGAGCGCCGGGAGCGTCCGTCTGTGCACTTTCTCTTGTGCCCAATGATTCATGCGCAGCAAGCCGTCACTCACCTTCTCGCCGATGCGGTCGAGCGTGACTGCTCTGTCATACATGATGAGTCTCATAACGAATCGTCTCGCATGGAGCACCGCCGCGTTCCCGGGCGAGAGGCTTCCGAGAGCGCAAATCTGATCCGCAAGCCAGCCTGCTCGGTTTCAGACTCGGAACGGTTGCACAAGACTACTACCACTTGACCAAATGCAACATATGCGTGCCGATGCTCTATTGTCAAGTATGAACGATCTCGAATCGAAAACCCTAATCTTTCAGGAAGGCCTACGCCGATGTCGCATCGGGGCAACATCCGCGGGCCAGTGCTTTGTAGAGGGTCTTAAGCCTCCTGAAAGCTTGAATGCGCCCGCCGCCTGAACGACCGGCCGGATGATGATGGGACATATTGCACTGGCCATGCGAACGCTTCCAAAAAATTCGGCGTTAGATAGAGCTTCCATCTACGGCGCTAGCCTATGTGTACTTGGTGCTGCGGTTTATTTAGAGCACGTGCTTCTCAAAAATTGGTAAAGCTATGTCAAGGGTCGCGCGATAAAGCGCATCGCCTTCGCTCTATGTGAGCTTGCTCGAGGGCGAGACAACTATCAAAGATACCGGCGGGAGCACCGACTCCTTAAGCGGCGTCTCGGTGTCGAGGCTCTGATGCGGCCGGAGCGTCGCGATAGCTGAGGGCTGCGGCCACGCAATGCGTCACGCGTTTGCTGTGGCACCTCGCAGCTACGCGTTGCACGGGAGAGGGGGACAAGGTGACCGTCTCATCGGAGGTTTTTCAGCTGTCGTTCAACTACGGACCACATCACAATTCAGCCCATAGCCAGACGACTGCGCCCGCTGCTTTGCGCCGTTGGCAGCGACGCCAAGCGAATTCTTGCGACAATTTCACATTCAAATTATGACGCAAGCTATTGATTATAATATCTTATTAAGATTCTGTTCGCCATCCAAACCGAGGCGATTCAGAATTACATTACTCATGAATCAGTTAGCGATTTAAGCCAGCGTTTGCAGATACACTTAGCCAATGGAGCTGGTGGGTTTTGGAAGAAGTAATTCGCGGGTTTTCGCCATCAATAACTACATATGAGCGCTAAGCAGCGCAGTGCTTCCCGTTATTTGCCATCGACTGCTGCCGCAGACGCCTTATATTTCGAATCTGGCGACGACCGACTCTTTGGCTGGTTCCACCGGCCTATTGCGGAAATCAACGCCAAGGTCGGACTCGTAATCTGTGGACCTTTCGGCTATGAGGCAATTTGCTCGCATCGTGCCCTTCGTGCGTTTGCCGAATCGGCATCGGCGCTCGGCCTACCGACACTGCGATTTGATTATGCGGGAACGGGAGACTCCTCGGACATAGATCCTGAGGCCGACCAGCTGGACGTCTGGGCGCGCGACATCGTAGCGGCTGTGTCCGAGCTACAGCGACGGACTGGCATCCAGAGCGTTTGCTTGCTCGGAGTTCGACTGGGCGCGCTCCTAGCCACTGTGGCCGCCCGCCAGTGCACAGCCGTGAAATGCCTTGTGCTCATCGCACCCGTAATTTCCGGTCGGCGTTACCAAAAAGAACTTCGCAATACGCGCCTGGCTTCGCTACGCACGGATTCGGCGGAGACAAGCGGTACGGTTGCTGAGCGCTCCGCGGCCGCCGGGTCAATGGAAGTCAGCGGGTTTACGTTGTCGGCGGCGACCGTTGCAGCACTTGCAAACGTAGATCTAACGGCCTCCGCGCCACCGCCGGTTCGTGAAATCCTCGTCATTGGCGGTGGGAGTTTACCGGCTTCACGAGGGTGGATTGAGCAACTATCCGCACACGGGGTTCGGACTAATTACGTTGATTCACCGGATGTGGTCGAATTGATTATGACTGCACCTCAGTTTTCGAATATACCGGAAGGGATGATTGCGGCGACACGTGAATGGCTGTTGCAGTCTGCGTTAAAGCAATCGGTGCTGCCCGACGGCGGCGGAGACCGGTATTCGGATTCCGCGCCGCCGCTTAACGTGATGACTTTGCGAGAGGGAGTGCCTTCGCAACATGCACCGCTGGTTGAGCGCCCGGTATTTTTCACGTCTAAGGCGGTGCTATTCGGCATCGTTACGGAGCCGCGCCAAGGCGAGACGCGACGTCGCGCCGTCATTCTGCTAAACGCGGGAGCGGACCATCATATCGGCGCGAATGGCATGTACGTGGATCTTGCAAGGGACTGGGCTGGCCGAGGTTACATTGCGCTGCGCATGGACCTGGCCGGACTCGGAGACAGCGGTACGGCACCGGGCCAGCCTGATAATGAGGTGTTTCCCCCCTCAGCGCTCGATGACATACGAGCGGCCATCGAGTTTATTCGCGATCGCTATGGATCGGATGACATTACTCTTTTTGGCGTTTGTTCAGGTGCGTATCACGCACTGCGGGCAGCGGCTGCAGGTGTGCAAGTGAACCGCATCCTCATGGTGAATCCACAAAATTATTACTGGAAGCAGGGAACTACCCTTACAGATTTGCAATTGGCGGAGGTGGCCCATAATCCCGGCATTTATCGCCGACAGATTTTCTCGAGTGCAGCTTGGAAGAGATTGTTCGCTGGCCGCGTCAATCTCTGGCGAATCCTGAAGATTTACTTTCACCGTCCCTTCATGGCCATCGAATCCACCTTGCGCGATCTCGCCAGGTACGTGCACGTACGTTTACCTTACGATCTTGGGTGGGAACTCGAGGAGATCGCTGCGCGGGGCGTACGGATCGTTTTCGTGTTCGCACGCGGCGACGCGGGCCTTGATCTGCTAAAAATTGAGGCCGGGTCGGTTGTCCGACGGATGGGCGAGCGCTGCCGCGTTCACATCATTGATGGGGGTGACCATATATTTAGTCATAATGCGCCGAGAGCGGCGATGAAGCAGATCTTGAGCGAAGAGTTGTCCATGCGTGCATATCCCAGCACAGGGACCATGAGGGAGGATCTTCTTCACCCACTTTGAGATAGCCGCAGAGAACCACGCGACAAGGGCCGAAAAACCCCGCGAACGCCGGCATTGCGTTTGCTCAGCAGCACATATGGTAACCTTGCGCGGACTATGATGTCGCAAGATGCTGTTGGACGTGAACCCTATGGCCATGTGGCGAGGCGCTCAGATGCCCATCGTAAGTGTTGTCAAGCCTGAAGTAGAAAAAATCGCGTTGGAACCGTCCCCGATTAATCGGGATTGGATCCTCGAAGGCGATCCGCGTGCGCGCGCGATTTTGTTGTCGAGCAGTGCGGACGGCACCGCAAGTACGTTCATATGGGACTGCACCGCAGGGCGATTCAACTGGTATTACGGTGTGGATGAGACCATCTACGTGCTCGAGGGTGGCATGACGATTAAAGACGCCGGTGGGACGCATTACTTGAGCGCGGGAGATACCATCTACTTTCCCGCCGGAGTGAGCGCGGAATGGATCGTCGAATCGTACGTTCGAAAGATCGCCTTTGTGCGGACAAAACTGCCGCGATCATTGGTATCTGCCAGGCGAGTTTATCAGCGCTTGAAGCGAGTAGTGCGCCTCGGCGACAAAGCGCCTGCAGGTCAACTCGGTAGCCTTTGACCAACTACGCGCATCGCTGAAGAGGCGGCGGGTGAGAACTTAGTGATTGGAAAAATAGGCGAGGCGACCGCCACGCGAGATCAATGTGCCCAGACGATCGGAACGGTTGGTCGCCGGGATTTGATATTAGCGCTCATCGGGCTCTGCACGGGGGTCTTGGGCTGTGCGTCGGGTGGCCAAGGAGAAGTGCGCTCGAATTCCGGGGCTCTCGGCGACTGGGTCCGTGACTGCGGAGCCGGCTTTTTTTCGGATTTAACGGCACTTCGCCGGCTCGGGGCCATTTATCTCGTAGCGCACCCCGAGGAACGCTCTCGCGCGCTGTTGTCGCACTTGCTGATCGCCGGCCATGACGGCTCGATTCCATCGCGACTCTTGAGGGCCGTCGCCCTGGATTGGTCAAGCAATCACGTTGTCGTCGTGGACGGCTGGCTTCTGGCGCGGACCGAGGCACGCCTCTGTGCGTTCCTCCATCTCGAGGAGGGCGCGCGCGCGTGATTGAAGATCTTCGGGACCACCCTCGTGGGCTTGCGGTCCGGGCGGATGTCTGCCTGATCGGCGCGGGTGCCGCCGGAATTACCATCGCGCGGGAACTTGCGGGAACTGGATTGCGTGTCTGCCTCATCGAAGGCGGCGGGTTGCAGTTCGAATACGCGGAATCGCAGGCGCTCTATGCCGGTACCAACGTCGGGCTTCCCATGTCGCTGGAAGGTGGACGCCTGCGTTTTTTCGGCGGAACGACCAATCATTGGGCGGGGCGATGTGCGCCTCTCAGTGAGATCGATTTCCGACGCCGTCCTTGGATTTCCCATAGCGGCTGGCCTCTCGATCGTGCCGAGATCGATCCGTACTATCAGCGTGCGCGCGAGGTTGCCGGCTTTGGATCGAAGTGGCGTTCGGACGAGGAAACGTTGGCGCTCCTCAAGGCGCCGCTGCCTTCGTTCAATCCGGAATGGCTTCGGCCGTTCATCTGGAATTATCGCCCCCGCGATGAAGGACGCTCCGACGTGGAGATGGGCGAACGCCTACGGCACTCTTCTCGCCGAAGCGGACAATATTCGCACGCTGCTGCATGCGAACTTCGCGGAGTTTTCGCTCTCAAGAGACCGCGCTCGGGTGGCGAGCCTGACCGTGAGGGCCCTGACCGGCGCTGCCGCAGTGATCGAAGCCGAAAAGTACGTGCTCTGCTGCGGCGGGATTGAGAACGCGCGGTTATTGCTGCTCGAGTCGCAGCGCAATTCCGGCGGTTTCGGCAATGACCACGATCTTGTGGGACGCTATTTCATGCAGCATTTGCACGGTACCGCGGGGCTGATCGTGAGTACGGAGCCCATGATGGCGCGCGTACAGAACCAGTTCAACGTTCTCCGAGGCCCGAACGGCATCCAGGTCGAGGTGGGGCTGACCTTGACGCCCGAGATTATGGAACGTGAAGGATTGCTCAACTGCAGCGCCGTGCTTCAGTATGAACCGGACCGCGAATCGGGTGTGACGGCCGCCCAGGACATCTGGCGCGCCCTTCAGACCGGGCATTGGCCGGCTGAGGTGGGTGAAAAGGTCGGCCTGATTGCAGAGGATATCCGGCAAGTGGCCGGTGTTGTCGAGCAGCACCTCGCGTCGAAACAGACGCTCGCGAGTGGCGGAGTTCCTTCGAAGTCCGCAATACTCCTGGTCGATCTCGAACCGGTGCCCGATCCGGAAAGCCGCATATTGCTTGCGGATGACCGGGACGCCCTTGGACTGCGTCGCGTGAAAGCCGACTGGCGGCACGGGAATCTAGAGCGTCGAACGGCGACGCGGCTGGCAAGCCTCGTCGCGGCAGAGTTCGCCCGAGTTGGCATCGGCCGCACACGCCTTGAACCCTGGCTGCGCGACGAACGAGTGGTCGATGCGTTTGCAGGGCTCCCTCACTATATCGGCACGACCCGGATGTCGGACGATCCCCGGGAAGGGGTCGTCGATCGCAATTGCGCCGTGCATGGGATGGAAAATCTCTACGTCGCCGGGAGCTCGGTCTTTCCCACTGCGGGGCAGGCCAATCCCACCTTGACCATCGTCGCGCTCGCCTTGCGCCTGGCGAAGCACTTGACGGACTAGCGAAGTCGGGTCAGAAGCGCGGGAAGAAGTGATGGACGAGGCCGGGAAGCAGAAACCAAAGAGCCATGCTGCAGACCGCAGCGCCCACACCGTAGACCCACCAGATTTTTCTCGATTCGGGATAGAACCTACAGGCAACGCGGTAGCACGGATAAAGCAATCCCATGCTGATCGATGCGAATGTCAGCGTAATGATGATCCAACCCACCAGCCGGGTCATCGGTTCGCAGCCGAATCATTGCGCAATTGTGGCCGCATGATGAAGTGATCTCGGCTAAGCAGATTCACTCCGGCGACAATTCGCGCAGGTTCTTCCACGGTATTGCACAGGGACAGCGTGTCGATGACCGTGGCCAGGTGGACCTGCATTTCGACTCTCGCGAAGTACTCTCCGATGCAGTTGCGTGGACCCGCGCCGAACGGACACATCGACAGGCGTTGCTGATTTTCCGAGTTGCCGGCCTCGAATCTCTCCGGATCAAATCGATGCGGATCCTTCCACAGACGAGGGTGCCGTTGCAGCAGGTACGGGGAGATGTAAATCTCCGTGCCGCTAGGAACCCGGTATCCTCCCAAGAGGTCCGGCTTGATCGTCTTTCGCGTCATGAGCCATAGAGGCGGATACGAGCGCAACGCCTCCTCCACGACGCTGCAGGTGTAGCTCAGTTGCTCAAGCGTCCGCATGGAGAGCGCTTCTTTCGCCTTGGAATCGCGGACCTCGACCGCCACTCGCGACTGTATGTCTGGGTGCTTGGCCAACAGGTACCAGATCCAATTCAATACGCTTGCGGTCGTCTCGTGCCCCGCGATCACCAAGGTCAGTGCTTCGCGTGCCAGCTGCGCGTCCGGCATCGGTGACCCTTGCCGGTCGCGCGCCGACATCATCCGGCCGAGGATGTCGGCATCGTCGCTTTGCCGCTTGCGACGCGCCTGAACGATGGCGACAATCAGTGACCCAAGTTGCGAACAGATATGCGCAAATTCGAGATTGCGGTTCTCGTCGGCGATTATCTGAAATTCTGGTGCGACCGAGCCGTAGTCGCGGCCGAATATGGCGCGCAGCGTTACTTCCAGAACTGTGAGACTCAGATCACGCGTGACATCCAAACTTTGATCCGCCGCTGCCGCTTGCTGCCACCTGACGCAAAGGGATTGGTTGGGAACGCAGATAGCGTCGAATAAGGCGCTGACAGCTTCGCGGGTAAAGGCGGGCTGAATCATGCGTCTCTGAGACGCCCAGCGCTCACCATTGGTGGATATCAGACCTGGGCCGAGGCTGAATGCGATACGCTTCACCGCCTGGCCCTTGCGCAGATAATTGCCCCAATTCTTCACCAGGACATGCTCAGCCATTTGCGGTGTGTTGACGACGTATACGCTGGCGCCGAAGATCCTGGCGCTGTAGATGTCCCCGTATCTCTCGAAGTTCAGCTGCATCCACTCGAGCAGGTCTTCGCTGGGATCGTATGCATCAGCAGGTCCTGGTGGAGTTTGACCGCTTATAGTTGACATTGCTTCGACTGCTTCTTTTTTTCAATGCAGGCTGGATTACTGCTCAGCAGCATCCCATTTGACACGCTCACTGTATCCAACTCGCGGAACGATCATGCGGCTCGAAACCTTTCAGTCAGTCACATTACAATCGATAGATCTGCGGCTCATCAACGGCGGTCCGCAAGGAACTCAGCTTGGGCCATACCCTCGACATAAGTGTTGGCCGGCCGCGTGGCTTCCGGCAATCCGGGATTCTGGAACCGGCTGCGTCCCAGCTCATACCCGGATAGCTTCGCGCAGTACCTATTCCCGCAGATGCTGAGGCAGATCATCCGGAATCAGTAGATCAACCAAGACGCCCGAGGGGACCCTGAAGCGCCACCTGCAGCCCACCCAAATCGAACAGTGTGGCGCCGGGCAGCGGATATCCTTCCGATGCAGAGCTCACCGGAACACACAGGGATTACGAGCCCGACTGCGCTCGACGAGGCGACGCATATCGTCGCGATGCAGTGACGCAAGGGTGCTGGATGGGCTCATGATCATGAATCATAGACGGATCTTGCATCTATTCACAATTAACTTTAATTTCAGCGCGTCATCAGCCGCGCGACTCGCTTGCGACCCACGCGGATGCCGTGATCATCGGCCGGCTCCGCATGAATGTTCGGCGAATCATACTTGCCGTTGGAGACACTGGCGACATGAAATAAATCAGGGCAAGTGGCCCTTTCCCGGCGCATCCCCGATCGATGCGAAGAACACCCAGTTGCGCCAGCCTTCGGAACGAAAGTATCCCTGACGCGTCCATCGAGCCGGTTTATTGGGGATGCCTGCGTTGATCTAGATGACGAGAGCCAGGGAGACCTGGCTGCTAAACTTGGCGCCCCTTTGAGATCGATCAGCGTGTTGCCCTGAAGTACGGTGAAGTTATATTCGTCGCCGTTTACGTCGACCGTCGGGCCTGTCGTTCCGTTGAACGTGTAAACCCCCATAGTTACTGTAATTTAGTTAACACGGAGCGCTTCAGAGCGGCGTAAGCAGGCGCCGGTTTCCCAACAGTCGGGCGCGAGCATGCGATGCGATCAGCGACATGATTCGCAATCGCTGCGTGATCAAAAAAAAAGGCGCGCGACAGGCAAAGCGAATTCGCCCGCTCAGCAGGGCCGGAATTGCTTGAAGCCGTACGACCATCCGAGTATTTGCGATCTCCATCTTCATAGGCAGAAACCACAACACGGCGATGATGCACACTCGTATCCATTTTCGACGGAAGACCTTTCGGCTGGGATAATGCCAGGCCAGAAAATTCTCGTGTAGCAAAGCAAAAACCAGCAGACGATCAGCAGGATTCAGATTTTTCCACCGTCGTTTCGTGTTGGCAGGATTGGGCCCGCACCAGGAGACGCCGCGGGAATGATTGACGTAAGGAGCACCATTCCATGTACTCTCGAGCAGAGAAGGATGATAGAGAATACCAAGCCAATCGGCCAGTCCCCGCATCATTGCCTCCGGCGACCGATGCATGTCCTCGAAGCGGACGGCGCACGTGCGTGCCTCCATCCCGAAATGAGGTCGATCGCAGTTGAGAATTTGCTCGACCGAGCAAAACGCTGGCCAGAGATACCAGGCCGCGAGATCCGGGCGATTACCGGCGGCCACACAAGTCTGTAGATACGTCACCGTATCAAAGCACGAATCGAGTACGGAAATCGGATCACGAATTGTATGTATGAAACGCCCGCTCGGAAAATCCTGAATGAATTGCCGCGCCAACGCGTCGTCCATTGTATGTGGTGCGAAGATCATCAGCGGCTGAGGATTTCCGCGGCGCCGCGGTACTGCAGCAGCATAGGCGACGTGTAGAAACTGGAAGAATCTCTGGCGCACCTCAAGCCATGCCGGGGACTCGTCACCATAGACGGCGAAGAGAGCTTGAATGGCCGCGTAATAACCTGGAGCGGCGACGGCATAATCGCCCACGAAGAATTTGGTGTCGAGCCACTTAGTATCGGAGTATGCGGGATAAGCGACGAGCTTCTCCCACACAGATAGGTGTTTGTATTCTTCGAAGAACGGATAGATCGCGGAGCTCGCGAACATTGGTAGCATTAGAACGTCGTCGTGACTGTCGAAGTAGCTCGCTAGAAGCTTGGCACCACTCGGCCCCCAGCAGAATATCGCCGCCGCAGATTCCATTCGGGGGACATCATAGTGCCGCACTAGCTTGAGCTTTTCGGATCGTAGAGCTTGGATAGCGCCTTCGTTATCACGATAGGAACTAAAAGCGCGTTGCAGTATTGCATCGGTGCTGCTGTTGCCGATCGGAATGCACATCACTCGAGTCTCGTTAAACTAGATCGAAGTCTAAAGCTTGGGCGTGACGGCGGATGCGGCGAGCAGCGCCGCGACAGTCAAAATGGGTAGCTTCATTTTGGTTCTCCCTTGTACTGAATATTACTCCGCGTAATGCGCTTGCGGTAGGAAGGCGTTATAATCGTCGCGGCAGTGCGATCGAGCGCTCAATGTTCTGGGCTGCTACGGTTTGGGTTTGGGCCGATGGAGGATCACATGGCGGGTCGCGCCCTTCCTTCCTTTCGGCGCCATGAGTGCATTGTTACTTGGTCAATTCATGGTCCACGCTTCGGACAGCAAAACTGATTACAACTTCTCCCTGCGCCATGCTGACGCTCTCAACGCGTCGCGCTTGTCATGCGACAAGGACAAAAGCAAGGTTGTGACCTGCTGGCTTTCGTCGTTCCGGTTTCTCCTTAGTACTTAGTCACAATGGAACGATGAGAGGCACGGGGAAGTCCTCAAAACGTTGTTCTGATTGCGCGAGGCAAAATCAGGGCGTTCCATTCTTGCGGAAAATGAAAACATTGTGATAGGCCAGTTTGGGCAGGTTCAGGCGACGTGCCGCCAGAAGGTTCCAGGCATGCATCGCGGATTTGAAGAATTTGCCAGGAAGGTAAGTATACATTTCAGTGAACATCCCACCGTCGCGCCGAAAAAGGCTGCAGGAGTGACGGGAGAATTTAGCAATCAGCCAGCGAGTATTCACGTGTCTCCAGAATAGAGTCTCGCGTGCGAAGCGGGTAGTCTGTTCGTAACCAGCCGAAGTTTTTTTGATTGCGATATTCTTCTTGAGTGCCTGCCAACCCACGCGCATCATCCAGGCCTCGGGAGCACTTTGATTGATTTCCTCCAATACCAAGAATCCTCCTGGTTTGGTAACCCGGGCGAGCTCGCTGATGGCTCGCTCGGCGTCAGGTATGTGCATTAGCACGCCCCAGCAAAGCACCAGGTCAAAATGCTCGTTGGGAAATGACAGATTGAGAATGTCATCTCGAGCGATGGTGATTCGGTCGGAGAGTTCGTTACGCGATACGTTTTCGTGCGCCTCGACGAGGATTGGTTCCGAATAGTCGGCAGCTGAGACGATGTAACCACGACGGGCCAAGCGGATAGAATTTGCACAAATCCCGCAGCCGATATCGAGCGCTCGAGAACCCGGCTGCTGATCGATCCTTTTGACAAAGTCGTCATATGCCTGTTCGAAAAACTGCTCGTTTTCAGTCGTGCGGTAAACCTTTTCCCAGGACTCGTGGATTTGAGGCTGGTTCATCTGCCGTTTAACCTGATCCGTGAGTTCTTTCGAAGAATCAGCCATAGACATGTCCTCTCTGGGATTCAGAATCCGTTTTGAATCTTGATGTTAATGTGATTCCACCGGCTTGCGCTAATCCGTGCACTGATGCATGACCAATGAATAAACGAAACCATGGGCGTAGACGTGCAGGAGCGATGTAAACCTTGAGCAATGCCTCAACGTATGCAATCGCTTCTTCAGACGTGCCGCTCGAGTCCCCCATGCCGATGGAGAAAATACCGGGCTCGGGGAGAATCTGAAAACTGTTGCCAGACGGCATCAGCCGTCTGAGCTTATTTATGATCCAGGCGGGGAGTGCGCGAACGACTACCCATCTAGCTACAATCGGATCGTGTTCTAGAGCCTGGGCAGCACCCTCGCTATTCATGGTAATAGCTCGCTGGTTTACCGTATCCGCTACCGTATAGGAATCTTGGGAAAAGGGCGAAAAGGCGGAAAATCCCTTAAATCAATGGTGGGCGGTACAGGGATTGAACCTGTGACCCCTGCCGTGTGAAAGCAGTGCTCTACCGCTGAGCTAACCGCCCTAGGTTGCCCGTAAAGTATGACATTGCGAGGGTTGTAAAACAAACATCGCTGCTCGCAATGACCGCCGTTGATCGCCGGTGCTTATTTCAACTGCGCGCAGTAAATACGGGTGGTGTAGGGTACATCGATCTTTTCCGGCATGGGCGCAAGGTACTTCGAGATCTCTGCAATGATCTTGTCGAACACCGCGTCGCTTCCCGCCTGGCGTCTCAACGTCGCATGCGATTTCCAAGCTACGATGATGTCCGACTTCGGCATCCCCCAGACGAAATCGCCCGAGATGGATTTGGCCGGCGAATAGAGCCCGCTCGAATCGATTACACCGGTAGGATCCTCGCGCCTCAAGCCATAGGAATAAGATGGAATGAACGATTGTATGATCGATTCGATTTTCTGCTGAACGGGATCGCTCAGATTTCGGTGATTCCACATGCAGCCAAACCAGCCGCGCGGGAGGAGGACTCGCTTGACCTCGGCTAGCGTGGCCTTCTGGTCGACCACATTGAACGAGCTCCCGAAGAAGACCGCGTAGGCGCTGCCGCTCGGCAATCCGGTTGCCTCGCCCGTGCCCACCGACCAGGTGACGGACTGGCCTTGCGTGTTCTTGATGCCGATCGCGCGCATGGCATCGTTGGGCTCCACGGATTTAACCGTCAATCCGTGCTTGAGCAGCTCCTTGGTGAGCTTTCCCGTGCCGGCGCCGATCTCGGCAATCGGTGTTTTAGGTGTGCAACCGGTGGCGGTCAGCAGCTGCTTAATGGCGTCGTACGAGTAATCCGCCCGCTTATCGTAGTGCGCTGCGTGCTCGGTGTAGTCCCAGTTAACCTTGGGCGAAGTTTGGCTCATGATATTCGTCTCTCACTTGTCGTTGATAGCGATTCTCGGTTTAGCCAAGGCGCCGCTCTCCCGCTCATCGGCGCCGAGAGGCGCCTCCAGCGTGAGCTCGCCGTCTCGGATCATGCTCTGATAGAGCTCGACATCACCGGGATTGTCGATCTCGCCCCATTCGCCGTCGGTGCCGACGGTGCTGATCACGATGGACTTGGCCGCGAGCAGCCGGCGCAGTAATCCCGTCATGTCGAGGCGGTCCCGGCTCGGCGCATCGAGCGTGGCGAGTGTCTCCTCGACGGCATTCCACCCCGCCGGGGTGAATTTCAGGAGACCCATGTACTGACCCTCGATGTCCTCGATCGTTTGCGTGCGACCCCCGATCTCGAGCAGTTCGCCGGCGCGATTGATCTTGAAGGTCTCGGCATCGGACAAGGGGTCGGCAAAACGCCTCGACCAGAGTTTGCGCCACAATCGATCGAAGCTGATGACGAGCGCGCCCGGCTCCTGGGCGAGAGCGCGCACCACGTGCCCTCGATAGAAAATATCCGCATAACTGACGATGACCGGTCCTGCTCGCAGCCAGCTCGCCGCGGCAGTGAGCGACATCACCATGTTGGTCTGCGACCAACGCGGGTTGTCAAAATAACTAAGTCCCCGGAAAATTCAATATTTCGGCGCGGTAACCGCGCACGATGCCGACCTCGTCGACGCCGCCACGCCGCAGAGCGGCGATCTGCCGGTCGAGGAGCGGCCTGCCGTTGAGCTCGACCATGCACTTCGGCCGGTCATCACCCAAGGCCCCATGCGGCTGCCGCGGCCCGCGGCCAGGATGAGTCCGCGCATCAGGCGACCTCGAAGACGTCGCGGAACAGGGCGATGTCGCGTGCGGCGAACGGCGTAATGCGCTCGGGGTGCCACATGATGCCCGTCACGGGCTGCTCCGAGTGCCGGATCGCCTTGACGATGCCGTCGCGTGCGTGCGCCCATGCGTCGAGCGGCGGACGCGACTCGCTAGCCCCGAAATTGTGGTAGCTGTTGACCTCAGTCTCTTTGCCCTCGATGTCGATCGTCTGTCGCCGCATCACGTGCCCTTGAATCCGCCGCAGCGGCACGGCATAGCGCTCTGGATGACCTGCATGCCTCGGCACACCCCGATCACCGGCAGGCGGCGCGACTCAGCGTCATCGAGCAGCGCGTTTTCGGTGGCGTCCCGCTCCGGGGCGTCGCCGCCAAGAGCCGCCAGGTCGTTTCCCCCGGTCAACACCAATCCGGCCACTTCGGAGCGGCCGAACATCGCGAGCGCCACATCGACGACATTCGGCAGCGGTAGGGGCAACAGACCGCAAGTCGCGATGAAGCGAGCCCACGCCTGATCCAGACAATCGCGGCGCTCGCCGTGCTCCGGAACGAGCACGACTCTTTGCGTGACCGCGACGATCTTCACGCGATCAGCGACACTTTTTGGTTGCTGCAGTCCAGGCACAACTTATCCGCGGCCTGCCAGCGCTGATACAGCGCTTCTCCGGCACCGATTACGGCGGGAATACCGAGTTCGCTCGCACGAATTGCCATGTGCGAGTTGGCGCCGCCGAACTGCGTGACGAATCCGCTAATGCCGCGCGTGAATATCCAGTCGAAGCCCGGGTCCGCGCTGGGTACGAATAGAATATGGCCCGCGAAAAGCTCCGGTGGATCGCCGACCGAGGCAACCGGCGCGGTGATGCTCTTGCGCGTTATGAAATTCGGCTGGCTCGGTGGCAGGTGAAACGCGAAAACCTCCTCGGGCGAGGCGATGACCGGCGGCAGCACCAGCTTGCGCGTGAGCGCATGACGCTCCCTGCCTCGCAAGATGCTCTCGAGGAGGCGATCGCGCACTGAACCACTCTCGCTGTAGAGGTTGCGAATGGTGTCGTAGTCCAAATATGCACAATCCTCGATGGACAGGTCATATTCCTCGCCCATCTGTCGAATCAGGACAAGGGCGTCGCTCAAGCTGCGCGTGAAAACGAACTTCGCGTATTCGCGCCCCTCAATGCCTCCCTTGATGAACTCGATTAGGCTCAGCACGTCGATGTCGAGCTCATGCTCCTTGAGCAACTGCTCGATATGGCGCAATTGCTCGATGGAGAGCGTGAAGCGCGGCTGTGTGCCGGAGCTCGCTCGCGCCGCCGACCAATCGAAATAGAGATCCGGGGCCTCGTCGTAGCGCGGCGACAAGATGTCGTAGGTACCCGGCCGCAGATGGCCATATCGCGACAAGAACTCCGCCTTGCTGAGACAAGCGAAATCGTGCCCGATGCGCGATCCGACGGTGTCGACGCTGGCCATGAAGGTCGCGTGCTCCTCCGCACTGATGATGCCGGCTGAGACGAAAGATTGGAGCAGCTGTACGGCAATGAATCCCGCCCGGGCCAGACCTGCGAAGGGCAGGGTGCCATAGCGCTTGCAATCCTCGATGAGCCAATAGATGCGGCTGATCTTGTCGATTTTCGCGTTCGCGATCATCGGCAAGCGCCGCGCCAGGAGATCGATTTTGGCCCGATCACGCCGCCACAAAGCCGTCTCGCCATGAATGATGCGGTTCGTCAGCCGACGTAGCGCGCCCGAGAGCTCGGTGATGTCGTCTTGTGAGAAGCCGTTTTCTGCGAGGCGGCTCATCCGCTGCGGCAGATCGAGTGTGTAGCACGAGAAGATGATCTCGAATTCGACTTTGTCGTGCAGCTGCGGCTCGGCGAGCAGGCGCTCGATGTAATAGTTGACGAGGCGGCCGGCCAAATCGTTGGGGACGTCGCGCGGCACGAAAGAGTTGAAGCTGACGCGCACGTCGATGTACGGCAGCCCGTGAAAACTCACCAGCAGCGGGAAGCTGCGCAGATTCTGATAGCCGTAGTTGTCGCGCTGATATGCCCAGATGGAATCGGTGACGAGCTCACGGTACAGCGACAACGACAGCGGCCAGGGCCGCAGACCGATGATCTCCGCCGGATTCCAATCGGGCATGACCCCGAAGATCGAGCGGCTGCCATGCAGGAAAGGGTGAGGGCGGCTGAGCAATTCGACCTTTTGGGCAACGGCCGCCACGGCGGCGTCGATCTGCTCGTCGGATATACCGTCCGGTGGCTCGACGGCGAGGCTTCGCACCTGGAGTAAATAAGTCTTGCCGTCACCGTCGATGGCAAATTCGACGTCAATCGCGTCGCAGGGGAACAACGGCTCGAGTTCGCTGACGAGGGCAAGGACGGGAGCAAGCTCCGGCGGGCAGCCTTCAGCCCGGGACTTGAGGCAAAGAAAGGTCTGCAGGTTGTCCCCCGTGCCCCCGGTGACGCCGTCCGTGCGACCCGAGCGATCGTCATAATTGACGATAAAATAGGGCCCATTACCGCTGGGTGGGCGCGAAAAGGCGACCCCGGCCATGGCCACGCGCTCCAGCATGGGTTGCACGAAGATCTGGTCGTTGGTGGATCCCTCAGCGCCAAAGGAATCGATAACGCGCTCGATGGCCAGCGCGATCTGCTCATCGCCGCAGACGCCCAACACGGAGTCGTAGCGACCAGCCTGGGAGCTAATCGGACCATCCTCGTTTTGTGCACTGCTCCGCACGATGACCGGGCGGGATCCCCAGCTTGTCTGGGCGATGCGATCGAGGGTGCCGGCGCGGTCGGCGCGCCAATCGGCAACCGAAAATCTTATTTGCGGTAGGATCCCCGCGCAGCGCAAACGCGGTGCTAGCTGCTCAAGCGTCTCGGCCTTGGTCCCAAAGGAAAGCTTGCCCGCCCGTCGCGCCGCTCGCTTTGGACCCCGCAGCACGCATTCTTTCCAGATCCGGTCCACAGCGCGCGAGCTGTCGAGCGAACCGAAGTTGTCCAGCACGAGATTCGGTGCCTCGGGCAGTTCGGCCGGCACGTCGAGTCCTACCACATCGCGCATGTCGCCGCGGTCCGCCGCAGCATAAATGCCTTTGGAATCCCGTCGCCGCAGCTCCTCCATGGGCACGCGCAGGTAGATTTCGCAATAACCGGGGATGTTGCGGCGATTCCAAAGCTGGACCTCGTGAAAGAGCGAGATGGTCGGGCACACAACGTCCGTGCCTTGGCTCGCCAGCATCCGGCACAATCGCGCGTTGCGCATGGCCGAGGTGCGTCGATTCGTGGTGCTGTGGCCGAGATCCTCCGCAATGACCTCGCGAAGGGCGTCACCATCGAGAAAAATCGCCGAGCGGCCCGCGGTTCGCAACCGGCGCCAAAGCTCTCGACCGACCGTGGTCTTGCCCGCGCCCGACAAGCCGGTGATCCAATACACGCGCCCGGCCGGTTCGGGTGCTTTGCGGAGAGTCAGATTCGTCTGCTTCCTCGACGTTTGCTGCGTTAGCATCATCCACGTCCCTTCCGAAGGTCATCCCCAGCGGTCAAGTGCTTACCCTGATTGCCCGATTTTCCGACCAGTTGTAACATAAAAGCAAGATTTGGGGTTTATCCTTGCCAAGAGCATCCTCTGGATGTCGCTGAAGCGCGCCATATTATGTCAACGGCGCGCGTGCGAAGGCCGACGCGCGCAACAAGGCAACAAAAAATCGCACCCGAGGTGTGCGCCATTTGCGCGGTGATGGAGTGAGCTCGCTCGCCGGTGCCGCATGAATCGCAATTGGTTAAGCAGCCCGCTCGGCGCGAAGGCTTATTGTCGAGCTTTGCAAGTAACCCGACCAACGTAGATGGCAGTGTCAGTGCGTCGTTTACGTTCACGATTCGAAATAGCGCGATTGCGATGATCCTATGGGGTCGGCGCGAGGCCTGACGCAGCGGCTCTGACCCGGGGCCGATTTGCAGGTTCATGCCACCGGACACTCCCGCACCCGGGGGTCTCTGCTACACTCAGTGCCCGTTTGTTTTCCAGTTTCCCAAGCCGATGATCGTCCGCACGCGATTTGCTCCTAGTCCTACCGGCTTCCTGCACATCGGCGGACTTCGCACTGCGCTTTTTTCTTGGCTGTACGCGCGCCGCCATGCGGGACAGCTCGTGCTGCGCATCGAAGACACGGATCTCGAGCGTTCGACGCCCGCCGCAATCCAGCAGATATTGGAAGGCCTGGAGTGGGCAGGCCTCGAGGCGGATGAAGGACCCTTCTACCAAACCCAACGCTTCGATCGCTACAAGCAGGTCATCGGCGAATTGTTGTCGAGCGGCCATGCGTACCGTTGCTACTGCACCAAGGAAGAGCTCGCGCAATTACGCACCGAGCAAATGGCCCGTGGCGAGAAGCCACGCTACGACGGCCGGTGGCGCGATCGAACGGACGAGCGCCCAGGCGTCGCGCCGGTGGTGCGCTTCAAGAATCCGCTCTCTGGCCACGTCGTGGTCGATGACGTGGTGCATGGAAGAGTCGTTTTTCAGAATGCCGAGCTCGACGATCTGATCATTGCGCGCTCCGACGGCTCGCCCACCTACAATTTTTGCGTGGTCGTGGATGACATGGATATGCGGATCACGCATGTCATCCGCGGCGATGACCACCTAAACAACACGCCGCGGCAAATCAACATGCTGCTTGCGTTGGGGCAGACGCCGCCGGTGTACGCGCACCTGCCGATGATCCTAGGTGCTGATGGTGCCAAGCTATCGAAGCGTCACGGGGCGGTCAGCGTACTGCAGTATCGGGATGATGGGTTTTTACCGGAAGCGGTGCTCAATTATCTGGTTCGCCTTGGGTGGTCTCACGGCGACCAAGAGTATTTCACGATCGAGGATATGGTGCGATTGTTCGACATTGCGGACGTCAACAAGTCCGCATCGGCTTTCAATGTGGACAAGCTCACCTGGCTCAATCAGCAGCATATGACGCGTGCGCCTCCCGAGCGCCTCGTGCCGGCCCTGCGCTGGCAATTGGATCGCCAGGGGATTCAGGCGAATGATGACGCGCCGCTGTCGCAAATCGTGCTGGCGCAGCGAGAGCGTGCCAAGACGCTGCGCGAGATGGCGGTCAATAGTGTCTTTTTTTTCCGCGCGCCGACCGCTTACGATTACAAGGGGGTGCGTAAGCACGTTACCCCGGAGACACTCCCCTTGTTCAGCGAAGCCGCGGATGCCCTCGCCGCGCTCGAGGATTGGACGGCGCCGGCGATCCATGAGGTCATCAGCGCGGTGGTCGCTCGCCACGCATCTTCGTTGGGTAAGCTGGCGCAGCCTATCCGTCTGGCGGTCTGCGGCAGCACCATATCCCCGCCGATCGATATCACCTTGGCGATCCTGGGCAAAGAGGCGTCATTGCAGCGCTTGGCGCGTGCGAGGGCGCTTTGGACGGTGTAGTCCTTGGACGGTGTAGTCCATTCATTTTCTCGACGAATAGCTGCCCGTCAGGTCATGTCCCGCGCTTGACTCGCTACTGCGGCGTTTTCTCAGCAAAACGCTTGTGCCAATACGCTTCGATGCCATACCACCATCCGATCGCATTACATGGACGAGTTTGAGGTCCTCTGGCAGTGGGAAACGATCACCTCCGAGGGTGCGCATGGGCGCGCATAGCATTGCGCGACGGCTCGTTGAAGAGCGTGCGGCCCGGTCGCGATATGCTGGTCGCTGAATCAGACGAAGAATTCGCTTATTATTGCGTTGCGCTACTACTGACAGCAACGAGATACGTTAGGGAGCAACGCCAAGGCCGCGGCGGCCGCTAACCTACAGCAAGCCAATATCGACAAGATTATCGCCAACGCTGTGGAACCCTATTTAGCCAAGGCCAGATCGGTCGCAATAGCGCAGCTACAAACGAACGCGCTTTTTTCCGGGACACACCGCCCTAGCTGACATCGGTTATGTCGGCAGGCGCCTCTTCTCGCTGGGTTTGAGCGAGCAGATCACTCAAGTACCTCGCCCATTTTTCGATCGCATTGCGCTTTTGAGGGAAATACGCGATCACCAGCGATGATAGCGCGGGAACAGGTGGTGATACCCACCATGGCGTCGTGTCCAATTAATATTGTGGCGACGTCCTGTGCCATGCAGCATCGGCCGACAACTCGACTCCCGGCGCTTGGACCAAAGTTCCGGAAATCACCACTGGATCTGTGGCCAGTGGTTTGACTCTGTTGCTCGACAGCTTGAGTGTTTTGCGCGGGCGGCGAACGACGCAATCGTCGTGGTTTAGAGGCCCGTCATCCGATATTTTGCGTTCCGGCGTTTACCGCTCGGTCACACTGCTTTGCGCGCAGCGCTCAGCAACTTCTTTGATCAGATTAGACTTTGAGCTAGCATTCGGATGGGCGTCAACTTGGAGTTGACCCGCCTTTCGTGGACACCCCACTGTTAGTGATGGAGGTGTCGAACATGGCGCCAAACGCCACTGGGTTGTGCTGATTGCGCTTCGCGATCCGGGCAGGCAAACCGATGATACAGACTGTGCACTTACCCAGGTTCGTCAAGTCGCCACTCACCGGCAGAGATGCACCCTTGACGCTCTCCATTCCGTCGTCCCGTATAGTCGGCGCTTATAAGGAGAGATTTGGTTATGACGCGGCCAGCTATTTTATTGACGTGCCCGAGGTCGGTGTCTACAGGTGTGATACCGGGTTTGGCTTTTACTATCCGTTTTCGCTAGTTGGCGACGAGTCGCTTTATCGCAGCCTTTTCACACTTGAATGGAAATACCAAGAAGACAAATGGGAGCATGAGATAGCGTTGCCATACATCCGATCCGGAGACAAGGTCTTGGATGTAGGCTGCGGCGAGGGTTGTTTCCTGGCAAAGGCCCAGAACAAGGGTGCCGCAGTGTTCGGGATCGAACTGAACAAAAAGGCCGCCGCAATCACCAAGGAGAAGGGCATCCATGTTCACGAAGGACTTTTGCAGACAACATCAAGCCAGTCGCCTTATATGATGTTGTCACCACGTTCCAGGTATTAGAACATGTTGCTGAGCCTCTGGCTTTCATTCAAGGATGCATAAGGGTTCTTCGCCCCGGCGGGACCCTGGTCATTGGCGTTCCCAACGACGATAGTTTTATTCGTCTCGATCCGGACAACATTCTAAATCAACCACCGCATCACATGGGTCTGTGGAATCGCAAAAGCCTGACAGCGCTCGCTACTTTCACAAATCTCGACATCAAATGCTTCGAGACCGAGCCTTTGGTTGACGCTGACTGGTATCAAGCCGTGATTGAGAGCCGATATCTCGGCCGCTGGCAGCGGCGGCTTTATTATCGCTTGGGGTTTGCCAAAATGTTCGCGCGATATCTTCGAGAGAACGCCAATACCATTGCGGGTTGCACAATCGTAGCCGTTTTCCAAAAGAGGTCTGCTTAGACGATTGCCACTGATTGCAGCTAAGTGTGCGAGACGGGCCCAGGCGCATGCTGTACCGGCGATTCTGTGCGTGCGTTGGCTCGCTTGACGATCCCCGCTTTGCGCGGGTCGATGCCCTCATCGGGCACCTCTCGAGTCTTTTGCGCGCGAGCGCGAGCCTCGGCGAGCCCTACGGCCGGCCATTGTCCGAGGCTGAGCCGTTGTCGCTTGTTTCGCCAGTAAAACCGAAAATACCAGTATTTCGCTCCGCCCGCATGACCCGCAGCTGAACGCCTGCGCTGCCCCCGGCGGCCACCTCAAAATCCCCCACCTGTGGCCGGGTCAAAATCCCCCGCCTGGCGGTGGCGGGACGCGCGTGCGATGATTACGCGGTTTGACGCCCCTTAGCAAGGCGTTCGGCGGACTCTTTGAGCCTCCAGCTCTTGCCGACGAACTTGAGTAGGTGGCCGTGATGCATGAGACGGTCAAGCAGTGGCGTGACGATGACGGCGTCACCCAAGAGCTTCGCCCAGTCGTCGATTTCTCGATTTGAAGTGATCAGCGTCGATGCCTTTTCGTGCGGCGGGAGTTTTCGTAGGAAGAGATCATCGATCACGACGAGATCGGCGGCCTTGATTGTGGCGCGATACTTTCGTAGCTCGCCGAGTTCGCGGGCCTGATTGATGTCCTCGACGAGGACGTGGGCCTCGCGATAAAACACCGTGTAGCCGCGTTGCACGGCCAGAAGCGCGAGCGCCTTCGCGATATGACTTTTCCCGACGCCGGGTGAACCGATGAACAGCGCGTCCTCGCGTTCGTCGATAAACTTCAAGTTCGCGAGTTCGAGGATTTCGCGTCGCGGATTCTTCGGGTTATAGCTCCAGTCGAAGTCCTTCAGATCCTTGCGTTCGGTCAGTCCCGAGAGTTCGAACCGCCGCTCGATCAGGCGGGAACGGCGCCGATCGAGCTTGTCTTGCACATGGGCGGAGAAGGCTTCGATAAAATCCATCTGCTGCTGTGCCACTTGCAGCGCGCGGTTCTCGAGCGTTGCGGTCATGCCCGAGAGGCAGGGGTTGCGCAGTTCAGGCCTGACGATGAAAGAGTATGCGCAACGAGAGGGCTTTAACGCGCGGGGCCCTCGCGCTCGGAGCCTGGGTGATTTGGAGTCGCAAAACCTGACTGGCTCGCGTTTGGCGAGTCGCCAGTCTCTTGACGGGGGAAGGCTTCGGCGGACGTCTTATCAGAGATTAACGGCAACGTGAACTTAAACACTGCACCGCCAGCAGAGGAGTTTTCTGCGTGTATCTCGCCGCCGTGCGCCTCGATGATTGTGCGCGATATCGCGAGCCCCATTCCCATGCCGCTGGGCTTGGTCGTCACAAAGGGCTCGAAGATGCTGCGAATTGACTCCTCAGCAATGCCAGCACCCGAATCTGTCACGGATATCTCGGCCTCTCGGTCATTCACGCGCTTGCTGCGGATCGTCAGTAACCTTTTGTCGGCGGGCAGATCGCGCATCGCTTCCATGCCGTTGAGTGCGAGGTCAGTAGTGTCCCAACGTTGATCGGGACGGCTCGTTTAAGCTGTTGAACATGTTAAAGAAAGTCGCATATTGGCTTGGTCTCGATTTGAACATCGATTCGCCCTCGCGCACCGTGACCGCGGTACTCGCCGCGGAGTCGCTCGATGCATCAAGGCCAACTCGTTTTTGCGCAGTTGATGCGCCATCTGCCGTTGACGACGTTTCGTCGCTGCGTAGCGCGTTACGCGGGCGAGCACAAGGTCAAGAGCTTCTCGTGTCTCGACCAGTATCTGTGCATGGCGTTCGCGCAACTGACCTTTCGAGAGAGTCTGCGAGACATCGAGTCGAGCCTTCGGGCGCAGTCGACGAAGCTCTATCACTTGGGGATTCGCGGCACGGTGTCGCGCAACACGCTCGCCAACGCCAATGCGACGCGCGATTGGCGTATCTACGCGAGCTTCGCCGAGCGCTTGATCGGCATCGCACGCGGCTTGTATGCCGAGGAGCCCTTCGGCGTGGATTTGGCCGAGACGGTTTACGCGCTCGATGCCACGACGATCGATCTGTGTTTGTCGGTCTTTCCCTGGGCACCGTTTCGTTCGACGAAGGCCGCCGTCAAGCTGCACACGTTGCTCGATCTGCGCGGCAATATTCCCAGCTTTATTCATATCTCCGACGGCAAGATGCACGAGGTCAACGTGCTCGACTTGCTGCTGCCGGAGCCGGGAGCTTACTACGTGATGGATCGGGGATATCTCGACTTCGCGCGGCTCTATCGTCTGCACGAAGCCGGCAGCTTCTTCGTGACACGCGCCAAGTCGAACCTCAAGGCCGAGCGTCGCTACTCGCATCCGGTCGATCGAGCGAGCGGCCTGATTTGCGATCAGACCGTGATCTTGAGCGTCTACTATTCGCACAAAGGTTTTCCTGTCCCGTTACGTCGTATCAAGTTCCGCGACCCGAAGACCGGCAAGCGCCTCATCTTCCTAACCAACCAATTCGCATTGCCGGCTCTGAGCATCGCCGAGCTGTATCGCTGCCGCTGGCAAGTAGAGCTCTTCTTCAAGTGGATCAAGCAGCACCTACGGATCAAGGCGTTCTTCGGAACCTCCGAAAACGCGGTGAAGACACAAATCTGGATCGCCATCTCCGTCTATGTTCTCGTCGCTATCGTCAAGAAGCGGCTGAACCTGCCGCGAACGCTCTATGAAAATCTACAGATCCTCAGCCTCACCCTCTGCGAGCAAATGCCTTTGGATGAGCTACTTGCGCAACTCGACACCGATCAAAATTCGTCCGATGCGCATAACCAGATGAATTTGTTCGATTAACGTTGGGACACTACTGGTGCGAGGTTTAGAATAACTTGCTGTAGCTGTACGCTGTCCGCGCTGACTCTCGGCAATGCAAGCTCCAGCTCGACCTCGACGAAGACTCCCCTAACTGCCGCCTCGCTGGCCAACAGCTTTATGATTTGCTGTATGGCCTCGTTGAGATCCAGGCTCCGCTTTTCGACATCGGCCTTACGCACCAAATTGCGGATTCGATCGATTACATCGATGGCGCGCTGACCATCACCCTTAATGTCGTTGAGGATATCTGCCATTTCGTCGAGTTTTGGTGGTTCGGTTCCGAGCATCATCGCGGCCGCATTGGCGTTGAGACGGATCGACGTGAGTGGCTGCTTGATCTCATGGGCAATCGACGCAGATAGCTCTCCCATGGACACTCGCCGTGTGATGTGCGTTATTTCAGAGAGGCGCTCGCGCGATTCGGCTTCGGCCACTCGACGACGACGGCGCTGCGTGAGGAGCGCCACGATCAGCGCCGTTTGACCCGCGATGATCGCGAGCGCAACAGCAATTTGCCAACCGTATTGGCGCCAGAGTGACTGCTCCGCAAATCGAACTTCGCATCCGTCGGGGAGACGCCGCTCGTCCAGCGACCAACGCCGTAGCGCACGGGCGTCCGCCATACATCGGTTGGGCGTTTTGAGCAGGACACGACTCGGATCCGAAGGTGGGCCTGCCAGTGCCGCGAGCACTTGCTCCGCAAGAAGCCGTCCCTCATCCGAATATGATTCCATCTGCCCAGCGGCAATGCCGAAGCCCAAGTAGGTTTCGTAGTAGCCGAAGACCGGCGCAGCCGAGATCTTGCTTATTGCGCGTGCCACTTCCCGCGGCGTGTACGGTCGATTGTCACGGTCGCGATACTGTGTGAGACAAATAATAACGGCGTCGGGCGGCACGGCGGCCACTCGGACAAGCAATTCCTGCAACGGGAGGCCGGATAAAAAGTCCACGGGCACCTGTTTGGTGCTGCCCGATAACGCGTTTTGCGCCAATTGCGCGGCGCTTCTGTCGGCATCCGACGCACCGGAGACGACGACGATGCGGCGCGGATTGGGCCGCAAGCGCAGTGCGAGAGCGATGGTATCGGCGACGGCCTGGTAACCTACGACACCAGTGACATTGGGGGGAAGCGTGACAGGGCCTGGATACTCCACGGAGAAAGCGTTGTATACGACTCGCGCGCCTGGCCAGAGCCGTTCGCCGTGGCGCGCAAAGAATTCAATCGCGGGTCGCGAAACGGCCACGACTACATCGATGTGCAGCCCGTTATACTTCTTGCTGAGCAGCGCCAGGAGCTCGGGCTCCAGCGCCTCTATCGGGAAGCGGTAGGCGTCGAGGGACTCGAAAAAATACGCGACCCGCCGGGTGGTATCGCCAGTGAGTCTCGCACGCAGCGCGTTCTCAATGACCATATGGCCTGGAAGATAGGGATCCGCGGTGTTAAGGATCAGAACGCGCGCTTCTTCCTCGGCCGCGAGTGCTCGTGTCGCAAACATGCACAATGGCGCGCTCATGCCCAGCATCAACGCAACGCCCGACACGATTACCAACAGCCGTCGGTGCTGTTGGGTCATCCGCGGATCCCCATCGTATTCTCCTAATGACTGCCGGAATTCTGCTCTGACGGACCCGCGTGGTTTGGTATCACGCCGCCCGCTTCGCGGTACGCCGAATGCTTGCTTTCGAACCTGAAGTAATGGCTTTGTAAATTTACGCTTAAATTTCATGAGCTTGTGTCGCAAAGCGTCGTAATTTGATGCACGTGGGGCCATAGCTCAGCTGGGAGAGCGCTTGCATGGCATGCATCGAGCCCGCGCGCAGATTTCACAGAGCGGATCAGTAACTTACAGATCAACTTAAATCCGCGGTGGTCCCGTCGGTGGTCCCATTTTGCAAGGACCGAATAACACAGGCCTGGGAGAATTGGCAGTCGTGGCGGTTTGCTCGGCGACGTGGACATTCCCCTGAGTGTGACGGCGCACCGCAGTCGAGGTCTTGCCGTAACGCTCTCCAAAAAATCTCCTGAAACACCTTCTTCCCGTGCCAGATAACGGTGCCGATCTCTGGCGTGGTGGCTTCAAACACAACGTCATCCGAGAAGAGGGCAAAGAATTCTTCCCATCGACCTTCGTCGAAAAAATAGGAGTAGGCAATGATTGTATTGACGATCGCCTGGCGGTCGGCTATGTACTGAATGTCCGTATTTACTTTGCCGGAGCCATCGGCTACCTCCATGTGGAGGCGCAGCGGACCCGGCGCGTTTTCATGGGGTGCGAAATTCGCATTACTCATAAAAGATACCTCTTGAGTGGCTTCCCGTCGATCTCCTCCGTGAAACTACCAAACGGATCGTACGGAACTCAATTAGACCCAGGGCCCAGGGATCGCGACAACCCTCCGGAGTTTCACGTGCGCGGTTTCCTCCTGGTCCCCGACAAGTGTCAGCTATAAGGCTGATATCCCGATCGCATCTAATGGGTTTGCTGGCCGATCTTCATTCCGATAATCACCGCGATGTAACCCAGCATCAGACTGATCACGACGTAGGCCGCCGCGACGATGGCGCCTGTCGCCGAGCGTGTCATCAGCTCGGCCGAGCCATACGCAAAACTTGAAAACGTCGACAGTCCGCCCGTCATGCCGGTCCCGATCAGCGCGTAGACCTTGTCAGACGCGGCCCTCCGCCTGTTCAGCCCTGCAACGAGGCCGAGCAGGAACGCAGCCGCAAGATTGGCAACCAGAATGTCCAGCGGAAAACCGCGCGACCCCTGTGGCACCATCAGCATGAGAAACTCGCGCACCACGGCGCCCATTGCCCCGCCGACGAACACCAGTATGGCGATTTTGATCAACACCATTCCTCCTTCAGCCCTGCGCACGGGCAATGACTGCGCCAATCTCGCCCGCCAACAAACCGGCTGCGATCGATAGCACGAGATAGGACGTCGCAAGCCCGCCGCGCTTCCTGTCGGACAGCTTGGCCGCGTCGAGCTGCATACTGCTGAACGTTGTGTAGCCGCCGAGTACTCCGGTCAGAATAAATGCATTCAGAACCATGCCGTGGCCGTAGCGGTCGTGCCAGTCGACGCCGAACAACACTGAGAGATAACCAATAAGGAAGGTGCCCGAGATGTTGATTAGGAATGTTCCGAGCGGAAAATCACCGTGATAGCGCTCTCCGATCACGCGCCCGACCCACCAGCGCAATACTGATCCAAGACCACCGCCGAGCCCGACCCACATGACATCCACCGGCTTCACTTTTTTATCACTCCAAACCTGTGTCGAGCGTTACTCGCTGTCTTTGCGGCGATCGATGCCAGGTATTCTGACCGTGGCCCTCGAAGGCAACGGGGCAGCGCCGCCGCGCGGTGGGCGCCACGAAACCGCACCACGGCAATTAGACCTTAGGGACGATATCTGAACCGACCACCGCGAACGGTGCGCACCCGCAGCGTGTGCAACTCGAAGACTCGGATCGTCTGAGCGGCAAGGGGTATGGATGAGGGTCGAGCCCAAGAACCCCGAATGGTGGCTCACGTTACCTTCTTGAGGTCGTCCGGCTTCCATGTTTGGTCGAAAAAAGACTTCTTCGGACCATAGAGCCGGAACAGCGTGAACCAGCCTTTCAAAGGTAGCGTCGCTAACCAGTTCTTTCCGGCACCAGGAGACTTCGGGCCGAAATAGATGTCGGTTGAACCATCGGCATTTTGGAATGGCCTATCCATGGTGTTGAGCGAGGGAAATGGCTGACCATTATCGAGGCCCGAGCCGGTGACGGGATCGTAAACGGTCACCGACCAGAAGATCGCGGCCGGAATGTTTGGCGGCAGGTGCAGCACGTATGCCTGCTCGCCTCGCAGGAAATCGCCATCGGCGTCCATGAACGCCGCCGGGTACTTGGCACCCACGTTCTCCATGTTGACCGCCATACCCGGACTCGTTGAATAGGCGTAGACAAAGAAACCAATGCGCGAATCGATGACGTTGTAGGTATGAGCCGTGAACAGCGCGTTGCCTGGAAAGGCGTTCAGCCACTTGCGGTCCGGGTAATAGATGCCGTTCGGTGTCATGGCCGAGGGCTGATAGGCAATGATGTGACCGATGCGAGCAGCGGTGCGCGCAGCTTTGTCGAGTAGCTCACGAGTGTCGGCGTCCGGCGCGAACGGTTTGCCTTTGATGATGCCGAGGCCTGCCAGCACGCCGCGCATCTCCATATCGGCTGGACTGACGTACTCATGCTGGATGAAGCGCGACAGCATGTCGAAGGCCGAACCATCCTGGGGATAGAGCATATTGGAGGGCACAGCGGACGCATCGGGAAACTGCATGGGCTTTGCCGTGGAAGGTTCCCCCAGCGGGTATATCCTCGTCCGCTCCAGAACTCTGACGGGCTCGGCGAGCTCACGCGGATCTTTGAAGAAGCCGCGCCAGAAGACGAACACCCCATAGGTCGATGAACGGTAGGTAAAATACCCGCTCGGGATTTTCCCATCATAATCGGGCGGAAGGATCAGGTATTTGCCGCCCTTGCCGTGGTCGGGGCCCGGAAGGCCCACATCGCCCGCCCACTGCCGCCCCTCGATAAGACCCTCCGAAGGAATCGGGCGTTGCCAGAAGTCATCAAGAATGCCCTGCAGTCCCGGCGGGACCTCGATGACCAGGGGGCCATCTTCCTGGAGATCCAGATAGCCCAGCGCGTAGATCACATCCGAGTTCGGCGTAGTGATGAGTGTCTTCGCGTTCAAACGCTGCTTGAAGATCGACAGGATATTGTATCCTTTACCGAAGGTCTTCTCGGAGCCTTCCTTCATGCCGTACATGTTCAGCGCCGGAACTGCCCAGAGATAGGCCTGGACGGCGCGCTGGAAGAGCAACTCCTGCTTAAGGGTGCCGATGTCTTCCTTCGAGAAATAACTCTCTCTATAGGGCAGCGTGGCGAGCCGGTCGTAGTGCGCCTGCTCGGAGCTGATTTTAGTCATGACTGACGCTCCTCACTGGGCTCGGATTACCGGCGGCGGAGTCCAGGTACCGTCGAGGATCTCTTCCTGCGGCCAGTACGATCGGATGTAAAGCGCGAAGTTTCCCTTTGGCGCCGGTAGCCAGTTGGCTCGCTGCTGTTCTCCCGCGGGCGCATTAGATTGGATGTAAATTGTAAGCGCGCCGTCCGGTGCGGTGACGAGCGTCTTGTTTTTTGTGCCGACGGAGTAACGCCTCAACTCGTTGGGCGAGAAAAAGTGATGCTGGTTGTACAGCGTCAGCGACCAGAAGCCGCGCACAGGGGGCAGCTGCCCTTTGGCAAAGGTGACGGTGTACGCGTGGTTGCCGTTGAGCTGCGCGCCGTTGCCATCGAAGTCCTGATAGAAATACTTCGTCTCGCGTGGTGCGTTAACAAAGATGTTGGATTTGGCGACCGCGGCGCGGGTGAAGTAGTCGGTGCCGAATTCCGCCCCGTTATTCTGCGTGGTCCAATTGTGCGCTAACGGGATCCCATAGTTGTGGAACTGGAACAACGGCTCGAGGATTTTCTTGTCCGCTTCGACCGCTGAGGCGACCAGTGCGGCGTGGAGCCTTGGGTCGCGCTTGGCGGCGTCCAGAACGCTTTGAATATTTGCGTACCAGCCCTCCTCCCCAGCAAGCGGGGGGACTTCCCGCAGGACCGTGCCGAGTTCATCAAAAAATGATCCAGGTATTACCCACTTGGTCTCCTCTTCGCCGGAAGAGGGGGAGGCAAAAACGGGGATCTTGGACCAATCTTTGGTCTGGGGCTTGCCCGTAAACTTGCTGAGCGGGTCGAGGACAATCCCGGCGAGCGCCGGCTGGATTGCATGGCGGTCGGCGGTGGTATCGTCCATGAACGCCCGTGGAATGATGACGCCGAGCTTTGTCTTGCAGCGAAATACCTTAGCGATGCCGGCGGGTGGATTCCCTGCCCAGTCGGCGC
Source organism: uncultured Gammaproteobacteria bacterium (assembly GCA_963801685.1). Classification (GTDB taxonomy): domain Bacteria; phylum Pseudomonadota; class Gammaproteobacteria; order Steroidobacterales; family Steroidobacteraceae; genus Bog-1198. The sequence continues at coordinate 47,880 of CAWDFR010000003.1, forward strand.
CGGCAAGAAGATAGAAGCCGGGCTCCGTGCCATACATTTTCCCAAGCTGGGCGAAGGAGTCGGTACGCTGATCGACGACCTGATACACCCAGAATCGATCCCCGAAATCGGGCACTTGCACTACAACGGGTTCCTGGTCGAGAGTGAGAAGTCCAAAGCCGTAGACCACGTCCTGATTGGGGCAGGCCACCAGACGCTCGCCCGGGTCGATATAGTCGCGCAGCATCGAAAGCTGATTGAGTGGCGCGACCGGCACGATTCCCCCCATGAGACCGGGCTCGGGCAGTTTTTCCAGAATCAGCCTGCGATTGTGTACGTTGACCATCGGCCAGCCCCATACATAGGCCAGCGTCCCGACAGAGCGAACGTAATCCTCAGTGAGACGGCTTCCAATGACCGGCCCTGGAACTGAGGTAGATTTTGGGGGTTGGCTGGACACGGTTTTCTCTCGGTTTGCGGCGAGGTGCCTGCTGCCCAATGTCGTCAGATGGTGAAGACTCGCTCCGCGCCGGCCCAAACTCTTGCACCCTCCGGGGTTGAGCGCATGGCGCACCAGTTTTGATAGCTCGGCAGAAAAAGAATGTCACGAACACGCGGGTAGGACTATTGGCACAAGGGCCTATACATAACCCGCGGAGTTCCACTCATCCCGACCGCGAAATTTGATTGCGGCGGGATCTCTTCGTCATGGTTCTCCTTCCTTAGAGGCTCACCGCGCAACCGATTTGCTAGCGCGTGGGACCCCAGACGCGCAGCGGGCAATGCCGCGCAGCGAGCGTGAAGTCAGCATCCGTTGTCAGCAGAGTGAGTTCGTGGCGTATGCAGAGCTGCCCCAGCAGCGCGTCGATCGTCCCGATTTGAACCCCAGACCGCCGGCAAACGTTGCGAATATCCGCGGCATCTATGTAGTCCTGCCGATCCGGCACCAGCAGCGGTAGGGCGGCGAATCGCTGCACGATGTCCTTGCGCGCACGCGGGCCAGCAAAGCCCTGCAACAGCTCCTGCAGCACCAGTCCCGTGGTGACAATCGCATCGCCGCCGTCGATCGCCGCTCGCAGGGTCAGCACTTCGGGGCCAAAGGCCGGTGCGTCCCTGCGAAAGGCGAGCGACCAGACGCTGGTGTCGACCAGCATGGTCATCGACGTGAACGCTCAACCTTGTAGTCGAAGTCCGTGTCCCATTCGAGTTTGCCCATCAGATCCAGCAAGTGTTTCTGCTTACGGCGGGCGATGAATTCCTCCAGCGCGCGCGTCACCGCGGCCTTTTTGGTGCGCTCACCGCTTACTTTGAGGGCTTGCTCGATGAGCTTCGGATCGAGTGAAAGATTCGTAGCCATGTGTCACCTCTTACACACAAGTCTACACATCAAGGCGGCCGCAGACAACCGGGAATCTCGGCCCTTCACGCCTATTTCACACAGCGCCGGCAATCGCTATACGCGAAGCGGTCATAGACGCGTTTCAGTCCCTTTTTTGATGTCGAGCGGGACTTCGGCGAGTTAAAGATTCCGCGCTGATGTGCGCAGCGAACGTCAACCGCTCGTGCATCGGTCCCTAGTTAGTTGATCAAACCGGCCATCAGCGGCTGGCGAGCGAGCCGGCCGGGTGCCGATGCGATTCTGGTGCATTGCGAAGGGTCGGCGCGTGCCGGCCCTTCGAACAAGGTGTGTGCGCTTCGGTTCCTGCACGCGCAGGCGAATCGGCCTAGCAAAGCCTCACAGCTATGCGACTTGTGTTTTTTTATCTGAGCAGCGTTGCCAACTCGTCGAAATCGACCGGTTTGCAAACGTGGTGATCGAAGCCAGCAGCTGCCGATAGGGCGCGCGCTTCCGGCGTGTCGTATCCCGTAATGGCGATTAGCATCGTACTAACAAACTGCGGCATATCTCTTAGACGCCGAGCGACATCGTAGCCGTTCAAGCCCGGCAAGCCCACGTCGAGCAATACTATGTCGGGACGAAAGGCCGGCGCCTCCTCCAGAGCTTGCGAGCCAGTCGAGACGCCCTTCACTTCAAATCCCGCCATCGAGAGCAGTTGGCAGCTGGTTTCCCGGATGTCATGGTTGTCCTCAACCACGAGCACCCGGCACTGGCGTGCAACCGATTGGAGTGATGGGGGCGAGGCGTTCGATATCTCCTTGTCGAGGGGCGTGCGCGTGAGCGGAATACGTACCTCAAAAGTGCTGCCGCTACCTCGTCCGTCGCTTCGCATGCTCACCCGGCCACCGTGCATTTCAACGAGCGTGCGCACCAGACTCAAGCCGATGCCTAAGCCGCCTTGAGAGTGCGCCAGAGAGCGGTCAGCCTGAGCAAATAATTCGAAGAGTCGGGGCACGAGTTCCGCTTCGATTCCTTCGCCATTGTCGACCACCTTTACGACCGCACAGTGCGCCGCCCCATCGATGAGGCCAGCGCCCAACTGGATTTCAATGTCGCCTCGCTCTTGGGTGTACTTATTCGCATTGCTTAGAAGGTTTGTAAACACCTGCTCGAGTCGCGTCGCATCACCCTCCACCCAGACGGGCGCTTCGGGCAGGGTCATCGCGAAGCCTCTGGTGCTTGCCTTCAAACACCGGGCGCATCAGATCGACGACGTGTTCGATGGTAGATCGAAGATCCAATGAGGTCCTTTGCAGCTTGATCTGCCCGTTCTGCGCTCGCGCCGCTTCGAGTAAGTCACTCACCAAGCGCGACATTTGGTGTACCTGTCGGTCGATCAAATCACGCGCCTTTTCGACCACCAGTGCGTCGGCCGGGGAGCGGCGTAGGATTTGCACGGCATTTCTCAAGGGAGTAAGAGGATTACGCAGTTCGTGCGCCAAAATCGCCAAGAACTCGTTCCGATGCCGATCAGCAGCCGCCAATTCCGCCACCCGTTTGTGCAGCGCTTCCTGGCGTTTGGGCGAGCGCCCGCGTAGCGGTCTCCGCGTCCTTGCGCAATGCTTCCTCCTGCGCAGGAGCCAGCTCGCGCTGGCGCTCCAGATTTTTGCGCTCGGTGATGTCGTTGAAAACGATGCCGACACGTCGCAGTTCGGGCGCCCCGACACGGAACGCGCACACCTCGTAATAGCGCTGCAGGGCTGCCGCCGGGTTCTCAAAGCGGAGAGTTTCCCCGCTGAGAGCGATGCGACCATAAATGTCGAACCAGTGTTGCTCGTGCTCCGGCGCAATCTCGCGCATGAGTCGACCCCGAGCGTCCTTGATGCCCGTCTGCTTTTCAAATACGGGGTTGACTTCCAGGAAACGATAGTCGGTTGGGTTGTTCTTTTCATCGAATATCATTTCGACGACGCAGTAGCCCTCGTCCATCGATTCGAAGAGCGTGCGGAATCGGGTTTCGCTTTCGCGTAGCGCCTGCTCGGCGTGTTTGCGCTCGGTGATGTCTCTAAACGACAGAAGGACCAGGGCATTTCCGTCACGAACTAAGCGGCGAGCATCGAGCAGGACGGTGCGGCGCCCGATGTTTGGGAAGGCGCGCTCGATCTCGATGGTCCGGAATTCGCGGTTGTGGGAGAGAGTCGCCTGCAGCGCATGACCACAAGCCGGATGCTTTCCAATCCTGGTCTCCCAGATCGCTCAAGGGAACATTTTGCGTTTGCTCGCGCGAAGCACCAAACCAGTCGTAGAAGGCGCGATTGGCCGTCTGAACTTGCAGGCCGTCGTCGAGCACCACCAGCGGGTCAATCACCGCGTTGAGGATCGTTTTCGTGTATTCCCGTTCGTAAATCGCCTGTCCGAGACTTGCGCGAAAAGCGGTGAAATTCGTGAACGTGAGTACCGCGCCACATACCTGTCGATCGGCGCCAGTGTAGGGAGAGATGCGAACGAGAAACCATCGGTCGCCATATTGCATGTCATGGCGGGATGGCACTTCATCGACCATCACCTGCCTGCACAGTTGGTCGATTTCCGGAACACTCAGCAGCGCTTGTACGTTGCAAGGCTGGCGGCCAATGTCCGATGTGTCTGATGCCAAGCACGTCCGTCGCTGCTCGATTGAAACGAGTCACCCTGCAGTCGCGGTCGACCACGACGATCGGAACGTCGATCGAATCCAGGACGCCAACCACATCGGCGCCTACCGAGTCCGCGATCGCGATCGTCTCCTTGCACCCCATCGACCTCACGAATCGGGGTCTCCGACTTCGCGCTTTGTCGGTTCACTCACTAGGCAGACTCGTACGAACCATGATAAAGCTTGCGGCTGCGAGTCAGCACGGACTCCGCGACATCCGGAAGACTTTCACGCAATGCCAGGAGCAATGCCTGAGATCGCGGCATCTGAAACGCCTGGCGAATAGTTCGAGAGAAGCTGCTGTTCAAGAACCCTGGCATCGTCCGCACCGACGGTTTGTCGCAGCGCGTCGCCCACGGCACGTTCGAGGCGGGCGTAGTCCTCCACCGGAATCAGGTGGGAATGATTTGTCCCAAGCCGCGGCAGCAGGCGGGAGTGCACTTCGCTGTTGAAATTGTCCATGACGAACGAGCAGAAGATGGCGATCTCGTGATGCTTGGCGAGGCGGTCGAACTGATCCTCGAGACTCATGCTGGCCGCCACGTTTCCCTGCTCCCAAAGGACATTGACCATCTCGCCCCACCAGCGGACCTTCGGATAGCGGTCTTCGCCCGCGCGCGTTGGCGATCACGTCCGCCGCCAGACCGAGGAACACCGGCGCATCGGGCATGGCGTCACGCATGAAACGAGGCAGCAAGCTCGTCCGCGTCGACAACGGTAAGCTGTCCACGCGCTTGCGCGGCCTTTACGTCCACTCCTTCAGCCTCCAGGCGGGGACGGAACGCCTCCCAGTGGGCGGCCGTGGGCACGAGGATGACACCCTCGCCGTTGGCAATGGCGCCAGCCGCGAAGCGACAAACGGCGCGGTTGAGAAACTGCTGATCCTGATAAAGCTGCACGATGTGATCGCGCGGCCCTGCAGCGGCTAGAAGGCCGTCCCAAGAGTCGCGCGCAATGGGAGCGCCATCTGGATCGTGGCTGACAACACTGTCCATACATTGCCCCATGTTTTATCGGCGTGGTTTTCACGCGTGACTGACATCCCCCCTAGGGATGCTATCACTGATCTTGGGCGATGAGCTTTGCCAAGGAGATCGAGGCGTATCCGAGAGGGGCATTCGCCAGAAGTTACCTGCCTAAGGAAAACCCAGGTCGTTTTTTTCTAGCCTGCGTATCCGATTTAGTGGATGCCGATTGTAGAATTTACACGCTCCATCCAGTACAGGCCGAGGAGGCTCTTCGTGGCTGACACACCGCGGCACGCTGCCACTTCCGGGGGTTTTGAGCCGGTCGGAGACGATCGCCCTAATCGATCTTCTGCCCGGGACGTACTGGAGAGTCTTGGATTACGACGACCAGGAAAGCATGCCCAGCCAGTATATAGCTGAGTCCTGCAGCCGGCATTGTTGGCGGTTGGCGCCTCTCACGCAGGTCGTGCCATTCGGACCGGTTGCCGCCAGCGGTCTGACCGATCCAAGGAACCCGCGAGGATGCGGGCGAGAGCTCGACAACCTTGAGCCCGCTCAACGCGCCACCCGGAGGAGAGTGGGTCACGAGAAAGCCTGCAGGCCAGTCTGTGCGCGGCCCAGGATCAACGGATATCGTGAGTGCCTTCGTAGGTGTTGACGGTCTCGAGGTTCTGCGCATGGCGATTCACGTGGTAGCCGCTTTGAATGCCGTTGCCCCTGTGCATGTCTCGCGATCGGTGCGTTCCTGAAGGTACGCTTCGGTGTCCCGCGGCAAAAGCTGCTCCTGAGTGTAGCTGCGTGCGCCGTCACGAATCAGTGACTCCTCCTTACTGAGCTGCTCCGACAGGCGAAATGGATCCGCCCATTCAAAAGGAGATTCTAGTGCTCGGGAGATGGACGGTTGCAAAACATCGTTCGAAGGAGCCATGACTGCATACCTTCACATAGGCAACGGATCAACGAGCGCGTTGCTGACTGGCGATACGTTGCTGCCCGTGTCAAGGCCTCTATCGGCCGCGGCGGCCAGCCGCAGTTCCTGTTCAAGATTCATCGAACGACAGGCGATGAGATAGACCATGGTCGAGATAGGCAGTCCGATCAGCATCGCGATATCGGCGCCGCCGAGCTCTTGGGCCCCCGGCCCTGTGTAGAGCGGGGAACTAAAGAACGCAATCATGGCGACGAATCCGACGCCGTAGGCAAGCAGCCCGCGCCAGTTCCAGCGGCCGTAGAGCCCATGCGGATTGAATATCTCTCGCACCGATGACCCGTGTATTGCAAGGCGGCAGAGAGGATGTACTTCAGCGCGGGCGGGATTAGCGCTTGCCGCTCACGCGCCGCGCCGCGTAGGTTAAGTCGCCTGCGGTCTCCATGATGGCGCTTTTGAGCCACTGCCTGGCCGGGTCGGCCTGCGCGTTCGGGTGTGTGAGGTCGCGATCAGTTGCAGCAGAGCCCGTCGGCCCCCGCGCGCGCGTGCAGAGTTCCGTATCTCGGGGCATCACACCATAAAGCCGACGTTCGCGGTTGGCAACTCTACGTACTCATCGTGATCTCGGTCGGTGCGTCGCCCACTAAATTCGACGAAGCGGCGCGGTCAAGTTACTGGCGCGCCATCGCTACCTTGAAACGCTCTTCCGGAGAGATCAGGTGATCGTGATCGTCCTTCTCCAAATCGATCTGGACCCAATTCACTTCGCCGCTGAACTCATTGTCGCTTGGGTCATAGTCAGGTGAAACGGGGGAGCCCGTTCCCCTGCCAACATCGCAAGTCTCGTCTGCCGAGAATGCCATCGGCACTGTTACTTCAACGCGGCCTTCACCCACTTTCGCGCCATCCAGGTAAAGCAACGCATTACCGCCCTTGGCAAGACCGCCGCCATCGTACTTGAATTCCATCCGTACCTGGTGCTGACCCGGCGGGGATCGCCTTCTTGGATTCCGCGTAGAACAGCTTGATTCCGAGGAGGTTGTAGCAATACTTCAAGTTTGCCGTCCTTGGCGTACAGGCTCCAGCCATTGAACGCGCCACCCTGTGCGATGATGACACCCTGGGCTCCGGACTTCGGAACGACGATCTCGGCGGTTACTGAGTAGGACTTGTTCTTGATGTTGATGACGGAGTTTTCGCTGAGGCGACCCATCCCACCGAACAGGATCTGCGTTTTGCCTTTGACGAGCTGGGGCCTCCCGGCGAGATCCGGGTTGAAGCGTTCGACCCGTCGATCATCCAGCGGAAGCACGCTGTACTTGGTGGCCTCGATTAACCAGAGTCTCTGCAATTCACGCAGTTTCTGCGGATGGTCTTTGGCGATATTTCGCGCCTGGGTCCAGTCCTTGTTGGTGTCGTACAGCTCCCAGACGTCGTCGTCAAAGGCCGGCAGCGCTTTCGTGGCATCCCAGGGCGTGCTGTGTCTCGTCACCGCCGTCCATCCCTTGTGATAAATGCCGCGGTTGCAGAACATCTCGAAATACTGAGTCTCATGTGCTTCAGGCGCGGTGGCGTTGTCAAAGGCATAGAGCATGCTGAAACCCTCCAGAGGCGCCTGCTGTACGCTGTTGACGACGGTGGGTGCCGGTAGCCCCGCGGCTTCCAGAATCGTCGGCGCGACGTCGATGACATGATGGAATTGCGAGCGGATCTCCCCCTTGGCCTTGATCCCGTTCGGCCAGTGAACAATCGTCCCGTTCCGCGTGCCGCCCCAGTGCGAGGCGACTTGCTTGGTCCACTGATAGGGTGTGTCCATTGCATGCGCCCAGCCGACGGCATAATGGTTGTAGGCGTGCGGTCCGCCGAAATCGTCGATCTTGCTCTCCATGAACTCTGCGGTCTCGACTGCGCTCATGCCGTTCAACATCGCCATTTCGTTGAAACTGCCGTGCAGCGTGCCTTCGGCCGAGGCGCCGTTGTCGCCGATGATGTAGATCACCAGCGTGTCATCGAGTACTTCCAAGTCGTCGAACGCGTCGACCAATCGTCCCACGTGGTGGTCGGTATGCTCGAGGAACGCCGCATAGATCTCCATTTGCCGCGCAAGGATCGGCCTCAACTCGTTGGGCATCTGGTCCCACGCGGGAATTTCTTCAGGTCGCTGGGTCAGCTCGGCATTTCTCGGGATGACCGCTGAGCTCTTTCTGCCGAGCAAAGATCTGCTCGCGCAGCTTGTCCCAGCCCTGATCGAACTTACCCTTGTACTTGTCGATCCATTCCTTGGGTACGTGGTGCGGGGCGTGGCACGCGCCCGGTGCAAAGTACATGAAGAACGGCTTGTCCGGCATCAGAGCCTTTTGCTGGCGCGCCCATTTGATGGCCTTATTGGTCATGTCCTCGGTGAAGTGATAGCCCTCCTCGGGCGTCTTATCGGGCTCGGCCGGCGTCGTGCCCTCATAGATCGCCGGATAGTACTGATTGGTTTCTCCACCAATGAAACCGTAGAAATATTCAAAGCCGCCGCCGCCGGTTGGCCATTGATCGTAGGGTCCCATCGGGCTTGTCTCCCACACGGGGACCTCGTGACACTTGCCGAATTGCGCCGTCGAGTAGCCATTCAGCTTGAGTGTCATCGCCAACGCCGCCTTGTCCTTGGGTAGTACGGAGGTGTAGCCGGGGGCCGATGTGGCGATCTCGCAGATGCCGCCCATATTCACCGAATGGTGATTACGACCCGTCAGCATTGCTTGGCGCGTCGGCGAGCAAAGAGCGGTCGTATGGAAGCGATTGAACTTCAAACCACCCTCCGCTAGCCGTTCGGCGCTCGGTGTGGCAATGACTCCACCGAAGGCACTGGAAGCTGCGAAACCCACATCGTCCAGCAGCACGATCAGCACATTCGGTGCGCCTTTGGGCGGCCGCAGCGGCTCGATGGGTGGAAACTTCGTGTCCGGGTCCTTGGCGTCGTAGGTCGTCAAGCCAACATGCTGACCATCAGGTATGGGCAGGATGGCACGCGAGAGTTTATCGGATTGATTGGCCAACGAATTTCTCCCTATCCACTGATAGTGCGTCTGCGTGCTCGATCTAGGAGAGCACCCTATGGTGGGGTTGAGGATTTGATCTTCGTTATTGGCTCTTGGTCGTCTTGACGCCCCGGTGCTGGCAATCCAGCCGTCGTGGTAGATCGCGCGGTTACCCGCCAATTCGAAATATTGGGTGTCCCGTCTCGAGGGTGCGTTGGCATTCGCCGCATCGAAGGTGTAGACCATGCTGATGCCTTCGATCGGCTTCTGCTTGATGCCATCGACGATCTCAGGCGCATGGACACCGGTGGCCTCAAGAATGGTCGGCACGATGTCGATGACATGATGAAATTGCGAGCGAATGCCGCCCAAGTCTTTGATGTGACCGGGCCAGGAAATGGCCATGCCCTGGCGCGTGCCGCCGAAATGCGATGCAATCTGCTTGGTCCATTTGAACGGCGTATCAAACGTCCAAGCCCACGCCGCCGACATATGCGGGTAGGTCGAATCCGCCCCTCAGTCTTTGTAGTGCAGGAGTTGCACGACCGCAGGTAGGCTCAATATCCCGTTGTACGCAGTCATTACGTTCGGCGTACCCCCGAGGCTCCCTTCGGCGCTGGTGCCATTGTCGCCGCAGATGTAGATGATCAGCGTGTTGTCGAGTTTGCCCTCGTCCTGAACCTCCTGAATCACACGGCCAATTTCAAAATCGGTGTAGGCGGCATATGCGGCAAACACCTCTGCTTGGCGCGCATAGATTTTCTTTTGCAGATCAGAGAGCGAATCCCACCTGGGCAACCCTTCCGGCCAGGGGGTGAGTTGGGTGCTGGCTGGAATCACGCCGAGCCGCTTCTGGTTGGCGAAAATCACATCGCGCAACTTCTCATAGCCCATGTCGAACTTGCCCTTGAACTTGTCGATCCATTCCTTGGTGGGTTGATGCGGCGAATGCGCGCCGCCGGGCACGTAGTAGATAAAAAACGGTTTGTCAGGCGCGGCAGCGTTCAGGTCCACCATGTGCTTGATGGCATCGTCCGCCATGCCGGTGATCAGGTTGTAGCCGGGCTTCTCGAGCCACGGGAAGATCTGGGTATGATCGCGAAATAGAAAGGGCGTCCATTGATCGGTCTCGCCGCCCATGAATCCGTAGAAATATTGGAACCCTAAGCCGGAGGGCCATTGGTCGAAGGGTCCGGCGATGCTTTCCTGGAAGACGGGTGTGTTGTGGTTCTTGCCGAACCACGAAGTGGAATAGCCATTTTCCCTCAAGATCGTGCCGATGGTCGCCGCCTCCTTCGGGATGATGGTGTTATAGCCAGGGAAGCCCGTAGAGAGCTCGCCGATGATGCCGGTGCCCGCGGAATGGTGGTTACGGCCCGTGATGAGCGCTGCCCTCGTCGGTGAGCAGAGCGCGGTGGAGTGGAACTGCGTGTAGCGCAGGCCCGCATGAGCGATGCGCTCCAACGACGGCGTGGGTATCACACCGCCAAAGGTTTCCGAGACTCCGTAGCCCTCGTCATCGGTCATGATGAGGAGCACGTTGGGTGCCCCCTGTGGGGGCCACGGTCGGAGCCCACCAGGGCGTTGAGTCTGTGCTGCTCTCTTTGATCACGCCGCCGAACGGCGGTGCCGGCGCCGGGAGCTGCTTTCCGTCGATGGTGGTGGTGGCGCTCGGCGAACCCAGTTTACCCGTGACCACCTGAGCCGTGCCCGCTTCGACGCCCAGGATGAGGGCGATCGTTGCCGCCAATTGAGTAATACGACGTGCCTTCCTCCTTAATTCCCGGGCGTGATTTTGCAAAGAGCGGCGAGGCTTGGTCGCGGCCGACTGCTTGTTTTCGGTCGGCAACATTTCTCTGTTCCTTGGATCGCTTAGATCGCCGATATTCGTTTGTCAGCGCAAATCATCTTCGCCCAACCAGTCGACAGATCGCCGGTCGCGATCGGCCAATGACTGATTCTGTAATTCATAAACGCTATGAGAGGAAACGAAGCTCCATTTTGTGCGCCAAGCATCGAACTTGTTCAGCACTCACGCCATTGGGCTTTCGGTCAATGGGGCGGATGCGCGCCAGGCGATCTGTAGCGAAACCGACGCGTACCGGTATGCCTTCCGCCAAATGAGGCAAATCAGACGCGATGCAGGATTCCGGGCAGTCGCGAGGAACGACCTCGCGGGATTTAAGTCAGTCAGCCGATTGTTATCGATCGTGGACCGGCCAACTGTTTGACCCTGACCTCGGATTGCCCTCGATGGGACAAAGGACCTAACGTCCAATACCGAAATGCTACGAGCTTGTGGTAGTACGAGAAGCAATCTCTGGCCGCGAGTGGCGACGCGCCACTGCGGTAGGCGACATCGAGAGTCGGCCCGCAAGGGCGTGATTCGCTTGCTGCGGGTTGTCCGCCTATCTGCGCCGACCCTTTGAGGATCCTGTCGGTACCAACCTGTGGAGATGAAGATGAAAATATTTTTCGCCCTGGCATCACTGTTTCTGGTCTCGAGTTCATTTGCAGCGGATTGCGTCACGAATCGCCTTGGTAAGACGGTTTGCAGCAACGGTCAGAGCGCCGTTGCCGTGAATCCGAACAAAGGAACCGTCACGACGGCGCAAAAGTCCCCGAGCGGCGTGACGACCGCTCAGAACAGTGACGGCAGCAAGGCCGCCTACAATCCGCACACGGGCAATGCCGCAGTCTCGCAAACGAATCAAAACGGAGTGAAGACCACGCAAACCAGCAATGGGGGAAAAGCCACGACTAAGAATGGCGTCGGCGTCGCCACCGGTGCGCATGGGACGACGTGCGTCAAGAGCGCGAACAATCATAAATGTACTTGAGTTAGGTCGATTTCCGTAAAGTAAGTCGTTACTCGCCTATTCGCGATCTTTGCCCTGCAGCGACACAAGTCGGGCGATAATGATCGCCGGGTGTAGTTGACCAATAAGCGCCTCGAACGTAGCGAGCGACCGAGCAATCCGGGTGACGGGTGTGATGTCGCCATATCCGAGCGTCGTCAGTGTGACGAAACTGAAGTAGGTCCACTCGCCGACGCCGGAGCCTGTTTGCAAGTGGCCGGCAAAGGCGTGCGCCACGAGTCTGTCCACCAATGCGAAGGCCACCGCCCAGATCAGGCCCAGCAGCAGGTACAGCACGATGGCGCCGAAGATCCGATCTCCCAACGTGTGATGAGGCGCAAAAACGTTGATGCTGACAGCGACTGCCAGCAAAAGTAGTGCGGCCAGGGTCAACCCTTCTCGTAAGGTCGGCGATGTGTCGATCGTCAGAGCGCTTCCGCTCCACCGTACGACGATGACGACCGCGCTCAGCGCAATCAGGGTGCCCACGAGTTTGCGGTGCTCGGCGACGGCCACTACGCCGCTTCCCAGGATGAGCGTCAACAGAAAATCATCGTTGCGCCAGGCGCCCCCAGAAGGGACTAAGACTGGAACCCGGTGCCCGTGATTTATCGCGAAGGGACGCCAAAAGATAAATGGGACTGAAGGCTTAGCGCGGTGCGGTGCTAGGTATCGTCAAAAGCGCACCCGAAATCGAATGCCGGCGATAGTGGCAGTGTCTACGTTCACCAGAGCGGTCCCAGAGGGGTTCAGCGTCTTCTTGAGGCCCGGATTGATGACCTGCAGATCGGGTGTCACGCTGAGCCAGCCGGTCAAGGCTAGGTTGTAGTACAGCTCGAATGTGTTCTCATGATCGAGTCCGAGGTCGAAGCGCTCGCGCAGCAACGGCACGAAGGCGCTGCTGAATTGAGTGCGCGCGAAGCCCATACCATAAATGTCATCTGAGCGTCCCGGTACGCCCTTGCCGCCGATTCCCGCGAGGAACGCGTACTTGATGGGGTTCGGATTGCCGTCCGAGACGCCGAACGAGAAGAAGACGCCGACGCCGTGTTTGGGATCGTCCACGGGCTGCCAAAGGTACTGGTCGAACGCATAGCCAACGGCCCAGCTGCTGCTTTCTTGGTTGGGCGGAACCACAGGGGGCAGCAAAGGAGCGAATCGCTCGAGGATCGCCTCAAGGATCGGGCCCGGATTGTCCAGCCGAGGATATTGATTCTGCAAGAGGATGCGTGCGAGGTTCTGCGGATCCTGCTCGAGCGAGAAGCGATTCTCACTGCTCCACAAGAAGCTCAAGCTCTGATGGCCGACGAGCCCATACGGCCTGATGGTCATGGCGCCGCTGCCCACGACCGTCGTGCCCTTGCTGAATGCATCGCCTACATCGTTGTCACTGGGCGTGTTGCTCGACCCGATTGCCAATACCGACAGGGTGAGGTCTCGCGTAGGCAGGGCGATCACGCCGCCACCGAATGCGGAGATCGGCGCGAACGCGGTGGTCATGGGAAAATTGAACGCGGTATTCAGGAATTGCGTTCGGTAGTCACCATAGAACTCTTGCTCGGCTGCATCCAGCATATTGATCTTGCCGAGCAACACTCCGAGTTTCGCACTCAAGAACTGCATGAAAGTCGCGTTCATGAGCGTCGTGGCTCGATCGTTCGGCGCGGGAACGATATAGGCCGTGTCGATCGGGATGATGGCACCGGAATTGTTGACCTGAGTGCCGAAGCTGGTGTCTACCGATACCTTGGCGAAGCCGCCGGGCCAGAGGCCCAGCTTCTGGGTATCTACATTCAGCGTGTAATCTACGTTGCCCCAGGCATTGCCCCCGGTGCTCTTACCGCCGCTCAACACGTCCATGGGCGTCGCGAGCACGTCCACGTCGAGCACGACACCTTTGGCACCGAGCTCATCCCGCAACCCGCTCCAATCCCCGGTGAGCCTTGGCCGCGACCAGAAGTCTCCGCCCCAGGTGGGCGGCACGGGGTACGGCTGCGCGCTTACCCGCGTCGGCGCGAGGACCAAGACCAACCCGAAGAGTGCCGCCGCCGTGACGAAGGTCCTGATGCGGCGGAGGGAGCAGACATTAAGCGGTGACGTATTCATAGCTGCGAGGCTCAGGTCCGCAAAGTGGTCGAGGACATCGTCGGGCGTGCCGCTCACAAGCAGCATTTGGCCAAATGCGCCAGTCAATTAACGGTACTTGGCGCGCAAGTCAGTTCTTCCTGCCTCCCTCCTGCAATGCCTGCAACGCCTTCTCCACGCCGAGCGATCCGGAGACCTGGCTGGGCGGGTACTCCTTGAAGGTGGAGAGGAACTGACCCATGATGACCGTGGCGGGCATCATGACCCACAGTTTTTCCCCCCACCATTGCCCGTATGACGTCGATTCGCTCTGGTACCGCTCCCACGGATCGACGCGCAGGTTGGTCACGAGTGGCACGTTGGTCGAATCCTCCTTGCCGCTGAACAGGTTGCCAACGATGGTCTTGAAGGTGATCTTCCACTGGTTGTAACGCAGTGCCATGAGGTCGGCGTTGTCGCTGAAATAGAAAAATTCGCGGCGCGGACTTTCGGTGACCTTGCCTTCGAAGAACGGTTTGAAGTTGTAGCCGTCAAGATGGTTTCTGAAGGTCTTCCTGCTCGCCTTGAAGCCGGTAAGCAGTTTCTCTTTCAGATCCGGTTCGCCGGCGGCGGCGACGAGAGTCGGCATCCAGTCTTCGGCCGACATAACGTCGTTAATGATGATGCCCGGCTTGATGACGCCAGGCCACTTGGCGAGCATGGGCACCCGGAAACCTCCTTCGTACACCGTGCCTTTCTCGCCGCGGAACGGATGGTTGCCCCCATCGGGCCAGCTAAAGATTTCTGCGCCATTGTCACTGGTAAACAGCACGATCGTGTTGTCGGCGATACCGAGTTCATCCAGCTTGGCGAGCAATTCGCCGACGACCCAGTCCAGTTGGGCCATCGCATCGGCAAACAAGCCGAAGCCGGTCTTTCCGTCCCACTCCTTGGACAAATGCGTGAAGGAATGGCACCGCGTGGAGTTGTGCCAGAGGAAAAACGGTTGTCCCGCCTTTGCCGATCGGTCGACAAAATCGCACGAGCGCCTCACCAGATCCGCATCGATGTCTTCCATACTCACCTCGGCAGCCGGATCCATGCCAGGATGCGGCGGCAGGGGGCCGGCGTCCGTGATCTTCTGCTTACCGATGCGGCCCCAGCGCGGATCCTCTGTCGGATCATCAACGTCGGTCGCAACGCTGTGGATGATGTTGCGTGGGCCGAACCGTGCGTGAAATTTCTCGTCCTTCGGATACTC
The DNA here is from genome assembly GCA_963801685.1 of uncultured Gammaproteobacteria bacterium. GTDB lineage: Bacteria > Pseudomonadota > Gammaproteobacteria > Steroidobacterales > Steroidobacteraceae > Bog-1198. The sequence goes on from CAWDFR010000003.1 coordinate 62,998, forward strand.
CGGGTCGTAGGGCTCTTGCAGCGCATTAAGGTGGTAGAGGATGCCGTGGAACTCGTCGAAACCGTGGACCGTGGGCAAGTATTCGTTGCGATCCCCCAGATGGTTCTTGCCAATTTGCGCCGTCGCGTAGCCCAATGGCTTGAGGAATTCCGCAATCGTTGGATCGGAATCCTGCAAGCCTTGTTTCGCCGCGGGCAGTCCGACTTTCAGCAGCCCCGTGCGAAACGGCGTCTGCCCGGTGATGAACGCCGCGCGTCCCGCGGTGCAGGATTGTTGTCCATAGTAGTCAGTGAATAGCGCGCCCTCGCGCGCGAGTCGGTCGATGTTCGGCGTCCTGCCACCCATCATGCCGCGGTGGTAGGCACTGATGTTCCAGATGCCCACGTCGTCGGCCATGATCATGATGATGTTCGGTTTGCTTGACGTGGCCATCGGGTTCTCCGGTTGATCGCGGACTTGAAGCTCGTCGCGCAACACGTATGCAACCCTAACCCGGTCGGGGCATACATGAGACCAAAGCCCTATGTTCTGAGGAGAGCGTGTACATCGATATCACAGCGGCAACGCCCCTTCGGGCAGCGTCTGTGGACTAGTGGCGCAATGCACAACAGGAGCCTTCCAGTTGCCTGGGGGAAATCAGGTGCTCCATATTTTGATCTGAACGAATCCTTCCAGCGCCTGGTTAGCAATTGCAGTTTGCCTTTTGCAGTTCTGATAGTTCTGAGGTCGGCGGATGATTCGATGATTCGGGATGCTCTAAAAGCGCGAACGGGGCGGAATGATGTTCCAAGATCCCGATGAAAGTTACTCGTGTTCGCCAATCAAGGGACAGAATCCGATCATCAATACGCGTCCAGATTACGCGGCGGTGCTGCATTCACGGGTGGATTCGGTCGTTATGCCGGATAGCCTATCGGCGATTGTTGTTTAACACTACGTGACGGTGATCGCCAATGCTCTCATTGCCGCACGCGTTACCGCCGATACGAAACAGCGCTTTGCGGCTGTCGCGCATCAGCAAGGCCTCTCTGAATCGGCCCTTCTAAAGCGCTGCATCGACACCGCATTGTTGTTTGCCGGTGCGCTCCCGTCGCGCGTTCCCGAGCCCGTCGAGCCGGCTGGTCGCGATGCCCGGGTGTGCGTGCGACTGCAAGCGGACGACATGCTGCTGTTGCGTGAACGCTCCGCGGCTCGTGAGATGCCCGCCAGCACTTACGTGTCGTTTCTATTACGAGCGCACCTGCGGTCCCTGACACCGCTGCCGGTTGCGGAACTGGCCGCATTGAAAAGTGCCGTAGCGGAGCTCGGTGCAATAGGTCGAAACATCAATCAGATCGCCCGCGCTGTGAATCGAGGCGAGACCCCGACGGGTCCAAAGCTTGCCGAGTTGCAGGGGATCCTCCGAGCACTCTACGTCCTTCGGGATCACATCAAGGCATTGATTCGGGTCAACCTCGCCGGTTGGAGCAACGGGTATGAAAAAGCATCCGATCGACCTCGGCCGTGACCAAACCCCAATTCTGGACATTGCCAGTTACGGGCGCGCTGCTCCCCGAGCCTTCACGCCGGCGCAACGCGAGCTGATTGCCCGCACGGTGAATCGGGCGCCGGAGGTCATGATAAAAGTATCGGGCGGTGCCCGAACTCTGACCGGCGTGGGTAGGCATCTCACGTACATCAGCCGAGACGACTTTGTTTTGGAAACCGACATGGGCGGACGCATCCAAGAAGAGGGGTTCGCGAAGGTGCTGATGGAGGATTGGGACTTGGACCTTGAGGCTTATTGGCATCAGTCGGAGCGCTCGGTCAAGATCCCGCGCCGCTCGCCCAAGCTCGTCCATAACCTCATCTTTTCCATGCCGCCGGGTACGCCGGCGCCCAAGGTGCTGCAGGCGGTTCGCCGGTTCGCGACGAATGAGTGGGCTCTCAAGCACCGATATGCGATGGTGCTGCACACGAATGAGCCCCATCCTCACGTTCATGTTGTCGTCAAAGCAATGAGCGAGCAGGGCAAGCGGCTCAACATCCGCAAGGCGACGCTGCGCGCCTGGCGGACACAGTTCGCCGAGCATCTGCGCGAGCTTGGGGTTGCTGCGAATGCGACGGAGCGCGCCGTTCGGGGACAATCCAAGACCTTCCTGCCCGATGCCATCTATCGTGTGAATGAGGATTCCAAACGGGAATCGACCTACCTGCAGGAGCGCGCGAAGACAATCTACGGCGATCTGCGACGCAATGGTCGCCTGACGCCGGACCGCGGCAAGGAAAAACTCCTGGCGACCCGCCAGGCCGTAGACCGTGGCTGGCAAGAGGTCAGCTTGATGCTGGCGGCGACGGGAGATCGGGAACTGGCTGAACGAGTCCAAAGGTTTGTGGATGACATGCCGAGACCGCGAACCGGCAGTGAAGTGCTCCTCCAAGAGATTTTTATGCGTGAGACGACGCGAAGGATCGAACCGGTAGCGAGGACACGATGATCAGGCAGATCGAATCGGCAGGGCGGATAGAGCCCTTGAGCCGGTCAGCATCGCCGCGGCGCGGCGCGAGCCAACATGAGCGCGCGCGAGAAGCAGGGACACACCGCAAACGCCGTTCTCAGGCAATCCTGGCTTGAGAAGAAATTCTGATCGTCCTTCGCAATATTAAAACGACAGGTCTGCAAAGTCTTGAAGTGCGTCGCTTGACCCAAGCTATTGCCGAGCCAGATGCACACGCATCTCGGCCTCGTGGTTCTTGATCAACTCGCCACTCACATCCACCGTCGCGCTGTAAAGCGTGCCGGTAAACTTGAACGGCGGTTCATATTTGTCCCAAACCGGCGAGCCGGTATTGGCGCCGCACACCGTACCCGCTGCGAGACCGATTAGGACGGCCATCGTGAGAGGAATATCACCCTGCCCAACCGGCTTGCCGTCGATATAGAGCTTGCCGCGGCCGGGCGCGCCCTTGCCGCTCTTGTAGTCGAGTTTGCCGGTCACCTCGAACTCGTAGCGCAGCTTATGGCGTCCCGTAGGAACCGGAACGTTCGATTCAATGTGGAAGAACTGGCTGCCGACAAAGCTGTAGACGTAATGGAGATTACCGTTCTGCATATAGAAGGAGAAACCGCCTTGGACCGTCGCCGGTGCAGAGCAGTACCCCCTCGGCGCCGCCCTTGGGAATCTCAACGTCGGCGGTGATGCTGAACGGTCGGTTCATCACATTGGGGCCGGCGTTCCCCGGCACCGTCTGTGTATCGGGATAGTAGGTGTAGCGGGTGCGAGCGACCGCGATCTGGGGTCGCGGATCAGCCGCTCGCAGCTGGCCCCGCGAGTCGATGGGCAGCACGTCGTACTTGCCCGCCTCGACGTACCAGGTGGCGATCATCTCGATCAGCTTGGCGCGGTTCTCAGCCGCGACGTTATGGTTTTCGGCGAAGTCCTTGTCGATGTGATAGAGCTCCCAGCCCTTGGCATCAAGCTCAGTCAGCTTGTCCTTGTCGATCGGTGCGCCGAACGGCAGACCCGCTTCCTTGAAGGACGTCCCGGGCCACGGACACACGGCCCGCCAACCGTCGTGATAAATGGAGCGGTGCCCGAACATTTCAAAGTACTGAGTGATGTGCTTGCTGGGCGCCTTCGGCATCATCCAGCACGTGGGCAAAGCTTAAGCCCTGGATCGGCGACTGGGTCACGCCCTTTGATGGAGGTCGGGGCCTCGATTCCCAGCATCTCGAGCACGGTCGGAACCATATCAATGGCGTGGGCATACTGGGTGCGGATTTCTCCCTTCGCTTTGATTCCCTTGGGCCAGTGGACAATGAACGGATCGCTGATGCCGCCGCGATAGGTCTCGCGCTTCCAGCGGCGAAACGGCGTATTGCCCGCGAAGGTCCAGCCCCAGGGATAGTGATTGAAGGTCGTAGGGCCGCCCAACGCATCGATCTTCTGCAGGTTCTCTTGCAGCGAGTCCGGCACGTTGTTGAAGAACTTATTTTCATTGACCGACCCGTGCGGTCCGCCTTCCGCGCTGGCTCCGTTATCGGAGATGAACATGATGACCGTGTTTTCCCACTCGCCGATCGTCTTCAGGAACTCGAACAGGCGGCCATAATGGTAATCCGTGTGGCTGAGGAACCCTGCGAACACTTCCATCATGCGCGCATACAGCTTCTTCTCGTCAGCCGTGAGCGTGTTCCAGTCCTGAACGTCGGGATCATGGCGCGACAGCTCAGCATCTTGCGGTATGAGGCCCAACTCTTTTTGCCGGGCAAATGTCTTCTCGCGATAGGCATCCCAGCCGGCATCGAACTGGCCTTTGTACTTATCCGCCCACTCCTTCGGAACATGATGCGGGGCATGCGCCGCGCCGGGGCAGAAGTACATGAAGAAGGGCTTGTTCGGCGCGACTTGCTTGGAGTCGGCGATAAAGCTGATCGCCTTGTCCACCAGGTCCGGCGTTAGATGGTAACCCTCATCGGGCGTTTTCTCGGGTTCAACGCTGTGGTTGTCGTAGACCAGTTCCGGGTAGTACTGGCTTGTATCCCCGCCCAGAAATCCAAAGTAGCGCTCGAAGCCTCGTCCCAAGGGCCAGCGACTATACGGACCCGCAGCGGAGGCTTGGTCCGCCGGGGTCAGGTGCCACTTGCCAAGGGCGAAGGTGTTGTAGCCATGTTGGAGCAGCATCTCGGAGAGCATCCCGTTCTCGAACGGGATGTTGCCGTTTCCGCCGGGGTAGCCGGTAGAACCCTCGGTGATACACGACATGGCGTTTGAATGGTGATTGCGCCCCGTCATGACGCAGGAGCGCGTCGGCGAACACAGCGCCGTGGTGTGCATGTTGTTAAAGCGCAGTCCGTTCGCCGCCAGCGCATCGATGTTCGGTGTCTTAATTGGACTGCCGTAGCAACCCATCTGGCCAAAACCCGTGTCGTCCTGCACGATGAATAGCACGTTGGGCGCGCCGTCCTTCGCGCGCAGCGGTTCCGGCCACGCGGGGCTCGAGACATCGAACGTGCGTCCGATCACCCCGGTGAATGCGCTGCCTGGTTTGTATTCCTTGAGTGCCATTGTTTCATGTCCTCTAAAATTGCGATCAAGATGAGTGATCGAATAATTGAAACGCCGTGTCTGTCAATGAATCCTGGTTCGCAACGCGCGTTTGAGACACGGTCCGCGCGCTCGCTAGTCGTGCGTACCGGCGAACGCCGTGTGCATGGCATGGAGCTTCAACTCATCCTCAGGGCTTAGGTTGCGCGGCCCCAACTCGATGTCGACCCGCTCGATCTTGCCCGTGAATGCGAACGGAGGGCGGTAGATGTCGGTCACCGGCGAGCCCGTGTCCGAGCCGATGCCGAAGGTGTCGATCCCGAAACGCCCCGCGACTGTGTTCTCGATGCGAGCCCGACCGACCACCTTGCCGTCGATCGCGATCGCTGCTTCGCCACCCTTGCCGAGACCTCCGCCGTCGTAGGCGAATTCCACCGCCACCGTCGACTTCCCAGCTGGAAGCGGCACACTCGACACGAGATTCGTTCGCTCCCGCTCGAACCAGTTGTAGTGATAGACGAGCTTGCCGTTTTGCACGTAGAGCGCAAAACCAGCTGACTTGCCGCCTTCCGCCACGATCACGCCTTCGCCGCCCTTTTTCGGCATTTCGATGACGGCGCTGATGCGGTGGGAACAATTCTTCGTGTTGGGTGCGGCCGTCTCCGGCAACCGTGACACGCCCGCGAAGTAGGTGAACTTCCTGCGGTTCGGATCGCCTCCGCCTGGCGAAGGCCTTGGCTCCGGGATGCGTCCCGCGCCCCGGTCGTCGAAGGGATAAATGTGGTTCTTTTCCGCCTCTTCGTCGAAGATCTTTTTCAGCGCCGCGAGTTTATCGGGATGTTGCGCCGCTAAATCCTTGGCTTCGCTGAAATCCTCATCGAGGTTGTAGAGCTCCCACTTGTCGTTTTCCCATTTGCCGGGCGCGAGGTCCTGCCGCCACGGGAGAGTGTGCTGCGCGCAGGCGATCCACCCTTTGTCGTAGATGGCGCGGTTGGTGAAGATTTCGAAGTATTGACGTTCGCGCACGGGTCGCGCCTTGGGGTCGGCGAACGTTGACGCGATGGACACGCCGTCCATGGGCTTCTGTTCCACGCCGTCGACCGAGGTCGGCGCCGGAATGCCGGCCGCCGCGAGAATGGTAGGCACCACATCGATCAGGTGCGTGAACTGATCGCGGATGCCGCCCGTGTTCTTGATCTTCGCCGGCCACGACACGACCATGGGGTTGCGGCTGCCGCCGAGATGGGACGCCACTTGCTTGACCCACTGGAACGGCGCGTTGCCGGACCAGGCCCAGCCGAGCGGGTAGTGCGGCTCGGTGTCCGGGCCGCCGAGGTCGTCGAGGATTTTTAGATTGTCTTCAAGTCTCGAGGGCACGCCGTTCAGGTTCATTACCTCGTTGGCCGTACCCGAGAAACCGCCCTCCGAGCTCGCGCCGTTGTCACCCACGATGTAGAAAATGAGCGTGTTGTCGCCATCCGGCAGTGCCTGGATGGCATCGAGCAGGCGTCCGCATTCGTGATCCGCGTAGGCGAGATAGCCAGCGAAATTTTCCATGAACGCCGCGTAGAGCTTCTTTTCATCCGCGGGGAGGGAGTCCCACGGTTTGACCCATTCCGGGCGGGGGGTGAGTTGCGTATCGGGCGGAATAATCCCCATCTGTAGTTGCCGCTTGTAAGTGGCCGCCCGAATGGCATCCCAGCCCGCGTCGAACTGGCCCGCGAACTTCTCTTTCCACGCCTTGGGCGAATGATGCGGCGCATGTGCGGCGCCGGGTGCGAAATACATAAAGACCGGCTTCTGCGGTGCGACTGCTTTGCTGTATCGCAGCCAGTTGATAGCCTTATCCGTCATATCAGCCATGAAATGGTAGCCCTCTTCAGGCGATTGAGAGGGCTCTACTGCCACGGTGTTCTCGAAGAGCACCGGGAAATACTGGTTCGTCTCCCCGCCGATGAAACCGTAGAAATAGTCAAATCCCATGCCCGTTGGCCACCGATCGAAGGGGCCGGCGACGCTGCTCTCCCAGTCCGGTGTGTTGTGATTCTTGCCAAACCACGAGGTGCTATAGCCGTTGCCCTTGAGCACCGCGCCGACCGTGGCCGTGCTCCTCGGGAGCATATTGTTGTAGCTGGGGAAACCGGTTGCCCACTCGCTCAGAAAGCCCGTGCCGCAATTGTGGTGATTGCGTCCGGTAATGAGAGCCGCGCGCGACGGGCCGCAGATGGCGGTCGTGTGAAAGCGGTTATAGCGCAGCCCGCGCGCGGCAAGTTTGTCGAGCGCCGGTGTCGGAACGGGACCCCCGAAGGTGCTCACCTGGCCAAAGCCCACATCGTCTAAAAGAATGATGACGACGTTCGGCGCACCCGCGGGCGGCGCAGGCAGCCTCGGCCAGTCATATTTGGATTCGAGATAGGTCTTGCCGATCTTGCCCCGAAACGGCAATTCAGGCAGGGGGAGTTTCGAACGATCGCGATCCTCTTCAGCCATGAAGTGTTTCTCCTGTCGTCACCTGTTGCTGGCTATCGGCGGCCAGCGTCATGATCTCGTCCGCGAAACGACCCTGCCGGAGCAGAGCCGCCATGGTCTTCATCGGCGTGTCTATGTGGCTGAAGAACGCCTTATAGCCGGCGCAGAGGTAGTTGAGCCCGTCTTCGCCGTCGGGCGTCTTGATGAACCGGTTGCGCGGGCACTCGCCGTAGCAAGCGAAGAGCGCCGGACACTCCTTGCGATAGGTCGGCAGCGTGTCGTACTTGTTCTGGGCGAAGCGGCGCTGCCGCTCCGATGTGACCAGAGTGTTGAGGGGCGTGGAATTGAGATTGCCGAGGCGGTACTCCGCTTCAACGAAGTGGTCGCAGGAGTACACATCACCGTTATGCTCCAGCACGAGCGCGCTACCACAGGCGGGTGCGACGATGCAGGCATTGTGCTGACCCGGCCAACTGCCGAGCGCCACATCGAAAGTCGTCACGTACACCGTGCCGGCGGATGTCGCGCTCGGCGTACAGGTTTTCCTTCGACAGAAAGAAGCAGTACTTGCAGCTGAGGTTGCAGGCGGCGCCCGCGGGCTTCGCCAGCAGGTGGAAATTCAGTGGCGCATCAACCCGAAATTCGCCACCGAGAGGCATCGGATCGGACATGGTTGGAGCTGCCTGGGGATGCGGTGGCCGCGGACTAGCCAGTTCGAGCAAGTTACAGCCCGGCTGTCGGGGCGGCTATTGGACCTTCGGACCAAAATGACGGATTGGCATCGCAGGCGGCAAAGGGCAGCTTACCGGCGCTCAGTTCAGTTCGCCCGCGGCCCGCTTTTGGGGTAGCGCCAGTTCCTCGGCACGTCACCGCGCTGAGGGATTTGAGGCACCATTCTTGCCCTTCAGAACGAGGCGCTACAAATGAAGGGCTTTCTCCGGGAGATACCGCCCTAGCTGACATCGGCTATGTCGGCAGGTGCCTTTGCTCGCTGGGCTTGAGCGAGCAGATCACTCAGGTACCTCGCCCATTTTTCGATCGCATCACGCTTCTGGGGGGAATACGCGAAGCGGTCATAGACGCGTTTCATTCCCTTTTTTTGGTGGTTAAGAACACGCTCTGCGACTTCGTCCTCGATGCCAAGTGAGGCGAGGCCAGTACGTCCCGTGCGACGCAGATCGTGCGGGGTGAACGGTTCAATGCCGACCGCTTGGAATCGATGTGCGAGTCTTTCCGCGCTGCGCGTAATCAACATCGGATTGATTGGCTTAAGGCCATCCTTCCTCGGCAAAAGGTACGGCGAGGCGCCGGAAATAGCCATGAGGGACCGGATTTCATCGACCGCCCAATCCGACAGCGGCAGCACATGGCCTCGCCCTTTTTTCGCATGTTCATCAGGGATCGACCAGGTGCGATTCTCAAGATCGAATTCCGTTTTCTTCGCGAGCGCAAGCTCCTGACGGCGCTGCATGGTCAACAGGAGCGTCGTCAGAATGTGGCCGCTTCGTCGAGTACGGCAGACGGTCTTACAGTTCAACACAAACACCTTGAGCTCGGTTTCGCTGAGCGCGCGCTCGGCGGGCGTCTCGGTACCTCCGGGGCGGTACATCAGCTTGACCGGCGAATCGGCGACAGTTGCGCGGTGAATGCCGTACATGAACATCTGGCTCAAGATATTCGCGGTGCGATTGGCCATCACGGGCGAGCCACGGTCGACGATCTTGTCGAGCAATTCGATCACTTCGCGCGAGGTGATGGTTCTGGCGTCGCGGTCACTCCATTCGGGCAGTACGTCGGCATTGAGCACGCGCTTCACGTACGCCGGGCGTCTTCGCTTGCGCTCCTTGACCACGTGCCGGTGATAGAACTCGTGCGCGAGAAAAAGTACCGAATGTGCATCCTTGGGGACGTGGTCCGGATCGTCCGACAAATCCGTAGGGCGCCTCGCGACATTCGGAATCGCGTGAGCAGCAGCCCCGATGGCCGGCTGAGTCGAGACTGCCTGCGAGACGGGCCCAGGCGCATGCTCAACCGCCGATGCTGCGCGTGCGTTGGTTCGCTTGACGATCCCGGCTTTGCGCGGGTCGATGCCCTCATCGAGCACCTCTCGAGCCTTGCGCGCGCGAGCGCGAGCCTCCGCGAGTCCTACGGCCGGCCATTGTCCGAGGCCAAGCCGTTGTCGCTTGTTGCGCCAGTAAAACCGAAAATACCAGCGCTTCGCGCCGCTCGGCATGACCCGCAGCTGGACGCCGGCACCGCCGGGGTCCGTGACGTCATAGCGGGCCCGGCGGGGCTTCAGCCCGGTAATTGCATTCGTGGTGAGCCGACTGCCCTCGGGTTTGCTATCATGCCGCCCGCTTTGCGGTACGCCGGGTGCTTGATTTCGAGGTTGAAGTCGAGCCATGCAACGTGCTCTGGGTCTGCGTCGATGTTCGGTGGTCCCGTGGTGGTCCCACGGTGGTCCCAAAAGAGTGTAACATCGTGCATCGGAGCAAGACACTTTGCGTTGTGGTGGCTTGGAATTTCACTCTTAAATTTCATGGACTTGTGTCGCAAAGCGTTGCAATTTGAAGCACGTGGGGCCATAGCTCAGCTGGGAGAGCGCTTGCATGGCATGCAAGAGGTCGGCGGTTCGATCCCGCCTGGCTCCACCAGTTCGATTGATGATCATTAGGTCCAGCGTCCCCATCGTCTAGAGGCCTAGGACACATCCCTTTCACGGATGTAACCGGGGTTCGAATCCCCGTGGGGACGCCAATAAAAACAATACTTGCCAGTCTGGCATGGCGTCGATACGGAAACGGTACGGAAATACGTGTCACAAATTCGTCGATGGTAGGCACGGAAATGACCGACCTACTTAAAAACCTATTCGACAGCATTCAAACGGCCGACGAAGTTGATCAACTCGTGGCCGAGCAACGAGAGGAGGACTTGCACCTCAAGTTCAAGCAAAAGACAAACAGAAGCAACGGCGCGCCAGACGATATCGATCGGAAGAATTTCTCAGAGGCGCTCTCAGACTTCGCAAATGCCGACGGCGGAATCTTGGTATGGGGTCTGGCCACCAATCACGCGGACCATGTGGACAGGGCATCAGATATCAAGCCCATCACTGATCCTGAAAGATTTTGAGCGCGGTTGGAGACTGGGTGCTTAGCACAACGCAACCGCCCATCGATGGTGTCGTCTTGTCTGTAATCCGGACTAGGGATGGTGGCGCTGGCTTTGCAAAGTGCCATATTCCCGCGAGTGATAGACCGCCGCACATGGCGAAGGACTCTCGATATTATCGACGGACATCGAGTGGTCGCCGGTGCGTCGAACACTTCGAGGTTGAAGATATGTTTGCTCGCAGGCGCGGGCCGAAACTTGAACTGACCGTGACAGCGCGGCAGGGTGGCATGGAGCTTGTGGTCGGTTTAAAAAATACTGGTCGTGGTAGCGCAAAGGCACCGTATCTAGCCCTTGGGTGCCCGCCTCCCTTCCGCGGAAGTTGGGGCTTGACGGTAACCGTTCTGAAGGTCTCCCTAAGCTACCGACCGAAACGCTCTCATACCCATGGCAATATGGCGCACATGCAGATTTCATTATTCACCCGGGGGCGACACTGCACGTGGCGGCACTCACTAGAGAAAACAACGTAACCCCTTTGCCTTCAGGCGGCGTGAAAATCGCTTACGCGGTCGCGGCAGAGGGGGTGAATCAGATCGAGGGCGAATACATTTTCCCCATACACAGCTGAGCAGTTTGCGTCAATTTCCTTGAGACGGTCCGCTCGCGGGACGGTCCTTTCATTCGGATGGTCGATCATGGCTCTGGGCGGAACCGGGTCACGCGCGATCACTGCGTTCGCCTTGCTCGCCGGCCTTGTGTTGATCCTAAAGTCGTCGCATCGTATAGCAACCACTGGAGGGGAGAATCCACAATGAGAAATTTAGCATTACTAGCGATGCTCGCGGCGACGCCAGTCGGTGCGCAAGTGACTTATGACTACACCGGCCAAGCGCTAACGCTAACGGGCGTGACATCTTACGAGCCTACTGGCAATCAGATCTATACGGTGCCATATGCATTCCTTGGCGACGTGGTGCTGTCGCAGGCGTTGAACCCGAATCAGGCGAACCAGCAAGTAGTTCCGCTTGCATACGCGTTTAATGATCCTGGGACGGGGCCGGGCTTCATAGGCGGCCTTTACTATTCTGCGAAGATTCCCTACGGCTCACCGCTCGAGCCTATCGGACCGAATCCAGTCGCATGGCCGGGTGCCGGCCCGCCCGGATTCGAAGGCTTAAACGGAATCCCTACGCTCGACTTCTCGACGGCGAACGGGAAGATCACAGCGTTTAGCATGACCTTCGGTGGTGCAGCGGGGAATTACGGTGCGGAAACGCTGACGATCAGCAGCGCTGGCGACAGCTACAGCTCTTCCATCTCCATTCCCGATTGTATGTGCAGTGGATGGTGGAATGGCTTGAACTTCGTTGGCGGATCGTGGGCGCGGGCACCCGAGATCAATCCGGGCGCCGCGGTCACTGCGTTGACGCTGCTCGCCGGCGTCGTCTTGGTGCTGAAGTCGAGGCATGGCACTGCCTAGAGCCAGCGCCCGTCTCAAGCCTTCTCAGGCCGCCTCGCGCGGCCTTTTCTTTCCTTTCTGTTGCGGACGCCCGCTAGTCCTCAACCTTCTGCCACCGAATCTCGATAATTCGTGGCCGCCAATCGACGGTGGGTCGCCTCTCGCCCGGCCGCAGATCGGCACGCAATCGAGTCGCGGGTCATCGTTAGCAATGATGCGGAGCTGAGCAACCTGACCTGCCTGGCGTTTGCAGGACCAGTTAAAACTTAAGAAAATGGCTCCTGAGGGGCCTGGTTAAATCGGACCATTAGGTCTGCGAGTTTGCGACCCCTATGAGCGCCTGCTGCACAGCGAATTCCCGGGGTGTCAGACCCTCGAGAGAACGGTGAGGCCGGTTCTCGTTATAGTCCCATCTCCAAGCATCAATCTTCTCACTCGCGTCGTCAATGGATTCGAACCAATGCGAGTTCAGGCATTCCTCCCGAAACCTTCCGTTGAAGGATTCGACGATGGCATTGTCGGTTGGTTTACCGCGGCGGCTGAAGTCCATTCGAACGTGATTCGTATATGCCCATAAATCCATTTGAGCGCCAGCGAACTCAGATCCGTTGTCTGTTGTGATTCGCTCCGGAAGGCCACGGTCGTATTTCAATCGATTCATAGCCGCGACGACGTGCTCGGCGCGCAGACTGAACCCGACCTCGATTCCCAAACACTCTCGGGTAAATAGATCGACGATCGTTAGCGTTCTGATCTTGCGTCCGTCGGAGAGCTGATCGGCGACGAAGTCCATTCCCCACACTTCGTTCGCTCGCGATGCAGGCCGCCGCTCTAGGCGGTGTACCGAAGACACATGACGCCAAGGGCGCTTGCGCCGTAAACCAAGGTTTTCCTCGCGATATACGCGATAGAATCGATCCTTGCCAACATCCCAGCCTTCTCGTCGAAGCATTATATAAATGCGGCGGTAACCGAATCGAACGCGTGCATGGGCGATCTCCCGCATTCGATGTCGTAACGCGGTCTGGGGATCCATCCGGCTTCGGTAGTAGTACATCGAACGCGTCATCCGCACGCATCGACATGCTTGCCTCAAGCCCACTGCGTATCGGCCCATCAAGTAATTCACCATCTCACGCTTCTTGACGGGCTTCAGAATTTTTTTTGGAGGACATCCTGGAGCATCGCTTTGTCGAGCGAGAGGTCCGCTACCAGGCGTTTGAGCTTGACGTTCTCCTCGCGCAACTGCTTCAGCTCACGAGCCTCCGAGGGCTCCATACCGCCATAGATCTTCTTCCACCGGTAATAACTCTGCTCCGACACGCCGTGGATCCGGCATAGCTCGGCGATCGGTGTCCCGAGGTCCGCCTGCTTCAATATACTGGTGATCTGCTCGACCGAAAAACGCTTCCGCTTCACGACAAACCTCCGTCCGTATAGACTCGATTTTGTCGCAAAACTCTCAAATCAGCTGGTCTGATTTAAGCCGGGCCTGTCACCTTCCCAATGATGGATGCAAGCCAGATCGCGGTCTTAGTGAGGCGATGATCTTCGCGCCTTTCTCGTTCAGCTTGGCGTCCTTCAAACTCATCTAGATTTCGCTGAAATTATCTACGGTCATGTTCAAGGGCACGCGCCTTCAACTCAGCGAGGTGTTCCCTCGGGGAGATACCAATTTAGTACGCACTCCATCGCGGGCAACGCCGGTCCTTCCAGATCACTTCATTGGCCGACCGCGCTGCCTTGACTACGTATTCATTAGTCTCAGCCCGGAGCGGAGCTCGTTGGGCCGCCAGCTCGAAGTCCGTTCCTATCGCCCGAATCGCCGCGCACTTCGACCACCCGATAATCAACTTGTTAATCAAAAACCGACATCGCCGCCTTCATTCAGGGGGCTTGCGGGCTTGGGCTGTGGTGCTACGTCGGGCTGGGGCGTGCGCGAGGCCGCGCTAAGCTAGTGTCGTTCAACCGATGTTGACTGTTCAGCGGCGGCCCAATAGGTTGTGCGCTGCGTATTTAAAGGTTCTGTGCCTTCCAAGCCAGGAGCGTTATCATGAGCTACTTGCTTGCAAAGCTGATGCAGAAAGGCAAACTGCAGAAAGTATTCGTCGAACGGCTTACCGAACCGCTGCACCTGAACGTTCTTTCGCTTTTCGTCGCCGCGTTCGGCTCCTTCAGCCAGAAAGTCTCGTTTGACTTGATCGTACGGCAGCAGAACGCATACTCACTGATGCAGGCTGCGGTGTTCGCTCGCTGGATTGGTCATCGCTCGGTGACAGCAATCGAGTTTGGTGTTGCCTCTGGAGCGGGGCTCATGAACATCTGCCGCATCAGCGAAAAGGTCACGAAGGCGACCGGGGTCGAATTCAAAATCTTCGGATTCGATGGCGATGCCGGGCTGCCCGACCCCCGAGATTACCGGGACCTGCCTTACGTATTTGCCAAGGGCGCGTACCCGCTCGTGGATCGCGACCGGCTGATCCGGGCACTTCCGAGCAATGCCAAGCTTGTCCTAGGTGACATAGCCGATACGGTCCCGGCTTTTCTTGAGCGTGTCACCGAAGACAGTCCCATCGGGTTCGTCGCCGTAGACGTCGACTATTACTGGTCTGCGAAGGAATGTCTTCGCGTCTTCTCGGACGCAAACCCCAGGAAATACCTGCCCATGACGATGGTTTACCTGGATGACATCGGGATTGTAGGCTCGAATCCGTGGGTTGGCGAGCTGCTCGCAGTGAGCGAATTCAACGCAGAGAACAAACTGCGGAAGATCCATCCCGAGGTGATGTTGCGGTCAAAGAGAATTTTCAAGCAGCCCGGGTGGATCGACCAGATCTTCATCATGCACGCGTTCGATCACGAGTGGCGCAGCACTCAGAGCGAGGCTATGGGGCGAGTGGTCGCGGGGAATCCGTACCTTCGAATCTAGAATTCCGGGTGTGGCTACGTCGCGGTACCGACGGTTCGCCCCACGCTCCGGGGCATCTGGCGTACCTCAGCGCGAAGCGGCATAGGGGCGCTAGTCTTGTGCTACGTAGATCGCGGTTCGTCCCTTCAGCGTCCCTGTACCTATGGTACGAACGGGTTGTGCACCGGAAAATTGTCGTCCGGGAACGAGTGAAGTACGTGAATTTGGGCGCACTGACGAGTGATGTTAGATTCCTGGCTGCTTTACGCCTGCGCGCGCCCCGGTCAATTTCAAGGCGCTTCAGATGATCCGCATCGGTCGAGTGTTACCGAGCGAGCGAGTTGCCGCCGCGCTGACGAACATTTGCATCATGCGGAGCCTGCGCACCAGCAGTACACACGGTGAGAGCAGAGCGAAAACGTAACGACGCTTTCGTAGCGCAGCGGCGGCCTGCAGGCGGATGATGTTTCTAATGTTCAGCCATTCCATTTTCGTCGGAATCACCACGCCTGCGAGGACCACGGCGGCTCGGGTCAACCGATGGCGCAGGAAGCGCGGATAAGGATAGTCCCACTCCACGAAGTTGCGATGGAGCACTGAGAACGCCATGAACTGATCCAACGTATTCAGGTTCTTAGAGCGGCGCCCGGTATTAGCGGGATTGGGTCCCACCCAGCTGCGCCCGCCGGCCTCGACAACATAGGGCCGGCCGTTCAACGTGCTGTCGAGCAAGCAGGATCGATACGGCTCGCCGAGCCACTCGGCCACGCGCCGCATGGTGCGTTCGGGTGCGAGATGCATATCCTCGAATCGAATTGCGCGCGTTCTCTCTTGCAGTCCGCGATGTCCGGCGTCCCAAGACAGCAGTTCCCGGAGCGCGTCGAACGCGGGATAGCGATAGCCGGATGTGAGATCCGGGTTGTCGCGGAATTGCCAGATGAAATGGCGCTCGAGCCATGAGTCGAGCGCGGAGATCGGATCGCGGATGGTATGCAGGAAGCGCGCATCCGGAAAGTCATCGACCAAGGCCTGCGCCAGCTCATCGTTGACCCAGTGCTGCGCGGAGATCATCAAAGGCCGCGGATTGACGGCGGGCCGGCCGAGAGCGCCCGCGTACGCGACATGCAAAAATTGAAAGAATCTGCGCCGCGCTTGCAGATCCACGACCGGATTGTCGCCATAGATCGCGAATAAGGCTTGCACAGAAGCAAAGTAGTGCACCGGCTCGACGGCAAAATCGCCGTCGGGGTTGTTTTTTAGGAAGAGATCCCCGGCATTGCCTTTCCTGATTTGCGAATAGGCGGGATAGGCAATGAGCTTTTCCCAGAGCGACAGCGACCGATATTCACCACAAAAGGGGTAGGCATACTCGCTGGTCTGATTGGGCAGCGTGATGATGTCGTCGTGTCCATCAAAGTAGCTGGCGAGCAGCACCGAGCCGCTGCGGCCCCAGTGACAGATGGTCGCGGCGCGGACCATTCCCGGCGCATCGTAATCCCTGAGCAGCGCCAACTTGGCCGGCATGAGGGCGCGCGCGGCGTCCTGATGCTCCCGATACTGCTGCGTTGCCAGCTGCAGGATCTCGTCCGGGCTATTGTCGAACCCGATCGGAATCGATAGCGGCCGGGCGAGTGCGTGCATGGAGCCGGAGAGGGGGCTGAGAGAGGTCTGCGCTTTGCCGGGCCGCGTCTCGGCGGCTTCCCCCACGTCCGGGATGATCGGCTCAACGAGGGCGTGCGCCTCGCGCGAGCTATCCTTACTTTTTAGCTGTCTGTCGATTTGGTCGTGATTTCCGTGACGTTACGCACAGATTGTTCCCTGAACGTAGCAAAAACGCCACGGTTTATTAACATAAGTGCAAGATCCAACCTGTATGGACGGCTAGGGCGGCGCGAGCGGGTGTTCGGGCCGTGCTACCTTTTCCCGCATGACCATGGTGCCGCCCGCCGATGTAAAGCTCGCACGTGAGGCCTGGATCCGGGCTCTCGAGCGTACCGCTGCCATCGAAGCCGATCCGTATCTGACCTTGCCGGCGCTCATCGAGCGGCAGGCGCGATCCTTTCGGGAGTCCCCGGCGCTTGCCTCGCGCGAAGCCTCGCTCAGCCATGCCGAGCTCGCGGCGCGCAGCAACCAATATGCGCACTGGGGCCTCTCGCGGGGCTTACGGGCCGGGCAGGTGGCGGTGCTGTTCATGCCCAACTGCGCCGAGTACGTGGCCATCTGGCTGGGTCTCACCCGCATCGGGGTGACGGTCGCCCTCATCAACACCCACCTGATCGGCCATGCGCTCGCGCACGCGATCACGGTCGCGGTCCCCCGGATCGTGTTGACGGGTGCCGAGCTTGGGCCCCGGTTGGCCGGCATACCCCTCGCGGCGGACTGCGAGGTCTGGGTCCACGGCGATGTCGTACAGGACTTGCGTCCGCTTGGACCCGTACTCGATGCATTCCCCGACGAGGCGCCTGCCGCGGCCGCCTACACGGCGCCGACGCTCGACTCCACCGCGCTTTATATCTACACGTCGGGTACCACGGGGCTGCCCAAGGCCGCGCACGTCAGCCACTACCGGCTGATGCGCTGGAGCCAGTGGTTCGCCGGCCTGATGGATACCCGGCCCGAGGACCGGATGTACGACTGTCTGCCGCTCTATCACAGCGTCGGCGGCGTGGTGGCGGTCGGTGCGCTGCTCGTGAGCGGCGGATCGGTCGTGATTCGCTCGAGATTCTCAGCCTCGGACTTTTGGCGCGACGTCAAGGACGAGCGCTGCACGCTGTTTCAGTACATTGGCGAGCTGTGCCGCTACCTGGTGAATGCGCCGGCACAAGCTGTCGAGACCGAGCATTCGCTGCGCCTCGCCTGCGGCAACGGCCTGCGTGCGGAGGTCTGGGAGGCCTTCAAGACGCGTTTTCGCATTCCGCGCATTCTCGAGTATTACGCCTCGACCGAAGGCACCTTCTCGCTCTACAACTGCGAAGGAAAACCCGGCTCGATCGGGCGCATTCCGTCTTTTCTCACGCATCGGCTGCCGGTCGCACTGCTGCGTGTGGCACCGGACACGAGCGAGCCCGTGCGCGGCGCCGACGGCTTTTGCGAGCCTTGCGGCGCGGACGAGGCGGGTGAGGCGGTCGGACTCATCCCGGCCGGGGACGGCGCACGCGGCGGCCGGTTCGAGGGTTATGCCGATACGTCGGCTTCCGAGCGGAAGGTGCTGCGCAATGTCTTCAAGGAGGGCGACGCCTGGTATCGTACGGGCGATCTGATGCGGCGCGATGCGGCCGGCTTTTACTACTTCGTAGACCGCCTCGGCGAGACTTTTCGCTGGAAGGGCGAGAACGTCTCGACTGCGGAAGTCATGGGCGCATTGACGGCTGCCCCGCATGTACTCGATGGCGTCGTCTTCGGGGTCGCCGTACCCGGCACGGAGGGTCGGGCCGGCATGGCCGCGCTGGTCGTCGATGAGCATTTCGATCTCGGGGTGTTCCGCGCTCATATCGCCGCGCAACTGCCTACCTATGCGCGACCCGTGTTTGTGCGACTGGTGCACGCGCTCGATCTCACCGGAACGTTCAAGCCGCGCAAGCTCGAGCTCGTGCGTGAAGGTTACGATCCGGCAGAGGTATCCGATCCGCTCTACGTCGTCGACGCGCGCTCGGGAGCCTACGTGCCGCTCGATCGGGAGCTGCATGCCGCCATTGCGGCAGGGCGCCAGCGTCTATAGACAGCGTCTGATGGAAGAGACTGACGCGGCTTATGCCGTGTTGCCGGCGTCGACGGTGAGCACCGTCCCGGTGATGTTGCGGCCGGACTCGCCGAACAGGAACTCGACGCTGCGCGCGACGTCCACGGCCTCGGCCATGCGTCCGAGCGCGCTGCGCCGCGCGATCTGCGCGCGCTGGGAAGCGGTCAGCTCGTGTGTCATCTCGGTGTCGATGAAGCCGGGGGCGATGGCGTTGACGGTGATGCCGAGCCCCCCGACCTCGCGCGCGAGCGAGCGCGTGAAGCCCAGCAGCGAGGACTTGGTTGCGCTGTACACCGAGAGGCCGGTGTAGCCCGTCGCCGCGACGATCGATGAGATATTGACGATGCGGCCCTGGCGCTCGCTCATCATCGAGCGCAGCACGTACTTCGTCAGGAGAATGGGCGAGAGCGTATTGAGCCGGATCAGCCGCTCGATATCCGCATCGCGCATCGTGCCGAGCACACCGGCGGTGCCGATGCCGGCATTGTTCACGAGTCCGTAGATCGGGCCGAACTGCGTGCGCACCTCGCGCACCAAGGGGCCGATGCGCTCGAGCTCGGCGAGATCGCAGGCCCGATACTCGATCGATCCGCGAGCGCTGTCGCTTGCGGCACGGCTCGCGGCCGTGAGCGCCGCACTGGCGCTGCGCGCGATGCCGATGACCCGATACCCTTGGGCAGCGAGAGCGCTCGCGATCGCGAGGCCCAATCCGCGGCTTGCGCCCGTGACGATGACGTTATGCATCGGGACGCACCAGTTTGCCGGCGGCGGTGAGCTCGAGCGTGGGCACCAGCCGCAGCATGGCAGGCACCTTGTGGGCGGGCAAGGCCTGGCGGCATGCCTGCAGCAGCTCGCTCTTGATGCCCTCGGCCGCGCCCTCCGCGCGCGTTGCTGTGTCGGGATCGTTGAGCACGACGTCGGCGACGACGACCGCGCCCATGATGGGGTTGCGCCGCGCACGCACCAGCGACATGCGCACGCGCGGATCGGCGTTCAGCACCGACTCGACCTCCTCGGGGTAGACCTTCAGGCCGCCCACATTGATGACGCCGCCCTTGCGGCCGCGAAAATAATAGCGGCCGCCTTGGAGCTCGACGAGGTCGCCCGTGTCCACATAGCCATCCTCGCCCCGACAGGCCGGCGGGCGTGGCGCCGAGATAGCCTGCCGCGATCCGCTGCGAGCGGATGCGCAGTGTGCCGTCCTCGACTTTCATGTCGACGCCGCGTGCACCGCCGTTCAAGAACTCGGCCGGAAAACCTGCGAGTCCGTCGTCGACCTCGAACGCGACACCGGCCTCGGTGGAGGCGAAGGCATGAGCGACGCGTGCGCCGGGAAACGTCGCGCGCAGCTGATCGAGCACCACTTGATCGGCGACCTCGCCGGAGAGCCGTACGTACCTCGGGTTGAGTCGGCCGGCCGCGCCGCTCATGAGCGCACGGCGCCAGTGCGAGGGGGTGCCGGAGATGTGCGTAACGCCGTGCGCGCCGGCGCGCGCCAGGAACTCCTCGGTCGCCTCCGCCGGACTCGAGAGCACCAGCGGGCAACCCGACAGCATCGCGCGCAAATAGATCTGCAGGCCGCCGTAGCGGCGGATGTCGTAGAACGTGCTCCAGACCGAGTCCGGGTCCGGCGGCTGGCGGGGCAAGAATCCCGCGAGACTCGCCAGGCTATGGGCCACGAGCTTGGGAGCACCGGTCGTGCCGGAAGTCAGCAAAATCCACTCGCTCGCCGCGACCTCGCGCCGCTCGCTCGGGGTCGGCATCGGGCGGCGCTGCAAGCCCCGCAGGCGATGGACGGGCCCGGGCGTGCCGGAATGGTCCACCGAACCGTCCGTCAGGGTGAAATCCGTATTCGCGCTCGCGGCGACCTCCGCCAGGCGCTGCGCACTCAGGTCGGGCGTACACAGCACCAGGCGGCGCGCGATGCCGTCGAGCTCGAGCAGCGCAAGCGCCGTGCTCATTTGCTCGCGCAACGCCAGCAGTACGGAGCGGCCGCGGAAGGCCTCGCGTTCGATGCCGAGGCAGGAGCCTGTCTCGAGCTCGGCGAGCGCCACCGAGCCGCTGGCGGCGTGCAGGGCCCCTTTGAAGCTCGTGCCTGCGCGTGCGACGGAATCCCACAGGGATGTCATCATGCGAGCTTAGCCATTTCGGTTGTCTTAGCAAAGGAAGCAGGTGTCGATCGAATCCGTGTCCGGCGCCGTGTGCCGCGGTGAATGAGCCGATCCTGTCGACGACCTTCGCCGCTCTGTTTCTCGAGGGCGTGGTGGCCGCGGAGCTGCGCGGGCGCGGTGAGGCATCGCGCCTCAAGCCCGAGGAGGCGCGCAGCGTCGAGCGCGCCGTGCCGAAGCGCATTCAAGAGTTTGCGGCCGGGCGCCAGTGCGCGCGGCGCGCCCTCGCCGAGCTTGGCCGCGTCGATGTCCCGATTCCCGTCGCGCACGATCGACAACCCGTGTGGCCGTCCGGCGTGGTCGGCAGCATCACCCATACGGCCGGGCTTTGTGCCGCGGTGGTGGCCGAGAGTTCGCGCCTGGCGGCGGTCGGAGTCGATACGGAGCTCTGCGGCGCGGTCAAGCCGGAGCTGTGGCAAACGATATGCGTTGCGGATGAAAGTGCGTGGATCCGTGCCTTGCCGGCAGGCGAGCGGGCGGCGGCCGTCACCTTGCTGTTCTCCGCCAAGGAAGCGTTCTACAAATGCCAATATCCGCTGGTGCGCGAGCGCCTGGGCTTCAGCGACTTGTCCGTGACGGTGCTTGCATGGGGTCAAGGCCATGGTGCGTTCAGTGTGCGGGCGGTGCGCCCGATTGCGCTATTCGAGCGTGCCGGCGCAGCCGAGCTGCTGCGGGGATCGTACCGGTTTCATGAAGGGTTCGTGTCCGCGGGCGTGTGTCTGAGCGCGCAGCGCTAATAGGCTTTGTCGTCGCGGAACAGCTTGACGACGGTGAGCAAGATGATCTTGATGTCGAGCATCGGCGACCAGTGGCGCAGATAGTCGAGATCGAAATTCACGCGCGCCTCCATCTCCTCGAGCTTCGCGGTCTCGCCGCGGCAGCCGTTGACCTGCGCAAGTCCGGTAATGCCCGGCAGCACCTTGTGCCGGATCATGTAGCCCTTGATGAGCTTGCGATATTCCTCGTTGTGCGCGACCGCGTGCGGCCGCGGCCCCACCAGGCTCATGCGTCCCTGCAGCACGTTGATGAGCTGCGGCAGCTCATCGAGCGAGGAGCGGCGCAAGAGCGCGCCCACCGGGGTGATCCGCCCGTCCGACCTCGAGGCCTGGCGGATGGTGGTGCCGTCCTCGGTCACACTCATGGTGCGGAATTTGTAGACGGCGATCTCGCGTCCGTCGAGCCCGTAGCGGCGCTGCTTGAAAATGACCGGGCCCGGAGAGGACCACTTGACCAGCACCGCGATGAGCGCAAGCAGAGGCAGCAGCAGCAGCAGGATGGCTACGGAGAGCACGATGTCGGTGAGCCGCTTGGCGACGCCGCGATAGCCGTAGAAGGGCGTCTCGCACATCGCGACGACCGGAATGCCCTGGATCTCGCCCGAGCGCGCCTGGATCAGGTCGAACACGAAGATATCGGGCACGTAGTAGATCGACGCCGTGGTGTCGCGCAGGTCGTCGAGCAGGTCCATGACGCGCTGGAGGTGCCGGATGGGCAGCGCGATGAAGATCACGTCGGTGCGATGCGTGCGCACGTACGGGCCCAAGGCCGCGAGCGGTCCGAGGAGCGGTGCCTCGCACTCCATGGCCAGACGGTCGGTGCTGCGGTCGTCGAAGAAGCCGGTGACCTCGAGTCGCATGCCCGGGTTTTTCAGCAGACGCCGGCACAGCTCCAGGCTCGAGGAGTTGTAGCCGGCAACCACGGCGCTGCGCGCATCGAACGCGTTCATGAGAAAGCGTCTCATGAATTCCTGCATGGCGAGGGTCGAGACGATGAGCACGGCAGGCGTGATCGCCGCCCAGGTCAGAAATACGCGCCGCGGATACACCTGCAAGGGCGACTTGGTCACATAGGCGATGCCGAGTAGGGCCGCGAGGATCAGCGCCCAGCGGAATATCACATCGACGACGGCGGAGACACGCGGCGAGGTGAGCTGGGTGGTGACTTCGCGCGGCGGCTGGACCAGCACCAGGCACACGACGGCCACCACAGCGATGCCGGACGATAACGGATCGAAGCCGCTGTTAAATGCAAAGATCGTGGCGTACAGCGAGGCGACGGCGACGAATGCAGGCAATATGGCCTGCGCTGCCATCATGGTGGCGATCAGAAGGCTCTGCCTGAACTGAACGGGTTGGGTCATGTATTCCGCAAATCGGCCGTCGCTAAAACGCGACAAAGCTATTCCATATTATCGGCCAATTCCATCGACCAGTGTGTAAAGCCGGCATGACAGATGTTAAATGCCCGATGAGGGAATGCTATTCTAGTGGACGATGATCCACGTTCCATTACTCGATCTTAAGGCGCAGTACGCGCAATTCCGTTCTGAAGTGCTCGCGGCCATCGAAGGTGTATGCGCGAGCCAACACTTCATCCTGGGCGAGAACGTGCGCGCATTCGAGGCGCAAGTCGCTGAATACTGTGGCGCGGCGCACGCGGTCGGAGTGTCTTCGGGCACCGATGCGCTGCTGCTCGCGCTCATGGCGCTCGGCATCGGGGCGGGCGATGAGGTCATCACTTCGCCGTTCACCTTCTTCGCGACGGCGGGCACGATCGCCCGCACCGGGGCGCGGCCCGCATTCTGCGACATCGAGCCAGGTACATTTAACTTATCGCCCTCTGCGGTGCAAAGTTTCATCGACGAAGCGTGCGTGGCCGGCGGCGGGGGACTCGTACGCCGCGCCACGGGCGCTCGAGTACGAGCCCTCATGCCCGTGCACCTGTACGGGCAGGCGGCCGACATGGACGCGCTGAGCGCATTGGCGCGCCGGTATGATCTTGCGGTCATCGAGGACGCGGCGCAGGCCATCGGAACCGAAACGGCGGACGGTGCGCGGGTGGGATCGCGCGGCGACATCGGTTGCTTTTCCTTCTTCCCCAGCAAGAACCTCGGCGCCTTCGGAGACGCGGGCCTCTGCACCACTCAGGACCCAGCCTTGGCGGAACGCATGCGCGTGCTGCGGGTGCACGGCGGCCAACCGAAGTATTATCACGCGCTCATCGGCGGCAACTTCCGCATCGACGAGCTGCAGGCGGCGGTGCTGCGCGTCAAGCTCAAATACCTCGATGGCTGGACGCAGGGGCGGCAGCGCAATGCGGCGTTCTACGACAAGGCCTTCGCGGAGGCTTCGCTCGCTGCGCGGATCACGGCGCCGAAAAAACTCGCGCGTGGACGTCATATCTACAACCAATACGTGGTGCGGGCGGAGCGCCGTGATGCGCTGCGCGCATTCTTGACCGAGCGGCACATCGGCACCGAGATCTACTACCCGGTGCCGCTGCACCTGCAGGAATGTTTCGCTTACCTCGGCCATGCGCGCGGTGATTTTCCGCATTCGGAGCGTGCCGCCGCGGAGACGCTTGCGCTGCCGGTCTACCCGGAACTGTCGCGCGAACAGTTGGGCGCCGTCGTTGCCGCGATCGCCGAGTTCTACGCCTGATCAGGACTTCTTGAAATCGTCCGGCTGCAGCTGGTGACGGGACAAGAGCTTGTAGAAATCCGTGCGGTTGCGCTTAGCGAGCCGTGCTGCCTGGCTCACGTTTCCCGTCGTGATCTGCAGAATCTGCGAGAGGTAGTTGCGCGTGAACTCATCGCGCGCCTCATCGAAGGAGGGCAGCCGCGTCGGGTTGCCGCCGAGGCATTGCTGGACCAGCTCCGCGGTGATGATCGCGCCTTGTGACAGAGCCACGTTCTGCCTGACGACGTTGTAGAGCTGGCGCACGTTGCCCGGCCACTCGGCGGTGGCGAGCAGCTCGACGGCCTCGGGGGCGTAGATCTTGCGCTGCCCGGTCTCCTTGGCAATCTGCTCGAGGAAATGCGCGACCAGGAGCGGTATGTCCTCGCGCCGGCGACCGAGCGCAGGCACCTCGATGTGCACCACGTTCAAGCGGTAGTACAGATCCTCGCGGAACTGCCCCGCGACCATCAGCTGCTGCAGGTCGACACGCGTGGCCGAAATGACCCGCACGTCGATGGCGACTGCTTCGGCGCTGCCGATGGGACGAATCTGGTTCTCCTGCAGGACGCGCAGCAGTCGCACTTGCAGTCGCATCGGCATGTCGCCCACTTCGTCGAGCAGCAAGGTGCCTCCGTCGAGCGTCTCGAACAGGCCTTTCTGCGCACGGGTGGCGGCCGGAAACGCGCCCTTCTCGTGACCGAACAGCTCGGACTCGAGCAAGTCCTCGGCGGTGGCGCTGCAATTGACGACCGCGAATGGCTTGTTACGGCGCGGGCTCGCCTCGTGAATGGCGCGCGCGATCAACTCCTTGCCGGTGCCGCTGTCGCCCGTGATGAGCACCCGTGCGTCGGTGCCTGCCACCATGTTCGCCTGCGCCAGCTTGTCTTCCATCAGCTGGCTGCGCGTGATGATCGCGGCGCGCCAGTCCTCATCGACGTGCGCGAACCCCGAGACTTTGAGCGCCCTTTGCACGTGATCCAGCAGATCCTGCTTGTCGACGGGCTTGGTCAGGAAGCCGAAAGCGCCGCTTTGCGTGGCGTGCACGGCATCGGGAATCGTACCGTGCGCCGTCAGAATGATGACCTTGAGACCCGGCCAACGACTCTGCAATTCCTTCAATAAGCCGATCCCGTCCATCTGATCCATGCGCAGGTCCGTGATCACGAGATCCGGACGGAAGCGCGTGCATGCGGCGAGCGCCGCGGCCGCGCTCTCGACGGCCTCGACTTCGTAGTTCTCGGCGCGCAGCCGGATGGTCAGGAGGCGCAGCAACCCCGGATCATCGTCCACCACCAGAATCCTTGCGCGGCGCTTCTGCAGCGAGGCGCTTTCGCGGCTGGACGGTTGAATGCCGAATCCCAAAGGCGTCGTGGAGGCAAGCGGTGTCGTCGGAGCGAGCGAGTATGAGGTCAAGGGAAGTTTCTCCGGGGGCTGCTTCATTCAAGGAGTATGCGGTTCGGTGGTGCCACGATCGTTGATGGAGCGCTCGATGTGCGTGACGGCATCGAGCTTCGCTCGCGCCTCGTCCAGGGCCTTGCGCAACCGGGCGTTCTCATCCGACTCCGCCGCCAGACGCTTGTTGAGCGCCTGCAGCTTGTCCCGCGAATTCTGCGAGTCCTCGTCTCGCAAGCGCTTGTTCTCGGCTTGCAGTACCAGCCGCTGATCGACGTCTTGCAGCTCCTCCATGGCCAGTAAGCGCTCGTCGGGCAGCAAAGTCTCGGGCCTGGCTAACAATTCCGCCAACTGTCGCTGGGCTGCGACGGGATCGGAGCCGCTGTGACCGGGAACGGCCAGCGCCAGGGCATATCTCAGCCGGTTCGTCGTGGTCGGCGAGAGCGACGCGGCGTCTTTCGCCGACTGAAATAGCTCGGCTTGGCGCGCCGGATCGCCCTGCGGCAGAGCCGTCATCATCTCGAGCAACGGTTCGACGGTGCCGCTTGCCTTCGGCTGGCCCTCGGGTTGAGGCGGGGCCTGATTCTTGGCGTCCGATCCGGCGCCGCCCGTCAGGGCGCAACCCCCCAGGGTGCCGAACACGGAAAGGCACGCGGCTGCGATCAATCGCTTATGCAGCATGAGCCTTTTCACGTGAGGCGGGCGCGGAGTGGCGCAGCGGCAGACGGACACGGAAATGCGCGCCGCCCGCGGCGGCTTCGAGGATCTCGATGCTCCCGCCGTGCGCATTGACGAACTCAGTGACGACCGACAAGCCGATTCCGGTGCCCTTGACGTGTCCTCCCTGCGGCGTCTTGCCCTGATAAAACGCCTCGAATATCCGGTTGCGCTCGTCCGGCGGGATGCCCGGACCCGAGTCGATGACATCGATGACGAGCTGTTCGCGCTCGCGGCGGGCGTGAATCGAGATGTTGCCCCCGCGCGGTGTGAACTTGATCGCATTCGAGAGCAGATTGTCGAGAATGAGGCGCACCTTGGCGCGATCCGCGAGCGGGGTGAGGTCCTCGACCTGCACGTCGAGGCGCACCCGCTGCGCCACCAGCGTGAGCTGCTGGTTCTCCAGGACCGACTTGATCAGAGGCCGGAGCTTGAACTCCGAAACCTCCAGACCCACGCTCTTCGCCTGCCACGCGCTGAAGGACAGCAAGTTCTCGATCAGGCGCTGCAGTTTCATTCCGTTCTCGCGCAATATCGCCGTGACCTCCCTTTGAGCGCTTTGCAGCTCACCGACTGCCCCATCCATCAGGAGTTCGGTGCCCTCCCGAATATTCGCCAGTGGCGTCTTCAGTTCATGCGACATGTGTCGCAAGAATCGATTCTTCTCTTGCGCGAGCTCGAGCAGGCGCACCCGCAGCCACTCGAGCTGAGCCGCGAGCCGCTCCAGGTCCGCCGGGCCGCGAATGGCGATCGGCCTCGAGAAAGTGCCGCGGCCGAGCTCGTTGATGGAGCGGTCGATGGCGCGGATCGGACGGCCGAAGAGATACGTGAACACGCCCACCACCGCGAGGGTCATGGGCACGAGCAGCAGCGTCTGCCAGAACAGGTTTTGCTGGGCGAGCTGCGTCGCCTCCTGCAGCGCGCTCAGCTCGTGATCGATCTGCCCGCTCACGAGATTGGAGATCTTGGAGGCGACATCGGACATCTGCGGATAGGAGTTCACGAGTTCGGCCATGCGTGGCGAGTTCGCCGGCGCGGAGCGCAGCTCGGCGGCGCGCCGCTCGGCCTCTGCCTCGAGGGCGCGAATATCGGCCTGGGTCTGCTCGGTGAGCGGCAGGGTGAGGAGCTCGTTCAGCGTGGTTTCGAGCCGCTCCTGATTGCGCGCATAGGCCTCCAGCAATTCGTTGCCCGGCAGGATTTGATAAAGCCGCGCGGTGCGCTCGAGTGCGGCGATCTCGACGAACATGCGCTGATTGTTGCTGCTGCCCTGGATGCCGTGCTTCACCAGCTGCTCGCTGCGGTTCGACAAGCGATTCATCTGCACGGCCGCGTTCACGATCGCGAATAGGAGCGGCGCGGCCACGATGGTGAAGCCGATCAGCATGAGGCCGCTTAAGGACCTGGGACGGGGCAATCGCATGGGGCGCATTCTATCGTAAGGCTCACCCGCGGGAGCGGCTCCTCTGCGCGTAGAATTCCCGAGATGAGCATCCAAGCACCTTACGCGCAGCTGTCTCCCGAAGCGGTTCTCGATGCGCTCGAGGCCGTGGGATTTCGCTGCGACGGACGCATCCTGGAGCTCAACAGTTACGAGAACCGGGTCTACCAGATCGGCATCGAGGACGGCTCGCCGGTGGTCGCAAAGTTCTACCGTCCCGGGCGCTGGGACGATGCGGCCATCCGCGAAGAGCACGCCTTCGCGGCCGAGCTCGCTGCGCAGGAGATTCCGGTGGTCGCTCCCTTGGGCCGCGAGGGCGAGATGCTGCACTTCCACCGCGGGTTTCGCTATGCCGTGTTCCCGCGACGCGGCGGACGATGGCCGGAGCTCGGCACGACGGACGAGCGGGCTTGGGTAGGCAGGTTTCTGGGCAGAATCCACGCGGTCGGGCGCAGTGCGCCGTTCCGCCACCGCGCCCGTCTCGACGTCGAGGAGCTCGGCATCAAGTCCCGTGATTTCGTGCTCGACGGCGGCTGGCTGCCTGATTATCTCGCGCCGAAGTACGAGGCGGTCACCGCTGAGCTGCTGCGGGAGGTCGGCCGGCGAACCCGCAACTGGCGGGGAGCGGTGCTCGGTCGCATCCTGGGAGACTGCCATCGGGGCAACATCCTGTGGACCGAACAAGGTCCGCACTTCGTCGATCTCGATGACTGCGTGACCGGACCGGCGATTCAGGATCTCTGGATGCTGCTCGCGGGGAGCCCCGCGGAGATGCGGGCGCAGCTCACCGATGTGCTCGAGGGATACGAGCAGTTCCTGCCTTTCGACCGTCGCGAGCTCGCATTGATCGAGTCGCTGCGGGCATTGCGCATGATCCATTACTCCGCCTGGTTGGCGCGGCGCTGGGACGATCCGGCATTCCCGCGGGCATTTCCTTGGTTTGCGGAGCCGCGTTACTGGGAGCAGCACTACCGCTCGCTCGATGAGCAACTCGCCGCCGTCCTCGAGCCAGCGCTCGAGTTGTGAACCGCATCCTATTTCTGGATCATGCGACTTCGCGATCATAGGGCCTCCATGAAGCTGCGAGTCATCATCCTTTTTGCGATCACCGGCTTGGCGGCCTGCCACCGGCATCCAGGCAATGCGCCGGCGCCCCCGGCCAAGCCGCAGGCCGGGGCCCAGCCAGCAGTCGTATCGAATCAGGGGCCGAACCCGCAGCAATCGACCGCCGACATGGTCGAGGCGGTGGTGCAGGGCAAGGCCCAAGCCCCCATCGAGCTCAAGTTCGATCTGCTCGAGCGCCCCGTCCAGGGACAGCCCTTCGAGGTCGCGATTGCGCTCCTGCCGCAGACGGCCGCCCGGTCTGTCACGGTCGCGGTGACCGGCTCGGACGGTCTGAAGATCGACCCCGTCGACTTCGAGTTTCCCGCGATCGAGGCGGCCCAGGTCTACCGGCACAGCATCAAAGTGACGCCGACGTCCGAGGGATTTTACTTGCTGACCTTGTCCGTGAGCCTGCTGCACGACCAGACTTCGGATTCGCACGTCTTCTCAGTGCCCATTCTGGTCGGCAACGCCGGCGCCGGCGGCTCGGCACCCCCCGGCGAGGGACCTGGCGCGCAGCCGGCCGGCGTGGCACATCGCGGATCTTAAAAGGAAATCGCGGCCGTGGACGCAAAACGACGGTTGAACCCGAGCGAATCGGTCCCATTCAGCCTACAATGGCCGGTTTCGTCTCGAGGTTCCCGTGACTTCTCAACTTCGCAACATTGCCATCATCGCGCACGTCGACCATGGAAAGACCACCTTGGTCGACCAGCTCTTGCGCCAGTCGGGCACGCTCGACGCCCGTAAGGACCTGCAGGAGCGGGTGATGGACTCGAATGTGCTCGAGCGCGAGCGCGGCATTACCATTCTTGCCAAGAACACGGCGATCACCTGGGGTGATTACCGCATCAACATCGTCGATACCCCGGGACACGCGGACTTCGGCGGGGAGGTCGAGCGGGTGCTCGCCATGGTCGACTGCGTGCTGTTGCTGGTGGACGCCGTCGACGGCCCGATGCCCCAGACTCGATTCGTCACGCAGAAAGCATTCAAGCACGGTCTCTCGCCCATCGTGGTCATCAACAAGATCGACCGCGACGAGGCGCGTCCGGGATGGGTGCTGGACCAGACCTTCGACCTGTTCGATCGCTTAGGCGCCACGGACGCGCAGCTGGATTTCCCCGTGGTCTATGCATCGGCTCTGCGCGGCTTCGCGGGTCTCGAGCCGACGGTGCGCGATGGCGACATGCAGCCGCTCTTCAAGACCATCGTCGAGCACTGTCCGCCGCCGGACGTCGATGAGGCCGGTCCGCTGCAGCTG
The DNA here is from genome assembly GCA_963801685.1 of uncultured Gammaproteobacteria bacterium. Taxonomy (GTDB): domain Bacteria; phylum Pseudomonadota; class Gammaproteobacteria; order Steroidobacterales; family Steroidobacteraceae; genus Bog-1198. The sequence continues at coordinate 93,258 of CAWDFR010000003.1, forward strand.
CAGGTGACCTTGCTCGATTACTCGAGCTATGTGGGCGCCATCGGCATCGGCCGCATCAAGCGCGGCACCTTGCGGCGCGGGATGCCCGTGACCGTGGTGGCGCGGGATGGCAAGCAGCGTGCGGAGCGAATCACCCAGATCCTCGGATTCCACGGCCTCACTCGTGTCGAGGTGGAGTCGGCGGGAGCTGGGGACATCGTCGCCTTCGCGGGCATACCGGAACCCAAGGTCTCCGATACCTTGTGCGACCCCGCGCATGTCGAGCCGCTGCCGAGTCTTACGGTGGATGAGCCGACGATCAGCATGACCTTCGAGGTCAACACCTCGCCGTTCTTGGGGCGCGACGGCAAATTCGTCACCAGCCGCCAGATTCGCGAGCGCCTGGAGCGCGAGTCCATTCACAACGTTGCATTGCGCGTCGAGCCTACGGCCGACCCGGACAAGTTCGTCGTGTACGGCCGCGGTGAGCTGCACTTGGGCGTGCTGCTCGAGAACATGCGCCGCGAGGGCTACGAGCTCGCCGTCTCACGACCCCGCGTGGTCATAAAGCAGATCGACGGCGTCGCACACGAGCCGTACGAGCAGGTCACCGTCGATGCGGACAACGATGCGCAGGGCGACATCATGACGGCGCTCGGCAGCCGCGGCGCCGAGCTCAAGGACATGCAGTCGGACGGGCGCGGCCGGGTGCGCCTCGATTACATGATTCCCTCGCGCGGCTTGATCGGCTTCCAGACCGAATTTCGCACCATGACCCGCGGCACGGGTCTCTTGCACCACGTGTTCGACCACTACGGGCCGGTCGTGCCCCGCGAGCTCGGGCAGCGGCCGCAGGGTGTGTTGATCGCGAACGGGCAGGGGCCCGCGCTCGCCTATTCACTGTTCACCCTGCAGGAGCGCGGGCGGCTGTGCATCGGCCCCGGCGAGGAGGTGTACGAGGGGATGATCATCGGCTTGCACAGCCGCGACAACGATCTGGTGGTGAACCCCCTCAAGGGCAAGAAATTGACCAATATGCGCGCCGCGGGCAAGGACGAGAACGTCGTGCTGACGCCCCCCATCCGCTTCTCCCTCGAGCAGGCCATGGAGTTCATCGACGACGACGAGCTCATCGAGATCACGCCGGGATCCATCCGCCTGCGCAAGCGGAACCTGCGCGCAACCGACCGCAAGCGCTCCGAGCGGGAGACCGCCGAGGAGAGTTGACGGCGGTACCTGCGCCCGGTACTCGTGCCCGCGCCCGGTGCCCGGCCGAGTTAACCGATTATTGGGTGAACCGAGACGCGCGTCACGTCTTTGGCGCGCCATCCCCCTAACATTCAGACCTTGAAGGTGCCGGCGCGCATGAGGCTCGCGGGCGCGGTCGATTGTGCGCGGGAGATCTCTTTAACTTGTCACGCGATATCGCGGCCGCCCGTTTAAGCGAAGAAGCGCCCACGGAGGCCGGTCTTAACCGCTTGCTCGAACGACAGTTAGCCGAGGCGCACGGCGCCGGCGGCGAGCTCAATGTGCGCGCGCTCCTGAAGAGCGTGAGCGACCACTACGATCGCATCGACGCGGAGCGCCGCGGGATCGTGCGCTCCATGCGGCTCATGTCGGACGAGGCGCAGGCCCTGACCCGGGAGATACGCGAGGAGACCGCCTCGCACCTGCAGGCCATTCTCGACAACGTGAAGGATGCAATCCTCACGGTCGACGAAAGCGGTCACATCGAGACGTGCAATCCGACCGGCGAGCGCATATTCGGCTACGTTCTCGCCGAGATTTACGGCCGCACCTTGAGCTACCTGCTGCCCGAGCTCGCGCCCCGGAGTACCGTCGAGTTTCTCGAGCACTGCGCCGCTAAGATCGACGATACCCATGTCGATCTCGCGGCGCATCATGCCTGGGGTCTGACCAAGGACCGGATGCGGGTCGCTCTAGAGATCGCCGTGAGCAAGGCGCCGCTCGACCGGCGCGACGGCTATATCGTCTGCATCCGCGACATCACCGAGCGGCATCTCGCCGAGCAATCCATGCGCGAGAGTGAGGCGCGCTACCGAACGTTGGTCGAGCATGCGCCGGAAGTGATCGTGGTGTTCGACGTCGATCGCGGCAAGTTCGTCGACGTCAACGACAATGCCTGCCGATTCTTCAGGATGGATCGGGCCAATTTGCTCGCCTGCGGCCCCGAAAAAATCACCCCGCCCATGCAGCCCGACGGGACGCCGTCGTTCGGCCTCTCGCGCGGCTTCATCGACGGCGCTCTCGCAGGCGACGCGCCGGTGTTCGAATGGGTGCATTGCGACTCCGCGGGCCACGTGATGCCGTGCGAGGTGCGTTTCGTGCGCTTGCCAAGCTCGAATCGCCGCCTGATCCGCGCGAGCATCACCGACATCACCGAGCGCAAACGCAACGAGGCGATCGCGGCCGGCGAGCGCCGTGTCTTCGAGAAAATCGCGGCGAATGCGCCGTTGCCCGCCGCGCTCGGTGCGATCTGCGAGGCGATCGAGCGCGTCATGACCGCGGGCTTCTGCGGCATCAGTCTGCTCGATGAGGAGCGCCAGGCCTTGAGCTATGGCGTTGCGCCGAGCCTGCCGCGGGAGTTCGTCACGGCAATGGACCTCTCCCCGGTGGGGATCCGCTTCGGCTCGTGTTCGGCGGCCGTATACCTCTCGCGTCCCATCACCGTCGCCGACATCGAGACAGATGCTTTCTGGGAATATCGCCGCGAGGCCGCGCGTCAGGCGGGGCTACGCAGCGCCTGGTCGGCGCCCATCCACGCCTCGGACGGCCGCCAGGTCGTCGGCACGATCGCGCTATACCGCTGCCAGCCCGGGCTGCCGTCGCCGCGCGATCAGGATCTCATGTCGCGCATGGGTCAGATCGCCGGCATTGCGATCGAGCGGCGGCGCAGCGAGGATGCCCTGCGGGAAAGCGAGGCCAAGTTCCGCAGCTTGTTCGAGAGCGTCATGGACGGGGTGTATCGCACGACGCGGGACGGCCGTCTGCTGGTGGTCAATCCGGCCTTCGTGCAGATGCTCGGCTATTCCTCGGCGGAGGAGCTGTATGAGCTCTCGGCGGGATCGCTCTACTGGTATCCGAGCGATCGAGACACCTATGTGCGGCGCATGGAGAGCGACAGCGAGGTGCGCGACGAGGAATACGTCTTGCGCCGCAAGGACGGCAGCATGCTCGTGGTGGTCGACAACGGCCGCGCGGTGCGCGACAAGGAGGGCCGCCTGATCGGATTCGAGGGAGCGATCGCCGACATTACGGCGCGCAAGAAGGCGGAGACGGCGGTATTCCAGGCAAAGGAACGCGCGCAGGTCACGCTGCAGTCGATCGGCGATGCGGTCATCACCACCGATTCCGAAGGCCGCATCGACTACATGAACCCGGTCGCGGAGAGCTTGACGGGATGGGAGAACCGCGAGGCGCAGTCGCAGCTCATAGGCAATATCTTGACCGTGGTGGACGAAACCACCCGGGAGGCGTCCGAGAGCCCCATCGTGCGCTGCCTGCGCGAAGGCCAGATGCTGGGACTCGCCGAGCATACGGTGCTCGTGACGCGGCGCGGCCAGGTGATTGCCATCCAGGACTCCGCCTCGCCGATACGCGATCGCGCGGGAAACTTGATCGGCGCCGTCATGGTGTTCCACGACGTGAGCAAAGAGCGGCGTATGCATCGGGCGCTGCACTATCAAGCGAGCCACGACGCGCTCACCGGCCTGATCAACCGGCGTGAATTCGAGAACCGCTTGACCCGTGCGGTCGAGAGTGTGCGTCAAGACGCCGCCTGCCGGCAGGTGCTCCTATATCTCGATCTCGATCAGTTCAAACTGGTCAACGACACCTGCGGGCACCCCGCGGGGGATCAGTTGCTGCGGCAGATCACCGGGGTGTTGCAGTCGCGCGTGCGCGCGGGCGATGCGCTCGCCCGGCTCGGCGGCGACGAGTTCGGGGTTCTGCTCGCCGATTGCTCGCTCGAGCAGGCGCTGCGCATCGCCGATACGCTGCGTCAGGCGATCCGCGATTACCGCTTCATCTGGCAAGGTGGCGTGCTGGCGGTGGGCGTGAGCATTGGCATCGTGGAAATCACCTCGGATACGCCGACGGTCGCGAGCGTGATGAGCGCCGCCGACGTCGCGTGCTATGCCGCGAAGGATCAGGGCCGCAACCGCGTGCAGCTCTATAAGCCGGACAATGTGCCCGAGCGGCATCGCGAGATGCACTGGGTGTCGCGGCTCACGCGGGCGTGCGATGAGGGACGCTTCGAGCTTTTCTACCAGCCGATCGTGCCGATCGGTGCGCGCATCGCCCAGCCTGAGCACTTCGAGCTCCTGCTGCGCCTGCGCGACGAGAGCGGCACGCTGGTCGCGCCGGCCGAGTTCATCCCGGCGGCGGAACGCTACAACGTGATGCCCTCCATCGATCGCTGGGTGGTGCGCGAGGCGCTCGATCGCGTCGTGCACCGCACGGCCTCGGGTATCAGGCCCTACACCATCGCGGTCAATCTGTCCGGCACCTCGCTCAACGACGAGCGGTTCCTCGAGTATGTGATTGCACAGCTGAGCGCCCATGACCTCGCCCCGGGAGCCATGTGCTTCGAGATCACCGAAACGGCCGCCATCGCGAATCTCGGCAACGTCGCGCATTTCATGCGCGAGCTCAAGGCGCGCGGTTGCCATTTCGCGCTCGACGATTTCGGCAGCGGGCTGTCCTCGTTCATGTACCTGAAGAACTTGCCGGTCGATTACTTGAAGATCGACGGGCAGTTCATCGAAAACGTGACGCGCGATGCGGTGGATCGCAGCATGGTCGAAGCGATCAACCAGGTCGGCAAGTCGATGGGTATCCAGACCATCGCGGAGCGGGTGGAGTCGGCGGCCGTGCTTACCGAGCTCGGTCGGCTCGGCATCGCCTTTGCGCAGGGCTTTCACATCGCCATGCCGCAACCGACCCCCAGCTTTCCGTACTTCAGGGCACCCTAGAAGGCTTCAGCGCGCACCAGAAGGCAGCGCCTCACTTCAGGGAACGACGTGGGAAGTGCCGAGGTCCTTCCACTCGTAGCGCGGCACCTGCACCCACTGCCCATCCTTGAGCTCGGGCACCTTGTGCACCTTCGTCTGGTCGACACTCATGGTGCCGTTCTTGTCGGTCACCCAGAAATCGATGTCGTAAATCTCATTCTTGGTGCCGACTACGCGAAAATCCGTGCATGCGAAATAATGCCCGTCCGCATCGAGCTGTCGGACCGGCTGGTGCGTGTCGACGAACTCGAGCTCGAGCTCCTTGCCGGTCTTGTCGTCCTTGAGCTTGAACACGCCGTGATTTTCGAGCGCTCACGCGCATGGCATTTTGCTCGACGGCGGACATGACTTCCCAGCCGCGTTTGGTCGCGAGGTGGCCCGGATGCTCGGAGGCGGGGATCCACCACCAGGGAACGGGCTGGCGCGCCATGGTGGTCCATTGTCCATCGACCAGCAGCGGGTCCTTGTAGATGCGCGTCTCCTCGATCGCGAGCTGCCCGGCGACGGGCACGACCCAGAAGTCGATCAGATACTTCTTGCGCGGATCCGCAGGATCGTGGAATTTCACATCGGGAAAGAAACCATAGCCGTCGATGGTCCGGGTGAAATCGATGTCGTCGAACGCGAGCTTCAGCTGATCGCCGTTGCGCGCATCATCCAGCGGATACAAGCCCGCGTTCGCCTTCATCTTCGCCTCGATCGCGGTGCGCACCAGCGCTTCCGCATCGCTCGAGGTGAATGATTGCATGGCGGTCTCGGTCGACTCCACATTGCTCGCCGCCATGAATTCGCGGGCCCGCTCGAGCTTCTCGGTGGGGTTCGACAGGAACGATGTCTTTGCGGCCTGGGTGCTGAAGCAAAAGAGTTTGCCGTCCTTGTCCTTCCAGGTCACCGAACAGTCGGTCATGACGTGCTGACCCTCGGCGAGCGCCTCGGGGCATTGTCCGCCGAACTCGGCTTGCGCGGTCGGCACGGGACTTGCCGCGGGGGGCGCCGCCGCGCGGACACTCGGAATCAACCCGGCCGCCATGAGCGTCAAGGCAGCGGCGCTCCAACCCGGCACATGCATCGGGGTACGATATCTACCGCGCGTGCGCTCTTCGCCTGGTTTCACCTCGACCTCCCTCTTGAGCCCGCTGTTACGGTACTCTCCGCCGCGCCTTGCCTCAAGGCTCTGACACGAAGTGTGCGCTTGCGGCATCATAGGCGACATGCCGAGGAGCTCGCGGAAGTCGATTACAGGCAAAAGCAACGCGCGGCGCGATGCACTCGCCATCGTAGTCATTTCGCTCGCGGCCGCCGTCACCTGCGTGCGGTTGAATCTGAGCGAGACGATGGTCGGCTGGATGCGCCGGCATGAAAATCTTCAGGTCGACGAGCTGCCGGGAATACTGCTCGTGATCGCAGCTTGTTTGATCTGGTTCTCGAGGCGGCGCTATCTCGAGGCGAGCCGGGAGCTCGACTTGCGACGCGCGACTGAGGCCAGGCTGGCGGAGGCGCTCGCCGAGAACCAGCGCCTGGCGCAGCAGTACGTCGACAGCCAAGAGCATGAGCGCAAGGCGCTGGCCCGCGATCTGCACGATGAACTCGGCCAGACCCTCAATGCGATCAAGCTCGATGCCGTGGCGGTGCGCGAGGCCATTCCGCCGGCGGAGGATGCCGCGCGGACGGCCACCTCGGCGATGATCGAGAATATCGACCGGGTGTACGCCGTGGTGGCCGGGTTGATCCGTCAGCTGCGGCCGGTGGCCTTCGACGAGCTCGGCGTCGCCGCTGCGCTCGAGCATTGCGTGGGCGACTGGCGCCACCGCTTGCCGTCGGCTCGCATCCACTTGGGGCTCGAATGCGACCTGTCGAGATTGGACGCAGTGCGCGCTCTTGCGCTTTTCCGTCTGGTGCAGGAGTCGCTGACCAACATCGCGCGTCATGCGCAGGCGCAGCGCGTCGACATCCGCATCGCCGCGCTGCGCGCCGGAGAGACGTCGGAATGTATCGAGGCGACGATTAGCGATGACGGACGCGGCGCCGACCTCGGCGTCCCCGGCTGCGGGCTAGGTCTCATCGGAATGCGCGAGCGCACCGCGGCTTTCGGCGGCTCTCTCGTGCTGTCGAGCGCGCCTGGCGCGGGGTTCAAGGTCTGCGCGACGCTTCCCATCGCGGCTTCCCCGTCCGACGGCTCGTTCGTTTGAGGACCCTGCGCCCGTTGCCGCCCGGGCACGCGCCGGCTGCGCTCGCCTGCGCCGCGCTTCTCGGGGTGACCTTATTCGGAGCCTGCGGCTGCGCACGTGCGGCGGCCGCCGCGCCCACCGCCGCTGTGCCGCCCGAGCCCGAGCAGGTCGTCATGTATCTCGCGCGGCGCAGCTGGCATATCGATGTGGGTTTCGCCGTGCGCGATCTGGACCCCTCGCTCGCATTCGTCGCGCGGCGCTTTCCGCAGGCGAAGTATGTGTTCTTCGGCTTCGGCGATCGACATTACCTGCTGTCCAAGAGTAAGGGCACTTCGGCGCTCGCGGGCGCGCTGTTTCCGGGGCCCGGCCTGATCCTGGTTACCGCAATCGAGAATACTCCCGCGCAGGCCTTCGGCGGCCCGCACGTGCTCGAGTTCGCCTTGCCGGCCGCGCAGGCGGCGGCCGCACAGGGGTTCGTGCGTCGCGCGCTGGCGGGGGGCGCGGGCGACATTGCGCCGGTTGCCGAGGGTCCCTACGAGGGAAGCGTCTATTACAGTGCGGTGGCCCGATACTCCGCGCTGCACACCTGCAATACCTGGGCGGCCGAAGCGCTGCAGTCCGCGGGCTTCAAGGTGCACACGCACCTCGTGCTGTTCGCCTCCCAGACCTGGAATCAGGCCCGCAAAATCAAGAGGCAGGCGGCCCACCTCAATCGCAGGGCGGCGGATTGCCGTTCTGGCACACGACCGTCGTCGTCGAGCCTTGCGGGACCACCACCGTGGTCTTCTGCGGAGGAGGCGGGTTGGAGCTGCTGATGCACCCCGCCAGCAACCCTGCCGCCGCCATCGCGCTAAATAATATTTTCATTGTCGACTCCTGTACTGCAGAGCGATCGCACATCGCAAGGGGCAATTGTGGGTGGCCGGCGTAAAAGAGGGCAGGAGCGTATGACGCCTGCCAATGTCCTCGGGCGTCCTACGGTCAATATCCGTCGTCCTACATGAGACCGCCCACTTCGGAGACAGCGTCACGACCCTGGCGCGGGCACCCAGTTGACGCTCGCCAACTTAGCATTCGCGCCCATGATGAATAATTTCGCAGCGGCATAGTCCGTGGGTCTGCTAAAGGCGCCTCCGCCCGCACCGGGAGAGGCGCCGGCCAACTGTCGTCGGTGCGATCTATGGAAGCGCGCCACCCAGAGCGGTGAACGGAGAAGGCTCGCGCCACGCCACCATCATGCTGGTGGGTGAGCAGCCGGGCGACGAGGAGGACCGTCGGGGCGAGCCGTTCGTCGGCCCGGCAGGGCGCTTGCTCGATGCGGCGATCGAGGAGGCGGGGCTCGATCGCAAATCCGTCTACGTCACCAATGCCGTCAAGCACTTCAAGTGGGAGCCGCGCGGCAAACGGCGTCTGCACAAGAAGCCCGGATTGCGTGAGATCAACGCCTGCAACGTCTGGCTCGAGCAGGAGATCACGGAGATCGCTCCGGGGACCATCGTGGCCCTCGGCAGCACCGCGCGTGCGGGCGCTCACCGGCGCCGCCTTGACGATTGCCGTCGGCGCGCGGGGCCGAGTTGCGGCACGGGCAGGGCGCGCGAATCATCGCGAGCTACCATCCCTCCGCCATTTTGCGCACCGCAGGGCGAGCACGCCCGCTTGCTGCGCAAGTCCCTCATTGCGGATCTGCGGCTCGCCGACAGGCTCGCCGGCGAATCCGAAAGCGCGCGGGCGCCTTGAGGTCCGGGCGCGCGCCCGCCATACAGTAGTCGTCGTCGCGCGACTACTGGATTTACCGTGCCGCCGCGGCCGCGTAGAGTTTTGTCCATGGCGTCGAAATTCATCGGTCATCAAACGTTCAAGGGCAGGGGCGCGGCCTCGAATCCGACCGGCCGCTTCGATGCGCTGTCGGTCGAGCAAGTCGATGACGGCTGGTATCGCGACGCGACGCCCGACAGCGTCGCCGAGACGGTGCTGCCGGATCGCGCCCGCGGGGTGATTACGACGAACGATTCGCCGGATGTCGGCTTCGATCAATCGATCAATCCCTATCGCGGCTGCAGCCATGGGTGCGTGTATTGCTTCGCGCGGCCGACCCACGCCTATCTCGGGCTTATCGCCCGGGCTCGATTTCGAGACCAAGCTCTTCTACAAGGCCGATGCGGTCAAGATTCTCGAAGCCGAACTTGCCAAGCGGTCCTATGTCTGCAAGCCGATCGCGCTCGGAATCAACACCGACGGCTACCAGCCGCTCGAGAAAAGGCTCGAAGTGACGCGCGGCATCCTCGCGGTCCTCGCCCGCTGTCGCCACCCGGTCACCATCGTCACGAAGAGCGCGCTCATCTTGCGCGACCTCGATTTGCTCACCGACCTTGCCAGGGACCGCCTGGTCTCCGTCATGCTGAGCATCACCTCGCTCTCCGACGACATCAAGCGCACGCTCGAGCCGCGCACGGCCTCGCCGCTCGCGCGTCTGCGTGTGATCCGCGAGCTCGCGCAGGCGGGAGTTCCCGCCGGAGTGCTGGTCGCGCCGGTGATTCCGGCGATCACGGATCACGAGATGGAGGCTATCCTCGAGCGGGCGTGCGAGGCGGGCGCGAGCTCGGCGGGGTATGTGCTCTTGCGCTTGCCGCACGAGCTCAAGATCCTGTTCCGCGAGTGGCTCAAGGACCATTACCCGGATCGTGCCGCGCATGTGATGTCGCTCATCAATCAGGCGCGGGGCGGGAAGGACTACGATTCGCAATTCGGGATCCGGATGAAAGGCACCGGCGCCTATGCCGAGCTCCTGCGCGCGCGTTTCGACCTGGCAAAACGCAAGCTGGGCTTCGCGCGCGCGGATGAGCGCTACGAGCTCGATACCTCGAAGTTTCGGCCGCCCTCGGGCGGATTCGCCGCAGCTCTCGCTCGGTCTTTAGCGAGGAACGAACGGCTCGTTAGCGGGGAACGAAGAACTCGTTGTAAGTGCGGATGCGATCGTTCGCGCAGCTCCATGAGATCGACGAGCTCGGTCGGCACGGTCACACCGGTGACCTTGGAGAAAATGTTCACGCGCCAGTGCGCGGCGACCCGCGGGCCCTCGATGACCAGCGAGATCAGGTGGTAATCGCTCAGGCGGAAGACCTTGGTCATCATCGCGAGCCAAGGCTTGAATTCGGCGAGGCCCTGCGCCCGGATCGCGATCGGCTTATCCGCGCTCGCCCCGGCGATCTCGAAGCGGCCGTCGTCCGCGAACAGACGGCACATGCCGGCGAGGTCGCCGTTCACGCGGGCCCGGTGCAGTTCCCGCACGATGCGCTCTGCTGCGGCCCGTTCCGTCACTCAGAACTCCTCGAGTCTTAAGCCAATGCCGCCCGGATCTCGCGCCCGATGCGATTCGAAAGCGGTGCGGGCATACGGTATGACGGCACCCAGTCCGTAGAACAGGTGGATCATACCCACGTGGCAAGTATAGGACAGGCCCATTCCGGTGTGGGCGAGACGCTCGAAATATTCTCGGCCCTCATCCCGCAGCGGATCGAATTCCGCGGTGTGGATGATGGTGCGCGGGACGCCGGACAGGTCCGCCGCGCGCAGCGGCGACAGGCGCGGGTCCATCGCATCGGCGCCGCCGGGCACGCAATGGCGCAGGTCGTGATCGAGGGTCGCCTGATCGAGGAGATAGCCGCTCGCGAATTCGGCACGGGAGCCCGAGCGTCGGCTGTAATCGAGAATTGGACAGATGCAGCACTTGCAGGGCGAGCGGCGGTTCCTGCGCGCGCGCGGCGGCCTGACAGGCCGCCGCGGCGAGCGTGCCGCCGGCGGAGTCGCCGCAGATGGCGAGCCGCGCCGCGTCGATACCGTAGTCGGCGGCGCGAGCGCGCAAAATCTTGACGGCGGCGCATGCATCGTCGAGCGCGGCGGGAAATGGGTGCTCCGGCGCCAGGCGATAGTCGAGGGCGAGCACACGGCACGCCCCGAAGTGCGCGAGCGACTGCGCGATGATCGCGTGCGTGTCGAGGTTACCCGCGACGAGCCCCCCGCCATGCAAGATAAAGCATGCCCGGCAGCAAGCCGGCTCGAGCCTCGACGGGCGAATACAGGCGCGCGTTCAAGGGTCCCGCGGCGCCGGGCATCGAGAGCGTCTCGATGCGACCGATGGGCGGCGCGGGGCCGCCGAGCTTCATGAGCTCGGCGAGTTGTGCGCGTCGCTCGGCGACGCTCGGATCGAGCGAGCCGGCGGAGTTCCCCGCGGCCAGTACTTCGAGGAATCGCTTGACGCGCGGATCGAGCGGCAAGATCGCTCCGGCTTCGAGCTCAGATGCCGAGCGCGCGCCGGGTGACCGCGGGCCAGATGCGCCGGATCGACGCCGTGATTGGCAAACAAAGCCACCACCAACCGGTCGATGCCGAACGCCACGCAGCTCGTGTGCGCCGGCTCGCCGTGTTCGTCGTTCATGTTCCACACGCGCCGAAATGCTCGCGGTGATAATTGAAGCTCATGCAGGCGGTCGGCACGGCAGCCGCGTGATACGGAATCAACAACTCGAACTTCAGCGCTTGCTGCCGCTGGCTCACCGCCATCATTTGCCCGACGCGCCCGAAGAACGGATCGTTGGCGACGTCGAGGGTGTGCGGCAACGACAGATCGGCCGCGATTTGCGGTGCGCGGGACAGCCAACGCTCGCGGTACGCGACGATCTCCTGCGGCGAGCCGATCCTCACGAACTCGCGCATCCGAAAGGACTGCAGCCGATCGAGGCTGCGCGAAGGTTCGTGCCGGAACACGTCCGCCTCGATGTCGAATTGCCATCCGCCGGGCGGCAGCGCACCGCGCGCCGCGGCGATCGGGTAGACGGGGTAGCACGCCGCGGGCGAGAGCACGAGATCCGATGCGGACAACGCCGCGGTCCAATCTCCGCCCTGCTCGAGACGGTCGGCGGCCGCGCGGATGACGGGCTCGGTGCCGTGCAGGGCGCACACGCAGCCGAGCAGGTTGGGGAAGCTCTTGAGATATCCGGACTTCTCGAGCTGCTTGCGACTCATCACGGGCGGGAAGCGCATGAGCTCGACGCCGGGCTCGCGCAGGCTGGTGATGTACGCCTCGAGGCCTTCGCAGATGCGCACATACAGCGCGCTGCGCGCGTAGACGCCGTCGACGCCCATCGAGACGAACAACGCGGGGGCGATGTGAGCGAGCGGATCGCCGCCCGGCGGAGCCTCGCTCGGCGAGGCCGAGACGGCGGCGTGGGGTGCGTTCATGGGCAGGCCGCCTTCTTTAACCACTGATCGAGGTCGGGAGCGAGGTCATGACGGAAGTCATCGCGAGATTGGCGAGTATGCGGTCGTTGTTGATCATGAGCGGGGCCGAGAGAATGTCGCGCAGATGCCGGCCGATGCTGAACTCGCTGTCGTTGCGGTAGCCGGACAACCCGGCTGCGCGCAGCGCGGCGAGCACCGTCGCGGCCGCGAGCTCGGAGGCCTGCACCTTGGTGAGCGTGATCATCGTTTGAAATTCGAGGGAGCCGAGCGCCTTCTCGTCCATCATCACCGCCTGATAGCTGCGCAGCGCGGAGCTCAGCACACCGCGCAGCGTCCGCAAGGACGATGCGGCCTGGGTGAAATGGGCGGCACCCGGCGGCATTTGTCCGCCGGAGGCGCGCAAGGCATTGCGCACGAACGCCTGCGCCTTGGCGGTGGCGGTTGCGGCGATTCCCGCCCACACCGAGCCCCACAGCAAATGCGCGTGCGGCACCATGGTTTGCGGGTGGATCTTCTCGTAAGGGTCGGGGAGGATTTGCTGCGCGGGGGCGCGAGCGCGCAAAGTGAACCCCTCGCTGTGCGTCCCACGCATGCCGAGGGTATCCCACGACTGCAGCCGCTCCAACGTGTAGTTCTTCTTGAGGAGCACCAGCAGCACCTGGTCGGTGGCAGCCGCATCCGGCGCACGACGTGCGGTGGTGACGATGCCGTCCGCCTCCATTGCATAGGAGATGACCGTAGCCTTGCGCTCGAGCGTCACTTCATCGCCGACGTGCTCGACGGGGGCCTCGCTCGAGCGCACGTTGCCGCCGGCTTGTCCTTCGGTCGTCGAGGAGGCGAGCAGCAACTGCTCGGCTACCACCTCGCGCAGGATGTGCTCGAGCGCGGCGTTGCCCTTCGCGTGGCGGATGATGCAGGCCATTTTTATTTGGTGCATTGCGAAAATGAGCGCGCTCGACGCCGCACCCCTGGCCGAGGATGAAGCACACGTCGGCGAGCTCGGCGACCGTTGCGCCCTCGCCGCCGAGAGCCTCCGGCACCATCACGCCGAGCAGACGCTGTTTTTTGATCTCGGCGAACGCTTCGCTCGGAAAGCGGGCGGCCGCATCGACCGACGGCGCATGCACGAGAGCAGCCTCCGATGCGAGCCGCGCGCGGGCGCCGTAGCTCGTGCCGCTAGCGTTCAAAATCTGCACACCGGAATTTGCGGCTCGTTGGGCTTCCATATCTCGGCTCGTTGAGGAAGTGGGGCGGACATTATGTGTCAGAGGTGCCGACGTCGACCAGATAAAGTTAATGGGAATTTGGCGACTTGGTGACACAGTACCGCGCTCCGGCGGAGATATGTCAAGCTTCGACGGCGTTGCTGCTACACGGTATCATCAAAAATATCGACTTTGGAGGCTTAGCGGGTGGAAGTACGTCCGGAGGAAGTGTCCGACCGTTTGATCGCGCTGGTCAAGCAGGTTAGCGGTTCCGCGACGGTGTTTCCGAGCCCGTTCCCGCTCGATACGCAGCTGAGCGACCTCGGCGTGACCTCGCTGAAAATGGTCAATCTGATGCTCGCCGTCGAAGTGGAGTTCGACATCGCCATTCCGCAGTCCGACATCACGCCGGAGAATTTCCAGTCGCTGGGCTCCATCGAGTCGCTGGTGCAGAAAATACTCAGCCTGCGGCGGCAATAAGCGTCTCCACCAGCTCCTCGACGTCCGTCTGCGAGGTCTCGCCGTGGGTCGCGCAAATCCTCACCACGTCGCGGCCCTCGAACGTCGCCGGCGCGACCCATGCACGTCCCGACTCGACCACACGCCGCACCAGAGCGCGGACGTCGCGAGCTCCGGGCGGCAGCACATCGAGCACCGCGAGCGCAGAATCGTTGGCAACCGTCCAGCCGAGCGCGGTCAGCCGCTCGCGCACGTCCGCGATGACCGCGACGCTGCGCTCGACGTGCGCGCCGAGTCCCGCCCAGCCGGCCGCGCCCAACGAAAGAAACAGGCGGAGCCCCAGGAAGCGGCGCGACCATTGCACGCTGTTGAGGTAGGGGTCGACGCCGGCGACGCTCGACGGCATGAAGCTCGTGGAGGCGTGAAAAGCCTCCGATAGGATGGGGCCGCGCGTCGTGATGTAAATCGCGCAACCCATGGTCGTTGCGAGCCATTTGTGCGCGTCGATCGTCACCGAGTCGGCCCGCTCGATGCCCGCCACCAGCCCGCGCATGCGCTCGGACGCAATGGCCGCTCCGCCCCAGGCCGCGTCGACGTGATACCAAAGACCCTCGCGCCGCGCGATGTCCGCACAGGCGTGCAGCGGATCGATCATGCCGCCGCCGGTCGTGCCTGCGGTCGCCACCAGCATGACCGGAACGGCCCCTGCCGCGCGATCGGCGCGGATCACCTGCTGCAAGCGCTTGCGGATCCATGCGTCCCGTGCCGTCGGTCGCGATGAGACGCAGCGCATCGCGTCCCACTCCCGCCTGGTGCGCCACCTTGAGCCAGGCGATATGGCATTCACGCGAGGTGTAGAACACCGGGGCGCCCGGGAAGGTGCGTGCTCCCTCGTGCGCGAAGCGCGGGTGGGCCGCGGTGAGCGCGCATACCAGGGCGGTGTAATTGGCCTCCGAACCGCCCGTGGCGAAATGACCCGTCGCCTCGGCGCCGAAGCCGGCGCGGGCCGCGACGGCGCGGATCACGTGGCTTTCGAGCGCCACCGGAACGGGCGATGAGGCAGAGCTCGCCAGCTGCGGGTTGAAGACGCTCGCGATGCGGTCGGCGCATTGCGAAGGAAAATTCGCGCCCGGATTGAACAAGCCGAAGTAGCGCGGATTCGTCATTTGCACGATTCCATGCTCCATGCGCTCGAGGGTCCATTCGAGCAGCTGCTCGAGCGGCCGCGGCGCGTCGAAGTCCATCGCGGCGAGCTCCTCGGCAAAGCGCGCCATTACAATGGTCGGAGTCACCGGACCGCGGCGCACGCGGGCGAGCGTCTCGATCAGAGCCGCGGTGAGCCAGTCGTCGAGGCGCTCGCGCTCGGCGGCGCTCGGAAACAGCGCGGCGACGGCACCAGGTAAGGAATGCTCGGGCACCTGATCCCCCGGGTGCTATGTCCGCAGGCGCGCCGGCGGCGGCGGCGGCGGCGAGCGCTTGATCTAAGTCCGCGAGGATGTCATCGATGTGCTCGATCCCGACGCTCAGGCGGATGCTCCCCGGGCCGACGCCCGCCGCCAGTTGCTCCTGCGGGCTCATCTGGCGATGGGTCGTGGACGCGGGGTGGCAGGCGAGCGATTTCGCATCGCCGAGATTGACCAGCCTCTTGAAGAGCTTCAAGGCGTCATAGAAACGCACGCCCGCGGATAGGCCTCCGCGGACATCGAAAGTAAGCAGCGAGCACGCCTGGCCGCCCAGATATTTCTGCACGAGCGCATGATAGGGACTGTCGGCGAAACCGGCGTAATTCACCGTCGCAACGCGCGCATCGCCGCGCAGGAACTCTGCGACTCTGCGTGCATTTTCCACATGGCGCTCGACGCGCAGCGCCACCGTCTCGATTCCTTGCAGCAGCAGGAAGGCGTTCATCGGGGCGAGCACGGCACCCATGGTGCGCTGGTGGACGCTGCGGCAGCGGCCGATGAAGGCGGCCTTGCCGTAATGCTCGGTGTACACCAGCCCGTGATAGGACGCGTCCGGCTGGGTGAACATCGGAAAGCGTGCCGCATGCTTCGCCCACGGAAAGGTGCCGCAGTCGACGACGATGCCGCCGAGCGTCGTGCCGTGGCCCGCCCATGAACTTCGTGAGCGAATGGATGACGACGTCCGCGCCGTGCTCGACCGGGCGCACCAGGATGGGAGTGGCCACCGTGTTGTCGACGATGAGCGGCATGGCGTGCCGATGCGCCACGTCCGCGAGCGCCTCGAGATCGCAGACATTGCCGGCCGGATTGCCCACGGTCTCGCAGAAAATCGCGCGCGTGTTCTCGTCGATCAGCGCCTCGATGTCGGCGGCCTGGTCCGACGTCGCGAATCGCACCGTGACCCCGAGGCTCGGCAGGATATGCGCGAACAGCGTATAGGTCGTGCCGTAGAGCTGCGGCACGGAGACGATATTGCGGCCCATCTGCGTCACGTTGAGTGCCGCGTAATAAAGCGCCGTCTGTCCCGAGGCGACGCTGAGCGCCGCCACGCCCCCCTCGAGCTCCGCGACGCGCTGCTCGAGCACGGAGGTGGTGGGGTTGGCGATGCGCGTGTACCTGAAACCCTCGACCTCGAGATTGAACAGCGCGGCGCCGTGCGCGGCGCTGTCGAAGGTGTAGGCGGCGGTCTGGTAGATGGGCACGGCCACCGCTTTGGTGGCGGGGTCCGAGTCGAATCCCCCGTGTATTGCGATGGTCTCCCGCTTCATGCCCGCTGCCTTGAGGAAAGGGCGACAGTGTAGCGCATGCCACGAATGACGCAACGCACAATGTGGCATTTGCTACGTGTATCTCCACGCGATACATTGCCTTCCGTGATCTTGAGTTTCCGCCGGCCGGCGCGATCTTGCTGGACTACCGGATCAATCGATTTTTGGAGAGGGACTATGACTCGAATGCAAAACCCGCCGCATCCCGGCGTTGTCCTTGCCGATACCGTGCTGCGCGTCGATGGTGGCATGACGGTGACCGAGTTCGCCGAGCGCCTCGGCGTCTCGCGTGTCGCGCTGTCGCGCGTGGTCAATGGCCGCGCTGCCGTGTCCGCCGAGCTCGCGATACGCCTGGGACAGGCGCTGGGCACCAGCGCCGAGGTCTGGATGGGCATGCAGATCGCTCGCGAGCTGTGGGAGGCCTCCAAAAAGCGCCGCCCGAAGATCAAGCGCATTGCACACCGGCCGCTCGGGCACGCCGAGGCCGCCGAGCACGCCTAGGTGCAAGTGAAACCGCTAGAGAATCTGGAGAATTCGCCAAAGTCGCTCCAGACCCTGGATCGAAGGCTATGCGTCGCGCCGATGATGGATTGGACCGACCGCCATTGCCGCTATGTGCATCGCCTGTATACGCCGCATGCGCTGCTCTATACCGAGATGATCGTGTCCGCTGCGATCGTGCGGGGCAATGCCGCTCGCCTGCTCGCGCACGATCGGGCCGAGCATCCCGTTGCGCTCCAGCTCGGCGGCGCCGATCCGCTCGAGCTCGCGGCGGCGGCGCGTATCGGGGCGGCGGCCGGGTTCGACGAAATCAACCTGAACGTGGGATGTCCGAGCGACCGGGTGAAGAGCGGGTCCTTCGGTGCCTGTCTCATGCTGCGGCCTAAGCTGGTGGCCGAGTGCGTCGAGCGCATGCGCGAGAGCACGCAGCTACCCGTCACGGTGAAGTGCCGCATCGGTGTCGATGCGCGCGACGACTACGAATTTTTCTCGGACTTCGCCGCCGTGGTGGCGCGCGCGGGCGTCGCGGCGCTCATCGTGCACGCGCGCGCCGCGATCCTCGCGGGGCTGTCCCCCAAGGAGAATCGGGAAATTCCACCGCTGAAGTACGACTATGTGTACCGCCTGAAGCGCGACCATCGCGATCTGCCCGTCGTTCTCAATGGCGGCGTGGCGGAGGTGGGCGAGGTGCGCGCGCATCTCGCGGCGGGACTGGACGGCGTCATGCTGGGGCGAGGGGCCTATCACCGGCCGGCGCTCCTCGCGGAGCTCGAGCGGGCGCTCATCGATCCTGCCTGGTGCGTCCCGGAGCCGTGGCAGGTCATGGAGCGCCTCGTGCCCTACGCGCGCGCCCAGGCTGCAGCGCGGCGTGCGTCTGCACTCGATCACGCGGCACTTGCACGGCTTGATGGCCGGATGCGCGGGGGCGCGAGCTTGGCGTCGATTTTTGTCCGACGTCGCGTCGCGGCCGGACGCTGCGCCGGAAAGCTTGTTTTCGGCGCTATCATCGCTCGAAAAAGGGGTGGCTGCTTAAAGCGCTCAAGCAGCGGCAGCCCGGTTAAGTATAATTCGGCGGGGACCATGGGAAAGGAAGTCGAACTCGCCATCGTTTTTGCCGACGTCGTCGGCAGCACCAAGCTGTACGAGTTGCTTGGTGACTTGCGCGCGCGCGACATGGTCGGGATCTGCATCGAGGTGATGCGCGGGGCGACCGAGCAGAACGACGGCACGGTCATCAAGACCATGGGCGATGAGGTCATGGCGACCTTCCCCACGGCGGACGATGCACTGAACGCCGCCGCCCAGATGCAGAAGCAGATCACGCTGCACCCCGGGCTCAAAGTCGAGGAGCAGGCGGTGGCCATCCGGATCGGCTGCAACTTCGGCCCGGTGGTGCGCGAGAACCGCGATATTTTCGGCTCAGCCGTGCACACCGCCAACCGCATGACCAGTCAGGCGAAGGCGGGACAGATCATGACCACGCAGACCATGGTGGATCACTTGTCGAGCGAGTGGCGCGCCTCCGTGCGCCAGATCGACATCGCGACCCTCAAGGGACGCTCGAGCGAGGTCGCGTTGTACGAGGTTCTCTGGCAGCCCGAGGACATCACCAGCATGGTGCCGGCGATCGCCATGACCTCACGCGCTTCGCTCCAACAAGGGCAATCGCCTGCGGCTGCGCTATCAGGGGCAGGAGATCCTGGTCGAGGACGGCCGCGCCAACATCTCCATGGGCCGCGCCGAGGAGAACGATCTCGTCGTCAAGGGCAATTTGATTTCGCGGTTGCACGCGCGGGTCGAGCTCAATCGCAACAAGTTCATGCTGATCGATCAGAGCACCAATGGCACCTTCGTCATCGGCAAGGACGGCGAGGAAGCGTTCGTGCGCCGCGACTCGATGCAGATTCGCGGCGAGGGATTGATCGGGCTTGGCAAGGCCCCGGACAGCAACTCCTCGCAGGTGATCCGCTACATCTGCGAAGAGTGAATTCAGGCTTCCGTGCGGGCCAGCGCGTCGTTGAGCTCCGCCCGCAAGCCCTGTGGTACCCGCTCGCCGACCTCCGCCAGGTAGGCGCCAATCTGCTCGAATTCCTCATGCCAGGCAGGCGGCGACACGGCGAGCAATTCCTCGAGGGCGGTGGGAGGAATATCCAGATCGCGCGTGTCCAGGTCCGCGGGTCGCGGCAGGCAGCCGATGGGGGTCTCGCGCGCAGCCACGTTCCCCTTGCTGCGATCGATGATCCAGCGCAGGACGCGCAGATTCTCGCCGTACCCCGGCCACAGGAATTTGCCCGCCGCGTCTTGGCGGAACCAGTTGACATGAAAGATCGCCGGCGGCGCGGAGAGCTTCGCGCCTACGCTCAGCCAGTGCGCCCAGTAGTCGCCGAAGTCGTAGCCCGCGAACGGCTTCATGGCCATCGGATCCCGGCGCACGACGCCGACCGCGCCGGTTGCCGCGGCGGTCGTTTCCGAAGCCAGTCCGGCGCCCATCAGCACGCCGTGCGGCCAGTTGCGCGCCTGATACACGAGAGGTGCGAGCGAGCGGCGCCGGCCGCCGAACACGATCGCCGTGATCGGTACGCCGCCCGGGGCGTCCGCGAGCTTCGAATACGCGGGGTTCTGGCGTGCCTGCACCGTGAAGCGCGAGTTCGGATGGGCGGCCGGGCCATTGGCCGGATCGTACGGCCGCCCTTGCCAGTCGAGCACCGGCCGGCCTTCCTGGAGCCCTTCCCACCAAGGCTCATTGTCCGCGGTGACCGCGACGTTGGTGAAAATCGTGTTGCGGCGGATGGTCTCGTAGGCGTTGCGGTTGGTCTTCGTATTGGTGCCCGGAACGACGCCGAAATAGCCGGACTCGGGATTGATGGCATACAGCCGGCCGTCCTTGCCCGGGTGGAGCCACGCGATGTCATCGCCCAGCGTCCACACTTTCCATCCCTTGTAGCTCGATGGCGGAATCAGCATGGCGAGATTGGTCTTGCCGCACGCCGACGGAAACGCGCAGGCGAGATAATTCGTTTCACCCTGCGGGTTCTCGATGCCGACGATCAGCATGTGCTCGGCGAGCCAGCCCTCATCGCGCGCCTGCCAGCTCGCGATGCGCAGCGCGTGGCATTTCTTGCCGAGCAAGGCGTTGCCGCCGTATCCCGACCCGAAGCTCTTGATCGATAACTCTTCGGGAAAATGCATGATGAAGCGCCGATTCGGGTCGAGCTCGCCGGTGGAGTGCAAGCCCTTCACGAACGTGCCTTCGCGGGCGATTCGCTCGAGTGCGGGACGGCCCGCGCGAGTCATGAGGGCCATGTTGAGCACGACGTAGCCGCTGTCCGTGATCTCGACGCCGCAGCGCGCGTAGGGCGAGTCGATCGGTCCCATGCAATAGGGCACGACGTACATCGTGCGCCCCTTCATGCATCCGGCGAACAGCGCGTCCATCTTGGCATGCGCGTCGGCCGGCGCCATCCAGTGGTTGTTGTGGCCCGCATCGGCGCGGTTCTGCGTACACACGTAAGTGAGATGCTCGACGCGCGCGACATCCGACGGATGCGAGCGATGCAGATGGCAGCCGGGAAAGCTCACCGGATTGAGGGGCAACAAGTCCTTCTTGGCGACGAGCTCGCGCTCGAGCGATTGGTATTCGCCGGCGCTGCCATCGCACCAATGAATGCGGTCCGGTTGCGTGAGTCGCGCGACCTCGTCGACCCAGGCCGCGACCCCGCGGTCCAACGATCCAAGCGATGGGACGAGCTGGGCTGCGGTGGCCATAGAGAGTTCCTCGAAAGCGTTCGTCAAACTAGGAGGATGACAGATGGCTCGGTACGCGCCAACCCCTCCACGGCGGCGCGGCATTGTCAGAAGATGCCTGACTCCCGATCTTCTATGAGTTTATAGAAGTCGACTCTAACTACATGATTTCGCGGAAGAGGTATACTTAAGGTATGTATGCGACGCACTCTGAAGGAGCCACGTTCCGCGCGCTCTGGTTGCTCGTCCTGGCGTGCCTCGCGAGCCCGCTCTACGCGGCGGACAGCGCGCGCCCCGCGGCGCTCGAGGTCAAGGCGACGGCCGCCGTGCGGCAGGACCAGGCGCTGGTTCCGGCCGACCGGGTCGTGCCCGGCGATGAGGTGTTCTACACGCTCGAGATCCGTAATACCGGCGCAAAGCCCCTGCCGCCGCCGACGGTCGACTTTGCGATCCCGGAACACATGCGCTACATCGCCAACTCCGCGGTGGGTGCCGGCGCCGAAGTGAGCTACTCCGTCGATGGCGGCCATACCTTCGACCGGCCGGAGAATCTCACGGTCATCCCCGTGGGCGGGGATCCGCGCCTCGCCACGGCAGCCGACTACACGCACATCCGCTGGCGCCTCAAGCACGCCCTGCAGGCGAAGGCGATGGCGCTTGCGCGCTTTCGTGCCGTCGTCAAATAGTCCATGGCCGCAATTCCTCGACATATCGAACGCGACGCGGCGCCCCGCGGCGTCGTAGGCTAGCGTCCCGGCAGAGCGCCCCTGGAGAATCTCCATCGACAGCGACTACAAAGAGGTATTCGGTCCGCAGGGCCCGTTGGCGCGGGTCATTCCCGGATATGCCTATCGCCCGGAGCAATCCGCCATGGCGGCCGCGGTCGGCCGAGCGCTCGCCCTGGATGAGGCGCTGATCGTCGAGGCGGGAACGGGGACCGGCAAGACATTCGCCTATCTCGTGCCGGCGCTCTTGTCCGGACGCAGCGTCATCATCTCCACCGGAACGCGCACCCTGCAGGACCAGCTGTTTCGCCGCGACGTGCCGATGCTCGCGCGGGCGCTCGGCGCCCCCGTCAAAATGGCGTTGCTCAAGGGCCGCGCCAATTACCTGTGCCGGCACCGGCTCGATCTCACGTTGCAGCAGCGCTCACTGTTCGCGCCCACACGCGCCATGGCGCGCATGCACGCGCGAATTTCGCGCTGGGCGGCCGTGACCAAGACCGGCGACCTCGCTGAGCTCACCGACTTGCCCGAGCAATCGCCCGTTTGGCCGACGATCACCTCGACTCGCGAGAACTGCCTGGGCCAGGAGTGCGCGCAGTACGCCCGCTGCCACGTGGTCGAGGCGCGCCGTGCCGCACAGGCCGCCGAGGTCGTCGTCGTGAACCATCATCTGCTGCTCGCCGATCTCGCGCTCAAGGACGAGGGCTTCGCCGATCTGCTGCCGGGGGCCGATGCCGTGATTCTGGACGAAGCGCATCAGATTCCGGACATCGCCGCGCAGTTTTTCGGACAAAGCTGGGCAGCGCGCGCGGCGCAGTATCTGTTCAGGGACACGGCCGCCGAGATGGAGGCGGCGGGCGCGCGCGCGCCCGCGGTCGCGGAGCTGCTCGCGACTTTGTCGAGCCTCCTCGATGCACTGCGCGACAGTCTCGGAGGCGGGGCGGGGCGCTACGAGTGGGCGCAGTTGTCGGATGCCTTCCTCGAGACGCTGCCCGCGATCGAGGCTGCCCTGCATGCCCTCAGCGACGAGCTCGAGGGTCTCGGCGCGGGCGCAGGCACGGCCAACTGTGGCCGGCGCGCGGGCGCGCTTGCCGCGCAGCTCTCGCAGCTCGCGAATACCGCACCGGAATCCGGCATCCGCTGGGTCGATGCCAACGCGGCGGGGCTCACGCTGCAATTCACACCCTTCGAGATCGCCGAGCGTTTGCGGCAATTCGTCGAGGCGCGACCGAGCGCCTGGGTGTTCACCTCCGCGACCCTCGCGATCGGCGAGGACTTCGGGCATTTTGCCGCACGCATCGGATTGCCCGAGGCGCGTACGCTCAAGATCGATAGTCCCTTCGACTACAAGAATCAAGCGCGCCTTTATCTGCCGCGCGACATGCCCGAGCCGCAGCATCCGACGCATGCGCGCAAATTCATCGAGGCGTGCGCGCCGCTCATCGAGGCGAGCGGCGGACGGGCCTTCCTGCTCTTCACCAGTTATCGCGGACTCGCCGAAGGGGTGGCCGCGCTCGAGGCACGCTTTCCCAACCCGTCTTTTCCCGTCCTGGTGCAGGGCCAGGCGCCGCGCGAAGCGCTGCTCGAGCGCTTTCGCGAGCTGGGCAACGCCGTGCTGCTCGCCACCGGCAGTTTCTGGGAGGGCGTGGACGTGAAGGGTGAGGCGCTCGCCATCGTGGCCATCGACAAGCTGCCGTTCGCCTCGCCCGACGATCCGCTGCTGCGGGCACGCCTCGAGGGCATCCGGCGTCAGGGTGGTAATCCCTTTCTGCAATACCAGCTGCCGCAGGCGGTGCTCGCTCTGAAGCAGGGTGTCGGACGCCTGATCCGCGATTTCGACGATTTCGGCGTGATCGTGCTCGGCGATCCGCGCCTGACGACGAAGGCTTACGGGCAGGTCTTTCTCAAGGCGCTGCCGCCGAGTCCGCTTCTCGAGGACGGCGCCGCCGGCGCGGCATTTTTGGCGGAGCGCTTGAGCCGCAAGCGCGCCCCGACCGCCGCCGCCGGCTAAGCGCGGGCCCCTAGCCATGCGCGTGCTCGCAATCGAGACCTCGACCGAGGCATTGAGCATCGCGCTGCGCACCGAGCAGGGCACCCTCGAGCGAGGGCTGGAGACGGCGCGCGGACATGCCGAGCAAATCCTGTCCCTGATCGACGCCGTGCTCGGCGAGGAGAGGGTGCGCCTGTCGCAGCTCGACGGGATTGCCGCGGGCGTCGGCCCCGGCTCGTTCACCGGGGTGCGCATCAGCGTGGCCGTCGCGCAAGGACTCAGCTTTGGGGCCGGATTGCCCGTGGTGCCGGTGACGAGCCTCGAGGCGCTGGCATTTCCCGCGATCGAGGCGGGGGCGGATCGCGTCATCGCCTGTCTCGACGCGCGCATGGGCGAGATCTACTGGGGGTGCTTCGCCGCCGATCCGGCGCGGGGCCTCCACGCGCTCGGATCTCTGCAAGTCGCGGCGGCGAGTCGCGTGCGCTTGCCGAGCGCCGACCGCTATCGAGGGGTCGGCCGCGGCTTCACGGCGTACCCGGAGCTCGCTGCTCTTCTCGGTATCGAGGTGGATGCGCGCGCCGCCGCGGCGCTGCCGAACGCGGCGGACATGGCGCGTCTCGGCGCGCTGCGTCTCGGGGCAGGCGAGGGGCTGGATCCTCAGGACCTAAAGCCGGAATATGTGCGCGACAAAGTAGCCCTGACCGAGGCGGAGCGTCGCGTTGCGAAATAGCACCAGTCATGGAACTGTCACAAGCCGGCGCTGTAATAGTGGGCTGAAGAATCAAGCGACTAAGGGATCCGATGACCGCCAAACGCATTCTCATCATCGAGGACGAAAAGCCAATTCGCGACTTGATCGCGTTCGGACTGCGCCGTGCCGGCTACGAGGTGAAGGAGGCCGAGGATTGCCGCGAGGCGCGGGCCCGCATCGCCGATGCGCGACCGGATCTCATGCTGGTCGATTGGATGCTGCCCGGACATGAGCGGCCTCGAGCTCACGCGCTCGCTGAAGCGCTCGAAGGATACCGAGGAGATTCCGGTCATCATGCTCACGGCGCGGGCCGAGGAGCAGGACAAGGTGGGGGGGCTGGAAGGGGGCGCCGATGACTACATCACCAAGCCCTTCTCGCCGCGCGAGCTGCTTGCCCGCATCCAGGCGGTGCTGCGGCGTGCCGCGCCGGCGGGCGCCGCCGACATCATGGAGGTCCAAGGCCTGAAGCTCGACGACTCCAGTCATCGGGTGAGCTCCGGCGAGCGCGAGATCGCGCTCGGACCGACCGAATACCGGTTGCTGCATTTTTTCATGAGCCACCCGGAGCGGGTGTTCAGCCGCGGTCAGTTGCTCGATCGTGTCTGGGGGGGCAATACTTACGTGGAAGAGCGCACCGTGGACGTGCACATCCGCCGGCTGCGTAAGGCGCTCGAGCCGTACACGCTGGAAGGTCTGGTGCAGACAGTGCGCGGCTCCGGCTATCGCTTCTCGACCCGAGACTCATAAGCGGAGGCAACTCTCCGGACCATGGCAGCGATGTGGACGTTCGCGCTCGCGCGTCTCGCGGGCATTTTGCTGGCAGGTCTGTGTCTCGGCCTCCTCTTCCCGCCCCTGTGGCTGTGGGTGTTGTTCGCCGCCTGCCTGTACCTCGGCTGGCAGCTGCTCAATCTCTATCGCTTGGACCGCTGGCTGCGGCTGCGCTCTCAGCTCGATCCGCCCGCGATCGGCGGGATCTGGGGCGACATCATCGCCCAAGTCGTGCGCCTGCACCGGCGCAAGCAATACCACAAGCAGCGCCTGGTGCAGATCTTCCGCGAGCTGCGGCGTTCCACGGCCGCGCTCCCCGACGGCGTCATCGTCCTCAGCAACCAGTACGAGATCCTCTGGTTCAACCGGCGGGCCGCACGTCTGCTCGGATTGCGGCGTCCGATCGACATCGGCTTGCGGATCGATAATCTGATTCGCTCGCCCGAGTTCGTGCGCTATCTGCACGGCGATGACTTCGCGATGCCGCTCGTCATCCGTCCGCCGCTCGAGACCGACCTGTATCTCGCGCTCCAGGTCGTGCCCTACGGGGCCGGCCAGTCGCTGCTCCTGGCGCGCGATGTGACGCGCCAGATGCGCCTGGAGGCCATGCGCAAGGATTTCGTGGCCAACGCCTCGCACGAGCTGCGCACGCCGCTCACCGTCATCTCGGGCTATCTGGACACGCTCGCCGACGATCCCGGCATCGATCAGGCCTGGGCGGGGCCCATCCGCGACATGCGCACGCAAGCACAGCGCATGAATGCCATCATCACCGACCTGCTCGAGCTGTCGAGGCTCGAGTCGACGGACGGCGAGGCGCCGCGCGACCCGATCGACGTGCCGCGCATGCTCGAGCGGCTGCACCGTGACGCCCTGGCGAAGGGTGATCGTCCGCATCACGTGCTGCTCGAGCTCGAGTGCGAGGACGGACTGTTCGGCGCCGCGCACGAGATCGAGTCGGCGTTCACCAACCTGCTGGTGAACGGACTCAAGTACACCTGTCCGAAGGGACGGTGCGCATGCGCTGGTGGAGCGACGAGGAGGGCGCCTACTTCTCGGTCATCGACACCGGCATCGGCATCCCCGCCGAGCACATCCCACGTCTCACCGAGCGCTTCTACCGCGTCGATGCGGGACGTTCGCGCGGCGAGGGCGGCTCCGGGCTCGGGCTTGCGATCGTCAAGCATGCGTTGCAGCGCCACGGCGGCTGGCTCGACGTGCGCAGCGTCGAAGGCAAGGGCAGCACCTTCACCTGTCATTTCCCCGCGCAGCGCATCTGTCATTTGGACGTGGCCGCGAGCGCCTGAGGCGCTAGTCACAAAACTTCCCGAACTTATTGACGCGCGGGACGATCGGATGTAAAGCGCAGCTGTGTATTCACATATGTGGATGCCGCTTCGCTTCAAGGTAGCAGTCATGGAAAAGGCCGACCTCAGTCACCACATCTCGCGCCGCTTCAACGAAGACCTGGAAAAGGTCCGTAACCAGGTGTTGCAGATGGGCGGGTTCGTCGAGCAACAGCTCCACAAGGCGATACTGGCGCTGGTCGAGGGCGACAGCCGTCTCGGCGAGTCGGTGGCCACGGATGACTACAAGGTCAACGGCATGGAGGTGTCGATCGACGAGGAATGCAGCCGCATCCTCGCATTGCGGGCCCCGGCCGCCGGGGATTTGCGAGTGATCGTCGCCATCATCAAGACCATCACCGATCTCGAGCGCATCGGCGATGAGGGCGAGAAGATCGGCTACATCGCCTCGCGCCTGGCGACCATGGAGCGTCCGGCGGACAAGTACCGCGAGGTGAAGCACCTCGGACGCCAAGTCGCGCAGATGGTGCACGATGCGCTCGATGCTTTCGCGCGCATGGACTCCGTGGCGGCGCTGCGCACCGCGCAGGACGACAAGATCGTCGACGAGGAGTACGAGTCCATCCAGCGGCAGTGCATCACGTTCATGATGGAAGATCCTCGCACCATCCGCCGCGCGCTCGAGATCATGTGGATCGTCCGCGCCTTGGAGCGCATCGGCGATCATGCCAAGAACATCTGCGAGTACGTGATCTACATGGTGCACGGCAAGGATATCCGCCATACTTCACTCGATGATGTCGCCAAGCAAATCGATGCCGCGCACGCGCGCGGCCGCACGCCGCTGACGGCGGCAGCTGATGACGGCACGCGCCGCGAATAGTCTCGGCCTGCTGGCCTGTGCCGCGCTCCTGGGGTATGCGTACTACGCGCAGTACGTCCTGCACCTCGAGCCGTGCCCGCTGTGCATCTTTCAGCGCATCGGCATCTTCGTCATCGGCGTTGCCTTCGCGCTCGCTGCCGCGATCGATCCCGTGAGCTGGGGCCGCAAGCTCTACGCCGCCGCGATTGCGCTCGCCGCGCTCGCCACCGTCGGCATTGCCGCCCGCCATCTCTACATCCAGAGCTTGCCGCCCGACAGCGTGCCCGCCTGCGGCGCGTCGTTGGAGTGGATGCTGAAGGTCTCACCGCTCCCGCAGGTCATCGCCAAGGTCCTCAGCGGCTCGGGCGAATGCGCCAAAATCAACTGGCGCCTGCTCGGGCTCTCCATGCCCGGGTGGGTGGCGATCGCGGCAGTGTGTCTGGCGCTCTGGGGACTCTGGGCCAATCTGCGACGACGTCCGCCGGTTCTCAGGTTCTGATGCCCGATACCCTGGATTTGACCTGCGACTTGATGTCGCGTCCCTCGGTCAGTCCCGCCGACGGCGGCTGTCAGGTGCTCATGGGAGAGCGGCTGCGGATCCCTCGGCTTCAAGGTCGAGAATCTGCGCTTCGGCGAGGTCGACAATTTGTGGGCGCGGCGTGGCGAGTCGGGTCCGTTGTTCTGCTTCGCGGGACACACCGATGTGGTGCCGCCGGGCCCGCTCGAGGAGTGGCACAGCGACCCCTTTGCGCCGCTGGTGCGCGATGGATTCCTGTACGGCCGCGGCGCGGCCGACATGAAGAGCGGGCTCGCCGCCATGCTGCTCGCGTGCCAGGACTTCATCGGGTCCTGCTCCTCGCCTCGCGGCAGCATTGCTTTCTTGATCACGAGCGACGAAGAGGG
Source organism: uncultured Gammaproteobacteria bacterium (assembly GCA_963801685.1). Taxonomy (GTDB): domain Bacteria; phylum Pseudomonadota; class Gammaproteobacteria; order Steroidobacterales; family Steroidobacteraceae; genus Bog-1198. Next base: position 121,622 of record CAWDFR010000003.1, read on the forward strand.
ACCTTCCGTCGACGGCACCCGGCGCGTGGTCGAAGTGTTGCGCGAGCGCAAGGAAACCATCGACTGGTGTCTGGTGGGAGAGCCCTCGAGCGAGCATGCCCTCGGGGATACGATCAAGATTGGCCGCCGCGGGAGCTTGAGCGGCCGGCTCACGGTACATGGTGTGCAGGGGCACGTGGCCTACCCCCAGCTTGCGGACAATCCCATTCACGCCCTGGTGCCCGCGCTCGCCGAGCTCACGTCCCGGACCTGGGACTTCGGTAACGCGCACTTCCAACCGACGAGCTTCCAGGTGTCGAACATCGCCGCCGGCACGGGCGCGCCGAACGTCATCCCGGGCGAGCTCAAGGCGCGCTTCAACCTGCGTTTCTCGACCGAGCAGACCATCGAGTCCCTGCAGGCGACCGTAGAGCGCATTCTGCGCGAGCACGGCGTGCGCTACTCGCTCGATTGGTTCATCTCGGGGTATCCGTTTCTCACCGTCCCCGGGACCTTGTCCCAGGCCGCCGTTCAAGCGGTGCAGGAGGAGCTGCGCGTGACGCCCAAGCTATCGACGGGAGGCGGCACCTCCGACGGGCGCTTCATCGCCCCGACGGGCGCTCAAGTCATCGAGCTCGGGGTGGTCAACTCGACCATTCACAAGGCCAATGAGTGCGTACGGGTCGAGGACATCGACCGCTTGCGGCATATCTATCGGCGCACTCTGGAAATACTGCTCGGGTAGTCGACCGCTCGACCGCGGTCCAGAAACGACACAGCGACCGCTACCTGGGGGTAGCGGTCGCTGTGTGTGGCTAATTCAAGCCGAGGCTAATTGACTGAGTACCCGCGTCCTTCCAGGCACGCGGCTTGGGCGCGCATGTAGTCGTTGCGCTTGTTTCCCGAAGTTGCGGAACCTTGAGTCGGGTCAAAGCCTGTTTGGCCGGCTGCCCACTGATGACATTCGAACTTGTCCTTGGCTTGCTGGTCCGCGCTCTGACCGTTCTTCGGATAGGCGATGATGTCGGCCGGCGCACCACCCGCACCCCCGTTCGCTGTCGCCGCCTGATCCTGTACCTCCTGTGGAGGCGCAACCGTCTCGTACTGCTTCGCATTGGGGTCGTAGATGTAATACGTGTTGTCGGAGTAGTAGTACGGGACTCCACCCCAGTAATAGGTATTGTAGTAAAGCGGCAGAGAGGCGAAATACAGGCCGAGCCCCAGGCCGCCCCAGCCCCAACCCCAACCGCAGCAACCCCAGCCGCCGTGCCAGCCGTAGCCATAGCCGCCGTGCCAGCCGCCGTATCCGTAGCCGCCGCGATAGCCGCCATACCCATAGCCGCCGCGATAGCCGCCGTACCCGTAGCCGCCGCCGTGGTAGCCGCCATAGCCGCCGCCGTAGTGACCGCCCGCCACTGCGTGGGCGCCGCCGCCGGCGTGGCCGCCGCCACCGCCCGCGTGCCCACCGCCGCCACCGCCACCGTGCTGGGCGAACGCGCTGGTCGAGAGCACGACGGCACTCAAGAGGCCGCCGAGCAGGACTGAGAACTTATTTACTGGCGTATGAGTTTGCATAACTTCACCAATTGCCTGTGATCAAAAATCTACTTGAATCGTGCCCCGTTAGACAGGGTCCTGGTCACTCTTTTTGACTGCCGAAAAAGGCAGCAGTTCAGAGAGTGCGCCGCCGCGTTTGTCAACACTCGTTACAGTTGTAATCATCTCACTGGCGTCACCGCGAGTCGAACCGCCGCTCGGTCGGCCGCGCTCACTTCCAGCGTCCAATCCGTCCCGCCGTGAAGGTCGAACACGACCACCTTACGCGGCGCGCTGCAGTCGTGCTGTCCTTCATAGTCGAGCACCGGTGCGAGAATCGCGCCGCTTGCGACGTCGATCCACACGGGCACGTCGACGGAAATCCGATACTTGCCGGGAGCCGGAACGGAGAGCGCGACGACGCCGGCGAAGCTGCCGGAAGACGGCGCCCTACCCGGTGTGGCAGGGAACGACACCTCGCTCACCGGGTGCAGTGTCACCGTGAAGAGTTGATTCGCGACCGCGGCAGCCGCCGACGCACGATCCTTGCCGGCCGCGATCGGCTTGGGAGATGCGGCGAACAGTGCGCGCTCGGCGCTCACATCCCATTTGTAGCCGCCGCAGGGATCGGCTTGGACAGGCGTCTGGGCCACAGCGTGTCGCGCCGGGCCGGAAAGCAGCAAAGCGAGCGCGAGCAGCGATAGTAGAAGGCGCATCGACAATACACTCCGCACTGCGGACTCATTCCCGCCTTTCACGCATTACAGCATCTCCTTAGGAGCCTGCCTACAACCATAACGCTCGAGCCGGCATTGTGGTTGACAAGGATGAGGCGTGTGATGGGGGTATGGGTTGGCCGATCCCGTAGGGAACGTTCAGCCTCGTAAAGGAGGCTTATGTCTATTCGACAGGTGGTCATTCGGCTCGCCGGTGCCGCGGCGCTGCCCCTGTCGGCGCGCCTGCCCATCAACCGGCTGCGAGCCCCGCGGACCCCAAGGGCCCGCCTTTGACCGGATCGTCGCCGACCGATGGACCGTTTTGAGCGCAGGCCTTAAGCGGCGAAGGCCGCCGGCGCGACCCGCAGGGTCACGCTGATGGTGGTGCCGAGTTGCGGTCCGGTGTCGATGCGCAGCTCGGCGCCGATGAGATTCGCCTGCTCGCGCAAGCCGACCAAGCCGTAATGCTCCGGGCGCGGCGCGTGCGGATCGAATCCGACGCCGTTGTCCTCGATCCGCAGCTCGAGTAGATCGTGGCGCGTCGCGAGCCTCACCGAGACACGCGTCGCCTGCGAATGGCGCTCGACGTTGCGCAGCGCTTCCTGCGCCATCCGCAGCAGCGTCTCCGCACGCTCATCCCCGAAGCGCGCGGATTCCGCATCGGCGCTGAAGTCTCCGGCGGTGCCGGTGCGATCGACGAAGTGATCGAACTCGCGTGACAGCGCCGGTCCGAGGCCCGTGTCGCGCACGGCGTTCACACGCATCTGGCTGATCGCGGAGCGCGCCTCTTGCAGCCCCTTGCGCGCGAGATCCTCGGCGCGCACCAGCTCCTCTGCAACGGCGTGGGGTTCGCGCGCGTGCAGGCGGCGCAGGAAACGCACCTCGCTCAACAGGGCCATCATGGAATGCGCGAGGGTGTCGTGCAGATCGCGGGCGATTTTCAAGCGCTCTCGAACGATCGCGGCATAGCGCGACTCCTCGGCGAGCCGCTCCACTTCCCGAGTTCTCACGGCCACCCGCCGCTCGAGCTCGTTGCTCAAGGTTTGCAGCTCGACGCGCTCCGCGCGAAGATCGCTCAAAATCTTCGCGAACGCGCGGGCAAGCCGGGCGACCTCGTCCGCGCCGGCCGGTATTTCCAGTTGCTCGGATTCGTTTTGCCCCACCGCTGCCACGGAGGCGGCGAGGCGCTGCAGCCGCGCGGTGAGCTTGCGCGTCCCGAGCACACCGAGTAGCGCCGTGGCGGCGCCGAGGCACATCGCGACCCAGAATATCTGATACGTGACCGCGCGCGCGCGTTGAAAGACCCGATCGTAGGGCTCGGTGAGCTGCACCTGCCAGCCCTCCGCGGCGTCGGCTCCGGCGCTGAGCAGCGCGCGCGAGACGAGCACGCGGCGTCCGTCCGGGAAGGCGCTGGAATTGCGGTGGGCTGATGGTCTCGGTGCGGCTCTGCGCGGAGTCCGCGGCGGCCTCGGAAACCCCGTTCCATCGCCTGTTTCGCAGATCGTCCGGTCCGATCAGCACCACGCCGTTGCGGTCGAGCACGTACGCTTGCGTCGCCGGACTGGATTCGTCGGTGAGCCGCTCGGGGTGGAACGGTGCCCGCCGCCAGCTCAGGTGCGCAGCGATGACGCCCACGACCTGCCCGGTTGCATCGCGCACCGGTGCCGCCATATCGCCGAGCGTGGCGCTGTCGGCGCGAGCCGAAGGCGAGCTGTCGATGACCCCGAGCCACGGTCCCTGCGCGCCGCCGACATACCAATCTCTCGATCCAAGGTCGATTCCGGTGAGCCGTGCATCGGTCGCTGACACGACGATGCCGTGCAGATCGGCAACCGCAATCCAGTCGAACTGCGGGTAGGCGAGGGTGAGCTCGCCGAATACCTCGCGCAATCCGCCGCGGCGTTCGGGCGGCATGGCGGTTTGCAGAATGTGGCCGGCCGCGCGGATGGCGTCGAGACGGCCGGCGAGCGCTTGCCCGAGGTCGGAGCTCAGCTGATCGGTCTCGAGCGAGAGGCGGCGGATGTGCTGCTCGGAGAGGTTGGCGCGCGCGATGCCGCCGACCCAAACGGCCGCGGCGATGGAGAAGGCGGCCGCGAGGCCGATGATGAGCCACATGGCGCCGGCGGCGAGGCTGCGCCGCGGATCAAGCGAGCCCATGACGGCTCGTCCGAATGTCTTCGGCATGCGCGCACGTTAACAGGTGACTAAAGTCACTTCCAAACGGCACTCCTCGAGCGGCATGATGCGGGGGCCGCAGATTTACGCTGGAGCTTCGTTCGAGGTGCCTCCCGTGCCCGAGGTCGCAAATTCACCGCCGATCCGCATCGTCATCGCCGAGGATCAGGCGATCGTGCGCCGCGGCTCCGCACTGCTTCTGTCGATGGAGCCCGACATGGAAGTGGTGGGCCAGGCGCGCAACGGCGTCGAGGCCATCGAGCTCGCGCAGCTGCTGCGTCCGGATGTGGTGCTGATGGATCTGCACATGCCGATCAAGGGCGGCGTGGCTGCGACTCGCGAGATCACGGGGGCGTTGCCCGGTACTCAGATCCTGGTGCTCACGACGCTCGATGACGATGAGACGGTTTTCGAGGCGGTGCGTGCGGGCGCCCACGCCTATCTGTTGAAGGATGCCGACGAGGACGAGTTGCTGGAAACCGTGCGCGCCCTGAAGCGCGGCGAGTCGCGTCTCACCCCGCAAATCGCGCGCAAAGTCATGGATCAATTTCGGCGTCTCGCGGCGCCGGCGCCGGCCCCGAGCGCGCAAGTCCCGCCGTCGCAACCCAGCCGCGCCGCGCCGGCACCTACCTGCGAGGCCGATGCCTTGACGGAGAAGGAGGAGCGGGTCTTGCAGCACATCGCCGAGGGCATGAGCAATCGCCAGATCGCCGGTACGCTATTTCTCGCGGAAGGTACGGTGAAAAATTACGTCAGTCGCATCATGGACAAGCTCCACGCCAATACGCGCACCGAGCTTGCTCTGAAGTGCAGAAGGCAGAACTGACAGCATGCCGCCCATGAGCACGCCGCACATCCGCCGCATCGCAGGCGCGCTGCTGCTGGGGAGTGTCTTGTCCGCCTGCGCGCTTTTCGCGAAACCCGATGCGCTTGATGCCCGCATCAACGCCGACGTGGAAGCGCGCCTGGCGCAGTACCCGGAGCTGCAAGCGCCGAATTCGCTCGATGTGCAGACGCTGCACCGGGTGGTCTATCTGCGGGGACTGATGGGGAGCCCGTCCGAGATTGGTTTCGGCTGCATCACTGGCGAGCCAGGTGCAGGGCGTGCGGCGGGTCGAGAACCTCATCAGCCTCCAGGACGCGAAATAACATAATCCCGGCCGGGAGATTCCCTCGCCACGCGCCGGCGTGGTTGTTTTCCCATTACTTGTAGTAATATACCAACGCATGTCATTAAAATGTAACATTCGTTGGCCATCATAGCGCGCCTCAGATTGGACGTGGTGGAAACGCGTCGCTGTGGAGCGGCTTAAAAGTCCCGTTAACTTTGCAAAAAATAGCAGAACTAAATCGTCGCGAGAGGCTCTGATCCGGCTTAGCGGTCTGCACTCGGTGCGGGCCATATCGGGCTCGATGTTGCAAGAAAAATACATCGGCTCGAATGAGCCAACTGGCATCCAGCTCCTGTTGGTTCATTGCAACAATCTTACATAACTACGGAGTGATATCTGTGCGCAATCAGAAACGAACGACCGCCTCGACATCGACGGCGGCTAACCTCAGCGGGAAACGCGGTTTGCGCGGCCTGGCAAACGGCCTCACCCTCGCGTTGCTCGCCGCAAGCAGCGGCGCGCTGGCGCAAACGGCCCCCACGCCGAGCCTTCCGGCGGCGGTCGAAGACGGCGGCTTGACCTGGAAGGGCATCACCCTCTACGGCATCATCGATGCTGCGGTGCAGTACGAAACCCACGGCGCGCCCTTCAACGACTACTTCATCTCGGGCGGCTCGGATATCGTGCAGAAGAACAGCAACAATTCGGTCTTCGGCGTGACCTCCAACGGCTTGAGCCAGTCGCGGGTCGGCCTGCAAGGCAATGAGCCGTTGCACTTCCTGGATTTTTCGGGCGTCTTCAAGCTCGAGACCTTCTTCAATCCGGCGTCGGGCAATCTCACTGATGCGCTGAAGTCGGTTGCGCAGAACAATGGCCGGGCGCTGGACAACCAGAGCACGAACATCGACTCGAGCATCGCCGGGCAGATCTTCCAGCAATCCTTCATTGGCGTGAGCTCGCCGACCTACGGCACGCTCACGTTCGGCCGCCAGAACACGACGCTTGCGGACCTCGTCGCAAAATATGACCCTCAGCAAGTCTCCTACGCGTTCTCGGTGGTCGGTCTGTCCGGCACGCCGGCAGGCGGCGGCGATACCCAGGATCGACGACTCGACGATTCGGTCAAGTACTCCGCCAAGTTCTTCGACATCGTGCACCTGGGCTTGCAGTATAAGTTCCAGAACTCGAGCGCCGAGAACTACGCGAGCGCCGGCAGCGGCGAGGCATTCACCGCGACCGAGGTGTCGCTGGGCGCCGAGTACGCGGGAGCGTCGGTCGATGGGTTCTACACGAAGGTGAAGGACGCCGTATCGATCGGTGCGCTGAACGCCGACCAGGTGACGGGATTGCCGGCGTTGGGCTACGCGCTCGACAAGTCGCTCGTCGGCACGATCTCGGACAATCAGGCCTTTGGTGCCATGGCCTCCTACGCCTTTGGCCCGGCGAGCTTCTTCGGCGCCTATGAGCACATCACCTATATGAATCCCTCGATCAAGCTGGATCCGGGATTCGACGACATCGGTGGATACACGCTCGCCTACGTCAATAACGGCACCTATGCCAAGGCCGACAAGATCCTGCAGGTCTACTGGGCGGGTGCGCGCTATATTGTCAACGAGAACCTCACCGCGGCGATTGCCTACTACGGCGAGAAGCAGAATGCCTTCGCCACCGGAGCAGACTTGAATTGCTCGAACACCATCAGCGGTGCGTGCAGCGGCAACCTCAACGCAGCGTCCGTTTCGCTCGTCTACCACTTCACCAAGCGCTTCGATTCCTACGCGGGCGCCATGTGGTCGCACGTTTCGCACGGTCTCGCCAACGGCTATCTCGAAACCACGATGATCGATCCCACGTTCGGCTTCCGGTATTCCTTCTAAGCGATCTCGCTGCGAGGCTTTAGAGCAGGGGTCTCAGGGTCTGCGTGCCCTGGGACCCTTTCTTTTTGAGGGGGCGATGCGCCCGCGACCGCTGGCAAGCGAAGCAATATCCGTATACATTGCGGTCATGCCCGCAGAGAACGGTGCGCCGAGTAAATGCAGCAGGTGGAGCTGGTGGTACCTGCTCTTCGTCGTGCAGTTCCTCGTGATTCTCTGGCCGCCCTTTTATAACAAGGCGGAGCCGACACTGCTCGGCATCCCCTTCTTCTACTGGTTTCAGCTGCTCTGGGTCCTGGTGAGCGCGGTGTTCACCGCCGTGGTCTATCTCATGACTCGGAAATCGCAATAAAGCGCGCAGGAATTCGAGGGAGAGCGTCGTGCCGCAGGTGAACGGGATTGCACTGGTCGTCTTCGTCCTGCTGTTCGGCTTCATCACCTGGCTCGGATTCGCCGCCGCGCGCTGGCGCCGCGGCGATCTCGATCAGTTGCACGAGTGGGGTCTCGGCGGCAGACGCTTCGGCACCGTCGTCACCTGGTTCTTGGTCGGCGGCGATATCTATACCGCCTACACGTTCATCGCCGTGCCGGCGCTCGCGTTCGGAGCCGGCGCGGTGGCGTTCTTTGCGGTGCCCTACACGATACTCATCTATCCGCTGCTGTTTCTCATTTTTCCGCGATTGTGGAACGTGTGCCACAAGCACGGCTACATCACGGCGGCCGATTTCGTGCGCGGCCGCTTCGGCAATCGTTGGCTGGCCCTTGCCGTGACGATCACCGGAATCGTCGCCACGTTGCCGTACATCGCTCTGCAACTCTTGGGTATCCAGGTCGTGGTCGGGGCGCTCGGCGTCACGGGGACCGGCATCGCGGCCGATCTGCCGCTCATCATTGCGTTCGCGGTGCTGGCCGCCTTTACCTATTCGAGCGGATTGCGCGCCCCGGCATCGATTGCCATCGTCAAGGACACCCTGATTTACATTGCGACCTTCGCGATCATCATCGTCGTGCCGATCAAGCTCGGCGGCTTCGGGAAGATCTTCGCCGCGGTGCCTGCGCAGAAGCTCCTGCTCGCGGTTCCAGGCGCCCACACCACCGGCGCCTACGGCTCGTACGCCACCTTGGCGCTGGGCTCGGCGCTGGCATTGTTTCTCTACCCGCATTCGATGACGGCCATATTGAGCGCGAGCAGCGGCAAGGCCATCCGCCGCAACGCCGCCATCCTGCCCGGCTATTCGTTCATGCTCGGCTTGCTTGCGATGGTCGGGTTATTCGTCATCGCCGCGGGCATCGCCGACCTGCCCGATTACGCCTGGGGCTTCAAGACCTTCAAGAACAACTTCGCCGTGCCGGCGCTCATCCTGCACGTGTTCCCGTCCTGGTTCGTCGGCGTCGCCTTCGCCGCCATCGCGATCGGTGCGCTGGTGCCCGCGGCGATCATGTCCATCGCGATCGCGAATCTATACACGCGCAACATCCATCGCGAGTTCATCAATCGCAATCCCACCAACAAGCAAGAGTCGCAGATGGCGAAGACGGTGTCCCTGATCGCCAAGCTAGGGGCGCTCATATTCATCATTTTCGTGCCCACGAAGTACGCCATCCAGCTGCAGCTCCTCGGCGGTATCTGGATCATCCAGACGCTTCCCGCCGTGCTGCTCGGCGCCTATACGCGATGGTTCAACGCTTGGGCATTGCTCGTAGGCTGGGCAGTGGGCACGCTCGCCGGTACCGCGATGGCCTACGCCTCGAACCTGGCCACCACCTACACCATCGCTTTCGCCGGGTATAGCTTTCCGGGTTATTCCGCCCTGTACACGCGTGATCCTGAATCTCGTGCTGGCGATCGCTCTCACGCCGGTGTTCAACGCGCTCGGCGGCGGGCGCAAACCGATCGATGAGACCGTGCCGGCCGATTACGTCGCTTGAGCCCGGCGGCGAGCCCGCGAGCCGTCATAAAAAATTCATATAGCCCACCCGTAGTGAAAAGTTAGCTATCCTGGCGGGTCTGTAGTGCCGTCGCCGCACGAATATTAGGAGTTATCGATCGATGAACGTAGGTCAGCACATCGCCGTTGCGGCAATCGGCGTCTGTTTCGGCATCGCCGCGAACGCGGCGGATATCTCGGGGGCGGGCGCCACATTTCCCTACCCGATCTATGCCAAGTGGGCGGATGCATACAAGAAGCTCACCGGGGTGGGCTTGAATTATCAATCCATCGGATCCGGCGGCGGCATCAAGCAGATCAAGGCGAAGACCGTCACGTTCGGCGCCTCCGATATGCCGCTCAAGCCCGAGGACCTCAAGGGAGCCGGCCTGCTGCAGTTCCCCATGATCATCGGCGGCGTGGTGCCGGTGGTCAACCTCAAGGGCATCGCGCCCGGTCAATTGCATCTCGACGGTGCGACGATTGCCTCCATCTACATGGGCGAGATCGCCAAGTGGGACGATCCGCGCATCAAGAAGCTGAATCCAAATGTCGCGTTGCCGGCGACAGCCATCGCTCCTGTCTACCGATCGGACGGCTCCGGGACGAATTTCCTGTTCTCCGACTACCTGTCGAAGGAAAGCGCCAAGTTCGCCTCGAGCATCGGTGCAAACACCGCGGTGGAATGGCCCAAGGGCATCGGCGCGAAGGGTAACGAGGGCGTGGCCAACATGACCAGCCAAACGGACGGAGCCATCGGTTACGTCGAGTACGCGTATGCCAAACAGAACAAGATGACGTACGCGATGCTCACCAACAAAGCGGGTGGGGCAGTTGCCCCGAGCGCCGAGACGTTCCAGGCGGCGGCCGCGAACGCCGACTGGGCCAAGGCGGATTCCTATTATGTGCTCCTGACCGATCAGCCCGGCGCCAAGAGCTGGCCGATCACGGGGGCGAGCTTCATCCTCATGTACAAGGATCCGCCGGATGCTGCGGCCGTGAAGGAGGCTCTGAAGTTCTTCGCCTGGGCATACAAGGATGGCACCCAGATGGCCGCCGAGCTCGACTATGTGCCGTTGCCGGCGAGCCTCATCGCTCAAGTGAAGAAGACCTGGGCCACCGAGATCACCTCGGGCGGCCACCCGGTATGGGCCGGCCCCTGAGGGTTGGTCCGAGCGGCGACACTTCACCGTGGCGCTCATCGATCCGAGGCACGCGGCCAGGCAGCGAGTCTATGAGAGGATTTTTCGCGCCGCCACGCTGAGCGCGGCGATCCTGGTCCTGGTGATTCTGGGCGGGGTCGCCTTATCCTTGGCTATCGGTTCCTGGCCGGCGCTGAAGACGTTCGGTTTCTCGTTCGTCACCCGCGAGGTCTGGAATCCGGTCACGGACAAGTTCGGCGCCCTGGCGGCGATTTACGGCACCGTGGTGACCTCGGTGATCGCGATGGCCATTGCCGTGCCCACAGGTTTCGGCATTGCGCTGTTCCTGACCGAGCTCTGCCCGCCGATGCTGAAGCGGCCCATTGGCGTGGCCGTCGAGCTGCTTGCCGCCGTCCCCAGCATCATTTTCGGCATCTGGGGCTTGTTCGTGCTGGCGCCCGTGCTGCAGCGGCACGTGCAACCCTGGCTGATCGAGCACGCCGGCTCGATACCGGGAATCGGCGGCCTGTTCGCGGGGCCTCCCTACGGCATCGGCATTCTCACCGCGGGACTCGTCCTCGCCATCATGGTATTGCCGTTCATCGCGGCAACCACGCGCGATGTCTTCGATACCGTGCCCGCCATGCTCAAGGAATCCGGCTACGGATTCGGCGCAACCACCTGGGAAGTCATCTGGAACGTGGTGGTGCCGCACTCGCGGGCCGGCATCATGGGCGGCGTGATGCTCGGACTCGGACGCGCGCTCGGCGAGACCATGGCGGTCACCTTCGTCATCGGCAACGCCCACCGCATCTCCTCATCGCTCCTGGCACCGGGCACGACGATCTCCTCGGCAATCGCCAACGAGTTCACCGAGGCGGTGGGCGACCTCTACACCTCGTCGCTCATTGCGCTCGGGCTGTTGCTCTTCCTCATCACGTTCTCGGTCATTGCCGCGGCGCAGGCGATGCTGCGACGGCTCGAACGTCGCGCCTTGTCCTCGGTATGATTGGGCGATGAATCGGCGCCCCCTCCGCAAGCTCAAGAACTGGGCGTTCCTCGGACTCTCGATGCTCGCGACCCTGGCGGGGCTCGCGTGTCTCGCCGCCATCCTCTGGACGCTGGTTTCCCGCGGCCTCGCGGGGATGTCGCCGCGGATCTTCACCGAGATGACTCCTCCTCCGGGCAGCGCGGGCGGGGTGCTCAACGCCCTGTACGGCAGCGCCGTCATGACCGTGCTCGGCATCGTGGTGGGCTCCCCGATCGGCGTGCTGGCGGGGACCTATTTGGCCGAGTATGGGCAGAACTCGCGCCTCGCAACCGCCGTGCGCTTCATCAACGACGTGCTGTTGAGCGCGCCGTCGATCATCATCGGTCTGTTCATCTATGAAATCGTCGTCGTGCGCATGGGGCATTTCTCGGCTCTGGCCGGCGCGCTCTCCCTGGCGGTGATCGCGATTCCGATCACGTTGCGCACCACCGAGGACATGCTGAACCTGGTACCGGCCGGCATGAAGGATTCGTCGGCCGCGATGGGCGCGTATCCGTGGCGTACCACCCTGAGCATCCTCTATCCGGCGGCGCGCAGCGGCATCGTCACGGGACTTCTGTTGGCGATTGCGCGCATCAGCGGTGAGACGGCGCCGCTCCTGTTCACCGCGCTCAACAACCAGTTCTGGAGCAGCAACTTGAACGCGCCCATGGCGAATCTGCCGGTGGTGATTTTTCAATTCGCCTTGAGCCCCTATAAGGATTGGCAGGACCTCGCCTGGGCGGGCGCGCTGATCATCACCGCGACCATCTTGATTCTGAGCGTCACGGCCAGGATATTGCTCGCGCTGTTGCAATCGAGGGGCGGGGGCGGTCCGACGCAATGATTCCTTCGTCGAAGTTGCCGCGGCACCTGAAGACGCGCGCCCCCTATCCCCGGGTGGCGCCGGCGCCCGCCGACACGGGTCCGCCGAAGATCGAGATCCGCAAGCTCGATTTCTACTACGGCACGTCGCAAGCGCTGCGCAACATCAATCTGGCGCTGGCGGATCGCTCCATCGCGGCTTTCATAGGGCCCTCGGGCTGCGGCAAGTCGACATTGCTTCGTGTGCTGAATCGCATGTACGCGCTCTATCCCCATCAGCGCGCGGTGGGCGAGGTGCTCATCGGCGGGCGCGACATCCTCGGGCCCAGTGTGGACGTGGCGGACCTGCGCTACCGGGTCGGCATGGTGTTTCAGAAGCCGACCCCCTTTCCGATGTCGGTCTTCGACAACGTCGCCTTCGGCTTGAAGCTCGCAGGCGAGGTCCGCGGAGCCGAGCTCGCCGCGCGGGTCGAATCCGCCCTCCAGGATGCGGCGATCTGGGATGAGGTCAAGGATAAGCTGCACGCCGACGGACGGAGCCTGTCGGGCGGGCAACAGCAACGCGTATGCATCGCCCGTACCATCGCCGTGCGGCCCGAGGTGCTTCTGCTCGACGAGCCGACCGCGGCGCTCGATCCGATTTCGACCTTGAAAGTCGAGGAGACGCTGCAGGCGCTGCGCGAGAAGTACTGCATCGTGATAGTCACCCACAACCTGCAGCAAGCCGCGCGCGTGTCGAATGTCACCGGCTTCATGTACATGGGGGAGCTCGTGGAAATCGGGCCGTCGAATGAGCTGTTCACGACGCCGAAGAGTCGCCGTACCGACGACTACATCACCGGTCGATTCGGCTGAGCCGGATGCCTCCCGACCTGAAAGCCGCGGAAGATATCTTGCAGCCCGCCCGCACGCCGCCGGCGCGCGACTCCATCTACGATCCGGTGATGACGGCGCGTGCCGTCAACGTGCACTACGGGGACAAGCACGCGGTCTGCAACGTGAGCCTCGACGTCGGCCGCAATCAGGTGCTCGCGCTGATCGGACCGTCGGGCTGCGGCAAGTCGACGTTTTTGCGCTGTTTGAATCGCATGAACGACACCATCAAGAGCGCCCGCGTCACGGGCGCGATCACCCTCGACGGCCAGGACATCTACGATCGTGAACAGGACGTCGCGCAGCTGCGCGCCCGCGTCGGGATCGTGTCCCAGAAACCGACCCCGTTCCCGCACTCGATCTACGCGAATGTTGCCTACGGGCCGAAGATCCACGGCCTGACCAAGAGCCGCGCCGATCTCGACGAGCTGGTCGCAGTCAGCTTGCAGCGCGCCGGCCTCTGGGACGAGGTGAAGGAGCGCCTGTCGCAACCCGGCACGAGCCTCTCCGGAGGCCAGCAGCAGCGGCTCTGCATCGCACGCACCATCGCGGTCAATCCCGAGGTGATCCTGATGGACGAGCCCACTTCGGCACTCGATCCGATCGCGAGCGCGAGGATCGAGGATTTGATCGACGAGCTGCGCGCGAACTACGCCATCATCATCGTGACGCACAACATGCAGCAAGCGGCGCGTGTGTCGCAGCGCACCGCCTATTTTCACCTGGGAGATCTGGTGGAAATCGGACCCACGGACCTGCTGTTCACCAATCCGCAGCAAAAGCTCACCGAGGACTACATCACGGGCCGGTTTGGCTGAGCCGGGCCGCGCAGGCGGCGCGAATCGCCCGAGCCTCAGGACGCGCTCGAGCCTCAGGATTCGAAACGGCGGTGCACCGGACCGAGAGTCGCGCGGTGTAGTGTCGGATCGCTGGGCGAAGGCTTGGGTGCGGGCTGCCGGACGGCGTCGGCGGCGGTACGCGGGTTGGTGGGCACCATCGAGCGCCGCGGAAACCATATGCGGAAGGTGCTGCCGTTCGAAGGCGGGCTTTCCACTTGGATTTCCGCACCATGTGCCAGGCAGATCGACTTCACAATCGAGAGTCCGAGTCCCGCACCGCCGTCTTCACGGGAGCGCGATGGATCCACCCGGTAGAACCGGTCGAATATGTGCTCAAAAGCCGCTTGCGGTATCCCAATTCCGGTATCCGATATCTCAAGCAAGCTGCCTTCCTCGGTCGTCCGAGTTTGTAGCGCCACCGTCCCACCTGGCCCCGTGAATCGAATGGCGTTGTCCAATAGATTAACGATGATCTGCTTCAATCTCGGCTTGTCGCCGAGAATTATTGCGGTGACGAGGGAGGAGGTTTCAATTCGAATATTCTTATCTTCGGCCATCAGGTGCATCTGCTCGGCCGTGCTGAGCGACAGTTCCGCCAAGTCGACCTCCACCCAGGCACCCTGCGTTTCACCGGCGTCCAACCGAGAGAGAACCAGCAGCCCGGCTACCAGATGCTCCAGTCGTCCTACTTCCTCGAGGACGCTGCCTACGCGCTCGCGAAGCTCGCCTTGGCTTAAATTCACTTCGTGGGTCAGTTCCTGCAATTCTCCTTTGATAACCGTGAGCGGAGTGCGGAGCTCATGGGAGGCATCCGCGAGAAAGCGTCGCGAGGACTGTACGGATTCGAGCAGCCGGCCGAGCATATTGTTGAGCGATATACTCAATCGCTCGAGCGCGTCTCCGCTCGGCGAGACCGGGAGGCGAAGCGTTGGGTTTTGCAGGCTCATTTGCTCCGCTGTCTGCGATAGCCGATCGACCGGTCGCAACGCCCAGACCACCAGCCAGGAACCGCCCGTAGCTGCGCAAACGATAAGTATCGGAAGCAACACCGCCAGCGAATCGAGCAGCCGATTCAGGACCTCTTCCATACCGGCGGTCGAAGCCCCCACCTCAATCTGATAGGTTCCCGCAGCGGCACGCACCGTTCCTGTTCGAATCATCAAATGCCGTTCAGGCAGAGTTCGCGTCTCCGTCGTCACTTTGCGGGAGGGATCGAACGGGGCTGCATCTACGGCGGCCGGATCGAAACTCTGGTCGGCCGGCGGTCCTGACCGATAAACAGTATCCCCGGATGATGAGGTCACTCGAACGAATCGATTGTTGAACTCTGGCGCGATGCGGGTCTCGATGTCCCGAGCAATAAGACCGGCCGTCGACTGCGCCGGCGCCTCCAACAAAATCTGCTCGACTTGCAGCGAGCGTCGGCTCAAGGAATCGCGCAAGCTCGATCGGAGATAATGTTGCAGGGCAAAGAAGGTACCGGTGCCTACTAGAATGAATGTTGCGCTCAGAAGCAGGGTGTACCAGGCGCCCAACCGAAACACCAACGAGCGGGGATTCATTCAAGCTCCGCTCGTCGCGCCGTCCCGTACGCAATAACCGACGCCGCGCACGGTATGAATCAGCTTTAGCGGAAATGGCTCGTCCACCTTTTTCCTGAGATAACGCACGTACACGTCGACGATATTCGTGACGCCCTCGAAGCTCTGGTCCCACACATGATTAAGGATCATGGTTCGCGAGAACACGCGGCCGGGTGAGCACAGCAGATATTCAAAAAGTGCGTACTCCTTTGCCGTGAGATCGATACGATGGCCGCCGCGTTTCACCAACTGGGTCAGCCGGTTCAGTTCGAGATCTGCGATACGTAGCACGTCAGCCCGTTCCGCGGGTGTGCGGCGTAAGAGAGCCTTGATCCGCACGAGGAGTTCGGCGAAATCGAATGGTTTGGTCAGATAATCATCCGCGCCCGCCTCGAAATGAAGCACCTTGTCTTCGATGGCGTCGCGTGCAGTGAGGACCAGGACCGGCAATGAGGTATGGGCTTTTCGTGCGCGACGCAACAACTCAGTGCCGCTCATTTGCGGCAGCATTAGGTCGAGAATCAGCAAGTCGTAGTCGTAGGAGCTAAGGTAAGCCTCACCCTCGCGCCCATTCGCAGCCAGATCGACGGCGAACCGCTCCGCTCGAAGCCCGCGCGCAACGAACTGCGCTAGCTTCTTGTCATCCTCTACGATGAGCATTCTCACGTTGACTCCCTCACAGAGCGATTGCATCGTCACCTGATTAAACTGAGGTTAGTCCTTCATTGGAATGCTCTCATACACCGGCCGACAGGTGGGCAGATTTCTGCAAGTTCCCGATCAGTCTTGTAAAGCTTGCCACCTCCTCCTAATTATAAAGATCAATCTATCGCGGCGGCGGGAGGGTGATTCCGACGTTTATCGAGAGCTGCACGAGAGAGCAAGCCTCGCGCCACCACCGAGTCATCATCGCGAAATTCGACCACCAACAAATGGGTCAGCCCCGTACCCTGAAACATCTCATGAAGATTACGCCCGGCGAGGGTCGCCAATGACTCATACCTCACTAACGCCAGCTCATCCCAAGCGGTCATTGCCTCACCCACGCGGATGACGCCATTGGGCTCCCCCGGTGCGGCGGTATCGTGACGCCGATGCCTACGCTCAATATCGTAATGGGTGACCAGGCCGACAACCTGTAAATCCGTGCCACCGAGTGCTTGTTGTTGAGTCACGAGAAGAGCGTGGACCCCCCACCTACTCATTTCGGCGAGTGCGTCTTCTAGAGAGCAATCGATCTCGACCGTAATGGGGTCGTGTTGCTCGAAGTCAGTCAGCGCGCAGAGCGCCGAATCCTCTGAATCCAAACAGGCACCGTCATCAACTACGGATGATTCATTCAGCGACGCACCGGGCCGAACCCGTGCAGGCGCCACCAACGCGTTTCCCATGTTATAAGCCCCGGCAAGCCAACCTAACCGGAGGCTGCAGCCTGCAGATTAACGGGCGACTAAGGCTACATTAAAAAGCTCTCATCCATGCTCGTCCTCGATCTGCGGGTGCCTTGCTAGCATCTGCAATGAGCAGGGCACTTTCTAATGATCGGTTCGCCAATAGATTCGGCGATTGGCATCAACGGGAGGGCGTCTCGGATGGAGCATCGGTTCTCGGTGTCGGCGCGGGTGATGCGCGACCGCTGGTGACCAAGCGGCGGAACGCGGCAATCACGGCCGGTTGCGGCTGGCGGATGTCGGGTACCGATTGATAGTTCTGCCAACCGCCTCCCAGGGCGCGATAGAGCTGAACGAACTGCTCAGCCGCGGCGGTTTGCGCCGTCACGTCCTGCTGCTCGATCTCATAGAATTGGCGTTCCGCATCTACGACGTTCAAATAATCGGTGAGACCGCGGTTATAGCGTGCGGCGGCGAGATCGACGGCACGTTGGCCGGCAGCCAAGGCTCCGTGAAGATTCTGCACACGAGATTGCTGCGCCGAAAAGGAATCGATCGCATCATCCACTTCGCGAACGGCCGCCAAGATGCTCTGGCGGTAATTCGCGAGGCTGGCGCGGGCCTCGAGGTCCGCGATATCGACTTGGGCATCGAGCGCGCCGAAGTCGAGTACCGGCCAGACGGCGCCCGGCCCGAACGACCAGAGGTGCTTGCCGATCATCTGGCTCGAGCCCGGATTCTGTCCCTGCTGCGCGCCGAGCGAGCCGATCAGAGCGACCTGGGGGAACAGCTGCGCGGTCGCTACGCCGATGCGCGCTGTATTGGCGGCGAGCTCGCGCTCGGCCTGCTGGATATCGGGCCGCCGCTTCAAAAGATCGAGCGGTGCGCCGGCAGCGACCGAGCCGGGCATGGTCGGAATCATCCCGGGAGCTGCGAGCTCATCGGCGATGCTCTCGGGATAGACGCCGAGCAGGACGGCGAGCGCGTATTGAGCCGCTTTCACCTCTGCCTCCGCGGGTGCGATCTCGGCGGTGATCGTGTCAAGCTCGCGGGTCGCCAACTCCAGGTCGAGCTCGTTGGTGATGCCGCGCTCGTAACGCTGCCTGACGATGTCCAGGGACTTGCGCAGCACGTCGCTCGCCTGATTGAGGATACCGAGCTGCAACTGTGCTCCGCGCAGATCGATGTAGCCGCGTACCACATCGGAGATCACCGCTGTGATCACACCATAACGCGCTTGCGCCGCGGCTTGCGCGCTGAAGCGCGCCGCCTGGAATGCGCGCCGGTAGCCGCCGAAGATATCGAGTTCCCACACCGCATCGAAGCCCGCCAACGTATTGATCTGCTGGACGCCGTTGGTATTGGTGGCTGATACCAACGGCTGAGTCGCGCGTCCGCGACCCAGGTCCGATCCGGTGCCGCGCGCTTCGGCCGCCGTCGCGTCCACCTCGGGCAGTGCGTGCCCGACCACCTCGGCCTCGTAAGTGCGCGCCTGCTGGAGGCGCACCAACGCGACTTCGATGTCGAGGTTGTTCTTCACCGCCCGATCGACCAGCGAATCGAGTTCGGGATCGTTGAGCGATTTCCACCAGTTGGCGAGATCCACCACCGCAGGCGATGCGGCGGCGCTCGAGGCTGCCGGCCGCCTGCGTCGATGCGGCGAATCGAATCGGCACATCGGGCTTTGGCGTGCGGTACGAGGGTCCGACGGCGCAGCTCGCCAAAAGCAGCGCCGCGGCCGCGATACCCGTGCGCACAGCGGCAAGGCGGCGCTTCATGGCGTGGCCGCTTCCGGGGGCGGCCTCTTCGCGGCCAGCCGGCCGTCCTCGCTCGCCGGCGCGTCGATGACTCGCACCAGATCGCCGGTGCTCAGAGAATCAGGCGGACTTTCGATCACGCGGTCCGAGCGGGGTCAATCCGGACAGCACCTCGACATCGGTACCGAGGTTGCGGCCGAGTTTCACCGGCCGCAACTCCACGCGCTCTCCCTTGCCGAGGATTGCGACCTGCATGCCTTGCTCGCGAAATACCAGTGCGCTCGTCGGGATCCGCACCATGTTCGGATTCGAGGCGAGATGGAAATGCACCTCCGCATAGGTGCCGGGCTGCAGCAGATTGTCCGTATTGTCGGCGTGCAGTTCGACGAGCAACGTGCGCGCGGCCTCGTTGATCGCCTCAGAGGTGGTCGCGACGGTCGCCTTGAAGGTTCGGTCAGGGTATTGCGGCAAGTCGAGATCCGCCGTGAGCCCGTTATGAATCTCGGCGGATAGCTCCTGCGGTACCTGGACGAACACCCGCATCTCGTGCACGTCGGCGACGCGGAATAGCTGGGGCGGCTGCCGCTCTGCCGGAACCGCTGCCCGCATTGATGAGATTGCCGACGTCGGTGTTCGCGCAGTCACCACACCGTCGAAAGGTGCGACGATGCGCTTGAACTGCTCGAGCGCGCTCAACCGGTCAACGACACCCTGGTCGGACCGTACGTCCGCGAGCGCCGAGTTATAGCGCGCCGAGGCGGTGGCGAAGTCCGCCTTCTTGGATTCGCGCTCCTGTTCCGATACGACGCCCTTCGGTGAGTCCCGCCAGCGCTCATAGGTCGTGCGCGCGAATTCCGTTTCGGCTTCGCGGACCTGCACCTGCGCCTCGGCCGCCCTGAGGGTGGCTTGTGCCGCGGCCAATTCGGCGTCGAGGTCCGGCGCATCGATCTCCGCCAGCAACTGCCCTTTCTTCACGTGCGCCCCGTAGTCCTCGTACCACTTCTTGAGATAGCCGCTGACCCGAGCGTACAAGGGTGTTTCGTACCACGCCTGAACATTCCCGGGCAGCGTCGTTTGCTGGCCAGACACGCCTTGCCCGGGTGTCATCACGCTCACGACGGGCGTCGCCCGCGCGGTCGTCCACTGGCGGACGTCGCGGTCATGCATCCAGCGGATGCCGATGCCGGCGATCGCGACCAAGACCGCCGCGATCGCGACGATAATGCCCACGCGGCGCAGCCGCTGGGGAGAAGGCGGTGGCACATCGGCAAGGGCCGAGTGTGGATGCTGCCCCTGCGGGTTGTCATGTTGGTTTTCGCTCAAGGACATCTCTCCAGTTACGCCGCCGGGGCGGTTGTGGGATTCGGTTCGGCCCGCGCGTTCGTTTTTCGGTGCAGTAGGCTAAATACGACGGGTACGAAGAACAGGGTGGCGAGGGTGGCGACGGCGAGACCGCCGATCACGGCGCGGCCCAGGGGGGCGTTCTGTTCGCCGCCCTCGCCTAAGGCGAGAGCCATCGGCACCATGCCGATGATCATCGCGAGTGCCGTCATCAGCACGGGGCGAAAGCGCGTGAACCCCGCCTCGAGCGCCGCACTCGCCGCGTCCATTCCCTGAGCGAGTCCCTCGCGCGCGAAGCTCACCAGCAAAATGCTGTTGGCGGTGGCGATGCCCATGCACATGATGGCGCCGGTGAGGGCGGGCACCGAGAGTGTGGTGCCGGTGGTGAACAGCATCCACACGATGCCGGCGAGCGCGCCGGGCAGGCCGGTGATGATGATGAACGGATCGATCCAGGACTGGAAGTTCACCACGATCACCAGGTACACGAGCACGATGGCGCCGATCAGACCGATGTAGAGCTGGTTGTAGGCGCTGGTCATGGTCTGCACCTGCCCGCGCAGCGCCACATACGAGCCGCGCGGCACGTGACTCTTGGTGTCCTTGAGGATGTGCTCGATGTCCTTGGCCACCGCGCCCAAGTCCCGCTCCTGGGTCGCGCCGTAGAGGTCGATCACCGGCTGCACGTTGTAGTGCGAGACCACCCCCGGGCTGGGCCCGGAGCTGATGCGCGCGAGGCCTCCCAGAAACTGCGGCTCTTTCGTGGTGTCGGAGGTCACCGGTATGTTCGACAGATCCGAGATGCTGTCGATGCGGTACTGGGGCATCTGCGCCACGATCGGATAGGACACGCCGTTATCGGGGTTCAGCCAGAAATTGGGCCGTACCTGGCCGCTCCCGGAGAGGGTGACGAGCAGGCTGTTGGCGACATCGCGCTGGGTGAGGCCCACCTCCCCGGCGAGGGTGCGGTCGACGTTGACGTTGATCTGCGGGTAGTTGAACACCTGCTGGATGCGCAGATCCGCGATGCCCGGCACGGTGCGGATGCGCTTCAAAAGCTCGGTGGCGTAGGCGTAGTTGGCCTGGCTGTTGTTGCCGATGACCTGCAGGTCGATCGGCGCCGGCAGGCCGAAGTTCAAGATCTGCGAGACAATGTCGGCGGGCAGGAAGGAGAAAGTGGTGCCCGGGTACTTCTGCGGCAGGAGGGTACGCAGCTTCTTGACGTAGACTGTCAGTGGGCGCATGATCTTCGTTGAGCGCGATCAGCGCATCGCCATCCCCGGGTCCGATGGTGCCCGTGTTCTGGTAGGCCATGTTGATGCCTGAGAACGGCAGGCCGATATTGTCCACGATGTTGGTCAGATCCTTCGCCGGGATGACGCTCCTCACGGTGTCCTCGATGTTCTCGAACAGCCGCGCGGTTTCCTCGATGCGTGTGCCGGGCTGGGCGCGTACGTGCATCAGGATCTGCCCGGAGTCCACCGACGGAAAAAAATTCTCGCCGAGAAAGGGGACGAGAACGAACGATACCAGCACGCAGGCGAGAAAGCCGATTATGAAGAGCTTCGGGCGCCCGAGCGCGAAGACCAGGAGCGAGCGATAACGTTCGCGGATCCGCTCGAATCGCCGCTCGAATCCTGCCTGGAATCGCTGCAACGGATTGCGCGACCGCACCGCTTGGGGCGCCGACGCCATCGTGTGATCCGGCTCGCCGTGGCCGCCGTGCCCGCCGCGCATCAGGTAGTTGGCCATGGTGGGGACCAGCGTGCGCGACAGGATGAATGAGCCGATGAGCGCGAACACGACCGCCTCGGCCATCGGCCGGAACAGATAGCCGGCGACCCCGCCGAGCTGGAACATCGGGACGAACACGATACAGAGGCACAGGAGCGTCACAAAGGCGGGAATCACGATCTGCTGCGCGCCGTCCAGGATTGCGGTCTCGATCGGCTTGCCCTGTTCCAGATGGTAGTTGATGTTCTCGATGGTCACCGTGCCGTCGTCGACCAAAATGCCGACCGCGAGCGCGAGGCCGCCCAGGGTCATGACATTGATGGTCTCGCCGAGCCAGGACAGGGCGGTAAGCGAAAACAGGATGGCGAGCGGAATCTCGGTGAGAATGATCACGGTCGAGCGCCAGCTGCCGAGGAACAACAGGATCATCACCCCGACCAGCGCGGCCGCGAGCGCCGCCTCGCGCACCACGCCGAAGACCGCGGCTTTGACGAACACCGACTGATCACCGACCGCGTGCAGATCGAGACCCGCCGGCAGGCTCTCCTCGACGCGCGGCAGGAGCTTCTTGATGCCCGAGATGATGTCGAGCGTCGAGGCCGATCCCGCCTTCAGGATGGTCATGAGCACGGCGCGCGCGCCGTTGACGCGCACCAGATTCGTCTGCGGCGGCGATCCCTCGTGAACGTAGGCCACGTCACGCACGTAGACGATGGTGCCATTGACTTGCTTGACCGGTAGGTCGTTGATGCGGTCGAGCATCACCGGGCTCGCGTTGAGCGCGACGTTCCAGTCGAATTTGCCGATCTTCTCATCGCCCGCCGGCAGGATCAGGTTCTGCGCGGACACTGAGTCCACCACGTCCTCCGCGGAGACATTGTGCTCCTGCATGGCGTGCTGATCGAGATCGAGCTGGACGTCGAGTACCTTGCCGCCGTAGGGCGAGGGCACCGCGGCGCCGGCGACCGTGGCGAGCTGCGGACGGATGAAGTTCTGGCCCGAATCGAACAGCTGCATCTGCGGGCAATTTCTTGCTCGACAGCGCGAGCTGCAGGATGGGCACGCTGGAGGCGTTGTAGGAGAGCACATAGGGCGGCGTGATGCCGGGCGGCAGGAGCTTCAGCACCGTCTGCGAGGCCGCGGTGACCTGCGCCATCGCGGCGGCGATGTCGACGTTCTTCTGGAAGAAGATCTTGACGACGCCGTAGCCGTCGAGCGACTGCGATTCGAGTGCTCGATGTCGCCGACCTGCGCGGTGAGCGTGCGCTCGTAGTAGTAGATGACGCGCCCGACATGTCGTTCGGCAGGAGGCCGGTGTAGGTCCACACGACGCTGATCACCGGAATGTTGATGTTCGGGAAGATGTCGGTCGGCGTCAGGAGCGCGGAGCGCAGCCCGAAGAGTGCGATCAGCAGCGCCAGCACGACGAAGGTGTAGGGACGTTTGAGGGCGACTTGTACGATCCACATGCCGGGGATCTCCTAGACTTCGGGCACGGCGGCCGGTGGCGGCTCGGAGGCCGATGGTTGCCGCATGGCGGATTTCGGTCGATAGTTGCGATGCAGGTAGCTGAATAAGGTCGGTACGAAGAACAAGGTGGCGAGGGTCGCGACGGTGAGACCGCCGATCACGGCGCGGCCCAGGGGGGCGTTCTGTTCGCCGCCCTCGCCTAAGGCGAGAGCCATCGGCACCATGCCGATGATCATCGCGAGTGCCGTCATCAGCACGGGGCGAAAGCGCGTGAACCCGGCCTCGAGCGCCGCACTCGCCGCATCGAGCCCGCCATGCAGCCCCTCGCGTGCGAAGCTCACCAGCAAGACGCTGTTGGCGGTGGCGATGCCCATGCACATGATGGCGCCGGTGAGGGCGGGCACCGAGAGTGTGGTGCCGGTGGTGAACAGCATCCACACGATGCCGGCGAGCGCGCCGGGCAGGCCGGTGATGATGATGAACGGATCGATCCAGGACTGGAAGTTCACCACGATCACCAGGTACACGAGCACGATGGCGCCGATCAGACCGATGTAGAGCTGGTTGTAGGCGCTGGTCATGGTCTGCACCTGCCCGCGCAGCGCCACATACGAGCCGCGCGGCACGTGACTTTTGGTGTCCTTGAGGATGTGCTCGATGTCCTTGGCCACCGCGCCCAAGTCCCGCTCCTGGGTCGCGCCGTAGAGGTCGATCACCGGCTGCACGTTGTAGTGCGAGACCACCCCCGGGCTGGGCCCGGAGCTGATGCGCGCGAGGCCTCCCAGAAACTGCGGCTCTTTCGTGGTGTCGGAGGTCACCGGTATGTTCGACAGATCCGAGATGCTGTCGATGCGGTACTGGGGCATCTGCGCCACGATCGGATAGGACACCCCGTTATCGGGGTTCAGCCAGAAATTGGGCCGTACCTGGCCGCTCCCGGAGAGGGTGACGAGCAGGCTGTTGGCGACATCGCGCTGGGTGAGGCCCACCTCCCCGGCGAGGGTGCGGTCCACGTTGACGTTGATCTGCGGGTAGTTGAACACCTGCTGGATGCGCAAATCCGCGATGCCCGGCACAGTGCGGATGCGCTTCAAAAGCTCGGTGGCGTAGGCGTAGTTGGCCTGGCTGTTGTTGCCGATGACCTGCAGGTCGATCGGCGCCGGCAGGCCGAAGTTCAAGATCTGCGAGACAATGTCGGCGGGCAGGAAGGAGAAAGTGGTGCCCGGGTACTTCTGCGGCAGGAGGGTACGCAGCTTCTTGACGTAACTGTCAGTGGGCGCATGATCTTCGTTGAGCGCGATCAGCGCATCGCCATCCCCGGGTCCGATGGTGCCCGTGTTCTGGTAGGCCATGTTGATGCCGCTGTAGGGCAGCCCGATATTGTCCACCATGTTGGTCAGATCCCTCGCCGGGATGACGCTCCTCACGGTGTCCTCGATGTTCTCGAACAGCCGCGCGGTTTCCTCGATGCGTGTGCCGGGCTGGGCGCGTACGTGCATCAGGATCTGCCCGGAGTCCACCGACGGAAAAAAATTCTCGCCGAGAAAGGGGACAAGGCACAGCGACAATGCGACGATGCCGAAGAACCCGAACATCACCGGCTTCGGCCGCGCGATGGCAAAGGCCAGGAGTGCCCGATAGCGGCCGCGGGCGATTGCGAAGTAGCGCTCGAAGCCCTGCTGGAATCGCTTCAACGGATTACGCGAGCGCGACGTGCCTTGCTCGGCGTGCGGGTCGTGTTTGCTGAGCAGGAACCGCGCCATGGTGGGGACCAGCGTGCGCGACAGGATAAATGAGCCGATGAGCGCGAACACGACCGCCTCGGCCAGCGGCCGGAACAGATAGCCGGCCACCCCGCCGAGCTCGAACATGGGCGCGAACACGATGTCGAGCACTAAAAGGGTGACGAAGGCGGGGACGACGATCTGCTGCGCGCCGTCTAAGATGGCAGGCTCGACTTCCTTGCCCTGCTCGAGATGGAAGAAGATGTTCTCCAGGGTGACCGTTCCCTCATCGACGAGCATGCCAACCGCGAGCGCGAGGCCGCCGAGGGTCATGACGTTGATGGTCTCGCCGAGCATGGCGATCACGGTGACCGAGAACAGGATCGAGAGCGGAATCGAAATGATGATGATGATGGTCGAGCGCCAGCTGCCCAAGAACAGCAGGATCATCACGCCGACCAGTCCCGCGGCGAGCACCGCCTCGCGCAAGACGCCGACGATGGCACCCTTCACGAACACGGACTGATCGCCCACGGCGTGCAGTCCGAACCCGGACGGCAGGCTCTCCTCGACCCGGGGCAGCAGATCCTTGACGCCCTGAATGACGCTCAGGGTCGAAGCGGACCCGGCCTTCAAGATCGTCATCAGCACGGCGTGCACGCCGTCGACGCGCACCATGTTGGTCTGGGGCGGGGCGCCGTCATGGACGTACGCCACGTCGTGGACGTAGACGATGGTGCCGTTGACCTTCTTCACCGGTAGATCGTTGATCTTCTGCAGCATGACCGGACTCGCATTGAGCGCGACGTTCCAGTCGAATTTGCCGATCTTCTCATCGCCCGCAGGCAGAATGAGATTCTGTGCTGATACGGCATCGACCAGGTCTTGCGCGGATACGTTGCGGGCCTGCATGGCGTGCTGGTCGAGGTCGATCTGCACGTCCCGGATCTGTCCGCCGTAGGGCGAAGGCACCGCGGCGCCCGCCACCGTGGCAAGCTGGGGCCGGATGAAGTTCTGGCCGAGATCGAACAGCTTCATCTGGGGAAGCGACTTGCTGGAAAGCGCCAGCTGCAGAATCGGGACGGTCGCGGCGTTGTAGGAGAGCACGTAGGGCGGGGTGATACCCGGGGGCAGGAGCTTGAGCACGGTCTGCGAGGCCGCCGTGACCTGGGCGAGCGCGGCGCGGATGTTCACGCTTTTCTGGAAGAAGATCTTGATGACGCCGTAGCCCTGCAGGGATTGCGACTCGATGTGTTCGATATCGCCGACCTGTGCCGACAAGGTGCGCTCGTAGTAATAGGTGACGCGGCCCGACATGTCGTTCGGCAAGAGGCCCGTGTACGTCCAGACTACGGCCACCACGGGGACATTGATGTTCGGGAAAATGTCGGTCGGCGTCTTGAGTGCCGACACCGTGCCGAAGATCGCGATCAACAGGGAGAACACGACGAACGTGTACGGTCTCCTCAGGGCGATCTGAACAATCCACACGGCAATAGCCTCCTGTCATCGGCGTCGGCTGGCCGATATCATGACGGGAGGGGCGCGGGATCATTGCAGCGAATTGAACCGCTCGGTATCTCCGGGCGCCCCTGTTACATGCCGTTACAGATCTTAATGTAACGGCAGCTCTAGCAGCTCTATTAGGGGAGCGCTGCCACGGCTGCGACCTCGGGAAGAGTCACTATGACGATGAGCCCGCAAACCTGACCGTCTCGCAGTTCGATCGAGCCGCCGTGAGCCAGGATAATGGACCGCGCGATGGACAGACCGAGTCCCATGCCTTGACGATCCGTGTCGCGCGCCATCGCGGTGCGGTAGAACGGTTCGAACACCTTGCTCTTCTCAGCGTCCGCGATTCCCGGACCATCGTCCGCGATCTCGATCTTGAATCCGCCGTGCGTGTTGCGCGACAGTGAGACCTCCGCGCGAGCGCCGTATTTGGCGGCGTTCGCGACGATATTGGTGAGCGCACGCATCATCGATTGCGGCTTGCAGTAATAGCGGCTGCGCCCGGGCCCGGCGTAGGCGACTTCGCCGCCGGTATCCGAGACCAGGTCGCACACCGTCTGAAGTAGCGAATCGAGATCGACAATCTCCGCCGTCTCGACATCGTCGACGCCGCGTATGAACGACAGTGTCGAGGTAAGCATGGACTCCATGATCTCGATGTCGCCCAGCATTTTCGATTTCTCCTCCGCGGCGCGATCCGTCTCGATGCGCAGGCGCAGCCGCGTGAGCGGCGTCCGCAGGTCATGGCTGATAGCGCCGAGCATCCGTGTACGGTCAGATAAAAAGCGTTGCAGCCGTATCTGCATCTCATTGAACGCGCGAATCGCGCGCCTCAGCTGGGCGGGTCCCTGCTCCGGCAATACTGGGGCATTCACGTCGACGCCGACCCTTTCCGCCGCCCGCGCGAAGGCGATCAGCGGATGATTGACAGTCCAGGTCAGCCATCCCCAGAGCCCCACCAAGGCGAAGACCATGAAAGCGACGATGGCCCATTGCTCCAGATATCCCAGCCGGCTTTCGAGACCTACCGGCGTGATGACT
Source organism: uncultured Gammaproteobacteria bacterium (assembly GCA_963801685.1). Taxonomy (GTDB): domain Bacteria; phylum Pseudomonadota; class Gammaproteobacteria; order Steroidobacterales; family Steroidobacteraceae; genus Bog-1198. The sequence goes on from CAWDFR010000003.1 coordinate 149,207, forward strand.
TCGAGCGATCCTCCGTCCCGCAGGTGCACCACGATGCGTTTCCAGTCCTCGGAGCTGCCGTGCAGCGTGGATCTAACCTCGACGGTATCGCCGGAGCCGCGCAGGGCGGTTTCGACCTGGGAGCGCAGCTCGGGGTCGGGGGTGCCGCCGTGCGGGTCGGATGGGCCGGTAGGCCGGGGCGCCGCATCGGCCGGGCCCGCATACGCGACGCGAAATCCGCTATCGCTCCAGAGGCCGGCAAAACGCGGCCGCTCCTCTTCCGGCACGGACTCCAGCAGCCGAACCACCATGACGACCTTGGTGACCGCGAGCTCGGGCCGCAATACCTTCTGCCAGTGGGGAAGCAGCACCATGTAAAGCACGGCCGCCAGCGCCTGGGACAAGAGCAGCCCGAGCAGGAGAATTCCGGCGACCTGACCGCGCAAGCCGGCCGGGAGAAGCCGGCGCAGCAGGGCGATCAAGTAGCCACCACCTCCGCTGCAAAAAAATAGCCTCCCGCCCGCACGGTTTGAATGAGGACGGGGTCTTTGGGGTTCTCTTCGATTTTGCGGCGCAAGCGGCTCACTTGGATGTCGATGCTGCGGTCGAACAGGGCTGCGGCGCGGCCTCGGGTCAAATCGAGCAATTGTTCCCGCGTCAGCACCCGCCGTGGATGCTCGCAAAACGCCACCAAAAGCTCAAACTCTCCGCCGGTGAGGGGCACGGCGGCGCCATCAGCGGACTGCAGCCGACGAGCGCCAAGATCAAGCTTCCAGCCGGAAAAGGACAAAGATGCCGGACGGTGTTCGCGAGGGGCGCGGGCGAGATTGGCTCGCCGCAGGAGCGCCCGGATGCGCGCCAGGAGCTCATGGGTGCTGAAGGGCTTGGTGAGATAATCGTCAGCACCCATCTCGAGGCCTACCACGCGATCGATTTCGCTGCCTCGTGCCGTCAGCATGATGATGGGAACATGGCTCGCCGCCCGGATTCGACGGCACAGCGACAGGCCGTCCTCCTTGGGCAGCATGATGTCGAGTATCACCAGGTCGATTCGGCTGACCTCGAGCGTCCGATCGAGCTCGCGGCCGTCCCCTGCGACGCTCGTTCGGTAGCCGTTCTTGGTCAGGAAATCCGCCACCAAGGAGCGGATATCGGCATCGTCCTCAACGAAGAGAATGTGCGGGGTCTGCTCCATGAACCACCTTATAGGGCAGCCACGGCGCACGGTCGGAAGAATTTTGTAACTGAACGCAACAGATGGTTTGGTCGGGCGTTGGTCGCAAATCCTCGCCGGCGCAGCGCGCCTGTCGTCCGGGAAGACACGCGTCAATCGCCATTGCGCAGCAATTCGTTGATCGAAGTCTTGGCGCGCGTCTGCTCGTCCACGCGTTTGACGATCACCGCGCACGCGAGGGAGTACTTGCCGTTCGCGGCCGGCAAGCTGCCGGGTACGACCACGGCGCCGGCGGGCACCCGGCCGTAGAGGATCTGGTCGCGCTCGCGGTCGTAGATGCGCGTGCTCTGGCCGATGAACACACCCATGGAAATCACCGCGCCCGTCTCGACGATGACACCCTCGACGATTTCCGAACGGGCGCCGATGAAGCAGTTATCCTCGATGATGGTGGGGTTCGCCTGGAGCGGCTCGAGCACGCCGCCGATGCCCACGCCGCCTGACAGGTGCACGTTCTTGCCGATCTGGGCGCACGAGCCCACCGTTGCCCACGTGTCGACCATGGTGCCCGCATCGATGTACGCGCCGATGTTCACATAGCTCGGCATGAGCACGGCGTTGCGCGCGACGAAGGCACCTCGCCGCACCGTGGCTGGAGGCACGACGCGCACGCCGGCCGCCGCGAAATGCGCCTCGTTCCACGCCGAGAATTTGAGGGGCACCTTGTCGTAGAACTGGATCGGGCCGGCGCTCGCGGGTGCGTTCGGCGCGATGCGGAAGGAGAGCAGCACGGCTTTCTTGAGCCATTGATTGACGTGCCACGCGCCGTCGCGCTTCTCGGCGACACGCAGACGGCCCGCATCGAGCTCCTCGATCGAGGTCTCGACGGCGCCGCGCAGCTCGCGCGAGACACTCTCCGGCGAGAGCGCCGCCCGCTCCTCGTAGGCGCTTTCGATGAGCGCCTGCAGCCGGCCTAGGTCGCTCAACGTTGCCCCGACTCGCGGCGATCGAGCGCCCGTACCAGGGCTTCCTGCACCCGTCCGCAGGTCTCTCGATCGAGCACGCAGCCGTCCATGTCCGTGATGTAGAACACATCCTCGGCGCGCTCCCCGACGGTCATGATCTTGGCTCCGTTGATATCGACACCCTCGGTCTTGAACACCTTGCCGACCTCGGAGAGCAGGCCCGGGCGGTCAGCCGCGATCAGCTCGAGGATGGTGCGGTGGTTGCGTGTGTCCAGGCTGAAGTTGACGTTGGTCGGGGTCGAGAACATGCGCACCTGCCGCGGTGCGCGCCGCGTCACAGTGAGCGGCGTGTCTTGCGCCTGCTGCAGGGCGCGCGCCAAGCCGCGCTCGATCTCGCGGATGCGGCCGGAGTCGGCGATCACCGCGCCGTTCTCCTCGAGAACCACGTAGGTCTCCAACGTGAAGCCGTTGGCGCTCGTGATGAGGCGCGCATCGACGACGTTGAGGCCCATCTGGTCGAGGACCGCGGTGGTGCGTGCGAAGCTGTGTGCGAGCCGCCGGGTGTAGGTGAGCACGGCGGTGCCGCCGCGCTCGGCGAGCTGCCGGACTGCGACCAGCGGCGAGTTGTCGTCGGGACGCCGGTCGGCGAGCAGGGCGGTCTGCCACGCGATCTCCTCGGGCGTGTACCTGAGGAAATAGGCCTCGGTCCACTGCGACCAGACCTGCGCGATTTGCTCCGCGGCCAGCGCAGGGATCTTGCCACGCGCGGCCTCCTGAGTCTCGCGGATGAGTTCATCCTGATCGACCGGCGTCTCGAGGCCCCTGCGCAACGCGCGCTTGGTGCGCTCGTAGAATTCCTCGAACAGCCGCGCCTTCCAGGCGTTCCAGAGCTTCGGGTTGGTGCCGCGCACGTCCGCTACGGTGAGCACGTACAGATAGTCAAGATGTGCTTGATCGCCCACGCGGCGCGCGAAATCATGAATGATATCCGGGTCGCTGATGTCCTTCTTCTGCGAAGTGATGGACAGGATCAAATGGTTGCGCACCAGCCACGCTACCAGGCGGGCCTCGTAGCGCCCGAGCCCTTGCTCCAGGCAGAAGGCCTCGGCATCGACCGCGCCGAGATCGGAGTGATCCCCGCCGCGGCCTTTCGCGATGTCATGAAACAGCGCGGCAAGATAGGCGAGCTCCTGGCGCGGCAGGGACTGCATGATCTGGCTCAGCATCGGGAATTCGTGGTTGTACTTCGGCATCGCCAGGCGCCGCAGGTTGCTCACCACGAACAGCGTGTGAGCGTCCACGGTGTAGGCGTGGAACAGGTCGTACTGCATGCGTCCGACCACGCGGCCGAATGCCGGAATGTAGCGGCCGAGAACGCCGTACAGGTTCATGCGCCGCAGCTCGTGGGTGACCCCGACCGGAGCGCATAGAATTTCCATGAACAGCCGGTGATGCCGCGGGTTCTGGCGGAACTCTTCATCGATCAGCGATAGTGCTAAGCCGATCAGACGGATGGTCTCGGCGCGCACGCCGCGCAGTTCCGGATGCTGCTGCAGCAGCACGAACAATTCCAAGAGGGCGGACGGATTGCGATCGAACACCTCGGGATGGGTGACTTCGAGATAATCGTTGCGGATCTGGAAGCGTGCGTTGATGGGGATCGGCGCCCTGCTCTGGGTGAGTATCGCCTCGCGAAACAGCTGCAGCAGCATCTCGTTGAGCAGGCTCACGTCCATCACGGTGCGGTAGTACTTCTGCATGAGCTGCTCGACCGCCAACGTGAAGCTCGCATCCTCGTAGCCGAAGAGTTTGGCGAGCTTGATCTGATAGTCGAACAGCAAGCGGTCCTCGCGGCGGCCGGTGAGCACGTGCAGCCCGAAGCGCACCTTCCAGAGGAAGGCCTGGCCTGCCTGGAGCTTGCGCAGCTCCTCACGCGTCAGAAACCCGTGCGCGACCAGCTCATCGAGCGTATCGGTGCCGAAATGGCGCTTGGCAACCCAGCCGATGGTCTGGATGTCGCGCAGGCCCCCCGGGCTCGATTTCACGTTGGGCTCGAGGTTATAGGCCGTATCGAAGTAGCGGTGATGACGCTCGGACTGTTCCTTGACCTTGGCCTCGAAAAAGTCCTGCGAGGACCAGAGACGGTCCGGCGCCAGCGCACGCCGCATGCCGGCGAACAGGGGCTCGGGCCCCGCGAGCAGGCGCGCCTCGAACAGCGTGGTCGCAACGCCGATGTCGGCGAGACTCTCGCGCTGGCAATCGTCGATGGAGCGCACGCTGTGCCCGACCTCGAGGCCGATGTCCCAGAGAAAGGTGAGGAAGCGCTCGATGTCCGGTTGCCAATCCGCGGAATCGCTCTTCGGCAACAGCACCATGATGTCGATGTCCGAGCAGGGGTGCAGCTCGCCCCGGCCATAGCCCCCGACCGCCACGAGCGCGAGATCCCCGGCATGGCGGCCGGTGTGCTGGGTCCAAGCCGCGCGCAACGCCACGTCCACCAGCCGGGCGCGGTCCCGCACCAGATCTTCCACCGCCTCGCCCGCCGCGAAGCGCTCGCGCAATAAATCGGTCCCCCCGTCGAGCACCTGGCGAAATACCGCAGGCAGGAACTCACCGCTCCGTAAGCCTTCCGGGACGGCCGACAAATAGGCCCAGTCAGCGGTGTGATCGAGGAGCTTGGCCCCGACGCTCAAGAAGCGACCGCGGCGCTCGCCTGCGCCGCTGCGGCGCCCAGAGTGAGCACCTCGTAACCTACGGGGGTGACCAGGACGGTGTGCTCCCACTGCGCGGACAGGGATTGGTCGCGCGTGACGACGGTCCAGCCGTCGTTCAGGAGGCGCACATCGCGCCGCCCGGCGTTGATCATCGGTTCGATGGTAAAGGTCATGCCCGCCACCAGCTCGAGCCCCGTCCCCGCTTTGCCGTAGTGCAACACCTGCGGATCCTCATGATACACGCGGCCGATGCCGTGTCCGCAGTATTCGCGCACCACGGAGAAGCCGTTGCTCTCCGCGAAGGTCTGGATCGCGTGACCGATGTCGCCCAGGTGTGCACCCGGCTTGACCACGTGGATACCCTGCCACATGGCCTCGTGGCACGCCTCGGTGAGGCGGCGGGCGAGCACGCTCGCGGGTCCCACCAAGTACATGCGGCTGGTGTCGCCGTGGAAGCCCTCGCGGATCACCGTCACGTCGATATTGATGATGTCGCCGGCCTTCAGGCGCTTCTCGCCCGGAATGCCATGGCAGACCACGTTATTGACCGAGGTGCAAATGGTCTTCGGAAAGCCCCGATAGTTCAGGTTCGCCGGGATGGACTTGAGCTCCTCGACGATGAAGTCGTGGCAGCGCTTATCGAGCTCATCGGTGCTCACGCCGGGCTGCACGTAGGCTTCGATCATGTCGAGCACGCTCGCCGCCAAGCGCCCGGCCGTGCGCATTTTTTCCTGTTCTTCCGGGGTCTTGACGGTGACATTCATGAGAGCGCTCGAACTTGGTTTTCGATGTGGGTCATGGTATAAAGCGCGGCTATTTTTAACAACCCCGCACGCGTGTCGTCACGATCGGCTGGGTGCTCGAGGAGCTCCTTTGAACTGCAGGCGCAGGCCCGCGGTTTCAAGGGGCTTGCGGGTTGCCGATCGGGACACGCGGAGGCTCAACCCGACCAAGGAGTGACTATGACCAGCGTGTCTATGCGACAGATGCTGGAAGCGGGTGTCCATTTCGGACACCAAACCCGCTTCTGGAACCCGAAAATGGCGCCCTTCATTTTCGGCGAACGAAACAAGATCCACATCATCAATCTCGAGAAGACCCAGCCCCTGTATTCTCAGGCGGCGGCCTTCATCAAGAACGTGGCCGCGGAGGGAGGCAAGATCCTCTTCGTGGGCACCAAGCGCTCGGCGCGCGATGCCATTCAGAAGGAAGCCACGCGATGCAGCATGCCCTATGTCAACCAGCGCTGGCTGGGAGGCATGCTCACTAATTTCAAGACTATCCGCCAATCGATCAAGCGCCTGAACGAGCTGGACGAGATGGCGCAAAACGGCACGCTGGATCGTCGCGGCAAGAAAGAGGCGCAGATGCTGCGCCGGGAGATGGACAAGCTCCTGCGCAGCTTGGGCGGCATCCGCGATATGACCGCGCTCCCCGATGCGCTGTTCGTGATCGACGTCGGTCACGAGGAGATCGCCATTCACGAGGCGAAGAAGCTGGGCATTCCGGTGGTGGCGGTCGTCGATACCAATTGCTCGCCCGACGGCATCGACTACGTCATTCCGGGAAACGATGACGCCATGCGCGCCATTCTGCTCTACGCCGGCGGTGTTGCCGACTCGGTGCTCGAAGGCAAGGCGTCGCTCCCGCAAGTCCCGGTCGGAGAGGACGAGTTCGTCGAGCTCGACGAGGAGGGCAACCCGCGCAAGCGCACGGCGGCCCGCCGTCCGCCGCCCTCCGCGGCGCGCGGCAAGAAACCGCCGCCGCGCCGCAAGGTGCCGGTCACGGTCATCCCGGGCGTCGCGGCCGCGGGAGCGCAAATCGACGAGGTGGAGACGGAAGCCGACGAGGTCGACGCTCCCGATACACCGCCCGCCGAGACGCGCCCGGCCAGCGCTCCGCGCCGACGTCCTCCCGGCCGGCGTACGCCGGCGCGCGGGGCTTAAGGCACTATGAACATCACGGCAGAGACGGTGAAGCAACTGCGCGAGCGCACGGGCGCCGGCATGATGGAGTGCAAGAAGGCATTGGTCGAGACGCAAGGCGATCTGGATGCGGCCGCCGAGCTCATGCGCAAGAGCGGCCTCGCGAAGGCGGACAAGAAGGCGACCCGTGTCGCTGCCGAGGGCACCATCGCCGTGCACCGTTCGGGCGCGAGCGCGGCCATGATCGAAGTGAACTGCGAGACGGATTTCGTCGCACGGAGCGAGGAGTTTCAGGGGTTCGCACGCGACGTGGCGCAGGCCGCGCTCGAGCATCCTGCGCCGAGCGTGGACGCGCTCGTGCAGCTTGACGCTGAGCGGCGCGACTCTCGAGGAGCGGCGGCGTGCGCTGATCGCGAAGATCGGCGAGAACATCGCGGTGCGCCGCTTTGTCCGGGTGAGCGCCCCGGGCGCGCTCGGGGATTATTTGCATGGCACGCGCATCGGCAGCCTCGTGGCGCTCGAGGGCGGCAACGAGGCGCTGGCGCGCGACCTCGCCATGCACGTGGCCGCCATCAATCCCGCCTATGTGGATGCGAGCGCGGTGCCCGCCGACGTGCTCGACAAGGAGCGCGAGATCCTCACCGAGCAGACCAAGGGCGAGAAGAAGCCGCCCGAGATCATCGCCAAGATGGTCGAGGGACGCCTGCGCAAATACCTCGCCGAAATCACGCTCCTCGGCCAGCCTTTCGTCAAGGATCCGGAGATCACCGTGGAGAAGTTGCTGAAGAAGTCGGGCGCGCGGGTGGTCGAGTTCGTGCGCTACGAGGTGGGAGCGGGCATCGAGAGGAAGCAGGATGACTTCGTCGGCGAGGTGATGGCCCAGGTGAAGTCGCGCGAGAAGGACGGTCCGAAGCAGCACTAGCCACATCGCACTGAATCGAAAGACCCCGCCCCGGCGGGGTCTTTTATAGTAGGGTACGAGATCATGACGGACGCAACGCCAACCGCACGCTATCAACGCATCCTCGTGAAACTGTCCGGCGAGGCGCTCCTCGGCAACGAGGATTACGGCATCGATCCGAGCATGCTCAAGCGCATCGCCGGGGAGATCCGCGACCTCTCGCAGATGGGCGTGCAAGTGGCCGTGGTGCTCGGCGGCGGCAACATTTTCCGCGGCGCCGGTCTCGCGCGTGCCGGCATGGACCGGGTGACCGCCGATCACATGGGCATGCTCGCCACGGTGATGAATGCGCTCGCTCTGCAGGACGCGCTCGAGGCTCAGGGCACCTATGCCCGGGTGATGTCGGCGATCCGCATCAACGAGGTCTGCGAGGACTACATCCGGCGGCGCGCGGTGCGCCATCTCGAGAAAGGCCGGGTGGTGATTTTCGGCGCCGGCACGGGCAATCCCTTCTTCACCACCGACACCGCCGCAAGCCTGCGGGCCATCGAGATCAATGCCGAGATCCTGCTCAAGGCGACCAAGGTGAACGGAGTCTATGACGCCGACCCGCTCACGCATCCTCAGGCGAAGCGCTACACGCATTTGACCTACGACAAGGTGCTGAGCGATCGTCTCAACGTGATGGATGCCACGGCGATCGTCATGTGCCGCGAGAACAACTTGCCGCTGCAAGTGTTCAATCTGTTCCATGCGGGAGACCTGGTGCGCATCGTGCGGGGCGAGAATGTGGGCACGGTGGTCTCCGCCGAGCCGCAAGAGGAAAAGCTATGATCGAGGACCTCAAGAAGGACGCGACCCTGCGCATGCAAAAGTGCGTGGCGGCTTTCCGGGATCAACTGAAGAAGCTGCGCACCGGGCGCGCGCACACGAGCTTGATCGAGCACATCAAGGTGGACTACTACGGCTCCGAGATGCCGCTCAATCAGGTCGCCAACATCGCCACCGAGGATGCGCGCACGCTCACGGTCACCCCGTGGGAGAAGTCCATGGTGTCGGTGATCGAGAAGGCGATCTACAAGTCGGATCTGGGACTCACGCCCAACACGGCCGGCACCTTGATCCGCATCGCCATGCCCGCGCTCACCGAGGAGCGCCGGCGGGACATCACCAAGGTGGTGCGCTCGGAGGCGGAGAGCGCGCGCGTATCGGTGCGCAACGTGCGCCGCGAGGTCATGACCGAGCTGAAGGAAATGCTGAAGGAGAAGCTGATCGCCCAGGACGAGGACCGGCGCGCGCAGGAGGAGATCCAGAAACTCACCGACAAGCACGTCGCCGAGATCGATCATGCCATGGCGGAAAAAGAGAAGGAGTTGATGCAGGTCTGACCGACCCGCATAAGCTTCGATCGACGATGGCCGATACGCCGCAACACGTCGCAATTATCATGGACGGCAACGGCCGCTGGGCCCGGTCGCGCGGCATGCCGCGGCCCGCGGGCCATCGGGCGAGCATCAAGGTCGTGCGCCGTGTGGTCGAGGAGTGCATCAGCCGCAACATCCCTCACCTCACCTTGTTCGCGTTCTCGAGCGAGAATTGGCGGCGCCCGCCCGACGAGGTCGGCTTGCTCATGAAGCTCATGCTCGAGTCGCTGGCGCGCGAGGTGTCGGACCTGCACGAGAATCGCGTGCGCTTGCGGTTCATCGGCGATCGCAGCGTGCTCGGAGCCGAGATCAATCGCACCATGCTACAGGCCGAGGCGCTCACGGCAGGCAATACGGGGCTCGTGCTCTGCGTCGCTTTCGCCTACGGCGGCCGCTGGGACATCGCTCAGGCATGCCGTGCGCTCGCCGGCGAGGTCGCCGCAGGCACTTTGCGGCCGGACGAGATCGACGAGGCGCACATTGCGGCGCGTTTGGCGCTCGCGGGCATACCGGACCCGGATCTGCTCATCCGCACCGGCGGGGAGCTGCGCATCAGCAATTTTCTTTTGTGGAATCTCGCGTATGCGGAGCTGTATTTCACCGAAGTGCTGTTTCCGGACTTCGGTGCGGCGGAGTTGGACGCCGCGCTCAAGTTCTTCGCGCAGCGTGAGCGACGCTTCGGCAAGACCTCGGCGCAGATCGGCGAGAGGGCCGATGCTTAAGCTGCGCATCGTCACGGCCTGCATCCTAGGTTGCATGCTGCTCGCCGGCCTGTTCTTGCTCAATCCCGACTGGACGGCGCTCGGCTTCGGCGTCGTGCTGACGGCCGGCGCGTGGGAGTGGGCGGGATTCGGCGGCCTGCAAGCACGCGCGGCACGGGCTGCCTACACAAGCGCCATCGCCGTGCTGCTGGTGCTCAGCTGGCGCTGGACCGAGGACCCCGCGCATCTGCTCGCGCTGCTTGCGCTCGCCTGCGTCTGGTGGCTGGCGGCCTTCCTCTGGCTGGTGGTCGCCCCCGTGCGGCATCGGCCGCGGCTCGCGCTCCTCTGCGGCATTCCGGTGCTGGTGCCCGCGTTCGTGGCGCTCGGCCGGCTCGACCGCGCGAGCAGCGAGCCCATGCGCGGTCCGGCGATCGTGCTGTGGCTGGTGCTGCTGGTGATCGCCGCGGACATCGGCGCGTTCTTCGTGGGACGCAGCCTCGGCAAGCGCAAGCTCGCCCCGCAGGTGAGCCCCGGCAAGACCTGGGAAGGAGCGCTCGGCGGTCTCGCGGCCGTCGCCCTGGTCGCCTGGGGCGGGGCGGCGTACTTTGGCTTGCCGGCGCAGCCGTGCATTGCGTTCGGCTGTGCGGTCGGCATTTTTTCGGTGATCGGCGATCTGACGGAGAGCATGTTCAAGCGTTCTGCCGGTCTCAAGGACTCGGGCGTGCTGCTACCGGGACACGGCGGCATTCTCGACCGGATCGATAGCGTGACGGCCGCTGCGCCGCTTTATGCGCTGGGCTTGTTCGGATCAGGAGTCATCATATGAGCGCCCCGCGAGGCATCGCCATCCTGGGAGCGACCGGCAGCATCGGGCGCTCGACGCTCGCGGTCATCGCCTTGCACCCGGAGCGCTTTCGGGTCGCGGCGCTGTGCGCAAACGCCAGCTGGCAGACCGTGGTCGAGCAGGCCCGGCAGTTCAAACCCGACGTGGTGGTACTCGCGGATCCGCAGGCCGCGGCGGAGGCGCGCGCCGCGCTCAAGGCGGTGGGCGCGAGCACCCGCGTGGAGAGCGGGGCGGAGGCGCTCGCCGCCGAGGTCACGGCAGACAACGTCCAGGTGGTGATGGCGGCGATCGTCGGCGCCGCCGGACTGATGCCGACGCTTGCCGCGGTGCGCGCCGGCAAGCGCGTGCTGCTCGCGAACAAGGAGGCGCTGGTCATGACCGGCCGGCTTCTCATGGAGGAAGCAAAGCGCGCCCACACCGAGATCATCCCGATCGACAGTGAGCACAACGCCATCTTCCAGTGCATGCCCGCGGGCTACCTCCCCGGCGAGGCCGCGCGCGGCGTGGTGCGCGTGATTTTGACCGCCTCGGGCGGACCGTTCCGCTTGACCGACCTGGCGCGTCTCGACAGCGTCACGCCCGACGAAGCGTGCGCTCATCCGCGCTGGAAGATGGGTCGCAAGATCTCCGTCGACTCCGCGACGCTCATGAACAAGGGACTCGAAGTGATCGAGGCGACGCTCTTGTTCGAATTGCCCGAGTCGCACGTCAACGTCGTGGTCCATCCCCAGAGCCTCGTGCATTCGCTGGTCGAATACGCGGACGGCTCGTTCCTTGCCCAACTCGGGGCGCCCGACATGCGCACGCCCATCGCGCATGCGCTTGCGTGGCCGGATAGGGTGGCTTCCGGTGTACAATCGCTTGATTTGGCGCAGATTGGACGTTTGGACTTCGAGCCGCCGGATCACACACGCTTCCCGAGCCTCGGGCTCGCACGGGCCGCCGCGCGGGCCGGAGGCACCGCGCCTGCCGTTCTCAACGCCGCAAACGAGGTGGCGGTGCGGGCGTTTCTCGAGCAACGCTTGAACTTTACGGGGATTTGCACGGTCATTGACAAAGTGTTGCAGCGTCTCGATGTCCGCCCGGTCCGAGCGCTGGGAGACGTCTTGGACGCCGACGCGGCAGCGCGGCGCCTGGCGAGCAGCTTGATCGGGCATGGTGCTGGAGCTCACGCATGAGAATTGTGATTTTCATCGCCGCCTTTCTGGTTGCGATCGGGATATTGGTCGCCGTCCACGAATTCGGGCACTACTGGGTCGCGAAGAAGCTCGGCTTCAAGGTGTTGCGCTTCAGCATCGGCTTCGGCAAGCCGCTCTGGAAGCGGGTCGGACATGATCGCGACCGCACGGAGTATTGCTTAGCCGCGATTCCGCTCGGCGGGTACGTGAAGCTCCTCGACGAGCGCGAGGGGGATGTCGACCCCGCCGAGCTGCATCGCTCCTTCACGCGCCGCCCCGTCACGCACCGGATCGCGGTGCTGCTCGCGGGCCCGGCCATGAATCTCATCTTTGCCGCGCTTCTCTACGCGATCCTCGCCATGGCGGGGACCGAGGTCGTCAAGCCGATCGTGGGACAGGTGCGTCTCGACAGTCCGGCCGCCGCGGCCGGCATCAAGAGCGGCGATGAGATCGTGCGAGTCGGCAACTACTCGGTCGCCGATACCGAGGAGCTGCAGATCGACTTGCTGCGCGCGGTATCCAGCAATGCGGCCATTCCGATCGTGGTGCGCCGAGCGGGCGCCGATGTCCCGCTGACCATTCAGCTGACGTCGGATTCTCGGGAACTCACCGAGCCCGGCCGCCTGCTCCCCGGCTTAGGGGTAGATCTGTCGACCTGGCGGGCGGACACCCAGGTGCAATCGGCGCCTCAGGGCAGCGCCGGTGAGCGCGCGGGCCTGCGCGCCGGCGACAAGCTCGTATCGGTGGATGGGCAGCGACTTAGCAACGGATCGCAGTTCATCGCCGCGGTCAGCGCCGCGATGGACAAGACTTTGTCGATCGGCGTGGAGCGGGGCGGTCAGCCGCTCACCCTCTCGGTACCGGTTCCGCGCGTCATGGATCAGGGCCGCGCCATCGGACGATTGGGTATCACGCTGTCCGAGGGGCAGCGCAGCTGGCCGGCAGGATATGTGGAGACGCAACGCTCCGGTCCGCTCGAGGCGGTCGGCGTGGGCGTGCGCAAGACCTGGGAGATGTCGGCGCTCACCGTGCAGATGCTCTGGCGCATCCTCACCGGCGAGGTGTCGGCCAAGAACATCTCCGGTCCGATCAGCATCGCGGAGTTCGCGGGGATCAGTGCCTCTCTGGGCTTGATGGCATTTCTCGCGTTTTTGGCGATCATCAGTGTGAGCTTGGGAGTGCTCAATCTCGTGCCGGTCCCGCTACTGGATGGTGGGCAAGTGGTTTATCAACTCGTGGAAGCCGTGAAGGGCAGCCCGCTCTCCGAGCGGGCGCAGAATTTCGGCCAGCAGGTCGGAATCGCCTTGCTGGTCGTGTTGATGAGCCTCGCCTTTTATAACGATATTTCCAGACATTTGAATTAACGGGACATCATGACCTACGTCGAGTTTGCGCCGCTGGGGCGGCGCGCCGCTGCCCATCGAGATTGCATGCGGTCGTCGCGTGCGGATTAAGACCCGGCTGATTTGCCTGGTGGCGATCGCCATCCAGCCCTTGGGAGCTCCGTTGCGGTCGCAGCCTGCGCCACAGGGCCAGCCGCCGGCCGTTCCGCCGCCCGCCGGCGCACCTGCGGCGCAAGGCGCGGTGCCCGCTGCGCAAGGCTCCGTGCCCGCTGCGCAGGGGCCGGCACCTGCCGAGCAAGGGCCGGCGCCTGCTGCGCCGCAGCCGGCCGCAGAGTCGAGCTTCGTCGTCGGCGACATCCGCGTGGAGGGTCTGCAGCGCATCTCCGAAGGCACGGTATTCAATTATCTGCCGGTGAATATCGGCGATCATCTCGATCACCAGCGCATCGGCGAGGCCATGCGCGCCTTGTACGCGACCGGATTCTTCCGCGACGTCGAGCTGCGCCGCGAGGGCAACACGCTGCTCGTGGTGGTGGTGGAGCGGCCGTCGATCGCGAAGTTCGAGGTCAAGGGCAACAAGGACATCAAGACCGAGGATCTCACCAAGAGCTTGCGTAACGTCGGCCTCGCTCAGGGCAAGACGTTCGATCGATCGGTGCTCGATGAGGTGAAGCAGTACCTCACGGATCAGTACTTCAGCCGCGGCAAGTATGCCGTGCGCGTCGATACCAAGGTCACGGATTTGCCGGGCAACAAGGTCGACGTCTTGGTCGACATCAAGGAAGGCAAGCGCGCCAAGATCGAGATGATCAATCTGGTGGGCAACACCAAGTTCAAGGACAAGGATGTTCTCGCCACCTTCGAGCTGCACACACCGAATATTCTGTCCTGGTACAAGCAGGATGATCGCTATTCGCGCGAATCCCTGACGGGCGATCTGGAGAAGCTGCGCTCCTATTACATGGACCGCGGCTACGCCAACTTTCAGATCGAGTCGACGCAAGTCACGATCGCGCCCGAAAAAGACGATATGTTCATCACCATCAACGTGAACCCGGGCGACGTGTTCAAGGTCTCCGACATCAAGCTCGCCGGCACGATGGTGGTTCCCGAGGAACAACTGCGCAGGCTTCTGCTGATTCATCCGGGCGAGGTCTTCTCGCGCAAGCTCGTGACCAGCTCGCAGGAGCTCATGAGCTACCGCCTCGGCGCGGACGGCTATGCCTTCTCGAAGATCGATCCGGTGCCGACGCCCGACAACGACAAGAAGACGGTGTCGCTCACGTTCTTCATCGAGCCCGGCAATCGCGTGTACGTGCGCCACATCAATTTCAACAACACCACTGCAATCAACGACGAGACCCTGCGCCGCGAGATGCGGCAGCTCGAGGGCGGCTGGCTCTCGAACTCCGCGATCGAGCGCTCCAAAGAGCGTCTGCAGCGTTTGCCGTACATCGAGAAGGTGGAGTTCGAGACCAAGCCGGTCGCCGGCAGCGCCGACTTGGTCGACGTCGACTACAACATCAAGGAGGGCCTGCCGGGACAGTTCGGCGGCGGTATCGGCTATTCCGAGGCGCAGAAATTCAGCATCAACGGCAACTTCGTGCACAGCAATTTCATGGGCTCGGGTGATCGGGTCGCGCTGGAGGTGAACGCCGGTAAGTACAGCAAGACCTACACGCTCGCGCAGACCGATCCCTACGTGACCGTCGACGGCATCGCGCGCACGATATCGCTCACCTACCGCGACATCACGCAATTCGTCGCGGCCGCCTCGAAGTTCTCGACCAAGCAATTGACGGTGGCGAACAGCTTTTCCTATCCCATCACCGAGTACCAGTATCTCCAGGCGGGCATCTCCGCCAACAAGAACGAGCTGGTGGTCTCGCAGGGTTACAGCTCGCAGCAGTCGATCAACTGGGTGCAGCACAACGGCAGCACCTTCACGCGCTATCTGGACGACACCAATGGCGACAACATCATCAACTCTCTGGACAATCCCTATACCGTCTACGGGAGCAACTTCTACACCTTCGAGCTGAGCGGGGGCTGGAACTTCGACACCCGCAACCGGGCGATCTTTGCCGACCGCGGCACGCATATCGCCGTCTCGGCCCGCTACGCGCTGCCGTTCAGCCAGGTCAGGTACTACGCGACGAACTTCCAGTTCCTGCAGTACATCCCGGTGTACAAGAAATGGCTGATTTCCTATAACGCCAGCGTCGATTACGCGGAATCCGTCGGCAAGACCACGTTCCTGCCGCCGTACTTGAATTACTTCGCCGGCGGCCCGGACAGCGTGCGCGGCTACCGCGAGAGCACGCTGGGTCCGCGCGACAACATCGGCATCGGCAACCCGTTCGGGGGCAATTTCCGGGTCATCAGCCGCTTCGAGCTATTGTTTCCGGTGCCCGATAAGTGGAAGAGCGCCGCGCGGATCAGCTGGTTCTATGACATGGGGAACGTGTTCTATACGGGAGATAAGGTCAAATTCCTGGGTGCAGACGACATTACGCCGGTCAATTACCACTTCGCTTATGATAACCTGAAGAGATCGACCGGGATCGCGGTGCAGTGGCTCGCGCCCCTGGGCCTGTTCCGGTTCTCGTACGGCGTTCCGTTGAATGCATTTCCCGGCAACACGGTGACATTCAACGACCAAACGGAGCGATTTCAGTTCTCTATCGGTCAGGCGTTTTGACCTACCATCACTCGAGGTCCATAAAAGCAAACATGTCGACTTTCAATCGAATCATCGCACTATTGGGTGTCACCTTTTGCGGCCTGCTGGCCGCCGGCCAGGCCGGCGCGGAAGTCAAGATGGGCTACGTCAACTTCCAGAAGCTCCTGGAAGAGGCGCCGCAGACCAAGTCGGCCATGCAGTCGCTCGAGAACGAGTTCGGCCCGCGCCGCCGCGAGCTGATGACCATGCAGACCGATCTGAAGGCCAAGGAGGACAAGCTCGCGAAAGAATCCGCCGTCATGGCCGAGTCCGATCGCGCCAACGCGGAGAAGACCTTCCGCGATCAGCAGCGCGAATTTTCCCGCAAGGCCGGCGAGTTCCAGGACGATGCCTCGACCCGCAAGAACGAGGAGCTCGGCAAGGTACAGCGCTTCCTGTTCCAGGAGATCCAGACCTACGCGAACGCGCAGGGTTACGATCTCGTGCTCGGCGACGGCGTGCTGTTCGCCAAGGCAGCCGCTCGACATCACGGCCGCCGTGCTTGCGCAGTTGCAGACCAAGCCCAGCCACGCTTCCTGCGAGTCCGCCGAAGACGCAGGCGCCCCCGGGATCGGCGCCGAAGCCGACCGGCAGCCCCAAATAGCTCGCTGATCTTTAACGCACGGGATGTGCGCCAGTGCATGAGGATTTCAGCCTGGGCGAATTGGCGGTGCGTTTCGGGCTGGAGTTGCGTGGCAGCCCGGACACACGCGTCTCGCACGTGGCGACTCTGGCGCAGGCTCCGCCGGGATCGCTTAGTTTTCTAGCCGATTCGCGCCACCGGCGTGAGCTCGCCACGACGCGGGCGAGCGCCGTGGTCCTCGCGGCGGCGGATGCGCCTGCTTGCCCGGTGGCGGCGCTCGTGACCGAGAACCCGCGGCTCGCTTTCGCGCGGATGGTCGACGCTGCTGCATCCGGAGCCCGAAGCACACGCCCGGCGTCCATCCGACCGCGGTGATCGCCGCCGGCGTACGCGTGCCCGTATCGGCCACGGTGGGTGCGCTCGCGGTGATCGAGGAGGATGTCGAGCTCGGCGAGCGTTCCTGGGTGGGTCCGGGTTGCATCCTGCAGCGGGGCGCACGGGTGGGCGAGGAGACGCGCCTGGTGGCGCGGGTGACTCTCTATCCGGGAGTCGAGCTCGGCGCGCGCTGCCTGCGTGCACGCAGGAGCGGTGATCGGCGCCGACGGCTTCGGGTTGGCCGCTGGACGGCGGCACCTGGGTCAAGATCCCCCAGGTGGGGAGCGTGCGCATCGGCGACGACGTCGAGATCGGTGCCAACACGACCGTCGATCGCGGCGCGATCGACGATACGGTGATCGGCGAGGGCGCCAAGCTGGACAATCAGATCCAGGTGGGTCACAACGTGATCATCGGCGCGCATACGGCCATCGCCGCCTGCACCGGGATCTCGGGCAGCACGACGATCGGCAAGCGCTGCATGGTGGGCGGCATGGTGGGTTTCGCGGGGCATCTGACCATTGCGGACGATGTCGTGATCACCGGGTGCAGCCTGGTGAGCGCCTCGATCCGCGAGCCGGGCAGCTACTCGAGCGGGATGCCGACGGTGCCCACGCGTGCCTGGCGGCGGATGGTGGCACACTTACGCCGTTTCGGCGAAAAGGAGCGATGATGGCGGAGCGGATGCGGTTTGGATATCGAAGCGATCATGCACCAGTTGCCGCATCGGTATCCGTTCTTGCTCGTCGATCGGGTGATCGACTGCCAGGCGGGTCAGTACGTGCACGCCATCAAGAACGTGACCTTCAACGAGCCGTTCTTTCCGGGTCATTTTCCGCACCGGCCCGTGATGCCCGGCGTCATGATCATCGAGGCGCTCGCGCAAGCCTGCGGCATCCTCGCGTTCAAGACGGTCGAGGTGGTGCCGGATTCCGACACGCGCTTTTATTTCGTCGCCATCGACCATGCCCGCTTCAGACGCCCCGTCGAGCCCGGCGATCAGCTCATGCTGAAGTGCACGCTGAAGCGCGCCTTCAAGGGAATCTGGAAGTTCGATTGCCTCGCTGAGGTGGACGGTGCCGAGGTCGCCTCCGCCGAGATCATGGTTGCGCCCGAAACCAAGGCGCCGGCCGCGAAGCCCAAGGGCGCCACGGACGCGCGCAGCGCGAAGACGGGGGATGGGGGAGAGGGCGGATGATCGATGCGCGCGCGGTCGTCGCGCCCGAGGCGAAAATCGCCGCGGACGTGGAGATCGGCCCTTTCAGCGTCATTGGTCGCGACGTCGAGATAGGTCCGGGCACGTGGATCGGTCCGCATGTCGTCATCAAGGGTCCGACGCGCATGGGCGCGAACAACAAGGTCTATCAGTTCGCCTCGATCGGCGATGACCCGCAGGACAAGAAATACAAGGGCGAGGTGACGCGCCTCGAGATCGGCGATCGCAATGTGTTCCGCGAAGCCGTGACCGTGAACCGCGGCACCGTAACCGGCGCGAGCGTGACGACGATCGGGAACGATAACCTCTTCATGGCCTACGCGCACGTCGCGCACGATTGTCGTCTCGGCAATCAAATCATTCTCGCGAATTGCGCGACGCTGGGTGGCCATGTGGATATCGGCGATTGGGCCATTCTCGGGGGCCTCTCGGCCGCGCATCAATTCACCAAGATCGGCGCGCACGCCTTCATCGCGCACAACACCATGGTCACGCGCGACGTACCGCCGTATGTCATGGCCGTCGGCAGGCCGGCGGTTCCGCACAGCATCAACGCGGAGGGTCTGATGCGTCGCGGCTTCAGCGCGGAGCAGATCCGCAACATCCGCCGCGCGTACCGCGTGCTGTATCGATCCGGTCTCAAGCTCAAGGAGGCGCTCGAGCGCCTCGACCGCGTCGGCCGAGTCCGAGGCCGAATTACGGCCGTTCGTCGAATTCCTCCACTCAAGCTCGCGCAGTCTGGTTCGATAGGCACCTGATGTCGCATGCTCTGCGGGTGGCACTGGTCGCGGGCGAGGCGTCGGGCGATACGCTGGGCGCCGGACTCATCCAGGCGCTGCGCCGGCGCGAGCCCGAGGCCGAATTCTTCGGCGTTGCGGGTCCCAAGATGCGAGCCGCCGGCTGCGAGGTGTGGGAGCCGGCGGAGTCGCTCGCCGTCATGGGACTCTACGATGTTTTGCGCGAGCTGCCGCGCCTGTGGCGGCTCATCTCGCGACTGCGCGCTGCCTTCATTGCCGCCCGCCCCGACGTATTCGTCGGGATAGATGCACCCGATACCAACCTGCGTCTGGCACGGAGCCTGCATCGGGCAGGCATTCCGACGGTGCAATACGTGAGCCCGCAGGTCTGGGCCTGGCGCCAGCGCCGCGTGCACACGATCCACGAGTCGGTGGATCTGGTGCTGTGCCTGTTACCCTTCGAGCGCAAGTTCTACGAGAATCAGGGCGTCGCCGCGGAGTTCGTGGGGCATCCGCTCGCCGACGCAATTCCTCTCAGCGTCGACCGCGCGGCCGCACGCGCGCGCTTAGGGCTAGCGGACGCGGGCGAAGTCGTCGCACTCTTGCCCGGCAGCCGCCGCGGCGAGGTGACGCGGTTGGCGGCGGACTTTGCGAGAACGGCCGTATGGCTCGCGCAGCACAGGCCCGGAATACGTTTCGTGGCGCCGATGGCGAGCGACGCGGCGCGGGAGATTTTTTCGCGCGTGCTCAAGCGCATAGCGCCGCAAGTTGAAGTATGTTTGCGCGACGGCGAGGCGCAGACCGCATTGATCGCCGCGGACGTGGCGCTGATTGCGTCGGGCACGGCGACGCTCGAGGCGGCGCTGTGCAAGCGGCCGATGGTCGTGGTCTACCGCACCGGTCCCGTGACCGCTTTCGCGTTGAGAAAGCTGAATCTGGTCAAATCGAAGTTTTTCGCGCAGCCGAATCTACTTGCGGATCGGCGCGTCGTCGGCGAGTATTTTCAGGAACAAGTCGATCCACCGGCGCTCGGGGCGGAGCTTTCGATGTGGCTCGACGATGCCGGACGACGCGCCGAGCTGGAGCAAGAGTTCGTGGGGCTACACGTCGATCTCAAGCGGGACGCGAGCGCGCGCGCGGCGCAGGCAATCATCGACCTGTTGCAGCGACGCCGACCTGCGGTGAGCCCGTGAGATCGCTCATCGCCGGGGTCGACGAGGCGGGACGAGGGCCCCTGGCCGGCCCGGTCGTCGCCGCCGCTGTGGTACTGCGCCCCGGGCGAGGCATACCCGGGCTCGCCGATTCGAAGGTGCTGAGCGCCGAAACCCGCGCGCGCCTCGCCCTCGAGATCCGCCGCCGCGCGTTTTGCTTCGGTATCGGCTGGGCGGAGCCGGCGGAAATCGACGCGCTCAACATCCTGCACGCGACATTCCTCGCCATGCGCCGCGCAGTGCTCGCCATGCACAGCTGCCCGCACAAGCTCATCGTGGACGGCAACCGCCTGCCGCGGCTCTCGGGCCTCGGCGCCACCGTCACGGCACGTGCCATCGTCGGCGGCGACGCGACCGAGCCTGCGATTAGCGCCGCCTCGATTCTGGCGAAAACGGTGCGTGATGAGCACATGCTTAAGATGGACGCGCTGTATCCGCAATATGCCTTCGCGAGCCACAAGGGCTATGCGACCCGCGAGCATCGGCGGCGGCTCGCGGAGCACGGCCCATGCCGCTTGCATCGGCGCAGCTTCACGCCGGTGCTGGCGCTGCTCGGCAACCTCGCCGACTCGGGGGAGTGGGATCCGGAGCTTTCCTGGGTGCCCGACATCGACGAGGACCCCGAGCTCGCGACTTACCTGGAGCGGTGAGAGCATTGGGTCAGTTCGTACATCTGCGCTTGCATACCGAGTACTCGCTGGTCGACGGGATCGTGCGCGTGCCCGAGCTCATGGCGGCGGTCGCGGCGGCGCGCATGCCGGCCATCGCCCTCACCGATCAATGCAATCTGTTCGCAATGGTCAAGTTCTACAAGGAGGCGCTCGCCGCGGGCGTGAAGCCCTTGATCGGCGTCGATGCCTGGATCCGCGAGCCGGGCGAGCGCGCGCCGCCCTCACGCATCGTGTTTTTGTGCCAGAACCTCGCGGGGTACCGGCATCTCACGCAGCTCGTGACGCGCTCGTTTCTCGAAGGACAGCAGCGCGGCGCGCCGATGCTCGAGCGCGCGTGGCTCGAGCCCGCAACGCTCGAGGGCCTGATCGTGCTTTCGGGCGGCGCCGAAGGCGACATCGGTCAAGCCCTCGCGCGCGGCAATGCGGAGGAGGCGGCGCGCTGTCTCGCGCGCTGGCAATCTTTGTGCGGCGATCGCTTCTATCTGGAGGTGCAGCGCACCGGGCGCGACGGCGAGGCACTCTATAGCGAGGCGGTGCTCGACCTCGCCTGCGAGCGCGGTGTGCCGGCGGTCGCCACGCACGACGTGCGCTTCCTCACGCGCGCGGAGTTCGAGGCGCACGAGGCGCGGGTATGTATCCGCGAGGGTGCGCAACTCAACGACGCCAGCCGGCGGCGGCGCTACTCCGAGGAGCAATACCTGAAGACGCCCGAGGAGATGGCGGCGCTGTTCGCCGATGTCCCCGCGCTCATCGAGAACAGCGTCGAGATCGCCAAGCGCTGCTCGCTCGAGATCAAGCTCGGCGCGTCCATGCTGCCGGCCTATCCGGTACCCGCCGGCCGGACCACGGAGGACTTCCTGCGCGAGGAGGCGCGCGGCGGCCTCGCGCGGCGGCTCGAGGAAGCCCCGTCCCTGCGCAGCATCGCGGCGCGCGACCGCGAGCAGTATGACGCACGCCTCGAGCTCGAGCTCGGCGTCATCTGCAGCATGGGCTTTGCGGGCTATTTCTTGATCGTCGCGGACTTCATCCGCTGGGCGCGCGAGAACGGCGTCCCCGTCGGTCCCGGCCGTGGCTCCGGTGCCGGGTCGCTGGTGGCTTACGTGCTCGGCATCACCGACCTGGATCCGATCGAGCACGACCTGCTGTTCGAGCGATTCTTGAATCCCGAACGCGTCTCGATGCCGGACTTCGACGTGGATTTCTGCATGGACGGCCGCGATCGCGTGATCGAATACGTCGCCAAGAAGTTCGGTCGCGAACGCGTCTCGCAGATCATCACCTACGGCACGCTCGCGGCGAAGGCGGTGATACGCGACGTCGGCCGCGTCCTCGGCCACAATTATGGCTACGTCGACAAGATCGCCAAGCTCGTGCCCTTCGAGATCGGCATCACGCTCGACAAGGCGCTCGAGCAGGAAGAGGAGCTCAAGCGCCTCTACACGAACGATGCGGATGTACGCGAGCTCATCGACCTGGCGCGTGCGCTCGAGGGTCTCGCCCGCAACGCCGGCACGCACGCGGGCGGCGTCGTCATCGCGCCGTCGGTGCTGACCGACTTCACGCCGCTCTATTGTGAAGAGGGCGGCACGCCGGTCACTCAATTCGACAAGGACGATGTCGAGGCGGCGGGCCTCGTGAAGTTCGACTTCCTAGGATTGCGCACGCTCACCGTCATCGATTGGGCGGTGCGCGACATCAACGCCTTGCGTGCAAGCGTGGGCGAGCCGCTGCTCGACATGCGCTCGCTCCCCATGGACGATGCGGCGACTTATCAGCTGCTGAAGAGCTGCAAGACCACGGCGGTCTTCCAGCTCGAATCGCGCGGCATGAAGGATCTGATCCGCAGGCTCCAGCCCGATCGCTTTGGCGACATCGTCGCGTTGGTCGCGCTGTTCCGCCCCGGTCCGCTGCAGTCCGGCATGGTGGAGGACTTCATCGCGCGCAAGCACGACACGAGCGGCGCGACCATCGACTATCTGCACCCTGAGCTCAAACCGGTGCTGGCGGCGACTTACGGCGTGATCCTGTATCAGGAGCAGGTCATGCAAATCGCGCAGATCCTCGCCGGCTATACACTCGGCGGGGCCGATCTCCTGCGCCGCGCCATGGGCAAGAAGAAGCCGGAAGAGATGGCGAAGCAGCGCTCGGTGTTCGTGAGCGGGGCGCTGGCACGCGGCGTCCGCGAATCGCAGGCGACGCTCATCTTCGATTTGATGGAGAAGTTCGCCGGCTACGGATTCAACAAGTCGCACTCCGCAGCCTACGCGGTTCTGTCTTACCACACGGCATGGCTGAAGGCGCACTATCCGGCCGCTTTCATGGCGGCCGTGCTGTCCGCCGACATGGACAAGACCGACAAGATCGTCACGCTCATCGACGAGTGCGCGAGCATGAGTCTCACCGTGCATGCGCCGGACGTGAACGAATCGGTCTACGCATTCAAGGTCGCAGGGCCCGCAAGCATCCGCTTCGGACTCGGCGCCATCAAGGGCGTCGGGGCTTCGGCGGTGCAGGCGATCGTCGAGGAGCGCGATGCCCGAGGCGCGTATCAGAGTCTGCCGGAGCTCTGCCGGCGCATCGATCTGCAACGGGTCAATCGGCGCGTGCTCGAGGCGCTCATCAAGTCCGGGAGCCTCGATCCGCTGGGCCCGAATCGTGCCACGCTCTCGCGCCGAGCTCGACCGCGCCATGCATCTCGGCGAGCAAAACTCGCGCGCCATGAGCGTCGGCCAGGTGGATCTGTTCGGCTTGAGCCCGGCCGAGCACGGCAGGGTCGATGACTGGACGGAGGCCCAGCGCCTGGCGGGCGAGCGCGAGACGCTCGGACTGTACCTGAGCGGGCATCCGATCACACCCTACGAGCCGGACTTGAAGTTTCTGGTGAGCGCGCGCCTGGTCGACGTCGGCGGCCCCAAGCCCGTGACGGCGCCGGGCGAGCGCGGCTGGAGCCACGGCAAGCCGGCCACGGTGGCCGGCCTCGTGCTCGAGGTGCGCCGCCGCCCGAATCGGGTGACCTTGATCCTGGACGATCGCAGCGCGCGGCTCGAGGTGAGCTTGTACGAGGAGACCTTCCAGCAGTACCGCGACATCATCGTCAAGGACGCCATCCTCATCGTCGAGGGGACGCTGCGGTTCGACGATTTCATCGAGGCGTGGCGGCTGCAGGCGAAAAGCGTCATGGACATCGACCGGGCGCGCGAGCGCTTCGCGCGGCGTCTGTGGCTGCGCTGGCCGGCGGAGCTCGACGGGCCGCAGGGAATGAGCCGATTCGAGGAGCTCTTGAAGCCCTATCTCAAGGGTCCCTGCGCCGTGGGCATTGCGGTCAACCGCGCGGAGTACTCGGGACGGCTGCACTTGGCGGACAGCTGGTCGGTGCGCCCATCGCGCGAGCTTCTGGATAAACTGTCCGCGCTGGTGGGTCGTGAGGGTTGGTATTTGGTGTATGGTCCGCGCAATGATATCCGCGGCGAGGAAAGTTCTTCATGGCGCTGAGTTTTTTGGAGTTTGAACAACCGATCGCCGAGCTGGAGGCGAAGATCGAGGAGCTCAAGTTCCTGGGCTCCGACGCGAGCATCAACATTGCAGAAGAGGTGAAGCGGCTGCAGGTGAAGAGCAGGGCGCTCACCACGAGCATTTTCGCGAATCTCTCCCCCTGGCAGATCACGCAGCTCGCCCGCCATCCGCAACGGCCCTACACCCTCGACTACGTGTCGCTCATTTTCACCGACTGGCAGGAGCTGCACGGCGATCGCATGTACAGCGACGATCTCGCCATCGTCGGCGGCCTCGCGCGCCTCGAGGGATTGCCGGTGATGGTGATCGGCCATCAGAAAGGACGCGACACCAAGGAGCGCGTACGGCGCAACTACGGTATGCCGAAGCCCGAGGGCTACCGCAAGGCGCTGCGGCTCATGAAAATGGCGGAGCGCTTCCGCATTCCCATCGTCACGTTGATCGACACGCCGGGAGCGTACCCGGGCATCGGCTCCGAGGAGCGCGGCCAGAGCGAGGCCATCGCGCGGAACCTGTTCGAGATGTCGCATCTCGCGGCGCCCATTCTCTCGGTGGTGATCGGCGAGGGCGGCTCCGGCGGCGCGCTCGCCATCGGCGTCTGCGATCGGCTGGTCATGCTGCAGTTCAGCGTCTACACGGTGATCTCTCCGGAGGCCTGCGCCTCGATCCTGTGGAAGAGCACCGACAAAAAGGAGATCGCCACCGACGCCATGGGCGGCACGGCCGACCGGCTGAAGAAGCTCGGCCTGGTCGACGAGGTGCTGAAGGAGCCGAACGGCGCGGCGCATCGCGATCCGCAAGCCATGGCCGAGGTCGTGAAACAAAGCATGGTCAAGCACTTGACCGAGCTTTCCAAGCAACCCATCACGACGCTCCTGGACGCTCGGCAGGCGCGCTTGCGCGGATTCGGCGTGTTTCGCGGCGGCTAGCGCATGCGCTTCAGCGCGGAACTCCTGTGGGCCGTGCTCGAGGATAACTTACCGCCCGGCACGACCGGCCTGCTCGTCGGCTTGAGCGGCGGCCGGGATTCCTCCTGCCTCTTGGCCGCGCTCGCGCACGCCCGGCCGCTCGCGGCAGCGCGCCGGCACCGGCGGCCGGGCGCTGCCGCTGCGCGCCGTGCACGTCGACCACGGCTTGCAGGCGGCATCGAGCGCAATGCGCGATGCGGCCGCGGCGCTGTGCCGCCGCTTCGAGGTTCCTCTCGAGGTGGTGCGGGTCGAGGTGGATGTCGAGGGCGGTGTGTCGATCGAGGCCGCTGCGCGCGCGGCACGCTATCGCGCCTTCGCCGGCGTCATCAAGCCTGGAGAATGTCTGCTGACGGCGCACCATGCGCTCGACCAAGCCGAGACCTTGCTGTTGCAGTTGCTGCGGGGTGCCGGGCTCAAGGGTTTGTCGGCGATGCCCGCGCGCCGCGCGTTTGCGCAGGGCTGGCACATGCGTCCGCTGCTCGACATCGCGCCCGGCGAGCTGCATCGGCTTGGGGAAGCTCTCGCGGTCGAGGCGGCTGATGACCCGATGAACCGCGATCCACGCTTCGACCGCGCGTATCTGCGCCGCGAGGTTTGGCCGCGCATCGAGGGGCGCTGGCCGGCGGCCGCCGCCGCGCTCGCGCGCGCGGCCCAGCATCTTGGCGAGGCGCAGGCCTCGCTCGACGCCTCGGCGCGGCGCTCGGTGGAGCGATTGCGCGACGGCGATGCACTGTCGGTATCGGGGCTGCGCTCGCTCCCCGGACGCGAACGCTTGCACGTGGTGCGGCACTGGCTTCAAGAAGCCGCGGTCGAGCCCCCCTCCACCGCGCGCCTGGATGAGGCTTTGCGCCAGATCCTCACGGCGAAGGGCGATCACGAGCCCGCCGTGCAATGGGGGGAGCACGCCCTGCGGCGCTATCGGGACCGCCTGTTCCTGACCGCCAGGGTCCTGCCCGCGATGGGTGAGGCGCTCGACTGGCCTACCGCGGCGGGCTCGCGCCTCAGGCTCGGCGCGGGCCTCGGTACGTTGTGCTGGGCGCAGCGGCCGGGAGGGCTCGATCCCAAACGGCTGCCGGCGAGGGTGAGCGTGCGCCGGCGCCGCGGTGGAGAGACTCTCAAGACCGGTCCGCGCGCGCGCACGCAAAGCGTACAGCACCTCTGCCAAGCGCTGGGCGTACTGCCCTGGCTGCGCGATGCCCTTCCCATGGTTTATGCCGGGGAAACACTGATCGCGGTCGGAGATCTCTGGCAGGATGCGCGCTCGAGCGTCGCTCTCGACAGCGTGGGTCTCGGCTGCGTCTGGGAGGATGCGCCGCCGTTGACGTGAGGCGATCAGGGCCCCGGCAATTGTAGGCCCGCGCAATTCTCGGCCCCCGCGATTGTCGCGGCAGGCCCGATCTGGTAATCTGAACTCCCGTCGAATTTAATAATTCCTTTGGCAATAGGCGCCGGCGCGCGCTCACGGATTGGCGCGGCTCGCGATTATTATTTGGCGGTGACTCATGACTCGATTCGTTTTCGTCACCGGCGGCGTGGTGTCGTCCCTCGGCAAGGGCATCGCCTCGGCCTCTCTCGGCGCGATCCTCGAGGCACGGGGCCTCAAGATCAGCATGGTGAAGCTCGATCCCTACATCAACGTGGATCCGGGCACGATGAGTCCCTTCCAGCACGGCGAAGTATTCGTCACCGCGGACGGCACCGAGACCGATCTCGACCTCGGCCATTACGAGCGCTTCGTGCGCACGACCACCGGCCGCAACAGCAATTTCACCACCGGGCGCATTTACGAGCGGGTCATCGCCAAGGAGCGCCGTGGCGATTATCTCGGCGCCACGGTGCAGGTAATCCCGCACATCACCGATGAGATCAAGTACCGCATCCGCATGGGCGCGGGCGATGCCGACGTCTGCATGGTCGAGATCGGCGGCACGGTGGGCGACATCGAATCGCTCCCCTTCCTCGAGGCGATTCGCCAGATGGGCGTCGAGCTCGGACGCAACCACGTGCTCTACATGCATCTCACGCTGGTGCCCATCGTGGGCGGCTCGGGCGAGATCAAGACCAAGCCGACGCAGCACTCGGTCAAGGAGCTGCGCGGCATCGGCATCCAGCCGGACATCCTGCTGTGCCGCTGCCTGCAGCCTTTGCCGGACGAGCAGCGGCGCAAGATCGCGCTGTTCACCAATGTCGAGGAGCGCGCCGTGATCTCCGCGGTCGATGCGGACGATATCTACAAGATCCCGATGCTGCTGCACGAGCAGGATCTCGACGACATCGTGATCGACAAGCTGCGCCTGCACGCGCCGCGCGACGGATCTGTCGGAATGGCGCGCCGTGGTGGCGGCGAAGCAGAATCCCGAGGCCGTGGTCGACATCGGCATGGTCGGCAAATACGTGCAAATCCGCGACTCGTACATTTCGCTGAACGAGGCCCTGATGCACGCCGGGATCAAGACGCGCACGCGCGTCAACATCCATTATTTCGAGTCGCAGGACATCGAGCGCTCGGGACCCTCCGTGCTCGCCAACATGGACGCGATTCTGGTGCCGGGCGGATTCGGCGATCGCGGCATCGAGGGCAAGATCCAGGCGATCCGCTATGCGCGCGAGAACCGCATTCCCTATCTCGGCATCTGTCTCGGCATGCAGCTCGCGATCATCGAGTTCGCACGCATGGTCGGCCTGAAGGGCGCCAACAGTACCGAGTTCGATCGTGCCACGAATCATCCGGTGATCGCGCTCATCACGGAATGGCAGGACCTCGCGCGCGGCCAGCAGGTGCGCAACGAGAAATCCGAGCTGGGCGGCAGCATGCGCCTGGGCGCGCAAGAGGCGCGTCTCAAGCCCGGCTCGCTGGTGCACTCGCTCTACGGCAAGGAGTCGATTTACGAGCGCCACCGCCATCGCTACGAGTTCAACAACAACTACCTGCAGGAGCTGACTGCGGCCGGCATGAACTTCTCCGGATTCTCCGCGGACGGGCTGGTGGAGTTCATCGAGCTCGACGCCCACCCGTGGTTCGTCGCGAGCCAGTTCCATCCGGAGTTCACCTCGACGCCTCGAGACGGCCATCCGTTGTTCGCGGGATTCGTCCGTGCGGCGAGGGCCTATCGCGCATCGCTCCAGCCGGCTCGCGCCACGGCATGAAGCTGGCCTCGTTCGAGGTCGGCGCCGATCGGCCGTTCTTCCTGATCGCCGGACCGTGCGTCATCGAGAGCGAGGCGCTGGTGATCGAGGTGGCGGGGCGGCTGCGCGACATCACCGAGACTCTCGGCATTCCCTTCATTTTCAAGGCCTCCTTCGACAAGGCCAATCGCTCCTCGCGCTCGAGCTTCCGCGGACCCGGTCTCGAGAAGGGCCTGCTGGCGCTCGTCGCGCGTGCGCAAGCAGATCGGTGTTCCCGTGCTGACCGACGTTCACGAGGACACGCCGCTCGCCGAGGTGGCCGAGGTGGTCGACGTGCTGCAGACGCCGGCGTTTCTGTGCCGCCAGACTAATTTCATCGTTGCGGCTTGCTCGCAGGGCAAACCGGTCAACATCAAGAAAGGCCAATTCTTGAGCCCCTGGGAAATGCAGAACGTGGTCGACAAGGCGCGCTCCACCGGCAACGCCCAGATCATGGTGTGCGAGCGCGGCTTCTCGTTCGGCTACAACAACTTGGTGTCGGACATGCGCTCGCTGGCGGTGATGCGCGCGACCGGCTGTCCCGTGGTGTTCGATGCCACCCACTCCGTACAGTTGCCGGGGGGCAAGGGGGATGCCTCGGGGGGGCAGCGCGAATTCGTTCCGGTGCTCGCACGGGCGGCGGTGGCCGCCGGCGTCGCGGGCCTGTTCATGGAGACCCATCCGGACCCCGCCAAGGCGTTATCGGACGGGCCCAATGCCTGGCCGCTGGATCGCATGGGCTCGTTGCTCACGACTCTCGTGGAGGTGGATCTGGCCGTCAAAAAGAAACCCTTCGAGGAGTCCTCGCTATGAGTCGAATCGTCGAAATCCGCGGCCGCGAAATCATCGATTCGCGCGGCAACCCCACGGTCGAGGCGGACGTGGTGCTCGAGTCGGGCACGCAGGGCCGCGCGGCGGTGCCCTCCGGCGCATCCACGGGCTCGCGCGAGGCGGTGGAGCTGCGCGACGGCGACCCCAAGCGCTTTCTCGGCAAGGGTGTCAGCACGGCGGTTGCGCACGTGAATGGCGCCATTCGCCGCTTAGGCTTAGGCCACGATGCGCAGGATCAGCGCGGACTCGACGAGAAGCTCATCGCGGCGGACGGCACCGACAACAAATCCAAGCTCGGTGCGAACGCGATTCTGGCGGTATCGCTCGCTGCCGCGCACGCCGCGGCGCGCGACCGCAAGATGCCGTTGTATCGCCACCTCGCGCGCGGCACGAAGCCCATCATGCCGGTGCCGATGATGAACATCATCAACGGCGGAGCGCACGCGGACAACAGCGTCGACATCCAGGAATTCATGATCCTGCCCTTGGGCGCGCCGTCGCTTTCGGAGGCGGTGCGCTATGGCGCGGAGGTCTTCCATGCGCTGAAGAAAGTGCTGCATGCGCAAAAGCTCAACACGGCGGTCGGCGACGAAGGCGGCTTCGCGCCCGACTTGCCTTCGAACGAGGCGGCGCTCGGGGTGATCCTCGAAGCCATCGACAAGGCGGGCTATCGCGCCGGCAAGGACATCTATCTCGGCTTGGACGTCGCGAGCACCGAGTTCTACAAGGACGGTGTCTACGACCTCGCCTCCGAGGGCCGCAGATTCGACTCGAGCGAATTCGCCGATTATCTTGCCGCGCTCGTGGCGAAGTATCCCATCGTCACCATCGAGGACGGCATGAGCGAGGGCGATTGGGACGGCTGGGTCGGACTCACCAAGAAGCTCGGCGACAAGGTGCAGCTCGTGGGCGACGATGTGTTCGTGACCAACACGAAGATCTTCGCCGAAGGCATCGCGAAGAAGGTCGCGAACGCGATCCTCATCAAGCCGAACCAGATCGGCACGCTGACCGAGACGCTGGCGGCGATCGATATGGCGGCCAAGGCGAAGTACGCGGCGATCGTCTCGCACCGCTCGGGCGAAACCGAGGATGCCACCATCGCGGACATTGCAGTCGCCACGGCGGCAACGCAGATCAAGACCGGCTCCATGTCCCGATCCGACCGGGTCGCCAAGTACAATCAGCTGCTGCGTATCGAGGGCGAGCTCGGCGCCGAGGCAATATTTGCGGGGAAGAACGCTTTAGCCGTTCCAGTTCGTTAAGAGTCCGTGCTAAGCTGCTGACCCCATGAGGATTTTCGCAGTCATTTTAGGCGTGTGCCTGGTCTTGCTGCAGTACCGCCTGTGGGTGTCCGATCGGGGCATGCGGGAGATCTGGCGTCTCGATCAAGCGGTCGAGGCTCAGAAAGCGGCCAACGGGGAGCAGCGCGATCGGAATCGTCAGTTGCTCGCCGAGGTGACCGACCTCAAGGTCGGACTCGCCGCGCTCGAGGAGCGCGCGCGCTCAGAGCTCGGGATGGTCGGCAACAACGAGACCTTCTATCAAATCGTGACGCCGGCGACACAAGCACCGGCGGCGCCGTCCACCGCCATTACCGCCCGCGCCGAGTGACCGCGCCGCAAAAAGCGCGGCGAATCTGGGCCGTAGTTCCGGCCGCCGGACGCGGTGAGCGATTCGAGCAATCAGCTGGCCGCTCGCACCCGCCGAAGCAATACGCAGCGCTCGCGGGCAGCACCGTGCTCGAGTGCTCGTTGCGCCCGCTGCTCGCCGAGCCGCGCATCGAGCGCGTGGTGGTCGCGCTCGCTCCCGGCGATGCGCATTGGCGCGAGCACGCGCCGCGCTCGGCCAAGCTGATCACGACGCTCGGCGGCGCGAGCCGCCAGGACTCTGTGCTGGCCGGCCTGAAGATGCTCCGCGAGCATGCCTCGCCCGCGGACTGGGTGCTCGTCCACGATGCGGCGCGCCCCTGTCTCGAGTCGGCCGACGTCGCGGCGCTCATCGCGGCGCTCGAGGCGGGCGCGAGCGGCGCCGTGCTGGCCGCGCCCGTCGTCGATACGGTGAAGCGCGAGCGCGACGGCACGGTGTGCGAGACGGTCGATCGCAGCGGCTTGTGGCGTGCATTGACGCCGCAGGCCTTTGCCTTGGGTGAGCTCGAGCGCGCGCTCGAGGAGGCCGCGCGCGCAAACGTCAGCGTCACCGACGAGTCGCAGGCGATGGAGCGGCAGGGCGTGCGGCCGGTGCTGGTGCAGGGCTCGCCGTTCAATATGAAGGTCACCCGCGCGGCGGACCTGCCGGTGGCGGCGCGCATATTGCAAAGCGCGGAGAATCGAACGATGTCCGGCAAAGTGCGCATAGGCCAGGGGTTCGACGTACACACGTTCGGCGACGGCGATCATGTCGTGCTCGGCGGCGTGCGCATTGCCCACGATCGCGGTGTCATCGCGCACTCCGACGGCGATGTGGTGATTCACGCGCTCTGCGACGCTGTGCTCGGCGCGCTCGGCAAGGGCGACATCGGTCGTCATTTCCCTGACACCGATCCGCGCTACCGGGGTGCCGACAGCCGGCTGTTCCTGCGCACCGTCGCCGCCATGATGCGCGAGGCCGGCTACCGACTCGTCAACGCCGACGTCACCGTGCTCGCCGAGGCACCGCGCATCGCCGCGCATCGCGATGCCATGGCGGCGAATCTTGCCGAGGACCTCGACGCCGCGCCCGAGCTCATCAACATCAAGGCAACCACCACCGAGCGCATGGGGTTCGTGGGGCGCGGCGAAGGGCTCGCCGCACAAGCCGCGGTGCTGCTCGAGGGAGCGTGAGTATCCGCGGGCGGCGTGCGGAAGCCTGGACTCGCGCCGCCTTGTCGCCGCCGCGCGCGCACGGCGCACCGCTGTCCGCCGTACGCATCAAGGCCGAGCCGGAGGACTTTCGAGTCGAGGAGGAGCTCTCGTTCGTTCCGTCGGGCGAGGGCCCGCACCGGTTGTTGCGCGTGGAGAAGCGCTCGGCCAATACCCGCTGGGTGGCGGCCGAGCTCGCACGCCTCGCCGAGGTACCGGTCGCGGAAGTGGGTTACGCGGGAC
Source organism: uncultured Gammaproteobacteria bacterium (assembly GCA_963801685.1). GTDB lineage: Bacteria > Pseudomonadota > Gammaproteobacteria > Steroidobacterales > Steroidobacteraceae > Bog-1198. The sequence continues at coordinate 181,430 of CAWDFR010000003.1, forward strand.
TCAAGGACCGGCACGCGGTCGGCGTGCAATGGTTCAGCCTGCCCGCGGCTCGAGGGTCCGCGGAATTCTGGAGTACGGTGCACAAGGACGAGTTCCGTGTGCTCGAGTCGCAGCTCAATACGCGCAAGCTAAGGCGCGGCGCGCTGCGCGGCAACCGTTTCCGCATCCGGCTGCGCCAGGTCGCCTGGTCGCGCGATGCCCTCGAAGAGAAGCTTAACGTCCTGCGCACGCAAGGGGCGCCGAATTATTTCGGCGCGCAGCGCTTCGGCCGCGACGGTTTCAATCTCGACCGGGTGGGCGAATGGTTGCAGAGCGGCAAGCGGCCGGCAGGCCGGGCCGAGCGCGGCTTCACGCTCTCGGCCGCACGCTCTCTGATTTTCAACGCGGTGCTCGCTCGCCGAGTGCAGAGCGCGGACTGGTCGCGGCTCGCGCCCGGCGACCTCGCGAGTCTCGACGGCAGCGGCAGCCATTTTCGGGTCGATGCCGTGGACCCGGAGCTCGAGCGGCGTCTGGATGCGTTCGATATCCATCCATCCGGTCCGTTGTGGGGGCGAGGAGCGCCGGGCACGGCCGGCCGCGCGCTCGAGACCGAGCTCGAGGTGGCGCGCGAGCTCGCGCCGGTCGCCGACCTGCTCGCGCAGGAAGGCCTCGAGCAAGAGCGCCGCGCGCTGCGCTGTGCAATCCGCGATCTGTCCGTGGAGTCGGAGGCCGCGACGCTGACCTTGAGCTTCACGCTCGGCAAGGGCCAATTCGCGACCGCGGTGCTGCGCGAGATTTGCGAGCTCGCCGAGCCGGCGCTCATCGACGACTCCGAGCCCGACTAGCGCGGAAAATCAGGGCGAGCGTTCAGCGCAGCAGGACGTACACGGCTCCGGTGCCGCCGTCGATGACCCGCGCCGAGGTGAACGCCAGAACATCGGCGTGGCGTCTGAGCCAGGTATTCACGCCAATCTTCAGCACGGGACCGCGGGCGCCCGAGCGATAGCCCTTGCCGTGCACGATGCGCACGCAGCGCAGCCCCGCGTGACTGCTGGATGCGATGAATTCGGCGAGGTGGTCGCGGGCGGCCGACTGGCTCAAGCCGTGCAGATCCAGCTCGTCCTCGACGGGGTAGCGGCCGCGTCTCAAGTGGCGCAGCGTTTGATCGCGCACGCCGGGTCGCCGATACGACAGCGGGTCCGCCGCGCTCGGCGCAGCAGCGCCCGGCGCATCATCCGCCGCCACGACACGCCCGAGCGATGCGGACTCCACGATCGGCGCACGCCGCCGCGCGGGTCGGGGCCGAGCGGTGCCCGGCGGTAGGTCCGCGGGCGTCGCCAGAGGTGTCACATCGCGCACTGCGGCGCGAAATACGCGCGCTTCCTCGGTATCTTCGTTCTGGCTCTTCTGGTCCGATGCGCCGCCGTGGCGGGAGCGTGGTTTTGCCATAGTGCAGCGACCTTGGCTTTCGCAACGTCGGCTATCCGGGTGTGGAGCGTTACAGTATAGTCCGCAAGGCCCAGGCCGCCATCATCCGGCTTTTAGTTGATCTTTAGTGAAAATCCTACTTTCCAACGACGACGGATATCGCGCTGAGGGCTTGCAGGCACTGAAAGAGGCGATCAAGCCGCTGGGAGCAGTCACCGTGGTTGCGCCCGACCGCAACCGGAGCGGTGCGAGCAATTCGCTCACCCTGGATGTACCGATACGGACGGCGCGTTACGATGCCGACTGCTACTACGTGAACGGGACTCCCACCGACTGCGTGCACCTTGCGATCTCGGGCCTGTTCGATTTCGAGTACGACCTGGTGGTCTCGGGTGTCAACGACGGAGCGAATCTCGGCGACGACACGCTCTACTCGGGCACCGTAGCGGCCGCCGTCGAAGGACGCTTTCTCGGTCTGCCGGCGATTGCGGTATCGTTGTGCGTCGAGCCGGGCAGCCCGCGAAATTTCGCCGGTGCCGCGCGCGTCGCGGCGAGCTTGGTTCAGCGTCTCTCGGTCGCACCGTTGCAAGGACCCGTGGTGCTCAACGTCAATGTGCCGGATCTGCCTGACGATCAGCTGCTCGGCATCAGAGTCACGAGGCTCGGTGCGAGACATCGCAGCAAGCCGATCGTGCGGGCCCAGGATCCACGGGGCCGCAACGTCTACTGGGTCGGCAATGCGGGCGAAGGGCAGGACGCCGGCCCGGGTACCGACTTTCACGCCGTCGCCCAGGGCTTTGCCTCGGTGACCCCGCTGCAGATCGACTTCACGCGTCACGCGGCGCTTCCCGAGCTCGAGCGCTGGTTGTCGACATGAGCACCTTCATCCAGGGTCCGCGACTCTCCGGCATCGGCATGACCTCGGCGCGCACGCGCGAGCGCCTGGTGCAGCGGTTGCAGGAGCAGGGCATCGTGGACGAGCGCGTACTCGACCGCATCCGCAACGTGCCGCGGCACCTGTTCATGGACGAGGCGCTCGCCTCGCGCGCGTACGAGGATACGGCGCTCCCCATCGGCTACGGGCAGACCATTTCTCAGCCATACGTCGTCGCGCGCATGAGCGAAGCGCTGCTCGCCGCGGGACCCGCACCGAAGGTGCTCGAGATCGGCACCGGCTGCGGCTATCAGACCGCCGTGCTCTCGCCGCTGGTGCAGGAGATTTACACCATCGAGCGCATCGGGAGCTTCGTCGCGCGCGCGCGGCGCGCGCTGCGCGAGCTCAAAATCCGCAACGTGCACTTCCGGCATGACGACGGCAACGTCGGCTGGCCGGGCCGCGCGCCCTTCGATGGCATCCTCCTGACCGCCGCCCCGCATAAGGTGCCGCAGGCTCTGTTCGACCAGCTCGCTGTCGGCGGCCGCTTGATCGCGCCGGTCGGCCCGGACGGACGCCAGGAGCTCCTGCGCTACACGAAGAGCGAGACCCGCGTGCAGCGCGAGTCGCTGGGACTGGTCAGCTTCGTGCCCTTGCTCTCGGGACTGCAGCGCTAGGGGCCCGTCTGCGCTTCGCCCGAGCGGTCGGCCTCATCGGGCTCTACTGCCTTGCGGCGTGCGCGGTGCGCGGCGGCTACGAGGCGCCGCAGACCTACGTCGTGCAGCCGCAGGACACGCTCTACAGCATTGCGTGGCGCCATGACCTGGACTACCGAGCGCTTGCGCGCTGGAATGGTATCGGTCCGGACTATCGCATCTCGGTGGGACAGGTGCTCAGCCTGCGGCCCGCGACGCCGCCCTCGGAGACAGGTCCCGCGACGAGCGCACGCCGCTGCGGGCACCAGGCGCCTCCGTGTCACCGGGCGCCGCCGTCCCGCCGAGCGTCGCGATGGCGCCGTCCGCGCAGGCGCCGGCATCTGGACGCTGGGTGTGGCCGACCTCGGTGCTGCAGTCCCCGCACGCCGTCGCCGGCGGGGGCATTTTGTTGCAGGGTATCCTCGGGCAGCCGGTGCGTGCTGCGTGCAGCGGACGCGTCGTGTACGTGGGTAGCGGCATCCGCGGTTACGGCAATCTCATCATCATCAAGCACGACGAGAATTTTCTCTCCGCCTATGCGCACACGCGCGAGGTGGCGGTGCACGAGGGGCAGGAGGTGCTCCGTGGCCAGGTCATGGCGCAAATGGGTGTCGGACCGCATCAGGCTGCCGCGCTCTACTTCGAGATTCGCTTGAACGGCAAGCCCGTCGACCCGCTGCCGTACCTCTCGGGAGAGAAATGACGGGCCCCGGAGCGGGTTGCGGCGCCGGCCTGTTGTCTGCGCTCCCATTTACAAATAATACGTATCTTATTGAATTATATAAGTATGTAATTGACAGAAAAATGCGGGACTGGCGGACGCCGCCGCTCGCTCGTTGACGCTGCCCGCGACCTAGGCGTATGTTTCGACGCGAGTCGTTGGGGAAAAGTCCACTCGCGGGGCGCGACGGTTCGATTCGGTCCAGAGAAAAATAGAACAAGATCAATAAGAAATAGAACAATTCTCGATACCAACTAGCTCAGCTCGTCACGCCCCGCCTTTCTTTGTTTTGCATCTAGACCAGCAGCAACGCGACAACGCGTCGCTGCTCCGTGACCAGCACGTTGAACGTGCGGCAAGCGGCGCCCGTATCCATCACCTCGAAGCCGATGCCGGCGCGCAAGAACTGTGCGCCGAATTCCGCGGCCGGAAATACCTGGCGCGCACCGGTGCCGACGAGTACGAGCTCGGGCGCGAGCGCCACGATCTGGGCCGTGTGGTCGGCCGTGAGCTCGCCGGCATTGCTGACGGCGGGACCGGCCGCGATCGAGGAGGGACCGACGATCAGCGAGTGGTGGAATATCTCGTCATTGATCTTGATCTCGCCCGGCGCATAGGAGCGGATCAAGTTTCTCGTGGAACTCGAGTCCTGAGTGAATCGCATAAACCGGTAAGATACCTCTCCTTCGCATCAGGATCGCCGTTGTCCACCGTGTATTTTCGCATCACTGCGCGCGGCGCGCATTCGCAGACGCGTGCGCCGTCGCTCGAGCGGCTGTTGGCGCGCGCGGACGGTCCCACCGACGCCGCCGATTGGCGAGCCCAGGCATTTCGCCTCATCGCACCCGAGGGTGCGCGCGTGCCGGCGGTCGCCAGCGCCGCGCTCGCGCCGAGCGCGCGCCGCGCCCCCGGCTCGTGGGTGTGCCTGGCGACTCCCGTCCACTTGCTCGCCGGCATGACCAGCATCGGCATGGCCGCCGACGGCCTCCTCGAGATCGAGCCTGTCGAGGCCGATGCGCTGGTGGCGGATTTCAACCAGGTATTCGCGGGCGGCGGGGTGAGCCTGGAGCGTGGACGCGACGCGCTGCTGCTATGCCGTTTCGATGCGCCGCTGCGCGTGACGACCAGCGCGCCGGAGGAGGCGGCCGGCCACGACCTCTGGGCCTACCTGCCGCGAGGCGACGATGCGCCGCGGCTGCGCAGTTTGACGAGCGAAATCGAGATGTGGCTCTTCGATCACGCGGTCAATCGCCGGCGCCTTGAAATACAGCAACCTGTCATCAATGCGCTCTGGCTGTGGGGCGAGGGCGCGGCCGACGCCGAGGCGCCAACGTTAAGCGGCTGGACGGCGGGCGACGATCCGCTGTTCGGCTCCTTTGCGCCTGTGTCGCGTTATCCGGGCGCCTCGACCTCGGGAGTCGTCGCGGTGCCCGACTGGCCGGGCTCGGCGGCCTGGCACGACGTCGAGGAACGCTGGCTCGCGCCCGCGCTCGCCGACCTGCGCGCCGGGCGGCTCGAGAGCATCGAGCTGTCCGCGCGCCGCCGTTGCATGCGGTTCAATGCGCGCGCGATGTGGCGCTTTTGGCGCCGTGCGCGCCCCTGGTGGGAGACCCTGATCGATGGCAATTGAGATCCGACGGCGTTCGCCCGGTCCTGCGCTCGACTTTGCTCCGGAACTTCATCCGGTGCTGCGGCGGGTGTACGCGGCGAGGGGCATTGCCCAGGCGGAGGATCTCGATCTGTCGCTCGATCGGTTGCTGCCGGTGCGCACCCTCGATTGCGTCGAGCGGGCGGCGGAGCTGCTCGCTGCGCATCGCCTCGGCCGCGTGCTCATTGTCGGCGACTTCGATGCGGACGGTGCGACGGGCAGCGCGCTCCTCGTGCGCGCTTTGCGAGCTCTGAAGTTCGCGCACGTGGACTTCCTCGTTCCGAATCGATTTCAGTTCGGCTACGGCCTGACGCCGGGGATTGTGGCGCTCGCCGCGGAGCGCTCCCCTTCGCTCATCGTCACCGTGGACAACGGAATCTCGAGCATCGAGGGCGTCGAGGCTGCGCGCGCTTTCGGCATTCCGGTCCTGGTCACCGACCATCACTTGCCGGGCGCGGCGCTGCCGTCCGCCGCGGTCATTGTGAATCCCAATCTCGAGGATTCCACGTTCGGGAGCCGTGCCCTCGCCGGTGTCGGAGTCGCGTTTTACGTGGTCGCGGCCTTGGCCCACACGCTGGGGGAGAAGCAATGGAGGGCCTCCGATCTCCTCGATCTGGTGGCCCTCGGCACGGTTGCCGATCTGGTGCCGCTCGATCGCAATAACCGGGTGCTGGTTGCACAGGGCTTGCGGCGCATTCGGGCCGGACGGTGTGTGCCCGGCATCCGTGCGCTGGTCGAGTCGGCCGGGCGGCGGCTCGAGCAGCTGAGCGCCGCGGATCTCGGCTACCTCATCGCGCCGCGGTTGAATGCCGCCGGACGTCTCACCGACATGAGCATCGGCATCGCCTGCCTGCTCGCCGAGGAGCCCGAGCGGGCCGCGGCGCTCGCCGCGCAGCTGACGAGGCTCAATGACGAGCGGCGCGAGATCGAGCAGCGCATGCAGAGCGAGGCGGTCGAGCTCGCAGCGGCGGTACGCTTCGATGAATCCGGCAGTGAGAGCCTCGGGGTGTGCCTGTTCGACGAGGGCTGGCACCAAGGCGTCGTCGGCCTGGTGGCGGGCCGGCTCAAGGACCGCTTGCATCGGCCGGTGATCGCCTTCGCGCGCGCGGACGGCGGGACGCTCCGCGGCTCGGCGCGCTCGGTCGCCGGCATTCACATACGCGATGTGCTCGACGGCATCGCCACGCGCCATCCCGGGCTCATCGAGAAGTTCGGGGGGCACGCGATGGCCGCGGGCATGAGCTTGCCCGAGACGAATCTCGAGCCGTTCCGCGCGGCCTTCGCCGCCGAAGTGGCGGCGCGCGCCGGTGCGGACATCCTGCGCGGTGTCATTCACAGCGACGGCGAATTGCTCCCGGGCGAGATGTGTATCGCAACCGCGCGCGTTCTGAAACAGGCCGGGCCGTGGGGGCAGGGATTTCCGGAACCGGTGTTCGACGGCGGCTTCATTGTTGCCGACGCCCGTGTCGTCGGCGGCAGGCACTTAAAGCTCCTGTTGCGCGAGGCGCAGGGCGCAGGCGTCGCAGCAGGGCCGCGCTGCTTCGACGCCATCGCGTTCGGCTATGCGGATGCTGCCGCGAGCCCCGCAACTCCGATCCGCCCGGGTGCCGCGGTGGAGCTCGCGTATCGCCTGGAGATCAACGAATACAACGGCGCGGAGAGCGTGCAGCTCAATTGCCAGCACCTGAGCGTGCGATGAGTGATAAAATAATTGGCCATGGAAATCAATCAGCTCAAACGTTTCATCAAAGATCTCGAGGAGCGCACGCTGTCCTTGAGGAGGTATCTTTGATTACGACAATAAGAACGAGCGCCTGCAGGAAGTCACCCGCGAGCTCGAGCAGCCGAATGTTTGGAAGGATGCGGAGCGGGCGCAGGAGCTCGGTAAGGAGCGCGCGAAGCTCGAGGAAGTCGTCCACGATCTCGATCGCTTGAGCCGCGGTTTGCGCGACGCGGGCGAGCTCCTGGAAGTGGCGGCCGACGAGGCCGATACCGGCGCGGCGGCGGAGATCGAGCGGGATGCACTCAAGCTGGCCGGCGACGTCGAGCGGCTCGAGTTCCAGCGGATGTTCCCCGGCAAGATGGACTCGCACAGCGCCTTTCTCGACATACAGGCCGGTGCCGGCGGCACGGAGGCGCAGGACTGGGCGGCCATGCTGCTGCGCATGTATCTGAAGTGGGCCGATCGGCACGGCATCAAGACCGAGATCATCGATCAAAGCCCCGGCGAGGTCGCAGGCATCAAGGGCGCGACCATCAGCATGAGCGGCGACCATGCCTACGGCTGGCTGCGCACCGAGACGGGTGTACACCGGCTCGTGCGCAAATCCCCGTTCGACTCCGGAAACCGGCGGCACACCTCGTTTGCCTCGGTGTTCGTCTCCCCCGAGGTGGATGACGACATCGACATCGAGATCAATCCGGCGGATCTGCGCACCGATGTGTATCGCTCGAGCGGAGCCGGCGGCCAGCATGTGAACAAGACCGAGTCGGCCGTGCGCATCACGCACGTCCCCAGCGGCATCGTGGTCGCCTGTCAGAGCGAGCGCAGCCAGCACAAGAACCGCTCCACCGCCATGAAGATGCTGAAAGCGAAGCTCTACGAGCTCGAGTTCAACAAGCGCAACGCCGCCGCCAAGGTGCTCGAGGACTCGAAGTCGGACGTGAGCTGGGGCAACCAGATTCGCAGCTACGTCCTCGATCAATCGCGCATCAAGGATCTGCGCACCAACGTCGAGATCGGCAACACGACGGCGGTCCTCGACGGCGATCTCGACGAATTCATGCAGGCCAGCCTGAAGCAAGGGTTTTGATGAGCGACGACGACGACAACCATTTGATCGCGGAGCGGCGCGTGAAGCTCGGGAAGCTCCGCGACCGCGGCATTGCCTATCCGAACCAGTTCCGCCGCAACGCGCTCGCCGCGGACCTCTTGACCGCGTACGAGAGCAAGAGCGCCGAGTTCTTCGAGACCGAGGCGCTGCGCGTGAGCGTCGCGGGCCGCATGCGCGCGAAACGCGTCATGGGCAAGGCGAGCTTCGCAAAGGTCGAGGACGTGAGCGGGGCGATTCAGATCTTCCTGCAGCGAGAGGCGCTCGGCGAGGCGTACGATGAGTTCAAGACCTGGGACGTGGGCGACATCGTCGGCGCCGAGGGGGTCTTGTTCCGGACCAAGACGGGCGAGCTGTCGGTGCGCGCCGAGCGCATCACGCTCATCGCGAAGTCGCTCCGGCCCTTGCCGGACAAGTGGCACGGCATCGCCGATACCGAGCTCAGGTACCGCCGCCGCTACGTCGATCTGATCGTCAACGAGGACAGCCGCCGCGTTTTCGAGATGCGCTCTGCGATCGTGCGGTACCTGCGCGCCTTTCTCGATTCGCGCGGTTTTCTCGAGGTGGAAACGCCGATGCTGCATCCCATTCCGGGCGGCGCGGCGGCGCGGCCCTTCAAGACGCACCATAACGCGCTCGACGCGGACATGTATCTGCGGATTGCTCCCGAGCTCTATTTGAAGCGGCTCACCGTGGGCGGCTTCGAGCGCGTCTACGAGATCAACCGCAACTTTCGCAACGAGGGCGTCTCGACGCAGCACAATCCCGAATTCACCATGCTCGAGCTGTACCAGGCGTACGCCGACTACTGCGATCTCATGGAGATGATCGAGGCGCTGTTTCAGGGACTCGCCGACACTTTGAAGGGCTCGCGCAAGATCCAGTATCAGGGTACGGAGATCGATCTTTCGAAGAGCTTCGCCCGCATGACCATCGAGGAGATCCTGCTCGCAAACAACAGGGATCTCGATCCGATGTCCCTGCGCGACCTGACCTACCTGCGCCGGGTCTGCGATGCCATGAAGATCCCCTACAAGCGCACCGACGGGGCGGGGAAGCTCCAGATCGAGCTCTTCGAGAAGACCGGGGAGCACACGCTGATCCAGCCGACCTTTGCCTATGCCTACCCGGCGGAGGTCTCGCCGCTTTCCCGGCGCAACGATGAGGACCCTTTCATCACCGATCGCTGGGAGTTCTTCATCGGCGGCCGCGAGCTCGCGAACGGCTTCTCGGAGTTGAACGATCCCGAGGATCAGGCGCAGCGCTTCAAGGATCAAGTCGAGCGCAAGGCGAGCGGGGACGAGGAGGCCATGTACTACGATGCGGACTACATCCGCGCCCTCGAGTACGGCATGCCGCCCGCCGCCGGACTGGGATTGGGCGTTGATCGGACGGTCATGCTGTTCGCCGACGCAGCATCGATCCGCGACGTGCTGCTGTTCCCGCACCTGCGCCCGGAGCTGTAAGCGGGTGCGGCATTGAGTCCCGGCGCCGTGGAGATCAACGACCTCTAAAGATGGCCTTCGGGATCATGCAGTGCACGCCCTTGCGGATGTCGACGACCTGCGAGACACGGCAATCTCCGACGATCGAGGTGAGCGCGTACGCTTCCTCGCGGCTCATCGGCACGAGCGTCTGCCTCGCGAGCCAGTTGACCGTCTGCTCCACGGCGATTTTCATCGCTTGGTTCAGATCCTCATCGAAGCCCATGAACACCCAGTACCCCTCGTTTTCTGCCCACGGCCACTCAGTTTTGAGATCCTTGCGCACGATGGGCTGAATCTCGATTTCCTTGTAGGAGCACTCGAGCGCCGTGAGATTCACTTCGCCGTTTCCCTGCCGGCAATGAGAATCACCGGTCCAGATCAGGCCGCCTTTTTGAAACACCGGCAGATACAGCGTCGACCCGGCCTGCAGCTCGTTCACGTCCATGTTGGAGCCGTTCTTCCACGGTCGGAGCGTGCTGGTGCGCCCCTTGGCATCGTGAATCGGCGGGCCGGCTTTCGCATCCGGCTCGTTCGGATCGACGCCGACGGCAAACGTGCCCGGAAAGGGCTTAAGGTCGATGACGATACCCGGCTTGAACTCGGTTTGCATCTTGCCGAGGTCCAGCTGGTAGTAGCGCACGAATCCTTCCGGAAATTCCGAGGCGAGCAGTCCGACGGTGGGAAATTCCTTGCCTGGTACGTTGAAGTTGAAGGCATCGGTGTTCGGCACGATCTTGAGAATGCGCACTTCCAGCGTGTCGCCGGGCTCGGCACCTTCGACGTAGATGGGACCGGTGATCGAATGCGGTCCGCCGCCGTCGTTTTCCTTCCTGAGGCGCACGATCTCTTCCATCGGCACCCCGGGCTTGATCTGTCCGAGCGCATGCGGCAGCGTTTGGATGGACACCGTGTCGCCGGAACGAATCGTGAGCTTGGGCTTCTCGCGAACGTCGTACCAGCCCCATTGCACGTTATCCGGCGTCGCGGGCAAGTTATAGTGCTTGGAGCCGCTTGACGCTTGGCCTGACGCCGGGCCGCACGCCGCGGAAACGCAGAGAGTCGCCAGAAGCCCGGCTGCCGCGAAAGTGATCGCGATAGGGCGGGGAGCGCCAAACGGTGTTCCGCTTCATCGACCGTTTTTTCCTCGCGAGCCGCGCGTAGCGGCCGATGCGCTTATTCTGTCACAGCCGGCGTCGCAGCGTGCCGGCGGTACGGCAGCGGCAGCTCCTTCGCCGCTACCGCTTCACCGGCGGCGGTGTCGGCATCGCCCGCGGCCGTCGCATCCAGGAGGCTCAGCACCGCGAGCGCCTCGAATCCCTCGCCGACCGGCGCGACCTCGATGAGACGACCGGTGCGCCCGTCCGTGAGCCGCAGGGGTTGGCCGATGGACCAGGATCCGGACGGCAACGCGAGCCGCGACAAGCGGCGTTTGATTCTGCCCAGGTGCTGAGTGCGCGCAATGATTTCCTGGCCGGTGTAACAACCCTTGGTGAAGCTGATGGCATCGAGGAGATCGAGATTCAGCATCTGCGCGACAAACTGCTCGGACGTCGCGGCGTACACCTGCGGCATGCCGGCGCGGATATCCGCGAGTCGCCAGGCGAGATCCGCAGAGTCCCCGGAGACGCCGCCGCGGACCTCGCTCGCGCGCGCACGCACCACCCAGTAGCGCGGCGTCGCGCCTTGCGCGCCATCGGCCACGCGCGCGACGGCGATTCCCTCACGCTCCAGATAAGCAGCCCCGGCCACGGGCAGAGCCGCGGGCTCGAGCGCGGACGCATCGTGTGCGCCGGCGACGCTGTATTGATCGCTCAGGTCCTCGATCTTGACCTTCGCACGCAGTACGAACTTGAGTAGGCGTTCGCGCGTCGTCAGCGCCAGCTCGCGCGGTAGGATCGCCATCACGCCGCTCGAATGCGGCAACAGATGCAGCACGGCCACGACGCGTCCCTGCGCGGAGGAGTAGGCCGACAGCAGCGGCAAGCCGTCCGCCAGGCGGCGTGTGTCGTTCGACACCTGACCCTGCAGAAACGCGAGGGCGTCCGCTCCCGAGAAGCGCAGTACCGCGAGAGATTTCAGCTCGAGTGCCTGTTTGCTCACGCCTCATGAATGAGGCCGGCAAGGCGGACTGTCAACCCCCCGCCGCACCGCAGGCCGGCCGCCCGCTCCCGGGGCGCGGGCGGGTTTCGTGGTTATCGCCCCTCATTTTCTGGCACACTTTCACCTGTGTTGCCGAACGACGATAATCAGAACGATATTTCCGAGCTGCCGACGGCCCCGCCCGCGCAGCCGGCGGCGCCGCCCCGCGAAGTGGGTGGCCGAGAAGGTCCTGAGCCGACGCGCTTCGGCGACTGGGAGCTGCGGGGCCGCTGCATCGACTTTTGACGAACCCATCGCGCTAAAAACATGTCACGCACCCGGCCGCTGTCGCCGCACTTAGGGGTTTATCGCTGGCAAATCGGCAATTCGTTGTCGATCCTGCACCGGCTCACCGGCGTCGCCTTGGGCCTGGGTTTCCTGGCGCTCACCTTTTGGCTGAGCTCGCTCGCGGGCGGCGAGGACACCTACCGGAGCGCTGCGCGCCTGTTCGCGAGCCCGGTCGGTCTCGTGTGTCTGTTCGGCTGGACCTTCTCCTTTCTGTTTCACCTGTTCAACGGCCTGCGCCATTTGTGCTGGGACGTGGGGCTCGGCTTCGAGCGCACGCAGCGGCACGCGAGCGGTTGGATCGCCGTGCTCGCGGCTGTTTGCGCGACGCTCGGCGCCTGGGTGTTGCTGTGGCAAGGCGGGCGGCTGTGAGCCTGCGCAGTCCCCTCGGACGCGTGCTCGGGGCGGGCTCCGCCCGGGACGGCACAGTCCACTGGTGGGCGCAGCGGGTGAGCGCGGTCGCGCTGATTCCGCTGACCCTCTGGTTTTTCTGGTCGCTCCTGCTCTTGCCGAATCTTGATTATGCGACGGTGCGCACCTGGCTCGCGGTGCCTTTGAGCGCGCTGCTCGCGGTGCTGCTGGTTGCGGTCACGGCGTACCACTCCTATCTGGGGACGAACGTCGTGGTCGAGGATTACGTGCACGCACACGCGGCCAAGCTGTTCCTGGTGGTGTTGCTGCGTTTCCTCTACGTGCTCTGCGCCGGCGCGGGTATTTTCGCCATCCTGCGCGTCGCATTCTTGCCTTAAAGGTGCCCATGAGCGAGTACAAGTTCATCGATCACACCTATGACGTGGTGGTGGTCGGGGCCGGCGGCGCGGGATTGCGCGCGACCTTCGGTCTGGCGCAGGCCGGACTCGCCACCGCCTGCTTGACCAAGGTGTTTCCGACGCGCAGTCACACGGTCGCCGCACAGGGCGGCATTTCCGCCGCGCTCGGCAACATGGGCGAGGACGACTGGCGCTGGCACATGTATGACACGGTGAAAGGCTCCGATTGGCTCGGCGATCAGGATGCCATCGAGTTCATGTGCAAGGTCGCGCCCGCCGCGGTCATCGAGCTCGAGCATTACGGCGTCCCGTTCTCGCGCACGGAGCAAGGCAAGATCTATCAGCGTCCGTTCGGCGGTATGACCACGCACTACGGCAAGGGCATCGCGCAGCGTACCTGCGCGGCGGCCGATCGCACCGGTCACGCCATGCTGCACACCTTGTATCAGCAATCGTTGAAGCACGACGCGGAGTTCTTCATCGAGTACTTTGCGCTCGATCTCATTATGGAAAATGGCGAGTGCCGCGGCGTGATCGCGCTCGACATGTCCGAAGGCACGCTGCACCGGTTTCGCGCGCATCAGGTCATCCTGGCGACCGGCGGTTATGGACGCGCGTATTTCTCCTGCACCTCCGCGCACACGTGCACGGGCGACGGCGGCGGCATGGTGCTGCGCGCCGGCTTGCCGCTCGAGGACATGGAGTTCGTGCAGTTTCATCCCACCGGCATTTACGGTGCCGGCTGTCTCATCACAGAAGGCTCGCGCGGCGAGGGCGGTTACCTCACGAACTCGGTGGGCGAGCGTTTCATGGAACGCTACGCGCCGAACGCCAAGGACCTGGCCTCGCGCGACGTCGTGAGCCGCTCGATGACCATCGAAATTCGCGAGGGCCGCGGAGTCGGCAAGCTCAAGGACCACATTGACTTGCATCTCGAGCACCTGGGCCCGGAGGTGATCAAGGAGCGTCTGCCCGGCATCGCCGAGACCGCGAGAATATTCGCCAACGTCGATGTGACCAAGGAGCCGATTCCGGTGCTGCCCACGGTCCACTACAACATGGGCGGCATACCCTGCAACGTGCAGGGCGAAGTCACGTATCGTCGCCAGGGTGAGGATATCGTCGTTCCGGGCTTGATGGCGGTCGGCGAGGCGGCGTGCGTGTCGGTGCACGGCGCGAACCGCCTGGGATCGAACTCTCTCCTCGACCTGGTGGTCTTCGGGCGCGAGGCGGCGCGGCATTGCGCCGCGGTGGTGAAGCCCGGCGCCCCCCATCGCCCATTCGCGCCGAATTGCGCGGAGGCCGCGCTGCAGCGCTTCGATGCTCTGCGGCATGCAAAGGGCACGCGGCGCACCGCCGCTATCCGCCTGGACATGCAACGCATCATGCAAGAGGACGCTGCGGTGTTCCGCACGGCAGAGACTTTGAACAACGGCAAGCGCCGCCTGGGCGCGGTGTTCGAGTCGTTCCGCGACGTGCAGGTGAGCGACCGCTCGCTCATCTGGAACACCGACCTTATCGAGACCCTGGAGCTCGACAACCTGCTCGGCCAGGCGGTGGCAACGCTCCATTCGGCGGAGAATCGTAAGGAAAGCCGCGGCGCCCAGGCGCGCGAGGACTTTCCGAATCGCGACGATCAGAACTGGATGAAGCACTCCTTGTGCTGGGTGGATGCTCGCGGCGCGACGACCTTCGACTATCGGCCGGTCCACATGAATACCTTGACCGACGATGTCGAGCCCATTCCGCCCAAAGCGCGCACCTATTGAGGAGCATGATCGATGGCCGAGTTCACTCTTCCCCGTAATTCCGTGGTGCGCAAGGACGGCCGGGTCTTCAAGGCACCTCCCGGCACCTCGCGCGTGCGGGTGTTCAAGATCTATCGCTACGATCCGGACTCGAACGAGAACCCCCGCATCGACTCCTACGAAGTCGACATGGACAGCTGTGGACCGATGGTCCTGGACGCCCTGATCAAGATCAAGAACGAGATCGATACCACCTTGAGCTTTCGCCGTTCCTGCCGGGAGGGGATTTGCGGGTCATGCGCCATGAACATCGACGGCAAGAATGGCCTGGCATGCATCAGCGCCTGTGCGGACGTCAAGGGCGACATCAAGATATATCCGCTGCCGCACATGTCGATCATCAAGGACCTGGTGCCCGACCTGACCAATTTCTATGCGCAGTACGCGGCGATGCAGCCCTGGCTGCAAAGTCGCACGCCCCCGCCCCCTGACGGCGAGCGCCTGCAATCGAAGGAAGACCAGGAAAAGGTCGACCGGCCATCGGCGTGCATCTTGTGCGCCTGCTGCTCGACCAGCTGCCCGAGCTATTGGTGGAACAGCGAGCGCTATCTCGGCCCGGCTGCCCTGCTGGCCGCATACCGGTGGATCGTCGACAGTCGCGACGAGGCGCAGGGCGAGCGGCTCGATCAACTCGAGGACCCGTTCCGGCTGTATCGCTGCCACACCATCATGAATTGCACCGAAGCGTGCCCGAAGGACCTGAATCCCGCCAAGGCGATCGGCGAGATCAAGCAGATGCTGGCGCAGCGGCGCCTGTAAGAACGCATGGCCGGTGAGGCACTGCAAGAGCTGGGTCGGCTGCGCTGGCGCTGCCGGCGCGGGATGAGGGAGCTCGACGAGCTGCTCAGGCGTTACGTCGACGAGCGCTATGCCTCTGCGTCCAGCGAGCACCAGGAGGCCTTCCGGGCCCTGCTCGACGCGCCCGACCCCCTGATCCACGCCTACTGCCTGGGACTCGAGGCGCCCCCAACCCCCATCCTCGCCTCTCTCATCCGGCTCATCACGGAAGCGGGCGCCCGCGATTAAGCGTGGCGGCCGAGTGCCGCTGCTAGAATTCAACCTGTGCACAAGATCACGCTTGCAGTCGCAATATCGGAAAACCGTCACGCAATCCCGGTAACCCGCCGAACTTTTCCCTGGCCGGTCGGTCTACCGCGACAGGCTGGTTTGCGCGCTTGCCGGTTTGGGCTCTCGAATGACCGTTGAAGAGAGCGACCTCAAGCTGGTCGAGCGCGTCCAGCGCGGTGAGCGCGCGGCGTTCGATTTGTTGGTCTTGCGATACCAGCACAAGGTGCTGAAGTTAATCATGCGTTACGTGCACGATGCGACCGAGGCCGAAGACATTGCACAGGAGGCTTTCGTGAAGGCGTATCGCGCGCTGCAATCGTTTCGCGGCGATAGCGCCTTTTACACCTGGCTGTATCGAATCGCCATCAACACCGCGAAGAACGCTCTCGTTGCCACCAAACGCCGGCCCATGGACTACGATCTCGACCTCCAGGATCCCGAGCAGTACGACCTGCATTCCCGCCTGGCCGAGTCCGAAACCCCGGAAGCGTTGCTGCTCACAGATGAGATCCGCGACACGGTCAATCGCGCCATCGAGAACCTGCCCGAGGATCTGCGTACAGCCATCGTGCTGCGGGAGCTCGAAGGTTTGAGTTACGAGGATATTGCACAGACGATGGATTGTCCGGTCGGTACGGTGCGTTCGCGGATCTTTCGCGCACGCGAGGCGATAGACAAGAAGCTTCGACCCATTTTCGAGGGCGGCCTGGGTAGGCCCGAGGACACATGAGCGAACAAATTCGTGAACAGGTTTCGGCGTTTCTCGATGGCGAGCTGCCGAGCTCCGAGACGGAGCTTTTGCTGAAACGCCTGACGCGCGATCCGGAGCTTCGCCAGAGCTTCGGCCGGTATGCGTTCATCGGCGAGACCCTGCGCGGCGGCAGCGGGGCATCCTTGAGCCTCACCTTCGCGGCGCGCGTCAATCGCACCATCGACGGAGAACCGGCGGCGCCTGCGCTGCCGGCGGCTCGAGCGCGTCCCCTGCGCTGGTGGAGGCCGATCGCGGGCACCGCGGTGGCCGCCGGAGTCACAGCCGTTGCCGTGGTTACCTGGCAACAGCGCGCTGTGGCGCCGAGTGTGACCGCGGCGCCCCGCATGATGGCCCAGAACGTGCGCCTGGCGACCGTGGCCAAAGAGCCTCTTTCTTATACGGTTCCCACGCCGGCCGCGGCGCCGGCGATGCTGGCTCCGGCCCGGCTCACGAACTACGTGTTCGCGCACAGCAAGTACTCGGTGGGCCTCGGGCAGAACAATCTCCTGGCGACGCTCTTGAGCGGGGATGCGGATGCCGTGCAGAGCGCTGCGGCCGTGGCGGGCGCGGACGGGAACGCTCCGCGGGCCTCCGCGACGACGGCCGTGCCCCCCGCCACGCAGACCGCTCCGTGAGGGCAGACCGCTCCATGAGGAGATGGTCTCGCTCCCGCGCTCACTGGCTGATTCCCTACGCCGCAGCCGGCGTGCTGAGCCTCGCCCTCGGGCAGCGCGCGGGCGCCGCGGACGATGCGCGCGCGTGGCTTGAGAAAATGAACCAGGCGCTTGCCACCCGCAATTACGACGGCACGTTCTTTCATCTGAGCGAGGGCCGCGTCGAGACCATGCGCATCGTGCACCGGGTCAAGGCCGGTCGAGTCACCGAGCGGCTGCAGTCGCTGGACGGCTCGGGTCGCGAGTTCGTGCGCAACAACGACGAGCTCACCTGTTTTCTGCCCGATCAGCATACCGTGCTGGTCGAGCCGCGTCAGGACCATGGTCCTTTCCTGGGCTCGCTGCCGAGGTTCGGCGCCGACGTCGATGAGTTCTATGTGATCGAGTCGCTCCCTGCCTCGCGCGTGCTCGGGCGCGCCGCTCGGGTGATCGCGGTCAATCCCAAGGATCAGTACCGATTCGGTTACCGTCTTTGGCTCGACGAAAACACCGCCATGCCGCTCAAGACCCAGCTGTGCGACGCGCACGGCCAGGTGATCGAGCAAATCCTCTTTGCGCGCCTGGAAATGCCGGAGACCATCGCGGATGCGGACCTTGCGCCCGCCGTGCGCACGGAGGGCATGCGCTGGGTGCGCCAGGGACCGACGAGCGAGCCCGCCGCGGCGGCGCTGTCCGCTTATCGGGCGGCAGAGCTCCCCCCGGGCTTTCATCTGACGGTGTCGGGTGCGCAAACGCTCGGCGGCGCGTCGGTTCCCGCCGCGCACCTCGTGTACTCGGACGGTCTCGCCACGGTGTCGGTGTTCGTGGAGCCGGACGCGGCGGCGCAGGCGAATACCGCCGCCACGCCGAGCGCGCCGCCCGAGCCGCCGATGGAAGGTCTCGCCCGGGTGGGGTCCGGCTTTGCATTCTCCACAGTCGTACAGGGCCATCAGGTGACGGCGGTAGGCGAGGTCCCGGCGCAGACGGTCGAGTTCATCGCGCACTCGGTCAAGTCGTTCCCTTCGCCGCCGCACTAGCCGCCGCGCTGCTATTCATGCGCTTCGTGCTCTACTCGCGTCCGGGCTGCGGGCTCTGCGAGGAGATGCGCGCCGAGCTCGACCGGCTTCCGGCCGCCCAAGGCTACCCGCTCGACGTGCTCGACGTGGATGCGAACTCGGACACCCGCGTCCGCTACGGCCATAAGATTCCCGTGCTGCTGTTCGCGGGAGAGCTCGTGTGTCACGGGCGATTGGACACCGAAGAAGTGCTCAAGGCGCTCGCACACCACCGTTGAGCGGTATAATCGGCGGTTTGTCCACTCCCAGGTCTTGATGAAGAATATCCGCAACTTCTCGATCATCGCGCATGTTGATCACGGCAAATCCACCTTGGCAGATCGCTTCATCCAGGAATGCGGCGGTCTTGATGCCCGGGAAATGCAGGCGCAGGTGCTCGACACGATGGACCTCGAGCGCGAGCGCGGCATCACCATCAAGGCGGCGAGCGTCACCCTCGGCTACAAATCGCTGAGCGGCGAGATCTATCAGCTCAATTTCATCGATACACCGGGACACGTCGATTTCTCCTACGAGGTCTCGCGGTCGCTGGCGGCGTGCGAAGGTGCGCTGCTCGTGGTCGACGCCGCGCAGGGGGTCGAGGCGCAGAGCGTCGCCAACTGCTACACCGCTCTCGAGCAGGGCCTGGAGGTCCTGCCGGTCATCAACAAGATCGACTTACCCTCGGCCGATCCCGCCAAGGTCATTCACGAAATCGAGGAGATCATCGGCATCCCGGCGGACGATGCCGCCCTGGTGAGCGCCAAGACCGGCTTCGGCATTCCCGAGCTGCTCGAGCACTTGGTGAAGCGTATCCCTGCGCCCAAGGGCGACCCGAACGCACCGCTCCAGGCGCTCATCATCGATTCGTGGTTCGACAACTATGTGGGCGTGGTTTCGCTGGTGCGGGTCATGAATGGTGCGTTGCAGTCGGGCAGCAAGATCCGGGTCATGTCGACCGGGCGCAGCCACGTCGTCGACAAGCTGGGCCGCTATGCAGCCGAAGCCCGTGACCTTGGAGGCGCTCAAGACGGGCGAGGTGGGATTCGTCGTCGCGGGGATCAAGGAGATCGACGGCGCACCCGTGGGCGACACCATCACGCTCGAGGCCAATCCGGCCAAGGAAGCCGCTGGCGGGCTTCAAGCAGGTGCAGCCGCGCGTTTTCGCCGGACTGTTCCCGGTGAGCTCCGACGACTACGAGCAGTTCCGCGACGCACTGAAGAAGCTCAAGCTCAACGACTCGGCGCTGCATTTCGAGCCCGAGGTGTCGACCGCCTTGGGGTTCGGCTTTCGCTGCGGATTCCTCGGACTTTTGCACATGGACATCGTGCAGGAGCGGCTCGAGCGCGAGTACGACCTCGACTTGATCACGAGTGCGCCCACCGTGATCTACGAGGTGCTGCTCACGGACGGCTCGGTCGTCAACGTCGACAATCCGACCAAGCTGCCGCCGCAGGACCGGATCGCCGAGCTGCGCGAGCCCATCATCACCGCCAACATTCTGGTTCCGCCGGATTACGTGGGCGCCGTGCTCACGCTCTGCAGCGAGAAGCGCGGCGTGCAGAAGAAAATGCTGTTTCTCGGCAGCCAGGTATCGCTCCAGTACGAGCTGCCGCTCGCCGAGGTGGTGCTCGACTTCTTCGACCGGCTGAAATCGGCGAGCCGCGGTTACGCCTCGTTCGACTACGATTTTCATTCCTTCCAGACCGCACCGCTGGTCAAGCTCGATGTGCTCATCAACGGCGATCCGGTCGATGCACTGTCGCTCATCGTGCACAAGGACAACGCCTACACGCGCGGCCGCGAGCTCGTCGACAAGATGCAGGAGCTGATTCCGCGCCAGATGTTCGAGGTGGCGGTGCAGGCCGCGATCGGCAGTCACATCATCGCGCGCGCGAGCGTCAAGGCGATGCGCAAGAACGTGCTCGCCAAGTGCTACGGCGGCGACATCACGCGCAAGCGCAAGCTGCTGGAGAAGCAGAAAGCCGGCAAGAAGCGCATGAAGCAGGTCGGCCAGGTGGAGATACCGCAGGAGGCGTTTCTCGCCGTTTTGCAGGTCGGCAAGAAGGCCAATTGAGTCTTTGGGATACAGCTTTTTGGGGGTTCTTCGTGAATGACGGCGACAGCCTGTTTGTAGTCCTTTTGTGCGGAGGCATCGCCTGCGTGCTCGTGATCCTCATCGACGGCTGGTTCCTGCGCCCGCGGCGCGATCCCGGAGCGAGCAGCGCGGAGGAGCCGCTGGTGCCGCGGCTCGCCGGCTACGCCCTCGTCGGGCTCGCCCTCGCGATGCTCTGGCGCCTGTTCCGCTACGAGGCGGTGGACTTCAGCTTCATGCTGGTGCTGGTGGGCGCCATCTCGGGCGCCATCTGGGGGCTGGATCAGGCTTTCTTCGCCCGGCGCCGCCGGCAGGCGGCCGCAGCCGCCGGCACGCCGCCCGAGCGCGTGCGCGAGCCGATCGCCGTCGAGTACGCGCGCTCGTTCTTCCCCGTCATCGTGCTGGTGCTGGTCATTCGCTCGTTTTTGTTCGAGCCGTTTCGAATTCCCTCGGATTCCATGATGCCCACGCTGTTCGACGGCGATTTCATCTTCGTGAGCAAGTACTCCTATGGGCTGCGCCTGCCGGTGAGCAACACCTTGGTCATTCCCACGGGCACCCCGCAGCGCGGCGATGTGATCGTGTTCCGCCTGCCGCCGAATCCCAAGATCAACTACATCAAGCGTTTGGTGGGACTGCCCGGAGACCGGGTGCGGGTCGACGAGAGGAACCAGGTTTACGTCAACGACGTGCTGCAGCCGCAGACCCCGGGCCCCGTCTACACCGGACCCAAGCAGAACGCCTGGAATTACGTGGGCGTTTCCACGGCCTGCGAGCAGCTGGGCAGCAAGCGCCACCAGATCATGTTCGCGCGCGGCGGCGTGAAAAGCGGGGAGTGGGTGGTCCCGGCCGGCCATTACTTCTTCATGGGCGACAACCGCAACAACAGCAAGGACAGTCGCTGGACGGACGAATCGGACGCCCCGGGCTTCGTTCCGGCCGAAAATCTGGTGGGTAAGGCGGTGCGGATCTGGCTTAATCTCGATACTCGTGACGGACCTCTCTGGAATCGGATCGGTAATGCGATTCAATAAGGGACCCAAGGAGGAGCGAATTTATGCTTAAGCGCCAACAGGGCATGACCATGATCGGGGTACTCTTCGTCCTCGCATTGATCGGGGTCATCGGCTATGCGGGCATGCGCATCCTGCCCCTATACCTCAATTACATGAAGGTCGCCCGCAGCATGGAGGCCACGGCTTCCGAATTCAAAGGCGACGCTGTGGATCAGACCGCGCTGCGCCGCACGCTCGAGAAGCATTGGCAGATCGAGGATATCGATAGCGTGGCTGCCAAGGACGTGGAGGTCACCAAGGAGGACAGCGGCACCGTGATGCACGTCGCCTACGACGATTCCGCGCCCTACATCGCGAATGTCTCGCTCACCGTGCACTTCGACAAGACCACGAAGGTGCAGTGAGCCCGGACGCCGCGGAGTCTCTCGCCTGGACCGAACGCGCGTTCGGCCACGCCTTCAAGAATGCCGCGCTGTGCCGCGCGGCTCTCACACACCGCAGTGCCGGGGGGGATCACAACGAGCGCCTCGAGTTTCTCGGCGACGCAGTTCTCAATTGCAGTGTGGCGCGCTTGCTATACGATGCGCATCCGGACGCCGACGAAGGTGCGCTGTCTCGGCTGCGTGCCAGTCTGGTGAGCGGTGAGACCCTGGCGCAGATCGCGGGCGATTTGCAGATGGGAGAGCATTTGCGGCTGGGCACTGGCGAATTGAGATCTGGGGGCTATCGTAGAGCCTCGATCCTGGCGGATGCCCTGGAGGCGATGGTGGGAGCGATTTTTTTGGATTCGGACTTCGCAGTGGCGGCGGCGGCTGTGACGCGCATCCTGGGCGGACGCCTCCAGAGATTGCCCTCGGCCGACATGTTGAAGGATGCCAAGACCCGCTTGCAGGAGGCCCTGCAGGCGCGCGGCCTGGCCTTGCCGGTTTACGTCCTGACCGCGGCGGCGGGCGAGCCGCACGCCCAGTCTTTCACGGTCACCTGCGAGGTGCCGACGTTCGGGCTCGTCGCGGTGGGCGAGGGCGCCAGCCGGCGCCGCGCCGAGCAGCTGGCGGCGCGCAAGGTACTGGATCAACTGCCCCCCGAGATGCGCAAATCACCATGAGCGGCAGCACTCCTTTCCGTGCAGGCATGGTCGCCATCGTCGGCCGTCCCAACGTCGGCAAGTCCACGCTGGTGAATGCCTTGGTGGGGCGCAAGGTCACCATCGTGAGCGCCAAGCCGCAGACCACCCGTCATCGCATCCTCGGCGTGGTGAATCGTCCGAGCGCGCAACTGGTGCTGGTCGATACCCCGGGGCTGCACGAATCGACCCGGCGGGTGATGAATCAGTACATGAATCGCGTCGCCATAGCCTCCTCACGCGATGCGGACGTGCTCCTATTCGTGATCGAGGCCATGCAATTCACCGAGGCGGACCTGTGGGTTTGGGAGCGCGTGCGCGGCCTCAAACAGCCGCTGTTTCTGGTGATCAACAAGGTCGACCGCGTGACGCCGAAAGATCGGCTGCTGCCCTTTCTCGACGAGATGACGCGGCGCGTGCCGGCTTCCGAGATCGTGCCCGTCTCGGCGCTCGAGAGCGACAACCTCGATCGGCTGGCCGACGTGGTCGGGTCGCGGCTGCCCGTGGCACCGCCCTTGTTCGCCCCCGATGTGCTCACCGATCGCGACGAGCCCTTTCAGGCGGCGGAGATCGTGCGCGAGAAGCTCACGCTTGAAGCTTCGGGAAGAGCTCCCCTACGGCATCAACGTGCAGATCGAGCGCTTCGCGGACGAGGACGGTCGCATCATCATCAATGCCGTGATCTGGGTCGAGCGGGCCGGGCAGAAGGCCATCGTGATCGGGCAGGGCGGCGAACGGCTCAAGGAAATCGGGCGTCTGGCGCGCATCGAGCTGAACGACCTGTGGCAGCGCTCGGTGCACTTGGAGCTCTGGGTCAAGGTCAAGGAGAACTGGGCGGACAACGAGATGGCCCTGCGCCAGTTCGGGTACGAGGCATTGTGAACCGGCGCGCGTCCGGCCGCCGTGTGTGGCTAGCCCCGGCGCTACGTCCTGCATCAGCACGCTTATCGCGATACGAGCCGCATCGTCGAGGTGTTTACGGCCGAGCACGGCCGGCTCACGCTGTTCGCGCGCGGCGCGAACGGCGCGAAGTCGACTCTGCGAGGGGTGTTGCGCCCGTTCCAGCGAGTGCTCCTCTCCTGGTCGGGCCGCACCGAGGCCTGCCAACTCGTGAGCGCCGAGATCGACGGGCTGCTCACCACGCTCGCCAAGGAGCGGCTGATGAGCGGCTTCTATGTGAACGAGCTCTTGTTGAAGCTGACCGAGCGCTGCGACCCTCACCCCGAGGTATTCGCCGCCTACGCGGCCTGCATCGAGGGGCTCGCCGGCGGCGAGCCCGAGGAGGCGAGTCTGCGCCGCTTCGAGAAACGCCTGCTCGACAATCTGGGCTACGGCTTGGATCTGTCCCAGACGGCGGACGGCAAGCCGATATCCCCCGATGCCTATTACCGCTTCGCCGCCGAGCGCGGCGCGCAGCTCTGCGTCGCCGAGGCGCCGGGCGCGGTGTACGGAAAATCCTTGACCGATCTCGAGGGCGATTCGTTCGTCGATGCGCGCTCGTTGCGGGACGCCAAGCGCGTGCTGCGGCAGGCGCTCGAGACGTGCCTCGACGGCCGGGAGCTGAAATCGCGCGAGGTCATGCGCGCGATGCGCCGCCGCGAGGCGGACGCCCGCCGCCTCGATCCGCCCGCGCCGGAGCAGCCGTGAGCGCATCGACCGGCATCGCACTCGGCGTGAACATCGATCATGTGGCGACGCTGCGCCAGGCGCGGCGTATCGACTACCCGGATCCCGTCCACGCGGCGCTGCTCGCCGAGCAGTCGGGCGCCGACAGCATCACCCTGCATCTGCGCGAGGATCGCCGCCACATCCAGGACCGCGACGTCACGCTGTTGCGCCGGCTCTTGCAGACGCGCATGAATCTCGAGATGGCCGTGACCGCGGAGATGATCCGGATCGCGGGCGAGGTGCGGCCGCAGGATTGCTGCCTGGTGCCCGAATCGCGCGAGGAGGTGACCACCGAGGGCGGCCTCGATGTCCGCGCCCAGGAGGCGCGCATCGACGAGGCCTGCCGGACGCTCGCCGCGGCGGGCGTCCGCGTGTCGCTCTTCATCGACCCGGATACGGCGCAGATCGAGGCCGCGCGGCGCGTCGGGCGCTCCGGTCATCGAGCTGCATACCGGAACCTATGCGAATGCCTCAGGCGCGGCGCGAGCGCACGAGCTCGAGCGGGTGCGCTCGGCCGCCTGCGCTCGCCGCCTCGCTCGGCCTCGTCGTGAATGCCGGTCATGGCCTGAACTATCACAACGTGGAGCCGATCGCGGCAATCCGCGAGATCGTGGAATTGAACATCGGTCACGCCATCATCGCGCGCGCGGTATTCGACGGATTGCCGCAGGCCGTGCGGGACATGAAAGACCTGATGCGCGCGGCGCGATGATTTACGGCATCGGCATCGACGTGCTCAAGGCCGAGCGCGTGCAGCGCGTTCTCGAGAAGTACGGCGAGCGGTTCGTGGAGCACCTGCTCATGCCCGAGGAGCGCGCGCAGCTCGAGCGCACCGCGCGTCCCGCGCGCTTTCTCGCCATGCATTTCGCCGCCAAGGAGGCCATCGTCAAGGCCATGGGCACGGGCTTCGCCCACGGGGTGTGGATTCGCGACGTCGGGATGGTGCAGAACGCGTGGGGCCGTCCCGAGGTGGTTTATTCGGCGCGCGGCGCCAAGGTGCGCGACGGGCTCGGCATCGGCGAGGGGCACGTGACGCTCACCGACGAGGCGGGCCTGGTGGTGGCCGTCGCCGTGCTCATGCGCCGCAGCGCGCAGAGCCCTTGATACGCATCATGAAGGACGACTTTGCTTATACTCCGGCGCCGGGTTTGGAAGGGGATTTTCCGGGCCGCCGTAAATCCATCCCTGGAGGCTGCGGGAAAAACATCCCTGTTTTTCACGCCCCGGAAAATCCCCTTCCAAACCCGGCTCCTCGTGATCGGTTTCGTAAGGGCTTGAGGCCGCCGCCGTGAACACTCTGGTGTTCGACATCGAGACCGTGCCGGACACGGATTTCGGGCGGCGCTTGTTCGGCCTCTCGGGCCTCACCGACGAGCAGGTCGGCAAGATCATGATGACCAAGCGCCGCCAGGATTCGGGCAGCGAGTTCCTCTCTCCGGAGCAGCATCGGGTGGTCGCGATTTCCGTGGTGATGCGCTCGCGGGATTCGCTCAAGGTGTGGAGCCTCGGCGAAGAGGGCTCCTCGGAGAAGGACCTGATCGAGCGATTCTTCGACGGACTCGAGCGCTACACGCCTGATCTCGTTTCCTGGAACGGCGCAGGGTTCGATCTGCCGGTCCTGCATTATCGCAGTCTCCTGCACGGCATTACGGCGGCGCGCTACTGGGAGACGGGCGAGGGCGATGCGAGCTTTCGCTACAGCAACTATTTGAGCCGCTTTCATTGGCGGCACATGGATCTCATGGACATCCTGTCCGGCTTCCAGGGACGCGGCCGCGCGAGCCTGCACGCCATTGCCTGCCTGCTCGGGCTCCCCGGTAAGCTCGGCATGGACGGCAGTCAGGTCTGGGACGAGTTCCTGGCAGGCGGCATCCAGCGCATCCGCGACTACTGCGAGACCGACGTGCTCAACACCTATCTTGTCTACCTGCGCTTCGAGCTGCTGCGCGGCCGACTGAGCGGCCCCGAGCACGCCGCCGAGGTGGTCCGCGTGCGGCAACTGTTGGAAGGTTCGACGGCGGCGCACTTGCACGAATTCCTCGCGGCGTGGCCCGAGAGCTGAAGAGCGGCGAGCCGCTCGAGGCGGACGTCGTGGATCTCGCCCACGACGGACGCGGCATCGCGCGCTTCGCGGGCAAGGCCGTGTTCATCGAGGGCGCGTTGCCGGGCGAACGTGTGCGCTTTCGCGTGATCAAGCGCCGCCGCCAGCTCGAGGAGGCGGTGCTGCTCGACATCTTGACGGCGTCGCCCGACCGCGTGACTCCGCGCTGCGCGCACTTCGGGCTGTGCGGCGGCTGTTCCCTGCAGCATCTGTCGGCGGACGCACAGCTCGCCGCCAAGCAACGCCAGCTGCTCGACAACCTCGAGCGCATCGGCGGCGTGCGACCGCAGCGCGTGATCGAGGCGCTCAAAGGCCCTGCATTCGCTTATCGACGCCGCGCTCGCCTCGGCGTCAAGTACGTGCACAAGAAGGGCCGCGTGCTCGCGGGCTTTCGCGAGCGCGACAAGCCATACCTCGCGGACCTGCGCCGCTGCGAGATACTCCTCGAGCGCTTCGCGACGCTTCCCGAGGAGCTCGCGACGCTCGTCGAGACCTTGAGCATCCGCGAGCACATCCCGCAGGTCGAGGTCGCCGCGGGCGACGAGACGGCGGCCCTGGTGTTTCGCATCATGCAGCCCTTATCGGCCGACGATGCGGCGGCGCTCGAGCGCTTCGGGACGCGTCTCGGCGTGCAAATCCACCTGCAGCCGGGGGGTCTCGACACCATTCACCCCCTGCTCGGGGATGCCCCGCCGCTCGAGTATGCAGTCGACGAGGGCCGGGTCACCCTCGAGTTCGGGCCCTCGGACTTCGTGCAGATCAATCGCGAGGTGAACCTTGCCATGGTCGACGCCGCGCAGGGGCTCCTCGCGCCCGAGCCCGCCGATCGTGTTCTCGATCTCTTCTGTGGATTGGGCAATTTCACCTTGCCCCTGAGCCGACGTGCCGCCGCCGTCGTCGGCGTGGAGGGCGATGACGGCCTGGTGCGCAAGGCACGCCACAATGCGCTGCGCAACGGCATCGGCAACGTCGAATTCTTCACGGAGAACCTGTTCGAGCCGGCTCGGTTCGGGCCGTGGGCCGAGCGAGCCTTCGACCTCGTGCTTCTCGATCCGCCGCGTGCGGGCGCCGTTGAAATCATGGAACGTATGCCACAGTGGCGGCCGCGAAGGGTCGTGTATATTTCCTGCCATCCGGGGAGCTTGGCGCGAGATGCCGGAATCTTGGTGCGCGGCCAAGGATATCGGTTGATCGGGACAGGGGTGATGGACATGTTTCCGCATACCACGCATGTCGAATCGATGGCCGTGTTCGAGCACGGGGCGTGACCTTGGGCCCTCTCATGGTCGACGTGGAAGGGGCGTTGTTGAGCCCCGACGACATCGACGTGCTGTCCCATCCGCTCGTGGGAAGCGTTCTACTTTACACTCGTAACTATCGGAATCCCAAGCAGATTTCCGAGCTCTGCGCGGCCATTCGCGCGCTCCGCACGCCGCATTTCTTGATCGCCACGGATCACGAGGGGGGGCGGGTGCAGCGCTTTCGCGAGGGCTTTACCGCGCTGCCCGCGGCGCGCCTGATCGGCCGGCGATTCGATGAGGATCGGCAGGAGGGGCTGCGCTGCGCGCACTCGGTGGGGTGGCTCCTCGCCACCGAGCTGCGCGCGGTCGGGGTCGATTTCAGCTTCGCCCCCTGCGTGGACCTCGACTACGGCTTGAGCGAGGTCATCGGGGACCGGGCGTTCCACCGCGACTGCCGACGCGGTCGCGGCCCTGGCGGCGGCTTGCCTCGCGGGGATGCGCGAAGCCGGGATGGCCGCGGTGGCAAAGCATTTTCCCGGTCACGGCGCGGTGCGCGCCGACTCGCATGTGGCGTTACCCATCGACCGGCGCGCACTCGCCGACATGGAGCCGGATCTCAAGCCCTATCGCCTACTCATCGAGAATCAGCTCCCGGGGGTCATGGCGGCCCACGTCGAGTATCCGGCCGTCGATACGCTGCCTGCGAGTCTCTCGCGGCGCTGGCTCGGCGAGGTCCTGCGCGGGAACCTCGGTTTTCACGGCTGCGTCTTCGCCGATGACTCTGAGCATGGCGGGTGTCGCCGGCTCGGGCGACGTCCTTGCCCGTGCGCGGCTCGCGCTTGCCGCGGGATGCGATGTGCTGCCGATCCTCAACGATCGGCCCGCCGTGTACAGCGTGCTCGCGAGCTTCAAGCCGGAAGTCGCGCTGCCGGTCTCTCAGGCGCGGCTCGTGCGCATGCGCGCGCGCGGCGCGCCCCCGAGCGATCTTGCCGGCGATCCGCGCTGGCAGGCGGCGGTGCGCAGCGTCGAGGAGTTGAGCGCCGCTCCGCCGCTCGTGCTGACCGAGGGGCAGGCATGAGCTTCGATGCCGAACTGTTTCGACGCCTGCTCGAGAGCTCGCCCGAGGGGGTCGCGTTGATCGACGCGCAGGCTCCGGATCAGCCGGTGATCTACGTGAACCCGGGCTTCAGCACCCTCACGGGCTACCAGGCCGCGGATCTCATGGGCCGCAATCTTCGTCTGCTGCAGGGCGACGATCGCGAGCAGGACGGCCGCCACCGATTGCGCGAGGCGATCCGACTCGGCGAGACCTGCCGCGTGCTGATGCGCAATTACCGCAAGGACGGGACGCTATTCTGGAATGACATGACGATGCTGCCGCTCAAGGAGCCGGACGGACGGGTTACGCACTTCGTCGCGTATTATCGTGACGCCGGCGATCGGCTGCGCATCGACCCGAAGCTCTCGCGCGATTCCTTGAGCGGGGCGCATCAGCCGACCGGAGTCGCCGTGCGCGACGATCGATTGACCGGCCTCTACACGCTCGCCTACTTGCAGGAGCTGTTGAAGCGGGACTGGGCGATTGCGCAGCGCGAGCAACGCAGCATCGCGGTGTTCGCGATCGATATCGATGCGCTCGACATCTACAACGCGACCTTCGGCCGTGCGGCGGGCGACTCGGCCATCCGCCGCGTGTCGCATTGCGTGTCGGGGTGTCTACGCCGCTCGAGCGATGTCACTGCGCGCATCGAGGGCGGCAGTCTCATGGCCTTTGCGCCCGGAGTGGACTTGGATCGGGCGCGAGCTGTCGCAGACATCATGGCCGAGCGCGTGCGCGAGCTGCGCATCCATAATCCGCGCTCCGGTGTGCTGCGCTACATGAGTGTGAGCGTCGGCGTGTGCGCGGTCGTGCCGGCGGCCGACGCGAGTCCCGAGACGCTCGTCGAGAAATCCCAGCTCCAGCTGAAGATCGCCAAGCAACTCGGCCGCAACCGGGCGGCGTGAGCCGCCGGTTGCTGCGTTTTCGAGCCCGCCTTGCCGCGGCGGGAATTCAACATAAGAAATTCAATTTGGCGGCGCCGGCAGTGCCTTCGCCGTATACACGGGAACGCCGAGCGTGAACCAGTTCGCACCTGCGACAGGCCGGATGTGACGTCGTTCAACAGCCCGTAAATTGCCCTGCTAGGCCCGGATTTAAGCAGAACTGAGCAACATAAAAATGACACGGATTCTGATACGAAGAGAGCATGAATATCAGGGTCAAGGTCATTTCGCTCCTCGCGCTGCTGTTCGCGGCCCTGATAGGCATCGACATCGGCGTGCAGCGCCAGATCCTCATGCCGAGTTTCGCCGAGCTCGAGCGCGACGATGCGAAGGTGTCCATGAAGCGGATCGAGTATGCGCTCGATCTGTCGCTCGACACGCTCGCGCTGACGGCGGCCGATTGGGGCAATTGGGAAGATGCCTACCGCTACGTGCAGGCACCGAACCCGCAGTTCGTGCACGCGAACATCACGCCGTCCGCGCTCAAGCAGCTGCAGGTGAACGCGCTGATGATCGTCGACCTCAAGGGCGACATCGTTCTGTCGAGCGCCGAGGATCTCGTCAGCGGAAAACCGCTCGACCTCGACTTCGCCGCGCGCCAGGCGCTGCCCGCGGACTTTCCCTGGCGCGGGAACCTCGCAAGCGGAAAATCCGCGCGCGGTCTGATACGCACCAACCAGGGCGTCATGATGATCGCCGCCGCTCCCGTGCTCAACGGCAGCGGCGGAGGGACGCCGCTCGGCTTCGTGATCATGGGGCAGCTGCTCGACGCAGCGCATCTGCGCGCGCTGGGCGCACACGCGCAGGCCGCTCTGTCCATGTTGCCGGAGCCGCAAGCCGCGGCGAGCGAACGACCGAGACCGATGAGGTCACGCGCATCGACCGCTCGTTCGACGACGTCTACGGCAGGCCCTTGCTCACGCTGCGAGTAGAGGTGCCGCGCCGGATCACCGCTCAGGGACGCACCGCCGTGACCTATGCGTCGGTCTATCTCGTCGGCGCCGCCGTCGCGGTGCTGCTCGCTTTGCTCATCGTGCTCAACCGAGTCGTGCTCGAGCCTCTGGCGCGAGTCACGCGCCACGCGGTGGCGGTGGGCGAGGGCTCGGATCTCGGCGCGCGATTGAACTTGCAGAGCCGCGACGAGATCGGCCGGCTCGCCCACGAGTTCGACCGCATGGTGGCGCGCGTCGAGCAATCGCGGCATCAGCTCGTCGATCAGTCGTTTCACGCGGGATTCGCCGAGCTCGCGAAGGGCGTGCTGCACAACCTCGGCAATGCGATGACGCCGCTGGGGGTGCGCGTCGCGAAGCTCGGCGAGCGGCTGCGAGCGGCGCCGGTGGATGATCTGATCCAGGCCGCCGCGGAGCTCGAAGGATTCGGACAGCGCAGTCGGAGCGCTCGCGGGATCTCAGGACATTCATGCACCTGGGTTGCCGCGAGATGTCCGCGTGTATCGAGGAGTCGCGGCACGATCTCGAGGTGATCCAGCGGCAGGCGACGCTCGTGCAGAGCGCGCTCAGCGAGCTGATGCGATCGACGCGCAACGAGCACGTGATCGAGACCGTGCGTCTCCCCGATCTCGTGAGCCAGACCCTGGAGATCGTTCCGGATGCGTGCAGGCAGCGGCTGCGTGGTCGACGCCGACGAGTCGCTGCGCCAGGTCGGAGCGGTGTGCGTGGCCCGCACCGTGCTGCGGCTGGTGCTGCAGAATCTCATCATCAACGCGGCCGACGCCGTGCGCGACGCCGGCCGCGAGCGCGGGGTGCTGCGCGTCGGCGCCGAGATCGTGCGCGAGGACGAGCGCGAGCAGCTGCATCTGCATTGCGCGGACAACGGCGTCGGCATCGCCCGCAGCGATCTCGAGCGCGTGTTCGACAAGGGATATTCGACCAAGTCGAAGGACACGAACTACGGCATCGGCCTGCACTGGTGCGCGAACGCGATCGCGGCCCTGGGCGGTCGGATTTGGGCGGCCAGCGAAGGCCCGGGACTCGGGGCGTCGCTGCATTTGATGGTACCGCTGATGGCACGAGAAACGTGAGGAAGGACCCGTGACGAACACCGATCGAGTGGCAATACGAGTACTGATCGCCGACGACGAGGCCGAGGTCCGCGACGCGTACCGTCAAATTCTCACGGAGGCGGACATGAGCGGCGAGACCGCCGTGTTCCACAATCTGCGCGAGCGGCTGTTTGCCCGCCGCGCCTGCCGATGCCGCGAGGAAGCTCGTCGCGCAACACGATCTTCGCGCCGGTGTTCTGCGAAGGCGCCGAAGCCGCGGTGAAGGCGGTGCGCGATGCCATCGCGGCGGACGAGCCGTTCGCCGTGGCGTTTCTCGACATGCGCATGCCGCCGGGTCCCGACGGAGTGTGGGCCGCGGCGCGCATCCGCGAGCTCGATCCCGCGATCGAGATCGTGTTGTGCACCGCCTATTCGGACGTCGATCCGGCCCACATCGGGACGTTGGTGCCGCCGGAGGAGAAGCTCTCCTACCTGCAGAAGCCGTTCCACCCGCACGAAATCCGGCAGATGACCATTTCGCTCGCGAGCAAATGGCGCGCGGAGCATCGCATCGTGAAGCTCGCCTACTTCGATCCGCTCACGGGACTGCCGAATCGCGAGCAATCGCGCAATCGCCTCGCGAGCGCCGTCAATCTGGCGAAGGAGCACGAGCGGATGCTCGCGGTGCTGTATCTCGACCTCGACAACTTCAAGCGCGTGAACGACACCCTGGGTCACGCGGTCGGCGACGAGCTGCTGTGTCTGGTGGCCGCCCGCATGCGGCATTCGCTGCGCGCCGACGAGGGCGCCGCGGCCGACGCGCACCCGGCGCCGCGCAACAATCACATCGCCCGGCTCGGCGGCGATGAGTTCATCGTGGTCCTGCCCGGCATTCGCTACGCCCGCGGACGCGGCGACGGTGGCGACGCCGCCTGATCGCCGAGCTGCAGCAGCCCATGCGGCTGGCGGCGAACACGCTCGTGGTCACGCCGAGCGTCGGCATCTCGCTCTATCCGTCGGACGGTGCGGACGTCGACACCCTGCTGCGCAACGCCGATCTCGCGATGTATTTCGCGAAGCGCAAGGCGCCGGGCATGCACGCCTTCTTCGATCCCTCCATGAACGATGCCGCGCTGCATCGCTTCACGCTGGAGGCGCGTTTGCGCGGTGCCCTCGAGCGCGGCGAGTTCACGCTGCACTACCAGCCGCAATTCGACGTCGCGACGGGCACCGTGTCGGGCATGGAGGCGCTGCTGCGCTGGAACAACGAGCATCTCGGCGAGGTGCCGCCCGCGGACTTCATTCCGATCGCAGAGGAGACGGGACTGATGCTGCCGATCGGCGAGTGGGTCCTGCGGACGGCCTGCCGGCAGGCGAAGGCCTGGCGCGACGAGGGTCTGCCGATCAATCGCATGGCGGTGAACGTGGCCGGACCGCAGTTCGCTCTCAAGGAGTTCCCGACGCTGGTGGCGAGCATCATCGCCGAGACCGGCATCGAGCCCGCGATGCTCGAACTCGAGATCACCGAATCGGTCGTGATGAAGGACGAGGCGTGGGCGGAGCAGGCGCTCGCGCAGCTGAAGGAGCTCGGCATTCTGCTCGCCATCGACGATTTCGGCACCGGCTATTCGAGCTTCGGACGGTTGCGCAACTACGCCGTCGACCGGCTCAAGATCGATCAGTCGTTCATGACCAGCTTGGTCGATTGCAGCGACGACCGCGCGATCGCCGCCGCCATCATCGCCATGTCGCGCTCGCTGCGCATCAACGTCACCGCCGAGGGCGTGGAGAATTTCCCGCAGCTCCTGTTCCTGCAGGAGCACTCCTGCCAGGAGGCGCAAGGGTTCCTGTTCAGCCGGCCGCTACCGGCCGAGGACGCACGCGCAGTTGCTGCGCCGGGCGGCGGATACCACCGCGGGCACGCGCACCCAGCGGCTGCGGTCCCTGATCGGCTAGCGCCGGTCGCGGCAGGCTCGGGCGGATGCCAGCGTTCGGCCTTCCAGCGCTGCAGAAACTGCGGTAAGAGCGCTCGATGTCCATGTGGCGCATGGCCTCGAATTCGCCCCCTGTCTGGCTGTAAAGCAGCTTGCCGTGCGATGCGAGCACGGCGAGGGCAGGGACGCCCTTGCTTCAGGGGGATGCCGTAGCGCTCGGCGATGTCGAGGTTCCGGTCGATGCGTCCTACGTTGATGTGCACCACCACGAAGTTCGCGTCGAGGAGGGGCTGGTTGGTCGAGTCGTGCATGTAGCTATCGAGGACGTGGCAGTCGGTGCACCAGTTGCCGCCGAAATCCACGATCACGCGCCGATGCTGGGCGGCCGCTTGCCTTGAGCGCGGCGGCGAGATCCGCTTGCGCCTGCTCGGGCGGCGGATAGATGTCGGGCAGGGCGATCGCGGGCAGCGCGACGGCGAGCGCCCAGAGGGCCACGAGCCGCCAGTGGCTGCAGAGGCATTTGTTTCATGACTATACTATCGCGCAGCTTGCCTTGCGCCTGCAACTGCCGGCGGTGAAACTCGGCGCGCGAGCGGCGGCGTTTCCCGCATGGCACGTCGGCGCGGACCTACATGGCAATGCGATGCGGGGCGGTGGAGACGCTGCGCGCACCGTCGAGGACTGGGCGATAGGTCCGCCGCCGGGCGCTCATCGTAGTTGTCGCGCGCGAGGCGCCCGCGCTCGGACCGTTCAAGAACGGTCGACCGTCTCGATCGTCATCATCCACGGCATGACCATCATTCAACAGGAGCAACCATGGCCACCGCCGCAACCACCTCATCGCCCCTCACACTTCCGCCGCTGCCCTACGCCGAGAACGCACTCGAGCCGGTGATCTCCGCCAAGACATTGAGCTTTCATCACGGCAAGCATCACAAGACCTACGTCGACACCACGAACAAGCTGATCGTGGGCACCGAGCTCGCGGACCTGCCGCTCGAGCGAATCGTGACCTCGACGGCGGGCAAGCCGCGATCGCGCCAGGCATCTTCCACAATGCGGCGCAGGCGTGGAATCACACGTTCTACTGGCAATGCCTGAAGAGCAAGGGCGGCGGCGAGCCCCCGGCGGCCCTGAAGCAGAAGATGGAGGAGGCTTTCGGCAGCGTCGATGCGTGCAAGAAGGAGCTTGTCGCAGCGGCCGTGGCCAGTTCGGCAGCGGCTGGGCGTGGCTCGTGCTCGAGGGCTCCAAGCTCAAGGTGCTGAAGACCGCGAATGCCGACACGCCGATCACGCAGGGCTCGAAGCCGCTACTGACCATCGATGTGTGGGAGCATGCCTATTACCTCGATTATCAGAACCGGCGCGCCGACCACGTGAACGCCGTGATCGACAAACTCGCGAACTGGGAATTCGCGGCGCAAAACCTGTCGAAGTGATGACAGGGCCGCGCGCGGCGGGCGTTGCGCCGCGCTACGGCCTGCGGCGCGCCCACTTGTTGCTGTGGGAATACTCTTGGACGAGGTAGGCGAGCGATCCTACAGACCCTCGACGGTGCGTCACCTATCGTGCGCATCTATGAAAAACATAATGCGTGTCTTGCTTGCCGAGCGCCGTGCTCTCGGCCTCTTTCACCACCGCTCAGGCGGACCTGAGCCCGTCAAGACGGAGAACGCCATTGCGCTGTTCCGGCATGCCGGGAAGAGCGCCTGGTTCTTTCACCACAGCTACGGCTTACGCGATGTTTCCGACGATCGGCGAAGGAGCTTTCATCGTGGGCGGCGCGGGCGGCAAGGGCGGCGTCTTCATCCACGGCCGCCAGGTCGGCGATGCGACCCTGGCGCAGGTGAGCGTCGGCTTTCAGGCGGGCGGACAGGCTTACAGCGAGATCATTTTCTTCGAGGATAAGCGCGCGGCGGATGAGTTCGAGTCCGGCAATTTCGAGTTCGGCGCCGATGCGCAGGTGGTCGCGATCACCGCGGAGGCGGACGCGTCGGCCGCCACCAACGGCTCAGCAGGCCGGCGCAGCGGCGGCGAAAAGGATGCGCGCAACGTCCGGTAATTACTACAAGGGCATGGCCGTGTTCACCGTCGCGAAGGGCGGCCTGATGTATCAGGCGGCTGTCGCCGGTCAGAAGTTCTCGTACAAGCCGTTGTCCGCGAGCTAAGCGTCGCGCACGGCGAGCGGCGAACGGCAAGCAAATTACGATTCAAAAGGCCGAAGAGGGGAATAGTTCTATGAAGAAATTAGTACTGTTGGGCGTCGTCGCAGCGGGTGTCGCGTGCATGCCGCTCGCGTTCGGTGACGAGGGGAGCGATCATCACTTCGTCAAGGACTCGGTCATCACGACCAAAGTGAAGACCAAGCTCCTCGCCAAGCATATGGGGACGCTCGACCACGTGAAAGTGGACACGGACCAAGGCGGCGTCGTCTGGCTGAGCGGCACCGTACCCAATCGCGATGCAAAGGATGTCGCGGAGATGATCGCGAAGGATACGGACGGCGTGAAGGCCGTGCAGGATAACATCGAGGTCGTCCCGCGCGACTAGCAAGCTCGCGCTCGAGTCAGCCACAGCTCCGCGGCGTGCGAATGCCGCGGAGTTTTATTTTCAGCGATGAATCAGTGCGGCTCTTTCACGAATATGAGCAAGCGATTGAACGCGGGCAGATCGTGATCGGCGACGAGCTCGAGCCCGTAGGAAGCGGCGAGCTCCTTCACTGCGTTCACGTCCCGCAGTCCTGAGCGCGGGTCGCGCTCCTGCAGCATGCGATCGAACGCTCGATTACTGTCCGACGTGTACTCGCCGGCGTAGCGAAACGGGCCGTAGACGCACAGCACGCCGCGCGGCGCGAGGACTTCGCCGACGCCTCGATACATCGCGATCACCTCGGGCCATGACATGATGTGCAGCGTATTGGCCGTGAAGACCGCATCCACCGACTGAACCGGCCAGACGCTCTGGCGGACGTCGAGCACCGTCGGGGCACTCAAGTTGGGGCTTCCTTCCTGCTGTACGCGGGCCGTCAGATCGGCCAGATAGCTCAATTGCTCGGTGGGGTGCCACGTCAGATGAGTCAGGTGATGCGCGAAGTAAACCGCGTGCTGTCCGGTGCCGCTGCCGATCTCCAGCACGTCGAGACATTCCGCAAAGGAGGTCCGCAGTACCGCGAGAATCGGTTCCTTGTTTCGCTCGCACGCCTCGGACATCGGCAGCATGGCGATATTCAATTCCAACGCCTCAAAAACCGCAAGACGGCGGCGCGCTCTCCGCGGGGCGGGACTGCAGCAAAAGGTGAGGTCCGTCGATCTCCGCCAGCTCGCGCATGGCGCGTGTACGCTGCGCGAGCAGCCGCGCGCGGAGCGCGGCACGATGCGGTCGCGGGTCGCGCCGCAGGATCAGGGTGGGCAACGCGATGGCGGCGAGGCTCGTCGTGACGTCGACCGTCAGCACCTCGTGCAAGCGCCGCCGTGATGACCGCCTCGGGCGACGACCGCACTCGCACGCTCGCCCGCGGCGGGGCGCGCCTCGGATCGCCGGAGCCCCAGAGGAGCGGCGCCCGCAGCCAGCGGGGCAGGGACTTGAACGGCACCCGGACGGCGAGCGCACGCACGGCACGCAGCCACGGAAAGGGATTTCTCGCGAAGGTGCCGCACAGAATCAGACCGGCGAGGTCGGGCGGCGGGATCGGCTGCCACGCGGATCGCAATGGGACCCGAGAACGATTCGGCAAGCAGCACATAACGCTCGCCCTGCGGCAAGCGCCTGCCGGACGAGCGACTCGAGCTCGACATAGCCCATGGGCCGGTCGGGCGGGTAGCTTGAGGACTCGCACGGGCACGGCGCGCTCCATTTCGCGCAGGAACGGCGTGATGCGCGCTGCCCGTGCCGTCCAGGCCCGGCAGGATGATGAGCTGCGGCATCATGCAGCGCCACGATGGCGCGACTCGCGCGCGCGCGGGTTACCCGCGCGCTAATTTTCGCTACAGTAGTCGCCCTCTTCGATAACCCGGAGTATCCCATGGCGCTGTCTCTCTACGATGTCTCGATCCCCGTCCTGGTGCGCGGCCTCACCAACCTGTCGATCATTATCGACAAGGCCGCCGCGCATGCCGAGGCCAAGAAATTCGATCCGGCGGTGCTCGCGCAGGCGCGCTTGTTCCCGGACATGTTCCCGCTCACCCGTCAGGTGCAGATCACGTGCGACACCGCCAAGGGTGCCGCCGGGCGCCTCGCGGGCATCGAGATTCCGAAGCACGAGGACAACGAGACCACCCTGCCGGAGCTCAAGCAGCGCATCGCCAAGACGCTGGACTTCATCAAGGGCATCAAGGCGAGCCAGCTCGAGGGCGCCGAGACGCGCTCGATCGAGCTCAAAGGCCCGAATCGCACGTTCAGCTTCACGGGGCTCAGCTACGTGAACAATTTCGTCCTGCCGAACTTCTACTTCCACGAGAGCATCGCCTACGCCATCCTGCGGCACAATGGCGTCGAGGTCGGCAAGTCCGATTACCTGGGCGAAATGTAGCGAAGCGCAGCGCGCCGCGGCGTCAGCGAGCGCCGTGAGCCGCGGCGCCGTCAAGAGAGCAGCTCGACCAGCATCTCGATGCGCATGAACAGCTGCTCCTCGGTGCGCGCGTCGTGCGTGAAGCGCAGCCTCAAGGGGTTGTCCAGACGATAGTCCTTGGGCCGGCTCTGGATCAGCTTCACCACGCGCGCCGCATCGATCTTGTTGCTCTCGTCGAACACGATGTAGCCGCCGGTCGCACCGGCGTCGATTTTGCGGATACCGAGCTCCGCGGCGCGCAGCTTGATCTGGGCCACGCGGAACAGCGACTGCGCGTACGGCGGTAGCGAGCCGAAACGATCGATCAGCTCGACCTTGAGCTCGTCGAGCTCCTCGCGCGACTCGGCCCCCGCGATGCGCTTGTAGAGCACCAGGCGCAGATGCACGTCAGGCACGTAGTCCTCCGGGATGAGGGCCGGCAGGTGCAGCTCCACCTCGGGCCCCGCGTGCAGCGGCTGCTCGAGATCGGCAGGCTTGCCCGACTTCAGTCCGGCGACCGCCCGCTCCAGCAATTCCATGTACAGGTTGTAGCCGATCTCCTGGATCTGTCCGCTTTGCTCATCGCCTAGGAGCTCGCCGGCGCCGCGGATCTCCAGATCGTGGGTGGCCAGAGTGAAGCCGGCGCCGAGCTCCTCGAGCGACTCGAGCGCCTCGAGCCGCTTGACGGCATCGGCCGTCATGGCCTTGACGGGCGGGGTGATCAGGTAGGCATAGGCGCGGTGGTGCGAGCGTCCCACGCGGCCGCGCAGCTGGTGGATCTGCGCGAGACCGAACCGGTCGGCTCGATCGATGATGATGGTGTTCGCGGTCGGCACGTCGATGCCGCTCTCGATGATGGTCGTGCACACGAGGACGTTGAAGCGGCGATGATAGAAATCGAGCATGAGCTGCTCGAGCTCGCGCTCGCGCATCTGTCCGTGGCCCACACTGACCGTTGCCTCGGGCACGAGCTCGCGCACCGCCTGCGCCGTCTTCTCGATGGTTTCGATGGTGTTGTGCACGAAGTAGATCTGGCCGCCGCGACGAATCTCGCGCCGCAGTGCTTCGCGGACGATGGTCTCGTTCCACTCGAGGACGAAGGTCTTCACCGCGAGCCGCTCGGCCGGCGGCGTCGTGATCAGGGACAGGTCGCGCAAGCCCCCCATGGCCATGTTGAGCGTGCGCGGAATGGGCGTCGCGGTGAGTGTCAGCACGTCCACCTCGGCGCGCAACGCCTTGAGCTTTTCCTTGTCGCGCACGCCGAAGCGGTGCTCCTCGTCGATCACGACGAGACCGAGGTTCTTGAAGCGCACATTGCCGTGCAGCAGGCGATGCGTCGCAATGACGATGTCCACCGAGCCGTCGGCGATGCCCGCGATCACCGCGGACGCTTCCCTGGCCGTGCGGAAACGCGACAGGCTTTCGATGCGCACCGGCCAATCGGCGAAGCGATCGACGAAGGTCGTGTAATGCTGCTGGGCGAGGAGCGTCGTCGGTACGAGCACGCCCACCTGTTTGCCGGCGGCCACGGCGACGAAGGCGGCGCGCAACGCGACCTCTGTCTTGCCGAATCCCACATCGCCGCAGATGACCCGGTCCATGGGCTTGCCAGACTTCATGTCGGCGAGCACTTGGTCGATGGCTGCGGCCTGATCGGCGGTTTCCTCGAAACGAAATCCCGCCTGGAAGCCGCGATAGTCCGACTCGGCCGCCGCCATGGAGGTGCCTTCGCGCGCGGCACGGCGGGAATACAAGTCCAATAGCTCGGCGGCCACGTCGCGAATGCGTTGTGCGGCCTTGCGGCGCGCCTTCTGCCATTCCGCGCCGCCGAGCTTGTGGAGCGGTGCCGTCTCGGCCGGCGCGCCGGTGTAGCGCGATATGAGGTGCAGCGCCTGCACGGGCACGTACAGCTTGTCGCCGTCCGCGTACTCGAGCACCAGAAATTCGCCCGTGTAGCCCGCGACATCCATGGTCTGCAGGCCGACGTAGCGGCCGACGCCGTACGCCTCGTGTACCACCGGAGCGCCCACGCGCAGGTCGGAAAGCTCCTTGAGTATCTTGGCGGGATCGCGCTCCGATCGCCGCCGCCGCCGTTCCTGGCGTGCGCGATCGCCGAACAGCAACGCCTCGGTGAGAATCTCGAGGGGCGGGGTCTCGAGCCGCAATCCCGAAACCACGGACGACACCGTGATGCCGAGTTTCAAGTCGCTCGCGAGGAACGCCGCGAAGTCCTCGAAGATCTTCGGCTGGACAGCGCGTGCGCGCAACAGCTCGAGCAACAGCTCGCGCCGCCCGGCCGATTCCGCCGCGAGCAGCACGCGACCCGGCGCCGACTCGATGTGCGCCGCGAGCTCTGCGGCCGGCTGCTCGGCGCGCGGATCGACGCGCACCGCCGCCGGGGCGACGCTCGGGAAGTTCTGCCATTGCCCACTTGTCTCGGGCGGCCATTCGAAAGAGCGCAGCTCGATCCTCGGCCAATCGGCGAACAGCGCGCGGAACTCCGCGGGCGGCAGGTAGACCTCCTCGGGGTCCAGAATCGGCCGCTGGCGGTCATGGCGCAATTGCTCATGCCGTTCGACGATGCCGTTCCACAGCTTGTCTACGCCTTCGCTCGCCTCGTGCAGGTCGATCAGGATGCTCGCGGGCGGCAGGTACTCGAGCAGATGCGAGGTGCGCTCGAAGAACAGCGGCAGATAGAACTCGATGCCCTCCCGGCGCTTGTCCGGCGCTCACGTCTCGATAAACCGGCTGCTCGGCCAGATCGCCGGGAAATCGCAGCCGGTAGCGGCGCCGGAACTCACGCACGGCGTCGGGACTCAAGGGTGTCTCGCGCGCGGCCAGCAGCTGAATCCGATCGAGCTTCTCGCCGGAGCGCTGGGTGTCCGGGTCGAACAGGCGGATGCTGTCGATATCCTGGTCCAGCAGGTCGATGCGAAACGGGCTGTCCGAGCCCATCGGGAATACGTCGAGCAGGGAGCCGCGCACCGCGAACTCGCCGTGCGCGACCACTTGCGTCACGGCCGCGTAGCCCGCGAGGGTCAAACGCTCGCGCAGGGCCTCGAGGTCGAGCCGCTCGCCGACGTGGACTTTGAGCGAGTGCGCCTCGATGTAGCTGCGCGGGGCCAGC
Source organism: uncultured Gammaproteobacteria bacterium (assembly GCA_963801685.1). Lineage (GTDB taxonomy): Bacteria > Pseudomonadota > Gammaproteobacteria > Steroidobacterales > Steroidobacteraceae > Bog-1198. Next base: position 222,518 of record CAWDFR010000003.1, read on the forward strand.
CGCTGCAGGAGCGTGTCGATGGCGACCACCCACACCCCGGCGCGTGCTCGCGGCAGCTCCGCGAGTGTTTTCAAGCGCGCCGAGGTGATATCGGGATGCGCCGAGAAGCTGTCGTAGGGCAGCGTCTCGAGGTCGGGAAACAGATGCACGGGCGTCCCGGCAGCGGCGAAGAATCCGATCTCCTCGCTCAGGGCTTCCGCATCGCGGGGGCTCGGCGCGATGACCACGAGCGGCGCCGTGGCCTTGGCGGCCGCCTCGGCGATCGCCAGGGGCGCGGCGGCTCCGTAGAGCTTTCCCCACTTGACGATCGTGGCGGGAGCAGCGGGAAGGATGGGATCCAATAGCGGCATCGGCGACCAAAAACAAAAAAAAGAAAACCCGCCGCGAGCGAGGTCGCGGTAGGTCTAAAAGAGCGGATTGCGATCTTACGCGATCTTAAGGCTGAGCAGGCGCCTCGGACTCGGCGGCAGCGCTCGGGGCCGCAGCCGGGGCGGCGGGAGGAGCTTCCATGGCCACCGCCGCTGGGGCGGGGGTCTCCGAGGCCTGCGCCACCGGCGCCTGGACAGGAGCCGCAGCGGGGGCGGGCTCGGGAGCCGGGGCAGGGGCCGCTGCCGCAGGCTGTGAGGCGGCGCGCGGACGGGTCCGGCGGGGCCGATGCCGGAAACGACGGCGTGGATCACGTGGTCACGCTCGAAGTACACCACGAAACCGGAGTATTCCCAGCGCGAGATGGGCGGGTTACCGACGGCCGCCACCTTGCTCAGCGGATCGCCGAACTTGCTGGCCACCTGCGTCATGGTCATCCCGCGCGCCGGGGCGGCGACACCGGCATCCCGCACCGCAATGCCATCTTCGGACGCGACAATGTCCGCGCGGCAGATCGGGGCAAAACCCACAACTCCGGTGGCGAGAACCGCGCTCACCGTCAAGGCTCGATAGTTCATGGTATTACCTCCCTCTTTCGCCGCCCCTCACTATACCCGCCGGGGGTCGCCAGAAACTTGAACCACTTAACACTCTGAATTGCGCCGCGGTTTGGGGAGGGTCCTGGCCGGGGGCCGGAAAGCCGTCCCGAGGGGCTCGCGGCTGTGGTTTAATGCGCCGCGAAATGTTTCAGCCCGTTCCAGTGTTCGTGGGCCTGCGCTACTCCCTGGCTCGCGAGCATAGCTTTTTCGTCTCCTTTATCACCTGGGTGTCCTTGCTCGGTGTTGCGCTGGGCGTGCTCGCCCTGATCACGGTCATCTCCGTCATGAACGGCTTCGAGAGCGAGCTGCGCGGGCGTCTTTTGAGCCTGTCGGCGCACGCGACCATCACGGCGGACGGCGGTAATGCCCTCAACGACTGGCAGCAGCGCGTCCACGAGCTCGACGGCACGCCCGGGCTCATCGGCGCTGCGCCCTTTCTCGATACCGACGCCATGCTGAGCCATCCTCCGGCCATGGGCGGTGCCATCGTGCGCGGTATCGATCCGGCGCTCGACGGCCAGGTCTCGACCATTGCCGATGCCATGCGCGAGGGCAAATTGACCGATCTGCAGCCCGGCATGAACCGGATCGTGCTCGGACGCATGCTCGCCTATCAGCTCGAGGTGGGGGTGGGAGACACGGTCACCGTCATGATCCCCGATAGCGCCTCCGCCGGCGGCGCCATCGTGCCGCGACTGCAAAATTTCGAGGTGGTCGGGACGTTCGAGGTGGGATTGCAGGAGCACGACAGCGTGCTCGCGCTCATCAATCTTGCGGATGCCGAGGCGCTGCGAGGTCTTGCCGGCCCGACCGGAATCCAACTCAAGTTTCAGGACGTGCTCAGGGCGCCGGAGCTCGCTCGCGCCGCGCTCGCGCGGCTCCCCGGCGGCTATCAAGTGCGCGACTGGACGCAGGAGAACGAGGCGTACTTTCGCGCGATCCGCATCGAGAAGACCATGATGGGATTGATTCTCATGCTGATCGTCGCCGTGGCGGCGTTCAACATCGTCGCGACGCTGGTGATGGTCGTCAGCGACAAGCGCACCGACATCGCCATCCTGCGCACTCTCGGCATGACTCCGCGCGGCATTCTCGCCGTGTTCATGACGCAGGGCGTGCTCATCGGCTGGATCGGAACGGCGATCGGCGTGATCGCGGGCGTCGCGCTCGCCCTCAATGTCGACGTGGTCGTGCCGTTCATCGAGAGCGTGCTCCACGTGCACATCATGGATGATCCGGACGTCTACTACATTGCCGGACTGCCGAGCGAGACCCACGCGGCCGATGTGATCCGCATCGCCGCGGCCGCCATGGTGCTCACACTGCTCGCGACGATTTACCCGGCCTTTCAGGCCGCGAAAACGCAACCCGCCGAGGCTTTGCGGTACGAATGACGCGCTACTGGTACGAGGGTTTTCTCGGTCTGCGGTATCTGCGCGCTTCGCCGAAGCGCGGCTTTGTCTCGCTCATCGCGGCCATCGCGATCGTCGGGCTGGTCGTCGGCGTCGCCGTGCTCATCGTGGTGCTGTCGGTGATGAACGGCTTCGAGCGGGAGCTGCGCACGCGCATCCTGAGCCTGACGGCCCATGCGACCATCTCGGGACTCGAGAACCGCATCCCGGACTGGCGCCCGCAGGTCGAGAAAGTCGCGCATTTCCCGGGTGTTCTCGCGGCGGCGCCGTACATCGAAGAGCAGGCGATGATGACGCGCGCCGGCAAGTCCGCCGGGGTCTTGCTGCGCGGTGTGCTGCCGAAGGACGAGGAGCGCGTCGTCGATCTTGCGCCGCACCTGCTGTCGGGGCACTTGACCGATCTGACACCGGGCTCGTACCGGGTGATCCTCGGTTCCGCGCTGGCGGAGGCCCTGTCGGTCCACGTGGGCGACCGCGTAGTCCTCATGGTGCCCGAGGGAGACGTCACGCCGATCGGGGTGCTGCCGCGCATGCGCGCCTTCCGTGTGGACGGGATCTTGCAGATCGGGATGTACGAGTACGACCGGCGCATCGCGATCGTCGCCATGCAGGATGCCGCGACGCTCCTGCGCATGGGCGATGACGTCACCGGCATCCGTCTCAACCTCGCCGATCCGTATGCCGCGCCGCGCATCGTGCGCGCGGCCGCTGTCGCACTCGGCGGCGGATTCGAGGTGGACGACTGGACCAACCAGCACGTCAATTTCTTCCGTTCGATCGAGATCACCAAGCGCATGCTGTTCGTGATCCTGTCGCTGGTGGTCGCCGTCGCCGCCTTCAATGTCGTCTCGACCATGGTCATGGTGGTCAAGGACAAGCGGCGCGACATCGCCATCCTGCGCACCTTCGGCTCCTCCCCGCGCAGCATCCTGTCGGTGTTCGTGGTGCAAGGCAGCCTCATCGGCCTGCTCGGGATCGTCGGCGGCCTGTGTCTGGGGGTTCTCATCGCCGTGAACCTGCAGCAGCTCGTGCACGGACTCGAGCACATCGTCGGATTCAAGTTCCTGGACGCACGCGTGTACTTCATGAGCGATCTGCCGGCGCACGTCGAGCTCAAGGACCTGAGCCGCATCTGCGGCGTCGCGTTCGTGCTGGCGTGTTTGTCGACGCTCTATCCGGCATGGCGCGCCGCGCGGCTGCTGCCGGCCGAGTCCCTGCGAAACGACTAAGGATTTCCCCGAACAACCATGATGAACTCCAACGACATCGTGCTCGAGGGCGAGGATCTCGCCAAGGACTTCGTGCAGGGCGGCGTGACGCTGCACGTGCTGCGAGGCGCCTCGATCCGCGTGCGCGCCGGAGAGCGCATCGCCATCGTCGGCGCCTCCGGCTCGGGCAAGACCACGCTGCTGCAGCTGCTCGGCGGGCTCGACTTGCCGACGCGAGGTACGGTGCGGCATCGCCGGATCGGCGATGAACCGGTTGAGCGATACCGAGCGCGGGCTGCTGCGCAATCGCGCCGTGGGATTCGTCTATCAGTTCCATCACCTGCTGCCCGAGTTCACGGCGCTCGAGAACGTCGCCATGCCGCTCCTGGTGAGACGCACCGATCCGAAGCTCGCCCGGGCGCAGGCCGCCGAGATCCTGGCGACGCGTCGGCTTGGCGGAGCGTCTGGAGCACCGGCCCTCGCAGCTCTCGGGCGGCGAGCGGCAGCGCGCCGCGGTGGCGCGCGCCCTGGTGACGCGTCCGCAGCTGGTGCTCGCGGACGAGCCGACGGGCAATCTCGACGGGGCCGAACGCGGCGCAGGTGTTTGCGCTCATGCTCGAGCTCAATCGCGAGCTCGGCACCAGCCTCGTCATCGTCACCCACGACGAGCGCCTCGCCGCGCGGCTCGATCGCGTGCTCACCCTGGTCGATGGCACCCTGGTCGAGCGCGGCGCCGCGCTTCCGCGCCTTAAGTCTTGATCCAGTTCACATTCGGCGGGTGGTGACGGTACTTAAACCCAGGGCGGTCAAGTATCATGCCGCCTGTTCTTTTGACTTAATGAGGACACGATGTGGGAGATCATCCGCGCAGGCGGCGGCTTCATGTGGCCGATCATCCTGTGCTCGGTCGCCTCGGTGGCGATCATTCTGGAGCGGCTATGGACCCTGCAGTCGAGCCGGGTCATTCCGCGTGATCTGTCGCAGAAGGTCTGGAACTGGATCGAGGCAGACCAGCTGAGCGAGAAACTGGTGGTCGCCCTGGAGCAGAACTCGCCCCTCGGCAAGCTCCTGGCCATCGGTCTCATGAACCGCAACAAGCCGCGCGCGCTCATGGTGGAGCGGCTCGAGGATGGCGGCCGGCACGTCGTGCACGAGCTCGAGCGCTTCCTCAACACGCTGGGCACGATCGCTGCGATCGCGCCGCTCCTCGGGCTCCTCGGCACGGTGGCGGGCATCATCCACGCCTTCAACGCGATCACCGCGAACGGACTCGGCGATCCGCGCACCCTGTCCGGCGGCATCGGCGAGGCGCTGATCACGACCGCCGCGGGCCTTACCGTCGCAATTCCGTCGCTCATCGCCTATCGGTATTTGCGCGGCAAAGTCGAGCGGCTGGTGATCGGCATGGAAAAGGAAGCGATGAAGCTGGTCGACGCGCTGGACGAGCGCGGCGACCTCGCCGCGAGGGCTTGAGCTCGTGAATCTGCGCCAACAAGGCCGCCGAGAAGATCCCGAGATCAACGTGATCAACTTCATCGACGTGCTGCTCGTGCTGCTCATATTCTTCATGGTGTCGACCACCTTCAACCAGGAAGGCCGCGTCAAGGTGCAGCTGCCGCAGGCGAGCGCGATTCCGCAGCCGCGCGGCACTCACGAGCCCATCGTGATCACGGTGACCGCGGAGGGCGGCTATCGGGTCAACGAGCGTCCGCTCATCAACTCGAGTCCCGACACTTTGCGGGCGGCCCTCTTGAAGGAGTCGGGCTCGGACCGCGGGCCGCTCACCATTCGCGCCGACGCGCGCAGCACCCATCAGGCGGTGGTCACCGCCATGGACGTGGCGGGCCGGCTCGGCTTTGCGCAGCTCAACATCGCGACGGTGCACGAGGACTCATCGCCTTGAGCGCGGTCGCCGCCGTGATCGACCCACACTCCAAGTCGGACGGCAATTACTGGTCGATCTACTTGCGGCTGCTGCGTTACGCCAAGCCGTATATCGGCGCCTTCATGATCGGCGTGCTCGGCATGATCCTGTTTGCAGCGACGCAATCGGGGCTGGTCTACCTGGTCCAGACCTTCTTGAAGGGCGCGTTCGTCAACAAGGACGCGCGGGTCGAGTGGCTGGTGCCGATCGGCGTCGTGGTCCTGTTCGCGCTGCGCGGCCTCGGCGATTACATCGGCAATTACTATCCGAGCTGGGTCGGGCGGCAGGTCATCAAGGGTCTGAGACGCGACGTCTTCTCCCACTATCTGCGCTTGCCCACCGCTTATCTCGACAGCCAGCAATCGGGCGTGCTCTTGTCCAAGCTCACCTACAACATCGAGCAGGTGGCGGGTGCGGCCACCGGCGCAGCGATCTCCCTCTTCAGCGACACGTTGACCATTCTCGGATTGCTCGCGTATTTGTTTTACTTGAACTGGCGGCTCGCGACTTTCTGCATCATCGCGGTTCCTCCCATCGCCTGGCTGATGCAGATCGCCAATCGCAGCTTTCGCCGCTACAGCAAGCGCATCCAGAACTCGATGGGCGATATCACGCGGGTCGCGAAAGAGGCCATCGACGCGTCGCGTCTGATCAAGATATTCAACGCCGAGGATCATCAGACGGACCGATTCGAGCTGGCCAACGAGCTCAATCGCGCCTCGAACATGAAGCTCGCGCGCGCCAAGTCCTTGAGCAATCCCGTCGTCGGGGTGCATCGCCTCGATCGCGCTCGCGGGCCCTGCTTTACGTGGCCATTCGGCTGGTATTTGCGAACGACATGCGAGTGGACCAGTTCTGGGCATTCTTGACGGCGCTGATGCTCATTCCCTCGTCGCTCCGCAGCCTCGTCAACATCGGCGGCCCCTTGCAGCAGGGCGTCGCCGCGGGGCAGAGTGTATTCGAGATACTGGACATGCCGACCGAAGGCGAGCGGCGGCACTCGGCCCCTTGCGCGCGCGCGCGGGCAGGTCGAGTTTCGCAACGTGTCGTTCGAGTACGCGAGCGAAAAGGGCGGCGTTCTGCACGACGTGAGCTTCCGGGTCGAGCCGGGCGAGACCGTGGCGATCGTGGGCCGCTCGGGCAGCGGCAAGACCACGCTGGTCGGCCTGGTGCCGCGCTTCTACGACGTGCAGCGGGGCTCGGTGCTGCTCGACGGCATCGACGTGCGCGAGTACCGGCTGAAGGATCTGCGCTCCCAGGTGAGCCTGGTCAGCCAGGACGTGGTGCTGTTCAACGACACCATCCGCAACAACATCGCCTTCAACGCCGTCGAGAAGACCGATGCGGAAGTCGAAGCCGCGGCGCGCGCCGCGAACGTCATGGAGTTCGTCGCCCAGCAGCCGCAGGGCTTCGATACGCCGCTGTCCGATCGGGGACAGAATCTGTCGGGCGGTCAGCGCCAGCGCATTTCCATCGCGCGCGCGCTGCTCAAGGATTCGCCCGTGCTGATTCTCGACGAGGCGACGGCGGCGCTCGACAACGAGTCGGAGCGGCGCGTGCAGCAGGAGCTCAGCACGCTCATGCGCGGTCGCACGACGCTCGTGATCGCGCACCGCCTCTCGACCGTCGAGAGCGCCGACCGGATCATCGTTCTCGATCGCGGACGAATCGTCGAGATGGGCAACCACAGAGAGCTCTTGGCACTCGGCGGCTTGTATGCGACGCTGCACGGAATGCAGTTCGCCGATTGAATGCGGATGTCCGCTCAATCCTGGCTCAATCGGGTCTGGTACGAGCGGGCGGCACCGCCCTGGTGGCTGATGCCGCTGTCGTTCCTGTACGGGGCGGTGTCGGGTTCGCGGCGCTTTCTGTACGCCAAGCGGCTGCGCCGCTCGACGCGCCTCGCGCGACCCGTGGTCATCGTCGGCAATCTCACCGTCGGCGGCACCGGCAAGACACCGCTCGTGTGCTGGCTCGTCGCGCGCTTCGGCGAGCTCGGATTCAAGCCCGGCGTGGTCACTCGCGGCTACGGCGGCTCCGCGAACACCGTTCGGCTGATCGAGCCGTCCGACGATCCCCGCGTGGTCGGCGATGAGCCGCTGCTGCTGGCGCGCCGAACCCAGGTGCCCGTCGCGGTCGGCGGCGATCGGCCGGCCGCCGCGCAATTGCTGGTGGCCCAGGGCTGCGATGTGATCGTGAGCGATGACGGTCTGCAGCACTACGCGCTGGCGCGCGATTGCGAGGTGGTGGTCATCGACGGCGACCGCCGCTTCGGCAACGGCTGGCTGCTGCCCGCGGGTCCGCTGCGCGAGACGCGCTCGCGCCTCGCGGTGGCGGACGCGATCGTGGTCAACGGCGGGCGCGCGATGCTCGAGGGCGCCTTGAGCATGCGGCTCGAGGCGAGCAGCGCCGTGGCCCTCGTCGGCGGACGCGTCTCGCCGCTCGCGGCCTTCGCCGGGATGGCCGTGCACGCGGTCGCCGGCATCGGCAACCCAGAGCGCTTTTTCAACATGCTGCGGGCGCACGGCATCGAGGTCGAGGGACATCCGCTCGCGGACCATGCGCGCATCGCTCGAGAGGACGTGCGCTTCGGCGACGATCTGCCGGTGCTCATGACCGAGAAAGATGCCGTAAAATGCGCGGGCGCGGCAGATGAGCGGCATTGGTACGTGCCGGTGAACGCGTGTTTCGAGGCGAGCGAGTCGCATACACTGCTGAACGTCGTCATGCACCGCATAGCAAACCGCGAGTCGCCGCGGCGAGGGAACCTCGATGGATAAGCGCCTGCTCGAGTTGCTCGTGTGCCCGATCTGCAAGGGGCCGCTGCGCTCCGTGGGGAACGGGGCAATGCTCGAGCTCGTGTGCCGTCCCGATCGCCTTGCTTACGCCGTGCGCGACGGTATTCCGATGATGTTGCCCGAGGAGGCACGGGTGCTTGGAGCGGACGATCCGCTGCTGAACCGCTAAGCGCCGATCGTGAGCACGCCTTTCCACATAATCATTCCGGCCCGGTACGGGGCGAGCCGCCTGCCGGGTAAGCCGCTCCTCGACGTCGCCGGCCGGCCGTTGCTCCAATGGGTTTGGGATTGCGCGCGGGCGAGCGGCGCGCTCTCGGTGATCGTGGCAACGGATGATGCGCGCATCCGCTCCGCCGCGACCGGATTCGGCGCGGACGTGGCAATGACCTCGGCGGAACACGGATCCGGTACCGATCGCATCGCAGAGGTCGTGCGGGCGCGAGGGTTGGCCCCCGAGGCGATCGTGATCAACCTGCAGGGCGATGAGCCGCTCATGCCGCCCGCGGTGCCGGCCCGCGTTGCGGCCGCGCTGGTCGAGCATCCCGAGTGCGGCATCGCCACGGCGGCCGCCCCGATCTCGAGCCTCGCCGAGTTTCTCGACCCGAGCTGCGTCAAGGCGCTGCGGCGCCTGCGCGGCGAGGCGCTGTATTTCAGCCGGGCATGCGTGCCCTGGCCGCGCGACGCGGCGACCGCCGGCCGGCCGAGCGACTTCAGCCGCGCCTTGCGCCACATCGGTATCTATGCCTATCGGGTGAAGAGCCTGCTCGAGTTCGCCGGTTGGCCGCCGACGCCGCTCGAGACCACGGAGAAGCTGGAGCAGCTGCGCGCTCTCGAGCACGGCATGCGCATCCATGTGGTCGGGTTGCAGGAGGCTCCTCCCGCGGGTGTCGATACGCCCGAGGACCTCGAAGCGGTACGCGCGAGGCTACGGGCCCGCTGAGGGGGACGCGGCGGGCCTCGTGCGATCCGGCGTCAGGCCGCGGTCACGTGCTGTGCGATCGAGGTATCGATGGTGATACCGGAGGTCAGCGCGAGCGTCACCGGTGTCTTGCCGGCGATTTCCAGAAGCCTCAGAGACTGCTCGTCGGTGAGCGCCTTTGCGAAAGAGAGGCGCCGCTCGATGTGGGCCTTGCGACCGTCCGCGGCGGGCGTGTAGCGCAGCCCTACCGTGATCTTGCCGAGCTCCCAGTCCTTGCGTCCTGCATACATGCGCAGTGTGATCGACGTGCAGGCACCGAGACTTCCCAAGAGAAGCTCCGTGGGCGAGGGCCCGGTGTCGCTGCCGCCGCGACTTTGCGGCTCATCGGCCGTGACGCGATGGTGGCCGGCGACGATTGCTTGAGCGAAATGAAATTCACTGATGACGGTGACGTGAGCCATGAAGGTTTCCTCGGGCCGTCTACGAGCGGCCGCCGCATAGACGGATCCTACTCGAAAGGACGCTGCCCGAGGACGTCCCCGCAGCAACTCGCCGCGCCGAGGGCTTTACAGCAGCGTGCGGAACAGCCAGTACAGCCCGCCTGCCAGCGCGATCGAGACGGGCAGGGTCAAGACCCAGGCCATCAGCAAGTTGCGCACCGTGGCCCACTGCAGACCGGAGCGGTTCGCAACCATGGTGCCGGCGACTCCGGAGGACAGCACGTGCGTGGTGCTCACCGGCAGACCGTACATGTCCGCCGCGCCGATCGTCAGCATCGCCACGAGCTCGGCGGAGGCGCCCTGGGCGTAGGTGAGGTGGGTCTTGCCGATGCGCTCACCGACCGTGACCACGATGCGCTTCCAGCCGATCATGGTGCCGAGCCCGAGGGCGATGGCCACCGCGACCTTCACCCAAGTCGGGATGAACTTGGTGGAATTGTCGAGCTGTGATTTGTAATCCGCGAGCGTCCCTTTGTCCGCAGCGGAAATCGCGATCGACTTCGATTTGCCGAGAAGGCGCAGCCCCTCGCTCACCAGATACATCTCGTTGCGAATGTTGACCATCTCGCCGGTGGGCACATTGGCCAGGGAATGAGCGGCGTCCACTTGCTGCTGAATCTTGGCAGACAGGGCCACGAGCGAAGGCAAAGTTTCCGGAGAGATCGATCGCGAGCGCACGATCTCGATCGCACCCTGGTGCGGATCGGCGGGTACGGGTCCCTTCGCATAGCGGCCGAGCGCGGCTTGCGCCTGCGTCGAGACCGCCACGAACCGATCCACGTCCTGCTCGTGCATGGTGCGGTTGAGCGCGTATGCCGTGGGGACGGTGCCGATCAAAATGAGCATGATCAGTCCCATGCCTTTTTGCCCGTCGTTTGAGCCGTGCGCGAAGCTCACGCCGGTGCAGGTGAGCACGAGAAGACCGCGTATCCATAGGGGCGGCGGCTGATTGCCTTTCGGCTCCCGGTAGAGCGCCGGAATGGGAATGAGTGCTTTCGCGACCAGCAGCAAGAGCGCCGCCAGACTGAAGCCGATGAGCGGCGAGAACAGCAGCGATTCACCGATCTTGGCCGCCTGCGCCCAGTCGACGCCGCTCGTGCCGCTGGTGTTTGCCGCCATCAGCTGATTCATGAGCCCGACGCCCATGATGGATCCGATGAGTGTGTGCGAGCTCGAGGACGGCAGCCCGAAGTACCACGTGCCCAAGTTCCAGATGATCGCCGCGATGAGCAGGGCGAACACCATCGCGAAGCCCGCACCGCTCCCCACCTGCAAGATGAGCTCCACCGGCAGGAGCGAGACGATGCCGAACGCGACCGCGCCGCTCGAGACCAAGACGCCCAGGAAATTGAAGGCTCCTGACCAGACGACGGCAAAATTCGGCGACAACGAGTGCGTGTAGATGACCGTCGCGACCGCGTTCGCGGTGTCGTGGAAACCGTTGACGAATTCGAAGCCGAGCGCGATGAACAACGCGATGCCGAGCAGGATGAACGGATATACGCGCGTATCGCGCACCACGGACAAGTCGCTCGCGAGGTGGTAGCCAGCATATATGATGCCGGTCACGACGACGACGCCCGCGAGGACGTTGAACCAGGGGTTTGAGGTATGTCCGCTGAGAGGCGAGGCTTTAGGGGCGGCAGCCGACGGTCCCGCATGTATCACATCGACGTTGGACATGGGCTTCTCGCTGAGGGCAAACGGAGCCCGCGATTATTATCGCCGATTGTGACAATGAGATGACAATTCTAGGTAATTGATGCCATTTACAATTTCGCATGCCGCAGCCGTCTTGCCCTTCACTCGACCGCTGGCTCGCTGGCGTCTGCTGTCGGCCGCCGTCATCGGCAGCATGGTGCCCGATTTCGGCTGGTTCATGCCGTGGCGCCCGGCGCGCTTCGAGACCCACAGTCTGGATGCGTTGCTGACCTTCTGCCTGCCCGTCGGCCTCGCGAGCTACTGGGTGTTCCAGCTCCTGGTCCGCACGCCGATCATGGAGTTGCTCCCGCCCGGCGCGTATGCACGCTGGCACTGGTCGAAAGCCCCGGCGGACTATAGAAGCCTGAAACAATGGATTTGGGCTGCCTGCGGCCTGCTCGCCGGGGCGATCACCCATCTCGTCTGGGACGGCTTCACCCACGAGGGAGGGCGAGGGGTGCGCATGCTTCCGATCCTGGAAGAGCCTGTGGCCTACATCGACGGGCACCCGCTCGGAGGCCTGCGGTTCGTGCAGGATTTGAACTCCCTGATCGGTCTGATCGCGGTGTTTCTGGTGGCCGCGTATGGATTGCGGCCCGGGAAGGCGGCCGACGCGAGGTTGCCGCGTCGGCTGCGCGCCCGCGAGCGGTACGCCTGGATCGCGGCCTATGTACTGGTAGCCGCAGCCTCGAGCGGCGCTTTCTTGCTCTTCAGGCACCGGCCGGATCGAAGCCCCAATCCGTTGCTGATCGTCCCCTTGAGTTCGGCGGCCATCGCCATCCTGCGGGGAGTTGCTGCCGCGCTGATCGCGGTTAGCATCGCCCTCACGATCCGTCTGCGCCGCGCGGGAGGAGACCCGCGCGGCGCAGAGCCGGCCCTTTAGCCTAGCCGGCCGCGCGCTTACCGATCGTCCGGGCCGCTGCGGGGAGTGTCCCCCGACCCGGACCACACCACATATTTCTCCTGTGTGACGGGGCGCGGCGTCTCGGGTGCCGCGACGGCCATCGCCGCAGGCGCCGCCGGAGGCGGCGAGGGGGCCGGGCTGGAGGGCTGCGGGCTGGAAGGCGCCGCAGAGAAGCCGGCGCTCGCGGCCTCCGGCACCGAAGGCCGGTACGAGTCGCCGTCGGCACGCGGCCCGTCGATACGGGGTGCGGCCGAGTCCGGACCGCGCCCATTCGCTTCGGCGTTTGTCAGCTGTCCGTTGCCGGTGTTCTCGCCGCCTTCGCGGCGTCCGCGGCCACGACGCCGGCGCCCACGGCCGCCACGCTCTCCACGATCGGCGCGCTCGACAGGTTCACCCGCACGCGGCGCCTCGGCACCGTTGCGGCTCTCGTTGCGTGGGGCGGCCATCGGTCCGCTCCACACGACCCTCGCCGCGGCCGGCATCGCTGCGCGGCCCATCGGCACGGGGCCCATCGGCACGCGGTGCGTCGGGACGGGGTCCTTCGGCACGGCGCGTTTCGCCGCGATGTTCTCCTCGACCGTTATCGCGATGGTCGCGATTCTCGCCGCGCGGCCGGCCGTCACGGCGGGGTTCGCGGGCTCCGTCGCGCGCCCCTCCCTCGCGTGCCGCCTCGCGCCGTGGATCGCGGTCCCGTTCGCGATCTCGATCGCGGCCGCGCGTCCGGTCCCGCTCGCGGTAACGATCCGAGCGTGCGTCACGATGTGCGGGACGCTCGCGCGGCGCCTGCGCCGCTGTCGCAGCTGACTCGCTCGCGGCGGGCGCGGCCGGCGCGCCGAAGAAAAAGCGCCACAGGCGCACGAAGATGCCGACCTGCGGCACGGCGGCGGCCACGGCGACCGGAGCCGCGGCCGGCGCAGGGCTCGGCGGCGGCGGCAGAGGCGTGGCCTCGACCGGTACGATGCTCGGGACGAGAGGCGCCTCGGTTTGCGGCTTCTTGTCGCGATTGCCGATGTTGGAATCATCGAGCGTCGGTTGCTCGGGGATCTCGTAGCTCGCTGCGCTGTTCTCCGGAAGCTCCTTCTCGTCGTCGCGGATGCGTCGCAAGCTATAAGCCGGGGTCTGCAGGTGCGGATTCGGCACGATGACCAGCGAGACTCGGTCCCGCGTCTCGATCTCGTGCAGCCATTCGCGCTTCTCGTTCATGAGATAAGTGGCGACATCCACCGGAACCTGCGCGATGACGCGGCCGGTACGCTCTTTGCGCGCCTCCTCGCCGATGAGCCGCAACAGCGCGAGCGACATCGATTCGACGCTGCGGATGGTGCCCATGCCGCTGCAGCGCGGGCAATGGATGTGCGTGGTCTCGCTCAAGGCCGGCCGCAACCGCTGTCGCGAAAGCTCGAGCAAGCCGAACCGCGACAACCGTCCGAGCTGAATGCGCGCGCGATCCATCTTGACCGCGTCGCGCAGCATGTCCTCGACCGCGCGTTGATTGGCGGTGGATTCCATGTCGATGAAATCGATCACGATCAAGCCGCCGATGTCACGCAATCTGAGCTGGCGCGCGATCTCCTCGGCCGCCTCGAGATTGGTGTTGCGCGCGGTCGCCTCGATGTCTCCGCCGCGCGTCGAGCGCGCCGAGTTGATGTCGATGGAGACCAGCGCCTCGGTGTGGTCGATGACCAGACTCCCGCCCGAGGGCAGGGTGACCTTGTGCGAGTACGCCGACTCGATCTGGCTCTCGATCTGGTAGCGCGTGAACAGCGGGACCGGATCTTGATACAGCTTGAGCTTGCGCTGTGCCTCCGCCGGCATGAAGCGCTGCATGTACTCCTGAGCTTTCTGAAACGCGTCCGGTTGATCGATCAGGATCTCGCCGACGTCGTCGGAAAAGTAATCGCGCAGCCCGCGCGTCACGGCGTCGCTTTCCTGGAATATCAGGAACGGCGCGGGGCGTCCGTCGTTGGCCTGCTCGATCGCGTCCCAGGCCGCCTTGAGGTTGTTGAGGTCCCACTGCAGCTCGTCGGTCGATCGGCCAACGCCCGCGGTGCGCACGATCGCGCCCATTCCGTCCGGAATCTGCAGCCCGTTCATCGCTTCGCGCATCTGGTCGCGATCTTCGCCTTCGATGCGTCGCGACACGCCGCCGGCGCGGGGGTTATTCGGCATCAGCACGAGGAAGCGGCCGGCGAGGCTGATAAACGTGGTGAGCGCGGCACCCTTATTGCCGCGTTCCTCTTTCTCGACCTGCACGATCAGCTCTTGGCCTTCCTGCAGAAGGTCCTTGATATTGAGCCGGCCGCCAGCCCCGGGTTGCGAGCGGAAGTACTCCTTGGAGACTTCCTTCAGAGGTAGAAAGCCGTGGCGCTGCGCGCCGTACTCTACGAACGCCGCTTCGAGACTGGGCTCGACGCGGGTGATCCGGCCTTTATAGATATTGGATTTTTTCTGTTCCCGGGACGGTATCTCAATCGATAAGTCGTAGAGTTTCTGACCGTCGACGAGTGCGACTCGCAGTTCTTCTTCTTGAACTGCGTTGACGAGCATTCTTTTCATTTGCCCCAACGTATATGGTGGAGGCCGAGGAGGGCGCGAGAATAGAAGCCCGGGCCGCGACGCGCGAGGTCGCGGCAAAGAAAAGGGAAGCGCCGAACGCGAGCCAAGCGAGCGGCATCAATTCAACCCAATTCTGCCAATTTATATAAAGCAAGCCCGGGGCCTTGTTCTCGGTTAACCGCTAGTCAGACTTTTGGGCCTCCCGCAGAGGTGCTTGGGTCTGTTTTCATCGGCCGAGCGATGGTCTGGAAATCCAGAACCAACTAATATGCGTCGCTCCCTTGCAGGGGAACGCCGCCGAAACCGGTGTCCGCCTGGCGCTTCCCAGCTGAAAAAAATTTCAGTGGAGGTCAGCATTTCAAGCACTGCTTGTACTCTCAATGCAGAGTAAAGCACCCGACACGGTGTTGAAACATTAGCACAACAGCACGTCAGGGTCAATGTAATCAATGTCTTAGAACATCGATTACCGTAAGATCATCATAATGAAAGCCGAAACCGAGCAAAGCCGCGAGCCATCCCCGCCACCGAAAGGTCCCAAGAGCGCCGTGGAGCTGCGCACCATATCTGCCCAGGAAGCGGGGCAGCGCATCGACAATTTCCTCATGCGCCACTTCAGCCGGGTGCCGCGCAGCCGCGTCTACCGGTTGCTGCGTAAGGGCGAGGTGCGCGTCAATAAGCAAGCGCGTGGACGCCGAGTATCGGATCGCCGCGGGCGATGAGGTGCGCCTGCCTCCCGTGCACATCGATCGTACGGAGGAGCCGGGCCGCCCGTCGACCCGGCTGCAAGAGCTCATCGAGCGCGCGGTGATTTTCCAGGACAAGCATCTCCTGGTGATCGACAAGCCCGCCGGGGTGGCTGTGCACGGCGGCAGCGGCATGAGCTTCGGTGTCATCGAGGCGCTGCGCGCATCGCGCCCGCGCGAGAGCCTCGAGCTCGTGCATCGCCTCGACCGCGACACCAGCGGGTGCCTCTGCGTGGCGCGCGATCGGGCAACGCTCGTCGCCCTGCACGCCTTGATACGCGACGGCGGCATGCACAAGACGTATCTGGCGCTCGTGTCGGGCGACTGGCAGCTCGGCACGAAACGCATCGATGCGCCGCTCGCGACGGACGAGCGCCGCCAGGGGGAGCGGCACGTGCGCGTCGCCGCGGCCGGCAAGGACTCGGTGAGCGTGTTCAAGCCGGTGCAGTTCTTCGGCAAGCTCGCGACGTTGATGCAGGTGGACATCCCCACCGGCCGCACGCACCAGATCCGCGTGCATGCCGCCTATGCGGGCCACCCGCTGCTCGGCGACGACAAGTATGGCGACCGCGAGCGCAATGCCGAGCTCAAGGGCGCCGGGCTGAAGCGAATATTTCTACATGCGCATTCGATCGCATTCGATTGGCCGGGCACAGGCGTGCCCTTTCACGCGAGCGCCCCGCTTGCCCGCGGATCTCGCGGCGGTGCTCGATGCGATCACGCCGAAGAAGCGAGCCGCGCCGGTGCGGCACGCAGCGCCGCGCCCCCGGGCTTGAGTCCCTTCAGGGAATCTGGAAGCCGACGCGCCGCAATACGCTGCACAGGCGGATCAGCGGCAAGCCGATGAGGGCGGTCGGATCCTCGCTTTCGATCGCCTCGCACAGCGAGATTCCAAGCCCTTCGCTTTTGAAGCCGCCAGCGCAATCGAAGGGCGATTCGCGTGCGATGTAGCGCGCGATCGTCGCCTCGTCGAGCTCGCGGAACTTGACCCGGGTCGTATCGACGAATTCGTGGACGCCGGCATCGCTCGCGCGCAGCACCGCGACAGCGGTGCAGTAGGCGACCGTCGCGCCCGAGCAGCTGCGCAGGGTCGCTGCGCAGCGCTCGGCCGTGCCCGGCTTGCCGAGCACCAGTTCGTCCCCGTCGCGGTTCTTGAGCACGGCGGCTTGATCGGACCCGATCACCCAGGCTGCGGGATGGCGAGCAGCGACCGCGCGCGCCTTGGCGAGTGCCAGCCGGGTCACCAGGGCGAGTGCGCTTTCGTGCTCGCGGCGCGTCTCATCGACGCCCGGCGCTTCGCACTCAAAAGATTCGTACACCCGCGCGAGCAGCGCGCGCCGGTAGCTCGAGGTCGATGCTAGAATGAGCTCAGGCGGAGACTTCAAAAACAACGACTTGCACCGAATGTACTTTTGACAGGGGTGGGATCGGGCCCTATTATACGCGGCCCATGGCAGCGGGCTTGCCGGACCTCGTCGATTGCGCGCGCCTGGCCGAGGAAGCCGCGGTGCTGGAGCGCACCTACGAGCTGCGCGAGTTACCGAGGCTGAAGGAGTTCCTGGCGCAGCCCCAAGGCGTCGTCGATGCGAGCTTCGCATTCTCGAAGCTGGCCTCGGGCCGGTCGGGAGCGCGCGTCGAGGTGCGCGCGGCGCCGGTGCTGATCTGTCAGCGGTGCATGCAGGGGTTCGCTTTCCCGGTGGCGGCGGCAGCGATGTGGAGTTCGCCGACGATGAGGCGGCCGTAGCCACGGATTCGGAGCGCGAGCTCTTCGGCACCCGCGGCGGACTGGTATCGCTGCGCGAGCTGGCGGAGGAGGAACTGCTGCTGGCGCTGCCCGTTGCGCCGGCGTGCAGTACGCCGTTGACCTGCGGCAACGCGCCGGAGCGCGTCGATCGACGCGCCCGAGCCGGATGGCGCGGAGGAAATGCGCAGACCGTTCAGCGCTCTGCAGGATTTGTTGAAGAAAAGGTGACAGGACACAGCACTCATGGCAGTTCAAAAAAGCAGGAAGACTCCCTCGAAGCGCGGCATGCATCGTTCGCATTCCGCGCCTCGCGGCGCCCGCCGTGTCGATCGAGCCGAAGAGCGGCGAGACGCATTCTCGGCATCGCATCTCGCGTGACGGCTTCTATCGCGGCAAGAAGGTGCTCCAGACCAAGGCGGACGCGGAAGCCACTGAAGAGTAGCGCCTGACCACCGCGGCGGCCGATCCGCCGCTCCAACCCTCGAGACGCACTCCCGTGCCGGCGCTCCAAATTGCCATCGACGTCATGAGCGGCGATTGCGGACCGTCGGTCTGCGTGCCGGCGGCCTTGGCGGCGGCGCGCGAGTTCCCGGACGTGCGATTCACCTTGATCGGCGGACGAGCGGAGCTCGACGGCAACTCGCCGCCGCGAAGCTCGCCAACGTCGACTGCCTCTTCACCACCCAAGTGGTCGAGATGACCGATCACCCGCGCGAGGCGCTGCGGCGCAAGAAGGATTCCTCGATGCGCCGCGCGCTCGATCTGGTCAAGACGCACCAGGCGCATGCCTGCGTGAGCGCGGGCAACACCGGCGCGCTCATGGCGATGGCGCACTTCGTGCTGAAGATGCTGCCGGGCGTCGAGCGGCCCGCCATCGTCTCGCTCATCCCCTCGCGCGCCGGTCACACCTACATGCTCGATCTCGGTGCGAACGCTTCCTGCACGCCGGAGCACCTGCGCCAGTTCGCGGTGATGGGCTCCGTGCTGGCGGCGGATCTCGAGGGCGCGCACGAGCGCCCGCGCGTCGGCCTCCTCAACATCGGCGAGGAGGAGATCAAAGGTAACGAGACGGTGCAGACCGCGCACACCCTGATCGCCGAGAGCGGCGTCAACTACGTCGGATTCGTCGAGGGGCACGACATCTTCACGGGCAAAGTGGACGTCGTGGTGACCGACGGTTTCACCGGCAACGTGGCGCTGAAGACCATGGAGGGCGTGGCGCGGTTCATCACCGACGCGCTGCGCGAGGAGTTCACCCGCAATACCGCTGCGCAAGCTCGGCGCGCTGGCCGCGCGCTCGAGCCTCAACGCTTTGCGCACTCGCCTCGATCCGAGGCGATACAATGGCGCCACCATGGTCGGTTTGAACGGCATCGTGATCAAGAGCCACGGCGGCGCCGACTTGTTCGGCTTTCAGCGCGCCATCGAGGTGGCGGTGATCGAGGCTCGCAACGGAGTGCCGGAGAAAATCGCAGAACGCCTTGGCACGCCGCCTCCCGGGTAGAGGCTTCCTAGAGGGATCGCGCAATGTTCTCACGCATCGCCGGCACCGGCAGTTATCTGCCGGAGAAGATCTTGACCAACGCGGATCTGGCACGTCTGGTCGACACCACCGATGAGTGGATCCGCTCGCGCACCGGCATCGAGCGCCGTCATGTCGTCGTCCCCGGCGAGACCACGACCGACCTCGCGGAACACGCCTCGCGTCGCGCGATGGAGGCGGCCGGCGTCGGCCCGGAGGATATCGATCTCATCTGCGTGGGAACCACGACGCCCGATCTGGTGTTTCCCAACGTCGGCACGCTTCTTCAGGATCGTCTCGGCATCCGCAACGCCTGCCCGGCATTCAGCCTCGAGGCCGCATGCACGGGCTTCATGTACGCACTGAGCGTCGCCGACAAGTTCGTGCGCCTGGGCGATGCAAAGTGCGCGCTCGTCGTCGGCGCGGAGACCCTGACCCGCATCACCGACTGGAGCGACCGCGGGACCTGCGTGCTGTTCGCGCGACGGCGCCGGCGCCGTGGTCCTCAAGCCGTCGGCGGAGCCGGGCATCATCAGTACGCGCTTGCATTCGGACGGGCGATACAAGGACTTGCTGATGTATCCGGACGGTGTGTCCAAGGGTTTCGACTTGGTGCGCCAGGGCGGCAATGTCGGCGTGCAGATGAAGGGCAACGAGGTCTACAAGGTTGCGGTCAATACGCTCGGGCAGCTCGTGACGGAGACCTTGAGCGCCAATGACATTCGACAAGTCGCAACTCGACTGGCTCATCCCGCACCAGGCGAATCTCCGCATCATCGAGGCCATCGCGCGGCGCTTGGATCTGCCCATGGAACGCGTCATCGTCACGATCGCGGACCACGGCAACACCTCGGCCGCTTCCGTGCCGCTCGCGCTCGATACGGGTATTCGCGACGGGCGTGTGAAGCGCGGGCAGCTGTTGCTGCTCGAGGCGTTCGGCGGGGGCTTCACCTGGGGATCGGCGCTGATCCGCTATTAGGGAGCCGCGTCTGCGGCCGGCGGGCCGAGCCTTGCGCCGGCGGTCGAGCCGTCAAAAAAACGCCGCGGGATCACCGCGGCGTTCCTACGCTCGATCGTTCTCGAATTACTTCGAGACGGACTTCTTGAACATGCGATCGATCTTCTCGTTGATCTGCTCGATGGCCTGCGAATTTTGCTGGGCGGTCGAGAGAGCCTGATTCGCCGTGCTCTGCGCGCCCGAGGCGGCCGAGGAGGCGCTCTGCGCGGCGCTCATCGCGGCGTTGGCATCGCTCTGCGCCTTCGCGGTGTCGCTCTGCAGCTTCGCAACTTGCGACTTGAGATCGTCGATCTGGGCTTGGATGGGCTTCAGGTCCGTGCATCCTGCGAAGGCAATAACGCATGCCGCGGCGACTGAGGCCTTGAGTGTCGTGGAAAATGTCATAGATAGTCCCCTAGGGTTGTTAATTCATTCGTTTCGGAAATCATCCGACGTGTTCTCGCACACACGAGTCCATTCCTCATCGTGCCGGGCTCGAATGCGTTGCAACACAGTCGTACATAAAGCCAAATTCGCGCGTCGATTGCAACTGAAAAGCGAGTTAATGTCGTTAATACGAGACTATTTTACGACGATTTTACCCTCTTTGGTCTCGCATATTAACCCATCGTAAGAAATCTCCCTGCGCAGGCATGGGATAAGAGGTACGCGCGTTCGCGTATGCTCGCTGTAAGTTTTACCAACGCCGCACCTCAGGCGCTCTTGCTCGCGAGCAGCTCCGTGACCGCTCGGTGGCCCTGATTGATCGCCGAGTCCGTATACGCGCCGCCTCCGGAATCCGAATTCGCGATGGTGATTCGTCCGAATTGCGCGCGGCCGATGACGTACGGCTGTTGCGACTCGGGCAGCTCGGGATCGAACAGCGGGTTGTATTCCCGTGCGTAGCCGTGCGGCCATCGGTTGACGGTGATGCCCGTGATGTCGCGCGCGGGATCGAATCCGCCGTCGGCGAGCGTGCGGCCCAGTTGATCGCGAATGTTGCGTTCGAAGGTCTCGAAGGAGGTTCGCAGCAGCTCGGCTCGTCCGGCACGATTCTGCTCGCGCTCCGTGAGGCCCTCCTGGCACGGCGTGCGCACCATGTGCACCAGCACCGGGATCCTTGGGCGTGAGGGCGCCTCGATAGGTGCCGATGGTGACGTGCGGATTCAAACTGAAGAGAGATGTGATAGCTGCCGGGCGCGTAGACGCGGTTCACTTTCAGCCGGTCGAACGCCTGCCAATTGCGCAGCGCCACGCGTCGTGTACACGAGCGGGGTTTTCACCAGGCTGTGCAACGCCTTTTGCTGCTCGGCCGGCAGTTCCGGACAGAGGTACGGAATCATCACGTTGTAGCCGGCGAGCACGACGCCCCGCGCGCGCGCCGCGTAGCCGCGGCCGGCGCGCACGTAGGTCACCTCGACCTCGGCGGCGGAGCGCGGATCGCCCAGGTGGCGCACCCGAACGGCGGTGCTGTTCAACCGCAAGCGCACCGGCGCGGCGGCGGTATCGAGCTCGCGCATAATCGATGCGCGCGGTGACGATGTCCTCGGCGGCGCTCGCCGGGTCGGCTCGCGCCCTGCACCGCCTGCGGCAGCAGGTCGCGCACCAAGAGGCGCGCGATGGTCGCGTTGCCGTCGGGAAAGTGCAGACGATAGGACCCGCCGGTGTCTTCGTAGCCCTTGGGCGTGAACCCCATGCGCGGAATGGAGCCCTTGGCGAGACTGCATGCCCTGAAAGCCGGGCATGTCGAATGCCCAGCAGTCGAGCGCGGACTGCGCATCGATGCCGACGCCCTGTTCATCCATGGTCTTGCCGTAGTAATACTTGAGCACGGCCGGATCCGACGTGCACCACGTCGCGCAGAAACGCCTGATAGCTCATGCGCGAGAGGCGCTGCTTTTTCTCGTCGGACGAAAGTCCGGGCAGGTAATCGACCGCGCCCGTCTCGATCTCGACGATTTGATCGCGCGCCTTGGCGGAGAGCGGCGCCGCACGAGTGCCTGCGCGAGCGTCGCCTTGGTCGGTGCCGACGATGAGCTTGTCGGCGCCGAACGTTTCGCGATCGAAGAACGCGCCCGGCTTGAGTCCCAGGTGATCGTAGTACTGCAGATGCTGGGTGCTTTTTGACGAGGCTTCGGGACGTCCAACCCTAAGGTCTTCAGAAGTCCCGCGGCCACCGGCCCGTAGGGCCGGGGACTGTCGATTACCAGAGTGCCGCCGTTCATGAGGTGCAGACGCTCGTCCAGATGGAATTCGTTGCGCTTGGCATGACCGCCGAAATCATCGTGGTTGTCGAGAAGGAGAATGCGGCTGCGGCTCCGCGCTGCGCGCGGTAGAAATGCGCGGCGGCAAGACCGCTGATGCCCGCGCCGACGACGATGAGGTCGTAGCGCTCGCCGGTGTCCTGGGGCGGGGGCGGCAGCCGGCCGTCGCGCAGGGCGTGCGCCGCCTCGAAGGAGCCGGGGTGACTGCCGCGCATGCCGGTGAGCAGCGGCGGGTAATAGCCCGGCGCATCTTGGGCGGCCGCCGCGGAGCGGCGACGCGGCGTCCGCCGCCCGGGTCGGAGCCGCCCGCCATCAGCGCATCGGGGTAGGCCAAGGCGGCGGTGCCGATGGCGATACCGTTCAGGAAGTCGCGCCGGGTGATGGGTCGGTCCAGCCCGAGGGCGCGATCTCGAGATTTATCTTCCTTCTTCATGATTTCCTTATAGTTATATGAGCATGTGATCGCGGTGAGAGGTGCGGCAAATTAACCTGCCCGCAAGGCACTTGCCAGCCCCCTCAAGCTGGATATAATGACAGTTACTGGCTACATATACAGGTAACTGCCATGACTGACCTCACGCCTCGGCAAACTCAGATTCTGCGGCTCATCCAACCTCGATCGCGGAGAACGGCATGCCGCCCACTCGCGCGGAGATCGCACGCACCCTCGGCTTCAAGTCGCCCAATGCCGCCGAGGAACATCTGCGCGCTCTGCAACGCAAGGGCGTCATCGATTTGATTCCCGGTGCTTCGCGCGGCATTCAGCTCAAGGATATTTTGCGCGAGCAACTGGGACTGCCGCTCATCGGACGCGTGGCTGCGGGACGTCCCATCCTCGCCGAAGAGCACATCGAAAGGCATTACCAAATCGATCCCCAATTGTTCCAGCCGCAGCCGCACTATCTCTTGAAAGTGCAGGGCATGAGCATGAAGAACGCCGGCATCCTGCACGGCGATCTGGTCGCCGTGCATCGCACGCCCGAGGTGCGCAACCGCCAGATCGTCGTTGCCCGCCTGGAAAACGAAGTCACCGTCAAACGCTATCGCCAGGAAGGCTCGATCGTGTGGCTTTTGCCCGAAAATGCCGACTTCGAACCCATTCGTGTCGATTTGAAACATCAACCCATGATGATCGAAGGCGTCGTGGTCGGAGTGCTTCGTCGCGGTAAAGACGTGGATGCCGCTTGAGGCATCATCGCTTGCGGATCTCTTGGCCGATGCACGTGTCTTCAGGTTAAAAGACGCCTCGGCCAGTCAGCCTTCGTCGTCTCGTCCGGCTTGGTCCACCGGTCGACGCGCGCTCGATGCGCGCTTACCGGGCGGCGGCTGGCCGACGGCGTCGCTCGTCGAGGTGTTGATCGATGCATCGGGACTCGGCGAGATCCAGCTTTTTTTGCCCGCCTTGGTGCAGTCTCAGCGCAAGCGAGACGGGGATACTCCCTGGATCGTTTGGATTGCACCGCCGCATGAGCCTTTTGCGCCGGCCTTGGCGCAGCAGGGAATCGAGCTCGGCCGCTTCATCATCGTGCGGCCGGCGAGCGCCATGGAGGCCTTGTGGGCGGCCGAGCAGGCCTTGAGCTCCGGCGTCTGCGCGGCCGTTTTGCTCTGGTTGAAAGGCACCGATGACCGCTGGCTGCGGCGCTTGAAGCTGGCGGCCGAGGAGGGCGGCGCGCTCGGCGTGCTGTTTCGCCCCGAGCGGCATCGGTTCGAGTCCTCGCCCGCGGTGTTGCGCTTGTTGCTGTCGC
Organism: uncultured Gammaproteobacteria bacterium; assembly: GCA_963801685.1. Lineage (GTDB taxonomy): Bacteria > Pseudomonadota > Gammaproteobacteria > Steroidobacterales > Steroidobacteraceae > Bog-1198. The sequence goes on from CAWDFR010000003.1 coordinate 246,423, forward strand.
AGGGAGAGCGGGAGCCGCGCCTGTCGCTTCTGAAGGTGCAGGGCGGCCGCCCGGGTCCCATCGAGCCCGAGCCCAGCCCTCTCGACTCAGCTTTTCCAGCCCAGCGTCTTCGAACACGGCTCGTGACATGCCTTCGCGAGCGCTCGAATCCGCCACGGCGGATTTATTCGCGGCAGTCCCTCGTCCAGTCCCCGCCGGGCCGAGCCCGCGCCGCGGCGCCCACCGCGTGCCGCGCTCGTCCCCGAGCGCTGCCGCTGCCCGCCGCGCTCGCGCCGAGCTCAACCGCTCTGGTATGCCGTGGTATTCCCGCAGCTCGAGGCGCTCGGGGGCGCAGCGCTCCTCGAGCGGCTCTGTCTGCACGCGCAGCGATTCACGCCGCGGGTGAGCATCGAGATGCCGAACGCCTTGCTGCTCGAGATCCGCGGGAGCGTGAAGCTCTTCGGCTCGCTCGAGACGCTGCATGCAGGGATCGATGCCGCCTGGCGTCATCTTGCAGCTCGAGGTCTCGAGCGCGACGGCGCCCTCGACGCTGGCGGCGCTGTGGCTGGCCCGCGCCGGCCAGCGCGAGCTCATCGAGGATCCCGGATTGCTCGCGGGCCGGCTGGCGGAGCTGCCGATTGGCTGCACCGCCTGGGACGGCGAACGCTTGCGAGCACTGCGTGCCCTCGGGGTGAGCCGGATCGGCGAGCTGTTGCGCCTGCCGCGCGCGGGCATGGCACGGCGCTTCGGCGCCGCCGCGGTGCTCGAGCTCGATATCGCCTTGACGCGGCAAGCCGCGCCGCGCCGCGCGTTCGTGCCGCGCGAGCGTTTTCGCGAGCGCTTCGATTTCGAGACGGAAGTGGAGACGGTCGCGTATCTGCAGAAGGCGCTCGAGCCCTTGATCGGGCGCTGCGCCCGGTTTCTGCGCGAACGGCAAGCCGGCGTGCAGACCCTGGAATTGAGACTCGAGCATCGCACATCACCCGCTCACGCGCGTGCGCCTGGGGCTCGCGAGCATCACGAGCGAGCAGCACCGCTTGACCGATGTGCTGTCGCAGAAGTTGTCGCAGCTCGAGCTCGCGGCGCCTGCCCGAGCATGGAGCTGGTCTCGGGCCCCCTGCAGCCGCTCTCGGCCGTCTCGCTCGATGTCTTCGCGCGGCATGGGGCGCCGGCGGGGGCAGCGATACGGCGCCGCAGCTCGTGGAGCGTTTGCGCGCCCGCCTCGGCGATGAGGCGGTGTACGGGGTCCGTTCGGTCGCCGAGCATCGGCCCGAGGCCGCCTGGCAGCGGGTTCAAGAGCTGCGTCTCAATGCCGTGCTGCGCGCCGGCAGCTGCGCGCCGACGATCCCTGACCGAGCAGGCCGCGGCCCGTCTGGTTGCTGGATGAGCCCGACGCAGCTCCTCGAGTGAGCCGCGAGCAGTCGTCGAGGAGGGTCCCGAGCGCATCGAGAGCGGCTGGTGGGACGGCAAGGGGATTGCCCGCGACTATTACATCGTGCGCCGAACGGGCGGAGCGCGGCTGTGGGTTTTTCAGGAGCGGCGGTCGAGGCGTTGGTATTTGCACGGTGTGTTCGCTTGAGGCCCCCGCGTGTACGCCGAGCTGCATGCGTTGAGCAATTTCTCTTTTCTGCGCGGCGCCTCGCACCCCGAGGAGCTCGTCGCGCAAGCCAAGCACTTGCGACTATCGAGCGCTCGCGCTCACCGATGAGTGCTCGCTCGCGGGCGTGGTGCGCGCGCACGTCGCGGCCAAGCAGTGCGAGCTGCCGCTCATCATCGGCGCGGAGCTCAGCTGCGTCGATGCGCTCAAGCTCGTGGCGCTCGCCGACCGACCGCGCGAGCTACGGCGCGCTCTCCCGGCTGATCACCCGCGCCCGGCGCGCGGGCGCCAAGGGCCACTACGTCCTCGAGCGCCGGGATCTCGAGAATGCGCTCGACGGATGTTTGATCATCTGGCTGCCGCAGACCGGCGGGGCGCTGCTGCCGCGCCAGGCGGAGGACGGCCGCTGGCTGCGCGAGCGCTTCGCCGGCCGCCTGTGGCTCGGCGTCGAGCTCTTGACCGGCGGCTCCGATGCGAGGCGCCTCGCACTCCTGCAGGCGCTCGGCGAGGCGCTCGAGCTGCCGCGGGTCGCTGCCGGCGACGTGCACATGCATCGGCGCAGCCGCCGCGCGCTGCAGGATGTGCTCACGGCGATTCGCCTGGGAATTCCCTTGCACGAGGCGGGCGTTCGCTTGTTTCCGAACGGCGAGCGCTGCCTGCGGCCCCTCGAGCGCTTGCGCGAGCTCTATCCCGCGGCGCTGCTCGCGCAAACGCTCGCGATCGCCGAGCGCTGCACGTTCAATCTCGACGAGCTGCGCTACGAGTATCCCGAGGAGATCGTTCCCGCGGGCGAGACCCCGACCAGCCACTTGCGCGCCTTCACCTGGCGGGCTGCGCCAAGCGCTGGCCGCAAGGCGCGCCGCACGCCGTGCGCGAGGGTCTCGAGCACGAGCTGCGCCTGATCGCCGAGCTCAAGTTCGAGCCCTTCTTTCTCACCGTGCACGATGTCGTTCAATATGCCCGCTCGCAGAGCATCCTCTGCCAGGGCCGCGGCTCGGCCGCGAATTCCATCGTCTGCTACTGCCTGCAGATCACGGAAGTCGACCCCTCGCGCATGTCGATGCTGTTCGAGCGCTTCATTTCCAAGGAGCGCAACGAGCCGCCGGACATCGACGTCGATTTCGAGCACGAGCGGCGCGAGGAGGTCATCCAGTACATCTACGGCAAGTACGGCCGCGAACGCGCCGCGCTCGCGGCCACCGTCATCTGCTACCGCCCCCGCAGTGCGCTGCGCGATGTCGGCAAGGCGCTCGGGCTATGACCTGGCGGAAGTCGATCGGCTCGCGAGCGGCATGCAGTGGTGGGACGGCCAGCGCATCGATCCGGAGCGCATCCGCGCCTCGGGATTCGATCCGGGCGATGTCGAGGACGCGCCGTCTCATGGCGCTCACCGCGGAGATTCTCGGCTTCCCGCGCCATCTGTCGCAGCACGTGGGCGGGTTCGTGATCGCGCGCGGCCGCCTGGATGAGCTCGTGCCCATCGAGAACGCCGCCATGCCGGAGCGCACGGTCATCGAGTGGGACAAGGACGATCTCGATGCGCTCGGATTGCTCAAGGTGGACGTGCTCGGCCTCGGCATGCTGAGCGCCATCCGCCGGGCGTTCGGACTGATCAACGACTTCGGCGGCACGCCCCGCGTGGCGGGCGAGCTCAATCTCGCCACGGTGCCGAGCGAGGATGCCGCGGTGTACGACATGATTTGCCGCGCCGACACGGTCGGCGTGTTTCAGATCGAGTCGCGCGCTCAGATGTCCATGCTGCCGCGCCTCAGGCCGCGCAATTTCTACGACCTCGTGATCGAGGTGGCGATCGTGCGGCCCGGGTCCGATTCAGGGCGAGATGGTGCATCCGTACCTGCGCCGCCGCAACGGCGAGGAGGCGGTGAACTATCCGAGCAAGGAGGTCGAGGGCGTGCTCAAGCGCACGCTCGGCGTGCCGATTTTCCAGGAGCAGGTGATGCAGCTCGCGATCGTCGCGGCCGGCTTCTCGCCCGGCGAGGCGGACGGCCTGCGCCGCGCCATGGCGGCCTGGAAGCGCAAGGGCGGCCTCGAGCCCTTCCAGCGACAATTGATCGACGGCATGCGCGAGCGCGGCTATGCGGAGAGCTTCGCGAATCAGATCTTCAATCAGATTTTAGGGTTCGGGGAGTATGGCTTTCCGGAGTCGCACAGCGCCAGCTTCGCCCTGCTCGTCTACACCTCCGCCTGGATCAAGCATTACGAGCCCGCGGCATTTTGCGCGGCGCTCATCAACAGCCAGCCGATGGGTTTTTATGCGCCGGCGCAGCTGGTGCGCGATGCGCGTGCGCACGGCGTCGAGGTGCGGCCGGTGGCGGCCGAGACGAGCGACTGGGATTGCACGCTCGAGCGGCGCGACGACGGGCGCCCGGCGCTGCGCTTGGGATTGCGGATGGTGAAGCGCCTGTCGGAGGAGGGGCGCGAAGCGGCTGATCGCGGCGCGCGCGGTGCGCCCGTTCGCCGATATCGCGGATCTCGCCGAGCGCGCGGCCGCTCGATCGCCGCGATCTCGAGGCGCTCGCCGCGGCGATGCGCTCGCGGGGATCGCCGGCCATCGATACCGCGCCTTCTGGCAGGTGAGCGGCGTGGAGCGCGCCCTGCCGCTGCTCGGCGCCGATACGGCCGTCCCGGAGGGCATTCCGCTCCTGCGTGCGCCACGCGAAGGCCACGACATCGTCGCCGATTACGGCAGCCTCGGGCTGTCCTTGCGCCGTCATCCCCTGGCGCTGCTGCGCAAGCGGCTCGAGGCGCGCGGCATCGTCACGACCGCGGCGTTGTGGGATTTGCCGACCGGCCGCTGGGTGACGACCGCCGGCCTGGTGATCACGCGCCAGCGTCCGGGCAGCGCGAGCGGCGTGACCTTCGTCACGATGGAGGACGAGACGGGGCACGTGAATCTGATCGTCTGGAAGCGCGTTGCCGAGGAGCAGCGCGCGGCGTTGCTCGGATCGCGCTTGCTCGAGGTGCGGGGAGCTTTGCAGCGCGAGGGCGACGTGCTGCACGTGATCGCCCAACGCCTCACCGATCTCTCGGCGCTCTTGGGGGAGCTTTGTTCGAATCGCGCGATTTTCGCTGAGCGCGCGCCGCACCGCGCGCGGTCCGCCGCCGGCTGTTGCGAAAAACAGACGCAGCGCTGGGTCGCGTCGGCTCCTTAGCGCAGCTTGCGTTTCTTGCGGCCGGATTTGCCGTCCGGCTCGCCTTCGGCGTCGAAAATCTCGTAATCGTCGAAATCGGAGAGCAGCTCCGCGGTGCGCCGCTCCTCCATCACGCGCTCGAGCCGCCGCCAGGCGGGCTCGGCGCCCTTCGGTGCGCGCCGCCGCTGCGATTCGACGTCGCGCATAATGTGATCCACGTCCACATCGTCGACGGGCGCCGTATCTTCCGCGTCCTCTTCCTCGAATTCGTCGGATTCGGGTTTTTCACTCATGCTTCAACAGCGTTCCGTTGGGCCTCGGTAATCGACCACGCGCGGTTTATAAACGGAAAGTCGGCTCAGGCGCAATACCCTGGCGCACACCTCGTCGTTCGGTGGCTTCATTCTATTTCACCAGATCGTTGAGCTGGAAGATCGGCAGGAGCAGTGCGATCACGATGAACATCACGACCGCGCCCATGAACACGACCATGAGCGGTCCCAGGAGGTTCGTCAGGGTCGAGAGCAGCCCGTCCATTTCGCGCTCCTGGTTCGAGGCGGCGCGCTCCAGCATCTTCTCGAGCTCGCCGCTGCTCTCGCCGCTCGAGATGAGGTGAATCATCATCGGCGGAAAGAGCTTGCGTGCGGCGAGCGATTTGCCGATCGGCGCGCCCTCGCGCACCCGCAGCGCCGCCTCCTCGACGGCGTTTCTCATCGGCATGTTGTTCACCACCTCGGCGGAGATGCGCAGCGCCTCGAGCACGGGCACGGCGCTCGCGGTCAGAATGCTGAAGGTGCGCGAGAAGCGCGCCGTATTCACTCCGCGGATGAGCTTGCCCGCGAGCGGCAGCCGCAGCAAGAAGCGGTCCACCTTGAGCCGCGCCTCAGGGCGCCTTCACCCACCGCGAGAAGCCCCACAGCGCCCCCGCAATCACGATGACGCCGTAGACCCAGTAGTGGCGCACCAGATCGCTCGTGCCGATGAGGATGCGCGTCGCCAGGGGCAGCTCCTGATGGCCGGACTCGAACACGGCGACCACCTGGGGCACGACGTAGGCCAGCAGGAAGGAGACGATGGCGAAGGACAGCACCAGGAGCACGATCGGGTAGACCAGCGCGTGGCTCACCTGCTGGCCCATGACCTGGCGCGATTCGGTGTAGTCGGCGAGGCGCTCGAGCACCGAATCGAGCTTGCCCGATTGCTCGCCGGCCGACACGGTCGCGCGGTAGATCTCGGGGAAGGCCTGCGGGAAGTCGCGCAGGCCGTCGGCGAGGGGATGACCCTCGACCACCTTGCTGCGCACGCCGAGGATGATCCGCTGCACGCGCGCCTTCTCGGTCTGCTCGGCCACCGCCTGGAGGGTCTCTTCGAGCGGCAGTCCCGAGCGCAGGAGCGTTGCGAGCTGGCGCGTGAGCAGCGCCAGATCGAGCGACGAGAGGCCGCGGCGCATGAAGGGGCGGCGCGAGCGGTTTTGCTTTTGCTCGCGCTGCGCGGCTTCGAGAATCTCGATCGGCAGGAGCTGCTTGTCGCGCAGCAACTGACGCACGTGCTTCGCGGTGTCCCCCTCGATGAGTCCCTTGCGTTCCTTGCCCTGGGGGTCGAGCGCGACGTACTCGAAGGCGCCCATCAGGCTGCGTCCTTAATCTTCACGCGTGACGCGCAGGACTTCCTCGAGGGTCGTCTCGCCGGCCAGCACCTTGCGGCGCCCATCCTCGCGGATGCCGGGGCTCGAGCGTGCGCGCGTAACGCTCGAGCTCCTGCTCGGAGGCGCCGTCGTGGATCATGGTGCGCATGTGGTCGTCCACCGAGATGAGCTCGTAAATGCCGGTGCGCCCGCGATAGCCGCTGCCCGGCTCGGCGCTCGGCCGGTAGAGCTTCACCGCGCCATCCTTCGGATCGAGGTTGAGGAGGCGCCGCTCGTACTCGCCCGCGATGAAGGCTTCGCGCGTCTCCGGGTTCAGCACGCGCACCAGGCGCTGCGCCAGCACGCCGATCAAGCTCGAGGACAACAGGAACGGCTCGATGCCCATGTCGCGCAGGCGGGTGACCGCGCCCACGGCGGTGTTGGTGTGGAGCGTGGAGAGCACGAGGTGGCCGGTCAAGCTCGCCTGCACGGCGATCTGGGCGGTCTCGAGATCGCGGATCTCGCCGATCATCACGACGTCGGGGTCCTGACGCAGGATGGCGCGCAGGCCTCGCGCGAAGGTCATTTCGACCTTCGTGTTCACCTGCGTCTGACCGATGCCGTCGATGTAGTACTCGATCGGATCCTCGACCGTCATCACGTTGCGCGTGTTGTCGTTGATGCGCTCGAGGGAGGCGTACAAGGTGGTCGACTTGCCCGAGCCGGTCGGCCCCGTGACCAGGATGATGCCGTGCGGCTTATGGATGATCTCGTCCATGACGGACTGCGTACGCGGGTCCATGCCCTAAGGACGTGAGCTCGATACGCCCGGCCTGCTTGTCGAGCAAGCGCAGCACCACGCGCTCGCCGTGGCCCGAGGGGAGGGTGGAGACGCGCACGTCCACCGCCCGTCCCGCGATGCGCAGCGAGATGCGTCCGTCCTGGGGCAGGCGGCGCTCGGCAATATCGAGCTTGGACATGACCTTGATGCGCGACACCACGAGCGGCGCGACGGCGCGCTTGGTCTGCAGCACCTCGCGCAGCACCCCGTCCACGCGGAAACGAATCACCAGGCGGTTCTCGTAGGGCTCGATGTGGATATCGGAGGCGTTCTCCTTGACGGCCTGCGTGAGCAAGGCATTGATGAGGCGGATGATCGGCGCCTCGTCGTCGCTCTCGAGCAGGTCCGAGGATTCGGGGATGTCCTCGGCGAGATGCGCGAGATCGGTATTGTCGTCGAGGCCCTCGAGCATTTGCATCGCCGCACCGGAGCCCGCCTCGTAGGCGATGCGCAGGAGCGAATCGAACACCTCGACCGATACGCGCTCGAGCTTCAGGGGCACGCCCACGAAGCGGCGCACCTCGGCGAGCGCCTGCGGCGTGACACCCGGCCGGCACACGGTGTCGGCGTGATCGTCCGCGATCGCGCGCACCAGCACGCCGTGACGCTTGGCAAATGGAAACGAGAGTTTCCTTGCCTCGCTGCGATCCTCGACCTGCGCGCTCATTGCGGGCTCGCCGAGTGGGTGGGTTGCGGGGCCGGGGCCGGCTGCGGGGTCGTCGCGATCGGCGGCGGCGGCACGGGCTGCGGCTGCGGCGCCGGCTGCGAGAGCGGCGGCGCCGGCTGCGTCAGCGGCGGGGCGACCTGCGGCGCCGGGGCCGGCTGCGCGCCCGGCACGGGCTGCGGTGTCGGGGCGGGTTGCGGCGAGGGCGCGATGACCACCGGCGTGCCGGGGGCCGGCGCTCCGGAAGGCGGCGGCTGCGAGTTGATCGCATTCGGCGAGCTCGCGGGTATTGCCGGCAGGGACGGCTGCCGCTCGCCGGGCAGCAGCGTGATCTTGCCCTTATGGAGATTGCGCTCCTCGTCGCGGATATCCTCGTAGCGCTTGGTGCTCACTTCCTGTGTCGCCGCCTGATCGCGCAGGATCCGCGGGCGCAGGAAGACGAGTAGATTGCTCTTCTGGCGCGAGCCGGAGCGTGATTTGAACAGGTTGCCGAGCAGCGGGATGGCGCCGAGCACCGGGACGCGATCCTCACTCTCCGTGACGGTGTCCTGCATCAAGCCGCCGAGCACGATGATGCCGCCGTCCTCGATCAGGATGGTGGTCTTGATCGAGCGCTTATTGGTCGAAATGTCGGCCGAGTCCGCGATCTTCGCACCGGGGGCGGAGTCCTCCTGCTCGACCTTGAGCTGGATCGTGTTGCCCTCGCTGATGTGCGGCGTCACTTTGAGAATGGTGCCGACTTCCTCGCGCTGAATGGTCTCAAAGGGGCTGGTGGTGCCGTTCACCTGGCTCTGCGAGCTCGTGTATTGACCCGTGATGAGCGGAATTTCCTGCGTGACCTTTACCTCCGCTTCCTCGTTGTTCATGGTGATGATGCGCGGCGTGGAGATGATGTTGCTCGACCCGTCGCTGCGCAACGCCTGGATGAGCGCGGCAAACCCCTTCTGCGTGTTCGAGTTGTAGGTGCCGACGGCGAACGTGCCGCCGTTCGGGATGAGCGAGGAGATGCCCGAGGCTGCGGTCGCGCCGCCCGTGGCGATCGCGGTGCCGGTGTTGGTGGCGGTGCTCTGGCCCGCGATGGTCTGCGAGTTTTCGAGTCCGGAGACGCCGCCGAGCGCCGCGGCGGCAATATCCACGATGCTCGTGCCGGCGCTGCCGGGCAGATTGATGACGCCATAGCCGTAAGCTCGTGCCGCCGTCGAGCAGCCACTGCACGCCGAGGTTCGCGCTCTTGTTGACGTCCACTTCGACGATCATCGCTTCCACTTCGACCTGCGCACGGCGAATGTCGAGCTTGTCGATCACGGCCATCAGGTTCTTCATGATCTTGGGCGGCGCCGTCATGATGAGCGCGTTGGTCGGCACGTCAGCCCAGATGGTGACGCTCGCGTCGACATTCGACCGCCGCCGCCGCCCCCGCCGCCCCCCCGCCCGGTGCGCCGGAGGCGCCGGATGCGGGCCGGCCTGAGCCTTGGCGGTGGCGGATGCCTGTCCCTTGAGCTTGTCCGCGAGCTTCTCGGCGTCCGCGTACAGCAGGTAGCGCACTTCGTGTCGCCGCGCCGCCTGCGCGCGGCGTATCCAGATCGAGCACCAAGCGCCTTGACCTTGAGCCGCAAGGATTTCTCGCCGCTGATCAGCACGCTGTTGGTGCGCTCGTCGGCCACGACCTTCACCGGCGCGCCGCCTTCGCCGCCGGCGCCGCCCGCGCCCCTGATTGAGCTGGTTGATGGTGCGCACGACCTCCGTCGCGCTCGCGTTGTGCAGCGCAATGACCTCGATCGGCTCATCGCCGCTCTCGTCCATGCGCTCGATGATCCTCATGATGCGGGCGCACGTTGCTGGCCCGATCGGAGATGATGAGCATGTTGCCGTTCGGATAGGCGGCCAGGTGCCCCGACTGCGGGATCAGGGGCCGCAGCAACGGCACGAGCTGCGCCGCGCTGACGTTCTTCATGGTGATGATCTGCGTCACCATCTCGTCCGAGGTCGAGCTCACGTTGGTCGGCAAATCGATCGAGGGCAACTGCCGCGCGTCGGTGTTGGGAACGATCTTGATGACCTTCCCTGCGGGCACTGCAACATATCCGTACACCTGCAGTACCGAGAGAAACGCCTGATAGAACGCGTCCGCCGACATGGGCGTCGAGGACAGCATGGTGACCTTGGCATTGACGCGCGGATCGATGATGAAGTTCTTCCCGGTGACTTCGCTCACCGCCTGGATGATCTGGCTCAGGTCCGCGTCTTTGTAGTTGGGCGTGATGGTCGCGCCGTCCCCGGGCCGCTGCTGAATGGTGGGTGCGCCGGGAGGCGCCGCCTGGACAAGCGTCGGCAGGGACAGCCACAGGCTGCAAGTCAGGACGCTGGAAATCTCTCAAAACGCATCATTCGTTCGGGTTCTCATTCGTGGGAGGTGCCCCTGGAGGCCCACCGGGCTGAGGAGTGGCCGGCGCAGGACCTGCGCCCGACGCAGGGGCGGTGCCCGCAGCGCCGGGTTCGTTCTCCAGATCCTTGCTCGCGTCGGTGGCGACCTGGGCGACATTCAAGGTGATGTCCTGCTTCTGGCCGCCGCGCTCCACGCTCACTGTGACCGTGTTCGATGACTGAATCGTATTGAAGACCTCCTGACTGTGCTGCGGATCATCCAACGGTTGGCCGTTGATTGCCGTGACCAAGTCACCAGGCTTTAAACCCAGCTTGTTAAAAATGTTTCGATTCCGTCCGGGATAGGCGCGAAATCCGCGCAGTTTTCCCGCCGCGTTGTCGTACGAAGGCACGGTGCGCATGACTTGATCCAGAAGACCCGGATCCTGCTGCACCATGCGGCGCACGTTGTCGACCGCCTCGGAGGTTCGCGCCAGGGGACCTGGACGCATGGGCCCGCGCGCACCACCGGCGAGCAATCTCGGCAGCAAAAGAGTCTCCAAGGTCCCCCCCCGATCCAGAATGACATGGTCCAGATAGACCGAGTACAGGGTCGCTCCGTTCACATTCTCGCCGACGGAATAGACTTTGGAGGGACCGCCGTCATTGATGATGGCGATTCCGCGCTTGGGATCCTGAGTCGCGATGGTGCCCGCGAGGACGAGATTGGCGCTGGAGAGCGGCGCGTTGTTCGGATCCTGCGTCGTCGGATCCGCAACGGCTCTCCCGAATAGATGCGCCGCCGCCACGGCCTGCGCATTCGCACCGGTGCGCGCGGCCGGATGCAGCTGCATGTTACCGGCGATCACCGGCCGGGGGGATTTGACGGGCCCGCTCACCAGCGCCACTGCGATCCGCGCGACCTCGACCGCGATCAGCGCCGCCAGGAGCAGCGACACGAAATTGGGCCCCTTGCTCTCGAGTCGTGACAGCCATGTAGCGTTGCGTGAATCCAGCATTTAGTAGGGATACTTCGGCAAACAAAAATTGGGCGCGAGCGGGCTCAACGGCGGCAGCCCGCCAGAATGCTCGGGCGCCATCATAGGACTACCGCCCAGGCCGCTCAAGCATTTGTTTTTACTTGTTAAAGTGGAGTGACACCGAATGGCGACAGTGGCACCGAGTCGCGGCTTTTGCTTGCCGCGCTTGTAAACCGTCAAATCGCGCCATATAAATCCTTCTAGTCATGAGCGATGCGGAACGCGGACGGGAAGGAACAGGCTTGGTCGTCGAGGAATCGGCGCCGAAGGTCAAGCGTCCGCCTCTCTATCAAGTTGTGCTGATCAACGACGACTATACTCCCATGGAGTTCGTCGTGGATATTCTGCAGCGCTTCTTCGCGATGGACCGCACCAAGGCGACTCGGGTTATGCTCGAGGTGCACACCAAGGGAAAGGGTGTGTGCGGCGTCTTCACGTACGAGATTGCGGAAACCAAGGTGGCTCAAGTAATTGCATATGCGCGGCAACATCAGCACCCGCTGATGGCGACGCTAGAAGAGGCGTAACCAGTGCTTAGTCAAGAACTCGAATTTTGCTTGAACGATGCGTTTGCCGCCGCGCGTGAAGCGCGTCACGAATTCATGACCGTGGAGCACTTGCTGCTCGCCATCGTGGATACCCCGAAGGTGCGCGAGATCCTGAAGTCTTGCGGGGCCGACACGACCAAGCTCAAGACCGAGCTGAAGCAATTCATCGAGCAGACCACCCCCCGTCTGCCGGCCGGCGAGGACCGCGACGTGCAGCCGACCCTGGGCTTCCAGCGGGTGCTGCAGCGCGCGGTGTTCCACGTGCAATCGAGCGGCAAGAAAGAAGTGACGGTCGCCAACGTCCTGGTGGCGATTTTCAGCGAAAAGCAATCGCATGCGGCCTACCTGTTGAGCATGCAGGATGTGTCGCGGCTCGACGTGGTCAATTTCATCGCCCACGGCCTGTCGAAGGCCGGCGGGGAGGAGCGCACGGATCGCGACGAGAGCGGTGCCGGCGGGGATGCCGACCGCGACGGCGATGCGCAAGGCAGCGCGCTCGAGAAGTATGCGACCAACCTCAACGAGGCGGCGCGCAAGGGCAAGATCGATCCGCTGATCGGGCGCAAGCTCGAGGTCGAGCGGACCATCGAGATCCTGTGCCGGCGGCGCAAGAACAACCCCCTCTATGTCGGCGAGGCCGGGGTGGGGAAGACGGCGATCGCCGAGGGCCTTGCGCGCATGATCGTGGAGAACAAGGTCCCCGAAGTGCTGCTCGATGCGACGATTTTCTCCCTCGACATGGGTTCGCTGGTCGCCGGCACGAAGTACCGCGGCGATTTCGAGAAGCGCCTGAAGGCCGTGCTCGCCGAGGTGAAGAAGCAGCCGGGCGCGATCCTGTTCATCGACGAGATCCACACCGTGATCGGCGCCGGCGCCGCCTCCGGCGGTGTCATGGACGCCTCCAACCTGATCAAGCCGGCGCTCGCCAACGGCGAGCTGCGCTGCATCGGCTCGACGACCTACAACGAGTACCGCGGAATTTTCGAGAAAGACCACGCGCTTGCGCGGCGTTTCCAGAAAATCGACATCACCGAGCCCTCCGTCCAGGACACGGTCGACATCCTGCGAGGCCTGAAGACCCGCTACGAGGAGCACCACGGCGTCAAGTACGAGGATGCAGCGCTGCAGGCGGCCGCCGAGCTCGCCGCGCGCCACATCAACGATCGCCACATGCCCGACAAGGCCATCGACGTGGTCGATGAGGCCGGTGCGAACCTGCGCCTGCAGCCGGTGGAGAATCGCGCGGATGCGGTCACCGTCACGCAGATCGAGAACGTGGTCGCCCGCATCGCACGCATTCCACCGAAGAACGTATCGCTCTCCGACCGGGACGTGCTGCGCAACCTCGAGCGCAATCTAAAGCTCACGATTTTCGGCCAGGACAAGGCCATCGAGGCACTGTCGGCGGCCATCAAGATGTCGCGCTCCGGGCTCGGCGACCAGCGCAAGCCCGTCGGCTCGTTCCTGTTCTCGGGCCCGACCGGCGTCGGCAAGACCGAGGTGACGCGCCAGCTCGCGATCGCCATGGGCGTCGAGTTCGTGCGCTTCGACATGTCGGAGTACATGGAGCGGCACACCGTGTCGCGTCTCATCGGGGCGCCCCCGGGCTATGTCGGATTCGATCAGGGGGGCCTGTTGACCGAGGCCATCGCCAAGCATCCGCACTGCGTGCTGCTGCTCGATGAGATCGAGAAGGCGCATCCCGACGTCTTCAACCTGTTGCTGCAGGTCATGGACCACGGCACGCTGACGGACAACAATGGCCGCAAGGCGGATTTCCGCCATGTCATCATCGTCATGACCACCAACGCCGGGGCGTTCGAGATGAGCCGGCCCAGCATCGGCTTCACCCAGTCCGACACGGCCTCGGACGGAATGGAGGCTATTCGACGCTTGTTCTCACCGGAATTCCGCAATCGCCTGGATGCGATCATCCAGTTCGGCGCGCTCGACCAGGACACCATCGAGCGCGTGGTCGACAAGCTCCTGGTCGAGGCGGAGGCGCAGCTCGAGCAGAAGCGCGTGTCGATCTCGGTGGACGAGAATGCGCGACGCTGGATCGCCAAGCGCGGCTACGACCCGAAGATGGGCGCGCGGCCGATGGCGAGACTCATCCAGGAGCACATCAAGCGCCCGCTCGCCGAGGAGCTCTTGTTCGGCAAGCTGGTGAACGGTGGACACGTCGAAGTGAGCCTGAGCGAGGACGGCGACAAGCTCGTTCTTACCTCGCGCTCCGCGGACGCGCCGGCGCTCTTGTCGCACGAGAAGCAGGAGACCTGAGGCGGCGCCGCTTGCCCCGGCTTGGGGCACGGGGGCGCCCGCTCAACGGCCGCGATAGACGATCCGGCCCTTCGTCAAGTCGTACGGGGTCATCTCGACGGTGACTTGATCGCCGGTGAGAATACGAATGTAGTTCTTACGCATCTTGCCTGAAATATGTGCGGTCACGACGTGGCCGGTCTTCAGCTTGACGCGGAACGTCGTATTCGGCAGGGTCTCGACGACCTCGCCCTCGAACTGAATTGCCTCTTCTTTTGACATGCTTCCTTGGTTGACCAACGAGGCCGCGCGCATTGTGCATAAAGGCCCAGGGTAATGCAATTTCACGTCCAGCGGCCGCTTGGCACGCGCCGCGCCCAGCGGTGCAGCAAGTGCACGAATTCGTTGCGCGAGACCTCGCGGGCGCCCAAGCTTGCGAGATGCGAGCTCGCGATCTGGCAGTCGATGAGCTCGATGCCGCGGCGGCGGCACTCCTCCACTAGGCGGGCAAGCGCGATCTTCGAGGCATCGCGTTCGCGGCTGAACATCGATTCGCCGAAAAATACGCCGTCGAGCTGCAGCCCGTAGAGTCCCCCGACGAGCTCATCGCCGCGCCAGGTTTCCACCGAGTGGCCGTAACCCCTGCGGTGCAGCTCCTCGTAGGACTCGATCATTTCCTCGTTGAGCCAGGTGTCGGCACCCGAGCGGCGCGGCGCGGCGCAGGCGCGGATCGTCGCCCCGAACGCCGTGTCGAGACGGCACTCGAAGCGGCCGTTTCTCGAGGTCTTGCCGAGACTGCGCGAGACTTTGAACTCCGCCGGAAAGAGCACCATGCGCGGATCGGGCGCCCACCAGAGGATGGGCTGCTGCGCCGAGTACCACGGGAACACGCCGCGCTCATAGGCGGAGAGGAGCCGCGCGGGGCTCAGATCCCCGCCCGCGGCGAGCAGGCCCGAGGGCTCGCGCAACGCCTGCTCGAGCGGCGGAAACCACTCGGGATCGGCGTGCTCGCTCAGCCAGACTAGCCTGCTCAGAGCTGCAATTCCTCGTCGCTCGCTTGGTGTAGGGCACGTGCTCGTTGACCGCGGCGGCGTAGGCGTCGACGCCGTGCGCCTCACGCGCGGCGAAGTCGCGGATCGCCGCCGCGAACCGTGCATCGGCGATGTAGTGCGCCGAGCACGTCAACGCGGGGACGAAGCCGCGCGGCATCTTGTGCTCGCCCTGCGTGCCGGGCTCGAATCGCGACAGCCCCTTCTCGATGCAGTATTCGATGCCCTGGTAGTAACAGGTCTCGAAGTGCAGGCTGTGGTAGTTGCCGCCCGCGCCCCAGTAGCGTCCGTAGAGGGCGTCGTCGCCCACGAAGAAGATCGCCAGCGCGATCGGCGTCGCGCCTTGGCGCGCGATCTTGAGCATCAGCCGCTCGGGCATGCGCGCGCCGATGAGCTTGAAAAATTTGAGGTTGAGGTAGGGCTCGTGCCCGTGCCGATAGAAGGTGTCCGCATAGAACTCGTAGACGGTGCGCCACAGCGCATCGTCCATGTCGGCGCCCGAACGGGTGTCGAAGACGATGCCGGCCTCGGCAACGCGGCGGCGTTCGCGCTTCGCCTTCTTGCGCTTCTCGGCGGTGAAGGTCGCAAGGAAAGCCTCGAAGGACTCATACCCGCGATTGAACCAGTGGAACTGGCAGTCGCGCCGCGGGATGAGACCGCCCTGTGTCAAAGCGGTGAGCTCTGAGTCCGTGGGGAAGAGCACGTGCCAGGAGGAGAGCCGCTCGATCTCGCGCATGCTCGCGGACTGCGCGGATCAAAGCCGCGCGCATCGACTGCGCCTCCACCGTCGGGTCGACCAGCAAGCGCGGTCCGCTCACCGGTGTGAACGGCACCGCGGAGAGGAGCTTCGGGTAGTACTTCAGGCCGTGCTGCGCATAGGCATTCGCCCAAGAAAAATCGAACACGAACTCGCCGCGCGAATGGCTTTTGCGATAGAGCGGCACCGCGCCCACCAGCCGCCCTGCGGCGTCGCGCGCAATCAGGTGTTCCGGCGCCCAACCGGTCTTCGCCGTGGTGCACCCGGATTCCTCGAGCGAGAGCAGGAATTCGTGCCGCAGAAAGGGCTGCGCCGAGCTCCCCACGAGCGCGTTCCATTCGGCTGCGCCGACCTCGGCGATGCTCCGCAGGAGCCGGGCTCGCGAGACGATCACGCGTACATCACGCGTGCGCGGCGCGCGGCTTCTGGTGCAACTCGGCGTCGAGACGCTCCAGGTACTTGTCGGCGTCGAGCGCGGCCATGCAGCCGGTGCCCGCGGACGTGACGGCCTGCCGATAGACGTGATCCGCGACATCCCCGGCCGCGAATACGCCGGCCAGACTGGTCGCAGTGGCGTCGCCTTCGCTCCCGCCCTTGACCAGGATGTAGCCGCCGCGCATGTCGAGCTGATGCTCAAAGAGCTGCGTATTCGGCTGATGGCCCACCGCGATGAATACGCCGTCGGCCGGGACGGAGCGCGGCGCGCCGCCGTGCAGCGGCTTGAGACGCGCGCCGGTCACGCCGGACTCATCGCCCAGGATCTCATCGACCGTGTGGTTCCAGACCAGGGCGACCTTGCCGGCGACCTCGAGCGCGAACAGCCGGTCTTGCAATATCTTCTCGGCGCGCAGCTTGTCGCGGCGATGCACCAGCGTGACGTGGGCGGCGATGTTCGTCAGATATAGCGCCTCCTCGACCGCGGTGTTGCCGCCGCCGACCACGACCACGCGCTTGCCCCGGTAGAAGAAGCCATCGCAGGTGGCGCACGCCGAGACGCCCTTGCCGCGGAAGGTCTCCTCCGAGGGCAAGCCCAGGTACTTGGCGGAGGCTCCGGTCGCGATGATGAGGGCATCGCAGGTGTACTCCCCGTTGTCCCCGACGAGCCGCAGCGGCCGCTGCTTCAGGTCCACCCGGCTGATATGGTCGAATACGATGTCCGTGTTGAAGCGCTCGGCGTGCCGGCGCATGCGATCCATGAGCTGCGGACCCTGCAGGTGCTCGACGTCGCCCGGCCAGTTATCCACATCGGTCGTGGTCATGAGCTGGCCGCCCTGCTCGAGCCCGGTGATCAGGAGCGGCTTGCGGTTGGCGCGCGCCGCATATACCGCGGCGGAATATCCGGCGGGTCCGGAGCCCAAGATGATTAGACGACTGTGCCTGACGGTCATGTATGATCTGCCTCTCTTCGCACCCCGGCGGCCGACGCTGCCGGCTCAAGTTCGCCGTGGATTGCTGGCCTCACGGGTTGCGGGTCCATGGTAAGTAAATCGGCGCGCGCCAGCCAGTTTCAACGACACCGGCGGAGCGTTTAGCCGGCGGAGTTGGTGCCTCGTCGCCAGCTGCGTTACTATTACATACTATTCAAATAGTTAAGAGATAAACATCACTAAGGGTCTAGATTTGAGCGACGTTGCAGCGCTAAAGAAGCCGAAATCGAGCATGAAGCTCTCCGTGGCCGTCTCGCGCTCACTGCGCGAGGGCACGTTGTGGGTATTGTCCGCGCTCGCGCTCATCCTGTGGTTGTCGCTCTTCTCATACCACGCACACGATCCCGGGTTCTCCGACACCGGCGAGCCGGGCCCGGTCGGCAACTGGATCGGGCCGGTGGGGGCGTGGCTGTCGGGACTCTTCTTATTCATGTTCGGGCGGCCGGCGTACCTGTTTCCGGTCATGCTCGCCTACGCGGGCTGGCTCGTGCACAAGAATCAGGCGCTGCCCGATGTGCGCTCGCGGGCGAACAGTCTGCTGCGCTCGGCCGGGTTCGTGCTGACGCTCTTCACGAGCTGCGGTCTCGCGACGCTTCATTGGGACGGGGCGGGGTTTCCCGATACCGCGGGCGGCGTGCTCGGCGAGCTGATCGGCCAGGGCAGCGCCAAGGGCCTGAGCTTGCTCGGTGCGACGCTGCTCCTGTTCGGGCTGTGGCTCGCAGGCGTCGCGCTATTCCTGGGCGTGTCCTGGTTCGAGATCATGGACAAGATCGGCGCCGGGGTGCTCGGGGGCATCGATTGGGCGCGCGCCAAGCGCGAGCAACGGCGCGAGCTCGCCTCCGGCCGGGAGCGCAAGCAGGCGCGCCAGGAAGTGGTGCGCGAGGAGCAAAAGAAGGTGGCGAGCCGGCCGCCGCCGCGCATCGAGGCCGCGGCGCCCATCCCGGAGAAAAGCGAGCGGGTGGAGCGCGAGCGCCAGGTGCCGCTGTTCGATGCGCCCAAGTCGAGCGAGCTGCCGGCGCTGTCGTTGCTCGATGAGCCGCGGGCCGCGCGAGCAGTCTTACTCGGACGAGGCGCTGGAGGCGATGTCGCGTCTCGTCGAGCTGAAGCTCCGCGATTTCGGCGTCGAGGCCGAGGTCGTCGCGGTGCAGCCGGGACCGGTGATCACGCGCTTCGAGCTGCGTCCGGCGCCCGGCGTGAAGGTGAGTCAGATCAGCAATCTCGCCAAGGACCTGGCGCGCGCGCTGTCCGCCATCAGCGTGCGCGTGGTCGAGATCATTCCGGGCAAATCGGTCGTCGGTCTGGAGATCCCGAACGAGAAGCGCGAGATCGTCACGCTCGGGGAGATCATCAAGTCGAAGCCCTACGACGAAGTGGGCTCGCCGCTCGCGCTCGCGCTCGGCAAGGACATCGGCGGCGTGCCGGTGGTGGCGGATCTTGCGCGCATGCCGCATCTGTTGATCGCCGGCACGACGGGCTCGGGCAAATCCGTCGGCATCAACGCCATGGTGCTGAGCCTGGTGTACAAGGCGACGCCCGAGCACGTGCGCATGATCATGATCGATCCGAAGATGCTCGAGCTCTCGGTCTACGAGGGCATCCCGCATCTGCTCTCGCCGGTCGTCACCGACATGAAGCAGGCGGCGAACGCGCTGCGCTGGTGCGTCGCGGAGATGGAGCGGCGCTACCAGCTCATGTCGGCGCTCGGCGTGCGCAACATCGGCGGCTTCAACCGCAAGGTGAAGGATGCGGCGGATAGCGGCAAGCCGATCAAGGATCCCATCCGGCTGCAGAAGATCGCGCAGGGCGTGCCGGGCGTCGTGGCCGAGGACGTCGAGGATCTGACCACCTTGCCGTTCGTCGTGGTGATCATCGACGAGCTCGCCGACTTGATGATGATCGTCGGCAAGAAGGTCGAGGAGCTGATCGCGCGTCTCGCGCAGAAGGCGCGTGCCTCGGGCATTCACTTGATCCTCGCCACGCAGCGCCCCTCGGTGGATGTGATCACCGGCCTCATCAAGGCGAACATTCCCACGCGCATCGCGTTTCAGGTGTCGGCGAAGGTGGACTCGCGCACCATTCTCGATCAGAGCGGCGCCGAGTCGCTCTTGGGTCACGGCGACATGCTGTACCTGCCGCCGGGCACCTCCATTCCGACGCGCGTGCACGGCGCGTTCGTCTCCGATCAGGAAGTGCATCGCGTCGTGGCCGGGCTCAAGTCGGCCGCCGCGCCGACGTATATCGACGAGATCCTCGAGGGTCCCAGCATGTCGATCCCGGGCTTCCCGGCCGACGATGAGGAAGGCCGGCGAGGGCGGCGCGATGGACGCCGAGGCGGATCCGCTGTACGACGAGGCGGTGCGCATCGTCACCGAGACGCGCAAGGCATCGATTTCCGGCGTGCAGCGCCGGCTGAAGATCGGCTACAACCGCGCGGCGCGGCTGGTCGAGGCCATGGAGGCGGCGGGTCTCGTGGGTCCGCTGCAGTCGAACGGCGCGCGCGAGATCTTCGGCGCTCCGCCGCCCGGAGGAATGAGCATGATCTCGATCCGTATCGGCGCGCGTCGCTGCACCGGCTCGCCCTCATCCTCGCCCTCGCCGATCGGCGCGCTTGCCGCGGTGCGCGCGCACGCGTCGGCTGCGAGCGACGTGGAGAAAGTATCTCGCGGGCCTCTCCAGCTGGTCGGCCGACTTCACGCAGACCATCGAGGATGGGCAGGGCAAGGTGTTGCGCAGCGCCTCGGGCAAGTTCTACCTGCAGCGCCCCGGAAAATTCCGCTGGGACTATGCCGAGCCCTCGCAGCAGCTGGTGCTCGGTGACGGCAAGGAGATCTGGTTCTACGACAAGGATCTGCAGCAAGCCAACGTGCGCAGCATGGATGCGACGCTCGCCAGCACCCCGGCGGTGCTGTTGTCGGGGACGGGCTCGGTCGCCGAGCAGTTCGACATCAAGGCGCTGCCGGACGAGGGGGGCCTGCGCTGGTTTCAGCTGCTTCCCAAGCACCCGGACACGGATTTTCAGCTGGTGCGCATCGGATTCGACAAGGACGGCGAGCTCGCGTCGATGTTCCTCGCGGACAAGCTCAATCAGATCACGCAGCTCACCTTCACGCACCCGCGTCAAGAATCCCAAGCTCATTCCCGACCTGTTCACGTTCTCGCCGCCGCCGGGGGTCGATGTGATCGGGCGCGACAGCAAGTGACCCGAACGGGCGAGGGCACCTATCGACCGCTGGCCGATCGGCTGCGGCCGCGCAACCTCGATGAGTACGTCGGGCAGTCGCACCTGCTCGCGCCGGGCGCGCCGCTGCGCCGCGCGCTCGAGGCCGGCCGGCCGCATTCGATGATCCTCTGGGGGCCTCCCGGGACCGGCAAGACGACGCTCGCCCGCTTGGTGGCGAACGGCGCGAACGCGGAGTTCGTCGCGCTCTCGGCGGTGCTCGCGGGCATCAAGGACATCCGCGCCGTGGTCGAGCAGGCGAAGAGCCTGCGCGGCACGCGCGATACGGTGCTGTTTCTCGACGAGGTGCATCGCTTCAACAAGTCGCAGCAAGACACCTTCCTGCCGTACGTCGAGGACGGCACGCTGATTTTCGTCGGCGCGACCACGGAGAATCCCTCCTTCGAAGTGAACAATGCGCTCTGTTGTCGCGGGCGCGCGTCTACGTGCTGAAGCCGCTCGACGCAGGAGGACCTCGGCAAGCTCCTCGACCGGGCGCTTGCCGATGCGGAGCGGGGCCTCGGCGATCTGCGACTCGAGCTCGAGCCCGCCGCGCGCGAGCTGCTGCTGGCCGCGGCCGACGGCGATGCGCGGCGCATGCTGAATCTGCTGGAGACCGCGGCGGATCTCGCCGAGCCCGAAGGGCCAGGACACCGTCTCGACGTCGACACCATGCGCGCGGTGATCGGCAGCACCTACGTGCGCTTCGACAAGGGCGGGGAGAACTTCTACGATCAGATCTCGGCGCTGCACAAGTCGGTGCGCGGCAGCGATCCCGGACGCCGCGCTCTACTGGCTGTGCCGCATGCTGGCGGGCGGCTGCGATCCGATGTACATCGCGCGGCGCGCGGTGCGCATGGCGAGCGAGGACATCGGCAACGCCGATCCGCGCGCGCTCACCTTGAGCCTGGAGGCCTGCGCGGTGTACGAGCGGCTGGGGAGCCCCGAGGGCGAGCTCGCGATCGCGCAGGCGATCGTTTTCATGGCCTGTGCGGCGAAGAGCAACGCGGTCTACACGGCGTTCGACGCGGCGATGGAGGATGCCTCGAAGCTGGGCTCGCTCGAGGTGCCGCTGCACCTGCGCAACGCACCCACCCGTCTCATGAAGGAGATCGGCTACGGCAAGGGCTACCGCTACGCGCACGATGAGCCGGACGCCTATGCGGCGGGCGAGCGCTACTTGCCGGACGGGCTGTCCGAGCGGCGCTACTACGTGCCCGCGCCGCGCGGTCTCGAGATCAAAATCGGCGAGGCGCTCGCGGCGAGGCGCGCGCGAGACAAGAGCCAGCGCGAGTAAACTTCGCGCTTGATCCGGAGGAGAAGACGTGCTCGATCCCAAGCTGTTACGCAGCGATCTGCCGAAAGTGGCCGCCGAGCTCGCGCGCCGCGGATTCGCCCTCGACGTCGAGAGAATCGGCGCGCTGGAAGAGCAGCGCAAGGCCGCGCAGATCGAGGCCGATCGTCTGCGCGCGGAGCGCAACGCCAACGCCAAGGCGCCGGCCAGGCCAAGGCGCAGGGCCGCGACGCGACGCCGCTGATCGAGCTCGGCGAGTCCCTCGCGCAACGACTGGCGGCCCTCGAGGGACGGCTCGAGACCGATCCAGGCGGAGTTCTGAGCATACAGCTCGGCTTGCCCAATATCCTGCACGCCAGCGTGCCGCCCGGGCGCGATGAGGCCGACAACGTGGAGGTGCGCCGCTGGGGCGAGCCGCGCACGGCTCTCCTTCGAGCCGAAGGATCACGTGGCGATCGGCGCGCGCCTGGGGATGGACTTCGAGGCGGCGGGGCGCATCTCGGGTGCGCGCTTCGTGGTGATGACCGGGCCGCTCGCGAAGCTGCATCGCGCGCTCATCCAGTTCATGCTCGACTTGCACGTGCGCGAGCACGGCTATCGCGAGGCGTACGTGCCCTATCTGGTGCACGCCGAGGCGCTGGTCGGCACCGGGCAGCTGCCGAAGTTCGAGCAGGATCTGTTCGCCGTGCGCGGCGATCCGGGCTTTTTTCTCATCCCCACCGCCGAGGTGCCCGTCACCAATCTGGTGCGGGATCAGATCCTCGACGCCGCGGCGTTGCCCATGAAATACGTGGCGCACACGCCGTGCTTTCGCTCCGAGGCGGGCGCCGCCGGCAAGGACACCCGCGGCATGATTCGCCAGCACCAGTTCGAGAAGGTGGAGTTGGTGCAGATCGTGCGGCCCGAGGATTCCTACGCGGCGCTCGAGGAGCTCACGGGTCACGCCGAGGCGGTGCTCAAGGCGCTCGAGCTGCCCTACCGCGTGGTCGCTCTGTGCGCGGGCGATGTGGGCTTTGGGAGCGCCAAGACGTACGACCTCGAGGTCTGGCTGCCCTCGCAGAAGCGCTACCGCGAGATCTCATCCTGCAGCAACTGCGAGTCGTTCCAGGCGCGCCGCCTGCAGGCGCGCTGGCGCAATCCCGCCACCGGCAAGCCCGAGCCGCTGCACACCCTGAACGGCTCGGGCGTCGCGGTGGGGCGCGCGCTGGTGGCGATCCTGGAGAACTATCAGCAGGCGGACGGCAGCGTCGTGGTACCGGGCGCGCTGGGACCCTACATGGGCGACACGATGCGGCTCGGCTAAAGCTCGGCGCGTCGCGCCGAGTCAGCCCACTCCGAATCGCGACAAAAAAACGCCGCCTCGAGTCGCATCGAGGCGGCGCATGTTTGCCCGGCTGCGCAGTGTTTAGTTGCGGTTGCCCATCAGCAGGCGCAGCACGTACCAGAACATCAGGGCGATCGATGCAAAGAGCTGCATCGCGGCCGACACGTACCGGTCTTCCGGATAGTAGTGAATGATGTTCGAGGTGTCGTAGAGCACCGCGGCGCCCGCGAAGCCGATCATCGCCACCGAGAACCAGGTGCCGAGCTGGAAGCCGAAGACCACGCCGCCGACGATCGCGAGCAGCGCGACGATGCCGCCCCACATCAGAATCGCGCGCAGGAACGAGAAGTCCTTGCGCGTCCGATGCGCGACGACCATCAGTCCGCCGGCGCCGAGGAGCGTCACCAGGGTGGCGCTGTCGATGGTGCCCGGCGCCTTCGCATTCGCGATGTAGAGAAGCGGCACGAAAATGAGCGCCTCCGCGACCACGTACGCCGCGTACGCGAAGTACTGCATGCCGATGGAGGTCGCTGGTTTGCGCGGTGCGCGACGCCAGCCATCCGACCAGCATGAAGGCGCCCAGGATGAGTATCCAGTTGAAGCCGAGCATGAAGCGCGCGATCTGGCCGGCGAGACCGGACTCGAACAGCCCGAGCTCCACCAGGATGAAGCCGAGGATGCCCCCGACCAGATGGGTATAGGTGCGGGTGATGAACACGCTGCGGCCATCCACCCGACCTGTGGGAAATGCCGCATTGGGAAAGTTAGCCATGGTCTGTGCGATCCTCCAGTGATTCCTAGTCGCGATTTTAGCACCCCGCCGGATGCCGTGCCGAAAAGGCACCCCGAAGGCCGGAAGCCGAGCCGCGCGATGCCCGCGACGCAGGCACCGAATGGGGTGTCTTTCCGAGAAATTCAATGGCGTTTTGCGCCGCAGCTTATGTCGCGCGCAGCGCCGCGGCCACCGGCAAGCGCGCCGACCGCAGGGCCGGGAACAGGCCGCCCAGCACGCCGATTGCGCACGCCCAGACGAGACCCGTCACCATCAGCGTCGTGGTGACGGTGACCTGGAAAACGACCTGAGCGAACGCGCCGCCCAAGGTCGCGACGGTATGCCCGTTGAAGAACCACCAGGCGAGCGCCGCGCCGAGGAGGCCGCCGAGCAGCGACAAGGCGAGAGCCTCGAGCATCACGGACAAGAGCACCGGCAGCGCGCCGAAACCGATGGCGCGCAGGGTGGCGATCTCGAGGGTGCGCGCGTCGACCGCCGCGTACATGCTGTTGAGCGCGCCGAACATGGCGCCGATCGCCATGATGACGGCGACCGTGTTGCCCACGACGGTGATCAGCTGGGTCAACTGCTTGGACTGCGCGGCGTAGTACTCGGGCTCGCGCTCCACGTCGACCTTGAGCTGCGGATCGGTGGTGAGGGCGTCCTTGAAGGTTCCGAATTCGCTCGCGCCCGTGAGCAGACCCACGGCCGAGCTGTAGCCCGAGCGCTCGATCGCGGAGCCGACCGTGTCGACGTCGGCGAGCAGCTCCGACTCGTGGACATCGCCGTTCGTCGTGAACACGCCCGTGACCGTCCAGTCGGCGTTGCGCAAGTGCAAGACGCTGCCGGGAGTCAGTCCGCGGAATTGTTTTGCCGCGCCGGCGCCGGCGATCAATTCGCGCACCGCCGGACGAAACATGCGGCCTGCCACGATCTTGAGCTCCGGGCGCACCTTCTCAACCTGCAGGCCGACGCCGCGCAAGGTGACGTTCGAGTCGCTGCCCGTGTCGATCTTCGGCACGTTGACGACCGTGATGATCTCCGCAGAGAGCACCGCCTTGCCGTCGGCGTCCTTGGCAAGACCGGGTGCATTCGCGATCGTGTCGATGTCGCTTCGCGTCAAGTTGCTGTTGAGCTCGGCGTCGGATCCGCCGCGCAGCACGATGACACGATCGGGACGCCCGCTATCGGCCATGGTGTGGCGAAAGCCGGTCGCCATGGCGAGCACCGACACCAGCACCGCGACCACGCCGGCAATGCCGATCACGATCACGCTCGAGGAGCCGGCGCGCTGCGGCAGGGTTTGTAGTCCCATCGAGGTCAAGGCTATGAGTTGCTTGAACATCGTCTTCCCGCGCGAGCGACTAGCGCTTCTCCATGAGAGCGTCGACTACGTTCAGCCGCATGGCGCGCAGCGCCGGCGGGGTGCCGACCAGCAGCGCCAGCAGCACCGCGACGCCGAGTCCGGGAGGCTGCACCCCGTGCGAGAGGTCGATGCCCTGAAGCACGCTGCGTACCACCGGAATCAAGCGCATAGCTCGCCGCGAGGCCGACGACGGCGGCGAGCACGCAGAGCAGCAGCGACTTCGCCGATCACGAGGCCGAGCACCTTGGCATCGCTGAATCCCAAGGTCTTCAGCACCGCAAGCTCGGGCGTGCGCTCGCGCACCGACTGCATCATGGTATTGCCGGTGAGGAACAAGCAGGGTGAAGAACACCGCGCCGAGAATAGCGCGCAGCACGAATCCCACGTCGCCGAGCTGCTTCACGAACGAGATCGCGAAATCCTTGGCCGGCTGGGTCTTGGTCTCGTTCGGCGAATTCGCGAACAGCGCGTCGATCTTCTGCGAGATCTGCGCGGATTGCGACGGATCGACGACGCGCTCCTCGAACCAGCCGACCTGGCCCTTGCCGAAGCTGCGGCCCTCGTCGAACAGCTCGTAGTGAAACAGCATGGTCGAGGACTTCTGGCTCGTTTGCGTCGGGTCCTTCGCATCGAACGTGCCGACGATGTCGAAGGTCCAGTTGAGCGAGCCGTCGGACTTTTGCGTCCATATGGTCGAGTGCAGCGGGAGCTTGTGCCCCACCTGCCATCCGAATTTCTTCATGAGCGCGGAGTTGACCAGGGCGCCGGAGCGGGTGTTGCGAAATGCGGTCATGTCCGCGTCGCTCACCACGAACTCGTTCTTGTGCAGATCGAAATACGTGTCGGTATCGATGGGCAGCGCGAACACGAAGTTCTTCGATTCCTGGTAGTACGCGCCGAACCAGGTGATCCAGGTCACCACGGCGACGCCGGGCACCGCGGCGATCTGTTGAATGTCGGAGAAGGGCAGGAGGAGCGTGAGGGAGAATTTGTTGGTGGTGATGAGCTTGTCGACGCCGGTTACGCCCGCTCGGGTTCTCGAATGCGTAGTCGACGGTGCCGAGGACGCCGTACAGGAGGAACGCCACGCCACCGACAGCAGGGTGAAGATCGTGCGCGTCTTCTTGCGCCAGAGGTTTGCCCAGAGGAGCGGTAGGTATTTCATGGTCGCCCGCTCCTCAGGCCGCGAGCGTGCCGGCGTCGAGCAGCGCGCCCTTGTCCATGTGCAAGCTGCGGCTGCCGAATTCCGCGGCCTTCGGATCGTGCGTGACGATGACGATGGTCTTGCCGTGCTCGCGGTTCAAGATCTGCAGCAGGTGCAGGATCTCGTCGGCGGACTTGCGGTCCAGATCGCCGGTCGGCTCGTCGCACACCAGGAGCGGCGCATCGGCGACCAGGGCGCGCGCGATCGCGACCCGCTGCGCCTGGCCGCCCGAGAGCTCGCTCGGCTTGTGCTTGGCGCGGTCGGCGATGCCGACCAGGGTCAAGGCGGCGAGCGCGTTCGCCGCCCGCTGCGACGCGGACAGGTTGGTGAGCAGCAACGGCAGCTCGACGTTGCGCTGCGCGTTCAGCATCGGCATCAGGTTGTAGAACTGGAACACGAAGCCGACGTGAGAGGCGCGCCAGCGAGCGAGCTGGCCGCTGCTCAGGCGGTCGAGGCGCTCGCCCGCGACGGTGATCTCTCCCGAGGTGGGCGAGTCGAGGCCGCCGATCAAGTTGAGCAGCGTCGTCTTGCCCGAGCCGCTCGGGCCCATGAGCGCCACGAATTCGCCCTTGGCGATGTCCAGGTCCAGGCCGTCGAGCACGGGCACGTCTTGCTTGCCGCGTGTGTAGTGCTTGACGACGTTGCGCAGGCTCACGATGGTCTCGCTCATGCCTTCATCCCTCGCTGCCGCGTGGCCGCGGCTAATTTTCGATGCGAACTCTGACGCCGTCCTTCAATCGGGCGAAATCGCCGATCGCGACTCGCTCGCCGGGCTGCAGTCCCGACAGGACGGTCACCTGATTCGAGCTGCTCGCGCCGAGTTTCACGGCGCGCCGCTCGACCGTGGAGTCGTGCACGACATACACCACACCGACCGATCCCGACACCTGCACGGCATCGGACGGCAAGTTCAGGCCCGGCACAGGGTGCGCAGCGCCCTCGCTCGAGGAGCTCGCGAGAAATGATACCCGAACACCCATTTCAGGAAGAATACGCGGGTCCTTCTGATCGAGCGCGATACGCACCGTGACCGTGCCCTTGCTGCGGTCGGCGGTCGGGATGACGGCGATCACGTGCCCCGGAATCTGCCAGTCGGGGTAGGCGTTGAGCTTCGCGGTCACTTTCTGAGCCGGCTCGACCCGGTTGATGAAGTTCTCGTTCACGTCGACCTGGATCTCGAGGGAGTCCATGTCGACGATGGTGCCGATGCCCGTGCGGGTGAATCCGCCGCCCGGCGGACAGCGGCGAGACGATCTCGCCGGGCTGGGCGGCCTTCACCGTCACGATGCCCGTGAAGGGCGCGCGCACGATCGTGTCCGCCAGATTGCGATCGGCGACCTCCACATTGCGCTGCGCCACCTCGATGTTGCTGCGCTGAGTGGCCAGCTGCGCCGTCAACGCATCCATGGAGGTCTTCGAGTTGTCGAGGGCGGCCTGGCTCACGAAGTGACCCTTGACGAGGCTCGTCTGCCGGTCGAAATCGCGCCGCGCGTTCGCGAGGTTGACCTCAGTCTCGGCGAGGCCCGCCTTGGCAAAATCGAGCTGGGCATGAGCCGCCGCCAAAGCCGCGCGCACGTTGCTGTCGTCGAGCCGTGCGATCACCTGGCCTTCCTGGACGTGGTCGCCTTCCTCGATGTCGAGCTCGACCATCTTGCCCGTGATCTTCGATGCCACGGTGGCCTGGCGGCGCGCCACGATGTAACCGGAGGCGTCGAGGATGGACCCCGCGCTCGCGGCGCCCGCGTCGGCGACCGGCTGCGGCTCGACGACGCGCACGGGAATGGCCGACGAGTGCGCCCAGAACCAGCCGCCCGTCGCCGCGCCGATCGCGACCAGCACGGCTACGACGATCCAGATTCGGGCGGACCCGGTACGGGGGGGTTCTGTGCGGTCGATTCGCAGCTGATTGAGGAGCGCCGCTTTATCGTCCATGAGGCGGGGCGCCCATGGATGTTGGCGAAACCAGAAATATTGTTACGGTCGCTGGGACGATGGCAGTGCGCCTGACGGTTTGGATCGGCCGCCCAATTAGAGTGGCAGGATAATGGGGGGACGTGGGTGTGTCCAATAGGGCAAAATATGCGTGGCCGCGGCGGTTGCTTCAGACGGAGAGGTGGCAGAGCGGTTGAATGCACCGGTCTTGAAAACCGGCATCGGAGCAATCCGATCGCGAGTTCGAATCTCGCCCTCTCCGCCAAAAAATAGCTTACCCGGGCCTGGAGTGCTTTGCCGCCTCCGCCGAGATTGCCACCGCGATCCTTACCGAAAACTCTGCGAGGTTTTTTATGCCTGGCTCCAGGCCAGGAGTGCCTCTCATGTTGAAAATCTCCCCGGCCCCCATCCCGCTGGCAATAGTCGAGGCCGCCAGGGTCAACAATTCGTGCTTGTCCATGCCAAATTCCTCCAGTGTTCTGGGGTATCGCTGAGTTGCTCCTGGCAGTCAGGTGCCGCCCGGCGGCGCGCTCAGCGCATCGCTATGCGATTGGTCTGCAATTTCGATAGGGCTGCCTGCGTGGACTCGTTGATCCGTCTGAGTTCCGCCACTTGCTCGCGCATCTTCCTGATCTCGGCTCCCTGCTCGCGCAGCTGAGTCTTTTGCTGCTGTACTTCATTGAGCAGCATGGGCGCGAGCTCGTCGTAGCGCACGCCCTGAATCTTTCCGGTGTCATCGCGAATCACGAGTTCCGGGTAGATGTTGGCGACTTCCTCGGCGATCAGGCCGTACTGCAGCGGACCGTGGGGCTCTGATTTGAGGTGAAAGGTGACCGGTCGGAGCTCCACCAGGTTGGCTGTGCGCGCGCCCATGGGCGCGACCGCCGTCTTGTAATGTTCCGATGATGCCAGGACGCCCAGGCGGCCCGAGGAGGATACGTACACGGCCGCACCGGTGATTGTCGAGTTGGAAATTCCTGCCATGTAGGCCGCAACATGCGTGGCCGAGCTACCGATGCGGATGACCCCGCTCTCGCCGGCGACTCCGCTGTTGCCGATGTCGATGTTGCTGTTGCCGGTGGTGAGCGAGTCCCCGGCGTATTGCCCAACCGCGATGTTGTTGCTGCCGGAGGTGTTGTTCTCCAAAGCGTAGAAGCCTTGCGCGTTGTTGTTCGATCCGGTCGTGTTCTTATAAAGAGCGCCGTAACCCACCGCGCTGTTATTGCTGCCGGTGGTGTTCGCAGTCAGGGCGAAGTTTCCGACGGCGTTATTGAGCGTGCCTGAGGTGTCCTTGTAGAGCGCGACGTAGCCGACCGCGTTGTTGTCGCTCGCGTTGCTGTTAGCCAGCGCGAACGCTCCCGCCGCGTTATTGCGGCTGCCGCTCGTACTGGCCTGCAGCGCGCCATAGCCTGACGCGTTGTTGCTGGTCCCGGACGAATTCGAGAGAAAGGCATCGGTACCGACGGCGGTGTTGCTGTTTGCGTCGCTGCACAGGAAGCATTGCGCGAAGACCACGCGGTTCGCACCGAACGCGCTGCAAACCGCAAACAGGCAGAAGCTCAGGGCACGGTTCATGATGATTTCCTCAGTTGCGCGACGGGAACACGCCCTGAATGGCAATGCACGCCGTGAAGGGGAAGCCGTTCGCGGTGTTCACCGGCCCCCACTTGGGCAGCGCGAACGTGGTGACGCCGTCGCCGCCAAAGTTGGTGCCGAGGAGCGAGAACAGCGCCGTATTCTGCGAGATGGGCAAAAGCTGCCCGTTCAGCGGCAGCCACCCGGTCGGACAGAAGTTGAATGCGAACAGTGCCACTTGGCCGACAAAAGGGGTGGCCTGCGCTTCGGCTGAACGCGGCAGGGCGCACATCAGGAGCGCGATCAGCGCCGCGGATGGGAGGAGTCGTTTCATGGAAGTCATCCCTATTTCCAGAGCCCGCAAGCCAAAACCTACTCGCGCAGAACTGCAATTGCAAGTGGCCCGCCCCCGGGGGTTATCACTTGAAAACCGGCATCGGAGCAATCCGATCGCGAGTTCGAATCTCGACGCCGGCATGAAATGTACCGCCGTTGGTCCGCCGGCCCGAAATGAACTTTGCATCGCAAAGTAAAAAAGGCTAAATTCGCGTCCATGAACTTTGCTATACAAAGTGAATGACGCGAAACGATATTCCGGCAGGCTCCGCGCCGCCCGCAACGCTTGAGAAGCGCCGCTGTGGACTCGCACGGCGCTGGCGGCTCTGCCTGATAACCTTTCTCTTGCCCGGTGTGGCTTGTGCGGGCGGCGGGCCGTTGGGAATCGACTCGGAGCTTCCCCTCGACACCGGCGGCATCTGGGCGCGCAAATATCAAACGGGCATAGAGAACGGGGTAATTGCGGTCGAGATTGCAGGGGCGCTCTGGTTCGGCAACGACGACAAGCTGGGACATACCTTTTGGCAGGACATCGACTCGACGGTTCTTTCGGGCGCCGCCGCGGAGCTGCTGAAATACGGGTTCAGCCGTCCACGCCCTTATCAAGGCGACAACCCGAATGCATGGTTCAAAGGAAGCTGCTGCCAAAGCTTTCCGAGCGGCGAGGTGACGCTCCAGGCGGCCTTTGTCACGCCCTTGATCGTCAACTACTACAAGCAGGAACCGTGGATTTGGGCGCTCGAGGCGCTACCCGTTTACGATGCCATCGCACGCCTGAAGAGCCAGGCGCACTGGCAGACGGACGTCATTGCCGGCGGGCTTCTCGGAAGCGGCTTCGGATATTGGGTGACGACGCGCAACACGCCGCTATCGGTTCAGATCTTGCCGCGCGGCATCAGCGTTGGTATCAGTAAGAGATTCTAAAAAAAGCCAGCACAAGGCCCGCCAACCAGACGAGATATCCCCCGATTTTCACCAGCGCGGAGACTCGCCAGATACTGCTGGTCAAGACGAGCGCCAGGCCGACGGCAATGCACTCGAGCGAAAGCGTTACGCGGGACCAAAAAAGCCCCGCGAGCGCCATGCAGACCATCAAGGCGAGGACTATTTTGGCGGCGAGTTTCTGATTCATCGCCGGCACTCATGCTTTGTTATCGTGTCGGCGCAGCAGCCAATGGCTCCCCGCGAGCGCAATGATCAGCAGTGCCAGCCCGATGGAGCTTGCTTGATCCTGCAGATTTACCGCGATGACCTTGCGTGCCAGGGCGACCAGCGCGACCGCTAGGATCACTTCGACGTGCACGGTGTGATCTTGCAGGTAAACCTTCACGGTATGCATCAACTCAAGGCCGATCAAGATCAGGAGAAGATCGCCGAATATTGCATAGATCTGCTCGTTGCTGATCTCCCCTGACGGCAGCGCGATGATATCGCGCCCGAGGTCGATCGCGAATCCGCCGGCGAGCAGCAACACGACCAACGCCATCATGAGAAGGACCGCCCAGTTGATCCACGTCTCGAAGCGCTCGATCCATTTCAGCATCGTCAGGGTTGCTCCGGCTCGAATGCATCGCCCTCGCCGAATTTGGCGCCTTCGGGACCTACTTCGATCAGCGGCACGAGCTCGCCGTCGATGGGCACCCCGGCCCGCCACGAGCGGAAGCCGCTGATGGCCGGCCACGACGATCGGTACGACATCGAGCCCGTCGCGAGATTGACGAATGCAATCGACGGACTCCATCGGCAGAATCAGGGTCGGTGAGCCGTCGAGAAAATAGAGCGTGCCGTTTGGCTCCGGCGCCGTATCCGGATCGAATGCCCCGAGGTCCGGGCTCACGGTGTAGCTCTTGCCGAAGTCGACGACGGCGGGCCAGACCCCGACCTCGTACCTGAAGGCCGTTCCATCGTAGAGAATCACGGCGCGCTGCTTGGAAGGATCACCGTCGCTGACGATGCAAAATCCGTAAGTGTCGCCCAGCAGGATGAGGGAACCCGGATCCACTGCGGAGAGAACCGTTATCTTTAAGGATGGATTGAATTCCATGAGCCGCTTTCCTTGGCAGAAGCCGATTCAGGTTTCCTGCATCATATAGAGAAATCATGTGTTTACGTTAGAATGAGTTGTCGGCAGTGCGTCATCTGTTTACCATGCGACTCCATGCTCGTCGTAGGATGCGGGCGATAAAACTCTCCGTGACGCAAACCCGACCCTCCGTCCAAACCAGCCACCGTTACCCCGTGCCGCGCCGGCGCCTGCGGGTCTGAGCGTGATTTCGCGCTACTCGGCTCTCGCGCTCCTGCGGCGCGCCGTCACCGGCGCACGGTGGCAGCGCGCATGGCGCGCCCCCGATCCGCAGCCGACGTACGACGTGGTCGTCATCGGCGGCGGCGGCCATGGCCTCGCGACCGCTTATTACCTCGCGGCGAACCACGGCATCCGCAAAGTCGCGGTGCTCGAGCGCGGCTATCTCGGCTCGGGCAACGTCGGGCGCAACACGACGATCGTGCGCTCGAATTACCAGATCGACGGCAACACCCAGTTCTTCGAGCATTCGTTGAAGCTGTGGGAAGGGCTCTCGCACGAGCTCAACTACAACGTCATGCTCTCGCAGCGCGGCCAGATCGTTCTCGCCCACGGGCCCTCGCAGCTCGATGTGCTCGCGCGCAAGGGCAACGTCATGCGCCTGAACGGGATCGACGCGGAGCTTCTGGACCGGGCGGACGTGGCGCGGATGCTGCCTTTCCTCGATTACTCGCCGGACTCGCGGTTTCCGATCTGCGGCGGCCTGCTGCAGCGTCGCGCCGGCACGGCGCGCCACGACGCGGTCGCCTGGGGGTACGCCCGCGCGGCGGACCGGCTCGGCGTGGACATCATCGAGCAGTGCGAGGTTACGGGTTTCTTGCGCGACGGCGATCGGATCACGGGCGTCGAGACGACGCGCGGGCGGATCAGCGCCGGCCGCACCGCCATTTCCGTCGCCGGCCACAGCTCGCAGGTGGCGGCTCTCGCGGGGCTGCGGCTCCCGGTCGAGAGCCACTTGCTGCAGGCTTTCGTCTCCGAGCCCATCAAGCCGTTCCTCGATCACGTCCTCTCCTTTGGCGCCGAGCTGTTCTATATCTCCCAGTCCGACAAAGGGGGTCTGGTATTCGGCGGCCATATCGACGGTTTCAATAGCTACACGCAACGCGGGCAGTTTCCGAAGGTTCAGACTGTCGCTGAATGCGCGGTCGCGCTGATACCGTCGATCTCGCGCTTGCGGCTGCTGCGCCATTGGGCGGGCATCCAGGACATGACGCCCGACGGCAGTCCCTTCATCGGCCGAACGCCGCTCAGGAACCTGTATCTGAACGGCGGTTGGTGCTATCAAGGCTTCAAGGCGACGCCGGCCGCGGGCTGGTGCCTGGCGCACACGCTCGCTCACGAGACCGAGCATCCGCTGATACGCCATCTGGCGCTCGACCGCTTCGAGCGCAACAACGGCTTCGATGAGTACGGCACCGGGCTGTGGACATACAAGCAATGACCCGACACCTTGGCTTCAAGCGATGCTGAGAATTCCCTGTCCTCACTGCGGCGAGCGCGACTACACCGAGTTTCGCTACGGCGGCGATGCGACCAAGGTGCGGCCGGCGCACGGCAGCGGCGACCTCAAGACCTGGCACGACCACGTGTTCCTCTTCGACAACCCGAAGGGCGCCCATCGCGAGTTCTGGCAGCACGTGCAAGGCTGCCGGCAGTGGCTCGTGCTCGAGCGGGATACGGCGACCAATACGGTCGGTCGCTCCTGGCTCGCGCGCGACAAGAGCGTGAGCGAGGCTTCGCATGGCTAGCGGATCTCATCGCCTCGGGACCGGGGGCCGGATCGACCGTAGCCGTGCGATCGCATTCACGCTCGAGGGTCGACGGCTGCAAGGCTTCGGCGGCGATACGCTCGCCGCGGCGCTGCTTGCTCAGGGGGTGAGCCTGCTCGGACGCAGCTTCAAGTATCACCGGCCGCGGGGTCTGCTGGCCGCCGGCGTCGAGGAGCCCAACGGTCTGGTCACGCTCGGCGAGGGCGGCGGGCGAACGCCCAACGTGCCGGTGACGACGGTCGAGCTGCACGAGGGGATCGTTGCGTGCCGCCAGAACGGTTGGCCGTCGGTAGAGGTCGATGTGATGGCGGCCTTGACCGCGTGCGCGACGCCCCTCCTGGGCGCGGGCTTTTACTACAAAACGTTCATGGGACCGCGGCGCGGATCCTGGATGCTCTACGAGCCCTACATCCGCCGCGCGGCAGGCCTCGGGCAAGGTACGCACACGCCGGATCCGGATCGATACGAGACTCGCCACGCGTTCACTGACGTGCTCGTGATCGGCGCCGGCCCCGCCGGCCTCGCGGCGGCGCGCGCCGCCGCCGCGGCGGGTGCGCGCGTGATGCTGATCGAGCAGGATTTCGCCCTCGGTGGGAGCCTCCTCGGTGCTCGAGCCGACTCACCGCTCGAGCCGTGGCGCATCGCGCTCGAGGCGGAGCTGCGCGCCATGCCGAATCTCTCGATTGGGCTGCGCACCACCGCGCTCGGCGTCTACGACGGCAACACGCTCGCACTGCTCGAGCGCCACGATCATGCACGGCCCGACGCGAGCCGCGGCGTCGCGCGCGAGGGGTTCGTCACGCTGCGCACGCGCGCCATCGTCTACGCGACCGGGGCGACGGAACGGCCTCTTGTCTTTGCCGACAATGATCGGCCGGGCGTCATGCTGAGCTCGGCCGTGCGCACCTATCTCAACCGCTACGCCGTGGCTGCGGGACGACGTGCGGTCCTCGCGACCAACAACGACAGTGCCTACGCTACGGCCCTCGATCTGGCGGCGGCCGGGGTGCCGGTCACGGTACTCGATGAGCGGGCGAAGGCCGGCGCCGGGATGGTGGAGGCTATGCGCGGGGCCGGCGTCGACGTGCGCTCGGCGGTTCGCGTGGCGCGCGCGCTCGGCGGCCGCGCACTCAAGGCCGTCGAGTTCGAGGCGCTCGAGGGAGGACGGACGGAGCGGCTCGACGCCGATCTGCTCGGAATGTCCGGCGGATGGTCTCCGGTCGTGCACCTGACCTCGCATACCGGGCGCAAGCCGACCTACCGCGCCGCGCTCGATAGCTTCGTGCCGGGCGGCTATGCCGCGGGTCATTTTGGGGCAGGTGCGCTCACGGGCTCGCTCACGCTCTCGGCGGCGCTTGCGGAGGGTCGCGAGGCCGGCCAGGCCGCCGCAGCGCATGCCGGATGTTCGCGGACCGCCGGCGCCGCACCGGTGGCACCCGTTCCCGATGAGCCGGCGGGTTTCGAGGCCTCTCCGCCACGCCCGCTCAAGCGGCGCGGCAAGGCCTTCGTCGATTTTCAGAACGACGTCACCACCGACGACATCGCGCTGGCTCACGAGGAAGGGTATGTCTCGGTCGAGCATCTGAAGCGTTACACGACACTCGGGATGGGCACCGATCAGGGCAAGACCAGCAACGTGAATGCCGCGCTCTGGATGGCGGCGCTGCGCGGCGTCGAATTGCCCGCGGCGGGCACGACGACCTATCGGCCGCCCTATACGCCGGTATCGATCGGTGCGCTCGCCGGACGGCACACCGGCGCACGGTTCCGGCCGACGCGCCGCTCGCCCTTGCACGACTGGCACGTCGCGAACGGCGCCGTCATGATCGAGGCGGGACCGTGGCTGCGTCCGTGGTATTACCGTTGGGCGGGCGAGAGCGCCGCTGCCGCGTACCTCGAGGAAATGCGTCTGGTGCGCGGCGGCGTGGGTGTGTCCGATGTCTCGACGCTCGGCAAGATCGACGTCCAGGGGCCGGACGCCGCGGAATTCCTGAACCGCGTGTATGTGAATGGCTTCGCCAAATTGCCCATCGGCAAGGCGCGCTACGGGGTCATGCTGAACGACGATGCGACCGTGCTCGACGACGGCACGACGGCGCGCTTCGGTGAAACGCGCTTTTTTCTGACGACCACGACCGCTCAGGCAGCCGAGGTCATGAGCTGGCTCGAGTTCTTGCTGCAGACCGCATGGACGGATCTGCGCGTGCAGGTGGTCTCGGTCACCGATCGATGGGCCGGCATGTCGGTCGCCGGTCCACGGGCCCGTGCGGCCCTCCAGCTGGCCTTTCCCGATCTCGACGTCTCGAATACGGCGCTCCCGCACATGGGGGTGCGTGAAGTGCAGGTCGACGGCGTGCCGCTACGGCTTTTGCGGCTGAGCTTCTCGGGCGAGCTTGCTTACGAGGTGTATGTACCGGCCGACCGCGGCATCGCACTTTGGGAACGGCTGCTCGACCGCGCGGCGCCGCTCGGCCTCAAGCCCTACGGTCTCGAAGCGCTGGCATCGCTGCGTATCGAGAAGGGTCACGTCGCCGGCCTCGAGCTCGATCACCGCAACACGCTCGACGATCTCGGTCTCGGCAAGATGGCGGCGAGCGCCAAGGCCTACGTGGGCCGCGAGCTGCGCGAGCGAGCTGACCTGCGCGCCGCGGAGCGCTGGAGCCTCGTGGGTCTGGAATGCCTCGAGCCGCACGCAAGACTTCGGGGCGGCGCGATTCTGTTCGCGCGCGGCGAGGCGATCACCGGCCATGGACGCGGCTACATCACCTCGGTGACGTGGTCGACGGTTCTGGACAAGTACATCGCGCTCGGACTTTATCAGGGCGGACTCAAGCACGTCGGCGAGGAAATCGTCTGCGCCTATCCGTTGAAGGGCGAGACCGTGCGGGCGCGCCTCGTGCAGCCGGTGTTTGTCGATCCGGCCGGGGAGCGCTTGCATGTTTGAGAGCCGCTCGCCGCTCGCGGAACGTCTGGCTCTTGGAGGTCGCGACGGCGCCGATGGCGCGCGCGCGCTGCGTTTCACCGAGATTCGCGGCCGGCATGTCGTGCAGCTCGGACTCTTCGGCGGCGGCGCGAGCGCCGTAGCGCCGCTGGTCCGGTCCATCACCGGCGCGGCACTCCCCGACTCGAATTGCGAGGTGACCGACAGCGGTCCCCATCGTCTTTACCGGATCGCCGCCGCTCAGTACTGGCTCGTATCGCTCGAGGAGGGCGCAGGCCGCGCGCTCGAGCAGGCGGTGCCGCCGGACTCGGGCACGGTCACCGCGTTGTCGGGCGCCCGCGTGTGCCTGCGCCTCGACGGCGGAGCCGCGTGCACCGTGCTCGCGCACCACGTCGCGCTCGATCTGGATTTGAAAGAATTCCCGTCGGGGCGCTTCGCGCAGACGGGAATCGATCACGCGGGCGTGCTTCTCGATCGCCGCGGACCGGAGTGCTTCGAGCTGTACCTGCTCAGCACCTTCGCCGCCTCGGCCTGGGACCTGCTCGTCGATTCGGCACTCCCTTACGGTTACTCAGTCGGCGTCGAATCCGCGGCGGCCGCGGGTCGGGTTTAGCCCCGCCATGATTTTTCAGGAGCTCGCACAATGAAATCACATACACGGGTCGCGGTAATCGGCGGAGGCGTCGTCGGCTGCAGCGTGCTCTATCACCTCACAAAAGCGGGCTGGAAGGACGTCGTGCTGCTCGAGCGCGATCAGCTCACCTGCGGCTCGACCTGGCACGCCGCCGGCGGATTTCACACACTCAACGGCGATCCCAACGTCGCGAAGCTCCAGGGATACACCATCGGGCTTTACGATGAGCTCGAGCGCATCTCGGGACAGTCCTGTGGTCTGCACCGCTCCGGCGGGTTGCTGCTCGCCGATACAGCCCTGAGCGAATGGAGTGGCTCAAGATGGCGCATGGCCGCGCCCGCTACCTGGGACTCGAGACCTCGCTCCTGTCGCCGTCCGAGGCGAAGGAGCTCTTGCCGCTCATCGAAGAGAAATATTTCGTCGGTGCGATGCTCGACGCCGCCGACGGCAACCTCGACCCCTACGGCACCACGCAGGCCTATGCGAAGTCGGCCCGCATCGGCGGCGCGGAGATCTATCTGCAGACGCGCGTCACCGCGCTCGCGCGCCGCCGCGACGGAACCTGGGATGTCGCCACCACCGCGGGCACGATCAACGCCGAGCATGTCGTCAATGCGGGCGGTCTCTGGGCGCGCGAGGTCGGCCGGATGGTCGGCATCGAGCTGCCGGTGCTCGCGATGGAGCATATGTATCTCGTGACCGACGATATGCCGGAGGTGGTCGAGTTCAACCGCACGCGAGGTCGCGAGCTGCCCCACGCAATCGACTTCAAGGCCGAGATTTACATGCGGCAGGAGCACAACGGCATGGTTCTCGGCACTTACGAGAAGGCCTGTGTCCCGTGGCAGCCGCACACCACGCCCTGGGAGTTCGGCTCCGAGCTCCTGCCGCCGGATCTCGACCGTATCACGCCCTCGCTCGAGGTCGGATTCAAGCACTTTCCGGCCATGGAGCACGCCGGCATCAAACGCATCATCAACGGCCCGTTCACCTTCTCCCCGGACGGCAATCCGCTGGTCGGGCCGGTGCAAGGCCTGCCCGGAATCTGGTGCGCCTGCGCCGTCATGGCGGGCTTCAGCCAGGGCGGGGGCGTCGGCCTCGCGCTCTCGCAGTGGATGGTCAACGGCGATCCGGGTTTCGACGTCTGGGCCATGGACGTCGCGCGCTATGGCGAGTGGGCGACCCGCCGCTATACGAACGAAAAAGTCCGTGAGAATTATTCACGGCGCTTCTCGATCCGCTTTCCGAACGAGGAGCTGCCGGGCGCCCGTCCGCAGCAGACGACCTCGCTCTACGATGCGCTTGCTGGCCGAAGGGGCCGTGATGGGCGACAGCTGGGGGCTCGAGACGCCGCTCTGGTTCGCCCCCCGAGGGGTCGAGCCGCGCGACGTGGTCTCGTTCCACCGCTCGAACGACTTCCAGCACGTCAAGGCCGAATGCCGCGGCGTGCGCGAGGCCGTCGGCGTCACCGAAATCGCGAACTTCGCGAAATACGAGATTTCCGGACCGGGCGCGGCAGGTTTTCTTGCGCGTCTGATGACCAATAAGATGCCGCGCGCCGGGCGGCTCGTGCTGACACCGATGCTGAATCCGGCCGGCAAGCTGATCGGCGACTTCACGATCGCCTGCGCGAATCCCGAGCGGTTCCTGATGTGGGGCTCCTCACAGGCGCAGATCTATCACATGCGCTGGTTCGAGTCGCAGCTGCCCAAGGACGGCTCGGTGCGCCTGCGGCGCTTCGACCTCGACCTCGTGGGGCTGTCGATCGCCGGCCCGCGCTCGCGCGAGCTGCTCGCGCAGCTCACCGACGAGGACGTCTCGGGCGCGGCGCTCAAGTTCATGGATCATCGTGCGATGGATATCGCGAACGTGCCCGCGATGCTCAATCGGGTGAGCTACACCGGCGATCTTGGCTACGAGATCTGGGTGCGGCCCGAGTATCAGCGACGGCTCTATGCCGAGATTCGCACGGCGGGTCGACCCTTGGGACTCATCCTTTTCGGCATGCGCGCGCTCTTGAGCCTGCGATTGGAGAAGAACTTCCCGACTTGGTACCGAGAGCTGCGGCCGATCTATGGGCCGTTCGAGGCGGATCTCGAGCGCTTCGTCGATCTCGGCAAACCCGACTTCATCGGACGCGAGGCGGCGCTGCGCGAGAAGGCGAGCGGGGGAGCGCTACGGCGCGTCAGTTTTGCGGTCGACGCAGCCGATGCCGACGTGCTCGGCGATGAGCCGATCTGGCACGGCGGCAAGGTGGTCGGATGGGTCACCTCGGGCGGCTACGGCCACTGGGTCGAGCGCTCGCTTGCGCAGGGCTACGTGCCGTCCGCGCTGGCCGGCGAGACGGCGGAGCGCGCATTCGAGATCGAGATCCTCGGCGAGCGACGTGCCGCGACGATTTTGCCTGCGCCTCTGTTCGATCCCGCCGGCGCGCGCATGCGAATGTAGCTCTCGCTCAGGCCAGCTGTGGATAGCCGCGCTCGAGCGCTTCGCGCTCGAGCTGCCGCACTTCGACATAGTCCTCGTCGACCGCGAAATCGATGCCGGTGAGCAGCAGCGCGTCGCGCACGGCCGCGAGCGCGGGATCGGCGTGCACGTGGGCGAGCGCCGCGCGCAGCGCCGACGCGATCGAGGCGTCGCCCGCACGTGCGGTCACATACGGTAGGCCCGGGCTCGAGGGAGTCCAGTCGAGGATTCGCAGGCGCGCCGTGAGCTCGGGACTCAAGCGCCGGATATGCGCATAGCTCACACAGTCGATGGCCGCCACATCGGCGCGCCCTTCAGGCCACGGCGCGGACGCTCGCGAGGTGTCCGCCGGTCAGCTCGACCGACGCGAAGAACCGCCCGTGCTCGGCGAGCGGAGCGATGGCCGCACGCAGAAGATTCGAGCCGCTGTTCGAGTCGCGCTCGTTGACGGCGCCGCGTCGACCGCGGAGCTCCGCGAGTCCGAGCGCGGGGTCCTCGAGCCTCACGATGATGGCGCTTCGGTAGCGGCTTCCCTCGCAGCCCGGCGCCGCGTACGCCGGAATGGCGAGGAGCCGCACGGACGCGTGCCAGGCGCAGGCGAGCGGATACTGACACGCCTGCCCGAACAGGAGCCGGGGGTCGCGCCAGGTGTCGATGTGGCTCATGTCGCGCGTGAGGGCAGACGGGACGTCGGCAATGCCCGCCGCGCGCAGGCGTGCGGCGATGGCCGACCAATAATCATCGGTCGCCGCGTGCAGCGGGGGGAAGTCATACATCGGCAGCGCGGCGATGCGTCGCCCGGCGATCCGTCGGGCGACAGACCGTCGGGCAGCGGGCCGTCGCGAGGACATCAGCCCGCGGTGGCCGAGCCGGTCGCCGTGACAGTGCCGTGCTTGATGGAGGGGGGCTGCTCCATCACGGGCGAAACGGGCACGAGAGGGGGGTGCTCGACGTCAATCGCCGGGCGCACCAGATAACGCCCGATCACGTCGAGGTAGCCCCGCGCATAGACCATCCCGGCCGTGCGCGCCGCCGCATCTCCGCCCTCGGCTTGGAGCTTGCGCCAGGCTGCCGGCAGCGCGTACCACGGGAGCGCCGGCCGGTCGTGATGTACGACGTGCAAATTGTTATAGAGAAAGATGAGCGAAAGCAGGGGGTTCGTCTCGACCACCGCCGTGCGATGTGCGGGATCGGCGCTGGCGCGATGCTCGGCAAACGACCGCAGCAGGGTGAGCGATTGGCCGGGGTAAACGAAGCAGGCGATGTACTCGAAGACATTGATTTTGCAGATGCCCACGACCCAAAGCAGCACCGCCGTCACGGCAACGCCGTGAGCCGCCCAGATTCGCCATTCTCGCCCTTGACCCAAGGCGAGGTTGCGAGCGGGGCCGGCCAGGAACGTGGCGGTCGCGATGAAGGGCCCGAGAATCAGGCGTCCTAGCAGCGTCGTGTTCGCGCGATACAGGAACCGTACCGGGGCGCTGGCTTTCGCAAGGGCCCCTTGCGTTAAGTAAAACGACTCCGGATCGACCAGCGGATCGGTCAGGATCCGGCCGCCAAAACGGTGATGCCAGAGGTGGGTACGCCGATAAAGCGAATAGGGTATGAACAGCGAAAGCGGAACACCGCCCAAGAGTGCGTTGAGCCGCCGCGAGGAGAAGGGGTGACTATGGATCGTCTCGTGCTGCAGGGAACCATGCCAGGCGATCAGAAGCGCACCGAGCGGCACTACGACCCAGAGCGGCAGAGAATGAAAATACCAGGTAACCAGGCCGAACCCGCCGTAGATGGCGGCTGCAACTAAGAGCGTCTGCGGCTCGAATCTGAGTCGTTTGGATGGGGTTTTGAGGATCGGTTTGGCCTTCTTCATGCCGCCTAGCAGCATACGCCAGCGGCGGCTCGTAAGAAATGGCCTACATCACATGTGCGTATGCTCGACCGGCATGAGACCCCCGTTTTCGCCCGTGACCCCATCGATGAAGGCCTGTACCAGGTCGGCCAGGATCATCCCGCCACGACTGTTCAGGTGTATGCCGTCGCTGTGCAGGCGCCAGCCGTTCAAGCTCGCCACCTGATCGGGCGTTTTGCGCAGCGCCAGGGTGCGAAATGCGTCGCGATAAAGGGGGAAAAATCGAAAACTGGTGAGGGCGCGGCGCGGAGAGGCCGACAGCTGCGCGCTCATCGCCTCGTTAAGGGCGATATAGCCCACGCTCTCCTCCAGGGCGATATCCTTGATCATCGCATTCAACTGTCCGCTGCGGCGATTGAGCTCGTGCTGAAAGGGCTGCGCGGAATCCGGATCCTCACCGATGGGCGGCAGGGAACAGAGCGCGACCGTCGCGCGTCCCGAGTCCTTGAGGCCGCGAGCGATCGCGGCGAGATTCTCCCGGAACCAGGCTGCCGAGGGGGCGTGCGGCAGACGCTTGACGATGCGGAAGAAGCGCCGCGCCTTGGGCGAGGCGAGTGCCAGCACGTCGTTGTTGCCGATGGCCACCACCACGATTTTCGGACGGCAGTCGAGCACCTGCGGCAACCGTTCGAGCACGTTGAACGACAGATCGCCGCCGATGCCGAAGTTGCGGAAGCTAAAGCACCGGTTCTGCGGGCGGTGTGCGAGCTCGACGATCCAGTTAAATGCCTGGCCCTTGCCCGCCGTGCTGCTCGAGCCGACGCACGCCACCGTGACCGAGGTCGCCATCAAGTGTTATTGAGCGAGAGGATCCAGTCGACCAGCGGTCGCAGATCCTCCTTCGAGACGGCGACCGGGGGCATCGGCAGGGGTCCCCACGCACCCGTGCTGCCGTTCAAAATGCGGGCGGCGACCTCATTGCGGGCGTTGGGATCGCTGGCGTAGCGCTTGGCGATGGCGCTGAAGGAGGGTCCACCGTGAGTCTTGTCGATCGTGTGGCATTGCTGACAATGGTATTTCTCCACGAGCTTCAGTCCGGTCTGGTCGCCGACGGGCTCGTCGGCCTGCGCTGCCGCCGCGGCGAGGATGAGGATCAACGGTACTACGCGCGGGCTCATGGTGGCTCCATGGATTTATGAGTGCTTTATCATTAGATTATAGAAATGTATTGGACTGGGTGCGAAGTCCACCGCTGTAGGCGCCGCCCGCGAGCGTCTAAGCGGGAGGGTGGAGGTGGATGTCGGCGGCTTCGGACAGCGCCGTCGTTAAGTTCAAAGACGTGTATCCAGGCCCCCGTGGGGCCAAAGGGACGGTGAGCCGCATGATTCGATTCACATCCTGGAGCGATACCCGAGCCCCCGGGCCTGCAAACCTCCGGCTAATGACCTCCGTCACGTCAAGCCCCGCCGGGTCGTGACCACAATGGCGCATATAGAGTGCTGCACTGCAGTCTGGGTGTGAGCGGTAATGCGGCGAGTCAGAAAATCCGCGCTGATCGGGATATTGGGATGGGGGGCGGCTGTCTCAGGCCACGCCGCGGACCAATCATTTGCGGATCGCATCGAGATGCTCGACTGGTCCGACCCGCCGCGCGCGGCAAAAATGATCGAGGGGCCTGCCCTCGGCAAAGTGCGCGACGCGGATGTGCAGTTCCTCGAAGTGCGCGGCATGGTGTATGCCGACGTGCGCCGCGACGTCGATGTGGATGCCACGCTCGCTCGTCTTAAGTCGCTGGCCGAGGACGGAGATCAGTCAGCGACGGTCGCCGAGCACTATGTGAAGGCGTATTCGCTCTATCAGCACGAGCAATACGCGGCCGCCAGCGCGGAGCTGGCCCACATCGACATGAAGTCGATCTCGTCGGACTCCGAGGCCTACCGCGTATCGATCCTGCGCGGCAATACGCTGCGCACGCTCGGGCAGGCGGAGGCGGCGTTGCCGTTCCTGGAGGAGGGATTGGACCTCGCGCGCGACTTGCACGATGAGCAGCGCACGCTCCACGCGCTGCTCTGGCTGTCGCGCATCTACACGAATACCGACAACTTCGATCGCGCCTCCGAGGAGATCGAGAGCGCCCGCAGCCTCGCGCTCAGCCTCGGCGACGAGGCGGCGCTCTGCGAGGTCGAGATCCGCGCCTCGGATATCGCCGACCGCAAGGGAAATCGCTCCGCGGAGCGCAGCGCGAGTCTCGCCGCGCTCGAGCACGCGAAGCTCTCGGGAAGCGACAAGTGGCTGGCGCGCGCGGCGGTGAATCTGTCGGACTCGTACTTGAAGTCGCACGACTATGCCGAATCGCTCAAGTACTCCAAGCAGGCGTTGCCGATCGCCGACGAAGTGCTGACCGCGGGCGAAACGACGATCGCCTCCTTCAACGAAGGCCTGGCCTACATCGGCCTCGGCGACATCAAGGCCGGCGAGAAGCTGGCGGAGGGCGCGATCGCGGAAGCCGTCGCGGGCGACAATCTCCTCGATGCGCAGGATCTGCTGCGCGAGTACGCCAACGCGCTGGAGCGCGCCGGCTATCTGATGATGGCGATCCAGGTCTACCATCGCTACGACGAGATGGGCTCGAAGATCATGACCAGCGCGCGCCAGCGCGCATTTCTCGAGCTTTCGGCAAAGTTCGACGACGAGCGGCGGGCGCGCGAGCTCGAGCTGCTGCGGCGGGACAACGCGCTCAAAGCCGCGGAAATGCGCACCCAGACGCTGCGCCAGCAATTC
This sequence comes from uncultured Gammaproteobacteria bacterium, assembly GCA_963801685.1. Classification (GTDB taxonomy): domain Bacteria; phylum Pseudomonadota; class Gammaproteobacteria; order Steroidobacterales; family Steroidobacteraceae; genus Bog-1198. Next base: position 291,267 of record CAWDFR010000003.1, read on the forward strand.
ATCCTCGCGGGCGCCTTGTTCGTGACCTGCATCTGCGCGGCCCTCGTATGGGCATTCGCCCGCGTGCGCAAGGCGAACGACCGGCTGCGCTTCAACAGCGAGCGCGATGCGCTGACGGGCCTGCGCAACCGGCGCTATTTCAACGAGCACGTTCTGAGCGTGGAGGGCGCGCACCCGGTCGGCGGCTGCGTGCTGCTCGCCGATCTCGATCACTTCAAGCGCATCAACGACACGCAGGGACACCCGGCGGGCGACGCGGTGCTCGCGACCGTGAGCCATCGCCTGTCGGCCGCCCTGCGGGAGAGCGACAAGCTCGTGCGCTGGGGCGGAGAGGAATTTCTCGCCGTGCTCGATCCCGATCACGCCCGAGCAGGCGGATCGAACCGTGGAAAGGCTGCTGCATGCCGTGCGGCGCGATCCCGTGCTCTGGAACGGGCAGGCGATCAAGTGCACGATTTCCATCGGCTACGCGTGCTTTCCGATGGCCGGGCTCGGAGATGGAGATCTCGCTCGAGAGCGCGATCGGCCTCATCGACAAGGCGCTCTACGAGGCCAAGCGGCGCGGCCGCAACCGGGCTTGCTTGATCAGAGCGGTCAGCGCACAGAACAAGCAGGAGCTCACCATTCTCTGCGACGACTTCGAATCGGCCGCGGCGGATCGGCGCATTCAACTCGTCGACATGGGCAGCGCGGCCTAGGAGTTTCGCTCTGAACTGGACAGGCTCCTAGTGGCCGGCAGCGCCGTTTCCGTGCCCCTCACGGAATGGCAGCCCACCGCCTCCGGCAACGCGGAGCTCGTGCTCACCACGGCGGCGTCCGCGGCGGGTCCGGCGCTGCGCATGGACTTCGACTTCAAGGGCGGCAAGGGCTTCGTCGTCGCGCGCCGCGCCGTCGCGCGCACCATGCCGGCCGAGTACGCCGTGCAATTCCGGCTGCGCGGGCGCGGCGCGGTCAACAATCTCGAGCTCAAGCTGATCGACCCGAGCGGGCAGAACGTCTGGCGGCACGTGCTCAAGGACCTGAAGCTCCCGCAGCGCTGGAAGCGGTTCGTGGTGCAGAGCCGGGACATCGATTTTGCGTGGGGTCCTTCGAGCGGCGCCGCCATATCGCAGCTCGGCTTCATCGAGATCGCCATCGTGGCGGGCGAGGGCGGCGCGGGCAGCGTTCTCATCGGCGGCCTCGAGGTGTGCGATCTCACGCCGTCGCAGCCGCCGCGTCGCGCATTCCTCGAGCGCGCAGCCCGGATTCGACGCCGAGCAAGGCCTCATGGGACGCGGTTGGAAGCCACGGCGCGAGGACCGAAAGCCCTGGATCAGCCATCGACTGCACCGCGCCGCGCACCCTCGGCGGGCTCATCGTCGAGTGGCTCGAGCAGGCACCGGCGAACGGCTTTCGCGTGCGCGCCTCGCTCGACCGGCAAACGCTGGAAAACCGTGTACGCGGCGGCGCACGCAGGGGGCAAGCGCAGCTTACGTCTATCTGCCGGGGCTTGCGCACGCGCTTCGTGCGCCTCGAGATCGAGCCGCCCTGCGCGGGCGCCTCGCTCAAGCTCGAGCCCTTCGAGTTCTCGCGCTCGATCGAGGCCTTCTGGTACGCCGTCGCGGCGGCCGAGACGCGCGGCTGGCATCCGCGCTGGCTGCATCGCGAGCAGAGCGAATGGACGCCCATCGGCACTTCGCACGGCACCGAGTGCGCGCTCATGAATACGGACGGCATGGTGGAGGTGCGCAAGGCTTCGTTCTCCTTCGAGCCGATGCTGCTCGTCGGGGGCCGGTTGTTCACGTGGGCCGACGTCGAGGCGCAGCAGTCGCTCGAGGATCGCTGGATGCCGGTGCCGACTTCGACCTGGGAGGTGCGCGACTGGCGCCTGTCGATCGACGGCCGAGACCACCGTGAGCGGCGACATTGCGCGTGCGCTACCGGCTGGAGAACCGCTCGCAGGGCGTCATGGCCTTCCGTTTGTTCGTGCTGCTGCGCCCCTTCCAGGTGACGCCGCCGTGGCAGAGCTTTCGCGACGTCGGCGGCGTCAGCCGCGTGCAGCATCTCAGCCTGGGACGGCGCGAGCCTGCGCGTCGACGAGCGCAGCTGCATCGTCCCGACGAGCGCGCCGAGCGGCTTCGGCGCGATGGCCTTCGACGAGGGCCCCATCGCGGCAAGCCTCGCCGGCGGGTGTGCTGCCGGGCCGGAGCGACGTGCAGGATGCGTTCGGCTTCGCCTCGGGCGCGTTCGAGTTCGCCTGCAGCGTCGAGCCGCAACAGAGCGGCGAGCGGATCCTCGAATGCCGGCCCGCCGAGGCGCGTGCAGCGCCGAACGAGACCGTCTTCGATTGGAAGTCCCGGATCAGAGTGGAGCAATGGTCGGGCAGCGGCTGGTGTACCTCCGCCGTGGAAGCCGCGCTCACGGCGACGAGCTCATATCCTCGTCACTCGCTCCGGTCGCGGCTTTGCAGCCCGGGCCGCGCCGCTACACGCGCTCCTGGATCAGGGACGGCGCGATGATGAGCGCCGCGTTGCTGCGCATGGGACATGCCGAGGAGGTCGCGGAGTTCATTCGCTGGTACGCGCCGTATCAGCGCGCCGACGGCTTCGTGCCGTGCTGCGTCGATGCCCACGGCCCGGACTGGCTGGTCGAGCACGACAGTCACGGCGAGCTGATCGCGCTCATCGCCGATCATTACCGCTTCACGGGGGACAAGACCCTGCTCGAGGACACCTGGATGTTCGTCGAGCGCGCCGTGAGATGCATCGAGGGCTTGCTGGAAGATGACGGTCTCTTGCCGATTTCGGTGAGTCACGAGGGCTATCTCGCGCAGCCCGTGCATTCGTATTGGGACGATTTCTGGGCGCTGCGCGGCGTGCGCGATGCGGCCGACCTGGCGCGCGTGCTCGGCCGGAACGACGCCGCCGCGCAAGCGACGGCGCTTGCCGCGCGCCTCGCGCGATCGCTGTTCGCGTCCATCGAGTCCACGCGCGCGCGCCGCGGCTTCGATTTCATACCGGGCAGCGTCGAATGGGCGGACTTCGATCCGACGGCCACGGCGAACGCAATCTACCTCTTCGACGTGCCGGACGGTCTCGATCGTGCCGCCGTCGAGCGCACGTTCGACAAGTACCTCACCGATTGGCGAGCGAAGCGCTCGGGCGAGGTCGCGGCGCCCAACTACACGCCGTACGAGATCCGCATCATCGGCGCTCTGGTACGGCTCGGGCGGCGCGAGGCGGCACTCGAGCTGCTGCGTTTCTTTTTGTCGGACCGCCGGCCGCCGCCGTGGAATCAATGGCCCGAGATCGCCTGGCGCGACCACAAGGCGCCCGCGCACGTCGGCGATTTGCCGCATACATGGATCGCCGCCGAGTACGTTCTCGCCGTGCGGAGCCTGTTCGCCTACGAGATCGAGGCGCGGCGCAGCCTCGTGCTTGCGGCGGGACTCTCGGCGGAATGGCTCGAGGGCGCGGGCGTCGAGGTCAAGTCAATGCCGACGCTCTACGGCGCCTTGAGCTATTCGTTGCGGCGGCTCGACGCGCGGACGGTGCGCTTCGACATCGCAACGAAAATCGATGCGCCGCTGATTCTCCGGCCGCCGCTCGGCGCGCCGTTGCACAGCGCTCTGGTCAATGGCACCGCTGTCGCGCCCACCGCCGGCGACTCCGTGACCGTTACTCATACGCCCGCCGAAGTGATCTGCGTCGTAACTTGAGCCGGCCCGGTATCCTAAGGTACCCAAACCGTGGCACAGTCCCGGGCGTGAAGAAGCGCGCCACCAGGGACTCAAGCGACGCGGAAAGCGATACCGGCCACACCGGCTTGTTGCATCAAGCCGGCTCGCTGTCGCGCGCGATTTTCGCCTCACCGGCCGGCAGGACCCTGGTGATCCTGATCGTCGTGCTGGTCGCGGTGGTGGCGACGACCGCCTATGGGCAGATCCGCCTCAACCGCTGGAACAAGCCGTTCTTCGACGCGATGTCGCGCCGCGACCTGCGAGAGTTCCTGTTCCAGCTGGGCGTGTTCTTCGTGATCGCCGGATTCTTGCTCGTGCTCAACGTGCTGCAGCGCTGGCTGGTGGAGACGCTCGAGCTGAAGCTCCGCGAAGGCCTGGTGCACAGCCTGCTCGGCGACTGGATGCAGCCGCGGCGCGCATTCTGGCTCGCCAATGCGGGAGCCATCGGCGTGAATCCCGATCAGCGAATGCACGAGGATGCACGGCATCTCACCGAGCTCTCGGCCGATCTCGGCATCGGGCTCTTGCAGGCGACCATCCTGTTCGCAACTTTCGCCGGCGTGCTGTGGGGTCTGTCGAGCGGGTTTAGCTTCCGTATCGGCGATCAGGACTATGCCGTCCCCGGATTCATGCTGTGGGCCGCGATCATCTACGCGAGCGCGGGCTCGCTCATGAGCTACTGGGTGGGACACGGCCTGATCAGCCGCAATGCCGAGCGCTATGCGCGCGAGGCGGATCTGCGATTCTCGCTGGTGCGCGTCAACGAGCACGTCGATGCGATCTCGCTCGCGCAAGGAGAGGCGGATGAGAAGCGCCGCATCGAGCTCAACCTCGAAAGCGTGCTCGCCGCCACCCGGCGCCTCGTCTGGGGCCACACCAATCTCACTTGGGTGACGGCAGGCTTCGGCTGGGTCACCATCGTCGCGCCCATCCTGGTCGCCGCGCCGCTTTATTTCATGGGGAAGATATCCTTCGGCGGCCTGATGATGGCGGCGGGCGCATTCACGCAGGCACAGTCCTCGCTGCGCTGGTTCATCGACAACTTCAGCGCCATCGCCGATTGGCGCGCGACCTTGCTGCGGGTCGCGAGCTTTCGCCAGGCGCTTATCGGCATCGGGGAGCCGCGCGGCTTCGAGGGCCGGATCAGCTATGCGGAAGGTCCCGCGGGCGCGATCACCATCGAGGATCTGCAGATCGTTTCCTCGGCGAACGCCGATCGCCTGCGCGAGCCGCGCATCGTCGTGACGGCGGGCGAGCGCGCTTTGATTCTTGGCGCCCCCGGCACGGGCAAGACACAGCTTTTCCGTGCGCTCGCCGGATTATGGCCCTGGGGGAGCGGTCAAGTTGTTCGTCCGCAGGGAGAACAGATCTTCTACTTGCCGCGCGGCACCCCCTATCTACCGCGCGGCACGTTGCGCGAAGTGCTCGCGTACCCGCTCAAGACGGATAGCTTCGGCCAGCCCGCCTACGCGCGCGTGCTCTACAGGCTGGGCGTCGAACGACTCGTGCGGCTGCTCGACGAGACGCACCGCTGGGACCGCGAGCTCAGCCAGGACGAGCAGCTCTGCCTGGTATTCGCGCGCATTCTCTTGCAGAACCCCCCCTGGGTGCTGATCGACGGCACTTTCGGCACGCTCGACGACGATGTGCTCGAGCTGGTGATGGACGTGTTCACCAAGGAGCTCGCGCAGACGGGCGTCATCCACATTGGCGGACCCGGCGAGGCCCATTCGCTGTTCTCGACGGTCGCCCACCTGGTCAAGGCGCCGCGCGACGCAGTCACGGCGTCGACGTCGAAGGAGCCGGGGCCATGAGACGCGTCTTCTGCCGCCTCGCGGCGCTGTTGCTCGCGGTCCTTGGTCCGGAGTGGGCCATCGCGCAGAGTCTGGAATTCCAGGCGCCCGCTGCCGCGAACGACCCCGCGACGCCGCGCATCATGCGCGATCTCGCCGAACGGCTGCTCCCGGTGTATCAGGAGCCCGACCAGGATCGCTACCTGGCAAATCTCTCGGCCTTGCAGATGGTGGCGGGCGACTACGTGGCCGCGGATGCCACGCGCGAGTCATTGCGCGAGCGGCGCCGAAGCGTCGACTCCGGCCGGCCGGTCGGCCGGGGAACGATGTATGACGTCTACGCGCACGCTAAATCGCTCGAGACGGAAGATCATCTCGCGTTCAACGATGCGTTTGAGAGGACCTACGAGGAGACCATCTCGCGCATGAGCGACCATGATGTCTATGCGGTGCAGGAGTGGCTGCAGGCTTCACCGCAAGAGGCGCATGACGATTTTCAGACGCTGCTCGCCCGGCAGCGCCCGATCGACACTATCGGCGAGGACGACGCCGTGAAGCTCCTCTGGGCGTATCTCGCTTATGAAGCTTATCGGTCCTTCTCTCCGCTGGTGGCCTCGCTCGAGGCCAAGGACGACGCCCGACGTTACGTGAGCGATGACGAAGTCCTCATTCCGATGCCGTGGCGGCCGACCCTCCACGTGCGGGTGACTCGGCCGAAGAGCGCCGCGGGACCGCTCGCGGCGTTGCTCGAGCTTGCGATCGATCCGTCGCGAAATTTCTCCAAGGAGTATGCGGCACACGGCTACGCCGGCGTCGCCGCCTACATGGAGAATAGCCGCATCATCCCTTTCGTGCCGTATCAACACGACGGCGAGGAGGCACGCGCGATCATCCTCTGGATCGCCAAGCAGCCGTGGAGCGATGGACGTGTGGCGATGGTCGGAGAGGGATACTCAGGCTTCACTGCCTGGGCCGCGGCTGCGCATCCGCCGGCGCCGCTCAAGGCGATCGCAACTTCCGCGCCCATCGCTCCGGGCATCGATAGGCCGATGGTCGGGGGCATATTCGAGAATTCGGCGTATCGCTGGTCGTTGCAAGTGACCAATACGAATCCCTCGCTCGATGCCGGCTTCGCGGATGACGGCGTGTGGCGTGCGCTCAACGAGAAGTGGTACCGCAGCGGGCGTCCTTTTCGGGACCTTGGGCAGCATCTTCGGCAGGCCCAACCCGATCTTCATCCGCTGGCTGAATCACCCGAGCTACGATCGGTTCTGGCAGACGATGGTCCCGTTCCGCGAGCAATTCGCGCACCTCGACATCCCGATTCTCACGACGACGGGCTATTTCGACGAAGGCGAGCCCGCGGCGCTCTATTACTTCTCGCAGCACCAACGCTACAACCCGCACGCCGATCACACCTTGCTGATCGGCCCTTATGACGACAACGTCATTCAGCATGGCTCGTTGACCTCGCCCGTGCTGCGCGACTATGCGATCGATCCGGTCGCCCGCGTCGATTTGCGCGAGCTTCGCTATCAGTGGCTCGATCACGCTCTGAAAGGCGCCGCGCTGCCCGCGCAATTGAGCGGGCGCATCAATTACGAGGTCATGGGTGCCAACGAATGGCAGCATGCGCCGTCTTTCGAGGCGCTGGCTGCGGGCTCGCAGCGGTACTATCTGGATGCCTCGGGGTCCAGCGCGAGCCACCGGCTATCGAGACGCAAGAACCCAAAGCTCGCGGCGACCGCTCAGACGATCCGTTTCAAGGATCGCTCGGATGCGGGCTGGCTGCCGCCCACCGATTTGATCACCAGAAGCCTGGTCACGCACGACGCCGTGCTCTATCAAAGCGATCCGCTGCCGAAGGCGACTCGAATGAGCGGTCTCATCGCGGGGCACCTCGACTTCGTGGTGAACAAGATGGACATGGATCTGGACGTCGCGATGTACGAGCTCAGGTCGAGCGGTGAGTACTTGCGGCTTTTCAATCCGGCCGATGAGCTGCGCGCTGAGCTACGCGGCGGACCGCGTCCATCGGCATCTGCTGAAAGCGGGCGAGCGTCAGCAGGTTGCGTTCACCAGCGAAAGAATGACCAGCCGTCAGCTCGAGCAGGGCAGCCGGCTGGTGATGGTGTTGCGCGTCAGCAAGCGTCCCGACCGCGAAATAAATTACGGGACCGGGGGGGACGTGAGCGATGAGTCGATGGCCGACGGCAAAGTGCCGCTCAAGGTCCGCTGGTTCAACGACAGCTACATCGAAGTGCCGGTTCAGCCGATGCCGCGCTGACGGGCGGCGCCGCTCCCGCGAGCGACTCGCGGTGGCCCGGCGGATCCGCGGTCGACCTTACGGGTTCGCGGTGTAACTCACGGTCACGGTACCCGTCTTGCCGCTGGTGCCTGCGTTGTTCGTGTAGGCGTAGTTCAATTGAAAGCTGCCGGGTCCCGTGGCCGTCGTCGGCAAATAGCTCAGGTCGATCTGACAAACCGTGCCGTTGCTCACCGTGGCGCAGTTAGAGCTCGCCGGAAATAGTCCAGCCGGTGGGCAGGGAGCCAGTTACCGACAAAGGGCCCGCCGGAGCGCCGTCGCTGCTCGCGAAGGTCACGGTCACGCCCACTGGGATACCCGCTGAGACGCTGGCGACGGCTCGGGGCCGGGCTCACGCTTGCGCCGACGGTATCGTCGGAGTTGGCCCGATACATGATGCTCACCGTGCCGGTCTTCGCGTATCCCGCATCGTTCGTGTAGCTGAAGCCGAGCGGGAGCGTGCCGCTGCCGACCGCGGTCGGTGCATAAGTCGAGCGGCAACTGGCAGACCGTGCCGTCGCTCACCGTCGCGCAGCTGAAGGTGGTTGCGGAGCTCGACCAGCCGGCGGGCAGCGCGCTCAATCCGGACGTGATCGTCAGATCGCTCGCAGGATAACCGTCGTCGGTCGCGAAGCTCACCGTCACCGGGGTGCTCGTGCCCGTGATCACGGCAAGCGAGGAGCTCGGGCTGGGCGTGCCGGCGATCGTGTCGTCGGTGGTTGCACGATAGAGAATGGCGAGCGAGCCCGTCTTCGTCTGGTTCGCATTGTTCTTGTAGCTGTAGTTCAGCGTGACCGTGCCGCTGGCCGCAGCCAAGGGGCTAAAGTTAAGCGTGAGCTGACAGCCGTTGCCGCTGCTCAAGGTCGTGCACGCAAATGGGTTCGCACTGCTGGTCCAGCCGGCCGGCAGGGTGGCGAGGCCGCTCGTGACCTGCAGATCCGTGGCGAGGCGCCCGTCGTCGGTCGTGAACACCACGGTGACGGGCTGGGTTCCACTGCCGACGACCGCGTTGATCTGGCCGGTCGGTGAGGGCGTGGCGGTCACGTTGTCGTTCGTGGTCGCTTCGTAGGGCAAGTCGAGCGTGCCCGTCTGCGCCACGCCGGTATCGTCATCGTACGCGTAGTTCAACGTGAGTGTGCCGTTGCCGAGCACGGTCGGCGCATAGGTCAGCATCAATTGACAGCCATTGCCTGTGCTCACGCTGGCGCACTGGAAGCTGCCCGCCGCGCTGTGCCAGCCCGCCGGCAGCGAGCCCAAAGCGGTCGTCACGAGAAATTTGGAGGCCGTCTTGCCGTCGTCCGTGTCGAACGTGACCGCGACCGATTGGCTGCCGCCCTTGATAGCCGCCGTGATCTGTCCGGCGGGCGAGGCGGTACCGGTGACCGTACCGGCCGCCGTGGTCGAGTACGGAATCTGGATCTCGCCCGTGCGGCTCGCTCCGGTGTCGTCCGTATACCCGTAGCTCAACGTGAGCGTGCCGCCGCCACTCGCGGTCGGCGCATAACTGAAGCATCAATTGACAGCCGTTGCCCGAGGTCACGCAGCGCGCACGAAAAGCTCGACGCCGCGCTGCTCCAGCCGGGCGGCAGACTGGTGAGATCGGTACTGACACTCAAGTTGCTGGCGGCATCGTCCAAGGTCGCATTGCCGCTATCGGTCGTGAAGGTGACGCTCACGGATTGCATGCGCGCCGACGGCTGCGTTGACCTGACCGGAAGGGAGAGGCCGTGGCCACCACGTTGTTGGCGGCAATGGCCTGATAGGGGAACGTGATCGTGCCGCCGGGCACTTTCGACAGGCCGGCATTGTCGACGTAGATGTACGTGAGCGTGACCGTGCCCGAATCGGTCGCGGTGGGCGCGTAGGTGAGGTTCAGAACGCAGCCGCTACCGGTCGCGACCAGCGGACAGGTGAAGGTTCTCGGACCGCTCCAGCCCGCCGGCAGCGTGCCGAGGCTTCCGGAAATGCCGAAGCCCGTGATCGCGAGTCCGTCGCTCGAGTTGAACGTCACGCTGACGGTCTGACTGGCGCCTACGGCCACCGACACGGGCGAGGTGCTCGGCGCGGCAATCACCGTGTCGTCGGTGCCTTGCGTACCGCCTTCGCCGCCCACGCCGCCGACGGGTCCGGTACCGCCGCCGCCCGTGCCGCCGGTGCCCGTACCGCCGCCGGTATTGCCGGATCCGCCGGTTGCGCCGTACTCTGAGCCGCCGCTGCTGCTGCCCCAGGGTGAGGAGAAATCGCAGCCCGACAGAAGCACGAGTGCCGCTGCGCCGATGAGGACTGAACGATGGACGAGTTGCATTGCTATCCACCCCAAGAAACGGCAGCCGCCGAGTCCGTCGGTCGTCGAATGAGAGCTCCAACTTATGCCGCGAGGCAGGCGCGCGTCGTTAACCGCTTCACACAATCACACCGGCATTCGCGCGCCGCGCGAGCGCTGAGGGTTTTCCCTCAAATGCGGGCGCAACATGTTCAATTCAGATGTTCAATGGCGCGCGACTATGTTCAATTCGTGGCGCGCGCACACATGCTCGGCGTTGAGGCGGCAATGAACATAACGGGCTCGCGTTGATGTCCTCGCATGATCGAATATCAGCTCGCCGGGCGCCGAGCGCTTCGAACGTTTCGACGTGCGTGCGGGAGATCGTCCGGCCGGGTGCGAGCTTCGCGTCGCGCTCGGCGGCCCTCGGGCGCTCGGGCGCCGCCGGGACGTCGCATCCGCTCGCGACGTTGACCGCGATCGAGACGCTGAAGCGCGGCGGATGTGCGGCCGATGCGGCGATCGCGGCGGCCGCGTGTCTCGGATTTCTGGAGCCCACCGGGTCGGGACTCGGCGGCGATTGCTACGCGCTCGTGTGGGATCCCGGCGCGCGCGAAGCTCACGGGCCTCGCCGGCTCCGGCCGCTCGCCGCGCGCGCTTGAGTCTCGAGACGGTGCGCTCGCGCGCGCGCGGCGGTGTCATTCCCGCCTTATGGAGCGATCTCGGTGTCGACGCCCGGCGCGCTGGATGCTTGGTGGACGCTGCATCGCCGGCACGGCGTTCTCAAATGGAAGTCGCTCTTCGATGCCGCCATTCACTTTTGCGAGGCCGGCGTGCCGGTACCGCAGATCATCGGCTACCACTTCAAGCGGGATCTCGAGACTGTTTCGCCAGCCCGGCTCGGGCGTGGAGGAATGTCGACCAACGCAATGCGCACCTATGCACCGCGCGGACAGCGCGCCGCAGATCGGGGATATCTTTCGTAACCCGGATCTCGCGCGCACCTACCGCTGCGATTGCCGCGGGCGGGCGCGAGGTTTTCTACGACGGGCCCATCGCGCGCACCATCGATGCGTACTTCAAGCGGATCGGCGGGTGGCTGAGCTGCGAGGATCTGCGCGATCAGCACGCCGAGTGGGTCGAGCCGCTCGTGACTTCGTATCGAGGGGTCGATGTCTACGCCATGGGCGCGAACACCCAGGGGCTCGCGACGCTGCAGATGCTGAACATCCTGGAACATTTCGACCTGCGCGCGATGGGCTTCCAGTCGGCCGCCTCGATCCACGTGCAGGCCGAGGCCAAGCGTCTCGCCTACGAGGACCGCGCCCGCTTCTACGCCGATCCGCACTTTTCGAAGATTCCGGTCGAGTGGCTCGAGCTCCAAGGCCTACGCCGCCGAGCGCGCGAAGCTCATTCGGCCCGATCGCATCCTGCAGCCAGGTTGCGGCGGGCGAGCCGCCGGCGGCGGGGGATACCACTTATCTCACCGTTGCGGACTCGAGCGGCATGATGGTGTCGATGATCCAGTCGAATTACCGCGGCATGGGCTCGGGGCTCGTCGCCGACGGACTCGGCTTCATGTTCCAGGATCGCGGGCAGATGTTCGCGCTCGAGGACGGCCATCCGAACCTGTATCAACCCGGCAAGCGGCCGTTTCACACCATCATTCCCGGCTTTGCCGCGAGAGACGGCCGCCCCTGGATGAGCTTCGGCGTCATGGGCGCCGACATGCAGCCCCAGGGCCAGACCCAGATCGTCGTCAACCGCGTCGACTTCGGGCTGGACGTGCAGGCGGCCGGCGACAGTCCTCGCTGGCATCACGTCGGCTCGCTCGCAACGCATGGGCGAGGACGAGGCGGGACTTCGGCGAGCTCGGCAGGCTGCACCTGGAGAGCGGCGTTCCCGAGCGCTCGCGGCGCGCGCTCGCCGGCCTCGGCTGGCCGATCGGCCCGTCGGACGGCGCGTTCGGGCGCTACCAGTGCATCGAGCATCGCCTCTGCGGCGGCGAGCGCGTATATGCCGCCGCAAGCGAAATGCGGGCCGATGGAGTCGCGCTCGCGTACTAGCCCACAAAAATGGGCTGGTGTTTGCTAGGCTCTCGGCCACTTTGCGGGGAATGGACACCATGACAACACAGAATTCGACGGTTTCGCAGACGCGATCCTTCAGCACGGTCTTCATGATCGAGATGTGGGAGCGCTTCGGCTTTTACGGCATGCAGGTGCTCATGGTCACCTACATGATGAAAAAGCTGGGCTTCGTCGACACCCGGGCCAATCTGGTCTGGGGCGCCGCGGCGGCGCTCATCTATGCGACACCCGCGATCGGCGGCTGGGTCGGCGACAAACTGCTCGGCACGCGGCGCACCATGACGATCGGTGCGGCCGTGCTGGCGGTCGGCTACGCGCTGCTCTGGCTGCCTACCAACAACGCGTTTTTTCTATACGGCGCGCTCGGCGTCATCATCGTCGGCAACGGCTTCTTCAAGCCCAACGCCGGCAATCTGGTGCGCAAGATCTACGAGGGCGACGAAACCAAAATCGACAGCGCCTTCACGATGTACTACATGGCCGTCAACATCGGCTCGATGATCTCGATGACTCTCACGCCCTGGATCCGCGACTACGTCGGCGCGAAGTACGGAGACTCGGCGGGCTGGCACACGGCCTTCGGCGTCTGCTCGATCGGCCTGGTGCTCGGCATGATGAACTACTTTCTGATGCGCCGCGCGCTCGCCCACGTCGGATCGCCGGCGGACGCGGCACCCGTGAAGCTCAAGCGGCTCGCCGGCGCCGTGGTCGGCTCGCTGGTCATGGTGATCATCTCCGTCCTCATCCTGCAGAGCATCGAGGTGGCACGGGTTTGCGTGTATGCCGCGGGCGCGGTGGTGCTCGGGATTTTCGTCAATCTGATCCGCATCAGCCATCGCGACGAGCGCGCCGGGTTGATCGCGGCGCTGGTGCTCGTGGTCGAGACCGTGTTCTTCTTCATTTTCTATCAGCAGATGTCCACGTCGCTCAATCTGTTCGCGCAGAACAACGTGAACCTCGATTTCAGGCTGTTCGGCTGGCACTTGTTCACCTGGATTCCGGAGCAGTATCAGAATCTGAACTCGATCTGGATCGTGCTCTTGAGCCCGGTGCTGGTCTTCATCTACAACTCGCTCGGTCGCGTCGGCAAGGATCCCTCCATCGCGGTGAAGTTCGCCTGGGGCTTCTCGGCGGTCGCCGTCGGCTTTTTCATCTACGGCGTCGGCGCTCACTGGGCCGTCGCCGGCAAAGTCTCCTCCTGGATCATGGTGTGGGGCTACGGTCTATATTCGTTGGGGGAGCTGCTCGTGAGCGGCCTCGGACTCGCCATGATCGCCCGTTACGTGCCGGCACGGATGGGCGGGATTCATGATGGGTGCTTACTTCGTGGCATCGGGCCTGTCGCAATACCTCGGCAGCGTGGTTGCCAATCTGGCCCATATTCCCGCTGGACTCACCGATCCCCTCGAGTCGCTCGCCATCTACACGAGCCTGTTCAACAAGCTCGGCTTCGCCGGTATCGGCTGTACGGCCATCGCGATCGCCATGCTGCCGCTCATGAATCGGCTGTCGGCCAGCCATTCGGATGTGGCCACCAATCACGATCCTCTGCCGGCGGTCCGCAGCGAGGAATTCAATCTCGCGCCGCGAGGCCCCTGAGGCGCTGCGCGCTCAGGCAGAGCGTGTGCGCAGATAGTCCGTGGCGCGGCGCGCCTCGCGGCGCAGCTCCTCCTCGAGCTTGGGCAGATGCTCGACTTCGCCGGCGCGCGCGGCTTGCTCCAGGCGCGCGGCCGCAGCGCTCGCTGCCTGCGCGTGGATATTGGCGCTCGAGCCTTTGAAGGAGTGCGCGGCGCGGCCGACCGCCGACCAATCCTCGCGGTCGAGAGCATCACGGATCTGCGCGAGCGCCGCATCACCCGAGTCGATGAACAGCTGCACCAGTTGCTGCGCAAATTCCACATCGCCGTCGGTGATCGACACGAATTGCTCCCAGTCGACGGGCGGCGAGGCGTCGCCCGGCGTTGCCGCGGAAAGCACCTCAGGTGTTGGCGCGGATCCCGCGCTGCCGAGAAATCGCTCGATGGACTCGGCGAGACGCCGTCGGTCGAGCGGTTTGGTCAGATAGCCGTCCATCCCGGCGGCGAGACAGTCCTGTTCCGCCCCGCTCATGGCGTCGGCGGTGAGGGCGAGAATCGGAATGCGCCGGCCGGCTTGCTCGCGCGCGCGGATGGTCCGCGTCGCCTCATAGCCGTCCATGACGGGCATTTGGCAGTCCATGAGGATGAGATCGTACTGCCGCGTGCTCCACGCATCGACGGCCTCGGCGCCGTTGTTGACGATGTCCACGGTGCAGCGCATTTTCTCCAAAGCGCCGCGCGCCACCTTCTGGTTCACCGGATTGTCTTCGGCTAACAAGATGCGCAGGGGTGTCGTGCCGCCGAGCGGTCGCGGTGCGGCGACGACGGGCTGTGTGAACTCGTGCCACTTCGAGGCCCCTGCGGACATGACGCGGCGCAGGCAGTCCCGCAGCTCGCGATGCGTCACGGGCTTGAGTAGATAAGCGGCAAAGCCGAGGTTCGCCAGGGTCTCGGCGCTGTGCATTCGCCCGGCCGACGTCAGGAGGACGAGCCGCACGAGCGCGAATCGCGGATCCTGCGCAATGCGCCGGCCGAGCTCGAGGCCGTCGCACCCGGGCATCATGTAGTCGAGCACGGCGAGCTCGAATTGCGTGTCGCCGGGCTCGGCGTCGAGCGTGTCGAGCGCGGCCCGCGCGCTGTCGACGCAAGTCGGGCGCATGCCGAGGTGCGTGAGCTGGCTGCTCAGCACCTTGCGGTTCGTGGCATTGTCGTCGACGATGAGCACGCGGCGATTCGCGAGGATCCGCGCGTCGATCTCCGAGACCGCCTCCTGCTTCGAGGAAATGCCAAAACGGGCGCTGAACCAAAATACCGAGCCTTGCCCCGTGGCACTCGTGACCCCGGTTTCGCCGCCCATGAGCTCGACCAGCCGGCGCACGATCGAGAGGCCCAAGCCGGTGCCTCCGTAGTGCCGTGTGGTGGAGGCATCGAGCTGGCAGAACGGCTGGAACAAGGACTCCAGCCTTTCCTGCGGAATGCCGATGCCCGTATCACGAACCTCGCAGCGCACCGACATTCCCGAGGCGTCCTTCGAGGTCAGCCGCAGGTCGATCGAGACCTCACCGTCACGCGTGAATTTGATCGCGTTGCTGCCGAGATTCAGCAACACCTGACGCACCCGGCTGGGATCGCCGATCACCCAATCGGGAAGCTGCGGGTCGATGTTCGTGATCAACTCGAGTCCCTTGGCATGCGCTTGAAACGCGAGTAGATGTCCGACGTCCGCGACGGTCTGCCGCAGATCCATGTCGATCCGCTCGAGGTCGAGCCTGCCGGCCTCGATCTTCGAGAAGTCCAGGATGTCGTTGATGATGGTGAGAAGGCTCGCGGCGCTGTCGCGAATGGTTTCCGTGTAATCGCGCTGCGTGCGGTCGAGCCCGGTCTCGAGCAGCAGGTCCGTCATGCCGATGACGCCGTTCATGGGCGTGCGGATCTCGTGGCTCATGTTCGCCAGGAACTGCGACTTGGCTTCCACGGCGAGCTCGGCGCGCTCCTTGGCTTGCCGCAGCTCGGCATTGGCCGACTCGAGGTCGCGTGTGCGCAGCGCCACTTGCTCGCCGAGCGCGCCGGCGAGGCCGCGTAAGCGATCCACCCGCAACCGGTAGAGCGCCGCGGCCGCGAGCACGACACTCAGGACGCAGAGCGCCCAGAACCAGGCGGTTTGATACAGATGCGGCTTGAGCGTGAATCGAAAGCTCGCTCCAGGCGCGCTCCACACGCCGTCGTTGTTGCTGGCGGTGACCCTGAAGGTATAGGTGCCCGGCGCGAGCCGGGTGTAAAACGCGGTGCGGCGATTGCCTGCATCGACCCAGCCGGCATCGAACCCCTCGAGCTGATAGCGGAACCGCGAGCGTTGCGGAATCAGCAGACTCAGGCCGGTGTAGTCGAATTCCCATTGGTGTGCACCGGGGGCGATTGCGATGCCGTCGGTGAGCGCAACCGGCGCGTTGTCGATCGCCACTTTCTCGATGTGCACGGGCGGCGGTTGCCTGTTGGTCGGAATGTGGGCGGGATCGACGCGCACGATGCCGTGCACGCCCGGAAACCAGAGCAGGCCGTCGGGCGATACGCATCCCGCGGATGTGTTGCCGCCGTCGAATTCGGGTGAGCGCAGGCCGTCGGCGACACCGTAGATGTGATAGGCGGGTGAAAAGTTCTCTCCGGCGGCGAGCGCATCGAGGTCGGCCCGCGGCACGGTCATCAATCCCTTATTGGTCGTGAACCAGATCTGATGCGATGCGTCCTCGAGCACTTGCAGGATGGTCTCGCGCATCGGACCGCCGAAACGCACCAGCGAGATGACCCGGTTGTCGCGCCAGACTGCGAGGCCATTGGTCGTACCGAGCCAGACGACGCCGCGCTCATCTTCGTGTAAGGAGATCACCCAGTCGCTCGGCAGGCCGTCTGCCACCGTCAGGTGTCGCGTCGCCGTCGCGCCGACCACGAACAGCCCGTTGCTTTCGGTGGCCACCCAGAGATTGCCCGCGTGGTCCTCGTAGAGGAGGTGCACCGGGGCAAGTGTCGAGGCATCGAGCTTGGATTGCATGGACACGACAGTGTCATGCGCGATCATGTCGAGGCCTTCGTTCGTGCCCACCCAGATGCGGCCCGCACGGTCCTCGAGGAGGGCCGTCACCGAATCGCCCGACAGGCCGTTGTGGACATTGAAGAGGCGGATCGAGCCGCCCGGATCCAGCCGGTACAGGCCCGCGCCCTCGGTGCCCACCCAGACGCTGCCGCCTCGATCCTCGACGATCGACCGCACCCGGGTCTTCTGCTGTCCCCTCGGGCCGTCGATGTGGCGAAATTCACCGGCATCATAGCTCGATAGGCCGCCGTCCGAGCCGACCCACACGCCGCCCGCACGTCGCGGAACGATGGTCCAGGTGAGATCTCCCGACAGCCCCTCGGTCTCTCCCGCCGTGACGAATTTGCCGTCATGCAGCCGCAACAGGCCCAGGCCGTAGGTGCCGATCCAAAGACTTCCCTCGTTGTCCTCCAGCAAGGCGCGCAGATCGCTGTTGACAAACATGCCGGTCGCGAGCCGGCTGAATACGCCGTCGCGCCAACGCACCAGGCCTCCGCTGTGCGGGGCGAACCAGAGATTCCCGTCGCCATCGCGCAGCATGGCGAGTATTGCCGAACCGAACTGCCCGTCCTTGGCCATGACCTCGAAGCTCTGGCCGCGGCTCCGATAGAGCGCGCCGGCTCCCGTACCGACCCAGAGCGTACCGTCGGCGTCCTCATGCAGCGACATGACGGACTCCGCGGTTTGCGCATCGCGCAGGGCAATGGGCTCGAAGCGTCGACCGTCGAAGCGCTGCAGGCCGCTCCGGGTGCCGACCCAGAGTGCGCCGTCGGCGCTCGGCTGCAAGGCGCGGATGCGCACGTCGATGAGTCCATCGGACGCATCGAAGGCCCGGACCGTATCCCCCGCGATCTCGATCACGCCTATGTCGTCAGTGCCGATCCAGAGGTGGCCGTCGCGGCCTTCGGCGATGGTGCGGATGTAGGCTCGAGCGATGTCGCCGCTCAGCGGTCCTGAACGGAAGCGGCCGTGCTCGAGGAGGGCGAGACCCAAGCGCGTGCCGATCCAGAGCGTCCCGGCTTTATCGACATGCAGCGCAGTGATGTTCTTGTCGGGAATGGCGCTTTCGTTACCGGGCTCGAATACCGTGAAACGGGTGCCGTCGAAGCGGGTCAGCCCTTCCTGTGTGCCCATCCAGAGATAGCCGTCGGGCGTGCGGGCGAGCGCCTGCACCGTGCTCTGCGGCAGGCCGTCCGCGATCTGCCAGTTGTCGGCCACATATTGAGTGGGCAGCAGGGTTGGATTCAGCGCGGGGCACGGGGACGCGGCAACCACGAACAAGATCACGAGCAAGCCGCGAATCGCAACACGGGTCATGAGCGCAAGAATTCCGTACTTCCCTGGGCAGTACGGGTTATCGGCCGGTTCCGTTGGGACTAAAGCGGGAGCGCGTCAGCGCTCAGTGATGGCAACTATCGTTGGCCCACACATGAACGGTATCGCCGTCGTTCAGCCCCGCTTTCTCATGGTGACCGCACTTGCGCATGTCCCGATCGGTCGTGATGGCCTTCCAGGACACATGGCCCTGACCCGAGGAGTCCGCGCTGATGGTCGTCGCGATGGACGCATTGCCGTAGATGACCTGACCGGAAAGAACCATTTGATGCCGTCGCAGGTTCCGGTCGTACAGGGTCACTTCGAGATTATTGGTGGTGTCGTTCAGCACGTGAATGGTCACGGTGCCTTGACCGAGCACCGAGGTGTGCACGCATGCGAGCACGATGCAGGCGAGCAGGCCCTGCTTCAGCACGCGGCGGGGAAAGGGAGTCATGGCGGCGGCCAATATAGCGCGTTGGCGCGCCGCGGGCATCTCGAGTCGATGCTTAAACGAGCTTCAGGTCTTTGGGGGGTACTTGCGGGAAGATGCGCCCACTTTGGTCGGGCGACAGTCCCCACAGGGTGCGAAACATCCCGCCGAGGACTGCCCGGTAGTCGTTGAGCACCGCAAAGTCGCGATCCTGCAGCAACGCGGCGCGGTCCACGGCGCGCTGCTCGCCGGCGACCATTCCGCCGTTGATCCCGCCCCCGAGCACCCAGTACACCGTGCCGTGGCCGTGGTCCGTGCCGCGGTTGCCGTTCTCCCGGAACGTGCGGCCGAACTCCGATAAAACGACCACGACGGTGTTTTTCCACTCGCTGCCGAGCGACTGGGAGAAGGCTTGCAGTCCACGGCCGAGGCTCGCGAGGTTGTTGGCCAGCGACCCTTGCGCAGCGCCTTCATTGACGTGAGTGTCCCAGCCGCCGACGTCGATGAAGCCGATGCGGTACTTGTCCCGCATCAAGCGTCCCATTCGCTCGGCCTCGAGCTCGAAGCCCTTGGTGTTGATGGCGCTGCGGTTGGCGGCGTTCATTTCCTCGGCCATCTTGTGCGCGACTTCCTGTCGCAGATCCAGGCCCTCGCGCACGACCGTGTGCAGATGGTGATCGGCGTACATGTCGTCGAGAATCTGCGCCTGCCTCTCATCGAAGGGTGGTTTGCCCACGTTCTTGAGCGAAAGATTGGGCACGGTGCTCGAGCCTCCAAAGGCGAGCGGCAGGGCATCCGTAAAGGCGATGGGTTCGGCCGCGGGTCCGGAGAGGGTCCCCGCCAGTCTGCCGAGAAAACCGGAGCGGTAATCGCGGGTGCTGTTCAAGGGTTGCCCGAGCTCGATGCTGTCCTGTGTCTCGAAGTGGCTGCGCGACAAATCGTCCGTGCCGGCGAACGGAACGAAGGCGACCTGGCGCTGCTGGTAGAGCGAGCCGATGGTGTCGCGCACCGCCGGGGCGAGCGCCCAGTCGGCGGTCAGCGCGAGTGCGCCGCTGGTCGAGGCGGCATCGGGCCGCGCGATCGCGATCGTCGGCCGAGACTCGTAGTAGAAGCTGCTCGAGTACGGCACGAGCAGATTGAGGGAGTCGTAGCCGCCGCGCAAGAACACCAGCAGAAATCGCGGACCGCTGGTGGGCGCGGCATACAGCCGGCCGGCGATTGCGGCGGTCGTGAGCGCTGCGCAGCCGAGCTTCAGGACTTGACGGCGCTTCATACGGATACCTCACTCATAGTTGAAATCCGGCGAGGCCAGCAAGAACGTGTTCCATTCCTGCTGCGAGCTGGCGCGGCCAAGCGCCTCGCGCGTGCGTGCAGTCAAGAACGGCTCGACCGCCTCGAAATAGAGGCGGTTCGACAGCTGCGGAAAGCCCGGCGCCGCCACCGCCGCCGCAGCGCCGCCCTCGGAATCGAACAGGGCGGTGCTCCCCGAGCCGATGGCTCGCGCAATCTCGAAGCGCCGGCTCATTTGCCCCGAACTCGCCCACGCGGCCTCGTTGAGCGGATAGCCGTCGGGAGTCGCGCGCCCGAAGGGAGTTTCCCCAAGGCCGTTCAGCCAGTTGAACATGGGGCGGGTGTTGGTGATCATGCGCCCGTCGTAGGCGAAGCGCACCGCAGACACGACGAAACGCGTCGGGTCCTTGAATTTCCCGCCGAGCGCGGCGTTGATCTCGGGAGAGAGGAGCATCTCGCGCAATACGGCGGCGATATCGCCGTCCGTGCGCTGGAACGTCTTCGCCATCCGCTCGACGAGCTGCGGGGGCGGATTGTCGGCGACGAAGTAGGTGGCAAGCTCGCGCGAGATGAAATGCGCACAGGCGGGCTGCCTGACGATCCAGGTGACGGCCTCATCGACCTCGGCGAATCCGCGACCCTGGATGGTGCGACCGAGCACGACCTTGGTGCTGAAGTCGTGCCGTGCCGGGTTGAACTGGAAGGCGCCGTTTTGATAGTAGAGTTTCGCGAGCTCGGGCTTGAGCCGCGGCGGATCGCCGGCGCGAATCCCGCTGCCGGTCAGCACGAGGGCGAGCTGCTGCACGTCCCGCTGGGTGTAGCCCGCATCGACGCCGAGCGTGTGCAGCTCCATGAGCTCCCGGGCGTAGTTCTCGTTCGCATGCCCTGCAGCATTCTGGTTGTTATCGAGATAGGCCATCATGGCGGGGTGCTCGAGTGTGGCCAGCACCAGATCCTTGAATCGGCCGAAAGCGTGCGGGCGGATCGCCCGATCGGTGTAATCGGCAACCAGCCAGCGCAGGTCCGCTTTCGCTTGATGCACGCTGAAATGGTTGAGCCAGAACCAAACCATTTCCTCCTCGAGCTGATCGGGGGAGTAGGTCGCTCGCAACAACTCGCTGCGCACGGCCTCGTAAGCGAGCCGGTTGCCGCGCTCGTTGAACGCCTTACGGGCCGCCTCTCTGTCGGGCCCGTCGGGCATCGCGTTGGCCGCCTTACGCGCGGCATTGACCTCGGCGATCGTGCGCACCGGATCTAAATGCGTGATCTCGAGGTCGGCGAGCTCGGCGGCGACGGGCGCCGGCAAGCTCTCGCGGCCTTGCAACTGACCGTCCAGGTAGCGCGCCCGACCGAGCCGGTGCAACTCCTCGACGCTCGTGCCGTTAATCCCGAAACTGACCCGCTGCAGCCAAAGCACGTCCAGCCGCGAAAGCGCCGGCAGCGCCGCCGTTTTCGCGGGCGCGGCGTCGCCGTGCGCCGAGTCGGCGCAGCCGGAGAGCAGAGCCGGGAGCATCGCAAGCACCGCCGGCGCAATGGAAAACAGAGACGGCGCCGCTTCGAGCAGAGCGGGGGGCATCGCCAGGAGCGCCGCGCCCAGCAGGGTTCCCAGACCTTGTTTCCTGTGCGAGCTCACACGCCTCCAAAAAAGCCGCTTTGACCCTTGAGACCGAGTCTTCGGCCCCCACAGTAAAACGGCTGTTGCCGACCTGCGTTGACGAGGCTCCCACCGGCCCCCGGGAAACCCCCCAGGCGAGGCCCGAAACGGGCCCACAACACGGAAATGTCGAGATTTTTTCGACACATGCCCGGCTACGTGGCAAACTCTGCGCCCTTTAAACCCCCTCGATGGATGGAAGCTCGAAATGGCCCGTACGATTCCCCTTTCCGATATCCGCAATATCGGCATCATCGCCCACGTCGACGCCGGCAAGACGACGACGACGGAGCGCATCCTGTATTACACGGGGCGTAAGCACACGATCATCGACATCCACGACACCAAGGATCTGAAGACCTCGACGACGACGGACTATCTCGAGCAGGAGCAAAAGCGCGGTATCACCATCCAGAGCGCGGCCGTGTCGGCCTTCTGGCGCGACAAGAAGATCAACCTGATCGACACCCCGGGACACGTCGACTTCACGATCGAGGTGAACCGCTCCTTGCGCGTGCTCGACGGCGCGGTGGTGGTGTTCGACGGCGTCGCGGGCGTCGAGCCGCAATCGGAGACCAACTGGCGGCTCGCCGACAACTACGACGTCCCGCGGTTCTGCTACGTCAACAAGATGGACCGCAGCGGCGCGAATTTCTTGCGCTGCGTCGACATGATCAAGAAGCGCCTCGGCGCCCGGCCGTTGCCGGTGCAGCTGCCGATCGGCTCCGAGGACAATTTCAAGGGCATGATCGACCTGGTCGAGATGAAGGCGCTGGTGTGGGATTCCGACGACAAGGACTCCGAGTGGCAGGTCCTCGAGGTCACCCCCGATCTCGCCGACAAGCTGCACATCACCGTACCGAGCGATCGGGCGATGCTCGCCGACGTCGCCAAGTACCGCACCGAGCTCATCGATACCTGCCTCGAACAGGACGATGAGGCGATGGAGGCGTATCTGACGGACAACGTCGACCCGTCCGCGGACGTGCTGCGCAGCTGCCTGCGCAAGGGCACCCTCAATTCGGCGTTCACGCCGGTGCTGTGCGGCTCCTCTTATAAGAACAAGGGCGTGCAGCAGGTGCTCGACGCGGTGGTCGATTATCTGCCGGCGCCGACCGACGTGGCCGCCATCAAGACCGTGAACGCCGACGGCGAAGCGATCGGCGAGCGCAAGTGCTCGGACGACGAGCCGTTCTCGGCGCTCGCGTTCAAGGTCATCAACGACGCCTATGGCGCGCTGACCTTCGTGCGCGTCTACTCCGGCGTGCTCACCAAGGGCGCCTCGGTGCAGAACTCGACGCGCGGCAAGCGCGAGAAGATCGGCCGCATGGTGGAGATGTTCGCCAAGGAAGCCAATCCGATCGAGGAGGCGCGCGCGGGCGACATCATCGCGCTCGTGTCGCTGTCGGATACCGAAACCGGCGATACGCTGTGCGATGCGGCGCACCCGGTGGTGCTCGAGCGCATGCGCTTCCCGGACCCCGTCATCAGCGTGTCGGTCAAGTCCAAGAACAAGCAGGAGCAGGAGAAGTTCGGCATCGCGCTCGGCAAGATGGTGCGCGCCGATCCCTCGCTGCACCTCGAGACCGATCGCGAGACCGGACAGACCATTCTGCGCGGCATGGGCGAGCTGCATCTCGAGGTGACGCTGGATCGCATGCGCACGGAGTTCGGCGTCGAAGGCACCATGGGCGAGCCGCAGGTGGCTTACCGCGAGACCATCACCAAGAAGGTGAGCGAGCAGTACGTTCACAAGAAGCAGACCGGCGGCGCCGGACAGTTCGCCGAAGTGTGGATCGATTTCGAGCCCCTGCCGCGCGGCACGGGCTTTGAGTTCGTCGACGAGACCGTCGGCGGCTCGGTTCCCAAGGAATACGTTCCCTCGGTCGAGAAGGGCCTGAAAGTGCAGAAGGAAGACGGCGTTCTCGCGCATTATCCGACGGTGGATTTTCGCGCGACGTTGACCGACGGCAGCTACCACGACGTCGACTCGAACGCGCTGACCTTCGAAATCGCCGCCAAGGCGGCTTTCCGCGAGGCGATCCGCAAGGCCGGTCCCATCCTGCTCGAGCCGGTCATGAAGGTCGAGACCGTGTCCCCGGGAGACTACCTCGGCGATGTGATCGGCGACATCAATCGTCGGCGCGGCTCGATCATCGATCAGCTGGAGCGCGGCACCAATATCGCCGTCGTCGCCACCGTGCCGCTGTCGGAGATGTTCGGCTACATCGGCCATCTGCGCAGCATGACCAGCGGACGCGCCTCGTACACGATGGAGTTCTCGCACTACGATCCGGTGCCGCGCAACGTGGCCGACGAGGTGATCGAGGCCGTGAGCAAGGCGAAGACGGCGGTCGCGAGCTGAAGACGGCGCCGATCGGTCGGGGCGGGCGACCGGCTCAAATGAGAAACTCGAGGCTCGCCGGAAATTCTCTGTGGATGTGCGCGCTCGTGTTCGTCGTCGGGCTATGCCGCGCCGACTCCACTCCTGCGACCGCGGCGGCGCCCGCGGCGGCGCCCGTGCTGATCGCCATCCGCGCGGGGCATCTCATCGACGTCGTGTCGGGACGCACGCTCACTGATCAGGTGATTCTGATTCGCGGCACCAAGATCGAGGCGGTGGGGCCCGAAGCTGAGAATCCCGCCGGAGGCGCAGGTCGTCGACCTGTCGGCACATGACGGTGCTGCCCGGGCTCGTCGATTGCCACACGCACCTCGCGGATCCGGTAAATGCCGAGCCGCTCGACCTGTTGCGCAAGACGGCTGCACAGACGGCGTACGAGGCGATTCCCAATGCTCGGGTCACCCTGCTCGCGGGGTTCACCACCGTGCGCGACGTGGGCGTGTACCGCGCCTTCAACGACGTCGCCATGCGCGACGCCATTGCCAAGGGGATCATCATCGGACCGCGCATGTACGTCGCGGGCGCCTACATCACGATCAGCGAAGGCGCGGGCGCGATGACCGGACTCTCTCCGGATGTGCAGCTTCCCTGGGACATGCAGTTCGGCGTGGCCAACAGTCCCTGGGAAGTGCGCCAGAAGATCCGGGAACTTGCCCACCGCGGTGCGGATCACATCAAGGTATTGTCCACGGGCGCGGTGCTCACGCATGGAAGTAATCCGAAGTCGATCGAATTCACCCCGGAGGAGCTGCGCGCGGCGGTGGAAGAGGCCGCGAACTTCGGTCTGCGCGTCGCCGCGCATGCCCATGCCGCGGAGGGCATCAAGAACGCCATCCGCGCCGGTGTTGCCTCGGTCGAGCACGCGACCTTGATCGACGACGAGGGCATTGCCCTGGCGAAGCAGCACGGCACGTACCTGGACATGGACATCTACGACGAGGAGTGCATCCAAGCCGCGGCCGATACGCCGGCGGATTTCCTCAAGCACGACCAGGATCTCGGCGAGATCCAGCGCCGCAATTTCACCAAAGCAGTGCGTGCCGGCGTGAAGATGACCTTCGGCACGGATGCCGGAGTCTGCCCGCACGGCATCAATGCGCGGCAATTCGCCTACATGGTCAAGTACGGGATGACGCCCATGCAGGCCATTCAATCGGCCACAGTCAACGCCGCGGACCTCATAGGCCACTCCGAATTGTTCGGCACCATCAGCGCCGGAAAATCCGCGGATATCGTCGCCGTCAAGGGCGATCCGCTGGTCGATATTCGCATCCTCGAGCATGTCGACTTCGTCATGAAGGAAGGGGCGATCTACAAACATGATCCTTGAAGGCAAAAGGGGAACGGAGAATGCGAAGAGCGCTATTGCTGCTGGCGGCATGCACCATGCTTGATACCTTTACCGCCGCGGCCGACCGACCCAACAGCGGATTCGGGCCCTCGAATCCGTTCTACGCGGAGAGCTCGCTGCCGTTTCACGCACCGCCCTTCGACAAGATCAAGGATGCGGACTATCAGCCCGCGATCGAAGCCGGCATGGGGCAGCAGCTCGCCGAGGTGCGGGCCATCGCCGCGAATACCGCCGCACCGACCTTCGAGAATACCTTCGTGCCGCTGGAGAAGAGCGGGCGCCTTCTTGATCGTGCGCTGCAGGCATTCGCAGGCGTGGCGGGGGCGAACACCAATCCTTACCTGCAGGACGTGAAGACTGCGCTGGCCCCGAAGCTCGCCGCACACCAGGACGCCATTTTTCTCAATGCCAAGCTGTTTGCGCGCGTCTCCGCGATCTACGAAAAGCGCGGCACGGGCGGCTTCGATGCGGAGCAAAAACGCCTGATCGAGGTGACTTACGACGAATTCGTGCACGCCGGGGCGAACCTCTCCGCACCGGACAAAGAGCGGCTCAAGAAGATGAATGCGGAAGAGTCGACTCTCTCCGATACCTTCAGCAAGAAGTTGCTGGCTGCCAATACCGCGGGAGCGTACTCCACCACCTCGCCCGATGCGCTCGCGGGCCTCAGCGAGGCGCAGCTCGCTGCGGCGGCTGCAGCGGCGCAGGGGCGTCAGTCCCCAGGATACGTCGTGCCGCTGCAGAACACGACGCAGCAGCCGCTGCTGGGCTCGCTCACGACGCGCGCGACGCGGAACACGATTTTCGACAATGCCTGGAACCGCACCGAACACGGCGATGCGAACGACACGCGCTCCATCGTGTCGCGGCTCGCGCAGCTGCGCGCGCAGCGCGCGTCCCTGCTGGGGTTTCCTAATCACGCCGCCTGGCAACTCAAGGATCAGATGGCGAAGACGCCGGAGAACGCCCTCGACTTCCTGAACACGCTCGTGCCCCTGGCCACCGCCCGCGCCGCGCGCGAGGGCAAGGACATCCAGGCGGTCATCGATGCTCAGCACGGCGGCTTCACGCTCGAGGCCTGGGACTGGGATTTTTACGCCGAGCAGGTTCGCAAGGCGAAGTACGACCTCGACGATGCCGAGGTCAAGCCCTATTTCGAGATCAATAACGTGCTCGAGAACGGCGTGTTCTATGCGGCGAACCAGCTCTACGGCATCACGTTCAAGGAGCGCAAGGACATTCCCGTGTACCAGCCCGACGTGCGGGTTTTCGACGTGATCGACGCCGACGGCAAACCGCTCGCGCTCTTCTATTGCGACTATTTCAAGCGCGACAACAAGCAGGGTGGCGCGTGGATGTCGACCTTCGTGGGCCAATCGAAGCTGCTCGGCACACGACCGGTGATCTACAACGTCGGCAACCTACCGAAGCCGGCGCCCGGCCAGCCGGCGCTCATCAGCTTCGACGATGTCATCACGATGTTCCACGAGTTCGGCCATGGACTGCATGGGATGTTCGCCGACACCGAATACCCGAGCATTTCCGGGACCGCGACGGCGCGAGATTTCGTCGAGTTTCCCTCGCAATTCAACGAGCACTGGGCCACTTATCCGGCGATCTTCGAGCATTACGCGCGCCACTATAAGACCGGCGCCGTCATGCCGCCGGAGCTCGCTGCGAAGATCAAGCGGGCAAAGAACTTCAACAAGGGTTATGACATGACGGAGCTCCTCGCCGCAGCCGAGCTCGACATGCAATGGCACATGCTGCCGGCCAGTGCCCCTCTGCAGGATCCGGATCGATTCGAGCAGACGGCGCTCGACAAGGCACACGTCGCCATGCGCGCCGTGCCGCCGCGCTATCGCTCGAGCTATTTCCAGCACATCTTTGCCGGCGGCTATTCGGCCGGCTACTACGCCTATCTCTGGACGCAGATGCTCGCCGACGATGCCTTCCAATGGTTCGATGAGAATGGCGGGCTCACGCGCGCGAACGGCGATCGCTTCCGGCAGATGATTCTCTCCCGCGGGAACACCGAGGATCTCGCGACGCTGTACGCCACCTGGCGCGGCCGCCCGCCCAAGGTCGACGCGATGCTGAAGGACCGCGGCTTGGTCGAGCCGTAGGCTCGACCTTTCAGCCGGAGCCCCGACCGCTCAATGCGTGATGGTGAGCGACGGGTCCAAGTTGCGCAGCGCCCCGGCAACCGTCGACTTGCCGGTCTGATCGATGTCGGTCTGCGAGTACGATCGTCCCGTGGCGACGCAGGGCATGGCGGGGCTTGCAGGAATATTGCTGCCCGTTGAGGTGAGGCACGTGGACGGGCCAAAGGGGTTGCCCGCCGTATTCGGGGGCGGCATATTCGGGGTCGCACAACCGCAAATCAAGAGGGCCGCCAGCAAGGCGGCGCATGTTCGAGTGGCCATGAAAGCCTCCAGCTCGGTTTGACAATAACGCAATGGTACGCGCCTCCACGCGGGGATACCAACGTGCCGGCAACCCGCCACAGTTGATGCGCTGCGAGCCGCGAACGCCCGGGACGCCCGCCTGCATCCGCAAGTTCCTGCAGGATAAGTGAACTCGAGCAACTATCTGGTGGCCGCCCGAGGACACTGATCGGCTATGATAATTTCTGCTTCGAGAAACGCGCGGGGGACTTCCGTGAACATGCACCTGCCATTCGCTCGACATGGGACGCCGGCTTTGCTCTTGATGCTCGTCGCCGCCGTTGCGCACGCCGTACCGATGTCGAACGTGCAGGTTCGAGTCGTGACCGGGCCGAACGAGCTCAGCGCCGGAAGCTATGTGGAGCTGCGCATCTACGAGGCCGGCAAGGCGATGCACCGCTATCCGTTGACGCACGGCGAAGCGTGGGCCGCGGACTCGACCCGCGTCATCCCATTGACCATGAACGAGGCGCTCGACTCGCGCAACGTGCTGCGGTTCAGTCTTTATTATCGCGCGGCGAGCCCGTTGTCGCCGCCCTGGCAGGTGGTCGCTGCCGACGTGGATCTCTCGGCCGGCCGCGAGCCTCCGCGGCTGTTGCTTGATACCACGCTCTCGGGAGAGATTGCGCGCCAAGGCGAGCTAGCGACCCTCGACCGCGACGCGAGCACCATCGCCTGCATGAGCGATTCGGACTGCGACGATGCCAAGACCTGCAATGGCAAGGAGCGCTGCGCACCGCACACGGCTGGTGCCGATGCCCGCGGCTGCGTGAGCGGGCGCCCGGTCGTCTGTCCGGTCAACCAGATCTGTACCGAGGGACGCGGTTGCGTCGGTACCGGCTCGCTGACTCCCGCGCCCGCCCCGGCTCAGGCTCACTAGCTCGTTAGGGCATCAGGACCAGCTCGTGCGTGGCCGGCCCCGGTAGGAGCGGTGTCGGTCGGCCTTGCGCCCAGGCGTCGAATCCGGCGCGGTAGAAGGGTGAGAGCGGGTGGCCGCTTTCGCCGCCCGGCATGTGCAGATAAGCATCCTTCTCGTATCCCGGCGAGACGCTGAATCGCTCGGATGCGCCGAAGCCGGGCCCCTGAATTCGCGGCATGTCGTCGTGCGCGCCCGGGGACTGCACGGTCGGCATGTCGAGCAACGCGTGGAGCCACGGCACAGCGGCGGATAGCGGATGCACGACGCGCACGGCATTCACCCGGCCCCACGTGCAGGATATGAGATCCAGGCGCTCGGACGCGCATTGCCGCGGGATCCTTGCCGCCGCGGTGAACGCCTCGACGAGGAGCGCGTCCCAGCTCGGATACGCAGTCGCGAGCAAATGCGGGGGCCGGGCCTCGATGAGCCGCCAGAGCGGTCCCTCGAAGGAAGGCGGAATCTCGAAATCAAAGTCGCCTGCCTCGAGCCGCGCCGGCGCGACGAGCATGTAATAGACCCGCGCCTCCACTTCTTGACGAAATTCCCACGTCAAGCGGTAGGCGGGATCGTCGGTTGCCGCATGACCGCTCCAGCGCGCGAGCACCTTGCGCGCTTCAGCGCTTGGTGGGTTGCCCTGCGCAGCTGCGCGCTCGATGACCTGACCGAGGAGCGCCCGCCAGCGCTCGAGAAACACCGCGCGGTCATCGAGCTGGATCTGCAAGCTGGCAAGGGGTGCCAGCGGCCGCGGCGCGGCGCGCAGGTCGGCGTGAATCTCCGCGGCGCGTACGCCTCGATCCATCCCGTCATCGCCGATAAGGCGCGCGGCATCGCCGCCGACGACCCGCGCATTCGCCGACCAGAGCAATCCTTCGGCCGGATCGAGTACCTGCGGCGCTTCCCCGGGCGACAGCCAGCCCTCGAATCCGACGACGGGATCGGAAGAGAGTTGCGGCAAGGCGGGGGGAGCGTCGTTGTGTCGCGGCAGACGGCCGGCGATGGTCCAGCCGATATGCCCCTCGGCATCGCCGACCAGGAAATTCTGCGCGGGGATTCCGAATCCGCCGGCGACGCGCAGCGCCTCTGCGGCTGTGCGCACGCGCTCGAGCGCCAGAATGTTGAGATTCAGCGCGCCTGGATCGTGCGCCACCCAGTCCAACACATACGGCCGCTTTTGCCAGTCCGTTCCCATCACCGGGCCCCAGGGGGTGATGGCCAATTTCAAATGCTCGGACGGCGCGCCCTTGACCTCGATGATGTCATCGACATAGCGCAGCTTCTGGATGCCGGTCGCGGTCGCGTACGCGTCCGGGTCGCCGGGCACGGGCACGAGTCGAACCACCTTCGAATACTCGCCGTAGCTGTTGGTGAAACCCCAGGCAATGTGGCCGTTGCTGCCGGCAACCAGCGACGGTGTGCCCGGCAGCGTCACGCCCACCTCATCGAACCCGGCTGCGGAGGCATCAACGAGGCGCGCCCGGTACCACGTGTTCGGCACGCGTAGCCCCAAGTGCATGTCGTTCGCGATCAGCGCCGCGCCGTGGGCCGTGCTCGAACCGGCGACCGCCCAATTGTTGCTGCCCCCCGGATCGAGCGCTCGGGCACGCGTCTCGGGAGGTTTGACGGGCAGAGCTCCGAGCGCGCGCAGGTCGATCTCCTCGGCAGTCGGGATGCGGGGCGACTCGCTCCGGCTGCCGTCGATGGCGGCATCCCACTCGGGTGTCCCGGCTTCGATGAAGCGCCATAACGGCTCGGGGAGCGTGGCACGGAGCAATGCGCGCTGCAGCTGTAGATGCCCGGTCGAGTCCTGCAGTTGCAGGAACATCGCAAGCGCGCACAGCACGGTGTCCTCGGCGGTCCAGGGCTTGGGCTCGACGCCGAGAAGCCAGTACTCGAACGGCCGCGCGTGGAGCGCGCGGAGGCCGGCATTCGCGCCGCTCACGTACGCATCGAGCACTGCTCGGGTCGGCGCATCGAGACTCGCCACGGCGTTGCGTGCGACGTCGCGAAATCGATGCCGCCGCAGTTCGCGATCGCTCGGGAGGAGCGTCGGTCCGAGGAGGGCGGCGAGCTCACCGGCCGCGGCGCGGCGCAATAGATCCATCTGAAAGAACCGATCCTCGGCATGTAGATAACCGAGTGCGAATGCGAGATCGCCTCGATTCTGTGCCGTGATGGACGGCACGCCGTCCACATCGCGGTTCACGCGAACGCTTGCGTGGACGCCGCTGCGCGCTGCGCGGCCGTCGAGCACCGGGAGGCTCGCGCGCAGAACGAGCCATGCGGCGAGGGTCGCGAGGAGTGCCGCACCGACAAGCAGAACGCCCGCCATGGCGCCGTAGCGCCGGGCGCGGCTGCGCAGGCCTCGGCTCATCGGTTGCACCGCCGACGCCGGCAGCCGACGAATGCGCGCGCCTCCATGCGCGCGGCTTTTTCCCACGGGACGCCCTGACGATCACATCCATGCTGCCGGGCGGCCGAGCCAATTATCGAGTCTCGCCGCTCCGTATGCCGTGTCACGCGGAGCGCTACCGGCCGCGATATGTCAAGGATCATGGATCGCCCGGGTGATAGCGCCGCTGCGCGTGCGCCATCACGTCTTGGGCGCTGAACCAGACATCGCGAAAGCGTCCCTCACAGAACATTTGCGCCTGATCGCGGAAATGAGGCGAGGCCGGATCGCCGCTCTCGCCGCCCGCCATCAGCGCCTTCGCCCGCACGGTGGGTCCGAATTCCACGGCGGCGATGAAGCTGTTGCCCTCCGCTCCATAAATGCGCTTCGTGGCGCGCGGCTTGGTCGAATCGAACGATGCGAGCGCGCCCCACTGGCCCGGCGCGAACCCGACGCGCAAGCTCGGCCTGAGATCATCGAAGGGCTGCACGATGTCGCCGGTCAGGCGCTGATATCGATTGACCTCGCCCCATGCCAGCCGCCAGCGCCCGAAGTCCTGCTCGAGCAGCGCCACGGCCGCGCCGAGCGCCTCGAGACGCTCCTGATCCGTCAAATGCTCGAGGAGAAAATCGTAAGTAGTCTGATGCGCGGCGCGGGCGCGCTCGCGGTTCGCATCCAGCAGAGCTTTTCCCCAGAAAATGGCGAGCGTCTCGGCCTCGGAGTCGGCGCTCGTTCTCCGATCCCAGGCGCGCAGCGCCGCGATGGGCTCTTGGAGCCCATGACGGCGTGAATCATCGGCGGCGAGGCCATCGTAGGCGTCGAGCAACGGGGGGAGCAACGCCTCGAAAGCTGTGAGATGGGGGTCATACCCCGCCGCGATCAGCCGCTCCAGCGTCACGTCGTGGATGTGCTCGAGGACTTCCACGGCGTGCAGGCCGCGCGGATTTTCGCCCTGTGTCCACATATACGCTGGATAGTTCTCCCGCTTCGGACTTTGTGACCCGGCGGCCGAGAAGGGCCAGTTGTTGGTGTTCTGAATCCAGCCGTTCGAGGGATTGAGGAGTGTAATGGTGTCCTCGAGCGCATGAGGACCTTGCCATTCGGTCGCGGGATTGCTGCCGTCCACCGGCCGCGTGTAATCGAAACGGGGATCGCGCTTCGGAATGAAATTTCCGTGGAAGTACGCGATGTTGCCGTCGGCATCCGCGTACACCGTGTTGTTCGAGGTATCGGTGCGCAGGTCCTGCGTCTTGCGGAACGACGCATAATCGGTCGTCTTGGTGCGCAAGTAGGACTGCTCGAGGGCATGCACCGGGTCCATGAGAATCTTCACGGCGATCCACTTGTCACCGTCCGCGCGGACAATGGGCCCGTGATGCGTGCGATATACGGTGAAGCGCCGGGTTACGAAGCCGGCGCCGCGCTTGACTTTCACGCTGACGGAGAGGGCCTGGACCGGCCGTAAGCTCCCGCCGTATCGATAGAAGCGCTTGCTCGCGGAGTCGACGAGCGTCTCGGCGTACTCATCGATGGCATCGCCGCCATAAGAGGTATGCATCCAGCCGTTGTGAGGGTTGAAACCCTGATAGATGAAGAACTGCCCCCAGGTCGAGGCGCCATAGGCATCGAGCCCCGCATCGCTTGCCATCTGCAACTCGGCGCGGAAGTAGAACGAGGTGTGCGGATTGATCCAGAGCAACGCGTGCCCGGTGGCGCTCAGTCGCGGAGCGATCGCGAAGCCATTCGAGCCGCCGAGGGAGACTTCTTCGGCGCCGGGTTGCATGGTGCCAGGTTGCACGAGGCCCTGCGTCGCGATGGCCGCGCGCGGCGCATCCTCATCGGGATAGAACTGGGCCAGCCGGTGCAGATCGATGCTTTCGATGTCCCCGCCGATGCTGCCTTCGGTGAACGACAGCGCCATCCAAGGCTCGAAGTGCGTGATGACGGCGGGCTTCACTTCCGGGTGCACGGACAGGTAGAAATTCAAGCCGTCCGCCCATGCCCGCATCAGGGATTTCAGCCATTCCGGGCTGTGTCCGTAGGCCCGTCTCAGCTCATCGGGATCGATGAATAGTCTTTGACGCAAATCGCTGTAAGTCGCCGAGTCGCCCTCCGCCTCGGCGAGCCGGCCGAGCGCGACCAGGTAGTTGTGCTCGATGCGATGGAAGTCGTCTTCGGCCTGGGCGTACATGGCCCCGAACACGGCATCGGCGTCGGATCGCCCGGACACGTGGGCGATGCCCCACTCGTCGCGCACGATGCTGACGGCGGATGCCTCGCTTCGCCAGCGCGCGGCCTCGCTCGACCTGGACGTCGAGCCGGCTGGCGCATCAGGCGCCGCTCGCGCAGCGGCGTGCGCCGATACCAGAGTTGTCGCCGCGAGGCACAGAAGGAGTGATCGCATGTTCGAATTCAATGCCTCCGGGCGGGCGCGAGCAGGCGCCGAGCCGACGCGGTATCATTGCATGCATCCGCCCCATGTGGCGATCCCGAGAGTCATCGCGTGACGTCGAAAAAACCCTTCACTCTGTACGGTCGATCCGGGTCCGGGTCGTTTGCGGTGCAAGTGGCGCTCGAGGAAATCGGTGCGCCGTTCGAATGCGTTTGGATCGGGCGAGAGCCCGCCGAGGTCGCGCGCTACAAAGAAGTGAACCCGACCGGCAGGGTGCCGGCGCTCGCGTTGCCCGACGGCACGGTCATGTTCGAGTCCGCGGCCATCTTGATTCATCTCGCGCTCTTGAATCCTGCAGCCGCGATCGCTCCTCAGCCGGGCACCACGCGCCACGCGACATTTTTGCAATGGATGGTGTTCTTATCGGCCAACCTGTATGAGGCCGTGCTCAGAATCTACTACTCGGATCGCTATTCCTCTCGCGGTGAAGCGGACAGCGCCGTCATCCGCGACCAGGGACTGGCGGACTACCGCACCCACATGGGACTGATCGCTCGGAACCTGCAGCCTTACGTGCTGGGGCCCGAATATTCTATTGCCGATGTCTATCTGTACATGCTGGTTTCGTGGTATCCCGACCGCGACGAGCTCGCCACGCGTTTGCCGGCGCTCGGCGCTCATTGGGACCTGGTGCGTGCCCGTCCCGCGGTGGCCAAGGTGGAGGCCGATCACGCCGCGCACGAGTGAGAAAGCATCTACAGGCTCACTGCTTTGCGAGCGACGCCTCATCCCAGCCGCCGCCGAGGGCCTTGATCAATAAGATGCTGGCGCTCATGCGGCGCGCCTGAATGGTGGTGGCTTGCACCTGCGCCTGCAGGGCCGCCGTCTCCGCCGTCGATACTTCGAGATAGGTCACGATACCGGCGAAGTAACGGTCCTGGGCCTGCTTGAGATTCACGCCCGTCGCGAGCACCGCGGCCGCATCGGTCTCGCTCTCCTCTTGCAGGCGCCGTAGTGCGACGAGGTTATCCTCGACATCCTGATACGCAGTGAGCACCGTGTTGCGGTAGTCCGCCGCCTGCTCGTCATAGACGGCTTTTACCCGCGCGGTCTCGGCGACCAAGCGGCCGCCCTCGAAAATCGGCGCTGAGATTTGCGGGCCCAGTGACCAGAACACGCTGGACGTCGAGAGCAGGTTGGAGGTCTTGGTGCTCTCGACACCGCCCCCGGCGTTCAAGCTGAGTTTCGGAAAATAGGCCGCGCGAGCGACGCCGATTTGCGCGTTGGCCGCGGCTACGTTGCGTTCGGCCTCGGCGACGTCCGGGCGGCGCTCGAGGAGAGTGGAAGGCAGTCCGATTTCGATCGGCGGCGGGACGACGTCGAGCGGCAACGCGTTCGCCGGCAAATCGAAGAGCGAGGGGTTCTCCCCGACCAGGACCGCGATGGCATGCTCGGCTTGCGCCCGCTGCAGCTTGATGTCCGCGGCTTGAGTGAGCGCGTTGTCGAGCTGCGCCTGCGCCTGGGCCACGTCGGCGAGCGCAGCGGCGCCGCCGTTGAACAGGTCGGTGGTGAGCTTGAGCGCCTCCCGGTAGGACTCGACGGTCCGGTCATAGAGCGCGATTTCCGCGTCATAGGCGCGCAGGTTGAAATAATCCTCCGCCAGTTGCGCGCGCAGCGACAGCTCGACCGAGGCGTAGTCGGCGGCGCTCGCCTGCCGGGCGGCCTTGGCCGAGGAGACCTCGTTCCGTACCCGGCCCCACAGGTCCACTTCGTACGAGAAATCCGCCCCCAGCAGGAAATCGTTCACGGTGGTGGGGTAGCCGGGGAGCGACCGCGGCGCATTCGGGGAGTACTTGTCGCGCGCCGCATAGGGATCGGCCGTCAGCGTCGGAAACAGATCTGCGCGCGCGATGCGGTACTGCGCACGCGCCTGCTGCAAGCGGGCGAACGCGGCCTTGAGAGTGAGATTCGCCGGAATCTTTTCCTCCAGCCGGTCGAGCTCGGGATCGTGATACATCGACCCACCAGTTGCCGCGCGGTTGCGCGTCCTGCGGCTCCGCGACTGTCCAGTCGGCGAGCTCCTTGTAGTGCTCCGGAGGAGCACCCGCATCCGGCACCTTGTAGGGCGGTGCGAAGGAGCAGCCGCCTCCGACGGCGAGCCAGGCGCTCGCCGCCAGGGCGTGGGCTATTCGCCTGGGGACGCGCGGGATCACGGGGCGGCGTGCCCACCGCCCTGATCGGCGGCATTTTTCGGCGGCGGCGGCGCGATGCGCACGTGCATGCCGTCGTTGATGGAGTCCGGCGGATTGACCACCACCGCATCCGTCGGATCGACCCCGGTCAGGATCTCGACGGTCTTGCCGAAGTCCCGTCCCTGGACGACTTTCTTGATCTTGATGGTGTCCTGATTCTCGACCACCGCGACCTGCAGGCCGTCGGCGCGGAACAGGATGGTATTGGCAGGCAAGCGCAAGGTCTCGGTGCTCGATGGCAGCTTGAAATGAATCTCGGTGTACGAGCCAGGGAAAAGCTGCGATTCGCGGTTGTCGAGCTGCAGCTCGACCTGCAGTGTCCGGGCGGTCGGGTCCAGGGCATTCGACGTGCGCACCGTATCCGCATCGTAGGTCTTGCCGGGACGCTCGGCGAAGTGCAGCTGTGCTTTCAGACCGGTCTCGGTGACTGCCGCGTACGCTTCGGGAACTTGCGCGTAGATGCGCAGCTTGTGGATGTCGGCCACGCGAAACAGCTCCGTGTTCGGCGACTGTCCGGCATTGATGAGGTAGCCCACGTCGGTGTTGCGCGCAGTCACGACGCCGTCGAAGGGTGCCAGCACTCGTTTGAACGACTCGAGATCGCTCAAGCGTTGCACGTTCTGCCGCGCCGATTCGACCATCGCGGTCTTGGCGGCCTCGTCCCCGGCACGGTTGTCGGCGTCTTGCTTCGAGACGGCCTGCGTCTTGAGCAAGCCTTGCCAGCGATCATTGGTGATCTTGGAAAGCGCGAAGTTCGCCTGCGCGGTGTCGAGGTCGGCACGTGCTTGCGCGAGCTCGCGGTCGACTTCGGGCGTTTCGATTTCCGCGAGCAGTTGTCCCTTGTGCACTCGCGCGCCGATGTCCGTGTACCAGACTTCGCACGTAGCCGTTGGTTCGCGCGTAGATCGGCGACTCGACGTAGGCCTGGACGATACCCGGCAACACGAGCTCGTTGCCGGCATCACTCAGCTGCGGCTTGGCCGTCACCACCGTGAGAACGGCGCTGGCCGTCGTCGTCTTGCGCAGCTCCGATCGGCTGTGGATGCGGCTCACCACGCCCCAGACAGCGAGGACGATGGCGACGATGGCGACGATCAGGCTGAATTGTTTCACTCTCAACTTGAGCTTGCGGCGCTCTTCCGCGCTTTCCTGCTCAACCATGTGCGTTCTCCACCCGCTTTGCGCGGCCGTGAATGATCACAAATACCGAGGGCACAAAAAATAGGGTCGCAACGGTGGCGAAGACCAATCCGCCGATGACGGCGCGGCCCAAGGGGGCGTTTTGCTCGCCGCTTTCACCGAGACCGAGAGCCATCGGGATCATGCCGATGATCATGGCGGTCGCGGTCATGATGACGGGGCGCAGTCGGGTGAATCCCGCCTCGAGCGCGGCTTCCCGGGCGGTATAGCCCTCGTTCATTTGCTCGCGCGCGAAACTGATGACGAGCACGCTGTTCGCGGTTGCGACACCCATGCACATGATGGCACCGGTGAGCGCCGGCACGCTCACCGTCGTGTGGGTGAGGAACAGCATCCAGACGATGCCGGCGAGCGCGGCCGGGAGCGCCGTGATGATGATGAGCGGATCGAGGAGCGACTGGAAATTCACCACGATCAGCATGTACACGAGGATGATGGCGCCGACCAGGCCGAGCAGCAGGCCGTTAAAAGACTGCGTCATCGTTTCCACTTGACCCTTCAAGTGGATGGTAGACCCCTTGGGCAGATCCTTCTTCGACGCCTCGATGATCTTGTCGAACTGCGTCGCCACCGATCCGAGATCCGTGCCCTGCACGTTGCCGAAGATGTCGAATGCGACCTGCGCGTTGTAATGGCTCACGACGGCCGGTGCCACGCTGCGATGTATGGTCGATACGTTGGCCAGAATCTGCGAGGTGCCCGACGCCGCCGGCACCGAGCCCACTGTGCGGGCAAGTGGCGTGTTGCTCAGATCGTTGAGCGAGCTCAACTGGTATTGCGGGGTTTGCGCCACCACGTTGTACTGCGTGCCGCTCTTCGGATCGATCCAGAAGGACGGGGTGGTCTGAAAGCTGCCCGATAGTGATATGAGCATGTTCGAGGCGACGTTTTGTTGGGTCAGGCCGAGAAACTCGGCCTTGCTGCGATCGACGTCGACATTGATCTGCGGATAGTCGTACGGCTGCTGGATATGCAGATCCACGGCGCCCGCGACGCCGATGAACTTCGGCAGCAGCTTCTGAATGAACTCGCGGTTCGCATCCGCGTTCGGTCCGGTCACTTGCACGTCGAGCGGCGAGGGCAGACCGAAGTTCAAGATCTGGCTGACGATGTCCGCCGGCAGAAATGCGAACTGGGTCGAGGGGTAGGAAGCCGCCAATTTCTGGCGCAGCTCGCGCTGATAGGCGTACAAGTCCGAGTGCTTCTTCGCCAGGTTGATGAAGATATCCGCATCGCCCGGACCGACCGGCGCCGAGGTGGTGTACGACAAGTTGATGCCGCTGTAGGGGAGACCGAGATTGTCCACGATGGACGTGATCTCGCCCGGCTTGATGGTCTCGCGGATCGTCTTCTCCACTTGATCGCAAAGAATCGCGGTCTCCTCGATGCGCGTCCCCGTGGGTGCACGCAAATGCAGCTTGAGCTGACCGGCGTCGACGCTCGGGAAGAAATCTTGGCCCAGGCCGGGCAGCGGGCCGATCGGAAATGCGAGCAGCGCGGCGGCGGCCATCGCGAGCAAGAAGACGCCGGCGAACAACGCCCCAGCGTCGATCGCCAGGCTGAGGAGATTGCGGTAGCCGTGACGCATGCGCTCGAATCCGTGCTCGAACCGTTCCTGGAAACGCGCCAATCCCGATTTCTTTTGCTGCTTGGGCTCCTCCTTTTTCTTCAGCCAGTACTTGGCGAGCGTGGGGATGAGCGTTCGCGACAGGATGTAGGAAGCGAGCATGGCGAACACGACGGCTTCCGCGAGCGGGATGAACAGGTACTTCGCGATGCCCGCCAACTGAAACATGGGGACGAACACGATGCAAATCGACAGCGTCGACACGAGGGCGGGAAGCGCGATTTGATGGGCGCCCTCCAGGATCGCTTGCTCGACATCGCTGCCTTGCTCGAGGTGATAATTGATGTTCTCGATGGTGACGGTCGCGTCATCGACCAGGATGCCGACCGACAGCGCGAGACCGCCCAGGGTCATAATGTTGATGGTTTCCCCTAACGCTGCCAGGCACGCGACGGACGTCAGCACCGACAAGGGAATCGAGATGGTGATGATGAGGGTGCTGCGCCAGCTGCCGAGAAACAGCAGGATCAGCAGGCCTGTGAGCGAGGCCGCGATAACGCCCTCGCGGATCACCCCGCTGATCGCGGCCCGCACGAAAATCGACTGATCGCTCAGGGCGACGAGCTTCAAGTCCGGCGGCATTGCGGCACGAGCCAGGGGCAGCTTGGAGTTGATGCCGGCGATGATGTCGAGGGTCGAGGCGTTGCCCGTTTTCAGCACGTTCATCACGACGGCGCGCTTGCCGTCCACGCGCGCAATGTTCGTCTGCGGCGGATAGCCGTCGCGGACGTGCGCCACGTCGCGCACGTACAGCACCCCGCCGTCGATGCTCTTGACCGGCAGGTCATTGAGCTCCTCGATTTTCAGAGGGCTCGCGTTGAGCTTGACGAAATACTCCCGGGTGTCGATTTTCTCGGTACCTGCCGGGAGGATGAGGTTTTGCTGGCTGATGGCGTTGACGACGTCGGAGGCCGCGAGCCCGCGAGCCCGCAGCAGCCGCGGATCCAGGTCGACTTGCACCTCACGCTGCTTGCCGCCGTAGGGATAGGGGATCGACGCGCCGGCAACCGTGGCGAGCTGGGTGCGCAGGATGTTGTTACCGAGGTCGAATATCTCCTGCTCGGGAATGGTTTCGCTCGACAGTGCGAGCTGCAGGATCGGGACGCTCGAGGCGTTGTATGACAGAACGAAGGGCGGAGTGGTGCCCGGCGGCGCCGTCTGCAGCTGTGTCTGCGAGACGGCGATGATCTGCGCCATGGACAGGTCTTTGTCGGCATTCGGCTGGAAGAAGTACTTGACCACCGCCGTGCCGTTGACCGATTGCGATTCCGTGTGCTCGACGTCGTTCACCACCGTCTGCGCGGTGCGCTCGGAGAACAGCACGATGCGATCGGCGATCTCCTCGGGAAGCAGCCCCGTGTAACGCCAGATGACGGCGGCAATGGGAATTTTGATGTTCGGAAAGATGTCCGTGGGCATCTTCAGAATCGAGTAGACGCCGAGGAACACGATGAGCACGGCCAGCATGATGAACGTATACGGCCGGCGCAAAGCTAGCTTGACGATCCACATGCTTCTCTCCCACGGGGCCGGTTGAATGCGCGAGCTTACCCGCGACGTCGCGGCTCATCAGGGGTGGCGCGGTCGACCCGTGGTCCTTGTCCTACCCAAGCTGGCGGCCAACCGCGCATCACATCGCAGGCCGCGAAGCCGAATGATGTTATCGCACAATGCGCAGATGCAGAAGGCGAGCTCTGCGGCGAGCTCACGGGTGAGTTGCAGCCGGCGCCGGCTGACTGCTAGCCGGGCGGTCCAAGTAAATCGGCGCGCGGCGCGACCCACGGTGCCGCGCGAGGACAGGTGAGGGATTCGCCGGCATGGTCTGAATCCCGGTTGCCGGAGAGAGGAACCTCGAAGCTGCCGCGCTCGCGGCCGCGATCGAAGCGCAAATCACCAAGCACAGCACCCTCTGCACCGACGGCAATGAACGGCGCACGCGCGAAGAGCATGAACGCTGCGGCCTCGCAATTCGCGGCGACCACTCCCTTAAGAAGCGAGGCCGGCACGAGCGTCTCGCCGAGCCATTGCACCGCCGGGGTGTCGCGTGCGGCGACCGCGACCCGCGGAGCGGTATGGGGCGCAGGCTCTGCGAGCGCACAGCCGCTCGCCGGGAGGAAGACCGGCCCGAGAGATAGAACGGCGTGTCGGGCGACATACCGATCTCCGCTTGCCTCGAGTAGCCACAGATCCCAGCACAGCGGGTTTGCCGGTTGCGGCGTGAGCACGTGATCGAGCAGCCGGTCGTCCGGAAAATTTGCCCGCGCGAGGCCCTGCGCCCGCTGCGCGGCCTCGCGTCCCGCCAAGGCGAAGGCGCATGTCACTGCGAGCCCGAAGACCACGCTCATCCGCGCCGCGCTCCTTGCGGACAGCCTGGAGCCGCCGGCGGCGAGCAGCACGAATCCCACTGCGAGTGCGCAGCAGGAGAGTCCGGACATCATGCCCGTGGCCAACCCCAGAACGACTACACCACCGACTGCCAGAGCGAACAACAGGCGTGAGGCGGCTCTTCGCAGTCCCCACCAGAGCGGCGCCGCCGCGACCCAATAGAGCGGCTCCACGATGAACACACGGTCGCCATAGCGCCAGTGATTGTCCATAGGCCAGAACGGATGCACCCCGTAGCTGTTCAAGTAATCCATCGCGAGATGCAGCGCGGTGGTGAGCACCGCGGTGCCGAGCAGAAGCAGCCGGTCCTCGCGCGACGGCGCCAGCTGCCGCATCCGCAGGACAAGATCCGTTACCGCGTATAGCAGCAGCGCGAGCGCTGCGCAGCCGAGCAGGGTGTGGGTGTAGCCCCGGTGCCAGAGCATATAGTCGAGATTGCCCGCTGCGGAGCCGCGCAAGCTCACCAGCAGATCGAGATCCGGCGAATTGCTGCCGACCACCGCCACCGCTATCAGTGCGGTGCGCCGGGTTTGGATGGACAAGCCTCGCTCGCAGGGCCGCGCGTGAGTCGCGGCGGACTCTCCGACGATCAGCCCGACGAGGGTGTGTGTGACGTTGTCCACCAGCCGGATCTGGGGCTAGCGGTGGCCTGAAGAGGTTCGCTCGCTACCGAGCCGAGCTAGGACGGGCCAGTCGCGGTGACATGCTTTTTCCCGGGAACGGCCGCGAACGCGTCGAACTTGAGATCGATGTTCGAGCCCGACTCCTGATGCGGTATGCAGGTCGTGTTGCTGACCACGTTGCGCGTGGTGAACATCGGCAACACTTGCTGGCGGAATTGCTCAATCAGCTCGCAATCGCCGAGAGCGAGCTGCTGCGGCTTTCGGGCAGCGAACGCAACCGGGCGCCACATGCCCTGCACGCCACCCCCGGCCGCCGTGCTCGAGTCCGCCGGCGTCAGCGTGTAAAACGTGAGGTCGGCGCGAGCGAACTTGTCCGGTCGGCCAAATCCGCTGGCGCAGGCGCCCGGCACGGATTTCACGTCCGAGCGCGCGCCTGCAGCCAGCAATACGATTCTGAGCTTATCGGCGAGACCGTCGCAGGAGTAGGTCGTCGTGAAGCCGAGGAACTGGAACGTGTATTTGTGGCTCTGCCAGGTGCCGGGGCCCCCGCTGGGTGCGCTATCGTCGGCGCGGCTCGCCGCGGACAGGAGCAGGGCGCCGGCAAGGATCGCGGCGAGACCCGAACGACCCGCGACGCTGCGGGAGGGGAGAGAGATCTTGATGCGGGATGGCTGCATGGGAGTCTCCGGCGGATTCGCGGCCCGAGAATAACGTATTAGCGGCACAAAGGTTGACCGGGTTGTGAGCGCGAGCTTCCTGCTAGCATACTGGATGGGCATACACTGCATTTTTCTTTGGACAGGCCGATGAAAAGCACCGAGGCGACAGACGTCAAGGCCGATCGCCGGCAAGCAGCGCTCGACTATCACGAGTTCCCGACGCATGGAAAGATCTCTATCGCTCCGACCAAGCAGCTGGTCACGCAGAGCGATCTCGCGCTCGCCTATTCGCCCGGGGTGGCAGCGGCCTCGGAGGCGATCGCCGCGGATCCGCTGAGCGCGTTTCGCTACACCGCGCGCGGCAATCTGGTCGGCGTCATCAGCAACGGCACGGCCGTGCTCGGACTGGGCGCGATCGGTCCGCTGGCGGCGAAGCCGGTGATGGAAGGCAAGGCGGTGCTGTTCAAGAAATTCGCCGGCATCGATGTGTTCGACATCGAGATCGAGCAGACCGACCCGTACAAGTTGATCGAGGTCGTCGCGGCCCTCGAGCCGACATTCGGCGCGATCAACCTGGAAGACATCAAGGCGCCGGAATGCTTCATCGTCGAGCGCGAGCTGCGCAAGCGCATGAAGATTCCGGTGTTTCACGACGACCAGCACGGGACCGCGATCACGGTCGGTGCTGCGGTGATCAACGGGCTCACGGTCTGCGACAAGGAAATGAGTGCCGCGAAGCTGGTCGTGAGCGGAGCGGGCGCCGCCGCGCTGGCATGCGTCGACTTGCTGCTCGATCTCGGCATGCGCCGCGAAAATATCTGGCTGGCGGATCTTGCCGGGGTCGTGTACGAAGGCCGGCGCGAGCTGATGGACCCCGAGAAAGCGCGCTTCGCGCAGAAAACGCAGGCGCGCACGCTCGATGAGGTGATCGGCGAGGCGGACGTGTTCCTCGGCCTGTCGGCGGGCGGCGTGCTGACGCCCGCCATGGTGCGGAAGATGGCGCCAAGGCCCCTGATCCTGGCACTCGCCAATCCGACGCCCGAAATTCTCCCCGAGCAGGCGTTGGCGGTGCGACCCGATGCCGTGCTGGCCACGGGGCGTAGCGACTATCCCAATCAAGTGAACAATGTTCTGTGCTTCCCATTCATTTTTCGCGGGGCGCTCGACGTGGGTGCCACCACGATCACGCGCGCCATGGAAATCGCCGCCGTGCACGCGCTCGCGGCGCTCGCCCGTCAGGAGCAAAGCGACATCGTGACAGCCGCCTATGGCGGCGTGGAGGAGCTGTGCTTCGGGCCGGGATATCTCATTCCAAGGCCCTTTGATCCGCGCCTGATCGTCAAGATCGCTCCGGCAGTCGCGCGGGCGGCGATGGATTCGGGTGTCGCCACGCGCCCCATCGCCGATCTCGATGCCTATGCGTGTCGACTCGAGCAATTCGTCTACCACAGCGGCACGCTGATGGCACCGCTGTTCGCCGCCGCCCGCAAGATCCCGCCCGCACACAGCCGGATCGTCTACGCCGAAGGCGAGGACGAGCGCGTGCTGCGTGCGGCGCAGATCGTGGTCGACGAAGGGCTGGCGGCCCCCATCCTCATCGGTCGTCCCACAGTGATCGAGAGCGCCATCGCACGCCACGGGTTGCGGCTCCGCGTCGGCGAGCAAGTGACGGTGGTCAATCCCGAGCAGGATGCGCGCTACCGGGAGTATTGGCAGGAGTACCACCGGCTGACGCGCCGGAACGGCGTTACCGAGCAATACGCCAAGCTGGAAATGCGCCGGCGCACCACGCTCATCGGCGCCATGCTGTTGCGCAAGGGCGAGGCGGACGGATTGATATGCGGCATGATCTCCACCACGGCGCGACACTTGAAGTATATCGACCGGGTAATCGGCCGCCGTCCGGGGGTTCACGTATACGGGGCGATGTCCGGGCTCATCCTGCCCGGACGGCAGCTGTTCCTGGTCGATACCCACGTCAATCTCGATCCGAGCGCCGATCA
The DNA here is from genome assembly GCA_963801685.1 of uncultured Gammaproteobacteria bacterium. GTDB lineage: Bacteria > Pseudomonadota > Gammaproteobacteria > Steroidobacterales > Steroidobacteraceae > Bog-1198. The sequence goes on from CAWDFR010000003.1 coordinate 335,443, forward strand.
GCTCGCGGAGATCACTGAGCTCGCCGCCGAGCAGCTGCGTTCGTTCGGTCTCGCGCCGAAAGTGGCGCTCCTGTCGCACTCGAACTTCGGATCGAGCGATGCCCCCTCCGCGCTCAAGATGCGCGCAGTGCTCGCTCTCCTGAGCGTCCGCGTGCCGGAGCTGGAAGTGGACGGGGAAATGCATGGCGACTGCGCTCTCGATGAGACGATTCGCAGGTCGGTGCTGCCCGACTCGACGCTCGAGGGCAGCGCCAATCTGGTCGTCTGTCCGAACCTCGACAGCGCGAGCATCGCCTACAATCTGCTCAAGTCCGCCGCCGGCAACAATGTCGCGATCGGACCGATCCTGCTCGGTTGCGCTGCGCCCGCGTACATCTTGACGCCTGCGGCCACCGTCAGGCGCATCGTCAACATGTCGGCGCTCTGCGTAGTGGAGGCGAGCCATGCGGCGGGCCGCATTTTGAGCGCCAAGCCTTAAGCGCCGGGCAGCGCGCCGCCGCGCGAGTCGCCGACTGCGTCCGCGGCGAGCGCGAGCGCGCCGAGAGCGCCCGCGCGCGAGCCGAGACCTGGGCTCGTGACGTAACTGTCGATGCCGACACCGAGGTCCTCGTGCGGCACGTAGCCATTCAGGCTCGCGGCGAGTTCACGGCGCAGGCCGGCCAAGAGCTCGGGACGCGCCTCCATCACGCCGCCGCCGAGCAGTATTCGTCGCGGGGCTGTTGCCAGAACCAACGTGTGCAGCAGCTGGGCGAGCGCATGAATGACGCCTTCCCAGACCGTATCGGCCGCGCAGATCGAATGCGCAGGCGCGCCGGCACGTGCGGCGATGGCCGGTCCGGACGCGAGCCCCTCCACGCAATCCCCATGGAAGCTGCATGCACCCGGCCAGGTATCCCCCGCGCGGCGGGCCACGCGGATGTGCCCGAGCTCTGGATGAAGAAAGCCATGCACGAGCGCACCATTCACGAACAAGCCGACGCCGACGCCGGTTCCGACCGTCACATAGGCAAAATCCTCGAGCCCTTGAGCCGCGCCCCAACGGCCCTCGGCGAGGGCCGCCCCGTTCACATCGGTGTCGAAACCGACGGGTACGCCCAGATGCGCCAGGCGGGGCACTACGTCCGTGTCGCGCCACCCAGGCTTGGGCGTCGAGGTGATCCATCCGTAATGCGGCGAAGTCCGGCGACGGTCGATGGGGCCGAAGGAGGCGATGCCGAGCGCGTGAATTGGACCGTGCGCTTCGATGCCACGGCGCAGTTCGGCTTCGATTTGGGCGAAGGTCGCCACCGGGTTGGAGCCCGTTGGAACCGTCGCGTGCATCCGGACATCTTGAGGGCCCGTGCCGATGAGGCACGAGCATTTGGTGCCCCCCAGCTCGAGTCCGGCGAGGAGTAGGGGCGATGCGGATGCTCTGCCGGACATGGGGCGAGTGTAGCCGAGAGCCGTGTCATCGACTGCAAATCCGTGACCGGGCGCGAGCCCGTTCGGTTATCGTAACGCGGTGAGTCCCATCATCGATCTGCGCAGCGACACAGTGACCCGGCCTACCGCGGCGATGCGCGCCGCCATGGCGGCGGCCGAAGTCGGGGACGACGTCTACGGCGATGATCCGACGGTGAACCGTTTGCAGTCCGCGCTGGCCGAACGCTTCGGATTTCCGAGTGCGCTGTTCTTTCCGACCGGCACACAAAGCAATCTCGCGGCGCTCATGTCGCATTGTGATCGCGGTGACGAGTACCTCGTCGGCCAGGATGCACATACCTACCGTTACGAGCAGGGCGGCGCCGCGGTTCTCGGCAGTATTCAGCCGCAGCCCCTGGAGAACGAGCGGGACGGCAGCATCTCGGTCGAGCGGATCGCGCGCGCCATCAAGCCCGCGGACGTTCATTTCGCGCCGACGCGGCTCTTGGCGCTGGAGAACACCATGGGCGGGCGGGTGCTTTCCCCCGCCTATCTGCAGGCCGCGACCGACTTCGTGCACGCGCGCGGGCTGCGCACGCATCTCGACGGCGCACGCCTTTACAATGCCATCGTGAAGCTCGGCATCGCCGAGCCCGCGGCCGTAGCCGGGTTCGATTCGGTTTCCATTTGCCTCTCCAAGGGCCTGGGCGCTCCCGCCGGGTCGGTGCTGCTCGGCTCGCGCCAGCTCATCGACACCGCGCGCCGCTGGCGCAAGGCGCTCGGCGGCGGCATGCGCCAGGCGGGTGTGCTGGCGGCTGCAGGCTTGTACGCGCTCGAGCATCACGTGAAACGCCTCGCGGAGGACCACGAGAATGCCGAATACCTGGCGGCCGGACTTCATAGGCTCGGTCTCGCGGTCGAGGCGCCGCAGACGAACATTGTTTTCGTGGACATTCCCGACGAGCAGGTCAGCGCGCTGCGGGCTCATCTGGCGGAGCGCGGCATACTGGCCTCGATTGCGCCGCTGACCCGTCTCGCGACGCATCTGGATACGCCGCGCGCCAAGATCGAGGCCGCACTGCAGGCTTTTCGGGAATATCCCGGCTGGTCCCGGGGTCTCGGCGAGCGCTAGGGACCGCGCGGCCGCGTGTGACGCCGGGCGCGTGCAAGATCGAGCGAGGTATCCACGTCGAAGGCGGCGGAGGTCAGGCTCACGAGCGCGATATCCCGGGGCGGCAGATGCCGCACCAGCGTTTTCAGGCCGACGTCGCCGGCGATGCCGAGCGCGGGTGGATACAGCCGGCGCGGCAGAATGAGGGGCGCCGCCGCCTCCGCACCGATGCGGCGAGCGGCCACCCGCCGCCGCGCACCGCGCCACCGCGCAATCAGGCGCGCGATGTCGCGCCGTTCGAGATGGGACAAGTCCATCGGCACGAGCAGCACCGCCGCCTCGTAACGCGCGTGCCGCAATCCGCGGCGCACCGAGCTCGAGAGGCCGTCGGCGCGGAGCGGATTCGCGACCAGCACCGCTCGTTGACCCCGCAACTCGGCGCGCAGGCGGGCCGCTCGCGGAGGAACTACGACGATGATCGGCGCGGTCGCGAACGGTGCAAGAACGCGCAGCGTCCTCGCGATCAGGCTCACGCCGCGTACACGAGCCAGAGCCTTCGGCTTGCCCATGCGGGCCGAGAGGCCGGCGGCGAGCACAACCATACGCGGCACGGGCGGCACGTTGGAATTCGTTGATATCATTGCGCCATGGCCAGCCCCTCCAGCCTGCAGCGCAAGCCCTTTTGGGCGCCGGTCGGCGTTGCGGCGGTATCCGCTCTGGTGGCCGCGCTCGTCATGGCGCTGCTGGCATGGCTCTTGGTCACGGCCAGATCAACGACGGTCATCGTGGTCAGGGACGCGGAGACGGCGTCCGAGGGCGCCGCGCAGGCGGCGGCCCACGAAGCTGAACTCAGTTCCGAGGGACGGGCCCGCGCGGAGCTGCTCGCCCGCATGTTCGGCGACGCCCGGCTCAAGAACCGCGTCGATGCCATTTATGTGGTGCCCACGCTCGCCACGCAGGCCACCGCCCTGCCTTTGGCGGGGAGGCTTGGCATAAAGCCGTTCGTCCTCGGGCCACAGGCGCCGCGTGCCTGGGCGCGGCGCATGCTGCGGGAGCATCGCGGCGGACGTATTCTCGTGGTGGCACCCGCCGAGGCGGCGCACGATTTGGCCACGGAGCTGAGCGGGGTTCCGGACATCCCCCCGATCCTGCCGATGGAGTTCGGCACCATGTACATCGTCACGGTTCCGCGCGTTGGCCGCGCAAATTTGCTGCGCGTGGATTACTAGGAGCCTGGTTCTCAGGGAGCTCAGCTGCTCGCGGCGCGCAGCATGATGGCCTTTTGCACGAATTCCATATGGCGGCCGATGCGCACATCCGCAAGCACCGCATCGCGGATCCGCCGGCTGGCGTCGATGAGGAAGCTCGCGCGCCGCACCCCGATTCCCAAAGGGCCGTTGACGCCGTACATCTTGATGACGGTCTTGTTTTGGTCCGACAGCAAGTCATAGGGCAGGCGGTACTTCTCCCGAAACTTGAGGTGTGTTTCGGGCGATTGCGGACTGATCCCCACCACGTGCAGGCCGGCCTTCTGAATGTCGGCGTGCAGGTCCCGTAGCATGCAGGCTTGCCGCGTGCAGCCCGGGGTAAAATCCGCGGGGTAGAAGTAGAGGACGATCGCTCCCGCGCTCAGCAATTGCGTGAGCGATCGATCGGTCCCTGATTGATCCGGAAGAGTGAACTCCGGCGCGCGTTCGCCCGCTTTTAGCATTGGGTGTGGCCTCTTCGCTATATCCTAGCTAAGTTCGCTGCGGAGTGGGGATACTTTGGCTCGGAACAGCTTTGCTGGTACCATTTTGGGCTCTTTTTTGGGGGACTCAACGTCGCCTCGGAACCTGGGCACCCGGCGCTAACGCGGCGGCTGCGCCCCTAGAGCCGCTTCAAACATTGCGCGAAACCGCGGCAACTCGGCGCTTGCGAGGTGATTGCTGTCCGAGAACAGCGAGCGGCCGTCAAGCACGAAGTAGCAGCGCTCGTCGGGGCACTGTACCTTGTCGGGGCGTGCGAACCCGATATCGCGACGCGACTCGAAATGTTGAATGGCCGATCCGAGACGCCGCTCGAAATCCGCCGCCGGCAGAAACGCCGGGCGATCGGGTGCATGACCGAAGGCCAGTTGGCGGCTGAGAGTCGACGCGACGTTCCAGCCGGGTTCGGCAATGGGACCTATGAGGACGACTTGCTTACCCATGCGCAGGAGCCGATCAATGAGATCGTCCAGCGCGGATATCAATGCGCGATTGTCGATATCATCGACCGGACGGCCGCTCGAATCGATCAGCTCGCCCTGCTTGTGCACCCAGCTAAGGCCGATGATGACGGTGCGCACACGCGCGAGCTTGGAAATTTCCGCCAGGTTGTCCCGTGCGATTTGCATGCAGTCGCGGCTGATGTTCGCCTGCACTGTCGGCAGACAACCATTGACCGGAACCAGCAGGCCGGTCTGTCCGCGCCCGGCAATGATCGACGTCCACACCGGTGCGTACATCTGGGCATGGGAGTTTCCCAACAGGACGACGTCGGCGTCCGCGGGGTTGCGGGACGGCAGGTTCATCACGCAGGCGCGCGACCGGCCGAAGGCCAGATAGTCCGATATGGCGCATCGATAGTTTGTATCGACAGCCTGGTTGATTGCCGCCGCCTCGACGCTCAGCCGGCCTGGCAGCCCCTTGGTGAAGAGCACGCCGCCGGCCGCCGCGGCCAGAGTTGCGGCCCCGATGGCAGCGATGAGGCGCACCCTTTCGATGGGTATCCGCTTGCTGCGAAAGGGGCGTTCGACGAGCCACCAGGAACCGATCGCGCAGGCCGACATCAACGCGAGCGCCGCCGCCATTTCCGGAAGAGTCAGCGCGCGCACCAAGTAGTATTGGCTCAAAACTATGATCGGCCAGTGCCATAGATACAGTGAGTAGGAAATTAGCCCGACGAAAACGACGGGACGCAAACGCAACATTCGATTGATCGGGGAACGGTCGTGCTGCCCCGCGAATATCAACAGCGAGGTCCCGACGACGGCCGGCACCGCCACCGGAACAATCCAGCTCAGATCAACGGGATGTATTATCCCAATGGCAACCAACAGCGCTCCGGCTGACGCCATGACGGCCGCCGTTGCCCCACGTGGGGACGCATGCGCAGGCAGGAGCGCCAGCACCGCGCCCAGTCCGAGTTCCCATGCGCGAGTCGGCAGCAGGAAGAACGCCGGCGTGCCACCGCCCACGTACAGTGCGGCCATGTTGACGACCAGCGAAACGACCGTGAGCGCGCCAACCACGTACAGCGCACGCTGCGGCCACCAGCGCGCCAAAAGAAGCAGAATGATCGGGAACAGTATGTAGAACTGCTCCTCGACACCGAGTGACCAGATGTGCAGCAACGGTTTCTGTTCCGCGGCGGGCGAGAAATAGTCCGTATCGCGCCAGAAATAGATATTGGCCGAAAAGACGAGAGTCGCGAGCAGGCTTTTGCCGTATCCGATCAGATCGCTCGGCAGCAGCAGCGGAATGGAAACCAGCGTGGTGATCAAAAGGAGCAGCAATAACGCGGGCATGATCCGGCGGATGCGGCGATCGTAGAAACGAGCGATGGAAAACCGTCCTTCGCGTATCTCGAGCCAAATAATGGCCGTGATCAAATAGCCGGAAACCACGAAGAACATGTCGACGCCGAGGTAGCCCCCTGGCAACGCCGGCTTGAACAGATGGAAGAAGACCACCGACAGCACGGCAACGGCGCGCAGGCCGTCGACATCCGAACGATACCGGATTACGTGCGAATCGGCGCTTTCGCGGCCTTCTAGGTTCATTCTTGCTTTTCCGTCGTCCGCATCGACATCTCCGTCTTGCCGTTTTTGCCAAGCACGGTTCAACCAACGAATTGGCGCTACTGAGATTGGAAAATCGCTACTTGAGAGACCGGCTAGCGATCCTCGAAAAAACGATGACAATAAAGGTGTTCTCAAAGGCTCACGCCAGCGTCACAGGTGGCGTTTTTGTTTGGTACAATCGCGCCCTGGAAATTGGCATTGCAGCGTATAACAAGTCGGTGTTTAGCGTATAACTGTTCAAACTTGGAAGTGTGGAATTTCTCAAAGTTAATCAAGAACTTGGGGGAGTAGCTCAGTTGGGAGAGCGTCGCGTTCGCAATGCGAAGGTCGAGGGTTCGATCCCCTTCTCCTCCACCAACCCATAGGCCGGAAGTCCATCGGCTCCGGCCCGTCTTTGCCTCGGTAGCTCAGTGGATAGAGCGAGTGCCTCCTAAGCGCTAGGTCGCAGGTTCGATTCCTGCCCGGGGCACTCCTACATGCATTACCTATGTGCCCGGTAGGACACAGCGGCTTCTCATCCTATGGGTGTTCGCTGCTGCGCTAACCGGAGTTTCTGCGCTCGCTCAATTCTTGGCGTGGCCGGTGCCCAAGCTGCCGGCCTAACTGCAACTGCAGTTGGCCTGTGGCGACAACGCTTTGGTACATGATAGCAAGACGTGCATGCACATTCGCACCTATAAAGTCGCCCACGCGAAACCTTAGCTCGAGACGGCACTAGAGCTTGCCACCACGCTGGGCGTCCGTGCCATGCGCCCGCATTCCGGATCACTTATTCATGCCAGCGAAGCGTAAAGTCGTTGCTGTAATCGACGATAATCTCGGGATCCTCGGCGCCATGAGCCGTTTGTTGTCGGCGTTCGGATACGCCACAGAACTCTATGCTTCAGCTAAAGAGTTCCATGATGTTGCGATGAGGACAGAGGCGATCTGCCTCATTGTCGATATTCAACTTGGCGAGAGTTGCGGAATAGAATTTGCGCAGCAGCTCGCAAATGCGGGCTTCACTATGCCCGTCATATTCATGACTGCGGATGATAATGAATCGGTCAAAAGGCGGGCCATGGAAATCGGCTGCGGCGCTTTTTTACGTAAGCCATTTTCCGCGGACGCCCTGATCGGGGCGTTGGTTAATTTGCCTGCCCGTAGCGCCGTTAGTATTCCGCGGAGTAGAAGCGAAGCTCTTTCTCGTGGACCTGATTGGTTCGCCCGCCGATCAATGCTGTGAACTCGCGCGCGCACCTCCGCTGGGGAAGGCTCATTAGCCTGCCCGGAAGCTGCTGATCGTTCTTGGGTGCGTCGCGGCGTAACCGATTCTGGAGTGGCAGATCTGACGAAACTAAAATGGTTTCGCAGCACTCACACCTTTCAGTTCCACATCGCATTCTTGGGAGAATTCCATGAACAAAGTCTTCGGCTTGCTGCTCGCGGTTGTGATCGCCGTCGGCGCCATACCGTACGCTCGTAGTCTCGGAACTCCCACGCCGCCGCGCGGCGTCGCGGCGGATCACTGGATCTCGATGGGCGATGCCGCGGGTTTCGTTATTACAGGAGATGCGAGCGACCCTAAGCGAGGTCTCAAGGAAGGCGGAGGTGATCAGGTGAAGGGTTACTTCATGATCCGCCGAGGAGGCTCTTGGGCGCGAATAGCCAACGAGCCTGATGTGGGGGTATATAAGACGAGTCTTCCACAATAGACCCCAAATCGGCCAAAGAGCCGCTGAAGCGGGTCGGAACGGCAAATAGCCATCATTGCGGTGCTTGCCCGGGGCACTCCTACAACACGGGCGCTAACCGGGCACATGGTGCGGCTTTTTGTAGGACCCGCGGCTACAGGGGGTTACGGCATCGGCGGACTTTCACCGCGTCGATCGCCAGCTACCCTACCTCCATCTAATCAAAAAAGAGGGGTACAGCATGCGAAATCCACGAATGACGACTGCGCGGCGCTTTGTGAGCGGCAGCTTCGTGCTCGCCCTGATCACTTTCGCCGCCGCCTGTGTAGTCGAGACCCGCGAGGGGTATTGGGACCACGATCACAACCGTTACTGGCATAACCATGGCTGGGTCGTTTGCGATGCGGAGCATTGCCGTTGATCTCCAGGTTAACCATTGATCTCTGGTTTCATTGAGGGCAGAACGATGCGCGTCAAGTGGTGGGTAGGATTCCTGACGATTGCTGTTGCGGCGCCATTCGGCGCACACGCAGACAACCGGGCGACGCAATTTTCTTCCGACTTTTGGTATAACTCGCAGTCGCGAGGACAGCGGCAGCTGATGCGTGTCCCCGTGGCCGTGGACTCGCAAAGCGACGCCATGGCGAGTGTGCTTCGTGAACGGGCCGCAATCCGACCCGTCGACACGTACATGCGTCGAGGCTTCGAGGCCTCCACCGCGGTAGGAGGCGGTGGATCCGCGGCCGCCGCGCCTCGGGTTGTACCCGCCACGACGCCCCACGTCACAGCGGCACCGGCGGGGGGCGCGGCGCCGGAAATGAATGCGGGACTCGCGGCAGCGAGCCTCACCTTGCTCTTCGGAAGCGTCGCTATTCTGCGCGGGCGTAGGAGCCGGTCTAACGTTTGACGCGATTGTGACTTGACGCGCTTGCGCCTTGGCGCGTGGCGCGCCTCGCCGAGCTACCCCGGGTGCTCCCGGGGTAGCTGGCCGCATCCCAACGGCGCTTTCCGCAACCTTTCCCGCACAGTCGCCCGGCACTCGCGACCTATAATGCGCGGGCGCGGGGACTTGCCGTATCCTCGTGGCAAGGAGGCTCAAACTTGAGACAACTGCTGATGGGGATCGGTGTGGCGGTCGCGTGCTTGGCCGCCTGCGGCGGACTCGAGCTCAATCCTTCGGTCAACGAGCCACGCACCGTCCATCTCGAGCAAGACCCCTCGAAGACATTGACCGTCGTGCAGGAGATGGTCTGGGATGACAAGTCCCATGCCACTCGGGAAATACGCTTTCCCGCCGGAACGTATGCGCTCGAAGCCGAGGACGCCGATTACTGGTACATGCGCAGCCCCGTGCCTCTCAATCTGCGCGGATTCAAGAAGGGCGTGCAGACCGAGAGCCGCAATATTCGCGGCGGGATCGCGATCGGCAAGTACACCACGCGGTCGGTGCCGGCAGCCGGCTACATCGACGGCCAGGAGTCCTCGCGCATTCTGATCTGGAAGCTCGGCAAGGATTTTTTGAGCCGCGAAGGCAAGGACTGGCGCAAATCCTTCTGAGTCGAAGCGAAGTCCATGACCGACTCGTCCAGTCACACCCTTTCGAGTATCCCGCCGACCTTGCGAAGTCCGGGAGCCGCCGTATTCTGGATGGCGGTCCTGCTGACCGGTCTCGGCGCCGGCGTCGCCGCCGCGATTCTCACACACCTCTTGTTTGCGGTTCAGCACGCATGCTGGCCGGGACCGCATTTGCTCGACGCCGCGCAGCAAGCGGATGCGACGCATCACCTGCTCATTCTGCTGGCAGCCGGCGCGGTGACCGGCGCGGGGCAGGTGCTCGTGCGCCGCCTCGCGGCCGGCAACAGCATCGACATCACCGAGGCCATCTCGAACTTTGCGGGACGCCTGCCGGCGCTGCGCACGCTCGCGACGGCGGCGCTCTCGGTCGTGGTGGTCGGCATGGGCGCCTCGCTCGGACGCGAGGGCGCGCCCAAGCAGGCCGGGGCGGTCATCGCCAATGCCCTTGCGGATCGTGCCGCATTGACCGACGAGCAGCGCCGCCTGCTCGTGGCCTGCGGCGCGGGCGCCGGCATGGCGGCGGCCTACGGCGTGCCGCTCGGTGGCGCCTTGTTCGCCGTCGAGGTTCTGCGCGGCGTGCTCGCGCTGCGGCTCATCTTGCCCGCGCTACTCGCCTCGGCCTGTGCCGCCGGTGTCGCGTGGCTGCTCGCGATGCCCAACGAGCCGACCTATGTGATTCCCTCGTATTCGTTGTCGGCGTCCGTGATCTGCTGGTCGGTGGTGGCGGGACCTATCATCGGCGTATTCTCGGTGGGCTTCGTGCAGGTCATCGCCTGGGCGGACCGCAACAAGCCGACGGGCACGGCGCGGCTGCTCGCGCCGCTCGGGGCGCTGGGCGTAGTCGGAGCGCTCTCCATCCCGTTTCCACAAATACTCGGCAACGGCAAGGAAATCGCCGCGCTCGCCTTCACGGGGCAAGTCGCGGTCCCTTTGCTCCTCGCGCTGGTCGTGGTACGGCCCTTTGCGACGGTGCTGTGCCTCGGGAGCGGTGTGCCGGGAGGACTTTTCACGCCGTCGCTCGCGACCGGAGCGCTGCTCGGGGGCGTGCTGGGAAGCGCCTGGTCCTTGATGTGGCCGGGCGTCCCACCCGGACTTTTCGCCATCATCGGAGCCGCCGCTGTCCTGGCGGCGACCACGCACGGACCGGTGTCCTCGATCGTCCTGGTGATGGAGCTCACCGGTCGCGACCGCTCGTTCATCCTGCCGATGCTGCTCGCGGTGGTCACCGCCACGGTGGTGGCGCGCACCCTCGATGCGCGGTCGATTTACGATGCGCGATTCAGCGACCGGGAAATGAAGGCCCTGCAGAAGGCCCGCGAACCCTCGCCGCAGTAAGATGCAGCCATGCGCGTGCTCGTCGTCGAGGATGACCGGATGATCGCCAAGGGGCTGCACACTGCGCTCAAGCAGGACGGCTATGCCGTCGACGGCGTGAGCGATGGCCGCAGCGCCGCGGAGGCGCTGCGCTCTTCGCGATTCGATGTCGTGCTGCTCGATCTCGGCTTGCCGGAGCGCGACGGCCTCGAGGTACTGCGCGAGCTGCGCTCGCGCGGCGATGCGACGCCGGTGATCATCGTCACCGCCCGCGACGATGTGCAGAATCGCATTCAGGGACTCGACGCCGGCGCGGACGACTACATCGTCAAGCCGTTCGATCTCGACGAGGTCGCGGCGCGCATGCGCTCGGTGCTGCGCCGGGCCGCCGGACGCGGCGACCCGTGCATCCGTCATCGCGGCATCACGCTCGATCCGGTGTCGCACGCGGTCGAGCGCGATGGCGAGCCTGTCGTCCTGTCGGCTCACGAGTTCGCCGTCCTCGAGGCTCTGCTGCAGCGTCCCGGCACGGTTTTGTCGCGCGCGCAGCTCGAGGACCGGTTGTACGGATGGTCCGAGGGGATCGAGAGCAACGCGATCGAGGTGTACGTGCACGGCTTGCGGCGCAAGCTCGGCAACGATGCCATCCGCACCCTGCGAGGCGTGGGCTACTTCGTGCCGAAAGACTCATGACCTCCATTCGCGCTCGACTGTTGATGACGCTGCTCGCCGTGGTGATCGTGATATCGCTGCTCGCCGGGCTCCTCACCTATCGGCGCGTTCTCGCGGAGACCTCGACCTTGTTCGACTATCAGCTGCGGCAGATGGCGCTGTCGCTGCGCAGCCAGATACCGATGGCGCCGCGTCTGGAGCTGCCCCCGGATCAAGCGGATTCTGATTTCGTGATCCAGATCTGGGACCCCTACGGGACGCGGGTCTACTTCTCGCGTCCCGGATTGCCGCTGATCAACGCGACCGCGCTGGGCTACGCGGACGTGCGCGTGGCCGGCACGGCATGGCGCACCTACGGCCTGCAAACGCTCGATGGGGTGATCCAGATCGCGCAACCGCTGCGCGTCCGGGAGGCGTTTGCGCGCGGCGCGGCCTTGCGCGTGGTGATACCGCTGCTCTTGCTGTTGCCGCTGCTGGGCGCGGCGATCGTCGGCGTGGTCGGCAACGGGCTGCGGCCTTTGCGTCGCGTCGCGACCGAAGTGCAGCAGCGCGACGTGCACAGCTTGACGCCCCTCGCGACGGCGCGGCTGCCGCAGGAGGTCGCGCCCCTGATCGACGCGCTCAATCGATTGCTGCTGCGGCTGCACGCCGCCTTTCAGGCGCAGCGCGCCTTCGTTGCCGATGCGGCGCACGAGTTGCGCTCGCCATTGACGGCGGTGCGCCTGCAGCTGCAGCTCCTCGACCGCGCGCCCGATGCCGCGGCCCGTGACGAAGCGCGCGCGAATCTGGGCGCCGCCGTGGATCGCGCGATTCACTTGGTCGAGCAGTTGCTCACCCTCGCGCGCAGCGACCCGCGCGAGGAAGCCGGCGAGTGGTCGCGGATCCCGCTCGAGCAGGCGACCGCCGACGGTATCGCCGATGCGAACGCGCTCGCCGTGGCGCGGCGCATCGACTTCGGCCTCGAGGCCGAGCCGGCAGCGGTGCAGGGCGATCGCGATGCGCTGCGCGTCCTGGTGCGCAACCTCGTCGACAATGCGGTGCGCTACACGCCCGAAGGGGGACAAGTGCGGGTGAGCACCCACCAGCAGGCGGCGGGCGCCACGCTCGAGGTGGTCGACACGGGGCCTGGGATTCCGCCGTCCGACCGCGAACGGGCATTCGACCGCTTCTATCGTCGCGCAAATGCACCCGAGGGCGGCAGCGGCTTCGGGCTCGCCATCGTCAAGGCCATCGCCGATCGCCACGGCGCCCAGATTCGCCTCGATGACGCCCCCGGCGGAGGACTGAAGGTCACGGTCGCCTTTCCGCGACCCGCTTAAGGCCCGTGCCCGCTTAAGGCTCGCGCAAGGTCTCGCTTAAGGTTCGCTTAAGGTGGGGGAGGGAGGATGTCGCCAGGTGCCCGACGGCGGGCCTTTATTCCTTCAGGAGGATTTTCGATGAGATCTCCCACCAGGTTTGTTGCCGGAGCAGCCGCGGGCGTGTTCGCCATCGGCGCGGCCGCCGGCTGGATTGCGCCGGCCATATTCAAGAACGCACAGGCGGCGGACACCGCCGGCGCGAGCGCGCCGGCCGCGATGGTCCCCTCGGGACCCATTCCGCTCGGCACGGCGCCGAACTATCACGCGATCGTCGTGCAAAATCGCGGCTCCGTCGTCGGCATCACGGTGGCGGGCGAGCTGAAGGCCGCCGCCGAGCAGCAGCAGCCCTTCAATCCGTTCGGCGACGATGACAACAATCCCTTCTCGCAGTTCTTTCGTCAGATGCCGCATCAGCACGGCAACCCAGCAGATGCATGCCCAGGGCTCCGGTTTCATCGTGAGCTCCGACGGTCTGATCTTGACCAACGCGCACGTCGTCGACGGTGCGAAAGAGGTCACGGTCAAGCTGATGGATCATCGCGAGTTCAAGGCCAAGGTGCTCGGCACGGATAAGACCAGCGACATCGCGGTGCTGAAGATCGACGCCCACGGTTTGCCGGCGGTGCGCCTCGGTAACTCCGATCAGCTCGGCGTCGGCGACTATGTGCTCGCGATCGGTGCTCCGTTCGGTCTCGAGGAGACCGCCACGGCCGGCATCGTCAGCGCCACGGCGCCGTTCGCTGCCGGGCGACGGTGCGGTGCCGTTCATTCAGACCGACGCCGCGGTCAACCCGGGCAATTCGGGCGGACCGCTGTTCGACTCGACGGGAGCCGTCGTCGGCATCAATTCGCAGATCTACACGAACTCCGGCGGCTATCAGGGTGTCTCGTTCGCGATTCCCATCAATCTGGCGCAGGGCGTCGAGCAGCAGATCGTGAAGACCGGCAAGGTCGAGCACGGCCGGCTCGGGGTGGAGATTCAGAACGTCAATCAGTCGCTCGCCGAGTCCTTCAAGCTGAGCGCACCGGAGGGTGCTCTGGTGGCGCAGGTCGTGCCGGACAGCGCGGCCGCCCGCGCGGGCATCAAGCCGGGAGACGTGATCCTCAAGTTCAACGGATCGCCGATCGCCGACTCCGGAGCGTTGTCGGTGCGCGTGAATGCGATGGCGCCGGGCGAGAAGGCGACGCTCGACATCATGCGCGAGGGCAAGCCGATGAACATCAACGTGACCATCGGCTCGGCAAGCAGCGCCACGGTGGCGAAGAACGGCGAAGCGGCTCCCGAGGGATCGCATCTCGGGATGAAGCTGCGTCCCTTGACGCCGGATGAGCGCAGCCAGGCAGGCGTTTCGGCCGGTCTGGTCGTCGAGGAATCGAGCGGACGTGCAGCCGAGGCGGGCATCCAGGAAGGTGACGTGGTGCTGTCGGTCAACGGCACCCCGGTCAACAGCGTCGATCAGCTGCGCAGCCTCGTTCACAGTCATGGCGATCAGGTGGCCTTGCTGATTCAGCGCGGCGACACCCGGATCTTCGTGCCGGTTGGGTTGGGCTAAGCGCTCCGCCGAAACCCTGCGTTTCTGAGGCATGTCGGCCTGCAGTCGTAAAGACTGCAGGCCGACTGTCTTTTCGGCTATAACATGCGAGGATGAAGTTTCTCGCCGTTTTCGCCCTCATTGTCTTTTGCTCCTCGAGCTTCGCGGAATCCGCGCCCGCCGAGCTGCCGCCGGCACCGGGACCGGCCACGGGACTCGCTGATTCCGCGGCGCTGCGCGCCACCGTCTTCGGCACGCCGCCTCAGGACATCGCCCCGCTTCCCGACACGGTGCCGATGCTCGAGATGGAGGTCGCATTGCCATGGCGGCAGCCGGTGCCGCAGATCTTCTGGTTCGATAAGCGGCTGCGGGTCTGGTTTTCCGCCCAGAAGAAGCCGGCGCCTCTCGCCATCGTCATCTCGGGTACCGGCAGCGATGCCAACACCGCGAAGCTTTCCGTGTTGCGCGCCATCCTCTATGGCGCCGGCTATCACGTGCTCACGGTGCCCTCGCCCACGTTTCCGGGCTTCATCGTATCCGCCTCGAGCACGGGCGTCGCGGGCGACCTCATGCAGGATGGTCACGACCTGTACGCCGCGATGGGCGCAGATCATCGCTCACTTGCCGCGCAAGGTGCGCATCACCGATGTCGATGTGCTCGGCTACAGTCTCGGCGGAGCGAATGCGGCCATCGTCAAATCGATCGACGCCACCGAGCACAAGCTGCACATTCATCGTGCGGTGATGATCAACCCGCCGGTCAGCCTGTTCGCCACGATCGGCCGACTCGACAAGCTCTACGCGGTCTCGCTGGGCAACGGCGATGCCGGCATCGAGCGCTTTTATCAGCAGCTCTATGCCGCAGCTCGCCAACGCCTACCGCGCCAGCGGGCGGGTGGCGCTCGACGAGGATTTCCTCTTGGGTGCCGCCGCCGCGGTGCTGAAGACCGACGCGCAGTTCTCCGCCGCCATCGCTTTGTCCTTTCGCATCGCGCTCTCCAACGTGTTCCTCGCCGGGGATCTGTATTCCGGGGCCGGCGTGGTGACCGATCCCGCGCATCCGCCCAAGGTGGGTGATTCACTGGAGGAGACCGCGCAAATTCTGCGCAGCAAGACGTTCGCCGAGTATTTCACCCGCGTCTTCGCGCCTTACTATCTCAAACGCCTGCCGAATGCCACGGTCGATTCGCTCGATCGCGCAAAACCGGCTCGATGTCATCGGCGATCAGCTGCGCACGGATCCCGACTACTATTGCTTGACCAACAGCGACGATCTGATCCTCGATCGCGCGGAGCTCGGCTGGCTGGAGAAAACGTTGGGTACGCGCATCGCGGTCTACGATCATGGCGGACATCTCGGCAATCTCGGCGATCGCCAGCAAGCGGCGGACATGCTCGCCATGCTGGACGGGCGATGGCCGGGGAGCCGCTGATGCGGACCCGCATCGGCTGCGCCGTCGCGGTGCTCGTGCTCGCCGGATGCGCGACGCGCGAGGTGCAATTCCACCGCTGGCCGGCCGAAACGCCGGCGGCGAACAACAAGGCGGACATCGCGCGCATGCAGGGACTGCAAGCCGCCGCCGCGGCCGCCGCGACGCTGGCGACGCCGCAGGCGTCCGAGCAGGCGGGGAGCGCGGCTGAGCCGCCGCCGCCGCCGGTGAAGCCCGACGATGCGCCGTCCCTCAAGACCTACGATCCCTGGGCGCGCCTCAACCGCTTCACCTATCGATTCAATGCCCGCTTCGACGAGGCGCTTTTTCTGCCGGTGGCAAACGGCTATCGGCGCTTCGTGCCGGCAGGGCTGCGCGGCGGCGTGCACAGCTTCTTCGCCAACCTCACCGAGATCGACAGCGTGATCAATTACACGCTGCAAGGGCGCTTGCACCGTACCGTGCGCAGCTTCGGCCGATTCGTGATCAACACGACGCTCGGGATCGGAGGACTGTTCGACATCGCCGCGAGGCTGAACATCCCTTACGAGCCGACCGGGTTCGGCACCACGCTGGCACGGTGGGGCATGCACCCGGGCCCCTATCTGGTCATTCCGCTGTTGGGTCCCTCGACGTTCCGCGAGGGCGTGGGCTATGCCGTCGATTACGGCACTGACTATGCGATCAATTTCGGCGATCTTTACCGCGGTGGTCAATCCTGGGGATTGGGGGTCACCAACGCCATCGATCAGCGCGCGAATGTCGATTTTCGCTATTACTCGACGGGGTCGCCGTTCGAGTACGAGACCATTCGCTTCCTCTACGTGCGCAAGCAGTTGATCGAGGATGCCGGACTGCACAAGAGCAAGCCGGTTCCGAAACCTAAGCCCGACGAGCCGGCCGGAAAATGACGCTGAACGCCGCTCCCGCCTTGCGCATTCGCTGGCGCATCTTTTCCTTTCTTTTCGGGTTCGGCTTTCTCGCTTACATTCAGCAAAAAACCATCACAGTGGCGGCCGCGCCCATGATGCCGGATCTCGGCCTCAGTCAGCTCGACATTGGCTACATCGAGCAGGCGTTCGTCATCGGGTACGCGCTTTTCCAGATGCCGGGAGGCGTGCTCGGCCAGCGACTGGGCGCCAGGGCGCACCTTTGTGCTGATCGGCCTCTTGGCCTTCGTCGCCACCCTTGTGACGCCCATCGCGCCGGCGTTCCTGAGCGGGACGGCGCTGTTCGTGGCGCTCTATGGCGCTCAGCTCGTGCTCGGGCTCTCCCAGGGCGCCATCTTCCCCGTTTCCGCAGGCGTCTTCGAGAGCTGGTTTCCGCAAAAGCGCTGGGCATTCGTGCAGGGACTGCAGACCATGGGACTCAACTTCGGCTCCGTGGTGACGCCGCCCCTCATCGGGTTGCTCACATTACGCTTCGGCTGGCGCCAGGCCCTCATCTGGAGCAGCTTGCCGACACTCGGGCTCATCGCGCTCTGGGCTTGGTATGGCCGCAATACACCGCGTGAGCATCGGTCGATGACCCAGCAGGAGCTCGCGGAGATCGGCAGCCAGCCGCAGGCGCACTCCTCGATCAACTTCCGGCAGAGCTTGCGGCTCATCGGCAACCGCAATGTTTTGCTGCTGTTCTTCTCCTACATGTGTATGAACTACACCTTCTATCTGCTCTCGAACTGGGTGTTTCTCTATCTGGTTCAGGATCGGCATTTCTCCTCGCTCGACAGCAGCCTGCTCGCCATGGCGCCGCCTCTCGGTGCTGCGGTGGGCGCCGGATTGGGCGGCGTCGCGACCGGTCTTCTCATGCAGCGTCTCGGCAATCGCTGGGGTCTTCGAGTCTTGCCGCTCGCTGCAATGACGAGCGCGGCGGTGTTCTTGTTGCTCGCCGTCAACGCCTCGAGTGCCTATTTCGCGCTGGCGGCGCTCACCTTGTGTTTCCTGGCTGTAGAGTTGACGGAAGCATCTTTCTGGGCGGCCGGCATGATGGTGGGGGAGGGTGACAGCATGGCGGTCTGCGGGTTCATGAATACGGGGGGTAACTTGGGCGGCATCATCGGCATCCCGATCGTGGCGTATTTTTCCGGCCTGCATGCCTGGCACACCGCGTTCTTCATCGGCGCCGGTTTTGCCGTCGTGAGTGCGGCCTCCTGGCTCGGCATAAGGGTAAGCGGATCAGCGGCGGCCGCCGCAGCACTCGCACCGCAAGAGGCGAGCGCGTGAAGACGGCGCTCGTCACCGGGGCTGCGCAAGGCGTGGGATTCGCCGCGGCCGCACTGTTGGGACGGCTCGGGTATGGCGTCGTCCTATTGGACGTCAAACCGCTCGAGGGACAACTGCGGCAATTGCAGGAGGCGGGGACACAAGCCGTCGGTGTTGTGGGCGATGTGGCCTCGGAGTCGTTCGTGCGCGAGCTCGCCGAGCGCGTCGCGCGCGATTACGGCGCGCTCGATGCACTGGTCAACAACGCCGGCATCAGTCTGATCGCGCCCGCCGAGAGCACCTCCGCGGAGCAATGGCAGCACGTGATGAACGTCAAT
Source organism: uncultured Gammaproteobacteria bacterium (assembly GCA_963801685.1). Lineage (GTDB taxonomy): Bacteria > Pseudomonadota > Gammaproteobacteria > Steroidobacterales > Steroidobacteraceae > Bog-1198. The sequence continues at coordinate 353,874 of CAWDFR010000003.1, forward strand.
CTCTTCGGGCCGTTTCTACTCTGCAAATACTTGGGCGCGCAGATGCTGTCGCGCGGACGCGGCAGCATCGTCAACGTCGCTTCGGTCGCGGGACTTTCGGGGATCGCTCACCGCAGCGCCTACAACGCCTCGAAGCACGGTCTCATCGGCTTGACCCGGACCTTGGCGGCGGAGTGGGGCGGGCGGGGCCTGCGAGTCAATGCGGTGTGCCCCGGCTGGATCAAGACCGAGATGGACGTGGCGGATCAGGGCGGCGGCGCCTACTCGGATGCGGACATCGTGAATCGTGTCCCCATGGCGCGTTTCGCGAGCCCGGAGGATGTCGCGCAGGCAATCGCTCTGTTGCTCGATGCGGAGCGCAGCGCATTCATCAACGGCGTCGCGCTTCCCGTCGACGGGGGCTGGATCGCCGATGGCGGATGGGAGAGCTTGCGGGTACGCGCCCGGAGCTGACGCGGTGTGGTTGCGAGAAACTTCCCCGACCGAGCGGCATACGCTGCTCGCCGCGTGCCTCGGCTACGGCCTCGACGGCTTCGATTACATGATCTACAGCTTCATCATGCCGACCCTGCTCGCGGTGTGGCACATGAGCAAAGCGCAGGCGGGCTACATTGCCACCGGCTCGCTGATGACCTCGGCCGTCGGCGGCTGGGCCGCGGGCGTCCTGGCCGATCGCTACGGCCGGGTGCGCGTCCTGCAGTGGACCGTCGGCTGGTTCGCCGTGTTCACGGCTCTGAGCGGTTTCACGGATTCCTATCCTGCACTTTTCGTCACGCGCGCGCTCCAGGGTCTAGGCTTCGGCGGCGAATGGGCGGTCGGGTCGATACTGATCGCCGAGACCATCTCGGCCCGGCATCGCGGCAAGGCCGTCGGGCTCGTGCAAAGCAGCTGGGCGATCGGCTGGGCGGCGGCGGCGCTTTGCTTTGGCGGTTTGTACGCGTTGCTGCCGGCGGAGCTCGCGTGGCGCGTGTTGTTCTGGATCGGCATTGCCCCCGCGCTGCTCATCGTCTATGTGCGCCGGCGGGTGCAGGAATCGCCGCTCTATGCGAGCTTGCGAGATCGTCGCGGCGAGGCACACTTTCTGGATATTTTCGCCCCGCCGCTGCGCCGTACGACGGTACTCGCGAGCTTGTTGTGCACCGGGATGCTGGGAGCTTATTACGCGGTGAACTTGTGGCTGCCGACGTACCTGTCGAGTGAGCGTCATCTATCCGCCGGCGGCACGTCGCGCTATTTGCTGATCCTGATCGCCGGCTCGTTCGCGGGTTATCTCACCTCCGCGTGGCTGTCCGATGTGCTCGGACGGCGGCGCTGCTTCATGCTGTTCGCCGCGGCCGGAGCCGTCCTCGTCCTGGCCTACACCGGGGTGGCGGTGAGCGATGCGCAGATGATGGTGCTCGGGTTTCCGCTGGGATTTTTTCAGTCGGGTATATTCTCGGGCATGGGCGCGTATCTCTCGGAGCTGTATCCGAGCGCCGTCCGCGGCTCCGGACAGGGCTTCTCCTACAGCGCCGGCCGCGCGGCGAGCGCGCTGTTTCCCGCCATCATCGGCGCGGCGGGCGACGCATGCGTCGCTCGCCGCCTGCATCGGTGCGACGACCGCGGCAGCCTATGGCTTGGTGATTGTTGCGGCCTGGGTCTTGCCCGAGACGCGTGGACGGGAGCTGCGCCCTTGACCGAGGAAGCCCGCGAACGCTGGCAATTCTGGGTGGACCGAGGCGGCACGTTCACGGATATCGTGGCGCGTGCGCCCGGCGGCGCGCTGTCGACGTTGAAACTGCTTTCCGCGGACCCCATGCGCTACGAGGACGCCGCGGTTGCGGGCATCCGGCGCATCCTCGGGCTGCGCGATGGGGAAACGATCTCGCCCGCGCAGGTCGAGTCCGTGAAGATGGGCACGACCGTGGCCACCAACGCGTTGCTCGAGCGGCGCGGCGAGCCCACGGTGCTCGTCACGACCCGCGGATTCCGCGACGCCCTGCGCATTGCCACGCAGGCGCGGCCGCGGCTGTTCGCGCGGCACATCGTGCTGCCCGAGCGGCTCTACGCGACGGTGATCGAGGCCGACGAGCGCGTAGATGCTGGCGGCGGCGTCATCACCCCGCTCGACAGCGTCGGTCTCAAGCGCGCGCTCGAGCGCGCCCGTTTCGCGGGCTTCTCCGCCTGTGCAATCGTTTTCCTGCATTCCTATCGCGCGCCGGCTCACGAGCTCGAGGCCGAGGCCCTGGCGCGGCGCGCGGGTTTCGAGCAAATATCGGTGTCGCATCGCGTCAGCCCGCTGATGAAGCTGGTTCCGCGCGGCGACACCACCGTCGTGGATGCCTATCTCTCGCCGATACTGCGCCGCTACGTGGAGCGCATGGCCGCGCAGATGCCGGGCGTACGTCTGCTGTTCATGCAAAGCTCGGGCGGTCTCACGGAGGCGGGGCGCTTTCAGGGCAAGGATGCGATCTTGTCGGGCCCGGCGGGCGGCATCGTCGGCATGGCCGAATGCGCGCGCGCGGCGGGACACTCCCGGTTGATCGGATTCGACATGGGCGGCACGTCGACCGACGTGAGTCACTACGCGGGCGAGTACGAACGCGTGTTCGACACCGAAGTGGCGGGCGTGCGCGTGCGCGCTCCCATGATGAGCATTCACACCATCGCGGCGGGCGGGGGATCCATCATCCGCTTCGACGGGTCGCGTCTGCGCGTAGGCCCCGAATCCGCGGGCGCCGATCCGGGGCCCGCGTGCTATCGCCGCGGCGGCCCGCTGACGGTCACCGACGCGAACGTGTTGCTCGGGCGTATTCATCCGGAGCACTTTCCGAAAGTCTTCGGTCCCGACGGGCGACAGGCGCTCGATCGCGCCCTGGTGGAGTCGCGATTCGGCGAGCTCGCGCGGCGCATGAGCGCGACTGCGGGCTGCGCCATCGGCCGCGAGGAGGCCGCGGCAGGGGCCTTGCGGATCGCCGTCGGCAGCATGGCGAACGCGATCAAGCGCATCTCGGTGGCACGGGGTTACGACGTGACGCGCTACACCTTGCAGTGCTTCGGTGGAGCGGGCGGCCAGCACGCCTGCCAGGTGGCGGATGCACTCGGCATCGAGCACATTTTCTGTCATCCGCTCGCGGGCGTGCTGTCGGCGCTCGGCATGGGGCTCGCCGACCAGATCGCGATGCGCGAGGCGACGCTCGAGAGCGTCCTCGACCCCGCAGGCGTTGCCGCGGCGCGGCGGCTCGCCGAGCGCCTCGCGCAGGAAGCGAGCGCGGCGCTCACGGCCCAAGGCGTGCCCGCGGAACGCCTGCGCCGCAAAGCCCGGCTCATGGTGCGCTATCAGGGCACCGATACCGCGTTATCGTGCGAGCTGCCCGCCCACGATGACGTGGCCGCGATCCGCGCCGAGTTCGAGGCCCTATAAGCGCCGCTTCGCGTTTTTGATGCCGAGTCTCGATCTGGTGATCGAGCCGGTGACGGTGGAATGCGTCGGCGTCGCAGAGCGGCTCGCGACGCAATTCACGCCGGCCTCGCAGCCCGCGTCCGCAATCTCAGCGCGTCGACATGTACTGCGTGGCGGACGATGGGCCGGCCGGCTGGCGCAGCGGCCTGTTGATCGATGGCGAGGGGCTCGCGGCCGGGATCTCGATCGAGGGACCTGCGATCATCGCGCAGCGCAACGCCACCATCGTGGTCGAGCCGGGCTGGCGCGCCCTCGTCACGGCACTCGGAAATCTCGAGCTCCGCCGAGTTCGCGCCCGGGCTGCGGCGCGGGCGCTCGGCACCCAGGCCGATCCCGTCATGCTCGAAGTGTTCAACAATTTCTTCATGAACATCGCGGAGCAGATGGGCCTCTCGCTGCAGAACACCGCTCACTCGGTGAACATCAAGGAGCGCCTGGATTTCAGCTGTGCCGTGTTCGACGCAAGCGGCAATCTCATCGCCAATGCGCCGCACATGCCCGTGCATCTCGGCTCGATGAGCGAATCGATCCGCACCATCATCGAGGCGAATCCGAGGCTCGCGCCGGGCGAGGCCTACGTGCTGAACGATCCCTATCGCGGCGGCACGCATTTGCCGGATATCACCGTGGTCACGCCGGTATTCCTCGACGGTCGGCTGCTCACCGGCGCGGGCGCGCGGCGCCGGCGTCACGCCTGCGGCCAGCTTTTTCGTGGCCTCGCGCGGCCACCACGCCGACGTCGGCGGCACGACGCCGGGCTCGATGCCGCCATTCTCCGCATCGATCGCGGAAGAGGGGGTGCTGATCGACAACTTCAAGCTCCTCGAGGCGGGGCAGCTGCACGAGCAGCAGCTTCTCGACCTGCTGACGCGCGGGCCTTACCCGGCACGCAATCCCGCGCAGAATCTCGCCGATCTGCGGGCGCAGATCGCCGCCAACGAGAAGGGCGCTCAGGAGCTGCGCGCCATGGTCGGAGCAATTCGGCGCCGACACGGTGGCGCGCTACATGCGGCATGTGCAGGACAACGCGGAGGAATGCGTGCGCCGCGTGATCACGGCGTTGAGCGACGGTGAGTTCGTGCTCACGCTCGATAATGGCGCGCGTATCTGCGTCGCCGTGAGCGTGGACAGCCGAGCGACGCACCGCGCGCATCGATTTCACCGGCACCAGCGCGCAGCTGCCCAACAACTTCAACGCACCGCGAGCCATCACGGTCGCCGCGGTCCTGTACGTCTTTCGCACGCTGGTCGATGACGACATTCCGCTCAATGCGGGTTGCTTGAAGCCCCTCGAGATCATCGTGCCGGAGGGCTGCATGCTGAATCCGAAACCGCCCGCGGCCGTCGTCGCCGGCAACGTCGAGACGTCCAGCTGCGTGACCAATGCGCTGTACGGCGCGCTCAAGGTGATGGCCGCGAGCCAGTGCACCATGAATAACTTCACCTTCGGCAATCATCGCTATCAATACTACGAGACCATCGCGGGCGGCTCCGGCGCGGGCGCCGGGTTCGACGGGACGAGCGTCGTGCAGACTCATATGACGAACTCGCGGCTCACCGATCCCGAAGTGCTGGAGTTTCGATTTCCGGTGCGCTTGGACTCGTACGAGATTCGCGCGGGGTCGGGGGGCGCGGGCCGCTGGCGCGGCGGCGACGGCGGCGTGCGGCGCGTGCGCTTTCTCGAGCCTATGACCGCCTCGATCTTGAGCAACGGTCGCACCCGCGGCGCTTTCGGCATGGCGGGCGGAGAGGACGGGGCGCCGGGCGAGAACCGCATCGAGCGCGCGGACGGAAAAGTGGAGATTCTCGGGGCGATCGGCCAGAGCGAGATGGGGGCGGGCGATGTCTTCGTCATCTCGACGCCCGGCGGGGGCGGTTACGGCCGCGGACCCGGCGGGACATCGAGTTCCTGATAGAGGTACCATCGAGCGACCCCGCAATCGGAGTGCCGAGTCCTATGAGCGACGTTTCTTCACCGGCGATCCGCCTGGAAATTCGTGAGCATGTTGCGCACCTCACCCTGACGCGCGCGGATGCGGCGAACACCCTGAATCTTGAATCCGGACGCGAGTTCGTGGCCGCCGCCTACGCCATCCGCAAAAACTCCGACGTACGGGCCGTGCTGCTGCGGGGCGAGGGCAAGAATTTCTGCTTCGGCGGGGACTTGCGCGGCATGATGGCCGCGGGCGGCGATGTGAATGCTTATTTGACCGAGCTCACGACCGACGTGCACGCCGGTTTGCTGCATCTGGCGCGGGCGAACGCCCCCGTCGTCGCCGCCGTCCAGGGCACGGCGGCAGGAGCGGGTCTGGGGCTCGTGCTCGCGGCGGATCTCGCGATTGCCGGCAAGAGCGCGAAGTTCACGGCCGCCTATACGGCCGTCGGCTTGACGCCCGATGCGGGCGGCACGTTCTTGCTGCCGCGGGCCGTGGGCTACAAGCGGGCCATGGAAATGTTCATCACCAATCGCGTGCTCGATGCGCAACAGGCGCTCGAGTGGGGCTTGATCAATCAGATCGTCGAGGATGCGCAGCTCGCCGACACCGCGGCGGCACTGGTCGCACGGCTGGCGGCGGGTCCCGCGGGCGCGTACGGCACGGTAAAGCGCCTCTTGGCGGAGGCCGAACCCGGTTGGGAGGCGCAGCTTGCGCGCGAGGGACAGTGCATCGCCGGGCGCGCCGAAACGGCGGAGGGCAAAGAAGGCATCGCGGCGTTCCTCGAGAAGCGCACGCCGAAATTCACCTGATCGAGCGGTCTTGCTCCGACCTACCCGAGCGTAGAATTCTACTTGACAGTAGAGTCTACTGCAAAGTAGGATAACTCCGGTGGCGGGGTTTTGGCGACCGGGTTTGCAGGAGCGGCGGTGAAAGCAGCGAGCGACGATGTCGCGGCAGTCGAATCTGCGTCCGCGGAGACCTCGCCGTGGCCCGTGCGCAATTCGCGCCAGCGTACCCGCGACGTCAAGCGTGAGGCGGTGATCCGGGCTGCAGCCCGCGCCTTCAGTGAACGCGGCTATCACAACACCTCCATCGACGAGATCGCGGCGGCTCTGAACGTCACCAAGCCCACGATTTACTATTACGTGGCCAACAAAGAGCAGCTCCTGCTCGAGTGCATCCTGACCGGCCTCGAGCGCGTTCTCGCGCCGTTTCGTCGGCCACGCCCTGCGGGGATGAGCGCCCGCGAGCAGCTGAATGAGACCATTCGCCATTACGCGCAGGCCATTGCGTCCGAGTTCGGCGGGTGCATGGTGCGCGCCGAGGATTTGGGGCTCGCGCCGGCCTCGCTCGCGCGCATCAAGAAACTCAAGTCCGAGATCGACCATGCCATCCGGCAGCTTCTCGAGGAGGGCACACGCGACGGCTCGATCGAGACGCATGATTCGAAGATGAGCGCGTTCGCACTCGCCGGCGCTCTCAACTGGATCGCGCACTGGTATCGCGAGAATCAGTCGATGACGGCGGCCGAGATCGCGGAGGCGTTCGTGCGCATCTTCAATCTCGGTCTCGCCCCGCGCACCGAGCTCGCGCCGCCCGCCGAGCTTGCGCAGCCGCCCGCGAGCGCGGCAGCGCGCCCGCGCGCCCGCCCGAGCCGCACCCCGCGCGGCACGCCGCCGCTCCGGTCAAAATCCTGACATTGTCGTAGGAGCCGAATCCATGAACGCCGTCTCCATCGCCGCAAAACCAGCGCCGTACGTTCCGACGAACAAAGTGCGGTTCGTCACGGCCACCTCGCTTTTCGACGGGCACGATGCATCGGTCAACATCATGCGCCGCATCCTGCAGGCATCGGGCGCCGAGGTGATTCATCTCGGCCACAACCGCTCGGTGCAGGAGATCGTGAACGCGGCCTTGCAGGAGGACGTGCAGGGCATCGCGGTCACTTCCTACCAGGGTGGTCATGTCGAGTTCTTCAAGTACATGGTCGACTTGTTGCGCGCAGAACGGCGGCGAGAACATCAAGGTGTTCGGCGGCGGCGGCGGCGTCATCGTCGCCAACGAGATCCGCGAGCTCCAGGCCTACGGCGTGACGCGTCTTTACTCCCCGGAGGACGGCGCCAGGTTGGGGCTGCAGGGGATGATCGACGATGTGATCCGCTTGAGCGATTACGACCTGACGGCGCTCGCCCCGGCGGAGGGCGATGCGCTCGCGGCGCTGCGCTCGGGTGACCGCCGCCAGCTCGCGCGCATCATCACCGCGGTCGAGAATCGCACTTACGCCATGCGCGCCCGCCAGGCACTGCTGCAGGCCGCCGCGGCCATCAAGATGCCCGTCCTCGGCATCACCGGCACGGGCGGTGCGGGCAAGTCCTCGCTCACCGATGAGCTCATTCTGCGGTTGCGTCTCGATCAGGACGATCGCTTGCGCGTTGCCGTCATCTCGATCGATCCCTCGCGCAAGCGCACCGGCGGCGCTCTGCTCGGCGATCGTATCCGCATGAACGCCATCGATTCCGACAAGATTTTCATGCGCTCCTTGGCGACGCGCGATACCGGCACGGAGCTCTCCGCGGCGCTTCCCGAAGTGATCGCGTGCTGCAAGCTCTCCGGCTTCGACCTGGTGGTGGTCGAGACCTCGGGCATCGGGCAAGGCGAATCGGCCATCGTGCCGCTGGTCGATACCTCGCTCTACGTCATGACGCCGGAATTCGGCGCGGCCTCGCAGCTCGAGAAAATCGACATGCTCGATTTCGCCGATTTCGTGGCAATCAACAAGTTCGACCGCAAGGGGGCGGAGGATGCGCTGCGCGACGTGCGCAAGCAGTATCAGCGCAATCGCGAGCCTCTTTCAGCAGTCGCCCGATAGCATGCCGGTATACGGCACCATGGCCTCGCGCTTCAATGACGACGGCGTGACCGCGCTCTACCAGGCCATCGTGCCGAAGCTTCGGGAGCAGGGCCTGGAGCTGCGCGCGCCGAAGCTGCCGCCCGCTCGCGTCAAGGCCTCCTCGCGCGGCCGAGCGATCGTGCCGCCCGAACGGGTGCGCTATCTTGCCGAGATTGCGCAAGGCAGTGCGTGACTACCATGGTCACATCGATGCCCAGTCGCGCGCCGCACGCGAGCGCCAATCGCTGCGCACCGCGCGCTCGCTGTTCGAGACGGCGGGCAAGACCAGCGCGGACTTCGCGGAGCTGATCACGGCAAAGGCTGCGGAACTGACGCCGGCGAGCGCGAAGCTGCTCGAGCAGTGGCCGAAGACGCGCGAGCTCTACGCCCGGGACGAGTACGTGGTGAAGATCCGCGACAAGGAGATTCGCACCCAACTCAAGTACGAATCTCTCTCCGGCACCAAGGTGCCCAAGGTGGCGTTGCCGCGATACGACGACGATGGGGAGGTTCTGCGTTTTCTCATGAAGGAGAACGTGCCGGGCTCTTTCCCGTTCACGGCGGGCGTGTTCGCATTCAAGCGCGAGGGAGAGGATCCGACCCGCATGTTCGCCGGCGAAGGCGATGCGTTCCGCACCAACCAGCGCTTCAAGCGGCTGTCGGAAGGCATGCCCGCGCAAAGGCTGTCGACCGCATTCGACTCGGTCACGCTCTACGGCTCGGATCCGGATCCGCGTCCGGACATTTACGGCAAGGTGGGCAATTCGGGCGTCTCGATCGCGACTCTCGACGATATGAAGGCGCTGTATGCGGGATTCGACCTGTGCGCCCCGACCACATCGGTGTCGATGACCATCAACGGTCCGGCGCCGATCATTCTGGCGATGTTCATGAACACGGCGATCGATCAGCAGCTCGACAAGTTTCGCGAGCAGAACGGGCGCGATGCCACCGAGGACGAGTGGCAGAAGATCAAGGCGTGGGCCCTGTCGACCGTGCGCGGAACCGTCCAGGCCGACATTCTGAAGGAGGATCAGGGACAGAACACGTGCATCTTCTCCACGGAGTTCGCGCTCAAGATGATGGGCGACATCCAGGAATATTTCGTGCACCACAAGGTGCAGAATTTCTATTCGGTGTCGATCTCGGGCTACCACATTGCGGAGGCGGGCGCGAACCCGATTTCCCAGCTCGCTTTCACGCTCGCCAACGGCTTCACCTTCGTCGAGTCGTATCTCGCCCGCGGCATGCACGTCGATGACTTCGCCTCGAACCTGTCGTTCTTTTTCTCCAACGGCATGGACCCGGAGTACTCGGTGATCGGCCGCGTGGCGCGGCGCATTTGGGCCGTGGCGATGAAGAACCGCTACGGCGCCAGCGAGCGCAGCCAGAAGCTCAAGTACCACGTGCAGACCTCGGGCCGGTCCCTGCACGCCCAGGAAATGGCCTTCAACGACATCCGCACGACGCTCCAGGCGCTGTGCGCGATCTACGACAACTGCAACAGCCTGCACACCAACGCCTACGACGAGGCGATCACGACGCCCACCGAGGAGAGCGTGCGCCGTGCCATGGCGATCCAGCTCATCATCAACCGCGAGTGGGGCCTCGCCCGCAACGAGAACCCCAATCAGGGCAGCTTCATCATCGATGAGCTGACGGATCTCGTGGAGGAGGCGGTGCTCAAGGAGTTCGACGCCATCGCCGCGCGCGGCGGCGTGCTCGGCGCCATGGAGACCGGCTACCAGCGCGGCAAGATTCAGGACGAGTCCCTGTTCTACGAGCGCAAGAAGCACGACGGCTCCTATCCCATCATCGGCGTCAACACGTTCCGCAACCCGCACGGCGACGCCGTGCCGGAGACCATCGAGCTCGCGCGCTCGAGCGAGGCGGAGAAGCAGTCGCAGCTCGAGCGCTTGCGCGATTTTCAGGCGCGCAACGCCGCCGCGGCGCCTGCGGCGCTCGAGCGCCTGAAGCGCACGGTGATCGAGAACGGCAATACGTTCGATGTGCTGATGGACGCGGTCCGCAGCTGCTCGCTCGGGCAGATCACGGGCACCCTGTACGAAGTGGGCGGCCGCTACCGGCGCAACATGTAGCCGCTAATCAATCGGAGCACTAGACATGCAGATATCGACGGTCGGAGTGATCGGCGCGGGCACGCATGGGCAACGGCATCGCTCAGGTGAGCGCCGCGGCGGGACTTTCCGTGATCATGGTGGACGTCGCGCAGGCGGCGGTCGATCGCGGGCTCGCGGCGATCGGCACGAGCCTGGATCGGCTGGTGAAAAAGGAGAAGCTGTCCGCGCAGGATGCCGCCGCCGTGCGGGCTCGTATTCGCGCGACGACGCAATACGCGGACCTCGCCCAGGCGGATCTCGTGATCGAGGCCGCCACCGAGAATCTCGACATCAAGCGCCGCATCATGAAGCAGGCCGACGAGATCATCGCTCCGCAGGCGGTGCTCGCGACGAATACCTCGTCGATCTCGATCACCGCGCTCGCCGCGGGCACCTCGCACCCCGAGCGCTTCATCGGCATGCATTTCTTCAATCCGGTGCCCGTCATGGCGCTGGTCGAGCTGATTCGCGGGCTGCTCACGAACGACGCGACCTAGCCGCCGCCGCCGATTTCATCCGGCGCATCGGCAAGACGGCGATCAACGTCAAGAACTCACCGGGCTTCGCCGTCAACCGGATCCTGGTCCCCATGATCAATGAGGCGATTTTCACGCTGCAGGAGGGCGTCGCGACCGCCGCGGAGATCGACGAGGGGATGAGGCTCGGCTGCAACCACCCGATCGGACCGCTCGCGCTCGCGGACCTCGTCGGTCTCGACACGCTGCTCTCCGTCTTGGAGGTGTTCCAGCGGGATTTCGGGGATCCGAAGTACCGGCCGGCGCCGCTGCTGCGCGAAATGGTCTCGGCCGGCATGCTCGGCCGCAAGAGCGGGAAAGGTTTCTACAGTTACTGACGAGTCATCAAGCGAGAGGCGATGCAATGCAAGAGTATCAGGCACCGTTGGCGGATATGCAGTTCGTATTGCGCGAGCTGGTCGATCACGCGCTCATGGCGCGGCTTCCGGGCTTCGAGGATGCGACGCTCGAGCTGGGCGAGGCGGTGCTCGAGGAGGCGGCGAAATTTGCCGGCGGAGTGCTCTCGCCGCTCAATCGAGTCGGCGATCGCGAAGGGGTGCGCTGGAGCGATACGCAGGTCGCCACCGCTTCCGGGTGGAAGCAGGCCTACGGTCAATTCGTGGAGGGCGGATGGAGTGCGCTTGCCTGTCCGCGCGAATTCGGCGGCCAGAACCTGCCGCGCGCGCTCTCGGCGCTGGTCGAGGAAATGTGGAACGGCGCCAACATGGCCTTCACGCTGTGCCCGATGCTCACGCGCGGCGCGATCGAGGCCATCGATCTCAAGGGCTCGCAGCGCCTGAAGGAGACGTATCTGCCGAAGATGGTGTCCGGCGAATGGACGGGCACGATGAATCTCACCGAGCCGCAGGCGGGGTCGGATCTCGCGGCGGTGCGCACCCGGGCGGAGCCGATCGGCGGCGGCCGCTACAAGCTCAAGGGGCAGAAGATCTTCATCACCTACGGCGAGCACGATCTCGCGGAGAACATCATCCACATGGTGCTCGCGCGCACCCCGGGGGCGCCCGAGGGCGTGAAGGGCATGTCTCTGTTCGTGGTGCCGAAGTTCCTCGTGAATGCCGACGGTTCGCTCGGCGAGCGCAACGACGTGCGCTGCCTGTCGGTCGAGCACAAGCTCGGCATTCACGGGAGTCCCACCTGCGTGCTCGCCTTCGGACAGCAAGGCGGCGCTGTCGGCGGAGCTCATCGGCGAGGAGAATCGCGGCCTCGAATACATGTTCATCATGATGAATGCCGCGCGCTTCGCCGTGGGGCTCGAGGGCATCGGGCTGTCGGAGCGGGCGTTTCAGACCGCGCTTGCGTTCGCGAACGAACGCATCCAGGGCATGGAGCCCGGCGAGAAAGGACGCGTGCCGATCGTGCGGCATCCGGACATCCGCCGCATGCTCATGCTCATCAAATCGAAGACCGAAGCGATGCGTGCGCTGGCAAGCGTAGCGGCGATGTCGCTCGATGCGGCGCGCGTACATCCGGACGCGGCAAGAGCGCGCCTGGCACCAGGCGTTCGCGGATTTGATGATCCCCGTCGTCAAGGGGTGGTGCACCGAGAATTCCGTGGCCCTCACGTCGCTCGCGATCCAGGTACACGGCGGCATGGGCTTCATCGAGGAAACGGGCGTCGCACAGCTCTATCGGGATGCGCGCATCACGCCGATCTATGAAGGGACCACAGGCATCCAGGCAAACGACCTCGTCGGGCGCAAGCTCGCGCGCGACGGCGGCCGCGCTGCGCAGGCCCTCATCGAGGAGATGCGCAAACTCGGCCAGGCGCTCGCCGAGGAATCGAGCCTCGGCGGGGCGGTCGCGTGTTTTCCGGTGCCATCGACGCGCTCGAGTCCGCGGTCCAATACGTCGTGTCCAGCTACGGCAAGGATGTGCGCGGCGTTTCGGCGGGCGCCGTGCCGCTGCTCGAGCTTTTCGGCGTGGTCGCGGGAGGCTGGCAGCTGCTGCGCTCGGCGCTGGTGGCGCGGGACCGCCTCGCCTCGCCGCCCGCGCAAGGCGCGGCGAGCGCCGGCTTCTATCGAGCCAAGATCGACACGGCGCGCTTCTATGCCGATCATGTGCTGTCGCAGGCACCCGGACTTGCCCATGCGATCATCGCGGGATCTGCCGCGGTGCTCGCCGAGGGCGCGCTGTAGCGGCGCCGTGAGCACCGGGCCGCAGCGCATCGTCTGCCTCACCGAGGAGCCCACGGAAGTGCTCTATGCTCTCGGCGAGGAGCGGCGCATCGTCGGTATTTCCGGATTCACGGTGCGCCCGGCGCGCGCCCGGCGCGAGAAGCCGAGGGTCTCAGCCTTCATCAGCGCCAAGGTGGATCGGATTCTCGAGCTCGAGCCCGACTTCGTCGTCGGATTTTCCGACATCCAGGCGGACATTGCGCAGGCGCTCATCAAGGCCGGCGTCGAGGTATGGATCAGCAATCACCGCTCCGTGGCGGGAATCCTCGGGTACGTACGCCGCTTGGGCGCGCTGGTCGGCGTTGCCGAGCGCGCCGAGCGCTACGCGCTCGAGCTCGAGCGGCACATCGAGAAAGTCCGCGCCGCGGCGGCTGCGCTCAGGTGCCGGCCGCGCGTGTACTTCGAGGAGTGGGACGAGCCGCTGATCACGGCAATTCGCTGGGTGAGCGAGCTCATCGCGATCGCGGGCGGCGAGGACATCTTTCCGGAGCGGGCCGTGTGCCCGCTCGGCAAGGACCGCATTCTCGCGGATGCCGACGAGGTGGTGCGGCGCGCGCCGCAGATCATCCTCGGCTCCTGGTGCGGCAAGCGTTTTCGTCCGGAGCGCGTCGCCGCGCGGCCGGGCTGGGAGGGCATTCCGGCGGTGCGCGACGGCGAGCTGCACGAAATCAAGTCGCCCCTGATCCTGCAGCCGGGACCCGCAGCGCTCACCGACGGCTTGAGCGCCATGCATGCAGTCGTGCGGCGCTGGGCGGCGCGCGACTAGCGCGGCTGCATGCGGATGGCGCCGTCCAGGCGGATCACTTCGCCGTTGAGCGTCGGAATCTCCACGATGGATTGCACCAGCCGAGCAAACTCCGCGGGCTTGCCGAGGCGCGGCGGAAACGGTACCTGCGCGCCGAGAGAGGCCTGCACGTCCTCGGAGAGCCCCGCCAGCATCGGCGTCATGAAGATGCCGGGAGCGATGGACACGCAGCGGATGCCGAATGCCGCGAGCTCCCGCGCGATGGGCAGCGTCATGCCGACGATGCCCGCCTTGGTGGCCGCGTAGGCGACTTGTCCGATCTGGCCCTCGAACGCGGCGACCGAGGCGGTGTGAATCAACACCCCGCGCTCACCGTCCGCGTTGGGCGCGTTCTCGCGCATGAGTGCCGCGGCCGTCTTGTCACAGAGCAGCGTGCCGATCAGATTGACGCGCACCACCTTCTCGAAAAACTCGCCCGACATGGGGCCCGTCTTGCCGAGGAGTTTGCCGGCGCCGATGATGCCGGCGCAGTTGACCAGAAGATTGAGCCCCTGCAGCGCTGCGTGCGCGGCGGTTACGGCGGTTTGCACCTGCGCCTCGACGCCGACGTCGCAGGGGTGAAAGGTCACGCCGATCTCGCGCGCGGCTGCCCGACCGGCCTCTTCCTGCAGATCGAGAATCGCGGCGCGCCCACCGCAAGAGACGATGTGCTCGACCACGGCACGCCCGAGTCCGGAGGCGCCGCCGGTGACGACCGCCAAGGTTTGTTGAAAGTTCATGGGATTCGAGAACGCTCAAGCCTCATTTGAGGCTGATGGTCGTGTTCACTGCAGCGGAGACGGCGGCATCGTCGAACCAGCGCGACGTGATGGTCTTCGTCTGCGTGTAGAACTCCACCGCTTGCTTGCCGTAAGGCCCGAGATCGCCGAGCTTGGAGCCGCGTGAGCCCGTGAAGCTGAAGTACGGCACCGGTACGGGAATCGGCACGTTGATGCCGACCTGTCCGACGTCGATCTCCGACTGGAACTTCCGCGCCGCGGCGCCGCTTTGGGTAAAAATGCCCGTGCCGTTGCCGAAGGGATTGTCGTTGACGAGCTTGATGGCCTCATCCAGGCTGTCGACGCTGACGATGGTCATCACCGGTCCGAAGATCTCCGTGGTGTAGATCTTCATTCCGGGCTTGACGCCGGAAAACACGGTCGGCCCGACGAAGTTGCCGTTCTCGTAGCCCGCGACTTTCACGTTCCGGCCGTCGAGCTCGAGTTTTGCGCCCTCGCGCACGCCGTCGTCGATGAGTCCCAGAATGCGGCTCTTCGCGTTCTTCGAGATCACCGGTCCGAGATCTGCGCCCTTTTCGGTGCCCGCGCTGACCTTGAGCGTCTTCGCTTTGGCCACGATGTCGGGAATCCATTTCTGGGCTTCTCCGACGAGCACCGTGACCGAGGTGGCCATGCAACGCTGTCCCGCCGCGCCGAACGTTGCGCCAACGACGGCGTTCAGCGTCTGTTCCTTGCTCGCGTCGGGCATCACCACGGCGTGATTCTTCGCACCCATCATGCATTGCACGCGCTTGCCGTGCTGCGAGGCGAGGTTGTAGACGTGCGTGCCCACTGCGGTCGATCCCACGAAGGAGACGGCAGCGACGTCCGGATGCGAGCACAGGGCATCGACGGCGCGCTTGCCGCCGTGAACGATGTTGAGCACGCCGGGCGGCACGCCCGCCTCGATGACGAGCTCCGCCAGCAGCATGGGCGTCATCGGGTCCTGCTCGGACGGCTTCAGCACGAAGGTGTTGCCGCAGACGATGGCCATGGGAAACATCCACAGCGGGATCATCGCGGGAAAATTGAACGGCGAGATGCCGACGACGACCCCGATGGGCTGGCGCAGGGTATACGTATCGACCCCGCCCGCGACGTTTTCCGCGAATTCGCCGAGCTGCAACGAGCCGATGGAGCACGCATGCTCCACCACCTCGAGCCCGCGGAATACGTCGCCCTCGGCATCGGCGAGCGTCTTGCCTTGCTCGGCGCTCAGCGTGCGCGCGATCCGGCTCATGTGCTCGCGCACCAGCGCCTGGAGTTTGAGCATAATGCGGGCCCGGGCCGCGATCGGCGTGCGCTTCCAGGTCTTGAAGGCCTGCTTGGCCGAGGCCACCGCGGCCTCGATCTCGGCATCGGTCGAGAACGGCACTTGCGCAAGCACTTGCTGCGTCGCCGGGTTCACGACGTCGTGCCATTCGTTGGTCTCTGAGTCGATCAACTTGCCGTCGAGCAGCATTTTGACGGTCGCCGCCTGATCGGGCACAAGCGCTGGTTTGCCGGTCATGAGAGTTCCCCTTGAGCTGTCCGCATCGCGTAAACTATCCGGGAGTTTATGCGGATTCCGACCACGCAACAATGAAACCCTCGAGCGCCTTGGGATTTTCCAGCGCCGGGAGTCCGGAACGGTATCCGTCTTGCCTCGTTGCCGCAGCCTTGGAGGTGGTGGGCGCGCGGCTAAAACCACTCTAGTTTGACACTCCAGGAAAGTTCCGTATGGCCACTGCTGACACCTCGACTCCCATCCCATCGCCCGGAGCGCGATTGCGCGCGGCGGTACGTTCAGAGCGGCCGCTGCAAGCCGTGGGAGCGATCACGGCTTATACCGCGCGTATGGCCGCCGCCGTCGGCTTCAAGGCGCTCTATCTCTCGGGCGGCGGCGTCGCCGCGAACTCCCTGGGAGTGCCGGATCTGGGCGTGAGCACGATGGACGATGTCCTCACCGACATCCGTCGCATCACCGATGCCTGCGACTTGCCGCTCCTGGTGGACGCCGACACGGGCTGGGGCGGGGCCTTCAACATTGCGCGCACAGTCAAGTCGTTCATCAAGTTCGGCGCGGCCGGCCTGCACATCGAGGATCAGGTGCAAGCGAAGCGCTGTGGTCATCGCCCGGGGAAGGAAATCGTCTCCCGGCAGGAGATGGTCGATCGCGTGAAGAGTGCCGTGGATGCCCGCACCGATCCCGGCTTCGTGATCATGGCGCGCACCGATGCGCTCGCGGTGGAGGGCATCGAGGCGGCGCTCGAGCGCGCGGTCGCATGCGTCGAGGCGGGGGCGGATATGATTTTTCCGGAGGCTATACCTACACTTGCCATGTACCGGCGTTTCAAGGATGCGGTCAAGGTGCCGATCCTCGCCAACATCACGGAATTCGGCCAGACGCCGCTGTTCACGCGCGACGAGCTGGGCTCGGTGGGCGTGGACATCGTCTTGTACTGCTGCTCGGCCTACCGCGCGATGAACGCGGCGGCGCTCGGGGTGTACGAGGCGATACGCCGCGACGGAACTCAGAAGAACGTCGTGGATCGAATGCAGACGCGCGCCGATCTGTACAAGTATCTCGACTATCACGCGTACGAAGCGAAGCTGGACGAATTGTTTGCCGAGGGGAAAGAAAAATGAGCGAATCTCAGCCGGCCGGATTCAAACCGAAGAAATCCGTGGCGTTATCGGGTGTTACCGCCGGCAACACGGCGCTTTGCACCGTGGGCACGACGGGCAACGACCTGCATTACCGCGGGTATGACATTCTCGATATCGCAACCACCTGCGAGTTCGAGGAGATCGCCCATCTGCTGGTGCACGAGACGCTGCCGAACCGCGCCGAGCTCGCCGTCTACAAGGCGAAGCTCAAGGGTCTGCGGGGCCTCCCGGGCGGCGTGCAGACGGCGCTCGAGCAGCTACCGGCTGCGAGCCATCCGATGGACGTGCTGCGCACGGGGGTGTCGGTGCTGGGTTGCATCGAGCCGGAAAGCCCCGCGCACCCCGTCCAGGGCGCGCGCGATATCGCGGACCGGTTGCTCGCGAGCCTGGGCTCGATGCTGTGCTATTGGCATCACTACGCGCGCAACGGCCGGCGCATCGAGGTGCAGACCGATGATGATTCCATCGGCGCCCACTTCCTGCACCTGCTGCACGGCAAGAAGCCGCCGGCCAACTGGGTGCGCGCCATGCACACCTCGCTCAACCTCTACGCCGAGCACGAGTTCAATGCCTCGACGTTCACGGCTCGAGTGATTGCGGGCACGGGGTCGGACATCTATTCCAGCATCACCGGCGCGATCGGCGCGCTGCGCGGACCGAAGCATGGCGGCGCGAACGAGGTGGCGTTCGAGATCCAAAGCCGCTACGCATCGCCCGACGAGGCGGAGGCGGACATCAAGCGGCGGGTGGCGGCAAAAGAGGTGATCATCGGCTTCGGCCATCCCGTGTACACGATTTCCGATCCGCGCAATGAAGTGATCAAAGAGGTGTCGCGCAATCTCGCCAAGGCGGCCAACGACACCCAGAACTTCGCGGTGGCGGAGCGCATCGAGATCGTCATGAAGGCGGCGAAGAACATGTTTCCGAATCTCGATTGGTTCTCGGCGGTGTCCTATCACCTCATGGGCGTGCCGACGGCGATGTTCACGCCGTTATTCGTCATCAGCCGCACTTCCGGCTGGGCCGCGCACATCATCGAGCAGCGCATCGACGGCAAGATCATCCGTCCGAGCGCGAATTACACCGGGCCGGAGAACCTCAAGTTCGTTCCGCTCGCCGAACGCCCCTAAAGCACGGCCGAGAGCCGAGCGCATCCATCAACAGAGGACCCCAAGGCAAGGCATGTCACACGATATCAAGTCCGCAGAACGTCCCGCCCCCGACTCGTTACTGGCCGCCATCGCGGATTACGCCCAATCCTTCGAGATCAAGAGCGATCTTGCCTACGAGACCGCGAGCTATTGCCTCATGGATACGCTCGCCTGCGGATTCCAGGCGCTCAAGTATCCCGCCTGCACCAAGCTCATGGGTCCGGTGGTGCCCGGTGCCACGCTGAAGGGCGGGGCTCGCGTTCCCGGTACCTCCTACGAGCTCGATCCGATCAATGCCGCGTTCAACATCGGCGCGATGATCCGCTGGCTGGATTTCAACGACACCTGGCTTGCCGCGGAGTGGGGGCATCCGTCGGATAATCTGGGCGGGATACTGGCGGTCGCCGACTATTTGTCCCGTAGCGGTAAGCCGGTCGCCGTACGCGATGTGCTCACCGCCATGATCAAGGCCCACGAGATTCAGGGCGTGCTCGCGCTCGAAAACAGCTTCAACCGGGTCGGGCTCGATCATGTGCTGCTCGTGCGCGTGGCCTCCACTGCGGTGGTCACGGCGCATGCTCGGCGGCACGCGCGATCAGATCATCAACGCCGTCTCGAACGCCTGGGTCGACGGCGGCGCGCTGCGCACCTATCGGCACGCGCCGAATACCGGATCGCGCAAGAGCTGGGCGGCCGGCGATGCGACCAGCCGGGCGGTGCGCCACGCGCTGTTCGCACTCAAGGGCGAGATGGGGTATCCGTCTGCGCTGACGGCGAAGACCTGGGGCTTCCAGGACGTTCTGTTCAAGTCCAAACCCTTGACTCTGCCGCAAGCCCTCGGCAGCTACGTGATGGAAAACGTGCTGTTCAAGATTTCCTTCCCGGCGGAATTTCACGCCCAGACTGCGGTCGAGGCGGCGATGACCCTGCACCCGAAGATCCACGACAAGCTTGCCGACATCGAGCGGGTCGTCATCGAGACGCAGGAGCCCGGCGTGCGCATCATCGACAAGACCGGACCGCTCGCGAACCCTGCGGACCGCGATCACTGCATCCAATACATGGTGGCGATCCCGCTGATCTTCGGCAGGCTCACGGCCGCGGACTACGAGGACGAGGTCGCCAAGGATCCGCGCGTCGACACCTTGCGCGCGAAGACACAGGTGCGCGAAAATCCCACTTTTACCGAGGAATACTACGCGCCCGACAAGCGTTACATCGGCAATGCCGTGCAGGTTTTCTTCAAGGACGGGACCTCGAGCCCACGCATCCAAGTGGATTATCCCATCGGTCACCGCAAGCGCCGCGCCGAAGGCATGCCTGTGCTGGTGAAGAAGTTCGAGACGAGCGTCGCCGCGCACTTCGGAGCGAAGCAAACCGAGGCCATCAAAAAGATGTTTGTCGACCGAGCGGCACTCGCGGCGCTCTCCGTGAGCGATTTCATGGCGCAGATGGTGAGCGCCGTCTAGCGGCCAAAAAAAATATGTCCGTCGGCGCCCGTATTATGGCCAATCGGGCTTGCCGAGGGGGCGCCCCTCTCGGGATAGTGTGCTATGTCATCGCATCCGCCGACGCAAGACGATTGGTCCCCCTTGAGGCCTCAGCACGCGGGACGCGGCTCCGAGCGGCGCTCGCGGCCTGATCGCCGGCACCGCCTCTGGTGGTCGTTCTTCTACGGCGCTGTTCGGCCCCGCCGGCGCCGCGTGGGGCGCCGCACGGACGACGGGCGCTTTCAGCCGACGGATTGGCACGGTGCCCATCTGTGGGCGGTATCTGTGGGCATCTTGATTTTGAGCGTCGTGGACGCATTTCTTACCGTGACGCTGATGTCGGGCGGAGCGGTGGAGGTGAACCCGGTCATGGCGGCCGTGATGGGCCATGACATCGGGGTGTTCGCCATCCTGAAGATCGCGATGACCGGCGTCTGCGTGATGCTGATGGTGTTTCTCGCGCGTTATCGGTTCATGCGCGTGGTTCGCGTGGAGTTGTTGCTCTACGGTGTGCTCTTGACCTATCTCTTTCTGGTGGGCCACGAGTTCGGCATGCTTCGCATGCTCCCGGACCGCGGCTTTTACTAGCAAACGACGAGCCCACCCTCGCGCATCCGCGCGCCGCGCGCGCAATCCGCGGCCTGGGTCACATTCCATATTCTGTCGTATTCGGCTAGAATATTCACTTATCCGCGAGTTTATTTACCTTCCGCATCCCCCTGATTCAGATAGGTTTTTCTTCCTCTGACATGAGTGCATCCCTAGCCGATCAGCTGGCCACCACGGCTCTCAGCGGCGCGAACGCCGATTTCATCGAGGAGCTTTACCAGCGCTACCTCACCGACCCTAAGTCGATCGACTCGGGCTGGGCCGAGTACTTTGCGAGCCTGCAGGCGGGGCGCGCACCCGAGCAGCCGCAACGCTCGCCGCGCGAGCAGACCCGGCGCCCCCCGATCGACCGGTCCCCGAGCGAGCGCTTCGATCGCCGGCCGCCTGCGGCGGATACCGGTGCGGCGAGCGCGAAGCAGGCGGCGGTGTCGCGGCTCATTCAGGTCTATTGCAATCGCGGTCACCTGATCGCGCACTTGGATCCACTCGATCTGTCGCCGCGGGAGAAACCTGCCATTCTCGACCCCGCGTTCTTCGGTCTGACGGCGGCGGATATGGACACGGAGTTCGTCACCGGCAGCCGCACGTCGGCCATCCCTGCGCGCATGAAGCTGAAGGACATTCTTGCGGCGCTTCACTTCATCTTCAGCGACACGATCGGCGCGGAGTTCGCGCACGTGTCGGATGGCGAGGAGCGGCTCTGGCTGCAAGACCATTTTCAGTCCGAGCGCCTGCAGCACCGCTTCAGCACAGCGGAAAAGAAGAACATCCTCTGGCAGCTCACGGCCGCCGAAGGCCTGGAGCGCTATTTGCACACGAAGTACGTGGGTCAAAAGCGCTTCTCGCTGGAGGGCGGCGACAGCCTCATTCCGCTGCTCGATGAGCTGGTGCAGGAAGCCGGCAAGGACGGCATCGAGGAGACCATCGTCGGCATGGCGCATCGCGGCCGGCTCAACGTGTTGGTGAACCTTCTCGGCAAGTCACCCAAGGATCTGTTCAGCGAGTTCGAGGGACAGTACGACCTCAAGAAGCTGCGCGGGTCGGGCGACGTGAAGTACCACAAGGGCTTCTCCGCCGACTTGAAAACCCCCACGGGCAACGTGCATGTGGCGCTGGCCTTCAATCCTTCGCACCTCGAGGTCGTGGATCCCGTGATCGAAGGCTCGGTGCGGGCGCGGCAAGAACGCCGCGGCGACTCCAAAGGCGACAAGGTGCTGCCGGTGCTGATACATGGCGACGCCGCCTTTGCCGGACAGGGCGTCATCATGGAGACGCTGCAGCTCTCACAAGCGCGCGGCTTCTACACCGGCGGCTCGGTGCATATCATCATCAACAATCAAGTGGGGTTCACCACCAGCGAGCCGCGCGATACGCGCTCGACGCTCTATTGCTCGGACGTCGCGAAAATGATCGAGGCGCCGATCCTGCACGTCAATGCCGACGACCCGGAGGCGGTGTGTTTCGTCACACGCTTCGCCCTCGAGTACCGGGTGAAGTTTCACAAGGACGTGCTGATCGATCTGGTCTGCTATCGCCGGCATGGGCACAACGAGGGCGACGAGCCGGCGGCGACGCAGCCGCTCATGTACAAAGTGATTCGCAAGAAGCCCACCGCGCGGCAGCTGTATGCCGACAAGCTCATTGCCGAGGGCGTGCTCAGCGCAAGCGAGGCGGCCGCCATGATCGATCAATACCGCGCAGGCCTCGACGAGGGCAAGCCGCAGGCCCGGGCGGCCCTCGGCCTGATCGGCAACAAGTACACCGTCGATTGGAGCAAATACCTGGAGGCGGATTGGTCCGAGCCCGTGCGAACCTCGGTCGAGATGCCTCGCCTGCGTGCCCTCGGCAAGGCGATCACGACCTATCCCGCCGACTGGAGTTTGCATCCGCGCGTGCTCGCCGTCATGCAGGCGCGCGCGCGCATGGTCGCGGGCGAGCTCGCGCTCGACTGGGGATGCGCGGAGACGCTCGCTTATGCGAGCCTGATCCAGGAAGGCTACCCGGTGCGCCTCACGGGTCAGGACAGCGGCCGCGGGACCTTCTTTCATCGGCACGCGGTACTGCACGATCAGACGACGGGCAAGACCTACGTGCCGCTGCAGCATTTGGCCACCAACCAGCCCACCTTCACCGTCACCGACTCGGTGCTGTCCGAGGAGGCGGTGATGGGTTTCGAGTACGGATTCTCGACCACCGAGCCGCACTGCCTGACCATCTGGGAGGGACAGTTCGGCGACTTCGCGAACGGCGCACAGGTCATCATCGACCAGTTCATCAGCTCGGGAGAGGCCAAGTGGGGTAGGCTATCGGGCCTCACGCTGTTCCTGCCGCACGGCTACGAGGGTCAGGGTCCCGAGCATTCCTCGGCGCGACTCGAGCGCTTCCTGCAGCTCTGCGCGGAGTACAACATGCAGGTCTGCGTGCCGTCGACGCCCGCGCAGATGTTCCACATGCTGCGCCGGCAGATGGTGCGTCCGCTGCGCAAGCCCCTCATCATCATGACGCCGAAAAGCCTGCTGCGGCATCCCTTGTCGGTGTCGCGGCTGGAAGATCTCGCCAGCGGGAGCTTTCGCACCGTCATCGACGAGATCGACGAGATCAATCCCGAGGCGGTGAAACGCATCGTGTTATGCAGCGGCAAGGTGTATTTCGATTTACTCAAGGCACGCCGCGAGGCGAAGGTCGAGACGGTGGCCATTGTGAGGCTGGAGCAGCTCTATCCGTTCCCGTCGGATGGCTACGAGGCCGTCCTGCGCAAATACTCCAACGCGCGCGAGGTCGTGTGGTGTCAAGAGGAGCCGCAGAACCAGGGCGGCTGGTATCAGATCCGCCACCGATTGCAGTTGCCCTTGGGCCCGCGAGACGAATTGCTGTATGCGGGACGCGCCGGTGCCGCGGCACCCGCCACCGGTATCTCGGTGCTGCACGAGCAGCAGCAGAAAAATCTCGTCACCGCCGCCCTGCAGGGATTGCCGCCCGAAGAAACCTCGCGCCAGACGATGCGCCTACCCGAAGCTCAAACTAGGACCGGCTAATGACAATCGAAGTGCGCGTACCGCAGCTACCGGAATCGGTCGCCGACGCTACGCTGGTCTCATGGCACAAGCAGCCCGGCGAAGCGGTCGCGCGCGATGAGAATCTGGTCGATCTGGAGACGGACAAAGTCGTGCTCGAGGTCCCGGCGCCGATGGCTGGCGTGATTTCGGAGATCAAGTTCAAAGACGGCGCGACAGTGACCAGCGGCCAGCTGCTGGCGCTGATCGAGGAGGCTGCCACGGTGCCGGGCGCCAGCGCGCCCGCCGTCATGGCTGCGGCGGACGGCGCCGCGGCGCCGGCACAGGTCGCGGTACGCGCGGCCGTTCCGGGCGTGTCCACGCCGGGTTCCTCCGCGCCCGAGGCGGGCGGAAAATTGAGTCCGGCCGCCAAGCGCGTCGCCGAGGAAAACAAGGTGGACCCGAAGTCCCTGATCGGCTCCGGCCGTGACGGACGCGTGTCGAAATCGGATGTGGTGAACTATCTCGCTGCGAAGGATGTGCCGGCGCCCGCGGCGCAGCCTGCCGTGGCGGCGCCCGTCGCTCCGATGGCGCTCCGGCCGAGCCCCAAGGGCGGCCGCATCGAGCAACGGGTGCCCATGACGCGGCTGCGCGCGCGCATTGCCGAGCGCATGGTGCAGGCACAGTCGACCCAAGCGCTGCTCACATCCTTCAACGAAGTCGATCTGCATCTGGTGAATGAGCTGCGGGCGCGCTACAAAGAGCCTTTCGAGAAGCAGCACGGCGTCAAGCTGGGTTTCATGTCGTTCTTCGCCAAGGCGTGCGTCGAGGCGCTGCGCAAATTTCCGGCCGTGAATGCCTCGGTCGAGAACAACGATATCGTGTACCACGATTACTTCGACGTCGGCGTGGCTGTCTCCACCGACCGAGGGTTGATCGTGCCGATCCTGCGCGACGCAGATCAGTTGAGCTTCGCCGAAATCGAGAAGTCGATCGGCAATTTCGCCGCACGCGCGCGCGCGGGCACCATCACCATGGAAGAGCTCACCGGCGGCACCTTCACCATCACCAACGGCGGGGTGTTCGGCTCGCTCCTGTCGACACCCATCGTCAATTCGCCGCAGAGCGCGATTCTCGGCATGCACAAGATTCAGGAGCGCCCGGTGGCCGTCGACGGCCAGGTCGTGGTCCGTCCCATGATGTACATCGCGCTCACCTACGATCATCGGATCATCGACGGCCGCGAGGCGGTGCAGTTTCTGGTCACGGTCAAGCAATGCCTGGAGGATCCGGCGCGAATGGTGTTAGGAGTATGAGCGACAACTACGATGTGATCGTGATCGGAGCTGGCCCTGCGGGCTATCCGGCGGCGATTCGTGCCGGTCAGAACAAGCTGACGGTCGCGTGCGTGGACGAGTGGAGGAACACCGACGGCACGTATGCCTTTGGCGGCACCTGCCTCAATGCCGGCTGTATTCCCTCGAAGGCGCTGCTCGAGTCCACCGAGCTGTATCATCGCGCGAAACACGAGTTCGCGCAGCACGGCATCAAGATCGGCGACATCAAGCTCGATCTTGCGCAGATGCAGAAGCGGCGCGCAACGATCGTCAAGACCATGACGAACGGCATCGCCTCGCTCTTGAAGGCCGCCGGTGCCGTGGGCATCCAAGGTCACGGCCGGCTCTTGCCGGGCAACAGCGTGCAGGTGACGGCACCCGACGGCTCGCAAAAGACCCTGCAGGCGAAGCACGTCGTGTTGGCGTCGGGCTCGACGCCGATCCGTCTGGCCGCCGCTCCGCATGATGGAAAATTCATCGTCGATTCCTGGAACGCCCTCGAATTCGACGCCGTGCCGAGGCGGCTCGGAGTCATCGGTGCGGGCGTCATCGGTCTCGAGCTCGGCAGCGTCTGGTCGCGTCTCGGCAGCGAGGTGACCGTGCTCGAAGCCTTGCCGGATCTGTTGCCGATGGTGGATCAGACCATCGCCCGGGAAGCCCAGCGCCACTTCAAGAAGCAAGGCCTCGACATCAAGCTCGGCGCGAAAGTGATCCGCGCCACGGTCTCCGGCTCGGCAGTCGATGTGGTCTATTCGACTGCGCAAGGCGAGCACACGCTGCAGGTGGACAAGCTGATCGTCGCCGTCGGCCGGCGCCCGTTCACCCAGGACCTGTTGGCCGATGGAACCGGCGTGGAGCTCGATGCCCGCGGATTCATTCAAGTGGACGAGCACTGCCGCACCGCTGCGGCCAACGTCTGGGCGGTGGGCGATGTGGTTCGCGGTCCGATGCTGGCTCACAAGGGCAAGGAGGAGGGCATCATGGTGGCCGACCTCATCGCCGGCCGCTACGGCGAGGTGAACTACAAGGTCATTCCCTCCGTGATTTACACCGCCCCGGAAATTGCCTGGGTGGGCCTCACCGAGGAACAGGTCAAGGCGAGCGGACGTCCCTACAAAGTCGGCTCGTTTCCTTTCGCCGCGAGCGGGCGCGCGCGCGCCATGGAAGCGGCGCAGGGCATGGCAAAGATCGTGGCGGCGACGGACGACGACGAGATCCTCGGCGTGCACGTCGTCGGACCGTTGGCCGGCGAGCTCATCGCGGAGGCGGTGCTCGCCATGGAATACTCGGCGAGCACCGAGGACCTCCAGCGCACCATCCACGCCCATCCGACGTTGTCCGAGGCCGTTCACGAGGCCGCGCTGGCGGCGGACAAGCGCGCGATCGACGCGATCAATCGCTGAGCATTCCCCGCCCGATTCGCCGATTGATGCGGGAAACCCCTATTTTTATAGCCTTTTAGCCCTACCCCCCAAAATATCCCCGTCCACTTATAATGAGCGCCCCACGAAATAGGGAGAGAGCTCAATGAGTCGGTGGACGGCAATCGGTCGGTCGAAGGCAAACGGGCGGGCGCAGGTCATGTCGCGGGCAAAGGCAATCCGGTACGGGACGCTGCTCGCGGCAGCCGCCTTGACATTCCTATCGCTCGAGGTCCTCGCAGAGTCTTCCTGCGCCGGCCAGATCCTCCGACAAGGATCACCTGCCGATACCGCCAAGGCCACCGGGAAATTCGAGCCTTTCAAATCCGAATCCAAGACGAGCACGGGAAGCGTCACGGTCGGCGGGCAGACCATCGCCTACCAGGCCGTCGCGGGCACCTTGATCGTGCATCCGAAGGGCTGGGACGATGTACCGCACGATCCGAAGGCCGACAAAGAGGACACTTCGCCGGGAAGCGAGGGTGATGGCCACAATCCGACCGCCGAAGCCTCGATGTTCTATGTCGCCTATTTCAAGAACAACGGCGGCACGACGCGGCCCGTAACCTTCCTCTACAACGGCGGCCCAGGCTCCTCGACGGTGTGGCTGCACATGGGGGCATTCGGTCCTCGGCGCATCGTGACCTCGACCGATACGCACACGCCGGCGGCACCGTATTCGCTCGTGAACAACGCCTCGAGTCTCCTCGACGCGAGCGACCTGGTATTCATCGACGCGCCGGGCACGGGCTTCAGCCGCATCGCCGGCAAGGACAAGGAGAAGGCGTTCTACGGCATCGATCCGGACGCCTATGCGTTCGCCGAGTTCATCTCGCAGTTCCTCACCAAGTACGGCCGCTGGAACTCGCCCAAGTACCTCTTCGGCGAGAGCTATGGCACCCCGCGCTCCGCGGTCCTCATCAACCAGCTCGAGGCCGACCGGTCGGTCGATTTCAACGGGGTCATTCTGCTGTCGCAGATCTTGAGCTTCGATCTGAGCCCGGACCGGCCGACCAGCAATCCCGGCATCGATCTACCCTACGAGACGGTGCTTCCCACTTACGCGGCCACCGCCTGGTATCACCACAAGCTCGTCCGGCGATCACCCGGATCTCCCGGCGCTGCTCGCCGAGGTCGAGCAGTTCGCCATGGGGGATTACGCGCGGGCGCTTGCGGCAGGCTCGGACCTGCCGCCCGCGGAGCGCACGGCGATCGCACAGAAGCTGCATGACTATACGGGCCTGCCCGTCGAGTACATCTTGAAGGCGGACCTGCGTATCGACGGCGGGGAATTTCGCCAAACCTTGCAATCGGCGGAGGAGATGACGACCGGGCGGCTCGACACGCGCTTTTCCGGACCCGACATCGATCCTTTGAGCCAGCGCGCGAACTACGATCCGCAATCGAGCGCCCTGAGCTCCGCGTACGTCTCGGCTTTCAAC
Source organism: uncultured Gammaproteobacteria bacterium (assembly GCA_963801685.1). GTDB lineage: Bacteria > Pseudomonadota > Gammaproteobacteria > Steroidobacterales > Steroidobacteraceae > Bog-1198. Next base: position 381,628 of record CAWDFR010000003.1, read on the forward strand.
GACTACGCGCGCAAGGAACTGCACTGGACCCCCGACGAGGCGTTCAAGCCGAGCATCGGCATCTTCAGAACGTGGAATTTCAGTCACGCGCAACCGGGGCAGACCCCACCGATTCCCTCCGGCATGCCGGCGAACGTGCTGCCCGATCTCGCGAACGCCATGAAGATCAATCCGACGCTCAAGGTGCAGTTGAACGCCGGCTATTTCGATCTCGCGACGCCTTTCTACCAGGGCGTCTACGAGATGCATCACTTGCCCATGCCGGCGAAGCTCCAAAGCAACATCGAGTACCAGTTCTACGATTCCGGGCCACATGGTGTACGCGAAGGACTCATCGCTCCGCGCGCTGCACGACAACGTGGCGGGGTTCATCCGCCGCACCAGCACGGAAGGAGACGGGCGCCGGTACCTAGTAGGCGGGCGCCTCGCCGGCCTCGTCGCGCCTGGCCGGCCGCGCCGAACGGAGCTCATTTCTTGCGCCGCGCGCTCACGACGTTCGGAAGCTGCGCGATGCGCGCGAGAACCCGCGAGAGCTGCGGCAGGCCGGTGATGTCGATCGCGATTCTGCATGCGCGCGAGCTGATCGCGCGCATCGGTGTTCGTGGTCATGCTGCGGATGCTGATTTTCTCGTCCGCGAGTGCCGCGCTCACGTCGCGCACCAGCCCGCGGCGGTCGAATGCCTCGACCTCGAGATCGACGGGAAATTCGGCGCCCGCGGCACCCCAGCCGACCGGCAAGATGCGCGCCGGCGCCTTCACCGCGAGACGGGCGAGATTCAAGCAGGACTGGGTGTGAATGGTGACGCCTCGTCCGACGGTGATGTAACCGACGATCGGCTCGGGAGGCACCGGCTTGCAGCAGCGGGCGTAGGTCGCGAGCAAGTCGCCGACGCCCTGGACCTCGAGCTCGGGCTCGCGCGGCGCGACGGGCCGCGCCTTGATCGGCTCGTCCGAGCGTGCGGCGCGCGCGAATAAGCGCTGGATGGCCGCCGCGACCTGGGCGGTGTTGACCTCGCCCAAGCCCAATGCCTCGTGCAAGTCCTCGGCGCTCTCGAGCTTGAGCTCGGCCAGGAGCTCCGGCATGGACGGCGTATTGACGCCGAGGCGCTGGATCTCGCGATCGAGCATGGCACGTCCCTCGAGCTTGTTCTGCGACGCCTCCTGCTTGCGAAACCACGCCCGCACCTTGTTGCGATGTCGCGGGCTCGCGAGAAAGCCCGATTGCGGCGAGAGCCAGTCGCGCGAGGGATGCGCCGACTTGCCGGTGATGATCTCGACGGTCTCGCTGTTTTTCAGCCCATAGTCGAGCGGCACCATGCGTCCGTTCACCTTGGCGCCACGCGTGCGGTGACCGAGATCGGTGTGCACCTGATAGGCGAAGTCCAAGGGCGTGCCGCCCACCGGCACATCGACGATCTCTCCCTTGGGCGAGAGCACGTAGACGCGGTCCTGAAAGAGCTCCACGCGCATGCGGTCGAGAAAGTCGTGCGCCGTATCCTTCTCTGCCGGGGCGAGGAGCGCAGCGCAGTTGATTGATCTTGCGCTCGTAGGCCTGGTCGCCGCGGCCGCCCTCCTTGTAGCGCCAGTGAGCGGCCACGCCGCGCTCGGAGTGGGCGTGCATCTCGTGCGTGCGGATCTGGATCTCGACCGCCTGGCCGCCGGGGCCGAGCACGGCGGTATGGATCGAGCGATAGAGGTTGTGTTTCGGGGTGGCGATGTAATCGTCGAACTCGCCCGGAATGAATTGCCACAGCGAGTGCACGATGCCGAGCGCCGCGTAGCATTCGGCCACCGTGTCGACCAGCACGCGCGCCGCGCGGATGTCCATGATCTCCTCGAACGCGAGCTTCTTCGCCTGCATCTTGCGCCAGATGCTGTAGATGTGCTTCGGCCGTCCATCGATCCGCGCCTCGATGCCCGTCGCCCGGAGCTCGCGCTCGAGGCGGCTCTTGAGCTCCTCGATGTAGCGCTCGCGTTCGGTGCGGCGCACCTTGAGCGCCGCGGCGATGTGCCGATACTCGGCGGGCTGCAGGTAGCGAAACGCGAGATCCTCGAGCTCCCATTTCACCTGCCATACGCCCAGACGGTTGGCGAGCGGGGCGTAGACCTCGCGCGTCACGATGGCGAGCTTGCGTTTATCGGCGCCGTCGAGACATCTTGGCTCGGCGCATGCGCTGCAATGCTTCCGCGAGCTTGACCACCACCAGCCGCACGTCGCCGATGACGGCCACCAGCATCTTGCGCAGCGCCTCCGCCTGCACCGGCTCGAGTCCGCGCTCCGGCGTCCAGTCGGGGGGCAGACCGAACTCGCCGAGCTCGATCAAGGCGCGCGCCAGCCGGGTGGCCTCGGCACCGAAGCGTGTCGACGCCGCTTCGCGTTCGATCACTCCGGCCTCGAGCAGGGGCTGCAGGAGCGCCGCGAGCACGACATCATCGTCCGCATCGAGCGTGCGCACGATCTCGGCCACTTCGAGCGCGGCGCGGCGCCGCAGCTCCATGTCGGGCGCTATATCCAGCTGCAGCACGGCGGCGATCCGAGATTCGAGCGCAGAGCTCGCAGTGCGGATGGGGGTGGTGGTTTCCATCTACCTTATCAAGCCGGCGGTCGGTGGGTTTAGCCGCCCAATGCCGGTATCATACCGGCCATGTCAACTCCCATGACGAACCTCATTCGCGTGGTGGCGGGCGCCGCGCTTGGCGCTTAAGCCCCCGATGGTGCGGGTGCTCGGCATCGATCCCGGCTCGCAATGCACGGGTTTCGGCGTCCTCGATGTGGCCGGCCCGCGATTGACCTACGTGGCGAGCGGGGTGATCCGAACCTCGCAGGAGGACTTCGCGGCGCGCCTCTGGGAGATCTTCAGCTGCGTGCGCAGCGTCGTCGCCCAGTACCGACCGCAACAGATCGCCATCGAGCGGGTGTTCGTGAACCGCAACGTCGATAGCGCACTCAAGCTCGGCCAGGCGCGCGGTGCGGCGATCTGCGGCGCGGCGGATTCGAACGCCGAGGTATTCGAATACGCGACGCGCCAGATCAAGCTGGCGGTGGTCGGATCCGGCGGCGCCGAGAAGGCTCAGGTGCAGCTCATGATGCGCAGTATTCTGCGGCTCGACGGTCCGGTCGCCGCCGATGCGGCGGATGCTCTCGCTGCCGCGGTGTGTCACGCCCTGCGCGGGCAGATGCGTGCCTCGCTCGAGCTGGCGACGCGCGGATGATCGGCTTCCTGAAGGGCCGCCTCGCACTGAAGCTGCCTCCATCCCTGATGGTGGACGTGAACGGAGTCGGATACGAGCTCGAGGCGCCGATGTCGACGTTCTATGGCTTACCGGCGCAGGGGGAGCCCGTCGCGCTGTTCACGCATCTGGTGGTGCGCGAGGACGCGCATGTGCTGTTCGGCTTCGGTACGGAGAGCGAGCGGCGCTTGTTCCGGGGACTCCTCAAAGTGTCCGGCGTGGGCCCGAAGATCGCTTTAGGCATCTTATCGGGAGCGAGCGTGGAGGACTTCCTGCGCATCGTCGAGGCCGAGGATATCGCCATGCTCACGCGCATTCCCGGCATCGGCCGCAAGACCGCGGAGCGGGTGATCATCGAGATGCGCGACAGCGTGCAGAAATTCGCAGCGCCGTCCGCCCGCGAGGGCACTGCCTTCAGTCCGGCGGTCTCGAGCCCGCAGGGCGAGGCTTTTGCCGCGCTGGTGGCGCTCGGCTACAAGCCGCCCGAGGTCACGCGCCTGTTGAAGGCGGCCGATGAGCCGGGCCTGTCGACCACCGAAATCATCCGTCGCGCGCTCAAAGCGGCGGCCAAGCCCTAAACTCAAGATATGGGCATCGAACAGGACCGCATCATCAGCTCGGCCGGCAAGGGCGACGAGGAGGTCATCGAGCGCGCGGTACGTCCTAAAAGTCTCGCGGAGTACGTGGGACAACCCAAGGTGACGGCGCAGATGGATATCTTCATCCAGGCGGCGCGCATGCGCGGCGAAGCGCTCGATCATGTGCTCATCTTCGGACCGCCCGGGCTCGGCAAGACGACGCTCGCGCACATCATTGCGAACGAGCTCAAGGTCAACTTGCGCCAGACGTCCGGACCCGTCCTGGAACGTGCGGGCGACCTCGCGGCGCTGCTCACCAACCTCGAGCCGCGCGATGTGCTGTTCGTCGATGAGATCCACCGCTTAAGCCCGCTGGTGGAGGAGGTCCTGTACCCGGCCATGGAGGACTCGCAGCTCGACCTCATGATCGGCGAGGGCCCGGGTGCACGCTCCATCAAGCTCGATCTGCCGCCCTTTACGCTGGTCGGTGCCACGACGCGTGCGGGACTCTTGACCTCGCCGCTGCGCGACCGCTTCGGCATCGTGCAGCGGCTCGAGTTCTATAGCACCGAGGAGTTGGTCAAAATCGTGGCGCGCAGCGCCTCGATCTTAAAGCTCCATCTGTTGCCCGAGGGCGCGGTGCGCATCGCCGAGCGCTCTCGCGGCACACCGCGCATCGCCAACCGGCTGCTGCGCCGGGTTCGCGATTTCGCCGAGGTGAAGGCCGCCGGACTCATGAGCGCCGAGGTGGCGCTGGCCGCGCTCGATATGCTCGAGGTCGATCCACAGGGGTTCGACATGCTGGACCGCAAGCTCCTGTTGACGGTCATCGAGAAGTTCGAGGGGGGTCCCGTGGGCGTCGACAGCCTCGCGGCTGCTATGAGCGAGGAACGCGGCACCATCGAGGATGTGATCGAGCCGTTTCTCATCCAGCAGGGCTTTCTGATGCGCACGGCGCGAGGACGAGTCGCCACCCGCAACGCCTACCTGCACTTCGGGCTCAAGGTGCCGACCATCGAGCGCGACCTCAGCCTGCCGCTGTTCCGGGATCCACCCTAGAAGGACAGGATCGGACATGGGCACAATCGTCGCGCGCGGCAACTCATACCGGGCGGTGATCCGCCGTCACGGGATCACCAAGACCAAGCATTTCCGCAAGCGCACTCTGGCGTCGCGCTGGATCATGCTCACCGAGGCGAAGATTGAAGAGCGCCGGGTCATCTCCGGGGGATTTACCCTTGGCTCGATCATCGACGCATACAAGAAGGCCGTGGTCGACAAAAAGAGCTACGCCGGCAAGAACGCCTACCACCACATCCGCCTCGCCGTAGAGCTCAAAGGCGTTAAGCTCTACGAGCTAACAGCCGATCGCTGGGTGAAGATCATTGAGAGCTGGGAATGCTCCCCGCAAAGCCGGGTGAGGTATTTTTCAATCATCACTTCGGCCATGTCGTGGGCTGAGGGGAAGTTCAAGCTGCGCTTGGATTGGCACAGCGTCAAAATGGGCCGTCAGGTAGCAGTGCAGGATAAGCTGCTGGCGAAATCCAAGCAGCGGATGCGTCGCTTGCAGGAGGGTGAACTGGCGGCCATCAAGAAGCACATCTCGACAGCGTTGCCCTTGAGTGACCTCATTGATTTCGCGCTGGAACTGGGTTTGCGCTTGTCTGAGATTTGCCGCATCACGTGGAAGGATCTGGATCGCAAAAAGAAGATGTTGTGGGTGCGCGATCGCAAACATCCGAAAGAGAAAATCGGCAACGATAGCCATATACCGCTGCTCGGCAGGTCGCTTGAGATAATCGAGCGCCAGCCGACGGAGGGGCTGCCGGACGGGCGCATTTTCCCCTACAAACCTGACAGTGTGGAGTCCGCATTTCGGCGGGCTACGAAGGCTGCTGGCGTCGTGGGGTTCAGAACACATGATCTACGTCACGAGGCCATCGCGCGCCTGTTCGAGCCGCTCTACGACAAGAGGGGTAAGCCGCTTCGCGTTGGGTATTCGATCCAAGAGGTGGCCCTGGTATCGGGCCACCGTTCATGGGCGAATCTTAAGATCTACACGAACCTCGACCCTGCGAGCCTCCATGCGGGCCCGGCGAGCAGGGCCGTTATCGGCGCTGCTTGAAGTTCTCTCAAAGGCCGAGATCCACTGCCGCCGATCTCGACAACTCCGGCGCCAATTGCCCCACGAGAGGGCCTGATTCAGCTGTGGTGTCCGCCGGGAGATACAACTTTTGCTTTCTTTGCCGGCACGATTGTGGAAGGCTGCCTGGCGCACGCCTCTAACTAGGAAGCGCCTGACCGGTGGCCACGCCGCCCCAGCGAGAAGACAGTGACCACGAATCAGGAGTTGCAGAGTCTATCGGGGAGCTGTTGTGAGCGAACAGATTGTCTCTAAGCGCAGTTACTGCAAGATTTGCACTAACCAGTGCGGCGTCGTCATTGATGTTGCCGGTGACCAGATCGTCAGGGTCAAGGGTGATTCCGACCATCCCCTGAGCAAAGGCTATATGTGCCCCAAGGGCCGCGCGCTGGGCCGCTCGCACCACAATCCGGGTGCGATCACGAGGCCGCTGATGCGCAAAAAGGGCGAACTGGTTCCGGTCAGCTGGGACGAGTGCCTCGAGGATATCGCGGTACGGCTGCGCAACATTGTCGACATCTACGGTCCCAACGCGATCGGATTCTATTTCGGCAGCGGCCTCGGCATGGACGCGTCGGGTTATCGCATGGCCGACACCTTTTACAAGTCTTTCGGCGCGCCGCCGAAGTTCTCGCCGCTGACGATCGACGGCACCGCCAAGGTGTTGGTCGCAACGTTGATCGGCGGCTTCCCGGGCCTCAACCCGAAGACCGATTATGACCATGTCGACATGCTGCTGTATTTAGGTGTCAATCCGATGGTCAGCCATGGGCACAACACCGGCATGTTCAATCCGGCCGTGTCCATCCGCGGCACCGCACGGCGCGGTGAGGTCTGGACGATCGACCCGCTGTTCACCGAAACGGCAAAGTTCTCCACCCGCCACCTCGCGCCCTACCCGGGAAAGGACTACGCGATCCTCGCGTGGCTGGTACGCGAAATCCTCGATGGCGGCCCAATCAACCTTGCCCAGCCCGTCGCGGGCATGGAAGAGTTACGCGCCGCGCTTTCTGGCTTCGACCGTGCCACTGCTTGCGCCATTGCCGGTGTGACGGCACGGGAACTCGATGACCTGCTCACCGCAATACGCAGGAAAGGCCACGTGACGGTCGAGACTGGCACCGGCGTGACCATGTCGTCGAGCGCGAACATCACGCAGTGGCTCGCCTGGGTGCTGATGATTCTCACGGGGATGATGAACCGCAAGGGCGGTGCTTGGTTCCACCCCGGCTTCATCACCCAGTTCGACAGCTTCCAGCTGCCGATCATTGACAATCCGTTTTCGCCTGGTGCGCCCACCATGCCCGAGGTATCGGGCATCATCGGTGACTGGCCTTGCGCGGCGCTGCCCGGTGAAATCGCTGCCGGCAATATCCGCGCGGTAGTCAATTTCGGCGGGAGCCTCATCCGTTCCTTCCCCGACGCCAATGTTCTTGCTCCGGCGCTGCAGCGTCTGGACGTGAACGTGAATTTTGAAATCGTCGAGAACGAGACGACAGCGCTTTCTACGCACGTCCTGCCGACCAAGGATCAGGTTGAGCGGCCTGACATCTCTTTCTGGGATACGCTGAGCGCGAGCGTCTCGATGCTTTATACGCCAGCCGTGGTCGAGCCGATGGGCGAGCGTCGATCGGCCTGGTGGGTCATCTCGCGGCTCATGAAGCGGATGGGAGTGCCAGTTCCCGAACAGGTTCCGCAGGATGACAGATTGCCGGGCGCGGACGATGCCATGCTCGCGACGATCATGGCCGGCGCGCGCTGTGGCTTCGAGGAAGTCGCTGTTGCCCGACATGTGACCAAGCCGCTCGAGTTTCCCGGCCCCTGGGTGGATCAGCATATCGAGCGCTTCGGCGGCTGGAGACTTGCGCCGCCGAAGCTGGTGGAGTTCCTGGCCGAGACGCGCCGAGCCGATGAGTCGTCGACGGAGGAGCCGCGACCGCTGCGCTATATTTGCCGCCGTCAGCGGCGCAAGCTCAATGCGTCGTTGAGCTTCCTCGGCAGTCCGGCCGATATCATCCTGCATCCCTATGATGCCGCCGCCAATGGCATCATCCACGGACAGAAGGTGCGAGTGCACACGCCGAATGGCGAAATCTTCCTGACCGCGAATGTCAGCGCGACGATCCGCCGAGGTGTCGCTTCGATCCCGCACGGGCACGAACTCGCCAATGTCAACCGCCTGACCAGTGCCAAGGAGGTCGACAAGATGACGGGCATGGTGCTCTACACCGGCGTCCCGATCAAAGTCGAACCGGTCGCGGCATAGTGACAGAACGAGCTTTAATTTTTGCTTTCGATGGGGGAGACACGATGAGCACACAGCTAAGATTACTGCGGCTGCCCGACCCGAATAAGATCTATCGGGTCGTTCAATGGGCTACAGGCAGGATTGGCGCAAGCAGCCTGCGAGAGATCATTCGCAGTCCGAAGATGGAGCTGGTCGGGGTTTACGTCCATTCCGAAGCCAAGGAGGGACGCGATGCGGGCGAATTGTGTGGCCTTCCCCCGGTCGGCGTCACGGCAACCTGCGACATCGAGAAGATAATCGCCCTCAAGCCGGACTGCGTGATTGCCAATCAGGAGGGGTGCAATCTCGAGAATGTCTGCCGCTTGCTGGAAGCGGGCATCAATATTGCGACTTCTCGCGTGGATTTTCTCGAGCCTGATCGCATGGATCCCGAGGTCCGTCGGCGCACCGAGGAGGCCTGCCGCAAGGGAGGCGCCTCCATTCACGCCACAGGCGCCAGCCCCGGCTTCAGCTCCGAAGCACTGCCGCTGGTAGTGGCTTCCATGTCGCGTCGCATGGATTGCATGACGATCGACGAATATGCGGACATCCCCGCAAGCTGCCCCGACATCCAGGTGGCGGCGATGGGTTTTGGCCGGCAGCCGGGCAAGGAATTTGACCCGCACCTGTTGGCCCACATATCGCACGGTTTCGAGCAGTCGGTAAACCTTATCGCAAAGGGGCTAGGGTATATCCTTGATGGTTTCGACGTGTTCGGTGAAACCGCGAATACCCGCGAGCGCTTCTTGTTGCCCGGCGGCACGCCGATCGAGAAGGGCACGGTTGCCGCACAACGTATTACTGTGTCGGGGATGTTGAATGGCAAGCCCATTATCCGGTACCGACTGAATTGGTACTGCGTCACTGACGTCGATGAGGACTGGGACCTGCGCCGCAGCGGCTGGCGCGTGCTAATCGAGGGCGAGACGCCGATCGATGTCAATGTCACCTTTCCTCTCGAGGCGGATAAAGTGTCCCCCGCAATGGCTGCTATAACGGCCTATCGCGTGATCAACGCGGTACCGTATGTATGCGCTGCGGAACCGGGGATTCGCACCACAGCCGATCTTCCGAACATCGCGCCAAGGATGAGCTGAAACCTTAGCCCATGAATGCCCAAATTCAAATCCATCCCGAACTCCAGTCCGTCAAGGCTCATGATCTGCCCACTAATCGCTGGGCGCTGGCGGCATTGCAGACGTTCCTGCGGTTGGTCAACCGAGTGCACCGGCGGCGGCTCAAGCGCGTACTGAGCAGGACGTTGATTCGTAGTTCGGATGGCCATCGGGTGCCGACACTGATCATCAAGCCGGAACAACCTCAACCGTTGCTGCCCGCCCTGGTCTATTTTCATGGCGGCGCTTTTGTCTTGGAGGGCGCGCCATCACACGTTGACAACGCGGTGCGTTATGCAGCCGAAGCGGATTGCGCGGTACTTTTTGTCGAATACAGGTTGGCCCCCCAACACGTCTTCCCAGCGGGGTTCAACGACTGTCATGCGGCGCTTAAGTGGACAATCGCCAACGCAGCCCAACTGGGCATTGATGCAACGCGTATCGCCGTGGGAGGTGATAGCGCGGGAGGAAGTCTGGCAGCCGGTATAGCGCAGCGTGCGCTTCAGGAAGAGCGGATCGAGCTGAGAGGACAGTTGCTGCTTTATCCTGCAGTCGACCTTCTGTGCAATCGCCCATCAATGACGTTGTTCAAGGACGTGCCGCCTTTTAAAGACATATCCCCACTGCGGATCGCGAAGACCTACTTGGGTGGCGCGCCATCAAAGCCACTGCCGCGGTACTCATCGCCCATCGACGGCATTTTAAAGGGCCTGCCGCCCGCCTACGTCGAGACACCCCAGTTCGATCCCTTGCACGATCAGGGCATCGACTACGCGAACATGCTGAAGGCCGAAGGTGTCGAGGTCGAGCTGAACGACATCCCTGGGGCAATACATGCATTTGATATCGTAGCCCCGAAAAGTAGCGTGTCACATGAGGCGATGACAAAGCGGATTCGGTTCTTGCAGGGGATTTTCTCGCCATCGAACCCAGCAGCCCGCTGAGACCGACGCGCTGGGCAGTAGCGAGAACCCACAGCTCTCATCCGTGCACCGCGCAAGCCTTAACAGGCTGGCGTAGCGATTTCTGACTCGGTGGCCCGGATTCAGCCGGTCGAGAGCTGCCGGCGGGCCCGTGTAGAATGTGACGGTTCCCGCTGGTTCCCGGTGATTCCGTAGCGGAGTGTTACCATTTTTGGTACCCGAAAATCAGGCGCTCGAAAAAGGCTGTATGCACCGTGTCAAAAACGTTCTCGATTCCTGTCAGAGTCTATTGGGAGGATACCGATGCGGGCGGCGTCGTGTATTATGCGAATTACCTGAAATTCCTCGAGCGTGGCCGCAGCGAGTGGCTGCGGGCGCTCGGGGTCGACCAGCCGCGACTCAGAGCCGAGCGCGGACTGCAGTTCGCGGTGGTCAGCGTCACGGTCGACTTCCTGCGGCCGGCGACGCTGGATGATGAAGTTCTCGTCACCGCGGCGCTTGCGAAGTTGAGCGGTGCGACAATCGAGTTCAAGCAATCAATATGGCGAGGAGACGTGCAGCTCACCGACGCCACCGTGCGCTGCGCCTGCCTGGATTCGGCCACGCTTCGGCCGCGCGCCATCCCCAAGGATCTATTCACGGAGTGGCGTGATGCCCAATGATTTGTCGGTTTGGTCGATGGTGCTCGATGCCAGCCCGATCGTGCAGGCAGTGGTCGCCTTGCTGTTGCTGGCCTCGGTCATGTCCTGGGCGATCATCTTTCGCAAGAGTCGCGTGATCTCGAATTGCAGGCGCACGGCCGATCAGTTCGAGAGCCAGTTCTGGTCGGGCGGCGATCTGGCGGCACTGTATCGGAACATCGAAACCAAGGGCCGCTCGGGCACCGGCTTGCAAAGCATTTTCGAGTCGGGCTTCGGGGAGTTCAGCCGCTTGCGGCAACTCGGTACCGCGGCCGACCTCTTGCTCGAGGGCTCGCGGCGCGGAATGCGCGTCGCCCAGATGCGCGAGATGGATCGGCTGGAGCGCAATCTCGCGACGCTCGCGACGGTGGGCTCGACGAGCCCGTACGTGGGTCTGTTTGGCACCGTCTGGGGCATCATGACGGCCTTCCACAACCTCGGCAACGTGCAGCAAGCGACGCTGTCGGCCGTCGCGCCGGGTATCGCCGAGGCCCTCATCACCACGGCCATCGGACTGTTCGCAGCCATACCCGCGGTCATCGCATACAACCGGTTCGCCGACCAGGTGAGCCGCCTGGAACTTCGCTTCGACACCTTTGTCGAAGAATTCTCCACCATTCTGCAGCGCCATGGCTCGGCGCGTGCGCACGTCTGCATAACGAATGCCGGCTCCGCTGCGTCGTCGCAAACTGATGGGAGAGATCAACGTCGTTCCGTATATCGACGTGATGCTGGTGCTCCTCATCATTTTCATGATCACGGCGCCGTTGCTGAAGGAAGGCGTCAAGGTCGATCTGCCGACCGCGGGCGCCAAGCCCATCGACCCTGCGTTCCTGCAGAAGCACGAGCCCCTCATCGTGACGGTGGACGCCCGCGGGCGACTGTATGTCAATTTCGGTCCTAATTCGGACCACCCCGCCGACGAGGCCACCGTGGCCTCGCGCACGGCGGCGCTGTTGCGCCGGGATCCGCAGACCCCTGTGCTGATCCGCGCCGATACGGCGGTTCCCTACGGTACGGTGGCGCACGCCATGGTGCTTCTGCAACGCGCGGGCGCCGACAAGGTGGGACTGCTCACGGATCCCGAGCGCCGCCGCGCCCGGCCGGAGGCGGGCACTGATGGCGAGCTTCGTCCGCGAAAACTCGGGGCCGGTCATTTGCTCGGTGCTGTTGCACGGCGCGCTGGCGGCGGCGTTGGTATATCTCACCCTGGTACGCACGCACTCGCCCGTGAGCATGCAATCCGCGCCCATCAACGCAACCATCGTCGACTCGCAGATCCTGCGCGCCGCACAGCGCGCACAAGCCGACGCGTCCGCTCGCGCCGCCGCGCAGGCGCGCGCGGCAGCCGAGGCGCAGGCTGCCGCCAAGGCCGCGGCGGAGGCACAGGCATTGCAACAGGCCACGGCCGCGAGGGCTCAGCGCGAGGCGGAAGAGGCACAGGCGGCGAGCGCGGCGAAAGCGGCCGAGCAGGCGGCGCAGGTCGCCAAACAGGCGCAGGCTGCCCAGGAAGTCGAGGCGGCCAAGGAAGCGCAAGCCGCGGCGACACGAGCCCAACAAGAGGCCAAGCGGCAGGCCGATGCCAAGGCCGCGGCCGAGGCGAAAGCGGCGGCGAGAAGGCCGGGCGAGCGAAGGCCGCGGCAGAGGCGAAATCGGCCGCGGAGGCCAAGGCGGCGGCGAAGGCCGCCGATGAGCGCGCGCGAGTCGAGGAATTACGGCGCCAAATGGCGGAGGAAGAGCACGTCGCCGCCGTCGAGGCGGGCCCGCTCGCGGATCGCTACAGGGCCGCCTTGCAAGCACGCATCCAGAAGGCCTGGATCAAACCACCGTCGGCGCGGGTCGGGATCGACTGCCTGGTCGAGGTCACTCAGGTGCCGGGCGGCGAGGTCACGAGCGCAAAGGTCACTCAATGCAACGGCGATGCAGCGGTTCGACAATCCATCGAGAATGCGGTTTATCGCGCCTCGCCGCTGCCCGATCCCCCGGATCCGGCCCTCTTCCAGAGAAACTTTGCGTTCAGGTTCAAACCCGATGAATAAAGTCCTTTCCGTTCTGCTGTTGATGGGCTGCCTTGGACTCGCTCAGCGTAGTAATTCCTCCGAGTTCGTGGTGGAGGTGACCCGCGGGCAAGACAATGCCGTGCCCATCGCGATCGTGCCGTTCGCGGATCCCGGGGTGGCCGACGTCGACGTCGCTCAGGTGGTGAGCAACGATCTTGCGCGCAGCGGCCGCTTCAAAGCCATGGATCGCAAGGACATGGTGGAACAGCCGCACACAGGCGCGAATATCACCTACGACGATTGGCGGCGGCTCGGCAACGATTACGTCGTGGTCGGGCTCATGACGGCGCAAGGCTCCGATCGCTTCAATATCAGCTTCGAGCTCTACAACGTGCTGAATCACCAGCGACTGCTCGGCTACCAGATCAGCGCGAACCGCCCCGGCTTGCGGCTTGCCAGTCATCAGATCGCCGATATGATTTTCGACAAGATCACGGGCATTCGCGGCGCCTTCGCGACGCGCATCGCCTACGTGTCGGTGTCGGGAACCTTGCCGAATCGCAGTTATCGGCTGATCGTCGCCGACGCGGACGGCGAGAATCCGCACGTGGTGATGCAATCGAACGAGCCGCTCATGTCGCCGGCATGGTCGCCGGACGGCCAGAATCTCGCCTATGTCTCGTTCGAGCATCGCCTGCCGACGGTTTACGTGCAGTACTTGAAGACGGGCGAGCGGCACGTGGTGTCCGCCAAGGCGGGGGTCAATCAGGCTCCCGCGTGGTCACCCGACGGGAAGAAGCTCGCCCTCACCTTGTCGACCCGCGACGGCAATCTGGATGTGTACGTGATCGATCTGGCGACGGATGGGCTCACCCGCATCACCGACGATCCGGCCATCGATACCGAGCCGCAGTGGTCGAAAGACGGCCAGAGCCTGTATTTCACGTCGGACCGCGCGGGCGGCCCGCAGATCTACAAAGTGGGGCTGCAGCCCGGCGATCGACCGCGCCGCTTGACGTTCCAGGGCAACTACAACGCGAGACCGCGCATCTCCCCGGACGAGTCGCAGATGGCTTTCGTGACGCAGGAGGAGGGCGCGTATCGCATCGCAGTCATGGACCTCAAGGGTCGCGGCGACGTGCAAGTGCTCACCAAGGGGCAGTTCGACGTATCGCCGAGCTATGCGCCGAACGGCGCCATGATCATCTATGCGAGCCGCGACCGCGGACGCGGCGTGCTTGCACTCGTTACCCCCGATGGCCGCGTCCAGGAGCGCTTGGCATCGAGCGAGGGTGAGGTGCAGGAACCCGCATGGTCGCCGTTCTGAGGTCGATGAATCGCCCAACAAAGTTCATAATGAGCGGGATTTCGCTCGTGGGTTTCAGCCAGCACTCGGATGGACATTCAATGAAAAAAATCGTATCGATCGCTTGCTTGTTCGCCGCCGCGGCGCTTCTCGCGGGCTGCCCGAAGAAGGCCACGACCGTCGAGCCGCCGAGTCGCGGGCAGTCAGGTGCCGGGTGCCGGAGGCAGCACGAGCGGTTCGGAGGGCGGATCGACCTCGACGAGCCCGCTGGGAGGCGATGCGGGGACCCAGGGCGGCGGCGCCGGGCGGCGGCCCGAACGCATCGGTCGGTCGGATCATCTATTTCGACTTCGACAAATCCGACATCAGGCCGGAGTTTGCCGGGGTGATCACGGGGAACGCGCAGTTCCTCACGGCGCATCCCAATGCGAAGCTCAAGCTCGAAGGCAACACCGACGAGCGCGGCACGCGCGAGTACAACATCGGTTTGGGCGAGCGGCGCGCGCAGGCCGTGCGGCGCGCGTTGATGCTGCAAGGAGCATCCGAGAATCAGCTCACCACGGTGAGCTTCGGGGCAGAGCGCCCGGCGGTGGAGGGCGACGATGAGGCCGCCTGGGCGAAGAACCGCCGGGTGGAACTGGTCTACGCGCCGTGAAGAGCGCTCGCGCCTTGCGGTCGCTTGTCGTCGCGCTCCTGGCGGTCGCGGGCTGTGCGACGCCGCCCGAAGAGGATCCGTGCTGCAGATCAAGCTCAATGATCTCGATACGCGCGTCGCGCGCATCGAGCGGTCGTCGCGAACAACAGCCTGCTCGAGCTTTCCAATCAGATGGGCGAGCTGCGCGCCGATCTGCGGGCCGTGCACAACGACATCGACCAGCTGAATCACGCGCTCGACACGAGCCGCAAGCAGCAGCGCGATCTGTACGCCGACCTCGATCAGCGGCTGAAGGTGCTCGAGGCGCGCAGTGGCGTGGTCGCGAGCGGTGCGGGCGGCCTCGTCCGGGGCGGCGGGAGGCGCGGTGCGGTCGGCGCGGCGGTGCGGCTGCTGGGAGCGGCCGCAGCAGCCGGCGCGGCCGGAGGGGCGGCGGGCGCAGCGGCCAGACGACGGCGGCCGGCTCCGATACGGCCGCCTACCAGGCGGCGTTCGGTCTGTCTGAAGGACAGCCAGTTCGACCAGGCGATCGCCGCCTTCCAGCAATTTCTCACGACCTATCCGGACAGCTCGCTGGCGGACAACGCGCAGTACTGGCTCGGCGAGGCTTACTACGTGAACAAGTCCTTCCCGGAAGCGCTCGCGGCCTTTCCAGCGCGTCGTCACCAAGTATCCGCAATCGCGCAAGGTTCCCGACGCCCTTTTGAAGGTCGGCTACTGCGACTACGAGCTCAAACAGTCTCAGGCGGCGCATGACACGCTCGCGCAGGTGGTCGCGAGTTATCCCGACACGCCCGCCGCGCATCTGGCGCAGGCACGCCTCGAGAAGATGGCGACGGAGAAGCATTGAGTGCCGATGCAGCCAAACGCGAGCGCCTGCGCATCAACGAGATCTTCCACTCGCTGCAGGGAGAGGCCGACTCGGTAGGATTTCGCACGGTGTTCGTGCGCCTGACCGGCTGTCCCTTGCGATGCCGGTACTGCGACACCGAGTACGCGTTCCACGCCGGCGATTGGCACGACCTCGACTCGATTCTCGAGTCGGTGCGCAAGTTCGATGCGACCCATGTCTGCGTGACGGGCGGCGAGCCGCTCGCCCAGCCGAACTGCCTGGTGTTGCTCGAGCGGCTGTGCGATGCGGGCTTCAAGGTCTCGCTCGAGACGAGCGGTGCGATGTCCATCGCTCGAGTCGATCCTCGGGTGGTGCGCGTTCTCGACGTGAAGACTCCCGGATCGGGCGAGGCTGGCGCGCAACAGAGTGGAGAATTTCCCGCTGCTCACGCCGCGCGATCAGGTGAAGTTCGTCATCTGCTCGCGGGAGGACTATGACTGGAGCAGGGCGTATCTGCAGGAGCACGCGCTTGAGCGAGCGCTGTCAGGTGCTGTTCTCGCCGAGCTATACCGAGGTGCCGGCGGCGACGCTCGCAGACTGGATTCTCGCCGATCGGCTGCCCGTGCGATTTCAACTGCAGCTCCACAAGGTGTTGTGGGGCGACGTGCCGGGCAAGTGATGCGAACCGCGGTCGTGTTATTGTCCGGCGGCCTCGATTCCGCCACCACGCTCGCCATTGCGCGCGGCCGCGGCTTCGAAAGCTACGCGCTCAGCGTCGATTACGGACAGCGCCACATGGCAGAGCTTGCGGCGGCGGGGCAGCTCGCGGCAGCGCTCGGTGCGCGCGAGCACCGCGTCATGCGCGTCGATCTCGCCGGTATCGGTGGCTCGGCGTTGACCGATCCGAAGGTGCCCGTGCCGGAATCGCCCACCTCGGATATTCCGGTAACTTACGTCCCGGCGCGCAATACGCTGATGCTCGCTCTCGCGCTCGGCTGGGCGGAGGTTCTCGGGGCCGTCGATATCTTCGTCGGCGTGAACGCTATCGATTACTCGGGGTATCCCGATTGCCGCCCGCAGTTCATCGCGGCTTTCGAGCAACTCGCGCAGCTCGCGACCAAGGCCGGCATCGAAGGCACGCGGTTCAAGATCCATGCGCCGCTGATCCACATGTCCAAGGCGGAGATCATCCACATGGGACTCGAGCTCGGCGTCGATTATGCGATGACGGTGTCGTGCTATCAGGCGAGCTCCGAAGGTCTTGCGTGCGGCCGCTGCGATGCGTGCCGGTTGCGCGCGATCGGCTTCGCGGAAGCAGCGGGTGCCGGACCCGACGCGCTACGCCTGAGCCGGTCACGGCGAGCTCAAATCGCGGCCGGGAGACCCGGCTCCGTGGACCTACCTGGAGGTGCAAATTCAGCTATCATTCGCGCGCTCCTTGGGACGGTAGCTCAGTTGGTAGAGCAAGGCCCTTTTAAGGCTTTGGTCCTGGGTTCGAGTCCCAGCCGTCCCACATTAAATCAATCACTTGCGCTTATAATCGTCCTGATCGTACGGAAATCGTACGGAAATATTTCTGCGATCATGAGACGCCCGCTCGAGGTGTTCGCCCCCGCCCCGTTCGATCCCTCGCTGTCCTTTATTGCTGATCCAGGTGGGTTTTCAATTCCTAGGTAGATGAACGCATGGGCTCCTCGGGCCGCGGGGCTAAGGAGGTCCTTGTGAGGATTTCCGGCGGCGGTCGTGATGCCGATTGCGTGCAGGCGCATCTCGAATACATCGACCGGTACGGGAAGTTCGATCCGATCATGGAGAAGCCCTCCGCCGCACGAGCGCGGGGCGTCGTCGTCGTCAATGAGTGGGGCTTGGCGTTGGACGTTCAGGCGGCCCGCATTCGGTCCGAATCAGGTTCAAGCCCCTGCTGGGCGAGTCACTCGAATCAATCCAAAAGTCAAATTCGCTCACAGCGACGACGTCGGCGAATTTGCCCAGCCGTGATAGTCTAAGCATATGCGTACCCTGAAATTTATAGTCGAACGGCACTCCGACGGTTTTCTGGCCTACCCGCTGGGGCTGAAAGGCGTCGTGATGGGCCAAGGTGACTCCTATGAGGCTGCCTTGGCGGACGCTAAGTCGGCGGCGCAATTTCATATCGAGAGCTTTGGCACGGAGGCTTTTGACGACGACAGTGATGTCGAAGCCGCGTATGTCGCTGAGGGCAATATCGTCGTTGTATGAAATTCCCGGTCGATGCGCCACGCAGCCGCGTCGTTCGAGCCCTTGAGGTGTTGGGCTTTCAAATCGTGCGTGAACGATGAACACATCTCGATGCGACGGACAAATGCCGACGGCACGATAACCCCTCTCACTTTGCCCAATCACGCCAACCTAAAGAGCTCGACGCTTCGAGCTATCTGCACGCAGGCGCAAATACCACGGGAGGAGTTCTTGCGCGCTTATGAGCGCAGCTGAGCCCGGAGCGTATCGAGTTCTTGCGTGTTGATTCGGGATACGGGGAGGGCATCACTATATGCCAAGCCTGGCGATTCGGCCGATCCGAAAGATTCCTTCCAGCGCTCGAGCGCCGGCGCGGGATCGTTGAAGTGCCCAGAAATTTATAAAAACTTAGCTTTGACTGCGGCCGATACGAGCGCGAACAGAGGAAGGTGACAGAAGGGGCAGCGTGATCTGCCTTGGGGACTTGGAACGACGCACCGTCGCTCGCGAAGGGCTTTCCGTGGTGGTCGATCGCTCGATCAGATCCGCGATCGCTTCGGCTGAAATGAACCGGCGACTTCCAATTACGACGCTCGCAAGGCGCCCCGAGCGTAGAAGCTGGTAGATCATATTGCGAGAGATGCCACCCAAGAGCCTACGGGATTCCTGAATGGAGTAGAGCGTTCGGTCTTGCATCGATGATCCCTCGTGTTTTGCTTGGGGTAGATGGTCTTAAGAGATCAGCGAATGGTCAATCCACGTGGGCGACCACTTCGTCACCCTCGTCGTCGTTCGGTCCTCAGTCGTACGGAGTGAATGCGCCATCCTTTGTATTTCGCACGGATTGTTTCAATCACCGACGCATGTTTCTAGTAGGTCTCTTCCTTCAATGAGCCAATCCTGCACACAAGCCAAAAGAATTCAAAGGAAGCCCCGTAATGTGAAATGGCGAGAAAAGATGCAGCGGAAAAAAAACAGGTAGTTAGAAACAAGACTCAACCCGGCTGTACGCGAATAATCTGTGCCCTAGTCGGGATCACATTCCCGAACGCAATAGCCGGGACTTCAAGTATCTGTGCCGATTTCGAGGCCAACGCTCCATCCCATGCACACAACTAGACTGGAGGAGGGTAGAACATGGTGAGTGAAAGTACGCGCACGGCAATCGTGACAGGCAGTTCGCGCGGTATTGGAGCAGCAGTGGCGCGGCGCTTGGCCAAAGACGGCTTTTCCGTAGTCGTAAATTATTTTGGCAATGCCGCCGAAGCGGAATCAGTGGTCGGCGATATCAAACGAGGTGGGGGCAGCGCCTTCAGCCTTCAGGCCGATGTAAGCGACCCGGCCGCGATGCGTCGAATGTTCGATCAGGCGGCGGCGCTTTCGGGGGGCGTCGACGTCCTCGTCAACAACGCCGGCATCATGCAACTGGCCACAATCAGTGATGCCGACGATGGGTTCTTCGACAGGCATATCGCGATAAATCTCAAGGGCGTCTTCAACGGCATGCGCGAGGCGGCCAAGCGCCTGCGGAGCGGGGGCAGAATCATCAGCTTTTCATCCAGCGTTGTCGGGCTCTATCAGCCGACCTACGGAGTCTATGCAGCTACAAAGGGGGCCGTTGAGGCCATGACTCACGTCCTGGCCAACGAGTTGCGCGGTCGAAATATCACCGCCAACGTCGTTGCACCTGGGCCAACCGCCACCGATCTGTTTCTGAAAGGAAAGCCGAAGGAGGCCATCGACCGCCTTGCTAAGCTTGCGCCGCTGGAACGCTTGGGCGAACCGAGCGACATCGCGGCCGTGGTAGCGTTTCTCGCAGGCCCCGATGGGGGTTGGATCAACGGACAAGTTCTGCGCGCAAATGGCGGAATCATCTAAATAGCCCATGCCGCTTTAGAAAATGCATTTTATACCGAGGATTGTAGCGATGAATAAAATTGTAATTGTCACCGGCGCTTCGAGCGGATTCGGTCGCCTGTCCGCGAACGCCGTGGCCCGATCCGGGCACACCGTCTATGCGTCGATGCGCGAGACGCTGGGGCGCAATGCTCGGCAAGTGGCCGAGCTTCAAAGGTTTGCAAAGAACAATGAGATCGATTTGCGAGCCATCGAACTTGACGTGCAGTCCCAGGAATCTGTCGATCGCGCCGTAACAAAGATCATCTCGGCTCACGGCCATATCGACGTGGTGGTCCATAACGCGGGACACATGGATTTTGGACCGGCCGAGGCGTTTACCCCAGAACAGTTCGCTGAGCTCTACGATATCAACGTGCTCAGCACGCAGCGTGTGAATCGTGCCGTGCTTCCTCACATGCGTAAAAAGAAAAGCGGTCTATTGGTGTGGGTATCGAGTAGCAGCGTTGCGGGTGGTACTCCGCCGTATCTGTCTCCGTACTTCGCTGCCAAGGCAGGAATGGACGCCATCGCCGTCAGCTACGCCCGCGAGTTGGCCCTGTGGGGAATCGAAACCTCAATCGTTGTGCCAGGAGCATTCACGGGTGGGACGAACCATTTCGCGCATGCGGGCCACCCTGCAGACACGGCTCGGGCGGCCGAGTACGACGCAGGCCCGTATGCCAACTATGCAAACAAGATCATGGAGGCGTTCGCGGCGATAGTACCGGCCGATGCCGATGCCGCCGCGGTCGGGGATGCGATTGCGGAGATTATCGACTTGCCATTCGGCAAGCGTCCCTTTCGCGTGCACATCGATCCCACGCATGATGGCGCGGAAGTGTCCTTCGCCGTGATAGATCGAATGAGATCCGAGATGCTCCAACGAGTCGGGCTTGATGAGTTGCTGATGCCCGCCAAGATTGCGCCGGGGCAGCGAGCCGATTAAATCGACCCGGGCGCCGTTTACTTCTTTAACGTCCCCAAGACAGTCCATGCGCACATTTCTACTTGTGGTAGGTGGCCTGGCCATGCTCGGTGGCAGTTTATTGGTCGTGTGCTGGTTTGGCAGGGGCTGGCGGACTCCTTTCGCGAACGTTGGGGAGCTCTTTATACCGATTTGGTTCTGCGTGTCCGCCTTAAATCTTTGGATCGGCGTCAAGCAGGCCGGATATTCAATCGACGAGGAGTTACCGATCTTCTTGCTGATCTTCACGATACCCGCGGGCGTGGCTGCGTTCTTGTGGTGGCGATCCTCTGGGTAATCGCCGGCCTTCATCGCAGCCTCAACCAAGCGTGAGCGTTCAAGTCTGAAATCATGGGCAACACGAATCGGAGAACCGTATTGAAAGACAAAAGCCTCTTGGCCGCGGAAGCGGCTCCCGGGACAACCGGCGTAGCACCCGCCTTGGCAGGAGTCGCGTGGGGGATGGGTCCATTCCATTACCCTCGACCTGTTTCTGCCATTGGCCGCCGACTGCAATCAGCAAGTCAAGAAATTGGTCTTTCTCTCCGGTACGATACGTACGACCCGCGAAATTGAAGACGCTGGGCATCGCTGAAAGGGAGGCGATAAAAATGCGGGAAGCGCTGCATCCCTGCGATCGACGGTCAATCTGGGAGACCGGCCAGCCGCAGAGAGTTAGCAATTTGTGCGGCATCGGCCGGAGCCTTGAATGGCTCCCTGTTCATGAATTGCCGAATCGAAAAGTCTGGCTTGATCGACAAACAGTCGGCAACGCTGAGCGTGGCTCGGTCGATGTCGCCCAGCTGCGCGTGACATCCGGCCGTGAGTGCGGCGATCGGATAGGCGCGCACGCGCGAATGACTAATCGCTGTTAAGGCTTCCTGATGCCGCCGCATGATCATGTACGCCCGAGCGACATCGCGCCAATACCATGGTACGTCGAAGTGTGGGTCGATATCTCTGGCCCGTGTGAACCAAGTCAGGGCCTCCTCAGACTCGCCGACATAGGTGAGGATCGAGCCCAAGTCGGTAACATTCCATTGGTTATTCGGATTGATCTCGATCGCTCGCCGCGCATGTAGCACGGCCAGGTCAAAATGGCGTCGCAACAAGCAGACCTGGCCCAAGATCGAGTGGCAAGTACTCTCGCCGGCGTCGAGGTCGACAGCCCGTCTCGCGAGGGCGTACGCTTCGTCCAACACGCTGTCGGAGCTAGGCGGATCGAAGTGCCATCGCCTATAACACATCACTGCAAGTAATGCGTGTGCGAATGCATAGTCGGGATCGAGCTCAATTGCCTTCCCGAACAATCTCGTGGCCTCTGCAAGACCGACCGGGTCGTCCCATGACAGTGCGTTGCCCTTCAGTACACACTCATAGGCTGCCAGAACCGTCGGCGGCGTGCGGCGCGCTCGGTCAGTATCAGAGATCTGTACTCGACCGACGAGCGTACTGACGATCGTTTGCACGACGCGGTCCTGGACGGCGAAGATCTCATCCAGGCGGCGGTCGAATTTTTCGCTCCAAATGTAACTGCCAGTCTCGGCGTTGTTCAACTGAACGCTGATACGGATACGCTCGCCGATGCGCCGGACGCTACCTTCAACGACAAAACGAACGTTCAAGTCGCGAGCCACCTGCGTCATATCGACTGCGGCGCCCCGATACCGAAACGACGCCGAGCGGGAGCGCACCGCAAGAAGTCGCCAGCGCGACAGCTCGGTGATGATGTCCTCGGTGATACCGTCACTGAAGTACTCCTGTGTCGGATCTCCGCTCATGTTGAGGAAGGGCAATACCGCAATCGACGGCTTTTCTGGCAGCGCCGGGGCCGCATTCGTAGGGGGGGTGGCCACCCACGAAGACACGGGCGCGATGAGCCGATATCCGCGACGTACGACGTTGGCGATGTACCGAGGGTTCTTCGGGTCGTCGCCAAGGGAGCGACGTAGGGCGGCCACGGCCGCATACACCGAATCGGTACTGACGATCACGTCCTTCCAGACCAGATCCAGCAGTTCCTCAACGCTAACTACCAAGCCGGCGCGGTCCGCGAGGCAAATCAGGAGCTGCATCGCCTTGGGTTCGAGTTTGATCGTCTGGCCATCTTTGCAAATCTCATCGAGAGCCGGATCCACCCGCAAGTCGGCGATCCGAAGCAAGGAATGACCCGCCGTACTGATTAGCGACATCGCAACCTATTGATTGAGAGAGGGGTTTTTCCTATTTCAATCGTCTTACTCGACGCGGTGACAATTGTACACAAGGCACGCGAGCGGCCGCGACCTGCGCCTCAGGGGAGGCGCGGGCTATTCGGCTCCGAGCGGCAGATATAGCTGTCTACTCGTGGGATCGCACAACCGGAAACCATATTTACGATAGAACCGTTCGGCTGCGGAGTTTTTGGCTTCCACCAGCACTGCAAGCACCCCGAGCGTGTTGCGCGCCTGCAGGACGCGTTTGATTGCGTTCTGCAGCAACAGTTCACCGAGTCCCTGTCCGCGGACGGAGAGGGAAGTTGCGAGACGACCGATCCGTACAGCCGGTACCGGGTACGCAGGTAGACCTTTGCGGTCCGCTTCAGTCAGCCGCTCGAAGGCCAGGGAGGCGGCGCTTAGGCTGTAATATCCCAGAATTCGGGATGGTAGGACCAAGCGAGGAGAGGAATGCCGATGAGCGATAGCGATATGACTGTGGCCGCGTACCGGCCCGGCCTGGGCCGCCTGGTCAAGGACCATCTCACGCAATATCGCGACTCGGCGGGCCGCGCGGGGCATATTATCGACACCACTCCGTTCAAAAATCCGCGCTTCACATGCCCGGCGCTACATTTGTCGTCGCATCCAGCATTCCGGTAGATGTTGCGATAAAGTGGGGCCGCGCCTCGCCTGGCGCTGCGATGGTCTCGGCCCATTGAACGCTAGTCGTAAAACGATCTTCATTTCCGTTGCAATTGCCGTAGCTGGTGCATGTGTCTTTATTTTCGAGGGCATTTACCGGGAAGCCGAGAGCGCCGCGATCACGAAGCTGAATCAGCAACAGATGATCTATGCGCAGCAGGCGGCCCGGGGCATTGAAGAGTTCTTTGCAACTTGGACGAGAAATTTGAACGTCTTGTCAGGGATGAATCCGATCGTCGCGGACGACCCCGAAGGCCAAGCTATTCTGAAATTGTTCTACGAAACCAACCAAGTGCGGATCACGGAGATCCTCCGCGTGGATGAAAAGGGCGTCATCCGCGATGACATCCCCGATAGTAGCGCGGTGGGATTGGACATCTCGCATCGAAAGCACTTTCTCGCGCTGCGGCAGGATCACAAGCCCGTGATCAGTGAGGAGTTCAGATCCCTGGAGGGAGTTGACTCGGTTGCTCTTCACGTGCCCGTCCTTCAGGGGACTGAATTCAAGGGGTCGGTGGCAATCCTCATCGACTTCAAGAACCTCGCGAAACGCTATCTTGATGCGATTAAGGTCGGCCGAACCGGGTACGCTTGGGTGATCAGTCAGGCCGGCACCGTTCTGTACACGCCAGTACCAGGTATCACCGGTGAATCCATATGGGAGGTCGACAAAGGTGACCCGTCGTCAAGTGCCCTGGTGAGCGCCATGCTCCAGGGTCGCGAGGGTACCGCGGAATATACTTCCGAGAGAATCGATGACCGGCATGTGAGTCCAACCAGAGAATACGCGGTGTTTGTTCCTGTGCGCCTAGGGAACACCTTCTGGTCAATTTGTGTCGCCTCGAGCGAGCAGGATGTTTTTGCCGATCTGACCACGTTCCGCAACAAACTGGCCGTGGCCATGAGCATTTTCTTCATCGTTGGTGCGGCATTGTCGACGCTCGGGGCAAGAGCCTGGTTGATCGTCAAAGAACAAGAGAAGAACGCACGGGCAGAGCTGAAGATTGCGGAACAGCGTAATCAACTGACGCATCTTTCTCGCGTCAATATGCTCGGCGAGTTGTCAGGGTCGCTCGCCCATGAACTGAGCCAGCCGCTTACCGCCATCCTCGGCAACGCGCACGCGGCGCAACTGCTTCTCGGGCGGTCCGAACCGGATCTGAACCAACTGCGCGACATCCTTAGGGACATTGAGGCGGACGATGAGCGAGCGGGGGAGGTCGTCCGCCGCCTACGCCTGCTACTTAAGCGAGGAGAAATACAGTTCCAGCCGCTCAACGTGAACGAACTCGTGGAGGACGTGCTGAAGCTGCTGCGGAGTGAGCTTATCGATCGAGGCGTGATCGCATATTCGGAACTCGCCCCTAGTTTACCGGTTCTCCAGGCTGACAGAGTGCAACTGCAGCAGGTGCTGATCAACCTGGTCACAAACGCTTGCGACGCGATGGCCCACGTGCCGCGCGAGGCTCGCGCGTTGAAACTTAGCACCGGACTCGACCGCGATGGTGTGGTCTTGATCTCCGTTTGCGATACCGGTCCCGGCATCGCAGAAGGGGAACTGGAACAGGTCTTCGAGCCATTTTTCACCAGCAAGGCAAATGGCATGGGTCTAGGCTTGTCGGTCTGCCGCACGATTGTAAGCGCCCACAGAGGTAAGCTGTGGGTCGAGCGCATTTCAGGGCGCGGTGCCACGTTTCATTTGTTGTTGCCCGTGAGTCCGCTGCGACGATGACGTGGAGCCCGAGCTTTAAACGGGATGACTGGTACGGAAACCTGTGGCGCGGTGCTTTTGTGTTGGGCGCTGCACTCTGGCTGTCCAGTTGCAACACTGGGGGTGGAGGCGAGGCAGGCCTGTGTCAGGCCATGGAGCAAGGAGTCAGCACCGCTCTGCCTGATAATACGGCCGTGTTCCAGGCGGCCCTCAACGCCTGCGCCGGCCGAACCATGCACGTGGCTGCCGGGACGTACATTTTTGCTCCGGCGCTCGCATACGCGGACGCCAACGGCTTCGGCAACGGCATCACGTTCCCAGATCGAACTTCAATTATCGGCGACGGCCGAGGCAAGACGATTCTTCAGATAAAAGGCCCCGGCAACTACGTTTCTTTTTTTTGGATTCACGATGCTGGCAATGTGTCTATCAGTCAGTTGACGCTTGCCGGGAACAACGCCCGCAATCCCCCGCCGCCCCCCGGCGCACCCGCCTGCTACTACGACTACGGCCACGCGGTATTCATCCAATCGACGGCTCGTCCGATCCAAGACATCTCAATCGTTGGAAATGAGTTCATCAGTTTCACGGGTACGAGTTGGATATCCGTTCTTGGCGGCGAAAATGGCAACGGTGTCGGTGTCGGCGTCGACGGCGGCACTGTTACCATCAACGATAACCAATTCAAAAGCGTTGAGGGGAATGCGGTCGCGCCGCAGTACATCGTCTGCCCTGCGTCAGCGGTGGCGATACAGGGCTTGGGGGCGGCGGTGTCGGCGGCCGGCGTGAGCGTATCGGGGAACGTGATCGAAGCCGATTACATCAAGTCCGGAGTTGCCGTGTGGAGCGGCGCTGCGCGTATCAGGATTGCCTACAACACGATCACGCGCGCCGGCATGGGTTTACCCGTGCCTCATGACTATTCGAACGGCAGCTACGCAATTCTCGTCTACCAACAACATGCCGTGCCGCCCGACACCACCGTGTTCGTCAGGCCCACCGCAATCGATATTGTCGACAATGTGATCGACAGCCCCTACTCGAGCGGCATCTATGTCCTTGAAGGCCGCAATGTGCGTATCGAGGGAAATCTCATCTCCGGCCAGATCGATACCTACGATGTAACGGAACCGCGTGGTGCGATTGCCCTCAATACAGTCGACAATGCCTACGACGGCGTGGAAACGGCAGTCAGCGACAACATCATGAGCGGGAGCGCCGTCGGCATTTCCATTGCCGGCGGCACGCTGCCCATCGTCGACTCGAACGTCATTGAATCCATCCCATCCGGCGGTATCGGCATGAAGGTGAACGGTACTGCGCTGCCCGGTGTCACGCTCACACTGACGAATACCCTGATCGCCGCAGATGACGGGGCCGCCGACGTGTCGAGCTTCGTCGGCTTCTTCCCGATGCGGGGGCTGACGATCGACGGTCTCTATCAGACGGGTGCTGCGTATCCGCTGCGCTGGTATTCGGATGTAGTCGGCACGCCCGCGCAGCCGCAAAAAGCATACTGCAGCTTTACCGCTTTTGGGTCGATCAGGCAGGTGTTCATCGGCAGCCGCGAGTGCGGCTTCTCGGCTGCTTGTTGGACTGCTCAAGCGGGGTTTTGGCCGGACTACGGCGAGGGTTGCTCCTCCAGCGGTACGTGACGTTCGGGCTGCTGCGACGTCTGATCAGATCGTTTGTTTCGTTGCCGCCTCCCGGGAGTCCCTCAACGCTGTCCAATTGGGGGCGTACTTAAGTGCCTCGTTGTATTTCTCGATCGCCTTTTTGGCTTGACCCTGCTTCATGAGCACATCGCCCCACGCCTTGAGCGGGTCCGCCCAGTGCGGACCTAGCCGATTGGCGCCATTGAATTTCTCTGCAGCAGCCTCGAGATTCCCATGCCTGACGAGTGCCATGCCCCACGAGTAGTAACCTGACGGGATACTGGGTGCAAGCTTTACGGCCTTCGCATACCACGCTTGCGCATTCGGCCAGTCGCCCCGCAAATCCAAAATATCGCCCCTGAACCGGTAGCAGTCCACAAGTGTGAGCGCTCCCACGGCATTGAGTGCCGCCTCTGCTTTTACCGACTGACCCGTCTTCTCGTAGCTCGGTGCGGCAAAACAGATCGTGTGAGGATCGTTGGTCCGGACGCTCGGGTTGGCATAGGCCTCCACGTAAGCATCCCACTCTCGCGCCGCTGCCTCAGGATCATTCTTTTCTTCGGCGAGCAGCGCTCGCACAAATGTCGCCTGTGCGACGTCGGGCACGTACTTCGCATCGACGGGAGTGGTGTTAAGGCGCAGGGTGGCTGCTTCGACGTCGTGCATTTGCACCTCATACTGCGCGATCTGAAGATTCTCGGCGCCGCCGGCACTGCCCGTCGTTCCGATGCCGCTGTGAGATTCCACGTCCGCGATGGCCTCTGCGCGCTCGGCTGGCAGGTCCCAGACCGTCCGGTCGTAGTTTTGATATTCGTGTTCGGGCGCCCGGCCCGGCCGGCCACCGGCGGCCAGCACCAGTTGTTCACTGACCCGCACCAAGCCTTCCTCATCGCCGAGGCCATTGAGCGCGTACATAATGTTGTTGTAGGCGGTCCAATAATCGGGCTTCCGGCGCAATGCCTCTCGATAAAGCGGCAACGCCTCGCGCATCGCCCCGTCGGCCCCCCTTCCGGCAATGGCATTCGCCCAGTAATTGAGCACATAGGGTCGCTCGCTGGAATCAGCTCTTGCGTAGGCCGTCTGGCTGAAGCGAATCGCCTCGTCGTTCCGGTCATTATTGGCCAGGTAAGCGGCGAAGAGGCCGGGCTGCGATTGACCGTACGCGTATTCGCCGGCCTGTGTCAGCAACTTGTCGAGGTGGCGCGCCTCGCCGATGAAGGTCTTGGGTAATATGCCGGTGCCGCGCACGGTGAGCGCGAGACCGCCGCCTTCGCTTTGCGCCAGATCACCGTCGATGTGCTGATCGTGGCCGAAGCGGGCCTTCATCGTGCGCTCTAGTTGCCCGATCGAGATCCCCGTCTCGGGCACGTCGATTGCGATGTCATTGGTCCAGGCGCTCGACAGTGAGCGGTGTTCCGCGCCGCTGCGAGTGGCTGCCTGAATCCGTGTCAGCACGTCGAGTAAACCCGCGGCCACGATCTTGCCGCTGGGCACTTGTGCGGCAACATTCGGTGCAATATCGAACGCGTCGATGACGACGCTGCGCGAGCCGACAGCGTCGTGAATCATGACCGCGGCGCCGATTGCGATGCCGATCGCGACAAGCGCAATGACGGCATGTAAGCCAATTCGAACGCGCAGCCCGACCCGGCGAGTGTTCTCCGCACGAACCTGGTTGCGCAGGTGCGCAAGGCGTAGCGCGTGCTCGTCTATGAGGCACTCTTTCTGTGCCTTCAATAGCTGGGTTTGCTCGCTCAGGAATTCGGCTGTCTTGCGAGCCACCTCAGGGTCGTTTTCCGAAATCTTTGCGGCCACAGCGGCGGCGAAAGCCTCGGCGGCGGCGCGCGCGGCCGGAGCCGTCGCATCCGACTTGTCGTCCTCACTCCCCAGTATTCCGCCAAGCAAGCCGTAAGCCATCCCAGCCTCAGTTCTGTTGGTCCTTGGACCATGTTCGACTATCGCCTCGGCAACCTACTCGCAGGTCGGCGGCCCAGCGTTGGCTTCACGGCGCGCATTTTCAATACGATGACTGGCGAGTAATGGCCGACCGCCGAGGTACGATTGAATGGAAAACTCTCGACCCACAATGTCTTTGCAGGCGTTGATTTGTTTCCCTGATCAATTGAGCCGTCGCTTGAAATGTGCGCCCACAAGCATTCATCGCGGCGTCAACCTCCGCGATCATGGCAACGCAGAATGCTGCGCCGATTTTCCACGCATGACTCTAACCATCGCCGCGCGCACCGCTATTGGACTCTAGTCCCACTGTCGACACCCACAGATAAAGTGAACGACCCCAGGGCTATGCTCGGCATCCGCGTCGCCAGCGTTGACCCATACGTTGGGAGGATCAGCCGTTTCTATCGCCGATTATTCGCTGCAAGGTAAAAAGACAACGTCGCTACCAATCTGAAACAAGTACGTCGCCAGCTCGGCCTCGGTTCCGCATTCGGTATATGGGATGCGCGAGCCCAATATAAATACTTTTCTGCAGTACAACTCGTTCCCGTCCGCGGTCTGCAACCGATAGCCATGCTCGCTGGCCCACTTCATCAGCGCGGCATGAGCACAGTCTGCCGTCTGTGCCGCTCCCGCCCCAACCGCCAATGTACTGAATGCGAGGAAGCAGATGAATCGCCTACACATGATTCGTCTCCTGCGGCCCAACACAGGCACTATCCAATAGGTAGGCTACGCTTTCACGTAGTTGTCCGCACGCTGCACGGCGATTGTCCATGTCACTTGCCAAGTGCGTGGATTTCGACGAGGATCGTTGATCTCAGGGAGAGACCACATGGCGAGTGGTTTGTTCGGGGAAATTGTCGAGGTTCAAGCTGCCGGGCCGGTTGTCGCAACTGCCGACGCCCAGCCTGCGAGCGGCCGGTCCGCGGCCGATATGCCCCACGGCGGCCACGCTCGCTGGATAAGGGTCTCTCACTGGGTTGTGGCCACGAGTGTGATTACGCTCGCCGTGAGTGGTTTCGTGATCCTGATGGCCCATCCTCGACTCTACTGGGGCGCGACCGGCAATGACCTGACGCCCGCCCTAGTCGAACTGCCCATAAGTCGGAACTATCGGCATGGAGGCTGGGATCAGAGCTTCGCCTTCTTTCCGCAAGTTCATTCCCCCGAGAGCGCCAGTCGTACCTACGAAATCTTCAATGACAATGGCTGGGGCCGGAGCCTGCACTTCCTTGCCGGATGGTTCCTTGCGCTCACAGGGATGGTCTATCTGGTCGCCGGCGTTATCACCGGACACCTCCGCCGGCACCTGCTTCCCGGTGCGGATGAACGTACGGCCCGACGGGCCTGGGAGGATTTCGTCAGTCACGTGCGCCTCAAATTCGCACCGACAACGGGCGGTCCGCCTTACGGGATTTTGCAGAAATGGACTTACGCCGGAGTAGTCTTCCTCGCGCTGCCGCTAATGATCGTGACGGGTCTTGCGATGTCGCCTGCAATGACCGTTGCATATCCCTTTTTATCCGGCATGTTCGGAGGGTCACAGTCTGCGCGGACGATTCATTTCTTCGTGTTCGCCGCATTGATCCTGTTTCTCTTTGTACACGTGTTGATGGTGGTGCTGTCGGGATTCCGTCGCCAAATGCGGGCCATGACGCTAGGTAACTGATATGAAAGCGAAGCAAATCGTCACCACCCGCCGCGCGCTTATGACGGGACTTGCCTCGGCGGGCGGCCTGCTGCTGGGCGCGTGTTCAAAGCAGTTGCCCCCGACCTACGGTAACGTCCTGCGGATGGGCGACTTGTTAACCTATACCGCTCATCGGCTTCTGCTACCCAGGGGACGGCTGGCAAAGGAATATGCGCACGGCGACATTACCTCGATTCCGGCCGTCGGTACGACCAATCCAGCCGATTCACATCAAGAAGCCTTTAACGCCGACAACGGTCCGATCTATGAGCGCCTTCGAGCGGGCGGGTTTAGCGACTACCGTCTGTCAATCACCGGCCGAGTCTCCCGGCCCGGTACTTACTCGCTGGCCGATCTGAAGCGCTTCCCGGCGCGCACGCAAATCACCAAACATACCTGCGAAGAAGGTTGGTCGGCTATCGCGGAGTGGACTGGCGTCCCGCTGCGGAGCGTTCTCGAAGCCGCAGGCATCCTACCTAACGCGCGATTCGTGAACTTCTTCGCATTCGATGACATCGCTGAGGGCATCGACATGCTCGATGCCCTGCATCCCCAGACGATCTTGGCATACGGTATGAATGGCCGGGATCTTCCCGTGCCGCACGGAGCCCCATTACGGCTGAGGGTCGAGACGCAAGTCGGCTACAAGAGCACCAAGTACGTCCAGCGAATTGTCGTTAAGGATGAGTTTGATGACCTCGGCAAAATAGGTGACCTACAAAACGGATGGGCCTGGTACGCCGGTATCTGAGCCTGCCGCATTGCGCTTCCTCCGGTATAGACCGCAGTTCGCATTCGCTCACCAACCACTCCGGGTGCATAAGCAACGAGATAGCAGCGTGCGTGTAGGTATCTAGCTGGTCGGGGCGCCTATGGCGAAGGCGATGAAGCAGCACGCCCCCGCCGATCAAGATCTCCCTTGACCGATAAACACGAGGCTGGCCCAACTTCCGCCTGTGCGCCGCCAAGCTGTAGCGTCTCCATAAATTGCCTTACCGCCGCCGCACACTCGGCCGGGCGGCTCTGCAGTAACAAATGCGGTCCGCCGATCTCGGCGAGTGCCGCCGTAGGCAGAGTGCGCAGAATATGCTCGGTCGCCGAACGAGGCAGGACGTGGTCGCCTGTCGCCTGCAACACCAGTGTCGGTATCCGAATACGCGCCAGCGCGTTCGTCGCGTCGACCGTCAGAAGGGCAGCGATACGATGTCGTATGACTGCTACGTCGACGGCGGCCGTGGCGAGTGCACTCTCCTGTCGCGCCCGCTCAGTCGCCCATGTTCCCCACATGAACAGAGCTCGCACCCAACCTGGTAGCGAATTGACCGAAAAATTCGCCGCCCAGAGTCCAGCCCGCCCGAGTGACGGGTAGGGATTCTTAGCGAACGTCACGCACAGAATGACGCCGACCAAACCGGCCGCCGGCCCGGCGGCGGGCGGATCCTCGGCCGGCCGCCCCCCGCCCAGCCGCATCGCAATCGGTCCCGAGAATGATTCGCCCAGCACCACGTACGGTCGGTCGGCGGGCAACGCGGCCCGAACCAACGCCTCGAGTTCTGCGTACCCCAACGCGCGATCGACCGGATACGTGACGATCTTCGTTTCAACGCTCGAGCCGAGTGCCTCCACGAATTGCCTGAATAAGATGCCCGTTCCATCCAGGCCCGGTAACAAGACTAGAAGGGGTGCTAAGTGATCGTCAGCCAAGGTCGCCCCATCGTGGCTCGCAGCCGGGCTCAGATCAACGAGGACTAACGCCTAATTGCCATCCAGGCCAAACCATAGGCGGGCCTTGCCGGGCGCTCCCTGGCGTTACGCCGCCAAGCTAAAGCGCCTTTATAAACCGCGTCACCGCCGCCGCACACTCCGCCGCCCGAATCTGCAGCAGCATGTGTGGCCCCTGAATCTCAACGAGTTCCGCAGTTGGCAGAGTGTCCATGATGTGCTCCGTCGCGGAACGGGGTACAACGTGATCGTCGGAAGCCTGCAAGACCAGCGTCGGCATCCGAACACGCGCCAGCGAGTCCGTCTCGTCGACCTTGAGAACTGCGGCGATCCGATGCTGCAGAACCGGCTGACCGACCATCGCTGCGGCGAGTTCGCTCTCATCTCGGACCTGCTCCGTCGCCGTAGCTCCCCACATGAACGCCGCTGGGAGCCAACCTGGCAGGGCGGCCACGGGGAAGCTACTTGCCCACGGTCCCACCCATCCAAATAACGGGTACGGATTCTTGGCGAACGTCACGCACAGGATAAGCCCCACCAACCCCGCCGGCGGCTTCGCTGCCAGCCGAATCGCAACCGGTCCCGAGAACGATTCGCCCAGCACCACATATGGCCGGTCCCTCGGTAGAGCCTCCCTGACCAACGTCTCCAGCTCTGCATAGCCCAACGGTTGGTCGGCCGGATAGGCAACAGTCTGTGTGTCGACGCTCGCCCCAATCGCCTCGACAAATTGGCGAGATAATATTCCAGTGCCATCCAGGCCCGGCAGCAAGACAAGAACGGGGTCTAAGCGATCATTCGGCAAAGTACCCACATCCTCGCCGCCCGCAGCGCCGAATTCAAATCGCCGGCACAAGATGCTCCCGGTGTCGCTTTGAGTTTGACGAGTCGAGCCGCAAATGCTCTATTGTCACCAATCGCAGCTGCCTGGCCATACCTCGTGGGAAGAGAACGGTGATCGAGCTCGGAAGTCCCGGCGGTCGACTACTCTTCCGTTACCACGCGCTGACTAAGAGCCTGACGCAGAGCGCCGCGGGAGGTTGCCATTATGATCACCGTCCACCACCTGCGGGTCTCACAATCCGAACGGATTGTTTGGCTCTGCGAGGAACTCGGTATTCCCTATGAATTGAAGACCTATCCGCGCGAGCCAAACGGAGCAGCGCCGGCAACCTATAAGGCTCTGCATCCGCAAGGCACGGCGCCCATCATCAATGACGGCACTCTCGCCTTGGCGGAGACAGGTGCGATCGTGGATTACATCCTCACTCGCCATGGCGGAGGGCGCCTCGTCGTAGGTCCGCAAGCGTCGAACTTCCCGGACTATCTTTACTGGCTCCACTTTGGCAACGGATTTTTCGTGCCGGCCGCGATGATGAGCATCGTGGCCTCGCGTATGGCAGGCGACACGCAGGCCGCGCAAGAATTCAAAGGGCGCCAAGAGCTCGCTTATCGCTTGAGCGAGGAGCGTCTTGGCAAAGTGTCCTACTTCGCGGGTCCGGAATTCACTGCCGCCGACATCATGATGGTTTTCCCGCTCACCACCATGCGTGCCGCCACTGGGCGTGATCTCAGTGACGCGCCCAATTTGCGCGCCTATCTCAAGCGCATCGGCGCGCGTCCCGGCTATCAACGCGCGATGAAGATGGGTGACCCGGAGATGAAGCCGGAGTTGGAGTAGGGGTGCAACGCACGAGCCAGCGATGACTGGCAGAGCGAAACCCACTCTATCCCCAATCTCGGTGGATAACCCAGTGCACAACCGGGTCTGAGTCACGTAATCGTCACGGAATTTCAGTCGGTTATGCCGAGTTGGCGAATAGTTGAGCAGTCTATTTTCGTTTTGATTTGCGTTGCGTCTTTTTTTTGGACTTGGAGCCTCCTCGCTTCTTGACTTGGCTCTTCGCCAGCTTCTTTTTCGCCTGACGCCGCATTTTCACCAGGGCGCCAACCAGATCGTCGACCGGCGCATGTTTCTTGGCCTTGCGCCGCATCCATACCAGCGCATCGAGCAGATCATCAACCGGCTCCCGTTCTTTCGCCATGCAGCATCCTAGGTCGAATGCTCAGCGAGCGCCACTGGTGGTTCCCGAGAGTCACAAGGGGCCCGCGTGCAAGTGTCTGATTCTGCGGAACGTTCTGATCCACGATGAGGGGTAAGATCGGGGCTCTGCTTTGGCTTCTCATGTGCAGCTTGGTGCCCTGGGCTCGGGTTGGCGCGCTGCGACCGATGAGTTCGGCCTGAGGACTGAGCCGAGTTCCTCAACGTCTCATTTCAGCGCTTCGATCGCTTCCTTGAGCACGATCGCATGGTTGATCTTCGGATCGTGCGCTGCGTAGAGGAGGGTCACGCGACCCTTCTCCGACTCCTTTGCGAGCGCCTTGAGTTCGGGCGGATGCGCTGCATGTAATTCGTGCAGGTATCGCGTGCGGAACTCACCCATGCGCTTGGGATCGTGAGAAAACCATTTTCGTAGTTCCGTGCTCGGCGCGACGTCCTTGGCCCATTCATCCAGGTGAGCCCGCTCCTTGGTGATGCCGCGCGGCCAGAGGCGGTCGACCAGAACCCGGTGACCGTCGGCGGAGGCGGGTTCATCGTAAATGCGCTTGATCTCGAGATCTCGCATGGCCATGCTCCTTGGGATATTTCGAAGTCTACGCTTCACTACTGGAAATAAATCAATGCGGTTTGCCGCGCCCAACTGACACCCATCTCTGAATTCGGATCCTCGCTATTACTAGGGCGCATAAGGTGCGGCGCCGGCTGCATATCCAGCCTTATGCAGCAGGGCGCGCGAAGGCCCGCGCCGCTCCGGTGTAGGTTCGATCGCAGGGGCGCGCCCCCCTGCACCAGTTCACGCGCCGTGACTCACGCTCTCCTTCATTCCCTGAGCCACAGCGGACTCTTCCAGGCGGCCAGAGACTCCAGGAAGACCTTCAATCTCAAAGGCAGGAATTTCCGATTCGAGTACACGGCGAAAACGGGGATTTGCGGGGAAGTCCATTTCGGCAACAGCCGTATGAGTGCGCCGTTCGCGAATGCTTCTTCACAGTAGGTTGACGGCAGTAGTCCGATCCCGTGACCCCGGAACACGAAGGTGCTGACCGAATTGAAGTCGCGACTCGATATCGGCCCTGAGACATGGATGCGTGCCTTTTTTCTCCCGTAGACCAAATCCCAGTCAGTCTCGTTGTTCCTGGCGTTGAGCATCACACAGTCGTGCAGTTTGAGGTCCATAGGCTCGACAGGAAGCTCTCGGCCTTTCAGGTATTCGGCGGCTGCCACCACATAGCGAATGCTCTTACCTATGCGGGTGGCGACTACGCTCGAGTCCTCCAACTCTCCGAAACGGATCGCGACGTCAATATTTTCCGCAACCAGATCGAGGAAGAGATTCGTGATGAAGAGATCGATCCGGATCCTCGGCTGAGCTTTCAGAAACCCCGAGAGGAAGTCCAGGAAGGACTCTTGACCCAGAATGACCGGAACGGACATCCTCAACAGACCTTCGGGCGTCTTCTGTCCCAGAGTCAGAGCCCGCTCAGCCTCTTCCAAAAGAGTCAGCGGTTCCCTGCACTGATCGAAGTACTCACGTCCCTGCGCGGTTAGGGTCACCCGTCGCGTTGTGCGCCTCAGGAGCGATACGCCGAGCTTCGATTCCAGCACCGATAACCGCCGGCTCACCGTCGAGATCGGCATGCCCAACGAGCGAGCGGCCCGGCTGATGCTTTCAAACTGAGCCACTTTGACGAATGTCAGGACGTCGTCGAGGTTCGCCATCGGGGTCACTCTGCCATTTTTGGAAATTAGAGGGCGACCCAATAGGGTTCGGGCCATGGACGGCGTGGCTTCAGGCCTCGATCAGCACCGGGTCGTCGCGGCCCCATCATAGCGCTTTGCGAGCGACTCGTTTCCGGCCGGGGCATTGGACAATCACGTCAGGATCGGTGGCACGTACTTCGATGTGATCGACACGGAGTATGAGCTGCTCCATGTGGGATTCTGGACAGAACTCCGAGTACGCATGAAATATCGGGTGAGCACGGCCTTCAATTGGTATACGCGGCCGATCGCGGAGTTCCTCGTCGGCGATTTCGAGGAAGCTGCGCTTCGCTTCTACGCCCACCGCGCTGAGACGAGATGAACTGCCGTTCGAGAGCGGCTCGCAGCATCAGCGCATATGCCTTCCGCCCCATCAGGCCGATGCCTTCGCCCCGGTCCATTGCGACTTTAATGTCCGCACGCACGCCCTTTTTTGATCTATTTATGTTTATATATCATAGATATAAGAGATATTATTCGTGACAGACGTTAAATTCGCTTCCGCGTCGCTATTTTGGTGGTGTTCCACGACCTTGAAGTTCGAGTAAAGAACATCGCGGTTGAGACGATGTTCGGCTAGGGCGCTGAACGACGTTCTGCGAGCAGGCTTACTTGCGTCTGAGACACTTGCATTGCTGATGGCCTTTGCAGCAAGCCCGCGCTTTTCAGGAATTACCGGAGCCGCGTTGCGGCTCGACGGCGGGGTGGTGAGAAGCGCCTTCTGGAGTAGAATCCGCGCTGCCGCGACCGGTCCGGTCGCGACTGGAGAGATTATCGTCACTCAGACTTCGTCGCACGAGACGCCGGCGCCGGGCTCTCGCAGCGTTGCCTGGCCTGCCAGTGCGCTTGCCGCGACCTGGCCGCTGTTGCTCGGAATGGGCGTGCTCATGCTCGGCATGGGCCTGCAGAGCACGCTACTCGGCGTGCGCGCCACGCTCGAGGGATTTCCCACGGTCGTCACGGGCGCGATCATGTCTTGCTATTACGTCGGGTACCTACTGGGAACTCGCATGGCTCCGCCCCTGGTGCGTCGCCTCGGGCACATCCGCGTGTTCGCGGCGCTCGCGGCCATCTCTTCGGCCTCGATCCTGGTTCAAGGGTCCTTCGTAAACCCGTTCATCTGGGGCGCGATGCGCGGCGTGACGGGACTGTGCCTCGCGGGAATCTACGTGGTCGCCGAGAGCTGGCTCAACGATCGCGCCAGCCGTGAGAACCGCGGCAGGCTGTTCGCGATCTACATGGTGGTGCTGTACGTGGGACTCGGCGCCGGGCAGTTCCTGCTCATCTCGGCGAACCCCATGACCACGGCTCCCTTCATGCTGGTCTCGGTGCTCATCTCCCTCGCGCTCGTGCCGATCCTCGTATCCTCGCGACAGGTGCCCGAGCATGGGCTGCCGCGCCCGGTGCGGCTGCGCGACCTATACCGGGATACGCCCCTCGGAGTCGTCGCGGTCGCGGTCTCCGGCATGATATCGGCGTTCATCTTCTCCATGGGGCCGGTGTACGCGCGCCTGAGCGGTCTCGACGTGACGGGGGTCGCGAGGTTCATGGCGGTTAGCATCCTCGCCACCGTGCTGACTCAATATCCGATCGGCCGTCTGTCGGATCGGATGGACCGGCGCACCATGATCGCCGCGGTTTGCTCGCTGGATGCGGTGGTGGCGGGCATCATCACGGCCTTCCCACATCTGCCGCACGCGCTGTTTCTGTTCTTGGCCGCCGTTTTCAGTGGATTCGTCCTTACCATCTACTCGCTGGCGGTCTCGCACGTCAACGACAAGCTGGAGCAGTCGCAGATGGTCGCCGCGTCAAGCAAGCTGCTGCGCCTCAACGGCACTTCCGCGGCGCTCGGGCCCGTGCTCGCTGGCGGCCTGATGGCGCAGTTCGGGCCGCGCGCCTACTTCGGTGCGCTGGCGACGCTCACCGGCGCGCTCGCCATCTACGATCTGTGGCGCAAGATGCGGCGCAAGCCCGTGCCGCCCTCGCAACGCGGTCCCTTCATCGGCACTCAACAGCCGCAGGCGTGAGCTGATGGAACGCAGCCCGCCGCGGCCAAGTTCTGAACGCCGCCCCCGTGGTCTGAGTCCTTCTCCGCCTTCAGATCTTCAACATGGACGTGCTTAACGGTAGCTTGCGCACGCGGCGCCCAGATGCAGCAAAGATCGCGTTGCAGAGTGCTGGCAGGGCGGACGGATAGGCGGGTTCACCGAGTCCAGTGGGTGGAAAGTCCGTTTTGATGAAATCGATGTGCATCGGCGGGATTTTCCGGTTTCGAAGCAGATCGTAGTTGTCATAGTTACTTTGTTGGACCCGGCCGTTTTCAAATGTGATTTTCTGTCCGAATGCCGCGGACATACCGTCCACAATGGATCCGATGATCTGGTGCTCCGCATTCGTCGGATTGACTATGTGCTTGCCGACGTCAACCGCCACCCAAATTTGTTGTGGAGTCACCGTGCCGTCCGTAGTTACGGCAACTTGATGAATTTGAGCGACATAGCCAACATGACTCCAATAACAGGCAAATCCCATTCCCGTGTGCGCCGGTAAATTGTGGCGAGATTTCCAGTTCGAATTCTCCCGGACGCGTTCGATGACGGCGATCATGCGCGCAGCCATGAAGCCGGGGCCAAAGCGGCCGGGAGGTTTGCCATCGCCCTCGCCGGGATTGGGATCCCGGAGTAGCCCCAACTGAAAGTCGATCGGGTCGCGCGCGGTAGCGTGCGCGACTTCGTCCAAGAACGATTGGAACACCCAAGCATGTGCGTTGTCGCCGGGGGCGCGTAGCGGACCTACGGGAACATTGAACGGAATACGAGATGTGCGCAGCGCATAGTTCTTGATAAATCCGCCGGGAAAAGAGTCTCGATTGGGCACCGCTAAGCCTGCGAAATATTCGTTGCGCGCGAATCCGACAAAATGGTTATGCCATACCTCAAGCCGGCCTTCCTTGCTCAGTCCCGCCGTCAGATTGTGATAGCCGCCAGGTCGATAAAAATCATGCTGCATCTCGTCCTCACGAGCCCAGAGTACCTTGACTGGGCCATTGATCTCCTTCGAGATCGCGGCCGCCTCAATCATGTAGTCGTTGGCAAGCCGTCGGCCAAAACCGCCGCCGCAGCGAATCATATGAATCGTGATGTTGTTCGGATCGATGTCGAGTAGCTTCGCCACGCCCGCGCGGCCTGGCCCCGGATTTTGCGTGGGCGCCCAGATTTCGACTCGCCCGTCCTGATAGGAGGCTACGCAGTTCTGCGGCTCCATGGGGGCGTGCGATATGAATGGGTACGAATACGTGGCGTGCACTAACTTTGCCGCCTCTTTCAGTGCGCCGTCAGGATCCCCGTCGACCCGGACTTGTCCCTGGGGCGGCTGCGAAAACAATTCTTTAGCCTGCGCATCGAAGCCTGTAGTCGAATCGCCGGCATGCGGGCCTTCATCCCAGTCTACTTGTAACTTGCGTCGCGCCTTTTGCGCATGCCACCAAGTGTCGGCGACGATGGCTACGCCGCCGCGCAAACCATCATCGATACCTGGCCCCGGTGTTCCCGGGGCGACTTCCATGACGCGTGCAGACCCCTTCAGCACAAACACATGACTGACCCCGGGCATGGCCTTGATTTCATTAAGATTGGCGCTTTTGACGGCAGCGTCGAAAACCGGACCCTTTTGGTACACGGCATACTGCATCCCCGGCACTTTGACATCGATGCCAAACTGCTGCTCGCCCTTCACAATCCGCGCTTTGTCCGGATCGATAACGGACTTGCCGATGATCTTGAACGTTGATTCGTCTTTAAGTTTGACCTTTTCGAGGTCCGGTTGCGGCAGCCTGGATGCATCCTCCGCCAGCAAGCCGTAGGTCAGCGAACGGCCACTCGCCACATGACTCACAATGCCGTCAGAGGCCGAACATTCGGAAGCGACCACGCCCCATCTCGCCGCTGCCGCGCTAATCAGCATCTGTCGGGCCGCCGCACCGGCCTTGCGCAGAGGCATCCAATTAGACGGGGTTGAATAGCTCCCGCCGGAAGACTGGCCGCCCATCTTGCCGCCCTGGTAATCGGCCATTTCGATCACGACGTCTTTCCACGCAACGTCGAGTTCTTCCGCAAAGATCATAGGCAACGCGGTCTTCGTGCCCTGACCGACTTCGGGATTTGGAGCGAAGATGGTCACAACACCCGAGGGAGAGATGCGCGCAAAGAGTGTGACCATGCTGGCGTCAGAGCCCGCAGCCATGGCGCGGTCTCGAAGCGACGGAAACGTCGCGGCAAATAAGATGCCTCCACCGGCGGCCAGGCTGGCAGTCAGGAAGCCGCGTCGCGACAGTGGGCTCTGCGACGGCCACGTGTTCAGATTGGTAGAGCTCGTCGCCATCGGCATTCCTTTAAGCGTTGTGCGCTTCACCAAGCTGCTTAATGGCTGCGCGGATCCGTGAGTAGCAACCGCAGCGACAGATGTTGCCCGCCATGCCGGCATCGATGTCCTCGTCCCTGGGCCGAGGCGTGCGCGTGAGCAACGCAGTCGCCGACATGATCTGTCCGCCCTGACAATAGCCGCATTGCGGAACGTCCAATGTGAGCCATCGCTCCTGAACCTTCTTGCCGATTGCTGTTTCGCCGATGCCTTCGATGGTGGTGATCCGCAGGTTGACCGCGGCTTCGAGCGGCAGTTGACAGGACCGAACCGCCGAACCGTTGGCATGCACCGTGCAGGCACCGCACTGCCCGATTCCGCAGCCGAATTTGGTGCCGGTCATATTGAGGATGTCACGCAGCACCCACAGTAGCGGCGTATCACCCTCGGCATCCACGTCACGCCTGACCCCGTTCACTTCGATGGTGTAGCTCAACTGAAGGCCTCTAAGTATTGGGGGACGTTGATTTAAGGGTTCGGCTTATGCTGAAGGGTTCGCTTTTACTGAAGGCTTCAGCTTATGCTGAACTCGGATGAGAGGTGCAATCTCGTAGACTATGGGTGCAGCCGGTAGTTTCATCTGTCCGACTATTCCAATCGCAGCCAGCCTTAGGCAGCCACCCTTACGAGGCGTCTTGGTGGGGCATCGACTCGAACTACAAAATGAAATAATCGTGAAAACAGATACTTAGTACGATAATTCGGCGGTCGGCCATCCCCAATCCGCAGTTTCCGCCGCCGTCCAATACGCGCGAAAAGTCCAAGAAAAGTAGAGATAAAGCATAGAAAATGTCTGTTTTGTCGTCGGGCAATGTCCGGGGCAATTCGGGCCCCCGCGTTAGCCGATAGGCTCGGAAGAAAACCAGGTGGCCAACGCCCGGAGCGGCCCGCCGCCCTTTGGAGATGCCCGGGTATGGCAGTGAGCAGAGAGGATAGGTCATGAATATTGTCCACGCTGCCGGCAGGCGGCCGAGATTCCGCTGGGGCGCGGCGATTTTCATTTCGTCGACTCTGTTGTTTGCCATTTGCCTGCAGACACTGTTCGCCGAGGAAGATCCGCAGCCGCCGCAAGCTCCTCCGCATGCTCAACAAACTCCCGACCAGCTAGAGCAGCTGGTTGCGCCGATCGCGCTGTACCCGGATTCACTGGTGGCCCAGATCCTGGCGGCGTCGACCTTTCCCGAGCAGGTGGTCGAGGCGGATAGATGGCTGCAAGCGCATCCCGACTTGAAAGGCGATGCGTTGGGTCAAGCGATAGACCCACAACCGTGGGACCCAAGCGTCAAGGCGCTCACGGCGTTCCCGTCGGTTTTAGGGAATATGGACAAGAATCTCGGTTGGACGTCCTCCCTTGGCGACGCGTACTACAATCAGCAACAGGATGTGATGCAGGCCGTGCAAGTGATGCGCCAGCGCGCGCAAGCGGCGGGCAATCTGCGGTCCACTTCTCAACAAACGGTAGACGACCAGGACTCGGCGATTACCATTCAGCCGGCGAACACCGAGGTAGTTTACGTGCCCGCATATGATCCGTGGTTGGTTTACGGGGATCCCTTGGCACCGTGGCCAGGCTGGTACGCCTATCCGGGAATTTGGTTTGGTGGTCCGTACCTCGCCTTTGGAATCGGCTTCGATATCGGTTTCGTGGGGGCCTTTGGCTGGGGCTGGGGTCAGTGGGGATTCGACTGGCGTCACCGCTATCCTATCTACAACCACGACAGGTATTACTCTCGGAGCAACACGTTTTACAACCGGAATAATTATTACCGTGGCGGAGGCGAGCGTGGCGTGGCAAGAGACGTGCAGCAGGGAGTGAGCACCAGCCGCACCGGAGATGGCGGGCGGCCCGGCGAAGAACACGCTGGCCGGCCCGGAGAAGATGGTGGGCGGCTCGACGAGGAACACGCCGGCCGGTCCGGCGAAGATACAAGAAGTCCGGAAGCGGCCAGAGGCTACACCTCAACGGCCCGTCCTTTTGACAGTACTGAAGGGGCTCGCGGATACGCGGACGAGCGCGATGAAAGCGCCGCTCGCTCGAGCGCGTTTGGCGGCTACGATCACGGAGGAGCTGCAAGAAGCTTCTCCTCTCGCGGGAGTGCGAGCTTCGGCGGCGGTGGTGGACATGGCGGTGGTGGACATGGCGGCGGTGGGCATCGATGATCGAATGTTGTCGTCTACCTCCCGGCAGAGCTTGGATATGGAGAGATGCCCCATGCAGAGAACGAATCTGAACATCGACAAATGGTACAGAGCCGCTGTACGTGAATTTGCCGCGCTGGCTATCTTCGCCGGATGCCTTCCCGCGATCAGCTTCGCGCAGCAGCCTGGGCAGAAGACATTCGCGTCAGCGGAAGAAGCGAGTAACTCCCTGGTTGCCGCTATGCAGAACAAACACGAAAAGGCCCTGCTCGAGTTCCTGGGCCCGGACGGAAAGGAAATCATCTCTTCGGGGGACGAGGTCGAGGATCTTCAAACCCGTGCCAATTTCGTGCAGAGATATTTGGAAATGCACCGTCTG
Source organism: uncultured Gammaproteobacteria bacterium (assembly GCA_963801685.1). Classification (GTDB taxonomy): domain Bacteria; phylum Pseudomonadota; class Gammaproteobacteria; order Steroidobacterales; family Steroidobacteraceae; genus Bog-1198. Next base: position 424,855 of record CAWDFR010000003.1, read on the forward strand.
GTAAATGAACCGGATGGAACCACCGTGTTGTACATCGGTGCCAAGAACTGGCCTACGCCCATACCGCTTATCCACAATGCCCATGGGTGGTATTTCGACACCGAGGCGGGCAAGAGGGAAATCTTGTATCGGCGAATTGGCCGCAACGAAATGTCGGCCATTCGCGTTTGCGAGGAGTTGGTGGCGGCGGAGCACGAATACCACGACGCGCAGCACTCGCAATATGCCCAGGCTATCTTCAGCGATGAAGGGCAACATAACGGTCTTTATTGGAAGGTGGCCGCCGGCGAACCCCAGAGTCCCATCGGACCGCTGGTGGCGAACGCCGTCGCTCAAGGTTACGCGCCCGGGAGAAGTCGCGCTCCGACTCCTTATCGCGGTTACTACTTCCATGTCCTCACGATGCAGGGGAAACATGCTCCGGGGGGCGCAAAGCAATACATCGTAGATGGCAAGATGACCGAGGGATTTGCCTTCGTGGCTTATCCGGCGGAATACCGCTCATCGGGCGTGATGACGTTCATCGTCGGGAGCGATGGCGTGGTCTATCAGCGGGATCTCAGCAAATCGACCGACGCGATTGCGAGCTCGATGAAGACATACAATCCTGATTCCGCCTGGAAGAAAGCTGAAGAGTCGTCAGACACGAGCGCTCGCGGACCTAAGGCGCGGTAGTACCGTTCCCGGGCCGTCGGAACGATCCCGATCCTGCGTGCACGGTGTGTAAATGACGGAGCCCCTCGACGGTCATGGATGGCGGGCTCGCCTGCATGACGGCAGCATGGTGCTCTCGTTGAGCGGTGATTGGACTGCCCGCAACGAGGTTGCGCTTGCCCGCGCACCCGGCCCTTTGCTGGAGCAGTCCGATATCCGAGCAATCCTCTTTGACTCGAGCAACCTCGGCCGTTGGGACAGCTCCTTGCTCATTTTTCTGTTGTCCGTCTGCGAGGTGTCGAGGCAACGTCACATCGTCCTCGATCCGACGGGGCTCCCTGCCGCCGCGCGCCGCTTGCTGGCGCTTGTTCCTGCAGAGCCGCAGGCGGCGATCGCAACGCTGCCGCGCAGCGGACTGGTGGAGCGGGTAGGGGGATGGATCATTGGAAGGTGGCTCGATGGGGTCGCCTTTACGACGCTGGTCGGTGAGGCCGCACTGCGTACCGTGCCCGCCCTGCGTGGAAAAGCACGCATGCGCGCTCAGGATCTGGTCGCCGGCATCCATGACGCCGGTGTGGGCGCGCTGCCGATGGTAGCGCTCGTCAACACTCTGGTGGGCGCTATCGTCGCGTTCGTGGGAGGGATCCAATTGCGCCGCTTGGGTGCCGAGATCTACGTGAGCAACTTGATCGGGGTCACCGTGGTTCGCGAGATGGCCCCTTTGATCACCGCGATCGTGATGTCCGGACGTACCGGGAGCGCCTACGCGGCCGAGATTGCAGCCATGCAGGGGAGCGGGGAGATCGACGCCCTTCGAGCCCTCGGGGTGCCGGTCTTCGACTACCTGATTCTGCCGCGCGTGACGGCGCTCACCGTCATGATGCCGCTGCTCTGTACCTATGCCGGTGCCCTGGGAATGCTCGGCGGCTTCGCGGTCGCCGTCGACATGATGCATATCACCGCGGGAGCCTTCGTGACACACCTTCGAGCCGCTGTGGCGGGAACCGATATCTTCTTAGGCCTGGCGAAGAGCGTCGTCTTTGGAAGCTGGGTCGCGACCACGAGCTGTCGAATCGGCATGAAAGCCGGCCGCAGTGCGACGGATGTTGGCCATGCGGCGACCACGGCCGCGGTGAGCGGCATCGTCGGCGTCATTGCGCTCGATGCGCTATTGGACGCGTGCGCCAATGCGCTGGGAATTTGAGCCAGATGAATCAAACTGGCAACAATCCGATTCTGAAAGTACACGGACTTGCATTCGGCTACGGCACCGAGCGGCTGCAGCACGACGTGTCATTCGACGTAAAGCGCGGATCTATTTTCGCCATCATGGGCGCGAGCGGCAGCGGCAAGAGCACGCTGCTCAAGGCACTGATCGGCCTGCTGCGTCCGAGCGCGGGTCAAATCTTCTTCGCCGGCGTGAATTACTGCTCGCTGGACGATGCATCGAGGGCGGACATCGGGCGTCACTTCGGCGTGCTGTTCCAGGGAGGCGCATTGTGGAGCTCCATGACGGCTGCGGAAAACGTCGCACTGCCGCTCGAGATGTTCACTCGGCTCGATAAGCCGTCAATCGATGCATTGGTGCAATTGAAGCTGTCCCTGGTCGGGCTGGAGACGGGAAGGGCGCGCATGCCATCGGACTTGAGCGGTGGCATGCGCCAGCGCGTGGGACTCGCCCGCGCGCTTGCTTTGGATCCGGCGATATTGTTTCTCGATGAGCCGTCAACGGGACTTGATCCGATGTCCGCAAGACACTTCGATGATCTGGTGAAGGAGCTGCGCGACGCTCTCGGCGTAACCGTCATCATGGTGAGTCACGAGCTGCCGAGCCTGTTTGGCATTTGCGACGACGGCGTGTTCTTGGATGCGGAATCGCAGACTGTCATCGCCCACGGCGCACCGCAAACCATGCGCGATGAGTGCACGCATCCCACGGTACGCGCCTTCATGCATCGCGACCCGCCGCCGGGAGATCTCGTGAAAGTGGGCTGTTTATGACACCCGCCAAACCCGTCTTGGTCGGTAGCTTCATACTCGTGGCGTTGGCGCTCGGAGCGGTCGCGATCCTCGCCTTTGGGGGGTTGAACCTGTTCGCGAAGAGCCTTAGGTTGGTCGTCGTCTTCAGGGATTCGATCGCTGGTCTCGAGGTCGGCGCACCCGTGACGTTTCGGGGCGTGCGGATTGGAAGAGTCGAGGGGATGCGGCCGCACATCGATGTGACACACCAGATGAGCTGGATACCGGTCTATTTGGAGGTCAACCTCGACCGCATCTCGTGGACCGGTGGGCCGGGAGGTGATCGTGCCGACCTACAGGCGGCGGTAGACGCGGGGTTGCGGGCGCAACTCGCCTCACAAGGTCTGGTGAGCGGCGAAGAGAGTGTGAATCTCGACTATCATCCCGACACGCCCGCGCTTCTGGCCGGTCACCCGGAGGATGCGTTCGAGATCCCGACGATTCCCTCCGACATACAAGTTCTGAAAGATGAGCTTCGCAAGCTGGATCTGCCCGCGATCGGAATGCAGACTCAGCAGGTGTTGGCTCGGATGCAGCACGTCTTGGATGGGCTTGACGGCCGCATCGGACCTCTCGCCGACGGCCTGCAGACCACGTTGACCACTACCGCGGATGCCGTGCACCGGCTGCAAATCGATTCGACGCGGACCTTGGCGGATATCGACCGCCTTGCCAACGAGAGCCGCCGCCAGATCGCCACCAACGGCGACGACCTCGACCAGTTGCTGAAGACGGCCGAGCAAACGACCACTCGGGCCGATGAGTTGGTGGCTACATTGAACGACATGAGTTCCCCACGCGGCGATCTTCAGGCATCGCTTCGCGACCTCGCGGCAAGCGCAAGCTCTTTGCGAGACCTGACTCATGACCTGGAACGCAATCCGCTTGGAACGCTGCTGCGGAAGGAAAAATGATGAGCCGGCGCTCACTGGGGCACATCGTGCCGATCTGCGTCGCACTCACCTGGGTCGTCGCAGGCTGCATGTCCGGGCGTGCGCGGCAGATCTATGTGCTCAGCGACCCTGTCGATACCCCGCCGGATAATAAGGCGGTCGTGGGGCGCACCGAGCTGCAGCTCGAGCGCGTTCTGGTTCCGGACTATCTCGATACCACCGACATTCTCTCGCGCGTCGGGGAGCATGAACTGCACGCAAGCTCCTCCGGCCGCTGGGGCGAGCGACTCTCGTCGGGAATCATGCGCGCTCTGTGGGCCGATCTGGCCATCCGGCTCCCGCAGGATGGAGTCACGCTCGCTCGACCCGCGGAGAGGTCCGCCCGCCAAATCCTGGTGACCGTGGATGCGTTCGACGTCTGGCCGAACGGGCACTGCGTGCTTGCCGCAAACTGGCGTATTCTCGACACCGACCGCACGGGGGTCCTTGCTACCGGCCGCGGAACGTTCATCGTGCCGCCCGATCGCAGCGGTAAACCGAGCGACGGCGCGGTTGTCTCCGCCATGGCCGACGCGCTCAGGCAGCTTGCCGCAAGCATCGCACGGAGCGCCAGCTAGCTAAGGTGCCGCCGGAAACCTTATACTCGCCGCGCCGCCACTACCGCAGAGGATCGTGGTTGGCTGCTTAATCGCTAATCAACGCTAGCTCGACGCCGGCTGTGTCGGCCCGGAGAGAGGATGGACACTGGTAGGCGCGTCGCTGCTGCCCCCCCGCAGAGCCTTGGCCGTCATAAAGTCGAGTCGCTGCAAAGAACGCTGTCCTTTTACGACCTGGTCATTTACGGGATCGCGTACGTCTGCCCGTTCGGGATATTTCAGTCGCTCGGGTTCGTCTGGCAAGCATCCGATGGCCTCATCGTGCTCGCCTACGTTCTCGCCACGATCTGCATGTACTTCACCGCCAAGAGCTACGCGATAATGACGGAGGCCGTGCCGAGCGCCGGATCGATCTACGGCTATGCGCGCCACGCGCTCGGTCCATTCGCCGGCTTCATCGGCGGCTGGATGATCCTGCTCGATTACTTGCTGATACCGGCCTACGTATACGTCTTCATGGCAGTGGCCTTGGGCACGCTGGTGCCGCAGGTGGATCGAGCGTTGTGGATCGTGGCGCTCGGCGCGGCGACGCTCGGCATCAACTGGTTCGGCGTGCGCGTGACTTCCAGAGTCAATCTGATCTCGGTCGTGGTGCAGCTCGTGGTGCTCGCGCTGCTCTTGGTGCTCGGAGTGGTCGCGCTATACCACGGCAAGGGCAACGGGGCGCTCACGCTGCGGCCGCTCTATGCGCCGGATCTCTATCATGCTCAAGAGCATTTTCACGGCGACGTCGATCTGCGTGATGTCCTTTCTCGGATTCGACGCGATCTCGACGCTCTCGGAAGAGGTCAAGAGCGACGACAAGCGGATCGTGGGCCGGGCAATCGTCGGCGTGCTGCTCATCGCTGCGGCGATGATGGCGGTGACGGCGTGGGTACTCGGCGATCTCTCGAGCGGCTTTGCGATCAAGGATCCGGCAGCCGCGACCTACGAGCTGCTCGCCTGGGCGATCGCCCCCTGGGCCGCCGCGCTGACCGCGTGGGTCATGGCCACGCTGGTCGGAGTCACCAATGCGCTGCCGATGCAGGTCGGCGTCGCGCGCGTCATGTACGCCATGGGACGCGATCGCCAGCTGCCGGCGGTACTCGCCAAGATTCATCCCAAACACGGGACGCCTTATGTCGGCATGGTCGCGACCACCGTCATCTCGGTCACGGTCGCGCTGTTGATGCGATACCAAATGGACGAACTCGTATCGATCGTCAATTTCGGGGCGCTCTCCGGGTTCTTGCTTCTGCATGTGTCGGTAATCGCGCAGTTTTGGGTCAAAGGACGCTCCGGCCGATGGATCGTTCACCTGGCAGTTCCGGTGGCCGGGATCATCGTCGTGCTGGCCGTCTTGTCCGGAATGAGTTCGCTGGCCATGACGCTCGGAATCGCCTGGCTCGCCGCCGGTCTGGTGTACGGCATCGTCTTGGTGAGTCGGCGGCGAGCCGAGCTCGCAATATGAGATTTGCCGCTTCAGTTGCGCGATAAATTCGTGAACTCGGCTGTCGCCAGGGAGGGTCGGCTCGGGTAGCCTCCGCGGACCGGTTGCAACGCTTGCGGAGGTGCTGTGCTTGTCGTGACAACAGAGAACGTGCCCGGACATCGTGTGCGCGAGGTCAAGGGTCAGGTCTTCGGCGTGGTAGTCAGAAGCCGCGGGCTTGGCGGAAATATCATGGCGGGGCTGCGCTCAATCGTCGGCGGCGAAATTACCGAGTACACACAATTGCTCGAGGAGGCGCGGCGTCATGCTGTCGACCGGATGGTCCGCAACGCGAGTCTCATGCACGCCAATGCCATTGTCATGATGCGATTCGATTCGGCCGAGATCGGCCAGACGATGAGCGAGATCGTCGCGTACGGAACGGCAGTGGTGCTGGAATCGGCGGCTTGATCATGTTGCGGACTGTCGTGATTGCGGCGGCAGCGATCCTCACGTGCGTCGGTATCGGCCTCATAGCCTGCGGAGTTCACGCGCCTGGCTGGCAGGCGCTGGCCATCGGCGTGATCGTCCTCATCGGCACGCTGTTCGAGCGCTGGCGCTACCGTCACATCGAGGCAGCCGCCCAAGGGCAATTGGCAGCGGACGGGTGAGCAATTTATCGATCCGTCGACCGGGGATCCCGTTGAAGTGATGTTCGACCCACGCACCGGCGAGCGGCGCTATGTCGCCGGAAAGTTGGGCGGAGGCAAGGAGTGAATCAACACCTATAATCCGGGTTGGGTAGTCGCCCGAGGCCACGTAAATGCTCGCAGTGCATTCTGGTTTCTTTGGTCGGCTTTTCACACCCTATCGATCGATTTTGGCGCTTTTATTTTGCAGCTACGTTGCGGCCTTCATCGATCGGGGATTGGTGTCTGTTGCGGGCGCGCCCATCAAACATGATCTGGGCTTGACTGATACCCAATTCGGCCTGCTCAATGGAACGGCGTTCGTGGCGCTTTATTGCGTCTGCGGCATTCCGCTCGGCTGGCTCGCGGATCGCATCGATCGACGAGCCGTGATCGCACTCGGTCTCCTGATTTGGTCCGCGATGACCGCAGCGTGCGCCATCGCGGGCTCATTTGGAGCGTTCTTTCTTGCGCGGGTCGGCGTGGGCCTCGGCGAGGCATGTCTCGTCCCCGCTGGCATCTCGCTGCTCGGCAGCGTGACGCCACGGCGCCAGATGGCACGTAGCGTCGCGATTTTCCTCATGGGCGCCGCCGTGGGTAACGTATTCGCCCTGTTGGCCGGTGGCCGCATTCTTGAGCGCATCGGTCCCGCCACGATCCCGGTTTTCGGCCAAATTGCGCCTTGGCGCGTGCTATTTTTGCTTGCCGCCGTGCCGGGCTTTGCGCTTGCGGCACTCGTCATGGTCATTCGCGAACCCGCCCGCGCCGCGTCTTTCGTCCGTCCATGGAGCGCCCTCAAAGCGGCGTCAGCCTTATTGCACGATAATCGACGCGCCTATGTGCCGCTCACGATCGCCACCGCGTGCATCATCACGCTTTCGCAGACTCAAGCGGCATGGGTACCGCTGTTCTACACACGTGCCTTTGGGCTGGCACCGGGCGCAGCGGCCCAAATTGTAGGGCTGATGTTTCTGCTCTCGGCGCCCGCGGGTCAATGGCTGGGAGGTTTGCTCATCGATCATTTGCGCGGGCGCGGCATCGCCGCCGCTCCTCACGTCCTTCAGGCTGGCTGCTCGCTTCTGTGCATTCCGCCGGCGGTCCTCTTCTGCACGGCAAAGCAACTCGGCGTTTCCGAGGCGGGTTTTACCGTTTTTAACCTGCTGGTCTTCGCCGCCACGCCCGCGGGAATGACCGGGTGGCTATTGCTCACGCCGGAACGATTCCAGGGTTTGACCGTCGCGCTCTTGGTTGCGGTCGTGACATTGATCGGCGTTGGCGTGGGACCGGTGGTGGTAGGGGCGTTGACTGACCGCCTCTTCGGGCATGAACAGGCGCTCGGCATCTCCTTGCTGTGCGTGATCATCGGCGCAGGGATTGGAGGATCCATCGCGGCACTTTTTGGTAGGCGCGCGTTTGCCCAATCGCTGACCGTGGGCCCCCGGCGGCCAATTTGATATAGTGGCACTACGCCAGGGAGTCCTGGGTGCTGCCTCAAGCGGATAATCCAAATGAGCATTCAGCGCAGATTCGGCGATGTAGTGGCGCACAGCCTGGGCCTGCAGGACGTGCCCGTCCTGCGCACACAGGTGCTGCAACGATCGCATCTTGGGGTGAGCCGACTGTCGGTCGGAGCCGATCGGGCAGGGATGACACCGCAGATTCCGCCCGAGGATACGTTCATCGTCGCGCTGTACCTCACGGCGGTCCCTCACCATGAATTGTGGAGCCGCGGCCGGCCGGTGATCTCACAGGGTTATGCCCCGAACTCCATGCGCATTGTGAATCTCATCGAGGAATATTCCGCGTTCATCACCTGTGCACATGAATCGCTGGTGCTCTATTTACCTCGTCTCGTCGTGAACGACTTCGCGGAGGAGTGCGGCACGCGACGTATTTCGCATTTTGTATGCCCGCCGGGGATCATTGATCCGATCATGGTTCATCTGGCATCGGTATTGTTGCCGGCGTTCCAGAGGCCTAACGAGGCGAGCAAGCTGTTCATCGATCACGTCACGCTCGCGATGCTCACTCATCTGTGGGGCTCCTATGGAGGAGTCCGGCCGGGCACGCCTTTCCACAAGGGGGGCATGACGCGGCTGCAGGCAAACCGCGCCAAGGAGTTTCTCGGCGCGCATTGCGCCGACGACCTGTCGCTGGTCGATGCGGCACGAGCTTGCGGGCTGTCGCGCGGCCATTTCACCAAAGCGTTTCGAGTCGCGACGGGTCTTACGCCGCACCAATGGCTGCAGCGGTATCGCATAGACAAAGCGAAACATCTGCTCCTGAATCCCGCGTTGACGATTGCGGATATCGCCGTGTCTTGCGGCTTCGCGGACCAAAGTCATCTGACCCGAGTCTTCTCACGCCTGGTTGGCGACACGCCGGCGGTGTGGAGGCGCGGGGGCTAGCTCGCGGCAGCGGCGGCGTGCTTTTCGACAAAGCGCCTGCCTAATATTCAAGCCAAACAGAATTTCGGCGCGCAGTCTCGATTGCGCGCGGTCGAGCTGCAGCATTCGCGATTCGTCCAGAGGCGCGGCGCGCACTCCATCCCTTTCATAGGAAGCCATCGCCATGCCCATCACTGCCAAAGCAACACCCGGTTCGAAGCTCCTCACGCCCAAGGATCATGCGCTCATCCTGATCGATTTTCAGTCGCAGATGGCGTTCGCGACGCACTCTATCGATGCCATCATGTTGCGTAACAACGCGGGCCTCGTGGCACGGGCGGCGGCGAGCTTCACGGTACCGACGATACTTACAACGGTCGCGGAGAAGAGTTTTTCCGGACCGATGTTTGCCGAAGTCACCGAGCCGTTTCCCGGGCAGGAACTGCTCGACCGCACCAGCATGAATACCTGGGAGGACGCGGCTGTCATCAAACAGGTCAATGTCATCGGCAAGAGTCGGCTGGTGCTCGCGGGCCTTTGGACCTCGGTGTGCATCGTCGGTCCGTCGCTTTCGGCCTTGGAGCAGGGCTTTGAGGTGTACGTGATCGCCGACGCCTGCGGTGATGTGTCGGCCGAGGCACATCACCGCGCGCTCGAGCGCATGGTGCAGGCGGGAGCGCGGCCCATGACCTCATTGCAATACCTCTTGGAGCTGCAGCGCGATTGGGCGCGCAGTGAGACGTACGAGAGCACCACGGGCATCGCTAGGATCTATGGCGGGTCCTATGGACTGGGAGTGATCTATGCCAAGACCATGTTCCATGCGCATGAAGGTTGAACCAACCCGGCCACTGCCCCGGGAGGATGCGCCGTGAGCGAATCGCGGACTGCCCCCGACCTCATTGTATTCAACGGTCATTTCCACACGCTTGATCGTGCCAACCCCGTCGCCAGCGCGGTCGCCATCTCCGGGGGCAAGTTCAGCGCCGTCGGCATCGACCATGACGTGCGCAAGCTCGCGGGCAAAGCGACAAAACTCATCGACTTGCGAGGCCGAAGCGCTCTACCGGGGCTGATCGACAACCATCTGCATATCATCCGCGGCGGCCTTAATTTCAACTTGGAGCTGCGCTGGGACGGCGTGCGGTCGCTCGCCGATGCGATGGCCATGCTCCGTCGCCAGATCGCCATCACGCCGCCGCCCCAGTGGGTGCGGGTGGTCGGTGGATTCACCGAGCATCAGTTCGCCGAGAAGCGACTGCCGACGGTTGAGGAAATCAATGCGCTCGCTCCCGAGACCCCGGTGTTCCTGCTGCATCTGTACGATCGAGCCCTGCTCAACGGGGCGGCTCTCCGGGCGTGCGGCTATACCAAAGACACGCCGGAGCCGCTCGGCGGCCAGATCACCCGGAACGGTGCCGGGGAGCCCACCGGCCTCTTATTGGCAAAGCCCAACGCAGCGATTCTGTACTCGACACTCGCCAAAGGCCCGAAGCTGCCATTCGAGTACCAATTGAATTCCACGCGGCATTTCATGCGCGAACTGAATCGTCTCGGGGTCACCGGCGCGATTGATGCCGGCGGCGGCTTTCAGAACTATCCCGAGGACTATGCCGTCGTCCAGAGATTGCACGATGAAGGTCAGTTGACGATACGCCTCGCTTACAACCTGTTCACGCAAAAGCCAAAAGGCGAGAAGCAGGATTTTCTCGATTGGACGCGGACCTCGAAGTACAAACAGGGTGATGACTATTTTCGCCACAATGGCGCCGGGGAGATGCTTGTGTTCTCCGCGGCGGATTTCGAGGATTTTCGGCAGCCGCGCCCCGACATGCCGGCGCATATGGAGAGCGAGCTCGAGGGCGTGGTGCGCATCCTCGTTGAGAACCGCTGGCCCTGGCGCTTGCACGCGACCTACGACGAAACCATCAGCCGAGCCCTGGACGTATTCGAGGACGTCAATCGTGAGATTCCGCTGGCTGGGCTGAATTGGTTCTTCGACCACGCCGAGACCGTTTCGCCGCGGTCGATCGATCGGATCGCGGCGCTGGGCGGGGGAATTGCGGTGCAACACCGCATGGCGTACCAGGGCGAACACTTCGTCGAGCGCTACGGTCCTGGCGCCGCCGAGGCGACACCGCCCCTGCGACGCATCCTCGAGTCGGGCGCGAAAATGTCCGCCGGCACCGATGCCACGCGGGTCGCCTCTTACAACCCGTGGGTCTCGCTGGCGTGGCTGGTGACCGGCCGGACGGTGGGGGGCCTGCCGCTCTATCCCCAGCGCAACTGCCTCGATCGGGAAACGGCGCTTCGTATGTGGAGCGAGAATGTCACCTGGTTTTCGAACGAGGAAGGGCGCAAGGGACGCATCGAAGTGGGGCAATTCGCCGACTTGATCGTGCCCGACCGCGACTATTTCAGTTGCCCGGAGGTAGAGATCGCGGATATCACGTCGCTTCTGACCGTCGTTGGCGGGCGCGTCGTGTATGGCAGGGAGGATTTCGCTCGATTCGATGATCAGGCGCTGCCGCCGGCGATGCCCGACTGGTCGCCGGTACGAGTCTACGGCGGCTACGCGGCATGGGCTGAGCCGGTGCAGCGCGCGGTGTCTCTAGCCTGCACCGGCGACTGCCATGTCCACGGCCGGCATCATGCCACGGCCCGGTCGGCGAACTTGCCGATCGCGGATCTGAAGGGTTTCTGGGGAGTGCTTGGGTGCTCCTGCTGGGCGATATAAGCGTGCGGTCAAACTCGTTGGTCCCAAGTGACGCTTCGCACTGGATCTTGCTGGCGCGGGTGCTTCTCTGCTCGCCCTTTCTCTATAGCGGCGTCGACAAATGCTGGCGTTGGAGCGCCGCCCAGCGCGAGGTGGCTGCCAGCGGGCTGCCCTGGCCGACGCTGCTTCATCTGGTCACCGTGGTGGTCCAGCTCGGCGGCGGATTCTCCTTGTTGCTCGGTATTGAACCGCGGCTCGGTGCGTTGTTATTGTTGCTGTTCCTGATACCGGTAACCGTCATGTATCACCCGTTTTGGAAACGCTCGGGAGCGGACTTCGTCACCGAGGCGGATCACTTTCTCTCGAACCTCGCCATCATCGGCGGGTTGCTGGTGATTGTCGCGCTGGGCAGCGGCCGCATCAGCTTGGTCGATCAGTCCCTTGCGCAACTCCTTGAGGTGCATGGCAGCAGCTCTCGGCGTGGCTCGATGACCGAGCTCGCAGTGTCCGCCGGTGCCCGGACATGCGGCGGCAACCCTCGTCTCACCGGCCCACACCCGCTGGTTGCTCCTGGGACTTGCGCTGGCAACGGGCATGGAGTTCTACACGTTCGACAGCGTGAACCTGGTCCTTCCCGATATGACCGGCACGCTCGGCCTCTCCGCGGATGAGGCCAGCTGGTTGCTCACCGTCTATAGCTGCTCGCTCTTCATCGGTGTGCCCGTCTCGATCTGGCTCGCGGGGCATGTGGGATACAAGCGCTTCCTCATAGCAACCACCGTTTTGTTCGCCATTGCCTCCATGGGGTGCGCGGTATCCTCGACCCTCGAGACCCTGCTGACCTGGCGGGCGATCCAGGGACTTGCGGGTGCGGGCCTTTTGAACTGGTGGCGGGCGAGTGTGTACCTGTTGATGCCGAAGCCCCAGCGAAGCCCGTCGCTGATGCGCATCTCGACGGTGCTGTACCTGTCGAGCGCGGCGGGATTGCTCTTGAGCGGCTATCTCACCGATCAGTTCAACTGGCGCCTGATCTTCCTGCCGAATCTTCTCTACGCGGCGGGTGCCGTGTGTTTGCTGCTTGCGCTATTACCCGACGATTGCGCCGCCGTCGCCGTCGCGGGTGGCGAGGACCGATTGGCTGGGCATCGTGCTACTCGCCGTGGCGCTCATCTCGTTGCAGATCGTGCTCAATCGCGGCGAGATCGATGACTGGCTCGGCTCGCCCCTCATCCGCAATCTCGCGGGCTTGAGTGTCGCCACGTTGGCTGGGTTCTTGTTGTGGCAGTACAGCCCGCGCAATCGCTGCGCCGCTTCTTGACTTGGCGCTGGTACGCGATCGGCGCGTGATGTCCGCCATTCTGATTGGCCTTTTTACCGGCATGATCCTGTCGGGAAGCTTGTTCGTGCTGCCGGAGTACCTGCGCAACATCAGCGCCCATACCTACAGCGCGACGCAGACCGGGCAGATCATCTGCGTGTATGCGCTCACCGCCGCGGCGGTGCGCCCGCTCATGGTGCCGCTCATTGCGCACCTCGGGCAGAGAAAGACCATCGTTGGGCGCGCTCTCGGTGCTGATTGCCTCGATGCTCCTCTTTCAGCACTACCTGACGAGGGACACGCCGGCGGTGTATTACATCCTACCCTTGGTGCTCTACGGCCTGTGCTTATCGCCGCTCCTGCCCGCGGTCGGCAGCGGCACGGTGGCACAGATTGCGCAAGATAAGCTCCTCGACGGGGTGTCGCTGTACATGACGTTCCGCCAGTTCGGCGCATCCTTGGGCGTCGCGTTCTTGACCATCCTCATCGATCATCGCGAGACGCTGCATTCATCGCGCCTATTCGAGCACTTGCAGGGCAGTGGCGACGCCACCGCTGCATCCCTCGCCTCGAGAAGCGCGAATGCAATCGCGCACGGGTATGCGAACCTCGACAGCCAAGGCCTGGCCTTGGCGCAGCTCGCCGAGGCCGCCAGGCAGCAGGTGGCGACTTTGAGCTACGCCGACGCCTTCTCGTTCATGGCGCTGATCGGAATCGTGGCTCTTTGCCTGGTCCCGGTCATTCCGCCCACGCCCGTGATCCACAAAAAATGAGCACGCCCCCCCCGACTCCCCCCTCGCATCCGGCCGCACCGGGTCCTCCTGCGGCCGGTCCTCCTGGTGCCCAGGCGCCGGCGCCGCTGCCAGCCTCGAGGCTTCCGAGGTGGTCGGCGCGGTGGCCATCGCTCGCGCTCGTTGCGGTGGTCGCCTACTTCGTCATTTCGGGCTGGGGCTGCGGAGAGCACCGATGATGCCTACGTGACGGCGCATCTGACGACGGTGATCGCGAAAGGTCCCGGCCTATGTGCAAACCTTGCATATCGACGACAACGCGGCGGTGAAGGCCGGCGAATTGCTGGTGGAGCTCGACCCCCGGGACTATGCGGTGGAAGTGGAGATCGCACGCGCCAATCTCGAGGCCGCCGCGGGCAGGCGCAAAGAGGCAGACGATCGGGTCGGCATCGCGGACGCCGATGCGGCCCAGGCGCGGGCGGAGCTCACCGTCGCGCGCGCCAATGCGACGCTCGCGGAGGCGAACTTGAAGCGCCTGCGCTCGGTGTCCGACGCGCGCGCCATCTCGAACGAACGGCTCGATACGGGCGTGGCGGCCGCCGATGCCACCCGGGCAACGGTCACGGCGGCGGAGACCAAGGTTCGCTCCGCCTCGGCGGCGGCGGAGCTCGCTCGATCGCAAGTGAAGACGGCCGCCGCCGCCCTCGCGCAGGCGCAGGCGGCGCTCGACCAGGCGCAATTGAATCTGTCGTACACGAAGATCACGGCCGTGGAAACCGGCACGATCGCCAACAAACTCGTGGAGGACGGGAATTACGTACAACCCGGCCAGACGCTCTTTTCCATCGTCCCGGTCGCCCCCTACGTCGTGGCCAATTTCAAGGAAACGCAGCTCGAGCATATGCGGCCCGGGCAAGCGGCCGAGGTGCGAGTGGATGCCTACCCGCATCTCAGATTAAAGGGCCACGTCGACAGCTTGCAGCGGGGCACGGGGTCGGTCTTTGCGCTCTTGCCGCCGGAGAACGCCACGGGCAATTTCGTGAAGGTCGTGCAGCGCGTGCCCGTCAAGATCGTGTTCGACGATCCCGGGGAGGCGATCAAGTGGATTTCGCCCGGGATGTCGGTCGAGGCCAAAGTCACGGTCTCGAGGTAGCTCCGAAGTGGCATGGACAATGCGATCCTCGCTCGCCCCCGCCTTCGCGGGGCTCGGTCTACTCCTCGCCGGTTGCAGGGCCGTCGGCCCTGACTATGTGGCTCCCAAGCCCTCGGTGCCGGCGAGTTTCGCCGAAGCGCCCGGGCGCACTTCGGGGCAAGCGAGGCGAAGCGCCGTTCATCGATGACGCTTGGTGGAAGAACTTCGGAGACAGCACTCTCGACGCTCTGATCGCGCAGGCGCTGAAATCGGCGCCCGACCTCGCCGAGGCGCAGGCCCGAGTGCGTGAAGCGCGGGCGCTTCAGGGCATCGCCGGTGCCGGCCGCTATCCCACCGCCGATGCGACGGGCGAATATGCGCGCAACCTGGGGAGCGACAACGTCCCGACGGGCGTGCCGCCCGGCGGACTCGGACCCGGCATTCACAGCAATCTCTGGCAGGCCGGGTTCGATGCCTCCTGGGAGATCGATATCTTCGGCGGCATTCGCCGTAACATCGAGGCGGCGAATGCAAACTATCAGGCGGTAGCCGAGGATCGCGCCGATGTGACCTTGACGCTCCTCGCCGAAGTGGCGCGCGACTACATCGATCTGCGCGGGGCGCAGCGGCGTATCGAGGTCGCGCAGAAGAATCTCGCCATCGAGCGGGATTTGCGCGCGCTCACGCAGTCTCTGTTGACGGCGGGATTGGCGCCGCAACAAGACCTGCTGCGCGCCGAGGCGCAGGTCCGCGACATCGAGGCCGCGATCCCTACATTTGAGACCGACGAGCGGGCGGCTGCTTATCGGATCGCGGCGCTCATTGGCCGGCCGTTCGCCGAGGTGTCCGCCGAGCTATCCGTGCCGCGTCCCATCCCGCAATCGGCGTCGGAGGTGCCGGTGGGTCTGCCCTCAGAACTCCTCAAGCGCCGTCCGGACGTGCGCGCGGCCGAGCGGCGGATTGCCGCGGCCAATGCGCGCATCGGCATCGCGCAGGCGGATCTCTATCCGCACTTCTCCCTCACCGGCGTGGCCGGCCTCGAGAGCCTCTAGTTTCTCCTCTTTCGGGAATGCCTCGAGCGGCTACTATCAGATCGGCCCCGGCGTCACCTGGCGCATCTTCGATGCCGGGAGAATACGCTTTGAAGTGCAGGCGGAGTCGGCCCGCACCGCCGCCGCGACCGCCGCTTATGAACGCTCGGTGCTGGACGCATTTCGGGACGTGGAAACGGCGCTCGTCTCTTACGCCAACACAAAAGTGCGCCGCAATGAGCTCGCGGCGGAATCCGCCGCGGATGCCGAAGCGACCGACATCGCGAAGCTTCTCTACGCGCGAGGCGTCGAGAGCTTCTTGCCCGTTCTCGATGCGGAGCGCTCGCTGTACGCCGCCGACGATGCGCTCGCCCAAAGTGAACGTGACTCGGCCATCGCGCTGATCGCTCTCTATAAATCGCTGGGCGGCGGATGGCCGAGCGCGAGCGCCGCGATGTCCACCAGCGAATCCCCCTGAAATGGCTGCGGAATGCGCACCGGTCGCGATTGTCGGACCGTGGCCTGCGCTATTCTAGGATCGAGTCGCAGTACGCGTCGCCTAGACTGGTCGATGATGATCGCACTACTCGAAACCAAGGCCGCAGGCTTGTGGTCACGCTCGCAGGTGAGGCCCAACGTCATTGCCGGCCTGATCGTCGGCATCGTCGCGTTGCCGCTCGCCATGGCCTTTGCGATTGCGAGCGGTGCGCGCCCGGAACAAGGGCTCTATACCGCCATCGTGGCCGCCGCTCTGACCGCGCTTTTTGGCGGCACCCGCGTGCAGATCTCGGGCCCGACCGGCGCGTTCATCGCCGTTCTATCGATTATCACGGCGCAGTTCGGCATCGCCGGGTTGCAGATGGCGACGTTGATGGCGGGATTCATTTTGGTCGTGTTCGGCGCCACCCGTCTGGGCTCGGTGATCAAATACATCCCCCGCCCGGTCGTCGCGGGCTTCACTGCGGGGATCGGGGTGATCATCTTCGTCGGTCAATGGAAGGATTTCTTCGGTTTGACGCCGACGCCGTCGGGCCTGCGCTTTCATGAGAAGCTCTGGTCCCTGATCGCGGCTTTCCCGACCCTCAACCTCGCGACCACCGGGCTGGGTCTGCTTGCGCTCGCCATCCTGACCCTCGGCCCGCGGCATCTGAAGCGAGTGCCGGCACCGCTGGTCGCGCTCGTCGTGGTCACCCTATTGCAATGGGCTTGTCAATTCAAAGGCGTCGCTACGATAGGTTCTGCGTTCGGCGGCATACCGCGCACGTTGCCCATGCCGTCCTTTCCGGCCGTGACGATGACGCAGGCTGTCTCCCTGGTCGGCCCCGCGTTCACCATTGCGCTTCTCGGAGCCATCGAATCACTCCTGTCCGCGGTCGTCGCCGACGGCATGGCTGGTACCACCCATGACTCCAATCAGGAGCTCATCGGCCAAGGCGTGGCCAACATCGTGGCGCCTCTGCTCGGCGGCTTTGCCGCCACCGGCGCGATCGCGCGCACGGCGACCAATATCCGCAACGGCGCAACAGGCCCGCTCGCGGCGCTGGTGCATTCCGGATTTCTCATTCTGGTCGTGCTGATACTCGCGCCGCTCGCATCGGCGATCCCGCTCTGCTGCCTGTCCGCCATTCTGTTTGTCGTGTCCTGGAACATGAGTGAGCTGCCGCAAGCGCTGCGCTTGGTGCGCAAGGCGCCCAAGCCCGATGCCGCCATCCTCGTCGTGACCTTCCTGTTGACGGTATTTGTCGACCTGGTCGTCGCGGTCAACGTCGGCGTGATCGTGGCCGCATTGATGTTCATGCGTCGCTCTGCGGAGGCGGTGCAAATCGAGGAGGAACCGGCGGACGCGACGTCCGAGGCCGGTGCGACCTCGACCGCCGGTAACGGCGTGGTGATCTACAGTATTCAGGGACCTTTCTTCTTCGGGGCGGCCGAGAAGCTCGAGCGGACTCTCGCGCAAACGCAACGGCGTGCCCACACGCTGATCTTACGCATGGGCCACGTGCCCTTCGTGGACGCGACCGGCATTCTCGCGATCGAGGAGATCATCAGCGATTTCCGCCGGCACGGCGTGACCGTATTGCTCGCCGAGCTCCGGCCCAACGTGCGCTACAAACTCGAGCGGGCCGGCGTACTCGAGCATCTCGGCGCCGAGAACTTGGCCGATACGCTCGAGCAGGCTCACGCCATTGTCGAGCGGCGAAGAAATCCATGACCAAATGGGGCGAGGGGTCTTGCCATGGCTCGTGTCCCACTCGAAGCGCGCCTTGGGGCAGGCGGTGTTAATGAATGGAACGGTCCAACGGCACGGATCAGCATCGAAGTATTCCGCCAGGCGCGGACTGGAATAGGCGTCCAGATGGTCGAAGACGGCCCGGTCCACGATGCGGACCTGGCCTTCGTGCAGCACCACGGGAGTAGGCACCACCAAAGCGAACTCGCTGAGGGGTCCTTGATAGTCATTCACCATGGATAAGACCGTGTGTCTACCGTCGCGGGCGATCACGACCTGACTGGCGGAGTTGAAGAGCGTCGCGTCAGCTTTGCCGGCGTAAAAGCCGCAAAATGCGTGGGCTGGAAACGGGGTGCTCACGAGTGCTGTAGTCGCCAGAAGAAGTCCTTTGAGTGCATTCATATCGGCCTCTCGAGGAAAGAGTGCATGGACGCCGTCTTCTGCTCAAACGAGGCAACCCGAATGTTGGGGTTAATCCGCGATCTTCCCGGCCACCCAGGCCTACGTTTACCCGGAGTATAGACCCTATGTAGACTTACTACTATGGGTGGGAGGTGAGGGTGGGCTCTTCGGAAAAATCCTCTCCGTTGTGGAACCTTTTGCCGGCCCCATACTCAACAGAAGCTAGTTTCTCTCGTAGAATCAGACATCTACAGCTAAAATGAGGCGGCCAGCCGCCCCAAATCCAATAACAAGGCCCGCGTGAGTCGGGGAGTTCATGTCCAACCAAATCAATCGTCGCGATTTTCTAAGCGGCACCGCGCTGGTCATCGCCGCCGGTCTGACGCCGCTCGCTCAGATTCGCGCCGCGCCCGGCCGGTACTACCCACCGTCGCTCACGGGCCTGCGAGGCAGTCATCCCGGATCGTTCGAGGTTGCCCATCAGGTCGGTCGCGAAGGCAAGTCCTTTGACATCTCAGGCCTGCGAATCGAGCAGAGTTTCGATCTGGTCGTGGTTGGAGGCGGTATCAGCGGATTGGCCGCGGCGTGGTTCTATCGCGAAGCGCACGGGCCTGCGGCGCGCATCCTGATTCTCGAAAATCACGACGATTTCGGCGGACACGCCAAGCGCAACGAATTTCGGGTCGGCGATCGTCTGTTGCTCGGCTATGGGGGCACCGAGTCGCTGCAATCCCCGAAGACTTTCTTCAGCAAGACCGTCAATCGACTACTACACTCGCTCGGCGTTGAGCTGACACGCTTCGATACGGCCTTTGACCGCAAGCTCTATGCGTCGCTCGGCTTGACTCAAGGTGTGTACTTCGACCGCGAGACCTTTGGCGAGGACAGGCTGGTCGCCGGCAACCCGGTCGTTACCGGCGGCGACTCCTTTGCAAACGACGCCAATCCCCGTCCAATCAAGGCCGTGGTTGAGCAATTCCCCATGTCCGATGACGCCCGAGCGCGGCTCATCGAATTCTTCGATCACCCGAGGGATTATCTCGTCGGCAAGTCGAAAGCGGAGAAAATCGCTTACTTGAAGAAAATCTCCTACCGAGACTTCCTGCGCAAGGATGCCGGACTGGGCGATGAGGCGGTCAAGTTCTTCGACGGCACCACGTACGGCCTCATGGCGATGGGTCCCGACATACTGCCTGCGCTCGACGCGATGAGCAGCCGGTACACCGGCTTCGACGGCTTGGGGCTGGGCGATCTCAACGATCCGGAAATCGCCGCATTCGACGAGCCTTACATCTACCATTTCCCCGACGGCAATGCTTCCATCGCGCGACTCCTGGTCCGCGCTTTGATCCCCACAGTGGCGCCGGGTCATACCATGGACGACGTGGTGCTCGCCGACTTCGACTACGCAAAGCTCGATGTCGACGGAGCGCCCATCCGCTTGCGGCTGAACAGTACGGCGGTGGCTATCGCCAATGCGCGGAGCAAGGGCGGGCCGGTGGACATCGGTTACATGCGCGCGGGTGCACTGAATCGTATTCAGGCCAAGCACTGCGTGCTTGCCGGCTATAACATGATGATTCCCCATATCATGCCGGAGCTGCCCGATCCGCAGAAACAGGCGCTTGCCCGCAGCGTCAAAATGCCGCTGGTCTACGTCAACGTCGCCATTCGAAATTGGCAGTCGTTCGTCAAGCTCGGCGTGCACGACATCTACAGTCCTCACGCCTATTTCTCGAACACCAAGCTCGACTATCCCGTGGCACTCGGCGGCTACCGCAACCCGCGTACACCGAGCGAGCCCATGCTGCTGCATATGGAGCACATACCGCTCACGCCAAACCAGGGTCTCTCGAATGTCCAGCAGTTTCGCATGGGACGGCAGCTGCTGCTTGAATACGCCGTTCGAAGAATACGAAACGCGGATCGCCGATCAGCTCGACCGAATGCTGGGTCCGGGCGGATTTCAGGCGACGCGCGACATCGTCGCGATCACCGTCAATCGCTGGCCGCACGGCTATGCCTACAGCGCCGACTCGTTGTTTGATGCGGAGATCTCGGGACCGCAGCCGTATGAGATCGCCCGCAGGCGCTGCGGGAATGTCACCATCGCCAACTCCGATGCGGGGTGGAATTCCTACACGCACGAGGCGATCGATCAGGCATGGCGGGCGGTCAATGAACTGAAGTCGGCGTGAGCGCCGCGCGAATATCAGGCCGGGGATACAAGCGGCCCAGTTGCGAGCATGCGATTCATGCCGTCGGCGAATTTCGTCCAGCGACCGGATAGCTCCTTTGCGGATTGGCGTCCGCTGTCCGTCAAGCGGAATAACTGGCGCGGATGGCCCAATTCAACCTCGACCCATTGAGTCTCAATCCAACGGGCATTGCGAAGTCGGCGCAGAATGGGATAAATGACTCCCTGGACGAGGGCGATACCGGCCATTTGCTCCAAACGGCAACAGATCTGGGGCCGATCGAGGGGCCCATCCCACAGGCTTGCAAGGACGGCGAGATCCAGACTGCCCTTGCGGAGCTGGCTTTGCCACATATCAACGCCCACCCGCCGGCGGTACGCTCTGCGATTGACTTGAGCATCCGCGGTGATCATGCCCCGTTCCTATCTATCTCTCGGACCTATCTCTCGGACACAACGACTCAGAATTGGGCCGTGACCTCCGCGAACAAGAACCGGCCGAGGGCATCGTAAACACCCGGGAAGGTGTTGCCGTTGCCGACCGGCAGCGGCAGGTTCGTGGTACCGACGATGGGCGGCGGCTTGTCCAGGACGTTGTTGCAGCCGAGTCGCAACGTGAGCTTGTCCACCAGCTTGACCGAAGCCGAGAGATCGAAATAGCTGTACGAGGAGAGGAACGCATCGGTGTTGGAGATGCCGCCGTTCGCGATCGTGCCGCCGCTCGGCGCCGCGAGATTCGGGTTCGCGCTCAGCTGCTCGAGCTTGACCGCCGAGTAATAGCGCCAGGTCGCCGTCACGTCGAGGCCCATCCAGGGAGTCTCCCAGGTCGAGGTGAACCGATGACGCCAGTGGAAAACCGGTGTTTCCGCATTGGCGGTACCGCTGCAAGTGGAACCATAGAGCCCCGCGCAGTTGTAGGTCGTGCCCGCCACGAAGTTATTGGCGGTGACCAGGTACTCGTCGATGTAGGTACCGTTGAGCTGCGAGTGGATCTTGCCGAAGGCGCCGAAGTCGTAGGAGTACGACATGTCGAGGTCGATGCCCTTTTCGCGCAGCGAGCCGACATTCAGCGGCAGATCCGAGATGTAGCCGGAGTTGTTCTCCCACAGCGAGCCCTGAGCGTTGCGGTGGATCAAGCTGCAGAAAACACCGTTGGTCGCGCACTGATCCAAGATGACGCTGCCGCCGACGGGCTCGATGACGTCCTCGATATGAATATCGTAGTAGTCGATTTGCGCCCGGAAATTCGGCACGAACGAGGGAGTAAAGCCGATGCCGAACGAGGTGGTCAGCGCCGTTTCGGGTCCCAGGGCCGTATTGCCGCCGAGCAAGCCGTTGTACTGGCCGGCCGGGTTCAACGCGATGTTGCCATATTGATTGTTGGGTCCGCTGACGATAACGCCGGTCTTCGCGCATTGCGCCCGCGAGAACACCGGAGCGGTTCCCGCACACGGGTCGGTGCCGTACGTGCCGTCCAAGCCGACCGCGGCCGGCAAGTACAACTCGACCACGTTCGGAGCGCGCACCGCGCGCGCGAAGCTGCCGCGCAAGCGCACGTCCTGAATGGGAGCGAAGTCCACGCCGAACTTATACGTGTTGGTCTTGAAGCCCTGGTCGTAGCTGGAATATCGGTAGCCAGTCTCGAGACTGAGCTGCTGCATGAAGGGCTTGTCCTCGGCCAAAGGCATTCTTGCCTCGATGTAGCCCTCTTTCGCGATGACCGAGCCGGTCACGGGTAACGTCGGGCCGCCGCCGCCGCCGAGATCTCCGTCGATGCTCTCTTGGTCCGGTTGCGTGCTGAGCTTGACGTCGCGATATTCCCCGCCCACGTTGACCTTGAGCCCCGACTCGGCCCACGGGCTCTGCACGCCGTACTTGCCCAAGTCACCGACGAAGTTGATCTGCGCGTCCTTTTGCTCGATGCGACCGTCCTCGAGGCCCGGCACGGTGAGATAGTTAAGAGCCGCTGCGGTGACGCCGCCGGGTTGGAAAATATTCCAGGGAACGCAGGGCGGACCGCTGGCGCATCCGATTGACGCGGGGTTCGCCGCCGTGCCGGTCACATTCAGGGCGTTGACCATCCGCGAGGCCGAAAGATAATTCTGGTTGACCTCGGTGAAGTTCACGAGGCTCCAGTTCAAGGTCGCATCGTAAGTCCACGCATCGTCCATCTTGCCCTTGACGCCGAGCACTTCGTGGATGTCGGTATGCTCGAGATCGCTGATGCGCGGGCCACCCTCGACGTTACGACGCAGGATCGTGAGATTCGGATTGGAAAAACCGGCCGTGCTGCCGTTGCAGAGATAGGAAAGCGCGCTCGGGCTCAGGAACGGATTCGCGCAGTTGACCGAGTTGGCGTTACCGAAGTTGCCGGACTGCGCAACCTGGGCCGACGTTTGGTCGTCCATGACCATGAGTTGCGAATAGACCGTCGCATGCTCATTGAAATCGTAGTGCAGGAACGCGCCGCCGGTATAACGCTCTTCCGGGCGCTGAAAGAAATTCAGAGCGCCGAAGTTGAAGAGCGCCGGAGCGGTGGGCGGCCCAACAAAAGCGCCGCCCGGTCCCACCGTCCTCACGTTGTTGCCGATGATGAAGTTCGCCGGATAGGCAGTCTCGGATCCCGCACACTCACGTTTTCCGCCCGTCGAGCTTGGCCCGGCGAGGTATCCGGCTCCCACCGTGCAAGCGGACCAGGAATACTGCGATTCCAGGATCGGCAGGACGTTGCGGTAAGTGAGGTAGACCGTCGCATTGCCGTTATTGTCGGCCGAGTTCAGGCCGCCAATGAAGGCGATGGATTTCTGAGCGCCCGCCCAGATGTTGCTTGGCGGCGAGGCATCGCCTGAGGCGACGAGCGCTTCATTGATCCCTTGAACGTCCGCGTTGTGATTCTGGTAGATGCCCGCGTCGGCGACCAGTTTGACGCCTTCGAAGTGGTCGTTGAGCTTGAAATTGACGACGCCGGCCACGGCATCCGCGCCATAAGTCGATGAGGCACCGCCGGTGAGCACTTCGATGCTATCGAGCATCTCGACCGGAATGATGTTGATGTCCGAGGCACTGCCCGTGAGCGGATCGCCGGGTCCGAGGCGCTGACCGTTGACCAGCACCAGCGTGCGCTTCGCATTCAAGCCGCGCAAATCGACCGTGGCGGTACCGCTCGAGCCGTTCGACACCGTCGAGCCCTGATCGGCGAACACCTGCGGTAACTGGTTCAGCAAATCTTCCACGCGCGTCACGCCCGTGCGCTCGATGTCGGCCGCGCTGACGAAGGTGACGGGACTGATGGAGGTCTCGTTCGGGATGGCGATGCGCGACCCGGTTACGACGACTTCGGCGAGGGAAGTCTCCGTCGAGGCCGCGGGTGTGGCGGCCTGCTGCTGCGCCTGGGCGACGCCGAGCGACGCGACGATCGAGCCGCCGGTCAGCGCAGCGCGAATCGCCGAGCTCAAGAGATCGGTGCGACCGCCTCCGCGGCCTGGGTCTGCTGCATCTTCGGTCATCAACATCCCCGATTTATTCATGGACCTCTCTCCTTCAGTTTTCTTGTATGACATTGTCTTTGTGCACCGCACTGGCCGTGGACATTGTTTAATCCGAAGCGATCGTCCCCGAACTCGGCAGCCCCGTTGGACATGTCTGTTCGATCAACTTGTTGTTTGAAATCAACCGTTCGGCATGGAGAATAGTCAAAAAACATTTCGACGCGCGCAAAATGTGACGGATCAACGAATATCGGTGGCGGACTACCTGATTGCGGTGACCAGCAACGTACGCCTAGCTGCCGCAATCAATGCGACGAACGGGTGGCGGCACCGCACGGGTTATCGGAGGTCGCACACGGACCACACTTTCGCGCACCACGGTGTGGAGGTGCGGCCCGCTGTGCGGTGGCAGATATCGCCTGGCGGCTGTTATGTGGCGCTGAAGCCGATCCAGGCCCTTGCAAGGTTGCGCAGATTGCCCTTATAGGTGCGGGCAACGGCATATTCATTGCCGTTTTTCATTCGAACAACGTGCTCGCCGCGCGCGAGTTCCACAGATTCTACAAAGGTCGCATTCACAAGTACTGAGCGGTGAATCCGCACAAATCCATAGGGCGCCAGTTTCTCCTCAACGATGGAGATAGTCTCGCGAAGGAGATGCGAGCCGGACATTTTTTGCAGCAGCACATAGTTCCCGTTTGCCTCGGCCGTGAGTAATTCCGTGGGATCTAAAAAGAGTATCCGGCCGTTGACCTTTATGGCGATTTTGCCTCGCTGCTTGACGAGCGACGCCGTGGTTAGCATCTCGAGGAGGTGCTCCGCACGTTCCTGAGCGGATCGCTTGATGGCAATGTCCAACGCTTCATTCACACGATCCGGATTGAAAGGCTTCAGAATGTAGTCCAATGCGCGCCTTTCGAACGCCGCCAAGGCATGCTGTTCGTACGCCGTGACGAAGATTACTGCGGGGACCGGCTTTATTTGCTTACTGGCGCGCTCAATCAATTCAAGTCCCGACATCTCGGGCATTTGGATGTCCAAAAGCATCACGTCGTAGACTCGTCGCTGCAGCTCCTCGAGCGCTTGCGCGGCGTCCTTAGCCGACTGATACTCGGTGATGTCGTCGCGCTTTGACAAAACCGCAGCCAGGGCGGTCCGGGATAGGGCTTCATCGTCGACAATCAACACACGCATGATGAATTCCTGGTTGTCGTCGGCTTGCTCAAGTCGACTGGATCGTGCGCTTCGCGAAACCGGGGACGGTGATTAGCGCCGTTGCGATGCCGTTCGATGCGATTCCGAAATCGAGCGTTGCTTCGTCGCCGAAGAGGTATCGCAGCCGGCTCCGTGTATTAGGAATGCCGAGCCCCATACCGCTCTCTGATCGGCCTGTGACACTGTTGCAGACCTTGACTTGCAGTTTAGATGGGTTGCAGTCCGCTTCAACGGCAATCCAGCCGCCGTCTCGACTACAAGCGACGCCGTGACGAATGGCATTCTCTATCAGGGGCTGAAGAATCAGCTGAGGAATCCATGCGGCGCGGGCGGCCGAGGTAATATCCCAGCGTACGTGCAGCCGCTCACCCAAACGCATTGCCTCCAACTCCAAATACGACTCCAAAAACGCGATTTCTTCGCTAAAGGGAACGAGATCGCAGCTCCCGTGTTTTAATGCGCTGCGCAGCAAATGGGCAACCTTCACCAGCATGCGCTTGGCGGTCGCGCCATCGGTGTCGATCAGTGTCGAAATGCTTTGTAAGGTATTGAACAGGAAATGTGGATGCAATTGGATCTTCAGCGCGTTCAGCTCACTTTGCGCGAGAGCCCGCCGAAGTTCGAGTCGCTCGATCGCATGGCGCTGAGTGATCGTGAAATAGGTATATGCGTGCGCCGCCAGAATGATCGCCAGATAAACAAGCAAGACATCCGCGAAGGTGCCGTACATCAGCATGACCAGGTTGTGGGGAGTACGTGGCCCCCAAGACATGCTTTGCTCTACCCATGGGGGTTTCAGGCACCATCGGATCACGCCAAAGGCGATTGAGAACGGAACAAATCCGATACCGTAGGCGGCGGCTTGGAGGATGCTTTTGGCCGGCCACCGTTCGACGATATAAAACGTGGGCGGCGTAAGCAGGGCGATGCTCAGGTAGCGTACGGCCTGCAGGGAAAAAAGATCATTGAGGCTTATAATCAGCTTCTGCGCGGTTGCGAGGGTATAGTCTTGCCACGCCACCAGCAAGGACGTCGTCAGCCAAAACGCGATCGAGAGCAGATAGTCTCGAGTAATCTTGCGAATTTGCATGGTGGGAAAATACATGGACCCGGCCGCTACCTATTCTCCAGCGCCTTAGGCGAAGGGTAGCGAATTCTCTCACGAGTTGCGGTGACCCCGTTGCCTAAACGGTGTAAGTCAGGCAAGTTTAGAGGATGCGCGGTCGACAGATACTTCTCTATTTCGCCTGGAGCCGCCCAGCGGAGACCGGCGCGCCGCTTGCCGTGATTGACGATCGCTTTCCAGCGATTTTCGAGTTGCGCAGGCTTTTTTACCCCCAATTCGAACGATTGTCGGATCGCGATACGGCCGATCAAGGCATCGCCGGCTTTTTGGATCTCATCCAGAAGCCGAATTTCCAGGCGTTTGCCGAACAGACCGAGGCGCTGACGGGCCGCAAGGTCATTCAGATCGAGCGTGATCCGGCGGCGCCGCCTCACCCGTTCACGCAAGCAGGCCGATCGAGCTTCGACGCGCTCCTGCAATCGCGGCCGGATACCTTCGCGGGAAAGCTGTTGGTCTGCGACACGACCATGTTCAGTTCCACTGCCGGGGGTGTCGAGAATCTTCGACGTTTCTGGGCTAACGTGGTTCTACGGCCGGAAGCGTTCCCCGCATCCATCGCGTGAGCTTGCGCTGACAACTCGCCCCCTTTTTGGGGGAGAGCCTAATCCTGCAAGCTGGGAGAGACTGGGAGTGTCGCCGCGACATTCCGTTCCGGAGGTAACATGACCGGCTCCCGTTCTTCAAGCGGACGCCTGCTCGTGCTCGACTTGAGCGGCGGCCGCATCTTCTCGCTCAACCCAAATGGCTCGGACCCCAAAACGCTCGTTACGGGATGCCGGCTTCCCGATAGCCTCGCGGTCGACTCGGCAGCGGGCTACATCTACTGGACCAACATGGGCGTTCCGCACCGAAATGATGGCTCAATCGAGCGCGCGGATCTCGATGGCGGCAATCGTCGATTCGTCATTCCGGAAGGGGGCACATTCACGCCAAAGCAACTCCATCTCGAGAAGAAGACCGGCAAGCTCTATTGGTCGGACCGCGAGGGTATGCGCGTGATGCGTGCCAGCCGCGATGGCTCGCAGGTCGAGATACTGATCCAGACAGGCGAGGGCGAAGGCGACCGTCGCGATCCATCGAACTGGTGTGTCGGGATCACCGTCGATCCGGTTCGCGGACAGATGTACTGGACCCAGAAGGGTGCGGATGACTCCGGGCACGGGCGCATTTTTCGCGCGAGCATTGATATGCCCCGCGGTCGCACAGCGACGAACCGGCTCGATGTCGAGGTACTGTTCGAAGGGCTGCCGGAACCGATCGATCTGGAGCTCGATCTCGTGCACCGCGTCCTCTACTGGACGGATCGGGGCGAGCCTCCTCGCGGCAACTCCGTGAGTCGCACGCCGATCGAGGGGCATCTCAATCAGGAAATCGTGCTCGGCCACTTGATGGAAGGCATCGGCATCGCACTGGATGTGCGCGGCGATCGGATGTTCGTCACCGATCTCTCGGGCTCGATTTACTCAGCAGGCCTGAACGGATCGGGAAAGCGCCCAATCGCAATGGCTCAGGGAAATCTCTCGGGCATCGCCTACGCCGAGAAACTTTGAGCCGTTGCAGGTCATAGAATCCCGAGCGCCCGCGCACGAGCCATTGCGCCGGAACGGTTCTTGACGTTGAGCTTGCCGTAGACATTGTGGAGGTGCCACTTGAGTGTGCCTTCAGAGACGAAAATCGCTTCGGCGAGCTCCTTGTTGCTCAGTCCCGTCTCCAGGCGCTTGAGGATCGATAGCTCCCGCTTCGTCAGCTCTTCGCCCATGCCGATCGGGGCGCCATTTTGAACTTGAGGCGTGTGCGTCTCGCGCTGCAGGCGGCGCGCCAGGGGCGCAGCCTCGGAGCCGCGCAGTTGCTCCATGTCGAGTCGATCGATCAGCGCACCCAGTTCGCGGCCTTCATCAAGGAACACGCGGACATAATTTCTCGGAGCCGCGATGGTGAGTGCACGACGCACGTCCGCCAAGGCGCCCGCCCAGTCCTCGTCCTCTTTTTTGGCCAGGGCCCGCAGGACCAGCAATTCCACCGAACGGTGGGCGAGCTCGCGCTGCCGGCTATTTTCGATCGCGGCATCCAGCGCCTCGATAACCGCTCTCGGCGATTGCTTGAGCAGGTAGCGCGAGGCTGCGCGCAGTGCCTTGTCGGAACTCACGGGTGGAGCGCCACTGCGAGTCGGCAGCTCATTGAAGTCGAAGCGCGTTGCCACGAGCCTGGCCTCCTCGTGCTGTCCTGCGCGCGCGAGACTGCGGCACTCTTCGGCTGCCAATGACAGCGTCACGCGCCGCCAGCCGCGCTGCTCGCCAAGTTCCTGACCCTCTCTGAGCATCGCCAGTGCGCCATTCTCATCCTGTCGCAGGTGCTGGATGCGGGCCTGCGTCAAGTAGGCAACGATTACCGCGTCGGCATGGGCGTATTCTTTCACGCTGCTCTGCGCCAGCTCGAGATGCGCGAGAGCCTGCTCGATCTCGTCGAACTCGTAAGAGATACCCGCAAGCAGGGTGTGCAGCATGCTGGTCTGCCCGGGATGTCCATGGAGTTTTCGCTCTGCGAGCTCGAGTCCGCGCGTGCACGCAAGCCGCGAGTCGAAGTAACTCCCGCGTTTGAGGTGCAGCACGGCCTCGAGGTAGGCGGTCCAGCTCAGCGCATAGTATCCTTCGCCCTGCTCGAGCCACCGGCGCGTCTCGGCAATCGTCTCCAGTCCCTCATCGATGTGGCCCCGCGTCTTGTGGCCGAAACTCAGGACGTTACCCATCACACCCTTGCGCCTTAGCGACGCCTCTGGCCAGCGTGCGAGCCAAGCTGCCGCCAATTCGCCACCTCGCATTCCGTCATCGCGCAAACCAACCGACAGTGCGACCTGCATTTCGACCGCACATCGCAACTCCACGGTCCCGCGGGCGTCGTGACGGCCCTGCGCCTCGAGATCCTGCAGCAGCTGCTGCAGGCGGTAGATCTGAGCTTCATATTCCTGATGCCGGGGGTAGAACGAGAGCGCAAAGGCGTACTGGATACGGATGATCGGGTAGCGATCAACCCAAGGCTCAGGAAGGGCGTTCATCCAGCGCAGGATCGTCTGGTGGTACCCGCGGCGAAAGACGAGTTCCTCCACACTGTCGGCGACCCACTGTGTCGCCTGCTCCCACTCCTGTGCCCGGATCATGTAATTCACAGCCTCTTCAACCTGGGCGTCGGCGTGCAACCACCGTGCTCCCCGCACGAGGCACTCCCGGGCTTGCGCCGGCGCTATTCGCTGGTATGTCTCGCGGAAGAATTCGCCGACGAGATGATGAAACCGTACCCATTCCCAGGACCGATCCAGCGGAATCAGGAAGAGGTTGCGCGCCCGCAGGCCCAGCAAGGCATCTTCGGCATCATCGAGACCTGTGACGGCTCGGGCAAGCGGCGCACACATCCGATCGAACATTGAGATGCGGAACACCAGGTCACGCGTTCGTTCGTCCATCTGTGACAGCACCATGTCGCACAGATAGTCAACCACGCTGGTGTCTGTGCCGGCGAAGTGTTGAATGAATGCCTCCGGTTCGCCCGACCCAGCGAGCACCAGCGCTGCGAGCTCGAGCGCCGCGGGCCAGCCTTCGGTTTTGGTCAGCAAGGTCAGCAAATCCGGCGCCGGCAGATCACGTCCCAGGCGGCTTCTGTAGAACCGAGCGGCTTCCGCGGCGTCAAATTGCAGCTGCTCGGCTCCCAGCTCGAGTAACTGGCAGCGTACCCGAAGACCGCTCAGCCGCAGGCCGGGATCCTGGCGAGTGCCGATGACATACTGCAAGGCTCGGGGCGCGTAGTTGATCAACCAATTGAGAATTCCGCGGACCTCGGACCCCTCGACGAGTTGCAGATCATCCAGGAATAGCACGATGCGGTGTTGCACCTGCGCGAGGTCGGCCGCAATCGACTCCAGCACGGATCTTGAACCACTCGCGAAGTCGGCGATCAGGTCTTCCGCGAAGTCCTTGCCGATGTGCGCACTGGCCTTCTGTAGTGCAGCGATCAAATGACGCAGGAAGCGAGCCGCGTCGTTGTCGTCTTTGTCCAGGGACAGCCAGGCGCAAGAAACTTCGCGCTCGAGGAGCCGCACGTGCCATCGAGCCATGAGAGTGGACTTGCCATATCCGGCCGGTGCGGCCACGACAACGACCGGAAAGACCCCGTCCAGCACGTCGCTGGACGAATCAAGCCTCGGCCGGGGCAACGGCTTCCTGGTCCCGGTGGCCGGAAACAGCTTGCTCTGGATTATCTCGCGCTCGTGTTGTTTGCCGGTCATACGCGGGAGCCTGTCCTCCGCGTCTAGCGGTTTGAACCTATCTAACCCCTAACTTTGGTTAGGTGCAACTCGAACGGCTGCGGGGCAAGGTTGACACGTCGACTCGCCTTGACAGGTCAAAAAAGATGGTGGACAGCGACCAAGTTACCTCAAATGCGCCGGCGCGGACGGCAAATCGTCGGCGCGTGCCGCCCGACGGCACCTCAGGAATAATTTCCCGTGAGCTTGCCGTGAGTCAGCCCGTTCTATTCTCGTTCCGAGCACGCGGTAATGTCTTTCAGCTGCCTACTTGACGAGTGATCGATGTCCTCTGGAGGCTCTATTCAAGCTGTGCATCGGTCATGCTCTGTTGTCCGGCAGGACGACCGCGGACGCCGGTTGGAGCTCATCGCGCTGGAGTCACGCAGCGCGCGGATTTCCCCAAACGGCCTGCTCGTTCGCACTTGGCGGCAGCTCATCGAGCTGCGTCTCGACGATGCATTGGCGACCCTGGGTCAGTTCGATCAAATCGCGCGCGCCAACGCCTGGGTTGCGCCGCGATCGCGGGAGTTTGCCCAGATTCTGCGAGCCGTGCTGCTCGTGCTGAGGAGCCAGGACGGCGCCACGGTACGCGCTGCACTTGCCGTACTCGAACGTCGTCACCGTTCGGGTGGGAAGAGTCCCGCGCTGGCGGTGGCGCTGCGCGTCGGCTACTGGAAGGTGCGAGACCTGGGTCGATACTACACCGTGCCTCGCTTTGGAAACGCGGTCGCCGCTCATCTCGGCACGCACGGACTTGCGACGATCATGGGGCCGACGTTCGAAGCCGTCGTGGAGGCCGAACAGCTCCGATTTGCCGTCGCGACGAGACTCGCCAGGAGCGCTCACGAACGCGCTGTGAGTCGTTTCGGCAAGCGATCACCCGTGACAGCGAGAGCGGCCGTCGTGCTCGCAGAGTTACTCTACGAGGAAGGGCATCGCGCAGGCCTGGATGCTCTGGTTATGGAAAGCCTCGAGGCGGTCCGAACGTCAGGGGACGATGAGAGCGCCCTGCGAGGATATAGGGTTCTGGCTCGGCTTGCCGCCTGTCGAGGAGACATGGAATTCGCCTTTCTCATTCTGAAGGAAGCGGAGGTCCTGGCGACGGCGCGCGACTGGAAGGGGTTGATGGCGGAGAGCTTGATGCTGCGCACTCAGCTGCTCCTTCAGGACGGTCGCACGCGAGATGCAGCGATCTGCACCGCGCGCATCGAGACACTCGCGCGCGACTGCTCCTCGGACGATACGTTGCGTGCCCGGCATGCGTTGGCACGCGCACAGTTACTGGTAGCCACGGGGGACTCGCGACGCGCAGTGGCGATTCTCCGGGACCTTCAAGCGGCGAGCTATGGTAGTCGAAACAATTACTGGGCACTGCGATTATCCGTGCAGCTGGCCGACGCTCTGCTCGGGTGCGGCGACCATGCCGAAGGCCGCGCGATGCTCGTTCAAGCGCTCCAGATTGGTGCGCGGGCCGGGGTGTATCAGACATTCGTCGACGCCGGACCGCACGTAGCGGAGCTCCTGTTGTCTCTTCATCACGCCAACCCGCAGGACGGCCGCCTGCTTCCTGAGCTCAGGCCGTACATCGGAAGCATTCTCGCGGACCGTGCTCAGCAGCGTACGGGCACGTCCTCCAATCGTGCCTCGCGCGTCACGGAGTCGCTGAGTCCTCGCGA
Organism: uncultured Gammaproteobacteria bacterium; assembly: GCA_963801685.1. Classification (GTDB taxonomy): domain Bacteria; phylum Pseudomonadota; class Gammaproteobacteria; order Steroidobacterales; family Steroidobacteraceae; genus Bog-1198. The sequence goes on from CAWDFR010000003.1 coordinate 457,120, forward strand.
ACACAGCATTCTTCGGTCGATTGGCTCGGGACTTTCCAACAAACGCATCGCCCAAGAGCTGCAGATTGCCCCCGAGACCGTGAAGTCCCACGTCAAAGGTATCTTCATCAAGCTTGCGGTGCAGACGCGTGCTCATGCCGTATCGACGGCCAGCGCTCTGGGACTGCTATGAGCCCCGTGCGCTCATGATAAGCTAGCCTAGATTCCCGTGTCGCCAGCGCAGCGACCGCCGCAGGCGCCGCCCTGGGAAGAGCAACAGACGCCGAAACACGCGACTTTTGACCGTTTCTAGCCGCGCTTTAACCACCGCGAGCCGGCCACGAATCGCGCGCTTGAAAATCTTCCTCGAGCTGGTGCTCCGCGTCTGCGACGGCGTCTTCGAGTGCGACCGCTATTTAGGGAAATTCTCCCGGATCATTTCGAACACGTCGCCGGCTTGACCGTGCAGGACCGCTCGCATGGAATACATGGCCATACCGTAAGCAGCCTCGGGAGCAATGAACGGCGGCATCACGAGTTCCATCGGCGCCACTTTGACATTCAGCAACGCGGGCCCGCTCACCGCCAACCAATCGTCGACTGCGGATTCGAGTTCGGCTGCGTCGCTGACCGTACGACCCCAGAGGCCCATCGCCTGTGCGACCTTGCCGAAGTCCGGATTCTCGAGATCGGTATATGTCGGCAGCAGCCCTTCGCTTTTTTGCTCCAGCTCCACAAAGCCCAGGGCGCCATTGTCGTAGACCGCGATCTTGATCGGCAGCTTCTCCGAGACGATGGTAATCAGATCTCCGAGTAGCATCGTGATTCCGCCGTCGCCGGCGACACACACGACCTGCCGACCCGGCTGACAGGTCTGCAATCCGATAGCCGTACCGATGCCGCTCGCCATGGTTCCATGGAGCAAACTGGCAAACATCCGCCGCTTGCCGTTCGCCGCGATAACGCGCAGCATCCATACCCCGCAGGTACCGTCATCGGCTGCAAACAACGCATCCTCGGCCGCCTTGCGACTGATGACCGACGACAGATACTGGCCGTAGATCATACCGCGCTTACCCGGAACCGACCGGGCCGCCTGCGCCTTGAGCGCCTTCTCGTGCCGCTCGACATAGGCATCGCGAAAACTCGAGTCCTTCCGCTGCGACACTCGCGGTAGCAGGGCTTGTAGCGTGTCCTTGATGTTGCCAACCACGCCGAGCTGAACCGGATGACGCTGCCCGATATGCATCGGATCACTGTCCACCTGAATGATCGTGGCGCGGCTCGGATAGAACTGTGACCATGCAAAATTCGTCCCCAGCAGCAAAAGCGTGTCGCAATTGAGGACGGCGTGATAACCGGATTCCAGCCCGAGGACGCCCGTCATACCGACGTTGTTCGGGTTGTCGTACTCCAGCACGTCTTTCCCGCGTGAAGTGTGCGCGACGGGAGCCTGCAAGCGTTTGGCGAGCTCCACGACCTCATCGTGCGCGCCGGCGCATCCGGCGCCCGCATAGATCGTGATGTTGGAGCCCTTCGCCAAGAGGCTCGCCATCGCTTCGAGATCGGTCTCGCTCGGACGAATGACGGGAACATTGGTGTGGACACGGTACGGCAACTCGTCGACCGCCGCGGAATCGGCCACGTCGACCGGCAGGATCAGTACCGCCACGCCGCGGCGCGTGATCGCCGCCTGGCACGCCATCGTCGTCAGACGTCGAGCCTGCTCGGGTAGCAAGACCATTTCGCAAAACACGCTGCAGCCTTTAAAGACCGCCTTGAAATCCACCTCCTGGATGAAATCAAAGCCAAGCTCTCGTCGAACCACCTGGCTTGCGATCAGTATCACCGGCGCGCGGTTGCGATTTGCTTCGTACAGGCCATTGATGAAGTGCAGGCTCCCCGGTCCACAGCTGCCTGCCACGGCGGTGAGCCGATTGAGCAGCAGCGCTTCACCCTGCGCGGCGAACGCGCCGGCTTCCTCGTGCCGCATGTGGATGAACTTGATGCCCGCGGGGGCCAGGTTGGAAGCAAAGGCGTTCAGCGTGTCGCCGACGATACCGTAGCAGTGCTCGACGCCGGCCTCTTTCATTGCCTCGATGATGACTCGCGCTACCTTCTTACTCATTGTTGACTCCGTTAGATCCGGGGGATGCCTATTGGGAGAGTGGGCGATGCACGGGCCGCGGGGTATCCCCTCGATGGGGGAAAGTCGCCTAATTCGACGAGGGCCGGGCGTGGCCGTCGGAGGAGCGCAACGCGGCGACTCTCGGCGCTTCGACGGGCTTGGCGTCGTTACCCCAGCTGCTGCGAATGAAGCTGATGATATCGGCCGCATCTTGATCGCTCAGACGCCATGCAAATGCGGGCATCGTAAATTGCGCAGGCGTGGTGGACGTCCTGGAGGTTTGCGAGCCGAGTAACACGATAGAAATGAGCGACAGCGGATTGTCAGTCTCTACCACCGGATTGCCGGCCAGGCTCGGAAACACGCCCTCGTAGCCACGTCCGTCCGGCCGGTGACAGGCCGCGCAGTTGTCCAGGTACAGCAGGGCGCCACGCTTCGTCGCATCGCCGGCAGCGAGCTCGCGGTCCGTCCGCTCATCGTACGCGAAGCGGGCTCGAGCGTTCGCCTGCGGGTCCTGGAGTGTCTTTAAATACTTGGCAGTCGCCACGGCATCTGCCGCGGACAGGAACTGGGTGCTGTTGACTATGACATCACTCATGGAGCCGAACGCGATGCCCGAGTGATTCGCGCCACTTTGCAAGAACTGGGCGATTTGCGCTTCGGGCCACGCGACTATGGTATCCGGACCGCCACTGCGAAGACTGGGGGCGTACCAGTTTTCGACCGGACCCCCCCGCAGAAATGCGTCGCCGTCCCTGCCGTTTTGCGCTTTCACCTGAAGAGCCAGACCTCGCGGGGTGTGACATTCTCCGCAATGACCAAGCCCCTCCACGAAATAAGCGCCGCGCGCTACTGCGGCGTCGGCAAACGTCTTGGCATCGAACGGCCTCGGCTTCGGCGCAAACGCCCAGCGCCAGTAGGTCAATGGCCAGCGCATCGACAACGGGAACACAATGTCGCTTTTCTTATTGGGAACCGCAGCGGGCGCCACGCCGAATTCAAAGTACGCGTAGAGAGCCTTGACGTCGTCAGGGGTGACAATCGCGTACGATGCGAACGGCATGGCGGGATAAAGAGTATGTCCATTCGCAACGCCAAAGCGCAGTGCGCGATCAAAATCGGCCAGAGTAAAGCGACCGATGCCGTAGGTCTTATCCGGTGTGATATTTGTCGTGTAGATCGCGCCGATCGGCAGCGCCATCTTCAATCCCCCGGAGAAGGGCGCTTTGCCGGGCGTGCTGTGACAGGCGCCGCAATCGCCCAGTTTGGCGAGATATTCGCCGCGGGTAATGAGTCCTCGATCGACATTACCGGAGAGCGCAGCGGCATCCGCCGAATAGAATGAGTCCTTCTCACCGGCCGTCGAATCCGACCATTGAGAGATGCCGACCAACAGCACTAGGGCTGCGAGCATCACCGCGAGAATTCGTACGGTGAGTCTTCGCCAGTTCATGCATCCACTAAGGGGCGGGGCGACTTCAAATAGCTTTCGCGAATCTTGCCGGCTGAGAAATAGGCCAACCCGGCGAGAAGCCCGGTCGGGTTATAACCGATGTTCTGCGGGAACGCGGAAGCACCCATCACGAATAGATTGGGTACGTCCCAGCTCTGGGAATAGCGATTGATCACGCTGTTGGACGGGTTTGATCCCATGATCGCTCCGCCGGTGGTATGCGTCGATTGATAGATTCGAGTGTCGTAGTGAGTGCCGGGCTTGAACATTTCGGTGGCAAAGCTATCCGGTTTCATCGTCTTGACGATCTCTTCGAGTCGGGCGGCCGAGTACGCCGCCATCTTGTACTCGTTGTCGTGCCAGTCGAACGTCATCCGCAGCAGCGGCAGGCCGTGGCTGTCCTTGTAGGTTGGATCGAGGTCCAGATAGCGGTCGCGATACGACATGACCGACCCTTGAGCGATGAAAATGGCGCTGTGACGATAGTGTTTTTTCACGGCCTCCTTCCAGCCACTGCCCCATCGCGGGGTGTTGGGGGGCACGAGCATCTGCGCGATGGGCCGACCGCCGGTTCCCCCGGCAAAGATGACTGACCCGCCAATGAAACCATGCGCGGAATGATCGAAATGATCGGAGTTGAACTCATCGATCGCCAACATCCCGGCCGCGCCCGCGCCAATGAAGGGATTGATCTCGACGTCTTCCTTAAAAAATGCCGCCGTGCCCGCCACCATTTGATAGGCATAGTTCTTACCCACGACTCCTTGACCGGTCGTTGGGTCATAGGGCTTTCCGACGCCTGACATGAGCAACAGGCGTACGTTGTGAAACTGAAATGCGGACAAGACCACGAGGTCCGCTGGTTGTTCCACCTCTTGGCCGCCCTCATCGACGTATAGAACCCCGGTTGCCCGCGTGCGGGATTTGTCCAGCAATATTCGCGTGACGTAGGAGTTCGTGCGCACCTCGAGATTGGATCGATTGGCGAGGATCGGAAGAATGGTCGTTTGCGGAGCGGCCTTCGAGTACAGAAAGCAGCCGAAGCGCTCGCAAAAGCCGCACATGTTGCAAGGTCCCAGTCGTACGCCGTACGGGTTGGTGTAGGCGCGTGAGCTGTTAGCAGACGGCAAGGGAAATGGCTTGTAACCGAGCTCACTCGCTGCTTTCGCGAATAGTTGCGAACTGTATACCGGGGGCAGCGGGGGGCTTGGGAACTCATCGCTTCTGGCCCCTTCGAAGGCGTTGCCGCCCGCCTTGATGGTTCCACGAAGGTTGCCCGCCGTACCCGTGGCGCCGCAAACTTTCTCGAAATGGTCGAAGTGCGGCTCGAGCTCCTCGAACGTCACCGGGTAATCCTGGATCGTCATGTCCCCGGGAATGAATTTCTTGCCGTAACGCTGCTCGATGTGGCTGCGCAGCCGTAAATCCTCCGGCGATGCGCGCCACAGCTGGCCGTTCCAGTGGACACCCGCGCCTCCGACACCCGTGCCGAGAACGAACGACCCGTACTGCCGGTAAGGCGACGCCACCTCGTTGGTCGAATGCCGGATGGTCATTGTCTCCTTGGCGAGCGGCTGCCACAAATCACCCCGAATCCCGTATTTGAGTTCATCGATGATTCGCGGATATTCGAAATCCGGAGCCGTATCGCGCGCGGGACCGCGCTCGAGGGCGACGACCGACAGTCCTGCGTCGGTCAACGTCTTCGCCATGATCGCACCGGTCCAGCCGTAGCCGATGATGACTGCATCCACTGGTTTCTTGCGAGTTGCCATCAGGATCGAGACCCATTGATTGCGGTGGGGCCGTACGGGTATGCACGGCCTTGTTGATTCATCCAGTCGGTGAAATCCGCCCGGGCGCCGGGAAACCCAATCATCTTCCAGCCGCCCATGCCGCGATTGCCGCCGTACATGGGGTCGGCAAAGTAGCCTTCCCGGGTATTGGTCAGTAGTTGCTCGAAAAATGTCGCAGCCGGAGGCCCTTGGAGCGTGACAGTTCCCTTCTCCAGCGATGTTAGAAACTGTTCCTGATCAGGATGCGGCAGATCGGAGAACACTCGGCCGTTGGCTTGCTTGCACGCATTATTGGCGGCGGCGATCCCCAATCTATATATCTCGCGGGGCGAGTATTGCAGCTGGTAGCCGAGTGATGGGGGTGCATCCGTATGAAAGGGCCCCTGCATATAAAAGTAGGCGCCATGTCCGTAAGGCATGTCCATCTGTCGATCGATGAATACCGGCACGCCCGCCTCGACGCCGCCGGGACCCTGTGCGTCCGCCGGAATCAGCCGGTCAACCGCTGCGTTGACGAACGCCCATTCGGCGTCGCTGAAGAAGACGGGCAGATATTTCCGCGGCCCATCCTGGGGCTCCGTCGATTGCGCCGGTGCGATGCCTTGGGTCATCGCGATCGCAGCGGGTGCGGCGACCTTCATAAAATCCCGCCGGCTGTAGCGCGAAGTCAGTACTCATTGCGATATCGTGACGTCGCGATCGCTCCCTCACCATCCCCTCAACGGGGGGATGGCTATCCGGTATGCCCCCCATTGGGGGGATTGGGCTGGAAAGGGGATTTCCACAAAATTCCCCGCCATGTCCAACCGCACCAGTGGATACCCGATGGAGTCTGGGACCCGTGCCTCCGCAAGGTGGCTACGAACAATTGCATTGACGAGCGCCGCAATGTTGGTGGCGTCCTGTGACGAGGGTGTGCTCGATCCGCACGGTCCCGTGGGCAAGGCGGAGCGAGTCATTCTCTACGATTCAACCGCAATCATGCTTGCGGTGGTCATTCCCGTGATCGTGCTCACGTTGGTATTCGCCTGGTGGTTTCGGGCCAGAAACAGCCGAGCGCGCTACCGGCCGGATTGGGAGTATTCCGGGCGTATCGAAATGATCATCTGGTCCATTCCGGCGCTGGTAATCCTGTTTCTCGGCGGCATAGCGTGGACCGGGTCGCACAACCTCGATCCCCCGGCGCCGCTGCAAGGATCCGCGACGCCGCTCGATATCGAGGTTATCTCCCTCGACTGGCGCTGGCTTTTCATCTATCCGAAAGAGGGAATCGCAAGCTTGAATCGTTTGGTCGTGCCGGCGGGAGTGCCGCTCCGATTTCGCCTGACCTCGACGACGGTCATGAACAGCTTCTTCGTGCCCCAGTTGGGCAGTCAGATCTACACCATGCCGAACATGGTCACCCGGCTCAATTTGCAGGCCGATCAAACCGGCACCTTCGAAGGCCTCTCGGCGCAGTTCAGCGGCGACGGCTTCTCCGACATGCGCTTTGATCTCGTGTCGACCGAAGCTGAGGCGTTCAAGGACTGGGTCGGCGCGACCAAGGCGCAGGGCGGCGTCCTTGACGCGGCGACGTTTGCAGAGCTGGTAAAGCCTGCGCCGGTCGAGGGGTCGCGGACCTATGCGCAGGTGAGCGAGGGTCTGTTCGATCGTATGTCATCGGGTCACATGGCGGTCGTCCCGCCGCAGCGAGGTCAGTAGCATGCTGGGAAGGCTCAGCTGGGCAGCCATTCCGTTCGATGTGCCGGTCGTGATGATCGCAGCCGGCAGTGTCGGCTTTGTCATCTTTTGCGTACTGGCGCTGGTGACGGTCAAAGGCTGGTGGCCCTATGTGTGGCGTGAATGGATCACGAGCGTCGATCACAAAAGAATCGGCGTGATGTACATCATTCTGGCGCTCCTCATGTTGGTGCGCGGCTTCTCGGACGCCATGTTGATGCGCAGCCAACTGGCTCTGGCAGCCGGTCATGCACCGGGGTACCTGCCGCCCGAACATTACGATCAGATCTTTTCCGCGCACGGCACCATCATGATCTTCTTCGTGGCCATGCCGTTCGTCGTCGGTCTCATGAACTTCGTGTTGCCGCTGCAGCTTGGTGTGCGCGATGTCGCCTTTCCCGTGCTTAACTCCGTCAGCTTCTGGCTGACCGCCGCGGGAGTGCTTTTGGTCAACGTGTCGCTCGTGGTCGGCGAGTTTGCCCGCACTGGCTGGCTTGCCTATCCGCCGCTGAGCGAAATCGCATACTCGCCGGGAGTGGGCGTCGACTATTACCTGTGGTCTCTGCAGATCTCGGGTATGGGAACGTTGTTATCGGGGATCAATCTCCTGACTACCATCTTGAAGTTGCGGGCGCCGGGCATGGGTTACCGCCAAATGCCGATCTTTTGTTGGACCGCGCTCGCCTCGAACCTCCTTATCGTCGCGGCTTTTCCGATTTTGACGGCAACATTTGCGATGCTGCTGCTCGATCGCTACTGCGGTTTTCATTTCTTTACCAACGAGCTTGGCGGCAATCCCATGATGTACGTCAATCTCATCTGGAGCTGGGGCCATCCGGAGGTTTATATCTTGATACTGCCGGCATTCGGGGTGTTTTCGGAGGTGGTCGCTACATTTTCGGGCAAACCGCTGTTCGGTCGCCGCTCGATGGTCATGGCCACGATGGTGATCTGCGGGCTCTCCTTCATCGTATGGCTGCATCATTTTTTCACCATGGGCGCCGGCGCAGACGTGAATGCCTTCTTCGGCATCGCGACGATGATCATCGCAGTGCCGACGGGTGTGAAGATTTTCAATTGGCTGTTCACGCTCTATGGGGGCCGCATCCGTTTCACCACGCCCGTTTACTGGGCGCTCGGGTTCATGGTGACGTTCATCATCGGAGGCATGACGGGTGTTCTCATGGCGATCCCACCGGCCGACTTCGTACTGCACAACAGTCTGTTTCTGATCGCGCACTTTCATAATGTCATTATTGGGGGCGTTGTCTTCGGTGTCATGGCGGGGATCACCTATTGGTTTCCCAAGGCCTTTGGTTTCACCCTCAATGAGCGGCTCGGTAAAGCAGTGTTCTGGTGTTGGTTCTTCGGCTTCTATCTCGCCTTCATGCCGCTCTACGTGCTGGGACTCATGGGTGCGACGCGGCGCATGCAGCACTATTCGAACACGCATTGGCAGCCGCTCATGCTCGTCGCGCTCGCGGGTGCGCTGCTGATCCTCCTGGGTATCGCACTCACGGGTGTGCAACTCGCCGTCAGCATTCGTCAGCGTGAACGCAATCGCGATGTGACGGGGGATCCATGGAACGGACGCACGCTCGAGTGGTCGACCCCGTCCCCGCCACCGGCCTGGAACTTCGCGAATCTCCCGCAAGTGAACGGCGCGGACGCCTTCTGGACCATGAAGCAACAGCACGCGACGGTGCGGGAGCGCAACGCCAAGCGGACCTATGAAACGATCGAGGTCCCGCGGAATAATCCGACGGGCTTCTTCCTCGCGTTCTTTGCGGTACTACTGGGATTCTCCCTCATCTGGCGCATCTGGTGGGGCGCCGGACTGGGGCTTCTAGGGGCGATTGTGGTGTGTCTGATACAGGCATGGCGCACGGATCGCGAGGTCGAGGTGCCGGCGGAGAAGATCGCCGCCTTCGACCGGCTCCATGGGTTGAAGGAGGGGGCGGTATGAGCACGGCGGAGCAAGCGCTCGCGAGCGGCGATGCGGTGCCGTTGTCGCTGCGGGGGCCGGCGCCTACACGCATAGTGGCAGGCTACGGCTTCTGGCTGTTCCTGCTATCCGACATCATAATATTCGCCGCGCTCTTTGCCGCGTACGCTGTGCTTTCCGGCGAAACGGCCGGCGGTCCAACGGCCGCCGACCTATTCGACAAGAGGCACGTGCTGATCGAGACCGCTTGCTTGCTGGTCTCGAGCGTGACCTGCGGCTTCGGCTCGCTGGCGGTGCAAAGCGCAGACAAAGGCTCGACCTATTTTTGGATGGCGATCACCTTCATTCTGGGGATCGCGTTTCTGCGCCTCGAAGTGAGCGAGTTCAGTCATATGCTTAGCATAGGCGCAGGACCTTCCCGCAGTGCCTTTCTCTCGGCATTCTTTACCTTGGTCGGCACGCACGGGCTGCATGTGACCATCGGCTTGTGCTGGCTGATCGTTATGCTCTTGCAGGTCGCCACGCTCGGATTCCAGCCGATGGTAGGCCGCCGCTTCTTCTCCTTTGGCCTCTTCTGGCACGCACTCGACATCGTTTGGATCGGCGTATTTACCATTGTGTACTTGGGGGCTCACTTATGAGTACCGAAATCGAAGCTCAAGGCGTGGCTCCGGGTGTCAACGTGCGCACGCACGGCACGCGCGGAAGTTACCTCATCGGCTTGGGCTATGCCGTCGTTTTGACACTCGCGTCCTTTTGGGCTTCGTCAACCGATGTAATCTATCCGCCCGGGGTGCCCATTCTGTTGGGGGTTCTCGCGATTGCTCAGATGGGTGTTCACTTGGTGTTCTTTTTGCACATCTCGAGCGCGCCGGATCAGACGAATAATATTCTCGCGCTCGCCTTCGGAATTTTCGTGGTGGGTCTCCTGGTATTCGGGTCGATGATCATCATGGCTCATTTGAACCACAACATGATGCCCATGGATCGACTGATTCAGATGCAACATTAGCGTTTGCACCGAAGGCAGGCGTGCGTCATGCAGGCTGCTCTAAGGATGCGGATCGAGCCGGTGAATCCGATACTCATTTGTCGCGATTGCGACACCGTGTATCGTGCGATTCCTCTACGTCGGGGCGATGTCGCCCTGTGCCGTCGCTGTGATGCGGTTCTGGCGCGTCATTTTGGTGCGAACGTGGAGAGTGGATTGGCGCTCGTCTGCGCGGCGGCGATTTTTTTCGCCATTGCCAATCTTACGCCCATCTTGAGCATCGATGTCGCGGGGGTCGAGACCCGAGCCAACATCTGGTTTGCCGTGCGCTCGTTGCAGCAGGGATGGATTTCGATCGCCGCCTTGGGGCTCGCGCTCACGACCTTTCTCGTGCCGGCGGCGCAAATCGTGCTGCTATTCTGGGTGCTGTTGTTCGCGAGCCTCCGGGTCCGTCCCCCTGGTTTTGGACGCGTCATGAATCTGCTGCACCGGATGCGGCCCTGGAGCATGACCGAGGTCTTCTTGCTCGGTGCCTTGGTCGCCATCGTGAAGCTCGCCAATTGGGTGCCGATTACGGCGGGGGCCGGGATCTGGGCGATGGCGGCCCTGACTGCGGTGCTCGCGCTGCTCGGGCGCTGTGATCCGGCGTCTTGGTGGTCGATTGCCCCGGCGGTCAAGACATGACGTCATTGAAGCGATCTGTTGAACTTGGCCTCATCCTGTGCCGGACCTGCGGTTATGTGCTGCCCCGCGCGAGCCTCGGCGCCGGCCGGCGCTGTCCGCGCTGCCAAAGCCGAATTGAGCATCGCGCACCGTTCAGCACCGAGATGACGCTTGCATGGCTGATGGCCGGCATCATCCTTTACATTCCTGCGAACCTTTTGCCCGTGATGCACACCGGCGGATTGCTGGGGGAGGAGGACAGCACCATTCTGGGTGGAATCCTGGCGTTCTGGCGGGCAGGAGACTGGGATATCGCTCTTTTGATCTTCGCCGCGAGCGTCGCGGTGCCGTTCACGAAGTTCATCGCGATCGGCTTGCTGCTCTTCACGGTACGGCAGGGCAGTCGCTGGCGGCAGCAGCAAAGAACGATGCTCTACCGGGTGGTGGAATTCATCGGCTATTGGTCGATGCTCGATGTCATCGTGGTCGCCTTGACTTCCGCCCTCATGCAATTCCAGCTGCTAGGCACTGCCGAACCGCGCTTGGGCATCGCCTTCTTTTGCGCGGTCGTCATTGTGACCATGTTGGCGGCGTTCAGCTTCGACCCACGTTTGATCTGGGATCGACGAGCGTGAGCGAGGCGCCCGCGTCACTTCCCGAGGAGGAGCTCCCGACGCCGGCGGTGACCAACCGCCGTTGGATTCCGCGATTGGTGTGGGTGGTGCCGATTGTGGCCGCGGTCCTCGGCCTTTCGTTGCTCATCCGGAACTGGGAGAACGAGGGTCCGCGAATCACCATCAGCTTCCTGAGCGGGGAGGGCGTCCAGGTGGGCAAGACGCTGGTCAAGTATCGGGACGTCACGGTGGGGCACGTGTCGGCCGTCAGTCTGAGCGCGGATCACCAATCGGTCGTGGTGAGCGCTGATTTGTCGAAGGATGCCGCGAGCCTGCTGAAGGCGGACACCCAATTCTGGATCGTGCGACCGCGCATCGGCGTGGGCTCGGTGTCGGGGCTCGATACTTTGCTATCGGGGGTGTATATCGGCATGAAGACCGGCACCGCCTCGCTCAGTGAGCGTCAGTTTGTCGGGTTGGAGAATCCGCCCGCTCTTGCGCACGGTCCGCACGGTCGCGAGCTGCAGTTGCACGCTGCACGTGCCGGTTCCGTCGCGATCGGCGCGCTGGTGTACTTTCGGCAGTTCCAGGTCGGTCGAGTGATCGATGAGAATCTGCTGCCCGACGGCCGCACGCGGGTGAGCGTGTTTGTCGAGGCGCCGTACGATGCCTTCGTGAAGTCCGTGACGCGCTTCTGGAATGCGAGCGGAATCGACGTCAAGCTCGGTGCTGATGGATTGGATGTGAAAACCGAGTCGCTGGCGGCGGTAATTGCCGGAGGTGTCGCCTTCGACGACGGGCCCATCGAAGTGGTCCCGGCGGCGGCCGGGAGGCCGGGTGAATTCACCCTGTACAAAAACGAGACTGAGGCGATGGCGCCGCCCGACGGGGAGCCGCACTATCTGCGGATGCGATTCGCACAGGCGCTGCGGGGCCTCGAGGTGGGCGCGCCGGTCGAATTCGTCGGGGTAAACATCGGTTCTGTCGTCGCCGTGGATCTGGGCTACGAGCCCCGAGATAAATCATTTCCGGTCATCGTGACCGCCAAACTCTATCCGCGCCGTATGGGTCAAGCATATGAGGCGCTCGCCGCGCAGGGGAAGACCGAGAGCGAGGAGACGCTCGCAGCGTTCGTGGGAGCCTTGGTCAACCGCGGCCTGCGCGCACAGCCGCGATCGGCAAGCCTGCTGACCGGGAAGCTCTATATCGCGCTCGATTTTCTGCCCGATAGCCCTCGAGCCGCCTTTGACGGGTCGATTCGGCCGCTCGAACTGCCAACCGTGAATGGGACTTTTCAAGCGCTGGAAGCCAATGTCGGCCGACTGGTAAAGAAGATGAATGATCTACCGCTCGAGGAAATCACGGCGGATTTGGATACGGACCTCAAGGACCTTCACGAAACTTTGGGCGAGGTCCACACCCGGTTGTTACCGACCGCGGTGGATACTTTGTCGGCCCTGCATGGCACGCTCGATTCTGCCGACCGGACTTTGGACTTCGACTCGCCCTTGCAACGCGGGCTCACGGACACCTTATCGGAGGCCCGCAGCACCTTGCGGTCCGTGCGTGAATTGGCCGACTATGTCGATCGTCATCCAGATGCGCTTTTGCGCGGGAGGCGAGCGCAGAAAATGCCCGGAAGGGCCGCGGCTGCGGCGTTACCCTCGGACGCCAAGCCGTGAACGCCTCCTACGTGCGTTTCGCCCTTGCCTGGCTCGTGAGCGTCGGCGTTGGCTGCACGTCGGCGCCGGTTCGTTATTACACCTTGACTCCGCCGCCCGACGAGACTGTGCCGGCTGCGCAGACAACTCTCGCGATCGATGTGCGGGTCATCCATACCCCGCCGCAACTCAACCGCTCCGAGCTGATGGTTCGCACCGGGCCGAGCGAGGTGACGCTTCTCGAGAATGAGCAATGGGCGTCGCCGGTGAGCGATGAAATCAAAGAGGCGGTACGCCTCGAGCTACAGCGCCGGCTGGGCCGCGCGACCGGATGGCACTCCGCCTTTGCTAGGTTGACGCTCGACATCGACGTGCAACAGCTCGAGGCGGAGCTCGGGCAGTACGACTTGCTCGAGGCGTCTTGGAGTGCAACCTTATCGGCTGCAAGTCAGGGATCAGACGCGCGGACTGTCTCCTGTACATTCCGGGCCCACGAAGCGATCCATAGCGGCTATGTGGGAATGGTTGAGGGGTATCAACGAGAGATCGCGGGGTTGGCGGACGCCATCGTAGCGGTGTTGACCGGCCCGGCGAGCGGTATCGACGCTCCGTGCCAAGAATCGATCAAAGGTTCGGTTGACAAGCGTACTAGCTAGAGGCGGTCGCGACGTCTACGGCAGCACTGCCGTGCCCGCGGTGTCAATCGCTCCCATGGAAAGCGCCAGCGCGGCCGCCGCCGTATGCGCGTTCGCGCGTGCATCCTCAACTTGTGTGTCGCCTTGGACGACCGCGTTCTCCTCCGTGGCAAGATCGGTGTAGGTCCCGACTCCTTGGCGGTACGAGCGCAGCGCCGCGTCGTAGGCCGTGTGCGCGGCCTGACTTAGGACCGTGGCGGCTTCATACTCGGCGAGGCTCGTCAACAATCCATTGTAGGTGCGCACGACTTGTTGCGAGGCGGAGTCGCGCGTGGCCGCCAGTTGCTCTTGCGCCTCGCGCGCTTTGGCATCCGCCATGGAGATGCGACTGCGCCGCATGCCGCCGTCAAAGAGGGGCACGCTAAACGACAGGAGAACGCTTTGTCCGGGCCGGTCGATGTTCGAATAAGGGCCGCCGTCGGAGTTCAACGAACCGATATTCTGGAATGCCTGCCCCGCGAGTTCGATCTTGGGATAGTAAGATCGCCGCTCGCCCTTGAGAGCCGCCTCGGCCGCATCCACTTTGCCGAGCGCCGCAATGACGTCCGGCCGGTGAGAGAGGGCTTGATCCACCGCCTTGGACACGCTGTCCGCCGGGGCGGGCGGCAACGGCAACTCCGAGCTATCTACCACATCGATTTCCGTGGCAGCAGGCACCCCGAGGGCCGCAATGAGATTTGCGCGCGCGGTTCTCTCGGCGCCTTCGGCCGCTGCCAAAGTGTAGCGTGCCTGGGCGGTTTGTCGCTGCGCCTGCGCCACCGCAACGACGGTGGCGAGACCATTATTCTGCTTGGCGACGGCGGCATCCTGGGTGGTGACGGCGGTAGTAACGGCCTGCTGCGCGGCGTGCAACCTTCCCCGCGCCGCGCCCAAGTCGAAATACGCTTGCGACACGTCGAATACGAGTTTCTGGTGGGCACCGGTGAACGTCACGTTGGCGACGAAAGAGTCGGCATGCGCGCCTTCCAATTGGGCGGCGCGACGGCCGAAATCGAAAAGCAGCCATTTCACAGCCAGCGCGGGAATGATTTCCCGCGTATCGGAGACGAAATAGCCGGCCGGCACCAGGTTTCTAGGCATCGGCAACGGCGTGTGCTGAAATCCGCCGACGGCCTGCAGAGACAGTTGCGGAAGATAAGCGCTCTCTGCGAGTCCGATCCCCGCGTACGCCCCCCGCGCGGCTTCCCAAGCCGCCCGGGTATCCGGGTTTTCTCTTTCGGCCAGATCGACCAGCGCCGCCAGATCGTACTGCTTATGCGGCACCGGAGAGCCGGTATCGCCCAGGGCGGCGGCCCGCTGGATGGCCGATTCTGGAATCGCCCAGGGCTGCTCCGGGCTCGACGGCGCTTGCGCGACCGCCAGTTGAGCGCCGAGCATGCCGGCAACAAAAACCGATCCGAGCGTCGAGCGTTCAATGCACTGCAGAAGCAACATGCCGAACCTCCGACTCGAGTTGTTCGATGGCGCGTTGGGCTCTGCGTGCATCGGATTCCATCGCAGTTGCCGGCGCCGAAGCGGTAGGCACAGGACTCGCAGGCAACGGCCGATTTCTCGAGACGCTGTCTGCGGCAGACTCGGCCCATCCGGCCAAGCGGGCAGTGGATCCCGGTTCGGCATAGGGGGAAATCGCATCCGCGGACACGACGAACGCCGCCCCCGCGAGCCGATCGATACTGCCGATGGCGGGCACACTCAGGCCCTGCGGTGCATGGCTTGGCAGCATTCGCAGCTCGAAGAGGCTCAAGGTGCGGAGGTGATCTGCCTGCACCAGTGCTTGAACGGTGCGCATGCGGGCCTCCTCGGCGGGCCGACGGATCACTTCTGCAATCGCGCGCAGCGCCTCGGCAACCGCCGCACGAACACCGGACCGGGCTGATTGCGGCCAAAACGAGCTGAATACAATCGTGATCACGATATTGCCCAGCAGAATGCCGGCGATTCGGTCGCGAAGGACGGTGAGGTCCGTCGCGGGTGCATAACCTTGTAGAACACCCAAGAAGAAGGCGAATGCGATCTGCAAGCCGGCGTAGGAGAGTAGTTCACTGCTCGTCGCTATCCAGCCGGCGCCCACCGACACGACGGCGATCAGTAGACATAGCTGGCCGATATCCGTGAAATGCGGGAGGACAAAGACAATGCACAGGGCGGCGATGAGTCCGCCAATGACCGCGCCGGAGAGCCTGAGCAGCAGCTTGTGCACGGTCTCGCCGAGGCTACCGAGCGCGACAAAAAAACACGTGACGACTGCGGTGCGCATCCCGGGCCAGTCGAGAAGCGTGTAGATGGCATACGAAATCATGACTGCCATCGTGGTCTTCAGTGCAAATTGCCAATGCACTGGATTACTGAACGTGTCCGCGACGAAGGGTCGCCGAGGCGGATGCTGCGTTTTGGTTTCGTCGGGCGGGGGAGCGGGGCGGCTTATCGCACCCAGGAGGACGGACAGGGTGCTGAACAAAGCAATCACTGCCGGGGCGTGTTCGATGCTCGTGTCGACGAATTGCGAGGGCGCCGCCAGGGATTCATCCATCGTTCGGGCGCTGTCCGACCCGATGGCGTGTCTGCAGGCTCGCAGCCGGCTTGCGAGCTCTGCCCGCAGAGCATCCGGCAAATCGTCGGGCAGGGCCTCCAGGATCACCAACGCATCGAGAAGGGCACGTATTGCGGGCACCGTGAGTCGGCCCGGTCGCGGCCTCTTTTCGGTGCTATGTTGCGCGGTCTCGAGCAATGGCATGAGCCGTGCGCGCCATTCAGGAAGGCATTTACGGTAGTCGCCGTTCGCCAGCGAGGTCTCCAACTCCTCCAGGACCTTCCGGACGGTGCGGTCCAGGAATGCCGCAGCGCCCTGACCGAACAGCAAATGAACGATGACTGTCACGGCTATCGGTACGAATATCACCACCCATGCCCACAAGGTCGCGCGTGTCAGGGCCTCCGGGCTGGGTACGTCATCGACCAGCGTCTGCAGCAAAACGATGATGAAGCCGGCCAGAAAGGAGATGGGACCCAGCGCAAACGTGCGCGCGGTGAACATGGCGACAAAGGTCGACATCGCCATGAGGGGTAATCGCAGGGCCGGCTCGGAAGTGTCGATGAGCTCGAGTCCCAGGACCAGGAGAATCGCGAGGGTGGCTGCGATTAAGGCGCCGAGTCCCGACGTCACGGTCGCATTCTTCTCATCCTTGCTGATCAGAAAAACGATATACGCCATGTAGGTCGGCTGCGGTATTTGAAAAACCATCGCGATGGCCACCGTGATCGCAGATCCAGTCGCGATGCGCGCGACCGCCGCCCATCGGCCGTCCCGCGGTGCCAGCTCGACGGCGAGCAATTCAAACAGCGGGCGGCGGGCTCGTTGCGACTCAGTGAGCGCCGTCATGATGCACTTTGACGGATGCGGTTAATCCCACGTGCATGGCAAAGGGGGGAGGGCTATCGAGCCGAACCCAGACAGGAAATCGCTGCGCGACCACCACCCAGTTGAGGTCGCGGCCGACGGTGGGAAGACCGGGCC
Organism: uncultured Gammaproteobacteria bacterium; assembly: GCA_963801685.1. Lineage (GTDB taxonomy): Bacteria > Pseudomonadota > Gammaproteobacteria > Steroidobacterales > Steroidobacteraceae > Bog-1198. Next base: position 474,278 of record CAWDFR010000003.1, read on the forward strand.
CGCCTGGATTGGTTGCTTGTACGCCCGCGCCCAGGCTTTCCACCCGCCCTGCAAAGGCACTATTGCTCTCGGACATGGTCCATACCGTCGCTCGATCGCCGACGGCAATTCGCGGCAATTCGGTCTCCCGAAAGTCGGCGATGGCATACCAGGCATCGGACTTGATGAGACTGAAGAGCGGTTGTCCGGCGACGGCATAGGCGCCCTCCGCGATTTGCAATCCGACGACCTTCCCCGCAAACGGGGCACGAAAGGTCGTCAAATCGTAGTTGCGCGCGGCATTGTCCGCTGCCGCTTCCGCGCCCTCCAATTGCGCCTGAAGGCTCAAAGTGTCGCCCACCGCCTGGCGGGCCTGGATGGCGCTATGGGTGAGCTGCTCGAGCGATGCGGCGGCCGCGGTTTCGTTCGTCTTGGCCTCATCCAGCTGTTGTTGAGTGATGAAGCCGGGCTTTAACAACGGCTCGAGGCGCCTGCGCGTGTCCTCGGCGTACCTGAGCTGGTCGCGCGCCTTCTGTACTTGGTTTTCGGCGGCCTGGACGCCGGAACCCTGGGCGGTCACTTGACGACCCGTCAAAGCGATCTGTGCCTTGAGGGCGGCCACCTGAGCACGCGCCTGGCGCAGTTGAAACTCATAGGGCGCCGGATCGATGAGGAAGAGCGGCGCACCCTTTGCAACGTCTTGATCATTGGTCACGAGGATCTGGACAATACGTCCACTGATCTCCGACGCCATCTCTGAGCTGTAGGCAAAGATGTACGCATCGTGGGTACGAGGCCGCCGATCGATCGCGAAAACGACGAGAATGCCGAGGACGATGGCCAGGCCGATGGCCATCGCCGCGATCACCTTGCCGCGAAGCGACTTGCCTTCACTCATGGACGTTCACGACAACCATATCAGCCATATGGCGAAGGTGCCTGCGCAAGCAATCGCCAGCATGACAACGAAGGGTACGGGTATTTCCTCGAGCAGCCCCGAGGCCTTGAAAATTGCACGGGCTACGAGTGCCAACGCAATACCCGCCAGCGCGCAAACCATCCAAGACGGAAAATACGAGCCTAGAATATTGCGCGACGGAGCGCCGTCGCAGCCAGGCAGTAAACCAAGCCCGAGCGCGGCGCACCACAACCGAACCGCCCCCGGAAAGCGGTAGCACGCGCCGCCTCGTTCCGAGGAACTGATCGCGATATTCATAAGATAAGCAGTGTCATCGGTTTGTCGATTGCCGGCAGTCCCCCATTTGGGGGATGATCCGCACTGCGCTCCTGAGGCGCCGCACCGATCAGGTTCCCAGCGGCGAGCGGATCGACGCGCCGTTTTACACGGTGTACTACGACTTCCGGCTGAGAGCAACGACTGCGGCCGTCGAGCGGAATGTATAGCGCAGAAATAGGTGGCTGGCGCCGCGTCGAACGTCGATAAGAGTGCCCCATGGAGCGCCGCCCGGCGCAAACGCCTGACCCATCACGAGACTGAGCCGTCCGTCGCCATATTCACGGCCGGCGATTTGCGGGGCCAGGGTCAGAAATTGTTCGTCCACCAGCCGTCGTGCGTAGAATTCCCCGAGTAATCGGGGGCCTCCTTCGATGAGGATGCGTTTGCCGGCGTTCAGCCGACCGACGGCATCGAGGATCGAACTGCGGCGGGATCATCGCGCGACAGCGAGGAATCGCATGGATCTTGAGCCCTGGAGGAGTCTTCTGCTTGGCCAAGTGCTTCGCGCCCGCGGTGGTCGTTACTACAAGCGTTTGCACGCGGCCGGATGTGAACACCGGCAAACGCAGATCGATCCGGCCACTGCCGCTGACGATGACGTTCAGGGGCACCGCGGGTTTGCGCAGCGCCATTCTCAGCGCTCGATAGTCATCGGACAGATCCGGACATATCCTCGTCCGGCGTCCACGCGTGCTTGGGGTCCGCCTCGAGCGTGCCGGCGCCGACGATCACGACATCGGCAATGGCACGCAGCAGGCCCATCACCATGCGGTCTTGGATGCTGAACCCGCTGATGTCGCCGCCGCCGTCGTGTCCTCGTACGTGCAGCGATACGACACCATCCAAAGTGGACACGAAATTACTAAAGACGTGCTGACGAGAATGCGCTCGCGATATTCGCAAGTTCCCGTAGAGTCGCGTGAGATTCGCCGTTAGCCTCAGTGCGCGGCCGTGCTTAGTTTCGAACAGCGTGTCGAGCGGTGAAAGATTGACTCGGTTGCGCATGTTCGGGTGACCTTGATGAGCGCTGTCTCAGGTACACCACGATATCACCCCTTGGTCGCAAGGTTCCCCTGCGCCTCTATGGAGACGTCGTTCCATTTCTCCCAGGTTTCGATGCGGCGAGCATATTCCGCTCGCGTCATCGGCAAACCGCTCGTGCCGAGGAAGATTCGAAGTGGTGGATCCGTTGCATCGACCAATTTCAGGATGGCGGGACCGGTCGCATTCGGATCACCCGGAATGGAGTTGCTTCGCACCGCCGCAATCTTTTCGCGAGCGCCATCGTAGATCTTCATTTGTGCCGCCCGCTTCGCCGAAGCGCCGCCCCAGTCCGTAGCAAAACCGCCTGGCTCGACGATGGTCACCTTGATCCCGAAGCCGGCGACCTCGGCTGCGAGGGATTGGCTAAAACCCTCGAGGCCCCACTTCGATGCATGGTAGAGGCCCACGGTGGGAAACGCGTTGACTCCGCCAATGGAGGATACCTGGATGATATGTCCAGATCCCTGGGCACGCATGAATGGCAATGCGGCTTGAGTCACCCAGAGCGCGCCGAACAGATTGGTTTCGAGTTGCGCCCTCGCTTCGGATTCGCTGACCTCTTCGATCGTGCCAAAAAGCCCGTAGCCCGCATTATTGACGACCACGTCGAGCCTGCCAAAGCGCTTCTGCGCGAACGCAATTGCGGCTGAGGCTGCGGCTTTGTCGGTGACATCCAACGCGAGCGGCGCGATGAGATCGCCATATCGCTCGACGAGCGGACCGAGCGTTTTGACGTCGCGTGCCGTGGCGGCGACCCGATCGCCGCGCGCGAGCGCCGCCTCCGCCCAAACACGTCCGAACCCTCTGGACGTAGCCCGTGATGAACCAGACCTTACTTGGCATATGGGGGATCCTCGCGCGAGAAGGCCGCGGAGGGCACTTGATGTAGTGCATTCAGAACATGCAACCGAATGCCGCCGGCGTCGAGAGGCAACTCCAGGACCCGATCCGGATTCTCTATCAGGTCAACGACCTTCGGGACCAGGCCCGCATGATCGTTCTCGATGACCTCGAGCGCATCGTTCGGAAACTGATTCTGCAGATCGCTCACGAGCATTTCGGGGTCATCGCCCACCATGATCGAGCGAATCAATTGCTCGGATACGGCGATGATGACGAAGCCCAGCGAACACGGCGCGATGGCAAAGCCGATGGTCGCCGCCGCTCGGATGACCGGGATGAGCACGTCGGCTGCTCTGGGCTTCGTCCGCGGTGATGTCGATGTAAGATGTCTCATGTAGATCATGATCTGCTCGCTGCGACAGGGTCTCGCGTCTGCGCGGTCCACGTCAGATCCCGTTAAAGCGTTCGCCGACCCACTCTTCGCTCTTCTTCCAAAGCGCCTGTGCGCGTTCGGATCGAGCGCGTAAGGCTGTACGCCTGCACGCAGACCCGGGAACTGAAACGACCTCGGCAACGTGGCAATCTTCGCAATAGCGACCTCCGATGGCCTCGGCGTCGGCGACGCAGGCCGCCCACACAGAGGTCGCCGCGCCTTGCGGAATACTCTTGTAGCTGAAGGGCGGAGCGCCCTTGGGCTGGCTGGCATTGATCTCCGCAATCAATTTCTCCAACACCCCGGGACGTCATGTGGCGACTCAGCTCCGTCCGAATGCCCCCCGGGTGCACCGCCGTCGCTCGGACGCCTCGTGCTCTGTGACGGCGATCGAATTCGACCGCAAACAGCACATTCGCGGTCTTGGAGCGGCCATAGGCGATGAATTCGGCATACGGCGAGCGCTCAAAGTTCGGATCGTCAAGATCGACGTCGGAATATCGGTGGCCCGCTGAGGACAGGTTCACCAGCCGCGAACCTCGCCGCAGCAGTGAGGCGATGCGGTTCACCAGAACGAAGTGTCCGAGATGGTTGGTGCCGAACTGCGTCTCAAACCCATCGACCGTGGTGCCCTTGGGACACGCCATGACACCGGCATTGGCAATGATCACGTCGAAAGGTTTGCCGGCGGCAAGCAACCCGTCGGCGCAGCGGCGCACACTCTCGAGCGATGCCAGAGTCGAGTTGGACCAGTTGCAGAGAGCCTCCGCGGGCGGCTTGGGAGCGAACCTGCTCCGTAGCCGCTTGTGCCTTGGAGAGATCACGCGCGGCTCCGACGACCTGCTGCCCCGTGCGCCGCCAAGGCGCGCGCAGTCTCGACGCCGAGGCCTGCTGAGACACCGGTGACGAGCACCCGCTTTGCAGTCAAATCGATGCCTTGCAGCACCTCATCCGTCGTCGATGTGGCTCCAAATGAATGGCTCATGATGGTCACTCCTCGCTGTTTTCCGTTCGCCCTACCGCTGCACCCTGGAAAAGTGGTCTAATGTGAAGTGGAGGGAACCTCCGCTTAATATACGGAGGGTACCTCCGTTTTGCAAGTGCTTTTCCCAGGAGGGACAGTTACAAGTGAAACGAAAGCCAACGGCGCAAGCGCGCAAACCCCGCGCTGACAGTGCCCGGAATCGACAATTACTGATCGACACCGCCAAAGCGGCGTTTGCGGATGTCGGGCTGAATGTGAGCCTGGAAGAAATTGCGCGCCGCGCCGGCGTCGGCATCGGCACACTGTATCGCCATTTCCCGAGTCGAGAGGCGGTTGTCGAAGCGGTTTACCGACGCGAAGTCGAGCAGCTTGCAGAAGCCGTCCCGCAACTCCTCAAATCCTCGCCGCCGGGCGAGGCGCTGCATAAGTGGATGCACCTGTTCGTCGATTACATCGCCACCAAGCGCTGATCGCGCCGTCGCTGGGAGCTGCGGCGGGCGAGACGTCCGCGCTTCGTGCAAACTCGACTGAACTGATCACGCGGGCGATCGCAACTCTCGTGACGCGCGCTGCCGAGAGCGGCGCGGTACGCAAAGACATCGCTCCATCCGACTTGCTGCGCGCGATGGTCGGTGTGAGTTATGGGAATCCCGACGAGGCGTGGGAAGCGAGCGCACGTCGACTCATCGACCTTCTGATGGATGGGCTGCGCGCAGCTCCAGTCCGAACGGTCGGATCACATGCGCGCCTCACGGAATCCGGTTCCACCACCAAGCGGCAGCCAATATCGCCACCATCATCACGGACGAGACCAGTTTGACAATCGCGCCGAAAATTAAACCGAGCCAGGCGCTGACGCCGACGTTCGTCGAGCGAAGAACGCTGCTGCCGGCGGCGAGCTCGCCCAGCACTGCACCGAGGAAGGGCCCGAGCAGCAAGCCGGGAAGCCCAAAAAATAGTCCGACTACCGTGCCGAAGAGGGCACCCAAGACTGCCTGCTTGCTGGCTCCCACTCGCTTGACGCCCAAAGCACCCGCGAGTAAATCGATGGTCAGCCCAACTGCGCCGACAGCTGCAATGCAAATTAGCCACCCGTATCCCAGGTGATGATAATGGTCGACACCGGCGATCAACCAGATGCCGAGAAAAATCATCGGAATACCTGGTACCGTGGGTATGATCGCGCCCGCGAGACCTAGAGCGATCAGTGCGACCGCGATGACATCCAGCAAGATCCCCATGATGCAATCTATCCCTCGGTAGGGGGCCACCGGCAGCGGATTGAGCATGAAAGCTCGCACAGAGTCGATCGGGAAGTAAAGCAGATGCTTGGGAGTCCATGGCAGCGCCTTCTGAGAATTGCCCTACTGGCGCTGATCACCCTAATCGTGGTGGTCGCCGCAACCTGGGGTGTCTTCGCACTGTGGTATCAACTGCCGAGTGAGCACGGGCTGAAGACAGCCGGAGTGACATTGTGGGTAGTCCTGGGCTTTACCGTGCTGGTCGCGCTGTGGAGCAGGCGTATCGCACAAGGTCTATGGATATTTTCGGCGGCATTTGCCGTTTTACTTCTCTGGTGGCATCTCATCCCGCCCTCGAACGACCATATCTGGGCCGACGACGTTGCTCAAATGACGTCCGGGGTCGTCGACGGTCATCACGTCACGCTGCACAATGTGCGCAATTTCGATTGGCGCAGCGACAGTGACTACACGCAGCGCTGGGAGACGCGCCACTACGACTTGGACAGACTCAGATCGGTCGACATGATCATGTCGTACTGGACCATTCCCGCGATCGCGCACATGTTGGTGTCATTCGGCTTCGATAACGCTGACTATGTGGTGTTCTCGGTGGAGATACGCCCGCAAAAGGGTGAAAGCTTTTCGGAGATTGGCGGATTCTTTAAGGAATTTGAACTCAGTATCATAGCTGCAGACGAACGTGACGTGATTCGAGTTCGGACCAATGTGCGTGGGGAGGACGATTACTTATACAGAATCCAAATGCCGGCGTCGGCGATGCGCTCATTATTCCTCGCCTACATCGACCAGGCGAACGCTCTCGTAAACGCGCCGCGCTTCTATAACACGATAACCGCCAACTGCACGACGCTGGTCTACCACATGATGAAGCGCATCGTGAGTCACCTGCCATTGAACTACAGTCTCCTGTTAACAGGGTACCTGCCTGAATACGTTTATAGAATTGGCGGCCTTACCTCGCGTTATTCGTTCGAAGAACTGCGGGCGCGCGGACGGATTACCGAGCGGGCCAAGGCGGCCGACGGTAGCGAGAGCTTTTCGACGGAAATTCGGCGAGGCATCCCGAATGTCGACCCCGAATGAGCGAATGTCGTATGGGGGCGACATGACGTTTCCGCTCCTCGGTCGGGGCTGGCGGAGTCATTGCAGCCGCGCTAGGCTCTCACATACTTGCATCAGCGGAGGGGCGGCCATGGCGATCAAACGTCCAGCAAAAAGTCGGGGTGCGTCATCACACAAACCGTCGGTGTCAGCGCCGTTGCGCCACGTCGATGTCAGGGCGCCGCAGCAGATGGTGCCTGACGAGCGCTACGTCGGTTGGCTATGTAAGAAGTGCGGCAAAGTCATCGCGATCGCGACCACACCGCCGGCTGCCAAAGCGCTGACGGAACTCGACGATCAATTGACTGCGATCAAATGCCCTCACTGTGCGGATGAAGATTTGTACCGCTGGAGCGCCCGGAGCGAGCAGCAGTACATGCCGAAAAATCCGCAAACCTGAGCGAGGATCAGCATGCAGATCTTGCCGACATGCTGAGATCGCATGAAATCAATATTGATCTCGCCTATGGGCTCGGAACCCGGGCATAGATGCCGACCGACGTTACTCCCGCGCCTTCGGCGACCTGGGAAGAGATCCGACACTGGCGCAAGCGCAAGCGCGAGGAATTGATTCAGCGTCGAATGGCTCTTTCGGTGGAGACACGACAAGCGCTGTGCGAGCGCGCCATGGTCCAGCTGGCTCAGGCGGTCGATCTGAAGGACTATCAAGTGCTCGGCTTTTGCTGGCCGATGCGTGGCGAATTCGACGTGCGAAGCCTCGCGAAGCGGCACCTGGCGATGGGCGGTGACGCGGCAATTCCCGTGGTCGTCGAGCGTTCAGCCCCTGTGGAGTTTTGGAGATGGCAGCCGGGAGCCGCAATGACGAAGGGGATCTGGGATATCCCGATTCCCAAGGAGCGAGCGGTGGTGATGCCCGACGCGGTCCTCGTTCCGCTGGTGGGGTTTGACCCATGCGGTTTTCGCCTCGGGTATGGAGGCGGCTACTTCGATCGGACGCTCGCCGCGGCGCGACCGCGGCCCTATGCAATCGGCCTTGGATACGAGGATTCGGTGTTGCCGACCATCTTCCCGCAACCCCACGACATTCCCATGGATCTGATTGTGACCGACCGGGGTATCCATCGCCTGGCATCGCGCGCTCACAGCGCACTCTAGCTTGTATGCGAGCCACCTTCCCCATGTCGCGCAACGAAGGCATCGATCGCCGCGACGCACTGTGGCTCGTTCAGCAACGGTGTGTGCCCGCGATCGGCCACTTCGATATGCGTGAGATCTGGCTTCTCACGGACCATGCGTGCGACGGTCGCAGCGCTCAAGAGATCGGATTGCGCCCCCCGAATCACCAGCATGGGGACGCGTTTCAGCAGCGCGTAAAGAGGCCACATGTCGGGGGCGGCCGCGGAAGCATTCTTGAATGCCTCGCTGATTTTCGGATCCATGTCGGGGACGGGGACGCCGCTCGCATTCTCGCGATAACCGCAGCGCGCGTAATCCAGCCACTCCGCATCGGTCAGGCTGGGTAGTGCAAGGCCATAAACGCTCTTCGCCTGCGCGGCGGCCTCGGTCCAGGACGATACCGGCGGCAGCTTACCCGCATATCCGGCGATGCGCCGCACGCCGGTCGGATCGATCTCCGGACCAATGTCATTGAGCACGAGGCCGGCGATGTGGGTCGGCCTCGTAGCCGCCATGACCATGCCGATGAGTCCGCCCAGCGATGTTCCAATCACCAGGACGCGGCTCAGTCCGCGCGAGTCCAGCAGCGACCAGATGTCCTGCACGTAATTTGGCAATTGATAGCGGGAGGGATCGCTATCTCGGTCGGAGAGCCCGCGGCCGCGTAGATCAGCCGTCAAGACTTCGTGCCGCGGCTGGAGGCGCCTGGCAAGCGCAGCGAAGTCGCGGCTGTTTCGAGTCAAGCCGGGCAGACACAGTATCGTAGTCCGACCTGGCTGCTGCGCCGGATAAATTCGGCAGTACAGCTTGAGACCATCGGCGGTCGAATAGAAGTAGTCTTTGGTTTTGTTGTTCATCACGTCGCGGGTGCGATTCGCGGCCTTGGCTCCGTATCATCGCCGAAGCTGGCGCTTGAGCATATGCCCGCGAGCGATCGATTGAAACGCCTAGTTTCCCCAGCAAGTCGAGCTCGTCGCCCCACCCGTGGAGGTCTGTGACCCGGTTTGATCGACGCTGAGCGTGGCGCACTGCGTATCGTTGGCTTGGGTACCGATGGCGGTTGCCGTGATCACGTAGGAGACGGGCGGATTGGGAACGCTCGCGCTCACGGTGTAGTAACCGCTGCCCACGGTGATCGGGAACGAGATGCCGACCGCGCCGTAGCCGAGGTCGGACGGGGTCTGACTGTAGGCGTTGACGGTGCTGAACAGCTTTTCCTCCCGGCCCGCCAAGTCGAGCAACGCGTTGCGCGCGTCGGTCCGCCGCGACTTCTGTACCTGGCTCCTATAGCCCGCGGTCGCAACGGCGGCCAAGACAGCGACGATGAGCACGGTAATCATGATCTCGATCAAAGTGAAGCCGCTCGAGGCTCTCTTCGATGGAGGGAATTGCTTCAGCATACGTTTCGACTCCTAACTATCATCGATGCTCGATCCAGGTGAGGCGCTTCGCCTTGGTGTTTGACGGAATATTGAGCCGCTGCGCCCCGGGGGTGCCCGAAATCGTTTGATAGACGATGTTGGCGGTACCCTGGGCCGTGGTGACCACGTAGACGCTGCCGGTCGCATTCGTCTCGACGCCGGCCTCGAGCGCATCGGTTACCAAGGTTCCGTTCTTGGTGTAGGTAGGGAACGTATTGGTGAACACGCCCCCATTCGCAATAGCGAGCGCATAGGTGTAGCCGGTATCCAGATTGCTGGTACAAGAGGTAGCCACGTTATTGGCGGGGATCGTGGAATTCACGATGATCGCGCCCTGGAAGAACACCGGGTTGAAAATGATCTGCTCGGATGCTCCCGGAAGGTTCGCGTACCAACCGAATTGGGTATTCGTGCCGCCGCAGGTCGCTGTGCCTTGCCAGCATACTGCGACGTTCGTGCCATCTACCACCCCGGTTGAGGTATTGGGGGTCAGCGTTTGCGCCGCCAAGTTGCCGGCGCCCAGCGTGAACGGTGAGGAGAGCCCGGTCGCCGCGAGCGTGGGGGCTAGATTCGAGTAGCTTGAGCCCGGCTCCAGCGTATTCCAGGCGGAGAGGTTCCAGTCCCAAACGCCGTAGATCGATTGCGTGCCGCTCACATACTGCACCGGCGTCAGATTCGTGAGCTGCGTCCGCTCGCCGGTGCCGAATTCGATGAAGAGGCGCGGCAAGCCGCCGTTGATGATGCTGGAGACGACCAACAGCTGAGAGGTGATCGGTTGTCCGGCCTGTGTCGTAAACAGGGGCGCACCTGCTGCGGCCCAGTTGCTCGGGTTACCGCTGGTCAGATCGAACCGCCACACATTGCCCTTGAGGTCCCCCGCATAAACGTAGTCCGTGATGTGATCGCCGTCCAAGTCGGCGGGTGTCACATAACCGATGCCGTTGCCGCCGGCGGTGTTGGTGCTGATGTAGTAGAACGTCTGCGCGCCCGACGTGCTGTCGATGGACATCACGTAGATACCGGCATCGCCCGAGGCGCTGCCGAAGCCGTTGCCGAAGATCACGCCCCAGTTGCCGTTATGGAGGCGGCGGATTTGTGGCGTCCCGAAGGTATTGCCCAGACTGTTGCCGCAACTGGCGACATTGGTGCAACTGATCGATCCGGAGTTCCACTCGCCGATGACGATGGAGGAGGCATTGCCTTCGGTGAAGTTGCCGGCGGACGGGTTCGTCACGTCGAGCGCATAGATTGCCGCACCACCAATTCCGAGGCCCCCGACGAGCCAGCTGTGCCATTGACCGCCAAAGAACAAATCACCCGAGCCGGGCGTTGCATCCACGAAGAAGTTGTGTCCGTATTGCGGATTCGAGTAGTCGAGGACCGGTTCCGCGCACTCCGCGTTCGAGCCGACGGCAGGAGTCACACCGTGGATGCCTTGTACCAGCGTTTGCGTGTTCGCATCGTTGGTGCAGCCGCCGGTGGCCGAGGGAAAGGCACTGCTCACCAAGCTCGATCCCGGCATGTAGGCGAGTACCTCCTGACCATCATTGGGGGTCGCGCCGCTCGTAACGAAATTGCCAAGGGCATCGAAACTGCCGGCGCGGAAGCCGTGCACGAAGCCGTCGTTCGCGCCCGCATACACGACGTTGAGCCGTGTCTGCTCAGCGGCAGTGAACTGTATATACGTCTGCGTGCCGCTGTTCTCCGGCATTGCCGCTCCCGGGTAGAGACGGTCCTTCCACGTTATCGTGTACGGGGAAGAGGGCGGCCCCACCCAGGTGGGGCTCGAATCCACGATATCGCCGAGGATGGCGTCGCGGGCGCGGTACAAACCGGCTCCGGAAGAGTTGATTTCGTTGCTGGTGTCGCCGCGCAGATAGTTCAATCGAAAGCTGGTGGTCGTCCCATCGCCGAAATCGAGCGCCGCCTGTTGCGCGCTGTTCAGACTCGACCACTGGAAGGGAATGCCGACGCCATTGACCGTATCCCAGGTGAGCATCACCCGGTTGGTGGGCCCTGGCATCGCGCTCGTCGGACCGCTGGCGTTGGTCGTGGCGCATCCGCCGCCGCTCGCCGGCGCACCGGACGCGGTGCCGCTCAACACGCACGACGCATCCCAGTTCGCGGTGGTACTGACGCTGATCACGCCCGCGCTATCGAGCAAGTTGTTGCCGGTCACCGTGCCGGTCCAGTCGTTCGGATTGTAGTAGGCGAAATAGGCTTGAGTGCCCGCCTGGACCTTTGCCGATTCCTTCTCGTTGACGGTCGCGGAGCTGCCCGACTGAACCGCCGAGGCCGCCTTGAAGCACATGATCTCATGGACGTTGCTGGCACCGCCGTCCGAACCGGCGAATCCCACCCGAAAGCTCGCCGGCAGCGGACCGTTGGAGGCTGTGATGGATTGATTCTTGATGACGTAGGAGTACGCTCCACCGCTCACGCTGTAGGCGAAGCTCAAAAGACCGTTCTGCGTGATTTTCAAATTGTAGAAAATCGGGGTCGCGGCACCGCGCGTCAGCGCGCTCTCGTTCGCGATCTGGAAGCTGGTGAGCTCCTTGTAAGCGCCCGTGATCGGCGCGTAGTCGAGGATGCCGGCGGTATTCAGCGCATTGGTGAGCAGCGTGGGTCCGGCGGAAGTGGGCGCGCTTGCGGAGCTGTAGTTATAGAGAGTCCCTGTCGCGCATGTCTTCTGCACGGCGTACTGCGCGTCGACATTGCCCGTCGCGGGCGAAAGCGTCGCGGGCGCAACCGTCGTCGGGCTGAGATTCTGCGTCGCCGTTTGAATCGGCGTCACGGACGTCGCGAGGGCCGCGGCGGTGGCGGCGGGCGCAGGGGTCGAGGTGGTCGCGGCGGTGGCGGCGGGCGCGGCGGTGGCGGCGGTCATCGCGGTCGCGGCGGTCATTGCCGTCGCGGCGGTCATCGCGGTCGCCGCGGTCATCGCCGTCGCGTTGGGCATCGCCGTCGCGGCGGTCATCGCCGTGTCGACAGCGGCCGTAGTGCCGTTGGAGCATTTGCTGGTGCTGGTGCTGTAAGGGTACGCGGAGGGACAGCATTTTCCCGAGCTGGTGGCTGCGGTAGGTGCAGCATCCCCGGACGGACAGTAGTAAGTCCCGTTGAACAAGTCACCGGTCGGGTAGCAGGATGTCCCGGTCGCGGTCTTGCCGGAAGCGCAGTAGTAGTTCCCGCTGATGGAGTCGCCGGTCGGGTAGCAGTACGTCCCGCTGACGGTCTGGGTAGAAGAACAGTAGTAGTTCCCGCCGATGGAGTCGCCGTTGGGATAGCAGGATGTCCCGCTGATGGTCTTGCCGGAAGCACAGTAGTAGTTCGCGCTGTTGGAGTCGCCGGTCGGGTAGCAGTACGCCCCGCTGACGGTCTGTGTAGAAGGACAGTAGTAGTTCCCGCTGATGGAGTCGCCGGTCGGATAGCAGGATGTCCCGCTGAAGGTCTTGCCCGAAGGACAGTAGTAGTTCCCGCTGACGGCGTCGCCGGTCGGATAGCAGGATGTCCCGCTGACGGTGTTGCCACTGGCACAGTAATAGCCGGCGCTATAGACACCGGAGGACGGATAACAGACGTATTGAGCACCGTTGGTGGTGACGGTGTTTCCACTCGGGCAGTACCATCCTGCCGCATTGAATACCCCTCCTGTGGGGTAGCAGAAGCCGGGTGCGCTGTAGGTGTTACCCGCCGGACAGTAGGCGTCCGCGCTGGCCGAAAACGTGTCGCCATTCGGGTAGCAGTACCCCGAGCTGTAGGTGTAGCTCGCCGGACAGTAGGCGTCCGCGCTGGTCGAGAACGTGTCGCCCGTCGGGACGCAGTACCCCGGAGAGGTGGAGTTGTAGGCGTAGCCCGTCGGACAGCTGTTAATGCACAGCCCGGAGCTAGAGCTATACGTGCCTGTCGCATAGCCGGCCGCCGGACAGGTATTGCACGTGTTGGTGGTGCTGTTATAAGTCCCCGCTGCGCAGCTCGTGGTGTTCAAGCAAAGGTTGCTGCCCGAGTTGTAAGTCCCGCTCGGGCAGGAGTTACAGGTATCGGTACCGGCGACGTAGGTGCCGCCGGTGGCGCATGCTTTGTTGCAAAGGCCGTTCGCGGCGTCGTAGGTGGAGCCGGCCGAACAAATCTGGATGCAATTGCCGGTGAGCGCGCTGTAGACGCCGCCTGCGTTGAGGCAGGAGGTCGTGAGCGATGTCGGATAATAGGGCGCGGCCGAGTTATTTGGATTGCTGCCATAGGCGGCGGTCAAAGAAGACCACGAAACGTTGCCGGCGCCTCGCAGCCCGATCCGGTCGGGCTTGAAGCCGTAGCCGTAGGCGGTATTGTCTCCCGAGGCCACATTGGTGCCGGTATAATCGGGGTTGAGATTCGTGCCGTTCAAGAAGTTGCCGTACTCGTCGATTCCCAGGCCGAGGTATCCGTCCACAAGACCGTCGTGGGGCGTGTTGGAGTTCGAGCACGAGTAGGCGAGACTGCCGCCGAAGGCACCCAGTCCCGGCGCTTGGCTGCCGTCTTGCAAGAAAAAGCTGATGCCGTCCGCCCCATCGGCACCGGTGCCGCCGGAGTCACCGTGGTAGGTGATGGTCTTGAACGTGACTTGCAATCCCGATCCCGTTGGAAACGTGCTGGTGGAGAGAATGGCGCCGCGCTCGTTGTGTCCATAGCTGTGGGTGGTGCCGCTGTTCACCGAGCCGTTGGTGAAACGCAGGGCGCCGCTGCCGACAGGATCCGCCGGTTGCGCGGAGGGGCTCGCAGGCGGCGTGCTCGATCCCAAGAAGCCGTTGTTGCCGCCGACCAGGTAGGGATCGGCGTTTGCCGCATTGACGTAGTAGCTCAATAATACGGACGTGCATCCGGGTATCGTCCCGGGATTGGTGGTGACTGACGATGTGCCCGCGGTCAGACACGCTCCGTTGAAGAAGTACCAGCTGTTGCTGGTCGTTCCACCCGTGAAATCTTCGCTGAAAGTGATTTGCGCCCGGCTCTCAGACGCCGCCAGCGAGCAGAGCAGTACGCCCAACGCGACCCACCCGTGTTTGATGTTCATCATAACGTCCTGTTGCTCGAGCTCGTGTACACGGCATAAGTGCTCTCGACCTCGGCTACTGTGGTGGCGTTGCCGCCATATCCGACTGCATCGATCTGGTAGATTTCACCGGGGATATTCGGGTCGGCCGACGCACCCATATCGGAGATGTAAAAGGTGGGCGTCGCGTAGTAGCTGGGGTTTGCGAGGTTGGCAGCGCTCACCGCGGTAGTCGTGCTGACCTGCATGGTCAGCGGAAGGTAGGCCACGCCGACGGGCACCCCGGCGATCGTCCACGGCACATTGGTCAAGTCGGCGACCACGAGTGGTAACTTGTTCGAGCAAATCTGACCCTGTCCCACGTTGGCGTTGAGCAAACTGCTGCAATCGACGGCCGCCGAGGTTGAATTGGCGCCGTTGTCGAGCCAATTTTCCGCGTATTCTTCTGCCAACACTGCGGCGGACAGCGCACGTTGTTTTTCGCGTATGTTACCGGCGATCTTTTCTTGAATACCGAAACTGCGAAACATGCTGAGCGCGATAATGGTGACCACGAGCAGCAGCAGCAGGCTCGATATCAACACCATCCCGCGTTGTGCGCAGCGCGCTCGATAGCCGCTCATAGCGTTGGACCCGTCTGATTCATGACACTGATGACACGTTGGATGCTGACCGTGGGTGGCTGGCCGGTCTGACCCGGGACATACATCGGGTTGGTGAACGTCACTTGCACGAGCGCCGCAATAACGTTGTCCCAGAGACCCGCGGCGTTGACCTGGGACGCGGTCATGTAGGTGTCGACGTTGTTCCCCGGGGCGACGGCGTTCGCCTTGACGCCGTACTGAATGGTCATATTGGTGACGCCGCTCACCAAGTTGTACTGCGTCCCGTTCATGGTGCACACGAGCTGGCCGTTCAATACCTGGAACAGGTTGACGTACAGCGTGTTCGGGCCGCCGGTCGGATTGGATTGTCCGCTGCAGTTCAGGATTCCGTCGCCACCGGTGGTCATATAGCGCACGTAGAGCTGATCGCCCGCCGGAGTCCCCGAGGACACACCGTAAACCGATTGGCCGACCGCGAATGGCAGAGATTGGGTGAGCGTCATGGCCAAGGTATTTGTAGTTGGATCAGGAAAATAACCGGCCGACTGGAGCACGTCCGATATGACGGTGAGCGCCATCCGTTCGCCGTCCTGCAACTGCGCGAGCTGATTCTGATTCACGAACACCCGCTTGTTGGTCTGCACGATGATCAGCAGCGCGCCGAGCAAGAACAGCCCGATCAGCAATGCGACCATGATCTCGATGAGCGTGAAGCCCCGTTGGGGCAGCGCCCGCGGTGGTGTGTGAGGGGTGCGAATGGCTAGGGCTCTACGTACAGCGTGTAAGTGGGAGCGAACGTCGATTCCGTGGTGTTGGCGACGCCCTGGGTATTGATCGATACCGCCTTTTCGTTCCAAGTCACCTGAATTGTGCAGTTCACCGGAACCGAAGGCGTGCAGGTGACGGTCGTGACCGGATTGGAGTTGGTGAGCATCGCGTTAAGTGCCGTCGCGTACGTGTGCAAATCGAAGGCCGCCATCACGTCCGTGGGGCAAGGGGCCCCACCGCCTCCGGATGCGCAGTAGGTCGCAGCCGTGGCAGTCGAATTGAGAGTCGCGTCGCTGATGACCGTACCCGTGATCGTAAACGGCGAAGGCGCAGCGCCGGCGGCCCAGTAGCTGCGATTGGCATGCATGCTGGCGGCAAGGCCTGCCGCTTGCAGCGCCACCAGCGATCGTACGGCGGCCGATCCGGTGCTCGCGTAGGCGAGCGCCTGAAGCTTGGCAATGCCAAGCAGGCCGATCGACGTGACGATCAGTGCCACCATGATTTCGATCAGCGTAAAGCCTCTAGAACGGTCGGCGATGCGGCTTTCGAAGCGATCGCGAGCGCTCATGTGCAGGTCGCGCCGTTCGAGGTAATGCCGGCGACTACCGTCGTCATCTCGCCGCTCAAATTGACCGACAAGCATCGCGTCCAGGCGCTGGTATCCGACGCATCATGCAGCGTGATCAATGTGCCGTTGGGAATACCGACGGCGTAGCCGTCGCGGTTGAA
Source organism: uncultured Gammaproteobacteria bacterium (assembly GCA_963801685.1). GTDB lineage: Bacteria > Pseudomonadota > Gammaproteobacteria > Steroidobacterales > Steroidobacteraceae > Bog-1198. Next base: position 490,848 of record CAWDFR010000003.1, read on the forward strand.
AGTGATGCTCGAGACATTGTTCGAGGCCACATACGTGTCCGTGCTCGAGAATGTCTTTTGAAAGCGGAAGATCGTCTCGCTGGGGTCGTGCACGCCCACGTTCGTGGGATCGGAAAAGACGATCCAGCCGCTTTGCCACGCGGCCGAGTTGGCGCAGGTGTTGCCGTCCGTGGAGACACAGACTGTGACCGTGCGGCCTTCCTTGATCGCCTCGGCGCGCGCGAATTGCAGGTCGCCGACCAGCCCGTTCGACTCGCCGGCGATGCGATTGGAGTTGGTGACATATCGAAATGACGGCACGGCGATCGAGAGGAGAATCGCCGCGACGGCCATGGTGATCACCACCTCGACCAGCGTGAAGCCATGGGCGCGCATGCGATTGACCCTGCTGCGCCACATGACGGAAGCCGCTAAGATTGTTGTTGTCATGAGCGGACGCTATGGGCCGAACCTTGCGCGAAACTGACAATTGCGTCCCGGCTGTAGGACTTGTGAGAGAATTCCTACATGTAGGCGGATGAACGAGATTTACGGCACAAACCGCGTGTGAACCGGCGCACGTTTTCGCGGCGGCGCTGGACATAGTGTGTTCGAGCTTGCGACGAACCCTGCTTTTTGACGAGGGGAAAACGGGATCCCCGGCGCCCGCGTCCGTGCAGAGCTACTGCAGGTCTCGCGGAATGTCCTCGTGCCAGCTGCGTGTGCGCACGACTGACCCGTCGCGCAGCAGCTCGCGTGTGTAGGCGTAGTGAAAAGTCGTTGCATCGCTGGTGAACCGAAGATGTCCGCGGTACGTGAGGACGCGATCCGCCAGCTTCTCGACACTCTCGCCGTCGCCCTCGACGGCGGAATCCGCCGGATGGGCGTCGTCCACACGGTAGATGAGCTGTTCGTGATGATCGTATGAACCCCACGGGAAGTGCAGCGCGGAGGTTCCGCGCCAGGTGACGGTGCTCCGTCCAGTTGCCTCGTCGCGCTCCAGAGTCCAGGTGCCGGGCCACGCGTAGTCTCCTGTCGTCGTAATCTGCGATGGCTTCTCCACCAGCTCCGGCTGCGCGAAGGGCGGCGCGGAGGGGCCGTGAACAGGTACGATGGGCAGCGCGATCGAGGACCCTTCCGTGCCGCCCAAGCGCAACGTCGTGGTCATCGGGTAAGGGGTCGGCCAAAGCATCGGCCATTGAGCGTTCGCGACGGCGACACGAATACGATGGCCGCGCGTCCACACCCAGGAACTCAAATACAGGTCGATGTCGAGCCGATATTCGGTACCTGGCACCAGCGGCTCGGGCCGATCTGTCGACTGCCGCTGAGCGCCGTTCAAACCGGCGCCGGTGATTGCGGTCACGCGCCCATCCTGGGCGACATCCTCCAGACGCACGAACCAATCGGCCAGAGGTGCATCCGCCGAGGCCAACAGGCGCACGTGCGCACGTCCCAGCATCGCCACGTCCTCCTCGAGCGGCGCGCTGTCATAGGTCAGGCTATAGGCATCGACGGGTCTCTGATCACCCAACAACTCACCCCACCAAAAGCCGGCCTCCACGCCCGCCGAGGGTACGTAGCGCAGGTGATCGGTTGCGGCGGCGGCAGGGGCCGGCGTGAGCTGATGATTAGGCGCCAGAAACCATGAGACCGACTTAAGTCCCGCCGGCGGCCAAGACTCGGCGCGCCATTCACCCGGGACATCTTGCGGCTCGGCGCCCGGAGGATGGCCCTGCTGCTGATAGAAGACCACCCGCGGATCGTGCTCGACGCCATTATCGATGCCCTTCAGCCAATGATCGAACCAGCGCACGGCTTGGTCGCGCCACTCGGCGCGCGGGCCATAGATGCTCTCGTTCGGGAAGTCGTGATTCCAAGGACCCACCCACGCATGGACGGGTGCCGGCACCTGCTCGAGCATGCGTACGACGCTGTTTCGGTAACCGTCCTGCAGCCCTCCGATCAGAAAGCAGGGTATTTGGATGTCTTGCAACCGCCGAATGGGAGCGCGCCAAAAGGCGCCATTTCGCTGATGTCTGAAGTAATCGAGCGACCATGGGGTCGAGTCCATGCGCTTCGCGAGCGTGTCCTCATCGAGCGGAAACTCCGGCGCGCCGCTGCGCCCCTGATCGAGGTCCATGGATACCTCAAATTCATCGACGTGCATGATGCCATCCATGTAGTGCACGTCTTCCGTGAAGAGCGCCTCGGTGGCGGCGACGGCGAGAATTGCCTTCAACGCCGGCGGTCGGCGCATGGCCATCTGGATCGAGTTGAAGCCCCCCCAGGAGATGCCGAGCATGCCGACCTTGCCGTTCGACCAGCGCTGCCGTGCGAGCCACGCGATGACACGTTCGCCGTCTTCCTGCTCCTGCGCCGAGTATTCGCGCGGCGGTTGCACGCCGCCGCTGTTGCCAAAGCCCCGAATGTCCACTCTGGCACCGACATAGCCATGGCGGGCGAAGTACGCATGGTGGCCGTAGTCGCTCACCGCGTCGTCATCGTCTTTGCGATAAGGCAGGTACTCGAGCAGCACGGGGACACGCTGCCCCGGCTGCAGATCCGCAGGCATATACAGCGTCGCTGCCAATTGCACCCCATCCGGCATGGGAATCGAGGTCTTCACAAGATGCACGCCGTGATCCTCGGCCTGTGCGCTCATCGTGACCAGCAGGAGCAATGCGCCCGAAAAAGCGGGAATTCTCATAAGCGTAACGCCTTGTACATGCCATATTTTGCACCAGTTCGCCGGCGCGATGCTGCCGAAGCTCCGAGCGCGCTGGCCTTGCTAAGGCTATCATTCAGCAGCGATTTTCCATGCGTGACGGGTCCGGCGCGCCGCCCAGTGCTGCGCGATTTCGCGAGACTCGAGGGATTTGCCAGGTCGGAACCACGCGTACTTATCTGGATCGGTAACTTATCGTATACTCGCACACTAGCGGGAGCGCCGTTCGCTGGCGGGGCGCCCGTTCACTGATGGGAGCATAGGGCGGTTCGGTCGCCAACGGAGCTGCGGTGACGAAGAAGTTGACTTCGCAGGTCGCGATCCTCACAGGAGCCGCGCGCGGACTTGGTGTCGCATTGGTTGAGCGCTTCGCGGCGGATGGCGCATCGCTCCTGCTTGCGGATGTGAATGGCGAGGGCTTGCCCCAGGTGGCGGCCAATGCGCTGGATGCCGGGGCTCCGGACGTTGCGTGGATCGAGCAGGATTTGAGCCGTGAAGAAGGAGCGGACGCTACCGTCAAAATGGCGCTCGACCGTTGGGGCCGGATCGATGTCTTGATCAACAACGCCGGCGGCGGGTTGATTCGACCCTTCCTGGAGCACACTCCCGACACCCTGCGCGAGACGATCAACCGCAACCTGTGGACTACAATTTGGTGTACGCGCGCTGTTCTACCGCACATGATCGAACAAAAATACGGGCGCGTCGTCAACATCAGCGCCGATTCCGTGCACACGGGGCTTTATTCCCATGCTGGATACAACGCCGCCAAGGGCGGTGTGAACGGACTTACCACCGGGCTCGCCTTTGAATTCGCCAAATACAACATCACGGTCAACTGTGTCTCGCCGGGGGGAATCATGACGCCGGAGATCCGGCAGATGCTGGATCCGAACAGCGAGGTCTACAAGAAGCACCGAATCGTTGACGTTCGCACCGTCATCGCACAGATACCGATCGGCCGTCTCGTCGACATGCACGAAGTGGCCGCGCTGGCCGCGTTCCTTACGTATGAGGAGTCGAGGGCTATCACGGGCCAAATCTACAGCGTCAACGGCGGCCAATGGATGATGTGATGGCGGCAGCTTCCATGCGCAGTCCGGATCGAGACGTCTAATCGCGAACCCGTGAGAGGGGCGGGTCGCCCTCGTGACCGGCGGCGGGCAGGGCGTCGGCCGCGCCCACGCTCTGATGTTGGCTGAGCATGGCGCCGGGACATCATCACGGCAGCGCCTCTCGCTATTTGTTTGCGGCCGGCAAAGAGGTAAGCTAGCATACTTAGCGCAGGCTATCGGAATCGCCTACCGCCCAAGGAGGCCGAAGTTGGTGAAATCGGATACCGGTGTTCGCGGCTTGAATGTGATTGACCTCGGCGTCGGCATGGCGGCGGCGCTGGTCACGAAGTTCCTGTGCGAGAGCGGCGCCGACATCACGCGCCTGGAGCCGCCGGCGGGCGATCCTTTCTACGGGGTCTACCCCGCTTACGAGGTATGGAGACGAGGGTCAACGATCCTTCGGGATGGCGACGGCTCGCGGGACCGACTCGAGACGCTGCTCGAGACTGCCGATGTGTGTCTCATCGGGGGGGAGGATTATCCGGGCGCGAGGCGGCGCGAGGACGCCGCGGCGCTGCAAGCGAGGCACGCGCGACTGATTGTTCTGAACATCGAGGGGTATCCGGCAGGCTCGCGGCATGCTGGGCGCCCCGCGACCGATATACTCGTGCAGGCGCGCAGCGGACTGTCTTTCGAGCACTATTCCCGCCGTCCCTCGCTCATGAGCTTCGAGCCCTCGAACTATGGCGCGGCCCTGCACGGTCTGGCGGGAGTTTTTGCGGCGCTCCTGCAGCGCGAGTCGACCGGCGTGGGCCAAGTCGTCGCCACGTCGCTCTTTGAAGGCGCGATGACTTGGGCGATGCAGCTCTGGTGTGAAGCCGAAAGGGCCACTCCGGCGGCGAATTTCGTGATGCCGAAAGACCCCTGGCCGCTGATCTTCAAATGCTCCGATGGCGTCTGGGTTCAGGTGGTCCTCGGCTCGGCGGGGTCGAAGGGTCGGCTCTACCGGATTCTAAAGATCGACGATCCGACGGTCGACATCAATGACAGCGGCATGCCGAAGCCGACGGCGGACGGCAAGCACTTCTTCGGCGATATCGACGTGTTGGCGAAGCACGTCGCGAATTTCAGGAGCGCGGAGCTCCTCGAAGCGATCTGGGCGGCGGGGCTGCCCGCCGAGCCGGTGCTTGCGCCGGGCGCGTGCTGGGACGATCCGCAGGTCGAGCACAACGCCGTCATCGTGCGTGAGCCGGACGGCGTACGTCACATCGGTCACCCGGTCTATGGGCACACGTCTCCCGCGCGACGCAAGGCGGTCTCGCCGGGCGCACCGGCTCCTTTGAGCGGCGTCAAGGTCGTTGATTTCGGCACTTACGTCGCCGGGCCCTTTTCGTCCGCGCTTTTGTCCGATCTCGGGGCCGACGTGGTCAAGGTCGAGTTGTTGACGGGCGATCCCGGTCGCAGCGTGTTCCGGTCGTTCACGGCGGTCAATCGCGGCAAGCGCGCAATCTCGATGAACCTCAAGCTGCCGGAAGGACTCGAGATCGCCCGGAAGCTCTGCGTCGCGGCGGACGTGGTCACGAACAATTTCCGGCCCGGAGTGTCAGCCCGGCTCGGCATCGACCCGAAGACGCTGCATGCCCTGAAGCCGGATCTCATCGTGCTCGAAAGCGCAGCCTACGGTAGCACCGGGCCGCGGGCTGAGGGGGCCGGCTTCGACATGTGCTTCCAGGCCTTGTGCGGTCATGACTGGCGCGCGGGCGGCGTGGGCAATCCACCGCTGTGGAATCGCACCACCATGGTGGATTTCGCGGCGGGCCTGCTCGGTGAAGTTGCGGTACTGCAGTACCTTTATGAGCGCGCGCGCAACGGGCGGCGGCGCGGCGGTCGGCGCCGGTCTCCTGAACGCGGGTCTGTTCCTGCTCTCGGAGCTCATCCAGCGGAGCGACGGCCAATTTGTTGGCGCGGCGCCGCTGAATCAGGAGCAAACGGGCTACCACCCGGCAGAGCAGCTCTATGAGGCCGCGGATGGCTGGCTGGCGATTGCCGCACGCGATGCCCCGATGGCGCGGCGCTTTCTGGGCGTGTTGGATCTCGCGCAGCGCGTCACGGCGCCGCTCGCGAAATGGGATGCCGATGTCGGGCGCGTCATCGCCGCGGAGATTCGGAAGCGCCGGCTCGATGCGCTGGTGCCGGCGCTCGAGGCAGCCGACGTCTGGGTGGAAATCTGTCGTGACAACGGTGAACGGGATAACCTCGGCGATCCCGAGCTGCAGCGGCTAGGTACCGTCTACAGCGCTCAGCACCCTCAGTTCGGCGAAGTGCGGCAGCTGGGTCCACTCGTCCGATTGACGGCATCAGCGAGCGCAAGACGCCGCCACGCGCCGCTGCCGGGCGAGCACACCGACGAAGTGCTGGCGGAGCTCGGGCTCTCGGCCGGCGAGATCAAGGGGTTGCGTGAACGCGGGATAGTGCGCTAGGGAGCGCAGGATATTGGGGGTTAGCCGTGGCGGGATTGCTTGAGGGGCGTCATGCATTGGTGACAGGGGCAGGTCGCGGCATCGGTGCCTCGATCGCCGTGAAATTTGCCCAGGCGGGCGCCGACGTTGCATTGGCCGCGCGCAGCGTGTCGCAGCTCGAAGAGGTCAAGGCCAGGATCGAGAAACTAGGTCGTAAGGCATTGGTGATTCCGACCGATATGAGCGACCGCGATCAAGTATTGCATCTCGTCGACGCCGCTCTTGACGGCTTCGGCGCGATCGATGTGGTGGTCAGCAACGCCGCCATGAGCGGTCCGTTCGGACCGTTGCGCGACGTGAGCCCGGAAGAGTGGCGTGCGGTTCAAGCAACGAATCTCGAGGGGCCGCTTACTCTCTTGCAAGCTCTCGCTCCGCACCTTCTGGCGCGGCGCTCCGGTAGCGTGATCATGGTGGCCAGCATCCGCGGGCTGAATGGCGTTCCGTTGGGCGCGCCTTACGCAGCATCCAAGGCGGCCCTCGTCAGCATCACGAAATCCTTCGCGTGCGAATGGGGACCCTTCGGCATTCGAGTCAATGCCATCTGCCCGGGACCCGTCGACACCGACATGATCAGCGAGGCGATCGGAACCGACCCGGGATTGCGGGAAAAGCTCGCCAATCTGGCGCCCCTGAAGCGGTGGACGCATGCGGAGGATTGCGCGGGTCCCGCGCTGTTCCTGGCAAGTGAAGAATCCCGCGCGATCACCGGCCACGCTCTGGTCGTCGACGGCGGGCTGCTGGCGCAATCACCGGAACATTTTGCGGTTTGACCCGCGATAGCCCAAGGAGTCGTGATGGAAGTTCGAGCAGCTGTAGTCCGCCATCCCGGGGGTCCTTTCCTGCAAGAGAGTTTGACGCTCGAGGCTCCGCTACCGGATGAGGTCTTGGTCAGAATCGTGGCTACCGGGTTGTGCCATTCGGACATCACGGCCATGCATTTTCACTTCCCGCCTCCGCCGCCCGTCGTGCTCGGTCACGAAGGCGCCGGGATCGTCGAAGCCGTCGGCGCAGATGTCACTCATGTCGTGCCGGGCGATCATGTCGTATTGTCGTTCAATAGCTGCGGCGAGTGCGCGAACTGCGCAGCGGGTCACGTGGCTTATTGCGACAATTTCTTCGCGCGCAATCTAAACGGTCGAAGGCCCGACGGCTCGGAAACGCTGCATGCGTCTTCAGGCCCCGTCGGCGGCTGTTTCTTCGGCCAATCCTCATTCGCGACTTATGCGCTGGCTCACAAGCGCAACACAGTGAAGGTGCGCAAGGATGCGCCGCTTGAAATGCTCGGACCTCTGGGCTGCGGAATTCAGACGGGCGCCGGGGCCGTTCTCAATGTTCTGAAGCCCGAACGAGGATCTTCGTTCGCGCTGTTCGGTTGCGGCGGCGTCGGTTTGGCGGCACTGATGGGCGCCAGGATCGCCGGCTGCGATCCCATCGTCGCCGTCGATAGGGTTCCTTCGCGTCTCGAACTGGCAAAGAGCCTCGGCGCCACGCTGACCATCGACGCTTCCAAGGAGGACCCCGTGCGACGCTTGACCGGCATGGGCGGCATGAAGTACGTCATTGAAGCCGCCGGTATCCCGTCCGTCATGGCGCAGGCGACGCAGGTCGTTCGCTCGCGCGGCATTTGCGCGATATTGGGCGTCGCCAAGCCCGACGCTACTTTGACCGTGAATATCCTCCAGACGTTTTCGGGACGCACGGTCATGGGAATCATCGAGGGCGACGCGGATCCGCATGTGTTCATCCCGTTCTTGGTGGACAAGTTCATGGAAGGGGAGCTGCCGTTCGATCGGCTGGTCAAGTTTTATCCGTTCGAGCAGATCAACAAGGCCGTCGCGGATTCTGAATCCGGGGTCACGGTGAAGCCGATACTGCGCATGGCATGAAAGCTACGCGTGTCACGCTACCAGCGAGAAGGAGAACGCCACCATGATGCGGTCCGACAAGGCGATTATCACGTGTGCCGTTACTGGGTCAATTCACACTCCCAGTATGTCGCCTCATCTGCCGATCACCCCCGCGCAGATCGCGGCTGAGGCAATCGCCGCTGCGCGGGCGGGGGCCGCGATGATTCATTTACACGCGCGCGATCCGATCACCGGTCGCCCCGACCAGTCGCCGGAGTTGTTCGAGCAATTTCTGCCGGTGATCAAGGCAGCCACCGACGCGATTATCAATATCACCACCGGTGGCGGACTGGGCATGACTCTCGATCAACGTCTGGCGCCCGCCAAATGGGCGAAGCCCGAGATCGCCTCCATGAATATGGGCTCCCTGAACTTCAATATTTCGGGCGCGGGCGCCAAGGTAAAGGAATGGAAATACGATTGGGAGAGGCCTTACCTGGAGGGCACGCGGGATTTCATCCTATCCAATACGTTCGCGCAAATGGAGCGCGGCATTCGAGAACTCGGTGCTCAGGGTACGCGATTCGAATTCGAATGCTACGACATGTCGCACGTATACAATCTGGCACATTTCGCCGATCGTAAATTCGTCGAACCGCCCTTTCTCATCCAAGGTGTTTTCGGAATATTAGGAGGAATCGGCGCCGAACCGGAGAATCTGATGGCAATGAAGGCCGCGGCAGACCGGCTTTTTGGCCGTGACTATTTATTTTCGGCCCTCGGCGCCGGCCGGCATCAGATGCCGATGGTTACCCTGTCTGCTCTGCTCGGTGGGTCGGTACGCGTAGGTCTCGAGGACTGCCTATACGCGGGTCGCGGCCGCCTCGCCGAGTCGAATGCGGAACAGGTAGCGAAAATCCGGCGCATCCTCGAGGAGTTGTCGATCGAGATTGCGACGCCCGATGAGGCGCGTTCGCTGATGTCCACCAAGGGTCAGAACGCCGTTGGATTCTAGACCTGCGCGGCCGCAGATGAATTGAAATTCCCTCCATGAACAGACTCGTGGGAAAGACTGCCTTTGTGGCGGGCGCGACCTCCGGCATCGGACGCGCCGCTGCGGAGCTGTTCGCCGCGGAAGGCGCTCGGGTCGTGGTGGCCGGCCGGCGGACTGCAGAGGGGGAGGAGGTCGTCAATGGCATAAGGGTGCTCGGAGGGGAGGCGATTTTCATCCAGACCGATGTCACCGAGGAGGCAAGCATCGCCGTTGCGATCGATCAGACGGTCAGGCACTACGGCAGTTTGAACGTCCTTTTCAGCAACGCGGGCGGCTCGTCGAACAAGGATGGTTCGGTCGTCGATGTCGCGCTGGAAGAGTTCTGGCGGGTTATGAAGCTGGACGTTTACGGGACCTTCCTTTGCAACCGCTTCGCCATTCCGCACCTCATTGCCGCAGGTGGCGGTGCCATCATCAACATGGCGTCGCACGCCGGTGTGGTGGGGTCTCCGGGGCGCGACGCCTACTCCTCGGCGAAGGGGGCGGTGGTGACGTTAACGCGGACCCTGGCCAAGGAATATGCGACCAAGAAGATCCGGGTGAATGCAATCGCTCCGGCGGCGGTCTCATCCGGCCGCATACAGAAGATGATGGAGGATCCGAACATCAGAGCCATGGTCGAGGCAACGCAAGTTCTGGGGCTCATCTCGCCGAAGGAAATCGCCGCGACCGCGGTGTTCCTTGCCAGTGAAGAAGCTCGATGCATGACGGGCCAGGTTCTCAATATCCACGCGGGAGCATTCTGAAGGCCGCGACACAACGAAGCCCTGTACTTAAGCGCTGGCCGTCTTCGTTTAGGTCGAATTGGCGAATTCCGCGAAATAGGAAAACAAGGCCGTGGTATCGCGCTGCGGATCACCCTGCGCCACGATGCTTTGCAATCGTGCCATCAAATCGCGAGACACGGGCAGCGCCCCGCCGAGCATTTCCGCCTCGGCAAGATAAAATCCCAGATCTTTGACGGTGATCGAGATTGGCCCCGAAGGACGTCCCGCGAGCAGCGTGTTCGGCAGCATCTGACGCGTCGCCCAATTCGATCCGCTGCCGGAATTCAGGATATCGAGCATCAGCGGCATCCCGATGCCGGCTCTTTGCGCGAGCGCCAAGCCTTCGCAAGCGGCCACGAGTCCCGCCAAACCGACGCCATTGTTTATGATTTTACAAAGCTGAGCACGCCCGACATCGGCACCGAGCTCAAAGACGGTCGATGACAATGCGTCGATCAATGGTTTGGCCCGCGCGATTGCCGCGGCAGGGCCGGCGAGGAAGGCCGTGAGTTTTCCCTCGGCAATCGCAAATGAGCCGCCGCTGACGGGCGCGTCGATGGTCATGATGCCGGATGGGGCCAGTAGCTCGGATATCCTGGTAATTGCTAGTCTGCCGATCGTGGAAGTCTCGATATGGACCTTCGGGCGCTCGGCGCCGGCAACCGCTTGCGCGACTGCGATGCTGATTTCCGCCGAGGGCAGAGAACAAAGCACAATATCCGAGCGGTCGGCTACTCCGCGCGGGCCCGACTCCAAGACGGCTCCGAGATCCGCCAGAGGGGCCATCGCTTGGAGATTGGCGTCGAACACGGCGACATCGAAGCCGCAGGCGAGCAGACGCCTGGCCATTGTTCCGCCCATGATACCGGTGCCGATGATGCCGATTCTGTCCGCCATCGCTATTTCGCGTCCTCGAAGGCCTGCATCGCTCCATCGCGCTAGATGGCGCGCGCCACATCATAAGCGTGCGCGATGTTCGCGAAAATCGTGCCGCTATCCTCGCTGATGACATCAGCGGCATCGCCCATCACCGCCGTAGTGTGCATGCGTATTGTCAGCCATAAGTGACACGCGGTCAAAGCAATCGATAGAAGCGCCGCGCGTTGTCCCGGAACAGCGCGGCCTTTTCGCCCGCAGAGGCGCCCGCCGCGAGGCGTTTCAACGCATTCCATAGCACGGCATAGGAGCACGCCGCCTTGTCGATCGGAAAATTGCTCTCGAACATGCAGCGATTCACACCGAAAGCCTCGATGCAGGTGTCGACGTAGGGGCGCCAATCGTTGGCAAGCTCACCGGAAGAGGCTGGAAGCGGAGCCAGGTGATAGTCACGTCCGCTCACCGAGAGTCCCACACCGCCAAGCTTCGCATGCACATTGCAGTGTCGGGCGAGTTCAACGATGCTCTGACGCCAGGACTGAAAAACGGCGTCGCCCTTGCTCTTGTAGGGACCGATCCCGAGGACACCGCCCATGTGGTTCAGCACGATGGGCGTTCCGGGAAAAGCGCCTGCGAGATCCGCGAGCTCCGGAATCTGAGGGTGGTAAAGCCACGCGTCGAACGACAGATCGAATCGGGAGAGACGGGCGAATCCGGCGCGGAAAGCACGGTCCGCCAGCAGGTTCGCCGGCGGCGGCGGCAGCAGATGGCGCGTGACCGCCCCGTCAAGCGCGGAAATCATCCGGATGCCGCGAAAGCTACCGCCGGCGGCGGCGATATGCGCTTCGAGCACCGCATCCACGCCTTCGGCGAGCTGCAGATCGGCAAATCCGACGATGGCCGCTGCTATGCGGCGGCGGCTACGGGGCCGCGCCGCTTGCGCAATCGCGGCGATGCGCTGCGTTTCGCCAATCGGGCGCAGCTCCTGCGGTCCCTCAGCGAAGTAGGCATAGCCGCACTGGACGAAAACCGTCGCCTCGATGTTGTGGCCGGTTTCGAGATCGGCGAGCAGATCGTCGAGGAAATATCGGTAGCCGGCGAGATCCCAAAGGTGATGATGGCAATCGATGATCGGCAGTGTGGGATCGATGATTTCCTCGCGCAGCCGGGCAAGCCAACGCGTGTCGACTGCCGGTGGGCGCCCTGGCGCTGTCATTGCGGCGCGCTCCGCTGCGTCCCGCCGCGCGGCGTTACTCGTGCAGCTAATTGCGCTCGATATCGGTCTTCAGACGCACGAGCTTGGTGCTCTTGATCCGCCACTTTCCGTCAATTGCCTCGTACGTCTCGTGCTCGTGCCCGAACCCGTGCAGAGATTTATTGGGATGACCCTCAGGCCAGAATACGCGATCCTCCTGCACCCAGATGGCGCGAGCGGTGGTCGAACTGAGAATCTCGATCTCCGGCATCAGCGCGTGGTCGATCGCCGTGGCCTTGCCGACCGCCTTCATGGCGAACGCCGTGATCGCATCCGGGCCCCGGTAGATCCCCTCTTCACTGGTGAGTATCCGGTCGGGAAAATTCATATCCATGACCGCATCGTGTGTCCAGAGAGATCGGAAGGCCTCCCAGTCGTGGGTATCGAGGAAGCGATAGTAGCGCGCCTTGAGCTGCTTGATGTCCTCGATCGCCACCAGTCGTGCCAGGTCATTCATTGTGCCATAATACATCAATGTGCCAGCGCATGATATGCCAGCGATCCACCCGATGGGCTATGATGCGGTGGGCCATGGAACCATCATGCGCGCAACCAAGGGAGAGGTCATGACCAAGCCTGCTTTCGAGAACCATCCTATCTTCCGAATGGAAGGCCCGCTTGCGACGATCACGTTCAACCGTCCGGATAAGGCGAACGCCATGCATCCCGACCAGAACGGAATGATGCGAGATTTTCTCTATGAGGTGGAACGCAAACCCGAGATTCGCTGCGTACTTCTCAACGGCAACGGCAAGCACTTCATGGCGGGCGGCGATCTGTCGACCATCGTCCACTTCGATCAGCTGACCGATGCCGAGCGCACCCGCCAAGGCGAGGTGCCGATCTGGGATTACGTACACATGGCACGGGTCATGCAGCGGCTCGACAAACCGGTCGTGGCGAGCGTCCAAGGCGGCGTCGCGGGTGCTGCCGTCGGCTTGATTGCGGCCTGCGACCTGGTGATCGCCGCCGACACCTCGTTCTATTGGGCTGCCCACATCCTTCATGGCGGCAGCAACGACGGGTTGTTGACATATTTCCTGCCGCGCCACATCGGCCTGCGCAGGTCTCTGGAAATGGCACTGCTCGGTGAGCGTGTATACGCACCGCAAGCGAAGGAGTTCGGTCTCGTTAACTTCGTCGTGCCGGAAGATAAGCTTCAAGAGGAAACGCAGAAGCTCGTCGATCGGCTCTGCAAAGGCCCAACTATCGGTTACGGCCTGATCAAGAAGCTCATGTATGCCTCTTTCCGCAATTCTTTGGCTGAACAGGGTGAGATGGAAGCGGAGCTCTACGGCAGCCGGGCGCTGCACACGGCCGACGTCAAGGATGGCCTGAAGGCATTCTTCGAGCGCCGCCCGCCGAACTTTCAGGGCAAATAGAGAAGGCTGATGAGCGCAAGCGATACCGGCCGAATGCATCCGCGGCGGTATGCCGCGACATGTCCGGCGAAGCCGGCGGTCGTGATGGCGGCGAGTGGCAGGACCCTTTCCTACGGCGAGCTCAATTCGCGATCCAATCGCGTGTCGCGATGCATTCGCGACCTGGGAGCCAAGATCGGCGATGGCGTCGCGATTCTGCTCGAGAATCATCTTCGGTTCTTCGAGCCGGTCTGGGCGACGCAGAACAACGGCCTGTATCTGACGACGCTCAGCACGCATCTGACGCCGCCCGAATTGGCGCATATTCTGAACGACAGCGGCGCGAGTATTCTGGTGACCTCGCACGCCTTCGCGGGAAAGATCGCGCCGCTGATTCCGCTCGCACGAGGCGTGCGGCACATATTGATGATGGACGGCGCAATCGAGGGCGTGCAGCCCTACGAGGCGCTCGTAGACGGCCAGAACGACGATCCGCTACCCGGCGAAGTGCAGGGCAATTTCATGCTCTATTCCTCGGGAACCACCGGTGTTCCGAAGGGCATCAAGCCGCCTCTGGCCGGCCTGCCGCTCGGCGAATTGACCGGAATTCTCAAAACGTTGATACCGACGCACGGACTTCGTGAGCACTCGGTCTATCTATCGACCGCGCCGCTCTACCATACCGCGCCGCTAAAATGGAACATCGCGCTCCATTGCGTGGGCGGCACCAGTGTCGTCATGCAGCAGTTCGATGCGGAAGACATGCTGGCGGCCATCGAGCGCCATCGCGTCACGCATGTGCAATGCGTGCCGACGATGTTCGTGCGCCTGTTGAAGCTGCCGCAGCCGGTTCGCGCGAAATATGATCTCAGCTCATTGGAGCGGGTGATTCACGCCGCGGCGCCGTGTCCGATCGACGTGAAGGAGCGCATGATCGAGTGGCTGGGTCCGATCGTCGAGGAGTATTACGCCGGCACGGAGAGCAACGGACTGTGCGTCATCACGGCCGAGGAGTGGCTGAAGCGCAAGGGCTCGGTGGGCCGCTCGGTGCGCGGACCGATCCACATCATGGATGATACCGGCGAACGAGAACTCCCCGCCGGCGAGCCGGGCGTGGTTTATTTCGAAGGCGGCACGCCTTTCGTCTATCACAACGATCCGGAGAAGACCGGCAAGGCGCGCAACAGCAAGGGTTGGAGCGCCATCGGCGACGTGGGCTACGTCGACAGCGAAGGGTACCTTTTTCTCACGGACCGCAAGGACAACGTCATCATCTCGGGCGGCGTCAATATCTATCCGCAAGAGGCGGAAAACCTGCTGGTGACCCATCCGAAGGTGTTCGATGCGGCGGTATTGGGCGTGCCCAACGCCGATTTCGGGGAGGAGGTCAAAGCGGTCGTGCAGCTCATGCCCGGCGTGGCCCCGACCCCGGAGCTCGAAGGCGAGCTACGGACCTGGCTTTCGGACCGTCTGTCGGCAATCAAGCAGCCCCGCTCCTATGATTTCGTGGATTCGCTGCCGCGCCTGCCCACCGGAAAGCTGCTGAAACGGCTACTTCGCGAGCGCTACTGGAAGAGCGGCTCGCGCCGAGATCACACAATCGCGCAGCGAATCAGCGCGCCCAATCCGGAGAACGACCCATGAGCCAGGACCTGATCTGCAGTGTAGCCGAGGGCATCGCCCGCATGAGGTTCAATCGACCGGAGGCACGCAACGCCATGACCGGGCCTATGATCCAGGAAATGCTGGATTTTTGCCGACGCATCGAAAATGACCCCGATGTCCGGTGCCTCTCGATTACCGGGGCGGGCGAACACTTCATGGCCGGCGGCGACGTCAAGGGCTTCATGCCGGTGATCGACCAGCCGGCTGAGCTTAAGCGCTCGAATTTCGAACAGCGCTCGTTTGACGCCGCGCCGCTGTGGGTGATCCTCGAGCGCATGCCGAAGGCGGTGGTATGCAGCGTTCGCGGATTCTCTGCCGGCGCGGCACTCTCCCTGGTAGCGGGCTCCGACCTCACGATCGCTTCCGATAATGCGAAATTCCTGCTGGCGCACGTGGGCCTCGGGCTCTGTCCCGACGCGGCAACGACCTACCACCTGCCGCGCACGGTGGGAGTCAAGGTTGCCAAGCAACTTGCGTTCTTCGGTGACCGCTTCGATGCGCAGGAAGCGCTACGCATCGGTTTGGTGAATTGGGTGGTCCCGGACGCGGAATTGGATGCGAGGACGGAAGAGATCCTCAAGCGGCTCGCGCTCGCACCGTCGATCTCCATCGCGCAATCCAAGCGGCTGATGAATCAAGCTTTGGGCAACACGATCTCGGAGCAGCTCACGCAGGAGGGTATCGGCGTCGGCAACTGTGCGGTTTCCGAGGACCTGAAGGAAGGCGTGCGGGCCTTCGTGGAAAAGCGCAAACCACAGTTTCGCGGACGCTGATCGGGGAGCCGGTCACAGCTCAGGAGCGAGGCGCCCCGCGCGGTAGGTCGGCGAATCTCTTTCCCGTCTCGGCGAGGGAAACGAGGAGCGGCGCCGGTGTCCAGTACTGCGCGCCGAATTCATCTCCGAAACGCCGGATGGTGGAGAGTACCTTGTCGAGCCCCCGGCTGTCGGCCCAGAACATCGGCCCCCCGCGATGGCGGGGAAAGCCGTATCCGTTGCAATACACGACATCGATGTCCGCCGAGCCGAGGGCGATGCCCTCGGCGATGATTGCGGCGCCCTCGTTCACCAGTGCCAATAGGCAGCGGTCGATGATCTCCTCATCGCCGACGATCCGCCGTCTGACGCCGAGCCGCGCCGCTTCGGCCGCGATCAACTCCTCCACGAGAGGATCGGGCAGCGGCGCGCGCGAGCCTGGTTCGTAACGATAGATTCCCTTGCCGGCCTTGAGCCCAAGGCGTCCCATGTCCACGAGTTTGTCCTGTACGGTGCCGACGCGCGGATCGTTCAGCACGCCTTCGGCGCGCAGGCGTCTTCGGCCGGCCGCGCTGATGTCGAGGCCCGCCATATCGCCCATCGCGTGCACACCCATCGCCATGCCGAAGCCGGTGAGCGCCTTATCCACCTGCTGGGGCGAGGCTCCCTCCAGTACCAAGAACTCCGCCTCGCGGCGATAGCCGCGCAGCATGCGATTGCCGATGAATCCGTCGCAGACGCCCGCGACGACACCAATTTTTCCGATTCGCCTGCACACAGCCATGGCGGTGGCGAGAACTGCCGGCGCGGTCGTCTCGCCGCGGACCACTTCGACGAGTTTCATGATATTCGCCGGGCTGAAGAAATGCATGCCGACGAAGTCCGACGCACGGCCGCTGGCCGCCGCCAGCTGGTTGACATCGAGCGCGGAGGTGTTGGTGGCGAGAACGGCGCCGGTTCCAGCAAGCTTGCCGATCTTGCCGAACAAGTCTTTCTTTACGCCCATGTCCTCGAAGGCGCATTCGATGATCAGATCCGCCGTGCCGACGTCCTCGATCTCGAGACTGCGTGAGATCTGCCCCAACCGAGCATCGCGTTCCTCTGCTTTGATGCGACCCCGCTCCACCTGGCCGCCGTAGTTGGATCTGACATTGTTCCAACCCCGCTCCAAAGCCGTTTCGGTCGCTTCGATGAGCCTTACGGGAATGCCGGCATTGGCGAATGACATGGCGATGCCGCCGCCCATGGTGCCGGCGCCGATCACAGCGACCGTGCCGATCTGGCGGGGCGGCGTATCCCCGGGTAAGTTCGGAATTTTGGCCACTTCGCGCTCGGCGGCGAACAGGTGCCGCATCGCGGCGGCTTCGCTCGAGTTGCGTACGATCATGAAAAGCCTGCGCTCCTCGGAGAGTCCCTCATCGAAGCTGCGATCGGTCGATGCTCGAATGGCATCGACTGCGGCCGCCGCCGCCGGCAGCCCCTTCGCATCCTGCAATGCCTTGGCACGACGCTCGGGGAATGAGAACCCTTCAGGCACGACCACGCTTCTCGCGCGCAGCCTGCGCTGCGCAGCGCCCTGGGCCAAGAGACGCTGCGCGTAGGCCAGCGCGCCTTCAAGCAGGTCGCCATCGATCAACTCGTCGATGATGCCGAACTCTTTGGCCTTCGCGGCGCCGACGGTGTCTCCGCTCAATATCAGCTCGGTCGCGGCCTGAAGGCCGATGAGGCGAGGCAGACGTTGCGTGCCGCCCCCGCCCGGAAACAGACCTAATTTGATCTCCGGAAGGCCGAGCTTCGCTGAGCCTACGGCGCAGCGGTAGTCGAAGACCAGCGCCGTCTCGAGCCCGCCGCCCAACGCCTGACCATGAATCGCGGCGACGGTGAGCTTTCTGCTCGCGTCCAGCGCCTGCATTGCAACCGCCATGATCGGATCCTTCGGCGGGCTGCCGAACTCGCGCACGTCCGCACCGGCGCTGAAGGTCGAGCCTGCACAGACCAAGAGGATCGCTTTTACGCTCATCGTCGGCCTCGACCCGGGGCAAAATCTCGAGCAAACCCACGCGCACGGAGTGCGACAGGGCGTTGACGGGCGGATTGTCGATCGTCAGGACGGCTATCTCGCCGTGCCGCTCCATGCGGACCGACGGCTTCATACGGGCTTCGCCAGTTCGGCAGAGTCTGCACCGGTTTCCGGTTCGACCGTCCGCCTGCGTGTGAGCGCCAGCATGCACAGGAGTCCCGCGCCGGCCATGACGCTCGCCGCCAGGAAGCTATGGCGAAATGCCGTAATCGTCAGCCCGGCGCCGCCGCTGCTCGTGGAGAGGACCGTCAATGCTACCGTTACGCCCAAAGCCAACCCGATCTGCTGACACGTGATGAGGACCCCGGTCGCGACACCCTGCTTCGGCGCATGTACGGCTGCCGTTCCCAGCGCCATCAGCAGCACCGCGGAGAGCGTACCTCCCAAACCGGCGATGAGCATCCCGGGAATCAAGTTGTAAGCATAGCCGCGATTCGGCGAGGCCAAGGCGAACAGCAAGGGTGCAAGGAGCAGAATCGAGAATCCGGTCGCGATCGCCCACCGCAGCGGGAATCTGCCCATGATGGGCCGGAGGAAATGGCCCGTGACGATGACCGCGCCGGCGTAGGGCATCATGCCCAAACCGGACTGCCTAGCGGAAAAGTGCAGCATCCGCTGCATGAATAGATTGAGCAGCACGAACAGAGCGCCCGTGGCCGCCATCGTGGCGATGTTGGCGATGTTGGCGCCGATGAAATTCGCGTAGCGATAGATCGTCGGGGGCACCAGCGGTTCGCGGACATTGCGTTCGAGCAGCAGGAAACCGCCGAGCGTCAACGCGCAGGCGCCGAAGAGGATGGGGCCTTGCGCGGAGCTCGAGCCGTATCTGCCGATCGCGGAGAGCGCGCTCAGCGCAAGCACGACCACGGCTGTGATGAGAATGGCGCCGCCCACGTCCACGGTGCGCTTTTCCGCGGAGTTCTCGTGCGCCGGGATGAGGCGCCAGGCCAGCGCGATGGCGGCAATCACCAATGGAAGATTGATGAGAAACACCGCGCGCCAGCCAAATGCGGTCGTTACGATGCCGCCGCCACCCAGGCCAAGAACCATCGCGAGGCCTTGTGTCGCGCCGAACACGGCAAACCCGCGGTGGCGCACCGGTCCCTCGGGCAGAAGGACGTTCATCAGCGAGAAGCTCGCCGGAATGAAGAATGAGCTGCCGATACCCTCGAGCGCACGCGCCGCAATCAGCACCCAGACATTCGCGGCAGAAATCGCGACGAGGAGACCCAGGCCGAAGAGGCAAAGGCCGAAGATACAAAAGCGGCGTCGACCGAACGTGTCCGCCGCGCGCCCGCCCAGTACCAGAAATCCGGCATAGGACAGGGAATAGGTGGACACTATCCACGGCAGGATCACCCGATCGACGTGCAGATCAGTGGATATCGTCGCGAGCGCGACATTCATCATGCCGAAATCCACGCCGAAAATGAACTTGCCGAGCGCAACCAGCGCGATGATTCCGGCGTAATGTCGGGGGACAGGCTCGATTAATTGCAGCCCCTCCTTTGTGGACGGTTGAGGGATTGCGGACGGCATCATTCAGGTCCGCGACGCGAGGGTGACCGCTTCCGGACGGTATTCCTCGTCGACGATCCATTTGCACATGCGGCGCAGCGGCTCGATGCCATCGTGCGGCCCGATATTGGCGAAGCGGCCGGCGTAGCCTAGAGATACGAGCCTCTGGGCGCCATGAAGGGCGAGGCGATCGCGCAATTCCGTGCGTAGCGAGTCCGGATAGATCCCGATCGTCTGCGTATAGGCGTTGGTCGAGCGTATCGGCGTTTCCAGACTGTCGAACGGCACGAGGTTCGCGACGCGATTTGTCAGTAGCCGCGCGAAATCGACGGGTTCGTCCATCTGCGAAACGATCACGGCGCCGCTGGGACCGCCGCCGAGCACCTCGTAATGTCCGATGGACATTTTCAAGGCGTCGACCTCCTCGGCGAGCGCGGGATCGGGTGCGACTGCGGGGCTTGAAATGTGGGCCGGTAAAGCCTGGATGGAATCGTAGAGATACTGGGCGAACCGGCCCGCCTTGTGCAGGCCTTCTTTGTCGGTGCCCGTCTGGATATAAACCACGCGTGCGTTGTGACAGGCCTCCTGATTGCGGTGGCCGACGTCGACAGCCGCTCGCTCGGCCACCTCCCGCATGGCAGCGTCGCTCGCGAAGGCCTCCTTGCCGATGATCGTCGAGCTGAGTTTGGGGTCAAGCGTGATCAGATCGATGCCCGGCTGAATATACTTAGAGATATGGGTGATCGAGGCGAGACCTCCCCAGGCAACGATCTTCTCGACGTGCGCGGGGGTATACAGCGCTCCCTCGACCACCGTATCGCCGCCTTTCCAGTAGGCAACCGATAGATGCCTGGTAATCGGATGATCCGGAGCCATGTCGATCATCGTGCGCGCGACCGCCGCCGCGGTCAGCGGATCGTTCGAGGGTGTCTTGACGATCATGTCGCTGCGGATGATGGCGTTGCGCATGATGCTCATGGCGGCCACGTTCGGAATGTTGCCCGCAATGATGTGCACGGCCCGCGCACCGAATGCGCGCGTCCAGGCGTGACCGCCGGTGTCGAGCTTCACGCCCACCCAGCCGTCGAGATAAGGAATACCTATGGATTTGTCCGCGGTCTGTTGGACGACGCCGCGGGCGAAGCCCTGCCCGAGCGTCTCGTAGATCCCTTTGAGAATCTGCGGCGATAGTCCCGAGGTCGTTACCGAGAGCTCATAGGCCTCCCGCAAGTAGGCGTTGTCACGGAACGCTAGGCGAGTGCCCAGTTCCTGCAGAAAGTCAGCAATATCCTTGAATTTGAGCTGCTGCAAGTCGCCGAGCGCGGACGGCGTCGACAGCGGCAGCTCGTCGAGATGTTTTCGCACATCCGTCGACGTAAAGCTCGATTCTCCGCGCCGTCCGCCGAATTCGATGTCGGCATCGTCGATGATCCTGCCGCGAAGGATGAGCGGAACGTTGAATTTCGCCATGGCGCCTACCCCAATTGCCGGGCAATGAACTCGAGAGCTTTGTCATGCGCGTCCATGGCGCCTGCACAAGTTATCTTGTCGTCGTTTCCCTCGATCTCGGTGAAGCGCCGGATTTCGGCATGGATGATCGGCCCGGCGCGGCCGCAGGCACAAGGCTGGTTCCAGGTCATCGTCACCCGATCACCGCTCAGGAGTCCGCCCCAATGGGTCTCGATGGTCAAATCAAACCACCCGTAGCGGCCGGTCTGCGTGCCTTCGCGCGGCAATAACTGCCCGGTCTTGTGGTCGAGCAGGAATGGGATGAGATTGGGTAAGGGGTGAATATTGCCGAGCGGGCACATGCGCGACGACCCAAGGCACATCTCACTCATGCCGTAGCCATCGAGCGGGTATTTTTCCATGCCGACAAATCGACAGATCACCTCCTTGTAGTCCTCCTCGAAGGTACGACCCTTCGCACCGCCTCCGATGCTCGCCAACGTATCCGGCGTGAACAGTTCGGTAAGCCCCGCTTTGCGCGCTTCGATGGCGAGATCGTAGACGGCGGGCGGAGAGCCTACGATGATGACCCGCCGACCGCGATAGCGCTGCACGATGTCGTCGAAAAACGCCTTCAGCCGCTGGGGCGCCGCCTGTTGCTCCTGAACGAACGCGTCCCGCCGCGCAACCAGCGCAGGAGAGACTTGGAGCTGCCCGAGCTCGCCCTTGTCCCGCGCTGCCTTCAGCCGGCCGCCCAGGGACAGTACGTCGGCGCTCATGCGTCCGGAGTTCGAGGCAACGACTTTGCTTTCGTCGCCGGCATAGATCCAGTGAACTGCTGCATCCATCATGCGCGGATAGGCGAGTGCGCCCTTGCGGTAGCCTACGAGGAGCACCTGCAGGTTCTCGAATCCGGCCAGCGCATCGGCCTGCGGTTCGTCGCCGAACCCCTGGAACGAGCGCCGCCAGCCTTTTGCAGTAGCCTGCGTTTCACCAAGCGTGCGCGGCACGAATGATAATTTTCCAGTGGTCCCCGAGGAGTGCTTGATGCGCAGCTCGGTCTTCGAATCCATCAGGTCGAGCCAGCCGTCGATCCCGACGCAACCCGTTGCGTCGACCGTGGACAGGTCGACTGAGGTCAAAGTGCCGAGCCACTTGGTCAGAAGATCGAAGCGGTTCCTTTCCAGAAGCGACAATGGATAGGATTTGTAGATCGAGTGCGGGAACAGCAGCGGCGCGGCGGCCTGAATGTCTCGGATCGCGCTGATGCGCTGGCTTTCCGCCAATTTCGCGAGAACGGGAACCCGGTGCACGAGCGTGGAGAACCGCTCCTTGAGGACCGCGAGCTGGATGTCCATCACCGTCTCGTACGGGATGCTGTATTGCTGCGTGACGCTGAGATCCGGATACCGCTCCGGGTGCTTCTTCAGCAGGTCGATATCGACGTCGCGCTGCGCTGCGGTGAGCATGTCCATGGCGCTTCCCGGTAGTTACAACGCAAGCGTACGATATC
Organism: uncultured Gammaproteobacteria bacterium; assembly: GCA_963801685.1. Lineage (GTDB taxonomy): Bacteria > Pseudomonadota > Gammaproteobacteria > Steroidobacterales > Steroidobacteraceae > Bog-1198. The sequence continues at coordinate 513,266 of CAWDFR010000003.1, forward strand.
TCAGCTGAGCAATCCAGTAATCGTGCTGACGATCCGGTGGCGCGCTGCCGAAAGAGAAAGAGGAAGAGGAAGGGCCGCATGCCAAGCATACAGCCCCGGCCCCGGTTATCGTACAGAGCGATGAAATATTAGAAGTGCATACCCACGGTAACTCCGTAGGTGCGCGGTGCCTCGGGCGAGAACGCCTGGCCATACCCGAGGGATTCAGAGCCGAAGGAGAAGTACTGGACATTGGTCAGGTTGGCGCCCCACAGCCGGATGTCGTAGTGGCTGGACGGGTCGGTCCACTTTACCGAGGCGTTGAGCAGGGTCACGACCGGCTGCTTCAGGCTCTCGTCCGGGAACCAATAGAACGTGTCCGTGTACGACACATTTGCATTGAGATCGAAATTGCCGACGGCGCTGGGAATCACATAGTCGGCCGCAAAATTGGCGCTGAAGTGCGGCGCGCGGATCATGTCCAACCCGCTCGCATTGCAAGTGTAGTTCCCCTTGTATGGACAGTTGGGAGAGATGTTGGAACCCAGAAAATAGGCGTTAGGCGGGAAGTAATCCGGCGCATTCTCGAAGCTCGTATAGTGGCCGTAGAGGATCGAGATGCCGCTGGTGAGCGTCAGGTGGTTCACGGGAATGGCCTTGAGCTCGATCTCGCCGCCGCTCACCTTCGCGGCCGCGGCGTTGATCAGCTTCGTGCCGCCGGCCACGATAACGGCCATTTGCAGGTTCGAGACATCGTAGTGAAAGGCGCTGGTGTTGACCTGCAAGTGATGATCGAGCCATTCACTTTTCACGCCGGTTTCCACCGACACAAGTGTTTCGGGATTGACGGGCGGATTGTTGGTGGGGCCGCCGCCGGCGGTGCCGAACGTATCGTATTGGCCGCTCTTCTCGCCGCGGTTATATGACACATAAGCCATCACGTCGTCGGTGAATTCATGATCCAACGCCACACGATAGGACTTCAGCGGCCAAGAGTGTTCCGCACCCGGTGTAGCGGGTGTCGTCGGGCAGGCGATCGGAGCAATGGCGCAAGCCGGCAGACCACCGATTTGGGGAACTGCATCGGAAACAGTGATGCCGCCGGTGAACAGGCGTTCGTCGTGCGTGTAACGAGCACCGAGTGTCAGGTGCGTATCCGCGGCTATCAGCACGGTACCCTGTGCATAGGAAGCATACGAGGTGGTCCTGACGTTGTCATTCAGGGCGAGATAGTAGCTCGGGGGAACGAACTGGGTCGGAAAGCCGAACGAAATTCCCGCCAGTTGAGCATTGGGTCCGTAACCTGAATTGTCGTCCATGTAGAAGGCGCCGACGATCCAGGTGAACCGCGACGCATAGGAGGCGTTATCCGGATTGATCAGCTGGAGTTCCTGGGTGAGGGTGCGGCTTTTCTGATTGAGCAGAGTCACTGCATCGCCGTATTGCGAGCCGTCCTGATTGAAGCGCGCATAACCGGTCATATTCTGCCAGCCGGTGATGCTGACGCCTTTGGCGAAACTGAAGTCCTGGTCGGCTCGCAGTTCGAGAAGCGTGTGCTTGATGAGGCCCTGGTCATTTGTGATGTCTGAATTGTTATACCAGCCAACATAGCCGACTCCCGGCGGGCCAGGGCAGTTAAAGAGGACGGGCGAGGTCTGCGGATTTCCGTCTACTCCGCCCTCACCCGGACAATAGCCGTGGCCACCCGCCGCGGTGAATCCCGGAATCTGATTGAAGCCGAGGCCGACTTCGCTGCGAGTGGATATGAACGCCCCCGACAGCAACACCCTCGTCGAGGAGGTCGGGGTCCACAACCACTTGTTGCGCACGCTCCAGTCCTCTGCGGTGAACGCCGTCTGATCGGTGACCACATCGTGGCCCCAGCCGGCTCGCTGGTCGTTGACGTAAGCCGCAATGTTGGCCGCAAGGACATTGTCAATGATCTTGCCTGTTGCATAGACGTTGCCGGAAACCGTATTGAAGTTGCCGTAGCCGCCTTCCAAATCCACGCTGTCGTCGAATGAAGGGTCCTTGGTGTGGACCTGAATGACGCCGCCGGTCGAGTTGCGGCCGAACAGGGTTCCCTGCGGACCTTTGAGGACGTCGATGCCCGACAGCGCGTTAAGCGAAAAAATGGACGCATCGCCGCTCACGATATAAAGATCATCGAAATAGACGGCGACCGAGCTCTCCTCGCCGGTTCCGTTCGAATTCGGACCGATACCGCGAATGAAGGTGGTGGCCGCGTCGATTTCGTGGCCCATCTGGATGCCGGGAACGAGTTCGGCAAGCTGATCGGTGCGAATGGCTCCGGTCTGGAGGATCTGATCCGGGCTGAGCGGGGTGACGGCGATCGGAACCTTTTGGACATCTTGCACCCGGCGCTGGGCCGTCACGGTGATTTCCGCGAGCTGGTCGCTGTCCGCGGTCGCGTCCGCGGGATCCGAGTGGGCCGCCGACCCCGCCAGCAGACCGACGACGGCGCAGGCGGCGCCCAGAGCGGTATTCCGCCAGCGCTCGGTCGTGTTCCTACGGCGGCGTTCTTCCCTTGCCGGCCGTATCATCGACTTCGAATTCTTCTTAGCCATCTCCCCAACCCCCCTCGTATTTGACCACTCAGGCAGTCATTGATTCGCTCAATCCAAGCAACGTCCGTATGGTTCGGTAGCACACGATGCGCACGATAAACGTTTTGTACACGAACGTCAAAAAACGGTCAATAATCATTGTACGGGAAGGTGCGCGTTGCTTCGCGGCCACGGATTGCGGCATTTCAAGCGTCGGTCCGGGCGGTCGGTCGAAGCCGCATCGCGGCACGAGCGGATTGCGAAAAGCGCCGAAAGGGCGTAGCGTTTTCGTGAGCAAGCACATAAAAAGCCTATGAATTTGTCCGGGAGCGATTCGGGATTGCGGCCGACTACATGATCCTAGATGAAAAGCAGCAGCCGTCTCCCGCGTGGATAGAGTCGCTACGTCGGCGGTATCCCACCGAGCGAACGGTCGATGAGACGCTCACCGCGAAGATGCGCCGCCGCACCGGCCCGCGCCATAGCCCGCAGCCGATCGATGGCGTCATCGCGCGCCTCACGCTATTTCTCTCGAAGCGGTTACCGGGGACATTCTCGATGAGCCGTTTCAGGGCATTGGCGGGCGGCTCGTCCAAGGAGCAATTTGCATTCGACCTCGCTTGGACGGACGGTGCAGGGGAGGCGCGACGAGATACCTATGTCCTGCGGATGGCGCCCGCGGAATCGATTGTCGCGACTCATGCGTTGCGCGAGTTCCAGGCCATGAACGCGATACGGTCCGTGATCCCGGTGCCGGCGGTTCACTGGTGCGATCCCGAGGGGGCTGAACTCGGCCAACCGGCCTTGATCGCAAGCTTCTGCGAAGGTGTGACGCGACCGCCTCGAGAGGGGGCCTACACCCCTCGCCAGGGCTTTGGGCTCAAGTATCGAACCCTGCTGGCTCCCCAGTTCGTTCGCTATCTCGCCGAACTCGCCAAATTCGATTGGCGGAGCAGCGACGTGTCCGCTTTCGATCCGCCGCCCGTCGGCTCGAACGAGGGTGTCATCAAGGCGATCAACTGGTGGGAAAGGGTCTGGGAGGAGGATTGTGTCGAGCCTTATCCGCTGATGACACTCGCGGCGCAATGGCTGCGCGACAATGCTCCGCCCATCGATCGCATCTCATTCGTGCATCGCGACTTTCGCGGCGGTAACTTTCTGTTCAGACCGGAGGACGGTCGAGATTACCGCGGTGCTGGATTGGGAGCTGGTGCATCTGGGCGACCGGCACGAGGACCTGGCCTACCTGTTGAGCCCGCTGTTCTCCGAGCTCGATGAAGATGGCGTGGAACTGGTGGGTGGCTTTTATCCGCGCGAGGAATTCATCCGATTGTACGAGGCAATTTCAGGGCTTCCGGTTGATCCGGTACGTTTGGACTACTACGACGTGTTCAGCCTGTGGCGCGGCACGATCAACGCGCTCGCAACAGCTCCGCGGATCATGATGGGCGAGAAGACGCACCAGGATATCCGGGTCGGCTGGATAATCAACGCCACGCCGCTGACGCTTTCCGCGCTGCACCGCGCACTGAAGGGGAGGGTCTGACCATGGTTCCGGACTTTGCACTGCGCATCCAGTCAATGATCCGATCGTTGCGCGAGGTTATCCTGCCCGCCCTGCCGAACGACCAGATGCTCGCCATCGACCAGGCGAACATCCTCGTCGGATATTTACGCATCATGGCCGAGCAGCACGACAGGGTGTTCGAATATCTGCTCGTGGAGCTCTCCGAGTATGCGGAGCTGGTCAGCGCCTTGACCGAGGGCGCGCAAGGCGGCGAATCGATCGACGGCGCCGTCGCAACGGCGCGGTCCGCCCTTGCCAAGGCGGTGCCCGTCCTGCGGACGTCGATTCCGCGTCAGGCCGAGCTCGCCGCGCTGGTCAAGTCGCTCAAAGTGTCCGTCGACGAGCTCCAGCATGCAGTGCGCCGCGATGGAACGGCGGCAATCCGCCAAGCATCGACCAAGCGGGTGATGGAACAAGCGGAGCGGCAGATCATGCGTGAGCGCGTCTGGTTCCGAGCCTCCGGCTTCGAACTCGATGCGGGCGGATTGCCGTCGATCGACCAGGTGCTGGGCGCGCGGGCCGCGCCTCGAGCGGCCGAGGAATCATGAATTAACGGGACTGAATCTGTTCGGCGCGTGAATGGACCTCGAAGTCTCGGCCGTCGATCATCATTCCCGGGTAGCTCGCCGGCACCGCGCCGGTGAGGAATTTGGACGGAAAATTCAACTTGGGCCTGGTAACCGCATCGAGCGCGCCAATATCCTCCGGCGCCAATTTCAAGTCGATGGCCGCGAGATTGTCATCGAGTTGCGCCTCGGTGCGTGCGCCGAGAATCGGGGAGGTCACACCGGGGCGTGACAACACCCAAGCGATGGCGGCGCGTGCCGGCGTCGTATCCCGCTTGCGCGCCACGTCGGCGAGCACGTCCAATACTTCAAACGTATGTTCGTTCGCATTGCGCGCCACCCAGTCGGCGCGGCCCGCGGATTCGGCTTTCATATGATTGCGGGAGTACTTGCCGCTGAGCACTCCGGAGCGCAGCGGCGACCATGGAGTCACACCGAGACCCAAAGCCTGTGCCATCGGAATGAGCTCACCCTCCACCGTCCGCTCGAGCAGCGAATACTCGATCTGCAGCGCTATCAGCGGTGCCCATCCGCGAAATTCCGCAACACTCTGGGCGCGTGCGACCTTCCATGCGTGGGTATCCGAGAAGCCGATATAACGGATCTTTCCAGCTTCGACCAATGCATTGAGCGCCGCGATGGTCTCCTCGACGGGAGTGAAGGGATCTTCCCAATGCATCCAATAGAGGTCGATATAGTCGGTTTGAAGGCGTCGCAGGGACGTCTCACAATTAGCAAAAATGCTCTTGCGGTTCGCTCCGCCGCCATTGGGGTCGCCGCTGTGCATGTTGCCGCCGAACTTCGTCGCGATGACGAGACGTTCGCGCTTCGCCGCATCGCGCCCGATATGGTTGCCGATGATCCGCTCGGAATGGCCTGCGGTGTAGATATTGGCCGTGTCGATGAAATTGCCGCCTCGCTCGATGAAGCGATCCATGAGGCGTCCCGCGGTCGCCTCGTCAGTTCCGAATCCCCACTCCTGCCCGAAGGTCATCGCGCCGAGGCAGAGTGGGCTCACTTTCAAGCCGGACCGCCCGAGCGTGACGTAATGATTCAGTGCCATCGCGTGTCCTTCTCCTCAACTGGTGCAGACGACATATCCAGCTCCTCGACTCACTTTGAAGCCTGTTGCGCCCGAAAATATGCGATGCCGTTTGTGATGCGTCGCGATCCAGCCATGGCCATACCCCGGGAGTGCGACAGGCGGTACGCTAGCATGTTATATCGGTTCGAGCCAGTCGAAGCCGAAGCGGCGTCTCCCTATGACTTGCGGTCTCGCGCGCACCGAGTGCTCGAATCCGGTTGTCTAGTACACACACGTACCGTATGATTGCGTAAGCAATTCCGCTGCAGCGCCGGACAAGCGCCCGCGGCGAGCCCGACCGAAGGGAGAATATAATGCTGAGTGGAAAAGTTGCGGTGGTGACCGGCGCGGGAAACGGCATCGGCGCGGAAATCGCCAAGCTGATGGCGAAGCACGGCGCCAAGGTCGTGGTCAACGACGCCGGAGTGTCCGCATCAGGCGAGGGGCGGGACACGGCGGTCGCGGGGGCCGTCGTCGAGCAGATCCAGTCGGCAGGCGGTCAAGCGGTGGCGAGCGTGCGCAACGTGGCCGACTGGGATGATGCGCACGCGATCATCAACGATGCGCTCGATGCGTTTGGTCGTATCGACGTGGTCGTGAATAACGCGGGAATCTTGCGCGACGGTCTATTCCACAAGATGAGCCGCCAGGATTTCGATTCCGTGGATGATGTGAATCTGCGTGGCGTTTTCTACGTGTCGCGCGCGGCCGCCCCGCACTTCAAGAAACAGGAGAGCGGTTGCTACGTGCACATGACTTCGACCAGCGGTCTCATCGGCAATCTTGGCCAGGTCAACTACGGCGCGGCCAAGCTTGCCGTCGTCGGCCTCTCCAAGCTCATCGCAATGGACATGGAACGATTCGGTGTTACGTCGAATGCCATCGCGCCCTTTGCTTGGACGCGTATGGTGGCGACGATTCCGGCCACCCCGGAGAATATGCAGCGCCTCGAGGTCAATCGGCGCCTCAAGCCCGAGCGGATCGCGCCGCTCGTGGTCGCGCTGGCGAGCGCAGCGGGCAGCAAGACGACAGGTCAGATCTTCGGCGTGCGCAACAACGAGATTTATCTGTTCAGTCAGCCGCGCCCGATTCGAACCGCGCACACGGCGGAAGGATGGACTCCCGAGACCATCGTGGAGCGGGTACTGCCCGCGTTCCAGCCAAGTTACTTCCCGCTCGTCAAATCCAGCGAAGTGTTCAACTGGGACCCGGTCTGAGGGCTTCGAGTGAACCTAGCAGCTCTCCGCGACCACCGCTTTCCCGTCACCCGGGTCGCCTATTCGGACAGGGACACGATTCTCTACGCGCTCAGCGTTGGGGCGGGAACCATTCCTCACGATCCTCGAGAGCTGCGGTTTGTCTATGAGAACGAGTTGCGCGCTCTACCGACGATCGCGGCGGTTCTCGCCCATCCGGGCGCCTGGATCGCGGATCCGGTCTTTGGCGTCAATTATCCGAAGCTCCTGCACGGAGAGCAGCAGCTGATCGTTCATCGCCCGCTTGCTTCCGCGGGCGAAATCGACGCCTATTATCGGATCGCGGCGGTCGTCGACAAGGGGGAGGACAAAGGCGCCCTGGTCCATTTCGAGAAGCGGCTGCACAACGCCGCGTCATCGGAACTGCTGTGCACGGTCAGGTCGACCTTGTTCCTGCGAGGAGACGGTGGTGCGGGGAGCTTTGGAACCCCTCCCGAGCCTCTTCCAGCGACCCCGGATATGAAGCTCGAACGGCTTGATGAGCTCAGGACCTCGATTGGCGCGGCGCTGTTGTATCGTCTGAACGGCGATCGAAATCCGATTCATGCGGATCCGGCGGCAGCCGCCAAGGCAGGTTTCGATAGGCCCATTCTCCACGGTCTTTGCACCTATGGCGTGGTGGGTTATCTGCTGACGAGGACCGTTTGCAATCACGATCCCGCTAGACTGCTTTCCCTCGGTGCGCGATTTAGCTCGCCGGTGTTCCCGGGCGAGACCATACGGCTCGAGGCCGCGCGACGCTCGGACGAGGTGTTCTTCCGGGCGACGGTGCCGGAGCGCGACGAGGTGGTCCTGAGTCAGGGCTTCGCGCTCGTGCGCTAAGAGCGCGGCCCGCGCGCGCAGGCATGGAGTGCATTGCGCTGGATACGTACGGTAGCATATCATTTGGCTGCATGATTCCCAGAACCATTTTTTCCCACGAGCACGAGATCTATCGCGAAGCCGCGCGGCGCTTCATCGAGACCGAGATCACGCCGTTCCATGCCGACTGGGAGAAGGTGGGCGTCGTGCCGCGCGAGTTGTGGCTCAAGGCGGGCGCCGCCGGCCTGCTTTGTGCCAACGTTCCCGAGGAGTACGGCGGATCCGGTGCCGGCTTTCTGTACAGCGTCGTGCTCGCCGAGGAACTCGGCCGGGCGGGCGCAACCGGCCCCGGCTTTGTAGTTCACTCCGACATGGTCGCGAGCTATATCCTGACGTTCGGGACGGAGGCGCAAAAGAAGAAGTGGCTGCCGAAGATGGTCAGCGGCGAGATGATCGGGTCGCTGGGACTTACCGAGCCGGGCGGCGGAAGCGATCTTAAGGCACTGCGGACGCGCGCGGTGCGCGAGGGCGCGGATTACGTCATCAACGGGCAGAAGACGTATATCTCCAATGGGCAGCTGTGCGATCTTGTGGTTCTAGCCTGCAAGACCGACCCCGGAGCCGGCGCCAAGGGTGTCAGTCTCATCGTTGTCGAGACCACGACACCGGGGTTCGAGCGCGGGCGCAGACTCGACAAGCTTGGTCTCAAGGCGCAGGACACCTCCGAGCTCTTTTTCCGCGACGTGCGTGTTCCGGTGGCGCACCGGCTCGGAGAGGAAGGAGCCGGCTTCAAGATGGCGATGCACAAACTTGCGCAGGAGCGCCTCATGATCTCGGCCAACGCCGTCTCCGTCTGCGAGGCGGCGCTAGGTTGGACGGTGGAGTACACGAAGGATCGCAAGGTCTTCGACAAACCGATCGCGGAGTTCCAGAACACGCGGTTCAAGGTGGCCGAGCTTGCGGCGCAGGTACAGTCGGCGCGGATCTTTGTCGACCGGTGCATCGAACTCGCGGTCGCGGATAAGCTCGACAGTATCGATGCTGCCATGCTGAAGATGCTCACGACGGAGCTGCAGTGCAAGGTTGTGGACGAGTGCCTGCAGTTTTTCGGCGGTTATGGGTACATGCTGGAATTTCCGATCGCCCGAGCGTACATCGACTCCCGCGTGCGGCGCATCGCCGGTGGATCGTCGGAAGTGATGCGGGAAATCATCAGTCGCCGGATCTTCGAGACGTGACTCGGTCACGCACCTCGTCGAAGGAGCGCATTTGGATTTCAATCTGAGCGATGATCAGCGGGCAATCGCCGACGCGGTTAAGCGTATTTGCGTCAAGTTTCCGGACGAGTACTGGACCCGGAAAGACACGATAGCGGAGTTCCCGCACGAGTTTCATGCGGCCATGGCGGCGGACGGCTGGCTCGGCATCACCATGCCGGAGGAACTCGGGGGCTCGAACCTTGGAGTGACCGAGGCTGCAATCATGATGAATACCGTCGCCGCGGGAGGCGGCGGTTCGGCGGCGATGTCCACGTTGCAAATCAACCTCTTCGCACCTCATCCGATTGTCGTGCTCGGTACTCCCGAGCAGAAGCGGCGCATGCTGCGCCCGCTCATCTCGGGCTCGGAGAAAACCTGCTTTGGGGTTACCGAAGCGGATGCGGGGCTCAATACGACCCGCATAAAAACCTTCGCCAAGAAGGTGGACGGTGGTTATCTCGTCAACGGCAGCAAAATCTGGACATCGACGGCCCAGGAGGCGGATAACATCCTGTTGCTCACGCGCACGACACCGCTCGAGGAATGTGCAAAGCCCACCGATGGAATGACGATTTTCTTCACGAAGCTGAACCGGGAAAAGATCGAGGTGCGGCGGATTCCGAAGATGGGTCGAGCCGCCGTCGACTCAAACGCGATTTTCATTCAGGACTTGTTCATCCCGGAGCAAGATCGAATCGGCGAAGAAGGGAGAGGGTTTCACTACCTGCTTCACAGTCTCAACCCTGAGCGCATCATCGTTGCGGCGGGTGCCATCGGCATCGCCCAGGATGCCCTGCGCCGGGCCGCCGGTTACGCCCGCGAGCGCGTTGTGTTCGACCGCCCCATTGGCCAGAACCAATCCATCCAGCATCCTCTCGCGGAGATCTGGTGCTCCATCGAGGCCGCATGGCTGATGACCATGAAGGCGGCCTCGCTGTATGACCGCAAAGAGCCCTGCGGCTCCTATGCGAATGCCGCGAAGCTCCTGGGCGGGCGCGCCGCGTTCGATTCGGCCACTCAGGCGGTGCTCACGCATGGAGGCATGGGCTATGCGAAGGAGTACCAGGTCGAGCGCCTGTTCCGCGAGTCGATGCTGCAGCGCCTCACCCCGATCAGTGAGCAGCTCATCCTGTCCTTCATTGCCGAGAAGGAACTCGGGATGCCGAAATCCTATTGACCGAGCCGCGCGCGGCGTCGGCGCGCCGGCCGCCTGCCGCGCTCCGTCAGGGTCGCTCCATGACGCGACGCCAGGCGTCGCGCGAAAAGCAACGCTTCATCCACTGATCGGTGTTCGGGTGAGCGCTCGAGACCGATATCGAATACCGCCATGACGCTCGCCACTGCCGCGACGTTCAGATCCGCCAGGGAAAAGCCGCTGTCCTCCAGAAGATACTGCTGGCGGCCGAGAAGCGGCTCCAGCACGGCGTCGACCATGCGATGGACGTCGGCGCGCCAGCCATCAATGCGGCTTTGATCGATCTGCTCCGCGGGTCGGCGGCCCTCCTGCATGATTGCAACCAGCGGCGGCTCCAACTCCGAGATCGCCCACGACGTCCATTGGTGCATTTTTGCGACGCCTCTGGCAGTCGATGGCCACAGCGAGCCGGGAAAGCTGCTCGCGAGATAGGTGTTGATCGCCATGGTCTCGGAGAGCACGAAGTCATCGTGCACCAAAGTTGGGATCTTGCCTTGGGGATTGAGCGCGAGGTAATCCGGCGTGCGGTTCTCACCCTCGTTCGGGTTGAGCGGAATCTGCTCATACTCGAGGCCGAGTTCCTCCATCACCCACATGCATCGGACCACGCGCGAGCGCTTCCAGCCGTAAATCCTGAGCACGATCGCCCCCCGGTTGAATCGATGATTTTCATGGTCCCTCGCGTGGACCCCGGCGTCAACTGTTCACGCCTCGAGGACGGCCTTGCAAATTCGTCCGAAATGCAGTATGCATGCACAATATGCACAAGTGTCCGAAGAGAGCCGGAATTGCCGCGAGCACACCGGCGCCCGTCGCCCAGGTCGCCCCATGTACAAGTACTGTCGCGCGGAACAACATGACAGGCTCCTCGTCATTACGCTCGACAGGCCTGACGTGCTCAACAGCCTCAATGCCCCCGCGTGCCGTCGAGCTCGATGAAATTTTCAACGGCTTCGAACGCGACCCCGCTCTGTGGATCGCTCTCATTACGGGCGCGGGCGATCGCGCCTTTTGCGCCGGTCACGATCTCGCGGATGCCCCCGACGCGCCGATGCCGCCCAGCGGGTGGGCGGGGCTCTCCGAGCGCCCACATCGAACGAAGCCCCTGATCGCCGCGGTCAACGGCATCGCGATGGGCGGCGGCCTCGAGATCGCGCTTGCCTGTGACATCGTCATGGCCGATTGCCGGTCCACGTTTGCGATGAGTGAACCGCGGGTTGGTGCCGTAGCGCTCGGTGGGGGCGCGCAGCGCCTTGCCCTGCGGCTACCGCGCGCCATCGCCATGGGCATGCTGCTCACCGGCCGCCGATTCGACGCCGTCGAGGCGCATCGCTGGGGTTTGGTTACGGAAATCGCCGCGGCCGGTCAGGCGATGGAGGTTGCCCACCGTTGGGCCACCGAGATTCTGAAGTGCGCGCCGCTCGCCGTGCGCTTGACCCGCGAGCTCGCCATGGAGGTGCTGGAAGGCGCGGAATTTGCAGCGTTGCTCGGACGGCGCAGGCTCGACTTTGCCGCGCGGTTGCTCGCCACCCAGGATACCCAGGAAGGGATGCGAGCCTTCCTCGAGAAGCGCGCACCTGTGTGGTTAGGCCACTGATGAGCGCAGAGCGCGGGGATGACGCTCTCCGGAGATTGGAGTATCATATGCATGGTGATTGTAAGTTATACGTAATATCCGTGCGCCCGGGAGATCGAGCGCCACGAGAGTGCCCCGAGTAGGGTGATGTCTTTTGACCGACGGAAGCTCTGAGAGGTTGTATGAACGTTGCCGCAGTCGCTCCGGACGTGGATCTCTCCCAGGTATCTGCATTGGGAGAGTCGCTCCTCACCGAGCTCGATAAGTTGCGGGAATTCGACCCGATCCACTGGAGTCCGGCGACCGGTGCGTGGCTCGTGACTCATCATGCCGATATCGTGCGTGCATTCTGCGGCGAGTTGCCGCTTTCGGTGAATCCTGCGCGGCGTACCACCTTCGCGGTGCTTCCCCCAGAGGAATTGCAGAAGCGCGTTCCGACGCTGCTCACTTACATGAGGATGTGGATCGTATCGAACGATCCGCCGGTACATACCCGCATGCGCAAGCTCCTGGTGAAAGCCTTCAGCAAGAAGGTGGTGGAATCGGTGCGGCCTTACGTGCAGGACCGAGTGGCGCAGTTGCTCGGCGATACTACTGCGAACGAGCCGGTGGAATTCGTCGAGGGAATAGCGAGGCAATTGCCGGGCGGCGTGATCCTCAAATTGATGGGTTTGCCGCAGGAGTATCTGCCGCGTTTGAAGTCCTGGGCCAACGCATTCCAGGCCGGCCTTGCCTCGTCGCGGCCCGAGATCAAGTGGTTGGAAGCGGCGGATCAGGCCATGATCGAGATGAACGAGATCTTTCGCAAGGCCATTGCCGAGCACCGCGTTGCTCCCCGAGAGGATCTTCTGACGTCCCTCATCGAGGCAACCGAGGACGGACAGTCGCTGTCGGAGGACGAAATGCTGGCGGCGTTATCCCTCATTCTCGTCGCAGGTCACGACACGACCCACAACTCGATGACGCTTGGTCTGGTTGTCCTCGGCCGCAGCCCGGAGAACTGGCGTTACATGTATGAGCATCCCGAGCGAGCGTTGAGTTGCGTGAATGAGATCATGCGCCTCTCCGCGATGTCCGCGGCGCTGCCGCGGGTGGCGACCGAGGATTTCGAATGGCACGGAAAGACCATTCGCGCCGGCGATACTCTGTATTTGATGCAGGCGGCCGGCAACCGCGATCCACGTGTGTACGCGCACGCAGAACGGCTCGATCTGGAGCGAGACAATAGCCAATCCCTGGTTTTCGGACCCGGACTGCATCATTGCGTGGGCCACCTGCTGGCGAAGATGCAGCTGACGGAGTTCTTCGGCGCTCTGGTGCAGCGCTTCGAGGGCGTGGAATTCCTTGACTCCGCCCTCGACTTCATGCCGCAGATCGTCTTCCGAGGTCTCTATAAGCTCAACGTCCGCCTGAAGCCGCGAGTCCATGCGTCACCATCTTAAAATGCGCTAGTCGCACCCGCCCATGCACGACTACAAGAGCATTCGTTACGAAATCGAAGGCCACTTGGCGCTGCTGACGCTGAATCGTCCTGAGTTGCTCAACGCGATCGACGAGGAGATGCACGATGATCTGCTTTCGGTGCTCCTCGAGATACGCGGCGAGCCCGACATACGCGCGGTGCTTTTCGGCGCCGCGGGTAAAGCTTTTTCCGCCGGCGGGGATCTCAACGAGCTGGCGAGCATTCAGAGCGATCTGGCCAAGCGCACGCGGATGTGCGAAGCAGGGATGCGGATCATCGACGCGCTGCTCGATATTTCGGTGCCGGTGGTGGTCGCTCTGCACGGTGATGCGATGGGGCTGGGGGCCTCTATCGCGCTCGGTTGCGACATCATCGTCGCCAGCCGCAACGCGCGCCTCGCCGATCCGCACGTCAAGGTCGGGCTCGTCGCCGGGGACGGCGGCTGTCTCGTCTGGCCCGCGTCCATCGGCATGCATCGAGCGAAGCGCTACCTCTTGACCGGTGACGTCGTATCGGCGGAGGACGCCTGGAGGTTCGGTCTGGTAACGGATCTTGTCGACACGGCGGAGGAATGCCTGCCGGCGGCGCGGAAAATTGCGGAGCGCATCACCGGCTTGCCGCCCATCGCTGTTCGCGGTACGAAGCGATCGCTCAATGCATTGCTGAAATCGCGGGCGCGCGAGACCTTCGACCTCTCGATAGCCTACGAACTTCAGTCGGCCGGATCGGAGGACGTCCTCGAGGTGGTGCGCTCGCTCAAAGAGAAGCGCAAACCCGTTTATCGGAATCGTTGACGCGCCGACCGCGTGGCGGCCCCGGGGAGACTCGACAATGCGGACAAGGGCAATTCGCTTCCACGACTACGGAGGAGCGGAAGTGCTGCACTTCGAGGAGATCGAGCAGCCGGCACCGAAAGACGGGGAGATTCTCGTACGGGTGCACGCGGCAAGCGTGAATCCCATCGACTGGAAGATTCGCGATGGACTCGTGCGAAAGCGCTTCAATCTGCAGCTGCCGGTCATTCCCGGCGGCGATCTGTCCGGGGAGGTGGTCGCGGTGGGGCCGGGCGTCACAAAGTTCCGCGTCGGGGATCCGGTGTTCGCGATGATTGGCCTGTTGGGGGCCTATGCGGAGCACGTCACGTTCAAGGCGGCGATGGCCGCCTCCAAGCCCGCCGGCATCGACCACGTGCAAGCGGCCTCGGTGGCGCTCGTGGGGTTGACGGCATGGCAGGCCTTGCATGAGCAAGGCGACTTACGGCCTGGGCAACGTGTCTTCGTGCTTGCTGCGGCCGGCGGAGTCGGCGGATTCGCCGTTCAGCTGGCGCGGGCTGCCGGCGCGATCGTCATCGCTTCTGCCGCGGCGAAAAATGCAGACTACGTTCGTGGTCTCGGGGCGAGCGAGGTCCTCGACTATCGCATCGATTCGGCGGCGCAATATGCGGGCCGCGTCGATCTGGTGATGGATCTCACGGGTGGGGACGCGAGCATTCGCGCCCTCGAATTGCTGACCCCGGCCGGTGCGCTGGTCGCGGTTGCCGCACCCAGCGAAGCCCTGAAGGAGCGGGCCGCGAAGCTCGGGCGACGCGTGCTCGCTCTGCAGGGCCGTCCGGATGGCGCGCAACTCGCGCAGATCGCCTCGCTGATCGATGCCGGCAAGGTAACGACCACCGTGGCGGCCGTCTTCCCGCTTGCCGAGGCGGCGGCGGCCCAGGAGCTCAGCAAGCTGGGGCATACGCGCGGAAAGATAATCCTGAACGCTGTCGCATGAGCGCGCGGACACGCAGTCGCGCGGTCCGCGATTTCGAACGAAGGGGTGACTGAATGACGGATCCAAAAGCGGCAAACGAATTCGGCGAGGGTGTGGTCCTCGTCGTAGGCGGTAGCGGAGGTATCGGCGGGGCCATCACGAGTGCGTTCGCCAGCCGCGGTGTCAACACACTGTTCACATATCATAGCAACGCCGCGCGCGCCGCGAAGCTGCTCGAAACCCTGAAGGGATCATCGGGCCAACTCATCGCGCGGCAGCTTGCTTTGGAGGATCAGAGCGCTCCAGCCGCACTGTTGGCGGAGCTCAAAGAGCGCTTTCAACGAATCATCGGCATCGTCTATGCGGCCGGACCGCTCATCAAGGTTGCCTACGTCTCCAAGATCAGCGCCGCGGAGTGGCAGCGAGTCTTCGCCCTCGACACGCACGGCTGCTTCAACCTCGTGCAAGCGGCCGTGCCGCTGCTGAGCCAGCAGGGTGGTGGGAGCCTCGTCGCCGTTACCACGGTGCAGTTCACGCGTCCGGAACCGCGCGGCGTGCTTTCGGCGGCGCCCAAGGGCGCGGTGGAAATGCTGTTTCGGGCGGTGGCGGCCGAATCTGCACGCTTCGGCGTTCGGGCCAATACCGTGCGTGCCGGATGGATCGACGCGGGCATGACGGAGTCCGGCATCGGCGGGCAGATGTCCGAGGAAGCCGTCAAAGCGTCTCTCGCACGGATTCCCATGGGACGAATGGGCCGGCCGCGCGATATCGCCGAGGCGGTCCTGTTCTTGACCAGCGAGCGCGCCAACTATATCACCGGAATCGCTCTGACCGTGGATGGCGGCATGGCTCTGTAGGGCGCATACCGCCGGCCCAGCGTGATGGGGGGTTGCGCGTCGCAACAGCCGACGCGATAATAGGTCGCCTGCGAATTAAATGTTGACGTACTTATCGAAGGATATAGACTTTGTGGCAGGTCGGGTTTCCGCGCGGGCTTGCTGGTGCTCGTATGGCCGCTTCCGGGCCGGAAGCGATATATTCTCGAGTGCTGATCGCCCGACCCTCACTTCTCTTGCGGAGGAATTGCTATGCCGGTCCCATTTCGCTATCGCAAAGTCGGCTATGTGGCGCTCAACGTTACCGACATTGCGCGCACGACGGAGTTCGCGACCCACACGTTTGCGCTGGAGAATACGGGCACGGGGCCGTCCGGCGAGCAGTTTCTGAGCTGCGGTGCGGAACATCATGATGTCGTCCTCTATCAGAGCAAGGAGCCCGGATTGGTACGCGGCGCTTGGGAGCTCGAGTCGCCCGGAGACGTCGAGCGCGCGCATGCGCATTATGAGGGGCTCGGGCTGAAACCCGTCTGGCTGGCTCAGGAGGAGAAGGACGTCCTCGGGCTCGGCGTGTGGCCGGCGTTTCGAGTTCGCGAACCGACGGTCGGCCTTTGTTTCGAGTACTACTCGAAGATGATGATCCGTGCGCGGGCGCGTCCGGCCTCGCCGACGAATTTCCGCCACATCGGCCACTTCGGCATCAACGTGCCGAACGTGCGGGAGGCCACCGAGTACGCGGTCGCCAACATGGGGGTCTTGATCTCGGACGTACTTGGGAACTACCTCGGGACGTTGCTGCGCACGTTTCCGAACCCCAATCACCACTCGTTCGCGTATCTGCCGGCGCGTGACGGCAAGAAGCAGCTCAACCACATCGCGTTCATGGTCGAGTCGATCGACGACATCGGCAAGCTCTTCAACCGAATCGAGGCGCATGGCGTGAAGCGAGCCTTCGGCATCGGCCGCCATCCGACGTCGACCAGCATTTTTCTGTACATCTTTGATCCGGATTCGATGGTCTGGGAGTACACCTTCGGGATGGAGCAGTTTCCGGAAGTCGGCGCTCGCGAGCCGCGATTCATGTCGGCGGCGCCGGAGGACTATGATCTTTGGGGTGCTGTGCCGAAGCCGGGTTTCGGCGGCTCGGGAAATGTCGTCACCCACGAGTTGCCGCGGATGAAGCTTGCCTGATGGATTTGCGGCAATGGACCTGCCGCTACGGTACACATGAAGGTCATCGATTTTCACTCGCATATCGTTCCGAGCCGCTATCCGGACCGGCCTGCGGGCGTTGCCGAGGTGAACTGGCCGTCGATGGAGCCGATCGACGATACGCATTCGAAAATGGTCATCGCCGGCCGCCAGTTCCGCGTATTCGAGAGCTTCTACTGGAGCGTCGACGAGCGTATCGGCCGCCTCGATGAGGAGGGCATCGCCGTTCAGGTGATTTCGCCGCTGCCGGAGCTGCTCTCCTATTGGCTGGCGGCCGACGCGGCGGAGGCCATCACCGACTTCATGAACGAGTTCGTGGCCGGCATGGTCGGTGCGGCTCCGCAGCGATTCGCCGGAATGGGCTCGGTGGCCCTGCAGGACCCGGCTCGCGCCGTGCGCCAGATGGAACACTTCCTCGGCTTGGGGCTCCGGGGTGTGCATATCGGTAGCCACATCAACGGCGTATCGATTGCCGATCCTCGCTTTTTTCCCTTCTACGAGGCGGTGGAGGCCCTCGGGCTCTTCGTATTCGTCCACGGCATCAAGCCGGGCGGGGCCGCGCTCATGCTCGGTCCACCGCTGATGCCCGCCGTGGTTGGGGTTCCGCAGGAGACGGCGGTTGCGATCAGTTCGCTCATCATGACCGACATTCTCGGGCGCTTTCCGCGGTTGAAGCTCGTGTTCAGCCACGGTGGAGGAACGATCGCCTCGGTTATCGATCGATTCCAGGCGGTGTGGAAGGAATTCGAACCGATGCGCAAGGCGCTCGCGATGCCTCCTGAGGATTATCTGCGGCGGTTCTATTACGACACCGTGGTTTTCGGGCCGGAGTATCTTTCGTACTTGACGAAGCGGCTCGGCGCCACGCAGCTGGTTGCCGGCACGGACGGCCCGGTCGATTTTGGACAGCCTAAAGTGCCGATTCTATTGTCCGCGGCTGGAATCGGAGCGCGCGATCAGGAACTCATTGCACACAGGAACGCCGAGTCACTGCTCGCTGGAGTCGCGCCGGCATAATCATGCACAGCCGGGGCCGGAGCGGCTTCGGTCGAGGAGAACCGATTTGAGCAAGACAGCTGTCGCACTCGATGACAAGTACACCCAGCAGAGCGGCGAGGTGTACATGTCCTCGATCCAGGCGCTCGTGCGCCTTCCGATCATGCAGCGGTTGCGCGACGTGGCGGGCGGATTGAACACGGCCGGCTTCATCTCCGGATACCGAGGCTCTCCGATCGGAACCTACGACTTCGCTCTGTGGTCCGCGAAAAAGCATCTGGAACAGAATCACATCAAATTCGTTCCGGGGGTCAATGAGGAGCTGGCTGCCGCCGCGATCAAGGGCACGCAGTGGCTCGATCGATATCCCCAAGCCCGCTACGACGGCATCTTCGCTCTCTGGTATGGCAAGCATCTCGGGGTCGAGCGCGCGTGCGAGGCGATCAAGGTGGGGAACTACGACGGCTCGGGCAAGCACGGTGGAGTGCTGGTCGTCGGAGCCGATGACATGGGCGGCAAGTCCTCGGTGACTGCCGCCGAGTCGGACCACGTGTTCATCGCCGGCATGCTCCCGGTGCTCGCTCCGGCCGACACGCAGGAGTTCCTGGATTTGGGGCTGTACGGCTGGGCGCTGTCGCGCTTCTCGGGGCTCTGGGTGGGATTCAAGGCGGTCACCGACAATCTCGAGTTGACGAGAACCGTCGATCTCGATCCGAACCGCGTGCGGATCGTGCTGCCGACGGATGTGGAGATGCCGCCCGGCGGACTGAACAGCCGCAAACTGGATTTCATGCCGCTGCCGATGGAGCGTCGCCTGGTCGATTTCAAGCTGCCGGCCGCGAAGGCTTTCGCGCGCGCGAATGGTCTCGACCGAGTGATCTTCGACAGCGAGCGGCGTCGCCTCGGTATCGTAACCGCGGGCAAGGCTTATCTCGATGTACGGGAGGCGCTGCGCGAGCTCGGAATCGATCAGGCCCGTGCCGCCGCCCTCGGCATCCGCCTGTACAAAGTGGGCATGGTCTGGCCGCTCGAACCCACGAACGCACTCGCCTTCGGACGCGGCCACGAAGAAGTGCTGGTGGTCGAGGAGAAGCGGCCCATCATCGAGGATCAGCTTACATCTGCCTTCTATCGCGAGCCTGCGCAAGTTCGTCCGCGGATCACCGGCAAGACCGATGAGCGCGGCGCAACGCTCAAGCCGGCGCATGGCGAGTTGTCCGTAAACTTGGCGGTCGAGGTCCTCTCGAAGCGCATCGAGGCGCTGGGAATCGCGGACGCTCCGTTGCAGGAACGGATTGCGGCGATCCGCAGCCGGCGCGCGAAAGTCGTGCAGCTGCCGACGACCAATCTCATCCGCACGGCCTACTTCTGCTCGGGTTGCCCGCACAACACTTCGACCCGAACGGTGGAAGGAAGCATGGCGTTCACCGGTGTCGGCTGCTACGGGCTGGTGCCGATGCTCATGCCGGACCGTAAAACCGAATGGGCCGCCCAGATGGGTGCGGAAGGCACGCTCTGGGTGGGCTTGGAGGCTTTCGTCGACGTGCCGCATGCGTTCCAGAATCTCGGCGATGGAACATACTTTCACTCCGGCATTCTCGCCGTGCGCCAGGCGGTCGCCTCGAAGGCGAACATCACCTACAAGCTCCTGTACAACGATGCGGTAGCGATGACCGGCGGCCAGCCGATCGACGGTCAGCTGTCGGTCGAGGACATGGCCAATCAACTGTACTGGGAAGGGGTTCGGCCGGTGGTCATAGTCACGGACGAGCCGGAGAAGTATCCCGCGAGCGTCTCGTGGCCGAAAGGGACGACGGTGCGCCACCGCAAGGAGCTCGAGCTGGTACAAAAGGAGCTGCAGCAGGTGAAGGGTGTCTCGGCGCTCATTTACGATCAGACCTGTGCGGCGGAGAAGCGCCGCCGGCGCAAGCGCAACACGTTCCCTAATCCGCCCAAGCGTGTGTTCATCAATCAGGACGTCTGCGAGGGCTGCGGGGACTGCAACAAGAAGTCCAATTGCGTGAGCGTGCAGCCGCTCGATACCGAATTCGGCCGCAAGCGCAAGATCGATCAGTCGAACTGCAACAAGGATTTCAGCTGTCTCGATGGCTTCTGTCCCTCGTTCGTCTCGTTGCACGGAGGCTCGCCCCGCAAGGGTGAAGCGGCCAAATCAGCCGGCGAACTCACCGCCGTCTTCGAGGCGATGCCGCCGCCCGTGAGCCCGCCGCTGACCGATGCCTACAACGTGCTCATCACGGGTATCGGCGGCACAGGTGTGCTCACGGTGGGATCGATCCTCGGCATGGCGGCGCATCTCGACGACAAGGCCGCGAGCGTCATGGACATCACCGGCATGGCGCAGAAGGGCGGCGCAGTGGTCACGCATTTGCGCATCGGCGCGTCCAAGGACAAGCTGTTCGCGACGCGCCTGTGGGAGGAATCCGCGGATCTCGTGATCGGCTGCGATCTCGTCGTGACGACGGGCCAAGCGACCCTCGATCTCGTCAGGGGCGAAACGGCCCGGATCGTCGTCAACGACGATGTGGTGCCGACGGCGCAGTTTCAGTCCAACCAGGCCATCGACCTCTCGCAGGGCAAGCTGCTCAATGTCCTGGTGCAGCGGGTCGGTCGCGATCGTGTCTCGTCGGTGCCGGCGACATCGTCGGCCGTACGCCTGCTCGGAGACAGCATCGCGACGAATATTCTAATGCTCGGATTTGCGGTGCAGAAGGGCTTCATGCCGATCTCGCTCGCGGCGATCGAACAGGCAATTCGATTGAACGGTGTCGCGATCGAGGCGAACCTGCATGCCCTCAACTGGGGGCGCCTCGCGGCGCACGATCCGGCCCGGCTCGCCGCGATGCTCGCTCAGGCGGGCGGAGACCAGACCGGGGAGGAGCCGATTTCCGAAACGCTCGAGCAGATAATCGCGCGTCGGGTCAGGCACCTCACCGAGTACCAGAACGCGGCCTATGCGCAGTCGTTCGCCGATTTCGTGCTTCAGGTCCGCGAGCGAGAGGGCACCCAGGTGCCGGGATCGACGGCGGTCACGCAAGCGGTCGCGATCTCGCTCTCCAAGCTCATGAGCTACAAAGACGAGTACGAAGTGGCTCGACTGTATTCCAACGGTGATTTCGAGCGCCGTTTGCAGCAGCAATTCGCCGGGAATTACAGGCTCAAGGTGCATCTGTCGCCGCCGCTCTTCAATCCGCGCGATAAGGTCACGGGAAAACCCAGAAAACTCGCGTTTGGGCCGTGGATGCTCAAGGCATTCAAGGTGCTGAGCCGTCTGAAGGGCCTGCGCGGCACTCGCATGGACATATTCGGATATACGGCGGAGCGTAGGACCGAGCGGCGACTCATCGAGGACTATCGCAAGACCATCGAGGGCATCCTGCCGGTGCTGAATCGGGACAACCAGGCGCTGGTCGCGAGCATTGCGGCGCTGCCGGACATGATCCGAGGCTACGGCCACGTCAAGGCGGAGAGCATCGAGAGGTACGAGGCGGAGCTGCCCAAGTTGCTCGGATCGTTCGACAGCGCAAAGGCGGCGAAGGTCGCCTGAGAGCTAGCCCAGGCTCTTGCCGATGAGTACACGATGGATCTCGGAGGTACCCAGCAGGATTCGATGCACTCGCGCATGCGTCCAGATCGCCGAAATCGGCGTCTCGTGCGCATAACCCATGCCGCCGTGCAGCTGCAGGCACCCGTCCGCAACCCGGAACTCGAGCTCCGAGAGCCACATCTTCGCCATCGACGCATCGATGCCGGTCAGGGAGCCGCTCTTGATTTTCCCGAGCGTCTGATCCAGGAATGCGCGCCCCACCGTGAGCTCGGTCTTCATCTCCGCGAGGCGGAACTGCGTATTCTGAAAGTCGAGAATGCGCTGACCGAAAGCCTTACGGGTCTTGACGAACTCCAGCGCGAGTGAGAACGCAAGCTCGGCGGCCGCCAGGTAGCGCGCTCCCTCGGCGACCCGCATGTCGTTCAGCACGCCCATGACCTGTTTGAATCCACCCCCTTCGCGGCCGCCGAGCAACCGCTCACGGCCCACGCGGACGTTCTCGAAGAAGAATTCGGTCTCGTTCGCACAGCCCCGATGCAGCGTCTCGATTGGCCGGCTGCGGGACACGCCCGGCGTATCGACGTCCACCAGCAGCACGCTCATACCCTTCGCACCGCTCTCTGGATCGGTCTTGCACACCACGGGCACCATCGTGCAGAGGTTGCCGTTCGTGATCCAGATCTTGTTGCCGTTGATCACATAGTCGTCGCCTTCTCGTTTCGCGAATGTGCGAAAGCCGGCGACATCGCTCCCGGACTGCGGCTCGGTGAAACAGGCCTCGGCGATGGTCTCGCCGCTCGCGTATTTGGGCAGCCACTCGTGCTTCTGCTCCTCGGTGCCGCCTGCGAGGATGAGATAGCTCGAGCCGTCGATGCCGAGGCCGCCGCCCATGCTGGCGCCGGCCAGCGAATAGCCCATCTCCTCGTGAAGAATGACGTGGTGCAAGAAATCGCCCCCGCCGCCACCGTACTCGGCAGGCACGCCCGCCTGAAGGATTCCGGCGGCGCCCGCCTTGCGAAATAGGTCGGCCGGAAAAATGTGCTCCTTTTCCCATTCGCGAAAGTAAGGTTCGACCTCTCTGCGAAAGAAGCGCCGGACCGTTTCTCGGAACTGACGGTGATCGTCGCTGAAGACGTCCCGTCGTTCATTGCCGATTTCAAGCATCGCGTCTCCCCCGGATCATACGACGTCGATGAACAGCTCGCCGCAGTCGAGCGTCACCGGAAAGGTACGCAGCGGCACGGTGCAAGGCAGCGCGCAGGGCTTGCCGTCGCGGATGTCGAATTTTCCTTCGTGCCAGGTGCATTCGACCACGTAGCCGTTGAGATCGCCCTCATCGCTGAGGGAGGCGGCACCGTGGGTACAGAGGTCCTCGCTGCAGTAGAACTCGTCTGCAACCCGGTAGACGACGAGCTTCGGCAGGCCCGGCAATTCGACTCCAAGCATCTCTCCGGGCTTTATCTGCCCGGCACTGCAGAGTCGGAAACGGCCGTTGATGGCGGTCATGATTGACTGGTCGGCGAGGTTGGACATTAGTATGCCTACTTACTATCATGATCGCAACGGTGTTATGAGTCTCGATAGTCTTCAGGCAGCGGGTGACGGCGCAGGTGCACGCCGCCGGCCACACGGATCCGATCGCCCGTCGTGTGGCAGCCGTCGCTCGCCAGCCAGCCGGCGGCCGCGGCGACGTCGTCCACGTTCGCGAGCCGCCCGAGCGGCGTCTCGCGCTCATAGGCGCGCCGCACTCCCGGCCGTTGGAGGAGCGCCTGCGAGAGGGGCGTTTCGAGGAGTCCCGGTTGCAGAGAGTTGATACGAATGCCGCGCGTGCCGTATTCGAACGCGGCGACCTCTACCAGCCGTTCTCCGGCAGCCTTGGTGCACCCATAGGCCGCAACGCCGGGAGTATTGAGCTCTGCGGTGGCCGACGATATGTAAATGATCGACGCGCCTCGTCCCATCGCTCGAGCCGCATGCTTGATGGCAAAGGCCGGACCGATGACGTTGAGTTCGAAGGTGCTCTGCAGAGTCTCGCGCGTCAGTTGATCGACGGCCTGGCTCGCGTAGCCGCCGGCGACGATGACCAGCACGTCAAGACGGCCGCGGCGGGCAATCACCTCGCGCACGAGTTGCTCGACGGCAAGCTCATCGGTGATATCGCAGGCTATCGCCTCGGCGCCGAGCGCCGCCGCGACGCCCTGCGCTTCCTTCAGGCGCCGGGCGCTCAGAATCACCTGGGCGCCTTCGCGTATGTAGTGCCGAGCCGTGGCTTCGCCGATGCCGCCCTGGGTGGAAGCGCCGATGATCAGCGCGACCTTGTCCTGAAGATGTTGCATCCGGTGGCTCCTTTTCGGCCCGCACCGATATTGTTCGGGTGCATACTACCGCAGACGCTCTGGTAGCCTGCCAACCATCGGAATCGCCTATTCGAGGTGATCATCTTGAGTGTCGTTAATCTACCTGCCGGGGCCTGTCTCGATGCGCTGCGGGACGCACTGAAGTCTGTGATTGGACCCGAATCCCAGAGTGCGCTTGCGCGGCATTACTCGAATATCGCCGACTTGGTGTTGTCGCGCTGGATCGCGGCCGAGGAGACGCTGCCCTCGATAACGCGCCGCCATGCCGAGGAGGCCCGCGCTCAGCTCGACACGCGCGCGCGCATTGCTGCGCGAACTCGAACCGCAAGGTGTACCGCCGCCCGCGACGACGTTGCAGGAACTGCTGCGTCGTCTGGGAAATGCCGTCTCGCAAGCAACCGGAGCCCAGGCGAACCGATTCCATGCTCTCAGCCGGGCCGTGATCGCCACCGAAGCCGCTGTTCGCACCGAGTGGGAGGCCGCGATCGCGGCGGTGGCAGTCCGACCATCGCGCTTGCCGCAGCCGACGGCGCAAGCCCCGGATCGCTGCGCGCTCGAGGCCTACCTGCGCGCTCGATTCCCCGACGCCCAAGATCTCGTTATCCGCTCTCTCACACGCGTTCCCGGCGGCAGATCCAAGGACACTCTTTTGCTGGACGTCGACGGCCTGCCTGGCCTGCCCGCCTCAATCGTACTGCGGGTCGATCTCGGGCGGTATGGAACGAGTGTGCGCGACGAATATCCGCTCATTGCCGCTCTGCATCGATCCGGTATCCCGGTGCCGGAGCCGCTCTGGCTCGAGGAGGCAGCGGCCCCGCTCGGCGGCGCCTTTCTCGCGACCCGGCGCATGCGTGGAGCGCCGGGCGGCAACATGTGGGGTGAAGGAATCAAGGTATCGGCGGCGGTCGTGAAGGGATTTGCCGAGTCTCTCGCAAAGCTGCACCGGACGCCGCTGCGAGACCTTCTGCCCGAGATCCGGCAAGCCGACGCGCGTACGGCCACCGAAGCGATGATCCGAGATTACGAGGAACGCTGGCGCGCATCCAATCCGAATGCCTCCGTGCCCCTCGAACTCGCGTTTCAGTGGCTCAGACGAGAATTGCCGCGCGTGGAGGGCGCCGCGGCGCTCGTGCATGGCGACCCGGGGTTTCAAAACACGCTCGTCGAGGACGATGAACTCGTGTGTTTGCTCGACTGGGAATTCGCCCACGCCGGAGACCCGGCCGAGGATCTCGCGTACTGCCGGCCGACCGTGTCGCGCGTGGTGCCGTGGGAACAATTCCTCGAGCACTATCAAGCCGCCGGCGGCGCGGCCGTCACGCCGGCGCGCCTCGAGTACTTCGAGATATGGCGCACGGTACGCAACGCGAGCCTCGGCACCCGCATGCTGCGTGACTTCATCGACGGCGCGGTCGGCGGCCTCGAGAGCTGCGCGGTCGCGGTCAATACCTTTCCGCGAATCGAGTCACAGCTCGCCGCGAGCCTGGTCAAAGTCCTCGCATGATGGTAAGCGCGAACGCCCGGGCCGAGCGCCCGGGGCACGAACGCCCGGGGCACGAACGCCACACCGCCGGCTAGAGCCGGTAGGATCGCTCGGAATGTCCGTTCAGCTCCTCGCCGTCGACGAAAAATACGGTCCCGCCTTCGTAGGTAACAACTTGTGCCATGCCCGCGGGTGCGCGACCGTCGAACACCTCGAAGTCGCGCGTCGTCGAGTGCGGAAGCTTGCGGCGCTGTTCGGCGCGAATCAGCACCGTACCTTTTTCATATTCGAGCCTCATCTCGTAGTTCGTCGGCGGTAGATCGCTGGATTCGAGGAATGGAGGATCGGGGCAGTGCGCCGGATAGATCTTGTTGTCGTCCCATACGATCACCTTGTCGAGCACACGGACGAACGCTCCGTCCTTGTAGTTATCGATCATCGTCAGCGCGAAGGATCGGCCCCTGGAGATGTCGCCATGAATCCAGAGGTGCCGGCCTTGCTCGACGAGGTCACGCGCGCCCCTCGAATGGTCGTGCCAGCCGAGCCCGTCCATTGCGGTTGTCTTGTCTCCGTACCGGATGCTTCCCTTGAATCGTCCCGTCTGCTCCGTGTGAAATTTACCCCACGTTTGATCGCGGATGCCCGCTGTCATGTCCCAGATCGGGCGCTCGGTGCTGAAGCCGACGTCCAGATCGAGCAGAAGCTGATCACCCTCGAGCAGCAGGCCGGCCTGAACCTCGTCTTGGTTCGTGAGCCGGGCGGGGCCACGATAGCGAATCGTCCAGCGCCTGTGCGGCTCATGGCAAATCAGATCGAGGAGCGCGCCGCGCGGCCCATTGTCGGACGGCCGGAAGCCCCACGCGCGGTGCACAAGATAATCACCGCCCGGTAGATAGACGAGAACCTGTTCCCGCCAGATGCGCGGATCGAGCGACCAGCGGCCGCAGTGGATCCAGAAGCCGACGTCGCGATCCTTGTCGTAACCGTCGAAGCAGAAATTTTCGCGCCAACGAGGATCGTCCGGCAACTCCGATACCGGCAGCTCGTCCTTCCAGGCCTGGCTCATCGATGCTCCCCGTTTGCGCGTCTGTGCGCCACGAATTTGCCATTCGACCCGATAGGATGCAAGCACAATATACTCATGCTATCATTAACTTGCAGCGCAGCCGGTCATTTGGGGAGTAGGGCAATGCTGTCGGGACTCGACGAAACTTTGATGCACCAAGGGCCGCTGCCGTTCTCGCAGGCACTGCTCAGCGACCACCGCTTCTACGACAGATACGTGGTGAGCGGTTTTCGCCCTGACGGACAAGCGGGGATCCTCACCGGCATCGGCGTTTACAAGAACCTCAACGTGATGGACGGTTTCGCCTTGACCCAGCTCGGCGCGAGCCGACAGCGCAATATGCGCTTCTCCCGACCCCTGCATCCCATCGGCGAGCCGCTGCGGCTTGGGCCGCTGCGAACGGAATTTCCGGAGCCCTTCAAGACCCTGCGCTTCATCTGCGAGCCGAACGAGCACGGTGACAGCTTCGACCTGACGTTCCGGGGATTTCTCGATGCGCATCTGGAGAGCCATCATTTCGGCCGGATCGACGGGCGTGTGCACACCGACTACTGGCGCTTCAGTCAGGTGGGCTGGCTGGATGGTACGGCCCAGATCGAGGGTCGCGCCTATGCGGTCGACAAGTGGTTCAGCTGGCGCGATCATTCCTGGGGAGTACGTCCGGGGGTCGGCGGCTTCGAACCCTTCACCGGCACGCGCGCCGGGGGCGGGCTGCCGTCTTCGATTCGCGCCGGCGGCCGCGGAATACTCGTCATGTATTTGGGCTTCGCGACCGACCACTACGGCGGCATGATCCAGCTCCAGGAAGACGAGGACGGGAAGCGCCTCTATATCGACGGGCGTATCGGCAGCTCCGACTCGGGTTCCTCCGAGGTCACCGACGTCCAACACGAATTCAATTTCATTGCCGGTACGCGCCTGTTCGATCGGATGAAGCTGCAAGTCACGACCGCAGACCAGCGCCGGTGGGACATCGACGTGGAATCGCTCGGACGGGCATGGGTCTTCAGGGGCGCAGGCTACGACAGCGGTTTCAATGACGAGCGCGGCATGGGCGTTTGGCGGGGGGATACCCTGACCGTCGAAACCGACCAATACGACCTGGCGCACGTCGAGGAGGTGCTCCTGTCGGACGGCCGCCGGTGGCGGCCGCGGCATCGCGAACAGCCGGTGCGCGTCACGGTGCGCGGGGAGAGCGGGCAGGGCCATTTTCCAATCATCGTAATCGGTCGCAACACCCGCTACGGCTTCGAGTGAGTCGAGCACCCGAGACCCGGCCTATTCCTCCGCGTCGTCTTTCGAAGGAGCGGCGGCCCAGCTCGGATGACGTTTCTCAGCGAACGCGCGCGGCCCTTCGCGCAGGTCCTCCGACCCGAGCCAGGCGCGAAATCCCGCATAATCTCTCTGATTGCGCATGGCATCGGCTAAGGAAGGCTCGGCCAATCCGCGATGGACGACCTCCTTCGACGCCTGAATCGCGACGGGCGAACAGCGTAGAATGCCTGCGACCCACCGATCGGCGGCGGCGGCCAGCTCGGTCTGTGGAACCACTTCATTGACGAAGCCGAGCGCCTTGCCTTCCGCGGCACCCACCTTGCGGCCGGTAAGAATGATTCCGAGCGCGGGCTTCAAACCGATCTGTCGCGGCAACCGATGCAATCCGCCGCCGAGAGCGATGGCGCCTACCAGCGGCTCCGGCAGGCCGAATAGTGCGGTATCCGCCGCGATCACCAGGTCGCAGGCGAGCACGATCTCGAATCCGCCGCCGAGTGCCACGCCATTGACCGCGGCGATCACAGGCTTGGTCAGATCGAAGCGTCGGGCGATTCCGGCATAACCGGATCGCGGATAGGCGCGATCGCCCTCGCCCAGCCCCGAGGCGGAATTCGCGGCATACTTCAGATCGCTCCCCGCGCAGAATGCCCGATCCCCGGCGCCCGTGAGCACGCAGACCCGCTGCTCCGCGTCCGCCGCGAACCCATCGAGCGCGGCATCGAGCTCGGCGTGCATCGGCGAATGGATGGCGTTCATCACCTCGGGGCGGTTGAGCGTGATGGTCGTGACCTGCGAGGACCGTCGAACGACGATGTATTGATAACCCATGCCGAGCCTCGACCTGACGCTGCTACCGCGGGATACGCATGATAGTATATCGTGCACTCGCTTACGATTGCAGGCATGAGCCGAAGACACCGGGGACGATCCAACATGGTGCTGAGCGGAATTCGGGTGATCGACTTGGGACGGTTCATCGCGGGACCGATGTGTGCGGCCATGCTTGCCGACCTCGGCGCCGACGTCATCCGAGTGGAGCGCATCGAAGGCGGCGATGATCGATTCCAGTACCTCACGGGGCCGCGGGGAGACAATGGCGCCTGCTTTCTGCAATGGAATCGCAACAAGCGCAGCCTCACGCTCGATCCGATGGCCGAGGGGGCCCGTGCGATCTTGCACCGCTTGATCGCAACCGCGGATGTCGTGGTCGCCAATCTTCCCCGCGAGGGGCTGGTGCAACTCGGCATCGACTACGCTTCACTTACCGCCATTCGACCCGACATCATTCTCGTCCATCCAAGCGCGTTCGGCGATCGCGGACCGTACGCCGATCGAGTCGGGTTGGACGGCGTTGGGCAAGCAATGTCCGGAATGAACTATCTGTCCGGATTCGGCGATCAGCCCACGAAGAGCTTCGCCTCATGGGTCGACTGCTCGACGGCCATGTTGAGCGCATACGGTGCGCTGGCGGCGATCATGCACCGCCGGGCGACGGGGCAGGGCCAGCTGGTCGGCACCAATCTGCTGCGCTCCGCACTGAATGTCTCCAGCTTTCTGCTCACCGAGCAGGCACTCACCGGCCGAAATCGCGTCGCGAGCGGCAATCGCAGCCAATCGAGCTGTCCGGCGGATTCCGTGAGGACCCGCGACGGCTGGATCATGTTGCAGTGCGTCGGACAGCCGCTCTACAAGCGCTGGGCGCGCCTGATGGGCGAGGAGCACTGGCTTACCGATCCGCGATTTCGCACGGATGAGTTGCGGGCGGAGCATGGCGAGATTCTCAGCGAGCGCACGGCACGTTGGGCCGCCAAACGGACAACGGCGGAGGCTCTCGAGCAGCTGGCGGCCGCGCGGATTCCGGCAGCGCCGGTGCTGTCGCCGCAACAGGTGCTCGAGGATCCGCAGGTCCGTGCGGGCGGCTATCTCGCGGAGATCGATTACCCGGGTCTACCGCGGCCGGCGACGCTGGTGACGCCGGGGGTGGAGTTGAGCGCGACACCGGCGACGATCCGCTCGCGGGCACCGACGATCGGCGAGCACACCGATTCGATCCTCGCGGAGCTCGGATTCGCCGCCAATGAGATCGTGGATTTTCACCGACGCAAGATAGTGTAATTACGATGAATCCGTGGCACGGAATCCTAGCGCTTGGACAGCTGCGTCCTATAGCCGAAACCGCGCGCGAAAATCTCGACGCAGAAGCGCAACCTCGTTTCCAGCCGCTCGGGGGTGTCGCTCTCGACCCCGATCGACAGCCGGTACCGCTCTTGAGCGATCAAAGAGCCGAGAAATGCCTCCGCCGACAAGAGCGGGTCCGCCGCATCGATCACGCCCTCGGCCATTTGCCTGCGCAAATACTCCGCGAGATAGTCGGTCAGTGCGGGTATGGCATGGGAAGTACGCAGCGTGTGGGCGACTCTCATCAGCTCCGGCCGGTCGCGATACTCGCCCATGGCGATGCGCTGGAGCGCCAAATTGTCCGGATGCAGCGCAACCTTCATCAATTGGCGTCCGACTTCCGTGAGTGTCGAGATCAGATCATCGTCGCGCTCTACCACGAAAATGGGCGTGAGCATTCGCTGGTAGACCGACTGGACCACTTCGGCGAACAAGTGCTCCTTGCTGCCGAACTGATTGTAGACCGTCTGTCGCGCGACCTTGGCCGCCTCGGCGATGGATTCGAGGCTCGCGCCGTAGCCGTCGCGCAGGAAGACCGTCTTGGCGGCGTTCAAAATCATTTCGCGTATCTTCTCGGAGTGGCCCGCCGCGCTGCGCGCTCGCGCGCGCCAACGATAGTAGCTCGCGACCGAAACACCTGCCCTGCGGCACGCGATTCGGACCTCGACCCCAGCTGCGATTTCCCTATCGACCGACGCCACCTGCTCGGCGGCTCGAGCCTCCGTATGGCGTGCATGACGCGGCGGGCGCGTCGCGCCCGCGGAAGTCATGGGCTGCATCGATTAGGTTCTCACTATATAGGTGATTATGCCCAAAAATTCTCAATATCTATCCAAAATACCACAAAAGATTGACTTCAAAACGCCATGAGCACACCCTTTCGGCTTGAGAATAGTAGACTATACAGTCGATGATAACCATGCTTATCTAAATTCGGCGGATCGCTGGAAGGATCACGGAGCCCGTCATGAATGCGCAGTTGGTATCGTCCTCGGAAGCGGAGCTTGGCGTCGCGCCGGAACGGATCATCGAGCTTTCGCCGACCGACATGTACGCCATCCCTCTGGAGAACCAGGCGCAGATCCAGCTTGCGGGCGCGCGTATGCGCTTCGAGCAGCTGGTCGAGAATATCGCGATGCTCGGCCGGCTCGCGCAAGAGCAGGGGATCACGAAGATCAGCTCGCTCGAGGACCTGGGCCCGCTGCTCGTCCCGCACTCCGCGATGAAGTCCTATCCCATGTCCTACCTGGAGAATTCCCGCTTCGATCGTCTGACCGCATGGCTCGACGGCTTCACGACGCATGATCTGTCGACCCTGGACACGAAGAGCTGCGATTCGATCGACGATTGGCTGGACGTCCTCGATGAGAACACGGAGATACGCGTTCTGCATTCGACGGGTACCGGCGGCAAGCTGTCCTTCCTGCCGCGCGGCACCATCGAGATGAAGATCATGGTGAGCGGATGGCGGCAGATGTTCCAAGCGCTTTCGCGATGAGCCGCCGCGCATGGGTGCGCGCGTGGAAGAGGCGCCCACGATCTTCGTGCAATACCGCAAGGGGGGCATGGCACAGCACCGCCTGCTCGATTATTTGCAGAAATACCTCTACGGCGGGGACGCATCGAAGATCGTGACGACCAATCCGTCCCGCTTCAGCGCCGATGCGGCTTCGATTGGCGGCCGGCTGCGCCTCGCGCGACGCGAAGGGCGAACTCGGAAAGCTGCAGATCTCGCCGAAGCTGATGGCGCGGCGAGATGCGTTCTTGAGGGAGCAGGAGCGGTCGGCCGGCTACATGGACGCCTTCCTCAAGGACGTGGACAGCCGCTTTCGCGGTAAACCCGTCTCCATCATGGCTCACATTCCGATGCTCTTTAACGTCGCGACGGAGGGTCTCAAGCGTGGCATAGAGAACGTCTTCGCGAAGGACACTTTCATCATGGCGGGCGGCGGTATGAAGGGTTTGACCCTCCCGGAGCACTGGCGAGAGACCGTCGACCGCTTTTTCGGCGGCGCGCCGCTCAGCGATGGGTACGGCATGACGGAGATGGTCGCGAGTACCCGCGCCTGCCCGCACGGTCGATATCATCTACCGCCGTGGCAGATTCCGTTTCTTCTGGATCCCGAAACCGGCCGGCAGTATCCGCGCTCGCGGGACGCGAACCGGACGGTTCGGGGCGTTCGACCTCAATGCGCAGACCTACTGGGGCGGCTTCCTCACCGGCGACGAAGTTACCCTCAGTTGGGGCGACGATACGGCGTGCGGGTGCGGCCGCATCGGACCTTTCGTTCATCGCGGAATCCGGCGCTACTCCGAGAAGGAAGGCGGCGACGACAAGATCACCTGCGCCGGCGCGCCGGACGCGCACGATAAGGCGATCGACTTCATTCTACAATCCGCAGGTTAGTCTCATGACAATGCACAAGGTGCCTCTCATCATCCGCGGTGAAGTGATCGAGGATGCCGACGTCGAGTACGGCGGGCGTAACCCGGAAACCCGGTTCCGCACGGCCGATGTGAGCAAGTACATCGACCGTCTGCCGCTCGGCGCACCCCTCGGCGATGGCCGACCTCTACGCGCTCTCCTTCGATCAAGTTCTCGACTTTCTGGAGGAGCTGGGCTCGCGCCTGTCTTTACAGGGGAACCCGCACCTGCAAGAGGCTCTCGCGCTATCGATCCGCACCTCGGGACTGGGCGAGGCCATTTTGCGGGATTGCTATGCAGAATCTCCCTCAGGTGTTCGATCGCCAGCGGATGCGGGAAATTGCCGATATCCTGATCGGTATTCCGTTCTTGGAAGGCTGGGTCAACACGCGCTCCCAGGGCGGAACGAAGACGTTCGTACGCGCGTTTGGCGCCCGCAGCGTTCATGTGATCGCGGGCAACGTGCCCACGGTCTCGGCGCTCACGATTCTCCGCAATACCCTCACGCGCAGCGATATGATCATCAAGACGCCGTCCAACGATCCGCTGACGGCGGCCGCCATCGCCCGCACCATGATCGATATGGCGCCCGACCATCCCGTTACCAGGCATCTCTCCGTGGCCTACTGGAAGGGCGGCGATGACAGGGTCGAGGCGGAGCTCTACAAGCCCGCCAACGTGGAGAAGATCGTGGCCTGGGGCGGGATGGCTTCGATCACACATATCGTGAAATATCTGCAGCCCGGCATCGACCTCATCACCTTGGATCCGAAACTGAGCTCGACCATCATCGGCCGCGAGGCGTTCACCGGCGAAGAGCGGATGCGCGAGGTTGCCAAGCGGGTCGCGCTCGATATCGGGGTCTACAATCAGCAGGCTTGTCTCAACGCCCGCGTCGTCTACATCCAGACCGGTACCGACGCGGCCGGCATCGCTGCCGCCAATCGATTCGGAAAAATGGTCTATGAGGCGATCCAGCGCATTCCGGCGCATCTCAGCAACCCGGTGCGCGCGCTCGATTCCGCACTTGCGGAGGAACTCGAGGGCCTGCGCTTCGCGGGCGATGCGTACAAGACCTTCGGCGGCGACGGCCGCGGCGGCGTCATCGTCTCCCAGAGCGACCAGCCGGTCGAATTCGCGCCCTTGCTGGCCAACCGAGTGGCCAATCTGGTCCCGATCGACGATCTTGAGGCCGCCATTTCCGCGGTAACGGCCTACACCCAAACGATCGGCATCTATCCCGACGAGCTCATTCCGAAAATTCGCGATCAGCTTGCCTACGCAGGTGCCCAGCGTTTGGTGACACTCGGCTACGTCGCGCCGACTCGCAGTTTTGCAGGCCCCCAGGACGGGATGGAGCCCATGCGGCGGATGTGCAAATGGATCTTGAGCGAGGTGGACGACCCCGCCGTGACGCCTTACTGGCCATGGCCCGAGGCGGCGGCAGCCGACCCGCCCACCGCGGCCGCGGTCTTCGAGTAGGCGGCAACATGCAGCAGCTCGGCCAGCCGGTGCGGCTGCGATAGGAACGGCGAATGTCCGCCGGCGAGGCGCAGCACCCGGATCCCCGGAGAGCGATCGATCGCCCGCCGCTGTTGCGCCGGAACCAACGCCTGATCGTTCTCACAGAAGATGTAGGTTCGCGGCACGCGCTCGAGTCCGCCGGACGTGAGCCGAACTTTCTCGCCCAGCGGTGCATTCGGCTGCGGCGTGAGACGGCTGTACGCGGCAGCCGCATCGTCCTCGCTGAGATCGGAGAAGAACGTAGCTCGCGCGGCCGCGGCGGAGATATGGTGGCTCGCGCCCCCCTCCGCAAGCTGCATGCCGCCGGTGAGAGCCTCGTTGGGCCAGAGCTCGAGGCCGCTCGCTTCGATCAACGATTCGCCGTCCCTCGGTACGACCGCCGAGACGTAGACCAGATGCCGCACTTTCGCCGACCGCGCGTCGAGCGCGGCGCTGACGACCATGCCGCCCATCGAGTGCCCGACGAGTATCACCGGCTCCGCCGCAGCCTCCAGCAGGCCGCTCACGCACGCGGCGTAACGCGCCAGCGTGACGGCGGCGCGGGGACTGCGGTCCGCTCCATGGCCGGGCAAGTCGGGCACGATCACGGTATGGCCGGAGGACTGCAGCAGTGGTACGACGCGCTCCCAGCACCACGCACCGTGCATGGCGCCGTGGACCAAAACGTAAGTGCTCATCGGCGGCTGCGGTTCCTGTGGCGCGAGACTGCTCGTTAGTATACAGTCTACTCGCGTACGATCCAGCCGAACGTGGCAGCCGGAGCGGCGGACGAATTCAGGGGGGCGAGCGCGATGCGGAGATCGAGGTGCGGAGATCGACTGGGCCGCTCGAACGACCGTATGAGGGGCGGGCGATGGGTGCTGGACCACTTGCCGGAGTCAGAGTCGTCGAATTTGCGGGCATCGGACCCGGACCGTTCGCGGCCATGTTGCTCGCCGATCTCGGCGCCGAAGTGTTGCGCCTCGACCGCAAAGACGGTGCGGCCATCGCACGTGCGATCGGCATGGACTTTGCGAAGGACATCTCGAATCGCGGCAGGCCTTCGGTAGCGCTCGACCTGAAGCACCCCGAGTCGGTCGCGATGGTGCTACATCTCCTCGAGTCGGCCGATATCCTCATCGAGGGATTCCGGCCCGGCGTCATGGAGGGTTTGGGGCTCGGTCCCGAGGTCTGCCTGCAACGAAATCCGAAGCTCGTCTACGGACGCATGACGGGTTGGGGACAGACGGGTCCGCTCTCGCGTCGTGCAGGACACGACATCAACTACATCGCGATGTCGGGAATGTTGCACACGTTCGCGCGACGGAACGAGCGTCCGGTACCACCCGGAAATGCCGTGGGGGACATGGGGGGCGGCGGCCTGATGCTCGCTTTCGGCGTCTTGAGCGCGGTCATCGAGGCGAGAAATTCCGGGCTTGGACAAGTGGTCGATGCCGCGATGTTCGAAGGCGCGGCGCTTCTCGGCACCAGCGTCTTCGCCATGATGGGGATGGGACTCTACGATGCCTCGTGTCCCGGCACCCACCTGGCCGACACGGGCGCTCACTTCTATGAGGTCTACGAGACGCAGGACGCTCGTCATGTCGCCGTGGGCGCCATCGAGCCGCAGTTCTACTCCCAGCTTCTGAAAGGGCTCGGCTTCGATGCCGCGTCTCTCCCGAAGCAAATGGACGCCGCGTCGTGGCCCGATATGAAGCGTCGCTTTGCCGAGGTGTTCCGCGGCAAGACAAGGGCTGAATGGCAAAGGATCTTCGCGGGCACGGATGCCTGCGTATCGCCGGTACTGTCCCCGGCCGAGGCGGCCGAGGACCCTCACGCGAAGAGCCGCGGGAGCTTTGCCAACGCGGGCGGCGTATTGCAACCGGCTCCGGCGCCACGTTTCAGTCGTACCCCCGCAGGCCTTTCGCGCCTGCCGCCCATGCCCGGCGCGGACACCGATGCGGCGCTCGCGCTCTGGGGAGTCCCTGAGGACCGTATCGTCTCGTTGCGCGCCGCGGGCGCGATCAATTGACCCAGGACACCGCGGGGTAACCATGGACCGAGTGCGAGTCGAGCGGTACCTGTCCGGCAGACTCGGCGAGGACGTGCGCATCACGAGCCTTTCGCAGGCATTCCCGGGCTTGTCGCGGGAGACATGGCTTGTCCGTCTCGAGCTCGGCCGCGCCGGCGCCGCCGTCGAGCAGGGCCTGGTCGTCCGCGCCGATTCTCCGGGCGGTCCTTTTCCGCCCGTTCCCCTCGAGTACGAGTACCAGGTCTACGTGCATCTCGCCAGGACCGACATTCCGGTCGCACGTCCGCTATGGTTCGACGCTGCTCCGGAACTCACCGACGGGCGTGCCCTGTTCGTGCGCGACTTGGTCGAGGGCAGCACGCTGCTGCCTGGATTGGGCGATGATACGGCCGCCGCCGCCGAGCGGCGTAGACGAGTCGCAATCGAGCACATCGAAAATCTCGCCAGGCTGCATCGACTCGATTGGAGTGCCGCGGGTTTCGGAAGCTTCATGGAGGTGCCCGCCTCCGCGGAGGACGCCCCGCGACGCGAGCTAATGCGATGGTGGCGAGTGTGGGAACGCGTGCGCACGGCGCCGTTGCCGATCGTTACAGAAGCGCTGCATTGGTTTGCGGACAACCTGCCGAAGCGCGCAGCAGCATTGAGTCTCTGCAAGGGTCAGAACGGTATCGGCGAGGAGATCTGGCGCGACGACCGCATCGTCGCCCTCTGCGACTGGGAACTCGCGAACCTCGGCGACCCCTGCCAGGATCTCGCGCTCTCCCAGGGCATGCTCAAGCTCTGGGACCGGGCCCGGCTCGTCGCTCACTATGAGCGGGTGGCGGGCTTTTCGCTTCCGCCCGACAACATCGACTACTATATCGTCTGGAATGCCTTCAAATCGATGCTCTCGCTCAGCAACGGGCTGAACAGCTTTCTCGACGGACGCTACCGTCGTCTCGCTCGCGCGACGCTCGGATACGGCAAGGTCAAGGTGTACGAGCATCTGCTCGGCGCCATCATCGGCCTGGATCTGCACGGCGCCGCGAACCTCGTGATGCGCGGGCAGCCGAATCCGTACCACAACAAGAAAGTGGCAGGAGGCTGATCGATGCGGCCCACCTCCATGGAGTTGCTCGACAGCATCGCGCAGGCGCTGGAGGATCAGGTGCTGCCGGTCGTCCAGGATAAGTGGGGCGCGAGCACGCTGCGCAGCGCCATGCAGTTGCTGCGCCATCTCGCCCTGCGGGTAGCGCTGGAGCCGCGGATCCTTGCCGCGGACAATGACGATGTGCGCCGAGTTCTCACGCTCGCGTACGAGCGGCTGGGGCAGCTCGGGGAGACCGACCTTGCCGCCACCGCTGCGGCGGTGCTCAGCTCGCCCCCGGTGGATCCGCTCGATGTCGTTGCAGCCGATGCGCTGAACGAGACGTATCTGCGCGCGGTCGAAGCCATCGTCGCGGCACGCGATCGCCTGCGGCCCTTGGATGCTCCGCCGACGATCCACCAGTCGCTCGTCGACTATCTGCAGCGGCGGCTCGAGCGCGAACGCGGGATGATCCTGCCGGTGTTCTTGAGCCCCCCCTTCTGATCGAATGATCATATCTCTGCCGGAGGATCTGTGAATGACCCATGAGCCGTATCCGCTCTCGAAGTACGATGACTACCCGGTGCACCAGACGCCGTATCCCGTCTCCTATAACCCGAGCACCGACTTCAGCTTCGATGAGGGATACATGTGGGGCGCCGTGAGCCCACGGCTCGGCATTTACCTGTTGACCGGCTTTCGCATCACTCCGAATGCCGATGTCATCGGTGGCCATGCGGGGTTCAACCGTCGCGGCGTCACACGCACGCTGCGGTTCAGCCGAGAATGGCGCCGCCAGATCGACACGTCCGTCGGGCCCTACCAGCTGCAATTCACCCGCCCGATGGAGGAGATGCGCTTGGTTCTCGGCAAGAATCCATCGGGAATGGAATGGGATCTGCGCTGGCTGGCCGAGGCGCCGGCGCACTTGTCCTCCCATCACCTCGCCACCAACCGCGGCCGACGGACGACCGACCAGAGTCGCTACAACCAAGTGGGTCGCGTCGAGGGTTGGGCCGAGATCGACGGTGAGCGCGTCACCCTCGACGCCCGAGATTGGCTGGGGATTCGCGACCACTCCTGGGGCATCTATGAGGGCCGTCCGCCGCTCGGGGGGCACGCGCGCTGGCTCCCGCCGCCCGAGACACCGGCGGCGCGGCGCGCACTACGGTTCTCCTTCTTCTTCGCGACGGATGAGTTCAGCGGGTACTTTCACCTTCACGAGGACGAAGACGGCCGTCAGCTCGTCATGAACGATGCATTCGGGACTCCGTTCGAGGGGGTCATCGATTGGGGATGGTCCCGGCGGCTGATCCTCGCCTCCGCGGGCCACAAGTTGCAATTTGTGACCGGGACGCGATCGGTCTCGGGCGGCACGCTCGAGGTCGCGGACACCGACGGCGGCAAATGGCAGTTCACGTTCGAGGTGACCGCTCCGCCCTACGTGATCGTGCCGGTCGGGTATCACCTGGGAAGCTGGAAGGATGGCGGCAACATTCATACTTATCATGGGCCCCAGGATCCCTATATGGAGTGGGACGAGTTCGATTTCTCGAGGCAACCGGCCCGGCACACGATGTACGGCGAGAATGAATCCCGAGGCGTCTACGGCGTCGAGCACTACGGCTGGGTCGAGGTAACCTGCCCCGACGGACGCACGTTGCGCGGCAAACACAATACCGAGGTGTTCCTCAACGGTCGCTACGCGCCCTACGGATTCGAGGCGCCCGCCGGCGCGGCCCATGGTCTCGTCGGGCGCGGCGTGCTGTGAGATGCGTCGCCGGTCGGCAGCGGGTTGATCTTACTCCCTCGAACTCGTATCCTAGCGAACTATTATCACTGATCGATAGACCAGGAGCGCACCATGGCCGCAATCATCCAGACCCCGCTGTCATATCGGTCTCGCTACCTGTGGCTCGACCGAGAACGCGGCCGGTTCCTCGTGCACCGCTCGGCCTATACGAGTCCGGAGATTTTCGAGGAGGAGCGTCGCCGCATCCTGCACCGCTCGTGGATCGTCCTCGGGCATGAGTCCGAGGTTCCGAACAAAGGCGACTTCGTCGTTCGCCAGGTGGTGGACCGGGAACTCATTTTCAATCGCGACGTCGACGGCAAGGTCAACGCATTCTTCAATTCGTGCCGGCACCGCGGAGCTGCGATATGCCGCGAGCCGCGCGGCAATCGCACGCGCTTCGTTTGCCCATATCACGGCTGGGCTTACAAGAGTTCCGGCCAGCTCTTCAATCAGCATTCGACCTTCGGCTACGGCGAGCGCTTCAACGAGGGCGGTTTCTACGATCTGACACGCGTCGCGCGCATCGACAAGCGTGCCGGCTTCTATTTCGTCAATTTCGACCCAGGCGCGATCGCTCTCGACGACTATCTGCAAGACGCCGGCCCAATGCTCGACGCGATCGCGGAGCAATCAGCTGTCGGAATGGAAGTCGTACGCGGCTGCCACGAGTACGAGATCAAGGCGAACTACAAACTCATCTGCGAGAACAGCTACGACGGCTACCACCTCGACATCACGCACGCGAGTTTCGTCGACTACATGCGCACGATGGTGCGGGGCGTTCCAGTCTCGGAGATGAACATCCGCGGCATTGCGAAGAGCCTCGGTAACGGTCATGCCTGCTTCGAGCTCGAGATTCCGACCGGACGTCCGGTGGCCCAGTGGCTGCCGGTATGGGGCGAGGAGGCGCGCCTCGAGATCGACGCCAAGAAAAAGGAACTCGAGAGCCGCCTGGGTAAGGCCAAGGCGGATCGGATCTCGGTGACCAACCGCAATATGGTCATCTTCCCGAATTCCATCATCAACGACCAGCAGACCGTGCTGCTGCGGACCGTCACACCGATGGCCCACAACCGGATGATCATTCGAGCGTGGTCCATCGGACCGAAGGATGAGGGGCCGGTGCTGCGGCGAATTCGCAACGAGGGCGCGCTCTCATTTCTCGGTCCCGGAGGCTTCGCGACGCCGGACGATGTCGAGATGCTCGAGCTTTGTCAGCGGGGCTTCGAGAATGCGGAAGTGGAATGGAATGACATCTCGAAGGGATTCCGGCCCGAGGAGAACACGCTGCGCGATTACGACGAGCACTATGATAACGAGTTGCAGATGCGCGCTTATTGGTATCGCTGGAACGAGATCATGAGCGCCCCGGAGACGCGCGGATGAGTGCTGCATTGATGTTGCGGCTGTCGGTGGAGGACTTCCTGTATCGTGAAGCCGCGCTGCTCGATGACTGGAACTTGAAGGAGTGGCTCGCTCTCTTTTCGCCGAGTGCGCGTTATGAGATCGCGCCCACCGGGGATCCGGAGGCCGGTACGCTGTTGTCGAAGGACGCGCTTTTCCTGGTCGCGGACGACCGGGAACGGCTGGAGCAGCGCGTAATTCGGCTGCAGAAGCCCCAGGCGCACGCGGAATATCCGCACTCGAGAGTCCGCCATATCTACAGCAATGTGCGGATACTAAAGGACAGCGGAGCGCAGATCGAGGTCAACTCGAACTTCGTGACGTTTCGCACCAAGCGGGGGATCACCGCCACGTACATGGGGTGGCACCGCTACCTGCTGTCGCGAGACTCTGACAGCTACCTCATCGATCTGAAGCGTACCGTGCTCGACCTCGACGGACTCGTGCCGCAGGGTAAGGTCTCGCTGCTCCTTTGATCGCCAATCTAGAGGGCCCCCACCATGACCGGTCCCGTCCGGAGAGCGAGCGATCAGGCCGCGTCCTCATCGCTCTCGTCATCCTCGTCGGCAGCGGAGTTGGTGCCGCCGGGAACCGCGTCCATGCTGATGAGTTGCTGTTTCATCTTGTAAAGCACCGTCTCGGTTCGAGCAATGTCATTGCGGGGGATCCCGTTCATGATCTGCGCATTCACCTGCGCTGCGATGCCCTGGATGTCCGCGAGCAGCTTTGTGCCCCGCGGCGTCATGACCACGCGTTTGGCGCGCCGGTCCGACGGATCGGCCAGGCGCTTGAGCAGGCCGCTCGTCTCGAGCCGGTCGATCAGTCCGCCGAGCGTG
Organism: uncultured Gammaproteobacteria bacterium; assembly: GCA_963801685.1. Taxonomy (GTDB): domain Bacteria; phylum Pseudomonadota; class Gammaproteobacteria; order Steroidobacterales; family Steroidobacteraceae; genus Bog-1198. The sequence goes on from CAWDFR010000003.1 coordinate 554,356, forward strand.
ACCTTGCCGACATCCATCACCTTCGCCAGCTCGGTTTGCATCATCCCATCGCCGTTATGCCGCGATAGGTTGGCGAGCACCCACCATTGGGAGCGCGTTACGCCCATGGGCCGCAAGGCTTTGTCCACGACCGTGCGGCGCAGCCGCGACACATCATGAATCAAGAATCCGATCCTGAACGGGTGATCTTCCTTCGCCACGGAGCAATTCCTCAGGTAGTCCACTTATGCAACAAATGTTAGCAGACTATTAAGAAAAATAGTAAGAAATCGACCCTACTTTGTTGCCGCACGGCGGCGTATTTTTCGTCCATTGTATTGAGAAATCAGCCTTTCAGGCTCCTCCGGGGGCGGCCCGATTCGCTTTGCAATCCTTGAATAGTCAGCTTGAAAATCGTACCCTAGTGCACTAGTTTATAGATCGGCTGATAATTCCGCATCCATATAGAGAGAAGAGAGGTCAGCTTGGATTTCGATCAATCACCGCAGATCACCGCGCTTACCGAGCGCGTGCGCGATTTCATGCAGCAAGAGGTCTATCCGGCCGAGAAGCTGTACTACGAGCAGGCGCTCACGGCCGCCAACCGCTGGACCTGGCAGCCCGTGCTGCGCGAGCTCAGGGCCAAGGCGAGGGCGCAGGGACTATGGATCTTCCCGCTGCCGAAGGAGGTCGGCGGGCATGGGCTCTCGCTTCTCGAGTACGCGCCGGTGGCGGAGGCGATCAGTATGTCGCCGATCGGAGCCGAGACCTTCAACTGCTATACCGGAACGATCTGGTACGCGCAGCTCATCCACCAGCACGCGAGCCCCGCGGCGCGCGAGCAGTACCTGCCGCGTCTGCTCGAGGGCGTCGTCCGCGCCGCCATCAGCATCACCGAGCCGGATGTCCCGGGCTCCGACCCCACGGAACTCAAGTTCGAGGCGCGTCGCGAGGGTGGCGAGTACGTCCTGAATGGACGCAAATGCTGGGCCACCGGGAGCATGCAGCAGGAATGCGAGATCACACTCGTACTCGCCCGAACCAATCCTGAGGCTTCGCGGCATGCCAGGCACTCGATCATCATCGTCCCGCGTCACGCCAAGGGCCTGACGGTCGAGGGGTACGACACCATATTCGGCTACGATCACGCGCCCTTCGGTCATGCGCGCTTGCGCTTCGAGAACGTACGCGTGCCGGTGGAGAATCTTCTGGGGCGCGAAGGCGAGGGCTTCACGCTGATGCAAGCCGGGATCGGCGTCGGTCGCGTCGCCCTCGGCATGGGATCTCTGGGCGCCGCGGAGCGGGGTCTTTACGAGATGTGCAAATGGGGCGACGAGCGCGTGATTTCCGGCCAGAAGCTCGCCGATCGCCAGGTGTTCGCCGATGCCGTCGCTCGATCGCGGATGGAAATCAATCAATTTCGCGCCTGCATCATGCGCACCGCGTGGCTCATCCAAAAGCACGGGATGAAGGCCGCCCGCTCCGAAGTCGCGCAGTGCAAGGTTCTGGCGCCGAACATGGCGCTCGCGGTCCTCGATCGGGCGATACAGTTTCTCGGCGGCCTCGGAGTGTCGCATGAGCGCCCGCTGGCCGAGATGTACGCCTATCAGCGCACCGTGAGAATCGGGGAGGGCGCGGACGAGGTACATCGAGACTTGATCGCGAGGCTCGAACTCGCGCAGCAGCGTCAAGCGCGCGGCGTGCCGCAGTCACGGTGAGCCGGCGCGCGATCATGCGCCTCGGGAGCGAGGAATGAGCACTAAGATCGTCAGGATTTGCCGTGCGTCGGATGTCGAACCGGAGTCTCACACACAGGTTCGCGTCGAAGGTCTCGGTGCGCTCGCCGTGTATCACGTCGATGGCGAGTTCTACGTCACCGATGATACGTGCACGCACATGCACGCTTCCCTCGGCGAAGAGGGCTCGCTCGAGGGGCACGTGATCCAATGCACCTGGCACAACGGCAAGTTCGACATCCGTACGGGTGCGGTGCTGGGGCCCCCATGCCCCGCCCCCCTCAGAACCTATCCCGTCACGTTGCGCGACGGCGCGCTGTTCGTCGAGGTTAGCAGCGACTGATCGGCCTCGACGGCGTGCGCGCACTGCACTGGAGAGTCGGATAGTGGAAGCGTCGACTTCATCGATTTATCGAACCGAGCACGAGGCCTTTCGCGAGACCTTGCGGCGCTTCCTGGAGCGCGAGCTCACCCCGAACATCGAGGCCTGGGAGCGGGAGGGCCTCATTGCACGCAGCTTTTGGCGCCGGGCCGGCGAACTCGGCCTGATTGCTCCGGGAATGCCGGAGGAGTACGGCGGCCCAGGCGGAGATTTCGTCCATCAACTGATAGTCTCCGAGGAACTCGGGCGCTGTGCTGCCGGTGCGAGCGCCGGTGTCGCCCTTGAATCGGGTCTGCCCGCGTTTCACATTCTCAATTTCGGCACGGAAGAGCAGAAGAGGCTCTACCTGCCGAAGGTCTGCTCGGGCGAGATCATCCTCACCGTCGCCATGACGGAGCCGCACTGCGGAAGTGATCTTCAGGCGATCACGACGACGGCAGTTCGCGACGGCGATGACTACATCATCAACGGGTCGAAGATCTATATTTCCGGGGGCATCAACGCGGACCTCGCACTGGTCGCCGCCAAGACGGATGCGAGCGCCGGCGCCAAGGGCATCAGCGTATTCCTCGTCGAGAGCGCGCGCGAGGGCTACGTTCGCGGCCGGAACCTGCACAAGATGGGCATGAAGGCGGGCGACACGGCCGAGCTTTTCTTCAAGGACCTTCGGGTGCCTGCATCGAGCCTCCTGGGGGCGCCGGGGGCCGGATTCGCGGTCCTGATGAAGGAACTGCCGAAGGAGCGGCTGACGATTGCCGCGCGTGCATTGGGGGCCGCGGAGCTCGCCTTCTCGCTGACGCTCGCCTTCGTCAAGGAGCGCAAGGCCTTCGGTCAGCGTATTTTCGACTTTCAGAACTCGCAGTTCGTGCTCGCCGAGATGCATACGGAGATCGCTTACGGCCGAGCGTTTTACGATGACTGCGTGGCGCGCGTGCTGCGCGGCGAGCTCGACAACACGCGCTCCGCGATGGCGAAGCTCTGGCTCACCGAGCTCGAAGGGCGCGTCACGGATCGTTGCGTGCAGCTGCACGGCGGCGCCGGCTACATGGATGAGTATCCGATCTCGAAGCTGTATACCGCGGCGCGAGTTCACCGAATCTACGGCGGGACCTCCGAGATCATGAAGTACTCCATCGCACGCACCCTGTGAGGGAACCCGGGGACTCGACGCAGCAAGCTAAGCCAGCGCTTTCGCGCAGGCGCAGCGCGGCGATTTCGTCGGGCTCGAACCCGAAGTCGCGAAGCACCGCTTGCGAGTGCTCGCCGCTCCGCGGCGGATCGCGAGGTTTTTCAGGGCTCGTGCGGCTGAAGCGCGGAGCCGCGGCGGGGTGCAATACACCGCCCGTCTCTCGAAACGATGCCCTCGAGCGATTGTGTTCGTGTTCGGCCGCTTCGACCGGCGCGAGTACCGGGGAGGCGCAGGCGTCCGTCCCTGCAAAGATGCGTGTCCATTCCGCCCGGGTTTTTGACTTGAACACGGTCGCGAAGCGCTGCTTCATTTCCGGCCAGCGCGCGCGGTCCATCTGGGCCGGCAAATCTTCCGAATCGAGCCCCATCCCGCGTAGCAGGGCGGCATAGAACTGCGGCTCGAGCGCGCCGACCGCCATGAATCCGCCGTCTTTTGTCTCGTAGACCTCATAAAAGGGCGCACCCGTGTCCAGCAGATTCGATCCCCGCTGGTCGCTGCCACAGGCCCGACGCACGTTTCGCATAGATCGATGTCGCGAGAAGCGCGGATCCCTCGACCATCGCGGCATCAATGACTTGTCCCTGTCCGGAACGCTCACGCTCCAGAAGGGCACATAACATTCCGAGCGCCAGGAGCATTGCGCCCCCGCCCATATCCGCCACCAGATTGAGCGGCGGCGCGGGTCTCTCGTTCGCACGGCCGAACATGTAGAGCGTGCCTGAAAGTGCGAGATAGTTGATGTCGTGTCCCGCAACGTGGGCGAGCGGGCCGGTTTGACCCCAGCCGGTCATGCGTCCGTAGACGAGACGCGGATTCTCGCGCATGCACTCGCCGCGGACCGATCCCGAGGCGCTCCATCACGCCCGGACGGAAGCCTTCGATGATTCCGTCCACTCGACGACACAGGCGAATCACCACGTCCGCGGCCAGCGGGTTCTTCAGATCCAGACCCAGCGAGCGCCGGCCTCGTGCGGTCACGTTGCGACTCTCGGTATCATCCGTAGCGGAATCGGCGCCGATCCGATCGATGCGGATGATTTCGGCGCCCATGTCTGCAAACAGCATGGCGCAAAACGGGCCGGGGCCGATGCCGGCGAATTCGATGATCTTGATCCCGTGCAGAGGCCCCATTTCAGTCCTCGGCGCTCAGTTTCCTGGCGGCGTGAATCATTCGTCGTCGGCGCTGTTCGAGCCGCCCGGTACCGCGTCCATGGCAATGAGCTGCTGCTTCATCTTGTGAAGAAGGTTCTCCGCCCGCAAAATATCGGTCGCGGATATGCCGGTCATGATCTGCGCGTTCACCACCTTGCCGACCTTTTGAATCTGCCCCAGCAGCTTGATGCCCTTCGGCGTCATGACCACTCGCTTGGCCCGTCGGTCGCCGGGCTCAGGCTGCCTTTCCACGTATCCGCTCGCCTCCAGCCGATCGATAAGCCCTCCCAGCGTCACCTTGCCCACATCCATGACCTTGGAGAGTTCCGTCTGCATCATGCCGCCGCCGTTGTGGCGCGAAAGATTTGCCAGAACCCACCACTGTGAGCGCGTCACTCCGAGAGGCCGCAACGCCTTGTCGACCACGGTGCGCCGCAGTCTCGAGACATCGTGAATCAGGAACCCGAGTCGGAAAGGGCGTTCATTCCTTGGCATGGCTCTACTCCATTTGACTAACCGCTCAGCGGATCGCGCATAAGGTTAGCGGCGGTGCGGTAGAAAAGCGAGCGTTCGCGGGGCCGGCGTCCATGCTCGAATCGCCTACCGCGCCATTCCACGTTGGTTTGCAAAGATATCGTAATTTCCCATACTATATGCGGAATTAGCAGAGCGGCTCGAGGAGTTCCTTTAAAGTGTCCGAGATCGGCATCAAATCCTACGCCGCATGCGTTCCCCGACTGCGGATGGACCGCGCTGCGATCGCCGCCGCGCACGCTTGGTCCTTGCCTTCGTTGAAGGGACTCGGCAAGGGCGAGCGCTCCTTCTGCAATTGGGATGAGGATTCGATCACCATGGGCGTGGAGGCGGCGCGCGCCTGTCTGTCTTCCGCATCGAAACAGCGTGTAGGGTCATTGACGTTCGTGTCGACCACGCCACCGTTCGCGGATATGCAGAATGCCAGCATCATCGTCAGGGCGTGCGGGCTGCCGTCGAGCACCGCGACGCTGGACGCGGGCGGATCTCTGCGCGCCGGCATCTCCGCGCTGATCCGAGCGCTGCGTACGCGGGAGGACTGTGACGCGTTGATCGTCGCTGCGGATAATCGCCGCGCGAAGCCCGGCAGCACTCAAGAAATGCAGTATGGTAGCGGAGCGCTGGCTTTGCGGCTTGGCGCCGGCGAGATCATCGCGAGACTCGTCGGCAGCGCCTCGAGCGCCAGCTCGTTTGCCGATCATTTTCGCGCCGAGGGCGAGAAGTATGACTATTACTGGGAGGAGCGCTGGGTTCGCGACGAAGGATACTTGAAGATCATCCCGGAAGCGGTCGAGCGGCTCTTGAAGGAGAAGGGCGTACGGCCGGATTCGATCGACCACTTCTGCATGCCGGCCACCATCGCGGGCGCGGCCGCGGCCGTAGCGAAGCGTCTGAAGATCAAGCCCGAGGCGGTGGTCGATAATCTGTCGTCGAAGTGCGGTGACACCGGCGCCGCGCACGCGCTGATGATGCTCGCGGCGGCACTCGAAAAGGCGGCACCAGAGCAAAAAATACTCGTCGTCGGCTTCGGCGCCGGATGCGACGCGTTGTTGCTCGAGACGACCGAGGCAATTCGAGCGTACAAGTCGGCGTCGAGTGTGAGCGCGGCGCTGGCGCGAGGCGTCATCGACAAGAACTACACCAAACTATTGTCGTTCGCAGGCGAGATCGATCTCGATTGGGGCATGCGCTCCGAGACTGATGCGAAGACGGCGTTGACGCAGTTGTACCGCGCGCAGGACCAGGTCATGAGCTTCATCGGCGGACGATGCGGCGATTGCGGCGCGATTCAGTTTCCCCATCTCGTGGCCTGCGTGAACTGCGGCTCGACGGAACCGCTGACGCCGTACCCGCTTGCGGACGAGCCGGCAAAAGTCGCCACTTTTACCTCCGACTGGCTGATGTTCTACCCGGCGCCGCCGCTTTACGTCGGGCTGGTGCAATTCGACAACGGTGCGCGGGTATTGATGGAAATGGTGGATGTCGATCCGGCGAAATTCGACGTGGGATCGGCATTGCGGATGGTATTTCGAATCAAGGAAAAGGACGGCAGGCGGCATTTCAACCGGTATTTCTGGAAGGCCGCTCCGATCTAGGCGAGGAGAATCCAATGGCAACGGGGATCAAGGACAAAGTGGCAATCGTCGGCATGGGCTGCTCGAAATTCGGCGAGCGCTGGAATTGCGGCACGGAACATCTGCTCGCGGAAGCCTTCCAGGAGGCATTGCAGGACGCCGGCATCGAAAAAAAGCAAATAGGGGCGGCCTGGTTCGGATCCGCATTGGATCGGGCCAACGTCGGCAATTCGGCAATTCCCTTGACGACGGCGCTGCGTCTCGAGGGTATTCCCGTCACTCGCGTGGAGAACATGTGCGCGACGGGCACCGAGGCGTTGCGCGGTGCCGTGTACGCGGTCGCGGCGGGGGCGGTGGACATCGCGCTGGCGATCGGTGCCGAGAAGCTCAAGGACACGGGCTACGGCGGATTGCCGGTGCAGACCAAAGGCACTCTCAACGATCTCGTCATGCCGTACAGTTCCGCGCCTGCCGGATTCGCGCTATTGGCTGCAGGATATCGCACACGCTACGGCGTGTCGCGCGAGGACTTGAAGCGCGCCATCGGCCGCGTTTCCTGGAAGAGTCACCAGAACGGGGCAAAAAATCCCAAGGCGCACATCCAGAAGGAAGTGGATCTCGATACCATTCTCAACGCGCCGATGATTGCGGATCCGCTCGGCTTGTTCGACTGCTGCGGTGTGAGCGACGGCGCCGCCTGCGCCATCGTGACGACGCCGGATATAGCGCGCGGCCTCGGCAAGAAGGATCTCGTCACGATCAAGGCCCTGCAGCTGTCCTTGAGCTCGGGGCGCGATTCCGGCACGGCCGGCTGGGACGGCAGCTACGTTCGCAACACACGGATCGCCGCGAAGAAAGCCTACGAAGAGGCGGGCATCGGGAAACCGCGCAAGGAGCTCAGCATGATGGAAGTTCACGATTGTTTCTCGATCACCGAACTCGTCACGATGGAAGATCTCGGCGTTTCCGAAGACGGCGGTGCGGTGAAGGATGTCATGGACGGGTTCTTCGACGCCGACGGCGGGGTTCCGTGTCAGATAGACGGCGGACTGAAGTGCTTCGGTCATCCGATCGGCGCTTCCGGGCTGCGCATGGCCTACGAGAACTATCTGCAGCTCACGGGCCGTGCAGGTCCGCGCCAGCTGAAGAGCCCGACATATGGATTGAGCCATAACCTCGGCGGGGTGCCGTACAGCGGCGTATCGGCGATTTCGATACTCGGCCTGCTCGCACATTGAGTTGGATGGAGAGCGCCGGTGGCAGGACTGTATTTCGAGGAGTTCGCCGTTGGAACGGTGTTCAAGCACGCCATCCGGCGCACGATCACCGAAGCCGACAACGTGTTTTTCAGCGCGCTCACGCACAATCCCGCCGCCCTGCATCTGGATGAGGAATACTGCAAGGCGCACTCGGAGTTCGGCCAGCGGATCGTCAACAGCGCGTTCACACTGGGCTTGATGGTCGGAATCTCCATCGGCGACACCACCCTCGGCACGACGGTGGCCAATCTCGGCTGGGATACGGTCAGGTTTCCCAAGCCTCTCTTCCACGGCGATACCGTGCATGTGGAATCCGAGGTCTGCGAGGTGCGCGACAGCCGCTCGCGGCCGGATAACGGCATCGTCGTGTTCGAGCACCGCGCCTACAATCAGCACAACGAGCTGGTCGCTATTTGCAAGCGATCGGCTTTGATGCTGAGAAGGCCCGCTACATGAGGCTCCGTTCGCTGCTGTTCGTGCCCGGCGACAGCGAGCGCAAGCTGGCGAAGAGCGCCGGAGCCAAGGCGGATGTGCTCATCCTCGATCTGGAGGACTCCGTGGTGCCCGCGCAAAAGCAGGTCGCGCGCGAAAGGGTCGCCGCGCACCTCGAGAAATCCATGGAGCGCGGCGCGACCCAGCTCTGGGTGCGCATCAATCCCGTGGATTTACCGGAAGCGATGCTGGACCTCGCGGCGGTGATGGGTGCCCGTCCCGACGGCATCATTCAGCCGAAGACCCGCTCGCCCGAGGATCTGATCCGCCTCTCTCACTACCTGGACGCATTCGAGGCGCAACATCACCTGCAACCCGGTATCACCAAAATATTGCCGGTCGCTACGGAAACACCCGAGGCGATTTTCTCCATTGGAAGATTCGCAGGCTGCGGGAGCCGGCTCGCGGGTCTGACGTGGGGCGCCGAGGATTTGAGCACGGCGGTCGGGGCGGTGACCAACAAACAGGATGACGGCAGCTGGTCACACCCGTACCAACTCGCCCGCTCGCTCTGTCTGTTCGGCGCTCATGCGGCCGGTGTACCGGCCATCGACACTCTGTTCGCGGACATTCGCGACGCGGCGGGATTGCGCGCGGCCTGCATCCTTGCACGCCGCGACGGCTTCAGCGGAAAAGTCGCGATCCATCCCGATCAGGTGGCCGTGATCAATGAATGCTTCACGCCGAGCGCGGAAGAGCTGGCTCATGCGCGGCGCATCATCATGCTGTTCGAGTCTAATCCGGGCGTCGGTACTCTGGCCATGGACGGGCAGATGCTGGACATTCCCCATTTGCGGCAGGCGCAACGCATCGCGGCTCAGGCCGAGCCGCCCGCGACCTGACGTCGAGGCCTTGGCTGGCGCCGCCAACACCTTACTTGGCCACGTAAACGATATGGTTCTGGGAGAACTCCGCCAGGCCTTCCAAACCGAGCTCCGCGCCGATGCCGGATTGCTTGGATCCTCCGGCCGGCATATCCATGTGAAAGTTCATATGCTGGTTTACCCACATGATGCCCGAGTCGACCTTCATGGCCACCTCCAGTGCGCGCTCCGGATCGGCTGACCATACCGTGCCGCCCAGGCCGTAGGGGGTGTCGTTGGCGCGCGCGATGGCGTCGTCGACCGTCCTATATGGCAGCACCGGAACGACGGGACCGAATTGTTCCTCGCGCACGAGCCGCGCATCGTCGGAGATGTCGCGCACGATCGCGGGCCTGACGAAATAGCCCCTGCCTTCGCCGACCTCGCCGCCGGCGATATACTTGCCGTCGCGGCGCGTCTGCTCCATGAGGGATCTGACTTTCTCGAACTGCATCTTGTTCTGCAGCGGACCGTACTGCGTCTCGTCCTTCATTCCGTCGCCGACAATGGCCGCATCGGCGAGCGCCGCGAGCTCGCCGCAGATGGAATCGTACTGGGATTCTTGCACGTAGATGCGTTTGATCGCCAGACACACCTGACCGGAATTCAGCATGGCGCCCGCAAACAACTGCGGCGCGACCACTTTCGGATTCACGTCATCCAGGACTATGGCCGCATCGTTGCCGCCGAGCTCGAGCGTTACGCGTTTCAACGAACTGGCAGCGCTCTCCATGACTTTCTTGCCGGTCATCGTCGAGCCCGTGAAAGAGATTTTCGCCACGTCGGGATGCTTGGTGAGAAGGCTGCCGAGGTCGTTCTGATCCGTGATCATGTTGAGCACGCCGGGTGGCAGGTGCTCGTTGCAGATCTCCGCGAATCGCAAACTGGTCAGCGGAGTCGTCGCGGCGGGCTTTACAACCAAGGTATTCCCCGCGAGCAGCGCCGGCGCAACTTTGATCACCAATATGGACATCGGGAAGTTCCATGGAGTGATCGCAGCCACTACTCCGAGCGGAGTCCGATGCTCGACGATCTTCTCCTTGTCGTTGTCCAACAGGATTTTGGCGGGCAGATCCAGCCCGGCTAGAATGCGCAAGATCGCCGCGGAGCCGCCGATCTCGCCCATTGCCTCCCGCAACGGCTTGCCCTGTTCGGCCGTCAGGAGCCGGGCGAGCTCGTCCATACGCGCCTCGAGACCGTCCGCGATGGCCATGATCTTGGCCCGCCGGGCGGACACGCTCTGCTTGGCCCAGGCGGGAAAGGCCGCCTTGGCAGCTTGCACGGCGGTATCCAATTGCTTGGCGTCGGCGCGGGGACAAGTCGTCAAGACTTCTCCGGTCGCCGGGTTGATGACGTCCATGCTGAGGGCACCCGGAGTCGAGCGGCCGTTGATCAGCAGATTGAATTCTTTCATTGCGCCTCCGCAGCGTCCGAATTGATTGGCATGCGTATTAAATGCCAGTTACCTAATATTGAACCGAGCGGCCCTGGAGGTAAAGGCCCCCTCCGCAGGCATGCCGTGCTCCATGAGTATCGCCTGCGTGTCCCGCCCGGGCTCGCAAGTGAGTCGCGACGCGCACACGGTGTTGCTGCGCGAAAACTGAATCAGAGGACCGATGCAATGAACGACTTCGCCGTAGCGCTCATCGTTCATGGTACGCACGATAGGGCTCTCCAATCCGGATACCCACGCATCGCGGGCGCACGCTTCCGCCCACACACCCGCCGCCTCCAGCGTGTCGAGCAGGCGCCGCGACGGCCATGCGGCAATCCGCGAGGCGATCTGCGCGCGCTCGGCGTCGCCCCACGCTGCGCGCCGCGAGGGCAATTCAATATCCAACACCCGCGCGAGGGCGGCGGCGACGGAATCGGATAGTCGCCGCAATGGCGATCCAGCCGTCCGCCGTCTGATACAAGCTCTCGGCGGGATGAAACCCGGTTTGCGTGCGGTCCAAACAGGGGGCACCGTGCAAGGCGCCATCGGGTGCGCGGACGAGCTCGCATAGCATATGAGTGCCGACATTGAGGAGGTTGGTCTCGACGGCGAGGGCCCGGCCGCTCTTCGACCGCTCCCAGAGACCGACCAGCAAGCCGATGGCACCGATCGCACCGGTCGCGAAATCGACCAGCGGCGCACGGCAGCAGAGCGGGCGATTGCCCGTTCCACCCGCGCGATGCTCGAGGCCGCAATGCGCCTGCATCACCATATCGAAGCCCGGCGCAGGGGATTTCGGACCCGTCGGGCCATATGCGGTGGTTTCCAGAGTCACCACTGCAGGATTGAGGGCGCGCAGCGTGCGCCGGTCGAGGCCCAACCGCTCGGCCACGCCGGGCCTGAAGTTGTGCAAAACGACGTCCGCGTCTTTGCACAGCGTCGCGATCAGGGTGCGTCCGGCCGCGGATTTGGCGTCGATGCAAATGCTGCGCTTGCCGTGAGTGGCGCTGATGATGGTGCGTTCTCCGCTCAGCGTCGGTCGGCCGGTCGGCGGTTCCACCTGGATCACGTCGGCGCCGTAGTCGGCCAGCAGCTTCGACGCATAAGGCCCCGCCACGAAGATGCCGAAGTCGATGACGCGGATGCCGGCGAGCGGCGGCGCCGCCGCATCGGCCACCTTCGGCGCGCGCGGCGGCGTTCATCGCCGATTCAGCAAGCCGCAGCGGATTGCCGACCATGCTCCAGCCGAATTCGTCCTGCTCTACGATCCCATTGATGCGGGTTTGCTCATCGTTCCAGCAGTCGCCCGGTGCGAGCACAGCCTCCGCCGGAACGCCGGCCTCACGCAGCGCGCCGATCAAATGGCTGCGCGTATGGCGACGCGCGAATGAATTCAACAAGTCGAAATTTCCGAAGAAGTTCGCGGGACCGCGCGCCGGATCGGGCATGCCGCGATCGGCGGGATCGACCGGATCGGCTATGCCGAGCACCTTGTAAGCCTTGGCAACGGCTCCCGGCACGCCCAAGGTCAGCTGCACATACTCGTCCCCCGCGCAGCGCAAGATGAGGTGTCGCACGTCGCGCGGCGTGATGCCCACGAACCCGGCGTCGGCTTTCTCGGCCTTCATCCAGAAAGGCCCCCAAAACATGGCGGCGCCCGCGGCGAGAGACACGGTGACGATCTGCCCGAGGCCGCTGCGCTCGCGCTCGAGGAGTGCCACCCAACTGCCGATTAACCCCTGTAAGGCCGCGCCGTACCCGGTGAGCGGAATCGATGCCGCGATGGGTCTGTCCGAGAACTGCTCATAAACCATGCCGGTGCGCGCCTGTACGAGCAGCTCGACCGCGGGTCGCCGGCGCGCGACGTCATGCGGATAGCTGTGGATGCGTAGAACGACGAGGCGCGGATAGCGGCGGGAGAGCGATTCGGCGTCTTGTTCGTGAGCGACTCCGGGAAAATCTTCGCCCCCGATGATGCATAGGTCCGCATTCTCGAGCTGCGACTCGGCGGCCTGATCCGCCCGCAGTTCGCGCCGCCGCCAATGACGGTAAGCGGGATAGACGCCATAGAACGGATCGCCGCCCGCGGGCTCGATGCGGAAGACACGGGCCCCGAGCTCCGCGAAGTGTTTTGCGATCAGGGCCGCGGTCAAACCGAGACCGAAGTCGACACCTTGAGTCCCCGCACCGCGCTCGGCGAGGGCAGGGATGCGGCCGACGCGCTCAATGCCGCTCCGAGACGGTGCGCTCACGCGCGCCGTCTTCGCCGGGCGCCAAGAATGCATTTTGCAAATCGACGACGATCAAAGCGGTGCTCTCAGCGGTAAGTGCGCAGAGGCCGCTCCGTGATTTCCCGAGGTCGATCGCCCATGCAGGAATATTCACGCGGTTCATTGCCTTCTCCAGTTGAGCGCGCGGCCGGCAGATACCTCGCCGGAGGCGCGACGAACGGGTCGTCGGTGAGCTCAATTCGGAGAGCATCACCGAGCAGCGCTAAGACGATACTCTAATGCACAATATGCATGATGATTCGTATATTGCAAGTTCGGCGATCCTGGAGCGCATGGGGGCGACGCACGGGCCGACTTGATGAGGCGCGCGTTCCGTCGGCGCGACTCAAGTCGCCGCCGTGAATAGACCGCGCCCCAACTGTTCGCGGATGGGCGTGAACTGCGCTGGACGCGGGCCATGCGCCAGGGACATGCCGCCGTCGACCACGAAGATCGAGCCGGTCACCATGGAGGCGAACGGCGAGCACAGGAACGTGGCTGCCCACGCCAATTCGTAGGGCTTTCCCAGTCGCAGCGCAGGCGTATTGCCGCCGCCGGAGTCGCCCACGTTGGCCGCCAACACATCCTTCGGTAAATCCTCGTGCGGGAAGAACCCCGGTACCAGGGCATTGACCCGAATTCCGTACGGCGCCCATTCGACCGCCAGCGAGTAAGTCAGGTTGTGCACGCCTGCCTTGGCGGCGGCGACGTGCGCCAGGCCCGGACCGCCGCCGTAATAGGTCGGAGAGCCGATATTGAGGATGGCGCCCGCGCGGCCGGCCGATATCGCGCGTGCGCGCCATCTCGCGCGAGCAGTTGAACGTGCCCTGAAGATCGATCTCGACCACGGTGCGAAAGCCGTTCGGACTCAAATCTTCGGCCGGAACGGGAAAATTGCCCGCGGCGTTGTTGAGAAAAACATCGACTGGACCCGCGATATTTTCGATCGAATCGAAGGCGGCACGAACGGCATCGGCATTCCGCACGTCGAGAGCTACTTGGATGGCCTTACCGCCGATGGACTCGATCGCGTTCACGCCGCCGAGGCGGTGCGCTTCGCTTCGGCTCAGGATCGCAATGGTCGCGCCGAGGCGCGCGAACTCGAGTCCGAACGCCTTGCCGAGACCGGTCCCGCCGCCGGTGATCGCGACGACCTTTCCGTCGAACGTGCCTCTCGGAAGCATCGTCGTGCCTTCCGGCGGAGGTAAAGGCAGGCCCATTTGTCCGCCGCCGATCAAATCGTGCGCGCTATCGTGAGGCGCTGAATCTCCGACGTGCCGAGATAGAGCCGGTGAACCCGCGCGAAGGTATACATCTTTGAAATGGGATAATCGTCCGAGAATCCCGCTCCACCATGGAGCTGCAGCAACTCATCGATGACGCGCCCCTCCATTTCCGATATCCATAATTTGGCCATCGATGCCTCGACGGGATCGACCCTGCCCTCGACATTGCGGGCGAGCAACTCGTCGATGTAGATGCGCGCGACCGACAGCTCGGTCTTGACCGAAGCCAGCTTGAATTGCGTGTTCTGAAAATCGAACACTTTCTGGCCGAAGGCGCTCCGATTCTTGACGAAATCGACCGTCATCAGGAACGCCAGCTCGCAGGTCGCGACCATGCGCGCGGACATTGCCAGTCGAGCCGTGGTGATGGTGTCGAGCGCGGCATTCATGCCGCGGCCCTCTTCGCCGCCGAGTATGCTCGAGGCCGGCACACGCACGTCCTCGAAGAAAACCTGGGACACTCCGCCGGCACTCTTCAGCATCAGCTCGAGCGGATTAGACACGGTAACGCCCTTGGTACCCTTGATCGGCACAAGGAACATCGAGATCTTGCCGCGGCCGTCCGTGTTCTCGCCCGTGCGTGCGGCGACGATCAGCATGGTCATGATCGGACCATTGGTCATCCACATCTTCTGTCCGTTGATGACGTAATCGCCCCCGACGCGGCGCGCGTAGGTCTTCATGCTGCGCGGGTCGCTGCCGCTGTGCGGTTCCGTGACGCCGACTTCGGAAATTACCTCGCCCGAGGCGAACTGAGGCAGCCATTCGTGCTTCTGCACTTCCGTGCCGGCGTGATAGACGGCGTATGCCGCGGTATCCGTGGTGAGGCCGGCCTCCATACCGGGACCGCCGGGAGAAAATCCGTGCTCTTCGTATAGGATCGCATGGTGCAAAAAATCGCCGCCGCCCCCGCCATACTCCGCCGGGATGCCTGCGCACAGAAGGCCGGCCTGCCCAGCTTTCTTGAACACCTCGGCGGGGAAGAACACCTCCTTTTGCCATTCCTTGACGTAGGGCTCGATCTCCCGCTTGAAGAAGCGCCGCGCCGTGGCCCGGAAGTCATCATGGCCCGACGAGAAGATCTTCCTCCCGTAACCCAGCCCTTCGATCGATTGCAGCAATGCCATTGCCGTCCCCGCCCTGAATAAAGGTGCGCTAGCGTACCACAAAGCATCCGGCATCACCAGGCGCTCAATTGATAGTCCTATCGTATGATATACTGGTGTACCAAACCTTTTAGACCGGCTCGCGGCATGAGGTAGCATCTGTCGCAGGTAGTCGTTCGGCGGTAAGTCATGTGATTCGCGAAGAGGCAATCGTTGCGTCACCGGTCGACACTCCGGAGCTCGCGGTCATGGCGAAGCTGATGAGCGCTCGCTTCTGCTGCCGCGGGTTTCTGTCGGACCCTGTCCCACGAGCGGTCGTAGATCGAATTCTCACGCTCGCGCAACTTACCGCCTCTTGGTGCAACTCGCAGCCTTGGCAGGTCGCGATAACCGAGGGGGCCGGAACGGAGCGATTTCGGCAAGCGTTGCTCGATCATGCGAAGGCTCAACTTCATTCCTCGCCGGCGCAGTTCGATTTTCCGCGTCCGCAATATACCGGTGCGTACCTCGAGCGGCGGCGCGAAGTCGGATGGCAACTGTATGGCAGCGTGGGGGTAACTCAGGGGGACCGTATCGGCGCCGCTCGTCAGGCGCTCGAGAACTTTCGACTCTTCGGCGCTCCGCATGTCGCCATCATCTCGACGAATCAGGACTTGGGTGTGTATGGCGCGGTCGATTGCGGCGCCTATGTGGGCAATTTCGTGCTGCTCGCGCAAAGTCTGGGCATTGCCTCGATTCCGCAAGCGGCGTTGGCGCAGTTCTCTCCATTCGTCCGGGAGTATTTCAGTCTGGGTGCGGACCGTCGCATCGTGTGCGGCATTTCCTTCGGATATGAAGACCGTGCTCATGCAGCCAACCAATTTCGGACGCGCCGCGCGAACCTCGACGAGGCGGTGACCTGGGTTGTCGACTGACGCTTTTGCCAATTATCTCGATCTGCCGGGAGGCGGCAGGCTCGCCTACCGGCAATGCGACGGGCGTGCACCCGGCGTAATGTTCCTCGGCGGATTCATGTCCGAAATGAGCGGGCGCAAGGCCTGCGCGTTGGAGGCTCACTGTCGCGATAACCGCCGGGCTTTCGTCGCTTTCGATTATCGGGCGCACGGACTGTCCTCAGGCAGGATCGACGAGTTTGGATTCGACGCCTGGATCGAGGACAGTCTGATGGTCTTGGATCGTCTGACGCGCGGGCCGCAGATACTCGTGGGCAGCAGCATGGGCGCCTGGCTCCTGACCTTATGCCTGCAGCGGCGACCGGAGCGTATAGGCGCGGCATTGGGCTTGGCTGCGGCGCCGGATTTCATCGATTCGACCATCGACACGCTCGACGCCGCGCAAAAGACAGCGCTGGAACGCTCCGGATATTGCAACCTGCCGACACGCTATGCAGATCAGCCTTACCGGTTGACACGAAGGCTGATCGAAAGCGCTCGCATGCACAGCGTCCTCGCGCGACGCACGGATTGCCGGGGCCCGGTGCGGTTGCTGCATGGACTTGCGGATGGGGATGTGCCGTGGACGCGCTCGATTGCGCTCGCCGGGGCGTTGAATTCTCCGGATCTAGAAGTGCGGCTCATCGCCGGAGGCGATCATCGCCTCTCGAGCGGCCAGGATTTGCGGCGAATTTGCGCCACCGTAGAGGAACTGCTGGGGCTCATAACGGCCGCGGGATCGAATTAAGGGAAAGACCGCTGTCTGCCGCGGTGTCACCCTGCGGTCACGAGTCAGGCGGGCTTCTTCCGCAGCCGCCGCCCGCGTTGCATGGCGAGCAGATTCGAACGCATTGCCGCCAGCGCGCCGGCCACTTCGCTGCGAGTACCCTCCGCAAGGTCGCGCATCATGAATTCATCGAGCATCGGCCGCATTCGCTGCGCGGTCTGCAAGGCGCGGCGGCCCTTGTTCGTCAACCGAATGCGTTTGACGCGCCGGTCTTCGTCCGAGGGTTCCCGCCGAGCCAAACCGCCCGCTTCGAGCCGATCGACTAGGCCGCCGAGGGTGACTTTGCCCACCTCGAGCGCGGCAGCGATTTCGCTTTGGTTCATTTGCCCATCACGGTGTCGTCCAAGATGGGCCAGCACGGAGAACTGGGATCGCGTCAATCCCATCGGCTTGGCCTGCTCGTCGAACGCGTGCCGCCGCAGCCGTGCTACGTCATGAATGAGAGCGCCGATGGACATGGGACGGCCATCGACCGTAACGGTTTCTGAAATCGAAGACTGAAATTGTGTGTGCAACATTTCGGCCTTCGACTCCCGGGTCGAGTTTTGTCGGTTCGCTCGCGCCAAATCGCTCAGGTTGCGCATGCGCTGCTGTGTCCCTCGTGTGGTAAATGACGGTTAGGCAGCAAGATGCAATTTTCATGCCGCATTGCAAGCCGCGAAATCGCGGCATTCTCCTCCTCCCTCTGGGGAGGTAAGGTCCAAAATGGTGTGCGATCCGGCCTCGAGCGCACCGTAATAGCCTTGAGCCTGTGCAGCGCATTGGGTCTCAAGGTCAGTGCGCCGCCGCGTTCTTCAGGTTGAAAGCGGGATCCTTGAGTTTGTCGGCGTCGACCGGAACTCGTGCTTCGATGAGTCGCTGCGTAAATCTCATGTCGCGCGGTTCATTGATGCTCGTCGCACCGACTATTTTTCCGTCGGCCAGGTGAAACATCAGAAATTTGCTCGCCTCGAGGCTGCCGCGCAGCACGGAGCTTGGCGTATCGGCGATGCCAGCCACCTGGATCTTGAGGTCGTATTGATCGGACCACATGTGGGACACTTGGGCGTAGCGCTCCCGCGCGCCGACCAAGTTTTTGGCGACGACCAGCGATTGGTTCTGGGCGTGCATCCAGTTTTCGCTGCGGATTCGGCGGCCGAAGAATTCATCCGGGTAGCGCACCGCATCGCCAGACGCATAGACGTCCGGCGCGCTCGTCGCTCCAAACTCGTCCACGAGGATGCCGTCGTCGCATTCTATGCCGGCGGCGCGGGCAAGATCGGTATTAGGGGTCACGCCGACGCCGATGACGATGAGATCCGCCGGTACGAAACTGCCGTCCTTCAGCCTGATACCCGGCCTAGGATCGAACGCTTGTGCCAGCACCTGGGAATCGAGCTTGAGTTTGACCCCCTTCGCACGGTGATAGGCGGCTACGTGCTCCGCGATCGATGGGCACAGGGCGCGCGACATGACGCGCGGCTCGAGTTCGACGACCGTTACATCGCAGTCGCGCAGCGCAGCGCTCGCGGCAACTTCCATTCCGATGACGCCGCCGCCGAGTAGAACGATCTTGCGTCCTGGCTGCAGTTGCTTGCGGATATGGAGCGCATCGCCCAGCGTTCGCAGATATGCGCAATCCGCAGGCCCGGACTCCATGATGGGCAGCCGGCGTGGGAGCGAACCCAGCGCGAGCAACGCGCGGTCGTATGTGACCCTCTCGCCGGTGTCAAGCTCGACCGAGCGGGACCCCGTATCGAGCCGGATTGCCCGGCAACCCAGCTTGAGCTCTATCCCATGCTCCGAGTACCAGCTTTTTGCGCGCAAGGCGATGCCCTCAGGCGACCGAAGCGCGATATCGCCAGGAAGATGAGCCGCTACCAGCTGCTCTAGGTCGTCGTGCACGAGGACGCTTTTCGACAGCGGAGGGCGGTCATAGGGCAGCTCCGGCTCATCTCCGACCAACACGACGCGACCGCCGAAGCCGGCCTCGCGCACTCCGCCCGCGGCGGTCACACCCGCCAGTCCGGAGCCGACGATCAAGATGGTTTCTGGAGCTGTCATGCGTGTGCGTCCGGCTCAGTGGCCGAATTCCGGCGGCATTCGATCACAAATTAGTACGTATGAGACTAATAAGCAAGCGGTATAATTGGTCGTTTGCAAGGAAACCTGCGGAAATGCGTTGAGTCTTATCGGTCGGCGCTGCCTCCTCAAACCGCCTGCGGCGTCGGCTGGCGGCGGCGTTAAAGACTTGGTATACAAGCATACGTTGCGCGAGATAATCGCCGACCAGGGGGTGTCATGTTCAAGCGTGTACTGCTGTGCTACGACGGTTCCGAAGTGGGGCGCCGCGCACTAAAACGCGGGGCCAAGCTGGCCATCCTTCTCGGTGCGCAAGTTCACGTGCTTTCCATCATTCCAAGCGCTGCCGTCGCCGCTGAGGCTATGGCGCGATCGACCGGCCAACCTTGCCTGATGGATGACTCCCAGCATCATCGCGCACTGTTGGACGAATCGCTGCAATGGCTGAAGACGCGCGGCGTGATCGCCGAGGGATACCTGGCCACTGGTAACACGCTCGATCAGATCGCTGCCTACGCGAAGCGGCTGGCGGTCGACCTCATCGTACTGGGGCACTATCCACAGCCCGCCGGCGGGTTTTGGTGGTCCAGCGCGCGGCAACGCGCCTCGCTCACGGAACGCGTGGGTTGCTGCGTGTTCGTCGCCGTGAGCGCAGATGACGAGGCATGAGCCGCGAGATGTGTGACCACCATTTGGATCACGGACGATCTGCTGCGATTCGGAGTATCAATCGGCGTCGACGGGCGGGCTTATGTTGCGTGAGACGCCTCCTTCAGGCGTAATGATCCGCAGGGGGTGATATCGGTGCGGATCGAGGCGGCATGCATGCTCTTTGCGGTCTGCGGCGCTCTAGTGGGTAATGCGCCGCTCGCGTTGGATTCCGGCGTCGAGGTCTCGGATCCGTTCACCTACTGTGGGCGCGTCGGAACCGATGATCGCCTGACCGGCGCCGGCGGTGCCTCGAGCGAGGCGTCGGCCAAGATCCTGGAACCGTATTTGCGCGCAGCCCTCGAGTTGCCCGCCGGCGCCTCCCTTCCTGCCGGGAGTGTCTATTGGCGGTGCATGCAGGGGAAGGTTTACGTATGCGCCGTGGGCGCGAATCTCCCGTGCGGCTCCAAGGCCGACCGAGCGAAAAGAAATCCCGGCGCCGAGACTTACTGCCGCGAGAATCCGGCTGCGACCGAGGTTCCCGCCTTCGCGACCGGGCACGAGACGATCTATTCGTGGCGCTGCGCGGCGGGTAAGGCCGTACGGGGCGCGCCGATCGCGGAGCTCGACCGGCGCGGCTTTCGCAGTGACATTTGGCACGTTGTTACGGAGTAGTCCGTCGGCTGGCGCGATCCAACGCAGCGCGATAGACACCGTCGCGTACCCGGGAATATAGTTAAGCCTGCGGTGGAAGCTTCAGGGAGAGAAGATGTCGAACCAACAACGACTTTCGAGGGCGCTCGCGGCGCTCCTTCCCCGCGGCGCCTTCGGCGCATCGCTCTTACTGGCACTCGCGTCCAATCCGAGCGAGGCAAGGCCCTCCCAGCCAATCGATACGGCTTCGCCGCCGAGCGTCGCCGAGCGCTTGACCGCGATACGCGCGGCAGTGTCGGACATCAGCCCCGATGTCGCAGGTGCTCCGCAATCATCGGGATCAGGGGAGTTCGCCCCGGGGGACAGCGCACGTGCCGAGCCGACCTGGTGGGGCAACGGTGGGTGGGGTCGCTGGCACTTAGGGTGGGGTAACCACGGCTTGGGTTGGCCGAACTGGCCGAACTGGCACAACTGGGGCAACGGCGGTTGGGGCAACGCGGGCTGGGGCAATGGCGGCTGGCACAACGGGGGTTGGCACAACTACTGGCATAACTGGTAGGCGCGGCCCTCATGAAATCGCGCTTGGACACGCCGACGATCGGCATGGTGGTCCTACAACCCACCCCTTTCTGTAATATCAATTGCAGTTATTGCTACTTGCCGCAGCGAAGCGACAAGACCGTCATGGCGGACGCCACCCTGCACGCGACGTTCGAGCGGGTGTTCGCCTCAGGATGGGCGAGCGATGACCTTTCCGTGATTTGGCACGCCGGCGAGCCTCTTGTGGTACCGCCTGGGTTCTACGAGCGTGCGTTCCAAGCGATCGAGGCGCTGCGCCCCGCATCGCTGCGGCTGCGCCATTCGCTGCAGACCAACGGGATGCTGATCTCGCGCGAGTGGTGCGATCTCTTCAAGTCCTGGCACGTCGGCGTCGGCGTGAGCATCGACGGACCGAGGCAATTCAACGACGCACATCGGGTGACACGCACGGGCAAAAGTACCTTCGAGCAAGCGCTTGCCGGCATTCGGCTATTGCGGGAGGAGGGGGTGCCTTTCCACGTAATCTCGGTGCTTTCGCGACGGAGCATGGACGCCGCGGAGGAGATGCTCGCCTTCTACGAGTCCGAGGGAATCGAAGACATCTGCTTCAACGTCGAGGAATCCGAAGGCGCTCATGTCTCGGAGTTATTCTCGAGCGATGGATTAGAGGCCCGCTTTGCGCGCTTCCTGGGCACCTTCTGGCGGCTGGCCCGGGAAGGGCGCCGCATCCGCTTCATCCGCGAGATCGACGGCATGTTGCCGCGCGTCTTTCGTCCCGAGAGTGAGCGCCTTAGAAACATTCAGGTCGAACCGTTCGGCATGGTGAACATCGACTGCAAAGGCAATGTGTCCACATTCTCGCCGGAGCTTCTCGGGCTCCAGAGCGCGCAGTATCAGGATTTCATCATCGGCAATGTGCATTCCTCATCGCTCGAGGAGATGCGCGCGAGCGATGCGATGCGCGCCATGGCGCGCGATATCGAGTCCGGCGTCGAGACCTGCCGGCGGAGCTGCGAATACTTCTCGGTCTGCGGCGGCGGCGCGCCGGTGAACAAGCTGTTCGAGAATGGTAGCTTCGCAAGCGGGCGCACGTCTTTCTGTGATCTCACGCAAAAGGTTCCGATCGATCTGATTCTGGAGGCGTTTGGGCGGCTGGAGGGGGGCCTCGCGGAGGCGGACCCAAGCAAGCTCGTGCAGCAGGCGCTGGATCGGGCGAGCGGAATCGGGATGGCGATGGGTTCTTGAATTCAAGTTACGGGAGAGGTCGATGAGCACACCACTGAAGGCATTGCTGATCACAGCCGCCCTGGCTTCGGCAGCGCTTGCGCAGAACCCGGAGCAGGGGAAGGAGGCGGGTAACGGACAATATGGCGCGCAGCAGCCCGCGGGCGCACCCGCAAATTCAATGGCGGGCGCTGAAGAGCATGCGGCGGCGAGTGCACCGGTGCTGCACATCAAGAGCGTCGAGATCATCCGCAGTGCCCACCCGCCGGTCCTCGACATCATCCGGGTGCGTGGCGTTGCGAGTAGTCCGGGTTGGGAAGAGGCGGAGCTCGTCCCGTTGAGCCGGGGGATCCCGGCGGACGGCATGCTCGAGCTGATCATGATCGCTCGCGCCCCTCAGGATGCGGCCGACGCAAAGGGGTTCGAGGAGGTGGAGGCGATCTTTCCCCTCGAGACGAATCATCCGTTCAAGGGTGTCAACGTCCATGGCGCCTCGGACTCCGTCACCGTGACGCAACTGCCGGGCTATGCGGAAGGTAAGGCGTCCGCCGAGGATTGCAGCAAGTGCGTCGGCAAGACGTTCGTCGCCAAGGGCGCCTCAGCACCGGCCGGGAAGTCGGCATCGGAGCTGGTTCGCGAGGAGCAGCTGCCTGCCGCGACGCGCATCGTGCGCCCCACGGAAGGCATTTCGAGCGCCGATTCGAATCCGAACCGCCTGACCTTGATACTGAACAAAGAAGGCAAGATCACCGCCGCGGTGTGGGATTAAATTTGACTTTTCGGGACACGCCGTCATGAAAGCCCACCCTTTGAGCGCCGTCGCTGCGGCATTGTTACTTTCCGCCTGCGCAAGCGCGATCGTGAACAATGCCAACAATCAATGCGCCAATCTTCCCTGGCATGGGTATCCGATCGACGGAACGCCGGTGCGTCTCATCCCCTGCATCGGCCGACCCGGAGAAGCATGGAACGTGAAGAATGGCCAGATCGTCGGAGTGGGCGGAAGCTGCATGGACGTGGAGGGCAGCAATGCACTCGACGGCGCGCGCGTCATCGGCGTGACCTGCAACGGTAGCCCCAGCCAGAACTGGACGCTGGCCAACGGCCAGATCACGGGTGTCGGCGGGAAATGCTTGGACGTCGCCGGGGGTGGTCAGAGCGATTTCGTGCCCTTGGTCATCGCCACCTGCAGCGGGGCGCCGACTCAGCAATGGTCGGTGCACTGAGCGGCGACTCTCCAAGCCAGAAGCTTCTTTGAACTTTACCGCGAACATTCTGATCCTCGTCGCCACGATGACCGCGGCGCTGGCGTTCACGTGGGTCATGAATCGACTCTGGCCTGTCGCCCGGCGGTATACCGAGAACGATCTCGTGGGCTGGCAACTGAGCGTCCTCGGGACGACCTACGCCGTGACTTTGGGGTTCATGCTGTATACAGAATGGGGCGATTTCAAGAGCGCCGAGCTGAATGTCGAGCTCGAGGCAAATTCGCTGCGGAACATATACCGCCTGGCGCAGGGTATGCCGCGAGCGCGCGCCGAAATCGAGAAACTGACGATGGACTATGCCACCGATCTGATTGAGCGCGACTGGCCCGAGATGGCGCGCGGCGAGACACCCGAGGAGAGTCACGCCGTCAACGAGCGCCTATGGAAGGCGTTGCTGTCCGCCCAGATCGAGACGCAGATGGAAATTTCGGCGCACGACCACGCCTTGAGCGAGCTCAGTCTCTTGACGCAGCACCGGCGTACCCGTTTGCTGGATGGGATGTATGAGCTTCCGGGCATCTTCTGGTGCGTGCTCATGGCGGGGGGCATCCTCACCATCATATCCGTTTCGATCTTCGGGGCGCGTCAGCTAACACTGCACATGCTTCAGGTCATATCCCTGACGCTCCTCATCACATTGGTCATGCTGGCGATTGCCGATCTCGACAAGCCGTTTCAAGGTTGGGTGCACGTCAGCGATTACCCATTTCACCGCGCGCTCGATACGATGCGGCAGATTCAATGACGAGCATCGCTGGAAAATCGGCGAGGCAGCAAAGGAGAGCTTCATGAAGAGTGCTTTGACTTTGAGGAGAGCTGGGATTGGATTGGCGGCCATGCTGGTCGCGCTGACGGTTGTGTGGACACCGGTGGTGGCGGCGCAGATCGTTATCGTGAACAGCGTCGAATGCATCGACATCCCGCACCAGCAGACCGACGACGGCACGCCCGTGTCGCTCTTCAATTGTCACGGCAGCCCTAACCAGCAATGGACCATCGCAAGCGGCCAGATTACCGGAATGTCGGGCGTCTGCCTCGATGTCATGGGCAGCGCTCCCAACGACGGCGCGCAGATCATTATCGTCCATTGCAATGGGCGCGATAGCGAGAAGTGGAACTTGGCGAACGGTCAGATCGTCGGCATCGGCGGCAAGTGCATCGATGTCGTCGGCGGCCACGCCCAGGATCATGCGACGCTGATCATCGCCACGTGCACCTCCTCGCCGAGCCAGCAGTGGTCAGTGCAGTAGGGAAGCTCCTGGCGCCTGTTGCGACGCAGCATAAATCGCCCCGTCAGGCGTGTCCCACAGCAGAATCCACGGGCAACCCCGCTGCCCGAGGCCGTCGCTTGTATAATAAAACTGAAGGCCAGGATGGTCTTGTTCCGTCCCTAAGCAATGAGTGCTTTTGCCGTGAAAGTGAGCTCGGACAAGCAGACGCTGATCTTGGCGGGCGAGGCCATTCCGCCTCCGCGCGCCTTCGATCGCGGCGCCAGCGGGTCCGAGACGCGCGTGCAGCTGCAGCGCGTGACCATGCTGTTCGTACAGGGCGATTATGCAGCGACCCCGCTCGCCGCCGACTCTGGCGGGCCGAAATTCTTGGCCGCCGCCAGTGGGCGCGTACTACTACCGTCGGCGGCCGTTGACCAGGCCATGCCTGCGCAATCTCTCGTGCCTTATCCGTCGCCGCAGCGCGCCCTACCCGGCGGGGGCGCTGCCGAATATGTCCGCACGCAAAATCTCTCCGGCGACCGCACGAGAAGCCAGCTCATCGATACTTACGCTTAACGCAAGCTGCCGCAGTGCCCGACGTCAGTCCAACGGCCAGGGCACTGACTTAGACAATGCGACTTCTCTCTCCATATCGGGTGCGGGCTGGACGAGCATGCTGTCGACTTCACGCCACCAAGGCTTGACGAGCTCCGCATGAGCCGGCTCAACCGGTTGACCGAGTATCGGCATGAGTAACTGTGCGCCCGAATGGGACGCGAGTTCCAGCAATCTCTCCGCCGGCTGATCCCAGGCATGCATCGCCAATGAAAACGTTCCCCAGTGAATAGGCATGAATGCCCCACCCAGCATGGCATGCGCTTTAACGGCATTGTCGGGTCCCAAGTGAATGTCGCCCCAGGCAGGATAGAACGCACCGATTTCCAGCATCACGACGTCGAATGGACCTAGTTGCTTGCGAATGGATTGGTACTCGGTCGTCAAACCGGTGTCGCCACTGAAAAACACGGAGTGTCCCGGCGAGCGCATCGCAAACGATGACCACAGCGTTGAATTGCGATCCTTTAATCCGCGACCGGAAAAATGTTGCGATGGGGCGGCCGTCAACACGACATGCGTATTCGGCAACGTATACGACTCCCACCAATCGAGCTCAACGATACGCTCGGGCGGTACCCCCCAATACTCGAGATGTGCGCCGACCCCAAGAGATGTGACGAACGGCACGCTGGTCTTGGCTAGCGCGCGAATAGTGGGGTAGTCGAGATGATCGTAGTGATCGTGCGAGACTATCACGACATCGACCGGTGGCATCTCGCGAAGCGATATGGGTACCGCTTGAAAACGTTTCGGTCCGACGATCGCAGAGGGAGACGCACGCGGCCCCCACACGGGATCGGTCAGAATGCGCACGCCGCCGATCTCGATCAACGTCGTGGAGTGTCCGAGCCAGGTGATTCGCAAACCACTTTGCGGCGGCACTGGCCACGCATCGAGCGGACTCATCGACGGCAATGACCCGCGCGGGAAGCGCCGTTCGCCGCCGCAAAGAAAATCTTTGAGCGATGGCATGGGCACCGTCGGATCGCGAAGGTTCGGCAACACCGGATGCATGTTTTGAAAGCGGTCGCCCGCCCATAAAAGGGAGGCTTGCATGCGTTCAAGGCGCGCACCGGCGGCGCGTGTACCCATGGATTTCACGGCGCCAGTTTAGCAAGCGAGGCGGCACGAAGGTACCCGCCCGTCCGCCATTCAGCCAAAACGCCAGCCCAGCAGATTCCACTGCCAGAAAAAAATGCACAACAGAATCGCCGCGACCGCCATAACCGAGTACCCGATCCTTCGGCCGACAGTCCAAAACCGATGGCGCCAGACACCGAGCGTAATCACGATCAGATAGATCGTGAGGACAACAAACACCAGCGGCATGACCAGTCCAACTCGGAGCCCAGTCGGAATTCGCTCGAGGAGACTATCTATGCCGGTGACTGCGAGGACGCCGCCGAGGACTGCAAAGGTCGCGATGGCCCACAATGCGGTTAGCGCGCCGGTCCAAATCGCACGTCTTTCCGGCGTGGGCAGGGTGCGGATCTCACGCCAGCGATAGTACGTGGAGGCGAGGGCGCCGAGGCATGCAAGGAGAATTACTCCCAGCGCGGTGAACCATACTGAGGCCTGGTCGTACCAGGGCGCGCGCTCGGTCGGCATGAAAGGAAGCATGTTGAAGAACATGTGCGTGACGCGGCCGCTGGCGTCGGTGCGGAAGGCGATCTGCATGTTCCCCTGCAGCACTTCTCGGTAAAGATCGGTGCCGATGGGCTCGAACTGGAGGGGATCCTGTCCGAGCCCACTCACCACGAGATTGCCGTTCTGCAGTGCTCCCACTTTCAGGCCCGCGGTGAGATTCAGCACTTTCTCGATATCGGAGTGATTGCGTCGCGTCCACTGGTAGGCGCCCGAGTATTTCGCGGCGAGCTTGACCGCCTCAGCATCGGGGAGTCGCTGCAGTTGCGGGGCGGTGCGCGGAAAGTAGCGGTCGAAGAAGGCTTGTTCGATGCGTTCGCGCACGCGGTTGTCCGGGGTAAAGAACGACACAAACAGTCCCACATTGTCTTTCGGCAAGAGCAGCATGTCCGAGTGGCAATACACCGTGTCGCCTCCATGCCCAATGGCATCACGGCCGTTGATGTCCGCGTGGTAGAAACCGAGCGCCATCCCTGGAAAGCGCGGATCGAGTTGGAACGCCGTCGCGTGCATGAGATCGACCGTGGCGGGCTTGAGGATCTGATGATCGCCGTACCGCCCCCCTTGCAGGTGGGCGAGCATGAAGTGCGTCATATCGAGAGCCGAAACAGCACCCGAACCCGCGGGCCGGAACCCGCCGATGATTTCATAGGGCTGCGCGACTTCACCGCCATTCTCAAACTTGTAACCCGTGGTCACGTAGGGTGCGAGCCGCTCGGGTACGGGCTCCTGCACCGTGGCGTAGTGCATGTCGAGAGGTTCCAAGATGTGCGTCTCGATGTACGCGTTGTACGGCATGCCGCTGACCTGCTCGACGATCAGGCCGGCGAGAGCGGCACCGTAATTCGAATAGGCCGACATGCTCCCCGGGGGCGATACCACGGCTGGCCGATGCAGGGCCATGGCCGTCGCGATCGGAATCTGGGCCTTCGGATCGCTGGTGATGAGATAGCCCAAGAACCCTTCCTCGAAGCCCGCGGTGTGCGTCATGATATCGCGCAGCGTGATGTGCTTGCCGAAAGCCTCGGGAAGCTTTACCCCTTTCAGGTACGTGTTCACATCGGTGTCGAGATCGAGCTTTCCCTCCTCGACGAGCTGCATGACCGCGGTCCAGGTGAGTGTCTTCGTGGTGGATCCGATGCGGAACAAGCTCGTCGCGGGATCGATGGGCGTATCTTTGGCGAGGTTGCTCTTGCCATAGCCCTTCGCGAACAAGACCTTGCCGTCCTTCACAATGGCGACGACGGCACCGGTCACGTGATGCTCTTCCATCCCGACATGCATCGCGCCATCGAAGAAGGCTTCCAGAGCCGGCCGATCATCCAGGTTGTTGACCGGTGCGGTCGAGAGCGATTGGGGAGCGCCCGTCGAGGTCGCCGATGATGCGGGCGGCGCCGAGGGCAAAGAGGGGCTCGCCGGCTGCGGGGTCGCGGCAGCGACAAGGACAAACAGCGACGCCAGGCCGATCATTGTCGCTTTTGCGGACATGAGTTCAGATCTCCAAACCAAGGTGGGGCTTGCCTTTCGGCAGCTCTGCAATCGCGGCATACGGTAAATGAAGCGCGGGGAGCCGCGACACCACAGTGTCCAGCGGTCGATAAGCAGGTCGAGTGGTCGATGAAGGGGGGTTACACACTCGTCAGCTCTCGGAAGCGGCGCGCCTGCCGGCGCGAGATCTCCACCTCGGGGCCGCCATCGCGCAGTTGCACATGGAGGCGGCCATTCACCCCGACCTCCACGCTTTCGATGAAGTCGAGATTGATAATTTGGCTACGGTTCGCCCGGAAGAAGTGCTTGGGATCGAGCCGTTGCTCGAGCAGCGTCAACGGCCGCCCAAGGAGCGGCTGCAGCTTTCCCCATAGCAGGCGCACGTAATTGCCGTCCGCGATGAGGAGCCGTACCTCGCGCAATGGAATGAACCAGCAGCGCGGGCCGTCGCGAACGAAGAGCTGCTCGAGCGGCGCCCCGGCGAGCGGTGCTTGCGCATCGCCTGCGCGCTTGATGCGCGTCAGTGCGGCGGCGAGCCGCTCCGGCTCAACCGGCTTCAGCAGATAGTCGAGCGCATTCACCTCGAAGGCGCGCACCGCATGCTCGCTGTGCGCCGTCGTGAAGATGACCTGGGGCAGATGCTCCAGGCGAGCAAGCAGATCGAAGCCGGATCCCCCCGGCATCTGGATGTCGAGAAAAAGGAGCTCAGGGGTCAGAGTCTCGATCTTCTCGGCCGCCTCCACTATCTGTCCGGCCTCACCCACGATCTCCACCCACGGAAACTCGAGCAGCAGCCGCCCGAGCTCCCGCCGTGCAAGCGGCTCATCGTCGATGATCATTGCTTTCATGGCGGGAGCCGGATCGTCACCCGTGCAATCGCTTGCGCGGGCTCGGATGGATAGGAGGGCGGCTTCGTGATGTCGAGTTGCAGCGAGGCATCTCGGCCGAACAGGTGTCGCAGGCGCTCGGTCGCGTTATGGAGCCCAATACCGTCACTCGAGGGATTCATCGCCGCGTTAGGACAGGCATTCTCGACCGTTAGTGTGAAGACGTCCCGCTCCAGGCGCGCCGCGACCTTGAGAAGGCCACCCGACGGAAGCTCGGCGATGCCGTGCTTGATGGCATTTTCGACCAGCGTCTGCAAGAGCATCACGGGAATGCGTACTCCGCGAGCGGTGCCGGGCAGATCCCACTGGACGCGCAGTCGTTCGCCGAGGCGCAAGGACTCCAGTGCCAAGTAGTCCTCGACGGTCGCGAGTTCCTGCTCGAGGGTTACGAGATCTTCCTGACCGGCGCCGAGCGTATAGCGAAGCGTGCGCGCCAACTGCGTGACGGCTCGCTGCGCGGCGGCCGGGTCGATGGCAATGAGCGCCCGCACGGTGTTGAGCGCGTTGAACAGGTAATGCGGGTTGAGCTGCGATTTCAAGCCTCTCAGCTCGGAAAGCTGTAATGCGCGGGCCAGCTCGGATTCGCGCAATTGCGTCGACTTGTGGGCACGCAAGGCAAGCGCGCCGTAATAAAGGGCACACCACAGCAGCATCAGGAACGTCCAGTTGATCGCTGGCACGACGAAAGCCAAAGAGCGCTGAAATCGGGCAAACTCGATCGGAAAATCGCTCGTTTCCCATGGCGCAAGCCCGAACAAGGTCTTGACCGTCGCCAATGCCACGCCGCACACGCTGCTCGCGAGGAGAACACGACCAATGCGAGCAGTCCTCGTTAGGTTCGCCCAGCCGCGAGCGCGCATGTAGGCGTGCAAGGCGTGTGAGCATGCGAGTCCGAGTACACTCAAGATGAGCAAATCGAGCGCCGCTCGCCTCGCCGGCGCATGCAGCACGATTAGCGCTCCGACAAAGTTGCCAACCGCGTACAGTCCCCATCCGATGAATTGGCAGAGCCAGTAAAGACGCTTCGACGCCTGGGGTGATGTGGTGGATCCGAATGGCACACCCATCAGCATACCGGGGGAAACACGAGCAAGCGGGTCACCTGCCGGGCGGTCGGATTCGAGCGTTGAGCGGTTCAAACCAGTTATCACCGGGCGTGCATCATGGGTGGCCGGCATTTTTCGCGATTTCTCTAATCAGAGCATTATAGTCCTATATAGACTCGATCAGCAGTCCGCGGGTGGGCTGGGAGATTCCGGATGGCTGACGACCGTCCCTCAATGAACGCGGGTGTCTGGCGGCGTTACTTCGTCCCCGCTCACGGTCGGGATCTGGCAGATCTACCGTAGGCCTGACCGGTAGCGTCGCCGAAAATCAGCCCGATGCCCCTTTATGCTTGCGAGTTTTGCGGGATTTTCCTGCAGGAGCGACCGGCGCCGGCTTCGCCTGTGTGACCGCGCCGGCATCGCCGTGCAGCGACAGCAATGACTCCATCAGGCTCTCATCGGTGCTCGAGCACATGCCGAGTACCGTTGCCTCATCGCAGCCGTCGCCCGTGACATAGGCGTGGCCCATGTTGCTGTCGAGATAGATCGATTCGCCCACACTCAGGACCACGGGGTCGTAAAACTCGGTGAGAACTTTGATCACGCCCTTGAGGACATAGATGTATTCCTCCCCGGAGTGATGCACGAGCGCACCGAACTCCTCGGCGCTTTTGGCGCGGATCCGAGTCAAAATCGGAACCATGCGCTTCTTGCGCAGCTCGGGGCACAAATAGTAGTAGTCGTAATTCTTGGTGTTCACCCGCACGGCGTCTTCGACATGGCCGATGCTCCGGCGCGCTGTCACGGCGGGCTCCGCGGCGCCGGCATCCGCGAACAGCTCGGAGATCGGGATGTTGAGCCGTTGGCTCAATTGCACCAGCTTGTCATAGGTGAGGGTCAGGCGATCGTGCTCGACTTTAGAGAGCGTGGATACCGGAATATTGCTGCGCTCGCTCATTTCCTTGAGCGTCCAGCGGTTGCGCAAACGCAGCGAGCGCAAGAGGCTGCCTAAAGTAGAATGCCGCGATTTCATGTCCATATCGGTCCCAGTTCCAATCGCAAGTCACATTGCCAAACCGTATGTCCTAAACAGGACGTTGGCTGCGATGAAGCATACCTAGAGGAAGTAACAGGTCAACCGCCGTCTGACGTGCGGTCGATCGGATGACTCGGACGGTCGGTCAGGGCCCGCGTCTGGCATGACCCATCGCCGATACCGCCCTATAGCCCTAATGGTGCATCCATAGTTGACAAGTTTCCAATCAGGACGATACTGTCTTGATCGAGCCAACAAGGCAATGGGGATAACTATGAATATGCGACTCAAACTGACGGTCTGCGCGCTCCTGGGTGGCGCTGGCTCACTCTGTTCGCAGCTCGCCGCAGCGGTCGAGGCCACACCCTCTTCCGATAACGAAGCCACCTCGCTCGAGACCGTCATCGTCACGGCGCAGAAGCGTTCCGAACCGCTCATCGATGTGCCGATGAGCGTGACAGCCTTGAACGGGACCGATCTCAACAATCTGCAGGCTCATGACTTCGCGGACTACGCGGCCCTGGTGCCGGGTCTGTCCCTGAACGCCGGGCAGCCGGGATTGACCCGACTGACCTTACGCGGTCAGAACGCCGGGGGCGTCGGCTCCACCGTGGCGACTTATGTGGACGAGTCCCCCTTCGGCTCGAGCACAGGTTTGCTCAACGGGGCCGTCGATACCGGCGATTTTGATACCTGGGACATGCAACGCATCGAGGTGTTGCGCGGTCCTCAGGGCACGCTCTACGGCGCCAACAGCGAGGGGGGACTTCTCAAGTTCGTAACGAACGCGCCCGAGCTGGGCACCTTGTCGGGTGCCGGCGAGCTCACCGGCGAGAATGTCGCGAATGGCGGTAATGGCGGCGACGTGCGCGTGATGCTGAATCTGCCGCTCGGCGACAAGATGGCGCTGCGCGTGAGCGGCTTCGACGAGGACGATCCGGGCTACATTAACGATCCTTTGCGCGACGAGCGCAGCCTCAATGACGGCCATAAGGAGGGCGGGCGCGCCTCGCTGCTCCTGGCACCGACGGAGGACTTGTCCATTCGGCTGACCGCGGCCGCGCAGGAATCCAAATACAGTGGAATA
Organism: uncultured Gammaproteobacteria bacterium; assembly: GCA_963801685.1. Taxonomy (GTDB): domain Bacteria; phylum Pseudomonadota; class Gammaproteobacteria; order Steroidobacterales; family Steroidobacteraceae; genus Bog-1198. Next base: position 586,744 of record CAWDFR010000003.1, read on the forward strand.
AATACTGTTGATGTGAACCCGAGGACGTTGCAGCCCCTGTACGGCGGCTTGGAGCAAGAGCGCTCGCTCAGCGAGCCAAGCAACTTCAAATACGAGAACTACAACGCCACCGTCGATTGGAATCTCGGGCCAATGCGCGTCTTGTCGAGCACCAGTTTCGGCATCTTGGATTCCGAGACGGTGAATGATGCCACGCCGATATACGGTCCCGTGGCGGGTGAGCTTTTCGGCGGCGCTCCGGGTGCACTCCTCGACGACAACGTCGATCTGCGGAAATTCACGCAAGAGATAAGGCTCTCGTCGCCCAACTCGGATTTGCTGGAATGGCAGGCCGGAGCCTATTTCACGCACGAATACGGCCAACTCAACGAGTATCTGGACGGGGTCACGATTCCGGCCGGTACCTATCTCGGCCTGATCGAGCAACCCATCATCGACTCCGACTATAAAGAGACTGCCGGGTTCGCCGATCTGACCTACCACATCCTGCCGCAATTCGACGTGCAAGTGGGAGGCCGATACTCGCACAACGAGCAGAACGCGACCGAGGTCGTCAATTTCAACCCGCTTATCTCCGCGGCACCTGAGGTTGTCCCTGCCAACTCGAGCGGTAACGTGGTCACCTATTCGGCGGCGCCGCAGTGGCATTTCGATGCGAACGACATGGTCTACGTGCGCGTGGCAACCGGTTACCGCCCCGGCGGCCCGAACGTGCTCCCGCCGGTCGCTCCGCCCACGGTCGAGCGAGAATATGGCGCTGATAAAACTACTAACGTGGAGCTAGGCGTCCGATCGACGCAGCTGGACGGCGCGCTGTTTCTCGACGTCGCCATTTACCACGTCAAGTGGAAAAACATTCAGCTCTTGGAATTAGTGGACGGCTTCGGCATCAACGGCAACGGGGGCACCGCGCGTACGCAGGGTCTGGAGTGGACCGTTGGGTATTCGCCGCTGCACGGCCTGAAGTTCGAATGGACCGGCGCCTATACCGAGGCGAACCTGACTTCGCCCGCGACAGCGCTGTACGCGAATTCCGGCGATCCGCTGCCCTACGCGCCGAAGTGGGGCACGTCGCTTGACGGCGAATATGACTGGGCGTTGTTCGGTGACTTGAAGGCTTTCGTCGGCGCGACCTGGAGTTATATCGGTGCGCGAAGCAGTGATTTTGCGTCCGCACCTCCAGCGGTCGCGACCGGAAACCCCGGCCAGATCGTCTTGCCGAGCTACAACACCACCGCCGTTCGCCTCGGCGTCGACAAAGGTCAATACCGATTTACGGTGTTCGGGAAAAATCTGACGGATGCACGCGGCATCACGAATTACGAGAGCGTCGGCTCGCCGTACTCGACGGTGACGGTCATTCAGCCGCGCACCGTCGGCGCCACGCTGTACGTCAAGTTCTGACACTGCAGAATCGGCGCGCGACAGGAGCTGCGCATGGCAGAGGTACCGGTGTTGAAGCTTATGGATCTGCCGTCTCCGTACCTTTTGTTTCTCGGCGACACGACGGAGCGCGGTTACGCCAAGACGGCCTTTGGGCTGCGTGATTGGGCCCCCGAGCGCTGTGTGGGTGAATGGTCCTGTGCGGGCGCGACGGTCACGACCCACCTCGCGAGATTGACGCCACGCGAAGCGGTCGCGCGCGGCGCGAAAGCGCTCGTGATTGGCGTCGCCAATTCGGGCGGCGTGATCGGCGACTCTTGGATCCCCGCACTCACCGATGCACTCGAGGCGGGACTGGACTTGATCAGCGGCATGCACGCGAAGCTGGCGAGTATTCCTCGACTCAAGGCCGCCGCGGATCGCCACGGTCGCCGGCTCATCGATGTGCGAACACCACCCCCTGACATCCCCATCGCCTCGGGCCGCAAGCGTTCGGGCAAGCGTCTGCTCACTGTGGGCACCGATTGCGCCATCGGCAAAAAATATACAGCGCTCGCTCTGGCCCGCGCATTTGCTGAGCGCGGGGCACCGGTTCATTTCCGGGCGACTGGACAAACTGGAATTTTGATCGCGGGACGTGGGCTGCCGATGGACTCGGTGGTCGCCGATTTTGAGGCGGGTGCCGCAGAGCTGCTGAGTCCCGATGCCCCTGCACGGCACTGGGACGTGATCGAGGGGCAGGGCTCCTTATTCCACCCCGCGTACGCCGCGGTATCGCTCGGGCTGCTGCACGGCAGTCAGCCCGATCTGATCGTCGTCTGCCACGATCCGGGCCGCTCTCAGATGCTTGGTTATCCGGAATATCCGATGCCGAGTATTGCCGAGACCAGGGAATTGAATTTGATGTTGGGAGCGCGCACCAACCCGGCGATTCGCTGTGCCGGCGTGAGCTTGAACACATCGAGCCTTACGGCGGAAGCTGCCGCCGAGCTGTTGGACCGCGAGAGTCAGCGGCTCGGCTGCCCCGTCGCAGATCCGATGCGCGGCGGTGCGCACTTCGAGCGCCTGGTCGACGCATGCCTCACCTGATTGCAGCCTGGTACGCAAGGAAAAACGATATGCATAAGATAGTCTCGGCGATGGCGGCTCTGCTGGTGCTTGCCATCGCGCACGCGGCTCCAACCCACAACGTCACGACGGCCCCAACCGGACCTATCCCTCCGGCAACCATGTCGGCCGGGCCCGCTGCACCGACAAATGCTCCCGTGCAACCGGCAACGGCGCAACACCCCGCGGCCGCCTTGACGGCCGAGGATTTGAACGCATGGCTCGACGGCTATTTGCCCTATGCGCTGCATACCGCCGACATTGCGGGCGCGGTCGTCGCGGTGGTCAAGGACGGCCAGATTCTCACCGAACGCGGCTACGGCTACGCGGATGTCGCGGCGCGCGCGCCGGTTGATCCCAAGCTGACCTTGTTCCGACCCGGGTCCGTATCGAAGCTCGTGACCTGGACTGCTGTCATGCAGCTCGTGGAGCAGGGCAAAATCGACCTCGACGCCGACGTGAACCGGTACCTGGATTTCAAGATTCCACCGCGCGACGGCCAGCCCGTCACCATGCGCAACCTCATGCAGCATGTGGCGGGTTTCGAGGAACAGGCCAAAGGCATCATATCGGAGGATCCAAAGGCGCCGGGATTTGAAGCCCTGCTCAAACAATGGGTGCCACAGCGCGTTTTCGCGCCGGGGAGCACGCCCGCTTACTCAAATTATGGCGCGTCGCTCGCCGGTTACATGGTGCAACGGGTTTCGGGAGAATCTTTCGACACCTACGTCGAGAAGCACATTTTTCAGCCGCTCGATATGCAGCATTCGAGCTTCCGCCAGCCCCTGCCGGCGGACCTCGCACCCCTTATGTCCAAGGGATACCAGCTTGCGTCTGAGGCGGCGCATCCCTTTGAGATCATCGGGCCTGCACCCGCGGGGGCCATGTCCTCGCCGGCGGAGGACATGGCGCATTTCATGATCGCGCATCTGCAAAACGGCGAATATCACGGCAGCCGCATCCTGAGCGCCGCGACCGCGGAGATGATGCACAACAGCCCGCTCACCCTCTTGCCGCCGCTCAACCGCATGGAACTGGGATTCTTCGAGACCAACATCAACGATCGCGAGGTCATCGGTCATTTGGGCGATACTGATTACTTTCACACATCGCTGCATTTGTTCCTGAAGGAAGGGGTCGGCTTCTACGTGTCTTTCAACAGCGCCGGCAAGGACGGCGCCGCACACAGCCTGCGCACGGCCCTGTTCGACGATTTCGCCGATCGCTATTTCCCCGCTCCCGAAGCACCGGCGCAGGTCGATGCAAAGACCGCCGCCGCGCACGCGGCAATGCTGGTGGGACACTGGGTCAATTCGCGCGGTTCGCAGTCGAATTTCTTGGCTGCCGTCGGGTTTATCGGCCAAACCAAAGTGAGCCTTGGGCCCAAGGGCGAACTCGTGGTGCCGTTCAACGGCTTGAATCAGAAGCCGCTGCATTGGGTCGAGGTTGCACCGTTCCTGTGGCGGGACCGCGATGGTCATGAGCGTCTGGCCGCCAAGGTAACAAACGGCAAAGTCGTGCGCTTCAGTATCGACCTGTTATCGCCATTCATGGTTTTCGAGCGCGCGCCTTGGTATCAGGACGGCGCTTGGCTGTTGCCGCTTTTGTACGCAAGCCTCGGCGCCTTGGCGCTCACAGCGCTGCTATGGCCGGTGCGTGCGCTCGTGCGCCGGCATTACAAGGTGAGGCTGGCTCTCGACCCTGCCGCCTCGCGCGCATTCAAGCTCAGCCGCATCGCGGCGGTCCTGATCCTCGCCGGATTGGGCCTGTGGGTATTTACCGTGGTACGAATGGTCAATGACCTCAACAAATTGAGTGCGAGCTTCGATCCGGTGGTTCATCTCGCCCAAGCTTTCGGCGCCATCGTCTTCATCGGGGGATTCGCGGCCATGCTGTGGAATCTGGTTGTGGTGTGGACGGGCGGACGTCGCTGGCCGGCGAGGCTCTGGAGCGTGGTACTCGTGCTGGCGGCCTTCGTCGTGCTCTGGATCGCTTTTGCCTTTCACTTGATCGGCTTCGGGGTGAATTACTGATGCCTCGGCTCAAGTTGCGCGTGGGGGTGGAGAAACTGCGGCTCGCGGCGCCGTTTCACATCTCCGGTTTCGTGTTCGAAGAGCAGGACGCGGTCATCGCGACGCTCGACGATGGCACGCATCAGGGGCGCGGTGAGGCATCCGGCGTCTACTACTTGAACGATACGGCGCAAACCATGATCGCCGCCATCGAAGCGAAGTGCGCGCAGATAGAGGAGGGCATCGATCGCGCCGAGTTGCAGCGACTGCTACCCGCAGGCGGCGCCCGCAACGCGGTCGATTGCGCGCTGTGGGAGCTCGACGCCCGACGCTCGGCTACACCCGTATGGAAACTCGCCGGCGTGCCGGTCCCACGGCCTCTGGTCACGACCTTTACGCTCGGCGCCGACTCGCCGGAGAAAATGGCTGCGGGGGCGCTGAACTATGCGCAGGCGCGCTCGTTGAAATTGAAGCTCACCGGCGATCTGAAGCTCGACATTGCCCGCGTGCAGGCGGTTCGCGCCGCGCGACCCGAGTGCTGGATCGGCGTGGATGCGAATCAGGGATACGGCATCGCTGCGCTCGATTCTTTGATCGGCGCGCTAATGACCTCCCGGGTCTCCTTGCTCGAGCAACCGATCAAGCGCGGCCGGGAGAGCGACCTCACAGGTTATGTCTCGTCGATCCCGATTGCAGCTGATGAGAGTGCTCTCTGTCTGGCCGATCTTCCCGGCCTCGTCGGGCGGTTTCAGGTCGTGAACATCAAGCTCGATAAGTGCGGCGGATTGACGGAGGGACTCGCGATGGCGCACGAGGCGCGTCGCCTCGGATTGCAGGTCATGGTCGGCAACATGGTGGGCTCGAGCCTGGCGATGGCACCGGCCTTTATTCTGGGCCAACTTTGCGATGTGGTCGATCTGGATGGACCGACGTTTCTGTCGAAGGACCGCTCACCCGGCATGAAGTACGTCGATGGCACGGCATGGAGCGATGACCGAGTATGGGGAGCCCGGGACGCGGCTCCTGCATGAATCGAGATGAGCGGACGTGGTTTGGTCAGCCGCGCGGGCTAACGATCCTGTTCCTGACCGAGATGTGGGAGATATTCTCCTACTACGGAATGCGCGCGCTGCTCGTCTACTACATGACGAAGCAGCTGTTGATAGGACAGGAAAGAGCCTCGGTCATCTACGGTACCTATACCGCCATGGCGTATTTCACGCCGATTTTCGGCGGCGTCATCGCCGACCGATGGCTCGGTAAGAGGCGGGCGGTGATCATCGGCGGCAGCATCATGGCCGCCGGCCATTTCATGATGACCTTCGAGCCGTGGTTCTACGCTGCCCTCGCAACGATTGCACTCGGTAACGGCCTGTTTCTGCCGAGCCTCCCGAGTCAGATCGATACGCTCTATCGGGCCGAGGATCCCCGCCGCGGCCGGGCCTACAATGTCTACTATGTCGGGATCAACATTGGCGGGTTTCTGGCGCCCTTGATTTGCGGCACGCTCGGCGAGTTCTACGGCTGGCATTGGGGCTTTGGCGCCGCGGGTGTCGGAATGCTCGCGGGTTTGATGATTTACGTGCTCGGCGGTAAGTACTTGCCCGAGCCGGCCGCGAGCCGGCCGTCGACTCCGGTCGTTCCGAAGAGAGCGCCGGGCGGCTATCGCTCGACGTTCCTGCTGCTCGGTGCCATCGTTCTTGCCGTCACCGTATTCCGTGGAGTGTACGAGCAGATCGGCAATACCCTTCCCCTGTGGGCCGATAGCGGTATTGATCGTACGACCGCCGGGAGGACGATTCCGATGACGTGGTTTCAGTCCTTGAATCCTTTGCTCGTTTTCGTGATGACGCCGGTGCTGCTCGCCGTTTGGCGGCGCCGAGCGGACGCCGGCTACGAACAATCGTCCCTGCAGAAAATGACCATCGGCGCTCTGCTCGTCGCTGCAGCCTATCTGTTACTCGCCGTTGTAGCCTTCGAGGCGGGGACAAGCCGCGCCGATTGGCTATGGCTCGCTTTGTTTTTCGTAGTCTTCACCTTGGGCGAGCTCTATATTCTGCCCACCGGGCTGGGGCTTTTTGCGCGGTTGGCGCCTATCGGCTTCGGCGCGACGACGATGGCGATCTGGTTTTTGGCCATCTTCAGTGGCAGCCTCGCGGCGGGTGTCGTCGGCACGCTGTGGAGCCGGATGAGCCATGCACTGTATTTTGCTGTTCTCGCGACCATAGCGGGAGTCGCGGCCACGTTGCTTTACGCTCTCGATGGACCGACCCGGCGTATCGAGGCGGCGCGGGACCGCGAGACCAGCGGTGCGGGCGGGGTTCGCCCGGAGATTTCGTTAAACTAGACCTCGAAATGCGTTTGGAGCTCAATCGATGCAACCCAATGCGATGACCCTGCCCGCTCCGCGCGCCATTGCGATGATGGCTCTCGTGATCGCTGCGCTAGCCGCGGCTCCCGTCGATGCCGCCGGCGAGCATCACGAACTGATCATTCGCAACGGCCTCATATACGATGGCTCCGGCAAAGCGCCGTACGTCGGTGATGTGGCAATCGACGGTGATCGAATCGCCTATGTCGGTCGCCATGCTCCCGGTCGCAGTGGCCGCGAGATCGATGTGCACGGCAAGGCCGTCGCGCCCGGCTTCATCAACATGCTGGCCCATCCGGAAGAGTCACTGCTGGTCGATGGCCGGGCTCTTAGCGATTTAGTTCAAGGTGTCACGCTCGAGGTGATGGGCGAGCTCTCGATGGGGCCTTTGACGCCCGCGATGAAGGACGAGATGGTCCGGCAGCAGGGCGATATTCATTACGATGTCGATTGGACCACGCTCGGTCAGTACCTCGAGAAGCTGGAGCGTAAGGGTATTTCACCGAACGTCGCCTCATTCGTAAGTGCCGGTACCGTGCGCACCAATGTTCTCGGCGAGGACGATGTCCAGCCAAGCCCGGAGCAACTCCTGCAGATGCGAAAATTGGTCCATCAGGCGATGGAAGAGGGGGCTCTCGGGGTTACTACCGCGCTCATCTACAATCCATACACTTACGCTAAAACTCCCGAACTGATCGCACTGGCTGATGAGTCGGGGCGTTGTGGTGGGATGTACATCGCGCATATGCGCAGCGAAGGCGATCGTTTGGTCGAAGGTGTCCAAGAAACCATCGATATCGCGAAGGCCTCGGGCGCGCCCGCGGAGATCTACCATTTGAAGGCCGCAGGGCAAGTGAATTGGGGCAAGCTCGATACGGTGATCGGCCAGGTCGAGGCGGCGCGCGCGTCGGGCGTTCGCATCACAGCCGACATGTACACCTACACGGCGGGTGCCACCGGGCTCGATGCGGCGATGCCGCCCTGGGTTCAGGAAGGCGGCCTCGATAAGTGGATCGAGCGACTGAAGGATCCCGCGCTCCGGGCGAGAGTCGTCGCCGATATGCGCGATCCGTCACCGTCCTGGGAGAACATACTGCAGCGGGCGGGCCCGAAGGGCGCGCTTCTGCTCGAATTCAAGAATCCCAAGCTCAAGCCGCTTGCCGGAAAAACGCTCGACGAAGTCGCCAAGATGCGCGGCGTCACGCCGGAAGAGGCGGCCATGGATCTCGTGGTCGAGGACGGATCGCGGGTCGGAGTCGCCTACTTCCTGATGTCCGAGGATAACGTGCGGCGCGAGGTGGCTCTTCCCTGGGTAAGCTTCGGTTCCGACGCGGGCGCGCCGGCACCCGAAGGGGTTTTCTTGCAATCCAGCGAGCACCCTCGCGCGTACGGGAACTTCGTGCGCGTGCTGGCAAAGTACGTTCGCGACGAGAAGGTCATCACGCTTCAGGAAGCGATCCGCAAATTGAGCTCATTCCCCGCGCAAAACCTGTCTCTAAAGAACCGCGGAATGCTTCGCGCAGGATACTTTGCAGATGTCGTCGTCTTCGATCCGACTACCGTCCAGGACCATGCGACCTACGAGAATCCTCATCAACTCGCGACAGGCATGGACGATGTGTGGGTCAACGGGGTGCAGGCGCTCCGCGATGGCAAAGCAACCGGGGCGCCGAGCGGGCGGGTGGTACGCGGTCGGGCCTGGACCGGTCTGCCGGGCGGCGGCTGTCGCGCCAGTAGTCGACAGTGGACTTGGATCCACTGACGTCCATATTTCGTCGGGCGGTCGTCGCTGGACAGCAATCGGTCGCGTCCAATGCGCCACGTATTTAAGGTGAGTATTCGGGGTTATTTGTAAAATTCCGCTGATTCAGATATTCATACGCTCCTAGGGTGGTCATAAAAGCGACCAGTCAATCGTGCGCGTGTTCTGCACGATTTTCGCATAACTCAGCGATGCTGCGGTAGACGACCGGAACAATAGGTCGACGGGGCGCATTCCAAGCGGCAGGGGTGATGAAAGGAGTTGGCGATTTGTTGCATACTCCTAAGCGAATCTATGGAGGGTTGTACTCGTGCGCTTTTCCGATCTGACTCCGGGCCTGGTTGTGCGTTCGCAGCCCCGGCGCGTCACGCAGAAGGAAATGATCGAGTTTGCATCTCGTTATGACCCGCAATGGTTTCACGTCGACGTAGCGCGTGCTTCCGAAGGCAGATGGCGCGGGCTCATAGCCAGCGGCTGGCATACGTGTGCCATCGCGATGGAGCTCATGGTACAGAATGTCCTGTCAGGATCGGAGGTTTTCGGCTCTCCGGGAATCGATACAATCAAATGGCCGCACCCGGTTCGCGCCGACGACGCGGTTGCGCTGCATTTCGAGGTTTTACGGTCCAGCAGATCCCCGTCCAATCGAACGGGTATTGTCTTATCCAAGTCGGAGTTGTGGAACCAGAACGACCGGCAAGTTCTGACGTTGCATGGAACGACGCTCTTCGATTTGACGCCGGCCCCGCGCACAAAGTGATCGACATCGGGGCGCGGCGACGCCCTGCTAAGGATCCTTCAATCACACGACATATCACCGCGGTCACATTGCAACTATGATCTATGACGTACCCGCGGAACCTCCCACCACAGATCTTCCCCTGTTTTTGCGGGAGCACGCGAAAGAGTAGCTCGGAGGCCGTGCCGGGCTCGGTATTGTCAGCATTTGGGTCGGGCTTGCGCCAATTGGACGATGTCCTTTACCTCTAGAATCGGTTGCGGGTAGCCCGTGGTAACCGCGTTGATCATGGCCCGTCCCACTTCCTGCAAGGTGCAAAAGCCTGCCGGATAAATCGCCCGACCGATGGGATAGAGCCAGGCGATCCACTTGTAGTAGCCCTTTACATTCCTCTGTCCGGGCGTGGCCTTCATAAAGCCGGGACGGAACATGTACGATCGTTTGAATAGGCGCATCAACGCATTTTCGGTAGCGCCCTTCACACGTGCCCATGCGATCCGCCCTTGCTCGCTACTGTCCGTACCCGCGCCTGTGACGTAGCAGAAGGTCATCTCCGGGTTACATTTCGCCAAAAGACGGCCTACGTTCAGCGTGAGGTCATAGGTAAGGTGCCTATATTCTTCCTGGCTCAAACCCACAGATGAGGTGCCCAAGCAGAAAAAACAAGCATCGTATCCCAGCAATTGCGGCTCAATGGGCGCGAGATCAAAAAAATCACTATGAATAATTTCTCGCAGTTTTGGGTGCGACACTCCTCCTGGCTTTCGATTGATGACCAATACCAGTTCCACATCGGGGTGGTTCAGGCACTCGAGCAGCACCCCTTCACCGACCATTCCCGTCGCTCCGGTTATGATTGCTTTGACTTTCATGGATGTGAGGTTGCCCGATTGTCGAAGTAGTGTGCTGTGCGAGATCCAATCGTAGCAGGCCGCGGTGCCCGTTTATCAGAACTGATTGGGGGTGCCCGCGGAGGGATGGAGCGAGCTTCGGATCCGGAAAATTCCGTGACGGATTGCACACCGTAGTTGTCGGAAGGCGGATTCTGACTGTCCGGCATGGCATTGTGCGCTAATCGATCAGTATGCGCAGTACATAGGGAGAACGTTGTGCCAATAGCCGTCATTTTCGTGCTCTTCATCTTCTGGATCGTCATGGCCTATCGCGCGTTTGAGCGCGGCGACATGCTGCTGGCCGGGGTGTTCGCGTTAGTCGGGATCGTGCTCAGCGCATACCGGTACTCTGTCATTCAAAAGCGCGCCATGTCCAAGTCAAACGGGTCGTAGATATTGGGCGATGCCCAGACGGTAAGGTGGATTCAGCACCTGATGGAGTTTGGCGGTCGCCTTGGTCAACCGGAGGTTGGGTAAATCGGCGGCACGGAATCCCTGTACCGCCGATTTGCCATGCCGTCTGTCAACGTACCTAACCCTTGGTGGCGACCGGCCGCAGCAGATCTTCCAGCCCGATACGCCGAAACATCTCCGCGCGGACACGATCGGCGACGCCGTTGACGATTTCCGCCCCATCCTGGGAGGGATCCACATGGACGCGAAATGGCCGCTTGCCGAAGGGTGCATCGACCACGTTCACGATGGCCACGGCGACCGAGCCCGCATCGGCATCTGCCGGTTCCAAGCTCGCAAGTCCTCGAAGCGCCGTCTCGGGGACGCCTTTGTAAGGACCTTCGTTGTACTCGAGCGGCGCGAGCGATATCGGAGGGTGCGCCTGCGTGCGCAAAATGGTTGGTTCCTTTGGTGAACGCGCCCGGCACGACGATGCTGGTCTCGATGCCCCAGCGGGTGAGCTCGCTCGCGTAACTCACCGCCAATGAGTCCATTGCAGCCTTCGCGGCGAAGTAGGGCGATAGGTACGGTGGCGTGCCACCGCGCGTGCTGCTGCTCGAGACCCACACGATGAGGCCTTTGCCTTGCTTGCGCAGCCGCGGGAGCGCGGCGCGATTGACTCGCTGGGTGCTCAAGACGTTGACGTCGTAAAGTTCTGCGAATTGCTCGGGGGTGAAGGCCTCGGCGGGACCAAAAGACATATGGCCCGCGTTATGGATGACGACATCGAGGTGACCCTGCTCGGCGATGATCTGGCGAATGGCCGCATCACAGGATGCGTCGATGGCCACATCCATTTCGATGGCCCGCAGGTCTACCTGGTGCTCCTTCGCGTATTGATTGACCGCCTCAACCTGGGTTGAGTTGCGACCGGTCGTCGCGCGCATGCCGGCATATACCGTGTGGCCGGCGTCGGCCAAGCGGCGGGCGGCGAGGGCGCCGAAACCGCTCGATGCACCGGTGATTACGATGACTTGTTTCATGGTGATGCTCCTGTGAGATATTGAAATCGATGCTTAGATGATGCCGCCGTTGACGCGCAGCACTTGTCCGTTGACCCAGGCGGCGTCGGGACCCGCGAGAAACGAGACGACATCCGCGATATCGCTGGGCTGGCCCAGACGCTCGAGCGGAGCCATCTTGGCCATGCGGTCCACGACTTCCTGAGGTTTCCCCTTGAGAAAGAGATCGGTGGCGGTGGGGCCGGGGGCGACGGCATTCACCGTGATGTTGCGACCCCGAAGTTCCTTGGCGAGGACGCTGGTCAGCCCTTCGACCGCGGCTTTGGTCGCGACATAGACGCCGTAGGTCGGCATCAGCATTCCGACGACGCTCGAGGAGAAGTTGACGATGCGTCCGCCACCGCGCAGCCGCTTCGCCGCCTCGCGGAGCGTGTTGAACGTGCCCTTCAAGTTGACCGCGATGTGCCGATCGAAGCTGGCATCGTCGGTCTCGGCGATCGACGCGAGCGCCATGATGCCGGCGTTGTTCACCAGCACGTCGACGCCGCCAAACGCCGATCTCCGCCGCGTCGAACATCTGCCGGACGGCGCTCGGATCACTGATGTCGGCTTTCACGGCGATGGCTTGGCCGCCCGCGCTCTTCGAGCTTGCGAACCAGCGCTTCGGCGGGGGCGGCGTTCTCGGAGTAGTTGATGATCAGCTTGAAGCCGTCGCGCGCCAGGCGCTCGGCAATCGCCATCCCAATGCCGCGGGAGGCGCCGGTGACCAAGGCGACTTTTGCGTTGTTCTGTTCCATTTGCTTTCTCCTTTCCGGCGAAATTGCCGGGTGAAGAGAGCATGCAGTTCGCCAATCCGAAGATAATCTATGGTAGATTGGCAATACTGTTCGCTTAAATGGAACAATTGAGAGGCCATGGACCGATTGGACGTGATGCGGCTGTACACCCGGATCGTCGATCGGCGCAGCTTTACGTCTGGCCGCTCAGGATTTGGAGGTACCACGCTCGACCGCCACGCAGGTCATCAAGGAGCTCGAGACCCGGCTCGGCGTGCGGCTATTGCAGCGAACGACCCGCAGCGTCCGCTCGACGCTGGACGGGGAGGCGTACTACCAGCGATGCGTGGCGATTCTGGGAGAGATCGAGGATGCGGAATCCGTCTTTCGGGATGCAAAACCGCGGGGACTGCTCCGAGTCGACGTGCATGGCACGTTGGCGAGGCACTTCGTGCTGCCGGCACTACCGGCGTTCCTGGCCGACTATCCCGATCTTCGACTGCAGATGAGCGAGGGCGACCGTTTGGTCGATCTCGTGCGCGAAGGCATCGATTGCGTACTGCGCGTGGGAGATCTGCAGGACGGTGCGATGATCGGACGGCGAGTCGCAATGCTGACGGAAGTCACGTGTGCAAGTCCCGGCGTACCTAGCCCGCTACGGTGTGCCGGCAACGCTCGCGGATCTCGACGGACATCGTCGCCGTGGCCTTCATGTCCTCTGCCACAGGCGCCGCGTTGCCGTTGGAATTTACCGTCGAGGGTGCTCTAAGGAATCTGATACTCCCGGCCACCGTGACGGTCGCGGCGGCCGAATCGTATGTGGCGGCTGCGAGGTTGGGTCTTGGTCTCATTCAAGTCCCGCACTACCACGTTGCAGCAGATCTCGCCGCCGGCACGCTCATCGAAATTCTTGCGCAACACCGACCATCATCCACGCCCGTATCGCTTCTCTATCCGCATCGGCGACAACTCTCGCTTCGCGTACGCGTATTCATCGATTGGCTGGCACGCGAATTCGCGAAGCATCCGGAGGTTTCGATCACGACAGCATAATTGTTGTCGTCATTGCGGCCGTTGTTCACCCCTGGCGAAGCTAAGGGGCTTCTCTTGCCTCTGGAACGTCGCATGCTGTCGCGGCGGATGAGAACAGAGGGATGAGGCCTTCTGTCAGCGTTGGGTGACTCAGGACCGCATCACGCAGTGCGGTGTAAGGCAGCCCGGCGATCATGGCAATCTGTACGGCGGCGAGTATTTCCCCTGCGCCGACACCGAGGGCGGTGAACCCGAGGATGCGATCGCTGTGAGCCTCGACGATAGCCTTCAAGAACCCGCGGGTCTCCGCGAGCGTGCGCGCACGCAGGTTGACCTCCATGGGAACTTTAAACAGGCGATACGCTATCCCCCGAGCTTTTGCCTCTGTCTCACTCAGACCGATACGAGCAAGCTCGGGGTCAGTGAACAGACAATACGGTACTTGCCTGCCGGTGGTCACACGGCTGCCGCCGGTCAAATTGGCATGGACGACGCGGAAGTCGTCGACGCTGATGTGTGTGAACTGCGGGCTACCTGCGATCTCGCCAATCGCCCAGACTCCAGGCGCGGTGGTCTGCAGCCGCTCGTTCACCTTGATGTATCCCCGCTCGGTGAGCTCCACGCCGATCAGTTCCAGGCCGAGTCCTTCGGTGTTCGGAACGCGGCCGGTGGCGACCAATATATGACTGCCTTCGAGGACTTTCTCGACTCCATCCTGCTCGACGGTGACATTCACCGAGTCGCCGGACTTGCCCGACACTTGCTTGAGCCGCGTATTTAGCAAAATGTCGATGCCTTCATCTGCAAACAGACTGCGAAGAGCCGCGCAGACGTCCGGGTCTTCTCTGGACATCAACCGCGCGTTGCGATCGATTATCGTCACCCGGCTGCCGAAGCGGCGGATCGCCTGCGACAGCTCCACTCCGACGTAGCCCCCGCCGACAACGAGCAAGTGCCCGGGAATCTCATCGAGTTCGAGCGCCTCGATATGGGTGAGCGGCTGCGCTGCCGCGAGCCCAGGAATAGCCTCCAGCGCGGCCCGCGTGCCCGTACTGACGATCACATTCTCGCCGCGCAATTGACGCGTGGTCCCATCGGCCAAGGTAACTTCCACAGTCCTCGAAGCCACGAACCGGCCCGTTCCCAATATGAACTCGGCTCCCGTGTCTCTGTAATTCGCCATATACATGTCGTTCAGGCCACGCACCATCTTGCGTTTGCGCTCGCGCACATCGGCCATGTTGATCGAGAAGCCGCCGTGCGTGATCCCAAATTCCTGGCTGCGACGAAAGTACGAGGCGACTTTGGCGCTGTGAATGATGTTCTTGCTCGGCAAGCACGCAATGTTCGGACACGACCCGCCGATGTATTTGCGGTCGACGACTGCGACTTTCTTTCCTTCGCTGGCAAAAGTCCACGCCGCGACGCTCGAGCCCGTGCCACCGCCGAGAATCACCAGATCAAATTCTTCAGGTTGCGTTTTTTTCATTAGGTGGCGACAACCAGACCGCCTGCGGCGCGAATGACCTCCCCGGTGATCCAGGCCGATTCGTCTGACGCCAGGAACACCGCCAGCGGGGCGATATCCGTGACGCGACCGAGCCGGCCGAGCGGCGTCTTCCCCGCAAGAACGTCGCCGGCACCACGCTCGAAGGTCCCCGCGGCTGCATTGCCCTCGGTCTCTGTATGACCGGGAGCGATGGCGTTGACGCGTATCTTGCGCGGCGCCAATTCGAGCGCCATTCCCCGGGTCAGCGTTTCAATGGCGCCTTTCGTGGATGCATACAGCAGGACCCCCGCCACCGGATGCGAGCCGACGATTGAGCTCAGGTTGATGATGCTCCCGCCATCGCCGCCGAACCGCTTAACAGCCTCCTGCGCGGTGAGAATCGCTCCCAAAACGTTGATATTGTAGTGCAGGTGAAAGCTCTCTTCGGTGATCTCCGTGAAGGCACCGAAGCGGAATACCCCGGCATTGTTGACCAAGACGTCCAATCTTCCGAAGGCAAGGTCCACTTCGTTGAATAGTCGTGCGACGTCTGCGGCGTTGGACACGTCGCCCCTGAGCGCAATCGCCACGCCCCCCTTGTCGGTGATCGCCCGAGCGACGCGTTCGGCGCCTTCACGGTCCGAGGAATAGTTCACGGCCACGCGCGCGCCCGCAGCTCCCAGGGCCGTTGCAATCCCAGCACCTATGCCTTTGGACGCACCCGTCACGATGGCGACTTTATTGGACAGTCTGCTCATAGGTCAGCACTCCCCTTGATCCGAGCACGACGTATTGCGATGCGTGAAGGAGGGAGGGGCAGGTCCACCAGCATCCGGCAGCCTGTCCGACTCAGTTTCCCGCGATAAATTCCACGCGTAGAATCCATCAGCTTATTCCTGTTTGGAATGGCGAGGTCCAGGGGTACCCCCAAAGTATGTCATTTCATTCGCGAATCGGCAGTAGCGTTTAGGCAATAAGAGCTATTCGTTGGAGGCATATGCATGATCGGCTGAGGGCCATGCAGGTTTTCGTGCTGGTGGTCGATTCCGGCTCGTTTTCCCGCGCCGCCCGCCGTCTCAACATCGGGCAGCCCGCACTATCCAAGTCCATCGCACAGCTCGAGGATCGGCTGGGGGTGAAGCTACTCATCCGCACGACGCGTGGGCTGTCGCCGACAGAGGCCGGCGTCAATTTCTACGAGCGGGCCCGTCGGTTGGTCGAAGAGGCCGACGAAGCGGAGCTGGCAGCGCGCGGCGCCGGGGCCGGTCTGGTCGGCAAGGTGCGCGTCTCGGCGGCCGTGACGCTTGCGCGAATTTACCTGATCCCGCGTCTCCCTGAATTTCTGACGCAACACCCCGATCTGGAGATGGAGGTCGTGCTCGACGATCGCAATATTGATCTGGTTCGGGAAGGCATCGACATCGCGTTACGCATGGGAAAGCTCGCGGACTCGTCACTGACCGCGCGGCGAATCGCAAGGTGCCGGCACATGGTTTTGGGCACGCCGGCGTATTTCGATCGGGCGGGGCTGCCGACGAGTCCGGGCGACCTCGCATCGCATGAAGCAGTGATTTACGGGCAGCGTGGCGGCGGCACGGTTTGGCCGTTTCAACGCGAAGGTGTCGAATTGACCGTCACCTTGCGCGGCCGGTTGCGTATCAGCGCGGCCGAGGGAGTGCGCGCCGCCGTGTTCGCGAATGCAGGGATCGCGATCACATCCGAATGGATGTTCGCGCCCGAGATTGCCAATGGTACCGTCAGAGCGGTGCTTCAAGATTGGGAACTACCTCCGATGGATCTCTGGGCCGCTTTCCCTGCCGGTCGTACGCCGACGACAAAAGCGCGAACGTTCGCGGACTTTGTGGAGAGAGTGATGCAACCGTCCGGCGGATCCAACACCGGAGATTGAAGTCATTCTCGACGACCCAGATGTCGTCATTCCTCCGCGGAATAACCCTAATGTCCAGGCGGCAGCTACAACGTCTTAAATGCCGCCCCTATCGTATTTCCTCATCCGCTGAGGACGGTCCACGAGTTCAACGGTTGGTCCTAATCCGCGGCGCACTGGATCAGACTAAAAGTGAGGATATG
Organism: uncultured Gammaproteobacteria bacterium; assembly: GCA_963801685.1. GTDB lineage: Bacteria > Pseudomonadota > Gammaproteobacteria > Steroidobacterales > Steroidobacteraceae > Bog-1198. Next base: position 603,814 of record CAWDFR010000003.1, read on the forward strand.
TTTTATGACGCTCCAAGCCAGACTCGACGCGTTCAAGGCCGACTTCGAAGCCGGCAAGCCGCCCTACAACGTGCCGCGTTCCGTGATCGAGACCATGCACCGCGCGACCGGGGAACTGATCTCATCCAAGGCCGCACAGCACGCCCTGAAGGTCGGGGACCGTGCGCCGTCGTTCACGCTGCAGGATCCCGAGGGGAACGCGGTAGCCTCGTCTGCACTTCTGGCCGGTGGTCCTCTGGTTGTCAGTTTTTACCGCGGCGTATGGTGCCCCTATTGCAATATGGAGCTGCAGGCGCTCGAAGCGGCTCGCCTGGAGTTCGAGCGGCTCGGGGCGAAGCTCGTCGCTATCTCGCCTCAAACTCCGGTGAATAGCCGCAAGTCGGTTCGTCAGAACAAGCTCAGCTTTCCCATTCTCTCGGATACGAACAACGATGTGGCGAGCGCTTTCGGCCTGAAGTTCGCGCTGCCGGACTATCTCGTCGAGCTTTACAGGAGCCTGAAGAACGATCTCCCAGCCTTCAACGGCGATGCAAGTTGGACGCTGCCGATGCCCGGTCGCTTTGTCATTGCGCCCGATCGCACGATCGTCTATGCCGACATCAACCCGGACTATACGCGCCGACCGGAACCGGAAGCGATGCTTCCGGCACTGCAGAAAGTCGCTCGGGTCGCCGCCTGACAGGCAAAATCACGCCGGCGCGAGGTCGGCGCCGGCTCCTGTAGGCCGCGGTCGGTCAGCCGAGGGAGGCAGCCGCCTCAATGATGAACTCGGCTACCTCTTTTGGCTTCGCCAGCATGGCCACAACCTCCGGCATCCCGATTTTCTGGTATACATATGTGACTAGTCGTCATAGAAATACATTATAAGTAATTGATTTGAAGTAATATTTAAGAGTCATGCCAACTATGGACAAGTCGGCACGAAGCCCGGCCGCTAACATGCACCGCAATGCATCCGTGACATCATGAATGTCAAATTACTTGGACATCGGACCCTCTTCCATGCTGACTGTGCACGCCGTCTCCGATAAGGGGACGCGGCCCCTCTGGGGCTTTCTGGATCGATCTGCTGAATCCGACCGCAGAAGAAAGTGCGCAGGTGGCGGCTGACTATGGGATCGCAGTGCCGTCGCGAGAATCATTGCAGGAGATTGAGACCTCGAGCCGGCTGAGAGCGGTCGGGCAAGTGCTGTACGTCAGCATGCCGCTGGCCATACAGGATGAGCACGCAGGCTTTGCGCCGGTACCGCTCGGGTTTGTGCTCTCGGCGCAGCGATTGGTCACGGTGCGCTATTCGGACATTGCAGCCTTTAGTCAGGTCGAAGCGCGAGTTGGACAGAACCAAGACGTCGGCAGTACCCAGGCATTCTGTGCGCTCATCGAGGGCATGGTCGACTTCGGCGCCGACAGGCTCGAGAAATTGAGTAGCGATATGGCGGTGGTCTCGGCGCGCGCATTTGATCGCCAGACCTCTTCGCAGCAGCACGATAAACGAATCTCGCAGGGGTTGCGCGAATGCCTCAAGGCGATTGGGATCGCAGGCGACCAGTTGTCCCATAGTCGCGAGAGCATGCTCGGGTTGCAGCGTATCATCGGATTCGTGCTGAAGATGGCGACTGACTGGTTGCTGCCGGAGCAAAAGACTCGCTTGAGCACTGCACAGCAGGACCTCATCTCGTTGGTCGATTTCGAGGCGCACCTGTCCGCTAAGTCCCAATTTCTCTTGGATGCTATTCTCGGCTTTATCAACACTGAACAGAATGAGATCTTCAAGGTATTGACGATCGTATCGGTTGTTGGTATTCCGCCTACGCTGGTTGCCAGCATGTACGGCATGAACTTTCACGACATGCCGGAGTTGAGCTGGCGTTGGGGCTATCCCTACGGTCTCACGCTCATCGCACTGAGCGTCCTGCTGCCGATCTTCTGGTTCAAACGTCGCGGCTGGTGGTGAGGGGGCATGCGCACGACGTCGATGAAGAGTAAACTACGCGCTCACGTGCGCCCATGAAACTTTCAGGGAGAAGTGGCTGGTGACTGAGCCTTGGTGTGTGATTCTGGCAAGTCGAGAAGATCCGAGACGTAGCGCGCAACAATCCGCGCTGTACAAGCGCGACCCTCTGGCCGCTACGGTACGCCGTGCCGCCACGGTGACGCCACTCGAGCGGATCGCTGCGGTCATCGCTGCCCCTACCAACCCTTGGTGGCAGAGCTCATTGAAAGAGCTTGCTCCTCGCAATCTCTTCGTGCAGCCCGAGCACCGAGGAACGGCATATGAGGTGTTGCTCGCGCTGCTCTTGCTCGAAGGCCGCGTCTCTGCGGCGACCCCGGTATTTTTCCTTCCGGCAGACCATGTCGTCGACGATGAAGAGGTGATGACGAATGCTCTGACGACCATGATCGAATGGATCAATGAGGAGCCGGGACCGGTCTACCTGCTGGGTGCTCTACCGCAAGGCCCCCATGACCAACTGGGCTACATTGTTCCTTGGCACGATGCCATCCTCATGCCGACGGGTGTTTACGAATTTGTCGAAAGGCCGGACATACGCCTGGCGCGAAGATTGATCAACGCGGGCGGCCTTTGGAATACCTTTATTTTCGGTGGCAGTTTTGCCTCCCTGATGAGGCTATTTCCACCGAGATTTGACGCCATTGTCGGCGCTCTTCGTGCAGCGCTGCAATCTGACCACATCGAGGTTGACCTCGTCCGCCAGTACGATCGCTTGACGCCCGTCGATTTTTCGCAGGACCTGCTCGCGAGGCAGACCGATCAGCTTAGAGTGCTGCGTCTATTGCGCTGCGGTTGGTGGCCGCTGAAATCGCCTACGCTCAATCGCTCCCTTCACAACGCGTAACCAGCGCGGCACGTACTCAAGGGCGTCGCCAGATCACCGTACCGTTACGGATTGTATAGCGGACCGAGGCAAACCCTTTCGCGTTGTCGATCGGATCACTGTCGAGCACCGTGAGGTCTCCCGCTTTGCCGACCTCGATCGTTCCAGTGGCGGCGGCCGTATTGAATTTTGCGGCCGGGGCCGTCGTGAGCATGCGCAAGATGTCACGACCGGACAAGCCACAGAGCGCCAATGCCTCAAATTCGTCTGCCGTATCGTAGTCGGTCATGTAGCCCACGTCGGTACCGAATATCAGATCTCCGCCGAGTTCATGAAATCTGCGTACCTGGGCGTAAATGGGATCAAGATAGCTCGGGTTCGTTGTCACTGTGGTACGAAACATCTTGAGTGTCGGAATCATCGCCATGTGCTTTGCAACGAGCTCGCGCAGCATCGTCTCATCGACGTCCGTCGCCGTGTCTGCGGCATGGGCCAGAACGTCCACGCCGCTGTCCATCGCAACGCGAACACCGCGTGCGTCCGACTCATGCGCAAATGCAAGCTGCCGGTGTGCGTGCGCAACCGCTACGGCGGCCCTTGCATTGTCCAGCGGCATGGGCAAGACCTTGCCTCGTTCTACATATGAGCCCGTAAACAGTTTGAGCAAGTCGGCGCCGTTCTCGATATTTTGTTCCTCGACTTTGGCGGACTCCGCCGGTGTGGCTGGTTGCGGCATGAGCCAAAGCATCCATCGGGGAAGAGTGCTCTTCAGATAAAAGGGGATTCCATTGGGCGGATACTGCGCCGATCCCGCAGTATAAATCCTCGGCCCGAGAATCTCCCCGAGCTCGATGCGACGGCGCAGAGGGATGGTGGATCGCAGATTTGAGCCGGTATCGACGACGGTCGTAAAACTGCGGCTGGTCAACATGGCCTCGATCTGAGCCTGCAGTCGTGCCGCGGATGTTCGATCTGCCCCAGCCCACTTTGGTTCGGTAAAATGCACATGCGCGTTCCAGAAGCCGGCGGTCACGGCACAGCCCTTACAAGTGATGACTTGAGCTTCCGCCGGAATTGACAGCTGCTCACCGACTGCGGCGATCTTCCCGTCGCGCACGATGATCGCTCCGTCTTCGATCGCAGGGGCATCAGGAGACCTGTAAATGCGGGCACCGGTGATGACCAGTACACCACGAGCAGGCGCAGTCGCGGGATGCTTATCGCGCAGCGGCCAGTAGGCTAGCCAATAGAAAGCCAGGGCCGCTACGAGGGTCAGCAGAAACAGGCCACGAATGACAATTCGCATTTTTAAAGCTGTCCCCTGGATATGAGCTGTGGCCGCGGTATCGCCCAAGTGTCCTCGCCGACGATTAACTTATTGATTATAATTATTTTTTCCGACTGCCGCGAAATATAAAGGCCGCGCGAGATGAATAGAATTACGCCTAGAGACTTTCGAAATGCCTTTCTTGCCGTCATGCAAGCAGAGCGCGACAGCTTTCGTACGGCGGTGGGCTATGAGACCAAATCGTATAACTTCTTCATGCGAACCACCATTTACCCGAGAGTCGCCCGACACTTGGGTCTTTTGTCATGGAACAAGGAGTACTACACGCTTGACGGCATGCTGTACGAGGAGCGCGGCGTGGACAACACCGGGAAGTACGCCACTTTTGCGAATTGGATTTCGGTAGCCATAGAGCACGAAAATGATGGTTCTCGCGCCTACGAAAAGATGAATAAGCTGCAGTCTTTCAACGCGCCGCTCAAGGTGTTGATTACTTATGCGGCCGAGGATGCAAGCGACGCCCTGCTGCAAAAGTACGAGAGTCTCATCAGGAGCTCGGACGTGTTCAACGACGTCGCCACGCTGCGTCAGCAACTCGTCATATTGGGAACACCGAAAACGGTGCGCGAGTGGCGCTTCTATGCCTACGAAAACGGCGGCTTCGTTCTAATGTTACCCAATTAATCGGGCTGCACACCGGCGCATTAACCTGCTAGATGTGCGCTTGGCGTTGACTCGCAGTATTTGCTCCGCCCCGCCGTTCGCCTCGCGATTGCGCCAACCCCGCACACATCAGCATTCAGCACACATTCCGAGTTTTTCACAACATCTTAATGCTGGGAGCAGCGACAATTGGCCGGTTTAGCTGGTGGCAAGCGGGGAGGGCTGGGGTGGACCGATTAACAGGATTCGGCCTTTTCGCGGTCATGGCAATGTTGGTGACGTATGCTCTTGAGAATAGGAGCCATTGGTTCATCCTGGCATTCGCCGGAGCGTGTGTCCTCGGCTCAATTTACGGCTTTCTGCAAGGCGCATGGCCGTTCGGACTCGTGGAAGCTGTTTGGGCCTTTGTGGCTGTGTATCGTTGGCATCGCTTAAAAACCAAAATCAGGCCTCTCGGGGGTTAGCCCCGGGTCCTGGATGAATCGGCCCAAGGCGCCGTCACTTCGCGCAGGGCAGCGGTTATTGCTCGTTGCGACGCAAAAGTACCAGTGCTCCTCGTCGCGGTGTTGCGCCCACTCGTGCCTCGGGTGCGTCTTGTCAGAGGGGCGCTTATTCCTCATAGTCCTGCTGCCAAGTCGTTTCATAGGAACGGCGAGCCGACGATCATCAGGATCAAAGGCATACGCCGATTGCGATAAGGCTCAGGTGGAGGGCCCAGCGATGCCGGATTCCGGTGCATCCTTTGTCAGGGGGGAGGCGAGGGATGGTAGCCGTCGTAAAACAGTGCCCCCATTTCCTCCTCATAGCGGCGTACGCCGCTGGACAGTTGTGGGGAACCTTCACTGGACACGCTCACTCACCTGGCGCGGGGCCAGTGTCCAAGCGCTTGCCATCGAGTCGGCGTGCGGGGAAATGGAGCTGAAAACATCGATGGCGGAACTCTGCTTTCTTTTGCGCTGCCGTCACCATGACGTGGATATTGAGCTTGCGAATACCTGTTGGAAAGCACCGCACGAGCCGCGATTGGCCTATGTCATCCCAGGAGGCCGGCAGATCACCCAGCGGGTCAATCTCCTCGAGGACGCGCAGATCCTCAAGATAGGGTTCGAACACGAGTTTCTTCTGCGGGCCGCTGGTCTGAGTCATGCTCGAAGTTTCGAGCTCGCACCCAAGCTCGGCTATGACGACCCGTTGAGCTGGCAGCTTGCAGCGTCGATCTACGAGGAATGCAAAAATAGCGCGCCGGGTAGCCGACAATTCATCGAGACCGGGGCGACCCTACTGGCCATGCAATTGGTCAGACAATGCATCGCTTACAGCGGTGAGATCAACGCCTGTTGGCGGGGCGGACTTGCGCCCACCGCCCTACGGCGCGCTTGCGATTTCATGATGCTCAACCTCAGCCGAGAAGTGTCGGTCGTAGACGTGGCGAGGCTTGTCGGCTTATCGGCGGGTCATTTTGCAACGGTGTTCCAGCAGTCTGTAGGCAGCTCTCCGCACGCCTGGCTTCGGCGGGAGCGAATCTTGCGCGCGCAGACGTTGCTTCATGATAAATCCTTGAGCCTCCACGCGGTCGCGCTGCAGGTGGGATATGCCAACCAAAGTGCCTTCGGTGTCTGCTTCAAGAAGCAAACGGGCTTTACGCCGGCAGCGTGGCGACGGCGCCATGTATTCGATTCAATCGCAGTCGATGTCGATAGGCATGCGTGCGAATCTCGCCGCGAGAGGCGGCTCCCGACGCCGCGCCTAAGCAACGCGGTATTGTAAGTCGATCGAACGGGTGTCGCCTGCGCCCGCTGGTCACTGCTTTGCCGACGCGCGGTAGTCCAGGGGCCCGAAGGGCAGCGTATCCTTTTCCGCGGGCAATGCCTGTACCGACCAGCCTCCGCCGAGGGCGCGTGCCAAGGAAACCGCGGCTTGCAACTGGCGGATCTGCAGTTGCACCTCGCTGGTGCGAACGGTGAGGACCTGTTCCTGCGCAACGGCGACGTTGAGGTAATCCTCGAGCCCGTCGGTATAGAGCATGGTCGAGATGGAGAGCGCCTGGGTTGCCTGGTCGCTCGCTTCGTGCTCTTGCTCGACCTCGCGTCCCAATCGTTGCGTCAAGCTCAGGCCATCCTCGACATCCTGAAAAGCCGCGAGCACGGTAGCCCGATAATTGTCACGCGTTTGAGTGTATTGGGACCACGCGCCCATGAGTTGCGCGCGGCGCAGGCCCCCTTCGAAGAGGGGCAGCGTTGCCGCGGGGCCGATCGACCATAGGCTGTTCGGCATGGAGAGCAAATTGAACGCCGTATCTTCAAATCCCGCATTCCCGCCCAAAACGATGTGGGGATAGAACGCCGCACGGGCGACGCCGATCGAGGCGTTGGCCGCGGCCATGCGGCGCTCAGCGCCCGCAATATCGGGACGGCGCTGCAACAGCTCCGACGGTATCCCTGACGGAAGCGATGGCGGCTTTAGCGCGAATTGCTTGACGGGCAAGATCACGAACTGGCTGGAGTTAGACCCGGTCAGAACGGCCACTGCATGCTGCATGAGATCGCGCCCGAGTGCGGTTTCTGTCTCTTGCGCTTGCGCCACTTTGAGCTCGCTCAAGCTGCGCGCAAGATCCAACCCCGAAGCGATCTGTCCTTGTGTGCGAAGCCGCGCGACTTCGACTGCTTGCCCGTAGGCTTCGATTATCTGCCGCAACACCTCGAGTTCCGCATCCAACCCACGTACCGCGACGTAGTCGTTGGCGAGCTCGGCCTGAAGACTCAAGCGCGCGTTGGCGAAATCGGCGGCGCTCGCTTGGGCGAGCCGTTTTTGCGCGTGGGCGGTGTTGCGAATTGCATCCCAAAAATCCGGCTCCCAGGACGCCGTGGCGCCGATCTGATTGGAGCTCGCCTGTTGAGGTGGACCGGTTGCGAACAGCCGGTTCGCCGATTCGCCGTTATAGGAGCTGGCTGCTTGCAGAGCCAGTTGCGGGTAAAGAGCCGACTGCGCTTCGGCCGCGAGAGCCCGAGCCTGGGTGTAAGTCTCGGCGGCGGCCTGTAAGGTGGGATTGGCAATCGCCAGCTGATCTTCGAGCTGGTCCAATTCCGGATCGCCAAAGAGGGTCCACCAGGCCTGTTGTATCGGCCGCTCATCGGGATGCGCCACCTGAAACGGGCCGCTTCCTTGATAGGAGTCGGGGACGACGAAATGGGGCGGATCATAGACCGGTGCGAGGTCGCAGCCCCCGAGCAGGGCCACGCTGATCGACACCATGAGGCGCATGGAATGTCTCATCAGGGGGGCGTGCGTGAATTCGGACCCATGGGTGGCGGCGGCTGGGCCGTCGCGGCTGCCTCGCTCCGGGGAGCGTAGCCCGGAGCAGGTGTGACGGATTGCACCAGCTGGCCCTCCAACAGGCCGGCCGGCGGATTGTTCACCACTCTGGCGTCGGGCGTGAGTCCGCTCAGGACTTGCACGGTCTCTCCTAGATTCTCTCCCAGAGCGATGTTTTGCAGATGCACCCGACTGTGCGCATCGACCAGAGCGACTTGCAGTCCTTGCGCGCGGAAGATCAGGGCTTCCTCGGGAAGGGTCAGCAACGCCGAATCGTTGGTCAGCCGAAATACCGCTTCGACAAACGTGCCCGGCCAGAGGGTTCCATCCGCAGGATCGACGGTGAGCTCCGTGACGGCGGTCCGGGAGTTGTCGCTGAAAGCCCGGGCCGTGGTGAGAAACGCGGCCGGGATCGACTTGTCGGGCTGCGACGGCAAGTGAATCGTGACCGATGCCTGAGCGTCCAACTGACCGGCATAAGATTGCGGCACGTCGACGAACACGCGCAGCTTATGCACATCCGACACCGTGAAGAGCTGAGTCGCGCCTGTACGCGCCCCCGCATCGCCACCCCCCGCGTTCACGTAGGCGCCTACATTGGTAAGCCGCGCGGTGACAATGCCATCGAACGGCGCCACCACCCGCTTGAAGGACTCAAGGGCAGCATAACGCTCCACGTTCTGTCGTGCTGCCTCCAGATCCGCTTTACGCGCCTTCGCGGTCGCCGTTTGAACATCCACCGATTGCTGTGAGACGGCCGGAGTTCCCGCCAATGCTTGCCAGCGCTTCGCGGTCGAGACTGCCAGATCGTAATTCGCCTGCGCAACGTTGAGCGAGGCCTGGGCGGCGGCATACTGCGCATCGAGTCCCGGTGCCTCGATTGTTGCCAGCAGTTGGCCCTTCTTGACGGTCGCCCCGTAGTCCTCTTTCCAGCTGCCTATATAGCCGGTGACTTGCCCGAAGATCGTCGCCTCATACCACCCCTGGACCGTGCCGGGCAAAACCAGGGTGCGTGTAGGGGGGCCACGCTCGGGTGTGATGATCTGCACGGGAAGGGTCGCTTGATCGTCGGCGACGCCTTTCAGCTGCTTCACATTCCATTCGCGCTTGAATACCCCATAGGCCATCAAGGCGATCGCCAGGATCCCCGCGATGATCATGATCGAGCGTCGATTCATGCGCTTTTCTCGGCGGCTACGCGCGTGTTTTTATGGAGCAGGGCAAATACGCAGGGGACGAAGAGGAGCGTCGCGATCGTCGCCACCAGGAGCCCCCCTATGACGGCCCGTCCGAGCGGCGCGTTCTGAGTATTCGACATCGACATCGGAAGCATGCCAATGATCATTGCGATCGCAGTCATCAACACCGGTCGTATGCGGGCGTAGCCGGCGCTGATCGCTGCACGCGTCGCATCGCCGTGGGCGGCCAGCTCGTCGCGCGCGAAAGACACCACCAAGATCGAGTTGGCCGTGGCAGTGCCCATGCACATGATCGCACCGGTGAGGGCCGGCACGGATAAGGTCGTGTCCGTCAGAAACAGCGACCACACGATTCCGGTGAGCGCGCCGGGCAGAGCGGTGATGATGATGAAGGGATCGAGCCATGACTGAAAGTTCACGACGATTACCAAATAGACCAAGACAATCGAAAACGCGAGGCCGATCAAAAGCTGCGAGTAGGCATCCTTGACGGTCACCGATTGGCCCTGGACAGTGACTGTGGCTCCGCGCGGCACGGAGCCCTTCATCGTCTCGAGGACTCGGTCGACGGACGTGCTGACAGCGCCCAAATCGAGACCCTGCGTACTTGCGTAGACGTCGATCACCGGCATGATGTCCCGATGCGATACCTCGAGGGGGCGCCCCGTCTGGCTGATATCGCTCAAGCCGCCCAAAATCTGAGTGGCATGACCACTCGGATCGCCGTCCCCCTGGTCGATCGGAATCGTTGCCAAGTCATTGATCGAGGTCAGCTGGTCCTGCGGTGTTTGGATATTGACGAGGTGCGACACACCGGTCTGGGTGTCGAGCCAATACGTCGGTGCGGTCTGCCCGGAGCCCGACAAGGTCGCGAGCGTATTGTCGGCGATGTTCGACTCCGTCAGTCCGCCGCTGACGGCCAAGTCGCGATGGGCGGAGACGAGGAGCGTGGGCTCAGCGAGCGATTGCTGGATCGCGACGTCGGCAATGCCCGGGATCCGGCGCATGGCGGCAGCCACTTGGTACGCATACCCCATGTTGACGCCGATATCGCGCCCTAGGATTTGCACATCGATCGGCGCAGGCAAGCCAAAGTTCAATATTTTCGCGGTGATGTCGCCGGGCGGGAAAGTGAAGACCGTACCCGGATAGAGCTCAGGCAACTCCTTTCGCAGCGTCGCCAGATACTCGCCGATCGGAGAGGCTTGATTGTTGAGACTGATCGTGACGTCACAATCTTGCGGCCCGATGGTCGCGCTCGCGCTGTAAGCCTGGTTGATGCCGCTGCTGGGCAGACCGCAATTGTCGATGATGTTATCAACATGGCCCGGTAACAATTGGCGCACCGAATGATTGACCAGTGCGGCAAGCACGCCTGCCTCCTCCAGGCGCAAACCTATGGGCCCGCGAAAATGCATGTCGATCTCGCCCGACTTGATGCTCGGGAAGAAATCCCTTCCCAAGAACGGCACTAGAACAAAGGAGACAAGCGCTACGGCCAAAAAACCGTAAACAAATCCCCAGCGCCGCCCGAGCGCTTCGGTGAGCAGCTCGCGATAGCCATTGCGAAAGCGCTCGAAGCGCTGCTCGAAGCCCGCATGGAGCCGCGCAAAGAGGCCCTGCGACTGGGTGCCCGATCGAGCCTCGGCCACTTGCGCGCGCAGCAGCCACACGGCCATCGTCGGCACGAGCGTCCGCGAGAGAATAAAGGAGGCGAGCATCGCGAAAATGATGGCCTCGGCGAGCGGCAGAAAGAGGTAGCCGGCGATCCCCGAAAGCTGAAAGAGCGGCAACCAGACGATGCAAATACACAGAGTCGATACGAACGTTGGAACGACGATTTGATTGGCCGCCTGGATAATCGCCGGCTCCAGGTCCAGGCCTTGTTCCAAATGGGCATCGATATTCTCGATCATCACCGTCGCATCGTCGACCAGGATGCCGACCGCCAATGCAAGGCCGCCCAGAGTCATGACATTGATCGTCTGCCCGAGGGCGCTGAGGGCGGCGATCGAAGATAAGATCGCGAGGGGGATCGAGGTAGCGACGATGAGAGTGGAGCGCCCGGAGCCCAAGAACACGAGAACCACGATGCCGGTGAGGAGCGCCGCCGTTACCATCTCCTGCAATACATCCTCGACCGAGGCTCTCACGAAGGTCGACGCATCGCTCACGACCGTGATCTTGACTCCCTCCGGTAAGGTTTTCTCGAGTTGCGGGATCTTTGCCTTGACGCCGGCGACGACAGCGAGTGTCGAGGCGTCCCCCGCCTTGAGGATCTCGAGCAGCACCGCCTGATGTCCCTTGACCAGCACGGTATTGGTCTGTGGCGGACCCCCCATGTGCACGTAGGCGACATCGCCCACCGTCACCACCGCGCCGTTGACCTTCTTGATGGGGAGGGAGTTGAAAGTCGCGATCTGCACCGGCGCCGCATTGGTCTCGACAAGGAAATCAATGGCGCCGATTTTCTGATCACCGGCCGGTAAAACGATGTTCTGTTGCGCCAAGGCTCGACCGACATCCTGAGCGGAGAGGTGGTGTGCGAGGAGCTTCGCTTGGTCGAGGTCCACCTCCACATCGCTTGCGGTACCCCCGTAGGGGGCGGGAATCGCGACTCCCGCCACCGAGACCAGCTCAGGTCGGATCAGATTGGAGGCCATGTCGTACAGCTGAGCTCCGGTCAACCGATCGGAAGCGACCTGAAGTGCGAGGACGGGCACGGAGGAGGCGTTATACGAGAGCACCTGGGGCGGGGTGATGCCGGCCGGCAATTGCTTCAGCACCGTTTGAGAAATCGCGGTGACTTGCGCCTGCGCGGCTGCGACATCCGTGCCGGGCTGAAAGAAAATCTTGACGATGCCGCGGCCGTAAAGGGACTGGCTTTCGATATGTTCGATGTTAGCGACCGTGGTCGTGAGTGAGCGCTCGTAGTAATAGATGACGCGTCCCGACATGTCCTCGGGCGTCAGGCCGCTGTACGTCCAAACGATGGCGACCACCGGGATACCAATATTGGGAAAGATATCGGTGGGTGTGCGTAGCGCCGCTCGGCCGCCAAAAATCAAAATGAGAATGGCCAGGACGACGAACGTATAGGGGCGTTTGAGCGCTATGAGTACGATTGCATTCATCGGCTATCTCTTGTAGCGATCATCGATGCCGCCTCATTTGCGCAACAGACCTGGTGCTGCTGTGCAAACTTTCTGAGCGGCATAAGCCGAGGGAGAATGGACCCGCCGTGCTCCCTCGCTCGGCCCCTTCACCGGTCACTCAAGTTCACCAGTTTCGCACCCGACCTGCCAACCCTTGCGAATTCTGATGCGCGTATTTACCGGATTCGCTGACGAAATTCCTTCGTTTCTGACGATGGCTTCGGTGGGGAGGACGAGCATTCGTCGCCTGCTCCGCTCGCTGTTTCATGCGTAACCGGGGGGCGAGATCCTGCAATGTGTAGGACACACGTTGCGCCCAAAGTCGTGCCATTGATCTACCAGCCGTAGTCGAATGTCCACTCAGGAGACCATTCCATGGCACCGTCAACGCAGCTCCGCATCCCGGCCATCGAAACCGAATTCGTAGGTGTCCCCGCAACACAGCTCAAAGTCTCGCGCGTCGCGCTCGGGACCTGGGCCATGGGCGGTTGGATGTGGGGAGGAACGGACCGGCGCGAGTCAATCGCCACGATTCGGGCCGCTTTGCATCAAGGCATTAACTTGATCGATACCGCGCCGGTGTATGGCTTCGGCGTATCCGAGGAGATCGTCGGCGAGGCTCTCGAGGGCGCGCGCGCCGAAGCCGTCATTGCCACCAAGACCGGACTGGAATGGCGCGATGGCAAGGTCTACCGGAACGCGACCCGAGCGCGAATTCTGAAGGAAGTCGATGATTCGCTGCGCAGACTCCGTACCGATTATATCGACATCTACCAGGTCCATTGGCCTGACCCCAAGGTCCCGGTCGAGGAAACCGCCGAAGCCATGCGTTCGCTTTACGAGGCGGGAAAGATCCGGGCCATCGGCGTAAGCAATTTCTCGGTCGCCGAAATGGAGCGCTTTCGTCAGGCGGCTCCACTGCACGTGCTGCAGCCGCCCTACAATCTCTTCGAGCGCGCCATCGAGACGGACATTCTGCCTTATGCTCGCGCCAATCACATCGCGACTCTCGGTTATGGAGCCCTGTGTCGCGGGTTGCTCAGCGGGCGTATGCGCCCGGACAGCACGTTCGACGGCGACGATCTGCGGCGCATCGACCCGAAATTTCAGCCGCCTCGTTTTGCGCAGTATCTGGACGCCGTGCGGCAGCTCGATGAGTTCGCTCAGCGTCGCTTCGGCCGGCGTGTGATTCAACTGGCGGTGCGTTGGATGCTCGATCAAGGAATCAGCGTGGCGCTCTGGGGCGGTCGTCGCCCCGATCAACTCGAGGCGGCGCTCGGTGTCGCGGGCTGGTCGCTGCAAAGTTCGGACCGGGAGCAGATCGAACGCATCGTGACGACGGCGATCCTCGATCCCGTCGGTCCGGAGTTCATGGCCCCTCCGCAACGTCCCTGAGGGTCGCAGGTGATGACGACGTGATATTCTGTGAGTGGCATGGCTTACGATCCCCAAAACGTGTTTGCACGGATTCTTCGCGGCGAATTACCGTGCGTTCGACTTTATGAGAACGAGCACACGCTCGCATTCATGGACCTCATGCCGCAGACCGAGGGGCATGTGCTGGTGATCACGCGGGAGCCGGCCGAAACTCTGTTCGATCTGTCGCCTGACGGCGCCGCCGCCTGTATGCGCGCTACGCAACACCTTGCCGCAGCTGTAAAGCGAGCGTTTGACGCGCCGGGCATCATGATCACCCAGGTAAATGGCTCGGCCGCGGGCCAGACGGTTCCGCATGTGCACTTTCATATCATTCCCCGCCGTCCCGGGGAACAGTTGCTCATGCATGCCGCCGTCAAAGCGGATCCCGAAGCACTCCGCCAGCAGGCCGAACGTATTCGCCGCTGGCTGTAAGTAATTTAGATTATTGCCCAGAGCACACAATGAACGATTCATCCGATTATCTTCCCCCCAAAGTCTGGACGTGGAACAAGGCCAGCGGCGGCCAGTTCGCCAGCATCAATCGCCCCATAGCAGGTGCAACGCAAGAGAAGGATCTGCCCGTCGGGCGCCATCCGCTGCAGCTTTACTCGCTCGGTACGCCGAACGGTGTCAAGGTCACGATCATGCTCGAGGAGCTGTTGGCGCTTGGTCGCTCCGGTGCCGAATACGACGCGTGGCTCATCAATATCATGAATGGCGATCAGTTCGGCAGCGGTTTCGTGGCCGTGAATCCGAATTCCAAGATTCCGGCACTGTTGGATCGCAGCGGCGAGAGACCGATTCGGGTCTTTGAGTCCGGGGCGATACTCTTGTATCTCGCCGAGAAATTTCAGGCTTATCTGCCCGCGAACATGGGCGCGCGCGCCGAGTGCCTATCCTGGTTGTTTTGGCAGATGGGGAGCGCACCGTTTCTCGGCGGCGGATTTGGTCACTTCTATGCCTACGCGCCGATCAAGATCGAGTATGCGATTGATCGATTCGCGATGGAGGTGAAGCGTCAGCTCGACGTCCTTGACCGACGACTCGGAGAGTCCGAGTACATTGCGGGCGACAGCTACACAATCGCCGACATGGCGATCTTCCCCTGGTATGGGGGACTGGTAAAGGGCTGGCTGTACAGCGCGGCGGAGTTTCTTTCAGTGGAAGAATACAAGAACCTGCAGCGGTGGGCTTCCATGCTCTCGGCTAGACCTGCCGTGCAGCGCGGGCGTATGGTCAACAGAACCTTCGGGGAGCCTGCCAGTCAGTTGCACGAGCGCCATGCGGCGAGCGACTTCGACACCAAAACGCAGGACAAAATTGCGGGCTCGGCAAGCACCTGAGATAAGCGGCCCGAGTGACGTTGTAAATCGATTTCGGGCCTCGCCCGACGTCTCCGTCACTTAAGAAAAGCTAAACACTCCGTCAGGAACTCCATTTGTTGCGCAGGGGCATGCGGCGCAACCTGTCCACGTAGGATCAATTCAACGTGGAGAATGCACATGACGAACGAAACGCTATCCGTACGGCTCGCCCAGGCGGCGCTGGCAGTCGCGGCCACGGTCGCCTCTGGGGTGGTTTTGCAGTTGGCGCTGGTGTTTGGTTAACGCGCCATGCCGGCAGTTGTTGCAAAGCTTAAAGGTCTGATGCCCTATGCAGCCATAGGGCTGGTCCCCGGGGGTTCCGTCATCGCGCTGCTATTGTGGCTTTATCAGCGATACGGGATTGGACCGCCGGGAGTGAGGTCAGCTCAGGCGGCCCGCGAGGGGCGATCGCTTGCCTCTTGCGGGACAGAGACCGCTTCGCCCGCGTCCACGGTCTCGGCAGCCCCCCTGAAAGAGGCCGTTTGTATCCAGGCGTGCAACGCGACCGCGCCGAGCACGATGGGTAGTCCCACGAGCACGTTGGAGGAGAACGACTCGTTACCGAGCCACCATCCTACGAACAGTGCGACGGGCGGGTTGACATAGGCATACGTCGCCGCGAGCGTCGGCGATACCCGCTCGACGACGTAGCGATAAGCGGAAAACGCGATGAGCGATCCGAACACGACAAGGTAGCCCCACGCCCACCAAACCTTGGGCTCGGTGGCCACCGCCCAATGCTCTCCGAGCGCTGCACTGACGATGAGCGCCATGATGCCGGCCGACAGCATCTCGGCGCCGAATCCGGTGGGTCCGTGCGGCAGGTCGAGCCGGCGGGATAGGACCGTGCCCAGAGACCAGCAGGTCGTGGCGAGGAGAATGAGTACCGTCCCGGGGAGACTGCCGTGCAGATCACGGCCCATGAGCATGACCGCGACGCCGACGGCACCGAGACCGATGGCGAGCCACTCCCAGCGGCGCGGCCACTGGCCGAGTGCGCCGCTCCACAGCGCGGTGCCCAAGGGCATAACGCTGATGAGCGCAACGGTTGCGCCGGAACTGACCCAACGTTCGGCAACCGCGACGCCGCCGTTCCCGGCCACAAGCAGTAAAAAACCCAGGAGTGCCGCATTTCGCCACTGGTTAAGCGTCGGCATCCGCTTCGCACGGAGCATTTGCACGAGCATCAAGGCGCCGCCGGCGACCACGAAGCGCGTGCCCACCAGGAAAAAGGGCGCGACTTGGGCGACGCCGACCTTGATCGCGAAGTAGGTCGTACCCCAGATGACATACACCGCCAGCAGGCAGGCGCCGATCATCCAGGGCGAGGTCCTTTGCGCGGCTGTTGTTGCGGACATTGCGGCTCCCTACTTCACCCACATTGGATAATAGCCGCGCATTGGCAGATATGCCTTCACTTCTATAAGCTATAAGTGTATTCAGGCTTAGTTATAAAGCCATAATGCCGCGAGGTCTTTCATTATGGATGCACTGGATCTCAAGATTCTTGCAAGGCTGGACGCGGACGCGCGGCGTCCCTACGCGGAGATTGCCCGCGAGCTCGGCGTGTCGCAGCCGACGGTCGCAGACAGGATCCGGCGGCTCGAGGCTCGCGGCATCGTCCGCGGCGCGATGCTGTGCGTGGATCATGCGCGGCTGGGATTCAACATCAGCGCCTTCGTGCGGCTGCGGGCGAAGCCCACGCAGAAGCGCGGTCTCGGCGATATCGCGCGCGCGATGCCGCAGGTCATCGAAATGCACAGTGTCACCGGAGATGACTGCATGGTGGCCCGAGTCGTCGCCCGCTCGGTGACCGAGCTCGCCGAGATTCTGCAGCGGCTCACGGTGGCTGCCGATTCGAGTACGTCGGTGCTGCTCGAAACCATCATCCCGTTGCGCAATCCATTGCCGGCCCAGCCGGCCGCCGCCGCCGTGCCCTCGGCGAGACGTGCGAAGCGAAAGACGCGGCCGCGCGCGTGAGACTCGCGCCGCGATGCGGCGGCATGTGATGATGAGGCGTGATCGTACATCTCATCGACGGCACCTACGAGTTGTTCCGGCATTTCTACGGGCTGCGGCGTTTCACCAAGGGCGAGGACCGGCCCCGCGGGGCGGTGGTCGGGGTCCTCAACACGGTTCTGCAAATGATAGAGCAGGGCGCGACGCATCTGGGGGTGGCGACCGACCATGTGATCGAGTCCTTCCGCAACGACCTGTGGAGCGGGTACAAGACGGGCGAGGGGATCGAGCCGGCGCTGCGCGCGCAATTCGAGCCCTTGGAGGAGGCGCTGGTCGCGATGGGCGTTGTAACCTGGCCGATGGTCGAGCTCGAGGCTGACGATGCACTCGCTTCGGCGGCGGCGCTGGCCGCAGCGGACGCCCGGGTCCAGAAGGTATCGATCTGGACGCCGGATAAGGATCTCGCGCAATGCGTGCTTGCGACGCGCGTCGTGCAAGTGGACCGCAGGAGCAACAGCATTCGCGATGCGGCGGGTGTGCGCGCCAAGTTCGGCGTGGGGCCCGAATGGATTCCGGATTATCTCGCGCTGGTGGGCGATAGCGCGGACGGCTATCCGGGCATTGCGGGCATCGGTCCGAAAGGAGCAGCGGGACTCATCAACCGTTATGGGTTCCTCGAAGAATTCCCGGCTGAAGTTTTGGGAGAACGGCGCGACCTCGCGCTTCTGTTCAAGCGACTCGCGACCCTGCGCAGCGATGCGCCGCTGTTCGAGCGCGTCGAGGAGCTCGAGTGGCAGGGACCCACGGAGCGTTTCGCCGCGTGCGCCGCAGGGCTTGGTGATGCCCGTCTGGCGCGGCGCGCCGATGCGGCTCATGCGGGAGGTAATGCAAGTAAAACGTAAATAATATCAATGGCATATGTAATATTACTATAAATAACATTCATATAAGATTCGACGCGGCGTGGAGAATGCCGCAGCTTATGATGTGAATCCGCTTTTCTGATGATGCGCGCGCGATCGCGTTGTTATGATCGAAAAAAGCTGCATCGCGTCGCGAGCGAGCCACGACGGCTCGCCGGGGGAGATCATGGACATCCACGAATATCAGGCGAAAGAACTGCTGTCCGGGTTCGGGGTCAACGTGCCGCGCGGCGGCGTGGCCTACAGCCCCGAACAGGCGGTCTACGTGGCGACGGAGCTCGGCGGCTGGCACTGGGCCATCAAGGCGCAGATTCACGCCGGCGGCCGCGGCAAGGCGGGCGGTGTCAAGCTGTGCCGCACGTACCAGGAAGTGGCTGCGGCGGCCAAGGGCATGCTCGGCTCGGTCCTGGTCACGGCGCAGACCGGACCTGCGGGCAAGGCCGTTCACCGACTTTACGTCGAGAAGGCCGAGCCCTACGTGCGCGCGCTTTACCTGGGGTTCGTGCTCGATCGCAAGATCGAGCGCATTCGCGTCATCGCCTCCGCCGAGGGCGGCGTGGAGATCGAGGAGCTCGCGGCGAGCCGACCCGAGACGATACTGCAGCAGCAAGTCGATCCCGCCGTCGGGCTGCAGGGCTTCCAGGCGCGCGAGCTCGCCTTCGGACTCGGCCTCAACATCAAGCAAGTGAGTCAGGCGGTCGACCACGATCATGGGCTGCTATCGCGCATTTCGCGATCTCGATGCGACCATGGTCGAGATCAACCCGCTGGTCGTCACCAAGGATGATCGCGTGCTCGCGCTCGATGCCAAGATGTCGTTCGACGACAACGCGATGTTCCGGCGGCCGCGCGTGACGGAGATGCGCGATGCCGCGGAGGAGGATCCACGCGAGACGCAGGCCGCCGAGCTCGGTCTCAACTATGTCGGCCTCACCGGCGACATCGGCTGCATCATCAACGGTGCCGGGCTCGCGATGGCGACCATGGACGTCATCAAGCACGCGGGCGGCGAGCCCGCCAATTTTCTCGATATCGGCGGCGGCGCCTCGCCCGAGCGTGTGGCGGCGGCGTTCAATCTCGTGCTCTCCGATCGGAACGTCAAGGCGATCCTCGTCAACATTTTCGCCGGCATCAATCGGTGCGATTGGGTCGCGCAGGGAGTCGT
Source organism: uncultured Gammaproteobacteria bacterium (assembly GCA_963801685.1). Taxonomy (GTDB): domain Bacteria; phylum Pseudomonadota; class Gammaproteobacteria; order Steroidobacterales; family Steroidobacteraceae; genus Bog-1198. Next base: position 623,098 of record CAWDFR010000003.1, read on the forward strand.
GCAGGCCGCCCAGGGCCTGCGCGTGCCGCTCGTCGTGCGCCTGGCCGGGCACCAACGTCGAGGAGGGAAGACGCATCATCGCGGGCTGCGGCCTGCCCATCATCTCGGCCGACACGTTGGCGGAGGCGGCCGAAAAAGCCGTGGCGGCCTCGCGGGGGGAATCGCTGCGATGAGCATCTTGATCGACGAGACCACGCGCGTGATCGTGCAAGGCTTCACCGGCGACAAGGCCACGTTTCACGCCAGGGAAATGATCGCCTACGGCACTTCCGTGGTCGGCGGCGTGACGCCGGGCAAGGGCGGCCAGAGGCACCTCGATCGGCCGGTCTTCAACACCGTGAAGGACGCGGTGAGCGCCACCGGTGCGGAGGCGAGCCTCGCATTCGTGCCGCCGCCCTTTGCGGCGGATGCGCTGATGGAGGCCGCCGATGCGGGGTTGCGCCTCGTCTGCATCATCACCGACGGCATACCGGCCCAGGACATGATGCGCGTCAAGCGCTACCTGCGCCGCTACGCGAAAGCGGAGCGCACCACGGTGGTTGGTCCGAACTGCGCCGGCATCATCAGCGCGGGCCGCGCCATGCTCGGCATCATGCCGGGCCACATTTACATTCGCGGCAACGTCGGCATCGTCTCGCGCTCGGGAACGCTTGGGTACGAGGCGGCCTCGCAGATGAAAGCGCTCGGCATCGGCGTCACCACGAGCGTCGGCATCGGTGGAGACCCGATCAACGGCAGCTCCTTCTTGGACCATCTGATGCTGTTCGAGCAGGACCCGGAGACTCATGCGGTGGTCATCATCGGCGAGATCGGGGGACCGCAGGAAGCGGAGGCGGCCAAATGGGTGCAGGAGAACATGACCAAGCCGGTCGTCGGCTACGTGGCGGGCCTCACGGCGCCCAAGGGGCGACGCATGGGGCACGCGGGCGCGATCATTTCGGCGGAGGGCGACAGCGCCGCCGAGAAGACCGAACTCATGAAATCTTACGGGTTGCTGGTGGCGCCGAGCGCGGCGCAACTCGGCGCGACCACCGCCCTGGCATTGCGCAAGGCGCCGCGCTAGCGCGTTCATGAACGCGCTTAAGGTCCACCCGGGCGGCAATTTCTCGCGCGCCGAGCTGCTTTTCGATGTGCTGGTGGAGGTGGTGCAGCGCTACGAGCCGGCGGTTGCCGCGGTGCTGCGCGAGGAACGCGACACCGCGGGAATGCCGGCGGTGTTGCTCGCACGAACCCTGCAGGCCCAGGGTATCTGGTTCCAGCTGCTCGCGATCGCGGAGCAGAACCGCGACATGCGCAATCGGCGCGAGCGCGAGCGCGAGCTCGGCTATGGGCAATTGCGCGGCACTTTCGCCGGTGTGTTCGCGACGGCGGCGCGCGAGGGCATCTCGGCTGCCGAGGTGCGCGAGGTGTTGGGCTCGTTGCGCGTGCGGCCGGTGATCACGGCGCATCCAACGGAAGCCAAGCGCGTGACCGTTATGGAACGTCATCGGCGTATCTATCTCAAGCTCTTGGAGCTCGAATCCCCGCGCTGGACCGACCGGGAGCGCGACGAGCTCATTCAAGGGCTGCGAGATGAGATCGAGCTGCTGTGGCTCACCGGCGAGCTCAAGCTGGAGAAGCCCACGGTCGAGCAGGAGGTGGCGTGGGGTCTTTATTTCTTCAATGAGAATCTGTTCGATGTCGTCCCGCAGATGCTCGCCAAGGTGCACAGCGCCTTCGCCAAGCAGTTCCCGGACGAGCCGCTCGAGGTGCCGATGTTCTTCCAGTTCGGATCCTGGATTGGCGGGGACAGGGACGGCAATCCCTATGTGACCAGCGAGGTCACGCGGCGCACGCTCTGGCAGACGCGCCTGGCAAGTCTCGAGCGCTACCGGGCCCGACTGTTGGAGCTGTTGCGCGCGGCGAGCATCGAAGATCATGCGCTGCCGCTGCCCGAATCGTTTCGTGCGGCGGTGAGCGAGGCCATTCGCAGGTTGCCCGACGGTGAGGCGCGCGCGGTGCGTAATCGCGGCGAGGTCTTTCGCCAATTCATCGGCTGCATGCTGTCGCGAATCGAGACCACCATCGAGCAGGCCGTGAAGGAGCGGCCGGCTCCGCAAGACATCGGCTATCTCCATGCCGACGCTCTGATCGAGGACATCGATCTCATGCGCGAGGCCTTGCAGGCCTCGGGCGCCTGGCGCTCGCCGACGCGCTGCTCCTGCCGTTGCGACGCGAAGTGGGTACGTTCCGATTCTGCACGGTGCGCCTCGACGTGCGCGAGAACAGCATGCGCGTGAATCAGACGCTCGCCGCCCTTTATCGGGTAAGACACGGCGGCGCCGAGGCGCCCGCGCCGAGCTCCGATGAGTGGCGACAATGGCTCAAGTCCGAGCTCGCCGCTCCGCGCCGCGAGACAGGGAGCGGTGAGGACCTGCCGGCGGAGGCCGCGGAAACGCTCGAGACCTTCCGCACGATCGCGCAGCTGCGCGAGGACGTCGACCGCGAGGCGTTCGGCGCGCTCATCCTCAGCATGACTCGTAGCGCCGCGGATGTTCTCGGTGTCTATCTCCTCGCCAAGGAGGGCGGATTGTTCGCCGACACCGCGGCGGTCGAGCGCTGTACGCTGCCCATCGTACCGCTGCTCGAGACCATCCCGGACCTGCGCCGCGCGCCCGCCATATTGAAGGAGTTGCTCGAAGTGCCTCTGGTACAGCGGAGCCTCTATGTGCAGGGGAAAGTGCAGGAGGTCATGATCGGCTATTCCGATTCGAACAAAGATGGCGGCTATCTGACTGCGCATTGGGAGCTGGCCAAGGCGCAGAGTCAGCTGACGCGCCTGGGGCGCGAGCAAGGTGTGTCGATTGCTTTCTTTCACGGTCGAGGCGGCTCCTTGAGCCGGGGCGGTGCCCCGACCGGCCGCGCCATTGCCGCCGCACCGGCGGGATCGATTCGTGGACAGTTCCGGGTCACGGAGCAGGGCGAGGTCGTGTCTTTCAAGTACGCGAATCGCGGCACGGCCGCCTATCAAGTCGAGCTGCTGGGCTCCTCGGTGGTCGAGCATGTGCTGCGCTCGGAGCGTGAGGCGGCGCTCGTGCCGGTGCACGAGTTCCACGAGGCCATGGAGGCGCTTTCCGGGACGGCCTGGTCGGCGTATCGCCGGTTGATGGAGACGCCCGGCATGCTCGCGTACCTGCAACAGTCGAGTCCGCTCGAGGAGCTGTCGCTCCTCAACATCGGCTCGCGACCCGCACGGCGCACGCAGGCGGCAACGCTCGAGGATCTACGTGCGATTCCGTGGGTGTTCGCCTGGACGCAGAACCGTCACATGCTGTCCGGATGGTACGGCGTGGGCAGCGGCATCAAGGCGTTTCTCGACGTGCGCAAGGAGCGGGGACTCGACTTGTTGCGGCGCATGTTCAACGAAGCGCGCCTGTTCCGTCTCATCATCGACGACGTCGAGCGCACGCTCCTGCAGGTCGACATGTCGATTGCCCGCAAGTATGCCGAGCTCGTGCAAGACGCGTCCGTGCGTGAGGCGATTTTCGCGCAGGTGGACGAGGAGTTCCGACTCACCTCCCGGATGGTCCAGACCCTCTCCGGAGCTGCCTGCATCGGCGAGCGATTTCCCCAATATCGCCGCCGTCTCGCACGCCGCTTGAAGACCATCAATCAGGTCAGCCGGGAGCAGGTGCACTTATTGCGGGCGCACCGCGGCGAGGGCGGCGATGAGGTTCGCACAGCCCTCCTGCGGTCCATCAATTGTGCCGCGGCGGGATTGGGCGCCACCGGTTAGCTCGAGTTCAGATCATGAGGAGGCTTTCATGAGTTTCACCAGCATCGAGCCGGCTACGTCGCGGCTCCAGCGGTCCGAGCTGGCCGTGCCCGGATCCAATACCGCACTTTTTGAGAAGGCGTCCAAGTCGCTCGCGGACATCGTGTTCCTGGACGTCGAGGACGCGGTGGCACCGGACGAGAAAGCGCAGGCGCGCAAGAACATCATCCAGGCGCTGAATGAAATCGACTGGGGCTTCAAAACCATGATGATGCGTATCAACGGGCTGGACACGCATTACATGTACCGCGACGTCGTCGATGTCGTCGAGGCGTGCCCGCGTCTCGATATGCTCCTCATTCCGAAGGTCGGAGTGGCGGCGGACGTGTACGCCGTCGATATGCTCGTCACCCAGATCGAGACCGCCAAACGCCGCACGAAGCATCTCGGCTTCGAAGTGCTCATCGAGACCGCACTCGGCATGGCGAACGTCGAGGCCATTGCCCAAGCGAGCAAGCGCCTGGAGGCGATGTCCTTCGGTGTCGCGGACTATGCCGCCTCGACGCGTGCGCGGACCACGGTGATCGGTGGGGTCAACAAGGACTCGGGCGTGCTCACGGACAAGGACGGAGACGGCAAGCGCGACTATCACTGGACGGACCCGTGGCACGCCGCACAGACGCGCATGCTGATCGCCTGTCGCGCCTACGGACTGCGGCCGATCGACGGCCCGTTCGGAGACTTCAACGACCCGGATGGGTTCCGCGCCGCGGCCAACCGCGCCGCCGTGCTCGGGTACGAAGGCAAGTGGGCCATTCATCCGTCGCAGATCGCGCTGTGCAACGAGGTGTTCACCCCGTCTGCGGCCGAGATCGCCAAGGCGAGGCGCATCATCGAGGCCATGGAGCAAGCCGCCCGGGACGGACGCGGCGCCGTGTCGCTCGAAGGACGGCTGATCGACTACGCCAGCATCCGCATGGCGGAGGCGTTATTGGAGAAGGCGAAGTCCATGGAGGCTCGCTCGCCCTCAGGGTCGGCGTAAGGGCACCGCCAGGTAACAACCGAACTCCTTCGGGAAATCAACCGACACGCGCGCGTGCACGCGTCCCTGGCGGTCGAGGAACTCAGCGTGATCGTCCAAGGGCACGAAGGCGCCATGCCAGACGTTCGGGTGCACGTACAGCCCGCGGGTCCCGTCGCACCAGAACGTGGTGAACCGAGCCGGGGAGACGTCATCGCCCGGCAGGGCGAGAGGCACGACGAAAGACTCGCCGTGCATGGGATAGATGAGCTGGCCGCCGTCCGGATGATAATTCGCCCGCCAGATGTAAGCGTGTTCCCGTGCGGTCGACGTCTCTGCCCGCGCTTCCTCCGGCCAATTGCTCCAGCCGAAGAGGTAACTGTCGCCGACCGCGTTGTTGCGGGCGAAAAGGATTTCGCCTTTCCACTGGAATTCGAATAGTCCCTCGGTGATGCCGCCCTGATCTCCCGAGTTCGCGTCGATGGGACGCCAGCCTTGAGCAGGCCAGCGCACGATCTCGATCGGGAACGTCCGCGGATCGGTAACCAGGGCTCCGTAACCCGCGAGGCTCTTCTCCGTGGCCTCGACGAGAGGCGTCACGTGCAGGCGCCGCACCCCGGTGGTCGGGGCATAGGCAATGTCGTGCGGTGAAAGATCCATGGCCGGGCTCGATGATAGCGCGGATCTGCACGCGGCGCCGCAGGTCGCGTCGGTCGTTACTCACACGAACTTGGGATGAACGCCGATCGACGGCTGCAGGCGTTGCGCTACCATCTCGCGCAACGGGGGAGAGGCCGATCAAGTCTTGGGGCGACATCGAGTAGCACTCATGGCCTGAATCGAACTTACGGCTTCTCCCTCGCTCCCCTCCGGCTCCCGGTCTTACGGCGAGGCATCTTTTCCCGCGACGGCACGCAGAAACGCGCTCATGTGAAAGCGCGCCTGCGCCTTCGTGTAATGGAACTGTGGGCCGACAGGGCAGGCGCGCCGCGCCAGGCAGCCGTTGTCCCGGCAGTCGGTTCCAGCCGCGCTCAGCACGTGGCTCACGCAAGCATCGAGATCGAAGCCGTTCTTGAACGCGTGCACCGGACAGCCTGAGAGGCACGGCCGATCCGGGCAGCGCTCGCAAGGCGACCCTGGTTGCGGCGAGGCCGGCGGCGAGGGCGGCAGCGCGATCCGCTCATGTAGGCATAACCCGCCCCGGTAGGCGTGCCAGAGGCCATACGTCTCATGAATCAAGAGTCCGATGGGGCTCGGATGCACGGGCTCGCAGCGCCGTGCCAGGCGCTGGAAGGGAAGCGGCGATGCGGGCGATCCGCTCGGATAAAAATCGGCCGCGCCGAGCTCGCTCGCGAGCCCTCCGATCACCCGCTGCGACCATCGATCGAGCGGATGCGGTTGTCCATCTCGCGCTTCACTCGAATCTTGAAAGACACGCCATTGAGCGCTGCCCGTGAAGCCGAGCAACACGACGGTTCCCGGCTCCCCCGTCCCGGGCATTGCGCCGAGCTCACCGGGCTGCGGGTGAAAGGCGCCGCGCACCGCGAGACCGAGCACGGCGGCGCGCCGACACAATTGATCGAGGTCGAGCACGGTGAGGCATGATACGTGAGTTCTGCGGTTCGCCGAGGTCCGGCTAATGCATCCTATTTATGTCGACGGCGCGTGGGCGGATGCGCGCACGGCGTCGGCTCGCGAGATCAAAAATCCTGCAACCCTCCAGGCGCTCGACACCGTGCCCGATTGCGGCGCGGAGGATGTGGAGCGGGCGGTCGGCGCGGCGACTGCCGCGCAACCTGCGTGGGGCGAAATGCGGCCGGCAGAACGCGTGGCGCTGCTTCGCGAGATGGCGCAGCGCGTGCGTGCGCAGCAGACCCTGCTCGCGCTTTCATTGAGTCGCGAGACCGGCAAGCCGTTGTGCGAGGCGCGCGATTGCATCGCTGCCGCAGCGGACATGTTCGAGCGCTGCGGCAACACCGAGCGCGGCGGCCCGGACGCTCCGGCCCCGGCGCCTGGAATGGCCAGCCGCCACGCGGGCGTCGCGGCGGTCATCACGCCGTACAATTTTCCCGTCCTGACCTTCGCCGCCGCCGCCGTCCCGGCGCTCGCAGCCGGCGCCACGCTCGTGTGCAAGCCGCCCCCGCAAAATCCCCTCACGCTGCTCGAGCTCGTGCGGCTCTGTGATTCCTTGCCCGCCGGCGTGATCAATGTGGTCACGGGCGGCGCTGACGGCGCCGCGCGATTGATCGCACATCCGCATGTGAGCCGAGTGAGCTTCACGGGCTCCTCGGCGGTGGCCTGTCGCTTGCAAGCGCTCGCCCGAGGCAAGTCCCTCGATCTGGAGACCGGTTCGCTCGACGCCTTTATCGTCTGCAAGGACGCTGATCTCGAGCGCGCCGTGCCGGCCATCGCATGGTCCCGACTCATGAATGGGGGCCAGACCTGTGCCGCGCCGCGCCACATTTATGTCGAGCGCGCAATCGCCGCGGAGCTCGCCGACAGAATGCATCAGTACGTGGGTTTTCTCGACGTCGACGATCCGGCTAAACCGCCGACCGACCTGGGACCTCTCATTTCACTCGATGCCGCGCAGCGCGTCGAGGATCAGGTGGGACGCGCGCTGCGTGCGGGCGCCAGGCTCATCCTCGGAGGCCGTCGCTTTCGTCCGTCGGGGCTGCCCGGCCATTTCTTTCAGCCGACCATCCTCGGCAACGTTCCCGCAGGCAGTGCACCGACGCGCGAGGAAATCCTGGGTCCGGTCATCACTCTGACGCCGGTCAACGACGTAGCCGACGCGCTCGAGCTTGCGGGCCGTGCGGCGGCGCCCGCGCGGGCGTGGATTTATACGGGCGATCCCGACGCGGCGACACGCAGCGTGCAAGCGCGCGATAGCGGCACGTTCTTCATCAACGATCCGGGAGACTCGAACGCGGGACCCTTCGGGGGCCTGCGGCCGGGCCGCGCACTCGCGGCCCTCGCGGCTCTGTCCGCACAGAATCCCCTTCCGAGGATTGTGCGGACAGGTGCCGCCATCGAGCCGAAACCCTGGTGGTTTCCCTATCTCGAGCGCAAAGGTGGGCCGTCTTAGCCCGCGGGACTGCCTTCGACCTGGATCTCGAGCTTCACCCACATCTGGAACCCGTAGGCCTGCCCGAAGGTGACGCCGTAGTCGGAGCGATCGAAGGTGGCGGAAGCATCCGCGCCGCAGACCTCTTTCTTGGTCATGGGGTTCTGCATGCAGCGGAACGAGTCGATCTTGAGTGTGAGCGGCTTGCTCACGCCGTGCAGCGTGAAAGTGCCTTCCGCCTCGGTGGGCTTGTCGCCGTTCCACTTCGTGAACTTGCCCACGTAGGTGGCCGTCGGAAACTTCGCGGCGTCGAAAAGCTCGGCCGATTTGGCGTGCTCGTCGAGCTTCGCATTGCCGAAATCCACCGAGCTCATGTTCACCGTGACGTCGATCGCTCCCGTCTTCGCGTCTTTGTCGTAAACGACTTTGCCGGAGGTCTCCGTGAACTTGCCGCGCCACACGGACAGCCCGTTGAAGTGATCCGCGGCGAAGCTGGGATAGGTGTGCTTAGGATCCAGCACATAAGTCACCGGTGCGCCGAATGCAGTCGCGGTGAATACGGTCGCGTACCCGAGCGCGGCGATGGACGCCAAAACAATACGGTTCATGAAGGCTCCTTGAACTACTGTGGGTATAATTAGCAACGACGTCGTCCGCTTGGGCTACCGGCGCCGATGGCACGAATGATAGCCGATTGCACGAGGCCATCCCGCTTTTATCAACGATCCGAAGGAAGAGATGGACTTACTGACTGCTATTGACACGCGCGCTTCAGCTGCTCGCTTGACCGCGCCCGGTCCAACCTCCGATGATCTTGCGCGGATCCTCGCAGCCGCCGCGCGCGCGCCCGATCACGGCCGCATGAAACCATGGCATCTGATGGTCCTCGAGGGTGCCGTCCGGGAGCGCTTCGCTGCGGCTGCCGCAGAGGCCAAGCGCCGCCGCACGGCGGCGATGAGCGATGAGCAGCTCGCCGCCGAGCGTGAGAAAATGCTGCGTTCCCCGACCCTCGTCGTCGTGGGCTGCGCGGTGCGCGAGAACCCCAAAGTGCCCGAGATAGAGCAGGTCGTCGCGGCCGGTGCCGCCGCGGAGAACCTGTTCCTGGCCGCGCACGATTTGGGCTACGGCGTGATGTGGAAAACCGGCGCCGCGGCCTACGACGCGGACGTCAAGGCGGTGGTTGGACTCAAGGCAACCGACCACATCGTCGGGATCATGCATCTCGGCACGCGGGTCAAATAGCGGCGCTGCGGACTCTGCTCGGTGCGGCAGGCGAGCCCGGCGCGGGAAAGGAATGGCCGCGCAACGACACGGCTTTAACGAGCGCCCAGACGGCTGCTCCCACCGCAAGCTCGAGCTCGCGCGTCGCCGCGCGGGTCACGCGGGCGAGGATCGAGACGCCCGCGCCGATGTCGATGGAGACCAGATCGGAGCCGAGGTCGCCGGCTTTGCCGGTACCGTCGTCGTCGATCGCCGTGACCACACCGGGCAAGCTGTTGCGCACGCTCAGGTACTGCGCCATACGCGTCGAGACGATGACATCGCGGGCGAGGAGCTGCACGCGCATCCGCGCTCCCGCCACGAGCCGCGCGGCTTCGATCTTGAGCTCGCCGTTGCCCACGCGAACCCGCGTCAGGCCGCTCGCCGCGTCTTCGCCGATCACAGTGCCGTCGATGACCGCTCCCACGGCATCGGGACCGATCAGGGCACGCAGCTTCGGGTCGAGGCTCATCTGCGTGATGCCGCCTTCGGCGGCGACCTTCCCCGCCTGCATGAGCACGATGTGCGTCGCGAGTCGCAGCACCTCATCGAATTGGTGACTGACGTAAATCATCGGAATCGAGAGCTGATCGCGCAGCGTCTCGAGATAGGGCAGGACTTCCTCCCTGCGGTCGCGATCGAGGGCGGCGAGAGGCTCATCCAGCAACAAAAGCCGCGGCTGCGAGAGCAGGGCGCGGCCGAGCGCCACGCGCTGGCGCTCTCCGCCCGATAGCCGATGGACGCGGCGCGACAGCAGAGGCTCGAGATCGAGCATGGCGAGCACCCGCTCGAGGCTCACATAGGGCGCACGCCGCGCGCGCCGCTGTGCATACCTCAAGTTCGAGGCGACGTTGAGGTGCGGAAACAGTCGAGCATCCTGGAATACGTAGCCGATGCCGCGCCGTTCCGCCGCGATTGCGATCTTCCGCCGGGTATCGAGAAGGACGTCCTCACCCAGACTGATCTCGCCGTGATCGGGCAGCAGAAGCCCTGCGATGATGTTGATGGTCGTACTTTTGCCGCATCCGGACGGCCCGAACAGGGCGACGATCCCGGGGGTGGGCGCATCGAATGCGACGTCGAGCAGGAATGACCCGAGCCGTTTTTCGACGGCGACCTTGAGGCTCATCGGCCCAGCATCCAGCGCACTCGCCGCGCGAACCATTCCGACAGCAGCAAGCCGCCGAGACCCAGCACCACCGACATGACGGCCAGTCGCGCTGCCGCGTGCTCCCCACCCGGTTCCTGCAAAGCGGAATACAGGGCGAGCGGCAGGGTCTGCGTTTCGCCCGGAATGTTCGATACGAACGTGATGACCGCACCGAACTCGCCCAAGGCGGCCGAGAACGCGGTGATTGCCCCCGCCAAGAGGCCCGGGAGCATCAAAGGCAACGTCACGCTCATGAACCGATCGAGCGGCGCGGCGCCCAATGTGCGCGCGGCATCCTCGAGTCCGCGGTCGATGTTCTCGAGGGAGATGCGGATGGCGCGCACCATGAGCGGAAAGGACATCACGGCGGTGGCGAGCGCTGCGCCGTTGCGCGTGAAAATGAGTACGATGCCGAACGATCGGTCGAGCCATCCGCCGATGGGGCCGCGGGTCCCGAACAGGAGCAAAAGGACATAGCCGACGGCCACCGGAGGAAGCACCAAGGGCAGGTGGACGACCGCGTCGAGGAGAGTCTTGCCGACGAAGCGGCGCCGCGTGAGCACCCACGCGACGACGATCGCGGGCGGCAGGCTGAACGCGACGCTGCGCCAAGCGACGCTCAAGCTCAGCTCGAGCGCAGCGACTTCCTGGTGAGTTGGCGCGATCATTCTTCGGACGCTTTACTTCAGAATCCGGGACTGCATGCTTCACGCAGTATACTGGTGTGCTAAAGGTTCGCCCGGCGCGACGAGATTCGCCCGGGACCTGTGAGGATTTCTACATGGCTTATTACCGCGCCGTGACGCAAGTGACGGCGTCGATCCCGGAACGCATCGGTGTCTTGCTGGTCAATCTCGGGACGCCGGATTCGCCCACTTATTTCGCGGTCCAGCGTTATCTGCGGGAATTCTTGAGCGACCGGCGCGTCATCAACACCGCACCGGCGCTATGGCTGCCCATTCTGTACGGCATCGTGCTGCCGCTTCGGCCGCTGCGCAGCGCCGCCAACTACCGCAAGATCTGGATGCAGGACGGGTCTCCGCTGGCGGTGTACTCGCATCGCTTGACCAACAAGCTGGGCGACCGGCTGCATGCGGCGCTCGGCGATCGGGTGCGCGTTGCGCTCGGCATGACGTACGGAAATCCGAGCATCCCGAGCGCGGTACGCATCCTCGCGGAACAAAACGTGCGCAGGCTCCTGGTGTTGCCGTTGTATCCCCAATATTGCTCATCGACGACGGGCTCGGTATTCGATCGCATCATGGAGGCGCTGGCACATTGGCGCTGGATTCCCGAGACGCGCTTCGTCAACGATTATTATGCCGACGCCGGTTATATCAACGCCTTGTGCGCGCGTATCCGGGAGCACTGGGAGCGCGCCGGCGAACAGGCGCACCTGGTGTTCTCCTATCACGGCGTGCCCGCAACCTACGTGAGCGAGGGAGACCCCTATGAAGCCCAAGCGGAGGCGACGACCCGAGCGGTAGTGTCGCGCCTGCAGCTCGCCTCCGAGGATTGGTCGCACTGCTACCAATCGCGCTTCGGGCGCGTGCGCTGGCTGCAGCCTTACACCGAGGACACGCTGCGCGAGCTGGCAAAGCGCGGCAAGCGCAAGCTCACCGTCGTGTCGCCGTCGTTCGCGGTGGACTGCCTCGAGACCTTGCAAGAAGTGGCTCTGGAATATCGCGACAAGTTCCGCGAATTCGGTGGCGAGTCACTGGAGCTGGTGCCTGCCCTCAACGACGATGACCGCCATGTCGATGCGCTCAGCGGCATCATCACAAATCACTTGCAAGGATGGCCATAAGAGGATGAATTTGTTATTATTATGACGACGCCGATCGCTGCGCTCGCGCTCACCGCGGTCGCCATCTGGGTCTACCTCATCGCTGCGCATGGCAAGTTCTGGCTGTCCCGGCCGGAGCTTGCACCCGTGGCTTGCCTGCGCGGACCGCGCGTCGACATCGTGGTGCCTGCGCGCGACGAGGCGGAAAGCATCGGGCCCGTGATTGCATCGCTCCTCGCGCAGGACTACGGCGCGGGCTTCCCCGAGTCGTTTCGCAGTGACGCTGGTCGATGACAACTCCACCGACGGAACCGCGGAGCGCGCCGGCCGTGCGCCGAATCTCAACGTCCTGCAAGGCACCCCCAAGCCGGCGGGATGGGTGGGCAAGATGTGGGCGCTCGAGCAGGGAATCGCCGCCGGCGATGCACCGCTCATTCTGTTGACCGACGCCGACATCTTGCACGAGCCGCGGCATTTATCGACGCTCGTGGCTTGCTTGGAGCGCTCGAAGCTCGATATGGCGAGCGAGATGGTGCACCTCAATTGCTCGAGCCTCGCGGAGCGCGCGCTCGTCCCGGCGTTCGTGTACTTCTTTCAGATGCTGTATCCCTTCGCCAAGGTGAACGATGCGCGCTCGAGCGTTGCGGCGGCGGCCGGCGGCACGGTGTTGATCCGCCGCGAGGCATTGCAGCGCATCGGCGGCATCGGCGCCATCAAGGGCGCGCTCATCGACGACGTCTCCCTTGCCAAGGCAATCAAGGGCCGCGGAGGGGGCGCGATTTTCCTCGGCCATTCGGCGCTGGCGACCTCCGTCCGTCCTTATGCCGGATTGGCGGATATCTGGCGCATGATCGCCCGGACCGCTTTCACGCAGCTGCGTCACTCGGCGTGGCTTTTGCTCGGGACGCTCCTCGGCTTGAGTCTCGTCTGGCTCGCGCCGCCCGCGACGGCATTGCTCGGGCACGGCTGGGTGCGGGCGTGCGGGCTCGCAGCATGCGCGCTCGCGGTCGTGAGCTACCTGCCGACGCTCGCGCGCTACCGGCGCAGCTTTGCGTGGGCGCTCGCCCTGCCGCTCATCGCGCTTTTCTACATGGCGGCCACGGTGGGCTCGGCGGTCGATGCATGGAGCGGCGCCGGCGCACGCTGGAAGAGCCGCTCGTATTGATCCCTTGTTGAGTTCCTCGGGGAGCTTGAGCCCTATTCCTTGAAGGCGCGGTCGAGCAGCACGCCGGCATCCGACAGCGCGCTGCCCGCACCGAACACCGCACCCCAACCCGATTCGGGATTCAAGCGCGTCGCGCAGAACGCCTCCGCGACGGCGCGCGCTGCCGGCAAGGAGCCGCCCGCGGCGCCGAGCAGCAGTTGCGCCTGCATCAGCGTGACAAAGATTTGCACGAAGCGCCGTGCGAGCGCCTCGTTGACCGCCGTCGGGGAACGCCGCGAAGCGCTCGAACGCCGCGTCGAAATATCGGTTCTGTCCGCGCGCCGTCGACAGCTCGCGCAGCACGACCTCGGTGGTCGCGGGAGACTTGCCGAACGCACGCAACACGTCGAGGCACATGATGTTGCCCGAGCCCTCCCAGATCGAGTTCACCGGCATTTCGCGCACCATCCTCGCCAGCGACAGCTCCTCCGTGTAGCCGTTGCCGCCCAGAATCTCCATCGCCTCGGCGGCGAGCTCGCAGCCGCGCTTGCAGACCCAGAATTTGGCGCCTGAGGTGAGCGCGCGACGCAGCGTCGCTTCGCTCGGCGCATCACTCTCGAATGCCCGAGCGAGGCGCATCGAGAGGGCGGTGGCGGCCTCCGATTCGAGGATCAGATCGACGAGCACGCTGCGCATGAGCGGCTGCTCGTAGAGCGGCGCTCCGAATGCCCGTGCGGTGTCGTGCGTGGTGCAGGGCCTGCACCACGGCCTGGCGCATCATGCCGGCGCTGCCGAGCACGCAATCGAGACGCGTGTAGTTGCCCATCTCGAGAATGGTCGGCACACCGCGCCCTTCCTCGCCGAGCAGCCGCGCCCAGGCGTCCACGAACTCGACTTCGGAAGAGGCGTTGGAGCGGTTGCCGAGCTTGTCCTTCAGTCGCTGAATGAGAATGCCGTTGCGGGTGCCGTCCGGCAGACGGCGCGGCATGAGGAAACACGACAGACCCGCCGCGGTCTGGGCGAGCACCAGATGCGCGTCGCACTGGGGCGCCGAGAAGAACCACTTGTGGCCGTTGAGACGATAGGATCCGTCCGCCGTGCGCTCCGCGCGCGTGGTATTCGCGCGCACGTCGGAGCCGCCTTGCTTCTCGGTCATGCCCATGCCGACGAGGCCGCCGAGCTTGCGTTCGATGGGAATATCACGGCTGTCGTAGACCCGCGTGATGCAGCCGCGGCACCCAGTCGCGCGCGAGCTCGGGATCGCGGCGCAGGGCGGCGATCGCGCCGTATGTCATGGTCGTCGGACACAGCGTGCCGCACTCCACTTGCGCTTGCATCAAATAGCCCGCGGCGCGCGCCACGTGCGCGCCGGCGACGGGGCGGCCGCGCTCGCGCGCCCACGGGGCGCTGTGATAGCCGCGTGCCGCGATGCCCTCCATGAGCGCATGCCAGGACGGATGGAATTCGAGCGCATCGATGCGCTCGCCGCGCACGTTGAAGGTCTGCAGCACGGGCGGGTGGCGATTGGCGAGCCGTCCGTGCTCGAAGTTTGCGGCGGTCCCGATGGCGGCGCCGTCGCGCGCGAGCTGCACGGCGTGGGCCGCGGCCCCCTCGCGCGTCACGGCTTCCTGCAGCGCCTCATCGGTCGTGAACAGGTTGTAATCGCAGAGCGGCGGGGTCTGGTTGGGAATCGCCGGTGCCGCACGGCGGGGCTAGTCGCGGGATCGGACATGAAGACCTCTGACATGACGGCCTCGCGTTGGGGCACTCTCGGCCCGAAGAGTTCCAGTCGGCATAATATTAGGCTATCAGGCGGCACCCGCAGAGCGCACCGCTCACTGGGTCGGGGCCGCTTGCCCGGCCCGCCTGTGAAGTGCTAGATTCGGGGTATATGTTCTCGGCAGTCGCGAGTCTCGGCGGTCCTCTCGGCATTTTGTGCCTGGACTCGCTTGCGCTGCTGCTGCGCCGCTAGGCGCCACTCACACACGCGCCATCGGTCGGCGCTCACAAGACCGAAAACCAACCCCTCGCTAGCAAATCGATTTTGCGCACGAGAGGCGTGGCCAGACCCTAACGAGCAGAGAACATTATGTTGCGACATCCATCGACCAAGTATCAGGCCTTCGCGCCCATTGACACTGAAGGACCGCCGCTGGCCCAGCGCGGTCATCGAGTCCCCGCCGACGTGGTGCAGCGTCGATCTTCGAGACGGTAATCAAGCGCTGATCGAGCCCATGGATGCCGCGCGCAAGCGCCGCATGTTCGACATGCTGATCCGCATCGGCTTCAAGGAGATCGAGGTCGGATTCCCGGCGGCGTCGCAGACGGACTTCGATTTCGTGCGGGAGATCATCGAGAGGGGGCTGATCCCGGACGATGTGACCATTCAGGTGCTGACGCAGGCACGTCCGGAGCTGATCGCACGCACCTATGAATCGCTCAAAGGCGCGCGCCGGGCGATCGTGCATGTGTACAACTCCACCTCCGTCGCGCAGCGCCGAGTCGTGTTTCGCACCGACCGCGCCGGCATCGTCGACATCGCAGTGCGTGGTGCGAGCTGCGTGCGCGAGCACGCCGAGCGCGAGCGCGGCACGGAATGGGTCTTCCAATACAGTCCGGAAAGCTTCACGGGAACGGAGCTCGATTTCGCAGTCGAGATCTGCGATGCGGTGAATGCGGTCTGGGAGCCCACCGCGCGGCGCGCCGCGCCATCTTGAACCTTCCCGCCACCGTCGAGATGGCGACCCCGAACGTGTATGCCGATCAGATCGAGTGGTTCCTGCGGCACATAGACCGGCGCGACAGCATCATTTTGAGCGTGCATCCGCATAACGACCGCGGCACCGCCGTGGCGGCGGCCGAGCTCGCGGTGATGGCGGGCGCAGAGCGCATCGAGGGCACGCTGTTCGGCAACGGCGAACGCACCGGCAACGTGGATATCGTAACGTTAGCTCTTAACTTGTATAGCCAAGGCGTTGATCCCAAATTAGATTTCTCCAACATAAACGAGGCGGCACGTTGCGCTGAAAGCTGCAATCAATTGCCCATCCATCCGCGTCATCCGTACGTCGGGGATCTCGTTTTCACCGCCTTTTCGGGCTCTCATCAGGACGCGATCAAGAAGGGACTGGCGGCGCGGACCGAATCCGACCTCTGGGATGTCCCGTACCTGCCCATCGATCCTTCGGACCTCGGCCGCTCGTACGATTCCATCATCCGCGTGAACAGCCAGTCGGGTAAGGGCGGCGTGGCCTATTTGCTCGAGCGCGACTATCAGCTGGTGATGCCGCGGCGCTTGCAGATCGAGTTCAGCCAGGTCGTACAAGCTGCTGCAGATATCACAGGTAAGGAATTGACATCCAAGGAGTTATGGGACCTATTCAGCCAGGAATACCTCACTCCGCGAGCGCCCTTCGTGTATCGCGGGCATCAGCTCGCGGCCTCGACGGACGGGGAGGACACCGAGAAGCTGTCGCTGCAGGTCGAGCGGGACGGGCGACTCGAGACCTGGCTCGGGCAAGGTTCCGGACCCATTGACGCCGTGGTGGCCGCCATCGGCCTGCCGTTCGACGTGCTCTCCTATGAGGAGCATTCCCGCGGCCAGGGAAGCGGCGCCACGGCAGTGTCCTACATCGAGATCACGACGCGCTCGCGTCGCACGCTGTTCGGGGCAGGAATGCACTCGAACATCATCACGGCCTCCCTGCTGGCGGTGATTTCGGCGGTGAACCGGGCCGTTGCGCTCGGTGCTCTGGCACCGACCGCCCGGAACGCCCGGACGGGTACTTAAGGCGGCTTGAAATCCCGCCTGGGCGCCCCGACAAGGAGCTGCGTGGGCCCGGCGTAAAGGATGCGCCGGCTCGCGGAGACCGCCGGTCCGGCATGGCCGGCACAGCGGGGAATTAGTTGAATGGCTTGCAAAATCCGCTATAGTGCGCAACTTCATGTGTCGGCCTGTTCGATCCCATTGATTTCAAGGGCTTTTCTCGAAAAATGAGTGCACGCGAAGACGAACATTTTGACATTGACGATGAGTTCCTCGGCGAAGCCGAGGAATCCCATGAATTCGATCCCCTGCTGGAGCGCACCGAGCGGCGCCCGAAAGCATCGGCTCCCGCCGCCAAGCGCGGCAAAGCCGCCTGGAGCCGCGTGGAAGACGTCTTGGCCGAGCGGCAGTTAGAGAAAGAGCTGCGCGACATTTTCGAAGACGATTGATCCCCTTGAGCGCGCCCTGGGTCGTGCTCAAGTTCGGCGGCACGAGCGTGTCGTCGGTCTCGAACTGGCACAACATCGCCCAAGTTCTGCGTGACCGCATCGCCGAGGGTCTGCGTCCGGTGGTGGTGCACTCCGCGCTTTCAGGCATCACCGATCGCCTCGAGTCGCTCCTCACGGCGGCCGCAGGCGGCGCTCACGGGCCGGGGCTCGAGCGCATCGAGGGCGCGCACCGCGATCTGGCGCGAGCAACTCGGGTGTCGAGCCGGGCGCCGTTGTTCGAGGCATTTCTCGCGGAGCTGCAAGAGCCTGACCGCGGAGATTGCCGACAGCCACCAGATCGATGAGCGGCGTCGGGCGCGGGTCATGGCGATGGGCGAGCTCCTCGCCACGGCGCTCGGCTGCGCGTTTCTCAACGCGCAACGCATCGCCACTCGCTGGATCGATGCGCGGACCGTGCTGCGCGCCGAGCAACGTGCCGGCTCCTGTGAAGGCGAGCTTTCTGTCGGCGACGTGCGATTTCGCCCCCGACCGGGCGCTGATGGCGGCATGGCAGGCGCTCGACGGCGTCATCATCACGCAAGGGTTCATCGCTGCCAACGATGCCGGCGATACGGTGCTCCTCGGACGCGGCGGCTCCGACACTTCCGGCTCGTACTTCGCCGCCAAGCTCGCGGCCTCGCGCCTGGAAATCTGGACGGACGTGCCGGGTCTGTTCAGCGCCAACCCGCGCGCCATTCCGACCGCGCGCTTGCTGCGCGCCTTGCATTATGACGAGGCTCAGGAAATCGCGAGCAACGGCGCCAAGGTGCTGCATCCCCGCTGCGTGCTGCCGGTGCGCCAGTACAAAATTCCACTGCATGTCTACGCGACACAGGCGCCCGGCTTGGAAGGCACGGTCATCAGTGCCGACGTCGCCGGGAGCGCCGCCCAGGTGAAGGCCATCGCCATCAAGAAGGGCATTACGCTCGTCTCGATGGACAGTCCCGGAATGTGGCACCAGGTGGGCTTTCTCGCCGACGCATTCCAGATCTTCAAGGACCAGGGCATGTCGGTGGATCTGATTTCCACCTCGGAAACGAACGTCACCGTGTCCCTGGATCCGACGGCGAACACGCTCGATCCTGCGGCGCTGGAACGGCTGTCCGCGGCGCTCGGCGAGCTGTGCGGGGTCGAGATACTGGGACCGTGCGCCTCCTTGAGTCTGCTCGGACACAACATCCGCGGCATCCTGCACGAGCTCGGCGCCGCCTTCGAGCTGTTCCAGGATCACAAGGTCTATCTGGTGAGCCAGGCCGCGAACGACTTGAACTTCACGTTCGTGATCGACGAGTCGCAGGGCGAGCGCCTGGTGCAGCAACTGCACGACCGCCTCATCTCGAGCATCGGCTCGGACAAAGTGCTCGGGCCCACGTGGTTGCAGCTCTTTGCGCCGCCGGCCAGTGCCGCGCCGGCCGTACTCAACTGGTGGGAAGAGTCTTCCAAGCGGCGACAGCTTCTCGATATCGCGGCGCGGGAATCCGCCGCGTTCGTGTACGACCTGCCGAGCATCGACGCCACGGCCGCGGCGTTGCGTAACGTCAAGTCGATCGCGCGCTGGGCCTACGCCATGAAGGCGAACTGGCACCCCGCGATTCTGCGGCGCGTGTACGACGCGGGCCTGTCGCTCGAATGCGTATCGCAGGGGGAACTCGAGCATGCCTTCGCGCACGTGCCCGGCCTCATGGCCGATCGGGTGCTGTTCACGCCGAACTTCGCGCCGCGCGCCGAGTACGAATTCGGCTTCGATCGAGGCGTGCGCGTCACCTTGGACAACTTGTACCCGCTGAAGGCGTGGCCCCAGGTATTCGAAGGCCGCGACATTTTCGTGCGTGTCGATCCCGGCACGGGCCGCGGGCATCACCACCATGTGCGCACCGCCGGCGAGCACTCGAAATTCGGCGTGCCTCTGTCGGAGATGGCGGAGCTTGCGAGCGTCGCGCGCGCCGGCGGCGCGCGGGTCGTTGGACTGCACGCGCACACCGGCAGCGGCATTTTGGACGTTGCCAACTGGACCGAGACGGGCGCCTTGCTCGCGCAGCTCGCCGACCATTTCCCCGATGTCCACGTCGTGGACTTGGGCGGGGGCATCGGGGTTCCCGAGCAGCTCGGACAAAGCGGCATCGACCTGGCCGCCCTCGATGCGGGCGTTGCGCAGCTCGCGCGGCGTTTTCCCCACATCGAGTTCTGGATGGAGCCCGGGCGCTACTTGGTCGCCAAGGCCGGAGTGCTCGTTGCGACGGTCACCCAGCTGAAGGGCAAGGGCGAGACGCGCTACGTCGGCATCGCCACCGGCATGAACTCGCTCATTCGGCCCGCGTTGTATGGCGCGCATCACGATATCCGCAACCTGACGCGCCTGGAGGAGCCTCTGACTGATAAGGTGACCATAGTCGGGCCTATTTGTGAGACGGCGGATCAACTCGGGAGCGACCGCTGGTTGCCGCCGAGCGAGGAGGGCGACGTGCTGTTGATCGCCAACTGCGGCGCCTATGGCTACGCGATGGCCTCTCACTATAATCTGCGGCCCCCGGCGGCGGAGTTTGTGATCGAAACATGAGGGAAGTCGGCATCATCGGTTGGCGCGGCATGGTCGGCTCGGTCTTGCTCGAGCGCATGCGTGCCGAGCGCGATTTCGATCTGATCGAGCCGGTGTTCTTCAGCACCTCGCAAGCCGGCACCGCTCCGCCCGACATCGGCCGTAAGACGCGAACCGTTCAGGACGCTCACGATCTCGCGGCGCTCAAGCGCCTGCCCATGCTGATCAGCACCCAAGGCGGCGATTACACGCAAGCCGTGCATGGCGCGCTGCGCGCGGCGGGCTGGCAGGGCTATTGGATCGATGCGGCTTCGACGCTGCGCATGGCGGATTCGGCGGTGATCGTTCTCGATCCGGTGAACTTGGCCGTCATGCGCGCGGCGCATGAGCGCGGGGTGAAGGACTTCATCGGTGGCAACTGCACCGTCTCGCTCATGCTCATGGCCGTCTGCGGGTTGCTGCGCGCGGGGCTGGTGGAATGGATCACTGCCATGACCTATCAATCCGCATCGGGCGCGGGCGCTCAGAACATGCGCGAGATGCTCGAGCAGATGGGCGCCCTGCACCGATCGGCGGCCGGTTTGCTCGCAGATCCGGCGAGCGCCATCCTCGACATCGACCGGGCGGTCTCGGAGTCCTTGCGCCGGCCGGACTTCCCGACGGCGCAGTTCGGCGCACCGCTCGCCGCCAGCTTGATTCCGTGGATCGACAAGGACCTCGGCAACGGCCAGAGCCGCGAGGAGTGGAAGGCGGGCGCGGAGTCGAACAAGATCATGGGCACCGAAGCAAATCCGGTGCCCGTGGAGGGAATTTGCGTACGGGTGAGCGCGATGCGCTGCCATTCGCAGGCGCTCACCATTAAGTTGAAGCGCGACCTGCCCTTGGCAGAGGTCGAGCGCCTGATCGCCGCCGGCAACGATTGGGTCAAGGTCGTGCCGAACGAGCGCGAGGCGTCCATCGCAGCACTCTCGCCCGCGGCCGTGAGCGGCACCATGACCATTCCGATCGGACGGTTGCGCAAGCTCGCCATGGGCGGAGAGTATCTCTCCGCTTTCACGGTCGGCGATCAGCTGCTGTGGGGAGCCGCCGAGCCCCTGCGGCGCACTATGCGTATTCTGCTGAAGTAAGCGAATGCTCCTGCGGGAGCAGCGTGATGGGCACGGACTCGACCTGCCAGATATCGGCGCTGTACTCGCGGATACTGCGATCGGACGAGAACTTGCCGCTGCGCGCGGTGTTGAGAATCGCCATCCGCGTCCAGTGCTCCGCGTCGCGATAGGCCGCGGACACCTTCTCCTGGCATTCGACGTACGAAGCGAAGTCCGCGAACAGCATGTACGGGTCGTACTGCATCAGGTTGTCCATCAAGGGTTGCAACACCGCGGTGTCGCCGCGCGTAAAGAAGCCGCTGCGCAGCAGGTCGATCACCTCGCGCAGTTGCTGGTTGGCGGCGTAGTAGTCCATGGGCCGATAGCCGCGCGACTTCAGCGCGAGCACCTCCTCGACGGATAGACCGAACAGGAAAAAATTCTCGGCGCCGATTTCCTCGCGCAGCTCGATGTTGGCGCCGTCGAGTGTGCCGATGGTGAGCGCGCCGTTCATGCAGAATTTCATGTTGCCGGTGCCCGACGCTTCCTTGCCGGCGGTGGAGATTTGTTCCGACAGATCGGCGGCGGGGTAGACATGCTGGCCGTTGGTCACGTTGAAATTCGGCAGGAACACGAGCTTCAGGCGGCCGCGCACGTCGGGATCGCGATTGATCACGTCCCCCACCGCAGTGATCAGTTTGATCATGAGTTTCGCGAGGTGGTATCCGGGCGCGGCCTTGCCGCCGAATATGAACGTGCGCGGCACCAGGGCCAGGCCGGGATTCGACTTCAGTCCGTGATAGAGCGAGACGATGTGCAGGATCTTCAGGTGCTGCCGCTTGTACTCGTGAATGCGCTTGACGAGCACGTCGTACATGGAATCGGGATCGATGCGTATGCCGGTGCGCTCCAGCGCGAGCGCCGCGAGGCTGCGCTTGTTCTTCAGCTTGATGTCGCGCCAGCGGGCGCGGAACGCGGCATCCTCGGCGAGGGGCTCGAGCCGCCTGAGCTCGGCCAGGTCCTTGATCCAGCCGTCGCCGATGTGCTCGGTGATGAGCTCGGCGAGCAGCGGATTGGAGAGCGCCATCCAGCGGCGCGGCGTGACGCCGTTGGTCTTGTTGCTGAATTTCCTCGGCCAGAGCTCGTAGAAATCGCGCAGCACGTCGCGCTTCAGAAGCTCGGTGTGCAGAGCTGCCACGCCGTTGATCGAGTGGCTGCCGATGCAGGCGAGATGCGCCATGCGCACATAGCGCTGATCGCTGTCGTCGATGATCGACATGCGGCGGATGCGCTCCTCGTCGCCCAAGAAACGCATGCGCACCTCCTCGAGGAAATGCGCGTTGATGTCGTAGATGATCTGCAGATGACGCGGCAAAACGCGGCCGAAAACCTCGAGCGGCCAGCGCTCCAGCGCCTCGGGCAGGAGGGTGTGGTTGGTGTACGCGAAAGTCCGTGTGGTGACATTCCAGGCCTCGGTCCATGACACCGCATAATCGTCGATCAGGAGCCGCATGAGCTCGGCGATGGCGATGGCCGGATGCGTATCGTTGAGCTGCACCGCGAATTTCTCGTGAAACTGCTCGAGCGGCACGCCCTGCGTGCGCACGATGCGGAACATGTCCTGGATGGAGCACGACACGAAGAAATATTGCTGCTCGAGGCGCAACTCCTTGCCGCGCAGCTGCTCGTCGTTCGGATAGAGCACCTTGCTCAGGTTCTCCGAGGTGACCTTCTGGTTGACCGCTCCGTAATAGTCGCCGCTGTTGAACGCGGCGAAATCGAACGACTCGGGCGCCTCGGCGCTCCACAGGCGCAAGGTGTTGGCGGTATTGGTGCGATAGCCCAGAATCAGCGTGTCGTAGGGCACGCCATGCACGATCTTGTGCGGCATCCAGCGCACGCGCGGGCACTCCCGGTCGTCGATGTAGTGCTCGGTGGTGCCTCCGAACTTCACGCTCACCGCCCATTCGGGGCGCGCGAGCTCCCAGGGATTGCCGAAGCGCAGCCACTTGTCGGTCTTCTCGACCTGCCAGCCGTCGACGATCTGCTGCTGGAAGATTCCGAACTCGTAGCGTATGCCGTAGCCGAGCGAAGGAATCTCGAGCGTCGCGAGCGAATCGATGAAGCACGCCGCCAGACGGCCGAGGCCGCCGCTTCCCAGTCCCGGCTCCTCCTCTTGCCGCAGCAGATCCTCGAGATTCAGGCCGAGCTCGGCCAACCCCATGCGCACCGTATCGGTGATGCCCAGATTCAAGAGGTTGTTGCCGAGATGCGGGCCCATGAGGAATTCGGCGGACAAATACGCGACGGTGCGCGAGGCTTCCCGCGTGTACGTCGCCGCGGTGCTGATCCAGCGTTGCAGCATCCGGTCGCGCACGGCGTAGGCGAGTGCCATGTAGTAATCGTTCCGCGTGGCGAGCGCCGCGAACTTGCCTTGCATGTAGAAGAGGTCGTCGAGGAAGGAATTCTTTATGGCTTCCTTGTCGAGCGCGGTGCGCTCGTCTTTGGGCGCCGTCATGGTGCCCAAACCACCTCGACGGGCGTGCGGTCCTGGCGCAGCACCGCGCGCACCGGCATGTCCTCGACGGGCCCCGGGCCGCTTGCCGTGGTGAAGGTATCCAGCTTGGCCGCGCCGAGGATGAGGATGTACATCAGCCGCGAGCCAAGCAGTGCAGCCAGATTCAGGCTGAGGCGCGCGTGCGGCTCGGTCGGTGCCCGCATGCCGATACAGCCCGCCGCCGCGCTCGGGTTGAGCGCATTGTGCAAGTTCGGCGAGCGCGGGAAGAGTGAAGCGGTATGACCGTCATCGCCCATGCCGAGCACCGTGACGTCAAAAGGGCGCGGCACACGGGCAAACGTTTCCCAGGCCGCCGCCGCACCCAAGTCCGGCGAGGGTGCCGCGTTCTTCAGGCCCGCGAAGCGCGCAGCCGCGGCGGCACCTTGCAACAGATTGTCACGCACCAGCTTCTCGTTGCTGCCCGCGTCCGTGGGCTCCACCCAGCGCTCGTCGGCGAGTGCGACGCAGACGCGGCTCCAGTCGAGCGGCCGGGTGTGCAACACCTGGAATAACTGTTTCGGCGAATTGCCGCCGGAGACCACCAGGCTTGCGAGCCCGCGTTGCGCAATCGCCTGGGAGAGACCCGCGGCGATAGCGTCCGCGAGCCTCGCGGCCAGCGTCGCGGCGTCGGGATAACGTTTCATATCGGCGAGGGAGATCGTCATGAGAGCGAATCCATGGCTGGGATGGGGATGGGATGGGGAAAGCGTAGCATGCGGCGGCTCCCAAGCAAGCCCGTGCCATGTGCTATAAGTGCGGCCCGTGAAGGACCTTACGGCGCACTCCATCGGCAAGCACATCCTGCAAATGGCGCTGCCCATTGCGGCGGGAATGCCCCAGCAGGGCGTATGTTGCTGCTCGGTGTGGTAGCCAATATTAATTGCTCTGGCGAAAGGCCAAGAGTGCGCGCATCTTGGAAAACTCAGCGTTTACCGCGTCAAATGTCGTTGTTGTCGTGCATGTAGCGAAGTAAAGTTGGCACGATGCAACGCCTGCAGGCATTCAAATACAAACTGCGGCCCAACGGCGAGCAACGGCGCCATATGGACCGCTTCGCCGGGTCGCGCAGGTTCGTCTACAACAAGGCACTGGCGCTGCAAAAGGCCCACTACGAGGCGGGTGGCGCATTCATCGGTTATGTGGCGATGGCAAAGCTGCTGACCGAGTGGCGTCATAGCGGGGAAACTCCGTGGTTGCAGGAGGCGCCGGTGCACCCGCTGCAACACGCCCTCAAGGACCTGGAGCGCGCCTATCGGAACTTCTTCGCCCGGCGGGGGAAGTTCCCGCGCTTCAAGCGCAAAGGCCGCAGCGAGAGCTTTCGTTACCCGGATGCCAAGCAATTCCAGATCGACCAGGTGAATAGCCGAATCAAGTTACCGAAGCATCCCCAATCCCAATCCAATCCATCCGCGCCCGCGATGTGGCTGGCTCATCAGCCCCACTTTCGTGTGGTGGAGCTGGAGTCTGTGGCTGGTGCGCTCCCAGCTGCGACGCCGCATGCCGGACGCCGTGGCGGCGATAGAGGTAGGCTGACTGTGCAACTCAAAACGTTCATCGACATCGCCGGCTGGTCCGGTACCGTGTTGGTCCTGGGCTCCTATGCTCTGATTTCCTCCGGCAAGTTGCAGCCGCGCTCGGCACTGTATCAGGGGATGAACGTCGTTGGGGCGATTGGCTTGGCCTTAAACAGCGGCTGGAACAGCGCCTGGCCGTCGGCGGGCCTCAACATCGTGTGGCTCGCCATTGCCATCGTGGCGATGAGGCGCAATCGCCGCCGCGCCACGGCATGAGGCCGACTCAGTCGCGGATGAGAACGGGCGTCCCGAGCGCGATCCGCCCGTAAAGATGTTGCATCGCGCCGTTGTCGAGCGCGATACACCCACGCGTCCAGTCCTTGGGAGCCGCGGGGCGAGCGGCCGGATCCTGCCCATGGATGTAGATCTCTCCGCCGAGCCGCGTGTGTTGCGGCGGCCGGCGCTTCTCGCGCAGCGCCGCCAGGATGTCGCCATGCTCCTCGGGACTGATGAGCCCGGCGGCGAGCCCGCGCTCGGCGTCCTCCGCGTTCGGATAGCTCAAACAC
This sequence comes from uncultured Gammaproteobacteria bacterium, assembly GCA_963801685.1. Taxonomy (GTDB): domain Bacteria; phylum Pseudomonadota; class Gammaproteobacteria; order Steroidobacterales; family Steroidobacteraceae; genus Bog-1198. The sequence continues at coordinate 648,795 of CAWDFR010000003.1, forward strand.
ATGGACAAGAAGAATTTGCTGCGCGGGTTCTTGCTGCAGATATAGAACTCGCCGACGGGCGTCGCCTCGTCGCCCTCCACGGCTTTGTCGGCCGCCCAGTTCCTGCCGAGCGCAACGGAGTAGCTCCGCTCCAGGCAGGTCCCGACATACAGATGCAGCCTGCGCGCGGCCTTCTCGATGACGAGCCGCTGCTCGCGCTCGCCATGCGCCGCCGGCGGGATCATCCGCCGCCGTTCCCACGCGCCGCGAGCTCGGCCACGACCCGCGCGAGCGACAATCCCTTCGCTTCGAGCAGCAGCACGACGTGGTAAAGCAGGTCCGCTGCCTCGGCGATCACCGCCTCGTCGCCCTGTGCGACGCTCGCGAGCGCGAGCTCGAGTCCTTCCTCACCCACCTTCTGCGCGATGCGCCGGGGACCCTCATCGAGGAGCTTTGCCGTGTAGCTCTCCGGCGGCCGTGTGTCGATGCGCTGCCGGATGGTTTGCGTCAGCACGCCGAGAAAGCCGTAGGGTTGCGCGGCGCTCTGCGGAGGGTCTGCGCCGAAACAGGTGAGCGTGCCGCGGTGACAGACCGGCCCGAGGGGATGCGCGAGAATCAAGAGTGCGTCGCCGTCGCAGTCGGCGGCGATGGCGCGCACTTCGAGGAAATGGCCCGAAGTCTCGCCCTTGGTCCAGAGCCGCTGCTTGCTGCGGCTATAAAAGGTCACTCGTCCGCTGGCTTGCGTCGCCGCAAGCGCCTCGCGATTCATGTAGCCGAGCATGAGCACCGAGCCGTCCGTGTGATGCTGCACGATCGCGGCTAGCAATCCCTGGCCCTTGTCCCAATCGAGTGTGTCCAGGCCGCTCAAACTCTCACCTCGATGCCGCTCGCGTGGAGCGCGCGCTTGAGATCGGAAATGGCAATGTCCCCGCGATGAAACACGCTGGCAGCCAGAGCCGCGTCGGCGTCCGCATCGCGGAACACCTGCGCAAAATGCTCCATGCAGCCCGCGCCCCCCGATGCTACCAGCGGTACGCGGCAAACGCGGCGCACCGCACGCAACTGCTCGATGTCATAGCCTTGACGCACGCCGTCGCTCGCCATGCAATTCAGAACGATTTCACCGGCACCGCGGCGCTGCGCCTCGGCGACCCAATCCAAGGTCGTGCGTCCGGCATCACAAGTGCGCTGCGCGTCGCCGGTGAATTGCTGCACTCGATACTCGCCTTCGACCGTTTGGCTGTCGATACCGACCACGACACATTGGCTGCCGAAGCGCCGGCTGAGTGCATCGATCAGCTGCGGATCCGCGAGCGCCGGCGAGTTGACGGAGACCTTTTCCGCTCCCGACCCGAGCACCTCTTCGGCATCCGTGACGCTGCGGATACCGCCGGCGACGCAGAACGGAATGTCCAGGATTCGCGCGACACGTTCGATCCAGCGGCGATCCACCGAGCGGGCATCCGGACTCGCCGTGATGTCATAGAACACGAGCTCGTCGGCCCCTGCGTCGCGGTAGCGCAGCGCGAGATCCATGATCTCGCCGACGACGCGGTGCTCTCGAAAGCGCACGCCCTTGACCACCTGACCGTCGCGCACGTCGAGGCAGGGAATTATGCGTTTGGCAAGAATGGCCGCAGCTCCTCGATGGGAATGAGCTCTTCGAGCAGCGCCTTGCCGCTGATGGCGGCAGCGGCGCCGCAGGAGGCCAGCGCCTTCAGATCCGCCGCATCCCGTATGCCGCCGGATGCCTGCCAGGCGACGCCGGGAAAGCGCCGCGCGGCCTCTGCATAGAGGGCGAGTATTCGGCCCCGACAAGGCGCCGTCGCGCGCGACGTCGGTGCAGAGCACGTGCGTGGGGGCCCCGGCGGGAAAGTCCGCGAGGGCTTCCCACAGAAGGCGCGTCGATTGTCGTTGCCAGCCGTGGGTGACGATGCAAGGGGCGCCGCCCGCATCGAGGCGAACGTCGAAGGCGAGGGCGATGCGATCGGCGCCGAAGTCGTCGATCCAGCCCCGCACCGCCGCCGGATCCGTGAGCGCGGCGCTGCCGATGACCGCTCGCTCGGCGCCTGCTTCGAGTACGCGCTCCACGTCGACACGCGTGCGCAGGCCGCCCCCCACCTGCAGCCGCAATCGCGATTCGCGAGCGAGCTGCGTGATGAGGCGGCGGTTGCCTGGAGCGATGCAGCCTTCCCGGGCGCCGTCGAGGTCGACGACATGCAGCCAATCCGCGCCCATCGCCGCGAACTTGCGCGCCAGGTCGAGCGGCGCCGTCGAGTACGCGGTCTCGTGGGCGAAGTCGCCGCGCAACAAGCGCACGCAGCGGCCGTCCTGCAAGTCGATGGCGGGGAGCAGACGCATGGCGAGGGGCGCTCAGTGAAGCCCGATAAAATTGCGCAGCACGCGCGCACCGGCGGCGGCGGAGCGCTCCGGGTGAAATTGCACGCCGTAAAAATTGCGCCAGGCGACGCAGGCGCTGAATGCCGCCCCATAGCGGCAACTGGCGAGCGTGGCAGCGCTCTGCGGCACTGCGTAACTGTGCACGAAGTAAGCATGGTCGTGCCTGCCGAGCCCCTCGAGCAGGGGCGACGGCCGCTCGATGTCGATCGTGTTCCACCCCATGTGCGGGACGGGTCGACCGGGCGCGGCGGCGAGCCGGATCGTGGCCCCCGGGATGACGCCCAAGCAGCGCGCGGGGCCTTCTTCGGAAGACTCATGGAGGAGCTGCATGCCGAGACAGATGCCGAGCACCGGCTGGGTCAGTGAGGGAAGCAGGCTATCGAGACCGCTCGAGCGCAGGCGCGTCATGGCGTCGACCGCGGCGCCCACCCCGGGCAGGATGACATGGCTCGCGTGTCGGATGCGGTCCGGATCGGAGGACACCTCGGCCGGAGCCTCGAGGCGCTCGAGGGCGAACTTGAGCGATGCGATGTTGGCGCCCCCGCAGGCGACGATGACGATGTCGCGAACGCTCACAGGGTCCCCTTGGTGGTCGGCAGCTCGTTGCCGTCGCGGCGGATGGCCTGCCGCAGCGCTCGGCCGACGCCTTTGAAGCAGGATTCGACCATGTGATGCGAGTTCTCCCCGCTCACGCGCAGGTGCAGCGTCGCGCCCAGCGTGTCGCACAAAGACCGAAAGAAATGCGGCACCAGCTCGGTCGGCAGTTCGCCGATCCGCTCCCGATTGAAGCGCCCGTCCCAGACGAAGAAGGGCCGGCCCGACAGATCGAGCGCCACGTGCGCCTCGGCCTCGTCCATGGCGAGCACGAAGCCGTAGCGGCCGATGCCGCTCTTATCGCCCAGTGCCTCGCGGAGCGCCGCGCCCAACGCGAGCGCCGTGTCCTCGACCGTGTGATGCTCGTCGATATGCAAATCCCCTCGGGCCTCGAGCGTGAGTGCGAAGCCGCCGTGTTTCGCGAGTTGCTCGAGCATGTGATCGAAGAACCCTATCCCCGTGGCGATACGGCTCGGCGCTTCGCGCGACAGGTCCACATCGACCACGACGTGCGTCTCGCGCGTCTTGCGGTCGGTTCGGGCGCGCCGCGCCGCGCCCAGGATCCGCTCCGCGATCGCGGGCCAGCGCTCCGCTGCGCTGCCGTGCGCGCGGACGCGCAGACCGTCGATGCCGATGTTGCGCGCGAACTCGAGATCCGTGTCGCGATCGCCCACCATGAAGCTGCGTGCGGCATCGAGCGGATGATTCTTCAGGTATTCCTCGACCAGGCCGAGCTTGGGCTTGCGGCAACCGCAGGCATCGTGCAGGAAGTGCGGGCAGATGAACACGGCCTCGAAGTCGATACCCTGCGAGGCGAACAAGTCGAGAGTGAACCGGTGGGCGCGATCGAAGGCGTCTTGAGGCAAGGCCGGCGTGCCCAACCCGTCTTGGTTCGTGACCATCACCAAAGCAAATCCCGCCCGTTTGAGGGCGAGGAGGGCGGGGATGACGTCGGGCAGCAGGCGGATTTTCTCGAGCCGGTCCACGCGCTCATCGGCAGGCTCCTCGATGAGCGTGCCGTCGCGATCGACAAACAGAACGCGGCGGGGCGCGCCGGCACGGGCTGCGCCAGGCCGCGTCGCGTCGGGCCGTGCCGCGCTCACGCCGCCTCCAGACTTTCGATCAGGGCATCGTTCTCGGCGCGCGTACCCACCGAGATCCTGAGCGCGCTCGGCAACGCGGGGTTCGCGCGCAAATCGCGCACGAGCGTGCCACCCGCCCTGCTCGCGCGCAGGAAGCGATCGGCGTCCGCGCTGTCGACGAGAAGAAAGTTGCTATCGCTCGGCCATACCTTGGCGACCAATGGCGAGCGCTCCAGATGCGAGCGCAGGTAATCCCGCTCCGCAAGGAGGCTGTCGATGCGCGTACGGGCCGCCGCGAGCGCATCGGGCTCGAGGGCGCGCAGCGCCGCTTCGATCGTGGGCTGGGCGAGCGAGTAAGGCGGGATGACCCGCCGCGCTACTTCGATGAGCTCGGGACGGGCGAGGAGTGCGCCGATGCGCGCACCGGCGAGCGCGTGCGCTTTGGAGAGCGTGCGCAGCACGGCGAGGGTGGAGAACCGCTCGAGCCAGGCGGCGAGACTCGGGCGCCCGGACCATTCGATGTAGGCCTCGTCGATCGCGACGATGGCCTTGCCGTCGAGCGCCGTGCACACCGTCTCGATCGCACCGAGCTCGAATGCGTTGGCCGTCGGATTGTTGGGCGAGCAGAGGTACACGATTTTCATGGACGGGCGCCAGGCTGCGAGGAGGCGGCCGGGATCGAGGCTCCAGCCGCGCTCCCGTTCCAAGGGCACATCGACGACGCCGGCGCCTTGAATGTGCGCGGCCACCCGATACATGCCGAAGGTCGGCGGGCTTTGCAGGATCGCATCCGTGCCGGCGCGCAGGTAAATGCGCGACAGCAGGTCGATGGCTTCGTCGCTCCCTCGTCCGACCAGCAGCATCCCGGCCGGTACACCGTAGAGTGCGGCCAACCGGGCGACGAGCGCTTGCGGTTGAGGCTCCGGATAGCGGTTGAGGCCCGCCGCGGTGGTATCGCCAGGCGGGCGCCAAGGGGCCTCGTTCGCATGCAAGCGCGTGAGCGAGGGCTGCCACGCCGCATGCGAATACGGCTTCAAGTCCAAGATCTCGGGTCGCGCCAGCGCGAGCACGGGATTCACGCGGCTTCGCTCCCGAGCGCTGCCAAGCGGATGTTCACCGCAGCGGCATGGGCGTCGAGTCCTTCGAGCGCCGCCAGCGTACACGCCGTGCCGCTCAAGGCCTTGAGGCCCGCAGGGGTGAGCTCCTGCACGGTGATGCGTTTCTGAAAATCCTCGAGCGACAGGCCGCTGTAGGCACGTGCGTAGCCGTAGGTCGGGAGCGTGTGATTCGGCCCGCTGCAGTAGTCCCCCATCGGCTCCGGCGACCAGGCGCCGAGGAACACGGCGCCCGCGGCCGCGACTTTGGCGAGCCAACGCCGCGGCTCGAGCACCTGCAAAATGAGGTGCTCCGGTGCATATTCGTTCGCGATGTCGAGCGCGCCGTCGAGCGAATCGACCGTGATGAGCCGCATCTCGCGCACCGAGCTTGCGAGTATCTCGCGCCGCGAGAGCTTCTGCGCCTGCATTCGGATTTCGCGCTCGACGGCTGCCGCGAGCGCTCGGGACGGCGTCACCAGGATCGCCTGCGCCTCGGCGCCGTGCTCGGCCTGGGCGAGCAAGTCCGCGGCCACGAAGTCGGCGCGCGCGCTTTCGTCGGCGATGACCATCACTTCGGTGACGCCCGCCGGAAGATCCGCCGCGGCGCCGGCGGCATCGCCGGCGACACAGAGCTTCGCCGCCGTAACCCAAGCATTGCCCGGGCCGTACAGCTTGTCGCACTTGGGTATCGAGGCCGTGCCATAGGCCATGGCGGCGATGGCCTGTGCACCGCCGGCCTTGAACACACGCTGCACGCCCGCCTTGCGCGCCGCCACGAGCACCGCCGCATCGGCCGCGCCGCGGCGGTCAGGCGCCGTGCACATGATGCGCTGGGGACAGCCCGCGATGGCGGCCGGCACCGCCAGCATGATGGCCGTGGACGGCAGGGGCGCCGAGCCCGCGGGCACGTACAGGCCCACGGCGCGCACCGGCACGCTCATCCGCTCGCAGCGCACGCCCGCAGCCGTCTCGAGGGACAGCGGTTCTCGTGACTGGGCCGCGTGGAAGGTGCGCACCGTACCGATCGCGACCTCGAGGGCTCGATGCTGCGCGGCGCTCAAGGTCCGCTCGGCCGACTCGAATTCCGCCTCCGACACCTCCAGCGAGCCGAGGCGTACCCCGTCGAACCGCTCGGTGAGATCGAGGAGCATCGCGTCGCCGCCGCGGCGCACGGCCGCGACGATTTCGGCGGCCTCGCGCGCGACGCGTGCGGCGTCGCGCTGCGCCGGACGCTCGAGAGCGGTGCGGCGTTCAGCGGTCGAAAGCGTCGTCCAATCGAGCGCGCGCATGGGACCTTACGCCAGCATCTTCTCGACGGGCAGCACCAGCACGGAGCTCGCGCCCGCACTTTTCAGCTGCTCGAGAGTTTCCCAGAACACGCTCTCGCGGCACACGGCATGCACGGCGACACGGTCTCCCAGGCCCTCCAGAGGAATCACCGTCGGCGCTTCGCTTCCCGGCAGGAGCTTCGCGATCGCAGGCAAAGCCTGGCGCGGGGCGTGCAGCATGATGTACTTGCTGCCCCGCACTTGCTCGACGCCGTCGATGCGCATGAGCAGGCGACGCGTCCAATCCCGCTTCTCGGCGGGAATGGGTACGGGCGTGCGGATGAGGACCGCATGGCTGTCGAGCACGACCTCGGCCTCGCGCAGATGGTTGGCCGCGAGGGTCGAGCCGGTCGACACGAGATCGCAGATCACGTCCGCACGGCCGAGCCGCGGGGCGATCTCGACCGAACCTGACAGCACGACGACCTCGGCGCGAATCCCGCGCTCGCTGAGGAACCGACCGAGGATGTAGGGGTACGTGGTCGCGATGCGCTTGCCCGCGAGCGATTCTGCACTGCGGTACACGAACCCGTCGGGAACCGCCACGCATAGCTTGCAGCGTCCAAAATCGAGCGGCTGCACGGTCTCGAACAGGGGTGCGAGGCTCCGGGCCCGAAAAGCCAGACGCTTTTCCTCCACCACATTGAGACCGACGATGCCGAGGTCGCACACGTCTTCCTGCACGAGATCCGGAATGTCGTCGTCGCGCACGAACAGCACGTCGAGCGGCATGTTCTCGCCGTAGCACATGAGCTGGTCCTTGCCGCGCGTGTATTTCAGCCCGCATCGCGACAAGAGCTCGAGCGAGGCATCGGTGAGACGGCCGCTCTTCTGCACGGCGACCTTGAGCCGCACGGGACCCGAATCGCTCATGCGTGCGGCTTCCTCATGCATGCGCCTTCAGCCGATCGGTCACCGCGCGATAGCCGCCGTTGCCCGTCAGCAAGTAGCGCGCCACGCGGCCGATGGTGGTCACACTCACGCCGGTTTGCTTGTGGATATCGCGATAGGGCAGACCGCGCTCGAGGAGCTCGACCACGGCCCAGCGATCCGCCATGGCCTGCAGCTCGGTGGGCGTGCACAGGTCGCGAAAAAAGCTGCGGCATTCCTCGACGCTGCGCAGCGCGAGAATCGCCGTGAAAAGTGCGCGCTCGTGCTGCTGTTCCTGCCGCTGGGTGACGGGACGGTTGGTTTTCACGAGTCGCTCCGACCTGTACTAATGTAATAATGTACTAGTACGTTATTACAAAGAAGAGATCCGCGCAAGGATGAAGTTGCTTGACGGCAGCGCCGTGCCTGATACCATTTGCGGGCCTATCTAGACCGGCTGAGGGAAAGGCCCTTAGAAGCCGGGGCAACCACCCGAAGGTCCGCAAGGACCCGCAGGAACGGTGCCAACTCCTGCGGAGCAGCCGGCAGTCCAGGCCTCAAGCTTCGATAGATGGGCGGCGAGTTGTAGGGCGCAGGGCGCCTCAACAGCCGAGCGCGTGGCGCCGCTTCTCAGGGGTTATGTCAACCTTTTGGAGGAGCCGTCGGTGCCGAGTCAAATTCCCGAAAAGCCGAAACCGGTCGCGCAAACGAAGAGCGCCGGCAGCGTCACACCCATTCGCAGCGCAACCGACCCCATGGTTCGCGACGAGGTCTTAGCGCTCCCCGCTCCCTGGCGCCTGCACTACGGCGACGAGCTGGCGGATGCACGCATCGCTTTTCGCCTGGTCGGACCCGTGGACGCCCCCGTCGTCGCGGTGCTCGGCGGCATTTCGGCGCATCGCATCGTGAACGGCGAGGAGGGTTGGTGGCCCGAGCTCGTCGGTGCCGGCCACGCCATCGATACGGCGGACTACTGCGTGCTCGGTATCGACTATCTGGGCGGCCGCGGCGGCAGCTCGGCGCCGCAGACGGGCCGCAAGTTTCCTCCGTTGAGCTCCTACGATCAGGCGCATGCCTTGCGCCGCATCGTCGAGCATCTCGGGCTCAAGTCCCTGCATGCCATCGTCGGCGCCTCTTACGGCGGCATGGTGGCGCTGTGCTTCGCGGAAGCATATCCGGAGCTCATCGGCCGCATCGTCGTGCTGAGCGCGGCCGACAAAAGTCAGGTGCTCTCGACCGCGTGGCGCAGCGTGCAGCGGCAAATCGTACGCGAGGCCATTGCCCGCGGCGACGGCCCGGCGGGTTTGAAGCTCGCGCGCGCGCTCGCCATGGCGACCTACCGCAGCTCGGTGGAGTTCGAGCTGCGCTTCGGCGCGGCGCCGGTACGCGAGGCCTACGGCTTCAGATTTCCCGTCGAGGATTATCTGTTCGCGCGCGGCGACGACTACGTGCAGAAGTACCGGGCGGAGACCTTTCTCGCGCTGAGCGAGTCGATCGACCTGCATCGCATGGACGCGACCCGCGTGCGCACGCCCGCGACGCTGATTGCCGTGCGCGAGGATCAGCTGGTCCCGTTCCAGGACATGCAAGGCCTGGCCGCGCGGCTGAACGGACCGCGCCAGCTCATCGAGATCAATTCCATTTTCGGCCACGACGCATTCCTGAAAGAGGGTGCGGCGCTGACGCCGATCGTCAAACGCGCAGTTTCGGAGCCTCTCCTATGAGTAAAGAAAAACCCCGCAAAGCATTGTCCACACGCTCGGTGCGGGCGGGCCTCGAATCGGACGCGCAGCACGGCTCCGTGGTGCCGCCGATTTACCTGTCGTCGAACTTCGCCTTCGAGGCTTACCGCAAGCCGCGCAAGTACGATTACTCGCGCTCCGGCAACCCGACGCGCGATCAGCTGGCCGTCGCGCTCACCGATCTCGAGGGCGGCGCCGGAGGCGTGGTCACCTGCACCGGGCTCGCGGCGATCACGCTCGTGCTGGCGACGCTCCCGCAGGGCGCGCGCGTCCTCGCGCCGCACGACTGCTACGGCGGCACCTACCGACTGCTCGCCGCACTGCACGCACAAGGGAAGCTGGTCGCCGACTTCGTCGATCAGAGTGACGCGGACGCGCTGTCCGCGGCCCTCGCCGGAAGGCCCGAGCTCGTGTGGATCGAGACCCCGAGCAATCCGCTGGTGCGGGTGGTGGACATTCACGCAATTGCCCAGGCGGCGCATGCAGCCGGCGCGCTGGTGGCGGCGGACAACACGTTCTTGTCGCCTCTTTGGCAGCAGCCGCTCGCACTCGGAGCGGATCTCGTCGTGCATTCGACGACCAAATACCTGAACGGCCACAGCGATGTGGTGGGCGGCGCCGTCATCGCGGCCACGGCCGAGCTCGCGCAAAACCTCGCCTGGTGGGCGAACGCCATCGGCGTGACCGGTTCCCCGTTCGACAGTTTTCTGAGCTTGCGCGGCCTGCGCACCTTGCACGCGCGCATGGCGGTGCACGCGGCGAATGCGGCCGAGGTGGTCGAATGCCTGCGGCGTCACCCGGCGGTGCGCCAGGTATTTTATCCGGGTCTCGCCGATCATCCGGGGCACGACATCGCACGGCGGCAACAATCGAGCTTCGGCGCGATGCTGAGCTTCGAGCTCCAGGGCGGCGAGCCGGCGGTCGCGGCGTTCCTCGAGGGACTCGAGTGCTTCACGCTCGCCGAATCCTTGGGCGGCGTCGAGAGCCTGATCTCGCATCCGGCGAGCATGACTCATGCGGGCATGGAAGAGTCCGCGCGATTGAAGGCCGGCATCGGCGCAGGCTTGCTGCGGGTCTCGGTCGGAATCGAGGATGCGGGAGATCTGGTGGCGGACATCGCCGCCGCTTTAACGCGTGCGGCTAAAGCGCAGCCAGAACTGCCGCTGCGGCGTCACGGGTCGTGACCGAGGCCGCTCCACGCGGAGCGAGGTCCGCAGTCAGCGCGCCCGAATCGATCGCTGTCGAGACGGCCGCCTCGACGAGGCGCGCCTCGGCATCGAGCCCGAGCGCGTAGCGCAGCAGCATGGCCGCGCTGAGGATGGCTGCATAAGGATTGGCGATACCGCGCCCGGCGATGTCGGGCGCGGATCCATGGATGGGCTCGAAGATCCCGCCGGACTCTCCCGCGGCGGCCCCCCCCGTGCCGCGCGCGCGAGCGCCGCGGGAAGCTCGCAGCGAGGCCGAGGGCAAAAGGCCCATCGACCCGGCGAGCATGGAAGCCTCATCGGTGAGGATGTCGCCGAACATGTTCTCGGTGACGATCACGTCGAAATCTCGCGGCCGCTTGATAAGGTGCATCGCGGCAGAATCCACCAGCATGTGCTCATAGGCCACGTCGGGGAACTCGCTCGGCAGAATGCGCTCGACCACGGAGCGCCACAATCGCGAGGTCTCGAGCACGTTGGCCTTGTCGACCGAGGTGAGCTTGCCGCGCCGCTCGCGCGCGATCTGCGCCGCCACCCGCACCACGCGCTCGATCTCGACGACGTTGTATCGGCACACGTCGAACGCCTCGGTTGCGGAGCGCTGCTTCTCGCCGAAATAGATTCCGCCCGTGAGCTCACGCACCACCATGATGTCGACATCACGTAACAGCTCCGCCTTGAGCGGCGAGGCGTCGAGAAAGGCGGGGTGGGGCGCTACGGGGCGTAAGTTCGCGAACAGTCCGAGGGACTTGCGCAGCTGCAACAGCCCCTGCTCGGGCCGTACCTTGGCATTCGGGTCGGACCACCGGGGTCCGCCCACCGCGCCGAGCAGCACTGCGTCGGCGCGCCGGCACAGCGCGAGCGTGCTCTCAGGGAGCGCCTCGCCCGTGGCATCGATGGCCGCTCCGCCCAGCAGCGCGGATTCGAACCGGAACGAATGGCCGCAACGGGCACCGATCCGCTCGAGCACGCGGACCGCCTCGGCGGTGACCTCTGTGCCGATGCCGTCACCGGCCGTGACAGCAACAAGGGCCTGCATTCAAGGGCCCGCGTGCATCGCTTCGTAGCGCTCGATCTCGGGCAGCTTGCCGCGCAGATAGCCGAGCTCGTCGATGCCATGCAGCAGGCAATGGCGTGCGAATGCCTCGATGTGAAACTCGATCGAGAAGCCGGTCGGCAACGTAAGGCGCGACGTCTCCAGATCGACGGTCACCGCTGCGCCGGGATGCGCGAGCAGCCACGCAGCGGTGCTCTCATCCACGGTCACCGGCAACAGCCCGTTCTTCAAGGCGTTGCCGCGGAAGATGTCCGCGATCTCGGTGCTGATCACCGCGCGGATGCCGTAATCGAGGAGCGCCCACGGCGCGTGTTCGCGCGAGGAGCCGCAGCCGAAATTGCGGCCCGCCACGAGCACCTCGCAGCCCAGCGCCTCGGGCCGATTGAGAACGAAATCAGGGTTGGGCGCGCCGTCGGCTCGATAGCGCCAATCGCTGAATAGCTGGCGCCCCAGGCCTTCCTTGGTCGTGGTCGTCAGAAAGCGCGCGGGGATGATCTGATCGGTGTCCACGTTGGTGAAGGGCAGCACCACGGTTTTGGAGCGCACGCTCCTCAGCGGTTGCATGCTGATCGCTCCGGGTTCACAACAACTCTCGCGGGTCGGTGATGCGGCCGCGCACGGCGCTCGCCGCCGCCGTCAGGGGACTCGCGAGCAGGGTGCGCGCGCCCGCGCCTTGCCGGCCTTCGAAATTGCGGTTGCTCGTGCTGAGCGAATACTGGCCCGGCGCCACCGTGTCGCCGTTCATCCCCAGGCACATCGAGCAGCCGGATTCGCGCCAGTCGGCGCCGGCCGTCTTGAAGATCTCGGCAAGGCCGGCCGCCTCGGCGTCGCGCTTGACCTGCTGCGAGCCCGGCACGATGAGCAGGTGCACACCCGCGCGCGACCTTGCGGCCCTTGAGCACCGTGGCGGCGGCGCGCAAATCCTCGAGCCGGCCGTTGGTGCAGCTGCCGATGAACACGGTGTTGACGGGCTTGCCCAGCATGGCATCGCCGCCGCGGAATCCCATGTAGCCGAGCGCCTTGTCGGCGATCGCGTCGCCTGCGGAATCGGGGATGGATGCCGTGATCGGCACCACCATGCCGGGGTTGGTTCCGTAGGTGATCATGGGCTCGATCGCGCCGGCGTCGATAGCGACGGAGCAGTCGAACACGGCGCCGGCGTCGCTCTCGAGCTCGGCCCAGCGCGCGACTGCCAAGTCCCAGTCCCGCCCGGAAGGTGCGCGCGGGCGGCCTTGCAAGTACTCGAACGTGGTGTCGTCGGGCGCGATCATGCCGGCGCGCGCACCGGCTTCGATGGACATGTTGCACACCGTCATGCGCTCCTCCATGGAGAGCGCGCGGATGGTCGAGCCGCGGTACTCGAATACATGGCCGGTGCCTCCGGAGACACCGATCTTGCCGATGATGGCGAGGATCAGGTCCTTGGCCGTGACTCCCGGCGGCAATCGGCCCTCGACATTGACGGCGAAGGTCTTGGGCTTGCGCTGCAGGAGGCATTGTGTGGCGAGCACGTGGCCCACCTCGGTGCTGCCGATGCCGAAGGCGAGGGCGCCGAAGGCGCCGTGCGTGCTCGTGTGGCTGTCGCCGCAGACGATGGTCATACCGGGTCGGCTCGCGCCGAGCTCCGGGCTGATGACGTGTACGATGCCGCGGCGCGCGTCCTTCAGGTCGAACAGCTCCATGCCGAACTCCGCCGCATTCTGCTCGAGCTGCCGCACTTGTCTCGCGGCGGCATCGACCTTGATCGGGATCCGGCCGAACACCTGGTCGCTCAAGGTCGGCGTCGAGTGATCCATGGTCGCGAGCGTGCGATCCGTACGGCGCACCGGCAGACGGAGCGCGCGCAGCGCGCTGAAGGCCTGCGGCGAGGTGACTTCGTGCACGAGATGCAGATCGATGTAGAGGACCGCCGGCGTCTCGGCAGTCTCCGGCACGACCTCATGCGCCTTCCAGATCTTCTCGAACAGGGTGCTCGGAGCCATCGCGAGCCGTCAGGCCTTGGCGGTCTCGAGCCAGGGCATGCGCGCGCGCAGCTTCGCGCCGATTTTTTCGATGGAATGATTGAGATCGCTCTTCAAGAGCTTGGAGTACTTGCGCCGGCCGCGCTTCGTCTCGGAAATCCACTGCCGCGCGAACTTGCCGTCTTGAATCTCGGAGAGAATTTTCTTCATCTCCCGCTTGGTCGCCTTGTTCACCACTCGCGGTCCGCGCGTCAGATCCCCGTACTTCGCCGTCTCGCTGATGAAGCGGTGCATCTTGGTGATGCCGCCCTCGTGCAGCAGATCGACGATGAGCTTGAGCTCGTGCAGGCACTCGTAGTAGGCGACCGCGGGCTGATAGCCGGCCTCGACCAGCGTCTCGTAGCCTTTCACGACGAGCTCCGTGGCACCTCCGCAGAGCACGGCCTGCTCACCGAACAGATCCGTCTCGGTTTCCTCGGCGAACGTGGTCTCCAGCACTCCGCCGCGCGTGCCGCCGATGCCGTCGGCATAGGCGAGCGCGATCGCCTTGGCGTGCTTGCTGGCATCCTGCGCGACCGCGATCAGGCACGGCACGCCGCGGCCTTGCTGATACTGCCGACGCACGAGGTCGCCGGGTCCTTTCGGCGCGATCAGCACGACGTCGAGATCCTTGCGCGGCTTGATCTGCGCGAAGTGAATGTTGAAGCCGTGCGCGAACAAGCAGCGCCGCGCCTTTCGCAATGTGTGCCTTCAATTCGCGATACAGCGACTTTTGCGTCATGTCGGGAACGAGCATGGCCACGAGCTTCGCGCCGGCGACCGCGGCCGCCGGCTCGGAGACCTTCAGGCCGTCCTTCTTCGCCTTGTTCCAGCTGTCGCCTTTGCGAACACCGACCACGACGTCGTAACCGCTGTCGCGCAGATTGAGCGCGTGCGCGCGGCCCTGGCTTCCGTAGCCGAGCACGGCGATGCGCGCTCCGCGCAAGGCCTTCTTGTCGACGTCTTTGTGTGAGTACAAACGCATGGGCGAGCTCCGTGAAAGTAGCCAGAAATACCAACACAGAATCTCTTATCATGCAAGGACCGGCGCGCTTCGGTTTCGCGCGTTGCGAAGGATCGAGCAACTCATGTCAGTCGAAGGTAGCGCCGCGCTTCCGCTGTGGCTTTTGTACGAAGAGGAAATCGAGGGCTGGAAGAACGCACAAGCCGCGCACATTGTCGCCTGGCTCGGCGAGCATCAATTCAAGGCCGAGAGGCATCGCGTACTGCTCGTGCCGGACACGCAGGGCGCCGCCCTGCTCGCGATCGCGGGGCTCGGCAAGCGTCAGGGCGAGCTCTCGCTCTGGCACGTCGCGGGACTGCCCGAGCGGCTGCCGCCGCGCCGTTACCGGTTGGCGCAGGACTGGAGCGCCGCCGATGCCACGCAGATCTGTCTCGGGTTCGAATACGGAGCGTATCGCTACGAGCGCTATCGGCCCGCCAAGCCCGAGCGTCTCGCGACGCTCGAGCCGCCGGAGAATGCGGATCGCGCGTACGTTACGCTCGCCGGCGAGGCGCTCACCTGGGCGCGCGATTGGATCAACACGCCGGCCAGCGACTTCGGTCCCGTCGAGCTCGCCGCCGCGGTCCGCAACGTCGCCGAGCGGCATCAGGCGCAGTATCGTGAATGGGTGGGCGAGGAGCTGCTCGAGGCGAACTTTCCCGCCATTCACGCGGTCGGCCGGGCGAGCGCCGAGCCGCCGCGCCTGGCGCAGATTCGCTGGTCGCCGCGGGGCGGCGGGTCGGGACTGCCGCGCCTGGCCCTGATCGGCAAGGGCGTGTGCTTCGACAGCGGCGGCCTCGACATCAAGCCGAGCTCGGGCATGGCGCTCATGAAGAAGGACATGGGCGGCGCCGCGGTCGCGCTCGCGCTCGCGCACATGCTCATGAGCCGCGGCTTGCGCGCCGAATTGCAGGTGCTCGTGCCGATCGTGGAGAACTCGATCGGCGGCAACGCGTACCGCCCGGGCGATGTGCTCGCGACGCGCAAAGGGCCTCAGCGTCGAGGTGGGCAACACCGATGCGGAAGGCCGGCTGGTGTTGTGCGATGCGCTGGCGCTCGCCGATGCGGAGCGCCCTGATCTCATCATCGATTTCGCGACGCTGACCGGCGCCGCCCGCGTCGCTCTCGGGCCCGAGCTCCCGGCGCTCTTCGGGACGAGCGATGCCCTGACGGCCGATCTCGCGCGCAGCTGCGCCGCGGTGCACGATCCGGTGTGGCCCATGCCGCTGTGGATGGGCTACGACGATGAGCTCGGCAGCAAGATCGCGGACCTGAACAACGTCGCCTCATCGGGGTTCGCGGGCGCGATCTTCGGGGCGCTGTTCTTGAAGCGCTTCATCACGGCGGGCGCGCAGTGGATGCACCTCGACCTCTATGCCTGGAATCCGAAGGAACGCCCCGGCCGCGGCGTCGGCGCCGAGGCGCAGGCGGTGCGCGGCGTGTACAGTTATTTGCTCGAACGCTACGGGACGGTCTGATTATGTCGCAGAAAAACCCGCGGAAGTCCACGGCTCGCGCCTCCAGGACTCGATCCGCCAGCGATTCCGTCGATGTCCGGCCGTACTCGCGCTTGGTGGTCGACGGCGTCAAGCAGGCGCCGGCGCGCGCGATGCTGCACGCCGTGGGATTCGGCGACGGCGATTTCGAGAAGCCCCAGGTGGGCATCGCCTCGACCTGGAGCAATCTCACGCCCTGCAACATGCACATCGACGAGCTCGCGCGCTTGGCCGCGGCGGGCGTCGAAGCGCACGGCGCAAAGGCGGTGACCTTCAGCACCATCACCGTTTCGGACGGCATCTCGATGGGCACGCCCGGCATGCGCTACTCGCTGGTGTCGCGCGAGGTGATCGCCGATTCGATCGAGACGGTGGTGGGCGCCCAGGGGTTCGACGGGGTGGTGGCCTTCGGCGGCTGCGACAAGAACATGCCCGGATGCGTGATGGCGCTCGCGCGTCTCGATCGTCCGGCGGTGTTCGTGTACGGCGGCACCATCCGGCCCGGCGCGAACCGGCGCGACATCGTGTCGGTGTTCGAGGCGATCGGCGGACATGCCGCGGGCACGGTCTCGGACATCGAGCTCAAGTTCATCGAGCGTACGGCGATTCCGGGGCCGGGTTCCTGCGCCGGCATGTACACCGCCAACACCATGGCCTCGGCGATCGAGGCGCTCGGCATGAGCCTGCCGAACAGCTCGGCGCAAGAGGCGGTTTCCGACCAAAAGCGCGCGGACTCGACCGATGCGGGCGCGGCCGTCGTCGAGCTGATCAAGCGCGGTATTCGCCCGCGGCACATCATGACCCGCAAGGCATTCGAGAACGCGATCACCGTGAGCATCGCCCTCGGCGGCTCGACCAATGCCGTGCTGCACTTGCTCGCCATCGCCTCGTCGGCAAATGTCAAATTGCAACTCGATGATTTCACGCGGATCGGCAGGCGCGTGCCGGTGCTGGCGGATCTGCGCCCGAGCGGACGCTACTCGATGTCCGAGCTCGTCGCGATCGGCGGCATCCGGCCGCTGATGAAAACGCTGCTCGAAGCGGGCTTACTGCACGGCGATTGCCTGACGGTGACCGGCGCCAGCGTCGCGGAGAATCTGCACGACGTGGCCCCCTACCCGCCGGGGCAGGACATCGTGCAGCCGCTGGAGGACCCCATCAAGAAGGACAGTCATCTGGTCGTGCTGTACGGCAACCTCGCGCCGGAGGGCGCGGTTGCAAAAATTACCGGAAAAGAGGGCTTACGCTTCACGGGCCGGGCGCGGGTGTTCGATTCCGAGGAGGCCTCGATCGAGGGAATTCTCGACGGCAAGGTCAAGGCGGGCGATGTGGTGGTGATCCGCTACGAGGGTCCGAAAGGCGGCCCGGGAATGCGCGAGATGCTGAGTCCGACCGGCGCCATCGTCGGCAAGGGTCTGGGCAACAGCGTCGCGCTCATCACCGACGGGCGGTTTTCCGGCGGCAGCCACGGCTTCGTGGTCGGTCACGTATCGCCGGAAGCGGCGCTCGGCGGTCCCATCGCGCTCGTCAAGAACGGCGACGAAATCACGATTGATGCAGAGCGTCGTGAAATCACTTTGCATGTCGCGGCGGCCGAGTTGAAGCGGCGGCGCAAGACCTGGGGGGCGCCGAAACCCTATGCGCGCCGCGGCGCGCTGGCGAAGTACGCCAAGCAAGTCAGCAGTGCATCGCTGGGCGCGGTCACTGATCTTGAGTAATGCAAGGGCACCAAAACCTGCTTGCAGTGCGGGCGGGATATGTGTCAGGCTCTTTACTTGCCGTAGGGACTGAAGGACGCTTCTAGAATATAGGGGCGATCTGCGGCTCGCGCGTTTTTTCAAAGCGCGTGGCAACATGCACAAAGCGTGCGTGGCGTGTCAGCACTAGCTAGGGGCGAGTGTCGAACTAGAGTTATGTACAAATACGAAGAACCGTCGATATTTTCGGGGCCGCGAGGCGCGGCGCTCATCGCAGTCATCATTCTTCACGTCGGCATCGTCTGGGCGTTCTATACCGGTCTGGCCGGCAAGCTCGTGCAGAAGATCATCCCGCCGGTCGAGATCGCGCAGATCGACAAGCCCAAGGATGTCGACAAGCCGCCGCCGCCGCCGCCGAAGCTCGAAGAGGTCAAGCCGTTCGTGCCGCCGCCGGAATTCGTCGACATCCAGGCAGCACCGCAGCAGACCAACGCGATCACCGAGACGACGCAAGTGCAGAGAGCACCGGCGCCCGTGGCGGCGCCGGTCGTGCAGCACACGCGCACTCCGATCGCGATGGATCCGAAGCATCCGCTGCACATCGGCGAGGACTATTACCCCGACGCCTCGAAGCGCGCCGGCGAGGAAGGCCGTTGCATCGTGACGATGACGGTGGCCGCCGACGGGCGCATCACGAATGCGTCCATTCAGCAATCGTCGGGATTTCCGCGCCTCGACGAGGCCTGCTTGAAAGGCGTGCAAAGATCAGCGCATGAAGCCCGCCACGGAGGACGGCAAGCCCGTCGAGACGACTGTCGCGCTGCCCATCGTGTGGAAGCTCACGAAATAGTTACGACTCAACGAATACGATTCTGGTGTGAATCTCGCTTGTTACTACGCTTAATCTAAATGTAGAGGGAATCGGTCAATGCAAGAGACAGCTGTTGATAACCCATATGGCCTTGGTGCCCTGATCGCGAATGGCGACATCATCGCACGATCGATTCTCGTCATTCTGCTGATCATGTCGCTCCTGACATGGTTCATCATGATCACCAAGTTCTTCGACCAGCGCCGCACGCGTCTGCAGGCCATCGCGGCCGAGCGGGAGTTCTGGTCCTCCTCCAGCCTCACTGATGCGATCAGCAAGCTGAAGGGCAACTCGAATCCGTTCCGCGCGCTCGCCGAGACCGGCAAGCAGGCGTACGAATACCACGAGACCAACAAGACCCGGCTTTCGGGTGCGATCGGCACCAGCGAGTGGATCACCGAGTCGCTGCAGAGAACGGCGGACACCGTGATCAGCCGCATGCAATCGGGCCTGCCCGTGCTCGCCTCGGTCGGTGCGACGGCGCCGTTCGTCGGCCTGCTCGGCACCGTCATCGGCATCTACCACGCGCTGATCGCGATCGGCGTCGCGGGCCAGGCGTCGATCGACAAGGTGGCGGGTCCCGTCGGCGAAGCGCTGATCATGACCGCCATCGGTCTGGCGGTCGCCGTGCCCGCGGTGCTCGGCTACAACATCCTTCTGCGCCGCAACAAGGGTGTGCAGGAGCGCGTCAGCCACTTCACGCACGAGCTGCACGCGTACCTGATCGCCGGCGCGAAGATGGGCTTGGGCATGGACAAGGGGGGCACGCCTCCGCCGGTGGTGAAGCCCTCGCCCGTGGCCGCTCGCTGAAGGTATCGTCATGGCGATGAATATCGGCAGCGGTGAAGAAGCCGAAGCGATGTCGGACATCAACGTCACGCCCCTCGTGGACGTGATGTTGGTGCTCCTCATCATCTTCATCATCACGATTCGCGTCATCATTCAGCAGGTGCCGGTGCAGCTGCCGAAGGCCACCAATCTGCCGACTCAGACGAAGCCCGAGAACATCACGATCGCGGTCGACAAGGAAGGCGACATCTTCTGGAATACGCAGAAGCTCACCGGTACGGATGATCTCAAGGCACATCTGCGCGGCATCGCGCGGCAGGAGCCGCAGCCCGAGGTGCACATCCGCGGGGATTCGAACGTACGGTATCAGTTCGTGGGGCAGGTGCTCGTGGCGACGCAGCAGATCGGTATTCGCAAGGTCGCGTTCATCACGACGCCGGATCATTTCGGCCCCGGGACATAGGAGCGATTCAGCATGGCGATGGCAGTAGGCTGGGAACGAGGGCCAGTCCTATTCGGATATCAACATGACGCCGTTGATCGACGTCATGCTGGTGCTCCTCATCATTTTCATCATCACGATCCCGAGTCAGACGCATGCGGTGAAGATCGACAATCCGTTGCCGCCGCCGCCGAATTTCAGCGCCGCCGCCGCCGCCGGAAGTGATCGACCTGTCGATCGACTTCGACGGCACGCTGCTGTGGAACAAAACGCCGGTGGATCGCGCGACGCTGCAGGGCTATATCGCGACGGAAGCGCAGAAGGATCCGCAGCCCGAGGTGCATATCACGGTCGACAAGTTCGCGAAATACGAGATCGTCGCGCAGACGCTTGCGGATCTGCAGCATCGGGGCCTGAAGAAGATCGGGTTCGTCAACAACGACTATTTCTGAATAGGGTCCTAGCGGGTATTGCGGCGCGTCAACCCGATTCCCTCCGGGTTCACGCGCCGTTTGTTTCACCGCCACCCAATAACTAATTAGATCTGAAGGTGTGATCATGATTTTATCGATGAAAAAACAAAGCACAACAATCCATGCGAGCACTGCAAAAGTCTGCGCGGCCGTCGGGTCCGCTTTGGCCTTGGGTCTGGCGCTCGCGCTGCATCCCGCCGGCTCGTTTGCGGCCGAGACCAAGAAGCAGGAAGTCAGCCACACCATCGGCAAGGAGATGACGGCTGCGCAAAAAGCCTTGCAGGCAGGGCAGTGGGCGGAAGCGCTCAGAATCGCTGGACGAGGCCGGAAGGTAAATCCGGCATCACCGCCTTCGACAAATTCAAGATCCACGATTTGAAGGGATACGCCGAATTCAAGCTGACCAAGTACAAGGAAGCCGAGGCGGACTACGAGGCGGCGCTCGCGGCGGGCCAATACACGCCGGAGGAGACCGCGAGGACCACCAAGCTGCTCTTCCGCGTGGCTGCGCAGAATCAGCAATACGCGAAAGCGATCGAGTACGGCAAGCAGGTCACCGAGTCACCGACCGCAACGCCGGATGACTTTAATATCATGGCGCAGCTCTATTACCTGCAGAAGGATTGCAAGAACACGGTTGCGTGGGCGGACAAGTCGTTGGCTGCCTCCAAGAAGGCCGGCGAGACGCCCAAGGAGAACACCTACCAGTTCAAGCTGCAGTGCGCATCGGACGCCGGAGATACCGCGGGCATGGAAGGCCCATTGGTGGATCTGATCAAGCTGACCAACAAGACGACGTACTGGAATACGTTCCTGCGGCTCGAGCGCCAGGATGAGCGGGACGATCACAACCTTTTGATGATCTACCGCGTCATGTACAACACCAACGCGATGAACGCCGATACCGATTACATCGAGATGGCGCAGCTCCTCGGCGATGCCGCGCTGCCCGGCGAGGCGGCGGCCGTGCTCAGCAAGGCGATGTCGAACGGCATCGTCAAGGATGAGCACAAGGAGCGCACCGCGCGCTTGCTCAAGTCGCTGCAGGATCGGGCCGATGCGGACAAGAAGGGCTTGCCGCAGCAGGAGGCCGAGGCCGGGAAGAGTGCCGCGGGTGAGCTCAGCGTGAAGCTGGGTGAGGTTTATTACGGCTTCGGCGATTACCAGAAGGCCGCGGATGCCATCGCGCAGGGGCTGCAGAAGGGCAATATCAAGCATCAGGACGAGGCCTATGTCTACCAGGCCCTCAGCGATGCGCAGCTCAAGAACTATGCGGAGGCGAAAAAGGCGATCGCGAACCTCAAGAGCGTACCCAACATCGGTCCTCGTGTGCTGAAGGTGTGGGAGCTGTACGGCGCCACCCTCGGCATGCCGGCGGCGAGCTGAGAGTAACTTTCAGGAGCAATCCCATGACGATCAAAGCCGGCGACAAGATGCCTGAGGGCAAGTTCACCCGCATGACCAAGGACGGCCCCCAGAAAATCACGACCGATGAGCTCTTCAAGGGCAAGACGGTGGTGTTCTTCTCGGTTCCCGGCGCTTTCACGCCGACCTGCGATGCGAAGCACTTGCCGGGCTTCGTGGAGCTTGCCGACAAGATCAAGGCGAAGGGCGTGGACACCATCGCGTGCACCGCGGTCAACGACGTTTTCGTGATGAACGCTTGGGGCAAGTCGAGCAACGTTGGAGACAAGATCCTGATGCTCGCCGATGGCAACGCGGAGTACGCCAAGGCGCTGGGGCTGGAGTTGAACGCTTCGGGCTTCGGCATGGGAACGCGCGGCCAGCGCTTCGCCATCATCGTCAAGGATGGCACCGCACAGCACGTCGACGTCGAGGCGCCGGGCGAGTTCAAGGTATCGGCCGCCGATTACGTCTTGAAGCAACTCTAGCGCGCTGACGCTTTGCTCGCCCTGCGGACTTCTCCGCCGGTCTTCACGGAGGCGCAAGTCGAGCGCATCGCGCGCGATACGTACGGGCTTGGCGTGTCGGTGCGCTCGCTGCCCGGCGAGCGCGACCGCAACTTTCATCTGCACACCGCCGACCGGCGGGACTTCGTGCTCAAAATCCTGGATTTCAATTCGAGTCCGGAGGCGACCGACTGCCAGCTGCGGGTGCTCGAGCACCTCGCCGAGCAGGATCCTGCCTTGCCGGTACCGCGCGTCTATCCCACGGCGTTGGGCGGGGAAATCGGCACGGTCGCCGGTCGCGAGGGGAGCTACGCAACCTGCTTGATGGGCTACCTGCCGGGCGAATTGCTCGCCAGCCGCCTGCCCGATG
Organism: uncultured Gammaproteobacteria bacterium; assembly: GCA_963801685.1. Lineage (GTDB taxonomy): Bacteria > Pseudomonadota > Gammaproteobacteria > Steroidobacterales > Steroidobacteraceae > Bog-1198. The sequence goes on from CAWDFR010000003.1 coordinate 671,200, forward strand.
CCCCGCTCCTCGAGAATCTAGGGCGCACGCTCGCACGGCTGGACGCGGCACTCCAAGGCTTCTTTCACCCAGGACTCGGTCAGCGCCTGGCCTGGGACGTCAGGCGCCTGCCGGAGCTCATCGAGCATGCCGCTTATATCGAGTCGCCCGACTTGCGGCGCAGCGTGCAAGACGCCGCAGCTGCGCTCAAAGAGCGCCTTCCCGCCTTGCGCTCGCTACGCAGCCAGGCAATCCATGGCGACTGCCATGCTCACAACGTCTTGGTCGATCCGAGCTCGAGCGGGATCAGCGGCGTCCTGGACTTCGGGGACATGGTGCACGCCCCGCGGGTGCTCGAGCCGGCCGTCGCCATGTCGGAGCTGCTCGCCGAAGAGCGGGTGTCGATGGAGCTCCTGCCACTTCTGCTCAGCGGATATGCCCGGCGGACACCCCTCGAGGCGGCCGAGCTGGAGCTGCTCTATGACCTCATTCTGGGCCGCCATTCGGCCTCGATCCTGGTGCATGCCTGGCGGGCCCGCCACGATGCCGAGGGCGCGCGGGCGCTCGCGGGGTCGATCGCCCCCACTGCACGCTCGATGGCGCGTTTGCAGGAGGCCGGTCGCGAGGCGTTGACCGAGAGCTGGCGCCGAGCGCTCAAGGACGATGCGGGGCCGGCCTACGAGCCCGTGCCGCTGGCGCGGCGGCATCGCCTCCTCGGCGCGGGCGCGGAGCTCTTCTACGAGCGGCCGCTGCACATCGTGCGCGGCTCCGGGGTGTGGCTGTACGACGCGCGGGGGCTCGCCTACCTCGATGTCTACAACAACGTGCCGCACGTCGGGCATACCCATCCCCAAGTCGTGGCCGCAATCCAGAAGCAAACGGCGCTCCTCGCGACGCACACGCGCTATCTGCACGCGCAGATTCTCGAGTACGCGGAACGCCTCACCGCGACGATGCCCGCGCATCTCGATGCGTGCATGTTCGTCAATTCCGGCAGCGAGGCGAACGATGTCGCGTGGCGCCTGGCGCAATTCGCGACAGGACGCAGCGGCGGCATCGTCATGGCGCACGCTTATCACGGCATCACGGACGCCGTGGCGGCGCTGACGCCGAGCACCGGACAACCGCGAGATGCTCGGGTCGTGACCCTGGCCGCTCCGCCGTATGGCCTTAACCTGGACGATGAGCTGCCGCGAGAAGCGCTCGAGGCCGCGCAGCGCGACGTGGATCGCGCCGTCGCCGTCCTCGCCGAGCGTGGCCACGCGCCGGCGGCCTTTTTCGTCGATACGGCCATCACCAGCTCGGGCATCTTCGATCCGCCGCCGCTGTGGAGCGTTGGGATCTCGGCGCGACTGCGCGAGGCGGGGGCGCTCATCGTCGCCGACGAGGTGCAATACGGGCTCGCTCGCTGCGGCTCGCATTTCTGGGGCTTCGAGCGGCGTGGGCTCGAGCCCGATATCGTGACGCTCGGCAAGCCCGTGGCCAATGGCTACCCCATGGGGGTCGTGGTGGCGCGCCGCGAGCTGATCGAGGCCTTCCAGAAAAAATACGGGTTTTTCTCCACTTTCGGGGGCAACGCCGTGGCGGCGTCGGCGGCGCTCGCTGTGCTCGACGTGCTCGAGGGGGAGCGACTACAGGCGAACGCCGCGGAGACCGGCCGGTATCTGCGCGGTCGGCTCGGCGCGCTCGCGAGCCGTTATCCGTGCCTCGGAGCGGTGCGCGGCACGGGTCTGTTGCTGGGACTCGAGGTCAAGGAGAGCGCAGCGGGTACGCCGCGGCAGGGCGCGAAACGCATCATCAATCGGCTCGCCGCCGAGGCGCGCGTGCTGATCGGCTATGAGGGCCCCGACGCGAGCGTGCTCAAGCTGCGGCCGCCGATGCCGTTTCGTCCCGAGCATGCCGACCGGCTCGTCGCTGCCCTCGAGGAGGCTGCGACGGCTCTCGGGTAGGACGGCCGCGGCTGCGCTCCGGGCTGCGCGCCCCGGACTGGGCGCCCCCTATTTCCCGACGAGCTTCTCGAGCTCCGGGACGATCTGAAACAGATCTCCCACCAGCCCGACGTCGGCCACTTCGAAAATCGGCGCTTCGGCGTCTTTGTTGATCGCCACGATGGTGCGCGCGTCCTTGATGCCGGTGAGGTGCTGAATCGCCCCGGAGATGCCGACGGCGATGTACATCTCGGGCGAGATGATCTTGCCGGTCTGGCCCACTTGCATCTCGTTGGGAGCATAGCCGGCGTCGACCGCCGCTCGCGAGGCGCCGACCGCTGCGCCGATCTTGTCGGCGAAGCTGAACAGCAGCTTGAAGTTCTCCGCACTGCCGAGGGCGCGGCCGCCCGACACCACCTTGGAGGCGGTCTGCAGATCGGGCCGGTCGGTCGAGCCCGACTTTGCGCCGACGTAGCGGGTATGCGAGGGCAGGGCGACACTCGGACTCTTCGAGTCGATGGCGGCGCTGCCACCCGTGCCGGCGGCCTCGAACGATGCCACGCGCACCGTTGCCACGAGCTTGCGCGCGGCATCGGCCTCGACGGTCACGATGGCATTGCCGGCGTAAATCGGCCGGCGAAAGCGATAGGCGCTCTCGACCGCCATCAGGTCGCTCACCTGCGGCACGCCGAGCAGTGCCGCCACGCGCGGCATCAAATCCTTGCCGAAGCTCGTCGAGGGGCCGAACAAATGGCTGTAATCCGCGGCGAGGGCGACGATCTGCGGCGCGAACGTCGCGGCCAGCGGATGCGCATTCTCGGCTCGATCGACGCGCAGCACGGATTTCACGCCGGAAAGCGCGGCCGCTTGCGAGGCGACGCTCGCGGTGTCAGCCCCGAGCAGCGCAATGGTGATCTCGGAGTCTGGAATGGCTTTCGCGCAGGTGACGCACTTGGCGGTCGCCGGATTGAGCGTCTTGCCGTCGTGTTCACCGATGATGAGTATCTTGTGCATTAGATCAAACCCTTCTTCTTGAGCACATCGACGAGTTCCGCGACATCCTTCACTATCACGCCTTTCTGGCGCTGCGGCGGAGGGTCGGTTTTTACCATCTTGATGAGTTGTCCGGCGGCGACGCCGAGCGCATCGAGCGAGGTCACCTCGAGCGGCTTCTTCTTGGCCTTCATGATGTCGGGTAGCTTCACGTAGCGCGGCTCGTTGAGCCGCAGGTCCACGGTGATGACGGCGGGCAGGTCGACTTCGATGGTCTCGAGTCCGGCGTCGACTTCGCGCGTCACCTGCACCTTGCCACCGTTGATCTCGACCTTCGAGGCGTAGGTGGCCTGCGGCCGATCCCAGAGCGCCGCGAGCATCTGTCCGGTCTGGTTGGCGTCGTCGTCGATCGCCTGCTTGCCGAGTAAGACGAGGTCCGGGTTTTCCTTTTTCACCAGCGCGAGAAACGTCTGCGCCGCAATCAGCGGCTCGACCGCCGCGTCGGTTTGCACCAGAACGGCCCGGTCGGCGCCCATGGCGAGGGCGGTGCGCAGCTGCTGCTGGGTGTCGGCGACGCCGATGCTCACGGCCAGCACCTCGATGTTGCCGACGCGTTCCTTGATGCGCAGAGCCTCCTCGAGGGCGATCTCGTCGAACGGATTGAGGCTCATCTTGACGCCGTCGAGCATGACCCCGCTGCCGTCGGGCTTGACCCGCACGCGCACGTTGTAGTCGACCACGCGCTTCATACACACCATGATTTTTTGCATCAACGCTCCTTAGGCAGACCGTTCCGGCGCACCTTTTTGCGCCTCGGCCTTAACTTCGACGAATGAATGGCTGATCCTGCCCGCGTAAACTTTCAGCCGCGGCAGGAAACGCTCGAGCGCCGTCTTGAGCGGCACGGCCGTCGCCGTGAATCGCACCGTCAGGCAGGAAAGTATGCGCTCACCGCTCATCACCGGCACGCTCAAGCTGATTTCCTCGATCAGCCGGCGGGTGCGCGAGGTCACGGCATAACCCTGCGTCTTGATCTCGGCGAGGATGCGCTGCAGATCGGCGCGGGGGGCGCGCGCCAGGCGGTCCTCATCCTTGCCGGAGCGCGCCAGGATGTCGATGAGCGTGTCGCGTTCGGCGACCGGGCCGAAGCTCAGATACACCCGTCCGCAGGCGCTCGAAAGGAGCGGGAGGCGATGGCCCGCCGAATATCGATCCACGGCGAGGGGACTCGAATGATCGGTCGCCTCGCGCACCACCAGGCTGGTGCCGGAGAGGGTCGCGAGGGACACCGGCCACACGAGTTCGCGGCCCAGCTCCTCGATCAGTGGTTTCGCGATACGTGAGACCCAGGCATCGTCGTCGAAACCCTCGCTCAGCGAGCGCACCATGATCGTGAGCCGGTAGCGATCGTCGCTCTCATCGCGAAAGACGAATCCCGCACTGCACAGGGTCTCGAGAATGCGGTATACGGTGGTACGCGGGAGGCGGATCTCGTGAGCGATCTCCGATACTGTCGCGCCGTCGCGTGTGTTCAGTACCGTGAGCGCATCCAGGCCGCGCATCAGCGCACGTATGGGACGTGTGGATTCCATGTAACCTCGACAGGTGAAGGGGATATTTTAAGGACCGTGCCGGCACTTGTCCACCTCGTGGTCAAGGGCTAGGATTCGGCCAGCAATGCCGCGCTACTTTCTCAAGCGTCTGGGAGCCGCGATTCCGACGCTGTTCATCATCGTCACCTTGAGTTTTTTCATCACCCGATGGGCTCCCGGCGGACCCTTCGACGAGGAGCGCGCGTTGCCGCCGGAAATCATGGCCAACTTGCAACGTGCGTACGGGCTGGATCAGCCCGTGTGGGTGCAATACACGCGCTACTTGCGTGGAGTGGTCCACGGCGATTTCGGGCCCTCGTTCAGGTACAAGGATTTCACCGTGCGCGAGCTGATCGCACAGGGCCTGCCCGTGACGCTCGAGCTCGGCACGCTCGCGCTCGCGCTCGCGCTCGCGGTCGGTATTCCCCTCGGCACCCTCGCCGCACTGCACCGGCACTCCGCGACGGACTATGTAGCGGTATCGCTCGCGGTGCTCGGTATTGCGGTACCGCCGTTCGTCGTGTTGCCGCTGCTCGGCCTCATATTCGGCATCGCGCTCCACTGGCTGCCGGTCGCCGGTTGGGAGCCGGGGTCGATCCGCTATCTGGTGTTGCCCGTCATCGCTCTATCGCTATCGCCGCTCGCCTACATCGCGCGGCTCACGCGCGGCGGAATGCTCGAGACGCTGAGCAGTCCGTTCATCCGCACGGCCGTTGCGAAGGGCCTGCCGCTGCGGACCATTCTGGGCCGCCATGCCTTGCGCCCGGCCCTCGTGCCGGTGGCGGGTTACCTCGCACCGGCGGTCGCCAACATCATGACAGGATCGCTGGTGGTCGAATCGATCGCGGGCTTACCGGGCGTCGGCCGGTACCTGGTGCAAGGGGCATTGAATCGCGACTACACGCTGGTGCTCGGCATGGTCATTCTGTATTCCAGCGTGCTCATCGGCATGGGTCTGGTCGTCGACCTGCTGCACGCCTGGCTCGACCCGCGGGTCAGATTCGCACGATGACCGCCACCTTGTGGCGCGGGGCCGGTCAGCGATTGCGTGCCAACCCCGCAGCGGTGGTCGCGCTTGCCGTGATCGCAATCCTCGTGTTGCTCGCGCTCGCGGCACCGGCGCTCAATCCGAATTCGATCGAGACGCTCGACTGGTCGCAGGTCGCAACCGCTCCCGGCGTGGTGCACGCGCACTGGTTCGGAACGGATCGCCTCGGTCGCGACTTGTTCGTGCGCACGTTCGAGGGTGCGCGCACATCCATGGCCGTCGGCCTGGTGGCGGGCGCTGTCAGCCTCACTCTCGGTCTGGGTTTCGGCACCATCGCAGGATACGTGGGCGGACGCGCGGATTATCTCATGATGCGCATCATCGAGATCCTGAGCGGACTGCCGCTGGTCTTTTTCGTGATCTTCCTGACCGTGATCCTCGGACGGAACAGCTACGTGCTGTACGCCTCCGTGGTCGCCGTCAGCTGGCTCACCATGGCGCGCATCGTGCGCGGCCAGACCCTGAGCATGCGGCGGCGGGAATTCATCGAGGCCGCGGTCGCTTCGGGCGGCGAGTCCGGCGCACGTCATCGATCAAACACGTCGTGCCCAATGTGCTCGGTCCGGTAGCGGTCTATGCGACGCTCATGGTGCCGCAGATCATTCTGTTCGAGAGCTTCTTGAGCTTCCTCGGCCTCGGTACCCAGGAGCCGCATGCGAGTCTCGGGACGCTCATCGCCGAAGGGGCGGGGGAGATCGAGGCGGCGCCCTGGATTTTGCTCGCGCCCGGCATTTTTCTCGCACTGTTGCTCATTTCATTGAACGTGCTCGGCGACGGACTGCGCGACGCCCTCGACGTGCGGGAGCCCGGATGAGCGCCGCTGTGCCTGCGCCCGAGCCGCCGATCTTGCGCATCGACGCGCTCAAGGTGAGCTACGGCGTCGACGGCGCGGCGATCGCGGCGGTTCGCGACGTGTCCCTCGAGGTGTCCGCGGGCGAATGCTTCGGTGTCGTGGGGGAGTCAGGCTCGGGCAAATCTCAGCTGTTTCTCGCCGCTCTCGGACTTCTCGCGAGCAACGCGCGCATCGCAGGGAGCGTGCGTTTCGAGGGCACGGAGCTGCTTGGCCTACCCGCTGCGGCGCTCAATCGGATTCGCGGCTCGAAGCTCTCGATGGTCTTTCAGGATCCGATGACCTCGCTCACTCCGCACGTAAGGATCGGCGTGCAGCTCGCCGAAGTGCTGGTGCATCACGCCGCGGCCACGTGGAGCGAGGCAGAGCGCAGCGCGCTCGATATGCTCGAGCGCGTGCACGTGTCCGATGCAGAGCGCCGCATGCGTGCAGTACCCGCACGAGTTGTCGGGCGGGATGCGCCAGCGCGTGATGATCGCCATGAGCCTGATGTGCGAGCCCCGGCTGGTGATCGCCGACGAGCCCACCAGCGCTCTCGATGTGACCGTGCAGGCGCAGATCCTGGCATTGCTGCGCGATATGCGCGCGCAATTCGGCACGTCCATCGTGCTCATCAGCCATGACCTCGGCGTCGTGGCCGGCATTGCCGAGCGCATCGTGGTCATGTACGCCGGCCGGGTGGTCGAAAGCGCGCCCATGCGCGAGCTCCTGCGCGCCCCGCGCCATCCGTACACCGCGCTCCTGACTCAATGCGCACCGAGCCTGCATCAGCCGCGTCGCGATCGCATGCCGTGCCTCAACGGTCAGCCGCCGAACCCCAGCGAGCCGGAGATCGGCTGTGCCTTCGCGCCGCGCTGTCCACGCGTCAGCGACCGCTGCCGCGAGCAACGGCCCCCTCTGGCGCGCATCGACGAGCTCTGTCAGGTCGCATGCCACCATCCGCTCTCGCCATGAGCTCCTGCAACGAGAGCTTGCTCGAGGTAAGGGGGCTGGGCGTTGAATACGAGGGCCGAGCGGCGGTGGACGATGTCAGCTTCGAGATCGCACCGGGAGAAGTTCTGGGACTCGTCGGAGAGTCGGGATCCGGCAAGTCGACGCTCGCGCGCGCGCTGTTGCGTCTGGTGCCGGTGGTGCGCGGCACGGTGAGCTGGCGGGGTACGGACCTGCTCCGCTACAAGGGTGCGGCGTTGCGCCGGCGGCGGCGCGATCTGCAAATGGTCTTTCAGGATCCGCTGGCGAGCCTCGATCCGCGCATGACCGTCGGCGAGACGTTGGCGGAGCCTCTCGAGATTTTCGAGCCGCAGCTTACGAAGCAGGCGAGGGCGAAGCGCGTCGCCGAGATGCTCGAGCGGGTCGGCCTCTCGCCCGCGGTGGCGGGGCGCTATCCGCACGAGTTCAGCGGCGGACAATGCCAGCGGATCGGCATCGCGCGAGCGATGATGCCGCAGCCGCAGTTGCTGGTGTGCGACGAGCCGGTGAGCTCGCTGGACGTCTCCATTCAGGGACAAATCGTCAATCTGCTGAGCGATTTGCAGCGCGACCTCAAGACCGCGATGCTCTTCATCAGTCACAACCTCGCGGTCGTGAGGCATCTGAGCGATCGCGTCATGGTCATGTACGGCGGCCGTATCGTCGAGACCGCGACCCGCGAGGAATTGTTCGCCGCGCCCTTGCACCCTTACACCCGTGCACTGCTCGCCGCGGTACCGGATCCGGCGGCGGCGTTGCAGCCGCCGGGCGAGCCCCGCGAGAGAGCCCGCGGCGCGAACGAGGCCGAGGTGCGCGGCGGCTGTGCCTATCGAGGACGGTGCGAGCTGGCGCAGGCGGTTTGCGAGCAGGCCGTGCCTGTGCTCGAGCCGGCGGCGGCGGAGCACGCCGTCGCCTGCCACCGCCGCGTCGAGCTCGTGTATTCTTGGCAGCGATGAGCATCGCAACCCAGCGAGCCCGCGCACGGGCCGATCGATGAGCCAACGGCGCCCGTTGCAGGCGAGCGCGGGGCTCGCGCACGTTCGCTACGAAATTCGCGGCAAGCTCGCACGCCGTGCGCTCGATATGGAGCGTCTGGGATACGACGTCGTCTCCCTCAACATCGGCAATCCCTACGCCTTCGGATTTCGCACGCCCGAGACCATGCGTCTTGCGATGATCGAGAATCTGCGCATGAGCGAGGGATACGTGCATCAGAAGGGGATATTCCCCGCCCGGGAAGCCGTCGTCATGCAGCAACAGGAGCGCGGCGTCAAAGGAGTCACGGCCGAGGAAGTGTTCATCGGCAACGGCGTGAGCGAGCTCATCGACTTAAGCCTACGGGCGCTCTTGAACCCGGGTGACGAGGTGTTGGTGCCGAGTCCGGATTACCCGTTGTGGACCGCGGCGGTCAACCTGAATGGCGGCCGCGCCGTGCACTATCCCTGCCGCGCCGAGCAGCGCTTCATTCCCGACCCGGATGAGATCGAATCGCTCCTCACGCCGCGCACGCGCGCCATCGTCGTGGTCAACCCCAACAATCCCACCGGCGCGGTGTATCCCCGCAACGTGCTCGAGGCGATCGCGCGCCTTGCCGAGAAGCAGCGTCTGGTGGTGCTGTCGGACGAGATCTATGACCAGATTCTTTACGACGACGCCGAGTTCGTGCCGATGGCGACGCTCGTGCAGGGGACGCTCTGCTGCACGATGAGCGGTCTGTCCAAGGTCTACCGCGCATGCGGTTACCGGGTCGGCTGGGCGGTATTCTCGGGCGATACGGAGAACTCCACGGATTATCTGCACGGTCTCGAATTGTTGAGCTCACTGCGACTCTGCAGCAACGTCCCCGGGCAGTGGGCCGTGCAGACCGCGCTCGGCGGCCATCAGAGCATTCGTGAGCTGACCCGTCCGGGAGGACGCTTGTATGAATCGCGCCAGGCCATCCTCGACGCCGTGGCGCGCAGCAAATATCTACGCCTCGCCCGTCCCATGGGAGCGCTCTACGCCTTCGTCGAGGTGCGGAGCGATGCGCTGCCGGAGTTCGACGATCAAGCATTCGCGCTCGACCTCCTCGAAAACAAGCACGTCCTGGTGGCTCCGGGCGTGAGCTTCAACGTGCCGTACCGCAATTGTTTCCGCATCACCAACCTGCCCGAGCCGCAAGTGCTCGGCACCGTTTTCTCACGAATCGAGGAGCTGCTCGACGCCCACGCGTCGGGCGCGCCCACCTTGTCCTTGGTCCGTGGCGCGGGCAAGCCTTAAGCCGCAGCGCATGCCTTCTCGGTTGATCGAAGCCGCCGCTGCGGGACGCATCGTGCTGGCGCCGAGCACGGAGCTCGCCGCGGCATTGGTCGACGCCGTCGAGCGCGCGCACGGCCAAGCGGGACACGAGATCTGGCCGACTCCCAGGATCCTCGATTTCGGCACGTGGCTGAAAGCCCGGCACGTCGAGCGGCAGCTGGTGGACTCCTCTCTGCCGCGGTGCCTGTCCGACGCCGAAGAGCGCGAGCTCTGGCGGCGCGTTGTGCTCGAGAGCGCGGCGAGCGCGCAATTTCTCGAGCCCACGGGGGCGGCGCGTGCCGCGCAGCGAGCGCGGCGCGCGATGTTCGAGTACGGAATTCCGCGCGCCGCAATCGAGGCCTACGGCACCGAGGAGACGCAGGCGTTCGAGGCCTGGCGAGCGGCGTTCGAGTCGAGATGTCGAGAGCTGCGAGTCATCGGTGCCGATGAGCTGCTGGGCGGCCTCGAGCGCACCGATCCACCGCGCGAGGCCGCGGTGACATGGATCGACAGTCCGCTCTGGCGGCCGGTGGCGAGACGTTGGCTCGAGCGCCACGCCGGCGCGCCGCTCTTGCCCGAAGCAGCGTCCGCGAGCGGCCGGCGCCTCGCCCCGCGAACAGTGCAGGCAGCCTCGGCGGAAACCGAGCTCGCCTTGCTCGCTGAGTGGTTGCGCGCGAGCTTGGAGGCGGATTCGTCCTTGCGTGCCTGGGTGAGTCTGCGCGATTTGACGGCGCGCCGCGAGGAGGTCGTGGATGCGCTCGACGCCGCACTCGCTCCGGAGCGCTTTTCCCTGGCAGGGTCGGAGGGACCGGCGCCCTATGCAGTCGCGGGGGGCACGCCCCTCAGCGACCATGCGCCGGTGCGTGCGGCGCTCGACTTCCTCACGGCGGCGACCGGCAGCGTGCCGTTCGAGCGCTTCAGCGCTTTGCTGCGCGCGCCGGAGTTGCAGGCTTCGCGCGCCGAAGCGAGCGCGGCGGCGCGACTCGACACGACGCTCAGGAGCCGGGTGCCGAGCGAGGCGACGCTGCGCGAGTGGCTGAATCTCGCCGCGGGCATCGCCCGCGGCCGGACGCTCGAGCCGCCCGCAGCGCTTGAGCGCCTCGGCGGCGCGCTGCGTGTTCTCGAGGGGCTGCAGGGACGTCACCGTATGAGCCGCTGGCTCTCGATCTGGATCGACGCTTTCGAGGTGGGGCCGTGGTCCTTGCGGGCGCGCTGGTCGAGCGCCGAGTTTCAATCGGCTGTCCGGTTTCGAGAGTTGCTCGAAACCCTGGCGCTCGGGGATCGAACGTTCGAGTATCTCTCGCGCCGCGCCGCCGAAAGCATACTGGAGCGGGCGGCGCGCGATACGCTTTTTCAGATACAGACCGGCGTTCCGCCCGTCTGGGTGAGCAGCCAGCTGAGCGATCCCTGGCTGGCTTATGACGGGATTTGGGTCACCGGCTGCGACGAGAGCCGCTGGCCGCCGCCCGTCGATCCGATACCACTCATACCCCCGGTATTGCAGCGGCGGCACGGAGTGATCGCCGCAAGCGCCGAGGCGCAGCTCGCCTTCGCTGCGGATATGCAGTCACGCTGGCTGGCGCGCGCGCGCGCTTGTGTTTTCAGTTGCGCAGACCCCGGAGAGGGCCGCCATGTGCCGGCGAGTCCGCTGCTCGCCGAGCTCGTGGAGCGTGCGCCATCTCCGTCTGTGCCCGCGGCCGCGGCGGCTGTGTTGACTGGATCCGCGCCTGCGCCGCCCCTTTGGTCGGCCCAGCAAATCGAGGCGCCGGTGCTCGAGGAGCTCCTCGACGAGCGTGCTCCGGCCGTGGGGTTGGAGGAGCGAACGCACGGGGTTGCGACGCTCAGGACTCAATCGCAATGTCCGTTTCGCGGCTTCGCCGAGACGCGGCTGGACGCCTGCGTCCTGGAGCAGCCCAAACCCGGCTTCAACGAGCGTGAGCGCGGCCAGATCCTGCACGACGCGCTGCAAGGAATTTTCACCGAGGTAAGCAATTCTCGGAGTCTTCAGGATCTCCTCGCGCAGCGCGAGGCAACTGCGGCGCTGATCGCCGACCATGTCAGGCGCGCGGTAGAGGGTCAGTGCGCGAAGCGCAATCCCGGCGCGCGGTGGGCGGAGCGCGAGCGCACGCGTCTGCAGGGGCTGCTCGAGCGTTGGCTCGACCTGGAATCGAAGCGCGCGCCTTTCCAGGTGGAGCACGTCGAAGGAAGCGGCGAGACCGCCCTTCACGGAGGGCTCACCTACAAACTGCGCATCGATCGCATCGATCGTCTCGAGGACGGCTCGCACGTTCTGATCGATTACAAGACCGGGTGGGTGCAACCCGATTGGCGGGGTGAACGGCCGGACAATCCGCAGCTTCCCATATACGCGCTGCGACACCGTGAGGGATCTGGTCGCGGTCGCCTATGGCGGCGTGAACGCGAGGGAGTGTCGTTTCGTGGCCGAGTCCGGGCGTGGCGATATATTCCCGAGCGTCCGCGCCAGCCGGCTCGAAGGCATGGCGAGCTTCGCCGACCTCGTCGCGGCGTGGGAACGGCGCGTCGAGCGTCTCGCGGTGGAGTTCGCGAGCGGCGCGGCGCAAGTTGCGCCCAAAGACACCGCCTGCCGGTATTGCCATTTGCAAGGGTTGTGCCGGGTGCCATCGACGCTCGATGCCTTGGAACCCTTCGTGCCTTTCGTGGCCACTTCGTGACGCGGATCGACATTGCCGACGCCGGCGCTCGGGCGAGCGCGGTGGAGACGAGCGGCTCGGTTCTGGTGCAGGCGCCGGCGGGCAGCGGCAAGACGACGTTGCTCGCGCAGCGCTACCTGCGGCTGCTCGCGACGGTCGACGCACCGGAGCGCATTCTTGCGCTGACCTTCACCCGTCGCGCCGCCGAGGAGATGCGCGCCCGGGTGATCGGCGCCCTCGAGGCCGGCCGCTTGGCGCAGTGCCCCCCGACTCTCAATCGCCAAACCTGGGAGCTCGCCGTGGCCGCGCGCCGCCATCTGCGCGCTCTTGGCATCGACCTGGGCCGGCATCCGTCGCGGCTGCGCATCGAGACCATCGATTCGTTCAACGCCTGGCTGGCGGCGCAATTGCCCATCATCTCCGGCGCGGGAGGCCGGCTCACGCTCATCGACAACGCGAGGCCGCTGTACGAGGAAGCCGCGCGACGCGCGCTGCTGCACGATCGAGGCCGACAATTTCGGCAAGGCCGTGGAGCGTGTGCTCGCGGTGGGCGATCAACGCTGGGGGCCTCTGATCGAGTTGATCGTCGCGATGTTGCCGCAGCGGGACCGCTGGCTGCCATTTTTAGTCGGTCGCCTGCATGCCGCCGTCGAGATGGACGAGGGTCAGCTTGCGCACGTGCGCGCGCTGTTCGATGAGGATCTGGGGCTGCTCGTGAAGCGCGAGCTCATGAGAGTTCGAGGTATCGTGGGCGGGGAGCTGTTGGCGGCATTGGGGCCGTGTCTGCGTGCCGCCGCGCGAAATCTCGGTGGGACACGGGCGGATTTCATCCCCTGGGAGGCCGATGCATCTCCTCTCGGCGCCGAGCTTCGAGACCTCGGCCGCTGGCGCGCCGTAGCGCTCGTGCTGCTGAGAGCCGACGGCAAGTTTCGCAAGAAGGTCGACAAGAACCTCGGCTTCCCGCCTGCATGCGCGGAGAAAGGAGTCACGCATGCATTGCTCGAAGAGCTCGAGCGAGGTGACAACGCGGAGGACGTCATGGCCGCCCTCTGCACTGTTCGCGATCTCCCGGAACCGCGCTACGACGATTCGGAATGGGAGCGAGTGCGCGACGTCGCCCAAGTTCTGGTGCTCGCCGCGGCGGCGCTCGACGGGGTGTTTCGGGAAAAAGGAACGGTGGACTTTCCGGCCGTTTCGATGACGGCGCTGCGCGCGCTCGGAACCTCCGAGGCGCCCACCGACTTGAGCCTGCGACTCGATTATCGGCTGCAACATCTCCTGCTCGACGAGTTCCAGGACACTTCGGCGACGCAACTCGATCTGGTGGAGCAGCTCACCGCCGGATGGCAGCGGGACGATGGGCGGAGCGTCTTCTGCGTGGGCGATCCGATGCAATCGATCTACGGTTTTCGCCAGGCTGAGGTGCGGGCATTTCTCGACCTGGCGGAGAACGGGCTCGGCGCCGTCCAGTTCGAGGTCCAGCGCCTTAGCTCCAATTTTCGATCGGATCCGGCGCTGGTGACCTGGGTGAACCGCTGCTTCGAGCAGATCCTGCCGCGCAGCGACGATCGGGAGCGCGGCGCAATCGCGTTCCGCCCGAGCGCGCCGGCCATTGCGGCCGAGCGTGGAGGGCGAGGCCTGCGTGAGCTTGCGCGGATTCGCAAGCGTCGCCGATGAGGCTAACGCCGTCGCGCACACGGTCGCGCAGTGCCGCGAGCGTCATCCCGATTGGCGCATCGCCATCCTGGTGCGCGCGCGCACCCATGCGCGCGAAATCGCCCACGCACTGCGCGCCCAGGGCGCTGCCTTCCGTGCGGTCGAGATCGAGCCGTTGCAAGATCGACCTGCGGTCCGCGATGCGGTGATGCTCATCTGCGCGCTGTTGCACCTGGGCGACCGGATTGCGTGGCTCGCCATCCTGCGGGCGCCCTGGTGCGGTCTCACGCTGAGCGATCTCTTGGTGATCGGCCGTTCGCAGTCCCTCATTTGGGATGCGCTGCACGATCCGGCGGTCCTCGACCGCTTGAGCGATGACGGACGGACCCGGTGCGCGCGGTTACGCGGCGTGCTCGATGAGGCGCTCAAAGTGCAGACGCATACGCGCATCGCGCGCTGGGTTGAACGCACTTGGCTCGCCTTGGGGGGCCCGAGCTGCGCGGCCGATGCGCGCGAGCTCAATCAGGTAAAGGCCGTGTTCGCGCGCTTGCGGGAACTCGAACGGCAGGGTCTGCCCGATCCCGCGGCGCTCGCGCAAAGGTTTGCGGATCTCTACGCAGACGATGGCGGCGAATGCGGCGTGGAGATCATGACCATCCACAAGGCCAAGGGCCTCGAGTTCGATTGCGTCATCGTGCCCGCCTTGCACCGGCATAACCGCGTGGCCGGCGGCCCCATGCTGCTGATGCATCCCTTCGCGCGTCGCGACCGGGACGGCCTCGTGATGGCGGCCCGGCCGCCGATCGCGGACCGCGATAATGGACGCGCGCTGTTCGCTTTCTTGCGCCGGCAAGCATACGAATCCGCGCACCTCGAGGCCGAGCGTCTCTTGTACGTCGCCTGCACCCGCGCGAAGCATCAGCTCCATCTGACCGCGACAGTCGGTTTGCGCGTTGACCCGGACGGGTTCGATGAGCCCATCGAGGCTGCAGAGGAGGCCGAACAGCCGGCGAGCAACGCAGAGGCGCGCCCGGCGGACGACGCAAAGCCCTGGTTGCCGTTCAAAGGGAGCTTGCTCCGGGTGCTGTGGCCGACGCAAAGCGCGAGCTTCGCGATCCGCGAGCCGGCCACGGATGCCGAGTCCGATGAAGATCTGGCGGGGTTGCGCGGCGGTCCGCTGCGGCGGGTTCCTCACGGTTGGGCACCGCGCCGGCTGGTTCCGCTGCAGGCCGATCTGCCGCTTGCCGCTCTACCGCGAGAGGAGCCGGTGGTATTCGATTGGGCGGGCGAGACGGCCCGGCGGGTCGGCATTCTCGTGCATGCCGAGCTGCAGAGTCTCGATCTGGATCGCCACGACGAGGCCACTGTTCGTTCGCGCCAGGGGCATTTCAAGCGCTGGCTCGCGCTGCACGGCGTACCCGATGAGCATCTCGAGCGAGCGGTGGCGAGCGTCACGGCGGCGCTTCTCGGCGTGCATCGCGACGCCCGTGCGCAATGGATGTTCAAAACAGGCTATCGAGATGACGTGCGCGAGCATGCGCTCTCGGGTCTGTGGCGCGGCGAGGTGGTGCGTGCGGTGTTCGACCGCAGCTTCATCGACGAGCAAGGCACTCGCTGGGTGATCGACTACAAGACCAGCGAGCACTCCGGCGGTGGCCGCGAGCAATTTCTCGACCTGCAGGTCGAGCGTTATCGACCGCAGCTCGAGCGGTACGCCGTACTGGCGCGCCGGCTCGGTCCGGAACCGGTGCGTGTAGCGTTATACTTTCCCTTGATGCGTGCGTGGCGGGAATGGGTACCGCCGGAGTGACGCAGAGAGTCCGCCATGACTGATGATCTGGAAGGCCACCGCCGCGAGGATGCTCATTCGCAGCGCGCGGCGCTCGTCGGCCTCGCGATCTGCCTCGCGCTCGTGCTCGGCGGACTCTACCTCGTGTATGCCCTGAAGAAGAGCGCGGCGCTGCAAGACTGCGTGATGCAGGGGCGAACCAACTGCGCGCCCGTGGATACTGACGACTAAGCTGCTCAGATCCAGAACGCGCTTTTATACAGATAAATATATATAAATTAATTAACTACAAGTTATATATCGAAATGTTCTCTTCAGAAAAAGGCGGAGTTTTCTGCGTCGGACGCCCGGCAACCATTTCCCGGCGAACCGATTCGAACGCTGGATGCGATCCATCTCGCATCGGCGCTGGTAGCCCGGACCGCGATAGTCGGATTGACGCTCCTCAGCCTCGATGATCGGATCCGCAGGGCCGCGAGGAAACTCGGACTGGACATTATTCCCGGCTAGAGCAGCTGCCAACCGCCGGCGGCATCCTAGCCGAACGGCTAGTGGGGCGCGGGTCCACGGACCACCTGAACCCAGCCGTGCGGCCGGATGGCGCGCTCGAACGCGGCCCTGACCTGCGCTGCGGTGAGCGCGTAGAGCTTGCGCGAGGCGATCTGCGGTTCATCCAGGGGCAGCCCCAGCTCGGCTCGCGCCAGCAAGCCGCGAGCCACCGCCTCCTCGCTGGATTCGTTCAACACGATTTCGCGCAGCAACAGCGCCTTGGCCTGATGCAGCTCGCCCACCGAGACGTCCTGGGTGCGCATCTGATCGAGATCGCGCTCGATGAGAGCGCGGGCCTTCGAGACATTGCCGGGATCGCAGCCGTAGGTGACCGCATAAGCGGCGCGGGTCTTCGAGGCATCGAGGTGCACATCCACAGTGTAGACGTAGCCGGCTATCTGGCGCAGATCATGATAGAGCCGCGTCGCGTAGAATCCGCCGCCCAGTACATGGGTGCCGAGCTCGAGTGGATAGTAATCCGGGTCGAAGCGATTCAGCTGCAATTGCTCGGCGAGGTATACCGTGTCCTGCACGGCCTCGGCATCGGCCACCGCCACCGCGGCCGGTGCGTTGGGCGGCACGGGCGCGGGCGTCGTGTTCGGCTTGGCGCCGGTCGCCTGCCAGCCTCCGAACCAACGGCCGATTACCGCACGCGCTTCTTCTGCGGACACATCGCCGATCACCACCAGGGTGGTAAGGTCGGGCCGAACGGTTGCGCCGTGAAATGCCTTTACGTCCGCAAGCGTGACGTTCGTGATGCTCTGCGGTGTGGCTTCTCTGAGAACCGGATCCGCCGGGGGTAGGAGCGCCGCATCGAGCGCGCGGTGCGTGCGGTACTCCGGGCTCTGCAGATTGCCCGCTACGAACTGCGCGGTCTGCTGCTTCACGATGGTGAACGCCGCGGCGGGCAACGCGGGTCGCAGCTCATTGTCGGCGAGGAGCTCGACGCCGCGGGAAAAATCGCCCTTGAGGACGGTCACGGAAAAGCTGTAGCCCGCCGTCTCGTTGGCGGCAATATCGTCGAGCGCTTTGCTGAAAGCGAGCCGGTCGAGGGTGCGCGTGCCGTAAGAGAACAGCGCGCCCAAGACCTCCGCGACGCCGTCTTTTCCTGGCGGCGTCTGCAGACCGAAGTCGTGCTTCACCGCGCCGCTCACTGAAATGGTGGGACTGGTGCGATCGGTCCTCACGATGAGGCGCAGGCCGTTGGGCAGCGTCGAATCCGATAACTCCATGGGCTCGCTCGGTACGTCGAGCCGAGCCAGGTCGGCGCTCGCCCAGGGCGGCAGCTGCACGGGAGCGGTCGGCGCCGCCGTGACTTGCTCGGCCCCGCCGAAGCCCTTGGAGGCAACCGGCTGTCCCGACGGCACGGGCTTCAAGGTGGCGGTGATGGAGCCCGCCGCAATCAGATAGCGCCGGGCCACGCGATTGACATCGTTGACCGTCACCCGCTGGATGGCCGCCACGTCCTCATCCGGGGAAGCACGGCCCTCGGCGGCGATCGCATTCGACCAGGCATTGGCGAGCCCTGGAATCGAATTGCGCTCGAACTCCGCATCGGCGACCTCGCGCCGCTTCGCGGCCGTCACCAGATCTTCGGGCACGCCCTGCTGCGCGTAGGTCTCGAGAATCTTGCGCATCTCGGCGAGCGCCGCCTTGGCGTCTCCCGCGGCGGGCATCGCGGCCACGGCATAGCCCACGCTCGCCTTCTCGTACTGTTCGGCCAGCCCGAACTCCGCGGCGAGGGCGTGGCCTGCCGGCACCATGCCGTACAGATCAGCCCGCTGACTGCTGAGAACGTCCGCGAGGACTTGGGCGGCCGCGTAATCGGCAGAGCTTGTTCCGGGAAAGCGATAGGCGATGAATACGAGCGCATACGGCAGGTTGCTGTCGAGCGTGAAGCTTTCCGATTTCACCGGTCCGAGCTCGATGACCGGCGGCGTCGGCGTCGGGTGGTTCGGGATGGCCCCGAACAGCTGCCGCACCTTCTCAAGTGTCGCCGCCGGATCGATGTCGCCGACGATGACCAGGATGGCGCGCCCTGGCGCGTACCAGGTGCGGTAGAAGGACTTGAGCATCTCGCCCGTGGTCGCATCGAAAGAAGCCTTCGTGCCGAGCGGATCGTGCGCGTACGGTGTTCCCGAGAACATGTCTTGGTTCAGCCGATCGATGAACTTGTACGTCGGGTTCGACAGATCCCGCGCAACCTCCTGCTCGATGGCGCCGCGCTCCTGGGCCCATTCGCTGTTCGAGTCCTCGATGCCCGTGAGACAGGCGGCCTGCGCCTTGAGCGCCACCTCGAGGTCCGCCGCCGGAACCGTGGCGAAGTACTGCGTGATGTTCTGCTGCGTGTCCGCATTGTTCTCACCGCCGAGCTCGGCGTAGATGGCGGCGGTCTGATCCGCACTCATGCCGGTACAGCCGCGGAAAGCCATGTGCTCCTGCGCATGCGCCATGCCGGGAAATGCCGGCGGAGTCTCGTTCCCGCCCACCAGAAAGTTCATCTCCACGGTCACCACGGGTGCGAGCGTGTTGCGCAAAATGATGACGCGCATCCCGTTCGCGAGCGTCTCCTCGAGGCGCTCTGCGGGCGCGATCGCCGTCGCGGGATGTGCGCCGTTCGCGGCGGGCGGCGCGGCGGGTGACGGCGGCGTGGGCGCTGCGTTTTGCGCGGCGGCGAGCCCCGCGGCGCCCAATAGCAGCAGCGCGCGGACAAAGACAGGGGCGGGCGTCTCTCGCAGGTCAGTCCCCGCTCAGCGCGCCGAAGCGCCGCTGCCGGCCGGCGAAATCCCGCAGCGCCTGATGGAAGCGGACCTCGTCGAAGTCCGGCCACAGGCAGCCGGCAAAATGCAGCTCCGCGTAGGCGCACTCCCAGAGCAGAAAATCGCTCAGCCGTTGCTCGCTACCGGTGCGGATGAGCAGATCCACCTCGCCGGCGTGATGCGTGCAGTGATCGACCTCGTGCAACAGGCGTCGAAATCCTTCGATGTCGAGATGCGGATCGCCGGCGGCGCGGCGCGCGGCTTGCAGGATGCTGTACTGGGATGAGTAATCGATCGCAATGCGCAGGTGCATCCCTGCGCAGGCGGCGGTCATGCGTTCGCACTGCTCGATGGAGCGCAGCAGGCCGTCGCTCAGCCGGTCGCGGCGGCCGATGACGTTCAAGCGGATGGATTGTTCCACGCAGCGGCGGGTCTCGGTGAACAGGTATTGCCCGAACAGCCGCATCAAGGCGGTGACCTCGGCGGTAGGGCGCGCCCAGTTGGCGGCGGAGAAGGCGTACATGGTCAAGGTATCGACGCCGGCCCGCGCCGCCACCTCGACGGCCGTACGCACCGCCTTGGCGCCCTCGGCATGGCCGGCGGCGCGCGGCAAGCCGCGCTGCGTCGCCCAGCGTCCGTTGCCGTCCATGATGATCGCGACGTGCATGCGTCCCGGAAGCGCTCAGGCGCGCCGCGTGGCTTTGATCACCGCCTCGATGTGCTCGAGGTAGCGGAGCAGCGCCTTGCGGCCGACGGTGGTGATGCGATAGATGGTCTTCGGTCGACGTGCCTCGAACGACTTCGTGCATTCGACGTAGCCGGCTTCCTCGAGCTTGCGCGCGTGCGCGCCCAGGTTGCCGTCGCTTGCGTTGAAAAGAGCCTTGAGCTCATTGAAAGTCAGCTCATCATTCATCGCGAGAGCGCTCATGATGCCGAGCCGAACCCGCTCGTAGATCAAGCGGTCGAACCCACCGTCGGCATTCATGCCCGCGGCATTCGGCACGACGGCGACCGGTCGCGACGGCGCCTTGGTCGATCCTGACAGGGGCCGGGGTGACGGCAGGGGTCGAGATGACACGGGAACAGGTCGGGACGACGCTTGCACCTCGTGGCGCCTGGCGGCAGGTGATTTATGCGGCATGGTCGGACCTACCCACCAGGTAGCCGAAAACCACGTGCAGGACGCCGAACCCCAAACCGAGGATCGCCATGTGGCTGGCGCGCGGGAGCACGAAGGCGAACAAACCGAGGGCGACGAACAGCGCGCCCATGGTGCAAAGCAGGCGCATGGTGCTCGCGATCGTGACGGTGCTCGCTGACAGTACGGCACAGCCGTAAAGCAGCAGCCACGTCCCGGGGAGCAGTCCGTCGAGGTGCGCGCGATAGAGTACCGCCGTGAGCACGCCGCCGGCAAAGAGCGCCGGGCACAGACACAGCATGAACTTGCGCACCGGACCCAGATAGCGAGCATGTCCCGATTGAGCCGCCTCGCGCGCCATGAGCGCGCCTCCGACGAGCGATGCGACCCCGCCCGCGCACATCCAGATGCGCGGCCAGTGCGTACCCCAGTGAGGTAGCGAGGCGAGAACGGCCGCCAGCAGGCCGATGAGGCCCATCACGACGCCCGCCGTGCCGGGAACCGCCATGGAGGCGGAGGCGTCGATGGAGCGGCGGATGTAAGCAAGCGTTCCGAGGGCTCGGGTCTCGATCGGGATGGGAAAGTCGGACTGCATCTCGGCCGCAGGCCCTTCGGGATAAGGAGTGGGGGACACGGGGTGAATTTAAGGGGTTATATACTGCAACGTCAAGTACTCTGCATCACAGAGTTTGAAATCGAGACGACATCGCAAGCGGCGGCTGCGGCGCGGCTCAGCCCCGCCACATCACGACGAGTACGTAGACGAGAGCAATGATGGTGAGACCCAGATGCCCGATCGCCGGGTGCAACGGCAAAGCTCCTTGATCGGGCTGCTCCGCGGGAACCGGTAACAAGCGGGCGATAAGGGCGAGCAGCAGCATCGAGGGCCTCGGTACAAATGGCTGTAAGGCTACGATAGACGGACCGTATCTTAAAACAATGACGCCCATCACAGTCGTCAAAATGTGAATTCGAGATCGAACGGAATTCGTCCTTGTGCGTCCCGGGCATGCAGCTGCGCGACATTATCCAGCTCTTTGCGCAGCGCCGGCGGTGCCTCGGCGCGCTCCTTCACGGTACCCGAGAGCATCCCGGTGCGCGATTGCGGCGTGAGCGTGATGGAGGCATCGAGGCTCAAGGGGCCGCCCTTGTCGACCAAGGCGGCACGGGTCTCGCCGTTCGCGGACAGTGACGCATCGTCGAAGGTCAGCGCGTAGCTGCCGATGTCGGATCCACCTGCGACCTGTGGCGAGCTCACATCCGCTACGTCGATCTCACCCACGGCCGCGCGCAGCGAGGGGCTGGGACCTGCAAGGTCGGCGGCGATGTTGCGGATGCGAATTTCCGCGAGCCCACGCCATCCGGGTGCCACGCCGAAGGTGGAGAGATCCGCGATCGGGCCGCCGCCGCGCAGGTCCGATGCCTGGAAGTTGCTGCGGCTCAACGCAGCAGCACCGTCCACCACGAAACTGCCCTTGACCCAGTGCAGGTCCGCCTCGAGACGTAACTTGAGCAGGGCGAGCGGATGCAAGTGCCATTCGACGGCGCCGGCATCGCGGCCCGCGACGCTGATGCGGCCCGCGGAGCCGTGCCAGAGCGTGCCCGAGAAATCCTCGGCCCGCGCAGCGGGGGGTAGGAACTTGTTCGCGAGCGAGGCGGGCAGCACGGCGATGACGACCACGAGGACACCGAGCACACCGATCAGCGCGATGCGCGGCCAGAGAGAACGCGCGGGCGCAACGGGAGGTGCTGCTTTCTTAGCGCCGCGGCGCAGCGAAGGTGATGTTGGCATTGACTATTCCCGGGCGGGCGGCGCGATCGACGGTGATCGAATCGATCGCAAGGCCGTAACGCTGATCGAGCGTAGCAAGCCAGGTCACCAAGGTATCGAAGGGAGCCGCCTCCAACTGCACGCGTACGCCGCTGCCGCTCGGTTGCGTTCCCTTCAAGGCGGTGCCGAGGCCGGCCTCCCGGCCGACGCGGTCGACGACGACCATGGGGGCCTCGCCGGTGTCGTTAGCGATCGTGCCGCTGCCGGATTGCACTTCGGCGGCGTTCACCTGCATCCAGGCGTAATCCTCGCGCCGCGAGTCGACGCGCTTGACGGCGTCCGTGACCGCCGTGTGCAGCGGCAGCAGCACGCCGAGCACGAGAATCAACACCGCGAGCGTCAGCGCGCCGCCGGCCACCATGCGCTGTTCGCGCTGCTGCAAGGCGCCGTACCAGGCTTTGAGCTTGGCAAGCAGCTCGTTCATGGATGTCCTTTGCCGCCGGCCACGCGCACCTGTAAATGCGCGTCGATACCGCCCTCGACCGGCTGCGAGGACTGGATGTCGGCCGTCAAGCCTTGCTTGCTCACCTGCTGAGAGAGCTGCGACAACGCGCTGAGGCTGGGGGCAGTCACACGCAAGTCGAGAGCCTGCTCGCGATAGCTGAGCGAATCGATGCGCGTGTTCGACCCCGGCCCTATCGCGCTGCTCAGTACCTCGAGAGCATGCAGGAAGTACTCGGGCCCGGCGCCCGAATGGCGGATCCGGTCGAGACGCGACTGCATCTGGCGGCGCGGATCCTGCATCTTCTCGGACGGCATGACCTGCTGGAAGATTTGCGAGATCTGGGTGTCGAGCGACTGGGTCTCGTGATTGGCTTGATGGATTCGGATCATCGCGGCCGCGATGTGTGCGAACAGCAGCCCTCCCGCGAGCATTGCGGCGGTGCGCCAGCGCAGCCAGCGGGCGTTGTAGTCGGTGGAGCGAGCGAACTCGCCCTGCAGCAGATTCACGGCCTCGGTGCCTTGCAGACTGCGTGCGAGCCACGGCAGCGGACCATCGGTGAGTATCTGCACCTTGAGCGCTGCGAACATGCCCGCCAGCCCCTGAAACTCGTCCTGTACCCGCGTCCAGTCCTCCCGGGTTGCATACAGCACGGCGCTTTCCAGGGGCGCGGGCACTTCACCCTCGCGCGGCGGCTCGACCAACGGATCCGGTATCACGCCCGCCACGACCAAGGCCTCGGTGACCGGTGTGAGCTCGACCGCGAACGGCAGCGCGCCGGGGCGGCGCACGGTGAGGCGCGGGCCTTCGAGCCAGAGCACCGTGTGTCCGGGATTCTCCGGCACGAGCGAGATATCGGGATAGATCGCAACGGGATCGATGCCGGCGGCGGCGAGCTGCGCGATCCAGCTCTGCAGGGTGTCGCGCGAGACCACGGCGACGGGTGTGCGGCCGCCGGTTCGTCGTCGACCGATCGAAAAGGACAGCTGATCGACATCCTCGGTGAGCTGCTCCTCGAGCGCGAACGGCACGGCGCGCAAAAGCTTCACACCGCTCCCCGGGGGCAGCTCGGGCTCGGCAAGGAGGACGTGCGAGGCGGGTGCCAGCACCACCACGCGCGCAGAGCGCGCCACGGCGGCGGCCAGGCTCAAGGGGCCGCGTTGACGAGCGGTGCTCGGTGCGCCCGAGTCCTCGATACTGAGCCACTCGGTTTCCTCTTCGCCGGGTGCGGGAAGGCGCAGCAACAGTGTATGAGGCATGTGTTCTAGGGCGTTCCGAAAGTGCGCAGCAACGGCGTGATTTTACCGCCGGCGGTTCGATACAAAAGACTGTACAAGGTGAATTCGGTAGTGCCAAGCGTGACGCGCGTCGTGAGACGAAAATACATGCTCGTGTCGGAGTACCAATTTGCGACACTTGCGCCGCCGTGGGGCCGAGCACGTTGGCGAACGTCTGCTTGTCGGGGAAGCAGCCGCTCTTGCGCTCACTCGCAAGCAGCTCGGGGGTGTAGTCGCTGCCCAGGTTCTCCGCAAAGCTTTGCAGTACCGGTGCCGGTGCCGTGCAGATATTGATCTTGGCCGTGGCGGTCGGCAGCGCCGTCACGTACGGTGCGATTTTGCGATAGCGATCGGCGCCGAACCCGGGCATGTTCATGAGCTCGCTCGGGCTCATCATGGGCCAGTTGCCGGTGCGGTAGGGCGGAGTCTGCGAGGTATAGACCGAGTCTTCCGCTCCGTCGGGCTCGCCGGGCTGATCGTCGGCGTCGATCCAGTCGCGCGCGATGCCCGCCCATTTGGTCTCGAGCCCCACGGCGACCAGGAGGCGCTGGAACTGCTGCAACGGCACCGGATCCTGAATGATCTGCCCGTTTTGCCCCGGCACCACGTGCGCGAGATTGTTGAGGTTGAAGCGGCCTTGCATGTCCTCGATCGCGCCTTGCAAGACTCCGATCGGCTCGCCCTCGGGATCGTCCTCGGGGGTGATGGGCATGGGCTGCGAGGGCTGCGCCCAGGCTTGCGCCAGAGTGACCTGGTTGCTGTTGCCGGACATCGTCGTGCCGCTCGTGCCCGTGTTGCTCGCGAGCGGCTGCCCGTTCGGACCCATTTGCACGCCTTGCATCGATTGGGTCAGCACGTCGGCGGCGAGCGCTTCTGCGCCCATGCCGAAATGAAAGGCCTGCTCCGTCGCCATGATGCCGATCGCGCGGCGGCGCTCGATCCAGCCGTCGAAGCTCAGCTTGGTGGCGAGAATCGCGGCGAGCGCGACCAGGATGAGCGCGATGATGAGCGCGACCCCGTGCTCGCGGCGCGGGCCCGGGACTCTTTCGAATCGCCGCGTTGGCGCTCATCCGGCCACCTCGATCACCCGCTGCACGCGCCCCCAGTCCTTGAACTCGATGGTGATCTCGACCGCCACGGGACGCACCCACAGTCCCTCCGCCTGCGGCAGATTGGGCGGCGGCCATTGGGTCTGCCAGGTTTGATTGCCGTCGAGGTAGCGCAGCTGCACGGTCTTCACGCCGCTGAACAAATCCTGAACCTGCGGTTGGGTGGCGAGCACCGTGTCGAGCGAGGTGGTGTAGCTGCGCTTCAGCACGTCGTCGACCAGCGCGTAGGACACCCGCTGCAGCGTGCTGCGCTGCTGCCCGGCCGTGTTCGACCAGCCGGCGCGCGTGAGTTCCGCGAGCGGCACCGTGGTCTGGCTCGAGCCGCCGCCGAGCGAGGACTGGAACCCGGGATCGGACTTGAAATGCTGCGATTTGAATTGCTGCTGGAAGTCGGATCCCAGCGCGCTGCCGCTGCCGAAGGCGGCGTTGCCGACACCTGCGCTGGTGCCGTTGCCGCTGTAGCCGTGCAGCGCGGGTATGCGCGACTGACCGAGCGGATCGCGCACGGGGCGCGGCACCATTTGCACGAAATCCATGACCATCATGCGCATGCCGAACTCGATTTCACGCGAGCGCTTGAGCGACTCCTCGCTGCGCTCGGCCGAGATGCGAGCGGCGCGATAGGTCTCGTAGCCGAGCGCGGACATGATGCCGAGAATGAGGAGCGCGACGAGGATCTCGATCAGGGTGAAGCCGCGGCCGCGCGCACGCAGGGAGGGTCGAGCGGGGAGTGTGGTCACGGGGAGATCTGACCCGGGCCCGTTGTGGTGATCGGGGTCGTGGGCATGGTCGCAGGAGTGCCCGGGGCGGGGGTGCAGTTAATGTTTGGCGTAGTACCGTTCTGCAAATTCGCGCCCGCGCCCAGCGAGCCGTTGAGACCATTACCGCTCGCGCCCACACCGGGCGCGCCTATACCGCCCGCGGTTGACCCGTTGCCGCAGTTCACGCTCGACGCCGTCGAGCCCACGGTCCAATCGACGTTCGAGCCGCCCGGGATGCCCACGGACGTGCCCATGAACCCCGTCGAGCGGGCGATCGGATTGGACTTCGTGCCGGCATCGCCCGGGTATACCCGAACCACCACGCGCTTCATGCTCTGGAACTGCGTGTCGAAATAACGGGTGTCGTAGTGCCACTTGCGGCCCGCGAAGTCGAGCTGCCCCGTATCCTGGTTATCGCCGAGCTTGTTCACCATCAGGCGTACTTGCGTGAGGCGATTGAGGGCGATCCACTGGGCGATGGTCTTGTCGCGCAAATAGCCGCTGGTGCGGGCCGTGCCGCTCACCGCCACCATGAGCGCGGTCAGCCCGAGCGCGACCACGGTGAGCGCGACCAGCACCTCGACCAGCGTGAATCCGCGGCTCGTTGCCGGCGAGCTCATGAACGATTTGCCCGCGGGTGGTCCGAGCCTTCCTGGGTGGTCTTGCCGAACGCATCGCCGTTCACGGCGGCGCGCGCTTGGGTCTCATCGCGCAGCAAGGTCAGGCGAAAGGGCGTTCCTTCGCCGCTCGCGGCGATGGCTACCTGCGGGGGCGGCGGGGCATCGCCGCTCGACAGACCCTGCTCAAGGGGCTTGAGCACGACTGCCACGGAATCGAGCTCCAGCTGAAAGGTCACCCCCTTGGGCAGGTCCCGATGGCGGAACTCGTGCTCATCGGTGAGCGGCAGCCAGAGGTCGCGGTCGGGGGAGTAGACGACGAAGCCGTAGCCGGTGGGCTCTATACGCAGGCCGAAATCGCGGCCCTCGAGCAACGCCCGCTCGTGCAGGATGTCGAGGAGGCCTTGGATGCGGCGGCTTTCCTCATCGAGCTGAGTGTCCCTCCCGGTCGTGTTGATCGAGAGCACGGCAATCGAGATGACGATGGCCATGATCACCAGGACCACCAGGATCTCGATGAGCGTGAAGCCCTTGCTGCGCATCGCGCGGCACCTACGGAGGCCACTACCGCTGGTTGAGCGAAGAGGCGCTGATGTCCGCGTCGTAGCCTTCGCCGCCGGGCTTGCCGTCGCGTCCATAGCTGATGATGTCGTAATCCATTCCATTGGGGCCTGGATTCACGTACACATACAGATTGTTCCAGGGATCCTTGGGGAGCGAGGGTAGGTAACCGCCGGACCGGTAATTGGTGATGGTCGGGTCGGACGGCTGCGTCACCAGTGCCTGCAAGCCCTGTTCGCCCGTGGGGTATTTGAAATTATCGAGGCGGTACAGATCAAGCGCGGTCTGGATGGCGCGAATGTCGCTCGCCGCGCGCGTGACGCGCGCCTTGTCGACGTTCTCCAGGATTTTTGGAACGACGAGCGCGCCCAACACTGCCAGAATGACCACCACCACCATGATCTCGATCAAGGTGAAACCAAACTGACGCTTGCGCATAGATTCCTCAGACATTCATGAATGATACCAAAACCAGAGACAACCATGCCCGCTGAAGGTGCGAACCGGTTTGCACAATTCGCGGCAGGCGCTGCAGTGGGATAGGGCACGCTGGATGTGGCTGCTGTGCGCGGTGCTGGCTCTCGATCTGGTGTTGGGTCTTGGCGACAGCGTTGCCGCGATATTGCGCTACGATCGCAGTGCTATCGCGGCGGGCGGATGGTGGCGGTTGCTCACAGCCCACATCGTGCATCTCGACTCTGCATCATCTGCTGCTCAACGAGCTCGGACTGGTGTTGATGTGGGCGCTGTTTGCCGACGACTACGATCCGCATCGAGTGGTGCGATCATCGTGTTCTCGGGAGCTCTCGCGATCAGCTCGGGACTTGTGGTGGCTCAGCCCGCGCGTCAGCTGGTACGTGGGTCTATCCGGGCGTGTTGCACACCATCATGGGGGCAGGCTGCGCGCGGCATCTCGCCGAGCGCGCCTGGGACCGCTGGATCCTGATCGGTTGTCTCGCGGCCAAGCTCGCCTATGAGCAGCTCGGGGGGCACGAGCCGCCCCTGGTCGTGGTGGATGCCCATCTTTACGGAGCCGCGTGCGGATTCGTGGTGGGGGCTCTTCTCTCCTGGCGTGTGGCTATAATCCGCCTCCGTTCGCGCGCGGCCGGGCCGTCGCGCGGTTGATACGAGCAAACAAGAGGTGCTTCACGCATGTCGCTGGCGTTCGTATTCCCGGGACAGGGTTCGCAATCCGTCGGCATGCTGAGCGCGCTGGCGGGCACCTCGCCGCGTGGTCCAGTCGGTCTTCGCGCAAGCCTCCGAGGTCCTCGGCTATGACCTCTGGAAGCGCTGCCAGGAGGGGCCGGAGGAAGCGCTCAACCAGACCGAGTGCACGCAGCCCGCGATGCTCGCCGCGGGGGTCGCCACCTACCGGTTGTGGCGCGAGCGCGGCGGCTCCTTCCCTGGCGTTGATGGCCGGACACAGCCTCGGCGAGTTCAGCGCACTGGTCGCGGCGGGGTGTCTCGATTTCAAGGATGCGGTCGATCTGGTGAAGTTTCGAGCGCAGGCCATGCAGGCCGCGGTCCCGCCGGGCGAAGGCGGTATGGCCGCGATCCTGGGTCTCGAGGACATCGACGTCGCGGCGGCATGCGCCGAAGCGGCCGAGGGCGAGGTGGTGGAAGCGGTGAATTTCAATGCGCCCGGTCAGGTGGTGATCGCGGGCAACGCGGCCGCCGTTTCCCGCGCCATCGAGGCGGCGAGCGCCAAGGGCGCGAAACGCGCGATGGCGCTGCCCGTCAGCGTGCCGGCGCACAGCTCGCTCATGGCGCCCGCGGCGCGATAGGCTGCGCGAGCGGCTCGCGCGCGTCGCGGTGAAGCGCGCCGCGGGGATCGACGTCTACGGCGTCGACATCAAGATTCACCGCACGCCGGACGAGATCCGCGCGGCGCTGGTCAAGCAGTGCACACGCCGGTCTACTGGGCCGCCACGGTGCGCACCATGATCGGCGCGGGGGCGACCGTCATCGTCGAATGCGGTCCGGGCAAGGTGCTCACCTCGCTCAACCGGCGCATCGACAAGAATCGCGATCTGAAAATGCTCGCGCTCGAGGATCCCGCCTCTCTCGACGCTGCGCTGGCCGCGGCGCGCGCCTGAGCACGCCGCAAGAGGAAGCTGTCATGCACGAGACCTCGAGACTGAAAGGAGAGGTGGCCTTGGTGACCGGCGCTTCGCGCGGGATCGGCGCCGCCATCGCGGCGCGACTGAGCGCGGAGGGGGCGCGCGTCATCGGCACCGCGACCACGCCCGCGGGTGCCGCGCGCGTCGGCGAGGCGCTCGCGGCGGGCGGCGGACGCGGCGCGGTGCTCGACGTCGCGAACCAGTCGTCCGTCGAATGCCCTGATCGCCGACATCGAAGCGCGCGAGGGACCGGTCGGCATCCTTTGCAACAACGCGGGCATCACCCGCGACATGCTCCTCTTGCGCATGAAGCAGGAGGACTGGGACGCGGTCATGCAGACCAATCTCGCCTCGGTGTACCGGCTGTCGAAGGCGGTTCTGCGCGGCATGATGAAGGCGCGCAAGGGCCGCATCATCAGCATCGCCTCGGTGGTCGGACTGATCGGCAATGCGGGCCAGGCCAACTACGCGGCCGCGAAGGCGGGCATGATCGGCTTCAGCAAGTCGCTCGCCCGCGAGGTGGGCTCGCGCGCGATCACGGTGAATGTGGTCGCGCCCGGCTTCATCGATACGGACATGACCCGCGCGCTCAGCGAGGAGCAACGCACCGCGCTGGGTGCGCAGATCCCGCTGGGACGCCTCGGCGACCCCGCAGACATCGCCGCGGCGGTGGCATTCCTGGCTTCCCCGGAGGCCGCATACATCA
Source organism: uncultured Gammaproteobacteria bacterium (assembly GCA_963801685.1). Taxonomy (GTDB): domain Bacteria; phylum Pseudomonadota; class Gammaproteobacteria; order Steroidobacterales; family Steroidobacteraceae; genus Bog-1198. The sequence goes on from CAWDFR010000003.1 coordinate 700,823, forward strand.
CCGGCGAAACGCTGCACGTCAATGGCGGGATGCATATGGCCTGAGGGGCGGCGCGGCCCTAAACCAGGGGAATTTGTCAAGGCGGCGCCGGACCGCCCTGGGCTGCGGATCGCATGCCGGTAGCCGCCGAGGTCCGGTTCACATAAAATACGCGCCCTGCCGATTAGAGGCTGGCCGCGGGCCCCGACGAGAAGCGGCGTAGTTGATCAGTTTTTCCATTGGGCTTTCCCGAAAGGACACCATAACGATGAGTACTGTTGAGCAGCAGGTTAAGAAGATCGTGGCCGAACAATTGGGCGTCAAAGAAGAAGAAGTAACCAATGACGCCTCGTTCGTTGACGACCTCGGCGCAGACTCGCTGGACACGGTTGAGTTGGTGATGGCGCTCGAAGAAGAGTTCGAGACGGAGATACCGGACGAGGACGCGGAGAAGATCACGACCGTCCAGCAAGCCATCGATTACATCAATTCGCACAAAGGCAAGGCCTGACGAGGCGAGCTTGAGCAAACGCAGAGTCGTCGTTACCGGTCTGGGAATCGTCTCGCCCGTCGGTAACGACGTTGCTTCGGCATGGGCGTCGATTCTCGCGGGCCGCAGCGGCATAGGGCCTGTCGTTCGGTTCGACGCGGCGAGTTTTCCGACCCACTTCGGGGGCGAGATCCGCGACCTCGACCTTGCGCCGTACATCACGCCCAAGGATGCGCGGCGCATGGATGCCTTCATGCAATACGGCGTGGTCGCGGGAATGCAAGCCATGCGCTCTTCGGGGCTCGAGGTGACGGCGGCCAACACCGAGCGCATCGGCATACTCATGGGCTCCGGCATGGGCGGCCTCGAGTCGATCGAGGATACCTACGACAGATACCTCGAGACGCACTCGCCGAAGAAGGTGTCGCCCTTCTTCATCCCCGCGAGCATCATCAATCTGGTGAGCGGACACTTGTCGATCGCCTTCAAGATCACCGGCCCGAACCTGGCGATCGCGACGGCGTGCACGACCTCCACGCACGCGATCGGCATGGCCATGCGCATGATCCAATACGGCGACGTGGATGCCATGCTCGCCGGCGGTTCCGAGATGGCCACCTGCGTCACGGGCATGAGCGGATTCGCTCAGGCGAAGGCTCTTTCGCAACGCAATGACGATCCGCAGGGCGCGAGCCGTCCTTGGGACAAGGATCGCGACGGTTTCGTCATGGGCGACGGCGCGGGCGCGATGATGCTCGAGGAATACGAGCACGCCAAGGCGCGCGGCGCGAAGATCTATTGCGAGGTCATCGGCTTTGGTATGAGCGGCGATGCCTTTCACGTCACGGCGCCGCCCGAGGACGGGGAGGGGGCCCGCAAGTCGATGGCCAATGCGCTGAGAGATGCGCAGATCAACCCGGACCAGGTTCAGTACGTCAATGCGCACGCGACCTCGACGCCGCTCGGCGACCGCGCCGAAACGACCGCGATACATCGCGCATTCGGCGCGGCGGCAAAGTCTCTCGCGGTCAGCTCGACCAAATCGATGACCGGGCACCTGCTGGGCGCCGCCGGCGGCGTGGAGGCCATTTTTTGCGTGCTAGCGCTGCGCGATCAGGTCGCGCCCCCGACCATCAATTTGGACGAGCCCGGCGAGGGCTGCGATCTCGATTACGTGCCGAAGCACGCCCGCCAGATGAAACTCGAGACCGTACTGTCCAACTCGTTCGGCTTCGGTGGCACCAACGGTTCGCTCGTTTTCCGCAGACTTTGAGCCCTTAGGGCTCATCGCGGAGCTTCCCGAGACCTATCCGGGCTTGCTCGAGAGCAGCGCGCCGCTGGGCCCCGCGGCCGGCGGAGCGCGCTTCGATATTCTTCCCATTGCCTCGGGCGAGGCGCTGCGGCTTGCGGCGGATGGCCGATTTCGGGACCGCACTGCCGCGGCGGCGCCCGGATTTCTCGCGGCGCTCGAGCGCTGGTGGACGGCAGCTGCGCACGCGCGCCCACCGGCGCGCGTCTGCCGTTCTCGGGCGGCTGGCTGGTGTACCTCGGATACGAGGTCGCAGCCGAGATCGAGCCGCGCCTCGTCCTGCCGAATAGCGCCGACTCGACGGTGGCCCTCGCCCTGCGCGCGCCCGCCGCCTGGATCCGCGATCGGCAAAGCGGCGAGGCGTGGGTCGTGGCCGAGCCGGGGCAGCGAGGCTCTGCTCGATCGCTTCGCGCACGATGTGCGCAGCATCGGCGGCGGCCTGCGTCGCGGACCCGATGCAGTCCTTTGAGATCGAGGAGGAGGATCCCGCCCGCTTCGAGGCGGCGGTCGTCCGCGCGCTCGAGTTCATCGCCGCGGGGGACGTCTACCAGGCGAACCTGTCGCGCCGCTGGCAGGGACGTGCGCGCGGCGCGCTCGATGCGGCGGCGCTTTATCGGCGCCTGCGCACCGCCAACCCCAGTCCCTTCGCCGCGCTTCTGCGGGATGGGGATTTCGCGGTCATCAGCTCCTCTCCCGAGCGGCTCGTGTCGGTGCAGGGCGATCGGATCGCGACCCGGCCGATCGCGGGGACCCGACCGCGCGGCGCCTCGCCCGAGCGCGATGCCGCGCTGATCGAGTCTCTGCTCGGCAACGAGAAGGAGCGCGCGGAGCACGTCATGCTCATCGATCTGGAGCGCAACGATCTCGGGAAGGTCTGCGCCGGAGGCTCGGTGCACGTCGATGAGTTCATGGCCGTGGAGACCTACGCCCACGTGCACCACATCGTCTCCAACGTGAGCGGACGCAAGCTCGACGGACGTCTCGCCCGATTGAGATCCTGCGCGCGGTGTTTCCCGGCGGCACCATCACGGGCTGCCCGAAGGTGCGCTGCATGGAGATCATCGCCGAGCTCGAGGCCGTGGGACGCGGCGCTTACACCGGCACTCTCGGTTATCTGAATCGCGACGGCAGCTGCGACTTCAACATCCTGATCCGCACCATCACCGCTCAAGGGCTCGACGCTGTCGTTTCGCGCCGGCGCCGGCATCGTCGCCGACTCGAGCCCGGCCCACGAGCTCGCGGAGACGCGCGCCAAGGCCGAGGGGCTGCTGCGCGCGCTGCGCGCCAGGCGCCGCGGCGTGAGCATCTGGATCAACGGCCGGCGCGGGCACGGTCATCGACTGCCGCGATCGCGGCCTGCAGTACGGCGACGGGCTGTTCGAGACCATGCGCGTGCGGCGGCGGCGCATTCGCTTGCTCGAGCTGCATCTCGAGCGGTTCGCCGAGGGTTGCCGGCGTTTGGGAATCGCGGTTCCGGCGGCGGCGGCTCGAGCGCGAAGCTGCGGCCTGCGAGCGCGGCAGTGCACCGACGGGCGTGCTCAAGCTGATCCTGACCCGGGGACGCGGGGTGCGCGGCTATCGCCCGGCGGGGGACGAGCGCTATACGCGCGTGCTGTCGCTGCACGCCGCTGCCAGCTTCCCCGAGGCGGCCGAGCCGGTCCGCGTGCGGCTGTGCCGCACGCGGCTCGGGATCAATCCCGATTTGGCGGGGCTGAAGACCCTGAATCGGCTGGAGTCGGTGATGGCGCGCGCGGAGTGGCGCGATGAGCGCATCTGGGAGGGATTGATGCGCGATGTGGAGGGCAGCGTGGTTTGCGGCACGATGTCCAACGTATTCTTGCGACGCGGCTCGACCTTGATGACCCCCGCGCTCGATCGTTGCGGTGTCGCCGGGCGTCATGCGCCGCTGGGTTCTCGAGCAGGCGAAGGATTTGCGCCTGCGCGTCTGGCAGGGTCGCCTGCCCGTCGAGGCATTTCGCGATGCGGAGGAAGTGTTCATGACCAACGCCGTGGCAGGCGTCGTGCCGGTGGCGGCCTCATTCAGGCCGGCCGGCGGCCCCTGCGCCTGCCTCGATCGAGACGGCCGAGCGGCTGCGCGCTCGCCTGGAGCTCGAATGAGGGGGCTGCGGCGGGCGCTTCTCATCGCGGTGTTCGTGGCTGCGGCCGCAGCGGCGGCCGGCCTCATCGTGCTGCGCGGCGTGCGCAGTCTCGATGAGCCACTCAAGGTGAGCGCGCCGCTGCGCTTCAAGGTCGCGCCGGGCACCCGCTTTAACCGCGTGGCCGCGGAGCTCGGCGGCGCAGGGTGTCGTCGCGCAGCCGCGCACCTGGGTGCTCTATGCCCGTTGGAAAGGCCTCGCCTCGGCCATCAAGGCCGGAGAGTACGAAATCGATCCGGGCGCGACCGCGCGCAGCCTCCTCGAGAAGCTGGTGAGCGGACAGGTGGTGCTGCATTCGTTCACCATCGTCGATGGGTGGCGTGCGCAGGACCTGCTGGCGGCGCTCCGGCGCGACCCCGACATCGCCGTCACGCGCCGACGGCATTCCGCGCAGGACCTGATGAGCAAGCTCGGCGCCCCAGGGCTCGACCCGGAGGGCCAGTTCTTGCCCGAGACCTATCGCTTTCCCGACGGAACGCCGGAGCTGGAGATATTGCGGCAGGCGCATGTCGCGCTCGTGCGTGAGCTCGAGTCGGCCTGGGCGACCCGCGATCCCACCTTGACGCTCAAGAACGCCGCGGAGCTGCTCGATCGTCGCCTCCATCGTCCAAAAGGAAAGCGGCGTGCCGCAGGAGCTGCCGAAGATCGCCGGGCTGTATCTGCATCGTCTGCGCATCGGTATGCGCCTGCAGGCCGACCCCACGGTCATCTACGGACTGGGCGAGCGTTACGACGGGCAACTGCACAGCGTCGATTTGCACACCGATGGCCCGTACAACACCTACGTGCGCGCCGGGCTGCCGCCGACGCCGATCGCGCTCGCGGGCGCCGCGGCGATCCGCGCCACCGCCCATCCGGAGAACACCGACGCGCTATACTTCGTGGCCTCACCGAAGGACGACGGCAGTCACATTTTCTCCGCGACGCTCGAGGAGCAGAATGCCGCCGTCGCGCGGTACGTGGCGCACTTGCGCGAGAAGGCGGCGGAGACGGGAAAATGAGCGAGCGCGGCCGGTTCCTCACCGTTGAGGGCATCGAGGGAGTGGGCAAGAGCACTCAGGTGCCGCGACTCGCGCAGGCGCTCAGCGCGCGTGCCATCGCGTGCGTGCTCACGCGCGAGCCCGGAGGCACGCCGCTCGCCGAGAAGATCCGCGAGCTGGTGCTCGCGCCCGGCACCGAGGTGCTGCCCGATGCCGCGGAGCTTCTGCTCATGTTTGCGGCGCGTTCCGTGCACCTCGAGAACTTCATCAAGCCGCATCTCGAGGCGGGCCGCTGGGTGGTCTGCGATCGCTTCACCGACGCGACTTACGCTTACCAGGGAGCCGGCCGCGGATTCGCCTTCGACAGCATCGCGCAGCTCGAGCGCCTGGTGCAGGAGACCATGCATCCGGATCTCACCTTGCTGCTCGATGTGCCCGTGGCCGCCGGCCTCGAGCGTGTGCGGGCCGCAATGCCGGCGCAGGGCGCGCGCGCGGCGGATCGCTTCGAGCGCGAGCGCGCCGAGTTCTTCGAGCGCGTGCGCGAGGGCTATCTCGCCCGCGCCGCGGCGGAGCCCGAACGCATCGCGGTGATCGATGCCGGAGGCGCCATCGATCAGGTGGCAGGCGCAGATCCTCGACGCCTTGCGGGTGCGACAATGGATTTCCTGAGCGCGGACTCGCTTGCCCTGGCTGCGCGAGCCGCAGCGGCGGATGCGCGCGAGTCGCGCCGCGAGACGTCTACCGCAGGCTCTTTTGATCCTGAGCGTTCCGGGCCTCGGCGCACAGCAACTCGCGCATTGGATCGCGGCGCTCGCGCTCTGCGAGTCCGGGGACGCAGCCGCCGTGCGGCGCGTGCCCCTCGTGCGTGCTGCTGCGCGCGGACAGTCATCCGGACCTGCACGCGGTCGGTCTCGCGGAGGACGCTCAGCAGGTCAAGGTCGACCAGATTCGCTCGCTCATCGAGACGTTGTCTCTGTCGAGCTATCGCGGCGGCTATAAAGTCGCGATCGTCGAGAACGCGGAGACCTTGAACGCGAACGGCGCCAACGCTTTCTTGAAGACGCTCGAGGAGCCGACCGCCGACACGCTGCTGATGCTCATCGCCAAGCCGAGCAATCGCTTGCCGGCCACCATCGCAAGCCGCTGTCAGCGACTTCACCTCAAGGCGCCTGCCAAGGAGGAGGCCCTGGCGTGGCTCAAGGAGCGCGATCCGGCGGTGCAGGACTGGAATGCCGCGCTCGCGCTGGCCGCGGGTGCACCGCTCCTCGCGCTCGAGCTGCAACCGGCCGCGACACAAGAGCTCGACCGCGAGATGCGGACCACCTTGAAACGGCTCGTCGACGGGACCTCTGACGTCACGGCGGTCGCGGATGCGTGGATGAAATCCGATCCGGCACTGCGTCTCATGTGGCTTGAGAACTGGATCACACGGCGCGTACAAGTCGAGCTGGGCGGTGTCGTTTCCTCTCAAAGTGCGGAACCCGTCCGCTTGCCCGCCGCTTTACTTAAGCCCAAGATAAGACCCTTGTTCGAACTGCTCGACGCCGCGCGGGAGCTGCGGCGTTTTGCCGCGACCGGGCTGAATCAGCAATTGGCGCTGGAGGCGCTACTGCTCGGCGGTAGGGCGGCCCTGTTCAAGGCGCTTGCGAAGTAGAAGCGAAATGACGGAAAGAAACGCATTGCGAAGTCCCAGTAACAAGCCCGGCTTGCTGACCCTTACGATCAAGGACAAGAGCGCGCTCTATCTCGCCTATATGCCTTTCGTGAAGAATGGCGGTTTGTTCATCCCGACCAACAGCAACTACCGCCTCGGTGACGAGGTCTTCATGCTGCTGAATCTCATGGGGGAGGAAGAGAAGCTTCCCGTTGCCGGACGCGTGATCTGGATGACGCCCAAGGGCGCGCAAGGCAAACGCACCGCCGGCATCGGCGTTCAGTTCAGCGATCAGGACCGCGGCAATACGCAAAAGAAGATCGAGAACTATCTCGCCGGCGCGCTCGGCGGAGATAAGCCGACGCACACGATGTAAGCCTCCGGGCCGTCTGGCGATTCGTCAACGATCCTTATCCGGTACCGCTTCGACGTAGATCGGCGATTGCGCAGACGCGGGCGCGGGAGTTTGCGCGGTGCCGGGAGTTCGCGCGACCCCGTGAGCGGCCGGCGCATCGAGCGCAGCCGTTCGGCGCGGCGACCTCAAGCAATACACCGCGAAGACAATCGCCGCGGCAACGAACAGCAAAGCGAGTCCGCGATGCTCGATGAGCATCGTCGGAGCCTGGTACTCGACGGGCTGCGACTCGTAGGGATTTTTCTCCCGATAGGCGCTCGGCGCGGGCGGCGGCCCGAGCTCACCCGGGGCGGGATCCCCGGATTCGAGCGGCACCTTGGGCAATCGCGGCATCTTCGGCAGATCCGCCTTCCACCGCATCTTCACCGCTCAGCCTCCGCGTGAATGGGCGCTGGCCGTGAGCCCCCCCTTCAATACGTAGGCCTCGAAGCCGCGCTCACTCAGGATGTATGCGGCGGCGGAGCTGCGCCTGCCGGTGTCGCAGCACACGACGTAGGGAATGTCCTTCGCGAGCGCGTTGAGCTTCAGACGGATGAAATACAGCGGAATATTGAGCGCGTCGTCGATGCGAAGGTTCTGAAACTCGCTGGGCAGGCGCACGTCGAGCCACTTCCCGCCGCCGGCCACGACCTGCTTGGCCTGGTCGTAGCTGACCCATTGCAGTAGAGGCTCGTTGAGCAGGGTCTGAAAATCCTGCTTGCCGAGACGCATGAGCGTGCCGTCGGTGAGCATCGTGACGGTGGCATTGCGCTTCGCCTCGGCGATCAGCGCCTCCTCGCCGAAACTGTCGCCGGTGCCGAGCTCGGCGAGCTTGATGCCTTCCTTGTTGAGTGGCGTCTCGCGAGTGACGACGCACTTGCCCGAGACGACCACGTAGAAGTAATCGCCCTCCGTGCCCTGTTTGATCACGACGTCGCGCGCGCGATAGTTGATGCGCTGCATGCGCATGAAAATCGCCTGGATGTTGGCCGGAGGAATGCGATGGAACGCTTTGGTTTGCAGGAGCGCGGTCATCCAGTCGCCGGTCATCGCCGCCTTATCGCCGTTCAGCTCGGCGACCTCGTACTGACCGGTCTGATCCCACGTGATCAGCACGTCGAGCAGATCGCTGTCGATCATGATGTACGACACGTCGGTCAGGGCACGCGCGGTGAACTTGCGCGGCAGACCCGGCGCGAGCGGCGGACGCGCTTCCGGGCTGCCGGAGCGGATCGAGGCCATCACCCGCTCCTCGTTGCGCAACTCGATGGTGCCGGACACGAGATAGAAGGTGCGCTTTTCGGTGTCGCCTTCCTTGAACAACGCGCGACCCGCGTCCAGCTCGCGAATCTGAGTCTTGCGGGCGAGGGCGTGCAGGTTCTCCGCCTTGAGGCCGTCGAGCGGCGAGAAGGCCGTCAAAATCGAGATGTCCACCGGTCGGTCAAGCATTTGAGAATGGGCCCGCAGCAGTCCTTACAAGTCCATGATTTCTGAGAACAGTATCATACGCGGTCCGCGCCGCGTGCATGTCACGGGTAAGTCACACTGGAGAGCTATCGGGGGCGAGCGAGCTCCAGCCCGGATCCGCCCGAAAGCGCTCGCCGTAGCGCCGCTCCAGCTCGCCGAGGCGCGCAACGACCTGCGCCACGCCCCGCGAGCGCGCGTACTGCAGCGGACCCCCTCGAAACGGGGCAAAGCCGGTCGCAAAGATCGCGCCCGCATCGAGCAGATCGGCATCCTCGACCACGCCTTCGCGCAGCACCGCGACCGCCTCGTTCAGCATGGGCAGGATCAACCGATCCTCGAGATCAGGGGGCGGGTCCGGAACGGGTGCGGTGGGGGGCACCGCCTTGCCGTCCCGCCACACGTAGAAGCCTTCGCCGGACTTGCGACCGAGCTTTTTTTGCTGCACTCGCTCGATGAGGATGTCGGGCACCTTGCGGTTGAAGCTTCGGCGAGTACGCGGCCCACATGCAGCGCCACATCGAGCCCGACCACGTCGGCGAGCTCGATCGGGCCCCACCGGCATGCCGAACCGTGTCCCGGTCCGGTCGATCACCGCGGCGGGGATGCCCTCGCTCAGCGCGAACAGGGCTTCATTGAGGTAGGGCATGAGGATTCGATTGACGACGAATCCAGGCTCGCTGCGGCACGGCAGCGGCAGCTTGTCGAGCTTGCGGGTGAACCACAGGGCCCGCTGGCACGGAGCCTCCCCGGTCGCCGCGCCGTGGACGATCTCCACCAGCTGCATCTGAGCGACCGGATTGAAGAAATGGATACCCACCAATCGCGAAGGATCCTGGAGCTTCTCGGCGAGCACCTCGATCTTGATGCTCGAGGTATTGGTCGCCAGGACCGCGTCCGGCCGCATGCGCGGCTCGAGCTCCGCATAGAGCGCGCGCTTCGCGTCGATGTTCTCGAAAATCGCCTCGATCACGACGTCCGCGAGCGCCGCGCCTTCGCCGCTTACGTCCGCGCGCAGGCGCCCCATGGCCTCTGCCGCTGCTTGGCGGTCCTTCAGGCGCTTCTCCAGGAAGTCCTTGGCCCGGTCGAGCGCCGGTTGAATCAACTCCGCAGTGCGATCCTGCAGGGTGACGTTCATGCCGCGAAACGCCGACCACGCCGCAATGTCCCCGCCCATCACGCCGGCACCGACCACGTGCACATGGCGAAACTCGACCGTGGGCTTGCCGCCCAGCCCTTTCAGTCGATTCTGCAGTAGGAACACCCGCACGAGGTTGCGCGAGGTGGCCGAGCACATGAGCGTGGCGATCGAGTGCGCCTCGGCCTCGAAACTCTCGGCACCGACGGCGCCGTAGCGATGCCACAGATCGACCATGGCGTAGGGAGCGGGGTAGTGTTCCTTGCGCAGCTTGCCGCGCAACGCCGCGGTCGCCTGGCGTGCGATGAAGGGCCGCATCGCCTTCAAATTGAGGAGCTTTTCGACGAACGGCGGGGACCTCCTCGGCGGGGCCTCGAGCAACAGCCGCTTCGCGCTCGTCTTGAGATCCGCGGGTGCCACCAAGCGGTCGATGAGTCCCACTTCGAGCGCGCGCGCACCGCGATAAGGCTTGCCCTTCAGCATCAAGTCGAACGCTGGTCGTACGCCGAGCAGCCGCACGCTCCGTACCGTGCCGCCGAATCCCGGATGAATGCCGAGCATCACCTCGGGCAATCCCAGGGAGAGCTGCGCGTCGTCGGCACCGACCCGGTACGTGCAGGCGAGCGCGAGCTCGAGCCCGCCGCCGAGGGCAAAACCGTGGATGGCCGCAACGCTCGGAAAGGGCAATGCATCGAGCTGATCGAATACCGTCTGTCCGGCGCGCACCAGAGCGTAGCCCTCCTCGGGCGTGCGGATATCGACGAATTCCTTGATGTCGGCGCCGGCTATGAAACCGCTGCGCTTCGCGGAGCACACGACGAGGCCGATGGGCTTCTGCGCAGCGACCTGCGTGAGCGCGGCCGCCAGATCCTGGATGACCGTCGCCGACAACACGTTGGTCGTGCTCCCCGGCATGTCGCAGGTGAGCCAGGCGATGCGATCGGCATCGACGTTGAGAGTCCAGGCACCGGTCATGGTGTCATGCGGCCGCCCGTGCCGACTCGTGGATGGTGAAATCGCAAATGAGGGGCAGGTGGTCCGATAACTGGATGTCCGGGATCTCGAAGCGGTTCACCTCGATCTGCGAGCTGTGGAGGATGAAGTCGAGCTCCTTGCGCGGGCTCGAGCTCGGGTAGGAGGGGAGGCCCCGGGCATTGGCGTTGGTGAGTCCAGCGGCCTGCATGAACAGGTAGATCTCGTGATCTCCCCAGTAGGTGTTGAAATCGCCGGCGACGATGACCGGCTTGCTGGTCTTGCGCACCAGGTCGTACAGGTAGCGCAGCTGGTACTGGCGGTGGCGAAACTTGAGCGACAGATGCACCAGGAAAATGGCGATGTCGTCGAGCTCGAGCTCGATGATGAGGCGCTTGATCCCGGTGTCGAAATAATGAAAACGCTCGCCCCGGACCCGTGACGCGGCCAGGAAGGCATTGGCCTGCTTGCGTACGATGGGCACCAGCTGGTTCACGGAGGACTGGCCATACTTGCACTCGAAGGTCGAGTAGTGGCCGATCGAACGGGCAATGAAATCCGCCTGGTTGACCATGCCGGTGCGAATCGATCCCGTATCCACTTCGATCAGGCCGACGACATCCGGGTCCTGCGCCTTGATGAATTCGGTGATCTGCGACAGAACCAGGCGGCTCGAACGCAGATATCCGGCCCCGGGCACAGGAAGGTGAAACGCGGGACCCGTTCCGGTCGCGTAACGGATGTTATAGATCATCAAGCGCACCCCCAGCATTGTATCGGACGCAGAGTGCTTCGCGCAGCGCTCTCATGGGATACACTAGGGGTATGTCGACCCGCGTCAATCCGATTCGGTTGTTCGTCACCCACGCCTGGGAAGAAAACGACGATTATTCACGCGTGTTTGAATATCTGGAGGCGCCGGGCACCTTCTACTATCACACCACCAGCCTGCCGCACGCCAAGCGGCCGATCGACAAGGAAAGCGAGCGCGAGGATTTGCGCCGGCAGATTTCACCGTGCGAGGTGATCATCGTGCTGCCTGAAGCTTTCCGTGCGGCTCCTGATCTGGTGCTATTTCAGATGCAGTTTGCCAAGGCCGCGGATCGTCCCATCGTGGCCATGGAGAACTTCGGCTCGACGCAGCCGCTCGCCAAGGCGATCACGGACCTCGCCGATGAGGTGAGCGCGTGGAACGAGCGCAGCTTGATCGATGCCCTCATTCGCCAGGCACGGCATCAAGAGACGACTCGCTGGGATACGATCGAGTTCAAGCTCGACGATTGAGGCAATGCGCTCGGATGAAGCCGCGAGCGCCTGGCCGGCCGCGCCTAGTTGGTCGCGCTCAGCACCGGCACTTGAAATTCCTCCGCCTGACGATCGAGCGGCGGGAGCAGCTGCACGATGGAGGAGACCGCCGCCGGCGGGCGTTGCGAGAGCGACTCCGAACGGCAGAGCGCGCCGAAGATCTCGACGATGAGTGTTGCGCAATCGTCCGCTTGCTGGTTGGACATCTTGCGCACCGAGGCGACCACGGCATCTTCTCCGCGCTGCGGTTGTACGCCGGCGAGCGCGCCCATCAGCTGGGCGAAGGACCCGCGAGTCTCGTTCGGCAATTGATCTTCGGTCAAGGGGGTCAGGTGGCGGGCGGCTGAGATCAAGCGCTGCTTGATCGACGTGGAGCGCACCAACTCCAGGGCTGCACAGTGCAGGTTTTCCAACGGCTTGACCATTTGCCGACGACCTCGCCTCGAGCTGCGGGACTTAAAGTGATTTCGAGGATTTGGGTCGCCTCGGAATCTTGTTAAATCAACATTCTGCGAGTGGAATATACAAGACAATCGACAAAACGCAACGCGGACTTTGTCAAGGTTTTAGCGCGCCGTTTGCAAAAGATGTCATGGCCGAGCGCCGCCTCTTTCCTCGAAAGAACCTGCCAATAAAATGCTAACAGATTGAATAATATAAGCTCGGTACCCCCGGCCCGTGCGGGGCTCCCACCGCGCGCCAGATTATGTCCCGGCCTCGGGCTGCTCGTGCCCGTGGGTTGCGCCGATCAAGAGGTACATGGCAGGCACCACGAACAGGGTAAACAGGGTGCCGATGGCGAGTCCGCTCGAGATCACGAGGCCGATGGCGTAGCGCGAAGCGCCGCCTTCCCCCCGTGCGAATACCAGCGGCATCACCCCGAGCACCATGGCCGCCGTGGTCATCAGGATAGGCCGCAGGCGCACGCTCGCAGCGGTGACGATGGCGGCGCGCTTGCTCTTGCCGCTGTGCTGCTCCTCGTTCGCCACCTCGACGATCAGAATGCCGTGCTTGCTGATGAGGCCGATGAGGGTCACGAGGCCCACCTGGGTGTAGATATTGAGTGAGGCGCCATGCACCCCGAGGGCGATGAAGACCAGCGCCCCGAGGATGGAGAGGGGAACGGAGATCAGGATGACCAGAGGATCTCGAAAGCTCTCGTAGAGCGCCGCCAGCGTGAGGAATGCAATGACGATGGCGAAACCGAACGTTCCGATGACGCCGGTCGATTCCTGGACGAACTGGCGCGACGGCCCGGCGTAGTCGATGGTGTAGCCGGAGGGCAGAGTGCGAGCGGCCACACTGCGCAGATAGTCGAGGGTCTCGGCCGCCGACAAACCGGGCGATGCGACGCCCGAGAGCGTCGCCGAGTTCAACTGCTGAAAGTGATTCAGCGTTTCGGGAACGGTTTCGGTGCGAATGCGGGCAACGGTCGAGAGGGGCACGGGCACACCGCCTACGTTCGCGATGGGATAGTCGAGCAGCTGCGCGACATTGAGGCGCGACACGCGCTGCACCTGCGGAATCACCCGGTAGGAGCGCTGCTGCATGCTGAAGTAGTTCACATAGCCGCCGCCGAGGAGACTCCCGAGCGAGGAGCCGACCTGGCTCATGGTGAGCCCGAGCTGCGCGGTCTTCTCGCGGTCGATCTCGATGACGGATTGCGGCAGGTCGTACTTGAGGTCCGTGTCGAAGAACAGGAATCGGCCGCTCGCGTTGACCTCATCGAGAAAGGCGCGCGACACCTCGTTCAGTCGCACCGAGGGCTCGGTGGTCTTGATCACGAATTGCACCGGCAACCCCGAAGCGCCGGGGAGAGAGGGCAGCTCGAACACCACGATTTTCTCGCCCGCCACGGAATTCATGTGCTGTTGCAGGCGCTGCGACACCAGCGTCGCGCCGTCGCGCTGCGTGATCGGGCGCAGTATCAGCCCGTCGAATTGCTGGCCGGGAACCGCGACCTGAAAGACGTTTTGGATGGCGTGCTCGGCCTGGATGATCTTGTACTCCTCGCCGGCGTAGAGGAGCTTCTGTTGCAACGTCGCATTGGGAGCGGACGTCGGCTGGGCTCCCATGAAGCCCTGATCCTCCTGCGGCGCGAGCTCGCTATGGGCACTGCGATACAGAAGCGCGATGCTCACGAGCACCAGCACGACGAAAACGGCGGTGACGGGCGTGTAATCGAGACTGCGGTCGAGGCGGCGCTCGTACCAGCGGCGCAGCGACTCGAAGCGCGCGTCGATGAGGCGGACGAGGCGGCTCTCCCAGCCTTGCTCATCCGCGCGGTGCGGCCGCAGCAGCCGCGAGGACATCATCGGCGACAACGTGAGCGCGATGACCGCCGAGACCGTCACCGCGCCCGCGAGCGTGAACACGAACTCGGTGAACAATGCGCCGGTCAAGCCGCCTTGAAAGCCGATGGGCACGTATACGGCCAAGAGCACCACCGTCATGGCGAGAATGGCCGTGCCGAGCTCGCGCGCCGCCTGAATCGCCGCGGAGAGCGGCGCCATGCCCCCTTCGAGGTGGCGGTTGACGTTCTCGACCACGATGATGGCGTCATCCACCACCAGCCCGATCGCCAGCACCAGCGCGAGCAGAGTGAGCAGATTGATGGAGAATCCCAGGGCGAGCATGATTCCGAGCGAGCCGATCAGAGAGAGCGGAATCGCGATCACCGGGATCAACACCGAGCGCGGCGATCCTAAGAACGCGAAAATCACCAGCATGACGATGACCAAGGCTTCGACCAGGGTCACGACCACTTCGTGAATCGAGATATTCACGAAGTCGGTCGAGTCGTACATGATGTGCCCCTCGAGACCGCGCGGGAGCTGTGCGTGAATGTCGGGGAAAATATCGCGCACGCCCTTGATGACGGCCAGTAAGTTCGCGGCGGGCGCCACCTGGATGCCGATGAAGACGCCGGTGTGCCCATCGACCACCACGGCCGCGTCGTAACTGTCCGCGCCCAAGGTCACCTGCCCGACATCGCTCAATCGCACATTCGCCCCGTTCACCGATTTGACGACGAGATTGCGGAATTCGTCGAGGGAATGCAGGTTGGTGGTCGAGGTCAGGGTGATCTGGATCATCTGACCCTTGGTGTTGCCGACCGCGGAGACGAAGTCGTTGTTCGCCAAGGCCGTCGCCACATCGCTCGCCGTCATCCCATAAGCCTCGAGCTTCTTGGGATCGAGCCAGGCGCGCAGCGAGAAGGTCTGGCCGCCGAGAATCTCGGCCGTCTGCACGCCCTCGACGGCCTGCAGGCGTGGTTGCACCACGCGAATCAGGTAATCCGTGATCTCGTTCGAGGCGAGCGTCTGGCTGGTGAAGTCGATGAACATGGCATCGATGGTCTGTCCGACTTTGACATCGATGGTCGGCTGCAGCGTGCCGGAGGGCAGCTGATTGAGAATCGAATTCACCTTGATGTTGATTTCGGCCGCCGCTTTCGAGGTGTCGTAGTTCTGCCGCAGGTACACCGTGATGGTGCTGGTACTGCTCTGGCTGGTCGACGTCATGTAGTCGATGCCGTTCGCCTGAGCCACCGCCGCCTCGATGGGCGTCGTGACGAACCCCGCGATGGCCTCCGGATCGGCGCCCGGGAAGCTGGTCGAGATGGTGACGACGCCGTTCTCGGTGTGCGGATACTCGAGCACTTGCAGCGAGCTGAACGAGCGTAGCCCGACCACCAAGATGACCAGGCTCACCACGGTCGCGAGCACGGGTCGGCGAATGAAAATATCGGTGAATTTCATGCCGCGGTGCCGCCCTTACTCGTTCGGCGGAGTCGGTTTGGGCTGATCCGTCGGCTGCACCGCGTTATTGATGGCGATGGCCGTGCCGTTACGCAGCTTCATCTGTCCGGCGGACACCACCACATCGCCCGGCGCAATCCCGCTCAGCACGGCGACCTGATCACCGCGGGTATCGCCGAGCTTGACGAAGCGCTGCTGCACCGTGTCGCGCGGCTTGCCGCCGCTCGTGCCGTGCTCGACCACAAACACCGTGTTGCCGTAGGGGTTGTAGGTGATGGCGGTCTGCGGCAGAGTGATCTCGCTCGTCGCCGCGCCGGCATCGATCGCGACGCTCGCGAACATGCCGGGCACCAGCCGGTGATCGGCGTTCTTGAACGAGGCCCGAACCTGCACGTTGCGGCTCGCCGGGTCGACCTTGGAGTTGATGGACTCGATGACGCCGGGGAAGTCGACGCCGGGAAAGGTATCGACGTTGGCGGTGACGCCTTGACCGGGCCGCACGGCCTTCAGTGCCTGCTGCGGCACGTAGAAATCGATCAGTATCGGGTCGAGGGCCTGCAAGGTGACGACGGTGGTTCCCGCCGCGAGATACTGGCCGAGATCGATCTGGCGGATGCCGAGCCTTCCTGCGAAGGGCGCGCGGACGATCTTCTCGTCGATGAGCGCTCGCTGCGCGACCACCTGGGCGCGTGCCGCCTTGAGGGTCGAGACGTCCGTGTCGATCACGGCCTGGCTCACGGCTTGGGCGGCAAATTGCTCTTGGTCGCGCTTCAAGGTCTGCGCGGCGAGCTCGGCGGCGGCCTCGAGCTGGTCGAGCTTGGCAAAGTCATCGTTGGGTCTGAGCTTGAGGAGCACCTTACCGGCCGGGACATCGTTGCCCGAGTCGAACTCGATCGAGTCCACGACGCCGGAGGCCTGGGCGGACAGGTCCGCGCCACGCACGGCGCGCAGCGAGCCGATGGCGCGAACCTGCGATTGCCAGGAGGACTTTGCGGCTGTCACGGTGGACACGGTTTGCGGCGCCGCCGCCGCCTGTTCCATGAACTTCTTGAAAAACGATCCCGTGAAGGCCTGCCATCCGAACACGCCGCCTACGAGAAGCGCGACGAGCAGCGACCACGACGATCAGGGCCACCACCATCCGCCGAGGTCCGGGCGAGCGGCCGCCCTCGAGCACCGAGCTATTGATCATCAGGAGATTCCTTGCGCTGCCGAGACCGGAGCGTTCGTGTCGGAGCGATTCCACCAGCCGCCGCCGAGCGCCTGGAACAATGCCGCGGTGTCGAGGAAGCGTTGCGCGCGCGCCTTCACCAGGGCGAGCGTTGCGTTCTGATACGCCTGTTCGGACGTCAGCACCTGCAGGTAGTTCGCACCACCGGCCTTGTACTGCGCTTGCACCAATCGCAGGCTTTCCGCAGCCGATTGTTCCGCGCCCGTCTGCGCCGCCAGGACCTCGGCATCGCCCTCGAGCGCCAGCAAGCTGTCCGCGACGTTTTGAAAGGCCGTGAGCACGGTGGCGCGGTAGTTCGCCGCGGCCTGCTGAGCGGCGGCCACGGCCGCGCGCCGCTGGTGCAACAGCTGTCCGCCCTTGAACAGGGGCTGGGTGATTCCGCCGGCGAGATTCCAAACCGCGGAGCTGGGTGTGAACAAGTCCGAGAACTTCGGCGAAGCGGCGCCATAGCTGCCCGTCAGCGTGAACTGCGGCAGCATGTTCGCCGTGGCGACGCCGACCTGGGCGGTGGCCTCGTGCAGGAGCGCCGAGAACTCGCGGACGTCCGGGCGCTGCTCCACCAGGCGCGAGGGCAGGCTGACGGGCAGATCCTGTGGCAGGTGCAGGGCGTCGAGCTGAATAGGGCCGCCGTCATAGCGCGCGGGAAGCGTCCCCACGTAGGTGGCGAGCAGGTCCCGCTCCTGCGCGAGCTGCGTGCGCAGCGCCGGCAATGTCGCGAGCGTCGCCTGGAGCGTGGCCTGTTGCTGCAGGACATCGACGCGGGAGGCACCGCCCGCCGTCACGCGCCGCTGCGTGATGTCGAGCTGTGCGCGCTGCGAGCGGGCGACCTCCTCGGTCACCGCGACCTGCGCGCGGAGCGATGCTTCGGTGACCGCGGCGGTCACCACGTTGGCGGTCAGCGCGAGATAGCTGGCTTCGAGCGAGCTGCGCTCGTAATCCGCCTGCGCCTGCAGCGCTTCGACCTGGCGGCGAATGCCGCCGAACACATCGAGCGTGTAGGCTACGTTCACGCTCGCGCTGTTCAAGGTATAGAGATAGTTGCCGCTGCCGGGCAGGCCGAACGAGGCGAGCGATGCGTCCGCACGCTGCCCCTGATAGGTGCCCGTCAAGCTCGGATAAAACGCGCCCCGTTGGGCGGCGAGATTCTCGTTCGCCTGCCTGAGCGCCGCCTGCGCGGCCTCGAGCGTCGGGTTGTGCTTCAGCGCCTCCTCGAGCAGGGCGTTCATCTCGGGGGATTGAAACAGCGTCCACCACTGCCCGGGGATGTCCTGAGCCGCGAGGAAACGCTGCGCTTCGCCGCCCGGCACCGGTGCGGATGCCGTGGCCGCGGGCGGCTCCGCCGGCAGATAAGCGGCATCCTTGGGCGCCGCCGGGGCCTTGAAGTTGGGTCCCACGGCGCACGCGACCAGCAGAGCCGCTGCGAGTGCCAGGCAACCCGATCATTCGCGCCGGGCGCCGCCAGTGCACGATCACCTCAAACACCGCGGCCGGGTCCGCGCGGCGCGGCGCCGTTGAGAAAGATCTCGACCACGAGATCGATATGACTCGGAAAATCGAGCCGCGCGACGTCTTGAATCGAGCCGAACAGCATGCATTCCTGCAGCTCCGCTTTGAGCATGTGCGTGAACAGCGCGGCGGCGCGCTCGGGATCGGTGAGCACCAACCGGCCGCGGGCAATCTGACCATGAAAATATTGCGCGACCGCGCTCACGATGCGATCTTTGGTGGCGATGCGCATTTGCTCGGCAAGAGCCGGGAAACGCTGCGCCTCGGTCGCCACGATGCGAAACAGCGCCGCCGCCTGCGGATCGCAGGCACGACCCGTGATGGATCGGCCGATGGCCGTCAGCGCCTGGCGCACCTCCATTCGATCGAGCTCCGCGGTGGCAAAAACGCCCGCCATGTCGCGCTCGACCAATCGCGAGATGACCGACACCAGCAGATCCGCCTTGTTCTTGAAGCGCTCATAGATGGTGCGGGTCGATACGCCGGCCTCGTGTGCCACCTTGTCGATGCTGGCGGCCCCGAAACCGTCCCTGAGGAAGACGCGGGTTGCCGCCGCGATCAGCGCATCGGTGCGCGCTTGCTCGGTGCCCCGCCGGGGTCGCCCCACGCGGCGGACGGGCGGCAGGCCGTGCTCGGCGGGTTTGCTGGTTTCGTTCACGCCCGCGAAAATGACACGTGTCGTTTTCCAAAGCAAGGCGTTCTGTAAAAAGCCTTACCCGCGCGACATCCCCTCGGCGTGCAGCCAGTCCGCCAGGTAAGCGGCGGTTCGCCCTCGATTCGCAGCGGCCACCACGGCCGGCGGCCCGGCGGTGACCACACTCCCGCCGAGATCACCGGCACCCGGGCCCATGTCGATGAGCCAGTCGGCGCCGGCAGCGACCCGCATCTCGTGCTCGGCCACGATCACGGTGTTGCCCGCATCGACCAGGGCGTTCAGCTGGGTCATGAGCTTGTCGACGTCCGCCGGGTGCAGCCCGATGGTGGGCTCGTCGATGACGTACAGCGTTGCGCCGCGTTGCTGGCGCTGCAGCTCGGTGATGAGCTTGATGCGCTGGGCCTCTCCGCCGGAGAGCTCGGTGGCGGGCTGACCGAGCCGCAAATAGCCGAGCCCGATCTCGCGCAGCAGTTTCAGCGTGTGCGCAACAGCTAAGGACTCGTCGAAGAATCTCTGTGCTTCCTCGACCGTCATGTCGAGCACCTGGGCGATGTTGCGCCCGTGGTATTGAACTTCCAGAGTCTTTGCGTTGTAGCGCGCTCCGTGACAGGCGGGGCAGGGTGCGTACACGCTCGGCATGAACAGGAGCTCGACGCAGACGAATCCCTCTCCTTCGCAGGTAGCGCAGCGACCCGCCGCCACATTGAAGGAGAATCGACCCGCACTGTAGCGCCGCGCCTTCGCCGCGGGCGTCGCCGCGAAGAGCGCGCGCACGGCGTCGAAGAGACCCGTGTAGGTGGCGAGATTCGAGCGGGGAGTGCGACCGATCGGCTTCTGATCGATGGTCACGAGGCGCTTGATTCCCGCAAGCCCCGACGCGATGCGCCCGCCCACTGGAGCCAGAGAAGCGACCTCGATCTCCTCTTCCGCGTCGGACGCGGCGGCGGGCTCGTGCCCGAGATGCGCCGCCACGAGCTCGACGAGGGATTGGCTCACGAGACTCGACTTTCCGGATCCCGACACGCCTGTGACCGCGGTGAATACGCCGACGGGAAAGTCGACGTCGATGTTTTTAAGGTTGTTGCGGCGAACTTTGCTGAGCCGCAGCCACCCGCGAGGTGTCCGCGGCTCGTGCCGGACGGTGCGGTGACCGAACAGATGGCGCGCGGTATGCGAGCCCTCGACGCCGCGCAGCCCCGGCGGAGGGCCGCTATAGAGCACGCGGCCGCCGTGCGAGCCGGCCTCCGGACCCACGTCCACGATCCAATCGGCGTGCCGCATCAAGCCAAGATCGTGCTCGACCACGAACAGCGAGTTACCCGCCCGTTTCAGCTGATCGAGTGCCGTGACGAGCGCCTCGGTGTCGGCCGGATGCAAGCCGGCCGACGGCTCGTCGAGCACGTAGATCACGCCGAAGAGGTTCGAGCGAATCTGGGTCGCGAGACGCAGTCGCTGCAGCTCGCCGGGCGACAGCGTCGGGGTGCGAGCGCTCGATCGAAAGGTAGCCGAGACCCAAGGCCCGCAGGGTCTCCACGCGCTCGTTGATGCTGCGCGCGATGCGCTGCGCGGCGATGCGCTTCTCCTCGGTGAGCCCGGGCGGCGCATCGGGTGGATCGCCCACGGCGAAGCGGCCTTGCGCGGCCGGCGCCAGCACGCGCGCCAGGTCCGCGAGCGAAAGTTGCGACAACGCGCCGATGTCGTAGCCCGCGAACGAGACCTCGAGCGCTTCGCGCTTCAGTCGCTTGCCGTTGCAACTCGGGCACAAGGTGCCCGTCATGAAGCGTGCGACGCGCTTTTTCATGAGCGCGCTTTGAGTCGTCGCGAAGGTTTGCAGCACATACTTGCGCGCGCCGGTGAAGGTTCCCATGTAGCTGGGCTCCTCCTTGCGCTTCAGAGCGCGGCGCGTTTCCGCCGGTGTGTAGCCCGCATAGACGGGCACGGTGGGCTGCTCGTCGGTGAACAGGATCCAATCGCGGTCCTTGCGCGGGAGATCGCGCCACGGCGCGTCGACGTCGTAGCCCAAGCTCACCAGGATGTCGCGCAGATTCTGCCCGTGCCAGGCGGGCGGCCATGCCGCGACGGCCCGGTCGCGGATGCTGAGTGAGTCGTCGGGCACCATCGAGCGCTCGGTCACTTCGTACACATACCCGAGGCCATGGCAGCGCGGACATGCGCCCTGGGGCGTGTTCGGGGAAAAATCCTCCGCGTGCAGCATCGGACGGCCGCGGCGATAGGTGCCGGCGCGAGAGTACAGCATGCGCAAAAGGTTGGAGAGCGTCGTTACGCTGCCCACCGACGAGCGTGTACTCGGCGTGCCGCGCTGCTGCTGCAAGGCGACCGCCGGAGGCAATCCCTCGATGGAGTCGACATCGGGCACCCCGACTTGATCGATGAGGCGGCGCGCGTAAGGCGCAACCGATTCGAAATAGCGCCGCTGCGCCTCCGCGTAAAGTGTTCCGAAGGCGAGCGAGGATTTCCCGGAGCCGGAAATGCCCGTGAACACGACGAGGGCGTCACGCGGAATGTCTACATCGATGCTCTTCAGGTTGTGCTCGCGCGCACCTCGCACCCGAACCAAATTGTCGAGCGGCACGGCGCGCGCGGCAGCGGCGTGGAGGCGCTCATGTGGGAATGTCCATGAGGGACAACCATACCGCGTCCGCACGCCGGATATCGACTTCCTCCCATCCTGCCCTCGCCGTGGGCCGGTCTGACAGCGGGTGCCTGGGCGTTCCTACAAGCGCGTCGCGCGCATGGTGGGATAGTGGCTCCGTCGGCAGCATGCCGATCACGTAGGAGCCAAACTAAATGGGCATCAATAAGGATCAGGTCGACGGCCGAGTCAAAGAAGCGGCGGGCA
The DNA here is from genome assembly GCA_963801685.1 of uncultured Gammaproteobacteria bacterium. GTDB lineage: Bacteria > Pseudomonadota > Gammaproteobacteria > Steroidobacterales > Steroidobacteraceae > Bog-1198. The sequence goes on from CAWDFR010000003.1 coordinate 722,677, forward strand.
AAGTGCAAGAAGTCGCCGGCCGGACGGTGGGCAACCCGACGCAGGAGCTCAAGGGCAAGGTGAAGAAGAATGTGGGCGCGGCGCAGGCCGAGTTCGGCGACGCGAAGGAGCGCTTCAAGAGCGATGTAAAGGACGCCGACAAGAACACCCGGCCGTAACCACGCCGGCGCACACGGGCGATCCGGCCGTAGGGCACGGCCGGATCGCATTCCGCTGCAAATTCCCTCGCTGAACATTACACTCGCTTGCCGCGCACTCGGCGCGGCTTGATCACGCCCGCGCTCAGCACACGGGCTCGTAGAGGGGATGCCTGATGTTGTTTCGCCGATTCGCCCTGGTATCGCTCGCAGTCGTTTCGTGGCTTTACGTATCATCCGGGCCGGCGTCGTCCCAGGCTCCGCCCCCGCTGGCACAACAGAAGGACTCGGTGCTCCTCGGCTATAGCAGCTCGAGCTCCGCCCGCGAAGCGAGCTGGGAGGAGAAATTCCGCGCGGGCGTATCGGCAAGCAACATCCGCGACACCATGCAGCGGCTCTCGCGCGCGGCCGCACAATGTCGGATCGCCCTACGACAAGGACAACGCGGAGTGGATCCTCGCGCGCTTCAAGGAATGGGGATTCGACGCGCATATCGAGACCTTCGACGTGCTGTTTCCGACGCCCAAGGAACGTCTCCTGGAAATGGTCAAGCCCAGCGCGTTTCGCGCATCGCTCCAGGAGCCGCCCATCGCCGAGGATCCGACCTCGAGCCAGACCTCCGAGCAGCTGCCCACCTACAACGCGTATTCCGCCGATGGCGACGTGACTGCCCCGCTGGTGTACGTCAACTTCGGCAATCGCGATGATTACGAGAAGCTCGAGCGGCTCGGCATCTCGGTGAAGGGAGCCATCGTCATCGCCCGTTACGGCGGCGGTTGGCGCGGCGTCAAGCCGAAGGTGGCCGCGGAGCATGGCGCGATCGGCTGCATCATTTACTCCGATCCCAAGGGCGACGGATATTTTGCGGGCGATCAGTATCCGAACGGTGGCTGGCGGCCCAAAGACGGCGTGCAACGCGGCAGCGTCATGGACACCGATTATCCGGGAGATCCCCTGACCCCCGGTGTAGGCGCAACGGCGCAGGCGAAACGGCTCGCGATCAAGGATGCGAAGACCATCACCAAAATTCCGGTGCTGCCGATTTCCTACGCCGACGCGCTGCCTCTTCTGTCCGCGCTCGCGGGTCCGGTCGCGCCCTCCGAATGGCGCGGGGCGCTGCCCATCACTTATCACGTCGGGCCGGGACCGGCTGTGGTGCATCTGCAAATGGTGTCGAATTGGGACATCAAGCCGATCTACGACGTCATCGCGATTCTCCACGGTGCGAAGGCCGCGGACCAATGGGTGCTGCGGGGCAATCATCACGATGCCTGGGTCAACGGCGCCGAGGACCCACTCGCCGGGCAGTCCGCGATGCTGGAGGAGGCGCGAGTCCTGGGGGATCTGCACGCGCACGGCTGGAGGCCCGCGCGCACCATCGTCTATTGCGCGTGGGACGGCGAGGAGCCGGGACTGCTCGGCTCGGTGGAATGGGTCGAGACCCACCTCGCCGATCTGCAGAAGCACGCGGTCGCCTACATCAACTCCGATACCAATAAGCGCGGCTACTTGCTCCCCGGGGGTACGCAGGATCTCGAGAGATTCATCAGCGCCGTGGCACGCTCGGTCACGGATCCCGAAACGCAGATGACCGCGTATCAGCGTTCGCACTTGTACAGTCTCGCAACGGCGAAAAACGCCGACGAGCGCGCCGCGATCCGCAAGCGCAACGATCTGGAGGTCACGGCTCTCGGCGATGGTTCCGATTACACGGCTTTCCAGGACTACGCCGGTATCTCGACTCTGAGTCTCGAGTTCGAGGATGAGAGCGATGGCACTCAGTATCACTCCGTCTACGACGATTTCTACTGGTACACGCATTTCGTGGACACCGACTTCGCCTACGGCAGGGCTCTCTCGCAGACTGCGGGCACGGCGATGATGCGGCTCGCGGACGCGGATTTGATTCCGGTCGACTATTTGCCCCAGGCAGAGGCCGTGGCGAAATACGAAGCGGAGCTGGAAAAGCTGTTGAAGGACAAGCAGGACGAATTCAGGGAGCTCGATCTCGAGCTGCAAGAGGGCGTATTCAAGGCAACGAACGACCCGCGTCGTCCCTTGAACCCGCCGCAGCAGGAGACGATTCCGCCGTTCATCAACTTCGCTCCGATGAAGAACTCGATCGCGCTCTTGAAAAAAAGCGCAGAGCGCTATTCGCGGCTCCTCGGCGCCTATGAGGCGGCGGGCTCGCCTGATCTGCCGTCCGCAGCGCTCATCAACGCGGATTTGTTGCGAGTCTCGCGGCTGTTTCTGAACAGCCAAGGGCTCCCCGAGCGTCCATGGTTCAAGAACCAGGTGTACGCACCGGGTGCTTATACGGGGTATGGCGCCAAGCCCATCGCCGCCGTGCGCGAGTATATGGACGAGAAGCGCTGGCGCGAGGCAGAGGGGCAGGTACCGCAAGTCGCGCAGGTGATCGAAAACGTCGCGGCGGGCATCGACAAGGCGTCCTCGGATCTCGAGGGGGCGCTGTCCGCGCTGCAAATCGGCCCGGCATCCAAATGAGGGCGGTGCCGCAGCACGACGGTGCGCGGTAGAGCGTGACCGACACGCCAAGCCCGCAATTTAACGCACCACGGCGGCCGACAACTGTGAACTCGGCTTCAGTTTTGGGGCATTTACGCCGATATGCTTGCTGCAACTATCGTCCAGATCGCCTCCGCGGAGTCCCGTGTCCAAGCCGAGCCCTTCAAGCAATCGTGTCTTGCTCATCGACGACAACGCCGCAATCCATGGGGATTTTCGCAAAGTACTGAGCGCGGATGCGCAAGACGGCGCGCAGGAGACGCTCGCCCGGCTCGAAGCGGACCTTTTCGGCGAGGCGGCGAAGACCGCGGGCGCGCGCCCGAATTTCGAGGTCGACTCCGCGTATCAGGGCAAGGAGGGTGTCGCGATGGTGCGCGCTGCGCTCGAGCGCGGGCAGCCTTACGCCATGGCCTTCGTCGACATGCGCATGCCGCCGGGCTGGGATGGCCTGCAAACCATCGAGGAGCTGTGGAAAGTCGATCCCGAATTGCAGGTCGTGATCTGCTCCGCCCACACCGACTATGACTGGTCGGAAGTGGTCGAGCGACTGAATCATTCAGACAAGCTGCTGGTCCTGCGCAAGCCCGCCGAGCCGATCGAGGTCTTGCAGTGCGCCACCGCACTGACGCGCAAGTGGCACAATGAGCGCTTGGTGCGCGATCAAGTGCTCGATCTCGAGCAAGTGGTCAGCGTGCGTACCCGGGGTCTCGAGGCCGCCACCCGCCAGCTGCGCCATCTCGCGACGCACGACGCCCTCACCGGCTTGCCGAATCGCGTGCTCCTCGACGATCGCATGACGCAGGCGATGGCGCACGCCGACCGCGACGGGCGCTCGTTCGCGGTGATGGTTTGCGATCTCGACCGCTTCAAGCTCGTGAACGATTCACTGGGACACGCCGCGGGCGATGAGCTTCTGCAGGAGGTCTCGCGTCGCCTGTCGGGATTGATACGCACGACCGATACGGTCGCTCGCATCGGCGGCGATGAGTTCGTGATGCTGGTGACCTCGATCCATCATGGCGATGATGCGAAGGGGTTGGCGAATCGCGCGGTGGAGATGCTGCAGACACCCGTGCGCATCGCAGAGGTCGACGTGCACACCTCGCCGAGCATCGGCATCGCCTTCTATCCCCAGGACGGCAACAGCATCGAGGCGCTCATGGCGCATGCCGATGCCGCGATGTACTGCGCGAAACAGCGCGGACGCGGCTCCGTACAATGCTTCGAAGGCGCTATGGGCGCGGGCATCGACAACCGCATTCAACTCGAGAGCGACCTGCACCAGGCCATCGCTCTGCAGCAATTCGAGCTCTATTATCAGCCCAAGGTGCACACGGACTCAGGCGTGGTACGCAGCGCCGAGGCGCTGATACGCTGGATACACCCGCAACGCGGCGTGATCACGCCCGACGCCTTTATTCCTCTCGCCGAGGACTGCGGTCTGATCGGGGCCATCGGCGAATGGGTGGTGAAGGAAGCCTGCCGTCAGGCGCGCGTCTGGTGCGACGCCGGACTTGCGCCCATGCGCGTTTCGGTGAATCTCTCGCCATCGCAGTTCCGCGGCAGCGGCCTGATCCATTCGATTCGCCGCGCGCTCGACGATGCCGGCCTCGAGCCGCAATATCTCGAGGTCGAGCTGACCGAGAGCGCGGTGATGAGCGATCCGGAAGAGTCCATTGCGATTCTCGAGCAGTTGAGCGCCATGGGCGTGCTCGTGTCGGTGGACGACTTCGGCACGGGCTACTCGAGTATGAGCTATCTGCGGCGGCTGCCGATCGACAAGCTGAAGATCGATCGGGTGTTCATCAACGAGATCGTGAGCCGCCCGGAAGATGCCTCTATCGTGCGGGCAATCGTCTCGCTCGCGCACAGCCTGCGCCTGAAAGTGGTGGCCGAGGGCGTGGAGACTCCGGCGCAACTCGATTTCTTGAAGGCGGTGGGCTGCGACGAGTACCAAGGTTTTCATTTCAGCCGAGCGGTCCCCGCGCGAGAGTTCGAGCGAGTCGTGCGCGAAAAGTCCGTGCAAGGCGAGGCATTTACCCAGGACGACGCCAACCGCACGCACAGCAAGCTGGCGGCCTACCGGCGCAAGTAGCCTGCGTTGCGCACGAGGTCGTGCTACTGTCGTCGCACCATGAACCGCGCTGCTGCAACGGTCACATGAGCCACGAGTCCCGCCTGGTTCGATGGATCATGGATCCGTTGCGGGGAAAAACCAGCCTCGGCCGTGTAATCGGTTGGTACGGTATCGTGGGCTCGCTCGTCTATAGCGCACTCGGGCTGCTCATCGATGTGGAAAGCGAGCGGGCGATGCGGGCGTACACCATCGGCGGGCTCATCTTCAGCGTGTATGTGACGATCGCCACATACCGGTGCGCGGCTTCGATGCGCTCCTCCTTCGGCAGGAACTTCGTGCGCGTTTCCGCGCTCCTCTCGCTCGCTCTGTTGCCCTTGCTTGCTTACCTGGCCCTCTCGGGCGCGCTCACGCTCACCAGCCTCGGCGGGATCGAGTGACGGATACCGCCCGGGGCGCGACTCGCATTGCGCTCACGGATACTTGTCCTGCACCACGTCCCTCACCAGATGCGTGTCGTACACCAGCACGATCGACCCGATTCGCCCCGTGTCCAGATCGAAGTTAAAAACGTCGGCACACTCGAAGGAGACTCGCGAGCCGTCCTTCAGTCGCCAGTCATAGAGATAATAGGCGACCGCGCGCATGTGACCTTCCGCGCTCACCAGCACATCGTGCACCGTGAGCTCGCTCCGGCCGGACGCCTCGGCAACCTTGGCGACGTAGTCGCGTACCGGTAGGCGGCCAAGAAACGGTGATTGCACCCATCCGTGCGGGACGAACAATGCGCCGGCTCTCTCGGCGTCGCCGGCCTCGAGGGCCTTTAGATATTTGCGGACCGCGTGTTGCATGGACACTCCCCGGTGTGTGCCTCGGCCAGCGAAGCGTACTCCTCGCGCGGTGCAAATGGGGAAAAACGGCGCGTATCCTCCCCCGGGAGCTCGCGGTTTGCGCGGGTGGGATGAAATGGCTACGCTTGGTGGTTGTGGGGCGCCACGGGCGAAGTGCCGATCCTTATGAAGAAAAATAAGATCCGATGGTTCCCCAAGCCTCAAAAGCATGATTATCCGGCGGCCGAAGCCTATTTAAGCCTCCTCATGCGGCCGCGCGAAGCGCGTGCTCTTGTCAGCCGCATGAAGCGTGCCCGCGTCGCGGAGTTCGCGGCCAAGGATATTTTCCGAGCCTCGGAACTGCCCATGTTGCGGAGTACCGATGGTCACGTCGAGAGATATCGAGCGCTGATCATTCTCAAGGAGCCCGTGTCTCCGCTCTTGCTCTGCCGCGACCCGCGGCACGGCAAGCTCATCATTGCGGACGGCTATCATCGCCTTTGCGCGGTTTACTCGTTCGACGAGGATGCCATGATTCCCTGCCAGATCGCCTGAGCGAAGTCGCGGCTCGCGCGGCACGTTTAAGGGTTCTTCCGACGTCGCTCCCTACTTCGCCCCACCGGGCGACGGATTAATCTATAATTGCATAAATGTCATATAAGTACATGATGTTGAACAACATTAATGACTGGACCGAGGCGCGCCGGCAGCCCGGCCGCGGGCGCTCTGCATATGCCGCGCCGACCCCATGGTGAAAGCGCGAAGCCGCACGGCCGGCGCGCGGGCACGCGGGCGCCGTGGCGTGAGCGCGTGGCCAGCGCAGGCGGTTCGGTTCTGCAGCAGGCTGCGCGTACCGCGCCATGCGTGGCGGGTCTTCTTGGGTGCACCGGGATTCCTGCAAGCCTGCGTGGTCGTCGCACTCGCCACGCTTGTCTGGTTCGCGCTCAACGGAATCTACCAAGTCGTGCGCAAGCCTTCCGAGCTATTCTTCCCCGTGAGCGGGACGCTCAACAAGACCCCCGCGGAGACCTGGCGTGAATACGGGCCGCTCTTTCGCAGCTACTCTACGGAGGTTATGAGCGCGCCGTTGCTGGCGGCGCTCGCGCAGGTCGAAGGATCGGGCAATCCGGTGGCGCGCACCTACTGGCGCTGGTCGCTGACGCCCGCGCCGTTTGAGGTGTACCGGCCCGCATCGAGCGCCGTCGGCATGTATCAGATCACGGACGGCACGTTTCGCGAGGCGCGGCGCCTGTGCATACGGAACCACCGAGTCGTGGAGGAAGGTCCCTGGAACGATTGGAATTCCTGCTGGTTCAATTCGCTGTACACGCGCGTCATACCTTCGCATGCCGTGCAGCTCACCTCCGCCTATCTCGACCGCGCGGTGGCGAGCGTGCTCGAGCGTCATGCGGTGCGCGGAGCGACGCTCGCGCGCAAGCAAGACCTCGCGGCGCTCATTCACCTCTGCGGAGCGGGCGCGGGCGATTTGTACGCGAAACGCGGCTTGCGGCTGAGCGAGGGCCAACGCTGCGGGGATCACGAGGCGCGAGATTATCTGGCGCGGGTGAACGCGCAGAAACGCACGTTCGAAGATCTGATGAGCGATTGAGCACCATGCGCCGCGGCTTGATCACTTTGGCGGCGATCGCGCTGGCGTCGATCGCCGGCTCCGCCGCCGCGATCGCGCAGGCGCGGGCGTGCGGCCCGCAAACGACCGAGGTCATGACGGTGGGCGCCTCGACCCTATGTCTGCACATCCAGGCGGCGACTCCGGCTCGAATTCAACTGCTGCAGGTGTGGGTGCGGCGCTCGGCGGATATCGTCGCGCAATATTACGGTCACTTTCCGGTGCCGCTGGTGCGTATCGATCTTGGCACCATGAGCGGGGACGGTATCGGCGGGGGGCATACGCTCAACGAGGGGGGCCTCTTGGTCCATGTCGATGTCGGACGCGACGCCAGCCCTCTGCGCCTGGTCGATGACTGGGTGCTCGTGCACGAGATGGTGCACCTGGCGCTGCCGGAGATCGGACGCCGGCACGACTGGCTTGCTGAGGGCCTCGCCGTATACGTCGAGGGCGTCGCGCGCGCGCAGGCCGGCAATCGCGCCATCGCCGATGTGTGGGCCGAGGATCGGCGTTCCATGCCGCAGGGATTGCCCCGCGCGGGAGAGGGAGGTATGGATCAAACGCCGACCTGGGCGCGCAAGTACTGGGGTGGGGCGCTCTACTGCCTCGAGGCCGACGTGCAGATCCGGCAACGAACGGCCAATCGCCTGGGGCTGCAAGCGGCGCTGCGAGCAATTCTCGAGGCGACCGGAGGTTATGCCGGTGAGCGAGAGATCACCGATGTCCTGCACATCGGCGATGCGGCCACAGGCACGCGGGTCCTCGAGGATCTCTACGAGCAGGAGAAGGCAATGCCGGTCATCCCCCAGCTCGACGCGCTATGGCGCGAGCTCGGCGTTCCACAGAATCCGCTGACCGAACCGTTCGACGATCATGCGCCGCTCGCGGCCATCCGCATCGCCATCACCCGCCCGCTGAACTCGCGGTCATGAGCTGCCGGCCATGTGTCTGATCTTACTGGCGTGGCGTGTTCATCCGCGCTTTCCCTGCGTGCTCGCGGCCAATCGCGACGAGTTCCACGACCGCGCCAGCGCTGCCGCCGAGTGGTGGCCTGGAGCAGCGGGCATCCTGGCGGGTCGAGATCTTCACGCCGGCGGCACCTGGCTCGGCGTCACACGCCGCGGCCACTTCGCGGCCCTCACCAACTTCAGAGATGGCGGCGCGCGGCGCAGCGACGCGCCGAGCCGCGGTACGCTGGTGAGCGAGCTGCTCGAGTCCGCGGGCAGCGTCCCCGAGACGCTACGCCACCTTCAGGACGCCGGCCCGCGGTACAACCCATTCAACATACTGTTCAGCGACGGGGAGTGCCTGGGTATCTACGAAAGTGCCCTTGGCGAGGGGCGCGTGCTGGGTCCCGGAGTGTACGGTTTGTCCAATCACCTGCTCGACACCCCCTGGCCCAAGGTGCGCAACGCGAAGACCGCTTTGACCGCGGCACTCGCCGACCCGCGAGACGCTGATGCCATTCTGCATCTGTTGCGCGATGACCGGCGCGCGAGCGATGCCGATCTACCGCGCACCGGCGCGACGCTCGAGTGGGAACGGCTGCTGTCGAGCGCATTCGTGCGCGCCGAGGACTACGGAACCCGGTGCTCCACGCTGTTTCGCCTCGATGAGCGCTGCGACGCGGTCTTCTATGAGTGGTCGTGGGATCGCATGGGCGAGGCGAGCGGCACGCGGCGCTTCGATTTTGCCGTCGAAGGCTGCGATGCGCCTACTGGGTGAGGGCCGGCGAGCCGCGAGATGCGTGCGCACGGCGGCGATGATGTCCTGGCTGTGTCTCGCAGCGTGCGTGTCATCGCATCAGCTCATCGGCACAGCGCGTGTACCCGTGTCCGCCGATCGGGTGCAGCTCTACACCGAGGCGCCGCTCCGGCCCTACGAGCGCATTGCCGTGGTGAGCGCTTCGAGCAAACGATCTTGGTCCTTCACGTTCGAGGGCAAGGCGGAAGTGGTGGTGCGGCGGCTCAAGGAGGAGGCCGGCAAGCTCGGCGCGAACGGCGTGCTGCTCGAGAGCATCAGCGACGAATCGGGTGCCACGATCGGCGGCGATGTCGGGACGGCGTACGAGGGCCCGCGCGGCACCATCGATGTGGGCGTCGGCGCCTCGACGATCATGTTGCAACGCTATGGACGCGGCATCGCGATTTACCTGCCCGAGCGCTGACGGGGCGGCGCGCGGCTAGTGCGGTCCCGGGAAATCCCGAGCGGCGGCAACGATCCATTCCCGGAATCGCGCTACCTTGGGCAGGTCCAGATAGGTGCGCGGACAGACGAACCAATACGCCGACCCGTGCGGTATCACATCCTTGCTCGCCATGCGCAGGCTCCCTTTACTCAAGGAGCGCGCGACCATGGTCCAGCGTGCGAGCGCGTAGCCGAGTCCTTCCTCCGCCGCGATGAGCAATCCGGCCGAGTCGTCGATGAGGGGTGCGCGGGAGAGCCACTCGATTTGGCTTTCCGACTTCTGCCAGGCGCGCCAGGGTGGATCGTCGCCCTCGAGTAGCGGGTACTCGCGCAGGTCCGTGTCGCGCTCGAGCATGCCATGACGCTTGATGAGCTCGGGCGCGCCGACGGGCACGATCCAGTCATCGAGCAGCTTCTCGCAGTGGAGATTCGGGTAGTTTCCACGCCCGTAGCGCAGGCCCACGTGCATGGCGGTGCGCGAGAAGTCCACGAGCTCCCACGAGGTGTGAAAGCGCAGCTCGATCTCGGGATGCTTGCGCCGAAACGAGCGTATGCGCGGCAGCAGCCAGTTTTGCAATAAAGAGCCGGTCAACGTGATTTGCAGCGGACCGGCGCGCCCGTGCTGCTTCAGCAGATACACGGCCGACTCCAGCTTCTCTAAGCCGTCCCGGATCGCGGGCAGGAGCTCGAGTCCTTCCGCGGTGATCTCGACACGCCGTCCGCTGCGTCGAAACAGCGGCACTTGAATGTAAGACTCCAGCGTCTTGATCTGCTGGCTCACCGCAGCCGGCGTGACGTTGAGGGCATCGGCCGCGGCCGTAAAGTTCAGGTGCGTGGCGACCGCCTCGAATACGCGCAAGGCCCCGAGGGGCAACCTTCCATAGGCCGATGGCACGTTAAGCGCTCCTTAATGCACCGTCAGATATCGCGTTTGTTGCGCAACCTGTGCCGATGCAACCTGTGACTGCAGAACCAAGGAGTACACATCATGAAGGAATTTCATCTCATCGCAAGACTGGCTCAGGCATTGTTGGCCATCGGAATGACCGTGATCACAGGTCTCTTGATCTTCGCTTAACGGCCGATCGTGACACGCTACAATTCAGGCCGGGTCGCCCCTTTGGGGAGATCAATCCCCGGCCGGAGTCACGATGAATCGACGGAAGGTGCTTGCGTTCCTAGGGTCCTTGCCACTGCTGTCGCAGGCGCGCAGCGCGCGCTCCGCCGGCGATGTGGCCCTTCCCGTCAGGGCGCGAGTCAGACCGGGCGATCGGGGCTGGCCCACGGCCTCGGATTGGACGCGGCTCAACAAGAAAGTGGAGGGACGTCTCGTCATGCCGAGATCGCCCCTGGCGGAGTGCGTGCCGGAGAGCTGCCACGCAGCCCTCGAGTCGCTGAAGAACCCGTTCTACGTCGGCGACGAAGTGGCCTTGACGCAAACGAGCGGATGGGTCGATGCCTGGACGTCGCAGCAGAGCGCCTACGCGGTCGGCGCGGCGAACACACAAGATGTGATCGAGGCGGTCAATTTCGCGCGTGAGCATCACTTGCGTCTGGTCATCAAGGGCGGCGGACACAGCTACCAAGGCACCTCGCAGGCGCCCGATTCCCTGCTCATCTGGACCCGCTCGATGAACGCCGTGGTGCTGCACGATGCCTTCGTCCCGCAAGGCTGCGGGGGCAAGCTCCGGCCTGAGTCCGCCGTCTCCATCGAGGCGGGCGCGATGTGGATCGATGCCTACCAAGCGGTGACGACCCAAGCAGGGCGCTACGTCCAAGGGGGCGGGTGCACGACCGTAGGCGTCGCGGGGCTCGTGCAAAGCGGAGGATTCGGCAGCTTTTCCAAGAATTTCGGCTGCGCGGCGGCGGGCTTGTTGGAGGCGGAGATCGTCACCGCCGACGGTGTTGCGCGCATCGTGAACGAGTGCCAGCACGCCGATCTTTTCTATGCGTTGAAGGGCGGTGGAGGGGGAAGCTTCGGGGTCGTGACACGCCTGGTGCTGCGCACGCGCGCCCTGCCTGAGACCTTCGGCACGGTATTCGGCGCCATTGCGGCAAGTTCCGACGCGGCCTACCGCCGGCTCATTGCCAAGGCAATCGCGTTTTACCGCGACCGGCTGTTCGGTCCGCATTGGGGCGAACAGCTCGTGTTCCGTCGCGACAACGTGCTCGAGATTGCAATGCTGTTCCAGGGCCTCGGACAGAGCGAGGCACAGGCCCTCTGGTCGCCGTTTCTCGACGAGATCCGAGGCGACCCGAGCTATCGCTTCGCGCACGAGGTCCAGATCCACGCTTTCCCTGCGCGGCATCACTGGGATGCGGAATTCCTGAAGCAGCATGCGCCCGCCGCGCTGATCGCAGACGGGCGCCCTGCGGCACCCGCGCATCGTTTCCTCTGGGCGGGCGATGCGGATCAAGTCGGGTGGTTCATTCACGGTTATCGATCCGCGTACTTGCCGGGGCGCCTGCTCGCGGATGATCGGCAGGCCGGGCTTGCCGATGCGCTGTTCGCCGCATCCCGCCACTGGCAACTGGCGCTGCATTTCAACAAGGGGCTCGCCGGCGCGCCGCCCGAAGAGATCGCTGCCGCGAGGCAGACGGCGCTCAACCCCGAGGCGCTCGAGGCGTTCGCCCTGGCCATCTGCGCCGGCGGAGGCCCGCCGGCGTATGCCGGCATGCCCGCCCCCGACTTGGGCGTTGCACGCGCCGATGCGGCGATCATCAATCGAGCCATGGGGGAGCTGCTGCGCGTCGCACCCGGCGCCGGGTCGTATGTCTCGGAGTCGGACTACTTCGAGGCCCGGTGGCAAGCGTCCTTCTGGGGGTCCAACTACGGCAAGCTCGCAGCCGCGAAACGTGCGTACGATCCGGAAGGATTGTTCTGGGTTCATCACGGAGTCGGCAGCGAGGCATGGAGCGATGACGGCTTTACGCCGCGAATCGCCTGAGCCCGTACGGGCGGGTGTCGTGTTGCGCGGGGGAGCACCAGAGGTCACTATATCCGCCGTCGTTGTCACCACCAGGGGATAAAATATCGTGACCGCAGCTCGTTCACTCGTCTTCGGCGCCTTGCTTCTGCTCGGCGCGGGCACCGCTTACGCGGATCGGTACTCGGATACCGTGCAGCTGTTCAAGAACGCGGGCTCGAGCGCCGCATTCTTCGGCCACTGCTACGCCTATGCCGTGTTCCCGACCGTCGGCGAAGGCGCCTTCATCGCCGGCGGGGCGCACGGCACGGGACGCGTCTACGTCGGCGACACGTACACAGGCGATGCCAGCATGACGCAGCTCAGCCTCGGCTTTCAGGCCGGCGGTAAAGCGTACAGCGAAATCGTTTTTTTCGAGGACAAGCGCTCACTCGACGACTTCGAATCGGGCTCGTTCGAGTTCGGCGCGGGCGCGAGCGCCATCGCGGTTACGGCCGGGGCGAACGCGAGCGCGGGGACCACGGGTGCGGAGTCGGGCGCGAGCGGCGGCAAGAAGGACGCCATCACCGACGCGGCAGGTTACTACAAGGGGATGGCGGTGTTCACCATTGCCAAGGGCGGCCTCATGTACGCGATCGCCGTCGCCGGCCAGAAATTCAGCTACACACCGCGAGTGCAGCCCTGAAGGCGTAGCGCATTGCGCTGGCTGCACCAGGCCCCCCTGTTCGCGCCGGCGAATCGTCCGCGAGACATTTGCATCCTGCGGCTCTCGGCGATCGGCGATACCTGTCACACGGTGCCGCTCATCCGCGCCCTGCAGAGCGCTTGGCCCGAGTGCCGGATCACCTGGATCATCGGTCGCGTCGAGTCGCAGCTCATGTCGCTCGTTCCGGGCGTGGAGCTGCTGACCGTCGACAAGCGCCGCTTCGTGGCCGAGCTCGCGCGGCTGCGCGGGGTGCTCGCCTCGCGCCGTTTCGATCTTCTTCTGCATATGCAGGCGAGCATGCGCGCGAGCCTGCTGAGCACGCTGGTGCGCGCTCCCATCAAGCTCGGATTCGATCGGGCGAGAGCCCGCGAGTTGCAATGGCTGTTCACGAACCGGCGGATTGCTCCGCGCCGACGCGAGCACGTCCTCGACAGCTTCATGGGATTCCTGGACGCACTCGGTATCACGCGGCATCCCCCCGTGTGGGACCTGCCATTGCCGCCGGATGCGCTCGCCTATGCGCGCGCGGTCATTCCAGACACGCAGCCTACCTTGCTGGTGAGCGCGTGCTCGAGCCATGCGCTGCGCAACTGGCGTCCGGAAGGCTATGCGCGAGTGTGCGATCACGCCGCGCGCCGCTGGAATATGCGGGTGATACTGTGCGGCGGACCCGGCGCCATCGAGCGCCGCATGGGCGACGAAATACTGTCGCACGCCGCCTCAAAACCCGTCGATCAGATCGGGCGCGACACGCTGCCGCAGATGCTCGCCCTGCTGGGTGCGGCAACGGTGCTGCTTTCCCCGGACTCGGGACCCGCGCACATGGCCGCTATGGTGGGCACACCGGTGATCGGGCTTTACGCGGCTACCAATCCGGCCCGAAGCGGGCCCTATTTCAGCCGGCAGTGGTGCGTGGATCGCTTTCCTGAAGCCGCGCGCAAGTTCCTTCGCCGCGAGCCCGATCAGTTGCCCTGGACTGTGAAGATCGAGAGACCCGGCGTCATGGACTTGGTCGAGCCGTCGGCCGTGATGGACAAGCTCGATCGGCTCATGCAGGAGCGCAAGCCGGCGGAGCAGGCGCAATCGCCCACTCCGCCGCAGATGCGGGCTTAGAACGGCAGTCCGTGAGACTGGCCGCCCATGCACATGATCATGGGAATCGACAAAATGAAATTGATGCGCGACGCGCGCCCCGCGGTCTTGCGTGCCGCGGCCTTTTCCTCGTCGGTCGCCGCCACGATGCCGAGAATCTTCTTCTGATTGGGCCAGATGAACACCCAGACGTTGAGCAGCATGATGGTACCGAGCCATGCGCCGACGCCAATCACGCGAAACCCCGACTGGAGCGTGAACGCCGCCACCACCTTGTCCTCGCCATAAGCTGTGGCGAGGTAGAAGGCACCCGTGACCCAGGTCGCGACCGCCGCCCAGCGGAACCAGAGCAGGGCACGAGGGGCGATGTACTTGCTGATTCCCGCGCCTCCCGGACCCCCCTTATCCGCCGCGGCGACGGCGAGTCCCGGCGTCTGCACCACGTTGAAATAGTAGAGCAGCCCGATCCACATCACGCCGGACAGGATATGCAGCCAGCGATCGAAGCTCGCGGCGTGAAATCCAGCGGTGTTGCTCATCCAGCAGGCAAGCCCGATGCCGATGATGACAGCGAGCACCACGCCGGTGGTGATGGCGCCCTTGACGGTGTTGAGCGGATGCATTGATTGAATCCCCTATGGTTATTTTGCTCGAGCCGGGATTGTAGTCCATGTCGGAGGCGACGTCATGGAGAAGCGGCTCGGCCCGGGGCCTCGGCGAGCGGCTCCACGTCGTGGAACTTGCTGTAGTCGATGAGTAGCGTCGCTCCGTCCTCCTCGAGGATATCGCGAAAGGTTGCATTCCAGCGGACGGCCGACGCCGGGTATTCACCGCGGGCCTTGAGCACCTGACCGGTGGTCTCGTCTGTACCGCTCAAGCTCAGAATGAAGACCGCCTCACGGTCGTCGAGAGTCTGCGAGGTCTCGTGCCTGAGTGGGCTGGTATCGTCTATGACGTGCATGATGTTCCAGCCGAGCGCGAAGACGGGGTGCTGCGAGCGTACGAGCGGCAAATCGATGATGCGGCGGATTCGGTAACCTTCCAAGGTGACGTCGTTACGCAGCATCCGCAGCTGCGCCGATGCGTCCTGAACGACGTTTTGACGCTCGTTGGCTGCGCGGAACATGAGGGTGAGCTTGCCGTCGATGGGGCGCACCACGGCGTATCGAGAGAATAGGAAGCGCGCCCTGGGACGCGAGAAGCGCGCGAACATGAGGCCGGTGATGAGGGCGAGCATCAGCAGGCCGGTGAAGATTTCGATCATTGCCAGCGTGTGGCCGTATAGGTTCTGGGGATGCATGTCGCCGTAACCTACGGTCGCGAGGGTCTCGACGCTGAAGAAGAAGTCCCCGAGGAATCCGGGCGGGCTCAGGTTGGCGATGCAATTGGGGTCGAGATGGAAAAGACAGCCGAACAGGACGTCGAAGACCAGGAAGAACGCGACGATCGTGGCGAACAGGCGCGGCCAGCTCACCATCATGGAATAGTGATAGAGATCCAGAAATACTTCCCTGGGGATGCCTTGACTGATCACGTCCCGCAAGCCCACGCGCATGACCCGCGCGCCTCGCGGTCTCGCTGCGCTCGCGCCTCGAAGCGGGTCCGAAGGGTTGTCTTTCGTCGCCATGAGATCTCGCTGCGCGGTTGAGTGCGGGGAGCCACAGTCTATACAATTCGGCGCTGCGGCGGCCGTTAGGGGAACTCGGTGAGTTGGAGAGCGTGGGCGGCATTCGCGGCGTTGTGTGTGATCTGGGGGATCCCGTATTTCCTGATCAAGGTGGCCGTGGCCGAAGTTCCACCGCTCCTCGTCGCCTGGTGCCGCCTGCTGCTTGCGACCGGTGTCTTGCTGCCGATTGCGTGGCAGCGGGGCGCGCTCGGATCCTTGCGCGGGCATACGGCGGCTCTCTGCGCATTCGCCCTCGCCGAGTTTGCGATTCCGTTCGCCGTCATTTCCTGCGGCGAGCAGTGGATCAGCTCATCCGTCACCGGCATACTCATCGCGACGGTGCCGCTCTGGGTGGTGTTGCTGGCGCGCTCGTTCGGCGTCCACGAGCCGCTCGGCGCGCGGCGCTTGGTTGGGCTCGCGCTGGGCTTCATCGGCGTCGTCACGCTTCTCGGTTTCGGCACGATCTCGGCGCCGTGGGGCTGGGTAGGCGTGGCGTGCATGCTCATCGCGGCGTTCGGTTATGCCGTGGGCCCTTTGATCATTCAACGTCACCTGCGCGAGCTCGATGCGGTCGGTCCTTTGGCGAGCTCTCTCGCGATCGCGCTGCTGCTGCTCACGCTGCCGGCGATGCGAGTGTTGCCGGCACACTGGCCGAGCGCGGCGGCTCTGGGCTCGCTCGTGGTGCTCGGTATCCTTTGCACCGCGATTGCCATGCTGCTCATGTTCTATCTGGTCAATCATGCGGGGGCGTCGCGGGCGAGTCTGATTACTTACATCAATCCCGCGGTTGCCTCGCTTCTCGGGATCGGACTTCTCCATGAGCATTTGGGCGCCGGCGGCCTCGCGGCTTTCGGGATGATCCTCGCCGGATCCTGGCTCGCGTCGCGGGGCGCCGCGCAGCGGCTCGAGCCGCAGCTCGAGCGTCCGGCCGCTTGAACATCACGAGTCGGGGATCTGCGCCCTGGATCCCCGCGTCTTTAGCCCAGCGCGCTGCTGAACGCCGCGATCGCCGCGAGCATCTCTTCCCTGACCTCGGTGTCGGTGCGCCCGCTGCGCACCGGCACGTGGAAGGAGTGATCCGCGTCCCTGAACAATTCGAGCCGGGCACGCGCGCCGAGCGACTCGATCACCGGCATGAGATGCGCTTGCGTCGCGAACTCGTCGCGCGTCCCCTGCAAGAACAGCATGGGGACCTCGATCCGCGCCAGGTGAGCCGCGCGGGCAGCGGAGGGCTGCTGCGGCGGATGCAGGGGAAATCCCAAAAACACCAGGCCGCGGACTCCCGGCAGCGGCATCGATCGCTTGCGCCTGCGACGTCATGCGCCCGCCGAATGACTTACCGCCTGCGAGATATGGGAAAGGTTGGAGCGATACGCCGCGCGGCCTCGACTGCTGCGCGCACGGTGGCGTGACAAAGGGGAGGGGCATCGGGTCGGCGACTGCCGCGCGACATGTAAGGGAATTCGTAGCGCAACGTGTCGATCCCTCGCTGCGCGAGGCCGTCGGCCATCTCGGCGAGAAAGGCATGGCGCATGCCCGCACCGGCCCCGTGAGCCAACACCAACATTGCTCGCGCGGCTGATGCCCGCTGCAGAAGCCCCGGCACGTGCGTCGAGCCGTCGACCTCGATGCTCAGCTCTTCAGAATCGCGCAGAGCGTCACCCGTTCAGTATGCGCGAGAACGCGTGCGGGAACACGCGCTGCGGGAACAGCGGGTGGGCGACTATTTCATTTTCGTCGTGTTGGAGTCATCATTCTTACCGTGCGCCTTGGCGCGCTGCTCGGCCTGCTCAAGGTCTGTCTCTTCCTCGGGCCGCACATTCGCGCCCTTGCGGATCTTCGCCTTGCCCTGCGGCGAGTTCACGAACGCCTGTTCAGCCTTGTTGAATTCCGCGGCCGCCTCGGGATTGCCTTCGCCGTGATTGGTGCTGCGCTGTTTCATCGATGTGCTCCTCTCGGTTCGTCGTGGACGATTTGGACATAAGCTTCCGTCGCGGCACCCCCTATTGCGAGTCCCCCGGCGCGCCGAGTGTCGTAGGAGATGTCCGACTGGGGGCTGTTGTTTTTGCGCTGCTGACATAAGCGGAATTCCTTTCGCGGTTGTCGTCATCGAGCGACGCCCGTCACGGTTTCCTTTGACGCAGTTCGCCAATATCCTGGGCATCAGCATCGGGAGAGACGCGGAACGTTTAATGGGCACACCAATTAATACCCCATTGACCAGCGAAATTTGGCATCTGACGATCGACGACTTGCTCGAGCCGCTTCCAGCCTCGCCGCGCCTCGGCGGTCCCGGTCCTTTCGTGATCAACCTGAGTGCGTCCACAGCACCCATCAGCGTGCCGATGAAAGCCGTCGCCGAGCATCCCGGCACGCACGTGTATCAGATTCAACGCACCGAGGACCGGCGGGTGCGATACCGCCTGAGGCTCGGTCCTTTCGAGACCGAGGCGGAAGCAGAAGCGTTGCTGTCCACGGTGCGCGAGATTTATCCGAGCGCCCTGACCGCGAGCGCCGAGGCCGAGGATTTGCGCAGCATCGAGGCCATCAAGAACAAGATCGAGGCGCAGCAACTCGCGGCGGTGAAAGCCGCCATGAGCAAGGCGGCGGCGGCATCCCTTCCCAATGGGCGCACCGGCCTCGCCCGCGCCACAGCGCCGGAAGCGGCAGAGCGGCCCCCGGGAGCGCCCACCGACGGCGAGGCGCTGCCGACGAGTCCGCCCCCCGCCTGGCTGGCGCTGCGCACGCCGAAGCCTGTGCCCGTGGAGCAACCCGTCGAGCTCGATGTCCCGACGCCGGCAGCCAAGCCCTCGCCCAAGCCGCCGCCCGCAAGCGTCAAGGCTGCTGCCCCAGCCCCCGCAAAATCGGCCCGGGGATTCGCCCCGGCGCGATGGTCGGCAGCGGCTCGAGCGTTCGTACCCAGCGCAGACTTCGCGTCCGCCGCGGCGCCCGCGCGTCCCGAGGTGCCTACAGTATCCGTCGTGCCCGAGTCATTGATCCCCGTGCTGTCGGACAGCGTGGCGGTGCCGCGCTCCATGCCGGCTTCGCGTCCGGCCGCTTCGCCCATACCGGCGCCCAAAGTCTCCGGTCCTGCGCCCGCGAATTCACCGGCCCCCGCCGTCGTGACTTCCGCGGGCTCGACTGCACCGCCGCTCGCAGCTCCTGCGCCGGTCGCAGCTGCGCCGCCGGTCACGATAACACCGCCGCCGGCGACGGCACCGGCGGCGGCGACTGCACCGGCGGTGGCGACTGCACCTGCGGTCATGGCAGCGCCCCCGGTCGCGACTGTACCGCCGGCCGCGATTGCAACGCCGGTCACTCCACCACCCGCGTTCGTGACCGCACGCCCCGTCACGTCGGCGCCGGGGGGGGTGTCGGCATTTGCGGCCCCGTCCGGGGCAATACCGGCGCGACAGGCACCCGCTCCCGCGCTGTCATCTCGCGCGCCCGCCCCGCGGATGATGCCTGGGCCGCGCACCGCAACGGCTGCTCCGCGCACGGAGGCCAAAGACGCGCGCGTTGCGAGTTTCGATACCACGCAGACGCTTCGCCCATTGACGCCGACGGAGCTGCAAGATGCCGCGTCGCTCCGTTGGTTCGTGATCCAGCTGTCGTGCTCCGAGGAAGCCTTCGATCCGGACGCGCTGCCGAACCTCGATATTTTCAGCGAGTACCGGCTCTATTCCGTGGCAAGTCTGGAGCAAGGCAAGACGCTGCATTCCTTGCGAGTCGGCTTCTTTTCCGAGGAGTCGCACGCCAAGGCGGTCGCAGGCTATCTCGGGACCTTCTACAACGAGCCCACCGTCAAGCGCATCAGTGCCGCCGAGCGCACGCGCTTCGCCCAGCACCGCGTCGAGGCCCGCAAAGACATCGGCGCGACGGGTAAGCACACAGTCATCGAGATCACGGACGAGCGCGTGATTCGTCCCAAGCGTTCGGGCAACACGTCAGTTTCGCCGATGTGCCCGCCATTGCCGACTCCGCCGTCCGTCCGGGGCCGATAGCGCCGTACGGCCTCGGGAACGAATGGACCCTTCCCTGGCGGCAGGGCGAAGGAAAGCGCAGAATTCCCCGACGATCGAAGCGACTCCAGCGACGGGAGGGCCCGACGCGAAGGAGCCATCGAAGCACAACGGCTTTTGGGGGCACCATGAACAAGCTAGTAGGACGCAAGGCATTGGTCACGGGCGGAGCACGCGGTATCGGTCGCGCCATAGCGCGGGCGCTGGCCGCCGAAGGCGCCGATGTCGCAATCAATTTTCAATCGAGCGGAAGCGATGCTGAAGCATTGGCGACCGAGTTGGGCGATACCGGTCGCCAGACGCTGCTCTTCAAGGGCAGCGTCGCGGAGCGCGCGACCTGGAATACGATGATGGAGCAGATTCGACAGGAGTGGGGCCGCCTCGACATCCTCGTGAACAACGCGGGCATCACGCGCGACAAGACGTTGCGCAAGATGACGGACGATGACTGGCTCTGCGTCCTCAACACCAATCTCAATGCCTGCTACCTCGGGGTTACGGCGGCGATGCCGATGATGGTCGAGCAGAAGTACGGCCGCATCATCAATATCAGCTCGTTCGTCGGTCAGGCCGGCAACTTCGGACAAGCCAACTACGCGGCGAGCAAGGGCGGCATCATCGCCTTCACGAAGACGGCTGCGATGGAGCTCGCGAAATACAACGTGACTTGCAATTCGCTCGCGCCCGGCTTCACGGAGACCGGCATGCTGGCAAAGGTTCCCGAGGCGGTTCAGGCGCAAATCCTCGCGCGCATTCCGATGGGACGATTTGCAACGCCCGAGGAGATCGCACGCGCGGTTCTATTCTTGGCCGCGGACGGCGATTACGTCACGGGTCAGCAGATCAACGTGAACGGCGGCGTCTACATGTAACCGCGCCGCGGTGCGCGCCGCGCGTCAGCGCGCCGCGAGCCACTCGGCGATCGCCGCGGGAACCTGGCGCTGCGCGCGCGCGCTCACGTACATGCCGATGTGGCCCAGATCGAGCTCGAGCGTGGTGAAGTCGCGGCTGCCGGCGAGAGCGCGCAGCGCTCGGGACGAGGCAGGCGGCACGAGGTGATCCCGCGTGCCGATCAGGTTCAGGATCGGCAGCTCGAGGTTGCGCAGATCGACGCTGCGCCCGCCGATCTCGAGTCCGCCCCGGACGAATCGGTTCTGCTGATAGAACCACACGACGAATTCCCGAAAAGCGGCGCCCGCCTGATCCGGGCTGTCGTAGATCCACCGCTCGACGCGCATGAAGTTCTCGATCCGCGCTCTATCGGGCGGGACGCGCAACAGGTCTGCATACTTCTGATGCGACAGGCGAAAGGGCATGAGCGCGAGGAACAACTGGTTGAGCACATCGCCCGAGACGTTGGCTTGGCCCACCCAGGCCTCCACGTCGATCTTTCGAGCCCACTTCGACAGCAAATCCGTGCTCGTGTGAAAGTCCACCGGCGTCACCATGGTGATGAGGTTGCGCACGCGCTCAGGATGCAAGGCCGCGAAGCAGAGGCTGAATACGCCGCCCTGACAAACGCCGAGCAGGTCGAGCGCGTCGAGTCCGCGGACTTTCAAGATCTCGTCGACGCAGCCCACGAGCTGGCCCTCCAGATAGTCCTCGAGAGTCGTGAAGCGATCGCTGCCATCCGGGTAGCCCCAATCGATCAGATAGACATCCAGACCGCGGGACAGGAGCCCGCGGATGAGAGAGCGATCGGGCTCGAGGTCCATCATGTACGGTCGATTCACCAGCGCATAGACGATGAGCAACGGAACGGCGCCCGCAGTGCCCGAGATAGAGCGATAGCGGTATAGACGCAGCTTCCCCGACCGCCAGACCTCGTCCTTCTCCGTGCACCCGGCCGCGCAGTGCCGCGCAGCCGACAGAGCCGCATATAAGCTGGCGGTCATCGCTTGCGTTTGCCGCGGGTTCGCTTCTTGGCGGTCGTCGTTGGTTTTTTCCCCACGGGGCGGGCGGCGGACTCGTTCTTGCGATTCGCTTCGCGCTGCTTCTCCTCGAGCGCCCGCACACGTATGGAGAGCGAGTTGATTTCACTGCGCGTCGGCCAATCGAGCCATTTCGCCCAAGACTCGATCAGGGCTGCGGATTCGTCGCGCCACTCGCCGGCCGACTTGACCGCCTCCGCGAGCGCTATCCCGAAGCTCTCGCCATGGGCCATGCGCGCATAGGCTTCCTCGGCAGAATCGATCCAGGCATCGTATAGCCCATGTAGTGCCTCCGGCGTGAGCGGCGCGGCCGCCGCGCCGCGGCCGGATACGAAGGCTCGCGCCGCTTCGCCGAGAGCGTCCGACCAAAGGCGCTGCAGGCTGCGCTGGGCGTTCTGCAGCCGGGACCACGCCGCGGCGAGGCGTTGCCAGCGTTCTTGCTGCTCACGGGTCGGCCCAAGCGCGGCCGCCTCCGGGGGAGGGCGCGTAGCGCGATCGGGTGCAGACCTTCCCCACATCCCATCGAGCACACCGCCGAACTGATCGCGCAGAAAATCGCCGAACGCCGCTGCGGCCGTCTGCGAATCCTGGCCGGTCTGATGAAAAGCACGCGCGGCGGCCGCGAATCGCTCGGCATCCAGGAAGGGCGCGAACCCCGGCGATGAGCCGGGCGATGCGGCGGCTGCGGACGCATTGGCCATGGGATTGAAGAGGGCGGCGAATGCCGCCCACTGGCGCCAGGCATCAGCCGCCACGGAACACCGCCGGCAGTGCAATGCAAAAGGTGCGGAAGCGCGTTATCGACGGATTAAATGACATGAGATAATTCTCCTAATTGCATGTTTTTATTAAGATGAAACCTCATGGCTGATTGCGATGTCTGATTAGTGTGACGTCGTGAGTTGTGCGATGCCAAATCAAGCACTACGATGCCGCAGGAGTTGGAATTCAGCGCCATGCAAGAACGGCTCATCCGAAAATATGCGAACCGGCGTCTCTACGACACCACGGCCAGCCGGCACGTAACGCTCGAGGATCTGCGGCAAGTCGTCGTCGCGGGCGACCGCATCAAAGTCGTCGACGACAAGTCGGGCGAGGATCTGACCCGCTCCGTCCTTCTGCAAATCATTGCCGAGCAAGAGCAGTTTGGCATGCCTGTGTTGGGTTCCGACCTTCTGGAAATGATCATCCGCTTCTATGGCAGCCCGATGCAAGCAATGCTCAGCCGCTACTTGGGCGAGGCATTCGGCTCGATTTCACGGCAGCAGGAGGCCATGCAGTCCGAGATGGCCAAGGCCTTGCAGGCGCCCTTTGCGCCGCTGACCGAGCTCACGCGCCAGAACATGCAAATGTGGGAGCAACTGCAGACTGCGACCCGCAATGCCTTTACGGGCGGCGCGGCGGGGCCACCCGCCGACGCCGAGCCGACCGCTGCCCCTGGCGGGGCGAGCGCACCAAAGAAACGTAAGAAAGGTGAATAACTTGTATGGACATGCATGACAAGACGGTGGTGGTCACGGGCGGCGGACGCGGTATCGGTCGAGCGATCGCCTTGGATCTCGCCGACCACGGCGCCAATCTCGCGCTGTTCGATCTCAATGAGGCGGACCTCGAGGAGACGGTGCAGCGTTGCGCAGCTAAGTCGGTGAAGGCACGCGGTTACCGCGTGAACGTGGCCGACGAGGCCGACGTAACGGCTGCGATGGGCCGCGTGGCTGCCGAGTTCGGGAGACTCGATGGACTGGTGAACAATGCCGGCATCGTCCGCGATGGCCTGCTCGTCAAGGTCAAGGACGGCGCGGTCGTCGGAGAGATGAGTCTGGATCAATGGAACGCGGTGATCGGCGTAAATCTTACCGGCGTGTTTCTCTGTGGTCGCGAAGCCGCCAAGCGACATGATCGAGCTCGGCAACGGCGGAGTCATCGTCAATATCTCGAGCATTTCGCGGGTCGGCAACGCCGGCCAGAGCAATTACAGCGCGGCCAAGGCGGGGGTGGAATCGATGGCTGTGGTGTGGGCCAAGGAACTCGCGCGCTACGGAATCCGCGCGGCCGCCGTCGCTCCGGGTTTTACGCGCACCGACATCTTGTCGGCTATGCGCCCCGAGGTGCTCAACAAGCTCACCGCGCCGGTGCCGTTGAAGCGGCTGGGACTCGCCGAGGAAATCGCGCATGCCGTGCGCTTCATCTTCGAGAACGATTTCTTCACGGGCCGCTGCCTCGACGTGGACGGTGGCTTGCGTCTCTAGCTCGGTCGGTCTTGCTCGAGTTCGAGGGCCTGGCAGATCCGTCGTGCCGTCGAGCGCACGCGCGTCACGGACGATGTGAGCAGCCCATCCGTCGGTCGATCGGTCGGGGCAGGGAAGGCCGAGCCTTCCCATCACCAGGCTCTCCACGGCTTCGGCCTCGTATTCATAGATCGTGGCGCACGCGCTCAGGTCTCGCGGCACGTCCCGATGCGCGAGCCAGTGCGTGAGCTCGTGCACCAGCGCCAGGAGTTGTTGGTAGGGATCCAAGCCGGCGTGCAAGGTAATGCAGTCCCGAGACAGTTCGCCGTGGATGGCCTCGGGGAGCGACTCGCGTACGACACAGCCGCCGCACCGCTCGACGTAGCACTCGAGCGAGCGGATGTGGCTCTGGATAGCCGTCATCGCGCCGTAGCCTGGAAAATCATGGAGGGATCATGCGCCCGTACTCCGCGCACGTCGACCTGGGGCCGTTGCGCGACAGCGTTCCAAGGGCGTTCGGCCCGTGGTATCTCCTGCAGCGCATGATACGAGCTGCCAAAAAGGAGTGACGTCGTAAAAATAAAATATTATAATATAACAGTACGTTACGTAAATACAAGCGACCCACCGACCCATCGAATAATTCCTCTTGCAGTGCATACAAATTGCGCTATAATGGCCGCCTGTAGCAAAGACCCATAGCCAATCAAGGAGCCGCCATGACCGACACCACATTCGATCCCAAGACGATTTTCGAGACCTACAAGAATGCCTTTGCGCCTGCGCTCAAAGTGCAGCAGGAAGGCCTGAAGGCGCTCGACCGAGTAGGCCGCTATCAGTACGCGGTTGCCGGCGATTACCTGGAGTGGAGCCTGGCCCAGGCCAAGGCGGCCGTTGGCGCGCAGACGCCCGCGGAGTTCATCTCCAGGCAGGTCGAACTCACCACCGCCCTCAGCGAGAGACTGCGTGCCCGTGCTCAAGAGTTCGTCAAGCTGGCCGCGGATTCACAGTCCGGCGTGAGCGAGGCGGTGAACGAGAGCGTGAACCGCGCCGCTGCCGAGACGCAAGAGAAAGGTAAGCTAAGAGTCGTCTCTTAGGCTTTCGAGCAGGGGGCGCCGCGAGGCGCCCCTTGCGTTTCTGGACTAAGATCATCCCAATGAATGATCAGATCGAAGGCGGCCGATGACGTTGCAGACGTGGGCCGCATGCTTCGGGAACAGCTCGCGACGGTCACCGGCGGGCTCGCGCCCGATGTGTATGTGAACGCGTGGTGGGATTGGTATCTGAACGTCGCGCAGAAACCCACCAAACAGGCCGAGATCGTGCAGGATGGCTTCGCCAAGGCGATGGACAACTGGAATTTCGCGCTCAAGGCGAGTGCCGGCGAGCGATTGCCGCCGGCGGAGGGCGACGCACGCTTCAAGGGCGAGGCCTGGGCACAGTGGCCCTTCAACGTGCTGGCGCACGGCTACCGCAACTACGCCGATTGGTGGCAGAAGGCCTGGTCGAGCGTGCCGGGCGTGGCGCCGCAGAGCGAGCGGCAGCTCGATTTCGTCGCGCGCAACGCGCTCGAGACGCTGTCTCCCGCGAACTACTTGCTCACCAATCCCGAACTGCTCGATGCGACGCGGGCGGAAGCCGGACAAAATCTGGTGCGAGGCTTCAGCAATTGGCTGGAGGACATCGAGCGCACCCTGGAAGGCAAGGGAGCCTCGGGCACGGAGCAGTTCGTGGTCGGCCGCGATGTCGCCGCGACCCCCGGCAAGGTCGTGATGCGCAACGATCTCGTGGAGCTGATCCAGTACTCGCCACAGACCCCGACGGTGCAGCGCGGAGCCGGTGCTCATCGTGCCGGCGTGGATCATGAAGTACTACATTCTCGATCTCTCGCCGAACAACTCCATGGCGCAGTATCTGGTTGCTCAGGGCCACACCGTCTTCATGGTCTCGTGGAAAAACCCCACGGCGAGCGATCGCAATCTCGGCATGGACGATTACCTGCGCCTCGGCATCCGCGACACGCTCGCGGCGGTCACGGCCATCGTTCCACACCGCAAGGTGCACGCGGTCGGCTATTGCATCGGCGGAACGCTCCTGTCCATCGCCGCGGCGGCGCTCGCCGCGCAAGGCGACGAGCGGCTCGCCAGCCTGACGCTGCTCGCGGCTCAGCAAGACTTCAGCGAGCCGGGCGAGCTGTCGCTGTTCATCAGCCCGAGCCAGCTCGATGCGCTCGAGGCGGCGATGCGCCGGACCGGCGTTCTCAAAAGCGAGCAGATGGGCGCCGCATTCTCGTTATTGCGCTCGCGCGACTTGCTGTGGACGCCGGCGGTGAACAGCTACCTGCGAGGTAAGCGCGAGACTCCCAACGATCTCATGGCGTGGAATGCGGACGGCACGCGTATGCCGTGCCGCATGCATGCCGAATACTTGCGCCGGCTCTATTTGAACAATGCACTCGCGCGCGGGGAGTTCAGCGCCGAGGGGCGGCCGGTGGACCTCGCCGCCATCCGCTTGCCGATGTTCGTGGTGGGCACCGAAACCGATCACGTCGCGCCGTGGAAGTCGGTGTACAAGGCGCGCGGGCTGACGCGATCGCCGGACTACACGTTCTTGCTGACCTCGGGCGGCCACAATGCCGGCATCGTGAGCGGCCCCGTCCACCCGCGCCGCCGTCATCGCGTGCGCACCTGGTCGAACGAGCTCGATACGCTGTCCCCTGAGGCGTGGCTCGAATCGACGCCGTCTCAGGCGGGCTCGTGGTGGCCGATCTGGGATCGCTGGCTGAGCGCGCATTCGAGCGCGGCGCAGGTGTCGCCTCCGAGCATGGGATCGGCAGCGCGGGGTATCCGCCGATCGCGGACGCGCCGGGACAGTACGTCCTCGAAAAATAGGCCCGCGCGTGCGCGCGCCCGCGCGCGATGATCAGGGCTTGGTCATGCTGCGCTCGCCCGACGGGGGCAGCTTGTTGTGCTCATCGATGAGCTGCTTCACGACGCCCGGATCCGCCAGCGTCGAGATGTCACCGAGCTGATCGGACTCGTCGGCCGCGATCTTGCGCAAAATGCGGCGCATGATCTTGCCGGAGCGGGTCTTCGGCAATCCCGGCGCCCATTGAATGACGTCCGGCGTGGCAATCGGGCTGATCTCCTTGCGCACCCAGTCGCGCAGCTCCCGGCGCAGCGCTTCGCTCGGCTGCGCACCGGAGATCAGCGTGACGTAGACATAGATTCCCTGGCCCTTGATGTCATGCGGAAAGCCCACCGCCGCGGCTTCGGCGACCTGCGCGTGAGCCACCAGCGCGCTCTCGATTTCCGCCGTACCCAGGCGATGACCGGCGACATTCAGTACATCGTCGACGCGGCCGGTGATCCAGTA
This sequence comes from uncultured Gammaproteobacteria bacterium, assembly GCA_963801685.1. Lineage (GTDB taxonomy): Bacteria > Pseudomonadota > Gammaproteobacteria > Steroidobacterales > Steroidobacteraceae > Bog-1198. The sequence goes on from CAWDFR010000003.1 coordinate 750,005, forward strand.
GTAGCCGTCTGCATCGCGGCGCGCGCCGTCGCCGGTGAAATACTTGCCGGGAAAGGTCTTGAAATAGGTGTCGATGAATCGCTGATGGTCGCCGTATACAGTGCGCATTTGTCCCGGCCAGCTATCGAGCAGCACGAAATTGCCCTCGGCCGCGCCTTCGAGAGCCTTGCCGTCGCTGTCGACGATGCCGGGCTGCACTCCGAAGAACGGCAGTGTCGCCGAACCCGGCTTCAAGTCGACGGCACCGGGTAGCGGGCTGATCAGAACGCCGCCGGTCTCGGTTTGCCACCAGGTGTCGACGATCGGGCAGCGGCCTTCGCCCACCACGCGGTGATACCACTCCCAAGCCTCGGGATTGATCGGCTCGCCCACGGAGCCAAGCAGACGGAGCGTCTTGCGGGAGGTCGCCTCCACGGGTGCCTCGCCTTCGCGCATGAGCGAGCGAATGGCGGTGGGCGAGGAATAGAAGAGAGTGACCGCGTGCTTGTCCACGACCTGCCAGAATCGACTGAAGTCGGGGTAGTTCGGGACGCCCTCGAACATGACCGTGGTCGCGCCGTTGGCGAGGGGACCGTAGACGACATAGCTGTGGCCGGTGACCCAGCCCACATCCGCCGTCCCCCAGTAGATGTCCTCTTCGCGCAGATCGAACACGGCCTCGTGGGTGAATGCGGCAAACACGAGGTAGCCCCCTGTCGTGTGCAGCACGCCTTTCGGTTTGCCGGTCGAGCCGGAGGTGTAGAGAATGAACAGCGGATCCTCGGCGCCCATCTCCTCGGGCGCGCAGGTCTTCGGCTGACCCGGTACCAGGTCCGCATACCAGTGATCGCGGCCCGGCTTCATGGACACGGACGCGCCGGTGCGCTTCACCACCAACACCTGCTTGACGCTCTGTGTGCCCTCGTGGGTCAGCGCTTCATCGACGCACGCTTTGAGGGCGATGCGCTTGCCGCCGCGCAGTCCTTCGTCGGCCGTGATGACGAGCGTCGATCCGCAATCGGCGATGCGCCCCGAAAGTGCTTCGGCGGAGAATCCCGCGAACACGATGGAGTGCACGGCACCGAGCCGCGCACAGGCGAGCATGGTGATGGCGATCTCGGGAATCATCGGCAGATAGATGGTGATCCGGTCGCCCTTGCGCACGCCGAGCGCCTTCAAGGCATTGGCGCACTGGCAGACGCGCTCGTGCAGCTCGCGATAGCTCAGGCGCTCGGAAACCGCCGGATCGTCCGATTCCCAGATGATGGCCGTCTTGTCGCCGCGCTGCTCGAGGTGACGGTCCAGGCAGTTCGCCGACACGTTGAGGGTACCGTCGTAAAACCAGCGGATGCGGAAATCCTCCGCCGCGAAGCTCACGTCCTTGACCCGCGTGAAAGGCTTGAGCCAGTCGATGCGGCGTCCGATCTTCCCCCAGAAATCTTCCGGCGAGCGGATCGCTTCGGCATACATTCGGGCGTAGTCGGCTCGTTTGATTCGTGCGGAATCCGCAAAGCTTTGCGGAACCGGATACAGGCTCTTGTGCATGATGGCCTCTCGCGTGAGCTCGTCCAGCGAGACGAAGCGTTGTGACCGTGGCTGCTAACCTCTGCGGTAGTTTAGCGTAGACTGCGATTGCGTGACTCGCCCGGTGGGTCGATCGGGCAGGGCCCATTCGCGCCCTGCATAGCAGTGCAACGGGAGAGTGGCGAACGGTGGATGCCGCGGAGATCGCCGGCCGCGAGGCCGGACTGCACAAGGATCTTAGCCGCGCCCAGCTCGTCATGATCGGGCTGGGCGGCGCGATCGGTACGGGATTGTTCATGGGGAGCGGCGTCGCCATCGGCTACGCGGGGCCCGCTGTCATCGTGAGCTACGCCATCGCAGCGATCGCCGCCGTGGCCATGGTGTTCAGTCTCTCCGAGATGGCGGTCGTTCATCCGACGGCGGGCTCGTTCGGTACCTATGCCGAGATCTATCTGAGCCCCTGGGCGGGATGGATCGCACGCTACTCCTACTGGACGGCCGAGGTCGTCGCGGTGGGCGCCGAGGCGGTGGCGGCCGGGGTGTACATGACGTTTTATTTCCCCGGCACGCCGGTATGGCTCTGGTCGCTGGGTTTTGCCGCCGTGCTCCTCTATTTCAATTCGCGCTCGGTGCACAACTTCGGCTCCATCGAATACTGGTTCGCGCTCATCAAGGTCGTCGCGATCGTGTTGTTCATCGTGCTCGGCGCCGTGAATATCTTCGGTCTGACCACCGCGCCCGTGGGATTTCACAATCTGACCGGGCTCGCCGGTGGCTTCGCCCCACACGGCGCGCGCGGCATTTGGATGGCCGTCATTCTCGGAATATTGTCCTTCAACGGAATCGAGGTGATCGCCGTGACCTCGGGTGAGGCGCGGGATCCGGTCCGCTCGATTCCCGCGGCGCTGCGCAGCATGGGACTGCGTCTATTCCTGTTCTACGTGCTCTCGCTCGCCATCGTGGTGACCGTCGTGCCCTGGACGGAAACGGGGGCGACCGTCGTGACTCAGAGTCCCTTCGTGCGCGTGTTCGCCCATTCGGGAATACGGCACGCGGCGGGCATCATGAACTTCGTGGTGCTGAGCGCGGCGCTCTCGAGCATGAACACGAACGTGTATCTATGCTCGCGGATGCTGTTCTCCCTGGCGCGCGGCGGCTACGCGCCCCGGATCCTCGGCCGCCTGAGCCGCAAGGGCACGCCGCTCGCGGCGATCCTGCTGTCCGGGGCCTGCATCTTGCTGGCTGCCGGACTGTCGAAGCTCACGCCCCTGGCCTACAATTACTTGTTCGGCATCGCGCTGTTCGATGCCATCATCGTGTGGATCATCATCCTCGCGAGCCACTTGAGCTTCCGGCGACGGCACGCCGCCGCGGATCTGCCGGTGCGCATGCCCGGGTTTCCGCTGGTGCAGTTTGCCGGCTTGGCGCTGCTGTGCGCGGTCCTGGTGACGATGGGCCTCGCCAGAGAGTGGCGGATCTCGTGGATTGTCGGCGTGCCCTGGCTCGCGCTGCTCACTGCGGCGTACTTCGCCGTCGTGCGTGCACGGCGCGCGGTCTGACCCGCTCAAACCGGCAGGCGATCCTCGAGGGCGGCTGCGAGCAGCGCGGCGTCCAAATTCCCTCCCGATACCACGGCGCATACGTTGCGCTCGGCATAACGGGCCGAGAGTGCGGCCGCGACCGGCAGCGCCCCGGCGCCCTCGGCGACGATGTGTGAGCTCTCGGCGAGCAGCTTGATCGCCCGGGCGACATCCGCCAAGGGCACGGTGATCACCTCGTCGATCAAGTCTTCAGTGAGGGGCCACATCTCAGGCAGCACGCGGCCGAACCCGACCCCGCTCACGAAACCTGCATCGTAGTCGATCGAAACCGGAGCACCCGCGGCTCGCGCGGCGGTGAGCGGCGCGGCGCGTTCCAATTCGCATGCGATGATTTTCACGCGGCGGGAAAGGACGCGCATCGCGCACGCGATTCCACAGGCGAGACCCCCGCCGCCGAACGGCACGAGAATCGCCTCGACACCCGGGGCCTGCGGCAGGATCTCCACACCGATGGTCGCATCGCCCGCGATGGCCGCGGGATCGCGCACCGCATCGATGTAGCTGCCGGCCTGGCCCTCGAGCGATCCGGTCTCGATCGCGCGCCACCACTCGGCCATCGAGCGCATATCGATACGGGCGCCGAGACGGCGCAACCCTTCAAGTTTAATGGGCGGCGCGTTCTCGGGCACGATAGCAGTGGCCGCGAGGCCGAGGCGGCGTGCCATCCAGGCGACCCCGAGCGCACTGTTGCCCGCGCTCGTCGTGTAAATGCCGCGGGCAAGACCCGAACGTTCTTTCGCGAGCACCGCATTACCGATCGGACGAATCTTGAAGCAGCCGATGGGCTGCAGGCATTCGAGCTTGAGGGTTACGGTCTTGTTCTCGGGAGCGGCATCGAGCGGGATGAGCGGAGTGATTCGCGACAAGCCCGCGAGGCGCATGCGAGCGTCTTCGATGGCGGCGGCGTCGACGGGTTTGACGGTATTGGGCACGAGCGATTCACCTGATGCTGAAGCCGGACCCCGATCCTGAATTGGCGGATTATATGATATTGCATATAATGGCGCCTGAATTGGCAATGGGATATTTCGCATGGCAGAGCCTGATTTCGAGACTCTGCGCCGGGAATTCCCGGTGCTGGCCCGCAAGACCTATCTGAACAGCGGTTCCTACTGCGCGCTGGCCAACGAAGTCAGGGCTGCGTTCGAGGCGTACTTGGATGACCGCCTGCTGGTGGGGGCCAATTGGGACCTCTGGATAACCAAGAATGAGGCGGTGCGCGCACTGACCGCAGCGCTCGTGCGGGCCCTACCCGACGAGATCGCGGTGACCGCCTCCGTCTCCGCGGGCCTCAATGCGCTCGCGAGCGCTCTCGACTTCTCGGGCCCGCGCAACAAGGTCGTGGTGAGCGATTTCGAGTTCCCGACCAATGCCCAGATCTGGCACGCGCAGGAGCCGCGCGGCGCCCGTGTCGTGCACGTGCCGCGCGCGGCCGACGGCTATATTCCGCTCGACATGTTCGAAAAGGCGATCGACGAAAGCACGCAGCTCGTCGCCGTCACGCACGTCTGCTTCCGCAACGGGGCGAAGCTCGACATCCCGGGGATCGTGCGGCTCGCGCATGCCAAGGGGGCCCGCGTGCTGGTCGATTTCTATCAATCGGTCGGCTCCGTAGACATCGACGTGAAGGCCTGGGACGTTGACTTCGCGGTCGGCGGAATGCTCAAGTACCTTCTCGGCACCGCGGGCATCGGGTTCATGTACGTGCGCGATGCGCTGGTGCCGTCGCTCCTGCCGACCAATAGCGGCTGGTTCGCCCAGGCGCAAATCAGCGCCATGGACATCACGGCAAACCGTCCCGCGTCCAATGCGCGCCGCTTCGAGGCCGGAACGCCCCCCGTGGTGAATTGCTATGCCGCCGAGGCGGGGTTGCGGATGCTGCTGCGCGTAGGTACGCCCGCCGTCGAGAGGCGCATCCGCGCGCTCACTCGCCGCTGCATGCAGCGGCTCGCGGAAATCGGCTGGCCGAGCGTCACGCCGACCTCCGACGAGCGGCGCGGCGCCACGGTTGCGCTGCCGTCCCGGGACAGCGCCGGCTTGACCGCGGAGCTCATGCAGCGCGACATCGTCACGTCTCATCGGGACGCCAATGTGCGGGCGAGCTTTCACTTCTACAATAACGAGGACGATGTGGATGGGTTCGTCGCTGCCGTGGCGAGCCTGCGCGACGCGTTCGCCCCACGGGAGCCGGCGAGCGCCTGAGCGCACGATCACGACGGCAAAGTGGGAGGAGCAGCACGGTGGAAATTCGCGTATTGCGCAGAGCGGAGGTTCGCGCTCTCCTGCCGATGACAGAGTGCGTCGAGCTCATGCGACGTACCATGATCGCTCTCTCGGAAGGGCGGGCGGTAGCGCCGCTGCGCTCGATCATGGCGATGCCCGGCGCGCGCGGCATGCTCGGCAACATGCCCGGGTATCTCGCGGATCCCGAATGCTTCGGCGTGAAGCTCGTGAGCCTCATGCCGCGCAACGAGCCCGGCCGATATTCCTCGCATCTCGGTCTCGTCCTGCTTTTCGAGTCCGAGCATGGCTGTCCCGTGGCGCATCCTCGATGCGGCCGAGATCACCGCCATCCGCACGGCCGCCGCGAGCGGGCTCGCGACGCGTCTGCTCGCGCGGCCGGACGCCGGCGATCTCGCCATCCTGGGAGCCGGGGAGCAGGCGCGCAGCCATCTTGAGGCCATGCTGGCTGTCAGGCCGCTGCGTCGCATTCGCGTGTGGGCGCGGGACCGGGCGAAGGCCGAAGTCTTTGCGGGAACGGAGGGGGCGCGGCATGGAGTTGCAATCGAGACGGCCGGCAGCGTGCCCGAGGCCGTTGCGGGCGCCGATATCATCTGCACGCTCACCAAGGCGCGCGAGCCGATTCTGTTGGGCGATTGGATTTCGCGCGGCGCGCATCTCAACGTGGTGGGGTCGAGCATCGCAGCGGCGGCCGAGATCGACACGGCGGCGGTGGTGCAATCGCGCTTCTTTGTCGACTGCCGCAATTCCACGGTGAACGAGGGCGGGGAGTACCTTCGCGCGCTGCGCTGCGGCGCCATATCGGCCGCGCACATCGCGGCCGAGATCGGCGAGGTGGCCAATGGCACGCATCCCGGACGCACCTCGCGTGATGAAGTGACGCTGTACAAATCGCTCGGTGTCGCGCCTCAAGATCTTGCCTCCGCGCATTACGTGCTCGACAAGGCACGCGCCGCCGGCATTGGACAACTCATCGAGCTTTAGGGAGGGCAAATGACCCGGGTGAAAACTGCGCGGCGCACCGCGCCTCGTGCCTGCACGGCGGCGGGGGCTCTATTCGACGATTTTCTGCCGCACCTCGTTGCGCGGCTCGCCTATCAGCTCAACAGCGATCTCGTCGAGGAGCTGAGAATCGAGGGAATCAACGTCACGCGCTGGCGCATCCTCGCCGTCCTCGCCATGGGCGAGGGAATCACGATCAACGAAATCATCGATCGCGCCATGATGCAGCAATCGGCACTCAGCCGCGCGCTTGCGAGCATGGTCAAGGAAGGTTACGTGCGGCGCGTCGTGCGGCGCGACGATGCACGTTGCGCCGGTATCTATCTCACGGACACGGGACGCGCTTTGTTCGACACGCTGAACGTCGTCGTGCGTCGGCGTGAAAAGCGTCTCCTTGCGGGAATGTCGCCGCGCGAGGTGCGCGCGGCGTTTGCCTTGATCCGGCGGCTGAGCCGCAACATGCACACGGCCGGGGTGCGCAGCCCCAACGGCGGACCGGGACAGACCCGATGAACGGCACCAAGCCTGAGATTGCTCACCGCAAGGGATTTTATTTCGGGCTGAAGGCGGGCGAGCGCTACTTCTGGTGCAGCTGTGGTCGGTCGAAGCAGCAGCCCTTTTGCGACGGCTCGCACGCGGGGACGGGATTTGCACCCGTCGCCTTCAAGGCCGAGCGCGACGAGGAGGTCATCTTCTGCGGCTGCAAGCATACCCGCAGCGCGCCGTTTTGCGACGGCAGCCACAGCAACCTCCCCGGCGGCTATGTGACGGACGATCCCGAGAGCCTCGACAATCGGCAGGTAAGCTTGGTCGCGCCAAGCGCCGGTCCGATCGTGCATCTTGACGGACAATTGCTATGTGTTTTCGACCGCGCGCGCGCCGCTCCGTGCCAAGGGCGCGATGCGCTACTGCGCCGTGGTGAGTCCCGCGAACGGAGCGCTCTTTCAGTCGCAGTTCTACGCCCAGATATCGCATGGCAGCTCGCCCGTGATCAGCGCCGACGGGCGCCATACCGTGCTGTTCGTGAGCGCCGGCGCGGGCTACATCGAGATCAGCGGCCGGCGCTTCCCGGTCGAGCCGCTCACCGGCGTCTATGTGCGGCCGGGCGAAACCTACCGCATCGAGCCGCTCGAGCGGCTCGAGGTATTCATCTCGAACGGTCCCGGAAGCGAGGATCTCGTCTGGGCGGAACGCATGGAGACCGCGTTCGACGCCGCTCACCCTCGCCGCTCCGCATCCGTCGACGCGTCGCAGCGTCACAAGATGGCCGAGCGTCACTATCAGCTGCTGATCGCCCGTGAGCACGGCTCGACGGTCGTCACCCAGTTCATCGGCAACATTCCGCTCTCCAAGGCGGAGCCGCACCGCCATCTCTATGAGGAGGCGCTGATATTCTTGAACGGCGCCGGCATGGTGTGGACCGAGAACACCAAGGCCCGCGTGGGCGGGGGCGACGTCGTGTTCCTGCCCCGCAAGCAACGCCATTCCGTGCAGTGCACGACCCCCGGCGGCTTCGATGTCGTCGGCGTGATCTATCCGGGCGATAATCCCTCCATCAATTACTAGAAACCGGAGCGAACACATGGCGACTCACGCACAGACTCTCTCGACCCTCGTCGACGGCATCTTGGGCGGCGGTATCCGAGTGGTCGATCTGACCGTGCCGCTCGACGCCGCCACGCAAACGATCCGGCTGCCGCCGCAATTCGCTCCCTCGAAGCCGTTCGCGCTCGAGGAGATCTCGCGCTACGACGAGCGCGGTCCCGCCTGGTACTGGAACAACATCAGCTGCGGCGAGCACACCGGGACCCATTTCGATGCGCCCGTGCACTGGGTGACCGGCAAGGACTATCCGGACAACGCAACGCACAACATTCCCGGTGGAGCGATTCATCGGTCCCGCTTGCGTGATCGACGTCTCTGCGCAGGTTCGAGCCAGCGCAGATTTCCTCGCTGACACAGCGGCTGGTGGAGGAGTGGGAGCGCAAGCACGGACGAATTCCCAGCCGCGCCTGGGTGCTCATCCGCACCGACTGGTCGAAGCGCTCCGGCGAGGGGTTTCTGAACATCGCTGCTGACGGTCCGCACACGCCCGGGCTTTCATCTGGATTGCGTGCCGTTTCTGGCGCGCGAGCGCGACATCCTGGGCGTCGGCGTGGAGACCGTCGGCACCGATGCGGGCCAAGCGGCGACCTTCAATCCGATGTTTCCTTGTCACACCATCATGCACGGCGCCAATCGCTTTGGGCTCGCGAGCTTGACCAACCTCGATCAGCTGCCGCCGACCGGTGCGGTGGTCATCGCGCCGCCGCTCAAGATCGTGAACGGATCAGGAAGCCCGCTGCGCGTTCTCGCGCTGGTGCCGGCCTGAACCGCCGCGCCTGGCCGGCCGCAGCTAGTCAGCCGTGCCGAGCCGGGCGCGCACGGTCTTCTCGACGCGATTCACGACCCACACGACGGCGACTCCAACGGCGACGCCCCAGCCGACTTCGGCGATTCGCGAGAACATCATCGTGGCCACGGAACCCTTGTGGGGCACCAAGAGAATGATGGTCGACGTGGATCCGGCCAGGCGCGCCGCCGAGGAGCGGTTGAGCAGCCAGCAGACGAGCATCGATGAGGTCACCCCCACGCCGTAGGCGAACAAGCTTTGGCCGCCGGCAACGCTCAGGATGACGGCTGAGATCAGGCCGCCGATCGTCGCGCCCGCGAACTGATCGCGAGCGGACGTCTGCGTGGCACCGAGCTCCGCCTGAACAACCGCAATCGCGGTGATCGAACCCCAGAACCCTTCCTGAAGGCCGAGGGACCTCGTGGGCAGGTAGGCGATGAGCGCCGCCGTGGTCGACATGAGCCCTTGTGTGAGACCGCCTGTCACGCGTCCGCGCTCAGGCAGATACGCGGCGAGCCGCGCGAGGCGCGCGGTCCATTTCAGGTCACGTATCGTCATTCGGGAAGGCCTTCAATGTGAGAACATTCGCTTCGCGCAAGGCAGCGCAGCCAGGATACTGACCGACGCGTCATTACCGGGGCGGCGACTCCGACGGATCGGGCGGCAAGCTCTTCGGGTCAAACGGACTATGCAAGTCCGCGGCGCTCCAACCACCGCCGAGATCCGCGATCAGCGATACGGCATCCGTGAGTCGGGTCTGCTCCGCGGAAAGCAACGTCTGCGCGTCTGAGAACTGCACCTCCTGTGCCTGAGCCACGGTGGTGTAGTCCACGGTTCCCGCCTTGAATTCCGCCAACGCGATTTCCGTGCCGCGAGTGGCGTCCTTCACGGCCGTCTCGAGCGCCTGTGTTTGCTGGGCCAGGATACGCAGTCCCGATAGATCGTTCTCGACGTCCTCGAACGCGGTCAGCACCGTGTTGCGATAACTCGCGACCGCGCCCTCATAGGCGGCGCGCGCCGCCTGCACCTCGGCGCGCCGCTCGCCGAAATCGAACAGCGTTTCCGTGCCGTTCGCTCCCAGCGACCAGATGTGATTTGACGCGTGCAGCAGCCCGTTCAAGGGGGTTTGCGTGAAGCCTCCAGCCGCCGACAGCGAGATCGTCGGGTAATAGGCGGCAACGGCGACGCCGACGGCGGCATTCTGCGCCTTCATGGTCCGCTCGGCCGCCGCGATGTCCGGTCGCCTCTGCAGGAGCGTTGCTGGAACCCCGATCGGAATGGTGGGCACGGTCGGCAGGGTGCCGTTGTGAGGAATGTCGAGGTCCTCCGGCTTCTTGCCGACCAGCACGGCAATGGCGTGCGCGAATTGCGCACGCGCCACGCCGGCACCGATCAAACTCGCCTGCGCCGTCTCGAGTGCGACCTGCGCCGTGATCACGGCGGAGGGTGGGGTGGCGGTGATGCCCGCCTGACCCTGCGCTTTGGTGACTCGCAGCGCCTCGGCAAAGGCATTCACCGTGTTCTGATTGAGATCGATGAGGGCATCCGCCGCGCGCAGCTCGATGACGGTGGTGGCGAGCAGGGCCTGCTCGGACAGCGTCGCGTTGGCCAGAGTCGCCTCATCGGCCTGCGCCGTCGCGGAATTCTCCTCGACCAGCCGGCGGACCTGTCCCCACAGGTCCAGCGTCCAGCTCGCAGTCCCCTCGAGCGTCGCCGAAGTCACCGAGCCACCGTGCCCGGCGCTGACCACACCGGTCGTGGTGCTCCCGGTGGTGGTGGCGCCGCCCGTCGCGAAGCCGGTCCCGCCGGCGCCGGGGCCGCCTTCGCGCGTCACCGAACCGGTGACTCCAAGGATGGGAAACAATTGCGCCCGGGCGACTTTGACCTCGGCGACCGCTTGCAGATAGTTGGCGTAGTTTTGGCGCACCGTCTGATTCGATACGGCGACCTGCGGCTCGAGCTCGTCGAGCAGGGGATCATGGAAATCAGTCCACCAGTCGCCTTTGGGGGCGGCATCCGACGGAGATGCCTGGGTCCATCCCTCCGGCGGCGGCTCCTTGAACTCCTGGGCGACGGGGGCGCTCGCCCGGTGGTAATTGGGACCCACCATGCAAGCGGTCAGCGCGGCGGAAAGGGCGAGGAGGGAGGCGATTCTTGCACTCATCATGATGAGGTACCCGTGCTCAATTCGGGGCTCGCGGCCGCGCGCCCCATGTGGCTGCGCAGCCATAGGCGCAGCCGCTCGAAGCCCAGATAGATGACGGGCGTCGTGTACAGCGTGAACACCTGGCTCAAGATCAGCCCGCCGATCACCGTGATGCCGAGCGGCTGACGGAGCGAGGCTCCCTGGCCTATGCCGATCGCAAGCGGCAATGCGCCGAGCACGGCGGCGGCGGTCGTCATCATGATGGGCCGCAGACGGATGACCGCCGCATCGTGAATGGCGGTTTGCGCCTCCTTGTGCTCGTTGCGCTGCAAATGCAGGGCGACGTCGATCATCATGATGGCGTTCTTTTTGACGATGCCGATGAGCAGGATGATGCCGATGAACGCGATCACGGAGAAGGGCGTGCCGAAGACGAGGAGCGCGAAGGTCGCGCCGATCATTGCCGAGGGGAGCGTGGAGAGAATCGTGATCGGGTGGATGGTGTTCTCGTACAAAATACCGAGCACGATGTAAATCGCGCCGAATGCCGCGAGCAGCAGGAGCGGTAAGGCCGCCGCGTTTTGCGCAAAAACCTGTCCCGCGCCCGCGGGATTGCCGCGGATCGAGGCGGGCATGCCGAGGTCGCGCATCGCCTGATTGATGGCCGCCTGGGCCCGGCTCAAAGAGCCCCCCGGCGGCAGATTGAAGGATATCGTCGAGGCCACGAGCCCGTTCTGATGGTTGACCTGAGTCGCGGTGTGATTGCTCAGGTACGTCATCATGGCGGGCAACGGCACCATGGTCTCGGCCGCCGTGCTGTCGGCGCTGCCGGTGGAGGTGCCTCCGCGGCTGTTGGAGATGCTGTTGGTCACCGCATTGGCCTGCGCATTGGCGTTGAGCGAATTGCTGGACGCTGCAGCCGTGGACGCCGCGGAGATGGCCGAGAACGCCGGGACGCCGCTCACCGTGCCGCCTTGCATCTGGGTCTGTGCAGTGCCGGTCGCATTGCCGGCTGCCGTGCTCAAATAAGTGCGGTCGAGCATCTGCGGAAACTGCCAATACGGGGGTGCGACCTCCATCACCACGTAGTATTGGTTGAAGGGATTGAAAATGGTGGTGACCGTGCGCTGTCCATAGGCGTCGTAGAGCACGTTGTCGATCTGATTGGGAGCGAAGCCGTAGCGCTGCGCGGTTGCGCGCTCGATGGTGATATAGGTTTGCAGGCCATTTTGTTGCATGTCGGAATTCACATCGACGAGCTGGCTGTGATCCTTGCCGAGCTCCTCGAGCAGCTTCGGGGTCCATGTGTACAGTCCCGCCGTGTCGTCGCTCGTCAAGGTGTATTGGTATTCGGCGGCGGATTGCCGGCCGCCGATGCGTAAATCCTGCACCGCTTGCAAGAACAGCCGGGCGCCCGATACGCGGTTCAGCTTCGGCCGCAGCCGCGCGACCACTTGATCGGCCGAGAGCTTGCGCTGGGCCAAAGGCTTGAGGGCCACGTAGACGGTGGCGGTGTTGAGGGCGCGCGTGCCGGTGAATCCGATGACCGAGGACACGGCGGGATCGGTCTGTACGATCTCTTGAAGCTGTTGCAGCTTCTTCTGCATCGACTGAAAGGAGATGCTCTGGTCGGCGATGATCTGGCCAATGAGAAGGCCGTTGTCCTGCTCCGGGAAGAGCGTGGTGGACACCCAGTGAAACAGCACGAAGTTGAGGACGATCATCGCGACGAGACCCACGCCCACGAGCAGCGCGTGATCGAGCACTTGGGTGAGCGAGCGCGAGTACACGTTCTTGAACCGCTCGAATTGCCTCTCGGTCCAAACCGCCCAGCGCGCCTGCGAATGCAGCGCCTCGCCGCTCTTCAGCAGATAGGCGCACATCGTGGGAGTGACGGTGAGCGAGACCAGCAGCGAGATCAAGATCGCGATCGAGAGCGTCACGGCGAATTCGTGGAATAGGAGCCCGATGATGCCGGGGAACAGCAGAATCGGAATGAATACCGCGATCAGCGAAAGGCTCATGGATACGACCGTGAAACTCACCTCGCCGCTACCCACGAGCGCCGCTTCGTGCACGTCCATCCCCGACTCGATGTGGCGCACCACGTTTTCGAGCACCACCACCGCATCGTCGACCACGAAGCCCGTGGCAATGGTGAGCGACATCAAGGAGAGATTGTCGATGCTGTAGCCCAAGAGGTACATCGGTCCGAACGTGCCAAGGATCGAGATGGGCAAAACGACCGCCGGAATGAGCGTCGCGCGCGGGGACTGCAGGAACACGAACACGACGCCGATGACCAGCACCACGGCGATCATGAGGCTGCGCTCGGTATCGCCTACGGCGGCGGTCACCGATTGCGATCGGTCCATGGCGATGTGCACGTCGATGTTGGGCGGCAGGGTCGCGACGACCGAGGGCAGCACTTTTTTGATTTGCGCGACCGTCTTGATGATGTTCGCGCCGGGCAGCGGATAGACGATTACGCCGACTGTCGGAAGATTGTTATAGAGGCCGGCGTTGCGGATGTTCTCGTTCGAATCCACGACGGCCGCCACATCGTGCAGCAGCACGGCAGCACCGTTGCGGTAGGCGATGACCAGATTTTGATAGTCCGCGGCCTTGGTCGCCTGGTCGTTGGACATCACCTCGTAGCGCTGATCGCCCTGCTCGATGTAGCCCTTGGCGCTATCGGCGTTCGCCGAAGCGATGGCGGCGCGCACGTCCTCGAGCCCGATGCCGTAACTCGAGAGCTTGTCGGGCTGGATTTCGACCCGCACCGAGGGCAGGGCGCTGCCGCCCAGCTGGATCTGACCCACGCCGGAGATCTGGGAGAGCTGCTGCTGAATGACGGTGTCGGCGGAATCGTAGAGCTGGGCCGTGGTGAGAGTCTTCGAGGTGAGCCCTAGAATGATGATTGGCGAGTCCGCCGGGTTGAATTTCCGATAGCTGGGATTGCCGCGCAGGGTCGTCGGCAGGTCGGCGCGCGCGGCTTGGATGGCCGCCTCGACATCGCGCGCCGCCCCATTGATGTCGCGGTTGATGGCAAATTGAATGACCACCTGCGCGCTGCCGACGCTGCTCTGCGAGGTGAGCTCGTTGACGCCGGCAATGGTCGCCAAGCGGCGCTCCAGCGGCTCCGCAACGGTCGAGGCCATGATTTCCGGGCTCGCTCCCGCCATGTTCGCCTGCACCGCCACGACCGGCAAGGTGACGTTGGGGAGAGGCGCAACCGGCATGTGAAAGTAGCCGAGCAGGCCGGATAGCGCGATGCCGATCGCGAGGAGCGATGTCGCGACGGGTCGTTTGATGAAAATTGCCGGGATGTTCACGCGGCCTCTTCGCCCGAGGGCTCGCCGGCCTTCCGGCCGAAGCGCTGCGATATGCGGTCGAACATCAGATAGATGACCGGCGTCGTGAACAAAGTGAGCACCTGACTCACCAGCAAACCTCCGATGATGGCGAGTCCGAGCGGCCGGCGCAGCTCCGAGCCCGTGCCGTTGCCGACGAGCAAGGGCAGCGCGCCGAGCATGGCGGCGAGCGTCGTCATGAGGATCGGCCGAAAGCGCAGCATCGATGCCTCGAAAATCGCATCGTCGGCCGATTTGCCGTGCTTGCGCTCGGCCTCGAGGGCGAAATCGACGATCATGATGCCGTTCTTCTTGACGATACCGATCAACAGCACGATGCCGATGATCCCGATCACGTCGAGGTCGCTGCCGGCGATCATCAGCGCGAGCAAGGCGCCGAGCCCGGCCGAGGGCAGCGTCGACAGGATGGTCACGGGATGAATGTAGCTCTCGTAAAGAACACCGAGCACCAGGTACACGGTGACCAGCGCGGCCGCCAGCAAGAACACCTCGCTCGACAGCGAGTCCTGGAATGCCTGCGCCGCACCCTGGAAAGAGGTGGTGATGGAGGGCGGCAAGTGTATGGCCTGCTCGGCTCGCCCGATCTCGTCCACGGCCGCGCTCAACGAGGCGTCGGGGGCCAGGTTGAAGGACACGGTAACGGCGGGGAACTGCGCCAGGTGACTGATCACGAGCGGCGACTTGGTGATTTGGATATCGGCGATGCCGCGCAACGGCACTTGTCCGGTGCTGCCTGTCTGCGTCGGAAGATAGAGATCGCCGAGGGCCTGCAGGTTGGGGAGCGTCTCGGGCTTCGCGACGAGCACCACGCGGTACTGGTTGGACTGGTTGAAAATGGTCGAGACGATGCGCTGGCCCAGTGCGTCGTAAAGCGCATTGTCGATGGTCGCAGGGGTGATACCGTAGCGCGCGGCCAGCTGGCGGTTCACCTCGACGTTCACGCTCAGGCCGTTGTTGTTCAGATCGCTGGTGACATCGGCGATCGACTTGATCTGCTTCATGCGCGCCACGAGCTCGGGCACGTACTGCTGGAACGCGTCCTGGCTCGGGCCGCGCAGCACGAACTGATACTGGTTCGGCGACACGACCGTGTCGAGGGTGAGCGACTGCTCGGGCTGTAGATAGAGCTTGACGCCGGATATGTTCGCCACCTCATCCTGCAGCCGCAACGCGATTTGTCCGGCCGACAGCGAGCGGTCGTTGTGGGCTTTCAAGTTGATGAGAAAGCGACCGCTGTTGAGCGTCGTGTTGGTGCCGTCTATGCCGATGTAGGAGGTGATCGAGGTGACGTCGGGATCCTTCAGAATCGTGTCGGCGAGCTCGGCTTGCCGGGCGGACATGGCTGCATAGGAGACCGAGTTGTCGGCGACGCTGATGCCCTGGATCACACCGACGTCTTGTACCGGGAACAATCCCTTCGGGATGATGATGTACAGGAAGACGGTGATGATGACCGTCACCGTCGCGAGCACCAGCGTCAAGGTCTGGTGTCCAAGCACCCAGCGCAACCCACGCCGATACGACTCCAGCGTGCGGTCGAAGATCCCCTCGCTGATCCGCTCGAAACGGCTCGGCTTACGCTCCGCCTTGCGGCGCAAAATCCGGGCGCACATCATGGGTACGAGCGTCAGGGACACGATGGCGGAAATCACGATCGTCACCGCGAGCGTGACCGCGAACTCGCTGAACAAGCGCCCGATCACTCCCCCCATGAAGAGCAGCGGTATGAGCACGGCGATCAGCGAGATGGTGAGGGACATGATGGTGAAGCCGATCTGCCCTGCGCCCGCGAGCGCGGCCTCGAGCGGGTTCATGCCCTCCTCGAGATAGCGCACGATGTTCTCGATCATCACGATCGAGTCGTCGACCACGAAACCCGTCGCGATGATCAGCGCCATGAGCGAGAGGTTGTCGATCGAGTAGTTGAGCTCGTACATGACCGCGAGCGTCGCGACGAGGGACACCGGGACGGAGATGCTCGGAATGATCGTCGCCGGTACGTTGCGCAGAAACACGAAAATCACCAGCACGACCAGTGCGACGGCGAGCAAGAGCTCGACTGTCGCATCGGACACCGATGCGCGTATCACGCCGGTGGAGTCGGCGACGACCGTCACGTGCATCGCCTGCGGCAAGCTCGCCAGCAGCTGCGGCAGCTGCTTCTTGATCTGATTCACGGTTGCGATCACGTTCGCGCCGGGCTGGCGCATCACATTGAGGACGATGGCAGGAGTGTGATTGAACCAGGCACCCTGCTCGATGTCCTGGGCGGCCTGAGTGACCCGCGCCACGTCGCGCATGAACACCGGCGCGCCGTTCTGATAGGCGATGACGGTGTTCAAGTAATCGTTCGGGTCCTGGATCTGATCGTTGGCATTGATGGTGTAATCGAGCTCCGGACCGTCGAAGTTGCCCTTCGGCTGGCTCACGTTGATGTTCGACAGCAGCGTTCGCATGTCGTCGATATTGAGCCCGTAGCCGGCGAGCTTCTGCGGGTCGACCTCCACGCGCACGGCGGGCACGTTGCCGCCGGCGGGGGTCACCAAGCCCACTCCCGAGACTTCGGATATCTTCGAGGCGAGGCGGTTGTTGGCGAGGTCCTGCAGCTGCGTGAGCGACAGCGAGTCGGAGGTGATGGCGAGGGTCAAGATGGGCTGATCGGCCGGGTTGACCTTGGCGTACACCGGCGGCGCGGGAAGGCCGGTCGGCAACAAGCTGTTGGCGGCGTTGATGGCCTGCTGCACGTCCTGCTCGGCGATATCGAGACTCAAGGCGAGGCTGAATTGCAGGGTGATGACCGAGGCGCCCGCGGAGCTCGCCGAGGTCATCTGTGTGAGCCCCGGAATTTCGCCGAGCTGCACTTCGAGCGGAGCGGTCACGGTCGTCGCCATCACCTGGGGACTCGCGCCCGGGTAGAAGGTCTGGACCTGGATGGTCGGATAGTCGACGTCGGGGAGGGACGAGACCGGCAAGAATCGCACGGCCACCAATCCGATGAGCACGAAGGCGATCATCAGGAGCGATGTCGCCACCGGCCGGAGTACGAACAGGCGTGAGATGTTCATGTCGCGGGCGCCGAGAGCTTCCGTCAGCTCGTGGCGCTTGCGCCTGTCGCGGCCGCTCTCGGTTTTTTCTTCGCCTTCGATCCGGGCGCAGACCCGGGCGTCGCCGGCACTTGCTGCGTCCCGGTCGCGGGCCTGGCTCCGGTGGAGACGCTGATCGGGGCGCCGTCGCTCAATCGATCGGTCCCGTCGACCACCACCGTGTCGCCCGCGGTGAGACCGGACAGGATGGCGGTGTTTTGGCCGTCGCTCGCACCCAAGGTCACTTTGCGGACGGAGACGGTGTTATTGGCGTTGACGAGATACACGTAGTCGCCCGGCGCGCCGCTCAGCACCGCCGGAGTCGGAACGAGGACCGCCTGCGCCAGCGTATCGACCAGGATTTTGATGTTGACGAACTCGTTCGGGAAGAGTGCCTCGTTGTCGTTCTCGAACTTCGCACGCAATGTCACGGTCCCGGTACTGGTGGCCATCTGATTGCTGAGTGCGTAGAGCGTGCCGGTCGCGATCTCCTGGTTGTTGTCGCTCGTATAGGCGGTGACCGGAAGCTGCGCACCGGAATTGACACGCTCGATCACCCTGGCCAGGTCGTTCTGTGCGACCGTGAACTCGACGGTCGTCGGCTTCATGGTGGTGATGACCACGATGCCGGGCGAGCTCGAGGCGGTGACGTAATTGCCCGGGTCGATCAGGCGCAGCCCCACCCGGCCCGCTACCGGCGCGGTGATGTGACAGTAGATGAGGTCGAGCTTGAATTGGTCGATGTTGGCCTGGTCTGACTTGACCTGAGCCTCGTCCTGTTTCACGGTGGATTCCTGATCGGTCACGGTTTGTTCGGCAATTGCTTTCTGCGCCTGCAACTGGTGGAAACGGGCGAGGTCCGAGCGGGCCTGATCGAGCGCTGCCTGATCCTTCAGAAGCGCCGCCTGCGCCTGCTGCAAATCGATCTCGAATTGCCGCGGATCGATCTGCACCAGAAATTGACCCTTCTTGACGTCTTGACCTTCCTTGTAGCCCACCTCGGTGATATAGCCGCTCAGCTGCGGCAGCACCGTCACCGTGGCGAGCGGCGTTACCGTACCGAGCTCGGACAGCGTCTCGGGCATATCACCGAGCACCGCCTTCGCGACCTTCACCACCTGCGGGGGCACCGCGCGAGCAGGCTTCTTCCCCGCCAGGATGTGCCAGATCACGAAAATAATGAGAACGGCCACCACTGCGCCGATGATCCACCGACCGCGATGACTGGCGGGGACTGCGGACGGAGATAAAGCATCCTGCGTGGTACTCATGTCGACTCCAGAAACTTAAGCCCTCGGGTCCCGGCGCAGGCGTCCCCGGGAGGCGATATTGAGGTTTGAGCGGATGCAGAACGTTCCGGGCCGAACGCTTCGGGGACCATTGCTCCAATCACGCTTGTTTCGTTCCTATGCGGCCCTGGTCTCCGTCGAGGCGAGGATCCACGGAGCGAAGGCGCAAGTGTACCGCAACAATGAGCGATCGGCCGCCTGTCTGCCTCAGCCCGGGCGCGGCTCCCTTGGAGCGGTTACCAAGAGCTTGCCAAACCCATCCATAAGGAACAAGTCATGAGGATGAAATCATCGCGCCAAGAGAGGCGACGGTGCGGTGACAAAGATGCGCGCATCGAGGGACACGAAGGCTATCTCGAGCACGAGATCGGTCGAGCATCACATCGAGGAGGAGGAGCGTGCGGCACTGAGCCGGCGCGCGGCAGTCACTGCGATGTGTCGGTGACTGCCGCGGGCTGGTTGAGATTCAGCTTCATCGAGGCCGCAAGCGCGGTGAGCTTGCCCTGCACCGTCTTGGCGATGGTCACCGCGTCTTCCAGGTTGCCTTGCCCGTAGCTATCTTGCGCTTTGGTCCAGCGTGCCTCTGCATCGCTCAAACCCGAGCGCGCTTCCGACAGGTCCACGCCCGACGCGAGTTTCTTGTTCTCTTTCTTGCTCAGAAAGTCGATGCGGCTTTGGATCGCGCCGGCATTGCCAGGAACGCTGTTGGCGAGCGTCGACCACTGATCTTTGAACCCGCGGTCGATGAGGTCCTTCTTCGCCGTCGCGGCACTCTCCAAGCCCTGGGCTTGGCTCAACACCGGCGCGCCATCCTTCACGACCCCTGTGTAGTCTTTTTTGTCATAGGCGGCCTCGAGGCTGCCGAGCTTTTCTTGCACATCCGCCAGCTGATCGGGGGCATATTTGGCCGCATCGGGCGCGGCGCTCAGCGCTGCTTGGATATCAGAAATCATCTTGCCCGCAGGCTCTTTTTGCGGCGAGCATGCAACGAGCACGAGCGCGACGGAGCCGAGCCAAAGGCGCGCGGACGGACGCAAATCAATCATAATAAATCCTTTATAAACAATATATGGCAATCTTTTATTTAAGTAATTTCGTGAAGACTTGCGGAGCGAATCGCCGAGCAGTTGGTGTCAGTCCTCACGCGCACAACGGGTTAGTCTGCGCCGAGCTCTGCAGCTGCGAAATTTCCTGACCGCCGCGAAGTCATGTAGGCGCTTGCCGGTCCGGCGCCCCGGGAAGCGAGACCCCCATCACAACCGCTGCGAGTGCGTTTACATATCCTATGCGCATCACCAGAGCCTCTGGGGTGCCCATGGAAGCAAGTTCAGGCTCAATCCGTTTTTCGATTCCCGTGCATTTCGACGCGCTGCTGCCCTCGCCAACGGATCGGGCGATAGTGGTCGCCTTGGCCATGTTCGTGCTCGATGTGCGCACCCCCAATGGACTGCTGGACGGCTTTCCCTACCTCGTCGCGGTATTGATGTGCGGGTCGATCCGGAGTCCTCGGGCGGCGCTCCTCATGGCGCTCGCTTTGATGCCGGCGCTGCTATTCGGCTATTGGCTCTCGCCGACGGGGGCCCCGACGTGGATGGCGGTCACCAATCGCCTGGTCGCCGCCGCCACTCTCTGGCTGGTAGCGCTGTTCGTTCACCGCATCACCCGAGCGCGCCTGACTGACAGTCATTTTCTTGCCGAACGAGAGGAGCAGCTGCAGCGCGAGGTGACAATCGCGAGCAGCGACCGTAAGGGCGTCTCGCAGTGGCTTCGCGACGATGTCGATCTCGAGCTTCAGGCCATGGAATGGCGCCTGAACCGGTTGCAACGCTGTGCCGATTGCGGCGACGTGCGCACCGAGTCGCTCATGCTTCGTCGGGCGATCGCCCGCGCGCGACAAGCGATTCTTGCCGAGGCGGCGAGGCTCGGCCAACCGTCTTCGGTGCGATGGGAACGCTCGGCGCTACTCGGCGGCCGCGCTGCCGAGCGCGAACCATGACAGGTCGGAACCCATTTTCGGATCGATCTTGAAGGCACGCGCCGCCGCGGTCATCCGCGTGAGCGCTTGACCGATCGGTAGCGCCGGCGCGGTCTCACCCGGCTTGCTGCGGACAAACCGGACCGGGTTGATGCGAGCGACGATATAGTTGCGCAAATACGGTGACTTGAAGCCCTGTTTTTGCATCGCCGCCACGAGCTTGACCACCATCGCGTCGATGGCGAGCAGTCGGGCCGCGTAGCCCTCGCGCTCGCGTATGCTCGCCGGCAGCGTGCGGCTATTGAACCGATCCACCTTCTTGAGAAATGAGCTATAAGCGCCGCCCGCGAAACGCGACGCCTTTTCGTAGACGATCCCCAACGTCAACAGCTCCGCGGATTCGAACTGCGATGAGAAGCTCGACTCCTTGGCCGTGGGCTGGCGGCGCGCCAGGTCGCGCGCCATGCGAATCACCTCGAGGCTGCGATCCTTGAGGTTATGCGCTTTCTCCGTGTTGAGCACGAGGATGCGGTAGGCAAGCTCGGCGTCCGGACAGATCAATGCCGTGATGTACTTGAGGCCCAGGACCTTGGCGGCTGCGAGCCGGTGGCGTCCGTTGGGCGTCCAGAAGCCGCCGTCGGCTCCGGGGATCACGATCAACGGATCGAGGAAGGATCCCGCCTGCTCGATGCTATGGGCGAGGCGCTTAGTGTGGGTGGGCGATAGGTCGCGCTGAAACGGGGTTGGCTGCACGCTGCGAAAAGGCAGTGCCGCGAGAACGAGCTCACGGCCTCCAAAGGGATCGCGATAGCTGCCGAGGACGACTCCGCCGGCATCGGCGATTCGTTTCAGCAAAGGTTGCAGCGGCTCGTGCGTGAGCAAGAGCGCAATGTCTTCGCGATTCAGGCCGCGGGTTTCAGCCGCGGGCTTGAGGCGTCGGCGGGAGGAGCCGGGGCGCGCTTTTTTCTTCGGCGCATTCGAACGGCGAGTGGCCATTAAGTCTCCGATGCAGCGATCCAATCTGATGATTCTAGCCGCTCCGAGCGCTGCAGCGATGCACTCGCGCGTACGACCCACCTGGCCGAGCGAAGCGCGGCCCCAGACGATTTGCTGTTCGCGCCGGACGGCCTCGGGGGTGCTCGGCAGGGATCTCCGTGTCCATGGACGGCAAGGACTGCAGCGGGTAGTCTCTGGCGGCATGAGCGTCCAAGGTAAAAGCCTGAATCGAGGGCTCGATTCGCTTCTCAATCCGCAGCAGCCGCGCGGCCTCTACCGCTCCGGCGTCGGGTCGATGCCCATCGCCGCCATTCGACGCGGCAGCATGCAACCGCGCACCCAGTTTCGCCCGGAGGCGCTCGAAGAGCTGGCGGCCTCCATCAAAGCGAAGGGGATCATCCAGCCTATCTTGGTGCGACCCGTGCCTGGGTTCCTGCATCAATTCGAGGTCGTCGCGGGCGACCGGCGCTGGCAGGCCGCCCAGCTTGCCGGCCTCACCGAAATCCCGGCCATCGTGCGCGAGCTATCCGATCAGGAGGCGCTCGCTCTCGCGCTGGTCGAGAACATTCAGCGCGAGGAGCTGACGCCGACCGAGGAGGCGAGAGCGCTCGGACGTCTTATCCACGAGTTCTCCTTGACCCATCAACAAGTGGCCGAGGCGGTCGGTCGTTCACGCGTCGCGGTCACCAACTTAATGCGGCTGCTCGAATTGCCCCAGCCCGTGATCGAGCTCGTCGATGGCCAGTCGATCAGCATGGGGCATGCGCGCGCATTGCTCGGGCTGGGTGATGACGGCGCGCGTGTCGAAATGGCGAAGCTCGTGGTCGAGCGTCAGCTGTCGGTGCGCGAGACCGAGTTGCGCGTGCGCAAGGCGCAACGGCCACCCACCCCGCGAGAGGCGGCCGTGTCGGTGGTGAGTGAGGTGGTGCGCACCGCAAACGCGCGCGTGCAGCTCCATCAACGGCCGAGCGGGGCCGGCAAGCTCGTGATCGATTTCGCGGACGACGCGACGCGCGATGAGCTCTTGCGTGCCGTCGCCGCCGCGCTCGGCGCCTGAGCAGGAGCTTTAGACGCGTTCGAAGCGGGCGACTGTCTCGACGTGCGCCGTGTAGGGAAACATATCGAACAGGGTGAGGCCGACGAGCCGCAAGGTGCGCTCGGCAGTCAGCCGCACGATGTCTTCCTGCAATGAGTCGAGCGCACAGCTGACATAAAGGAGCCGCTCCGGCGAGCGCTTCGCAAGCCCTTGCGCGAGCTCGGGGTCCAAGCCCTTGCGCGGCGGATCGACGATGACCACGTCCGCGCCCGCCGCGGCTTCCCGCATCGTGCCCGCCGGGCCGGGCCGCAAGATGACCTTCGCGCGTTGCACCGGCTCGAGTCCGGCGAGTCCCTGCTCGAGTCCATGCAGTGCGTGCGGGCTCGACTCGTTCAAGCGCAGCTCACGCGCCCGATCGATCACCGACAGGCCGATGGCGCCCACCCCGGCGTAGAATTCGGTCACGCACGAGCCTTGAGGAATCTGCTCGCGCAGGTGCTCGATGATGTGTTGCGCGACCTCGAGATTGCTCTGCCCGAAAGCGCCCGGCGGGTAATGCACCGCGGCGCCGCCGAAGCGCTCTACCACCATCTCCGGTCCGCAGCAGCGCTCGAACTGCGGCCCGAGTACGCTGTTGGAGCGATCGCAGTGCGCATTGAACCATAAGCTGTGCAGCCCGCCGTCGAGCTCCTTGCGGATCAGCTCCAGGCATCTTGCAAGCGGCGCGGACGCGTCGGCATTGGCAACCAGCACCACTTGCGCACTCTGCGAGGCGCGCTCCACGACTACCTGCAGATAACGAGCGAGACCCAGATGCGCCTGATCCGAATAGCTCGAGATTCGCGCCTCGACGAGCGCGCGGCGCACGACCCCGGCGACGCGGTTGATGAGCGGATGCTGCACACGGCAGCTCGGGATATGCACCACGCGGTGCGTGCCGAGCTCGAACAATCCCACCTTCGGCGAGCCGAGCCGCCCGCGGATGGCGAGGCGCGCACGATGCCGAAAGCCGAGGGCCGAGCCAGAGACGACCGCGGGCTCCGCCAACCCGTGCCGTCGCGCGAGGTCGCTGATTGCCCGGCGCATGATGGGATCGATGCCGAGCTCGCCGAACCGCGGGCATCCGGGGCACGGTGGTCGATGCGGACAGTTCAGCATCGGCTAGCCGAGCTGTGCGCGCTTGGTGCTCAGCGATTCCTTCCACTCGATCAACATGATAACGAGTCCGCCACAACCAATGAGGTATAAAAAGTTAAGCAATATTATATAGATAAACTATTTACTTAGAACACATTCTACCCCAACGATGACGGGCGCAATGCTCAGAAGTGCGCCTCGAGCGTCTTCGCCTCGGTGCCCCGATAGAGCTTGATGTGCGCGAGAGGACGAGTCGCGCTCGCCGCCACGGCCGCTTGCAGATCGTTGGGCGAGCGAATCGGGTGACCCTCGAACTCATAGATGATGTCCCCGGTAATGATTCCCGCCTGTTGGGCGATCGATCCTGGGCTCACGCTGACCACGAGCACGCCCGCGCGATTGGGTGCCTCGGCGCTCGGCGCCACGGGGAGCCCACTGATACCGAACTGCAAGCGGGCGGGCGGCGGCGGCGGGGGAGGTGCTTGGGCCGCGGTGGGGTTTTGCACGTAGTTGTCGACTTTCGCGAGCAATCCCGCCACCTCCGCGTTCGACAGCGCGCCTCGGTAATCCGGCCCACCTTTCGCGAGAATCCGAAAGCGCCACAGTTCGGGTTTGCCCGGCACATACCCCTGGGCGATGTGACGTAGCACGGCTTCATCGATGGCGACGGCGAGAGTCTCGGTGTAGGTGCACTCCCCGGTGGGGCAATTGATCGTTTGGCGTTTCAACACTTTGACCGGCACCGTCTCGAGTTGCTGGAGGCCCCGAAACTCCGCCGTCTGGTAGGAGCGCGCGGTGCCGCGATAGGTGAATGATACGTCCATCTCATAAGACACTCGGCCGGAGTCATGGTCGATGCGGGCCGCCAGGAATTCGTCGTGCCACACTTCGCCCATGAGCCCGCTGCGCTCGACGTAGCCGCGCTCGGTGGTGATCCGGGTCGCGTGCGGCTCCTCGGTGACGGAGGCGGTCTGTGTGAAATGCTCGGCGCCGAGCGATAGCAGCTCCGGATCCTTCGCGGTCGCCGAGTACGCGATGAGGATGCCCGCAGCGAGGGCCGCTGCGGCGTATGTCGAATGTCGTCTCATGGCTTGCGCGTGTCCCTTGTTGACCGGAGTTCGATCATATTAGCCGCGGGCGGCGGCGAGATCGATCTCAGTGTGGTGCAGAGGCTCGCTGGATCTTTCCATGTTCAGCGAGCGCCTGATTGCTCGAGCGCCGCGGCGATCGCGGAGTGCGCGCCCGCGAGTGCGGCCTGCAAAGGTGTCGTGCCGCTCGCATCGGCGGCGTTCGGATCGGCACCGGCGGCCAACAGGGTATTCACCACCTCTTTTTGACCTTGGAGCACGGCGAGCATGAGGGCAGTCCGCCCGCTCGCATCGCGTGCGTCGATATTGATCTTCTCCGCGAGGAGCCGGCGGAGCGTGGACACATCCCCGCGTCGCGCCGCTTCACGCAGTGCTGCTGCCGGGTCCGCGAGGGCTGTGGCGCGCGGTAACGAGAAGGCTCGGGCTGATGCCGCTGCGGCGGGCGAGTTGATACTTTCAGTTTGAGAGGCCGATGCGCGGGGGGGTTCGACGCTGTTTCGTGCAAGTCCCGGCACAGCCTGTGCATCGGCTGCGCGTTCAGCCGGCGGCAGTACGGGTGCGGAAGCGGGCGCCGCGGGGTGCGGCGGGGAGGCGACCTGGGGCTGGAGAGCCACCGGTGGGGTCGACGGCACCCAAAAATGCGGGACCATCAAAAGCCCCGCGAGAGCGGCGGCGGCGAGACCGCCATAGGTCGCGACACGCCATCTCGCTCCCTTCGCAGCGGACCTATCGGTCGTTGCGGAGTTTCCTTCCGTTCGGGCCTGCTGGGCGAGCACGGCGGCATGCCGCAGCACCGCGCGGCGCACGCCCTCGCTTGGAGCGCTCGGATCGCGATCGGACAAGCGCCGGTATCGTTCGTCGGCCTCGTCGGGTGCTTCGTTCGGTGTCGGAATCTCGTTCATGCATGTTCCTGAAGCAAATCGCGCAGCTTCATCCGCGCATAGCGCAATCGGCTCTTGGCCGTCTCAAAACTTACCCCGGCAATCGCAGCGATCTCCTCGACGCTGAGCCCCGCCTCGATATGCATCAGAAACGCATCGCGCTGCTCCGCTGAAAGTTGCGCAAGTGCTTGGGCGAGGGCGCTCGATTGTTCGGAAGCAACCGCTGCGGCAAGGGGTCCGGAGCCCGGATCGGTGCTGAGCTGCATGACCACGGCGCCGGCCTCGTAGCCGAGCGAATCAAGACTCGTCTGTGGACGTTGAGTCCGCGTCCAATCGATGATCCGATTGCGCGCGATGGTGAATAGCCAAGTCGTGAATCGCGCCGAGGGATGATACCGCGGCGCCTGGCGAGCCACCGCAAACCAGACTTCTTGCATGAGCTCGTCTGCAGTCGCGCGAATGCCTACATTGCGTTCGATGTAGCGCCACGTGCGCATTTCATGCCGACGGTAAAGACAAGCGAATGCCGCGGCGTCGCCGCGGGCATATCGACCCATCAAGACCTCGTCCGGCTCGGCCGCTTCGGTCATCTCACCGCATTATGGCATTCCTTCTCATCCTGGCGGGTCCGGCACGTAGCCGGGCGTCGGGGTGGCCGGGAAGGGGTTGGCTGCCGGCGGCAGCGGGCGCTCCCGCCGGATCACTCCCATCGCCAGCAAGTTGTCGAGACTGTCGTAGCGAATGCGGATCACTTCGTTCGGCTGGGGCTGGAGCCTCGCAAACTCCGTGTGATTCACATAGGAATATTCGCGTTCGCCATGACCGGTGCCGAGCTTCGGCGCGAGTTCCGCGCGAGGGGCTGCAGCGAGCGGTGCGGGGGCTACCGGCGCCCCGGATGCGTCCGAGCGGTTAGTCGGCCTCTCCTCCGACAGTCGGGGTTGCGACCACGCTTGGGGTTGGCGCTCGCGATACAGAGCGATTCCGATGACGCCCACGTTCGCGGGGCGGCCGGTGCGTTCCGCGTACGAGTTGGGTGATTCGGTGAAAGTAAATGCAGCCACTTCCGCATCGCTCTTGCGCCAGCCGGTGACTTGGTAGCGCTCGCCAGGCTCGAAGACATAACCGGCTTGATCCCAAGCGGCGGTTTCTCCCGAGAGGATGTTCACGCCATCCACCGAGGTCACGGCCAGCAGGCGCTCCCCCAGCCGGTTGTGAATTTCGATCGAGTATTTCGCGCCCGGGCGCCCCGCGACCCAATATTCGCCGCGATAGTAATGTGGGCTCAAGGCCACACCCGTCTCGCGATCGATGACGGTGATCTGAGCGAGGCTTCCCAGAGGTTGTGCATGCGCTTCGAGGGTGAGCGCCAATCCGATCGTTGCGAGCAAGAAAGCAAGTTTCATACTAGATTTCTCCGCGAGAAACGCCGGCCTTCAGGCCCGCGCGGGATGGCGACACGCATCGCCTTAGGCTGAAACGATGCAAGCGGCGCAACGGGGTTACAGCGCGCTAAAATGTCAGTACAGGCGGGTTTGCGCTCGCTGGATGGTAGGCATCGACCGGCGGAGCCTCATATGACGGATTCTGGGAAAACACCCGACTTAGCCTCCCAAGGCAACCTGGCATCCCGCCGGGAGCAAATGTTCCCCTTGCTGAACGCTGCGCAATTGGCGCGGTTGCAACGATACGGGCAACGGCGCGCGCTGCGCGCCGGGGAAATCTTGGCGGAGCCCGGCGACCGCGGCTTACCGATGTGGGTCGTGCTGTCGGGCAGCATC
This sequence comes from uncultured Gammaproteobacteria bacterium, assembly GCA_963801685.1. Taxonomy (GTDB): domain Bacteria; phylum Pseudomonadota; class Gammaproteobacteria; order Steroidobacterales; family Steroidobacteraceae; genus Bog-1198. Next base: position 777,527 of record CAWDFR010000003.1, read on the forward strand.
GAGGTCCTGCAAGTCGGAATGGCCGCCGAGGCCGTCGTGGTGACCCATACCGCCGGCGGGTTCAGCGGAGAGATGAGCACGCTGCGTGGGATCAGCACCGTGGTTCGCGTGCGCGTGGGTAGCGAGGGAGAGGCGCTGCAGATCGACGAGAATTGTCTGCGAACCATCGTCCAGACCGACTCCGAGCTCGGCGAACTTTTCTTGCGCGCCTTCATCCTTCGACGGGTCGGGCTCATCCAGGCGCAGGCCAGCGATGTCATCTTGCTCGGCTCGAGTCATTCCGCCGACACGCTGCGGCTGCAGCAATTCCTGACCCGCAATACCTACCCTTACGTGTATCTGGATATCCGCGAAGATGTGGCCGCGTGCGAGCTGCAGCAGCGTCTCAAGCTCAAGGCGAGCGAGCTTCCCGTGGTCATCTGTCGGGGCGTGGTCGCGCTCAAGAACCCGAGCACCGAGGAAGTCGCGGCGTGTCTGGGAATGAACCAACCGGTCAACGATCAGCGTGTCCGGGATCTAATCGTCGTCGGCGCCGGGCCGGCGGGTCTGGCGGCCGCGGTTTACGGAGCCTCTGAAGGGTTGGACGTGCTCGTCCTCGAAATCGGTACGCCCGGCGGCCAAGCGGGATCGAGCTCGAAGATCGAGAATTATCTCGGCTTTCCGACGGGCATTTCGGGGCTCGCCTTGGCGGCGCGCGCGCTGGTCCAAGCGCAAAAGTTCGGCGCGGAGATTCGCACGGCGTCTCCGGCGATGCGTCTTCGGTGCGAAGACCAGCCTTATGCGATCGAGCTCGCGTCCGGCGCCTCGGTCAAGGGCCGCTGCATCGTGCTCGCCAGCGGTGTGGAATATCGTCAGCTGAAGCTCGAGAATGCCGCACGATTTCACGGCGCGGGAATTTATTACGGCGCCACCGCCACGGAGGCGAAACGATGCCGGGGCGATGAGGTCGTCGTCGTAGGGGGCGGTAATTCGGCGGGACAGGCCGCCGTGTTCCTCGCCGGGACCTCGAGCGTCGTGCACATGCTCGTTCGCTCGCAGGGCCTCGCCGACACCATGTCGCGCTATCTCATCAGGAGAATTCAGGATACTCCCAACATCAAGTTGCGCGTCAATACACAGATCACCTCGTTGGAGGGAACGGACGAGCTCGAGCGCGTGACCTGGACGACATCGCCCAGCGGTGCCTCGGAGACGCTGCCCATCAGGCACGTCTTTCTGATGACAGGCGCCGTACCCAGCACGCCGTGGCTATCCGGTTGCCTCGCCCTCAACGAAAAATCCTTCATCCTCACCGGTCCTGAGGTGCCGACTCAGAACCTCGATCCGAAGCTGTGGAACACGGGTCGCCGACCAGAATTCTTCGAAACCAGCCTCCCGGGAGTCTTCGCAGTGGGCGATGTTCGTTGCGGAAGCGTCAAACGGGTTGCCGCTGCCGTCGGCGAAGGGTCCGCGTGCATACAGCAGGTGCATATGGTGCTGGGCCTGCAGCCCTCACCCGCGCCTTGTCCTTGAACGCAACCTAGCTTAACTGTTCCGCGGCGCCGGTTGCGGCTGCCGGTGCGCTGCCTTATCGTCAATCAACGACAACGACGGCACCAGGAATTCCCATGCGCGAGCCTACCCAGGTCGATCGATTTTGCGAGGTGCGCGACGACAGTCCCTACTGGAACGAAAGCTGCTGGTTTTCCTTCTCGATTCCGGAGCGGGCCATCCACGGCATGGTCTATTACTTCTTCCGCCCAAACATGAAGTTGATGATGGGCGGACCGATCCTGTGGGACGGCTCCGGAGCCCATACCTGGGATTGCCTCTATTTCGACTGGCATCACTTGCAGCCGATCCCGCCGAACGCGGAGAAATTCAACTTCACTGCCACCAATTCGCTCGATGTCAAGATCCTCGAGCCTCTGAAGCAATATCGGCTGCGTTACGACGCCAACGGCTTCAAAATGGATCTTCTGTGGACCGCGATCGCGGAACCGCATCACTTCCTCGGCATGGAGATCGAGGCTACCGGCGCCTCAGCCGAGAATCGCATGCACCTCGAGCAGCGCGGGCGTGTGAAGGGCCGGATCGAACACAACGGCAACGCTTTTGATGTCGACAGCTTCGCGTTGCGTGATACCTCCTGGGGCCGACGGCAGACCGACAGCGTGAAGCGAGGCAGCTACTTCTGGGCAATCCAGTCGCAGGACACCGCCTTTCATGCGCAGACCATGGGCGAAGGCGATACCCAACGGGTGGTCGGCGGCTTCCTCACGCTCGGCGGCAAGACAGCGACACTTGCCGGCGGCGAGCGCGTCGTCACCAAAATGGGCAGCCTGACTCCGCACAGCTTCCGGCTCGCGATGCGAGACCGGCTCGGGCGCACCGCCGAGATCACGGCGACGACCGGGAGCCATCTGATGTTCAACGGGTTCCCTCGTTGCCAGGTGGTCTGGTCGCTGCTCGAGGCGGATTTCGGCGGAGGTCTCAAGGGCTGGGGTGACATTCAGGAATTCCAGCCGATGGAGCAGTTCCGCAGGATGGTTCGCGGCAACGCCGAAGCTCAAGCGGAGAGGCACGGATGAGCGGGCAAATCGTTTTGATTTCGGGCTCGTCCGGAGCAGGCAAGACGACGACCTGCAGCACGTTCGCGCGGCGCGCCGATCAGGCTTACCTGATGTTTGGAATGGATCTGCTCGTCGGCACGCTTTTCCCAGGCAAATTCACGATATTCGGCGACAGGAAAGACGAAGGCTATTACGGGACCGGTTGGGGGCCCGTCGGCTGGAAGGCGATCGAAGCCATGCACGAGATGATCGCCGCCGCCGCTCGCAGCGGGCAGAACATGGTCGTCGATCATTTGATGTTCATCGACCCGCCGATCCTGCAGGACTGTATCTGGCGTATGGCCGATGTCCCTGTGTTGTTCGTCAATTTGAAGCCGTCGCGGCAAGTCCTCGAGAAGCGAATCACCGAGCGTAAGATCGAGCTGCCGCCGCCCATGGTGGAAGCGGTGGGCGGTCCCGATGGAGTCAAGAAGCTCGGAGAGACGCTGCGCGCCATGACCCCTTGGTACTACGAGCGCGCTTACCAGAACGACCGCGCAGACCTCGAGCTGGACTCAGCCGCGCTCAAGCCCGACGAGCTGTGCGCGCGGATCGAGGCGCGTCTCGCGCAGGGTCCTGGCACGGCGTTCGGCGAATTGCGCAGGCAGTATCCGAGACCGACCCGCTAAGCGCTTCCCCGGCGAGCAAGCCATGGCATGCCGCGATAGGAATCCGCGACCACCCAGCCGGCGGCCGTCAACGCCCAAGAAAGGACGGTCTCGCTCCATTGGGAGGGGTCTTTGGAGCCGGCCGCCACGATGGGTATCCACACCAGCAGCGTGAGCATGCCCATCTCCACTGCCGACAACGTCGCCGCCAGGCGCGCGCACACATTGAAGGCCACTGCCACCCCCGCCGCGATGTAGGCAGCGCCGCTGAAATAGGCCCAAAACGTATGGCCCGGGAGCCACGCGGGCACCAGCGGCGCGGTCATATTGAGGTAGACGAAATGGGACAGACCGAATGCGATCAAGGCCAGTCCGTAGAGCACCCTCGCGAGGCGCACGCCCTTGTCGCCGACGGCGAAACCGAGACGCTGCCTGTCGCCGTCAGCGGCAAACCGGGCATACAGCACCCAGGCACCCGCCACCATCACCGCGGTCTCGCCGCAGCTTTGATAGGAGCCCTCGACAAGCGGCCCGGTGAAGATGAAGCGCACCTTAAACGCCAGCAACCAGAACAGCAGATAAACGAACAGCACGCGGGCAGCGACGACGGCCGTCCGTCGCCAGAATAACCCTAGGCCGCATGCCAGGGAGATGAATGCGCAAAGATAGGCGAGCGCCTCGCGTGCGGGCAGACCTTTCGGCACCGAGTCCCATATGGGAGCGAAATTGCCTTGGGTCAGACCCAGGATGCCGAGGGCGATCAGGGTCGCCGCGAAGACCGCATGACCCACGCTCGCTATGCGCATCGACGTCCCCCGGTCTTGACTGGCGGTTCCATCCAAGTTTCTGCTCAATTGTAATGACGTTTTCCGGCAGTTGCTTCGGTAAACTGGCGGCGCGCGAGCGAGCTCGAAACAACCGAGGGGGAAGCATGACTCTGCAAGATTGGATACAAGACGGCATCGGCGTCGCGGGGCTCGTGATATCGATCATCGCGCTGTTGAGGTCGCGCACCGCGAGCGCGGAGTCTGCCCGTGCTCGCCAACTCGTCACCGAGCTCACTGCGCACCCTGCCGTCCGCGCGCTCCTCGCCGGCTCCGGTGCCGGATGAGCGCGATCCCACTGCAACACGGCATCTTCATGGCGCCGTACCACGATATCGATGAGAGCGCGACGATCGCGCTTCGGCGCGATATCCAGCTTGTCGCGCACCTCGATGGGCTCGGTTTCACGGAGGCATGGTTCGGCGAGCACCATTCCACGGGCTGGGAAGTGATCGGCTCGCCGGAACTCATGATCGCCGCTGCCGCCGAGAACACGAAGCAAATCAGACTGGGCACCGGAGTCGTCTCGCTGCCGTTCCACAATCCGCTGATGGTCGCGAACCGGATCATCCAGCTCGATCACATGACCATGGGGCGGGTGATGTTCGGCGTCGGGCCCCGGCCTGCTGCCGACCGACGCCAGCATGCTGGGCATCGACATCAAGTCCCAGCGCGACATGATGGTCGAGGCGCTGGAGGTCATCCTGCCGCTCCTGCGCGGCGAAGAGGTCACCCATAAATCCTCCTGGTTCAACTTGAATCGGGCGCGCACACACCTGTTGCCCTACACGCTATCCCGCATCCCGAAGTGGCCGTGGCAAGCGCGATCACGCCCAGCGGCGGCATGCTGGCCGGCCGTTTGGGGCTTGGAATGCTGTGCGTGGCGGCGACTGAGACCGCGGGCTTTGACGTGCTCGGCGAGAACTGGAAAGTCGCCAAGGAGGTCGCTGCCGAGCACGGTCGCACCATGGACCCGCGCCGCTTGCGGCTCGTGGCGCCGATGCATATCGCCGAAACGCGCGAGCAGGCCCGCGCCGATGTCGCACGCGGACTCGCGCGCTGGTGCGAGTACTTCGATCGCGTGGCTCCGAAAGGCATGGGCGGCTTGCTGGACCGCGGTGACCCGGTGGATCTGCTGGTCAATGCAGGCCGCGCGGCGATCGGCACGCCCGAGGATGCGATCGCCATGATCGAGAAGCTGCAGGAAAAGCAGGGCGAGTTTGGCGTCATGCTGCTCCAGGCCCACAACTGGGCCGAATGGGAGCAAACCAAGAAGTCCTACGAACTCTATGCGCGCTTCGTCATGCCGCACTTTACGGGCGCAAATCGGAATCGCATTTCCTCGTATGACGCGTGCGCAAGGACTTCGCGGCACTTCAAGAGGAGCGTCAAAAGGGTGTCGACCTCGCTTTCGCGAAATGGAGCGATCGGATCCCTCCAAGCACCGGCCGTAAGCACGTGTTTGTACAAATAATAGCACTCAGATGAAAGACGCTCTGAGGCTCTCAGGGCATGATCCGCATGACAGCGCCGAAATGGCAACCGTGGCGGACGTCCTGGAGGATTCTATGATGCAAGGACTGTTGGTGGTCGGACTGCTCTTCGGGCTGGGGTTCTTGATGATAATAGGAGTGCACAGCGCGCTGCGGGACCTGCTTTCGCGACAACTATATCCTCGTCATTTCTATCAGTATGAGGATTCACGCGAAGAATTGACCGAAGAGGACGGACCGATTCGCATGGCCGATGCGATTCCGCGGGATTCGCGGGCATGATCGACGAGGCGCGATTCCCGCCAGTCATCGGCGAATCATCCTTTTCATGAGATGCTCCAACGCGACATCCGGGTCAGCGCATTGACCCGTATGTACCGGCGAGGTTTGAACGATGGCGCTCTTCGGGGAGACCAGCCAGTGAAATCGCTCGCGCGCCGACAGGTTGCCGATGGGTCCCGCACTTGCGCCGCCCGCGCAGATCAATGGAATGGTCGTCAACGCGTCGCGGACCACTTCAAGATCCACGCCGGCATCGAGCGCCAACAAAGCATTTTCATCGAGCTCAATACGCGCCTTCAATATCCTCTCGACGTCGCAGGACATAATGATTCCCGCGTTGACGAACTCTCCGCGCTCGACGCGCGGGACGACACGCACGATCGCGTAGTCATAGGTTCGAAGTTCGCGCACGAATCGCCTCCTGTACGAAGACCGAAGATGATTGCAGCCGCACCATGAAATAATTCAGATACGCCTCGCGCTGCCCGCTTACACCTGAAAACCCCGGGTCGTCGGGAATCCAGGACCCGGGGATCGATTGCACGATGCTCGCGAGCCTGCCCGGTGTGAGTCGCGCCGCCATCTGCGCATCGACGTCGGCGAGGACGCTTGCGTACTGGAGCAGTACGTGTTCCTTGATCAACGTGAACGGGTCCAGCGCGTGCCGGTCGTCACGATTCCACGCGTGATGAAAATATAAGGCCGCGCCGTGGTCGATGAGCCAGAGTTGGCGGTGCCACATGAGCATATTGACGTTGCGTACCGTCCTGTCCACATTGCACACGAACGCATCAAACCAAACGATGGACGAAGCCAAATGTTCGTCGGGCACAGCGACCAAGGGGTCGAAGGTGACCGACCCCGGCAGATAGTCCAAAGCGATATTCAAGCCGGCGCTGGCGCGTATGAGGCTTTGTATTTCGGGATCGGGCTCGGTGCGCGCCAATTCGGAGGGGAGTTCGACGAAGACTATCTCCGGGACCGGCAGCCCCGCCAACCGGCCGATTTCTCCGGCAAGCAGTTCCGCGATCAGGGATTTTGACCCCTGCCCAGCACCGCGAAACTTCAGTACGTACATCCCATCGTCGTCAGCTTCGATGATTGCCGGAAGCGATCCACCTTCCCGCAGCGGCGTCACATAACGGCTGGCGGCGACGGTTCTGATCTCGGTCATGCTGCAAGCTTACCGGTTCGGACGGCGGGTGTGGATCCATTTCCCCCCTGCGCGATGAACAGCACGATGGACGACCGCCCTCGCGTGCGCTTACACCTGCAGTGCATTGCGCTTGCCGATTCAGACAAAACACAGTGGCTCGGAGCGTTGGCGGGGGGGACTGCCTTGGTGCAGTATAGGTCGTAGAGGGGAAGATCCTTATGAGTGCAGTTGCGGATCGCAGCGCAGGCCAGAGTGTCAAGTGGGTTGAGGTACCCCCTGGCGCATTGAAAGGCCAGGGACTTGCGCCCTATGATTTCAATGCGAGCGCAAACTTGGTCGACTGGGTCGAGAGCATCGACGACGCTCAGTCAGTACATCTGACACCCTACTGCAGCGACTTCGTAATCGATGTGGTCGAGATCAAGCCGAACGCTGTCCATACGCCGAGCAAGCCGGGAGACGAGTTCCTTCTCGTCATCAACGGCGTTCTTCGACTACTGACCGACTCCACAAAAGTCGAGCAGGTCTTCAAAGCGGGCGACATGTTGATGATTCCAGCGGGTTGGCATGGAATCTACCGCATGGAATCCGAGGTCGGTTGGTTTCGGGAGCTTGCGATTACGCCAGGCGATTACTTCGTTCCCTCCCTCATCCCGCCTCCCAATGACCGTTCGCCTTATCCGCTTGAACTGCCCCGAGCGAGCGGGAAGCACGAGATATTCAAAGCAAGATACATACTCGAAGTCGAAAACCTCGAGCACGCCGGCAGCTGGGCCGTCGCATCGTCGTCGGACCAGGTTATTCAGGTGCTGGCGGGGGCCCTGATGCTGACGACCGGCGGCGAAAGCGCATCTTTTGGCCCGGGAGGCATTGTTGTCTTGCCAAGAGGCTTCGCGGGCACGGCGCAAACCCTGCCCGGATACCGAGCACTCAATGCACACTGGGTCGGCGTGCCGCCCCAAAAGGTTGCGCGGGTATGATGGCCACTCAGGACGTCCGGTCCGGGAGCCGTCCAGTCAAAGGAGATGATATGAGCAACGTTGAATCGACTGCGGCCCGAAATCGGATAGGGGAGGGGAGCGAGCATGATTTCGGTATTCAACCCATCGACTGAGGAATTGATCGGCGAAGTGCCCGATTCGGACAAGGCCGCAGTGGATCGTGCGGTGGCCAGGGCACGCGAGACATTCGAATCAGGTGTCTGGCGCAAGCTCCCGGCGACACGGCGGGCGGATGTGTTGTGGCGCGCGGCTGACATTATCAAACAGCGCGTCGACGAGCTCGCGGATATCGAAGCGCGCGACAACGGTATGTCGCGGGTCCATGCGCGCAACCTCGTCCTCGCCAGCACCGAGATGTTGTATTACTACGCAGGATGGTGCACGAAGATCCATGGTCAAGCCGTCGATATCGTGGCGGACGGCAGCATCACCGGCGTATTTGCCGAATATCATGCGTATTCGCTCATGGAGCCGATCGGCGTCGTCGGGCTGATCATTCCTTGGAATGGGCCGTTTTATTGTGCGGTCATGAAGCTTGCTCCGGCGCTTGCGGCGGGCTGCAGCTGTTTGCTCAAGCCCGCGGAGGAGACACCGCTCAGCGCCCTCAAGCTCGAGGGTATTTTTCGGGATGCGGGAGTTCCGGAGGGTGTCATTAATGTCGTGACCGGCTACGGCGAGACCACGGGCGCCGCGATCACCGCGCATCCCGACGTCGACAAGGTTGCCTTTACCGGATCGACCGAGGTGGGCAAGCTGATAGTCAAGGCATCGGCGGGTAATCTGAAAAAGGTCATGCTCGAATTAGGCGGTAAATCACCCGCTATCTTGTTCAATGATGCCGATCTTTCCAAAGCCATCCCCGGTGCGGCGGTTGGTCTGTTCATCAATTCCGGACAAAACTGCTGCTGCACGTCGCGCATCTATGTGCAGCGCCGCGTGTACGAGCAGGTGGTAGATGGCCTTACGGCGGCGGCCAAGTCGCTGCGGATGGGCGGCAGCGAGGATGCCAATCCGGATCTCGGTCCGCTGATCAGCGCCAAACAGCGCAACCGCGTGATCAGTATCATCGAAGAAGGACGCAGTGGCGGTGCCACGATAGTGGCCGGAGGCAGGGCACTCGACCGTCCGGGTTACTTCGTCGAGCCGACGATCGTGACCGGTACTCGCGCGGAGATGCGATTGATCCGCGAGGAGATTTTCGGGCCGGTCGGCTCGGTCATTCCTTTCGACGAAGAGGAAGAGGCGATCGCGGCCGCGAACAATACCGAATATGGGCTGGCCGCCACGATCTGGACCGACAATGTCGGCCGCGTACACAGACTCGCCAAGCGGCTCCAAGCGGGCACCGTCTGGGTGAACTGCGTGCTGGCTGCCGATCAGTCGATGCCGATGGGCGGATTCAAGCAATCCGGCTGGGGCTATGAGCGCAGCTGGAAGGGCATTGAGGCTTATCTCAACACCAAAGCGGTCTATGTCGGCCTGTAGGGTCCAACCGCGGATCTAAAACGGAGAAGTAAATGAGCGACTACAAAGGAAAGTGCTTTTGCGGCGCAGTCGAGTTTACCGTCAGCGGTGCACCGGCGGCCATGGGTTACTGCCATTGTGAATCCTGTCGTCACTGGTCCGCAGGACCGGTGAACGCCTTTACCTTGTGGGATCCGAACGCTTTAAAAATCACCAGGGGGGCGGAAAATGTCGGCACTTATAACAAGACGGCCAATAGTTCTCGCAAATGGTGCAAGACCTGCGGCGGACATTTGTTCACGGATCATCCCTCGATGAAGCTCGTGGACGTCTATGCGGCGATGTTGCCGACGCTCGCCTTCAGGCCCGCGCTGCACGTGTCCTACGGCGAGAAGGTTCTAAGCATCAAAGACGGATTGCCGAAGCAAAAGGATTTCCCCAAAGAAATGGGCGGCTCCGGGGTATTGCTGACGGAGTAAGCGGATTGCGTCACGGCGCGCAAGCCGCGCGCCGTAGGTATTGACGCCGGATATATCATGAGATACATTTGATGACATGTTTGGAGCAGGTAAGCGTCATCGCCACGGGCATCGCTCCGGCGGCGGATATCAGGGTGTCGAACCGGGAATGCGGGCGACCAAGATGCTCGCCTCGGGGGACCTGCAACTCATCATGTTGCTGCTCCTGAGTGAGCGGCCCAGATATGGGTACGAGGTCATCAAGGCGCTCGAGGAACAGTCGTGCGGCATTTACACGCCCAGCCCAGGCATGGTCTACCCGGCGCTTACGTATCTTGACGAAGTGGGGTTTGCCACAGCCTCGTCGGAAGGCAGCAAAAGGCTATACACCCTTACCGACGAAGGAAAGGCGCACCTGGCGGAGAACGGAGAGGCGGCCGGCGAGGTCTGGCAGCACTTGGCGCGAGTCGGTCGCAAGCTTGCGCACTTCCAAAGGCAAATTGCGGAGGACGAGGACGTAGCCGACCACTTCGCGAGTGATCCGCGAGACCAGAATCGACGCGAGTGGCGGGAGATGAAAGCGGAGTTTCGCGAGGTGCGCGATGACCTCAAAGCAGCGATTCACGAGAAGCTCGATTCGTCCCTCCGGGAAAAAATGAGAATTCTTGGGATTTTACGCCAGGCAGTGAACGACATCCGGGGTAAGCCTTGAATTCTCGCGTCGGCTTTTCCAGCTACCAGAAGTTCGTCGCAGCCATTCTGGCTTTCCTGAATTTCACGGTCATTCTGGATTTCATGATTCTTTCGCCGCTGGGCGCCCAGCTCATGCCGGCTTTGCAAATCTCGCCGGTGCAATTCGGGCTGCTCGTCTCAACCTACGCGTTCAGCGCGGGTCTGTCGGGAATTCTGGCGGCTGGTTTTGCTGATCGCTTCGATCGAAAAAAGCTGCTCATGATCTTCTACGCGGGATTCTTGGCGGGAACCCTGTTGTGCGGACTCGCTTCCGGTTATCACACGCTGCTTTTGGGGCGGTTGATCACGGGGCTGTTCGCGGGAGTGGTTGGATCGGTGTCCTTTGCCATCATCACCGATGTATTTCCGCTCGAGATGCGGGGCCGCGTGATGGGGATCATCCAGACCGCTTTCGCCGCGAGCTCGGTGCTTGGCATTCCGATTGGGTTGCTGCTCTCAACCCGCTGGCGATGGAACGCGCCGTTTCTGCTGATCGTGGTGGTCGGCGCCGCCGTAGGCTGGCTGATTCAAGCTCGAATGCGGCCGGTGGATGGCCATTTGCAACGCCATCCGGATCGCAGCCCGTTGCACCATTTGCTTCAAACCGTATCGAATAAGCTCTATTTGCAGGGATTCGCGACGACCACCTTACTGAGTGTCGGTGGCTTCATGTTGATGCCTTTCATGAGCGCATTCATGGTCCACAACGTCGGCGTGCCGGTGGTGCGACTCCCCTTGGTCTATGTGCTCGTGGGTTTGTTCTCCGCGGTTGCGGGGCCCCTCATCGGCCGCGCGAGTGACAGGTTCGGGAAGTTCAACGTCTTCTTTTTTGGCTGTGTGGTCACCGTCGTCATGGTCGTCATTTTCACGCACCTCGCTACCACTCCGCTGTGGCTGCTCGTCACCGTGCTGGTCATCCTGCAGATTGGCATTTTCTCGCGGATGATCTCCGCCTCAGCACTCATGTCGGCGCTTCCCGCCCCGGCTGATCGGGGTGCGTACATGTCGATCGGCTCTTCAATACAGCAGGTAGCGGGCGGAGTGGCCGCGGTGCTGTCGGGGATGATCGTTGTAGAGGGTGCCGATGGCGTCTTGGTGTATTTCGATCGCGTCGGCTATGTTCTCGTCGGCACGACCTTGCTGACACTTTCGATGATGTATCTCATCAATCGCAGGATCGAGGCGGCGAGAGCCAGCACGGAGCCGACACCCATGGGGATCCCGGTCGAGGAGGCGAGTTAGTCACGCCATCACGCGGACCCCCGCGGCACCATTCTTCAAGCCCGCGATTGTGTCGATTGCATCTCAGTTTCATGTCCGGGAACGTCCTCCTTTGGTCAACCAACGCAGTGGGCCCGCGTTGAACTTGCTATAGCGCGGTAGCGTATGGCGCGCGTATTTAACATCAGGATGTAACGGCCTTTAGGAGGATGTATGGTCGCTCTCAAGTACTTGCAGGTTGCAGTTCTGTGCTGCGCGGGCTTTGGTTCGTCGCTGGCGATGGCGCAAGATGTTCCCGATCATCCGCGCGTCAACGAAGTGAATCAGCGGTTGGACAATCAACAGGCGCGCATCAATCAGGGCTTGGCGAATGGCACGATGACGGGTAAGGAAGCCGCCCGCGATGAAGCTCATGATGCCAATATCGCGAAACGGGAAAGCGTCGATGAGGCCAAGCACGATGGTCATTTGACCAAAGCCGAGCAAAATAGACTCAATAAATCCGAGAACAAAAATAGCCGGCGCATTTATCGCCAGAAGCATTCGTAATAGCAGCAGTATTGTCTTCAGTGAGGATAGCGCCCGGTGGGCGCTATCCTCACGATTCCGAGAAAGATTTCCCCACCGCTTTCGGCCTCTCGCCCCTGCCAACAATGCAATTGCGTGCTCATCGTCCCCAGTCATTCAAAGAAATCGCTTCGGGATGGCATCCACAAACGGATAAAATTGGAAGTAGGGTTTGGCTTCAAGCATCACCCGTTGCACTGATGGTCTTTCCATTAGTCTGTCGAAATAGGCCTGCAGGTGGGTGAGGCCTGGCGGGAATGATTGGACGGTGCCGGTGTAAAACAGTGCCGGGGCCGCCGCACAGTCGGCCATGCTGAAGCCTGGACCGGCCACCCAGGTTCTACCAGCCATTTGTTTGTCGATCATCCCATATGCGATCTCGAGCGTTGCCCGCTCTTTCTTTACATCGCCTTTCCCGCCCTGCATGCGGTCGCTGACAATCTGCTGCATCGGCATTTGCAGGTAGTTGTCAAAGAATCGGTCCCACAGGCGCACCTGCAGCGCGTCCTCCCATACGCCGGGGATCAAGTCACCGGCAAAACAGTGATCCAGGTACTCGATAATGATCGTGGTCTCCACCACGTCTTGCTTGCGCGCGTGGTCGCGGATTACCGGGAATTTGCCTATCGGCGATACGGCCTGCAGTTCTGCCCGATCTTTGTCATCCCCGAAATTAATGATTCGCCGATCGAATGGGGCGTCGATTTCGTAAAGCGCGACCAAAACCTTGTGGCAAAACGACGACAGCGGATGGTAGTAAAGCGTCAGCGACAAAGTGCATCTCCTTGGAAATAAGTGGGAACGACTTCGAGAGCGATAATACAACAGGACTCCGGCAGCGCAGATTCATCCGCGAGGGCGCAGTTATCGCGGCAAAGCTGCTACATTGCGGTGTTGGGTTAGAGCAATGCCGGGGAGCGAGATGCGGTCAGAATCTGAATGGCGGGATGGAGAAGAGGGCGCGCGCAGGCGGCAGCTTCGACGCCGAGTGCTTTGGATCGCCTGCCTGAGCCTTTGCGGGTTCGTCGGCCGCGCAGGTGCCAGCGAGCTCGTCATCGGCCGCGAGGCGCTGCAGACGCTGGTGGTGGCATCGGTGTTCAAGGATCAGGGACGGTGGTACCTGGTCAAGGGCAAGTGCTACGCATATCTCGAGCGGCCGCATGTCTCGCTCGACGCGGCCAGAGTCATTATCGACGCGCACCTATCGTCCCGATTGGGACTCACCGTCGGCGACTCCTGCGTCGGCACGGAGCTGATGTCGGACGTAAAAGTTTCCGGAACGCTGGTGGGCTCCGGCACGCACATCGAGATCGATGACATTCGCATCGACAATGTCCAGGACGAAGCTACCCGCAAGATCATCGACTTGCTGCAATCCGCGACCGGCAAGTCCTTGCCGAAATCGGAGAACATCGATCTCTTGCCGTTGCTCAAGCCAACAAGCGTGCCGGGAACGGATATCAAGGTGTCGGCGACGAATCTGGCGATCGCCAAGGTAACGACGCTGGCCGATGCGGTCGACGTCGAGTTCGAGATAAAACTCACTGCCCGCTGACGGATTGCTTGAAGGGGTATCTGCTCGGGCTCGACCGGTCAAGTCCGGCGCGATGGACCGGAACGTGCAGATCGCAACGAAGCGTTGAACCTCGCGAATAGCGATCGATATACGTCCTCCGGTGCGGAGTTACTCCGGGTCCATTCCAGCGACAGGCTCTCGACGCTGTCGTCCGCACCATCGTTACCTCGGCCCATCCGCTCCACCAGCCTGCGCATCTGGTAATCGCGTCGCAATTCCTGATCTTCTAGCGGGCGTCGGTAGATCGATGAGAATCTCGCTGCGCACGCACAGCATTCTGAGCGCGGTCTCATGCGCCGCCACGAGCGGCTTCGCGGCCCCGGCTGTGCCCCAGGCGTCTGCGAGCGCCTCGGCACCCCCTTTTGGCCAACGCGAAACGCCGGCAATGTAAATCTCGGCTGCCTGTTTGAGCGCTTCGCGCTCGGCAACCGGTGCCGCTTGCGACACCGCGCGCCCGTAAGCGTGAATCCGGCTCGCGGCCTCGAGGAGATCCTCGAGCGATCGCTCCTTATCTCTCGCTTTTTGGGCCGATATCGAGGTCTTAACGCGCTCGAGTGCGCGCTCGAAGCGTCCCTTGAGGCCGCGTTCTTCCCGCGGAAGCTCGCCAACCGCCTCGAACGCCGCGCGCCACTCGGCCATTTTGGCGGCTCCGTCCAGCAAATCGGCCCCTGACCTTCCCGCCAGGTGCTCCGCCTCCTCGCAGAGCGCCACCGCGCGCGCCTTGTTCGACTGCAGGCTTGCGGTGTAATCGGTGTGCGCTTGCTGGCGCTTATGAAACACCGCATCACAGTGCCCGCGAAACTCTTCCCACAGAACTCGCTCCTGATCGGGGGCAGCAGCACCCAGCTCTTTCCATTGCGCCTGCAGGCGTTTCACCGCCTCCGTGGCCTCGCGGCCGTCTTGCAGGTCGACGAGTCCGGCGGCGCGCCTGATGAGCGCTCGCTTCCCCTCGGCGTTGCTCGCGTGCCACGCCTCGAGTCGTCCCTGCAGTCGGCCGATCGCGGCGTCGAATTCCCTCTGTAGTTCTCGGACCACCGCGCGCTCTACTGGAAAATGCCGGCGCCATTCCAGCGGCGCCTCGCGCAGCACTGTAACAAACGCGCGCCAGTCGGCGTTCTCGCCGCTGTGCGCGGCCTCGAAGATCCGCAGCCGCTCGAGAATCGCCTTGCGCTTTTCCGCATTTGCCTGCCGCAGCTTCGTCTGGGCCTCGAAGTGTTCGCGGCACGGCTGGTACGCGCGTTCCGCCGCCTGATGAAACCGCTGCCAGTCCGCGTCCGAGTCGCTGAGGACGCCCTTGCTCACGGTCTTCCAGTCTTCCTGCAGCTGACGGATGCGCTCCGCGAGCGCCTGCGGCTCCAGTGCCGCACCGATGAGCGACTCCATCTCCTGGATGAGCTCGGCACGCTTGGGTGCTACCGCATGCTCCTTCCAGGCCTTGAGCTCGCCGAGCGAGGTGTCGAGCTTCTGCATCTGGCGCGAGACCGCCGGCGGCACGGCCGCGAGTGCGGCCAACTTCTCCTCGAGAGCGCGACGCAGGCCTGAGGCGCGGCCCGTGGCGCCCTCACGCAGCGCCGCCTGCGCTTTGCCGATCAATGCGTTGACCTCGCGCAACGCCGCCGCCTCCGCAGCGGCTGCCGCGGCACGCGCAGTCTCTTCAGCCTCGCGCCGCGCCGCCGTCTCCGCGAGGGTGCGCTCAGCTTCCTCGCGGGCGCGAGCCGACTCGCACTCGGCGAGACGCAGGGCCTCCGCGCGCTCGGCCTCGCGCGCAGTCCGCGCCGCCGCCTCGGCGGCTTCCTGCCGGATACGTTGATGGTGCTCGGCGATGATCTCTTCGCAGCGCTCGATCGCCCGCGCCGCGCGCTCGCGCATGTCGGGCGCCGCGTACGCCTCAAGCGCTTGCCAACGCGTGTGAAAGTGCCGCAACGTCGGCTCGTAGACAGCCTCGTAGATCCGGTGCGCGTGCCGTTCGAGCGACTCGCAGGCACGGATGGCCTCGTTGCGCGCCTTGTCGATTGTCTGCTCCACCGCATTGAGTGCGTCGCACTTCTCGCGGATGATCTTGTAGACGTTCTTGTCCTTGCCGTGCAGCTGCTTGAGGAGTTGCCGGAGCTCGATAGGATCCGACACCGACTGCGCCGCGAGCTGGCGGATGCGGCTCGAGGGACCGCCAAGAACGAGCGCCCTGCGCTCCGCCTCATCGATCGAGGCGAGGGTGCGCGGCAGCCGCTCCGGGTCGCTCGTGTATCCTGCCACGGCGAGCAGGGCGGAAACGTTCACCGGCGGTCACGCGCAGCGTCTCGAATTCGAGGGCCCCCTCATCGATCAGCTGCGCGAGACGCTCCTGCGCGGCGCGCTCGAGGTTCGCGGACACCCCGCTCGCCGTTCCGGCGCAAAGCCCCGCGATGGTCCGCAGACTCTCGCCGTCCATGAGCCTGCCGATGGTTGCGGCGCGCAGGGTCTCGTCACCGCCTTCAGAGCGCGGCGGCTGAAAGGCGCTGCGGCGGCACGGAATCGAGCCCGGCAATCGATTCGAGCGCAGTAGGCGAATCATCGGGCGCCGTGCCAAAGAGGCGCGACAGCGGCCGGGCAAGGTGCTTGATCCGCATGCAAAACAGTCCTCCGACCCAAGAGGCCGAAATTATACCGTTGCGCGCAGTGCCGCGCCCCCGCCGCGTGCCCTGCGAGCGTCCACAGGCAAATCGTAGGGGCCTGTCCACGAGACGGCCAATGCGCTGACACCGTATTTCTGCTATGTCCTACGAATGCTGTACCACATTGCTCAGGGTTGCCGCTATATTGGATTCACCCTCCGACACGAAGCGTGCAACATGAAAGAGTCCAAGCAGCTTGACGCGCTGATTCAAGACGTCGACGAATTGCTCGACACTCTCGCTGACGACCGATCCCCTCACGTTCAAGAGCTGAAGTGTCGCGTGCAAGACGCCGTCGACTCGCTCGAGGCGCAGCGCAAGAGTGCCACGCGACGAATTCGCCGCTACGCTGCGTCAGTCGACCGCTACATTACCGGCTATCCGCGGCTCGGGTTCGCCACGGGCGTCGTTGTCGGCGGCCTGATCGTCTACATGGCGGGGCTGTTCGGCCCGAAAAACTGAGGGATTCTCGAATCCGTGCTACCCCGCAGCTTTCTCAAATAAGTTCTCCAGCTGATCCGGATCAATCGGCTTCGTTAAGTGGTGATCGAAGCCGGCCAGATGCGCCTGGCGCCTGTCAGATTCCTGACCCCACCCGGTCAACGCGATTAACGTCATGTTCTTCCCCCATGCCTCATGACGGATACGCTCGGCGAGTTCGTAACCGTTGAGGTCCGGCATGCCGATGTCAAAGATACCGACGTCCGGCCGCAGTTCCTTCGCGGCCTTGAAGGCTTCGCCGCCCGAGTGCGTGACATGCACGTCATGGTCGGATAGTTTTAGCAGCATGCTCAGCGACTCTGCGGCATCTCGATTGTCGTCGGCGAGCAGAATCCTGCGACGTAGGACCGGCGGCTTCGTCGCAAGATCAGGTGCGAGCAGCGGGGCGGTAACGATGAGCGAGCGCGGCAGGCAAATCAGGAATTCACTGCCCCGACCGGGACCGGCGCTGTTCACTTCGAGGCGTCCGCCATGCAGCTGCACCAAACCCTTCGCAAGCGCCAAGCCAATGCCCAGGCCTCCTTCCGATCGGCCGAGTTCCGATTCGACCTGAGTGAACATGTCGAATACCCTGTGCATCGCCTCGGGCGACAACCCGATCCCACTGTCGCGAACGGAAATCGTCAAGAACTGCGCACCCACTTCAACTCCTACATGAATAAGCCCGCCGGCGGGCGTGTATTTAACGGCGTTGGTGAGCAAGTTGGTGATGACCTGCGTGACGCGCACCGGGTCCACCTCCATTAGGATCTGTGCTGCCGGCGGATTCACTCGCAGCGTATGCTGCTTGGCTTCGAGGGCGCCGCGCACCGCTTCGACGGCGTCATCAATCATCACCCGTACATCGACGTACTCCTTCTTGAGGAGGAAAGAGCCGCGAGTGATGCGAGATACATCGAGCAGGTCATCGAGCAGGGAACTCATATGAGTGACCTGACGACTGATAATGCCTTGGGCACGCTTGAGCTCATCGGGCGATAATTTTGGCGACTGCAACAGTTGTCCCGCGATGCGGATCGGCGCCAGCGGATTGCGTAACTCGTGCGACAGCGTGGCCAGAAACACATCCTTGCGCACGTCGGCCGCAACGAGCGCTTCCTCGGCTTTCACGATATTGGTCACATCGATGAAGGTCACGAGCACCCCACTCACCGTGCTATCAGGTTCCCGATAGGGCAGTATTCGCATGATGTAGTGGATCGCGAGATCATCCCGATCGACGCGTCGCTCCAAAGGCTCGAGCGAAGAGAGAACGAAGGCGACGTCCTCGCGTAGGCCCGTGTAGCGAAGATGGCTGACGATATCCGTCAACGGACGACCCTGGTCGCTCGGAATGAGGTTGTACACGCCGGCGATGGCGGGCGTGAAGCTGCGAATGACGAGATGGCGATCCAAAAATACGGTGGCGATCTGGGTGCTATCGAATAGATTCTTCAAATCACTATTGATGTGATCGAGCTCATCCACTTTGTCGGACAGGCGAAGATTGACCGTGTGCAACTCCTCATTGAGTGACTGCAACTCTTCCTTCGATGTCTCCAGTTCCTCGTTCGTCGATTGCATCTCCTCGTTGACCGAGTGCAATTCTTCATTGGCGCTGCGCAGCTCCTCAAGCGCAGTCTGATGCTCTTCGCTCAACGACTGCAGCTCCTCGCACAAATTCTTTACCGCGCTTCGCAGCTGCGCGCCGAGGGCCTGATCGATGGCATCTTCGCCCAGCAAGTCTTTGATAGCGACTCACGGGTGAGTCGCCATCGCCTGCGGGAGGAAACTGGGATGTAGTCTGCTCACGAAGCTCGCGCCCTCGGCTCTGCATGTCCCGGTCGCGGTTGGCATCGCCCCTATAATCCAGCGACGAGCGTCGCCAGTGCAACCGCAACTCCGGGCTTCGGCCCGGGAGGCGACGAAAGATGCGCGCCTTCTTATCCACCGTTTCAAAGAGATCCGGATGCTGCACCACGGACTCCGAGCTGCCGAGCAATAAAATGCCGCCCGGAATCAGCGAGTAATGAAAAATCGGGATTACCCGGCTCTGCAGTTCGGCATCCATGTAGATGAGCAGGTTTCGGCAGGAGACCAGGCTCATCATCGAAAAGGGCGGATCGCGAATCAGGTTATGTGACGAGAAGGTACATAGATCGCGGATTTCTTTAGCGACCGCGTAGCTGCCGTGCGATAAGCCGAAGAAGCGCCCACGTCGCTCCGGCGACAATCCCTCGATCAAGGTTTTCGGATAACGACCGAGGCGCGCGGTCGTAATTGCGGCCTCGTCAATGTCGGTGGCGAAGAGTTGTACCTTGGGAGCCGCTGTTAGCGAGTCCAAGTGTTCGCGCAAGAGGATCGCAAGCGAATATGCTTCCTCACCTGTGGCACAGCCTGGTACCCAGACCCGCACGGTTGTGTCCGCGGTTTTACCTTCGAACAACCGCGGGATGATCCTCTTCGCCAGAATCTCAAAGGTCTCATTGTCTCGAAAGAAACTGGTCACCCGGATGAGTAAATCTCGAAATAGGCGCGTGACCTCATTATGATCGGCATTGAGTTTGGCGATGTAGTCCTGCATCGTCGCGGCATTCACGACATGCATGCGCCGATCGACGCGCCGCAAAAAGGTCTGACTTCGGTAACCGCAAAAGTCGTGTCCGACTTGCTTGCGCAAGATCTCGCAGATCTCAAGGCGCATGGCATCGAGCGAGCCACTGCGCTCATCGTATCGCGTCGGGTCTGTCGCGATGCCTTGCAATCGCAGTAAGTGCCCCGGCATCTGCTCGACGGGTGCGATGATGTCGACCGCGCCGGTAGCGATCGCACCCGCGGGCATCTCGTCATATTGCGGCGCAGTACCATTGGCGCCTTGTGCAATGGTCAGGCCTCCGCATTCTTTGATTGCTTTGAGGCCGAGAGCGCCGTCGTTTCCAGTCCCTGAGAGCACGATGCCCACCGACCGCTCGCGAAGGGCTGACCCTAGCGAGTCAAAAAAGGCATCGATAGGTCTGAATACCCGAGCACTCCCCATTGGCGGCATTTCCACGCTCAAATGCCCATCGATGAGCGTGACGATGGCGTGCGGCGGCGGCACATAAACATGGTTCGGCTTAATCGCAACCCGGTCGGTCACGTCAATCACCGGCATCGAGGTCCAGCGCGCTAAAATCTCCGTCAACATACTCTTGCGATCCGCGGGCAGATGCAAAACCATCACGAAGGCCATGCCGCAGTCGGCCGGCATGTGATCGAAAAAGCTGTGAAAGGCATCTATGCCGCCCGCGGAGGCACCGATGCCGATGATGGAAAACTCGGCCATGCTCATGCGCCTTTCAGAAAGCGTGAGGGGTAGACTGGCATGGGGCCCTGCGCCGAAAAAGCGTCATTAGAGCACGAGTTTTTGTAGGACATTGATCCATTTGGAG
This sequence comes from uncultured Gammaproteobacteria bacterium, assembly GCA_963801685.1. Classification (GTDB taxonomy): domain Bacteria; phylum Pseudomonadota; class Gammaproteobacteria; order Steroidobacterales; family Steroidobacteraceae; genus Bog-1198. The sequence goes on from CAWDFR010000003.1 coordinate 798,062, forward strand.
TCAATGCGACGGGTCGGGGGTAGACTCTCGCGTGGGAACCCGTAACTGCCTGTCCGCAGATCAGCCGCCACCGGGACCCTGCTTGGCGTCAACGGCACGGTGCGTGGCGGAGCGTATGAGGGTGATGGACGCGGTTTCTGCTCGATAGATCGCGTCGATCAGTTGTATAGGATCAATCCATTTGATCGGTGCTATGCGCTTGTTACGATAGATGAAGCAGGAAATCCAAGCAGCGTTGCAACAAAGGTGCAATCCAAATGTCCGCCGCTTGGCAACCAACCTTAGCAGGAGAATGTTATGTCCGTTGATGTCAAATATCGCACGAGTGCAATCGCCACCGGGGGCCGCGACGGTCAAGCAGCCACAGCGGATGGCAGCCTTAACATCAAACTAGCGACGCCCAAGGAATTAGGCGGCGCAGGCGGCCCGGGGAACAATCCCGAACAGCTCTTCGCTGCAGGGTACGCCGCTTGCTTCATTGGAGCGATGAAAGCCGTCGCTCCCGCGCAAAAATTGCGTGTTCCCAGTGACACGACGGTGACAGCGACGGTCGGTATCGGTCCGCGTTCGGAGGGAGGGTTTGGTATCACGGCTGACCTCAAAGTCAGTCTTCCAGGTTTGGATCGGGCCGACGCGAAGAGACTGGTCGATGCCGCCCATCAAGTCTGTCCTTATTCGAATGCGACTCGCGGTAACGTCGATGTCGGTCTCACGCTCGGCTGAGCGTACGTGACTATCGGGGCGCTACTGATCGTGGAGTAACGAGACATGAACGCAGCTGTGAAAGAAAAGTGTCCTTTTGGTCATATGGCGGGAGGAGGCGCTTCGAACCGAGACTGGTGGCCGAACCAGCTACGGATCGATCTTCTGCACCAGCACTCCTCGAAGTCCGACCCGATGGGCAAGGATTTCAATTACGCTAAGGAATTCACCGGCCTCGATTACAAAGCCTTGAAGCAAGACCTGCTCAAGGTGATGACCGACTCCAAGCCTTGGTGGCCCGCGGACTTTGGTCACTACGGGCCGCTGTTCATACGGATGGCGTGGCACAGCGCCGGCACCTATCGTATCGCCGATGGCCGCGGCGGCGGCGGCCGGGGCCAGCAGCGTTACGCGCCCCTCAACAGCTGGCCCGACAACGCCAGCTTGGACAAGGCGCGTCGCCTCATCTGGCCGGTGAAGCAGAAATACGGCCGCAAAATCTCCTGGGCTGATCTGATGATTCTGACGGGCAACGTTGCTCTCGAGTCCATGGGCTTTAAGACATTTGGTTTCGGAGGTGGCCGCGAGGATGTGTGGGAGCCCGATCAGGATGTGTACTGGGGCGAGGAAAAGGCTTGGTTAGGGGACGATCGACGCTATTCCGGCGACCGCGTTCTGGAGAATCCCTTGGGCGCTGTGCAGATGGGCCTGATTTACGTCAATCCTGAAGGGCCGAACGGCAAGCCGGACCCGGTGGCTGCGGCCCAGGACATCCGGGAGACCTTCAGCCGCATGGCTATGAACGACGAGGAGACCGTCGCTCTGATTGCCGGTGGCCACACCTTCGGCAAGACCCATGGCGCCGGGGATGCCGCCCACGTGGGCGCGCAACCCGAGGCAGCCGATCTCGAGGCGCAGGGCTTGGGATGGAGCAGCAAGTACGGCAGTGGCATCGCCGGCGATGCCTTCACCAGCGGACTGGAAGTGACCTGGACCACCACGCCGACGAAGTGGAACAACGATTTCTTCAAACACCTGTTCGGCTACGAGTGGGAATTATGCAAGAGCCCGGCCGGGGCGCATCAGTGGCGCCCGAGAAACGGCGCGGGCGCCGGCACGGTGCCCGACGCACACAATGCGGCCAAGCGCATCGCACCCAACATGCTGACCACGGACCTCGCGCTACGCTTCGATCCCGCGTATGAAAAGATTTCCCGGCGCTTTCTGGAGCACCCGGATCAGCTTGCAGGCGCGTTTGCGCGCGCTTGGTTCAAGCTCACGCACCGCGATATGGGGCCGCGCGCCCGCTACCTTGGCCCCGAGGTCCCGGCAGAAGAGTTGCTCTGGCAGGATCCCATCCCGGCTGTCAACCACAAGCTGATCGACGACAACGATGTCATTGCGCTGAAAGCGAAGATTTTGGCATCGGGGCTCACGACATCGGAATTGGTCTCGACGGCGTGGGCGTCGGCATCCACCTTCCGCGGCTCTGACAAGCGTGGCGGGGCAAACGGCGCCCGGATCCGTCTTGCGCCGCAAAAGGATTGGGCGGCCAATGAGCCGGGCAAGTTGTCCAGGGTGCTAAAATCGTTGCAGGGCATTCAGGATGAGTTCAACAAGGCTCAGTCCGGCGGTAAAAGGATTTCGCTGGCGGATTTGATTGTGCTCGGTGGTTGCGCGGGCGTGGAAGAGGCCGCCGACCGGGCGGGCAATCCCGTCACGGTGCCTTTCACGCCTGGCCGCATGGACGCCTCCCAGGAGCAGACCGATGTTCAGTCCTTCGCAGTTCTCGAGCCGGTTGCGGATGCGTTTCGCAACTTCCGGAAGGCCGCGTTGCCCACATCGGTCGAGGAATTGCTGCTCGATCGATCCCAGCTGTTGACGCTGACTGCGCCCGAGATGATCGTGCTGCTCGGCGGCATGCGCGTACTCGATACCAATACGGGCGGGATGAAGCATGGTGTGCTCACCAAGCGGCCTGGCGTGTTAACCAACGATTTTTTCGTCAACCTGCTTGATATGCGCACCACGTGGAAGGCAGCCTCGGAAGCCAAAGATGTGTTTGAAGCGCGCGATGCCTCGAGCGGCCAGCTCGAATGGACCGGTACGCGGGCGGACTTGGTGATTGGCTCGAACGCCCAACTTCGCGCCGTTGCCGAGGTTTATGCAAGTTCCGACGCACAGGCGAAATTCGTTCAGGACTTCGTTGCCGCCTGGAGCAAGGTCATGAATTTGGATCGCTACGACTTGGCCAAGTAGGTCCCGAGTGAACCCAGACCGCGGACTTAGACGCGGTAGGGGTGCCCGAGGTCCTTGGCCGCGCCCAAGGGTGCGATCCAATTGACAACGCAAACAGGCTGGTCAATACTTTCCATGATGGGAAACAGTACCAAGAACCTGGATCGCACCTTTGCCGCGCTGGGTGATCCGACGCGACGCGCAATCTTGGACAGGCTCGCGCAGCGAGCCAGTGCGACAGTCAGCGAATTGGCCGAGCCCTTCGCCATCAAACTTCCCGCCGTAATGAAACATCTCGGCGTTCTCGACGAAGCGGGACTGATCACCCGTGCAAAATCCGGCCGCGTAGTGACGGTTCGCCTCAGGCCGGGATCCATGCGTGAGGCGATGGCATGGCTGCGCCGTCGCGGGCTCTTCTGGTCTGCGAGGTAGGACAAGCACGACTCACGCCATTTGGGCCCGTGATACTTTCTTGGGCAGTCAATTTCGCGGTAGCGCATACGCCTGTATGAAGTCGCCCGGCTTCGAAAGAATGGAGTCGTGGCCGCCTGCTGCGATGAGCACGAACTGACGTCCACTGGCGGGGGACATATAGGTCATCGGGGTCGCGTTCCCGCCCGCGGGCAAACGCCCTTGCCACAGCAATTTGCCGGTGCGCGTCTCGAATGCGCGTAGATATCGATCCTGGGCTGCTGCGATGAAGGTGAGGCCGCTGCGCGTAACGACTGAACCTCCGAGGTTGGGTGTACCCACTGGGATGCGCAGTAGCGATGTCAGACCGAACGGGGCAAGGTCGCGGGCGGTTCCCAAGACCTGCGTCCAGATGAGTTTGCCCGACTTCAAATCGATCGCGCTCAATCGCCCGTAAGGCGGGCGGGTACAGGGAAGCCCCAAGGGCGAGAGAAATCCATCGCCTCGCAAGAGCCCATAGGGCGTGCCTTCCTGAGGAAAGCCCCGGTCGAGGATATCAGCGTGCAGCCGCAGGTTCTGCGGAGTAAATCGGATCAGCCCCAGCCTATCGGCCTGCGCGCGGGTGACCAGCCGCGGGTACTCGGCGAGGTTGTTGGTGTTCACGATCACGATATCGCGGTCGATGTCCACGGCGACGCCGCCCCATTCCATACCCCCGAGGATGCCGGGCATCTGAATGAAGGGGCTGAGCCCTGGAGGAGTGTTCGGACCCTCGTATCTCGCCTGCCGGAATTTGACGCGACACCAGAGTTGGTCGAGCGGCGAGATTCCCCACATGTCGCTTTCCATCAAATCGGGTCCCCGAAAGGAGGGCAGCGCCGTCGAGAAGGGTTGCGTGGGCGACAATCGCTCCTCCGGGACCTTGCCTGCTTGTGGCGCGGGACGCTCCTCGATCGGGTAGAGCGCGGCGCCCGTCGCGCGCTCGAGCACGAAAATCTCGCCGCGCTTCGTGGCTTGTATCAACGCGTGCACGACTCCTCGGGCGGTCGCATAGTCCACCAGCGTTGGCTGCGCAGGAACATCGTAATCCCAAAGATCATGATGGGTCGTTTGAAAGGACCAGCGCGGCTTTCCCGTGGCGATCTCGAGCGCCACCACGGAGCTCGAGTAACGGTCATCGAAGGGCCGCCGGTAGGCGCCGAAGTAATCCGGTGTGGAATTGCCGGTCGGCACATACACCAGTCCGAGTGCCTCATCGACGCTCATCGGCGCCCAGGAATTTGGCGTCGCCCGCGTGTAGCTCCCGCCATCCGGTAGCTCGGTACGATCCGCGCGCCCGACATCCCACGCCCAAGCGAGCTTGCCCGTGGTCGCATCGAACGCGCGAACCACGCCGGAAGGCTCGTCGGACGTCTGATTATCGAGCACCAGGCCGCCTACGATAATCTTGCCTTGTGCGATCGTTGGAGCCGATGTGAGGTAGTAATAGCCCGGAATCACCTCGCCCAATCCCGTCAGCAGCGACAGCTCGCCCGTACCGCCGAATTGCGTACACGGAGAACCGCTGCGCGCGTCCACCTCGATGAGCCGCGCGTCGACGGTGTTTTCGATGATCCGCTCGGCGCACGATGAGGTGGAGTCCTGAGCGCGGTAGTAGGCGACCCCGCGGCAAGCCTGCACCAGCGCGTATCGGGAATCCGTATGGGCACGGTAGCGCCAGAGCTCGCGCCCGCCCTCAGCGTCGAGTGCGATGATGTCGTTCGTACCGCTGCACAAATAGAGAGTTCGATCGACCTTAATCGGGGTCACCTCCAACTCCGGGAGCGTCGCGGCATCGCCGGTCCCGATCCGAAAACTCCAGTCCAACGTCAGCTGAGCGACGTTTTGCGGGCTGATCTGCGTGAGGGGGCTGAACCGCGTTCCGCCGGGGTCATTTCCGTAGCTGCGCCAGTCACGCTCTGCGATCGGTGTGTCCGACGATGCGCCAGCCGGAGTTGGACGAGCCTGAGTGGTCCCTGCTTGATAAAGGGGATCAGCCGGGATGAACGGTGGCGCGATGATCCGAAACGCCGCGCCTATCGCAGTCGAGATGCAGAGCAGGATCAGGAGCGTCGACCTGGATCGATACCGGCGCCAGGCCAGATGGCGCCAAAAAGGCGGGCAGAGCATTACAGCGGAAAATGCCGCCAGCAGCCCAATCCTTGGCCAGAGGGCCCATCCACTGAAGCCCACCTCCCACAGAGCCCACGCGGTGGTTGCACATACGACCAGAACGAGCACCAGCGCTCCTTCGCCCCGGCGCCGCAACAGCAGTAGGGCGCTCGCGGATAACGTTGCCCCACTGAAGACGTAGTAGGGGCTGCCGTGCAGCGAAAGCAGCTGAACCCCGCCAATGAGTAGCGACAGCCCGATGGTCAACAGCGCGAGCGCATAGGCCGGTAAGGCGCTTCTTAGCAACCACCCTTTTGCCAGTCTCGTTGACATGGCGCTCTGGAGACTCTCACAGAGTTGTACATGCGCGGCGACGCGCATGGGTCCAACATATCCAACCCAGGAACGCCGTACCCACATACATGAGAGCGTCCCAGAGATGATCATTCGGCGAGAACGCGCTCACGTATAGGGGCTCGCCGAGTTCGCGCACCCAGAGTGCAACATTGAGCGCGGCTGTCAGGATGAAAAGATTCGCAGCGTGCGCAGCCCGCCGCAGGAGCAACGCGACCACGAGAATGTACAGCCCCGACACCAACATCCATGCGCCGAGAGTCCAGTAGGTTGTTACGTCGAGAAACGGAATGATGCGCTGGTAATCCTCTCCCTGCGCGCAGTGCGTCAACAGGGCTGTCAAACCCAACTGAGGTGCCTTGTAGGACAGCACGAGCGCGACGTCGCACAGCATGTCCTCTGCCCGATACCCGAGCCAGAGCGCCAACATCCAGCGGATCGCACGGATGTCGAGCAGCGACCACTCGAGGAATCGCTCGTTCAGACCGCTTCGCAAACAGCCTAGCGCCCAAACGAATGCGGAGCGGCGATCTCCTGCGTATTCAAGCTCCGCTCGCATCGCCGCCGCCCAATCCGCGCGATGAGTCGGTAGCGACCAAGCGGCGAGATCCACGAGGGCCCGGACGATCGAGCAGCGTGGCAACACGGATTTCATGCTTTCAGCTCGCGTCGTTTTCCCGGAAGTGGCGCCGGTAGAGAACCGGATTCCGATCGATGTGCCAGCGCCAAGCCCTGACTCGTCAATCGGTACAGGTGGCGGGGCGGTCGGCCCGTACCCTCGGACTCGCCCCACTTGGATTCAAGGAACCCTTGATCACTCAGGCGCATCAGGGAAGGGTAAAGCGTGCCGGAGGTGAGCCCCGTTTCCTTCGATAGCTCGTAGCCATGGCGCCAGGCGCGCGGCTTCGCCGCGAGGGCTGACAGAAGCTTGCGAGTCTGCCGGGATGCGTTGACGGGACGCGTCATGAATCAGGTGTCCTCAATGATTTTATATCAACATATGTCGAGTTATAAGTCAAATCTAGAATGCATAAGGCATTGCAGGCGAGGGGAGTCGAGTTTGTCCGTGCGCCCAAGATGGAAAGCTACGGCACCGTTGCGGTATTCAAGGACCTATACGGGAATATGTGGGATCTGATTCAGCCGTCCTGACTGCCGGCACTCGCAGGCAGGGACGATCGGCGAGAGCAAGCCGCCGGCGATCGATCGACCTTCAAGCAATAGTGTTGATGTTGCCGCCGAGCGGGCTGGTCGAACTGCTCGAGGGGCTCGAACTCGAGCTGCCGCCGAGATCCGCAATCGAGCTGTCGATGAACGACGAAATAATCGATTGCGCGGATTCGGCGCTCGTCGCGGACGTTGCGCCAGATGTCGTGCCGGAGGAACTCGAGGTGCTACCCGTCAGAGCGCTCAGCAGACTCTGAAACGCTGCACTCAGGCTCGAGGCGACGCTGCTGGAGGCGCCCGATCCTCCGTCAAGGCTCCCGAGCAATTCGCTCTCACCCGATTCGGTCGCGAGACTCGTCAGTGCCGCGACCATCGAAGCCACGCTAGCCGTTGAGCCTGCGGTCGAACTCGAGGTGCTGCTCGTGTTCGCGGTTGTGTTGGCCGGGGTCGCCGCGGCCGCGGTATTTGCTGCAGAGGCCGCGCTGGATGCGCTTAAGAGGTTGTACAGAGCCGGGCTGCTGCTGACGCTTCCAATTGACATAATGACCTCGATCGCGATTGCCCGAACCAGGGCTATCGGCCGCGGCCCGAAGAACTTGAGGGTTTCGCTCGGGGCGTCTTCTTGGTTTTAACTTTCGGACTCGGCAGCGCGGCTGCTGTGGTGCGAACCAGGTCCGCGAGGAATTCCGGGTCATCGAGATCCGCCATTAAAAACCAGTTGTTGGCACCGGGAAACGGCGGTGCCTCGATGGGTGCCCCGATCTTGGCCCGTCCGGGTTCAGTTGGCTTGACGAAGAGCTGATTGTCACAAATCAGGCCTATCACTTTATCTCCAAGGTAGACCGCCGCTTCGCCGAACATTCGTCTGGAGGAAATCTCACCGGCACCGCATAGCTGGTCGCATACAAACTTCACGAATTCCCGATCCGAGGCCATCGCTGCCATCCCTCGCTTGAACGATTCCAACGCGGCGTTGACGCGCCTTTGCGGAGAATGCTATACAGGTGTCTAGCATAACGTCCCATGGCGTTTTCTTCGAGCCCGCGGAGCGCTCACATGCAATTACTGGAAGATCGAGACTATTTCACGGACCACGTGATCCTCAAAGACCCGTACGCCTATTTTGAGGCCATACGCGCCAAGGGGCCGATCTATCAGATTCCGAGCAGCGGGCTGGTGGTCGTGACTGGATTCGATGAGATCTTGGAAGTACTCAAAAATACCAGCGATTTCTCATCCGTCATCGCGCCGAGCGGGCCGGCGGCGCCGTTGCCTTTTCAACCCCAGGGCCCTGACATCACGCCGCAGATCGAAGCACAGCGGACAGACTTCGTGGGTGGCGATCTGGTCGTCGCCTACGACGACCAGCAGCATAGCTTCTCCCGCTCGCTGTTGACGCGGTTATTCACGCCGTCCCGCCTCAAGGCGAACGAGCAGTTCATGGCCGAGTATTCCGATCAGCTGGTGAAGGATGCGGTGGCGAATGGCGGATGCGAGCTCATCAAGCAGATCGCGACTCCCTTCGTCACCATGGTCATCGCCGATTTGCTCGGAGTGCCGCCTGGCGATCGGCAGATTTTCATGGACGCGATCGAGGCCGGTCCGCCCCCGGGGAGCATCGAGAGCGATGACTTGTTGGCACAGCACCAGCCGATGGTGGTGATGGGGATGTACTTCGCCGGGTACGTGCAAGAGCGACGCCAAGACCCGCGCGCGGATATTCTTTCAGAGTTGGCGAACGCGACCTATCCCGATGGCTCAATGCCGGAGGCGCTGGAAATTGTCCGCCTCGCGACGTTTCTATTCGGCGCAGGGCAGGACACCAGCGCCAAGCTTCTGGGAAACACCATGAAGTTCATCGTCGATGAGCCCGGCTTGCAGGCTCGGCTGCGCGACAATCCGTCGCTGATTCCGCAACTGCTCGAGGAGGTATTGCGTCTGGAGGGATCGGCAAAGATGACCGCCCGTCTCGCTCGCAAGGATACGCACATTGGCGAACTGCAGGTGCCCGCGGGGACCCGTGTGATGCTGGCGCTTTCGGCAGCGAATCGCGATCCCGCGTCGCTGGGAAAACCCTCAGGCGCTGCTTCTCGATCGGCCAAAAATCAAAGAGCATCTCGCTTTCGGCCGAGGCGCCCATGTCTGCGCGGGCGCGCCGCTCGCGCGTGCCGAGGTGCGGATCATTCTCGAGAAGTTTCTGGAGCACACCTCTCACATCGACTTGGTCGAGGAGAAGCATGGTCCGCGGGACAATCGAAATTTCGATTACGAGGCGAGTTTTATTATTCGCGGACTCTCGGAGCTGCATATCGAGATGACGCCGGTAGCGGGAGCGATCACCGCGGAGAGGACTGCGGTCGCGCAGGATGCCGCAAAACCACGGACGGGCTTTTTCAATTTTGGCAAACGGGCCGAGAGCAAGACGGTACCCGCCACCCGCTACTCGACGGCGGATACCAGGATTGGCTCATTGCTCGCCGATCCGGCGGCAAAGGCGGTGCTCGACAAATACTTCCCCGGCGTCAGCGGCGATAAACGGATCGGCATGGCGAAAGCCATGACCCTGCGCGCCGTGCAAAAGTTTGCCCCCGATAAGTTCACGACGGAAGCGCTCGATGCGGCGGATGCCGAGCTCGCATCGCTCCCAGTCCGATAGGTACGAGGCGTCTGGTGCTCAGCAATGGTTTCGAGTCGTCGCAGAGGTGTGGAGAATTCGGCGGTGCGATCCGCGCTCATGGACGCGGCGGAACTGCTGATCCGAGAGGGCGGATATCCGTCCGTCACCGCGAGAAATCTTGCTGACAAAATCAATCTCAAGCGGCAGATCGTCCATTATTATTTTCACTCCATGGATGACTTATTCATCGCTGTCATCCGGCGGGGAGCTGACAAGGCTCGTCCCCGCCTGGAAGCCGCGTTGACCTCGGATGAGCCGCTGCGCGCGCTATGGGAGATCAATAGCGACCCGGTGCAGGCGACGCTGACCTTGGAGTTGAGTGCGCTCGCAAGCCGCCGTCCCGCCGTCCGGGCGGAGGTCAAGCGCTTCGCGGAAGAGTTCCGTGATTTGCAGACTCGGGTGCTGGTGAGACATCTGGAAAAGCGCGGCATTTCGCCAGACCTCCAGCCGATTGTTGCAACGGTGTTGCTGACGAGCCTATCGCAGGTCCTGACACTCGAATCGGCGATAGACATTGAGCGCGGCCATCCAGAGACCCTTGCATTCGTTGACGATTGTCTGCGCGCGTTCGCCGAGGGACGCATGTCTCCCATGCCGCGACCCCCACCCAAGAGGTGACGCGGGTATCCGCATTCAGCGGTTTACAAACTCCCATACCTTGGAAATAACGACCGACCCTTCACCCACTGAGGAAGCGACCCGCTTGACGGAGCCTGCGCGAACATCACCCACCGCGAACACCCCGGGCTGCGAGGTCGCGAACGGCGATGCAGCCGCCGCGGAGCCGACGCCGGTGATCACGAACCCGTTGTTATCCAGTTCCACCAAGCCCGAGAGCCAGTCGGTGTTCGGTGCAGCGCCCACCATGATGAATAGCGCGAGCGAGTCGAGGCGGCGAGTTGCGCCGGTCTTGAGCTCACGAACGGTGAGCGCCTCTAGATGGTCAGTGCCATGCAATGCGGCCACCTCGACGCCGTACTCGATGATAATTCTGGGATCCGCTTCGAGCCGGCTCAAGAGGTAGCTCGACATCGAGGCGGCAAGCGATGCACCTCGAACCAGTACACGCACGCAGCGAGCTGAGCGGCTCAGAAACATCGCGGCTTGACCCGCCGAGTTGCCACCCCCGATGACTACCGCGTCGGTTCCCTTGCAATAGCGCGCCTCCATTTCGGTCGCGGCATAATAAACGCCGGCGCCTTCGAAGTCGGCCAGCCGCTCGAGCGGCAGGCGGCGGTACTGCACCCCGGTCGCGACCACCACGGACTTGGCGAGGACGCGCTGGCCGTTGTCGAAGGTAGCGCAAAAGCTCCGATCCTCGAGGCGCTGCAGCCGCACCGCGCGCCGCGGCATTGCAAAGCGCGTCCCAAACTTCATCGCCTGGATCTCGCCGCGCCAGACCAGGTCTGCCCCAGTAATACCTGTCGGAAAGCCCATGTAGTTCTCAATGCGGCTCGACGTACCAGCCTGACCGCCTATGGCGATGTCCTCTGCGACGAGTGCGCACAGACCTTCAGCCCCGGCATAAACCCCAGCTGCCACTCCCGCCGGGCCGCCCCCCACGATCAGTACGTCGAACATCTCGTCATTCCGGAAGTCCAGGTTGAGGCCGAGCAGCCGGGCGATCTTGTCAGGGGTCGGATCGGTCACGACGACGTTGCTACCAAAAATTACGGCCGGTTCTGTCGGAGCGATGGAACAGCGGTGGGCTGTCGCGTCCGCCTCGGCGCTGCGCAGCGGCACGGACGTGTAGGGGATGTGGTTACGATTCGCAAACTCGGCGACCCGCCGGATGTTCCTGTCCACATCCTCGCCGATTAATAGTAATACGCCGTCCCGGTCGTCGAGTTGACGCCGGCGCCGCGCGGAAAATACGGTGATAATGATGTCCGACATCTCGGGGATCCGGGACATCAGCGTCAGCATCGCCTCGCGTGGCACCTCGATCACGCGCGTTTCTACAACGGCGCGCATCGCCAGCGACCAACCGCCGCCATACAGAAAACCGATTTCGCCCATGAACTGTGTCGGACCGAGCGTGGAGGGCAGATGGCGCTCGTCGGTGTAGGGATTGACCACCTCGATCTCGCCTGCCTCGACATAGACAAAGCGATCGATAGGCTCGCCGGGACGGGCGAGAAACGTGCCCGCAGGATAGGTGACAATCTTTCCGTGCCCGCGCAACGCTTGGACGTGTGATGCAGCGAGCGGGGTCCGTTGCATCTGGCGTAGATCGCCGCCAATCGTCTCCATGGTTTATGCCCCCAATTCTATGCGAACTTCTTCACCCATCACTACATTGGAGATTATCGCTGGTATATCGCCGCATGTACGCTCGGGCTATACGCGCGGGCGACGATGATCTTTCGACCGCTCGATCGAGATCGCAGCATGCCGCTGCTGCCGTCATTTGTGCTCATCGGGTTTTTCATCTGGCTGGCGCAGAACATCAGCACGTTCTGCGGCGTGTGGCGATATCCGAACCAGGTCGGGGCTTGGGCGGTCGTCCCTCTGGGGAAATGGAGTTCGTGGTCATTGCCGGTGATCATGACCTTCACGATCGTCGCGATCTTGAAGCACATCAAAAGCCGCATACATGTGCCGACGTAGAGCGTCGAGCCGGGAATAACACAATTAATTCTGTTGAATCAATGAGATACACAACCACTTGATTGGTCGATCAAGTGCAGCCAAGAAGGCCCAGGTGAAATCGGAAGCGGCGGCCCAGGCCATCAAGAAAGCCGAGTGAGGCATCAGTGACCTTCGATGACTTCTACAACTCACTGACGGCCGCTCAACCGCCCGCCGACCTCACCCCAGCCCTCGCCGGCTTGTGGTGGGATGCAAAAGGCGACTGGACGCAGGCACATGACCGGGCACAGGAGGACGAAGGGCCGGCGGCCTCCTGGGTGCACGCCTACTTACATCGCAAGGAAGGCGATCAGGAGAACGCCGCGTACTGGTACCGGCGAGCGGGAAAGCCCGTCTGCGACGCACCATTCGAAGCAGAGTGGCGGCACATCGTGCGCGACTTGTTGGGCTAGTGGAGGCGCGCAACTTTTCACTTACTGCCGTGTTCTTGTGGCAGAACGCGGGAGAATCGTATGAACAGCAATCAAGTTCGCTCGAATGACATGGTCCTGGACGGCTGGCCGATCTTAATAGCCTTCGCGCTCTATCTGGTGGCTTTCGCCATCGTTGCAACGACAATGGCCACGGGAATGCTCGCGGCATGAGAATAGGTCGTCTGCGACGACAAGGCAGACACTGCAGTGCGTTCAGCAGCGCTGCTGCCCAGAGGGCTTGCAACGGGTCGGTAGGGTTAAACCCTACTTACGCTGGAGTTTGCCCCTTTAACGCGACGACAAAGCGTCCATATCCGCCTGCATGCGCTGCTTGTATTCATCCGACCACTGCGCACCCGGCTTCGTTTTCGGGGGCGAGGCGGGTTGGGCAGTCGTCGAGGTGCGCTTGTTAGAGGCGACTCGCGGCGCAACCTTTAGCTTCAGAGTGGGGCGCGGGGACGTGGGATTGGGATTGCTCATAGGCTCGTGATTGGTGGTGGTTGCTTTAGCATGGCTGCTGCAGCGCTGATATCGAACAACGCATATATGACGTCGATATGTATTCGACTTCTGCTGACATGCAGCCAGAGTTTAACCCAATTCGCCCGTCAATCTATAACCATCGGGGGCAAAGCATTGTCGGTACTTGCCGACACGCCGAGACTCGCTCTGCCCGAAGGCACCGCGCCTCACCCATCGCGTGGCTTCGGCGCCTGCCCTTGCTGGCTCTCCATTGAGAACGCCGCGGAAAGCGATCAGAACGTGAAACGCGCGCCAATTATCGGAGCAGTGTTGTTCTTGTTCAAGTACGGGACGCCGGGGCCGTGAGGAATGGCGATGGCCATACCGCCGCTCACGTTGGAATACGCAATACCGGCAAAAACGTCGAAACGCTTGGTGAAGTGATGATCGGTGTAGAGCGAAACCTCGTTGAGGAAGCCCGAGCAGGAAGCGCGGTAACTGCTGGGCGGGCAGGCCGACGGAACACGGAAGTTGTCCTGCCACTGATGATAGGCGGACAGAGTGATGTCGGTTTTGGTGTCGTAACGCGTATTTCACGCCCGTCCAGGCGATCTGCACGAGCTTGGGAGAATCAAGATTGTTGTCTTCGACGCCGCTCAAGAGATAACCGCCCTGGGCCGAAGCGCCGACGCCCAACGGGTTCGTCGGGTTGAACTGCTGGATGTGCTCGTAGCCGGCATAGAACTTGAACGGGTCCCAGGTGTACTTGGCAGCGAGCATAACCGCCGTGTTGTCGGTCACGATGCCATATTCGGTGTTGTCCGTGCCGATCACATTGGCCCCGGTGATGGGGTTCGTATTGATGCTGTTGGTGGTCGACTGATAGGGCTGCGTCAGACTCTGAGGCCCCAGCAAAGGGTTTAGTACGCTGATCGCCTGGTTGTAATGTTGGAAGACGACGTCGACGGAGAAGTTGTCGTATCTCGCCGCCGAGGTCGAATCCATAGGCGGTGTTATGCGCCTGTTCCGGAGTACAAGTGGCGGCGCTCCAGGTTGCGGCGGCGGAGTAGCAGCCGCCGGAGCCGTCGGCGAATTTATACATCGCGCCGAAATGGACCGGACCATAGGCGAGGCGATATTTGATGGCCTGGTCCCAACGGGTGTCCTCGGTGTCGCCGCCGCCGGCCATGGTGCCGTTATACCCGATGTACGAAAAGGAGTAGGCACCGTTCGGCCGGATCATAGGCGAGCATCGTATCGGTACCGAGAGAGCGCTGACGACCGAAGGTCAGCGTGCCGAAATACGTGGACGATGCGCCGGCATAGAGTTCGTCGTTGAAGGCTTGGCCCGCGCGCGCACCGTCGCCGGTTTCCGAATAGGCGTACCTGGGTAGGCCGTTGTTCGTGGTGTTGGTGGCCGCCATGTTGGCGAGTTGGCCGGACTGCGGATTGATGCCGGTCGATGCGTTGAACACCGCGTACCAGTCCTGCATGAACTCGATCTTGCCCTTGATGCCCAGACCGGTCTGCTGCAGGTTGTTCGGCGCAAGGACGAATCGAGAGCCACTGCCCGTTGCGGTTGACCAGCGATTCGCCTTCGTAGTTATAGCCGTTTTCCGGCAAGCCGTGGCTGACCCAGCCCACGCCGACGTCATACGCGCCGTAAATGGTGATGCCGTGCCAGGTCAGCGGGCAAGCGGTGGCGACAAAATCCTCGAAGCTCGCGCAGGCTTCGGAGGAGGATGGAGCGGCCGAAGCGCGGCCGGGGGCCGGAAGCTCTTCGGCGGCACGCGCCGCATGATTCAAACCGACAGTCAAAGCAAGCGCCGCAAGGGCGCACCACCGCACAGAGCGCATATTACTTTCCCCCGGAAGATACCGTTACTAAAGCGAAAAACTCAGCACTGATCTGACGATCGCGATGGTTGATGCGCGACTTCTGTCGCCCGCGCCGAGTCCGGGATTGCGTGCACAGCCTCGAGCGCTCCTGCACAGTGACGTTTTTTCCCCGCAAACCTAGCATCCACCGCTTTTAAACTCGTTGTATTCGGGCATATATAACACGGCCACGTCGTGAAGCGCAAAATCCCGATGGGGATACGGGCACGAGGGCCAGATGATTTGCGTGAGCTCTCCTTCGATTATGATGGCGGCATAGGAGGAGCTGTTCATATGGCTGGTCCCGTTGTTCGTTTCAGGATCGATTTCGCGGAACACTCCAGCATTGGGCCGGGGAAGATCCGTCTTCTCGAAGCCATTCGAGATTCCGGCTCTCTCTCGCAAGCGGCACGCAATATTGGGATGAGTTACCGTCGTGCGTGGCTCTTGGTGGAGAGCCTGAGACAGTCTTTCCGCAAACCTGTGACCATCGCGAGCACGGGGGGTAAGGATGGAGGCGGCATGCTAGTCACCGAATTCGGCGACGCATTGATCAACAGCTACCGCCAATTAGAACGCGACCTTGCCACGCTGACAGCGAGAAGTTTCCACGCCATCCTTCCAACGGTCATCCTGCGTTCGAAGGGCGGCGCTAGGACGTCGATACGCACCAGGCTTTAGCGAGCGCGCTGCCCCCCCCCTCGGTAAGGGCCATTACCCGCAACTGTAAAATCGCATACTGTCCAATCGTGCAGTTGGCGCGTGAGGTACTTCGCATAATCACGTTTTCCTACGCTCGTGTCGGCGAAAGTCGATAGCGCGGGGCGCATGGGTGCGTTGAGAATCCGGCTTATGACGTTCCGTAGTGCAGCAGCGATCGACACTTCAACCATGGCGGCCGAGGGGGCGCAAATGGCGGTTGAGGCGGGGCTTCTTTATGTCTCATGCAGTCAGCCGGGCATTCGTCGCATGCGCGCGGGCAGGGGCTTCTATTACCTGACTCCTGAGAATCGGCGGCTGACATCTGCCAGCGAACTGAAACGTATCGCGGGTCTCGCGGTGCCGCCGGCCTACAAAGACGTCTGGATCTGCGTGAGTCCCCGCGGCCACTTGCAGGCCACCGGCCACGACGCGCGCGGCCGCAAGCAATATCGTTACCATCCGCAATGGCGGCAAGTGCGCGACAACGCGAAGTTCGACCGCATGGTTGCCTTCGGCAACGCGTTGCCGAAGCTGCGCCGCAAGCTCACGCGAGATCTGTCGCTTCCCGGTTTGCCGCGCGAGAAGGTACTCGCAGCCGTGGTGGCGCTACTCGATGCCACCCGCGCTCGCATCGGCAACGCGGAATACGCCCGCGACAACAAGAGTTTCGGGCTGACGACACTGCGCAACCGTCACGTCACCTTCGTGCGCGACGGGCGCGCGGTCCTCAACTTTAGAGGCAAAGGCGGAGTGCAACACGAGATCCCTATCGACGATAGGCGAATAGTGCGCATTGTCCAGCATTGTCAGGATCTTCCGGGCCAGCATCTGTTCCAGTATGTCGCCGACGACGGCAGCCGCTGTCCGGTCGACTCAGGCCAAGTCAACGATTATCTGCGCGAAGCAATGGGCGATGATTTCACGGCAAAGGACTTCCGAACCTGGGGTGCAACCCTGCGTGCGCTGGTGTTGCTCGCGCGGCTTCCCAGGGATCCCGACGCAAGCGAGAGCGCCTTGAAAAGCGCGATCGTAGGCGTAGTCAAACAGGTCGCCTCGGAGCTGCGCAACACGCCCGTGGTGTGCCGCAAATCCTATATAAACCCCGTCGTGTTCGAGGGATGGCGCTCGGGAGCGATCCACAGAGGCTCCGACGGCAATCTGGCGACAGTCTCGCCGCGCAAGGCGGAGATGCTGGTGCTGGACTTTCTCAGGCGGTCATAGTCCGCACTACTCACCTGCGTATGGGTCGCGATGGAGGCACGGCATCCAACGCAGTACGAGTCGTGTTGCGTCGCTGAAGTCGAAAGGGTTACTGTGCCGACGAGCGTGCTCGAATTCGGAGGCAATTTGTGTGGCAGTTGGCTCAGATCAATGTCGGACGTCTCGTCGCGCCTCGGGGCGACCCGCGTACCGCGGCATTTTTCGCGGCTCTTGACGAGATCAACGCGCTTGCCGACACCGCTCCGGGGTTCGTCTGGCGGCTGCAGGATGAGAGCGGCAACGCCACCGGGATCCGGCCGACGTCGGATCCATTGTTCGCTGTAAACATGTCGGTCTGGGCGGATGCCGACGCATTATTCTCATTCGTTTATCGAAGTGCGCACACTCACGTGATGGCGCGGCGACGAGAATTTTTTGAGCGGTTCGAGGGGATCTATCAAGCGCTCTGGTGGATACCCACTCATCACCGTCCGACCGTCGACGAAGGCTTGTCGCGCCTGTGGCGACTGGAGCATTACGGGCCGACGCCCGATGCCTTCACCTTCAAGGCTCGTTTTCCGCCGCCGGATCGCGCCGGCGCTCCCGTTGATATGCAGCCCGATCCATGGTGCGTCGGTCGCGCGTAGAAATCCTCGACTCCGCGAGCTTGTAACCGTCGACCTGGGCGCACTGGCCCGTGCCGCGCACCGATAGGCGGTGCTCGATAACGCTCCCGATCCCTCGACACTGGCATTGCCGTAGTCGGCTGCGCCGCGCCTGCGTAACGATACTCCGGCCACGATTTCGGTGAACCACGGCCGGGTTGGCGGTCTAATGGCACTCGCTGGCATGTTATCGGCAAGGGTGCGATTCTACGCGCCGTCAATAGGGGTCTCGGCAAAGGAAGGAGTCGGTTTAGGCAATGCTTGCCGAAGGAAGGAATTGCGGACAGAAGGACTATTCACTGTGGGGAGCCGTTTCATTATTCGCGGCGCTCTTGATAGGGGCCCCGCGCTGCGTGCGGGCCGATGGCTTCGGCGGCTCGCTTGATGCGACCAGCGATTACTTGGTCCGCGGGATATCCCGCAGCGACGATCATTCTGCCCTGCAACTCGACCTGCACTATCTCGACCCCTCGGGGTTCGTTGCGGACTTTTTCGCATCCAATACGCAGTTCGCTCCCAATACCGCGCAGGATGCGGAGCTCAGCGCCTTTCTGGGCTACGTCTGGGCACAGGGCCGGGACTGGCAGGGAAAGATCCTCGTCGGCAACTATAGCTATCCTTGGAATCCAGCCGGCTCGTTCTACAACTACGATGAAATTGCGGTCGAAGCGGCGTATCGAGATTGGCTGCGGGTCGACATCGGCTACTCGCCTGACACGCGACGCTATTACTTTGTTCGGGATACGGTGGTTCGCGGCCAGGCCGAGTGGGGGGAGTTGAACTTGCAGCACCCGCTGATCGGTAAACTATCCGCCACGGCCGGCATCGGCTATTACGAGCTGGACGGGGCCAAGGCGATCGGTTACGGCTATTGGAGCATCGGCGCGGCGTACGATCTCGCCCCCGTCACCTTTGCGGTGTCCTTTGTCGGTGCGTCCAGTAACGCTAACCTGTTGTTTTATAACGCTGCCGTGGGCGGCCGCTGGTCCGGAACGGTCATTTGGCGCTTTTAGGACTTGAATTGACCGGCTGCAACTTTATGGCCGCGGTAGGGTACCTACAGAGCAGGACCCTTGTCGATCAAGAAACAGCTACGGTGCGATGAATTCGTTGGCCAAAATCTCTCCCCGCGACGGCGATTTCGATCTATTGGCTGCGGTCGCCGCTGGAAATCGCGCGGCATTGGAACAGCTGTATCACAGCTATCACCGCAGGCTCGCGCGATTTTTGTCGAGATTCACGTCGCGGTACGAGAATGTCGAAGAAATCATCAACGATACTTTCATGGTCGTCTGGCAAAGCGCCAAGGACTTTCGCAATGCCTCGCAAGTATCCACATGGATCTTCGGCATCGCGTACCGCACGGCGCTGAAGTCGCTGCGTCGGCAGAAGAATCACGCAGCGGCGCTGAGTCTCGATGAATCGCCGGAGCAGATCGTGGATCCGGAAGCCGACGCCGAGGTGCAGGACTGGGTGACCCATGGCTTGAACTGCCTCACCGTCGAGCACAGGCTGACGTTGGAACTCGCCTACCGCATGGGTCATTCGCTCGAGGAAATCGCAGCAATCACCGATGCTCCGGTCGGAACCGTCAAGGCTCGCATGTTTCACGCTCGTCGCAAGTTGCGTGAATACCTGCCGGCGATCGGCGGCAACGGCTGCGAATCGCCAATGAGGAACGGATGATCTACGAACAGAGTCTTTCAGGAGAGCACGCGGAGGTCTTCGGGCTCTTGCCTTGGTATTTGAACGGCACCCTTGCCGAAACGGAGCGGCAGCAGGTCGATGAGCACGTGCGTGTTTGCGCTGCATGCCGCGACCAGCTGGCGCGCGAGCGCGACATCTACCGGGCAATGTCCGCCCCGTCGAGCCTCGAATTCATACCCGCCTCTTTCAGTCGTTTGCAAGCACGCCTCGACGCTCTTTCTCCGGCAGAAGCGCGGGCGCCTGAGCCCGCGGCGCATCAGCCTGCGAGCAAGCAGGGGATACCCCGGCGACGTCGCTCGATCCCCTGGCCGCGACTCGCGGCGGCGTCGATCGCGGTCCTCGCGCTCGGGGCGCTCTGTCTGGTTTCGGCGGAGCGATGGGGGTGGGTCCGCGCGTTGCCGTCCGCATACCGAACGGTCACGACAACGGCACCCCGCGCGCCGGATGAAGTCATCCGTGCCGTATTCTCTCCGGCGATCACGCTCGTGGAGCTGCAGGCGGTTCTCGATGAGGCGCAGCTGCGGATCATTTCCGGTCCTACGGAAGCCGGGGTCTATTCCTTGGCCGCCACTTCGAACCGCCCGGTGACCGTTTCGCTGTCGCTGCTGCGCCAACACGCGTCGGTACGCTTTGCGGAAAGCACCCGGGTCGACCCAGCCCGCGAACCGCCATGAGCCGATGGGCGGCAATTCTCGTGGTCGCATGGCTGGGCGGCTGCAGTGAGGCGCCGGTGCGGATCGAATCCAAAGCCCTGGGAGACGCGCCGGACCAATCTTCCGAACGTTTCATTATCGCCGCCGTTGATAACGATCCGACCGCCTTTGTGGCGACTGCCGGCGGCACTCCGCGAGGCTACGACAGCGTCGTCCCGTACGGTGCGACCTCGACAGCGCGGGCGCGCATGCACGCTTTGGAAAAGGACTTTGGTCTGCGCGAGGTCAGCGAATGGCCGATCGAACCCCTGCACATGGAATGCGCGGTATTGAAGATTCCCGACGGCGCGGATCGGGCCACATTGCTCGCCGGTATGTTGGCCGATCCGCGCGTCAAGCTCGCACAACCCCTGCAGACGTTCTCGACCCGCAGCGGTTACAACGACCCTTATTTGGACTTGCAGCGCGGTTTTCGCCAAATGGATGTGATTGATGCGCATTCATGGTCGAGCGGCGAGGGCGTGAAGGTGGCCATCATCGATACCGGTGCCGATACGCAACATCAGGATCTGCGCGGTCGAATCACGGCGGCAGACAATTTCGTCGACTCCGATGCCGAGCAATTTCGGCGTGACCGGCACGGTACGGAAATGGCCGGCGTCATTGCCGCAGTCGCCAACAACCATGAAGGCATCGTCGGTGTCGCACCGGACGCGCGTCTCCTGCTGTTCAAAGCGTGCTGGCAGCTGCGCCTCGACGCCGACGCGGCGAACTGCAATTCATTCACGCTCGCCCGGGCGCTGGTGGCGGCGCTGGACGCTCACGTGCAGATAGTCAATTTGAGTCTTATCGGCCCGGACGATCCGCTATTGCGCGGCCTCATCCAAGAGGGCATGCGCAGGGGGATCTTGTTCGTGGGCGCCGCATCCGATACGCTCGTCGGCGAACGCGGCCTCTCGCAATTGCCGGGCATCATTGAGGTCACTAGCGCCGGGGCCCGCACCCCATCCGGTGCCGCCGTGTACGCTCCGGGCAAAGACATTCTGACGCTTATGCCAGGCGGGCATTACGACTTCGCGTCGGGCGACTCCATCGCCACGGCCCAGGTCAGCGGCGTAGTTGCCCTACTGCTCGCCAAGGACCGCAATCTCACCGCCGCTGCCACGTCGAAACTACTGCGCGACACGAGCGTGCGCGCCGAGGCCAGCGGGGACGGGACAGTGCATGTGGATGCGTGCGCCGCGGTAGTGGCTCTGGTGGGCCGAGGGTCGTGCCCTCCGGACGCTCGTATCGAGGCGAACATAGACCCGACCGCCCGTGTTGCGTTGCACTGAGACCTGACGTCTTGAGGCCGGCTGTCCAGCGTCGCGAGACCTCCATGGAGGACGTACAGGGTAGTGCCGACGTCCGCGGCATCGCCATCGATGAAGTAGGCGTCAAGGATCTGCGACATCCCATCAAAGTTGCCGGCAGCGCAGGCATTGCGCAGCACACGGTCGCGACGCTCAGCATGAGCGTGAGTCTGCCGCACAATCACAAGGGTACGCATATGTCACGCTTCCTGGAGCGCTTGAACTCCCAGGACGAGGCTATATCCGTCGAATCATTCGGCAGATTGCTAGAGGGGACGCTGCACTACCTCGAAGCACCGTCGGGTCAGATCGAAATGGCATTTCCGTATTTCATCGCTAAAAAGGCGCCCGTCAGCGGTGCTGAGAGCCTGATGGACTACCGGGCTGCGATTCGCGGTAGTCGCCGGCTCGGCAGGACGGATCTGTGGCTCAAGGTGACCGTGCCGGTGACGAGCCTGTGCCCTTGCTCGAAAAGCATCTCTGCGTATGGGGCGCACAATCAGCGGGCGCACATCACCATCACGGCGAAGATCGGCGCATCGATATGGTTCGAGGATCTGATCGGCATGGCGGAGAGCGTGGCATCCAGCGAGCTCTACTCCGTGCTGAAGCGCCCGGACGAGAAGTACGTAACCGAGCGCGCCTACGACAATGCCAAATTCGTCGAGGACGTGGTGCGCGATGCGGCGCTCGTCCTCAATGGCGATCCCCGGGTACGCTCCTACAAGGTCGAGTCGGAGAACTTCGAGTCGATTCATAATCATTCCGCATATGCGATGATCGAGTTCGACAAAGAGCTGCCCCACTCATAAGCGCGTCATTGACCGAACCGGTGGGCGCAAAAATGGCGCACGGGAGTTAAACCATTGCCGCGCCACGCGGTACTCACTTTCGGTGACCGTTCTCGAGCGTGAATTTGTCCTTTTAACCCTGTGGTGTTCACTTGCTGCGTAGCCGCCTGCCCCTGGTGACGCTCTACGTGACGGAGCGCTGTAATTCGCGCTGCGTCACGTGTGACCATTGGCGGCATGGGCGCACCGATGCGAGTCTTGCCTCGATCACCCGCTTGCTGCCCAGTCTCGAACGGCTCGGTACGAGAATGGTGGCGCTGTCGGGGGGTGAGCCGCTCCTGCACCCGGAGTGGGCGCAGATCGCGCAGTTGTTGAAGTCCCGGGGCCTCGAGCTTTGGCTGCTCACGTCCGGGCTATCGTTGGCCAAGCATGCGCATCGCGCCAGCGCGCTGTTCGACGCCATTACGGTATCGCTGGATGGAACGAATCGCGAGACTTATGCTGCGATACGGGGTCTCGATGCCTTCGACAAGGTTTTGGAGGGGATCCGGGCGGCGGCAAGCTTCGGGGTTGCTCCCAGTATTCGAGTCACCTTGCAGCGCGCCAACTACCGGCAGTTGCCGATGTTCGTCGATCTGGCCCGAGCCGTCGGCGCTCGCCAGGTCTCGTTTCTTGCGGTGGATGTGGCCAATCCCCACGCATTCGGCCGCGTCGACGACTTCAGCTCCGATCTAGCGCTGCGGGTCGAGGACTTGCCGGTATTCGAGGGGCTGGTGCGCTCCATGGAGGTGGAGTATGCGGAGAGTTTCAGGTCCGGCTTCATCGCGGAGAGCCCCTTGAAGCTTCGACGTATTCTCCAATACTTCTCGGCCGTGTGCGGCCGCGAGGCATTCCCTCCGGTGCGCTGCAATGCGCCCGAATTCTCCGCAGTGATCGGCGCGAATGGCCGCGTGCAGCCCTGCTTTTTCATCCCGGGGCCACCGGCCGCCGACGCATGGGACGACTTCGGCGCCGCGCTCGACAGCGATGGGATGGCAGCGCTGCGAGATGAGATCCGCGCCGGCAAGCGGCCTGAGTGCGGCAGCTGCGTATGTTCCATGTGGAGAGAGCTCGACACGGTCGCTTGCTCCGTGTCGGTGTCTCACGCCGCGGGATTGTCGATTTGATGGCCGCCAAACGACTCAAGGTCGTCCTTTACAACCCCTGGGCGGTCTTCTACACGATGCCGCTCGCGCTGCTCGCCATCGGCTCCGAGCTCGATCCCGACCGGTACGAAGTGGTGATTATCGACGCCCGCGTCGATTCCGATGCCGAACGCACAGTGCTCGCGCACATCGGCGAGGCGGTATGCCTCGGGGTCACCGTGCTCACCGGGGCGCCGATCTCCGATGCGCTGGCCATATCGCGTGCGGCGAAACGGGCTCGACCGGAGTTGACCGTCGTTTGGGGAGGCTGGCATCCGTCGATGTTTTCCCGCGAATGTTTGAGCGAATCCTCGGTGGACGTCACGGTGCGAGGGCAGGGCGAGGAGACATTTGTCGACATCGTGGAGCGACTCGCGCAGGGCCGTTCGCTCGCCGATTGCGCCGGTTGTACGGTCAAGCTCCCCGATGGCACTGTTCGGGAGAATCCCGCGCGCCCGCTTGCACAAGTCGACAACTTCCGGGCGCACGACTATGGACTCATCCCGGTGGAGCGCTACTACCAGCTGAAGGGCAAGCGCCAGCTCGATTACATCTCCTCGCAAGGCTGCAATTTCAGGTGCGCGTTCTGCTCGGACCCCTTCGTCTACGGACGAAAATGGGTGGGCCTCGAGCCCGTTCGCATGGCGATGCGCCTCAAGGAGCTGTGGGACCGCTATCAATTCGACGACGTCAATTTTCAGGACGAGACCTTCTTCACCAAGGCAAATCGGGTCGAAGCGCTGGCCGATCGAATCGTCCAATCTGGAATGAAGATCACCTGGGCTGCCACCATGCGCGCCGACCAAGGTGTACGGCTGCCGCCTGCCGTGTGGGAGCGATGCAAGCAATCGGGACTTCGCCGCCTGCTCGTCGGCGTCGAGTCCGGCTCCAACGAGGTATTGAAGCGCATACGCAAGGACATCAAGATAGAGCAGGTGTACGAGACGGCGGAAAAGATGCTGAAATATGGCATTGCCGGGCACTTTCCCTTCATCGTCGGCTTTCCGGATGAAAGCGATGAGAGCGTCCAGGCAAGCCTCGACTGCGCAAAGAAGCTGCGCGCCATGAGCCCCGATTTCCTGACGCCCATTTACTACTTCAAGCCCTATCCGGGCAGCGCGCTGGTGATCGAGGCCGTCGAGCGCGGCTTTCGTTTGCCGGAGACGCTCACGGAGTGGGCGCAGTTCGACTACGTCGCGGGCGAGCCGGGACCCTGGGTGTCGGCGGAGAAGTTCGAGCTCATCGAGCGCTTCAAGTTCTTTCACGAGCTCGCCTGGAAAAAAGCCTCCCCCGGAAGGATGCTGTTGCAGCGGATCGCCCGCTACCGGTGCACCAGGGACAACTACCGCTGGCCCGTCGAGATGCTGTTCACGCGCTGGCTGGCCCCGGCTCAGAAGCTCTCATGATCGTCGACGATACCTGGCGTGTGGCCCGGTTGCCGCTGCCGCAACGGCTGTTGGGCAAGGCGATGGCCTGGGGCTACCGGCTGATCGGCAAGGATCGCTACGACGATTTCCGGTTGGAGTGGGTCTACGGCTTGCCGTTCATGGTCACGCCGAGCGTGTTCAATCCGAAGGTGCCTCGAACCGGTCAATTCTTTGCCTCCCACATCGATTCGAGGCTGGTATCTCGGGAGTCGGAAGTTCTGGACATGGGTACGGGATCCGGCGTCTGCGCCGTGTTCGCCGCGAATCATGCACGGCGCGTCGTCGCGGTAGACATCAACCCGGCCGCCGTGCGCTGCGCCCGGATCAACGCGCTGCTCAATAACTTGGATCACAAAATCGAGGTGCGGCACGGCGATCTGTTCGAGCCGGTGCGCGGGCAGCAGTTCGATCTGATTCTCTTCAATCCGCCGTTCGTTCGCGCTGCGCCCAAGGATACGCGCGACGGCGCCTGGCGCTCGAGCGACGTCGCGGAGCGCTATGCGGCAGGACTTCGTGCTCACTTGAAGCCGGGCGGCACGGCGTTGGTGTTGCTGTCGACCTTCGGCGACGGGCGAGTTTTTCTCAGAGAGTTCCACAACCAGGGGTTCAAGATCCACGTGTTCGCAGAGCGCCGCTTCGTCAACGAAAGATTGACCTTATTCCGGCTCGTGCCGGCCGAGAGGCCGTCATGAGCACTGCGCAGCCCGTATTGCTCGTCAACCCGACGATCACCTCGCACCGCCATGCGCGCTTTCCCCTCGCCGTCATGAGCTTGTCGGCGGCGCTCGAGGGCAAGTACGCCCCGGTCATCATCGACGGCAACGTCGATCGCGATTTCATCTCGAGCACCGTACGCCTGGTCAGCGAGACCTCCGTGGCAGCGGTCGGGATCACGGTCATGGGCGGCCCGCAATTGCTGTCGGCGATTGCCGTCTCGAAGGCCATTCGCGCGCGACGGCCGTCGCTGCCGATCGTGTGGGGCGGCGCTTTTCCGACGGTTTGCCCGGATGCGACCCTGAATACGGCCTATGTCGACTACGCTGTGCGCGGTCAGGGCGAGGAGACCTTTACCGAACTTCTGGACACGCTCGAGGGGCGGCGCGATCTAGGACCTGGGATCGATTGCCGGGCTCACGTGGCGCAAAGACGGCGAGATCGTGCACAACCCGGAGCGCAAGTTCTCCGCCGCGAGCCTCACGCGAATGCTGCCGTACGACAAACTGCAAAACCCGCAGCAATACCTCACGAACACCTATCTGGGCCGGCGCACCATCGGCTACCAAGCCGCCTTGGGCTGCCGTTACCGCTGCACGTTCTGCGGAGTCGCGACGATGTTCCGCGGCAAGACGGCGCTGCCGCCGGCGGAGCGGCTCGAGCAGGATCTCGAGTTCATGAGGGATCGGTTCGGCGTGGACGCCATCCAATTCTACGACCACAATTTCTTCGACCGCGAGGTCGATATGGTGCCGCTGCTCGAAGTGCTGGCAAAATTCCAGATGCCATGGTGGTGCTTCGCGCGCTCTGACGCTCTCGTCAACCTGTCGGAATCGTCTTGGTCGCTGGTCAGGAAGAGCGGTCTGCGGATGGCGTACATCGGCGCGGAATCGCCGAGCGATTGGTTGCTGCATGATATCCGCAAGGGCACGAGCTGCGATCAGACCTTGGAGGCGGTGGACAAATGCCGCCGCCACGGCGTGATTCCCGAGCTCTCCTTCATGCTCGCGCCTCCGCGCGATCCGGAAGGCGAGACCGAAAAGACTTTCGACTTCATCCGCATGATCAAGCGCATACACCCCGCGACGGAAGTCATGATTTACATCTACACGCCGTTGCCGCGGCGATGGGACAAGAACTCAACGGCGGCGCGCATGGCGGACGAGCTGCGCGATTGCGAGGGCAATCCGGTCATGTTCCCGCGAGTCGGCCGATGGCTGGGCCGAGCCCCAATGGGTCGACTATTGGTGTCATCAGGACGCGCCTTGGCTCTCGGAGCGATTGCGCCGCCGTATCGTGGATTTCACGACCGTCTTGGGCTGCAGATATCCGACCGTCATGGACATCCGTGCTCCTGCGTGGGGGAAGTCCGCGTTGCGGGCGCTCGCCTCGTGGCGTTATCGATTCCAACGCTACGATGATCCGTGGGAGCTGAAACTGTCGAGAAAGCTCATCCGTCATTGGGATCCCAGGGTCATGAGTCTGTAACTTGAATCTTCTCGCAGACATTTGGAGCGTGCTCACCGCGCGGCAGAGGCGCCGCGTGGTGGGTGCGCAGTTCTTATCTCTCATTATGGCGTTCTCGACGGTGGCGGGAATCGCATCGATCGCGCCTTTCTTCTCCGTACTCGGCAATCCGGCGTTGATACAGCGGAGCGCGCAGCTGCGTTGGATTTACCAGCTTGGATTCTCGAGCCCCCGCAGTTTCACGATCGCCTTGGGACTCGCGTTCATGGGATTCGTGGTCATTGCCAATGTGATAAATATTCTCGGCTCCTTCGTCATGATCCGCCTGGCGATGTCGATCGGCACCGATCTACAGTCGATCTTGTTCGCGGAGTATCTGCACCGTCCGTATCTCTTTCACGCGCGCACGCATAGCTCGCTCCTTTTCAACAATCTCATTCATGAGACCACCCGATCGACCAATCATCTTCTGCAAAACGCGTTCTCGTTGAACACCCAAGTGGTTACGGCGCTTTTCATCGTCGTGTCGGTGATGCTGCTCAATCCAATCCTGGCCATGGCCATGATTGCGGCCCTCGCCGGAGGCTATGTCCTGATCTACCTCGCGGTGCGTAACCGGCTGCTGCGCGCGGGCGAGATCGAATCCCGTTTCTTCATCGAGCAATGCAAGATCGTCAATGAGAGCCTCGGAGCGATCCGGGACATACTCCTGCGTCGATCCCAGCCTGCCTTCCGCACCAGCTTCGAGCACTCGAGCCGCGCCTTTGCGCGCGCGGCCGCCCATACTCAGCTGATCGGGCAAACTCCGCGATACGTCATGGAATGCGTCGCCGTGGTCGGCCTCGTGGCCATTGCGCTCCTCGCCGCTGGACGCGATGGAGGAATCGGCCTCTGGCTGGGACAGTTGACCTTTCTCGGCTTTGCGGCCTACCGGCTGCTGCCGTCGCTGCAACAGGCGTTCATGGCGCTCGTCAAGATTCGCGCCGACCGACCGGGGTTCGACTCGATTGCCCCGGATCTGCGTCTAGCGCGGGCGCGTGCCTACCCGACGAGCGCCGGGGATGCCGGTTGGGCCGAGTGTCCGCGCTCGGCCATCGAGCTCAAAGACATCTCCTTTTACTATCAGCCGGATCGGCCTCCGGTCGTGAGCGGGATTTCGCTGCGAATCGCCGCCCGCACCGTCATCGGCTTCGTCGGCGCCAACGGTTCGGGGAAGACCACCCTGGTCGATCTCATCGCCGGCTTGCTCGTGCCCGACGCCGGCCGCTTGGAAGTCGACGGCGTCGCCATCGATGCCACGAACCGCGCCGCCTGGCAGTCGCGCATCGCGTACGTTCCTCAAGACATTTTTCTACTGGACACGACGATTGCGCAGAATATCGCCCTCGGAGTCGCGCCCGAGGACATCGATCGCGCGCGGCTCCGGGAGGCCGCCCATTTGGCGCAACTCGATCCATTTCTCCGCGGCCTGCCCGATGGATTCGAGCACCGGGTGGGGGAGCGCGGGACCCGGTTGAGCGGTGGACAGCGGCAGAGAATCGGCATCGCTCGGGCACTGTACGCGAGGGCCTCGGTTCTCATCCTGGATGAGGCCACCAACGCCCTCGACGGCCTCACGGAACGCGAGATGCACGCGACGATCGCAGGATTGAAGGGTGGCTACACCATCATTCTCATCACTCACCGCCTGAGCTCGGTACGCATCTGCGATCGGCTCTACGAGATCGATCACGGGCAACTCAGGCGGCGCGGCGATGTCGCTTGAGGTCGATGCGCCGCGGGCCAGGGAACCGCCGTGCGGCCGACGGCAGGCGCCATTCTCACCATGACTCCGGCCGACATTCCAGCGCGCCTGCGCGATACCCAAGCGGCCTTCGACAGCGTCGCGGCAGATTACGATGGTCCGCGGGGTAATAACGCGCTGATTCAGGATATGCGCCGGGAGATGTGGCGGTGGTTGGATGCCACGTTCGCGCCGCGCAGCCGGTTGATCGATCTGGGCTGCGGGACCGGGTTGGATGCCGTGCGCATGGCCGGGCTGGGACACCACGTAACCGCTACGGATTGGTCCCCGCAAATGGTCGCCCGCACGGCGGAGCGCGCGCGACGCGCGTCGGTCACCGATCGGGTCATGACGCTCCGGGTCGGCGCGCATGAGCTCGGGCGGCTCGAGGAGGATGCCGCCTTTGACGGCGCGTATTCTGATCTCGGCGCACTCAATTGCGTGCCGGACCTCGCGGATGTGTCGAGCGCGTGCGCGCGCCTGCTCAAGCCCGGGGGCGCGCTGGTGTTCACGGTGATCGGACGCGTGTGCCCTTGGGAGATCGGCTATTACGCTTCGCGATGGCGTTGGCCAAGGCTGCGAATCCGCTTCGCTCGCGGACTCGTCCCCGTCGGCATGAACGGTCACACCATCTGGACTCGCTACTACACTCCGCGCGAGTTCTATCGCGCCTTCGCTCGTGATTTCGAGCTCGTGCATTACCGCGGCTTATGCCTGTTCGCTCCGCCGCCTTATCTGATCCGCGTGCGCGATACGATATCGACACGCGCCTATGACTGGCTGTGGCGGCTCGATCGG
Organism: uncultured Gammaproteobacteria bacterium; assembly: GCA_963801685.1. Lineage (GTDB taxonomy): Bacteria > Pseudomonadota > Gammaproteobacteria > Steroidobacterales > Steroidobacteraceae > Bog-1198. The sequence goes on from CAWDFR010000003.1 coordinate 827,610, forward strand.
CGCAGCGCAGGTTGGCCCGGGCTTCGCTCGATGGGCGATCATTTCTTGATGGTGATGAGGAAACGATGAGCATTTCCCCGGCACGGCGCGACGACTGGATACCGATCGCCGCAGTGCTGATGTTGGGGTCCATCGCCTTCGTGCGGCTGATGTCGCTGCCCGCTTTCGAGGATGAGGGCTCGCAGTTGCGCTGGATTTTCCGGATGATTCAAGCGGGCGAATGGCTCGCGCCTCTGGGAGAGGGCAAGCCGCTCGAAGCCTGGCCGATGGTGCCGCTCGTTCGCTTAGGTGTGCCCGCGCTCGCCGCTGCGCGAGCCTTGCATGTGCTCGCCGGGATGATCGGTGCGGCATTGACCTATCGGCTGGCGCGCCAGCTGGGAGATCGACCGGCCGCCTTCGCGAGCGGCGTGCTCTTTGCCCTTTGTCCATTCGTCGTCTACCTCCAGCGGCTTGCGTTGTCCGATATGTTCCTGTGCACGGCCGGCATATGGGTACTGTCGAGCACGCTCGAGCTGATCCGGCTTCCCACCGGCTCACGAGCAGGCCAATTGGCCGCTGCCTTGGTGCTGGCGGCTTTTTGCAAGTTTCCGGTAGGATTCGTCTTCCTCGGCGCGCTGCCCCTGGCGCTTCTGCTCATGCCCTCCGTCGAGCGCCGGAGCCTCTGGCGGCGCAGGGCAGGGATGCTGACGTACGCTCAATTGCCCGTCCTCCTATTGGCGCTGGCTGTGACGGTGCTGGCCGCAATCCGCTCGGCGCATGGCCAATCACCGGGCTTCGGTCTCTCGGACTTCGCCGGCATCGCGCTCGGGCAATACAGCGGCATCGCCGCGGCCATCGGCGTCCCCAAGAGCCGCTTTCTCGATGAACTGGCTGCGCAGCTGTCATGGCCCGTGATCGTCACCGCCGGGATCGGGATCGTCGCCGCCGCGCGTTTTGGCGATTGGCGCCATCGCTGGCTGATCGCGATGGGATTGATCCCCATGCTGGGCATCGTGCTCCTCGCCCGATTCTGGTTTTCCCGTTACTTGCTGTTCACTCTCCCGCCGCTCATCGTGAGCGCGGTCTCCGGCTGGCGCCATCTCGCGAGCCGGACTCGCTTTCGGCGGCCGGTGGAATGGGCGGCGTTGGCGGTCTGTGTGGGCTTCATGGGCCGCCAATCGGCGCTGCTCGTGTTCGCGCCGGCTGCTGCCAATTGGTCGCCCTTGGACCGGTTTCAGTACCTCGAAGGATGGCCGTCCGGCTACGGTTATCCGCAAGCCGCTCAATTTATTCTGCGCGCGCCGCGTGTGCCCGCGCAGATCTATTCACTGGATGGCCACAGCGCGTATCAATTGCTCACCTACTTACCCGCGCAATGGGCAAGTCGCGTCGGACCGATCTTCTATGGCGACGACGGCCGGGTGTTGCGGAGCAACGAAGCACGCTTGGCCAACTTGCTCGAGCACACCCCGGCGTGGATCGTAGTGTCGGATCAGCTGTTGCCCGGCTATCTCGCCATGGATTTCGGCCGGCTGGATCAGGAGGCCATCGCCCTGCGATCGATTGCCCGATTCGACAAACCCGGCTCGCGCTCGAGGCTCGCGATTTATGAAGTCACGCGCCGATAGCGGCCCGATCCGTTCAATCCAATATTTGCGCGCGGTCGCCGCGCTGGTGATCGTCTGGGTGCACAGCCTGTACATCATTCCGGGAATGGTGGATCGGTTGGGGAAACCCTACTTTGGGGCCTCCGCCGCCATCGATATATTTTTCCTCGTCAGCGGATTCGTCATGGTGGTCACGACCACCCGTAGGGAGCTCCGGCCGGTGCAGTTCTTCCGCATTCGCCTGGTGCGCGTTGTGCCGCTGTACTGGTTGGCCACGCTCGGCATGGTGGCCTGCGCGGCGGCCGGCCATTCGTTCCAAGGTCTGCATTACAGCGCTCTGGCGGTACTCAAGAGCTTGCTGTTCGTCCCCTTTGCGGCCATCGAGGGCGCACCCGCCAGCGTCTGGCCGATCGTGCAGCAAGGCTGGACGCTCAATTACGAGATGTTCTTTTACGTCCTCTTTGCGATCTCCCTCGCCGCTCCTCGGCAATGGCGGCTCATGGGACTTTGCGCGGTGCTCGCCGCGCTCGTCCTCGCCGGTCGCTTGTTCGGACCTTTCGTCGGCCCTTTGGCGTCGGTCTACACCAATTCTCTGTTGATCGACTTTATCGCCGGCATGGTTCTGGCGTACCTCTGGCTGCGGGCGGGTCCCGACGACTGGTTGCCACTTCCTCTGCTCGTCATCCTGGCGGGCTTATGCGCGGTCGGATCGAATTCGCGTGTCGTAGCGATGGGTGGAGCGATCATCATCTTCGCAGGCTGCCTGCATCCGAGCGTGTGCTCCACCCGCAACCCGCTGCTCATGGGAATCGGCAACGCATCCTATTCGTTGTATCTGTCCCATCAGTTCGTGCTTGATTCGCTCGCGTCGCTGTGGATGCGCGTATTGCCACCGGTCACCTGGATTTCCTCGGCGATCTTCATGGTCGTGGCGCTCACCTGTTGCGCGATCACAGGTTATCTATGCTTCCGGTTCGTCGAGACCCCGGCAACCTCTTATTTGCTGGCGCGCTTGCAAAGATTCGCCTCAGCCGAACGGAACCTGACATGCGCTACTTCGTGACCGGTTGCGCCGGGTTCATCGGCAGCCAGCTGACGGAGCGGCTGCTCTGCGCCGGCCACACAGTGGTGGGCCTCGACAATCTCTCCACGGGACGAGAACGCTTTCTGTCGAAGGCGCGCGAGTATCCGCGCTTTCACTGGGAGCGCGCCGACGTCCTGGATGCGGCGACATTGACGCGGCAGCATGCGCGGATCGGAGTTCGTATTCCACTTGGCCGCGAATGCAGATCTGCGCTTTGGTTTCGAGCATCCACGCCGGGATCTGGAGCAAAATACCATCGCGACGCATGCCGTGCTGGAGGCGATGAGGGAAAATGGGATCGGCAGAATTGCGTTTGCCTCATCCGGATCCGTTTACGGCGACACCGCGCGGGTTCCTACCCCGGAGGATGCCCCGTTTCCCGTGCAAACTTCGTTGTACGGCGCCTCGAAGGCCGCCGGCGAGGCAATGATCACCGCCTACTGCGCGGGATTCGGCTTTCAGTCGTACATCTTCCGCTTTGTATCGATCCTCGGCGAGCGCTATACCCATGGACATATCTTCGACTTCTACAAGCAGCTGAGAAGCGATGCAGTCAGGCTTCGGGTGCTCGGCAACGGCCGGCAACGAAAATCCTACTTATACGTGCAGGACTGCCTCGACGCGATGCTCCTGGCGATCGAGCGCTCGAATGACCGCGTGAACATTTTCAATTTGGGTAGCAACGAGCATTGCGAGGTGAACGAATCCATCCGCTGGATCTGCGAGGCGCTGGGTGTCGCGCCGAAGCTCGAGTACAGCGGCGGGGAGCGGGGCTGGATCGGCGACAACCCTTTCCTTTTCCTGGACACCGCCAAAATCAACGCGCTGGGGTGGCGCCCGAGAGTCACGATCCGACAAGGGGTTCTCAAGACCCTCGACTACCTCAGAACCAACCCAGACTTGCTCGATCTTCGCCCATGAACGTGTGCGTCCTGGGGCTATGGCATCTCGGGTCGGTGACCGCCGCCGCACTGGCCGCACTCGGGCACCAAGTGGTCGGCTTCGACTTCGATGCGGCCCGCGTCGCCGAGTTGAACGCGGGCGTCGCGCCGGTCTTCGAGCCCGGTCTCGAGGACCTGATCCGGCGCGGCCTGGCGTCCGGCCGCCTGCGCTTCTCCTCATCGCTTGTGGAGGCGACTCCGGATATGGAGGTTCTTTGGGTCGCCTATGACACACCGGTCGATGCACACGGCAATGCCGACTTGGATGTCGTCGGTGCGCAGATCGTACGTGCCGTTCTCGACATCGACACGGACGCCATCGTGCTGATTTCGTCGCAGTTCCCGGTCGGCTCAGTACGCCGCCTGGAGCGCGCGGCGGCCTTGGTCCCGAGTGCGCGCCCGCTGCGGGTTGCCTACAGTCCCGAGAACCTTCGCCTCGGAAGTGCTGTGAATGATTTTCTCCATCCCGCCCGCATCGTCGTCGGTGTCCGATCGGCTCGGGACAGGGAATTACTCTCAACCCTCCTGAGTACGATTACCGCGTCGATCGACTGGATGTCGGTCGAGTCTGCTGAAATGACCAAGCATGCCCTCAATGGATTTCTTGCCACGTCAGTCGCTTTCGCGAACGAAATTGCCACGATTTGCGAAGCTGTGGGCGCCGACGCAAAGGAGGTCGAGCGAGGACTCAAAGGCGACAGCCGTATCGGCCCGCGCGCCTATCTCGCGCCGGGCGGCCCGTTCGCCGGAGGTACGCTCGCACGGGACATCGTTTATCTCAATCGCACGGCGAGTGACTGCGGCCTCACCACGCCGCTCCTATCGTCCGTCCTGGCGAGCAATGAGCGCCACAAGTCCTGGGTCAAGCACAAGCTTCGCGCGCTGTTCGATCCTCTTTCACGACTTACCGTGGCCGTGTGGGGGCTCTCTTACAAGAGCGAAACCGATACGCTCAGAGGCTCCGCCGCGGTCGAGCTGTGCGATTGGCTGATCAGCGAGGGCGTCTCGATCAATGTCCACGACGCGCGGGTCAAGACGCTTCCGGCGCATTGGCGTGGCGCCGTCGAGCGATTCGACCAGCCTCTCGCCGCGTTGCACGGCGTCCAGGCGTTGATCGTCGCGGCCGATTCGCCGCTGTATCGCGGCGTTTGTGCCGATCAGCTGCGCCGTTTAGCAACCCCTATCGTGGTGCTGGATGCCGATCGAGTGCTCGACGCCTTGCGAGGCGATGAGCCGGGCTTGGTTTACTTCGCGGTCGGCATGCCCACCCCGGAGGCGCAACAGCCATGAACCAGTCTCTCGAGAAGCGATGTGCCATCATTACGGGCGCGAGCCGGGGTTTGGGTTTTGAGATCGCCAAGAAATATCTCGAAGCCGGCGCCAGCTTGATGATCTGCGCGCGCAACGAAGCGCAGCTGCACAAGGCTTCACTCGAGCTGAAGGAGCTCGCGGGGAGCGATCAATCGGTGATCGCGCTGCCGGCCGATATATCCAAGAGCGCGGATGTCGCTGCGCTGGTCGACCGGGCGCTGCGGTATTTCGGACATCTCGACGTCCTGGTCAACAACGCCGGTGTGGGAGGTCCCATCGGTACGATGGAAAGCGTCGATTGGGATCAGTGGGTCCATACGATCGAAGTCAATCTTCTGGGATCGGTCCTGCTCTGCCGGGCGATTTTGCCGCACTTCAAGCAAGCGGGCCGCGGGAAGATCGTCCAGATCTCGGGCGGCGGCGCAACGAATCCGCTGCCGAACCTGAGCGCTTATGCGGTATCCAAGACCGCGGTCGTCCGTTTCGTGGAGACGCTTGCCGAAGAAACCCGCCATCTCGGCATCGACGTGAACGCGCTGGCGCCGGGCGCCTTGGATACGCGCATGCTGGATGAGTTCATCGCCGCGGGCCCGGAGCGGATCGGTGCGGCCTTTTTCGAGCGCTGCGTTCAACACAAGCGTGCCGGAGGCTCCCCGCTTCACCAAGGGGCGAGCCTCGCCGTGTTCCTCGGCTCCTCCTCGAGCGATGGAATCACCGGCAAGTTGATCAGTGCCCCGTGGGACAACTGGAGAATGTTGCCGGACCATCTCGATGAGTTGAACCGAACGGATATTTACACCTTGCGCCGCATCGTTCCCGGTGACCGCAATTTGAGCTGGGGGGATTCGGATTGAACGTGGGACTCATCGGTTGCGGCGCGGTCGGCAAGAAGCGGGCGGACAATCTGGCCGGCGCGCGGTTGATTCATTGCGTCGACACCGACCTCGCCAGCGCAGCGCGGCTTGCGTCTTCGAGTCCGGACTGTCGTTTCGGCAGTGACTGGCGCGAATTGTTGGATCGGCCCGACCTCGACGCCGTGATCGTCGCGACTCCGCCCGATGCGCATGTGGAAATCGCGCGCGCGGCGATTCCCGCCGGCGTGCACGTGCTGCTCGAGAAGCCCGGCGCACGCCATGCGGATGAGCTGCTGGACCTGCCGCAACTCGCCGCACGCCACGGCGTTCGGGTCCGGGTGGGATTCAGTCATCGCTATCACCGGGCATTCCAGCAGGCGAGGGGCCTGGTGGACTCCGGCGTTCTCGGGCCGCTGCTGTTCGTCCGCGCCCGCTACGGGCACGGCGGACGGCTCGGTTACGCCAGCGAGTGGCGCGCGCAGCCCAAGCGCTCCGGCGGCGGGGAGTTGATCGATCAAGGTGTCCACTTGATCGACCTGGCACGCTGGTTTTTCGGCGATTTCGTGGAAGTCGACGGCTTCGCCCATACCTATTTTTGGGACATGCCGGTAGAGGATAACGGCTTCATGCTGCTCAAGACCGCGAGCCAACAAGTCGCGTTCCTCCACGTGAGCTGTACCGAATGGAAGAACACCTTCTCCTGGGAGTTGTACGGCCGCGACGGCAAATTGCAGGTCGACGGACTCGGTGGCAGTTACGGCGTGGAACGGCTGACCTGGCACCGGATGCGGCCCGAGATGGGACCTCCGGAAACCACCATCTGGGAATATCCGATGGCCGACAACTCCTGGATGTCTGAAATGAGCGAGTTCATCGAGGACATCCGCATCGGCCGCGAGCCCTCGCCCGGATTGGGGGACGCAATTGCGGCGTTGCGCGTGGTGGCCAAAGTCTATGCCGAGTCGGGCTATGATCATCGCCCGTAGCCCGCTGCGTATCACGCTGGGCGGCGGCGGCACCGACCTGGCTTCGTACTACGGCGACCATGAGGGATTCGTGGTCGCTGCGGCGATCGATAAGTATGTCTATGTCACCGTCATGCGGCCCTTCAGCCCGGGTATCTATCTCAAGTATTCGGCTCTGGAACACGTCGATACGGTCGGCGAGGTCAAGCATCCGATCATTCGGGAGGCCCTCGCCCAGCACCATCCGGAACCGCCTCAGATAGAGATCACCACACTCGCCGATATACCCGCCGGAACCGGTCTTGGGTCCTCCGGCAGTTTCACCACGGCGCTGCTGAAAGCGCTCTATGCGCACCAGCGAAAATCGGCCCATGCCCGGGAACTGGCCGAAAACGCTTGCGACATAGAGATCGAGCGCCTGCAAAACCCGGTCGGTAAGCAGGATCAATTCATCTCGGCATTTGGCGGCCTCATTTGCCTCACCTTCCACAAGGATCACCGCGTCACCGTCGAGCCGCTGCGCGTATCCCGAGAGGCGATGTTCGAGCTGGAGGACAATTTATTGCTATTTTTCACCGGCTACAGCCGCGCCGCGGGTGCCATATTGCAGGATCAGCAGGTGCGTACGCAGGCACGCGACACCGATATGCTGCGCAATCTGGATTACGTCAAGGATTTGGGATACCGCAGCAAGGACGCCCTGGAGTCCGGGAACCTGGTCCGCTTCGGCGAGCTGATGCACGAGCACTGGGAACATAAGAGGCGCCGCTCCCCGACCATCAGCAACCTTCAGATCGATTCCTGGTACTCACTGGCTATGAGGAACGGTGCACTCGGCGGTAAGCTGGTCGGCGCGGGCGGTGGCGGCTTCCTGATGTTCTACGCCTCGGATCGGCGCAGGCTCCGACGCGCCATGGCGGAGGCCGGTCTGGAGGAGGTGCGATTCGGCTTCGACTTCGAGGGCACGAAGATTGTGCTGTCGTAATCATGCTGCCCATCGCCATACTTGCGGGCGGTTTCGCCTCTCGGCTGCATCCCCTCACTCATCGTGTGCCCAAGGCGCTGCTGAGCATCGCCGGCCGTCCTTTCATTTTTCACCAACTCGACCTGCTGAGCCGCGCCGGTATCGATCGCGTGGTGCTCTGCGTCGGCCACCTGGCCGAGCAAATCGAAGCGGCGGTGGGTGATGGCCGAGCTTGGGGGCTCACGATCCAGTATTCGTTCGACGGCCCACACCTGCTAGGGACCGGCGGATGCATCCGACAGGCGCTGCCGCTCCTCGGAGCCGAATTCTTCGTCGCGTATGGAGATTCCTATGGCCAGTGCTCGTTTTCCGATGTCGAAGCGGCCTATCGGGCGGCTGCCCAGCCAGCCTTGATGACGGTTCTCCGCAATGACGATCGCTGGGGCGAGAGCAACGTGCTTTTCAGGGAAGGTCGATTGATCGAGTACGACAAGCGGTCCCCACGATCCGACATGAAGCACATCGATTTCGGTGTGTCGATCCTCTGCCGCGACGTTTTTGGACCCTACGGCGGATCCCAGGCCTTCGATTTGGCGGACGTGTATCGCACCCTGTCGCTGACGGGCCGCCTGGCGGCCTTCGAGGTATCGACCCGCTTTTACGAAATCGGCTCGTTCAGCGGCCTGAGCGAGACCGAAGCGTACCTCACCGGGCGATCGGGGCGAGCATGAGCTACACGCAACTGCATCTTAAGGAAACCGAAGCGATCCTGCAGAGGCTCGACGTGGATTCGATCGAGCGGCTCGCCGCGGAGCTGGCGCAAGTCAAGGCGGCGTCGGGCCGGATATTCTTTATCGGCGTGGGAGGCGGCGCCGGCAACTGCTCCCACGCCGTGAATGACTTTCGTAAGCTGGCCGGCATCGAGAGTTATGCGCCCACCGATAATGTCTCCGAGCTCACTGCCCGCATCAATGACGACGGCTGGGAGAGCTCATTCGTCGAATGGCTCAAAGTGAGCCGACTCGCGCCAAAGGATGCCGTATTCGTGCTGTCCGTGGGTGGCGGTAGCACCGAGGCCAACGTGAGCATCAATCTAGTCGCCGCGGTCAGCTACGCCAGGGCGGCCGGCGCCAAGATTTTCGGCATCGTGGGCCGCGACGGGGGTCACACGGCCCGGCTCGCCGACGCCGCGGTGATCGTGCCGACCGTTAATCCGTTGACCATCACGCCTCATACCGAGGCGTTTCAAGCGGTGATCTGGCATCTTCTGGTCTCCCATCCACTGCTCAAAGCGGCGGTAATGACGTGATGAGCGTTGCACCGACCCGGTTGCGCCCTGCGGTCTTTCTGGATCGCGACGGAGTCATCAATCGCGTGACGCTGTGTGGCGGCAACCCTCGTCCGCCGGCATCTCTTGGCGATCTCGAGATCCTGCCCGGGGTTGCCGAGGCCTTGAGCACATTGAAGGCGCAAGGGTTTGCGCTCATTGTGGTGACCAATCAACCCGATGTCGCCCGAGGCACGGCTTCCGAGGCATCCGTCGCGAGCATCCACGCACAGCTCGCCGAAAGCCTCGAGATCGATGCAATACTCACCTGCTTCCACGACGACGGGGATGCTTGCGACTGCAGAAAGCCCAAGCCGGGGCTGTTACTGCAGGCGGCCGAGGCGTTCGGCATCGACCTCCGCTCGAGCTTCATGGTGGGAGATCGCTGGCGGGACATCGAGGCCGGCCGGCAAGCGGGTTGCCGAACCTTCTGGATCAACGGCGGTTACCTCGAAAGGCAAGCCGTCGCGTACGACTTTCGCGTACGAACCCTCAGCGAGGCGGCCGCCGTCATCCTCGCCCAGGCGCCGCCGCGATGATGTCCGTCGACCGATTGACGGTCAAGATATTCGCCGACGGCGCCGACCGGGCTAGCATGCTCGAGCTGTCGACACGACCCTACATCAAAGGCCTCACCACGAACCCCACGCTGATGCGCAAGGCGGGCATCGCCAACTACCGCGATTTCGCCAAGGACATTCTTTCCGAGATCACCGCCAAGCCGGTGTGCTTCGAGGTACTGGCGGACGATTTCGCCGGCATGGAGCGCCAGGCGCTGGAAATAGCGAGCTGGGGTGAGAACGTCTACGTCAAGGTCCCGATCACCAACACCAGAGGCGAGAGTTGCCGTGCAGTGGTCGGACGTTTGGCCGCGCGAGAGGTCAAGCTCAACGTCACGGCCATCATGACCCTGGGGCAAGTGCAAGAGGTTCTGTCGGCACTGAGCTCCACTACCGCCGCTTATGTGTCGATTTTCGCAGGTCGTATCGCCGATACCGGCGTCGATCCCGTGCCTGTCATGACCAAGGCCGCCGCACTGCTGAGAGAGCGTCCGAATACGCAGCTCATATGGGCCAGCGCGCGGGAGCTTCTGAATCTTCTTCAAGCGGATGCCGCTGGATGTCACGCAATCACCCTTCCGGGGGACATTCTCGGCAAACTATCGCTGCTCGGTTGCGACTTGACCGACTACTCGCTCGATACAGTGCGGATGCTCTATGAGGATGGACGGGCCGCGGGATTTTTCCTGTAACGCTGCTTGTCGGCGAATTCCTCGCTCGCGTCGCTCCCTCTGCGCAGAGGAGTGAATCGCGTTTTGAGGATCGCCAACACCCAGGTCGCGGGATCGCGCAGCATCCGAATTTTCTTTCCTTCGTCGAAACCTCGAGACTCGTAGAAAACCGGGACTTCAAGGGGATGGAATCCCGCCCGCAGCAACTTGCCCAGCAGCTCGAAATCGAAATCGAATCGGTTGCACTCGAAGCTCAGTCCATCGAGACAGTCGGCGCGGAAGACCTTGTACATCGACGTCGGATCCGTGATATGCGTTGAAAAGAGCACATTGAAGAATCCGTGAAACAACATGCCGCCGAGGTTCATCCAGGCGGATAACACACCGCTTTCGGAGAAGCTCCTGATGTTCCAGCGCTTGGGGCCCAGGTGGCGGCTGCCGAGCACGAACGCTGCGTGGCCTTCGATGATCGGGCTGAGCAAGCCAGGATAATCGGCCGTGTCGTATTCCAAATCCGCATCTTGAATCAGGAGGATGTCGCCCGTTGCCGCCCGAAATCCTGCTCTTACCGCGTGGCCCTTGCCTCTCGGGCGTTCCTCGTAGAGAGCGTGGATTCTCACCGCGGGGTCGTCCGCATGATTCGCGACGAATTCGGCCACAATCGCGCGCGAGCCGTCCGTCGAGCCGCTTTCGATGATGATGATCTCTTTGGAGGCTCCCGGGAGGGGCTGTGCCCATACGCGTGCCAACAACGTTGCCAGCGTCCGAGCCTCGTTGTAGACGGGGATGATGATCGAGACTTTCATAGTAGGGTAGGTTCCCTCTTCGTCGGCACAAGTTGCCGCGGCGATCGCGCGCTCACCCGGCGCTTCTTTCGAATAGCAAGAACATGAAACGGGCGGCGCCGAGATGCAGCCAGGGCCAACCTCCAGGCCCGCACGCCTGGATGCCGCCTGGCGCCCGACCGTCGGAGTCCGGCAATCCGCGAAAAACGCGCGTCAACCTGAAGTACGGAAGGCTGCGCGCGGCGAAATCGGCAAGCCCGCGCCGCATGTGCGGCGCTTGCGGGCCGGGCATGAAATAACAACCTTCGCGCCGAAATTCGGGGAGCTTCCGCCACCACCAAGGGTATTTCATGTCGTTCCAGCAATAGGGATTGAGCACGCTCGCGAGCACCCTGCCGTTCGACGTCGAGAGCGCGTGGAATTTCGCAAATAAGGCGGCGAGATCATCCACCAGGTTCAACGGCGCAAAATTCGAGATCACGAGGTCGGCGCGGCGTGCGCCGGGCGGAATCTCCCGGGACAAGAAGTCCCCATAGCTGCCACACTGCAATGCAATGCGTCCCGCAGCAATGAAGTCTCGACAATACTCGGCGAGGAATTCACACATGGCGGGATCGACGTCATAGGCTTCCACCGTAAAGCCCCGTTCGGCAAAAAAACGGGCGTCGATACCCGGCCCGGCGCCGAAATCGAACAATGCTCCGCCGCGTGGCACCGTTTCAAGAGCGAGCTCCTGAAATGCGGCGCGCGCACGGCGATCCGCTTCCAGCGACGTGATGTGCTTGAAGTATTGCTCGCCGGTATGGGTATGAGCGAGCGCATTGTCGAGGCATGCCGGCTGGGCGCCGTTCATGGTGACCCCGCTATAGGTGTCGCCGCTCTCAACGGCTTCTGGATATGATGCGACATGACTCGAACACGCGACAGCAGGACATCGGATCTATTCGCGGACCCGTTTGGCGAGCGGTCCAAGATGCAGGAATTGCCGCCCATGGATCTCTTGGGCGCGCGCTTCGTATTCAAGAGCAATAGCAGCCGGCTGCTGCGTCTGGCCACCCAGGCCTTCGCGAGACTGCCGGCGCACCGCTTGTCCGTGCACGCCCCGCGCCTCGAGCTCAGCCTGTTGCTGACGCCCGAGCGACGGTTGGCCCGTACCACCCGGCTCGAGCCGCCGCCATTGCAAATGCTATCGGGATCCGGATATCTGATCGGCGCACCCGAATCGGCCAATTTCGTGTGTCTGTCGCCAGCCGAGCGACGCGGCGTCGTGACCGTGTCCGAGACGATGCTCCGACATCCGTACCACACGCGGTATGAGCTCCTGGAATTCGCCGTATATACGCTTGCCTCGCGCTGCCAAGGGCTGGTGTCCCTGCATGCGGCCTGTATCGCGCGCGCGCGTCGGGGAATCTTATTGATGGGCGAGAGCGGTGCAGGGAAGTCGACCATAACGTTGCACTCCTTGCTGCAGGGCTTCGATATCATTTCGGAGGACAGTGTGTTCGTGCAGCCGCGCACCCTGAAGGCGACCGGTCTCGCCAACTTTCTGCATATCACAGAGGATTCGCTGCACTGGGTAGCACGCGCTCGGGATGTTGCGGCAATCCGCAAAGCACCGGTCATTCAGCGCCGCAGCGGTGCGAAGAAATATGAGGTCAACCTGCGTCATGGATCCTTTCGCCTGGCCGCATCGCCGGTGACGATCGTCGCCGTGGTCTTTCTATCAGCGCAACGTGGCGTCCGGGGTGAGCTCCTGGAAGCGCTGTCGAAGTCCGACCTGTCGGTCCGCTTGTCGGACGCTCAGGCCTACGCGGCGAACCAGCCTTACTGGAAGCTCTTCGAGCGGGCCGTGGCGCGCAGAGGCGCCTTCGTGCTTCGCCGAGGAGCGCATCCTCGCGATTCGGTCGAGGCGCTCGCCGCGATCGTGGACTCGACGCAGAGTTCCACCGGTTAGCTCTCTCCCACCACCACACTGAAACTCTGCAGGAGATGAAAATCCGGCCGGCGCAGCGCGAACTGCGAGTCCTTCGGGTCGCATAGACGGCTAAGTTCGGCATAATCCTCCGTCGATAAGTAAGGCCGCAATCGTTCTCCCCAGGTCCCTTTAAAAATTCCCTCGAGCAGATAGTGCTCGGCGGCGGCGTCCAAAGGGGCGGTGCGCTCGATGATGTAGGTCCGCGCGCGCACGCGACGCAATCCTGCCCGCCGCAACAAGCCCACCAACGAGCGGGTGCCGGCGAGATCGCGCTCATCCAGGCAGTATCGGTCGCGGTAATAGGCTCGCACGGCCTCGTTAGTCAGTCGCTCGAGCCGCGAATCCCACGCGAAGTACATATCCGGCAGGAATGAGCTTTGGCCCACCGCAAGACAGCCATCGGGAACCAAGAGCGCGGCTAGACGCTTAACACCCAACAACGGATCGCGCAGATGATTGATGACGTTGACGCACCAGATGGCGTCGAAACTCCCGGCCGCGAGCGGCGTTTCGAGCAAGTCGGCCTGCAGAACCCGAATCGTCGGCGACCGGCCGCGGCGAGCGGCCGCCACATGGGCTGCCGACAAATCGACGCCAACCACCGTACCATTGGGCTCGACCTCGCTCAGCAGCCATGCGAGCGCCTCGCCGGTACCGCAACCTGCATCGAGCACGCGCATTCCGGGCCGCAGCTCCAGGCCGGCGATAGCCTGACGGAGTTCGGACTCGGCGAACGAATTGAAAAGTTGCAGCTTGAGCGAATAGTCGCGCCCGCTGGTATCGCCCAACAGGCCGACGGTCGAGGCGCATGGCCCGGCGTGCGCGATCACAACGTCTGCGCCAGCGCCGCGCGCACCCGGGTCACGGCGCCTCTGCGAGAGTGGCACGCAGCACGTGCATAGTCACAGGGCGGACTGGCCGAGATGTCAGCCAACGCGCGATGCGCCGGCCCTGCGAGAGTGTGGACCATTGATTGTCGGCCGCCCAATCTTGGGTGACTACACTGGTAGCGCGAGCCGCGAGCTGCTCGGCACTCGGCCGGACCCGGCTGGCGGCATAGCTCAGCATCTCGCGGATCGAGCGCGACCATTCGATCCCCGGAAATGCATCGACCCACAGATGGGAAAACGACACGTCAGACAAGATGGGTCGCCGTGCGCTGCGACGCAACAACCACGGGCACGCGGACTCGAGGGCTCTTAGCGCGCGCCTCGGAACCGATAAGGCGTAATAATGCAAGGTGAGCCTCAGCGGCGGGAGCGCCCACCAGAGTCGCAGGCCGCTCGAATCCCACTGCAACAGTTCGTCCCAGTCTGATTCCGTCATTTGCCGCGCCACGAGTGCCAGGTCATGAAGCTGAATGAGACGCACCGATTTCATGGTCATCTCACCCGCCGTGTGCAACAGCAAATGAGTCATCAACGCGGCTCGGGACGGATAGCCGCTCAAACCGGGCTGCGGTTCTCGGGGAAACACGGCGTCGGCGATATCATTGAGATGCAGCGGCAACCGTTCGCAGATCCGCTCATGCAGCTCGATGGTGATGTCATTGTCCGAATGCTCCCCCAGCGCGCCGGCGGAATGGCTCTCGAGCGGCGAAAAAGCCCTCTCCTTAATGCTCGTGCGACTTTCCCGGAACCCCAGCGACTCGATCAGACACACGGCGCGTATCGCATACTGCGGCTGCACCAGCAGGTCCACGTCCGCCATCGGACGCTCGCCGCGGACGTACAGACCGAGCGCGTGCAGCGCAACACCTTTTAGGGTCATCATCGCGACGCCTGATTCGCGTGCGGCCTGATCGATTTGCAGCAGTAGTTTCTCGATTCGAGCGTGACGCTGGGTCACGTGAACCCGCTGCTCGTTGAGAAAATGCATCCACCCCTCGGGGCCGCGCCAGCGCAGGGAGCGCGACAGGAGCGCAGACACGCCGTGCATTGCTGCCACCGCTTTGGCGATGTTCCACTCGAAATCCGACCAATCCGGTGCCTTTGGGGTTGGGTGCGCAAGCTCGTGAGCCAGCCTCTCAGTGACTCGAGTCAATACCGCTTGCAGCTTTCTCGGACGCGCCGCGATGCCTCGAAAAGTAGCGATCATCGCGGCGCGTCAACCTGATGCAGCCGATCGGCCGTCGGGCGAGCGGTACTGTGCCTCGCTATCGATGAGCTCGTGCCAGCGACGCTCGAGAGCCCGTGCGCCAAGTGCCGTGGGGTTGCGCGAGGTTTCGTGCTCATCGAAGCCCGCGACGGCAGTTTGCAGTAGGATTTCGTCGTGCAATAGATCTCTCACGGAGCGATAGAAATTGCTCGTGTAGGTGCCATGAAACATCATGTCCAGATCGTTGCTTTCCTGCCAATGCGTCTTGCGGCCGAGCTGCGCTTTGACCAATTCGTGGAATTTCGTACCCGGAAGGGGATAGGAAACGCTCACGCCGATCTCATCCGGCCGAGCGGCCTCGAGCAAGTCGCGCGTCGCGAGAATATCTGCCAATTCCTCGCCCAGGTAGCCCAACTGAATAAAGAATCCAACGCGGATGCCCGCGGATCGGAATCGGTGACGTGCGGTGAGAATCTGGCTGACCGTCGTCCCCTTGTTCATGGCATCGAGCACGCGTTGGCTGCCGCTCTCGGCTCCGATCCAAGCCTCAAAGCAACCCGCGCGCTCCAGTGCCTGCGCCATGCTCACGCTGATCAAGTCCGCGCGAGTTTGGATCGTGAATCGCACGGCGCCCCCCGCGGCAGCGGCGGCGTCGGCGAAGTCCCTCACCCAGTCGACGCGGAATCCGAAGATGTCATCTGCAAACCAAATGTGCTGCGGATCGAAACTGCGCTTCAGATACGCCATTTCCGATGCAACCGCGACCGCATCGCGCTGCAGATATAGATTGCCCCAGGTCGGCTTGGCGCACCACGCGCAGCGAAAGGAGCAGCCGCGCGAGGCCGCCATGTTCAGGCTGAAATATCCGTGTGCCTTCATCCAAACGGAGCGGTAACGATCCATGTCGACCAGGTCCCAGGCGGCGGAGCCTTCGTAATCTGCGCTGCGGAGCACACGAGCACCGCTGGTGGTGACGATCTTGTCCTGCCGCAGCACGCTGACGCCGGATAAACCGCAGGCGAGGTCGGCGGCAGAAGCGTTCGGATGGACATCGAGCCTGGCCAGCAAATCCAAGAGGGCGGAGAGCCCTTCCCCGACCAGAGTGACGTCAGCTCCCGCCTGAAGGTAGGGCGCCGGCGCGTCGCTCACGTCGGGACCGGCTGCGATCACGCGAGCGCCCGCGCGCCGCGCAGAGCCGATCATCTGACAGGCGGCGCGGCGCATCGTGCCGAGGCACATCTTGCTCAGGAAATTGAACGTATCCTCGTAAAGCAGCACGACTTGCGGCTGCACGCTCTCGAGCGTGCGTTCGTACTCCTCCAAGCCCTGCGCGATCATCGCGTCGAAAAAGGCCACCCGCCGTCCCGTCTTCCTGAGCATGGCAGCCACCTGAAGCGTGGCGAGCGCCGGATAAGGCTTGCCGCGCTGCAGCTGCTTTTGGTCCAAATGCAGGAAATAGGAGTGGCAAACCAGGACTGAAAGCATCGGTGCTCCTGAGTGCGCGGCACACCAATCCGTGCGCTCGCGCACGGATTACGCGAGCGGACACGGCGCCGCTTCCCCAGTAAGTGCCTCCATCGATGGGTTTGGTTTAAGGGTGACGGCGCTCCTTGACTCTTTTTCGGCCAGCTGATCGCCCCGAGGGGGCCTCTGCAGACACGTTGCTAGCGGGTTCGCGGCGTGCTGTAAGGAGTCGGCGGACTCGTATTCGCCGCGGTGGTGGTCAACTGAAGCACGGCCGCCGCGTTGTCGTCATTGAAGTAGATGATTTCATTACCATTCGTGTCGACCGCCGTCGCCAGGCCGAAGAGTGCTCCGGGCGTCGCGGTATCGAGCTGCAAGGGCTTCCCAACGAAGCCGCCCGGAACAACCGGAGACACTTCGATCAAGAGGTTCGTCGCGGCGCTGGGCGCTTGGATGCCAATATCGGCATTTGCGACCACCAAATCCCCGTTCTTGAGCAAGGCGGCGCTCAGCGGGGTATTGAACGGCGCGCCGTGCGCGATGACCCGCGCCGATGTCATCGAGGGACCCGAGAAGGTCGGAACGGGGGTGGGCGTCGTCGCTCCGGTGCACTGTCCGTTCACGACCAGGCCATCCTTGCCGACGCCCGATATACCGACGATCGCGATCACGCTGGCCGAACTCGTATCCACGACGTACAGGGTGTCGTTCGAAGGATCGTAGGTGAGCCCGGAGGGTCCGTAAATCATCCCCGGTGAGCCGCTGCTGCAAAAGCCGCTGGCGATTTCCGTGAAACTCGTTTGCGCATCGTTATCAAGACTGATCCGGTCGATAGTACCGCCGGCGGCGGTGTTGCCACCCGGAGCGTTCGAAACGTAGATCGCAGCGGGCTCCGTGCCCGTTGCTGCCACATAGGCCTCGCCCCAGGGATAGGCGAAGGTGTCGGAGAAGGGCGTCGTGACCATCCCGGCCGCACTGACCAGCGGGCTGCTGGTTGCGGACCAAGCGGCGGCGGAGATGCTGCCATCCGGCAACAAGGTGAGGGCATCGCAGCCATCGAGGCTTGCCGATTGGGCGATTCGATAGGGTTTCGATCCAGCGGCAGGATGTAGCCCGACGATGGTCGTGCCGGTGCCTTGAACGCCGCCTTGCGCGGCCGGGGTGCTGGCATTATTGAAATTGCACACGACAAGGTCGCCCTTCGTGATCAGACCCGCAGTTGTCGGAGCGATCGCAAGGCCGTACGGATTTTGGTCGCCGTTTATCGGATCGACCGTCGACCCGATGGTCGTGATCGTGCCGGCCGTCGATAGGGTGGTGAGGATGGAAGGGGAGACCATCACAGCCGGTGTGGTCGCCGATACGTTGCCACCCATGCCGGTGCAGCTCAACGTGTAGGTATAGGTTCCTGGAGCGGTGGGGACGACCGTTGCCGTACCGGTCATCGATTGGCTGCCCGTAAAGGTGCCGCCGCTCGTGCTCGACGCCGCTGCCGTGCACCCAGTGCTGTCAGCCGAACTCCACTGGAGCGTCACGCTCTGCCCAAAATTGATCGTGGTCGGAGATGCCGGCTGCGCAAAGCTTGCTGTCGCTGCCGGAGTGGTAGGAGTGGTAGGAGCGGACGCGGTGTAACCGCCGGAGCCTCCGCCTCCGCACGCGGTCAGAGTAGTCGCGAGAAATAGGCACGAGACTTCGATCGAGAAAGGAAAGTTCAACTTCATTCTGAGTCCCTTGGTGTCGTGATAGTGATGGCGATAATCGTCGAAATCTGTTCACTGAAATGACCTGGCAAAGCGTCACACTAGAGACTCGCGAGCCCCATGATTTATTCCTCGTTGCGGCTACCACTGCAGTCACCGGCGTAGAAATAGCCGTGCAGCTCAATGAAATACAGGCGCTGATGTTCGGTCGGATCCTGAGGGATACCGTCGCACCAACGAAATCCCCGCGTATTTACGCGAACTGGATCGGCGTGAACCCGTAATCCGAGCTCCAGCGCGTTTCCTCCCATTCGAAACCGCGCGGTCCGAGCGGACCCGGCGCCGCTTCCCACTAAGTGCCTCCGTCGACGGCTTTGGTTCAAGGGTGACGAGGCGCAGCCCATGACACACCTGCGCAACCTTCTGAGCGGAGTCCGGTACTTACTCGCTCGGATCACACAAAGGTTGACTCTCGTCGGTTCCCATCGCCCAGGTATGGGGGGTGTTCAAGAGTAAAGATAAAGACATGCGCCCAGGTCTTTGGCATTTGTTGATAACGCTCATGCTTGGCACAGTCGTGCTTGGCGTAGTGCTCTGCGTATGCGCGCCGGCAATCGGTCAAACACAGCCTGCGCAGGATGACAGAGCCAATTCACTCCCATCGACCAACTTCTCGACAGATAGTCAGGTGGACCGCCACGTGCCTCCGCCCGCTCCCGGATTTGCCAATGCGACGGTCGCCGAGAACCCGTTGGCGCCCGACGCGAGAGCGGTTGGCGAGAGAACCTGCATCGCCTGCCATCGGCTCGAAGCGGATCATTTCACGCACACCTTTCACGCGCTCGGCCTGCACGTCGCCAATCGGTCCGACCCGAGGATTCCGGTGTGCGAAGCCTGCCACGGCCCCGGTTCGCAGCACGCGGCCAATCCGCTCGCGCCAGGGCCTGATCATTGCGTACACCAAAAACAGGGGTACGCCGGTCGAGGTCCAGACGAGGACCTGCCTGAGCTGTCATGCGGGCGGTCCGCGCGATCACTGGCTCGGTTCCGTGCATCAGCGTAACGGCCTCTCCTGCAGCGACTGCCACAATCCGATGTCGAAATTCTCGGTCGAGGGCAGCATGGCGAAGATATCGATCAGCGACACCTGCGCGCAATGCCACAAAGACATTCGCCTGCAATTCAACCGCCGCTCGCACATGCCGCTGCCGGAAGGACAGATGAGCTGCGACGATTGCCACAACCCGCACGGTACGTTGACCGAGTCCCTTGCTGAAGACCAACACGGTCAACGAAACCTGCTATCAATGCCATGCGGAGAAGCGCGGACCGTTCCTCTTCGAGCATCCGCCGGTGCGCGAGAACTGTCTCAATTGTCATCTCCCGCACGGCTCGAATCAGTTGACGCTGCTGGTCGCACCGGTGCCGTTTTTGTGCCAGCAATGCCACATGATGAGCGCCCATTCCGGCGCGCTGCAAAGCCCGCAAGGGCTCAAGAACGGCTCGAATCCGGAACCGCAGTTGATGGCCCGCGGCTGCCTGACCTGTCATGCCAACATCCACGGGTCCAATGCGCCATCCGGCGCGCGTTTCCACGAATGAAGACGAGGCACGTGCGATGATTTCGAACCATGCCAAGCGATTCGGTGGGATTGCATCGCTCCTGCTCCTCGTTTCGGCCAGCGCGTGGGCCGACAGCGGCGTCGGGGTCGATACGTGGCGCGCCAACAAGCTCGACCCGACCGGCGGCAGGCATCGGAGCTGTGCGACGAGGATGGCACGAGCTGGCTCTCGCCGCTCGAGCATCGATCGCCCACGGGCAATCTCTACGACTGCCCGGCGGAGCCGCCGCTCGTGCGCGGACTCGGCGACTGGGTGTATTACGGGGTGCTGCGAACTCGGCTACGTCAACACGGGCGATGATCGCTTTGCCCTATGGAATCGCTACACGGACTGGAAGGCGAACCAAGCGGTGGGCTCGATCGACCTGCACTTCGAGCGCCCGTCCGACGGCACCTATGCCGAGGTTCGCGGCAGCCGCATCAACGATGACGATCAGTATTATCAGGCCGTGTACGGACAAGCCGGAGCGTACAAGGTCCAGGCCTTCATCCGCGACATGCCGAATATTCTCTCGACCGACGCCAGGCCGATCTGGAACGGCGTCGGCAGCAATATGCTGACGTTACCGCGTTCGTTGACACCGGGCGAAAGCACGTCCGCGCAGGTCGCCGCCGTTTCCGCTGCCACGCCCGTGCAGACTCTCGGGGTGACTCGCAAGAAAGAGGGCTTGAATCTCAGCGGTTACTTCACGCCGCATTGGACGGGATATCTTGACGTGACTCACGAACGACGCGAGGGGATCGCGCCGTACGGCGGCCCGTTCGGGGAGGACTGGCCGGGCCCAATACCGGGGCCATTCTCGAAACAGTCAAGCCCATCGATGATGCCACCATCAACCTGAACACCGGCGCTGCGCTACGCCGGGTCGCAGTGGCGGTCGGATTTCGGCTATTCGGGCTCTTATTATCGGGACCAGTACTTGAGCTACTCCTTTCAACAGCCCTTCTCCATTCCCTCCATAGCCGCCCCCGGACAGATCGCCCCGCCGCTCACGCATCGGGCAGATGTCGATGGAGCCCAATAACAACTATCACAATCTGCACGGCACGCTCACCCGGGTCACGCCGATGAACGGCGAGGTGTCGCTTCACCGTATCCGAAGTGCTGATGACCCAGCGCGCTACGTTGATTCCGCCGACCAATTGCCAGGGGTATCTCGGCTAGGGGAACTCCCTCTCCCGGCAGCACGCAATTGGGTCCGCAGAACGTCGGCCCGCAGAATCCGAATCTCATCCCGTGCAGCCAGTGGAATACGCACCGCAGCGCTGTCGCAGTCCACCGCCGACGTGAACATGCACAACACGCTCGCGCAGATGACGCTGGCACTGCGGCCGCGGAACGATCTCGACGTCAATGCGGGGCTCAAGTTCTATCGCCAGGACTACTACAACGACTATCTCGCCTACAACCCCTCGAACGGCTACTACGGGTATATCGGAGAGAACGGCGCGTACATTCATGACTACGGTTTCCCGTTGGCGTATCATGAACGGCACATTTCCGGCGAACGCCACCATCATCGACGACCGAGTGCTCCGTATCTGCTCTCGATGGACGACTACAATGCCAACGGCGGCGTTGACCTGGAGAATCTCCGAGCGCGACAGTCTCGGGTTCATCTATACGTTCGACGAATATCGACCGACGAGCCGCGAGCGCGATTACGTCGATGACGACAGCATCAAGCTGACCTGGGTCGACAAGTCGCTCGGCTGGGTCACCTTTCGGGCCAACTATACGTTTCTGAGGCAAACCGGCAGCGTTTACAACACTGACGTCTACGGATATGCCTTCATGGCTGCGCTGCCCGGATTCGCCGCAGGCCTACCCGAATTTCGCCGTGCCCTCCCGGAACCGTCGAATCAGCTGCGCAAGTACGACATCGCCAACCGGACGGAAAACAAGATCGATCTGATGAGCACGTTCGCTCCGCGCGAGGACCTGACGATCACGCGCATCCTTTCGCGGCGACTGGAATAGCTATCCGGGCGCTGATCGGCCGCAGGGCTACAACACCCTCGCCGCGCAGATCTCCAGCCGAGTGGGCGCCCGACGCCGACCGACAGCGCCAGTGCCTATATCGGCTACGATCACTCGGCTCTCGCCTTGGCGAGCGTCGCCGAGCCCAAACCGCGCCGTGCGCCGATCTCGGTTGCCCGTATTATCCGACTCGCCAATCAGTGGTGGGGAATCCGACACATGAGCGCAACTACTCGGCCGGCGCGACCGCTGCGCCATCGCATCGACCGCGCCACCTTCGATCTGAATTGGAGCTATATCTACTCCCGCGGCACGTGGACTACAGCGCCGCCTCGGCGGGCGCCCTTGTGTATCCGAGCGAGTTCTCGCCACGATGGGGAGCGGTTTCCCTGCGAATACTTACAGGGTGAACTCGGTCACCGGTCGGCGCGACGGTGCAGTTCACCGAGCGCGTGTCGCTGCGTGTGTTCGACACCTACGAAATCGGCAACATCGCCGATTGGCACTATGCCGGCTTCAATCAGGGGCTGGTCGTCGGCAATACCTTGTACACCGACGGCGGTCCGCAAAGCTATAGCGAGAACCTCGTCGGGGTCATGGTGAATGTAAAGTTGTGAGCAGCGTGCATGAATCGTAAAGCCTCGATCGTCTTGCAACCGCGGAGATTCGCTGTGTCCGAAGTAGCCGCGAAGCGAAAGTCGCGAAATCGAGTCGGCGTGCGGGTCTGCTCCCTCGGCATGATATTCGTCACCGGCATCGCCCTGGCCGCTTCACGTTATACGGACCTTCGCAGTATCGAGCCGATTCATGGCGATGTAGCGGCCGGTGCAGCAAAAAGCCGCCGCGTGCCACGCCTGCCATGGTGTGGGAGCCCCGGTGGCACCGACGTTTCCGCGCTTGGCCGGACAGCGGCCCGATTATCTTTACCATCGGCTGGTCTCGTTCAAAAGCAGCCGACCCCAAAGACCCCTATTACTCTCAGTATCCCATGCGCCGCTCGTGACGAACTTGACCGACACCGACATGCGCGATCTGGCCGTCTATTTTGCGTCGCAGACCCCGACGGCGGGAATCTGCCGACGGCACCGGCAGCGACGGCCGGCAAAGGGGAGGCGTTGTTTCTCGCAGGCGATCCGGCGCGCGGGATTCCTCCCTGCCAGGGATGCCACGGCGCCGATGCGCGAGGATCCTCGATCGCCACCGGTCAATACGCGGCTTACCCGGCGCTGCGCGGGCAGAACTCGCATGTATTTCGTCGCACGGCTGACGAGTTTTCACAAGCATCTGCCGCATGACACAACGAACGATTTCATTATGGGTGGTGTGGCCCAGACGCTCGATGAGCAGTCGATTCAAGCGATCGCCGCATGGCTCAGCTCTCTGACGCCCGAGAGGAGCTTATGATGTTATCAACGAGTTTGATACGCGCGCGGCGGTACCATTCATGACGCCCGCCTTCATTGCGGCCGTCACGGCCATGCTGATAGTCGCGCTCGTGCTGATTCTTTTGCCGCTGTTGCGGGGGAACTCGAACAGCTTGCGTCGTCTGCGCGAGAGCCGCGCCGAGCTCAGAGCGCTGGAGGAGGCGCGCTCCGCGGGAAGTCTCGAGGCCACGGACTATGCGTCGCGGCGCGCTGAGCTGGCTGAGGGTCTGTTATCGATTCTCGACGCGGAACCGAGGCGGTTGCGGGCAACCCTGTACGTCGGGCTGGCCGTGGCCGTGCTGGTGCCGCTCGGCGCCTTGGGTGCCTATCGATGGTGGGGCTCGCCGCAGGCTGCGGGGGAGGCGGCTCCCCTGTCCGGCGACACCGCCGCCATGCCTGTGCCCGATCACGGCACGGATATGCAGGCGGCCATCGCCAAGCTCGCCGACAAACTGCGCCAGCATCCGGACGATGCCGAAGGTTGGGCTCTGCTCGGGCGCACCTACAAGGCGACCCGGCATTATGCCGAAGCCCGCGACGCCTTCCGCCAGGCTCTCGAAGCTGCACCGGGAGATACCGACCTCGCTCGCGAATATGCGGCCGCGGAAACCCCGGACGAATCGGCTGAGTCGAGCGGGGCAGCCGAGATGAACGCCGTCACAGCGTCCGACGTCCCCCCAGGCGCCGGAGCTGCCGCGAACACCGCGCACATCGTAGTCAACGTGGCGCTCGATCCGAAATTCAAGGACAGCGTGGGGCCGAACGACACGCTGTTCGTCTTCGCCAAGGCGACACACGGACCCCCGATGCCGCTCGCCATCACGCGTCTCACAGCGGCTCAACTGCCGGCCCGTTTGACCTTGACTGACGCCATGGGCATGGTTCCAGGCTTGACCCTTTCCCGGTTTCCACAAGTCGTCGTCGGCGCGCGCATATCGAAGTCCGGCAATGCGACCCCGCAAAGCGGCGACCTGCAGACGCTGTCCGCCTCGACGACGACTGCTCAGACGAAGCCGGTGCAGTTGATCATTGCAGAGAGGGTCGATTGACCGGCGATGTGGCAATCGTAGGGGGGTCTCTCGCCGGACTCGCAACCGGAATCGGCCTCGCTCGACGCGGAATACTCGTCAACGTCTTCGAGCAAAACACGGGCGAGGAGCGCGGCGGAACCGGACTCGGCGTCGATCGTGCCCTCATCACCGAGACGACGGGCGTCGACGCACGCGTCGACGGCCCTACGCCCGCCCTTCCCGTGGTCGACGAAGGTTATCGCGAAACATCGACATGGCTGGCTATTTATCGCTGGCTTCGCGCAGTCGCCGACACGACGGATGGCCTCGGTGTGCACGAGTCAGCGCGCGTCGATCTCATCTCCTCCGACGACCATAGGGCTTATCTTTCCGGCCCCCGCATCACCGCGTCCGCCGATGTCATCATCGGTGCGGATGGATATCGCAGCGTGGTTCGAAGAGCGGTGTCGCCGACGCGACCGTTTGCCCCATATGGCGGCTTCCTCCTTTGGCGGGGACTGGTCGAGGAATCCTGGCTCCCGAAGCAGATGCTTGCCAAGACGTCGCTGGGCGGCGGAAGGTCGCCGTATCCGGAGGCGGCGCGGCTCGTCGTCTATCGGGTGCCGGGGCCGGATGGCGACACATCGCCGGGCAGGCGCTCCATCACATTGGCCTGGTACGACGCGAGCCGCACACGATGGTTACGCGACCAGGGATACCTCGTTGGCGACGAGGTCATGGGGAGTGTTTTGCCCGCCGCCGTCGACGGCGAGTTGCGCGCCGAGCTCCTGGCAATTGCAGAGAAGCGATGGCGGGGAGCCGCAGGCGAGATCATCACCGCGGCCATAGAGCACAAAGTGATTTTCGGGACCCCGCTGGCGGAATATCTGCCCGAACGACTCGTAGCCGGTAGGCTGGCTCTGGTCGGCGACGCAGCGCATGTAGCTTCTCCGATGGTTGGCGCCGGCTTTTCATCAGGTCTTCAAGACGGCAAAGCCTTGATTACCGCGGTTAGCCGATCGGGGGGTACCGCTGCGCATGCCGGCGATCAAGCTCTTCGTCGGTACGATGAGGTACGGCTGGTGCCGAACCGCAGGAGAGTGCTCGAGAGTCTCGCTGAAACGCAGGATCTGTTGAGATCTACCGCGGCGCAATCAAATTAGTCCGCTCCCGTCAGACGAGGCTGCGGCGATAGGCGCTGGGGGTAAGTCCGGTCACCCGGCGAAACGCCGTGCAGAAGGCGCTCGCATCATTGTATCCCACGCTAAGGCCAACGTCTGTCACCGAGGCTGCGTGCTTTGCCAGTAACGCCTTGGCGCGCTCGACGCGCTGAGCCAGCTGGTAGCGTTGGGGCGGCATACCGAAGGATCGACGAAAGGCCCGGCAGAAATAGCAGGAGCTCAAACCAACGAGGTCCGCCAGCGTAGCGAGTGATATGGGCTCGGCAAGACGCTCCCCGATATAAGCGACTGCCTTGCGTCGTTGCCACGCCGCGAGGCCGCCGCCAATTGGGACCGGCGCGCCGTCTCTCGAGATAGTGATTCGCGTCAGCTCATGTGCCAACACGACCCCCAGAGCTTCGGCGTATCGATGATCCGAGCCACCGCTTTCGATCAATGCTGCGAGCTTCAAGGCCGTCTCGACTAATGCGCCGTCCTCGAAGAACAAACGCGGTCCGAGCGGAGCGCTCGGGAGCTCCGGTTGCGGACTCATCGCAAGCCGGGCAGGATCGAGATAGAAGAACACGGTCCGCGAGAGCGTTCTTGGCTCATGCCAGTCATGATATTCATGGCCCGCAGGTACGAAGGCGAGTTTGCGACTGCAGTCCTGCAGATTCGCTTGCGGTAGGCCTTGGATGACCGTGCAGCCGTCGTGACGCGCGCCGCGATCATGTACCACCAACATGTGCATGGATCCGCAATAGTGGTGGTCGATCCTGCCGCGTCGGGTGGCCTGAACGATTTCGACCGTGATGCCAGGCCACCGCGCGCTTCGGCGAGTAACAGCATTGGAGGGCGAAACCTGCACGACCCGATCGGCGGCGAGATACGCGCTCTGCTGAGGTTCGAATGTACGCGGGATGACTGATTGGAGCATGGCGTAACTGCTCGCCTCGAAGCCCGACCCGTATTCCTCGCGCGCTGAATCCGACATGACTTCACCCCCATTTGATTCGATACCTTTCTGTTCCTCGAGGGCTGCTAGCCGCATCAATTGCAGAGTAATTCGAGCGGGGCAGGGGGTCGATTCTACGAAGGTTGGTGTGTGCAGTCGTTGGTTGTAGGGACCTTATACAAAGATTTAGGAGCGCGGACACGGCCTAGCCAGGAGAGAATCTCGGCACCGTGTCACGAGGCGGGAGCGCGCGCCAAGGCGGCTTCCACGTACTTTAGTAAAGTGGACGCGTCCGACGCTTTGGACAGGAAGCAGATCGCACCCTCGCGCAACGCGCGTGTGCGCGCGGACTCCTCGGGGAACGCCGTGATGAAGATGATCGGCACAGTGCGCCCCTGGTTGCGCAAAAGGGTTTGCAACTCAAGACCACTGATGTCCGGCATTTTGACATCCGTGATCACACATGACGTATCATCCAAGACAGGCGACTGCAAAAAATCCGCCGCAGATTCAAATGCATGGACCGTGTAGCCGCGCGCTCTGAGGAGACTGTCGGTCGCTACGCGAAAGGGTGCATCGTCGTCTATGACGGAGATCGATTGAGGCTTACGCAAAATCGAGTCCTTGGGCGGTCTGTCGCTCGACTCCATGGTGCACCGCCTAGAGTCTCGAATATAGTTATACGTAGGTTTAGAGGTGCTTCGGCTTATCGGGGCGAATTCCGAGAGTGTCGGCGATTCGCGCCAAATCGGCCAGAGACCGAGTTCGCATTTTTCGCATTACATGGCTGCGATGTACCTTTACGGTGATCTCGCTGACCCCCAGCTCCTCGGCAATCAATTTGTTCATCATGCCGGCGGTAACGAGGGCCAGCACGTCGCGCTCACGCGGGCGTCAGCGACTCGTACAGCATTCGCAGATCGGAAACGGTCTTCTCGTCGGCCCGTCTTTTCCGATCCACCGCGAGCGCCCGGGTCACGGCGTGGATCAGTTCCTGATGGCGCAGGGGTTTGGTCAGGAAGTCGACGGCGCCGGCTTTCATCGCCTGCACGGACATCGGGATATCACCGTGACCGGTCATGAAGATGATCGGAATGCGAATACCCGCTTTGTCCAGATCTATTTGAAATTCAAGGCCACTGATACCGGGCAACCTGATGTCGAGCACCAGACAGCTCGGGGCATTCGGTAGGCTGCTCTGCAGGAATTCGGCGGCCGAACCGAACACCTTGATCCGCAAACCGACCGACTGAAAAAGGCCTGTGAGCGATTCGCGTATCGCCATGTCATCGTCAATAACAAAGACGATGGGCTCCGCATCCCCTCCGAGGTCGCTCGGCAATGTCGGCGGTGTAGTCACTGCGGTGCAGCCGTTTGATGCGAAGGCTCGGTTAACGCCATAGCCGTGGCAGTTTACACGCATGACCATCGTGCGGCCATCGCCGACACCGTTGCCGCGCGCAGGCGCCCGGCTCGCATCATGCCTTCGCTGACACCGCCCGAGTAGAAATAGGCGACTAAGTTGTGGCGCAGGCCTGCTCACGCTTGCCGTGAATTGCTTCGAATGGGTCTCCACAGGCCACATGTCCGCATCAAGCCTCAACGCGTCGTTTCGACCGGCGTCCAAGTCGCATCGCCGTCGTGACTTGTCATGGCTGCAATATCCCGATGACAAGCGAACCGAAGACGAGAAGGATCATTACCGGCCGTTTCATACTGGCAACTCCTGGGCGGCGAATGCGCTAGACCGTGCCGCTGGAATGCATGTTCGCCCTCGAGAATTTCGCGACGATTTCGGCGGCTTCTGCTGCGCCTACATTTGCAATGCAGATCATTGCGCCCGCAATTCCAATCAATGCGCGCCAAGCTCGAGCAGCGCTTTCCCGCTCCTCCCGCATTACTGTTGTCCTATCGGCAACAGATTTCCTATCTGGGTAACGGGCGCACATGGACACAGATTTGATTGAGATTGACTCTGGAGCGACCTCACGGGTCGCAAGGCAACGGCACGTACTAGTGGTCGACGATGATGCCGTGGACCGCGAGCGCGTCGCCAACTACCTGGCCCTCAATGACTTTCGCGTAACTCCGGCGGAGAGCGGCGATCGGATGATGGAGATTCTACGTGACGAGACTCATCGATCTCGTCGCCCTCGACACCACTCTTCGAGGCGAGGACGGACAGCATTTGGCCCGCCGGTTGCGAGAGACCTCGATGGTGCCGATCATCATTGTCACATCGCGCGCCGAGGAGGCAGACCGTGTCATGGGTCTCGAACTGGGCGCGGACGACTACGTTACGAAGCCGTTCAGCATGCGCGAGTTGCTCGCCAGAATTCGCGCGGTAATGCGACGCTATACGCATTCGGAGAGCTCGCTTGACCGCAGCCGCGCAGTGCGCGCATACCAATTCGCGGGATGGAATCTGAACGTACCCCTGCGTGCCCTGAAGGCTCCATCCGGCGAGCGCGTGCCCATTACCAACGGTGAGTTCGGTCTACTCCTTGCATTTCTGACGCGGCCAAACCGCAGTTTGAGTCGAGATCAATTGCTCGAGCTCTCGCGGCTGCGCAGCACAGAGGTCTACGACCGCTCAATCGATGTGCAGATACTGCGTCTACGCCGCAAAATTGAAACCGATCCGGCGCGGCCGGAGTTGATCAAGACCGAGCGCGGACTGGGTTACCGGCTGCGCGCGTCCGTAACGACGGTGTACGCAACGGCAAGGCCAAGTAGCGGGCCCGTGAATTCAAAATATAAATCGGCCGCGCCGCTGACGCTGGGGGTTTGAGGTGCGCGCGCGTAGCCACGCCGCCGCCGCTGACCCCTTCGGCCCTATCATCGTTCTGGTGCCGCTGCTGGTTTTCTGCCACGCGTCCTCGGCCGCCGAGAGTTCCGTCGGTCCACAGGGCTACGACGCCGCCAGAGGGCGGACACTGTACATTGCCAATTGTTCGGCCTGTCACGGCGCGGATGGTAGGGGGCAACCCAATGCATTTCCGCCGATCAAGGGAAGCCGGGTAGTCACCAAGGACGATGCGACAAAACACATACAGGTCGTGCTGGATGGCGTGCAGGGTGCCAAGGCCGGCGGCGTGCTGTACGCCACTCCGATGCCATCCTTCGCCGGCAGCCTCAACGATGTCGACATAGCCGACATCATCGATTATGAGCGCAGCTCGTGGGGGAATCACGGCAAGCCCGTGACCGCCGCCGAGGTGGCCGCGCAGCGCGCCAGGTCCAAATGAATGATCGTCATTTCACCATCAACAAAGGAGACCCAGACGATGAATGCCGTATTGTCGAAACATAGCAGGAGTGCACCGGTCTCGATGCCGTCAGGGTTTGATGCAGATGCCGTGGCGAGCCTGTCGAGAGTCCTGACGAACTTGCTGGCCGATCTTTTTGCCCTCTACGTCAAGACGAAGAATTTTCATTGGCATATCTCGGGTCCACATTTTCGCGACTATCACCTGCTTCTCGACGAGCAGGGTGATCAGATACTCACCACGACGGATGATATTGCGGAGCGGGTCAGGAAGATCGGCGGGGTGACTCTGCATTCGATTGGTCAAATCGCCAAGCTCCAGCGTATTGCGGACAACGAAGAGGAGTTCGTTCCCGCGCAGGACATGCTGGTTGAGCTGTGCGAAGACAACGCGCAACTGGCGGTGCGGTTGAGAGGGGCACACGCGGTCTGTGACGAGCATGGCGATGTCGCGTCGGCGAGCTTGATCGAGAATTGGATCGACGAGGCCGAGCGGCGCGTCTGGTTCCTCTACGAGGCAACGCGTCTGGACCCGCAGAAATAGGCTATGAACGGCGCACGCACCAATTGGAGCCGGGGTGCATGCGCCGTCTCCCCGGGCTCGCGGGTCCACACGCAGCGCGGGGCGTCATGTGGAGTCCGGTGTAATAGTCGAGACCGCTTGATGGCGCCTACATGCTCGCCATAGTTCGTATCGCGCTGAGCCGGCCCTACACGTTCATCGTGGCGGCGCTGCTCATTCTGCTCATCGGCACGCTCGCCGCGCTGAACATGCCGGTCGATATTTTTCCGAGCATCAACATCCCGATCATCGGCGTGGCCTGGCAGTACCAGGGCTTGCCGCCCGACGATATGGCCGGGCGCATCATCACTCCGTTCGAGCGCGCACTGACGACGACGGTCAACGACATCGAGCACATCGAGGCGAATTCCTATACCACCTTCGGCATCGTCAAGATCTTCTTTCACCCATCGGCCAATATCGCCACCGCCAACGCACAGGTCACCGCGATTTCGCAGACCTTGCTCAAGCAGTTGCCGGCCGGCGCAACACCGCCGCTGATCGTCAATTACAGTGCCTCGACGGTACCCATCATCCAGCTCGCGCTGTCGGGCAAGGGACTGACCGAGCAGAATCTCGGGGATCTCGGCCTCAACTTCGTGCGCCCGCCCCTGGTGACGGTACAAGGCGCGGGCATCCCCTTTCCGTTCGGCGGCAAGACGCCGCAGGTGATGTTCGACCTCGACACCGCAGCGATGCAGTCGCGCGGCCTGACCGGCCAAGACGTCGCCAACGCACTCGCGGCGCAGAACCTCATCACGCCGGCGGGCACGGAGAAGATCGGTGATTATCGAATACACCGTCAACTTGAACAGCGCGCCATCGAAAATTGCCGAGCTTGGCGACCTGCCGATCAAGAGCGTGGGCGGCGCGATGGTCTACATGCACGACGTCGCGCATGTGCACAACGGCAGTGCGGTGCAGGTCAATGTCGTCCACGTGGACGGCAATCGCTCGGTGCTCTTGAGCGTGTTCAAGAACGGCAGCACCTCGACGCTCGACATCGTCAGCGGCATCAAGAAGATGCTGCAGGTCATCAAACCCTCGCTCCCGGACGCGCTCGACGTCAAGCCGATCGGCGACCAGTCCGTATTCGTGCGCGCCTCGATCCAGGGCGTGATCCGCGAAGGCGTGATTGCGGCGGCCCTCACCAGCCTGATGATCCTCTTGTTCCTCGGCAGCTGGCGCTCGACGCTGATCGTGACCACCTCGATTCCGCTGGCGATCCTGGGCGCGATCGCCACGCTTTCGGCGATCGGCGAGACGCTCAACATCATGACGCTTGGGCGGGCTCGCGCTCGCCGTGGGCATACTCGTCGATGAGGCGACGGTGACGATCGAGAGCATCAACTACCACCTCGAACAGGGCAAGGAGGTGGAAACGGCCATCATCGATGGCGCCTCGCAGATCGTCATCCCGGCCTTCGTCTCGTTGCTCTGCATCTGCATCGTGTTCATTCCGATGTTCTTTCTGAGCGGGCGTGGCGCGCTTTCTGTTCGTGCCCATGGCGGAGAGCGTGATGTTCGCCATGGTCTTCTCGTTCTTGCTTTCCCGCACGCTCGTGCCGACGCTCGCGAAGTACCTCCTGCACATGCACGTCGCTCTCCGTCGATGAGCACGGCGACGCGATTTCGGCCTCCGCGGTCGAGGAATCCGCTGGTGCGCTTTCAACGCGGCTTCGAGGAGCGCTTCACGCGGCTTCGCGCCGGATATCACGACCTGTTGGCGCTCGCCATCGAGCATCGGCGAGTCTTCGTCGGGGGATTTCTCGGCTTCATCGCCGTCTCGTATCTGCTCGCGCCGTTTCTCGGCCGCAATTTCTTTCCGCAGGTCGACGGCGGTCAGATGCTGCTGCACGTGCGGGCGCCGGTCGGCATGCGTATCGAGGAGACCGCTGCGCGCTTCACGGATGTGGAGAAGGCGATCCGCCAGGTGATCCCGCCGCGCGAAGTGGCGGCGATAGTCGACAACATCGGCACGTATCTTTCGTCGATCAATACGATCTACAACAATACCGGCACGATCGGCGAGTCGGATGGCGACATTCAGATCTCGCTCAACGCGGATCATAAGCCGACCGCCGACTACGTCGCTCGCCTGCGAAATGAGCTGCCGCGCCGTTTCCCGGGCATGACCTTCTCGTTTCTGCCGGCGGATATCGTGAGCCAGATCCTGAATTTCGGCGCGCCGGCGCCGATCGATCTGCAGGTCCGCGGCAACGACCTCGGCGCGGACTACGCCTACGCGAACAAGCTCCTGGCGCAGGTCCGCCATGTCACCGGCGTCGCCGATGCGCGCATCCAGCAGTCGGCTGCTCTGCCGACGCTCGATGTCGACATCGACCGCACGCGCGCGCAGTACACCGGCGTGACCGCGGCCGACGTGACCAATAGCCTGGTCGTGAACCTCGCGAGTTCGCTCCAGGTTGCGCCCACCTACTGGCTCAATGAGAAGAACGGCGTCACCTATCCGATCGCGCTGCAGACCCCGCAATACCAGGTCGACACGCTGCCGGCACTTCAGAATCTGCCCATCAACGCCACCGGCGCGCCGACCACGGTGCTCGGCGGCATCGCCAACATCCATCGAACCCACAGCGATGCCGTGGTCTCGCAGTACAATATTGCCCCGATGGTCGAGATCTACGCGACCACCCAGGGGCGCGATCTGGGCGCGGTCTCGAGCGACATCCAGAAAATCATCGCCCGCAACGACAAGGACAAGCCGAAAGGCTCGATCATCGCCCTGGTCGGCCAGACCGCGACCATGAACAGCGCCTACTGCGGGCCTGTTGTTCGGACTCCTGGGCGCCATCGTGCTGGTCTATTTCGTGGTCGTGATCAACTTCCAGTCGTGGACCGATCCCTTCATCATCATCACGGCGCTGCCGGCGGCGATCGCCGGCATCGTGTGGATGCTGTTTGCGACGCACACGACGCTCTCGGTGCCGGCGCTCACGGGCGCGATCATGTGCATGGGGGTCGCGACCGCGAACAGCGTGCTGGTGATCAGTTTCGCGCGCGAGAAGCTCAACGAGATCGGCGATGCG
Organism: uncultured Gammaproteobacteria bacterium; assembly: GCA_963801685.1. GTDB lineage: Bacteria > Pseudomonadota > Gammaproteobacteria > Steroidobacterales > Steroidobacteraceae > Bog-1198. The sequence goes on from CAWDFR010000003.1 coordinate 860,926, forward strand.
ACGCAAGCCGCGCTCGAGGCGGGATTCGTGCGCCTGCGCCCGGTTATGATGACGGCGCTCGCCATGGTCATCGGCATGCTGCCGATGGCCTTAGGGCTCGGTGAAGGCGGCGAGCAGAATGCGCCGCTCGGCCGCGCGGTCATCGGCGGCCTGATCTTCGCCACCGTCTCGACCCTGTTCTTCGTCCCTGTGATGTTCAGCATCATTCACCGGCACCACGGCCCGAAGCCGTGGCCGGACACAAGCCCCGGAGCCGCCCATGTCCCAGCCTGATCGAATCTCACGGCGAGCCGGTTACGCGCCGGCTGCGCCGGGTCGGCGGCGCCTTCGTGCTCCTCGCCATCGCCGTCGTCGCCTATGGCCTGGGCTCGCGCGCCGCGCAAAACTCGAGCCTGCACGATTTGACCGAAGCCCAGGCCGCTGCCCGTCGTCGCCGTCGTGACGCCGACCGCAGGTGGCGCATCAGCAGGGCCTGGACCTGCCCGGGCGCCTGGAAGCCTACATCCGTGCGCCGATCTACGCACGCGTCCCGGGGTACCTGAAGAGCTGGAAGTACGACATCGGCAGCAAGGTGAAGGCGGGCGACGTGCTCGCCGAGATCGACACTCCCGATCTCGACCAGCAGCTCATGCAGGCGCGCGCGAGCCTGCGAGTCGCCGAGGCCAATGCGAAGCTCGCGCAGATCACCGCGGAGCGCTGGCAGTCGCTCGCCAACACCGACGCCGTCGCCAAGCAGGACGTCGACACGCGCACGTTCACCTGGAACGCCGATATCGCTCAGGTCAAGGCGGCGCAGGCGATCGTCGATCAGCTCATCGCCGAGGAGGGCTTCAAACGCCTGATCGCGCCGTTCGACGGCATCGTGACCGCGCGCGAGACCGACATCGGTGCGCTCATCAACGTGGGAGCCTCGCGGCGGCGGCATCAGTGTGGGGTCCGCCGGCGGCGCGGAGCTGTTCGTGGTGTCCGCGACGAGCAAACTGCGCGTCTACGTCAGCGTGCCGCAGAACTATGTGCCGAGCGTGCCGCCCGGCACCAAGGCCACGATCACGGTGCCCGAGCATCCCGACAAAACCTACAGCGGAATCGTGGAGGCTTCGGCTCAGGCGGTCATCCCGACCACCGGCACGACGCTCATGGAACTCATCGTCGACAACAGCGCCGGCGAGATGATGCCGGGCGACTACGCCAGCATCCATCTGAGATCGCCGCCGCCCCCCACGTGCTGAGCGTGCCCTCGAGCGCGCTCATCTTCGACGCCAAGGGACTTTCCATCGCGACCGTGGACTCGCACGATCGCGTAGTGCTCAAGCCCGTGTCGATCGAGCGCGACTTGGGTGCGGTCATCGAGCTCGCGTCGGGCCTCTCCCCGAACGACCGCGTGATCCAAAATCCGCCCGATGGAGTCGGCAACGGCGAGCAGGTGCGTCTCGCCGCCGCGGGATCGGCCGGCGCGGTCGCGGGCCCGGCGAAGCGAAAAAATGAAACGGGTTGAGGGCGTACGCGGAGCGCGTGCCGGGCCGCGGTCGCGCTGACGCTGCTCCTCGGCGCCTGCTCCCTCGCGCCGCCGCTGAAGACCCCGGTCGTTCCCACCGGGGATGCCTACAAGGAGCTCGGACCCTGGACGCAGGCGCAGCCGGCCGACCGCCTGCCGCGCGACAGCTGGTGGACGCTCTACGACAACCAAGAGCTCGACGAGCTCGAGAAGACAGCTGATCGCCGGCAACCCGACCCTTGCCGCCGCCCTCGCCGATTACGCGCAGGCGAAGGCGCTCACCGATCAGGCGCGCGCCGGGCTTTTTCCCACGCTGGGTCTCAACGCCGAGCACCGAGCGCGCTCGTGAATCGGTGCCATGCACCGCTCATATCGACCGCGACGCCGCGCTACTATGATGACAACACGCTCGGCGGCAGCGTGAGCTACGAGCTCGACCTGTGGGGGCAGATTCGCAACGAGGTGGCCGCGGCCAAGGCCAACGCCGCCGCATCCGCCGCGGATCTCGAGAATGCGCGCCTGTCGCTCATCGCGCAGCTGGTCGATGATTACATTCAGCTGCGCAGCCTCGACCGCGACAGCGAGATCCTCGATGAGACGGTAGAGGCCTATACGCGCGCGCTCGAGCTCACCGAGCAGCGCCACGGCGCCGGCATCGCCCCCGGCCTCGACGTCTCGCAGGCTCAGACCCAGCTCGATGCCGCGCGCTCCCAGGCGGCGCAGACGCTCGCTCAGCGCGCGCTGATGGAGCATGCGATTGCGGCGCTCCTCGGCGTGTCGGCCTCGACCTTCTCGATCAAGCCGCAGATCGTCGATGTCGCCCTGCCGCAGATTCCGAGCGGCGTTCCTGCGACCTTGTTGCAGCGTCGTCCGGATATCGCGGCCGCACAGCGGCGCATGATGGCGGCCAATGCCAACATCGGCGTGGCGCGTGCGGCGTATTTTCCGACGATTACCTTGGGCGCCACGGGCGGCTTCCAGAGCACCGGCTACTCGAACTGGCTGAGCGCGCCGAGCTCGTTCTGGGCGATCGGGCCCAACGCCCTGCTCAGCGTGTTCGACGGCGGCCTGCGCCGGGCGCAGGTCGCCCAAGCGCGCGCCGAGTTCGACGCCTCCGCCGCCAATTACCGCGGCACCGTCGTGAGCGCGTTTCAGCAGGTCGAGGACAGTCTCGCAACGCTCAATCACTACCACGACGCCGCCGCCGAAGAGAAGGCCGCGGTCGACGCCGCGCAGCGGACGCTCGACTTCGCCATGGCGCTCTACAAGCAGGGTGCGACCGACTATCTCACGGTCGTCACCTCGCAGACCGCGCTCTTGCAGACGCAGCTCCAGGCGCTCAATCTCGATACCCTGCAGCTGAGCGCCAGCGTCAATCTCATCCTTGCGCTCGGCGGTGGATGGGAGGATGCGGCGGGGCCGCTAGCCGCTGCCCGAGTGGCGGCTTTTCACATCCCGTAAGTAATCACGCGAAAGAGAAAAGCAGTGATCAGCACCGCGGCGACGACTGCGAATATACGAACAGTATTCATGGATACCTCATCGAGTTGACCTAATTTGACGCCATCACGCCAGGCTCACTGCCAGCGCGATTATCAGCAAGACGGGAGCAGTCCAGATCCAGTCAATTATGCGGATCCGCGCATCCGTGATCTGCGTCAAAGATGCCTGAACGACTCGCAACGAGTCAGTCATCGGATGCGTCGGCAACGCCATCAAGACCTTGCGCCGAGCAACCCGTGGGGATCGATGACGAACTTTTTGGCGACCCCTCGATCGAAGTCGGCGTACCCCTGCGAGGCCTGATCCAGAGGAATCACCGTCGCATTGACGGCTTTTGCGATGCGAATGCGGTCGTGAAGCACCGCCATCATCAAGGCACGGTTGTACTTCATCACGGGTGTTTGCCCGGTGGCGAACGAGAGCGACTTAGCCCAACCGAGTCCGAACCGCAGACCGAGACTCCCGGTACGCGCGGCGTCATCTTTCGCACCCGGGTCATCGGTTACGTACAGACCCGGAATCCCAATCGACCCCGCGGCGCGCGTCACGTCCATGAGCTGGTTGAGGACGACCGCGGGCTGATCGGTGCCGCCATGACCCTTGGCCTCGAAGCCCACGCAGTCGACCGCGCAGTCCACCTCGCGGACACCCAGGATCTTCTCAATGTGATCGGCCACGGTGCCGCCTTCCGAAAGGTTAAACGTCTCGCATCCAAATGAACGGGCCTGCGCGAGCCGCTCTTTATTGAAGTCCATGACCACGGTCACCGCGGCGCCGAGCAGCAGCGCAGAAGCCGCCGCTGCCAGTCCGACGGGTCCGGCGCCGGCAACGAGCACCGTCGAGCCGGTGGTGACGCCGGCAGAGACGCAACCGTGGTATCCCGTCGGAAGAATGTCGGTGAGGCAGGTGAGGTCGCGAATCTTCTCCATCGCCTGGTCCTTGTCCGGGAAGCGCAGCAGATTGAAGTCCGCATAGGGAACCATGACGTATTCGGCCTGTCCGCCGATCCAACCGCCCATGTCCACATAGCCATACGCGCCGCCGGCACGCTCCGGATTCACATTCAGGCACACCCCCGTGGCGCGCTCCTTGCACGTCCGGCAGCGTCCACAAGCGACATTGAAGGGGACTGAGACAAGATCGCCGACGCCGATAAATTGGACGTCGCGTCCGGCTTCGATGACCTCGCCGGTGATCTCGTGCCCGAGGACGAGGCCGGGCTGCGCGGTGGTTCGGCCTCGGACCATGTGCTGGTCGCTCCCGCAAATGTTGGTACTCACGACTTTGAGAATGACTCCGTGATCACACCGCTTGCCTCGTGGATCGACGAGCTTCGGAAAATCGATGCTGCGCACTTCCACCTTGCCGGGCCCGACATAGACGACTCCGCGATTGCTTGCCATGGTTTCTCGCTCCTATGAAATCTATTCGAACGCCTTCGCGCCCGCTTCCGCGACCGCCTGGTCCTGCTCGCCCGAGCCGCCGCTCACACCGACGGCTCCGACCACCTTCCCGGCTCGACTGAGCGGGACGCCGCCGGCGAAGATCATCACGCGGCCATCGTTGGAGGCATGGATGCCGAAGAACTGACCGCCTGACTGGGAATATTTCGCAAGCTCCTTGGTGCTAATGTTGAAGGCGCGTGCCGTGAAGGCCTTTTTGATCGAAATATCGATGCTCCCGATCCAGGCCTCATCCATCCGGACGTGAGCGACGAGGTTGCCGCCGCTATCCGCGACGGCAATATTCATCGGCTGCCCGAGATCCTTCGACTTCCTCTCCGCCGCAGCGATGATCCTGCGGGCTTCTTCCAACGTGACCATAACAACCTCCTGCAAGTGGGCGGCGGTGTCCGCCGTGGTTTGTGGTTCGATGATTGCGATTTATCAAAATATCCTCTAGTGCCGTTACCGGGCGATTTCCAGAGCTCGTGCCTCGGTTACAGTCGTAGCGTTCAGCGAAGAGCAAGACGGCGCACTACTGCTGCGAAGCAGGAGTCCCATACTTGTAGGCGGGATCGCTGTCGTAACGGGAGCGGATGAAGACGAGTATTTTCCAAAGATCATCCGAATTCTTGATGATTGGACCCATGGACGGCATCGGGCCTGCGGCGTTGATGAGGCCCTGGCGGGTATAGCCTTTCTTCTGCAGCTCGTCGCTGCCTAGGGTGACGAGCCGGAATAACGTGTCATCGTCTCCGCCGTATATCCAATCGCTCGTCGTGAGCGGAGGGCACATACCACCGCCGGCGTTTCCGCCGTGACAGCCGCTGCAAGGATAGCTGCGGAATAGAACCGCGCCTTGAGCGACGATGTTTGCTTGCGAATCCTTGTAAGGGTTGCGAAGTTGCCCCTTGGGCGTGCGGTTGACGAGATCGATTGCTGAGATCTTGCTGTAATCGACCGGCGCCGGCGGCGAAGCCGCCCAGGACGCTCCGAGACTAAGCAGAAACAGAACTAAACCGAATCGCATGGCAACGCTCCTCTTTTGAGTAAACGACAGGCGCTCAACCGCCGGCAAGCACTTCCACAATTCGGGCGGCGCCGCGGGCCGCAATTCGTCGCCTCGATGACCTGGATCAAAATTGCTTGACGGTCATTACCCGACGATTGCGGAATCAGGGATTTCAGTTACATCGGTAACGGCTTCGCCCGAGATAGCGGGCGCCGTTGCCGGCTTCACGGGGTGGTCAGTGATTCTGGATGCAAAGGCAGAATGAACTGGATAGTGGCCCCGTGAGCTACATTGGGCACAGCCCAGATGCGACCCCCGTGAAGTTCGATGATCGAACGGCAGATGGAGAGTCCCATGCCCATGCCGCTGGATTTGGTAGTGTAGAAAGTATTGAACAGCCGATTGGCGCTATCCGCGGAGAACCCCACACCGGAATCCTGCACGGTGACTCGCACATTCCGTGAGTCATCCGGTTCCGATCGGATTACGAGCTCGCGTGGTCGATCCGTGATCGATTGCATGGCTTCAATACCGTTGACCACCAGATTGAGGACTACCTGCTGCAGCTGAACCTTATCGGCAAGAACGACGGCGCGCGGGGGCATCTGCTCCACGCGCGACACCACCCGGGAGTTGAGCAGTTCATGCTGCACAAAAGTCACAGCCTCGCTCAAGACCTCATTGAGATCGAGCGGAGCCATCTTCGTGTCGGTCTTATTCGCCAGCGCGCGGATGCGCCGAATGACTTCACCCGCTCGCGTGCCGTCCCGAACGATCCTGCGGAGGGCGGCGCGCGCTTCGTCAATGTTGTGCGACTCGCCATCAAGCCAGCTCAAGGCTGCCTCGGCATTGAACATGACGGCGCCAAGCGGCTGATTGACCTCGTGAGCGATTGAGGCGGTGAGCTCGCCCAAGCTGGTCACACGCATCGCGTGCGCCAGGTCGCCCCGGGTCTTGTGCAGCTCATGCTCCGCCTGCCGGATCGCGGTGACGTCCATCGCCGCACCGACGAACTCGAGATCACCGGCCTCATCTCGGAGGGCGCGGGCCACAACGTGAACGCGTTTGATCCTTTCATCCGACATCCGCAATCGATACTCGTAAACAAGATCCTGTCGCTCGTCCGCTGCCTGCTCTCTCATCTGGGTGAAGTAGACAACGTCCTCGGGGTGAAGGCGGGATAGCACCAGCTCGACGGTCGGGGTTACCGCCTGGTCGACCTCAAAAATGCGGTAGGTTTCCGCCGTCCAATATATGGCTCCACTCGACGGCCTCCAGCTGAAAGTGCCTGTATGGCTGAGTTTTTGCGCCTCCCTCAGATAGGCCTCACTGCGCCTTAGCTCCGCCTCGGCGCGCCGGCGCTCACCGTTTTCTACGCGTAGTTCTTGATAGAGCCGCACGTTCTCCAGCGAGATCGCAGCCTGCGAAGCCAGAATCTTCAGCACCGCAAGCTTCGCCGATGTGAACACTCGCGATGTAAGATTGTTCTCCAGATAGAGCGCGCCGACGAGCTTGGCCTGCTTGAGGAGGGGAAGGCAGAGCACGGAGCGGGTGTACCTGTGATGGAGATTTCCGTCCGGCTGCCGCGCCGAGGCGTCGTCCAGAATCACGCTCTCGTGCGTCCGCAGCGAAGTGTGGAGTACGGACTCGATGAGTTCGGCCGGTGCTACCGCCGAATCTCGCAACGTCACCTTGATGAAGCCGCTGCCGGTCGCCGCCTCCGCGGCGATCCGCGGCTCGTCGCCGGAGAAGAGTATCAGCAAGCCGCGCTCGGCCCCCGCATGCTCGAGCGAGACTCTCATGAGCGTCTCGATGAGCGTGCCCAGCTCAATCTCGCTCGACACCGCCTGCGACGCTTTGACCACCGTGGCGACGTCCAGCCGCTCGACAGGTGTGTCGATCATTGCGCTCGACGCGGGAGCCGTTGATTCCTCGGCGAGCCGTGGGTGGAGCCGCTCGAGTTGCCGGACCTTGCCGAATGCGCCCCAGCGCAGATAACAGTCGCGGGCGCCCCGCAGATAGTTAAACGCGATGCTCTCGGCGCCGCGTGCGGCGTAGAACCCTGCCGCAACCTCATGGGCCAGTCCTTCGTTCTGCACGAATCCGTGCTCGCGCGCCGATTTTATTGCGTCCTCGTAGAGACGCATGGCATCAGCGTCGCGACCTTCGAGGCGCGCCACCTCGCCCGAGACCAGGGCGTGTTTGTCGCCGAACGTCGGCGGATAATTCTCGGCCCACTCGCGCAACCGTTCCCGGTGCACCGCTAGGAGATTGCGCCACACAGCCCGATCATCGGCGGAAGCATGCTCATAGAGCGCCGCAGCCGTCAAGGCAGTGTAGTAAGAGTAGTCGAGCATATAGATTTGCACGACGTCCCCCCGGCGCAGCATCAGCTCCGCCTTGGCCGCTGCCACCAGAGCCTCGGTGTAGTCGCCCGATAGGAATCGCGCCTTCAGTTTGAGGATCCAATACAAACAGATCATTGTGTTCATTCGGTCGCCTGTCAGCTGCGCCTCGAATGTCGCCTCGTCGAATTGCGTGCCGCTGAAAGTTGAGACGGTCGCGGTGCGACCCTGCATCGCAGAAATGAAGTGTTGCTGACTCGCGATGAGGTCCACGACATCGCGAAAGCGGGCTCTTCGGGCGAAGTCCAGGGCCAACTCCGACTCGCGCCACACCGCGTCGAGGGGATCGTTCCGCAGTAGAGATCCTGTGATGAGGTGGTGCATGCTGTAGCAAGCGTAAGTCAGATCGCCTGTCTCGGCGGCATTGCGAGCCACCGCTCCGCGAAACTCGATCGCGCTCGTTATCGGCTGCGTCCAGACGCTAATAGCTCCCATCTCGTGGTGGACTTTCGTGTGGTAGGCGGTGAAATCGTGCTTCTCAACGAGATCGCAGGCGAGCCTGCCGAGGCGGTAACCTTCGCGGTAACGGTGAAAGATCGGTCCGAGAAGAGACCCGAGGCAGCCATAGGCGTGTGCGGCAGGGCCGCTCATCCCGTGCTGCATGCTGATATTCACCGTGCGGCACACGAGCATGCAATACAACTGAAAGTCGGCGAACCAGCTGACTTCGGCGAGGGTCGATAACACTTGCATCGCGGCTTGCAGTTCCGGATGGGTCATGCGCGGCAGGTCGATCAGACTCTCGATCGTGCGCCCATTGAGATTACGCCAGACCGTCTCATATTCAGCCTCGACTTCTTCCGAGCTCGGAGCTGCCGGCAGATCGATCCCGAACAAGCGCAGGCAGGCGAGCGCGCCTTCCACGGCTTGCGGATACTCCCCCTGCACTGTATGCAGCCTGACCTTCAGGTCATAGACGGCCGCTTGGTGGACTTTCGATGCCGCGCGTTTCAAGAGCTCGAGCATGAGCTGCTGCGCTTTTTCGAGATTGCCGCTCAGAAGCTCGCATTGCGCGCGTTCGAGCCACAGGCTGAACGTCAATTCGTACTGGCTGCTCCAGTCCCACTCGTCCAACAGCACCATACCGGACGCGACATACTCGCGCGCCGACGCATAGGCCGCGGACGCCTTGGCCTTTCGCCCTGCACGCAGGTTGATCGTCGCCACCTGCGTTTTCTCGTCTCGATCGACGATCAAGGCGCGGCCTCTATTGAAATGGCTCGCGACCTCGAAGAGCTGTTCGGTGAGATCTTCCGCCGTCAGGTTCGCCAGCAATTTACGGCCGATACGTAGATGAACGGCGGCGCGCTGCTGCTCCGGAACCAATGAATACACGGCCTGCTGAATTCGGTCGTGCAGAAATTTGTAGCTATTGTTTTGATGAACAATAAGACCGGCACGAACCGCGTCCCAGAGCGCGGCATGGATCGCTGCCGCCGTCTGCTGATATACCAGACTCAGCGTTTCGATCTCGGCCATGTTACCCAGGCAGGCGAGGTGTTTGAGGGCTTCCTGCGTGGCGATCGACAATCGCTTGGTTTTTAGGACCATCAGGTCCACCACGTTGTCGGTGTAGTGCTTGGCGCGGATGCGATTCAGATCCCAGACCCAGACGGCCGCGACTGAGTCGAATGCGAGCAACCCCTCGTCGGCCAGTGCGATCAAAAACTGAATCGCGAAGAACGGATTGCCTCCGGTTTTCTCGTGCACCAGCTGCGCCAAGGGCCTCGCCCGCCCGGGCTCGCAATGCAGAGCATCAGCGATGAGCCGGTCGACATCCCTGAGCTCGAGCGGGGCGAGCACGATCTCCCGCACCTTCGCTTCGGTATCGCGGATCGCCTCGAGCATACGTATGAGTGGATGTGCCGGACCGACCTCGTTATCTCGATAGGCCCCGACCAGAAGCAGGTGCCGAACCTCCGAGTGTGTGATCAGGTGTTCGAGCAGGTCGAGGGTCGCGCTATCTATCCATTGCAAATCGTCCACAAACAGGGCGAGCGGGTGCTCCTGATGCGCGAACACGCCGAGGAAGCGCCGGAATACCATCTGGAATCGGTTCTTGGCCTCTTGCGGCGGCAACTCCGGAACAGTGGGCTGTTTTCCGACAATGAGCTCCAGCTCAGGAATGAGGTTGACGATGAGCTGACCATTCGCGCCGAGTGCTTCGATCAAGGCATCCCGCCACCGGCCAAGCTCTATCTCGCCCCGACTCAGAAGCGAGCGCACCAGACTCTGGAAGGCTTGGGCTAACGTCGCGTACGGAATGCCGCGTTTGTATTGGTCGAATTTTCCGGACGCATAGAGCCCTCGGGGTTGAACGAGCACCTTGTGCAGCTCGTGCACCACGGAGGACTTGCCGATACCGGAAAATCCCGACACGAGCAGGAGTTCCGGCGTACCCAGGGCGACAACGCGCTCGAAACACGCGACCAGCGTTTCGATCTCCAGCTCGCGCCCGTACAGCTGCTCCGGAATCAGCAACCGATCTGAAGCGTCGTGCGCGCCGAGCGGAAACGGGTCGATGCGGGCATGCGACTCCCATTCCGCGAGACACCGGCGTAGATCGGCCTCGACACCCGCGGCGGTCTGGTAGCGGTCCTCGGCCGTCTTGGCCAGGAGTTTCATCGTGATGAGCGATAGCGCCCGGGGGATCTGCGCGGTCTTCTCATCGGGCGAAATGGGTTGCCTGGCGATATGGCAGTGCACCCATTCCATCGGATCGGCGGCGGTGAAGGGCAGACTCCCCGTCAACATCTCATAGAAAGCGACACCGAGAGAGTACAAATCACTTCGGGAATCGATCGAGCGGTTCATCCGTCCGGTCTGCTCCGGCGCCATGTACGCAAGCGTACCGGCGATCACTTCCGGTGCTTCCGGGTTTTGGTGCTCGCGGGGTAGGCGGGATGCGACGCCGAAGCCGGTGAGCCAGACACCGCGGCTCGCCACATCTACCAGAATGTTCGCAGGCTTGATGTCCTTGTGAATGAGCCCGCGCGCGTGTACTTGGCGCAGCGCCGCGGCGAGCGAGATCGCGATGTGCAGAAATTCTGATATTCCCAGCGGCTGGCCGAGCAGTTGATCAAGAGCCGCACCTCCGGGGTCCTCGAGCACCAGCGCCAAGCGGTTGCGGTGGCGGGAAAGTTCGATTGGGTGCGCCGCCCAAGCCGGGTCCAGCTGTGCGCCGAGTGCGTATTCGTGTTCGAGTCGATTGTGGCACGCGAGTGAGGCACTCTCCGCCGTGACCAGTAGAATCGGCGGCAGATCTTTGCCGGAACCTCGAGATAGGGTCAACTCGCCGGCTCGCAACGGTGAGAATGCGTAACTCGAAAGGTCCCTCACAATTAGCTCGCACGCTAGAGTCGGTAGTATGGGGTCACGGGATCTCCGCCGCTTCGATTCGCCGCATAGCGGCCCACAGCAGCAGGAGTGCCACCGGCATCATTCCGAGCAAGCTCATTATCCCTGTCCGTAATGAACCTGTCAGTGCAGCCACCTTGCCGACGCTGTAGGGGCCGAGTGCGAGTCCCAGCATCGAGACCGCGAGGAGGAAGATCGCACCCGCAGTGCCACGCAAGCGCGGTAGCACGCAGTCCTGGATCGTTGCCGCAGCAGAGCCGACCCACAGAGAGGTAGTAAACGCGAGCAGTGGATTGACGAGGTAGATAGTCCTCGCAGTCGTTGCGTGGAGCGCCGCGATTACCAGCGGCCCCGGCAGAATGCTGGCCAGCATGACGACGAAAATGCGTCCACGGGAGTCGCGTCGCTTCCACACGTCAGATAGGTACCCGCCGGCTGCGCAACCCGCCGCTGCACCGAAGGCAAAGGGAACTCCAAGCATGACCCCGGCGACGTCTGCGCGAATAGCGAAAGTGCGCATTGCGTAAGGTGTGATCCAAAAGCCAACCGAGTAGCTGATGAAGGCCGTTGCGCCAAATCCGAGAAGCGCAAGTGGGATCGCACGATGCCCGAAGAGAGCTGCGAAAGTCGGCTGGTCGGTAGCGCGGAGCATTTGCAGCCACGAAGCCACTGCGTACAGGCCTATTCCTAAACCGATCCATTGCGCCGAATCGTGCGTGAGCCGCACCAGGATCGCAGCAGTACCTGCGATCGCCGTCAGGAAAAACAAGTTGGCGCGCAGGGCGCCAAACCGGCTAACGCTCCAGAGAGTAAACGGCGGCAGGATCGCCGCCAGTTCAAGGGCAAATTCGCGCCACGCGGCAGGTCTCCTCGGCCGGCCCGCGTGCCCCTCGGCGAGACCGCGTGGGGGCTCACGCAGGGACAACACCCACAGCGCGAGCAGCAAGCCGGGAAGACCAACCGCAAGAAAGGCGACCTGCCAGCCGGCGAGCCCGAACGGTGCGGACCCGTGCGCATAAGCGTGGGACCAAGTGTGTGCGACCCAGCCGCCGAGCGGCAGGCTAAGCCCGGCGCCAACGAACAGGCCCGACGAGTAAATGGCGAGCGCGAGCGAGCGGCGGCGGGGAGAAAAATAATCGCAGAGTAGTGAATACGCGGCCGGCGAGGCACTTGCTTCACCAATACCGACGCCTACGCGTGCGAACCCCATCTGTGCGAATGAGCCTGCGAGCCCGGACAGGGCGGTCATGGCCGACCACAGGGCAAGACCTGCCGCAATCAGCCGGCCCCGGTACCAGCTGTCGGCCAGACGGCCCAGCGGTATGCCTAACAGCGAATAGAATATCGCGAACGCTGTGCCGTAGAGAAAGCCGAGCTGCTACATCGCTCAGCCCGAGATCAGCCTTGACGTCCTGCGCGAGGATCGAAAGAATGTTTCTATCGATGAAATTGAAGACATAGACGAGGAACAGCACCCCGAGCACGTACCACGGGTAGATACCCGCGGTCGCGTCGCGGGGGGAAACGAGTGCCGCGGCCGCGACCTCGGATGAATGTGGTAAGGAGGATCGAGGCTCCGCAGGGGAGGCCATAGAGCCCGTTCAGGGAGCCGTGCGGGCTGGCATAGGAATCATGGCCGCGGCAAGCGTCATTTAAGCACCCCCATCCATTTGAGCAGCCTCGAACAGCCCTTTCCGCCGTTGAGACATGCGAAGACTGCCCGAGTGGAATCTTCATGTCACGCAGTTTTCGATTGCGAGGCCGCCTTGGAGGCCTCGGGCGGGGCCCCATGCGCTTCGTACACGAAAGCCAAGAGTACGTAATTGACCGCAAGAGATCGCAAGCGACCAGAGAGCTTTGAACATACTTTTATGCCTTCGCAAGGAGGCACCCGCTCGCGCGATTTCGCGGCCGAGCGGCAAATTTTTGCGTTACCAGGAGATTGACTCATGCATTTTTTGCGCAGTTACATGCATCTCTGGTCCCTAATCGCGATGTTTGGCGCGGGGATCGCAGGCAGTTCCTTGGCGTCCGCCCAGGGCTCGCCGACCGAGGCGCGCTCCGCGACTGGCGCATGTCCTGAGAATGATAGCGGCCTTAGGTTGCCGCCCGGCTTTTGTGCGACCGTCTTTGCTGACGGCATCGGTCATGCGCGCCACCTGGTTGTCGCGTCGAACGGGGTCGTCTATGTCAACACCTGGTCCGGGCGGTATTACGGCAACGACAAGCCGCATGCCGGGGGCTTTCTGGTCGCGTTGCAGGACACCACGGGTGCCGGCAAGGCCAACGTGAACGAACGCTTCGGTGAGACCGTGCAGAGCGGCGGGGCGGGCGGCACGGGTATCGGCTTGTACAAGAATGGCCTCTTCGCCGAGATCAACGACAAGATCGTGCGATATCCGCTCTCGGCCGGCTCGATCGTTCCGCAGGGGCCTGCGGTTGCGGTCGTGACCGGACTGCCGCTTGGCGGTGATCATCCGATGCATCCCTTCGCGATCGATACCGACGGCTCTCTGTACATCGACGTGGCCACCGCCACCAATGCCTGCCAGGCGCAAAATCGAACGGCGCAATCGCGAGGCATCGACCCATGTACGGAGCTCGAGACGCGCGGCGGCATCTGGCGTTATGACGCGAACAAGACGAGCCAGGCCTTCTCACCGGCCGAACGCTTCGCCACCGGAATCCGCAACGCTGAAGGATTCGCGATCACCGCCGCCGACCTCATCTTCGTCACGATGCACGGACGCGATCAGCTGCACGCGAATTGGCCTCAATTTTACAAACCCGAGGAGGAGGCCACGCAACCCGCCGAAGAGTTGCTGTCGCTGAGACGGGGCGGGGATTACGGGTGGCCCGAGTGCTACTACGACGCGATCCAGGGCAAGCTGGTGCTTGCGCCCGAGTATGGCGGTGACGGGGGCAAGAAGGTGGGTCCGTGCGCGACGAAGCGTGCCCCGATCGCCGGGTTTCCGGCTCATTGGGCGCCGAACGCGGTGGCGCTGTACAACAAGCAGCAGTTCCCGGCTCACTACCGCGACGGCGTGTTCATTGCCTTTCATGGATCGTGGGATCGAGCACCTTACCCCCAGGGCGGGTACAACGTGGTCTTCCAAGCATTGGCGGGGGATCGCGCGACAGGGGGATGCGAGATCTTCGCGGACGGATTTGCAGGTGGGGTGAAGTCGCCGGGTGAGGCGCAGCATCGTCCATCGGGCCTTGCCGTGGGGCCCGACGGCGCGCTGTTCGTCTCTGATGATGTCCGCGGACGGATCTACCGCATCGTTTATCGAGGTACGGCAGGCACCGAAGCTCAAGATGCGAAATACACGGCCTGCCCAAATGCGTCGGCTGCCGCCGGCAATGTCAGTGCGGATGATGCGAAACCTCCGGAAGGCACTCATCCCGATGCCGGCGCTGCAGCCGAGACCGCGAGCCTGCCGGTTGCGGCCGGCGCGACCAAGGAGATGGTTGCGCTGGGCGACCGCATCTACCACGGTCAAGTCGGCGGAGCGACCTGCACGGGTTGCCACGGCGTGAACGCGAAGGGCACGCCCTTGGGTCCGGACCTCACCAGTAGTCACTGGCTTTGGGGCGATGGCAGCTATCCGGCAATCGCGAAGATAATCACGACGGGCGTGCCTCAGCCCAAACAGTATCGCTCCCCGATGCCCGCCATGGGCGGCGCTCAACTCACACCCGATCAGGTGTCGGCGCTCGCGGCCTACATTTGGGGCTTGAGCCATCGGTCGTCGAGTCCGAGCTCGTCTGCCAATTAAACGTTCACTCAGGAGACCCGTTCTATGGCATCGTCAACGCAGTTCCGCATCCCGGCCGTCGAAGCCGAATTCGTCGAGATCCCCGCAACCGAGCTCAAAGTCTCTCGCGTCGCGCTCGGGACCTGGGCCATGGGCGGGTGGATGTGGGGAGGAACGGACCAGCGCGAATCAATTGCTACGATCCGGGCCGCCTTACATCAAGGCATCAACTTGATCGACACTGCGCCGGCCTACGGCTTCGGCGTGTCCGAGGAGATCGTCGGCGAGGCTCTCGAGGGCGTGCGCGCCCAGGCCGTCATTGCGACCAAGACGGGACTGGAATGGCGCGATGGCAAGGTCTATCGCAACGCGACCCGCGAGCGGATCGCGCAGGAAGTCGATGATTCGCTGCGCAGACTCCGTACCGATTATATCGACATCTACCAGGTCCACTGGCCCGACCCCAAGGTCCCGGTCGAGGAAACCGCCGAAGCCATGCGCTCGCTTTACGAGGCGGGAAAGATCCGGGCCATCGGCGTAAGCAATTTCTCGGTCGCCGAAATGGAGCGCTTTCGTCACGTGGCTCCGCTGCACGTGCTGCAGCCGCCCTACAACCTCTTCGAGCGCGCCATCGAGACGGACATTCTGCCCTATGCTCGCGCCAATCACATTGCGACTCTCGGTTATGGAGCCCTGTGTCGGGGGTTGCTCAGCGGGCGCATGCGCCCGGACAGCACGTTCGACGGCGACGATCTGCGGCGCATCGACCCGAAATTTCAGCCGCCTCGTTTTGCGCAGTATCTGGATGCCGTGCGGCAGCTCGATGAGTTCGCTCAGCGTCGCTTCGGCCGGCGTGTGATTCAACTGGCGGTGCGCTGGATGCTCGATCAAGGAATCAGCGTAGCGCTCTGGGGCGGTCGTCGCCCCGATCAACTCGAGGCGGCGCTCGGTGTCGCGGGCTGGTCGCTGCAAAGTTCGGACCGGGAGCAGATCGAACGCATCGTGACGACGGCGATCCTCGATCCCGTCGGTCCGGAGTTCATGGCCCCTCCGCAACGTCCCTGACGGTCGACCTAACATGGAGATGATCGTATGAAACTTGGATTCATCGGACTCGGACGCATGGGCTCGGCGATGGCAGCCAACCTGGTCAGGGCTGGACATGAGGTCACCGTGTTCAATCGCACGCCCGGAAAGAGCAGCGCCCTGGTTGCGCTCGGTGCACGGGAGGCGGCCACCCTGGCGGGGGCGTGCCGCGGTGAGGCGGTGATTACCATGCTCGCGGACGACGAGGCCGCAGCCAACATCGCTATGGACTCGGGCGGTCTCGTCGAGAACCTGTCGAAGGGCGCGATCCATCTCTCCATGAGTACCATCAGTGTCGCGATGTCCGACCGACTGGCTCAAGCGCACGCGCAATCCGGACAGCGCTACGTGGCCGCGCCCGTGTTTGGGCGTCCGGACATGGCCGCGGCCGCTAAGCTGTTCATTGTTGCCGCGGGCGATCCGGCGGCCATCGATGCCTGCAGGTCGGTGTTCGACGCACTGGGACAAAAGACATCGACGATTGGAGGCGTGCCGTCAGCGGCCAATTTGGTCAAGCTCACCGCAAACTTCCTGCAGGCTGCGGTCATCGAGTCGCTGGGCGAGGCCATCGCGTTGATTGGCAAGGCGGGTATCGATCGGCGTGCTTACGTGGACTTGCTCACATCTACGATCTTTACCGCACCCGCTTATAAGATCTTTGGTCCCCTTATCGCCGATGGCACGTTTGGGACGGCGGCCTTCGCTGCGCCCCTCGGCTACAAGGACATTCGCCTCGCGCTGGCGGAAGCCGAGACTTTGCGCGTGCCGATGCCGCTTGCGAGCCTGCTGCATGACCGATTTCTGCGGCTTTTCGCACAAGGCGGCGACAACTTGGATTGGTCGGCCATTGGCGGTTTGGCGAGCCAGGACGCCGGTGGCGATCAAGGCGCGACAATGGGGCAGTCCGCCCACTAGGGTCGAAGTGATCCGCTCTCCGTTTCCGCAACTCTAGCGTCGCCGTCGGGAAATGTGCGAAGGAGGGCGCGATAGGCCCGGGGAGGAAGTCCGGCAAAACGGCGGAAGCTGCGAGACAGATGACTCTGATCGCAGAACCCGGCCTTCAAGGCGATGTCCACGAGACCAAGATCGGTTCGCCTCAGCAGCTGCTGAGCTACGGCCACGCGGCGGCGCATCACGTAGGTATGCGGGGTGATGCCAAAGGACCGGCGGAACATGCGGAAGAAGTGCGAAGGTGAGTATCCCAGGCGACTCGACATCTCGGTGATACCGACCCCGCCTTCCAAGTGCTCTCCCACCAGGTCCTCAATTCTTCGCATCATGTACCTCGGGAAGCCCGCGCGCTGCGAAGTCTTCGCGTTTAGGACCCTGCCGGTTCCCCGGCACATCGTGCATTCGTGACCTTGCCATTGCTGAGCGCGGATCTTGTCAACCGGGAGCTCGGTGTACAGACCAAACGTGGGATTAGCAGCCATGACTCTCTCCGTCTACCGCCCAATGCGACGACGTGGGCGTACCGACTAGAAGCTTAAGAAGAACTTAAGCTGAGCACCTGATCGCGATTGTGATTTCTTGTGCCGAATTGATGTGGGTTTCGGCCGTAAAACCATGGGTTCGCCGCTGCCGATCGCGGTCGTTGTGCCATGCAGCAAATTAGCGGGACGCGGCTTTAGATCCCTGCAGCTGCATCAGACAGTCGTATTCGACCGACGATGGTAAACAGATACAAGACTTCGGGGAGCGCTGGACGCATTTTGGCGGGCATGTTTCGTCCGAATGAGCCGGTAACCATGCTCGAAGAATCGACCAACAATGCCGATAGCACCGAAATCGAGAACATCAGTGCCGCGACCGATCTATTGCGGCGAACGTTACTGGAGCTTCAGGGCCTCGAGGTCAACAACGCGCGTCTGCACCTCGCGATGTCCAATGCCGGATATGCCATCCGGCAGCGGCTCGACATGCTGTCAGGGATCACAGAATCGCTTAAGTTGGCTCAGCCGCCCGTGCGCGCTCGCGCACTAGGTCAACGGGCCAAGGCGCTCATTCGTCAATTAGCCGGCGACTTGGAAGAGATCTCCCTTGAAGCTGAACATGATTTCGAATCGATTACCTAGCCATCTCAAGATCACACTTGTAACACGCTTGCGAAATCTCGCAATCAAGGCGCAATGCTACGGCGGGAGGCTAAAAGGGCAGCGAGTTGCAAACTTTACACTCCATTCGTACAGAGAAAATCTATGAAAATCATTGTCAGTGTGCTCGCGGTGGCTTGGTTGGTGTCCGGTTGCGCCTCACTCACCACGGCTCCAGATGACGACAGCGTGACGGGCGCGAATCTCGACGCAAGAACCAACCTGTGCACGGACGCCACGCCACCACCCTGCGAACCGCCTCGGGATTAGCGTACCTCGGCGTCAAGCCCCCAGTGCTTTGAGGACGCCGCCAGCCGAGGCCGCGCCGATCACCGGGCCTACAATAGGTATCCAACTGTAGGCCCAATCCGAGCCGCCTTTGCCGGCGATCGGCAGGACTGCATGCGCCAGACGCGGCCCAAAGTCGCGTGCTGGGTTTATCGCGTAGCCGGTAGTCGCGCCGAGCGACAAACCAATGGCCCATACCAACGAGCCCACCAAGAAGGGCCCGAATCCCGCCGCGGCACCGCCGCTCAAGACGAGTTTCGACCCGATTGCGCCGGCCACGATCACAAGGACGAACGCGCCGACAATCTCGCTGAAAAGGTTCGACCCATAAGAACGGATTGCAGGCGCCGTGCAAAAGATGCCGAGCTTTGCAGCCGGATCCGGTGTGATCTTCCAATGCGGCAAGTAAAATAACCACACCACCACGGCCGCGGCAAAGCTTCCGCTGACCTGGGCGCAGGCGTACGGCAACACCTTGGACATGTCGCCGTTCAATATCCCGAAGGCTACGGTGATAGCCGGGTTCAGATGCGCATCGGTGCTGCCGAACAAGTTCGCGGTAAAGATCCCGCACAGCACCGCGAAGGCCCAAGCGGTCGTGATCACCAACCATCCCTCACCCGTGGCCTTGGTGCCTTTGAGAAGGCATGCCGCCACGACTCCATCGCCCAGCAGCATCATCATGAACGTGCCGGCGAACTCCCCGATCAATGGGGCGCGCATCACGAATGACTGCCGGCCGGTGCCAGATCCAAGATGTATCGTTTGGCGAGCGTGGTGAAGCTCTCGATTTGCGTTTCGACCCAGTCCGCGTCACGCCCCAGCTCCGCCGCCATAAGATTCGCGACTTTAGGCGCGATCTCGATGGTGGCGCGGGCGTTCAACAGCAGCGCGCGCGTGCGCCGCGCCAGCGCGTCGTCCAAAGTGCGCGACATCTCGTTACGCACCGACCACACAATTTCCGCAGCGATGTATGGTAGAGCGGGGTGCAGTTTTGCTGCGAATTCTGGCTTCTCGGCCGCCACCCGCGTGATCCCTTCCGCATCGGTGCCATAAACGGCCAGACTGCCGAGCTTCTCGGCTTGGCGGTGACAGCCATGGATCGGCAGATCCGCCGTTACGCAGGGCGTTTCGCGCAAACTGCCTAAAGTGATGGCATGGTCGACGCAGTCTTCCGCCATGTGCCGATAGGTGGTCCACTTGCCGCCGACCACCGTCATCAAACCCGAGTCGTCTATGTGGATAGTGTGACCGCGGGACAGGGCGGAGGTCTTGCCCTCGCCGCCACCCGGCGCGCTGACCAGTGGGCGGATGCCGACGAAGATTGAGAGCACATCACTGCGGGATGGCGGCCGGGTTAGATACTCCCGCGCGGTGTCGAGCACGAACTCGATTTCCTCTTCGAAGGCCAGAGGTTCGTAGGAGGGCTGTTCTATCCCGGTATCGGTGGTCCCCACCAGAGTACGATCGTGCCAGGGGATGGCGAACAATACGCGCCCATCGCTGGTACGTGGGACCATAATGGCATTGTCACCGCGCAAGAAGGAGCGATCGAGGACCAGGTGAATGCCTTGCGCCGGCGTCACCATGGGCTTCACGTCGGGCTGCGCCAAACGCCGGGTGGCATCTGTGAAGATGCCCGTCGCATTCACGACCACTTTGGCGGTGACAGGATAGATCTGGTGGGACTCGTGATCTTCGACCACCACGCCTGACAAGAAGCCGTCGGCACCCTTGAGCGTGGAAACCACCTCGGCGTAGTTTACGACCGTAGCGCCATGATCCGCGGCGGTCGCCAGCAGATGAGTCAGCAGGCGAGTGTCGTCAAATTGACCGTCGTGATACAGGACCCCGCCGCGCAATCCGTCCTGCTGGATGGTCGGCAGGCGCTCCAGCGTTTCCGCAAGCGAGAGAACCTTGGAGCGGCCGAAGTTGTACTTGCCGGCGAGCAGATCGTATACCTTCATGCCGATACCGTAGAACGGCGCCTCCCACCAGGAATAATTCGGTACGACAAACGGCAGATCGTGCACGATGTGCGGCGCGTTGCGCAGTAGCAAGCCGCGCTCTTTCAGGGCTTCCATGACCAGCGAGATGTTCCCCTGCTCGAGATAGCGCACGCCGCCATGCACCAACTTGGTCGAACGGCTTGAGGTCCCCTTGCCAAAGTCCTCGCGCTCGACCAGCAGCACCTCGAAGCCACGCGTGCTTGCATCGACCGCGACGCCTGCGCCGACGGCGCCGCCGCCGATGATCACCAGGTCCCACGGAGTGTCGCGGCGCTGGATGCGCGAAATCATCTCATCACGGTTCATCCGGGTACCTTGTTCCAACCTTTCGCTCGACCGACAGCATCCTGCCAGCGCGCATATTGTTTCTGGGCTCTTGTTCGATCGTGCTGCGGTTCAAACACTTGGCCGGCCGGACGGGTCTTCGCGATCTCTTCGACCCCGCTCCAATACCCGACCGCAAGGCCTGCGAGATACGCCGCACCCTGAGCCGTGGTCTCGAGAATGGCGGGGCGCTCCACCGGTATCCCGAGCACATCCGCCTGGAACTGCATCAGAATATCGTTGGCCGCGGCCCCGCCGTCGGCTTTGAGCATCGGGGACTTCGTGCCCGTGTCACTCTGCATTGCGAGCTTTACGTCCATGACTTGAAAGGCGATGCTCTCCAGGGCCGCCCGCGCAATGTGTCCAATCTCGGTATCGCGGCCCAGGCCGATCAGCATGCCGCTCGCGTACGGATCCCAGTGTGGTGCTCCCAAGCCGGTGAACGCCGGAACCAGCACCAGGTTGCCGGAGTCCTGCACCGAGGCGGCGACCTTGGCGATGTCCGGCGCCTTGTCGAAGAACTGCATCTTATCGCGCAGCCATTGGACCACCGCGCCTCCGATGAAAATGCTGCCTTCGAGTGCATACTGCGGCTTGCGGTCGGCACTGCATGCGATCGTCGTGATCAACTTTTGCTTCGACAACGTGAACTGATCGCCGATGTTCTGCAGCAGGAAGCAGCCGGTGCCATAGGTATTCTTGGCGTCGCCGACATTCACGCAGAGTTGGCCGAACAGCGCCGCCTGCTGATCGCCGGCAATACCCGCGATCTCGATCTCGCCGAGACCGAGCGAGGTGCTGACGCGGCCGACTTTCTCGCTTGACCAGACCACCTCCGGCATCATGCTCTCGGGCACGTTCAGAAGTTTCAATAGATCCTTGTCCCACCGGCCCTCCACGACGTTGTACATCAAGGTGCGCGACGCATTGGTGCGATCCGTGATGTGGCGCTTGCCGCTGGTCAAATTCCAGATGAGCCAACTATCGACGGTGCCGAAGGCGAGTTTTCCCTGCTCCGCGCGGGCTCGCGCGCCCTCGACGTTGTCGAGAATCCACGCGACTTTCGTGCCGGAGAAATACGGGTCTATCAGGAGGCCGGTTTTCTTGCGGATCTGATCTTCGTTGCCGTCCTTTTGCAATTGCGCGCAGAACTCGGCGGTACGGCGATCCTGCCACACGATCGCGTTGTAAACCGGCGTCCCGCTCTCGCGGTCCCATACGATCGTGGTCTCACGCTGATTGGTGATACCCAGCGCGACGATGTCGCGCGGCCGAATGCGCGCTCGCGCGAGCACGTCGATCGCAGAGTTCAATTGACTGGTGAGAATATCCAATGGGTCATGCTCGACCCATCCGGTCTTCGGGAAATGCTGCTTGAACTCGTATTGGGCGATTCCCGCGATCTGACCTTCATGGTCGAAGAGCATTGCGCGCGAACTGGTCGTGCCTTGGTCGAGCGAAAGAACATGTAGGGCCATCTGTTCCGCCTTCCTTTGGTTTTTGTCGCGCGTCTGCGAGCGCAAGTATAGAATAATCCGGCGGCTGATTAGTAACCGCTAACGTCCAACTTCAACCCCCGCGCCCGATGAGACCCCAGCTTTCGAGACTCCAGCGCCGATAAAATGCCGCAGCATCGTCACCGCGGGTCGTTCCGGGCAGCCCCAAGTCAGCCGCGCGCTGCGAACTGAGAGCTGCAAAGTTGGCGAACGCTCGAAAGACAAAACGCGCCCAGCTCCGCCGGACGCCCGTAGCCCGTAAACTGCCGCCGCTGAACGCGCTTCGAGCTTTCGAGGTGAGCGCCCGGTTAGGCAGTTGCGCTCACGCGGCCGCCGAGTTGGGCGTCACTCCGGGTGCAGTATCCCAGCAAATAACAAAGCTGGAGGATTTCTTCGGGCGGCAACTCTTCGTCCGCCGCAACCATCAGCTGCAACTGCAGACTGACAGGTACTTTACGTCATGACGTCAGGGATATGCGCCTTTTAATCTAAGAACGGCGCGTTAGGCGCCGGTGCTTTCGCTATTCGCGTATCCCGATGCGCCGGCCATATTTCCGCCCAGGCATTGCTCAGACTGCATCACCTGCATGACAATCGCATGGCGACATCGGATCGTGCATAACATAGGAAGCCATCGAATGAGACGACTTTCCGCGGCGTGCCTCACGCTCGCTAGCTGCTTCGCCGCGTGGAGTGCCTCGGCCGCCACGTTGGCGATCACCCACGTCAGCGTCGTCGACGCGACCGGCGCATCGCCGCAGGCGGACGTGACGGTCGTCGTGAAGAACGGGCGCATCGTCGAGCTCGGCAAGAGCGATGCGGTGCACGTGCCGGCCGATGCGCAGGCCGTGGATGGCTCGGGAAAATACCTGATCCCGGGCCTCTGGGACATGCACGTGCACGAGGTCTTCGGCGATTGGCTGCCGCGGGACGAGAAGGTCGTGCCGCCGCTGTTTGTCGCGAACGGCATCACCGGCGTCCGAGACATGGGCGGGGATCTCGACGTGCTCAAGGTGTGGCGCGCCGAGATCGCGGCCGGACGGCTCCTCGGGCCTCGCATGATCATTGCGGGTCCCATGCTGGATGGCCCAGTGCCCCGTTTTCCGAGCTCTGCACCGGTGTCGAATGCTGCGGACGGGCGCAAGGTGGTCGATGATCTCAAGGCGCAGGGCGTCGATTTCATCAAGATCCAGTCGCTCATTCCGCGCGATGGGTACTTCGCGGCGGCGGATGAGTCGAAGAAGCTCGGCATCGTATTCGTGGGACACGTACCGGATGCGGTGCGCGCCTCGGAGGCATCGAATGCCGGGCAGAAAAGCATCGAGCACTTCACCGGAATTTTCGAGGGGTGCACGGCGATCGAGGACCAGCTGATCAAGGGTCCGAAGGGTCTCGGCCTCAACGTCAAGAACTATGATCCTGCGCGTGCCAAGGCGCTGATCGCGCTGATGGCGAAGAATCAGACCTGGCAGGTGCCGACACTCGTGTGGGAGCGTGGGCAGTGGCTGGTCGACGACATCGACCTGAGCCACGATCCGCTCATAAAGTACGCGCCCCGCTCGTGGAAGGAGCATACCTGGCCGATGTTCGTGAGCGACATCAAGAAGGACATGGACACGGACCCCTTGCCGGTCCGCAAGAAGTTCGTGCAGATGGAGCTCGATATGACGCTCGCCATGTTCCGCGCCGGAGTGCCGTTCATGGCGGGCACCGACACGGCCGCGGGTGTGCACATCTTCCCGGGCTTTAGCCTGCACCAGGAGCTGGTTCTCTTCCAGCAAGCGGGACTCACCCCGATGCAGGCCCTGCAGACCGCGACACTCAATCCGGCCAAATTCATGGGCCGCACGGCGGACCTGGGCACGGTCGAGAAGGGCAAGCTCGCCGATCTCGTGTTGCTCGACGCGAACCCGCTCGAGAACATCGCCAACACCCAAAAGATTCGCGGCGTTGTGCTTGCCGGGCGCTACTTCGATCGCCCGGCGCTCGATCGGATGCTGCGCGGGGTGGAGCAGGCTGCGGCGGCGGAGCCTGTGCCAGTAGCGAAGCAAGGGGGGGCGCCATGACGGCGGCCCGCCCTCGAACAGCGGCGGCCGCGCTCGCGGCCGGATTAATAGCGCTCGGTCTCGTGTCCACGCCGGTCCTCGAGGCAAAACCCGTCACCGTGGCGGACTTGCTCGCGGAATCGCCGGCCGCCGACTGGCGCGTGCCAAACCCCGAGGACACCTTATATCTCGAGCTTCCGCACGGGCGCGTGGTGATCGAGCTCGCGACAGGCGTCGCGCCCCAGCATGCGGCGAACATCAAGGCGCTGGCGCGCGCGCATTACTTCGACGGCCTCGCCATCATCCGCGTGCAGGACAATTACGTCGTGCAGTGGGACGATGAGAGTCACCGTCGCGCCTTATCGCCGAGCGTGCGACCTTCGGTTGAGTTCACCGCCGACGCAAAAGCCGCAGTGCGCTTCGAGGCGTTGCCGGACCACGATCTCTACGCGAAGGATGTCGGATTTGTTGACGGCTTTCCGGCCGGTCGCGACCCGAGCACGCACACGGTGTGGCTCGCACACTGCTACGGCATGGTCGGCGCGGGCCGCGACGATCCCGCAGAAAGCACCGGCGCCGAGATGTATGCGGTGATCGGCAACGCGCCCCGGCAGCTCGACCGCAATGTTGCGCTCGTCGGACGAGTGCTCAAGGGCATGGAGCTCCTCTCGACCTTGCCGCGTGGGAGCGGCGAGATGGGTTTCTATGTCGCCGCGGAACCGCCAGTGCCGATCAGGTCGGTGCGGGTCGCCTCGGACGTGCCGGAGGCCGAGCGCACGCCGATCCAGGTGCTGCGCACCGACAGCGCCACATTCCGCTCCGTGCTAGACCAACGGCGCGAGCGGCGCGAGCCGTGGTTCAAGCATAACCCGGGGGCGATCGATCTCTGTAACGTGCCGCTGCCGGTACGCACGGCGGGCGCACACTAGCCCGAGAAGTAAGGGTCGCGGCGGACCTGCGCCGCGGCCCGATCGAATCAGTTTCCGCCGAACCGATAATTCAAGTCGATGCCCGCAGTGCGCGGCTGACTCACGGCCACGCGGTTGTACGTCGCAAGGTTCACGGCGGCCTGTGTGATGTCGTTGAGAAGCGCCCGCTTATCTGCCACGTTGTTCACGAAGAGAACGGCGGACCAGCGACCGCCATCCAACCCCGCACGTACGTTGGTGAGATCGTAGGACGGCAGCTCGTTGACTGAGTAGGTCTCGTCGGTGCGGCTCCCCACGTAGGTATTGTCGGCGCGCGCCGTGAGCGCAAGCTGGTCGGTCAAGCTGTGCCGATAAATGAGCGAGGCGGACGAGGTCCATTGCGGGACGTCCTGGATCGGGGTTCCAGGATTGAACCCGGCGTCGATGAGCTCCGCACTCACCAGGGCGGCGTGACTGTACCCGACATTACCCGACACGGTAAGCTCCGGCATCACGATGGCCTCGATCTCGAGCTCGCCGCCACGCACGTGCGCATCACCCACGTTGGCGGTGTAGACATAACCGCAAGAAGAAAGCGAATTGGTCTGCTGGACCCCAGCCCACTTCTCGAAGTAGATCGAGGCATTGACGGTCATGCGCTTGTCGAGAAGGGTGAGCTTCTCGCCCACCTCGTAGCTCCACACGGTGTCCGACTTGAACGAGATCGGACCGTCTACGAAGGCCGTGCTGCCGTACTGCTGCATCAGCTGAGCTTCGCAGGACAGCGGTCCGGAGGTCGGCACCGGTCCGGTGCCACCGCCGGGGCGGAAGCCCTTGGCGGCCGTTGCGTAGACCATCAGATCTGGGGTGAACTGGTACGACATCGAGGCCTTGGGTGTGACGCCCTGATCCTCCTCCGTAGTCCGGGTCATCACCGTGCTCGTGAGCGCACCGTATTGATTGAGGCTCACCGGGGCGCTGTAGTGATAGCGTCGCGCGCCCACGGTGACCGCCCAGGGGTCCGTGATGTTGTAGGTGACTTCGCTGAACACCGATTGCTGGTAGATCGGCATAGGGCTGAAGTAGCTGAAAAGATTGTTCGAGCCGTAAAGCGCCGCGCCATTCTGCGAGGGGAACACGATGTCCCAAGCCGAATGGAAATCCTGGTAGTAGTAGCCGACGAGCCACTTGGGATTGGCGTTGCCCACCGAGGAGACGCGCAGCTCTTCGGTCGTCTGATGCGTGGGGTTGTACTCGATCGCTTCGGCCGCGCCGAGGCCGCCTTGCGCCGGGGTGTACCCAGTCAGTCCCAGCCCGGTAGTCCAAGACTCCGAAGTGTCCTGCGTGATCGGCTCGTTCCTCGTCCAGTAAGAGGTGATCGAGTCCAGTTCCAGGATCGGGGTCGCGTACTTGATGTTAAGCGAGGAGAGCTTGAACGTGTCCGAGTAGTTCTCGGCAATGTCGAAAGGCTGATAGTGGGCGTCGGTGCCCGGATCGCTATCGATGTACGGCAAGCCGCCTGCGCTCATTTTTTGATAGAAGAAGGACGGTGTGATGCTCAGCCCGTCGATCGGCTTGAGCAAGGCGGCGACCCGGAGGGTCGTGCGCTCGACATCGTTGACGTCGTGGTAATCAGCCGCCACCGGCGCGGCCAGAACATTGCCACGCGTGTTGCCGACCGCAGAGGGAAATTCTCCCGGGGCGATGACGATACGGTCAATCCAGCCTGCGTCCCGCGAATAGGAGCCGACGATGCGCAGAGCCGCCAGACCCCCGCCGAACGGCAGGTTCACCATCGCGTTCTCGGCGTGATCGAAGCCGCCATGGTCGGTGTCGCCGAAGACCGCCTCCGTCGAGGCCTCGAGCGCCTCTGGATTCGGCGCGTTGGGAACGACCTTGATAGTGCCGCCCATGGATCCCGATCCGTAGAGAGTGCCCTGGGGTCCCCGCAGCACTTCCACCCGGTTCAAGTCGTAGAGCGCCGGAGAGATCACGATTTTGCCTTCGTTCGCCGCGGCAGGTGCTGTGAGGGACGTATCGTCATAGTAGAAGCCGACCGTCGGCGAATTGCCGCCGGTCGAGGCGACGCCGCGCATTTCGAACTCGGTCATGCCGGGACCGCTGGTGCGCATCGACACGCCGGGCACCGACAGCACCAGGTCGCCCAAGTTGGTGAGCCCGCGGTCCCGAATGTCCTGGCCGGTGACGGCAGTAAGGCTCATCGGCGTGGTCTGCACGGTGCTCTCGCGCTTCTCGGCCGTAACGATGATCTCCTCGAGTTGCCCGGGATCGGAGCGGGATTGTTGGGCGATCGCGGCGCCGGCGAATATGCCGCCGAGAGCCGATCCGCAGCAGAACAAGGCCACGCAATTGATTCTCGATTTTTCTCGAGCCATGTGCATCCCTCTTTTTTTACTATTCAAGACAATATCGGCGCGGGCTGCCAATGCTGCCGGTACACGGCCGCCAGCGCAGTCACCGGAACTAATGTAATCAAATATATTTGATAACTCAACAATAGTTGATCAGGAGAGCTGAGCAGAGCATCATGACGAAAGTTACGCTGGCACCCAGTTCGCATCTCGCCGCGCTTGCATGGAAACCTCATCGAACGCGCGAGTGGATGCGATGGGCCGAACGGATTCAGAAAGATAAATATGATGGCCGCCACGTCCAAGATATCAAAGTCCGCAGCGAAACCCGACGGCTTGCCCATTGCTTCCGCGTTACGCGCTCGGCGTAAACGAATGGGATTGACCTTGCAAGAACTGGCGAACAAATCGGGTCTGTCTGCGCCGTTCCTGTCGCAAGTCGAGCGAGATCGCACGACGCCGTCGATTACATCGCTGGTCGCAATCGCACAGGCGCTAGAAGTCGACATTTATTACTTCATCAGCCCACCACCTCCCAGCCAAGTGGTACGACGCGCCTCCGAGCCCGAGCTGCTGAATATGGGTAATGCAATTCGCTATGAGCGCCTCACGGGGAAACATGGCGAGCGGCAGATGGAAGCTCTGCTGATGACGATTCCGCCGAGAGCTTCGACGCCCGCCACGACTCGTGGAGGAGAAGGCTTTTATTATGTCCTCGACGGGAAACTATCGGTAACGCTGGGCCATGAGACATTCATACTGAGCAATGGGGACAGCGTGCACTTCGATCAACGCCATCCATACAAAATGGCCAATGTGAGCAAGAAAATGCTCCGCATCTTGTGGGTGGGCACACCGGCGATTTTCTAAAAAAAAGGTCGGGGTCCCCAGCACCCGCGCGAGTATGATGCTCACTCGAGTCAGCTATTGGTGCACCGGATGTTAGAGTTCTTGAAGGGACTATTCGGCCATGCGGCGGCGTCGAAGTCCGACAAGTTGGGCTCCGAGACGGATCCGATTCGGCAATTGCTTTTTGCGTCACAGTCGCTTCGCGAACAGGTGAGCCATATGCGGCCCGAGGGACGATCGGGACCCGCGCTATCGATTGCCGATGCGCAGCGGCTGGTGGAGGAGGGGAAGACAAAGGAAGCGGTGGCTCGTCTGCAAAGTGTGCTGGACTCGCCGGTGCTTGAGACTCGAATGCAGCTGTGGGTGTGGGCGGCGTTGCGCGAATTGGATGAAAAACCGGCAGGGAAAGTCCGCCTTCGAGGTCCTGGGAGCGGTGCTGGAAATGCCATCGGGCGGTGCCTACGACACGCTCGCGGGGTACGTCGATGGGTCCGCGCGCTATTTGAACTTTTCGGGAGGGGCAATCTTCTGGGATGCACCGAATCCAGCGATCAAACAATTGTGTCAGGGACTCGTGGACTCGACTATCCCGGCTAGCGGTAAGGCTAAGCCTAGGAAGTCCTTGTCGCTGCCGAGGCGTGGTATTCAAGTAACGATGCTGACTCGCTCAGGTCCCTTCGTCATCACGGCCCCTCCACAAGCCGTTGTCAATGCGGGAGCCGCGCTGACGCTGGAGTTGATCCGGAGAACGGAAGAGAAGGAGGCGGCGGGGCGTCAGTGACGGCAAACAGGAACCCTGATACTGTGCCGCCGGCGCTCGCGATGTATTCCGGCATCCTGCGCGTGCTATGAAATGTGATTCCTTTAAATCGATGACCAAGATGACTTGGAGGTTCGCCATGAGATACAAAGTCCTGGGTTTCCTGTCGCTCGTGCTGGCGGTGACACCGAGTTTCGCCGCATTGAAGCAAGGCGACACTGCGCCTGACTTCAAAACACAGGCCTCCCTGGCCGGCAAGGAATTTACCTTCTCGCTGCGCGACGCATTGAAGAAGGGTCCGGTGGTAGTGTATTTCTACCCGGCCGCCTTTACCGGCGGCTGCAATCTGCAGGCACATACCTTTGCGGAGAATCACGACAAATTCGCCGCCGCCGGCGCCTCTGTCATCGGCGTTTCGCTCGATAGTATCTCGCGCTTGAACGACTTCTCGGTCGATCCCAAATATTGCGCCGGGAAGCTGCCGGTGGCCTCGGATGAAAAAGGCGATATCGCGAGATCGTACGACATTAAGATCACGGACACCTATAAAGGCCAGGCCATCGCGACGATGAAGGATTCCCGCGGCAACGAGATCGGCCATAGCACGGCGGAACGTACGACCTTCGTCGTCGCGACTGATGGCAAGATCATTGCCACGATCGGCGGAGTTGCCGGCGATGCCAATGCCGAGCAAGCGCTCGCCGTTGTTCAGCAACTAGCGGCAAAAACTACCGCGAGGAATTGAAGGGTTCAAGGATCGGCCGCGTGGCATGGGTCGCGGAGCGACGAGTTCGACATCAGTGTGCACTGATCGTCAGGTCGGCCGATGTGCCAATGCGTAGTCAATCGCCGCGCGGACCGCCGCCACCTGCGCCGAGTTGCATTGCGCGGGCGTCGCTCGGGGGCTGTCGGGGTAGACCTCGGTGGTCGTCTTGTAGGGCGCGTTGGTGATGCTGGCACACAGGCCGAGCCGCTTGAGCGGGTATTGGATGACGCCGGGCGCGACCACGGGCGATCCGATGATCTCGCCGCGGTGATCTGCCGGCGCAATGTGTGCGATCTTAGCAACGGCCGCGATCACCGCTTGTTGAAACTCTGGTTGTGGATGCTCACTATCGTCGACCAAGTAGAACCCGTCCGGGATTTCACCCGGCATGTGCGCAACGCCGTCACGGGCGGCGACCGCCGGGCGAAACTCGGACTCATCGGTATCCGTGGTTTCATGCAAATCGATATGCACGAGCACGCTATCGCGGAATGTCGCGACGAAGCGCATGAGGGCTGCCGACTCTGGAGCGGGGCTATCGTCGCGAAATGAGCGGTTCGGGTCGATCGCGTCGATGTTCCAGCGGTGCACCCTTTCGTACGCCCAAGGACTGACGCACGGGGCGACCACGAGATTGATTCGTCCCTCGTACGCTGCGCCGTGCCGGTCGATGAACTGTAACGCGCCATGCACACCACTCGTTTCGTAGCCATGCACGCCGCCCGTCACCAATGCGCACGGAAGCGCTTCGCGCCAGGCGCTGCTCTTGATTGCGAACAGGGGATATTTGTGAGGGCGATATTCGAGGCAGCCATATTGCACCACGTCGTAGCGCGAACGCAGCGCGTCGACGACGCGCAGCACGTCCGCCTCATAGCTGCGCTTGACCGTCTGTCGCGACAGCCATGTAGCCACTTCGGGTTGGCCCCAGGGGACTCCTCGCGTCCCAATCGGATAGGGCGCATGGGTTGTCACGCGGTGAATACTGCCAAAAAGCTACAGGGACTCGGCGCTCGTTACTCAGAGGCGGGAGCTGGTGCCGCTATGGTCGCCAGATCCGTAAGCCGGACCCGGCCGCGTTGGGTCAGGATCGAAATGCCCACCGTCTCGGATGAATGCGCCTGAAGCATGCCGCGAAACTGGTATTCCGCGGTATCGTAAATCGTAAGAACGCCATGCCATTCAACGGCTAAGCGCCGATTTCGCGGGAAATAGGCGTACCGCATTTCCGGCGAAGTTCCACTGGTCGAGGCAATACCAAGTTCCGCAGGCCAGCTGGATTTCAATGCCGGTGGCTGCGGTCGGAGCGGGCGTACGTTGTGCGGTCTGTTCATTGCAGGTCATTCTACGCCGGTAACTAAAACCGCGCTGAGCAGGCTTGCAATAAAGAGGGCGTGCACAGCCTCAAGAGCTTCACGAGGCGCACATGTCTCAGGCTTTCGCCCTTGCGGCAAGCTCTTTCCGCTCGCTCTCGTTCAAGTCCCAGTGCCAGTCGTGGCATTCGGCATAGACACGGATCGGCTTGTTCCCGGCAAGTGCGTCGAGGATCTCACTCTTGGTGCGCTGGGACGTCCATTCCTGCTTGCATATCGGGCACTGAACAGGGAATCGGATGAACACTTCGGTCACGGCACTCTCCTGGCGAAGCAGGCTTCTATTGCATCAGCGGTCACGAACGCGCGAAGTCACCGGGTACTAAGTGTAACGAGGCGAGTGCCCACTTGAAAGAGCTCGGAACCGACGAAGGACTGTCGTCCTCATCAATAACCTACGGTTTCTTCGGCAAATCCAGTGCCACCGTTACGAGCGTGGCCTTGCTCACGTCTCGCCACGACTTCGCTTTGAATGTGAATTCGGCGACGGCACATGTCGGCATGTGCGTGATATCGGATGAGAGGCGATGCGCGAGCTCCGACAACGCCGGGTGATGGCCCACAAGCATTACGCGATTCAACTGGTTGCCGAGGTTGCTAACGACCCTGAGCAGGGCACTCACGGCTCCGGGATACAGCCGGTCGTCCACGACGATTTTCTTGAGCTTGAAATCGAGTTTGTCGGCAAGCACCTGCGCGGTCGTGATCGCTCTATTCGCCGGACTCGACAGGATCAAGTCGAGCTTCACATCGCGCTTCGCCAGTCGCTTGCCTATCTTCGGTGCATCACGTTTGCCGCGCGCATTCAATGGCCGGTCCTCGTCGGCCAACTTAGGGTCATCCCAACTCGACTTAGCGTGACGGACGAGAAATAGCGTTTTCATGCCGCATTCCCGGTCAAGTTTGAAATCCTATGAGACACAAAAGGACTAAATCGCCGCGATCCACGGTAGAATCCCCGCCCCGGCAGCTGACCAGTATAAGGAAAGTGTTCATGCACGCACGTCTCATTTGCGGTGTCACGGCGGCGGTATTGCTGCTGGGTGCGATCGCGCCGTCGAGCATCTACGCAAATGACAAGGAAGCTCCAAGCTCGACCAAGGATGACGGGAAAGCCGGTGCGAAGGACGACAAGAGCTCGGCAAAGGACGATGAGATCAAGCTGCCGCCCTTCCCATCCGACAAGACGATTCACCAGATCATGCAGCTGGGTGGTCGGACGTTGAAGTACGACGCCACTGTCGGCTCGCTACCCGTGTTCGATGAAAAGGGAAAGCAAGTTGCCAGCGTCATGTTCACCGCGTATACGGTTCCGGGCCCGGGTCGTCCAGTGACGTTCGCGCTGAATGGCGGCCCTGGAGCTTCCTCGGTCTACCTGAATCTTGGCGCCATCGGCCCGAAGCGCGTTCAATTCGGTGCCGAGGGCAACAGCCCCTCGGATCCGGCCACGCCGACCGACAACCCCGGCACCTGGCTGGATTTTACAGATCTGGTGTTCATCGATCCGGTAGGAACGGGTTTCAGCTACTCCCAGGTGAAGGAGGATGAGGCCAAGAAGCGCTTTTATAACCCTAAATCGGACGTCGAATATCTATCGCGCATCATATTCGATTGGCTGGTCAAGAATGAGCGCCTCGCCTCGAGCAAGTATCTGGTGGGTGAGAGCTACGGCGGCTTTCGTGGCCCGCGCATCACGCATTACTTGCAGACGCGGCTGGGCGTCGCGATGCGCGGCATGGTGCTGGTGTCACCGTATCTCGATCCTGGGGCTTCCAGCAACGGAGATCTCTCGCCCCTTCCTTGGATGCTTACGCTTCCGAGCATCGCCGCGGCAAATCTCGAGCGCCAAGGGAAACTCGATCAGGCGACCATGGCGGAGATCGTTCGCTACACTCGAACCGACTATGTGGCGGACCTTCTCCTCGGGCGCTCAGATCCGCAGGCCACAGACCGCATCGTCAAGCGGGTTACAGAGCTGTCAGGACTCGATCCGCTGTTCGTTCGCCGCTCGGGCGGCCGACTCGAGACACAAGCGTATCTCAGAGAGGTCTATCGTGCCGAGGGCAAATTGGGGAGCCGGTACGATTCGAACGTGACCGGCTGGGATCCGTTTCCGTTCGACCCGAATCAACGCACGAACGATCCGATTCTAGACAGCATCATCGCTCCGACCACGACTGCTATGGTGGACTTCATCACGCACACGGTAGGGTGGAAATACGACGGGCGCTACAACGCGCTGAGCTACGAAGTCAATAAGTTGTGGAATGACAACGACAACGAGGAGCACGACCGAGTTGCGCGAGGGTCGGTGGAGGAATTGCGCGAATCCGTGGCGGTGGATCCCCGGCTCGACGTTTTGATCGCCCATGGCTGGGGCGATCTGTCGTGTCCATTCATGGCCTCAGTCCTCATCGTGGATCAGATGCCGGTGATGGGCAATGCGAGCCGCATCCAGGTAAAGGAATACGCAGGCGGCCACATGTTCTACAGCCGCAGCGACAGTCAGCGCGCGTTGCGCAAGGATGTGATGAAGATGTACGGCGCCGGCTGATAGGGCTGCCGGTCCTTAGGGAGTTGGAGTCGCGGATATCGAGTGCACTGCAACGTAGCGGGGTCCTAAATCACACCGGCAACACGCGATTGGCAAATCCCACGATCGACGCGCAAAATGACAGCGAGAGCCTGCCAAGGCTGGCGGAGAGCAATCCCATGAAAATCATTGTCAGTGTGCTCGCGGTGGTTTGGTTGGTGTCCGGTTGCGCCTCACTCACCACGGCTCCGGATGACGATAGCGTGACGGGCGCGAATCTCGACACAAGAACGAACTTGTGCACGGATGCCACACCGCCGCCCTGCAATCCTCCTCGCGATTAGGCTGCAGTCAGCGACTGGTTCCCGAAGAGACCGCGTCGAGGATCTCGTATTCGACGGATCGTGGCGTCCGATCTTTGCCGTTGACCGGCGTGACATCCATGGGGCAGGCAGAGAATACGAGCACGACGTCCCTCAGGGCACGCAGTACGAGAAAGTCTCCGGGCTTGGCTTTGGGCGGCTCCAACGTAATGTGACCGTCGCGAACGGGCACGTTCATCCAGAAGTTGATCGGGTTCGGCACAGATTCCGGAGCGATGCCGCGATCCGCGAGCACATGCAGAAAATTATCGCGGCAGTTTGCGTGCCCGTGGGCGCAACCGTAGAACTTATAAAGCCACGGGTCGCAACACGCAAGCAGCATGTCATGGTCGCAGCCTGCGGTATCCCGTTCGATCGACAGCAGCCCCAGCCGCCGGTTGCTGTAGAGAACGTCACCTTCCCGTGGGGAAAGACGCGCGAGCATTCGGCGTGTATGTTCGACGGAAAGATACTCGCTGACGTCGGTGGCCGATAAACACCAGGTATCGACTACCTGCGATCCGTATGTGTTGATGAGGCGCACCTGCTGATCGGCGTCGAGGCGCAGCGCGGCTCCAGTGCCTGCGTCTATCTTTGTTGTCGGGATGATCTTTGATTCCATGGCTAGGCGCGAAACTCGTCGAATCTCCAATAATGTGATAATACATTAGATATCGAGTATAAGTACCCGTGGCACTTGGAGAATTCCCACAGTTATGGGAAAGGGGCGCCGCGGATGTCGCGATGTGGCTGGCAATTATGAGCCGGCGTGGCACTGCTGAGCGTTGGGTCACTACTGACATGACGACCGCTTTTTTGCGCAGCGCGCGCGCGACGGACATCTCTTGCACTGCACGGATTCTGAAGCTGGGGAAAAGAACATCTTACGGCACGGCCGAATGCCGTGACGTCGGCGGGCAGTTGTTAACGCATCACGTTATCAGCTATGCGCTAGTGCCTTCTGAATAGACGGCTCGAACGGTCTACTTCCCGTAAGCGTGCGCAATCTGTCCCACCAGGACCGCGAACGGCATGGCCAGCGCCGCGTAGACCGCGCCTGCCTCCGGCCGGCCGTTGTCTTTGAGGATCTCGATGGCCAAGGTCGCATAATCGGACAGAATCACTCCAGCTTGCTGCATCCGTAGCAGTCCGGCCTCGTGCTTGGTCTGGCTGAACGTGCCGCAGGCGTCTACCGGGACGTACGCCTCGTAGCCCTTGCCGATAGCGGTGATTGCCGGAAAGGCCGCGCACACTTCCAGAGACACGCCGGCAAATATGAGTTTCTTTCGGCCCGTTGCTTCAATCGCCGCAGCCACCCTCGGGTCGTCCCAGGCGTTTACGGTGTTCCGATCGATGATCTTAATGTCAGGAAGAGCCGACACCAGCTCCGGAAAGGTCGGTCCCCACATGCTCTCGCGCGCGGTCGTCGTGACGATGGTCGGTACCTTCAGTGTGCGCATCGCCTTGGCAAGTGACACTACATTGTTCTTGAGCTCCGCAACGGAAATGTCCCGAACGCCCGTGAGAAGGCCAACTTGGTGGTCGACGAGAACCAGCGCGGCATTGTCCGAGGTTAAAGGAACATATGGCGTCGTCTTGGCATTCATAGCTGATTCCTTAGGGTTGACGGGGGGGAGGGTGGTTGCGAAACCGTACCGGGTTGACCCGCCCGTCGGAAGACTGCAAATTGCGAACCTATCGTCCAATGAATTGGACGGCCATGCCATATGCGACCGACCCATGCTTGACCTGAATGACTTCTTCTATTTTGTGCAGGTGGTTGAGCGTCGTGGCTTCACCGCTGCGGGCCGAGCTCTCGGCATGCCGAAGTCGACGCTCAGTTACCGTATGAAGCAG
Source organism: uncultured Gammaproteobacteria bacterium (assembly GCA_963801685.1). Classification (GTDB taxonomy): domain Bacteria; phylum Pseudomonadota; class Gammaproteobacteria; order Steroidobacterales; family Steroidobacteraceae; genus Bog-1198. Next base: position 897,019 of record CAWDFR010000003.1, read on the forward strand.
TGAGAGCCGCACACGAAGCTGAGTCCCTCGTACGGCAGCGAGTGAAGGAACCGTTCGGAGTCGTACGATTCACGGCTGCAATCGGTACGGCTCAATTCGCACTTCGGGAAATACTCATGAACTTCATTCAAGAGTATCCGAAGATCCAGCTCGTGGAGTACGTGACAAGCCGGCAGATTGATCTGCTGGCGGAAAACTTCGATGTTGCAGTTCGTGCTCACTCGGAAGCGCTGCCAGACTCCACGCTGGTTAGCCGCACTTTGGCGGTTGCGCCTTGGATTCTCGTTGCCGGAACCGACTCCCTCAAGAAAGGGGGATCGCCCAAGACACCTCAAGACCTGAAGCACTTTCCATCTCTTTTCGTATGGAGAGCGAACACAACGCCCACGTGGCGACTCCGGCCACAAGCCAAGACGCAACGACGCCAAAGTGAGGTAACCCTGACCCTGACGCCGCGAATGATCAGCAATGACCTGTCCACGTTGAAACAAGCAGCGGTCAACGGCATGGGGGTTGCCGCTCTACCGGCGTACGTCTGCAAAAGTGAGCTACCTACCCGGCAGCTAACCCGAATCCTGCCAGAGTGGCTTGCCGGCGAATCCACCTTCACGGCGCTGCTGCCGCATCGTGTTGGACTACTACCCGCCGTCAGGATCTTCGTCGATTATCTCGCGCGGCATCTGGCTGAGGTTGTACGTCCTTTGGACGCTTGAGAATTACCTTGAATTTAATACCTGAAGTAGCTGTTTATATTAATATAAAATGTGCTTGATTTGACCGCAGCGCCCTGGTTCCAAACCTACTATTGCGTCGAAATCTCACGAAGGTTGCGACAACGGGGTGCAAGCGAGGCTACCTCCGTTCAATGATAATCGCGTGTGCGTGGCCGCTGAGTCGGAGTTCGAGGAAGGGGAGAGATCATGAAAGCAGTGCGATTCGAGCGGTATGGTGGGATCGAGGTTCTACAGGTCGCGGATGTGCCGATCCCGGAACCGTCCCGTGGCGAGGCGCTGGTGAAGGTCAAGGCCGCGTCCGATCAATCCCGGCGAGGCGAAGATCCGTGAGGGGCTGTTGCACGCCATGTGGCCGGCCACATTCCCTTCGGGCGAGGGCAGCGATTTGGCGGGCATCGTGACGAAGCTCGGACCGGGGGTCGAAAGCTTCGCGGTTGGCGACGAAGTGATCGGCTTCACGGATCAGCGCGCCAGCCACGCCGAGTACGTCGTCGTGGACGCGCACAATCTGACTATCAAGCCGGCTAAGGTACCCTGGGAAGTTGCCGGTTCGCTGGCGATCGCCGGCAGCACGGCTTATGCCGCAGTGCGTGCAGTATCCCTCAAGCGGGGCGACACCGTGGCGGTATCAGCCGCCGCGGGCGGCGTCGGGTCAATCGCCGTGCAGCTCGCCACTCGCGCGGGCGCGGACGTGATCGGCATCGCGAGCCCTGCCAATCACGACTGGCTGGCCGCGCACGGGGTCAAACCAGAGTCGTACGGCGCGGATCTCAGCGACCGGTTGCGCGCGAAAAGAATCAATGCGTTCATTGACACGCACGGGGGAGGGTACGTTAGGTTGGCAGTCGAGCTCGGCGTTTCCCGGGACCGGATCGACACCATTATCGATTTTGCCGCGGCGCGTGAGTACGGGGCGAAGACCGAGGGCAGCAGCGCGGCGCTCAACGCTGCGGTGCTCGCGGAGTTGGCCACGCTGATCGCCGCGGGTGATCTGGAAATACCGATTGCCGCGACATTCCCTCTGAATGACGTTCGAGCTGCCTTCGCGCTGCTCAGTCAGGGACATATTCGCGGCAAGATTGTGCTGCTGCCCTGAACGGTGGCGGCTTGTCGAATGAATTAGACTCTTGCGACTGGTGGAGCAAGTCGACCGCCGCCGAACGAGCTATTGGCGCGATCGATCTCTCCGAAGAACACCATGATATCGTTCGGATCAGTGCCGGCACCGTCGAGCGCTTCGACTAAGGCTGCCAGCAGACGCGTCTTCCTGTCGGCGTCAGTCCCGGACGACACGAGGACTTCGATCATCAGCATCTTCTCCGTTCGGGGTTTCGGCAAACCAGGATAGTTGAGATCGACTTTCAGGTCGGCCTGCTCAAGACAGAGAAAACGTTGGAACATGTCGTCCTCGGGATATCCGGCCTTGACGCTTGCTGCATGTATGGCACGAGAGATCGCAGTTTTTTCGTCAGCGGCTCTGCCGGCTTTCATCGTCACGGTGAACAATGGCATGAGAGTCTCCCAATGATGAGGATGGCCGAGCCGGGCATTCCGGCCTGACCGAGGGACCGCTCCGGGGAATTCCAGGCCCTCAATCAAACGTCATCAAACGTCAGCTGCGGGCATACGCGGGCAATGTTCGCACGATACTGCCCCTCCTCGCGCAGTTGTGGGATGAGCTCCTGGATCAGAATCTTTTGGGTACAAAGCCACAGGCGCAGAAAACGATTGCGGACGCGAAAGTGAGATCCGACTTTCTCCACCAGGGGATCGACCCCGTCAAGGCACGGTTTGAGCGACTTCACGACAGCCGAGCGATGGGCAGCACCGGCGATGGAGAGAAAAGCCTCCGTGGCGTAGCCTAGCTCCTCATGCAGTGCGGTAGCCAGAAGTACACGGGTCTGATTGCGCGTAAGTTTCTCGATCCAGGCATCTGCCATGGGCGTGATGTCGCCGAGGATTTTCAGTAGCGCCGCACGCAGCTCGCGCAAGGTAAGCTCACCCGGTTTGGCGGCATTCCACACCTCATGTGCCAAGTGCTGAACATCGTTCGGTGACTGTCCACCGACTGCCAGCAGAACATCAAGCAGTTCTCGCGAGGCTTTAAAGGTGCCTTTTTCGTACGCGTTTTGAAGGTGGCGAGCGAAGTCATCCGGAGGGATTGGCTCGACCTCGAGGAGCCGCGCGGACTCGTAGAAGGGGGATGAGTCGCTGATAAAGAGCGAGCGGAAGCTCTCGCGCGAACTGCCGGCGAAAAAACAGGCAATGCGCATGCGCTGCAGTTCCGAGCGCAGCAACCCGAGGATCGCTTCGCCCTCGCGCGGCTCGAGTCGGTCGGCCACGTCCTGCAGCTCATCGATGAAGAGCGAGAAGGGCCTGCGTTTGGCGATCTCTGCGACATACCCCAGCAGTCGCTTCAAGTGATCTGTTGGCATGCGCGTCGAGAGCGCCGCCCCCACCCCGTGGTAGCTCAGCTTGATGTCCTGGATGCCAAGGCCCACTTCGCGCAGCCAGGGCGTGACCCTCCTGGCGATGGGGGAGAGCTCGCGCACGAAGCGCTCCAGATCCTCGGCCGCGCGATGCACCAGATCTTGAGCGGAGTAGACCTTGTGGAAATCCCAGTGCAGGAGCGGAGCGCCCAGCACTTGATGGGTTCGCTCCACCAGCGTACTTTTACCCAGGCGCCGATCTCCGACCAGCGCCAGCCGACCGCGATTGGCGATCGCCTCTTCGATGGCGCGTTCGTATGTCGAGCGGGGGCAAGCCGCGTCCTGGCTGCCCAGCACACGGCCGTAGATGAAGGGATTGGCAATACGGGCGGAGTTTGCGGGCATATCTGCTACCTGACCGATGTACCTCTTTAAGGGTACAATTGTACCCGTTTTGGGATACGTGTGCCAGGCGCCATCGTGGTTTGTGTAGTCTGGTGTCTCGGCAAAATTATCGCTTTTCCATCACACGGTCGATCAGACCATACCGAACCGCCTCATCCTCCATGATATGGTTACATGTAACCTTTGAGGCATATCAATGCTACAGCAAGGCAGTGGCCGCCAGCGAGCACGCGAAGGCGGATCAACAATTCATCGACGGAGTTTCCGAAGAGCCTATCGCGTGAAACGCGGAGAGGTCTGGACGGTAGCGGGCGGAGCGAGCTATACGGGAAAGCCACGACCTGCGGTCATAGTGCAAGAGGACCGTTTCGACCAAACGAGTTCAATCACCTTGTGCGCGTTCACGACCGATCCGACGGACGCGCCGCTATTACGTATGCTCATCGAGCCCACCGAACGCAACGGTTTGAAGAGCGCTTCACGACTCATGATCGATAAAGTAACGACCGTGCCGAAAGCGCGGCTGGGTAAGCGTATTGGAAAGCTCAACGACGAGGATACGGTGCGATTGAATCGTGCGCTCACGGTATTACTCGGACTTGCCCGATGATCCTCAAGACTCTGATCCTCGTGGATATCACAGGCTCAGGGATGTTGGCAGGGTGCCAGCAACCATGGGGCACGACAGCGACACGACAACAACTGACGTGTTCCCTGGTGAATAGCATAATTTAACATAATATACATTATGCGAAGGCATAGCAGGTTTGAATCTGTTGCGTTTCTAGGCGTTTCCACCAGTTATTCACCACAACAGCCTAGGGCCTGAATGGTAGGTTTAGCCGTTGCATCAATCCAAGGATGCTGGCTTGTTCCAACAGATCTACAACCCGTTGGTTCCCGTTGCTCTTCATGGTCCGTTACTCACGGATCAATCGGGACTGCCGAGATATTGGTCAACAATCTGGTCAGTAGTTTCGTCCGGCCAGCTTGCGACGTCGACGCACACAAAGAAACTGCGCTACATAGATGATCTTTACTCGCATGCCGATCGCCTGCGCGGTAAGCACGCTCTGGATGACGCCTTAGGAAGCCTGAACGAAGCGACATTAGCCGAGATTCTCGAATCCTGGTTTGTGTCGATTCGAAACCGTTCGACCGCAACTCGGTCTGATGAGAAGCGCTGGCAGACAGGTCTCGCATTTGTCACCTCTACAGTCACCTGGCTCTCCACGAGCGGCACATCGAACGATCGGCTCCAGAGAATCGAACAGAGAATTCATCGGCTCTCAACGCTCTATAGTCAGTTACACGTCCATAAAAGCGTCCAGGCAGAAATCATTCGTTCACTGCCCGCGAGTACGGTCGAATGGCTCTATCAAACGCTGGACCCGGCATCGGCTGAAAATCCGTTTAAACGCACAAGAAAACGCTGGTGCGTGTTCGTCGCCTTTGTCCTGATGCTACATCAAGGTCTCCGTCGCGGCGAGATGCTACTTTTGCCGGCGGACGTGATTAAAAGCGAATACGACCACAAACAGCAAAGAACGCGGCATTGGCTATCCGTACGCGAAAGCAAGTATGCGGAATCTGATCCAGATCCTCGATATTCGAGGCCCCAGATCAAGACCGTCCATTCACGCCGCCAGGTTCCGGTGAGCGAGCTAACAGCGACGTTGGTGCAGTCCTACGCCGAGAATTATCGGGGTCGGCCGAACCATTCGTTCCTGTTAAACGCCCAGTCGAATAGGCCGCTTTCAACTGAATCATTGACGAGCGCGTTCAAGCGAATCTCAGATTCGATGCCACCGGGTGTATTGAACGATTTGAGGCAGCGTACAGGCAAGGAATCTATCTCGCCACAGGATCTCCGGCACACCTCCGCCGTCGTCCGACTTCATCAATTGCTCGAGCGCGGCCGCCCTACTCCCGCTTTGACCGATCCGGCTTTGATTACTCAACGCGCGTCCATGAACCGTGCAAACGACAAACGCCGCGGCCTTCCCGTCTTCATGCCCATCCGCTATGCCGACGACTTCGTCATCCTTGTATCCTCGCCTGATCGTGATCCTGAACAAGCTCGGTTACTGGCCGAGCAGGAAAAGTCTTCGCTGGCTGAGATGCTGAAGTCCCAAATGGGTCTGACGCTATCGCCCGAGAAGACGCTGGTCACTCCGGTGACCAGCACGATGCGGTTCCTCGGACACCACCTTCGCGTTCGACGGCATCCGACTCGTCGGCACCTGACATCGCGACTGGTGATACCGAAAGACCGCTCGCAACGCCTGCGCCGGAGCATTGAACTGCTCTTCGACCGGAGCACGATCACCGAGACCTTGGAGAGTCGACTGAGGCGAATAAATCCCATTTTGCGTGGCTGGGGAAACTTCTATCGTCATGCGTGGGGCGCGAAGCGTGTGTTCACGGCCATAGATAACTATGTCTGGTGGACCATCAAGCGTTGGCTCCACAAGAAGCACCCCGATACCAAGATGGATAAACTCGCCGCGCAGTACGGCTGGCACAAGCCGCGCCAAAAGGCGCTGCGCTGGCGCGACGGTGGTACGGTTCCCGTGCCGCTGGCCGCCATCCGTGTCGTGCGTTATTGGCAGGGTACCGATCCCGGTCCTCACTATGCGTCAACATCGAGGGAGAGCCCGGTGCGTAACGAAAGGCGCACGCCGGGTTCGGCGAGGGGCATCCGGAAACCTTCAGGGCGCAATCCCTGAGGGCGCCGGATGCCCACTCTCTAGGCACTATAGCAGCCATTTAGAAATGTCCGGTTTCCGCCAAGTTCAAATGTCCGCTTTTGTGAGCCAAACGAGTGGCTTCTGCAACCATCTCCGAAACCCCTGATCGGCTTGGGATCACAACCCGCGTCAAAGTCGCTACTTCGCCAGGCTTGACCGGCAGCGACAGAGTTCCCCGTGAATGACCCGGCCTTGGCCGGGTCATTCGTGTGTGGAATAAAGAGCCCTGAGAAATACAACCGAATTGACCGGGAGATAGTGCGTCGATATTTGCGTTGCTCGCTACCAGCCCGGCGCAATATCAAAGCGTAGTATCTGACCCATTCCCGCAGGGGCAGCGCCGAAGTTCGATACATACAATCTACCGTCAGGTCCAAAGATCATGCCGGCCGGCACAGATAGATTCGTGACAACGTCCTCGATTGCTCCCGAATGCAACACTCGGACCACCTTCCCCAATCCGGGAGTCGGAAGACCCGCGCCATCGGATAGCTCAAGCACATACAGCAGGCCGTCTTCTGGACCAAAATCGACCGCCACCACGGTTGTAAAGCCCGCTTTGGAACTTACAATGCGATGGCCGCGCTCGGGCTGCAATCCCGGCGGCAGATTATCGAAATCGTCTTGGTCGGATTTGGAGATGGTCAGAATCCGCGCCCACTGCGGATCGATGGGAAACAAATTGAGATTACCGACAAACAAGGATCCATCTCGAGCGACAATCGAGGTCGGCACGATGTGGCCCTCTGAGGCCGAAATATCGATGACCTGCTTAATCTCACCGCCTGTGGTCACCGATATCACTTGTCCGTGATTCGGTTCCACCGTCAGCAACTTACCGTCCAGGGCAATCATGCTATACAAAGTACCGTCAGGCTCAAAATCGTCCGCGCTTTCGTACTTGGACGGGTGAGTCTTGAGCCAAGCGCCGATATCCGCGATGAGGTGCCAACTACCGCTCCTAAGGTCAACCTTCGCAATGCCGCTGGCGTCCTTCGGATTCGGATTGCCATGTGAACAACCGCCGCCGCCTACCAGCGCGTACAGCGCACCGTCTAAAAATACGACATCGGCGACGCCGATGGTCCCATTGACCCCATTTGGGCCGATGGTGACCGAAGGAAACCCAGAAGCGACGGTAGTGACTTTTCCGCTTGGGCTGATCTTGGAAATTCGACCGGTCAGCCCCCCCGTATCGGGACCTGGCCCCCCCGGAGGTCCAGGAACTTGGACGCACTGTCCGATTGTACTTTTCGTTCCGCCAGTGCCTGCTTCCGCGACATACAGATAACCGTCTGGACCGAATCTTAATCCTCGAGGTCCCTCCAGTTTCGAGGCAAGAATAAATGGCGTTGGCTCTATAGCCGATTGTGCCGTCGACGGTACGGGTGCAAAGCTCCCTACCGCTGACGCGATTATTAGTGCCGTCGACAATGATCCAGTGAGTTTCATTTCGTGTTCCCCTTGATTGGTGTTTTTGCGCAGCTCGCGGCGCTGGCGCCGCAAGTTAGGCTTCTAAACATGGGCTCCACTGATTTCCTCCGTTTGCTGGTCAAATCTCCTTGTAATTCACTGATTGATGTGGACTCGTCGGTATTTATCGCCACAGATACCCAAGCACGCCATTTCGTGCCTATGCGATAGAGTAAGAGTGCGACTGGCCGGATTCGGGTACCGCAAACTCGCGAAACAATTCAAGTGGAAAAAGTGAGGACCGCCATTGGACTTTAGTCCCACTGTCAGCTTCATTGCAGGCACGGCGAAGACAGGATGACGGTGACGCTGCGGGAACTGGATCAATTAGAGCCGCGGACGGCCAGTCAGCGCAGCGCGTGCCGAATCCGCGCGCCGGCTGAGGGCTTATGCTCCGTGTGTGAGGCGCCCGCTAGGTATGGGCGCCTCTTTGGGCGCAAGCATTCGGGCCAACGGAGCACCTCTGCCCTACTACACCTATCGATAAACTTGGGGCCATTGAGGTATCCGCAAACGCGGCCAGCACGGTAACCGTCTCGGATGTCTCACCCTCGCCCCTGAGGCCACCAGCAGAGCGTTCGATCCGCTCCCAATGCTGCTGTTCGTCAAAGTCCGTCAGCAAAGCTCGCGAGAGCTACGCTCGGATCCGCTTTTGCTGGATATTCATCGTGGCGGCGTGGCCAGGCCGTATAGGCCTTCTCGTTCCGGCCCTCAGGTGTCAGGTCAAGGTAATGATCCGTAGTGAGGAGCATGTCGAGACCCCGCGCGAAGGTTGAGTACGTCAGAAACAACGCACCACCTTCTCCCATGGCAAACACACTGACACCCGGCAGCTCCTCGCTGAGATACCTCGGATCAGTTGTGATCGTGCCCAGGTTATACTCGATCCGACCTTGACCGATCTGGTCCCTCGTGAACGACACGTGAAAGTCGTAATTGAAATCGCTGGCGAAGGAAGACACCCAGTCGAAGGCCCAATCCATGCGCTCTTGATAGGCGCGAATCTTGGCGAGCGGAGCTCTCGAGACCGCAACGATCTTCACGTCATGATGTTTCAGATGCCGTGCGGGCCCGTCGATGTGCTCAGCCTGGAACGAGCATCCGGGACAGGCCGCCTCCCATTCGGGCGCAAACATCAGATGATGCACGATCAGCTGGCCGCAGCCGTCAAACAACTCGGCGAGCGTGCAGCGTCCACCCGCGGTATCGAACAGGTAGCTCTTCTCTATTTTCACCCACGGCAAGGCACGACGTTCCGCAGCGAGGGTATCTCCTGCACGCATGTGCGCCTTCTCCTTCGCGAGAAGTGTCCTGCGTGCGGCCAGCCATTCATCCCGCGATACGATCTGGTTCGGTTGCATCGAGCTCTCCCTCGAGGATCACTCTTAATGATCGCTTGCTCAGTCGGGTTTGTAAACGCAGCGCTCAGACGCGGTGGCGAATGCGGTTCCCTTTAACAACTATTGGAGCCATCGAGGAGTGATGAAGAATTCCATACCTGGATATCCAATCAGGGCATGAGCTGCAATATCCATACGATCAGCGCTTTCAGGTCTTTGTTCGGAATATCAATCGACGGCATTGCATTATTTCCCCAGGTGCCGCTGCTGCCGTTCAGAACACTGGTCTCGAGGTCGCCGATCGCCTGAGGATCGCTCGCATACTTCTTCGCGATATCGAGATAGGAAGGACCCGGTAGTGATGAGGTTTGCACTGTGTGACATGTCTGGCAGTTATATTTAGCCAGGAGTTGGGCTGCCTTCGCGTTGCTGATCACCTCATCTGCCGCGGCAACGGAAACGGCGCTCAGCGCCACGACGACAGTTTGGAGAAGGATTTTCATTTTTAGCTCCCACGGTGGATTGACGAGATTTCAACTGCAAACTTAGATCCATGCTCAAGATGCGTGCTTTGTTTGCTCGCATCGCATGACTAGGCCGCACGGGGTGAATACGGACCGGCCTTGTACAATCAAGGCACTGGGGGTGCAGGTATGGCAATTGGCATAAGGTCTATCGACTGTTGCCTGTTCTTCGCGTCGCGCATGAAGAGCTTCGGGCGTCGGCTGCGTCCTTGGCGGCAGCCGCAAGGTAGCTGCAACGAGCCGTTTGATGGTGGTGCTGTTTGTCGGCGTCGCGTCGACCTTCGCGTGTTTCGAGGCGACCCATCATTATGTCAAGCGCTACGACAAGCCGCTTGCGCGTTTTTCAGCACGGCAGAACGGGATCGCAGGCGACGCCTACTTGATCAAAGACTACGTCGCTCTACAGGAGAGTCTCGGCTTGGGATGGCTGCACGGCCGATTGGGTGCGGTTAGTCAACACGCTGGTCAATCGTCAGCTGCACGGGCTCTGTTTGGGCGGTCGTCATGGCGGCCGACAGGGTTTGCAGGTCCCCGGGCTGGGCCATTGCGTTGCCGGATTTCGAAATTCGGGCACCGAGAACGATTTGGGGGAACTGGGACAGGGTTAGATTCGGGACCATCCCCATCCCGTCAGTGAGAGTCACACTGGCGGGCAATTGAGAGGCCGTCAGCCGCATGATGGCAAGCGGCGTTGGAGGGCCTTGGGCTGCTTTGGCAAACACGAAGACCGTGTCCTTGGGCCCCACCCGGTCTTTGAATTTCGGATTGAGCGCCACTTTCACGGTGATCCGAGCCGTGCTTTGCGGCTCATCACCGCACTCCGAGGAACCCTCCGCTCCCGGCACCGGGCAGGACTGTGGCGCCGTGCCGTCCGTCATCGGCGGCTCAGGGTTCGGCGTCCCGGCGGCCGCGTATTCCGCCGCCAGGCCTGTGTCCCCCGGCGCGGCTTCGACCGCGTGCCGGAATGCATCGCGTGCCTGCGTATACTGCTGCATAGCCTTGTAAGTACGCCCCAAGAGCGCCCAACCTTCCGCGTCCTCCGGATGTTGCTGAAGCTTGCCCGCAAGCTTGGCAATCGCCGCCTGCATATCAGCCCCATGGTCGATGGGCGGCGCAGCGCCGCTGCCGACGGCGGCGTGGGCGTCTTCAAAGTGTTCCGCGTGCGGGGAACCCCACCAGTAATACATGGCCGTTGCCGCTAGCGGCACGAATACCACCACCGCGACTCCCGTATAAATGCGCGGTCGCGCTCCTCTTCGTTCAAGATCAACCGTCGCCACAAGCAGTTCATCAATTGCCGCCTGCAGCGCCGCGGACTGCTCCTCACCAACGCTGCCCGCGGTGCGGGCCTCGTCGAGCGTCCGAAGCTTCCCGGCGGCTTCCCGAACCCGGCTCATGCTCTTGGCGGCGGCCTGTTGCAGGGGCCACAACACCAGCAACAGCGCCACGATCAGCATGACACCGGCTGTTACGAAAAAAATCGGCGTCATGGCGTGTACCTCTTCACAGACTCTTCGCCGGCGGTAGAGAGCTGAGCCACGCCGCTATGGCCTGCAGAGAGTCATCATCAAGCGTGCGTGCGACGTGGCTCATGATGAAATCGCTGGTGGTGTCGTGGGGCAGACCCATCCGGAAGTTTGTCAGCCGGGAGACCAGGTACGGCGAGTACTGGCCGCGAAGAACTGGGTAGACCGAATAAGGCCCCTTGTCGACGGCCGTGCCTCGTGCCTCCATACCATGGCACCCCTGACAAGGCGGGATCCCCCTGGCCGGGTCGCCCGTCCGGAATAGGCGTTCACCCTTCCCAGGAGTCGGCTCAGGATTGACTGCCGGCGTCGTCGGCACGGCAGGCTGAGGTTCCTGAGACGCGAAGAACGCGGCAAGATTGCGCATGTCGCTATCGCTCAACGGAACTGCCATCGCCGTCATCGGTGACTTCGAATAGTAAGGATCCTTGGCGCTCGCTCGCTTGAAGGTCAGAAGACGGTGATACAAATAATCGACGCGTTGCCCGGCCAATCTTGGAAAGATTGGCGCGACGGAAGTGCCGTTTTCTCCGTGACAGGCGAAGCACACCTTGGCTTTTGTCGCGCCCGCAGCAGCGTCGCCGTGAATCGGCTCGACGTTGCGAAGGTCCGTATAGTGTGAAGCGGCCAAGGCGAGACCGCTGCTGAAAATCATGCCGAGAGCACACAGCTTGACCCCGGCGCAACGAATACGATATGCGCGCTTCATCGACGCTTCCCGAAAACAATTGAAGTCGCCACTCACAGTTTGACGTTCACCAAGACGCCGACGAGGTTCTCGCTGTAGCTCTGCGGACCGCCGTCGGTGTACAAGGTATTGCCGACCACGAGTCCCTGATTGAACCCGTTGTATTGCCAATCGGCGATGTCGCCGATTTCGTACTTATCGAACACACGCAACGACACGCGCTCGGTGAACTGCACGGTCGCGCCGAGGGTGACGGAGTTCACCCGGTAAGTCATCGCTGGGAAACTCCCCGTGGGCGAGAATTCGTCCGGATATTCAAAGGCACCCGCTGAGGCTGCGCTGTAGTCGATCGTGCCGCGGGAGTATATGTAGCTCCATGCCAGATCGAAGGTGGTACGGTCGATGCGGTGGCGAGCGGTCGCGCCGGCCGAATAGTTGCGCTCATGTTCGCTGCTCCACCACTGATTGGTGGTCGGATAGTACGGGCAGCCGAGATTGGCGCACGGCGCGGTTTGGCTACTGGCGACGGCCGCCTGGTGCAAAGTCGAGTCGTCGTAGCCGATATAGGCACTGAAACTGTCGTTGGCTGCGGGCACCCAGTCGCTGGAAATTTGTGCGGCGTGGGTGTTATAGCCCTGCCGGCCGAGTTGTGCGGGGTAGGTATTCCAGTCGCCGCGAAATGAGGCGCTGATCGTCAAGTCATCGCGCGGAGCGATCGTGCTCATCAAGTCGACCTTGTTTTCGGAGCGGTTGGCGATGTCGTATTTGCGCAGCTGGTTCACTTCCGTGGGGGGCACGGCGAAATTCGGGTATGCCGCGGCGAATCCCGGCACTGCAGCCACGAACGCATAATCGTAGACATCGGTGTTGTAGATGCTGCCGGTTTGCAGCAAAAACGTGTAGTTCGCGCGCAAGGTGAGCCATGTCAATGTCTTGTCGACCCAGGTCAACTTGATGCTGTCGTCATCGACGTGATCACGCTCGCGGCTCGTCGGTCGATAATCGTCGTGTGTATAGAGCAACCCGAGACGCTCACGCTCGGAGATTTTCCAGGTGGCGCCGCCGTAGGCATTGATGTTGTCCATGGAGAGCTGATACGGCAGCACTCGACCGTCATTGATGGTTGCGTTCGCCGGAAAGGTGCTGCTGAGGTACGCCAACGGGAACCCGTACTCGTGGATGTACGCACCGTTCTCTCCGATATAACCGTAATCGCCATTGGAGGGGTTCAAGGCCACATAGTCGTTATAGTAGGCCTGGCGGTAGAACTTCAGGCCCCCGTTGACGTCAAGGTCGCTCCGGGGACGCAGCACCAGCGTCATCTGCGCCAGCGTGTTGTGCATGTTCACATCGGCGGATGACTGCGAGAGGGCTGCCTGCGTATTCCATTGACTGCACGGGACCAGGGTGGGATTTTGCGGTCCGACGTTCTGCGGACCCAATTGCGTGCTGCCGGGAGAGGGAGTCCCGTAGCCCAAGTACCCCTGGCAGTTGGTTGGCGCAATCAACGTATCGCGCTGGGTCATGAGCACCTCCGATACGGTGAACGACACCTCGCCATTCAGCGGCGTAATCCGGGTGAGCGTGCCATGAAGATTGTGATAGTTGTTATTGGGCGGCGTTGACATCTGACCGATGCTGAGGGGCGGTGCGATCTGTCCGGGGGCGGCTGTGGAGGGAATGGAGAAGGGCTGTTGAAAGGAGTAGCTCAAGTACTCGTCCCGATAATAAGAGCCCGAATAGCCGAAATCCGCGCGCCACTGCGACCCGGCGTAGCGCGCGCCGGTGTTGAGGTTGATGGTGGCATCATCGATGGGCTCGACTGTTTCGAGAATGGCCCCGGTCCCGCCATTGGCGCCCGGCCAGTCCTCCCCGAACGGGCCGCCATACGCGCGATCCCCGCCGCGCCGTTCGTGAGTGACGTCAAAATATCCCGTCCAATGCGGCGTGAAGTAACCGCTGAAATCGAGTCCCTCTTTCTTGCGAGTCACCCCGAGCGTCTGCACGGGTGTGGCAGCCGATACGGCGGCGACTTGCGCGGACGTGCTTTCGCCCGGTGGCAACGAATGCGGTAAAGTCAGCACATTACTCCCGACGCCGTTCCAAATCGGCCTGGCATCGGTTGAGAGAATATTCGGCATGTCGCGGATGAAGGCTTGGACCTTGTACGCTCCTGCTTGTCCATAGACGGCCTGATAATACTGATCGTCATCGTCGATGCGGCTGCCGCGAACCTCGGCGTAGGTGCCGTCGGAGGGGCGTTCGAAGTGCAGGTCGACCGAGCCCACCCCTTGATTCGCCTTCCAGTCCGCGTAGCGATTGTATAAGGCAAAGCGATCATTGCCGGTGTTCACGTAACCGAGTTGTAGCACCCCGTAATACACCCAGTCACCGACTCCGCGCACGATCGGCGGCTCCGCCGGGCAGTCGTAGAGATTGCCCGTGGGCGATCGATGCTCGACGGGCGAGAGCCAGCTCGTCCCATCCTCATCGCACCGCTCCGATGCCTGACCGCCGCTCGGGTCGAGCGTATTGCCCCGCCACGTATCGACCCCGACGCCGCTGTCCGCCCACGCGCTGGCCGAAACGAGGAGCAGGAGCGATGCAATCCCACCGAATCGCTTGGCATGGTTCGAAATCATCGCACGTGCCTCGTCTTCATTCGTGGAAACGCGCGCCGGATGGCGCATTTGACCCGTGGATGTTGGCATGACAGGTCAGGCACCCGCGGGCAATCAACTGCGGTTCCGGATTTGCGCCGTTCTTGAGCCCTTGCGGGCTTTGCAGCGCGCCGGAATGGGCACTCATCATGTGGCATTGCTGGCACAAAAACGGCACCGGTGCGACCAGCAGCGTCAACTGATTTGAGCCGTGCGGGAGATGACAATTGAGGCAGTTCTCGCGCACCGGCGGATGCTCGAAGAGGAACGGTCCACGCTTCTCCGCATGGCACTGATAGCAGGTCTCGTTGACGGTGTTGGTCTTCAGCAAGGGACTCGTCAACGTACCGTGCGGATTATGGCAATCGTCGCAGCTCATCTGTCCTTCCGGCAGCGGCATGTGCGAGCGGCGGTTGAATTGCAGGCGAATGTCTTTGTGGCATTGCGCGCAGGTGTCGCTGATCGATATCTTCGCCATGCTGCCCTCGACCGAGAATTTCGACATCGGATTGTGGCAGTCGCTGCAGGAGAGGCCGTTACGCTGATGCACGGAACCGAGCCAGTGATCGCGCGGACCGCCCGCATGACAGCTCAAGCAGGTCCTCGTCTGGACCTCGACCGGCGTACCCCTGTTTTTGGTGTACGCAATGATCAGCCCTGGCGCGAGCGGATTGGCCGCGTGCTGCGAACCGGGGCCGTGGCAGGCTTCGCACACCGGAATCCGCGGGTCGGACCGATTGGCGACGTGCAGGCCGAGCGCGTGAAAGGTGTGCGTGAAATGATCCGCTTCGAGCCGATGGCAGGCGATGCAGGTTCTCTCGCCAACCGCTCTCGCGTCGGGCGCCAACGGGTTCTCGGCGACCGTCGCATTGGCAAATCCGGGAGCGGGGCGCGGCAGATTGCTGCGCGCCGTGCCGTCAGTGGAAAGATTTGTCGACGGCAGCGAATTGGCGATATCGTCTTGGGAAGGCTGAGATTGGCCGACGGCCGCGGCGCACACGAGGACTAGGGCACAAACGAGGACGCCGGCGCCAACGCTGACTGTAATTGCTAGGTTTAGCCGACCTAGAGTCATTCCTCTCTCCCCGCATCTGTGAAGCGTCGGCCAGCAAGCGGTCCGGTGAATTTCCGCTTGATTGTTCCCAATGGTTCTGAGTGTGTGTACCTTTATTCGTGTAGGAAGTTACCCTCTCTTCGTGTAGGACGCGCATCAAGGCACTGACGGCGGCGATCAACATGACACTGCTCTCTACGAATGCGCGGCGTGAGAGGCTCATAAGTCTGATGTTAGGGTTGTATAGACGGTCAGGATTGCGCGCACTTGCCGTCGTTTGCGAGAAATTGTTCATGGAGACACGGGCCGCCATCATCCAGCGGCGGCAAAGACGCTCTAGCCATTAGCGAGCATCAGCGACGGCCTCAGGGTGCCGCCGGCCGGTGGCGAACCACAGCAGCAACGCAAAGCCAAAGCCGAGTGTGCTTACTGCACCGAAGAACAGCATCATCGGTCGGTAACCGGCCGGGTTCTGCGCGCTCGCCGCGGTCAAGTCGTTGAGCCAGCCCGCCACCAAGTTGGCGCCGGCAATACCCGCTTCCTGCACTACCAACATGAGGCCAAGCGCCGTACCAAACCGTGCGGGAGAAACGAGCTTGCTGGTGAGCGGCCACATGACGGCGGGAACCAATGAAAGACTCACGCCGATCATCACGGTGGCCACCCATAGGTTCCAGTGGGTCAGCGCCATGACGGCGATCGACAAGGGCAAGAGCAGCGCGCCGAACGCCAGCATCGGTGCGGGCTGGCCAATCCGGTCGCACACCCACCCAAACGCCGGCGTCGTGAATATGGCCGCCAGGAACACGTAACTGTTCATCGCCCCGGCATCGGCGAGATTGAGGCCATGGGCGTGCTGGAAATACTCTATCGAGAACGTGCTGCGAAACGCGAATATCACCGCGTACCAGAGCACGCACAGCGCGAGCAAATACCAGTAGGCGGACCCGAAGCGGAGCAGGTCGCCGCACACAAAGCGCCGGGGCGCGGCGGACACGCGGACCGGTGCGTTGCCGCGGATGCGGCGGTCGAACCACCGGTACGCCACGGCGGCGGTAAACGCTACTGCTGCAATGAGCGCGGCGATCGTGAGCGGCGGTTGCCATCCATGACGGTAGGCGCCGGCAAACCAGGTTGGCGAGATATCCGCAGAGAACGAGCCCAAGCGGCCGATGCCGATCAACGAGCCCATTGCAAAGGCGACGTTGCCGCCCGCGAAATTCTCCGCGATCGCCACAAGCAGACCGATGCTGAAAGTTTCGGCGCCGATGCCGAAGAGGAGCCGGCCGGCCGCCATTCCACCGAAGCCCGGGCTGAAAGCGGTTAACGCCGCGCCGGCGAGACACACAGCCGCGGTACACAACGTGATCCGGGCCGCGCCGTAACGATCGACGAGGACTCCCCCGACGAGAATGAGCACGACGTTGGGCAGGTTGTAGATGGCGTTGAGCATGCCGATCTGACTGCTGTTGAACCCGCGCTGCCGTTGGAGCAAATCGGCAACCGGCCCGATCGAGTCATAGACGTAGAAATTGCCATAGTTGACCACGGCCAACAGGGCGAAGACCGCCCAAGCGCTGCGCCGCGTCATCGGCTACCATCGATAATAGCCGGTAACTCCCGCCGTGAACGGCCGAATCGCGGTCGCATACAGCTGCGGGTCGCCGTACGCATCGTGCCAATAAGAAAGCGCGGGATCCTCATGGGTCGCATTATTCACAAACGCCGATAGATCGAGTCCCTCATGCAAAATACCCAGGCGAACATTGAGCACGCCATAGGCGGGATTCTGGTGCGGGCCAATCAAGGGATCATAATCGGCCACCTCCGGATTGAGTTCGTTTGCCGCGCTCATCCAGCGAAAGTCGAGCCGCAGATAGGCCTTCGCTCCTGACCAGAGCTCGCTGATGTCGTGTGCGTACTCCGCATTCGCCGCCGCTGTCCAGGGGAGCACATTCGCCAGTTTGTCACCCGGCGCGTTCAGGATCGGCGTCACGCCGCCGGACGGCGCGCCGTAGGAGCCGTTCGGATAATAGGCATCCGTATAGCCGATGTTAAGCCCGAGCCTCACGCCCGGCACCGGAATAGCCGCTATTTGCAGGTCGAACCCCTGGCTCACGGCCTTGCCGCGATTCGCGGTGAATACCTCGCCGCAGGACGGCAGATTGACCTGCGTCTGGATATTCGTCCAATCGATCAAGTACACGCTCGCTTCGATGGCGAGCTTGCGGCCGAAGAATGAATCCTTGGTGCCGATTTCGTAGCTCCACAGGCTGTCGGAGCCGAACGAGGGCGGCACCCCCGACAATCCCAGCGCGTTCAGCGAGGGTGTACAGAGAGTATTGCCGACCGACGTGGCGCCGTTGCCCCCGCCTGCCCGGTAGCCCTTGGCCGCACTCACATACACCATGTCATGTTCATTGATCTGGTAGGTGAGACCGTATTTCGGCGTCACCGGATTTCCGACCTGATCCGGCAAGATAGCGGTGGCAAAGGTCAATCCATCGCTCGGTCCAGCTGAGGTTTCCTGCTGGTGCTCGACCGCCGCATGCTCCACCCGTACGCCGACGTTGAACTGCAGACCGCCGATGATCCGAACATTGGCCTCGCCAAACGCCGCCTCCGATACATCGATCGCCTGAAAGTTCGTGAAGCAATTGTAAGTGACGCCGTTCTGCACGTAGTTCTGAAATCCGGTGAACTGATACGTGGTCTTGCCGTCGATCGCCTCGGTCAATTCGTCCAACCCGCCCGGCCCGCAATACTGCGTCAGATTCTGCACCGAATGCCGGTAATACAAACCGGCGACCCAGCTCACTCGGCCGGTCGGATCCGTCGATGACAGGCGAAATTCCTGCTGCAAGGCACGCGTGTAAGAGATGTCGTGCAATATATTGCTGTATGCAGGCGAAAGCCCCGGGACGAACGGCATTCCGGCGAAGATATCCTCCGCCTGGTGCGTGAAATCGTTGTAGGCGGTGGAGTCCCGATCGAGGTACGAGGAGTCCGATTGGAACGCGATGCCGAGGAAGTTGTACTTAATCGCCAGGCTCGACACCCGTAAAATGTCCGTCCACGGCTCCCCGCCCTCGACCCCCGAGACATGCGCACTGCTTTCGGTGACCGGCAAATAGTTCAGCCAGTAGGTATTCGGCCAGTCCGTATGGGTACGCTGCAGGAACAACGCCGGCGTGATCGCAAGCCCATCGGCCGGACCCCAGGCTAGCGCCGGCCGAATCACGTAGCCGTCTCCATGGTTCGCGTTGCGCCGAAAGATATCTCCGGTATAGGGATCCTCGTGGTCGATCCATCCGCCCTCCTCTTGCAGCCAGCCGCTCACTCTGAATCCCAGGTTACCGGTAATGATCGGCGCGCCATATGCGACGCCTACTTCATAGCCCGGGTCACCGCGCTCCGTATAGCTGCCCTCGACCTTCGCGTAACCGCTTGCCCGCTCTAGATCGGGCTGCGGGGTGATGTAGCGGATGGCACCGCCCATGGCACTCGAACCGAACAGCGTGCCTTGCGGTCCCCGCAATACCTCGACTCGATCCAGGTCGAAGATCTCGGGGCGCGGGCTGCTCGATGGTCCGGCGCCGGGCAAGGTGCGGATGGCAACGGGTGTTTCATCGATGTAGAACTGCGTGGTCGGCGCGTTGCCGCCGCTGAAGATGCCACGAATCGCCACGTCGCCATTGTCCTGCTGATCGGCGAGCGGCGTCGAGACGATCAGACCGGGCGTGATGCTCGCGAGATCCGTGAGATTCTCGATGTGAAAATCGTCCATCGTTCTTTGGGTAATCGCCATGACGCTGATCGGAACCTTGTCGAGGCTCTCTTCGCGCCGCTCGGCGGTGACTATGATCTCCTCGAGGCCGGCTCCCACGGGCGATGTATCAACCGCGGCGACGGCGGCGGGCGGCCCGAGAAGGACCGATGCGCTCACGAGTGCGCCGCACCGCGCGCACCACCCGAACGGCTTGGTTGAGCCGATGGCCAAGTTGCGTGACTCCCTCCGCTGATTGTCGCGGCGCCGAACGGGTGCTTCTATCCCTTCTCATTTCTCGTTCCGGACTTGAGTATCACCCGAACAGGCCCCCGTCAAGCAGGCGTCAGACCCTCACCCACGGCCAGACTGCCGCAATTTCGCTCAATTCACGCCAAAGATGAGCAGGCGGCTGCGTCCGCAAAACCTTAGCCTCCAGCGCACCGACCAGCACCGCGAGACTTCATGCCATGTCGCACCAACTACCGTCCTTCCGCTGCGCCGACACATCCCGGGCGGAGGCTTCATGCCACGTTCGGCCTCGCGCTCGACGACCGCGCGCGTACCCGCCTCCGTGGTATTGCGAGTCGCAGTGGCTCGCGCTCAATCGATGCATGGCCGAACAGGAATGGACACGACCGACGCATTCTTGGGTGGCGCAGCATCATGCGCAGAGGTTGAGCCATGCTGCATGAGACGCACTGCACCGACGACCCAGCGTATTCGACGAGCGTGACTACGACGCGAAGGCGCAATTTCATGGAGCTTTGGCGGGCGCGCTGCGTCCAGGGCTACGTGGCCGTGCACCTCCATGCGAAGATCCGCATGGGAGATCTCGCCCGGGTGACGCAATTCAGCCAATCTAAGTTCAATCGCACATTCAAAGCGAGTTTCGGCTGCACGCCCGGCCAGTATGTGAGGCGAATGCGAATTGAACGTGCTCAGAACCTGATGACCATGTCCAGCGACCCGCTTTGCCAGATCGCGGCGGAGTGCGGCTTCGCGGATCAAGCGCACTTCAGCCGATGTTTCCGCAAATTTGTCGGCAATCCTCCCGCGCTTTGGCGTGCGCGGCAGCAGCCATGAATAGCGCATCGACCCGTTGGCGATCGGATGGTGTACGGATCATCCACCCCAGGGAATTCGATTCCAATGTCGCCCAGACGCCGGGTTTGCATCGCCTCGCGGCGGTGACGACTCAGAACACGGGAGCGACGAAGCTCTGGGCCGGCACCTTCACGGTTGACGCCAAGGCGAAAACCGGCCCCCATCACCATGGCGACCTGGAGACCGTGATTTACGTTCTCAACGGAGTCGCAAGACTGCGCTGGGGCGAGCGTCTGGAATTCGAAGCCGAGGCTGCTGCCGGCGATTTTATCTACGTGCCGCCCTACGTTCCGCATCAGGAGATCAATCCCAGCCCCGATTTGCAGCTGCAGTGCGTGTTGGCGCGCAGCGGCCAGAAGGGTCTCGTGTTCAACCTCGAGATCGAGGGCGTGGAAACGCCTGAGCTGATTCGATGGATCGACGACCTGCACAAATGACGCATGCCTCCTAGCACATCGTGGGTCGGGTCGTGGGCCACTGGGGATTGAACATGGCATGGATAACTTCGAGAGCTGGAGTGCTGCTGGTCGCCGGACTGGCGGTGGGGTGTGCCACGATGAGGAGCGGCTCCGGATCTGCGGTATCCGGCACAAGCCCGGTGAAATTCAGCTGGACCAGCTCCGGTAATGTTGCGGGCTCCATAACCGCAACGCTCGCGAACGGAGAGACCTTCACGGGTCGGTTCTTCCAGGTCACGAGCACTTTGACCGATGAACTCGGTTCACAGGGCCCGATCTGGCGTCAGGACGGTCTCTACGACGTGGGTCCGGAGCTCCAGCACGTCCCGCATTACAGCGGGCGCGTGGTGGCCGACCTCAGCGGATCGGATGGCGAACAAATCCGATGCCGCTTGGAGCTGATGAGACCGGTCGATGGCATGGCCGGCGGAGCGCGCGGTGAGTGTCGGCTGCCGGATGGCCTGAGGGTCGATGCTCAGTTCCCTGCCGTCTGAGTGAGACGCCGCGTCCCTGTCTGACGGCGGATCAGATAGGACTTCTTACCTCCCTTCTGGCACGCTTCCCTGTGGGCGAGGCGGCCGCGGCCTGTGGACGAGGCCGGGCGTGCCGCGCAATAACTTCATTAACAAGCAGTAAACACCGCGAGACGACATGGTCGACTACGACGAAACGCCGCTGCGTCCGTTTCACTTGCGGATTGCCATCGCCAGCGTGGGCGGTGTATTTAGCGACGGTTTCGGTCTCGGGATCATCGGCATCTCATTGGGCTACGCAGCGCCGCGATTGGCGTTGACGCCCGTCTGGATGGGACTCCTCGGTGGGGCATCGCTCTTTGGCTTATTCGCCGGTGCACTGCTCACGGGACCCGCGGCAGATCGGTTCGGACGACGCCCGATATACGCCTATAACATGGCGGTGCTCGGTGCGCTGTCCTTGCTGCAGGGGTTCATTCACTCCGCCGCGGAGCTGCTGTCACTGCGCCTCGCCATCGGTTTTCTGCTCGGCACGGACTATGTCGTCAGCAAGGCACTGCTGACGGAATTCACTCCCCGCCGGCTGCGCGGTCGAGTACTCGGGTCTCTTTCCGTCGCATGGGCGGCCGGTTATGCGTGTGCCTACGTCGTGGCCTTCGCGCTCGCCGGCGCGCATACCGACAGCTGGCGCTGGATGCTGCTCACGAGCGCAATCCCGTGTCTGCTGGTGCTGCCGCTGCGGCTCACGATGCCTGAGTCGCCCTTGTGGCTCGTGACTCACGGCCGGGCCCCAGCCGCCGCGAACGTCGTGCGCCAGGCGCTCGGCGAGGATATCCGCCCTCCCGTAACTCTGCCGCCGGTGCCGGCCACTCGAGGGCGTTGGCGGCAGCTTTTCTCGCCGGCGTGGCGCCGCCGTACCTTCGTCGCCTGCGCATTCTTCACTTGCCAGGTCGTCCCCTACTTCGCCTTGGGCACGTTCGTGTCGCAGGTGATGTCCGCGATGAAGCTCGAGAATGGACATCTCGGCGGCGTCATCTACAACCTCGCGCTGCTGGCCGGCGCGATCGCGGGGTTGATCGTCGTCGATCGGCTGTCGCGACGAAGCTTTTTGATCGGCAGCTTCAGCATCACGGCAGCCGCCATGCTCATCTTGGCCCTGTGGTCCCATGCGCAGGCCTGGGCGCTGATCCTGCTGTTCGCCATCTTCGCGAGTGTTCTGTCCGCGGCATCAAACCTGGTTTACGTGTACTTGCCGGAACTTTTTCCCACCGACCTGCGCGCGTCCGGCATCGGCCTTGCGGTCGCTGCGAGCCGCGTCGGGTCGGCGGTGAGCACATTTCTGTTGCCCATCATCGTCGCACATTATGGGGTCCGCACCTCGCTAGCCGCGTGCGTCGGCGTGCTGGTGTTGGGCGCACTCGTTTGTCTGCGTTGGGCGCCGGAAACCAGAGGCGTTCGCCTCGGCGTCCTCGATCAGACCACAGGATCTTTTTAAAGCCCGAACGGCTGCGTAGTCCGGTCTCGAGTCCTGGTTCCCGATCAGTCGTACCAGGATGGCGACTTACGCACCGTGCGAAAGAATTCCATGCTGTGGCCGATCCACAGCTGCGCTCCAGTTCGCCGCAACAGTTCCTCGACTTTCTGACGTGACTCAACTGTGCCGGTGGTTTTTTCCTCGTCCGGCATGCGCTTCAGGTCGCGCTCTTCCGCATAGTGGTAAAGGTCACCTGAGAGCACGACGGGTCCGGTGTTCTTCAAGCGCACCAGCAAAGAGCAGTGCCCCTCCGTATGTCCCGGCGTTGCGAGCACGACCACCGTGCCGTCCCCGAAGACGTCATGGTCGCCGCTGAGCAGCACCGTCTTGCTCTTCTCCAACGCCGAATACTGGCTGAACCAGGGATAGGCGCGCGCCGCGGGGCTGAACATCTGGTCACGATCACCCTTGTAGACAAGCCACGTCGAGTCGGCGAAGTCATCCGCATTGCCGATATGGTCCCAGTGGTAATGCGACAGCACCAGGTAGTCGATCTTGGAAGGCGTGACGCCGATGTCGGCCAGCTGCCCGCGCAGCGTGTTGAATTTGATCTGGGCGTAGCCGTCGGTTACGTTCTCGTAGAGTGGTCTGCCGACCAATCGGTCATTCAGGCCCGTGTCATAGATCAGCATGCCCCTCGGATGAACCACGAGGTAACAAGTGACACCCATATTGCTGTCCTTGACCTCATCGCGCTTCAGGTTGTAATCCTCGGGCTTGTTGTAGACCAGGGTGCCACAGTCGAATACATAGAGACGCGGACTGGTTACTTTGGGCGGGGGCGCGAGGTCCGATGCCCTCGCGGGCGAGGAGAGTGCCGAAGCGCCGAGCATGGCAACGGCAAGCAGGCGGACAGTCATGTAAATCCCAAGGCGCATAGAGATCTCCCCGTCGCAAATTCGCCGCACATTGTATATGCGTGGCAGTCGAGTGCGGCCCGGCAAGTAACCTTGCGACGGCAATTCCGATAAACTCTTCCCATGCACAAGGAGCAACCGGTGACGCGCGCCATCGAGGGGCAGATACCCGCGGCGGAGCCGGATGCCCCGCGCAAGGTGGCGCTGATTGCCCACTGCCTCTTGAATCAGAACGCCAAAGTCTGCGAGGGCGCCCGCTATCGTGGCGTCGTCAGTCCGGTCGTGGAGGCGCTGCGCAGCCGGGGATATCTGCTGCTGCAGCTGCCCTGCCCTGAGCTTGCGTTCGCCGGTGCGCGACGTTGGTGGGCCGTCTATGAGCAATATGACACGCCGGCGTATCGAGCTCACTGCCGGCGGCTCGCACAGGGCATCGCGCCGCTGATCGAGCAGCATCTGCGCCGCGGCGACGAGGTGATTCTGATCGGGCTCGACGGCAGCCCATCGACCGGCGTGCGCTTTACGTCGAGCAAGCCCGATTGGGGTGGGCGGCCCAACAGGCCCGACGACGACTGGGAAATCGTGGCGCGACGCGGGCGTGTGGATCGAGGAGCTGGAGGCAGAACTTAAACGCCGTGGCCTGCCGCCTCTACCCGCCACGGGCTGGGCGCTGGACATGGGCCGCTTCGATGAGGCCGGCTCCCGCCGCGACCTGGAAGAATTCCTCGAGAGTCGCGAGGTCGCTGCAGGCGAGCATGGCGACGATTCTGCACCGTGACCTGCGATGCCCGCGGCTGGCATATGGCGCTGGTGCCCGACGCATTGGTCAATCCGCCGGATCGCGCCCGCGCGGCGCTGCCCGACGTGCTGGGCATCCTTGCGACCGGCGGCTATGGTGTGCTGCAGCTCCCCCCGCCGGGTGAGCATGGCGTGCTGCTCGCCGTGATCGCCGATCAAGTCGCGGAATATGCGCACCACGGTTATGCGGTCGTGGCCGTCGGCGTGCGCGGGGAGCCCGGCGGCGGCCTCCACTGGCGCCGGCTGGCTCCGCTGCTGCGGCACCGGGGCGTCGCGCTGCCGCCCCGCTATCTGATCCGGCCGGACGGCGACGCCGCGGCCGAGGCAGAGCGGTTCGC
The DNA here is from genome assembly GCA_963801685.1 of uncultured Gammaproteobacteria bacterium. Classification (GTDB taxonomy): domain Bacteria; phylum Pseudomonadota; class Gammaproteobacteria; order Steroidobacterales; family Steroidobacteraceae; genus Bog-1198. Next base: position 921,930 of record CAWDFR010000003.1, read on the forward strand.
CCTCTTCCTGTCCGGCTACGATCTGCCGGTCGAGGAGCAACGCCGCTGGCGCGTGTAACGTCACGGAATAAACGCATGGATTACATCCGGTTCGGGCAGACGGGTCTCAAGGTGTCGCAGCTCTGCCTCGGCACGATGTCGATGGGCAGCTCCGCCTGGAAGGGTTGGGTGCTCGACGAGGACGATTCGATTCCCATCCTGCGGCGCGCCCTCGACCTCGGTATCACCTTCTTCGACATGGCCGACTGGTATTCCACCGGCCGCAACGAGGAGGTCGTCGGCCGGAACCTGCTCAGGATGAGTGCACGCGAGCATCTGGTGCTCGCGACCAAGGTCTTCTACCCGATGAGCGATGACCCGAACGATCGTGGCCTGTCGCGCAAGCACATCGCGGCCGCGATCGACCGGTCGCTGGCGCGGATGGGTACCGACTATGTCGACCTCTACGTGATCCACGCCTTCGATGCGGACACGCCCGTCGAGGAAACGATGGAGGCGCTCAACGACACGGTCCGTGCCGGCAAGGTGCGCTACCTCGGCGCCTCCACGATGTATGCGTGGCAGTTCGCGAAGATGAACCACGTGGCGGTGATGAACGGCTGGACGCCCTTCGTCAACATGCAGTGCCAGTACAACGTGCTTTACCGCGAGGAAGAGCGGGAGATGTTCCCGTACTGCCGCGACCAGGGTATCGCCGTCACGACCTTCAGTCCCCTCGCGCGCGGCTTCCTCGCGCGCGCCGAGCGGACCGCGCGCACCGCCCACGACCTCTACCAGGAATTCTACGGCGACGACATCGATCGGGAGATCGCACGCCGCGTGCGGGAGGTCGCCGCGCGCCGCGGCGTGAGCCCGGCACACGTCGCGATGGCCTGGGTCGCGGGCAGCCCCAACCGCAACGTTCCGATCGTGGGTGCTGCGAAGACGGCGCACCTCGACGTCGCCGTGGAGGCGCTCGCGCTGCGACTCGATGCCGGCGAGCGGGCCTTCCTCGAGGCGCCCTACCGGCCGCGCGACGAGATCAACGATCAGAACCCGGTGCGGCGTCCCCGGGCGCTCCATCCGGGCTGAGCTCCGCTCAAGGCGCAGAGCCACGGGCTGTCCTGTCGAACTTCGATCAGGGTCGGACGATCGGCGATGAGCGCATCGCGCACGGATTGGGCCAAATGTTCGGCGCTCGCGGCGCGAGTGGCATGACAGCCGACGCTCTCCGCCAATCGCAGGAAGTCGGGGCTCTTGGGCTCCACGCCGATGCGCGGAATCTGCCGCCGGTCCATCTGATCCACGATCTCCTTCAGGGCATCGTTGTTCCACACGATGACCGGAAGCGCGAGGCGCTCTTCCGCCGCCGTGGCGAGCTCATTGACCGTGAACATGATGCCGCCGTCGCCCGCGACGGCGATCACCGGCCGATGCGGCGCGCCGATCTTGGCGCCGATGGCCATCGGCAAGGCGACGCCCAGGGCGCAATACGTGCCGGAATAGTACCAGCAGCGCTCCTTTTCCATCGGCATGGCAAAAGTGCCGGAGTACACGATCTGCGAGGCGTCGCCCATCACGATGGCGTCCGCGGGAAGGGCTGAACGCAGTATCTTCCATACGCGCGCGTGCAGCTTTTCGAGGTCGGTCATTTTCGCGGCATTGCGCGCGAGGATATCCCGCACCCGGATCTCGCCTTGCGAGCGCTGCGCCGTCGGCTTGCGGCTGGCGAGGGCGGACGACAGGGCGAGCATCGCGGCACGGGCGTCGGCCTGAATGGGCACCGCCGCGGAATACATCGAGGTGAGTTCCGTGGGATCGATGTCGATCCGAATGATGTCGCCCGATATATCGAGCTTCGGCAGGAAGTGATCGCCCTGCCCGACTTCCGAGCCCACCAGCAGCACCACGTCGGCGTCGGCCAGTGCCTGCTGGCTCGCTTCCTGCAGGATCGAGCAGCCCAGGGACAACGGGTGGGATTCCGGCAGGATCCCCTTGCCGGCATTGGTGGAAAGGACGCAAGCCCCGATACGCTCGGCGATGTCGGTGAGTGGCTTGCGCGTGCCGACCGCGCCGCCGCCGACGAGAATCAGGGGGCGTCTTTGCCCGCGCGAGGCGATCCGCGGCCTCGTCGATCGCCGCCGGATCGGGCATCGGCAAGGACGGAGCGCGGCGGGTCTTCCAGTCGGCCTCGACGGTGACCGGGAGGACGTCCCGAGGCAGCGACAGATGAACCGGACGAGGCCGGCTGCCGCGAAACACCGCATAGGCTCGAGCAATCAATTCGGGCAGCTCTTCCGGATATCGGATCATGGCGCTGAACGCGGTGAAGCCCGGCGGTTACCGCGGCCTGATCGTCGAGCTCGTGGACCGCTCCCCAGCCTTTCCCCTGCGTGCGCGTGGCGCACGCGCCGGATAGCACGAGCATGGGTTGCGAATCGCAGTAAGCCTGGGCGATGCCGGTCGCCGCGTTGGTGACGCCGGGGCCGGCAATGATCGTGCAAACGCCGGGCTTGCCGGTCGCGCGCGCATAGCCGTCGGCCATGAGGCTGGCGCCCTGCTCGTTGCGACACTGCACGTGGCGGATCCCCGCGAGCGCGATGCCGCGATACAGCTCGACGGTCATCGTCCCGGCCATGCCGAATACGGTGTCCACCTCGTAGGCCGAGAGTAGCTTCATCACGGCCTCACCGCATGTCATCGCTTTCAAGCTGCTCCTCCTTATGTCCGAGATGATTCACGTGCCGACGAGCCGCGCAAAGTGATAAGCTGAAAATCAGGGACATCACCACCGGCGCAATAACATCGACGCATCAGCTTCGGCCGAATTGGATGCTAACAGCAAGCGAGCACGATGGCTCGGGACCCGCAGCTTGCCGTGCGGACCCAAGTCAAAATCGCCGTTACCTCGTCGTGGGGACATAACTTGGTTGCCGTCGTGATCACGCGATCCGAGGCGCCGTCGGTCGTCGAGCGCTGGTATGTCCTGATCGTGATGTGCCTGGTCTACGCGATCAATATCGCGGCCCGGTACGTGGTAACGACCGTGTTCGAGCCGATCCGCCTCGAGCTGCACCTGACGGATGCAGGCGCGGCGTTCCTCACCGGCGTTCCGCTCGCTCTGTTCTACGTGGTCTTTGGAATTCCCATCGCCTGGCTCGCCGACCGCTCGAATCGGCGCAATATCGTGGCCGCAGCGCTCATCATCTGGTCCGGATTCACGGTGTTTTGCGGTCTGTCGCAAACTTACTGGCAGCTCCTGGTGGGACGCGTCGGCGTGGGCGTGGGAGAAGCCGGCGGCACGCCGCCCTCAACCTCGATCGTGTCGGATTACTTTCCGCCGAACGGCGCACGATGGCGCTGTCGGTGCTGGCGCTGGGCGCGCCGATCGGGGCATGGATGGGCGCTGACTTGGCCGGTGCCGTCGCCCAGGCGTTCGGCTGGCGCGCGGCTTTTTTCGCACTCGGGGCGCCCGGCCTGCTCCTGGGTACGCTCGTCTTCTTGACGGTGCGGGAACCCAAGCGAGGACGGCTCGATGCGATCGGCGGCGAAGGCAAGCCTTCCTTGATCGCAGTCCCTTCAGTTTCTGTGGCGCCAGCGGGCCGCGTTCCATGTGATCATGGCGAGCGGCGTGTGTTCTCTTTGGGGATGGGGTCTGGTGTGGTGGACACCGACGTTTCTCATGCGCACCTACGATCTGAACGTCGCACAGGCGGGCGCGGTCACGGGACACGCTCACTTGGTGGGCGGCATACTGGCGACGGCCGGTACGGCGTGGCTGATGGCACGGCCTTACATGGTCAGTCCGCGCCGCGTCCTTTGGACGCTGGCGGCCGATCATCGGATTCGCGACCATTCCATCCTTCTTGGCCTACTGGACGCACACGTTGTGGGTGGCGAAGCTGATGTTCTGGATCTATATTCCCGCCATCTATTTCTTCATCGGACCCTGCATGGCACTGGTGCTGAACCTCGCGCCGAGCAACATGCGCTCCATATTCACCGCCTGGTCGGTCCTCGTCGGCAACGTGTTCAATCTGATCGTCGCGCCCGCAGGTGGTCGGCATCATGAGCGACTTCTTCGCCGCGCGGCCATGGGGCCGATGCCGCATCGTTGCGCCTCGCGTTGCTGTTTCTTGCACCGACGGGATTCTGGGCGGTTTGGCATTTCATGTTGGCCGAGAGAACCGTCGTCGCGGACCAGACGCGCGCCATCGGCTACGCAACCGCATGAAGGCCCATCGATTGCGCTCGGAGAACCTGGGGAGATTTCCGGTGAAGATCCATTGGCTTGGCATTGTCCTTGCGGCAGCCGTCGCTTCGAACGCTCATGCCGACGGGATCCAGATCCTCAATGCCGACGCGCACTTTCCCGAAGGACCCATCTGGTATCACGGCAAGTTGTATTACGTCGAGTACGACCGCAATTCGGTGACCACCTGGGACGGTCGCGAAGAACACGATTTTCTGGTCGCAGAAGGGCTGCGGGCCGTCCGCCGTCATCCCGACGGCGCAGGGCGAGTTTCTCACCACCTGCTACGACAGCAACAGCATCGGCCGGATATCCGCCGATGGACGAACGCTCCCCCCTTATACGCAGGATAAGGCCGGCAACACAGCTCGTGGGTCCGAACGATTTTGCCCCGGACGGCCACGGCGGGATTTACTTCACCGCCTCGGGACATCCGGGTACCGCGATCGACGGCAAGGTCTTTTACCTCGCGGCGGACGGGACGATCGAGCAAAAAGCGGACAACGTGGAGAGCGCCAACGGTGTGGCGGTCTCGAAGGACGGCAAGATTCTGTACGTCATCGAGACCGACGGGCACCGGCTGCTCCAGTTCAACATCGGACCGGGAGCATCGCTCTCCGATCGGCGCCTGTTTGTGAACCTGGACGATCTGACCCACAACGTCGGTCATATCTATCCGGACGGCGTCAAGATCGATTCCAAAGGTGAGATCTATATCGGCCAGAATCCGCGCGATGTCCATGCGCCGCTCGCCGGAATCATCTTCGTCGTGAATGCGGAGGGCAAATTGCTGCGCAAGCTTACGCTGCCCTCGCCCGGCGTGCCGAACCTCGCGTTCAGTCCCGACGAGAAGACCGTCTACGTCACGGCGCTCGATGAACTCGACAAGTCGCCCTACCGCGGCAAAGTCTACTCGGTGCCGAACAACTGACGGTCAAGGTTAGCGCCGATGACCAGCTTACTTGCCGGAAAAACCGCCGTCGTCACCGGAGCGAGCTCCGGGATCGGGCGCGCGATCGCGGTGAGCTTCGCGAGCGAAGGTGCGAGCGTCGTCATTGCGGATATCGATACCCAGCCGATCGAAGGCGGTGATCCGACGGCGGACATCATCCATAGAGCGGGTGGCGACGGCGGTATTCGAGAAGACCGATGTGGCTCGCTGGGAGGATATCGACGCCTTGATCGCGAAGACGGTCGCCCGCTACGGCCGGCTCGATATCCTGGTGAACAATGCAGCCACGTATTCCGGCACGGCCCTCGCCGATACCAGCGCCGAGCAGTGGGAGCAGGTCATGGCGGTCAATCTGACCGGCATGTTCAACGGGTGCAAGCGCGCGATTCGACAGATGCTGACGCAAGAGCCGCAAAACGAAGTACGCGGGCGCTTGATCAATTTGGGGTCGCAGCACGGCATCGTGTCGACACGAGGCGATTCGCCCTACGGCGTGAGCAAGGCCGGAGCGATCTACCTGACCAAGCAAATCGCGGTCGAGTATGCGCAAGATCTCATCGTGTGCAATTGCATATCGCCCGGCAAGATCGTGACGGGCAAGCCCGGCTTGGCGATGGATCCGGCGCTTCTCGACTACGCGCGTCGGCGCACGCCCTGGCCGCGATTCGGGCGGCCCCAGGACATCGCCAATGCCGCCGTCTTTCTCGCGAGCGATCGAGCAACCTTCATGACCGGCTCGAATCTCGTGGTGGACGGCGGATGGTTGGCGGGCTGACGCTCGTGCAGCCGGATCTCGAGCTCGCGGCGTCGCTGTTCGACGCCTTGAGTCGCGCGACCCGCCTGGGCCGGGGCATCGTCACGGGACAGCTATGGATCGGGCGAGCAGGCCGCGCATGACATCATGCGCTCGGCGGCCGAGCGCCTCGATCTCGAGATCTCGATCGATGCCATCGGCAACCTCATGATGACGCAGCCCGGACGCGACCGCCGCGCCGCCCGCGTGATCATCGGCTCTCACCTCGACAGCGTGCCTCAGGGCGGCAACTACGACGGTGCGGCGGGCGTGGTCGCCGGCTTGAGCGCGTTGTCCGCGCTCAAGACGCGCGGGCATCGAGCCCGCGTACGATCTCACGGTCATGGGCATTCGCGCCGAGGAGTCCGCCTGGTTCGACGTCCCCTATATCGGCAGCGGCGGCGCCTTTGGATTGCTCGACCCCGCCTGCCTCTCGGTCAAGCGCTCGGACAACGGGCGCACCCTCGAATCCACGCTGATCGAGCGCGGCTTCGACCCGGAGGCGATTCGCAGCCGGCGGCGCCTCCTCGATCCGTCGCGGATCCGCGCCTTCCTGGAGCTGCACATCGAGCAGGGTCCGACGCTGGTCGCCAAGGGACTGCCCGCCGCGGTGGTGACGGGCATCCGTGGGTGCAAGCGCTTTCGCAACGCGCGCTGCATCGGCCAGTATGCCCACTCCGGCGCCGTCAACCGTCCGTATCGCCAGGATGCGGTCGCCGCGACGGTGGCGCTCTTGCACCATCATGGAGACGGTCTGGGTCCAGCAGGAGGACGCGGGAGCGGATCTCGTGTTCACCGCGGGAGAGCTTTACACCGATCCCGCGATGCACGGACCCAGCAAAATCGCCGGCGAGACGCGATTTCGTTCTCGACCTGCGCAGCGTCTCCGATGCCACGATGGACGCCGTGGCGGCCGAGGCACGCCGCGCGGCAGCCCGCATCGGCGAGGCTTATCGGGTGAGCTTCGAGCTCGGCGCCACCAGCGATTCGCCTCCCGCGGTGATGGATGCACGCCTGCGCGCGCGATTGATGAGCCTGCTCGATCAACCTTTCGAGATGCCGAGCGGCGCGGGCCACGATGCGGCCGTGTTTGCCAAGATGGGCATCCCGACCGCCATGATCTTCGTGCGCAACGAGCAGCGGCAGCCATAATCCGGACGAAGCCATGGCGATGGAGGACTTCGAGGTCGCAACCCGCGCACTATTGCGCCTGTTGCTTGATTTCCCGCTGTAGCCATGGGACGCACGGGAACCATGAAATTATTGGTCACGGGGGGGACGCGGATTCGTCATGAGCGTGCTCGGCCGCCATTGGCTGGACGCCGACCCGACCGCACGGTTGATCGTGCTCGACGCCGCGCCGCTGGATGCCGCGGCGGTGCGCTATTTCGCTCCCGTGGCCGAGCGGCTCGAAGTGGTCGTCGCGGATGTCACGCGGCCCGATACCTGGCGAGAGGCGCTCGAGGGCAAGGACATCACGCATATCGTTCACGGCGCCACCATCACGCCCATATCACGCGGTACCGCCGCCGAAGCGAAGCGCGAGCCCGAAGCTGAGAATCCCGGCCGGATCATCGAGGTCAATACGATGGGTACCGTGGCAATCCTCGATTGGGCACGCACGCTGTCACGGCTGCAAAGGCTCATTTACGTCAGTTCCGGCGCCGTCTACAAGCATCACGGACCGGATCGTCCCGGCGAGCCCCTGCCGGAAGATGGCTACGTGATGCCGCGCCGATTGTATGGCATCTCCAAGCTGGCTTCGGAGCTGATCACCGAACGCTACGGCGATCTGTTCGGCCTCTCGACCGCCTCGGTGCGTCCGTCGTCGGTTTACGGGACCATGGACCGGGTGACCGCGAGCCGAGACTTCCGCCATGTGCCGAACCGCCTCGCGCACATGGCGCTCGATGGGATGCGGGTGCGCGTCAATACGCTCGATGCCGTGGGGGACTACATTCATTCGGAGGATGTGGCGGGCGCCATCATTTCCCTGCTGCGCGCGCCGCGGCTGCGCTACAGCGCCTACAACGTCGCCGCCGGAGAGGCGGCGACGGTCGGCGATCTGGTGCGCTGGATCGCCGAAAAGGTGCCGGGATTTCGCGCGGAGGTCACCGCCCCTGAGGAGGCCGACATCCTGCAGGATGCAACCCTCAACGGCGGCATGTGGGGCGCCTACGATGTATCGCGCATCACTGCGAAACGGGCTGGAAACCCCGGCCGGTGCGCGAGGCACTGCACGCGTACCTGGATTGGATCGCCGCGGAGCGCCGCGCGGGCCTATGAATCCCCACGATCCTTATCCGCGCGATCTCGTCGGCTATGGCGCAAATCCGCCCCATCCTCGATGGCCGCACGAGGCCAAGATCGCGGTCTCAGTCGTGCTGAACTACGAGGAAGGCGGCGAAAGCAGCGTGCTGCACGGCGATGCCTGCTCTGAATCGGTACTGACGGACGTGGGCGGCGAGGCGTCGCAAGGCGCGCGCAACCTCAATGTCGAATCGAATTTTGAATACGGCAGCCGCGTTGGATTCTGGGAAATCATGCGACTGCTGCAAGGAGTACGGCGTCGAGGCGACGATTTACGCCGTCGGCATGGCGTTGGAGCGCAATCCGGAGGCTGCGGCGGAGATCGCACGCAGCGGCTTCGAGGTTGCCTGTCACGGACAGCGCTGGATCGACTATCAGTTCGTTCCCGAGGACAGTCGAGCGCGCCGACATCGCGCGCAATGTCGAGATCATCACGCGCATGATCGGGCGGCGGCCGCTCGGCTGGTACATCGGGCCGGCCGAGTCCCAATACGCGCCGACTGGTGGTCGAGAGCGGCGGATTCCTGTACGACAGCGATGCTTACAACGACGATTTACCCTATTGGACACGGATCTGCGGCCGCCCGCATCTGGTGATTCCGCACACCTTCGATGCCAATGACAGCCGCTTGCAGCGCGGCGGCGACTTCGCGCACCGGCGAGGATTTCTTCGTCTACTGCCGCGACGCGTTCGACTGGTTGTACCGCAAGGGTGCGGAGGGGCAGCCGCGCATGATGACCATCAGTTTGCATGGCCGCATCATCGGCCGCCCGGGACGTATCGAGGCATTGGCGCGCATCCTCGAGCACATCCGCCGACATGACGGCGTCTGGCTCTGCAATCGCGCCAGCGATTGCCCGGCACTGGATCGCGCATCACGCGCCGCGCTGAAACGCGGCACTCAGAATTTATAGCCGAACCTGACCCTCGATCATCCGCGGCCTCGTGATGGTCTCGGCCGGTACGAACTGGTTCGTCGAGGTGTACGTGCTCTTGATCACATTGGTCAGGTTCTGCAAATAGACTCCCGCCGTCCAGGCATCCTTCGCGACGCCCACTGAGGCGTCAAACTGCGAAATCGGCGGATTCTCGAACCGGAGCAGCGTGGTGCTCACGTTCGATCCCGAGGAGAGCGTCGGGTTGGCGCTCGATTGGGTGAACGAATGCGCGGTATGCGTTGCGCCCACTTGCACGAAGGAGTTGTAGGAGTTCATCGTCCACTGGTAGCGCAAGCGCACGTTGAACTGCAGGGGCGGCGAGTTCGCGCTCGGACCGCCGGCGGGACCGTACGGATTGTCGACGTCGTAGATCGGTTGTCCGTATTCCGCCTTACCCGCCGGATTTGCGAGCAGCGCTGGATTGTTCGCGACCAGGTACGGCGAGTTGGTTTGCTTGCTCGTGTTCCAGGCAGCCCCACCCTGCGCGGTCAGCCCTTCGGTAAGCACGGCGACGAAGGAGGTCTCCACGCCGTGAATGCGATAGTTCGGTCCGTTGGTCCCGAAGCCCACGTTCCCGAGGACGCCCGGATCGAAGAAGGCGACCTGCACGTTGTTCCAGTCCTCGCGGTAGACGGCGCCGTTCCATTGCAGGCGATGGTCGAAGAATTCGGTTTTCCAGCCGATCTCGTTGTTGGTCAGGTTGTCGGAGGCATAGGCGAGCGGCGAGCAGTACTGGTTGACTCCCTGCGCGTTCGGGATGTAGCAGCCGGCGCTGCGGTTGAAAGCGCCCGGCCGAAAGCCCTGCGACCACGTGTAGTAGACGAGCGCGTCCGGCAGGAAGTGCCAGGTCACATTGCCGCGGCTCTTGGCTCCCTGATAAGTCGTATGCAGGTTTTCCTCATCGATATTGGTCGCGGAGGCATAGCACGGAGCCGGACCCGCCTCGTAGCAGCCGAAGCTGCCGACGACCGCGCCCTTCTCGTCATTGACGAAACGGTAATAGCGCGTGCCGGCGGTGACGGTCAGCACTTTGGGAATGATGTCGAAATCGAGCGACGTGAAGAATGCCGTCTGCCGGTAGCCGCGCTGCACGTCATTGAAGAAAGCCGTGTTGTCATTGCGCACGCCGGGGTTGTTGACGCTCGTGCCCGGCGGAGTGCCTACATTCGTCAAGCAGCCGTACACCACGGAAGTCGGTACAGGCCGGTAAGGTCTTGTAGAGCCAGTTGAGCTGGTCATCGATCTGCAACTCCTCCCAGAAGGCCCCGACGATGCCGCGCAGGCGCCAGTCGTCGGGCGTGCTCAGCGCGAAGCTCATGACTTTGATGCGTGTTGCGCTCGGTCTCGTTCCACGTCGTGCTCGGCGAAAAGCAGGTCGCAGCCAGGCCGTGCGTCGGCTCCGCACCGTGACATTGGTAATAGTCCGAATAGAGTCCTCGCGAGTAATTGGTGTAATCCTGCTCCTGGGTGATATTGCGCACCAGATACGCGCCGGCATAGACCACCTTCAGATCGCTGATGCGCCCATTAATGGTCAAGGCCGTATTCTCGAACTTGTCCTTGTTGTACGACGGGTTGAACAGCGTGACCGACTGCGGAGCCAGCGGTACGCCATCCGAGCTCTTCGGCGTCTGATAGAACACGCCGTCGGCGTCGATGCTCTGGTAGCTTTGAACAAGCAGGGCATTCCAGTCGCTATTGATGTCCCAGAGACCGGACACCCGGATGCCTTGGTAGGTCACCGGGTTGATCGCGTTGGCCACGAGGGCTGCGTTGCTGATCGACGGGCTGCCGGGCGGCACGCAGTAGCCGGCATTTGGCGGAGGACTGGGCGGCTGACCATTCGGACACGCTCCACCGGTCGCCGGATAGTTCGCATAGTGAATGCCGAGATCGTTGTTGTTACGAGTGAACGTGCCCGCCACGTTGTTGATGTAGCCGCCGCGGGTGTCATCGTAAATCACTCCGCGGATCGCGAGAGTGTGGTCAATCAGCGGCACATTGAGGACCGCAGTCACATCGGTGTTCGGATCGCCGCCCGCCGTGACCCCATACCCGGCGGTGACATTCCCCTCGGTCACGTCGAGTTTCGGCTTGTTCGTGATGTAGCGTATGACGCCCGCCTGAGCACCCGCGCCGAACAAGGTTCCCTGGGGCCCTTCCAGAACTTCGACGCGTTCCAGGTCTGCCGCGTACACATCGAGATTACGTCCCGGGAGCTGGCCCGACTGCTCGTCCAGATAAATGGCTACGTTTGGAAACCCGTTGATCGAGCCGCCCGATTGGGTCCCTTGATTCCCGACGCTCAAGCCGCGCATGAAGATTTGGGATTGACCGGGCCCTGCCGACGAAGCCGTCACATTGGGCAAGTATTTAACTAAATCGTCGAAATTGGTGACGTTCAGCTCAGTCAGGGTCTCGCCGGTGAGCGCCTGGATCGCGATCGGCACGTTTTGTATGTTTTCGGTGCGCCGCTGCGCCGTCACGATGATTTCTTGAATTTGGTCGCCAGCCGAATTCGTACCCGACGTATCGGCTGAAAACGCACTGGTGCACGCGCCGCTTCCTAGAATAGCGGCGATCGCGCAAGACAGCTTCGAGTGTAAATCCATAGTCCATCCCGTCTTTTATGATTATCGCGTGGTCGAAGGGTCGTCGCGGAGAGTTTGTTGAGCTGACTGCACTAGCTGTTTTTTTCACCCCGCTTTACATTGGTCAGCTTGCAGAGTTACCACAAAAATAACTGTTATGGAAGAAGCCCGCGTCTTCGCTAGGGGTGTTGCGGCGGCGCCGCGCCCGGGATCCACGAGGTACCCGCCAGCGGTACGCCGGCCATCGCGGCCGCCTCCACGGTGAGCGCGACCAGATCCTCTTTTTCCAGATGATGCACGTCCTGCTTGCCGCAGGCACGGGCGATGGTGGTGAGCTCCATGGTCACTGTCTTCAAGTAATTCTTCAGCCGTTTCGCGCCCACCGCCGGCTCGAGCCGCATCTCGAGCTCGGGGTCCTGCGTGGTGATGCCGACCGGGCACTTGCCCGTGTGGCAGTGATGGCAAAAACCCGGCGCGGTGCCCAAGCGTGCATAGTCATCGAGCGCCGCAACGTGCTCACCGCCCGCCACGTAGGTTTCGCTGTTGCAGCCGAGCGCGAACAAGACGCCCTGCCCGATCGCTACGGCATCCGCGCCCATCGCGAGCGCCTTGGCGACATCGGCACCGCTGCGGATGCCGCCGGAAATCACGAGCTGCACCGTGCCCCGCATGTTGAGGTCATCGAGCGCGTCGACCGCTTGGCGCAGCGCCGCCAACGTCGGGATGCCCACGTGCTCGATGAACACGGTTTGCGTCGCCGCCGTGCCGCCTTGCATGCCGTCGACCACGATCACGTCCGCGCCGGCGTGCACGGCGAGCTTGACGTCGTTGAACACCCGTGTAGCGCCGACCTTGACGTAGATCGGCTTCTCCCAATCGGTGATCTCGCGGAGCTCCGCGATCTTGATCACGAGATCGTCCGGGCCCGTCCAGTCCGGGTGGCGCGAGGCGGAGCGCTGATCGACCCCCTCGGGGAGCGTGCGCATGCGCGCGACGCGCGGATTCACCTTCTGCCCGAGCAGCATTCCGCCGCCGCCGGGCTTTGCGCCCTGGCCGATGACGATCTCGATGGCGTCGGCGCGCCGCACATCGTCCGGGTTGAAGCCATAGCGCGAGGGCAGACACTGGTAGATCAGCGTTTTGGAGGAGGCTCTTTCTTCTTGCGTCATGCCACCATCGCCGGTCGTGGTCGAGGTGCCGGTCTCGGTCGCGGCGCGGCCGAGCGCCTCCTTGACCCGCGACGACAGTGCGCCGAAGCTCATGCCGGCGACGGTCACCGGAGTCGCGAGCTCGATGGGCCGGGACGCGAAGCGGGTACCGAGCACGGTCTTGGTCGCGCAGCGCTCGCGGTAGCCCTCGAGCGGGTAGCGCGACAGCGAGGCGGCGAGGAAGAGCAGGTCATCGAAGCTCGGCACCCGGCGCTTCGCGCCCAGTCCGCGAATCTCATACAGGCCGCTCGCCGCCGCGCGCTGAATGTAATCGATGGTCGAGCGGTCGAAGCCCGCCGATTCTTCTCGCTGAATGCCGCTCATGTTCAGTACTCCTGATCGGCGTCCGCATGCCAGTGGTAGAGGCTCTTCGCGGAGGCGACTCGCTTGAATTCGTTCGGATCGTGGCCGTGCCCTGCCGCGGCGAGCAGGCTCTTCAGCGCGGCGCGGTCCCGTTCGCCCATCGCCTCGAAGCGGGCGTCGGCGCCGAGCGAGCGCACGCTGCCGCGCACGTAAATGACTGCCTCGTAAAGCGAATCGCCGAGCGCGTCGCCCGCATCGCCGCAGATGACGATCCGGCCCGCCTGCGCCATGAACGCCGAGAAACTGCCGACGCTGCCGCCCACCACGATGTCGGCGCCTTTCAGAGAGATCCCGCAGCGCAGGGAGGCGTCGCCGTCGATGACGAGGAGCCCGCCGTGCGCCGAAGCGCCGGCGGCCATGGAGGCGAATCCCTTCACGTGAACTCGGCCCGACATCATGTTTTCCGCCGCGCCGGGTCCCGCGTTGCCGTGCACGGTCACCGCGGCGTGCTTGTTCATGCCCGCCACGTAGTAGCCGACGTGCCCGTGAATCTGCACGTCGAGATCGGCGTCGAGGCCGCAGGCGATCGAATGAGCGCCATCGGGATTCTGCACGCGGATCTGCGACACGCCTTCCGCGGCCGCTTGCCTGTGGAGGAAGAGATTCAGGGCGCGAAGCGGCTCGCGGGCAAGGTCGAACTCGCGCATCGAGGGCACCGGCTTCAGATTCGCCACGTGTAGATCTCCTCCGGCTTGGGCTCGAACAAGGAGGCGTGCCCGATGTGCGGCAGGTGCGCGAGTGAGCGGAACTCCGAGGCGATGGCCACGTAGTCGTCGCTCTCGGCCACCACGGCGGGCTTGCAGGCAAACGCATCGCGCACGATGAGCAGCTCCTGATCGGTGCCCATCAAGAACGTATAGAACCCGTCGAGCACGCTGAAGCCCCGCTCGACCGCGGTCTCGAGGGCATCTCCCTCGCGCAGGCGCCACTCGAAGAAGCGGCAAGCCGCCTCGGTGTCGTTGTCGGTCTCGAACTCGATGCCGAGCGGCTCCAGGTGCTTGCGCACCAAATGCGGGTTCGACAGCGAGCCGTTGTGCACCAGGCAGAAATCCCTGCCGGCGGTGAAGGGGTGCGCATGCGCGGGCGTCACCGCGGACTCGGTGGCCATGCGCGTGTGCGCGACCAGGTGCGTGCCCTTCAGCGCGTCGAACCGGTAGCGCCGCGCGATGTCGGCGGGCGCGCCCACATCCTTGTAAAGATCGATCGAGCGTCCGACCGACAGCACCGCCACCTCGGGCGCGTGCCGCAGGATCCACTCGGTCACCGCGTCGGGGTCCGATGCCGTCACGAGCACCGCGTGGTTGCCCTCGACCACGAGCTCCTGCGCCGCGCCGAGCTCCGCGCGCAGATCCTGCGAACAAGCGCCGAAAGTCAACGGCATGCGCGCCGCTGTAAAGGCTCAGCTTGCACTGCCGGTCGGGAGCCGGGGTGGTGTACACGGCGAGCCCTGCCGAATCGGGGCCGCGCTCGGTCATGCCCGACCAGCATCGGCACCATCAGGGCTCCCAGCTGGTCGCGAAGCTCCGCCTTCTTCACCAAAAGACCGACGATTCCGCACATGCGAGACCCTCCGTGTCAGAAGAATTCCAGGTAGCGCCGTGTCTCCCACTCAGAAACATGACGCGAGTATTCGGTCCATTCCATGCGCTTCAGGCGCATGAACTCGCGCGCGAGATCGGCGCCGAGACCCTTCGCACGACCTCGTCCTCTTCGAGCGCATCGAGCGCCTCGTTGAGGGATTGCGGCAAGAGCTTGATGCCCTTGTCGGCGAGCTCCTAGGGCGCTGAGCTCGTACAGGTTCACGTTCTGCGGCGGACCCGGATCGAGCTTTCGGTCGATGCCATCGAGCCCCGCCGCGATCAGGGCCGCCGAGACCAGGTAGGGATTGCACCCTGAATCGGGCAGTCTCACTTCGAGGCGCCCGTGGGGGATGCGCACGCACGCCGTGCGGTTGTTGTCGCCGTAGGTGATGTATGCAGGCGCCCAGGTGGCGCCCGAGAGCGAGCGACCCACGACCAGGCGCTTGTAGGAGTTCACGGTCGGCGCCGCGACGGCGCACAGCGCGCGCGCATGCGCGAGCACGCCGCCGAGGAACTGATAGGCGAGCGTCGACAATCCCATCCCCGACTTGTCGTTCGGATCGTGAAAGGCGTTCTTTTGCGCCGCGGATCCGAGCGAGACGTGAAAGTGCGCGCCGCTCCCGGTGCGGTTGGAGAACGGCTTCGGCATGAAGGTGGCGATCATGCCGTGCTTGTGCGCGATCTCGCTCGCGGCCATCTTCACGAAAGTGAAATTGTCCGCGGATTTGAGCGCATCGGCATAGGTGAAATTGATCTCGAACTGCCCGTTGCCGTCCTCGTGATCGATCTGATACACGTCGATTCCGACGGCCCGCAGCCCGGCCACCATCTCATCGAGTGCCTCGCGCGTTCGGTACAGGCCCTTGTAGTCGTAGCAAGGCTTGTCGAGATCATCGGTGGGATCGGCCGGTCCCAAGGTTCCGTCGGCGCGCCGCGCGAGCAGCATGAATTCGGGCTCGATGCCGGTGAACAGCGTGAGGCCGCGCTCCTTGAGCCGCGCGATCTGCGCCTGCAGCGCGACGCGCGAGCAATAGGGATAGGACTTTCGATTGACGACGCCGTTGCAGATGACGCGCGCATAGCCCGGCATCCAGGGAATGACCGACAGCGTCGACAGATCGCCGACCGCCATGTAATCGGGTCCTTCGGGGCCCATGCCGAAGCCCCAGAGGGCGAATCCGGCGAATCCCGCCCCGTCCGTGAGCACCATGTCGAGATGCTCGACCGGCACCGCCTTCGCCTTGGCCGCGCCGTGAATGTCGACGAACTGCGCCAGCACGTAGCGGATATCGTGGTCCGCCAAGAACTTCTGAGCCTGGTCCCGATTCATGCCGATACTCCTGTGATTGTTCCCCCGTACTCGACGATGAGCGCGCCGAGCGTCTCGCTCAATGACGGACCGAAGGTCGGATCGCACCAGAATCGGTATTGCCGTGCGTCGTTCCTCCCGTCGGGAACGGCCAGCACCGCAACACCGATCATGAGCGTCATGATCACCGGCCGCGCCTCGAGATCGAGCCCCGCGAAATCCACGTTGCAGACCTGCGCGAGCACATCGTGCGCCCCCGTGCCGCTCAATCGAAAGGCAAAGTCCTCCCGCAGCACCGGATAGACGCCGGCGGGCTCTGCCGCCAAGCCCGCGGCGAGCGAGACAAGCGCGCCCTGACCGTGCGCCTCGAGAAAGAACTCGCTGGCGCCGAGCCGGGCGACGAGTAACGCCGGGCCGGCGGGCGGGCAGCTCCAGGTATTGGCCCGCGCCGGCGCGGCAACGCCCTCGGCCGCCAGCCATTCGGCGGCGCGCGGGCCCTTCAGCCCGAGACGCGCGGCGGTATCGGCGACGTCCAGGCACAGCGCGCTCATGCGGCTCGTCCGGCGCGCTGGCGCAGATTGCCCGGATCGTAGAACGGCACGGCGACCACACGCGCGGCGAGCATCTCGCCGCCCTCGGCGCGAATGCGGATCTCGCTCCCCGGCTCGGCGAGCGGCGGCGCGAGCATGGCGAGCCCGATCGTCTTGCCGAGCGTGCGCGAGCGCACCACGCTCGTGACCCGGCCGGCGATGGCGCCGCGATCGATCACCAGGTGGCATTCCTTGGGCGCACGCGCGGCATCGAGGACTTCGATGCCGACCAGCTTCTGCCGGGGCCCCCGCGACTCGAGAATCTTGAGGCTCCGCTGCCCGACGAAGAAGGGCTTTTTCATGCTCACCGCCCAGCGTGCGCTGGCCTCGAACGGATCGGTGAGCCCGTCGGTGTCCTGCCCCACGATGAGATGCCCTTTCTCCAGGCGCAGCACCCGCTGCGCCTCGACGCCGAAGGGACGCAGGCCTTGCGGCCGCCCCGCCTCGTACAGGGCTTGCCACACGTGCGCGGCGCCGGACGCCGGCGACGTGGATCTCATAGCCGAGCTCGCCCACGAATCCCACGCGCAGCACCCGCGCCCGCACGCCCGCGATCGATCCCTCGCGCGCCGCCAGATAGGGGAACGACGGCCTCGCCGAGGTCGACGTCGGTGAGGCTCTGCAGGATCTCGCGGCTCGCGGGTCCGGCAAAATTGAAGGCCGCCCGATGGCCGGTCACGTTGACCAGCGCGCAGTCGAGCCCCCACAGCGCGTTGAGGCGCAGAGTTCGCGAAATACGGTCGCGGAGCCGCCGGTGGTGGTGGTGAAATAAAATCTCTCGGCCCCCAGCCGGGCAATCACTCCATCATCGATGATGACGCCCGACTCATCCAGCATGAGGCCGTAGCGCGTCATGCCCACCTTCAGATTCGCGTAGCTGCCGGCATACACCCGGTCGAGGAACGCACCGGCCTGCGGGCCGTACAGCTCGATCTTCCCGAGCGTGCCCACATCGATGAGTCCGACTTGGGTGCGCACCGCCTCGACCTCGGCCTCGATGCTCTGCTCACGGCTCTCGCCCGCGACGGCGTAATACTCGGGGCGCCGCCAGTTGCCGGCCGGCATCCATACGGCGCCGAGCGCGCGGTGCCGCGCATCGAGCGGCGTGCGCCGCTCGATGTTGAAACCGCGGCCCGCGAGGAGCTTGAGCGGAACCGGATGATACATGGGCCGAGACGTGGTGAGACCGAGCTCCTCGACGCGGACGCCGCGCACGCGCGCGAGGATCCGCAGTCGCGTTCATGTGCGAGTGCTTGCCCTGCGAGGGACCCATGCCGACGCGTGCTGAAGCGCTTCAGCAGCTCGCTCGAGTCGAAGCCCTCCTGCGCGGCGTTCTCGAGGTCCTTGACCTGCAGGTCCTCGTCGAAGTCGACGAAGTTCTTGGCCGCGCGGATGTTCGATGATCGGGAAACGGATGCGAGGGGCGGCGCGTGCTGCGCTCGATGGACGCAGCCGAGCCTGCGCCGAAGCCCGCATGTGCGGCCGCTTGCGCGCCCGCGCGCCGGCCGTCGGCGAGCCGCGCAGCGAAGTCATAGACGCCGTTCACGCGGCCGGCGGCAAACAGCCCCGCCGGCAAATCCAGCGGAACGAACTGCTGCAGCCCTGCGGAGAACTCCGCGCCGCGCCCCTGCTTGCAGCAGCAACTGTCCGGCGGGCGCGAAGCCGACGCTCATCAGCACGGCATCGCACTCGATCCGCCGCGCACTTCCCGCGGCTGCGTCCACGCGGCCGGCGTCATCGATCGGTGCCACGGCCAGCGCGCACACCGCTGCCGTCCGCGCCGGCGAATGCTTCGTAGGGCGCGAAGCCCTTGAGGATCGGGATACCGAGCGCTGCGCACGCCGCCTCGTCCGCGCCTGCGCCCGCCGTACCCGGACCGGCCTCGCTCGCCGCGCGCAGATCGACGATGGCGGCGACGTGCACACCGCGCGCGGCGAGATCTCGGCAGACCGCGTACGCCTCGAGATTGGCGGCCACCATCACGACGTGACGTCCCGGGGCGATGCCGTAGCGCTCGGCGCAGCCGCCATGCGCCCGAGGCCAGCAGCACGCCGGGCAGATCGTTGTTGCGGAACACGGCCGGCTGCTCGATGACCCCGGTCGCGAACACGACCGCTTGCGCGCGCATCTTGGTCATGCGATGCGGCTCGGCCAGCGCCACCCAATGATCCGCGTAGTAACCGACCGCGACCGTGGCGGACAGCACGGCGATGCGCGCCGAAGCCTGTACGGCGCGCACGAGCGAATCGAGCGCTTGGCGTTCCGCGTCGTTCAGCACCGCGGCGCCGCCGAGCCGATGCGCCTCGTCGACCACGGTGACCCTCGCGCCCGGCCGCGGCCGCCGCGAGCGCAGCGGCGAGGCCGCTCGGTCCGCCTCCGATCACCAGCACGTCGCAGAATCCATAGCGCTTGGGGGTCGTGCGGCGCGGCGCGCTCAAGCTCACGGTCGCCGAGGCCCGTGATCGCGCGGAACATGCGCTCCCAGCGAGGGAACCAGCGCTTGGAATGAAACGCCTTGTAGTAAAAGCCCACCGGCAGAAAGCGCGCGAAACGATCCAGGATTCGCGCGCGGTCGCGCGCGAGGCCGCCGAAGGTGTTCACGGCGGCGACCTGCATGCCCTCGCGCAGCAGCGTCACATCGCCGCGCACGTTCGGGACGCCGTCGACCTGAAACAGCGCGTTGCTGTCGTGGTTGGCGAAGGACAGCACGCCGCGCGGCCGATGATACTTGAAGCTGCGGCGCAAGATACGGCGACGCGACGGCGGCGAGCGCGGACGAGATGGTATCGCCGGCGATATCCCTCGACACGGCGCACCCTCGAACGTGGAAACGCAGCACCGTCGAGCGGTCGATCCACTCGTCCGGCCTGGGGCTCGAGCCGGTACATCAAGACGGCGGCTCCACGCGGGCGAGCTCGCGCGCCCTGTCGGCCGGATACGTCGCCATCACCACATCGCGCGCGGTGTCGCGCAGCGCAATGAACCAGAAGCCCGAGGCGATGTGACACCACCACTCGTGCTTGATGCCGGGCGACCCGCAGCGATTGAACACGTAGTCGCTCCACTCGGCATCGCTGCACGTGTCCGGATCGGGCGCATGGCGCACTTCGCCGCCATAGACGAACTCCGACGCCGGGCGCGGACCGTTCAGCGGACAGATCATGATCTTCATCAGTGACCCACCGAGGCCGCGCCCTTCTCGCCGGTGAGCTGGTAGCGCGCGAAGCGGTCGAAAGCGAAGCCCTCGATGAGGGGATGGTTGCGGCCGGTCGCCACCGTGTGGCTCATGGTCTTGCCGCACACCGGCGTTGCCTTGAACCCCCAGGTTCCCCAGCCGGCGTCGAGGTAGAAGCCCTCGACCGGCGTCACGCCCATGATGGGCGCAAAGTCCGGCGTCATGTCGGCGAGCCCGGCCCATTGCCGATTGACCTTCGACCTCCGCACAGAAAGGGGAACATATCGAGCATGTGCGCGCTCAACCCTTCGGCGAAATCGAGCGTCGAGCGCGTGCTGTGCAGCTCGTAGGGGTCGAGCGAGGCGCCCATGACCAGCTCGCCGCGCGCGGTCTGCGACACATAGACGTGCAGCGACCCCGACACGATGATCGGGTCGAGCCAGGGCTTGAGCGGCTCGGACACCATCGCCTGCAGCGGATGCACGTAGATCGGCGTACGCAGGCCCACCATGTCGAGGATGCGCGGCGTAAATCCGGCCACCGCGCACAGCACCCGCGGCGTCGCGATCGGGCCGCGGGTCGTGTCGACACCGACCACCCGGCCCGCCGGCGACGCGGATCGCCAGTGACCTCGGTTTGCTGGTGAATCTCCACGCCGCGCCGATCGGCGCCGCGACCGTAGCCCCAGGCCACCGCATCGTGCCGCGCGATCGCCCCGGGCTCGTGAAACAGGGCCCCGAGGATGGGCGCATGGCCGCCGCAGCTCATGTCGATCATCGGGATGCCGCGCTTCACGAACGCCGCGTCGACCGCTTCCGAGCGCACGCCGTAGTGCTTGTTCACCTCGGCGCGCCAGCGCATGGTGCGCATGGCCGAATCGGTGTGCGCGAGGGTGTAGTGGCCGCGCGTCGAGTAGAACAGGTTGAGATCGAAATCTTCCGCCAGGTCCTGCCAGAGGCGCACGCTCTCATCGTAGAACTGCACGCCTTCGGGCGTGAGGTAGTTCGAGCGGATGATGGTGGTATTGCGTCCGGTGTTGCCGCCGCCGATGTATCCTTTCTCGATCACGGCGACGTTGCGAATACCATGATCGCGGGCCAGGTAGTACGCTGCCGCCAAGCCGTGGCCGCCGCCGCCGATGATCACGACGTCGTAGGCCGCTTTCAGCGACTCGTGGCGCGTGAACATCCGCGGTTCCGGGTGCTTGCGCGACAAGCCGAAACGGATTAGGCGATGAGGCATCGGGAATGCGAGCAAGAATCATCGTATGGCGAGCCCGGGTTGCTATGTGCGAATATAAGCATGACCTTTAACTGTGGAGCAACTTAATTTGCGTAATGCGCAAGGAACCGCATGAGCCGCAGGCCCGCAAAGCGAGCTGCCCACCGGGGCACCCCCGCGGATCGAGGCGCCGGCGTCGCACCCGACGCCGTCGAGCGCGACGTCACGGCGCCTCGATCCGCGGATCGCCGCCCGGCCGATCGCAGGGACAATCCCGCGCTCGATCTCGGCCGCACGGCACGGCGCCTGCGCGAGAGTCAGAATCTCACGCTGGCGGATGTCGCCCACCGGGCGAGTATTTCGAGCGCGATGCTGAGTCGGCTCGAGACCGGGCGGGTCTCGCCGAGCCTCGAGACCATCGTCGCGCTGGCGCAATCCCTGGGCGTCACGCCCTCGGTGCTGATGCAGCGGGTCGGGAGCGATGATGGCGGCGCTCAGCTGATTCGCTCAGGCGAGGGCCTCGAGACCGTGCGCAGCGGTACGCGCCGCGGCCACACCTACCATCTGCTCGCTGCGCAGCGCGGCCCGCGCAAGGTGTTCGAGCCCTTCCTCGTCACACTCAACGATCGCAGCGAGGTGTTTCCGGGCTTTCAGCATCCGGGGACCGAGTTCATTCACCTGCTCACGGGCGTGCTGCACTACCGCCACGGACGGCATACCTACGTGATGCGGCCCGGCGACACGCTGACGTTCAACGGCGATGTGGCGCATGGACCGGAACGCCTGGAGAAGGTGCCCATCAGGATGCTGTCGATCATCATTTACAACACGCCCGAGGACGTCCTCTGATCCCGCCCGCCGGCCGGATGCGGCAGCCCGTGTTACACAGCACGCAATTAATTTGCACAACAGTAACTAGCGTGCTATTAAAATTGTCAATTACGAATAGCGCATAGAGGATTGTCACCATGGCGCGCGATCCAAAGCACGATATCCTGTTCCAGCCCATCAAGATCGGACCGAAGACGCTGCGCAACCGGTTCTATCAGGTCCCGCATTGCATCGGCGCGGGCTCCGACCGGCCCGGATTTCAAGCGGCGCATCGATCGCTCAAGGCCGAGGGCGGCTGGGCCGGCATCAACACCGAATACTGCTCCATTCATCCCGAGTCCGACGATACCCACCGCCTGTCGGCGCGGATCTGGGACGAAGGCGATGTGCGGAACCTGCGCGCCATGACCGATCACATCCACAAGTTCGGCGCGCTCGCGGGCGTCGAGCTCTGGTATGGCGCTTCGCATGCGCCCTGCATGGAATCGCGCGCGACGCCCCGCGGACCGAGCCAGTACGCCTCCGAGTTCGAGACGCTCACGTACTGCAAGGAGATGGACTTCGACGACATCGCGAGCGTCCAGCAATACTACGTCGATGCCGCGCTCAGGTCGCGCGATGCCGGCTTCGACATCGTTTATGTCTACGGCGCGCACTCCTACCTGCCGGTGCAATTCCTCTCGCCCTACTACAACAAGCGCAAGGACAAGTACGGCGGCACGCTCGAGAACCGCGCGCGCTTCTGGCTCGAGACGCTCGAGAAGGTGCGGCGCGCGGTGGGCCAGGATTGCTCCATCGCGACGCGCTTCGCCGTGGACACGCTCTATGGAGATGCGGGCGTCGAGATCGAGCGCGACGGCATGAAATTCATCGGGCTCGCGGATCCGCTGGTCGATCTATGGGACGTCGACGTGGGCGACATCGCCGAATGGGGCGAGGATGCGGGACCGTCGAGATTCTACCAGCAGGGCCACCAGGTCCCCTGGACCCGTTTCGTGAAGCAGATCGCCAAGAAGCCGGTGCTCGGCGTCGGCCGCTTCACGGATCCGGAGAAGATGACCGAGATCGTCACCAAGGGCATCGCGGACATCATCGGCGCGGCGCGGCCCTCGATCTCCGATCCCTGGCTGCCGAAGAAGATCGAGGAGGGACGCTACGACGACATTCGCGTTTGCATCGGCTGCAATGTGTGCATCTCGCGCTGGGAGATCGGCGGCCCGCCGATGATCTGCACGCAAAATGCCACGGCCGGCGAGGAATACCGGCGCGGCTGGCATCCGGAGCGATTCCCGAAGCGCGGCTCGGAGGACTCCATCCTGGTGGTCGGCGCGGGTCCCTCGGGCGCTGAATGCGCGCGCGTCCTGCTCGAGCGCGGCTACACCGTCCATCTCTATGACACGGCGGCGAAGATCGGCGGCCACGTGAATGCGGTCGCCACCCTGCCGGGTCTCGGCGAGTGGGGCTATCACCGCGACTATCGCGAGCTGCAGATCGGCAAGCTGGTGAAGAAAAACAAGCAAAGCCAGGTGGCGCTCGGCCAGAAGCCCATGACCGCCGAGGCGGCGCTCGCTTACGGCGCCGAGAAGATCGTCATCGCCACCGGCTCCTCGTGGAACACCGACGGCACCAATTGCCTGACTCACGACCCCATTCCGGGCGCGGACGCCTCCCAGCCCGATCAGCTCACGCCCGAGCAAGTGCTCGAGGGCAAGAAGCCGATCGGCAAGCGCGTGGTGGTGCTGAACGCCGATACCTATTTCATGGCGCCGAGCCTTGCGGAGAAGCTCAAGCTCGCGGGCCACGAGGTGACCCTCGTCTCGGGCGTGCATCTCGCGAACTACATGCACTTCACGCTCGAGTACCCCAACATGATGCGCCGCCTGCACGAGCTGCACATCGAAGAGACCCACAATGCCTTCGCGAGCCAGATCGAGAAGGGGCGGCTGCAGGTCTATGACATCTGGGGCGATGGATCGAAGCGCACCTACCGCGGCGCGGGGCACCTCCCGCGAGAGCCCAACAAGACCCACCGCTGGGTGGAGTTCGACTCGCTCGTGCTCGTCACGGGCCGCCATTCGAACGATCAGCTATATCGGGACCTCAAGCAGCGGCACGGCGAGTGGGAGAAGAACGGCGTCAAGAGCGTGTACCTCGTGGGCGACGCTGAGGCGCCGCGGCTCATCGCGGACGCCACCTTCTCCGGGCACCGGCTGGCGCGGGAAATCGAGGAGCCGAACGCGCAGTTGCCCCTCCCCTACCGGCGCGAGGTCGCCGTGTGGGGCACACCGCACCTGCCCGGCGGGCGCTTCGAGATCGAGTACCAGACTTGAAGGCGAGCCGCACCTAGCCCGTGAGCCGCACTGACGCCGTCACTCGCATCCTCTTCGAGGCGTTCCCGACAGCCGCAGTGCGGCTTTTCTACGTGATCGCGTACACGGCCATCGCGATCTTCTGCTACGGCGTCTACGTGCAGGTGCGCAAGTACCGCCGCGGCGCGCCGCTGCGACTCGAAGGCGGACTCGGCAGCCGCTTCGCCGACATGGCGGCAAAGGTGTTCAGCCATCGCACGGTCGAGCGCCGCGATCCGGCGGCGGGCGGGGCGCACCGACTGATCTTCTACGGCTTCCTGCTCTTGTTCCTCGGCACCGCAACGATCACGCTGCAATACGACATCCTCGAGCCGCTCTTCGGGATCCGGTTCTGGCAGGGGTCGTTTTATCTCGTCTTCTCGCTCGTGCTCGACGTCGCGGGCGTCGCGCTCCTCGGCGGTCTCGTCTACATGATGTATCGACGCGGCTGGCTCAAGCTCCCGAAGCTCGATTACGCACGGCCCGATCGCGTGCCCGGCGATCCGGATTTCGACCGGCCGCAGTATCGGCGCGAAGACTGGGCGTTTCTCTGGACCTTGCTCGTCATCGGCTTCACGGGGTACTTGCTCGAGGCCACCCGCCTCGTGTGGCTGCACGAGCGGCCGGATGTGTGGGACACGCGCTGGTGGTCGCCCGTCGGCGCGGCGCTTGCGGCGCTCCTCGAGGCCGCCGGCCTCGGCGCACACGGCGGCGGCGTGCTGCGCCTCGGCCTGTGGTGGTTTCATGGGCTGCTCGCGCTCCTCTTCATCGCGCTCATTCCCTATACCAAGGTCAAGCACATTTTCACCGCCGCCGCCTCGCTGATGGTGCGCGATCCCAAGGCGGCGCAGCGCTTGCCGCGCGTGCCCGAGAATGCGCAGACGCCGGGGATCGCGAAGATCACCGACCTCAACTGGAAGCAGCTGCTGAACCTCGATGCCTGCACCAAATGCGGCCGCTGTCACGAGGCGTGCCCGGCGCGCGCCGTGGGCGCGCCCTTGTCACCGCGCGATGTGATCTTGAGCCTGCGCGAATTCGCGAACGCGACCTTGGAGTCCGGTACCGTGCCCGCCGCCGCCGATCTCGACGTGCACGGCAAGTCGCCGGGTCAGATCTCCATGGAGACGCTCTGGTCGTGCCGCACGTGCATGGCATGCGTCGAGATCTGTCCGGTGGCGGTGGAGCACGTGCCCATCATCGTGCAGATGCGCCGCAAGCTCGTCGAGGACGGCGCCATGGACCCGCTGCTCACCAAGACGCTGCAGACGATCCACAAGACCGGCAATTCCTTCGGCGAGTCGAAGCGCAAGCGCGGATCGTGGAGCAAGCCGCTCCCCTTCAAGATCAAGGATGCGCGCAAGGAGCCCGTCCAGGTGCTCTGGTTCGTCGGCGACTACGCCTCCTTCGACCCGCGCAACCAGAAGGTCACGCCAGACCTTCGCCGCCTTGCTGCACCAGGCCGGCGTCGATTTCGGCATTCTCTACGACGGCGAGTCGAACGCCGGCAACGATGTGCGCCGGGTCGGCGAAGAGGGTCTGTACGAGGTGCTCGCGGGCGCCAACATCGCCGCCCTCGAAGGCGCCTCCTTCAACACCATCGTCACCACCGATCCGCATTCGTACAACACCATCCGCAACGAATACCCGGATTTCGGCGGCAAGTACGAGATCCAGCACTACACGAGCTTCGTGCGACGGCTGTTCGCCGAAGGGAAGCTCCAGGTCACCCAGCCCGTGAAACTGCGCGCGACCTTCCATGATCCGTGCCATCTCGGCCGCTTCAACAAGGGCTACGAGGCGCCGCGCGAGCTGCTCAAGCTGCTCGGCTGCGAGCTGGTCGAGATGGGCCGCTGCCGCGATAATTCTTTCTGTTGCGGCGCGGGCGGCGGCAGAATCTGGATTCCCGATCCGGTGGGCGCCGAGAAGCCGGCTCAGAATCGAATCCGCGAGGCGGCCGCGATTCCGGGGCTCGAGGTGTACGTGGTGAGCTGCCCGAAGGATCTGACCATGTTCGAGGATGCGCTCAAGACCACCGGCAATGAGGGGAAATTCGTCGTGAAAGAATTGATCGAGCTCATCCGCGAGGCCGTCCCCGCGCCTCGCGCCGAGACGGCGCTCGCATGAAGATCCTGGTCGCCGTCAAGCAAGTCGCCGCGCTCGACGAGGACTTCACCATCCGCGCGGACGGCCGCGACGTCGATGAGGAGTTTCTGCTGCGCGATCTGAACGAGTGGGACGATTTCTCGCTCGAGGAGGCGGTCAAGATCAAGGAGGCGGCCTCCCAAGCCGTCGAAGTCGTCGTCGTCACCGTCGCTCCCGAGCACGCAGACGAGGCGCTGCGCAAGTGTCTTGCCAAGGGCGCGGACCGCGCCATTCGCGTCTGGGACGAGGCCGTCGAGGGATCCGACCCCATTGCGATTGCCCGCATTCTCGCGGCGGCGGCGCGACGGGAGTCTCCTGCGATGCTGTTCGCCGGCGTGCAGTCCTCCGATCAGGCCTTCGCGAGCACGGGCGTCGCGACGGCGGCGTTTCTCGATTGGCCCCATGCCGCGGTGGTGAGCTCGCTCGAGCTATTCGCCCGGCGCCAAGACCGCCGTGTTCCGCCGCGAGCTCGAGGGCGGCTTGCTGCAAGAGGTCGAGATCCAATGCCCGGCCGTGCTCACCATCCAGCTCGGCATCAACACGCCGCGCTACGCCTCGCTCCGCAGTATCAAGCAGGCGGCCGCCAAGCCGATCGAGGTCAAATCGCTGAGCGATGTGGGCTTGAGCGCCGCCGATGTGGGCGAGGCCGGATCGGCCTCGCGCGTGCGGCGCATGTTCATTCCCGACAAGGGACGCGCACAGCTCATCGAGGGCGATGCCGCGGCGCAGGCGCGCCGCCTCGCCGAGATCATTCGTGAGTTCCAGGGAGGCGCGCCGTGAGCGGCGTCCTGATCATGGCGGAGCAGCGGCGCGGTGAGCTGCGCCCCGTGTCCTTCGAGCTCATCGGCGCGGCGCAAGCGCTGCGGCGCTCGGGCGAGGCGGTCGCGGTGGCGATCCTCGCATCGGCCCCGAGCCAATTCATCGAGCCCTTGAAGCTCGCCGGGGTCGATGAGATCGTCGCCGTCAAGGTGGCAGAGCGCGGAATTCGATCCCGACACCTTCGAGGCGGTCGCTGCGGCGCTCATTGCCGAGCGTAAGCCGGAGCTGGTGCTGGTGGCGCACAGCGTCGACTCGTTCGGCTATGCCGCGGCACTCGCGGCCAAGCTCGGGCTGCGGCTTCGCCTCGGACGTATTCAAGGTCGAGCGCATCGAGGGCGAGCTCGTCGCGACCCGCGGCGGATACGGCCAGAAGGTGAACGTGGAGGTCGATTTCCCGGGCCGGAGCACGGTGCTGCTCGCCCTGCGCGCCAACGTGTTCAAGCCGCCGGAGCAAGCCGGCTCGCCGCGCATCACCGAAATTGCCCCGCCGCCCGTCATCGAGCCGCTCGGTCGGCCGCGGCTTCGTCGAGCTCGCGGGCGGCGATGACGTCGACATGACCCAAGCCGAGTTCATCCTGACCATCGGCCGCGGCATCGGCGAGGAATCGAACGTCGCGCAGTTCAAGGAGCTGGCGGATGCCGTCGGCGCAACGCTCGGCTGCTCCCGGCCGATCGCGGATGCGGGCTGGCTGCCGAAGAGCCGCCAGGTCGGCCAGTCCGGCAAGACCGCGAGCGCCTGTAAGCTGTACATCGCCATGGGCGTCTCCGGCGCCATCCAGCATCTCGCCGGGATGAAGCACGTCGCCACCATCGTCGCGGTGAACAGCGATGCCGGCGCGTCGATATTCGGGGTCGCAAAATATGGAATCGTGGGAGACATCTTTGAAATCGCCGAAGAGCTGCGACGGAATTTTTAACGCGCCGCGCGAGGTCGCCCCGTGAGCTCCGCGACCGTGGAAACGGCGGCGGTGGCGGCGGCTCCCAAGAGCGCGGGCCTCGAGCGCGGCATCGACTGGACGGGCGCCTTCTGGGTCGCGAGCGGCGTGCCGCCGCTCGTGCTCTTCTCGATCGGCGCGGTGGCAGCAACCGTCGGCAAGCTCTCCTGGGTCATCTGGATCGCCTCGATCGCCATGGGCTTCGTGCAGTCGTTCACCTATGCCGAGATCGCCGGACTTTTCCCCGACAAGGCGGGCGGCACCTCGATTTACGGCGCCATCGCGCTGGGTCCGCTACGGCAAGCTGGTCGCGCCGATTTCGGTCTGGTGCAACTGGTTTGCCTGGTCGCCGGTGCAGGCGACGGGCTCGGCTCTGGCCGCGGGCTACATCCTGATCGGACTGTTCGCGCCCGACGCGGTCATCAACACCTGGCAGGTGACGCTGCTCGATCTGGGCGCACTCAAGACCGGACTCTCCTTGCGCATCAACGCGACGTTCATCCTGGGCGCTGTGATCTTGCTCGCGGTCAAGTTCATCCAGGACGGCGGCATCCTGCGCTCGGCGAACACCACCAAGATCCTCGGGATCTCCGCCATGATCCCGCTGATCTTGATCGGCATCGTGCCGATCCTCACGGGCGACATCGTCAAGGCGAATCTTTTTCCCGCTGGCGCCGCTCGCCCACGACGCCGCGGGGCTCGTGACGACGGGTTCGTGGAACATGGCGGGCATCACCGTGTTTGCCGCCGGCATGTTCCTCGCCGCCTGGTCGACCTACGGCTTCGAGACGGCGGTGTGCTACACGGGCGAATTCAAGAACCCGAAGACCGACACGTTCAAGGCGATCTTCTACTCGGGATTGCTGTGCGTCGTGGTGTACACCCTGGTGCCGTTCGCATTCCAGGGTTATCTCGGACTCGGCCGCCTCGTGCATCCCGCGGTGCTCGATGCCGCGGGCCAGGTGATCACGCCCGCCGAGTACGGCGGCATGCTCGCGCCGCGACATCTATGAGCGGCATCGGCGTCGCCGCGGTGATGGCGCGCATGGTGCACGCGGGTCAATTCATCGGCGTGATCGTCGTGATCATGTTGATTCTCGCGCTCGTGCTCTCGCTCATGACCTCCATGGCCGGCTCCTCGCGCACGCTCTACCAGGCCTCGCTCGACGGCTGGCTGCCGAAGTATCTCGCCAAGGTGAATGCGCACGGCGCGCCGACCAATGCCATGCTGACCAATCTCGGATTCAATCTGCTGCTCTTGCTGCTCTCGGACTACGGTGTTCGTCATCGGCGCGGCGAATATCGGCTATCTCATCTTCAATTTCCTGAATCTGAATGCCGGCTGGATCCACCGCATGGACCGCCCGCGGCAGGAGCGGCCCTGGCGCGCGCCGAGCTGGATCCTCGCGGCCGGCGCCGTACTGTCGTTCGTCAATCTCGCCTTCATGGGATTCGGGCGCCGACGTGTACGGCGCCGGGACGCTCGAGACCGGGCTCGTGTTCGCCGCACTGATCGTTCCGGTCTTCATCTATCGCCACTACATCCAGGACAAGGGAGTGTTCCCGCCGCAGATGGCCGCAGGATCTGGACATGGCCGACGGCGAGCGGCTGGTGAGGCGCGCGCGGCATTTGGCCCTACGCCGTGCTCGCGCTCGGCATTGCCGTGGTCGCGGTCACGCATCACCTGGCGGTCTATTGACATGCTGGTCACCGGCATCAAGAGCAAGCCCGTGTATGCGCCGCTGCGCGCCGATCCGCGCGGTCGCTACCACCTCATGCTCGGCTTAGGGCGTGGGAGAGGTGGCGCTGCTGCGGGTACTGCGTGAGATGCAGCAAGCGGCGCTCGAGGGACTCGCCCGTACCCGCGTGCTCTTGATCCCGGCGCCCGCAGTGGGCGACGCGAGCACCGCCGAGGCGTGGCGCGAGATCGAGGCGTCTGCCCCTGCAGGAGGTGCGCGCTATTCTCCGACGTCGCAGCGACTGCTCGGCGAATTCAAATCGCTGCTCGCAGACTCGCTCATGGGCACGCGGCTCTACGTGGCGGGGCCGGAAAGCTTCATCGGGCTCGCGATGAAAATCGCGCTCGAGTTCAACTTGAACAAGGATGAGATCCGCGCCGAGGAGCTGGGGAGCCTCGCGCGGCGGGTGTATTGCATTCACTGCCGCACCACCACCGAGAACGTGCGCGACGAATATCGTCCGCTGCCTGGGCTGCGAGCGCTGGCTGCTGGTGCGCGATCATTATTCGCGCCGCCTCGCGGCCTACATGGGCGTGATGGTGGATGCCGAAGCGCCCGGCGAATTGCCCGCCATCAAGGAGGTATTCGTATGAGGGAGATCGCGCCGTGAGCGAGGAGCAGACCCTTGCCGTCGAGGTGAGCGCCATCGAGCAGGCTGACGCCGCTGATCAAGCATTTCACGCTCGCGCCGGTCGCGGGCGGCAGCATGCCGGCTTTCTCGGGCGGCTCGCACATCGTCGTCGTCATGCGCGGCGGCGCGCGCGTGCATCGCAACCCCTACTCTCTGCTGAGCTCGCCGCACGAGCTCGATGCCTACCAGATCGGGGTACGGCGCATGGAGGAATCCCGCGGCGGCTCGCACTTCATGCACGATCAGGTGACGGTGGGCAGCACGCCTCGAGATCGCCCATCCGGTGAACCTGTTCGCGCTCGACAAGATCGCGCGCAAGCACGTGCTCATCGCAGGCGGCATCGGCATCACGCCGTTCCTGGCGCAGCTCGAGGATCTGCACCAGGGCCGCGTGCCCTATGAGCTGCACTATTGTGTGCGCTCCCCGGAACACGCGGCATTCCTGCCGCGGCTGCGCGAGCGCGAGGGCGAACGCGTGCACGTGTACTACGACAGCGAGGGGCAGGCGATCGACTTCGAGCGGCTGCTCTCGGATCAGCCGCTCGGCACGCATGTGTATGTCTGCGGGCCGGCCGGAATGATCGATCGCGTGATGGCGACGGCGCGGAGCTGGGGCTGGCCCGACAGCCATATCCACTGGGAGCAATTCAGCGCGCCCCCCGTCGGCGACGCGTTCGATGTGTTCCTTGCCCGCTCGAAAATGCACGTGCACGTGCCGCCCGATCAAAGCCTCATGGAAAGCATCGAAGCGGCGGGCGTCGAGGTGCCGTACCTGTGCCGCGGCGGCGTGTGCGGCTTTTGCCAGACGCGCGTGCTCGAGCTCGACGGCGAGCTCGTACACAACGATCACTACCTGTCCGAGAGGACAAGACAGGGGCAAGTTCATCATGCCGTGCGTGTCGCGGGCGCGATGCAAGAGCCTGGTGCTCGATCTTTAGTCCGCTCCAGAAGAGAACTCGAGGATGAGACCATGAGCGCTGTCTTCAAACCCGACGAGACGTTCCGCGGACGACTTCACCTTCCGCAACAGCCCGCAGGCGATTCGTCGCTTTCCGCTGCCCTTCGCTGAAGACGAATACATGTATTCGGTCAACATCGAGCCGCACACGCGCCGGGCCGCACGGCTCGGTGCTCGAATTCGCATTCGACGTCGACGAGCATTACGTCGCGGAATGCCGCGAGCGCGCGCTCGTGCTCGCCGCCGAGCCGCTGCGCTATCAGGCGCTGCCGCACATGATGAGCGCGCAATGGGATTGTCTCGAGCTCATCATGGAATCGCTGGCGCGCGATTATCCGGCAGCATTTCTCGCTCACCAAGCAGCGGCAATCACTGGCACTGGATCAATCGACCCTTGAGCATCGACCAGCCCTTCGTCTTCGGCGACACGGCGAGCCTGCCGCGCGAGCCGCTCGATTTCATCACGCGTCAGGCGCAGGGCGATTTCGTGGTGATGGACCAGCGCGAAGGCGACCTGTGGGCCGAGGCCGGCATGGTGACCACTCAGGCCGACTGGTCGCTCGATTTCGATATGGGCATGACTTTCAAGGAGTGGCATGGCCCGGTGCCGCTCGCGCACGAGCTGCGGCGTATTCGACCGCGCGCTCAAGTACCTTCTGAATCTGCGCCTGGGCCAGCCCGTGCGGCGGCTCAATTGGACCATGACCGTGCATCCGCGGCTCGACACCTCGCCGGAGAATTATCCGAAGTGGGGGCCGGACCGCGCGACGGTGACCGCTCAAAATGCCGGCGATCTCGTGCACCTGCGCGTCGAGCTGCAGGGACTGTGGCGGCTGCCGCGCAGCAACGGCATCCTGTTCGGCATCCGCTGCTATCTCATCAGCGTGCGCGAGCTCGCCACGATTCCCAAATGGGCGCGCAGGGTCCACCGCGCGCTCAAGGCGCTGCATCCGGCGCTCGTCGACTACAAAGGCTTGAGCCGTTATCGCGATACGGTGGTCGCCTGGCTGGCGCCCTACGATGACGGCGTCGCCGACCACGCCCGGCGCCGGACCCGATTAGCGCCCGAGACGGTCAAACCGGCTCCGTGCTGCGGACATGAAGCCATTTTCGATAACACTCTGGAGATAGTCATGGCACTCAGTTGGCGTCACTCGGCTCTCGCGGATCGGCACCGCGCGCTCGGCTCGAAGCTCGAGGATTGGAACGGCATGGGCACGGCGTGGACCTACGCCAAGGACGTGGCGCAGGACCATGCGGCGATCCGCACCAAGGCCGGATTGATGGACGTATCGGGCCTGAAGAAGCTGCACCTGGTGGGTCCGCACGCATCGGCCATCCTGAACTACGCCACCACGCGCGATGTGACCAAGATCTATCCCGGGACAGTGCCGCTATGCCTGCATGCTGAATGACGCGGGCTACTTCATCGAGGACTGCGTGCTGTACCGCACGGGACCGAATTCCTGGATGGTCGTGCACGGCAGCGGCGCCGGCCACGAGACCCTCGACCGCCTATGTCCCGGGCCGCAACGCCGCGATGATCTTCGACGACGATCTGCACGATCTGTCGCTGCAGGGACCGGTCGCCGTCGACTTCCTTGTCGAAGCACGTGCCGGGCCTGCGCAGACCTCAAGTACTTTCATCACATGCCGGCGATGCTGTTCGGCCGCCCCGTCACCATATCGCGCACCGGCTACACGGGCGAGCGCGGCTATGAGATCTTCTGCAAGGCGGAGGACGCCGGCCACCTCTGGGATACCATCCTGAGCGAAGGCAAGCCCTTAGGCATCATTCCCGACCTGCTTCACGACGCTCGATTGGCTCAGGGTCGAGAGCTATCTGCTGTTCTATCCCTACGACATGTCCCAGATGTATCCCTTCGAGCACGATCCGCCGGGCGACAGCCTGTGGGAGCTCGGGCTCGATTTCACGGTGAGTCCGGGCAAGAGCGATTTTCGCGGAGCCGACGCGCACGCGCGGCTCAAGGGCAAGGAGCGCTTCAAGATCTTCGGTCTGCTGCTGGAGGGCAAGGCGCCGGCCGACATGGGCGATCCGATCTATGCCGGCGACAAGAAGGTGGGCGTCGTCACCTGCGCCATGGTATCGAGCTTGACCGGCAAGTCGATGGCGATTGCGCGCCTCGACGTACCGGTCGCCGTGCATGGAACCAAGCTCGAGGTCCGCGGCAAGAACGTCAACGGGCACCGGCCGACGGCGCACACGCTGCCGTTCGATGACCCGGAGAAGAGGAAACGCACCGCGGTAGGTTGAACCGGATCTGCGCAAGTTGGGTTGGGAATAATCGGAGGCTCCCGATATGCAAACCAAGCTCTTGATCAATGGCACCTTGACGGCAGGCCAGGGTCCGGCCGAGCGCGTGCTCGACCCGGCGACCGGCGAGTGCATTGCCGAGGTGCCCGGAGGCGAGCGCCTCGCAGGTCGATGCCGCCGTCGCCGCCGCCGAGGCGGCCGGTGCCGGCTGGGCGAGGACGGTGCCCAAGGATCGCGCCGCGCTGCTGCTGCGCCTGGCCGATCGCATCGAAGCGCACGGCGAGGCCTTCGCCAAGCTCGAGTCGGACAACACCGGCAAGCCGCTCGCTGCGGCGTTGAACGACGAGATTCCGGCCATCGCCGACGTGTTTCGCTTCTTCGCGGGCGCCGCGCGCACCGCGCACGGAGCCATCGCCGGCGAATATCTGCCCGGCTTCACCAGCATGATTCGGCGCGATCCGGTCGGCGTCGTCGCCTCGATCGCGCCCTGGAACTATCCCTTGATGATGGCCGCCTGGAAGCTCGGACCGGCGCTCGCCGCGGGCAACACGGTCGTGCTCAAGCCCTCGGAGCAGACACCGCTCACGCGCGCTGATGCTCGGCGAGATCCTCGCCGAGGTCTTCCCGAAGGGGATCGTGAACATCGTCTGCGGCCGGGGCGAGACGGTCGGCGCCCCGCTCGCCGCTCACCCGCGCGTGCGCATGGTATCGCTCACGGGCGATGTCGCCACCGGCCAGAAGATCCTGGGCGCCGCGCAAGGGAACTTGAAGCGCACGCACCTGGAGCTCGGCGGCAAGGCGCCGGTCATCGTCTTCGACGATGCCGATCTCGAGGCCGTGGTGGCGGGCGTGCGCACGTTCGGTTTCTACAATGCCGGCCAGGATTGCACCGCGGCCTGCCGCCTGTACGCCGGAGCGAAGATCTACGATCGGCTGGTCGCGGATCTGAGCGCCGCGGCGCGCTCGCTCAAGGTGGGCGCACAGAGGGAGAGCGGCGTCGAGATGGGCCCCCTGATTTCCGCGGAGCAACGCGCGCGGGTGGCGGGGTTCGTCGAGCGCGCGGCTGCGAGCCGGCACATCGAGGTCGCGGCGGGCGGCAAGTCGCGCGCCGGCAGCGGATTTTTCTACGAGCCCACCGTCATCGCCGGCGCGCGCCAGTCCGACGAGATCGTGCAGCGCGAGGTATTCGGTCCGGTGGTGTCGGTCACGCGCTTCTCCGAGGCGGAAGATGCCATCGCCTGGGCCAACGACTCGGAATATGGACTCGCCTCCTCGGTGTGGACGCAGGATGTGGGCAAGGCGATGAGCGTCGCAGCGCGGCTGCAATACGGCTGCACCTGGATCAACACCCATTTCATGCTGGTGAGCGAGATGCCGCACGGCGGGTTCAAGCGCTCGGGCTACGGCAAGGATCTATCGGTGTATGCGCTCGAGGATTACAGCGTGCCGCGGCACGTGATGGTCAAGCTCTAGATAAATCGCTGAGATACCAGCTGACGAATCGCTCCGCGTAGCTCTCCTGCATCGAGTAAGGCCCGGGCTCGAAGAAGCGCGAATTGACGCCGGCCTGGTTCATCTCGACGATCTTCTTGTCTTCGATGCTGGTGGTGCGCCAAAGCCACGTGAGGCGCTCGAGGTCGTAGTCGACGCCTTCCACCGCGGCCTCATCGACGAGCCAGAGGAGCTCCATTTCGGTGTGATCGACGGCTCTCGGAATGAACCGGTAGATCACCCCGTGATCGGGATACGCCAGGAAGTCGCTCAATGGACCGATATCGAAATATGTGGAGTTGCCGTCGCACGCCGGGAATGCGCCCATGAGCGGCGCGGCGGGTCGCCCGTCGGCGGTCGCGCTCATCACACCCTCGAAGAGCGCGCTGCGTAGAACGGCGCTCGATTCTTCGCCGGGCGCGGCCGCGCATCCGTAGCGGTCGATTTCGGGCACGAGAACGCCGATTTGCTCCGCCCGGCGCTCGGCAGCCCGCTCGATCTCCTCGTTCATTTCCGCCGGGCGCGCATATACGTGCCGCTTGGAGAACTCCGGATGCGCCGGTTGACAGTGATAGCACTCCATATAGTTCTCGACGGCGAGTTTCCAGTTGGCATGGATCGAATACAGCTCGCGGTGGGCGACCTTGGCGCGTTCCCATCCGTAGACTCCCGCCGACCGCGTCAAGGCCTCCGCGGCGCGCGCGAAGTCGAGCGGCTGCTCGGCGAAGGTCGTGAATATCAATCCGTCGACGACGCGCACCGGCAGCGCTTTCAGGCCGAAGCCCTCGCGGCGAAACGACTCGCCCATCTGTCGCGCGATGAGTAGATTTCCATCGAGGTCATAGGTCCACGCGTGGTAGGGGCAAGTAAACCTTCCGGCGGCGGCTCGTCCGGCGTGGCCCGCGCACAGACGCGAGCCGCGGTGCCGGCAGACGTTGAGCAGGGCTCGCACCTCGGCGTCCGCCGCGCGCACGACGATGATCGACTCGGGGCCGAGTTCGACGACCCGGTAGTCCCCGATCCGGGCGATGCTGCTCGCATGCCCGGCGCAGAACCAGTGCTTGAACAGCATGTGCCGCAGGTCGTGTTCGAAGATCCCCGCGTCCGTATAGAACTCGCGCGGTAGCGCATGCCCAGACCGGCGGCGGGCAATGAGTGTGTGTAATCGAGCCGCCGTCGCGGACTCGCTGAATTCCGTCGTCAAACCACCCCTCCCCGTTCGGCACGCCTGGCCGGTATCGCGAGGCCCGCCAGCAGAAGCAGCGCCGCGCTGCTCAGCAGCACGGGCAGCCCGTGGGTCGGCCACCGATCCAGCGCGAATCCTCCGGCGCTCGGCCCTATCACGCCACCCAGACAGTACACCATGACGAACACCGTATTCGCGGTCGCAAGCAGCGCGGGCGGGAATTGCGCCCCCAGTATTGCGACTCCCTGGCTGTAGAAGGCATAGAGCGTTCCTCCCCAGACGAACAGCAACGGCCAGAGCAGCCCCGGCGTCGCAAAAAAAGGCTGCAGCAGCAACGGTCCCAGAGCGCTCGCGAGCGCGCACACCGCGAGCAGCCGGTGCCGGCCGAACCGATCGGCCAGCAAACCAATCGGGACCTGCAGCACGACATTGCCCGCCATGAATACCGCGAGCAAGAGCAGCGCGGTGCGCTCGCCGAACCCGCCGCGCAACCCGAACAGCGGCAACAAGGTAAGGTCCGCCGACTCAACCAACCCCGCCACGAGCGCGGCGAGCATGACGAGCGGCGCGGCGCGGATCACGCCCGTGAGCTCGCGCAGCGGCGTGAATCCCTGCACGGCACTTGGCGTGTTCTCGAGCGCCGCGAGCGGCAACAAGGTCACGATCAACCCCGCCGCACCCACGCCGAAGGGCAGCCAGCCGCGGGTGCCGGTGAATTCGAGAAGCGCGGGGCCCGCCACGGTGCCGAGCGAGAACACCGTGCCGTAAACGCCCATCACCGTGCCGCGCGCGTCGGCGCCGCTCACCGTATTCAGCCAGATCTCGCTCGCGATCCAGCTCAGGCCGAGCGTGCAACCGGTGAGAAATCGCAGGCCAAACCAGAACGGTACACTCGCCATGAGGGGCATCAAGGTGAGAATCAGCGCGCCGCAGCCGATACCCGCGATGACGCTGCGCCGCAGGCCCAGGCGCGCGATGAGCTGGGGATAGAAAGGACCGGATAAAATGACCGCGATGAGACTCGCGGAGGTCACCGCACCGATCGCGAGACTCGAGCGGCCCGCCCGTGAGAGAACCAGCGCGATCAGCGGCGGTTGAAAGCCGAACGTCAATCCGACGCCCAGACTGCTCGAGAGCACGGCGGTGAGCGCCCGGCGCCGCGACTGCATGCTTCAAGCGCCCGATTCCCGTGCGCGCAACATCGCGACCGCCCTGCGATCGTGCAAGCCGCTCATGCGCGCGCTCGAATCGGGTAGCCGGTCGAAAGCCATTGAGCCTTGTTGGTTTGTATACCTCACGCGCAATAAACTTGCGTGTGAGTAAAGCCTATGTTACGAATTGGTCCTCGGTACCACAAGTGCAGTGGAGATCGAGTGTGGATGGGGACGCGGGAATGCGTGTGTCGCACTGGGAATGATGTGCGGCGTGCGGTCTAGGGTCGTTTTTCAGGGAGAACTTCAGCGATGCTAACAACGCCGTGCGCCGCCCGGGCGGCCGCATTCTTATCGCCGTCAACCGTCTTCGTATTTCTCGCAGCCGCACTGTTCGGCGCAGCGCTCCCCTACGCTACCGCGATGGCCGACCCGGCGGCCGCCGGCCCCCCCGCGCCCGCCGCTGGGGAGAGCAGAAGCGAATTGGAGGAGATCGTCGTAACCGCTGAGAAGCGCGAATCGACGGTACAGGCGACACCCATCAGCATCACCGCTCTGAGCGCCAGTGATCTGGCCGAGCAGAACATTGCGAGCGTCGAAGATCTGATCGGCAAGGTTCCGGGTATTTCGCTGCGCACCGCGGGTCCCGGCCAGACCGAATACGAGATGCGCGGTCTGTCGGCCGGCGGCGGCACTGCGGCGACGGTCGGCTTCTACCTCGACGAGACCC
Organism: uncultured Gammaproteobacteria bacterium; assembly: GCA_963801685.1. Lineage (GTDB taxonomy): Bacteria > Pseudomonadota > Gammaproteobacteria > Steroidobacterales > Steroidobacteraceae > Bog-1198. The sequence continues at coordinate 960,429 of CAWDFR010000003.1, forward strand.
CGCTCTCGGCGAACGCGGTCTCACTCAATGGGCGCACGGTCATCGATCCCGACTTATTCGACTTGAACCACGTCGAAACGCTGCGCGGCCCGCAGGGCACGCTGTACGGCTCCGGCTCGATGGGCGGCACGATCAAGCTCGTCACCAACCAGCCCAAGCTCGGCATGTTCGAGGCAGCGACCGACTCGACCATCTCACAGACAAGCCACGGCAGCACCAACGGCGGCGGCAGCCTGATGTTGAACCTGCCGATCGGCGAGTATGCGGCTTTGCGCACCGTCACGACCGCAAAGTATGTCAGCGGCTGGATCGACCGCATCGTCGCTCCGCCCGGGGAGTTTCCGGCGCCCACTCAGCCCGCCGGTAGTCCGGGCGCGCCCGCCCTGTGTGCCTATAACTGTGTTCGAGGCGATGTGCTCGATATGCCCGTGCAACAGGTGATCAAGGGCGTCAATCTCGAACGATTCGCCTCGGCGCGAGCCGCATTGCTCGTAAAGCCCGTCGATGACCTGTCGATCACCGCCGCCCTGATGTACCAGCGCATCGACGCCGACGGCTACAACAACTTTCAGGACCCGCCGGGATCGCATTACCTCGCGATCTATCAGCCTTATGACCAGCCCGAGCCGTACTACGACTCCTTCAAGATGGCGAGCTTGAAGGTCGAATACGCGTTCGCCTTCGCGACCGTCACTTCGGCGACGAGCTATTGGAAGCGCTTCGTCGAGCAATCGACGGATTCGACCGAAGCACTGCAAAACATCAACGACCTCACGCACCTGGTCAATGGCTCGTACGTGCCGAATTTCATTCAGAATCTCTACCAGGACCACGACCCAACCACGCAATTCGCCGAGGAGCTGCGTCTCACGTCGAGCAGCTCCGGCCGATTGCAATGGGTGGGGGGCTTGTATTTCGCCCATCTCGACTCGGGCTACATCACGTATAACCAGGAACCCGGGTTCGCGACTGCGCTCACCTGCGGCTATGCAACCTCTTCCCCTGCCGGCTATTGCCCTCCGGGCTTGGTCGCTCCGGTCAACAGCGTGCTGCGCTACCCCAACCCCTCCCTGCCGCCCTACCCGAGTCCGCAGGCCGCGAACCCGAACGGTGTGGTGTTCAACGATAACAATCCGAACGAATTGCGGCAAAGTGCCGTGTTCGGCGAGAGCAGCTATAAATTCACGGACGCCCTGAAGCTCACCGCGGGATTGCGCTACTTCCATTTCGACATCAACAACCATGCCGATCAGGCTGGGCTCGGAACGGCCTCGGTGAACCAGGATCACACCATCCTCTTCCAGAGCGCCAGCGGCAGTACGGTACTGCCCAAGCTCAATCTCTCCTACGAGCCTTCGACGGATTTGACGGTGTATGGCACCGTTGCCAAGGGCTCGCGGCCCGGCGGCTTCAATCTGCCCATACCGCTGCCTTCGGCGGCGGTGCTCGCGATCAATCCCTACGCCTACAACTGCGCCGCCGGACCTGTCCACGTCGAATCGCAGCCGAATTTCTCGCCCGATAACGTGTGGAGCGTGGAGGTCGGAGAGAAGGCGAAATTCGACGATAAGCGAATTACAGTCGACGGAGATTTCTACTACATCAAGTGGAACAATATCCAGCAGGTGCTCTCGCTCACCTGTGGCTACCCCTACAATACCAACGCCGGCAACGCTCGCTCCTACGGACCTGAGCTCGAGATCTCCGCCCTCCTCGTGGACGGACTGACACTGGATCTTTCCGGCGCCTACAACAACGCGGAAATCAATGATCCCAATGCGAACGCCCAGGCCTCAGGGATAACTCCCGGGACCCGTGTTCTCAACGTACCGCGATTCACGGCGACCGTCTCGCTGAACTACTCGACCGCGATCAACGACGCGTTGAGGGGCATGGTCAACGTCACGAGCTCCACCGTCGGAGATACGCGCGACCAGGCCGCCTATCCGCAGATTCTACCCACGTACAACCTCATCGATGCACGCGCCGGCGTGATCAGCGATCATTGGGGCGCGTACCTCTTCGGGACCAATGTCACCAACAAGGTGGCGGAACTCACGATCAACAATACGGTATTTGCCTGGCAGACCTATGCCATCACCCGTGTCTCGACCAATCAGCCGCGCACGATTGGCTTGGATTTCCAATACAAGTTCTAAACGGCAAGCGGCAAGACGCGGAACAACCTCGCGCCTTGGGTTACGCGAGCGGGCCCGCCGCGGCGGGCGATGCGCATCACCTAAGGGTATGGACCGGCTGTGGCATCGTTGCCCCCATCGACGCTTAGATTGGTGCCGGTGACGTAGCTCGCTTGATCCGACGCCAAGAAATGCACGCAGCGCGCGACTTCGATGGGCTGCGCCAGACGGCGCATGGGAATTCCTGCGGCGAGCTCGCGCAGATTCGCGGCGCTGTCGCCGCCGCGGCTCACCAGGATCTCATCGACCATGCGGGTGTGGATCTCGCCGGGACACACGGAATTGACGCGGATGTGGTCGGCCGCGTGATCGAGCGCCATGCAGCGGGTGATCTGCACCACCGCGCCCTTGCTGGCACAGTAGGCCACGTGATTGCGCTCGCCGTTGAGTCCCCACTCCGAGGCCACGTTGACGATGACGCCGCGGCCCCTCGCCTTCATGTGCCTGATCGCGGCGCGGCTCAGATAGAAGAGCGCATTCACGTTGACGGCCATGGTGTCGAGCCACTGCGCATCGGTGGTATCGAGCGCATTCGCCGTGTACAGAATGCCGGCGTTGTTGACGAGCACGTCGAGTCCGCCGAGGCGCTCGACCGTCTCGTCGATCAGCCGCTCGCACGCGCCTGCGGCGCGCAGATCGACGGCCACGAACAGGGCTGTGCCGCCCGCGGCGCTGATCTCGGCGACGACCTGCCCGCCGCGCGCGGTATTGCGGCCGGACACCACGACGGCGGCGCCCGACTCGGCGAACAGCCGCGCGCACGCCTCGCCTATTCCACTGGTCGAGCCCGTCACCAGCACCACTTTTCCGGCAAAGCTCATCGCGGATCGCTCCTCATAACGAGTTTGAACACACACACGGCACTGAGTATAGTCACAGCCGGTCGCCGCTTGCGTATACCGGTCCTGGGAGGGGAAATGACTCGAGATCCCAAGCACGATGTCCTGTTCGATGCGGTCAAACTGGGCCCGAAGCAAACTCGTAATCGCTTCTGGCAGACCTCTCATTGCGCGGGCCCGGGCGCCGAGCGGCCGGGCGCTCAGGCGCATCTGCGCGGCATGAAGGCCGAGGGTGGCTGGGGCGTGGTGTTCACCGAGTTCTGCTCCATCCACCCCGAGTCCGACGAGTATCCCTATACCTCGGCGCGCATCTGGGACCAGGGCGACGTCCGTAACCTCGGGTACATGTGCGAGATTGCCCACCGTCACAAGAGCCTTGCCGGGATTCAGCTATGGTACAGCGGCGGCAATGCGCCCGGGCTCGAGTCGCGCGAGATCGGGCGCAGCCCGAGCCAGTGGCTGTCCCCTTTATTCGCCACGCGCTCGGTGTACGGCTATGAGATGGACGACCTCGATATCAAGACGGTCATCAATATGTATGTCGAGGCAGGCAAGCGCGCCGAAGCGGCGGGTTTCGATCTGCTCGAAGTCTCTGCGGGAGACGACACCCTCCCCATCCAGTTCCTCGAGCCGCGCTTCAACCGGCGCACGGATGGCTACGGCGGCAGCTTCGCCAACCGATCGCGATTCTTCGTCGAATTGCTGCAAGCGCTCAAGCGCCATCTGGGTGACCGCTGCGGCATCACTATCCGTTTCGAGATGGACACCTTGCACGGCCCCGAGGGGGTCGAGGCGCACGAAGATGGGGTGCGGCTCCTCGAGCTACTGCGCCGTGAGGGCGTGGTCGACGCGGTGGCCCTGAAGATCGGCGACTACGCGGAATGGGGAGAGGATGCGGGAGTTTCGCGTTTTCGCAAATCCGGCTGGATGACCCCCTTCATCAAGCAAGGCAAATCCATTCTCGGCCCGAGCATTCCCGTGGTGGGCAATGGGCGGCTCACGAATCCGGACGATATGGTGGCTCTGATTCGCGGCGGCGTACTCGACATCATCGGCGCGGCCCGTCCCTCGATTGCCGACCCGTTCTTGCCGACCAAGATCTCCGAGGGACGCTTGGAGGACATCCGCGAGTGCATCGGCTGCAACATCTGCGTCTCGAAGTTTCAGCAAGGGGGCCAGATCATGTGCACCCAGAACGTCACCATCGGCGAGGAGTACCGGCGCGGCTGGCATCCGGAGAAATTCCCCAAGGCCAAGAGCCCCTGCAGCGTGCTGGTCGTCGGGGCGGGTCCTGCGGGGATGGAGTGCGCTCGGGTACTCGGCGAGCGCGGCTATACCGTGCATCTGCGCGAAGCCGAGCGCGAGCTCGGCGGGCACTGGAAGTCGATCGCGACGCTGCCGCGCCTGGCGGAGTGGGCACGCGTCATCAGTTATCGAGAGATCCAGCTTCGCAAGCTCAAGAAGAACGTCGCAGTGCATACCGGCGTCGGCCCGATGAGCACCGACGAGGTGCTGCGCTACGGCGCCGACCGAGTCGTCGTCGCCACGGGCTATCACTGGTCGAGCGACGGCCGCGGCGCGAACTACGGTCCGATCCACGGCGCCGACACCTCGCTGCCGCACGTGCTCACGCCGACCCAGATCATGCAGGGCAAGGAGGTACCGGGCAAGCGGGCACTCATCGCTTGATGGCGATGGGCATTTCATGGGAATCGCGCTGGCCGAATTGCTTGCCAATCGCGGCAAGGAGGTCACTTACGTGTGCGATGCGCCCGATGTGGCGGAGTACGGCGTATTCACCATGGAATCCGGCAATAACAAGCGCCTGTTGTTCGAGAAAGGCGTAACGACGTATTGCAACCACTGGGTCGAGCGCATCGAGCCCGACCATGTGCGGCTCACCTATCTTTACAAGTTTGGGCCGGAACTCACCGGCCCGCGCTCGGGCTCGGTGCCCCGCCGGGACAATGGCGGGGAATTCGATCTGCCCGTCGATGCCGTGGTCCTGGTTACCTCGCGCTATTCGGAGGATCGGCTGTGGCGAGAGCTGAAGGCGCGCAAGGCCGAATGGGCGGCCCACGAGATCCAAGCGATTTTCCGCACGGGCGATTGCAAGGCTCCCGTACAGCTGAACCAGGCAATGTGGGATGCACATCGCCTGGCCCGCGAATTTGATAGCCCTCATCCCGCCTATCCGCTACCGTGGATACGCGAGCGCCAGCTGTGGGGAAGCGACACTGTCCCGAGATTGGGCGACCCGCGGGTGAATGTCGAAGCCGAGTAAACGTTGGACGAGTCTTCATGCAAACGGAAAATTCCATGGGTGCACTTCAAGCCTTTGAGCGGTTGAGCGGGCAACTTCGCCTTGCTGGCTCCTTGGTCAAAGCCACGGGTAGTGCCGCGTTGTCGGTCATCGACCCGGCGACCGAGCAACGCATTGGGGAAATCGTGGAAGCGTCGGTCGCCCAGATCGATGCGGCAGTTACGGCGGCGAACGCCGCGCAAAAATCCTGGCGCAAAGTCAATTCGCATCGGCGCGCCGAACTTTTGCATGAGAGCGCGCGCCGGATGATGGCCGACCGGTCATTGGTCGCCGAGATGCTGACTCGCGAAATGGGCAAGACCTACAAGGAGTCGGCTGACGAGGTGTCCTGGTCGGTGAGCGCCGTCGACTACTATGCCGAGATCGCGCGCCATGAGAACGGCAAAGTGTTGGGCCCGGCAGTTGACGGCCAGTTTCATTTTACGACCAAAGAACCCCTGGGTGTGGTCGTGATCATCCTGCCGTTCAATTATCCCTTATGCCTGCTCTGCTGGCAGGCGGCGGCCGCGCTCGCGAGCGGCAACGCCGTGATCATCAAGCCCTCGGAGCTGACCACGCTCACGACGCTGCAGTTCACGGCAGCGTTCGATCCATTGCCTGCGGGTCTCGTACAGGTCCTGCCTGGCGCCGGCGCCATCGGCAAGCAGCTGGTCGAACATCGCGACACGCACATGGTCGCCTTTACCGGCGGTATCGAAACCGGGCGTCTCATTGCCGAGAGCTGTGCGCGCCAGTATAAGCGCACGCTGATCGAAACTTCCGGCAACGACCCGTTCCTGGTGATGCCTTCGGCTCCGATCGACACCGCGGCGCGCGGCGCGGCTTTTGGCGCGTTTCTGAACTGCGGCCAGGTCTGCGCTGCCGCCGAGCGTTTCTACGTCCATGCCGAGGTGTATCCGCAGTTCATTGAACGTCTTGTGTATTACACACGCCAGGTGCGCGTCGGCAATGGGCTGGACCGAGTCGACATGGGTCCGCTCGCCTCCGAGCGCGAGCTGACACGCTATCAACGAATCCTCGACCGCGCCAAAACAGGCGGTGCCACGGTTCTCACGGGCGGCGGGCGCCCCGCGCATCTGTCGAAAGGCTGGTTCGCCGAGGCGACCGTACTCGGCGACGTCGCCATCGATGCGCCGATCATGAACGACGAATCCTTCGGGCCGGTCGCACCGATCAGTGTCGTGCACAGCTTCGACGAGGCCGTGATGCTAGCCAACCGTTCGCGCTACGCACTGGGTGCGACCGTCTATACCACGAACTTGGAGGAGTCGATGCGCGCGGTCGCCGAAATTGAAGCCGGCATGGTCTGGGTCAACGCGCCGCTGCTTGACAACGATGCGGGACCCTTCGGTGGGCGCAAGCAATCGGGCATGGGCCGCCAGCTGGGTAGCGAAGGCCTCGATACGTTCCGCCACACCAAGCTCGCGATGATCGACCCGGCTGCGCAGGCGCACGATTTCTGGTGGTTTCCGTACAGCGACGCAGAGAGCTATCCCGGCGAGCGACCGGGCCGATGAACGATATCGCGCCGGAGCTCGAGGAGCGCATCGCACGGCTCGAAGACGACTTGCGGAGTGCGGCCGGTGCGGACTTCGATGCCGTCAGTTGGGGCTGGATTATCGCCCTGGGGGTGGTGTTGCCGGCTGTGCTGCTGCTCATCGGCTGGTGGTACCCGCCGGGTAACTATTAGATGACTGTGCTCGCCGATGAGAGCGGCTGGCCATTGCTGCCCACCGAGCGCACCTGGGGCCCATGGCGGCTCACGTTGACGCTCACGACCACCTCGGCCGCAACGTGGTGCTACTTGATCGGCGAATCGGTCGGCAGCTACCTGAGCTTCATACGCGGCGGCCTCGCGCTGACGGCGGGCTGCATGATCGGCATGCTACTGGTGCTGCTCGCGGCGGGACCGGCCTGCGCGCGCTTCGGCATCGACTCGATCGCCGCAACGAAACCACAGTTCGGCAGCCGCGGCTGGACGATTCCCGCGGCGCTGCAAGCGGTATCGATCATAGGCTGGAACTCACTGTTGCTCATTTTCTTCGCGAAGTCCGCCGTGCAGTTATGCATAGCGCTCGGGATTCTGGCGCCGGGCGCCCACAGCGCGGCGCTCGTGCCGCTGCTAACGCTGCTCGCCTGCACGATCATCTTCCTCGCGCTGCGCAGCGGCGCCTCGAGCCTCTCTCGAGTCTCGAACATCCTGGTCGCGCATGTCGCGGTGGGTCTGTGGATGCTATACCTGCTGGTGTCGCGGCGCTGGCCTGAGCTGCGTCGGCGCGGTGCCCGCCGCGGCGCACCCGGATCGCCTGTGGAACTATACGACCGGCGTTGAGCTCGGCATCGGCTCGACATTATCTTGGTGGCCTTACATCGGGGCCATGATCCGCATGGCGCCGAATCCACGCGCGGTTGTCGTGCCCGTTCTGCTCGGCATGGGCGCACCGGTGCCGCTATTGAGCCTGATCGGCCTTGCGGGCGCCTTGGTCCTGAAATCCTCCGACCCGGCGGAGTGGCTGCGCACCGTCGGGGGTCCTACCTACGCCATTATCTCCTTGGGCTTCGTAACGGCCGCGAATTTCGGCACGACCACAGCCGGGGTGTACGCCTCGGCGATCGGGCTGCGCAATTTCGCGTCGTTGCGTGAGCGGTCGTGGACGACGCTGCTGATCGTGACCCTCGTTCCCGTCGCGCTGGTCGGCATGCTGATACCTGAGCTGTTCTTCGAGAAGTTCGGCAGCTTCCTCGCGCTGATTGCGGTCGCATTCGCGCCGCTATGCGGAATCCAGATCATCGATTATTTTTGCCTGCGGCGAAGAAAGCTGGATATTCGTGCCATCTATACCCAAGCGCCTGGGTCGCCTTATGAATTCTGGGGCGGCTTCAATCCGGCCGCAGTGATCGCGCTGCTTACCGGCTGCGGCGTCTACGTCGCGCTGCTCAACCCGCTCAGCTATGCATCCGCGGCAGCGTATCGCTATCTGACGGCGTCGCTCCCGGCGCTGGTCGCCGCCGCTTTGGTGTACTGGCTGCTGAGTCTCGCCGTCCGGGCCCGCGGCCGCGGCGGTTACTTGCACACTTGATTACCAGAGGCGCCCGACTTTGACCAACAAAACGTTGCCGAGCCATGCGCGGGTCGTGATCATCGGCGGCGGCGTAATCGGCTGCTCGATCGCCTACCACCTCATCAAACTCGGCTGCCGCGACGTCGTGCTCGTCGAACAGGCGCAGCTGACGGCGGGCACGACCTGGCACGCGGCGGGCTTGTTGACGACGCTGCGTGACACCGAGACCCAGACTCGGCTCGCGAAGTACTCGCAGGACCTCTATCGCAACCTTGAAGCCGAAACCGGTCAGGCCACCGGACTCATCCGCTGTGGCTCAATTCAACTTGCAATGACGCGCGATAAGGCCGAGGAGATGCGCCGCGGCCTCAACTTCGCGCACTGTTTTGGTGTCGAGGGGGATGAGATTAGTCCGCGGGACGTACAAAAACTTTGGCCGCTTGCCGCGGTCGATGACCTGACGGCAGCGTTTCACTTTCCGAACGACGGCCGCGTGAATCCGACCGACGTCACTCAGGCGCTCGCCAAGGGCGCGCGCATGGGCGGCGCCGAGATTTTTGAAAACACAGCGGTGATCGGCATCATGAGCTCGGCGGGCCGCGTAACCGGCGTGCACACAACGGCGGGTGACGTGCAGGCCGAATTTGTCGTCAACTGTGCGGGCATGTGGGCGCGCGCGGTCGGGCGCATGGCGGGCGTTTCCGTGCCGCTGCAGGCGGCGGAGCATTACTACCTAATCTCCGAACCCGTCGCCGGCGCCCACTCGATGTTGCCGATACTCAGGGATCCGGGCAACTCCGCTTATATTCGCGAGGAAGCCGGCAAGATCATGGTCGGGCTGTTCGAGACCATGGCCAAGCCTTGGGGTACGGACGGCGTGCCGAGCGACTTTCGCTTCGGCGAGATCGCCCCCGACTGGGAACGTATGTATCCGCACATCGAGAAGGCGATGCGACGCGTTCCTTCACTCCTCAATACCGGCATCAAGCTGTTGTTCTGCGGCCCGGAGTCCTTTACGCCGGACCACAACTACCTGATGGGCGAGGCGCCGGGATTGAAGAACTTCTTCGTCGCTGCGGGCTTTAATTCCTTGGGAATCTTGTCAGGCGGCGGCGCCGGACTCGTGATGGCACGCTGGCTGCTGGAGGGCCGCGCGCCGATGGACGTCTGGTCGGTCGATCTGCGTCGCACCCATGCGTGGCAGGACAACGACCGCTATCTTCAGGATCGCACGGTCGAGTCGCTCGGCATCGGCTATCAAGACCATTGGCCGTTCCGCCAATGGACGACCGCCCGCGGCGTGAAGAAGAGCGTGCTGCACGACCGGCTCGCGGCAGCGGGCGCAGCTTTTGGCGAGTCGGCCGGCTGGGAGCGGCCGAACTGGTACGCAAAGCCCGGCGAATTGCCGCGTTACGAGTACGGCTGGGGCCGACAAAACTGGTTTCGAAACCACGCTGAAGAACATCTCGCGGTCCGCGAACGAGTCGGTGTCTTTGAACAATCTTCGTTCGCGAAATTGCTGGTCCAGGGAGCCGATGCGCTGGAGGTTCTGAACCGCGTGGCGACCGCACAACTCGACGTCGCCGTCGGGCGCTGCGTCTACACGCAGTTCCTGAACGATCGCGCCGGCATCGAGGCGGACCTCACGATTACCCGCCTCGGCGCGGATGAGTTCTTGGTCGTGACCGCAGCCTTCACGCAGACGCACGTCGAGGCTTGGATACGAGGACATATACGAGCCGGCGCGTTCTGCCTGGTCACTGACGTCACGGACGCTTACGCGATGTTGAATCTGCAGGGACCCGCATCGCGCGCGCTATTACAATCGCTGTCATCCGACGATTTTTCGCTCACAGGCTTCCCGTTCGCGACCGCACGGCGAGTCTCGATCGGCTATCAGTCGGTGCTGGCACTGCGCCTGACCTATGTCGGCGAGCTGGGATGGGAGCTGTATATTCCAACTTCCTTTGCGCTCCCGGTCTACGATGACTTGCTCGAGGCCGGCAGCGCCCATGGCCTACGTCACTGTGGCTACCATACGCTGAACTCGCTGCGCATCGAAAAGGCGTACCGCGACTGGTCGCATGACATGGGGCCGACCGATACCCCTCTCGAAGCAGGCGTAGGCTTCACCTGCGCATGGAACAAGCCCGGCGGCTTCGTCGGTCGCGATCCCCTGTTGGCGCAACGCCAGCGTGGCGCCCCACCGCGCCGGCTGGTCCAGTTTCTGCTGACGGATCCCGAACCCCTGCTCTATCATCACGAGCCGATTTTGCGGGACGGCGTCCGTGCCGGATTTCTGACATCGGCGATGTACGGCCATACGCTCGGCGGCGCCGTCGGGCTCGGGTATGTGGAACGGGCCGAGGGATGCAGTGATGAATTCGTCCTCTCGGGACATTACGAAATTCAGCTATCCGACCGTCGCGTCGCCGCACGGGCATCCCTGACACCGCTCTACGACCCCAAGAACCTGCGCGTACGCGCCTGAGAGCGTCAACATTCCACGCGGTTTCTGCCGAGTTGCTTCGCTTTGTAAAGCGCTCCGTCGGCCCGCGCGAAAGTCTGGACGATAGTCTCGCCAGGCCTGTACTGTGCCACTCCGACCGATACGGTCAGCGGACCCCGCGAACGTGCGAAAGGAATGTCGAGCGTGCTGATTTGATTGCGTAGCCGCTCGGCGTCGAGAATTGCACCCGCCAGCGCAGTATGTGGCAGGATCTGGACAAACTCCTCGCCGCCATACCGCCCGAAGACATCCGTTGAACGCAGTCCATCCCGTACGGCCTGCGCGAATACTTGGAGGACCCGATCTCCGGTCAAATGGTCGAATTCGTCGTTGTAGCGTTTGAAGAAATCGAGGTCGATTACGCAGATGGAGAGCGGCTCGCCGCTAACATTGGCCCGCTGTCTCGCCTCCTCCATGGCTACGAGCAGAGCGCGACGGTTATAGACGCCGGTTAGATCGTCACGGCGCGCCTTTTCCTCAATATCTTCCAGCTTGGTGTTCACCTCACGGAGGTCGCGCTGTAGCTGTTTCACGCGCCCTCCGATGAACACGAACCAGGGAAATGTTACCGCAATCACAACGAACTGAAGCATGTCGAGTCGCAGCATGTCGGCGTCGTGATTGCCGCTGTAGCGACGCCAGACCACCAGCGCGAAAGCAGCCAACGAGACCGAGCCCAGCACGGCCAGCTTCGTGCCGCTGCAGCGAAGCATGCCGAACATCAATGCGACGAAAAAGAAGGCGGTGAAAGCAAGCCGACTGTCCGGTGCCCGATAGACACCGAACAGCATCGTGAACACGGCCGCAAGGAGCTGAAATACGGTCAAGCTCGGATCTGGAAACCGCAGATTTAACCCCAGGCGGAAAACAATAAAGAATCCGAGGATTACGGTCGCGACGATCACGCAAGCCTGGAAGAGCGTCGCGCGGTCAATTTTGTCCTGTGTGTAAAAAAGGACCAGCACGAGCAGGTACAGGACCGAAAAAATACTGGCCAGCATGAACCTGCGCAATCGCAGGCGTTGCTTAAAATCATCGGGTGTCATGTCATGCTAATGCCTCCGAAATCCTTTTCGACGAAGAGCATGTCGGCCCGGAGCATCGCAAGATCCCAGTGCGAAGGTTGCATTTCCCGCGGGCCGGCCTGAGAAAAGCTCAAGGCGCCATCACGTTATAATGCGAGGTCGCGGCGAAAGATATATGAGACTTAGGACTTAGGTCGCCTGAACCAGGCGATGCGGGATGCACATCGCCTGGCCCAAGATTGGGCGATCCGCGGGTGAGTGTAATTATTATGCGGTCTGGTACAAATCAATCGCTGATCGCCGCATAGACCATGTCGCGGAACAAAGTGCCGTAATACCTCCGCTGGCCTGGTGCCTGGATCAGCAGGATCGCGAACAAATTCTCCGCTGGATCGACCCAGAAAGTGGTACCCGCGAGGCCGTTCCAGTAGTACTGTCCTATCGAGCCCGGAAACCTTGCAATGCCGGCTTGAAGTCGCACGGCGAAACCGAGTCCAAATCCATAGCCTGGTACGAGCAGGTCGGGTGCGCCGGTAATCGGCCCGAGGTGGTCCGATGTCATATATTCGATCGTCTTGCGGCCGAGCAAGCGCACGCCATCGAGCGTGCCGTCATTTAGCAGCATTTGCAGGAAACGCGCGTAGTCGCCCGCCGTCGATACGAGGCCACCCCCGCCGGATTCGAAATTCGGTGGATCTCGGACATCGGTCAGCGCTACTGCGGCACCGGTGTCCGGGTCTTTGCTGAAAGCCTCCGCGAGGCGCGAGTGATGCTGTTGCGGCACATGAAAGGCGGTATCGATCATGCCGAGCGGACCTAGAACATGCCGATCGAGGTAGACGCTCAGTTTCAAGCCCGATATCACCTCGATGAGACGGCCGACGACATCGGTGGAGCGGCCGTATTCCCAGCGCGTCGCCGGCTGATGCAGCAGGGGCAATTGGCCAAGCCGTGTCACCTGCTCGGCACTGTTCATTTTTAGGCTGTAGATCTTCGTTGCCATGTACATCTGGTGCACTGGACCGGTGCCTAAGTACTCGTAGGTCAACCCCGAGGTGTGTCGCAGCAAATCCTGAATGGTGATCTCGCGCTCAGCCGGCACGAGTTCGATCCCCTCGCCGCGCGTCACTGCGACCTGTAGGTCGGCGAGCTCGGGCAAATACTTGCTCACGGGATCATTGAGCAGAAAACAGCCCTCTTCCCACAGCATCATCGCCGCCACCGACACGATCGGCTTCGTCATGGAATAGATTCTGAAGATGGCGTCGTTGGCCATCGGCGCCCCATTGACGGGATCGCGTCGGCCGAACGCCTCGAAATAGCCTATTCGCCCCCGGCGCGCCACCAGTGCAACGGCTCCGGGCACCCGCCCTTGCTCGCTCTCGCGACGCATTACTTCACCGAGACGAGCAAGGCGCGTGGCGGAAAGACCCAATTCCTCGGGTGCGGCGGGGGTCAGAGAAGACGCCATCATCGCGTGGACATCTTCGCAGTGTGCGACGCCGAGGCGCCGTTGATGCGGAATAAATAATCGGCGAGGCGATCGACTTGATCGGCGGGAAGCGGCGCGCCGTAGGCGCTGCGCATTTTGTTGATTTCGCCCACCCATTGTTCCCGCGTGAGGGGGGGCTGCCGCAACACCATTCCGGCGGAATGGCAGATCAAGCATTGCGGCGTGATTTCCGCGCCATCACCCGGCGGGAAGGACGTCTCGCTCGTCGGCAGAGCAACGCTGACATTGGACCATTGCCACCCGGAGGCGCCGGGCGACGTCGCTGATGTAGAGTTCGTGGCTTGCGACCACGCGAGGCTCCCCCCAAGCGCAATCACGAGCAACGAGGGAACCGTCCAGATCCAGCCCACGATGCGCACGATTAGATTCATAACTTTTTATCCCAGGAAGTGCTAAACCGCCTGCACGGACACCGACTCGATCACGTTGCGCATGAAGCCCGAGCCGTTCCAGTTGGCCTGATTTGGCTGTACGCTCCCCGCCGTGTTCTGCGCCTTGATCATCAACCGCTGCGGGCCCGGCGATGAGGGGCGGAGCATCACCTCCCAGCGCCGAAAGCCATACTTCCCCCGATCTGGCCCGAGCCGCGCTTCTTTCCACCGACCGCCCGCATCGGAGCTGAAGAAAACCTTCGCTACTGCGGCGTCACCGCCGAAGGCGATTCCCCGCAACGTGGTCGTTTGTCCGACCTTGAGCACCGCCCCATCTTGGACATTTGTGAAGAACGAGCGCGGCACCATCCGATTGATCGGAATCATTCTCACGCCCTGCTGTCCAGGGTCGACGTTGGCGTATGGCGTGTCGGGAATAAGATACGCCTTGGTCGTCCAGAAATTGTCGTCGGCTTCATTGAGGACCTCGATATCGTTGAGCATTTTCACCCAGTACGTGGCATACCATCCCGGAACGACCAATCGCAGCGGGAAGCCATTCAAGAGAGGCAGCGGCTCGCCGTTCATGGCATAGGCGATCATGACTTCGCCGTCGCGTGCATGATCGAGGGCGAGTGACTTCATGAAATCGGGCGTTTGCGGTATCACCCCGGTATCGAGCCCGTTGAAGCGCACTTGCAGCGCCCCCGCGTTCACTCCGGCGCGATCCAGCACGTCCTTCAATCGCGCGCCCCTCCAGAGCGCGTTGCCCATCGCACCGTTCGCCCACTCCCCTCCCGGCACGCGAGGCTTGAAGAACCCGCGTGAGTTGCCGGAGCACTGATTGACGGCGGCGATTTCGAACGGCTGGAACTCTCGAACGAGATCATCAAGCGTCAGCGAAAGCTGCTCGCGGACATGCCCGCGGACGTTGAGCCGGAATGCGCCCGTGTCGATGGTGGTGGGGATGTTGGCCAGGTGCCAGCGCACGTAGAAGCGATCGTTCGGCGTGAACACGCCATGATCGAAAACCTCGAAGGGGGTCTCGAGCAGCGGTGGACGTGTGCGCTGCAGGAGCATAGCGCCCTTCTGAGGAAAGTTCGTGACGATCTCTCGCTGCCCGTTGGCGAAGGGAAGCTCAACCAGCGTCGCCGCCGCTGCCTTCCAGCCCCAGGTGCCCATCAGTCCCGTCGTGCCGGCGGCGCTCGCGCGCAGGAGAAAGGATCGCCGTGACATTGGCGTCGGCATCAGAGTGGGTCGGTGCATGCAATGTCCTCGCTTGGCAGCCAGACCGTGCCGCCGCAGCGGGCTCGCTGCGGTGCCGCATGCCGCGCACGAAGGCGCGCGGCATGGAGATTATGCTCCGGTTGATCAGGACTGCTGAGTGATCGTGCGGGTTAGGCTCTGCCGAGCGCCGACTTGACCTTGGAGGGCGTGAACGGTACCGACCGCAGCCGCACGCCGGTCGCATCGAACACCGCGTTCGCGATCGCCGATGGGACGACCGCCGCCGTGGGTTCGCCGCCGCCCCAAGGGACCTCGTTGGGTCGATCGATGAGATCCATGACCACTTCGGGCACTTCGGGAAACGTGAGGATGGGATAGCTCCCCCAATCCAGGCTCGTCACCATGGAACGGTCGAACTTCACCTCCTCCTTGAGGACGCGGCTGACGGTCTGGATCACATTGCCTTCGATCTGGTTGCGCAGCCCGTCCGGGTTGATGATCTGGCCGCAGTCATGCGCAATCTGGAAACGTTTGGCCACGATTTCTCCGGACTGCGTATTGACTTGTACTTCGGCCACCACACCCACGTAGGTGCGCACCAGCTCGTATTTGATATAGGCGAGGCCCCGGCCCGTAACGATCTCACCCTGCCGGTCGGGTTTCGGCCGTTGGCGCCAGTTGCTGAGCGCCGCCAGCCGCTCGAGCAGTTCTTCGCCGCGGGCATCGTGCAGATACTGCAACCTCAGCTCGAGCGGGTCGGCGCCGATGGCAGCCGCAATCTCGTCAAGAAAACACTCGTTGGCGAAGGTGTTCTGCATGCGTCCCGGCGAACGGATCCAGGAGGGCTTGAACGGCGTGGATTCGAGCCGATGGGCGGTGGTCTTCACATTGGGGATGGCGTAGGGGATCGCCAGATCGTTGATCACGCCCCCGGGGCTCAGCTGCCCCAGGCTGTTGAGTCCGGCATGATCGGCCCCGACCAGCGCCACGAAGCCGGCGATTCCGTTGGGAATGAACAGTTCCGATTCCCACGCGCTGATTTTTCCGCCCGCGTCCAGCCCCGCGCGCAAATCGAGCAGCGTCGGAGGTCCCTTCGGATCCCAGCCGTGCTCGTCGGCGCGCATCCACTGAACCCGGACCGGCTGTCCCACGGCTCGCGCCAGCAGGACGGCATCGGCCGCAGCGTCTTCATGGCCGTTGCGCCCATAGCAACCGGCCCCGTCGACGTAGATACAGCGGACGCTCTCGTCTGCGACACCCAGCATCGCAGCCAGCTGCTTGCGTAGGTTATGAGTCGCCTGCGAAGCGGTCCAGCAAGTCAGCTTTCCTTTCTCGAACTCGGCCACCGCGCAAGATGGACCGATAGAGCCGTGGGTGTGGATCGCAAAGTCGTAGGTCGCAGCGAGTTTGCGCGGCGCGCCGGTCAAGACAGCTTGCGAATCCCCGCGGTTGCTCGTGATGTCATCCTTGAGAATCTTCGTGTGGCGAACGTGCTCCCAGATCTGAGATTGCTCCGGCAGACCGCTCCAGGCCGACCACTCTACCGATAGTTGGCGCGCCGCTTTGATGGCGCTCCATTCGCTCTTGGCGACGACGCCGAGAAAGTTTTCGATGCGCACCACCTTCACGATACCCGGGATGGCGCTGATCGAGCTCTCGTCGTAGCTGACGAGCGTGGCGCCAATCCCCGACGGCCGGATGACCCGTCCGTGCAGCATCCCCGGCCGCTTGAAGTCCTGCATGAACGTGAAACGGCCCGTCACCTTATCCGGAATGTCGAGGCGCCGGACGGGCTTCCCCACCAGCTTGAAGTCCGCAGGCGATTTCAACGGAGCATTTTGGTCAAGCTTGAGGGACAGCATTCGGCCGCCGACCACGCTACCGAGCGCAAGCTCCCGGCTGTTTGGACCGACGATCACCCCGTCGCGGATCGAGAGCGTCGACGCATCAGTCTTGAATTTCACGGCAGCCCTCTCCAGCAATGCGCGCCGCGCGGTTGCAGCGGCTCGACGCAGCTGCGCGCCGCCATTCTGGATGGACAGGCTCCCGAAACTTGGACCCTGGTCCGGGGTGAGCAAGGTGTCGCCTTGAACAAGAGTCACGTGGCTGAGCGGCACGTCGAGCTCCTCGGCGACGATCTGCGTGAGCGCGGTGCGCAACCCCGTGCCGAGATCGACCTTGCCGGAGTAGACCGTGATCCGCCCGTCTCGGCCGATCGCGAGATAGCTATCGACCAAGTCCGGTGTGACGGGCTTCGCGACGACGGAAGCACTCGCGATCGTGAAGCGCGGCGCGAAACTAAACGCCACCACCAGCAGCCCAGACATTTTAAGCACCGATCTGCGATTCACCGAGGAGTTCATCAGCGCTCTCCCTCAGGTCTCGGCGGCGCGCATTACAGCACGGAGGATTCGCAGGTGTGTTCCGCACCGGCACAGATTGGCCGCGAGCTCCTGCCGGATCTGATCCTCGGTGGGTTTTGGAGTGCGTCTCAGGAGTGCGGCGGACTGCATGATCATGCCGTTGATGCAGTAGCCGCACTGCACGGCTTGCTCCTCGATGAAAGCGCGCTGCAGTGGATGCGGTCTCGCCTCTGAACCGAGCCCTTCGAGGGTTATGACCTTACCCCTGACCGCGGACAAGGGCATCACGCACGAACGCACGGCTACGCCGTCGATATGGACAGTGCACGCCCCGCATTGACCGAGCCCGCACCCGAAGCGCGGGCCGTGCAACCCAAGATTGTCTCGTAGTACGTAGAGCAACGGCACATTGGGGTCATCCACGAAAACCGCAACCGATTTCCCATTCACGTTGAGCTGCGTTCCCGGCATATCGGACCTCGCGGTTCGCGCTGCGTTGCACTCAGACCATGTTGGCGCGGAGCCGGCTTCGGGTCAACTGCGCGCCTCGGATCTAAGAATACAATTGAAACGCATTGGCATCCTTGCTGATCGCGCCGGCCCTGCCCCACTGGCCGAGCCCGCCCAGGCTCGAATATGCCGGTCGCTCGCGCCGGCGCAGCGCGCCTACTCGTCGAGCGGGACCTCCTCGATCAATCCTCGGCGGCCGCGAATCCACCCCGCGTAGTGGAGCGACCGCCGCCCGCATAGATTCCGTGGTGGCAGTAACTGGCATAAGCCAGCTGTGCGCCCGGAATCAGTTGCTCGATCGGCGGCGAAACCATACGTCTCACGAATCTCTCGAAGCGAACAGGATCGACATCGACGCTAGCACCGAAGACGGAGCAATGATTGAACGTGCCTGCGCCGATTTTTGCGCCTTTGCGCTTCCGCAGAGACTTGGCTACGGCTCCCAGTGACCGCGCTGCGGCCTCGGTAGATTCGTTTTATGATAGGACTGCCGCTCGTTTTGCGGTTTTTTCAACTGCATTGAAGAAGGCCGAGGAAGTGCAAATCACCACGACTAATGTCGAATTGACCATTGAGGGATTCCCCTGCCGAACCTACGTTGCAGCTCCGAAAGCCGCGCAGCCAGTCGTCCAGTATCCCGGCATCATTCTGTACTCGGAGATATTTCAGCTGACGGGGCCGATATGCCGAACGGCAAACCGCTTGGCCGGGCACGGGTTCGTGGTGGCCGCGCCCGAAATCTACCATCGAACCTGCCCACCCGGTCTGGTAATCGCTTACGACGACCCGGGCCGTATGTATGGCAACTATCTGGCCCATACCACGCCCGTGGCGCATTTCGATGCCACGGCCACCGCGGTGTTCGATCATTTCGAAACACGCAACGATTTGAGACAGGACCCGTCGGGTCCCTCGATCGGCGCCATCGGCTTCTGCATCGGCGGACATCTCGCGCTCCGTGCCGCACTTGATCCTAGATGTCGCGCCGCTGTGTGTGCTTATCCCACGGGCGTGCACAATGGAAACCTCGGAGCGGATCCCGATGCCCGTACGCTCGATCGGCTCGCCGAGATCAAAGGAGAGTTACTGTTGGTCTTCGGGGACGTCGACCCGCATGTGCCTGCGCCTGCGCGGCGCATCGTTCGCTCGGCGCTGCAAGCATCCGGCGCGCGGCATACGTATCTCGAATTGCCCGGCGAACATGCGTTCATGCGCGACGAGGGTCCGCGTTACGATCCGGCAATGGCCGATCGCGTTTTCGTGGAGGCCATCGCGTTGTACCGCCGAACGTTCGGCTAATCGCTCGCGCCCGCGTCAAGACCGACATGCGGCGGACTGGACCTTCGGATTAACTACGCCTATTGAGAAACCACAATGGTATTTTCGACTCGCGACACTCCCTTCACTTGCTGAGCGAGGCCCGCCGCGGTGGCGACTTCCGAAGGGTCACTGACGATGCCGGACAAATAGACCACATGGTCGGACGTCTGCACACCAACTCGTGTTCCAAGCTCCGGATGCTGGCGAAACACGGCCTCCACCTCATCACTCCCACTTGGCCAATGTGGTTCGCGAAGAACCCTGTGTTGCATCTGAAACGCTCCGATGAGGGTATAATTCGGCGCCTATTGAACTGAAGACGGGGCGGCGAGCACACACAGCGACAGATCAATCTTGGCTCAAGAGGTAAACAAACATGGGAACAGAAGTCTCTTTCACACGCCCCGATTCAAAGACACTGGAAGGCTACCTTGCGGAGCCTACCAATGCCGATAGCGCGCCGGCAGTCGTCGTCATTCAGGAATGGTGGGGAGTCAACGATCAGATTCGCGGCACCGCGGACCGCCTGGCCGCCGCAGGTTATCGCGCTCTCGTGCCCGATCTCTACCGGGGCAAGTCCACTGTGGAAGCCGAAGAGGCACATCACCTCATGTCGGGCCTCAATTTTGGCGATGCGGCGTCTCAAGATGTTCGCGGCGCCGTTCAATTTATGAAAGCACGCAGCAAGAAGGTGGGAATCACGGGCTTTTGCATGGGTGGTGCGCTCACGCTGCTGGCAATGGGCACGGCGCCCGAAATCGACGCCGGCGTGGTTTGGTACGGCTGTCCGCCACTCGAGTATATCGACGCCGCCAAGATCAAGGCGCCTCTGCAGGCGCATTGGGCCACGCAGGACGAGTTCTTTCCCATTGCGACTATTGATAAGTTACAGGCAAAGCTGAGCGAAGCGGGCGTTTCCTACGACTTCCATCGCTATCTCGCTCACCATGCGTTCGCCAACGAGACAGCCGTCGGACCCCGCCGTATTCCGGCAACCCAATACGACCCGGTTTGGTCGCAACAGGCATGGGACCGGACGTTCAGATTCTTTGGCCGACAGCTCGGTTGATGCGATCGAACGCGTAGAGAACGATCGTCCTTGTCGCCGTCATGAATAAGGCGAGGGTATACGAAATTTCGCCGCGGCGCGGCGCCTGCGAGCGCGGGACGAAGCCAAGCCCGTCGCTGGAACCTACATCGCGTAAATAACGGACGGGCCTTTGGGGCGGGACGTGGGTTGGCCTTTCACCTGCCTCCATCATGCGATGCGGTATTGCTCGGGCTCTTCATCGAGCAAGGCGGGAGAAGGCAGACGCTGCGCAATTCAGAGCAATCTATGTCAAGTGCGAGAAAGCACTTCTCCTCCATTCAGCTACATTGCTTCAACCTTGCAGCTTAAGCCCAATGAAGGACACTCTGATGATCATATCGAACGTTACCTCAGCCGGAACCGTGGCTCTCCTCCTCATCGGCTTGACCGGCTGCGCAACATACGAGAAGTGCGGGATAGAGGGTTGTGCCGGCGATCGTAAGGTCACGGCAAATGTCCGCGCCGCGTTCGATGAGTATCCGGAACTGGGACCGCCGAATTCAATTAATGTGGAAACCTTGAACCATGTGGTGTATCTGACCGGCCACGTCAGCGCGGGCGAAATGCGGTCGACTGCCGAATCGGCCGCTCAGAAGGTCGCGGGCGTAGCGCGCGTCGAGGACACTATCTACGTGACCAAGTAACCGAGCGGTCAGAGGCGATCTGAACGGCGAGCCTCGTCGAAGGACGCTGACACTTACTTAGGAGCTGAAGCTCCGCAACGCCCCGACGCACAAGGCGATCCCGAGAACCATGATCGTGCACGCACTCGCCACCGGCAGCAGACGCGCCCAGCGATTGCCGGCACCCGGCCTTCGAAAGCGATTTCGGGCGTACAGGAAAGCCACGCCGACCAGGGTCAGTGTGATCGCAAGCCCGACGCTGAAGGCGACCACCAGCAGCATGCCATAGGCGGTCTTATTGAGCGCAACCGCGGCGAGGAGGAGCACCATCGCAGAAGGGCACGGGACCAAGCCGCCTGAAATGCCCAGGGTCAAAAGGCTCCGCCACGTGATTTTTTCCCCTGACGCACCGGGCGGCAAGTGTGAATGCATCGGCCCTCCGCCGTGCGAGTGCATTGTGGCGTCGACGTATGACGAAGCGGGAGCGAAGATGAGGCCACGCGCCCTGCCTGGTGTACCCACCTCGGACCCCACGAATTGAAATGTGCTCAGTGGGGCAAAATGCGCCTCCGCCAGCGCCTGGCGTGCGCTGCGTCCACGCTGAATCAAGAGCATGATGCCCATTACCAATACGAGTGCCGCCGAGATCAGGCTCAAAATCGGAAACAGGTGCTCGGGAACGACATAGCGCGAGGCATACAGCGTTGCGAATCCCAAAGCGAACACGCCGAGCGTGTGGGTAATGGTGACAGTTAGGCCCAGAAATACAGCGTGTCGCGGCGTACCGCGCGAGCCGATCAAATAGGCGCCGACGATGGTCTTGCCGTGACCGGGCGACAACGCATGCACAGCGCCCAATAGAAGTGCCGCCAAGAGCGCCAGCATCGCGACTCGAGGCTGCACGTGCGGTTCCGCTATCGCGTCCACCAGCTGCCGGGTGCGATGCGCGATCCATTCGCTCTCCGATTTCACGCCCACCTTCCCGCTCGATGTCGACGGGGTCGATGTGACCCCTGGGGCGCCGCTTCCCGGGCGTCCACTCAAGGGCTTGGCATCGAGCGGTACACTATCGCCGAAATTCAGATGCACGCTTCGCTCATCGAGCGGACCCGCCGCGGGTACTGACCGCAACGCCTCGCTCAGACCGCCGGTCAGCGACGTGCTGTACGCGTCGGTATTGAATATCTGCACGCCGGATGCCGGTGTTACGACGATTTCGTGCCATCCCATCCGGCCGGCATAGTTCTGATTGGCGAATTCGAGCGTCCGCGTGGACTCCATTGCGGCTGCCGGTAATATGCCGGCGAAGTCGACATCGATGCGCAGCGAGAAGCCTCCTTGCTCGGTCGGCAGACTGCTGGTCCAATAGGTCGCGCGCAGCGGAACCTTCCTCCCATCGACTCGCACGGCGAGGCCCTCCGCGAAGCCCGGCGCGAGTTTGCCGATGTAGGCATGGCGTTCCGCTTGGGAGGTGACGCCATCGCCGTCGGCGTCCGCCAAATGCAGCTCGCGCAGGGCTGGTAATTGCCCGAACACGACGACGTAATGAACCTTGATCGCCGTGCTCGCGAGCTGCAGGCCGCAGAATTGATTGATGGTGAAATTGCCCAGAAGGCTCGCCACCGTATCGGCTCGAGCCGCTAAGGGCGTCACAAAGACGCCCGTCAGCAACAATCCCAGATACGCCCTTGTCACCCGACGCATGGTGCAGAAGCCGGCGGGTTATTTGCGGTGCGAGTGCAGATGATCATGCGAGTGTTTGCAGCCATCCGCGTGGACATGCATATGTGCGTGGGGGCCCAGAGAATAGCGTTGCTCAACGCGGCCAAATTTCCAAAATGCCACGGATAACGCCCAGGCGAGCAGGAACATGGTGACGATCACATAGCCCAGCATGCCGAAGTTCAGCCCCGTGATGAAATCGAAGAATGGGCCGTGCAAGTCCAGCATCCCGATCAAGACCTGCAGAAGCTCGATGGTTCCGATCAAGAGCGCAACGGCGACCGACAAGCCGGTCGTCGTCAAGTTGTAAAAAATCTTTCGCAGCGGGTTCAGAAAGGCCCAGTTGTAGGCCTTCGACATCAGCACGCCGTCTGTCGTGTCCATGACGGTCATGCCGGCCGCAAACAGTACGGGCAGACATAGCACCGCCGGGACCGGAAGATCGCCCGCAGAGGCGCCCGCGGTCATGGCGAGCAGGCCCACTTCGGATGCCGTGTCGAAGCCCAGGCCGAAGAGCAGCCCCAGGGGATACATCTGCCAACTGTGATTCATGAGCCTTTGCAGGCGTCCACCGAACAGGCGATTGAGCAAGCCGCGCTTTTGCAACAGTGCCTCGAGATGGGCGTGGCTGTGAGTACCCGATTTCGCCGTTTGCCAAATTCTAAGAATATCGAGCAATACCAACAGGTTGAGGATTCCGATGATCCACAGGAAAGTACCCGAGACGCCTGCGCCGATGATGGCGCCCATGTTTTTGAGTTGCGGCAGTTCGGCCTTGACGGCGGTCGCCGCGAATGCAATCCCGATCGCCAAGGCGAGTACTACCGTCGAATGGCCTAAAGAGAAGAAAAAACCCACGCCCAGGGGATTCTTCCCCTTCTGCAACATATACCGCACGGTGTCATCTACTGCGGCAATGTGGTCCGCATCGAAGGCATGGCGCAGGCCGAACATGTAGGCAACGAATCCCAGGCCGATGAGCTGCGGGTAGCGGCCGGCGTAATGCAGATACGTTCCCCAGCCAAGGGCGTGCAGGACGCCAATGAATCCGTAGAGCACGGTCAGTCGGGACCACTCGGCGCGCGAGAACAGGATCCGTGGCGCAAGTCGGGTGACGGGCCGAGCAATAAATTCAAAGTTCATCACGCGGCACCGATCTCCGTCGCCAGGAATGAGATGGTAATACGATGCATCCGGCCCCCTGGATGCAATCAAACCCGACACTGCGTGCATCTGCAACTCGGCGGGGACCGTATTCGTCGCTATGCGGTCATTTTCTCGGATACAGGGGCCAAGAGACCCACGGCGGCCGCGGTGGATGGCGGCCATGCGCCTCATGGGGTGTACCGGCATGGCTGCGGTGGGTCTGACCGCGCTCTGCGGTGCGGCAGGTTCCCTGGATGCGAATCTGGCCGTCCCCGCCGCGCCGTTCACCGCGCCCTACCTTCCGTCGAGTGAGAGCGACAATTTGCAGGATGTCCCTTCGACCGCCGATCCTGCGGTCCGGAGGATGCGAACACTGCGCGCCGCGTTCGATGCGGTGCCTCACGACCTGACAGCCGCCGAGCACCTGGCGGAGGCCTACATCGACTATAGCCGGCAGGTGGGGGATGCCCATTACGCCGGCTACGCCGAGGCCGTCATCGCACCGTGGGTCCAGGCGGCTGCGCCACCCGCCGCGGCCTTGATCACTCAAGCCACCATCCTGCAGTACCGACACCAGTTTGGCGATGCGCGGACGACGCTGAAGAAAGCGTTCGACTTGGACCCGCGCAGTGCTCAAGCTTGGCTGATCCTCGCGACCCTCGACATGGTGCAAGGCGACTACCCGGCGGCCAATCGGGACTGCGCCCAAGTCGCTAACAATGCGGGTGTCGAAACCGGTTTGGCCTGCTTCGGGAGCCTGCGCTCCTACACCGGCAAGGCGCACCAAGGGTTGGTGCTCCTTGCCCAGGCCGACACTGCGGTCAAGCGAGGATCCACGAGCTACCGAGCGTGGATCGAGGGTTTGATCGCGGAGAGCGCAGAGCGGTTGGGCGACTGGCCGTCCGCGGAGGCACACTACCTGAACGCGTTGAAGTTACAGCCGCAGGACAATTTCTTGCTGGTGGCCTACGCGGATTTCCTGCTCGATCGCGGACGGCCGCAGGAGGTGCTGCCGCTGCTTGCCGATCACACCCAGTCGGATACCGCATTCTTGCGTCTGGCACTGGCTCAGTCGCTATTGCACAGTGATCAGATTCAGCGCTACACCTGGATCATGGCTGCGCGCTTCGAGGCGCTGCGGCTTCGCGGCAGCGAGTATTTCGGGCGCGAGGAGTCGCGTTTTGCGTTGCAGCTGCAACATGATCCGCAGGTCGCCCTCGATACGGGGTTGCGCAACTGGCAGGTGCAGCGAGCGCCGTGGGATGCTCGGGTGGTGCTGGAGGCCGCCCTGGCGGCCAAACAGCCCCAAGCGGCAGCACCTGTTCTGGAGTTCTTGCAGAAGACCCAGCTGGAAGACCCCATCATCAACCCCCTCGCCCGAGAGCTGCACGCGCAACTCCGCGCATCCGTCGGAGGGATGAGATGAGGCGTTTTGCGGGCGCGGGAGGCCTCCTCGGGCTGCTGGTCGCCGCGTTGAGCTGCCTTGCGGTCGCAGAAGATGCGGGTGCGCACTCTGCGAGCGACGCTTACCTCACGTTGACGGCCGATCGATCCGAAGCGACCGGTCATAGCGTTATCCATGGCCAATGGGATATTGCCTTGCGCGACCTCGACTTCGTGCTGACGCTCGATGATGACGGCGATGGCCGGCTGAGCTGGGGCGAAGTGCATCGCCATCAAGCCGCCATCGAGCGCTACGCCTATCAACATCTCACGCTCGAGGGCGGTCCGGGCAACGCCTGCTCGATCAAGCCGGACCGGCAGCTGGTCGATGGTCATGCGGACGGCGCGTATGCGGCATTGTTCTTCGAAGCCGTCTGCGCGCACGCGCCCCGGAAGCTCACACTGCACTACAGTTTGTTCTTTGCCATCGATCCTTCGCATCGCGGCATCCTGGTGATGCGCAACGGCCCCGCCGTGTCTACCGCGGTACTTTCGCCCGAGAACGCCGAGATCGATCTCCTCCGGTAACGCAATCGCGATGTGCCGCGAGTTGCAGCAGCCGCTGCATCTAAAACAGGGGCAGATACGTATCGGGTAGTAGTCATCTCCCGTATCTCGTCCGCAAACACATCCTCCAGGAGGGAATTCAATGAACAAACTCAAACCAGCTGGCGCCGTGCTGCTCGGCGCGTCCTTGTTGCCGCTATACGCCTTCGCATCCAGTCACCGCGAAGCGCCGGAGATCGCGGGCATGCCGCGCTTGGACGGGACGGACTTCTATATGTTTCGAAGCTACGAGCCCGGACGCAGTGGTTACGTGACTTTGATCGCGAACTACATTCCGCTTCAGGATCCGGGGGGCGGTCCGAATTTCTTCGATCTAGACTCCAGAGCCGTTTACCAGATTCACATCGACAATGACGGCGACGCCGCCAGCAACATCACGTTCACGTTTCGCTTTACAACGACCGACAAGAAATTGGCCGTGGACGCGGGCGGAACGGAAATAGCCGTTCCCCTGATCAATATCGGTCCGATCAGCGAGACCGGCACCAACCTCAACGTGAGCCAGAGCTATGCCCTCGACGTCTCGAAGTCGAGCTGGGGCACGGGAGCGGTACAGAACGTGACGAGCGGTGGCACTCGCTTCTGGAAGCCGGCCGACAACATCGGCAATAAATCGATTCCTGACTATGCGGCCTACGCGAAGACCTTCGTCTACGACATCGGCATTCCGGGCTGCGGCGCCGCAGGACGAGTATTCGTGGGTCAGCGCAAAGAAGGGTTCGTCGCAAACCTCGGCGAAATCTTCGATCTCGTGAATTTGAATCCCGCTGGGTCCCGTGAGGGTCAACCCAATGCGCTGTACGACAAGAACGTCACCTCGCTCGCGCTCGAGGTTCCCATCAGCTGCCTGACGGCAAGAGGTGAGACGGTTATCGGTGCCTATACGACTTCCAGCATACCCGAGGGCGATCATTGGCGGCAGGTCTCTCGACTCGGCATGCCGCTCGTCAACGAGCTCGTAATCGGTTTGCCGGACAAAGATAAATTCAACCAAAGTCGGCCCCGAGACGACGCGCAGTTCCTCGCCTACGTGACGAACCCGTCGTTACCGGTGCTGTTGCATGCGCTGTTCGGCGCCGCCGCCGAAGTGCCGGGCACGCCGCGCGACGACCTCGTGGCAGCGTACCTTACCGGAGTCAAGGGCCTTAATCAGCCTGCGAAAGTCGTACCCTCTGAGATGCTCAGGCTGAACACGGCGACGCCGGTGACAGCAATTGCATCCCAGAACGACCTCGGGGTGCTGGGTCAAGGATCTCGCGGGATTCCCGAATGGCCGACGCCCGTACGATGACGTGGTCGATATCACCTTGCGGGTTGCCGAAGGAGCACTTTGCGGGAGCATCGGAGAATGCGGCACCGAGAAGGCGGATCCCAATCACGGGACGCCCTACACGGATGGTGCACGCGCGGCGGGACCCGACGCGGCCAACTCCCATGTCAGCGGAGCGATCAAGGCGACCGATACGTATTTGGGTGTCTTTCCTTACCTCAATACGCCAATCCCGGGTTCACCCAACAGCAAAAACGGACTGACCGGACTGTCACCATAGCGTTGACCCGATCGGCAAGCTCATCCCAGGCGCTTTACCGCGGAAACCAGCCTGGGTGAGCTTGCCGGTGTGAGCGGCGAATGTCTCTGCGCCCGAGCTCCGAGTATTCGCTACATATGGGAAGCAGGACGCATGCCTGAGGCCGCGGGTGATGAAGGTTTCAAAAGCTCACGCAGCCCTCGCAAGCCCTCTTTTAATGGCTATCCTCGGGTCCGCCGCTCGAGCCGATCAGGCTCTCGAGATAAGTTCGGATACAGTCGATTCCACACCGGGATCGTTGCAGGAGATCACGGTCACGGCCCAGCGACTGGAACTCCTCGGGACGGCCTCGACCGCGAGCGAAGGGGTGGTTGACGACCAGGAATTGCAGCTGTCGCCGCAATACCGCCCGGGGCAGCTGCTTGAGACGGTGCCGGGGCTGATCGTGACTTTGCACAGCGGCGAGGGAAAAGCCAACCAGTACCTGATGCGCGGCTACAACCTCGATCACGGCACGGACCTGGAGACCTACGTCGACGGCATGCCGATCAACCAGCCGACTCACGCCCACGGTCAGGGCTACACCGACCTCAACTTCATGATTCCGGAGCTTGCCGACCAAATTACCTATACCAAGGGGCCCTACTACGCCAATGTCGGTGACTTCGGCGCGGTCGGTTCGGTGCACGTCAACTATCGGGACACGATCCCGGATCAGATCGCAGCCACCGTGGGCACCTTGGGATTTCAGCGGCTCTTCAGTGCGGGGTCGGAACCTTTGGGCGACGGCCATCTTCTCGCCGCCTTCGAGGTGCAGCACTACGACGGTCCCTTCGTGACGCCGGATGACGCGCGCAAGGAGAACGCGGTTCTGCGCTACAGCGAGGGCGACGACCAGAACGGCTATTCAGTCACCGCCATGCTCTATCACCAGCTGTGGACCAGCACCACCGACATTCCGGTCCGCGCCATTACCGAGGGGTTGATTCCCGATCGCTTCGGCACGCTCAATCCCACGGACGGCGGCCGCGCATGGCGCGCAAGCCTTTCCTTCAACGTGCACGAGGCGCTGGGTACGGGTCGGCTCTCAGCGAGCGCGTTCTTCATCGACAACCAGCTGCACCTATGGAACGACTTCACGCACTTCCTGGTCGATCCGGTGCACGGCGATCAGGAAGATCAGTTCGAGAATCGACGCGCGGTCGGGGGCCGGGCGGATTACACGATACCGGCCCGATTGGGATCGATCGATAACGAACTGGCCGCCGGCATCCTTACCCGGGATGACATTCTGCATGTCGGTCGCTTGCCCAGCGAGGATCGCGTTCCACTTCCGACGACCGACGATCCTCCGTCGTTCTCCAACGACGATCAGGTGTACCTGTTCGCCGGCGCCGCCTACGTGCAGGCGACCACTCACTGGACGTCCAAGTTTCGCAGCGTGCTCGGATTTCGCGAGGATTATCAGCATGGCACCGACATCGATTATCTGGCGGCCCTGCATGAGGAGTCCGGGCTCGGCTATTCGGGCTACACCAATGGCGGCACGGCTCAACAGGCGCTGCCCCAGCCCAAGGGCAGCCTCATCTACACGCCGCTCGACACTCTAGAGTTCTACGTGAGCGCCGGCCGGGGATTTCACAGCGCGGACCTCCGCGGCGTGAACCAGGATACGAGCGTGGACCTGGGACTGCCGCACACGCCGCTGCTCGCGAAACAGGAGGGCCAGGAAGTCGGCGTGCGCGCCACGCCGGTCCGAAATCTCGCCTTCACTTTCGCCTACTACAATTTGTGGCAGCAGTCCGAGACCATCATCGACCCGGACGTCGGTCAGGACATCGCGGGTCCGCCGAGCCGCCGCTACGGCTATGAAATCAATGTGACCTATCAGATCAACCGCTGGCTCGAATTCTACGGCAGCTACTCGGGCGATCACGCGCATTTCACCCGTCCCTTCGACGACGGCACCGGACACCTGGGCGAATACATCACGGACGCACCGCTTGCCACCGGCGCACTCGCGCTCTACGTCACGAACCTCGGCCCATGGAGCGGCGGGCTGAACTATCGGTACCTCGGAAATTATCCGCTTTCTTCCGGTCCCTGCGTCAATTCGGCCGCCGAGCACGATTTCGGAACCTCGTGCGCGAGCGCGCCCACGGCGCCTGGGCAGGTCGATGGCAAGGGGTTCGGCGAAGTGAACCTCGACGTCCACTATGCGCTGCCCTCGAACTGGGGCGCCTCGCTCGGCATCTATAATCTCCTCAACACCCACGCGGCCGCTGCCGAATTCTGGTACGTCGATCGACTGCAGAATGAGATCGCCTCCTACCCGAACGGGCGAGCGGATGTTCACGAACATCCGCTCGAGCCGATCATGGCGCGATTTACGATCACGAAAAAATTCGGACGTTGAGACGCGTACCGCAACGGGGCCGATAGAGGTCCGATCGCGTCCCAGGATTCGCTACAGGCGGATCGCGCCTTTGGCGACGATGGGTCCGGTCGGCGCGGCATGCGGAATCCCGGCGGCGGGCTCTAAGCTGATCGCGAGCACCGCATTGCTGGTCAAATCGGCCCGCCAAGTGGCCGGCACAGCGACCGTGCGGGCGCGGTCGAAGAAGACTCTTCCCAAGGATCGCGGGGCTTGACCGGGCGGAATCAGCCAAAGCTCAGCAGCGCGTCCCTGTGCGTCCGGAGCGCTCGGCACGGGCACCATCAGGAGCGTACCGCGGCGCGCATCCACGGTCGCGAGCCACCCGGGGGAGCCGTCGTCGCGTGAAAGCGTGGTCACCGCATTGGCAAACTGTCCCTCGGAGACCCTGGGGGCGGTCCAGCGCGGAACGAAATCGACCGCGAGGAGCCCGAGCGCGACGGTTGCCGCCACGCCCGCCGCGAGCCGCCAGAAAGAAAGGCTGCGTGCGGCCGGGGAACCCGAAGGCTCGTCAAGGGGCCAGCCGAGACGCTCCCGGATTCTCATCCAGACGCGGCTCGGCACCTCGACCGGGCGCAGCTCGAGGGTGAGCGGCGCGAAGCGACGTTGCCAGCCGGCCACGAGGTCGGCGAACGCTCGGTCGGTCAGAATGCGCGACTCCGCGGCAAGCCGCGGACCCGCGTCGAGAACGCCGAGCACGTACTCCGCCGCGGCCAGGTCGTCCGACGGGGGTTCCTGGTCACCCCGATCGTCGCTGCCGTCCAGGATAGTGCTCATCGTTCCAGACACTCGCGCAGCTGTAAGAGGCTGCGTCTGATCCAGCTCTTCACGGTACCCAGCGGCGAGCCAATGCGCACAGCCAGCTCCTCATACGTCGAGCCGTCGAAGAACGCGGCACGGATCAACGATCGGCGCCGCTCGTCGAGCTCGTTCAGGCATTCATCGAGCCGTACGCGGTCGGCGGATGCCTGCGCATCCAGCTGAGGGGAAGCGGTTGGATCGGGAACTGCCTCTGCCAATTCCAGCGGCTCGGTTTTGCGAGTCTGCGGCTGACTCCGGATGCGGTCTATCGCCTTGTTGCGGGCAATCATCGCCAGCCACGACATGGCACCTGCTCGCTCGACGTCGTATTGCGCGGCCTTGTGCCACACCGTCGCATAGACCTCCTGCAGTACGTCCTCGGCCTCCGAGCGCTGCGACACGATTCTCAAGCAGATCGCGAAAAGCCGAGGGGATGAGTCTCGGTACAATTTCTCGAAGGCCTGGCGGCTGCCGAGCGCTATGTCCTTCAGCAGCATGTCTAGGGGCGCCCGTTCACCCCGGCGCTCATTTATGTCTAGTTCCATTGCACGCGGCATCCGATATCCCAGCCCAAGAGCAACAATAACGCACATCGGCCGGGGCGCAGCAAGGCTTTTCCGGGCAACATCAGGCACGCCTCGGCCGAGGTTTGTTCCAAGATCAATACGGTGGCGGGACGCCGGCAGATGCAATATCCGGAAATGTGTAATAACAAAGCCGGATCGCCGGTCATCTAAAAGGTCCCCACCATTCGGAGAAAATAATGAAGTCCCTAATAGCTGTGGTGTTTTCGGTGATGTTGATCTCGGTCGCGAGTTTCGCGGTCTCGGCCGAGCTTCCATTCAATCAAGCTCAATTTGACGCGACGCGATCGGCCGGTGGCCCGGTTGCGGTGGTGTTTCACGCCGATTGGTGTCCTACCTGTCGCGCGCAGGCGCCCGTGCTGAAGGAATTGACCGAAACACCCGCATTGAAGTCCCTGACCCTGTACGTCGCGAATTTCGACACCGAGAAAGCGCTAAAGAGATCCCTCGGCGTCACTCAGCAGAGCACGATCGTGGTATTTAGAGGTGGAAAGGAAATTGCGCGCTCGACCGGCGATACGCAGCGGGATCGCCTGGACGCGCTCTTGAAGCAGGCGGTTTCCTAGTCGGCGCTGAACGATGAATTTCGGGCCTTCCACTTACGGGCTTGGCCTGTTAGCCGGCGCTTTGTCGACGTTGTCGCCTTGTGTCCTGCCGCTGGTGCCCGTACTACTTGCCACCGCAGTGAGCGCGCATCGCTGGGGAGCGTTAGCGCTTGGAGCGGGGCTCGCGCTGTCCTTCACGGTGGTCGGAATCTTTCTCGCCACCTTGGGCGCATCGCTCGGTCTCGATCCCGAGACATTTCGCACCATCGGCGCCGTGATACTCGCCACCTTCGGCCTTGTTCTGCTGGTACCGAGGTTGCAAGATCTATTCGCGCGAATGACCAGCGCCTTGAGCAACTCTGGCAATCAATTACTTTCGCGCATGACCATCGGTGGCCTCACCGGTCAGCTGATCGTCGGCGCACTGCTCGGTGTCGTTTGGAGCCCCTGTGTGGGACCTACCCTCGGAGCCGCAACCACGCTCGCGAGCCAAGGCAAGGACCTCGCTCAAATCTCTTTGCTCATGCTGCTTTTCGGCCTCGGCGCCGCCGCGCCCCTCGTATTGCTGGGAGGCTTGTCGCGCGCGAGCATGATGCGGATTCGCGGACGCCTATTGGGTGTGGGCAAGTACGGCAAGCAGCTCGTCGGATTCGTCCTTCTGCTCTTGGGAGTTTTGATCGCGACAGGTGCCGATAAGTCGCTCGAGGCGTGGATTTTGAATCAGACCCCTGAGTGGCTTACCGCAGTTACCACCCACTATTGATGCGGGTGGATGCGGGGTAGTAGCCTGCCACCCGGGCTGCAAATATGAGTCTCGATACCGAGAGCTTCGCGGCACTCGCCGCGTCAATAATCTTCACCCTCGCTATCAGTCCCAAGCCCCCGCGGCGGAGGCCTCAGCAGCTCTCGCTCGATATTCGAGACGCTGAGAAGCGCGATAAGAATCAGGCTGAGTATCAGCGCCAGCTTGATTAGCAAGTGCATACGCATGTCCCCTTTATTCACGATGCTACGGGGTCGCCGTGGTCCGGGGTCATCGGTCGAGTCAATCGCGACCGAGCGTCATCACTCTAGTGATTCTCCAACAATGTCTCTTGAAAGGATCTGCACAAATTGTAAAACTGTGCTTTCCGCTTGCAATCCTTTGCATAATTCGCGGTCGCCGCATTCGGTGAATAGAATACACACCATGTCATCCCGATTCCCAAGTTTTGGTGGGCGAGCGTTAGCGGCGGATCCGCGATGAGTCTGTCGGCTCCATACAAGATCTTCCTCGCCGTTGCTGCAACAGCTCTGCTGGTCGTTACCGCGGCACTGCTCTACCCATATATCTACGCGGAATATAAATTCGACGCGCGCGGGGAAGCGAGGACGCCCCTGCCAAAGCCAACCGCGCCAGTGTCCGGCCGATGGTTCGACGACTATTTCGTGGTCGAGACGATCGACCCGACGACCTTTGCGATCGGAGAGCCGCGTTATTATCAGGGCAATGACAGTTACCTGATCCTCGGCGCCCAACGCGCAATCCTGTTCGATGCGGGAACGGGCCTCAGAGACATCGTGCCTGTCGTGCGTTCCTTGACGAACCTTCCGGTCACCGTAATTCCTTCGCACTTGCACTTTGACCATGTGGGCGCGCTGGGTCGCTTCGACCGGACAGCGCTGCTCGACGACCCGTCGTTACGGGCGCGACTCCGAGACTCCCGTTTGACACTCAGACGGTACGAGTTCCTCGGCTTCGCCGATCGGCTCCCAACTCCGACGTTCCGCGTCGACGAGTGGTGGGCGCCCGACTCGACCATCGACTTGGGGGCGCGCCGCCTGCGGGTGTTGGCAACACCCGGACATACACCGACATCAGTGTCCCTCTATGACGAGGATCGGCACCAACTGTTCGCAGGCGACTTCATTTATCCGGGCTATCTATACGCTTTTCTTCCAGGCGCCAGCCGCGGTGCTTATCTATCGACGACGAAGCGATTGCTGTCGATCATCGATCCAGACACCCAAATTTTCGCGGCGCACATGGCGGATCCGCCAGCGCCAGTGCGAGCACCGGTGCTTCAAGTCTCGGACTTGCGTGCGCTGGAAAGAGCGCTCACCTCAATCGACGACGGTGACTTGCCCTCGAGAGGCTTTTATCCTCGGATTTTTCCGGTGCAAGAGCCCATAAGGTTTGCAACAGGGTGGGTTTGGAACAATCGCTGAGAGCGAACGCCGATCTGGCTGGGGACGCCCATCGATTCCGCCTGCGGAGTCCGTCTTGTCGAGACCCACCGCGTCATGGCACTGCGCGCCCATCACCGGCTGCGGGTCCGGCACCGAGGTTCCCGCCGCCCGTCGCCTCGAACTTGGGGTAGCGCGCCACCAGCGCGCGCAATCGCATGAGCCCCACCAGAGGCAAGAGGTCACCAACCTTGCCGTCCTTCATTGATCGGAGCTCTGCCGACCCGCGAAGCCCCGATATCACCCCGGCCACCTGCCTATGAAATGCCACTCGCTTGCGAAAGAGCCGTAATACGTCGCGTTCCTCTGACGCGTACACCCGAGGAAAATCCCCATAGGCGTCCAAGAACTCCTCAACCGTCAGCCGACCCTCCGCGCAATCCCGCACCAAGGCATCGTGAGCATCGAGAGCCGCACGAATTACCGTTGCACTCATGCCGCTCGCCCCTCCCGCGTCCTCAGTCGTCGTCACTCACGTCGCCGTTTCCAAAATGTAGCCACTCGTCGCGGCCCTGTTCACTGACTGCCGCACCCAGGATACGTGAACCGGCTTCCTAACTGCACATAATCGTCGCCCTGGCACCCTATAGCCTCCAGCGGGCATCGCTGAGCAACGGCGCGACGATCATGTATGCTCGCTTTCCCGAGGATGCGCCCATGACTCCCTATTCCGCAGGCTATCGACGAGTCGTGGTGCTGTTGCTAACGGCGGCCTACACTTTCAATTCGATGGACCGCAGCATCATCTCCATCCTGGCGCCCTCGATCAAAGCGGACCTTCAACTCACCGATACGCAGCTCGGTCTGCTCGGCGGCACGGCGTTCGCTTTGTTATATGGCCTCGGAGGACTGCCCATTGCGCGCCTCGCCGAGCGCGTGAGCCGAGTCAACATCATGACCGTGGCGCTCATTGCCTGGTCGAGCCTCACGGCGATGTGCGCCCTCGCCGCGAGCTTCGGGCAGCTGCTCTTGATCAGAGCGGGGGTGGGGATAGCGGAGGCCGGATGTTCCCCGTCGGCGCATTCCCTGATATCGGACTATGTCGCGCCCTCGCGGCGCGCATCAGCCCTCTCGATATACACCTGCGGCATCTCGCTCGGCTACATACTCGCTGCGGTGCTGGGCGGATATCTCGCGCAGCACGCCGGATGGCGGATGGCCTGCGCAGCCGTGGGCCTGCCGGGGATCGTGATCGCTCTGATCATCAAGGGTGCCGTGCGCGAGCCCCCGCGGGGCGGCGTGGATGCGCCCGGCCTGCAGGCAGCATCGGCCGCGCCCGAACTGCCGCCATTCTCGATGCGTCACGAGTTCGCCGAACTTCGTGCCGTCGCGTCGGCGTTGCTTTTCGATCGCCCCATCCTGCACATGGTGCTCGCGCTCACCCTCGGGGCCTTCGCCGCATACGGTTTTTACTACTTCATTCCCGCTTATTTTCACCGCGAGTTCGAGCTCGATGCCGCCTCGGTCGGGCTCATCAGCGCCGTCTCGGGAGGCTTGGCCGTGGGGCTCGGGATTCTCGCGGGCGGCGCTCTCTCAGATTTCCTCGCACGCTGGAGCGCTCGCTGGTACGCCCTGGTGCCGGCCATCGGCGGGACGATCTCGCTGCCGCTCTATGCGCTCGCGCTGGTCGCGCCGGGATGGAAAGGTGCCGCGGCGGCGCTCTCCCTGGCGGGATTTTTCTGGTACGCCTCTCTCGGCCCGACGTTCGGGGTGGTGCAAAACGTGGTGGACGCACGTCGCCGGGCCACGGCCACCGCGTTTCTGTACATCTGCTTGAGCATGCTGGCCCTGGGTCTGGGACCGCTCTTCGTCGGGTGGGTGATCGATCGTTTCGCGGAGTCGAGCTTCGCCGCCTCCGGTACCGCACACTCGTTCCGCAAGATCTGTCCGGGCGGTACCGCTGTCGCTGGCGCGGCGGTGACCGTACAAGAGGCCTGCCGCTCGGCGCTCGCGCTGGGTAGCCGGCGCGGTTTGCTGCTCACGATGGGGTTCTTCGCGTGGGCGGTCGGGCACTATTTTTTGGCCGCCTTCGGCCTGAAGAAAACCTTGACCGGTCGCCGCTAGGCGGGCGTCGCCGTTCCCGCCGCTTCCTCGGTCCAGTCGGACTCGATGTAGAACGGGCCGGGCCGCTCGCGCAGCTGCTCATACTTGCAGATCTCGGGCTCGGTGCCGAGCGCCTTCGATTGACCGTCCTTGAACGCCCACTCCCCACGATCGCTGTCGTTCGCGCGCACGTAGCTATTGATCATGAAGCGCCGGTCATAGGTGCTCATGTTGGGCGCCGACCCATGCACGGTGAACAGCGTCCAGAGCAACAGATCCCCGGGCTCCATCTCGCACGTGATCATGGCTGCCGGATCGAGCCCGGCTGCGCGCAGCTCCTCGTCCTGGGTCTCACCCACCATGATGGGCCCATCGTCGGACAGACCTAAATAGCCGAGTCGCTGGCTGCGGGGAAAGAGGCGCAGCGCGCCGTTCTCGGCGGTTTGCCGGTCGATGGCGAGACCCGTAGTCACGCTGCTCGCGAGATAGTCGAATGCCTTGAGGGATCCTTCGCGAAAACGCGCATCCTGATGAAAGCGATAAGAGGTGTATTTTGCGCCCGGCGGCTTCCAGTGGATCTGATGACTGATCTGCTTGATGTCGCGCCCCAAAAGAGGCTCGAGCACTGCGTAGTAATGGCGGCTTCGTCGCATTTCCTCCATCAGAGGGCTGATCCAAGCCGTCCAATGCGCCTGCAGCACCACTCGGCGCTTCGCTTTGGGGTCGTTGAGCACCTCGAACAGCAGGTTTCGATCGCGGTATGTTGCATGATGCTTGAGCCCTTCCGCATAGATGCGGTCCGCTTCGGCTGACACCGCCGCGATCTCTGCGGGTGACAGGAAGCCGCGGATGATGGCATAGCCCTCGGACTTCAGCTGCTCGACGACGTGGTGCAAGAAAATACCTCCGATCCGCTCGTTTGTTGCATTTTAAGCCGATATGAGCGATTTCAGCACCTCGCGGCAGCTCAGGCTCTTTGATTAGTGAAGTGGTTGCCGGACTACCGTTGGTTACGGATTAAAGAGGCCGCTATCCTACCGATCGTTGACCTTGGCGAGGAACTCGATGACGGTACGCCATGCGTCGTAGGACCCCTCGCAATTCGCAACCGGCAGGCCGCCGGTCGCCTCGAAGTCCTTCGCGACGGGATGATAGACGAAGGGCGACAGGGGACCGCCGGTGCCGACGCGCGACACCATATGACCCGCACCCGGATAGATGTGCACTTCCGCCTGATCGCCTTTGCCATGAGCCGCAAGCCGCCGGCGGATCTGCTCCGCGCCGATGAACGATGGCCACATCTCATCGGCCCCTGCCCCGATCGCGAGCACGGGACCTCGCATCCGCTCGAATGGGATGCCGAGGGTCGCCGCAATGTGCGGGTCGCTCCAGGTCTTTAGATAGTAGGGTGTTGCAATAAATCCCGGCGGTGTCGAAGCGTGCACCGATTCGTCGGCGTTATTCGAATCGGTCTCGCCTTGATCCCACGGCAGGGGCTTGCCTTGATAGGTCCAGGCGGAGCCGGCGTTGTGGACGCTCGCGTCGATCGCCCCGTTGCTCAAATGAGAAGGCACATAGACTACCGCCGCCGCGAAGTCCTCTGGGAAATAGCTGGCCGCAAGGCCCGCCGCTTCCGAGCCCCGCGACGTGCCCATCACCGCCACGCGATGAGCGCCGGTGCGCTGCTCCAGCCAACGTGCACCCGATCGAAAGCTCTCGAGGGGAATGTCGCGCAGGGTCGGCGGCAGATCCTTGTAAGCGAAAATTCCCTGCGCGAGAGCCGGGTGGCCGTGGCTCGCAAGCAGCGCCGCCTGCGTGTCCGGTAGCCCTCCGCCGGAGCCCGCGAGCACCAGCACGGGGATGCCGGGGGTCGTTCCAGAAGCCGCCGGAAAGAATCGACCGCGCACGCCCGGGGCGGCCACTTCTTCGGGCGTAATACCCGCCGCATAAGTGCGCGTGGCCGTTGCATGGGCCACCGGTGCGCCGTTCACGCTCGCGGTCAGTTCAACCGTGTAGAGCGCGCTCGCATCAAGGTGGGGTGCGGTCCCAAGCTCGGGGTGTTTCGGCAACTCGGCCAGGTATGCATCCAGCCGCTCGGGCTCGACCGGCAACGCGGAGCACCAGAGGCCGTGCGGACTCACACCCTCGTAGCTGCCGCCGAGCGATGGCGCCACGTCGACATCGATGCGTCCGTCGGGGTCCGCCAAATAGTCACCGACCGCAGTCCAGCTGCGCCCGTGATCGTCCGGTCTCGAGGCGCTCACCTTGACGCGTGTGCCCGGCACAAGGCCCTGAACCACAACGTGAAACGGCGCATCGATCAGGCCGGAGGCAGGTGTCACCTGCAACTCGGGTTGCCGCGGGTCGCCGAGCGCGGCTGAACCCAGAACCACGCAAGCGAACCCTATCGTCAATTTGCACATTGGCTTGACCCTCAGCCTCGTTTCGCGTCGCACTTAGAAATGGTAATTGATCTCCGTTCCGAAAGTGCGCGGTTGATTGGTAGAGACACGAACCAGCTGCGGGACGTTGAACTGGAACTGAGTATTGTTGGTTGTGAGCTCTGCGATCTTGTTCGTCAGGTTGTCGACGAACAGCGTCGCGTTCCACTTGTCCGTGCCGAGACCCACGCGTGCGCTCGCAATGTTGTAAGAAGGTAGAGAAATCCCGAAGGCATAGGCTTGATCGTAAGCCTGGCCCACGAAGATGTCCGACACGCGCCCCGTGAGCTGATAGCCGTTCAAAACCTGGGTCGAGTAGATCAACGACAGGCTTGCGGCATCCTTGGGCACATTGAGGATGGGAATGCTGCTGCAGGCGTTGGCGCTGGGGCATCCCGGTATGCCGCCCGCCACGGGGTTGGTCAGCACCGCCGCGACGAACTCCGAGCTCGGATGGTTGATCTTGGCATCCGTGTAGCTTGCGCTCGCGGCGACGGACCATTCGGCTGATAGCTTGGCATTGATCTCGATTTCCGGCCCGAACGTGCGGCCGTCGCCGGCATTCGCTTCGAGGGTGTACCCGCACGGCAGCGCGACAGTCTCCTGCACGTGGCTCCATTTGATGTAATAGAAGTCGCTGTTGATTGTCAGCCAGTTGTCGAACACCTTCGCCTTCTCACCGATTTCATAGTCCCACACCGTGTCCGGGCTGTACGGTGGTGTTTGGCCTCCCCCGCAGAAGCTCGGGTAATTCGGTCCAGCCGGCCCACCGGGTCGATATCCCTTGGCGGCCGAGATGTAGCCTGTGAGATTCTCATTCGGCATGTATGAGAGGTCGAACCGCGGGTTGGTCCCATTGTCCGAAATCTCGAATACGGGCGGGGTTCCGACGGTCGGCTCGGAGAAATAGCCAGTGTCCCAGTTACTCGAGGCGCTCTCGTATCGATACCAGCGCAATCCCGCCTCGAATTTCCACTGATCCGTGATTTTGTACGAAGCATCGCCAAACAGCGCGTATTGCCGCACGCGATAGTTGAGGTCGCCCCAGTAGACGACACCGAGCGGGCTGCTCCCGTACTCGTTCCAATCCGAGGTGTCGTCGCTGAAGAATGCGCCCCCCACCCAGCGCAGCCGACCGTCATCCTTCGAGGTCAACCGCAGCTCTTCGCTGAACTGCCGCGTGATGTCGGTCTCGGAGTAAGGCGTCGGCAGATACGGGTATATTCCGGAGGTATAGCTTATCGATTCGGACGCGTCCTGGGTCTGTTCTTCATGGCGCTGGAAGTATCCCGATGTGCTGGTGAGATCCGCGAACCCGAGATTGAGGGAGGCGGTAACGCTGTAAAGGTGCACCCAATCGTGAATCGGCTCGCCGATATTGAAGGGCGCATACTGCGCCGCATGCGAGGCACCCGGCGGATTGTCGAATTCGTCGTACCCGCCCATGTACATGTGCTGATACAGCACGCGAGCAATGATTGAAAAGTCCTCGTTCGGCTTGAACAGGATGCTACCGCGAACCCCATCCAGACTCTCGGTATTGACGTCGTGTACCACGGTCTGCACCGGCGCCGCGAGGACGTTGCCGCGTCCGTACGCTGGGAGGGCCGAATAAGGCACATCTTCGGGAAAGGGATTCAGCACCACGCGATCGATCCAGCCGCTGCGATACTTGTCGGTGGCGACGAAGCGCACGGCGAGCGTATCGCCGATCGGCACATTCAGCATGAGGCTTCCCCCGCCATTGGCGCCGCCGCCGTCCGTGTCCGACACCGTTCCCTGGACAGACCCCTCGAAGGATTCGAGCTTCGGCGCGCTGGTGATCACCCGCACGGTCCCGCCCATCGATCCGGAACCGTAGAGAGTGCCCTGCGGTCCGCGCAACAGCTCGATGCGATCGATGTCGTACAGGTTGGGATCGATTACGACTTTGCCGGTCTGCGACGTGGATGGCGGCGTCAGCGGGATGTCATCCAAATAGAACCCGACGGTTGGCGACGAGCCGCCGCTCGAGGCGAGGCCGCGTGCCTCGTATTCGGTCTGGCCGGGGCCAGCGCTGCGCATGGATAACCCGGGAACATCGTGCGACAGCTCCTCGATGCTCGTGATGCCCGCGGCATCGAGTTGATCACCGGTAATGGCGGAAATGCTGATCGGGGTGTTCTGTACGGTCGAGTTGAACCGTTGCGCGGTAACGACGATTTCCTGGAGCCCGTTGTCCTCAGCGTCCGTCGCGAACACGATCGGCGCAGCGCCGAATAAAATGCCGGCACCTATCAGAGCACGGCGGATGCTTGATTGAGCGCATTGAACGATCTCCCCTCGTCGCGGAACGCAGTGCACCAACCTAGCAATCCCTGCTCTTCGACGCCAAATAACCGTTCGCTATATGGTTAGTCAACTCCCGATTCGAGGCCCGGACGACAATTACCAAACCTCGGCCATCGACGTCCCCGTCTCCGCGTAATCCGGAATGCGGCTGTGGTCTAGGCGCAACGCCAGCCGGTCGATGACCACGCCTTCCTTGATGACGGTGGCGACGTTGTGAGTATCGGCGATCCGTTGGTCGGGCTTCCCGTCGACCAGGATCACATTGGCCAACTTGCCGGGCTCGAGCGTTCCCCACTCCTTGAAGGCGTTGACGATGGCCGCCGCGTTCTTGGTGGCCGCGGTAATCGCCTCGAGTGGCGTCAGGCCGGACTCCACCAAAAGCTCGAGCTCGTGATGCAATCCTTCGCCTTGAAAATCGCCGGGATAGACCGCATCGGTGCCCGCCGCGAACAACACCGCCGCATCGCGCAGTCGAGGCACGTTGCTTTCCGCGCCCTCGAGATCCACGCGGTTCGTGAAAGTGCTTTTGTCCGCAAGCTCCTTCGCGCTCAAGTTGCCATACTCGCGACGCAGGCCGTCGAGTGCGGCCTTGGACGTCGTGTCGGCGATCAGGGGATTGTCGAGGAAGGATAGATCCCGGAACCTTCGACCGAGCGCGGATTCCTGCACGGCCAGCGTCGAGATGAAGAAAACATTGTGCGCTTTGAT
The DNA here is from genome assembly GCA_963801685.1 of uncultured Gammaproteobacteria bacterium. Taxonomy (GTDB): domain Bacteria; phylum Pseudomonadota; class Gammaproteobacteria; order Steroidobacterales; family Steroidobacteraceae; genus Bog-1198. The sequence continues at coordinate 1,001,922 of CAWDFR010000003.1, forward strand.
CGTCGCGATCGTCTCGTCGCTGATCCGGTGCGAGGGGAAATGCGCGAACCCCGCGATGCCCTCCTGCGCGATGTCCGCCGAGCCGTTGCGTAACCACTGATCGATGATCGTACGCAGGCCGTGTCGACTGGCCTCGGTAGAGATCGTGCGCACCAGCTGATCCGACAACCCGACATACAGCTTGACGAAATCCACCTTCTCGTCCGCGAGGGTGCCGACGACCCGAGGGACTTGGTCCCTCGAGGCAATCGCAACCGACAGTGCCGGCCACACCGGATCGGCACCATCCACCAGCGGTCCCACACAATAAATGCGCGGTCCCAGGACTCGGCCCGCCTGGACCTCGGCGCGGAGTTGCAGGATGAACGGCGGCACGTTGCCGGTATCCATCACGGTCGTGACGCCGGCATAGAGTAGTGCGTTTAAGTACTTCTGGTATCCCAGAATGTCCAAGCCCACACCGTTGGTGCCGCCGAGCAAGTGCACGTGCATGTCGGCGAGTCCCGGCAACGCGGTCTTGCCGCCGCCGTTGATACGCTTGGCGCCGGCAGGGACGCTCACATCGGACCGGGAGCCTACGGCTTCGATGCGCCGACCGTCGAGCACGATCACACCATGCTCGATGGGCGCTCCGCCATTGCCGTCGATGATGCGAACGTCCGTAATGGCGAGTGTGGCGGCAAACGCAGGCGATGCGAGCATCAGCATGGCGGCAAGCGCGCACGGCATATGCACACGGGGCATGAGCTTAGACTCCTTTGTTTTTAGCGGCAGATCCCCGCGCAGCGATCATTTCACGAGCTGCTACACTTAGCCAATATCTTTGGAGCCGAAAGACATGTCGCAACTGCCCGTGACGCGCGAGACGCTGGAGCGCTACTTGGACGACAGCCCGTTCCAACGATCTCTGGGACTGCGTCTCGAGTCCTTCGACGCGACGGCCCAGACCCTCGTGATCCGGGCCACGTACGGAGCCCAGGTGGAGCGCACCACGGGATCGGGGCAATTCCACGGCGGCGTCATCGCCAGTCTGATCGATATCGCCGGCGACTTTGCCTTGATTGCCGTGCTGGGTTACGGCGTCCCGACCATCAACCTGCGCGTCGACTATTTGCGGCCGGCGTTGAGCAACGATCTCCTCGCAACGGCGCACGTCCGGCGCGCGGGCCGGAGTATCGGCGTCGTCGATATCGAGGTGACGGACGCCGCCGGCCGACTGATCGCCCTGGGCCGAGGATGCTATGGTACGCAGCAAGGATGAGAGAGGCATCGCGACGATGAGAGCCGTTTTGACTACCGCTCACGGGGGTCCCGAGGTCCTACAATTGCGGACCGATTACCCGCTTCCGGAGCCGTCCGTCGGCCAAGTGCGGGTCAAGGTGGCCGCGACCGCCGTGAATTTCCACGACATCTTTACACGGCGGGGGATGCCCGGTGTAAGGATCAACCTTCCCGTGGTCGTCGGCTCCGACATTGCGGGAACCGTCGATGCAATGGGGCCGGGTGTTTCCGGCCGCTGGCTCGGCCGGCGGGTGCTCATCGATCCCGTGATGCGGAATCAGGATCGCATGGGCATGCTCGGAGAAACGGTTGACGGCGGACGTGCCGAGTACTGCGCGGCGGATGAGTCGATGTTGGTCGAGATCCCCTCGGGCGTCAGCTTCGAGGGTGCCGCCGCTCTGCCCCTCGCGTATGGCACCGCGTATCGCATGCTGGTGACTCGCGGCAGCGTGCAAGCCGGCGAGCGGGTGATGGTCCTCGGCGCCAGCGGCGGCGTGGGAGTCGCGTGTGTGCAGATCGCCCACCTGCTGGGTGCCGAGGTGCTCGCTTTCGCGAGTCATAGCACCAAGCTCGCGAAGCTGAAGGAGCTGGGCGCAACGCACGCACGGAATTATCTCGATCGACCTTTCCTCGAGTTCGTCAAGGAGATCTACGGTAAGCCGCGCACCAACGGATCGGGCGGCGTTGATGTCGCCGTCAACTTTACCGGCGGCGATACGCTGCTCGATACGCAGAAGTGCGTGAAATTGAACGGCCGGATCCTCTGCTGCGGCGCCACTGCGGGATTCAACCTGTCGCTCGACGCGCGCTACTGGTGGACTTACGAGCAAACGATGATCGGCTCCGATGGTTGGGAGAAAGATGACCTCGCGACCTTGCTCAATTGGGTGGCCGACGGCCGCCTATCGCCCGTGATCGATCGCATACTATCTCTCGAGGAGACCGCTCTCGGGGAGGGCCTGCTCGAGCGGCGCGAAGTGGTCGGCAAAGTGCTCATTAAGCCGTGACGAGGGCGCCGCTTTTCAATCTCGGTGACATGCAAAGACTCCCAGCGCATGGGGCGAGCGGCGCTGTCGTCGATTTGCGCGACGCAGGGAGAGTGCAACGCTGCAACGCAGCCGAGTTCGACGCGTTGTGCCAGGCCGTGAGCCGCGGGCTCGCCCGACGTGGAATCGCGAAGGGCGCCCGCGTCGGCATCCTCTCCGAGAATCGCCACGAATTCCTGGCGTGCTACTTTGGGATCATGCGGTTCGGGGCGGTGGCGGTTCCGGTCAATCACAAGCTGCCCGCCTCGACCATCGACTATATTTTCAAGGATAGCGAAATCGAGTTGAGCTTCTGCGACTCACCGCGCCGCTCGATGGTGCCCTCCGCCGTACCGGCCATCGACTTCGACGCGACAGACGACAACGGGTTTGCCGGGTTCTTGGACCCCGGCCGCTCAGAGACCTTTCGCACCGATGAGTCCACGCTAGCGCAGATTTTGTACACGTCGGGGTCGACCGGACGGCCGAAGGGCGTGCCGCTCACGCACGCCGGTCAGGTGTGGGCGATCGAGCGCTATCTGACGCCGCTCCCGGCTGAGGCGCCGAATGACAGGACCCTCATCGTCGCGCCTCTCTATCACATGAATGCGCTGTTCAACATCACGGTCGCGCTGGCCGAGCGGGTCGAGGTGATCATGCTGCCGCGCTTCGACGCGCGCCGCTATCTCGAGACTGTCGCCCAGAATCGGTGCACGCTCCTGTCCGGAATTCCCACAATGTTTGCTCTGATGGTGCGCGAACGGGATTTGACGCAAACGCTGGATCTCGGCAGCGTCCACCATGTCACCATCGGCTCGGCGCCGCTCACCGACGCCCTCCTTACCCAGGTCAAAACATTGTTTCCGAATGCCGACGTCGAGAACGGCTATGGGACGACGGAGGCCGGTCCCGCCGTGTTCGGTCCTCATCCGCGCGGCTTGCCGCGGCCGCCGTTGTCGCTGGGCTATCCCCTCGCCGAGATCGGTTGTGAGCTCGTCGATGGCGAGTCTGCTGATCAAGGTGTGCTGGCACTGCGGACCCGGGCGTTGATGCAGGGGTATCTCAATCTTCCCGCCGCGACCGCCGCGCGCATGCGCGATGGCTGGTATCTCACGGGAGACATTATGCGGCGTGACCCCGAGGGGTTCTATTACTTCGTCGGACGCGCCGACGACATGTTCGTCTGCGGCGGCGAGAACGTCTATCCGGGCGAAGTGGAGAAGCTTCTCGAGCGTCATCCGGACGTCGCGCAGGCCATCGTGGTGGCCGCCCCCGACGATATCAAGGGACAGATTCCGGTGGCATTCATCGTACCCCGCCGCGGCCGCAATCCCACGGTCGAGGCGATCAAGCACTACGCCCTGGCGGAGGGGCCTGCCTACGCGCATCCGCGTTTCATCGAGTTTCTTTCGAGTCTCCCCGTGTCGGGCACGCATAAGATCGATCGCACGGCCTTGACGGCCGAGGCCGAGCGCATCGTAAAAGCGGCCGGCCGCAGCCACTAACCGAATCCTATGCCGAGAGAGTCCATGTACGAACATCTCGATCACATCATGTGGGCCTGTACCGATCTCGAGGCGGGCTCTCGCCAATTCGAATCGCTCACCGGCGTGTGCCCGCGCTTCGGCGGCGTGCATGCGAGCGGCCTGACCCACAATGCCTTGGTGAGAATCGGTCCTCGCTGCTACCTCGAGATATTGGCACCGACAGGACCGGCGAGCGCCGACGACGACGCGTGGTGCCGCACTGCCCGTGCCGCACGCGAACCGCAGATCGTGACCTACTGCCAGCGCAGCGCGCGTCCCCTGTCGGATCTCGCGGCCAGCGCGCGAACCCATGGCTTTAGGGATTCGGTGGTGGCCGGGAACGGACGGCGCACTCCAGAGGGGGTCGGTCTGCGCTGGCAATGGGTCGCACCGAAGATCGATGAATTCGGCCTCGCCTTTCCTTTCTTCATCGACTGGCTCGATTCGCCTCATCCCGCGGAGATGCTGGCCGACACGGGCGTCTCACTCCGAGAATGGGTCGTGCAGCATCCGCAGGCGCCGCGCTTGAGTACTCTCCTGGCGGAACTCGGCTCGCCGACCGAGGCACAGACGGCCGAACACGCCGCGTTTCGCTTAGTGCTCGAGACGCCGCGGGGCCCCGTGTCGCTGTGAACGATCTTTCGTCGCAGGCGGCTGCCGCACCGCCGGTGCGTCGCTGGCTCGGTTTTCCGAAGGGTGCCTGGCTCATTATCGGGGTCGAATTCTGGGAGCGCTTCAGCTTCTACGGCATGCTCTCGATTCTCGCGCTGTTTCTTACCGCCCTGCCGTCGAACGGCGGGTTTGGCTGGAGCGCCGCCGAGTCGCTCGCCCTGCTGGGCGCCTACACTTTCGCCATGTACGCATTCCCTGCCGTCGGGGGGTATATCGCCGACCGGATCCTCGGCCGCCGCCGCGCCGTAGCCATCGGGGCGACCTTCATGTTGGTCGGACAAATACTCCTCTCCTCCCCGGTATTTCTTCCAGAGATATTGGGTTGGCTCCACGACGCTCCGCTGCTTCGAGCACTTCGGGGTCTCGGCGTGCCATTGGGGCGATGGGTGGGATCCCCGGCCGTCGAAGCCGCGATCTCGAGTCGGGGACCATCGCTCGACGCGCACGCGGGCGTAGCGTGGCTGAAACAGGCGTACGCCGCTTGTTCGCTCGGATTCTATTGCGCACTTCTTTGCCTCATCGTCGGAAATGCGTTGATGAAATCCACGCTGGTGGTGCTCTGCGGCGAGACGATGGATCCGTCAGATCCGCGGCGCGAAGCCGCCTTCGCCTACTATTATTTGGGCATTTCCGTTGGGGCGATGCTGTCCGGCTTCGTGGTCGGGATCGTGGCGCAGGCCTTCGGTTGGCACTTCGGGTTCATGGTTGCGGCAGGCGGAATGGCGATTGCTCTCGGCTTCTATCTCGCCCTCTCGAAGCAGTGGCTGGGCGCGATCGGATTGCCGCCAGACCGGACTCGCCCCGGGCGATCTTCCCCGGGAGGCGCCATCCAAGTCCGTGCGCAAGCGCACGGCGAGGCGCCGCGCAGAGTGGCGCTGCTCTTCGTGCTTGCCTTGCTGTTATGCGCTTTCAGCATCGGCTGGTTCCAGCTGTTCGGCAGTTGGCTTTTGTTCATCGAAGGCCATGTGGATCGGGCAGTGGGTCGCTTCGCGGTGCCTGTTCCTTGGTTCACCTCGATTAACGCCGCTGTCGTCATCGGTCTCGCGCCGCTGATTGCCGCCCTCTGGGTGAGGCTCGGCGAGCGAAATCGGGCCCTCGACATCGTTCAGAAATACACTTTCGCGCTGGCGATGGTCACCGCGGCGAACGGACTTTTCTACCTGTCCGCGCGTCATGCTATCCCACCCGTGCAGGCAAGCGTGTGGCTGCCTCTCGTCTCGCTCGCGCTGATCGCGGCCGGCGAGCTTGTGGCTTGGACCGGCACTTACGGCATGGTGTCGCGGGCCGCGCCCGTTGGATTCGCTTCCGTCGCCATGGGCTTTTGGTATTTGCTCACGCTCGGACTCGGCGGCTATCTGTCCGGTTTTGCAGGGCGTCTTGTCGGCTCCTTCGGATTCGCAACGGCGTTTCTATCTATTACCGGCTTCACGGGTGTCGTGTTTGTGCTTGCGATTTTCCTTCGCGCACCGCTTGCGCGACTGGCTGCACGGGCAGGCGTTTCTCTATAGGTCCGACCAAATAGCGTCCGCCCTGACTGCGATCACACGCCTGCCAGAAATTGCGGAATGGGGCGCGGCTGTGCGATGTGCTCGAATCCCGACGCGATGCGCAAGAGCGTGGGCTCGCTCCATGCAGCGCCGAAAAACGAGAGCCCGATTGGCAGCCCGCGGTAAAGTCCGGTCGGCACCGTGATGTGCGGGTAGCCTGCAATGGCTGCAGGCGAGGAGCAGCCGCCAGTATCCATGTCGCCATTCACTGGATCGATCAGCCACGCCGGTCCCGAGGTCAGGCTGACGATCGCATCGAGCCGATGCTCCGCGAGCACGGCATCGATGCCGTTCGTACGCGCCGCCTTGAGACAGGTCTCGCGCGCTTTGAGATACTCCGCGCTGTTGAGGTCGCCCTTGGCGTCGGCCTGTCTCAAGAGCTCCTGATCGAACAGCGCGAGCTCGCGCGCCGACCGCTCGGAGTTGAAGCGGATGAGTTCCGATAGATTGTGCACGGGGAGCGCCGGCGGAATGCGCGCGAGATAGGCGTTCAAGTCCGCCTTGAACTCGTGCAGTAGAACCTCGAGATCCGGAGCAACCCACTCACCGTACATGGGAAGGTCCGCGGGATCGACCAGAGTCGCCCCGGCTTGCGCGAGGAGCGACGCGCAGCGATCGAGGTAAGCGTTGAGCGGCGCGCTGTCGGCGAAGAAGCGCCGCGCGATACCGAGCCGCGCGCCGCGCAGACCATCCACATTGAGATGGTGCACGTAGTCGGCCTCGAAGCGCCCGCGAGCTGCGGTGCTCGCGGGATCCTTCGCGTCGGGTTCGGCCATCGCCCCGAGCAGGATCGCGGCGTCGCGCACCGACCGCGTCAATGGACCGGCCGTGTCCTGGCTGTGCGAGATCGGCACGATCCCGCGCCGGCTGACCAGCCCGACGGTCGGTTTCAAACCCACGATGCCGTTGATCGAGGCGGGGCTTACGATGGAGCCGTCCGTCTCGGAGCCGACGGCTGCGACGCAAAGCCCCGCTGCCACAGCGACGGCCGATCCGGAGCTCGAGCCGGACGGCGTACGGTTGAGCGCGTAGGGATTGCGCGTTTGCCCACCACGCCCGCTCCAGCCGCTGGAGGAGTGCGTCGAGCGAAAGTTAGCCCATTCGCTCAAATTAGCCTTCCCGAGGATGACAGCGCCGCGTGCCCGCAACCGCGCAACCAGCGGCGCGTCCGTCGGCGCGTACCAGCCCTCGAGCGCCAAGGACCCCGCGGTAGTCATCATGCGATCTTGGGTCTCGATGTTGTCCTTGATCAGCAGAGGCATCCCGTGCAATGGTCCGCGGGCTCCGTGTGCGCGACGCTCGCGATCGAGGTCTGCCGCGATCTCGAGTGCGCGTGGATTGACCTCCAACACCGCGCGCAGCTCCGGACCTCGGCGATCGAGCGCGTCAATGCGCTCGAGATACATCTGGGTCAGGGCTCGCGCCGTCAGGCGGCCGGCCTCCATGGCGGCGGCGGCCTCCGCGAGCGTGATTGGAGTGCTCGTATCGAGGTCCGTGGCCGCGCTTGGCAGGGACCGCCACACGGCCGTCAAAGCACCAGCGGCACCGAGAAAGTTGCGTCGATTCATCGCCATCCCACCTTGCAAACACTTCTCGGCAATCCGTCGATCTCAAATCGACGTAATACCGCTTGATGTAGGCGTGCAGTACACTGCGGTACACACCGCCCGCACCTTCAGGAAATCGCGCCTAGAGGCGGTCCAGATCACGCTCCATCGAGAAACTCAGTCCGGCTCCATGGCAGCGAGTTCGTTGCCGGCAGGGTCGCGGAAGTGAAAGCGTTTGCCACCCGGAAAGCTGAAGGCTGGCTTTGTGATGACTCCGCCAGCGCGCCTCACGTCTGTTTCAGTTGCTTCCAGGGATTCCACTTGAATAACCGGAAGAGGAGCGCGCGAGGCTTCTTTAGCATCGGCCTGAAGTCCGAGATCCACGTCCCCTGTCATCGTGCATGAATACGTTGGGCCAAAGTCGGTCATCGCAAAGCCAAACGCTTCCGCATAAAATGATTTTGCGGGACCTGTGGCTGCTGTCGGAAGTTCGACAAAACAGATTCTATTCGTCATGGATTACTTCCTTTCGTGGTATCCGGTACTCGATAGATCATTTCACCCAATGTATCCGCGCTAACACGTGGTGCAAGTCCCGATTTGCCCCGTGGCGTCACCCCGTTGCTGTGGCTGCCGGCGTCAAGCGCGCGCACCGGCCGGCCCGCTCCCGCGCGGTGGTCGGACTCCCCTCCGCTTTCAGCGTCGGCTGTGCGGGGTCGAAACACGCCGTTGATATCGGGCGCGGTTTCCCGCTTTCCTTAGTCGCTTCGAGCTCCTTTAATTGTGTCGGTGACAGAGTTAAATATACAGATTGGCAGCATTAAGGGCGATCCAAAACCTCATTACTGGAGAAAACCATGGACTTGAAACTTCAGGGCAGACGCGCACTGGTCACTGGCAGCACCGCCGGCATCGGACGCGCCATCGCCGCCAGTTTGGCCAGGGAAGGCGCGAGCGTCATAGTGAATGGCCGTGCGCAATCGCCCGTGGACAAAGCGGTTGCCGAGTTGAAAGCGGTGACGGGGGGAGACCTCGTGGGCTTCGCAGGCGATCTCGGCACGGCTGCTTCGGCGGATGAAATCGCCCATCGTCATCCCGGTGTGGAAATCCTTGTTAACAATCTCGCCATCTTCGAACCGAAGCCGTTCGAAGAGATCCCAGATGCGGATTGGCGCCGATTCTTCGAAATGAATGTCTTGAGCGGTATCCGACTCGCCCGCCTGTTTCTACCTGCCATGAAACGCGCCAACTGGGGAAGGATCATTTTTATCTCGAGTGAGAGTGCACTGCAGATTCCTGCTGAGATGATCCATTACGGCATGACCAAGACGGCCCAGATCGCCGTTGCCCGAGGCTTGGCTGAATCAGTCGCCGGCACGGGTATCACGGTGAACAGCATTCTGCCGGGCCCGACCAAGTCCCGCGGAGTTGTCGACTTCGTCGGCGCCTTGGCCAAGGCCGGGGGCAAGACAACTGAGGAGGTTGAGGCAGAGTTTTTCGAAAAGGTCCGGCCCACGTCGCTCATCAAGCGCTTCGCCACCCCCGAGGAGGTCGCCTCGCTCGTGACCTACATCGCCAGTCCACTTGCCTCGGCGACCACGGGTGCCGCGTTGCGGGTCGACGGCGGTGTTGTGAAAAGTGCGTTCTGAGCTTGAGCAGCCGGAAGCGTGCAGTTCTGAGACTGACCGCGAGCATTCCGAAAGCGACCGACGGAAAACTCGACCTCCTCACAATAGGGAGAGGCTTCCCGGTGGTCCGCTTTCAGGCGAGATATCCGCCGTCGATGGTGATGGCCGAGCCAGTGATGAAGCCAGCCGGGGGACTTGCCAGATAGGCTACGAGGCTCGCAATCTCGACATCCTTACCCAGGCGGCCAATGGCCATCAGTGTTCGCAGCGTGTCGTTCACCGCCGGGTTGGCGTTCATATCGGTCTCGGTCGGACCGGGCTGGATGACGTTCACGGTGATAGCGCGCGGTCCGAGGTCGCGCGCGAGCCCGCGTGTTAGCGCCGCAACAGCCGCTTTAGTCATCGAGTAGACGGAAGCACCCGCGAAGGCGGACCGATCAGCAACTACCCCAAGCCGCGGATAGCCATTCGCGCGATATCCCGCAAAGTACCGGCCGAGACACCGCCCCGTGCGGCGACCTTCATGCCCGATAAAGTTACCCCGATGAATTGCGCCGCCGTGCGAACGTCCACATTAGAGCCGATCTCTCCCGACGCCTTGCCCTCAGCAATCACCCGCTCAAGAGCAGCTTGAAGCGTTCGAGCAGATACGTCATTCGCCACGGCAACCTCGGGGTCTGAGCGTCCGAACTCGCACGTCGAGCTAACGCCCATGCACCCGAGCGCTGTTTCGGCCTTGGGCCTTGACGCAAAGGCAACCAGTGCAGCTTCCAATCCCTTGAGCGGGCTCGGCCCTGTGTTGAGCGATCGTATGATCTCGGATACGCTCCCCGCGCTGTAACGCTGCAGCGCTTCCAAATATAGCCGCCGCTTATCGCCGAAGGTGTCATACATGCTTTGGGTTTGCCCGTGCGAGTGTCACACAGGCCCGCTAGTGCATGCATCGCAACCGTGCTGCATGCAAGCTCGGATGAACAAAGCACCTATGGAAAAGAACCCGGCTGACTGGCTGCGCCAAAAAGGACGATGCGATTAGTCAGGAACGCATCTGAGCAAACCCGAGGATGGACGCCAGCGATCACGGGGGATCGCGCAAGCGATAGGACCAAGATCCAATGGAAGACTTCCTGTATGCGCGCGCCAAATAGCAGATCGTTCTAGAGGCAAGCGCCGCTGTAGCGAATTATGCCGCCGCCGGGGCATCCGGCAGGCCTACTCGAGCTCTCGATGAAATTGAGCAAGCCCTTCGTGCTGGCGGCAGTCCTTGGGGCAGAAACTTCCGCGGCTCAGGGCCAGAACCATCGGGTGCTGTCCTTGCAGCTCCCTCATTGGACACAAGTCCAATGACCATCCAGTTTCCGTCACGCTAAAGTTTGCGCCACGCCGGTCAGCAAATGTGAGCGCACGCACAGCTACCCATCCCCCCATCTCGCGGCGCTATCCTTGCCGACCGGCGTACCGCCGCACCTCAGGCGAATGGATCGCGACGCGAAGGACGCTGACAGAGACGATCGCGATGTTCATACACGCACTCGGAACGCTCAACGATCTGTGGCAGTTCACGCCGTCAACGGGCTTATGGACCTGGGCGAGCGGCTCCATGACCGCAACTGGTACCTGAACATCAGATCAATGCTTCGCGGGAGCTGAGGCTGTCGCGGCTGCAACCGAAGGCGCCCGCGCCTGCTGGTAGTAAGCGGCCACCGCCTCGATCTCCTGATCATCGAGTTTCGTGGCAAACAGACGCATCGCTTCGAGGCTATCGCGCCGATCTCCTTTGCGCCACATCTGCAACTGTGAAGCGGTATAGCTCGCGTATTGTCCGGCCAGATAGGGAATCGTCGGCGCCTCGCCCGCGCCGCCCGTGCCGTGGCAGACATTGCACGCAGGCACGCCCTTCGTCGTGTTGCCGGACTCCGCCAGCGCCCTGCCCTTATTGACCAGCTGCGCATTTCCCTGCGGGAGCGCCGAGAAGGGCGACACAATGCTCGCGTAATAAGCTGCTACGTCGCGGATGTCATCCGCGGACAACGCAGCAGCGATCGGCGCCATGACCGCGTTCGCGCGCGCCTTGGCAGCAAAATCCTGCAACTGCTTCGAAAGATACGGCGCCCCCTGTCCGCCGATTCGAGGGAATGCGCCCCCGGCGACCGGTTCGCCATTCAAGCCGTGGCATGCCGCACACGCCGTCGCCCCCGACGCCGTGCCCTGCGCGGCTATGGTAGCGCCCCGCTTCGCGTCGGGCGGGTGCGTCGAGGCATGCCCGGCGCCCAGACCATCTTCCTGCGCGCGGTGCCTCACGTAGTCGCGAATGGCCGAGGCCTGGGCATGATCAAGCACGGGTGCGAATGGGGCCATGCCGCCCGCTTGGAGCGCGCCATCCAGCACGATGCCGTACCAGGCATCCACCGCGACGAAGGGCGAGCGGCGCAGATCGGGGACGATTCCGCCGGCGATGACCGCCTCACCATGACAGACCGCGCAATACTGACCGAACAAGGCCTCGCCGCTCGCAATCGTCGCCGGGGAAGCAGTGGGTGTCGGTGCCACGTTGGGCAGCACGGACTCCGGCGGCGGCGGCGGTAGCATCGAGGTGGCTCCGAACTTGAACACCACGATCCGACTGATGTTTCGGATGTTTCCCGATTTGGCCGCGTCCTTCCCCTGGAGGAGCGGATACGCCCCACCCCAGCCGGCCAGCACGGCAAGGTACTGCGTCCCGTCGACCTCGTAGGTCATCGGCGCCGCGATCACGGGCGACTGGACGGACATCGACCAAAGTTTCGTGCCGGTGTCGGCGCGGTAGGCATTCAGGGTTCCGGTGGCGTCACCTTGAAAGACCAAGTTGCCGGCCGTGGTCAGCACGCCGCCGTTCCAGGGTCCCAGGTGATCAGCGCGCCACACGAGTTGCTGCTTCACGGGATCCCACGCGAGCAAATACCCCTTCACGTTCGGGGAATTGGTGGTCGCGACAGCCACGTTCCAGCCCATGGAGGAGGGCCGGAAATTCTTGACGGTGCTGTAGGTCATCCCGATTTCCTGCGCGGGGATGTAGACGAGCCCCGTGTTGGGATTGAACGCCATCGGGTGCCAGCTGTGTGCACCGAGCGCACCCGGCAGGATCGTTGCCGTCTTTCCGGTTTGGTCGTAGCGAATACCGGCGTTCTCGATCGGCCGTCCGGTCTTGAGATCGACACCGCTCGCCCACGTAACCGGAGTGAAATTCTTCGCAGAGATCAGCCGTCCGGTCTTGCGGTCCAGGACATAGAAGAACCCGTTCTTGTTCGCCTGCATCAGGACCTGACGCCGGGTCCCCTCGATCACGAGGTCTGCGAGCAGCAGCTGCTGTACGGCATCGAAGTCCCACTCCTCGCCGGGAGTCGCCTGGTAATGCCATACATAGCGCCCCGTATCCGCATTGATCGCCACGATCGACGACAGGAACCAGTTATCGCCTTGCCGCTGGCTGCGGTAGCCGTGGTCCCATTCCAGTCCGTTGCCGACGCCGAAGTAGATGAGGTTGAGATCCGGATCGTAGGAGATGCTCTCCCACACCGTGCCGCCGCCGCCGAGCTTCCACCACTCGCCGCGCCAAGTCTTCGCGGCCTCGGTCAGAATTGGATCTTCGACCGGCTTCGACGGGTCACCGGGAACGGTGTAGAACCGCCAGTCGAGCTTGCCCGTCTCGGCGTCGTAGGCCGAGAGGTAGCCGCGCACGCCATATTCCCCGCCGCCATTACCGATCACGACCCGGCCCTTGATGACCCGCGGCGCCTGGGTGATCGTGTAGGCTTTCGCAGGATCCACGGTTTGGGTCGTCCACACCGGCTTACCCGTCTGCGCATCGAGCGCGATGAGTCGTCCATCGAAGGCTGCAACAAAGATCTTGCCGTTCCAGGCCGCGACGCCCCGATTGACCACGTCACAGCAGCCGCGCACGCCGAGCGCTCGCGGAACCTTAGGATCGTAGGACCATAACTGCCGGCCCGTTTTGGCATCGAACGCCATCACCAGACTCCACGCCGTGGAGAAGTACATCACCCCGTCGATGACGAGTGGCGTCGCCTCCTGTCCGCGGTCTGTGTCGAGATCCGCATACCAGGCGAGGCCCAGACGGTTGGCGTTGTCGGCCGTAATGCCGGTCAGTGGACTGAATCGCTGCTCGCTATACGTGCGGCCGTAGGTCAGCCAATTCCCGGGGTCCTGATCTGCGTGTGCGATGCGCGCAGCGTCAACGTTCGCGGGCGACGCCGCCGCCTGCGCCCGATAGAGCCCAAATGCACAAAGCAGGGCTGCGCAAATCCAAGACCCAGCACGCCGGCGCTTCTCGGACGTTCGCGTCCCGGCCACTCGTGGCCCGACCGGCTTCCGATTCGTTACATTGAGGTCGTTCATTTGTCTGCTGTCTCCCTCAGGATCGCCCGACGGCCTAGCGGATGTCGGGGACAATCTCCCTGATTGGAACGTGCGCGCCGCATGCGCGCGCGCAGGCTCCTTTCCTCAGAGTGGTGCCCCACGGCGAGAGTCTCCGCGCGACGTTGCTGCGGGGATATCCCCCCTCTGGGGGGCTTGGCAGAGCGGGGGCAGGTTCAACAGAGGATCAAATCGAGACACCTATGGACTCCCGCAATAGGAGGCGCATGCGGATCGCCTTGTACTTGGGTTCAGGCGTACGTCGTCCCTTGATTCAATGGCGCGCGCTGCCCCAGCATTAGATAATGTCCCAAACGAGTATCACACTGTTTCAACAAGGGTTTTCATGGGATCCGGCTTTATGAACAAACCGGCTTGGCTTTTTTGTCTTTGGCTTCTAGGTGCGCCGGCTATCGGCGAACCATTCAAATTTTCCGTCTCCTCGACGGATGTGCCCGCAGATATCGCGAAAGCGATGCCGAGCTTGGCGACGCAGCTGATCGGTGAGTATCGTGATAGCGATCAGTCTCGATACCTCGACAACTTATTTCGGTTGCAACTGGTGGCGGGGCTTTATCCCGACGCTGCGGCATCTTTGGCCCAATTACGTACCCTCCGAGCCGGCGACCGCTCGCCAGGAATCGCTGCAACCGATGTGCAGTATGAAATATTCGCGCGGGCCAAGGAACTAGAGACCTCGGCAGGTATGTCATTCGACGCAGCCTTCGCGCGTTCGTTTCGGGAGACACTCTCGCAACTTGACGACAAGACCTCGGCCATTGTCGCCCGCGCGATGAGTCATTATTCAGCCGGCATCAGCTTGTATGTACCCTTTGAGGAGCGATTGCAGGCGGCGCTGTCCCACCGGAAAGATAAGACCGAGATTTCGTTGGACGGGGCACTGGCATTGGTGCGCGCCTACTCTGTGGCGGAGGCTTTCAGGACGTTCTCACCGCTTGTCGAGCCGTTGATCGCCGAGGATGATCAACGCCGCTACCTCATCGAGCAGACGCTCATCTCGACACCGAACGAGGGCGCGGTCTGCGCCATGATTGTACGGCCCCGAAGCACTAAACCCTTGACTACTTTGCTCGAGTTCACTGTCTATGCGGATCCGGCAGTTCTACTCAGCGAGGCGCGGCGAACGGCGTCGAACGGCTATGCAGGCGTGGAGGGAATGACTCGAGGTAAAGGCTGCAGTCCGAATACGCCGCTTGCCTACGAGCATGACGGCGCGGACGCAGACGCATTGATTGAGTGGATCAGCCGCCAGCCGTGGAGCGATGGGCGAGTCGGCATGTATGGGGCCAGTTACACCGGCTTTACCACCTGGGCCGCGCTCAAGCACCGTCCCTCCGCATTGCAGGCGATCATGGACTCGGTAACCAATATTCCGGGTGTCGACACACCGATGGAAGGTTCCGTTTTCGCGAGCTTTGCATATCCCTGGCATTTCTATACGCAGTCCAACAAAACCCTGGATGAGGCCGCGTTTACCGACCGCGCTCATTGGCGCGATCTATTTCATAAATGGTATCTAAGCGGGGCGGCCTATCGATCCATTGACCAGATTGACGGTAAGCCCAATCCTCACTGGGATCGCATGCTCGATCATCCGGACTATGACGCATACTGGCAGGCAATGATCCCGTACACAGAAGAGTTTGCGAAGATCGACATCCCGGTCTTGACCACAACCGGCTACTACGACGGCGGGCAGATCGGCGCACTTTACGCGCTCACTCAGCACGTGAAATACAGACCGGGTGCGGAACACTACCTGGTCATCGGTCCTTACGATCACCACAGCGGTAACCGCGGTACCGTCGATGTTTTAGGAGTTCAAGCCACCGAATTGAGCGGCTATAGGCTGGACCCGACGGCACTTATTGATATCGGAGAACTGAGGTATCAATGGTTCGACTACATCTTCAAGGGCGGCGCAAAGCCCGCGCGGCTTCAAGATAGGATCAATTTCGAGGTCATGGGCGCGGACCAGTGGAAGCACGCCTCGTCAGTCGCCAAGATGGCGGCTTCTCGTCTGCGGCTTTATATCAGCGATAAAAGGGTTGGAGAGTTCTACCGGCTCGCAGAACACCCTTCGGACCCCAGTCTTTTCGTACCCGAATCCATAAACTTCAAAGATCGCTCGGACGTCGATCGAATCTCGCCCGCGAGCGGCGACATCATCGATTCGGTGATCGATACCTACCAATCGGTGGTGTTTGAATCCGAGCCATTCGATCGGACAACCGATGTCAGTGGTCTATTTTCGGGCAAGCTGGATTTCGAGACGAACAAGAAGGATTTCGATTTTCAAGTGCAGCTGTATGAACGTAACAGCGACGGCAAATATTTCGAGTTGTCGTGGTACACCGCACGGGCCAGCTATGTGGCCGATAGAACTCGACGTCATCTTTTGACTCCGGGAGCACGCCAACACTTAGTCTTCACGAATGGTCGCCTTACGAGTCGACGCCTTAACGCGGGAAGTCGGCTAGTGGTGCAGCTGAGTCTGCTCAAGAGTCCGGACGCCCAAATCAATTACGGTTCCGGCAAGGATGTGAGCGCCGAAACCATCGCTGATGCCGGAGTGCCGCTTAGGATCAAATGGTACGGGTCCAGTGTCTTTGATATTCCTATCGGCAAATGATTCCTCAACCAATCCTTGGGTGTCCAACGGCACCGTCTCACGGTGCAGTCGCGTAGTAATTATAAATATAATCATCGCGTTATACGACTATATTAAAGTGAAATCCCACAAGTGCCCCGCGGCGACAAAATAATACTCACGGATTATTACGGGTGACTTCTTGGTGTGATGCCGCGCGTCCTAACCTCGCAGCACAGGAGATCCGAGCATGACGATCGATTTGACCGACAAGACTGCTGTTGTGACCGGAGGCAGCTCCGGCATCGGTCAGGCATTCGCGTCAATGTTGTCCGCCTCCGGCGCGAAGGTGGGCATAACAGGACGAGACCCCGGAAGATTGCGTGAGGCGGAGGCCCGGTGCGGCGCCGCCTGGTCGCTCGCGGGCAACCTGGCGAACCTGGGTGACAGACAAGCGCTTGTCGCGAAGGTAAACTCGACTTGGCCGCGCCTAGACCTCCTGATCAACAATGCCGGCATCATGTTGCAGCCCGACCTGCTCGATGGGGGCGAGAGTCTGGGCAGGCTCGAGGAGGAGATCCTCACCAACTTAGTCGCGCCGATCGACCTTTCGGTGAAACTGCTGCCGCTGTTGAGGGCGAGCCGCGCCGCCGTCGTCGTCATGGTCTCCTCCGGATACGCCCTCGCCCCGGCCGATCGGGGACCGACTTACTCGGCGAGCAAGGCCGGGCTGCACTCGTTCACCAAGAGCTTTCGGCGGATCGCCGCGAGCGTCGGAGTGCATGTCCTAGAGGTGTTGCCACCGCTGGTGGATACTCCTGCAACATCCGCGATCCACCGAAAGAAGCTGTCGGCCGAAGACGTGGTGCAGCTCACGCTCGCCGGGCTCGACAGGCGCCGAGACGAGATTCTACCTGGACAGGTGCGCATGCTGCCGACGCTGCTCCGCTGGCTGCCCGCCACGGTTGAAAAAATTGTTGCGCGGAGCTGATCGGGCGGACGATAAATGACAGAGAATCTTCGAGTCGACAGAGGCGGAAAGGCACCATGGAGCAAACTCAAAAGCAAAAGATGCTGGCTGGCCAGCTCTATCACGCGAACGATTCTGAGATTCAAGCCGATCAGCGATCGGCAAGAGCTTGGATGGTGCGCTACAACGCTGCCCTGGGCGCCACCGCCGATGAGCGCCGCGAATTGCTGCTGGAGCGCCTGTCGGCCGTCGGCAAGGGCGCGGTGATCCGCCCGCCGTTCCATTGCGACTATGGCTACAACATCTCGCTGGGGGCCGATGTCTTCCTGAATTTCAATTGCGTGATTCTCGACGTGGTGGCGGTGAGCATCGCTGCAGGAACACAGATCGGGCCTGCGGTTCAGATATACACGGCCGATCATCCACGCGATCCCGTGGTGCGACGGTCGGGAGCGGAGTTTGGCAGACCGATTGCAATCGGTCGCAATGTGTGGATTGGCGGCGGCGCTATTATTCTGCCCGGCGTCACGATAGATGACGACGCCATCATCGGGTCTGGCAGCGTCGTCACGCGGGATGTGCCACGGGGCGCGACGGCTCTCGGGAACCCCGCGCGGGTACGGGGTTAAAGTCCGCCGCTGCCGTGCTTTGGGGTCACCTCGACATCCGGAAGAATAGCCCTTCGGATTTGCCTAAAATTAGGGATCGGCTCATGGCAAATCCCTCCCAGTCTTCTCCGCTGCCCTTGCCCTACCCGTCAGAATGGTGAGCCGTCCTTGCGAACAACCTGCAATCGACCATCCGGCGCCTGAACAATCTGGACGTCGTCGTCAGAGTAGGTCACGACGTCGCCGGGGGTGCGGTCGCCTATCTCCAGGTACACGACCGTGGTATCGCTTCTATTCCGCAGATGGTGGGCATTGCCGCTTCCCGCCTTAAAGCCAGCGCACATACCCGGACGCAGCGGGGTCTCACCGGCATCCGTCACTAAGACCGGTGTGCCTTCAAGAATGTACACAAATTCATCCTGATGTGAATGGGAATGACGTGGCGCCGAGATGCTCCCTGGTGGAAGGCATGTAAAGTTCACGCCAAAGCTCGTAAGTCCGAATTGGCTTCCGAGAGGATGCCTGGCTCGACCCTTCAGGAGTGAAGCGAGCGGCTCAGGGAATGTCAACATAGGTGCCCGTGCGGGAGCGGATACTGCCTCGATGGCTGCAGCCGAGAAATCATTAGGCATCCTTACTCCCAAGCCGATTGCTCGTGCAAAGTCCAAATATTCCCAGACTCACTTCGATCCACTAGGTTGCCGCCCGGTTTTGGCCGATAGTGTAATTGAATGACCGGTGACAGAGCCCATTGCAGACATCGCAGACGCTGCAGGGCCGAGGTTAGTCAGAACGATGCGGCCGTCCGCGCCCGCCGCAACGAATCGCTACCTTTGCAACCATGCGAATAGATGTAATCCCAAGCGTCCTGTACCCGGGAAACATCGTCCGTGTACAGTGTGATCGTAGCCTCTGGCTCCGAATGCGCCGGCGTCGCCGGCATTTTTTGCGAGCCGTGCGTGTAGGCGGGTCTCGCCAGGTAGTCAATCACGGTGTTTCCCCTAAGCGTGATATCCACGCGATTTCGCGGGACGTCTTGGAATGCCCGAATGCTCGACAGGTTGCGATCCACATTGTTGAGATGAATGACGCTCACGAGCTCCGGCGCATCGGGCCAGACGCGATGGCGAACCTCGACAATACACTGCGCTCCATTCACGACGCGCACGCTCCCCAAGTCATCGCCCGTCAGCAGATACGCGATAGACTCGCGAAAGAGACTGCCCGGAACCTGTCCTGCATCACTGTGACCACCAGCACCTCGGTCAATCACGGAGCTTTGGGCGAGCAGCCGCTGAGCGCTCTCCGATTCATTGAGTAGTAGCACGTGCCGCTCGTTGTCGATCGACCAGGACTTGAGTTTCGACAGAAAGCTTTGCCCTAACAGCAGATCTCCGTCTTGGGTGACGATCGACCCGATGACATTGTGAAGCTCGACGTTCCCGATCCGCAACGATCGGAAGCGAAACCGAGGCGACTTCTGCTCGGTGCCATTTGCCAATCGATAATTTTGTGTATCGATCATGTCCTCCGGATTGAGAGCGCCGGTGCGCATGAGTGTCGAGAATACGTTCTCAGAGATAGAAACGTCCGAGGACGCGCTGTCGATGGTGAAGCGCAGCACCGTCTTATCATTGACGACGACCGGAACGGCGAACAGCTCGCCGTCCGCGCTGTCGAGACGCACGACATCGGCGAGCGCAACCTGCCCGATAGACAGCATCAATGTGATGATCGCAAGGAACGCGACTCGGAACACCGCGTTGCCCTCCCTTCAGAGCGAGTACGGTGATGTACGGTGATGCACTCAATTATGTGCTTGAAGCTTCCTCCCGAACAAGACGCTATTCAAGCCGGGCGAGCCAGGTTGCGGCGCTAGTCCTACGCTTCGTTCCAGGTTATGTTAGATGGCGGGTGACGTAATCCTGTCATCTTAGGAGCGCCGGGAGAAAGTCTCGTGGGGGACCTTTCGAGTTACGCATTTGCACCGTTGCGGGACGGCGACGTTGCCGCTGTATCGGGGTTCCGGCCAAGGACTGCCGCCGATCCTGCTGGTCACGGCGGAAAATGCCTCGCTCGCGTGCCTCAATCGACTCGAACATGAATACGCGCTCAGGGCCGACCTCGATGCCGCCTGGGCGGCGCACCCAATCGAACTCTCCCGCCACCGCAACCGCTTGGCGCTGGTGCTCGAGGACCCTGGCGGTGCGGTCCTCGATCGACTGCTCGGCCAGCCACTGGGAATAACGGAGTTTCTGCGCATCGGGATTTCTCTCGCGTGGGCGCTGCGCCAAGTGCATGCGCGCGGACTCGTTCATAAGGACATCAAGCCGGCGAACATCCTGGTGGATGTGGCGAGCGGCGGTGTCTGGCTCACCGGCTTCGGCATTGCCTCCCGACTGCCGCGCGAGCGCCCCAACCCCGAGCCGCCCGACGAGATCGCCGGCACCCTCGCCTACATGGCGCCGGAGCAGACCGGTCGGATGAACCGCTCGATCGATGCGCGCAGTGATCTCTACTCTCTGGGCGTCACGTTTTACGAAATGCTGACGGGGACGCTGCCCTTCGCCGCTGCCGATCCGATGGAATGGGTGCACTGCCATATTGCAAGGCAGCCTGTTCCTCCCGATGAGAGGATCGTGGAAACTCCCGGGGCGCTGTCGATCATCGCGATGAAACTCCTCGCCAAGACCGCCGAGGAGCGCTACCAGACCGCCGCGGGCGTCGAGGCCGATCTGCGGCGATGTCTCGCGGACTGGGAGTCGCATGGCCGCATCGACCCGTTTCCGCTGGGCGCGCACGACGCGTCGGACCGATTGCTGATCCCGGAGCAACTGTATGGGCGCGAGCGCGAGATCGAAACGCTGCTCGCCTGTTTCGACCGCGTTGTGGCCCACGGCACACCGGAACTCGTACTCGTGTCGGGATATTCCGGGATCGGCAAGTCCTCCGTGGTGCACGAGCTACACAAAGTGCTTGTTCAACCGCGCGGGCTGTATGCGTCCGGCAAATTCGATCAATACAAGCGCGACATTCCGTACGCCACGTTAGCCCAGGCCTTCCAGAGCCTGGTGCGCTCGCTGCTGAGCCAGGGCGAGGCGGAACTTGGCCGGTGGCGGGATTCCTTTACCGAGGCACTCGGCTCGAATGGTCAGCTCATCGTGAACCTCGTTCCCGAGCTGGAGCTCATCGTCGGAAAACAGCCGACTGTTCCAGAGTTGCCGCCGCAAGAGGCCAAGAACCGCTTCCAGATGGTATTCCGGCGCTTCCTCGGCGTGTTCGCGCATAAGGAGCACCCGCTCGCACTGTTCCTCGACGATTTGCAATGGCTGGATAGCGCGACGCTCGACCTGCTCGAACACTTGGTCACACACTCGGAAGTGCGGCACCTGCTGCTGGTTGGGGCCTATCGGGACAACGAGGTCGGTCCGTCACATCCGCTCATGCGCACGCTCGAGGCGATCCGCGACACCGACGCGCGGGTGCATGAGATCGTGCTGGCGCCGCTCGGGCTCGGCGATGTCGGCCGGCTCATCGCCGACGCCCTGCACTGCGCGCCGGAGCGCGCGCAAACCTTGGCGGAACTCGTTGACGAGAAGACCGGCGGCAATCCGTTCTTCGCGATTCAGTTCTTGATCGCGTTGGCCGACGAGGGTTTGCTCGCGTTTGACTCCATCGCAGGCCGTCTGGACGATGGGACATCGATCGAATCCACGCCAAGAATTACACCGACAACGTGGTGGACCTCATGGTCCAGAAACTGAAGCGGTTGTCGATCACCACGCAGGATGCTCTGAAGCACCTCGCCTGCCTGGGTAACATGGCCGAGATCGGCACGCTGAGCATGGTGTACCAGCAAACAGCGGAAACGATGCATGCGGCGCTCTGGGAAGCTGTCCGCGCGGGTCTTATTGTCCATCAGGGTAATAACTACAAATTCCTGCACGACCGAATCCAGCAGGCGGCGTATTCACTATTTCCTGAAGAGCGCCGCGCCGCTGTTCATTTACGCATCGCCCGTGTTCTGCTAGCGAACTTGACGGCGGAGGGCTCGACGAGCATCTGTTCGAGGTCGCAACCCAGTTCAATCGAGGCGCCTCGTTGATTGTCGATCCGGACGAGAAAGCACAGGTCGCTGCGCTCTTGCTACGCGCCGGGCGAAAGGCCAAGGCGTCGACGGCTTATGTGTCGGCTCGTGTGTACTTTGCGCTAGGCATCACACTGCTCGACGAAAGCGACTGGGGCAATCAGTATGAGTTGACGTTCAGATTGTGGCTCGAACGTGCGGAGTGCGAGTTTCTGAGCGGCGACTTCGAAAAAGCCGAGCAGCTGATGACGGAGCTGGTGCAGCATGCGGCATCGAACGTCGATCAGGCGGCCGTCTACCAAGTCAAGGTGCTGCTCCATACGGTGAAGTCGGAAAATCCGCAAGCGGTCGCCAGCGGGCTCACGTGCCTGCGACTGTTCGGCATCGACCTGCCGGCCCACCCGACCCAGGAGCAGGTTCAGGCCGAATACGAAGCGGTCTGGCGCAACATGGCGGGGCGCCCGATCGAGAGCCTGATCGACCTGCCGCTGATGACCGATCCGGAACTACGGGCCGCAATGCGTCTTCTCTCGGCCCTTTTCGACGCCGCCTACTACACTGACTTCCACTTGCTTTGCCTGCACCTGTGTCGTGTGGTGAACATTAGCCTGCGGCACGGCACGACCGGCGCGTCCGCGCACGCTTGTGGCTGGCTCGGGGCGATCCTCGGCCCCGTTTTTCGCCGTTACTGGGACGGCTACGCCTTCGGCAAGCTGGCTTGCGATCTTGTCGAGAGGTACAGCCTCGTCGCCTATCGAGCCAAGACTTACCTGGCCATGGAAGTTACGCTGCTCTGGACACAACCGATTTCAATCGCCCTTCGGTCTGTCGAAGCGGCTTTGCGCGCTAGCACTGAAACCGGCGAACTCACCGTCGGCTGCTACAGCCGCAATCACATGCTCATCGATCTGTTGCTGCGGGGGGATCCCCTGGAGGAGGTGTGGCGCGAATCCGTGCACGGGCTCGAGTCTGTTCGCATGGCCGGATTTCGTGATGTCGCCGACCTAATCGTGAGCCAGCAACGCCTCATCGCGACCATGCAGGGCCGGACCGCTACTTTGTCCACCTTCAGCGACGCAAAGTTCGACGAGGCGGCGTTCGAGGCACAACTGACGGACGACCGGATGAGCTCGCTGGTCTGCGGGTACTGGATCATCAAACTGCAGGCCCGGTTCCTGGCGGGCGACTACTTAGAAGCCCTCGCAGCCTCCGAGCGGGTGAAACCGCTGCTGTGGGCCTTTGCCGGCCATGTTCCATGGTGTCTCGGGTATTTTTACTACACGGCGCTGACGGTCGCGGCGCTCTATCAGGACGCTTCTGCCGATCAGCAGGCAGGTTGGCGCGATCTTCTGGCGGCGCATCTTGAGCAGCTACGCGAGTGGGCCGAGAACTATCCACCGACATTCGGCGACAAGCACACCCTGGTCTCGGCCGAGATCGCGCGCCTCGAAGGGCGCGACGTCGACGCCATGCGTCTGTACGAGCAGGCCATTTGCTCGGCGCGCGATAACGGCTTCGTGCAGAATGAGGGCCTCGCTCACGAAGTCGCGGCGGCGTTCTACGCCGCGCGCGGCGTCGAGAGCATCGCGTATACCTATCTGCGCAACGCCCGGGACTGCTATCTGCGCTGGGGTGCGCTCGGCAAAGTCCGGCAGCTCGATGCAGCACCATCCCGGGTTGCGCGAGGAGTCGGGCCCGTCCGCGCCGAGCTGCGACGGTCAGCGGGCCTGTCGAACAACTGGATGTCGGGACAGTGGTCAAGGCTTCGCAGGCGGTGTCGAGCGAGATCGAGCTGGGCAAGCTCATCGAGACGTTGATGAGAATCTCGATCGAGCATGCGGGGGCCGAACGGGGCCTGCTCATACTTTTCTCGGGCAACGAGCCGCGGATCGCAGCGGAGGCGACGACCGGCCGCGGTAATATTGAGATGACGCTGCGAAACTCGGCGGTAACGCCGACCGAACTGATCGAGTCCGTGCTTACACACCGCGGTACGGACGCGCGATAGCGTGATCTTGGACGATGCCTCGGCCCAGCCCCCCTTCTCCGCGGATGCATACGTCCGTCAGAAGCACGCGCGCTCCGTGCTCTGCCTTCCCCTGGTCAAACAAGCCAAGCTCGTCGGCGCACTGTATCTGGAGAACAATCTGACGCCGCGCGTGTTCACGTCGGCCAAGCTCGCGGTCCTGAAGCTCCTGGCCTCGCAGGCGGCTATTTCGCTGGAGAACGTGCGACTCTATGACGAACTGCGCATGGAGAACGGCGAGCGCCGGCGGGCCGAAGAGGGGCTACGGCGCAGTGAGGCCTATTTGAGCGAGGCCCAGAGACTCAGTCATACGGGCTCTTTCGCTTGGAGGCCCTCCAGCGGGGAAATCTACTGGACAGAGGAAACGTACCGCATCTTTGAGTACGACCCGGCGTGCACCCCGGCCCTGGAACTGCTGCTCGCCCGGGTTCACCCGAACGATGTGGCCGCCTTCCGGCAGGTTGCGGAGCGCGCGTCGCAGGACGGGCAGGAGTTTTACTCATGAGTATCGATTGCGGATGCCGGATGACCGGGTCAAGCACATTCACGTCGTGGCCCGTACCTTCCGGGATGAGGCAGGCGCGATCGAGTTCGTCGGTGCGGTGATGGATGTCACCGCGATCCGACTGGCGGAGGGCGAGCTGCACAAAGCCCGGACCGACCTGGCGCACGTGTCGCGCGTGACCAGCTTGGGAGAGCTGACCGCCTCGATCGCTCACGAGGTCAATCAGCCGCTGGGCGCCGTCCTGCTCAACGCCGAAGCATGCTCGAGCTGGCTCGATTGCGACCCGCCCAACATGCGCGAAGCGCACGCCGCCCTCGAGAGGATCGTCGCGGGACGGCACTCGGGCGGGTGAGGTCATTCAGCGCATCCGTGCGCTTGCGAAAAAGACCGACTCGAAAATGACGCCACTCAATCTCAATGATCTCCTGAGCGAGACGCTCACCTTCGTGCAGCACGAGCTGCTAGAGCTCCCGGGTGGCGCTGCGCGTGGAACGCGCGAGCGCGCTCCCAATGGTTCTCGCCGATAAAGTTCAGCTGCAGCAGGTGATCCTCAATCTGGTGCTCAACGGCATCGAAGCCATGCAACCGGTTACGGATCGACCGCGCGAGCTCGTGATTCGATCGGAGCATGAAGACGCACAGCACGTGCGAGTCACGGTGTCCGACTGCGGTGTCGGATTCTCCGCCGATAGCGCGGGCCGGCTGTTCAATACATTCTTCACCACCAAATCCGGTGGCTTAGGGATGGGACTGTCGATCTGTCGTTCGATCATCGAACGGCACGGCGGGCGCATCCGGGCGTTGCCCAATATACCTCATGGTGCGAGCATCCAGTTCTCACTGCCTTTGGATCCAGAAGTTACAACAAACAAGCAATCGCGTGTTTGAATCACGATGATGATTCATCGAAGTCGTGTAAGGTCAAAACTAATGGCCACATCCGCTGTAGGATTTTGCGACCACAGAAAACGGCACGGGAAAGCTATCTTCAACCTACCCGCCCGTGGCGATTCGCCCTGCCCTAAAGAAATGATCTGGAAATTGGCGTCAAGCGGAGAATTCAATGGCGGTATTCATTCTGGTTCATGGTGGCGCGCACGGTGGATGGTGCTGGAACAAGCTCGTACCGGAATTGGAGTCGCGAGGGCATCGCACCGTCGCTCCCGACTTGCAGGGTATGGGTGAGGATCGCACCCCGATCGGCAAGTTAACTCTAGGTGGGTGGGGCGAATTCATCGCTCGGATTGCACGAACGACCGGGGAGCCGGTAGTGCTCGTCGGCCATAGCCGCGGCGGCCTGGTCATCGGCGAGGCGGCGGAACGAGCGCCGGAGGTGATGCTGGGGCTCATATACATAACCGCCGTGCTGATCCCCGCAGGCATGTCGATGATGCGTGCATTCGACGGCGAGGCTACGAATTTGATGGAAAGGGTGACAACCACCGCTGATGGTCTCGCCTTCATCTTTGATCGCGACGCCGCAAGGAGATGCTTCTATAACCGCGCCGCTCCCGAGGATGCCGAAGCCGCACTCGATCGGCTCTGCCCGGAACCGATCGCGCCGAACCATCAGCCGATGTCCGTTACTCAAGAACGCTGGGGCAGCGTGCCGCGCGCTTTCATCGAGTGCGCCGATGACAAGACGCTGCCGTTGGCGTTTCAACGCCGGCTCCACCAGGCGCTTCCCTGCGACCCGGTCGTCACGCTCGACAGCGACCACTCGCCGTTCTTGTGCATGCCTGGCGAGTTAGCCGATCATCTGACCGCGATCGCGGCCGACTTCGCCCGCAGACGAGTGTTCTAAATTACGTGATATCCGCACCGTTGAAGAACTCTTCCGTTGATGGCAGGATCAGAGGATGACAGTCTTCGCCTTTTCTCATCGGCCGCTCGCGTCGATTGGGGCGGAAGTCGAATTTGATCTTTCGCGACAGCTCCGTGGGGTACAGCAGGAAGCGCTGCGGGCGCTCCTTTATGGTCAGGGACTTCTCCTGTTTCGGGGCCAGTCGCTGAGCGATGAAGACCAGACCCGGATCTTAAGCATTTTCGGGCCGGTGCTGGTCGAGGAAGGCGGGCATCGTGAGATTGCCGCCGACGGCAATCTTGGATGCTGTCGGCTTCTCTACCATTCCGATCTCGCCTTCACGCCGGAGCCTTTCAAGCTGCTTTCGCTCTACGGCCTCGAGGTCGAGCCGGAGCGCAACATAACGTTCTTTGCCAGCGGCACCAAGGCCGCCGAAACGCTTCCGGTTGTTTTGCGCAAGCGGATCGCGGCGCTGACGGTGCGGACGGTGATGCCGGCCAGTCAGGTCGAGCGCGCGACTAGCCATGAGACGCCTGATTTCTTGCCGCAGGTTATCGGGTCGATGCTGATGCCCCATCCGGTCACAGGCCGACCCTTTCTGAATGTCTCCGAGATGCAGACTTCCCGGGTCGAAGGATTTCCGCCGGAGGAGAGCGAGGCGCTTCTCCAAGAGCTGTTCAGCTATCTTTATGCGCCGTCAAACTGCTACGAGCATCATTGGCGCAATGGCGATCTCATCGTGTGGGATAATATTGCGATGCAGCATGGGCGACCTGATCAGGCAAATACCGGCAAGCGGCGACTGCGCCGCGTCGCCGTCGCGGACAAGACCTTCTTTCAGCTCTGTCCCCAATTCCGCATCGAGGATCCGCGCATCATTGCATGGGGATCCGGCGCCACGCTCATGGTCGATTGAATAAAGGATAAGGAAAGGGAAACAAAAATGCCGTATACAGTTTCGCCTCTACCCGGACAAGCGGCCTTCGGCGCCGTCGTGACCGAACTCAAGCCGGACGATATCGGCGATCCCGCAATCCAGGCGTCTTTGCGCAAACTCTGGATCGATGTCGGCGTCATCGTTTTCCGCGGCATGGAAGGCGGCGAGGAAACGCATCTCCGGCTGAGCCGCATTTTCGGCAAGCTCAAAGATCACCCGATGTATCGCGGCCTGCCGGAATATCACCCGGAATTGATCGAGCTTTTCTATGAGGGCAAAGAAGATCTCTACGAGGTCGACGGCAAGATACTGGGCGCCTATCTGCCCTGGCACAGCGACCTCATCTATACCGATGAGATCAACAGAGGCGGCATATTGAGACCCGTTCAGTTGCCGGCCCGCGGTGGCGGCAAGACCGGGTTCATCGATCGCATCCATGCCTATGCGACCTTACCCGATCAACTCAAGACGCGGATCGAGAGCTTGGAAGTCCTTTACCTCCCTCATTTCGATGCGAGCACGCAACGCTTCGGCCGCGCGCCGGGGATGAAGCTGGTTCGGGCGGGCGCGAGAATGATGAGTGCCAATGCCGAAAAGAGACCGCGCACGGTGCATCCGCTCATTTATCCGCAGCCCGAGACCGGGCGTAAGGTGCTCAATGTTTCGCCGTGGTTCGCCGATGGGATTTGCGGAATGGAGAATGCCGAAGGCGACGCCATCCTCAAGGCGGTGATCGAGCACTGCGTGCAGCCCGATCTGGCATATTTCCATGATTGGCAGCAGGAGGACATGGTGCTGTGGGACAACTGGCGCATGATGCATTGCTCGACCGGCGTCGCGCCCGACGACCGTCGGCGAATGAAGCGCACAACGATTGCCGGCGATTACGCGCTCGGCCGAGTCGAACACGCGGGCGAGGCCATTCCGGAGTCACAGCGCATCAGCGTGTAGTCAGTAGCACGTCATCCCGGACGACGCGGCTGGTCTTGACCGGCTTTAGGGCTGCGCCCAGCGACTACACGCCGGCGGTACCCTCCCCTGCCCTGCCCAACTCGCCCCCGCGCCGGCGGATCCCGCGCCGCGAGCCCCCGGCACGATCTGATGTCTCGGGAGTCCCGTGCGGTAAAGACGCCAGCCGAAACCGCGCTGACAATACGCCGTCAGCACTGCTGTCCGGGTATCAACCGATCAAGGATTATCAAAAATGACAGGTCACACGATTGGCAGGAAGGAACTGCTTGGTGCCACGGATGCGGAGATCGAGACTGCGGTCGCGCAAGCCGATGCGATCCTTCTGCGCGGGCTGCTCTATCTGATAAATGGCGACGAGGAAGCCGCGGCAATTCCGCAATCGACTTCGGCCGCTGATTTCCGCGGTCCCTTGCCCACAATCGTCGATCCCGAGCATGTCGCGCGCCTGCGTCGTAAGGGGGTCGATTTCCTAAAAGCCTACCGCGATGCCGGAGCACCGAATCTGCCTGTCGCCACCGACAGGCTGAACCGCGCCATGGATCTCGTGCTGGGCGTACAGATTCCGGAGGACGAACGTCCCATGTGGATCGAGCAAATGGGTCTCGATCCGATGGCGCGCAGCTTTGAGTGGGACAGCGCCTATCCCGAACCGACCGAAGCGCAGAAGCAAGGCTTTCTGGTCGCGGTCATCGGCGCCGGTATGGGCGGCCTCAATTCCGCCATGCAGCTCAAGAGGGCCGGCATTCCCTTCGTCGTGATCGAGAAGAATGGCGGCGTCGGCGGCACCTGGTACGAAAACCGGTATCCCGGCGCACGGGTCGACACCCCGAGCCGCAACTATTTCCACACCTTCGCCACCGGATACCCCTGTCCGGGATCCTATTGCCCGCAGGCGGTCAATCAGTCCTATTTCGACTGGGTGGCCGACAAGTTCGAACTACGCGAGAACATCGCCTTCCGCACCGAGGTAAAGTCTGTCGTCTGGGACGAAGATGCCCACATCTATAACATCACGGCGGAGGGACCCGATGGGCAGAAGAGCTGGCGCGCCAATGCTGTGATCAGCTGCGTCGGCTTTCTCAACCGCCCCAACCTGCCGAAGATCGCGGGTGCCGAGAGCTACAAGGGCCAAATCATCCATACCGCGCGCTGGCCGAACAACCCGGATCTCGCAGGCAAGCGTATCGCCGTGATTGGCAGCGGTGCCACCAGCTATCAAATGGTGCCTGAAGTGCTCAAACTTGTGGGAAATACCGGCCAGTTGACCCTGTTCCAGCGCACACCGAGTTGGTGCTTCGAAATGCCGGGCTATCTCGAGCCTTTCTCGCCTGAGGTGATGTGGCTCGACCGCAATCTGCCCTTCATGGCCAATTTCTCGCGGCTACAGGCAAGCTGGGTCATCAGCCCGACGGTGCTTCTGCGGCTGATCGACATTGATCCCAACTACGAGCATCCGCACGCGCGCAGCGAGATCAACAAGCTGACGCGCGACGCGGCCATCGCGACCATGACCCGCATGATGCCCGGGCGTCCCGACCTCGTCGAGAAGATGACGCCGCTGGCGCCGCCCTTTTCGTCGCGGCCGATCCTGATGGATGGCGACAACAACATTTACAATGCACTGATGCAGGACAATGTCGAGTTGGTTACCGACGCCATTGAAACGATCACGCCGAACGGAATCGCCACGGTAGAGGGCAAGGAGCGTCCTTTCGACGTCATCGTCTATGCGACGGGCTTCAAGGCGAATGAATTCCTGTGGCCGATCGATCTGCGCGGCCGCGGTGGCAAGTCGATTAGCAAACTCTGGGAGAGAGACGGCGCGCGCGCCTATCTCGGCACGATGATCCCGGGGTTCCCCAATTTCTTCATGATCTACGGGCCGAACATGAATCCGTTTCTGAACGGGCTCGGCGTCGTCGAGATGGAAGAATTATCGACCCGCTTTGCGCTGAGATGCATCGGTACGCTGATCCGGCAGAATCGCCATTCGGTCGATGTCGAAGAATCGGCCTACAACCGGTTCAACAAAGAACTCGACCGGCTTGAGGCAAACAAGATCTATGCCGACCACCGCGTCACCAACTATTACAAGAATGGTTTCGGCCGCTCGGCGGTAAACTGCCCGTTCGATGTCCGCTTGCTCTGGAAATGGTGGCGCGATCCCGCCGACGCGGAAGGTATCTCGAAGATCTCCGACCCGCTGATTCGGCCCTATATCGGCCAGGATCTCAGGGTCGAATAGAAATAGGCGCGCGGGCAATTGTCGCCAATAGCCGCGAAGCATCGTCAGGTTCATTGAAGCCAGTGGCCGGTGGCGTATTCGCATGGGGACGCGACTACTATGAGCATTGAACAACGGCTTCGGCGGCTCCTCGAGGTCGCATCCGCAAAGGCGAAGGGAACCCTTGCAGTAGCGATACTAGCGGCCCTCGCGGCGCCTGCGCTCCCTGACAGTCGCGTGCGGATCACGCAATATGAGCAGCAACTATCTGACGCCATCACGAGCGGCACCCCTGCCGTGTGGGACAAGTATCTCGACCGCGATGCGATCTACGCCGAAGAGGACGACACCTACAAAGACAAGGACGAGATGATCAAGGAAGTCCGTCCGCTGCCGCAAGGTCTCGGCGGAGAGATAAAGGTCGAACTTCTCTCCTATCACGAGGACGGCGACACCGCGGTGGCGCTCTTCCGCCAGCACGAGATCGAGCGCTATTACGGGCAAACGATCCATGCGAGCTATCTGCTGAGCACGGTATGGAAGAAGCGCGCCGACGGCTGGAGGCAGATCGAGGGACAGGTTCTGGCCGAAAAGACGGACCCGTCGTCGATCGTGCTGCCGGCGAGCGATCTGCAGAAATTCGCGGGGACGTACAAGCTCAAGGATTCCGAGCCAACCTACTCGATTACACTGACCGACGGAAAGCTGATGGGTGGACACACCGGCAAGGCGCCCTCGGAGTGGAATGCAGAGACGCGCGATGTGTTCTTCATAAGGGGCGATCCGCGCATCCGCAGGATCTTCCAGTACGACGCAACGGGCGGAGTCACCGGCTTTATCGAACGGCGCGAGAGCTGGGATATCGTGTGGAACAAGGTGGGTTAGAATTTAAATCCTAATCACATGGCGGCCATTTCGGTTTCCTGGAGAGATCATGGATCTGCAGTTAAAGGGTAAGCGCGCACTGGTGACAGGTTCTAGCTCAGGGCTTGGCGCGGCTATCGCGCGGGAGTTAGCCGCAGAAGGTGTGTCCGTCGTCGTCCACGGGCGTGATCGTGATAGAGCTGCCGCGGTTGCCCGTGACGTCGAAGCGAGGGGAGTCGGCGCCGCGATTGCGATCGGCGATTTGACCAAGGATGATGAGGCCAATGCCGTCGCAGATGCGGCGCTCGCCGCCTTTGGCGGCATCGATATCCTCATCAATTCTGCGGGTGGTGTGGTCCGCGACGGCAATCCGAAGTGGCAGGAGATGTCCCCGGACGACTGGCTCATGGCCTTCAACCTCAACGTTGTGTCGGTCATCCGGCTGGCGCAACGGCTGGTCCCTGCCATGATGGAGCGCGGTTGGGGCAGAGTCATCAACATTTCCTCTATCGCAGGCGCCACGTTCAGCGGCGTGCTGCACGACTATGGCGCTGCAAAGGCGGCCGTCGACCACGTGACCGGCAACCTGTCGAAGACATTTGCGTCCCGGGGAGTGACGGTGAATGCGATTGTTCCCGGTACGATAATGACGCCGCAGTCCGAGCGCTGGGTCGTGACGCTCAGGAAGCAGAAGGGTTGGTCGGACGACCTTGCGGAGAACGAGCGGCGCTACACGACCGAGCACTCGCCCCAGCCGGTGCCGCGGCTCGGCCGCCCGGATGAAATCGCCGCAGCTGCGGCCTTCCTCGCCAGCCCCCGTTCCGACTATACGACGGGCGCGTCGCTGCGTGTCGATGGCGGCGTGAGCAGAGGGCGGTAGGCACTCTCACGTTCCGGGCCTGGACGCTGCTATGCTTTGGACCAACTTTCTGAGGACTTGCGATGCGTGTTGCGATGTTTGACGGAGGTGCGCTTGTCGACCCCGTGGCTTGCGGCCTCAACGCACTTCGCCGTGCCGGGATGCGTCGCGGCGACCGCATCATGGTGCTCGGCGCCGGCACCATGGCCCTCGCTCCCGACACTTACGACGCGCTTCAGTCCATAGTGCCTCCCTAACGCGCGGTGGAAAAGCTGATCATCGAAGCGGCGATCAACGAGCTGGTCTCCAAACAGCAGAACCGGCACGTTCCCTATGGCCCCGACGAGGTCGCGGCAACAGTCAAGCAATGTGTGGATGCGGGCATGTCCTATCTGCATTTTCACGCCAGGGAGCAGATTTTCGGCGAGATGCGCTGGAACGAACCCGAACTCTACAAGGAGGGCATCCTCAAGATGCGCGCCTTGGGTGTGCCGGCGGAGCTACCGTGGTACCCGACCTATCTGACGCTTGATCGCTTCTACCAGAAGCATGTGGTCGCGCTGGTCGAAGATCCGGAGGTACGGCTCCAGATCGCCGCGATCGATATGGGCTCGGGCAACATCAACGACTACGATCCGCGGACCAAGAACTTCACCAGCCCAGACCAGGCGAAACCCTGGTCGCACAATTTCCATCGGCAGTTCTTTCAAATCTGCCGTGATCTCAATCTTCGCCCCTATCTCGGCGTCTATGAGCCGGGCGCGCTGCGCAGCGTCGCCAAATATCTGGAGATGGGCTGGCTCGAGCCGCCGCTGGTGATGAAGTTCTTCTTTTCCGATGCCGGGCCATACGGGTTTCCGCCCAATCCGCGCTGTCTCGAAATGTTCGTACGCACGCTGGAACTGGTCCTTCCGGGCGTGCCGAAGATCTGGTTCACGATGTGTTACGGGCACTCGATCTGGGACCTCGTGCGGCCGACGATCGAGCTTGGCGGACACGTCCGGGTCGGGCTCGGCCAATATCATCCCTGGTACTGGCCCGATCCGACCGGCGACGAACCGACGAATGCGGAACAGGTCGCGCGGGTCGCTGACATCGCGCGCAGCTTGGGGCGCGGACTGGCGACGCCTGCTGAAGCCCGCGCAGCATTCGGGCTACCTGCATGGTCCGGAGCCGCCTCCGGCGCTGTGGCCGCGCGTTCCAACTCCGTCGCCGAGGAGGCGCGCTGATCATGGCGGGACGAAAGCTCATCATCGAGGCGGCGCTGCACGAGTTCGTGGCGAAATCGACCAATCCCCATATCCCCTATGGCCCGGACGAAGTGGCGGCCGATACGGCATCCTGCATCGCGGCCGGCCTGTCGTTGTTGCATTTCCACGCCCGCCATGGCGTGACCGGCGCGCAGTTATGGACCGATCCGGAACCTTACAGGGAAGCGATCCTGGCGATGCGCCGCCGGGGTGTTTCGGCCGAGCTTCCCTGGTACCCGACCTATGGCGGTCTTGACCTGGCATCGTTCAGCCACATTGCCGCGCTGGCGGCGGATCCGGCGATCCGGCTTGCCATGGCCGCGATCGATATCGGGACGGACAATCTCAACGATTTCGATCCCGAAACCCGGCAGTTCATCGATCCCGATTCGGTCAAGACGCTGTCCCACGCGGCGGCGAAAGACCTGTTCGATCTCTGCCGCAAGCTGAAGCTGCGCCCTTATATCGGCGTTTTTGAGCCGGGACATCTGCGTCATGTCGGGACCTATCTCGACAAGGGCTGGATCGAGCCGCCCGTGATTCTGCGCTTCTTCTTTTCCGACTTCGCGCCCTTCGGCCTGCCGCCCCATCCCGAATGTGTCGGGATGTATGCCGAGATGATCGAGATGGTTATGCCGGACGTTCCGGTCGAATGGTTCGTGGCCTGCGCCGGTCCTTCGATCTGGGATTTGGCGCCGGCCGCCATCGCCGCCGGCGGCCATGTCCGCGCCGGCATCGGCCAGTACCATCCCACAAGCTGGCCAGACCGCACTGGGGAGAAACCGACGAATGCGGAGCAGGTCGCCAGGGTGGCACGTCTGGCGCAAAGCATGGGACGCGAACCCGCCTCACCCGCCGAAGCCCGAGCGATACTTGGACTCGACCTTATCTAGCCCAGAAAAGGGATAGCCAAAGCTGACTAAGCCTTTGGAGTCCAACGGAAATGACTCTCTTATTCTCAAAGACTTGACTCGTCGTTCCATTCCCCACAAGGGCTCATCCCGAGTTTGATACCCGCCGACGAGACGCGCTTTCACTTAACGTGCGCTGGCCGGCTGTCGAGGATGACGGTTTTTGTTTCCAGAAATGGAAAAAGTCCCTCGGTACCCCCCTCACGGCCGATACCCGATTGTTTGAATCCGCCGAAGGCGATGCCAAAGTCTGTCCGGAAGGAGTTGTGGCCGACAGTGCCAGAACGCAAACGTCGTGCGGTTGAATATGCACGCTCCACATCGTTGGTAAACACCGACGCATTGAGCCCATAAACGGTGTCGTTGGCTACCTCGACAGCAGCCGCCTCGTCCTCGACCGGGAGTACGCTCAGCACGGGCCCAAAAATCTCCTCTCGGGCGATTGTCATGTTGTTATCGACGTTCCCGAACACCGTCGGCTCGATGTAGTAGCCGCGATCAAGGTGGGGAGGACGTCGGCCACCCGTTGTCAGCTCCGCACCTTCAGCGCGGCCCTTAGCGATGTAGGCTTCGACGCGAGCGCGCTGACGGCTCATGGCGAGAGGCCCCATTTCAGTCGACGGATCGAACGGGTTGCCCACTTTCACTTTACTGAAGGAGGCGCTCAGCGCGTCGAGCAGCGCGTCATGACGCCTGCGCGTCACGATGATGCGTGTCAGCGAGGAGCACACCTGGCCCGTCATCATGCCGGCGAGGCTCGAAATGGTCGTCGCGGCCGTTCCGAGATCGTAGTCATCGAGGATGACGGCCGCGGACTTGCCGCCGAGCTCCAAAGTACAGCGTGCGATGCGCTCGCCGCATATCGCGGCAATGCGTTTGCCGGCGGCGGTAGAACCGGTGAACGTCACCTTGTCCACGTCGGGATGACGCACGATCAATTCGGAAACCGTGCGATCGGCCGTCAATATGTTGAGCACGCCCGGAGGCAAACCAACTTTTTCGCAAACCTCAGCGATAACATACGCGGCGCCCGGCGCTTCCGGCGAGGCCTTGATAAGTACCGTGCAGCCCGCAAGCAACGCAGGCGCGACTTTGTACGCAATCAACGTACTGGGCGAATTCCACGGAATGATCGCCGCGACAACCCCTACGGGTTCGCGCACGATGAGTCCAACGTTACCCGCACCTGGCGAGGGCGTGCGCTGCTCCTCGAAGGGGAACGTGTCCGCCAATCCGGCGTAGTACTCGTAGATACCTGCAAGAATCGAACCTGATACCATTTGAGCAAGGTTGCTGGTGATTCCCGACTCGGTCACCCAGATCTTCGCCGAGTCGTCTCCGCGAAGCTCGAGTTCATGGGCGATAGCCTTCAAGTAGCCAGCCCGTTCCGCGTGACTCATCAGCGGCCAAGGACCGCGATCGAACGCCGCCCTCGCCGCAGCAACCGCACGTTTGACGTCCGCTTCTTGCGCTTCCGCCACGCTCAGAAATAGCTCCTCGGTAGCGCAATTGATAACGTTGATCCTCGAGTCGGTTGAGGGCACGGCCCATTCCCCGCCGATGAAAAAGCGGCCCGGATACTTCACCGGAGCAGTAGTCGAGATCGCAGTCATAAGTCACCTCCTAATTCTCGTGTACATGAGCGTCGCCCTGGCGGCTAACTTACTCGAAATCGGGTCCGACCCCACCACTCCTAACGGTTCCAAACGACATTGTTGCTTTAAGGAGCCAGTCCACACCGTGGCACTATGACCCGTACAGTTCCTTCTCGCTGACCACGGGATCACCACCATTCCCTTTGGCGATCCGGTGAGCCGCACCGAACATCGTCCCCCGCGCGGCCTGCGCCGGCGCGAATCGCATGAACCCAATCGCACCCGGCATATCGTCGTAAATGGCTTCCATGCCACCTTGCATCAAATACGTCTCATGCCAGAAGCCCGTGCCACCCGAATCTCGAAGGAAGCTCTTCCACCACACCCGGTGCGGCTCCGACCGGCTCCATTGCAGCAGAGATTCCATATCGCGCCAGTACTGGCGAATGATGACGTGCATGGGAAAAAGCGAATAGACCATGTTCTCGTGCGAAAGCAGGCCATCAGGCCCGGCAGCAGCAGATTTGGCAATCCGCGGCCCAAATCCGATCAGCGTTTTTAGGCCCGTGAGGCGATTGACGCGCATCCCGAGGTAAATCACTACCAAACTCGGGTATTGGGACAGGTCGACGGTGAGACGATTGACTTTTGTGGCCATGTATCACGACCTCGCTTCGGCGTTTCAGAGGTAATACGCTAATTTCATCGTCTCACTGCCATCCAATGAGAGCGCCGACTCCAACGTGCCGCCCCGGCGCCGCCCTCACTTATCGACGATTGGCGCCTGCAGCGGCGCGATCGGATTGCGATCGGCCATGTACTCATAGTGCATGTTATAGGGATACACGGGCGGCACCGCGCTCGCTTGATCGAGGGCGGCGATCTCCGCATCGCTCAACGACCAGGTTGATGCGCCCAGGTTGTCTTTGAGCTGTTCGGCCGTGCGAGCACCGACGATGATGGAGCTGACGCCAGGCTTGCGCGCGAGCCAATTCAACGCAGCCTGCGAGGGCGTCCGTCCGACGCAACTGCGCGCAAGTTCCTCGAGAACTCCCACGATGCGGCGGGCTCGCTCGTTATCCATCGCCGCCAGCAGTCTGCGCGCGCCCAGCCGAGTGTCGTCAGTGTCCGCCATGGTCTTGAACTTCCCCGTGAGATAACCCGATGCGAGCGGACTCCAAATCAGCGCACCCACCCCTTCATGCACGCCAAGAGGCAGGAGCTCGTTTTCGGCACTGCGCTGGAGCAGCGAGTACTGGATCTGTTGGCTCACATAGCGCGTCAGTCCAAGTCGATCGGATGTCGCCAGGGCCCGCATTTGAGTCCAGCCCGCATGGTTCGAGGAGCCGATGTAGCGCACCTTGCCTGCACGTACCAGGTCGTCGAGTGCCCGCAGTGTCTCCTCGGGTGGCGTAATCAAATCCTGATTGTGCAGTTGATAGAGGTCGATGTAATCCGTGTTCAAGCGCTTCAGGCTCGCCTCGCAAGCGCCGATGATGTGGAGACGGCTGGCCCCTATGTCGTTGACGCTCTTGCCCGTCTTGCCCATGAACTTCGTCGCGACAAGCACTTGGGGTCTGCGCGCGCCGAGCGCCTCGCTCAACAGCACCTCGGACTCGCCGGCGGAGTAAATGTCGGCCGTGTCGAACAGATTCACGCCCGCTTCGAGACACATATCGATCTGGCGTCTCGCCTCCGCGCCGCGGGTGCTACCCATCGTCGCGAACATTCCCGAGCCGCCGAAGGTCATCGCTCCGAAGCTGAAGACTGAAACCTTGAGGCCGCTGCGGCCTAGCAGTCGATATTGCATGCTGTTCTCCGTCTGGCCGAACCCGCTGGGGCGGCTACGCCGCCGAGCCGCGAAGCGGCGCCTGAATTTTACTCCCTCATCACGCGTCCATCGCGCGCATCGAAAATCCCTCCCTGCCATCAAAACAAAGTATTCTCGAGAGTATAGTCCTCGATTCGCCCGATCTTGTCGTGAAGTCGCCACAGTCGTCGTGGAGTAAAAATACCAATATCTAGGCGTGGCCGTCACTTCGTCACCACCGAACGCGCTACTTGGTCACCGCGATGGTGTCTTCAACCCGCGTAACTCCCGGGGTTTTCCGGGCGATAGCCTCCGCCGTTTCCCGCATGAGACCGGCACTGACTTCACCCGACAGGTACACGACGTGATCCAAGCCGCGAGTGGATGTCAACGCGGCCGCAGCCCCTGCAACGACGGCGGCCGAGAAAGTACGTCTGCTGATAACCATGAGAACATCTCCTTCGCTGCTAGGCCGAATTAATCGATGTGCGACGCCAGACTCCGGGGCTCATACCGACGACGCGGCGAAAGGATTTGGTCAAATGCGACTGGTCCGAGAATCCGCATGCCAGTGCAATGTCCGTCAGCTTCCCCCGCGTGGACGCGACCATAAGCTTGGCGCGATCCACTCTTCGCGCCCCGACATAGGCCATGGGTGAGGACCCGAGGCTCCGTTTGAACGCTCGCGAGAAATGCCTCTCGCTCAAAGCCACGCGATCTGCGATTTCTCGAACCCTCAGTTTCGATCCAAGATTCCGCTCTATGTATTCGAGAGCGCGGTGAGCTTGCCAAGCCGCGAGGCCACCGGGTCGCCAAATGCTTTGCGACGGCGGCGCATTAGGGCGAATCATTTCGGCCTGTCTCCCGAGGAGCTCCGATGCCGATGCGTCCGAATTTAGATGTCCGCCTGTGGGAGTATTGCAGATCACGGGGCGCACTCTATTCACCCGCCATACGGAGATAAATGGCGTGATATGAAATCACTGTGCATGGGTGTGGATGATCACGAAGCCAATGCGGCGTGGTTACCCGGAAAAGCACTTTCGGGTGAAATTGTTGGAGCGAACCCCGCGACGCGTCGGCGCGGAGAGCAATGGAGTCGCTTACTATCCGCGAACGCGTCCTGTTTGAGTCGAGCTTGGAGGTCCCTACTGCTGGACCAGCGGGCCAAAGATCTGTGCAACCCAATCGCTAAAGACACGCACCTTCGTACTCCGCTGGCGACTCGGTGCATAGACGATAAATACTTCTTGCGGTTTAGGCCGGCACTCTTTCAACACGACGACCAAATCACCGCGATCGATCGAAGGCCGCACTACAAAATCGAGCGTGTGGACTAGGCCGAGGCCTGCGAGTGCGCATGCAAGATGAGCGTAGCTGTCGTTGACCAAGATGCTGTGCCGGGGCTTGATTGGGAATGGTTCATCGCCGACGAGGAGTTGTATTGACTCTATGGCGCCACTGGAATGCGAGAAATAGCCGGCCACCGGAAAGCCGTCGTCCATGATCTGCTGCGGGTGCGTCGGCATCCCGTATCGAGCGAGGTATGCCGGACTCGCACAGGTCGTCCACGACAAGGAACCAACGCGCCGCGCAATCAAGGCAGGATCGCGAGTGTTGTTACGAATCGCGCAGTCGATATTTTCGCCGATCAAATCGACCGTTCTATCCGTGACGCCGAGTTCAAGCTGTATATCGGGATACTGAGCCTGAAACTCCGGAAGCGAGGGGATCAGGATCACGCTTGCAATGGACGCGGGAATGTCGACACGCAAACGACCCCGCGCCGAAATTTTGGCGCGACCTAAGGTCGTTTCGATTTCGTCGACTTCGGTCAGGAGATGGCGCATGCGATCGTAATAAGCGCATCCTTCGTTTGTCACGTGGACCCGCCGTGTCGTCCGCTCGAGCAGCTTGACTCCCAAATGTTTTTCGAGTTGCTGGATCTGCTTACTGAGCGTCGCATTGGGGATTTGCAAGGACTCCGCGGCTCGTGCAAAGCCGCCTATTTCGACGACCCGAACGAAGGCCCGGATTGCTTGCATGTGGTCGATGACGCGCCCCCGTATGGCATGCCGATTATGCATAACGGGGGACGAAGTTTCCATGTGGGCCGATTTATGAGCGCGATCGGTGGCAATAGGCTCTCACTCGCGCTTGGAACAAGCGGCAGAGCCGTGTACTCAATCGACACATAGGTGGGGTCGAGTACTGATGCCGACGCTATGCCGCCACGCGTTGGCGGCGGAGGTGAATCAACGCACGCACGCCGAAGCCGGCTGCGACCAGAAGCGCGATGAGTGCAGCGGCGAACGCCACCAACACACGGTTCTGGTTCTCGAGAATGTAGACGCCATGCTTGCCATAAAATCCGTTAAATCCCGACACGATGTCCGGCAAACTAAGGAGATCTTCCTTCGACAGCTGCAATGCCCGTTCGTTAGGATGATGATGAACACCAAGGAACGTCTGGCCCGCCTTATCGAGCTCAATGTGTCCACCGAGCACGTAACTCACGGGGCGATCCGCGAGAAACTGTGCAACACGCCGCGCGCTCGCGAGGTCCGCTGCCGTGTCCTCGATCAGGAGCCGCCCGGGAAGCAGGAAATCTCCGGAAAAGAACAGGCCGGTGGCGCGATCGTAGTAGGAGACCTCGGAAGGATAGTGTCCGGGAGTGGGTATTACGTCGACCGCGCGGCCTCCCAAATCCAGTGTAGCCGTACCATTCGGCCAGTCTGTGAGATGTAAACCGCGGGTCACTTCCTGCAGGCTCGTGCCGATGACTTCGACTCCCGCAGCGCCGGCAAACTGGCCATCCCCCATCCGATGATCAAGATGTCCGTGGGTGTGAACGACGAGCAGTGGGACGTTCGCGGCCGGTAGCAGCGAACGCACCGTTCGAGCAAGCGGCATCGCCTGCGGATCGCTCACGTCGCCGCTGTCGATGAGCAATGCACGCGTAGACCCCACCAATAGGTACATGAATGGCGCTTCGTAAGTCGCGCACGGATTCTCGCGCAGAATGAAGGTGACTTCGTTGTAGCGATGCACTTGCAGGGGGGGCTGCGCCGTCTTACTGCAATCCTCGGCGCCTTCATTCCATTTCACGTCCATCGAGCCGGCGGCAAGCTCAGCGGCAGACGGGAGCGCCATAATCAACAGGGTGAACAAAACCCCGGCGCGCAGGGCGGTCCGGCTTTTCTCAGTCACACCTTCCTCCCGACTCAGCAGACTTTAGATTTTGTCACGGAACCGTTAAGGAAGGTGCGTCAATGGCCGTTGTCGAACCCCAAATACCCCAGGCTTTCGCCCCGAGCGAGGAAAGAGTGTGGAGCGACCCACGCCGCGCCATCCGTACCCTGATGTGTGCCTCCGCAACTCCACGCCCCCCTCGCCAAACTCTCCGCCGGAGGCGGCAATCGAGCGTAATATCACGGATCCAATGCTCGCCGATATCATTGTAGTCATTCACTTGCTAATCGTGGTCTTCATAGTAGGCGGCGTCCCGGTCGTGTACTTAGGCATTGCTTTGCGCTGGGCCTGGGTGAGACGCTGGACCTGGCGCGTAGTGCACCTAGGCGCCATCCTATTCGTAGCGGCTGAGTCTCCACTCGGGATCGCGTGTCCGCTCACCATTTGGGAAGATGCACTGCGCGGCGGGCATCAGCGCGACGGGTTCATCGAGCGCTTTGTCCATCCCGTCATGTTCTACCAAGCGCCGACTTGGGTGTTTACGACCGCGTATCTTGCTTTCGCGGCGGTAGTCCTCGGGACCTGGATCGCCGTACCGCCGATTCGAGATAGGCCGCGATCTGTGTGACGAGCCAGTCACACGCGGCGCCCACCTCGCTTCGAAGATGGTGCGACCGAGTCGATGAGGGACCGATGAACACCACCTCGCCGCTTGCACAGAACGGTATCCTCTCTAATTTACCACCCAAATAATCGGCTGCCATGGGCTCCGCTCGCTCCCAAGCAAGCTCACGC
The DNA here is from genome assembly GCA_963801685.1 of uncultured Gammaproteobacteria bacterium. GTDB lineage: Bacteria > Pseudomonadota > Gammaproteobacteria > Steroidobacterales > Steroidobacteraceae > Bog-1198. The sequence goes on from CAWDFR010000003.1 coordinate 1,043,581, forward strand.
CGAACACGCCATCCCGTGCACCGCATCCAAACCATATCTCCGGTATCGGGTACACTGCCCGTACCGTCGCCGCACATAGATAAATCCACGCCTAAGCATAGAAAAAAAGAGCTTATGAAATATCTGGCCGCGTTTGTGCTGCTCGTTGGATGGGTCTCTCCCGCATTGGCGAATACGTTCCAACTAGAGTGTATGGACTCAGATGACGGGAAAACACGTCTCGCGCTGATTGAGATCAATACCGACGCGGCGACTGTCCAGGTCTATTCAGAAACGGGTCATGACTGGAAAGCTGCCGTCAACGTATCGATTGCCGACTCGACGATCTCCTACGTCGAGAGGGGGTTTAGCGACACGTCATCCGCAACCAGGTCGGTAACCATCAACCGCGTGAACGGTAGAGTATTTCGCCTATACGGGCAACTCCGCGCGCAAAGATGGCCAGTGCAAGAGAATCCCGTAGGACACGCACCACGTCCGCTGCGTCAGATAGCCCCGTCAGTGTAGGGAAGCGCTCAAGGCTTCTCAGAGGTCTTCGGGGGCGGCCACTCGACGGTTGATTTCGGCAAATTCTCCAAAATCTTGATGACTGCAACGAGCCTTCGGACGTTCGCACTTCGATCGACGATAACGAGCGCGTTGCGGTCCGGAGCATCGAGAACGAAGGTCACTGCCGGTCGTCCTCGATCTCGCCTAAACAGAAATCCGCACGGGAAGATGGCTGAATCCGCGCACAAACGAGGACCGAACCCGTGTCGGCTCGCCCATCACCTCGACCACGCCGGGTCGGGACAAGAGTTCCTCCCACAGAATCTTCAACTGCAGCTCGGCGAGCCGGTTGCCGACACAGCGGTGAATGCCGTGACCGAAAGACAAATGTTGGCGCGGCCGCTCCCGATCGATGATAAAGCGGTCAGCCGCCGGAATGGCGGACTCATCACGGTTCCCCGACAGATACCACATGGCCAGTTTGTCGCCCCTTCTGATTTGCTTGCCGCCCAATTCGGTATCCGCCCGTGCCGTGCGGCGCATGTAGGCGAGCGGTGTCTGCCACCGAATGATTTCGGGCACCAGGCTCTCGACCAGTGCTGGATTGGCACGCAGCTTGGCCATTTCATGCGGATTCTCGTGCAGGGCTAGCAGACCGCCCGTCATTGAATTGCGAGTAGTGTCGTTGCCACCCACGATCAGCAATGCCAGGTTACCCATAAATTCGGCGGAGCCCATGTTTCTGGTTGCCGGTCCATGAGCTAGCATCGATATCAAGTCAGTACGGGGCGATCCGTTCATGCGCTCGTTCCACAAACGTGTGAAGTACGCCAGCATTTTGCGCAATTCGGCCATGCGCACCTCAGGTTCGGGCGCATCGGGATTGGTGAGCTTGTTAGAGGTCGCCATATCGGACCAATGCGAAAGCAGGCGGCGATCTTCGAGCGGGAAGTCGAAGAGCGTGGCGAGCATGTAAGTCGTGAGCTCGATCGAGACTTTCTCTACCCAGTTGAATGTTTCGTTGCGAGGTAGACTATCAAGTACCTCCCGAGTGCGTTCGCGGATCAGAGCCCGCCAGTTGTTGAGGTTCGCCGGCACCACAATCGGGTTTATCGCCTTGCGTTGTTCGTCATGCTTGGGCGGGTCCATTGCAATGAACATCCGAAGTTTCTGCTCATCTCCTGGCGGAAAGTCCATCAGAGTGATGCCGTCTTCCGACGAATAGACACCGTGGTTGGATTCGACGTGTAGGATGTCCTGGTAGCGCGTAACCGACCAATAGGTTCCAATGCCGGCTATCGGACTGTGGGAGCGGTGAACGGGGTCCTCGCGGCGAAGGCGTGCGAAGACATACCCGACAGTATCGTCCACGAAACCTAGCGGATCGGCTGGATTTAGCTCCTCGAGGGGTTGCGCAGCTATGCGCACGCGGGCAACGTCGCGGCTCATGGCGGAGTCAAGTGAATCAACGGGGCTCATGGCACATCCTCCCTGATCAACGTTGCAGCTATAACGAGCCGCATGGCCAAAGTATCACCGCTTGCCGCGGTTGCGCTCGGTATAATCACTGACATAATAAAATCAATATAATCAATTGATTATAAGATAATTCTTATGGTCAATCGAAATTAAACCTGCTATTGGCGACCTAAATACTCGTCCACGCGGCCTCCCGAATTACACTGTTGTTTATCCACGGGTTCAGTAACAGCAAGCTGAGCGGCGTGCGATTCGTCGAGCTTGTCTTGGCAGCCTGCTTGATGATGCCGAGTTTGACCATTCTGCACGAACTCGGCCATTTACTCGTGGCGCAGATGCTTGGAAGCCCCTTTCTTGAGGTGACCCCCGATCGGGAAGCACTTAGATGAGATCTTCGACGTGGATCGGAAGGTGCCGAATCCGCTTGCCAATGGCATGCCGCCGAAGCGCGGATCAACCTCGCTCGCTTCGGTCAAGGCTGCGCCGATACCCCACACCTGGCCGCCCAACATCTGACTCTCGGCCGTTCGCCGGCTCAACACGCGTCCGAGGTTTAAATCACTGCGCCGGCGGATTGCCGCTCCCGCCGGCTGCGACGCTGAATCGCGTGAGGACACGTTCGCCGTTTACGTCAGGGGCCGGTGTGCTGAGAGTCGCACCGGCGATCGAGGCGAGTTCGGCGCCTCCGGCGGGATTCATCACCACTTCATAGTTGCCGGGCGTCAGCACGGACGACGGTGTTACGAGCAGCGCGCGCGCATTGCCTGCCGGCATCGATACCGTCGCCGGGATGGGGGTCGTGGCCGCCTGAGGAGCAGGATCATCTTCCATGCGCTCGAGCAGCACCGATCCACCGCCGATGCGATTGGCATCGAGCTCTTGCGTAAATCCGACGATGATCCGCGGCGGCGGAGCGCTTTCTACATCGCCGCTATCAGGCTGAGCCGCGGCAATCTCAAATTTATCTGCCATCGGCGTTGCCGTTGTACTCGGCGGCGCCCCATCCGTTATCCACTGCTCGATAAATGACACGTCGGTGGCAGAGGCGCCGTCTCCCTCTTTCTGAAGATGCTGCACCAGGTAACTTTGCGATGGAAAGCCGGGCTTCACCCGCACTATTGAGGGCTCCTCCGTGCTCGGGACGTTGATCAGATCGTTGTAGCTGTGCGTCGCGTCCAAATTGAGATTCTCGGCCGGATTGGCTCCGCCATGACAGCCCGCGCATATCGGCGTGAAGATGTTGGCTTGAATGGAGTCAAATGTGGCCATCAATGGCGGCGGGCTACCGCCGGATGCCGGGATCATCGGCGGCGAACTGCTGCTGGATGCCGGCGTCGCGCTGTTCGGCATGGAGTCGCCGCCGCACGCGCCAAGCATCAAAACCGACGCCGCGCTGGCCCACCGCAGGTGCCGAATCGCCGGGTACTTGGCAAACATGAGAACGCAACTCCGTGTGGTGCCTTGTGAGTGCTCCCGAAGGCGCTCGGGGTTTCGCGACCCGTCCATCACGCGGTCGAGTGCGCGCCAGAATTTTTACGGCTTTCCTTCCCAGGGCGATATCCTCTGCAATTCCCGCTCCTTATCGAGGAACTGATGTTTCAGCGCGCCGCCGATGTGCAGCAAGACCAGCCCGTACAGCACGTAAGCGAGCGCCGAATGGATGTTTCGGAACACGGTATGCATGGTCTCCTTCGTGTCCGCGGGCAACGTGGTAATCGCGCCGATGCGCGGCCACAGCACCGTGCCGAATAGTCGCAGCGGATGTGTCGCCGCATCCTTCCAGGCTGAGTCGTGTATCCAGCCGCTCAGCGGCAGACAGAAGATCAGCCCATACAGAACAAGATGCGCGGCCTTGGCGCCGAGCCGTTCCCAGCGCGCATAAGTGTCGGGCAACGGCGGCGGCGCGTGGGCGGTCCGCCAAAGGATGCGCAGCAGTCCCAGACCGAGTACCGTGATGCCGATGGATTTGTGCGTGTCGATCACCGGTCTGCCCCAGGCTTCCGGAAGGTAACCGACCGTCAAGATCAGGCCCACGTTGACGATGATCAGTACAGCAATCAGCCAGTGCAGGATCGCGGCCGTTTGGGTGTAGCGTTTGTGGTCGATCACGGCGTTTGCTTTTCACCTTCGGCATAAGTGGCTTTTTTGGCGGGTTCCGCCGAGGGTACGGCGCCCCAGCTTAGCCGGCCGCTCAGGAATGCCCACCACCCCCAGACCGCGCCGCCGTGGCGCATGAGCTGAAAGCTGAACGGCTCCGCGAGCGCAGCAAGGAAGGCAAGACCGAAGCGCGCACCGCCGGCCGGCTCGCCGGTCCAAACCGAGTACAGCCGCACCGACCACAGGTGAAAGGCCAGATCGATGAAAATCTTGCCGGCGATGATCGAGGACACCGGCAGCAGCACGGACCGGCCGTGCACGGCGAACCAGAGCAGCAGGCAGAACGCCGTAAGGCCATAGATCGGCTGCAGCGTGTCGATCGCTTTCACGGGCATCATCACGCGCCCCAGCAGGCCGTAGCGGGAGTTGCCGGTCATATCGCGATTCCACCATTGCGTTTGCAGGAATCCGGCGAACCAGCGGCGGCGCTGGCGCAAGAACGCGGGCAGGGTCCCCGGCACGTCGGTCGCGCCGCGCGCACTGCCAATCACGCGCACGGTCCAGCGCGCGCCGTGCTCGTAGGACCAGCGGTGCAGGCGGTGGATCAACTCGTAGTCCTCGACCAGGCAGCTTTCATCGAAGCCGCCGACCGTGCGCAGCGCACCCAGTCGAAAAGCCGCGAACGCGCCGGAGACCAGCAGCATCGCGTCGGCGCGCATCCACGCGGCGCGCGAGATGGAGGCTCGGATATATTCATAGGTCTGGAACCACTGGAAGAACCGGCGAGCGGCGCTCAGTTCCGCGGTGTCCTTCTCGACGACCGGCCGCAACACACCACAGGCCGCGACCAATTGCGGTTCCTGCCGGAACGCGCCGCACACCGCCGCGACGGCGCCAGGCTCCAGAATCGTGTCGGCATCCACCGTCAGCACGATGTCGGCGGCGATATGCGCGAGTCCGGCGTTTAGCGCGGCCGCTTTGCCGCTGTGTGACCGGCGCAACCATGCGAGGTTCGGAATGTGGCTGGAATTTTCCAGGCCGCCCCTTGCGCCTTCCTTGACGCCGTAGCGCTCGCGCAGCATGCGCAGGGTGCCGTCAGTGGACCCGTCATCGACGACGAGAATCATCTGCAGTGCTTGCGTCTGAGCCAGCAGAGCGGCGATCGTGCGGGGTAACGCCGCCAACTCATTGCGCGCAGCGATGATGACTGCGGCGCCAAGGCCGGCCTCACTGCGATCGGCGCCCGCCGGAGCGCCGGACGGCGCGCTGCGCAGAAGGTGGCGGGTGCTCCAAAATACGTAGAACAGCAACAGCGTATCGTAAGTCACATAAAGCAGCCCGGCCGCCCAGGTCAGCACGCCCGAGAACGTCAGGGCCCCGGCGAGCACGAGCAGCCATAGACCCAATACGAAGCCATAAATGAGGATGCTGCGTAACGAAACCGGGCGGGGCGTGTAGCGGGGTGAGGCGCGTAACAGCGCGGCACGGAGCTGCGCGTATCGATCCAAAATCCCGATTCTCACGCTCGGAAGGGGCGCCCGCAGAGATTTATTGAAGCCGACATCGCTCCTCCACGTTGAATCAAGACAAAGCTCGCAAGGCCACTGATGCGGCGGAGCCGATGGCATTGACGACCGGACTGCCAAGTCTCTGCGTCAGCCAGATGAAAGTTGAGTACCGAGGGGCGGCTCAAAGGTTGCTGGAGTGTGGAGTTCACGATCGGTCAAACCCGTGCTGGCAAGCGAATAACTTTTTTAGCCTCCGAGGGTACCTACAGTTGCTCTAAATGTATCCGGAGCAAAATGCGTCGGGCAAACTGCCGACACTACGCGAGACGACCATGAGCACGCAGCGCATATAGGGGGAACCCGCAGGCGCAGGACGGCGTGTTTTGAGGGACGTGGCTACAGCGTGATTAAGGGTAACAGCGAGTCGTTCAAGACTCGCAGCAATGGGAGTATGCGTGGGAGCCCTTGATCGGCCGGGGTATGGTCTTCTCACGAAGCGCGTCATCGAGAAAGTGCGCCTTCGGGCATTGCGGGAATATGGAAATTTCGCGCTCGCATACTCGGCGACCTTTCAACCCGGTCTGGATTATTTCGGGAGCGAGGAAGGATTCCTCGCCTACAAGCAAGTGGGCAGCACCGCCTTCGTCCTTTCCAATCCCCTCGCTCCGATCGGTGGCTGGGAGGATCTGATCCGTAGTTTCGTGAGCGAGAGAAGCGACGTTTGCTTCTGGCACGCTTCGCGCCCCGTCGCCACAATTCTTGAGAGGATCGGCCTTCGCGTGAACGAGATGGGAACCGAAACGCGAATAGAACTCGGTCGCTATGATTTCGAGGGGCCAAGGAAGCGGACCTTCCGTAGAGCGCTCAATCGCGCAGCCAGCTGCAGCTACACGATTGTGGAGCGCTCAGTGACTTCGCTCGATCGCGAAGAATTGCGGACTGTCTCGTTTTGCGGATCGGTCGAGCAAACTTATTGCGCGTTCAATAGAGGTCTCGCCCTGTCGCAGCTCGTCAAGATGCCAAGAGCGTGTAGTTTGGCTTGACCTGTGCCAGCGAGGTGATGGGGAAAAGGGGGTGATGTCGCCTAGTGGCGGTGAGTTCAAGGAATCGAAACACCATTCGAGGAGTCTCCGATGAGGATATCGTTATACAAGAAGGGTATCGCGGCCGCGATACTCGGGATGCTCGGTACGTCGGCGGTATGGGGCGCGACGCCAGCAGTGGATATGGGGGCGCTCAAAGGCGCCGGTGAGACAATTTCGGTGACCGTCGCTCTGAAGCTGAGCGACCAGGCCGGCGCCGAAGCACTGATGCAGCGCCTGGCGATGTCGAGTGACGCGTTGTACGGCAACTTCCTGACTCCCGGTCAGGTGGAGGCACAATTCGGCCCAAGCGATGCCGACGTGAAGAAGGTGACAGCGACATTCACCGCCGCCGGCCTGGCGGTGGCGAGAACCAGCGCGACGACTTTGTCCGTAACGGGTAGTGTGTCGACGTTGGAGCGGGTATTCCAAACCAGCGTGCATCAATTCGAAATGCCCGCGAGCGCAAAACGACCGGCCTTTAGCTTCCGGGCCGCCGTCTCGAAGCCAGTGGTGCCGGCAGCGATTGCCTCAGTGGTGCAGGGAGTAGTCGGCTTCAGCACCCAGCCGACGTTGCATAACAACATTCAAAGAGCCCCGGACACCGTCAGTGGCACACCGGTGCAGCGGCTAAAAGCCGGCCAGCCAGGGGACTTATCCGCCAAATTCGGTAACTTGACGGTGCTTGATTTCGATTCCCAGTACGACGTCAATCCGCTGATTGCAAAGGGCGTCAACGGCACGGGGCGCACGATCGGCATCGTGACGCTGGCTTCGTTTACCACCAGCGACGTGTTCTTTTACTGGAACTCGCTCGGCCTGAAGGTCAACCCGGACCGCATCAGCGTCGTCAATGTCGACGGCGGTGCAGGGCCGCCGAGCGATGCCGCGGGCTCGGATGAGACGACGTTGGACGTGGCACAATCAGGTGGCATCGCCACCGGCGCGAATATTGTCGTGTACGAGGCCCCGAACACCAATCAGGCGTTCGTGGATGCTTTCGCGCAAGCCGTGCATGACAACCGCGCCGACTCGATCTCCACCAGCTTCGGGGAACCCGAGATCTTCGACGATGTGACGCTCGGCGGAACCGTCACCGATCCCTTTGACGGTGAGCAGGTGAGCACTCTGCAGGCCATGCATGAGCTGTTCGTGGTCGCCGCTTTGCAGGGGCAGAGCCTCTTCTCGGCGGCCGGTGACAGCGGGGCCTTCGACACCGTCAGGGACTTCGGACAGGGACTGGGCTTCACCACTCCGCTGAGCGTCGACTATCCGGCCAGCGACACCGCGATGACGGCGGCCGGCGGCACGACGCTCCCGGGTCCGCAGATGTACAGCACGCCGGGGGGAATACTCACGATTGACAATCCGGAGGAGCGGGTCTGGGGCTGGGACTACCTCGAGCCACTGTGCAACGCGCTCGGGACGCCCAATTTCTTCCAGTGCGGGATCTTTTCCGTCGGCTCGGGCGGTGGCGTCAGCTCGTTTTTCTTGATCCCGGTGAATCAACTCGGTATCGCCGGCACGCAGCTGACCCGGCCGGGGCAGACCTTCACGGAGACCGACGTAAGTCCGGCGATGGTGTTATTCAAGTTTCCGGCCAACTTCCCGGGCCGCAACGTGCCCGACGTGTCGTTCAATGCCGATCCGCAGACCGGCTACGTGGTGGACTACACCTCGAGCATTACCGGGTTCGGTCAGGAGCATCTGGGGGGCACGAGTTTCGTGGCGCCACAACTGAACGGCGTCACCGCACTGTTGGGCCAGAAAGCCGGTCATCGTCTGGGATTGCTCAACGTGGAGCTCTACAACCTGCAGCGTCTTGGCTTCTCGTTTGGACCGTTCCCCGTCATCCGTACCATCTCGACCGGCGACAACTGGTTTTATGATGGTCGCAACGGCTATGCGCCTGCGTCGGGTGTTGGCACGATCGATGTGTTCAAGCTGTCCGAAGTGACGCGTTGAGCGGCAATTTAGTCTGAGTCGCCCCCGTCCCCTCACTCTTTGTTCGGGAGGGGACGGGGTTGCGACCTGGATTAGCGTGCGAACGGCGGGCGGCGCCTCGCCTTCTCCAGCATATCTGCCCCCCCTGCCGAGCTCTTCCAATTAACCGATTGACGGCCACTCTTATGGAAATGACCTCACGTGCCTGACGAACTTGCGCCGCGCGATGCAGGGGTGATACCGGCCTTCTCTAGCGAAGGCCGGTCACCGCGAACCTAAAAACAATCTCCGGCTCAATTGGCCCTATTCGTGCCTATTCGTGATCTTCCGCATTTAGCTGTGCCGCGACGGGCGTGAGAGTCCCGAACAGACCGTCCGCGTAGTTATCGATGCCTGCCGCGAAGAAAAGAGCAGGACCCGTCGAAGGAGTTGCCGTCGTGCCGGCTTCGTTGGTGCCTCGATTGTCGAACTCGAGTCCCCACAGCCCGTCGATCGCAATGGGTGCGCTGCTCGCATCGAGCAAGTTCCCCAAGAACTTCCCGCTCGCGACGTCGAATGCGGCGATCGTTCCACCGAACCGATTGCCGATCAACAGATCATGGCTGAAGAATCCGAAGTCCTGAGGTGCCAATGCGACTCCCCAGGGAGCTCTCAGCCACGGACCGCTCTCCAAGCGCTGAAGCAATTGTCCCTTCGCAGTGAAAATATCCACAAAACCACAGTCGTCGCCGCAATTGTCATCGGCACCGGTCTTGGCGGAGTTCTGCTTGGCGTACGTCACGACGACATTGGCGCCCACCGCTTGCACGTTGTAGGGTGCAAATTCGCGTGGTATCCGGTCATCGTCGAACGCTTCGCGACTGAGCTGCACGCGCTTGAAGTTCCCGTCGAACATCTCGATTTTATTTCCGCTGAAATTGGCGGCAAGGAGAAAATGCTTGCCCTCGGACTCGACCCACGTCAGTCCGACGAAGTTGGCGCCTTGTTTCGATTCATCCACCTCTTGGAGAGCGGTTGACGCGCCGTTCGCCGCAATGGGTGTTGCCGGCGGGCCCCAGGCTGAAATCGTGCCGTTATTAGTCGCGAAGATGAACGCCGCGGGATTCTTCGCCGCGGGATTGCTGGCGGGTGCAATTTCAAATTCCGTACTGCCATTGAATATCTGCCCGGTCGGTCTCGAGGGAGCGTTAACACCCAAGGCATTGGGAACCGTGACGACCAACTGTGTGATCACGCCGGCCCCCGAATAAAGAGTGGACGTGCCGGTGCCGTTATTGCTCACCCACCATGGGCTTGCTGCGCCTCGCGACATTCCCCACACATTCTTCAGATGTGCGTCGATGGTGACACTCGTTCCATCGGCATTGGGAACTTGCTGAATATCCGACACCAAGTTGGTTTGCACGTAGTTCTGCGCAAATGAGCTCAACGGAAAAATAGACAATGCACAACTCGCTGCAAAGTATTTCACTGCTCCTGAATACCTGTTCATTTTGCGTAATCCTTTAAAACAATGTTGAAGAGTTGATTGCGCCAACTGTTAATTGCGCATGAGGACTATATGCGGAGAAACGGCAGCCGGCATTCGATTAATTTTTATCGTCGACGGCAACTTTCTTCTACAAAGGACGCACAAACCATCTACTAGTTGTCAGGAATTTGGCGAGCGAACGACGACCGCACCATGAACGTAAACTTAGAAAGCGGCGTCGTCCTATAGACAGGAAGTTCAGGCGCGTCGCATCAACCTTGCGGCGCACGCAGGGTTCGCGCTGGGCGCGGCGTTGGGGTACATAGTGATATCCTTCGCCTCAGTGCTTTGGATCGGTGCGGCCGGCTCGACTTGCGTCGCCGCCGCTGCCTTTATGTCCCACCGCGTCCGGTTGCGTCACGTCGACCCGGCGGGTGGCGATCGTCGGCACATGCATCCGCGCGGGCATGCGGGAGCGCGCGCTGCACGCGATCTGGGTGGGCGCCGCGATCGCGTTCTTGATGACGGAACTGATCGGACTTACTGCGAGGACCTGAACATGAAACTCCAAGATGCCATCGTACTCATAACCGGTGCCAATCGCGGCATCGGACTCGCCTTCGCCGAGGCTGCATTGGCGCGTGGTGCACGCAAGGTATATGCCGGCGCTCGCAGCCCATCTTCCGTCACCACTCCGGGCCTCGTCCCCGTGAAACTCGACGTCACCTCGGACCAGGACGCGGCCGCCGCCGCCCGCATCTGCAGTGACGCCACCCTCATTGTCAACAATGCGGGGATTGCACGGCCGGGTGGTCTGCTCAAGTCTGAGGCCAATGAAGCCGCCCGCGCGCAATTCGACACGAATGTCTTCGGGATCTTGCGCATGACGCAGGCCTTTGCCCCGGTGCTTGCCAAGAACGGCGGGGGTGCTTTTCTCAACGTGCTATCCGCGGCCAGCTGGATCAACAGCGGTGCCATGACCGCATACGCCGTCTCCAAGGCAGCCGCCTGGAGTCTGACCAATGGACTGCGCAACGAATTGCGCCAGCAGGGGACCCAGGTCCTCGGGCTGCACGTCGGCTTCGTCGAGACCGATCTGACCCGCGGGTTGGACGTCGTCAAGGTCTCCCCGCAGAGCGTGGCCCACGCCGCCTTCGACGCTCTGGAGGCCGGCGCGAGCGAGGTGCTCGCCGACGAGCGCGCCCGGACGGTCAAGCGGGGTTTGACCGCCGAACCACCGATCTATCTCTAACGAGTAATATCGTGACGGGCTTTGGCGCGCCGCGTCGGGCAAAATGACACGGATTTACTACGGAGACGAGAAAGGACGTTGGCACATCCAGCACCCCGTATTAGGCTGTCTGTACGATAACGCACGGACGACCGCCCGCTGCGGGCACAGTCTAAGCCCACGCTTAGTAAAGGCCGGCCGCGTGGCGTTCTTTGGTGCAAGCGTGGGCAGCGGCGATCTCGCTCATCACTACGGTTTGCAAGCCAGACTACCTGAAAGCCACAGTCAAACTGGAGTGCGGCATGATCTTAGGGCTATCGACCACGGTATTCACGATCATTCACGTGCTCATCAGCCCCGTGTCCAGGGCACTCGCGCTGTCGTACCAGCACCAGCGTTGTGCGATATGCCGATCGACGCATTCAAGCGTGAATCCGCACGGGGCGACGACAATAGCCATCTAAATCTGCCGCGATCTGGGTCACCTCAGCTATAACACTCGGGCGCATTGCGCTCACATCACACTGGAGATACAAAGATGAGCACGATTACGACGAAAGACGGGGTCACGATATTCTACAAGGATTGGGGCAGTGGGCAGCCGATTGTGTTTTCCCACGGCTGGCCCTTATCGTCCGATGATTGGGACACGCAGATGATGTTCTTCTTGAGTCACGGCTACCGCGTGATCGCCCACGATAGGCGCGGTCACGGACGCTCAAGCCAGGTCGCCGACGGCCACGATATGGATCACTATGCCGATGACCTTCGGGCGCTCACCGAGCATCTCAACTTGAAGAATGCCATCCATATCGGTCACTCGACCGGCGGTGGCGAAATCGCGCGCTATATCGGTCGGCACGGTGAGAACCGCGTGGCGAAGGCCGTACTGATTAGCTCCGTGCCGCCGCTGATGCTGAAAACGCCGGATAATCCTGGCGGTCTACCGAAGGAGGTTTTCGACGGATTTCAGGCTCAAGTCGCGAATGACCGGGCGCAGTTTTACATGGACCTTGCGACCGGACCTTTTTACGGCTACAACCGTCCGGGTGCGAAGAAATCGCAAGCCGTCATCGAGAACTGGTGGCGCCAGGGCATGATGGGCGGAGTCAAAGCGCATTACGATGGTATCGTCGCTTTCTCGCAGACCGATTTCACGCGCGACTTGAAGGAATTCTCGGTGCCGACGCTCGTGATGCACGGTGACGATGACCAAATTGTGCCTTATGCGGATGCCGGTCCGCTGACCGCCAAGTTGGTCAAGGGAGCGATCTTCAAGAGCTACAAGGGCTTTCCCCACGGCATGCCTACGACCGAAGCCGCCACGATCAATGCGGATCTCTTGGAATTCCTAAAGTCATAGCTGCTATAACGGCGATAGGTCATCCCGTCGGAGTCCAAACCTCCGACGGGACCTTAAGACTCAGGCGACGGCGCGACGGGGATACCCGCGTGGTGGAGAACCGGCCTTCGCCCTGTCGACGATCTCGCTCACCATTCTCACTTTCACGCTCCTTCTCAAGTTGCGGTTCCTCGATGTATCGCCTCGGTAGATACGTCCTATCGAGACTCAGCGGCTTCTCAAGGGATGTCGCCAATCTTAGAGTGTGAATGGGGTTGTCGACGCCTCTGCGCCGAGCGAGAGGAGTAATCAACGAACTGTGCGGCACCGAGCCGCGGCTTGCCTCGATTCGCTGGCATAGATGTTCCCTCGTTTGCAGAGGCGCGGTGCAAGGGAAAGGTGATGAAGGCGTTGCCTGCGGAATCGGGGCTTTCTGTCGGATTGGTCATGAGCGGGGGCGGAGCCAGAGCAGCCTATCAAGTCGGGGTTTTGCGCGCCATCGCCACAATGTTACCGCGACGTGCGGCGAATCCGTTCGCTATCATTTGCGGCACGTCCGCCGGCGCAATCAACGCGACGAGCCTGGCGAGCAACGCGGATCGTTTTGAGGCCGGCGTCGCCAGACTCGCCAGGGTTTGGGGACGCTTGCACGTTCATGACGTCTACCGAACAGATCTGCTCGGCATCGCAAGGAGTGTTCATCAGTGCCTTCTTGCGCTTCTAGCCGGACGCATCCAACAATCGGGGCCGCTCTCCCTGCTGGATTGTGCACCGCTGAGTGATCTGCTTGGACGTATGATCGACTTCGGTCGCATCCAACGGGTTATAGCAGCCGGTCACTTGAGCGCGTTGAGTGTTACCACATCGAGTTACGTTTCGGGCGACTCGGTCACCTTCTATCAGGGCGATGGCTCGCAGCGGCCGTGGCGACGCGCTCACCGTGTCGGATATCCCGCTGACATTGGTCTGTCGCACGTATTGGCGTCTTGCGCCCTCCCCCTCGTGTTCCCCACAGTGCGGATCGGCGGCGAGCACTTCGGCGATGGCTCGATGCACCAACTGGCACCCATCAGTGCAGCACTTCATCTCGGAGCGCGCCGGGTGTTGGTCATCGGTGTCGGTTCGACGTCTCCCGGCGAACGGGCGGAGTGATAGCGGTGTCTGGCCGTCGCCCGCACAGATCGCGGGCCACATGCTCGACGCCATCTTTATCGATACGTTGGACATGGATCTCGAACGACTACAGCGCGTGAACCAGACTCTGGCCCATGTGCGCCAGGATAGCGGATGGCTCTCCACTCCCGAACTTAAAGCGATCGAGACCTTGGTTATCCGGCCGACTGAGCGAATGGACGCGATCGCCGCTTCCCACGCTCGGGAACTACCACGGGCTATGCGGTTCATCGCACGTCGAATCGGCGTACTGGATCCAAATGGCGCGGGCGTACTGAGCTATTTGTTATTTGAGAGAGGTTACTGCCGCCACTTGATGAATCTTGGATTTTCCGACGGCATGGCTCGGCGGCGTCGAAATACTTCACTTTTTGGGCTACGAGGACCTCGTCGATCGAAAGTCACGCACTACGCAGCGGTGCAGGCAAGATAGATGGATGTCCATTGATTGCCCTCCTCTTGGTGGATAGCTCTCTGGAGGATGTATCGTTAGAATGGATATACATGCTAGATGGCGTTACCCTGGATCAGATTCGCACCTTCATTGCTGCGGCGGACGAAGGAAGTTTTTCGGGCGCCGGCCAACGTCTGAGGCGCGCGCAGTCCGTCGTCAGCCAGACGCTCGCTAATTTGGAAGGACAGCTCGGCGTGAAGCTCTTCGATCGCAGCGGCCGCTTTCCGGTGCTGACCGATCAGGGTCGCGCACTGCTCGCCGTTGCACGCGCGGTAGAGGGCAACGTGGACCTCTTCAAGGCGCGCGCGAAGAGCCTGGCCGGTGGGCTTGAGCCGGAGCTGAGCGTCGCTGTGGATGTCATGTTTCCGGTGGAGACGTTCATCGCTGCTGTGGCTGCTTTCCAGAAGCAATTTCCCACGACGCTGCTAAAATTCGACCTCGAATCGAGCGCGGTGGTCGAGCCGGTTCTCGACGGGCGCTGCGCCATCGGTGTTGCGGGGTCGTGGTCGCTTACACCGTCGCAGCTGACTCGCGAAGCGCTGCTCAAGTTCCGGACCGTCACGGTTGTCTCGCCACAGCACCCGCTCGCGACCCACGGTGGACCCATTCCACCATCGGTTCTCAACAGCATACGTACATCTCGTACACGTCGATCCGGCGGATATCTCTCCGGTCTATGGAGCGCCAGTCGAATGCTCCAGGATCTGGCATCTTTCGCATCTCGGGGCCAAACTTGCCTTCCTGCGCGCAGGTCTCGGGTTTGGCGGCTTGCCCGTTCACATGCTCGAGGAGGATCTCGCAAGCGGGGCCCTGGTTCCGATCACGCTCGAGGACAGTCCGCCCACCAGCCACGTGATAGCAATGTCGGCGATCTATCGGACCGACAGTCCACCCGGCCCAGCGGGACGTTGGTTCATCGAGCGCCTCAAGCAAGAAGACGCAGCCCGGTCGAAAGAGAGGCCGATGCAGTTAGCCGCCTCGGGGGGATCGGCTGCGAAACGCCGGCACTCCCCTACGCGTCGTTCGCTCGCGAGGAGAAGAAAAGAGGAGCCGTTGAGGGCGATCTCCCTAGACCTATCTGACTAGACAAACAGACTATGAGGCACCTGAGCGACTCGACGCGACCCCTGGGCCTGTGCAAGCGTAGCCTTTGACGCCACCAGGCTGCGGTTGTGTGCCAGCGCCTGTCTGACGAGCTGATCGATGGCATCTGAACCAAACAGACTCCACCAATAGCCTTCAATCTCTCGTCCAAGGGCGATGTGCTGAGCACTGTCGCTCGCCGCAGCGTCTTCACCGCGTTGAGTATCGCTCGTATATCGGGGCGCCGAGGGAGCCTCGGGTCGCGTGAAATTCGGGCCGACCGCGCAGCCGCCTGCGCTCAAGGCGCCAGCCACCACCATCGCCCGCACCAGTCCCGCGCGAGTCTTGCAAAGACATCCCATATCGGTGGCAACGCTCCACATCATCATCACTCGATGTGGACCGGGTCAACACTGCCCCTGGCCTTGCGCAGCAGGACAACCAGCGGAATCGCCGCCAGACTCAACACCATCATCAATTTGAAATCATTGTTGTAGGCGATCATGGACCCCTGCTGCGTCACGGTTGCGTTCAACGCCGCCAAGGTGTGCATGCTCCGCGGACCATGCGGCAGCAGTGCGCGCAGAGCCGGGCTGTAGCGCGTCACATGTTCGCCGAGCGTCGAGTGCATGATTTGCGTGTTGCGCGTCAATAGGGTGTTCACCACCGAGATACCGATGCTGCTGCCGACGTTACGGGTAAGGCTGAAAATCGCTGTCCCTTCGTTGCGCAGCGCAGGCGTCAACGTCGCGAAAGCGGCGGCCGCGAGCGGCACGTAGACGAAGCCGGTTCCCAATCCCTGCGACAGACCGGACCAGACGACCGTGGCCGAGTCCATCTGCAGATCGAAGCCCGTCATTTGCCAGGAGGCAAGCGCCGACAGCGCAAAACCGGTGCCGATGATCAGGCGGATGTCTACCTTGCCGATCATGCGCCCAACGATGAACATCGCCGCGAGGGTACCGACCCCTCGCGGTGCCGTCACGAGGCCGGCCGTCACGACGGGGTAATTGAGCAGATCCTGCAACAAGGGTGGCAGCAGCGCCAGCGTTGCAAATAGAACCACCCCGATGATGAACACGAACACATTGCCGGTGAGAAAGTTTCTATCCTTGAGAAGCCCCGGACTAACGAAACGCGGTCCAGTGGTCGTCAGCATGTGAATGACGAACAGGTAGAAGGCAACTGCCGCCACCGCGGCTTCGATCCAGATTTCCGTCGAGCTGAACCAGTCCTTCAATTGCCCGCGATCTAGCATGATCTGAAAAGCCGCTATGCTTACGCTCAAGGCGGTGAAGCCGAAGAAGTCGAAACGCGACTTGCAAATAGGCGCCTCCGGAAGAAAACTCAAGATCCCGAGGAAGGCGAGAATTCCGAAGGGCACGTTGATGTAGAACACCCAGCGCCAATTATAGTTCTCGGTCAACCACCCGCCGAGCGCGGGACCGATGATCGGTCCCAAGGTCACGCCCATCACCCATACGGCCATCGCGCGCGCAAGACGCTCAGGCGGGTTGATGTCGAGCAGCACCGCCTGCGACAACGGCACCAACGCCGCCCCGCACAGACCCTGCAGCAGCCGTGCGAGTACGATCTGCGGCAGTGACTGCGCGAGGCCGCAGAACATCGACGCTACGGTGAAGCCCGTCACGGAATACAGGAACACCCGCTTGCGGCCGATCTGGCCGGCAAGCCAGCCGCTCAATGGCGTCATGATCGCCGCCGCGACGATGTACGAGGTCAGCACCCACGCCATCTGATCTTGGGTTGCCGACACCGAGCCTTGAATGCGCGGCAGGGCTACATTGGCGATCGTGTTGTCGAGCGACTGCATGATCGACGCCAGCATGACCGAGACCGTAATAAGCATCCGCCGTGGCCCATCGATCTTGTCAGCCGGTGGCGGCGAACTGCTCAACGCGACACCATGCCCGCGGAAGGGGGTTTGGTAGCCGCGGCCAGTCTGGCGCCAGCCGACCGCGTATCTATGGTCACATTGGCGCTCAGTCCCGCCCGCAATAGAAGCCCAGAATCGACTTGGGCGAGCTGGAGAGCCGAGAATCGCTCGCCCGGGTATCGATCAATCGCGACGGTCGCTGTCTGGCCTGGCCTCATCCGTGCGAGCTCGACATGGGGTGGCCTGGACGGACTGCCGGTGTCTTGCATAGGAAAACTGCACCTGAAGAAGGCATTCATCGCGGGCTCTCTACAATTTATGAAAATACGGATACACCCGCGGTCTCCGCTCGCCGCCGAGCTCACGGGGTAGTCGGGAGTCGATCGGACCTTGTGCCCGCTTTGACCGGCGGGGACACACTGAAATCGGATCGTCAGTCGCTTGGCGGTAGATTCAAACGATTACCCCATGCGAGAAGAGCGTAGTGATGCGCCGTCCGGTCGAACAGCCTATATCTCTCGATACGACGTATCGCCTGCATCGATAAGAAGGGCGTCGCCGTCGCGGTGGCGGACTTGCGCGGCTCGAGGACGTTTCAGGAACAGCAAAGAGAATGTCGTCGACAAGCTGGGCGTCAACGGGTCCGTTTTCTTCTCCTCGCAATCGATCGAAGATTAGGTGCTTCGCGGCGCTTCAAGCCCGACGCCCTCGAAGCCACCACTGAGGTCGTTCTCTCGTGCAACCGGGGAGTGCGCTTTTGCTTGAGGCGCTCGATGAACCAACGTCCTGCTGGGCCCGGCGGGCTGTCGGCTCGATAGATCGCCGACATAGTTATCACGTGGCCGCAGGGCGGTCCGTCTTCTCTCACGATCTGAACGAGTGAGCCATTTGCCAAATCCGCTTCGACCAAGTGCAGGGGTAACGCGCCAAACCCGAGACCGGCGCGCAGGAAGGCAAGTTTGGCCCCAAGATGAGAAAGCCGCCAGACTCTTGCATGCTGCGACACGGATATCAGGTCTCGCGAGATATTTGCGGGGTCGATGTGACGTGAGGTGGACGTACTCGTCGAGAACGGCCAACGAGATCGGACGGCGATAGGTCGCAAGCGGGTGCCGTGACGAAACGACCATGGGTAACGGCACCGTCAGCAGCGCTTCGTGGGTAAGCTGTGGCGGCGCGACCGACCACGATCCCACCACACCGACGCTGCAGCGCCCGTTGAGTACCGGGTCCACAACCGCGCTCGATTCGACGTCGAATCTGAGCAGTGTTGTCGGATATTCCCTCTGGAAATCAGCCACCGCCGCAGCAAACGCCGCATCGGGGAACATGATGTCCACAGCCACGCTCAGCTCCGGTTCGAGGCCTCCGGCCAGGCTCCTCGCCTGCGCCTTGAGGAGCTCGACGTTGCCCGCGACTGCGCGTGCATCGGCGAGTAGTGCGCGGCCTTGATCCGTCAGCACCGGCAAGCGGCCGCTGCGATCGAAGAGCTTCACGCCGAGCTGTCCCTCCAAATTCGCGAGTGTCTTGCTGACGACGGACTGAGCACGCCTCAGGCGTCGCCCGGCGGCCGAGAAACTCCCTTCGTCGGCTGCGGCAATGAAGGTGTGGAGCTGATCGAGTGAAACGCCGTGTAGCATACATCGCCTCCAGCGATAGGTCGTATCAGGTGACATAGGCTACCAAGTCGGGTGCCACGGCACTACTCCGTGGAAAACTCGGAGGCAGGCAGTTTCAACAAGAGTCATTAACGGCGGCGGTAGAGAACGCGGACAGGTCGATCGGAAGTCTAACCGCATGCCACTCCCGCCGCGCACGCACACCGTGAGGAAGATACCAGGCTATATGTCCAGCGCTTCGACCAAAGAGCGCGCGCACTCGAGTTGAGGCTGCCACAATGTCACCTCATCGTATATCAGCACCGCTCGCACCGATCGCGCGCAATAATTGCGCGAATTCGTCGGAGGTACGAGTCGGAAAGCCATTGAAACTATGCGTCACCAGGTCGATGACCTTTGTATACTGTAACAATGTGTATAGATCTAAAATCCGGAAGAGTTTAGAGAGGAACGAGACCGATGAACTCCCGAATCGCCCGTACCCCCCTTTCGCGCCCGCAAATCACCGGATTTTGGGCAGCTTGGACAGGATGGACGTTGGACGGCATGGATTCGTTCATTTACGCCCTCGTCCTAAGCCCTGCGCTTACTGAGCTGTTACCAAAATCGGGGATGGCAGGCACGCCCACCAATGTCGGGTTTGTCGGATCGGTCATGTTTGCCATCTTTCTCGTCGGGTGGGGCCTCGCATTCATTTGGGGACCCATTGCAGACCGGTTCGGCCGCGTCCGGGTATTGGCGGCGTCGGTGTTGGTGTACGCAGTCTTTACAGGCGCTGCCGCGTTCGCCGAAAATATATGGCAATTAGGGCTGTTCCGCTTGCTCGCCGGCATCGGCATCGGTGGGGAATGGGCGCTCGCGGGGACCTACGTGGCGGAGTCCTGGCCCGAAGATAGGCGAAAAATGGGCGCGGGCTACCTGCAAACCGGCTACTACGCCGGATTCTTCCTGGCAGCGGCATTGAACTTTACTGTCGGCGCCCATTTCGGCTGGCGAGCGATGTTTCTTTGCGGCTTGGCGCCCGCTGCGCTGTCTCTTTATGTCGCCCTTAAGGTCAAAGAACCGGAACGTTGGAAGACGAAAGCCACAGAGCCTGTCGCCAAAGCTCGAAGCCCGCTCGCGCAAATATTCAATCCGCAATATCGGCGCCGCACGGTTGTCAATGCGGCGTTGCTCACGGTCGCAATCATTGGCCTGTGGGCCGGCGCTGTGTATGAACCCACCGCGGTGATTGCTCTCGCCAAACAAGAGGGAATGAAAGCAGCCACGGCGGTGCGGGTCGCGTCGATGGCTACTGCGCTCCTGTCCGTTGGCACTATTTTGGGTTGCTTGGCGTTGCCCCCATTGGCCGAGCGCATGGGCCGGAGGAAGACCCTGGGGTTGTACTTCATCGGCATGGCCGTTTGCATTTTCTTGAGTTTTGGGTGGGCGTTCTATTTGCGGAACGGCTTGGTCCCGTTTGTCGTCGTTCTTTTCTTCTTGGGATTCTTCGGCGGCAACTTTGCGATGTTCAGTCTCTGGCTCCCAGAGCAATACAGCACGTCAATCCGCGCCACGGCTTTTGCGTTTACGACCTCTTTCGGCCGGTTTATCGGCGCCGGTGTGAACTTCTTACTCGGCTCGATGATTCATAGCTACGGCAGCATTGGCGTCCCCGTTGCCACAACAGCGATCGCCTTTATCTTAGGGTTGCTTGTGATCCCGTTCGCGAGGGAGACCAAGGGGATGCCGTTGCCGGAGTGATGTGAGCGAACTGCGACAAGACGGTGACCGTCGCGCGGCGCACGCTTCAGCAACAACCCCCTTCTCCCGCTTCACCGTCGAACGGCCTGAGCGGGCCCCCACCGAACTGAATCCGGGGTCGGTTCGTTAAGATGCGGGCGACGGGCCGCCCTCGCCCGCATCTTGGGACCGCCATTCCGTGAGACCGTTACTTGGTGACCGAAATGGTGTTCACCACTCGCTCGACGCCCGGGGTCCGACGCGCAATCTCCTCTGCGGTTCGGCTCATGAGTCCCGCGCTCACTCCGCCGGAGAGGTAAACCACGCGGTTAACGGTTTGAACCCGGATCGAATTGGGTGCTCCCAGATACGGACGCTCCTGGAATGAGGTCGTGATCGCGGCTTTGATCTGTGCATCGTCACCGCAACCCCCGCAGGTGCCGGCGGTGGCGAGGCCCGAGAGGGCGGTTGCGAGAGTCAAACCCACGGCTACCATATACATCTTGCGAAACTTAAGCATGTTACATCTCCTAGATTGCCACTCATGCGTGTCTACGGACGAGTGTCAAACTACCCGCGGCCCTGCGATTTGGACATTCGCTGTCACAGTCAACCTTCATATGTGGCGCGAATATCAAGGCGCGACATCGCCGATGCCCCAGGCTCGCTGGTCCTACCGAAACAGGCGAGCGAGGGAAATAAGCTCGGCCGTCGGCCGGTCATACTACTCATGGAACTGCGGCACATTCGTTATTTCATGGCCGTTGCGGCGGAGGGGAATATCAGCCGAGCTGCCGAACGCGTCGGCATCGGCCAGCCACCGTTGAGCCTGCAGATACACGACCTCGAGCGCAAGGTGGGGGCTCGCTTGTTCCACCGCATTCCGCAAGGCGTATCACTCACGGCGGCCGGGAAGGTATTCCTCGATGCAGTGCGCAATATCCCGGAACAGGTTGATCGCGCGACGCGGATGTCTCGTCGCGCGGCGCGGGGCGAAGTCGGCGCTTTGGCGCTCGGCTACGTCAACTCGGCGGCACTCAATCCAATATTTGCCACTGCACTCGGGAGTTATCGCCGCGCGTATCCCGATGTCGCGCTCAGCCTCAGAGACGGTCACACCACACAGCTCATGAAGGGCCTAAGGGACGGCGAGTTCGACCTGGTATTCGTGAGGCCTGGAGAGGCGGATGCGGAGGGCGTCAAGACGCGAGTGATCTCGGAAGAGCCGCTGATGGCCGTGCTGCCGAGCGCCCATCCTGAGGCCAACTCTCTCACCCTGCGGTTAGCGAATCTCCGCGCCGAGAGCTTTATATTGAATCCCAGAGAAGACACTCCGAGTGTGTTTGATGCGACAATCGAGGCGTGCCGGGAGGCGGGTTTCGAGCCCACACTCGGGCCCGCTATTCCTCAGTTAGTCACGGTGTTGCACTTGGTGGCAGCAGGACTCGGCGTTTCATTGGTGGCTGCCTCGTTGCAGGCCCTTCAAGTCAAAGGCGTAGTGTTCAAGGCCATCCATGACGTATCCCCTATAACTCGACTGGCGCTCGCGTGGCGACGGACGGATACGTCACCGTTTCTCATGAACTTTCTGTCGTCAGCCTTCACAGACAGTCCATGAAGATTCGCTTGATTTACGTACGCGAAGCATTTACGAGATCGAAAATTAATTTAGGAACTGCGATATTCGATCGCCGCGCCAAGGGCACGAACCTCACCGCGTCGGGGACGCTGTTGGCCTGAGTCCAGGCGGCTCTTGGCATTGTGTTTGCCACTGAATCACTTCGGATAACATCATCAATCGCTTAATTTTTCCGCCCTACCATGATGGGCCTGTTAATCGACAGGGCGCGAGCCACTCGGTGTATGAATCGCATCCGCAAGAGGTCGCGACCTTGATCGAGCAGGCGGCCCTTCACTCACTCCCATGAACCACTAGGATCGCCGCCGCTGCGTCTGGATCTGCAGACACACCGGCGGAGTCACAGTTCCCGTGCCGCCTCGTGCAGCACTGTTTCCAGCGCCAGTGCCGCGGGGACCGACGCTCGGCGGTCGATGACGTAGTCCAGCGCGCCAAGAGGTGGCAATCCTTGGTCGAGACGGACGAGGCCGTCTGGAATCACGTAGCCGGCAAATGCGCTGACGCCGAGGCCCGCGGTGACCGCGGCCTGGATCACGGCCACGCTGCTGCTGACGAGGGCAATGCGGTAGGGCCGTCCTGCGGCTTTCAATGCCTCGAAAATGCGACTGCGAGTGACGCTCGGCTCGGGATGCACGGCGAGCGGCAGGATAGATTCGGTGCCCGTGTACGCGGCTGTTGGGCCGACACACCAAACCAGGGGCTCGGTGCGCACGACGACGCCGCGTTGGCTGCCGGAGAGTCGCTTCGCAAACACGAGGTCATGCCGGCCCTCGTCGAGTTCGCGGAACAGGTCACCGCTCATGCCGGTGGTGACGACCAGTTC
The DNA here is from genome assembly GCA_963801685.1 of uncultured Gammaproteobacteria bacterium. Lineage (GTDB taxonomy): Bacteria > Pseudomonadota > Gammaproteobacteria > Steroidobacterales > Steroidobacteraceae > Bog-1198. The sequence continues at coordinate 1,066,634 of CAWDFR010000003.1, forward strand.
GACAAGCGGATTGCGCTGCACGAAGCTTGCGAGTGCCGTCGTCAGGCGAGTGGAGGCAAAATCCTCGGGAAGCGCTAGACGCACCGTGCCATTCAACGGCGGTCCACACAGCTCCGTGACCGCCTCATCCATCATCTCGAGAATCTTCTGGGCATAGCGATGTAGGATTTCGCCGTGACGCGACAGGCGCACGTGGCGCGTATCGCGTTCGAACAGGGGTTGACCTACCAGATCTTCGAGCCGCCGGATCTGCTGGCTCACGGTGGACTGCGACAGAGAGAGGCGCTCGGAGGCGGCGGTGAAGCTGCCGGTTTGTGCCACGACGGCGAAGCTGCGCAGCAGGTCGGAAGGCAAGGGGCGCATAAAAATGTCTTTTTTGACCAATACTCTGTCCGGGTTCCGGGTGACTATTGTAGAACAGTGCGCCGCGTCAGTCGTGACGTCGTTTGCCTCGGATGCGCGCAGCTGGCGGCCATTGGAATTCCCACTGAATCGGTGCCGCAGAGATCATCAATCGATGGCGGTTGCCGATCTACGATGGCTTAAAAATGCACGTCGAGGAGAATCGACCATGATGGGTATACTGAACCACTCCCCGCGGACGCGGCGAAGCCGCTCGCCGCTGCGATCCGGGAGGCAGTCATGAGCATACGCGATAGTGGACGGCGCGACCGCGACCAGCGCCTCCAGGCCGGCGCTCGCCATGCCGAGGGCAAGCGCGTGCACCGGCAGAACGCCACGGCGTTGCTGGAGGCAGTGATCCGCCCGGGCGACCGCGTGTGTCTGGAGGGGGACAACCAGAAGCAGGCCGACCTCTTGGCCGTCGCGCTGGCGGCGGCGGACAGTGCCAAGCTGCACGATCTGCACCTGGTGCAATCCGGCGTGGTGCTGCCCGAACACCTCGATGTATTCGAAAAAGGTATCGCCAAGCGTCTGGATTACGCCTATTCCGGTCCCCAATCGGCGCGCATCGCGCGCTTGCTCTTCGGCGGCAAGATCGAACTGGGCGCGGTGCACACGTATCTGGAGCTATTCGCACGCTACTACATCGACCTGACGCCGCAGGTGGCGTTGATCGCCGCGGTCAGCGCAGACCGTCACGGCAATCTGTACACGGGTCCGAATACCGAAGACACGCCGGCGATCGTCGAAGCCACGGCCTTCAAGGACGGCGTAGTGATCGCCCAGGTAAACGAGATCGTCGACACGCTGCCGCGCGTCGACATTCCCGGCGATTGGGTGCACTTCGTGATCGACAGCGGCAAACCGTTCTATGTGGAGCCGCTGTTCACGCGCGATCCGGCGGCCATCACCGAGAGCCAGATCCTCACCGCCATGCTGGCGATCAAGGGCATCTACGCTCCCTACGGCGTGCAGAGGTTGAACCATGGTATCGGCTTCAACACCGCCGCGATCGAATTGCTGCTGCCCACCTACGGCGAACGGCTCGGTCTCAAGGGGAAAGTGGCGAGCCACTGGGCGCTCAATCCACATCCGACGTTGATCCCCGCCATCGAGTCGGGCTGGGTGAAACAAATCCATAGCTTCGGTTCGGAGGTGGGGATGGATGATTACATCCGCGCCCGCTCCGATGTGTATTTCACCGGACCGGATGGCTCGCTTCGCTCCAATCGCGCGTTCTGCCAGATGGCCGGACTCTATGCCTGCGACATGTTCATCGGTTCAACGTTGCAAATCGACCTGAAGGGCAACTCCTCCACCGTGACGGTGGAGCGTGTCGCCGGTTTCGGGGGCGCCCCCAACATGGGCAGCGATGCGCGTGGCCGGCGCCACCCGAGCCAGCCCTGGTTGCAGGCGGGCAAGGAAGCGGATCCGGACGGTCCGGCGGCGCTGCGCCGCGGCCGCAAGCTCGTGGTGCAGATCGGCGAGACCTTCGGCGACCAGAACGTGCCGCTGTTCGTCGAGCATCTGGACGCATTGAACTTGGCCGAGAAGCTCCGTCTGGATCTGGCACCCGTGATGGTCTACAGCGACGACGTCACACACATCGTGACCGAAGAGGGCATCGCCAACTTGCTGCTCTGCCGCGACGCCGACGAGCGCGAACAGGCGATCCGCGGCGTTGCGGGTTACACGCAGATCGGACGGGAGCGCGACGCGGCGATGGTACAGCGCCTGCGGGAGCGCGGCGTGATCCGTCGGCCTGAAGATCTCGGTATCGACCCGCTGGATGCGGACCGCCGCCTGTTGGCGGCCCGTTCCATCAAGGATCTCGTGCATTGGTCGGGCGGTCTGTATGCGCCGCCGTCGAAATTCCGGAACTGGTAGGAGAGAAATCGTGGAACAGCTGAATTATCGTCACATCGCGCTGTCCCGTGCCAAGGGCTCAAGGCTCCAGGCCGTAGTGGGCGTGGTCGCCTCCGGCGACCTCGAAGTGCTGGTGGAACGCACCCTGCCCGACGGCGAGTGCGAAGTCGACATTCGCACACCGATCACCGGATTTGGCGATGTCTGGAGCGCGGTGGTCGCGGATTTCGTGCAGCTGCGCTCGCCCGGGGGATTGAAGCTCTCGGTGAATGACGGCGGAGCGCGGCCGGATATGGTCTCCCTGCGGCTCGCGCAGGCGGTGCGAGCCGTTGCTGGAGATCGCGCATGAGCGGCGAATTAAGCTGGTACGAATCCACCGCTCGGCAACGATTGGCGGGACTGCTCGACCCAGACAGCTTCGTCGAGTTCATCGGTCCCGAGCAGCGCGAAACCAGCCCGCACCTGCCCCTCTTCGATCTGCCCGCGCAGTTCGACGACGGCATGATCGTGGGTCAGGCCCGGCTCGAGGGAACGCAGGTGTTGGTAGCCGCTCAAGAAGGCCGCTTCATGGGCGGTGCTTTCGGTGAGGTGCACGGCGCCAAGTTGACCGGCTTATTGCGCGCAGCGCGCGACATCGGTTCCATGCCGGTGGTGATCCTGTTCGATACCGGGGGCGTGCGCCTACAGGAGGCCAACGCCGGCGAGCTCGCGATCGCAGAAATCATGCGCGCGTTGCTCGAAGCGCGCCTCGCCGGCGTACCGGTGGTGGGTTTGATCGGGGGCCGCGCCGGCTGTTATGGCGGCGGTGGTCTGATCGCCGGCTGCTGCTCGGCGCTCGCGGTATCGGAGCAGGGGCGCATCAGCGTCTCGGGACCCGAGGTCATCGAGACCAACCGCGGCGTCGAGGAGTTCGACAGCAAGGATCGCGCCCTGGTCTGGCGCACCATGGGCGGCAAGCACCGGCGCTTGATCGGCGGCGCGGAGCTCTTTGCCGACGACAGCATGGCGAGTTTCCGTGCCGCCGCCCTGTCGCTTCTTCAGCACGCGCCGCCGTTCACGGCCAAGACTCTCGAGGCGGAACAGGCGCGTCTCGAGGAGCGTATCGCGCGCTTCGGCCGCTGCGAGGATGCAGTGAACATCTGGACCGCCTTGGGTGTTCCCGATGCGCGCAGCGTTCCTGCGATGGCCTATGCGGATTTCGTCGCTCTCGCGGACCGATTGGAGGCCTCTCATCATGATGCTCGCTGAGATTTTGAGTTCGCTGTTTCCCGACGGTCATGACGTCGTACTCGAGCGCGGCCTATTGTTTGGACACGGCACGCGGCCGCGAGGCCGATCCATCGTCATCGGCGTGGACGGCCGTGCGGCCGTCGGTGTCGAGGAGGCCGCGTGGCTGTCTCGCAAGGTGCTGGACGCGCTGCGCGCCGGCGGCACCGATCCTATCCTGGTGCTCGTCGACAGCGACAGCCAGCGCATGAGTAAACGCGACGAGTTGCTGGGCCTGAGCGAGTTCCTGGCGCATCTCGCCAAGTGCCTGATCTATGCCGATGCGCAGGGGCATCCCACGGTGGGCTTGTTGTACGGGCATACGGCCGCGGGCGCGTTCATCGCCACGGCGCTCGCGACCCGGACACTCTTGGCGCTGCCCGGCGCGGAGCCTGCGGTCATGGATCTGCCGTCCATGGCGCGCGTCACGAAGCTGCCGATCGAAGTCCTGAAGGACAAGGCGAAGAGCACACCGGTGTTCGCCCCGGGTCTCGACAACATGGCGCAGAGCGGCGGCGTGTCCCAGGTGCTCGATCCTCGCGCCTCGCTCGCTGCGCAGTTGGAGGGCGCACTGACGGCAATGGCCGCCGGTACGGCGGCTCGCGCGTCGGACACCCGCGATCAGTTGGGGAAGGAACGTCATGGCCGCCCGAAGGCCGCCGACATTGCGACACGCATCCGTGAGCTCGCCCGCGCCGCGCGCTGAGCCGCCGCTGCGGCGCCACCAGCTGGTGCGGCTCTACCCGGCAGCGTGGGAGTCTCTATTGCGCGCGCGCGCCGATCTGGCCGGCGAACCGCTACTGCACGATTGGGCGACACAGAACTGGCCGCTCATCGCGCGCCGCCGTGGCCCGCTCGACGGCGACGGCGTATTGCTCGGGCTGCCGTTGCCGCCGTCGGCCGGCAAAGGGCGGATCGCGGTGGAGGTTCGGGCCGGCGACGTCGCCTCGGTGGGTCCGCTGCCGAGCGTGTCCGAGGTGCTCGGCACAGCCCCCGTCGCTTGGCGGCCTTGCCTACAAGAATTGATGGACCTTTCGCGGGCGTATGGCGTGCGCGACGGCGTATTCGGCAGCTTGTGCTGGCAATTGATCACGGGCTTGACCTATCTGGGTCCGCACTCGGACATCGACATCGCATGGACCTTGCCGCGGGCGGACCAGCTCGAGCGGTTTCTCGGTGATCTCGCCGACATCGATGCCGCGTGCTCCGGTGCGGCTCGATGGAGAATTAGTGCGCGCGGATGGCGCCGGTGCCAACTGGCGCGAACTGCGCGCCGGCGGCCCCGAGCTTGCCCTCAAGACCGCGAGCCGCGTGCTGCTCTATGCACGGGCGGATTTCATTGGAGCGGCGCGATGAGCGCGGCCGCATCACGAGTCGCCCCCGCGACGACAGTCGCGATGCGAGACGCTTTGAGCTCGGGGCGCCGCCGCAGGATCGCACCGTGGGCGGAGCGTGTTGCCGCAATGGCGGAGCACAGCCTGTTGCTGGAAGTATCCACATTCCCGAAACCGGGATTGGTGAGCGACGTCGACAACGGCAGCCACACGGATATGGATGCGGCGATGTTCCGGCGCAGCGCCGCGGCGATCCGACCGTTCTTCCGTGAACTCGTCATCGCGGGCCTGTGCAACGCCGAGATGGCGACCTTGCGCCGGATCGGATTGCGTGGCGAGCGGGCCATGCTCGAGGCGACCCGGGGCGTCAACACGCACCGCGGGGCGATCTTTGGCGTGGGTCTCTTGTGTGCGGCCGCGGGTCTGCGCGCGACGAGTCATGGCTATGTGAATGTGCCGCTGGGGTGGCTGGTCGCGGCGCGCTGGGGGCGCGACATCGTGGGTGGTCCGCGACTGCCGGACAGCCACGGTGAGATGGCGAGTCACCACTATGGCGCGGGCGGTGCGCGCCAGGAAGCCGCGCGGGGCTTTCCCAGCGTGTACGAGGTCGGCTTGCCCGCCTTACGGGCCGCCCTGCGCGCAACCGCCGGGGATGCCTCCGCGGCCCGAGTGCAGGTCTGCTTTGCGCTCATTGCCAAACTTGAGGATACCAATCTGCTCTATCGGGGAGGCGCCGAGGGGCTGCACTACGCGCAGCAACTCGCGCAGCGATTCCTGGATGCGGGCGGCGTGCGGCAGCCGCACTGGCAAGCACGCGCCCAGGCGGTGCATCACGCGTTCGTCGAGCGGCGCCTGAGCCCGGGAGGGGCCGCGGATTTGCTCGCCATGAGCGTGTTCGCCGCCCGCCTCGAGCGTGCGGAGAGTTAGTGGCCGTCATCTTGCCGGCGCTGGTGCCGATCTACTTCGTGCTGCTATTGGGCTTCACGGCGGGTAAACGCGGCATCGTCAAAAGCGCCGATGTCGGCGGATTGAAGACCGTGGTCATGAGAATTGTGATTGCGAACACGGTGGCGGGCGCGGGGACTCTGGCGCCCAGCATCGCCTGGCTCTACGGTTAGCGACTGACGGCCAAGGAGACCATTCGCATGACGTTGGCGATTCTTTGCTCCGGACAGGGCGGCCAGCATGCCGGCATGTTTGCGCTCACCGGCGCGTGCCCGGCCGCGCAAGCACTGTTCGCCCAGGCGGCGACGTTGCTTGGCCACGATCCTCGCTCCTGGGTGAGCAGCGTCGAGCCGGCAGCGCTGCATGCCAATCGCACGGCGCAGCTGCTGTGCGTGCTGCAGGCGCTGTGCGCGGCGGCCGCGCTCGAGAATGCGTTGCCACGCCAACGCTGCGTCACTGGTTACAGCGTTGGTGAAATCGCCGCTTGGAGTGTGGCGGGATTGTTCGCGCCGCGGGACGCGCTCGTGCTCACGGCTGCGCGGGCCGAGGCCATGGATGCGGCGCGGCACGGCGTGCAGGGCATGCTGTTCATCCGCGGCTTGAGCCGCGCTGTCGTCGAGGGCCTGCTGGCGGAGCAAGACGCTGCGATCGCCATCATCAATCCGGGGGACGCGTTCGTGGTGGCCGGTACCCACCCGGCGCTGCAATCGATCGCGGCGGCCGCTCGGCGTCAGGGCGCGGCGCGCGTCGTTCCCGTCGGTGTGGAAATTGCTTCGCACTCCCCTTTGATGCGCGAGGCCAGCGCGGCGTTTCGCGCGCAGCTCGCCCGTGTGTCCGTTGCCGACACGCCCTCGCCCGGCACGCGACTTTTCAGCGGCATCGATGGCGCGGTGGTGCTGAATGGGCCGGCCGCCGTGGGCAAGTTGGCATCGCAGTTGTCGCAGCCCGTGCAGTGGGCCGCCTGTCTAGATGCCTGCGTGGAGGCCGGTGCCGACGCCTTTCTGGAGCTGGGCCCCGGCCGCGCTCTGGCGGAGATGGCGGCAAATGCCCATCCGGGCGTTGCCGCCCGAAGTGTCGATGAGTTCAAGTCGCTCGAGGGAGTGCGCGCCTGGCTTGCACGCCCCCGTTGACGGCCAGTCCGCAGCCTATCAGGCATGCGCAGGGGCAACGCGCCTCGTCGGCGAACCCCCTTACAGGAACAGGTCAGGATGGAGTTCCTTGCTTCCCGGGACCACCGAATAGGAATCGAAGTTATTGACTCCGTGAGCGGCGAGCACCTGCTCGTCGATGTAGAAGTTGCCGCTATTGCCCCCGTCGCGCGCATCGCTGGTGAGAATCAGCGCGGCCGCGTCTGCAACTATCGCCGGCGTGCGGCAATGTTCCGGACGGACACCTGGAATCATTTGAAGTGCGGCGGTCTGGATCACTGTCGCCGGCCAAAGCGCATTGACAGCGATGCCATAAGGTCTGAACTCCGCGGCGTGTCCCAGCACGCACATCGACATGCCGTACTTGGCCATTGTGTAAGCCGTGTGCTGCGCAAACCAGTGCGGCTGCATGTTTGGAGGCGGCGCAAGTGTCAGAATATGGGGATTGCGTCCGAGCTCGCCCGACTTCTTCAGCGCGGGCAGGCAAGCCTGCGTACACACGAAGGTACCGCGCACGTTGACGCCAAACATCAGGTCGAAACGCTTCATCGGGGTCGCTTCGGTACCCGTCAGACTAATGGCGCTCGCATTGTTGACCAACACATCGATCGACCCGAAACGCTCGCGCGCTGCAGCGACAGCCCCGACCACTTGAGATTCGTCGCGGATATCCACTTTCAAGGGCAGGCACTGGCCACCGGCCTTCTCGATCTCCTTGGCCGCAGAGTAGATCGTGCCGGACAGACGCGAGTTCTCCTCGTCGGTCTTCGCGGCAATCACCACATTAGCCCCCTCGGAGGCGGCCCTTATGGCAATCGCCAGGCCGATGCCCCGCGAGCCACCGCTTATAAATAGCGTCTTGTCTAGGAGTGACATGAGCATCCTCTAAAGAATCCGAGCGTGGGCACTGCTGCCAATCCGCAATTCAATCAAACCGCGAAAAGTCTGGTCGCCGCCGCTCAAAAAAAGCCGCGAATGCCTCGCGCGCCTCGGGCGATCGCAGCCGCTCACGGAATTCCTCGCCTTCAAGGAGCATGCGCGAGTCGATCGCTTCAATCCGGCCTTGCTTCATGAGGCGCTTGGTTGCACGCACCGCCGCCGCCGGTAGGGCCACCAGCTTGTCCGCTTGCAGCCGCGCATGCGCGACCACGGCATCGGCCGGCAGTACGGCGTTGACAAGGCCCATGCGGAGGGCCTCGTCCGCTCCAAATGGTTCGCCCAGCAACAAGCGCTCAGCCGCCCGCTGGTAGCCGAAAAGCTCCGGCAAGAGCAGACTCGACGCCGCCTCGGGTACCAGGCCCAATTGTGCAAACGGCAGACTGAATCGGGCGTTGTCTCCCGCGAACACCAGGTCGCAGTGCAGCAGCATGGTTGTGCCCACACCAATCGCGGCGCCGCTCACGGCGGCAACGAGTGGCTTTGGCGCATGACTGACTTCCCGAAGAAAGCGAAACACTGGGCTGTCATCGCTACCGGGCGGGTGGTCCATAAAATCCTGCAAGTCATTGCCGGCGGTGAACACGTCGCGCTTCCCGACGATCATTACGGCGCGGATTTCGGGTGCCTCACGCGCCTCAATCAAGGCAGCGGCGAGCGCGGCGTACATGTCAGCGGTGATAGCGTTCTTCTTCTGCGGCCGATTTAACTCGATTGTCATAACGCCGCCTTCGCGTTTGGTAAGGATATCCATGAAATGTGGCACCTCGATAGCGCTATTTATCCAAGTCAACAAAACGGGGCAATGCCCGCAGGACCGTCTACTCTTCCATACAGTTGCATCGTGGATTTCATGGCGCTAGTGCGGCGTCCAAGTCCATCCAGTGATCCGCCACCCAGATGCAGTCTTCTGCAGCGCAAACGTCGCGGTTGCAATGGTCTTCACCTGTTTACCATCTTTCGTGAAAGAAAAGCCATGATGTCGCTTCTGTCAGAGGCTAGCGCTGACCCGGCAGTCAACGCGCTCACGGCAAGAGCGATGATTATTTTATTCATATGATTCTCCCTCAATTCAGAATTTGGATTTCTTTTGCGCGTCTGGCAGCTGGATTTTAAAGCAACGCCGCTTCCCTCGGGAATAGCCGCCGGCCAATCGACCCGCCGCGGTTTTGGGGAGGGTGGCGCTCTATTCGGCATAGCGCCCGCTAATCGGGTGCGGCGACGAGCGGAAACGTCAGTATCGTGAGCCCTATAATGGTGTAGGCGACCATTAGGGTCAGGAGCGGCACCTGGCTGAGAATGGCTTGACGGCGCTCGGGGAAAATTCGCAGCGCGATCAGATGCGCGACATAGACGCCCACAATATGACCGACGAGTATCAACGCCACCTGGGTATGCCAGATCGGTCCCATTTCAAAGGGCTCCTCGAACTCCGGTATTGTGCTGAAGTGGAATATGTTCCAGCCGAAACCAAAAGGGTCCGTCAGCAGGGCCGGCATCGCGCGCCACCGACCTAGAAGGTCCGTGAGATTGTGCGTAACGCTGTAGACGAAGGCGATCGGGATGATCGAGTAGGCGAATTCCTGCACGAGCGTCTGGACACCAATCCTTGTTCGCATCCACAACTTCATGATCCACATCGCAAGCCAATAGAATCCGAAATAGACGATCGGCGACAGAATCAACCCGATCGGCCGGTAGACCAAATAGCCGCCCATCAGCATCGACTGGGCCTTGCGCAAATCCGTGCCCCAAAGCGGCTTTGTCAGCGCAAGAGCATTCACCCAGTAGAGGTTCTGCCATATCTCCGTTTGCTCGAGAGCGTCGTACGTGGTGGACGACAGCATGAACACTACGAAAAGAACCAAGCTCAAATGCGTCGGGCGCGTCTCGACGAGTGGCAGAATTGGCCGCCTCAGATAAAGCTGCCAGCCTCGCCCATTTTCGGCGCGCGCATAAGCCACAGGCGCCAGCAGGCCGACTAGGCGGAAGAAGACACCGAAGAACTCCCCGTACTCGAACCACGACCGCGCGCCGAACAGCCACGATCCGGCGAAAGTCACGATCGTATAAATGATGAGGGCGGTCGCAAGCGTCGATGGCAGCGGCAGTACGAACAACTCGATCCAAACGACGGCAATGTAGAAGAGGAGCGCCGGATAATAAGCGAGCCGCTCGGGATACGCGATCCGAGCCTTGGACAAGTCAAGCCCGCAGGCTTGCGCGCAATCGACGAGGGTCCGCCAGGGATTGATGGCTTCGAACGTATTGCCGATGAGAGCGGTCAGATAAGTAAGGCCCAACCAATAAATGGTCCAGAAGAGCAAGAAGCTGATGTTTCCGAGCGGATGCTTGATGCCGACATATCCAGCGATCACGGTGAGCGCCAAGCAGGCAACCGCACCGATCCGCAAGATCAGCAGCGCACACTGCACGATGAAATGCCCGAGAGGGCCGCTCGCTACCGGGAAAGGCCGTGACGCCGGCACGGTTGGCTGGTGCCGGCCAACCCTGTAGCCGATGACGATGAAGGTGATGATGAGCGTCGCAGCGCAGGCGAAAAAATACACCGGTAGCGGGACGGGCAAGATGTAAGCCGACAGCAATGCGACATGCGCACATGCGATTGTCGGCAGAAGCAAGGTGATGAGCGCAAGCGCGAGCGGCAGTACACCGATCATAAATCTACCTTTGGAATTATCGTTCAATTCAGCACGAGCAACCGAGGGGCAGCGCGCAGTGAAGGCAAAGCGCATGCATTCGCCGCGTCAGACAGCAGAGGGGCCGGGCTTTACCCGGCCCCTCTGTCGGCTCATTCGATGCGATTGTAACCGGTGGGCCTATTGGTCCGGTTCTTCGTTGCCGGGCGCAGGAACCGGATTCAACGACTGGATGTATTTTAGAGTGCGGGGTTCAAACTTCGCGACCACCAAGCCACTTTCGCTGCTGGTCATCCAGAGATAGAGCTCGTTGCCACGCCAGACAAACCGACTGCGAGCCTGCGCCATGGCGTAATTTGGATTGACGGCAGTACTTGTTGCGGAGCCTGGAAGAACCTTCCCGCTGCCCCTGGCGGCGCCCTTGTAATAAGCGATCTCTTTGGGACTGTAGGGATCATGGATGTCGAAGACGCGAATACCCGCCTGGTGGTAGGAACAGGCGATCAGCTTCGCGTCCTCGGGATTGTCGACACCACAATCATGGGCGTCATAGCCAAAGCCGACATACCCCGGAGGGTTGTCGTTCTCGGTCTGCGCGCAATTTGCCGGATCTTCCACCTGGAGCAGCAGCCTCGCCGTGATCGCGGGATGGTGAATGTCGCTGATGTCGATGAGCCGGACCGCCCCCCACGGGGGCAGACCCGCCGCGCAAGCGGCCACCGCGCCACCAACGCTGCCGGCACCTCCCTCGTCGGTAAAGACGAGGAATCGCTTCCCGCCGATCTTCACGGGGACGGCAACCTCGCTTATTTCAGTGTCGAACCAGTACAGCGTGCTAATGACCGTGATCGCCGGATTGGGGAGACGGTTCTGAACCTGGCTCAGGTCCACGATCACGAGCCCATTATTCTTGCTGGGGTGCCCGGGGCTGCTGACAGTGCCGTTCTGGCCGATAAAGCCCAGTGTCCCATCCGCGTTGGTTGTCATGGCATGGGGCAGCCCAGCCTCATTATTGGGGAACGTCCAGTTCACGATCAGATTGGGATCCTTTGGGTTCGCAAGGTCGACGGCGTATAGGCTGACGCCGATGGTGGTTCCATACATCGTCCGGCCATCGGGTGTAATGTTGCCGGCGTGGCCCTTGATGGTCGGATCCGAAAGGTTCGTCGCAGCCAACAGTGTCGGATGAGCGCAGTCCGATACATCGTAAATCGAAAAGCCAGGCTTCACGCCGGAGCCACCCTCGGCCTGAACGCCGACGAGCAGCTTCCTAGGATGATTCACCTGCAGAGATTCCCAGGGCTGGTTCATCGACGCGTCATCCAGATTTATCGACCGAAACGGATGCTTCTGGTCACTCACGTCGATGACTTGGAGGCCGGGGAATTCCATTTCTGGGACGCTGCCCGTTCCCGCAACTGCGGCGTTCGTCGTGTAGTAGGCGCAATGATCCTGCCAGGCCATCTGATGATCGGCACCCTCGCCAACAAATTGGCTTACCACTTCCAGGTTGCAGTTGTATGGCGTGGTGGTAGCGCCGCTCGCCCGCTCCGCCAAAGTAGACTGACCATCAAGCCCCGTCTCGGTCCGATCACCTGGGGAACAAGTCGGCGGTGGCACCGCTCCCAAGAACTCGGTCGGCGTGCTCGTAGTACCCGCATTGGTCGTCATGAAAGGGGCGCCCAGAGCTATCGCAACCACGAACGGCATGATGGCGAACCGAGCCGCCCCTTTCGTAGCCCACAGACTGCTGCACTGAATTTTCTCTTTGGTCATGTCGAAATCTCCTCCCTGCTTTGCTCAACCCCAATACACACACGAAGCCAACCAATCCTCAAAGGAGCGAGGTGAGTGAGCGGGTTTTCTTGCCGTTGTTTGGACAGTCTTCCTCTCATTTTTGTGTTTATTTCGCGCCTGGGTATCACATTATTTATCTAAGTGTCAAGACATCGGGTACGCGATTCGGCTGCCGGCCAACCGCGTCGTGTAGGACACGATCGGACACCTGTTCCGGCGCCCGATCGGGTGACCGCCACATGAGGTACGCCGCTACGACGCGAGCTTCGGCGATCAGTCGCAGAGCGCACTACACTGCGGGCCGGCAACGTTCACTCCGCCGATGGTTGGTGCCGTCCTCTGTCAATTCCGTTGCCTTCGAGGCAAAAAGAAGAGGAGAATCGACCTGGAGACACCGCAATCTGGGGAATGTCCGATGGAGCGGATCTTTTATCAGCGTGGGGCGCGCAGCGCGGTCTTGCTGTTCCTGCTGCTCTGCGCCGGCCTTGCTTCCGTGATCTATTTCGAGGTGCAGCAGCCGATGGAGTCGCCCGTGGCAGCGGTCGCGCCGACGAGGCGGTCACCCGCGGCTCCGACGAACCAACGGCCGGGTAATTTCAAAATCGTCGGCATCGATGGCTGGACGGTCAAGTCGATCAAGAACCATCACATCACGCTGGTCGCGGGTGACAAGGAAATCGAGCTCAACGCGTCGGACCAGGACACGCGGCAGGGTTTATCGCCGTCACCAGAGCCACCGCTGGCCGTTCTTAGCCCCGTTCAACCGCCTTCGGTCGGGACATCCGCTGTGCAGTACCGCGACCCGGATGCTCCGCCGGCCACTCCCACCGCAATCGACCCGCCTTCGGCCGGGACATCCGCTGTGCAATACCGCGACCCGGATGCTCCGCCCGAAACGCCATGAGCGCGGCCCGGTCTCCCCGTGGCGCCGCCCGAAACTGGTCTAATAGCGTCGAGACCTCGGAATCAGCCTGGGAGAATCGTCATCCACCGATCAAGAGTGAATCGTTCGTCGTCGCGCGTGACCGAGGTACTAGCGAGAGCCATCGGTTGTGGCGTCGCATTAGAACCCGACGGGCATTGCCGATCATTATGATCGCGCTCGGCCTTCCGGCCGCTGATGCACATTCGCACGACGCTGCGATGCTTGATTCAATCCCGTCCGCCCACGGCGGCGTGGTGCGAATGGCGGGTCCCTACCATATCGAGCTCGTTCTCGAACCCGACTCATCCAAACCACTACGTCAGGTGAGAATCTACCTGCAAAATCATGCATTTGTCGGGATGCCCTCTAAAGGGTTGACGGGTGTGGTGACTCTTACGTTTTATACAGTGTCCGTAGCGATTCCTCTTATCCCGGACGGCCCAGAGTCCTTGGGTGGCAGTGGGTCTTTTCTTGACGATCCGGCACTCAAGATGATTGTTTCATTGACCGACAAAGATGGGCAGGTGTTTTCCGCAATATTCAGTCCATTTGTAGGACATCGAAATCTCGGTAGATGAAGAGTCACCGCGGAAGGCAGCTATCTGATTCTCCTCACCCTGGGTCAGCATGGCCCGGTGCAGGGTGCCGGCAAAGCGGCACGCGCCTTGATCGCCGCGTAGCCGCGTACACCGACTGAGGATTGTGCTACGAATCACGCGCCGTGCTTATTCATCAGAGCCCGGATCAGGGCATCGAGGCTGTACGGCCCGGCGCCGGCCGAGACGACTATGATCAACATAAAAGCATAAAGCGTCTCCGGTAAATAGAGCCAATCGTCGATGCGGTCCGATTCATCGATCGGCTTGTAGAGTTTGATTCGCTGCCGCCCTGACGTCGTGATGGCGACGAGGATGATGACAAGAAGGCCAAGCGCGGCAAGTGGCGCCAGAAGCCCGATAAGGACAGCGCCGCCCGCGGCGAATTCGACCAACGGCACCCACCATTGATTGAAGCCCACTGCGGGAACGCCGAGCGCCTTCAGCTCATCGACGACTGAACGGTGACGCTCCGCGTTGAACAGCTTGTGATATCCCGACAGCATGAAGAATGCCCCAACCGCGACCCGGTTCAGGGTGATCGCGAGGTCGGTCCACCCGACACCAACGAACAGTAAGTCCATCATGGTCCCTTGCATTCGATGTCTCCTTCGATATCTTCGGACAGGACCGATCTGAATGCGGCCTCCCCTGGCTCGCGTTGTGATGTTCCGGATAGACTGCGAACACCCCGGCATGAATGCCCCCGCCCGCACGTGAAGTCACGTTGCATTTTCGCCCCGATGGAATACGGGGTCATGGCGCGGCGATGCCGTACAATACATCCATCGAATATTTTCCCGCGCCAGTAAGGTACAACAGCAGGAAGCCTCCCATAATACTGAGATTCTTGTAGAAGCCCTCCATGCTGGCGAGCTGATCTGCGCCTGTCGTTGTCCAATAACGATGCTCAATAAGCGAAGTTCCCAGCGTGTACAATGCCAACAGTACAGCCGATGCACGTGTGAACGCGCCAACGGCGACTGTGAACGCGACCGGAAGCTCCATGAAGATCGCTACGGCAGTAGCCAGTACCGGCGTCGGAACGCCATCCCGCACCATCTGACTTACCGTGCCCGAATAGTCCCTCAGCTTTCTCCAGCCGAAGATCAGAAACAGTGGCGCGAGAAAAAGACGCGCCCCGAGAATGACCTCATCGCTGATGCCGTTTATCATAACGCTACCGTCGCTCCTTAGTTGTTTTGCCGGTGCCCGCCAAGAACGAATCGGTTGCAATCAGCACGCGCGCCGCAACAATCGTCAATTCATTCACAAGCTCGATCGTTCTGCCCGTTGCGAGACGCGACGATAAGGCGCCCAACAGTGCGCGCAGAGGTAGCTTAATCAGGCATAGCCACCCGCCCGACGACGCTGGCGGTAGTCACGACGGGTGCCTTCATGTCTCGTGCCGATTAGCCGTCAGCGAAGGCCGCCTTGCTTTGGCCAATCGACTAATTCTCGTTCTTTCGTATACGTACCTGCAGCTAATCAAGCCTGACCAGGGAAGGCAAGACAATTGCACCAAGGTATCGGGAATGCAGCAGCGCATCTCGCCCGTATTTGTCCTCTTCAGCCGCTTTTCGGAAGGATTCCAGACTCTCGATCTCATGGCGGCAGCTAAGCTTTTGGCGAAGCTTCGATCTCCCTAGCCCTTTGCTACTTCGACGTTTCCCGACTTCAGTAGTTTGCCGGCATCGTGACGACCTCAATGGCCAACTGCTTTGCGTATTGGGCGGGTGTCAGGCCCCTTAATATTTTCTTCGGTCTCTCGTCGTTGTAATGCAGACGCTAGGTCCCGATCTCAGCTCTTAGCTTCGCACACGTTGACTTGCCAATAGGGCCACGTTGGCCTTCGTGCGGCGGCCTCCACGAAACATGACGCGCAGGAGAACCCGCGGCGCGAACAGCGAAACGGGCGCTGCGACGAGATGGATCACGCGGATGAACGCGACGGAGACCTGCGGATCATGCACGGCGGCCCGCTGCAACCGCGCGATATACGCATTGACAACGCGCGCCGCCAGCGGCCGCGGGCCCGGCACAGTCGGCAGCGCGAGATCGCTGCCGACCGTCAATTGCCAAGGCGCATCGATCACCTTCGCGGCAGCTCGGAAGAAACGCTTGGCAAGTCCATCCTCGCCGCCCGCCAGAGCGGCCTCCAGCGCAATCGCCTGGCCAGCCGCGGCGGTCATGCCCTGGCCATAGATCGGATTGAAGCTGGCGAGGGCGTCGCCGAGCAAGAGATACCCGCGCGGAAAGCGCTGCAACCGCTCATAGCGCCTGCGCTGGCTGTGTGGGAAGCCATAGCGGATCACCGGGCCTATCGCCTCGCCGCGCTCCGCGAGCAAGGCAATCTCATTGACGCCCACCAAGCACGCTCGGTGCCGCATGGCTTCGAGCGTCGGCTCGACATGATCGCCGGCATAGCCGCCTACAGCGGCGATCCAGCGCGCGCGACCGTCCTCGTCGGGCTCCTGCGCTATGAGTGCATAGGGGCGCGGCAGCTGCGGTGTGGCGGCGCCGATGATCGCGGCAAGGGAGGGGCGTACGCTCGCGTCGCGCCGAAAGTAGGCGCTGGTGTAGCAGAGTCCGATGACGACC
Organism: uncultured Gammaproteobacteria bacterium; assembly: GCA_963801685.1. Lineage (GTDB taxonomy): Bacteria > Pseudomonadota > Gammaproteobacteria > Steroidobacterales > Steroidobacteraceae > Bog-1198. The sequence continues at coordinate 1,083,110 of CAWDFR010000003.1, forward strand.
CGCTCCTCCGGCACCTGTTCGTATCCCCAATCGCGCAGCCATACTGGGCTGTGCGAACCGCGACCGGTGCAGTCAACCACCAAGTCGGCGGTCAGCACGTGCTCGGCGCGCGCGTCAGCACGGGAGCGATAGCGTATCCCCGTGACCCGGCCGCTAGATGAGTCGTGGACAGGCGCGAGCACGTCGACGTCGGTCACAATGCGGGTCCCTGGCAGCGCCCGCACGCGGCGGCGCAGCTCCGCCTCAACCGCCAACCGGCTAACCGCCAGGGCCATGAGACCGCTTCTTCCTTGCGCGAAGCGTCGGCCGTTGGCATCGACTGCCACATCCGCGGCGACGTCGCCAGCGATGGCACCTTGCTCGATCAGCGCATTGCTGAACCCAGGGAACAGCCTCTCCAGGATCTCGCGTCCGCGCGCCAGCAGGCCGTGCGGATGCATCGCATGCGGGGTGCCCCTGCGCGGCGTGGGTCGGTCGGGCAACTCATCGCGCTCGAGCAGCACGACCTCGGCGAAGCGCTCGCAGAGCACGCGCGCCGTCAGCAGGCCCGCGATGCTCGCGCCGAGGACGATGGCCCGCCGCTCATCACGTTGAGCCACTATCATGACCGCCAGCCCGCGGACGCACCTCGCGAATCCATCGGCTTAGATGCGAGCTTCGAGGATCATGTTGAAGGGTCCCTCGCTGGCCCGCCGCACTTTCGAAAATCCGGCGTCCCCGATGATTGCAGATAGCTTTGCTTGGCCCGCTTGAGCACCCAGGCCTTCGCCGACCTCCTGATCGAGCGAGGTCGGCACGCAGATCATGGTCGACGCGTTGTAATACAGGCGACCCACCGGATTCATATTCTGCTCCGGCTTGTCCCCTGCGATAGGCTCGACAATCATCCATGTGCCGTCCTTCTTGAGAATCTTGCGCACGTGTGCGGCGCATCCTCGAGGATCTCCCATATCGTGCAGGCAATCGTACATGGTGACCAAGTCGAACTCGCTCTCGCCAATCTCCTTCGCCTGGGCAATCTCGAATCGCACACGGTCGCCAACACCGTGATGCTTCGCGTGCTTACGCGCCTCAGCGATGGAAGGTTCGTGAAAATCGTATCCGACGAATTGGCTATTGGGATATGCCTGCGCCATGAGAATGGTGGAGAAGCCGACACCGCAGCCGATGTCGGCCACCTTGGCGTGCGCGGCGAGTTTTGCGGTAACGCCATCCAACGCGGGAATCCAGGTTTGCACAATATTATTGACATAGCCCGGCCGAAAGAACGCACCGGTCGCGCAGAAGAGGCACCCGGCCGAGTCGCCCCAGCGTACACCGGATCCGTCGCGAAACGCTCGCTCAACCTTCGGCTCCGCTTCGATCATGGCAGCGACCAGGTCAAAGGCACCGGCCAGGTAGACAGGACTATCTTTGGTCACGAAGATCATCGCCTGTTCAGGACTGAGACTGAACATGTCGGTAGTCGGATCGAAATCTATGTATCCATTGGACGCTTGCGCGAGCGCCCATTCTCGGACGTATCGCGGCGCCAAGCCGCCCGCACGCGCCGCCAGATCAGCCGCCGTGGCAGGACCGCCGGCATGGAGCGCATCGAACAAGCCCAGGCGAAATCCAATCCGTGTGGTTGGCACGCTGAAGGCGCCGCCGAGATCGCCCAGCATCTTGCCAATGAATGCGTGAAACTTCTGTTCGTTTAATTGCGCCATGATCCCGTGCTCCTGTGAGTTCTGCTCGCTGCGAAGTTTGGTGATCTGCTCGCCGATGTGCTGGCATTTCCCCGTCCGCCGATGGCTTAGGAGGTGGGCTAGCTTCGACTTCCTAGTGGATGGCAAGGACCTCTAAATTTGTCTGTGCGATTGCCCAAGACGAAAAATGGATCGCGATGCACTACTTATACGATTAGTAGTTTCGCACCGATTCTGCTTTCCTCGTGCTCAAGATGCAATTCGACGGAGCGCTCGCTATGCGAGCTGACGTTGCAGCGCAGCAGATCGGTGCGCGCTGACTCATGGTTCTTCCCGCTCTTTACCTGGGCGCTGCGGGATTCCGATTCCGTGCCTCGGCGCCATGCGGGAGCCTTGCCTATGGAATCGGCACCGTGCTCGGCTGGTGGGTCGCGGAGTCCGGCATCGTACTCGCCGATCGCCTTCTTCGTCCTCAACTCGAGCAGATGCTCGCTGTCTCGCAGCGCGCTGTTCTTGGCGCTGTCCCCCACCCTCTTGAATTCCGGGGCGTCGGCGATTAAAGGCAAATGGTACCCAATAATAGTGCACCGAAAATCAGTGGATTCCCTATCTCACGGAACCTTGTACCATTCAAGGAACTGTAACCCTTGGGGGCCTCCGTGGAAACCATAGGCCAAGACTTGCGCGAGATGATACGGACACCACTTGCACCCGCGCATGTGGAGGCGTTGCGGGCGGCGGGTAGAATGGTGACGTACCCGAAGGGCACGATCATGGCCCAACCGGGCGAGAAGGCGAATCGCTTCGTGTACGTCGAGGAAGGCGAGATTGAAGTAGTCAATCCGTTCACTGGCGAACGTCACTATTCGTCAACCATTGGCCCAACCCAGTTTATGGGGGAGATCAGCCTGCTGTACGGCGGTACCGCCTCCCTGCCGCTGCGCACGGTGGTCGATACGCGAGTGATCGAGGTACCGCGCGAGATCTTCCTTACGCTCATGTCCCAGATCCCCGAGATGTCGGACATCATCATCACCGTGTTTGCCGCCCGACGTCGTCGGCAACTCGAGGATCGCCGCAGCGGCCTGTATCTGATCGGGGAGGAGGCCGATCGCAACGTGCGTCGTATCGCGGAGTTCGCGAGTCGCAATCGGTTGCCTTACACGTCGGTCCCCCTCCACAGCCCGGAAGCCGAGGTCTCGGCCAAGAGTTGCGCAATCGATGCCCGAACCCCAGCAGTTATTTTCGGTAGCAAAGTACCGATCACGGATGCGACACCGGATAAGGTGGCGCGGCTCCTCGGGCTCAACATCGACTTCAGCGGCGACGAGCATTTCGATGTGCTGATCGTCGGTGGGGGCCCGGCCGGCGTGGCGGCAGCCGTCTATGCCGGCGCCGAAGGTCTCTGCGCGTTGCTCGTCGAGGACATCGCTTTGGGGGGCCAAGCGGGGACGTCGAGCCGAATCGAGAACTACATGGGTTTTCCAACCGGAATCTCGGGCGCAGACCTGTTGTGGCGCGGCGAGGTGCAGGCCATGAAGTTCGGCGCCCGATTTGCGATGCCGCGCCGCGTGACGGCACTCGAGCTGCAAGAGAACGGCGCCTTCTGCGCTATCTTCGAGAATGGCCAACGCGTCCGCGCCCGTGCAATAGTGGCGGCGAGCGGAGTGCAATATCGGCGGCTTCCCTTGGAACGACTGGCCGATTTCGAGGGTTCGGGCGTCTACTACTCGGCCACCGATATGGAGGCCCGCTATTGCAAAGACACCGAGGTCGTGATCATCGGCGGCGGCAATTCTGCCGGTCAAGCCGCCATGTTCCTCAGCCGCTATGCCCGGTGCGTCCGTGTGCTGGTCCGAGGTGCCTCGCTCGCCACCTCGATGTCGAGCTACCTCACCAGTCGGCTAGAAGCCGATCGGGGCGTCACGATCGAGTACAACTGCGAGGTCACGGGGCTGGAGGGTGGCGAGCATCTGGAGAGCATCACTATCCACAATGCCGAAACCGGGCAGTCGCGCAAGATTGCGACGCGAGCGCTATTTATCATGGTGGGCGCGGCGCCGAACACCGAATGGCTCTCGGGTCTGGCGAAGCTCGACGACAAAGGATTTGTCGTCACCGGCATCGGCTCACCGGCTTCGCCGTTCGCGACATCCCACCCCGGCATTTTTGCTGTCGGCGACGTACGCGCCGGGTCGGTCAAGCGGGTGGCCTCGGCAGTGGGCGAAGGCTCCGTTGTGATCTCCAAGGTCTGGGAGCACGTCAATCAGACGACCAACTGAGACGCGTAGTGCTTTGAACGCACGCATCGATGGGCTTGGTATCTGGAGTACGACGCGAATTGAGGCTAGGACCCAGATCATCGCTGGGTCGACCTCAACGACTTCGCGCAGGCCGGCCAGGTTCCGCTTGAAACCCGACACCATCAAGGATCCGCTCGCGCTTTTACGCCACTCGCTCGACATCTTATGAATGCAGACGTCGCAACTCCGCGGTCCCCGTCAGCGTCTCCTCGCCCATCGATACGTAGAGGGTTTTCTCCGACACGGATAAATCAAAGTCCATGCGGCGCTCAAGTCGTGTGACCAGGGCCGCCACCAGATCTCGATCCATCACATAGATTTCCAACGCTTCGGCGCGGTAGATACGTTCGCCTGCAAGGCGTTCCAACCATGGTGTCACCTCTCGATGCGCATAGACCACAACTCGTCGCGCGGCCTTGCCGGCTTTGTGCAATCGCGGCGCCTCTGGGGCGCCGATGTCAATCCAACTCTGCAAGACGCCGGTGAGATCCCGTACCTCGATCGTCGGCTTCTCAGGATCAGACAAGCCTTTGGAGAAAGTGATCCCTTCCGCATACTCCAAGCAATATGCCAGCACCCGCGTAACCAAATACTCCGCCGCCTCCGACGGGTGCCGGGCTACGCGCAACGTCAGTGATTCGTAGACATTACGGTCCGCATCCGCGATGCGCACCGTAAACACATACATCGTAGCGCTCAACGCCATGCGCGCATATTACTACCTTGGCCCACCCGCCCCTGCACCGGTTCCGGGGGCGCTTGAAAGATCCGTGTCAGTACCGTCGTCGAATCCCTACACAATCTCCGCTGTATTTGTGGATGGCGGAAGCGCTATTGGCGAAACTGGAAGCGTAAATTTATACGCATGGCTAATGGGCGAATTCGGCAAGCATTTACGTTATCCACGATGCGAGTGCCATTAAGTAGGAGAGCAGACAGACTCGTGCGATCATCGCTCGTCGCAATCCAGATTGTCAGGGCGAGGATTTATGAGCACAGAAATCACGCGCGAATTGTTGCAGACAACTCCGCTGGCGGACTTGCCCGGCTGGGAGGTGCGCCTGTTCCTTATTTCTTATCCACCGGGTGCCGATGCCAACAATCACTCCCATCCGGTGGTGGGTGTCGGCTTTGTGCTCGAAGGCTCGATGGTCTCTGCCTTCGACGACGACCCAGAGGAGACATTCGTCGCCGGCCAAAGTTTCGTAGATCCGGCCAGCTATCACCGCATCGTACGCAACGGCAGTGACACCAAGCCTATGAAGTTTCTAATCGCTTACACGGTGAGGACCGGTGAGCCCAACACGGTATTCCCGAAGAAATAGGCGATCTCGCCAATCACCCGCGAGGACTATTTGGCACGACTGTCGAGATCCGCATTTCGTGACCACACACTTCAGCTTCCGGCTGGGACCCCCACTTGCATCGCGGGTTCAGTTCGTTACCGGAATCTGGGAAGCTGAATGGACATAATCCGACAATTCTCGAGAAACCTGATATTAGAGGGAATCGAGGATGGAAGCCCGACCTGTTCACTCTGTTCCAATATGGTGCTCATCCTGCTTCCTCCACTCAATCGCAATAAATTTTCTTTCCTATCTTAGCCCCAGCACTACCTGTGGCGCCTCGCTTAAGAAGGTACGCGCGCGATACCTCGGACGTGCCGACTTTCTGGTCTATACAAATTCCCTCTGCAATTTCGCCGGTTACGCTCCGAGCATAGTGAGCCTGCTGGAGAGCCACTCGACGGCCCGGGTAGATGCTGCCGCGCCGCCCTCCCCGTCGATCCTGGGACCTACCAGTTCAAGGTCAAACAAACCATCATAGCCAGCGTCGAGCAGATCACTTATGAGGCGCTCCAATGGCACTGCACCATCGCCCGGAACGGCTCGGCAGGGCGCGACCCGATCTCCCATCACGTAATCGCTCACCTGAACCAGCTTCGTCATGGGCATCGCGCGCCGGAACAGCTTCGGCAGACTGGCTTCGCCCCAGCAAGGCTGCAGGTCGATACACACCCCGATCTCCGCCATTTCAGCGAGCAGAATCGTATCAGCCAGTGTGTGGGCGATATGTATGTCGATATTGAAGGGCGAGGCGTTCTCGATCATCAGACCGACACCCTTTTTGCGCGCCGCGTCCCTGCAGGGAGCGAGCAGATCTGTGAACCGGCTGGCGGCCTGTTCCCAGTCGAGTTTTCCTCGGCCCCCCGTCTGCATGTAGATTGCGTCGGCTCCAATCGACGCGGTAACGTCGATCGCCTCCAACAGCTTCTGCGCAGCCTGTCCGGTGTCCTCTTCGAGGTTAGGAAAGATGGCGAAGGGATGATTGACGGTACTGGCTTTCGGACCTCGATCAGCGAAAGACGCCTTGATGATCTCGATGTCGTTCTGTCCCGTCATCAACAGGGTCACGAGCGTCATGTTGGGTACCGCATTCTTGCGGCAAAAATCGACAAATGCTGGCGTCCCATCACGGACGAAGGCAACCTGGTGGAGCGATACTCGAGAATGGACTGTCACAGTTCCAATCTCTCCTCAGCCATTTGGAACGCGCATCGTTAGGCGCCAACGATTGCATTCTCGCCGGAGAAATCCGCCGCGATGGACGCGGCGGCGGGCGAGGTCTCGGCGTGGGTGCGATGCAATTTTCGATAGCTGAAACGCCACTGACCGTCCGTCCCCTTGATATAGGTCTCGTGGTAAAAGCCGAACCCGCGCAGCCATTGCTTCTCTCCGTTGCGCGTCCAGAACAGATTGTCCTCCATCGCCCAGACGCCGGTCGCATTGTTGCGATCCTGAAAATCGATCACCGGCGTGTGACAATGATGCACGCTTGTGACATTAGCCAGTTGAACCGCGAGCGCGTCAGCCGCCGCCCGCCCGCCGACGATCGGCTTGGCGGAAATCGACATCGCGATATAGTCGTCGGTGTGCAGTTTGGCGTAGGTGTCCCAGTCCTTCTGGTCCACGGCATGATCCCGGCGGCCCTTGAGGTGGTAGATCGCCTGGAGTTCGACCAACCGCTCAATGTCGCTCATTCCGTCGCCTGTCCCCATGTCAGCTCTCCTTCATTTGCCGGACGGCAGGCTCGACGCCGGGGCTGACATATTGCTTGATATTGAACTTGCCCTCGACGAGCCGGCGCGCGTGCGGGATCGATTCAGTTACCCAGTCGGTCTTCATGTGTGCCGCGTGCGCGTCGGCGTCTCGATAGACCTCGATCACCACATACGTGTCCGGCTCGTCGACACTCTTGCCGAAATCATAGTAGGCGACGCCGGGCTCGTGCTGACGCGTCTGGTCGCGCACGTGCGTCATCAACGCCTCGAAGACGGGCCCGTTTTCGGGCCGCACCTTCAGGTGCGCGATGAAGGTGATCATTTGCGTGACGGCGCGCCGAGCACATGATGCACATTGGGTAACCGCTGATCGACGGTCTCTATGATCCGGCGGATGCCCTCGCGGACCGAGACCTTGCTGGGGCCGAGGAGCTTTTCCATTTTCGTGGTATCGGCCCAGATCGGCCAGGATTTGCCGTTCTCGACAAAGATTGGCTTCTTGCCCAGCATTTCGCCGGCAATCTCGCAGTATTCCTGAGTCGTAACCGCCTCTGATCCTCCAACGTTGAGGATCTCCGCGCCAATCTTGGCGATGCCCGCCGCGGCGATTGTCTTCTCCACATAGTCGTCTTCATAGAGCGGTGTATGGACGTTGCGTACACCCGGATAGACGCTCACCGGTTCGCCGCGCGCGACCTGATCGACACGCTGCGTTACGCCGCCGCCGCGCGGCCCATAGAATGAAAAAATACGCACCACTGTCACCGGCAGCTGATAGTCGACGCTCAGATGCTTGAGCAGATATTCCGCCGCGATCTTGCTCGCCGCATAATTCTCACCCGCGCTGTGCAAGCCATAGGGATCATCCTCGCGCAGCGGGCGCTCGCCCTGATATTCGTACAGCGAGCCGGTGCTGCCCTGCACGAACGCCTCGCAGTCGCGATAGCGACGCGCCAGCCGACCGGTCGCACCGGTGTTAACTTCATAGGCAATGTTCTTGAAGGACGGGGGCAGCACCGCATAGTTGATCACCACGTCAGCCGACTTGGGAAGCGGTGATAAGTCTTCCTGGGCGACGTCGAAGGCAATCGGCCGCGCGCCAGCGGCTTCGATCAATCGCTTCTGCTTAGGGTCCGAATAGCGCGCTACGGCATAAACCTCGTTGTTCTTGGCAAGCTCTACTACAACGGGAAGCGCGACAACCCCACTTGCCCCAGTGACCAGTACACGTTTACCTGAAAGTCCCGACATGCGTCTTCTCCTCTTGACGGCGACCCTACCGCGATGTGATTGGCCGCAAGTGTCAGATTCAGATTATTGGGCCTCGCTGGGCGAGCCGCTGATCGACTTAAACGACCGCTTAATTCCAACAATCGTTTAACATGGGTGCCGACGGCTTGTCAATGAACTTCAACTTCCCACCTTGCATGGTAAAAGGAGGGATGTTGGAAGGCGATTGCGAACCAGCCTTGAAGAGGACACGACTCTTCAGAAAGGAATTACGATGAGACCGGAGAGAGAGGACTCCGAAAAGAGTGCGAAAGTTAGGGCCGCGATCTTGGACGCCACCGAGGAGATCATGAAGGAGGCCGGCTACGCGGCAGTGAGTTCAAGAAAAGTCGAGCGCCAAGCGGGATTGAAGTCGCAGCTTGTTCACTACTATTTCGGAACTATGGATGATCTCTTTGCCGCGGTGTGGCAGCGCTATGATGATCGATTTCTCGAAAATCAAGCGCGCGTTTTGGCATCGGACCGCCCCCTCAGAGCGCTGTGGGAGCGTAGCATTGATCCAGAAACGACAACACTAAGGCACGAATTCATAGCACTCGCGAACCATCGAAAGACGATCCGGGAGTTGGTAGCTCGTTCCACCAAGCGGATTCTCAATATGCAGGTCGCGGCTATAAGCGAGCTCTTTGAGAGACATGAGATAAAGCCACCATACATTTCGCCAGTGGTCCTCGTGCAGCTTTTCAGCTTCGTCTCTCGCTCGTTGATCACCCAAAGGAATTTGGGCCTTTCGGAGGATGACCATGCAGAGATCATACAATTTATTGATCAGACTATTGCGAATATAGAAGCCAGCATTCATCAGAAGCAGCGGTCGACAAAAGATATGTCTACTACGGACAAACGACCCCCTCCCCGACGGCGCGCTGCTCAACGGATTCGCAAGAAGTAGGAATGCCGGATGACTGAGATAGGCAAGTCCGGTTCGATGAGTGCGGGCGGAAACGACCGCGGCGCCTTCGGTCGTTGGAACCGCGCCGCTCCCAAGTCTTCAATCTCACGCATAGGGGCTAAAACAATGGAAATCGCTGCAAGCGATCAATATTAGCTAAAACCCGCCAATCTCTTTAACCTGCCAAGATGTCGTTGACTTCGGGTACAACTATAGCGGCAGCGACTCCGGGATACGGTCTACGGGAACACCGCGGCATGATTGCCCTGACCGTAATGAGCGCGACTATTTTGACGGCGCTGGATACCACGATCGCCAATGTCGCGCTCCCCCACATGCAGGGAAGCTTGTCCGCAACCCAGGATCAGATGACCTGGGCGCTGACCTCGTACATCATCGCCGGCGCTATCATGACGCCGCTGACCGGCTGGCTCGCGGATCGTTTTGGGCGCAAGCCGCTGTTTCTTTTTTCCGTTATCGGCTTCACGATCGCCTCGGCCCTCTGCGGCATGGCCCAGTCGCTCTCGCAAGTGGTCGCATTCCGGCTACTGCAGGGACTATGCGGCGCGTCGCTATTTCCCATGTCCCAAGCAGTACTGTTCGATATCTATCCGAAGGCCCAGGCTGGCCGCGCCATGGCGATCTGGGGCATGGGAGTGGGCTTGGGCCCGATGCTCGGCCCCGTTATCGGCGGATGGCTGACAGACAACTATAGTTGGCGCTGGGTGTTCTTCGTCAACGTGCCGGTCGGCGCGCTCGCCATACTCGGCGTGTTGGCCTACCTCCCCGACACCCGGCATGCGCGCAGGTCGTTCGATTTCTTCGGATACGCGATGCTCGCGTTGTTCGTAGGAACGTTACAGTTGTTCTTGGATCGCGGGCCCACCAAGGATTGGTTCGATTCTGCCGAGATACAGATTGAAGCTATCGTCGCCGCGCTGGCCTTGTATCTGTTCATCGTCCATACACTGACGGCGGATCGGCCCTTCATTCGATTCGCACTTTTCAAGGACCGCAACTACTTGAGTGGCAACGTGATGAGTTTTCTGATGGGTATGGTGATGTTGGCGGTGATGTCGCTTTTGGCGCCATTCCTGCAGGGGCTGATGCACTACTCCGTCCTTCAGTCGGGCTACCTGATGTCCTCACGCAGCATCGGCACGATGGTCAGCATGCTGGTGGTCGGTCGCATGGTGGGCCGAGTTGATGCGCGCCTATTGATCGCGACGGGACTCGGGATGACCGCATTCTCGCTTTGGCAGATGACGCAATACAACTTGTCAATGGATACCTCGTCGATAATGTTACCGGGTCTGATCATGGGGTTCGGACTCGGCAGTGCGATGGTGCCGGCGACGACGCTGGCCTTTGCCACGCTGGTGCCTGCGGAGTTCAACGAAGCCACGGCGCTGTACGCTTTAGTGCGTAACCTTGGCAACAGCGTTGGGATCTCTCTCATGCAGGGCCTGCTGGTACACAATATGCAGACGGCTCACGCCTCACTGGCAGTGCACATCACGCCCTACAGCCGCACGACGCCGCAGCTGGCCGGTGCGACAGGCATCAGGGCCATGGAATTGCTAAATCAGCAGGTGACGACGCAGGCTGCATTGATCGCCTACATCGATGACTTCAAATTCCTAATGCTGGCAATCCTCATGGCGTTGCCGCTGCTGCTGTTGGTGCGCAGCCCGGGTCAAATCAAAAAGGAAGTCACCGCTGTTGTCGTCGAGTGAAGATACCAATGTCGAAGCGAGGCACGTGTCGAATCTCGCGGAAGGTGAGACTGAGATCCAGGTAGCCTAAGGACCTTGTATCTCACTGTTTCTGAATGATTTATAAGGTTCTCTGACCGTCTGTGGATGTCATTAGATAATGTCCTTTTTGTCACCAATTAATGTCCAACGATGGTGAAGCGAAAACGCCGGAAATTGCAGACGCGGATGCGCATCAGCTAGCCTGAATTATCCGTACGCGACGCGCCTCGCGAAGCGTCGCGTTCTGACACATTTGACACTTAATGATGTCCTAAATCGGATGCCGCGTTCATACTGGCGAACATGACTCGTCGCCGCAATTCCGGTGCCGTTCATATGTCCCGCCTCCCGAAAGGGATCCGCCAGGCCGCTGCGCGCCGCATCGAAAGGCTGCCCTTCAAGATTGTGGGCAAGAATAAGCGCCGAACCGGGGGAACGCTGTTGCCACTTAATGTCGAGAGTTCGAATCAGTACATTACCCAACAGGCTGCGTTGATGCTGCTGGCCGCCGATTACGCCGGCGGCATCGCTCTCTCACTCGTCCGCCGCTTCCTATCTTGATAACATATTACTCGGTTACTCGGCGTGGCTCGCAGCTCCAACCTTACGTCGATGGCGGATGATGTCATCATCCGCGTTCAAGCGACGTCATTTATTTAATTTGAAAACGACCGGGAGCGTTGGCGTCGACTCCGCAGCCTTACCGTCGATTTCTGCTGGAGTGAAATCGATGGTTTCGTAGAATTGCATTACCGCTCCGTCCAGCATCTCGGAGCCTGACGATCCGGAAATGGCTGCAGCAACGGCGCAGCCGGTCGCCGAAACCCGAAGCGAGACCATGACTCGACCCTCTTCACCGAGCCGTTTGCTTTCGAGCGGCCAAAAGTCCTCCAAGGAACGATTCGTTCGTGCCACTGCTGGGGACTTTTTGCCGGTTGTTTTATCTGCGGGTGACGAACATGGCGAAACGCGTGGTCGATAGTCGGCAGCGGCAATGGTCCTCACCCTGACTGAGTGACTACGTTCCTCTACGTATGCCGCCCGCAGTTCTTGCGCGCGCGAGGACCATTCTGGGTTCGGCACACCGCCGTCCAGAGTGCCGCGCAATGCATTTTCAGCCACCGTCACCGCGCTGTCGTGCGGTGTATTGGGCGGCATTCCATTTCGAGCAAGGAAAGTGCTCCACATATCGCGGTTGTGTGTGAGACTCGGATATTGATGCCAGTAGTCCTGGAGCGCCTGATATCGTTGCCTTTGCTGATTATCCAAGCTGTCGGCCGCGGCGCTGCCTGCTGGTACGGTTCGAGCGCTCGCTCTTGCTGCTTCGTAGAAATCACGAACGTCCTGGCTAAGCCGACGGCCGCGTATGTCTGGCCCAAGGGAACCCTCCGCCTGCTCTGCGGCGGCGATGGCTCGCTGCATCGAATCTGCAAACGCGGCCTCCACCGGCGACCCCGTAGACGGCGAGGGGACGATGTCCGCGCCGAGACCATGCTCCAAAATATGGGTGGTGGAAACCAACCTCTGGAGGGACTCCCCCGCGTATTGAATGCTCGGATGCCCGACCAGTCGCAGTGTCAAGCCATACAGCAAATCAGATGAAACCCGTCCCGCGGCCTTGCCGGGTACATCCACAATTTGCGAAACAGAATAAGTGTCCGCGGTCTCGCGGACCATCTCGCCGTCGTAGGGACTGCGACGGTCGCGCATGCTTTCAAAGTTGTTACGTATCTCGAGTTTTGCGTTGTTCGTCGGACGCTCCCGACGCGAAAGGCCGACTGCGGCGTCCATGCGATCGTCCTTACTCCACCACACATCTGCGATATCCCAAACGAGGTGGGTACCGTCCGTCGTAAAGCCCATCGTGACAGTTATTGGACTCTTAAGGGTCAACGGCAACACCGACGCCGGGACCGAAGTTGAGAATCGCCCCGTTCGCAGGGTCCATTCCGGGGACTGATCGAGCTTCACGTCGCCAAAGATATCGGGCAGCAAGGAGCGGCGACGCAGGTACGCTTGCCACTGCTGTATTGAGCCGGACATAGAAACTCCTGTCTGTCCCGCCAACAGCCGCGCGAGGGTTTTGTTTGTTCGCAGAAGTGAGGAGAGGGTGTACACAATTATCGCGGCGTAACCATCCGGCGTCGGCAGGAGCAGGCCAACGACATACATGTTGAGAAATGGCACAGGCCAGACGCGTTCCTGCCATTTTCGACCGTAGGAATCCGAGAATAGAACATCAGTCTGTGCGGTTCCCAACGACGTCATTCGCACCTGGTCAGGCCCGACTGGGCGGCGGACGTTCAGAGCCTTTAACGCGAGGTCCATAAATGACTTGGAATCAGAGTAGAACGCGTCATCGGCGGCGTCGTCGGAGCGTATCAGGCGCAGCAGCGTGGCACCTGCAGCGGTTGCAACACTGACGGAACCATCCCCCGGTAGATCAGTTGATGTGAAGTCGGGGGCATTGGCTGCCCACGTGCCATCCGCCTGTTGCGCTATCAGGAAGGGGCGAAATCCATTGGCGTTCGGGTCGAAGAGCAAAGACTCGGATCCCGGCCCTCTGGGAAACATGGAATCATGGTAGGTCTTTAACAATGTGGCACGCGCCTCATCCGTGTGTCGTGCGAGCAGCGATTGGTACGCGGCGACGAACGCGGGCCACGTCAGCGGTAAGGTGAACGCATCTTGGAAAGTGTAAGTATAAGTGCCATGCAAATATGGCAACGAGGTAAGCATTCGTTGCTCAAATATCGCCTTATGATCCTCAGCCTCGAGTACTCTCGCGATTGGTAAGGAGAAATTCAGGTTTTCATTCGGTGACTTGCCAATCACGATTCCGATGACTTTACCATCGCTGTCTAGAAGTGGACCGCCGCTGTTTCCGGGGGAAGCGGCGGCGGAGAATCGAATCCACTTCCATCGACCATCTTGATCCTCGTCCGTTGCGGATGTGTAGAGGCCGTCGCGAATCACGATTCCCTCGCCGAATGCGTTGCCGACGGCTAGCACTGGATCATCAATCTTGGGCTCGCGGTTGACGGAAAAGCCTGGGGGCGCCGGGTCGTTTAGCAAAGAAAAGACCACAAAATCTTCATGCAGCGAAAAGCGCTCGATTCGGTCAATCGCATAAACCGTGCCGTCGGACCCGCGAAGCTCTGGCTTACCGTACTGGCCGTCGATACCGATGCCAAGAACGTGGGCAGCCGTCACATACGTATTGTGCCCGAGAGAAAATGCTGTACCAATCGACTGGTATGCGTCCGTCCGTTCGCGATAGGGCAACAAGTCCAGGGGCAGCGGCTTCTCATAAGTAGCTAGATCTTTCTCCGGCTTCTTCATCACGACCTCGAACGTGCTTACGCGAATGGCCTGTTGCAATTGAGGCGATACGGCCGCATGAACATGTGAGGAGCAGAAACCGATCAAGGTCAGCCATAGAGGCGTTAATAGTCTGCGCACTAATTCTCCCGGTAAAGCGGTATGCCCAATCAGCACGAACCGATCGAGACAGCCAGTCTTCGTGTTGTGTTGTATTGGCCGCTATTTGTCAGGCGGCACGAATCCCTTCCTACATCAATATCCGCTCGACCTCATCCTCGGCCACCTCATTTATCGCTACGATCATATAACGCCGTCCGCAGTGGTTCACGCGCCGCTCGCACGAGCCGCCGTTCCGAACATATTGTGTTATCCCTCTTGCCCGGAACGGGTTATTCCGATCGGGACTTGATCCCGTCGTCATCGCGCGCCGGCGGATCATTCGATGCACGTTCGACTGGCCTAGGGGATTCCCTCTCGATAACCTCGTCTTGCCCCCAGCGCGGCGGAACAAGCGCCCCTTATGCGAGAGATGTTGAAGTTGAGCACATCGGACTCCGCGGGTGGTGTATCGCAACTCAGAACAGTGAATCAGCAGTAGCATAGCTTGACGGTTTCGCGCGCTGCTCTCCTGCTAGACTGAATCGAACAAAGACTAATATAATCAATCACATATACGCATAATACATCTTATGTTAAGTGATCGGCTGCACTGGTTTTGCTACGAAGTGCTACATGTGCTACGGTAGCTCGCATGAACCGACTTATAACGCAGCGTGAACTTCGAAACGATTCCGCAGCCGTGCTCCGCGAGGTAGAGGCAGGTGCGACGATTGTTGTCACGCGCAACGGCACTCCAGTCGCCGAGCTGCGGCCCATTCGGCCGAAACGCTTCGTCCTCCGAGCAACGCTCGCCGAGGGAGCTGCTCGCTCGCCGCGGATTGACGCCGCGCGGTTTCGAGCTGACCTCGATGCGGTGATCGATCAGCGCGTCGATGACTGAGCCGACCCGAGGACTCCTCGACACGTCCGTGGTTATTGACCACGACGTGATCGACCCCGCGCTGTTGCCCGATGAATCTGCGATTTCCGCTATTACACTCGCCGAGCTCACCGCGGGGCCGCACGCCACGGAAGATAAGAACGAACGCGCGCGACGCCAGGACCGATTGCAATGGGCGAGCGCCACCTGGGATCCATTACCGTTTGATGCAGAAGCTGCACGCGCATACGGTAGGATGTTTGCGGCTGCGCGAACCGCCGGACGGTCGAGTCGCTCGCGGCTGGCCGACTTGCTGATAGCTTCTACGGCAGCGGCTAACAGCTTACCCCTCTACACGCGAAACCCTGCCGACTTCGACGCGCTTAAGGGCATCATCAAGTTGGTTTGCATTTAATCGCGCACAGAGTCGCGCAATCCCCCTCGCAAAAGTCACTCCTGGCGGCTCTCTCGCCGAGCAGCCAGCAGCGGCGTCCATCTCCTGATCTCAGTCCTCGCACCGGTCACGCCAGCGCCAAGCCCCTGTCACGCCCGCTGCACCTCTATTACTAGCGAATCACACCCGTTAGGAGTATCGCTCGGTGCCCGAGTGGTGTCGTTTGATCGGTTCCTCTGCGTCCCCGAGCGGTCCGGAGGTCTTTGTGACCGGACCGCTGGGGTCCGCCAACGCAAGGAACCTCTCAATGACACTCTTCACTCAAGCTCAAACCGAACAGCTTCTCGCCAACTGCGACGCTC
Source organism: uncultured Gammaproteobacteria bacterium (assembly GCA_963801685.1). Taxonomy (GTDB): domain Bacteria; phylum Pseudomonadota; class Gammaproteobacteria; order Steroidobacterales; family Steroidobacteraceae; genus Bog-1198. The sequence goes on from CAWDFR010000003.1 coordinate 1,099,160, forward strand.
AAGTCGAACGCATGGATAAGGGCGAGCCCGACATCGACTTCAAGCCTGTCGTCAAGCTTTTCACGCCCGATGCGCAATGCACCTGGCTGCTTACCGAGTTGGGGCGCGATGATATCGCCTTCGGTCTCTGCGATCTCGGCATGGGATTTCCTGAATTGGGATTCGTGAGCATGACCGAACTCCGCGCCCTGCGCGGCCCGCTCGGTCTCCCCGTGGAGCGCGACGACACTTCGACGCCGACAAGCCCCTCTCCGCCTATGCGGCTGCGGCCCGCGAGCACGGACGCATCGTGACCTGACGATGCCATTCGGCCGCCTCTCGCCGAGCGCCTCGACGAGAGGCGGCCGATTCTCATGTCACCAGATTTGCCTCGAAGGCCTTGGACCTGTTCATCGACGGCATACAGCAGCAACACCGATTGCAAGAGAGGCCGCCCTCATTCATTTCACGGTTCAACTCGCTCGCCAAACCTTCTCTTGGCGCCGCCGCCGCCGAGCCGCGGCGTCTGCCTCATCCTTAAGGCCGTATTCGGCGAAAAGTGTTCCAATCGGGAACCGCAACCCATTTAACGACATCATTGTCAGTACACTCCAGCAGCGCCTTCACCTCGAACTCCTCCGATGGGTCTTCGTAGTATCAAGGTCACCGACATGCCGTTGTACAGCCGCAAACTCTCCGCCACTTCATCCAGGCGCTTCCGGGGCATGCCATACCGCAACCACCAGCAAGGACCTTTGCCCGGCGATCCCCCGGAATTGAAGTCCGCATAGATCCGAAGGGGATCATCGGTCCTTTGGGCTCCCGTGCCTCCGAATGTCTCAATCACTTCAATCAACCCCACGATGTGCGTATTAAACTCATCCAGTTCCTTCGCGGGAATCCAATACTCCGTGTGGATCGACCCACCCACCTTCTGAACTCCAAAGCGTGCCAAGTACACGGTATCCACCGCAAACCGCGTCACGAAACCCGCCCCGCTCTCTTTCACGTTCCAATCCCGTGCAATCTGCGCCGCATAAGCCTGATTGGTCACCGGATAGAAAATCGGCTGCTCCGGCAACCGGGGCGGAAACGCTCGCCATCCCGAAGCCTCGATCAACTCTTGATGCCTCCGATGATTTCGTCCAGAGGGAAGCGCATATGCGCTGGGACCAATATTTTGCTGCAGGAAAGTCGCTTCCCGACGCTGCCTCTAAGGTGCTAATCGACATGCAACGGCCTGCAGGGTACGGAGGTCTCACTCTGGAAAGATTACTATGCTTTTGGTTCGCTATCTGCAGTCCGGAATCTCCACAGATATCTCCAATGTCCACCGTCGAAATAGAAGGCGTGCGACTTCATGTGTTTTCTGCCTCAATCTATTTGCGCTCCTTACTCGACGAGTTCATCCACCTGGATGTTCCATGCATAGAGGAGCGATTGCGGCAACTCGACATTCTAATTTGCCGTGACGACCCGCAGCCAAATGGAGCGCGGGAAGCTAAGAGCGCTTAGACCGACGCTTTAGGTGGCTCCCTAGCACCAAAGGCCGTGTGTTGTCGCCCGTTAGCTCCGGAGACGCTTTATCCAACCTCTCCGTTGCTGTCTGATTCTGACCAAAAATGATGTGGCTGACTATTTGCCTCAGCTTATCCCCGTCCCCGCCAGCGTCTCACCGCAAATTCGACAAAACCGATCCGTCGTCGATACCGGAAGCCCATTACTGCACGTCGCTTGGCCCAGCAATTCCGGCCTCCTCCTCACCGAATACAGCGTCATGAAGGCCACTCCGTAAAAGAGCATCCAATGCCCGGAGAATCCGCGAATCACTGGCGGTGGCGGACCACCTACGTAGTGACCGCGGCCGCTCGAAGTGGCTATGAAATAGAAGAAATTCAAGAGAACGTATCCAAACAGGGCGTAACCCAGTACGCGCATCCATGCAGGGCAGCCTGAGAGCACAACCTTCCAAAAGTCTCCGCGGCGTTCGCCGCGCATGACCTTACTACTGATCAGGACGGTGGGAATCCAGACCACGAAAATGCCAGTGTGCAGCAACCAGATCGATTGCCCACCCGGCAACGGCACGCCAGCTATGGAAGCCACGTGTGCGGCGACGCTGAGCACGAATCCGAGCGCCGCGAGCCACATGAATGGTACTATCGCCGCGCGCATCGCACCGGACACCACGCCATTGGATTGCATCTCGATCTACCTATCGCCGGCCGGACTCTTCTGCCGCCGCCGCCCGTTACCTATGGCCTCCAATCAGCGAGCGCACCGCCACCGCGAGCACAAAGAAAATCACCGCGGCGGATACCGTCACGACGGCCTTGAGTGCATATCTCGCTGCGGCCCCGCGGTCACTTCTTAATATGCGGCCGTTGGTCACTGTCGCGATGCCGCCGACGAATCCTCCCAGGGCACCACCGGTGAATACCAAGAGGATCGGCAAGCCGCCCCAAGGGTATTCGTACCAGTGCAGCGGCTCTGCGAGCCGGACGGGCTCATCGTCGATTTTCAACGTGGGCACCGGATCGACGAGGTTGTATCTCATCTGAATGAGAGCTTCGGCGCCCGAATCAGCCGCGACCGCGTACCGACCCTTCTGCCTCTTGACGATCTCCCCGTTCAACAAGAGCTTCGGACCGCCGAGCAGCGATGCCGTCTCCACCGACAGATGCTGGGACGCAAAGGCCGGATGTTGCACTTCAATACGCATGATCCACCCGCGATGAGATGGTCCCCTGTATGGTTATCGATATTCCCAGCGAGACACTGGCAAGTGTTAACTGTCTCATTTCAGTCCTCCCCGCTATAAATCGGGAATTACTTGATATCCTTGTCCGAACCGGTGTCTACCCGCGGTTCCGCCTGCGCCAGCAGAATGTCCTCCAGATACTCCGTCGCAGGGCGTGCCTGCGTCACAGATCTTGCGTGGGCCTAGGGCCGCGCGGCCTTCGTCTCTCATGGCGTCCGCCAAGTAGCTCATGGATAATCGAGCCGAGTATCCGCCCGAGTCCGCCGTCATCTCCGCTTCCAATCCCACCCCCTGCCTCCTCTGCACCCCGCCCCCCGATCGCGTCTTCCTGCGAGACGAGCTGGTCTACGGACTTAGGACAGTTTCTCTTCGGCGCCGAGCGCGCCGCCCTCAACGCCATGGCGCCTGCGCTCGCCGACGCCCAACACGGCCAATGCCTCTACTGTACACGCCGAGTAAATACCGGACATATCGACCACTTCATCCCCTGGTCGCGGTACCCGCGGGATCTCGCCCACAACCTGGTGCTAGCCCACGTCGAATGCAACCAGAAGAAAAAGGACATGCTGGCCGCCGAACCTCACCTCGAGCGCTGGCTCCAGCGGAACGCAAACAACGAGGCCCGCATCATCGAGGCCGCGCGTGCGGCCAACATTATCGTTGACGGCGCGGCGACCCGGGGCGTGGCCGCGTGGGCGTACTCACATGGTGCCGCGTTGGGGGCAAGCGCCTGGGTGACCGGCGATGTCGTCGAGCCGCTGTCAGGACGCTGGCGCTGGCTGCTCGGGATTTAGCGATTGAGATGGTCCCACACTTTTCCCCGCTCGGTTACAAGGAAATCTCATGCAAAGTCAGGTCTGGACTATTCGTTCCGCCATATTCGCCGCCGGCTTGGCCACCAACCTGTTGTGTCTCAACCCCGTATACGCCCAGGAAAGCCGCTGGGCCCCGGCGGGCGACCCTACCGCGAAGGCGCTGATCGACTGGGAGCGCCAATGGGCCGAGGCCGGCTGTACCCACAACGGCATCGAAAAGACCATCCTCGCCGAGGACTTCCTCGGCACGTCCCCGCACGGCTCCCTTTACACGAAACAGGAATCGCTCGCACCGAACCCAAAGGAGAAACCCGAAGAGGCCTGCACCCTGTATGAGGTTAAGGTTCACTTCTTCGGCGACTCGATGGCCATCCTGTACGGCAGCGAGAGCGCGATCCATATAGAGGCAGACGGTCGCCGGCACAGAGTCAAACTCACCTGGACCGATACCTGGCTCAAGCGACGCGGCACCTGGCAGGTTGTCGCCGCCCAGGATATGCCGAGCGAGATGAAGTGATCCTTTACACGAGCCGCAACGCTTTCGTGTAGGAATTCTTCTCCCGTTTCAATCGTCCTGGCCGCGAGCGCCTTCGCTGCCCACAAACACCGCGACCAGCGGCGCAAAGGCGACGAGGCAAGCCGCTACATCAACCACCCCATCGGGGTCGCCAACGTCTTGGCCAACGAGGCCAGCAGCCTCACACTTGCACGTACGCCGCATGCGCGATGTTTATTCGCAGAGGTTCTAAACGATAGATTAGAAAATCTGAATCAATCGTCGGCGACACGCCGCTGGGAGATGACTACAATGCGCGGCCAATACCGCACGAGACACCCGCAATGCTCCTCTACGTTGACGCCAATTTCGCAAGCCCCTACGCCCTGGTCACCTTTGTGAGCCTGGTCGAGAAAGGCTTACCGTTTGATATCGAAGCCCTGGATTTGGTCGCTCAGGCGAATCAAGACCCCGGCTTCGCGAAGACATCTATCACTCGACGCATTCCGACGCTTGTGCATGACGGCTTCGCCCTATCTGAATCCTCTGCGATCTGCGAATACCTCGACGAGACCTTTCCCGGCACGCGCCTCTACCCCACGGATGCCCGCGACCGTGCGCGAGCACGTCAAGTTCAAGCCTGGTTGCGCAGCGATCTCATACCGATTCGTGACGAGCGACCCACCTTCGTCGTCTTCTGCGGTGCCAAGCGTCCGGCCCTCTCCGCACAGGCACGTGAGGCTGCCGACAGGCTATTCTCTGCCGCACTGACGTTGCTCGATGGACGCACGCGACAACCTTTTTGGCGACTGGTCGATCGCGGATGTCGATCTCGCGATGATGTTGCAGCGACTGATCGTCCTCGGCGACCCGGTACCCCAACGCCTCATCGAATACGCGACTCTGCAGTGGCGTCGCCCGACGGTGCAACAGTGGATCCGTCGAACGCGGCCTCCAATTGTCGGATACTGACGATCGATCCCAAACGTGTTGCGCGGCGAGGGTTTGACGCACCTTTCCAAACGGGCGCGGGCGATCAACGAGCTTGCCGAAAAGGGAATGACGACGGACTGACGCAGCAAGGCCGCCCGCCGAAGAGTCTGGTTCTGGGGGCGCGCACTTGCGCGCTCGCGCGGCTTAGGGAGCCGGATGCGCTTGCGTAAAGCCAAAGGACGACGGCGATCAAGCTGCCGCCCGGCAACGATAGAACGTCGAAATCGAGATTCGTGCAGATGTTTTGTATTGCAGCGCCTATCTGCACCGCGCCTAACTCAATTAACTGCTTCATTGCCGTTTCTCCTTCCCACCGCGCACCTTCCTTACTCGTTGCGAGATAGATTAAGACCCCTGCGTCGAACGGTGGGAGTGACAAATGTGGCGCAATTGCCGGAATCCGGAGCACGCGAGGGGCGCGATCCCCATGCCCCTTCAGGCGACCACAAGGGCAAACTGCAGTACCACAATCGAACCTGCTGTGGCAGCGACGGCAAGCAGAGCCACCGCGATTCGCGCGGTAAGTGTTTCGGTAGTCATGTTCATTCTCCATGGGCGAAATTGATCGGACGGCTTACAGATTGCTCGGCGTGGCTGTACATGACAAACGAGATCCCTGATGGGGCATTAAGCTTTTCTTAATCGTGCGGACGTCACGCGCCCGTCACGCTCCGTTCGCCGCACTGTCAAGGAGGTTTGTTACCTTCCCATCGGTCATCAATGGAAGGTGTCGCCATGGACATCGAAGTTCGGCTCCGCAGACTCGAATCCCGCCATCGCGCCGCGCTGGGCGCCGCTGTCGCCGCGAAAGCCAACTATTGGGCGCTGGCAGGTGAACCGAGTGCTATGACCGACGCCATCCAACAGGCCAGATCACGCTGGGAGCAGCTGGAAAGCCGTAAGCGTTCCATGACCGCGCAAATGGGAGAGCTCGAAGCCCTCGAGGACGGTTAGCCCCGCTGCGACGAAATGTGGCGGAAATCCAGACCGATATAACAGTCCGCGACATCTCCAAGCGGATCGCGCCACACTGACAGGTGGCGTCTATTGTCGTTCTCGCTCTGTCCTCCGTGATTTCACGCGCCTCCCCATCGGTTAACTCCAATCAGCGATCTTTCAGAACCTTAGGTATTGCGGGGTCGAGACAATGCCAAGGCTGCGCACTCCCGACCCATACATCCTTCACCGGGCGATACCAACTAGGGTCATCAAGACTTCCCGCCTTGATCCCCACGAACTCGCTACGGCCGGAGCTGAACGCATAGATCTGCGCCCCACACTCCCCGCAAAAGGCTCGGACGGCTTCGTTGCCGCTCTCGGCGCCGATTCTGTGGAGCTTTGATTCACCCAGCGTCATTCGCAGCGACTGGGTAGGGACAACGATAGTGGGCGAGAATGCCCCCCCGCTTGCCCTTTGGCAGTCCCGACAATGACAATTCACCATCATGAGCGGCTTAGCCGTGCACGCATAGCGAACCGCCCCACATAGGCAGCCGCCGGAAAACTCAGATGGTAGATCCATGGCATGGCCTCCGCTTCGCTCACGATTCCGGGAAATTCATCCTCTTGAGAAATGCTTTATAACGCGGATCACCTTCAAGATGCTTCAGCAGCGGATCATCCTTGATAAGGAAGAGGTACGGGTCCTTTTGCGAATAAGCACGTTCCAGCCAATGCATCGCCTCATCCAACTGGCCACGAAACGCATAAACCTGCGCAATGCCAAGCGCACTCGAATTGGCATCCTCTCGCAACATGTCTGCGAGTGCCGCATCAGACTCGGATTTCTTGCCCAGTGCATAATTGGCGATGGCTAGCCCCTCGCGTCTACCATCGTCATTGGCCTCCTGCTGAATCTCTCGAAGCGCACCCGGGGCGTCGCCCCCCTCGAGCAATACCATTCCAATATTGTAATGGCCATAGACTATATTCGGGCGGATCTCGAGCGCCCTCCGATAGGCCGCCTCAGCCTCTGCTAGCCGGTCGAACCCATAAGCAGACGCTAGAATGGTCAGAGATTCTGCGTTAAGCGGGTCCTGTGCGAGCGCTGCCTTGATCGCTCTTAAGGCGTCTTCGCGTCGACCAACTGCGGAGGCGACGGCAGCTTGACCGATCAGTACATCGATGTCGCGCGGTGAGATGGCGGCAGCCTCATTGAGCACACGAGCCGCACCGCGCCAGTCCCAGTCACACAGATAGTGTACTTGCGCGATCGCCACGCGCCCCCGGACGCTCTTTGGATCTAACTCGAGTGCTTTTTGCGCCGCGCGCCGGGCCTGATCACACCCCACAGCGGGCGTCGCAACTCTCGAACGACCCCGGCAGCGATGGCATCCTGCAGTTTGAGCGCGTCCCCGATGGGCCGATCATAGGTCTCCGACCACTCATGCGCTCCAGTCTTGGTATTGATCAGCTGCGCCGTGATGCGTAACTGATCGCCTGATTTGCGCACGCTGCCCTCAAGGACATAGGCGGCGTTGAGTTTCTGTCCGATGGTCCGCAAGTCCTCATTCTTTCCCTTAAACTCAAACGATGAGGTCCGCCCGATCACCGTCAGCCCCGGGATCTTCGTCAATAGGTCGAGGATCTCCTCCGCCATCCCATCCGCAAAGTACTCCTGATCTTTCTTCTCGCTCATATCCATAAATGGCAGCACCGCGATCGACTTGCCCCCCATCGCCGCTCTGTCGGCACCGGCCGATGCCGGCACCGCTGCGGCCGCTGGGGATTGCCCGCCGGAATGGTGCGATGACCAAAAGTGCCAGCCAAGAGTTACCGCACCGATGATCCCCACGACCGCCGCCGCGATGGCAATCCCCCGCCCCTTACCCGATGCGGCCGGCGTTAGCGGCGCCTGATTCGGTACCGTCTTTGCACCACCCTGCCCCACCGCCTCGGCAAGCTTGGCCAACGCCGCCGGCATCGCCAAAGCCGGCACCCCTGCGGCCGCATCGATCCACTGCGACTCGCTCAGGAAATATTCGAGGGCCCGATTCAGCGCACAAGCGTCGACCCGAAACGCAATGATCGGCTTACGCTTCGAGCTTGCCCGTTCGACTTCCTTGCCGACATGCGCTGATGCCACCGCACTCCCCGAGAGCACCAACACCAACGCCTTCGCCTCATTGATCGCCTCGACGATCGCGTCGGCGTACTGCGCGCCCGGCTTAACGTCACGCGGCGCCATCCAGCAGGACACGCCGTGGCTCTCCAGAAACTCACATATTTGTTGGGCTGTCGCCGCATCGGCCGATGCGTAACTCAAAAAGACGGGCTGGGCCGGCGGGTTAGATTCCGCCTCCGAGGATTCCTCCCCAGTGCCCTCTCCCATCGAGTTGGCTCCCTTTTGCCGCTACAGGAGAGTTTCCGGGATGCAGGCAGGGTAAGCAATAGCCTCGGGTCCGGACTGCTAAACGCCCAAACCCCGTACCGGACAACTGGCTCGATTCAGATCGCCAAGGATTCTCGGCTCTTCGTCCCTCGATCAAAATGCAATATAGGCCCTGCCAACGCCCCTGCCACCGCCATCCTTTTGCCACACCCGGCGCATTCGATTCAATGTATTCCCGGGCGGCTTCAGCCGACAGTTCCACTAGGCAATCAGGGCAACGAGGTGATGCCGCCGCCGCAAGCACAGTCCGCCAAGAGCGCCTCGGTCTCGCCGTTGAGCGGCCCGTGGAGCTTTAGCCGAGCCGCCGGCGGAATCGATTTGCACCAACCGCTGAGCAATGCCGTCCGGCCACAACGTTCGCAGTATGAGAACGCCGAATCGTTGAACCCGTTGTGAATGAGCTCATAGCGGAATTCCCGCTCGCAGGAATCACAGTTTCCATTCACTACCGGCCTCCAGGCTGATCATCCTTCAGCCCCTCGCGCGCCTTCACTGCCCGCTCACTGATGTCCTTCGCTACTCGATACATCTCCGCCACCGATTTGGATTGCGTCCAAAAGACAACCTGCTTGCCGAGGATTACCGCCTCCACGAGGTCGATTTTGACGCCGGGGAGGCCAAAGATTACGGAGGGTTGAGCGCCAGCGATATTGGAGAACGGAACAACGGCTTGAGTCTTTCCTCTGCGCACCTCGAGGTGATCGCCACAATTCACCACCTCATCGACCACCATAGGAACCTGCGATTTCCTCAGAAAGTAAATCCAGAAGCCTGCCAGTATGATCCCCGGGATCACATCGATAGCCGCCATCTGGTGGCCATTTCGCTGCGAAGTGATTGCCGTCACGAGCACGACCATCCCGGCGGCACTCGCCCAGATCGCCAGCTTATACAGGCGCGTGCTCTTCCTGGAGATCACCTGCCCGGCACTCATCTGGGTTCCCTCCCCCGGCCATGTCGGCGCGAAATGTAGCCAAACACCGACAATCCGAGCTCTTCTTTGTTTCCGGTATAACCCCCGGAGGGGACAGAGGCAAGGAGGACACTCTATGTTAGTCATGACGCGCCGCATCGGCGAAAAGATAATCATCGGATCCGACATCACGATCACCATCCTCGACGTGCAGGGCAACCAGGTTCGCATAGGCATCGACGCGCCTCGCAACGTAGCCGTTCACCGCGAGGAGATCTATCGGCGAATCGAGCTCGAACGCGCGGTCGACCGTAAAGAGCGGGTATGACGAACGGTGTTTTACTCGCTATTCATTCGGCTGGATCCTTTCGCTTTGGGGACCACCGCATCTCGTTCGATGACACGAAGCCGAGGGATTGATATAGGGGACGGCCCAATTCGGAGGCGTGGAGCATCACGCGATCAAAGCCGCGAGATGTAGCCCACTTCATTAGCGTATTCATCAGGCCTCGTGCAATTCCCTGCTCGCGAAATTCAGGTTCGGTATAGACGTTCACTACCAACGGAAGCGCCGCAGTAACGACTGCGATACCGTCATGCGAGATACGCGGCAGCTGCGGCTTAACGTGTGCGCCCGCACCGGCGAGAACCCGACCGCTGTCGTTGACTGCCAACCACCCGACGTAGGAGCCGTCGCGCAGCAATACGTCAAGCGCGAAGGTTGATCTCTCCAGTAATTCGGCCGCAAGCGCTTCCGTGGGCACTTGACCCATATCGCGAAACATGCTGACACGGTGGCGAGCGATGGTGGCGGCGTCACTTACGGTGGCTTGGCGGATAGCGTATTTTGTCATCGTCGACCTCGGTATCCCTTCCCCGATCACTCCGACTCGCTGAATTCCCCCAACGGCTGCTCGCTCGTCGTATACCCCTGGCAGCGTCGGTCAATCTCCTCATACTGCTTCAGATGTGCACTCCGAAACGCGTTGTGCGCGTCCTCGCTCTCCCACCGATCCACCGTCACATACCTCAACGGATCTGCGTTGTCATGAAGCAGCAGAGTTTCTAGATATCCGGGCGCCGTGCGAAACAGCGCCACCCAGGCACCTCGGGGCCCATACTCAAACTCGAACTGCGCCACCGCCGACGGCGCCACGCGAAACTCCCATATGTATGTGAATCGAGCCACGCGCTTGTCCTTACCCCGATTTCACACGCCGATTCGTTCCACCATCAGCGTCTCCATCTCTGAACCTTCCGTCCACAATCGATGATTCACTCCTGCGGGCCAGACTACGCGCTCCCCGGCGCGAAAGCGCGAGGACTGATCACCGACAGAAACGAAGCCTTCACCTGAAATACAGATCACGTCAATATCGAAGGGCGCCGAATGCTCATCGATCGTCGCGTTGGGCGAAAACCTCAGGTTCGCAATGGCGAGTCCAGCCCGTTTCAGCATGACGCGGCCGATCACGCCCACTGCTCCCGGACGCAGGAGCGGTTCCTTGCGCGATCGGGGTATGGAGGGCCTGCAGAGCCGTATGCTGACTCCGGCACCAGCGCTTGAAGTCCGCCCTCCTCGGTCGAACCGGCCGCTGGCCATCGTCCAGATGGATCACACGCTGGTAGACATCATGGTTGTCGGCGAGATCCATCGACAGGGCGCGAGCACTGCAAGCGGCCTTAAGGCGGGAGATTGTCGGTTTTTACAGTGTTCTCCGCATGCCACGTCCGATTGCGGACATCACGGAAGGACAATAGGACACGATCCGCTAATACCCACAACCGCTCCGCACCGCAACGTCAGCGCCGATCACAGGCGGCCGCGAATTACCCGACACGCGTCGTCAGCGCAAAAGGTGGCGCCCTTCATTGGGTGCCTGGGCGCCGAAACCCATCACCGTCAACCATCGACAGCGGCAGCTCCTCGCCCGATCCCGCAACTGCGACGGCGTCATCAATCCTGCGAATTCTCTCGAGCGTAGCCTTCGCGGGACGCAGGATGTAGCGATGCTTGGCGGTGTCGTAGCCGTTGAACGAGTAGACGATGACGTTTTTCATTTGCGCGCCCCTGGATCCGGCGATCTTTAGTAACAGGCAAGAACCCGCCGAAGCTGGGCATCCGGGACTCACGGGCATGTATCGACAACCTCTCCACAGCCATTGTACTCGGATGTTCTGGAATAGCCCGTGTCCGGAACCGTAAGGATATTGGGGTGCAATCTCTCGAGTCCGCATTTGGTCGTGCGCGAGGCCGGTGCTCATCAGCCAATGCCGCTGATTCCGTTGGAGAGCATCCATTTCTAATGGCGTGCGATGCGGGGAGTTTCTCCTCGAGGCAGTGCCCGAGGTCGGGATACCGGCGCTGCAAGGCAGTAGGCAATCATCCTTGAGCGTTCGGAGTGAGTCCTGCAATAGAGGATGAGGGCCGAGCGCCGCTCATTGCATCTACTGCAAGAAATTGGGCTCCCGGCTCCTTGAATCAGCGAAATCTGCCTCCATTATCGAAAGTTGCGAGCGGAGAGTGCTAATAGCTTCCGCTTCAGCAGACCTGTAACCCGAGCATTAGGAGTCTTGTTTTATGAAGATTCGTCCCCTTCATGACCGTGTCATCGTGAAACGAGAGGAAGAAGAGCGTAAGTCCGCAGGCGGCATCGTGATCCCGGATACCGCGACTGAGAAACCCATATTCGGCAAAGTGGTAGCAGTCGGCAAGGGTAAGATTTTAGAAAACGGCGACATTCGCCCGGTCGACCTCAAAGTCGGCGACAGGATTCTTTTCGGTAAGTACAGCGGTACCGAAGTGAAAATGGATGGCGATGAGCTGGTCGTCATGCGCGAGGAAGACGTCATGGCCGTGATCGAAGGCAAGTAGCCATTCAATCGACCGGTATCGTTATCAAATTCAACTAGAGGTATCAGTACATGGCAGCAAAAGACGTACGCTTTAGCGACGACGCGCGGCAACGCATGTTCAGGGGTGTGAATGTTCTGGCGAACGCCGTCAAGGCAACGCTGGGTCCCAAGGGCCGCAATGCAGTGCTCGACAAGAGCTACGGCGCCCCCACCGTCACCAAAGACGGTGTCTCGGTCGCCAAGGAAATCGAACTCAAGGACAAGTTCGAGAACATGGGCGCGCAGATGGTGAAGGAAGTTGCATCCAACACTTCCGATGAGGCCGGTGACGGCACCACCACCGCAACCGTGCTCGCACAAGCCATCATCCGCGAGGGATTGAAATCGGTCGCCGCGGGTGCGAACCCGATGGATTTGAAGCGCGGCATCGATCAAGCAGTCTTAGCGGCGACGGAGGAGCTCAAGAAGCTGTCCAAGCCCTGTAAGGACCCGAAGGCAATTGCGCAGGTCGGCACGATCTCCGCGAACGCCGACGAGAGCATTGGCAAGACGATTGCCGATGCCATGGCGAAGGTCGGCAAGGAAGGCGTGATCACGGTCGAAGAGGGCCAGGGTCTCGAGAACGAACTTGAAGTGGTCGAAGGCATGCAGTTCGATCGCGGCTATCTTTCACCTTATTTCATTAACAATCAGCAGAGCCAGAGCGCGGAGCTCGACAAACCACTGATCCTGTTGGTGGACAAGAAGATTTCCAACATTCGTGAATTGTTGCCGCTGCTCGAAACCATTGCCAAGGGCGGCCGCCAGTTGCTGATTGTAGCGGAAGACGTTGAGGGCGAGGCGTTAGCCACGCTCGTCGTCAACACGATCCGCGGAATCGTCAAGGTCGCCGCCGCCAAGGCGCCGGGCTTCGGCGATCGTCGCAAGGCCATGCTACAGGACATCGCGGTTCTGACGGGCGGCAAGGTCATTTCGGATGAGGTCGGCTTGTCGCTCGAGAAGGCGACCTTAAGCGATCTCGGCGAAGCGAAGAAGGTGGTGGTCGAGAAAGAGAACACCACGATCATCGACGGTGCCGGCAAGGCGGCGGATATCAAAAGCCGTGTGGAGAGCATTCGCCAGCAGATCGAGGAAGCGACCTCCGATTACGACAAGGAGAAGCTGCAGGAGCGCGTAGCCAAGCTCTCCGGCGGTGTGGCCTTGATCAAGGTCGGCGCTGCCACCGAGATCGAAATGAAGGAAAAGAAGGCGCGTGTCGAAGATGCGCTGCATGCTACTCGTGCGGCCGTCGAAGAGGGCGTGGTTCCGGGCGGCGGCGTGGCCTTTTTGCGCGCGCTCAAGGCTATCGAGAAGCTGGTCGGCGCCAACGATGACCAGACAACGGGTATCAAGATCCTGGCCCGCTCGATCGAAGAGCCGCTGCGTCAGATCGTAGCGAACGCCGGCGAAGATGCCGCGGTTGTGCTGAACCGAGTCCGCGAGGGCAAGGGCACCTTCGGCTACAACGCTGCGACCGATGAGTACGGCGATATGGTCGAAATGGGGATCCTGGATCCGACCAAGGTCACGCGTCTGGCTCTGCAGAACGCCGCCTCGGTTGCGGGCCTGTTGCTCACCACGGAAGTGATGATCGCTGAGGCGCCTAAGGACGAAGAGCATGCACATGGCGCGCCGGGTGGCGGCATGGGTGGCATGGGCGGTATGGATATGTAAACCCGCCGGTGCGAGCGGTTCGCCGCACGCATTGACTGGTTACGGTCTAGGAGAGCGGGCTTCGGCCCGCTCTTTTTTTGTGCGCC
>CAWDFR010000004.1:0-56104 GCA_963801685.1 uncultured Gammaproteobacteria bacterium
TCAAGGCGCAGGGTGAAGGTAATGTGGGTACGCCGGCGACATAGCGCAAGCGGGGATTGTCCCAATTTTTTCATCGCGCCGCGAATCCGCTGGACCAAGCCTGAGGCCCGCGGCGGCAGTCGCTCTTACGCGGCAACATCGCCCGTCGCGATGGCGCCTCACTCTAAATAATGCACGCGACCGCAGCCGCGCGGACGGGGCCTAGTCCTCCGCCCCGGGCCAAGCGGGCTCTAGTCGCTCAGCGGCCCAGAAGCCCGGGCACTGCATCGCAAAATCACCGGGCACCTCCTCCGGCACGCATCCGCTGCCGATTTCCCATTCTTGCGCAGTGCCGCTCGGACAATGCCGGACAAGCCTCTTATGTCGTGTCTTCGCTCACAAATAGCATGCGGCACATTGACCGACCGGGGCCCCGCCGCTAGCCTGCACCCTTGATCCTCATAGGAATAATCGTGCGCCGCCCAAGCTTCTCCCCCGTCAGGCTCTCCCGTCGCTTCCGCACAACCATGGCCCGCATCGCTCCTTACGCCGCCGCTGCGAGCGCCGCCCTCATTTTGTGGCATGCCGCCCGCGATAAACCGCCCGTCAACGCGAGTGCAGCAGCACCCCTGGTATACCCGACCCGCGCGATCGCCCCGCCCCCTCCGGCCGTCCCCGCTGCCGCTCGGAGCGGCTTGGGCGCGCAGCAGGCGAGCGTCGCCGCCTCCACCGTCCAGGTGGTGGTCGGCCGCAAGGACACCCTAGGCTCCATTTTCAAGCGCATGGCACTCGACCCGGCCGATCTCGCCGCCATCCGCCAGCTTCCGGGCATCCGCCAGAGCCTGGATTACCTGAAGCCCGGGGATGCCATCCAGGTGACGCAGAGCGAGGGATCCGTCAAAGAGCTCACGCGCAAGGTCAGCGAGACCAAGACCTTGCATGTGGTGCGCGATGAAGCCGGCTTTGCCGCGAACGTCACCGAGAATCCCGTGCAGACGCACATCCGCACCGCCGCCGCGACCATCGACTCGTCCCTGTTCCAGGCCGCCGAGTCCGCCCAGGTCTCGGATCTCGTGGCATTGAAGCTTGCCAACATCTTCGCGTGGGACATCGACTTCGTGCTCGACATCCGCGAAGGCGACCGCTTCACGGCGGTGTACGAGCAGATCTATCAGGACGGCAAGTACCTGCGCGACGGCGACGTGCTGGCGGCCGAGTTCGTGAACGGCGGCAAGGTGTACCGGGCGGTGCGCTTCGTCGACGAGACCGGCGCGATCGGCTACTACTCGCCCGAGGGCAAGCCCATGCGCAAGGCGTTCCTGCGCGCACCCGTAGAGTTCACGCGCGTGAGCTCGGTGTTCAATCCGCACCGCCTTCATCCCATCCTCAATCTCATCCGCGGACATATGGGCACCGACTACGCAGCACCGATCGGCACGCCCGTGCATGCCGCCGGTGACGGTCGAGTCGCTTTCGAGGGAGTGCGCGGCGGCTACGGCAACGCGATTCTTTTGTCGCACAGCAATGAGATACAGACCCTCTATGGCCACATGTCGCGCTTTGCTCGCGACATCCATATAGGCTCGCACGTCCAGCAAGGCGCGGTCATCGGCTACGTCGGCATGACGGGACTCGCGACCGGACCCCATCTGCACTACGAGTACTTGATGAACGGCGTCCACAAGGACCCGCAGACCGTGAAGCTGCCTGGCGCCGATCCCCTGCGCGTCGATGCGATGGACCGTTTTCATGCGCAGACCGCGGCGTGGCTCGACTCCCTCGCTGCGCCGCAAACCCAGGTCCGGCAGGCCGGGCTCGCCGCGCCGGCACCCGCCGCAAGCGTCCCCTTCTTCGCCACGGACGAGCCTCAATATCTCGGTGCACGGCGCACGTCGCTCGACTAGCCCGACACGGGCTAGTCGAACGCGCCCTTCCCCGATGGGTCTGTTCCTCGGCCTGATCTCGGGCACCAGCATGGATGCGATCGACGCAGCACTGGTGGATTTCGATACCTCACCGCTGTCGTTGCTTGCCGCGAGTGCCGAGCCCTTCGAGCCGGGACTGAAAAGCCGGATTGCCGCCCTCATCGATGCGCCGGAACGAGTTTCTCTGGATGAAATCGGCCAGATCGACGTTGCCGTGGCACAAGCCTTCGCGCGCAGTGCGCTGCAACTGATGCGCGACGCGGGAGTGAATGCTGCGGCCGTGAGTGCCATCGGCTGTCACGGGCAGACACTGCGCCATCGGACGGACCTGCCCATCCCGTTCACCTGGCAGATCGGCGATCCGAATACCCTCGCCGAGATGACCGGGCTTGACGTAGTCGCGGATTTCCGCCGCCGCGATCTCGCCGCGGGCGGCCAGGGGGCCCCGCTCTTGCCCGTGTTTCACGACGAAGTGTTCCGCAGCGACAGCGAGGATCGCGTGATCCTCAATCTCGGCGGCATCGCCAACGTCACCATGCTCAAGCGGGGCGCCGTGGTGTCCGGTTTCGACACCGGCCCCGCGAATCGGCTCCTCGACGCGTGGATCTCGCGCCACCGCCCCGACTCGTTCGACCAGGGCGGTGTGTGGGCCGGCACCGGCCGCTGTGACGCCGCCCTGCTCGGGGAGCTCATGAACGAGCCCTATCTCAAGCAGCCGCCGCCGAAGAGCACCGGGCGCGAATTGTTCAACCTGGGCTGGCTCGACAAGAAACTCGGCGGCATCGATCGGGCTCCTGAGGATGTGCAGGCGACGCTCCTCGAGTACACGGCCGCCACGGTCGCCGCCGACGTGCGCCGTTACGCGGCGGATGCGGCGGTGTATGCCTGCGGGGGCGGCGCGCGCAACGCGGCGTTGCTGGCGGCACTTGCGCGCCGGCTCGCGCCCAACCGGGTCGCGACCACCGCCGCGCTCGGTCTGGATCCGGATTACGTGGAAGCCATCGCTTTCGGCTGGTTCGCCCGGCGCACCTTGGCCGGCTTGCCCTCGAACGCCCCCAGCGTCACCGGCGCGCGCGGACCCAGAGTGTTGGGCGGAATTTACCGCTCCGGCCTCTGAGCGAACTCTGACCTCGCACCGCGCCCAGCCGCCGCATTTTGCGCTCTGCCCCTAATTGAACTGTCGCTGTAGACACCGCAAACTCGACCGCCATGAACGATACCGATCTGCTGATCCCGCAGCTCTACATCAACCGGGAGCTGTCGTTTCTCGAGTTCAATCAGCGCGTGCTCGAGCAGGCGAAGGACTCACGGGTGCCGCTCCTGGAACGCGTGCGTTTCCTCTGCATCTCATGCGCCAATCTCGACGAGTTCTTCGAGATCCGCGTGGCGAGCCTCGAGGAGTTGCAGGAAGCGGGCGCGGTGCAGGTCGGGGCGGA
Organism: uncultured Gammaproteobacteria bacterium; assembly: GCA_963801685.1. Classification (GTDB taxonomy): domain Bacteria; phylum Pseudomonadota; class Gammaproteobacteria; order Steroidobacterales; family Steroidobacteraceae; genus Bog-1198. The sequence continues at coordinate 3,341 of CAWDFR010000004.1, forward strand.
CGGCCTGTCCGTCGGCGAGCAATTGAAAGCGATCCGCACGCGCGCGTCGCGGCTCGTGGAAGAGCAGTACGAGGTGCTGAACGACGTGCTCATGCCCGAGCTCGCGAAGAACGGCGTCGTGTTCGCCTCGCCCGAACAATGGACCGACGCGCAGGCCAAGTGGCTGGAAGCCTATTTCACGCGCGAGGTCGAGCCGGTGCTGAGCCCGCTCGCCCTCGATCCTGCGCGCCCCTTCCCCAAGGTGCTCAACAAGAGCTTGAATTTCGCCATCGTGGTCGAAGGCGAGGACGGCTTCGGCCGCAACAGCGGGCTCGCCGTCGTACAGGCGCCGCGCTCGCTGCCGCGTCTCATCCGGCTGCCCGACGAGCTCGGCAATCAGCACTTCGTGTTTCTCGGCACCATCGTCGAGGCGTTCGTGTCGAAGCTGTTCGCCGGCATGCGCATGCGCGGCTGCTATCAATTCCGCGTCACGCGCAACAGCGATCTGTTCGTCGAGCAGGAAGAAGTCGATGACCTGCTGCGTGCCGTCGAGGGCGAACTGGCGTCGCGCCGCTATGGCGACGCCGTGCGCCTGGAGACGGCGCTCGACTGTCCCGAGGAGATTCTGAGCTACTTGCTGGACCAATTCGCGCTCACCGTGGACGATCTCTACAAGGTGGACGGGCCCGTCAACATGAGCCGGCTGATGGCGCTTTACGACCTCGTCGATCGCCCCGACCTCAAGTACGCCGCATTCACGCCGAGCATCCCGGAGCGCTTGCGCATCGGCAGCGATCTATTCGCGGCGCTGCGGGCGGGAGACGTTTTCTTGCACCATCCCTTCCAGGGATTCGCCCCCGTCACGGACTTCATCAAGCAGGCAGCCGCCGATCCACAGGTTCTCGCGATCAAGCAAACCTTGTACCGCGCGGGGAGCGACTCGGCGATCGTCGGCGCCCTGGTGGAAGCGGCGCAAGCGGACAAGGACGTGACGGTGATCATCGAGCTGCGCGCGCGCTTCGACGAGGAGGCCAACATCGAGCTCGCGAACAAGCTGCAAGAGGCCGGCGCGCACGTCATGTACGGGGTTTTCGGCTTCAAGACGCACGCCAAGCTCGTGATGGTCGTACGCCGCGAGGAGAAGGGGTTGCGGCGCTACTGCCATCTGGGCACGGGCAATTATCACGCGAAGACCGCCCGCCTCTACACCGACTACGGACTGATGACCGCGGACGAGGCGATCGGTGAGGATGTTCACGAGATCTTCCTGCAGCTCACCGGACTCACCCGTGTTCCGAAGCTGCGCAAGCTCCTGCACGCACCGTTCAGCTTGCAGCAGGCGATCGTCGCGAAGATCGATCGCGAAGCGGAGCACGCCCGCGCGGGGAAGCCGGCGCGCATCGTCGCCAAGCTCAACGCGCTCACCGAACCGACCGTCATTCAGGCCTTGTACCGTGCCTCGCGAGCCGGCGTCTCGGTCGAGCTCATCGTGCGCGGCGTGTGTTGCTTGCGGCCTGGGGTACCCGGGGTCTCCGAGCGCATCAAGGTGCGCTCCATCGTCGGACGTTTTCTCGAGCACTCGCGCGTCTACGATTTCGAGAACGGCGGCCAGCGCGAGGTCTACTGCGCGAGCGCCGACTGGATGGACCGCAATCTGTTCCGGCGCATCGAGGTCGCGTTTCCTTTGGACTCGCCCGAGTATCGCGCCCGCGTCGCCGACGAGTTGAACCTCTATCTCGCGGACGACGCCCAGGCCTGGGAGCTCGCCTCGAACGGCCAGTACTCGCGCGCCGTGGGCGACGGCAGCCTATCGGCCCAGGCGCGACTCTTGAGCCGCTACGACGAGCGCGTCGCGCTCATGGAGTCTTGAGCATCGCCTCCGCGGCGACGCGGCTCAAGGACAGGCGAAACCCGGCTTCCTTGAGATAGGCGCGCTCCTGCTCCAGATCCTCGAGGGTGAGCGGATGCTCCTTCATCCACTTCTCCGGCAGCTCCAGGTTGAGGCTGCGGCCCTTGACGTTAAGCCGAACGGCTTCGGGCAGCGGCGCGGGGCTCCGTCCCCGATGCAGCAGCACGGTCAGGCGCAAGATCACGATCAGGAATTCGGCAAGACGGTCCCAGGGCGGCACCAGATCCTCGAGGGCATCGAACGACAGCTGCCGGCGGTGCCCCCCGACCAGCGCGGCGAGCAGCAGCTGCTCTTCGCGGGGAAATCCGGGCATGTCCGCGTGCTCGAGCAGATAGGCGCTGTGGCGATGGTACTTGGAGTGCGCAATGTCGAGGCCAGTCTCGTGCAGCCGCGCCGCCCAGCGCAGCATCAGCTCGGCGAGCGGATCCTCGAGTCCCCATTCGGACTCCACCTGTGCGAGCAGCGCGGTGGCGGTGGCTTCGACGCGATCCGCCTGCAGCGCGTCCACGTGATAGCGCTTTTCCATGGCGCGGACGCTGCGCACACGGGCGTCCTCGTCGGTGAAGCGTCCCATGAGATCGTACAGCAGGCCCTCGCGCATGGCGCCCTCGGCCACCCGCACCCGGTCGATGCCGAAGTTCTCGACGATCTCCAGCAGGATCGCGAGGCCCGCCGGAAACACCGGCGCGCGCTCGGCGTCGACGTCCTCCAGATCCAGGTCGTCGACGTGGCCCGCCGCGACCACCCGGTCGGCAAGGGCCCGCAGGTTGTCGAGCGTGATGCGCGGCGAATCGGGACTGAGCCGACGGATGACGTCGCCGATGACTCGCACCGTGCCCGAGCTGCCGAAGGCCTGCAGCCAGCCGAGCTTGCGATAAGCCTCGGAGATGGGCTCGAGCTCGAGCCGCACCGCCGTGCGCGCGCGCTCGAAGCGTTTCTCGGAGATCCTGCCATCGTCGAAATAGCTTGCGCTCAAGCCGACGCACCCGACGGACAAGCTCTCGAGCAGCAACGGATTGAAGCCCTCGCCGATGACCACCTCGGTCGAGCCGCCGCCGATGTCCACGACCAACCGCTTGTCCGGGCTCATCGGGCTCGTGTGCGCGACCCCGGAGTAGATCAGGCGCGCCTCTTCCAGCCCGGAAATGATCTCGATGGGGTGACCGAGCGCGGCGCGTGCACGCTCGAGGAACCAGCGCTTGCGCTTCGCACGGCGCAGCGCATTGGTGCCCACCACGCGCACGCTGTCCGCGTGCATGGCGCGCAGGCGCTGGCCGAATCGTTCGAGACAGCGTAGAGCGCGATCCGTGGCGGCATCGTCCAGCCGGCCACTGTCTCCGAGCCCCGCGGCGAGGCGCACCATCTCGCGCAGCCGGTCGAGGATGACCAGCTGGTCGTGCGAGTAGCGCGCGACCACCATGTGAAAGCTGTTGGAGCCCAAGTCCACGGCGGCGAGGACATCCGGAACGACACGGCCCGCGCCGCTCATCGGGCAGTCTGACTTAGGCTGAGAAAGAGGACCCGCAACCGCAGGTAGTCTTTGCGTTGGGGTTGCGGATGACGAACTGGGCGCCCTGGATATCTTCCTTGTAGTCGATTTCCGCGCCCATGAGGTATTGAGCGCTCATCGGATCGATCAGGAGCTGAACGCCGCGCTTCTCCACGCAAAAATCGCCCTCTTCGATCTTCTCGTCGAACGTGAATCCGTACTGGAAGCCGGAGCAGCCTCCGCCGGACACGAACACGCGAAGCTTCAAGTTGGGATTGGCCTCCTCGCGGATCAGTTCGCCCACCTTTCCGGCGGCGGCGTCCGTGAACACGAGGACATCCGGAGGCGGCGGATCGATCTCGGCGAGTGCGTCAGATGTTGCGTTCATGGTAGTCAGTGTACTCGGCGGGCCTGCGTCAATCAAAGCGACCGGTCTCAAACTAGGACCTCGATTCGCCGTCGGGGGTTCCCGGCCGGTCGGTCGGCCCTCTGGGTCGGCAGCAGCCGGGGCCCCGGGTGCGGCATCCCCGGCCGCCGGGATCTGCCCACCAGGCGCCCGGTGGTTCAATTTCCCATATATCTGGGCGCCGACCGCGGTTTCAATGACGCTGTAGTAGCACGCTGCCGAGCACGCGCGCCTTGGCTCCGAGCTCGACGCGATCCGTCGCGTCGATATCGCCGTTCACCGTGCCGTTCACGAGTACGCTGGCGGCGAACACCGAGCCCTCGATGCATCCGGTCTCGCTGACCGACAGGATCGCGTGGCCTTGCAGCTCGCCCTTCACATCGCCGTTGATCTGACCGTCGAGATGCAGGCCGCCCGCAAATTCGACGTCGCCGTGAATGCGCGTCTTGGCACCGATCAGCGTGTCGATCTGGATGTCTTTACTCGCTTTCCGTTTGAACATCGGATTTTTCCTTGGATGCCTCGCCGTTCGCCTCGGTTTCGACCGACATACCTTGAGCTTTCCACACGAACGCCTGCCGGAACCCATGCGTCGAGTCTCTGCCGGTAAACAGCTCCAGGTCGATGCGCGTCGGCTCGAAGTTCGGCGGCAATTGAACCGCCTCGTCGTAATCCTCGAAATACCGAAAGGAGTATGCCAGTCCGGCGTGCCGATCGACCGAAACATCGGCGAATTTGAGAGTCTGCGGCTTGCCCGCCGTCAAGCCCTGGATCGCTATCGAGAGTGTGCCCGAAACCGTGTTGTCGGGCTTGCCGGTCTGCATGAGCACGAACTTGAGTTGGTAGCGCCCGGCGGTCGCCGGGACGATCTGCATTTGCTGAACTTTGACGTGTACCAGCGAGTCGGGCTGCACCAAGCCGCGATAGAACGACAGGTCCTGCGTTAGGCGGGCGATCTGGCTCTGCATGTCGCCGACGCTGCTCTGGACCTGCTTGTAGCTCTCGCGATCGATGCGGCGCCCGACATCCGCAGCGGTAAGCTCGTTGCGCAGCCGCGCATTCTCCGCCTCGAGCTCAGCGCGCGCGCGCGCTCGAAGCCCATGCGCCGCGCACGGTATCGACGACTCGATAGCCCGCGTCGTAGCGGCCGAGCTCGAACATTGCGTAGAGAAGCAGCGCGGCGAGCACCCCTATCGAGCCCAGGAACCACGCGCGCCGCTTGGGCGATGCGTACGCCCGGACCACGAGTTTGCCGAAAAAATCCGCCATGATTCGTTATGATTCCGCTTTACGCCGAGGGAGCGCCTGTTGCTCTGGCTCAAGGCCGTTCACGTCATGGCGATGGTGACCTGGTTCGCCGGTCTCTTCTATCTGCCGCGGCTGTTCGTCTATCACGCGGATGCCTCGGATCCGATCGGCGTCGAGCGCTTCCGGATCATGGAACGACGCCTGTTCGCGATCATGACCGTGGGAGCGGTCGCGACGTTGGTATTCGGGACCGCCATGCTGGTTGCCTTCCCGCCGTACCTCGCCATGGGGTGGGTGCACGTGAAGCTCGCTCTTGGTTGCGTTGCTGATCGCCTACCACGGTTATTGCTACAAGCTGATGCGCGACTTCGCGCAGAATCGCAACGCGCGCACGGCTCGCTGGTATCGCCTCTTCAATGAAGTGCCCTCGCTCTTTCTGATCGCCATCGTCGCGCTGGCCGTGGTCAAGCCCTTCTAGCGTGCCGCGACGCGAGCCGAAGGGATATCGATCTCTTGCCACCAGTCCGGATAGGGCGGCAGGCCGTTGGGAAGCATCAACTTGCCGAGCTCGTGCAAGGCGCGCGCGTACACGCGCCGCTTGAAATAGACGACCTCGCGAACCGGTGTCCAGTAGTCGACCCAGCGCCAGCGCTCGAATTCCGGCTGGTCCGTTCGATCGAAACGGAACTTCCCCTCGTCGGTCGCAAGCTTGAGGAGGAACCAGCGCTGTTTCTGTCCGATGCACCGGTCGCGCACGTACTGCCGCGGCAACCGATACCGCAACCAGCCGCGCGTCGAGCCGACCACCTCGACATCCTCGACTCCGAGCCCGATTTCCTCGTTGAGTTCCCGGAACAGCGCATCTTCCACGCGCTCGCCGCGATTGATGCCGCCTTGCGGGAACTGCCAGCCACGTCCGCCGACCCGGCCGCCGAGAAACAACTCCCCGCTGTCCCGCATCAAAACGATGCCCACATTGGCGCGGAAGCCATGTCGGTCGATGTAGTCGTTGGCGCGCGGATCGGCCATGGCGCCAATTGTTCCACATCACCGGCGCATTGTGGTCCTATTCGCCCGTTTGTACGCTTGCCGCCCCTTCAAGTTCGCCGGATGAGCCCGTGCCGCTTCTTGCCGACGCTGAGGCGCGCTGCGCCCGCGGAATCCAGATCGGATTCCGCGACGCTCGCCGTCGACGTTCCGCACGACCGCGTCGTTGAGCCGCACGCCCCCCTGCTCGATGAGCCGGCGCGCCTCGCCGCGCGAGCTGGCGAGGCCGAGAGCCACCACGATCTCGATGACGGGAGCCGCGGTGCCGGCTTTGAGCGCGAAAGTCGGCAGGCCGTCGGCAGTGGCGCCCGAGAAGGCGCGCGACGCGGTGGCGAGGGCCGCTTCCGCCGCCTCGGCACCGTGGCACAGACGCGTCGCCTCGTTCGCCAGTATCTTCTTGGCCTCATTGATGTCCGCGTCGCGCAGGGCCTCGAGCCGCGCGATCTCATCGAGCGGCAACTCGGTGAACATGCGCAGGAACCGCCCCACGTCCGCATCCTCGGTGTTGCGCCAGAACTGCCAGTAATCGTACGGCGACAGCCGCTTGGGATTCAGCCATACCGCTCCGCTTGCGGTCTTGCCCATTTTGGCGCCCGAGGAGGTCGTGATGAGCGGGCAGGTGAGTCCGAACAGTTCCGCATCGCGCACTCGCCGCCCGAGCTCGACCCCCTGAACGATGTTGCCCCACTGGTCCGAGCCGCCCATCTGCAACGTGCAGCCGTGCCGCTTGTTGAGCTCGACGAAGTCATAGCCCTGCAGAATCATGTAGTTGAATTCCAGGAACGTGAGCGGCTGCTCGCGCTCGAGGCGCAGCCGGACGCTGTCCATCGTCAGCATGCGGTTGATGGTGAAGTGCCGGCCGATGTCGCGCAGAAACGGGATGTACTCGAGCTTTCCCAGCCAATCGTCGTTGTTCACCATGATGGCGCCATTCAAGCCGCTCTCGAAATCGAGGTAGTGCTCGAAAATCTGGCGGATGCTCGCGATATTCGCCGCGATCTGCGATTCGGACAGCAGTTGCCGCGTCTCGTCGCGGCCGGACGGATCGCCCACCTTGGTGGTGCCGCCTCCCATGAGCACGATCGGCCGATGTCCGGTGCGCTGCAGGTGGCGCAGCAGCATGATCGAGACCAGGTTGCCGACGTGCAGGCTGTCGGCCGTCGCATCGTATCCGACATAGGCCGTCACCACGCCACGGCGCGCCGCCGCGTCCAGGGCGGCGGCATCGGTTTGCTGGTGAATGAACCCGCGCTCGTGCAGCGTCCGTAAAAAATCGGATTGGAATGCGTTCATGCGGTTCGAGACTCTAGCCGGCTTGGGCGCTCCTTTAGATAGTGAGCGAGCCAGCGATGCACTTCCTCGTAGAAATGCCGGCTGTCCTCGGGCTTCGAGTATCCAGTGCCACGCATCCGGCCACACGAGCAATCGACTGGGCACGTGCATGCGCTGCAGCGTCGCCCAGTTCTCGAGCGTGTTGCCGAGCGGCACGCGATAGTCGCGCTCGCCGATGCTGAGCAGAATCGGCGTCTTCCAGTTCGCGGCATAGGTGATCGGACTCTGCTCGCGCCAGATCGGATTGCCCGCCCAGGGCGGGCCGCCGTTCACGATCTCGCGTTCGTAGACGAAATCGCTCTCGCCCCACTGCGTGGTGAGATCGACCTCGCCCGCGTGGCTCACGATGCACTTGTAGCGGGTGCTCGTCGCCTCGATCCAGTTCGACAGGTGCCCGCCGTAGCTCGCGCCCGCCGCGCACATTCTCGAACCGTCGATGAAGGAGATAGCGCTTCAAGCGCCTCGTCGACCGCCTGGTCGATCTCCTCGCCGGGCGTCTTCAAGGGATCGAGCTTGATGGCCTGCGCGAATTTCTCGCCGAACGACGTCGAGCCGGTGTAATCGGTCATGAGCACGACATACCCGGGCGCGGCGAGAAGATGGTAGTTCCAGCGCAGGCCGATTTGATCGGGATTGCTGCTCGCGGGACCGCCGTGGATGAGCACCAGCAACGGATACTTCTTGGATGCATCGAATGCCGGCGGCCGCACGAGCATGTTATGGATGCGACGGCCCTTGGCGCTCGTGAAGTAGAAATGCTCGGGCGTCTGCCAGTCGATCTCGGCGGCCGCGGCCGTGTCCACGTGAGTCAGGTTGACGTGCGAGCGGCCCTTGAGGTCGATGCGCACGATCTCCTGCGGGGATACCGAGCTGCCGTAGGCGGCGATGAGCAGCGGCTTCGTGCTCTCTTCTGCGGAATCTCGAGCGCGGTGTATCCGCCGCTCGCCGGCTCCACCACGGGCACGGGCTTGCCGCCGCTCGCGTTGACCTCGTACAGGTCGTCCTTGCCGGCGTCCTCCACGAGCAGGTACACCAGCTTACCGTCGGCGGCCACGGCGTAATGCGGGACGGTGCGGTCGAAATCGCGCGTGACCAGCGAGGCCTCGCCGCCGCCGGGCCACGATATTCTGTGGAGCCGGGGGAGGTTGTAGATTTCCTCGTTGCGCGGTGCGTATTTGAAGAAAAGCGATTTGCCGTCGGCGCTGAAGCGCAGCTCCTCGTACTCGCCGGGCGTCGGGCTCACCGGCTTCGGCTCGCCGCCCGTCGCGGGCATGCGATACAGATGTTGACTGCACGTGCCCGAACGCCGCGTTCCAGCGCTCGGTCGTCGCAACGAAGAGGATCTCGCGGCCGTCCGGGCTCCAGAGCGGCGCGAGCGTGACGCTCGTGTCGGTCTCGGCCCCGTAAAAGCCGCTCATCGAAGCGAGCGCCGTCGGCGACAGAATATCCTTCGCCGACTCGCTGTCGATCGACTGCACCAGGAGAGTCGGCAGTCGCTCGTCGAGCCATTCGTTCCAGTAGCGCACCGGGAAATGATCGTAGGCACGCACGTTGTACTTGCGCGCCTTGTGCTCCGCCACGATTTTCTTGTTCGCCTCATCATCGAGCGCGCCGGGGTAGACGCGCGACTGGAAAAGAATGGCCTCGACCGTCGGGACGCCACTTGGGCCTCGAGGCGCCGGTCGAAAGGTTGGTCAGCCGCCGGGCTTCGCCGCCGCCCGGCGAGAGATCGAGGATGTAGATCTGCGCGACCTCGTCGCCTTCCCGTTTGGTTGCGAAGGCGATGCGCGTTGAGTCGGGTGACCAATCGACATCGTCCTTGGCCTCCTTGGTGTGAGTGATCCGGCGCGCCGGCGTGCTGCCGTCGGTCGCCACGAGCCACAGGTCGCTGACCGCGTCCTTCGGCTCGTACGAGGGCTCCAGCACCGAATACACGGCCCATCTGCCGTCCGGGCTGACCACCGGTGCGCCGACGCGCTTCATCATCCAGAGCGTTTCGTGCGTGATGGGTTTCTTAGCCGGCGCCTGCGCGCTGGCCGCCGCGGCCAGCGCCCATCCGCAGAGCAATACCCCGATCCATCTCATCGTTCGCTGTTTCATGTCCCCTCTCATCGACAGTGCTCCTTCAACCCGTGCCCACCTGCACCCGATTTCTACCCATCGCCTTGGCCCGGTACAGCGCCGCATCCGCATCGGCGATGAGCCGATCGGCAACCGCTTTCAAGTCCGCCTCGTGGCGTCCGGGCGCAACCGCCGCGACCCCCACCGACACGGTGAGCGTGCGCTCGATTTCCGCGCTCAACGCGACCGGCTTCGCGGCGATGCATTCGCGAATGCGCTCGCCGAGCTTGGCCGCCTCGGCGGCATTCGACTCCGGCAGCAGGACGGCGAGCTCGTCGCCGCCGAAGCGCGCGGCGGTATCCATGCTGCGAATCTTCGATTCGATGCGTTGCGCGATCTCCTTCAGCGCGACGTCACCGGCGAGATGGCCGTAGCCGTCGTTGATTCCCTTGAAACGGTCGATGTCGATCATCAGGCACGCAATCGTCGCGCCGCGTCGCTGGGCGCGCGCCAGCTCCTCTTTCATGCGCTGCTGCAGATAGCGCCGGTTGTGCCAGCCGGTGAGGAAATCGGTGATTCCCGCGCGCAGCAACCGCGCCCGGTTCACCGCGTTCTCGATGCACACGGCCGCCACCGCGCCCAGATGCGCCAGGAAATCGGTGCCGTGATGCCGGGTGAAGCGCGCCGGGTCGCGGCTGCCGAAGCACAGTGCGCCTGTGACGATGTCCTTGCGCGGCAGGGGCAGGAGTGCCGCGCTCTTGAGGTTCTGGCTGCCGGGAAACAGCAAGTGATGATCGGCGCCCACGAACGGTCCGAGCCACGGCCGATGCAGGGCGGCAAGCTGCGGCGCGAGTCCGACCAGCGAATCGACGAAGAAGATCTGCTTGAATTCTTCCGGGCGATCGCCGCCGGCAATCAGCAGGTGACGGATCTCGTGCTGCGGATCCAAAAGCACCACACTCACGGCATCGAGCCCGTAAGAGTCGCGCAGACCGTCCACCATCGCGTGCAGCAGCGGACCCAAGCCATCGGCGCGCAGCAGCGTGAGCTCGCGGCCCTGCGTGCGCTTGAGAATGCTCTCGTTGTTGGCCGCTTCCGCGGTCATCTCGGCGAGGCGCTTCTTGAGCGCGTCGATTTCCAGACGCAGATCGTCCATGGCGTCTCGTGCGCTCAGCCCGCGCGTGCCTGCGCGCGCACGTCGAAGTAGGCCCGGCCGCGATTCATGAGCGCGGTGAACGCGGCGGCATCCTTGGTGCGCACGGCGGTGAGCAGCCGCTCGACGGCTTGCTGGAGCGCGAGGAGCGATTCGCCGCCGTACTCGTTCAGGCTTTGAATCTCGAAATAAAGATCAGGGCTCTCGGCCGCGACGCGACTGGCCACATCGGTCTGCGCATCGAAAGTGGTGCTCGACAGGCACGCGAGCCGCGGAGCCGCCTCGCCGCTCTCGGCGAGCGCGGTGAAGAATGCAATGTTGAGCGCGTGCGAGAGTCCCAGCACGTAGGCGATCAACCGGTCGTGCTCGTCGAGGCTCATGACGACGCGCTCCGCCATGGTCGACGCGAACAGATCCTGCGCATCCTTGAGCGCGCCGGGGTTCCCCATGTCGATGAATATCACGTGCCGGCCGGAGAGCAATTGCGTGTCCGGGCCGAACATCGGGTGAAGCGAGGTGACGCGGCATCCGGCCCGGGCGAGCGCGTCGAGTCCGGCGCGCAGCGGCGTCTTCAGTGAGCCCAGATCGAAGATCAGCCCCCGCGGGGCTCGGGCGGCGAGTTGCTTCAGGATCTCCGCCGTGGCACTCAATGGGGTTGCGAGCACGATGAGCTCGGAGTCGAGATCGTCGTCCTGCCAGTCGTCGAGCTGATCGAAGCCGGGAGGAGCACCGCGGGGATCCGCGATCGTGACATGAAACCCTTGAGAGGACAGAAACTCCGCGAACCAGCCGCCCATCTTGCCGCGGCCGCCGATGACCAGTGCGCGCTTTCCCGTGCCCTGCCCCTGCGCCGCAACACGCGCCGCCTCCTGTGTGGCGAGGGAGGACTGGATGAGCTGGCGCAGCAGCGATTCCGCCAGATCGGGCTCGAGGCCGAGGCGTTCGGCCGCCGTGCGGCCGCGCAGGATCACCTCCCGCTCGCGCGCGAAATCGCGGGTGGCGCGTCCGGTGGCTCGCTTGACCGCCGCCACCTGTTCGCTCAGGGCTTTTCGGCGCGCCACCAGCGCGAGGAGCTCGCCGTCGAGGTCACTCAGCGCCGCGCGCAGCTCGTCCAGAGTCATCGACAGCTCAGTCTTCATCCGGCTCCTTTTTACTCACGGCGCACCGCTACCGCAAGTGCGGCGGCGCGGCTACCATGGGTGCATGAGCCCGAGCACCGAGCCTCCATGGACCGAGACGCTACCCGACCCATTGCCCGCTGACCCGCTCGAGCTCACATCGCAATGGCTTGCGCAAGCTTGGCTCGACGCCGCTCAGCCCAATCCCAACGCCATGGTGCTGGCCACCGCCGATGAGAGCGGCCAGCCGTCGGCGCGCGTCGTACTCTGCAAGGATATCGCTCCGCGGTCCGGTCACATCGTCTTTTATACCAATTACCAATCGCGCAAGGGTCGCGAGCTGCGCAAGAACCCCCGCGCCGCGATCGTCTTTCACTGGGACTATCGGCATCGGCAGGTGCGCGCGGAGGGTCATGTCGAGCCGCTGGATGATGCGCAGAACGACGCCTATTTTCGCACCCGTCCCTGGCAAAGCCGCATCGGGGCGTGGGCGAGCCGGCAAAGCGAGCCCGTCGCATCGCGTACCGACCTCGGCGAAAGCGTCGCCGCGGCCGCGCACCGCTTCGGCATCCCCTATGGCGGACCCGGCACGCAGGAGCCCGCCGAAGTCGCGGTCGACGTGCCGCGCCCGCCCTTCTGGGGAGGCTTTCGACTCGACGTCGAGGTGATCGAGCTGTGGGTCGAAGGCGAGTTCCGCATTCACGACCGCGCGCGCTGGACGCGCGACCGGCGCGCAGCGCCGCCGCAGACCGCCGCCGCGGCCGCTCCGCCTCCGCTTGTCTGGACGGCGACCCGTCTTCAGCCTTAAGGTGAAGCCGCCGTGGATTTCATTCAAGGACACGAAGCCACCTGCCCTCATTGCGGTGAGCGCATCGACCTGACTCTGGACCTGTCCGTACCCGAGCAATCCTACATCGAGGACTGTCCGGTCTGTTGCCGCCCCATGGCCGTCTCATACGCCTCGGTGGACGGCGAGCTGGCCGAGCTCAGCGTCGAATCCGCCGATTGACCGGGCGTCGCATCGCGGCCCGCCCGCTACATTCCACGCCGCGCGCCGGCACTTTCCGGCAATTGCGCATTCTGGTATTGCTGATCGTGTTGCTCCTGGTCAGCGTCACGACGTGCGAGACCCGCTACTTGAGCACGCACTGGCGCTCGCCGCTGTACGTATCGATCTACCCGATCGCGGCCGATGCAAGCCCCGTGACGCGCGCTTATGTCGCGGCGCTCGACTCCGAGCGCTTCAAGCCCATCGATGCATTCTTCGCGCGCGAGGCGAAGCGTTACGGTGTCGAGCTCGACGATCCGGTGAAGACGCGGCTGCGGCCCGAGCTTCGCGACAGCCCACCGCGGCGCGCGCCGGATGCCTCCATCCCGATGACCATGCTCTGGAGCCTGAGGCTGCGCTTCTGGGCGTGGCGCGTGAGCGGGCATGTCGCGGAGCCGGAGGACATCCGCATGTTCGTCCTGTACCACGATCCGGCGTTGACTCCGGTGGTCCCGCACTCGCTCGGCCTACCGCAGGGACTCATCGGCGTGGTGTACGCATTCGCAACCCCCGACATGGACGGCAGCAACGACGTCGTCATAGCGCACGAGCTCCTGCACACGCTCGGCGCCACGGACAAGTACGATTTGCAAACCGATGCGCCCTCGTTTCCCGACGGCTACGGCGATCCCCACCAGGTGCCGCTCTATCCCCAGGCTACTGCCGAACTCATGGCCGGCCGGCGCATGCTGTCCGCGACCCAACTGGGAAGAGCCTCGCGATTTGGACGAGGTGGTCGTGGGGCCGGCCACCGCGCTCGAGATCCGCTGGTTGCCTGGCGCGAGCCCTCACCCAAGCGATCAGGCCGGACGCGGCGCTCTCTAAAGGCCAACGAATTCGTCCGGCGCGAAAAAAACAGACGCGAGTCCAACCGTACGGAGATCAGTCGGGCAGCGTGACCGGCCATACGGCGGAAATGCGGGCTCCGCCCAGCGGGGATTTCGCAATCAAAACCTTGCCGTCATGCCATTCGATGGCGCGCTTGACGATCGCCAACCCTAATCCAAACCCTGTCTTGTTGGTCCGGGGAGATTCGAGTTGTACGAAGGAGTCGAACGCTCTATGCCGATCCTTCTCCGGGATCCCAGGACCGTCATCGTCCACCAGCAATTGATTCAAGCCGTCTTCGACTGTAAACGCCAGGTGGACTTCCCGCTTCGCGTAGCGGGCAGCGTTGTACAGCAGATTCTTGACCACTGTTTCTATGAGATGCAGATCGCAGACGACATTATCCGTGTCACCGCGCAGCTCCGCGCACATGTGAATATCTGGACGGGCATCGTTGCACACGTATTCGGTAATGGCAGGTAGAAGCACAGTGAAATTGTGAGTGCCGATATTGAGCGACAGATCCGCTCGCTCGAGTATTGCGTAATTCAAAGTCGCGCTCACCAGGTCATCGATGGCCGCCATATCCGCTTTGATGTTGCCCAGGGAGGTCTGCACTTCAGCAGCGCTTTTCGCTTGTTGCGCCAGTTCGATTTCGAACTGCATGCGCGACAGCGGCGTTTTGATTTCATGAGCTACCGCATTGGACATATCCTTATGGGAAGCGATCAAGCCGTCGATTCGCGCGGCCATCTTGCGGAAGGTTTCCGCCAAAGCGTAGATCTGCGATCTCGGCTTGATGTGGGCATCGAACACCCAGTTCTTGTTGCCAAAGCGTGCCGCTGATTTTTCCAGAGCGCGCAGATCGCGCGTCAATGGCCAGATCCAAATCATGATAACCAGCGCCATCGCGGCGTAGAAAAGCAATGTGATCATCCAATCCAGCGGCCCAAGGGCCTCCGGCGCCTGCGATCTGAATGCCAGGACGTAGTCGTCGTTGAGTTCCTTCAACGCCCAGACCTCGCCCGCCGCCGCCTGCATGTAGGCAATTTTGCCGTGCTTGAGCTGGTCCAGCGTCTCGCGACCGGCGATATCCGTCGCGGCAAACAATTCGAAACTTCCGGAAGTCTCGGCCGAAATCCCGGCGACTGATTGCTTCCACTCAGCCACCGGCGTGCCGTGCAGCCGGCTTTCCACAGCGGCGAGCGCGCCGGCCAGCGCCCGGTCATCCGACAAATCTCGAGCGCCGTAGGCTTGCAGCAGCTTGTCCTGGCCCCAGCTAACCGCCGCCAGGGTGAGCACGATCAGCAAATACAAGCCTAAAAAGTGGCGCACCATGCCTCACCAGGCATCAGGGACGAATAAGTAACCCTGCCCCCAGATGGTTTTGATCCGCTCGGAGCTATCTGCATCCTCACCGAGCTTCTTGCGCAGATGCGAAATGCGAACATCCAGCAGTCGCTCTACGCCGTCGTACTCACGCCCATAGAGATGCTGAAACAGCGTGGCTCTGGATTGGATCTCACCGGCGTGCTCCGCCAGATAGGCGAGCAGGTCGAATTCGGCGCTCGACAGCGCCACAGGCTGGCTATCGAGGCTGACAGCTCGGGAGACTGTATTGATCAGCAATCGTCCGAAACGCAGGCTGTTGCGCGCGAGGCGCGGCTGAGCTCGACTGCGCCGCAAGAGGGCGTTTATTCTGGCCAGGAGAACTCTCGGCTCGACCGGCTTGATAACATAATCGTCGGCGCCTAGCTCGAGTCCCAAAACCTGATCGAAGTCGTTATCGCGTGCGGTCAGTATCAGAATGGGATTGGCGTACCTCGGCCGCAGTTGCCTACAAATCGAAAACCCGTCTTCGCCCGGTAATCCGAGATCGAGGATGACGAGATCCGGAGCTTCGCGCTGCACCCGATCCACGACCTCGTCGCCGCGTGCAGTCGTAGTCACTCGAAAATCGTTGTTCTCGAGATAATGGCTGACCAGTTCGGACAGTCGCACATCATCCTCGACTAGAAGTATGGACGGATTGACTGAAGTACTCATGGCGGCCGGGTTAACGTGCGTAGCTAGTCGAAAACATTCCAGGGCTCCCTGCGCTTGTGCCGATAGCGAATCGCTTCGCGGATCACGCGCAGTACCTCGGAGGCGAGTACTTGCTGCAGGTCGAGATCCTTCAGCTGAAAAACCAGATCGGCTGAAAAAATGAGCGCGATGCTGTAGCTACCCTCCGAGTACTGCTCCCAGCAGCGCTTGACCTCAGGACGCCCCACGATGACCAGGCACAAGGATTCATTGCCGGGCGCACGCCAGCTGGCATGCACCACCGTGTCACACTGCGTATCTTTCGTGGTCAACGTACAAATCCGCGGGCTCAGCTCGAGGCGAATATCGTCCCGACCATCACCCGACCCCGCACTCGTGTACGACGGGGAAAGCAAGCCGACGGAGAGCAGGACGCTCGCCACAGCCATTTCGCCGCCGGCTGCGCTAGAACGTATAGATCGCACCCACGAAAACTGTCGCAACGCTATGCTCCGCGACGATAGGACTGTCGGCGATGCCGTTTCCGAGGCGTTCGTATTCCGCGAACGTACTGAAACGCCATTCGCTCGACAAAGGCAGTGTATACCCCAGTTTGATAAAGGGATCGAACGCCGCTGAGCCCGAATAGAGAATGGGCACTCGATAATAGTAATTGACGGTGGCTGCGCTTTTCCAGGTAAACCCGATGTTGGCGCTCACTGTGCCCTTGGACTTCAGCAGCGGTATTCCGAGAGCCCCGCGTATCTCGTCGCCGCTATTCTGGCCGGTGGCATCGCGCAGGAGATCGAGTTGACCCGTCACCGGACCATACTTAAAAGTCCATTCGGGACCGGCCAGGTAAGTGATCCGAGGGGCGGGAGGTGGAACTTTGGTGGCACCCGGCGCGCCCGGGCTTTCCTCGACCGCGGTATTTGAGCCTGAATTGGGAAAGCCGATGAAAAAGTTCTGCAAGTCGGTGCGATAGAAATACACGCGATCATAGCCGGGGGTCGCAATCAGATTGAACGTGTTGGCGCCGCGCTCCGCGAGCGTGAAGCCAAAATCCAGGTTGTCGATGAAGAACCGCTTGCCGTAGTAGCTAAACTGCGGGATTACGACAAGTGGAATGTCTTTGCCGTTTACCAATGGGTTGGTTCTGACCCCGGCACCGAGCGCCACGCTGAAGTTCCATCGCCCGATCGCTACGCAGCCGGCGGTGGGCCCCTCGCAGTCATCTTCGCTCCCGGCCGCATGCACTTGGTTGAGCCCGATGATTATCGCCAATAGGGCGACACGCGCCGTAAAAACAATCAATCGGGTCCCCATGTGGCGACTGTGATCGACGTGCAGGGCGGCTCATCGTGCATAGCGAAGCATAATCTCAGAAGAGGCACCGCGCCGATGTGGATGATTTGTAGTTATTTGTAACAAAGTGTAATCGTCATGATCGCCGGCTCGTACATATTGGCAACAGCTTTATTCGCTGCGCGCATCTATGATTCGCAACGCCATCGTACTTGCTGGTTAGCCAAGAGATCCCGATGTCTCTCATCAAGTGCTGGTACCGGGTTTGCTCTGAAGGCGACGACCGTAGCCGGTCCACACAGCGCCATCATGGATTAACGGCCTGCATCGCGATCGCTGCGGTGCTGGCGATTGGGGTGATACCGGTGGGGTGCGGGGGAGGCTCGCTGAGCGCTGACCAACAGAGTAAGCCGCTCGGCACATCCTTCGGCGCTGGTGCCACCCCAACCGCCGTGGCGCTCGCGCAGAAGGCCGACACCCCGGTCGATCCGGCGATAGTGGCCGCCGACAACGCGTTTGGCTTGAGTCTATTCGATAGATTGCTCGGCGGGAGCGGCGCCGGCATGGAGCACAAGACAGTGGTCCAGGTCGATGAGACGGGAACGGTAGCGGCTGCTGCGACGGGATTTGGCGATACCACCGTGGCGCCTCAGCAGTACACGATGACCATGAGCCACCCGTTCTTTTACGCCATCCAAGACGACAAGACGGGCGACCTGATATTCATCGGTCTGTTGATGAATCCGAGCTGAATCGAAGGGCCAAGCGCGTGGACCGCGAGCTGAACTCCTAATCCCCGCCGAGCTCCGCGAGCAGCTTCTCGTGAAGCCGACCGTTGGTTGCCAGCACCGAAGTGGTGTTCAACCCAACCGCCGCGCCCGCCAGATCCGTGAACCGCCCGCCGGCCTCCGACACGATGGCGACGCAGGCGGCGATGTCGAGGATGCTCACGTCGCTTTCCACCACCGCATCGATCTTGCCGGCCGCGAGCAGATGGTAGTGCAGGAAATCCCCGTACCCGCGCACACGATTCACCTCGGACACGACCCGGCCGTAGCGCGGCCACCGCTCACTCGCCGCGAGGGACTTCAAGTTCCCTGACGAGAGCGTCGCCGCGGAGAGCGTGTCGATTTCGCTCGCCCGGATGGGTCGGCCGTTCAAGTACGCGCCGCCGCCGCGCTCGGCATGGGCGAGTTCGCCATAGACCGGGGCGCTGGATACGCCGAGCACGATCTCGCCGCCGCGCAGGAGCGCGATCTGCGTCGAGAAGAACGGATACTCGCGCACGAAGGCCTTGGTGCCGTCGATGGGATCGACCAGCCATACGCTCTCCGCCGACAGGTCGCGCGGGTCGGTCTCCTCGCCGAAGAAGCCATACGCAGGGAAGCGCGCCTCGAGGATTTCCCGGATCGCCATCTCACAGCGCACGTCCGCCTCGGTGACCGGGGTCCGGTCCGCCTTGATTCGCACCTCGACGTTGCGGAGGTACAACGAGCGCGCGATGTCCGCCGCGCGTGCGGCGGCCTCGAGTGCCGCCTCGAGCTCGGCTGAAGGATTCATTGCGCTCCGACTGCTGGGGTGCCTGCACCACGATAGCAGACGTGTGCTAACGTCGCCTCAGGCGAGGAGTCGAGCATGGGCAATCGGTTGAGCAAGATCTATACGCGGACGGGCGACGACGGCACCACGGGCTTGGGCGACGGTGGTCGGGTCGCCAAGGAAAGCCTGCGAGTGGAGGCTTACGGCGCCGTGGACGAGGCCAACAGCGCGGTCGGCATGGTGCTGGCCGTCTCCGGCCTGCCCGACGCCGTGCGGCGCTGCCTCACCGAGGTGCAGCACGATCTGTTCGACCTCGGCGGCGAGCTCTGCATTCCGGGGCACCGCATGATCACGGCGGCCCACGTGGAGCGTCTCGAGACCGAGCTCGACGGCTTCAACGACGCGCTGCCGCCGCTCAAGGAGTTCATTCTGCCGGGCGGCGGTGCGGCGGCTGCCGCCTGCCACGTGGCGCGCACGGTGAGCCGCCGCGCCGAGCGCCGCGCCTGGTCTCTGGCGCGCATCGAGGAGGTCGCTCCCGATGCGCTCAAGTACTTGAATCGCTTGTCCGATCTGCTTTTCGTGCTGGCGCGGGTACTGGCGCGCCACGAAACCGGCAGCGAGGTGCTCTGGCGCCACCGCCGCTGACGACCCCGTCTACGCCGCGCCCAAGCCTACGCCGCGTCCGCGGTCCTGGCTCGAGAGCAGCCAGTCCGTGTGCCAGTGTTCCAGATCGGTGATCGACAACGGCTTGCAGAACAGATACCCCTGAACTTGATCGGCGTCGCGGTCCCGTAAGTACTGCCACTGCGCATCGGTCTCCACGCCCTCGGCGACCGTGGCCAGCCCCAGGCTCTTCGCCATGGCGATGATCGCATCGACCAGCGGTGCGTCGCCGGCGTTTCTCGAGGCGATGTCGCGAACGAACATGCGATCGATCTTCAACGTGTCGACGGGAAAATGCCGCAGGTACGACATGGAGCTATACCCCGTGCCGAAATCGTCCAGGGCCGTGGCGACCCCGAGCTCCTTGAGTGACGTCACCGCCTTGCTCACCGCGCTCGAGTATTCGATGAGTGCGCCCTCGGTGAACTCGAGCTCGATCATTCGCGGGTTGATGCCGGCCGAGGTGATGGCGTCCTCCACCCGGCGCACGAGGCTCCCGTCCCGGAATTGCACGCCGGACACGTTCACCGCCACCTGCCAGGAGGAGGTGTCGAGATCGTGCCAGCGCTTGGCCTGTGAGCACGCCTCGCGCAGCACCCAATCGCCGATCTCGACGATCAAGCCGCTCTGCTCCGCGATGGGGATGAACTCGTCCGGCGGCACGAGACCGCGCTGCGGATGGGGCCAGCGCAGCAGCGCCTCGACGGCCTCGACCTGCATGGTGTCGAGCGACAACCGCGGCTGATAATGCAGCACGAACTCCTGCCGCTCGACCGCTTTGCGCAGCTGCGACTCGAGCGACATGCGCTTGGCGGCGCGCGTCGAGATGGATTTCTTGAAGAACTCCATGCCCCCGAGGTGCGCCTTTTTCGCGTGGTGCATGGCCGCGTCGGCATTGTTGATGAGGCTCTCGCCGTCCGCGGCGTCCAGCGGGTGGACGCTGATCCCGATCGCCGCCGACAGCGGGTACTCGTGGTCGCCGATGATGAACGGGCGTGCGAGCGTGAGCTGCACGCGCCGCGCCACGCTGTCGGCAGCCTCCGCCGTGGACACGCCGGGCAACACCAGACCGAACTCGTCGCCGCCGGTGCGCGCGACGCAGTCCTTGATGGCGCCGGCCGACGCCGTGGCCACCGCGTCGAACTGCGACCGGTCGCAATCCCGCAAGCAATGCTGCAGACGACTGGCGACCTCCTTCAGCACGGCATCGCCGGCCGCCGGACCTTGCGTGTCGTTGATGCGGGAGAAGTTGTCGATGTCCAGCATGAGCGTCGCGACGCCGCTCTGCCGCAGCATCGCCCATTCGACCTGATCCGCCAGCAGCTGCTTGAGCCTTTGCCGGTTGGGCAATGCGGTGAGCGGATCGTAATAGGCGAGATAGCGCACGCGCGCCTCGCTGGCGACCAGCTGATCCTGCGTGCGCTTGGTGCGCACCAGGAATTTCACCCGCTGCGCGAGCAGCATCGGGTTGATCCCCTTCGAGGAGAAATCCGTGGCCCCCGCGGTATAGGCGCGATTGACCGAGTCCATGTCCTCGAGGCTCGTCTGCATCAGGATAGGCACGTGGTGGCAGAGAGGCAACGCGCGCAGCGCGGTGCACGTATCGAAGCCGTTCATGCCCGGCATGACCACGTCGAGAATGATGCAGTCGACCGGCTGCGCGCGAAAGGAGGCGAGCGCGGCGGCGCCGTTGGCGGCCGCGGTGACGCGAAATCCCGCCATCTCGAGCGCCGTGCCGAGCAGCAGCCGCGCCCCGGGGTCGTCGTCGACGATGAGTACGGTGGAGGCAGGCTCGACGCTGTTGTCAGGAGTGGTCATATGCGCATGCGCCTCTTAGGCCGCCGAGGCCGATCGTTCGCGGATCAGCGCCTCGCAGAATTCGTGATAGGCCGCAGGCAGACGCGCGAGCTGGGACACGGCCGCCGCGCCGCGCTTCCTGCGGCGAGTGACTCGCACTCGCGGAGCAGCGCGGTGAGGCGCGCGCCGCCGAGATTGGCGGTGCTCGACTTGAGCGTGTGGAGCGCCTCGGCGCAGCCCGGCCGGCTCTCGCCCGCGTATCGCCGACTCGATCGTCTCGAGCAGAGGACGCGAGTGCTCGAGGTAAAGATCGATGAGCGAGCCCAGGAGCGCCGGCCGTCCGAGGGCGGCGATGTCGCGCAACACCCCCGTGTCGATCACCGCGATATCCATCGCTGCGGCAGTCGCCGCGGAAGTCCTCGCTTGCGCTGTTTCGCCGGCGGCGAGCAGCGCTTGATCGTGCCGAGGCGCGTGCGCCACGGGCGCCCAGCGGCCGAGCACCGCTGCGCAGCTGCGCCTGCGTGAAGGGCTTGGGGAGAAAATCGTCCATGCCGGCGGCGAGGCAGCGCTCGCGGTTGGCTTCCATCGCGTTGGCGGTGAGCGCGATGATCGGCACTCCTGCGCGCCCGACCCGCCTCGCGGCGCCGGATCTCCTGGGTGGCGGTCAAGCCGTCCATCACCGGCATCTGGCAATCCATCAGCACCGCCGCGTAGCTCGTCTCGGCCACCGCCTCGAGCGCGAGCATTCCGTTCACGGCCGTTTCCGATCGATAACCGAGATTCTCGAGCATGCCGACCGCGACCTCGCGGTTCACCGCGTTGTCCTCGACCACCAGAATTCGCGGCCCGACCGACCGCGGTCGCGGACGGCACTCGCCGTCGCAGGCATGGCCGCCGCGGCGGGCAGCGCGCCACCGCGGGGCGAACTGCCGGCTGCGGCGCAAGACCGCGGGAGCCGCGACCGGCTCCATGCGGATCTCGAACCAGAACGTCGAGCCCTCGGTTCTGCTCGCTCGCGACGCCGATGACACCGCCCATGAGCGCGACCAGCTGGCGGCAAATGGCGAGCCCAAGACCCGTGCCTCCGTACTTGCGCGTGGTGAAGGAGTCGGCCTGGCGTGAACGCGCTGAAGATCTGACTCTGCGCCTCGGCGGCGATGCCGATGCCGGTGTCGCTCACCTCGAATCGCAGACTCCCGTCCGCGTCGAGCGCCGCCACGCGCACCACGACCTCGCCGGCCTCGGTGAACTTGATGGCATTGCCGGCCAGATTGATGAGCACCTGCCGCAGCCGCATCGGGATCTCCGCGCACGGCGGCGGGCACGGAAGGCGTCGATCTCGCAGCGCAGCTCGAGTCCCTTGGCGCGCGCGCGCAGCACCAGGATCTCGATCGTCTCCTCGATGATCTCGCGCAGCGCGAACTCGATGTGCTCGAGCTCGAGCTTGCCCGCCTCGATTTTCGAGAAGTCCAGGATGTCGTTGATGATCTCGAGCAGACCCGCGGCGGAGCGGCGTGATGGTCTCCGCCAGGCGCCGCTGGCGCGCCGAGAGCTCGGTCCCCTGCAGCAGCTCGGACATTCCCATGACGCCGTTCATCGGGGTGCGGATCTCGTGGCTCATGCGCGCGAGAAACTCGCTCTTCGCGCTGCTCGCCCGCTCCGCCGCCTCCTTGGCCGCCGTCGCCTCGGCGATCGCGCGCTTGAGCTCGCGGTTGGCGTTGCCGAGGTTGATCGTGCGCTCGGTGACCTGCTGCTCGAGGAATTGCCGGTAGCGCTCCAGCCGCGAGTCGCGCTGGCGAATCTGGCTCAGCATCTGGTTGAAGCCCTCGATCAGCGAGCCGATCTCGTCCTGGGCGCAGCCCTCCACCCGCAGGGTGTAATCCTCTTCGGTCGACACGCGCTTCATCGTCTTGGCGAGGTTCACGATGGGCCCGGATATCTGATGCTGCAACCGGGCGGCGACCCAGTAGGCGCCGATCAGCGCCGCGGCCAATCCGGCGATGGTCATGAGCATGAAGGCGAGCCAGTCGGGATAGACGGCATCGAGCGGCGCGATGATCAGCACCGCGCCCAGAACCTTGCCGTCGGCCACCGCGGCGGCCGTGATCCTCACACGACCCGCGCAGCGCGGACGCCGGGCGTTGCCGGGGATCGAACGCGACGGGCGGCGGAAGCTTCACGGCCGCCAGGGTCTTGGAGAGCGGATCCAGCTCGATCTCCGGCGCGCCGTCGAGCCCCGCGGTGATAGGTCGCGAGGGTGCGGCCGTCGGGCAGCGCGATCTCCACGCTGGCCGCCTCCGGCTCCTCCCGCAAGGCGTGCAGCGCCTTGACGGCCGCCTTGTCATCGCCGGCCTCGAGCGCCTCGATGACGTTGACGCCGGTGACCGCGGCGACACGCGTGGCGAAGCGGCGCAGCTCCTCGCGCGAATGCAGCACATTCGTGACCATGGGCATGATCACCGCCAGCGTGAAGGCGGCGATCGCCGGCGCTCCGATGACGATGCGGAGCTTGCGCTCGATCGGGAGGTCGGCGAACCAACGAATCAACGCCGACCTCCGCGAAATGCACCGAAAACGCAACGGCCGCTCCAAACGTGGCGGACACGCCGCCCCCTACGGAAGATGTCGGCTTTCTAGCGGATTTCTGCTGGCCGCGAAGGTGATGCGCATCACGGTGCGCCCAAACCTAATGCAGCGCGGACGAAGCGGCGCGCGCCGCATCGGCCGGCCGGCGCAGCGCCCGGGATTATGTTTTATGGGCGCGCGAGCGGCGGCGCAGGCGGCGGCGATGGAGCGGCGCGCCAGCGGCCAGTCGAAGGCGGCGCCGGGATCGGTCTTGCGCCCGGGCGCGATGTCGCTGTGCCCGGCAAGGCGCGTCGGTCGCAGCGACGGGATAGGCTCGGCAGAGCGCCGCCACCACCTCCGCCAGCGCGTGGTATTGACGGTCGTCGTAGGCGACGGTGTCGGTGCCCTCGAGCTCGATGCCGATCGAGAAATCGTTGCACGCCGACCGGCCCTCGTATTGCGACACGCCGGCATGCCATGCGCGGTCGTTGAATCTGACGTACTGGGTCACCGTCGCCGTCGCGGCGTATGCACAGATGCGCCGAGACGCGCTGGTCCGCGATCTCGGCGAAGTAGGGATGCGCGTCGGCCGGCAGCGAATTGGTGAACAGCCGGTCGATCCAGGGACCGCCGAACTCTCCCGGCGGCAGGCTGATGCCGTGCACGACGATGAGATCGGCCGCGACGCCGGCGGGCCGCGAATCGAAGTTCGGCGAGCGCACCTGGCGCGCCTCGCGCAGCACTCCGCTTGAAGGGTCTACGTGCAATTCGGTCATCCACCTCCGGAGGTCTCGCGCCTAGCATATGCGACAATCGCACGCGATATGAACGGCGAGCTCGTGACGTGCGTCTGAATCGAGTGTATGTGGATGCCGCCCTCAGCGCGGGGCTCCGCCTCGAGCTGCCTCCCGCCGCGGGCGCTACACCTCGCCAAGGTGCTGCGGGTGCGCAGCGGCGACGAGCTGGTGGTGTTCGCCGGCGACGGCTACGAGTACCCCGCGAGCGTGGAGAGCGTCCGCGGCACTCGGGTGGCGGTCGCGATCGGCGAGGCGCGCGCCGTCGACCGCGAGTCGCCGCTCGCCGTGACGCTCGTGCAATGCATCGCGCGCGCCGACCGCATGGATGTCATCGTGCAGAAAGCGACCGAGCTCGGCGTCGCGCGCATCGTCCCCGTCCAGAGCCGCCGCGGCGTCGTGCGCCTTGACGCCGCGCAGGCGCAGTCGAAGGCCGCGCACTGGCGCGCGATCGCGGTGAGCGCGTGCGAGCAGTGCGGGCGAAATCGTCTCCCGGCCGTCGAGGCACCCCGCCGCCTGATCGACTACCTGGGGACGCTGCCGGCGGGCGGTGCGCGTCTGTTGCTCGAGCCCGGCGCCGAGGCTCGCCGCGCGGCACCGATCGACGGCGAGGTGAGCATCGCAATCGGGCCGGAGGGCGGACTCGACGAGGAGGAGATCGAGGCGTTCCGGCTGGCGGGGTTCGAGACGATGCGGCTCGGCCCCCGCGTGCTGCGCACCGAGACCGCGGCCATCGCGGCGCTCGCGTGGCTGCA
This sequence comes from uncultured Gammaproteobacteria bacterium, assembly GCA_963801685.1. GTDB lineage: Bacteria > Pseudomonadota > Gammaproteobacteria > Steroidobacterales > Steroidobacteraceae > Bog-1198. Next base: position 28,402 of record CAWDFR010000004.1, read on the forward strand.
GGGCCGTTACGGCGATCTGACGGACGGCTAGCTAGCAGCGGCGCACGCTCGAGACCCGCCCGCCTTCAGGTCATGACCGAGGTCTCTTCGGCGATCATCTGCTCGAGCCGCTGCAGGTCCGGAATGAGCGGCGTCTCGTTGACCATGCGCACCTGGCAGATCACGGGCATCGCGCTCCGCGAAGCCGCGCGAGACGTCCGGGACGGATCACGTCCGCGTTGACGCGCACGAGCTGCGGAAAGCCCTGCGTCAGCATGCCGAAGCAGCCGCCCGGCAAGAGTCCCGCGGCCGCGTGGAATATCACGATGCGCGTGCGGCTCGAGACGCTCGGCAGCGGCTGTCCCATGGTGCCTTCGAACGACACCACCGGGACGCTGCGTCCGCCCCAGATCGACGAGGCCCGCGTACCACGGCGGCGCATTGGTCATTTGCGCGGGCGGCTGATAGCCGATCACCTCGGCGACGCAGGCCCGCGGAACGATCAGCCGCTCGCCGCTCAGAGGGCACCAGCAGACTGTAGAGCTCGTCGCGCAGGTCGGACATGCGCTAGCGTGCGACGGCGCTGCGGCGGTTCACGAGCGGCTCGATCGCGTCGAGCAGCTGGCTTTCCTGATAAGGCTTGCCCAGATAATCGTCCACACCGAGCTCGATCGCCCGCGCGCGATGCTTCTCGCTCACCCGCGATGTGATCATGACGATGGGGATGTGCTTGAGCCGCGGGTCGCCGCGCACGTGGGCGGCGACCTCGTAACCGTCCATGCGCGGCATCTCGATGTCGAGCAGGATGATGTCGGGCAGATTCTCCTGCAGCAGCGATACCGCATCGACGCCGTCCTTCGCCGTGAGCACGCGCATGCCGTTGCGCTCGAGCAATCGCTGCGTGACGCGGCGCACCGTGATGGAATCGTCGACGACCAGCGCGAACGTGCGCCGGTCGCGCTGCTCGAGCACCGTGGTGTCCGTGGGTCGCGCGCGCCATTCCGAGCGCACCAGCGACCCCATGTCGAGGATCACGACGATGCGCCCGTCGCCGAGGATGGTGGCGCCGGCGATGCCGCGGATGCCGGAGATCTGCGGCCCCAGCGACTTGACCACGATCTCGCGGCTGCCGACCAGCTCGTCCGTGACCAGCGCAGTCGAGTGCTCGCCCGCGCGGATGAGCACGACGGACATCGACACATCCGTCTCCGGCAGACGGGTGGCGCCGAGACCGACGAAGGTGCCGAGCTGCTGGAAGCGATACTTCTGTCCGCCGTATTCGAACAGCGGCGAGTCCTTGCCGAGGTGCCGCGCCACGATGTTGCGCGGCAATCGCACCACGCCCTCGACGGTCGCGAGCGGCAGCGCATACGACCTCTTCGGCGACGCGCACGATCAGCGCCTGGCTGATGGCGAGGGTGAACGGCAGGCGGATCGTGAAGCGCGAGCCCTTGCCCGGCGTCGACTCGATGAAAAGTCCGCCGCCGAGCTTCTTGACCTCGGTCGCGACCACGTCCATGCCCACGCCGCGGCCCGCCGCCTGCGTGACGCGGCCCGCGGTGCTGAACCCCGGCTCGAGGATGAGCTGCATCGCCTCCTCGTCGGTCAGCTTCGAATGGCGGTCGGCGAGACCCAGTGCCACGGCCTTCTCGCGAATCAGCTTGACGTTGATGCCGGCGCCGTCGTCGGCCACCACGATCACGACCTCGGCCCCGTCGCGCGTCAGGCTCACCGAGATCCGGCCCACGTCCGGCTTGCCCAGCGCCGCGCGGCGCTCGGGCGTCTCGATGCCGTGCACGACGGAGTTGCGCAGCATGTGCTCGAGCGGCGGCACCATGCGCTCGAGCATCTGACGATCGAGCTCGGCGGAGGCCCCCTGCACGACGAGCTCCGCCCGCTTGCCGGTGTCGTTGGCCGCCTGGCGCACGAGCCGAGTGAGCCGCTGCACGTGCCGCTGGAAGGGCACCATGCGCGTGCGCATCAGGCTGTTCTGCAGCTCGGTGATGGTGCGGGCCTGCTGAGTCAGAAGGTTCTGCGCCTCGCGTGTGAGCGTCTCCAGCAATCCTTGAATGCTCGCGACGTCGCCCGAGGTCTCCGGCGAGCGCGCGCGAGTATTGCTGGATCGAGGAGTAGCGGTCGAGCTCGAGGGGGTCGAACTCATCGTGGCGCGGATCCTCCTCGTCCTGATGCCGGTTGAGCACCTGCGCCTCGGTCTCGATCTCGAGCGCCCGCAGCTGCTCCTTGAGGCGGGTCACCGTGCGCGCGAGCTCCGCCAGATTGAAATCGATGGAATTGACCTGCTGATCGAGCCGCGAGCGGAAGATGCTCACCTCGCCGGCGTTGTTCAGCATCGCGTCGAGCAGGTCCGCATCCACGCGCGCCATCTCGACGCGCTCCGTCGGCGCGCTCTCGCGTCCCGGCAGCACGGGTCCGGTGGTCACCTCGAGCTGCGAGAGGGATTCCTCGGACACCGCATCGACGGCGCGATTCCTCCGTGATCGCCGGGGAGCGGCGCCGCGCGCGCCGCGATCGGCGTGCGGGTGCAGGGGTCGGGGCCACGGGCTGCGCAGGCGCGGCCTGCGGCGGCGGCCGCGCGGTGGCGGGCTGCGTTGCCGGCTGCGCAGGCGCGGGCGGCGCGGCGGGGGCCGGCGATGGCGGTCGCGGGCGCGCCGCCTCCGCGGCGACTCCGCTACTCAGGTCGCGGATCTGCTTCAGCAAGGCCTGCGCGGAAGTGGGCAGCACGCCCGTGCTCACGAGGTCGCGCATGCGCGCGAGCTCGTCGAGGCTCGCCTGCATCACCGCGTGCGCATGGTCGTCCCCCGTCACCATGCCGCCGTCGATCGCAATCACCAGCGTCTCGAGCTCGTGACTCAGATCGCCCATGGCGGAGATGCCCGCCATGCGGGCACCGCCCTTCAAGGTGTGCAGCGTGCGCTGCAGCTCGGCGACGGGCTGCTTGTCCTTGCGATCGCGATTCCAGGCGGTGAGCGACAGCTCGGCAGCCTCGATCAGCTCGGTCGCCTCCTCGCAGTAGATATTGGCGATCTCGTGATCGAAGTCATCCGGCGCGGCGACATGCTCCGGCGCAGAGGCGGACGCCTGCGATCGCGGGCGCAGACGATGCCGGCGCGGGCTGCCTCGAGCGGCTGCGCGAGCTGCGGCACGATCGCGGACGCGCTGGTCTCGATGACGCTCGCGAGCTCGGCGTCGATCTCGGCCTCGAGCACAGCCAGGCGCTCGAGGAGCGAGGGTTGCTCGGCGAAGAACGCGGTCGACTCGTTGATGTGCGATACGACGTTGTCGATGGCGCGCACCGCATCCGCGAGCACGACCAGCGCCGCATCCGACATGCCGCGGCCGTTGTCGAACACCTTGCGCATGTAATGGTTGAGCGGCTCGGTGATGCGGATGCCGTGGCGCGCCTCGGCCATTTTGGAGCTGCCGCTCAGGGTATGAATGGCGCGATACACGGACTCCGGCAGCTCGTGCGGCGCCGGCAGGCCGGTGCGCTTGCGCAGATAGTTGCGAATCTCGGCCAGGTGGCTCGAGACTTCCTTGCTGTAGATCTCGTGCAGCTGCGGATCCATGGCCGCCGGGTCGCCCGCTGTAACGGCCGGCGGCACGGCAGCGCGCGGCGCGGCGACGGCCGGCGGTGCCTGTTGAGGCGTCGGTCTCTGGGATGTCGCTGCGGCGGGCGTCGGCGCTATCGTCAGGGAAGGCGCTCTCGAGCCCACCGCGGGAATCGAGGTCGTCGCGACGTCGCGATCCTCGGCCGCGAGCGGCGGCGCCTGATCGGCCTCGCGGCCGTCGGCGTAGGCGAACGCGCGCGACATCAGCGCCTCGATCGACACTTCTCCGCCGTGCTCCAGCTGCTCCACCAGCTGCGGCAGAGTCGCGACGGCGTTGCGCAGCAGCCCCATCATCGCCGGCGTGCGCGACAGCGTCTTGTCGATGATGCGGTTGAGCAGATTCTCGATCGCCCATGCGAACTCGGCGATCAACCGCGCGCCGACCATGCGGCCGCTGCCCTTGAGCGTGTGGAAGCTGCGTCGCAGGGAGGCGAGCGACTCGAGATCCATGGGATTCTGGTCCCACAGCGGGAAAGCCCGCTGAATGGAGGCAATCTCCTCCTTGGCCTCTTCGATGAACAGCTCCACGAACTGCGGATCGACCGCATCCGCCTCCGCGGGGCTGATCACCGGCTGGGTCGCCGCCTGCGCGCGCAGGACGCGCTCCTCCAGGACGGAGGTCGCCGCCAGCGAGCCGGCCTCGAGCGCTTTTGCGACGTCGGCGTCGGAGAGGGGCCTTCCTCGGGGAGATCCACGCTCGGCACACTGCGGGGCGGCGTCGGCATTCAGCGCCCGGATGCACATCTCGGCGTTGTCGAGCATGTACCACGGATCCGCGCGGCCGTTCTGCAGGGTCTCCATGTAGTACTCGATGCTCACGATCGCATCGGCGATGCGCTCGAGCCGCAGCGCGTCGGGAACGCCGGCGCCCGGCTCGATCAGCTTGCGGACCTCGGCGCCGATCCGCATCCATCAGCTCGACCGCGCGGCCCTTGCCGAGCATCAACAAGCCGGCGGTGATGCCGCGCAGAAGCTGCGGGACGTTGTCGAGTCCCTGCGGCGAGAATTCGTTCGGCTTTTGCACGGCGATCGAGACGGCTTCCTTGATCCGCGCCAGATTGACGATGCACTCGCGCAGCACCGCCTCGCTCACCTGGCGGAATTCGAAGTCCTGTTCCTCGGCGCCGTCGCCCTTGGCCGTCGCGGCCGCGGTCGGCAGGATGAGGCGCACCAGCTGATCGTCCAGGCTGTCCTCGACCGACAACAGGACGCCCGCCACCTTGACGAGCGCGGCTTCGGATGGATTGTTGCCGTCGCGCAGGCTCCCGGCAAGCTCCGCGATCTCCTGCTGCACCCGCTGGCGCAGCTCGCCGAGTCCCAGCACGCCGAGGGTGTCGCTGATCTTCTTGAGCAGATCGAGCTGCGGCACGAGATCCTCGTGACGGCCCGCCGCCACGGCGCACGAAGATGTCGAGAACATCCTTGACCTTCGAGAGGTCTTCCTTGATGGCGGCCGCCACCGTGCGCATGAGCTTCACACTCGGCGCCGACAGGCTCTCGCGTTCCTGCTCGATCGAGTCGTCGACCGGCAGCATCTCCGCCAGCTTGAACGAGGCGCGCACGGCGGCGATCCGGCCGTCGGAGCTCGTGGCACGCGCCACGTAGTAGAGCAGGTTGTTCAGCAGGTCGAGGGGCGGGTCCTCGCAATAACTGTCCTCGCCGATCTCGTAGAGGACCTTGATCTGCCGATCGGCCTGACCCAGCAGCCTCTTGAGCGTCGCACTGCCCTCCAGGCCGTTCGCGCGCAGCCCCTCGAGGACCGCGCCGATGACCCACCAAAGCTGGAATACGGGCTGGGTGGTGGCGACCTGCTCGAGCTTCTCGGCGACTTTCGCGAGAATCTCGAGATTTTGCTCCATGCGCTCGCCGCGGATGTAGCCGAGCAAGCCGACCTGGAATCGCGGTCGCAGTCGTCTCGCCCACTGGGTCACGGAGATCGACTGCTCGTCCCTTGCTTGAGGTTGCGGCTGCGCCGGCTGGTCGGACTTCAGATTGAGCAGGAGCAGCGTGCCCTCGGACAGCAACGGGCTGCCGCGCACCGAGCGCAAATCGTTGAGCAGCGGCAGCAGCACGAGCGCGAGATCGCGGCCGCCGGACAGCACCCGCTCGAGGTAAGTCGGCAGCTGCACCATGGCGCGCATCAGCGCATCGAGCCCATCGCCGTGTCTCTTCTGGTCGTTGCCGGCAGTGAGCAGATAGCGGGTGACGTGCTCCATCTCCTCGGCCAGCAACGCCGCGCCGTACACCTCCACCAGCCGCAGCACGCCGTGGGCCAGATGCAGCTGGTCGGCACACTTCTCGAGAAATGCGCTCTGATCGGAGCCGCTCGGCGTACGACTCGAGGGCGGAGCGCGCCTCGCTCAAGGTGGTCGCAAGCTCCTTCGCGACCAGGTGCAAGGTTTGAGATCTGATATCGGTCATCGGTCGTCGACGGGCCGCCGCTATGCGCGGGCGCCCGCACCGCTCGCCTTCTTCAACTTACCGGCGCCGCCCGCGCTCGCATTGCCCGGCCCGGCCGCTCCGGCGCCGCCCGCCGCGCCGCCTGCACTGGGCGGGAGCTTGCCGTTGCCGGCGTGTCCGGCCACCGTCTCGCCGGCAAGCGTCGTCGTGCCGGCGCCGTAATCGGGCAGACGGAATCCCGCGACGGACTTGCGCAGCTGCGCCGACAACGCGGCGAGTTTCGCGATCGAGGCCGACGTCGCGGTCGAGCCCTCGGCCGTCTGCGTCGAGATCTCGCGCACCACTTGCATGCTCTTCGAGATGTTTCCCGACACCGCGGCCTGCTGGCGTGCGCTCGCCGAGATGTTCTGCACCAGGCTCGCGATCTGGTTCGAGACCTGCTCGATCTCCTCGAGCGCGGCGCCGGCGTTCTCCGCGAGCAGCGCGCCGCCCACGACATCCGTGGTGCTGCGCTCCATGGACACGACCGCCTCGTTGGTGTCGGTCTGGATGGTGCGCACCAGCACCTCGATCTGCTTGGTGGCATTGGCCGCGCGTTCCGCCAGGCGCTGTACCTCGTCGGCCACGACGGCGAAGCCGCGCCCCGCCTCGCCGGCCATCGAGGCCTGGATGGAGGCGTTCAGGGCGAGAATGTTGGTCTGCTCGGCGATGTCGTTGATCAGCTCGACGATGTTGCCGATTTCCTGAGAGCTCTCGCCCAGCCGCTTGATGCGCTTGCTCGTCTCCTGAATGGTCTCGCGAATGGCATTCATGCCGTCGATGGTGCGACGCACGGCGTCACCGCCTTTGTGGGCGATGTCGACCGAGTGGCGGGCGACGTCCGCGCAGCGCTCCGAGTTGCCCGAGACTTCTTCGATGGAGGCGGCCATGTCCGCCATGGACTCGCTCGAGGCCGTGATTTGCCGCGACTGGGCGCTGCTCGCCTTCGCCATGTGCGCGGCGGCCGACTGCGTTTGCCGGGCGGCACCGTCCAGCTGGATCGCGCTGTCGTTGATGGTGGCGACCAGCTCGCGCAGCGCCTCGATGGCGTAGTTGATGGAGTCGGCGATGGCGCCGGTGATGTCCTCGGTGACCGTGGCCTGCACCGTGAGATCGCCGTCGGCGAGGCTCGAGAGCTCGTCGAGCAGGCGCATGATGGCCTCCTGATTGCGCTCGTTCTCGCGCACGCGCAGCTCGGTGGTGCGGCGCGCGCTCGTCGAGGTGCGCGATACGGCGAAGAGCGCGGCCAGCGCGGCCGCGGCCAGCGCGAGCAGTCCCACCACCGCAAACTTGTAGCCCGCGCCGCTTTCCGGCGGCACGGCGGCCACACTGCCGAGCTGCGCGGTCATGCCGCTCGCGAGCGCGGGCAGCGAACGCGCGGCCGCTTGTGCCTTCGACAGCGTCTCCGCGACGCCGATCGCCTTGCGTACGCTCGTGGCGAACTGCTGATTGCGCTGCGTGACCGTTTTCAGGCGCTGTTCGGCATCCGCGCCCGTAACCCGCGATAGCGCCATGCCGGACTCCTCGCCCGAGAGCCCGCGCACCACTTGATTCAAGAATTCGAGACTGTCCGCGAGACGCTGCGCCGTCGGAGCCGCGTCGCTCACGCCGGAGGCGAGCCCGTTCAGCTCCTGCTGAATGCGCTGCACGGTGAGCTCGAAGCGCTCGAGATAGCGGCTCATCCCCTCGAGCTTCTGCACGCCCACCGCGCTCGCGAGGTCGCCCAGCTCGGAAAGCAGCTTCGGAGCGAGCTCGCGAGTCTCCTGGTTCGCCGCGCCGATGGTCTCCACGGCGGGGCGAGCCTGCAACACGCTCGCCGCCGCCGTCTGCAGCTGGTCGAGGCTCGGCTCGAGCTTCGCGCCCAAGCCCCCCGCGGTCATGCTTTTCAGGTGCGCGGTGCTCTTGCCGAGCGCGTCGAAGCTCGAGAGCTCGCCGCGCAGCGCGTTCTGCGCCTCGAAAGGAATGCGCTCGATCACCAGGTCGAGCTGCTCGGCGGGCGCGGCGGCGGGGGCCCCGGAGCGTCCGAGTAATGTGAGCAGAATGGCGGCCGCGATGCAGCCCGCGATCCCCGCGATGAGGAGCGGCGCAAGATTCTTCTTGGGCGCGGGTTGCTGGACTATCATGATGAGGTCCGCATTCAGCTCGCCGCCTGCAGGAAGCTCTGACTTTCCACCAGACTCTTCAGGCTGATCACCGGCCACACCTCGCCGCCGCGGCGAAAAGCCCCCGCGAGGTAGCTATCGCAACGAATCACCGTGGGCGGCGCCTCGGGGTCGAACTCCGACTCCGCGAAACGGCGGAATCCGAGCACCTCGTCGACGATCAGGCCCGCAGGGATTTCGCGGTGGTGGACCACGACGATGCGGGTGTTGCGCCCCGGGTGAGTCGCCCCGCTCCCCAGAAACTGCTTCAGATCCAGCATCGGCAGGAGCGACCCGCGCACGTTCGCAAGACCTTTGACCCAGCTCTTCGCACCCGGGATGCGGGTGATGATGGCCGGAAACCCCAGCACCTCGCGAGTTTCCTCTCGTGCGATCAAGAACGTCTCCCCGCCCATCCGGCAAGCCACACCCACCCACTCGCGGCCTTCCGCCGCGTCGGGTGCGGCGGCGGCCGTGACCGGTCGGCTGCGCTTCTCCATCTCCTTGAGAAGCTCGAAAGGGCGGTCGCGCAAGCTCTTCAGGCTGGTGTCGTTCCCGCTTACCGTGCTCGTCATACGGCCAGCGCGGCCTGAGCCTTCTCGACCAGAGCCTGGGCGGAAACCGGCTTCACCAGATAGTCGACGGCCCCCTGGCGCAAACCCCACACCCGGTCGGTCTCCTGGCCCTTCGTGGTGACCATGATGATCGGTATCAGGCTCGTCTCCGGGTCGTTGTTGAGCATTCGCGTCGCCTGGAAGCCGTTCACACCCGGCATGACGATGTCCATGAAAATGAGATCGGGTTTCATGGCCTTGGCCTTGCGGATGCCTTCTTCACCGTTCTCCGCGGAGGCGGTCTTGAACCCATGCTTCTCCAGGGCCTTCTGCATGACGAACACCTCGGTGGGTGAGTCGTCGATGATGAGAATGAGCGCCATCCTTAAGATTCTCCGTCATTTCCCGACGTGGGCTTCGATCGCACCGAGGAGCTCGTCCTTGGTGAACGGCTTGGTCAAGTAGTGCTCCGAGCCCACGATGCGTCCGCGGGCGCGGTCGAAAAGGCCGTCCTTGCTCGACAGCATGATCACCGGTATCTGCTTGAACACCTTATTGTGCTTGATGAGCGAGCACGTCTGGTAACCATCGAGCCGCGGCATCATGATGTCCACGAACACGATGTCGGGCTGATGATCCGCGATCTTCGACAGAGCATCGAAACCATCGACGGCCGTGAACACCTCGCACCCCTCCTTCGTCAGGAGGGTCTCGGCCGTGCGCCGGATCGTCTTGCTGTCGTCGATCACGAGGACTTTCAGTCCTGCGAGTTTCGCCTTGCCGTTGCTCATCATGCTCTGCATGGAACCTCAAAGTCCTTAGGAGGCTAGCGTGCGCGAAGCGCCGTAGGTGCTGGAATCTTGTGGCTTTTTAACATATCCGGGGGCTGCTAGCCACGGTAGGAGGTCGACATTTCGAGCCAATGTCGGGCAAACAACGGAGGCGTAGTTCACAGTTTTCGACTTAAGGGCTCTTGATGCGCTTGCGCTAGACTCCCTTTCGGCGCGAAGGAATTTTTTGCGGGCGCGGAGGTTCGAGAATGTCTCAAGTCCGGCTGGTCGTAGTCATGGATCCCATCGAGGCCATCAATCCGGCCAAGGACTCGACCTTGGCGATCCTTCTGGCGGCGCAGACGCGCGGCTGGCAGCTGCACTACGCCGAGCTGGGGGATCTGTGGCTGCGGGACGGCGTCGCGTGGGGCAACCTCGCGCCGCTCGAGGTATTCGACGATCTGCGCAACTGGTTCACTCGCGGCACGCGCGCCGCCGCTAAACTGGGTGAATTCGACGTGATCCTGATGCGCAAGGACCCGCCATTCGACACCGAATACATCTACAGCACCTACATCCTCGATCGGGCCAAGCTTGCGGGCGCGTTGGTCGTGAACGATCCGCGGGGCCTGCGGGACATGAACGAGAAGGTCTACACCGCCTGGTTTCCCGAGTGCTGCGCACCCACCCTGATCACTCGCGACATGCACGCCATGGCCGCGTTTCTGCATGAGCACGGTAAGGCCGTGTGCAAGCCGCTGCATGGCATGGGCGGCAGGTCGATCTTCGTGCTCGAGGAAGGCGACAAGAATCGCAATGTCGTGTTCGAGACGCTCACCGACTACGGGCGGCATTATGCGATCGTGCAGCGCTACTTGCCCGAGATCGTCACCGGCGGGGACAACCGCGTGATCCTCATCGACGGCGAGCCGGTGCCGTTCGCGCTGCAGCGCATGCCCGACGCCGCCGATCATCGCGGCAATCTGGCCGCGGGGGCGACCGCGCAAAGCCGCCCGCTGAACGATCGGGACCGCTGGCTTTGCTCGATCATCGGACCCAAGCTCAAGGCGGCAGGGATGGTATTCGTCGGCCTCGACGTGATCGGCGACTATGTGACTGAGATCAACGTCACGAGTCCGACGGGCATCCGAGAACTAAACAAGAAGCACGATGTCGACATCGGGGGCAAGTTGATCCAGGCAATCGGCGGCATTCTCGACACTCGATGAGTTACGAATTATTGAAAGCCGGCCTGCCGCCGGCCAACGACCGCATGCTGACCACGCTGCTTTCTGGCCGCGCTGGTCCACGGCATCATCATCCTCGGCGTGACCTTCACCGCCTCGGGCAACCACGCCGCCGAAGGCGACGGGCCGGCCCTCGAGGTGGTCCTGGTGAACGACCAGGCTCCGTCCGTCGCGAACAATCCGCAAGCGGCCTATCTGGCGCAGCGCAGCCAGATCGGGTCGGGAAACACCCTGAAGCGCGAGCGCGCCCTCATTCCCCGCTCCTCGCTGATGGCGGCCAACCGTCCGGGCATCCCCGACGGCGAGGGGGTGTCGGCGCAACAGGCCGGCAGCGACCTCGGGGACGATGAGGTCATCGCGGCGCATGGTCCCTCACCGCGGATCCTGTACTTCGCGGCGGCGAATGCCGACGACCAGCCGTCCAAGTTGCCGCTGCTCCTCGAGAACCGGCCCGATCTCGGCATGGCGTCGAACGATGACGGCATCCAGCTGCGGATCCGCGGCGAAGCCAAGCAGCAGCTCTGGATCGCGGCAGACACGCGCGAGTCGGAAGTCGCCGTGTACCTCGACAGCTGGCGCCGCAAGATCGAGCGGGTCGGCACCATGAACTTCCCGAGCGTCGCACGCCGCAAGATCTCGGGCACCCCGGTCATCGAGGTGACCATCGGTGCCGACGGCAAGCTCTTGCAGAGCCTCATCCGGCGCTCGAGCGGCCACGCGGAGATCGACGAGGCCGCGATGCGCATCCTGAAGCTCGCCTCGCCTTACGATCCCTTCCCGCCCGAGCTCTCGGCCAAGCACGATGAGATCAAAATCGCCTACGAATGGCAGTTCCTCGATGGTGCAGCGCAAGGCTCCAGCGTATTCTATGCCGATCCCCAGACCGCTCCCGCGCCAAAGGAGACGCCTCCGGGTGGATCGCCGTAGACTCTCGAGGGCGTCACGCGTGGAGGGCCCAATGAGCGAGGCGGATTACCTGACGAACCAGCTGCTGATCGCCATGCCGATGATGGGCGATCCGAATTTCGCGCAAACCGTGACCCTGATCTGCGAGCACTCCGCCGATGGCGCGCTCGGCCTCATCCTGAACAAGCCCCTGTCGATGCGGATGAGCGAGATTTTCGATCAGCTCGAGATTGAGCTGCCGAAAGGAGAGTTGCGCGAGCGTCAGGTGCTGCGCGGCGGCCCGATGCAGACCGATCGCGGCTTCGTCGTGCACCGCGCCTTCGGACAATGGGATTCGACGCTTACCGTATCGGACACGATTCACGTCACCACATCGCGGGATATCCTCGCCGCCATGGCGCGTGGCCAGGGTCCGTCCGAGGCGGTGGTCGCGCTCGGGTATGCCGGATGGCAGGGAGGACAGCTCGAGGACGAGATCCGCGCCAATGCCTGGCTGAGTGCCCCGGTGGACTCGCGCCTCATCTTCGATACGCCGTTCGAATCGCGCTGGCAGGCGGCCGGCCGGTTGCTGGGCATCGAGCTCGCGCTCATCAGTCCAATCAGCGGTAATGCCTGAGTCCTCCCGCGCGGGCGCGCCGGGCGCCGGCGCGCCGCAGATCGTCCTTGCGTTCGACTTCGGTCAGCGGCGCATCGGCGTCGCCTGCGGCGACACCGTGAGCCGCAGCGCCTCGCACGCCCGCACGCTCAACGGGCGGTCCCATGGCGTCCCCTGGGAGGCGATCGACGCAGTGATCCGGGAATGGCGGCCCGGCGTGCTGGTGGTCGGCCTGCCGTATAATGTCGACGATTCCGAGAGTGCCGCCGCCGCGCGCGCGCGCAGCTTCGCGGGCGCGCTCGCGGCGCGCTACGCGCTGCCCGTCGAGCTGGTCGACGAGCGCTACTCCTCGATCGAGGCCCTTGATCGTTTGAAGCAAGCCCGGGCATCGGGCCTGCGCAAGCGGCGGGTCGCCAAGAGCGACGTCGACGCGGGGGCAGCCCGGGTCATTTTGGAACGATGGTTCAGCCAAATAAAATGAGGCGCGAATGCGTGCACAAACCGACGGTGCCGGGGGGCTGCGCCATCTCATCTCGCTCGACGGATTGACCCGCGAAGCGCTGACCGCAATTCTCGATCGGGCGGAGAGCTACCGCCGATTTCCGGGACAACCCGCCTACGAGGGGCGCGAGCTTGCGGGGATGACGCTCGCCAACCTGTTCTTCGAGCCGAGCACCCGCACGCGCGCATCGTTCGACCTTGCGAGCCGGCGCCTCGGCGCGCATGTCCTCAACCTCGACACGCAGTCGAGCTCGCGCGTGAAGGGCGAGACGATGCTGGACACGATTTATACCCTCGAGGCGATGAATACGGACGTCTTCGTGATCCGCGATTCCGAGGCCGGCATGCCGGAGTTCTTGATCGACCATGTCGCCCCGCACGTCTCGGTCATCAGCGCGGGCGAAGCGCACATCTCGCACCCGACTCAAGGGTTGCTCGACGCCCTCACCATCCGCAGCCATCGGCGCCGCTTCAGCGGACTGAAGGTGGCGATCGTCGGCGACATCAAGCACTCGCGGGTCGCGCGCTCCACCGCGCGCGCGCTCAAGACCTTGGGCACCACGGACATCCGCCTGGTGGCCCCCCGATCGCTCTTGCCCACAGAGGACGAGTTCCAGGGCGCACTGCGCTTCACGCGGGTCGAGGACGGCATCGATGGCGCCGACGTCATCATCATGCTGCGCATTCAGAAGGAGCGCATGGCCCAGGCCGCCGCGCTCGACGACGCCGCCTATTTCCAGGAGTACGGCCTGGACTCAAGACGCGTGAGGCTCGCCTCGCCCGACGTGCTGGTGATGCACCCCGGGCCCATGAACCGCGGCGTCGAGATCTCCTCGGAGGTGGCCGACGGCCCGCGCTCGCTGATCCGCGAGCAAGTGAACAATGGCGTCGCCGTGCGCATGGCCGTGCTGGCCTCGATCGCGGCGACGCTCACCCGGCATCGCAGGCCGCTTTGACCGCCGCGAAACTGGCGCGCCGCCTCTGCCTCTACGTCCTCGTGTGGTGCGGCGTGATCGCCGGCTTGCTCGCCTTCGGTACCGCCCGCCCGCCGCCGGTGGATACCGCCCTCACTCAGCCCTTCGCATCGATCGACGCGCATGGCCTGCCGCCGTTGCGCACTTATCGTGCCCGCGACGGCGCGCAGCTCTCCTTCAGAGAATATCCGGCGGGCGAGCAGCGCGCCGCCGTGCTCATCCACGGCTCTTCCGGAAGCAGTCTCGACATGCACCCTCTGGCACTTGCGCTGCAAGCTGCGGGCGTCACGGTGTACGTACCGGATATCCGCGGGCATGGTGCCGATCGCCCGCATGGCGACATCGCCTATGTCGGACAACTCGAAGACGATCTCGCCGATTTCATGCGCACAGTCCGCCCCGAGCAGGGTTCGGCGCAGTGGACTCTGGTCGGCTTCTCCTCCGGCGGCGGCTTTGCCCTGCGAGTTGCCGCGGAGCGCCCGCTGGGGCAATCGTTCGATCGCTATATCCTGCTCTCTCCTTACCTGAAATATAACGCGCCCTCCTTGCGAGGCGGGGACGACCCGGCGCCCAGCGCACCCGCCGGCACAGCGTCTGCGGGCGGGGCGCCTTCGGGCTCCGCGCCTCGCCTGCAAGCCTGGACGGCGGTGTCGACCGGGAGAATCATCGGGCTGACCATTCTCAATGCGCTCGGCGTGCACCATTGGGACGGACTGCCGGTCGTCAGCTTTGCGGTCCCCGCAAATGTCTCCACGGTGACCACCAGCTACTCATGGCGCCTGGCGCGCAACTTCCAGCCGCACGCCGACTATCTCGCCGACATCCGCGCGGTCGACCGGCCGATGCACGTGTATGTGGGCGCGGCCGATCAGCTCTTCGTCGCCGACCGGATGCGTGCCGAGTTCCAGGCGCAGCGCCCGGACATCGCGGTGTCGACTGTCCCCGGCATGGGCCATTCCGATATGGTCACCCAGCCCGCGGCCATCAGCGCCGTCGTCGCGGAGTTTTCGCGCTAGCCCCCGTCAGCCTGAATCGGCTGCGGCGCGCATCAATGCCTCGCCCATGCGGATCCTGCCGCCTTCGCGCCACCGCGCACACAGCTCCAGGCCCCGCGGCGCGAGCACGATGATGGTCGAGCCCTGCTCGAACCAACCCATCTCCTCGCCCTTGCGGAGCGTTGCGGCGCACGGGATGCGGTTCGGGCCCCGGTACTTCAAGTGCAGACGCACGTCGAGAAACTTCAGACGGATGCTGGCCACCAGGATCGCCGCGACCGGCACCAGCGTGAGCAGGGCGCCCGACGGCAGACGGCAGCGGATCACCGCGCGCTCGTTCTTGCAATACAGTCGCTCGACGCGCTGGAGCGCGATCGGGTTCACGTTCCAGATGTCGCCCGAGATGTAATCGATCTGCTCCACGCGGCAGTCGTAGGGCGCGTGGAAGCGATGGTACATGCTCGAGGTGAGACGCAGCGTTGCGAACTCGCCGCCCCGGTAGTAGTGCGCGAGGTCCTCATCGCACAGCAGTTCCGCGAGCAGGTAAGGAGATCCCTTCGCCTGCAGCACGGTGCCCTCGGCGATATGGCCACATGCACCGACCAAGGCATCGCAGGGGCTCGCGAGATGCGCGGCATCGCCGTCGATCGGACGCGCGCCCTCCTTCAGCCGCCGGGTGAAGCAGGCGTGCAGGCTCTTGAAGTGCTTCTCCTCGGCCTCGCCGAGGTCGAGATCGCTGAACAGGCGCCACAAAGAGATACCGGCCGCACACAGCCACGGCTGCTCGATCCGGCTTAAGTATCCCATGAGCTGCGTCAGCCGGCGCCGTGGGATGCGGTTGGTCAGGAAGAAATTGATGTCTTCCTGCTGGACGATGCGATCGATGAGGGAGCGCGCAGTCATCTCAATGTCACTCGGCTGCAATAAAGTGCGCGCCGAGCCATTGCGGCACAGCGAGGCAAACCATGGCGGATCACATCATTTGGTACGTGCTGGGCGCCTGCGCGCTCGTATTCATTTTGCGCAAAGCGTGGGTGCGCCTGCAGCTCTCGCGCGCGAAGCACCGCTCGCTCGCGGGTCACGCGCGGATGGCGCGGCGCTTCGCGGGCCTCGTCCCCTACTACGAGTACGGCGAGGAGCGCATTTTTCGGGCCGATGGGGCGCCGCAGGAGATCGCCGCCGCGCGGCGCGGGGCCTTCATGCGGCTCGCCGCGACGCTCCAAGCGCGGAGCCCGAAGAATGCCGCGCTGACCGCCGCGGTGATCGATGCGATCTCGGATCTGAAGTTCACCAGCCGCTACCGCATACCGTTTCAGTTCAGCCGCTTCGTGCGCGAGCACATGAAGATCGGCGCGTTCGTGGAATCGACCGCAGGCGTCACCATCACCGACGTCGACGGCAACCGCTTCTACGATCTGACGGGCTCGTACGGCGTGAACGTGTTCGGCTACGACTTCTACAAAGAGTGCATCGCGCGCGGCAGCGAGCGTGTGCGTGATCTCGGCCCCGTGCTGGGGGGCTATCATCCGGTCCTCGAGTACAACGTGCGCCGCCTGCTCGAGATCTCCGGCATGGACGAGATCTCGTTTCACATGTCGGGGACCGAGGCGGTCATGCAGGCGGTGCGGCTCGCCCGCTACCACACGGGACGCAGCCACCTGGTGCGCTTCTGCGGCGCCTATCACGGCTGGTGGGGCGACGTGCAGCCGGGCGTGGGCAATCCCCTCGCCGCGCACGAGACTTACACGCTCGAGGATATGGACGAGAGGTCTCTCAAGGTCCTGCGCAGCCGCCGCGACATCGCCTGCGTGCTGGTCAATCCCCTGCAGGCGCTGCATCCGAATGCCAATGCACCGGGCGATTCCGCTCTCATCGACAGCGGCCGGAGCGCCGCTTTCGACCGCGAAGGCTTCCGTGCATGGCTCGAGAAGTTGCGCGCGGTTTGCAGCGAGCGCCGCATCGTGCTGATCTTCGACGAGGTGTTCGTGGGCTTCCGGCTCGCGCGCGGCGGCGCGCAGGAGTACTTCGGTGTGCGCGCCGACATGGTCACCTACGGCAAGACGGTGGCGGGAGGGTTGCCGGTCGGCGTTCTCTGCGGACGGGCCGAATTCATGCGGCGCTTCCGCGAGGACCGGCCCGCGGATATCTGCTTCGCGCGGGGCACGTTCAACTCGCATCCTTACGTGATGGGCGCGATGCGTGAGTTCCTCGAGCGCCTGGACGGTGAGCCGCTCTCCTCGCTGTATCGCGATCTCGACGCCGTTTGGAACGAGCGCGCCCGCAGTCTCAATGAGCGGCTGAGCACGGAGCGTCTGCCCGTCAGGGTCGCGAACCTGTCCACGATATGGACCATCTGCTACACGCAGCCATCGCGCTACAACTGGATGTTTCAATACTACTTACGCGAAGCGGGCATCGCCCTGAGTTGGGTCGGTACGGGGCGGCTGATATTCAGCTTGAATTACACGCCGGCGGATTTCGCGGAGGTCGCCGAACGCATCGTCGGCGCGGCGCGCTCGATGCAGAGAGATCAGTGGTGGTGGGCCGAGCCCGCCACCACCAACAAGTCCCTGCGTCGACGCGTCCTCAAGGAAATACTTCAAGCGCGCTCGCCGTGGCTCTCGGGCTCCTCGATCAGTTCGCCGCGCAGCAGATAAAGCGGCGCCTTGCAGTAGAGTTTCACGTCGTTGAAAGGATCGGTGAGGATCTTCGTGAGCCAGACCAGGCCCGTTTGCACGTCCCGCAGGAAGAACAGATGCACGGTGCGGAACAGCAGCGCGCCTATCCCCAGGAACAGCCAGATCTCGCCCACGCGGCGCACGAACTCCTCGCCGCCGTTCCAGGGCTTGGCGAACCCGAAGAAGGTCGGGTTCAACCAGAGGATCACGGGAACCGCCGCCCACACGGCGTGCAGGATCACCTTGCGCCGCAGGTTGTATCCCACCTTGATCTCTTCTTTGTACTCGTGCGTCACCTGGTTGGCTTCGTCGTACCCTTTCGGCTCGAAGAAAAAATGCCCCGACTGGCGGCTGACCATGGAGACCAGCCACCCTATGAGAGCGGCGGCCACCGGATCCTTGAACATCATGATGTAGGCGGCCAGAAAACTGACGGCGCTCAAGAGGTGGAGCGACTGATTGATGCGGCTGTGGTGGTAGAAGCGGTGGTCATCCCATCGCTGAGTGCGCAGTTCCGTCAAAAACTTGTGCATGCGGGCTCCAATAAGTGAAACGGCATTCGTAATCGTCATGTAGCAAATATAGGAAATACGTTACAAGCCTATTACAAACACGCCCTTACGCCGTACGGACGTCGCAGAACCGTAAAAAATTGCCGCAAGACCGTGAAAAACAACGGAAGACTGTAAGAAAAGCTTTCCTGGCCGGTCATCTCTTCGTCACAGGGCGATGCGACCCTTCACCCCCGGCATGAGAGTCATGATCGTCACCGATGCATGGTTTCCGCAGACCAACGGCGTCGTCCGCACATTGGCTCAAACCGCGGCGTGGCTGGGCCGGTTCGGCCACGAAGTGCGCATGCTCACCCCGCGGGACTTCCGTAGCATCGCCTGTCCCACCTATCCCGAGATCCGGCTGTCGCTTTTTCCGGGCCGGAACGTCGCTCGGGCCATCGCCGCGTTCGCGCCGCAGTGCCTGCACATCGCGACGGAGGGACCGCTCGGGATCTCGGCCCGGAGATATTGCGTACGGCGCGGGTTGCGCTTCACGACGTCCTACCACACGCAGTTTCCCCAGTATCTGCGCGCGCGATTCCCGGTTCCACTCATCGCTTCCTATCGCGCCCTGCGCTGGTTCCACAGTGCCGGCGTGCGCTGCATGGTCTCGACCCCGACGGTGCAGCGCGATCTCGAGTCGCACGGATTCAAGAACATCGTGACCTGGCGGCGCGGCGTCGACACCTGTGTGTTCAAGCCCGGGCCGAAGGATTTCCTCGACCTGCCGCGGCCCGTGGCCGCCTATGTCGGACGCGTGGCGGTCGAGAAGAACATCGAGGCATTTCTCAAGATGCCCTGGCACGGCAGCAAGATCGTGATCGGCGACGGCCCCGAGCGCGCGCGTCTCGAGGCGCAATACCCGGGCGTGCGGTTCGCCGGCTATCGCTTTGCCGAGGATCTCGCGCGCTATCTCGCCGCGGCCGACGTCATGGTGTTCCCGAGCCGCACCGATACCTTCGGCCTGGTGAATCTCGAGGCCATGGCGTGCGGGGTGCCGGTGGCCGCCTATCCCGTCACCGGGCCGATCGACGTGATCACCGACGGCCTCACCGGGGCGCTCGATACCGATCTACACCGTGCGGCGCTGCGAGCCCTCACGCTCGATCCGGAAAACTGCCGGCAGCATGCGCTGCGCTTCGGGTGGGATGTGAGCACGCGCGAGCTCGAAGGGAACCTGGTTCTGTGCCGCTCGGGTGCGCAGGCCTCGAGCGAAGCGGCGGCGGCGCCCGGGCAACCCGCAGCCGGCTAGGTCCGGCGGCGCCCGGCCTGCATGGCCCGGCATCTCAGCCGAAATTGATCTTCGCTTCGAGATTGGTGCGCGAGTCGGCGCTCGCGAGCGCTTCCTCGAGGTCGATGCGGCCTTCCCGCATCAGGTTGTAGAGCGAGGCATCGAAACTCAGCATGCCGCGCTCGGTGCCGGTGGTGATCGCTTCCTTCACCCCGACGACGTCGCCCTTCTTGATGAGCTCCGAGATGTGCGGCGTGTTCACCATCACTTCCGAGGCGGCGACCCGCGAGCCGGTCTTCGATACGACCAGGCGCTGCGACAGGATGGCGCGCAGGTATTGCGAGAGATCCAGGAAGATCTGAGTGTGCTGGTCCTGCGGGAACAGGTTGATGATGCGGTCGAGCGTTTCCGCGCAATTGTTGGCATGCAGGGTGGCGATGCACAAATGGCCGGTGCCGGCGAGTGCGAGGGCCGCCTCCATGGTCTCGCGGTCGCGGATCTCGCCGACCAGGATCACATCGGGCGCCGCGCGCACGGCGCTGCGCAGCGCGCGGGCGAACGACTTGGTGTCGATTCCCACCTCGCGCTGGTTCACGATCGACTTCTTGTTCGAGTGCAAGAACTCGATCGGATCCTCGATGGTCAAGATGTGATCCGACGAGGTCTCGTTGCGGTGATTGATCATCGCGGCGAGCGTCGTCGACTTGCCCGCGCCGGCCGCGCCCACCATCAAGATGAGCCCGCGCTTCAGCATCACCAGCTCTTTCAGGATCTCCGGCATGCCGAGGTCCTCGAGCCGCGGCATTTCCGCCGTGATGTAGCGCAACACCATGGCGGGATAGCCGCGCTGGTAGAACACGTTGACGCGGAAGCGGCCAAGCCCCGGCTCGGACAGCGCGAAGTCGATCTCCAGCTCTTCGTTGAAGTACTCGATCTGCTCGGCGGTCATGAGTCCGAGCGCCGCCTGGCGCACCGTCTCGGGACTCAAGACCTGCTTGTTCACCGGGAAGATCTTGCCCTCGATCTTGATCTTGACGGGGGCGTTGCAGCTGAAGAAGAGGTCCGAAGCCTTCTTCTCGACCATGAGCTTGAACAGCGGCTTGGTGTTCATCACCTGAGCCTGCGTGGTTGAGGCGGGAATCATGCGCTAGAACACCTGTCCTTCCTCTTCCTCGAGAATCTGCAGCGACGCGCCCCCGTCCTCGGGGTTCTTCATCTCGCGCTTGCTCTCGAGCTTCACGCGCAGGCGCAGCTCGTTCTTCGAGTCCGCATTGCGCAGGGCGTCCTCGTAGGATATGAGGCCCGCCTCGTACAGATCGAACAGCGCCTGATCGAACGTCTTCATGCCCAGACGGTTGGAGCGCGACATGACATCTTTGATCTTGGCGACCTCTCCCTTGAAGATCAAGTCCGAGATGAGCGGCGAGGCGAGCATGATCTCCATCGCGGCGATACGCCCCGCGCCGGCCTCGCGCGGAATGAGGCGCTGCGATATGAGTGCCCGGATATTGAGCGACAGGTCCATGAGCAGCTGCTCGCGGCGCTCCTCCGGAAAGAAGTTGATGATGCGATCGAGCGCCTGGTTCGAGCTGTTCGCATGCAGGGTGGCGAGCACGAGGTGGCCCGTTTCGGCGAACTGTATGCCGTACTCCATGGTCTCGCGATCGCGGATCTCGCCGATGAGGATCACATCGGGCGCCTGACGCAGCGTATTCTTGAGGGCGAGATGCCAGCTCTCGCAATCGACGCCGACTTCGCGGTGCGTGACCACGCAGCCCTTATGGGCGTGCACGTACTCCACGGGGTCCTCGATGGTCACGATGTGGCCGCGCGTCTTCTCGTTGCGGTAGCCGACCATGGCGGCGAGCGAGGTGGATTTTCCCGATCCGGTGCCTCCCACCAGCAGCACGAAGCCGCGCTTGGAAAGCACCACTTCCTTCAGGATGGGCGGCAGCTCGAGCTCCTCGAGCGTCGGGATCTTGGCGTTGATCGTGCGCAGCACGGCTCCGGTGAACCCCTGCTGCACGAACGCGCTCACGCGGAAGCGGCCGATGCCCGGCGGCGCGATCGCGAAATTGCACTCCTTGGACGCGTCGAACTCCTTCGTCTGCCGGTCGTTCATGATGGCGCGCACCAGGCTCGCGCTCTGCTCGCCGCTCAACGAGCGGTCGGATTGCGGCCGGATCTCGCCGTCGACCTTGATGGCGGGCGGAAATCCGGCGGTGATGAACAGATCCGAGCCCTTCTTCTCGACCATGCGCCGGAGCAGATCCTGCATCAAACGTATCGATTGTTCGCGGTCCATGGTGGGTCCTGTTAGATGCTGTCCTTGTTCTGCGCCTTGTACTTGGCCTCTTCGCGGCTCACCACGCCCTTCTGCACCATGTCCTGGAGGCATTGATCGAGGGTCTGCATGCCCTGCGCCCCGCCGGTCTGGATGGCGGAATACATTTGCGCAATCTTGCCCTCGCGGATGAGATTGCGGATGGCGGGGGTGCCGATCATGATCTCGTGCGCCGCGATCCGTCCGCCGCCGACACGCTTCATGAGGGTCTGGGATATCACGGCGCGCAAGCTCTCCGACATCATCGCACGCACCATATCCTTCTCGGCGGCCGGAAACACGTCGACGATGCGGTCGATGGTCTTGGCTGCGGAGCTCGTGTGCAGGGTGCCGAACACCAGATGTCCGGTTTCGGCGGCGGTGAGCGCGAGGCGGATGGTTTCCAGGTCGCGCATTTCGCCCACCAGCACGACGTCGGGGTCCTCGCGCAACGCCGAGCGCAGGGCCTCGGTGAACCCCAGCGTGTCGCGATGCACTTCGCGCTGATTGACGAGACAGCGCTTGCTTTCGTGCACGAACTCGATCGGATCCTCGATGGTGATGATATGGTCCGGACGATTGTCGTTGCAGTGATTGACCATGCCGGCGAGCGTGGTCGACTTGCCCGATCCGGTCGGGCCGGTCACCAGCACGAGTCCCCGCGGCAGCATGCATAGGTCTTTGAAAGTCTTGGGAGCATTCAGCTCGTCCAGCGACAGGATGGTCGAGGGAATGTTGCGGAACACGGCGCCTGCGCCGCGGTTCTGATTGAAGGCGTTCACGCGGAAGCGGGCGAGCTTCGGGATCTCGAATGAAAAGTCGGTCTCGAAGAACTCTTCGAAGGCCTTGCGCTGCTTGTCATTCATGATGTCGTACACCATGCTGTGCACTTCCTTATGCACGAGCGCCGGCATATTCACGCGCTTCATGTCGCCGTCTACGCGAATCATGGGCGGCACGCCCGCCGAGAGATGCAGGTCCGATGCGTTGTTCTTCACCGCAAAGGCGAGAAGCTGCGCAATATCAACCGCCATTTACGGCTCCTCAGTTCGGCCCTCTTCGACCACTAGTCAGTATATAAGAGGGTATCCCTACCCAATATGTTAATTGGCCCGCAGAATTTGACGGTTCCGGTGAGCCGCATCCGCGCTCAAATCGCCCACGCTGCCGAGGCGGCGGGGCGCGACCCCGCCTCCGTGACTCTGGTCGCGGTTACGAAGGACAAGGCTGCCGAATATGTGAGGCAGGCCGCCACGTTGGGCGTCACGGATTTCGGCGAAAACTATGTGAAAGAGGCCCTGGGCAAGATGGACGAGCTCGAGGGCCTCCCCGTGCGGTGGCATTTCATCGGAGCGCTGCAGTCGAACAAGACCCGGCCGGTGGCGGAGCGGTTCGCCTGGGTGCACAGCCTCGACCGCATGAGCGTTGCGCGGCGCCTGTCGGAGCAGCGGCCCTTCCATGCCCCGTCCTTGAAGGTGTGCATCCAGGTGACCCTCGTCGATGAGCCCGGCAAGGGGGGCGTCGAGCCGGCGGCGCTCGCCGAGCTCGCCCACGCCGTTGCGGAGCTTCCGAGGCTCGAGCTCCGCGGTCTCATGTGCCTGCCGCCGGCGCTGCCGGACGAGTCCTCGCAGCGCGCGCTGTTCGCGCAGTTGCGCCGGCACCTCGAGGAGCTGAACTCGCAAGGCCTCGAGCTGGATACACTGTCCATGGGGATGAGCGCCGACTTTCAGGCGGCCATCGCGGAAGGCGCGACGCACGTGCGTATCGGCACGGCGCTGTTCGGTAGCCGATAAAGGAGACGCAGCGCACATGATCGATATACGCAGACTCGCATTCATCGGCGGCGGCAACATGGCCGCCGCGCTCATCGGCGGCCTGATCCGGCAGGGATTGCCCAGCGGTCGCATCGTGGTCGCCGACCCGAGCGCGGAGCAGCTCGACCGGCTCGCGCGAACCTACGGGATCCTGCGCGCGCCCGACAACGCGAGCGCCGCGACGGGCGCCGAAGCGGTGATCCTCGCGGTGAAGCCGCAGCAGATGCGCCCCGTGTGCCTCGCGCTGAAAGCCACCGTCGAGAACGCCAAGCCGTTGCTCATCTCGGTCGCCGCGGGCATCCCGCATGCCGCACTGTCGCGCTGGTTCGGCGCCCACATCCCCATCGTGCGCACCATGCCGAATCGGCCGGCCCTGAGCGGCTTCGGCGCCACCGGCCTGTACGCCCCGCCGGCCGTCGGCGCCGCCGGCAGAGCGCTGGCGGAGTCCATCATGGCCGCCGTCAGCGCAACGGTCTGGGTGGAGCACGAATCCCAGATGGACACGGTGACCGCGCTGTCCGGCTCGGGCCCGGCGTACTTCTTTCTGTTCATGGAAGCGCTCGAGGCGGCGGCGCACGAGCGCGGGCTGCCGAACGACATCGCGCACAAGCTGACCCTGGCGACCGCCTACGGTGCCGCACGCATGGCGCGAGAGTCCCACGAGCCGCTCGCGGTGCTGCGCGAGCAAGTGACCTCCCAGGGCGGCACGACCGCCGCGGCGCTCGCCGTGCTCGATGCCGCGGGCCTGCGCGCCACCGTGGCCCACGCGGTCGCGGCGGCGGATCGACGGTCCGCCGAGCTCGCCGCCGAATTCGGCAACCCTTAAGGCAGCGCGCCGATGGAAGCGATCCGATTCATCGTCGACATGTTGCTGTGGCTGTTGCTGCTGGCGTTCGTGCTGCGCTTTCTATTCCAGCTCGTCAGGGCCGATTTTCGCGATCCGATGGCCGATGCCATCGTGCGCATCACCAATTGGCTGATTCGGCCCCTGCGGCGGCTCCTGCCGCCCATCGGCAAGATCGACACGGCCACCATCGTGTCCATCCTGCTGATCGCCGCTTTGCGCACCGAGGCGCTGTATGCGCTGCAGGGCGTATGGATCGTCGATCCGCTCGGCTTCACGCTCATCACGCTGAAAGAGCTGGTCGGGATGGTGCTCAAGATCTACCTGTTCGCGATGCTCCTGTACTGGATCGCGACTTTCGTGTCGCCGAGCGGCTACGCGCCGGGGATTCGCTTGCTTGCACAGCTGTGCGAGCCGATCCTGCGCCGCGTGCGGCGCGTGATCCCACCGATCGGTCAGATCGACTTCTCGTTCCTCTGGGTATCGATCGCGATCGGCGCGCTACTGATATTACTGCGTTGAACATGCGGTCCTACGTGCCTGAAATGTAGAGCCTTCGTGCTGCCGCGCGATTGGCCGGCACGGCCGCAGCGGCGCGGAACCCTTAAAAACCAGGCTCGCAGACGCTCGAGCGCACGAAATTTTTTCGCGATTGCGCTAAACATCGGCTTTTTTCTATGTTATTTTCGGCGCCGAGTTGAAATTCTGGGGATCGAGTACCCGGTTCGCAAACAAACAGCAGGAGATTTAATATGGCGAAAAAGAATGCAGCACCGACCAAGTCTGAAATTCTCGCTACCATTTCGAAGGAAACAGAGCTCTCGAAGAAGCAGGTCGGAGCCGTATTTGACTCGCTGGGCGGCGCCATCAAGAAGAGCCTGCGCAGTCACGGCTTGTTCACGATGCCCGGCTTGCTGAAGATGAAAGTGGTGAAGAAGCCGGCGACCAAGGCGCGCGAAGGCATCAATCCGTTCAACGGCGAGAAGATGATGTTCAAGGCCAAGCCGGCGAGCAAGAAGGTGCGCATCGCCGCGCTCAAGACCCTCAAGGAAATGGTGAACTAGGCGAATTCCCACATCCGGGGCGGTTGGGCGAAATCAGCCGCTCCGGAGTGTCTCGATCACGGTGTCGCGCAATTCGGCGAGATGCCCGTGGAAGAAATGCCCCACTCCGGGGACGACCCGCAGCTCCGGTGCAGGGTTCTGCCGTGTCACCCAGGCGATGACGGCACTCGGATCCACTACATCGTCCGCATCGCCCTGCACCACGAGCCACGGGCACGCCGGGGCATGCAACTCGGAAAAATCGAACCGGCCCACCGGCGGCGCCACAGTGATCAGCCGCGCCGCGTCGCGGGCGAGCGCCAGGCGCAGCGCCACGAAGGCGCCGAACGAGAATCCCGCCAGGATTAGACGCCGATTCGGCCAGTGCGCCGCGCCGAAGTCCGCCACTGCCGCCGCATCCTGCGTCTCGCCGGCACCCTCATCGTAGGTGCCTGCGCTCGCACCGACGCCTCGGAAGTTGAAGCGCAGGGTGGCGATGCCTGAGGTTTGCAGTGCGCGTGCGACGGTGTACACGACTTTGTTGTCCATGGTGCCGCCGAACAAGGGATGCGGATGGCACACGATCCCGTACAGCGGCTGCGCGACGCCCTCGGCCTCGTGGGCAATCGCCTCGAGGACTCCGGCAGGGCCCGAAATCTCGAGCCGCTCGCGCCCCCCGATACTCACACGAGGGTCACTCGATGCCTACGAGATCCACCTCGAACACGAGCGTTGCGCCGGGCGGAATGACATCGCCCGCGCCACGGTCGCCGTACGCGAGGTCCGCCGGTATGACCAGCCGGCGCTTCCCGCCTATCTGCATGCCGGTCACGCCTTGATCCCATCCCTTGATCACCTGGCCGGCGCCCAACTGGAAGCGGAACGGCGTGCCGCCCTTCAACGAGCTGTCGAACTCCTTGCCCTTGTGATCCGGCGCCGACGGCTCGTACAGCCAGCCGGTGTACTGCACGACGGCAAATTGCCCGGCAGCGACCGCGGCGCCCGCGCCGCGCGCGAGATCGGTTGTCTCGAGGGTACTCACAGCGCTCGCAGTCGCGGCGGGTGTGTTATTCGACGCAGGCTTGCAACCGAGCAACGCGCCCGCGACAAGCCAAGCGATTGCAATCGGAAGGAAACGGCGAGGGAGGTATGCCATGCGCGCATGGTAAAGGATTTCAGGCGCAGCCTCACGCCGCTCGCTGGCTCAGGGCGGGCGCAGTCTCAAGCGCGGACGGCGCGGCGAGCGCTGCGGATCTCGGCGAGGGCGGCCAGGTTGGCGGTGATCGCCGTCACGCCGAGCAGCACGGGCTCGGCGCCGAGCGTGCATCCGGCCAGGGCCGCGGCGGTGCCCGCACCGGCCAGCATCCGGGAATCGAGCCCGGCGGCGACACCCAGCCAACCGTGCCGCAACAGCCCGAGCACGTCGTCCAGCTCATCGGCGACCTGCAATACCCACTCCATGCAGGCAGCATAAGCTGCTCGCGACGGTGGGAGCCGTGAGTGCAGTCACATACTTGCCAGGGCGAGGTCGCCTGCGTAGGCTCTGTCGCCAATGCAGCGCATTCTCGTCCTGAACCCTAAAGGGGGCTCGGGTAAAACGACGATAGCCACCAATCTCGCCAGTTACTTCGCGAGTCAGGGCGACCATCCCCTGCTCTCCGATGATGATCCCCAGGGCTCGAGCACCCGCTGGCTCAAGAAGCGCAAGCCCGAGCAAGCCTTCATACATGGCATCGCGACGTTCGAGCGCAACAACCGCATGACTCGCGCCTGGCAGATGCGCGTACCCGCCGACGCTGCTCATGTCGTGGTCGATACACCCGCCGCGGTCCCGGCGCAGCAGATGCCGGAGATGACCAAGAGCGCCGACGCGATCATCGTGCCGGTGCTGCCCTCGGACATCGACATCCATGCGTGCTCGAGATGCATCGCCGATTTATTGCTGATCGCGAAGGTACGGCGCGACGAGAATCGTATCGGCGTGATCGCCAACCGCGTCCGGCGCAACACCGTCATCTATCAATCCCTCATGCGCTTCCTCGAGACGCTGCGCATTCCCGTCATCGCGACCTTACGCGACTCGCAGAACTATGTGCGCGCCGCTGAGCAAGGCGTGGGTCTGCACGAGATGAAGCCTCATCTGGTGGCTCAGGATCTTGCGGATTGGGCGCCGCTCCTCGACTGGCTCAAGGCCAAAGAAGGGTTGGCGCGGCCTGGTGCCGGCATCAATTCGCTGCCCGAGACCGCCTGAGGCTGGCCACCCGCGGCCGCCCGACCGGGGCCATCCGCCCGCGGCTACTTTTTCTCTTCCCAGTTGCCCCGGACCTTGTCGGCCCAGTTCTTGTAGCTGTGCCAGCTGTAGAGGCTGTTGGTGATCGCCGCATGACGCCCACCGGGCTTGTACGCTTCGCGCGGCAGCGGCAGCCCATTGGGCCCGACTTCAATGCGCGGCGCGCGACGGTCAACTCCGGTGTATCGACTGGGAT
>CAWDFR010000005.1:0-111339 GCA_963801685.1 uncultured Gammaproteobacteria bacterium
GAGGGAGTCAGCATTGTCCGTTCGGCCGGCCGATTTGCCGTCAGACCTGTGTCGAGACCCTGCCGACGTACCGGTACTGGGCACTGCGGTTGCCGGTGAATGCGCGTCGTACTAATCAGCGTCGATCGCGATCTTCTTGATATGCAAACGATCCAGGCAATTCCGATCATACGTCCGGGCGAGTACTGGCGGCGCGCTTCCGAGTTCGATTGAACTGCCGCTCCCTCCGCCGCCTGTCGTGAATGGCCGCCGAGGGAACCAAAATCGCAACTTCTCCAAAAACGAGCTCCTCGCCGACCGGCAACGCCTTGCAGCGCAATTCCTCCGATTCAAGGACCAACAGAGTCAGCTAGACCGGTTGGCTTCATCCGGCAAGCCACGTCGCGTGTACCCGACCGACGATGGCAAAGCCGCGTTCGAAAGTTGCGTCCCAGGGCTATGCGACTTTGACCACGCGAACCTTCAGGCCAACCTTCGTGGCAATCAACCGGCCGTGCAGGCAAGAACGGGTCACACGGGGTATTGGTAAACTGCAACGCAGATGACGAGCGGGCTGGCAGGGGAGGGTGCGCTGAGCTGGGACCTCACTCGAGATGTTTCTGTGCCGAGGATCTCTCGTAGTCGCTGGGATGGCGGCGTGGGTCGCCGCGCTCGTCCCTGCGCCGGTGGGGCTCGGGCATGGCCGAACCGAATGACGCCGCCGCCACCGATACCCCTCCAGCGGGTGCGGGTGACAGCCATGCCAGACTGGATGAGGTCGTGGTGAGCGCGCGTCGGCGCGCCGAGAACGCGCAAGATGTGCCGATACCGATCACGGCGTTGAGCGGGACCGCGCTCGATCAGAGCGGGGTCTACCGGCTCGAAGACCTGAACGATCGAATGCCGAGCTTGAATGTTCAGTTCGCGAATCCTCGGCAGACGAGCATTGCGGTGCGCGGGCTGGGCAACAATCCGGCCAACGACGGTCTGGAATCGAGCGTCGGGATCTATCTCGATGATGTCTATCTGGGTCGACCGGGTATGGCGAATCAGGATTTGATCGACTTGGAGCAAGTCTCGCTCCTGCGTGGACCGCAGGGGACTCTTTTCGGAAAGAACACCACCGCCGGTGTGCTCAACTTGAGCACCAACGCGCCGAGTTTCACGCCGGGCGGAGCGATCGAGACCTCGGCCGGCAGCTACGGCTACTACCAAGTCCGCGGGACGCTAACGGGTCCAATCGATGACGACACACTCGCGGGGCGGATCACGTATTCCAAGACCTATCGGGACGGTTTTGTCGATGATGTGACGGACGGTCGTCGATTGAACGGGGTCGATCGCGGAGGCCTGCGTGGACAGCTTCTGTTCATACTGGGCGATGCGCTCTCGGTGCGAGCGATCGCCGACTACGAGGAAGAGAATTCCCCGTGCTGCGTTCCCGTGCTGTACAACGTCGGCCCGAACAACGGCGCCTTGCTCAAAGCCCATCTCGCGGCGGCCGACGCCACCGAAATCTACGATCCAAATTTCTCCTGTCGACCAGCATCAACGACCCGCAGTACGTGCGCGTGCGTCAAGGCGGCGGATCGGTGCAGGTAAACTCGCGCTTGGAGGGCGGCTATAACCTCACGTCCATCACCGCCTATCGCTCGTGGCAGTACCTGCCGACGAACGACTACGACAGTACCAGCGTCTCTGCGATCGTTAATCTCGGACAAGAGGTGGATGATGAGCAATGGAGCCAGGAGATCCGCCTCGCATCGCCGACCGGCGGCCCTATCGAGTGGGTGGCCGGCCTCTACTACTTCTATCAATACCAGAGGAATCTCAACTTTGCGCAGTACGGACCCGCGGCGCACGCCCTGTACGGGCTATCACCCTTCTACGACGGCGCTTATTCCCAGGTGCGCGCATACCCCGAAACTGAAAGTTACGCGGTCTTTGGACAAGCCACTTGGCACATCACGAAGCAATGGAGCCTGACGGCGGGTATTCGGGATACTCAGGAGGACCAGACGAGTCACATCGAGCGTAACCCGCCGAGCGGCGCAACCGGGATCGATCTCGTTCTGCCCGCGTATAGCTCGGGAGACCTCCGAATCACCAACAACAACGTCCAAGCGCTCGGGAGCTTGGGTTTTCAATTGGATCGGGATCTCCTCGGCTACGTATCGGCCACACACGGCGCAAAGGCTGGCGTATCAATGAGTCGGTGCCGGCGGGGAACCTGAGCGTGTCCTCACTCTACGTCGCGCCCGAGACGGCGAATGACTACGAGCTGGGGTTGAAGTCCACGTGGCTCGATCAGAAGATTCTCTTCAACCTGAATCTTTTCTGGACGGTCGTCAAGAACTACCAAGCGACGCAGCTTGAGCAAAGCTCACCGGGAGTCATCGTGCAGACGCTCGCGAATGTCGGGGGCGTGCGCACACGCGGCGTGGAGACAGAGTTCACGACCAAGCCGATCGATTGGCTGTCGTTCGACTTAAACGCCTCCTACAATGACGCGGTCTATACCTCGTATGCGAACGCACCTTGCTCGATCGAGTCGACGCTTGCGGGTCAGGTCATGTGCAACTTGACCGGCGAGCAAGTCGTCGGCGCACCGCGGTGGGTGGTGAATCCTGCCTTGAACTTCAACCACGAACTGGGCGGGGGGATAACGGGCTATGCCTTGGGAGGCTATTCCTGGCGCTCCTCGTTCTTGGGTACCCCCGACGACTCAGACTATGGACGGGTGAATTCGTACGGCCTCCTGAACGCGCGCATGGGACTGCGCGGGGCCCTAGGGTCGAGCGCCAACTGGGACGTGTCCGCATGGGCTAACAATGCGCTCGATAAACGCTATCTCGCGGGTGGCATAACGGGTCCGACGTTCGGAGCGTACTCGCTCTTTCCCGGGGACCCACGGTTCTGGGGTGTCACCGCCCGGGTAGAATTCTGAATGGCTACCGTCGTCCCCGAACCAAGCAAAACTAGCATTGCCGTCGCTGCGGAGCGGCGCGAAGCGCGCGGCGGAGGCCTGGTTCTCCCAGATGAGCAGCTCCGCGGTGCGCTCGATCAAACGCGCTACCGTGCGCGACGCGCTCGAGGCGTATCTAGCGGATCTCCGTCTCCCCGCTGGCCATGTTCGCCTCAATCAAGCGTTTGAAATGGGCCCGCAATGCTTCGAAGGCCGCGAGCATCGCTCGAAGGTCTGCGGTGTTCACCCCTTCGACCCGCCCCGGTCTGGCGGGTGACCCGGGCGATCTGATTGAGATTCCTTCCCACCGCTCCCGCGGCGTGCCTGATTCGAACCGGTGTTACAGCCTTGAGAGGGACGCAAATCAGTCCAGGGCTGTCTACCGCCATCTTCTATTTCTCGATGTTTATAGGCCTTTCAAGTATCGCTGTCCATCCATTTCCAGCATAATATTTTCGTACCGTTTCGTACGGAGACATTACAGCCTTGGCCGATTTGGCAAAAAAGCGCGAGCGCGAGCGTCTCAAGATCCAGCGCTGGCCGCATTACATGAAACTCGCCGAAGGCGCATACCTTGGATTTCGGCGAGGTCCCGATACCTGGCAGGCGCGCTTTCGCGATCGCGACGGCGTTCAGCAATACAAGGCGCTCGATGAGATCGGCTGCGACGATTATGACGGAGCAAAGCGCGCGGCCGAGGCTTGGTTCTCGCAGATGGGCGGCTCCGCTGTGCGCTCGATCAAACGCGCTACCGTGCGCGACGCGCTCGAGGCGTATTTGACGGATCTCAAGCGTCACGGGCGCGCCGACGCAGCTCGAGATGCGCGCGGCCGGTTCAAACTGACCGTCGATAAGGACCCGCTTGCTGACCTCGCGCTGGAGGCTGTCACCCGAGATGACTTTGAGGAATGGCGCGACCGGCTGGTACCTGGGCGCAAGCCGCGTTCGGTCAATCGTCAGGTGCGCTCGGTCGTCGCTGCGCTCAATCGTGCTCACGAACTCGGCCATGTGGGGAATCCCGCGGCCTGGTCTGTGAAGTCCTTGGCCGATAACACCGAGGACGAGGGCGATACTGCGATATTTCTGAACCCCGCGCAGCGCGCGTCGCTGATCGCCGCAGCGGACGAGCACACCGGTGCATTTCTGCGGGGCCTCGAGCTCACCGGCGCGAGGCCGAAAGAGCTTGCTGCGGCGTGCGTTCGAGACTTCGACGGCAAGGCGGTCAAGTTCTCGCATCGGAAGGGGAGGAGGCCCGCAAAGGTGCGCGTGCGCTACACGGTCCTTGGCCCCGAGGGCATCGAATTCTTCGCGCGGCGCGCTGCCGATAAACTGCCGCCGGCGCCGCTATTCACCGAAGACGGCAAACAAACCTGGCGCCGGCACATCTGGGCCCGGCAGATTCGCGCAGCCGCCAAGTCGGTCAACGAGAAGGCGCGGGGTGTGGCGCGCATCCCGTCGGGCGTCGGCGCCTATGCGTTCCGGCACGCACGCATCAGCGAGCTGCTGCAGGTTTTCAACGTGGACCCGCTCACTGTGGCGCATCAGACCGGCACGAGTCTTGCGATGATCGAGAAAGCCTATATGCGATTCATCCCGGAGGCGCTACAAGAGAAGCTCGCAGGGCTCAAGGCAAAGGTATGAAGCGCGTGTAGTTCCCTCAACCAGATCCTGATCGGCGCACCTATCCGGTGGATCGAGCCGTTAGAGGCTGCAAGCCACCGGCTGACGGTTTCCGCCTGATCGAGGCCGGAGTGAAGTGCCGACGGGGCGGACAAGTTATTCCAATGTTCGCGGGTCAAGGCGCCGGTTGGTCTGGCGAATGCGGATCGGTTGACAGGCTTTGGGTTCGGGGTAAGGTAATGATGATGGCCAATTCAATCGTTTCAACAGCTCCCGATATCATGGGCGGAACCCCGGTGTTCCCCGGCACGCGCGTTCCCGTTCAAACGCTCCTGGATTACATTGAAGCCGGCGACACCATCGATGACTTCCTGGAAGGGTTTCCGTCCGTTTCGCGTGAGCAAGTCATCGCCTTTCTGGAGCGCGGCGCAAAGCTGGCCGTTACCGAAGCTGCTTGAAACTCTTGCTCGACGAGTGTCTTGATCGCCGATTGCCGGAACACTAGGGACTGTCAGCAACATCAGCGTTGAGTAGGCGGGGCCATTCGTGCGCGAATTTTCTGACTGCCGGTGCAGTATTGCGCGCTTTTCACGATCTAGGCGGAAAACAGTTCGCGAAACAACCGCTGAGACTCGCGCAGCCCCTCCTCGGTGAACACCACCGACTTGGCTTTGCTGACCGGGTCAGTGATGTAGCCTTTCTCGTGTAATCGATGCATCGCATCCCAGTCAAATCCCTTCCAAGCGCGGCACCTGTCATGCAGGCCGAGATATAGGAGTGCGAGGACAGCGTCGTCGATCTTCCCCGTATTGACGTCCGTCACGCAGCTTGCTTGGCTATGAGGAATGGCAGACCGATCTGCACCTGGAACGGCTCCGAGTAAGTCCCCATGCGAAGAATTTCCCCTGGCTGAGAAAGTCTTAAGAGGGCGGTCCGCCACAAAATTACCGACACAAATTTTCGTACGGATTTCGTACGAAGATTCTCGCTCTCCGCTAAGTTCTTGATTAAATGGCGCTCCCTACCGGATTCGAACCGGTGTTACAGCCTTGAGAGGGCCGTGTCCTAGGCCTCTAGACGAAGGGAGCTCCGAAGGATCTCTGGGCGACCTGCGCCCGAGAGGGCTGGTAGTATACGTGCGGATTTTTTTGACTCAAGCGGAACCTATTTTTTTTGAACGTACCCTCGACGCCAATCACGCATGTGGCGATTCCTCGCCCCGAGCACCCGGTCTCGCGCCGCTCCATATCGCCCAATGCCCTGAAGGTCCTTTACCGATTGAAGGACGCGGGCTACCAGGCGTTCTTGGTGGGCGGAGCGGTGCGCGATTTGCTTCTGGGCCTGACGCCCAAGGACTTCGACGTGGCGACCAATGCGCTGCCCGAGGAGGTGCGGCGGCTGTTCCGTAACTGTCGCTTGATCGGGCGGCGGTTTCGACTGGCGCACGTGCATTTCGGCAGCGAGATCATCGAAGTGGCGACGTTTCGCGCCGCCTCCGCGCCCGAGCGCGAGGACGCCGAGAGCGACCCCGACGCCGACGGGGAGGAGATCCGCGACCCCGTCGAGGATTCCGAGCATCGCGCGTTCGACACCCGCGGACGGATTCTGCGCGATAACAGCTATGGCACCGTCGAAGAGGACGTGTGGCGGCGCGACTTCGCCGCGAACAGCCTCTATTACAACATCGACGATCTGTCGATCTGGGATTTCGCGGACGGCGTCGCCGATATCAATGCGCGGCGTCTGAAGCTCATCGGCGAGCCGGAAACCCGTTATCGCGAGGATCCCGTGCGCATGCTGCGCGCGGTGCGCTTTGCGGCCAAGCTCGATTTCACGATCGATCCCGATACCGAGCAGCCGATCAGCCGTCTCGCGCATCTGCTCGACGGCGTGCCGCCCGCGCGGCTCTTCGATGAATGCCTGAAGCTCTTCTTGTCCGGCTTCGGCGCCAAGTCATTTGCCTTGTTGCAGAAATACGGTTTGTTCGAGCACCTCTTTCCTCTGACGGCGGCGGCTTTCGCGCTGCCCCCGTATGCCTATGCGCGCGAGATGCTCGAGCGCGGGCTTGCGAACACCGATGCCCGGGTCCTCGCAGATAAGCCGGTGACACCAACCTTTCTCTTCGCGATCTTGCTGTGGAGTGCGGTGCTGCGCGAGCTCAACGAGCGCGAGGCCGGACCTGCGCCCGATTTTGCCCAGCTCATGCGGGCTTGCGATGCCGTATTGAAAGCGCAGCAGTCGCGCGTCGCGATTCCGCGGCGCTTCGCGGTGCCGATGCGCGAGCTGTTGATGTTGCAGCCGCGATTCAACCGCCGCAGCGGAGTCAAATCCCTGAGCTTGCTGCAGCATCCACGCTTTCGCGCCGCGTACGACTTCTTGCTGCTGCGGGCCGAGGTCGGCGTGGCGGATCCGGAGCTCGCGGC
Source organism: uncultured Gammaproteobacteria bacterium (assembly GCA_963801685.1). Classification (GTDB taxonomy): domain Bacteria; phylum Pseudomonadota; class Gammaproteobacteria; order Steroidobacterales; family Steroidobacteraceae; genus Bog-1198. The sequence continues at coordinate 6,988 of CAWDFR010000005.1, forward strand.
TTGGTGGACGCACGTGCAGACGCTGCCGCAAGAGGAGCGCGTGGCTCTGGTGCAGGCGCGTCCCCCGGAACCCGATGTGGCCGGCGGCACCGTGGCGCCCGGGCGGCGCCGCAGGCGGCGGCGGCGAGGCGGGGCGGCGCGCACTTAGATGAGTGCGCTCTGGCGCCCGGCTTACATCGCTCTCGGCAGCAACCTCGACGGCCCGAGGGAGCAAGTGCTGGCTGCGTGCGAGCGCATCGGCCGTCTGCCTGCGACTCATATCGAAGCTCGCTCGCGCCTGTACTCGAGTCGTCCCATGGGTCCGCAGGATCAGCCCGACTACATCAACGCCGCCGTCGGCGTGGTGACGCAGCTCGAGCCCAAAGTTCTGCTGGAAGCGCTGCTGCAGATCGAGCGGGACATGGGACGCGTGCGGCGCGAGCAGTGGGGACCGCGCCGCATCGATCTTGACCTCGTGTGGATGGTCGGCGCCGTGATCCGGGAGCCCGGACTCAGCTTGCCCCACCCCGGAGTGTCGAGCCGCAACTTCGTGCTGTATCCTCTCAGCGATATTGCTCCCACGCTCGATATACCGGGCCACGGCCGCGTCCTCGAATTGAAGGCGCGGTCGGCCGCCGAGGGAATTTCTGTTGTTGAGTGAAAATAGAGGCAGCCCGCCCGGCGCGATTCCGCATCGCTTCGTCGTCATCGAAGGACCCATCGGCGTCGGCAAGACCAGTCTCGCGCGGCTGCTTGCGCAATCGATCGGCGGACAGCTGATCCTCGAGGAAGCGGATCAGAATCCCTTTCTCGAGCGCTTTTACAAAAATCCACGCGCCGCCGCCTTCCAGACGCAGCTCTTCTTTCTATTCCAGCGGGCGAGACAGCTCGAGGAGGTCCGTCAAGAAGATCTCTTCGGCGCGGTTCGCGTCGCGGATTATCTCCTCGACAAGGACCGCCTGTTCGCACGCGTCACGCTCGACGATGCGGAGTACGCGCTGTACGAGCGCGTCTACGAGCGTGTGGTCGTGGACGCGCCCAAGCCCGATCTCGTCGTGTATCTGCAGGCGCCCGTCGACGTGCTGGTCGACCGCATCGCCAAGCGCGGCATCCGCTACGAGCAGCATATCGAGCGCAGCTATCTCGAGAAGCTCACCCAGGCCTATGCCCGATTCTTTCACAGCTACGACGCATCGCCCCTCCTGATCGTCAACGCGGCCGCGATCGATCCCGTCAACAACGAGGCTGACTATCGACTGCTGCTCGCCGAGATCAGCAAGAAGCGCGGCGGTCGCCATTTCTTCAATCCGAGCGGCACGAGCTTACTGCCCGCGAGCTAGGCGCAGGGTGCTTGGCGGCGCGCGTTTCGCGGCGCACCCAGGCGGCGGGGCTATGCGGCGCCGTGCTGGGCGAGCGCCCAGGCGACGTGCTCGCGCACCAAGGCCGAGGGCTCCGCGGCGCGTGAGCGGAGGGCTGCAATGACCTCGGGCGAGGTCGGTGCGTTGCCGAGCGCGACCGCGACGTTGCGCAACCAGCGCTCGAAGCCGATGCGGCGGATGCGCGCTGCCGCGGGTTTTTTCCAGAAACTCCGCCTCGCTCCACGCGAACACCTCGATGAGGGTCGCGCGGTCGAGGCCATGCCTCACGGCGAAGTCTTTCTCGGCGGTGGGGCGGGCGAACTTGTTCCACGGACACACCAGTTGGCAATCGTCGCAGCCATAGATGCGGTTGCCGATGGCGCGGCGTAACTCCAGCGGAATCGTGCCCGCGAGCTCGATGGTGAGATAGGAGATGCAGCGCCGCGCATCGAGTCGATAGGGGGCGACGATGGCGCCGGTGGGGCAGGCCGGCAGACAGGCGCTGCAGGTTCCGCAATGTGCGGTGCTCGGGGCATCCAGCGGCAGCGCCAGGCTCAGGTAGATCTCGCCGATGAAGAAATAAGAGCCGGCGCCGCGGTCGATCAGATTGGTGTGCTTGCCGATCCAGCCGAGCCCGGCATTGCGCGCGAGCGCCTTCTCGAGGACCGGCGCGCTGTCGACGAATGCGCGATAGCCGAGCGGGCCTACCTGCGCGACGATGCGGTCGCAGAGCTTTTGCAGACGCTGGCGCATCAACTTGTGATAGTCGCGTCCGAGCGCGTAGCGGGATATATAGGCGCGGCGGGTCGGCGAGCACGCGGTGCGCGTCGGCGGCCTGCGCCGGCCAGTAGTCCAGGCGCGCGCTGATGCAGCTCACCGTTCCCGGGACGAGCTCTGCCGGGCGGGTGCGCTTGCTGCCGTGCCGGCTCATGTAGCCCATCTCGCCGGCGAAACCTGCCCGCAGCCAATCGAGAAAGCGCGCCTCATCCGGCGCGAGATCGATGTTCGCCACGCCGATGCGGGCAAAGCCGAGCTCTGCGGCCCAGCTGCGGATGTCGGTGAGCAGGGCGGCGGGATCGAGCGGTGCGGGGCTCGCGTTCAACGCGGATTCGCTTACGGGTGCAGCACTCATGCCGGAAAGGCTACCCGCAGCGACCCTATAAAGGTCAATATTCCCTCAATCTCCCTAAAGCGGGCGCTGGGTCGCATGGCAGTCTTCGACGTCGAGCTTGCACTTCCGGACGCTGCGGCGACGCGAGATCCTCGGCGTCGACCCTCGCTCGAACATTCCCCGGCGCCGCGCAGTCGAGCGCGGCGCTGTATCTGGAGGGCGATTTGGGTGCGGGCAAAACCACTTGCGTACGCGCGCTGCTGCGCGCCTGCGGCGTGAGCGGCTTGATCCGCAGTCCCACCTATACCCTCGTCGAGACCTATCGACTCGACGGGCGCACACCGCCGCTCACCTGCGTGCATGTCGATCTGTATCGACTCGAAGGAGCCGGGCAAGTGGATGAGCTCGGCCTGCGGGATTTTCTGACTGCAGGACACCTGCTGCTGATCGAATGGCCGCAAAAAGGCGCGGGCTCGCTCCCGCCGCCCGATCTTCTGATTTCACTCGAGTTCGCCGCGGGCGGACGGCATGCGCGCCTGCGTGCGGCGACGGTGCGCGGGACGGCATGGCTGCGCAACTTACGAGACGACGCTAGATTAGCGAGCTATCTATCTAATTTGACTTGAAAAACTGTATCGACGTGAGGTAACTTATTGTCCCATGCAGCTGCTGCGCATCGCGCTCCTTGCGTTAGCGATCGCCTGGGTTGCCCCGGCGCGGGCGGTGGAGGTGCGCGCGGTGCGCCTGTGGGCCGAGCCCCGAGGGCACGCAGGTGGTTCTTGAGCTCTCGGGCAGCGCCAAGCACAGCTTGCTGATGCTCAAGAATCCCGACCGTGTGGTGCTCGATGTGGCGGATGCGCGCCTCTCGGCGGCAGCTCGAAGGCCGCCCGCCTCCGGCGTGGTGAAGGAGGTGCGCATGGCGCGCCGGCCGAACGGCGAGTTGCGCGTGGTGCTCGATCTGACCCGTCCCATGCGCGCCAAGAGTTTTCTCGCGACGCCGAACGATCGCTACGGCTACCGACTCGTGGTGGACCTGGGTGGCCCCGCCGCTGCCGTGGCTGCCACCGCGGCTGCCGTCGCACCGATCAAGGCCGAGCACGCGCGCCCCGAGGCCCGCGATCTCATCATCGCCATCGACGCCGGGCACGGCGGCGAGGATCCGGGCGCCATCGGCATGCACGGCACGCGCGAGAAGGACGTGACGCTCGCCATCGCGCGCGCGCTCGAACGCTCCGTGGATGCCGAGCCCGGCATGCGGGCGGTGCTCACCCGCGATGGCGATTACTTCGTCCCGCTGCGCGATCGCATGCGCCGCGCACGCGCGCAGCAAGCGGATCTGTTCGTGTCCATCCACGCCGATTCGATCCGCGATCGCGCGGTCGACGGCTCCTCGGTCTACATTTTGTCCCAGCGCGGCGCCACCAACGAGGCGGCGCGCTGGCTCGCAGAGCGCGAGAACGCCGCCGATCTGATCGGCGGCGTGTCGCTCGAGGACAAGGGCGACCTGTTGGCCTCGGTGCTCCTCGATCTGTCGCAGACCGCTTCCTTGAGTGCGAGCGAGACCGCCGCCGAGCACGTTCTGCACCAGCTCAATCTGGTGGGCGAGGTGCGCAAGCCCCTGGTCCAGCAGGCCGGATTCATGGTCCTCAAGTCTCCGGATATTCCGTCCATGCTGATCGAGACCGCCTACATTTCCAATCCCGCCGAGGAGCAGCGGCTGCGGGGCGTCGCGCATCAGGCGAAGCTCGCGGCGGCGATTCATCAGGGCCTGCGGGAGTATTTCTACGCCGACCCGCCGGCCGGCTCGCGCATCGCACAGATCGCCGCCGGCGCGCCGCGACCCGAGCTCGCGACGCCGGAGCACGACAGCGGCGGATAATCTTAGCGGCGCTCGCGGCGCGCTGTGCGAAAATGGGCGCCGCGCAGCGGATCCGCGAGGTGCCCCTTGTCCATCCAGATTCTCAACGACGAGCTCATTAACCAGATCGCCGCCGGCGAGGTGATCGAGCGTCCCGCCTCCGTGGTCAAGGAGCTCGTGGAGAACTCGCTCGATGCCGGCGCCTCGCGCATCGACGTCGAGCTCGAGCGCGGCGGCTGCGGGCTCATTCGGGTGCGCGACGACGGGATCGGGATCCGAGCCTACGGAAATCGGCCTCGCGCTCGCCCGGCACGCGACCAGCAAGATCGCATCGCTCGACGATCTCGAGCGCGTCGCCACCCTGGGATTTCGCGGCGAGGCGCTGCCCAGCATCGCTTCCGTGGCGCGCCTGTGGCTCACGTCGCGATCGAACGAGGCCGAGCACGCCTGGAGCTGTCGAGGCGCGTGACGGCGCGCTCTCGAGCCCCGCGCCGGCCTCGCATCCGCCGGGAACGAGCGTCGAGGTGCGCGACCTGTTCTTCAACGTGCCGGCGCGGCGCAAGTTCCTGCGAGCCGAGAGCACCGAGTACCAGCACGTGCTGCGAATGCTCGAGCGGCTGGCGCTGTCGCGCTTCGAGGTCGGGTTCTCCCTGGCACATAACGGCAAGAGCGTCTGGTCCTTGCCGCCGGCGCGAAGCGAGGCGGAGCGGCGCGCACGGGTCGCGACGCTCTGCGGCGAGGAGTTCGCGGCGCACGTGATCGAGCTGCGTCACGAGTCCGAGCAGCTGCGCTTGGCGGGCTGGATCGCGCTGCCCACGTTCTCGCGCAGCCAGTCGGATCTGCAATTCGCGTTCTTGAACGGACGCTTCGTGCGCGACAAGTTGATCGCGAGCGCGGCACGGCTCGCCTATCAGGACGTGCTGTTCGGCGGGCGCTTTTGCGCCTACGTGCTGTATCTCGATCTCGACCCGACGCTGGTCGACGTGAACGCACATCCGCAGAAGCTCGAAGTGCGCTTCCGCGAGTCGCGCAGCGTCCACGACTTCATGTTCCGCACGCTCGAACGGGCGCTCGCCGAGACCCGGCCGAGCGCCGCATCGCCCGGCAGCGCCTCGCTCGACGGCCTGCGGCTCGGTGCGAGCGTGCGCACGGCTGGCTGCGCCGCAGCCAGCAGCCACTTTGCGCTGCCCGAGCGTCCCGCCGCGGGCGCGATCGAGGGCTACTGGCAGCTGCTCTCGGGTGATGCTGCGCGCAGCGGCGAGCGCGACGGCGCTGAGTCGCGACACCCTGGCGGTGCGCGACGAGGAGCGCGCGGGCGCCGGCGAGGACGCACCGCCCTTGGGCTTCGCCGTCGCGCAGTTGCACGGCGTCTACATTTTGTCCCAAACGGCGGACGGGCTCGTGCTGGTGGACATGCATGCGGCGCATGAGCGGGTGATGTACGAGCGCATGAAGCGGCTATTGAGCGGCGAGACCGCTCAGCAACAGCTGCTGGTGCCCGACATCCTCAAGGTGACCCCCGCGCAGGCCGAGGCGGCCGATGCCCATGCGGCGGAGTTCGCGGCGCTCGGCTTCGCGCTCACGCGCCTCGCGCCGGACCAGCTCGCCCTGCGCGGGGTGCCGAGCCTGCTGGCGGGCGACGATCCGGCCGACGTCGTTCGCGACGTGCTGTCGGATCTCGCGGAGACGGGTCACTCGCGCCGTGTCGAGGAATCGATCAACCGGCGCCTCGGCACCATGGCCTGTCACGCGGCGGTGCGCGCGCAGCGCACGCTCAGCATCGCGGAAATGAACGCCCTGCTGCGCGAGATGGAGCGCACCGATCGGGCCGATCAGTGCAATCACGGCCGCCCGACCTGGGTGCGGCTGTCGCTCGGGGATCTCGATCGGCTGTTCATGCGCGGGCGCTGATGGCGCCGGCGGCGCAGGCGCAGAATTCCTCGCGCAACGACCTCGGGCCGGCGCAGTGCGCTCCTGCTGATGGGACCGACCGGGGCCGGTAAATCGGAGCTCGCGCTCGATCTCGCGCCGCCGCTTCCCGTTCGAGATCGTGAGCGTGGACTCCGCCCAGGTGTACCGCGGCATGGACATCGGCACGGCCAAGCCGGACCTCGAGACGCGCGCGCGCATTCCCGCACCACCTCATCGATATTCGCGATCCGGAAACGAGCTACTCCGCGGGCGAGTTCGTGCGCGATGCGAGCGCGGTCATGCGTGAGATATGGAGCCGCGGGACGACAGCCGCTGCTGGTCGGCGGCACGATGCTGTACTTCCATGCGCTTCTCGGCGGGATCGCGCAGCTCCCCGAGGCGGATCCCGAGGTGCGCGCGCAGATCGAGGCGCACGCTGCTGCCGGCGGTTGGGCGGCGCTGCACGAGGAGCTCGCGGCGCGTGGATCCCGCCGCCGCGGCGCGCATCCACGTGAATGATCCGCAGCGCATTCAGCGGGCGCTCGAGGTCTACCGGGTCACGGGCGAGCCCATCACACGCTTGCAACAATCGCGCGGCTCCGGCGTTTGCCGACATCGAGGTCCTCGAATTTGCGCTTTCGCCCGAGGATCGCGCCGTCCTGCACGCGCGAATCGAGACGCGCTTCGAGGCCATGTGGGTGGCCGGCTTCTTGGACGAAGTGCGCCGATTGCAGCAAAGAAGCCACGCTCAGCGCGGAACATCCGTCGATGCGCGCGGTCGGATATCGACAGTTATGGAAGTTCCTTTCAGGACACTCCGGCTTGGAAGACTCTAAAAAACAAGCGCTTGCGGCAACGCGACAACTTGCCAAGCGGCAGTTGACGTGGCTCAGGCGTCGCGAACGTGCGACATGGGTTGATTCTGCGCAAACTGATCCTATGTCGGCAGTAGTGCATGCACTATCTGCGGGCGGATTCGCCGGATGGTCTTACGCTTAGCGTCTCTTCGCTGTGCTAGCATTCCACTCGTGTTTGCCTGGCGCAAGGAAGTGACGAGGCAATGTTCAAGACACAAAAAACAAGGAGCTTTCCCATGGCCCGTGGCCAGTCTCTGCAGGATCCCTTTTTGAATGCCCTCCGCAAAGAGCGCGTGCCCGTCTCAATTTATCTCGTGAACGGCATCAAGCTGCAAGGACAGATCGATTCGTTCGATCAATTCGTCGTATTGCTTCGGAACAGCGTCAGCCAGATGGTGTACAAGCACGCCATTTCGACGGTGGTACCGGCGCGCAATGTGCGCCTGCCGACCGGCGAGGACGGCGAAGTGACGGAACCCGCCATTGTCGAATGAGCAATGGTCGAGTGAGTGACGGGCGCTTTTTTGTTTGAGCGTCCGCGGGGCGGAGAGCGCGCCCTTCTGGTCGGCGTCGGCATCGGACAGCCGGTCGATCCGCATGACACCGCGGAGTTCGAGGCGCTCGCCGCTTCCGCCGGCGCGTTGCCGGTGGCGCTGATCACGGCATCACGGCCGCGGCCCGATCCGAAGTACTTCGTGGGGCTCGGCAAGGCGGAGGAAATCCGCGACCGCGCGCAGGACGCCAGGGCCGAGGTGGTGCTCGTCGATCAAACCCTGAGCCCGAGCCAAGAGCGCAATCTCGAGAAACTCACCTCGTGTCGAGTTTTGGATCGCAATGGTCTGATTCTCGACATCTTTTCTCAGCGCGCGCGCAGCTTCGAGGGCAAGCTGCAAGTCGAGCTCGCGCAGCTGTCGCATCTGTCGACGCGCCTGGTGCGCGGCTGGACCCACCTCGAGCGACAGAAGGGCGGCATCGGCCTGCGTGGACCGGGCGAGACACAGCTCGAGACCGACCGCCGCTTGATCGCCAAGCGCATCCGCACGCTCCGCGGGCCGGCTCGAGAAGCTCGCGCGCCAGCGCGACACCGGACGGCACGTGCGACGCGAGGTGCCGGTGCCGACGGTGGCGCTCGTCGGCTACACCAACGCCGGCAAATCGACCTTGTTCAACCGCCTCACGGGCAGCGACACCTATGTGGCCGACCAGCTGTTCGCGACCTTGGATCCGACGGTCCGGCGCATCAAGCTCGCCGGCGTGGGCGAGGTGGTGCTCGCGGATACGGTCGGATTCGTGCGCGCGTTGCCGCACGAGCTGATCGCGGCATTTCGCTCGACGCTGCAGGAAGCGCGCGAGGCGGACCTGTTGCTGCACGTCGTCGATGCGAGCGACCCGCAGCGCGATGAGCGCATCGTGCAAGTGCGCGAAGTGCTCGCGGGCATCGGCGCGGGGGAGATCCGCGAGCTCAAGGTGTTCAACAAGATCGATCTGATGGGCGGTGAATCGCCGCGCATCGTCCTGGGCTCGGACGGCGTGCCTGCCCAAGCCTGGGTCTCGGCGCACGAGCGGCGCGGGACTCGCCGAGCTGCGCGAGGCCATTGCGCAGGCCGTGCGGCCGAATCAGGTGCGGCGCACCCTGCATCTCGACATGCTCGCGGCGGCTATGCGCTCGGATCTGTACCGGCGCGAGGCGGTGCGCGCCGAGCGCCAGTGCGACGACGGCAGCTGGGAGCTCGACGTCGAGCTCGATCCTGCGGAAATGGCGAAGATCCTCGGCAGCCGCGGCGTCGTGCTGGTGGCGCCGCCCGAGAAGGCCCGCGAAGTCGCCTGACTTGGCCGCCGCGAGTCTTGTGCTTGTGGGCAACGAGTCGGCTGCTAGAATGCGCGGCTGCTTATAATGAGACTCTACGTCCGCAACTGAGTATACCCATGGCTTGGAACGAACCCGGCGGCGAGAAGCGCAATCCCTGGAACCGTCCGCAACAGTCGCAAAACGACTTGGACGACGTGTTGCGCAACCTGCAACGGCGCCTGTCGGCGTTGTTCGGCCGCGGCGGAAACGGCGGCAGCCCCGCGCTCGCCGAGCTTCGCGCGCGGGCCTCTGCACGGTGCTGGTGCTGATCGGCGTCGTGTGGATCGCGAGCGGCGTGTACCGCGTCGATGCGCAGGAGCGGGCCGTGGTGCTGCGCTTCGGCGCGTACGAGGGCACGGTGGGGCCCGGTTACAACTGGCATCTGCCCTGGCCCATCGAGCGCAAGATCATCGTGAACGTCTCCCAGCAATACAGCATCCCGGACGATGCGCGCATGCTCACCGCCGATACCAATCTGGTCGAGGTGCGCTCCGCGGTCCAGTACACCCAGCCGGACCCGCGCAAGTACCTCTTCAAGGTCAAGGACGTCGAGGACACGCTGCGGCAGATCAGCGAGAGCGCGCTGCGCGAGGCGGTCGGACAGGCCGCGCTCGACCGGGCGCTCGCGTTCGATCCCGCCATCACCGATCACGCGCGGGCGACTCTGCAGCGCACGCTCGATACCTACGACATGGGAGTGCGCATCATCAGCGTGACGCTGCAAGAGGTCGTGGTGCCCGAGCCGGTGCAGGACGCGCAGCGCGATGCGATCAAAGCGGACAAGGACCGCCAGCGCTATCAGCAGGACGCCGAGAGCTACAAGAACGATGTCGTGCCGCGGGCGCGCGGCGAGGCCTCGAAGCAGCTGCTCGATGCGGAGGCCTATCGACAGCAGGTGCTGGCGCTCGCCCAGGGCGAGACCTCGCGGTTCGATCAGGTGCTCGAGCAGTACGAGCATGCGCCGGCGGTGACCCGCGAGCGCATGTACTTCGACACCATGGAGGAGGTCTACAAGAACTCGCGCAAGGTGATCGTCGACACCAAGGGCTCGGGCAACATGCTGTACCTGCCGCTCGACAAGCTGATCTCTCCCGCAGCGGGCGGCGCGAGTTCGGGCGACACGCTTACGGTGCCGCCGACGCGCATTCCCGAGGTGCAGGTCTCGCCGCCCGAGGATCCGGCGCGGGCGCGGGGAGTGCGCTGATGCAGACCAAGATCCTGTACGTCATGGTGGCGCTGGTGGCGTTCATCCTGATCGCGCGCGCGAGCGTGTTCACGGTGAGCGAGGGGCAGCTCGCGATCAAATCGACCGGCGGCGAGATCGTCGACTCGAACTACGTTCCGGGGCTGCATTTCAAGATTCCGCTGGTGAACGAGGTCACCAAGTTCGACGGCCGCATTCTCACCGACCTCTATCAGTCGGAGCACTTCCTGACGCGCGAGCAGGAGCAGCTGACCATCGACTTCTACGTGAAGTGGCGCATCGACAACTTGCGCCGCTACTACGAGACCACCGGCGGCAGCGAGGACGTCGCCAACGCGCGCCTGCGCGAGACCATCCGCGACAGCATCAAGAGCGTGGTGACGCAGCGCACCTTGCAGCAGGTGGTCACCGCCGAGCGCACGGAGTTCACCGATGCGATGATGAAGACGGCGCGCTCCTTCGCCGACCAGCTGGGAATCGAGCTGGTCGACGTGCGCATCACCAAGATCGATCTGCCGCAGCAGGTCCAGGATTCGGTGTTCGAGCGCATGCGCGCGACGTTCAAGGCGCAGGCGGCGAAGCTGCGCGCCGAGGGTGTCGAGGCTTCGGACCGCATCCGTGCCGAGGCGAACAAGGAGAAGACGGAGATTCTCGCCAATGCGTCCCGGCAGGCGAGCGAGACGCGCGGGCAGGGCGATGCCGCGGCGAGCGAGGTGTATGCGAAGTCGTACTCGAAGAACGCGGAGTTCTACAGCTTCTACCGCAGCATGCAGTCTTACCGCGACGCGGTGGGCACGACCGGCGATCTGTTGGTGATTGCGCCGGACACCGCGTACTTCAAGTACTTCAACAAACCTCAAGTCACAGCCGCAGCGCTGACATCATGGGGATGGATACTTGGGCCGAACTGGCGCGCTATCTGGGCGGCGCGTTCGCTCTGTACCTGGTGCTCGAGGGCCTGCTGCCCTTCGTGAATCCGGGGGCCGCGAAGAAGCTCATGACGAGGCTCTCGCAGACCGAACCCGCGCAGTTGCGCTGGGGCGGCTTGATCAGCATCGTGATCGGACTCGCGCTCTTGTGGATGGCGCGCAATGGGTAAGAATCTCGTCGTGATCGGCCTGCAGTGGGGCGACGAGGGCAAGGGCAAAGTCGTCGATCTGCTCACCGATCGCGCGCATGCGGTCGCGCGCTTTCAGGGCGGCCACAACGCCGGGCATACGCTGGTCATCGGCGGCAAGAAGACCGTGCTCTCGCTCATCCCCTCGGGCATCCTGCACGCTCACGTGCAGTGTCTGATCGGCAACGGCGTCGTGCTCTCGCTCGAGGCGCTGTTCAAGGAGGCGCAGATGCTCATCGATCGAGGGCGTGCCGGTGTTCGAGCGGCTGCGCGTGAGCCCGGCCTGTCCCCTCATTCTCGCCTCGCACGTTGCGCTCGACCGGGCGCGTGAGAAATCCCAGGGTGCGAATGCCATCGGCACGACCGGGCGCGGCATCGGTCCCGCCTACGAGGACAAAGTGGCGCGCCGCGCGGTGCGGGTCGCGGACTTGTTCCATCGCGAGCGCTTCGCCGCCAAGCTCGGCGAGATCCTCGACTATCACAACTTCGTTCTGCAGCGGTACTTCCAGCTGCCGGCGATCGATTTTCAGCCGGTGCTCGAATCGAGTCTCGAGCTCGGCGAGCGCCTGAAGCCGCTGGTGGCGGACGTCACCGGCATCCTCGATCGGCTTGGGTGCGACGGACACAACGTGCTGTTCGAGGGCGCGCAGGGCGCGATGCTCGACGTCGATCTCGGCACCTATCCTTACGTGACTTCCTCGACCACCACCGCGGGCGGCGCGGCGCCCGGCACGGGCTTGGGACCGTTACGGTTTGACGCCGTGCTCGGCATCGTCAAGGCTTACGCCACGCGCGTCGGCGGCGGTCCCTTTCCGACCGAGCTGTTCGATGCGCTCGGCGAGCACTTGTGCCGCGTGGGTCACGAGTTCGGATCGGTCACCGGACGGCAGCGGCGCTGCGGCTGGTTCGATGCGGTGGCGTTGCGCCGCTCCATCGTGCACTCGAGCTGCTCATCGCTCTGCGTCACCAAGCTCGACGTGCTCGACGGGCTCGACACCATCCGCGTGTGCGTGGGCTACCGGATCGACGGCACGGTCGTCGACACGCCGCCCTTGCTCTCGCAACAGTTCGGCGACTGCGTGGCCGTGTACGAGGAGCTGCCCGGGTGGAAGGAGTCGAGCGTCGGGGCGACGCGCTACGAGGAGCTGCCCGAGAATGCCCGGCGCTACCTCGAACGGCTGCAGGCGTTGCTGGGCGTGCCCATCGATCTCATTTCCACGGGTCCCGATCGGCGGCAGACCATCGTTCGCCGGCATCCGTTCGCGTAGACTTCTTGCCATGCCCGATCGTTTGACACCGCTTCTCGCGACGCGCCCTTGGCTGCTGGCCGACGGCGCCACCGGCAGCAATCTGTTCAATCGCGGCCTGCAGTCCGGCGATGCGCCGGAGCTCTGGAACACCGAGCATCCGGAGCGCATTGCGGATCTCGCAGCGCGCCTTCGTCGAGGCCGGCGCGGACATCATCCTGACCAACACCTTCGGCGGCACCCGCTACCGGCTGCAGCTTCACAAGGCGGCCGATCGCGTGGCGGAGCTCAACGAGGCGGCCGCCCGCATCGCGCGACGCGAGGCGGATCGCGCCGGCACGCACCGTGCTGGTCGCCGGCAGCATCGGACCCACGGGCGAGCTGATGCAGCCGCTCGGCGCGTTGGACCCCGAAGCGGCGAGCGCGGCGTTTGCCGAGCAGGCCGCGGCGCTGGCGCGCGGCGGCGCGGATCTGATGTGGATCGAGACCATGTCCTCCGTCGAGGAGACGGAGGCGGCCATCGCCGGGGCGCGGACGACGGATCTGCCGGTCGTCGCCACGCTGAGCTTCGACACCAACGGGCGCACCATGATGGGCATCACGCCGTCGGAGCTCGCGGGGCTGCATCGCAAGCATCATCTCGCGGCCTGCGGCAGCAACTGCGGCGTGAGCCCGTCGGAGCTCGTCGCCACGATCGTGAACCTGGCCGCCGCATCGGACTCCTCGGCGGTGCTGGTGGCGAAGTCCAATTGCGGCATTCCGCAATACGTCGACGGCGCCATCCGCTTCGACGGCACGCCCGAATTGATGGCCGTTTACGCCGGTCTCGCGCTCGATGCCGGCGCGCGCATCATCGGCGGTTGCTGCGGCACGACTCCGGAGCACGTGCGCCGCATGCGGGCGGCGCTCGAAGCGCACGTGCCGGGCCCCAAGCCCGACCTCGCAACCATCGAGGCGAAACTCGGCGCGATCTCTACGGGCTCTCAGGCGCAGCTGCGCGGCGAGCTCGATCGCCTCGCGGGCGCGGCGGCCGGCGCCGCCGGCAGGCGCACCGCGGGCCGTCGCGGCGCACGCACCCAGGAAACCTGACCCGTAGGACGGCGCGCACCCTGATTCGCCGATCGGCGACGGCGGCGCGGCCGTGTCGGAGCGGGTTAGACTCGCACCGACAACATCAGGAGCCTCCCATGGCAAAAATACTGTTGAAAGGCAGCGAGCGTTCCGCAGTCTCCGGCGCACGGGTGGTGGCACCCGCCAATCCGGCCGAGCGACTGGAGGTGAGCGTGCTGGTGCGCCGGCGCGGCAAGCAGGCGATGCAATCGCGCCTCGCCGCGGTCGTCGCGGGCAAGGAAATCGCGCACTTGAGCCGGGAAGACTTCGCGCGCGAGCACGGCGCGGATCCTGCGGATTTCGCCAAGGTGCGCGCCTTCGCGGAGGCCAACGGGCTCAAGGTGCTGCAGGAGCATGCGGCGCGCCGCACCGTGATCCTGTCGGGCACGGTGGCGCAGTTCTGCGCAGCCTTCGGGGTGCAGCTGCATCAGATGTCCTACGCCGGCGGCACCTATCGAGGACGGACGGGCGGAATCTACTTGCCCACCGAATGGGACGGTGTGGTCGAGGCGATTCTCGGGCTCGACAACCGTCCGCAAGCGAGGCCCCGCTTTCGAAGCCGGCCGGCGATGGGCAACATTCACCGCCGAGCTCGCGCGTCGGCGGTGTCATACACACCGCCGCAAGTGGCGGCGTTTTACGGTTATCCGAATGCCACCGGCGCCGGACAGTGCATCGGGCTCATCGAGCTCGGCGGCGGCTATCGACCCGCGGATCTCAGCACTTATTTCAGCGGGCTCGATGTGGCCGCGCCGTCGGTCACCGCGGTGTCCGTCGATCATGTGACCAACAGCCCCACCGGTGATGCGGACGGGCCGGACGGCGAGGTCATGCTCGACATCGAGGTGGCGGGCTCGATCGCGCCCCAGGCGCGGATCGCCGTGTATTTCAGCCCGAACACCGACGCGGGCTTTCTCGATGCCATCACCACGGCGATCCATGACACGACCAACAATCCATCGGTCATTTCCATCAGTTGGGGCGGCCCGGAATCGACCTGGACCTCGCAGTCCATGACTGCCATGGACGAGGCGTTCCAGGCCGCTGCGACCATGGGCATCACCGTGTGCATCGCATCGGGCGACAGCGGCTCATCGGATGGTGTTACCGATGATGCCAATCATGTGGATTTCCCCGCCTCGAGCCCGCACGTGCTCGCCTGCGGCGGAACGAGTCTCGTGGCGTCGAGCAGCGGCATATCGAGCGAGACCGTCTGGAACGACGGCGCGAACGGCGGCGCCACCGGCGGCGGCGTCAGCAGCTTTTTTGCGTTGCCGGCCTGGCAGGAGGGCTTGAGCGCGCTCACCACGGCGGGCAGCAAAGTGGCGTTGACCATGCGCGGCGTGCCGGACGTAGCGGGCGATGCGGATCCCGAAACCGGCTACGACGTGCGGGTCGACGGAACGGACACGGTGATCGGCGGCACCAGCGCCGTGGCGCCGCTATGGGCGGCGCTGATCGCGCGCATCAATTCATCGACCGCTCGTGCGGCGGGCTTCATCAATCCGCCGCTTTATCAAAATCCGAAGGATCTGCGCGACATCACGCAGGGCAACAACGGAGCGTTCGCGGCCCAGGCGGGCTGGGATGCGTGCACGGGCCTCGGCAGCCCCAACGGCGTGCCGCTGGCGGGCCTGCTCTGAGGCTCTCAATACCTCAGGTGTGGAAACAGGCCGAGAATACCGGTGACGATCAGATAGATCGCGACGATGTAGTTCAAAAGCCGCGGCACGATCAAGATCAGCACACCGGCGATCAGCGCGACGAGCGGGCCGATGCTCAGGCTCATATTCATATTCATGTTATTTTCCCCGTGATCAAAATAGCGCCATCGCATTCTGCAAGGTCTTGTACACACCCCACAAGAGAGGAAGTCCTACAGCCAGCCACAACAATACCGCTTTGAGTTTCATGACGCGGACTCCGTTCCGGTGTGGTGATACTTCGGATTCACCGGCCGCATGCAAATATTACAAATAAGTCCGATCAGCAAAAACGCACACATGATGTACATGGTGAGCGAATAGACCTGCGCCTTCGGCACGCCGTTCTTCAACTGATAGTCGCGGATGTACGTGATGAGGGTGGGACCCAGGACGCCCGCGACTGACCAGGCGGTCAGCAGCCGGCCGTGAATGGCGCCGACGTGCATCGTGCCGAACATATCGCGCAGATACGCCGGGATGGTCGCGAATCCGCCGCCGTACATGGACAGGATGATCACGAAGGCCGCGACGAAGAGCGGCAGCGAGCCCGCACGGCCCAGGGAGGGCACGCTGAAATACAGCAAGATGCCGAGCGCGAAGAAGATCATGTAGGTGTTGCGCCGGCCGATGTAGTCCGAGGTGCTCGCCCAGACGAAGCGCCCGATCATGTTGAACAAGCTCAGGAGGCCTACGAACGCCGCCGCCGTGGTGGCATTGACCCGGCCGGCGAAGATCTCCTGGATCATCGGGGAGGCCTGTCCGATGACGCCGATCCCGGCAGTCACGTTCATGCAGAGTACGACCCAGAGCAGCCAGAACTGCGGCGTGCGCCAAGCCTGATCGACCGCTACTTGCGCTCGGGTCACGAGCTTCGGGCTGGCGGCGGGCGGCGTCCAGCCAGCCGGTTTCCAGCCGGGCGCCGGCACCCGCACGGTATAGACCCCGATCATCATGAACATGAAGTAGATGACGCCCAGGGTCACGAAAGTCTCGAGCACCCCGTTGGAGGTGGCGGTCTTGAAGTGCTCCATGAGCATGACCGAGAGCGGTGCTGCGATCAGCGCTCCGCCGCCGAAGCCCATGATCGCGAGCCCGGTGGCGAGGCCCGGTCGGTCCGGGAACCATTTGATGAGCGTCGACACCGGCGAGATGTAGCCGATACCGAGGCCGCAGCCGCCGAGCACGCCGTAGCCGAAGTAGACCAGGAGCAGAGCGTGATAGTGCACGCCGAGGGCCGCCACGATGAAGCCGCCGCCGAAGCACAGCGCCGCCACGAACATGGACTTGCGCGGCCCCACGCGCTCCACCCAGCGGCCGAACAGGGCGGCCGAGAGGCCCAGAATGGCGATGGCGATGGAGAACGTCCAGACCACCTCCTTGATATTCCAGTCGCCGGGCGCCGAATGGTCGATCCCGATCAGCTTGGTGAGGGGGAGGTTGAACACGGAGAAGGCGTAGACCTGGCCGATCGCGAGGTGCACGGCGAGGGCTGCCGGCGGCACCAGGATCCGGGGGTAGTCGAGCGGCGCGATGGTGCTTTCGCGACTCAAAAAAGATCCAGCCATGCGACGGTCTCCTACGAGATCTTGTTGTTGCTTAGCGGAATATGCGCCACCGTCCGCGAAGTTGCCACTGGGACGTACGTCACAATCCGGGCAACAGCGCCGGGGCGCATGGCGGCGCCTCTCGTCCGCGAAGAAGGTTGGAAAACCGTGACATCCTGGGTCGCTTGCTCCCGGCCAACGACGTAATTTCGAACCTCACATGCAAATGCCTTGGCACGCGGGCCGACACGCCTCGATTTCGGCGAGACTTTGGTGGTGGCCCTGGCTGCTGCTGGCTGCCGCCTTTTTGCCGATTTTTGCCTCGGCGAGCTGTCTGCCCGGACGCGGATGCCGACATCGCGCGGCTGCAGGAGCTCATCTCCAAGGACGCGACCAAGGCCGCGCGCCAAGCGCAGAGCATGCTCGACGCCTTGCAAACGGAGTCGCTCGGCGCGAACTCGTCCGACGCGTTGCACACCGCTACGCGCATCGCCGCCCTGTACGCGGTGCAGGCCGAGGCCTACGGCATCCTGGAGCTCGACGCGAACGCCCGCTCGGCGGCGGAGAAAGGTCTCGCTCTCGTGCCGAACGAGCGCGACCCGGTGCACCTCGAGCTCCTCATGGCTTACGCGAACGCCGTCTACGACAGCGCCGGGCATCGCGGCCGCCATCCAGACCATCGAGGCGGCGCGCGCCGCGCAGCCGTCCGGCTCGCAGGCCGATACGTGCCTGCTCATCAACCGCGGGCTGCTCGAGCATCGTCACGGGCGCGAGGATCTGGCCATCGTTACGCTGACGCAGGCGTATCGCGCGAGCAGCGGCAGCGAGGCTACGGAGACGCACATCATGGCGGCGGACACGCTGTCGCTCGTGATGCGCAGCATGGGCGATTACAGCCAGGCGCTCGCGCTCAATCAGGAGAAGATCGATTGGGATAGCGAGCACGGCGCGGCCATGACGCTGTCCGTGTCGCGTTTCATGCGCGGTCAGATCCTCAAGCAGATGGGCAACTACGACGGCTCGATCGCCGAGTTCGAGAAGGCGCGCATCTTCAGCGCGTCCTTGGCCGATCAGCAGGGCATCGCGTTCGCCGATCAGCGCATCTGCGAGGCGCACATCGAGCTCGGGCAGCTCGCGCCCGCGCAGCGCGAATGCTCGAACGCGTTGCGCATCTTCGGCGAGGCGCGATCCATCGATTCGCTCAAGGAGACCCAGGTCCTGCAGGCGCGCATCTATCTGGGCTTCGGACATCGCGGATCTCGCCCTCGCGACCATGAACCAGGTGCTCGATCAGGGCGGCGAGGACGTCTCTCCGCGCATCGTCGGCTCGATGTACGAGTGGCGGGCGCGGGCGAATGCGGCGCTCCGCAACTACAAGGATGCCTACACCGACCTGCAGGAGTATGTGCAGCCGCTATACGGCGGCGAACGACGCCGAGCGCATCCGTCAGGCCGGCGCGCTGCGCGCCCGATTCGAGACCGACCGCGAGATCGAGCGCAACTTCTCGCTCAAGCGCGAGCTCGAGAACACGCAGGAGCAGTCGAATCGCCAGGCACAGCAGCTGCGCTGGAATACCGTGGTGGCGGTCGCGGGCATCTGGGTCATCGCGCTGCTCATTTACTTCCTGGTCGCCAACCGCAGCTACCGGATGCAGCTCGTGCAGCTCGCGAGCCAGGACGCGTTGACCGGCCTGCCGAACCGGCGCCGCACGCACGAGCTCGCGCTCGCGGCACTCGATCTCGCGCAGACGACGGGCAAGCCGCTGACCCTCGCGCTGATCGACATGGATCACTTCAAGGACATCAACGACCGCTGCGGACACGCCGCGGGCGATCACGTGCTGCAGGAGTTTGCGCGGGCGGGACGCGAGGCGCTGCGCGAGACGGACATTCTCGGACGCTGGGGCGGCGAGGAGTTCCTGCTGCTGATGCCCGAGACGCCGGTCGAGCTCGCGATCGCGAGCCTCGAGCGCCTGCGCACGCTCGTGTTCGGCATTCGGCTGCCGCCCTCGGGCAGCGATCTGCAAGTCTCGCTGAGCGCGGGTCTCGCCTCATTCGATGACAGCGTCAAGTCCTTCGAGGATCTCGTCGCGCGCGCCGACGCCGCTCTGTACCGGCGAAGAACGACGGCCGCGATCTCATCCGCCTGTGCGAGGCCGATTTCATGAGCACGGGCGCACGGCGCGCGCTGCGGCTGACGAGCTAGCGGCGCGGCTGCCGGCTGTAAACTTCACGCCCGTCGAGATAGGTCGAAAGCACGCGCGTCGCGTGCAGCTCCCCCGGGTCGATCGCGAACACATCCCGGTCGATGACGATCAAGTCGGCCCGCTTGCCCGGCTCGAGACTACCGGTCGTCCGTTCCTGCTTGAGCGCGAACGCGGCGTTGATCGTGTACGCGTCGACAGCATCCTGAATGGTGATGCTCTGCTCGGGAAGCAAGGGCGGTTTTCCGCGCGCCTGCGCGCGCGTGATCGCGTGCTCCATCGCCTCGAAGGCGTCGAAGCTGCTGACGTTCCAGTCGCTGCCGCCGGCGATCAGGGCGCCGGCATCGCGCAATGAGCGCGCCGGATAGAGGTAGCGCGACCGCTCGGGGCCGATATAGGGCAGCGTTGCGCTGACGATGTAAGGATCGCGCTCGGCCCACAGCAACTGGAAATTGGCGATCACGCCCAGATCCTTGAAGCGCGGGAAGTCCGCCGGATCGATGAGCTCCAGATGGGCAATCTGGTCGCGACGGTCCGCGGCGCCATTGTGTTGCCGCGAATAGGCGAACGCATCGAGCGCGGCGCGCACGGCGCGGTCACCGATCGCGTGGACGTGAACCGTAAGTCCCGCCGCATCGGCGCCGCTCACGATCCGGTTGAGGTTGTCCTGCGTGAAATAAGAGGGCCCGCGATTGTCCGTGGCGTGCCCGTGCCCATCGAGATAGGGTTCGAGCAGGGCGGCGGTCTGCGAGGGATATTCGATGACGCCGTCGGCAAAGATCTTGACGGCGTCCGCTCGCAGGAAGTCCGGGTCGACCGCCCAGCGCGAGCGAAACGCGATGGCTTGATCGATCAACGATTGCGCCGGCTGATGCAGGTCTTGCAGGTGAAAGCAGCCGCGCACCCGCATGTCGAGGCGGTGCTGGTCATAGAGCCGCTTGTAGATTTGCATCAAGTGTTCATCGACCGAGGCGTCCTGCACCGAGGTGATACCGGTGGCGCGCATCGCATCGAGCAAGCGCGCGAGCTGGGCTGCCTCGTGGTCGAGATCCTGTCGCGGCAGGGCGTCGAGCACGAGGTCGCTCGCGTCGTCCCGTAGCGTGCCGGTTGGATTGCCGGCCGCGTCGCGCTCGATTCGCCCGTTCTCAGGATCCTGGGTCGCGGCTGTCACGTGGGCCGCCTTCAGGGCCGCGGAGTTTGCCCAGAGGGAGTGGCCGTCCGAGCCGCTTAGAATCAGCGGGCGGGTCGCGAGCATCGAGTCAAGGTCTTCGAGCGTGAGGGTGAGACCCGAGGGATTGACCTGCACCGCTTCGAACCAGGACTCGCCTGGGTTTTTCTTCAGGCAGGCAGCCACTTTCTCTTTGACGGCTGCAGTGGTCAGCATCTCGTCGCCCAGGTTGCACTTGCCCAGATCCCGCGACCCGTCGGCGGGGTGCGTGTGAGCGTCGATGATGCCGGGCAGGACAACCCGTCCATGCAGATCGACGGTGCGCGTCTGCGGGCCGACGAGTGCGGCGACGGCCTGGTCCGTGCCCACCGCGATAATGGTGTTGCCGCGCACCGCGATCGCTTCTGCGACGCTGCGGCGGGCATCCTCGGTGTGAACTCGGCCGTGCAGCAGGACGACGTCGGCGGGCGCCTGAATGTGCGCCGGGGCCGCGGGCGGCTGGACAGCGGGGGGCGGCGCAGCCGGCGGTTCGGCCGCGGCGCTGACGGCGCTGACGGCGGTAACGGCGGTCAAGGCGGCCGCCAGCGCGGCCCTCATCAGTGGCCCGAGAACCCTGCTAAAGCGAAGAGTCGCCGATCGAATCGGCAGTGAGTGGCATGCCATAGGTACCTTGGATTGCAACGACAGAACAGCGGCGATTGCGCCGACAATAACGGCGTGAGTATGCCGTGCGAGCGAGAACGATGGGAAAATCTTGATGCACCCAGACCTCGGTATGCTGCGCGACTGGGGAATCTGAATCCGGAGTGAATCATCGCCATGAATCGATTCAGGACTTGTGCCTATCGGTGATCGCGCGAGGCAACACCGATCCCGATCGACTGGGAATCGGAGGCTGGTCTTATGGCGGCGAAATGTCCGAATGGGCAATCACGCAAACGGATCGCTTCAAGGCGGCCGTGGTCGGCGCGGGTGTGTTCGATCAGCAAGCGGAGTTCGAAACCGAGAGCGATCCCGCCGACGACGAGTGGTATTTCGGGACTCCGTGGGAGCACCCGGATGTGTTTGCGCGGAATTCGCCGGCGACGTATATCGGCCGTGCGCATACGCCAACGCTCATCCTCGGGGGAGAAGACGACACGAGTAATCCCGTCGGCCAATCGATGGGTCTATATCGTGCACTCAAGCATGTCGGCGTCGAGACCGAGATGGTCCTCTTTCTCGGCGAGGGACATTCGCCGCGCAAGGGTGCCTGCAATATCGAGATGTTCACGAGGGTGCTCGCGTGGTACGACCGCCATCTCGAAAGTCCGCAGCGGCAGAACGAGCAGCCGGCTACCCCAACTCATTGATTCGGATGGGTTTAACATTTCCAGGCAATCTTCAGTGGAGCAAATCCCGAATCTCCGCCGGTTGAGACTTGGTCGAAGGCGTTGCGCGACCGGCTGCACGCGCATGGCTTGCGCGAAGGACGCCGCCAATCTATCTGGCATCTATTGATATCTATTGCCATGAAAGCTATTATGCCCTCATCCAAATTCCGCCCGCCGGCCGGTGTGCCCGATGAGTAGCAGCCTCAATGTTCAGCTAACCGATGCGCTTCGACGCTACGTCGACGAGCGCGCGAGCGATAAGGACGTCTACGCGACGCCGAGCGAATACATACGCGACCTCATCCGCCAGGACATGCAAGATCGAGCGGTCGCCCTCAATGTTCTCGAGGGCCTGGATGATCTGAAGCACGGAAGGTTTTCTGACAAGTCAATCCTCGACTTTAGGGACGAGGATTGAGGCGGAGTGCGTCGGAGATCCTACGTCTTAACGGTCCGTGCTGAGGTCGATCTACGCGAGGCCCGCGCTTGGTCGCGTTCCCGATGGGGCAAGGAGCTAACGAGCCGCTACTTCGAAGATCTCCACGAAGGCGCGCAATACATAGCGCAGAACCATACCTCCTTCGGATCCCGCCACCAACTCGCCGGCGGAACCTCGCTATTTCTGTATCCCGTTCGTGAGCACTACATCGTGTACGAGCCACTCACCGAAAAATCCATTGCCGTCGTGGCAGTAATTCGGCAAGGACGCGACATTCCGACAATCCTGCAGAAGTGGGCAGCACCGATTCGGAGGGAACTGATCGAGATCCGCGGCAAGATCGAGCGCGGCGAGCTCCGAATCCCCCGACAAAGTGCATCCAGCCCGAAACGCAAGAGGTAACTCGACCGACTGGACTGTACTGCGGTCGGCAGCGAAGTAGCGGAGCGCCATCACATCTGAGGGCGCGCATGATGCGACCTCCGCGCAGGGGCCAATACGACCTGACGAAGGAGTTCGGACCGACGGCCGGGTCGATTTCCCTGTGGGTCAAGCAAGCGCGGCGTGCGCAGGAATCGCCCCAAAGAGACTTGAAGTCACCGAAACTTAAAGGGTGATAGATGATTGAAAAACAACGAAAATATGGTGCCCAGGAGAGGACTCGAACCTCCACGAATTGCTCCACTGGTACCTGAAACCAGCGCGTCTACCAGTTCCGCCACCTGGGCAAGAGGGGGCCGTCGAATGTGAGGCGCAGGAATCTACGCACCCGCGGAATCCTTGTCAATTCGGCGGTTTAGAGTGGAGTATTGCGGCGTCGCATGGGAAGATGCTTGGATCGCCTTCGATGAAACCCATACCGACGACCCCGGCGAGCGCCGCGCAACGCGCCGACCGATCCAGTCCATATCGCCCAGGGCATTTCGGGACCGAGCCTAAGCGGCTCGCCGCGCCGACGATGACCGGCCGAGATGGACCTACTCATAAATGAATAAAACAAGCGAACACGCCGGGCGCATCGAAATCGCCACCATTCAGCCGATACCCCTCGACCGCCGCCATGGCACCTACCGCGATCTTTTCACGGTGTGGTTCGGCGCGAACCTGATGCTGCTCACCATCGTCACCGGCGGGCTCTCGGTGACGGTGTTCGCGCTGCCGTTCGGCTGGGCGGTCGCGGCGCTGGCGATCGGCAATTCGGTGGGCGCCGTCTTCATGGCGCTGCACGCGGCGCAAGGTCCGACGCTCGGCGTTCCGCAGATGGTGCAAACGCGCGGTCAGTTCGGCTCGCTCGGCTCTTTGCTCGTGATCGGCATCGTCATCGTGATGTATGTGGGATTCGGCTCTTCGAACCTGGTGCTGTGCGGCGAGGCGCTCAAGCGGGTGATCGGGATGCCGGAGGCGGCCGGCATGCTGCTCGTCGCACGTCCTCAGCGTCATCGCCGCCATCTATGGCTACGACCTCATCCACGCCTACACCCGGCTCATGAGCTACGTGTGCGGCGCCGCGCTCGTCGCTGCCGCGGCCTGGATCGTCTGGGTACACGGCGTACCCGCCGATTTCCTCGTCCGCAATCAGTTCAACCTCCCCGGATTTCTCGGCGTGATCTCGCTGGGCGCGCTCTGGCAGATCGCCTATGCGCCGTACGTGTCGGATTATTCGCGCTACATGCCGCGCGACACCGGCGCCCGGCCGGCGTTCTGGGCGAGCTACTGGGGCTGCACCCTGGGGTCGTTCTTTCCCATGGTGCTCGGCGCGATGGTGGGTTGGCGGCGCCGAAGGGAAGTCTCATCGTCGGACTCGCGTCGTTGACCGGCAGCATCGCGCCCGCGGTGCTCGTCGTGCTCACCGTCAGCATCACGGCGGCGAGCGCCATGAACCTTTACTGCGGGGCGCTGTCTACCATGACGTTCGGCCAGACGATTTTGCCGCGGTGGTCACCCGGGCCACGCTCGCGTACCGCGGTCTCTCTCGTGTTATGCGCACTGACGCTCCTGGGAGCGCTCCTCAGCAAAGAATCCTTCCTGGTCAATTACGAAAGTTTCATCCTGCTGCTGCTCTATGTTCTGGTCCCCTGGACCGCCATCAATCTGGTCGATTACTACTTGCTGCGCAAAGGCCGGTACGACGTCGACTCTTTCTTTCGCAGCGACGGCGGGATCTATGGGCGCATCAACGGCGCCGCGGTCACCTGCTATGGAGTCGGCATTCTGATTCAACTTCCTTTCATTTCCTCACCCCTGTACACCGGCCCCGTGGCCCGTGCGATGGGCGGCATCGATCTATCGTGGATCATCGGCCTGGCGGTTACCGCGCCGGCCTACTACTGGCTCGCGAAGCGCTCGCGCCGCGACGAGCCGCTGGCGGTGACCCGATGACGGATTCAAAAGGCTCGCGGCCGAAGAAGGGCCGCGAATGGCGCGAGGAGGATCCGAATCTCGCGCACGAGCAAATGCGCTATGCGCATCCCATTGCGAGCCGCGAGCTCATTCTGCGTCACCTATCGGAGGCGAACGAGCCGCTGACCGTGGGGCGGCTCGCCAAGCGCCTGGGGCTGCACGCCGACAGCGAGCGCGACGCCTTGGCGAAGCGCCTGGGGGCGATGGTGCGCGACGGCCAGGCGATCGCCGGACCGCAGGGCTTTGCCACCGCCGGGGAAGGTGAGCGGGTGGCCGGCCGCGTGCGCGGCCGGGCCAACGGTGATGTGCTCGTGATGCCCGTCGATGGATCGGCACCCTTGGTGCTCGCCCGTGCCGACACGGCGACGCTGATGCACAACGACACGGTCGAGGTTCTGGCGGTCGGCGTCAATGACCGCGGGCGACGGGTCGCGCGGCTCATCCGCCGCACGGGCGATGCGCCGAACCGCATCGGCGGCGTCTATCGTCCTTACCTCGGCCATGTTCAGCCCGAGGACCCCGGGCATTGGTATGTCGTGCAAGTGCCCGAGCGCCTGGCGGACGGCGCCCGCGACGACGACAACGTCATCGTGGAAATCACCCGGCGGCCGCAGGGCGATGAGCCCGCACAGGGGCGCATCGTCGAAGTGCTCACCGATGTGCGGCCTTCGGATCTCGCCGCGCGCTTTGCCATTCTGCGCCACGACTTACCGCAGGAATTTCCTCCCGAGGTTCTTCGTCAAGCGAACCTATTCGCCCCCGATGTACTGCCCGAGGATCGGGAGGGCCGCGAGGATCTGCGCGATCTGCCGCTCGTGACCATCGACGGTGAAGACGCCAGGGACTTCGACGATGCGGTGTACGCCGAGCGGCTGCGCGGCGGGGGCTGGCGGCTGGTGGTGGCCATCGCCGACGTGAGCAACTACGTGCGCGTCGGCACGAGTCTCGACGCGGAGGCCCGCTCGCGCGCGACGTCCGTGTACTTTCCGGACCGCGTGCTGCCGATGCTGCCCGAGCATCTGTCCAATCACTTGTGCTCGCTCATGCCGCACGTCGAGCGTCTTGCGTTCGTGTGCGACATGCGCGTGAGCAAGACGGGCCAGCCCGGCCGCGCGCGCTTCTACGAGGCGGTGATCCGCTCGCACGCCCGTCTCACCTACGCGCAAGCGTGGCGCTATCTCGAGCATCCCGATGCTTCGACGGATCCGGAGCTCACCGAGCCCGTGCGCACATCGCTGCGCGAGCTCTACGCCGTGTACGGCGCGCTCAAGGCGGCGCGCGATGCGCGTGGCGCGCTCGATTTTCGCGGCGGTGAGGTCAAGGCGCGCATCGGCGAGGACGGCAAGATCGAGGGCTTCTACGCCGTGGTGCGCAACGATGCGCACCGTCTGATCGAGGAATGCATGATCGCGGCCAACGTGCAGGCGGCGGTGGCGCTGCGCCTCGCGAAGGCGAAAAGCTTGTACCGCGTCCACGGACAGCCGGAAGAGAAGCGGGTGACCGAGCTGCAGAAGGTGATGAACGCCATGCAGATCGGCGCGAACTTCTCCGAGCAACCGACGCCACGCGAGTTTCGCCAGTTGGTCGAGCGGCTGGCAGCGCGGCCGGACGGTGCGTTGCTCGAGGGATTGGTGATCCGGGCACTCGCTCAGGCCGTCTATCAGCAGACCAATATCGGACACTTCGGGCTCGCGCTCGATGAGTACGCGCATTTCACCTCGCCCATCCGCCGCTATCCGGATCTTGCTGGTCCATCGCGCCATCAAGGGCGCCGTGGTGCCTCAATCGGCCTCCGGCTACCGTTACTCCGCGGCCGAGCTGCAGACCCTCGGCACCGAGAGCTCGCAGCGCGAGCGGCGCGCCGACGAAGCGGCGCGCGACGTCATGAGTTATCTCAAGTGCCTCTACATGCAGCCGCGGGTGGGCGAGACTTTCGAGGCCACCATCTCGAGCGCTCTCGAATTCGGGCTGTTCGTGCAGCTCAAGGAAATGCCGATCGACGGCCTGATCCACATCTCGAACATTCCGGGCGACTACTGGGAGCTCGAGAACGGCGGCATGGGTCTGGTGGGCCGGCGCACCGGCAAGCGCTGGCAGATGGGAGACAGCGTGCAGGTGCGCTTGAGCCGCGTGGATCTCACGCAGCGGCAGATCGATTTCGAGCTCATCGATGCGAGCGGCGCGGTCTCTCACGGCACCGTGCGGGCGCCGCGGCAGGGTCGCGGCGCCGAGGGCCGGCGCGGCGGCCGGCCGCAACGAATCGCGGCGGCGGGCGGCACCGGCGCGGCGGCCGCGGCGCAGCCGCGGCGGTCGTGGCTGATCACAAACGCGATCTCGTCTACGGACTGCACGCGGTCCGCGCGGTGATCGACCGCGCACCCGAGCGCCTGCTCGAGCTGTGGATGGCCGAGCCGCGCCAGGATGCCCGGGCGCGGGACTTGAAGGAGCGCGCCCAGGCGGCGGGCCTCAAGGTGCAACTGGTCGGGAACGAATCGCTCGCGAAACTCGCGGGCGATGTGGCGCACCAGGGCGTGGTGGCGGCCGTGCGGCCCTTGAAGCCCTGGGACGAAGAGACGCTGATCGCCTCCTTGAACGCCGTGCCCGGATCCCTTGCTTCTGGTGCTCGACGGGGTGACGGATCCCCACAATCTGGGCGCCTGCCTGCGCACGGCGGATGCCGCCGGCGCACGTGCGGTGATTCTCCCCAAGGACCGCTCTGCCGGCGTCGATGCGGTCGCGCGCAAGGTGGCGGCCGGCGCCGCGGAGTTCGTTCCGGTGGTCCCGGTGACCAATCTCGCGCGGGCCTTGGGCCGGCTCGAAGCAGAGCGGCGTCTGGGTGGTGGGCACGGACGGGGAGGCCGATCAGACTCTGTACGCGGCCGATCTCAATCGACCGCTCGCGCTGGTTCTGGGCGCGGAGGGCGAGGGCATGCGCCGCCTGACGCGCGATTCCTGCGACTTCCTGGTGCGTATCCCCATGGCGGGGCAGGTCGAATCGCTCAACGTCTCGGTGGCAGCCGGGATCGCGCTGTTCGAGGCCGGCCGGCAGCGTGCTGCGGCGGCCAAGATCCCGCGGCCAGGGGCGGGGCCTCGGCCAGACGCGGCCCCCGGGGTCCTCGAGTTGACCGCAAGCGCCTGAAACGCGTATCCTTCGCGCTCTTTTTCGCCGGCCCGGCCGGTTTCACTCCTTGCCTCACCGCTCGCAACGGGAGGCTAATACCGTGAGGAGCCTCACATGCGGCATTATGAAATCGTGCTCTTGGTCCATCCGGACCAGAGCGAGCAAGTTCCTGCGATGGTCGATCGCTACAAGGGCATGATCAGTGCCGGCGGCGGTCAGGTGCATCGCTTCGAGGACTGGGGTCGTCGCCAGCTCACCTTCCCGATCGGCAAGGTGCACAAGGCCCACTACATCCTGTTCAACATCGAGTGCGATCAGAAGACGCTCGCCGAGCTCACCGGCTCGTTCCGGTTCAGCGACGCGGTGCTGCGCAATCTCGTGGTGAAGATGGATGCCGCGGTCACCGAGCCCTCGCCCATGGCGCGTGCGCCGGACGAGAATGCCCGCCGCCACGACGATTTCGGCGACGACGGCGATGACGACGACATGCCGGCCGGCATGCGCTAAAGATTCGAGGAGCACCCATGGCACGTTTTTTCCGCCGCAAGAAGTTCTGCCGGTTCACCGCCGACGACGTCAAGCAGATCGATTACAAGGATCTGGCGACGCTCAAGAGCTACATCACCGAGACCGGCAAGATCGTCCCGAGCCGCATCACGGGCACGCGCGCCCACTACCAGCGTCAGCTGCAGCTCGCGATTAGACGCGCACGCTTTCTCGCGCTGCTGCCGTACACCGATCAACACTGAGGCGTAGCGACATGGACATCATATTGCTGCAGAAGGTCGCGAACCTCGGGCAAATCGGCGATCGGGTCAAGGTGAAGGCGGGCTATGCCCGCAACTTCCTCGTGCCCACCGGCAAGGCGACCATGGCGACCGCCGCCAACATCAAGAAGTTCGAGGCGCAGCGCGTCGAGCTCGAGGCCAAGGCGAATGCCGAGCTCGCGGCGGCGCAGAAGCGGGCGGCGGATTTCGAGAACTTCAAGCTCGAGCTCAAGGCCAAGGCGGGCACGGAAGGCAAACTCTTCGGCTCCATCGGCACGGCGGACATCGCCGAGGCGGCGGCCAAGGCCGGGCATCCGATTTCGCGCAGCGAAGTGCGCATGCCGAACGGACCCATCCGCACGACCGGCGAGCACCAGGTGCAATTGCATCTGCACACCGATGTCGGCGTGACCTTGACCGTCACGATCGTCGCCGAAGAGTAGCGGCCGGCAAAGCCGCGGCGCGCAGGCTTTGCACGTACGTGGCCACTCGTCCCTATAACCCGTCCTCCGGCGCGGCCGACGATCGCCTGCGGCTGCCGCCGCATTCGATCGAGGCCGAGCAAGCGGTTCTCGGCGGCCTGATGATCGACTCGGCCGCCTGGGACCAGGTTGCCGACCGCGTCAATGCCGATGATTTCTACCGCAACGATCACCGGCTCATCTTCAGTGCCACCGCGGGACTGATCGAGCGCAATCAGCCCTGCGATGCGGTGACCCTGTCCGGCATCCTCGAGAGCCAGGGGTTGCTCGACCAGGTCGGCGGCCTCTCTTATCTGGGTACGCTGGCGCGCGACACGCCCACGGCCGCGAATATCAAGGCGTACGCCGACATCGTGCGCGAGCGCTCGGTGCTGCGCCAGCTCATCAGTGCGGGCAATTCCATCGTCAGCAACGCGCTCGAGCCCGAAGGGCGCGAAGCGCGCGAGATCGTCGACGATGCGGAGCGCGCGGTATTCGAGATCGCCGAGCGCGGCTCGCGCGGCAAGATTGGGTTCCGCACCGTCAAGTCAATCCTGCCGGAAGTGGTCAATCGGATCGACGAGCTCTATCAAAACGAGGGCCTGCTCACCGGCATTCCCACCGGCTTCAAGGCGCTCGATGAAATGACCTCGGGATTGCAGCCGGGCGATTTGATCATCGTGGCGGGCCGTCCCTCCATGGGCAAGACCACGCTTGCGGTCAACATGGCGGAGAATGCGGCGCTCGGCTCGAAGAAATCAGCGGCCATCTTCAGCATGGAAATGTCGGCGGAGGCACTGACTCTGCGCATGCTGTCGTCGTTGGGAAGGATCAATCAGAGTCATCTGCGCTCGGGGAGGCTCCAGGAAGACGACTGGCCGCGCATCGATTCGGCCATGACTCAGTTGGGCAGCGCTAACATCCACGTCGATGAGACGCCCGCGCTCACACCGACCGAGATCCGCGCGCGTGCCCGTCGTCTGAAGCGCGAGCGCGGACTCGACCTCATCGTCGTCGACTATCTGCAGCTCATGCAAGTCGCGGGGACCAAAGAGAATCGGGCGACCGAGATTGCCGAGATCTCCCGCTCGCTCAAGGCGCTCGCCCGGGAATTGAAGGTGCCGGTCATTGCTTTGTCGCAGCTCAATCGCGGCGTTGAGCAGAGGCAGGAGAAGAAGCCGGTGATGTCGGATTTGAGGGAGTCTGGCGCCCTCGAACAAGACGCAGACGTCATCCTGCTCATCTATCGCGAAGACGTCTACGACCCCAACACGACGCGCAAGGGCATCGCCGATATCATCATCGCGAAACAGCGCAACGGCCCCACGGGCGAAGTGCAGCTGACCTTCCTCGGCCAATACACGAAGTTCGAGAATTACGCGCCGGAATCCTACGCCGAGGGCGTATTCCGTTGAGCTCCGCATGACCCCGATGGTCAGCGCGACGATCGATACCGCCGCGCTCAAGCACAACCTGCAACGCATCCGGGACTTCGCGCCGCGCTCGCGCGTGATGGCGGTGATCAAGGCGAACGCGTACGGACACGGACTCGTGGCCGTGGCGCGCGCGCTGGATGAGGCCGATGCATTCGCCGTCGCGCGCGTCGACGAAGGGCTCACGCTGCGCATGGCGGGCATTCAAAAGCGCACGGTGCTCCTCGAAGGCGTGTTCGACCGCGGGCAGCTCGATTCGGCGGCGGCCGCAGGCTTCGAGCTCGTGGTGCACACGCCCGAGCAGATCGAGCTGCTGCGACAGGCCGGCGCGGGCGAGCCGTTCCGGAGTCTGGCTCAAGCTCGACACCGGCATGAACCGGCTCGGCTTCAAGGGTGCGGCCTTCGACGCCGCGCTCGATGCGCTGCGCGCTTTGCCGCGCGTGCAATCGCCGGTCAACTTGTTCACCCACCTGGCATCGGCGGATGATCCCGACTCGCCCGCGACCGCGGAGCAGCTCGCTCGCTTCGAGTCGGCGACCGCGGCGCTCGGCGGTGAGCGCAGCATCGCCAATTCCGCCGGCTTACTGGGTTTTCCGCAGGCGCAGGCCGACTGGGTGCGCCCCGGCTTGCTGCTCTATGGCGTGTCGCCCTTCGATGGGTCGATCGGTGCCGACTATGGCTTGAAGGCCCGCCATGACGCTCAAGTCCCACGTCATCGCGCTCAAGGATCTCGCGCCGGGCGAGCGCGTCGGGTACGGCGGACGATGGTCCGCCGCGCGCCCGACGCGCTTGGCGGTGGCGGCGGTCGGTTATGGCGACGGCTATCCGCGCAGTCTCGGCTCGGGCTCGCCGGTGCTCGTGAACGGCGTGCGCGCGCCGCTCGCGGGCCGCGTTTCGATGGATATGATCGGCGTCGACGTCACGGACCTCGCGAGCACGCCGCAGATCGGAGACCCCATCGTGCTCTGGGGCGGCGGTCTGCCGGTGGAGGAGCTCGCCGTCTGGGCGGACACGATTCCGTACGAGCTCTTGTGCGGGATCAGTCAGCGCGTCGCGGTGACGTTGCTGTAGCTCTCGGTGCCGGCGCGGGCGCCGCGCGCCGTGAGCGGCTTCGATCGCCGGCGGACGGTGCCGGTGCATGTGCGTCGCCTGCTCGAAGGCGAACGCGATCTGCAGCACGGCGAAGTCCTGGCGGTGGCGACCGACGATCTGCAGGCCCACCGGCAAGCCCCGAGGCCGAGAAGCCGCAGGGCACGGCGATCGCCGGCGCACCGGTCGCGCTGATGTGATAGCAAGAGCGCATCCAGTCGAGGTAGGTCTCGAGCTCGACGCCGTCGATGCGGGTCGGGTAGGGCACGCCGACATCGAACGGCAGCACCTGGGTCACGGGCGCCGCCAGAAAATCGTAGCGCTGCATGAATTCGCGCATGCGATGAAAGAGCCGCGTGCGCTTCATTTCCGCCTCGCCGATCTGCACTGCCGCTGAGACGCGCACCCTGCTCGATGTTCCACACGACGGTATCTTTCATGAGCGCGCGATGCGATTCGAGCAGCGGGCCCGAGCAGTGACATGGAAATGCCAGGCGCGCAGCACGCGAAAGATCTCGTCGGCGTCGCGCAGATCCGGCGTGGCCTCCTCGACGATGCACCCGAGGTCCTCGAAGACCCGTCGCTGCGCATCGACGATGCGACGCACTTCGGGCTCTATGGGAAGACCGCCGAGATCCGAGCTCCACGCGATGCGCGTGCCCGCGAAATCCCGGGCGAGCGGTCGAGCGAAGACCGAGCCCGGCTCCTGCAAGGAGAGCGGATCGCGCGCATCGGCGCCCGCCATCACCGAGAGCATGAGCGCCACGTCCTGCAACGCACCGAGCCATCGGACCGAGCACGGACAAGATCGAACCAGGCCTCGAGCCGCGGCCAGTTCGGCACGCGGCCGGCGGAGGGCCGCAAACCCACCACGTTGCAGAAGCTCGCCGGATTGCGCAGGCTCCCGCCGAGATCCGATCCGTCGGCGATGGGCAGCAAGACCCGCGGCCAGCGCCGCTGCCGCTCCGCCGCTGCTGCCGCCGCAGGTCTTCTGCGAGATCGTAGGGATTACGCGTTGCGCCGAATACGGCGTTGAACGTTTGCGAGCCGGCGCCGAACTCCGGCGTGTTCGTCTTGCCGATCATGATCGCGCCGGCCTCGCGCAGACGCTCGACGATGATCGCATCCGCATCGGGCACGAAGTCCTTGAAGATGAGCGAGCCTGAGGTCGTGCGCACGCCGCGGGTCGGCACGAGGTCCTTGTGCGCCACCGGCAGTCCCGGCGAGGGGACCCGAGCGGCTCGCCGCGCGCGAGCGCCGCGTCCACGGCGCGCGCGCCTTCGAGCCGCGCTCCGGCAGGAACGTCACGATGGCATTCAGCGCGGGATTCGACCCGCTCGATGCGATCGAGGTGAGCCTGCATCACCTCGGTCGCGGAGAGCTCGCGCGCGCGGATGCGCCGCGCGAGCTCGCAGGCGGACAGGAAGCAGATCTCGTCGGAGCTCAAGGGCGGTCCGCGCAGGGCGCGCAGCCGATCAGTGCTCTTGCGTCAAGCGGCGATAAGCGAGCAGGTGACGCAGCGCGTCCTTTTGATTTCCCGCCTGCTCATAGAGCCGGGCGAGATTGAAGTGGGCGTCGGCGAGCGCCGGGATCGAGCGCGAGCGCGTCACGATACGCGACAGCCGCCTCGTTCTCGCGCTCGAGATCCTCGAGGAGCACCGCGAGATTGAACGACAGCAGCGCCTCCGCGGTGTCGATGCCGCGATAGACTTGCTCCGCCTCGCGCAGACGGCCCTTGAGATGCAGGAGCCGTCCGAGATTCACCCGCGCCTCCACATGGCGCTCATCGAGTCGAGGCACGCCTCGTAGGCGGTGCGCGCCGCGGCCTCGTCGCTCTCCTCGAGATCCATCGCGCGCTCGAAATGCGCCGCGGCCGTCCGCCGCACGGCGCCCGCGCGCTGCGCGCGCGCGGGCGGCCCTGCCGCGCGTCCGAGTGCGCTTGTCGATCATGAGCAGCGCACCGCCCTGATCGATGACCTCGAGCGCGAGCGTGTATTGACCGGTTTCCGATTCGCGCAGGGACCGACCTTCGCGCACGACGATGCGGTCGCCGACGGCGACGATCGAGAGTCCGCTCAACGGCAGCTCGCCGGGCAGCGAGCTCTCGGATCTCGCGCAGGGTCCGGTTGATGCGCTTGGTCGGAATCTTCGCCGCGCGCAGCGACCCGAGCGTGCGCAGCACGATCAAGTCCTGGAAAGAGTAGGCGAGCTTGCCGGATTTTCCGGCTTTCTTCGAGGGGCTGATGTGGCCCGCGCGGATCAGCGAGCGTACGTGCGAGGCCGGAATGCCGAACAGGCGCTTCAGGTCTTTCGAGTCGAATTCCTGCATCTCATCGGCGAGCCGTCTTGCGGGCGGCGGTGGGTGCCGCGGCGCGCTTCGGCGCCTTGCGCTCCTTGAGACTCGGCGTCTTCGCGCCGCGCGCATCGATGCTTGCCCGCAGCGCTTCCATCAGATCGATGACGTTGCCGCTGGTCGAGGCGGCGGGTGCCTCGGCGAGCGAGATTTGCTTGCCTTCGACTTTCTTCTGAATCGCGGCCTCGACGCGTCCCTTGAACTCGTCGTGGTACTCGTTCGGATCGAAGCGCTTCGCGGCCAGATGGTCGATGAGCTGCTGCGCGAGCTTGAGCTCGGGCTCGGACACGGGAGCGGGCTCGATGCCTAAGTCCTTGAGCTCGCGCACCTGCTCTTTGAAGTGCAGCTGATGCATGGCGAGTCCGTCCTGCATGGGACGGATGACGACGATGTGCTCCTTGCCTCGCGATACCCAGCGTCCGACCGCGCACTGTCCGGTCTTGCGCAGGGCAGTGGCGAGCAATGTATAGGGCTTCGCGCCGCCCTTGTCGGGTGCGAGGTAATAGGTACCGTCGAAGTACACCGGATCGACCGATTCCAGGGGCACGAATTGACCGATGTCGATGGTGTGCGTGGTCGTGTCCTCGAGCGCCTTGAGCTCCTCGGGCGAGAACATGACGTACTGGTCCTTGGCGAACTCGTAGCCCTTGACCATCTCCGCCCGCTCGACCAGCTGGCCGTCGGCGACGGCCACGTACTGCTGCTTGACCCGCGATCCGTCCTTGGCGCGCAGCAAATTGAAGGAGATTCGTTCGGAGCTCTGCGTCGCGGAATAGAGCTTCACGGGAATCGCAACCAGTCCAAATGAAATCGTGAGCGATGCGATCGAGCGCGCTTGCGTTGCCATACCCTCACCTTCTCCCCGGCGAGCCTCACCAGTCAAACTCGACAAACGATCAAAATTCAATCGTAAGCCTTTAAATATATGACGATTCTCGACTGGGTGCAAGAATTCTCCGAATTCCGTTCCGGCCGCTCTCCGACACGGCTATGATCGCGCCTTCGTGCCTACGAGATGGGAAAGGATGGCGGGAAGGGCCTGGCGCGCGGCATTTGGCCTCGCGATGCTGAGTGCGGTGCTCGTCTCGAGCGCGGGCGGCGCCGACCGCGCTGCTCCGGGGTCGGCGCCCTTCGATCTCATCATCGAGCACGGCCACGTCATCGACGGGACGGGAGCTCCCTGGTACGCGGCCGATGTCGGCATCCGGGGCGGGCCGCATCGCCGCCATCGGCCGGCTCGATCAGGCCCCCGCGAAGCGGCGCGTCGATGCGACCGGCCGAGTCGTCGCGCCGGGCTTCATCGACATGCTGGGGCAATCCGAGCTCACCCTCCTCGTCGACCCGAAGGTGCCATCGAAGGTCTTCCAGGGCATCACCACGGAGATCACCGGCGAAGGGGAGTCGGTCGCTCCCGTGAACGATGCGATCGCGCGCGAGAACGCCAAGGCGTACGAGCACTACGGCATCAAGCGCGGACTGGACCGACTTCGCGGGCTACTTCGCGCGTCTCGAGCGGCAGGGAATCGGCATCAACATCGCATCCTATGTGGGCGCCACGACGGTGCGCGAGATGGTGATCGGCTACGGCGACCGCGCGGCGACGCCCGCCGAGCTCGAGCAGATGCAGGGTCTCGTCGCACAGGCCATGCGTCAGGGCGCCGTCGGTGTGTCGAGCGCGCTCGAGTACGCGCCTGCGCCGTACGCGAGCACCGAGGAGCTCATCGCGCTCGCGCGCACCGCCGCCGAGTACGGCGGGATCTACGCGACGCACATGCGCTCCGAGCAGGAAGCGATCATGACGGCCATCGAGGAGACCATCCGCATCGGCCGGGACGCGCATGTCCCCGTCGAGATCTGGCACCTGAAGGCCGGCGGCGTCAAGAATTTCGGCTTGATGCCCGAGATCATCGCGCGCATCGAGCGCGCCCGCGCCTCGGGAGTCGATATCGCCGCCGACACGTACGCCTATCCCGCCTGGTTCAACGAGCTGTCGGCCTTCATTCCGCCCTGGGCGCACGACGGCGGCAAGGCCAAGCTCATCGAGCGGCTCAAGGACACGAGCGCGCGCGAGCGCATCAAGAAGGAGCTCGCCAGGCCGGCCACCGATTGGGACAACGAATGGCAGTCGGTACCCGGGCCCGAAGCCGTGCAGATCGCGACCGTCGTGAATCCGAAGCTCCTCGACCTCCAGGGTAAGACTCTCGCCGACATCGCGAAGGCGCGCGGCACGGATGCCATGGATACTTTGTTCGACATTCTCATCGAGGACGATGCGCAGACCTACGTCGCGGTGTTCGCGATGAGCGAGCCCGACATCGAGCTCGCCGCCGTGCAGCCCTGGGTCTCGTTCTGCAATGACAGCTCCGGCACCTCGCCGGAGGGTCCGCTCGGCAAGGAGTTTCCGCATCCGCGCGCCTACGGCACCTTCCCGCGCGTGCTGCGCAAGTACGTGCGCGAGGAGCGGCGCATGCGGCTCGAGGAGGCAATCCGCAAGTTCACGAGCCTGCCCGCCTCGCGGCTGCGGCTCGCCGATCGCGGCGTCATCAAGGCGGGCATGTG
This sequence comes from uncultured Gammaproteobacteria bacterium, assembly GCA_963801685.1. Classification (GTDB taxonomy): domain Bacteria; phylum Pseudomonadota; class Gammaproteobacteria; order Steroidobacterales; family Steroidobacteraceae; genus Bog-1198. The sequence continues at coordinate 43,206 of CAWDFR010000005.1, forward strand.
GGCGGACATCGTGGTGTTCGATCCAGAAACAATCACCGACCGGGCGACCTTCTCGGCGCCCAACCAGCTATCGGTCGGCATGCAATGGGTGCTGGTGAACGGCGTGCCCGTCGTCGGCGACGGAGCGGCCACGGGCGCGCTGCCGGGCCACGTGCTGCGCGGTGCGGGGATTCACCCCTGAATCGCCCCGTGAGGTCCCGATTGTGCGCCACGACACCCCTGTCAGCACGGCACTGGGACTATAATTGCGCTATTCGCGCGTGCGATCTCTTTTGAGGAATCATGGAACCGACCGACACCGGGAAATCTGATTATTTTCATAGAGTAGTGGATTGCCAGTGGGCCTGCCCCGCCCACACCGACGTACCTGAATACATCCGCCTCATCGCGCAGGGACAGTTCACCGAGGCGTACATGGTGAACCGGGAATCGAACGTGTTCCCCGGGATCCTCGGCCGGGTCTGCGACCGGCCCTGCGAGCCCGCCTGCCGCCGCGGCCGCATCGAGAGCAAGCCGGTGGCCATTTGCCGCCTGAAGCGGGTGGCCTCCGACAACCGCGACGACGTGGCGGCGCTCTTGCCTCGGGCGCCTGACCAGAAGAACGGCAAGCGCATTGCCTGCATCGGCGCGGGCCCGGCATCCCTGACCGTCGCCAACGATCTGCTGCCGCTCGGCTACGACGTGACCATATTCGAGCAATTCGCGGTGCCCGGCGGCTTGATGCGCACCAACATCCCCGCGTTTCGCTTGCCGGCGAACGTCCTCAACGAGGAGATCGCCTACATCGTCGACATGGGCGCCGATCTGCGCCTGAGCGCGCCCATCGAGAGCCTGCGCCGGATGCTCGATTCCGGGGAGTTCGATGCCGTGTTCGTGGGTAGCGGAGCACCCAAGGGCAAGGAGCTGGAGCTCCCGGGCCGGCACGACAGCAATCGTGTTCACATCGGGATTGCGTGGCTCGAGTCGGTAGCCTTTCAGCACATCGACAAGATCGGCGAGCGCGTGCTCATCATCGGCGTCGGCAACACCGCCATGGATTGCTGCCGCACGTCGCTCCGTCTCGGCGCGAAGGACGTGAAAGTGATGGCCCGCAAGCCGCGCCAGTTCTTCAAGGCGTCGGACTGGGAGCTCGAGGATGCCGAGCAGGAGAACGTGCACATCATCGTCAACCGCGCGCCGAAGAGCTTCGTGGTCGAGGACGGCGTGCTCAAGGGCATGCTGTTCGAGCATCTCGAGTACGAGATGGAGAACGGCGACATCAAGTCGACCCGCGTGCTGGAGGAGGAGTTCTTTCCCTGCGACGACGTGATCCTTGCGATCGGCCAGGAGAATGCCTTCCCCTGGATCGAGCGCGACATCGGCATCAAGTTCGACAAGTGGGACGTGCCGCAGGTCGACAAAATCACTTTTCAGTCGACCCGCGAGGGCGTGTTCTTCGGCGGCGACGCGGCGTTCGGACCGAAGAACATCATCTGGTCGGTCGAGCACGGCCATCAAGCCGCGATTTCGATCCACAAATATTGCTGCGGCGAGCCGGTGACCGACCGTCTGCCCCGCGGTGTGAGCTTGAGCAGCCGCAAGATGGGAATGCACGAGTGGTCATATAAGAACGAGTACAACGCCGTGGAGCGGCGCCTCGTGCCGCACGTGGGACTCATCGAGCGTTTCAAGAAGGTCAATATCGAGGTCGAGCTCGGGTTTACCGCTGAACAGGCTGCGCTCGAAGTGCAGCGCTGCTTGAACTGCGACGTACAGACCGTGTTCGCCGCAAAGCTCTGCATCGAATGCGATGCGTGCATCGACATCTGCCCCGTCGACTGCCTCACCATCGCGCCGAACGGCAGCGAGTCGCAGTTGCGCTTGCGCCTGAAGGCGCCGGCAACCAATCCGCAGCAGGCGCTGTATGTCTCGAGCGCGCTGCCGCAAACGGGGCGCGTCATGGTGAAGGACGAGGATGTGTGCGTGCATTGCGGCCTGTGCGCCGAGCGCTGCCCCACCGCCGCGTGGGACATGCAGAAGTCCACCATCAAGATTCCTCATGCAGAAGATGAGAGCGTGATATGCCGAACTTAGTGAACGCGCGCGATCCCGTGAATGACTTCGTGATCAAGTTCGCCAACGTGAACGGCACGGGATCGGCGAGCGCGAATTCGCTGATCATGAAGGCCATTTTCCGCATGGGCGTGCCGGTCACCGGCAAGAACTACTTTCCATCGAACATCCAGGGCTTGCCGACGTGGTACGAGATTCGCGTGACGCGCGACGGCTATGCCGCGCGCGCCGGGCACGTCGACATCATGGTGGCGATGAATGCGGAGACGTATTCGAAGGACGTGCGCGAGGTCGCCTCCGGCGGCTATCTGCTGTACGACGCAACGTGGCCGCGCAGCGCGCTCTTGCAGCGCGGCGACATCACCGTCATCGGCGTGCCGCTCGCGCAGCTCGTGAACGAGAACTTCGATGGGGTGCGCAATCGCATTCTGCTCAAAAACATCGCCTATGCGGGCGTGATGGCGGCGTTGCTGGATATCGACCTCGAGGCGGTCAACGGCCTGATGACCGAAAGCTACGGCAAGAAGCCGAAGCTCCTCGAGTCGAACACCCGGGCGCTGCGTCTCGGCTACGACTATGCCAAGGCGCATCTGCAGTGTCCTCTGCCGCTGCGGGTCGCGCGCATGGACAAGACGCGCGGCCACATCATGATCGACGGCAACACGGCTGCGGGCTTGGGCTGCGTCTATGCGGGCGCCACCGTCGGCGCCTGGTACCCCATCACACCCTCGACCTCGCTCATGGACGCCTTCAAGGGGTTCTGCGACCGCTATCGGGTCGATCCCGCCACCGGCGAGCACAACTATGCGGTGATCCAGGCCGAGGACGAGCTGGCCGCCATCGGCATGGTGCTCGGCGCGAGCTGGAACGGCGCGCGCGCGTTCACGCCCACGAGCGGACCCGGTATCTCGCTCATGAACGAATTTTTGGGCCTCGCCTATTACGCCGAGATTCCCTGCGTGATATTCGATGTGCAACGGGTCGGCCCGTCGACCGGCATGCCGACCCGCACCCAACAGGGCGACATCATGCTCTGCGCCTATGCCTCGCACGGCGACACGCGCCACGTGCTGCTGTTTCCGGCCAATCCCGAAGAATGCTTTTACATGGCGGTCAAGGCGTTCGACTTGGCCGAGCGCCTGCAGACGCCGGTGTTCGTCCTCTCCGATCTCGACATCGGCATGAACGATTGGATGTGCAAGGACTTGAAGTGGGACGATGCGTACCAACCCGACCGCGGCAAGATGCTGTCGGCGGAGGAGATCGCGAGCCTCGACAAGTTCTACCGCTACGTGGATCGCGACGATGACGCGATCCCTTACCGCACCTTGCCCGGCGTCAGTCCCAAGGGGGCCTACTTCACGCGCGGCTCCGGGCACAATCAGTATGGGGCCTACACGGAGGATTCCATCGAGTACCAGGTGGTGCTCGACCGGCTGAAGCGCAAGTTTTCCACGGCCGCGCGCTATGTGCCGAAGCCCGAGATCGTCGGCAAGGGCGACAGCAAGATCGGCATCGTGAGCATCGGCAGCTGCGACGGAGCGGTGCGCGAGGCCATCGACGTGCTCGCGCGCCAGAAGATTCCCGTCGACTACATGCGCGTCAAGGCGTTCCCCTTCGGACACGACGTCGAGAGCTTCTTGAGCTTGCACGCGACGATATTCGTGGTCGAGCAGAATCGCGATGCGCAGTTGCGCTCGCTCCTCACCCTCGAGACGGGCGTGGACAAATCCAAGCTCAAGTCGATCCTGAGTTACAGCGGCTTTCCGATGTCGTGCGAGCCCATCGTCGACGGTATCCGCGCGACTCTTCCCGACGCTCCGCGGCTGACCGCGATCACCGGCAAGCAGACTCGCTAGAGGGAAATCATGTCATTCATCAACAAGCCCAAAGTCGCCCATCCATCACTGCCGACCAACGCGCTCGGCATGACGCGCCGTCAGTACGAGGGCAGCATGTCCACGCTCTGCGCCGGCTGCGGGCACGATTCCGTCACGGCCGCCATCATCGAGGCCTGCTGGGGGCTCGATATGCGGCCCGAACAGCTGGTGAAGCTCTCCGGCATCGGCTGCTCCTCGAAGACCACAGCGTATTTCGTGAGCGGCGCGCATGGATTCAACTCGGTGCATGGACGCATGCCCTCGATCGCAAGCGGTGCGAATGCCGCCAATCGCGAGCTGACTTATGTGGGCGTGTCAGGCGACGGCGATTCCCTGTCGATCGGTCTCGGCCAGCTGGTGCATGCGATCCGGCGCAATGTGAACATGCTCTATGTGATCGAGAACAACGGCGTTTATGGGCTCACCAAGGGCCAGTTCTCCGCCTCTGCGGATATCGGCACGAAAGCCAAGAAGGGCGAGGTGAACGAGAGCCCGCCCATCGATCCCGTGCTGCTTGCGCTCTCGCTCGGCGCCACCTTCGTGGCACGCGGCTTTTCCGGCGACAAGGCGCAGCTCGTGCCGTTGATCCAGGCGGGCATGCGGCATCGTGGCTTCGCGCTCATCGACGTCCTTTCCCCCTGCGTTACATTCAACGACCACGAGGGATCGACCAAGAGCTACACGTTCACCCGCGAGCACTACCATGCGGCCATCGAGGCCGATTACGTGCCCCCGGCCCAGGAGATCTCGGTCGATTATCCGCCCGGCGAGGCGCTGCCCGTGCAGCTGCACGACGGCAGCCGCGTGGTGCTGCACAAGCTCGGCGCGAGCTACGATCCGACCGATCGGAGCGCCGCTTACAGCTTCATCGAGCAGAAGCTGAAGCAAAACGAATACGTCACCGGCCTCATCCACATCGACGAGGACGTGAGCCACGAATTTCACCACCTCAATAAGACGAGCTCGGTCCCCTTGAATCGCATTCCGTACGAGAAGCTCTCGCCCGGCAGCGCCGCCCTCGAAAAGCTCCTGGGACGCTATCGCTAGCGGCCGCTAACGGGGGTCTCGCCGTCCGCCTCGGGGTGCGCCTCGGGGCCTCCGGGCGCCCGATGGCACACCTGGCAGCCCGAAACGGGTCCGTGCTTGTGTGCCTCGAGAGAGGCGCTCGGATGACGATGGCAATCGAGACAGAATCCGTGAAACCGCGCCTCGGCTCCAGCGCGCAGATCCGCTCGCTGGCTGCGGTGGCACTCGACACACAGGGATGCGCCCGTTCCGTCGGCATAGTTGTGGTGGCATGTGAGGCAATTGACCGCCCCATGTTTGTCGTGCGGGAAATCGAGCTCCAGCCGGCTCGCGCGGCGCAAGGGCGGCTCGCGGAGCGAAGCGTCGACCGACGCGGGGAGAAGGGCAACCAGCGCCGCGGCGCAGATCGCCACCGCACCCACGATGAGGGCGGAATGTCGCCCGAACACCAGGATCGGGTGGGGCGGGGCTTGCCGTGCACTTTGCGGCGGACGACGTGCGCGCAGCAGCATGGCCAAGGCGCCGATTGTGGCCGCGACGTACAGAGCGCGCCGGCCGATGCCGCCTAGGTAGCGGGCCGTGACGACCACATGCACCGCGACGAGCGCCGCCAGCAGGCAAGCCAGGATCACGTGCGAGGCTTGAAAGCCTCGATGACTTGTCCAGAGACGGCGGCGCAACGGGCCGTGCGAGAGGAGCACGAGCAGGACGAGCAGCAGGGTCGCCGCGATGCCGGCGAACTGATAGAGCGGAGCGGTGGGCTTGAGATACTCGAGGACGGTGTGGTCGGAGAGCACCAGGCCGCCGATATGAAGCGCCGCCAAAATGAGCGCCGCGTAGCCGATCGCGGTGTGCAGGCGCAGGGACAAAAGCGTCGGAGGCTGCGCGTCCCTTGGCCGGACCGGAGCGCCGCAGAGGAGAATGCAGGCAATGGCGGCTGCCAGGCCGGCCCATTGGGAAAGCTCCCACGCCGGACCGACGAAGCCGGCAACCGCGGGGAGCGCGAGCAGCACGACGAGCGCGCCGCCCAGGAGGGCGGCGCGCCAATCAAGACGCGGCAAGATGCTGTGCGCCGGAGTACGAAGGCCGCATGAGGGGTCCCACGGTCAAATCTTTGCCAGTCCGCGATGCAATCCCTATGGTATGTCCTATACCGCGCTGCGCAAAGCAGCCTGCAACTTTTGTCGGCCTGCCGTGTTATGGGCTTAAACGAACCTACACCAGTGCAAACGCCAACCACGGAGCCGAGCCGTTCGATCGAGTTCACGACGTTCATGCGTGCCTATCAAAACATGGTTTTTTCGACCGCTGCCCGTTTGGCGGGCAATGACGCCCAGGCGGAAGATATCGCCCAGGAGGTCTTCATCAAGGCCTACGAGAACTTCGAGCATCTGCGCCTGAGCGCCACGGCGGGAGGCTGGCTCAAGACCGTGGCGACCAATTTGTCTCTTAACTATCTCACGCGCTACCGCAAGCGCTGGCGGCTGTTCTCGGAGAGCGAGAGCGTTCCCGATGTGGCGCTGCCCGATGGGGCGCTCGATACCTTGGGAGAGGAGGAGCAACGGGCTGCGCTCGAGGAGGCCCTGCGCCGCCTGCCGGCGCACCAGCGCGTGCCGCTGGTTCTGTACCACTTCGAAGACCTGTCCTATGAAGACATCGCCGCCAAGCTCGATATTTCGCTCGCGAAGGTCAAGACTGACATCCGGCGCGGCCGCGCCGCGCTTGCGCCCATGCTGCGGCTGCGGGGAATCGGGGGTGGCTCGTGAGCCATGAGATCGACCGGGAAGAGAGCCTGGATCGGGAACTGGAGGTGCGTCTTGGACGGGCGTTGCGGACGCTCCCGGAGCGCCGTGCACCGGCCACACTGGAGTCGCGAGTGCTCGATGCGCTCGCGCGGCGCGCGCCGCTCCCCTGGTGGCAGCGTGGCTTTGCACAATGGCCGGCTGTGGCGCGGGTCGCGTTCGGCGTGACCAGTGCGGTATTGGTCGTGCTCACGGTGCTGGCCGCCGCCGCCGCGAACGCCAATCTCGGCGCGCTCGGCGCGTCCCATGCGCTGTCGACGCCGGTGCTGCACGATGCCTCCGTGTTTTTCGTGATCACGAGGACCTTGGGCGTCTCGCTCGCCTCGATTCTCTCATCCGGCTGGGTTCTCGGTTGTCTCATCGCAAGTGCAGCGCTCTATGCAGCATTGTTCGGGCTCGTGATCGCCGGCTATCGAACCCTCTACCTCAATGCCGATCCCGGGGTTCGCCCATGACCGCCTCGCGCACTCAAGCCTTCGTCTACTTCCTGCTCGCGTTGTTGATCGCGATGCTCATCGCTTTCGTCGAGGGAGGCGGCGTTGCTCGGGCCGACACGCCCACAGCCCATTCCGATACCCGAAGCGACGCTGCCTCGGCCGTGCAAAACGACTGGGAGCAAGACTCGCCATCGCACGATCGCACCGACGCGGCGGGGCACGGCGATGCATCCGACAGTGACGCCGTCCGCAGTGAAGACGCCGACGCGGACGCTCGCGCGGAGGCGCAGGACCGGCGCAGCGTCGAGAAGTATTTCGACTGGGACAAAGATTGGAGTCGCCCCTTCAGCCGCCGGCACTTGCGCAGTGATCGGCGCGCGCCGAGCGATGACATCGTCAATTTCGCTCACGATTCCCATCTGCCTGCGGGCAGCCACGCCGACAGCGTTGTATCGATCTTCGGCTCCGTCAGTAGCGAAGGCGATGCCGGAGACCTGGTCGCCATCCTGGGCAATACCACGGCAAGCGGGCACGTAAAGGACAGTGCCGTCGCCGTGATGGGTAACGTCCAAATCGACGGACCGGTAGACGGCGACGTGGTGGCCGTTTTCGGCAACGTCAATCTCGGCCCGCACGCGCGGGTGGGCGGCGATGTAACCGCCGTCGGCGGGGGCGTGATTCGAGATCCGGCCGCCACCGTGGGCGGCGGCGTGCAGAGCGTCGGCGGCTTCACGTCAGGTTTCGATCACTTCAGGCCGTGGATCGATCACTGCCTGTTCTATGGCCGTCCGCTCGCGCTGGTGCCCGGCATCGGATGGGCGTGGGGGCTCGCGTTCATCTTCCTGGCCTTATACGTGTTCCTCGCATTGCTCTTCCGCGATGCCGTGACTCGCTGTGCCGTCACGGTGGAGACGCAACCCGGGATGACGTTCGTCGCGGCGCTGCTGAGCATCCTGGTCATTCCGATCGCCATCGTGCTCCTCTGTATCACCGTCATAGGCATCGCCGCGATCCCATTCGTCATATTCGGCGCCTTTTGCGCCGGATTGTTCGGCAAGGCGGTGATGCTTGCGTGGCTCGGCCGGCGCGTGGTCGGCCGCAGCGGGCAGCTGGGTCATCCGGCCATCGCAGTGGTCGTCGGCGGACTGATCGTGCTCGTGCTCTATCTCATTCCCGTGCTGGGCTTCTTGGTCTACAAGATCCTCGGTCTCTTCGGATTCGGAGCGGTGATTTACACGCTCATCCTGGCCGGCCGGGAACGCCGGGCGGCGCGGCCGGCGGCCACGCCTCCAGGACCCACCTCAGCCAGCTCCGTGCCACCGGCCGGTGCTGCTGCCGGCCCCACACCCCCGCCCGCGGCTGCCGCCGCTGCCTCAGCAGCAGCAGCAACGGCAACCGCGGGTGCCGATACCGTGGATGCTACCGGCGCGGCGGCCGGCGGCGAGAGACCGACTGCGGCGGCCGCCCCGGGGGTTGCCCCTTCGCCGCATTTCATCGATCCGGCCCTCGCAGCAACGTTGCCGCGCGCCGGATTCTGGATTCGTATGGCGGCGCTCCTGCTCGATTTATTGCTGGTCGGCATTCTGATGAGCATGCTTCATCATTCCCACGATCTGGAACTCGTCGTGCTCGCTATCTACGGTGCGTTGATGTGGAAGCTGCGCGGCACGACCGTCGGCGGCCTGGTCTTTCACCTGCAAGTGATACGAGTCGACGGCCGGCCGATCGATTGGGAGACAGCCATCGTGAGAGCGCTCGCCTGCTTCTTGTCTATGGCGGTCGCGGGCCTCGGGTTCTTCTGGATCGCTTTCGACTCAGGCAAGCAGGGGTGGCACGACAAGATCGCGGGAACGGCGGTGGTGCGAGTGCCGAGGGCGATGCCGCTGGTGTGAGGGATCGCGACCTGCAAGCGTGGTTTGCATTAGCCGCTCGGCTTTGCGGCAGAGAGCCATTTAACTATAAATGATTCTTGTCGCGGTAAGCTTTGACGGCGTTCGAGGTGCGAGGCAAACTGCGAGAACGAAAATAGAAACAGGGATGTTGGCCCCCTCATGCCTCAACTCGCCCTCGGGAATCGCGGTTCCCGTCGTCGCGTGCCCAGCCCTCGCCGGGCGGCGTGGGCGTTTGGGTTGATGCTCTGCGCCGCCTGCGCCCCGGCGGTGGCTGCCTCCGGCAAGTGCAAGCTCGCAAAATTTACCGAGTTTCCGATCATGATGAATGAGATGTCGCCCGAGACCGTTGCGAAAATCAACGGAACCGAGGTGAGACTGACCATAGACACGGGCTCGTTCTATAGCCTGCTCGACCCCTACAAGGCGTCGGCCCTCGGGCTTAAGGTTTCCCCGGCTCCAGTCGCTTTCACTGGCAAAGCGTTTGGAGTACGGGTCTCGTACTCCCTCACGACGGTCAAGGAGTTCGCGCTTCCGGACCTCACTCTCAACAATCTGGAATTTGTCATTCCTGACAATCTGCACTTCCCGGGGCCGAGAGTTGGAACGCTCGGCCGCAACATCTTGCAACTTGGCGACGCAGAATACGATTTCGCGGGCGGTGTCGCGCGATTGATGAAAGCCGAGGATTGTAGCGATGCGGTGTTGGCCTACTGGGTACGGCCCGGTGATTCCTATTCAGTGATCAAGCTTGTCAAGCCGGCGCAAAGTCTTCGGACGGGGTCGCATATAGCGATGACGGAGGAACTCCTACCCCCGGTGATTGGCACTGTCTACGTGAACGGCATGGCGACTCGTGCGATCTTCGACACCGGTTCGCCGACCTCGTTTCTCACGGTGAAGGCCGCCGCGAAGGCGGGTATCAAGCTCGATTCGCCCGGGGTTGTTCCCGCCGGAGATGTCCCGAGGGTCGATAAAAGCATGATTCAAACCTATCTTGCGCCGGTGACGGTTTTCAAGATCGGCGATGAGGAAATTCGCAATACTCGGTTGCGCCTAGGAGACGTGGATATAGTCGAGGCCGATATGCTCGTCGGCGCGGATTTCTTCCTCTCACATCACGTCTACGTCGCCAAGAGTCAGGATAAGCTGTACTTCTCTTACAACGGCGGCCCGGTGTTTGATCTCACAGCTCGGCGGGCGGCTGGATCTTCGCCGAATGTCGCCGCCCGTGCCGCGGACGTCCCGGCAACCACCCCGGCTGCCGAGACGAAGGCATCGGTCGAGGAAGCATCCGAGTATGCCCGCCGTGGTGCGGCACTCCGGGCGCGGCAAGAGCTCGATCAAGCCCTACAAGCTTACAGTCGTGCCTGCGAGTTGGCTCCGCAGACAGCCGATAATTTCTATCAACGCTCCCTTCTCTACGCGCAATTGAAGCAATCCGGGCCCGCGCTCGCAGACCTGGATCGGACGATTCAACTCGATCCGCACCATGTGGGCGCGTTGCTCGCGCGCGCCGAATATCGAACACAATCCGGCGATAAAGCGGGAGCCGAAGCCGATCTCAATGCCGCCAACGCCGTTCTGCCGAAAGACGGCAATGAGCGACTGACGCTGGCGTATGGGTACTCGAACATCGATCTCTTCCCGCGAGCCATCGAGCAGTACGATCTCTGGACGGCGTCGCACCCAGGGGATGAACGTCTCGCGGTCGCGTTCGTAGGAAGATGCCGGGCGCGCACGCTCGGTGACTTGGAGTTGCGGCGTGCCATGAAGGACTGCGATACCGCGCTGAGGCACGCCGTGAAGGATAGTCCGTTCTACGCCGAGGTCTCTGCGACGAGAGGACTCCTCTTGTTTCGTCTGGGCGACTACGACAAGTCGATCGCTGACTATGACGCATCGCTCAAGATCAATCCGGACAATGCGTCCGCGCTTTACGGCCGAGGTATCGACAAGCTGCGCAAGCAGAGGGAGCCGGAAGGTCAGGCCGACCTGGCACAGGCGATTGTGCTGTCACCCAAGATTGCCCAGAGCTTCGATCTGCTTGGCATCGCTCCGTGAGCATCCGGGCAGCGCTGACAGCTGCTCTCGGACTCCTTTGTGTGTTGATGATACCTGCCGCCTTGGCCGGTCAATGCACGCTCGGCAAGCTCGCCGAGTTCCCGATCACCATGGTCGATCTGCGTCCCCTGATGACCGCGAAGATCAACGGAACGGACGTGCGGCGTCGACAAGCTGCGCCAGCACCAGACCGCTGCCGGCGACGCCGACATCGCACAGGCGAAGAGCCTTCTACCCACCATCGATGAGGCGGCCACGCACTACGGGATTCTGCCCTGATCACATCTTCCTATAACGCCCCTGACGCTCCTTGGCGCGCCTGACGCCATATGGCGACAGAGGAGCCTGATTTCGTCGAATACCGATAACCACGTCTACGGGGAAACCGGTGTTTTCCGGCTATAAACCGCGAGATTGCCGAGGAGCCTGACCCTGCAAGGCCTTCGGATTTCGTAAATAGACGGGAGCCAAAAGATGTCCGCAAATTTCAGAGATACGTCGCGCCGCCTGATCATGCTGACCTCCGCGGCCCTGTCTCTGACCGCGGTCGGCGCCACCCTCTCGAATACCGATCTCGTCCCACTGTACGGCAACGTGCACCGGTTCGCGGGATTGCAGGTCGATGCCGGCGAGGCGCCGAGCACGCTGCAACCAAAAGGCCTCGATATCGTCTTTGCGAAGACACCCGAGCAGGAGCGCGCACTTCAGCAGCTGCTCGCCGCTCAGCAAGATCCGAAATCGCCGCAGTACCATAGGTGGTTGACCCCGGTGCAATACGGCCAACGGTTTGGCGCCTCGGACGCCACGATCGCGGCGGTGACGAGTTGGCTCAAATCTAATGGTCTCTCGGTGGGGCAGCTGCCGCCGGGTCGCGGTCATCTGCCGTTCTTCGGCAGCAACGTGCAAGTCGAGGCTGCCCTTCGCACCCAAATTCATCTTTTTGCGCTACAGGGCGAGCAGCACTACGCGAACGTATCGGCGCCCTTGATACCGGCTTCGCTCTCGACCGCCATCATCGCCATTCGCGGACTGAACGACGTCCATCCGCGGCCGGGTGTGCATGTTCCGCGCGGATCCACACCGGTGAGGGCGCGCTTGAACGCCCATGCTTCCGACGCACCCGACACTTACTATGCGGGAGCCAACCTATACCCGGGCTACGTTGGGCCGACCGATTTTGCGATCATCTACAACTTGTTGCCGGAGTATCAGCAGGGGATCACCGGCGCCGGCGTCACGGTCGCAATCGCGGCGCAAAGCGATCTTGATTCGAGCGTCCTGCCGATTTTCTGGAGCGGCTTCGGTGTTGCGGGCTCGAGCTTCCACTTGCCGGCTCAGCAGTTCAGCTCGATAGCGGTGCCTGCGAGCGCGGGGGGAGTCGATCCGGGTCAAACCAGGGATGGGAACGAGGACGAGGCTTATCTCGATACGGAGATTCTTGGGGGTCTCGCCCCGGGGGCGCAGCTGATCCTCGTGAGGGACAAGGACGTCGGCCTTGCCGCGCAGTACGCGATCGACGAGAACCTCGGCGCCATCCTCAATATTTCGTTCGGCGGATGTGAAAGCGGCCAGGGCTCGGCGAACGCAGCGATCGAGTCGATGTACGAGCAAGCGGTCGCGCAAGGCATCACGATCACGGTTTCCTCCGACGATTCCGGGGTCGCGGGATGCATCAATGAGTCGGATCTCGGGGCAACGAACGACGTCAATTCCAACGGTTTCGCCGTGAATGGCCTCGCCTCCACCCCATACAACCTCGCGGTGGGCGGGACCGATTTCATCGATCTGTCGTCTTCGACTGCCGCGCTGTATTGGAATACGACGAATCAATCGGGGACGCTGTCGAGCGCCAAGTCGCACATTCCCGAAATGGTGTGGAACGACTCGTGCGCAAACCCGGTGTTCGCATCCGCATACGGCACTGGTGATGCGATTGCATTCTGCAACACGACAACAGTGGGGACCCAGAGCAATCCGTTCATCAACATTCTAGGCGGGGGCAGCGGACTCAGCAGCTGCACGATGACGAACGCCAAGGGTGATTGCACAGGCGGCTATGCGCAACCCCCCTGGCAGCAAGGGGTGCCCGGCATCGGCAACTTCGGCGCGCGCGCCGTTCCAGATGTGTCCATGATTGCCACGCGCTGGCTCATATGCTCTTACGACACCGGACCGTGCAATCCGGCGGCTCAAGGTATCGGCTCCGCCAGCGGTACGTCCGCGGCGGCTCCGTCGGTTGCGGCGATCATCGCGCTCATCGACCAGACACAAATCTCCGCAACGCTGAGCGATGGCCGGCAAGGCTTGCTGAATCCCACGCTCTATAGCCTGGCTGCCAACGAGTACGCCTCGACGGCCACAGCTGCTGCATGCGATGCGTCGCAGGGCGCGATCGCGAATTCAGCCTGTGTTTTCTTTGACGTGACAGCCGGCTCCAGCGCTCAGCCGTGCAGCGTCGCCAAATACGCTACGAGCCAGAATCCCCTCGAGCTCGAGAGTTTCCCCGTGAGCACCTGTGGCGCCGAGAGTGGTGATGCGACGGGCATCATGGAGATTGGTGGCGTCCAGTCCTATGCCGCCGGTACCGGTTTCGATATCGCGAGCGGCCTCGGCAGCATCAACGCAGCGGCGCTCATTGCCGCGTTCCAGGCCTCGGCCGCCCCCTCCGGGCTCACCGCCAGCGTCTCGAACCAGACCGCCACCTTGACGTGGACCGCCGATACCAGTGCAGCCTCCTACAATGTCTACCAAGGGACGGCCCCGGGGCCGGTGTCGTCATCCCCAGTGCAGTCCAGCATGACCGGCACTTCAACCACCGTCAGCGGGCTACAGTTCGGGCAGGAGTACGTCTTCGCCGTCAGGGCAGTCTCCTCGAGCGGCGTTATTTCGCCGCTCTCGAACACGGTCGAAGTGACCACCGTCCCCGCGGCACCGACCGGCGTGACCGTTGCGGCGCCGGGCACGACGGCAGGCTCCCTCAACCTCGCCTGGACGGCGAGTACAGGCGCCACTTCGTACAGTATCTTCGAAGCGACGACCTCGGGCGGGGAGGGCACCACGGCCGCCGAGTCCGGCCTGAGCGGCGCCTCGGCCAGCCTCACGAGCCTGACCCCGGGCAAGCAGTATTTCTTCACCATCGTCGCGCTCGACGCCGCGGGCAGCTCCATGGCCTCGGCGGAGGCCACTGGCACGACGATCGCGAGTCCTCCGACCGGATTTGCGGCCAGCGGCGGGAATGCGTCCGTGTCACTCTCTTGGACGGCCTCGGCAGGCGCCACCAGCTACAACGTCTATGAGGGAACGACTTCCTCAGGCGAAGGCACGGCGCCGGTTCAGACCGGGGTCAGCGGAACCAGTGTCAGCATCGGTGGGCTGACCAACGGCAAGAAGTATTACTTCACCCTGGCAGCGGTGGATGCAGGCGGGGTTTCGGCGCCCTCCGGCGAAGCGAGCGCGACGCCCGCCGCCCCGAAGGGCGGCGGAGGCGGGTCGATGGATTGGCTGGCCCTTGCCGGCCTCGCCGCACTGCTCGGTGCACGGGCTCGCGGGACTGCTTAGCGCACCGGCACGCCGCGTCTTTAGCTCTCGAAGAACCCCATTTTCACGCCCGCGAGCTGCACCACGTCGTTATCGTTGAGGCGGCGGGCCTGAGGACCGATCGGCACGCCGTTCACTTGCGGGTAGTCGTTTTCCTTGCCGCTATCGACGTGCACGATGAAGTAGCCTTCCGAGCGCCGGGTGATGGCGGCGACTTGCACGCCGGGACGACCCAGCGTGGTGAGCGCCTTGGTGAGCTCGAGCTCGCGCCCCGCGAACGCCCCGCTCAGCACCTGCAGCTTCGCCTTGGGTAGGGCCGTCGCGCTTTCCGGAATGCCTGCCGCGCCCGGTGGGCGCTTTGCGGCGACCGCCTTGGCGGCCTGATCGACGGCCGCGCCAACGCGGCGAATGCGATCCTCCCCCTGGGAGCTCGGGGTTATCACCATGGTTTTCTCGAACTCATCCTGCTGCGCGTCGCTGTCCTGGCTGTCGACGAACCGCAACTGGTGGTGCCCAACGGTGATGACGTCGCCGTGCTGCATCGCGTGCTTCTTGATGAGCTTGCCGTTGACGTACGTCCCGTTGGTACTGTTCAGGTCCTCCAGGAAGGAGTCGTTCAAGATATTGATGATGAGCGAATGATGTCCGCTCACCGCCGGGTTATCGATGCGGATGTCATTGTCAGGAAGGCGCCCGATCGTGTAGCGCTCCTTATTCATGTTGTATTCCGCGAGGATTTGACCATCCAAGCTGAGCATCAGACGAGCCACTGAACTCTCTCCTAACCGAACCATCCCAATATTTTGTCAAATATACGCCGTTGCGCTGGGAACGGCTCAGTCACGTGCGCCATTATCACGGACACGTTGTCGCGTCCGCCGTTGTCATTCGAGAGCTGAATCAATTGCTTAGCAACCGTATCAAGATTAGCACTAAAGGTACTGATTGTTAAGTGAATATCCTCGTCCTCGATCATGTCCGAAAGCCCGTCCGAGCAGAGAACGTAGTAATCGCTCTTCTGCACGGGCTCCTCATGGATCTCTACATCGACGTTTTGCTCGACTCCTAAAGCCCTGGTCACGTAGTTCTTGTTGGTCGCGCGCTGCGCCTCTTGCTGGGAATAAAAGCCTCGGTCGACGAGCTCCTGCAACAGCGAATGATCCAATGTCATCTGCTCGAAGCGGTTGTCCCGGAGCCGATAGAGGCGAGAATCCCCCACGTGAGCCATAGACACCTTGTTATCGTGGAACAAGCAGGCCACCACTGTTGTGCCCATTCCCTCACATTGAGGCTGAGTCTTGGAGGTGTGGTAGATGATTTTGTTGGCTCTGTGAATGGCGTCACGCAGAATGATGCTGGGGCGCGTCAAGCCGGTCTCCGGATCGCGCACCGACAGGTCCTCGCGAGCCACCGCGTCGCGCACCAGATTGATGATGGTCTTCACCGCGATGCCGCTTGCGACTTCGCCGGCGTTGTAGCCGCCCATGCCATCGGCCAGCACGAACAGTCCGATGTCGACCTCGGCGCCGATCATGTCCTCGTTGTGCTCGCGGACCTTGCCCGTGTCGGTCAAGGCGACGCTCTGAATTTTGTTACGCAAGCTCATGTGCGTAAGCGTTCTTTTGTCATCTGCTCGTGTACCCGATCATGGCAATCCCGTCGGCAGCCTCGACCGACAGTCCTCCAGGGCCGCAGCCATCTGCGCCCCCGATTCAAATCGCGCTTCGGGGTTCTTGGCCAGCGCACGATCGATGATGCCGTCGACGCAGGCCGGCAAATCCGGCCGCACGGCACGCAACGGTGGATGCGGAGCCTCTGCGATCTGCTGCATCAATCCGGTCATCGAATCCGCCGTGAACGGCAGTCGACCGGTCAGTAGCTGAAACAGGCTAACACCCAAGGAAAACAAGTCCGAGTGACCGGTCACGGTTCGCCCTTCGAGCTGCTCCGGAGACATGAAGGACGGGGTGCCGAGCACGATTCCCGTGCGGGTCGTGCCGGCGCCGGTCAACCGGGCGATTCCGAAGTCCGTGATCTTGAGCACGTCCGCACTCGGATCGTACATAATATTTGCAGGCTTGATGTCCCGATGTACCACCTGCTGTTTGTGCGCGAATCCGAGCGCCTGCGCGGTGCGCGCGGCGAGCTCGAGGACTTTGCGGGGTTCGATCAG
Source organism: uncultured Gammaproteobacteria bacterium (assembly GCA_963801685.1). Classification (GTDB taxonomy): domain Bacteria; phylum Pseudomonadota; class Gammaproteobacteria; order Steroidobacterales; family Steroidobacteraceae; genus Bog-1198. The sequence goes on from CAWDFR010000005.1 coordinate 60,066, forward strand.
CGTATCGGGCGTTGCATAGTCGCTGAGATGCCGCCCCTTCAAATATTCCATCGCGATGTAGGCCAATCCCCGCTCTTCGCCGACATCGTAGATCGTCACGATGTTCGGATGGTTGAGCCGCCCCGCAGTTTCGGCCTCCCGAAAGAACCTCGATCGGGCTTCAGCCAGCTCTGATTCGCTGAATTCGCTGGCGAGCGGAATCGCCTTGATGGCCACCAGCCGATTGATCGCAGTATCCCGTCCCAGGTAAACCGTGCCCATGGCCCCCCGGCCGATTTCGCGCTCCAGCTGATAGCGGCCGAGTCGTTGCACCTCGCCGGCCGCCTCGAGGGTGGCGCGCGCAGCCGGCGTTGCCGCCCCTCCGGGGACGAACTTGGGGCCGGCGGTCGCAGCAGACGCCCCGGCGGACCGGCTGCGGACAGGGACCGGGGCCGCCGCCTTGGGCTTGGTTGCGCGCTCCGGCGCGGGCTTGCGCTCGGCGTCCATGAGCCGCCGCAGCCGCTGGCCCACGTCCCTATAGGTGTTGTCGATGCGCACCAGATGACGGTAGACGGCGGTGGCCTGAACGTTCCGGCCGCGCTGCTCCAGCTGGGTACCGAGGGAATATAGATCGTCTAACACGGTGGTGCTCGCCTTGCGGGCCTTGAGCTCGGCAAACCGCTGCTCGAAATTATCCAGCAGCCGCCCGGTATCCGTGCCGATCGGCCGTTGCGGCTTGGGCGCGGCGGCCGGGCTAGGAGAGGCCCAGCGCGCCATTATGAACAGCGCTCCGCCGCCGCTCAGGAGCACCGCGCCGGGCAGCCAGGTCCAGGGGCCCAAGCTGATGTGCTCGCGGAGCAACACAGCGATGCCCAACAAGCCAAAACCGGCGATAGCCGAGATCATCCCGAATTTGCGCATGCTCCAGACATAATCTGCCACGAAGCGGCGAAGTATAGGTGATCGGGTAGCCGGGACTGCAATGTTAAGCTCACAAATTCGCTGCCCGGGAGATGCATGGCGAGGTCCAAAGAGGTTTTTGTTTGCCAGTCGTGCGGGGGCTCATCGCCCAAGTGGCAGGGCCAATGCGCCGCCTGCGGCGAGTGGAACACTCTGGTGGCGGAGCTGCAAGGGTCGGGTGGGCCGGCCCGGCGTGCCGTGAGCGCGGCACGCGCGTCCCGGTCGACTTCCCTGGCGGAGGAGGCGAGCGTCGAGCAGCTGCGTCTGCTCACCGGCTCCGCGGAGCTCGATCGGGTGCTCGGCGGCGGCCTCGTCGCCGGGTCGGTGACCCTGATCGGGGGCGATCCGGGCATCGGCAAATCGACCCTGATGCTGCAGTCGGCGGCGGCCTTGAGTGCGGCCGCCCCCTCGCTCTATGCAACCGGGGAGGAATCGCTCAAGCAGGTGGGCCTGCGTGCCCGGCGTCTCGGGCTCGACTCCGCCGGCACGCGCCTCGTCGCGGAAACCCAGGTCGAGGCGATCGTGGAGGCGGCGAGGAGTCTCAAGGCAAGCGCCCTCATCGTCGATTCGATTCAGACCATGTATTCGGATCGCATCGACGCGGCCCCCGGTGCCGTTTCGCAGCTGCGCGAATGCACGGCCGAGCTCGTGCGCTTCGCGAAGAGCAGCGGCACGGCCGTCCTGCTGGTGGGTCACGTGACCAAGGAGGGACAAATCGCGGGTCCGCGCGTGCTCGAGCACATGGTCGACACGGTGCTCTACTTCGAGAGCGACATGGGCAGCCGCTATCGGGTGCTGCGCTCGGTGAAGAACCGTTTCGGCGCGGCCAACGAGATCGGGGTGTTCGCGATGCTCGAGCAGGGCCTACGCGAAGTCGCCAATCCATCGGCGATTTTCCTCTCGCGCCATGCCGAGCCGGTGTCGGGCAGCGCCATCACCGTGATGCGCGAGGGCACCCGATCGCTGTTGATCGAAGTTCAAGTGCTCGCTGACGGCAGCTTGGGCGCGAACCCGCGTCGCGTTGCGGTCGGCATCGACGGCAATCGCCTCACCATGCTGCTCGCCGTGGCGCACCGCCACGGGGGCCTGCTCCTGTCGGGCCAGGATGTGTTTGCCAACGTGGTCGGCGGGGTGCGGCTGCAGGAGACGTCGGGCGATCTGGCGATCGTGCTCGCGGCCCGATCCAGCTTGAACGATACGCCCTTGCCGCAAGCGCTGATCGTGTTCGGCGAGCTCGGCCTCGCGGGCGAGATCCGGCCGGTGCCCTTCGGCGAGGAGCGCTTGCGCGAGGCGGCGAAGCACGGATTCAAGTCAGCGCTGGTGCCGGAAGCGAACGTGCCCCGGCGCGCCATCGAGGGCATGACGGTGCGCGGCGTCGCGCGCCTCAGCCACGCGCTCGATGCGCTGTAGCGGATCTGGGACGAGCCGCGATGGCCGGCCCTCTACCGACGAGTCACCACCACCTCTAGATAGTCGCTGGGTACGATCAGCGAATCGGGCCCCGCGCGATTCATCTCGGTGAGTAGCGCTGTCAGATCGGCTTCGAGCGCCGCGGCTTTGTCGTGCCCGAGCGATGCGAATGCCTTGTGCACCGGCCCATACCACGTACGGAACACTTCAATGAACTGGGCCGCGGAGCGATAGCGGAACTGGAACACCCGCGGGGTGACCTCAATGTTCGCGGCAGCGCGGCCGAACAAAGCCTCCAAATGCGACTGCACACCCCACAGCGCGGGTGACTGAGTGCCGGGTGCGGGGGGCACGTGACGGCCCAGGGTCTTGAACAGCCGGCCGATGAAACCGGTCGGCGTCCAATTGGCAAGCCCGATCCGGCCGCCCGGTCGACACACGCGGATCAGCTCGGCGGCTGCTCGCGCTTGGTCCGGCGCGAACATCACGCCGAAGGTGGACAGCGCACAATCGAACGCCGCTTCCTCGAAGGGCAACGCCTCGGCGTCGGCCGCTAGAAATTCTGCGGTCAAACCTTCCGCGCGAGCACGCTGAGCGCCCCGGTCAAGCAGCGCCGGGACATAGTCGGTCGAAGTGACCCTGGCGCCGCGCCGCGCCGCCGCGAGCGTGGCGTTCCCATTCCCAGCGGCGACATCGAGCACTTTCTCGTCGTACCGCAGGTCACAGGCTTCGGCCAGGAGCTCGCCCACGAGCTGCAATGTGGTTCCGACCACGGCATAGTCGCCGCTCGCCCAGGCGCTTTGCTGGCGGCTCTTCAAGGCATTGAAGTCGATGGGAGTTGCAGCATTCATGCTCGGTCCTCGCGGTTGAGTTCAGGTCCGCCATCTCACCGCAGACGGCGCGTCGCAGTCCTGCCTGAGCGTCCGCCTTTCTTACCCGCTCGTCTGGTTCGTCCGATTGCCGACGAGCCTGGAGCTCTTAACTCCCCTTGGCATCGATCTTTTGCGCGACCACAATGCGTCGATCGGAGCGGCCTTGGAGCGCCTCATGACCATGGAACGAATTGCAGCTGCCGTGCATCGGGTCGAGTCGATCTTGCAGCGGCGTCCCGAGGCGGGGCTGCATGCTGATGCGCCGGCCGTCGCTCGCTGGGAGGGCGGAGCGCGCGTGGTCTCGAGGCATCCTAACGGTGCATCGGTGGCGACCGATCTGCCGTCCGAGCTCGGCGGGATGGGCGATGAAGTCACTCCGGGCTGGTTGTGGCGCGCCGCTCTCAGCTCCTGCCTCGCGACGCGCATCGTCATGGCGGCAGCAGTCGAGGGAATCGATCTCGCGAGCGTCGAGGTGCTGGCGACAAGCCGATCGGATCTACGCGGTCTCCTGGGGATGTCGGCCGGGTCCAGTGCGGCGCCGAGCGCGGGGCCGAGCGATGTGCAGCTGCACGTGCGCGTCCGCGCTCCCGAAGTCGCGCAGGAGCGCTTGCAGGCGCTGGTCGCGCATAGCCAGGCTTGCTCGCCGGTGCAAATCGCGACGAGCCAACCGCTGCCGATCGAGGTGAGAGTGGAAGTGCTCGAGTGCTGATGGACGCCTTGTCGCAGACCTTGCGGGTGGTGCGCCTCGTCAGTGCGATTTTCATCAACGCGAAGTTCACCGCTCCCTGGTCGTATCGATCTCCGGAGGCCGCCACGGCCGCCCCCTTGCTCGAGCCGGGTGCAGAACGGGTGGTGATATTTCATCTGATCACCGAAGGCGAATGTTGCGTCGAGCTGGCCAACGAGCCGCCGGTGCATCTGCGCGGGGGCGATGTGGTGGTTTTCCCGCAAGGCGACGCGCATGTGATGTCCTCGGCTCTAGGCGTCCCGCCTGCGCGGAGTGCGCGGTTGGATCAAGTGCTCGCGCGACGCCCGCGGCAGCTCATCTATGGCGGCGGAGGGAAGACGACGCGCTTGGTGTGCGGCTATCTCGCGTGCGATCTGCGACTTGCGCAAATGCTTTTTGCTGGTTTGCCGATTCTGCTCAAGGTCAACGTCCGCGGCTCGAGCGCAGGCGCGTGGCTCGAGGCGTCGCTCCGATATGCGCTTGCCGAAGCCCGATCGCCTCGTCCGGGTGGGGCCGGCGTGCTGGCGAAGCTTGCCGAGGTGCTTTTCATCGAAGTGCTGCGTCTTTACATGAATGAGCAGAGCGCCGGCCGAACCGGCTGGCTCGCGGGGGTCGGCGATCGTGTCATCGGCGGCGCGCTGAACGCCCTACACGCCCGGCCGGCGCACGCGTGGACGCTGGAGGAGTTGGCGCAGGCTTCCGGCACCTCACGATCTGTGTTCGCGGAGCGGTTTGCTGCAGTGGTCGGCAGCACTCCCATGCAATACCTCACGCAATGGCGCATGTTGCTGGCGGCCAACCTCTTGTGCGGCAGTAACGCGCCGCTGTCGCGCATCGCGGAAGACGTGGGCTATCAGACCGACACCGCCTTCAGTCGGGCGTTTCGCCGCGAGTTCGGCGCGCCGCCGGCGGCGTGGCGCCGCACTCGATCGCGGCGTGCGAGGGAAGCGCAACCATGACATGGCAACCGTCCCGCCGCGGCGCGCTCGTTTTGATCCTTGCGGCGTATGCGTCGCCGTCAACGGCGCAAGCCAACGTTCATCCCATCATTCTGCGCGCGGCCCACCTTCTCGACGTCGAGACGGGTCGCCTGCAGACGCCGGGCGAGGTGCGCGTCGAGGGCGAGCGCATCGTGGCGGTGGGCACTGCGGTCGAGCACAGTCCGGATGCCGAGATCATCGACCTCGGCGGCGCGACCCTGATGCCGGGTCTCATCGACGCGCACGTGCACCTATTTTTGCATCCCGGCGATGAGGATCTGCAAACCGTCGAAGAATCCGTGCCGAAGCGCACCCTGCTCGCGATGCGCGCCGCCCATGACGATCTGATGGGGGGCTTCACCGCCGAGCGCGACATGGGCACCGAAGGGGCCGGCTCCGCCGATACGGCGATACGCGATGCCATCGACTCAGGCCTCATCGTCGGGCCGCGGCTGCGCATCTCGGGCAACGCCGTCGACATTCTCGGCGGTCACGAGGATGCCAATCATTTCAACCCCGCCCAGCACGTCCTGTCGAACGCCGACTATGCCAACAATGCGGATGAGATCGTGGAGGTCATTCGCAAGCAACACAAAGAGGGCTCGGATTTCGTAAAAATCTACGAGACCGGGCACGACACCATGCAGGGTGGGGTGCTGCATACGCCCTATCAATACACGGCGGCCGAGCTCAAGGCGGCCGTCGATGAGGCCGCGCGCTGGGGCGGCCGTGTCGCCGTGCATGCGATGGGCGAGCCCGGGACCCTCTACGCCGCGCGGGCCGGCGTCGCCTCCATCGACCATGCCACGCAGCTGAGCGCTGAGACCATGCGTCTCATGAAAGCCAAGGGCATCTACGCCGTTCCCACCTTCACCGTATTCGAATACTTCGCCAGGCCGGACGTACCCGGGCATGATGACCCCGCTGAGCTCGAGTACAAGATCAAAGAATTCAAGAAGGCAGATCGCCGCCGGCATCCAATTCGCCGTCGGCTCGGACGTGGGACCGTTCCCGCACGGCACCCAGGCCCGCGAGCTCGAGCTCATGGTGAAGTACGGCATGAAACCGCTCGCGGTGCTGCAAGCCGATCTCTTGAACGGCGCGCGCCTGCTCGGCTGGGACGGTGCGATCGGCGCACTGAAGCCCGGCTATTATGCCGACATCGTCGCGGTTCCCGGCTCGCCGCTCGAGGACATCACGGTGCTCGAGCGCGTCTCGTTCGTCATGAAGGGCGGGGTGGTCGAGCGGCGCGGACCTAACCCTTGAGCCCGCGGGCATCGAGATAGGCACCGAGCACCGCGGCCTCGGCGCGCGCGTCCGCCAAGCCTACGTACCCGTCTGGGCGCACGAGATAGACAGCATCGCGCTCAAGCCCGCTCGTACCCAGTCCCGCGCGCCAGGGAAAGGCGTGCAAAGGCACGTCTCGGTCGCGACAGAGTGACTCGATCTCGGGTCGCGGCTTGCCATACACGTGCACTTGCCAGCCGATCGAGTCGAGCGGGGCGAAGTTATCGGTGTCCTCGCCGAGAGGCACCCAGGGGAGCCGGTCTCCGCCGTGCACGGCGCCTGCGCGGCCTTGGCTCAAGGGGCTGCCGCGATAGTTCACCGCCGTCTGGGATACCGTGCGGAACATGAAACGACGCACGGCCCGCGTCTTGATGAGCACCGCCAGGAGCCGCGGAAATATCTCGAGCCGGATCAGCCGAGCGCTCCAACTCGGGCTCGTCACCATGCTGAAGGCGCGATCCGTGGTCTGGACCAGGCGCCGTGCGAAGGCGATGCGCTCGGGCTCGTAGCTGTCGAGGATCGACGCCGGCGCGCGCCCTTGCAGCACCGCCGCGAGTTTCCACGCCAGATTGACCGCATCGCCGATGCCCGTGTTCATGCCCTGTCCGCCCACCGGGCTGTGAACGTGCGCGGCATCGCCCAAGAGGAACGCGCGGCCTCGCCGGAAATGCTCGGCGACGCGGTGGTGCACGCGATACGTCGAGAACCAGTTCACTCGTTCGACCTGGATCGGCAGCCATTGCATGACCCGCCGGCTCACGTCCTCCCAGGAGATCTGCTCGGGCGAGGTCCGCGCGGCGTCACCGCGCACCGTGCCCACCAAACGCACGGCGCCCGCGGGCCGGCGGGGGAATACCGCCAGGAAATCGCTCGTGTCGAGGGCGACGTGGATGTTCCCGTCGATCACCGCCCCGGCCGCTTGCACGTCGGCGACGTAGAAGAGGTGGGCATAGGTGCCGCCGCCGAATCCGATGCCGAGCGTCGTGCGCACCGCCGAGTGCGCACCGTCGCATCCGGCAATGTAAGCCGCCTCGATGGTTTCGCTGCTGCCGTCGGGACGCTTCACGCGCGCGCGCACGCCGCCGCCCGACTCCTCGAAGCTCGCGAGCTCGCAACCGCGCTCCACCGCGACACCGAGCTCGGCCAGGCAATCGATCAGGAGCTGCTCGTGCTCGTCCTGTGGGAACACGAGGGCGAAGGAAAAAGGACTCAAGCCGGCGCCGAGATCGCCGAATACCGCGCTCGCGCGCCGCTTGCCGGCGGCCCAGAAGCTCACCGCGGGCACGCGGTGACCGCGGTCGACGACCGTGCGGGCCAGATGGATCTGGCCGTAGAACTCGAGCGTGCGCGCCTGAACGGCGAGCGCCCGCGAAGTCGTCCCGGGCTCTGTCGCACGGTCGATGAGGCGGACGGGAACTTTCAAGTGCGTCAGCCACAGGGCGAGCACCAAACCGGTGGGACCGGCGCCGACGACGAGCACGGGAGCATTGGGCATGAGATGCCTTTCTGGTGATGCGCTCGTATGCTAGGAGCTTCTCAGGGGAGAAGAAATATGAACGTGACCCTGCCGGTCGAGCCGACCGTCGACGGATCGATCTTGTCGCGCACGGCGCGGCGCTGTTGCGCCTGGTCGGAACGCTGGTTTCCGGATGCTTTTGCCTTCGCCGTGCTGGCGGTCGCCATCGTCTCCCTGGGGGCGCTTTGCATCGGCGCACCGCCCCTGACCATCGCGGAAAGTTTTGGCTCGGGCTTCTGGAGCATCATTCCCTTCACGATGCAAATGGCGTTCATCATCATCGGTGGGTACGTCATTGCCGATTCACCCCCGGTCGCCACACTGATGACGCGCCTCGCCGCCATTCCGCGCACCGGCCGGGGGGCCGTCGCGTTGGTAGCGCTCTTCTCGGCGACGGCGTCCTTGATTCATTGGGGCTTCAGCATGGTGGCTTCCGCACTGCTGGTGCGTGCCATGGCGCGGCGAGGCGACCTGCCGCTGGACTACCGCGCGGCGGGCGCGGCGGCCTGCACCGGCTTTGGATCGGTCTGGGCGCTCGGCCTGTCTTCATCTGCCGCATTGTTGCAGGCGAATGCCGGAAGCATGCCGCCGGGGCTTCTCGCCGAGACGGGCGTCATTCCGTTCAGCCAAACCATCTTCTTATGGCAGTCGATGCTCTGCGCGGTGATTCTCATCGCCGCGAGCACTTGGATCGCCTGGAACACCGCACCGGGCGCGCCCGAGGCTCACACGGCCCACGCGCTCGGGATCGATTTGCAGGATCGCCGCGACCGCAGCGTGCGCAGCCGGCCGGGGGAGTGGCTCGAATACAGTCCCGTGGCGGCGCTTTTCATCGCGGCGTTGGGGGCGGTGTTTCTCGCGCATGAATTTGCGGTCAAAGGGTTCGTCGCGGCGATCTCGAATCTCAACACCTACAATCTTCTGTTCATCGTCGCGGCGCTGGTGCTGCAGTGGCGGCCGCGGCGCTTTGTCGATGCGGTGGCGCGCAGCGTGCCCGGTACGGCAGGGGTGCTCATACAGTTCCCGTTTCTTGGCGCCATCGCCGCGATATTGACGGGCGCCAAGAACGGTGCCGGTCAAACGCTCTCGGCTATTCTGGGTTCGGCCTTCACCCATATCGCGAGTCATGCGACGTTCGCCCCGATCATCGGCGCCTACTCGGCATTGCTCGGACTGTTCGTGCCCTCGGGCGGCGGCAAATGGATCATCGAGGCGCCTTACGTCATGCATGCGGCGAACGCCCTGCAATACAACCTCGGCTGGGTGGTGCAGATTTACAACGCGGCGGAGGCTCTGCCCAATCTCATCAATCCCTTCTGGATGCTGCCGATCCTGGGGATTCTCGGACTCAAGGCCCGCGATCTGATCGGCTTCACCATGGTGCAGTTCGCGATCAATCTGCCGCTGGTTCTTTTGCTGTTGTGGGCGCTAGGCGCGACGCTGCCTTATCATCCGCCGCTCGCGCCGCACTGATCGACCGCGCTAACGCTCCACAAAATCACGCAGCCGATCGAGTGCGTCGTCCCATTGCCGCGAGACCAGCGCGAGATAGCGGCGCGCGGCGTCGAGCGGCTCCGGATTGAGCGCGAAGCGGCTCTCGCGTCCCTCGCGCCGGCTGCGCACCAGACGCGCGCGCTCGAGCACCCGCAAATGTTTGGTCACGGCCTGGCGCGTGAGTTTGGTGTCCAGGGTGAGGGCGGAGATCGAGCAGGGCACACCGCGCGCCAGCTTCGCGATCAGCGACAAACGCGTGGGATCACCGAGCGCGGCGAACACGGGCGCGTAGCTCGCGCGCTTCGCGACAATCTCGCTAGGATGCGACATACCGCTCGATGTTCTTCATCTGCGCGTCCCAGCCGCCGGTGTTCATCCGCAAGGCCTCATCCCGGCGATGCGCGGGGATCTTGTCGAAGCCGGATTCGGTGAGCGTGAGCAGCGTGCCCGTGGCCGATTTTTGCAGACGGAACTCCACCAGCGTCGGCGTCTCCTGCGAATAGTCCACCTTGGGATCGATCGCGTAAGGGTGCCAATTAAACGCGAAGAGTGTTTCGGGCCGCAGACGCACGACCTGGATCTCGAAGGTCAAATGCTCGTATCCGGGGTTCAGAATGCGTCCGCGCGATGCTCGGCCCTCGATGAACGGCTGATCCATCTTCACCCGGAACCACTCGCCGAACTCTCGGTGGTCGGTGAGTGCGCGCCACACGCGCTGCGGCGATGCTTTGAGCTCGATCTTTTTCTCGATGGCGTTCATAGGTGCAACCTCCTGGTTGCACATTACCGCCGGCGCTGATTAAAGGCAACCCTTTTGTTGCGTTTGGTGCGGAACGAGACGCGCGCGAAGGTTTGCGGGTTCGAGGGGGTTCGGGGGTTCGGGGGGGCCGGGCTACGGCGGAGTCGGGTGCGCCGTAGCTGAGGACGCGGCCACGAAGCCGCCGCGCTTGCCGTCCTGCTCGAGCGCGAGGTAAGGCGCGCAGCTCGTCGAGGCGGCGACGACCTCGTATTTCGTCTGTGCCGTGCGGTATCGGCAGACGAGAATGGGCGACCCGGGGTAGGACGATATCACTCGTTGACCCACGAGCTCGGCGCGGGGACTGTCCGCGGCGCCGGCGGCGCCGGCAATCAATAACCCGAGGGCGAAGGTGGTGATCTTCATTGGCACGGCTCCATCGACCAGCCGCTCCATTGTGAGCGGACCCCGAGGCGAAAGACCGCTACCGAGTTCTCAAATATGCGCTCGCGTGCCGCATTGTGCCCCGAAGCGCAGCGCGATATGTCACGCGCCGTGTCCTGTTCCCGCACCGGGCGGCCGGATGCGCACCGTCTTGATGGCGTTGTCGGCGGTCTGCAAGACCTCGAGCATGTAGTCCGCGAGCTTGAGCGTGGTGCCCGGCTCGGGAATGGTCTCCAGGTACTCGACGATGAGCCCGTTCAGGGTCTTCGGGCCCTCCGTCGGCAGATTCCAGCGCATGGATCGATTCAAGGCGCGAATCGTCGTCGCTGCGTTGGCGACGAAGCTACCGTCGGCTTCACGGTGCAGGTCCTTGTGCATCATGGTCGCCGGGTCGGTGGTGAACTCGCCGACGATTTCCTCGAGGATGTCCTCGAGCGTCACCAGTCCCTGGATGTCGCCGTACTCATCGACCACGAATGCCATGCGGCGCTTGTCCCGCTGGAAATTCAAAAGCTGCGTATTCAGCGGCGTGCCCGACGGGACGAAGTAGGCATCGCGCGTCATCGCCGCCTCGATCAGCTTCTCGCGATCCCAGCGGCCGCGCGCGAGCTCGTGAACTACGCGCTTCATGTGCAGCACGCCGACGATGTGCTCGATGTCCCCCTCGAACACCGGCAGGCGCGTGTGCTGGCTCTGGCGCAACTGCTCCAGGATCGTCTCCCAGGGATCGTCGACGTCGATCCCGACGATCTCGACGCGCGGCACCATGATGTCCTCGACCGTGGCCTTCTCCAGATCGAGCAGGCTCACGAGCATTTGCTGGTGGCGCTTCGGAATCATGGCACCCGCCTCGGCGACCACGGTGCGCAGCTCCTCCGTGCTCAGAGAATTCGAGGCTTGCTCGCGCGACACGCCGAGCAGGCGCAGCACGCCGTTCGCGAGCAGGTTGGTCGCCCACACGAAGGGATACAGAACCCACAGGAGGGGCGTGTACACGTAGGCGGCGGGAAGAGCGAGCCGCGCGGGGTGCAGCGCGCCGTAGGTCTTCGGCGCGACCTCGCAGAAGATCAGGAGCACGGCCGCGAGAATCAACACGCTGAACGCCAGCAGGTAGTCGCCGCCCAATCGGATGGCGATCACGCTGACCAGTGCGGGTGTGGTCACATTCACGATCGTGCTCAGCAAGAGGATGAGCCCGATCAACCGGTCCGGACGGGCGAGCAACGCCTCCGCTAGACGCGCGCCGCGATTGCCCGCCTTCGCCTGATGACGCAGCCGATAGCGATTCAGGCTCATGAGCGCGGTTTCGCTGCCCGCAAAAAAAGCCGCGAGTACGAGCAGCACGCCCAGTGCACAGAAGAGGACACTGAGAGTGGGGTGCGGCATTCCTTTTTAAGTCAGCCCCAGTGCCGCCCGAGCACATACTCGAGCACGAATTTCGAGCCGAAATACGACAGGATCAGAAAGCCGAATCCGCTCAAGGTCCAGAGCACCGCCGGCCGGCCGCGCCAGCCATAGCGAACTCGCCCGATGAGCAGCACGCCGAACAACACCCAGGCAATGCAGGAGAGGATCGTCTTGTGCTCGAGATGCTGGGCGCGAAGGTTGGTGACGAACACGAAGCCGGTGAGCAGCGCCAAGGTGAGAATTACGAAGCCCGTACCGATCAGCCGGAACATCACCTTCTCGAGCGCGTCGAGCGGCGGCAGCACCGTCGACAGATGCGCGACGCGCCGCGTGCGCAGCCGCCGATCCAGGAACACGAGCACCAGGGCCGTCACGGCCGCGGCGAGCAGCAGGGCCGCCGCCGCCATGGACAAGAGAATATGCGCCGTGAGCTCCCAGCCGGGCGCCGTCGCCTCGGCGAAGGTATGTCCGATGCCCGTCACCGAGGCCCCGAGCGCCGCGAGCGCCAGCAAGATGGCGCCGATGGCACGGTTGCGCGCTTCGGCCGAGATGAAGCAGGCCACCACGGCGAGCGTCCAGGCAAGCATCGAGATCGCCTCGAGCAAGCCGATGGAATAAGGGCCGAGGTGGTACATGAGCCGCACGATCGCCGCGGTGTGCGCAGCGATGGCGCCGAATGTCATCACCCAGGCGAGGGTTCCAAGACGGGAATTGCTGACACTTCGCAGCATCAGCCAGGCGCCGGCAGCGTACAGCGCGAATAGAACGAGGCGGAAAATCACGGCGGGATGCGGAGGATCACGGCTGACACGGATCATGACACAAGCACTGAGGGTGCGCCTAGCGCGCGCCCATGCGCTATCATTTGTCCATGTTCGACCGTCTCACAGCGGGGTTGACCCGCGCCCTCGATGCGCTCTCGGGCCGCGGCTACCTGAGCGAAGATAACATCGCCGACACCATTCGCGAGGTTCGTCTCGCCCTGCTCGACGCCGACGTGGCGCTGCCCGTGGTGAAGAGCTTCACCGAGGCGATCAAGAGCCGCGCCGTGGGCGTGGAGGTCACCAAGAGCCTGACACCGGGACAGGCCTTCATCAAGGTGGTGCACGAGGAGCTCGTGCGTCTCATGGGCGAGCCCAGCTCGGGCCTGAATTTGCGCGCGCAGCGCCCGGTGGTCGTCATGCTCGCGGGACTGCAGGGCGCGGGCAAGACCACCACGGTCGGCAAGCTCGCTCGCTGGCTCATGGAGAAGCAGCGCAAGAAAGTGCTGCTGGTCAGCACCGACGTGTACCGTCCCGCGGCGATCGCGCAGCTCGAGACCCTCGCCCAGCAAGTGGGCGCGGGGTTCGCCCCGGCCGACGCCGCGGAGGCTCCTGTTGCGATCGCACTGCGCGCGCTGAATCAGGCGACCCTGCAGGCGTACGACGTTCTCATTATCGACACCGCAGGGCGTCTACACGTCGATGCCGAGATGATGAAAGAGGTGAGCGAGCTCGAGACTGCGCTGAATCCTCACGAGCGCTTATTCGTCGTCGACAGCATGGCCGGCCAGGATGCCGTCAACGCGGCACGGGCGTTCAACGAGGCCTTGAGCCTCACCGGCGTAATCCTCACCAAGGCCGACGGCGATGCCCGCGGCGGCGCCGCCCTGTCGGTGCGCCAGGTGACCGGCAAGCCCATCTTGTTCGTCGGCACCGGCGAGAAGTCCGAGGCGCTCGAGCTGTTCCAGCCCGAACGCGTCGCATCGCGGATTTTGGGCATGGGCGACGTGCTGTCGCTGGTCGAGCAAGTTCAGGAGCAGGTTGACCAGGAGAAGGCGGAGAAGCTCGCCAAGAAGATCAGCAAGGGCAAATCCTTCGACCTGGCGGATCTGCGGGACCAATTGAGCCAACTGCAAAAGATGGGCGGCATGTCCGCGGTCATGGACAAATTGCCCGCCCAGCTGCAGGCGAATGCGGCCGCCGCCGCCGGCGCGGTCAACCCGAAGGTTGTCAAGCGCCAGATGGGAATCATCGACTCGATGACCCCGCGCGAACGGCGCCGTCCGGACATCATCGACGCCTCGCGCAAGCGTCGCATTGCAGCAGGGGCAGGGGTGCCGCTTCCGGAGGTCAATCGGCTGCTCAAGCAGTTCGATCAGATGCAAAAAACCATGAAAAAGATGATGAAGGGCGGGATGCTGAAGAATCTCATGCGCGGTATGGGCGGTCGCCCGCCACCCGGAATGGGCCCCCGTTTCTGATTTCTTGCCCTCGAGGCTGCAAACTCATTACAATTGTGGGCTTGGCATTGAAGGGTGGAAGCTCAGATGGTGACGATCCGGTTGACTCGACGAGGCGGCAAGAAAACGCCGTTCTATCATGTGGTGGTGACCGACAGCCGCAAGCGGCAGGGCGGGACCAGCCTGGAGAGCGTCGGCTTGTTCAATCCGGTCGCCCGCGGCGCCGAGATCAAGCTGCGCTTGGACGTGGCACGCATTGAGCATTGGCTCAAAGAGGGCGCCCATATGTCCGATCGGGTCAAGCAGCTCCTGACCGTCTATCGCAAACAGGCCGCCTGAGGATCCCGAGTTCGGGGTAAACCGGTGAGCGGAGAGGTTTCTGCGCTCATCGAGCTGGGGCAGGTCGGCGCGCCCTTCGGCATTCGCGGATGGGTGAAGCTACGCTCTTACACGGATCCCCCGGAGCGATTGCTCGAGCACGGTACGCTGAGTCTGCGTCTTGGGGGTGTCTGGCGAGACTATGCGGTGGAGGCCACCGGACGTAGCGGAGGGGCGCTGACGGTGAAGCTGGCCGGGGTCGCGCGATCGGACCGCGGCGGAGGTGTTGAAGGGTGCATCGGTCGGTGTACCGCGGAGCGCTCTGCCGCCGTGCGCCGCCGGGGACTTCTACCAGGCCGACTTGCTCGGCTGTGAAGTCGTGAATTTGGCAGGCGATCGCCTCGGGGTGGTCGCGCATTTCGTCGAGATACCGACGCACGCGCTCATGGTGGTGCGCGGGACGCGGGAGTACTGGGTGCCGGCTGTGCCGCAGCACCTGCGCCGCGTGGACCTTGAGGCGCGGCGGGTCGTGGTGGATTGGGAAGAGCCGGTTGATTAGCGGCCCGGTCGATGAACGGCCGATCGATTAGCGGTAAACGGCATGCGTATCGCGGTGGTTTCTCTGTTCCCTTCGATGCTGCGCGAGGCCATGGCGCACGGCGTAGTGGGAAGAGCCGTGGAACGGGATGTGCTCGAGGTGACCTACTTCGATCCCCGCGAGCATACCCACGATGTGCACCGCACCGTGGACGATCGTCCCTACGGCGGTGGCCCGGGGATGGTGTTGAAGGTCGAGCCGTTGCGCGATGCGCTGCGGGCCGCCCGGGCCGCGATGCCCGCCGGTGCTCGGGCGGTGTATCTCGGCGCCGATGGTGTGCGGTTCGACCAGCAGCGGGCGCGCGAGGCACGCGACTGGCCAGGATTGATCCTGGTTGCCGGCCGCTATGAGGGAGTCGACGAGCGCTTCGTCGAGTGCGAGGTCGACGAGCAATGGTCGATCGGCGATTATGTTTTGACGGGCGGCGAGCTGCCCGCGCTGGTGGTGATTGATGCGGTCGCGCGGCTTTTGCCGGGCACGCTCGGGAGCGAGGAGTCGGCGCTGCAGGAGTCCTTCAGCGAGGGGCTCCTGGATTGGCCGCACTACACGAGGCCGGTCTCGGTGGACGGGCGCGAAGTGCCTCAGGTCCTGGCTTCGGGCGACCACGCGGCGATCCGCCGCTGGCGTTTGAAGGAGGCCTTGGGACGCACCTGGCTCAGGCGACCGGAGCTGCTCGAGCGGCGCGGCTTGTCGAACGAGGAGCGCGTGCTGCTCGAGGAGTTCAAGCTCGCGCGAGCGTCGCTTGCGGAGCGGCGCGGGCCGAGTGACTGAAGAATTTTAGGATAAGGACGAGAGCAATGAACAAGATCATTCAAGAACTGAACGCCGAGCGGGCGACGCGCAAGATGCCGGACTTCAACCCCGGCGACACCGTGGTCGTGCAGGTGAAGGTCGTCGAAGGTGACCGTGAGCGCGTCCAGGCTTACGAGGGCGTGGTGATCGCCAAGAAGAATCGCGGTCTCAACTCCTCTTTCACCGTGCGCAAAATCTCGCACGGCGAGGGCGTTGAGCGCGTGTTCCAAACGTTCAGTCCGTCGATCAGCGAGGTAAGCGTCAAGCGGCGCGGCGCGGTCCGTCGTGCCAAGCTCTATTACCTGCGCGATCTGTCCGGCAAGGCAGCGCGCATCGACGAGAAGATCTAGCTCGGGTAGGCGGCAGAGGTTCGTGACTCGCCGGATCCGGGGTCTGAAGCCGCAGCCAAGTAGGCGCTGATGGGATTCTTTGCTTTGGTGTGGCGGATGTTGGAGGGCGTGCGCAAGGTCCTCCAGCTCATCTTATTGCTGGTCATTTTCGGATTCGTGCTCGCGGCGCTGCATACATCCATTCCCTCCGTGCCGCGCAGCGCCGCCCTCGTGGTTGCGCCCGAAGGCGAGTTGGTCGAGCAGCTGTCGAGCGATCCGGTGCGCCGTGCTCTCGGACAGGCCTCCGGCGGGCCCGCCCCGGAAACCCTCCTGCGCGATGTGATCGACGCCATCGAGTCCGCGAAGAGCGACTCGCGCATCAAGCTGATTGTGCTGGATCTCGGCAACCTGTCCTCCTCGGGCCTGTCGAAATTGCAGGAGGTCGGCGCGGCTCTGCGCGATTTCCGCGCTGCCGGCAAGCGCGTGGTGGCGGTGGGCGATTCGCTCGATCAGAGCCAGTACTATCTCGCGGCGCAGGCGGGCGAGGTGTATCTGGATCCGCTCGGGCTCGTGTACATCGACGGCTTCAGCTACTACCGCATGTTTCTGAAGGACGCCATCGACAAGCTCGGCGTGGATGTCAACGTGTTCCGCGCCGGCACATTCAAGAGTTACACCGATCAGTTCTCGCGCAGCGACATGGCGCCGAGCGAGCGCGAGGAAAGCGGCGTATGGCTCAACTCGCTGTGGAGCTCCTACACCCAGGATGTGACCCGTGCACGCGCGCTCAAGCCGAGCGCGCTCGACGATTACGTCAATGAGGCGCCCGCGGCGCTCGCCGCGGTGAACGGCGATGCAGCGAAGCTCGCCATGCAGCGCGGCTTGGTCACCGCTCTGAAGAGCCGGCGGCAGCTCGCCGACGAGCTCAAGGGATTGGTCGGAGAGGACCCCGACAGCCATTCGTTTTATTCGATCGGCATCACCCCGTATCTCACGGCGGTGCGCGCGAAGCGGGTGCTCAAGGGGAAGTCCGACGTCAAAGTCGGCATCGTCGTTGCCGCCGGCGAGATACTCGACGGCAAGCAGCCGCCGGGCAAAATCGGCGGCGACAGCACCGCCGACCTGTTGCGCCAGGCGCGCTACGACAACGCGGTGAAGGCCGTGGTTTTGCGCGTGGACAGTCCCGGCGGGAGCATGTTCGCCTCGGAGCTGATTCTTCGCGAGGTGCAGGCACTGCGCAAGGCGGGCAAGCCCGTGGTGGTGTCCATGAGCACCTACGCGGCTTCGGGCGGCTACTACATCTCGGCGGCAGCCAACCAGATTTTCGCGAGCCCCACGACATTGACCGGGTCCATCGGCGTCTTCTCGGTCGTGCCGACCTTCCAGCGCACGCTCGAGAAGCTGGGCGTGAAGGTCGATGGGCTCGGCACGACACCCCTTGCGGGAAATCTGCGGCTCGATCGTCCTCTGGACGCGGCCACCCGCCAGATCCTGCAAGTCTCCGTCGAGCATGCTTACGATGACTTCCTGCATCGGGTGAGCGAGGGCCGCAAGAAGAGCGTTCAGGACATCGACACTATCGCGCAGGGGCGCGTCTGGGCTGGGATCGACGCACAGCGCATCGGGCTCGTGGATCACCTGGGCGGCCTCAAAGATGCGACCGACGCCGCTGCGAAGCTCGCCCAGCTCGGCGCCGATTACAGCGTCGACTACATCGAGCCCGAGCTGAGCCTGCGCGAGCAATTGCTGCTGCAATTGAGATCTCAGGCCATACATCTCGGCCAGATCGCCGGCCTGATCCCGCCGCCGTATCCTCTGGAGCGCGCCCTCGACCCGATCCTCGAGCAAGCTCGCTCGGTCGCCGCGCTCAACGATCCCCGCGGCCTGTACGCCTATTGCTGGTGCATGCAGCCGCTGACGCCCCGCAAGATCCTCGGCCGCCCCTGACGAACGCCGCCAGGCTTGCGGCGGCGGCGCGAGCCGCCCGCGCCGCGTCTCGATTAGTGTAGAGCGAGATATTTCGAGAGCGGATCCCAGTAATGGGTGTACCAGCCGCGGGCCAGGTGCTTACCTTCGCCGTCGGGGAATCCTCGATGGTCGAACACCAGGCTCGTTTCCCCGCCGTTCGCCCTGAGCACGAATTTGACGATCGAGTAGTCGCCCGTACCCCAGCTCTGTGCGCGCCAGCTCTGCACCAAGCGCTCATCGTCGAGCAGCTCCAAGTTCCGACCCGTAATGTACCCGCCAAACAAGGTGAACGGGCCGCCGACCTCGCGGCTGATCGACGTCGGCTTGGCGTCCGCTGCCGTGACCAGTGTGACGGCGTCACTCAAGCGAGTGATGGCATCAAATTGTTGCGAGCTCATAAGCGCCTCGTAAACAGCATGCGGAGAGGCTTTGAAGGTGATCTCCTGGTGAATCGCCTCCGATGTGTGCGTCAATCCGTCGGGGTCGACTCGCTTCGGTCGGTCGATGTCGTTCGAGATGCTCCATGCCGGGGCCGAGATGCCAAGTGCCGCGGGCAGGGCGGCCATGACCACCGTGCGACGCGATAGAAGAAGGGCAGCCATGTTGATAACTCCGTGTTATTTTCACCTGTGGCACAGACTGGTGTCGTCGACCGACGCTCCATTAGACAACCAATTCAAGCCGATGTGTTGGTACGATGGCGGCCGCAGCCGCAGCCGCAGCGGCGCGGCGAGAACCTGCGTTTTTCTGGGTTGATCGACAGGCGGATCGCGCAATGAAGCTCTTTTATTCACAAACCTCTCCCTTCGTTCGCAAGTGCCTGGTGACCGCGCACGAGCTCGGTCTCGCGCCGCGCCTCGAGCTTAAGCCCGCCGCGGCGCATCCCGTGAACCGCGATCGCTCGGTAGTGGAGCACAATCCGCTCGGCAAAATCCCGACGCTTGTGACCGATGCAGGCGCGGTATTCTTCGACAGCCGCGTGATCTGCGAGTACTTGAACGGCCTCGGCGATGGGCATCTGCTGCCCACGGTGGGAGAGGCGCGTTTCGCGATCCTCACCGATCAGGCGCTTGCGGATGGCTTGATGGATGCGGCCGTGCTGGCGCGTTACGAGTCGGTCGTGCGCCCGGAACATCTGCGCTGGCCCGATTGGACCCGCGGCCAGATGGAAAAGGTGGACTCGGCGCTGTCCGATTTCGAGCGGCGCGCCGCGATGTGGGGAGATCGCATGGACTTGGGCGTCATCGCGCTCGGCTGTGCCCTCGGATATCTCGACTTTCGCTATCCCGAAATCGCATGGCGCGAGCGCAGCCCGTCCCTCGCGCGTTGGTACGGGCAATTCGCTGCGCGCGAATCGATGACCAAGACACGACCTCCAGCCGCTTGATTACGGGGGCGGGAGCGATACGGACGATCGCACCGAACCGGGCAGCGAGCCCTTGCAATCGTCGCAGCGGTTGATCGCCCGCACATTCAGCTCGCTCGCCGAGTGATGGTCGGGGTCCTTCGAGAGCCGCAGATAGCTCGATATATCCACCCATTCACCGTCCGGCTTCGGCTTGTAATCGCGGCCGAGCTCGCGGCCCGTGTTCTCATTGAACACGCCGACGGTATACTTTTGTGCGCACGCCTCGTACGAGCGGTCGGCCTTGCACAGCACGCGATCGATCCATAGCAAGCCATCGCGGTCGCTGCGGGCGGCCACCAGATCGCCGCTGGCACCGAATACGAAGGAGGCCGCCGCCGAGGCGAATTGCGTGTTCTGCGCCACGCTCGTCGGGACGAGGACTCGGTAGCGTAGGTTCATGACGAGCGGAATGCTGAAGGTCTGGATCGACGCCCAGCCCGCAATTTTTTCCTTGAACTCGGCGGCGGTCAGTATGGGGGACTCGCCGGGCGACGCCTCGCCGGGCGGCTGCTCCGCGGGATGCGACGCCGATGCGGCGGCGACATAGCCGCGGTAGAACTCATCGCGCTCTGTGTCGTTGAGCGTGCGTAGTGGCCCCGTCGTGCCGACGATCAGGACGCCGCTTTGCACGGCTCGCGCTTGCGGTGCGAAGCCCACGCCGTCCTTGGAGACGGCGCAGCCGACGACGAGCGTCGCGAGCAGCAAGCTGCAGACGATCCGTTTCATTTACTCCCCATGCCGGCGGCGATCGCTCTCCCGCCTCGCGCTAACCCATGGTCGTGGCGTGCTGCGGCTCGATTTTATAGATCACGCGGACCTCGTTCGGCTGGCGGAACGGGTACTTGTCCTTGCCGAGATATTTCTTGGCCAGGGCGTCGATGTTCGCATCCGCGCCTTTGTGGGTGCGCTCCACGACCTTGCCGCGCACCTCGAGGTATCGATAGGGATTGTCGGGGTCCATGAGCGAGAGCGCGACGCGCTTGTCGCGCTGCAGATTCTTGTCCTTTTGACGTCCCTCTGCCGTGTTGATGATCACGTGGTGGCCGTCGTATTCGACCCAGACCGGAGTCACCTGCGGCTTACCGTCGGGCATCAACGTGGCGAGACTGGCGAACGATTTCTTCTGAAACAGATCGGTGTGAGAGCTTGGGATGGCTGTGGCAGGCATGACGGACTCCTGGCTGGGACGAGCCCTAGTTTAGCAAACCGCGCCTGCATTGCCCGCGGTGTTGGCGCGACCGCGCGGGGTCAGAGCGCCGACCAGTCCAAGATGACCTTGCCGGACTTGCCGGAGTTCATGATCTCGAAACCTTCGCGGTAGTCGTTCACGCCGAGGCGGTGGGTGATGACCGGCCGCACATTCAGTCCGCTTTGCAGCATGCTCGCCATCTTGTACCAGGTCTCGAACATTTCTCGGCCGTAGATTCCCTTGATCACCAAGCCCTTGAAGATCACCTGGTTCCAATCGATCGCAGTCTCGCCGGGCGGGATGCCGAGCATGGAGATACTGCCGCCGTGATGCATGGTGCGCAGCATCTCGCGCAGCGCCGCGGCGTTGCCCGACATCTCGAAGCCGACATCGAAGCCTTCTTCCATGCCGAGCTCTTTCATCGCATCGTCGAGAGATTGGTGCGTGACGTTGATGGCCTTGGAGGCGCCCATCTGGGCCGCGAGGTCCAGGCGAAACTGGTTGACATCCGTGATCACGATGTGGCGCGCGCCGCAGTAGCGTGCGATCGCCACCGCCATGATGCCGATGGGCCCGGCGCCGGTGATGAGCACGTCCTCGCCCACGACGTTGAAAGCGAGTGCGGTGTGCGTGGCATTGCCGAAAGGATCGAGAATCGAGGCGACCTCGTCGTCGATCGCGGGGGAGAGCTTGAAGACGTTGGCCGCGGGCAGCGTCAGATACTCCGCGAACGCGCCGGGGCGGTTCACGCCGACACCCAAGGTGTTGCGGCACAGATGCCGCCGCCCGGCACGGCAGTTGCGGCAATGTCCGCAGGTGATGTGTCCCTCGCCGGACACCCGATCGCCGGCTTTCACACCGCGCACTTCGCTGCCGACCTCCACGATCTCGCCCGAGTACTCATGTCCGACCGCCATCGGTACCGGAATGGTTTTTTGCGCCCAGGCATCCCAGTTGTAGATATGCATGTCGGTGCCGCAAATGGCGGAGCGATGGATTTTGATGAGCACATCGTTGTGACCGACCGCGGGTTCGGGCACGTCTTGCATCCAGATTCCCGGTTCCGCGCGAGCTTTGACCAATGCTTTCATTTAAGCTTGCCTTCTTGAGGATGCCGAGGCCTTCGCCCGCGCGGGCAAACGCCTGAACCACGCGTTCGAGCTGCGCGGTCGAATGCGCGGCGCTCAGCTGGGTTCGGATCCGGGCCTTGCCGTGCGGTACCACCGGATAGGAGAACGCGACCACATAGACCCCTTCCTCCTGCATGCGCTCGGCGAGCCGCACGGCGACCGGTGCTTCGCCCAGCATGATGGGCACGATGGGATGCTCGCCGGGCAGCAGGTCGAAGCCGAGGCGCTGCATTTGCCCGCGGAAGAAGCCTGCGTTTGCGTGCAGCCGATCGCGCAGCTCCGGGGTCGCCTCGAGCAGATCGAGTACTTTGAGCGTGCCGGCCGCGACGGGCGGTGCGATGCTGTTCGAGAACAGGTACGGTCGCGAGCGCTGCCGCAGCCATCCGACGATTTCCCTGCGGGCGGAGACGAAGCCGCCGCTCGCGCCGCCGAGCGCCTTGCCGAGCGTGCTCGTGATGATGTCCACCCGCTCCATCACGCCGCGCAACTCGTGCGTGCCCCGGCCGCGTGCGCCGATGAATCCGGTCGCATGCGAGTCGTCGACCATCACGAGCGCCGCATGGCGCTCGGCGAGATCGCAGATGTCCTTGAGCTTGGCGATGGAGCCGTCCATGGAAAACACGCCGTCGGTTGCGATGAGGCGTGTGCGAGCGTCCTGCGAATCCTTGAGCGCCCGCTCGAGCTCGTTCATGTCGTTGTTCGCGTAGCGCAGCCGCCGCGCCTTGCACAGCCGGATGCCGTCGATGATGCTGGCATGATTCAGTGCGTCGCTGATCACCGCATCGCGCTCGTCGAGGAGCGTTTCGAACAATCCGCCGTTGGCGTCGAAGCACGAGGAGTAGAGAATCGTGTCTTCCATTCCGAGGTAGGCGCTCAGGCGCTCCTCGAGCTCGCGATGAACGCTTTGCGTCCCGCAAATGAAGCGCACGGAGGCGACGCCGTAGCCGTACCGCGAGAGCGCGTCGTGCGCGGCCTGGACGACCGCGGGATGATTCGCGAGCCCGAGGTAATTGTTGGCGCACAGATTGATCATCTCGCGGCCGTCGGCGAGCTCGACGACGGCTCCTTGCGCCGATCCGATGATGCGCTCGCGCTTCAGCAACCCCGCGGACTCGAGCGCTTGCGTCTCGGTCTTGAGCCTTTCACGAAAATCGTCGAGCACCCGGGGTCCTTTGAATCTAGAGGTTGACGGCGAGGGCGCTATTATAGCGCGGTGCCGGTTGGAGATATGAGGAGCTCTTAACGTGAACTCGGCGGAGGAAAGCGATAGCAGCCGCTTGGACAAGTGGCTCTGGTTTGCGCGATTTTACAAAACTCGCTCGCTCGCCACCGCGGCGATCACCGGCGGCAAAGTCCATCTGAATGCCGAGCGCGTGAAGCCGGCGCATGCCGTGCGCGCCGGCGATCGAATCACGCTCATCCTCGAGGGCATCGCCGCGGAGTTCGAGGTGCTCGCGATTCCGCAGCGCCGTGGTCCGGCCGGCGAGGCGCGCAGCCATTATCTCGAGACGCCGGCGAGCGCTGCGCGACGTGCTCAACTGCGCGATCAGCAGCGGCTCGCGCAGCTTACGCGTCCACGCCCGGACAGCCGGCCCGACAAGCGTGACCGACGCCGCCTCATGCGCTTGCATCGCGATCAGATGTGAGCGCGCGGCGCGCAGACTCACCCGGCCGCGCAGGCCGCATCTCGCACGCCGCCGCCTCTCACAGATCGAGCGGGCTTTCCGGGTCGTACAGCTCGCAGCTCGCGGCGGTCTCCGGCTCCATCACGTCCCACTGCGCGTGCAGCCACACCGCCGTCGCAAGCCCGGCGGTGGGGAGGTTGCGTCGCTCCGGCAGGGGACCGAAGCGGCTCGCCACCTGGCTCAAGCCGGGATTATGTCCGCAGATCAGGATATGACGGAGCGCCGGATCGCGGCGTGCAAGCAGCCGCCAGGTCGCCTCGGGGGTGGCGAGATAGAGCTCGCGGGCGCACTGCACTTGCTTGGTATCGAGCTCGCAGGCAGCCGCCACGATCTCGGCGGTCGACCAGGCACGCTCCGCGGGGCTGACGAGGATCAGGTCCGGGATAAGGTTGTGATGCACGATGCGCTCGGCGATCTCGTGCGCCTCGACATTTCCGCGGCGCGTCAACGTGCGCTCGAAGTCCTCCGGCGAGCTGTCGAGGGCCTGCGCCTCGCCGTGACGGAGCAGCGTCAGTCTGCGCGTATCCACAGACGACCGTCGTCGATGCGAGTGGCAAATACCCGCACCGGCTCATAAGCGGGCGGCGTCAGCGCCTCGCCGGTTCGCAAGCAGAACCGCGCGCCATGGCGCGGGCAAATGATCTGGGCGCCCTCGATCTCGCCGCCCGTGAGCTCGGCGCCGTCGTGCGTGCAGACGTCCTCGATGGCGAAGTACTCCTCGCCGCTCCGTGCGATAGCGACCATGCGCCTTCCCAGGGCCAGCGAGCGGGTCTCTCCATCGCCCAAGTTCGCAGGTCCGGCATCGATCCAGCTCATCCTATCCTCACATCATTCCGGTCTGCAGCCGCGCCTCTTCCGACATCATGCTGTGGTTCCACGGCGGATCGAAGACCAGCTCGACGTTGGCGCGCGCCACCGTCGGCACGAGCTCCACCTTGTCGCGCACGTCCTGCACCAGAATCTCGCCCATGCCGCAGCCGGGGGCCGTGAGCGTCATCTTGATGGCGACGTTGCGCGTCTCGTCGGGGTTCTTGGTGACGTCGCACTCGTAAATCAAGCCCAGATCGACGATGTTCACCGGGATCTCGGGGTCGAAGCAGGTCTTGAGCTGCTGCCACACGACGTTCTTGATGTCCTCTTCGGAGGCGCCCGGCGGGACCTCGGGGGCCATCGCCGGCGTCTTGCCGATGGCATCGGCATCGTGCCCGGCGATGCGGAATAGATTGCCGTCGATGTATACGGTGAAGCTGCCACCGAGCGCCTGGGTGATGTAGCCCACGGCGCCGAGCTTCAAGTTGACCTCGACGCCGGCCGGAATGGCGACCGCCTTGACCTCGCGCTGCACGACGATGGGCTCGTTTTCGTAGGATCGCATCGGGTTCGAGCTCACTCCGTGGAGACAGCGGGCACTGCGTGAGCGTCCGGCGACTTGAGCGCCGAGGCGAGCGTGTGCCAGCAGAGACTCGCGCACTTGACGCGAGCGGGATACTCCCGGACACCCGAAAGTGCCGCGAGCTTGCCAAGATCTTCGGCGTCGGCCGCATCGTCGGTGAGCAGCCGATGGACCCGGTCGAACAGCGCGAGCGCCTCGCCCCGGGTCTTGCCCTTCACGGCCTCGGTCATGAGGGAGGCGGACGCGGTGGAGATCGCGCAGCCCTGCCCCTCGAAACGGATATTCTCGATCCGGTCGTCCGCCAGATTGAGACGTACCGTGAGCCGGTCGCCGCACAGGGGATTGAACCCTTCAGCGAGCGCATTGGCCTGCTCGAGCGTTCCAAAATTGCGCGGCCGGCGATTGTGGTCGAGGATGACGTCGCGATAGAGGTCGGTGAGTTCCATGGCGTACTTAAGCGATGAGCGCGCGGGCGCGCCCGATGGAAGCGGCGAGACGATCGATCTCGTCGAAGGTGTTGTAGAGGGCGAAGGAAGCGCGGGCGGTGGCCGGCACTTCGAAGAAATCCATCACGGGCATGGCACAGTGGTGTCCGGTCCGAACGGCGATGCCGTCCCCGTCCAGAATGGTGCCGAGATCGTGCGGGTGCACGCCCTCGACCACGAACGAGATCAGGCTCGCCTTGTCCGGCGCCGTGCCGATGACGCGCAATCCCTCGATCGCAGAGAGCGCGTCCGTCGCGTGCTCGAGGAGCTCCTGCTCGTGCGCGTGGACGGCGTCGCGGTCGAGCGACTGCATGAAGTCCACGGCCGCGCCGAGCCCCACCACGCCCGAGATATTCGGCGTGCCGGCCTCGAACTTGTGAGGCAGCGCGTTGTATATGGTCTTGCTGAAGCTCACCGTAAGGATCATGTCGCCCCCGCCTTGCCAGGGTGGCATGCGCTCGAGCAAGGTCTCCCGGCCGTAGAGGACGCCCACGCCCGTCGGTCCGAACATCTTGTGTCCCGAGAAGGCATAGAAGTCGCAGCCGAGCTCCTGCACGTTCACCTTGAGGTGCGGCACCGCTTGCGCGCCGTCGATGAGCGTCGTGATGCCCCTTGCCTTGGCGGCGGCAACGAGCCTGCGCACGGGCAGGATCGTGCCGAGGGCGTTCGATATGTGGGCGAAGGCGAATAGGCGGGTGCGCTCGCTCATGAGAGCCTCGACTGCCTCGGCGTGCACCTCGCCGCGCGCATCCATGGGCGCCACCACGAGCTTCGCGCCTGTCTGCTCGCACAGCATCTGCCAGGGCACGATGTTCGCGTGATGCTCGAGATGGGTAAGGAGCACCTCATCGCCCGGCTTGAGCAGGGGACGACCGTAGCTCTGCGCGACCAGATTGATGGCCTCGGTCGTGCCGCGCACGAACACGATCTCGCGCGGCGAACGGGCGTTGATGAAGCGCGCGATGCGCTCGCGTGCGCCCTCGTACAGTGCCGTCGCTTCTTGACTCAGCGTATGCACGCCGCGATGGATGTTGGCGTGATGCATCCGCTCGTATTCGTCCACCGCCGCGATGACGCTGCGCGGGCGTTGCGCGGAGGCGCCGCTGTCGAGATAAGCGAGCGGCTTGCCGTGCACCGTGCGGCCGAGAATCGGGAATTCACGGCGTACGGCTGCGACGTCGAAGGTCACGGGTGTTGGAGCGAGTGCGGTATTCATCGGAAACCCTGCAGCGTTTGCGAATCGGGAAGTTGTCGGATCAGATCACTCTCGATCGCGACCCGCGCGGCGCTCTCGGTCATGTCCGTGAGCACGTCGGCGAGGAATGCGTAGACGAGGAGGCTCTGCGCCGTTTGGCGATCGAGGCCGCGCGACAGCATATAAAACAGCATGTTCGGATCGAGGCGCCCGGTGGTCGCTCCGTGCGCGCACTTGACCTCGTCGGTGTGGATCTCTAGCTGCGGCCGCGAGTCGATCTCGGCGGACGGGGACAGCAGCAGGCCGCGGCAGGATTGCTGCGAGTCCGACTGCGAGGCGCCGGCATCGACCACCACCTTGCTGTTGAAGATCACGCGGCTCGTGCCGCTCGCGATGGCGCGGGCGGTCTGGCGGCTGACGGTGCGCGCGGCGGCATGTCGCACCACGTTCACGCAGTCGACGTGCCGATCCGCGTGGCCGACCAGCAGGGCACGACTGTCGAGCTTCGCGCCGGGCTCGCTCAAGCGTGCGTCGAGCGAGGTGCGCACGAGGCCGCCGCCCAAAGCGACAGTGAACTGCCGGCATTCGGCATTGCGCTCGAGCCGCACCTGCAAGGTATCGAAATGCACCGCCTGCTCGCCGGCGGCGAACACGCGGTAGTGCTCGATGCGCGCATCGCGATCGAGCGCGAGGAGCGTCGCGGAATTGCTCAAAGGTGTCGCGGCGCCGTGCTGGATGTGATGCTCGATGATGGTCCCCGCCGCACCGGCAGCGGCCTCCACGATGACCTTCGGATAAGCGACGGTACCCGGGCGGTCGGCGGTGCCGATGTGCAGGATGAGGAGCGGCGTCGCGAGTGCGCTCTTGATCTTGATATGCACGCCGTCGACGCCGAGCGCGGTGTTGAGCAGCAGCCAGCGCAGCTCCTCGGCATCGGAGAGCGGCTCGAGATGGCGCACCACGAGGTCGGGCTGCTCGCGTGCAAGTGCGCGCAACGCGCGAATCTCCGCACCGGACTCGGATGCGGGAGGAAGCAGGGGATAGCCGTTCACCAGCACGATCGCGTGCCTCTCGGCGTCGACGCGTCCGCCGAGAATCGCCTGCGCGGCGTCGAGCGCGAGGGCCTGGCGGCGGTCGAAGCCCCCGGCCGCGGCGCGTGGGGTATCGACCCCCGGCGCAGCGGCCCCCGGGGCGTCCACGAAGCTCTGCGCGGCGAGCGGACGCAGGCTCGTGTAGCGCCAGCTCTCGTCGTGCGAGGTCGGCAAGCCGAGCTGCAAGAAGCGGTGTAATGCGCGCTCCCGCAGCCCCGACAGGGCATCGGGCGCGCGTGCCCGCCACTGTTCCTCGAAGGAGCGCAGCGCGGCCGACGCTTTAGCGGTGCTCATGCGACGCGGCTCTCCCGCACCCAATCGTAGCCGCGGCGCTCGAGCTCGAGCGCCAGCGAGCGATCTCCCGATTTCAAGATGCGTCCGTCGGAGAGTACGTGCACCTGGTCGGGCACGATGTAGTCGAGCAGGCGCTGGTAATGCGTCACGAGCACGACGGCCCGCTTGGGGTCGCGCAGGCTGTTCACGCCCATCGCAACCACTTTGAGCGCGTCGATGTCGAGACCGGAGTCGGTTTCATCGAGGATCGCGAGCTTCGGCTCGAGAATGAGCATCTGCAGCACCTCGTTGCGCTTCTTCTCGCCGCCCGAGAAGCCCTCATTCACGCCGCGCGTGAGGAAGGTCTCGCTCATTTGCATGAGTTTCATCTTCTGCTTCACCACGCTCAGGAACTCGTACGCGTCGACCTCCGGTTCACCGGCGGCCTTGCGCTTGGCATTGAGCGCCGCCTTGAGCAGGTACACGTTGTTGACGCCGGGAATCTCCACCGGGTACTGAAATCCCAGGAAGAGTCCCGCGCGCGCGCGCTCCTCCGGCGGCATCGCCAACAGGTCCGCGCCCTCGAAGCTTGCCGAGCCACCCGTTACCTCGTAATCCTCGCGTCCCGCGAGAACCTGCGCGAGCGTGCTCTTGCCCGAGCCGTTCGGCCCCATGATGGCGTGCACTTCGCCGGCGTTCACCTTGAGGCTCACGCCTTTCAGGATGTCTTTGCCCGCAACGCGGGCGCTCAGATCAGAAATATTCAGCATGCGTATCGGCGGGCTTACCCCACCGCTCCTTCCAAGCTCACGCTCAACAAATTTTGGGCCTCGACGGCAAATTCCATCGGCAACTCCTTGAACACCACTTTGCAGAAGCCGCTCACGATCATGTTGACGGCATCCTCCGCCGAGATGCCGCGCTGCAAGCAATAGAACAGCTGGTCCTCGCCGATCTTGGAGGTGCTTGCCTCGTGTTCCACGGTGGCTGTCGGATTCTTGACTTCCATGTAGGGGAAGGTGTGGGCGCCGCAGCGCGGGCCCATCAGCAGGGAGTCGCATTGCGTGAAATTGCGCGCACCTGCCGCGCTCGGCAGGATCTTGACCAGGCCGCGGTAGGTGTTCTGTGCGTGGCCGGCCGAGATGCCCTTGGAGACGATGGTGCTCTTGGTGTTGCGTCCGATGTGAATCATCTTGGTGCCGGTGTCGGCTTGCTGATAATTGTTGGCGACCGCCACCGAATAGAACTCGCCGGTCGAGCCCTCGCCCTTGAGCACGCAGCTCGGGTATTTCCAGGTGATGGCAGAGCCCGTCTCGACCTGCGTCCAGGAGATCTTGGAATTGCGCCCACGGCATTCGCCGCGCTTCGTGACGAAATTGTAGATACCGCCGACGCCGTTCTCATCCCCCGGATACCAGTTCTGCACGGTGGAGTACTTGATCTGCGCATCGTCGAGGGCAACCAGCTCCACCACCGCCGCATGCAGCTGGTTCTCATCGCGCATCGGCGCGGTGCAACCCTCGAGATAGCTCACCACGGCGCCCTCCGCGGCGATGATGAGCGTGCGCTCGAACTGACCGGTCTTTGCCGCGTTGATCCGGAAATAGGTCGACAGCTCCATCGGACAGCGCACGCCTTTCGGCACGTACACGAAGGAGCCGTCGGAGAACACGGCGGAATTCAGGGCCGCGAAGAAATTGTCTCCCGCGGGGACCACCGTCCCCAGATACTCCTCGATGAGCGCCGGGTGATCGCGCACGGCGTCCGAGAAGGAGCAGAAGATGACGCCCGCCTTGGCGAGCTTGTCCTTGAAGGTGGTCGCCACCGAGACGCTGTCGAACACGGCGTCCACCGCGACCCCGGCGAGGCGCGCGCGCTCATGCAGCGGAATGCCGAGCTTCGCGTAGGTCGCGAGCAGCTTCGGGTCCACCTCGTCGAGGCTCTTCGGCGCGTTCTTCGGCGCGCGCGGCGCCGAGTAATAGGAGATGTCCTGGTAGTCGATGGGCTTGTAATGCACGTGGGCCCAGCGAGGCTCGCGCATCTTGAGCCACTGCGCGTACGCCTTCAGGCGCCAGTCGAGCAGAAACTTCGGCTCCTTTTTCTTGAGCGATATCGCGCGCACGACGTCCTCATCGAGCCCCGGGGGCAGGCTGTCCGACTCGATGTCGGTCACGAAGCCGTGTCGGTATTTCTGGCCGAGGAGGGCTTCGACTTCTTGCGATTTGCTTGACACGATGGATGTTCTCTCAGCGCTATACTGGCGGCGTGAGGCCGCGTTTAAAGGTCTGTCAGGACGCCTGGCGGCGAATGTCGAAGTTGAAGTTCACGCTGGCCGCGCGTCCCGGCGCGGCGTCGAGGCCGGCAAGTTGCTGCAGCGTGACATCCTCGAGCGCACGGCGGATGGCGGCGTTGATGCGCTGCCAGGCTCCGCCCACACGGCACAGTCGCTCGATACCGCATTGGCTCGAGGCGCTGGAGCATTCCGTGATCGCGATCGGCCCCTCGAATACGTCGAGGATCTGTGCCGCCGTGATCTCTCCGGGC
The DNA here is from genome assembly GCA_963801685.1 of uncultured Gammaproteobacteria bacterium. GTDB lineage: Bacteria > Pseudomonadota > Gammaproteobacteria > Steroidobacterales > Steroidobacteraceae > Bog-1198. The sequence goes on from CAWDFR010000005.1 coordinate 90,497, forward strand.
GCTCGCGCGAGGCGATAGCCGCCTTGCGCACCGCGCGAGGAGATTACCAGGCCGGCGCGCTGCAAGCCCTTCAGCACTTTGCTCACCGTCGGGCGGCTGAGGCGGGTGCGCTCCGCGAGCTCGGTGGCGGCCCGATGCCGCGCCGGCTCCTGCGCCAAGTTGGCAAGCACGACGGTCGCGTAATCGGTTAATTTGCCCATTCTCAGCATGGTCGCGGGCCTCTTGTCCCGATTCCCTATGTAGGACTATTTTAGTCCTCTTTGGTTCCGAGTTCCACCCCGGCAGTGTTTTGTTATCCTTCCCTGCCACATTGCCACTTGAGCGAGACCTGTCCGTCATGAATACCGCAGAGCTGAGCCGCCACCGCGCACGCCATGGTCGCGAAACACCGGGGACTTTTGGCCGCTGACGAGAGCACGAGCACTATTCTCAAGCGCTTCAACAGCATCAAGCTGGAGTCGACGGAGGCGAACCGGCGCGCCTATCGCGAAATGCTGTTCACGACCCCCGGGCGCCGGCGAATTCATCAGCGGCGTGATTCTCTTCGACGAGACCATCCGCCAGAAGACCAAGGACGGGGTTCCGTTTCCGACCTATCTCAGCAAGCAGGGCATGATTCCGGGCATCAAGGTCGACACGGGTGCGAAACCCTTGGCGGGCTTTCCAGGCGAGACGATTACCGAGGGCCTCGACGGCTTGCGCGAGCGGCTCGCGGAGTACTACAAGCTCGGCGCGAGGTTCGCGAAGTGGCGGGCGGTGATCGACATCGGCGCGAGCATTCCGACGCCGCTACGCCGATCAGCGCCAACGCGGAGGCGCTCGCGCGCTACGCCGCGCTCTGCCAGGAGGCGGGAATCGTGCCCATCGTGGAACCGGAGGTGCTGATGGATGGCGATCATCCGATCGCGCGTTGCGAGGAGGTGACCGGACGGCGTGCTGCAGACGGTGTTCGATCACCTGTTTGCCGCCCGCATTTTCCTCGAGGGCATGATGCTCAAGCCCAACATGGTGATCGCCGGCAAGAAGAGCACGCAGAAGTCCTCGCCCGAGCAAGTGGCCGAAGCCACCGTGCGGACACTGAAGCGACACGTGCCGTCGGCGGTCCCGGGCATCGCGTTTCTATCGGGCGGTCAGAGTCCCACCGAGGCGACCCTGCACCTGAGCCTGATGAATGCCATGGGCGTCGCTCCCCTGGGCGCTCACATTCAGCTATGGACGCGCGTTGCAGGACACGTCGCTGCGCGCCTGGGGCGGCACCGAAGCCGGGTTCGAGGGCGGCCAGAAGCAGCTGTACATACGCGCGAAGCTGAATGGCCAAGCGGCGGCCGGCACCTACAAGCCGGGTATGGAAACCGCGGCCTGACGAGTTGAGCCAAGCCGTCCCCATCGTCGAGGCTCGCAACCTGAGTTACGCCGTCAATGGACGGCCGATATTCAGCGGACTCGATCTCGACATCCTGCCGGGACGGGTGACGGCGGTGATGGGGCCGAGCGGCACCGGCAAGACGACGCTTCTGCGGCTGATCACCGGGCAGCTGCGGCCTCTCGGCGGCACGCTGTTCGTCGCCGGGCAGGACATGCGCGCCGTGCGCCGCGATGCCTTGTATACGTTGCGCAAGCGCATGGGCATGCTGTTCCAGAACGGCGCGCTCCTCACGGACTTGAGCGTCTTCGAGAACGTGGCCTTTCCGCTGCGCGAGCACACCGATCTGCCGGAGCGGCTGATCCGTCTGATCGTTCTCACCAAGCTGCAGGCGGTGGGCCTGCGCGGCGCGGCGCCGCTCATGCCCGCGGAGCTTTCGGGCGGCATGGCACGCCGCGTGGCGCTCGCTCGAGCGGTCGTCATGGATCCGGAGATTCTTATTTACGATGAGCCTTTTGTCGGTCTCGATCCGATTTCGCTCGGCATGATTCTGCGCTTGATCCGCCGCCTGAACGATACGCTCGGGTTGACCAGCATCGTGGTCTCGCATGACGTGAACGAGATCACCAAGGTGGCCGACCGGGTGTATCTGTTGTCGGGGGGGCAGGTCGCGGCGAGCGGCACGCCCGCGGAGCTGGAAAGCAACCCCTCGGCGGTCGTCAAACAATTCGTCGGCGGCCTGCCGGACGGTCCCGTGCCGTTCCACTATCCCGCTCCCGACTATTTCGGCGAGCTGCTCGAACGCAATCAGCGGCAGTCCGCGTGATCGACGAGCTGCGTAGAAGTCTTGGTCGGCGCGCTCGGCGGCTTGGGCGACATCAGCCTATTCCTGATGCGGCTCATCGCCGTTGCGCCGCGCGCGCTGCTGCGCTTCGATCTGATCGCGCAAGCAGGTATTCAATTCCGGCGCGCTGTCGCTCGTCATCATCATGCTGTCGGGCCTGTTCGTGGGCATGGTGTTGGGACTGCAGGGATTTGAGCTGTTGCGGCGCTTCGGCTCGGAGGAGGCGCTCGGCACCGCAGCGGCGATCGGCCTGGTGCGCGAGCTCAGTCCCGTCATCACGGCGCTGCTGTTCGCGGGGCGCGCCGGTACGGCGCTCGCCTCCGAGATCGGGTTGATGCGCGCCACCGACCAGCTGTCGGCGATGGAAATGATGGCGGTCGATCCGATCCGGCGCGTGGTCGTGCCGAGGTTTCTGGGCGGCGTCATCGCGATGCCCCTGCTCGCGGCGATTTTCAGCGTCATCGGCCTGTACGGGGCGCAGCTCGTCGGCGTGCAGATGATGGGTGTCGATTCGGGCAGCTTCTGGTCGCAGATGCAGGCCTCGGTCGAGCTTCGCGACATCAACGAGGGGTTGGTCAAGAGTGCTATCTTCGGCGTCGCCTGCAGTCTCATCGCCGTTTATCAGGGCTACTACGCCGAGCCGACCGCCGAGGGCGTGGGACTTGCGACCACGCGCACGGTGGTGACCTCGGCGGTCGTCGTGCTGTTCCTGGATTACCTGTTGACGTCCGTGTTCCTGTAAAGAGGTCATTGTTATGGGCAAGTCGAGTACATTGAATGTGGGGGCCGGGACGTTCGTGCTGCTCGGCTTCGCGGCACTGGCGTTTCTGACCACCCAGACCACGAACCATGGCATTCACTTGGGCAGTCACGGCAGTTTCTACGCGGTCACCGCCAAGTTCGACAATATCGGCGACCTCAAGGTGGGAGCACCCGTGTCCATGGCGGGCGTGGACGTCGGGCGGGTGACGCGCATCGAGCTCGACACCCAGCAATACAAGGCGGTCGTGTCGATGCAGCTCAACTCGAAATACAACCAGATCCCGAGCGACAGCGACGCGAGCATATACACTCAAGGATTGCTCGGCGGAAAATTCATCGGGCTCACGGCCGGCGGATCCGATACGTTATCTGAAGAACAACGATCAGATTGGTTTCACCCAGTCCGCGCTCGTGCTCGAGAATCTGATCGGCCAGCTGGTGGCAAATTTCAGCAACAAGGGGTCGGACTCTGCGGGGTCCTCCGGATCTTCCGGATCATCGGCATCGGGGCCCGCCCCGGCGCCCGCGCCGTCCCCGAAACGGGAGAAAACCAAATGAAGGCACTCATTTCGCGTATCACGGCGGCCGTGGCGACGGCTCTCGCGCTCGCGGCAGGCGCGGGCGCGGCGCACGCCCAGGCGCAGGCTCCGGCAGCAGCGGCGGGCGCGCCCGCGCCGGCGCCGAACACTCTCGGGCCGCAGCAGCTCGTCGAGGACTCGGCGAAGCGCATGCTCGGGGAGCTCGATGCGAATCGAGCGATGTATAGGGCTGACCCGGAGAAGCTCGACGCGCTGGTCGCCAACGTGCTGTTGCCGAATTTCGATGTCGACTATGCGGCGCGGCTCGTGCTCGGGCAGCCCTGGCGCACCGCGACCGCGGATCAGCGCCAGCGCTTCGTCAAGGCCTTCTATCATTCGCTGCTGCATAATTACGGCAATGCGCTCCTTAATTTCACGGCGGGTAATTTCACGGTGCTGCCGTACCGAGGCGATCCGAACGACACGCAGGCGACGGTGCGCACCGAGGTCAAGAAATACGACGGCTCGAAGGTGCCGGTCGAGTTCACGCTGCACAAGACCGAGCAGGGATGGAAGGCCTGGGACGTGGTGATCGACGGAATCTCCTACGTGAAGAGCTTCAAGACCGACTTCGCATCGGAGGTGCAGCAAAAGGGCCTGGACGAGCTCATCGCGCGGCTGGAGAAGGGCGACATCAAGCCGAGCGGCGCGCCGGGAACCAGCCATTGAAGGACGGTGCGCCCGACACCGCGTCGTTCGAGACGCTGGGCGGTGAGCGCTCGCGCGTGACCGGAACACTCGGGTTCACGACGGTGACCCCACTGTTGCCCGTCGGCGCCGCGGCCATCGCTCAGGGTCGCGCCGCGGTCATCGATCTGTCCGCGGTCACGGGCAGTGACAGCTCGGGGCTCGCCTTGCTGGTCGAATGGCTGAGCGTGGCGCGCGGGGCGGGGCGGACGCTGCGCTACGAGAACATTCCCACTCAGCTGCACCAGCTCGCGCGCTTGAGCGATGTCGATGCGCTGCTTTCCGGAAGTGCGGCCGCCGCGGCGGCGGCGACTTGATCTAAAGCGGCGCGGCTCGCGTGGACAGGTCCTCGCCTGGGTCACGGGGCTTGTTCACAGTACTTCACCGTACGCGCCGTCAACGCTGCCTATGCGCTCGCGTTGGATCTCCTGTGTGGACAGACAATCGAGGAGACCCACCATGCGTACCTTCACTTCTCTTGCACTCGTTGCCGCTCTTGGCCTAGCTGCCGCGACGCTCAGCAAGCCTGCCGAGGCGGGCGTCGTGGTCGGGGTGGGCGTCGGATTGCCCGGCGTCGCCGTGGGTGTTCCCGCGCCCGTCGTGGCGCCTGTGCCGGTCGTCTATCCGGGCTACTATCGTTACCCGCATGTCTATCCGGGCTGGCGCTACGGCTACGGGTGGCACCGCGGCTGGTACCACGGCCGCTACTGGCGTTAGGAGCGGCCGCCGCGGAGCCTCCTGAGCGATTCCCGACCGCCGCCCCGTGTGCCCTAGGGGGGCGGCGGTTGCGGCGGCGGAGCGGGCTGGGGTGCGGGCTCCGGGGGTGGGGCCGGCTGGGGAGCCGCTCCGGGCGCTGGAGAAGCCTCGGCCGGCGGCGTGGCAATGGAGGGACCGCCGGCTGCCGGACTCTGGTCGGCCTCCGGATCCACGAGTTCGCTACTGGGCGATATCTTCCCATCGGACACGAGATAGGCGCGCCGCGACAGGTAAGCGTCCCGGATGAGCGCGTAGGGATCGAAAGCCTGGTCGAGGGTCGGCTGCAGCGGCAGGAGCGCGGCACGGATATCGATGGCGTTTGGCAGCCACAGCGTGTAGCCCACCCAAGCGTAATCGCTCGGGATGTACGTAGTCGGCCTCAGAAAATAATCCGGGACCTTGCCGAGCCCGTCGCGCACGCTGGAAGGGCCAAAAATCGGAAGCTCGAAGAAAGGGCCCGGATGCACGCCCCAGTGGCCGAGCGTCAAGCCGAAATCCGCGAAGTTGCGATCAAGGCCGGCGGACGACGCCGGATCGAAAAGCCCGCCGAAGCCGACCACGGTGTTCATCAGGAATCGCCCGAGGTCCGAGCCGGCATTCTTGAACTTGCCCTCCAACGCATCATTTACCATCGTAATCGGCGTATTCAAGTTCGCGAAGAAGTTGGTAACGCTCGTGCGGATACCCGAGGGCACGTGGCGCACGTAGGCCCTGGTCACCGGCAAGGCGACGGCCCGATCGAGCTTGTCGTTCACGCGATAAACTCCGCGATTCCAGGACTCCCACGGGTCCTGCGGATTCCTCACGTGGTTGGGGGGCAGCGTGACGCAGGCGCTTAAGCCCAGCGCGGCCGCGATTGCTACGCCTACGCGCGGCGAGACTATCTTGCACATTCCGATTGGCTCCCTGTGGAAAATGGCGCCGTCGAGCGCGGGGGTACCCCCCGCTAGTGGCGTCCGCCGTTGTCGTCTGCCACCGTATTCTTGCGATTTTTCGGCAACGCTGCACGCACTTCCTCAAGCATAGCGCTGATACGCGCGCGCTGGATGGGATTCAAGTCGGTAACACCCAGGGCGAGGGCCAGCTGATTCGACGCCTGCAGCAGGTCGCCGTTCATGAGGTAGTAGTCGGCCATGTAGTAGTAGGAATCCGCGACGTTGCCCGCATCGTTCGCCGCCTTCGCGATGAGCTTCGCCTGATTCGGCGTGGGTTCGACCTGATTGAAGAGGTCATCGAGAATGAGCTGGGCGCGCTTGTTGTCCCCGGCGCGCATCAAGGTCTCCGCGAGGCGGATGGTGACCGGTGCATTGCGCGGGAAGAGCGCGAGACCCTTCTCGAGCACCGCCTGCGATTCCTTCAGCTGGCCGTTGGCGAGGTAGGCTTGACCGAGCGCGCCGTAGAACTGGGTCACGCGCGGATACTCGAGCAGCAACGCCTGCAAATCGGGAATCGCCAGCGCAGGCTTGCGCGCGGCGATGTCCGCGACCGCTTTGCCGTAGCGCTGCTCGAGGTTGAGGCCGCCGCCGTTCTTTGCGAGGTTCGCGTAATACTCGCGCGCGACTTGGGGATTGCCGACGAGCGAGCGCAGGCGCTCGCGCGTCAACAAGTAGCTGAGCGAATCCTCGTGTCGGATTCGCCCGATCTGCTGCGCGCGATTGCGCGCCTCGGCTACGCGCTCCGCCGACAGCGGGTGATCGATCAGAAATTCGATCGCTTTGATGCGGTCGGGGCTCGGCGAGTTGCGCTCGAGCTCGGTGAACATGGTCGCCATGCCGAGCGGGTCGTAGCCGGCCGCGGCCATGGTGCCGATGCCGATGCGATCGGCCTCGAATTCCTGCGTGCGGGTGTAGTTGATCTGATGCTGGATGGCGGCGCTTTGCGCGCCGAGGATCGCGCCCTCCATGACGCTCGGGTCGCCGCGACCCGCAGTCGCGCCGAGCACGATGGCCGCGAGCATGGCCGCGGTCGCGAGCAGGCCGGTGTGGGTCTGATCGATCATGCCGCGCACGAGGTGACGTTGCGTGACGTGCGCCGTCTCGTGCGCGAGCACGCCCGCGAGCTCGTTCTCGTTGGTGCTCACGAGGAACAAGCCGCTGTTGATCATGATGAACCCGCCCGGCATCGCGAAGGCGTTGATGGTCGGATCGCGCACCACGGCGTAGTTGAACTGGTGCTGTCCCTCCTCGGCGTGGCTCGAGAGGCTGTGGCCGAGCTGCTGGATGTAGTCGGTGACCTCAGGGTCCTCGAGCACGATCCCCTGCGCGCGCATCTGCCGTGCCCAAGACTGGCCGACCTGGAATTCCTCCTCCAGGGATACGGCGGCGGTGGCCGGACTGCCGAGATCCGGCAGATCCTGCTCTTGCTGCGGGGCTGCCGGATCCGCGGCGCGGCTGACGCTCACGCTCGTCGCGGCCGCAAACGCGGCAATCGCGAGGAAAGCGGTCAGCGATTTCAACAGCTGCATTCGGGCTCCTGAAAGGAGGCTTGGAGTGCCGCGGGCGCCCCAAAGTTCTCCTGCTCGGACCGCCAGGCCGTCCGCGCCTTCTCAGAGGACTTCGGAGGCATAGTCCGCCAGACGCGACCGCTCGCCCCGCACCAGCGTAATGTGCCCGGAATAGGCCCACCCGTGGAACCGGTTCACGACATATGTCAGCCCGGTCGTGGTCTCTGTGAGATAGGGCGTGTCGATCTGTGCGATATTGCCGAGGCACACCATCTTGGTGCCCGGGCCGGCCCGGGTAACCAGTGCCTTCATCTGCTTCGGCGTCAGGTTCTGCGCCTCGTCGATGATGATGAACCGATTCAAGAATGTGCGTCCGCGCATGAAGTTCAGAGACCGAATCTTGATCCGGTGGCGCAGCAAATCGGTGGTCGCGCCGCGCCCCCAAGCTCCGCCGGTCTGGCTTTGCGTGAGCACCTCGAGATTGTCCATGAGCGCGCCCATCCAGGGCTCCATCTTCTCTTCCTCGGTGCCGGGAAGAAAGCCGATGTCTTCGCCGAGCGGGATCGTCACGCGCGTCATGATGATCTCGCTGTAGCGATTGTGATCCAGCGTCTGCGCGAGGCCGGCCGCAAGGCTCAGCAGCGTTTTGCCGGTCCCCGCGGGACCTAAGATCGTGACGAAATCGATCTCCGAATCCATGAGCAGGTTCAAGGCGAAATTCTGCTCGCGGTTGCGCGAGCTCACGCCCCACACGTTGTTGCGCTCGGTGCGGTAATCCACCGTCAGCTCGAGCACGGCGGATTCGCCCTCGATTTTTCGCACGATCGCCTCGACGCCGTTCTCGCCGGGATCGTAGACGAACTGATTGGGCTGCCATTCGCGCACCAGCGGCCCGCGTACCCGATAGAACGTGCGGCTCTGCTGCTGCCAGGACTCCATGCCTTTGCCGTGCTTGTCCCAGAACGTGGGCGGCAGCTGCTGCACGCCGCTCGAGAGCAGGTCCGCATCCTCGATGGTCTTGTCGCTCGAGTAGTCCTCGGCGTGCACTCCGACAATGGCCGCCTTGATGCGCAGGTTGATGTCCTTGGACACCAGCGTTACTCGAGCGTCGGAGAATTTCTTCTGCAGCGCGAGCGTATCGGCGAGCAGGACGTTGTCGGCGCCGTGGCCGGGGATGCCTTCGGGCAGCGCGGATTCGAACAGCTGGGTCTGGAAAAATAGCCTTCCCAAGGGCGGGCGCTTGCCGTGATTTACCGGCACCGAAGTCGGCAAGGCAAGACCGCGATCGATCTGCTTCTTGGTGGCGCTCTGCATCAGCTCGTCGAGAAAGCGGCTCACCTGACGCACGTTGCGGGCCGCTTCGGAGACGCCTTTCTTGCCCGCATCGAGCTCTTCGAGCACCGTCATCGGGATATAGATGTCGTGCTCCTCGAAGCGAAAGATCGCCGTCGGGTCGTGCATGAGCACGTTGGTGTCGAGCACGAAAATGCGCCGCTGCTGGCGCGACTGGCGCACCTTCGCAACGGCGGCCGGCACCGGCCGCGGAGCCCCCGTCACAGCGCCTTCACCGCCGCGAGCAGCGCCTCGGCGTGGCCATTGACTTTGACCTTGCGCCACTCGGCGCGCAGCACCCCCTGCGGATCGATGAGGAACGTGCTGCGCTCCACGCCCATGTATTTCTTGCCGTACATGCTCTTTTCCTGGATGACGTCGTAGCGCTTGCAGACAGTGCGGTCCACATCGCTCAGCAGCTCGAAGGGAAAACCCATCTTGCTCTTGAACTTCTCGTGGGACGATACGCTGTCCGGGGAGATTCCGACGATTAATGTCTTGAGTTTCTTGAATTGCGGAAAGGCCGCGGCAAAGCTCTGGCCTTCCTGCGTGCAACCGGGCGTGTTGTCGCGCGGATAGAAATAAAGGACCACGCATGAGCCTGCGGCAGCCTCGAGCGACCAAGTCCCGGAAGTACCCTCGAGGGTGAAGGCGGGGGCCTTCTTACCGACTGCGATCTTGCTCATGTGTTCTCGTCAATTCTTGACCGGCTCGAAGATGGCGTCCAAGTTCAGATGATCGCAGAAATCCATGAACTCCTCTCGCAGCACGCCAATGTGCAGTCGGCTGGGGACGTTCACGATCATCTGTACGGAGAACATCGGCGCCCCGGTGTGCGCCGCCGCATAGGAGCGGGTGGACAACTCCGCGATGTCCACGCCGCGCTGGGCAAAGAAGCCCGACAGGCCCGCCACGATTCCGGTCTGATCGAGGCAAACCACGTCGATCGAGTAGGGCAGCATGTCGTTGCGCGCCGCGCGCTCCTCGGTGCGCCGCAACTGAATGTTCATGCCCGTGGCGTCGGCGAGCTTCTTGAACTCGCCCTCGAGCTTGGCGAGAGTGTGCCAGTTGCCGTCCACCAGCAGCAGCATGGCGAACTCGTTGCCGAGCGAGGTCATGCGGCTTTCGCTGATACTTCCGCCGCAATCAGCGATGGCTTTGGAAAGCTCATGCACCATGCCGACGCGATCCCCGCCGACTGCGCTAATCACAATATGTTGTTTCATCGATGCAAATTCTACCGGATGGCGCTTGCCACGGTGCAGTCTCAACAATTATGGTAGCGGTATTTCCCAAAGGGGACCCTCAATGCGCGGAAGCCTGGTAGCCATCGTCACGCCGATGAGCGTCGACGGGAGCCTGGACTTGGGCGGATGGGATCGGCTGCTCGACTTTCACCTGGCCGAGGGCACCGAGGGCATCGTGATCGCCGGAACCACCGGGGAATCGCCATCGCTGACGCTCGAGGAGACCGAGGAACTCACCCGCCGGGCGGTCACCCGCTGCGGCGGCAAGATTCCACTGATCGTCGGTGCGGGCACCAACTCGACGGCGAGCACCATGGCGCGGACTCGAGCGCTGTCCCGGCTCGGTGTCGACGGCGTCATGCTGGTGACTCCATATTACAACAAGCCCCCCCAGGAAGGACTGTTCCGCCACTTCACGGCAGCCGCGGACGTCTCCGCGGTGCCGGTGGTGCTGTACAACGTGCCCTCGAGAACGGCGGTCGACCTGCAGCCCGCCACGGTCGCGCGGCTTGCCCGGCACCCGCGCATCAAGGCGCTCAAGGATGCGAGCGGCAGCCTTACGCGTGTGCGTGAGCTGTTAGCCGCGTGTCCCGCGGGTTTCTCGGTGTTATCGGGCGATGACGCGACCGCCGTCGACTGGATGGGGGCGGGCGCTCACGGCGTCATTTCCGTGACGGCCAACGTGGTGCCGCGGCGCATGCGCGAGGCCTCGAGCGCCGCGCTTGCGGGCGATCTTGCCGCCGCCCGTGCCATCGATACGGACCTTTCGCCCCTGCACCGCGATCTGTTCGTCGAGGCGAATCCCATTCCTGTGAAGTGGGCCGTGGCGCAGATGGGCCTCATCGGGAACACAATCCGTTCGCCGCTGGTCGAACTGTCGCCGACTCAGCACGAGACGGTGCTGCGCGCGATGCGTTCGGCGGGCGTGCAACTCGAGGACCGTGCAGCGTGAGAATCCATCGGATCGTTCCGTTGATCGCAGTGGCGATCGTGTCCAGCGGCTGCGCGCGCCTGCTGCACGGCTTTGCGCCGGACTGTCATAAGCCGCAGGAATATCAGCGAGCGGTGCAGAAACCGCCGCTGCAGGTGCCCGTCGGCCTCGACACCCCGAATACCACGGGGGCGCTCGTGATTCCCACCGTCGAGGTGGCGCCGCCGCCTCGCGGGCCGCACGATCAGTGCATGGACGTGCCGCCGCGCTACCAACCGGCGCCGCACAACAAGGCCGCGAGCAGCCCCGGCTAGAATTTGATCGCCCCGGCGGCCTCGGGTACCCTTGCGGCCCGCGCGAAGGTCCTGGTTTGCCCCGCGGAGAGGTGGCCGAGTGGTCGAAGGCGCTCGCCTGGAAAGTGAGTAACACCCTAAAAGGTGTTCGAGGGTTCGAATCCCTCCCTCTCCGCCAATTTCCCGGAGCGCCCCTGCGCCCCGGCCGGCCCGAGGCCCGGCCGCGAGCTCAGGGTGCGTTGGGGTAGTTCTCTTTGATGAGCAACTCGTTGACGATCTTGTGGTCGCCGGCCGCCTGGGTCGCCACCTGGTTGGCTGCGAGCAAAGTCCGAGGGTCTTGCACGAACCCCTTGAGGTGCACCTCGCCGTGCTTCACCGCCACGTCGATGTGCCGGGAATCAAGGGTGGGATCCGATTGCAGCGCGTCCTTCACTCGCGCCGCGACGGCGGCGTCCGACTTCTGCTGATTGGCGGAGGCGCTGGATGAATCCTGCGCATACGCAGCCGTAGAAATCGCGCCGAGCGCCAGAGCGGCTGCCGCAGCGGCCACGGTGACGATGCTGTTATGTTTGCCGCTTCTCATTGTCCACTCCTGTTTAAACTGCCTGCCTGCGATTTGGGATTCTCGGGGATTACAGGCGTCAAGTCTTGAACAATGCGGTCACGGGCCCCTCGTGTGCGGGGAGCGTGTGCTAAACTGCCGACCTACGGTGCGACATCATCCGCCCCGCCAACAAGCGATCTGTTTGGTCCATGGCGGCTCGCGTTGGCATCTTCGCGGCGACTGGTCACGAACCCCGTCAGGCCCGGAAGGGAGCAGCGGTAGCGATTTTAAGTCGGGCGCCGAAGACCTGCTAGCGCGGGCCGCCTCCTATAAACTGTTGTCATGAGCTATATCGTACTGGCCCGCAAATGGCGGCCGAAGCGCTTCGCGGACATGGTCGGGCAGGAGCACGTGCTGCGTGCGCTTACCAATTCGCTCGACAGCGGCAAGATCCATCATGCGTTCCTGTTCACCGGTACCCGCGGGGTGGGCAAGACCACTATCGCACGCATTCTCGCGAAATCCCTGAACTGCGAGCGCGGCGTGAGCTCCAATCCGTGCGGTGTGTGCGCAGCCTGCCGCGAGATCGACGAGGGCCGTTTCGTCGACCTCATCGAGGTGGATGCCGCCTCCCGCACCAAGGTGGACGACACCCGCGAGCTGCTCGACAACGTGCAGTACGCGCCGAGCTGCGGGCGCTACAAGGTGTACCTGATCGACGAGGTGCACATGCTGTCGAACCACTCTTTCAACGCACTCCTGAAGACGCTCGAAGAACCCCCGCCGCATGTCAAATTCCTGCTCGCGACCACGGACCCGCAGAAGCTGCCCGTCACCGTATTGTCGCGCTGCCTGCAATTCAGCTTAAAACGCCTGTCCTCAAGCCTCATCGCCGAGCGCATGAAACTGATCGCGACCGCCGAGAAGCTCGATTTCGAGCCCGCCGCCCTCGCGCATCTCGCGCGCGCCGCCGACGGCAGCATGCGCGATGGACTGAGCCTGCTCGATCAGCTGATCGCTTTCGGCGGGGGAGCTTTGAGCGAGGCGAACACGCGCGCCATGCTCGGCACCATCGACCGCGGACATGTGAGCCGCATCGTCGAGGCGCTGGCGCGTGAGGACGGCCCCGGATTGCTCGCGCAAGTGGCGGAGCTCGACCGCGATGCCCCGGACTACGACCGCGCGCTCGCCGATCTGGCGGCCTTTCTGCAGCGCATCGCCATCGTGCAGATCGTGCCCGATGCTGCGCAGGAGGACGAGGAATTCGATGCCGAGATACTCGCCCGAATGAGCCGATCGATGAGCGCCGAGGACCTGCAGCTCTACTACCAGATCGCGCTCGCCGGCCGCCGTGACCTGTCGCTCGCGCCCGATCCGCGGCTCGGCTTCGAGATGACGCTGCTGCGCATGCTGGCCTTCCGTCCCGACGCGCCAGCCGCCGGCACGACGGCGGGGAGCGGAGCCGCGGCCGCGGCCGGTGCGGGTCGCGCGCTGCCCGCGCCCCCGGCTGCACGGGCCGCTCCGCAGGCGACAGTGACTCCCATTGCGCCCGCGCCGCCGACTGTGTCCGCGCCGCCGAGCAGCCCCGCGCCGGCGGCCCTCGTGCCCGCAAGCATCGATGCCGCCTCCTGGCCGCGCATCGTCGAAGGGGCGAGCCTCAGCGGCATGCTGCGGCAGTTCGCGCTCAATTGCGTCCCGGCCTCCTTCGAGCGCGACGTGCTCACGTTGCGGCTCGACGAGGGGGTGGACGCGCGGCGCTCGCGCGCCATCGAGGAGAAGCTCCTGCAGGCATTGACCAAATATCTGGGTCGTGCGATCCGGCTGGTCTTCGAGGTGTCGCAGAGCGAGCTCGCGACGCCGGCGCGTCAGCGTGCGCTCGCAGACCAGGACAAAGTCGTGCGCGCGGCCGCTGCCTTCGAGGCGGACCCCGTCGTCAAGGGATTGCAGGAGCGATTCGGTGCCGCGGTGGATACCGCCTCGGTGAAACCGGGCAACTAGCACAGGAGACAAATCATGATGAAAGGCGGACTCGGCAATTTGATGCGCCAGGCGCAGCAGATGCAGGAGAACATGCAGAAGGCCCAGGCGGAGCTTTCGAATCTCGAGGTGACCGGTGAGTCGGGCGCGGGCATGGTGAAGGTCGTGCTCAACGGGCGTCACGAGGCGAAAAAAGTGACTATCGAGCCCAAGCTCGTGGCGGAGGACCTGGAAATGCTCGAGGATCTCGTCGCCGCGGCCATCAACGATGCCTCGCGCAAGATCGAGGAGCGCAGCAAAGAGAAATACGCCGATCTCATGTCGGGAATGAATCTACCCCCGGGCATGAAGCTGCCCTTTTAACTCAATGAAGTACACGCCCACGCTCGCGCGCCTGATCGATGCCCTGCGCTGCCTGCCCGGTGTCGGTCCCAAATCCGCCCAGCGTATGGCTTTCTATCTCCTGGAGCGCGACCGCGACGGCGGCCGCGCACTCGCGCAGTCTCTGAGCGAGGCTTTGTCATCGGTCGGGCATTGCAAGCGCTGCCGCATGCTCACGGAAAGCGAGCTGTGCGCCATTTGCGCCTCCGAGCAACGCGACGTCGCGCAGCTCTGCGTCGTCGAGTCGCCCGCCGACGTCGTCGCGATCGAGCAGTCCGGCGGTTTTCGAGGACGCTACTTCGTGCTTATGGGCCATTTGTCGCCGCTCGATGGAATCGGGCCGGCGGAGCTCGGGCTCGATGAGTTCGAGGGTCTGCTCGCCGCGGGCGAGGTGCGCGAGGTGATCCTGGCCACCAATCCGACTGTGGAAGGCGAGGCCACCGCGCACTATCTCGGCGAGCTCGCGCTGCGCCGCGGGCTCAAGGCCTCGCGTATCGCTCACGGGGTGCCGGTCGGCGGAGAGCTCGAGTACGTGGACGGCGGCACTCTCGCGCACGCGCTCGCCGGACGCACCCGCGTTTCCTGAAAATCGTCGCGCCTACGAGGCGAGCTTCTCGTACAGCCGGTATAGCCGGCGGTAGCTCTCGTAGCGGCGCGCCGAGATCTGGTGGGCGAGCACGGCATTGCGCACCGCGCATTGCGGCTCCTCGAGATGTCGGCAATCGCTGAAGCGGCAATCGGCGGCGCGCGCGTGAATTTCGACAAAGCCGCGCTCGGCGGCGCGCGCAAGGGTCGCCGGCGGGGCGAAATCGCGCACCCCCGGCGCATCGATCACCGCGGACTGCGATGCGGGCGCCGGCGACAAGCGATAGCGCCGCGCCGTGGTCGTGGTATGGCGGCCTTCCACTTCGCGTGTGAGCTCGGCGGTCTGCGCCGCTGCATCGGGCACGAGCACGTTCACGAGCGAGGATTTGCCGACACCCGATTGGCCCACCAGAAGCGTCGCGCCGTCCGCGAGCGCGGCCCGCAGCGCCGGAAGGCCCGCGCCGTCGCGCGCCGACACCTCGACGCAGGGCAGGCCGAGCATGCGGTAGTTGCCGAGCTCCACCACGAGATCCTCGCTCCTCAAGTCCGACTTGTTGATGATCAGCAGCGCCGCGATATCCTTGAGCCGCGCGCCCGCCCAGTAGCGATCCACGACGAACCAGTCGGGGAGCGGCTCGCAGGCGGCGACCACGCCTAAGCGGTCCAAGTTGGATGCGACCGGCTCCGGCCGTCCCCGCGCATCGATACGCTCGAGGAGATTGCGGCGCGGCTCGAGCGCGTCGATGGCCGGGCCGCCGTCCGATTCGCCGCTCACCCAGTGGACTCGATCACCGCACACGACGCGCTGCTTGCGGCCCCGCAAGGCACAGCTCAAGGTCTCCTCGCCCGATTGCACCAGCGCACCGCGTCCGTAGCTCGCGAGCACGACGCCGGTGCCGCTCCTGCCGCTCAATTGAGTGCCTCTGCTACCATGCGGCAATGAAGTCTCCCGAGAATCTCATTTGGATCGACCTCGAGATGACGGGCCTGTCGCCCGAGACCGATCTCATCATCGAAATCGCGACGATCGTAACCGACAAGCACCTCACCGTGCTCGCCGAGGGTCCGGTCATCGCGGTGCATCAGAGCCCCGCCGTGCTCGCCGCCATGGATGACTGGAACCGCAAGCAGCACGGCGGCTCCGGCCTTGCCGAGCGGGTACTCGCGAGCCGCATCGATACCGCCGCTGCCGAGCGCCAGACCCTCAAGTTTCTCGAGGCCTGGGTCGAGCCGCGTCGCTCGCCGATGTGCGGCAACAGCATTTGCCAGGACCGGCGCTTCCTCGCGCGCTACATGCCGACGCTCGAGCGGTTCTTTCATTACCGCAATCTCGACGTGAGCACCCTCAAGGAGCTCGCGCAGCGCTGGGCGCCGCACGTTGCCGCCGCATTCCACAAGAACGCGAGCCACCTCGCGCAGGACGACGTGCGCGAATCGATCCGCGAGCTCGAGCACTACCGCGAGCACCTGCTGCGGCCGCTGGGTACCGCGACTGCCTGAGCGGGCGGGGGCGCCCCTGGCTGCGCGCCCCGCGTCTTCAGCGCCCCGCGGCGGCTTCGTTGGCGAGAAACATCCAGGTCTCGACCACCGTATCCGGATTCAAGGACAGGCTGACGATGCCCTGCTGAACCAGCCAGCGCGCGAGCTCGGGATGGTCGGAGGGCCCCTGGCCGCAGATGCCGACGTACTTGCCCTGCGCTTTGCATGCCTTGATGGCCATGCCCATCAGCGCCTTCACCGCATCGTCGCGCTCGTCGAAGAGCTTGGCGATGACGCCCGAATCGCGATCGAGACCGAGCGTGAGCTGGGTCATGTCGTTCGAGCCGATGGACATGCCGTCGAAGTACTCGAGATAGCGGTCGGCGAGGACCGCGTTGGTCGGCAGCTCGCACATCATGATGTGCAGCAGCCCGTTGTCGCCGCGTTTCAAGCCGTTGTCGGCGAGCAGCTGGGTGACGGCCTTCGCCTCGGCGAGCGTGCGCACGAAGGGCACCATGATCTGCACGTTCGTGAGTCCCATCTCGTCGCGCACGCGCTTGAGCGCGCGGCACTCGAGCTCGAAGCACGGCCGGAACACCTTGTCGATGTAGCGCGAGGCGCCGCGGAACCCGAGCATCGGATTTTCCTCGTGCGGCTCGTAGGCTTTGCCGCCGATCAAGTTCGCATACTCGTTCGACTTGAAATCGGACAAGCGCACGATCACCATCTCGGGCGCGAAGGCCGCCGCGATCTGCGCCACGCCCTCGGCCAGCTTGTCGACGTAGAAGCTCACCGGGTCGGCGTACCCGGCGATTTGCTGAGAGATGGCTTCCTTGAGCTCCGGGCTCTGCTTATCGAACTCGAGCAGGGCGCGCGGATGCACCCCGATCATGCGGTTGATGATGAACTCGAGCCGCGCGAGGCCGACGCCTGAGTTGGGCAGGCCGGCGAACTCGAACGCGCGGTCGGGATTGCCGACATTCATGGCGATCTTCACGGGAATGGGCGGCAGCGAATCGAGCTCGATGCTGCGCTGATCGTAATCGAGCATGCCCTCATAGACGTGGCCGGTGTCGCCCTCGGCGCAGGATACGGTCACCGCCTGGTTCTCGCGGATCGCCTGGGTGGCGGTCACGCAGCCGACCACGGCCGGAATGCCGAGCTCGCGCGCGATGATGGCCGCATGGCAGGTGCGTCCGCCCCGGTTGGTGACGATGGCGGAGGCGCGCTTCATCACCGGCTCCCAATCGGGGTCCGTCATGTCCGCGACCAGGACATCGCCCGCGCGCACCCGCGACATTTCCTTCACGTCGCGGATGATGCGAGCGTGGCCGGCACCGATCTTCTGGCCGATGCTGCGCCCGCTCACGAGCAGCGTCGAGCGCGATTTCAAGGTGAAGCGCTGGATGGTGCGCCCGGCGCGGCTTTGCACCGTCTCGGGCCGCGCCTGCAAGATGTAGATCTTGCCGCTCTGGCCGTCCTTGCCCCACTCGATGTCCATGGGCGTGCCGTAATGCTCCTCGATGACGAGCGCCTGCTTGGAGAGCTCGACGATGTCCGCTTCGTCGAGCGAGAATCGCTGACGATCCTCGGCCGGGACGTCGACCGTGCGCACGCGCTCCTGCGTGCCGGGCTCGGCGTATATCATCTTGATGGCTTTCTGGCCGAGGTTCTTGCGCAGGATCGCGCGGCGCCCGGCGCGCAGCGCCGGTTTGTAGACGTAGAACTCGTCCGGATTCACCGCGCCCTGCACCACGGTCTCGCCGAGACCGTAGGAGGAGGTCAGGAACACGACGTCGCGGAAGCCGGAGTCGGTGTCGAGGGTGAACATGACGCCGGCGGCACCTAAGTCGCTGCGCACCATGTGCTGCACGCCGACGGAGAGCGCCACGGCATTGTGATCGAACTGGTTGTGCACCCGGTAGGCGATGGCCCGATCGTTGAACAGCGACGCGTACACCTCGTGCATGCTCGAGAGCAGGTGCTCCTCGCCGCGCACGTTCAGGAACGTTTCTTGCTGCCCCGCGAAAGAGGCCTCGGGCAGATCCTCCGCGGTGGCCGACGAGCGTACCGCAACGGCGAAGTCCGCACCGCTCCCCATTTTGCGCCATGCCTGCAGCACTTCCTCGTTCAGGCGCCGCGGGAAGGGCGTCGCCAGCATCCAGCCGCGGATCTGCTTGCCGACGGTGGCGAGACGCTCGACGTCGTCGACGTCGAGCGTGGCGAGCGTGTCCGCGATGCGCGCGCTTAAGTCGTCCTGCGCCAGAAAATCACGGTAGGCGTGCGAGGTCGTCGCGAATCCGCCGGGAACCGAAACGCCCAGATTCGACAGCGTCGAGATCATCTCGCCGATCGAGGCGTTCTTGCCGCCCACGACCTCGATGTCCTTGCTCTGCAACTTCTCAAACGGAATGATGTACGGGTTCATCGCTGTACTCGCTATCTTGTCCGGCCATGGAATAAGTGAAACACTTCCGGGATGAGTGCCCGCCGACACATGGAACTACCGTGAGTAAACGAACAGTGTTTTTCGTATCAGACCAGACGGGCATTACCGCGGAAACGATGGGCCACAGTCTCATGACACAGTTCGACGGAATCGAATTCAGACAGGTGACTGTGCCATTTATCTCCACCGTTGACAAGGCGATAGAGGCGGTGCGCAAGATCGATCTGGTCGGCAAACAAGAGGGGGTGCGGCCGATAGTTTTCAGCACCCTGGTGCAGGAAGACGTGCGCAACATCGTGCGCGGAAGCACGGGGTTTTTTCTGGATTTTTTCGACGCCTTCTTAGCACCGCTCGAGAACGAACTCAAGACGCAATCCTCCCATGCGATGAGTCGGACCCACCGCAATGCCGACACGCACTCGTATGCGATGCGCATCGATGCGACCAATTTTGCGCTCGCCAACGACGACGGCTCCGTGCTGCGCGATTACGAGCGTGCCGACGTGATCCTCATCGGTGTATCGCGCTCCGGCAAGACGCCGACGTGTTTGTATCTGGCCATGCAGTACGGAATCTTCGCCGCGAATTTTCCCTTGACCGAGGACGATCTCGAGTCGCGCAAGCTCCCGCGCGGGCTCGACCTGCACGCGCGCAAGCTCTTCGGCCTCACGATCAAGCCGGATCGGCTGCAGCAAATCCGCAACGAGCGGCGCCCCGACAGCCGCTATGCATCGCCGCGCCAAGTTGCCTTCGAGGTGCGCGCGGCGGAATCCTTGTTCGAGCGTCACGGCATCCCATTTCTCGATGCGACCGAAGTCTCAATCGAGGAAATTTCGAGCAGAATTCTCGACCGCACGGGTATTGAGCGGCGATTGCGGCCCTGACACGAGATACCTGCATGGTATAGTCGCCCCATGATCGCCGATCAGTGGTGCCAGACATCCTGGCGGGCCCAGCCCGGGAGCTTCGTGAGTCTCATGACGCTGTACGAGAGCAATTTCGTGCGTCTGGGATGGCTGGTGCGTGACCTGCGTTCGATCGTAGCGCGCGCCGTATCCCGCGTCGGCTCGGACTGTGATCTCTTTCTCACGCCGATGAGTCGTGTCCCTACACCAGTGTGTTCCGCCTCACCTATGAGTTCGATTTCGAGGGGGAGTCGGTGTGCGATCCCGATCTGGAGGTGTGCGTGCATCACGATGCGCGGCTGGCCGAGGCACGCAGCTTCTACGGCTTCAAGCGCCATCCCGAGCTCGTCCGCCTCGAGTCCGGACTCAAGCGTGAACTGGATCAGCGCTGGAGGCCGTGACATGCTGTTAAATAAATGGGTGGAATACTGCGCCGAGCGAGGCCATGGCTGCTAGTGGGAGATCCCCCCTGGTGTCCCGCGACTGATCCATCGGCTCGAGGCGGGACATTTGATCGACGAGCTCAGCTTTCTCGAGGGAGGGTCGGAGAGCGGTAGCGTGAGCGCGGAAGAAGGGCGCCTATGCAGCTGTTCCAGAATCGCGCGGGCCTGAAAAAGGCGTACGCCGATCTGAAGGACGAGTCCACATCCTGCGCGATCGCCTGAAGCAGCAGGAGGGCGCGACGCTGCGCGTGCAGGAGCAGCTCGATGCGCTCGGCGATCTGCTCGCGGACCCCGCCACGGGTTTCAACGCGCTCGTCTTCTTTCAGCTGCGCCGGGACTGTGGAAGACTTGCCATCAGCAGCTCGCCAAGTTCGCGACGGACCTCACCCGCCAGCGGGAGTCGCGGACACGGCGCGTGATGCGGCCGAATGCGAGGCCACCGGGCGCATGCGCCTCGCCGACGTCGAGCAGCGGTTGCAGGCGGCGGCGGCCGAGGCCGACGCCCATCGCGAGCGTCTCGCGGCCGCCCAATCCGAGCTGTCGCGGCTCACCGCCTTGGCATTCTTCGCCGCCGCCGCCGGCAGCGCGTGCTCAGCGCTCCGCCAGGGCGTGGGGGTCGCCGACTCGGCGGTTGGCGAGCTGCACGCAGAGAAGAGCGCGATCGTGGCCGAGGCGGCTCCCGAATTTGCCGGTATCTCCTTGAGCGCACGGCGCAACATCAATCTCGCCATCATCAGTTACGCCGAGTCGCTTTGCGATCACGTCGATGAGTTCGGGCTGGCGGCGCGCGCGAAGGAAGCGGTGGCGCGTCGGGTGCACGAGATGGCATTCGGTTCGCGCGCCG
>CAWDFR010000006.1:0-71734 GCA_963801685.1 uncultured Gammaproteobacteria bacterium
CAGCAGCAGCGTGAACGAGTCGAGCAGGGCGATTGCGTTGCGCGCCGGATCGGTGGTCGCCGCGGCTCCCAAGCGACGCGACATATCGCGATTCACGATGTGCAAATTCCGGTAGAGGTCCTCGAGTGCCGCAAATCCGCCGGCGTCCGCGCCACGCTTCTCGCGGGGCACGAACTCCTGCGACAAGAGATACATCGACACGCTCCGATAGAGCGTCTCGGTCTCGCCGGCGAACGGCACGTGGAAGCGCGCCATCGGCCGTAGGCGGTCGGTCCAGGGACACCCCGAGGTCGCCATGATGAGCCCGAACACGGAGCTCATGGCCTGCTGCACGGTCGTTTCGGCGTAGACCTTGCGCTCGAATTGCAGCACGGTCACGCCGACCGTGTCGAACGATACCAGCGCCTTCAACGGCTCGAGCGCCCCGGCCATTTGCAGGGCCGCCGGGCAGTGAGGGTGATCCTGCTCGTTGAGCGGACAGTTGGCGCAGCGGTTGAACTTGAGCTCGGTCCAGAACGGTGGATCCGCGGGCGGCGGGTTCTGCAGCTTGAAAGTCGTCGGGTCGAAGCCGAACTCGAGCGTCTTTTGCGATCCGTCGGGGAGGTCGAACCGGTAGCGGATGCGCAACGGCTCGTTCATGCCACGAGTCTGTAGCAGGGGGTGTATTCCGCGCCCGTGAATTTCATGCGCCGCTGGGCGACGAAGGAGCGCAGCAGCGCATCGAGCGGCTCCATGATCGAGGGCTCGCCGCGAAGCTCGAACGGGCCGTAGCGCTCGATCGCGTTGATGCCGTATTCCTTGATGTTGCCCGCCACGATGCCCGAGAAGGCGCGGCGCAGGTTGGCGGCGCGCTCGTGCACCGGTTGCTGCCGGTCGAGGCGCAGCGAGCGCATCGATTCGTGCGTCACCTCGAAGGGAAGCTGGAACTCGAGTGGAATGTTGAGCAGCCAGTTGAAACCGTAGGAGTCGCTCTGGCGTCGCCGGTAGTCGCGAACCTCCGCAAGGCCGTGCACCATGGCCCGCGCCACCTCGGCCGGGTCGTCCATGATGATGCGATAGCGCGACTGCGCGGTCTCCCCGAGGGTGGCGCCGATGAACTCGTGGATCTGCTGGAAATAATCCTCGCAATCCGCGGGGCCCGTGAAGATCACCGGGAACGGCATGTCGATATTCGCAGGATCGAGCAGAATGCCCAGCAGGTACAAGATCTCCTCCGCCGTGCCCGCCCCGCCTGGAAAAATCACGATGCCGTGACCCAGACGCACGAACGCCTCGAGGCGCTTCTCGATGTCCGGCATGATCACCAGCTGGCTCACGATGGGGTTCGGCGACTCGGCCGCGATGATTCCGGGCTCGGTGATGCCCAGATATCGGCCGTTGACGATGCGCTGCTTTGAATGGCCGATGGTGGCGCCCTTCATGGGCCCCTTCATCGCCCCCGGGCCGCATCCCGTACACACGTCGAGACTGCGCAGTCCGAGCTCGTAGCCGACCCTCTTGGTGTAGTCGTACTCGACCCGGCGTATGGCGTGCCCACCCCAGCATACGATCAGGTTCGGGCGGGTCTGGAACTCCAGCACCCGCGCATTTCGCAGAATGTGGAACACCGCGTTGGTGATGCTCGAGGAGGAGCGCAGATCGAAGCGCCCGCTTTCCATGATCTCGTTCGAAATGTACACGACGTCGCGCAGCACGGCGAACAAGTGGTCCTTCAAGCCGCGGATCATCTCACCGTCGACGAAGGCGGCCGCCGGGGCGTTCTTGATCTCGAGCTTGATGCCCCAGGCGCGGCGCACGATGCGCAGATCGAAGTCCTTGTATTTCTCGAAAATGGCCCGGGCATCGTCGAGGGCGCTGCCGGAGCTCAACACGGCGAGCGCGCACTTTCGAAACAGTGGATACAGGCCGCCTTGACCCGAATCGAGGAGCTTTGCGATTTCCTGCTGCGAGAGGTGCTCGAGGCTCCCCTTGGGCGCGACCCGGGCGTCCACCATGTCGGACGATAAGACGGCGGTTCTCACGCGGCTCGCATTGCTACGGATAAATGTCTATCGGAATGTTGTCTTGGGTGCGCATCCAGACCTCGACCATGTCGGAGTTGGACAGCGCAATGCAACCGTCGGTCCAGTCATTCGAGGCATAGTAATCCGCCGGATGCTTCAAGTAATTGGGCAAGCCGTGAATCATGATCAATCCGCCCGGTTGCCAACGGTGCTGGCGCGCCCGCACCTCGTCGTCCTTGTTGGGATAAGAGACCTGGATGGACAGGAAGAAATCGCTGCGGGTATTGCGCCGCTCCAGGCGATAGTGCCCTTCGGGCGTTCGAAAATCGTGCTCGCGCTCCTTCTGGCCGATGGGCGCAAGGCCCAGCTTGACCTGGTAGGACCCGAGCAGACGCTCGCCGCTGTACAAATAGAGCTTGTGCTCGGACTTGCGCACGACCACACGGTCCGCGGCCGCGATCTGGTCTGCGCGAGCGGAGGCTGCCAGGCAGGCCGCGAGCAGCAACCCTACCGAAAAAACGCGCAATTTGGATTGTAGCCAAGGAACTCCGATCATCCGCGAAAGTATACCGCGTCGCTGCCGCCCCAAAATCGGCCGCACCTCACGGACTGGATATAATACGCGCATGCACCGACTGTCTCGTACGTACACCATCGTCATCCTTTACCTGAGTCTCGCACTGCTCTCGGGCTGCGCTTCCGAAGGCTCGATCAAGCCGGCGGAAGCGCAGGACGAGCGCACCGGCATGACGGTCGGATCGCTGGAGAAACCCCTGCAACTCGTGCAGAACGGGCTGGCCGCGCTCACGCCCGAATCGCACGTGAGCCTCGCCTATCTCGGTCCCGTCGAATGGGACAACATGGGCGCCATCACCTATGGGCTGTGGGTGCACCTCGCGCCGGCGAACGACTGGCAGTTCGACGACATCAAAACGCCGGGCGCGGTCGTGCTCGCGCTCGATGGCACGCTGCTGCCCTTGAGGATCGCCCAGCCGCCGGCCACGACGCGCGGCCCCTACCGCCCGGTTGCCTCCTGGGGACAGACCGCTTATTTCGAGCTCGATCTCGATACCCTCAAGCGCATGGCGTCGAGCCGCGATATCGAGCTCGTTTTCAAGGCGGCGGGCACGCCCGTGCGCTTCGCCGCGGCGCCGGATGCGAGCGAAGCACTCACGCGCTTCCTGCATGCCCGCGGCTACTAGCCTTCGGCTGGACACCGCACGGGAGCGGCTCGCAAGGGTGACGCCGCCGGGCCTCACTGACGATTGATCCCCTCGACCCGCGGCAGCGTGATCTGCGTGCCGGGGCGCACGTCGTTGAAGTTCACGTCGGGGTTGTACTGGGCCACCAGCCAGACGGGCATGTCGTTGCGTTGCTGCGCGATGGTCCAGAGCGATTCGCCGTGTTTCACGACATAAGTCTCCGTACCGGCGATGCGGTGAGCGGCGAAGAATTCCTCCTGCAAATGATGGTGATACTCGCGGCGCGCGGCGACGAAATCGGCCGCGCTGACTTTGGACAGATCGAGCTTGATCTTGCGACCGACGCGCACGCCGGCATCCTTGTGCAGCTTGTTCAACCGGCGCAGCTCCTGGCTGTCCACGTGGCTCCAGTCCGCGAAATGCCCCAAGGTCTCTGCGACTTGCACGACCACCGTATCGCCGGGCCCCACGCCGTAATCCGTCGTGTCCGAGGATCCCGTCGGCGGACCCGCCGGCAGGAGAGCCGCGCTCTGCGTCTGCCGCGCAGAGACCGGCTCGCGGGGCGGCGGCGCCGCGGGTGCCGGAGCAGGTGCCGCCGGCTCGGACTCCGCTGCGGCGGGCGCCGCCTGCGGCACGCCGGCCTGCGCCGCGTTCTCCGCCAGCGCCGCGGCGGCCGGCGCCTCGCCGGCGACTTCCGCCCGCGTGGGCGGCAGCGGGATCCGCACGACTTCGCCGCGCGCGATCGTATGCCCGGTATTCCAGCCATTCGCGGCCACCAGCCGGGGGAGGCTCATGCCGCTCGCCGCCGCGATGCCGGCCAGGGTCTCGCCACGGCGAACGCGGTGCGCGCCGTCGTTGCGTTGCGCGAGGTAGCGTTGCGAGGGCGGCACTCGCGCCCAGGCCGCGGTGATTTCCGCTTCGGACTGCGCGCCCGGCAGACGCAGCGCATAGCCGCGCGGAACCAGGCGCGAGCCGCTCCAGATCGGCGGGCGCAGCGCGGGATTTAAGACTTTGAGCGCGCCCATGTCGACCTTGAACGCCTTGGCGAGGGCGCCGACGGCGATGTAATCGGGAAGTTGCACCGGCGTGTTTTCCGTATCCGGCAGGCGCGCGATCGGGCCGAAATACTTCTCCGCATTGCGGTCCACCTCGAGCGCGGCGAGGAACGCGACGTAGAAGTTGCGGGAAGCGAAGCCGAACGTCGCGCCCTGGTAGCGCTTCACGATCACGGCGATGTCGCTGGTGCCGAGCTCATCCTGCGCGGTCCTGAGGCCGCCGGGTCCGTGGTTATAGGCCGTGACGGCCAGCGGCCAGGTGCCGAGCAGCCGGTAGTTGTAGAGCATGAGGTTCGCCGCCGCCTCCGTGGCGCTATAGGGATCCAAGCGCTCGTCGACGATGCCGTCCACCCGCATGAAGCGCTTTGCAGTCGACGGCATGAACTGCCAGAGCCCCGCCGCGCCGACCTTCGAGTACGCGAACGGATTGAAGGAGGACTCGACATGGGGGAGCGCCGCGATCTCCTCGGGCACCCCGTGCTGCTCGAGCACCCGGGCGATGTGCGTCTCCCAGGCCGCGGCGCGGATCAAACCCTCATGAAAGCGATCGGCCTGCCCGAGCTGGAAGCGGATACGGTCGATCGCATCCAGATAGTCGTGCGGCGTCGCCTTCTCGCCGAAGGCATGCAGGATCCGCCGCTCGTGCGCCGCCAGATCCGAGGTGTCGCCGGCGGCGAAGCGGCGCAACAGCACCGCGTAACGAGTCTTGGCTTCGGCGACGCGGCGCTCCCGCTGCGTCGGCGAGGAGGCCGGATCGAATCGCAGCACCTCGTAGACGAGCTTCAGATTCCAGTCGTCGTGGAGCAGACCCTGGTCGGTCGTTACCTCGGTGTAGACCCGGATCCAGAAGCGCACGTCCGCCTCGAGCGCGGGCGGGTGCGCGAAGGGATCGGCCGCGTCGGCGGCGGCCGCGCCGACATGGAGAATCGGCGCCAGCAGCAAGCATAGCGCAGCAAATTTGATCATCGTCCTCGGAGGTCTCAGCTCCAGCCTGCAACCACCGCGCCGGTGTCCTCGAGATCTATCCGCACTTCGAGTCCCCACAGTTCAGGCACGTGCTGCAGCCGTCCATCATCACCACCGCCGCCGTGCTGCACTTGGCGCAGAGCTGTGCGCCGTCCGGGAAGTGCGACTTCGAGAACGCGTCCGTCTGCTTGGTGCGCGCCTCGAACTCCGCGCGCTTCTCATCGACCAGCTTGCGCTGGTGCACGTCGAGCTGCGGCTCCTTCAGCAAACCGATCGAGCGCAGATGCCGCTCGATCACATGGCCGAGCTCGGCGATGGTCGAGGGCATGAACTTGCCGCCCGGCTGCCAGTAGCCGCCGCGCGGATCGAACACCGCCTTCAGCTCGTCGACCAGGAACGTCGTGTCGCCGCCCTTGCGGAACACCGCCGAGATCACGCGTGTCAGCGCGACGATCCACTGGAAGTGATCGAGGTTCTTCGAATTGATGAACACCTCGAACGGCCGCCGCTGCTCGTGGGGCGTGCCCTCGTTCAGCACGATGTCGTTGATGGTCACGTACATGGCGTGATCCGATACCGGCGTCTTGATCTTGTAGGTGGAGCCGACGAGCATCTCGGGACGCTCGAGCTTCTCGTGCATCCATATGACGTTGTCCTGCTTCGCGGGCTCCTTGGGAGCCGCCGCCGGCGTCTCCTTCGCCTCGGGCTTCTGCACCCGGTACTTCGCGATCTTTTTTTCGATCTTGATGTGCGCCATGTTCAGAATTTCCCGTAATAGCCTTCTTTCAGCGCGTCGTAGAGATTCGCGGCGGTGTGCATCTCGCCGTCATACTCGATCTGCTCATCGCCGCGCGCCTCGACCTCCGTGCCGTCCTCCAGCGTGAACACGTAGGTCGTGTTCTTGAGGTCGTCCTCCTTCACCAGCACGCCCTGGAAGGCCTCCGGATTGAAGCGGAACGTCGTGCAGCCCTTGAGCCCTGCATCGAACGCGTGCATGTATATCTCCTTGAAGTCCTCGTACTTGTAATCCGTCGGTACG
Organism: uncultured Gammaproteobacteria bacterium; assembly: GCA_963801685.1. Lineage (GTDB taxonomy): Bacteria > Pseudomonadota > Gammaproteobacteria > Steroidobacterales > Steroidobacteraceae > Bog-1198. The sequence continues at coordinate 6,266 of CAWDFR010000006.1, forward strand.
TTGGCCGTCTTCGAAATCGACGAGTCGACCCAGATCTGCGCCGCCGCCTGGATGTCCACGTGCTCCTTGGGGCCGATGTCGTCCGCCGAGATGAAATACTCGGGGAGCTTCTCGACCGGCGTCTGGCCGTCGGGCATCGCCCGCGGGTTGACCAGCTCGCGATACGCGAGCAGCTCGAAGGAGAACACGTCGATTTTCTCCTTCGATTTCTTGCCCTCGCGGATCACGTTGCGGAAGTAATGGTGCGCAAAGGACGGCTCGATGCCGTTCGAGGCGTTGTTGGCGAGCGAGAGCGAGATCGTGCCCGTCGGCGCGATCGAGGTGTGATGCGTGAAGCGCGCGCCGACCTCGGCCAGCTCGTCGACGAGCTCGGGCGCCACTTCGGCGACGCGCTGCATGTAGCGGCTGTAGCGCGCGTGCAGCACCCGGCCATGAATCTTGGCGCCCACCCGCCAGCCGTCCCGTACCATCTCGGGACGCTTGCGCAGCATCTCGCGCGTAACCGTGAACTCTTCGCTCATGATCGGCGCGGGCCCCTTCTCGCGCGCGAGCTCGAGCCCGGCTTCCCAGCCGGCGATGGCCATCTCTCGAGAAACTTTCTCGGTGAACTCGATGGACTTCTTCGAGCCATACTTCATGCACAACATCGTGATGGTCGAGCCCAGGCCCAGGAAACCCATCCCGTGCCGGCGCTTGCGCGTGATCTCGTCGCGCTGCTGCGCAAGCGGCAGCCCGTTGATCTCGACCACGTTGTCGAGCATGCGCGTGAACACGTTGCAGACCTTGCGGTAGGTCTCCCAATCGAAGCGCGCATTCTCGGTGAACGGATCGACCACGAATTTGGTGAGATTGACGGATCCCAAGAGGCACGAGCCGTAGGGCGGAAGCGGTTGTTCGCCGCAAGGGTTGGTGGCGCGAATATTTTCCGTCCACCAATTGTTGTTCATCTCGTTGACCCGATCGATCAAGATGAAGCCCGGCTCCGCGAAATCATAGGTCGAGGACATGATGAGGTCCCAGACCCGGCGCGCCGGCATGGTCTTGTAGACCTTGCACGCGACCAGGCCTTCCTCGCTGACGACATAGCCCGTGGTGTCGGGCCACTCGCGCCACACGAACTTCGATTTGTCGCCGAGATCCGGCCGCTCCGCCTCGTACTCGCTTTGCGAGAGCGGAAACGCGAGCTTCCACTCCTTATCGCTCTTCACCGCCTTCATGAACTCGTCGGTGACCAGCAGCGAGAGATTGAACTGGCGCAAGCGGCCGGCCTCGCGCTTCGCGCGGATGAACTCGAGCGCGTCGGGATGGCCCACATCGAACGTGCCCATCTGCGCTCCGCGCCGCCCGCCTGCCGAGGAGACGGTGAAGCACATCTTGTCGTAGATATCCATGAACGACAGCGGCCCCGACGTGTAGGCGCCGGCGCCCGTCACGTATGCGCCGCGCGGGCGCAGAGTCGAAAATTCGTACCCGATCCCGCAGTTATGAATGACCATCAATCCGCCGTTGCCGGCGACATAGTTGTTGTGCTTCTCCACCGTGAAGTCGAAGAACGTCTCGGGCAGAGGCAGTTCTCGCTCGATGGCATCGACCCGGCACAGCACGGGATGCACCTGAAAGACGTCGTACTGACCGGACGTCGTCGCGTGCTCGACGAGGCGGTTGCGCTTGCCGCTGTCCGCCATGTATCCGGCTACCGCGCTTAAGAAACCGGAATCGCAAATCTTCATGACCGCGCCGCCCGAGCCGCGAATCATGACGCCGTCGAGCTCGTGATCGCGCAGCAGTCCTGAGGTGAGGCTGGCGTGCACCCCGAAAAGTCCCAGAAGCGACTGCAGCTCTGTCCCGAACTGTCGGCTCTGCATGCCGATGTGTGCATTACCCCTGGTATCGACCGTGCCATCGGTGTCGATCAATCCGGCCAGGAAGGGCAGGAAATGACGCTCCGGCTCGGCCGCAACCCACTGCGGTACACGCAGCGTGGCCGACTTCGCGCCGATCTGGCCATCGATGAGCTCGACCGCGCGGCTCGCGCCGAAGCTTGCGACGGCGAAATCCCACACGGGCGCAAAGAATTCCGCATAGCGCTCGACCACTTCTCGCTCGGCTGCGCGAATCTTGAACACCAGCCGTTGCCCGAGTGTGCTCGCGCGGCGCGCCCACCGCGAGCGCGTCGGCTTATAGGAAAATTTCTTCGGATACGCCGATCCGTCGCCGAGATGCGCCCCCGCGAACCACGCGTCCCGCCAGCGCGCCGCGTCCGCCGACCAGGGAAAGCGATGGTGCACGAGCGAGTCGGTGAGCAGCACTTCGTCGGCGCGCACGTAAGTGAAAGTTCCATCCCGATGCACCAGCACCGGATGCTTGACCGACGTGGTCAATGTCGCGCCGTTCGATGTGATGCGGATGTTCTCCGCCTGCGGCACATGGGTGGTCATGTGCTTCGTGATCGGGCGCATCTCGAAGCGATGCTCCTCCCGGTCATAGCACAGGATTTCGCGGTGCTTTTCGGCAACGGCTCGATCGGCCGTCACGAGACCGCGCTCCGTGCGCACGACGGTTCCCGGCGCCACGCACCCCGCCTTCAGCGTAAGCCCCGCCTCATGCACCTTCTTCAATATGTCGTCCATCGAGTCGCGGATGGTGCCGGACACGGTGCAGTTGATGGTCGAGGTGGCGGGCTTGTGCTCGAGCGCGCCGGCGTTGGATGTCACGCGTCCGGCCGGAATCGCTCCATGGCGCAGCGACCAGAGGAACGACTCGTACCAGTGCTCGCGCAGATCGGGCGACTCCACGTCGGCGAGCGCACGCGCGACACGCTTGTACGTGTCGTCCATCGAGCGATCGATCGGCGAGCCGTCCTTTGCAATCAGGCGATATTTCTTATCCCAGATGTCATAGGACGCTTCTTGATAAGGAATGCTGCCGACATCATTTGGCTGGATCTTGACCACCGTATTCATGGGTTTCCGAACCGCTCCCTTATAGTTATGGCGCGAAGCTCAAAGACAAGTGGCGTTGGTCCCTCAACGAGAAAATGCCGGCCGGTCATCTCGAGCACGGGGACTATCGCGAACTTTCCGACCACTACATATTGTGGCTGGGTTCGAAGGGTAAGACCGGAACGCAATGACCGTCAAGGATTTTTTGCGGCAAATACCTGTCATAAAACGTCTTCAATATCAACATGTTACGAGATTCTTACGAGACATTCTCTACTACGTTTCGCAGGATTTTTTTTGGGACGCTGCATTGCGCAACCGCAACATGTTGTGGTCCACATCTTATGCACAATATGTTCTATCGACTGTGCACTTGACTTTCCCTAATTTCGCGAAGCGTGTCGCGAAAAACGCCGTCGTCCGCCTCGCGGCGTATTGAAATGAAAGTGCCCGTCCCCAGACAGGGTACCAACCGGTTTTTCAACATTGTTCATTTCATTCTTACTTTATTGAGGAGAAATACATGACTGTCGTTCGTTATGAGCCCTGGTCGTTGGTCAACAAATTCCAACGTGACCTCGATCGTCTGTTCGGCGCGCCGCAACCGACCGCCGCGGACTCCGGTGCGTGGCTGCCCGCGGTGGACGTGCACGAGGAAGACAACCAATTCCTGTTGCATGTGGATCTGCCCGGCGTCGATCCCAAGACCGTCGAGATCACATCCGAGCAGGGCGTGCTGACCATTCGTGGCAAGCGCGAGGAAGCGCGTCGCGAGGCCCGCGAGGGTTATCGCCGCATCGAGCGGATCACCGGCGAATTCATGCGCCGCTTCAGCCTGCCGGAGACGGCGGATGTGCAGAACATCAAGGCGAAGGCCGCCCACGGCGTGCTCGAAGTCACAATTCCGAAAGTCGCCCAAGTGCAGCCGCAGCGAATCACGGTGGAAGCGGCCTAACCAAACCCGCCGAACGCGCTCTTACGTGTAAGATCGCGGTCCGAGAGTAGCGACCCGTGGGCCGGACCTTGAAAGTCCGGCCCACGCTTTGCGCGGCAGGGGTCCGCTGCCTGGCAATGGACTATATGACTCGAGGACAGCCCATGATTTTCCGTCTCTTCGCGACCGCCGTGCTCGCAGCAGGCCTTGGCGCGCCGGGCGCATTCGCCGCGCTCCCCGCACCGCCCGCCTCTCCCGCCGAAGCGGCGCCGATGCCCTCGCTCGCGCCCATGGTCAAGCGCGTCTCGCCCGCGGTGGTGAACATCGCGACCCGCGGCACCATCAAGGAAAAGCCGGGCCAGCGCAATCCGCTGCTCGACGATCCCTTCTTCCGCCGCTTCTTCGACGTGCCGCCCGACTCGAGGCCTCGCGAGCGGCAATTCCAGAGCGCAGGCTCGGGCGTGATCGTCGACGCGAAGAACGGCTACATCATCACCAATCACCATGTCGTGGAGAACGCGAGCGAGATCACCGTGACCTTGCTCGACAACCGCAGCTTCTCGGCCAAGGTCATCGGCTCCGACGAGGGCGCCGACATCGCCGTGCTGCAGGCGAAGCAGCCGAATCTCGTCGCCATGGCGCTCGGCGACTCCTCGAAGCTCGAGGTGGGCGATTACGTGGTCGCGATCGGTAATCCGTTCGGGCTGCAGCACACGGTGACGGCGGGAATCGTGAGCGCGCTCGGACGCACCGGCATCAATCCCGACGGCTACGAGGACTTCATCCAGACCGACGCTTCCATCAATCCCGGGAACTCCGGCGGCGCGCTGGTGAACTTGCGCGGCGAGCTCGTGGGCATCAACTCGGCGATTCTCTCCGGGAGCGGCGGCAACATCGGCATCGGCTTCGCCATCCCGGTCAACATGGCGAAGGGCGTCATGGACCAGTTGATCAAGTACGGCCAGGTGAAGCGCGGCGTGCTCGGCGTGAACATCTACGACGTGACCCCGGACGTCGCCAAGGAGTTCGGCTTGAACGAGGCGTCCGGCGCGCTGGTCGCGGGCGTGGCGCAGGGCTCGGCCGCGGAGCACGCCGGCATCAAGACCGGCGACATCATCGTCTCCATAAACGGCACGCCCATCAAGAGCGCGTCGGAGCTGCGCAACACCATCGGCATGCAGCGCGTCGGAGACCAGGTGGAGATCGGTCTGTTGCGGGATGGCAAGCCGCTCAAGGTTACGGCGCTGGTTGCCGAGCACTCGGAGAGCGAGGCCGTCGCCGCCGCGGATGTGCATCGCGGACTCGAGGGCGCGGATCTCGCCGATGCGCCGGACGCGGCCGGCGTGCTCGTGCGCGCCGTGCAGGACGGCAGTCCCGCGGCGCAGGCGGGGCTGCGCGCGAACGACCTGATCGTCGCCGTCGGCCGCACCCCGGTCGCGACCTTGAAGGCCTTTCGCGATGTCGCAAAAGGCGCTAGTTTCTTGATGCTCAACGTGAAGCGCGGCAGCGCGGTGGTTCTGATTCCCATTCGGTGATCTCATGAGACCGTTGTCTATCTGCATTCTCGGTGGTACCGGATTCCTCGGTACCCGCCTGGTCGCCCGCCTGATCAAGGACGGGCATGCGGTTACGGTGCTGTCGCGCGATCGCGAGCAGCACAAGCACCTGCTCGTGCTGCCCGGGCTCACCCTCGAGAACTGCGACGTGTACGAGGAGCCTCAGCTCAGCGAGCGCTTGCGGGGCCAGGACGTCGTGATCAACTTGGTCGGCATCCTGAACGAGCGCGGCTTCGGCGGCGGCGGCTTTCGCCGCGCGCATACCGAGCTCACGCGCACCGTGTTGCAGGCCATGCGCTCCGCCGGCGTGCGCCGGCTGCTGCAGGTGTCCGCGCTCAGGGCAGCCGTGGATGCGCCGAGCTACTACCTGCGCTCGAAGGGCGAGGCCGAAAAACTCATCCGCGAGCAGGGAGCCGTGCTCGACTGGATGATTTTCCAGCCCTCGGTGATGTTCGGGCCCGGCGACACGTTCCTCAACCGCTTCGCGGGACTGCTGGCTTCCGTTCCTTTCGTGCTGCCGCTCGCCCGGCCGCAGGCCCGGTTTCAACCGGTGTTCGTCGACGACGTGGTCGATGCGATGCTGCGCTGTCTGCAAGGCGACGCAGCGGTCCACCAGACCTATCAGCTCGGCGGCCCGCAAATCTACACGTTGAGCGAGATCGTGAACCTGGTGGCGAACACCACGGGCCAGCGACGCTGGATCGCGGGGCTGCCGAATTTTGCGGCGTGGCTGCAGGGGCTCGTCATGAACTTCGTGCCCGGGAGGCCCTTCTCCAGCGACAACTACCGCTCCCTGAAAGTCGATAGCGTGTGCACGGACGACGGCTTCGCGAAGCTCAAGATCAAGCCGCATTCCATGGCCGCCGCGGCGCGTCAGTATCTCGGCTCCTTCGAGGACAATGCGCGCTTGAGCCGCGACCGCTCCGCCGCGGGCAAGTCCATGGCGGGACACGTGCATACCGGCGGCGCAACGGCCGAGCGCCCTTGAGCCGTCAGCGCGCCCCGCACACCAGGGCGTCGCGCTTCTCCTGGTCGAGCTTGGCAAGCTCGCGAACGCGCCGGTAGAACGCGTCCAGATTGCCGCCCACCGCGGCGAGCTCGCGTCTGAACCCCGGCACACAGTCGTAGTAGGTCGCGATGGAAGCGAGATAGGCATTGTTGATCTCGCCCTTCTCGAACCAGCCTTCGAAGGGCGGATGCGGCGCCCCAGCCTCGGACGAGCTGCGCGTACGAGCCGCGCAGCGCCGCGAATGCGGCGGCCTTGCGCTCGCGCATGAGCACCGGGTCGAGTCCGGAGCCATAGAGCACACGCAGCTCCTCGCGCGTACGACTCAAGAGCGTCACGACCTCGAGGGACCGGTGTTCCTCGAGCTCGTAGCGCTCGAGCTCTGCTGACCGGCCAAGGCTCTCGAGCCAGCGGCGCACGCCCTCCTCCTCGACCGTGGTCGCGAGCGCCTCGTTGAAATCGGCATCGTTCGCGATGTAGATCATCTGATGCGTGAGCTCGTGGAAAATGATCGACGCCAGCTCGACGTCGTTCCAGCCGATCATCGTATTCAAGATGGGATCGTCGAAGTGGCCCAGGGTCGAATAGGCGGCCACCCCGGCGACGCTCACGTCGAACTCCCTGCTCTTCAAGGCATCGCCGAGGGCTCGAGCGCGCCGCTCGACGAAGTAGCCGCGATACGCGACGCAACCGACGATGGGATAGCACCATTCCTTCGGCTCGACGGAGAATTCCGGAGCCGCGACGACGTTCCAGACCACGTAGGGCCGGCCCACATCGGCATAAGTGCGGTAGCTGCCGTTGTCCGGCAAGTGCAGGTTGCGGCTGGCGAACTCGCGAATCTGCGCGACCGCCTCGAGCTGCTTGCGCACGTCGGCGGGCGTGCCCGGATCGGCGACGACCCGCGCGATCGGGCGGCGCTTGGACATGAGGGAGAGCTGGCCCTGCGCGCTCTCCAGCAGGTAGCAGCCGTTCAGGGACACGCTGATCAGTACCAGCACGCACAGGATGCAGATCCGTGAAGTGATGCTGATACTATTCATCCATGCAAGTGTATCTGGTCGGCGGCGCTGTTCGAGACGAGTTGCTCGGCCTGCCTGTGAAGGAGCGCGACTGGGTCGTCGTCGGCGCAACCCGCGAGGAGCTCGAGCGTCTCGGCTATCGTGCCGTCGGGCGCGATTTTCCGGTGCTGCTGCATCCCGAAACCCACGAGGAGTACGCGCTCGCGCGCCGTGAGCGCAAGACCGCGCCGGGCTATCGCGGATTCAGCGTCGAGTTCGGACCGGAAGTAACCCTCGAGGAGGATCTCTCGCGCCGCGATCTGACCGTCAACGCGATGGCGCGATCCGCCGACGGCACACTCATCGATCCTTTCGGCGGCGCGCGCGACATCGAGTCGCGCACCCTTGCGGCATGTGTCGGCGGCGTTCGTCGAGGATCCGGTGCGCGTGCTGCGCGTCGCGCGGTTCGCGGCACGCTTCGCGCCGCTCGGCTTTCGCGTGGACCCGGCGACGCTCGCGCTCATGCGCGAGATGGTTGCGCGTCGCGAGGTGGACGCGCTCGTCCCCGAGCGCGTCTGGCAGGAATCGGAAAAGGCGCTGCGCGAGAGCGGCGCCAGCACCTTCTTCAAGGTGCTGCGCGAGAGCGGCGCGCTCGCGCGCATCTTTCCGGAAATCGACGCGCTCTTCGGTGTGCCGCAGCCGACTCGCTGGCATCCGGAGATCGATACGGGCGTGCACACGCTGATGGTGCTCGACCAAGCTGTGCGCCTGTCCGCCGATGCGCGCGTGCGCTTTGCGGCGCTGGTGCATGATCTCGGCAAGGGCACCACGCCGCGGGCAGAATGGCCGGCGCATCATGGACACGAGGAGCGCAGCGTCGCGCTCATCGAGGCCCTCGCGGCGCGGCTCAAGATCCCCAGCGACTATCGCGAGCTGGCCGTCATCGTCGCGCGCTACCACGGCATCGTGCATCGCGCCTTCGAGCTGAAGCCCCGCACTGTGCTCGAGTTCATCGAGCGCGCGGACGCGGTGCGCCGTCCGGAGCGTTTCGGCCACGTGCTGCTCGCTTGCCAGGCAGACGCGCGCGGGCGCCTCGGCCTGGAAGACAAGCCCTACCCGCAGCGCGAGTATCTGATCGCCGCCCGCGCCGCTGCCGCGGCGATCAAGCCGAGCGCCGAGGAACGCGACGCGCCCGGACCGAAGATCGCCGAGCAGCTGCACCGGCGGCGCCTGGCGACGATAACCGCCGTGCGCGAGCAGTTCGGACCAGACCCCGCCGGCGGCTGACTGCTCATAGCGTGTGGCGCAGGTCGTGCACCTGGAATGCGGGGAGCGGTGAATCCATGCCGCGCATCCAGGCCATGGCCTTGAACCGCTCGCCCATCTCTCCGGGCAGCAGGAGTGTGCGCGCTTCGTTGGCGAGCCGCGCGAAGCGCGTTGGGTCTTTAGCGGCGAGATGATGCATTTCCGCGTCGATCGAAAGTCCGGCGAGGAAATGCGCCTGCGTCGTGTAACCGGCCAGGGCGTAGCCGCAAGCGGTGCTCGCTTGCGCGAGACGCGTGAAATCCACCCACGCGCTGATATCCAGGAGTCCAGGCGCAACAAAAGGATCGCAGATCGCACGCTGGCGGAAATGGCAGATCAAGGTGCCGTCGCGCCGCTCGGGAAAATAGTAGTGGCGCCGCGGCAAGCCGTAATCGATCCAGAGCGCCAAGCCCGCGCGATGCGATTCCGTGACCGCTGCGGTCCACGCGCTGAGTCGTTGACAATACTCCGAGGTATAGCCCTCCTCCCAACCGCCGCCCGCTTGCGCCAAGAGAGCGCATTCCGCAGCGAGGGCATCGCGCCCGGCCCGCGACGCCCACTTGAGCCGCAACCCCTCGCGCGTGACACCCATCTCCTCGCATCCCCCTGCCTGGGGGTGCCAGCGAAAGCGCGTCACCGGCAGCGCATCGAGCACCTCGTTGGCGAGCACGACGCCGTCGAAGGCAACGTCGGGCGGCGCGTCCAGCCACTCCACGCGCCGCGCGAGATGCGGCACGGCGGCCGCGATGCTGCGGCGCTGCCGCTCGCGCAGATCCGCGCTGATCTCGAGCACGAGGTAGCGTTCGGGAACACACCCGAGGGCATCGAGCCGCGCCAGGACATCGGCCGCCAAACGGCCGCTGCCCGCGCCGATCTCGAGGATGCTGCCGCCGCCCAGTGCGCCCAAGATCTCAGCGCATTGCCGGGCCACGCAGCCGCCGAACAGTCGCGAGACTTCCGGCGCCGTGGTGAAGTCGCCGCCGGGTCCGAGCTTGTGCGCGCCGGCGCTGTAGTAGCCGAGCCCCGGCGCATAGAGCGCGAGCTCCATGTAGCGGTCGAAGCCGATCCAACCGCCCGCCGCGTCGATTTCCGCGGCAATTCGCTCGCGCATCCGCTCGACGTGCGCGCGCTCCAGGTCACCGAGCTCGGTCGGGGGCGTCATGCGCGCGCGCTCCGCGCGCAGGTACACGCTGCATCCGCAATCCGGTATCTTGACCGCGCATGGCGGACAGCATCGAGAACTCGCTCGACGACCGGGTGATCCTCATCACCGGCGGCGCGCGCCGCGTCGGCGCCCAGATCGCGCGCATGCTGCATGCCGCGGGTGCGCGCGTTCTCGTGCACTATCGATCCTCCACCGCGGCCGCGAAAGAGCTCGGCGCGGAGCTGAACGCCGCGCGCGCGGGATCCGCCGCACTCATCGCAGCCGACCTTCAGCAAGATGCGGCGCCGGAGCAGCTGATCGCGGCCGCGGTCGGACATTTCGGCCGGCTCGATGCGCTCATCAACAATGCCTCGACGTTCTATCCGACACCGGTGGGCAAGATCACCCGGGCCGCGTGGGACGATCTCATCGGCAGCAACCTGCGCGCACCCTTGTTCCTGGCACAAGCCGCGGCGCCGCACCTCGCGAAGCAGCGCGGAGTCATCATCAATGTGATCGACATTCATGGCTTGCGGCCCCTGAAGGGGTACCCGGTGTATAGCATCGCCAAGGCCGGCCTCGCGATGCTCACCCGCTCGCTGGCGCGTGAGCTCGGCCCCGACATCCGCGTGAACGGCATCGCGCCGGGCCCCGTGCTCTGGGCGGAGCACGACCTCGACGACAGCATGAAGCGCGAGATCATCGCGAGGACCACGCTCAAGCGGGTGGGCAGCCCGCAAGACATCGCGCGTACTGCGCTCTTCTTGATCCGCGATGCACGCTATATCACCGGCCAAATCATCGCCGTCGACGGTGGACGAAGCATCTAGCGACGTATCAAGGCCGCCTAAGTTCCGGCCGCCCGGGTGCGCCAGGTCTCGAGCATCTCGCGGTCGCGCTCGACCGAGACACCCACGTCCCTCGAGCTGCGCACGGCGCCGGGCTTGCTCAAGGTGATGCGCACCCAGGAGATGCCGAATTCATCGAGCACGAGCATGGCCACGTGCTCGGCGAGGGTCTCGACCAGATGGAACTGCGAGCTCTCGACGAAGGCGAGAATCCGCTTGGCCACGCGCTTGTAGTTGAGCGTGTCGTCGATCGAGTCGGTCAGCGCCGCCTTGCGAACATCCGCGGCAAACTCGAGGTCGATGAGCACGGTCTGCCGGACCTGCCGCTCCCAGTCGTAGATGCCGATGATCGCCTCGGCCTTGAGCGCATGTATGAATATCTTGTCCATGAAATCCGACTATTCCCCTTGTGATCCGAGCTCCCAACTCGCCCTGGCACCCAGGGCGAGTCCCTGACGGTCCCCACGGCTCAAGCGCGCGCATCCGGCCAGCGCGATCATCGCGCCGTTGTCGGTGCAGAACTCGGCCCGCGGGAAATAAAGCTGCGCACCGGCAGCGCGCGTCACGGCATCGAGCCGCTCGCGCAGGCGCAGGTTCGCGCCCACCCCGCCCGCAACGACCAGGCGCCGGTGGCCTGTCGCCGCCAGGGCGCGCCGCGACTTCTCCGCAAGCGTCTCCACGACGGCTTCCTGGAAGGCATGGCTTAGGTCCGCGCGAGCCTGATCGTCGAGCGCGCGATCCCGCAAGGCTACAAGGGCGGCCGTCTTCAAGCCACTGAAACTGAACTCGAGTCCGGGACGATCGAGCATCGGCCGCGGAAAGCTGAAGCGGCCGGGGCGTCCGGCCTCGGCGAGGCGCGCGAGCGCAGCGCCGCCGGGATACGGTAGACCGAGCATCTTGGCTGTCTTGTCGAACGCTTCCCCCGCGGCATCATCCAGGGTCTCGCCGAGGATGCGGTACTTGCCGATCTCGGCGACATCGACCAGCTGCGTGTGCCCGCCCGACACGAGCAGCGCGAGAAAGGGAAATTCAGGCGGGTCGGCCTCGAGAAGCGGCGCGAGCAGATGCCCCTCCAGGTGATGAATGGCGACGGCGGGCCGGCCCCAGGCGTAGGCGAGGCTGCGGGCGAATCCGGCGCCGACCAGCAGCGCACCGATGAGGCCGGGTCCGGCGGTGTAGGCAACGCCGTCGATGCTCTGCGGGCTCGAGTCGGCGTCGGCGAGCGCCCCGCGCACCAGCGGCAGCAGCCATTTCACGTGATCCCGGGAGGCGATTTCGGGAACCACGCCGCCATAGGCCTGGTGCACCGCAATCTGGCTATGCAGCCGATGCGACAGCAGCCCCTGCCGGGCGTCGTATACCGCCACGGCGGTCTCGTCGCAGGAGGTTTCGATTCCAATTACGCGCATGGATGGGTAGTAGTAGGCCCTGCTCTGCGGGGGTGGGAGGGAAAAAGCACCGATTTTGCCTTTTGCGGGGGCGCACCTTAGAATGCGCGCCCCTGTCGGCAAATGCCGGCGAGCCTGTCATTGTCCCTAAATTGAGGTTTGAATGCCTAGCGTTCGTGTTCGCGAGAACGAGTATTTCGATGCCGCCCTGCGCCGTTTCAAGCGCGCATGCGAGAAAGCCGGTGTCCTCACCGAGCTTCGTCGCCGCGAATTCTACGAGAAGCCGACGCAGGAGCGTAAGCGCAAGAAGGCCGCCGCGGTCAAGCGCCACTTGAAGCGCCTGTCCCGCGAGAACATGCGCGGCACGGGAGGCGGCGCGCCGCCGAGTGCTCCCCCGGCCGGCTCGTCGCGTCCCTATTAAGAGGGGCCTGCTTCCTCGGTGTCTCTGAAAGAGCGCATCACCGATGACATGAAGGCCGCGATGCGCGCCGGCGAGAAGGAGCGGCTGGGCGTCATTCGCATGATCACCGCAGCCATCAAGCAGCGCGAAGTGGATGAGCGCATCAGCTTGGACGATGCGCAGGTGGTCGCCGTTCTCGAGAAAATGGTCAAGCAGCGCAAGGAATCCCTGGTGCAGTTCCAGGCGGGCAACCGTCAGGACTTGGTCGACAAGGAATCGGCGGAGATCGAGCTGCTCAAGACCTACCTGCCCTCCCAGCTCGGCGACGCCGAGATCGACGCCCTCATCGCCGACGCCATCGCCGCGACCGGCGCGGGCAGCGTCAAGGACATGGGAAAGGTCATGGCCGTGATCAAGTCGAAGGCGCAGGGCCGGGCCGATATGGGCACGGTGGGCGCCAAGATCAAAGCCAAGCTCGGCGGTTGATCGCGCGCGGTCCATGACCGGCCGCATTCCCCAGCCCTTCATCGACGAGGTCGTCGCACGCTCGGACATCGTCGAGATCATCGGCGCGCGCGTTACGCTCAAGAAATCCGGGCGCGAATACAAAGCCTGCTGCCCGTTTCACACCGAGAAATCGCCCTCGTTCTGGGTGAGCCCGGAGAAGCAGTTCTATCACTGCTTCGGCTGCGGCGCGCACGGCACGGCGGTCGGTTTCCTGATGCAGTACGAGAAGCTCGGGTTCCTCGACGCGATCGCCGATCTCGCGCAGCGCGCCGGTCTCGAGCTGCCGCGCGAGGCCCAGGCTCCGCACGAGCCCGGCGGCGTCGATCTCTATCAGGTGATGGCGGGCGCATCACGGTTCTTCGAGCAGAACGCCAAGGACAGCGAGCGCGCGCAGTCCTATCTCGGCAAGCGCGGCATCGATGCGTCCACGTGCGCGAAGTTCGCGCTGGGTTATGCCCCGGACTCGTGGAACGCCCTGCTCAACCGGTTCGGCGCCGCGGACGAGGAGCGGCGTCGCTTGCTGCAGGCGGGCCTCATCATTGAGCGCGACGCGCGTGCCGGGCAATCGCCAGGTTTTTACGACCGGTTTCGCGACCGCTTGATGTTCCCGATCCGCGACGCGCGCGGCCGGGTGTTGGGCTTCGGCGGCCGCGTAATCGACCAGGGCGAGCCCAAGTACCTCAACTCGCCCGAAACGCCGTTGTTTCACAAAGGACGCGAGCTCTATGGCATCTACGAGGCGCGACAGGCGCGCTCGGACTTCAAGCGGCTGCTCATCGTCGAAGGCTACATGGACGTGGTGCGCCTGCATCAGGCCGGCATCACCTACGCGCTGGCAACGCTCGGCACCGCCACCACCCAGGAGCATCTGAACAAGATTTTTCGCCTGACGAGCGAGCTCGTCTTTTGTTTCGACGGTGACCGCGCAGGCCTTCAGGCTGCCTGGCGCGCGCTCGAGAACGCGCTGCCGCTCGCGCGCGATGGGCGCGAGCTCAAGTTCATGTTCCTGCCGACGGGCCACGACCCCGACACGTTGATCGCGGCGGAGGGTGCGCAAGGGTTCGAGGAGCACCTGAAGCGCGCGGTCCCCCTGTCCGAATACCTCGTGCGTCAGCTGATCGAGCAGGTGGATCTCGAGCACGTGGACGGGCGTGCGAAGCTCGCCGCTCTTGCCGCGCCGCTGTTCAAGCGTATGCCCGACGGGGTGTACCGGGAATTGCTGCTGGATCGGCTCGCCGGAGAGATCCGCATGCCGGCGGCGAAGCTCAAGGAGCATCTCGGGGCCGCCGGACGCGAGTCGAGCGCTGCCGGCGCGGCGGGGCGCGGCGCCGCGCAGCGTGCTCCCTCACGGGTGGAACCAACCGCGCCCAAGCGCAGTCGGATGAGCGCCGGACGGGGGAGTTTGCTGAGCCAGGCCATCGCCTTGGTGCTGCACCATCCCGCCGCGGCACGCAGCGTCATCGGCTGGTCCGAGCTCGCCCGGTGTGATTTACCCGGAGTGCCCGTGCTCACCGAGCTGCTCGAGCAAGCCGCCGGCATGGAGCAACCGAGCACCGCCATGTTGCTCGAGCGCTGGCGCGATCGCCCCGAATACGGCCGTCTGGCCGAGCTGGCCGCCGCAGCCGGCATGGTCGAGACCACCGCAGCCGCCGCTCAGGAGCTGCAAATGGCGGTCCAGAAGCTCACGGAGAGCGTCGGACCAGGCCGTCGGGTAGATGAATTGTTGCGAAAAGCCGAGGAAATGGGCTTGAATTTCGACGAAAAGACGGAATTAAGCTCTCTTCTGAAGGCCAAGGCGACCCCGGCGGGGGCGCGTAGAGCCGCGCGGGCGGCGAGCCCAGGGCGGGCGATGGAAGGACAACCTATTTGGTGGTCACGGAATGACCAAAATCGTATACTTATCGGCTTGGCATTCGATCGGTCAACCTTTTCACGGGGCCTCCACTTTGATCAAAAAAGCGCCAGCAGGAACAGCCACTCAAATCGCCGACGAGCGCCAGTCGCAACTGAAGTTGTTGATCGCGCGCGGCAAGGAGCAAGGCTACCTCACGTACGCAGAAGTCAACGATCACTTGCCGAGCGAGATCGTCGATCCGGAGCAGATCGAAGATATCGTCAACATGATCAACGACATGGGCATACCGGTGTACGAGAAGGCACCGGATGCGGAGTCGTTGCTGCTCACCGATGCCACCGCCGCTCCCGATGAGGAGGCGGTCGAAGAGGCCACCGCCGCGCTTGCCAATCTCGACGCCGAGTTCGGCCGCACGACCGACCCGGTGCGCATGTACATGCGCGAGATGGGCACCGTCGAGCTGCTCACGCGCGAGGGCGAGATCCGCATCGCGAAGCGCATCGAGGAAGGCCTCGAGGCGGTCAAGATCGCGCTCGGCAGCTATCCCGGCACCTACGAGCTGCTGCTGCGGCAGTACGAGACCGTGAAGGCCGGACAGATGCGTCTCGTGGACGTGATCGTCGGCTTCGTCGACCCGAACGCGCCCGACGAGATCGCCCAGCCGCAGAATCCCAAGATGGTGGCGCCCGAGCGCGAGGAAGCGGTGGGCGACGACGACGAGACCGAGGGCGAGGAGGACGAGGAGGCCATCGACACGGGTCCCGATCCGGAAGAGGCGGCCAAGCGCTTCGAATCGCTCGCCAAGACGTACCATCAGTACTTGAACGCGCTCGACAAGCTGGGCTCCAAGGATCCCGAAGACGCAGAAGATCCGCAAGAAGATCTGCGCCGAGCTCATGGAGCTCAAGCTCTCGCCGAAGATGTTCGATCAACTGATCGACAATCTGCGCCAGCACGTCACCGAAGTGCGGCTGCTCGAGAAGGAGATCATGTTCCTCTGCATCAAGCAGGCGGGCATGCCTCGCAAGGATTTCATCTCGACGTTTCCGAAGAACGAGACCAGCACGCGCTGGCTCGACAAGCACATCAAGGCGAAGAAGCGCTACTCGGCGCCGCTCGCGAAGTTCAAGGACGAGGTCGAGCGCCGGCAGAACAAGCTCAAGGACCTCGAGGGCCTGTTCCACGTCCTGATCAACGAGATCAAGGAGATCAACCGCGAGGTCTCGATCGGCGAAGCCAAGGCGCGCCGCGCCAAGAAGGAAATGGTCGAGGCGAACCTGCGTCTGGTGATCTCGATCGCCAAGAAGTACACGAACCGCGGCTTGCAGTTCCTCGATCTGATCCAGGAAGGCAACATCGGCTTGATGAAAGCCGTGGACAAGTTCGAGTACCGTCGCGGCTACAAATTCTCGACCTACGCGACCTGGTGGATCCGCCAGGCCATCACGCGCTCGATCGCCGACCAGGCCCGCACCATCCGTATTCCGGTGCACATGATCGAGACGATCAACAAGCTGAACCGCATCTCGCGGCAGATGCTGCAGGAGATGGGGCGGGAGCCGACTCCCGAGGAGCTGGCGGTGCGCATGGAGATGCCGGAGGACAAGGTCCGCAAGGTCCTCAAGATCGCCAAGGAGCCGATCTCCATGGAGACGCCGATCGGCGACGACGAGGACTCGCACCTCGGGGACTTCATCGAGGACACCTCCGTGTCCTCGCCGATCGACTCGGCGACCACCGAGTCGCTGCGCGAGACCACGCACTCGGTGCTGGCGCAGCTCACGCCGCGGGAGGCGAAGGTGCTGCGCATGCGCTTCGGCATCGACATGAATACCGATCACACCCTCGAGGAGGTCGGCAAGCAGTTCGACGTCACGCGCGAGCGCATCCGCCAGATAGAGGCCAAGGCGCTGCGCAAGCTCCGCCATCCGAGCCGCAGCGAGCAGCTGCGCAGCTTCTTGATGGACGATTAAGCGCCGCCAGGCGCGGTAAGCGCGGCCGCGAGGCGGCCGCCGGCCGTCAGCTCTCGACGATCTCCATCGACAGGTGGCGCTCGCTCGAGAGCGAGTTCGCGACCAGGCAGGAGGATTCCGCCTTCTCCAGCAATCGCTTGGCGCGCTCGAGATCCGTCCCCGTCGGCACGTGCAGCTTCGCGTGCGTCTCGAAGCGCGTGAAGCGCATGATCCCTTGAACCTTGTCGAGCGTGCCGCGGGTGCTCGCCTGCAGGCTCGAGCCAGCGGAACTTGGACGCCGACGCGATGGCCCGAAAACTGAGCACGAAGCAATCCGCGACCGCGGCGGTGAGCAGTTGCTCCGGCGACCATTGATTGCCCGGCCCGTCGAACTCCTTCGGCGGCGCCGATTCGATCACGCGCACGCCGGCGACGGACAGCGGCACGTCGCCGTCGGGGCGTGCCGCCGCGACGACCGTGTATTGATGGGGAAATGGATGCATGGTGACTCCGGGGGCTCGCAACGGCGGGCTCTCGCTAGTAGATGAACGGGATCAAACGCCGAGTGCGGCGCATGTAGTCTCGGTACCGCTCGCCGAACGTCTCGAGAAGCGCAGCCTCCTCGATCCGCATGCGCCACAAGAATACCACCGACACGGGCACCACCAGCGCGGCGAGCGACGCCCAGTTGTCGAGACAGAGTCCCAGCCCGAGGAACGCGAGCAAGGCACCCGTGTACGAGGGGTGGCGCGACCAGCGATAAGGGCCGGCCTCGACCAGCTGGTGATCCGCGGCGATCGCGACGTTCACCGTGAAGAAGCGGCCCAGCGACACGATGGCGTACCAGCGCACGACGATGCCGGCCACGAACACCACCAAGCCCGCGGGCCGCCAGATGCCGGCAGGGCCAAGCGCGAGCTGCGGTAGCGCATTCGCGCAGCCGAACGCCGCGGCCATGCTCACGCTGATCACGAGCCAGATCAGCGGCAGCGAGCCGCGATCGGCGTCGGCGGCCGTTTTGCCCGAGCGCTTGAGCCACAGGAGCCCGGCCTCGGATAGCACGTACAAAACGCACAGAATCGGCACGATCCGCGCGCTCATGCCGGACCTCCCGGCGCCCGATCTCCCGAAGGGCCCGGGCCGAACAGCTTGAGCTCCGGCGCGTCGCCGGACAATCGGACCATGCGCTCGAACCTCAGACCGATTTTTTCCAGCACGGCGATGGACGCCTGGTTATCGGGATTCGCGATGGCGACGATGCGTCCGAGATTCAAGATGCGCTTGCCGTAGTCGAGCACCGCTGCGGCCGCTTCGACCGCATATCCCCGCGACCAGTAACGCGATCGCAAGGCGAAGCCCACGTCGACGTCGGCGAGCCCTTCGCGCTTGACCAGGCCGCACATGCCGATCGGCGTGCCGTCCTCGCGCAGGCTCGCCAGATACAGTCCGAAGCCGTAGCGGCGATAGCTGTCGATCGGGCCTTTCTGCAGGTAATCGCGCGCATCGGCGAGCGTCCTCACGCCCTTGTCGCCGATGAAGCGCAGGAACGCGGCCTCGTTGAGCAGCTCCAGGATGAATTCCGCGTCGTCGAGATCGAACTCGCGCAGCACCAGGCGCTCGGACTCGATCACGGTCACGGCGGCGGCGCGCCGCCGAGGCCGAAAACCTCGGCGAGCAGCGCATAGGAGCGCCGGCGCGCCTCCGGATCGAAGGTCCAGGTGTTGATGACGATCTCCTCGAGTTCGCAGCGCGCTCGCCAGCGCGCGCAGCCGCTCGGCCACCTGCGGCGCGTTCCCACCAACGCCTCGGCGCGCAAGCGCTCGATCGTCGCCTGCTCGGCGGGCGTGTAGGCATAGCGCGGCCGCCTTCTCGGGCGAGATCAGCGGAGCCCGCACGCCTTTCTCGAATCCGACCCGCCAGTGCTCGCGGGCCGTCGGCAGCCGCGCCGCCTCGCGCGGCGGTGTCGGCCGCGAGCGCCCACACGCAGATCGTCGCCTGCGGCCGCTCGAGCACCGCGCTCGGGCGGAAAAGGCTGCGATACAGCGACGAGCGCCTCGTCGACGCCGGCGCCGTCGTTGAAAAAATAGGCGAACGCGTAGGGCAGACCGAGATAGGCGGCGAGCTGCGCACCGTAGGCGGAGCTGCCGAGTATCCACAGCTCCGGACGCGTCTCTCCCATCGGATGCGCGGCGATGCCGCGGTAAGGATGCGACTCGGGCAGCGGCTAGTCCCGCACCCAGTGCTGCGAGCTCTTGCACCTGACGCGGAAACTCGTCGACGTTGGAGTGCGCATTGAGCGCGCGCGCGGTCAGGCCGTCCGATCCCGGCGCCCGCCCGACGCCGAGATCGATGCGGCCCGGCGCGATCGCCTCGAGCACGCGGAACTGCTCGGCCACTTTGAGCGCGGAGTAGTGCGGCAGCATGACGCCGGCGCTGCCGACGCGTATGCGCCGCGTGGTCGCGGCGACGGCGGCGGCCAGCACTTCGGGCGCCGTTCCGGCAACGCTCACGAGCGCGTGATGCTCCGAGAGCCAGAAGCGCTCATAGCCCAGGCGATCGCAGTCCTGCGCGAGCAGCAAGCGAATCGCGGATCGCCGGTCGCTCGCTGCGAGCCTCGCCGACGTCGGAGATTGATCGAGCACCGACCACTTCATGAGTCGATGATACCCGGCCGCCGGCTTCGATGCACGCCGCTCGGCGCGCAAGGATGATGCGCCGAGCGCTTGACCGCGGAGCGCGTGATATCGTGTACTTCCGTCGCGGCCCAGCGGACGGCAACAAGAGCTCTTCGACTATCGTGAGATCTCGATCCGGGCATTGGCGCTGCGGACTGGGCTCGTCTTCGGCATCACCTGCCCGGCAGCGCTCGCCGGGGGCGTGAGCGCTTATCTCCCGCTCAATCTCGAGCCGGAGATGGAGCGGCAGATCGAGCGCGTGCTGATTCTCGCGGACGAGCCGATACTGAAGCGCCCGATTGCCGTCGAGCTCGTGAGGCTCGCGCTGCCGCAGGCGTGCAAGGTCGATAAACCTTTGTGCCACAAAGTCGAGCGGTATCTGGAGCGTTACTCGCGCGACTACGCGCTGACGCACGCCAGCATCACCGGCTCGGCACTCACGACAGGCGCCAGGCACCGTGCCGAACGAGTACGGGTTGCCGAACAAGAGCCACTGGGACCTGTCGGCGCAGGGATTCGTTCAGCCGACCGACTATCTGCTCGCGCAGGCGGCGTGGTCGCGTATCGGGCCGCGCGAGTCCGACGGGCAGCGAGCTGGCCTCGGTTTCAGCTGGGCGCAGCTCGATATCGGCTACCGGGATCACTGGTTCTCTCCGATGACCGACAGCAGCATGCTGATCAGCACCGAGGCACCGACCACGCCCGTCGGTGACGTTCTCGAACTACGAGCCCCTGACGCGGCTCGGATTTCAGTACGAATTCTTCCTTCTCACGCCTCGATCAGACCGGCAAGGGCAATCCGCCCGGGCGACAACATCCTCTACAACGGGTGTCGCGAGCCGCGGCAATCCCCGACTGTTCGGTGCGCAATTTTCGATCGAGCCGTTTCCCGGCTGGTCGCTCGGCGTCAACCGCCTTCTCGAGTACGGCGGGGGCAGCGGCTTACCGGACTCGGCGCAGTTTTCTGGTGCGCGATTTCTTCAAGCCGAGCGGCCTGTCGCAGACGCAGGGCAATCAACAGGCCTCGTACGTCAGCCGCTTCATCTTTCCCGGCAAGACGCCGTTCGCCGTCTACGCTCAGTACGCGGGCGAGGACAACTCCGACGGCGGCAGCTATCTGCTCGGCAACGCGGCGCTCTCGGTCGGCATCGACTTTCCGCGCGTCTGGCACCACTTCGACCTCACCTACGAGATCTCCGAGTGGCAGAACATCTGGTACGTGCACAACATCTTCCTCGACGGCATGACGAACGACGGCCTCGTGCTGGGCAACTGGGGCGCGGATCAACGCAACTTCGGCGACGGCGTCGGCGCGCGCACGCAGATGCTGCGCATCGGCTGGGAGCCGCCGTTCGGCGGCTATCTGCAGGAGCGCGTGCGTACCGCGATCAACCAGACCTACTACGGCGGGGACGTGCGCCAGTATTCTCCCGGCGAGCCCGCAGCCATATCCCTACCGGCATTATTACGATGTCTCGGTGATGTATTCGCGACCGTGGAGAGACCTCACGGTCGGCGGAGAGGTCTTCGCCGGCCGCGATATCTTCGGCCAGTCCTTCTGGCGATTGTCGGGATTCGTGCGCTATGGGGGCGATCGACGCACGCGCGACGACGGCGAGGTGGAGGACGACTCGTACACCGGCGGCCCGAATCCGCACGGCAGCGAGGTCTTCGTCGATGTCGGCGTCAATGTCAATCGAGTGACATGGATCTCGGTCCCGAGATCCCGCAGACGACCACGCTCGGCCTCGATCCGCACTTTGCGCTGGGCGCTCGCCGGGCCGTCTCGCGAACAACGATCTCGGCGTGCGCGTGGAGCTGGACGAGATCCGATCACACGCTGTACGGCTTTCGCGCCATCGATTACCGCTATCGTTTCGGAGATTCGTTCGCATTCGGCTCATTCTTCGGGGTCGATCGCTATCAGCTCGCGACGCCGGCTTACTCCGAGTACGGCGGCGTCGGTGCCCAGTGGCGCAATTTCTTGCTCTCCGCACTGGGACTTGGATTCGATTTTCGGTACGCGCAGAACATCGCCCGCGACCACGTGCTCCCGACGGATCCGAACGGCTCGCGGCCGGACAGCTTCTACAAGATCGACAGCGCCGTCCTGTACTTATCGCGCCACTTCTAGCGGTCAGCGCCCTGGGCGCGTGACCGGCCGGGGTGTTATTTAGCCCCGCCCCGCTGAAATCTGCCGGGCGCAACGCCGGTCTAATGCATGCCGCCACTCAGTTCCCGACCCGAGCGGCGCGGAGGAATTCGTGATCCTGGCTTGCATCGTGTTCCTGGCCGGCGTGCTCACCATCTTGAGCCCGTGCATCTTGCCGGTGCTGCCGTTCGTGTTCACGCGCGCGGACCGCAAGTTCTCGACCAACGGACTGCCCATGCTGATCGGCATGGCCATCACGTTCGCCGGGGTCGCGACGCTTGCGGCCGTCGGCGGCTCCTGGGTCGTGCGCTTCAATCAATTCGGGCGCACCCTCGCGCTGGTGCTGCTCGCCGCCTTCGCGGCGACCTTGCTGTCGCGACGTCTCGCCGACGCGCTGGCGCGACCGTTCGTAGCTTTAGGCAACTTGCTGATACAAAGCGAGGGCGCGGCCTCCGGACGCGACGGCATCGTCACGTCGCTCTTGCTGGGCGTCGCCACCGGGCTGCTGTGGGCGCCTTGCGCGGGTCCCATTCTCGGATTGCTGCTGACGGGGGCGGCACTCTCCGGTCCGACACCGCGCACGACGCTGCTGCTGTTCGCCTACGCCGCGGGCGCGGCCACCTCGCTCGCCGCGGCGATCCTCGTCGGCGGCCGCCTCGTCGCCGCACTGAAGCGCTCGCTCGGCGCCGGTGAGTGGCTGCGTCGCGCGCTCGGCGTCGCCGTACTCGTCGCGGTCGCCGGCATAGCGCTCGGCTGGGACGGGAGCGTGCTCACGCGCTTGTCGCAAGGGAGCACCGACCGCTTGGAGCAATCGCTGCTTGTCTACGAGGGGCGCGGCGGCGCGCTCGCGGCCGAGCCTGGCGCCGGCGCTCAAGTTCCTGCGGCCGGCAGCAGCGGCCCGTCTGCGGCCGCGGCCGCGCCCGTTGCGCAGAGTGAGGGACCGATGCCCTCGCTCGCGGGCGCGACCGGCTGGCTCAACGGCCCGCCGCTCACGCGCGAATCCCTCCGCGGCAAGGTGGTGCTGGTCGATTTCTGGACCTACTCGTGCATCAACTGCCTGCGCACGCTGCCCTACGTGAAGCGCTGGTACGACACGTACAAGGATCACGGTCTCGTCGTCATCGGCGTGCATGCGCCCGAGTTTGCCTTCGAGCGCGACCCGGACAACGTGCGCCGCGCGGTCGGCGAGCTCGGAATCAGGTATCCGGTCGCCATCGACGACGACTATGCCATCTGGCGCGGGTTCTCCAACCAGTACTGGCCCGCGCATTATTTCATCGATGCCGAGGGCCGCATCCGCGGGCATCACTTCGGTGAAGGCGATTACGAGGGCTCGGAGCGCATCCTCCGCGAGCTCCTTACACAGGCGGGATACAAGGACTTGCCGCCTGCGGGCGCGGCCCCCGCCGCGGCGGGCATCGAGGCGGCGCCCGACATGGCACACGTCTCGTCCGAGGAGACTTACATCGGCTACCGCCGCGCGGACGGATTTCGCTCGCCGGGTGGCTTTGCGGACGACCGGTCGAAAAGCTACGCCTTGCCGGCCTCGCTCGCATTGAACGAGTGGGGCTTGCTCGGCCGCTGGACCGATGATCCCGAGAAGGCCGTGCTCGATGCGGCGCCCGGCAAGATCGAATTTCGCTTCCTCGCCCGCGACCTACACCTCGTGCTCGGTCCGCCCGGCGACAAGCCGGTGCGCTTTCGGGTGCGCCTGGACGGCCTTGCCCCGGGCGCAAATCACGGCGTCGACACGGACGCCGAAGGCAACGGCGTCATCCGCGAGCAGCGCCTGTATCAGCTCATTCGGCAGACGACCCCCGGCGCGCCGCACACTTTCTCCATCGAGTTCCTGGACGCCGGCGCGCAGGCCTATTCATTCACATTCGGTTGAGGACATGATGAACGGCAACAGACGAGCATTTCTCATTGGCGGTGTGGCGACCTTGACGGGGGCGTGGCTCGCGCGCCGCTCGAGGTCCGCGGACACGAGCGCGGCGGCGCCCGGCCCGGCCCAAGGTGTCGCAAAGATAGTCACGATCGAGGACTTCGCGCCGGACGGCAAGAGCTTGGGAGTCAAGCAAGTCGCCAAGGTCGTGAAGAGCGAGGCGGATTGGCGCGCGCAGCTCTCGCCGCTCGCCTTTCAAGTCGCGCGCCAGGCAGGCACCGAGTATCCCTTCAGCGGCGAATACGACAAGAACCATGCGCTCGGTGTGTATCGCTGCGTGTGCTGCGATACCGCGCTCTATGACTCCAGAACCAAGTTCGATTCCGGCACCGGCTGGCCCAGCTTCTACCGCGTGATTTCCCGCTACAACGTGGCGCAAGGCAAGGACTGGAGCCTCGCCATGTTGCGGGAGGCCGTGTCGTGCGCGCGTTGCGATGCACACCTGGGACATGTATTCGACGATGGACCGAAGCCCACGGGGCTGCGCTACTGCATGAACTCGGTGTCCCTGCGCTTCGTGCCGGCCTCGGCTTGAACTCGCCGCTTACCGACCTCACTCACTCACTGGAGATTCTCATGACGCTCTCGAACTTCAAATGGCCGGCTCTCCTGGCCGCCGTGTCGGTGGCCGCCTGCGTGCTCGCGGGCCGCGCGCCGCTCTACGGGGCGGAAGCAGCCACGTCCGTTCCGCCTCCGGCGGTCGACAATCCGAAGCAGCCGGGTGCTGCGCAGACAGCAGTCCTCGCAGCCGGATGCTTCTGGGGGGTGCAAGGCGTGTTCGAGCACGTGCGGGGCGTACGCAAAGTAGTCTCGGGCTATGCCGGCGGCGAACGCGGCACCGCACAGTACGAGACGGTGAGCACGGGCGCGACCGGTCACGCGGAGTCGGTGATGATCACTTTCGATCCCGCCCAGATCTCTTACGGCCAGCTGCTGCAGATCGCATTTTCCGTCGTGCACGATCCGACGCAGCTCAATCGCCAGGGTCCCGATGTCGGCAGCCAGTACCGCTCCGCGATTTTCGTCGCCGATGCGGACCAGCGCCGTATCGCCGAGAGCTACATCGCGCAGCTGAACCAGGCGCACGCCTTCCCGCGGCCGATCACGACGCGCGTCGAGCCGCTCAAGGGGTTCTATCCGGCAGAGGGCTATCACCAGGATTATCTGGTGCATCATCCGGATGCGCCCTACATCGAGTACAACGACTTGCCGAAGGTCGGGAATCTCGAGCGCGTCTTTCCGGCGCTCTATAACCCGCAGCCTGTGCTCACGACCTCGCCGGGACTTACGAGCTCGAAGTAGCGAGGCGCTCGAAATCGGAGGCTTCGAGGAGCTGCGCGACCAGCGCCTCGAGGCCGCGGGCATCGTCCTGATCGAAGCGGTCCGGGCGCGGGCTGTCGACATCGAGGACGCCGAGGAGCGTCCCGCCGCGAATGAGCGGCACCACGATTTCCGAGCGCGAGTCGGCGTCACAGGCGATGTGACCGGGGAACGCATGTACGTCCGGCACGACCAGCGTCTCGCGGCGCGCGGCGGCCGTGCCGCATACACCGCTTCCCAAGGGGATGCGCACGCACGCCACTTTGCCCTGAAACGCTCCGAGCAGCAGCTCGCCGTCTCTCAGGAAATAAAATCCCGCCCAGTTGAGCTCAGGCAACGCGTGGTAAATGAGCGCCGCGGTATTGGCGCAATTCGCGAGTCCGTCGCGCTCGCCCTCGAGCACGCCGGCCAACTGTTGCTGGAGCTCGACAAAGGTGCCAGGCTTGTCGAGGCCGGAAGTCGTAGGCGCTACTAACATATCGTGTTCCAGTCTATGGACGAAGTCGCCCAATCGTTGATCGAAGCGCAGGAGAAGGCTCGCGCACTGTTTGCCGAGGTCGTGGCCGGGGGGCTCATCGTGCCCGGGAAGCTCGAGAGCGAGCTGTCGACCGACATCCACCATCTCGCACGCGACCGTTTCGGTCTGCGCCGCCACTGGCATAAGCGCATCGCGCGTGCGGGCGAGAATACCATGCTGGGGTACTACGATGAGCCCGAGGACCGGCGCATCGCGGCAGACGACGTGGTGTATCTCGACTTCGGCCCGGTATTCGAGACCTGGGAGGCCGACTACGGGCGTACCTACGTGGTGGGCTCAGATCCCGTGAAGCGTCGCCTGGTCGCGGACATCGCGGCCGCCTTCGAACGCGGCAAGGAGCTTTACCGGCGCACTCCCTCGCTCACCGCGGGCGAGCTCTATGACTACGTCGCGAGCCTGGCCCTCGAGGCGGGCTGGGAATTCGGCGCGCCGACGGCCGGCCACCTCATCGGCCACTTTCCTCACGAGCGCGATCCTCACGACCTGGCCCGCTTTTCCGTCCGCCACGGCAATACGACTCGTTTGCGCGACGTGGACGCCGCGGGGCGTCCGCGTCATTGGATCCTGGAGATCCATTTCGTCGACCGCCGGCGCCGCATCGGCGGCTTCTTCGAGGAACTGCTGACCGTCGACGGGCCGGCGCAAGCTTGAAGTGACGTTGCTGGCCCATCTGGTGGCTACGTCGCAGCGCGTTGCAGCCACCTCTGCGCGGCTGGCGAAAGTGCGCGAGCTCGCAGGCTTCTTGAAGACCTTGCCGCCGGGCGAAGTGGACACGGCCGTTCACTATCTGTCCGGAGAGCTGCCGCAGGGCCGCCTCGGCGTCGGCTACTCATCGCTCGAGCCGGCCGCGCTCGCGCCCGCTGCGGTTGACCCGTCGCTCTCCCTCAGCGATGTCGATGCAAGGTTCGCGTTGCTGCCGGGGATAAAAGGTGCGGGCGCCGCCGTCCGCCGCATGGAGCTGTTGCGCGATCTATGGTCGCGCGCGACACCGGCCGAGCGCGAATTCCTCGCGCGGCTCCTGCTCGGGGAGCTGCGGCAGGGCGCCCTCGGCGGCGTCATGGTCGATGCGATCGCGGCGGCGGCCGAGCTGCCGGTGAGCGCCGTGCGCCGCGCAGCGATGTATGCGAGAGAGCCTCGGCGCGGTGGCGCACGCGGCCCTCGACGGCGGACGCGCTGCGCTCGATAAATTCCAGCTCGAGCTGTTCTCTCCCATCGCGCCCATGCTCGCGCAGACCGCCGCCGACGTGAGCGAGGCGCTCCTCGAGCTCGAGGGGGAGGCGGCGTTCGAGTGGAAAATGGACGGGGCGCGCATCCAGGTCCACAAGGCGGCAGAGGACGTGCGCATTTACACGCGCGGCTTGAACGAAGTCGGCGCAGCCATTCCGGAAATCGTGGAGGCGGTGCGCCGGCTCGCGGTGCACACCGTGGTGCTCGACGGCGAAGCGATCGCCTTCGATGCGTCGGGGCGTCCGCACCCGTTTCAGATCACCATGCGCCGCTTCGGCCGCAAGCTGAACGTGGCGGCGCTGCGCGAGCAGCTGCCGATCGGCGCCTTCTTTTTTGATTGTCTGCGGCTCGACCAGGACAGCCTTGCGGATCGGCCGACCGTCGAGCGCGTCGCGGCACTCGCACGCATCGTCCCATCCGACATGCGCATGCCGCGGCTGGTGACCTCGTCCGAAGCGCAAGCCTCCGCTTTCTATGATGCTGCGCTCGCCGCCGGACATGAGGGCCTCATGGCGAAATCGCTCCGGGCGCCCTATGAAGCCGGCAATCGCGGCGCGAGCTGGCTGAAGATCAAGCGCGCGCATACGCTCGACCTCATCGTGCTCGCGGCGGAGTGGGGACACGGCCGGCGCACGGGCAAGCTCTCGAACCTGCACCTCGGTGCGCTCGATACGCACACCGGGGACTATGTAATGCTGGGCAAGACGTTCAAGGGACTCACCGATGTCATGCTCGACTGGCAGACACGCGAGCTGCTGGCGCGAGAGATCCGGCGCGATCCGGGCACGGTGTACGTGAGGCCCGAGCTCGTCGTCGAGATCGCTTTCAGCGACTTGCAGGCGAGCCCGCGCTACCCCGGGGGACTGGCGCTGCGCCTCGCGCGCGTCAAGCGCTACCGGGACGACAAGCAGGCGCGCGACGCCGACACCATGGAATCGGTGCGCCGCATTTACGCCGCGCAAGGCGGGTCGAAGTGACAGCGCCGCCCGCGGGCGAGCCGGGCGACGCGACGCCGGCCACGGGCCTGCGGCATGAATTGCGCCGGCGGCACATGACCATGATCGCGCTCGGCGGCGTCATCGGCGCCGGCCTGTTCGTCGGCAGCGGTGTCGTCATCAAATCAGCCGGCCCCGCGGCCGTGCTTTCGTTCATGCTCACCGGGCTTCTCGTGGTGCTGGTCATGCGCATGCTCGCCGAGATGGCGGTGGCCATCCCCGCCGTCGGCTCGTTCTACGAGTACGCGCGCCTCGCCTTCGCCGACCGTCCGGCCCTCGGGGATCTCGCCGGGTTCCTGAGCGGATGGATGTACTGGTACTTCTGGGTGATCGTGGTCGCGCTCGAGGCGGTCGCAGGTGCCGGGTTGGTGCGCTTCTGGTTGCCGGGAGCGCAACCCTGGCTCGTGAGTCTGGCATTGCTGGTCGCGCTCACGCTCACCAATCTGTTCTCGGTCCGGGGCTACGGTGAGTTCGAGTTCTGGTTCGCCTCCATCAAGGTGGCCGCGATCGCCGCGTTTCTGCTGGTTGGCGGGCTGTTCGTGCTCGGCTTCTGGCCGGGAGGCATCGAGCACTGGAGCGCTCTCACGGCCAACGGCGGCTTCGCGCCGAATGGCGTGCTCCCCGTGCTGACGGGCGCCGTGGCGACCACGGGATTCTATTTCGGGGCGGAAATCGTCACCGTCGCGGCCGCGGAAGCCGCCGAGCCGGCGAAGGCGGTCGCCGACGCGGCGAATTGGGTGATCTCGCGGGCGCTCTTTTTCTACGTGGGCTCGGTGCTGTTGGTCGTCTGCCTGGTTCCCTGGAATTCGCCCGGCATCGCCACCCCCTACGTGAGCGCTCTCGAGGCGATGGGAATTCACGCCGCGGCCCAGCTCATGAACGCCGTGGTGCTCACGGCCGTCCTGTCGGCCCTGAATTCGGGGTTGTACGCCTCATCGCGCATGCTGTTCGCGCTGACCCGCCGCGGCGATGCACCGCAGCCCCTCGCCAAGCTGAGCCGCAACGGCGTGCCCACCCGGGCCATCCTGCTCGGCACCGTGTTCGGCTACGCGGCCGTGGTCATGTCCTATGTCTCGCCCGATACTGTTTTTGCCTTCCTGGTCAATTCCTACGGCACCGTCGCCATTTTCGTCTATGTGCTGATCGCCGTATCGCAGCTGCGCCTGCGCGCCCGGCTGGAGCGGGAGGCGCCGGAGCGGCTGCGGGTGCGCATGTGGGGCTACCCCTACCTCACGTACTTCACGATCTGCGGGATGATCGGGATCGTCGTGGCCATGGGCTTCATTCCCGACCAGCGCGCGCCGCTCGGCTTCGGCCTCTTGAGTGTCGGGATTTTGCTGCTCGCGTTCATGCTGCGCCGCCGGCTCGGGAGCCGGAGCCGCCTGCCGGCCGACCGTCGAATTCCCCTAGCTAGCCGCCGTCCCAAGCTAACCCGACCCCTCGTTTCCTGCCAGCGCGCGCTTCAACGGTTCGAGCCAGGTCTCGTAACTGCGCCATTGGTCGACCCCCGTCTTGAAGATCGGCTGGCGCACCTGCTCCGAGCTCGCGGTGCGAATACCCCGCTCGGTTTTGTAGAACTCGAGGCAGGCGGGCTCGAAGTCGAGGCCGCAGTAATCCAGAATCCGCCGCACTTCTCCCTCCAGATCTTCAACTACTTGCTCGTGCTGTACGTGCAAGACTTTGCCGGGCAGTACCTCGTCCCAGTGGCCCATGAGCTCGACGTAGCTGCGATAGTAGCGGGCGATGTCCTCGATGCCGTAGGTGAATTCCTGGCCCGCGGCGAACAATTGCTTGAAATTACTGAAGCAGCACGCCATCGGCTCGCGCCTGGCGTCGATGATCTTGGCGTTGGGCAAGATCAGGTGAATGAGTCCCACATGGCGAAAGTTGTTCGGCATCTTGTCGATGAAGCGGGCTTTGCTCGTGCGATAGATCCGGGTATCCGCGATGTACTTTTCACCCATGCGCGCGAATTCGCTCGGCGGCAGCTCGCCCAGCACTTTCGGATAGCGCGGATCGGAATCGTCCGGGTCACGGCCGTGCAGCTCGCCGACGAAGCGCAGGATGTCCGGCAGTTCGTGCGTGCCCTCCACCTTCGTGTGGGATGCCAGGATTTGCTCGAGCAGCGTCGAGCCCGAACGCGGCAGTCCGACGATGAAGATCGGATCCGGATTCGTGCATCCATAGCCGGGGCGCGCCTCGAGGAACTCGCGCGTGCAGATGCGCGCCTGGAGTCTCGCATTGCGCTCGATCGGCTCGATCTTGAAGCGGGTCTGCGCCTTCTTCAAGGCATTGCCGCCCTCATAGTAGGCGAACGACTCCGCGAACTCCCCGCGATCCTCGAGCGCCTTGCCGAGGGCGAAACAGAGATGAAAGCGATCCTCGCTCCCGATCGAGGCTGATCCCTCCTGTTCGCGCATGCGCGCGAGCTCCTGGTCCGAGAATCGATAAGTCTTGAGGTTGGCCAGGCTCCAGTAGGCGTCGCCGAAGCTCGGGCGGGCCGCGTAGGCGGCGTGGTAGCTCTGCACCGCGTCTTCTTGTCGCCCGAGCGTCTTCAAAGCGTGCGCCATCGAGAGATGAATGTCCGCGGCTGCGGGCGTCTCGGCGAGAATCGCCCGATAGCGCTCGACGGCTTCCTCGGTCTTGCCGACGCCGACGCAAGCCGTCGCGTAAGTGATCTTGAACGCACGGTTGCCGGGGTCGGCTGCGAGCAGCTTCTCGAGCTCGGCCACGGCCTGCACGTGCTTGTGCCGTTGCAGGAGCGTGAGCGCGTAGTCGTATCGCATGGCCTGATAATCGGGCGCGAGCGTGAGCGCGCGCTCGAGCAACAGCTCCGCATCGTCGAGGACCTCGAGCTTCATGCCGATGCGCGCCAGCAAGCGCATCCCCTCCACATGATCACCGTGCTTCAGGAGATAGCGGCGGACGATCTGCTCGGCCGCGTACACCTCGCTGTCGGCGAACATGCTGTTCGCGGTGACAATCTCTTGCGGCAGGTTCGAGAGCGTCGCGACGTGTGCCGCCGCCTTTTCGCTCTGCGCTTTCTGGCCGGTGACGTCGTAAAGGATACGCAGCGAATTCCAGCTCGCCGGGAGCGCCGGGTTGATGTTGACCGCTCGCTCGTAAGCCTCGATCGCGGGTCCCGCCTCGCGCAGCGCGGCGTAGCAGTGGCCTCTTTCCTGGAAGAGCCGACTGTACAGGGGATGCAGCTGCTCAAATCGGGCGAGCGTCGCGAGGGCTTCGGGAATGCGCTTCAGATACCGCTGAGCGACCGCGATGAGATACCACACGTCGCGATTCTCCGGCACTTCCTGGAGCAGGGACTGCGCTCCCTCCAGCGCCTCGGTGAGCTCACCTTTCTCGAGGAGCGCGCGCAGGCGCAGCACCTCCGTCTCGATACGCGAACGCGCGGGTGGCTCGGAAAGGCGGGAGGCACTCATGCGGCATAAGATAGCGCGGGCGGCTCGTGCCGCCCGCGCTTGACCGTCACTGCGCGGCGGGAGCCGTAAACCGAACGGTTACCCGTCGATTCTCGGCGCGTCCCTCCTTGGTGGCGTTGCTGGCGAGAGGATTTTCTTCGCCGAACCCTTGCGCGCTCAGGATACCGGTGGCCACGCCGTGCGCCTCGAGGTAGTCCTTCACGGCGTTCGCGCGCCGCTCGGACAGCTTCTGGTTGTACTCGGGCTTGCCCACGGAATCGGTATAGCCGTGAATCTCGACGTGCGAGCAGTGGCAGCGCTCGATCCTCGTGACGATTCCATCAAGAATCGAGGCCGATTCCGGCCGGAGCTTCGCCGAGTTCGTCTCGAACGTCACGCCCTGCAGCACTTCCTCCTGCGCCGGAGGAGGCGGCGGCGGAGGCGGCGGAGGCAGCGGGGCCGGGGGTGGCGGCGCCGGCGGCGGTGGCGGCGGTGCCGCCTCCGGGGGCGGCGTGGACACGGGCGTCTCGCCCCCGAACTTGTAGCCGAACGACACTCCCATCACGCGCGGCCGAATCACCGTCTGTTCCTGAGTGAACTGGGCGGTCGAGGTGTACACGCTCGCGTTCTTGTCCGCGAGATTCTGGCCGAACGCTTGCACGTTCCAGGCGTCCTTGGCGATCCCCACGGCCGCATCGAAGCTCGCATAGGGCGAATTCTCGAACCGCAGCAAGGTCGTGTTGACGGCGCCTCCGACCGCGAGGGTCGGATTGCTGCCGGACTGCGTAAAGGAGCTGGTCGTGTAAGTGGCGCCCGCCTGTGCAAACGCGTGGTACTCCTTGATCGGAAATTCGTAGCGCAGCCGCACGCTGCCCTGGAAGAGCGGCGAGTTCGCGCTCGGGCTGCCGATGGGGCCGTACGGGTTCGGAAACGAGCTGATGGGCTGACCGAAGCCGGGGCTGCCGGGAACGTTGTTGGTCAGAAAAGGCGAATTCGTCTGCTCGCTCTTGTTATAAGAGGTCGCGGTTTGCAGCGTCAGGCTCTCCAAAAGGCGCGCGGCGATCGAGGTCTCGAAGCCGCGAACGCGATAGTCGGGGCCGTTCGTGGTGAAGGTGAGATTGCCGAGCTGGCCGGGATCGAAGAACGCGAACTGAACGTTGTCCCAGTTCTCTTGGTAGACGGATCCATTGAACTCGATGCGGTGGTCGAAGAATGCGGTCTTCCAGCCGATCTCCTTGTTGGTCAAGGTGTCGGGCGCGTACGCTTGCGGGGTGTTGTACTGTCCGCCCGCCACTCCGAACGTTTGCTTGCGGTTGAAGGCGCCCGGACGGAAGCCCTGCGAGTACGTGAAGTAGAGCATCATATCGGGCGTTA
This sequence comes from uncultured Gammaproteobacteria bacterium, assembly GCA_963801685.1. Taxonomy (GTDB): domain Bacteria; phylum Pseudomonadota; class Gammaproteobacteria; order Steroidobacterales; family Steroidobacteraceae; genus Bog-1198. The sequence continues at coordinate 38,749 of CAWDFR010000006.1, forward strand.
CGTGCCAGCTGACGTTGCCGCGGCTCTTGAAGCCCGAATAGTTCGAGCGCAGATTCTCGGCGTTGATGTCCGTAATGCCCGCCGTACAGGGCGGCGGTCCCGCCTCGAAGCAGCCAAAGCTGCCGCCGGCGCTGCCCTCCATGTCGTTCTGGAAGTGGTAATAGCGCGTGCCGCCCGTGATGGTCAGCACCTTCGGGATTATGTCGAAGTCCGCCGAGGTGAAAAACGCATACTGGCGGTAACCGCGCCGAACGTCCTCGAAGAAGGCCGTATTGTCATTTCGCGTACTGGGGTTGTTCAGCGTCGATGTGGGTATCGGCCCCACGTCGGTCAGGCACCCCAGCTGCCCCGTCGTCGTACAGGGCGGGAGGGTCTTGTACAGCCAGTTGGTCTGATCGTAGACCCGGTTGTCTTCCCAGAAGGCGCCCAAGATGTCGCGCACGCGCCAGTCGTCGGGCGTGCTCACGCGAAATTCGTTGCTCAAGTGGGTATTTCGCTCGATCTCCTGCCACGACGCGACAGGCGAAGTGCACGTTGCCGCCAGCCCCTTGTGCGCCCCATAGCATTGATAATAGTCCGCATAGACGCCGCGCGCGTAATTGGTGTAGTCGTTCACTTGGGTGACGTTGCGCACCAGATACCCGCCGGTGTACACCGCCTTCAAGGGTCCAACGGCGCCGTTGATGGTCCACGCGGTATTCTCGAACTTGTCCTTATCGGAGGACGGATTGAAGTTCTGCACCTCGAGCGGCGCGAGCGGCGCGCCGTCGGCCCCGTAGGGAGTCTGGTAGAAGACGCCCTGCGCGTTCATATTCTGGTAGGTCTGAGTGACCAGCGCGTTCCAGTCGTCATTGATCTTGAGGTAGAGCGAGCCGCGCACGCCCTGATAGGTCACGGGATTGATGGCGTTGCCGACCTGGCTGTTGTTGTTCACGGACGGGCTGCCGGGCGGGACGCCGTAAGGCCGTCGCCGTACTACCGGTCGGGCGCAGAGCCGCAGCGGTTGGGACACCGATCGAGCAGGCAGTCGCGAAGTTCGTGTAGTGATGTGCCGGAATTGCCGAACCAGGATTGTAGCCATTGACGCCGAGATCGGTGTCCTTGCGCGTGAAGGTGCCGGGCACGTTGTCGATGTAGCCGCCCCGATTGTCGTCGTAAATCACGCCCCGAAACGCCAGGGTATCGCTGATCAGCGGAATATTGATCATCGCGTTGACGTTGCTGTTGTTGTCGCCGTGAGCGGTAGCGCTGTAGCCTGCATCGACGTTACCTTCGGTGACGTCGAGCTTCGGCTTGTTGGTGATGTAGCGCACGACTCCCGCCTGCGCGCCGGCGCCGAACAGGGTGCCCTGGGGACCTTCCAAAATCTCGATGCGCTGCAGGTCGGCGGCGTAGATGTCGAGGTTGCGGCCGGGGAGCTGGCCGGACTGATCGTCGAGATAGATCGCGACGTTCGGGAAGGTGCCGATGGTGCCGCTCGACTGCGGGTTCAAGGTTCCGGAGCTCAGACCCCGCATGTAGATATTGCCCTGGCCGGGGCCACCTCCCGGCATGGTCACGTTGGGCAGATATTTCACGAAATCGTCGATCGTCTGGACATTCATTTGCGCCAGCGTCTCGCCCGTCAGCGCCTGGATGGAGATGGGCACGTCCTGCAAGTTCTCCGTACGCCGCTGCGCCGTGACTACGACCTCTTGAAGGGATTCCGAGGCGACGTCGACGGTGGTCGTGTCGGTTGCTGGGGCGGCATATGCCAAGGTGCCTGCGGATCCGCCCAAGATCGCCGCAATCGCATAGGACAGCTTCGTGTTCATACTTCCCATCCCTATTCTGTCGTTGTTTTTTCACATCGGAGCGGTATCAGCAACAGCCGCAATGATGTGTAAGAATTTTGAGGATATCACCGCGACGGTAGAACGGAAGCCTTATTTTTCTATAGGTTGACCAGCTTTTTCTATAGCTGGACGCGGATCCGACCGGGCGGGCTCTATGCTGAGCCCTCTTCATGTGCTAAATAACCGACAAATCTGCCGTCCCACGGACAACCCCGACGGGGCGGTGACGCGCCCCATTTGCCGCCCGCTGCGAGCAGCTCGAGGCGCGGATGCGTACGCACGACGCGCATCGTCGGCGTAGGCCGCGCATGCTCGGTAGGAAGTCGCGGCATCGCCCCTGCGGACCCGACTTCGTCTGTCATGGTTCGGTCATGATTATGCGATAGCTTTTTGGTCCGCTTTGACTAAAAACAACGCAACGGCCCCAAGGCTGCGTGCGGGATGAAGGTCGTTTTGAGCCGCTGAGACGTGTTCAGAGGCGTTTGCGACGACCTCAGCGCTTTTTAGCCTTTATCGCTACAAATGACCTAGGGAGACAGACGTTTGACCACTAATTACAAGCTTGCCTGCGCCATCTCGGCGGCACTTACCGGCTACGCGGGAGCGGGCTATGCGGCGGACACCAGCGCCGCGTCGACCGTCTCGTCCGAGTCATCCGGTCTCGCAGAGATCGTGGTCACGGCGCAGCGCCGCTCTGAATCGATACAAGACGTGCCTATCACGATTCAAGCCTTATCCGGCGCCCAGCTGAAGGATCTGAGCGTTTCGACCATCGAGGACGTGCTGAAATACCTGCCGAACGTGACGTTCGGGACGAACGGACCCGGTTCGGGAAACATTTTCATGCGCGGCCTGAGTGCCGGATTTGCCGGTAACCAGTCGAGCGCGACCATCGCGCCGTTTCCGAACGTTGCGACCTATATCGATGACCAGTCCGTGACCTTCCCGGCCCGCAACCTCGACGTGTACTACGCGGACATGGAACGGATCGAAGTACTCGAAGGCCCGCAGGGCACGCTGTTCGGCGGCGGTGCCGAGGCCGGAGTGATCCGCTACATCACGAACAAACCGAAGATCAACGTGACGGAAGGCGATGTTCAAGCCAGCTACGGCATCACGGCGGCAGGCGGCGACCCGAATAGCAGCGGGGTCGCGGTGCTCAACGTGCCGGTGATTGCCGATACGCTTGCCGTGCGCGGAGTGATCTATGTCGACCACCGCGGCGGTTACATCGACAACGTGCCGAGCACCTTCACGCGCATGAACACCGATCCGGGCGATCACTACTTTACCAACCAGGCGGTGGGCGGCGTGTGCCCGAACGGCCTGCCGGCGAATCCCAAAAATGGGGGGTGCGTCCCGGCCAACAGCCAGAGCGCCAACAATTACAACCTCGCGGGGACCGCTACGAACCCTGTCGACTACACCGGCATACGCGTCTCCGCGCTCTGGGACATCAACAGCGATTGGAACGTGCTCATCCAGCAGAGCTACCAGAACATGGAAGCCGATGGCGAGTTCACTCAGTTCCCGATCGGTTCGGAGGGCCAGGCGCTCGGTCCCTGGCAGGACACCTCCTTCAGCCCGGCGGTGGACAAGGACAAGTTCGAGAACACCGCCTGGACGTTCAACGGCAGGATCGGCGACCTCAAAGCGATCTATACCGGTGCGTACCTCGTGCGCAACCTCTACCAGACGAATGACTACACGAACTACGCGCGGAGCAACGGCGGCTACTACTACTCGTGCACGGGAGGGGGCGCGAATGGAACGGGCTTCGACAACAAAGTGCCGACCCCGGTGGTGTGTTACTCGCCGGTCACTTCCTGGCAGGACACAGTGCGGAATACCCACCAAAGCCACGAAATCCGCCTGAGCACCCCCGACGACTGGCGCGCGCGCGGCATCCTCGGCGCGTACTGGGAAGATTTCGAGATCCAGGACGATATGAACTTCCTCTACAAGACGTTCCCCTCCTGCACTCCGTCAAACCTTGCGACTGCTCTCGGCGGCGGAGCGCCCTGTGTGGCCAATGTCATCACGGCGCCGGGTACCCAGGCGATGAACCCGGGAGAACGCAACGACAACACGGCATTCGGCGAGGATGCGCAGCGCGGCTACCACCAGACCGCGGTCTTCTTGTCGGCCGACTACGACCTGATTCCGAAGGTACTCACCGCGACAGCCGGCACCCGTTGGTACCGCTACACGGACTTCGAGGACGGGTCGGAGTACGTCACCGCTACGTCCCTCACTGATGTGCCCAATGGGTCAGTCTTCAACGGCCATAACATCACTGCGGAGAACCTGCACTCGACGTACACCGGATTCAGGAGCCGCGGCAATCTGACCTGGCACATAACCCCCGACGTGATGGTGTATTACACCTTCTCGCAGGGATTCCGGCCGGGTGGCTTCAACCGCAGTCAAGGCCTCGAGGCCCCGATTTCAAATGGTGGCGTCGATCAGTACCAGAAGCCGCAGGGCTACGCACCCGACGAGCTGATCAACAACGAGATCGGCTGGAAGACCGAATTCTGGGACCATCGCCTGCAGTTCAACGGGTCGTTGTACTACATGAAATGGAACAACGTGCAGATGGAGTTCTACAACCCTCCGGTGCTCGGCAACACGACCTTCGCTGTCAATGGCCCCAACTTCACCGTCAAAGGCTTCGAGCTGCAGGCAGCGGCAAGGGTCACCGACGGGCTCACGCTGATGGGCTCGAGTTCCTGGAACGACGCACGTCAAACCAATTCACCGTGCCTGCTTGTCAGCAATCCGGCGCTGCAGGGCACCCCCAGTTACGGCACGTGCATTACCGAGTCCTATCAGAAGGGTATCGGGGTCGAACCGCTGGTGAACCCGTTCGGTGCGGAGGGTACCCGTCCGGCGTTCTCGCCGATCCTTCAGTTCAATCTGCGGGCACGCTACGACCTGACGATCAACGAGTACAAGACGTGGGTGATGGCCGGCGCCAGCCACGTCGGAGACATGTCCAACAACCCGGCGACTTACACCGCCGGCAGCACCCAACCCATCCCGGAAACCACCTTCCTACGGTACGATCAGCCGGGCTACACGACGTACGATGCATCGATCGGGGTGGGGAAGGACAACTGGACCGTGCAGGCGTTTGGCCAGAACCTGTCCAATAGCGACGCCAGCGTGTTCACCTCGTCGGCGCAGTTCATCAAAGCGGAAGTGCCGCTGCGTCCGCGGGTGCTCGGCGTCACGGTCGGCTTCAAATTCTAGGGGCCGAAAGCAAACGCCTCTCGGCAGCCGGCATCGAGCCGGCTCGCGTAGAATTCAAGGCGGGCAGCGATGCCCGCCTTTTTTGCCACCGGACCATGATGGACTCGACCGCCCCCTATCCAATCCCGTCCCCGATAGAACTGGAGGTTCGCCGGATAAGGGCGCTCCTGAAAAGCCGGCAGTTGGCCGAGGGACTGCAGGCGGCCGAGGAGCTGGCCGCCCGGGTGCCGGAAAACCGTGACGTGCTGTATCTGATGGCGATGAGCCAACGTCAGCTCGGCAGAATCCCGGAGGCGCTCGCGACGCTCGAGCGCCTGGAGCGACATCACCCGGGATTCAGCCGCCTGTACCAGGAGCGCGGCCATTGTTATGCGGCACTGAAAGACGCTCCGCGGGCGATCGATGCATTTCTGCGAGGCGTCAACATCAATCCGGCGCTGCCCGCGAGCTGGAGCATGCTCGAGGGTCTGTACCGCATCACGGGGCAGAGCGAAAACGCCGCGACGGCGGCCGCACACATCGCCACGCTCAAGGGCTTGCCGCCGGAGGTCATGCTGGCGACGAGCCTGTTTTCGGACGGTGAGCTGACACCGGCGGAGAACATCGTCCGTGCCTACCTGCTCGAGCATGGCAACCACGTCGAGGCCATGCGCTTGCTCGCCCGGATCGGGCTCAAGCGCGATGTCCTCGACGATGCGGAGTTATTGCTCGAGGCCGTCCTCGACCTCGCACCCGACTATCGGGCCGCCCGCCACGACTATGCCTTGGTGCTGCTGGAGCGGCACAAGTACCTGCGGGCCCGCGAGGAACTCGACAAGCTTTTGCAGCTCGAGCCGGAGAACAGAGAATATCGCACGCTCTACGCGAATACCTGTGTCGGCCTGGGAGAACACGACAGGGCCCTGCCTCTTTATCGGGAACTGCTCATCGGCGCACCGCGGGCGCCCGATCTGCACTTGTCGGCCGCCCATTGCCTCAAGACGCTCGGTCGACAGCAGGAGGCCATCGAGGCATATCGCGCCTCTGCGGCTGCCCGTGCGGATTTTGGCGATGCCTATTGGAGTCTCGCGAACCTCAAAACCTATCGCTTTACCGAGGAGGAGATTGCGCACATGCAAAGCGTGGAAGCGGCGCCGGCCACCCGGCTCGTCGATCGCTATCATCTCTGCTTCGCGCTCGGCAAGGCCAACGAGGACCGGGGCCGGCACCAAGAGTCCTTTCGCTATTACGAGCAGGGTAATGCCCTCAAGCGGTCCGAAAGCCGCTACCGGCCGGAGCCTTTCGAGCGCAACACACGCCTACAGAGCGCAGTGTGCACGCGGGCGTTCTTCGAGGGACGTGAGGGCTTCGGATCCCAGAGTGCCGATCCGATCTTCATCGTGGGACTGCCCCGTGCCGGGTCCACACTGCTCGAGCAGATCCTCGCTTCGCATTCGGGCGTTGAGGGCACGCACGAACTGGCGGACATTCAGCGAATGGCGATGGAGCTTCAGGGGCGCGATCCCGACCTGGCCAACCCGCGCTACCCCCGCGCGCTCGCGGAATTGAAGGCGGAGGACTTGCTCAGGTTAGGCGAAAAATATTTGAGCGATACGCGCGTCTACCGCACGGGCAAGCCCCGCTTCATCGACAAGATGCCGAATAACTTCAGGCACATCGGCCTCATTCACCTGATTCTGCCGAACGCCAGGATCATCGACGCCCGCCGCGAGCCGATGGCCTGCTGTTTCGGCAATTTCAAGCAATTGTTCGCCAACGGACAGGAATTTAGCTACGGGCTGGAGGACATTGCGCGTTACTACCGGACCTATCTCGAGTTGATGCGGCACTGGGATGAGGCGCTCCCGGGACGCATCCTGCGGGTGTTGCACGAGGACGTCGTCGACGACCTCGAAGGCAATGTCCGGCGGATTCTCGATTTCTGCGGTCTCCCGTTCGAGCCGGCCTGCGTGGAGTTCTACAAGACCGAGCGCAGCGTACTCAGCGCGAGCTCTGAGCAGGTCCGCCGGCCGATATTCCGCGACGGGCTCGAGCAGTGGAAGAACTACGAGCCGTGGCTCGAGCCCCTCAGGAACGCACTGGGCGATGCACTTGTCCGTTACCATTGCTAGGCGCGCAGGCCGCCGCAAAGGATGCCCATGAGCCTTGAAGTTACACCCGTAACCCGCTCGTTCGGCGCCATCGTGAGCGGGATGGATCTGTCGAAGGACTTGGCCGAGTCCGCAGTCGCTCGGTTGAGCGAGCTCCTCGTGGAGCGTAAGGTGCTGTTCTTCCGCGATCAACCGATCACACCCCAGGCCCAGCGCGACTTTGCCGCGCGCTTCGGCACTCTGCACGTGCATCCGATCTATCCCGTGCTGCCGGAGCTGCCCGAGATCCTGCTCCTCGACAATCACGCCTCCTTCCTGCCCGACAACGATAACTGGCACACCGACGTCACATTCTCCAAGACACCGCCGCTCGCCGGGATCCTCGCCGCCAAGCGCATTCCTCCCGTGGGCGGAGATACGCTCTGGTCGGACAGCACCGCGGCCTACGAAGCGCTGTCGGAGCCCATGCGCCGGTTACTGGACGGCCTGACGGCGCGGCATTCGGTGGCGAAGTCCTTTCCTCCCGAGCGCTGGCAGAGCGATCCTGCCTTCAAGGAGCGCTACGAACGGGCGGTCGCCAAGCACCCGCCCGTCGATCATCCCGTAGTACGTACCCATCCGGTCAGCCGCCGCAAGGGTTTATTCGTCAACGAGGGCTTCACGACGCACATCAACGGCATCAAGCCGCGCGAAAGCGAGGCCTTGCTCAAGTTCCTGTTCGCGCACGCGGGGCAGCCCGAGTTCATTCTGCGCTGGCGCTGGACCGCCGGCGATGTCGCCTTCTGGGATAACCGCAACACCCAGCATTACGCCGTTGCCGATTACTTGCCCGAGCGACGCACCATGCACCGCGCCACGGTCAACGGCGACGAGCCCTTCTAGCGGACGAACCCGCTACTCAACGGACAAAACCCGTCGCGAGTGCACGCGCCCAGTCCTCCCGCCCGTTGCGAGCGGCGAGCGCAGAGGCTTCGTCCCAGTCGTAAGGGACTGCGACGAGGTCCGCCTTCCAGCCCCGCGGCGTGCTCTCGAGGATGGCATAGCGGGCGTGGGGCGAGCCGACCTCCACCACGTGCGGTGCCGGATCGTGGCCCTGGTACGCCTGAATGCCGACGCTCCCCGGATTGACGACCAGCTGGCCGGTGCCGAGCCGCATCACGCGCGGAATATGCGAATGTCCGCAGAGGATGAGCGCTGCATCGCAACCGCGTGATCGCTCCTCGACACGGCCCACCGGTGCCGGCCGCAGCTCCCCGTCCACCAGGTCCTCGAGGTAGCAATCGAAGTCGTTGTCCGGCGTCGCGTGGCACATGAAGACAGCATCGGCGGGCCGCAACACCGCCGGCAGCTGCGCTATCCAGGCGCGCTGCGCTGCGCCGAGTGTGTCGAAGGCATGGCGGTCGGAGGGGCCCATGCGCTCGGGGTCGCCGGCGAGCACCTGGCGCTCATGGTTACCGCGAATGGTCGGCAGCTCGAGTGCCATCAAGCGCTCGGCCGTCTCGGCCGGCAACAGCGCGCCCGAGAGAATGTCCCCGAGATTCACGGTGATATCGACGCCGCGAGACCGGACATCCTCGAGCACCGCGTCGAGCGCGAACAGGTTGCCGTGGATGTCCGACAGCGCGGCGATTTTCAAGTGGGTGCAGGACCGTACTTGGCCGCCATTTTCTCGATCATCCGGCCGACGATCACCACGGTGCGCTCGTGGGTTCCGGCGCCGATCTGTTCGGCGCCGTCGGTGGCCCAGATGCGGAAATCCAGGCGGCGGCCCTCGACGCCGAGTACCTCGGCATGGCCGGTGACTTCGCGCCCGACGGGAGTGGCCACCAAGTGCTGTATATCGACGCCCGTGCCGACAGCGCTCTCGCCCGGCTCCAGGTACTGGCGGATGGCGTTCAACGCAGCATTTTCCATGATCAGCACCAGATACGGGGTAGCGAACACGGGCGGCAGGATGCTGTCCTTGAAGCTGTTGGCAAGATGGTGTGGCTCGACGCGCAGAGTGTAGGACCCGCGCGTGCCGATCGGTATTTGCTTCATCGCGTAAAGTTTACCGATCCTTGCGCCACGACGGCGCGTTTTCTTGACTTGCGGCCGGGTCGCAGAGAATGCACCGGTTGTTGCAAAAGACGCGGCATGGGCCGCAAAAGACGCGACATCAGCTGCAAAAGACCCGACATTCTGGTAGCTTCTCGCGCAGACTTCTGACGGCGTCGCTGACATTCGAATGAGACAAGTGCTCAAATCGCTCGGCCTTTTACTGCTGCTCCTGGTTGCGCAGCAGGGCGCCGTCGTTCATGAGATCGGCCATCTCTCCGAAATCAGCTCCAACGAGGCCCATGCCGGTGCCGCCTTCGCCGATACGACGTGCGCGCTCTGCCCCGCATTTGCGCAGGTCGTCACCCCGGCGTTCAGTCACTCGTTTCACATCCCCGTGCTCCTCCGCGCCGCGCTCGATCGCGGCACGGATCCGCTCTACGTCGCGGTCGATGCCGCGGTTCCGACGCCGCGCAGCCGCGGCCCGCCCTCCGAAGCTTAAATCCTCGATTCTTTAGAGCATGCCGCCCGAGCGATCGGAACCGGCGTGCATGGATTTGAGCTTGTGGAGACACTTTCATGGCCAGGTTTTCATTTCCTGCGGCGACGCTCGGCGTCGCCGCGTCATTCCTTTCGATCATTTCTACGGCAAATGCGGATCAGAGCGATGCGACGGCCGCGAACGCCGCCGCATCCGCGACGGGCAGCTCGGCCGCTCAGCCGCAACTGCAGGAGATAAAGGTCACGGCGCAGCGCCTGAACGAGGGGCGCAGCACCATCGAGACGCAAACGGGCGCGTCCACTTACATCATCGATAGCGAGGCGATTGCCGCCATGCCCGGCGGCAACAACGCCCAGCTCAATCAAGTGCTGCTCCAGGCCCCGGACGTGGTCCAGGACTCCTTTGGGCAGATCCACGTGCGGGGCGATCACAACGACCTGCAGTACCGATTGAACGGCATCATCCTGCCCGAGGGCATCAGCGTGTTCAGCCAAACGCTGAGCCCGTGGCTGATCTCGTCGCTGAAATTGATCACGGGCGCGCTGCCGGCGGAGTATGGCCTGCGCACCGCCGGCATCATCGACCTTAGCACCAACAGCGGATTGCTCCAGCCCGGCGGCGAAATATCGCTATACGGCGGCAGCCATTCGACCTATCAACCCTCCGCCGAATATGGCGGCAGCGATGGTCAATTCACCTATTACGTGACGGGCGACTACAAGCAGGACAATCTCGGCATCGAATCGCCCGACGGCAGCTCCAACCCGCTGCACGACCATACGACGCAGATTCATGGCTTCAGCTATCTCGAGGACATCTTGGATCCCGCGAACCGCGTGTCGCTGATTCTCGGCATCTCGGACGATAAGTTCCAGATACCGAATCAGGTGGGCCTCGAACCCACACTCGGATACAACTACAACGGGATAACCGACTTTCTGAGCAACAATCTGAACGAGCAGCAGCGTGAGCTCGCCGAATACGCCATCGCCACCTGGCAGCACTCGGAAGGGCCTCTCAACGTGCAAACCTCGCTCTCGGTCCGCTACACGAGTCTGCATTTCGACCCGGACTATGTTGGCGACCTGTTGTTCAACGGCATCGCACAGGATGCGTTCAAGGATGATACCGCCATCGGCTGGCAGACCGATGCCGCGTACAAGTTAGGCGATGCTCATACGGTGCGCGCCGGGCTTTATTTCCAGCACGACGATGCCACGAGCGACACCACTTCGCAGGTCGTGAACATCGTGCCGGATTCCGCGAGTCCGACCGGAGTCATGCAAACCTCGGCGCCGCACAGCGTCGTCGCGAACGGCTCTCAAGTGCAGCAAATCGAGAGCGTCTATCTGCAGGACGAATGGCGCGTATTTCAGCCGTTCACCATCAACTACGGGCTGCGCTTCGATCGCTACAGTGCCTTCTCGAGCGGTAGCCAGACGAGCCCGCGTGTCAACGCGGTCTGGCAGTTCGATACCGGTACGACGCTGCATGGAGGCTATTCGCGCTATTTCACGCCGCCGCCGTTCGAACTCGTCGGCAGCGGTACGTTCACGCAGTTCGCCGGCACCAGCGCGGTACTGCCGGGCTCGGTGACCAAAGACTCCCCGCCGATAGCCGCGCGCTCCAATTACTACGATCTCGGCGTGCAGCAAACGCTGCTCGACAAGCAGCTCACGCTCGGCGTTGACGGTTTCTACGAGCAGGCGCAGCACTTGATCGACGAAGGGCAGTTCGGCGCGCCCATCATCCTCACGCCGTTCAATTACCGCTACGGCTTGATCGGAGGGATCGAGTTCAGTGCCACCTACAGGATCGAGAATTTCTCGGCGTACTTGAACTCGGCCTGGCAGGCGGCGCACGGCAAGGGCGTCGAATCGGCGCAGTTCAACTTCTCACAGCAGGCGCTCGACTACATCGCCAGTAACTACATCCATCTCGATCATGAGGGTCGGGTGTCCGCTTCGGGCGGCGTCTCCTATCAGTGGATGGGCACCCGCGTCAGTGTCGACGACCTGTTCGGATCAGGATTGCGCGACGATCTCACGCTTCCCAACGGTTTCGTCGTACCCAACGGCGATCACACGCCGAGCTATAACCAGATCAATTTCGGCGTGAGCCACGCCTTCGAGCTCCCCAGCACAGGCCCGCTCACAGCGCGTTTCGACATCATCAACGTGGCCGACAAGGTCTATCAGATTCGCAGCGGAACGGGCGTCGGCGTGTTTGCGCCGCAATTCGGACCGCGGCGCGGATTCTTCGGCGGAGTGTCGTGGCGATTCTGAGCCGAGGACGGCGTAGGCAGGAGGCTTACGCCGTCTCGCGCCGGGGTGCCGCTGTGCCAGGCGCCTGTCCGAGGATCTGCTGTCTCGGTTTGTTATGATGGCGAGGTTTCGCCACTCGCGCAGGGATCTTGCCAGCCCGACACACAATGAACCCTGCCAGCAGGGGCTTCCTCGCGGCACTGAGTGCGTTCGCCATCTGGGGCCTGTTTCCGCTCTATTTCCACCCGCTGCGGGCAGTTTCGTCAGTCCAAGTCATCGCACACCGCGTGGTATGGTCCTGCTTGTTCGTGCTCGCTTGGATCGCAATCCGCGGCGAGATGCCGCGGCTCCGGGCGACACTCGCCGATCGCAGCGTAGTCTGGCGACTCGCCGTCTCGGCGACCTTGATAACCACCAACTGGCTCACCTATGTCTGGGGCGTGACCCACGGGCACGTCATAGAAACCAGTCTGGGCTATTTCATCGGGCCGCTGGTCAATGTGGTGCTGGGAGTGGGTCTTCTTTCAGAGAAGCTCAGCCCGGCGCAATGGGTAGCCGTGTCGTTGGCGGTGGCCGGCGTCAGCTATCTCACCGTAATGACGGGGAGCCTCCCGTGGATCGCGCTGACGCTCGCTTTCTCGTTCGCAACCTATGGCCTGATTCGCAAGGTCGTGAAAGTCGAATCGTTGCCCGGACTCGCAACCGAAACATTGCTGCTCGCGCCCTTGGCAGCCGCGTATTTGCTGTGGTGCGAGGCCGCGGGTATGGGTGCGCTCGGCCATGCGGCGCCCGCGGTCAACGCGCTTCTGATCGGCAGCGGCCCCGTCACCGCCATCGCGCTGTTTCTGTTCGCCTACGGGACTCGCTTGCTGCCCTACTCGACGGTCGGGGTTCTGCAATACATTACGCCGACGCTGCAATTCATGTGCGGCGTGTTCGTGCTGCATGAGCCTTTCGAGCGCATGCGCGCCGTGGGCTTCACGATTATCTGGGCGGCGCTCCTTATTTATGCCGGCGAAGGCCTGCGCCTGTCCAACAAGCAGCGCGCATCTGCTTGAGCTCGGTCGCGGCGCCACGTTGCTGCTCGCGACCCGTGGTTGCGCGAGAGCGCTCGCGAGTAGCATGCGGTCAGCGACCGCCCTCCGCGCTCATTGCAGCGTGACCTTGAAGAACGTGCCGTAGCCGCTGGTGCCGCCTGCGCCCGTCGATCCATAGAGATTGCCGTCGCTGCTCTGGAGCAGATTTGCGGTGGGATTTGCGCCGTCGCTGCCGCCTCCGGCAAAGGAGTGCAGCACGGTCTCGGTCCCGCTCGGCGTGATCTCGAAGACCGTGCCGAGGTTACTCGCGCCGCCTAGATAGGTAGTTCCATAGAAATCGCCATCGGTCCCCTGGGTCAGGCCGGCCTCCGGATTTGCGCCATCGCTGCTGCCCCCGGCAAAGGAGTGCAGCACGGTCTCGGTCCCGCTCGGCGTGATCTTGAAGACCGTGCCGTAGCCACTGGCACCCCCTTGATAGGTCGTTCCATAGAAATTGCCATCGCTTCCCTGGATGACACCGGCATAAGGATGTTCGCCGTCGCTCCCCCCGGCGAAGGAGTACAGGACGGTCTCGGTACCGCTCGGCGTGACCTTGAAGACGGTACCGAAGCCACTGCTACCTCCGAAATACGTCGTTCCGTAGAGGTTGCCATCGCTACCCTGGATCACACCGGCATACGGAATTTCGCCGTCACTGCCGGTTTTTGGGAAGACGTGCAAGACGGTCTCGACCCCGCTCGGCGTGATCTCGAAGACCGTGCCGTCGTCGCTGGTGCCGTTAGCCCCGGTCGTTCCGTAGAAGTTGCCGTCGCTCCCCTGGATCAGGCCGCAATAGGGCTCGCTGCTGCCCGCGGGGAAGGAGTACAAAACGGTCTCCGTCCCACTCGGCGTGAGCGTGAAGACGGTGCCGCGACCGCTGCTGCCCCCGCTGGCGGTCGTTCCATAGAAATTGCCATCGCTGCCTTGGGTCAGACCGGCCCAAGGCATGCTGGCGAAGGAGTAAAAAAGGGTTTCGGTGCCGCTCGGCGAGATCTCGTAGATCGTGCCGCCGTTGCTGGTGCCCCCATCCAGTGTCGATCCATAGAAGTCGCCATCGCTCGCCTGGATCAGAATATGGTAGGGATCTTTGCCGTCGCCGCTCCCCCCGGCGAAGGAATACAGAAGGGTGAAGTTCGACGCGCAGGCGATGCTGACGCTCGTGACATCGGCCGCGCCTACGGTACCTGTGCCATTGCTCACCGAGCACACGAGGCCCGTCGGCGGTGTCTGAACCGTGATAGCGAATGCACTCCCGTAAGCGACGCCCGTGTTCATGGTGAACTGTGTGGCGTTGGCGCTGACGGTGGTGGCATCGCCGCCGTTGTCCAGCAGCACCAGGCCGCTCGCCGTGAGCCCACTGATCGCGCCGCCCACGGTGTATGTGTTGGCGGAGCAGGTGACTGCGATATTGGTGACCGCCGCATTGCTCATCGTGCCGGCGCCGTTGCTCACCGAGCAGGTGAGCCCCGTCGGCTGCGACTGCACCGTCACGGCGTAAGCGCTGGTGTAGGCCACAGCGGTGCGCATCGTGAAGCTCGACGCGCCCGGGTTCACCGCGAGCGTATCGCTGCCATTGGCCAGCACCAGGCCGCTGCTGATGAGCCCGCTGATCGTGCCGCCCACGGTGTACGACCGATCCGAGCAGGTGATGACGACGCTGGCGACGTTGCCGGCCGGCATCGTCCCCGACGCGTTGCTCACCGTGCAGGTGAGCCCGGCCGGGGCCGTCTGCACCGCAACCGAGTAGCGGCTGCCGAAGGCAACCGGTGTGGGCATCGTGAAGCTGGTACTGGCGGCGGCAACCGCGAGCGTATCGCTGCCATTGGTGAGCGTGAGCCCCGCGTTGTTGCCGAGACCGCTGATCGTGCCCCCGAGGCTGAAGGGTTGATCGGTGCAGGTGATGGCAACGTTCGTCACCGCGCTGGCCGGCATGGTGCCCGCGCCGTTGCCAACCGCACACGCCAAGCCGGGCGGCTGCGTCTGTACGGTGAGCCCATAGCTGCTGGTGTAAGCGACCGGCGCGGGCATCGTAAAGCTCGTGGCTGCCGAGCTCACGACAAGCGTGTCGGTGCCGTTTGCCAGCACCAGGCCCGGGCCATTCAAGCCGCTGATCGTCCCCTGGAGGGCATAGGCCTGATCCGAGCAGGTCACCACCACATTGGCCGCGTTCGCCGATTGGATCGTGCCGGCACCGCCCGCGACGCTGCAGGTCTCGCCCGTGGGCTGCCTCTGGACCGTCACGGAGTAGCTGGTTCCGGTAGGCAGCGAGCTGACAAGCCCCTGAGTTGTCTTCCCCGCGGCCACGCTCACCGCCGTGGCGTTGGCCGTGAGCACGTGCCCGGAGGCGCCGAGCCCTTTGACCATTGGCTCGCGCCCGAATGGGTTCGTCGCGTAGTCGGATGGATACGCGACTCTACGCAAGCGCTCGGCATTGACCATCAGCACGAGCCCCGAGGAATCGAGCCCGCTCACTGTCCCGCTCAGCGAGTAAGTTTGCGCCGTCGGGGCGACGCCGTTGCCGCTACTGCTTCCACCGCCGCTGCAACCACTCTGGACGAGCAAGGCAATCAGCATCGCCGCGCCCGCGGCGCGACTTGTGTGAGGCCTCAAAGCGGTGAATCGCCACATCTTACAGAATCCCGTAAATGGCGCCGCAAAGGGCGCCTCAGATCAGTTAGGGGATTGCACCAGAGATGTAGGGGACCCACCGTGAGATCGATCCCAACCGGTTGCCTCGCGAGTGAGATCCAGCAGTGTTATGCCGCTGAGAGCTCGAATAGAGTTCACATTTTCGACGGCTGTGGGGGGCATCCCGCGGCCCTGGAGGAAAAAAGCGCGCACTGTCCTTGTGATGGATGCCCGGTTTTCCCTCCACCCGTGTGATCAAATTCGAAACTCTCGCCATGGTGCTCGACGTAAATGAGTGATACCGACTGCGCCGCTCAATCGCCGTGCGTGCGAAACTGCTGCCTCGACGATGACGATACTTGTCTCGGCTGCTTCCGCTCTTTGGAGGAGATCAAAGAATGGGGGGTCGTCGATCACCATCGACGCGGCATTATTTTGCAAAATGCCAGGCGGCGCAAAGAGGCCTGCCAGATGCTGGATGGGCCCTGGCCCGTCGTCAACCCTCAATCCAAGCCGAGTCGGTGATAAAAGATCTCTCCGGACTGACCTGAAAATATTCACGAGCCTCGCTTGGCAATTCGGAAAACACGGAATCCAATGCGGCGATACGATCAGCCGGCGTTCCGATTCTCGCAATCCAATCCTTGAAATCGATTGACAGCTTCCAAGCCGTGATCGTCGGCTGAGCGAACCCGGCAGCCTGGTACATAGTCCTCCACTCGGACGCTCGATAGTCGCGTACATGAGAGGCGTCGCGTAGAAATTCGATGACTTGGAGGGACGTATCGAAGAGCGGAGTCTCGGGAGCGATGACGTCGATGACCACCATGCGCCCGCCGGGAACCAGGACCCGCGCACATTCGGCCAAGGCGCGCGGCACGCTGGCCCAATGGTGCGCCGAATACCGCGTTGCGATGAGATCGAACGTGCTCGCCTCGAAGGGCAGCACTTCCGCCGCTCCGACACATGTGTCGATCACCTGCTCCAACCCTCGCTCGGCGGCGACTTGTGCGACCACCTCCAACATCTCAGGAGATGGGTCGTAAGCTGTGACCCGCTGCGCCCCGCCGTGGGCAAGCGCAAAGCTCACGTGCCCGGCGCCGCAGCCGAGATCCAAAGCTCGTTTCGAGCGCAATTGGCCCGCCATGGCTTTGAGCCGCTCCAAGTCGGCGCCCGTGGCATGTACCGCGCTCGTCAGGTAGCTCGCCGCCTTGGCGCCAAACTGGCTAGCGCTGATTCTTTGCTGATCCATCGATTTGGTTGTTCCCGCGCACTCTCGACCGGTTGCACGCGCTCAAGGCGTTTGCGCACTCTGCTTGACGACCACGCCGCCTTTCATCACGAACGACACTGACTGTAGCAGCCCAACATTAGCGAGCGGATCGCCGGCCACGGCGATCAAATCGCCGTAACGGCCCACGGCGATGGCGCCCACATCCTGCGATCGGCCGAGAGCCTCGGCAGCCGTGACCGTGGCTGCTTGTACTGCCTGCATCGGTGTCATGCCCCAGGCCACCATGGTGGCAAACTGCTTGGCGTTGTCGCCGTTCGGATAAACGCCGCCGTCGGTGCCGAACAGCATTTTCACGCCCGCTTTCTGCGCGGCGCGGAACGTTTCGCGCTGCTTGCGGCCTATCATCCGCTCCTTTTCGAGCGATTCTTTGAACATCCCGTTCTTTTCGCCTTCGGCGAGAATGTAGTCGTCGTCGTATATGTCCATGTCGAAATAGGCGCCGTGCTGCTTGGCGAGCGCGAAGGCCTCCTCATCCGCAAGACTGGCATGTTCGATGGTGTCGACGCCGGCTCGAAGGGCGTCTTTGATTCCCGTTGTGCCGTGCGCATGCACGGCCACTTTGAGCCCCAGCATGTGGGCCTCATCGACGATCGCCTTCATCTCTTCCAGGCTATATTGCTGTGCTCCAGCGGCATCTGTCTTCGACAGCACCCCGCCGGTACCGCAGAACTTGATGACTTCCGCGCCGTATTTGTGGAGCTTCCGCACCATGGCTCGAAGTTCCTCCGGACCATTGGCTATGTTAACGGCCGGCGTAGTGATCGAAGGCGGAAACTCCGTGTAATCGCAATGCCCACCGGTCGCACCTATCGCGTAGGTCGCCGGCACGATGCGCGGACCTGGTATGTACCCGTGTTCGATGCCCTGCTTTAGCGCGACATCATCAAACCGTTCCGACCCCACGTTACGAACTGTCGTAAAGCCTGCTTCCAGCGTGCGCTTGGCGTTTGCCACGCCGACGATCGTCCAGAAATTGTCAGTGAACTCATAGCTGTTGTAGCCGCTAAATCGCGGATCGACCGTGAGATGCACATGCATGTCGATCAGGCCGGGAAGCAGAGTCATTCCGGGCAGGTCGATATGGCGCGCGCCCGAAGCGATGGCCCCATCCTGGACGGACACCGCCGTGATGCGCCCATCCGTAATGGTGATCTGTGGTCGCGCCATGGTACGGCCGGCGAGAACGTCCACCATTCGATCGGCGGTAACCACCACCGTATCCGCGAAGGTGCAGTTCGCCAAAAACAGCATCGCGGCCGCGAGCGCAACAGTCCCTGGTTTTCTCATCAAGTCTCACTCCTATATCGGGTCATCTGGTTTTTATTCTGCGCAATGTAACCGCCGCCGGCCGGCGATCAAAATCTTATGTGATCCGGTGCGGATCCCGCCTGATATCGATCGTGGATGGCCGTGAACGCGGCCTCCAGGTTGCGGGCGAAGCGAGGAGTGTCGAACAACGGGCTGCTGAGCCTTAGGTCCTGCACTTTGGCTTTGATCGGAGTCAGCCGATCGGGGTGCAGAGCGAGATCGATCGCAAGTCGCTCGTATTCTTGCTGTGTCGAGGTGATCAACTCCGCTACGCCGAGCGCCGTGAGCAGGCTCGCAGCGATTCGGCTGGCGAACGACTCCCCCGCCAAGGTCAAAACCGGAAGACCCGCCCACAGGGCATCGCTCGTAGTCGTCCCGGCGTTGTACGGCAGGGTGTCTAGAAACAGATCCGCCGTGCGATACCGTGCCAGATGTTCCGCCGGCGGCAGCCGCGCGCCGAAAGCGAGCCGCTGCGGATCGACCCCGTGGCGCGTCGCATGGCTACGCAGGTTGTTCTCGGTCGCTGCATGGCTGGCGTATAGCAGCAGCACGCTTCCTGGCACGGCTTTCAAGATGCGCATCCAGCCGGCGAAAGTTGCGGGCACGATCTTGTAGCTGGTGTTGAGGCAGCAGAACACGAATCCGGTCGAAGGCAGGCCCAATTCTTCCCGAGTGAAGACTTTGCCGGCAATGCGCCGCTTACGATCGTTCACCTGGTGGCAGTCCGGCATATATATGATCTTCTCGCTGAAGTGACTCTCGCTGGCCGGTGTCACGGCGGTTCGATCAGCGACGATATAGTCGATGTAACTTGCACCCATTGTTCCAAGATATCCGAGATAGCTCACTTGCACGGGAGCGGCACGCAGAGCAAAAATTCGCGGCCGGGCGGCCGATGAATAGCCGCCGAGATCGACGGCAATATCGACATTGAGGCTTCGGGCAAGCGCGGCAACCTCGAGATCCGATCTTTCCCGCACTTCCACGAACCGATCGAAGGCTTGAACGAGTCGCTGCCGAAACTCATCCGGGGTCTTTGGGCCCAGTGAAAATGCGATGACTTCGAACCGTGATCGGTCATGGATTTCGATCAGGTCGGCGAGCAGACGTCCAACCGGATGCTCATGAAGATCAGCGGAGAAGTAGCCCACCGTAATTCTCTGAGGTCGCGCGCGCGGCGCGATCGGGCCGAGTGCGCCATTAGCCGGGCAGGCGAAGCTAGCCCAAGTGCGCGCGACCTTGTGTTGCACGCGCGCCGAGCCCGTCATCGCCATGACGATCAATGGATGCGAGACGTGGGCGCCGGTTTCGACGCCGGCAGCGATCTCGCTGACCAGGGTGTCGTATTCGCTCCAGTCACAGACGTGCAAATTCGTCTCGAGCCGGTTGCCCGGAAGAAACTCGAAAGCCGGTGCCAGTGCGGCAACGGTCTGGTACGCGGCTGCGGCGGAATCGAAGCGATTGAGTACGCGCAGCAAATAGCCGCGGTGGAAGTGGGCCTCGGCATAATTGGAATTGATTGCGATCGCCCTCTCCACGCTGGCCAGAGCCTCCTCGATTCGGTCGAATCGCTGCAGAGTGGCGCCTCGGTTGCAGTGGGCCTCCGCATTGCCCGGGTCGATGGAGAGAGCCCGGTCGTAGCTGGCCAATGCTGCCTCGCTCCGCTCGAGGGCTCTCTGTATGTTGCCGCGAAGTACGTGCGCCGGCGCTTGACTCGGCTTTAGCGCAAGAGCTTGATCACAGCTTGCCAAGGCCTCGATGGGCCGGCCGAGTGCGAACAGCGCCAGCGCCTTGTTTGCATGTGCCTCGAAATGATCGGGCTTGATACGGCTGGCCTGGTCATAGCTGGCAATCGCATCGGGCAGCCGGCCGCTTTGCTGCAACACTTCGCCACGCCCGTAAAAGGCGTCCACAAACTTTGGATTCAATGCGACCGCCTGGTCATAGTTCGCCAATGCGTCGCCGGTACGGCCGAGATCGTTGTACGCGCCTGCGCGGCAGTGATAAGCGACCGCGTTGCGGACATCGAGCGCTATGGCTCGGTCGAAACACTCGAGGGCCGCCTGCCGTTGACCGAGCAGCTTGAGAGTGAGGCCAAGATTGCATTGAGCGCCCGGGCTGCGCGGCTCGACCGCGATCGCCCGCTCGAAATACTGCACCGCCCCTTGCAGATCGTTCGATTGACCCGCGAGCATCCCCATCGCACTGAGCGCACCAAAGTGATCGGGCTCGACATCAAGGATTTCCTGGTAGGCCTGGCGAGCGGACGTTACCTGCCCTTGCCGCTGCAGGGTCTGCGCGCGTGCAAACTGCTCGGCGGATCGTGTCCCGGCCGGACTCGACGGCGCGATCCTCTCACTCACATCGAAACGATTGCTCTGATCACCACCCATCAAGACAGAGCGTACCAGGTTCCACGACCCGCACCACGGCGCACCCATCCGCGACCGTCCCTTGGGAGGCATGTAGAGTTGCGAGGGTCAAGGAACCGCGCCGGGTCGATCGGTCTATCGCTGAGATGGCCATCGACGGCGGATAGGAATTTCAATCTAGTCTCGGTAGGACGTCACCGCATCGCCCAGAGCGCCCCGCAGAGAAGCAAGCCAGGGCTCGTAGTTTCGCCACTGGTCGAGGCCGTCGCGGCTAATGGGCTGCCGCACCTGCTCGGAACTCGCCGTACGCACGTTGCGCGGGGTTTTGTGGAACTCCAGACAGGCCGGCGCCAAGGGCAGACCGCAGAAGTCGAGGATGCGGCGCACGCTGCCCGCAACGTCGGCGACCACGTCTTCGTGATGCACGGTCAGGATTCGCCCGGGCAGCGCCATGTTCCAGTGCTGCATGATTTCAAGGTAGGTGCGGTAGTAGCGTGCGATGTCAGTGATGTTGTAGCTGAACTCCTGCCCGCTGGCGAACAGCTGCTTGAGATTGCCGAAGCAGCAGGCCATGGGTTCGCGCCGGGCATCGATGATCTTTGCGTTCGGTAGCATCAAGTGGATGAGGCCGATGTCGCGAAAGTTGTTCGGCATTTTGTCGATGAAGAACGGTCGCCCCGTCTGACGGTACACCCGCGTTTCAGTCAAGAAGCGTTCGCCGAGGCCCAGGAAGTCCTCCGCGGTTAGCTCCGCCAGCACACCTGGATAGCGTGGAGTGTCCGAGTCTGTGGCGCGACCGCGCAGCTCCATGACAATGCGTTGGACATGAGCGAGTTCCTGGGTGCCCTCGACTTGGGGGTGCGAAGCCAGGATCTGTTCGATGAGCGTGGAGCCGGAGCGAGGCAGGCCGAGGATGAAAATGGGATCCGGATCCGCCACGCCCCACTCTTGCCGTGCTGCGAAGAATTCCTTCGTGCACACCTGCGTCGACAGCCGGGCCTGGGTCTCTGTGATCTGGGGCAGGTGGCGAATCTCGGCGTGCTTGAGGGCGTTGCCGCGCTCATAGAACGCCCAAGATTCTTCATATCGACCCTGATCCTC
Organism: uncultured Gammaproteobacteria bacterium; assembly: GCA_963801685.1. Lineage (GTDB taxonomy): Bacteria > Pseudomonadota > Gammaproteobacteria > Steroidobacterales > Steroidobacteraceae > Bog-1198. The sequence goes on from CAWDFR010000006.1 coordinate 60,511, forward strand.
CAGCGCTTTGCCCAGCGCGAAGCACAGGTGGTATCGGTCTACCAGGCCGATGGCCGGCACCGCTTCCACGGTGCGCATGCGCGCGATCTCATCTTCAGCGAAGCAGTAAGTCTTGAGGTTGGCCAAGCTCCACCAGGCTTCGCCCGAGTCCGGCAAGGCGGCGATGGCTGCGTGATATTCCTCAATGGCTTCCGGCTGACGACCCACGGTTCTCAGCAAGTCTGCCAGCCACAGGTGCAAGTCCGCGGTCTCGGTTCTGGTTGCAGCGCCTTCCGCCAGCATCTGGCGGTACAGGCGAATGATGGGTTCGTAATCGCCGAGTCCCACGCAGGCCGCCGCGTATAGCTTCAGATAATGACGGTTACTGGGCTCCAGCTGCAGTAGCGTGTCCATCTCCTGCCGCGCCTGCAGGTGCTTTTGCCGCTTGTTCAGCACACCGGCGTAGTCGGCTCGTGCCGCCCCGTAGTCCGGTGCCAGCTTCAGGACGGATTCCAGCAACCGTTCGGCGTCATCCAGCGCGTCGCGCTGGATACCGATGCGGGCCAGCAGACGCGTGGCTTCGACATGATCACCGTGCTGAAGCAAGTAGGCGCGGATGATGCTTTCTGCCGGCGTCAAATCGCCGTCGGAAAACAGGCTGCCTGCCTGGATGATGGGCGGTGGCAGCCTCCGTAGAACCGCGATGTGCTCGGCTGCGGTGGCGGCGTTGTGCTGGTCTCCAGTCATACGGTATAGGTCGTGCAGCATTTGCCAGCTGTCGGGCAGCGCCTGGTTGATGTTGACGCCGCGCCGGAATGCCTCGATGGCCCTGGGGGCATCCCTTAGTGCGACGTAGCAGTGGCCGCGCTCCTGGTGCAGCCGGCTGTATCGCGGGTGATGCTGCTCCAGGCGTCGAAGGAGATCTAACGCTTCCGAAACCCGATTCAAATTGCGCAGGTTCGTCGCCGCCAGGTACAACAGGTCACGGTCTTCGGGGTGTCGAGCCAGCAGCGGGTCGATGCCCGCCAGCGCCGCAACGTAATGACGTGTTCGGGCGAGCTCTTGCAGGCGAGGAATTTCCTGCTCCAGCAGCGTCGTTTCCGCCGTTGTGGATGAATTCATGGTGGTATGAATCATGCCGCTTCCAATGACGGGAAGGTCAAGCAGGGCTATGCGCGATAGCTCTGAGAATCTGGACGCATGCAAAGAAAGCCCACCAGAGCCAGTAGGCTTCATCAAGGCCCCCGATGGAGGTGTGTGCCGCCGCGGCTGGACCAGCGGCCGCGACGGCACACCTCGCTCATCGCATCAGATCAGACAGGAACCTTCAGGGTGACGAGACCACCCATCGCCGGATCCGAGATGCTCTCGCGGCCGGTCTCGATGTGGCCCGCGAAGCGATAGTGGAAGGTCGGGTCCTGCTCGACCGTAATGACGAGGTCATACCAACCCTGGAACTGTTCCAACGACCAGTCGAACACAATTTCCTCGCCGTGGCGTGCAAAGATCGCCGGGACGATCTTACCCGTATAGGCGTCGGTCACCGTAACGTTTGCCTGGTTCTTGGTCTGGTTGGCGATCTGCAGCACCAGCGAGCCTAAGCCCGCGAATCCGTGCGTCAGGGTAACGCCAAGCACCGCGGAGGCGCTGTCGTTGCTGCCGTTGAACTGCCGAAAGAAGCCGTTCGGGCCGTACGCCGACAGACCGTAGACCGTCGAAATGTCCCAGGTGCCCGCCAGCGACTTGCCCGGTTCTACGGTGTAGGCACGCACAATGTCCGCGGCATTGACCGAGCGCACCGTGAACACCGCGGCCTTGCGGCCGGTATTGATGAAAGTCAGGGTCACGGTGCCGGCGGAGGCGTTCACCGCGGCGGTGACCTCCAGGTCGTACGGCAGCGCGCGCGCCGGGCGCACACCGTGCTCCTGCGTCGGGATGCCCAAGGTGATCTGCGAAGTCGACGACGGCGTCAGGCTGGAACCGCTCGCCGAATGCAGCTCCTCCGGCAGAAACGCGGACGTGTTCGGCAGCGGCGGGTTCGTACCGTTGGGGTTGGCGAAGTTGAAGAAGGAGGTCAAATCACTGCTCACCGCACGGCGCCAGGGCGTGATGTTCGGGTTATGCACCCCGAAGCGCTTCTCGATGAACTTGATGACCGAGGTGTGATCCGACAGTTCAGAGTTCACGTAGCCGCCCTTGCTCCAGGGCGAGATTGCCAGGAACGGTACACGAAAGCCCATACCCATCGGCAGCGCGGGGAAACCCGGCTCCGAACCCGCCGGCACCTGCTCGAAGTTGGCGCTGACCGTCGTGTCACCGTCCGAGCCGTCCGTGCTGATCGCCGGAACTGGCGCTGGCAGGTGGTCGAAAGAACCATCGTTCTCGTCGTAGTTGACGATGAGTACGGTCTTGCTGAACACCTCCGGGTTGGACGTCAGGATGTCCAGGACCTGGGAGATGTACCAGGCACCGTAGCCGTTCGGGAAGGCCGGGTGCTCGCTATAGCCGGCCGGGGCGACCAACCAAGACACCTGCGGCAGTGTACCGTTCTTTACGTCGCTCTGAAATTGAGCGAACAGTCCCTCGGCCCAGGTCTCCCATGCAGCGCGGGGCGCCGTGAGCGCGGGGGTGTTGTAGGCGAGGGCGGTGCCCGTCGCGCCCTTCTGGAACAGCGGCGAGCTCATGGGCGCGTCGATGTACTGCTCGAAGTACAACACCGGATTGTCGGTGAAAGTACCGACGAAACTGCCATTGCAGACCGGTTGACCAGCGGAGTTCGTCGGAATGGGCCCGCTGCCCTGGTCGTTGGCGACGACGGTCGGGGTCGTCACCAAGTCGCCCACGATATCCTGGTAGATGCGCCAGCTGATGCCGCCGGCCTGCAGCATCTCCGGGTAGGTCGGCCACGACAGCGGAAAGCCGTTTACAAATCCGTTGTTGAGCACGATGCCGCCGCCATGGCCGTTGGTGCCCTGGGCGGTTGGGGTACCGTTGGGCAGGATGTTGGCCGCGATGTTGCCGTTGCAACCCGTCCACAGGTAGCAGCGGTTCACATTGGTCGGACCACGGAACGAGCAGTAGTAGTTGTCGCCGACCGTGAAGGCATCCGCCAACGCGCTGTGATACGGAACGTCCACGCGCATGCGGTATGCCATGGTCAGGGGGTTCTTGGCCGGAACCCAGGCATCCCACTCACCGCCGTCTCGAGCTTCGGTGCCGAGAGGCCAGCCGTGGTCCAGTCCCGGACGGTACACCAGATTCAAGCTGTCGGTCGGAATGACGGCGGTGGGCGCGTTCGCTGCGGTCGCGGCCGACGCATTGATCTGGAATGGCGGCACCACCAGATCGGTGGTCACACCGCCGAACTGATTGGCGGGCCAGCCATAGGTCACGCCGTTTTCCCGAGAGCCGTTGGCGGGACCGCCGAACGTCTGCTGGGCCGGCTGCAGGAACACGGGGTTACCGTTCTTCTGCTTGACCGCGCGCGGGTCGGAGAAGCCGCGTACGCCGCGCAGGGTACCGAATACCTCGTCGAACGAGTTGTTCTCCTGCATCAGGATGACGATGTGCTCGACGTCATTGATGGTACCGGTCTTGAAGTTTGCCGGAATGGACAGCGCCTTGGCGATCGACGAGTTCAGCATGGCAGCGGCCGAGCCCAGGCCCATCAACTGCAAAAATTCACGACGATCGGTCAGCTTTCGATCATTTGCCACAAAATCTCTCCTGCCCCGGATAGAAATCCAGGCGTTGAATGTCTCAAGGTGGTAGCTACGTGCGGCCACGCGGCTCGGTCACGATGCTGAGGCTCAATTGTTAAATTGAAGTGAAGAGTTTGTGACGCGGCACGCGCCGGCCGCCTGCGGCTGGACTACACGTTTCCGCCTCGGAGCTGCTGTAGAATCGTGCAGCACAGAGTGCCGACCCGTTTTTTGCCCTCTCATTAGATTGCAGTTGTCATGAATTCCTCGGCGGAACGATCGCAATTCCCGCAGAACCGCGGCGAGCTTTACCTGCAGGCCATGAACTTGCGCTTGCTCAACCAATTCGATGAGGCGCTGGGTGTGCTGGAGCGGCTACAGCAGCTGCATCCCCGATGCGGTCGCTTATACGAGGAGCGTGGCCACTGTTACGCCGCTCTGCGCAATGCCCCGAAAGCCATCGATGCCTTCTGGCAGGCCGTGAACCTCAACGCCGCCCTGCCTGCCAGCTGGCAAATGCTGCACACCCTGTATCTTAAGACGGGGGATGAAGAGAACGCCGCCAGGATCGCGGATCGCCTCGCCACGCTCCGCAACCTGCCCCCTGAGATCATCGAGGCCGCCAGCCTGTTCGCCGACGGAGAGCTTGTCCATGCCGAGCGCGTCCTGCGGGTATACCTCACGCGGCACGGCGAGCACATCGAGGCCATGCGCCTGCTGGGGCGCATCTGCACCGCACGCGGGTTGCGGGACGATGCCGAGCTACTGCTGGAAGCAGTCGTACAACGGGCCCCCGGCTACCGCGCCGCGCGTGCCGACTACGCCCGCGCGCTGCTCGATCAACACAGGTACGTGCGGTCTCGCGAGGAGATCCAGCAGTTGCTTGAGCTCGATCCGGGCAACCGAGCATACCTCCGGCAGTACGGAGAGGCCTGCATCCGGTTGGGGGACTATGAGCCCGGGATCAGCCTGTACCGTCGGCTCCTGGGCGATGCCCAATCGGGACGGGAATCCGCAGAGCTGCACTTATGGATCGCGTTTTCCCTGAGAGCCCAGGGGCACCGGACCGAGGCGATCCAGGGCTACCGTGCCGCCATCGCCGCCTGGCCGGAATCGGGCGAGGCCTGGTGGAGCCTGGCTAACCTCAAGACCTATCACTTTTCGCTCGACGACATCGCTCGCATGCGCTCGGCGGAAGCGGCACCCGGCACATCCCTTGTGGACCGCTATCACCTGTGCTTCGCGCTGGGCAAGGCCCTGGAAGACCAGAAGGACTACGCCGACTCTTGGGTCTACTACGAGCGCGGCAATGCGCTCAAGCACGCGGAAGTTCGTTGCCCGCAGAGGCTCGCCGAGAGCCACGTGCGGCTCTCGAAGCAAGTGTGCACACGGGAGTTCTTCGAGACGCGCAGGGGCTGGGGCGTCGCGGACTCGGATCCCATCTTCATCCTAGGGCTGACGCGCTCCGGCTCGACACTCATCGAACAGATCCTGGCTTCGCATTCGCAGGTCGAGGGCACCCAGGAACTCGCGGAGGTCCAACGCATCGTGAGGGCGTTACGCGGCCGTGACACGGACCTCGAGAACCCGCGCTATCCGAAGGTGCTGGCCGAGTTGGGGCCGCGAGACTTCCGCAGCTTCGGCGAAGGCTTCATGGCCGACACCCGGATCTACCGCCGCACGCGGCGCCCGTACTTCATCGACAAGCTGCCGGACAACTTCCGCGACATCGGCCTCATCCGCTTGATGCTGCCGAATGCGAAAATCATCGACGCCCGGCGCGAACCCATGGCCTGCTGCTTCGGCAATCTCAAGCAGTTGTTCTCGGGCGGTCAGGAGTTCAGTTACAGCATGGCTGACATGGCGCACTACTACCGCAACTATCTAGAGCTCATGCGGCACTGGAACGAGGCGTTGCCGGGGCGGATCCTGACGGTACACCACGAGGACATGGTGGAGGATCTGGAGGGCAATGTGCGCCGCATCCTGGACTTCTGTGGCCTGCGCTTCGAACCGGCCTGCCTGGAGTTTCACAAGACCGAGCGGAACGTGCGCACGGCTAGTTCCGAGCAGGTGCGACGGCCCATCAGCCGCGAAGGCGTCGACCAGTGGAGGAATTACGAGCCCTGGCTGGGCCCGCTTAAGGATGGCCTCGGGAACGCTCTGACCACCTACAGGGACTGAACTGCCGTCGAAACGTCGGCACATTAGATTGCAATTTCAATATTGCCCTATTATGAAAGCGGGTCAAAGCCCACTTGCTCATTGTGATATCGACAGATTACGACAGGTTCTTGTCAATTGACAAAAATATGTCAGAATATGTCGATGAGCGCACTTACTGACCCTTGGCACTTTCCTCGTCCCGACCTCGCGCAATCCTATCTGCGGAGTTTTGATCTCGGGTTGACGTCGGCACGCGGCTTATTTGCACGTCGTCGCATGGGCAAAAGCGAATTTCTAAAGCACGACTTGCTTCCCGCAGCCATGCACGACGGCTACCTGGCAGCCTACACCAACCTCTGGGATTCCACCGACCATCCCGGGCAAGCGCTGGCGACAGCCATTCTGCTGGCTACTCAACCCAAGGGACTGGGCAAGTTCTGGACGGACCTCAACGCCCCGATTCGCAAACTCAAAGGCGGCGGCAAGCTGCCGTTGGGCGTTGAAGGTTCTATCGAGCTGGACTTGGCTGAAAAGGAGAAGGCGGCGGTCCCCGCAATCCAAGCTGCATTGCAGTCCGCTGACAAAGCCAAGAAGCGATTACTACTAGTCATCGACGAAGCCCAGGTACTTGCCGCGCCGGAACACAAGTCAATAGCGCACGCGCTACGCGCCGGACTGGACATTCGCAAGCCCGGCATCAAGGTGCTATTCGCAGGGTCCTCGGAGGCGGCCCTGCGGGAGATGTTTTCGCGTGCGGCAGCCCCGTTCTATAACTGGGCACCAGTGGAACCATTCCCGCTGCTGGGACACGAATTTGTCGCTGCCACGGTAAGACAGCTGGCCACCGTGGCAAAGCACCCCTTGAGTCTGGACGACGCCTTGAAGGCGTTTGCTGCCCTTAAAGAAACTCCCGAGTTCTTTCGTTGGTACATTGAGCGGTATCTTATTTACCAGCACCAGGGGCCTGAGCAGGCACTGCGGTATATCCAGACGCGAATACACGACGACACGAGTTACACCAAGACTTGGAAGGAATTGAACCGCGCCGACCGCGCGATACTGCTGTTGGCGGCCCGTGGTGTGCAAGACCTTTATGGAATCCACGCGCTCGAGCAGCTTAAAGATCTGCTGGGCTCTCCCAACGTGACGGTCAGCGCTCCACGAACATCGCTACGCCGGCTTACGAGTCCCAAGCAGCAACTGCTAGCGCGCGTGGATCACGGAGCCTATCGTTTCGAGGATCCGGAATTCCAAGCCTGGGTAACTACTCGACGTACAGTAGACTAAAAAGAGACAATGGTTGAATTGCAATGGATACCGACTCCGCCCGGTTCGTCATCGTCCGCAATACATTTCGCGAATACATGCAATCGTGCAGTGAATTCTGGAAGGCGTTTCAGCGATGCACAATTGCAATAAAGTCCTCGGAACGCCAACGACAAGTATTGCAAACACATCTTAGGCTGCAGACGTTATGGTTGGAGCGGCAGCGACTGCGGTTCGAATACCTGCTGCGTGGAGGGACTTTTGAAAGCGGGTTCTGGGGAGAGTTGGATAACATCACTCAACGATTGGATAAAGAGTGGAGTGGTGATGAAGAAACCAGTCTTCTAGCAATCGACGCCGCCTATAGAGATCTGTTGGGAGAAATCGAAGATCTTGTACCCAAGATGAATGGCGCGGAACTCGACACCCCTATAAAGGCGCTGCAGCAAAATGCACAGTATCGCGAGGCACGGGAACTCATGGCAGATGAGGTTCAACGACTGAATAAGCTGCTGAGCCCAACTTAGATGGCTGAGACTTTTCAATCGCCTGATCCCAATCGAGTCCTACCCGTAAATGGATATCGTTGTCTGGTACTCCAGAGCCCGCGATACCTTCAGTCCCGCCGCAACGTATCCCGATGACGATAACTAATTCGGTAATGCAAATTGCGAAATCGAATTAAAACCCGGGAATTCGAATCGGACGGGTTTGCATAGCGTTTCGGCGCTGATTTTTTGCATCAAAAGCAGACCCTCCCGGGGTAACTCCAATAGAGCACCTAAAGTTACCAGGTTGTCGAAGCAAATTGAACGCGGCTGGGATAGGCTGGCTAACGGCGACTTGATTGCCGCGGCAGAGGCGGCCGGCTTCGATGTCTTGCTGACAACGGACAAACATCTGCGGTATCAGCAAATTCTCAAAGGCCGGGTAGAACGTCCCAGACGCAGGCCAACCGTGAGCGTTGCACGTATAGCAGCGACGGAGTTGTCATGCTGCCTCTTTGAGCTTGCCGATCATTTATACTCGCAGCCGCCAATTACAATTCAGCCTCCCGAGAGCTGGGAGAATCCGAAGGAACAAGCTCCGATGCTCGACGTCCATCCCGCCCACCACGCCGCCAGCACCTGGCGCGATTTCTTCATCCACATTGCCACCATCGTCATCGGCCTTCTCATCGCCGTAGGCCTCGAGCAAACCGTCGAATACTTCCATCATCAGCATCAACTCCACGATGTGCGACAGGGCATCCTCGCTGACGCCAGCCTTTACCTTCACGATGTGGATGAGCTGAGAGTCGTCAACCGGCAACGAATCAAAGATCTGAACACCCGCATCCAACAGTTGCAGGCGGCCCTGTCGCATCACCAGCAGCTCGTCTTTCCGATCTACCGGCCTATGCCTCCTACAAACACCATCAGACTCGGAAACTTCTCCGCTGCCAAGGCGAGCGGTCTCGTCCAGTTGCTGAATGGAGACGAAATCAATATCGTCAGCGATGCCGAAGTGGGCGTCGCGAAATCAGAGGCGTTGAAAGAACTTGCTCAGGAGGCGACGCGGAAACGTGTCGCCTTCGAGCAACGATTTGAGACGAGTTATCCCGAGGGCGCATTTGATTTTGCTGCGGCCACCCCTGTCCAACTTAACGAATATCTCGGCCTCCTCATCGAAGAACGAGTCAGAAGGGCAGAGTATCTGGCCTACCTCGACGAAATGCATGGAGGTGCTACAGCGTTCCTCAAGGGTCAGCGCGATATCGAGAAAATACGCCAAGCAGAAGAGGATTCGTTGTCGCCCTCGCAACATTAGGAATTCAAGCAACCACGGCCTGGATGCACTTCAACCGGTCTAGATCGCGCATTGCAAATGTCACTCTCGCGTTTTGGCGCATTTGCAGTCTCCAGACCCCGAAATGGGACCCAGAAACTACTCGTTTGACTCAGGACGCCAAGCCAGCGTGCAGCGCCGCCCGCAAGCTGCCACTGCTACGCGCTCGATGGGTCCGGTGGGGATGGCGCGGTTTCTGCAACGGTTCGGCCCCGGTCAGGGTGATTACACGGCCGAGCGCAGCCGTATGCTGGGTAACCCCTCTGTCGACGCAATCATGGACGAAATAGAGCGCCGACGTACGGGCCCACAGCCGAAGTAATCGCCATATCCGTATGATCACTGTGACTGTGGAATATCGCCAGCGCTGATTACCGGAAGCTATTGAAGCAATTTAACGTGACGCGCGGATGCTACGCGCGAAATTTGACATAGGAGCGTCATTGCACCGATGGAGAGCTTCTTCAAGACGCTCGAAGTCGAACGCACATACCGGCTTCGATACATCTCGCGAGATCAGGCAAGACTTGATATCGTGAATTGGATCGAAGGGTTTTACAATGAAAAACGTCTGCACTCAGCGATCGACTATCGATCACCTGCAGACTTCGAGCGCAGCCTGAAAACTGCATGAGTCTGATGTACGTGGAATCGAGGCAGGGTCAGGAGCAGATTCGCTTGCAGCGAGACGAGGGGACTTAGCGAGCGTCACGATAGCTGCCGCGCGGAGCAAAGCGAGTGCCTCGCGTCGCGACAGACGCTCCCCCGTGCTGGACAGACCATTCTTATTCTTTTTCAAAGACGTAACCCCAGCGCGGATTCGACGATCTGCCGCTCGTTCGATGGCGGCTTTTCGCGAGTATAGTCGATACGCTGAGTATCTCCTCCTGGCCGAGTCGCCATACGTCGGTCATTCGCCCATTAAGCCCATAACGCTGATAAGGGGACGGCGCGAAGATTGTCGGCGAACGAGAGCGTTTGAGCTCCATCGTACAAAACGATCCCCTGCTTAAATGCAGATCCAGCAGCGCTAGCCACACGTTCCAATCCCAGAAAATCGCGACGCGTGACCGACGCGGCCGATTTCACTTCGATACCGACAATTTCACCGGCCGAGTTCTCAAGAACAAAATCGACCTCCAGCTGGTCGCGATCACGGTAGTGAAACAACATAACTCGCTCTTCTGTCCATGCCGACAGCTTGAGTAGTTCCGAGAATACGAAGCTCTCAAGCAGTGCACCGAATAGAGTTCGGTCGGTACGCAAACGCGATAGGGAATACCCACGCATTGCGGTCAACAGCCCCGAATCGATGAAGTGAAGCTTCGGTGTCTTGACTAACCTCGACAGCTCGTTGCGAAACCACGGCTGAACGCGTTGGATAAGATAAAGCTGCTCCAGCACGCGCACATAATGGTCGGCGGTCTTGTGATCGAGCCCGACGCTTCGGCCAATTTCGGAAAGGTTTGTCAAGTGCCCTGCAAATTGCGCCGCGATCTGCAGCACGCGCGGTATTTGATCGGGCTTTGCCAAATTGGAAATTTCAGGAAGATCGCGCTCGACGATCGATTTGATGTAGGCACGGTACCAATCCTGGCGCCGACGTTCACTACGTCGCTTGATAGCCTCTGGATAACCTCCCGCCGTAACCCAGTCTGAGAGCTTCTGCATGGATAGGGCTTCTGCCATATCGGGAACCGCACCTCGAAACGCTTTTGCTATAAATTGTGGATGTTTGATACCCAGCTGCTCGCTACGGCCCAATGGGTACAGCGGAACGATTTCCACGCGGCCGGCGAGTGATTCGTGGATTGTCTTAACGGTCAACAAATTCGCCGACCCCGTCAACAAAAAGCGTCCCGGCCGCCGGTCCTCGTCCACACTTTGTTTGATCGCCAGCAGCAGATCGGGCGCGCGTTGAACCTCATCGATTACTGCGCGATCGAGGCCGCGTATAAAGGCGACAGGATCGCTTTTGGCGGCAGCCAATGTGGACTGGTTGTCGAGCGTGACGTATTTGCGGCCCTGCTTGGCGAAGCGGCGAGCCAGAGTGGTTTTTCCCGACTGCCGCGGGCCGCTAATTGCGACGACTCGAGTGTCACGCAGAGCGGTGCGGATTTGCGGCTCGGCAATGCGTAAATACACGATTACTCGGGAAATAGCGTAATTGAGGCGCTAGCGTAGCGGCTAATTGGGAATCAAGCAACGGCTAACTGGGAATCCAGTGCCGGCTGATTGGGAATCAGAAGCCGGCTATCTGGGAAAGTGGTGGGCCCGCTCGGACT
>CAWDFR010000007.1:0-808320 GCA_963801685.1 uncultured Gammaproteobacteria bacterium
TGCCGTGGCCGCGTTCACGCTGAACAGGCGCCCGGGCACGTAGACCGTATCGAGCAGGCGCCCGCGAGCCGGCATGTGGATGCGGTGATAGTTGAACGGCGCGAGATAGATCGTCGCGAACGACCCGCCAGAGAAGCGCGCAGCCCAGTCCTGGCCGGCCAGCAACTCCATCACGCTGTAGTGCCGGCCCTTGGCCTGCAACAGCGAGTCCCCTAGGAGCGCGCCGCATTCGCTCACGCGGCCGTCGACCGGAGAGGCGATGTCGGCGGCGCCCAGGGCGATGGGCCGCGCGCCGTTTCTCAGGGCGCGCGTAAAGAATTCGTTGAAGCTTGCATAGCGGTAGGATAGGTCTCAGGCGGCATCGCTCATGTCCACGCTGAACAGCGCCAGGAAGCCGCGGATCAGGAGATTGCGGAACCACGGCATGCGCACGCGCGTGGCCGCGAGCGTGAGCCGCGACAGGCCGTGATGCGGCAGAGCGTACTGGAACCAGACGAACAGCCGGTCGCGGATCGCTCCCCTCATCCGTGCACGGCCACGATGCGATCGAAATCCGCCTGCAAGGTATCCGCGGTGAAGGGTCCGGTGAGGATCGCGGCGATCTTGCCGGCCGGATCGACCACGAAAATCGCGCCCGAGTGATCGACGGTGTAGCCGCCGCCGGCGCTCGGCACGAGCGCCACGGCGACGCCGAGCTTGCGCGCCAGCGCCTCGAGCGTGGGCTGATCCGAGGCGGTGACGCCGATGAAGGTCGGATCGAAGTACGGCACATACTTGGCGAGTTGCTGCGGCGTATCGCGCTGGGCATCGACCGAGATGAACACCACTTGCGGCTGGATCGCGCGCTCGGCCCGCAAATTCTTCTCCATCGCCGCGAGCGTCACGAGCGTGGTCGGACAGAAATCGGGACAGTTCGTGTAGCCGAAGAACATGAGCGACCAGTGACCGCCGAGATTGCGCGGCCCGAAAGGCGCACCGCGCTGATCGATCAGGCTAAAATCCGGCACCGCGCGCGCGGCCGCGAGATAGGTACCCGTCGCGAGCTCAATCTGTGGCGATGATGAATAACGCCACAGCAGTGCGGCGCCCAAGCCGAGGAGCGGCCACGCTCATGAGCACGATGGCCCCCGATCGGGCCCAGGTTTCGAATCGAGGAGTCATGCGCCGATTATCCCATACACCGCCCGAGCCGGAGGCTTCCGAGACGGTCGAGCGCCATCGAGCGCTGTGCGCACGCGCTCGCGCGCGCACGCGTGCATTTTGGGCATGGTACGGACAACGCTCGCGACGAAGCCGCCGAGCTGGTCTTCTATGCAGCGCGGCTGCCGCACGAGCAAGGCAGCGCCGTCTACGGCAAGCCCCTGACCCGGCGGCGCCGTGCGCTCATCGATGCGCTGCTCGAGAAGCGCATCGAGCGTTCTTCGCGGGTCTCGAGCTGTACGTCGATGAGCGCGTGCTCGTGCCACGCTCGCCCATTGCGGAGCTCATCGCCGCGCGTTTCGCCCCGTGGATCGCGCGGCGTCGCGTGCGCCGCATTCTCGACGTGGGCTCGGGATCGGGCGCGATCGCGCTGGCGTGTGCGCAGGCCTTTCCGCAGGCGCGCGTGGACGCGGTCGACATCTCCCCCGGTGCCCTCGCCGTCACGCAGCGCGACGTGCGCCGCCTCGGACTCGGGAATCGAAGCGAAGGTTTTGCGATCCAATCATTTCGCGGCCGTGCCGCCATCCGAGCTCATGCATCGTGAGCAACCCCCCCTATGTCGGGCGTTCGGAGATGCGCGGCCTGCCGCGAGAGTACGCCTTCGAGCCGCGCATCGCCCTTGCCTCGGGCCCCGACGGCCTCGATTCGGTGCGGGCCATCTTGCCGCGGCACCGCGGTTTCTCGCCGACGATGGGCTCCTGGTGGTCGAGGTCGGCAACACCGAGAAAGCGCTCATGCGCGCGTTCCCGCGCTTGCCCTTCATCTGGCCGGAGATAGCGATGGGCGGTGGCGGGGTGTTCGTTTTGCGGGCGGCCGATTTGCAGGAGAGTTAAGCGCGTGGCTGGAAATACGTTCGGACGGGTGTTCACGGTGACGAGCTTCGGCGAGAGCCACGGGCCCGCCCTGGGGTGCATCGTCGACGGCTGTCCGCCGGGACTCGCGCTCGCCGAGGCGGATCTGCAGAAGGACGTGGACCGCCGCCGCCCGGGACTTCGCAGTGCACGACTCAGCGGCGCGAGAGTGATACGGTGCGCATCCTCTCCGGTGTGTTCGACGGCAAGACCACCGGCACGCCCATCGGTCTCATGGTGCTGAACGAGGATCAACGCGCGCGCGACTACGAGAAAATCAAGGACCGCTTCCGGCCCGGCCATGCCGACTACACTTACCAGCAGAAATACGGTGTGCGCGACTATCGCGGCGGCGGCCGCTCCTCGGCGCGCGAGACCGTGATGCGCGTGGCAGCGGGCGCGACGCGCGCGAGTACCTCAACGAGCGGCTCGGCGTGACCATCAGCGGCTATCTCGCGCAGATGGGACCGCTGGTGCTCGAGGCGGTCGATCCGCCGAGCGCCTACGGGAATCCGTTCTTTTGCCCGGACCCGAGCCGCATCCCGGAGCTCGAGGATCTCGTCTGGCGCATGCGCGAGGCCGGCGATTCGATCGGCGCGCGGGTCACGGTCATCGCGCGAGGCGTGCCGCCCGGTCTCGGCGAGCCGGTGTTCGAGCGCCTCGATGCGGATATCGCCGGCGCGATGATGGGGATCAACGCGGTCAAGGGCGTCGAGATCGGCGACGGCTTCAGGGCCGTCGAGCAGCGCGGCTCGCAGCACCGCGACGAGCTCACGCCCGTCGGGATTCACGAGCAATCATGCCGGCGGCGTGCTCGGCGGTATCTCCTCGGGGCAGGATATCGTGGTGAGCCTCGCGCTCAAGCCCACCTCGAGCATCACGGTTCCCGGGCGCGACCATCGACCTCGAGGGCAATGCGTGCGAGATCGCGACCACCGGGCGGCACGATCCGTGCGTCGGCTTTCGCGCGACGCCGATCGCGGAGGCGATGATGGCGCTCGTGCTCATGGATCATTACTTGAGGTTCCGCGCTCAATGCGGCGATGTCGTGCGCAGGACGCCCGACATCACGCGGGGGCGCCCGTGAGCGGCGGGGCACCCGCACGCGCTGCGCGTCGCCGTCGTCGGCGCCACGAGTCTCATCGGCGAGGCGGTGATCCAGGAGCTGCACGCGCGGGGATTCCCGTCCGCCGAGCTGTACGCGCTCGACGACGAGCGGCACGTCGGCCGCGCGGTGCGCGAGGAGGAGGGCGAGGGCGAGGACCTCAAGGCCGGAGACGTCGCCGCGTTCGATTTCTCGCGCATCGATCTCGCGTTCTTCTGCGGACGCACGGCGCTCGCCGAGCGCTACGCCGAGGCGGTCGCCGCGCACGCCTGGGTGATCGACAACTCACCCGCGTTCCGTGCGCGCCCGGACGTGCCGCTCGTGGCGACCGACGTCAATCCGGGCGTGCTCGCGGGCGTCGGCCCGCGCGGATTGGTCGCGCTCCCCGGCAGCGCGAGCGTCGCGCTCGCGACGGCGCTCGCTCCGCTGCACGCACTCGCGGGCCTCAGCCGCGTCGAGGTCGCGACCTATCAAGCGGTTTCGGGCGGCGGCCGCGCGGCGATGGACGAGCTCGCCGGCGAGACGGTGGCGATGCTGAGCGGCCGCACGGCGCGCGGCAAGGCGTTCGGACGTCAGATCGCCTTCAACGTGATCCCGCAAGTCGACCATCTGGACGAGGAGGGCGTGTCGCGCGAGGAACGCAGGCTCTGGGAGGAGACGCGTCGGCTGCTCGGCGTGCCGCATCTCGCGATCAACGCGACGGCGGTGCGCGTCCCGGTGTTCTTCGGTCACAGCCTCGCCGTGCACGCCGCCTTCGAGCGGCCCCTGACGGTGGCTGCCGCGCTCGAGGTGCTGCGCCGCGGCAGCGGTATCAGCGTCATAGATCCCGACTCAAGCGCTGAATTTCCGACGCCGGCCACATTGGCCACGGCCCCGGATAGGGTATACCTAGGCCGCGTGCGGTCGGATATGACCCGTGATCGGGCTCTAAATTTTTGGGTCGTCGCCGATAATGTTCGGAAATGTGCGGCACATAACGCAGTTTCGGCGGCCCAGATTTTGGTAAATAGTGCCCGGTAAGATATAGTTTCGCTTATGTCAAAGGCAGTTGAAGGCAAATGAAAATTCCGTTCCAAGCTCTTATTGGACAATGAAGTTTAGCCTCTCGCCTAGCCGATTTCTGGGAGTCGAAATGTCAGTGACGATGCCGCGCATAATGCTGTTGGCGGGCCTTCTATCTGTGTCCTCGTTCTGGTCGAACTCGTCGTGGGCGTTAGGGCTCGGCGAGATCCACCTGCACTCGGGCCTGAACGAGCCGCTGAACGCGGATATCGACATCATCGCCGCGACCCCGGAGGAGCTGACTGCCCTGCGGGCCAGTCTCGCGCCACGCGAGGCGTTCACCCGCTACGGCATCGACCGCCCCCCGTTCCTCACTTCGTTCACCTTCAAGGTCGGCAAGAGCAAGGAAGGGCACGACGTCTTGATCGTGCACTCGACCGACTCGATTCCCGAGCCGTTCGTGACCTTCCTCGTCGACGTCAACTGGGCACGCGGCCATCTGATGCGCGAGTACACGGTGCTGCTCGATCCGCCGGTGTACACCCCCGGCGAGAACGCGGGCTCGTCGGCGCCCGTCACGGCGCCCAGCACGGCGAGCATGTCGAGTCCGCAGACGGCTCCGAGTGCCGCCGCGGCGGGCGCGGAGTCCAGCACCGCGCCGTCGACCTCATCCGCGACAACGTCCGAGCCCACACCGCTGCCGAAATCGGGTCGCCGCTCGCGATCGCACCGCTCCTCGGGTTCCGGCGCGCCCGCGGCGTCGAGCGAGACCGCGCCCGTGGCCAAGGCGCCGAGCGCTCCCGCCGAGTCCCCGCCGCCTGCAGAGGCCGCCCCCGAGGCCGCCGGAGCGATGCCCTCGACGGTGACCGTCGCCAAGGGCGACACGCTCACCAAGATTGCGCACAGCCTGCGTGCCGAATCGCGCGCCGACCTCGATCAGACCATGATCGCCTTGTATCGCGCGAATCCCGCGGCGTTCGGCGGCAACATCAACGTGCTGCGCCAGGGCGCGGTGCTGCGGGTCCCGGGCGCCGACGATATCGCCGCGCTCAACCAGAAAGAGGCGATCGGCGAAGTGCATCGCCAGCTCGATGCTTGGCGCGCCGGCGCCGCGGCCGGCGATAGCGGCGGGCATCTGCGACTCGTCAGCCCGAGCGCCGGCGGCACGAGTGCCGCCACTGCCACCGCCGCCACCCCGAGCAGCGGCAACTCGAGCGATAGCCAGGCGCTGCGCGATCGCGTCAAGGATCTCGAGGGCCAGCTCGCCGAATCGAAACGGCTCATCGACATTCGTAACGCCGAGCTCGCGGAGCTGCAGCACAAGGCGTCGGTACACCGGCCGGCAAGAATCCGCCTCCGGTCGTTCAACCGCTGCCGCCGCCTCCGCCGCCGGTAGGGCGAACACGCCGCCGCCGGCCACCGCGACGCAGGCGACACCGCCCGCGACCGTGCCGCCGCCGCAGGCCACTGCGCCGCCGCCGCCCGAGGTGACCGCGACGCCGCCGCCTCCGCCCGCACAGCCCCCCGTGGCGAAGAAGCCCGTCGCAGCGACACCGGCCGCATCCGGCTCCTGGCTCGACTGGATCGAGGACAACTGGCAGGTGCCGCTCGGCGTGCTGCTCGCGATCGTCCTCGCGCTCGTGTTCGTCGCCTGGCGCAAGCGCAAGAACAGCTCCGGCGGCTCGATGAACGATCTCGGCTCGGTGCTGGACGACACGCATGTCTCGGACATGAACGAGTCGGCCGCGCGGCTCAGCGCGATGCGCAACAACCGCAGCAACGAGTCGATCGTGGTCGAGGAGACCGGGCAGCATCCGACGCCCGACTTCACCGCCGAGACCGGCCGCTTCGGCGACACGGGCGAGCTGCGCACCGTCTCGCCCGAGGACACGATGTCCAGCGAGAGCGCGGTGAATCTCGACCAGGGCGATCCGCTGGCCGAGGCCGATTTCCACATGGCCTATGGCCTGTACGATCAGGCCGCCGATCTCGTGCGCATCGCGCTCGAGCGCGAGCCCGAGCGGCGCGACCTGCGCATGAAGCTGCTCGAGATCTACTTCGTTTGGGGCAACAAGGACGCCTTCCTGCAGACCGCGAAGGAGCTCGCACAGACTCGCGATCAGGCACCGGCCGGCGAGTGGGACAAGATCGTCATCATGGGCAAGCAGATTTGCCCGGGCGAGGCGCTGTTCGCATCGAGCGCCGGCAGCGGCCGCGGCGCCGGCGCCCTGGTCGATCTCAACCTCGAGGGCGGCGAGAATCGCGTCGACATCGATCTGTTCGGCGACCCGGAAGGCGAGCGCAGCCACGATGAGACGAGCGTCAACGAGGACACGGCGAACACCAACGAATCGCCGCAACTGCATGCCAGCCCGGACCTCGACTTCTCGCTCGACACCCCGGATCGTGGCGCGAGGCGTGGCCGCGCCGCGCGACGAGCCGACCGTCGAGGCGGAAATCGCGAACTTCGCCGACGCGCCGACCACCGAGTCGCCGGTGCTCAAGACCACCGAGATGCGCCCGCCGAAAATGCCGCCGCAGCGCGCCGACCAGACGGCCGAAGTGCCGATCGACGACCTCGGCCTGCATCTCGATCATCTCGAGGAGACAACGGCGCCTCCGGCTCCGGCGATCAGCTCTCGCCGCTCGAGGAGACGGATCATCCGGCCGACGCGCCGACCATGGTCGCGGGTCTCGACGAGCGCTCGCGGCGCATGATGGAAGAGGCGGCCGCGAACTCGCGCGACCGCGATCTCACGGAGCTCGAGCGCGAGCTCGAAGCCTCGTTCATCGCCGATCTCGAGGTGCCGCAGGAGGAGATCAAGACCGCGGTGCTGCCGCCCGAGTCCGCGCCGACGGTGTTGATGCCGCGCGAGCAGAACCAGTCCAACGGCGACTCAACGCGTCAAGGCCGAGCGTCGAGTTCTCCGACATCCGCGATCCGGACAAGGTGGACATCGATTCGACCTCGAAAGCTTCGCGGCATCAATGCCGACAGCATCGACTTGGACCTCGACCGACTCGCCACGGCGCTCGGCAGCGGCGATACCGTCGAGCAACCGCGCGCCGCCGAGGAAGTGTTCTCGAACGAGGTGTTCGAGGCGAGTCAGCGCAGTCGCCGCGTCGATCTCGACGTCGGCGAGGCGATGAACGGCAGCGAGCATCCGACCAACAAGTTCCAGGCCTCGACCAACAAGATGAAGGCGGTCGAGCTGCCCATCGTCGAGCTCGAGCCGGTCACCATGAGCGAGGTGGGCACCAAGCTCGATCTGGCGCGCGCTTACATGGACATGGGTGATCCGGAAGGTGCGCGCAGCATTCTGGAAGAGGTCGTGCAGGAAGGCTCTGCCAGCCAGAAGCAGGAAGCCTCGCGTCTGATCGAATCGCTGCCCGGCTAGGAGCACGCCGCCGATGACCGATCCCGGCCGCCGCGGCGACGCCCCGGCCGATGATCTGCGGCCGGCGCCGACCGGCCCGCGTCGGCGGGGCGCTGGGCCGCGCTGCTCGAGTACGACGGCAGCGCCTACGCCGGCTGGCAGTCGCAGGCGCACGCGAAATCACTGCAGGATACGGTCGAGGCGGCGCTCGGCTTCGTGGCCGGTGCGCCCGTGGCCGCCGTGTGTGCGGGGCGCACCGATGCGGGCGTGCACGCCCTCGGGCAGGTCATCCACTTCGATCCGGCCGCTCGCCGCACGCCGCGCGCCTGGGTGCTCGGCGCCAACACCCGCTTGCCGCCCGACATCTCGTTGCAGTGGGCCGGGGAGGTCGCGGCGGATTTTCACGCGCGGCACACGGCGCTGCGCCGGATCTATCGCTACCACATCTTGAATCGCAGCGCGCGATCGGCGCTTGGCGCCGGGCGCAGCACCTGGATTCACCGGCCGCTCGATGTCGATGCCATGCGCACGGCGGCGCAGGTGCTGTTGGGCGAGCATGACTTCTCGGCGTTTCGCTCGGTCGAATGCCAGTCGAAGTCCAGGATGCGGCGCGTCGAGCGCATCAGCGTGGTCGAGGACCGCGACTCGCTGTGCATCGAGATTTCGGCGAATGCCTACCTGCATCACATGGTGCGCAACATCGTCGGCACGTTGCTCGAGGTGCAGGGCGAGAGCGATCCGCAAGCCGCGATGAAGCGCATTCTCGAGAGCCGCGATCGGCGCCTGGCCGGCGCGACCGCGCCTGCCGCGGGTCTTTATCTGTGCCGCGTGGAATACCCTGCCACGCACGCGATTCCTGCGCCCAAGGGGCGGTTTTGTTACACTGTCGCATGACTTGGTTCGAGCGAATCGTTCCCTCGCGCATCAAGACCGAGCGCCGCACGCGTTCCGTGCCCGAGGGTCTGTGGATCAAATGCCCGGCGTGCGATGCCGTGCTGTATCGGGCGGAGATCGAGCGCAACCTCCACGTCTGCCCCAAATGCAGCCATCACATGCGCATCAATGCGCGCGACCGGCTGCTGAAGTTCCTCGATACCGGGTCCACCAAGGAAATCGCCGCCAAGGTCGAGCCGGAGGATCCGCTCAAGTTCAAAGACTCGAAGCGCTACAAGGACCGTCTCGTCCAGGCGCAGAAGCAGACCGGCGAGCGCGATGCGCTCGTGGTGATGTCGGGGACGCTCGCGGGCCTCGAGCTCGTCGCGGTCGCGTTCGAGTTCCGCTTTCTCGGCGGGTCGATGGGGTCGGTGGTCGGCGAGAAATTCGTGCGCGCGATCGAGCACTGCCTCGAGCACCGCATGCCCCTCGTCTGCTTTTCCGCGAGCGGCGGCGCGCGTATGCAGGAGGCGCTCTATTCGCTGCTGCAGATGGCCAAGACCAGCGCCGCGCTCAAGCGCCTGTCGGAAGCACGGTTGCCGTTCATCTCGGTGATGACCGATCCGACCACGGGCGGAGTGTCCGCGAGCCTGGCGATGCTCGGCGACATCAACATCGGCGAGCCGAAGGCGCTGATCGGCTTTGCCGGACCGCGCGTCATCCAGCAAACGGTGCGCGAGACCCTCCCTGAAGGGTTTCAACGCAGCGAATTCCTGCTCGAGCACGGCGCGCTCGACATGATCGTCGACCGGCGTGAGATGCGCGATCGCATCGGCGGCATGCTGCGCTTGTTGATGGGCAAAGAACCCGCAGCGGCCTGAGGTCCTCGCGCCTTGCGCAGCCTTGCGGACTGGCTGACCCACCAGGAACGGGTGCATCCGCAGGCGATCGATCTGGGGCTCGAGCGGCTCGAGCGCGTGCTCCGCCGCCTCGATTGGCGCCAGCCGCGCGTTCCCGTCATCACCATCGCCGGCACCAACGGCAAGGGCTCGGTGGCCGCCTATGCGACGGCCATTCTCCAGGCCGCGGGCTACCGCGTGGGTACCTTCACTTCCCCGCATCTGCGTGACTACCGCGAGCGGATCCGCATCGACGGCGAGAAAGTCGATGTGGCGGCGCTGCTCGCGGCATTCGAGCGCATCGAGGCGGCGTGCCAGGGCGGCGACGGGGCCATCTCGCTCACCTTTTTCGAGTACAACGCGCTGGCGGCCTTGCTGGTGTTCGAATCGGCCGGGCTCGATGCCTGGGTGCTCGAGGTTGGCATGGGAGGACGCCTCGATGCGGTCAATGTGGTCGACCCGACGGTCGCGGTGGTGGTGAGCATCGGCCTCGATCATCAGGAGTTCCTCGGCACCACGCTCGAAGCGATCGCGCGCGAGAAGGCCGGGATTTTTCGCGCGGCTGTTCCGGCAGTGCTCGGCAGCTCAAGCCTGCCCGGCGTGGTCGAGGAGCAGGCGCGGGCCCTGGGCGCGCCGCTCAAGCGCCCGGGAAGCGAGTTCGACTTCAGCCGTTGTGGAGAGCGCTGGCGCTATCGCGGCTCGCGCTGGAACTTGGACGATCTTCCGGCTCCCGCGCTCGTGGGTGACATCCAGTATGCCAACGCCGCGACCGCACTCGCGGCATTGGAAGAGCTTGCCTCGAGGCCGGAGATCTCGAGCGAGGCTATCGCGCGCGGGCTCGGCGCCGTGCATCTCGAGGGACGCTTCCAATCCATCGGCGCCGCCGGCGTCGAGTGGGTCCTCGACGTCGCCCACAATCCCGATGCGGCGCGCGTGCTCGCCGCGAATCTCGAGGCCCGTCCGGTTGCGGGCCGCACGCTCGCGGTGTGCGGCATCCTCGCGGACAAGGATGCCGCGGGCGTTGCCGCCGCGCTTGGGTCTAGGATCGATGAGTGGTGGATGATAACGACCCTCGGAGCGCGCGGCGCCGACGGCGCGGCGCTCGCCGGGCGCATGGCGCCGCATCTGCGGGCGCCGCTCCACATCGCCGTGGACGTCGAGGCCGGCTGCGCGGCGGCGCTCGCGGCCGCGCGCGCCGGCGATCGGATCGTCGTCTTCGGATCCTTTCACACCGTCGCGCCGGCACTCGATTGGCTCGAGGCGCGAGCGCGTCTGCCGAGCGAGACACTTCACGAATATACTGTGCCGCCGCCTCTCCCATGAACACAACAAGGCCCATGATGGATCGTCGCCTCAAAGAACGCCTGGTCGGGGCCACGATTCTGGTGGCGGTGATCGTGCTCGTCGTGCCGGAGCTCTTGTCCGGTCCGAAACATTCCGCGTTGCCCCCGCTCGCCGCCGGCTTGCCCACAACCGCCACGCGCAGCGTGTCGGTAGATCTTGCGACGAACAGGGCAACCGCAGAGCCCGAGGCCGGTGCGGCTTCGCAGGCCGCGCCCGCCGCCGCGCCGAATCCGGCGCCGGACGCTGCCGCATCGAGCACGCCCGCCGCGAACGGCGCAAGCAGCGCGACGAGTGCCGGGGCGCGGTCGACCGATGCGGCTGAGCCGGCTCCTGCGAGCGCACCCAGCATCGCGACACTCAGGGCTCAGAACGGCGCACAACCGCCGCTTGAAACAAGCCCATCGCCCCCCAGATCGTCGGCAACGACGACCCGTTCGCCTGGCCTCGAGGAAACCTCCGCCGCGCCCCGCCACGCTTGGGCCGTGCAGCTCGGAAGCTTTGCCAGCAAAGCGAACGCCGAGCGGCTCGTGCACCAATTGCAGGCATCGGGCGGGTCGTTCTACGTCGCGCCCGGCGGCTCGGGGTCAGCCCTGCGCTACCGGGTGAGAATGGGTCCGCTCGCCGATCGTGGCGCCGCCGAGCGTGCGTTGGCGAAGCTCAAGGCGCAGGGGCATTCGGCGACTATTGTCACACCGGCGTCCTGAGGCGGGCGGCCCGGCCCGCCGCGGCTCGGCCGGCCCGGCGCGGTCGGCGAGGCTCGCGATTGTGTCGCCCGTTTCACGACAGTGCGGCCGGGGTTTAGTAGAATGCGCCGGGTCGCGCGCTCGGGCGCCAAGGCGTTAAGGTGAAAGCTTGACCGGGGCCGATGTTCTCATTGTGTTGGTTCTGTTGGGCTCCACGGTCATCGGACTCTTGCGCGGTTTCGTACGCGAGGCGGTGTCGCTGGCGTTCTGGATCGTTGCGGTCTGGGCGGCCTGGAAGTTCGGTCCGCTGGTCATCCCGCACCTCGGGGGCTATCTGGCGGACCCGAAGATTGCGCCGTGGATCGGACGCGTGGTGATCTTGCTGCTGGTGCTGCTATTCGGATGGTTGTGCGGCATGCTGCTCAGCTACTTGACGCGCAGCATCGGGTTGGGGCCTCTGGATCGAGGGGTCGGCCTGGTGTTTGGATTCTTGCGCGGCACTGTTCTCGTCGGCCTGATGATCATCGGTGCGGAGCTGCTGCATCTCAATCAGGAGGCGTGGTGGGAGCGCTCGAAGCTCGTGCCCTACGGTGAAACCGTCGGCGATTGGCTGCGAGGCATGGTCGGCGAGCGCGGCGAGCCTTGGTCGAAGCTCGAGCGCCTCACGGGTGTCAAGGTCAGGCCCAGGTAGACGGAGGTCCTTCATGTGCGGCATCGTCGGAATGGTTGGAGTGAGCGCGGTCAATCAGCGCATCTATGACGCGCTGACGGTTCTGCAGCATCGCGGGCAGGACGCCGCCGGAATCATGACCAGCCAGGCGGGCGAGCTGTTCATGCGCAAGGACTCGGGTCTGGTGCGCGATGTGTTTCAGCAAAAGCACATGCTCAAGCTCAAGGGCAACGTCGGCATCGGTCATGTGCGCTATCCGACGGCGGGGGCCGACAGCGTGTACGACGCCCAGCCCTTTTACGTGAATTCCCCCTACGGCCTCTGTCTCGGCCACAACGGCAATCTCACCAACGCCCGCGAGTTGACCGAGGTTCTGGTGCGCGAGGATCGCCGCCACTTGAACACGGGCTCCGACTCCGAAGTGCTCCTCAACGTACTCGCCTCCGAGCTGCAGCGCGTCGGCACGCCCCGCGTCACCCCGGCCGACGTCTTCGCCGCCGCCAATGCGGTATACCGGCGTTGCCGCGGCGGCTACGCGGTCGTCGCCATGGTGATCGGTCACGGCATACTCGGCTTTCGCGATCCGAACGGCATCCGGCCGCTGGTGATCGGCAAGCGCGAAACCAACAAGAAGGGCACGGAGTGGATGCTCGCATCCGAGAGCGTCGCGCTCGACATGCTGGGCTTCGACATGGTGCGCGACGTCGCGCCGGGCGAGGCGGTGTTCATCGACGAGCAGGGACGCTTCTACGCGCAGCAATGCGTGGCCATGGCGCGCCACACGCCGTGCATCTTCGAGTACGTGTATTTCGCGCGTCCCGACTCGATCATCGACAACATCTCGGTCTACAAGGCGCGCCTGCGCATGGGCGAGCACCTGGCGGAGAAGATCAAGCGCGAGCGCCCCGATCATGACATCGACGTGGTGATCCCCATCCCGGACACGAGCCGCACGAGTGCCGTGCAGGTCGCCCAGCTCCTCGGGGTCAAATACCGCGAGGGATTCATCAAGAACCGCTATATCGGCCGCACGTTCATCATGCCCGGACAGGAGCAGCGCTCGAAGTCCGTGCGCAGCAAGCTGAACGCCATCGATCTCGAGTTCCGCGGCAAGAACGTGCTGCTGGTCGACGACTCCATCGTGCGCGGCACGACCTCGGCGCAGATCATCGACATGGCGCGCGAAGCCGGCGCGAAGAAGGTCTATTTCGCCTCGGCGGCGCCGCCGGTGCGCTATCCCAACGTCTACGGCATCGACATGCCGAACACCTCGGAGCTGGTGGCCGCGGGGCACACCGACGACGAGGTGCGCGCCATCATCGGCGCCGACTGGCTCATTTATCAGGACCTCGCCGATCTGGTGCACGCGGTCCGTCACGACAACGCGAAGATCACGGATTTCGATACATCGTGCTTCTCGGGGGAGTACGTCACCGGGGACGTGACGCCTGAATATTTGAAGCGCCTGCAGGGAGAGCGATCCGACGAGGCCAAGCAGCAGCGTCGCGATGCGTTAAATCGTGGACCCAAGTCCGTCCACATTCTCTGATCCTGCGTCCCAAGGGCTCTGGGCCTCGCGGTCTTGAGCCTGCGCTTGCTGGTCATTGCCGATCGGCCCGAGTATCGGCTGCTCGTCAGAAAGCACGTCGAGATCGAATGGTCTGACGCCGTCGTCCTCGAGCACCGCCTGGGAGAGGATCAGCCGCTCGACGCGAAGTTCGTCGCGGCGGGCTACGATGCCGTGATCGTGGTCGGCGCGCCGCCCGCCGAGTCGGCGGAGATCCTGGCCTCACTCCTCGTCGTCGCGCGCGGACTTCGCACCCCTGGTGCTGGTGCTGTTGCAGGATGCGCCGGGCGCCGCCGCGCCGCCCGAGGTGCCGCCCGACACGCCGAGGCTTTCAGCGCCTGTACGGCAAAAAGGTCGACCGCGAGCGGCTGGTGCGCGCCATCACGATCGCCTCGCGCGAGCAAAAGAGGTCGCTGACGCGCGCTACGCTCGCGCCCGGACTTCGACCAGATGTACAAGTTCGGCTCGCTCACGATTCGCGGCCATCGCTGCGTCCGCCAGGTCGGGTCCGGCGGCATGTGCAAGATCTATCTGGCGGAGAGCGAGCGCGCGGGAGCCATGGTGGTCCTCAAGGTGTTCAGCCAGGTGCCGGACGTCTCCGAGCGGCTCGTGGGCTTCGACCGCTTCATTCAGGAATACGAGATCGTCGCCGGTCTCAATCATCCGAACATCGTGCGCATCTACGATCTCGGCATCGCCGACGATCATGCCTACATCGCCATGGAGCATTTCCCGGCGGGGGATCTGCGGGCGCGCATGAAGACGCCGCTCGCCGCCGCGGACGGCGGTGCATTTTCTCGCGCAGATCGCGAGCGCGCTCGACGCCATTCACGCCGTGGGCGTGCTGCACCGGGACTTGAAGCCCGCCAACGTGATGCTGCGCGCCGACGGCACGCTCTGCCTGATCGATTTCGGCCTCGCCAAGGCGAACGAGCTGGACGCCGAGCTCACGGGCTCGCGCGAGATCTTCGGCACGCCTTACTACATGAGCCCGGAGCAAGGACATGCGGAGCTCATCGACGCGCGCAGCGACCTTTACAGCCTGGGCGTCGTGTTCTACGAGATGCTGATCGGCCGCAAGCCCTACACGGGATCGACCGCCATGGAGGTCATCTACAAGCACAAGCGCGCCGAGCTTCCCGCCATCGAGCCGCAGTACGCCGCCTACGAGCCGCTGCTCAGGCGGCTGCTCGCGAAAGAGCCGGCGGACCGGTTTCAGTCGGCACGCGAGCTGCTGAACGCCGTGGCCGAGCTCAAGGTGCCCGCATGAGCTTCGAGGTGAGGCGTGAGTGCGCCCGCCGTCGACACGCTGTTGCTCGCGCCGACCCCGCAGAGCTGGATCGAGGTGCGCGCAGCGCTCGCTCGATGTGCTGCTCGTCGATCATGCGAACTGCGAGAAGAAGGCGGCCTCGACGGCGCTCGCCCTGATGTTCGCCTACGCCGAGGATCTCGAGCTCGCCGAGCAGATGTCGCGGCTCGCGCGCGAGGAGCTGCGTCATTACGAGCAAGTCGCGCAGCTCCTGCGCAGGCTCGCGATCGAGCCCAAGCGGCTCGCGCCGGGCCGCTATGCGGAGCGTCTGCGGCGCCTGGTCGCGCGCGGCGAGCCCGAGCGCGAGGTCGATCTCATGATCTGCGGGGCCTTCATCGAAGCCCGATCGTGCGAGCGCTTCGCTTCCTTGAGCCGCGTGCTGCGGCGGTCCGGCGGCAGAGATGTTCGAGAGTCTGCACGAGGCCGAGGCGCGCCATTTCGAGCTGTATTTGCGGCTGGCGCGGCGGCGCGCGGAGACAGCGGGCATCGACGCGGCGGTGCGCATCGCCGCCTTCGCCGCGCTCGAGGCGGAGCTCATCGTGAGCCGCGACGCGGTGTTCCGGTTTCACTCGGGCGCGCCGGCTTAAGCGCGCGGCAGCGAGCGCAGCTCCGGCCCGCTCGCGTCCCAGCGCAGCACGCTTCCCTGCGTGTACCAGTCGCCGAGCACGATGCGCGTGCAGGGGCGACCGTCGATCGCGAAAGGATAAAAGCCCGGCCGATGCGTATGTCCGTGCAGGAGCGTCGATGCGCCGGCGGCCTGCGAGCGCAAGCGCGACGCTCTGCGGCATTCACATCGGCGATGGCGTATTCGATCGCCGCGGTGTGCACGCGGCTGCCCTCGCGCGCGGCGCCGGCGAGGGCGCGGCGCTGCTCGACCGACAGGGCGAGAAAGCGCCGCTGCCAATCGGTGTCCCGCACGGTCGCCCGCAATCGCTGATACGGCCGATCGTCGGTGCACAGGGCATCGCCGTGCATCACCAGGACCGGCTCGCCGTAGAGCGTGACGATCAGGGGATCGGACAACAGGCGCGCGCCCGACAGTGCGCAGAACTGCGTGCCCAGCAGGAAATCCCGGTTGCCGTGCATGACGAAGCAGGGCACGCCGCCGGAGGTGAGGGATCGGATCGCCTCGATGGCGGCTTGCTGGCCGGCGGTCGGGTGCATCGTCTCCGACCCACGATTCGAACAGATCGCCGAGGATGTAGAGCGCGTCGGCGCCTGCGCGCCTCGTGCTTCAGGAAATCGACGAATTGCCGCGTGATCTCGCGGGCGCTGCGCGTCGATGTGCAAATCCGAGATGAAGAGAATCGCCACCGAGGCTGTCCCGCGCCTCAGCCGCTCAATTGGCCGCGGGCGGCGATACGCGCTCGATCTTCTCGATGATGACGGGCTTGAGCGGCGCGTTCTCCTTGAAGGGACCCTTGGCACCGGTCGGCACGAGGCTGATCTGATCGGCCACCTCCATGCCTTGCACGACCTTGCCGAAGACCGCATAGCCCCAGCGGGTCTGATTCGGATCGAGCGCGGCGTTGTCGGCGAGGTTCACGTAGAACTGCACGTCGCCGTCGTGAGGCGCGGACGCGCGGGCGAGGCCCACCGTGCCGCGCTGGTTGGTCAAGCCGTTGCCCGACTCGTTCACGACCTTCGGCGGATTGCCCTTGAGCTTGTAGTCGGCGTCGTAGCCGCCGCCTTGAATGATGAAGCTCGGAATGGCGCGGTGGAAGATCGTGCCGGAGTAATAGCCCTGGTCGACGAACTTCAAGAATTGCGCCACCGTGAGCGGTGCGCGCTCCGGGTTGAGCTCGATGGTGAAATTGCCCGCGGAGGTCACGACCTGTACGTAGACGGGCGGGGCCGTCTTCTCGGGCGGGGCGGGTGCCGGCTTTTCGGCGGCTCGGAGCGGGGAAAGGAAGGCGATGGCGATGGCGAAGGATGCAACTATTAGCTGTTTCATGCCGAGATTCTACTCGAATGGGTACAATCTTGAGATATGTCCGCGCCCGTCGTCACGCGTTTCGCACCTTCGCCCACCGGCTCCT
This sequence comes from uncultured Gammaproteobacteria bacterium, assembly GCA_963801685.1. Classification (GTDB taxonomy): domain Bacteria; phylum Pseudomonadota; class Gammaproteobacteria; order Steroidobacterales; family Steroidobacteraceae; genus Bog-1198. The sequence goes on from CAWDFR010000007.1 coordinate 16,920, forward strand.
TGCATCTGGGGAACGTACGCACCGCTTTGTTCAGCTACCTGTGGGCGCGAAAGAGCGGCGGGCGATTCATTTTGCGCATCGAGGACACGGATGTCGAGCGGAGCGAGGCGCGCCACCGCGAGGCTCTCATCGCGGAGTCTGCGCTGGCTCGGGCTTGATTGGGACGAGGGACCGGATGTCGGCGGTCCGAGCGCGCCTTACCTGCAGTCCGAGCGCGGTGCCTGGTATCGGGAGCTGTTCGCTCCGCTTGGAGGCCGAAGGGCGCGCCTATCCTTGCTACTGCACGCCCGAGGAGCTCGAGCTCTCGCGCAAGCTCCAGCGCATGGCGGGCAAGCCGCCGCGCTATGCCGGCACCTGCCGCGCCCTGACCGCCGCCGAGCGCGCCGCGCGGCTGGCGCAGGGACGCAAGCCGACGCTGCGCTTCGCCGTCCCCGACGACGACGGTCATCGAGTTCACCGATCTCGTGCACGGACCGCAGCGCTTCTCGTCGGCCGACATCGGCGATTTCATCGTTCGCCGCGAGGACGGCACGGCCGCATTCTTTTTCTGCAACGCCGTGGACGATTCCGTGATGGGCGTCACCCACGTGTTGCGCGGGGACGACCATCTCACCAATACGCCGCGCCAATTGATGCTGCTCGACGCACTCGGCATGCGGCGGCCCGCCTACGGCCACGTCGGCTTGCTGGTCGGCGCGGACGGCGCGCCCCTGTCGAAGCGGCACGGCAGCACCAGCGTGCGGGAGTTCCGCGAGCGCGGCTTCCTGCCGGCGGCGCTTCTCAATCATCTGTTCCGCCTGGGGCACACCGGCCGACGTCGACGGCTGGCTTGCGCCCGAGCAACTGCCCGCGCACTTCCGTCCGGAGCATCTCGGCCGCGCGTCGGCGCGCTTCGAGGAGTCGCAGCTCATGCACTGGCAGAAGGAGACGTTGCGGCACATGTCGACGGCCGAGATCGCCGCGTGGCTCGGCCTTCCGGACTCGGCGGCGTTCGTCGAGCTCGTGCGCCACAACGTGGTGCTTCCCGCGGATGCGGAGCCCTGGGTGTCCGTGGTGCGCGGCGAGTTGCCGCCGCTCGGCGCCGAGGAGCAGCGTGTCGTCACTGCCGCGGGGCGCGCCTTCTTCGCCGCGGCGGCGGCGGCACTGGATCGATCGGGCCCGGATCTGCACGCACTCGCCGCGCTGCTCAAGCAAGAGACCGGACGAGGCGGCGCGCAGCTCTACATGCCTCTGCGGGTGGCGCTCACCGGTAAGACGCACGGACCGGAGCTCGCTCCGCATTCTAAAGCTCATGCCCCTGGAGACGGCGCGGCGCCGGCTCGAATCTCATGCTCGAGATACATAACTCGCTCACCGGCAAGAAGGCCGAGTTCAAGCCGTTGCGCGGCAACGAAGTGCGCATGTACGTCTGCGGCATCACCGTGTACGACTACATCCACTTGGGGCACGCGCGCATGCTCACCGTGTTCGATCTGGTGCAGCGCTATCTGCGCTCGCGCGGCTATGCCGTCACCTACGTGCGCAACATCACGGACATCGACGACAAGATCATCCAGCGCGCGACGGAGAACGGCGAGGATTGGAAGGCGCTCGCGAGCCGCTTCATCGACCGCCATGCACGAGGACTGCGCGCTGCTCGGCCTGCAAGCGCCCGACGCCGAGCCGCGCGCCACCGAGTACATCCCCGAGATCGTGGCGATGACGCAAACGCTCATCGACAAGGGATACGCCTACCGGGCGGAGAACGGCGATGTCATGTACTCGGTGCGCAAGTTCCCGGCCTACGGCGCGCTCTCGGGAAGACGCATCGACGAATCGCGCGCCGGCGCGCGCGTACAGATCGACGAGTTCAAGCACGATCCGCTCGACTTCGTGGTGTGGAAGCACGCCAAGCCGGGCGAGCCCGCATGGCCCTCGCCGTGGGGCCCCGGCCGGCCGGGCTGGCACATCGAATGCTCCGCGATGTCGACGACGCTGCTCGGCGACTACTTCGACCTGCACGGCGGGGGCATGGACCTGAAATTTCCGCATCACGAGAACGAGATCGCTCAGATCCTGCGCGGCGTGCGGCTCGCCGTTCGTGCACGTCTGGATGCACAACGGCTTCGTCAACATCGACGAGGAGAAGATGTCGAAGTCGCTCGGCAACTTCTTCACGGTGCGCGATGTGCTGAAGACGCTGCGCGATCCGGAGGTGCTGCGCTTCTTCTTGCTCGGCAGCCATTATCGCGGACCCATCAACTACTCGGCGGCGCAGCTCGCGCAGGCCGACGAGACGCTCGCGGGCCTGTACCGGGCGCTGAAGGACACGACGCCCAGCCCCGCAGGCGCCGAGGAATCGGGCGGCGACCCGGCGCTCGAGAAATTTCACGCGGCCATGGACGACGATTTCAACACGCCGGAGGCGATGGCGGTGCTTGCCGGCGTGGCGCGCGAATTCAACATCGCCAAGGCCGCAGACGAGGCGGCGCGCACCGCCGCGGCGGCGCGCTCGCTCCTCGCGATGGGCAAAGTGCTCGGTCTCCTGCAGCAGTCGCCGGAGGCTTATCTCAAGCGCGGCGGCGGACAGCGGCGCAGCGGCGACGCTTACGGATGCACAGATCGAGGAACTCATCGCCGAGCGCCGCGCGGCGCGGGCAGCCAAGAATTTCCGCGAGTCCGACCGTATACGGGAGCGGCTGAGCGCGGCGGGAGTCCTGCTCGAGGACAAGCCGGGTGGCATTTCCGAATGGCGCCGAGCCTGAAAGCGCCGCAGACTAAAAAGGCGCGTGGGGCCGTTTTGGTCCCACACGCCCGCTTCCGCAGACGCCTTTTAGCATCAATTTGCTCAGTCGCCGGAGCGACGACTCATCATTACGCCGAGAACCACTCCGACCACGGCCGCAATGCCGACGATCTGCCAGGGATTGTCGCGCACGTAGCTGTCGGTGGTCCTGGTGATCTGGCTCGCCTGACCGCGCACTTGCGGAGGCGCTGTCCGCCAGCGCGCTCTTCGCGGCGCTGAGAGCCATTTTGACCTTGGCCCGGACGCGGGCGATATCGGGAGTCTCCACGTCCTTGATGGCCTTGGTCAGATCATCCACGTTGTCGAGGAAGTCGTTGATGCTCGCATTTGCGTATCTTTTCACTTTACGCACCTGGGACGTATCCAGCTGTGGATCCATAGCTTGCTCCTGTTATAGCTTGCATCAGACGCGTCGGCCGAGGCTCATCAGGAAGCTGACGATCGCGCCGATCAAGAATACGATGAAGAGTATCTTCGCGATGCCGGCCGCCCCCACCGCGACGCCGCCGAATCCGAAGAACGCCGCCACCAGGGCGATGACGAAGAACACGACTGCATAATGAAGCATGAGCGCACCTTTCAGTGAGAGAACACGAATCCTTGTGTGATGATGCTGCGCTACGTGACAAAGACCGTCAGTCGGTCAGGGGTCCGGGCGCCCGTAGGATATCACCCACGGAGTGCGGGGCGAAGAAGCGCCGCGGCGAAAGCGCGGCGAGCTCGGCGTCGAGGCTTCGCAAGTCCTCGGGGAGCGGGACTCCCATGATGAGCGCCGCTGCGGCGCGCGACAGGGCGGGCGCGGTCTGGATACCGTAGCCTCCCTGACCCGCGAGCCAGAAAAAGCCCGATCCCTCGTCCGAGAACCCCACCACGGGCGTGCGATCGGGTGCGAACGTGCGCAGACCCGCCCAGCGGGCCTTGAGACGCGCAATCCGCAGCGTGGTCACCGCTTCGATGCGCTCGACCGCTGTGGCCATGTCCCATTCGTCGGGCTGCGCGTCGCTCGGTTCGACCGGCGTCTCGTCGGCGGGCGAGAGAAACAGTGAGCCGGCTTCCGGCTTGAAATAGAACTGCTCCTCGGCGTCGTTCACGAACGGCCAGCGGCTGACATCCATGCCGGGAGGCGGATCGACCAGCACGGCCGTGCGCCGGCGCGGCTGCAGGCCCACCCGCGTGAGGCCCGCGAGCGCCGCGACTTCATCCGCCCAGGCGCCGGCGGCGTTGACCAGCGAGCGGCGCCGTGAAGCGCTCCGCGGCTGCGTACACCGTCCAGCCTCGCTGCGCCGCGCTCGAGCGCCTCGACGGGCGCATTCGTGACGCAGTCGGCCTTCGCGCCGCCGAAACAGGCGCAGATACCCCTGATGCAGCGCGTTCACGTCGATGTCGGAAGAGTCGGGCTCGAGCAGAGCGGCCGCGACATAGCCCTCGCGCAGAATGGGACAGAGCGCGTGCGCTTCGCGCACTTCCAAGGGCCGGGTGGCGGGCGCGACATCCGGAAGCGCGGCGAACGTCGCGCAGCGCGTCGAGCTGGCTCTGCGATGCGATGTAAAGGCATCCCCGCGGCCGCGTGAGCGGTCCCTCGGCAAATCCCGCCGGCGGCTCGAACAGGAACTTGCGGCTCGCGCGCGTCAGCGCGCGAATCGATGGTGTTGCCGTAGATCTCGGTGAACAAGCGCCGCCGAGCGGCCGGTCGAGTGGTAGCCGGCACGATCTTCACGCTCGAGCAGCAGACGCGCCGCGCCTCGGCGAGATGGGCGGCGACCGAGGCGCCGGCGATGCCGGCGCCGATGACGATGACGTCAGCGTGATTCATTCAAGTGACCTAAGGGAACGCGCGTCGAGCGCTTGACGGTGGCGAGCACGACGCTCGACTGCACATCGCGCACGTGCGGGATGCGCAACAATTTCTTGAGTATGACGGTGCTGAGCGATTCGAGATCCTTGCCGAACACCTGCAGGATGAAATCGTACGCGCCGGTCATCGCGTAGCAATGCGTGACCTCGTCGAGCAGTGCGATCTCGCGCTCGAAGCGCGCCACGCTCTCATCGGTGTGCTCGGTGAGCTTCACGTGCACGATGGCTTGCACCTCGAGCCCGACGCGGGCCGGACTCAAGAGGGCCGTGTAGCCCTCGATGACCCCGGCCGACTCCAGCGCCTTGATGCGCCGCGCGCAGGGCGTCGCCGAGAGACCGATGGCCTGCGCCAGCTCGACCACGGGCAGCCGACCGTCGCGCTGCAGCTCGGACAGGATTCGGGCATCGAAGCGGTCGAGGTCCATGGCTGAAGAGGCCCCTCGGCCGCCAAATTGGCGACTATCACCAACAATCATGCCTGACGGAGGGCGTTTTGGCGATTTATCGCGTCGCTGTTGGGATTAATCTCGATCTTATATGGCAGCTCGCGTCGAGAAGATGAGCTCTGCGGCGCACCCGAGGCAGCCGACTGGCTAGCCGTTGTCCACCAGGTGGCCGACTTCGCGCGCGCTGGATGACCTCGAGGAGTCCATCCTCGTGCCCGAGCGCAAGGTGCTGTATCAGTTCTCGGCGCGCGGCCATGACGTCACTCAGGTGCTTCTCGGGCAGCTGCTCACCGGCGCTCGGGATGCGCTGGCGGCTACTATCGTTCCCGCCCGCTGCTGCTCACGCTCGGCCTGACGATCGAGGAGGCCCTGGCCTCGAGCATGATGCGCGTCGGCAGCATGAGCGAGGGGCGCGACATCGGCGTTGTGTTCAACTTGCCGCGCCGGGACGGGCCGTGCGCGCTGCCCGTGTGCGGCGGGGTCGGCACCCAGTACACGCCGGCCGTGGGGTGGGCGCAGGCGCTGCGCTACCGGGAGGAGGTGCTCGGCGATGCGCGCTGTGCGCGCAGCATCGCGGTGGCGCACGGCGGCGATGCGTCCACGGCCACCAACGGCTTCTGGTCGGCGCTCAACATCGCGACGACGCAGCGGCTGCCGCTGCTCTTCTTCATCGAGGACAACGGCTACGGCATCTCGGTCCCGACGGAGCTGCAAACCCCGGGCGGCAACATTGCGCACAACCTGAGCGCCTTTCGCGGCCTGCGCGTGCTCGACGGCGACGGCTCGGATCCGCTCGGCCGCCGCCGAGCTCATGCGCGAGGCGGTCGGCGGCGTGCGTGCGGGCAGGGGTCCCGGCGCTGCTGCGGCTCACGGTGCCGCGGCTGTCGGGTCACTCGGGCCAGGACACCCAGACGTACAAGGGTCCGCGGTGATCGCGGCCGAGCGGGAGCGCGATCCGTGGCGCAAGCTACGCGCGCAGCTCGTGCCCGCGGTGCTCTCCGCCGAGGCCTGGGACGGCGCGGTGGAGCGTGCGCGCGCGGCGGTCGCGAGAGGCGCGCGAGCGCGTCGAGAAGCGCAGCGCGCCGGATCCCGCGCGCGTGCGCCGTTACGTGTTCACGGAGACCTCGGAGGACGGCGCCGTCGAGATTCAGGCGCAGGGCGGCTTGTGGGCGGACGGCGTCTTGCCCGCGCGCGGCTCGGAGCAGGCGGCACGCCGCAAGGTGCCGCGCATCAACCTGCGTGACCGCCGTGCGCCGCACGCTCGAGCACGAGCTCGAGGTGAACCCGCGCGTCGTGGTGTTCGGCGAGGATGTCGGCCGCAAGGGCGGTGTGCACGCCGCGACCCTGGGACTGCAGGAAAAGTTCGGCGTCGCGCGCGTGTTCGACACGAGCCTGTCCGAGGAAGGCATCATCGGACGCGCGGTGGGCATGGCGGCGGCGGGGCTCATGCCGGTGCCCGAGATCCAGTTTCGCAAGTACGCCGATCCCGCGGCCGAGCAGCTGAACGACTGCGGCTCGATGCGCTGGCGCACGGCGAATCGCTTTGCCGCGCCGATGGTGGTGCGCATTCCCGGCGGATTCTTCAAGTGCGGCGATCCCTGGCACAGTCAATCGAACGAGGTGCAGTGGGTGCACGGCGATCGGCTGGCGCGTCGCCATGCCCTCGAATGCACAGGACGCCGTCGGGATTGCTGCGCACGGCTTTGCGCGGCAACGATCCGACCATATTCTTCGAGCATCGCGCGCTGCTCGACTCCGCTTCAGCGCGTCGCGCGTACCCCGGAGACGATTTCGTCGTGCCCTTCGGCCGGGCGAGTCTCCTGCGCAGCGGCGATGCGCTCACGGTCGTCACCTGGGGCGCGATGGTCGAGCGCTGCGAGCTCGCGCTCGAGCGCATCGGGATCGACGCCGATCTTCTGGACCTGCGCACCTTGTCGCCGTGGGACAAACAGGCGACACTCGCGTCGGTGCGCAAGACCCATCGCTGCTTGATCGTGCATGAAGACACTCTCACGGCGGGATTCGGTGCGGAGATCGCGGCCGTGCTCGCGCGAGAGGCATTCTTCGATCTCGATGCGCCCATCGAGCGCCTTGCCATGCCCGACGTACCGAGCCCGCACAGCCCGGTGCTGCTCGAGGCCGTGCTGCCGGGCGTCGCCGGCATCGCGGCAGCCATCAGCGGCTCTGGTGACGCTCTGAGCATGGGTCAGATCGACGTCGTCGCCCCCGAGAACGAGGAGGGCACGAAGGCCACGGTGCTGCGCTGGTGCAAGGCCACCGGCGATGCCGTTCGCAAGGACGAGCCGCTGCTCGAGCTCGAGACCGACAAGGTCACCGTGGAAATTCCTTCGCCGGCCACCGGCAAGCTCACCGAGATCCTGAAGCAGCCGAACGAGGAAGTCGTGCCGGGTCAGATCCTCGCGCGCGTGCGTATCGCGGAGGCATCCGAGGCGGCAGCCACGCAGCGACCGGGCGCGGCCGCGCCGGCGCCCGCGCAGTCGTCGGCGTCGGAGGAGGGCGCCAGCCGCTGAGCCCCGCCGTGCGGCGTTTACTCAATGATCATGCGCTGTCCGCGCACGAACTGAAGGGGAGCGGGCGCAACGGCCGCATCACGGTGCAGGACGTGGAGCGTCATCTCGATCAGAAAGCCGGCCGTCGCAGCGGGGCTTCCGCCCTGGCGGCGCCGCACGGGCGATGCAGACACGCACCGCGAAAATGCGCCGCCCCCGGGTCTCGCGGGTGCCGAGGTCGAGACAGCCGTCGCGTCCCGCACAGCGCGGTGCGCCGGCGTGTGGCCGAGCACATGGCGCGCAGTCTCGCGCAGGCGCCGCACGTGACCACGCTGTTCGAGGCGGACCTCACCCGCGTGCAGGCGCACCGCGCGCGGCATGCGACCGGAATACGAGCGGCAGGGCATCCGCCTCACGCTCACGGCCTACTTCGTGGCCGCTTGCGCGCGCGCGTTGATGGCGCATCCCAGCCGTGAACGCGACGTTCCACGAGGACGCGCTCGAGCTGCACTCGGATGCGAACATCGGCGTCGGCACGGCGCTCGGCAACGAGGGTCTCATCGTGCCGGTGATCCATCAGGCGCAGCACCTGAGCCTGCCGCAGCTGGCGGCCCGCCTCGGCCAGCTCGTGGGCGCCGCACGCGCCGGCCGGCTGGCGCCGCAAGACGTGCGCGGCGGCACGTTCACCATTTCGAATCACGGCGTCGGCGGAAGCCTGCTCGCGGCGCCCATCGTCATCAATCAGCCGCAGGTGGCCATCCTCGGCGTCGGCAAGGTCGAGCGCCGCGTGTGCGTCGTGGATACGCCGGATGGGGAAGCGATCGGGGTGCGCACCTGTGCTATCTCACGCTCACCATCGATCATCGCGCCATCGACGCCTTTCAGGCGAACGGCTTTCTCGAGCACGTCGTGAAGACGCTCGAGCATTGGAGCGAGGACTAGCGCGGGGGCGAGCGCGGCGGCGAGCCGCGAGCGGTAGCGCGTGAGGGCTCGTGCGTGAGGCGGGCGAGATGCCGCCGAAGCGCTCGAGCACCGCCGCGTCGGCGGACGGCAGGGCTCCCGCGAGCTGCGCGCCCACTCTCGACAGGTGCGTCTCGGAGGCTGCGAACACGGCCGCATACAGGGCGCGGCACAAGAGCGCCGCTCGAGTCCCCGGCCATTCGGGCGGCAGCGAGCGCTCGGGCAGCAAGCGGGTCGCGCAAGTGCAGCCGGCGATACTCGTGGATCAGGAACGTGCGCAGCACGAATCCGGTCTCGGGGTCGGGCGGTTCGGAAAGCGCCCCGAGCACGCGCTCGAAGCGGCTCGCGAAGGCGCGGTAGCGTTGCGCGAGCGCCTTCAAGTCCCAGCCTTCCTCGATGAGCACTGCGTCGGTGGCCGGTGCTGCGAGATCCGCATCGAACACCAGGGTGCCGGCGGGCCATTCCGCGCGCCGGCCGCCGTCGCCGCGGCCGTCGCCGTCGCCCGGTGCCGGCGTCGCCGCGGGTGCCGCCGCCGAGGGCGCGCAGCTGCGGATGCGCGAACACGCCGCTCGACAATTCTCCGTAGCCTTGCCAGGCGAGCTCGCGGCGCAGCCGCTGCCGCTGTGCGGCGGGGAGGGAGGGCAGCACGACGAGGGTCCAGCGGCCCGACCAGTTCGCGCCGGCCTCGCCGTAGATGCGCTCGGTGGCCTCGGCGAATTGCACGCGGCCGTCCTCGGTGAGGCGATATTCGCTGCGCTTGCCGACGCGCCGCGCCGCGAGCCAGCCGTCTTGCGCGAGCCGCGCCGTCGCGGTGCGCACCAGATCGCTCGTTGAGGCCGAAGGGCGCCGCGAGCTCGATCAGGCTGCCGAGGGCGATGGCGCCGCCGCGCGGCAGCAGCGAGTCGCCGAATATGGTCACGATGAGAGATCCCGCGCGCGGCGGGCGCTGACGCCGAAAACGCGCGACGAGCTCCGCGGCGGCGGCGGCGGGCGTCTTGCAGGCGCGGCAGGAGGGCATCCACGGGCCCAAAGTGTAGCGCGCGCGGCGCGAAATGACACACAAAAAATTGATATTGCATCAATTTTTGTGTCACGATGATCCGAAGCGTATCCAGGCAGGCTGCGGGATATCCGCGGGGGACCCATGTACACCCAGGCGCTCGACGTTCATGGCGATTCGCCGCGCCCCTCGACGAATCGGAGCGCGAGCGGCGTTTCCAGGCCCGCGTCGACCGCGAGGAGAAGGTGGAGCCCAAGGACTGGATGCCCGCCCGCTATCGCGCGACCTTGATTCGCCAGATTTCCCAGCACGCCCACTCGGAGATCGTCGGCATGCTGCCCGAGGGCAACTGGATCACGCGCGCGCCGACGCCTCTTGCGAAAGTCCATCCTGATCGCGAAAGTGCAGGACGAGGGCGGACACGGCGCGTATCTGTACAGCGCGGCGGAGACCCTCGGCGTGAGCCGCGATCAGCTCATCGACCAGTTGCTCTGCGGCAAGGCCAAGTACTCGAGCATCTTCAACTATCCGACCCCGACCTGGGCGGACGTCGGCGCCATCGGCTGGCTGGTCGACGGCGCGGCGATCATGAATCAGATTCCCCTGTGCCGCTGCTCGTACGGTCCCTACGCGCGCGCCATGGTGCGCATCTGCCGCGAGGAAAGTTTTCATCAGCGCCAGGGCTTCGACATCATGATGAAGCTGTGCGCCGGGCACGCCGGAGCAAAAGCGCATGGCGCAGGGCGCGCTCGACCGCTGGTGGTGGCCCGCGCTCATGATGTTCGGACCCCCGGACGCCGCCTCGACGCACTCGACCGACTCGCAGCGCTGGAAGATCAAGCGCTTCTCGAACGACGAGCTGCGGCAAAAATTCGTCGACTTCACGGTGCCGCAGGCGAAATTCCTCGGGCTCACCGTGCCCGATCCGGAGCTGCGCTGGAACGAGACGCTGCAGCGGCACGAGTTCGGCGCCATCGATTGGAACGAGTTCGAGCGCGTGCTCAAGGGCAACGGCCCGTGCAACCGCGAGCGCCTGGAGGCGCGGCGGCGTGCGCAGCAGCAGGGCGCGTGGGTGCGCGAGGCCGCCATGGCGCACGCCGAGAAGCAACGCCGCCGCGCCGCGAGCTGCGCGGCCTGACGGCAGAGGAGTCCTTCGCATGTCAGCCGACAGCAACGAGCGCGATGCACACGGAGAGCGCGAGTGGCCGCTCTTCGAGATCTTCATCCGGCCGCGCGGCGGACTCGACCACAAGCATGTCGGGAGCCTGCACGCCTGCGATGCGCGCATGGCGATCGAGCACGCGCGCGACCTCTACACGCGCCGCGAGGAAGGCGTGAGCATCTGGGCCGTGCCTTCGGCCAGCATCACGGCCTCGGATCCCGAGGAGGCCGACGCGCTGTTCGAGCCGGCGCGCGACAAGATCTATCGCCATCCGACGTTCTACGACATTCCGCCGGAAGTGAAGACGCTGTGAGCGCGAGTCACGAGGCGCCCGCGCTCTATCGCTACGTGCTGCGACTCGGCGATCTGGCGCTCGTGCTCGGCCAGCGGTTGAGCGAGTGGGTGGGTCATGCGCCCGCGCTCGAGGAGGATCTCGGGCTCGCCAACATCGCTCTCGACCTGGTCGGTCAGGCGCGGCTGCTGCTGGCCTATGCCGGCGAGATCGAGGGACGCGGCCGCGGCGAGGACGACATCGCGTTCCTGCGCGAGCAGGGGCAGTACTTGAATCCGACGCTCGTGGAGCAGCCGAACGGGGACTTCGGCGAGACCATCGTGCGCCAGGTGCTGCTCGACGCGTTTCAGCTCGCGCTCTACGAGCGGCTGACGAGCTCGCGCGACGAGCGCCTCGCCGCCGATCGCCGAGAAAGCGGTGAAAGAGACGCGCTATCACTTGCGCTACAGCTCGGGCTGGCTGGTGCGCCTCGGCGACGGCACGGCGGAGAGCCACGCCCGCGCGCAGCGAGCGCTCGAGCGGCTCTGGCCGTACACGGTGGAGCTGTTCGAGGCCGATGCGCTCGATCGCGAGATGGCCGAGCACGGCATCGCGCCGTCTCTCGAGGAGTTGCGGAGCGCGTGGAACCGGCACATCGACGAGGTGCTCGCCGAGGCGACGCTCGATCGTCCGGCCGATCGACCTTTTACGTGGTTCGGCAAGCGGGGCGAGCACAGCGAGCATCTCGGCTATCTCCTCGCCGAGATGCAATACCTGCAACGCGCGTATCCGGGAGCTCGCTGGTGAGCGCGGCGGCTGCGCCGGCCGGTGCCGGGCGCGGAGGACGAGGCGCGGGTGCAGGCCGCCTGGCGCGCGCTGGCGGCGGTGCCCGACCCGGAGCTGCCGGCGCTCACGCTCGCGGATCTCGGCATCGTGCGCTTCGTGAACATGCGAGCGGACGGGTGCTCGACGTGGGACTCTCACCCACCTATACCGGTTGCCCGGCGACCGATCACATCGCGGAGCTCGCGCGGCGCGCGCTCGAGGACGCGCGGCCGTCGGGCGAGTTCGCGGTGCGGCACGTGCTCGCGCCTGCGTGGACCAGCGACTGGATCACTCGCCGAGGGGCGGCGCAAGCTCGACGCAGTACGGCATCGTCCCGCCGGCGCCCGCCGCGGAGTCGTGCGTCCTGGCGCGCCTCGGCTCGCAGGCCTGCGCCGTCGCCTGTCCCCGATGCCGCTCGGCGAGAACCGAAACGATCAGCGAATTCGGCTCGACGCCGTGCAAGGCGCTGCACCGCTGTCTCGACTGTCTGGAGCCGTTCGAGCGCTTCAAGTGCATCTGACGGGAATCGCGTGCTCACTTTCCATCCGCTCGAAGTGACCGCCGTCGACCGCATCGCCGAGGATGCCGTTTGCGTGCGGCTCGCCGTCCCGGAGGCGCTGCGCGGTCACTTCAAGCACGACGCCGGTCAGTACGTGACGCTGCGGCGTCGTGATCGACGGCCGCGAGGAGCGGCGCACCTATTCCATCGTGACGCCGCCGGGCGCGGCGGAACTGCGCATCGGGGTGCGCGAGCAAACCGGCGGGCGCATGTCGCGCGATCTCGCCACGCGCCTCTCGCCCGGCGAGCGGCTCGAGGTGGGCACGCCCATGGGGCGATTCCGTACCGCCGTCGATGCGTCGCGCGCCCGCGCCTACGTTGCCTTCGCCGCGGGCAGCGGCATCACGCCGGTGCTGTCCCTCGCCGCGGATATCCTGGCGCGCGAGCCCGCGAGCCGCTTCACCTTGATCTACGGCAATCGCAGCATGAGCCGCACCATGTTCCTCGAGGACACGCTCGCGCTCAAGAATCGCCATCTCGGCCGGTTCTCCGTTTACTTCGTGATGAGTCGCGAGCCGCAGCAGGCAGCCGCTCCTCAACGGCCGCATCGATGCGGACAAGGTCGAGGCACTCGCCGCGCAGTTCGCCGACATCGCCCGCGCGGATGAGTACTTCGTCTGCGGGCCGGGCGACATGGTCGATGCGGTGCGCGGCGCGATCCAACGGCTGAATCCAAACGCGCCGGTGCGTTTCGAGCGATTCGCCGCCGCAGCGACGCCCGCGGCGCGCCGGCGCAGCGCGCACGGCTGCGGCGAACGCCGCCGAGCTGCCGCCCGGCGAGGTGCTGGCGCAGATCTCGGTGGTCATGGACGGGCGCCGCCGCAGCTTTCCGATGGCTCCCACAGATGCCTCGGTGCTCGCGGCAGCCGAACGGGCCGGGCTCGATTTGCCGTTCTCGTGCCGAGCAGGAATTTGCGCGACCTGCCGGACCAAGGTCAAGTCGGGTCAGCGCCGTCATGGCGCACAACATCGCGCTCGAGCCCTGGGAAGTCGATGCGGGTTTCATCCTTTGCTGTCAGGCTCGTCCCCTCACCGCCTCGCTGGAGCTGACCTATGACGAAAAATGACGCCTCTTACGAGACCATCCTGTTGTCCCTCGAGGGGGGCATCGCACGGCTCACCTTGAATCGTCCCGACAAGCTCAACAGCTTCAACGTGCGCATGCACGAGGAAGTGCAGCGTGCCTTGCAGAGCGTGCGCGGACAGGGCGCGCGGGTGCTGGTGCTGAGCGGCGCCGGCCGCGGATTTTGCGCCGGCCAGGACCTCGCGGACCGGGCCGTGGCGCCGGGCACGCAAGGCGTCGATCTCGGCGAGTCGATCGAGCGCTACTACAAGCCGCTCGTCTTGACGCTTGCAGGAGCTGCCGATGCCGGTGATCGCGGCAGTGAACGGCGTCGCGGCCGGCGCCGGCGCGAACATCGCGCTCGCCTGCGATCTCGTCGTGGCGGCGCGTTCGGCGAGCTTCGTGCAGGCATTTTGCCGGCTGGGGTTGATTCCGGACTCGGGCGGCACCTGGAGCCTGCCGCGCCTCGTGGGCAGCGCACGCGCACTCGGCCTGACGCTGCTCGGGGAAAAGCTCTCGGCCGAGCAAGCCGCCGCCTGGGGAATGATCTGGCGCTGCGTCGACGATGCGGAATTCCCCGCGGCCGTCGATGCACTCGCGGCGCAGCTCGCCGCCGCCCCCACGCGCGGGCTGGCGGCGACCAAGGCCGCGATCCGCTCGAGCTGGCAGCATTCGCTCGCTGAGCAGCTCGACCTCGAGCGCGACGCGCAGCGCGAGCTCGGCCGCTCGCAAGATTATGCCGAAGGCGTGGCCGCCTTCACGGCCAAGCGCACGCCAAATTTCACGGGGCGTTGAGGACTGCAAACATGACGGATGCTTTCATTTGCGATGCGATTCGAACGCCCATCGGGCGCTATGCCGGCGCGCTCTCGGCGGTGCGCCCCGACGACCTCGCCGCGGTGGTGCTGCGCGAGCTCATGCGGCGAAACGAGGGTGTCGATCCGAAGGCCATCGACGATGTGATCCTCGGCTGCGCGAATCAGGCGGGCGAGGACAACCGCAACGTCGCGCGCATGAGCGTGTTGCTCGCCGGTTTGCCCGTGGACGTGCCGGGCGCGACGCTGAATCGCTTGTGCGGATCGGGGCTCGATGCCGTGGCGAGCGCCGCTCGCGCGATTCGCTGCGGCGAGGGCGACGTGCTGCTCGCCGGCGGTGTGGAGAGCATGAGCCGTGCGCCCTACGTCCTGTCGAAGAGCGCGAGCGCCTTTGCGCGCGATGTGCAGCTCCACGACACGACCATCGGCTGGCGGTTCGTGAATCCGCTCCTCAAACAGATGTACGGCGTCGACTCGATGCCGGAGACGGGCGAGAACGTCGCCCACGATTTTCGTATCGCGCGCGAGGACCAGGACAAGTTCGCGCTGCGCAGCCAGCAGCGCGCGCTCGCCGCGCAGAAAGCGGGCTACTTCGCCGAGGAGATCGTCGGCGTCGCCGTTCCCGCAAAGCGCGGCGAGACCACGCTGGTGACGGTCGACGAGCACCCGCGCGAGACGAGCCTCGAGGCGCTCGCGAAGCTACCGACTCCGTTTCGCACCGGCGGCACGGTGACGGCCGGCAATGCGTCCGGCGTGAACGACGGATCCTGCGCCTTGCTGCTCGCCTCCGAGAGCGCGGTCAAGCGCTTCGGTCTCAAGCCCCGGGCCCGCGTCGTGGGGACGGCCGTGGCCGGGGTCGAGCCGCGCATCATGGGCATGGGACCCGTCGCCGCCACGCGCAAGGTGCTCGCGCGGCTCGGCATGACCCTCGCGGACATCGATCTCATCGAGCTCAACGAGGCGTTTGCCTCGCAGGCGCTCGCCGTGCTGCGCGAGCTCGGCATTGCCGACGATGCCGCGCACGTGAATCCGCAGGGCGGCGCCATCGCGCTCGGGCATCCGCTGGGCGCGAGCGGTGCGCGCCTCGCGACGACGGCGGTGCGCCAGCTCGAGCGTGGCGCCGGCCGCCGCGCCTTGTGCACCATGTGCATCGGCGTCGGACAAGGCATCGCCATGGTTCTCGAGCGGGTCTGATCGCGAGCGCGCGCGTGGGCGAGACTGCCATTCACAGCGAGCGGCGCGGCCGCGTGGAAGTGATCGTGATCGATCACCCGCCCGTGAACGCGCTCGCTCAACCGCTGCGTGCGGCGCTGCTCGCGGCCGTCGAGGCGGCGGAGTCGGACCCTGCGGTACGCGCTCTCGTCATTCACGGCGCCGGCCGGCATTTCGTCGCGGGTGCCGATATTCGCGAATTCGACCACGAGCCGCGTGCACCGCTCCTGAACGATGTTCTGCTGCGCATCGAGGCGGCGGCGAAGCCGGTGATCGCCGCGCTGCACGGCGCGGTGCTCGGCGGCGGCTTCGAGCTCGCGCTCGCCTGCCACTACCGCGTGGCCGCGCCCGATGTCTCCTTCGGCCTACCGGAGATACGCCTCGGCCTGCTGCCGGGATCGGGCGGGACGCAGCGGCTGCCGCGGCTGATCGGCGCCGCGCCGGCGCTCGAGCGTATGCTGAGCGGCGATCCCATCGACCTCGAGCGTGCCCGTGCCCTCGGCATCGTCGACGGCGAGAGCGGCGCTCTTGATCTGCTCGAGCAGGCCTGCCGCTTCGCGCGGGAGGTGGAGACAGCCGACCTCGAGGAGCGGCGCCTGTGCAATCGGGCGGTGCCGGGCGGCGCGCCGGATCCCGCGTGGCTGACTCGCGAACGTGCCGCGGCACAGCGCAAGTTTCCGGGGGTTGCATCCGTCGATGCCATCATCGACTGCGTGGCGGCCGCCTGTAGCGAGCCCTTCGGCACGGCGCTGGCGCTGTCGCGCCGCCGCTTCGAGGAATGTCGTCGCTCCGAGGCGTCGCGCGCGCTGCGCCACCTGTTCTTCGCCGAGCGCGAGTCGAAGAGCGACGCGACGCCGCGCAGCGTGCGCTCAGTCGGGCGTGGTGGGCTCGGGCACCATGGGGGCGGGCATCGCCGCGAATCTCGCGACCGCGGGCTTTGCGGTCACGCTGGTCGATAGCGACGAGCGGGCGCTCGCGGCGGGCATGGAGCGCGTGCAAGGCGTGCTCGCCTCGAGCGTCGACAAGGGCCGGCTGAACGCCGCCGCGGCCGCCGCGGCCGGCAAGCGCATCCGCCCGGCGCGCGACATCGAGGCCCTTGCCGCGGCGGATCTCGTGATCGAAGCCGTGTTCGAGAGTCTCGCGGTCAAGCAGGAGGTTTTCGCGCAACTCGGTGCGCTGTGCGCCCCGGATGCGGTGCTCGCGACCAACACCTCGACGCTCGACATCGATGCCATCGCGAGAGGCTCGCGCCGCACGAGCGCGGTCGTCGGCATGCATTTCTTCAGTCCCGCGCACATCATGCGACTGGTCGAGATCGTTCGCGGCCGCGACACGAGTCCCGATGTGATCGCGACCGCGCGCAGCGTCGCGCGGCGCATGGGCAAGCTCGGCGTCGTGGTGGGCAATTGCTTCGGCTTCGTCGGCAACCGCATGCTGTACGCTTACGGCCGCGAGAATCAATTGCTGCTCCTCGAGGGTGCGAGCCCGACGCAGATCGACGCGGTGCTCGAGAGCTTCGGCATGGCCATGGGCCCGAATGCGGTGGGCGATCTGGCGGGGCTCGACGTGGGTTACCGGGTGCGCCGCGAGCGCAAGGATTTGCCGGACGACCCGCGCTACTACCGGGTCGCCGACTTGCTGGTGGAGGCGGGGCGGCTCGGGCAGAAGAGCGGCCGCGGCGCCTATTTGTACCCCCAGGGCGCGCGGCGCCGCGTGCCCGACCCGGAGGTCGAGGCGATGATCGCTGCGGAAGCGGGGCGCCTCGGCATCGAGCGCCGCGCGGTCGCGGATGAGGAGATACGCCGCCGGTGCCTGTTCGCGCTGATCAATGAAGGCGCGCGGTTGCTGGGCGAGGGCATCGCCGCGGTCCCGGGCGACATCGATGCCATCTGGTGCAACGGCTATGGATTTCCACGCTTTCGCGGCGGTCCCATGTTCTATGCCGATACGCTCGGACTCGGAGTCGTTCTCGACGGCGTGCATCGATTTGCGGAGACACTCGGCGGGAAATACTGGGCGTCTGCGCCGCTCCTCGAGGAGCTGGGGCGGAGCGGGAGCACTTTTCAAGCGTGGTGTGCCGGGGCGCGCCGCGAGGAGTCAGGCTCGTGAAATTGCAAAGCTATGTATGCGGCGACTGGCAGACCAGCAGCTATGAAGGAACGGCGCTCCGCGATGCCTCGACGGGCGAGGTGATCGCGCGCGCCTCCTCAGGCGGTCTCGATTTCGCGGCCGTGCTGACGCACGCCCGCGAGGTGGGTGGCCCCGCCTTGCGCGTGCGCACGTTCCACGAGCGCGCCGCGATGCTCAAGGCGCTGGCCAAGCGGCTGCTCGACTTCAAGGAGGAGCTCTACACGCTGTCGTATCGGACCGGTGCGACGAAGGACGATTCGTGGATCGATATCGACGGCGGCATCGGCACCGTGTTTGCGTACGCGAGCAAGGGCGCACGCGAGCTCGCGAACAGCCGGCTGCATCTCGACGGATCCGTCGAGGGCCTGTCCAAGTCGGGCACGTTCGTGGGTCAGCACATCTACGTGCCGCGCGAGGGCGCCGCGGTCCACATCAATGCATTTAATTTTCCGATCTGGGGCATGCTCGAGAAGCTCGCACCCGCGTTGCTCGCCGGCGTACCCGCCATCGTGAAGCCTGCGACCGCCACCGCCTTTCTCACCGAGCTCGCGGTACGGCGGATCATCGAGTCAGGGCTCCTGCCCGAAGGTGCCCTGCAGCTCGTGTGCGGCAGCGTGGGCGACCTGTTCGATCATCTGACGTGTCAGGACGTGGTGTGCTTCACGGGCTCGGCGGCGACGGCCGCGAAGCTGCGTACGCATCCGCGCGTCGTGCGCCACTCGGTGCCCTTCGTCGCCGAGACCGATTCGCTCAACTCGAGCATCCTGGAGCCGATGCGGCACCGGGCAGCGCCGAGTTCGATCTGTTCATTCGCGAGGTGGTACGCGAGATCACGGTGAAGGCCGGGCAGAAATGCACGGCGATCCGCAAGGCGCTGGTGCCCGCGGGATTCGTCGCTGCGGCGGCGGACGCGCTCAAGGGCGCGCTCGACAAGATCGTGGTCGGCGACCCGCGCACGGCCGGCGTGCGCATGGGGCCGCTGGTGAGCCTTGCGCAGCGCGCCGACGTGCTGGCGCGCGTTGCCGAGCTCAGGCGCGAGTCCGACGTCATCGTGGGTCGCACGGAGGGTTTCGAGGTGCAGGGCGCGGATGCGGAACGCGGCGCCTTCGTCTCGCCCTGGATTCTTTTGTCCCGCGACCCGCATACGGCGCGGGCGCTGCACGAGGTCGAGGCCTTCGGGCCGGTGGCGACGCTCGTTCCGTATCGCGACGAGAGCGATGCCGTTGCGCTCGCACGCCGCGGCGGAGGAAGCCTTGCGGCCTCGATTTTCTCAGCCGACGATGCGGTTGCGAGCCGCCTGGTGCTCGGGCTCGCGCCGTTCCATGGGCGAATCCTGGTGGTGAACGCAGCCTGCGCGAAGGAGTCGACCGGACATGGCTCGCCGCTCGCGCCGCTGGTACACGGCGGTCCCGGCCGGGCCGGCGGAGGAGAGGAGCTCGGCGGCATTCGCGGCGTACTGCACTACATGCAGCGCACGGCCGTGCAGGGCACACCGGATGTGATCACCGCGCTCGGCGGGCGCTGGGTGCGCGGCAGCCGGCAGCGCGATCCCGGACGGCATCCCTTCCGCATCGCCTTCAACGATCTCGTGCTCGGCGACACCTTCCGCTCGACGGAGCGCGTAGTGACGGTCGAGGACATCGAAGCCTTCGCCGCCCTGAGCGGGGACAATTTCTATGCGCATATGAGCGAGCGCGAGGCTGCCCGTAACCCGCTGTTCGGCGGACGGGTGGCGCACGGGTATTTTCTGATCTCGGCGGCCGCGGGACTGTTCGTGGATCCGGATTACGGCCCGGTGCTCGGCAACTACGGGCTCAATGAGCTGCGCTTCGTGAAGCCGGTGAAACCCGGCGAGCGAATCAAGGTGCGTCTTACCTGCGCGCAAAAAAGCCTGCGCGCCGACAAGGGATGGGGCGAGGTTGCCTGGGACACCGAGATCACGAATCAGAACGGCGAGACCGTGGCCTCCTACGATGTGCTTACGATGGTGAGCGTGCAGGAGGTGCCGGACCGGGCCGCGTAGGGCGCGCCGCGCGGCCCACCCGCCGACACCTACCACCGATCAAGGGCCCGGGCCCGCCCCCTGATTCTCGGCTGCTGCAGGAGGCGCTTGCGAGGGCGCGGGAAGCGTAACCGCGACGAGTCTCGTGGGATTGACCACCTGCGGGTCGTCGCGCAGTTTCAAGTACAACGTGCCGCCGCTGGGATGCGGCACGGGAAGCGAGGAGCCGAGAAAACCCTCCGGCACGATCACCGGCTTACCGAAGTCCGCGGCTCCCGCGATGGAATCGATCAAGTACAGATCAGAGCCCGACAGCTTGCACGCGACCTCGGACGTCGCGGGACACTCGAGTGCCTTGAGCGCGGGCAGGCGAACGAGCGTCGCGAGGGGCTGCCAATCGCTCGCGACGCCTTTGGCGTTCAGGCGGTACTTGAGCGGCCCGTAAGAGGAGGCACCGAACGCCTTCAGCGGAGTGAGCGTCGCCACCGCCACGCGCGAATTCTCGAGTGCGAGCGCGCCGTTCGCGAGGCTCAAGGACGCCACCATGCTCTCATCCGCGGTCGCCACATCGACGCTCTCGTCGCGCGCGAAACTCGCCGGCGCCTGCGCGCGTATCGAGAAAACCAGCGTGGCATCGAGCGGCAGCTCACCCGAGTCGGCGAGCTGGATGTTGCTGTCGTTGCCGAGCGCCGAGGGCTGCACGCTTTTACCGATGAGCAGCACCTTAGGACGCGCCGCATCGATGCTCGCGCTCACCGGCAGAACACGTCCATCCTTCAGCGTGAGCTTGGCAGACACGGCAGGCCCGGGCTTGAGCTCGCCTGCGGCGGACGGCTCCTGCGCCACCATGGGAAGCTCGTCATTGCCCTGCCGGCTCGAGAGCTCCCCGGGCGTGAACAGGACGTTTTTGATCGAAAGGCTCGCCACCTCATCGAGGCGGCTGCCCTTGAGCGTGCCTTGCACATCGCCGGCATGAATCTCGAAGCCGTCGAAACGGCCGGCCTCGGCGAATCCCTGCACCCCGATGGGCTGCGGCTGCGCAAGGCCGTACTCCCCGACCAGGAGCGTCATGGGTCCGGGCTGCGCATCCTGCAGCGGCAGCTTCACTTCCACTTCATCGGTTTTGAGTTTCTTCCACTCGGTCTTGAGCTCCTTGCCGGCCGGGTCCTTGAGCATGATGCTGTCCACGCAGCTCGCGCTGTCGGCGCGCAAATGCACCGTGTCCTGACGCCCGACGATGAGCGCCGACTCGTCTCCGGCAGCGAGCTGCCACGAGACGGCATGTGCGTTGCGCAGCACGAAGGTCGGGCCGCGATAGGGCTCGAATCCCCAGGAGCCACGCAGGGTCGCCTGCACCGTGTCGCCGAGGCTCACGCCGCGCAGGCCCGACGTATCGACCACGAATCCGCCCTGCGAGGCATCGGCAAGGGCCGGTAGCTGCAGAGACTTGCCCGCTCCCGCCAAGCTCAAAGACATGTCATGCGCATAGGCCGTCGAGAACACGAGCGGTGCGCCTTCGACCGGCAGTACCAGCGCGGTCTTGCGTGCGCAATAGATCTCCTTCGGATCGACCGCGTGCAGCGGCGGCAGCTGAGCCGGCTCGATGGCGGGCAGGGCGACGACCAGGACCGACTTCGGATCGTGGAACGACGGCGCGGCGTTCAGCGTCAATTGCAGATCGTTGCCCTTGAGCGTCGCGAGCGCCGGGATGTACTGATACTGCGCGGTGCGAAACGAGTCGAGGATTTTCGCAATGTCCAATACCGAGGCGATGTAGGGGCTGTAATAGCCGTAACCGAGCTGCGGCGTGGAGCTCGCCTGCATCGCCAGATCACCTTCGGGACCCGAGGTCAGTGCCTCGACGATGGAGGTGCTGTGGCCGTCGTTCAGGATGAGCGATTCCTGACCCGCCATCAAGCACGGGGCTTGCAGCGTAGGCATGCGATCCAAGCATTTCTCGTCCACCTTGATGGCGAGGCTGCGCGCGAGCAGCGGCGCCACCTGCGAGAGGGTGCCGGGATCGGCATCGTTCAGCGCGCGGATGGACTCGAGATAGCGGTCAAGACGTGAGCGGTCGAGCTCGGCCTGATTCAAGTCCTGGGAAGTGCGCACGAAAGCGCCGGGCCGACCCCTCACGGCATTCACCAGCGTCTTGTAGTCGCCGCCCGTCTCGGGCGCGAGGAAGACGACCATCTGCCGCGCATCCGCGGGCACCGTCACGGTCAATCCATCGAGAGCGCACTTGGGCGTCCAGGTCTTGCAGTTGGCGAACCAGCTTTCCGGCGGCGGATTGGTGGATCCGCTCAAGAACGCGGTCACCAGGAGGTAGTGCGCGGACTGCGAGGCGGGAAAGTTCGCGCGGATCCAGATCCGATCGCCCGCGGCGAGATTCGGCACCTGCGAGGCGGGCAACGTCGTGCCCGCGCGGGTGACCGTGGCCTCGAGCACGGGGCCGGACAGGTCGAATGCAGCCCCACCGGCGAGGCTGGTGTCGATGAGCGCGCCCATCAGAAACAGGAGTGCGGCGCAGCGTGAAAAGGTACGACTCGAAAGCTTCATCTATGACCATCCCTCAGGGCGAACGCTGATCGGGGTTAGAACCCTGATTCCCCGATCGGTTCACGCCGAGGCCACAGAGAAGGCGGTGCGTCGCGTATTAACGAAACTTAAGATGCGGCGGCGATGAGCGCCTCGGCGCGGCGCGCGAGCTCCGGGGACAGCGCGTGTCCGCTGGCAGCAACATTCTCGTCGATCTGCTCGGGCCGGCTGGCACCGATGATGGCCGCGGCGACGTTTGATTGCCGCAACACCCAGGCAAGCGCGAACTGCGCGAGGGTGAGGCCCGCCTCCGCCGCCAAGGGCTTCAAGTCCTGGATGGCCTGCAGCATCTTGGGCTTGAACCAGTTCGTGTTGATGAATCCTTTCAACGAAAGATCCGCCGCCCGGCAGCTCGCGGGGAGCGGCGCACCCGGCACGTATTTGCCGGTCAAAAGACCCTGCGCCAGGGGCGACCACACGATTTGCGAGATGCCGGCTCGCTCGCAAAGCGGCAGGAGCGCCCGTTCCGGATCCCGGTGCAATAACGAATACTGGGGTTGGCTCGAGACGAATTTCTCGACGCCCGGAATGGCGAGTGCCGCTTCGATGCGATCGACGGGCCACTCCGAGAAACCGATATAGCGCGCCTTGCCCGCCTGCACCACCTGCGTGAGTGCGCGCATGGTTTCCTCGAGCGGCGTGCGCTCGTCGTAGCGATGGCATTGATACAGATCGACGTAGGAGACTTGCAGGCGGTCGAGCGAGGCATCTATCTGCTTGTGGACTTGCGGGCAGGAGAGGCCGCGATCGATATCGCTCATCGGGAAGAAAAGCTTGGTGGCGAGCACGTACCGGTCCCGCGGCACGCCGTGCAGTGCCTCGCCCATGACTTTCTCGGCCTTGCCGAGACCGTACACGTTGGCCGTGTCGAACAGCGTGATGCCGCGATCGAGAGCCCGATGCACGCAGGCGATCGCGTTCTTCCGGCTCGCCCCGCTCGAGAACGTCAACCAGGAGCCGAACGCGATTTCGGACACTACGAGCTCGCTGGCGCCCAGTTTTCGATAGTTCATCGGCACGCTCCAGAAATGCGCGGATTACCGTAGGATAGCTCTAAGGCGGCGGGGTTGCTCGATGAAGACGATGCTCATTGTGTACCACTCGATGACGGGGGGTACCAGGCAGATGGCTGAGGCCGCCGCCGCCGGGGCGCGCACCGAGCGGGAGCTCACGGTCGCCCTCCTCAAGGCGGCCGACACCGGCCCGGCGGACGTCCTCGCCGCCGACGGCTATCTCTTTGCGACGCCGGAGAATCTGGCCTCCATGTCCGGGCTCATGAAGGACTTCTTCGACCGGACCTATTACGCGGCGCTCGATCGGCTGAATGGGCGGCCGTACGCGACATTGGTGTGTGCCGGGAGCGATGGGCGGCAAGCGGCGGCACAAATCGAGCGCATCGCCACCGGCTGGCGCCTGCGGGCGGTCGCGGAGCCTTTGATCGTCTGCACCCAGGCGCAAGCGCCCGAGGCGATCCTGCGGCCGAAACAGATCGCCCGCACAGATCTCGAGCGCTGCGAGGAAATCGGCGCGACCCTGGCCGCAGGGATCGCGATGGGGATTTTTTGATCAGGCGATCGAGGCTCCACCGTCGACCGCAATGTACTGGCCGGTGACGTGACGCGAGGCGGCCGATGCCAGATAGACAGCGGCGCCCATGAGGTCGGTGTCGTTGCCGAGCCGCCCGAGCGGTGTCTGCGCGACCACCGAGTCGCCGATCTTCTGCAGCAACCCATTTGACATCTTCGACGGGAAGAATCCGGGGCAGATCGCATTCACGCGGATGCCGAGCGGTCCCCACTCGGTCGCCAAGGCGCGCGTGAGCTGCAAAGCGGCGCCTTTGGAGGCGTAATAGCTTACGGCCTTCATGCGTGCATCGGCGCGCAGGGCGGCAACGGATGCGATGATGATGATGTTGCCCGATCGGCGCGGAATGAAGCAGCGATTTGCCGCCAGCTGGCTCAGCTGGAAGACGCTGCCGGCATTCAGCCGCATCACTTTTTCCCACGAGGCGAGCGCGAGCTCCTCGGCGGGACCGCCCCAGCTCGCGCCGGCGTTGTTCACGAGAATGTCGATCTGCCCGAAACGCTCGAGCACCCGATCGACCAATTTCGGGACCTCGTCCGGTTTGGAAAGATCGCACGGCACCGCGAAGGCCTCGATCCCCGCAGCGCCGAGCCTTGCCGACGCACGCTCGAGCTCCTCCTGCGAGCGTGCGCACAGTGCGACCTTCGCGCCCATTTCCCCGAGCGCCGTGGCGATCTGCAGGCCGAGGCCGCGCGATGCGCCCGTCACGAGAGCCACTTGACCGTCAAGCTCAAACAATTCCCGGATTCCCATGGTGCAACCTCGATGGATTGGGCGGTCATTGGGGCCGCGCATCCCTAATAGTAGAATAAACGCCATTGCCGACGGAGCCCGCCGCTCGGATTTTGCATGACCGCTGGAGGAATTATGTTCGAGCGCATATTGAGGGCGCCTTGAGCCCGACCGCTCTGTCCTTGACCGCCCTCGATGGGCTCCCCGAAGTCACCCCCGGCATGGCGCTCGCTCCATTGATCGCGGCGGCGCTCGAGCGTCAAAAGCTCGCGGCGCGCGACGACGATGTGCTGCTCGTCTGCCAGAAAATCGTCTCGAAATCGGAAGGGCGCTTCGTCGATCTCGACGCGATCGAAGTATCGCCGCGCGCGCGCGAGCTTGCATCCCGCTGCGGCAAGGATGCGCGTCTGGTCGAGATCATCTTGCAAGAGTCGACCGCAGTGGTGCGCGTTGCGCCGCAGGTGCTCATCGTCCGCCATCGCTTAGGGCTGGTGATGGCCAATGCCGGCGTGGATCAGTCGAACGTTCCCGATTCGGAATCGAGGGCGCTGCTGCTGCCGCAAGACCCGGACGGCTCGGCCCGGACCTTGCGCGCAGCGCTCTCTTCCCTGCTCGGGGCGACGCCCGCGGTGGTGATCACCGATACCTTCGGACGCCCCTGGCGGCAGGGCGTTTGCGGGACCGCGATCGGGGCGGCGGGCATCGTGACCTTGCTCGACCGGCGCGGCGAGGACGATCGCTTCGGCCGCAAGCTCAAGGTCACGCAAACGCCGGTGGCGGATCAGCTCGCCTGCGCGGCGACGCTCCTCATGGGCGAGGGCGCCGAGGGGCGCCCCGTGGTGCTCGCGCGCGGCGTGCCGGCCGCCTGGCGGCGTGAGTCTGCCCGGGCGGCGGACCTGCTGCGGCCGATGGCCGAGGATCTGTTTCGGTAATCCGCGTGGGACACATCGTCGCGCTTTGCGGAGGAGTCGGCGGGGCGAAGCTCGCCGACGGTTTGCAGCAGTGTCTCGCGCCGGGCACGCTCGAGATCATCGTCAACAGCGGCGATGACTTCGAGCATCGGGGCCTCCCCATCTGTCCGGATCTCGATACGGTGCTGTACACGCTCGCGGGCGTTGCGAACGCGGAGCAAGGGTGGGGGCGCGCGAACGAGTCGTGGCACGTGCAGGCCGAGTGGCAGGCGCTCGGGCTCGACACCTGGTTTCAGCTCGGCGATCGCGACATCGCCTTGCACTTGCACCGGCGCGAGCTGCAATCGCAAGGCATGACGCTTGACGCAGATCGCGCGCGTCCTCGCGCTCGAGATGCGCGTGCCGAGCGGCCTCCTGCCCATGTGCGACGAGCCGGCGCCGACGGTCGTGCTCACCGAGCAGGGCGACATGTCCTTCCAGGAATATTTCGTGAAGCATCGCTGCCGGCCGGTGGCGCGCGGCTTTCGCTACGGCGCCGAGGGACGCGCTGCGCTCACGGCCGAGATCCGCCGCGCACTCGAGGACGAGCATCTCGAAGGCATCATTCTCTGCCCATCGAACCCCTATTTGAGCGTCGAGCCCATTCTGCGCGTGCCGGGGCTGCGCGAGCTGCTCGTGCGCGCGCAGGTGCCCATCCTCGCGGTGTCGCCGCTCATCGGCGGCGCCGCAGTCAAAGGACCCGCGGCGAAAATCATGCAGGAGCTCGAGCTCGACGTGTCGCCGCTCGAGATCGCGAGAGGTTATCGGGACTTTCTCGACCTCATGCTGATCGATGAGCAGGATGCGCGGCTCATGGCGTCGCGCGAGGCGGACGACCCCGCGCTCGAGACGGCGCCGATTTTGATGCGCACGCCGGAGGATCGGCGCCGGCTCGCGGCACTGTGTCTGAGCCTTTTGCGCCGGGCGCCGTTGCGCCGCGCGCCGCCGCGCCGCCCGCCGCCGCAGCCCTAGCGGTCGAAGCCGATCTCGGTGAACAGCTCGAGCATCGAGCGCCAGGAGCGCCGATCGGCCGCGGCGTCGTACTTCAAGCCCTGGATTCCCATGGTTCGCGCGCGCTCATCCGCCCCGGGATCGGTGAAGCTGTGCTGCGCGCCGCCATACAGATGCATCTGCCAATCGACCTGCGCGTTGCGCATCTCCTCCTCGAAGGCGACGCGCTCGGCGGGCGGGATCAGCGGATCGTCCGCGCCGAGACAGACGAGCACTTTGCCCTTGATCTGGCGTGCGTCCTGCGGCCGAGAGTCTTCAGCCCGCTATGAAACCCCGCACCACGCCTTTCGTGTGCTCGCCGAGGCCTGGGCCGGGAGGGGAGACGAGGATGCCGGGCCGACGCCTGCCGGGGTCGGAACCGCGGTCCGCGGCGAAGTAGCCCACCAGGTGTGCACCGTCCGCCTCGTAATCAATTTGCCGCGCCGTTTCATTCATGCTCGAAACCCTCTCTCGACCGGTGCGATAAGATACTGCACCGGAGCCGCACCGGCGCTATCTCTCGCCGCGAGGAGATTTGCATGATCAAACTGGGTTACAAAGCCTCGGCCGAGCAGTTCGGACCGACCGAGCTGCTGGAGTTCGGGGTGCTCGCGGAGGAGCTTGGCCTCGATTCGGTCTGGATCAGCGACCACTTTCAGCCGTGGCGCCACACCGGCGGGCACGCACCGTTCTCGCTCGCCTGGCTCGGCGCGCTCGGTGCGCGCACCGGCAAGATCGTCATGGGCACGAGCGTGCTCACGCCCACGTACCGCTATCACCCTTCCGTCGTCGCGCAGGCGTTTGCCACGCTCGGAACGTTGTTTCCGAGCCGGGTGGTGCTCGGCATGGGCACCGGCGAGTCCTTGAACGAGGTGCCGGCGTCGGGTCTCGAGTGGCCCGAGCAAAAGGAGCGCACCGCGCGTTTTCGCGAGGCGCTGCGTCTCATCCGCACCCTCTGGTCGTACGATCGGGTGAGCTTCGAAGGACAGTACTACCGCACGAAATTGGCGACGATCTACGATCGGCCGCGTGAGCCGGTGCCGATCTACGTCGCAGGCGCCGGTCCGTTCATCGCGAAGGTCGCGGGCCTGGAGGGCGACGGGTTCATTTGCACCAGCGGCAAGAAGTGGGCGCTGTACAGCGAGACGCTGCTGCCGAACGTGCAGGCGGGTCTCGACGCATCGGATCGCGGGCCGGAAGCTCGCGTTCGACCGGATGATCGAGATGAAAGTATCGTTCGACAGCGGATCGCGAACGCGCGCTGCGCGATACGCACTATTGGGGCGCACTCGCGCTGTCGGCGGAGGAGAAGGTGAACGTCGAGGATCCGCTCGAAATGGAGCGTCTCGCGGACGCGCTGCCCATCGAGCGAACCGCCTCGCGCTGGATCGTCTCGAGCGACCCGGACGAAATGGTCGAGAAGATCGGCGCCTACGTGCGCCTCGGCTTCAATCATCTCGTCTTCCACGCCCCGGGACCCGACCAGGTGCGCTTCCTCAAGCTGTTCACCGATCAAGTGGCGCCGCGTCTGCGGCGCGCATTCGGTTGAGCTTGCCGACCGGCCATGAAGCGCGGTTAACTGACAGCCATGACCTCGATGATCGCAGCAATAGCCGCCTCGGACGCGCGCCGCGCCGGCGCCGGCAGTCTGGGCGGTCGTGCCCATCAAGCGGCTGAGCGTGGCCAAGCAGCGGCTGACGGCGCTGCTCAAGGAGAACCGCGAGGAGTTCGCCTATCTGCTCGCTTGCCGCACGCTCGATGTCGTGCGCGACAGCGGGCTTTTCGACGGCATCATCGTGGTCAGCCCCGATCCACGCATCGCCGCCGCGGCGCTGGCGCGCGGCGCCCAGGCGCTCGACGATCGTGACGCCTCGCTGAACGAGGCCTGTTCTTTAGGGCTCGCCGCCGTCGCCGAGCGCTCGGCACGTATCGCCGTTCTCATGCCGGCGGACCTCGGCTTGCTGTCCGCGCCGGCGCTCGCCGACGTGGTACAGCGCTACTGCGGTGCTGCGCGAAGCCGGCGCCGCGGTCGGTCTCGTGCGCTGCAAGGACGGCACGGGCACGAACATGGTGCTGCTCGACCCCGCGCAACCCTTCGAGCCGCGCTTCGGTGCCGACAGCTTCGCCCGGCACGCGAGCGCTGCGGCCGCCGCCGCGCACGAGCTCACGGCGCCGGAGGTGGCCTTCGACATCGATGCCGCGGAGGATTTGCACCGGTTGGCGGGTATGCTCGATCGCCGCATCGGCGGAGCCGTTCGCGAAGCTCGTGCTCGGGCTTGGGCTCGCGTGCGAACCCGCGAGCCTGCGCACTTGGTGCGTGCCGCGGCGCGCGATCTGACGGCCCAGGCGGCGCGGCTGCGCGATGAGGGCTTCGGTGCGCTCATCACCTACTCGAGAAAGGTGTTTCTGCCCCTGACGCAGCTCTGCCGCGACTCGTGTCATTACTGCACGTTCGCCAAGGCGCCGCGGCACTTACGCAGTCCCTACATGTCGGTCGAGGAGGCCGTCGCGGTCGCCTCGCAAGGCGCGCAACTCGGCTGCAAGGAGGCGTTGTTCACGCTCGGCGAGCGTCCCGAGCTGCGTTATCGCGCGGCGCGGGACTGGCTCGACGAGAACGGCTTCGCGAGCACGCTGCACTACGTCGCCCACGTGGCCGCCGCCGTGCGCGACCGTACCGGCTTGCTGCCGCACATCAACGCGGGCTGCATGAGCCCCGAGGAGATGGCGCTGCTCCGGCCCGTGTCGGCTTCGATGGGGCTGATGCTCGAGAGCACGGCGGAACGTCTCGCCGAGAAAGGCGGCCCGCACTACGGGTCGCCGGACAAGCTGCCCGCGGTGCGACTCGAGACCTTGGCCGAGGCCGGGCGGCAGAAGGTTCCGTTCACCACGGGATTGCTCATCGGCATCGGCGAGACCCGGGAAGAGCGCATCGAGGCGCTGCATGCAATCGAGGGCGTGCATCGGCGCTACGGCCACATTCAAGAAGTCATCATCCAGAATTTCGTGCCCAAGCCCGGCACGATCATGGCCCATGCGCCCGCCGCCGATCGCGAGGAGCTCCTCTGGTCCATCGCTGCCGCACGGCTCGTGCTCGGAGCCCACATGAGCATTCAGGCGCCGCCCAACTTGAGTCCGGCGCCGCTCCCCGAGCTGATCGGAGCCGGCATCAACGATTGGGGCGGTGTATCGCCGCTGACGCCGGATTATGTCAATCCGGAAATGCCCTGGCCCGAGATCGAGCGGCTGCGCAGCGAGTCCGAGCGCGGCGGCAAGACGCTCGTGGAGCGATTGACGATCTATCCGGCGTACGCCAAGTCGCCGGCGAGTGGCTCGACGCGGCCATGCGCCGCCCGGTTCTCGAGCAAAGCGACGCTGCAGCGCTCGCGCGCGAGGATCGCTGGCGCACGGGCCGCAGTACCGATTTGCCTGCGGGCTTCGCGGCATCCCAGCGGCGCACCGGTCCGACGCCGACGGCGGAGCTTCTCGATGAGCTCATGCAAAACGGCGCTGAGCACGTCGACCGGGAGTCGCTCGCGACACTCTTCAATGCGCGGGGCGCCGATTTCCGCCGGGTCTGCGAGGCGGCGGATGCGCTGCGCGCGGAGACGAACGGCGCCGTCGCCACTTACGTCGTCAACCGCAACATCAATTACACCAACATCTGCAGCTACCGCTGCACGTTCTGCGCGTTCTCGAAGGGCACGCGCAAGCACGAGGGCGCGGAGCGGGCGTACTTGCTCGATGTCGCCGAGATCGTGCGCCGCTCGCTCGAGGCGCGCGAGCGCGGTGCGACGGAGGTGTGTCTGCAGGGCGGCATTCATCCGAGCTTCACGGGCGAGACTTATCTCGACATTCTGCGCGCGAGTGAAGTCGGCCGATCCGGAGATGCACGTGCACGCATTCTCGCCGCTCGAGGTCTGGCACGGAGCGACCACGCTCGGCATGAGCCTGCGCGATTACCTGACGCTGTTGCGCGCCGAAGGCCTCGGCAGTCTGCCCGGGACGGCGGCGGAGATCCTGGTCGACCGCGTGCGGGCCGTGCTGTGTCCCGACAAGCTGAGCACGGATCAGTGGCTCGAAGTGATCGAGACGGCCCACGAGATCGGTCTGCCGACGACCTCGACCATGATGTTCGGTCACGTCGACTCCTACGCAGACTGGGCAGCCCACCTCGGCGAAGCTCCGGGATTTGCAAAAGCGCACGCATGGCTTCACCGAGTTCGTGCCGCTGCCCTTCGTCGCGCACGAGGCGCCGCTGTACAAGCGCGGCCAGGCGCGGCCCGGACCGACGCTGCGCGAGTCGATTCTCATGCACGCCGTGGCGCGTCTCGCGCTGCACCCGCATTTCGACAACATTCAGGCCTCCTGGGTGAAGATGGGACGCGCGGGCATGCGCGAGGCTCTCTGCGCCGGTGCCAACGATCTCGGCGGCACGTTGATGAACGAGAGCATCACGCGCGCCGCCGGCGCCACGCACGGACAGGAGATGACCTCGTCCGATATGCGCTCGCTCGCGGCATCGCTCGGCCGCTCGCTCCTGCAGCGTACGACGCTCTACCGCCGGGCGGCGGCGGTCGAGGTCGACGCGGCGGACCCGCTTCAGGCCGAATCGCTCTAGCGATAGAACCAATCGTTGTTGGCTGGGCCGCGCACCGCGCGCTACCTTGGCTCTGGGGCACCGTGGCTTGCGAGCGATTCGGCCAGTCTTCCCCCCGCCACCGCACTTGCTCGCAGCCGCGGATGCCCACTGATCCGCGCGCGACTCCCCGAGTCGCGCCGCCGAACGTGAGCCGCGTCACACCGCCGCCGCGTTGAGGCGAGGGGCGGCAGCACCTCGAACCTCCCTCTCGATGCGATCTGCTTCACGTGCCATCGCGCATGCCGGCACTCGCATTCGACTTGAAATGAGATTGCCCCGGCAGATTGCCGTGAAACTTGAGCCGCCTGCGCTTGAACTGCGAAGGGGGTCACGTCCCATTAGGCATATGTTGCAACAATGGCTCCCGGCTAAGGTTTTCCCTGCCGCTTTTTTTCCGAACATTCTTTATCGAGGAGCTACGATGCGTAAGATTTTGTCTGCGACCCTGGCCGCGAGCGTGCTTGCCGCGGGTGCCGCCCAGGCCGCGAATCCGACGGTGACGACGACCTTCCAGGTGTCCGCCACAGTCCAGCCCAATTGCACCACGTCGGCGACCGCCTTGGGGTTCGGCAACTACACGCCGGGGAACGGTGCGGTCACGGCCAACAGCACCATCACCGTCAATTGCACCAAGGCCACGGGCTACACGATTGCGCTCAACCCGGGAAGCACGACAGGCGATGCGTACACCCAGCGTTTGATGACTTCGGGTGCGGGCACGTTGCAGTACAACCTGTACACGACCCCCGCCCTCAACACGGTTTTTGGTGACGGCACCGGAGGAGCGACGGGAACGGATGCGGGCACGGGCACGGGCATGGCGAATGCCTTCACGTACACCGTCTACGGCCAGTTGCCCGATAGCGTGGCCAACCAGGCGAGCACCCCCGGGACCTATACCGACACCATCACGGTCACGGTCACTTATTGATCCATGCATCGGCGGTCCAAGACTTTCTTCCGGCTCCTTTGCGCAGCGACGTGTGTTGCGGGAGCCGCGCCGGCCCTCGCCAGCAGCTTCAATATCTCGCCCATCCGGGTGGAGCTGGCGAGCGGCCGCCGCACCGAGGCCCTCACGCTCAGGAATGCGGATGAGGCGCCCGTGGTGGTGCAAGTGCACGTGGTCGCATGGTCACAACGGGACGGGGTCGATCAGTTCGACGCTACGCACGAGATGCTGGTGACCCCGCCGGTCTTGCAACTCCCGGGCAACGGCGAGCAGATCGTGCGCGTGGCGTTGCGCGGTCAGCCCGACCGGTCGCAGGAGCTCGCGTATCGTGTGGTGTTCGAGGAGGTGCCGCAGGCGGCACCCGCCGGGTTCACCGGGCTGCGCGTGGCGTTGCGCCTCAGCGTGCCGATATTCATCGCGCCCACGGCGGGCAAGGCGCATGCCGATTTGTCGTGGGAGCTGCACGCGTTGCCCGACGGCCAGCTGGAAGTGGCCGCCACGAACCATGGCAGCGCGCACTCACAGGTTACGGATTTCGAGCTGCAATCATCCGGGGCGGCCGATCCTTTGCGCGGCATGACCGGCAAGTACGTGCTGCCCGGCAGCCGTGTGAGCTGGGTGCTGAAGGCGCAGCCCAGCGCGGGCCAGGGGACCTACACCATCCATGGCCATAGCGACCAAGGCGAGTTCTCCGCTGAGGTTCTCGCCAGCGGTTCGTAGGGTCCGCGGGTTGAGGGGTGCGGACCATCGACCTACCGACGTGCTCGCGGGCGACATATTCTGGCGTCCTGTTTCTTCTTTGGGGCTGGCTTCTTTGCGGGGCCGCGAGTATCGCGGCCTCGAGCCACGATCTGGTCGAGGCGGTGATGGAGGTGGCGTTGAGCGCCGATGGCGCCGAACCCGGAGAAACGATGATCGTATTGCGCGGACCGGACGGCGTCCTCTACCTCGACGAGGATGAGTTTGACCGCTTGCGCTTGCACTTGCCCCAGAACGCGGCCGAAAACCATGAGGGCCGTCGGTATTACGCGCCGGCGGCGCTGAAAGGATGCACCGTCGCCATCGATGAGGCCCATCAGCGCGCCGTCATCAGCGCGCCGGCGTCGGCTTTCGACACCACGCACTTAAACGCCGCCGCGCGCCAGCATCCGAGCGTGACGCCGGCGAGCCTGGGTGGATTTCTGAACTATCAATTGTCCGCGCAGCAGATCGAAGGCGAGACCACCGCAGGCGTGCTCGGCGAGCTGGGAGTGTTCGCGGGCGCGGGCGTCTTGACCAATTCGATGGTGGGACGATACGACGATACGCAGCAGCAGCTCATCCGTCTCGATACCACCTACACCCGCGAATTCCCGGACCAGCTGGAAACTCTGAGCGTCGGCGATGCGATCAGCGATCCGGGCGCCTGGGTAATGCGGTGCGCTTCGCCGGGCTGCGCTGGAGCCACGATTTCACATTGCGGCCGGATTTGGTCACCACTCCCTTGTTGACGGCCGGCGGCACGGCAACGGTCCCCTCGTCGGTGGATGTGTTCGTGAACAACCAGCTGGTCACGAGCAATCAAGTCCCAGCGGGACCCTTCGTGGTCGATCGACTACCGACGGTCACGGGAACGGGAGATGTGAATGTGGTCGTGCGCGACGCCCTCGGCCGCGAGCAAGTGATCACCCAGTCTTTCTACACGAGCACCAGCTTGTTGGCGCAGGGCCTCTCCCAGTACTCCGTCGATGTGGGGAGCGTCCGCAACAACTATGCGCTGGCGAGCGATGATTATGGCACCACCCTCGCAGAGGGCACCTACCGGCGCGGCATCACCGACTATTTCACCGTCGAGACGCATGCCGAATACCAGGCGGACTATGCGCACGCCGCGGGGTTGAGCGCGGCCGTAAGGCTAGGCCGGCTCGGGGTTCTCAACCTGATCACGGCGAACGGCGGCGACTCGGGCGGATCGGGGTGGTTGAGCGGTGTGGGTGTCGAGCATCGCGGCACGCGCGTAAGCTTCATCGCGAGCTCCTTGTGGGCGAGCAGCAATTTCGCGCAGGTCGGTCAAGCGCTGGAGCCCGATATGCGCTTGCGGCAACGAGATCTCTTGCAGGCCGGCCTCGACATGGGCCGCGCCGGATCGCTGTCGCTTGCGTTCGTGCGCCAAACTTATCGAGATTCGCCGGAGCAAGAAACCTTGAGCCTCACGCACACGCTGAACATCGGCCGGTTTGGATATTTGAACTTGACCCTCTCGCGCACCCACAGCCCGGAAGAAACCGGCAGCGTGGAGCTCGAGAGCGTTACCACGGGGCTCCCGGCCGCGGGCGGCCTGACGGTCAGCAGCGCCGCACAAAACTCGACCAGCGCCTATCTCATGTGGGTCCTGCCGCTGTCAGCCCGGCGCTCTGCCTCCCTGCAGGCGGTCGGCGGACGGGGCAGCGGGGCGCCGCAAAACGAGGTGATCGGGAGTGTCATGCAGAGTCCGCCGATCGGGCCGGGGAGCGGCTATCGGCTGAGCGCCTCCACGGCCGGCAACTACGATGCCCTGTGGCAGCAGCAGTTTCATGCGATCGATGTGCAAGCGGAGGCCGCTCGCAACGACGGCATCGACGGCCAAAATGTCTATGCGAGCGGGGCGCTGGTGCTGCTCGACGGCGATCTCGCCGCGACGCGCACCGTGAACAACAGCTTCGCGGTGGTGGACGTGGCGGGTCTGCCGAACGTGCCGGTGTACGTCGAGAATCAGCTGACGACGCAGACCGACTCCTCCGGCAAGGCGTTGCTCTACAACCTGCGGCCCTACGAAGCGAATCACATCAGCATCCAGCCCGAAGATTTGCCCCTCGATACGACGATCGCATCGACCAGCACGATTCTGGCACCGCCTTCCCACAGCGGAGTCATTGCGCGTTTTCCGGTCGAGCGCGTCCGCGGAGGGACGTTCAGGCTCACGACCGAGGACGGCGAGCCGGTTCCGGCAGGGGCGGTGGTCAAGTTCAACGGCAATGAGTTTCCCGTGGTGCTGGACGGTACGGTTTACGTGACCGGTTATGATCACGGATCGGCGGGCGAAGCGCGCTGGGCGGCCGGGCGTTGTGTGTTTCGGCTGGATCCTCCGCCGAGCGATGATCCGCTCCCCGACCTCGGGACCATTCACTGCCGCAACCCGCAAGCAGCGCAAGACGCCGCACCAACCGCGTCATGATGAATCGCGTCATAGGGAACCGCGTCGCAAAGCTCGCGCTCTGCCTCTCGCTGCTTGCCGCGTGGCAGCCGGCAGCGGCTGCCGTAACGTTCAGTTGCACCGTAGCCGCGAGCCCGCTGACTTTCGGTGTTTATCCTGCGTACAGCGCTGCGCCGGTCACCGCGACCGGCACATTCAGCGTCACCTGCACGGCAACCGGCTCAGGTTCGGCCACGGTCTCCGGGACGCTCAGCTTGAGCACGGGATCGAGCGGCCAGTACGCGACGCGAACAATGAAGGCGGGGACCAGCGTACTCGACTACAACATCTACGTCGCGCCTGCCTACAGTCAGATTTTCGGCGACGGCACCGCAGGGACCTATCAGCTGTCCGAGTCGGGAACTGTCACGGCGGGACAGGTCTACCAGGTGGGCGGCGCGCTTTACGGGCGCATTCCCGCGCGCCAAGACGTGGCGCCCGGAAGTTATCTCGATACCATCGTCATGACGGTGGTCTATTGATTCGCTCGGGGCCGCAACGGGCCGCTCAAAGCGATTCGAGCGGTCGCACGTCGATACGCATGGGCCACGGGTAGCGGCCTGCCGCGAGTCCCGGTGCCAGCACCAGCCTGAATTGCAGCGACAGATTGACGGTCTGCGGCGTATGCCAGCGCTGCACGATGGTGCCGCCTTCCCCGCCCAAGGATTGCTCGCTCGCGAGACCTCGGACAACGACCGACGAAAACAGGGGTGTGACCGTCCTGAGATCGAGCGCATAGCCGCTCGCGCTGTTGCTGCGGATGACGAGGTCGGTAGGCTGCGCGACCTCGATGTACCCGCGCCGCAAATCCTCATCCGACACGAGAATCTCGGTCGGCGCCGATTGCACCTGGAGCCGCGCAACGGCGTTGACCGTTGCGCTGACGTTGAAGCTCGTGCGGGCATCGCGCGCCTGCACCACGACGCAGCTCGCCGCGCTCACGAGCAGAACGCGTGCCACCTGCGACGACGGGTTTAGGAAACGGCGTTTCAAGTCCATGGTAGCGGCCGAATTTGGCCGAACTTTAGCCACAGGCGCGCGAGACTGACTGTCAGACAACGGGCCGCCCGAGCGTAGGCCCGCGAGGAAATTCAACGCAGCTGGCTGTCCTTGCTGCCGCGCCGGTTGTAGCCGGCGAACGCGGCCTCGTCGCGGTCATGCTGGTCCTGGCAGGTGACGCACAATCGAGTGCCCGGCAGGGCCTCACGGCGAGCCTGCGGAATTTCCGTGCCGCACTCTGCGCAATGCGTCGCCGACGGCCCCTGGGGGAGCCGGCTCTGGGCGCGTTTCACCCCATCGAGCACCGTCGCATCGATCTGCTCTTGTACTGCGCCGTCTCCGGCCCAACCTGTTGCCATGAGTCCACCTCAACAATCCTGCCGCCGTGGGCGGCCACTCGGTCATTTATGGGTTCTTCCAGACGCACTTGCAAGCATTCCAGTCTCTCCGCGACGCGGCGCAGCCGCCGTCGGCACCTGCAGCATCATTTTAGTAAAATATTGCAAGTCATTGTTTTAGATGAATACGCAGTCAGAAAACCGGGCCAGGACGCAACGCTGCCTGGGACGGCGGCCGCGCCTACTGCGGTGCGACCCACCGTGGGCTGATAGGCTAACGGCGGATTCCCCGAGGGACAACACACCGCATGTCGAAGCTTCAGCACGCACCCGTCATCACCCTCTGCCCCACGCAGCTCACGGTGGGCTTTATCGAGGTCGATGCCAAGAAAAAGAAATTGCAGAGCCTGTCGTCCAAGGACCAGGCCGATTTTCTCGCGGCGCATCCCATGCCCGTCGTTATCGGCCCGGCGCAGCGCATGTACATCACCGACCATCACCATCTGGCGCGCGCCGCATACGATCTCAAAATCAAGGAGGCCTGCTTCGAAGTCGAGGACGATCTCTCGGCGCTCACGCAGGACATATTCTGGATCCATATGGAGAAGGAGTCCTGGGTGCATCCGCTCGATCATAACGGCGTCAAACACCGCTATGAGTTCATCCCGAAGACCCTCGATAAGCTGGTGGACGATGTCTATCGCTCGGTGGCCGGCTTCGTGCGCGACGCGGGCGGCTACGACAAGACGCACACCGCGTTCGCCGAGTTCATCTGGGCGGATTACTTCAGGCGCAATATCGCCATCGAGGATGTGCTCGAGAATTTCGCGGGCGCCGTGAAGCAGGGTATGCAGCTCGCGCGCGATCCGATGGCGAAGCGCATTCCCGGATACAAGGAGTGAGCGGCCTCTGCGCCGCGCAAATCGCCGCCCGACTCGACCGGATTCCCGCCTCACGCACGCTCTGGACCATTGTGGTGCTGATTTCGCTCGGCGGCGCGTTCGAGTTTTACGACCTGTTCTTCACCGCGTATGTCGCGCCGGGCATGCTGCAGAGCGGCCTGTTCACGCCCGAGTCGCTCGGCGTGTTCGCCTCGCTCAAGGCCTTGAAGGTGGCGGGCTTCGGCACGTTCGTCTTTTCGACCTTCGCGG
This sequence comes from uncultured Gammaproteobacteria bacterium, assembly GCA_963801685.1. GTDB lineage: Bacteria > Pseudomonadota > Gammaproteobacteria > Steroidobacterales > Steroidobacteraceae > Bog-1198. The sequence goes on from CAWDFR010000007.1 coordinate 54,655, forward strand.
GGTTATGGGTCGGCGTCATCGCTTTCGCGCAGGCCGCCGATCGCTTCGGACGTAAAACAGTCTTCACGGCGTCCTTGCTCTGGTATGTCGCCTCGACCGTCATCATGGCGTTCCAGCGCACGGGCGAAGGGCTCAACATCTGGCGATTCATCGCCGGCGTGGGTTTCGGCGTACAGCTCGTCACCATCGACACGTATCTGGTCGAGCTCGTCCCGGCCGGCTTGCGCGGCCGCTCCTTCTCCATCAACCAGTGCATCTGCTTCACCGCCGTGCCCGTGGTGGCGTTGCTGGCCTGGCAGGTCGTGCCGTTGGCGCCTCTGGGTCTCGCGGGCTGGCGCTGGGTCGTGCTGTTCGGCTCGGTCGGCGCGATCGCGGTCTGGGGGTTGCGCTCGGGCATTCCGGAGAGCCCGCGCTGGCTGGCCGCTCAGGGACGCCTCGACGAGGCCGATCGCTTGGTGAGCGGCATCGAGGCCCGCGTCGTCGCAGAACTCGGATCGCTGCCGCCCATCGGGACACCCGCGCCGCAGGCGAGCCGCCGCGCCCCGCGCGCGGCTCGCGGACATCTTCCGGGGCCGTTACCGCAGGCGAACCCTCATGCTGTCGATATTCAACGCCGCGCAAGTGATCGGCTTCTACGGCTTCAACTCGTGGCTCCCGACCTTGCTGGGCGCCCGTGGCGTCGACGTGACCCGCGGTCTCGAGTACGTCGTTCATTATCGCGGTGTCGCAGCCCGTCGGTCCGCTCATCGGCGCGCTGTTCGCGGACCGGGTGGAGCGCAAGGTCCAGATCGTGGGCGGCCTCGCCTGCATGGGGCTCGCCATGGCGGGCTTCGCGAGAGCCTCATCGCCCGCGCTGCTCATCACGCTCGGCATCGTGTTCACCCTCGCGGCAAATATCATGTCCTATGCCTATCACGGCTATCAGGCGGAGATCTTTCCGACGCGCATCCGCTCGCGCGCCGTCGGCTTCGTATACTCCTGGAGCCGATTGGCGGCGGCCTTCGCAGGCCTCATCACGGGCGCTTTGCTCGCCGACGGCGGCGTGGACGCCGTGGCCGGATTCATCTGCGGCGCCATGCTGCTCGCGATGGGAGCCATCGCGTTTTTCGGGCCCTCGACGCGGGGCATCGCGCTCGAGCAGTTGAATGATTAGACGCGGCGCAATCCGGCTTGGGTCCGGCGGGGTACTGGCGCGCGGATGTTTTACGGTTAAAATAACGCATGGTCACCATTGCGCAGCGGCGGCGGAATCGAGCCAAGCTCGGGCAGGAGCGCCCGCGTGGCTGAGCGCTCGTTTGCTCAGGAAGTCGGCAAGCTGCGGCTCGGCGAGGGCGAGGAGTTTCACGGCGAGGCGATCCTCGCGGTCACCAAGGCATTGCTGCAGTCCGGCGTGGGCTATGTGGGCGGCTATCAGGGCGCGCCGATCTCGCACCTGATGGACGTGTTGTCCGACGCCCAGGACGTGCTCGAGGACTTGGGCGTGCGTTTCGAGGCGAGCGCCTCGGAGGCCGCCGCCGCGGCCATGCTGGCGGCTTCCGTGAACTACCCCATCCGCGGCGCCGTCACCTGGAAGTCGACCGTCGGCACGAACGTGGCCAGCGATGCGCTCGCGAACGTGGCGTCGGGCGGGGTCACGGGCGGCGCGCTCGTCATCGTCGGCGAGGATTACGGCGAGGGCTCCTCGATCATGCAGGAGCGCTCGCATGCCTTCGCCATGAAATCCCAGATGTGGCTCCTCGACCCGCGTCCCAACCTCGAGAGCATCGTGGACGATGGTGGAGCGAGGTTTCGAGCTCTCCGAGGCATCGAACACGCCGGTGATGCTGGAGTTGCGCATCCGCGCCTGCCATGTGTACGGCCGCTTTCGCGTCGAAGAACAACCGTCCGCCCGCGTTCAGCGTGCGCGATGCGCTCGCGCAGCCCCTGCGCGACACGTCACGGATCGTGCTGCCGCCCGCCAATTTCGCGCACGAGCGGAGAAGATCGAGAAGCGCTGGCCGGCCGCCGTCGACTTCGTCCGCGAGCGCCGCTTGAACGAATTCATGGGCGGCGCCTCGGGCGATATCGGGATCATCTTGCAGGGCGGCCTCTACAACACGCTCCTGCGTGCGCTCGAGCTCTCGGGACTCGCCGATGCCTTCGGCCGCACCGAGCTGCCGCTCTATGTCCTCAATGTCACCTATCCGCTGATCGACGAGGAGATCCGTGGCTTCTGCGCGGGCAAGCGCGCCGTGCTCATCGTCGAAGAGGGTCAGCCCGAGTACATCGAGCAGCACCTCAACATGGTGCTGCATCAAGCCGACGTGCAGACTCGCGTGATCGGCAAGGGCGTGCTGCCGCGGGCCGGCGAATACACGGGGCAGGTCCTCGAGCGTGGCGTCGAGGCGTTCCTCGAGCGCCATGCGCCGCAATGGCTCGCCTCCCCGGCGCGGCGAGCCGCGCGCGCGCCGGCAGCATCGCGAGCCCTCCAAGGAAGTGCAGGCGCTCGGCGCTCTGTTGCCCATGCGGCCGGCGGGATTTTGCACGGGCTGCCCCGAGCGGCCCATTTTCACGGCGATGAAGCTCCTGCAGCGCGAGCTCGGTCCGATGCACATCAGTTGCGATATCGGTTGCCACTTGTTTTCGATCTTGCCGCCTTTCAATCTCGGCAACACGACCATGGGCTACGGATTGGGTGCGGCCGGCGCCTCGGCCTTCGGCGGGGGACATGGCAAGCGCGCCATCGCGGTGATGGGCGACGGCGGCTTCTGGCACAACGGCCTCACCTCGGGCGTGGGCAACGGCGTGTTCAATAAATCCGACAACGTGCTGGTGATCGTCGACAACGGTTACTCGGCGGCCACGGGCGGGCAGGACATTCTCTCCTCGCGCGCCATCAACCGCTCGAAGAGCACGAAACATGCGATCGCCGAGGCGGTGAAGGGCGTCGGTGTCAAATGGTTGCGCGTGATCGACAGCACCTACGATCTCACGCGCATGAAGGCGGCCCTCAAGGAGGCGATGACCACGCCCGAGAAAGGCCCCAAGGTCATCGTTGCGGCCTCGGAATGCATGCTGAACCGCCAGCGCCGCGAGCGTCCCGCTGCAACAACGCGCCATCGCGGGCGGCAGCCGCGTGGTGCGCGAGCGCTTCGGGGTGGATGCCGACACCTGTACGGGCGATCATTCCTGCATTCGCCTGTCGGGCTGTCCTTCGCTCACCATCCGGCCGAACCCCGATCCGCTGCGGCAAGATCCGGTGGCGCACGTCGACAACTCCTGCGTCGGCTGCGGGGTGTGCGGCGAGGTCGCACACGCGGCGGTGCTATGTCCCTCGTTCTACCGCGCCCAGCTCGTGTTCAATCCCACGCGCTGGGACCGATGGCTCGCCGCCCTGCGCGGCACGGTGATCGGCGCTTTGCAACGACTGGCGGAACGCCGCCGGGCCCGTCATGCGTTCTGAGCGCTCGCGAATCTCCATCGCCATCGCGGCTCTCGGCGGCCAGGGCGGCGGCGTGCTGGCCGACTGGATCGTCGAGGTCGCGGAGCGTCACGGCTGGCTGGTGCAAGCGACCTCCGTGCCGGGCGTCGCGCAGCGCACCGGCACGACGGTGTACTACCTCGAGATGAGCCCGCGGCCGGAAGAAGGCCCGGCGCCCGTATTTGCGCTCATGCCGGTCCCCGGCGATGTCGATGTGGTCGTGGCCGCGGAGCTCATGGAGGCGGGCCGAGCGGCGGTGCGCGGCTTGGTGAGTCCGGATCGCACCACCGTCGTGGCCTCGACGCATCGGGTCTACGGGATCACCGAAAAATCCGCCTTGGGCGACGGCATCGCCGACTCGAAGGCGGTGCTCGCGGCGCTCAAGAGCGAGGCGCGCCGGGTCGTGTCCTTCGACATGGATGCGATCTGCGCCGAGACGGGCAGCGTCATCAGCTCGGTGCTGTTCGGCGCGCTGGCGGCTTGCGGCGTATTGCCGTTTCCGCGGAGCTCTACGAGGAGGCGATCCGCCACGGGCGGCGTCGCCGTGGAGACGAGCCTCAAGGGATTCGCGGCGGGATTCGAGCGCGCGCTCGCGAGCGCGCCCGCGGCCGCCAGCGTCGCACCCGGACCGCCGCCGACCACGGAACGAGGGGCGGCGGCTCGATCAAAAAGTGCGCGCGGAATTTCCGGCGCACCTGCACGGGCTCATCGTCGAGGGCGTGCGTCGCTGTATGGACTATCAGGACGGCGCCTACGCCGAGAGCTATCTGGCGCGCCTCGCCGAAGTGCTGCGCAGCGACTCGGCGGCCGGCGGTCTCGCGCACGGATTCGCGTCTGACTGCGGCCGTCGCGCGGCATCTCGCGCTCTGGATGAGCTACGAGGATACGATCCGCGTCGCCGATCTGAAGACGCGCCGCAGCCGGTTCGAGCGCTTCCGCGGCGAGGTACGCGCCGCGCCCGAGCAAGTCGTGTACGTCACCGAGTTCATGCATCCGCGCTTTCAGGAGCTCTGCGACACCTTGCCGGCGGCGCTCGGACGGCGGCTCGGGCGGAGCGAGCGCGCGGCGCGGCTGCTCGCGCCGCTGTTTCGGCGCGGGCGGCATGTGAACACGGCGAAGCTCTCGGGATTTCTACCGCTCTATCTGCTCGCGCGCCTGCGGCGCTTGCGCCGCGGCACGCTGCGCTATCGCGTCGAGCAGGAGCGTATCGAGGCGTGGCTCGTGCGCATCGGGGCGAGCACCGCCGATTACGATCTCGCCGTGGAGATCGCCGAGTGCCAGCGGCTCATCAAGGGCTACGGCGACACCCATGCGCGCGGCCTCAAGAGCTATGCAATCATCATGCAGTTCGTGGATCGCAGCGCCGGACGCGCGGATCTCGCGCCGGCGGTTCGGCGCCTGCGCTCGGCCGCGCTCGCCGACGAGGAAGGCCGCGCGCTCGAGTCGACGCTGCGCGAGCTCGACCCGCCGCCGCGGGAGCTGGCTGCTTAGACCGGATGTGCGTCGATGGAGCGGCGCACCTGGCTCAGGAGGCGCATCAGCTCCTCGATCTGCGCATGCGACAGGTCGGCGAACATCCCATCCATCCAACGCTCGTTCGCGGCCGCCATTTTCAGAAAGGACTCGCGGCCCTTGCGCGTCAGGCGCACGGTGGCCGAGCGCCGGTCCTCGCGGTCGACCGTGCGCGTGACGAAGCCGTCCTCGATGAGCCGGGAAACGACGCCGGTGACGTTGCCGTTCGAGACCATGAGGAACTCGGACAGGGCCGACATGCGCAGTCCCGGGGGGTGGCGCTCGAGCGCGGCCAGGACGTCGAAGCGCGGCAGCGTGGTGGCGAAATCCTCGTCGAGGCGGGCGCGCAGACGCTTCTCGACGATCAGGGTGCAGCCGAGGAGCTTGAGCCAGAGCCGCAACGATTGCTTGGAATGCGGGGCGCCCTCGAGCGGCTCGGCAAACATCGATCGGTCCGCATCGGCCATAAAAGTCTCTCCGCAAGCTAAGCTGGAAATTGGCCACCATCGTAATACTTGACACTTAAAATATCTATCTCATACTACCGGCCCAGGTGGGAGCTCATTCATGAAGCGCATCGTCTGTCTCGGCGGAGGCCCGGCGGGCCTGTATTCCGCCATTCTCTTCAAGAAGGCCCTGCCGAACGCCAAGGTCGAGGTGTACGAGCGCAACCGTCCCGACGATACGTTCGGCTGGGGCGTCGTGTTCTCGGACAAGACCATGGCGGGCTTTCGCGATGCGGATGCGCCCACCCACGATGCCATCGTCGAGAGCTTCCATCACTGGGACGACGTCGACGTGCACTTCGGCGGGCGCACGATCCGGAGCGGCGGTCATGGCTTCTGCGGCATCGAGCGCAAGCGCCTGCTGAATATCTTCCAGGAGCGGGCGGCCGCGCTCGGCGTCGAGCAATCGTTTCGCCACGAGGTGGATGCGTCGGCGGAGGTGGGCGAGGCCGATCTCATCGTCGCCGCCGACGGCGTCAACAGCGTGCAGCGCGCGCGCGACGCGGCGGTGTTCAAGCCCCACATCGACGTGCGCAAGTGCCGCTTCATCTGGCTCGGCACGCATCAGAAATTTCCGGCCTTCACCTTCGCGTTCGAGCGCACCGAGCACGGCTGGTTTCAGATCCACGCGTATCAGTTCAGCAAGGATCTCTCGACGGTGATCGTCGAGACGCGCGAGGAGACCTGGAAGGCGCACGGCCTCGATAAATTCGGCACCGAGGAGTCGATCGCATTCTGCGAGCAGCTGTTCGGCGCCTATCTCGGCGGCAACCGGCTCATGAGCAATGCCCGCCACCTGCGCGGGTCGGCGTGGCTCAACTTCAACCGCGTGCTGTGCGAGCGCTGGCATCACGGCAATCGCGTGCTGATCGGCGATGCGGCCCACACGGCGCATTTCGGCATCGGCTCGGGCACGAAGCTCGCCATGGAGGATGCGATGTGCCTGGTCGCGCACGTCGCGCAGGCGCGCGATGTCGGCGCCGCGCTCGACGCCTACCACGCGGAGCGCAACCTCGAGGCCTTGAAGCTGCAGAGCGCGGCCCGCAACCGCATGGAATGGTTCGAGAACGTCGCGCGCTACACCCATCTCGACCCGGAACAGTTTGCGTACAGCTTGCTCACGGCGAGTCAACGCATCGGCCACGAGAACCTGCGCCTGCGCGATCCCGAGTACGTGGCGCGCCTCGAGACGGGTCTCGCGCGGCGCTGCGGACTCGAGGAGCGGCGGCCGCCCATGTTCTTGCCGCTGCGCTTCGGCTCGATGGATCTCGCGAACCGCGTCGTGGTCTCGCCCATGGCGCAGTACTCGGCGCATGAGGGCGTGCCCGACGATTGGCACCTCATGCACTACGGCGCGCGCGCGGTCGGCGGCGCCGGCCTCATCGTCACGGAGATGACCTGCACGGCGCCGGATGCGCGCATCACTCCGGGGTGCACGGGGATGTGGAACGAGGCGCAGCGCGAGGCCTGGCGGCGCATCGTCGAGTTCGTGCACCAGCACTCACCGGCGAAGATCGCGCTGCAGATCGGTCACGCCGGTCGCAAGGGCTCGACGCAGCTCGGCTGGCAGGCCATCGATCATCCGTTGCCGGAGGGCAATTGGGAGCTCGTATCGCCGTCGGCAATCCCCTATTTACCGAACGTGAGCCAGACGCCGCGCGCCATGACGGCGCAGGACCGCGCGCGGGTGACCGCCGAGTTCGTGCGGGCGGCGCAGCTCGGCGCCGAGGCCGGATTCGATATGCTCGAGCTGCACATGGCGCATGGCTATCTCCTGGCGAGCTTCCTCTCGCCGCTCACCAATCTTAGGGACGATGCCTATGGCGGCGCGATCGACAATCGTCTGCGCTATCCGCTCGAGGTTTTGCACGCCGTGCGCGCGGCATGGCCCTCGATGCGGCCGTTGTCGGTGCGCATATCGGCCCAGGACTGGGCACCCGGTGGGATCAGCGAGGCAGACGTACTCGCGGCGGCGCGTGCGTTCAAGGAAGCCGGCGTGAATCTGATCAGCGTCTCGACAGGCCAGACCGTCCCGGATCAACAGCCGGTGTACGGACGGATGTGGCAGACGCCCTATGCGGACATGATCCGCAACAGCGTCGGCATTCCCACCATCGCGGTGGGCAACATCTTCGAGGCCGACCATATCAACACCATCGTCGGCGCGGGCCGTGCGGATCTGTGCGCCATCGCGCGGCCGCATCTTGCCGATCCTGCCTGGACGTTGCATGCCGCCGCGAGCCAGCGCTACGGCTCGCAGTGGTGGCCGGATCCCTATCTCACCGGCAAGAGTCAGCTCGAGCGCAACCTCGAGCGCGCGGCCCAAGCAGTTCCGGGGGCGGTCTGATGCCGGCCGCGCCGCTCGCGGGGCGCCATGCGCTCGTGACGGGCGCGGGCCGCGGCATCGGCGCCGCGATCGCGGCGCGCCTCGTCGCCGAGGGGGCGCGAGTGACGCGTCCTGTCGCGCACACAAACCGAGATCGGTGCGGTGGCGACGCGTCTCGGCAACGCCGCGCAGGCGCTCAAAGCCGATGTCACCCACGCCGAGGAGACGCGCCGCGCATTCGAGCAGGCGGCGGCGTCCTTCGGCCCGATCGATATTCTGGTCAACAACGCGGGCCAGGCGCGCTCGGGACTGCTGCACAAGGCGCCGGATGAGCTCTGGCACCAAATGCTTGCGGTCAATCTCACGGGCGCCTATCACGGGATTCGCGCCGCGCTGCCGGGAATGCTCGAGCGCGGCTTCGGACGCATCGTCAATATCGCGAGCACCTCGGGATTGCGCGGCTATCCGTACGTCGCGGCGTACTGCGCGGCAAAACACGGCGTGATCGGCCTCACGCGCGCGCTCGCCCTCGAGGTCGCGCAGCGCGGGGTCACCGTGAACGCCGTATGCCCGGGCTTCACGGAGACCGCCCTCGTCGAGGACGCCATCGCCAATATCCGCAAGGTCACGGGCCGCAGCGCCGAGGCGGCTCGCGAGGCGCTCACGCGCACGAACCCGCAAGGACGCTTGATCGAGCCGGCCGAGGTCGCCCATACGGTGGCGTGGCTGTGCCTGCCGGGTAGCGAATCGGTGACCGGTCAGAGCATCGCCGTCGCCGGCGGCGAAGTGATGTAAATCGCGCCTATCCCTAACGGAGGATCAATGCCTGCCTCAACCCTTGCCGATTATCAGGCCGTGCACTTCAAATGGCGCGTGGCCGACCGCGTCGGCTGCATCGAAATGAATCGGCCCGAGCGCAAGAATCCGCTCACCTTCGATTCTTACGCGGAGCTGCGCGATCTGTTTCGCGCACTGCGCGTACGCGGGCGACGTGCATGCCGTGGTGTTCTCGGGCGCCGGCGGGAATTTTTGCTCCGGCGGCGACGTTCACGAGATCATCGGACCGCTCACGCGGATGAGCGCGCCGCAACTGCTCGATTTCACCCGCATGACGGGCGATCTCGTGCGCGCGATGCGCGCCTGTCCGCAGGTCGTCATCGCGGCCGTGGACGGGGTATGCGCGGGCGCCGGCGCCATCATCGCGATGGCGAGCGACATCCGCTTGGCGACGCCTGCGGCGCGCACGGCGTTTCTGTTCACGCGCGTGGGCCTTGCCGGGTGCGACATGGGCGCGTGCGCGATCCTGCCGCGCATCATCGGCCAGGGACGCGCGGCCGAGCTGCTCTTCAGCGGCCGCGCCATGACGGCGGAGGAGGGGGTCGCGTGGGGATTCTTCAGCCGTCTGGTCGCGTCCGATGCGCTTGCTGCGGAGGCGGTTAAGCTGGCCGCGGAATGCGCGCGCGGGCCGGTGTTCGCGCACGCCATGACCAAGACCATGCTCAATCAGGAGTGGAACATGGGACTCGATCAGGCGCTCGAAGCGGAGGCGCAGGCGCAGGCGCTCTGCATGCAGACGGAGGATTTCAAGCGCGCCTTCGAGGCATTCGCGAAACGCGCCAAGCCGGAATTCGTCGGCCGATGACCCCGCGTTCCCGCTTTCGCGATGAGCTGCTCGCGCTGCCGCTGTTCGAGGAGCCGCATCGCTCGCTGGCCGCCAACGCCGAGCGGTGGGCGGCCGAGACGTTCGGCGCGCCGCAGGAGGGCGAGCCTCTCGAGCACGAGGAGACGCGTGCGGCGATCGATGCGCGCTGCCGGGAAATCCATGGGCAGCTCGCGGCGGCAGGCCTGACGCGCTATTGCGTACGGCGCGAGTTCGGCGGCGAGCTCGAGGATTTCGATGCGCGCGCGATCTGCCTCATTCGCGAGACGCTCGCTTATCACGACGGCCTCGCCGACTTCGTGTTCGCGATGCAGGGGCTCGGGAGCGGTGCGATATCCATCGCCGGCAGCCCCGAGCTCAAGGCGCGTTATCTGCCGCGTGTGGCGCGCGGCGAGTCGATCGCGGCGTTCGCGCTCTCGGAGCCCGATGCGGGTTCCGATGTCGCGGCGCTCACTTGCCGTGCGCAGGCGCACGGCGCCGAGTATGTGCTCGACGGCACGAAGACCTGGATCTCGAACGGCGGCATCGCGGACTTCTATTGCGTGTTCGCGCGCACCGAGATCGGCGAGGTGAGAGCCGACGGCTCGACCCGGGCCAGCGGGATCAGCGCCTTCGTGGTGGAGCCTTCGGATCCGGGATTCACCGTCGCCCGGCGCATCGATCTCAATGCGCCGCATCCGCTCGCGGAGCTCAAGTTCGAGCGCTGCCGGATACCCGCCGATCGCCTCATCGGCGCCGTGGGCGAGGGGTTCAAGACGGCCATGCGCACCCTGGATGTATTCCGCTCCTCGGTCGCCGCCGCGGCAACCGGCTTCGCGCGCCGCGCCTTCGACGAGGCGGCGGCGCACGCGCGCAAGCGGCGCATGTTCGGTAAAACCCTCGCCGATTTTCAGCTGACGCAGGCGGCACTCGCGGACATGGCGACGGCGATCGATGCGGCGGCGCTGCTCACGTATCGCGCCGCGTGGCTTAGAGATCATGGAAAACCTGTAACGCTCGCGGCAGCCATGGCGAAGATGACCGCCACGGAATCCGCGCAAGCGGTCATCGACCGTGCATTGCAAATGTTCGGCGGCCGCGGTGTCGAGCGCGGCGCCGTCGTCGAGAAGCTCTACCGGGAGATTCGGAGTCTGCGCATCTACGAGGGCGCCACCGAGGTACAAAAGCTCATCATCGGGCGCGAGGTGCTGCAGTGACTCACAAGATTCTCCAGCCGGCCGGGTGGGCGCGGCCGAAGGGTTATGCCAACGGCATCGCGGCGCGCGGCACGCAGGTGTTCATCGCCGGGCAAATCGGCTGGGATGCCGATCAGAAATTCACGGAACAAACGCTCGCGGGGCAGGTGGGCGTTGCCCTGCGCAACATCGTGCGCGTGCTCGAAGAGGCCGGCGGGCGGCCGGAACACGTGGTGCGCCTCACCTGGTTCGTGACCAGCCGGCGCGAATACCTGGAGGAAATAGCGGCGATCGGTGCCGCCTATCGAGCCGTGCTCGGCCGTCATTTCCCCGCCATGTCCGTGGTCGAAGTGTCCGCGCTCATGGAGTCACAGGCGAAAGTCGAGATCGAGGCGACTGCGGTCCTGCCCGCCGATTGACCGCCCCGGATCGGCCGCCAGGCCGCCAGGCGCCCCGGCCGCGGAGATTGTTGAAAATTACGGGTAATCGTTACACACTCGTGCGGGGTTTCTCGGAGTAAGAATGGATAGCATGCAGGCCGAGCTCGCACTGCTTGGTGCACATTTGAGCGGGCGGCAGGACGCGATCCTGCGGGCCTGGCAGGGCGCGATCAATCGGGATCCCACGCTCACCACGGGCGATGCGTTGCCACGCGTTCAGCTGCTCGACCACATCCCCGCCATTCTCGGGATTTTCATGCAGGAGCTGCGCTCTGCGGCGGGCGCTGCGGCGTCGGACAATCCGGTTGCCGCCGCCGAACAGGCGGGGGAAGGGCCCGCGACCGCTCACGGATTGCAGCGCTGGCGTCAGGGGTACGACCTGCGCGAAGTGACTCGCGAGCTCGGTAAACTGAACGAGTGCGTCATTGCGGAGCTCGACTCGTACACCGAGGCGCATCCCCAGGTGTCGCATGCCGCGACCGCCGCGGCACGCCGCATCTGGTCCGCGCTCGCGAGCACCGCGGTCGAGCAAAGCGTCGGCCAGTACTTCGAGCTCGAGCAGCACGAGGCGGCCGGTCATGTGCAGGACTTGGAAACCGCGCTCGATGAAGTGCAGCAACTGGAGGAGCAACGCGCCGAGCTGTGGCGTCAGGCGGCGCACGATCTGCGCGGCAATCTGGGCGTGGTCGCCAATGCCACCGTGGCGCTGACCCACACGAGCCTGCAGGAGTCCTCGCGCGACGACTTCGTGCGGATTCTCATGAGGAACGTCACCTCGCTCCATCACCTGCTCGAGGACGTCACGAGCCTCGCCCGTCTGCAGGCCGGCCAGGAGCAGCGGCGCATCGAGCCGCTCGATGTCAGCCCCATCATGCAGCAGCTGTGCGAGGGCATTCGGCCGCTGGCGCAGCAACATCATCTGTTCCTGCGCTGCGACGGCCCGCCGGGATTTGCCACCGAGGGCGATGCGATCAAGATCCGGCGCATCGCCCAGAATCTCGTCTTGAATGCCGTCAAGTTCACGCGCGAGGGCGGCATCAAGGTGAACTGGGGCGATAGCGATGCGAACGATCCGAAGCGCTGGATGCTCGTGATCCAGGACACCGGACCGGGCTTTTCCATCAGTGGCTCCGCACCGCTGACGAGCGCTCTGGCGAGCAAGCCGCAGACAAGTGGGGCGGCGGGCGGGCGCGCGTCCTCCCCGCCAGCGGGCCGGATCCAACGACGCCAGCAGTCACGCCCCCCACGAGCCGGCGGGCGAAGGGATCGGCCTGTCCATCGTCAAGCGTCTCTGCGATATGCTGAACGCCACGGTCGAAGTGAAGTCGGAGCCGGGCATCGGCACCACTTTCCAGATTCGCTTTCCGCGACAGTACTCCTGACCGCGGGCGCGCCTGCCGAGTCCCGATTCAGACAGTAAGGCCCGAGATTTCGATCTCGTGCTTGATAGACTGACGAGCGGGCGTCTTTACGGAGAAATCATTGTCGAGCGAGACCAAGGCGTTGACTCACCTGGAAAGCCTGGAGGCAGAGAGCATCCATATCATCCGGGAGGTCGTGGCGGAGTGCGAGAAGCCCGTCATGCTGTACTCCATCGGCAAGGACAGTGCGGTGATGGTGCATCTCGCGCGCAAGGCGTTTCATCCGAGTCCGCCGCCGTTTCCGCTGCTGCACGTCGACACGACGTGGAAATTCCAGGCGATGTACCAGCTGCGCGACCGGATCGCGCGCGAAAGCGGGATGGAGCTCATCGTTCACCATAATCCGGAGGCCCTTGCCCGCGGCATCAACCCGTTCGACCACGGGACGCTGCACACCGATCTATGGAAGACTGAAGGGTTGAAGCAGGCACTCACGAAATACGAGTTCGATGCCGCCTTCGGCGGCGCGCGCAGGGACGAGGAAAAATCCCGCGCCAAGGAACGGGTCTTCTCGTTTCGCTCGACATCGCAGCGCTGGGACCCGAAGAACCAGCGCCCGGAGCTGTGGAACCTGTACAACGCGCGCAAGGCAAAGGGCGAGAGCATTCGCGTATTTCCACTGTCCAACTGGACCGAGCTCGATATCTGGCAGTACATCCATCTCGAGAACATCCCGATCGTGCCGTTGTACTTCGCGGCCTCGCGGCCGACTGTGCAGCGCGAGGGGCTCCTGTTGATGGTGGATGACGAGCGATTTCGCTTAAATCCGGGCGAGCGGCCGGTGATGCGCTCGATCCGCTTTCGCACCCTCGGCTGCTATCCGTTGACGGGTGCGGTGGAGAGCACGGCCGTTACGCTGCCGCAGATCATTCAGGAAATGCTGCTCACCACGACGTCCGAGCGGCAGGGTCGCGCGATCGACCACGATCAGGCCGCATCGATGGAGAAGAAGAAGCAGGAGGGATACTTCTGATGGATCCAACTCCCGAATCCTCCTACCGGGCGCCGCAACTCGCCGCCGACGACATCGATGCCTACCTCGCCGAGCATCAGCGCAAGTCGTTGCTGCGGTTCATCACGTGCGGCTCCGTGGACGACGGCAAGTCGACGCTGATCGGGCGGCTCCTGTACGACAGCAAGATGCTCTTCGAGGATCAGCTCGCGGCGCTGCAGGCGGACAGCAAGCGCATCGGCACGCAGGGCCAGCGCATCGACTTCGCGCTGCTCGTCGACGGCCTCGCCGCCGAGCGCGAGCAGGGGATCACCATCGATGTGGCGTATCGATTCTTTGCGACCGACCGGCGCAAGTTCATCGTGGCGGACACCCCGGGTCACGAGCAATACACGCGCAACATGGTCACCGGCGCATCCACGGCGGATCTTGCCGTCATCCTGATCGACGCACGCAAAGGCGTGCTCACGCAGACGCGACGCCACAGCTACCTCGCCCACCTCATCGGCATTTCGAATGTGGTGCTGGCAGTGAACAAGATGGATCTGATCGGATACGACCGCGAGGCGTACGAGGCGATCCTCGCCGATTACCGCTCATTCGCGGACCGTATCGGCATCAAGCGATTTTTGCCGATCCCGATCTCAGGTCTCGAGGGCGACAATATCGTCGAGAAGTCCGAGCGCACGCCGTGGTACGCGGGACCCACGCTCCTCGAGCATCTCGAAACGGTCGAGGTCGATGCCGCCGTCGCGCAGCGGCGCGCCTTTCGCATGCCCGTGCAATGGGTGAATCGCCCGAATCAGGACTTTCGCGGTTTCATGGGCATGATTTGCAGCGGGCAGATCCGGCCGGGCGATCCCGTGCGCGTTCTGCCCTCGGGCAGAACCTCGCGCGTGGCCCGCATCGTCACGTTCGATGGCGACGTGCCGCGCGCAATGGCGGGGGAATCCGTCACGCTCACGCTGACGGACGAGGTGGATTGCAGTCGGGGCGATGTGATCTCGACGGCGGATCATCCCCCGGAGGCGGCCGACCAGTTCGAGGCCACGGTCGTGTGGATGGCCGAAGAGGAGTTGCTCCCCGGACGCCCCTACTGGTTGAAGCTCGGCACGCAGACGGTGTCGGCCACCGTGCAACAACCGAAATACCAGGTGAACGTCAATACGCTCGAGCATCTGGCCGCCAAGACGCTCGCCCTGAACGCAATCGGCATCGCCAACATCTCGACGGACAAGCCGCTCATATTCGAGCCGTACGATCAAAATCACGTGCTCGGCGGATTCATCTTGATCGACAAGCTGACCAACGCCACCGTGGGCGCGGGCATGTTGCACTTCGCCCTGCGCCGCGCGAGCAACGTTCATTGGCAGGCGATCGACATCGATCGCGCCGCGCAGGCGAAGCAGAAGCACCAGAAACCGCGCCTGCTGTGGTTCACCGGATTGAGCGGAGCCGGCAAGTCCACCATCGCGAACCTGGTGCAGAAAAAGCTCTACGCGCTCGGCAAGCACAGCTTCCTCCTCGACGGCGATAACATCCGCCACGGCCTGAACCGCGATCTCGGATTCACCGACGCGGACCGCGTCGAGAACATCCGCCGCGTGGGAGAAGTGGCGCGGCTGATGCTCGACTCCGGGCTGATCGTATTGACGGCATTCATTTCGCCGTTCCGCTCGGAGCGACAGATGGTGCGCGACATGACGCCGCCGGGCGAGTTCATCGAGATCTATGTGGAGACGCCGCTCGCCGTCGCCGAGCAGCGCGACGTGAAGGGTCTGTACAAAAAGGCGCGCGCCGGTCAGCTGAAGAATTTCACCGGCATCGACTCGGTGTATGACGAGCCTGTAGATCCGGAAATCCGGGTGAACACCGTACAGATGACTGCGGAGCAGGCCGCCGAGCGGATCGTGGCGCACTTGCTGGAAACGTCCGGTTGAGCGCGTCGGCTCCGGGCGAGGAGTCCCCGAACGACGACGCCTCGCTCGCGCGGCGGGTGGCGCAGGTCGCCGGGGATTTGTTGCTCACGCTGCAACGGAGCGATCTGTTCGACGGCAAGGCGCTCGGACGCGCGGGCGATCGCGTCGCCAATGCATTCATCATGGAGGCGCTCGCGGTGGCGCGGCCGGACGATGCGATTCTGTCGGAAGAAGAGGCCGCGGACGGCAAGCGGCTTGCAAAGAGCCGCGTCTGGATCGTCGATCCGCTCGACGGCACGCGGGAGTTCGGCGAGCGGCGTACCGATTGGGCGGTGCATATCGCCCTCGCGATCGATGGGATCGCGACGGTGGGCGCCGTGGCGTTGCCGGGGTTTCCGATGGTCCTCGCGACAGAACCGCCGCCGCAGGTGCTGGTCGCGGAGGGCCCCTTGAAAATGCTCGTCAGCCGCACGCGGCCGGCGCCGCAGGCCGTCGCCGTGGCCTCGAAGCTCGGCGCGGAGCTCGTGCCGATGGGCTCGGCGGGCGCCAAGGCCATGGCGGTGGTGCGCGGCGAGGCTCATATTTACTTGCACGCGGGCGGGCAGTACGAGTGGGACAGCTGCGCGCCGGTGGCGGTGGCGCGTGCGGCGGGTCTGTGGGTGTCGCGCATCGATGGCTCGGTGCCCCGCTACAACCAGGAGAACCCGTACATGCCGGATCTGCTGATCTGTCGCCCGGAGCTTGCGGAACGCGTGCTGGCGCTCTGCGCCGCCGAGAAAACCGGCGCTTGAAATGAGCCGACAATGGTCGCATGTCGTCCATTGATTCAAAACCGACTGTGTTGACTGTCCATCCTTCGACCCCGAACGATGCCGTGCGCAGCCTCGAGGTGCGGGTGCGAGCGGAAAAATCCGACATGCTCGTGTTCCACTATTCGCTGGCCGCAGACATGTCCCGTGTGCGAGTTCCCCCATCGGGCGTGGGTAGACCGGCAGATGCTCTATGGAAGCACACCTGCTTCGAGGCCTTCGTCGCGGCTGCGGATGCGCCCGGCTACCACGAATTCAATTTCTCGCCCTCGCGCGACTGGGCGATCTACCGGTTCAGTGCCTACCGGGAGGGAATGTCGCGCGCCGAGATGGGCGGAGCGCCGGAGATCTCCGTACGCCGGCGCGACGGCGGACTCGAACTCGAGTCGGCGGTGCGCTTAAGGCATCTGGCTGACTTGCGTGACGCTCGTCATCTGCGGGTCGCAATGGCCGCGGTCATCGAAGACGATGCGGGTGGCCTTTCGTACTGGGGGCTGCGGCATGCGCCCGGCAAACCCGATTTCCACCACCCGAACGGATTCGCACTGGAGGTTGCTCGCTCATGAGGTTTGGAATCGACCGACTGCTCGAGGAGCCCGCGCTGCGCAAGCCGCTGGCGGGCCTGCGCGTGGCGCTGTTGGCGCACCCCGCTTCGGTAACACGCAACCTGGGCCATTCCCTCGATGCGCTGGCGGCCGTCGGCGATGTTCGCCTGAGCGCGGCGTTTGGGCCTCAGCATGGGCTGCGGGGGGACAAGCAGGACAACATGGTCGAGTCGCAGGACTACACCGACCCCGTGCATGGTATCCCGGTGTTCAGTCTGTACGGTGAAGTACGCCGGCCGACGCCCGAAATGATGGATACCTTCGATGTTCTACTGGTTGATTTGCAGGACGTCGGGTGCCGCATCTACACCTTCGTCACGACGTTGCGTTATGTGCTCGAGGCGGCTGCGATGAAGCACAAGGCCGTGTGGGTTCTGGATCGGCCGAACCCTGTGGGCCGGCCCGTGGAAGGGCTGATGCTCCGGCCCGGCTGCGAAAGTTTCGTGGGCGCCGGTGCGATGCCGATGCGGCACGGACTGACCCTCGGAGAGCTTGCACGGTGGTTCGTAAGGACTCTGCATCTCGACGTCGACTGCCGGGTCGTGCCGATGGAGGGTTGGGAGCCGAATGCCGCACCCGGATATGGGTGGCCGCTCGGCGGACGCACGTGGGTCAACCCAAGTCCCAACGCTCCCAATCTTTGGATGGCGCGCTGCTATCCGGGTTCGGTGATGCTCGAGGCCACGACGTTGTCGGAAGGTCGTGGCACGACCAGGCCGCTGGAGATGCTCGGTGCGCCGGATCTGGACGTGCGGGCGTTGCTGGCGGAGATGCGTTCGCTGGCTGCGCCCTGGATGAGTGGCTGTCGGCTGCGGCCCTGCTGGTTCGAGCCCACGTTTCATAAGCACTCGGGGAAGCTCTGCGCGGGCATCCAGGTACACGTGGAAGACGCCGCATACTATGACCACGAGGGATTCAGACCCTGGCGACTGTTCGCGCTCGCATTCAAAGCCTTGCGGCGGCTGCGCCCGGATTACGCAATCTGGCGCGACTTTGCCTACGAGTACGAGAAAGACCGGCCCGCGATCGACGTGATCAACGGGAGCGATCTGCTGCGCCGTTGGGTAGACGATCCTGCGGCGACCCCGGCGGATCTGGAGTCGCTGACGGTTCAAGACGAGATCCGCTGGCGCAGCGAGCGCGAGGCTGTACTGCTCTACTGACCGCTCAATGACGATTCCCGCGCTGCACTTGCAGGAGGGATCGCCAGCGGCAGCCTATCAAGCCTCCCAATAGGGCGGTGTCCCGAAAGCAGTACGTAGATGTGCGATAAGTGCCAGAACCTTGGCGGAAACTCGCCGGTCATTGGGGTAGGCAATGAATATCGTTGCCGGTTCTGCTTCGGCGCCGACGTCGAGCACGCGCAGTCTTCCTGAAGTCACGCACTCGTGGACGACGAACGTCGTGAGTAAAGCAATGCCCAAGCCTTGCAGGGCCGCGTCCCGCATGATGATTCCATTGTTGATCCGCATGGCCGTAGCCGGCCGCACCACCGACCATCGGCCGACTGCCGGAAACGCCAATCCGACGCACCGCGAATGGAATAGATGATCCCACGGTGTCGCTCCAGATCACCGATCGTCCGCGGTGTCCCGTTCAGCTTCAGATACTCGGGTGCAGCGACCAGCATGCGCCGGCTGGGTACGAGCCGCTTCGCAATCCATCCAGAGTCAGGCAGTGGACCATGACGAATGATGGCGTCAAAGCCGTCCGCGGCGCCGACGAAACGGTCGTCCAAATCCAGTGACAATTCGATGCGTGGATTTTCCATGAGAAATCCATTCACCGCCGCGCTCAGGTGCAGTATCCCGAAGCTCACGGGCGCGGAGATTCTCAACGGCCCGACCAGCTCGCCCCGCCGTTCAGACGCCTCTGCGGTCGCTTCGGTTACTTCCCGCACGATGCGCTTCGCGCGCTCGAGGAACGCGACCCCGTCTTCGGTCAGCCTCAGCTTGCGCGTGGACCTTCGCATCAGCGTGGCGCCGACGTTGCGCTCGAGTTCGGCCAAACGCTCGCTCGCTACGGACTTCGATATCTGCAGGCGCCTTGCCGCCTCGCTGATCGAGCTGGCTTCCGCGGTCGCGACGAAGGTGAGAAGTGACTCGAGTTTCAGCACTGTTCGGTTTTCCTGGACACTTGTTCCTGCAATTGGAGGCTAGACAGAGCGCGGGTGCGGGACCAGCATGCGGAGAACTATTTGGGGGATGTATGCCACGCTATTGTACTGCCTTCCTTGCATTGCTGATCGCCGCCCCGGCGTTCGCGCTGGAACCGTTTCCATCGGGTTTTCACACCCAGGAGATCAACACCAACGGCACGAACCTGCATGTGCGGATTGGCGGTGAAAGCCCGGCAGTGATCATGCTGCACGGCTTCGGCGACACGGGTGACATGTGGGCACCGGCGGCCGAAGTACTCGTAAAACAATATGTGGTCGTGGTGCCTGACCTGCGCGGCATGGGCCTCTCGGCGCACCCCGACACGGGTTACACCAAGAAGAACCAGGCGTTGGATATCGTGGGCGTGATGGATGCGCTGAAGATCGAGAGTGCCTGCCTCGTCACGCACGACATTGGCGACATGGTGGGCTATGCGCTCGCCGCACAATATCCGTCGCGCATCACCAAATGGGTCGTAATCGATGCGCCACTACCCGGAATCGGGCATTGGGATGAGATCAAGCAAAGCCCGCTGCTCTGGCACTTCAATTTCCGCGGCCCGGACGAGGAAAGGCTGGTGGCGGGGCGCGAGCGCATCTATCTGGACCGATTCTATGATGAGCTGTCCGCAGATCCGAAGAAGATCGACGAGGCGACGCGCCGGCATTATGCCGCGCTTTACGCGCGGCCGCACGCCATGCATGACGCCTTTGAACAGTTTGGTGCCTTCAATCAGGACGCAATCGATAACCAGGCGTTGCTTGCCAAAGGCGGCAAGCTCGCGATACCGGTCCTGGCCCTGGGCGGAGAAAAATCCTTCGGTGCCGCCGAGGCGGAAGACCTGCGCTTCGTTGCAACGAACGTCACGGCGGGCATCGTCCCGGGCTCTGGCCACTGGATCATGGACGAGAACCCCAAGGCGACGACCGAGTCGATCGTGAATTTCCTGTCGAACAAGCCGGGGAGAGGAATGTGACGAGGTGTGGCGGGCATCCAGACCACTGCGCTGGCGCACTTCGCGCTGACGAGCCCATGAGTGTGCCTACGTCAAAGCCGTCGGGATTGCCGGGCCGCAGCGGACGCGTCTTCTCCGCGAAAAACGTTAAGCTCCGATCCTGCGCAAGATCATGCGGGGCCGCCTAATTTAGTTTTAGCTTCTAATGGATCGGCTCAGACCGCGCTCCATCGCTGCGAGGAGATGCTTGCCTGGCTTCGAAAAGTCACGGTGTTCTTTTATGTATTTGCGAATCTGCACTTGCGCAGCGTGCACGCCGTGCTCTACACGTTGCAATACATTCGTTACGCGCGATGAACTCAATGCGCAGGCTTGGCGACCAAACGCGATCAAACGGTTGCGTTCCGGGAACACCTTGGAACCACTGAGTTCTAGGGCCATCACATCACGCGCGCGGTAAATCGTGGTCGACACGAGATCATAGGCGGGCGCTAGGCGGACTGGGCTTTGCGCGTTCTCATAGAGGACGGCGAAGTTCTTCAGATGTGCATCGCCATTCTCGACGGCGCAACACAGCGCGACCGTGGCGAACAGTTGCTCAAGAGCCTGCGATTGCTCCTCCCCGGCGACGAACTGACCAATGCGTTTTGCAATAAGCTCATAGGAGCCCTCGTAGCGCCCATGAGCGCGCAGCGCATTGAGCACGCAAAAATCCTCGCATCCTAAATATGTACCCTGCGGTGAACGATCGAAGCGTTCGACGACAAGAATGCGCCGGTTCCGGGAAAGGCGAACATCGGGAGCCGCAATGCCCGCGGCACGCGCCGCCTGGATGCAGAAGTACTCGTTGGCGGCAAGCTCCGGATACTCTCTTGGATTGAAGGACTTCACGATGTGAGTCGCGCCGCGTTCCGTGACGCGCGTGAGGGGAATGTCTGCATCGCGCAGCAGCACCTTGGGCTGCATTCCTGAGATTCCGGAATGGATCGCGTAACGCTCGAGGAGATCTTGGAATAGGTCCTCCGCGCCCTTGAACAACAAGAGTTCCTTGAGATTCTGTGCGGGCACCGGAGCAGGGGTGGACCCCGAAAGCGCGTAACGCAGTCGTCCGATTTGCGACTGTCCGACAATTGCGAGCAACCCCAGGCTGTCGAGATCAGGTACCGTTTTGGCGAAGGTAAGCCGCAGCCGCTCGAGGAGCGCCCCTTCGGGAAGGTTCATCTCGAAAATAGGGTGGACGGCCCCCATGGAGTCATACTGATCGGCAACGACCGGCATCGTAAGGGACACCGCGTCCTCGGTTTGGGTGTCATTGCGGTAGCCGAATAGATAGGTGTCGATCTCCAGGTCGCTGCGGCTTAGAGTGCCGGCGAGCCTTCCTGAGGCAAACACATCAAGCGCGCGACTTGAGGGCGGCACGGTGCTCCTCCCTCAGCTCGAGAAGAGTCGGGCGTTGATCGCGCGGCGCTACACTAAGGGTGAGACCTAAGGATGCGCACAAGGCCATGAGCTTGCGCACTCCGATTTCGCTCACCGTGCCGTTCTCGATGGCCGACACGGTTGCGCGACTCATCCCAAGTGGGGCGGCGATTTCCGCTTGGGTTCGCCCCAAGGACTTGCGCGCCTCTCGAAGCTTTTGGCCGATTTCCAGGACATCCATTTGCATTATATACAATGCTTATAGTTATTTTTCAATGATTTGCATCACTTATAATGCAATTTTCTGCTGCGTCGCAGTATCACCTCGTCTGTTCGCCTCTGGCGCATTGGCGGATGCTCGGTGCTCATGCCGCATTCTCAGACGCCCCGTGAGCGGGTAGCTCCACGTGAAATATCGCACCGCCGCTCGGGCCGCGCTCGGCGCGGATTCTACCGCCGTGTGCCACGACAATTGTACGCGCGATGGACAGGCCGAGCCCCATCCCTGTTCGTTTCGTGCTGAAGAACGAATCGAAGAGCTTCGACAAGTCGCCGTCCGCAAACCCGCGCCCCTGGTCCTTCACCGAGACCGAGTGGGTTCCTGTGGTGCATTCGACTTGCACCAGAATGGAGCGGCGGTCGAGCGGCGCCTCGGCCAACGCATCCATGGCATTGAGGATCAGATTGATCAGGACCTGCTGTATTTGTGTCTCATCGCCCAGAATGCGTGCCGGCGTTTTCGCCGGTCGAAGCGCAAGCGACATGTCTCGTCGCTGGAGCTCAGGCCTGAGGAACGCCTCGACGTCAGTCAACACTGCATTTAACTCGAGCGGCTGCCGCCGGGCTTCCTGCCGCGCAAGCAAAGCGCGCAAGCGCTTGATGACTTCGCCGGCACGCAGATTGTCATTTCGAATGCGGCCCACGAGGCGCAGCAAGTCTTCGCGCCGATCACCTCCCGCCTGAAGAATGACTTCGGCGGTGTCTGCGTTGGTTTGCACGGCACCCAGCGGCTGATTGATCTCATGTGCGATGGCTGCCGTCAGCTCCCCGGCGACGGCAAGACGTGATGCGTGGGCAAGCGCTGTATGCTGCTTCTGCATGGTGATCTCGGCCCTGCGTCGACGCAGCCGTTCGAGCAACAGTGAAGCGACCAGAACGCTCAGAAGCACAATGATGGTCACTGCGCCGAGGACTGCGTTGCGATACGCTTGCCAGAGCGTCGGGGGCCGGAAGCTCACGACCGCATCGGGCGGAATCTGCTCAGGATCGATTCCCCAGCGCTTGATCTGACGCCAATCGACTTGCAGCACGGAAGCAGGGGCTTTCGGCATGCGCTGCCAACCAGGCTGACGATTGAACAAGCGCCCCAGGATCTCCCCGGCCTGTCGGCCGATCTGCTCATAGCTGAGCACCCGGCCGCCGACTACGCCCGTACCCATCACTGTCTCGACAGGTGTATACACCGGTGCGGAGGATGCCGCCGCAACAAGCGCGGCGGAATCGTGCAGCAGATAAGAACGACCGTCGCCGTCCTGGAAAAAGCCGAACGTGAGCACCACCGAGTCGCTTCCCAGTTCGCGAAGGTGCTTCTGTAGCACCGGTAGTGTGAGCCCGATCAGATATTCGGCCCGCACGTGGCCCAGAATCGGAGTGATTTCGGGGCGCACCAGCGGTTCCCAATCGTCCTGTTTCGATGCACCGATCACGACGACCAAATGCGTTGCACGAGGATGCCATTTCAGCGCCTGCTCGACGGTGCCGGCAAAGTCGAAACCGACGGGCACCCCGACGATATCCGGCGGGAGCGTCGGCATCGAATGCAACCAGTTTCGCGTCGCCCCGGCGTAAACGATTGGCACCCCGGGAAATAGCCGCTCGCGGTAGCGCAGCATGAACCTCAGCGCAGTATCATTCAGTGTCAGCACGGCACCGAGTGGCCGTTCCGCATACTTGTCGTGCAAATAGGTGGCCATGGTGAGTTCGTACCGGTCGCCGCCAAATTCGGGCTCGTCCAAAGACTCGGAGAAAATCTGAATGGGCTGCCCGGGATTCGCACTGATCGTCTGACGCAGCCCTGAGTCGAATGCGATGGTGCCCTTCCCGAGTCGACTGTTGGAATAGAGAACCAGCACCTGACCGGCCTCGGCGGTAGCCGCAAAGTGCACCAGTGAAAGCGCCAGCACCCACCGCGAGGCACTCCTTTGCGTGAATCGACGGCGTTGGTGGCAGTTCCCCCAGAAGATCAATCGAGGTAGCACTATGGACTCCCGCACTATGGCCTATGCAGTGGCGATGTATCTGGTGCTTCGCTTTGTACTTTGGTGCCGCCCGCCAAGTCGATGATCGGCCACAACCGGATACGCGCTCAACGTACATTAAACATGACAGGCCAACGCGTACAAGACCTTCAATGCCGCCGGCCAGCCGTTGCTCGACGGCCGCATGCTCAACGGGGTCCTCATCATGGTGTTGGTTACATCCATCCTCAGCCCGGTGCTGGCGCAACACTTCGCATTGCTCATGTCGGAACGGGAGCCGGATCGCCTCGCTTCAGCCACAGGCTCCAGTTGACCGGCGTGTGACTGCAACTCCCGTGAAGGCGCGAGGCCTGTGGAACATTCGGACGCTCAGATCCTTTTGGAGTACACGAAGGCCGGCATCCATCCCAGCCCGGTGTGGCGTAGCGCTCGCATTGCTCATGACGGCACGGGAGCACGGATCGCCTCGCTCGCGGCACAGGTCCAGTTGACCGGCGTGTGACTGCAACTCCTGTGAAGGCGCGAGGCCTGTGGAACATTCGGACGCTCTAAATCTTTTGGGTTCCCGATAGCCGACCGATCGGTGAACGGATGAGTTGACTGGGCCTTTTGTCCAATGGCTGCGCAGCGCTTTTGGAGTGATGCTGATGGCCGCGGACACCGCCGAGCAAGCGATGAAGCAGGCGGAATCCGCTGCGCGGCGGCAAGAAGTAGCGCGCGGGACCGCGACCTATGGTTACCCGTCGGGCACGGTGGAGAGTTGATGCCTATCTATCGCGTGATGGAGTCCGGAGCCGGTGGTCTGCACCGGCGGGAGTGGCGCCGTCGCATGTTGCGTACAGTGGGCCTGCTGCTTTTGGTGCTCGCCGTCTGTGCTATAGGTCTGATCGCGCTGGACTCTACCGGTCTGCTGTTGCCTGCAAAGATATTCCGTGGACTGTGGAATGCGCTCAATTTAGTCACGACCCTGGGCGCTTTCTCCAACCTCGACGAGCGCGAGAAGCTCTTCATGATGGCGACGATGGTCGTCTTCCTGATGGTCGGCGGCTATGCCCTTTCGAGTTTGACAGGTATCTTGTCGAGCGAGGCTGCAATGGCACTGCGAGAGAACAGGGTCACGGACCACAGGCTCGGTAGGCTCGCCAACCATGTGATCGTCATCGGCTTCGGCACGGTCGGCCGTCTGGTTGCGAGCCGATTGCACGCAGCCGGCGAACCCTTGGTCGTCGTCGATCGATCTGAGGGCCTAGCTGCCCAGGCCGCCGGTCTCGGACATCTCGTCGTGCAAGGCGACGCGGGGGCAGACGATGCGGTGCTTGACCACTCGGGAGTCGAGCAGGCCAAGGCGCTTGTGGTAACCACCGAGGATCCTGACCGTAAGCTCGCGATTACGTTGATGGCGCATTCCCGCAACCCGAAGCTGATGATCGTCGTGACCGCCTCGAGCAGCGAGCGCGGAGCCCTTCTCCGTCATGCGGGGGCATCGGAGGTGGTGATAACTGACGACCTGGTCGCGAGCACTCTGGTCAATCGATTAGAAAGGGATTCACTTAAGAGCGGTGGTTGAGACTTTGGCATGGGGCCGGATTCCGGCGGCCGCCGGCAAGCAAGGTGTTTAATTCAGGTTGTGGAGAAGCAAATGATCAGCAGCACTTTCGCGAAAAGACATCTCTCAACCGCGCTATCTTTCATGTTACTGATGACAGGCTCATTTGTAGCTGTCGGTCAGCAACCCGCACCACAATCGACCGGATATTCGGGACAAGGTGCACCCTTGGCAGCGAATGAGTTGCAACAATTGGTGGCGCCCATAGCGCTGTACCCGGACGCTCTCGTTGCCCAAATACTCGGCTCTGCGACCTTTCCGGACCAGGTGGCGGCCGCGCGCGGCTGGCTACAACAGAACAACAATCTCACGGGCACGGCGCTCATGCAGGCTGTTGATGGCCAGCCATGGGACCCCAGTGTAAAGGCGCTCACTCAGTTTCCCTCGGTCCTCGACAACCTGGCGAAGAACCTCAGTTGGACCTCCGCATTGGGAGAGGCGTACCACACCCAGCCTGCAGACGTCATGTCAGCAATACAGGTTTTGCGAGCCCAAGCGTTGGCGGCCGGTAATCTGAAATCGGGCTCGCAGATTACGGTCGTGCAACAGTCGCCGCAAGTGATCGTGATTCAGCCTACCAATCCCCAGGTGGTGTATGTCCCGCAGTACAACCCTACGGTTGTCTACGGCACGCCGTATGTGACGCCGGGATACAGCACTGCGGATGTGGTGGCGACCAGCCTGCTGGCATTCGGGGTCGGCATTGCAGTGGGCGCCGCCATAAGCAATAACAATTGTTGCGGGTGGAATTACAGCTACTGGAACTGTAACTGGCACGGCGGCGCCGTCGTGTACAGGAGCAACGTCTACTACGGAAACAGTGCCTGGCACGGCGGCTACTACGGGTCCAGTGCAACTCTCTATGGTCCAAACGGCGCCGCGCGCGTGGGCAGCGCATATAATCCTTCGACGGGGACTTACGCTCGAGGCGCTACGGTCGCGACTCCCTACGGTACTCGAAGTGCCGGTCAAGCATACAACCCAAGCACTGGCACCTACGCGCGAGGGGCATCAGCGTCGAACGCCTACGGCAGCACCGCGGCCGGTCAAGCGTACAACCCCAAGACCGGAGCCTATGGCGCCACGCGTCAAACCTCCAACGCTTACGGGAACTACGGAAGCTCGGTCGTCTCAAAGAACGGCCAGACGGCGTACACCCAGCATCAAACAACCGCGCAGGGATCCGTGGGTTCGGTACAAACTTCGGCGGGCGGCAAAGGCGTGGCGGCGACGGGTGCATACGGCAACGCGGCTGCGGGCCAAACGGCAAATGGCAACAAGTACGCGGCCGCAAATGGCAATGTCTACAAGAATACCGGAAGCGGTTGGCAGCAAACGCAAGGAACTCCGAAATCTGGTTCCAGTTACTCGGCAACCAGTCCCGCTGCTGCACGGGGATTCGGACAGCCGGAAAAAAGCAGCGGGTCATCGGCCTTTGCTGGGGGCGGCGGCGGTGGCTGGCAATCCAGGGAGGCGAGTGCGCGTGGTTCGGCGAGCCGCGGCGGTGGCGGCGGCTGGGGCGGTCGCAGGTGACGGGTGCGCAGTGCTCATGGCGAGGCTCAAGTCGACGTTTTGGAGGATCGTATGTTGTCCAAACCCTGCAGAATAGTGATTACCAAGCCGTTCTTGCTTTTGACGCTGGTCATTGCTCTCGGCGCTTGCAGCAAGCCCGAAAAACCTGCGGCCGGAGTATTCGTCTCCCCTGACGATGCGGGTAATGCATTACAGGCGGCGGTGAAGTCGGGCAACAAAGACGCACTGCTGGCGATTTTCGGACCGAATTCGAAAGAGATTATCTCGTCCGGAGATGAAGTGCAGGACAAGAACATCGCTGACATGTTCGCGGCGGGCTATAACGTGATGCACCGCTGGCGCAAAATGCCGGATGGCGGACAAATCCTATTGATCGGGCCTGACAATTTTCCCTTTCCGATTCCCCTGAATAAAAACGACCGAGGACAGTGGTTCTTTGATACCGCCGCCGGAAAAGATGAAATTCTAAATCGTCGTATCGGCCGCAACGAACTGGCAATCATCGAGGTATGTGGAGCGGTGGCGGATGCGCAGGCGGAGTACTTCTCGCAGCTGCACGACGGCGCAACCACGAACCAATACGCCGCGAAGTTCATCAGTGATCCTGGTAAGCAAAATGGACTGTCCTGGAAGTCGCCCGAAGGACAGCCGGAGGGACCGCTGGGCCCCCTGGCGACATCCGCGAGTTCCGAGGGATATAGCACAAAGCCCGATGTGCAGCGGGCCTTCCACGGCTACTTCCTCCGTATGCTGAAGGGGCAAACCGACAAGGCGCCGGGCGGCGCGAAAGACTACTTCGTCGATGGGAAAATGGTTGGCGGCTTCGCGATCGTCGCCTACCCCGCGGAATACGGAAACTCGGGTGTGATGACCTTCATGATCAACCAGGATGGCGTCGTGCTGCAGAGGGACTTGGGAAAAACTACGGCTGAAATCGCAACCGCAATGACCGAGTTCGATCCCAATGCGGATGCCGGCTGGAAACCAGTGGACGAGGAGAGCGAACAATTGAGTCTGGACATGCACTGATTACTGTGGAGGGGTCGGTCGTTTGGTCAATTTCGATATAGGCACGTCGACGGATTCGTCCGGTCATGGTGGCCATGACATCAGTGAGACGCATCAGTAAGCCATATTTACGCCGCAACGCCCTTCGCACCTCTACGATCAATGTCGAATCCACGACTATCCGGGCATGGGCTGCGATCCAAGGACCCCGCACTTCGCCAGGACGTCGCACGGTGCGAGTCGCACTCGCGGCATCGCGCGAATTCTCTTCACCTTGCCGGCATCGCCTGCACTGAACACGTAATAACGCCCGGCCACCTTGGCAATCCACACGGGCGTCTTAACTTCGACGCCGTTTCGGCGGTACGTGGCTAGGCTCACGTACTTCTCGGCGGCGGGATCGAAACACAGAGAATTCATAACCTAACGTTGCGGTGCATGGTGTTGAACGAGTCAAAAGACGGACGGCGAAAGGCAGTTCCGAACAAGCCGGGTGGAATCTCACAAGAAACGGCGGCGGGGATGGCGCAATCTAACACGACGCTCGGCATCAGGGGCCTGCAACATGACTGACATTCCTCCCGATTTAAAGTACAGCAAGACTCATGAATGGCTGCGCTCGCTACCGGACGGCTCGATCGAGGTCGGCATCACTGATCACGCACAGGAAGCATTGGGCGATCTGATTTCCGTCGAGGTGCCGAAGCTCGGGCGCCGCGTCGTCGAGGGTGAGGCCTACGCGGTCGTCGAATCGGTCAAGACCGCATCCGATATCCATAGTCCAATCGCAGGCGTCGTCACCGCTGCCAACGCTCTGTTGGCCAATTCGCCCGATCTGATCAATACCGATCCCTACGGAGCCGGGTGGATCGTACGCATGCGTCCGGGGGAAACCACCGCATCGCACCTGCTCTCAGCTGCGGAGTATGCAATGGAGTTGGCGACGGAGCACGATTAAGCCAAGTCCATGACGACCAGCAATTCGATGCCGGCCGCCGCGACCGCCGGGCACCCGGCAAAGTGGGTCGGGTTGGCAGCACTTGGCGTCGTCTTCGGCGACCTCGGTACGAGTCCGCTGTATACGCTGCAAACCGTCGTTCAGGCCATGGGCGGTCGGTTCACCCCGGCAAGCGCGATCGGTATTCTATCGCTCATCGTCTGGACGTTGATCCTCACCATTTCGGTCAAGTACTGCTTGTTCGTGATGCGCGCGGACAACCGCGGCGAAGGCGGCATCTTGGCGCTGATGTCGCTCATCGGCGCCAACGGCTTTACCCGCGGGGTCAAGGTGCTGACCGGCATGGGGTTGCTCGGCGCCGCGCTGATCTATGGCGACGGCATCATCACGCCGGATCATGGAGGCTTTTCTCGAGCCGCAGGCTGTTCTTGCAGCTTAGACGATGCCCCTGTTAGCTTTCACCGTGCCTACGCGTTTCTTGATGGTGATAAAGGCAAACGCGAATCCGGCGACGCTGCCAAGCATGACCAGCGGCACGAGATCGCCGAAAAGCTGCGTTGAGCTATGCCCAAGCGTCTTGAGGATGCCACCGAGCTTGGGACCAATCACGGAGCCCAAACGCCCTGCGGCTACAGTGGCCCCGGAGCCGACACCACGGATCGTGGTCGGATAGACGATTGGAGCGGACGCGTAGTAGTAACCCTGGGCGCCGATCAACGCTCCCCCCAGACTGAAGGCGACAATCACGACCACCCAGACCGCGCCTGGCGATAGGCTTAGCAGGTAGATCAGGAGCGGCGCGGCGATGAATGTGGCGATGAGGCTCGGTGTGCGCCAGCGCCCCTCGAGAAGCTGCCCCAGCATCCAGGCTGAAAGCGCACCGCCGACATTGAAGCCGATCTGCGCGAGGGATGCCTCAGACTTGGTGAATCCCATGCCGACCAGCAGGGTGGGGAGCCAGCTCAAGAGCAGATAGAGAGTGAGCTGACCGAGCAAGCAGCATACCCATAGAAGCACGGTCGGAAGCGCCCGGCCTTCCTTGAAGATGGCGATGAAGCTGCCGGCCTTGGGCATGTTACTCTCGGCGAGCGCAACCACGGGCTCGACCGGCGCAGCGGATGCGGCTGGCGCAGCGCCTGCATGACGCTGCGATTCGCGCAGCGCCCGTTGGACGATCGGCAGCAGCATGAGCGGGGCGACACCACCGGCGACGAATACCAAGCGCCATCGATCGGACGGAATCAATAGAGTCATGAAACTGACCAGGGCCCCGCCGAGCGGCATCGCTCCATAGACCAAAGCGACATTTGCGCGGCGACGGTTGGGTGCGCTGTGCTCATTGACCCATGCCATCAGTGTCGGAAAGGCACCGCCCAATCCGAGCCCTGTCATGAGCCGCGCTACGGTCAGGCTGTCGATGCTCCAGGTGAAGGCTGTGACCAGTGAAATCGCCCCAAACACGCCGATCGAGGCGAGCAAGGTGCGCTTGCGGCCGATGGAATCGGCGAGACGGCCACCCAGGAGAGCGCCCAAAAGCAGTCCGAGCGTGCTGGCACTAAAGAACGTGCCCAGCTGATCGGGGGTGGGCTTGAACACTTCGGCGATACCCGTTGCGGTGACGCCGGCAGCCTGCAGATCGAAGCCTTCGCACAAGGCGGCTAGGAAGCAACAAACAACGGTGGCGGTTGCGGTTTTCACGACGCGGGCTCGTGGGTGCGCCGTCAAGACTGAGCAGATTTGAATTCGGCCGCGAGTTCGGCCGCCGCCTGTGAGAGCACCGTCATATCGATGCCGACTGCCACGAAGGAGGCACCGAGAGAAAGGTATTGGCGCGCGAGCCTGCGGTCCGCGGTCAACGATCCGGCCGCCTTGCCCGCTTGCCGCACGGTAGCGATACCCTCGAGGATGCTCCTTTGCACCTGCGGCTCCATGGGATTGCCGAGATAGCCCATCGAGGCCGCGAGATCAGCCGGCCCGAAGAAGACGCCGTCGACGCCCTCCACCGCGGCGATCTCCGCGAGATTCGCCAGACTCTTGACCGATTCGACCTGTACCACGACGCACACTTCCTGGTCGGCGTGCTGAAAATAGCGCTCGATGCGACCCCAGCGCGATGCCCGAGTGGTGGCGCTCGCAACGCCTCGGTGGCCCCGCGTCGGATAGCGTGTGGCGGCAACGACGCGGGCGGCCTGCTCGGGCGTCTCAATCATGGGCACGAGGATCGTCTGAACCCCGATGTCGAGATATTGCTTGAGGAGCTCGCCTGCGCCGTGTACCGGGCGGACCACCGCCTGAACGGGGTAGGGAGCGATTGCCTGCAATTGGGCAAGGACTGTGCGCACATCGTTCGGCGAGTGCTCCGCGTCGAGGCAGAGCCAGTCGAAGCCCACGCCGGCCAGGAGTTCCGCGACGCTGGGATCCACCATACCGACCCATAGACCGATCTGCGGCTTGCCCTCCCGCAGCGCGCGCTTAAACGAGTTGTGAGGCATTTCCACGCGATGCACCCTCAGGTGAGTCTGAATGTGATGTTGCCCAGGGGACCGTAATCCGCGTGCAATACGTCGCCTCGCTGGGGGAGGGTGGGTCGCGTGAACGAGCCGCTCAGCACGACGTCCCCCGCGTTCAGTCCCTCATCGTAGGGAGCGATCTTGTTTGCCAACCAGGCGACCCCGGTCGCCGGGTGGTTTAAGACCGCCGCAGCGATACCGGTCTCCTCGATCACCCCGTTCTTGTACAAAAGCGCACCGGCCCAGCGCAGATCGATGGCATCGGGTCTCACCGGGCGACCGCCGATCACGATGCCGGCATTCGCTGCGAAGTCGGCGATGGTATCGAATACTTTGCGCGGCGCCTTGGTTTCCCGATCGAACTGCTCGATACGCGCGTCAATGATTTCAAGGGCTGGGGTTACATACTCGGTAGCCGCAAGCACGTCGAACAACGTCACGCCGGGACCCTGCAGCGGCCGAGCGAGGATGAACGCAAGCTCCACCTCGATGCGCGGTGCAATGAACCGCTCAAAGGGAATATCGCCGCCTGACTCGAAGAACATGTCGTCCATGAGAGGCGCATAGTCGGGCTCGGTGATCTGCGAGGCCTGCTGCATGGCGCGCGAGGTGAGTCCTATCTTGCGTCCCTTGATGGTATGGCCATCGGCGAGCTCGAGCTTCACCCACTCGCGCTGGATCGCGTAGCCGTCCTCGATGGTCATCTGTGGGTGCGCCTTTGAGAAGTGACGCAATTGCGTGCGACTCTTGCGAGCGTCATAGAGTTGCTTGGCAAGGGAACGAGTGAGTTCAGCGGACAGCATGGGGACCTCGCGCCGCGCGACTACGATTTCTTGAGCCGGGCATGCAGATTGTTGTGCTTGAGAGTGCCGCTCTCGCTGAACTCCGAGAGCTCGAGCGAGAGCGCGAGACCTCGTTCCGCATATTGCGTCTCGAAATGCATCTTCATGATGTCAAACAGACCGGTCACGGTCGCTTGTTTGGCGGCCTCGCTCCGGCCAGCGCCGATCTTCAGGATGGCGTGTACGAAACCAGCATCCTCGATGCTGCCATCGGCGATACAGTAATCATCGCAGGAGAGGGCGCGCACGCGTACGCCGCCCGGCGGGAAGACGGATTTGCCCTCAATTTTCAGGCCCGTCATGAACAGAGCGAGCTTGCGGCACAACTCGCCGAAATGACCACCGGCTCGCAGGTTGGCGCTGTATTCGAGTGTCATGTGGGACATGGCGTGATACTCATTTCGGCGATGGTGCAGCCCACGGCGAACATCGGGATGGGTCGATAGTATTGCAGAGTGCCGTGGCCTTGAGCGGCGGCGGCAACTGCGATGAAGGTGCGGATCTCGTATCCGCCCTGGCCCGCTTCGCGGTACGTCGCCTCGTCGGTGTACGCGAGCATCGCCGATTTGTCGTTCGACTGCCAGCGCGCCAGGAACTCGCGGTCCCAGGCCTCGTTGATTTTTCCCGAATCGGGCGTTGCCGGCCAGTGGGAGATGCCGCCGGTCCCCACCACCGCGATGCGCTCGCTGACCGAGTCGGCGGCTCGGCGCAGCGCCTCCCCGAGCGCCCAGGCGCGGGACAGGGGTGCCAACGGCGGACCCTGGCAATTGATGTTGATTGGAATCACCGGCAAATCGAAGTTCGGCGTCAAAAAATGCAGCGGGACCATGATGCCATGGTCGAACTTCCATTCCTCCGCGTAGGCGAGATCGACCGTATTCATCATCTCGCCGACGAGCCGTCGGGCGAGCGAGGCATTACCGGGAACCGTGGTGCGCGCAATGCGCAGCCAGTCGGGATCCTCGATGGGTCCCTCGTACTGATCGACCATGCCGATGGCGAATGAGGGCATATTGTTCATGAAGAAATTTGCGAAATGCTCGGCCGCCACGATCACCAGCGCATCGGGCCGCGCCGCCTTGAGACGCTCGCCCAAGCCGCGGTAGGCGCTGTGGAATTCCGTCACGATGGCGGAATCCACCAGATGCGCGCGACCCGTGATGCCGGGTGCATGGCTCGAGATTCCGGCGAATACCAAACTCATACGCCGGCGACCTTCTCGGCGAGTTCGGTGGTCATGTGATAGATGCCGGCGCGCACCGGACCATACGTGGATACACCCGCGCGCAGGGTGGCGATGTAGTCGGCCCACGGCATCCCGAGAAACGCGGCGTAGTGCATCAGGAGTTGACCATTGGCACCGAGCACGTAAATGAGCCCGATGTCTCCGGCGGCGATCGCATCTCTTTCCTCTGATGTCAGCTCGTAGCGCTCGAGCACCCGGTCCCGGTGCTCACGAAACTGTGCTTGGACGCTGCGATCTCGATTGATATCGAACAGGAACTTCTGCATCTGATACAGGCTCATCAGGTTCCCCAGTGCGGAATGTGATGGGCGCCCAAACTGACGCACACGTTCTTCGGTTCGAGGAACACCTCGTAGCTCCAGGTGCCACCCTCGCGTCCCGTGCCTGATGCCTTGGTGCCGCCGAACGGCTGACGCAGGTCGCGCACATTCTGGCTATTGACAAAGCACATCCCCGCCTCGATCGCCGCGGCGACTCGATGCGCTCGCCCAAGGTTCTCGCTCCACACATAACTCGAGAGCCCGTATGGGATATCGTTCGCCTGGGCAATCGCATCGGCCTCATCTTTAAACGGGATCAAGCAGGCTACGGGACCGAAAATCTCGTCTTGCGCAATCTGCATGAGATTGGCGACGTCGGCAAAGACCGTGGGGCTCACGTAGTTGCCTTTGCGCAATTCCCCCTCGAGCGCCGGCGGTTCGAGCCCGCCGCAGGTCATGGTCGCGCCTTCCTTGCGCCCGAGTTCGATGTAGCGTCGCACCTTGGCAAGATGCTCCGGGCTGATCATCGGGCCGATGATGGTCTTCTCATCGAGCGGATCGCCGACCCGGATGCGCCGCG
Source organism: uncultured Gammaproteobacteria bacterium (assembly GCA_963801685.1). Lineage (GTDB taxonomy): Bacteria > Pseudomonadota > Gammaproteobacteria > Steroidobacterales > Steroidobacteraceae > Bog-1198. Next base: position 88,774 of record CAWDFR010000007.1, read on the forward strand.
CACGCTCCGTGAATTTCTGCACGAAGTCCGCATAGATCGACTGTTGCACAAAGATCCGCGATCCGGCGGTGCAACGCTCGCCGTTGTTCGAGAAAATCATGAAAATCGCGGCATCGAGCGCGCGCGGCAGATCGGCATCGTCGAAGATCACGAAGGGACTCTTGCCGCCGAGCTCCATGGAGAACTTCTTCAGGCCGGCCGCCTTGACGATGCGATTACCCGTGGCGGTCGATCCGGTGAAGGAGATCGCCCGCACGTCCGAATGCTTGCACAGGGGCTCGCCCACTTCGGTCCCATAGCCGTGGACGATGTTGAGCACGCCCTTCGGAATCCCCGCTTCGAGCGCAAGCTCCCCCAGGCGGGCAGCCGAGAGCGGCGATAACTCGCTCATCTTGAGCACGGCGGTGTTACCGAACGCGAGTGCCGGCGCCACCTTCCAGGTAGAGGTCATGAACGGCACATTCCAAGGTGAGATGAGTGCGCAGACGCCGACCGGATGGAAGAGCGTGTAGTTGAGGTGTGACGAGGTCGGATAGGTATGACCGTCCACCCGTACGCACATCTCGGCGAAGTAGTAGAAATTGTCGGCTGCCCGCGGGACGAGCTGCTTGCCGGTCTGCGCAATGACTTGTCCGGTATCCTGAGTCTCGGTGCGTGCAAGCTCCGGCACGTGCGCCGCGATCAGGTCGCCCAGCTTGCGGATGAGCTTTGCGCGATCGGCGGCGGGCAGCCCGGCCCACTTGGGAAACGCCTCCTTCGCGGCCGCCACCGCCGCGTTGACCTCCGCTTCCCCACCGCGAGCGACCTCCGCCAGCACCGCCTGAGTGGCGGGATTTACCGTCTGAAAATAGTCCTTCGACGCTACCGCCGAACCACCGATCAAATGCTGTATCTGCATGGGCTTTGTCCTTTCACCTGGCGAACGGCGCGTCTGAGACGATGGTATTCTCGAGTCGCCCGAGTCCATCGATTTCGCATACGACCGCATCGCCCGGTATCACGTTCTGCACCCCCTCAGGTGTGCCCGTCAGGATGACGTCACCGGGACCGAGCGTCATGAAGGCGCTGAGATATTCGATCAGATAGGCGATATCGAAGATGAGATCCCGCGTATTGCCCGATTGAGTCTGCTTGCCGTTCACGAACGTGCGCAGGCCGAGGTTGCCCGGATCGGCAATCTCGGTGGCGTCCACAAGCCACGGGCCCAGCGCCGTGGCGCCATCCCGATTCTTGACGCGCAGATTCGGGCGGTACCAGTTCTCGAGATAATCGCGAACCGCGTAGTCATTGGCGATGCAATACCCCGCCACATGGCGCAGGGCCTCGGCTCGCGATACCTTCCTCGCCGTTCGTCCGATGATCACGGCGAGCTCGCACTCGTAATGCATGAACGCCGCTGCGGCGGGCCGACGAGTCGCGCCCCTGTGACCCACGAGCGTGCCCGGGCCCTTCAGGAACACGAGCGGCTCGTCTTGCGACTTGAAGGCGAGCTCCTTGGCATGATCCGCGTAGTTGAGGCCGAGCGCGAGGATGGTTTGCGGCTCGAAGGGAGGCAGCCAGATCACTTCTTCTGCGCCGAGCTCGCGTCCGTCCGCGAGGCGCACACGATTCTCGGTCCCCGCGGGTTTAGCCTCGTGAACGGCGCCGGCATAGGCGACACGGGCCCGCATCAATTGCGCTCTGCGACGAGTTGATTCTCGAGGCGCCCGATCCCGTCGATCTCGATCGCGACCGTCTGGCCTGCGCGTGCACGCGGCGCCGGCGCGGCCGCGCCGAGGGCGAGAATATCGCCCGGCCCGAGCGTCATGAATTCCGTGACATCGGCGAGCAGCTGGGCAGTCGGCCGGACCAGCTGAGCGGTGCTCGTGGTTTGCGCCAACGCACCGTCGACGTAAGTGCGAATGGTAAGTTTGTCCGGATTGCCGACCGCATGAGGCGCGGCCACCCGGGGGCCCAAGGGGCAGAAGCCATCGCGCGCCTTGTAGCGAACCGAGGGCCGGTAATAGTTGGGATGGGGCACGCTCACGTCGTTGACGATCACATAGCCCGCGATATGCTCGTGTGCCCGCGATTCGGCGACCCGGCATGCCGTGGCGCCGATCACGACACCCAGCATCGCCGCCACCTCGAGCTCCGCCTCGCCCAGAGGCACCTCGATCAGCTCACCCGACAGCGCCAACGTATTGCGTGGCTTGATGAAAAGGACCGGGGCCTTTGGCAGTCCGTTGTAGGGAGGCTTTGCGGCTGCACCGGCCATCGCCTCCACCGCAGTGCGATGATTCAGCAAGGCGCCGTATAGCCTGCCGCTCAGCACGTAAGGTGCCGCTTCGAAGCTAATCGTGAGCGCCGACACTGCCAGCTATCCTTTTCCCGTCAATCTCACTAATATGTTAGTGATCGTTTCACCAACGCCGCTGCCTGTCAAGAAAATGGCTTCGAAGTTCAAACATAGGAACCTGCCGCTTCTCATGCTGCAGGCGCGCGAGCGTGTGATCGGCCGCTTTCGGCCGCTGTTGCACGCGCATGGCCTCACCGAGCAGCAATGGCGGATCCTGCGCGTGCTGGCCGACAGGGGCACCCTCGAGCCGCGGCAGATCGGCGAGCTCTGCCGGCTGTCGAGTCCCAGCCTCGCGGGCGTGCTCGCCCGAATGGAAGAGATCAATCTGGTCAAACGGGAGCGAATCGAGCGGGATCAGCGGCGCGTGCGGGTGTCGCTTACCCCGCGCAGCCGCGCACTCGCGGCGCGCATGGCGCCGCCGATCGATGCCATCTATGCCGCTATCGAGGCCGAATTGGGTGCGAAGGCGATACAACAGCTTTACGCCGCCCTCGACACGCTGATCGCGACGCTCGCCGCGGAGGATACGCCCGCGGATGGATCGTAGATGCCGGCGGCGCACAGTCCGCTCACGAAGGGTAGTAGATATGGGCCGGCTCATCATGCGCGTCGGCGAGATCCGGGGCCGCTGCGCCATGGCTGAAATCGATATCGCGATACCGGCCCTTGAAGAACGCGAGCGGCAGGTGCGGCTCGATGCCGCGGTGCAGACCCTCCACCTGACCGATCACCAGCCAGTGATCCCCGATCTCGAGGAGCCGCACGTTCGAGCATTCGATGCAGGCCAAGCACCCCTCGAGTCTGAGCGCTTCGCCGAACGGCACGAATCGAAAGGGCGGGGGCGCCGCTGCTTTCCAACCGCCGGCAAAGTAGGTCGATAAGGCTTGCTGCTCGCTGCGCAGTACATTGATGGAGTACTGTTTCACCTCGTCAACCCGTTGAGCGAATCGGCTGTGCTTGCCCGGCGCGAACATGACCAGCATCGGGTTGAGCGATACGGACGCGACGGCATTCGCCGTCATTGCGAGCACTTCGTCGCCGATGCTCGCGACGATCACGGCGACGCCGGTCGAGAAAAGTCCCACCGTGTCCCGGTACTCACGCTCGCTCGGCGGCCGGCGCTTCGCCTCGCTCATCGGTCGTGCGCCGCTCCGAGCGCTTCGTCCCGACCTTCGCGCACGAAAGCACGCACCTTCTCCGCATACTCCTGAATCTGACGGTTGTGCCCCGTCACCAAGGCGCCTGCCATTCTCACCGGGTCGCCGAAGAAGAATCGCTCGTACAGCACCTGGCGCGACCCGAACGCGGAGATCGCCGTATCCCAGGCGAGCCGGAACAGCGGCACCCGATCGAAGGCGTCGGCGCGCGCCGCCTGATAGTAGCGCTTGATGTCCTCCGACAGAGGCCCCTTGAGGTCCGCCTCGGTGGGCATGGCCACGAGGCCGCTGGCGCCGATTTGCTGGATGATCTCCACCATTCTCGGATACAGCCGCGGAAACAGATTGCGGGCCGCATCGAGAGGATTCCACGCGGGCCGCATCACGCCCCACTCGTCGAGCTCGGCATCGACCTCGGCGGTTCTCAGGAAGGCCTTCATCGTCTCGAGATTCACCCAGATCTCGGCGAGCTTCTCTTGCACGTGCTGGAAGATCTCGGCGCCGATGGAATTCACCAGCAAGCTCGCGAGTCCCAGCAGAAACTCGCACTTGGCGATGTTCTTGACCACGACCTGATGAGTCATGTGCGCAACCGCGCCGGTCCGGGCGTAAGCTTCGTTGCAGCGCTTGATGTCGCGATACAAAAGAACGTTTTCCCAGGGCACGAACACGTCGTCGAATACCACCACCGCGTCCATTTCCTCGAATCTCGAGCCCAACGGATGGTCGAAGTGCGAGCGACCGTAATCGACGCTCTCGCGGCAAATGAAGCGCAGCCCAGGCGTGTTGTTCGGAATCGAGAAGCCGAATGCGTACGGTGCGTCCTCCTCCGGACTCTTGAGGAGCGTCGATGGGAAGACCATGATCTCATCGGAGATGGGCAGCGTCGCAAGCATACGGCAGCCGCGGATTACGATTCCCGCATCGGTCTCCTCCTTGATGCGCGCCGCCAGGAACGGATCCGCTTGCTTGGCCGAGTTCACCGCGCGATTGGCCTGGGGCGGGATGAGCGTGTGCGTGAGACAAAGATCGTTCTCGCGCAGATACTCGTAGTAGCGTACTGCGTTCGCACCGAAGCGCGGGTCGGCTTCGGCGAGGAACGGCGCGCCCGCCGCGTACCCTGTCATGGCGCGACTGATGTAATCAGGCACGCGGCCCATCATGCCGTGCGTGTAGTCCTGCCAAACCTTCATCGCTCGCGAGACGCTCGCAAGCTCCTCACGGGTTTTCGGCATCATGAAAGCGCGCGAGACCTTGCGTCCCGACGACGGCGAATCGTATAGCGCGACGTCGGCGTGCCGCCACTGCAGATCGTAAAGATGGGCCAGTGTCTCGACGCCGCCTTTGAGCCCGGGATGTTGCGTCACATCCTTGACGAGCTCGCCCCGGTACCAGAGGGAGGGCGGGTTGTCCTTAAGACGCTGGAGCACTTGAGCGCCGCGCCGGGCGCCGGTCCCGCCGCAGCTGTCGAGTTTGGGAGAGGTTGCCATGCGCTTTCCTTTTGCCGATTTCGGAGTTACGCTATGCGTAATTATATTACGAATATCATAATCATATGATCCGATCCGGGTCAAATTCCGATCCGCAAGTACGCCTCAAGAGCCAACAGGGCGTGCAATCCGTAGAGGTGGGCATGCGGCTCTTCAAGGCACTGGCCGCCGCGAGCGATCCCATGATGTTGAAAGATCTGGCGGCCGCGGCCCGGATGCCGCCGGCGAAGGCTCACCGCTACCTGGTGAGTTTGAGTCGCGCAGGCCTGGTCGAGCAGAACTCCGCGACGGGCTTGTACGAACTCGGGCCTTTTGCCGTCGAACTCGGCTTGAGTGCCCTGGGCCGGCTCTCGCCGGTCGCCACGGCGGAGCCCTTTCTCGAGGAGTTGCGCCAGACGACCGAACAAACCGTCGCTCTCGCGGTCTGGGGCAGTCAGGGTCCCGTGATCGTGCGCTGGCTCGGAGTTGAATCGCCGGTGGCTGCCACCTTGCGGGTGGGATCCCTCATGCCGCTTACCCGCTCGGCGACCGGCCTCGTCTTCGCGTCCTTCTTACCGGAGCGGATGACCGGCAATCTCATCAAGAGGGAGCTCGCCGAGAATCGGCGCGCCGGGCTCAAGCCTCGTAGCCGAGAGGAGCTGTCGGCCGCGGCATCCGAGGTCTCGAGCCGAGGCTATGCGCTGACGAGCGATTTTATACCGGGAATTAGCGGCCTCGCGGCACCCGTATTCGACCACAACCGGGCCCTGGTTCTCGCACTCATCACCCTGGGATATACCGCCCCCTTTATGGCGGATCGCGTTCGGATTCAGTCGGCGGTCGAGCGCGGGTCCCGATCACTGTCGAACAGGCTCGGATGGCGCTGACGTCAAGCTTCAGCGGATGGCGAGATACTCTTCCGCCGCCGCGCATGCACGCTCGATGAGAAAGGGCGTGAGCTCGCGGGCCGTATCGCTATCCGGGCGCGTATGGACCCAACCCAAATACGTTGTACCGCGCGCGGCGAGAAACAGTGGCAGCCGCTCGAGCGTCTCGTCGGACAGGGCGCGCTCGGTGCGATAGCCGCGAATCAGCGCCTCGCGTGCCGCGGGATAAACACTCTCGCCGGCAATGAAGTAAAGCGATGTCGCAAGCTCGAAGAGATGCCAACCGAAACCGGCATCGTCGAAATCGATCACGCAAATCCGATCGCCGTCGACGAGCAGGTTCTCCGGGACAAGATCGGCATGAATGAGTCCGTAGCGATCCGGATGCGCGCCGTAGTGGGCCAGATCCTCGGCGATCGAGAACCGCGCGCGCAGCAGGAGACCTTGCTGGGTCCGCGTCAACGCCGCTAGTTGCCAAAAGCGTCCCCAGAGCGGCTGCTCGCCAACCAGTCCGGCCGCATCCCATGCGTGGCGCCGGAAGCCGTCCGGATGCCGCCAGCCGGCCGTGTGGTTGTGCATGCGCGCCGCGATGGCGCCGATCCTTTCATACTGGCTCGCGACAACCGCCGCCTCGCCTTCGATGCCGCTCTCGACCGAGCCCAGTTGGCGTCCCTCGATCCATTCGAACACATCGATCTGCCGTGCTCCGATGGCCTGCGAGACCGTCACGATCTCGAAGTCTCGACCCTGTCGCGATCGAATCACCCGCGGCACTGCAATGCCACCCGCCTCGAGCGCGCGCAGCCAGGCGAACTCCGAATGGAGCTCGGAATCCGAGTGATAGCCGCACCGGTGCACGCGCACCACGGCGCGGCCGCCGCCCTCGAGGTCGATTCTGAACACGGCATTCTCGCGAACCTTGATCGGCGCGAGATCCGTCACGCGCAGATCCCATCGGCGCAACGCAACGCGGGCGAGCGCCTCCATCTGCTCGAGAAAGAGCCGCGATTCGCAAGCCCGCGGGTCGTTCATGAGTGCCTGGGGCGGGCATTCACAGCGACGCCAGCGCCTCATTCAGCCTGTCGACGAGCAGATCCGCGTGCTGCGTGGAGAACGGCATCGGCGGCCGAATCTTGAGAATATTGTCGTGCATGCCGATGCGGCTGATGAGCACGCCGAGCTCGCGCATGCGATTGACGACCCGTTTGGTCTGCGCCGGCGCCGGAGTCTTGGAGCCGCGATCACTGACGAGCTCGACGGCGAAAAACAGCCCCGCGCCGCGAACATCGCCGATGATCGCGTGCCGTTCTGCGAGCTTTGCCAGCCGAGCGAGGGTGTAATCACCGACGACGCGTGCATTCTCGACCAAGCGCTCGTCCTCGAGCACATCGAGGACGGCGGCGCCGACGGCGGCGGACACCGGATTGCCGGCGAAGGTGTTGAAATACATGTTGCGTTCCGTAAACCCGCTGATGAGTTCCGGGCGCGCGATGACCGCGGCCAAGGGATGACCATTGCCCATGGGCTTGCCCAGGGTCACGATGTCCGGGACGACGCCGAGCATCTGGTGGCCCCACAGATGGCTCCCCAGCCGGCCAAAGCCCGCCTGCACTTCGTCGGCGATGAAGAGGCCGCCGGCGGCATGCACGTGCGCGAGAGCCTTGGCCATGAAGCCGGCGGGTACCGTCGGCAGACCCTCACTGGAGAACGCCGTGCAGTACAGCAACCCGGCGAAACGGATTCCGGCGGCGGCGAATTCATCGATCGCGCGCTTGACGTTATCAGCGTAGGCGGTCGCGAGCGCGTCGTCGCTCCGGCCGGCACGATCCCGGTAAGGATCCATCACCGGCACCGTGCGCACATACGGCCCCCGCTTATCCGGCGGCGTGAAGAGCGAGCTCACCTGCATCACGGCCGCCGTGTTCCCGTGATACGCCCAGTCCGTCGCTATGATCCCTGAGCCGCCGCTGCAATCGCGCGCGATGCGCAGCGCCAGCTCGTTCGCTTCGCTCCCCGTGCAGCAGAACGCCGCCATCGAAAGCTGCCGGTCGAACAGCGACGTAAGCCGCTCGGCGTAGGCCACCACGTTCTCGTCGAGATAGCGCGTATGCGTGTTCAGGATGGCCGCCTGCCGGCTCAACGCGGCGACGACTCGCGGGTGGCAATGACCCACGTGCGGCACATTGTTATAGGCGTCCAGGTACCGCTCGCCGTTGGCGTCATACAGCCACACGCCCTCGCCGCGCACCAAGTGCAGCGGCTTGTCGTAGAAGAGGGGCGCGTGGGGGCCCAGAACGCGGTAGCGCCGCTCGAGCAGTGAATCCATAACCGCTCCTCGGGGTCACTGCCCCTGGTAGAAGGCTTCGAGAACCACGGGGCTCTCCGGCAGCGTCGAACCTCCGTCGACCACGATGGTCTGTCCCGTGATGTAGGAAGCCGCATCCGATGCCAGAAACAGCATGGCATTCGCGATGTCGACGGGATTGCCCAGCTTGCCGAGCGGGATTTGGCTCGCCATCTGAGTCGAGTGCTTCCGGCCCCCCGAGCGCCTCCATCGCCGGCGTGAGGATGTAGCCGGGCTCGACGCCGTTCACGGTGATGTTCTGGCGCGCGTATTCCAGTGCCGCGGTGCGGATCAGGCCGTTCATGCCGCCCTTGGAAGCGGCGTAATGCGCGGTGCCCGGCATGGCGACATTCGGCCCGGTCACGGACGAGGTGAACAAAAAGCGGCCGCCGCCCTGCTTGCGCAGGTGCGGCAGCGCCTCTTGGATCAACCAAAAGCCGGCCTTGAGATTCACCGCAAGCGTTCGGTCCAGATCCTCGTCCGATAGCTGCTCGATTGCGATGACGGGATAAACGGCTGCGTTGTGCACGACGATGTCGAGGCGTCCGAAGCGTTCGACGGTTTGCGCAACGACACGCTTCACTTCGCTCCGGCGGCCGATGTCCGTTTGGTTGAGCCAGGCGACGCCGCCGGTCTCGACGATCGAATCGGCCACCGTCCGGCCATTGGCCTCGCTGCGCGTAGCAATAACGACCTTCGCGCCGGCCTTGGCAAATAAGCGCGCGATGCCCTCTCCGATGCCTTGACCGGAACCGGTAACGATGGCGACTTTGCTCTGATAGATCGACGATCACATCATTCTCCCCACCATCCGCGATTATTCATGTCACCCGCACGCGTGCGGGCTTGAGCCACAGGAACTGCGCAATCAGCACGACGATCGCCCCCATGGCGATCTGCAAAGCACGTACCTCGAGGCGATAGCATGACACCATGACCGTGAGGGATAAGAGCAGCGCCACGACGGCAACCGGGGCGCCGCCCAGCGCGCGGTAGCTGCGCACCAGTGCGGGCTCGCGTTGCCGAAGACGCAGAAACGCCGCCAGGAGAAGCGCGTGTGAGACGCTGATCAGGAAAATGAATACGACCATGGCACTGTTCGGCGGAAATGCCGCCGTGGCGAGTGCGATGCCGGCAACCAGGTACACGGCACTCGCCGGCGCCTGACGTGCATTGACGCGGCGGAACACCGACGACAGAAAGCCGGCCTGCGCCAGGTGATAGAACTGTCGCGAGCCCGCGTACGCCAGCGAAAAAAAGGTGCCAAGGATCGCGACCAACGCCCCGGCGCCGACCAGCCGCGCCATGAATCCTGCGCCGACGCGTCCCGGATTCGTCGTGATCGCCGCAAACAGCGGGTCATCGACCGCCGCGAGCCGGTCGGCGCCCGACCCGCCCGTCGCGATCAGAAGCACACACAGGCCGATCACAAACGCGACGCCGATCGCCGTGGCGAGCGCCTTCGGCATGTCGCGGGGCATATCGCGCATTTCGGCGGCGGCATGGGCGGCCTGCTCGACGCCGAGAAACAGGAACAGCGCAAACGGGATACACCCGGCCGCTCCGGCCAATCCATGCGGAAGGAGGCTGCGTGCACCGTCCGGCGCGACGCTGAACAATCGCGCGGATTGATATTCAGGCGCCATGTAGAGACAAAAGGCCACGAGAATCACCAACGCCGCGAGGCCGACGGCCACCGTGAGGCCGACCGCCTCGCTTGCGCCGCGCAACTGCGGCCCCATGACGATGACCAGAAGTGCGAGCTTGACCGGCCAACCGCCCAAGCCGAGCCATGCCGAGACGTACGCTTCGCCGAAGGATATGGCGAGGCCGGCCCCGACGGCGAGCGCGATCGCCACCGACATGCCCGTCAGATAAGCGGCCGTGGGTCCCAGCGCGCGACGCACGTAGCCGTCGAACCCTCCCGCCTCGGGAAGCGCCGCCGCCAGCTCGGCCAGACTCTGGGTGAGACACCAAAAGAGGAGCGCCATCGCGAGCGCAGCGAGCAACATCCCGCCCCAACCGCCGACGCCCAGGCCGTAGTTCCAGCCCGCGACGTTGCCGGAAATTGCGATGGCAATACCTAAGGCGGAGACCTGCAGCCAGTGCAAGGCGCCGGCTTTGAGCGTTGCCGGCGCAGCGGCCGCTCCGGCCGGATCGTCACTCATGCATCGCTCCTGGCGCACTTATCATCTTAGTCGACCTCAGTCGAGTATCGTGAACATCGTTACGCCTGTCAACCCGACGTCTTTCGCAGCGCGCCGGATTACTGGATACTGAAGGGCGGGGACTCAAGCCCCGCAATTCAAGAGGACCCGGATGAGCCCGCGCAGAGTCGACAAAGCAACTTTCCGTGCCCCCGGCATCGCCCGCCGTAAACGGCTGCTCGCGGCCGCGCGGAGCCTGTTGGGACGGCGCGACCTCGACGAGATCAGCCTCGCCGATGTCGCGCGAGCCGCGCGCATCCCAAAGAGCTCGGCCTATCATTACTACGGCGACATCATGGATCTCTATGTCCATCTCATCGCCGTGCTCGGCGAGGAGATGCTGGAAGACGTGCGCCGGCCGGTTTCCACGAACGCGCGAGGCTCCTGGAGCGACGTCGTCGCGGAACTGGTGCGCCGCGGCGCCCTCTATTTCGACCACCATCGCGCCGCGCGCCAACTCCTCATCAGTCCGAAAACGCCGCCGGCGTTGAAGCTGCATGACCGGCAGAGCGACAAACGGATCGCCAAGCTCTTCGAGGAGCAAATCGAGAGTCGATTCGCACTGCCGGCGCGCAAGGCTCGCACGGTGATTTTCTTTCGCGCGGTGGAAATCGCCGACCTCATGTTCAGCCTGTCCATGCTCGAACACGGCGCCATCACGGCGTCCATGACGGAAGAGGCGGTGAACGCGGTCGTCGGCTATCTGCGCGCGCATTTTCCGCAGACGCTGCCCCGGCGCGCACGGCTGGTGGTCGCGGCAAGCGTGTAGGTTTCGAAACAACTCAGAATTCGATACTCGAGGTCAAAGGCGTATGACTGAACACAACACTGGAAGGCCGTCGCGGCGTCCTAAACTCGGACCCAACACCGGCCTCATCGGCAAGCCGCGGTCGCGCCAAGCGCTCGCGACGCCGGCGGTGATTCTCGACCTCGACGGCTTCGAGCGGAACCTCATTACCATGGCGAGGCTGTGCAAGCAGGCAGGCCTTAATCTCCGGCCTCACGCCAAGACCCATAAGAGCGTTCAGGTCGCGAAGTACCAGATCGCAGCCGGCGCCGTCGGCGTCTCGGTGGCAACCTTGCGCGAAGCCGCCGTCATGGTGGAAGCAGGTGTGCCGGGAGTTCTTCTGACGACACCCGTCGTCGGCGCCGTCAAGATCGAGCTGCTGTGCGGTCTCGTCGGCAAAAGCCGGGGGTTTATGGTCGCCGTCGACAACCCGGCGAACGCCGCCGCGCTCGAGGCGGCTCTCAAGCGCCACGGCAAGAAGCTCGCAGTGCTTGTGGACGTCGACATCGGCATGCACAGAACCGGGGTGCCCGACGCCGCCGGCGTGCTCAAGCTCGTGCGCCGGGTGAAGGCATCAGCGGTGTTGGAATTCGCAGGTATCCAGGCCTACTCGGGCATGGTGCAGCACATCACCCGGGCGGCCGACCGAGCCCGCGTCTATGGCCGGCAGCTGAGACAGCTCAAAGCGGTCTTGGACACCCTCATCCAGGCGGGCCACACGCCCGGGATCGTGTCGGGGGGCGGCACCGGGACGTTCGACATCGACCGGCGCGCCGGGCTCTTCACGGAATGCCAGTGCGGCTCCTACGCCTTCATGGACATCGAGTACGAGGATGTGCAGTTATTTGCGCGCGCACCGAATCCATTCAAGACAGCCTTGTTCGTTCAGTGCATGGTCGTGAGCAATAACCAACGCGGCGAACCGACGATCGACGGCGGCTTCAAGTGCTTCTCCATGGACGGCCCCATCCCCAGACCCGCGGCGGGCGCGCCGCGGGGCGCCACCTACCGGTTCTACGGAGACGAGTTCGGCAAGATAACCCTCGCACGCAAGAACGGCATCCTGAAACTCGGCGCGAAGATCGAGCTCGTGACTCCGCATTGCGACCCCACCATCAACCTGCATGATTTCTATCACTGCGTGCGCGGTAATCGCTTGGTCGACATCTGGCCGGTCGATGCGCGCGGATCGCTGTAGACCCCCGCCCATGCGTCTGTACCGTTACATCGTTCCCGGTCTCGTCATTCAGGCCGTCTTGGTCGGCGGCGGCTACGCGACGGGCCGCGAATTGGTGGAGTTCTTCCTTGCCAGGGGGCCGCGCACGGCATTGGCGGGCCTCGCGCTGACGGCGTTGTGGTTCAGCGCGGGATCGATGGTCGCCTTCGAGCTCGCGCGCCGCTACCGCGCTTTTGACTACAAAAGCTTCTGCCGCGTCTTTCTCGGCCGCTTCTGGGTGCTGTTCGAGATCGGCTACTATGCATTGCTGTTGCTCGTGCTGTCGGTGTTGTCCGCGGCCGCGGGGAAGCTCCTGGCGCAAATGCTCGGCCTGCCCGAGCTCCTCGACTCCATCCTTTTCATGGCGCTGGTGGCATTCGTCGTCTTCTTCGGCAATAAAGTGATCGAGAAGGTCATATCGGCGTGGTCGATCGTGTTCTACGCCACCTATGGATCGATGTTCGCCTTGGTGGTCTGGAAATTCAGTCCGCAATTGCACGCCGCGCTCCGCGCCACGTCCCTGGATTGGGCGCTGGCGGTACGCGACAGCTTCAGCTACTTAGGCTACAACGTCGTCATCGTGCCGATCCTTATCTTCGTTGCACGCAATTTTCAATCGCGTGCGGAGGCGTTCGCCGCGGGCGCACTCGCCGGGCCTCTCATCCTCCTGCCGGGGTTTGCCTCGCTCCTCGCCCTGGCCGCGTTCTACCCAGGCATTCTCAGCGAGCCGCTGCCGATCTTCGTGGTGCTCGCGCGGATCGCGAACCCGACGCTCTCGCTGTGCGTGCAGATCGTGATCCTCGGCGCCTTCATCAAGACCGGCGTGGGCTTGTTGCACGGGCTGAATGAGCGCGTCGCCCGGGCCGCCGTCGACCGCGGGCGCACGCTGCCCAGGCTGTGGCGACCGCTCCTGGCGCTCGGCATCATGATCATTGCCGTGTTCGTGGCCTCTTCGGTCGGAATCATCAACTTGATCGGCCAAGGCTACCGATACAGCTCCTACTTCTTTCTGTTGATCTTCTTCCTCCCCTTGATGCTGCGGGGACTTTGGCTGATCGTCGGGCGCGCACCGCGCGCCGCCGCGGCGGTGCCATCGTGAGCTGTGAGCAGCCGCAGGACTGGTCTCGGTTTGCGTTCGCGCTGCTGGTCGTCGCCGGACTCGCGGCGGGGTTCGGCCGCGCGTGGGGATCCGATGAGGCGATGCCGCAGCGGGACTTCACGCTGCTGTTCGAGAAAAAGGTGGTCGACATCCGTATGCGCGACGGCGTGACGCTGCACACCGAGATTTACACCCCGAAGTCCCGGTCGGAAGCGCTCCCCATCATCTACGAGCGCACCCCCTATGGGTTGCACCCGGACTCGCACGGATATTCCTCGCACCTGCGGATGTATCCGGAACTCATTGCGGACGGCTATATATTCGCGCTTCAGGATTCGCGCGGGCGCGGCGATTCGGGCGGTGAATTCGTGACCGGCGGACCCATGCGGGACAAGTCGCAGCCGCGCGCGACAGACCCTTCCACGGACGCCTACGACTCGATCGATTGGCTGGTGAAACACGTCTCCAACAACAACGGCAAAGTGGGGACCTTGGGGATTTCGTACGGTGGATTCCTGGTGACCCGGGCGCTGGTCGATCCGCACCCGGCACTCAAGGCGGCCTCCCCGCAGGCGACCTGCGTCGACATGTTCGTCGGGGATGACTGGCATCACAACGGCGCCTTCCGCTTGAGCTACAGTTTCGATTGGATCGCGGCGATGGAGGCGGAGAGGGCGCCCAGCGGCGGATCCGCATTGTCATCACTCACGCGCCACGACAGCTATGAGCAATTTCTGGCGCTCGGCCCGCTGTCGAACGTCAACAAATTGCTGTTCCATGGCAGCGCGCCGAGCTGGAATGCGTTCGCGCAACATCCGAACCTGGACGACTTCTGGACGAAAGAGATGTGCGGCGTGTTGCCGTATGTGCAGCCGGTGAAGGTTCCGACGCTCCTGGTGGCAGGCTACTTCGACGCGGAGGATTTCTACGGGCCGCTCGAGCTCTACAAGAAGTTCGAAAGCGAGGATCCGAAACACTTGGTCCGCCTGGTGATGGGACCGTGGTACCACGGCAGCTGGAGCAGAAGCCCCGACGGGCGTTTGCTAGGCAAAATCGATTTCGGCCAGGACACCTCGCGGTGGTTTCGCGATCACGTCCAGGCACCTTGGTTCGCGTACTGGTTGAAGGGCAGGGGGTCGCCCGATTTGCCCCCGGTGCTGGCCTTCCGGACGGGCGAGAATCGATGGGAACGCTACGATTCCTGGCCGCCTCTGCCGGTGGATGAGCGCAAGCTGTACTTGCGCGCCGGCGGCGGTCTCTCGTTCGCTGCGCCCCCTGCGGCCGGCGTGGACGCACAACATGATGATTACACGTCGGATCCCGCGAAGCCGGTCCCCTACTATCCTCGACCCATTACCGATGACGACTGGCCGAAGTGGGAAGTCGCTGACCAACGCTTCGTCGACGGACGTCCCGATGTGCTCACCTACGAGAGCGAGCCGTTGCAGGCAGACATCACCGTATCGGGTGACCCGGTTGCGCATCTATTCGCGGCAAGCTCGGGCTCGGACAGCGACTGGGTGGTCAAGCTCATCGACGTATATCCGGAGAATGATCAGCCCGATCCGAGCGTGAGGGGCTTTCAGCTCATGCTCGCGGGCGAGGTGCTACGTGGGCGTTACCGCAACAGCTTCGAGAAGCCCGAGGCGCTGGTCCCGGGCGAGATCTACGCCTATGCCATCGCGCTGCGCGACCGCAACCACACCTTCAAGGTGGGCCACCGGATCATGGTGCAAATTCAGAGCACGTGGTTTCCGGTCATCGATCGCAATCCGCAGCGATACGTGCCCAGCATCTACGAGGCCGTCGAGTCGGATTTCCGCGCGGCGGTGCAGAGCATCTATCGGTCGGCGCAATACCCCTCGTACATCGCTCTGCCGGTCAACACGCGACCGGCAGAGCCTTTCCCTTAGGGCTTCCTCAATAGCGAATTTGGAAGTCGAGGCCGATGGTGCGCGGCTGAGTCGTCACGCCGCGGTTGAGGGTCGGGATGTTGACAGTCTGCGCCACGCTGTTGGTCAAGATCGCCAGTTTGTTGGTCAAGTTGTCGCAGAACAGATAGGCCGCGAACCTGTCGGAGACGAGGCCCGCTCGCGCCTTCATTAACGAGTAGCCGCCCAAGTCATTGCGTGTGTAGGTGATGTCCTGCATCGGCCCCACGTAAGTATAGGTACCTCGAGCGGTGAACGTGTAAACCGACGATAGGGGCATCGAATACGCGACGGAGGTATTCGCCGTCAAGTCCGGTACATCCGAGAGCTTCTGGCCCTTGAGGGTGTTGGTCGCTTGGACGGTGTCGTTGAACGTCGCATGCGTGTAGCCGAGGTCCTGGGTGACGGTCCATGACGGGGACAGACTCGCGGCAATCTCGAGTTCGGACCCATAGACGGTGGCCGAGCCGGCATTCGACGTGAAGCCAAAGCCGCAGGCTGGGTCCACGAGCTGCTGCACATTGGTCCAGGACTCGTAATAGAAGGCGCTGTTGACCTGGAACGTGTTCCCCAGCGTGCGCGCCTTTTCCCCCACCTCGTAGCTCCAAACATTGTCCGGGTTGAACTGACTCGGCGCGGAGCTGAGTCCGAGCGACTGGAGATTCCCCGGCCCGGTCAGACACTGGGCCGGCCCCGTGAGAGGCACGGGCGTGTTGGGCCCACCCGGGCGAAAGCCTTTCGCCGCGGTGGTGTAGACGAGCACATCGTCGGTCGCGTTGTACGCCAGATTCACCTTCGGATTGAAGCCCTTGTTATCCGCGCTGCCGAATTGCAGCACGGTGCCCGGCCCCCCTGCACTGGAAGCAAGACCGCTGTTGATCGTTTCCTCCGTGCTCGAGTAGCGGTAATAGCGCAGACCCAAGGTGGCCTTGAGTTGATCGGTCAACTTGTAGGAGGTCTCCCCGAAGAGCGCGCGCTGCGTGATCTCGATGGGCTCGCCGATGTTGATCAGGTTCGTGGTGCCGAAAAATGGCTCGAGGCCTTCGTATACGGATGTGGAGGTCGTATTGGAATTGAACTTGCTGTAGAAAAAGCCGCCGAGCCACTGGAATCGTCCGTCGCCGTTCGATGCGACCCGAATCTCCTGGCTGAACTGATCCGTGAAGTCGGTCTCTTCCTGCGATCCCCCGCCGATGCCCTCCGGCGGATAGTAGCTCGGTAACCCGAACAGAAACTGCATGGTTTCCGAAATATCCTGCGTTTGCTCATCGTGCCGATTCCACTTCGCGGTGGCCGATGTCACCTCGGCGCCGCTGAATTGGTACTTCGCGGTCAACGCATAGAGCGTGAAGTTGTCCTCCAAGGGCTCGGCAATGTCGAAGGGCTGATAATGGGCGTACACGTTGCCCGGCGGATTGTCGATGGTGAAGGGTCCGCCCGTGGAAATCTTCTGGTGCAAGACACTGGGCTGAATCGTCAGGTCATCGCCGAGTTTCAGCAATACGCTGACGCGCGCGCCCTCGAGCTCTTCCCAATTCACGTCGGAATACTTGGCCTGGACCGGCGCGGCCAGAACATCGCCGCGCGTCGTGCCGCCGTTGGTCTCCAACGGAAAGGGATCCAGCACAATGCGGTCGATCCAGCCGGAGGTGTACTTGTACGTTCCGACGAAGCGGATCGCCGCCACGTCTTGGGCAATCGGCAAATTGAGCATCGCGCTGCCGCCGTAATTGAAGCCACCCCCGTCGGTCCCGGATTCCTTGGTCTGGGCGGTGACCGCAACGGTGTTGAGCTGCGGCGCATTCGTGACCAACTTGATCGTGCCTCCCATGGAACCGGCACCGTAGAGCGTTCCTTGGGGTCCGCGGAGGATTTCGACGCGGTTCAGGTCATAGAGATCCGGATCGATGACCACTTTTCCCTGCGCGGCCTGCGCGGGCGCCGTGAGTGGAGCATCGTCCAGATAGAAGCCGACCGTCGGCGAGAAGCCACCGGTCGCCGTGAGCCCTCGAATCTCATACTCGGTCTGGCCGGGGCCGCTGGTCTTCATGGAGACGCCCGGTGTCTCGGCAGCGATCTGTGCGAGATCGGATAAGCCTTGCGCATCGATATCGGCTTGTGAAATCGCGGTCATGCTGATCGGCGTCTTCTGCACGGTCGATTCGCGCTTCTCGGCGGTGACCACGATTTCCTCGAGCACGCCTTGGTCGTTGCCCGAGCTTTCCGATCCCGCCTGTGCGAGCACCGGCTGCGCGCCCAGCAAGAGCGCAAATGTTGCGAACAAACCTGCAATTCTCATATTGATCCCCGTCACGTCATCTCCCAGTCGTTTACTTGTGTTGGTCTCGCGGCGGCCGGGCTGGTATCGTTCGCCCAGCCGCGCCTCGATCGAAGCCGCGCGTATCGCACCGGCTCTAGCGCCGCCGCCTCAGCGTGTGCGAGGGCTTCTCGCCGAAGATTTTCTGATAGTTGGCGGCGAAACGGCCGAGGTGAAAGAAGCCCCAGCGCTGTGCGATCAGCGTCACGTCGTCCGTATCCTTGCCGTTGAGGAGTTCCTTGCGGATTGCCTGCATGCGAATCGCTCGCAGGCAGGCCATGGGCGAAGTGCCCTTGAACCGCCGGAAGCCCTCGTACAGCGCCCGCCCGCTCACCCCCGCGACCGCGGTCAACTCCTCAATGGTGATGTTCTCGCGCGCGTTCGCGGCCATGTACTGATACGCCTTCGCGACGTGCTTCGGGCAGACCGAGCCCTCAGCCGCCTGCAGGGCATCGCTATAGGTATGCCTCGCACCACAGAGGATCAGCGTGAGCAAGGTATGCTCGATCTGGGTGCACACGAACCTCGATTGAGCGACAGCGTCGCTCCGCGCGAGCTCGGAGGCGAGATCGAAGATGAGTGTCTGGAAGCTGGCGCCGAGTCCCACGGTAAGGTCGAAGACGACGGGGAACTCCAGCGGTCGTTCGATCGGTTGGTAGAGGAGTCCGCTCAAGTGGCTTTCAAGCGCCTTGCGGTCGATCTTGAGCATAAGCTGGCGGCAATGTGCCTTCCAGGTGGTCGATAGCTCCTGCCTCGGCGCAACAATGGCCGCGGTGTCCGGACGGATGTGAAAATGACGCCCGTCGGCGCGGATCGAGGCCTCGCCCCCGAGCGGGATGTGCACGAGATAGAAGGTCTCGAACTCCCGAGGCCGTATGTCGACCTCGGCGCCATATTGTAGATAGTTGATCGAGATGTTGAGCAGCTGCGCCTGGGCGTACCGGACATCGAGAAGCGTGCCGTCATCCCGGCGGGAAAGGCTGTGGGAGCAATATTGCCGCGTGAGGATCTCGCACGCTTCGTCCAGGTCCGTGGTTGCCAGCGTTCTGCCTCGCAGCTGTACCACTTGATCCATCGAACGACCTTCTAAACCGGACTTAATCTTATATAACACGATATCCTCATTGCGGCTCCACTGGCCGACATAAAAGCCCGCGCTCGGCGGCTAGTGTAATCGACAATATGGATAGTAAACTTCGGTCGAGTAACGAAAACTGCCACTTGCGGGCAATCGAGTCCGCGAAATAGGATGCGGGATGGCTGCCGAGGATTCGCACGATCCGTCCGACCAGGCCGCAATCGACGCCGCCTTCGATCCGGAGCGGCGCGCGGGTCCCCGGGGCCCGTACCTCGAGCGCTACACCCGCGAGAGCGAAGAGGCCCGCAGGACCCTCGACTGCCGCCTCGATGTCCCGTACGGGCCGAATCCGCGCGAGAGCCTGGATATCTTTCCCTCGCGGCGCCCGGGTTCGCCGGTCGTCATGTTCATTCACGGCGGCTACTGGCGCGCACTCTCGTGCAAGGAGTTCAGTTTCGTGGCCCGGGGGCTCGTGCCCCACGACATCACGGTCGGTGTCATGAACTACGGCCTGTGTCCGCAGGTCACCATCGCCGATATCACTCGGCAGAGCCACGCGGCCGCCGCGTTTCTCGCGAAGAGCGTGAGTCGCTCTGCGGGTGATCCCGACGGAATCTTCGCCCTCGGCCACTCCGCGGGCGGCCAGCAAGTGGGAATGCTGCTGTCGCAAAACGAGGAACCCGGACTCTCGACGGGCGGCGGACCCGCCCTGATCAAAGGCGGCATCACGATCAGCGGGATTTTCGACGTGCGGCCTTTACGGCGTTCGTGGCTGCAGCCGACCCTTAAGCTCACCGAGGAAGCGGCCGTGGATCAAAGTCCGCTGCTGAAGGTTCCGAGCCGCTCGGCGCCTTCGCTCGTGTTCGTGGGGGGAGAGGAGTCGCCGGCGCTGATCCGCCAATCGCTCGCCTACCACACGGCCCGGACGCAGGCGCGGTTACAGAGCGAGTACGACCTCCTGGAGGGGCTCAACCATTATCAAGCCATCGACCCGCTCCTCGACCCCGAGAGCTCGCTCACGGCGAGAATCGTGGCGTTCATCCGTCGATGGAGTTGAAGAGGGCCGCCGCTAGACCCAGGCCTGGATGGTGTAGTCGAAAGGGGCCTGAGCATTCATCAGGTCGACTCTTTGAAGCTCGATCCGGAAGTCGCCGGCGTGCCGACAGAGGGTATGCCGGTACGCTCCGGCGAAGCTGCGCAGCGTGTCGCGCCGCAGCTCCAGCACCTGAAAGCGCGACCGCACGTGCACCCGGGCGTCTGCGGCTGCCTCGATGACGACGTTACCGACGAGGTGACTGGTCTCCCACAGGGGTGCCTGCGACCACGCGTTCGGGTGAATAATCCGTCCCATGCGCACGGTCATGAGCTCTTTGTCTTCCGCAAAGATGGACGGCGAATCGAGCCATTCGGTCTGTTCGGGGCGCGCCGGCATCCAGTAGACGCCCTGGTCGGCGAATAGGTCGATGTAGGCCTGCCAATTCTTGGTGTCGAGGAGTTCCGACTGATAGAACAGGAACTGCTCGACTTGTCCTTGCAGCTCCGCATCGATCGCGGCCCCGCTGCGCGCGGGCAGCGGTTGCGCGCGATAGCGCGCGCGCGGCGAATGGTCCGGTGCCAACGCCTGGGCGCCGGTGTTGGCCTCCTGCTTACCGCTGAAGATCACCACTTCCTCGAGCAGCCGGTTCTTCAGATGGTCGCTCACGGGGTGGCCCCCCGGTTGCGGGATTCCTGAGCCTGTCTCATATGCCATTTGCCATGTATTGCGCCCAGGCGGCGAATTGGTTGCGCATCACCACCTCGGAGGTTCCGTTGTTCGAGTAGATGATATCGCCATCGCGGCGGTCCTGACCGAAGTTGCGGTGGAAGCTCACCCACTCGCCTCCTTTCGATTGCAGTCCCCACTGGCCTTTGGTCCAGTTCTCGAGATCGTCGGCATTGATCATTGTCGCGGGCGAGTTCACGAGATTGAAGTACCAGAGCGAGCGCCGGTAGATCGCAGGCGACACGCCTTTCAGACGAAAGTGCCAGATCTCCGACAATGTTTTCCCGGGTGACAAGGGTCTCAGGCAGCGCAACTGCTGCAGGGGCGACTGTACCGATAGATACGGGTAAATGAGCACGTGATGAATGCTCCGGCCTAGGTATTGCTCGGCGCGTTCGGCGCCGTAAGCGCGGTACATCGCGGCCGTGTATTCCTGCGTGTCGGGATCCTCGGGGCGCAGCCCCATGTAGCCTTTCAAGATTCCATGGCCGCGCGGAAAGTTCACGGTTTGCACGGAGTCCCATTGATCGAACGATGAGGCGAAGGTCGACAGGTAGTGATAGTACAGCGGTGGTTCCTTGCCCTCGGCCTTGAGGGCGCGCTCCACCTTGCTCGCGGCGACGCCGGTCGACTGGTGCGTGACCGACGGGTGCAGCGCGTCGAGCTGATTCTCCATGAAGAACTTCCAGTTCGATTGCTGCACGACGCGGTGACAAACCGGCACCGCCTCGACCTCGCCTTCCGGAGAGCGATCGCACATGTCATCGAACGCGATGCGCGCGTCTCCAAGGAATTCCGTGAGCGTCGGTCCCTCGCTCGCGAGGCTGGCGAATACGAAACCGCGATAGGCGTCCACCCGGGCGGCGCGCTTCATGGAGCAATCGGGGTTCGCGGCCGTCATGCGGGTGCCATCGTAGCCGTGCGGCAGCGGAATGCCTCGAATGGCGCCGTCGAGATGAAAGCTCCAAGCGTGATAGGAGCAGACGAAGCTCGATCCCGTGTTGCCCGAGATCGCGCCGCACAGCTCGACACCGCGGTGGGGACAGCGGTTGTAGAGCACATGGATGCGCCGTTCTCGGTCCCGCACCATGATCATCGGCTGCCGTCCGATCTGAACGGTGTGATAGTCCCCCGGCGCCTTGACCTGCGATTCGTGCCCGCAATACACCCACACCGTCTCGAAGATTTGCTCGATTTCCCGGTCAAAGATTTCCTGATCCGTGTACACCGTGCGGTGAACGCGATCCGGCTCAATCAATTCGGCGATCGGCCGCATTCCCATCTCCTCATATCCGCTGGTCCGCCCGTCGCGATCATGGGCTCAGGAAGCGGGCGACGCTATCCGGCGAGTGCGTCCATCGGACGATTTTTGCGCCTTTTCCATCCGATTGCGAGCACATCATCTTGCGCTTGCGCGCGAGGATCGCGTCAACTCGCAACGTACGTTACGCTGCGGCGAAGCCTGGAATTCGTGTAACCCTTCAGACGGACATTTCATCAGCATGAGCACGCATCGCGGCGAGGATTCGGTGGCGGCGCTATTCGAGAAGACCTCGACAGCATACGCGGAGCGGGATTTCCTGCATGTCCCGTTGGAGGCGTGCCGTGAATACTCGCCCGTCGCCGCCACCCTCAATTATGCTCGCGCGCGCGTCCGAACGGCGGCCCTGGCCGCTCGCCTGCGAGCGGCCGGATACGGTCCCGGCCATCGGATCGCGGTCGCGCTCGACAACCGGCCGGAGTTCTTTCTCTACTTCCTGGCGATGAACTCGCTCGGCGCCAGCATCGTGCCGCTGAATGCGGCGATGAGCGTTGCTGAGCTGGCCTACGTGCTCGGACACTCGGATGCCTCTCTGGCGGTGACCCATCGCGGTCACGCCGCGCACGTGCGGGCGGCGCTTGCAGAAGGCGGCCCCGTGTGGATCTCGGAGGAAGAGGAGGGGCGAATTCCGGCTGCAACGGCTGCGCCGGTCGCGAGTCCCGACGAGGCGGCACTGCTGTATACCTCGGGCAGCACCGGTAAGCCGAAGGCCTGCGTCCTCTCGAATGAGTACTTCATGGAAGTCGGACGCCTTTACACGGGGCTTGGCGGCTATTGCCGCTTCGAGACCGGCGCTCGGCTTGCGACGCCGCTGCCCGTGACGCACATGAATGCGCTTGCCGTTTCGTTCATGGCCATGCTCATGACGGGCGGGTGCCTGGTGCAGTTCGATCGGTTCCACCCTTCGACGTGGTGGCAATCGCTTCGCGATGCCCGCGCTACGGCCTTTCATTATTTGGGCGTCATGCCTGCGATGCTGCTGAAAGCCCCGCCGGCCCCGAGCGACGATTGTCGCGATGTGCTGCGCTTCGGCTTTGGCGCAGGGGTGGATCCGCGTCACCACGCGGCATTCGAGCAGCGATTCGGCGTGCCATTGATCGAAGCCTGGGCGATGACCGAAACCGGAGCGGGCGCCTGGATCACCGCCAACCAAGAGCCGCGCCACGTTGGGCAGCGCTGCTTCGGGAGGGTGCCGCCGGGGCTGGCCTACCGCATCGTCGATGATGCACGGAACGACACCGCGCCGGGCATCGCGGGGGAGTTGCTGGTCCGGCGCGAGGGTGACTCGCCGCGGCGCGGCTTCTTCTCGGGATACTACAAGGACGAGGCGGCGACGCAGGAGGCCTGGGCCGGCGCTTGGTTCCATACGGGAGACATCGTCCGGCAGGGCGATGATGGCTCGCTTTTCTTCGTCGACCGTACGAAAAATATCATTCGACGGAGCGGTGAGAATATCGCGGCCGTGGAGGTCGAAAGCGCGCTGCAAGCGCATCCCGACGTACTCGCATCGGCGGTTTGTCCGATGCCGGACGAGGTCCGTGGCGAAGAGGTTTTCGCGTTCGTGGTGCTGCGTCCCGGCCGATCGGGGTCACAGGAGTGCGCGGAACGTCTGCAGGCCCATTGTCGCCAGTCGCTTGCCTATTACAAATCGCCGGGATACATCGGCTTTTGCACGGCGTTGCCGCAGACTGCATCGCAGAAGCTCGCGAGGGCTGAGATCAAGCAATTAGCTGCGAGCGCTGCGGCGAGCGGCGAGGCCTACGATCTGCGCCATTTGAAGCGGCGCACGGGCTGAGCATTGGCAAGCCGTGATAGTTTAGGTTTAAACTGTCTGCCGTGGTACAGCCTCGAGAAAAATCCAGGGTCTCCGCTGCCGGCTCGCGAGACTACCTCGATTTAGCGCTCGTGGCGCCGGTGACCGTACCTTACGTGCGCTACTCCATCCGCAGCTCGCACTGGTTCGTCGCGCAGGCCCTCAGCCGTCTGTTGAAGGCATCCAAGCTCGACAAGTCCGATGTCGACGGACTGAGCGTGGGAAGCTTTACGCTGACTCCGGATACCGCGGTCGGCCTCACACAGCATCTCGGGCTCACGGTGCGGTGGCTCGATCACATTCCTCTCGGGGGTGCGTGCGGAGTCGTCGCGCTGCGGCGGGCGTTGCGCGCCGTGCAGGCGGGAGACGCCGACGTGGTCGCCTGCATCGGAGCCGACACGAACCATGTCGATTCCTTTCGTCAAAGTCTCGGCAGCTTCAGTGTGTTCGCGCGCGATGCGGTGTTCCCCTATGGTTCGGGGGGTCCTAACGCTAGTTTCGCTTTCCTCACCTCGTATTACATGCGGCAGTTCGGCGCGACGCGCGAAGACTTCGGCAAGCTGTGCGTCGCCCAGCGCGACAACGCGCTCAGTTACCCGTACGCCCTGTTCAAGAAGGCGCTCACGCTCGAGGAGTATCTCGGTGCCCGGCTGATCGCCGATCCGATCCGCCTCTTCGATTGCGTCATGCCGTGTGCCGGCGCCGAGGCGTTTCTGGTGATGACCCGGCAGCGGGCGCAGGCGCTCGGCCTGCCGTACGCGAGTGTCTGCTCAACCTGCGAGCGCCATAACGCCTATCCCGAGGACCCGATCCAGACGCGCGGCGGATGGGTGATCGACCGGGATCATCTGTACGGAGCCGCCGGCGTGGAGCCGTCCGACATCGACTTCGTCCAGACCTATGACGACTACCCGGTCATGTCCCTCATTCAGCTCGAGGATCTCGGCTTCTGCGAGAAGGGCGGGGGTCCCGAGTTCGTTCGCCGCAACACGTTCACGACCGACGGTTCATTTCCCATCAACACGAGCGGCGGACAGCTCTCCGTGGGCCAGGCGGGCTGCGCCGCGGGATTTCTCGGACTGGTCGAGTCCATTCGCCAGCTTACGCGCCAGAACCTCGCGCGCAGCGTGGCTGAAGCGCGCTTCGGGATCGCGGTGGGCTTCGGCATGATCACCTACGATCGCGGACTGTGTTCGGGAGCGGCCATTCTGAGCGCGGGGCACGCATGATCCCGCCGCTGTCCAGACCGAAGCGCAAGAACCCCCTCCTGCGCACTCCGCCGCCGCTGCTGCCGCCCTCGATGCGCTCGCGCGCCGCGCTGGGTCTGACGGCGGCCGCGGCGCTCGGCCGATTCGAACTGCAGGTCTGCGCCGATTGTGGCGCCGTCCAGTATCCGCCGCGGGAGGTATGCCATCGCTGTCTGTCCGATCGACTCCGCTGGCGCGCGCAATCCGGCCTGGGAGAGCTCCTGGCGACGACGACGGTACGTCATAGCCACGACCCGTTCTTCCTGGAACGAGTGCCGTGGCGGCTGGGCATGGTGCGGCTGGATGTGGGACCTACCCTCATCGTCCATCTGCATGGCGGTTGCGCGCCGCCTCCGAGCCGCGTGCGGGTCGGAGCTCGGCTCGATAAGTCCGGCCAAGGCGTACTCGTGGCGTTTCCCATTGATGAGGTGCCCAACATGGCAGACGATCGTCAGCTCCGCGACATGACCTGCGATCCTAAATTCCGCAAGGTTTTCGTCACCGACGGCAAGAGCGAGGTCGGCCAGGCCGTGGTGCGCGCCTTGATCAATGCCGGGGCGGAGATCGTGTGGGTCGGCTACGCCGAGCCCTGGAAGCAGTCTTCCGGGCTTGCGGCGCTCGAGGCACTCGCGCCGGTGACGCTCGTGCCGCTGGATCTGACTGATTCGCGTTCGGTCAAACAGACGGCCGCCGAAATCGGCGGCAAGGTCGATATCCTCATCAATACGGCCGAAGTCCATCGCACCCAAGGCATCGCCTCGCGCAATGGGGTGGAGACGGCGCGGTTGGAGATGGACGTGAACTACTTTGGGCTTTTGCGCCTCGCGCAGGAGTTCGGCCCCGTCATGCGGAGCCGCGGTGCGGACGGCCAATCGAGCGCAACCGCCTGGGTCAATCTGCTGTCCATTTACGCGCTCTGCAACTATCCGGCGCACGGCACGTTCTCGGCGTCGAAGGCGGCGGCGTTGTCGCTGTCGCAATGCTTGCGTGCCGAGATGCGCCCGGGCGGCGTGCGGGTCATCAACCTTTTCCCCGGTCCGATCGATGATGAATGGAATCAGACGCTGCCGCCGCCCAAGCTGTCGCCGGCACACCTCGCGAGTGCATTGCTCAAAGCGCTCCAGGACGGCGTCGAGGATGTTTACCCGGGCGATGTCGCCCAGGATTGGCTCGCTCGCTGGCACGACAGTCCGAAGACTCTCGAGCGCGAAGTGAGTATTTGAGGAGCAAATCTGCATGGCCGCAAGTACGCTGATCTCATTGGCCGCCGATCTCGCGTCGGGGCGTATCCGCATCGTCGATCTGACGCAGACTCTCTCGCCGGAGTTTCCGCAGATCGCCTTGCCGCCGGAGTTCGGGCAGTGCCTGCCGTTTCGCATCGAAGAGGTCTCGCGATATGACGAACGCGGACCGGCCTGGTACTGGAATAATTTCTCGTGCGGCGAGCACACGGGCACGCATTTCGATGCACCGATTCACTGGGTGTCCGGCCGCGACTTGCCCAACAATGCGACGGACACGATACCGGTGCAGGAGCTCGTCGGTGCCGCCTGCGTGATCGATTGTTCGCGCGAAGCCGCGGCGGACGCGGACTTTCTCCTTACCACGGACCACGTGCGGCGCTGGGAGGCGGCGCACGGCAAAATTCCGCCGCGAGCCTGGGTGCTCATGCGCACGGACTGGTCGAAGCGTACCGATCCCGTTGCCTACCAGAACTACGACGAAACCGGCCAGCACACGCCCGGACCTGCGTCGGACGTGGTTCGATTCCTGATCGAGGAGCGGGACGTTGCGGGGTTCGGATCCGAGGCGATCGGAACGGATGCCGGTCAGGGGTATCATCTGAAGCCTCCATACCCGTGTCACTACTACATGCACGGCGCGGGGCGCTACGGATTGCAATGCCTGACCAATCTCGACCTGCTGCCGCCAACGGGCGCGATGATTTTTTGCGCGCCTCTCAAGATCAAGAATGGTTCCGGAAGTCCGATTCGGGCGCTCGCACTCGTACCGGCATAGGGGGAGTGCAATGGTGAACCGGTTTCACGACAATCCCAGCGCGATCCGCAGGCTCTTCCGCGGGGGAGAAGTGCATCGCGACGTTTACATCGACGAGGAGCTCTTCGCGCTGGAAATGGAGCAGGCTGTGGCGGACCGGGTGGGTCTACGTGGGTCACGATTCGCAGGTTCCGGCCCCGGGCGATTACTATGCCACCGAGATCGCCGGACAACCCTTGTTGATGATCCGCTCCCAGGATGGAGAGCTGCGGGTGCTCTACAACCGCTGCGCCCATCGCGGTGCGAAGGTGGTGAGCGCCGTATCCGGAAACTGCGGTGGAATACTCCGCTGTCCCTATCACGGCTGGACGTATCGTCTTGACGGAACGTTGCGAACCGTGCCGCTGCGGGCAGGGTATGCAGGCACGGGCCTCGAGGAGTCATCGGCGGCGCTCGGGCTCGCTGCCGTGCCCGCGCAGGCCGTTCATCGAGGCTTCGTATTCGTCCGGCTGAGCCGCGACGGCCGGACGTTCCGCGACTACTTCGGCGACTCGCTTTCGTCGATCGACAATCTCGCCGACCGCTCACCGAGCGGACGGCTCGAGGTCATGGGTGCGCCGCTGCGCTACCTGCACGAGTGCAACTGGAAGCTGTTCATCGAGAATCTCAACGACACCATGCATCCCATGGTCGCGCACGAGTCGTCGGCCGGAACGGCCCGCGATCTGTGGAAGAATCAGCCGGCGGAAGCCCGCAAGCCGATGGTCATCGAGCAATTCGTGCCCTTTGTCTCGAGCTACGACTTCTTCGACCAAATGGGCGTCAAAATCTTTGATCACGGCCACAGCTACACGGGCGTGAATTTCTCCATCCACTCGTCCTACTCGGCCATGCCGGAATACGAAGCGCTCTTGGAACAGGCCTACGGCGCGGAGCGGGCACGAGCAATCCTGCAGGAGATCCGCCACAACACCGTCTTTTATCCCAGTCTCACCGTCAAGGGAGCGATCCAAACCATCCGGGTGGTGCGTCCGCTCGCCGTTGACCGTACGCTCGTGGAGAGCTACACGCTGCGTCTCGTGGGTGCGCCGGACGCGCTGCTCGAACGCAGCATCATGTACAACCGGCTGATCAATTCGCCGGCCTCGGTCGTCGGACACGACGACATGCACTGTTACCGCCAGATCCAGGAAGGGCTCGCGGGAGGCATCAACGAGTGGGTCAGCCTCTGTCGCAATTACTCGCCGTCCGGTGAGGATGCCGGCATCGCCGGCACCTACAACGGCACGAGCGAAGTGTCTGTGCGCGGTCAATTTCGCGCCTGGGTCGCGGCGATGACCCCCCTCGGGCAGGAGCGCTGATGTCACCGGTGGCCGGCGATGAGGAGCTGATTGATCTCGTTTACGCCGAGGCGCGCCTCATCGACGAGAAGCGCCTGGAGCAATGGTACGAGCTCTATGCCGAAGACGGCCATTACTGGATGCCCCTGACACGCAGCCAGCAGAGTCCCACCAGCGAGAATTCGCTGATGTACGAGGACAAGCTTCTCCTGCAGGTGAGAATCCGGCGCCTGAGGAGCCCGAATGCCCATTCGCAGGCGCAGCCAAGCTGGTGTCAGCATGTGCTGCAGGCCCCCTCCATCGAGGATCGAGGCTCGATCACCCGAGTCGCCGTTCTGCGCACGGCTTTTCTGTATGTCGAGAGCCGGCGTGACGATCAGCAGGTGTATGCCGGGGTCGCGTGGCACCATCTGAAGCGCGCGGGCGGCCGCCTCGTCATCCTGCTGAAGAAGGTCGAGCTGCTGAATTGCGAGGCGGCGCTACCCTCGCTGCAATTGTTCCCTTGAGGAATTTTCGGTGAACCCATGAAACGAGTGCTACTCACGGGCGCAAGCTCCGGCATCGGGCTGGCAACCGCACAGGCTTTACTCGAGCGGCGCTATGAGGTCATCAGCCTGGCGAGGCGCCCATGCCCGCTGCGCGCCGAGGGCGTTCGCTCGGTCCTGGTGGACTTGACGGATGCCGATGCGACCCGAGCGGCCGCTCTCGAGATCGCGGCCGAGACGCCTGCGACCACCATCGTGCATTGCGCGGGAGCGATTCGTGAAAAGCCGCTTGAGGACGTGGAGCCGGCCGATCTGATGGCACTCTCCAATCTGCATATCGTCGCGGCGATTTCTCTGGTACAGGCGAACCTGCCGGCGATGAAGGCGGCGCATTTCGGGCGAATCATTCTGATCTCGACCCGCGCCGTGCTCGGGCTTGCCAAGCGGACCGCCTACGCCTCCACCAAGGCGGGGATGCTGGGTCTCGCGCGCACCTGGGCGCTCGAGCTCGCGCCCCACGGAGTAACCGCGAATGTGGTCGCTCCCGGACCGATCGCAGACACGGAGATGTTCGAGGAGATCATTCCCGTCGGCAGCCCCAAGGCGATGGCGGCCGCCCGTCAGATACCGGTCGGCCGCTTCGGAACTCCCGGCGACGTCGCTCGGGCCGTGATGTTCTTCGCCGACCCCGAGGCCTCGTTCATCACCGGTCAAACGCTCTTCGTCTGCGGCGGGACCTCCGTCGGCAGCATCGTCTACTGAAGGTATAGGGTCTTCAGGCCGGCACAAAGCGCAACGGCAACCGCTCCAGCCCGCGCAGAGTGTTGTTGAAACGGCGTTTCGGCTCGCCGACGAGTTCGATATGACTCACCTGCTTCGCCATCGCCTGTAGCACGACTTCACCCTCGAGTCGGGCCAAGAGTTGTCCCACGCAGACATGAATGCCGGCACCGAAGCCGACGTGCCCAAGGACTTTGCGCTCGATGTCGTATTCGTCGGGGTCTTGCCATTGGCGAGGATCACGATTGGCGGCTCCGAGGAACAAAAGCATTTTCCTCCCCTCCTCGAGCCGTACGCCGCCGAGCTCGGTGGCACACGTCGTCGTGCGGAAAAAGGTCTGCACCGGGGATTCGAATCGTACGGCTTCTTCGAAGGCCGCTTTGGCGAGCCGCGCGGGATTCGCGCGCATCTTTTCCCACTGCTTGGGATAGCGTTGCAATGCGTATAGCGCGGCACCGATCCCATTCACGGTGGTATCCACGCCTGCGGTCAACATGCCGCGAACCAGTTTATGTGCTTCGTCCTCGGTGATCTCCCCCGCGTCCGCGCATTGATAGAGAATCATGCCGAAACCACCCGGCTTCAGATGCCGGCGCAATGCCTCCGCCTCCACCCAGGGAAAGACCTCCTGCGCACGCTTTGCCGACGCTTGAAACAACTCGTTCGCCGGTCCGAAGGAATTGAAGACCATATCCCCGTAAGGCAGAAGGTAGTGTCGGTTTTCGGGGCGCATGCCGATCGCATCTGGAAAGACCTTCAAGGGGTAGGCTTCCGCCAACTCAGAACAGCCGTCGAATTCGCCTTTGGCAACCAGGCGAGCGATCATCTCTTCGGCGGCCGCGGCAAAGCTTTCACGCAAAGAGCGCATGACGGCGGGCGATAGCGCTTTGAGGAGAACCGCTCGCGAACGAGCATGGGTGGGTGGGTCAGTTTCCAGGGTCAAGCTGGGCAGTCGAAACCGCCCGTGACGGCTGAAGTCAGCAAGACCGACGCCGCGCGCCGATGAAAAAGTTTTGTAGTCCAGAAGTGCCTGCCGAACCTCTTCGTACCGTGCGGTCGCGGCGATGTTGTATCGAGACAGCCAGACGACTCGACCCGCATCTCGCAAAGCCGCATGGCTTGGATAGGGGTCCGCAAAGAATTCCAAGCTGAAGGGATCGACGTCGACTGCCGGTGCGCCCTGCGGCGCTGGATCGTTGTACAGAGAATAAGGCGAGATCTGTGGGTCCATGCGGCGGTTCTCTCTCAGGCAATCTCGGCCGGCAGCGAAACAAAGCCACGGAAGCGCGCCCGCGCGCCACGCTGCGCGGTGCCGCGCAAGCGCAACCCGGGCAGCCTCTGGAGGGTGCGGAGCAGCGCGACCTGTGCCTCCAAGCGCGCCACTCCCATGCCGACGCACGCGTGCGCGCCGGCGGCAAACGCCAGGTGCCGATTGGGCTTGCGGGTGATGTCGAAGAGATCCGGCTGCGCAAACTCCTCCGGATCACGATTGGCTGCACCGATGCACAAAGTGAGATAGGTACCTGACTCGAGCGCGATGCCACCGATGGTGACCCGTTCCCTCACCAGTCGATTTCCGAGCTGATTGGGGCTCTCCAGCCGCAGGCACTCCTCGATCGCAGAACCCGCCAGCATGGGATTCTCGCGCAGACGTTGCGCCACAGCCGGTGCGCGCAGCAACAGGTACAGGCCGTTGGCGATGATGTTGGTGGTCGTCTCGTGTCCGGCATTCAGCAGGAACACGCAGTTCTGCAGCAGCTCGTCCTCCGACAAGTCCTTCTCCCGCATCAGGCGCGTGAGCAGGTCCGTATCCGGCCCGGGATGCCGGCGCCGCTCGCCGATCAGCTCGCGCAGGTAGTGCGTGAACTCGCTGACCGCCGCGTTGCCCTTCTGCCGTTGCGCCGCCGTGGTGGTGGCTTCAAGGGCGCCCAGAATGGACAGGGACCAGCCGCGCAGCGGGCCGCGGTCCTCACGCGGCACGCACAGGAGGTTGCCGATCACCTCCACCGGGATGTGAGCGGCAAAGTCCTCGATCAGGTCGAACTCGCGCAGCTCCCGCAGGCGCTCGAGCAGCGAGTCGACGAGGCTCGTGATGCTGGCCTCGAGTCCGCGTACCACCGTGGGACTGAGCGCCTCGACGATGGGCCGGCGCACGCGCGTGTGGTAGGGCGGGTCGTTGAATACCAGGCTCGTCGTGTGATGCGCGTAGAGCGGTGAAGTCACGCCGAAAACGGGACCGAACACCGCCCGCTTGTCCGAGCTGAACCGTACCCGGTCGCGGTAGACCTGATCGAGATCCGCGTAACGCGTGAGGAAGTAACTGCCGTCGCCGCAGCGGTGCACGGGGTCCCACGCGCGCAGCGCCGCATAAGTTGCATACGGGCTCTCGTAGAAGTCGGCGGTCAGCCGCTGTGGGTCGAATGCGAAGGCTGATGCGCGCGCCGCCTCGCAGTCCATCGGCGGGTCAGTCGGCATTGAGCAGCACCTCAATGAGGCCGAGCACGGCGCGCGGATCCTCGACGTGCGCGTTGTGCCCCGTGCCCGGGATGTCATGGGCCTCGCGCGCATGAGCACGCAACTCCTCGAGCGACACCATGGGATCGCGTTCGCCCCGAGCGAGTACCACCCGCGCCTGGGCGTGCCGCGGCGAGCGATGCAAATGGGGCGCCGGCAACGGCAAATGTGGCCGGATCCTGTGCGAGGCGCCAGCCGCCCGGCATCTGCAGCACCCCGCGCGCCAGCGTCTCGCGCCCGGGCGCGAGCTGCTCGTCCAATCCCGACACGCGCCGATAGCGGGCCAAGGCCTCATCCTCGGTGGCATAAGAGCGCACCGGCCGCAGTGCGAGGTCCCGCGATGCTTTGAGGTCCGCTTCAGGCCAGGCGATTTTTGGGCCGATACCGAGAACCGCGCGCACGCGCACGCCAAACCAGCCACTCGCCAAGGCGAGCCCCACATAGGCACCGAGCGAGTGCCCGACAATCAGGGCTGCAGGCTCCAGCCGAATGATGTGCGCGAGCCCCGCGGCAAGCTGCCCGACGCTATAGAACGGCTCCCGATCCGAGCCGCCGTGGCCCGCAAGATCGGCCACCGCCCAACGCCACTTGCCTCGCTCTTCAAGTGCCTGCCGCACCCCAGTCCAGACGGCCGCCGTCGCCCCGAGCCCGTGCACGAAGAGAATCGTGACATCGCCGCTTCCGCCGGATTCCTGCCAGATCACAAGGTCCGCCCAGCGGGCGCGCGTGTCTTCAAAGGTCGCGCCCCGCCGCGAGAACCGCATTTGCCACAGCTTTGCTGTCGCCCACGAGGTTTGCCAACGCGAGCGAAAGCTTGGCGAGAAACAAGGCCGTTTTGTCGGGACCTGCCTTGTCGATGCCTGCGGCAATGAGATCGTAGACCTCTTCGATCTCGATGATGCTCATTTTTTTCTCGATCATGACAGACAGCACCCTTCAGCAAATCCAGTTGCCTGGCGCAGTGCCTGCACGACCTGCTGGGGGTTGGCCCGGCGCCATCGTGCGCACACATGCAGATCGGGACGAATCAAGTAGACGGTCCCCGGCGACGCATCGTACTTCGAATACGTCCGACCTTGGGCATCGCCGACAATCGGGTCGGCTTGAGGGTCTTCGAGCGGCGTTGCCGGAGCGACGATCAGGCGGTGGATGGGATAGGCCAGATTTTCGGTAGCCGCCAAGATCTCGCGCAAATCTCGCGTGAGTCCCTCCTCGCCGACGAACAACAGGAGATGAAATCCAGCCTTGGAGCCGATTGCGTCGAACAAATGGTCATTCGCGGCGAGCTTGACATTCCGCAAGGGCTGTCCGCATGCGACGCCGCCGTGAAACTCTCGGTCCACTTCTGCGAATGCATTGAGCGAGGAGTCTCGATAGTCGTGCGGACGCGATGTACGCCAGTGCATCAGATCTTTCAAAAAGTCCTCGGACAAGGACCACGACAGGACGGCGTCACGGAGCAGGCGCGTTCCGGGTGAAGGGGGCGTCATGAAGCGCGTGCTTTTGCCGCCTTCTTCACAGATTTCGCGTGCGGCTTGCACGCGCTCCTGCGAATAGCTATCGAGAAGCGGACGTTCAGCCCAGCCATTGATGACAAATGCCAGTTTCCAGGCCAAATTGTTGCTGTCCTGAAGACCGGTATTGATACCGCGGACCCCGAATATCGGCAGCAAGTGCGCCGCATCACCCGTCAGGAGCACGCGTCCGTGTACGAATTTGCCGAGGGTGAGCGTATTCGCCGAGTACACGGTGGCCCAATCGAGCTGCCATTCGACTTCCTGCTTGATCATGCTCAATACCGCATTGATCCGCCGCCGCAGGAGCGCGGGCGCGAGCGCCTGCTCTTCGGTCTCGCCGTCCGGCAGGCGAAAATCGATGCGCCACAAGTCGTCCGGCTGCCGGTGCACGAGGACATTGTTGCCCGGATTCCATGCCGGATCGAAGAAACACAGTCGTTCCGTGGGGAGATCGATCTTGGCCTTGATATCGGCGATGACGAAGCGCCCGGGATAGGAGCGGCCTTCCATGCGAAGCTGCATCAACTTACGCACGGTCGAGCGCCCTCCATCGGCCGCCACGACCCACTCGGCGGTTAGCTCGTACTCCCCGTCGGGCGTGTCGATACCGAGCGTGACCGCCGCGTCGCCTTGAGCGATGGCGACCACCCGCTGCCCCCAACGAATGTCGATGAGGGGGTGCCGCTCGCAATATCCGAGGAGATATTCCTCGATGTATTGCTGTTGGATGTTGAGGCCGGGCAAGTACCTGTCGTCCGAGTCGTACGGCATCAACATCTTGTAGATTTCTTGGCCTTTATAGAACGAGCGGCCCTGCGACCAGGGAAGACCTTTCTCGATCAATGGCTTCTCGACGCCGAGTTGCTGAAGGATTTCGAGGGAGCGTCGCGTCAGTACGATGGCGCGGCTTCCTTCCGAGACTTGCAGATCCTCCTCGAGCAGTACGCAAGGGACGCCAAATCTCGCAAGATCCAGGGCGGTCGCTAAACCGATGGGCCCCGCGCCGACGATCGCGACTGGCTTTGCCCGCCGCTTCCCGTCCATCTCGGCAGGACGACGATAACGATGGATCTTGTAGTCGTAGAAAACCGACGCGCGAGGATCTGACGAAGGGGTGTGCATGTCTCCGATGCGCGCCGGTGCTATCCCGACAACGCGATATTGAGCACCTGGACGGTCGTGTATTCCTTCAGGCCGTCGACGTTGAACTCGACCCCAATACCCGAGTTCTTCACACCGCCGAACGGCGCGAGGGGGTGCAGGGTTGAATGTTGGTTCACCCACGCGGTGCCACACTCCAGGCGCGCCGCATACCGCGCCGCCGTGCTGGGATCGTCGCCCCATACCGAGCCGCCGAGTCCCACAGCCAAGGAGTTCGCCCGGCGGATCGCCTCATCAACCGTCGCATATTTCAGGATGGGGATCACGGGTCCGAATTGCTCTTCCTTGACCACTCGCATGTCATCGCTCGCGTCGGCGATCACCGTGAGCGGATAGAAGAATCCGCGTGCCTTGGGCTTGACTCCTCCCGTGACGATGCGAGCGCCCCGGTCGCGAGCCTCCTCCACCATGGACTCAACCTTGTCGCGTTGCGCCTCGTTCGATACAGGCCCGATCAAATTGCCGGTGTCAAGTCCATTGCCAACCGGAATCTTCGACACATACTCCGAGAATTCCCGCACCACGTCCTCGTATTGATCCTCGTGGACATACAGTCGCTTCAGCGCCGAGCAGGTCTGCCCGGCATTGAGAAAGCATCCCCAGAAGAGCTTCTCGAGATGCGGCTTGATGTTCGTTCCCGGAAGCACGATGCCCGCATCATTGCCGCCCAATTCGAGTGTCACGCGCTTCAACGTCTCGGCCGACGCGCTCATGATCTTCTTGCCGGTGGGAATGGATCCCGTGAAGACCATCTTGTCGATACCGGCGTGCCGGGACATGTAAGTGCCGATCTCACCACCGCCCGTCACGACATTCACCACCCCTGCCGGCAGCACGTCATTCATCAGCGCAACCAACCTCAAGGTCGATAAGGGCGTGAATGGAGAAGGCTTGATCACCACCGTGCATCCGACGCGCAGCGCCGGCATGATGTGCCACACGGCGATCAGCAGCGGCCAGTTCCAGGGGGTGATCGAACCGACGACGCCGAGCGGTTTGCGGTGCACGGTGATTTTGCCGGCCGCATTGTCCTGGATCGTCTCTTCGGGCAATGCGAGCCCGGCGGTCACGCGCGCCCACGCCACGGCGCCGCCCAGCTCAAAATTAGCTCCGGGGCCGCTCTGTGTCTTTCCCTGCTCCCGGGTTATCAATTCTGAGAGCTCCTGGTGGTGCTTCTCGATCAGATCGGCGATGGCTGTGATTTTCGCAACGCGCTCAGCGTCCGCAAGCGCGGACCACGTGGCGAATGCGCTTCGCGCCGCTGCGACGGCCGCATCCACATCGCTCACGGTCGCTTCGGGGCAGGCCGCAACGACGCTGCCGTCTGCAGGGTTCAACACATCGAAGGTTTTTGCGGTCGACACCGAACGTCCGGCAATCGTGAGGGTATAGCTAGGCATGTGGAGTCCCTTTGCAATTAGAGCGATGCGGCATTCTCCGCGTCCAGAGCGCCACGATAGTCAGGTGGATGCGGCGATGCGAGCCTGATTGCGAAAGCGCAGTACGCGATCGGAAAATAATAAAGCCGTGGGGTGCATGGCGGCGATTTCTCAGGACGAAATGCCTGGTCATTGGACCTTTTGCTTGAGCGTCGTCGAGGGCGAAACGCCCACTTGTTCGCGATAATACTGCGCGTAGCGGCCGAAGTTAACGATGCCGACGCTCATCATGAGAGTGGTCACTCGCGCTGTCTCCTCCGCGGTGAGCAGTGCCTGGTGCAGTGCGTTCACGCGCGCTCGCCGGATATATTCCGCGGGAGTCAGATTGAA
Source organism: uncultured Gammaproteobacteria bacterium (assembly GCA_963801685.1). GTDB lineage: Bacteria > Pseudomonadota > Gammaproteobacteria > Steroidobacterales > Steroidobacteraceae > Bog-1198. Next base: position 125,311 of record CAWDFR010000007.1, read on the forward strand.
TGCCTTGCGAAAGCCGCTTTGCAGCGTTCGCGGCGTCACGCCGACCTCGCATGCGATGTCGGTAATCGACATGTCCTCGGCCAGATGCTCGTGAATGTAATCGCGGGCGCGGCCGACGTGCCATGCGGCGACGCGATTTGCGCACTCGGTGAGTGAGTCGGAGTGGCTGTGGGGAGCAGCACTCAACATGATTTCCATCAATGTTCGTGAGTACTGCCTGCGGACATCTTCGTTCGCCATGGCGGCGGGCGCGGTGGTGGAGACGTGGCAGATGTGAGCCACGAGCTCGCACCAGGCGCGTGCGAAATCGCTGTCCATGGGTATTTCAAGATCGAACCGCAAGGCTTTCTGTGAGGCGCGACCTAATTTGGCCGCCAGAGTCGCCAACAGCGCTCGGCGCGAGACCCGCACCGTCAGGTGATGACATTGGGCCGTCATGCGAATCTGCGTGCGTTCGGTCGGCTCCGTGATGACGATCGACTGTGGGGAGGTGAGGGCCTTACGGCTGCCGCACTGCAGATGCCCTTGACCGGCCAACGTCCATTTGACCAGGTAGAAGTCCTCGATACAGCCCGCGTCGATGTCGACATCGAAGCCGTATTGCAGGCTCGCCAGGCCGCACGCACCCAAGTCCAGCGAAGATAGGTACGCCAGACTCTTTTTGGGCGGCACCAGGACGCTCAATCGATGCGGGCAAATCGCCGCTCGCACCAAGCCGCTCGCCTCGTCCAACGTGTCGGCGGTGACCACTCCCCGAGGATTCGGGACCGGAAACCCTGCGGGCCCAGGACTGGTGGGTTGCAACATCGCCTCTTTAACTCCCGCGCAACTTGGCTGCCGGCACCCAAGAGCAAGGAACTTCGCGTTTTGGGTAGCTGTGTCGCTCCATCTTAGGCCAAACTTGAGTCAAACGCGCCGGGATGGGTATTGCTGCGTCGCAACAGAACTAGAAAATATCATCGGGAGAAGGGTATGGGGATCACGAATAAGTATCTGGTCTGGACGGGCATCGTGGGCATCGCGGCCTACTTGGGTCCATGGTGCGCGCTCGCCGACACGGAGCCGGCGGCCGCCGGCCAGCTCGAAGAGATTACGGTGACGGCACAGAAACGCGTGGAAAACCAGCAGAACGTGCCGATGTCGATCACCACCTTCAGCGCGGTCGCGTTGGAACAAAAGGACATCAATAACTTCTTCGATTACGCCACGAAAGTGCCGAATTTGGCCTTCGCGCCGACCGGCGACGGCGTCGGCACGGCGCGCACCGTTTCGATCCGCGGCGTGTCCGGCAATAACGTCACGAGCTTCTATATCGACGATACGCCGTTACCCGACTCGATCGATCCGCGAGTTCTGGATCTCGACCACATCGAAATACTGCGAGGCCCGCAAGGAACCCTGTATGGCGCCCGCTCGATGGGCGGCCTGGTGCGCACCGTGACGAAGCAGCCCGATCTCAACGACTTCAGCATGACGGTACACGGCGGCACCTCCTATACCGACCGTACCGACACGCCCAATTACGTCATCGACGCCGTCGCCAATATCCCCTTGATCCAAAATGTCGTGGCTTTGCGAATCAGCGCATTCGACGACTATCAGGCGGGATATTTCAAGCGCAGCTATTGCACGAATCCCGCGGCGGCGATGGCCCTCACCTGCACGCCGCTCGCCACCACCGGGATCACCACGGTCGACAACGTGGGGGCGCTCGACACCTCCGGATTCACCGCGGCCCTCACCATCCAGCCCACCGAGTCCTTGACCATCACGCCCAAGATCATCCTGCAGAAGGAGGGCTACAACGGCTTTCCCATGGCGGACTACCCCACGGATACCGCCAACGGGATCGGCTATCCGGTTCCGACGCCGCCCACCGGCGTGGTCACGCCGTCGAGGATGGTCCCGAGCAGTTTTACGCAGGCGCGCTGGTTCAATGTTCCGGAAGGCGGATGGGATGACTGGGGATTGTCCTCGCTTACCGTGCACTGGAAGACGGGGGTCGGCGAGCTGGTTTCCTCGACCTCGTATTTCTCGCGCAAGGTGGTCGAGACCGAGGACGAGACCGACTTCGTGTACGCCGCGATCACGGCGGGCGCCGGCGGCGAGCCGCAGCCCAGCGGAATCACCGAGGAAAAGGACTACCAGGAGTTCGTTCAGGAAGTGCGCTTCGTGTCCGGGCTGCAAGGACCGGTGCAATTCGTGGCCGGCGCCTTCTATTCGGACACGCACGGCCGCTTGCCGTTTGCCGCCTACTATCCGACGGCGACAGCGCCGGGGCTCGATCTGACGCTCACCGGGGTGCCGGGGGCCGAGCTCACGCCGGGCTATCCGAACGCGATCTTCGCGCAGGACTTTCACACCGACATCAAGGAGCCCGCCGTGTTCGGCGAGGTGTCTTATTCGCCGATCGAGCCGCTCAAGCTGACGGGCGGCCTGCGCTGGTACCAGGTGAAGAACTCCTCGGAAGGCTACGAGCTGGGTCTCGCCACCGGCGGCGGACCGCCCGTCGTCAGTCCGCCCGCCACCACCACGGAGAGCGGCGTCAATCCGAAATTCGAGGCGGATTATCATCTCACCCAGGACCAGATGGTCTACACCAACATAGCCAAGGGTTATCGGCCCGGTGGCATCGTGCCCATCGTGCCGAGCGGCGAGGCGGGCACCGCGACCGACTGCACCGCGGCGTTGAAGGCAGTCGACCCTAATATCAATATCTCGCAGACCCGCACCTTTCAGTCCGACTCGCTGTGGAACTACGAGCTCGGTACTAAAACGGCGTGGTTCGATCGACGGCTGACCGTCGATGCCGCCGGGTTCTACATCAAGTGGAAGAACATTCAGCAAGAAATCCTCCTGTCCTGCGGCTTTCAATACACGGCGAATGCCGGCGCCGCGGTGAGCAAGGGCGGCGAATTGGAGGTCCGCGCCAGGCCGTTGGATCCCCTCGAGATGTCGCTCGGTTTGGGCTATCAGGATGCGAAAATCACGCAAACCAGCATCGAGTCTCCGCAGGCGGTCGGCTCGCCCATCTATCAAGTGCCCGACTGGACCGGCAACGGGTCGGTGCAGTACACGGTGCCGCTCAGCGCCGAGTGGCAGATGGTGAGCAACGCCGATTACTCCTATATCGGCAGGAGCTTCAGCGGCAACAACCAGCCGAGCGACCCGCGATTGCGACCCGCGTACCGGCTCATCAATGCGCACATCGGATTCGACCGCGGTCGGTTCGAGATTGCGCTCGTCGGCAAGAACCTCGGCAATGAAGTCGCGAACCTGGGCGACAGCCGCTCGATCGCGGCGGAGACGCCCGGGCGGCCGCGCTTGTTCGTGAATCAGCCGCGAACGGTCGGGATCGAGTTCAGGCAGTCGTTCTAATGTCCAGCACCTGCGTCTCAGGCTACGGAGGAAGGAGGGCTGCGCTCGCCGCGCTCCTGCTGCTCGGCGCGGCCGCCGCCGTCCGCGCCGAGCTTCCCTCCGATACGGATAAGGGACCGTCGGTCACCGTGCTGGGCGAGCCGAGCAAACACTGGGTGTGGGTCAACGATTTTGTGTTCCCGCACATGACGGATGGCATGGCAATGCTGATCGACGGCGACACCGGTCGATATCTGGGGACGTTAAGCACCGGCTGGGGATTCGTGCGCGTGCTCCTGCCCCGCGACGGCAAGCTCATCTATTCGCCCGAGATCTATTTTTCTCGCGGCACGCGCGGTGTGCGCACCGACGTCGTCACGATCTACGATGCCCATACGCTGAGCCCGCTCAAGGAGATCCAGATCCCGCCGAAGCGCTCGGCCAATATGCCGATGATGGCGAACGCAGTGCTGACCGACGATGACCGGTACATGCTCATCTACAATTTCACCCCTGCGCAATCCGTCAGCGTCGTCGACATGAAGTCGCAGACCTTCGTGCGCGAAGTCGAGACGCCGGGGTGCGCGCTCGTATACCCCACCGGTCCACGCACCTTCTTCTCGATCTGCGGGGACGGAGCATTCTCCCTCGCGCAAATCGACGATTCAGGCAATGTCACCTTGACCCGCTCCGCTCCGCTCTTTTCGCCGGCCAAGGATCCCATAACCGAGAAGGGCGTGCGCGTCGGGAAGACCTGGTACTTCGTCTCGTATGAGGGTCAAATTCACGCCGTGAACGCGGCCGCGAGCGACGCTTCGGTCGAGGCACCCTGGTGGCTCACGACCGAGGCGGAGAGAAAGCAGGGCTGGCGGCCCGGCGGGGTGCAACAGATGGCTGTCGACTCGCATTCGCATCTCTACGCCATCATGCACCGGGGCGGCCCCGAGACGCACAAGGACCCGGGCAAGGACGTGTGGGTGTACGACATCGCCACGCACAAGCGCGTGAGGCAGATCACCCTCAGCAATCTCGCGAGCTCCATTCAGTTGACGACCGACGACAAACCCTTGCTATTCAGCATCTTCATCGACAAGCCGGGGCTCGATATTTACGACGCCGCCGACGGGCGTTTGCTGCGCTCCGTTGATCAGGTGGGCACCACGCCCACGTTGCTGGTGACGCCGTGACATGATCGATCCAGCCCTCGGATATCTCGTCATCTTAGGTCTGGCTGCGTTGCTGGGATGGTCAGCCGTCCAAAAACTCAGGGCGCGTCGCGAATTTTTCGAGATCCTCACGGCGTACCGCGTGCTGGGGGAGAGGTGGGTGCCTGCCGCGGTCTATGGACTGCCTTCGGCGGAGCTGCTGATCGCGCTCGCCTTACTCATTCCGGTCTCGCGACGAGCCGCTTGTGTGGCAGCCGCCGGTTTGCTGCTGATATACGGCTGCGCCATCGCGGTCAATCTGGTGCGCGGGCGCCGCGATCTCGACTGCGGCTGCGGGCTGGCGAGCGGGCGCCGGACGATTGCGGAGTGGATGCTGATGCGCAATGCTGCGATGGCATGCGCCGCGGTGACCGTCGCCCTACCGTGGGTTCCGCGGACGCTGGCTTTGCTCGACATCATGACGATTGTCGCCGGCGCATCGGCGGCGGCGCTCTTGTATGCTTCGATCGATGCGCTCCTCGGCCGGGTGGTCCCGGCCGCCGCAATCGCGAGGGCTCGATGAACGCACTCATCATTTCCAACATCGTTCTCTGGTTCGTGGTGCTCGCGCTCCTCGTCGCGCTGCTCGCGGTCATCCGTCAGCTCGGCGTTCTGCACGAGCGCATCGCGCCGACCGGCGCGCTGATGCTGGCCAAGGGGCTGAAAGTGGGCGAGGGTGCGCCGCAGGTACCCGTACACGATCTCGAGGGCGCGCCGCGCACCATCGGTGAGCCGTCCTCGAACGGCCGCGCCACCTTGCTCATGTTCGTCTCGCCGACCTGCCCGGTGTGCAAGTCGCTGCTGCCGGTTCTCAAATCGAGCCTGACGGCGGAGCGCGACTGGCTCGATATCGTGCTGGCGAGCGACGGCGATCTGAACTCGCAGCGGGAGTTCGTACGATCGCAAAAGCTCGGCGGGATTCCGTACGTCGTCTCAACTCCGCTCGGAATTACCTACCAGGTGAGCCGGCTTCCTTTCGCCGTACTCATCGATGCCCAGGGTATCCTGCGGGCACGCGGTATCGTCAACTCCCGCGAGCATCTGGAAAGCATCTTCGAGGCAAAGCGCTTGGGATTCGGTACCATCCAAGCTTACTTCGAATCGATCGCACGTCATGAAGCGGCCTGAGCCTACGGGGATGACGCATGAAATGGTTTGATCTATTCGCAGAGCACACCGCAAGGAGCCTGGCACGCCGCATATCGCGGCGCAGTTTCCTCAGTACGGTGGGCGTTTTCATCGCGGGCTCGGCGACGATTCCCCTGTTGCCGGTCGCCCGTGGTCAGGAGACCAAACCCACCGCGGACGGTGCGCATACAGATCCCGGCTCATGCGACTACTGGCGTCATTGCGCAATCGACGGCTTCCTGTGCGGTTGTTGCGGTGGAAGCGCGACGAGCTGCCCGCCCGGCACGGACATGTCGGCGGTCACCTGGGTTGGAACCTGCCACAATCCGAGCGACGGCAAGGATTACGTGATCTCCTATAACGACTGCTGCGGCAAGACCTCCTGCGGGCGGTGCTTCTGCAATCGCAACGAGGGTGACACGCCGCTGTACCAGCCCGGGCCATTCCAACGACTACGACTGGTGCTCGGGCAACAGCAAGGCGAACGTTCCCTACCACTGTTCGACGGCCCGCATCGTCGGCGCCGCACAGTAACGACGCATGCGACGCTTGGCCGCGGCGGGGATTTTGGCGTCTATCGCTTTGCCGAACGTCGGGTATTCCTACGAGCCTCGGGTCAACTACGAGATCCAGTGCATGGGTTGTCATCTCGCGGATGGTTCCGGGGAGAGCGGTCGTGTGCCATCCGTGCGGGGAACGCTGGTACCTTTCTCGATGATCTCGGCGGGGCGTGAATTCGTGTTGCGGGTGCCCGGTGTCGCGCAGTCTCCGCTCACTGACGAAGAGGTAGCGGCCGTTCTCAATTGGATGGCGCGCAATCTCTCCGACGCGCCGCTCCCCGCGGGATTCAGAGACTATAGCGCGGGCGAAGTGGGCGCAGTGCGCGGCCGGCCTTTGGCGCAGGTCTCCGCGGCGCGCCAGAAGCTCCTCGAGCGAGTGCAGGGCTCACGCCAGTCGGGTGGCGATGGCTAGGCGGTCGTCGACTCGTCCGCCGCGCACGGACGAGCAGCGCTCCGCGGCGGGCGCCTCGGAGCCGATCGAGCACGCTTCGCTTGACGAGTTGCGCAGCCTGCAATTACAGCGCCTGAAGTGGTCGTTAGCACATGCCTATGATCACGTCGGGCATTACCGCCAAAGCTTTGATGCCGCCGGAGCACATCCTTCGGACCTCAAGCAGCTCGAGGATCTCGAAAAATTCCCCTTCCTTACCAAGCAAGACTTCCGTGCCGGCTATCCCTTTGGTTTGTTTGCGGTGCCGATGGGGCAGGTTAGCCGACTGCATGCCTCTTCAGGCACCACCGGCAAGTCCGTCGTCGTGGGCTACACGCGCGCCGATCTCGATATCTGGGCAAATCTCGTCGCCCGGAGCCTCCGCGCGGCGGGGACACGACCCGGCGATATGGTGCACGTGGCCTATGGCTACGGTCTGTTTACCGGAGGGCTTGGCACACATTACGGCGCCGAACGACTGGGCTGCACCGTGGTGCCCATGTCAGGCGGTCAAACCGAGAGGCAGGTGCAGCTGATCGTCGATTTCGCACCGCGGGTCATCCTGGTGACGCCCTCGTACATGCTTACCATCGCCGAGGAGATGGAGCGCCAGGGCGTTGATGCCGCGGCATGCTCGCTCGAAATCGGCATCTTCGGCGCCGAGCCGTGGAGCGAGTCGATGCGCTCGGAGCTGGAGCGGCGGCTTGGGTTGACGGCACTCGACATCTACGGGCTGTCCGAGGTCATGGGGCCCGGCGTGGCCCAGGAATGTGCCGAAAGCAAGGACGGCCCATGCATCTGGGAGGACCATTTCTATCCGGAGATCATCGATCCCGTAACGGGAGCGAGGCTGCCCGATGGCGCGGAAGGCGAATTGGTATTGACCTCGCTCTCCAAGGAGGCACTGCCCGTCATCCGCTATCGGACGCGTGATCTCACGCGCCTATTGCCGCCGACCTCGCGCAGCATGCGACGCATGGGGAGGATCAGCGGCCGCTCGGACGACATGCTCATCGTGCGCGGCGTGAACGTGTTTCCGTCGCAGATCGAGGAACTGATGTTCCGCTGTTCCGGCCTCGCCCCTCAGTACGAGATCGAGCTGACCCGGGAGGGCCATCTCGACGCGCTCGCGATTCATGTCGAACACTTGGCGGAAGTCGGGCGATCCCACGGGGAAACGGCGGCGCGGGACCTCGCACATCTGGTGAAGGCGCACGTCGGAATCTCGGTCCACGTGCAGGTGCATGGGCCTGGATCGCTGCGGCGTTCGGAAGGCAAGGCGCGGCGCGTGGTGGATCGGCGCAAGGCAACCTGATTCGCGACGCGGAGTTTTAAATCGGCCGCGAGTTCGGAGGTGTTGCATGAATTCGACGAGCATCTTTGCTCCATTCTTCGCGATGATCGGACTTACTCTCGTCGTTTGGATCTACATGTACGCGCGCCGAATTCCATTCATCATCCGCAGCAAATTGACGCCCAAGCAACTCTCCCCAGGGGAGTTGGCGCGCCTAGCACCCCCGGCAGTCGCGAATCCTTCGGACAATCTGAAGAACCTATTTGAGCTACCCACAATCTTCTATGCATTGGTGCTCTGCGTCTACGCGACAAACCATGTGGACGCCACTTATGTTCGGGCTGCGTGGCTGTTCGTCGGCTTTCGAGTTCTGCACAGCGCGGTGCATTGCACGTTCAACTATGTGCTGCTCCGCTTCTGGCTCTACGCAGGCGGGGCGCTCTTACTGTGGTTCATGGCGGTTCGGGCAGCTCTCGCGCTGGTTTGGTAGCGCAGGGGTGGCGGAGCGAGCTTACGAACAACGGCTAGGAGCCGGCCCGCATTCCAATCAGCGGCTCGTTGAGGGGCTATATGCAACCTCAACGAGCCCTTCGCTAATTTACAAAGAGAGGAGTACCCTAACCATCGATTCAGCCGAGTCTGCACGCAGATGGCAAACAGACGGCCGATCCCGTTGTGTTATCCGTGAACAAATTGCGTCGCTCGGGGGCGCAAAATAGAAAAAGGGGAGCACTATGAATGCCGCAGATCGCGTCAGATTCCTCCGTGTTGCGTTAATCGTGGTCGGTCTCATATTCCTCATCGGCATCTACCCGCTAACCATCCTTTGGCCCGCAGGCTGGTCGTGGCATCACGACGGACAGTCCCTATACCTGCAAATGATTCTTGGGATTTACGCGACACTCGGCGTATTCCTTCTCATGGCAGCGCGAGACCCACTCGCAAATCGGAGTCTGATCTGGTTTACCGTCTGGTCGAGCGTGGTGCATGGCGGAATCATGGCCGCACAATCGATCGCATACCCGGAACACCGCGGACATCTCATAGGAGACGTGCCAGCGCTGCTTATTGTCGCCGTTGTCTTGGGATTCCTGACACCGCGAACATCCGCGAAGGGTCCATAGGATTCATTGACTCGGTCGTGAAGCGCCGGCTCAGCCTCGAGATCGGCGCCGACACGAACATCCGCTTCGCAGGAAAGCAGGGACACGCCCGTCGACTCGGTGCCCACCACCGCTTGAGCATTTCGGGCTTGGTCCACGCCTCGAACACGATGCGCGCCGGGCCATTGAAGGTTCGCGTAACGACCAGCTCGAGCTCGGACTTCCGCTCCACCGTCGTGCGGTTCTTCATGGGCCCCGCAAGGGGTCCAGATAGTTATTCGCAATCAGGACCCATTGTGAGCCGTGCCAGCCATGCTTAGTGATTCTGCGACACCAAAGCGGTGCGCAGCTTCGTTCCGTTCTTGGCGTTGTATATCGCGAACAACTCAGGCTGTGCGACCTTGGTCACCGCGTCCGCGATCGCTCGGTGAAGGCAAGCATTCACTCGCGCACGGGCCCCAAGGTCCCGATCGTCAACGGCAAAGGATTTGCACACCTCCTGCGCCGCCGCGGCTAAGCGGCTATAGAGCTTAGCCGCACCCTGCGGACTTGACAGGCTGAGATCGCCAAACTTCACCACGACCTGAGGCACGTCAGTGGTGTCGGCAGCCGCACAAATCGTGGCGAAGCCCGTGACGAGAGCGCCAAGGATCGCTGTAACAATGAGGCCACGAAAACGGATTGGATGGGGGGTGGCGGTGTTCATGATCGTCTCCTGGATGTTGAAATAGTGGATGGAGGGCTGTTCGTCGGCATGTAGGCTACGGCCACGCATGCCGGCTGAATTGGGCCATCACCCCCATATTTCTCGCCGGAGCACCCCATTTTTCCCGCAGGGCCTTCAACCTAGGCTAGGTTTGGCAGAGACCGTGGCATGCATCGACGACAGTGTCCGATAATGGAGCTCTCATGCATCTGCTCGAGCGCCAGGCGCAACTTGAAGAGCTGAATCGGTGCCTCCAGGAGGCACGCGCGGCTTGCGGCAAGCTTGTGCTGCTGGCTGGGGACGCAGGATTTGGCAAAAGCGCCCTAGTCGAACGATTCGTGGCCGAGCATAGGCGCGACGCCTACACATTTTGGGGTGCGTGCGACGGGCTCTCCACGCCGCAAGCACTCGCTCCGGTGTATGAAATTGCCGCGCAAAGCTCCGGGCGCGCAGGGCGTGCCATGCGAGATGAAGAATCGCGTGATTGGCTGGTCCGGGCTCTACTGGAGGATCTAGCCCGGCCTGAACGCGCTTCCGTGGTTGTGCTGGAAGACGTGCATTGGGCCGACGCGGCCACGCTGGACTTCCTGCGATTCATCGGCCGCCGCATTCAGCGAACGAGCGCGGTCTTGGTCGCCACTTATCGCCATGATGAACTTTCTGCAAATCACCCCCTGCGGCTGACGCTTGGCGAGCTTACCGGGCATCACGTGATTCGAATGCGCCTTGCGCCGCTCTCGCTCGCGGCGGTCAAGGTGCTGGCAGGCGAGAGTGGCCGTGACGCCGGTCTCCTGTATCAGGTCACCGGCGGCAATCCATTCTTCGTGCGCGAGGTGCTCGCGAGCCCGAACGAACTCGTCCCGGAGACCGTGCGCGATGCCGTGATAGCGCGGCTCGCGCGCTGCTCGCCGGTCACGCGTGAGCTCGCCGAGGTGGTCGCCATATCCCCCGGAAGGTCAGAGACCTGGCTCATCGAGTCGGTGCTTGGCCCGCGGCAAGCCGCCGTCGACGAAGCCGGCGCCCGGGGTTTGCTTGACGTGCAAACTGACTCGGTCGGCTTCCGCCACGAACTTGCGCGCCTGGCCGTCTACAGCACGATCGAGCCGGAACGTGCCCGCGCGATGCACGGCCAGGTGCTGCGGGCTCTCGCGGAACGAGACGGCAATGCGGCGCGGCTCGTACACCATGCCACTTTAGCTCAGAGCGCCGCGGCTGTTCTCGAATATGGACCGCTGGCCGCCGGAGAGGCGGCACGACTTGGTGCTCACCGGGAGGCGGCCGCGCATCTGAGTGCCACTCTGTGCTACGCCTCCTCATTGGCAACGGTGCTGCGGGCAGAGCTGCTCGAGCAGCATGCTCAGGAAAGTAGTCTCGCGAATCAGACGCGGGACGCGATCGCCTCCGGAACTGCGGCGCTCACCTGCTGGCGAGAGGCGGGCCATGTTGAGGCGCAGTCGCGCGTGCTGCGTCTGCTTGCTCAGGAATATCTAAACGTGGGCGAGAAGGCGGGCGCGGACGAGAGTGTCTTGGGTGCCATTGCCTTGCTTGAGCGCTTGCCGCGCGGTGCTCATCTAGCGATGGCCTACGTCGCGCGGTCGCAGGTGGCGGTTCAGCGTGGCTGGAATGCGGAAGGCCTCGAGTTTGGGCAGCGCGCGCTGGAGCTTGCCCGCGAGGTGGGTGATCGTGCCGTTGAGTCTCACGCGCTGTGCCAGATTGGCGCCGCGTTGCTCGGTATGGGTGACCGCGCGGGGTACGAGCCGCTGGATCGAAGCATCGCGATGGCGCTCGAGCTCAAGCTCGAGGAGCATGCCGGCCGTGCATATCGCAGGCTGCAGTTCCATGCGGGGCAGATACACGATTTTGCGCGCGCTGAACAGGCTTATCGCGCGGGAGTTGAGTACTGCGAAGAGCGGGGAATCTTCTCTCATAGCGCCTACATCGAGGCTTACTACACCATTTGCGAGCTCGAGCGGGGCAATTGGACGGAAGCCGCGCGCATGGCGGGCGAACAGATGCGGAGCGCCGAAGTAACCGGAGTAACGCAACGCGTCACGGTCCTCACCACACTGGCGCTAGTACGTATGCGGCGCGGAGATCCGGGGGCCGACGAGTTACTCGATGAGGCCCTTGAACTCGCCACACCTACAAGCGAGGTCAGCCGCATTGCGCGCGTGGCAGCCGCACGCGCCGAGCAGGCGTGGTACTGCGGCAGGCTCGCCGACGTCGCACGTGAAACGGCCATCGGACTGGCGAGTGTGCGCGGTCATACGACACCGTGGGTCAACGGCGAACTTCTCTTCTGGCAATCGCGCACACAAGCGGGTGGTCCGATTGTGGGCCAGCTCGCAGAGCCCTATCAGCTGCTGCTTGCTGGTGATTGGCGCGCGGCCGCGTGTGCCTGGGAGCGCATCGGCATGCCCTATGAACGAGCGCTTGCTCTGGCGGAAGGCCCCGAAGACGCCCTGCGCGAGGCACTCATTGTCCTCGACAGGTTGGGAGCCGGCCCGCTTGCTGCCATCGTTCGCAGGCGCTTGCGTGAACGCGGAGCGCGCGGGATCCCCCGCGGCCCGAATGAAACCACTCGTGCGAGCCCCTCGGGCCTGACGACCAAAGAGCTGCAAGTGCTGCACTTGCTCGCGCAAGGTTGCACCAACGCACAGCTGGCGCGGCGATTACATCGCTCGCCAAAGACCATAGACCATCACGTTAGCGCAATCTTGGAGAAGCTCGGTGTGCACTCCCGGACGGAAGCGGTCACAACTGCATTGGCGCGCGGTATGGTCAGCGCGACGACTGGTATGCCGCAACACCACAGCCGTAAGAGTGAATAAGCGCGAGCGCGTACGCTTCTCGAGCGCTCGCTTTGCTCGGCCTTCCGATCAGCGAAGCTTCAGAGTTCGGTTGGGCGTGTTTGGATCTGCACCCCCGAGGTCAACGTTCGTTGCACTGGGCATTTCTCTGCTATCGCGAGCAGTGCCTGCCGCTGCTCCGTGGAGAGATCACCAACAAGCCGAATATCGAGCTGAATGCGGTCAATCAGAGTCGTCTCAGTGTCGCAGTTAGCGCAATCTTCGGCATGCACTTTGGCGTGTGAGAGGTTTACGTGTACCTCCTCAAGGGGCCAGCGCTTCCGCTTTGCGTACATCCTCAGAGTGATCACCTTGCAGGCTCCCAGTGATGCGAGGAGCAGTTCGTACGGAGTCGGTGCGGCGTCCTTTCCCCCGGCGCCAACAGGCTCATCAGCCTGAAGTACGTGTCGTCCAGTGGAGATATTCTCCAGGAAGTCCGGTAAGGCGCTATCAACGGATACTTTGGTTGTCATATGTCCTCTCGTGGCAGTTGGTGGATCATCTCATGGCGCATGCTCATACCCCCTCCGTAGCGCGCGCGCAAGCATCACGGGGCTCGAGTCATCCTGATGACGCCGAATCCCATGCCTAGGCGCGATCCTTTTTGAACTCCGGCGCATAGAGAACTACACAACTTAGGCTTGTCGTGTGGGACACGCGGAGCCCGCGATCGGACCGAGACGCTTCACGGTCCAAGCAGGGACATCTGCGCTTTATTGCTTGTTAGCACAGCGAACCCGTAAGCTATGCGGCAATTGGTCGTTCCCTTATCGCGGCGACGCCGGCGGATCAGCGAAGGCGGGTAATTTGGCACGCGATAACCGGGGTGTAGCTCAGCCTGGTAGAGCGCTACGTTTGGGACGTAGATGTCGCAGGTTCAAATCCTGTCACCCCGACCAATTGATCAACGATTGGGAAGCGCTTACGGTGATCGCGAGCGGAAAAATGGCCTCGACTGGGCTGGCAGGCATGCAAATCGGAGCCTGGGGATAACCCCAAGGAGGGAGTGCGATGACGAGGGTCAACCAAGCCGACCTTCCGGAGTTGCCGGTGGATACGGCCGATTTTTCGAATAATCCCGACCCCTACGCTGCAGCCGCGCGGCGGGTGCATCCCTGGCTCGCGCGCTTCTCCCAAGGGCTGGTCGTGCACGGCTACCAGGCAACCAAGGAACTCCTGGGCGACGATCAGCACTTCCACCCCGGCTTCACGCCCGCGGTCGAGTTCTACGGACTCAAGGACCACATGTGGGGACGGTTCATGGAGGAGATGTTGCTGTCCGTGTCCGGCGAGACGCACAAGCGTTTGCGCAACAGCGTCGCCACCGCTTTCACACCTCGGCGGGCCAACCAAGTCAGGCCCCTGATGCGCAAAGTGATCTCCGAACTTCTCGATGAGTGGGCGCCGAAAGGATCCTTCGATTTCGCCGAATTCTCCGCCCACTTTCCGGTAGCCGTTGTGCTCGGCCTGCTCGGCGTGTCGGCCGAAGTGATCCCCAAGATCCATGTTGGACTGGAAAACCAGCTGTCCTCACTCACCTTCGACCCGGCGGTCAAGCCGCTGTTTCTGGCGGGGTGGGATGTGCTGTGGGAGTTTAGCGATCAACTCGTCATCGCGCGCGAGGCAAGCGGCGCGCACGACCCCGACTCCCTGCTCGACGATCTGATCGAGACCAAGAACAAGGGACTGCTCGACGAGACAGAATTGCGTTTCATGTTGCTCGTCCTAGTGGTGGCAGGCTATGACACCTCGAAGAACATGCTGGCGCTGACCATGCGTCAGCTCATCGCCAGGCCGGAATCTTACGCCCGCTGCGCTGAGGACCTCGCCTACTGCGGCAAGGTGCTGGACGAGATGCTGCGCTACTCAGCCATCACCACGCCCTACCGCACCGTGTCTTCCGACTTCGAACATGACGGCTTTCACTTCCAGAAGGGCACTGTCGTCATCTTCGCCACCGCATTGGCCGGTCGCGATCCCGCCGCATACGACGAACCTCTCGCGTTCGACCCCGAACGCAAGCCCGACAATCGCCACATCGCATTCGGGCGCGGAGCCCACATGTGCCTCGGTCAGTTCATCGCGCGTTCCCAGCTCGAGGAGGGACTGCACCTGATCACGCAGCGGCTGAAAAACCCCCGGCTCACCGCCGAGCCTACCTGGCGGCCCTTCCTCGGCACCTGGGGTTACAAAACGCTGCCCATTGCGTTCGATACAGCGCCGTCCGCCGCACTCGCAAATTGAGCTTCGACAGCAATGCCGTTAGAAGCTCACTCTGATCGTCAGCGCGTCGGTGTAAGAGCCCGCGGGCACTGGCTGGAGGGCGAGAGTGCGTCCGTAGGCGACCTGCATATCGGTGTCATAGGTCAATATGGGAGTTCGGAGCAATCCAACTAGCGTCACGCTGCCGCTGACACCCAAACGGTCGAATGGCTCGCGGTGGTGTAAATGTTGAAAGGAAGATTGCTGCTGGTGCCGAGCATCTGTCGGCTACCAAACTGCCGTTCCGTTTGAAGTCCTGATCGATCGTGGAATGCGGGGATCAACTGCGTTGAAGCGCCGCTACGGGCCGCTCCGCGACTGCGGCAACCAGCAGGGCAGCGAGATCGCGGGGTTGGCTGAAAAACGGGGAATGTGAGCTGCGTATAAACTGCGGCACGACACCGAGCCGGCCCGCAACCGTCATCGAGGCCACAAATGGCTTGGCGCGATCCTGTAGGCAAAGGATGTAGCTACGCGGCAGCTCAGCGGCCCAAAAGTTAGGTAGCCTCACAGGATCGAGCAGTATCCCCGGCGGGGCGGGAGAAAACCGAGCGAACGCCCAATCGACGATCTCGTCGGAGCAATCGTGGTAAAAGAGTGCGGCAGCCGCATCCCGGTCCTTCCACGCGAGCCGTCCGTCCTCTGTCTGTTGCAGCACCCTGATGGGAATTGTCTCGTTGAGGCGGTCCACCTTCCCGTTATCGGTCGCACCACCCGTTGCTCGAATCAGCGGCTGGCCCTCGATTGGTAAGCCAGCAGCAAGATAGATCAGGTGTCCAACGCGTTCGGGTACCGCATTGGCGGCGAGTGTGATGTCGAATCCGCCGCCGGAATGGCCGACCAAAATGTCGCCCGATTCTAAGACTTCGACAATAGCGTTGCTGCGGTTCTCGAGGGTGGAAGGTTCATCACGCCTCTCGCCGTGTCCGGGTAAGTCTATGGCGAGCGCTTCATGTCCCAGTCGCTCGAGTTCTGGTATCAGATGGGTCCAGCACCATGCCCCGTGAAACCCACCATGAATGAGAACAAAACGCATGCCCTTACTCCTGGTATTATAGATTACCATCACATGCACGCGGGCAAGGTTAAGGGTTGGGAAGCCTTACGGCGATCGCGAGCGGAAATGGCCTCAACTGGTGGCTGCTTTGGGAGCACGGACCAAACCTCGCAAAATTGAGAAAAACCTCTAACCAAAGCGCACACCTAAGGGCGTTACAAATCGCAGGTTTTCCTGCCGTGGACACTTCGGTGCACACTTTCAGCTGCGGCAGTATGCGACAGGGTGCGGCGCTGCAGTTGACGCTTCCCGCGTCAGACGCGAGACAATGGGTTTCGTGATTCTGTCCTTGCGCACGACGCTTGATATCGACGACGACATCCTTGAAGCGGCCAAGGCGCTCGCTCGGCACACGACGTGTAAAGCACTCCGGGCACGCTCGATTGTAGGAATCTCACCATGAAAAATCGGTTCTGAAAACCGATATTTCGTGGGGTCGTGAGCCTCGGGCATTGGATCGGACGGCACGCTCGATAGGTGGAGGACAAATGATCATTTCTGATTCGACGGTCACCGACTTCCAGAAGGAAGGGGTCGTGGTACTGCGCGGTGTGTTCCGAGACTGGATCGAACCGCTGTCTCGACGGCGTAGCGGAAGTAATGGCGCATCCCAGCCCACTCGAGCGCTCATATCAGCCAAAGGATGGATCGGCGCCGTTTTTCCAGGACCTCTGCAATTGGCAGCGCATCCCTGAATTTCGCGCTTTTGTCCTTAAATCGCCTGCCGCCGAAGTCGCAGCTCGCTTGATGGGATCGCCCACCTCACGGTTTTTCCACGACCATATACTCGTCAAGCGCCCTGGTAACAGCACCGTGACACCGTGGCATCAAGATCAGCCTTACTACTGCGTACAAGGTGATCGCACCGTTAGTTTTTGGACGCCGCTAGACGCTGTCTCGCGCAGTGTCAGTCTGGAATGTGTCGCCGGGTCGCATCGATGGAATGCCGCAGGCTACCGGCCGAGGCGCTTCGACGGTAGTCCACTCTATGCGGACGAGCAATTCGAGGACGTACCGGATATTGACGCCCAACGAGATCAGCTCGTCATCCGTGGCTGGGACATGGCACCGGGTGACGCGATCGCATTCGACTTTCGCACCATTCACGGTGCACCGGCGAATGCGTCGGGTGTCACTCGACGTGTGTTTTCATCCCGGTGGGTCGGTTCCGATGCGCGCTTTGTGCGGCGTGGCGCATCGGGATCGCCGCCATTTCCTCATCTGATGCTCAAGGACGGCGCGCCGTTTGACGCCCCTGACTTTCCGCTGGTCTACCGTCAATGACCTAATGGCGGACTCTGCAGGCCGACCCCGCTCGAATCCTCATCCGCTAGATCCAAATTCACGATGACCACGTCGGTTGATGGCGGAGCGGCCACGCTCGCTCGTGGCGCGTGCGAGCGCCGAACTGACTAGGCCTTCGATCACCGATCATTTGGCGGGATCAATCTACGTCGCAGACGGGCTCGGCGCGCATCAAGGCGGGCAACGTGATCGCGAAACGAGCTCCGAACTTAGGATTGTCGTGTGGGGCACGCGGAGCCCGCGCTCAGACCGAGACGCTTCATCGTCCAAGCAGAGACATCTGCCCTTTATTGCTTGTTAGCCCACCGAACCCGTAAGCTAAGCGGCGTGGCCGATCAGCGAAGCCGGGTGATTTGGCACGCGATAACCGGGGTGTAGCTCAGCCTGGTAGAGCGCTACGTTTGGGACGTAGATGTCGCAGGTTCAAATCCTGTCACCCCGACCAATTATTTAAAGGGTTGGGAGGCCTTACGGCGATCGCGAGCGGAAATGGCCTCAACTGGGGCCTGATTTGGGAGCAGAGGGTCGGGGGTTCGAATCCCTCTGACCCGACCATCCCTAATAAAAAGGGCGGCACTGTCGGGCGAATCTCTTATATAATCGTCGGCACTCCCGACGACGGTTTGCGGAACCGAGCTACGGCCTGAAAGCGATACGATCGGCGCTATAAGTAATTGATTTAAAAGCGCCCGTAGCTCAACCGGATAGAGCACCGGCCTTCTAAGCCGGCGGTTGCAGGTTCGATTCCTGCCGGGCGCGCCACTTCTCGGTGAGTGGCTCGACGATGGTGGACGTAGCTCAGCTGGTAGAGCCCCGGATTGTGATTCCGGCCGTCGCGGGTTCGAATCCCGTCGTCCACCCCACCTCACCTGGGGTACGGCGTCGGGATTGTGAGTTGAAGTGGTTTTAGATGGGCCGTTAGCTCAGCTGGTAGAGCAGTTGACTCTTAATCAATTGGTCGTAGGTTCGATCCCTACACGGCCCACCAATTCACCAATGGAATCAATGATCTGAACTTCGCCGCGAAGCTCCGCTGGAATCAACGCCAGAATCAATTGGTCATCAGTTCGATTCTTGGCAAAGGTTTCACTAAAAGCCAAGTCTTAGCGCAACCAACGTGGACGCTCTCGGCATTGGGAGTGACCAAAGAGTGAACGGGCCACTGCTAACGCCGTCGCGTCGGTGTGGATCATTAAAGGAAGAATCGCCGGCCTGAAACAGAATCGTGATCGTATCAGCTGAGCTAAGCCCATGAGTCACGATGCTGCAAAGTTGGAAACTATCGAACTCCGGAATCTTGGTAGGAAGATCGGTATCGCCGGGCTAGCGACTAGCGACGCCAGATTTCGACCTCGTCTGCGCTAACGCCCATGCGGTTGCGAGTTTTTGCGATCAGTTCGAATCTATCGAGCTAACACCAAAGGAGCGCTTTTACTTCATGCAGCTCATTGTCGCATCGCTTGACGAGGCTTTGCGAAGAGGGCTGCCATCTGCTCGCCAATCGGAGCAACGGGTCGAGCGATTGATAGCCCGAAACACCCCGGACTATGAGTACATCATCAACTACTGGGGTCGGACTGGCGTAGACATCGATCTCCGTGTGGCTGCAATGATGTAGCGGCTGAAATCTGCCCTCAACGGCTGAGGGTCAGAGACTGAAGTGATGAGCAGGCTAAACAAGGAACTAACGGACAACGGTTATGCCGTAGTCCCTGGAGTTATCGACATTGATGATGTCGACCGGATCGGGCGATTCGTAATGGACACGCTCGCTGCCACCGCAGGCACTCGTCGTCTCATCGAATTGCCATGGTGCCGCGATCTTGCCGATTGTTTGACGCGGAACTCACGCGTATGCGACTCCTTGGCGGTCGATTCGCTAGCGATCCAGTGCACCTTATTCATCAAGTCGACCGAGAAGAATTGGCTGGTATCCCTGCACCAAGATCTGAGCATCCCGGTGGCAGAGCGAGTCGACAGTGCCCTTTATTCCGGATGGTCAGAGAAGGAGCGCCAGCTTTTCGTGCAACCCCCGGTCGCATTCCTCGAGCGTATGCTTGCAATCCGTGTGCACCTGGATGATTGTGACGAGCGGAATGGCGCACTCCGCGTGGTGCCAGGCTCTCATATAATGGGGCGATTGGATTCAAGCGCGGCGCTGCGCGTTCGTAGCGATCGCGGAGAGGTTCACGTCAGCGTTCCTCGTGGAGGCGCGATGCTCATGCGGCCACTGCTCCTACACGCGTCGTCCAAGATTCTGGTCAATAACCCTCGACGGGTACTTCATTTCGTATTCGCGCCTGCGATTCCGCCGGACGGGCTGCGCTGGTCTTCGGCAGAGCGGCCGTTGACGCAAGACATCTAGGGATCGCTGAGTGAGCTTGACCGGAGGTGCGCCGACAACGGTTGCCGGCGCGGCCAAGACTTGGGCTCCCTCTCTCAAAGCGTTAACGGCGACAGGGTTCGGAGTCGAAACCGCCGTAACAAACTCCGCCTACCTTCGACACCGAATGCGAAGAGGTGAAACCAACTGAAGGGCTTACGAAAAGCAATGTGTTGCCGATGGAGAATGCTGCTGAGGTGGGAAGCCTTAGCACACCCCACTTGGAAACGTGGGCGACGGTATTCAGTGACGCCGTTTCGCAGATAAGATCTCCTCATCGATCCGCGAGGCCCATCGGCGCTGGTTTGAAGCCGCCGACGCTCGGGGAAAACGACGGCACTCGCTACCGCGCTTTCGTCGGCAGTAGCGCTGCAGTGCGAACGGAGTAAAATTCGGAAGGCCAAGGAGGGCGAGCGGGATGTGCGTTTCAAACAAGCCTGAAGCGAGTCGCGAACAGCCGTCGCGGCATTACCCGTCAATTTCTGCGGCATACCCGTTCCGCCCATGCAGGGCTCGTGAGGTGCTGCCGATGCAAATTTGGGGGCACTGCCTGCAGCTCTCGCCGGGTGGTACTAAGCCAGGTTATCCATGAACATCCAGACACCCGACGCTGAGCAGTTCCCAGAAGAGAACGAATCCGTTGAGATCGGGCACCTTGCTGTACAGGCGTTTACGGCGCAGCGTCCAATTTCCTGGCGTCCGTTGAGTGCTTCGGGAGATGCGGATGTTGGCATCGATGCCTGGGTTCAGGTCGTCCACGAAGGCCAATTCACGCAGACGGCCTTCATCGCTCAGTTCAAGGGGTCTAGAAGGTCTGCCTACAGTGCTGACCAAAGCTTTGTCTCCGTGCGATTGCGCCTGAGGACGGTTAATTACTATCGACGCCAGGCTGCTCCAATAATGCTTGTGTTCGCCGATCTGTCGGGAGGCGACAAGCCTCTGACCTGCCCGGTCTACTACCGCTGGATCCACAAAGAGTTGGACGACATTGCCGGGGACGCAGAGCCAGGCGCCGAGTATGTAACTATCAGAATTGCCACGGCCAACAGATTGACCCATGAGGTCGATATTGTGCCGTTTCTTACCGACGAGCTGGAAGCTAGACAAAGACTCGACTCACTGTCACGCGCCATGATGGGCGTGGCGCAGGCGCCAGCTGTACCTGCAGCCGCGGCACAACTAGCCAGCAACATCAAAGCGCGGGGTTCAACGTTCCTGGAGTCTGCCCTGGCCGGCTCCCATACGCCTTGGGCGGACCCGATTCACGGCACCATTGCGTGGTCTCTAAAGCAGCTGAATGATCGAATCATGGCGGGCGCTATAGACGAAGCACGCACCCTGGCACAGCGCATGGACACTACACAACTGCGAGACAACCAAGAAGTCGCGGAATTCGAGTTCCTGCAAGCCACCATCGCTCGCTGGACCGGCGACCCTGATACGGCGGCCGCCGGTCTGAGTCGCGCCCGCGAACTGTGCCCTACGAACCCGCGATATGTGACTGCCTGGATAGAGAACAGGCTGATGCAGGCAAGGCAAGATCCCGAGGTGGTGCGCTCCCTGCTAGCCACGATCGACGAATGCGAGTGTCGCACGGAACCGCAGATGCGCGCGTTGCGCGCCAGGCTTTTCACGGTGTTGTCGCGCTTTGGGGACGCCGAGGCAGAACTCGCAGCCATTCCGCCGAACTACGCCGCCGTGGAGCGAATGGTGATGCTCCTCTCGCAGCGGCGGTTTGCGGACGCAATTTCTAGCGCCGCCGAGTCGCAAAGCCTCGATGTGGGGCGTACGACCCTTTTGACATTGCGGATCCTGGGTGCTCGAGCGCGTTTTGATAGGGCTTTCGACGTCAGGCCAGGCTCAACTGCGCCCGTAACGGGTCCGCCTGAGCTTGACCCGAGGGAGTTGCGGGAGATTTGGTCCGAGATTGACAGACTATCGGACGATCTTTCAAAAGCCGGCTGGCCGCCAAATAGTGAAGTGCTGATGGACATGTTGTTGGCAGTTGGCGCTGCCGTCAACAAAGCCGGAGAGGCTCTGGTCTGGGTCGATAGCTTCCTGCGTGCCAAACCCAAGTTCGCCGAGCTGCAGCTCGCCCGTCTTAAGCTCGCCGTACTTGCAGGCAAATACGAGGTGGCAATTGACGCGGCAGCAAAGCTAGAAAGTGAGAACACCCGAACCGTGCATCTTGCGGTCATCCACTATGAACAGAAGCACTATAACCGCGTCGTCGAGTTAGTCCCCAAGCTAATCGCAATTCCCTTTGATGGCGCCGAACTGGTTCCCGAAGTGCTGGCCCTCGCAGCTCACAGCGCTCGGCGAACGTTCGATAAAGAATCGGAAGACGTGTGTTTGTCGCGGTTAAAGAGCGGCGGATTTGAAGACCGCATCGCAACTTTTGAGTTCGCTACCACGCCCGCTTCAGAGAAGGTCACCGCACGTCAAAAGCTGCTCGTGGATCTCGAAAAGCATCCCGACTCGTCACTGCTCCAGGCTCACGTAGCCATGGCGCTCGATCCAAACGATAACGTAGAAGCTCGCCAGCTAGTGGAAGTGACAGATACGATTTCGGAAAAGCGTCAACTGACTGTCGAGGAAACCGTCGCGTGCTCTCAGGCATTGAGTACTCTCGGCCAGTTTGATGAGGCGCGACGAGTGCTGGACGGGGCGCGCCTGCGATTTGGGGACGATCCCAACCTGCTGGCCTCCCAAGCCCTGATCTGCGAAGCGGCGGGTGACGTGCGGGCAGCCCGAGAGCTATTGGAGCAAATTCTTGATTCCTCGGAGCTGGCGCGCTCGGTATATGCAAACATTTCGGTCCGCTGTGGCCTACTCGACGTCGCGGCGACGCAACTCCAGGCGATAGCGGCCGGTGCTCAAGGCAGAAGGCGGAAGAAAGCGCTCCACGGTCTCATCGTAGTGGAGTTCTACAAGGGCGGCCGCTCGCCGAACCTTAAGCGATTGGTGCAAGAATACGGCGCGCTTGTCGATCAATATTCAGAGGAGGAGGAAGGCGTATTCCTCCAGACAGCGATCATGTCTGGAATTCTAGCCGGCGTGGAGCCTTCTGCACGGGAACTGTTGGATTTTCAGCAGCGAGCGCAGCGCTACATCGAGCGGTTCCCTAAGTCCGAGTACTTCGGCTCATTCCCGATTCCCACAGAGGGCGGCGGCCAAGCGATTCTAGAGGCGCTGAAGAAGAGGCTGGGGCCCGCAATAGCAGGCAATCAGGCCCTCGAGAAGCTACGGCAGCAAGCTATACGCGGCGATGCCGCCGTGCCTTACGCGTGGAGACCGAGAGTTTTGGTGCCTCACGCTCGCAGTGTCTCGCATCTTTGGGAAATGACGAAGCGGCTCGGGCGTGGCAACGCTCTGTTGGCTCTGCAAATCGATCAAAACATCAGTACATTCAGAGATGTTCGGGATGAGCGAAGGGTTCCTTTGGTAGATGGCATATCGCTGTTGATTATCACGGATCTCGAATTGTGGCCGACGGTGTTTAAAATGTTCGACAGAGTCGCGATATCCAAGGAGACGCTCCTAAGGATTCAGCACGATGCCGGCCCATTGAATCAGCCCAGTGCCACCTTGGAACAATTAAGAGGCATCGTTCGCGCTCACCTCGATTTCATTGAACAACCGGGTGAGTCGGATCCGGACACGCTCGGTGGCCGCGATGGCACGCTAGAAGAAGGCAAAGAGTTGCTGGCGACCGGGAAGTACGTTTTCTATTCCGATGATGTCGCGTCTCGAGTCTATGCGTTGGGAGAAGAGAAGGAGAGCCGGGACGGTCTAACGACTGTACAGGTGCTGAGAAATGCGGAGCAATTGGGGCTCCTGTCCAACACGGAGGTCGCGCACAAGCTGGCGCTGCTTATCCGATCCAACGTGGGCGTCGTGACGATTGACGATCGTCATATACTAGTGGCCTGTAACAACTGATTTTGTACTGATGTGACGCGATGGATCTGCATATTTCCACTTCACGGTTCGCGGTGCTTTGTTGTACTGGCGGATATAGCGCATGAGCTTTCTCTTCAAATCGGAGACTGAGGTGAACACGCCTCGAGCGATGACGTCGCGCTCGATCTTGCCGAACCACAGCTCGACTTGGTTGAGCCACGAGGAGTACGTCGGAGTGAAGTGCAGATGAACCTTCGGGTGCGTTTCAAGGAACTCTTTGACCGGCGCGCTCTTGTGCGCCGAGAGATTGTCGGCAATCACGTGGATCTCTTTGCCGCGCGGTTGATTGATCACGATGTCGGTGAGGAAGGCGACAAACTCCGCCGAGGTATGCCGCTCGGCGGTCTTGCCCAGAACTTCACCTGTTTTTGTATTGAAGGCGGCGTACAGGGACAAAGTGCCATGCCGGTAGTACTCAAAGCCGTGCCGCTCGGCGCGCCCCGGCGACAGTGGCAGTACCGGATCCTTGCGATCCAGGGCCTGAATGGCCGTTTTCTCATCGACGCAGAACACCGCGGCGTGCGCCGGCGGGTTCAGATACAGCCCAATTATGTCGGCCGCCTTCGTCTCGAAATCCGGATCGTTCGAGGCCATGTAGCGCTCGATCCGATGCGGCTTCAGGCCGTGCTTGCGCCACACTCGTGCCACCATCATGTGGCTGACGTCCAAGTGAGCGCCGAGTTTGCGCGTGCTCCAGTGCGTCGCCCCATCGCTCGGCGCACGGCGCGTCGCCTCCAGGATCCGCGCTTCGAGGTCCGGCGTGAGCACCGAGGCCACTTGGCCCAGATGCCGGCTGTAGAGCCCCGCAATCCGCTGTTCGACGAATCGTTTGTTCCAGCTCGCGACAAACCCGCGGCTGCATTCGATCCGCTCGGACACTTCATCCCACGTATGGCCTTCGGCCAGCAGCAAGATCAGCCGCGCTCGTCGGGCATCTTCCGCCCGATCCGTTCGGCTGTTCGCTCGCCGCGTCAGTTCCATACGCTCCGCATTGGTCAACTTGATAGCGTCTGTCATAGACGCAGTATAGTCTATAAATGAATGTTACAGGCCACTAGGGTGCTTGCCAAAGGGACTTTTCAGTGAACGCGATCTGAAGCGTAAGGTTGATACGCTCTTCAACGACCCCGACTATCAAGCGATGATCTCCGGCATCTGGGATCCCCCGAAGACGTTCCAGGATATCCTGACGCACATCGTGGGTTTGCTCTCGTTCTTATTGCGGTATAACCCTGACGTGGATGATCGAGTGCTGGCGGCTATTTGGAAGAGTTGGCTAGACAAAGCCGCGATACGCCCGGACATACCCGTGACCGTTACGCTCGATCAGCAGCGCGCGTCGGTGCTCATACTCACTTGCTATGGACTACGCGACATAGAGTCTGCGGCGCGCAAGATGTGGAGCGCTTTCCTTGAGCTAGTGGCGCATCACCACGGCGACCGTATGGAAGAGGAGCGAGAGCGAGAGGCGATGCGTGGGGTGGGCCGTACAATCGGGGAAATCGCCCGCTCAAAGGATGACTTGCGCGAGCGTGCGAACGACTTGCTGGCGGCCGTCCGGAAGGGGCTAACCGAAGGAACAGCTCCTGACGATTGCGTCGTTGCCGGCTATGAAGGGACAGCGGTGGAAACTGGCCGTGCATCCCCAAGAGGGGCACGATAAACGCTGGCGCGACGTTTTGATGATTCGATTCTCACGAGGAATATGAGCAGATTGACGCGGAGACGGTGTAATGAAGGCGACTTTAGTGATTGTGGAGAATGATCGGGATCACCAGCAGGCGAAGGTGCGGGTCTCGGCTGGGCGTCGGAGGCAATCGATGAATTGGGAAAAAGTACCTTCGGTTTGGCCGGCGCGGCTGCACCCCAGTAAACCGGGTCGCTAGATAGCACTGCAATGGCCGGGATTTTTGCGTTCAAGTGTAGCTGTTGCGGTGAGATACACGAGGGGTCTCCGAGTTTCGGCTTGCAAGCACCTGACCAATACGTATCTCTTTCGGAGGAGCAGAAGACCCGTATAGCGACCCTCAGCAGCGACGTCTGCACGATAGTCCACGGGGGGGAAGCCGATCACTTTATCCGCGCCATGCTTGAGATCCCGATTGTTGGAGTCGCGGAGCCGTTTCTCTGGGGCGTGTGGGTGTCACTAAGCGAAAAGAGCTTCAACAGGTATCGTGAGACGTATGAAAGCCCGGTCGCGGGAGAAGGATTTTTCGGATGGGTATGCAATGAAATAAAGCTGTACCCTTATGACAAGCCAAGGCCCTCGGATGTGATAGTGCAGCCCGGCCGTAACCGTCCCAAGGTTGTACTGCATCGAGCTGATACCGAAGACGATCCACTGGTTATCGATCAGACGCACGGGGTATCGGTGGCCAGGGCTCAAGAACTAGCGGAGCGCGCGCGGCATGTCGGCTGAGATCGATTCCATATATCCGACGGAGTGGGAGGACCGTCAGATGAAGTTTGTGAAATCGAGGCCCAAGCGACGGATGCTTGAAATCTCGGACGAGCCGCGAAAGTTGTTCCACCGCGTTGGCTTGGCGCTGCTGTTCTCTTTCGGTGTTGAACATGCCGGAGCAATCCCTCAGACGCCCCAAGTCGGCGATACCTACCAACTCACGCTGGTGAAGGACTCGGCGCAGCAGGGCAGCAACGGATCGAACGGTACCTCGCACGACCAGGACACCCTCACCCTCATGGAACAGGTGATCGGCGTACGCTCGGACGGCCTCGAGTTGCAGTACGACGTGCCCAGTTCCACTCCGACGGAGGAGAGAACCCAGAATTGGCAGTTCCCAGCTCGTGTTTTCAAGCCGGTGGGCGGACCCGCACGGCTCCTCAACGGGTCTGAACTCGAGGCTCGGCTCGACAGCTGGCTGAAGGCTGCCAGTGTGTCTCGCACAGCCTGTGGGCACTGGATTTTCACGTGGAATGCATTTCGCATCGAATGCGATCCGCAATCGGTGCTCAAAACGGTTGAACATTATGACTTGAGGTCCGCAGACCTTCACGAGGGAGCGCTGTACCGGGATTCCGACGCGGGCAGTCCCGCAAAGCTAGCTAGGAAGGCAGGCGGAGCAGATGGCGAGACTTTTGCTGTCGAGATGCCCGTCGACCCCGACGCGGTTCGGCGCGCTCGCGCCGAATCCGACGTCATCCTGGGGGAAATCATGAAGAAGCCCGTGTCGCTTGACACAGCACTTCATGATCGGGCAGGGGAGGTCATCTCCGGCACGATCTCGGTCGCATTCGAAACGGATCCGGGCGGAAACGTGCGCCGCCGAACGAGGGTGACAAAGCTGGATATCAAACGCTCAGATGGCCGCTCGGAGACACAGACCGTTACAGAGACGCTTGAGCGGCGACCCATTGCACGACGGGACTGATAGGCTAGGAACAAGCATGAATGACTTTTCCAAGACCACCCTATTTCCATCGACCACTACGGTTAAACGGTTGGTAATGAGATTTGGCACAGGCGGCGAAACTCACTACTCAATACGACGCCGGAGCGATGGGCTATTTCAGGTCTATCATGATGACCCGTATCGAGGGATTAACCAGCCCTATGAGTTTCACGACGAACAATGGGGCGGCCTCTTCGACAGCGCGGAGGCAGCGGAGAAGGAGTTACTAAGGCTGCGCCCAGGTCTCGAAGCGACGGGGGAAGATGAGTAATTACGCGGAGGAACTGCGTCGCAGAGTCGATGAGATCCTCTACTACATTTGGGACCCCATCGGAGTGGCTGCAGAGCCCAGCACTCGAGATGAGTACGAGCGGTACGTCGCCGGATTGATATCGCTTCTCGAGAAGAATGCGGACTCCAAACAGGTCGCCGCGTATCTTGACGATATAGCCAAGAATCGCATGGGATTGCACCCGAACGATAAACACTCTCTGGCGAGTCGCGAGACTCGTGCTGGCACGGAAAAGCTGGCTGCTCAAGCGCTGGCCACTGGCGAGCGACCGCGATCCCTCATCGGTGAAAGGTTAAAGGCGCCATGTCACGTGCCGAACAGCTAAGAAATATGACGCCGCAGCTCATCGCGGACGTCACTCTCTATCGAACCGCTGAAGGTGGGCGCCGATCGCCCGCGTTCCCCGGTTGGGGTTGCCCGTGTTGTCTTTCCAAGGAAACGCCAATCATGGCGGCCTATGATGGCTGGCCGCTGTTGGGCGAGACGGCTATTCAGCCGGGTGAGAGCAGGCGCTTGGGGTTTGTATTCCTCTCAGGAGAGGAAACCGCGAAGATGTTCAGGGATGCCGGTAAGTTCTTTCTGTGGGAAGGCGGATTTATCGGGGAAGCGGTTGTTGTGCTGGGACCTAGCGTCGACGACATCGCGGCCCATATCCTTATAGGACATCGAAATGGACAATGAAACCCGCCCGAAACGAGCCGTAGCAATTTCTTTGCTGGACGAGGGGGATGGGCGAAGCCGCCTCCTCATGGACGACGTTCGATCGCAGGGAGCGTCAATCTGGGTATTCGACGCTTTCTTTACGCAAAAGACTTTCGAGAACGGCTGCCTTGATTCCATGGCACTTACTGACGACGATTATCGGGACATCGGCATCGCCGTGGTAGCTCGTTTACTCGCTGTCAATGGCCGCACCAAGTAATCTCTAACGTCATGAAAATGGGGACCCTTCGAACCATCGCCCACAATATTGCCGATTCCCTCGGGAGTGGCTGCGGCCTGCTGATCGGGGTCTACGACATGAACGTCTATGGTGAGGCCAAGAAAAGTCCTGGTGGAGTGATCGCCGTAGACTTCTTGGCGGCCAAGGCAATACAGGGAAAAGTCTCGCGGACCCTCGGATCCGCGATAGCGAAGTACCGGGCGGCCCTCCCGGACCTATGCGCCAAGCACGGCGCATCGTGTGGAGAATTCAAGACGCTGACCGCTCGCTATTCCGGGGACGGGTTCAATAGGCGAGTGGTAGTAACGGTTCGAGACCGTCTCGGACGCTGCTACGTAGATGAATACGTCGGCATACCTGCGAGACACCTCAAGGTCACTGATCGGCTGGGCCGTGTCCGCACCAAGCGCGGCGGGGTCGCGGCGCCTCCAGGATGTATCGCAGCAGCCGAACCTGACCCGCTAGGGGGGCTCAGGAAGGCCTGGACGGTTTGGTTGCGTATAAATGCTCGGCAAGCAGGTTTCAAGAGGATCTTGAATATCGTTGTTCGAACTGCAGGGACACACCGATCTTGCCAGCGTCTATAGCAAACGCAATACAAATCCCGTTCGCGTTGCGGCCGCTATTTTATGGTCGCTCACGATTTCATTTGCCTCCTCTACAACCGTTACCCAGCGGCATCTCGCTGCGACGCTTCGAGTCCCGCGATCGTGCGAGCTGTCTGGCAATCTACCGGCAGAATGAGCATGGCTATTTCCCAGCAGACTTTCTCGTCTATTTTGAATTCTGGTTGGACTCCGAAGAGTTTCTCAAGTTGGTGCTCTGTATTGATGACGTCCCGGTCGCCATCGGCGCCGTGAACTGTGAGAAGCATTTCGGGCTCGCCACCGCTTGGCTGACCTTTGGGATGGTTTCACCAGCCTATCAGGGAAAGGGTTTGGGCTCCGCGCTAGTTCTCGCGAGGCTGTCACTCTTACCAAAACCCATTCACGCTGCGAGGGTGTTAATGACCAACGTAGAGGCGTCGAAGACATTCTATGCGCGATTTGGCTTCGCGCCGTACGGGGCGAGTCCGAGCGGTCGGCCGGGCCTCGTGCTTCCTTGCAATTCCGCGGTGATTGCTGAGCGCGAATGGCAAGCCTGCCGAGAACGAGTAGCGAGCCTCGGACTGGCACTCCCGATGATAGAGGCGCCGCGACGCAGCACTCGGAGCCTTGCAACGGCACGAGTAACGGGTCTCACGCAGGTTGTTGTACTTTTCGAGCTGTTGGGGTTGATCGTCTTGATTTCGGTGGATCGTCCCTATAATTGGCTGGGCGTCTTATTTGTATTATGCGGTCAATATCTGCGGCGACTCGAGCGTAGGCGACTGCAGAAGCGTGGGGAAGCGGCTCTGCGTAGACGCTACGGCTATTCTCAGATTCCCTGATTTTGTTCGGATACTCTTGTCGGGTGTGTCTCGGATTCCTGCGAGTCCTTCCGGCGACACGCGATACGGCGCGTACCAGGCCCGAAAGACCCCTGTGGCATTTGATTTCTAGTTCGTTGTTCAACTTATTTATTGCAATGTTTAGAATTCCCAAAAGTGGAACTAGGCATTCCATTTTATGGAATTATTGAGTAAAATGCATGTCCAATGATAGTCATTGGCACCGACTTGGTGGAGTCCTATTTTGCCACCCGCAAGGGAAGTAAAGGCCTCAGAGCCGCCCGGGCGCAGTTTGATGTCTGGCGTGCGATTGCGGAGAAGGCCAATTGGCGATCACCTCAGGATGTGAAGCAATCGCATCCGAAGGTGAGCATTCTCAAGAGTGGTAGAGTCGTCTTTAACATTAAGGGCAACGACTATCGATTAGTGACGCTGGTCAGGTACCAGGGCGGCGTTTTGATGATTCGATTCTTCGGTTCACACGAGGAATATGATCAGATTGATGCGGAGACGGTGTAATGAAAGCGACTTTAGTGATTGTCGAGAACGATCGGGATCACCAGCAGGCGAAAGCGCTGGTCGAAAAGCTGATGGATTCTCCCGACCCATCGGATCAAGTGCGCCTCATCGCCCAGGCGAGACTGATCGAAGCGTACGAGCAGAGCCGGTGGCCCCGTCGGGTACCCACACTCCCGCAGCTTTTGACCTATCTGATGGACCAGCACGGCCTCACACGGGCTCAACTTGCTGAATTCTTGGGAACGCCAAGTCGGGTTAGCGAGATCATGACGGGGAAGCGTGAGCTCAGCATGTCCATGGTGCGTAAGGTTCGGGATCGCTTTCATGTGTCCGCGGACGTGCTGATCGGGCCGCCTCGGCTGCGAAAAGGCATTGCGGCGTGACACGCTCTTAGCTCGTTCAGAAACCGACTTTTGGACTCCGACGGCGTCAAGCGTCTGGTCTGTTATCACGATTTATTCGAAACAGAATCGACCTGGAGCCAAGGTCCGCTCGTTCCGGCAAGTCCGGTCGCGAGATAGATATTCCGGCGGCAATCTTCGCCCAGTAGCCCCGAGGTGGTGAGGGAATATCCGATCGGCGACAGACCTTGGCAAGCCCTACATCAGATATGCCAAATCTCTCTGCGAGGGTGGTCGTTGGTTCCGACCAAACCAGTTCATAGAGATCCTCCCGTGAGATTCGATGTACCCGGGGAAGTCTGGCCGCCTCGCCTTCTTGGGTGGCACCGGCAGCGAGTGTGCGCTTGGCAATGCGCCGCGCGCCGTCTTGGGTAACCTGGACGAGCGCCTCACCATGTCGGTCGAGCGCCTTTTGCCGATCTTCGGTTTGAAAGTAAGCGTAGCCGGCGGTGGTTTTTTGGTCCTTATGGTTCAAAACGGCGCCGACCAGATGCAGCGAGGCTCCATCGCGCACCAGCCAGGACCCCACGGTTCTGCGTAAATCGTGAATTCGTAGGTCATGAAACCCAGTTCTCTTGCGGATACGTCTCCACATGGCGTCCAAGTACACGAGGGGTCCTCCCGGGATGTCGCCGCAGATGATGTAGGGATTGTCATCGGATTTGGGAATCATGTTGAGTCTCGCTACGGCGGCTCGGCTCAGGGGTGTCAGGACGGGGTCGCCGTTCTTGGTTTCTCCGATGTACAAGGTTCCGTTGTCCCAATCGACGTCAGACCACTTGGCGGCAAGGATTTCGCTCCGGCGGACGCCCGTCAGGAGGAGTAGCCATAGGGCATGCCCAGCGAATTCGTTGGGATCTTCATCAATCGCGGCTGCAAGCAACGGCATCTCGGCGAGGGTCACGTATCGCCGGCGCTTGTTCTCCGGAAACGGCACAATCTCGGTGCCGGGATTTCGACTTTCCTCCGGGACCATGCCCAACTGACGGCCGACGTTATACATTTTGCGAACAATCGAGATGAATCGATTGGCGGTGTAAGGGTGCTTTTTGCCGGTATCGGTGTGAATGTTGGCGATGTCTGCCCGGGTGATCGACGAGGCTAGATGGGCCCCAAATTTGGGAATCAGTAGTTGATTGAGATAAGCCTCGTCGGTTTTCCAGGTCTTCTTCTTGAGCTTTGCGTGCCCATTGATGTAGGACTGATTATTCCGGCTGATGGAAGACAGGGATTCCAGAGCATCGTGGACAGTGATTCCGTGCGACGTGGACAGGCGTATGGCGTGATCGTGGACAGTTTCCGGCTGAGCCGGAATAGCGTTCACGATGCCGTGCCGGGATGGTGGACAGTAACGGGATGATGTCGGTGATCCAGAAAGGGTATACATACTCCGTACAGCTCAGAGCGATGAACTCGCAAGGACGAGGGGGCTTTAAGCGGGCGAGCGCGGTAGCGCGGGCATGATACGGGCCAGGAGGATCCTGGCCCCGTGACAAAGAATAAACGACGTCGATGCCTGCACTGCCGGCACCTGTTTCACCGCCATCCGCGGACGCGAACCCAGCAAAGATTTTGTTCCGCACCGGCCTGCCGGGCGGCGAGCAAGAAGGCGAGCCAGCAGCGCTGGCTCCGCAAGCCTGAGAATCGAGACTACTTCTGCGGCGTGCAGCACGTAAATCGAGTGCGGGCGTGGCGCGAGAAAAAGCCCAAATATGGGCGAAAACGGCCCTTAAGTGCCGAACCGTTACAAGAGATGATAATGGGGCAATCCATTGATCGGATTGAGAAATACGGCGGTTTAGCGTTACAAGAGATGATCCGAGCGGAAGTCCGTGAATCGGTTGAGGAAATCGGGCTTTAGCGGCCCAGTGCGTTACAAGATCTGATGGGAATCGACGGCATCGGCCATGAGAATCCGCGGCGTTCTTCAGCCACGCAGGAATCTCGCCGCCGATGTCGAATCCCAGACTGCCAACGCCCAAGCTCAGACAGATCATCCAGTTCGAGTCGAGTGAACTGTCGGCGCGCGAGATCGGCCGTGCGCTCACCTTGTCGCACGGCGCCGTCTCGAAGTACCGCATGCGCGGTGCGCGCCGCCGGCGTGAGTTGGGAGGAGGCGCAGCGCCTCGACGATGCCGAACTGGAACGACGGATCTGGAAGGCGCGGACCGAGCGCAAACCGCGCCAGGTCGTGTTACCCGACTGCGCGGCGATCCACACGGAACTGAAGCGCCATAAGCACGTGACGCTGCAACTGCTGTGGGACGAATATCACGCCACGCACGGGACGCTGGCGTTGCGCTACAGCTCGTACTGCGAACGGTATCGGCACTGGGTGCGTCGGCTGCAACGCTCGATGCGCCAACGTCACTATGCCGGCGAGAAGCTGTTCGTCGATTACGCGGGCGCCACCGTGCCGATTTACGGCGCAACGTGCGAGGAGGCGTACCGCGCCGCGATCTTTGTCGGCGCCCTGGGGGCGAGCGGCTACGCGTATGCGGAAGCGACGCGCACCGCGTCGCTACCGGACTGGCTCGGTAGCCACGTGCGGATGCTGACGTTCTATGGTCATGCGCCGACGATTTTGGTGCCGGACAATCCGCGGGTCGGAGTGACCAAGGCCGACCGCTACGAGCCCGAACTGCAGCGTTCGTACGAGGAAATGGCGGCGCATTACTCGATTGCTGTCATCCCTGCCAGGCCGTTCCGCCCGAAAGATAAGCCGAAAGCGGAGCTCACGGTACTCCTGGTATGTCGTTGGGTGTTGGCGCGGCTGCGGCATCAGCGCTTCTTCAGTCTGGAGGAGTTGAACGCGGCCATCCGGCCGCTGCTCGTCGAACTGAACGAGCGGCCGTTCCAGAAGCTCCCCGGTTCCCGGCGCTCCGTGTTCGAGGCGTTGGATCGCCCGGCGATGCGGCCGTTGCCGGCGACACCGTACGTCTACGCCGAGTGGAAACGCGTGCGCGCCGCCTTCGATTATCACGTCGATGTCGATCGGCATTATTACAGCGTGCCGCACCCGCTGGTGGGCCAAGAACTCTGGGCGCGCTTCAGCGCCGCCACGGTCGAGGTGTTCCATCGCAGTGTCCGGGTGGCGAGCCACGTGCGCTCCTACCAGCGCGGCGTGCACACCACGTTGCCGCAGCACATGCCGCGCGCCCATCGGGAACACGCCGAGTGGACACCGACGCGGCTCATCAACTGGGGCGCCTCGATCGGGACGAACACCTGCGCGGTGGTCGAGCATCTGCTGAAGAGCAAGCCCCACCCCGAGCAAGGATATCGAGCGTGCCTGGGGCTGTTGTCCCTGGCGCGGCAGTACGGTCAGGGACGACTCGAGGCGGCGAGCACCTTGGCGGTGAAATTACAGAGCCCCACCCGCAAGAGCGTGCTGTCGATCCTGAAAACCGGCCGTGACCAACGCCAGCCGGCCACCCCTGAGCAAATCGACCTACCCGAGCACACGAATGTGCGCGGCCCGAAGTATTACCACTGACACCGGAGAGACCATGTTGACGCAAAATACCTTGGAAACCCTACGACACCTGAAACTGCACGGCATGGCGCAGGCCCTGGAGGAGCAGCGTGATACGCCGAACACGCACGCACTGTCCTTCGAGGAGCGGCTGGCCTTGCTGGTCGATCGGGAGCGGTTGTCGCGCCAGAACAGTCGCTATCGCGGACTGCTGCGCGACGCGCGCCTCAAAGTCGCGCAGGCCTGCGTCGAAGACGTCAGCTACAAAGGCGGTCGCGGCCTCGACAAAGCGCAGATCGCGGCGCTTGCCGACGGCGCCTGGATCGAGCGCGGACAGAATCTCCTGATGACCGGACCAACCGGGTCGGGAAAGACGTGGATCGCGTGCGCGCTGGCCCATCAGGCGTGCCGCCAAGGTCGATCTGCCCGATACTGGCGTGTACCCCGCCTGTTCGAGGAAATCCGCACCTCGCACGGCGATGGCAGTTATCTGAAGCTGCTCAAGCGACTCGCCAAGACTCCAATCTTGATCTTGGATGACTGGGGGCTGATCGCGCTATCGACCCAGGACCGAGCCGACCTGCTCGAAATCCTCGACGATCGCCTCAATGCCCGATCCACCGTCATCTGCAGCCAGTTACCCGTCGATACCTGGCATGCCTATCTCGGTGAACCGACTTTGGCGGACGCCATCTTCGACAGAATCGTGCATCACAGCCATCGGATCGAGTTGAAGACCAAAGGCGAATCGTTGCGTGAGTCTCTCCCTCTGAATGGACCACAGCCACAGGATCCCAAACGCGGACACTGAAAAGCCGGTCGTCGCCACAACTCATCGTGGACAGCCGAGAAGAATCGGCGGCGTCCGCCGCCGCCTCACCGCCGCTGTCCACGATGGCCTGGAATCACTGTCCACGATCAATGGAATACGCATAGGACGCGGCCAGCTCCCTTACAGTCGGTGTCGCCCGCATTTGGTCGATGTTTGACCTCGGGTCTTTGCCGTCCGCGGCGGCGCCGAAATAGAAGCGAGCTCGCCGGCGCGCCTGCTCCAAAGTCATCGAATCGGATCGCCCAAGATCCACAAGACGCTTTCGCATTTGAACGCGGTAACTGCACACGAAGCTGCCGCGACCGTTGGGAAATTTGCGAAGACCAAAGCCGGGGAGCGCGAGATCCCAATAAATGCATTGCGCTTTTCCACGCGCGTTGCCAACATATGGAAGCGATCGAACGTTGTCCTGGCGAAGCTTTACTTTCGGCATGAAGGTCGAACCTAGTAGGGGAGTAACCAAAGAGTGACTGCGGCGGATCGTGGTCGAGAAAACGCCAGCAATCCAAGTCGAGGCGGCGATACGATAACTCGCTGATTCAGAGAGATAAACCTCACTGCAGCGTAGTCAGTCGTACAAAAAGGGACCGCTCTTAATCAATTGGTCGTAGGTTCGATCCCTACACGGCCCACCATCTCACTGAAAAATAACAAGTTTTTCGACCTCTCTCGCAAGAAGCTCAAAAACTTCCCCCATAGATCGGAATTTCCCCCATTCGATTAGCAAAAGCTCTTCTTTCTAATTTTTTTGAGCGTTAAACAGCGGCGGATCGCGGGACGTCGTCCCCCATTCACGCGTCAGCAAACAATCGGGCGTCGTGTGAAATGCGCGCGGCTTGCGAGCGTCGTCGATTCGAATTGCGCGCGTGTAGTATTAGGTCAGCGGACGGGTTTAATGACTTCTGGCTTGCGTCGATAGTGCCGCTTTGTAATCTCTTTGCTTGCATGACCGAGCAAGTCGGTGGCCCTCTCAATGCTGGCCACGTCGCTGCCGACTTTGCCGCGAAGATCATGCTCGGTGAAACGTTCTTTGACATCCGTGTCTTTAAGCAGCCGCGTCATGAAACGCTGCCACATCGAATCCCACCCCGATGCTTGGCCGCTATCTTCGTTGAAGTAGCCTTCGCCCTCGCGTGTGCAAAAGAGCCAGGGAGAGATATCAATTGGCCGAGCAGCCTTGGCTTGCTCTACGGCTCATTTGAGCGCCGGCGTCCACTCAAATATTCGGGCAGTGCGTTTGGTATTTATTGTCTTGTGTGGGCGCACCTTAATTCCGGTCTCGGTGAGATCACTCATTCGCAGGCGGAGCATATCTCCGCGACGAATGCCGATTAGAAGCTTGAGCCGTATGTAAGCCTGGATCATCAGCACGGACCCGGAATTTCGTTTGGGCTTTAACTCGAGAGCTTGAGCAATCTCCCAGTCCTCTACATATCTGTCTCGAGCTTCAAGTCCTCGTAGGCGCACCTCGCCTTTGAAGGGGTGTCGATCGAGAATCCCCCATTCAACCGCCTTGGTAAAGACGTGCTTGAAGACGCGAATCTCATACAGCCCTGTAGCTCTGCTGTTCTCGCCACTCCTGGTTATCCGGGTATCGACGTATTTGTAGATGTGCCGCGGGAGCACATCTCGGGGTCGCATGGCGCCGAAGACTTTACGCAGATTGATCAATGCTTGCATGTCACCGCGCCGAGTCGCGGCGGCCTTCTTCGGAATGACATCCAGTTTATAGCGAGTGAGTAGGGCGTCTACCGTTGAATCGTGCTCGATGCGATGGACGCGCTTTGCCCATTCCGCAGTAGCTTCGCTGAGTGACCGCCCTAGATGAAATTCCTTCTTACCGTCCCAAAGGTGCTCTTGGCCTTTTGGCACGCGGTAATAATAGGCGTCGTAACGAAAGCGCCAGCTCTTCGGATAACCGCGATTTTCATAGTTCCTTGCGCGGGGCATGAAGGTCTCTCGATTTTTGCAATGCCGATACTATCGCAAAGTCTGCCGACAGATAGAACGCGGTATTTAGCTTATTTGGCCTCGATTCTCACATCTCGATCGTCATGTGAGGCGCGCCGTCGCTGTAACGCTTTCATGGAGGTATGTGGGGTTCAGACATTCGGGGGACAGGGTCTTTTAATTGCCTGGTAAGCGGTCCCGGTCCTACTCCTTTGCCGGAGGTGCTTGCAGGCTCTCAAACATCGAAAAGACCCATGGCCGAACGGCCAGGAGTGCAGCGATGCTGCGCTTTTCCTTCGCCGGCACCGTGCGATCTAGCTCCGCCAAGTCGCGAAACTCACCGGCCATACGCTCCATTTTGCGCAGCAAGACTTTGCTCGATGCCTCCGACAGCTCGGCGGAGAGAAAGTGCAGAGCTTCGCCGGTTCGGGTGAACGCCGCCTGCAGGAACTCTTGACGCACCTGCTTTTCGTAGAGAAGCCGCAGAGGCCCATCGCGTCGCCACGCGATGACTGACGCCGCACGGGCGCGAGCTCGGAGTTTGGAGCGCATTTCGATCAAGCGCAGCGCATCGAGCCGAACCATCCAACGCCGCACTGCACGCTCATCGACACCGAGCTCTACAGTCACGTCACGGCCGCTTCGCCCGTTTGCAAGCAGATAGAAGCACGCCAGGAGATTCGGGTCTGCGGCAAGAGCCTTTTCCTGCTCTAACGTCAAGAGCTCGGGGGCGTCGGTGGGTTGCTCAGCCGTTATGCGCACCAAGTCGCTGAGGCTAACCTCGAGTGCCTGACAGATGTCGTCCAAGCGGACAAGCGTCAATGTCGCGCGCGAAAAGATGCGTTTGACTGATGCTTCGCTCAGCTGAATGCGGCGCGCGAGCTCGCGATAGGTTATCTGTCGGGATTTCATGAGGCGCTTGAGACTGTTGATGATCCGCGTTGGCATCAACCCAGAGGTTTCCCTTGGCATAGTTCGGTTTCCTGAGACTGTAGGTATTACATTACGATACCTCTTACGGAGGTATTGATCCAGGCGACTGGAAAGACAACTATGACGCCATGCGACACGCTCATCACCAATTCAGTAGCCCACAAGTCAAACGGACTATTTGGGTCAATGACACACACTCAGGACTCAACCGCACGTTGGTATCACGCGTCCTCGAACCACGAACGGTAGAAGACGTGGTACGAGCCGTACGGCGAAGCCGCTCCGAAGGGCGGGCGCTGGCGGTTGCCGGCGGGCGGCATGCAATGGGCGGGCACCAGTTCTTAAGCGGAGGCACGGTGCTGGACATGCGTTGCCTCAATCGGGTCCGCAACTTCAATAGTGAGCGAGGGCTGCTCGAGGTCGAGTCCGGTATTCAGTGGCCGGACGTCATTCGCGCTTACCTGACACGTCCGGAGGGAATGCACTCACCATGGGGAATTCGGCAAAAGCAGACTGGCGCCGATCGGCTGACGATCGGAGGCGCAGTGGCCGCCAACATCCATGGGCGCGGTCTCACCGCACCACCATTCATCGATGACCTCGAGTCCCTTGAGATCGTAACCGCAGACGGGGAAGTTGTGACCTGCAACCGCCAGCAACGGCCGGAGCTCTTCCGCCATGTCGTTGGGGGTTATGGACTATTCGGCGTCGTGACAGCGGCGACGCTGCGGCTCGCCGCGCGTCTGCAGGTCGAACGGGTAGTCGAGTTGCTGGAAATTGACGGTTTGGTCGAAAGGCTGCACGAGCGCATCGGCGCGGGTGCCCTCTACGGGGACTTCCAGTTCGCACTCGACCCGGCGAATGCGAACTTCCTTCGTACAGGCATCCTGTCCTGCTACGTCCCGACCGGTGATCTAAAACCGATCCCTGCGCGGCAGCGGCGTCTCTCACAAACCGATTGGAATCGGCTGATCGAATTGGCGCATCGGGACAAGACGCGAGCGTTTGATGAGTTCTCCGACTTCTACCTTGCTACGTCCGGTCAGCGTTATTGGAGCGACACCCATCAGCTCAATATCTACCTCGAAAGCTACCACGCGGCGCTGGATCAGCGCTTGGGGCGCAGCCTGCACGGCGGGGAAATGATCACCGAGCTCTACGTGCCACGCGATCGCCTATCGGTTTTCATGGACGATGTGAGACGCGACTTTGTACGTAACCCTGCCGACTTCATATACGGCACGATTCGTTTGATCGAGCCAGATACAGAGAGCGCTCTGCCATGGGCGCGTGAGTCCTATGCGTGCGTGATCTTCAACCTGCACGTCGATCACCACGCTGCGGCGCTTGTCGACGCCACGAGCGCCTTCGTTCGGCTGATTGACCATGCGATCGCGCATCGAGGCAGCTATTACCTCACCTACCATCGGTTTGCGCGCCTCGACCAACTGCTGACATGTCATCCGCGGATTCGTGAATGGCTCGCAAACAAGCACCGAATCGACCCCGGCCGGTTATTCCAGAGCGATTGGTACCGGCACTTGTTGAGTCTTACTGGTAACGAAGCCTCGTGATTAGGGCAACCGCAGTTAGCACTTCGAGGTCCACGGCTCCGAGGGAAGCACTGGGGTTGTGCATCGCGCTCTTCCATGCACCCGCCTCAATCGACGGGGATCGGCAGTGGCGGTAACGCTGAGCAAGGCGCTCCAGGCAGTTGGAATATGGGTTCCGGTACTCCTCATTCTTGCAGCGGTCTGGCCGCCGGCACTCTATCTGCCGCAGCTTTGGATGGTGGTGAGCGTCGGTATGTTGGCGAACATGCTGCAACCGTCATACCGACCGTTCGAAGGTTCACGAACCCCGGAGGACCGCGGTACCGCGGCACAGATCCTGTGGACTGTGTATCTGACTCAGGCCGCGGCGCTGCTCGAACTCGTGTGGCGAAGACGCCTCGCCTTGCCCCTCGATCTAACTACTTGGACCGCGTTCTCGGCAATGATCGGTGGTCTTATGCTGCGAACCTATGCTGTCATTTTGCTAGGGCCATGGTTCACTTGGAACGTAACGGTGCAGGCGGGACAAAAACTTGTCAGCCGCGGACCATATCGGCTCATACGCCACCCCAGTTATACGGGCGCACTGATCGTCTTTGTCGCTAGTTGCGTACTTCTTCGGTCCTGGGTGGTCGCGGTGTTAGCCGCCTTCGCACTGACCCTGGCTTTCTTGCGGCGAATTCGGTACGAGGAGGCGTTGCTGGTCAAGACGCTTGCGGGATATGACGCCTATGTGTCTCGTACGGGCAGGCTGCTCCCGCGCATTCTTTAGACTGCCTCAGTGGATGATCTTTTTCGAGGTCGACCACCCTTACGACCGTTGGCTCGCGAGCTCTTGCGCTTCGCGCGTGAGGTCGCCTGGCCGCCGCGGCTGGCAAAGATCGCTGCAACGGATCGGGAGGGCAGCATCGCGGGCAGGATTGCTGTCAGGAGTCCATGCACACTGATCTGAACGTCTCGGTCTTCGAGTTCAATCGCCGATCCATCCGGCCACACTTCGAGCTTGCCCAGATCTTCGATAGGCACGTCCTGCAATGCACCGATCCATTGTCGTGGAATCAAGAAGCCAGCATTGTGGTTCGTGACGATCTCGATGGCATCCCGCTCGGGGACGTAGCGAACAGCTTGCGCCCGAATTTCGATCTCTGCCTCGATTCGGCCGGCGGCAAGCGCCGCGGCGTACTCAGCATCACTGATTTGTTGTGTGTTCGTCGTCATAATTTCACCTGTTCTGTTGTGCCGTCCTGGAAAATCACGCGAACCTGCGTGTTCGCGGGATCGTACTCAGCCTCAGCGATCTGCTTCGCGCTCGGAGCCGATTTCGAGAGAAGCTCGAGTCTTCCCGGTCCGCGCACAACGGCCCACTGATTCGCCAAACATGTCGTTCTTCGCGTCAACCACCAGCTGCGCCGACAATCAGGCAGTCGCACTTGAACGTCGCTCAAAAGGCGGTTCACTACGCGTTGTAGAGGAACGTTCTTGACCGGGATGATGCTGATGAGCTCCACCGTACTGCCGAGGTAGGAGCATCTCACGCGCGCGATCCATCCTTCACCGCGGTGGCGAGCGTGGATGTGCGCCGGGCAATGGTCGTCCGAGAAGACGTAAATCCCAGCTCCTGTGCTGTCCGAAATGAACACGCGGCTGATGGAATATGATAACCTATCAGCTTAGGTTATTCAATGCGCTGACACGTTAGCTCCGTGTCCCATTGAGATTCCCGGTATTCATGAATTCAGGGCCTTATCGCAGCGTAAGTCAGCGAATTGTGGGACAGTTTTAGTGGTGTAAGTATTTGTTATTAAAGGGGAAAATTCGGATGGGACCCGGCTTCTCTTAATCAATTGGTCGTAGGTTCGATCCCTACACGGCCCACCATCCAAAGACGGTCCTTACCGACCACATCGGTAACTCCTTATCGAGGCCGAGACTCAGTCGACGCTCAGAGCCACTCGTAGCGCCGTACGGGGATCCTCCAAGATCCTCGACTAACTTTTATCTCGGTCAGCTCTGCCGGCCGACTCGTCAGTGCGGCAGCCCACTATCAAGGGAAAGACTTCGATTATCAGGGCGCGTCGAGAGGATGAGTCTTTGCTGCGTGAATGGCGAACTGCGAAGCACGTCGCGTGCCTCGCAGTCGTGTGGCGTGGCATTCGACGTTATCATCGCACCACAATGTCGTTCCTGCCACCCGGTTTTAGGTTTCCGAGTTCTTCTGTGCGCCTTTTTCTGCGTGCCTCCCCGGCGTTGTCGCTCGTGGCTTTCCTCCTCTGTTCCGCGTGCGCCTCCTCGGGCGGCCGCATGGAGTCAGCGGACGACCCGACGCTGGTCGCGGAGAGCACCCCCGCGCCCCCTGCGCAGGACCGGCCAATGGCTACGAGCCAAGCCAAAGAGGAGGGTGAGAGCGAGGTTCCGGCGGGTGTCGCAGATTCGGAGCAGCGTGTGGCGCCACCTCGCCCTGAGGACCTGCCGGAATTGGTCGTTGAGGGCCGGGAGCGCCAGCTCGTCATCCGCGACTTGGTTGCCGAGGGCCAGGCGCAGCTGCGCGACGTGGAACTGCAGTACGCCTTCGTTGGCAAGGGCGGGCGTGAGGTGCTGCGCGGCAGGCCGGTCGCTTTTGCATTGTGGAGCGAGGCGCAGAAGAAGTGGACCATCGCTCAGCTGGAGATCCCCACGCCGCCAGTGAAATGGAAACCCGGCCACGGTCCATTGCCTTTCATCGTGCTCACGCCCGGCGTTGAGGCGCGACACGTGAACGGCACAGGGGCGGAACGGCTGATGTTCGCATTCTCGCGCGGCGGCGAGCAGCTGAAGGTTTACGGCCGCAAGTTCCCCGTATTCGACAATGGCCTCATCAAGAAGAAACGCTGGCGCGAGGCGGTGGCAACGGGACGATCCATCCTCTACCTGCCTTATACTCAGGATACCCTTGACCCCAACTTCGTCAGCGGCGGCAAGGATTTCCTGCTCACCACCGCGCGGCGCGCCATGGACGAGCTTCGTAGCGAGAACGTACCGAGTGCGGCCTATCCGGGCGAGCTACTGGCCGACGTGATACCAGCTGAGGTCATTAGCACGCTCGCGGTCATAGAGCAGACGGACGACGAAGACTTCCTCGAAAAGGGCAAAGATGCGTTCGACGAGGTACTCAGCCAGTACGGCCTGAAACGGGAGGAAGCGTATCGCTACAGCGTCTCAAGTGCGAAAGCGCTGGGGCCCATGCAGTTCACCGACCGACATGGCAACGGCACTTATTCGCTCGTCGTGCGCAGGTGTCGCGGCGCGCAGCTAGACCCAAATTTCGAGCGCGGTGCGACTCGCTTGCAAAACGCGATGAAAGCAGCAGTTTGTCTGCTGGACCTTGAGCTGTCACAGATGAGCAGTGAAATTCGGTCCGCATATCGCACCAATCCGCAAGTCCTGGGCATCTTCGCAGTTGCCGCCTATAACGGCGGACCGCGCAACGTCGCAAAGCTTTATCGTGCGCTGGACCGTATGGGCGTCCAACCCGGCGAATTGCGCCGCGCCGGCGCACTCACACCGGGTTCGGCAGTCGTCTGTCCCTGTGTCTGGCGCGAGCAATCCTCTGTAGTGCGAGCAGTCAGCATACCGCGATACAACCGAGAAAATAGCGGCTACATCGAAAAGTATCAAAGCGTCCTCAGCCTATTCGACTAAATACCCCGATACCTCACGCCGATGGTCCATGGACCAATTTGCAGTATTCGAAACATATGTCTTGCACTGCTTCCAGAAAAAGACCCAGAAGACCAGTCAGCAAGATTATGCGAGTCTCGGAATGATGAGGTGTGAATATCGCGGTTCACGCCGTCACGGCTTTCTGGACCGCCGCGAAGACGTCGCGTGCGGACGTCGTACCCGCTATGTGCTCCGTACCCTCGACTCCGAGGTCCATCCATCCTGCATTCACAGCATCAAACATTTCTTCGGCAGGTCCGGTGTGGTCCTTCGGGATGCCGAATTGCTCGAACGCATTCGCCCACCCTGCACGCGGGACTGCAAAGGCTTTCACGTCGCGATTCAGGACTTCACCCAATTGCTCCGCGACTTCATCCGCGGTGACCATCGAACCGAGCTCGACAGCGCGCTGCCCTGACCACGCCGGCCCGGTCAAAAGGCTTGCGACCTCCGCGCCGATGTCGTTCGTCGCGACCATGGTCGATTTCCGGTTTGTCGGATTGTAGAAGACCGGTAGCGTTCCGCCCTGGGCGACCTGCAAGCCGTAGAGGAAGTTTTCGAAGAATCCACCTGCGCGCACAAATGCGATTGGCGATACTAGGTCGCGAAAACCGTGCTCCAGAAGCGACAAGGCCGTGATCATCCCAAGCCCGTTGGTCTTGTTCGCACCCATCGACGAAAGCGCTACCACCCGCGGCGGCGCTACCTTGGTGAGCGCCTCGACATAGTTCGCAATCATGCCCTTGGCTTCTTTGTAATCAGGCGAGGGGGCCCAGACAGCCGGCAACATGACAAACGCGCCTTCTACGCCTTTGAGCGCCTGCTCGATGGCTGCCGAATCATTCCAATCACCGTCAACCAGTTCCACACCCTGGTTCGCCCAGATTGACGTCTTCTCGCGATCGCGGACCAGCGCCCGTACTTTCTTGCCGTGCGCCATCAGATGTTCTGCCGTCGCGCCGCCCACTTTTCCGGTGATTCCCATTACTAAGAACATGCATTTTCTCCTGATGTTGTGAAAAGACAGAGCGCTGCCCGGTTGGTTTAACGGATGAGCGGCAGAACGGCCCGGATACGGGGATCGCGCGCGTAGAGGCCGACCCATGTCATCGCGCCCAGAAGCACGGCAATGATTTCCGGCGGCGACCCCAACTCACCCGTGCGGACATGGGCACAGATGGCGCCGCCCAAAAAGCCCGTCACCAGGATCGCGCCGAGCACGGCGGTCGCCGGGATGGCGTAAAGGATGGCGCAAGCGAGTACGATCGGACCCAACACACGGGTCAGGTCGATCGCAAACCCGGTTTCCTGCAACATGCTCGCGATCTGTGCCGGCGCGAAAAGCTGAATAGTGCCGTCTGCCACCAGAGCGATAACAACGAGCGCGCTCATTATCCGGCCGGCCCATAGGGCGCCATGCAAGGTCGTGGTTTCAGGCACGCGATGCAGTTTCGTAGTTTCGAGCACTTGTCCTTCTCCTATGGGGGAATCCCAATATTCGGAGCTTACTGTGTCTCTTAGGTATGATAATCACCTAAAACATGAACTCACTGTTCTTTCTGCGGTGACCAATACCGAGGCACGAAAATGCAGAATCTCGAACCCATCCTCATTTTCATAACGGTGGCAGAAATGGGGAGCTTCACTCAGGCAGCCGATAGCCTGGGCATTCAGAAGGGAAGGGCCTCAACGGCCGTCCGGAAGCTGGAAGAAGATGTCGGTGTCAGGCTTCTGCACCGGACGACGCGTAGCGTGCAGTTGACGGAAGACGGACGGGTATTTCATGCACGTGCCCGCGATCTGCTTGCTGACGTTGATGATCTGCACTCAATGTTCGCAGGCGATCGTGTAGCACTTCGCGGGCGTCTACGCGTCGATCTTCCGACCG
This sequence comes from uncultured Gammaproteobacteria bacterium, assembly GCA_963801685.1. Lineage (GTDB taxonomy): Bacteria > Pseudomonadota > Gammaproteobacteria > Steroidobacterales > Steroidobacteraceae > Bog-1198. The sequence goes on from CAWDFR010000007.1 coordinate 170,237, forward strand.
AGGTGGCACGGACAACGATCGTGCCGGCCTTACCGGATTTCGTGGCGACTCATCCCGAGTTGGAGTTGGAGTTGTCGAGCACGGATCGCCAAGTTGATCTGGTTCAAGAGGGGTTTGACTGCGTATTGCGACTGGGTCCCATCGGGGACGAGACGCTGATTGCGCGCCCGCTGGGCAAGTTACGCATAGTCAACGCCGCCAGTCCCGCCTATCTGGCGCGCTATGGCGTCCCTCGATCGCTGGGAGATCTCCAGCGCCAGGAACACCGGACAATTCACTTTGAGACGACGCTGGGCGCAAGACCCTTTGGATGGGAATATCCAGACGGCGAAAGTTACGCGACACTTCAGTTGCCAGGTGCGCTGCACGTCAACAGCGCACAAACCTACGAAGCCGCTGCCCTCGCCGGCCTTGGCCTGATTCAGGCCCCACTTCTCGGGATTGGCCGATACTTGGAGAGTGGAGCGCTGGTGGAAATTCTACCCGACTTTCGTCGCCGGTCGCTTGCCGTGTCTCTCGTAGTAGCGCATCGGCGCAACCTGTCGCGCCGAGTCCGCGCATTCATGAAATGGATCGAAAATGTGCTCGCGCCCTACCTAGAATAGCGAAAAGATCCGCTTTGCCTTGCCCCCGAAATCAACAATTTATCCTTCGGGCCTCAATCGCGAACTGATGCGGCTGCGGCCCAGCTTTTGCCGACGGGAGTCTTTCATTGATGGCGTGTCTCAGCAAAAACATGAAAGCCTTCATTGCTGTTGCAGCCTTATTTGTACTCGCTCTGGCGCAGAATGATCAGGTCCTTTCCGCCTCATGCCGCGACCGCAACGTGAGCCGAAGTGCCGCTAGCCAACTGGCGGAGTCAGCCCCTCGCTTTCGACGCTGTCATCTCGGCCGCTCGCGCGAGGGTCTCCACCCATTCCTGGTGATAGCGGTAGAGAGCGCCGGGGTGCTTACGGCCGATTAGCTCGACAAAAAACAAGCCCTGCTGAGTCTCTTCGGTCAGCACATGACAGCCAGTGTCCGTGGGAGTGATAACCCAACCATGGTAGGCGCTGGACCTTGTCTCATCACCGTCGACGACCGTGGACCACGCGAGCCTGCGGTCGGGTTCGCACTCTGTGACTACAAGATTCATCAGAAAGCCAACTGTCACCCGGCTAAATTTGGTACCAAGCGCTAATTCCCGCCCCCCCGTAAGGATTTTCACCTGATCTTCGGCATGGAAGTAACGTGACCAATTCTCGGCGTCCACAAGCAACTTCCACACCACCTCAGGCGGCGCTTTCACGTCAATCTCGTTGAGTGCGTAGATCGCCGACGATTTCGGATGGTACTTTTCGGGCCAGATCACATGGTCAAACATCGGTTACGGCTCCTACCTGAAATTTGACAAGGTCCTGAAAAATCAGGGGCGCCCAGCTTCTGTCCTGTGCCTGCACGAGTCGACCGCCTTCGGCAATCTTTCCGAGACTAACCGGCGCGTAGCCGAGCTTCTCGACTAGAGCGGCGACCGTTGCTGTCGCGCCTTCATCGTCGCTCGAGAGAAAGATCACCCGACGTCCCGCGCCGACGCCGGGGTCCTGCGCGAGCACTGGCGCCGCTAGATGATTGAAGGCTTTGACAAGCCGTGCGCCATTCAGGGCGTTGGCGATCACCTTCGACGACGGCAGGCCCCCCAGGTCTGCGAGTGGAACGCCGTACGCATTCGTGACATCGATAACAATCTTGCCCCGCCAACTCGGAAGAACCTGAGCTACGTCGCGGTGCGCCCAAAAAGGAACGGCCAGCAGAATAACGTCCGCGGTAAGCGCGTCAGTGAGCGACTTGGGGACGATAGTTTGCCCGAGTGAGCGCGTAGCCGACCCAACAGCTTCGGGTGGCCGCGTCGTCGCTACCGCCGCACTAATGCCTTTCCGAGCGAAAGCTAGCGCAAGGGCTTGCCCAACCGGGCCAAAACCTATAATCGAATAGTTCATCGCGATTCTCCTGTACGAGTATCGGAGTTAGTCCCCGCCGGCGGTCGCAATCGTTCCTGGCCAATGCATCACGAGGCTGGGTAATCCCACACGCTCGGTACCACCACTTGGAACCAGAAGATAGGATTACCTTTCGACACCCACCAGTACTCAGAATCGCGGAGTGGTGGTGCATAATTGCACCGGTGCCGCCATGGTTTCAGGTGTGACCGACTTAGAATGCCGCCCTCCAAGCGGGCGCAAGGCGCATTCATGATCGAATGGGACGACATACGTGTTTTCCTCGCCGTCGCACGCAGCGGCTCGGTGCGCGCTGCTGCTGAGCGCCTTGGCGTTAACCACTCCACGATCCTTCGTCGCATTGCACAGTTAGAGGAGAGGCTCGGCGCGCAGATGTTCGAGAGGCTGCCCTCGGGCTACCGCATGACCGACGCAGGGGACGAGGTGCTGGAGCTCGCGCAACAGATGGAGGCGTCATCCAATCAGCTTCAGGCACGCGTTCTTGGCCGCGATCAACGCGCGCGAGGGCTACTGCGGGTCACGCTTGCCCCCACGCTCGCAACTCACCTCCTTATGCCGGATTTTTCAGAGTTCGCACGTCGACATCCGGAGGTCGAATTAGAGATCCTCTCGTTGGACGAACCGGTTAACCTTACCAATCGTGAAGCGGACATTGCGATTCGCGTCGTTTACGATCGAAACAAGTTGCCACCAAACCTACACGGATTGAAGGGACCGGCATTGTTTGGCGCGGTCTACATGTCGCGCGATCTGCTTGCGGCATGGCGCGCGGGCAAGCATCACCGTATCCGTTGGATAGTCAAAGACAACATCGGGGTCTCAGATTGGGCACTCGACAGCGAGGTCCGTCCTGCTGAGGTTCCGTTTAGGACTACGACCGCCGATGCTCAGATCGTCGCGGTGCGCCACGGAGTCGGCATGAGTACGCTGCCATGTTTCGTCGGCGACGCCGAGCCGTTATTGGCGCGAGTGCCCGGAAGCAAGCTACATATGCATGGAATGCTTTGGCTACTGACGCAGGGCGAAACGCGAAAGACCAAGCGGGTGCGACTGCTTATAGACTACCTGTCGCGCCGCCTGGCCACATACGCGCCCCTTCTCGCCGGCGGGTCGCGCTCCTCTGAATAACGAATGTCTGGTGCAGCGTTCTTCGGAAGGCGCACGCTACTGCCGCTAGTGGGCGTCGATCAACTTGGCGGCCGAACGGTTTGACATCGGACCGAACCTTTTGACAGCATGGCGTATAGGGGCTCGCGGAATGTGGAGGAAATCTAATCATGAGCTGCTACCGCGATCCCTTAAATCTAAATGCCGAGACGCGCTCCGATGCGCCGCGCAGTGGCCTCGCGCTGTGCAGTAATGGCTCTCACGGATCGTCGAGCCTCTTCGAGGATCCACTGGGGAGCTGTCTCGGGAGTGCCGCTGTTGAAGGGAGGCTCGGGCGAGTAGACCATCTGAAGCTGAATGAATCGAGCGACATCATCGCCACGCAGCTCCGATGCCAGCTTGAGCGCGCCGTCGATGCCTGCGGTGACACCCGCGGCAAACACATAAGAACCGTCCACCACTACACGCTGGTTGACGGGGATTGCTCCAAAGAATGGCAGCAGGTGAAAGGCGGACCAATGAGTGGTCGCTCGACGGCCCTTAAGGAGGCCCGCAGCTCCACAAAGCAGGGCCCCTGTGCACACGGAAAAAATCCTGGATCCTCCTGCTGCCTGCCGGTGGATCCAACCGATGATGTCCGAGTCGTCCATCAGGACTTCCTGACCGAAGCCGCCGGGTATGTGCAGGACATCCAAAGGGGGCGCCTCAGTCAGCGTGGCGTCAGGGGTCAACCGCAATCCCTTCAAGTCCCGGACGGAGTCGGTCGTCTTCGCGTAGACCCGGTATGTTGAGTTTGGAATTCGGGACAGAACCTCGAACGGCCCGGTCAGGTCTATTTGATCCAATCGTTCGAACAGGAGCGATCCGATCCGCAAGTGCACATCCTTGGGAATCATGGCCAAACCTCCCACGGAAATAGTTTGAACACAGACAGATTATCGCGGCGGATCGAGGCGACGACGCCAAAAAGCCCTCTGTCTCCGCCAATGGGAGTGCGGGCAATTGAAGTGCTCGCTTATCCTGCAGTGCAGTTGCTCGATGTCACCGGGCCCCTGCAAGTATTCGCGACGGCCAATGACCTGATGGTGAGGTCGGGTGCGGAGCCCGCTTATTCGATCCGGCTCGTCGCATCCGGCGGCAACATTGTTCGAGCTTCAGCAGGCTTTGCACTAGTGGCCGATCCTCTGCCATCGCCGTCATCACCCATCGACACCCTGGTGGTAGCTGGCGGTGAAGGTGCGAATTCGGTAGGTGCAGAGCTCATCGACTGGATCCGTCAACGCGCGCAGCAAGCGCGACGCGTCGTATCGATCTGCACGGGGGCCTTCCTGCTGGCCTCTGCCGGGCTGCTCAACGGTAAGCGGGCCGCTACGCACTGGCTGTACTGCGATGATTTTGCGGAGCGATTTCCATCGGTCGAAGTTGACGCCGATTCCATCTTTGTTCGGGACGGATCGATTTGGACTTCAGCGGGGGTGACCGCCGGTATCGATCTTGCACTTGCCTTGGTGGAGGAGGACCTTGGCCGCTCGCTGGCCCTCGATGTGGCCCGGTATCTCGTGGTCTTTCTCAAGCGACCCGGAGGCCAGGCACAGTTCAGCGAGATGTTATCGCTGCAGTCAGCCGAGGATAAGTTCGGGGCACTGCATGACTGGATCAGCAAACATCTCGCGGACGATCTTTCACTACCCGTCCTAGCGGAACAGGCCGGTATGAGTGAGCGTAGCTTCAGCCGCCATTACGCCGAGGCGACTGGCCTGACCCCGGCGCGTGCCGTTGAGCGGCTGCGGGTGGAAGGGGCGCGACGCTTTCTGACGGATACCCGCCTGCCGGTCAAACGTATTGCTCAGCGCTGCGGATTTGGATCGGAAGAAACCATGCGCCGCAGCTTTCTTCGGTTGCTAAGCGTCGCGCCGCAAGATTACCGCGCCAGATTCCGCTCGTAAGACGAGACCGAATTGTTCGACGGCTGTGAGTTGTCGACTTCCCGCTCTAAGAGCAACTCAGAGGAGCTTCGGATTCGGACGTATATCTCCCGACGAGACGCGATTTCGCTAAGACGCGTCGAGCCATGGCCGCCTAGACGCGCGGCATCGGCTCTGCTCGGCACGTCGGGATGACGGCATATTAAAACTAGTGACTTGGTTCCCGGGAGGCACGTGCGACCACTCGAGGTGCGGATTGCGATTCTTGCCCAAAGACTATTCGCCCGAAATCAGGACCGTCTCCGAAGGTCTTGCTCATCGGTTCCACATTATCTCCTTCGAGTGAGCACCTGATTTCGCAAGAATCGCACGGCGGCAGTGAGACCGCCGTGCGAGATGCCGCGCGTTGCTCAGCCGTTCCAAGCGTGTGGCTTCAGCCACTCCTCCACGGGCGGCTGCGTGACGCTGCCGGTGTAGTTGGTGATGGTCGACGCCGCGACAATCGTGATCACTTCAAGCAGAAGTTCTTTGCTAAACCCGGCGTCCATAAAGCGCTGGGCATCCTGCTCGCTGATCTTGCCGCGCTTCTCGATCATCGTCCGTGCCAACGTCGAGAGTGCTGCCAGCTTGCCATCCGATGGCAAGCGGCCAGTCCGAATCGCCTCGATATCCTTGCGATCAACGCCCGCTTTGAGGCCGAGCGCCGTGTGCAGCGCAACAGCCCAGCTGCTGGCATTGGTGACGGCGTCAGTCAGAAGCACAGTCTGAATCTGTGCCTCGGTGAAGCTACCACCATGGACCTGATCGAAGAGCGGGACGAACGCTTTAATGAGCACGGGTGACATCGACATGGCGCCAGCGAGATTGGGAATGCCTCCAAACCTGACCTGCACCTCCTGCAGCGAAGGTCGGGACGCTTCGGGTGCGGACTCAATGGTAAAAACAGGAAACTGACTCATTGCAACGCCCTCTCACAAATGTTTGAACACCATGTACTCTGGCCTTTAGTGCCTTCGATCAGAGCCCGTAACAACAACGGTCCCGAATCGACGGAGATATTAGAAAGCGAAACCGATCAGGGCATTTGCCAAACTGCCCACTGTCCTTGCCAAAACGCAGACACGGGGAACGACCATGGACGGGCATGGAGTGAGCGCACGAAAGCGAGCACTGTGATGCTTGAAGCGCGATCTCGATGTCGGCAAGTAGGTTCATATTTGTGCTCACCCGGCAGGACACACGGGGGTTGATTGAACAGGGTTTCGACAGGGTCAGAGGTTTTGATTTGGACAGCGGACACGAGCTTTTCGACCGCGCTGCAGATGGTTCTAAGCGTGGCGCTCGCGGATAAAGATGACTTCCGCTGCACCAGTCGAACTTTGGCGAGGGCCTGGGAACAAACCCGAGTTTTATTCTCCTATCCAAATAGCGTTCGCGGCTTTGAAACGGTCTGGCACGTGGACGGTCATTGTTTTTCTCTCGCTGGCATTTCGTCTGGAAGCAATCGCGCCGTCGGGACATTGCTCGGGTTAGCCGATGATCGCTTTGGGTTCCAGGAACTCCTGCAGTCCGAAGATCCCGCCTTCCCGACCGATCCCCGATTGTTTGAACCCACCGAAGGGAGCAAACGGATCGTGACTTAATGTGTTGATCAGGACGCGGCCGGCGGCGAGTTTGCGCGCCACACGGGTAGCTCTTTCCGGGTCCGCCGAGCTTACGTAGGCGATGAGGCCGAATTCGGTGTCATTGGCGATTTCAATGGCCTCGGCTTCCGTCTTGTACGTCAGTATCGACAGGACCGGTCCGAAGATTTCTTCCTTCGCGATACGCATCTCGCGGGTGACGTTGGCAAACACGGTGGGCTTGATGAAATTCCCACCTTCAAGTCCCGGGGGATGACCTTCCCCGCCGATGACGAGCTCCGCACGTTCCTCGATCCCAGACTTGATGTACTCCTGCACACGGTTGTACTGCTTTGTGCTGGCCAATGGGCCGAGGGTGACGTCCTTGTCCCTCGGATCGCCCATTTTGATTTTTTCGACGGTCACCTTGGCCAATCGCTTCACTTCGTCGAGTCGGTGTTCCGGCACGATCAGGCGCGAAGCCGCAATGCAGGCCTGCCCGTTATTCAGGTAGCAGGCGTTGATGGCCATCGGGATCGCCGTGGAGAGATCGGCGTCGTCCAGGATGATGTTGGGCGACTTGCCCCCGAGCTCCAGCGTCAAGCGCTTCATCGTGTCCAGGGAGTTCTTGGCGACCAGTTTTCCGATCTGCGTCGAACCGGTGAAAGCGATTTTCTGAATGTCGGGACTTTTCGTTAACTCCGTCCCGACGACCTCGCCGAGACCCGTCACGACATTGATGACGCCAGGAGGCAACCCGGCTTCATGAAAGGCGTCCATCAACACTTCCGTTTGCATAGCGCTCATCTCGCTTGGCTTGATGACTACCGTGCATCCCGCAGCGATCGCCGGCGCCACCTTGATCGCGATCGAGCCGGCACTCGAATTCCATGGTGTAAATATGCCCACCACGCCAGCCGGCTCCATCACGACCTTAGATGTGCCGATAGTTTTGACCAGGTCGAAATCTTCGAGGACTTTCTTGAAATGCAGGAAAATGTTCGCCGCGAGGTTGTTGGAGCCCTTCGCACGGTCTTGCGGTGCGCCATATTCCATGACCGTCGCTTCAACGAGTTGATCCATTCGCTTGGCCACTGCGTCGTGCAGCCGCTGCAGAAGCTCCATCCGGTATTCCTTGCTACTTTGCGAAAAGGTGTTGAAGGCCTCTTTCGCAGCACCGATAGCTTTTCGGGTGTCGATTTCGTCCGCCATGGTGACCTTGCCGATAACCTTGTTGTCGGTCGGGTTCACCAGATCGACGAGCTGGGTTCCATGGGGGGTGACGAACTGGCCGTTGATATAGGCGCGATCAAAGGCTCTTACCGGAGTCGTGGCTTCATGTGTTTTCATTTGTGTCACCCTTCATGAGGTTGCGGCTTTACCAAGGTCGCTATGGCTATCAGGACCCCAGCTCACAATTTCAGTCTGGCTCAAACGCGGGTCGGCGTAACTGGCAAAAGACGCCAATGCTCTTGCTGAACGTGCCGAACGGTCTATTGCTGAGCTACCGCTGGCGTATGACGTCAATAGGGTGGCTACACGGCCCACCATTCACTCCGTAAAAACAAGGACTTGCTCGAGAAGATTGCAACCAAAAGTCGCCACCATGTACACGCAAACGCGTGTGCTAGTCCTGGGCGAAGTCCGACTCTGCAAACGCTGTTGCGGTCAGCTCAATGTCGGCCCTCGCGATCCTGAGCGTCTGCGCTGCACGCCGCCAATGCCGTGTCTCGTTTAGCACTTCAGCGACGATGGCCCGACCTCTGTCCTTCGATTCGACATACCACTCGGAGGTCTCGATCACAGTCGCAAGACTCGGGCGGTTGTCAGACTCATCGATGTTCAGCACGTGGTCGGCTCTGTCCGTGTTCGGGTTCAGATCGAAGGCGGGGGCGAGACGCCAGCCCGTCGGGGTCAGAAGAAAGCCGTGATTTCTTAAGTGATCGTCGCGATTGCCGATCGCCACGTTGAAGACCACTCGCCGGAAGAGCTGCTCGAGGTCGGAGGCAATGTGATCCTTCGCTCCGCGCGCGTGTAGAAACTCCGCGAGCTCAAGGTAACTTGTCCCCTCGCTCTGGTCCTTTCGCAGAAGGGCCATTGCCGAGGCATAGAAGCGCCGGCGCGCGCCTGAACGATCGAAGCGCTGAACACAGAAGGTGTGGTACTCGCCGCTGAAGCGGCGCAGCTCTGAGGCCGGCACCTCGATGCCTGCTTGGGCCGCTAGATGCTGCGCGAGCGCCTCCCAGGCGCCGACATCGCGGGTGTCATCACGGGCGGGAAATTTCGCGATCCACAAGCTGCCATTGGTTTCGGTGAAGCCGGCCTTTGGGCGCGCGCCGCCGAGCGACGCTCCGGGGGCCACCAAGACTTTTAGCCACTGTCGCAGCGCTGTGAGATCGTCAATGCGCTTCGCAGTGATCTCGCGAGCGACGACCTCGAGCTCGTTGAGATTTGCCACCGGTGGCACGGTCAGGGCATCGTGCGCGAGAAAGGCCTCCTCGATGCTGCGGCGATAGCGTAATGCGCCTTGGCGGCTCACATCCTCGACGCCTAGGAGAAAATCCCAAGCATAGAGCGTGCGAGGCTTGCGGCCTTCATCCTTGGCGGCGAGGGCCTCGCGACGCTTCATGAGGGTCTGACCCCAGCGATCGGGGGCGGAGTCGTCAAAGACGCGGAAGTTGCCCGCTTCCGCGTTTGGGAAGTAGGTCCCTTCGCCCAAAGAGAGATCCGGGTCGAGCGCGAAGGCCTGAGGATTCTTGAGCCATACCGGGTCATACGCAAAACGTAGTGTCCCGCGATCGTGGGAGAGGGTGCCCACGCGCATGCGTTCCAGAAAGTCGGCATCCAGCCAGACTTCCACTTCGTCTGTCACGGCGCGCGCTCCTTGGGTCCGGAAGGCTTGAGATGCGCGGGCGCGCCACGGCGCCGCCGCAGTGGAAGCGCCTGGTCCTGAAGGAGCCTGCCTGCCTTGTCGTCGCGCGCGAGCGCTTCAAGATCGCCCTCGAGTCCCAGGACTGAGAGAATTCGTAGCAGGGTTCCGAGGGCGATCGCGGGACTTCCGGCTTCGGCCCGAAAGAGCGTCATGCGCGAGATGCTGGCTCGCTGACAGGTAATCTCGATCGTGAGCTTGCGACGCAGGCGGGCGAGCCTCAGGCGCTCTCCGAGCGCGGTGAGGATGCGCTTCTGGGCTGGGTAGAAGAGGGGCTGCTTGGCTGGCATGTATCACAATATAGACTAAGCAATCAATATAGTCCATAAAGTGATACAAACTTGACTCGAGCCTTTCCTAACTCTTTGACCGGCAAGGGCCTCCTGCTCCCTAAAGGTCAATACGCCGGTCGCCTGGCCCTCGCCATTTCCCTGGCGCGGGACTCTATAGAGGAGCGGGGGAAGCTGATCATTGAGCCACGGTGACAGCGTTACCGATGATGATGGTGATTCGATCAGATGGGGCGAGATAGGTATGCGCTTCGAAGTAGGCGAGCATCGCCGCGATGTCCTCGGCGTGCGGGCCCCAGCCAATCTACTTTCGGATCATGCCGTACGTGTCCTTCACGACAGAATGGACGCGCCTCGTCACCTTTGAGCAAATAGACGCATCATTGGGGTTTCGCAGCCATGTTCCTCATCTGTGAAGATTGTGGGATCGGTCGGTCGACGACGTTTGAGGGCCGCCCCGGTAGATGCGCAACAAAGTGGCAAATACGAGGGCTAGGGCGAGATAAAGATAACTGAAATCGTCTTCGAATCCGGTCGCGTCACGAGGTATTTGCATATAGGCGTCCGCCAGAGCATGCGCGCCCACTGCGATCAGAAGATTGCCCGTCGCTAAATAGATGATTGCTAGTGCCACGCCCATAATGAAAAGTTGGGGCAGAATCGCGACTACTTCTGCCCAGCCGTGACCGGCAACGATCAGCATGGGGATATGGATGGTTGCGAAGATCGCCTGCACCATAACGACAGCAAGAACCATTGCGAGATTGCGGCCTAATCGTTGCAGGAGTAAATAAACTTGAACCGTAAGGAATCCGCGATAAACGATCTCCTCATACAATGCGTTGCCGAAGATCTGTCCGACGAATAACCCCGCATTTTCCATCGGCTTCGACCACCCAGGATCGAGCACTAGAGACGCCCCTTTCACGACGACGCCCATCGCAACAAAACAATTGACAGACGCCCACAAACCCACCGTGAACAGCGCCGCAACCCCCGCGTCTTCGACACGCAGTCCGACATCGCGCGGCTTGAGATGTCCCAATATGAAGATCGCCCCGCCTACTACCGTGAGTAGCATGATGATGTTCGCCCAAAAAGTGACGTTGAGGAGGCCATCGGTTGCGTAGGAGAGAGGCCTCAACCAACGATGCGGGAACACAACTAGATTCCAGAGAGCGTCCAGGACGAACTGCGCTGCAAGCGTCAGCACAATGATCCAAAACGGCGCTCGCGTGGTCTCTAACAACGTCTTTCCCATGGCGATTATGCGCATACGGTGGGGCTTGGTCGTTTGCTAGGCTACCGTGACCTGATCCAGTAACAAGTCCTCGTAGAAGGCGCCCATCTGCCGCTCGGGATGGCGGATCTGAATCTCGACATGCGTGTTCCCGGCATCGCCCTCCCACTTTTGCCACACCGGGCCGATGTCGACGAAAAAGATGTCATTCTCCTGCAGAATGGTCCCTGGCTCCGATGGCGCGCGGAACACGAAGGCGGGCGCCCATATTGTCGAACGGTGGCGGCTGTCGGATGATAATGGGTACGGGATAACGGCAACCATCTCCAGGGAGGCGGCCCATGGCTGCGGCGAAGGCCAGTGTCAGAACTTTCCGATGCCCGAGTCGGCTGCAGAATCGAGGCGGCCGTCTCGCCGCAGGGGTCGCGGTACACTTCGCCGTCCTGGCCCTGCTGCTGCTCACCGGCTGTAGGCATAAGCCCCCGCCGCCGGCCCCGCCGCCGCCGAAAGTCTCGGTCGTCACCGTGCAAGCTCAGGCGGTGCCGATCACCACGGAGCTTCCCGGACGCGTGAATGGCTACCGTACCGCCGACGTGCGACCGCAGGTCAACGGGATCATTCTGAAGCGCCTGTTCGTTGAGGGCAGGGATGTCAAGGCCGGGCAGCAGCTCTACCAGATCGACCCAGCGCCCTATCAGGCTCTTTACGACAGTGCCATCGCGGCAGATGCTTCCGCCCGGGCGCTCGCGGAACGCTATAAGCCCCTCGCCGAAGCGAATGCGGTCAGCAAACAGGATTACGACAATGCCGTGGCCGCGCACCTGCAGGCGCAGGCGGCGGTGGAAACGGCGCACATCAATCTGATTTACACCCGAGTGCTCTCTCCGATCACGGGCCGCATCGGCCGCTCGTTGATCACGGAAGGGGCGCTGGTCACCGCTAATCAAGCCACCGTGCTGTCCACGGTCCAACAGCTCGACCCGGTGTACGTTGACGTGACCCAACCCACCACGACCCTGGTGCGCTTGGAAAAGGAGGCCGCCGCGGGACTGCTCGAGCAAAACGAGGCGGGCAAGGCCCAGGTACGGGTACGGTTGGAAGACGGCAGCGAGTACGCTCACCCCGGCACCCTGGAGTTTTCCGAGGTGACCGTGGATCAGACCACGGGCTCGGTGACGCTGCGTGCGCTGATGCCCAATCCCGAGCGGCTACTCCTGCCGGGCATGTTCGTGCGTGAAGAGATCCAGGAAGGCGTGCGTCAGGATGCCGTGCTGGCGCCGCAGCAGGGCATCAGTCACGATCAGAAGGGTCAGCCCAACGCGCTCGTGGTGGGCCCGGACAATACCGTCGAGCTGCGGACCATCACGACCGATCGCGCTATCGGCGATCAATGGTTGGTGACTTCTGGGCTCAAGCCTGGGGACCGCGTCATCGTCGAGGGGATCCAGTCGGCGAAGCCCGGCGCCAAGGTCGTGCCCGAGGAGTACCGGCTGCCGGATGAGAAGACAGCGCAGCCGCAACCCGCGAGCGCTGAAGGCTCCGCGAAGTAGCTGCCGCCCATGGTCAACTTTTTCATTGATCGCCCGGTCTTTGCCTGGGTACTCGCCATCGTCATCATGCTGATGGGCGCTCTCGCCATCACAACGCTCCCCATCGCGCAGTATCCGGCCATCGCCCCGCCTGCCATCGCCATTCAGGTGACCTATCCCGGCGCCTCGTCCGACACCGTGCAAAGCACCGTCACGCAGGTCATCGAACAGCAGATGAGCGGCATCGATCACCTGCTCTATTTCGGGTCCGAAAGCGATGCCACCGGGAACATGACCATCACGCTCTACTTCGAGCAGGGCACCAATCCCGACATCGCCCAGGTGCAAGTGCAGAATAAGCTCCAGCTCGCGACCCCGCTCCTGCCGATCGAAGTGCAACAGGAGGGGCTGCGCGTCACCAAGGCCACCCGCAATTTTCTGCTCGTGATCGGCTTCTACTCGACCGATGGTTCGATGAGTAGCGAGGATGTGAGCGACTACATCGCCTCTTACGTGCAGGATCCGGTCAGCCGCACCGCCGGGGTCGGTGACTATCAGTTGTTCGGGACCCAGTATGCGATGCGTATCTGGATGGATCCGGCGAAACTCAACAACTATGGGCTGACCCCGACCGACGTCAATAACGCGCTGCAGGTGCAGAACCTGCAGGTCCCTTCCGGGGAGCTGGGGGGGCTCCCCTCCGTGAGGGGACAACGCCTCCACGCCACCATCATCGGTCCCGAACGCCTCACCAGTGCGGAGGCGTTCGGCCGGGTGCTCCTCAAGGTGAACACCGACGGCTCGCAGGTGCGGCTCCGGGACGTTGCCCGCATCGGCCTAGGCGCCGAGAGCTATGCGATCTACACCGAGTACAACGGCAAGCCGGCGGCGGGCCTGGCGGTGAAGCTCGCCCCGGGAGCGAATGCTCTGGATTGCGCCAAGGCGGTGCGCGCAACCATGGACAAGCTCGCGCCGTTTTTCCCGCCGGGCCTCAAGCTCATTTATCCCTATGACACCACTCCCTTCGTGCGCGTCTCGATCGATGAGGTCGTAAAGACGCTCTTCGAGGCGATCGTACTGGTGTTTCTGGTGATGTACCTGTTCCTGCAGAACTTCCGGGCCACGCTGATTCCAACCATAGCCGTCCCGGTGGTGCTCTTGGGCACCTTCGCCATACTCGCCGCCGCGGGATATTCGATGAACACGCTGACCATGTTCGGCATGGTGCTCGCCATCGGTCTCTTGGTCGACGATGCGATCGTCGTCGTGGAGAACGTCGAGCGCGTGATGGAGGAGGAGAAGCTCTCACCGAAGGATGCGACGCGACGCTCGATGGGCGAGATCACGGGCGCCCTGGTCGGCATCGCCTTGGTGCTATCGGCGGTGTTTCTGCCCATGGCCTTCTTCGGCGGCTCGACGGGTGTCATCTACCGTCAGTTCTCCATCACCATCGTCTCGGCCATGGCTCTGTCGGTGATGGTGGCACTGATCTTCACGCCCTCCTTGTGCGCGACGCTCTTGAAGCCCAAGGTCGGAGAGGCCCACGACCGCGATCGAGGGTTCTTCGGCTGGTTCAATCGCGGCTTCAACCGGATGAATCGCGGCTACGAGCGCGGGGTCACTCATGTCACGGCGCGCACTCGACGCTACCTGGTGGTGTATGGGGTCATCGTCGTGGCGATGGGCCTGTTGTTCGTGCGCGTGCCGAAATCGTTCCTGCCGGATGAGGATCAGGGTATTTTGTTCGTGCAAGTGTCTGCGCCGCCGGGCGCGGCGAGTGAGCTCACGCAGCGGGCCCTCAATGAGGCGCGCGATTACTTCCTCAAGGACGAAAAAGATCTCGTGAGCGGCGTGTTCACCGTCAACGGCTTCAGCTTCGGCGGCCAGGGGCAGAACGCCGGCCTCGTATTCATTCGCCTCAAGGATTGGTCGGAGCGTCCGGGGAAAAAGAACTCCGTGTTTGCTCTCGCGGAGCGAGCCAACCGGCGCTTCCACCAAATCCGCGGAGCGTTCGTGGTCGCGTTCGCACCGCCGGCCGCGCTCGAGCTCGGCAACGCCACGGGATTCGACTTCGAGCTGGAGGACCGCGGCAACGTCGGCCATGCGACGCTGATGCAGGCGCGCGGCCAGCTGCTGGGGCTGGCGAGTAAGGACCCGGCGATCGGCATGATACGGCCGAACGGCCTCGATGATGAGCCGCAGTACAAGCTCGACATCGACTGGGAAAAGGCGAGCGCGCTCGGCCTTTCGATCGGCAACATCAACGATGCCTTAGGCGCCGGCTGGGGCTCGGCCTATGTCAATCAGTTCGTCGACCGCAACCGCGTCAAGCGCGTGTTCCTGCAGGGTGATGCCGATTCGCGCATGCTGCCGCAGGACTTGGGTCTTTGGTACGTGCGCAACGGCGCGGGTGAAATGGTGCCCTTCTCGACCTTCGCCTCGGCGCACTGGATCGTGGGTTCGCCCAAGCTGGAGCGCTATAACGGCACACCCTCGCTGGAATTCCTGGGCGCTCCTGTACCGGGCAAGAGCACCGGCGATGCGATTGCTGCGATGGAGAGGGCAGTGACCAAGCTCCCCAAGGGCGTGAGCTACGAGTGGACCGGCCTTTCCTTCGAGGAGGTGCGCTCGGGCTCGCAGGCACCGGCACTGTACGCTGTCTCGCTCACCATCGTGTTTTTGAGTCTCGCGGCGCTGTACGAGAGCTGGTCGATCCCTTTCGCGGTGATGCTGGTGGTACCGCTCGGCATCATCGGCACCATCAGCGCCACGCTCTGGCGCGGACTTGGTAACGATGTCTTCTTTCAGGTGGGCCTGCTCACCACCGTGGGACTTTCGGCCAAGAACGCCATCCTGATCGTGGAGTTCGCGCTGGAGAACCACAAGCGTGGCATGCATCTGATCGAGGCGACCGTCGCGGCGGCCCGCCAGCGCTTGCGGCCGATTCTCATGACCTCGATGGCCTTCATCTTGGGCGTCTTGCCGTTGGCGATCGCTACCGGGGCGGGCGCCGGCGGGCGCATCGCCATTGGTACCGGCGTGATCGGCGGTATGCTGACGGCCACGGTGCTCGCCGTATTCCTCGTACCGGTGTTCTTCGTCAGCGTCCGCTCGGTGTTCGGCGATCGCGACCGGCACGGGGAGTCCCCGCCGCCACGTCAATCCCCGCCGCCGGCTTCGGAGCGCTGAGGATGGCTTCCAGAAGCACCTGTTTCCTCGTCGCGGCGCTGGCCACGCTCCTTTCCGCCTGCACCTTGGAGCCGCATTATCATCGACCGCCCCCGCCGGTGCCGGCGCTCCCAGGCGGCACGGCGGGTGGCACGGCCGCCCCCGACATCGGCTGGCGCGAGTTCTTTCCCGATCCGCAGCTGCAGCAGCTGATCGCCCTCGCACTTACCAACAATCGCGACCTGCGCGTCGCGGTGCTGAACGTGCAAAGCGCTCAGGCGCAATACCGCATCCAGCGTGCCGAGCTGTTTCCGACCGTCAACGCGAGCGCTGTCGAGCAGGTGCAGGAAATTCCCATCAGTGTGTTGGAGGCTGAATTTCCCAACGCCTCGTCAGCCGCGGCCGGTGCGGCGGGAAGCGCTGCGCCGACCGGCGGGATTACCGTGCGCACGTATAACGTCGGAGTCGGCTTCACGAATTACGAGCTCGACCTTTTCGGCCGCATCCGTAGCTTGAGCCATGCAGCGCTGCAGCAGTACTTCAGCTCGGGCGAAACGAGGCGCAGTGTGCAGCTCACCCTGGTGGCGGAAGTCGCCACCGCCTACCTCACGGTGCTCACCGATCAGACGCTGCTCAACATCACCCGTGACACGTTGAAGAGCCAGGAGGAGTCCTACGCCCTGACGCAGAAGATGTTCAGCGGCGGCACGACCACGGAGCTCGCGCTGCGCCAGGCAGAGACCACGGTCGACACGGCACGCGCTGAGCTCGCGCAGTACAACCGGCAGCTGGGTCAGGACCGCGATGCGCTGCAGCTCCTGCTCGGTGCGCCGATTCCGGACGGTATCGATTTTTCCGCCGGCCTGGACCGCGCGAACATGGTAGCCGAGCTCGAGGAGGGCATTCCGTCAGACGTGCTGGTGCACCGGCCCGATATACTCGCCGCCGAGCATCAGCTCATGGCGGCCAACGCAGAGATCGGCGCGGCGCGTGCGGCGTTCCTGCCCGCCATCTCGCTCACCGGCAACTTCGGCACCGAAAGCTCGCAGCTGTCAGGCTTGTTCAAGGCGGGTTCGCGCGCCTGGACTTTCTCTCCGGACATCAGTCTCCCGATCTTCGCGGGCGGTGCCAACGTCGCCAACCTCCAGGCGACCAAGCTCGCTCGCGATACCGCGGTCGCGCAGTACGAGAAGGCGATTCAGACCGGCTTCCGCGAGGTCGCCGATGCGCTCGTCGCCCGCAGCACGCTCGATGAGCAGCTCGCGGCTCAGCAAGCTCTCGTGACGGCCTCGGCCGTAGCCTATCGGCTGGCGGACATGCGCTACCGGGGCGGGGTTGACAGCTACTTGACCGCGCTCGTTGCGGAGGTCTCGCTCTATAGCGCCCAGCAGCAGTTGCAAACGGTACGGCTTTTGCGGCTGCAAAACCTCGTGACACTGTACAAGGCCCTGGGTGGAGGACTCCGGGAGCGCGCGGCCTGCCCAGCACGCGACCACTTCGAACTAGGCCCGCGTGGGTGTAATGTTTAGCTGGGCAAGAGGGGAATTGGCATGGCAGAGACTGCAGCAGCCGGTGGGGAGGGCTCCGCCACCGCTGCGCATTCGTGGATTGGAGAGCTGTTGCTACGCCTTCTGGGCGCGGCGCTCCAGATCTTGGCGACCTGGGCGGTGGTACATGCTCTGACGCCGGAGGAGGCGGGGGTTTACTTTCGCGGGTTCGTGATCGCGCTCGGCTTGAGCACGCTCTTGCGGGGCAAGTACGAGATCTACTTGGCGCAGCACATCATCGGGCGGCGCGCCACCACCACCGGTATTCCCAATGGAGTGCTACTGATGCAGCTCGCGCGGCGGATGCTGCTGCGGTCGAGCCTGCTGTGTGCGGTGCTCTTGGTCGTGACGGCGGACCTCGACATCCAGGCGCCGCAGCTGCAGACCATATTGCAGACCTATCTGCCCTTCGTGCTCGCCGTCCCCTGCGTCGGCCTATCAAGCCTGTTGGGCGAGGCGCTGCGGGCGGCCAATCGCACGCTCGGCATCGTCGTGGCCGCCTATGCCGTGAACCTCTCCATGCTGCTTGCCGTGGTACTCGCGCCTGCCGATGCGTCGCTCGCGCTTTATTCCTGGGCGTTCCTCTTGGGGAGCCTCGTGTCTGCGGGAGTGGTGGCGGCGCTCGCCTGGCGTGCCTTCCCGATCGAGCGAGGCGCGAGCCGTCTGCCGATTCGCCGTGAAGCACTGCACGGGGTGGACTCGCGGGAATTGATCGGCCTGGCGCGTGGGTTGCTGCTGTGGGGACCTTTATGCGTCCTGGCCGTCTGGGCGCCGCCGATACAGATGGCGCAATATGCCGTGGCGGCGCGCACGGCACTGATCGTGGATATCTTTCTGCCGGCATTGAACCTGACAGGCTGTCGCGAAACTTTGATGGCGACGCAGTCGGTCCAGGCGCCGCGGCGCCTGCTGCTCAGACAGCTCGCCGGCGCATTGGTCTACAGCTCGGCGTTCGTGGTGCCGCTCCTCGTGTTGGCGCCGGTAACGCTTGCGCTTTACGGCAAGCCTTACGATTCGCAGTTGACGGTGTACGTGCTTCTTCTGGGGGTGCAGTGGGCCAATGGCGTCGGTCGTCCGGCCGTGAGGCACGCGGTGGTGGAGTGGAATGCACGCCGGATCGGCGTCGCGGTCGGATCCGGCGCCGTGGCGGTCGTGCTGATCTGCGCGCTCGGCGTGACCGCCTACGGAGCCCTGGCCGCCGCCGCGGCCTCGCTGATCGGTGCCTTGATCGTCAACGGACGGGCGATCGGCATGGCCCTCTCGACCGCTGCTCCATCCGGCCCGACCAGCAGCTAACGGCGTCGCTTAAACCGGCTCGAGCAGCAACGACACCGGTGTAATCCAATAGTACGCTTTTACTGACCGAAACGTACAAGCTCGACAAGGTGCCAATGGGAGAGACTGAGCATGCCTGGGCAGGAGGAGGACTGCGAGGCAAGGCGACGTGATCGCTCTTAGCATATCCGCTTGAACAGGAGAGGCCGAATGACTGAATCGAATTCTGACGCGCCAACCACCGAGGATGCCGCACCCAATCTCGCCGACACTCGCCTTCGAGGCGGCGCGCTGGACGGCGCGGAGCAAAAATCAAGTGTTGACCATGCCGACTATGAAGAGACTCGCGATCCAGATACCGAGCTCCGTTTGGACGGCGAAGACGATAGTCTCTACAGCGATGGACTGGACGTCGGCGACGACACTGAATCGTGGGCCGGTACCGACGGCGGCGCTCCGAAAGGTATCAAGGGCTGACGAGGCGCCCGCGGTCGTTCCACAGGCGAATGACGCTGTCTAAACCGCCGTGGTCATAGCCCAGCAGGCAGACGCAAGCGGGATCGAGTACCAGTCGGCGGCCGAGCGCGGCTGGGCTATCGATCCACCTCGCGGCGAGTATCCGTAGGATATGCCCGCTGGAGAAGATCAAGACGTTGCCCTTGAGCGTCCGAAGCCGCGACACGACCCGATCGGCCCGCTCGGTGATCTGCGAGACCGACTCGCCGCCGGGACACCCGTCGCGGAAGAGCTCCCAGTCAGGGCGCTCTCGATGGATTTCCGCGAGTGTCCGCCCCTCGTAATGACCGTAGTCCCACTCGAGCAGCTCCGGGTCGAGCGCCGCCGGGCCGGCAAAGCCGGCGAGCTCACAGGTTCGCAGCGCCCGCCGCAGCGGACTCGAGAACACGTGATCGAACCTCAGGCCGTTGAGTCGGGGACCAAGCGAGCGAGCCTGTTCCTCACCCCGTGATGTGAGCGCAAGATCCGTCCGTCCGGTGTGCTGACCGGTGATAGTCCAAGCCGTCTCTCCGTGTCGCACGAGATAGACATCGTCTCGAGCCGTGATACTACTACCGCTCATGGCGCCACCGTTCGCCGTTCGGACACCGCCGACAGCGCCTCGCTGACTACCGCCTCGCGAAGCGTACTTCTCTCGGTAGTGTGCGGTTGCAGGAGCTTCGCAGCGAGTCCGGTCCAGCCCGTCTGATGAGACGCCCCCACGCCACGGCCCGTGTCGCCATGAAAGTACTCGTGGAACAGCACGTAGTCGCCGAAGTGCGGATCGCCGGCGAGTTTGGGGTGATATTTGAGCACCGGCCGCCGGCCATCGGCCCCCTTCAGGAACAGCCGCGACACGCGACGCGCCAATTCCTCGGCGACCTCGTACAGAGTGAGGAATTGTCCGGACCCCGTCGGACATTCGACTTTGAAGTCATCACCGTAGTAGTAGTGAAATCGTTGCAGGGCTTCGATGATGAGAAAGTTGATCGGCATCCAAATGGGACCGCGCCAGTTCGAGTTGCCGCCGAACAGTCCGCTGTGCGACTCAGCCGGCCAGTAACCGACTTCGTGGGTTATACCCCCCGCTTCAAAACGGAACGGTTTCTGCTCGTGATTCTTCGACAACGCACGCACGCCGTATTCCGATAGGAATTTTGTTTCATCGAGCATCCGGTGAAGTAGCGCCTTCAGGCGGTGGCCGCGCAGCAATGAAAGCAAGCGACGATCGCCTTGACCGGCGATATGCCAATTGGAGACCAGATTGGCCAGCTTCGGACGGTGCTCGAGAAACCATTGCATTCGCGCCGAGAACTCGGGCAGCAGTTGCAGCACCTCGGGTTCCAAAACCTGACTGGCAAACAGTGGAATCAGCCCGACGATTGAGTAGATTTTCAATTCGACGTGGCTGTTATCCGGAAGGACGAGCTGATCGTAATAGAACTCGTCGGACTCGTCCCACAGGCCGAGCCTATCCTCTCCGGCGCCATTGATTGCG
Organism: uncultured Gammaproteobacteria bacterium; assembly: GCA_963801685.1. Classification (GTDB taxonomy): domain Bacteria; phylum Pseudomonadota; class Gammaproteobacteria; order Steroidobacterales; family Steroidobacteraceae; genus Bog-1198. Next base: position 190,859 of record CAWDFR010000007.1, read on the forward strand.
CCGGCGATGGAAAGGAAGTGCTCGAAGTACTTCACGGCGATGTCTTCGTACGCCGGATCATGCAGTGCCAGTTCGAGCGCTGCGCGCAACAGGTGCACACAAAACATCGCCATCCAGCTGGTACCGTCCGCCTGGTTGATGAAACCGCCGGTTGGCAGCGGACTGCTGCGATCGAATACCCCAATGTTGTCAAGACCTAAGAAGCCACCCTGGAAAATGTTGCGCCCTTGCGCGTCTTTGCGATTCACCCACCAAGTGAAATTGACCGTGAGTTTGTTGAACACGCGCTTCAGGAATTCGAGATCGCCAGGGTATGCCGGGTTTGATTCTTGTCGCCGCTTGCGGTCGATTTGGAATACACGCCATGCCGCCCACGCGCCTACCGGCGGATTGACATCCCCGAATGCCCACTCGTACGCAGGAAACTGGCCGTTGGCGTGCATGTATGTCTCGCGCGACAGCAGTAGGAGTTGCGACTTGGCGAACTCTGCGTCGATGACCGCAAACGCAATGCAGTGAAAGCAGAGATCCCATGCGGCGAACCACGGATACTCCCACTTATCGGGCATCGAAATCACGTCGGCGCTGTAGAGATGCCGCCAGTCCCGATTACGTCCATGCTTGCGCTCCGGCGGAGGCGGCGGCTGCCGCGGGTCACCCTCGAGCCACTCCTCCACGGAGTAGTTGTAAAACATCTTGTTCCAGATCATCCCGGCAAATGCCTGGCGCTGCACGAGCTTTGCGTCGGGATTGGCGATCCCCTGTTGCAGCTCGGCGTAAAACTCGTCGGCCTCGCGGCGGCGCACATCAAAAATGGCGTCGAAGTCCGCGAAGGGCGGAAAACCAGTTTTCGCCCCCTTGTCCGGAGACAGTCGCAGCCGTATTGTCGCCGCGGCACCGGATGCAATGTTCAAGTCATAAAGCACGCCGACCTTCGTGCCGGTTTGTTCGGGATTCACCGCGTCGTGCTTGCCTTGCACCAGGTAGTCGTGAAAGGCGTCCTTGAAATAGCCGCTCGCCTCATTCATGCCGAAGTGCCGGCGAACATTGGTGTCGTTGTCGCAGAACAGCAGGGTCGCTGCGGCATGGAAATCAAGTCGGAATCTACCCAGCTCTGCGTGCTGGACTTCGACGGCGCCTGGCCGGCCGATCAGGGTCGGCTTCGCCACGCCCGACTTCCACGACCAGATGTTGCGGCAGCACAGCTGGGGCAGCAACGTGAGCGGCGCGGCGTCCGGCCCGCGATTGTGCGCGGTGATTTGCATGAGGATCTCGTCGGGCCTTGCTTTTGCGTACTCGACGAATACGTCGAAATAACGATCGTCATCGAACAAGCCCGTATCCAGGAGCTCGAACTCGGTGTCTTCGCCGCCGCGCCTGCGGTTTTCCTCGAGGAGCTGCGAGTAGGGGAAAGCCGCCTGCGGATACTTGTAGAGCATCTTCAGGTACGAGTGACTCGGCGTGGCGTCGAGGTAGTAGTACAACTCCTTGACATCTTCGCCGTGATTGCCCTCGGAGTTGGTCAGCCCGAACAGCCGTTCCTTGAGGATCGGGTCCTTGCCATTCCACAATGCCAGTGACAGGCACAGATATTGATGGTCGTCGCTGAATCCGGCGATGCCGTCCTCACCCCAACGATAGGCGCGGCTGCGCGCGTGATCGTGCGGCAGATAATCCCACGCACCTCCCCACGCGCTGTAGTCCTCACGGACAGTTCCCCACTGACGCTCGGCGAGATACGGGCCCCAGCGGCGCCAATTCTCCTTGCCCGCTCCGTCATTGGCCAGCCGCCGTCTTTCGGTCGAGATCTTCATCGATGATTTTGGCGCCGCTGTTGGCGGCATGAGAACCTCCTAGTTCCCTGTCCGAGGCACACTCTCTACCGAGTAGTATCTGATTTCTTGTGTGTTTGAGCCATCGCGATCGTAGTGCTCGCCCAACCGGCCATGGTGGCTGCGATTCAAGGTGCGCTGCTCACTTGCGGCGCAAACAAAACGACGCGGTCTAGCCGCAACGCTTCTGCAACCGACCACGCCTGAAATGGACAGCCGCGGGGTGTGTGCGGCGCGTCCCCGTCGGCGATTTCACTGATATGACCTTGCCCTGCCGAATACATTTCTGCCAACAATGGCTCAAGAAAACGCCGGCGTGCCTGCTTGCGCGCGGTCGCATCGTTGCCGTGAGTGCGCAGCCATGCTTCGACAAACGCGCCCATCAGCCACGGCCAGACCGTGCCCTGGTGGTAACTACCGTCGCGCTGCCTGACCCCGCCCTCATAATGCGCAACGTATCCCGGTTCGTCGGGTGCCAGTGAGCGAAGTCCCGCGGGAGTCAAAAGATGCGCCTCCACTGACGCCACGACTTGGCGGGCGCGTTCGCCATCGAGAATCGCCAGGGGCAACCCACCGACCGCAAACACCTGATTGGGCCGCAGTGCAGGATCGTTGACCCCCGCCTGATGATTCACGTCCACTACGTCAAAAAGACAGCCGCGATGCGGATTCCAGAAACGCTCGCGAAAACTTCGCAGCCCGAGTTCGAGCGAATTCTGCCAGCGGGGTTCGGACTTGATCGCAAATGCCAGTGCGTTCAACCAGAGCGCCTGAATTTCCACCGGTTTACCGATGCGGGGCGTGACCACCCAGTCACCTACCTTGGCGTCCATCCAAGTCAGCTGTACGCCTGATTCACCTGCTGCCAGCAGCCCGTCCGAATCCACGTGAATGCCATATCGCGTCCCCTTGGAATAGCCCTCGAGGATCTTTGTCACCGCCTCTTGGAGGATATGCTGATCTTCGAGAGCCGCATTCGCGGACTTTTCGCGCCCTGGCGCACTCAGATATTCTTGCACGGCGGTGACATACCACAGCGATGCATCCACAGAATTGAACTCGGGTTGCTCGCCGTGATCCGGAAAGCGATTCGGCACCATGCCTTGAGATACCGTCGAGGACCAGGCGATCAAAATGTCGCGTGCTTCGGCCAGCCGGCCGGTGGCAATGCACAGTCCACGCAGGGCGATGAAGGTGTCGCGGCCCCAGTCGGTAAACCACGGATAGCCGGCGATAACCGTCTTCCGGGGCGGTCCCGTCGCGCTGGATTGCTGTACGACATAGGCATCGGCAGAGGCGTGTAGGCGGCTAACGAATTGCGCGCGGCGATCCTGCTCGCGCTCGCGCATCTGCGCCACGCCTGCGGCCGCCCCGGACTGGGCCAAGGTATCGGCCGCGTACTTGGTGGTAGCAATAATCAGATCGGCTTCCGCGGCGTCGAGTCGCCAGGAAACGCTGCCCGGCGTGGCGAGATCCTCTTCGCAATCGAGGCCTCGAGCCTGCTCGGATTGGTATAAGAAATTCAAATACCAGTGTGGGTCGTGGTGATAAGTGCCGTTGTGGAGTGCGGTAACGCCGGGTACATCATGATAAGGCTGCCACGCGACACGTCCCGCGCCAATCGCCGCATCAAACCGAAATGCCGTGTTGCTGCGATGTAACGCATGGTAATCGCGGCCTGACAGAAACGGCCGCACCGTGAGCTTCGCCGGCCCGGCGGCGGACAACAATCTCCACGCCAAGCAGGTGACCGGTGCCTTGTTGGCGACGAATATCTCCTGTTGAATTCGCGTACCGTCGGTAAATTTGTAAATCCATTTGGGCCACGGCGAGGACTCGAAGCTCTCGATATTCTCGGCACCGCGGCCGCCGAGCACTCCCGGCGCGTACCATTGGGAACTCAGCTCAAAGCGAGCGCCGTTCGTTTCCACCCAGGCATCGAAGCCATTGACCAGAACCATGCGCTCGGTCGGCGTCGCGGTGAGCAGCAGGGCGTGATACCGGCGGGTGCGAAGCCCTGCGACAGTGCCGGAAGCAAAGCCGCCGAGCCCATCGGCCTCGAGCCATTCCAGACTCGAATTTGCGTTCATGGAATTCATTGGCTTGCACAAGGGTGGCCCCGCGTTGATCGCTGATTGCCGATCTATTGCTTTCCCAGCAACTCTTTGGTGGCAGACGTTTTCTTCTTCCAAAGGCGAAAACCGCCGAGAAAGGCGTTCGCGTTGTCACCCGCACGGCACCCTTTGGGAAGCTTTTTCAACAGCTTGACGTTGCCGCCGCCGAGTACGATGTCATCGGGCTCGAGCGCGGCGATCAATTGCTTCACGACATCGGCGACATGTCTCTGCCACCTTCCTCTCGCCGTATTTCTTAAGTCCACGAAGTCCGATGTAGTCTTCGTAGGTCGCCTTCTTGTAGGGTAGATGGCCCAGTTCCATCGGCTCGACGATGCCATCCACGATCATCGCGGTGCCGAGTCCCGTGCCCAAGCCGAGAAAGAGCAGCTTGCCGCCTCGGTAGCTTCCGAGCGCCTGCATCGCGGCGTCGTTCATGAGCTTCACCGGGCACTTGAATGCGCGTTGATAATCAAAGGTGGTCCAGCCTTTCGCGAGATTGTGGGGCTCGGTGACGGGCCGGTTGTGCAGAACCGGCCCGGGATAGCCGATCGAGATCGCCTCGAACTTCCAACCCGACGCGAGTTTCTTGACGCCGGCGACCATCATTTGGGGGGTCATCCTGGGCCCGGAGGGGAATTTGCGCGCTTCCTTCTTTCCGCTGACAAGGATCTTGACGTGGGTGCCTCCGATATCGATTGCCAGCACATTCATAGTCCACTCTTTTGGTTTTTAAGCCGACTTCAAGAGCGCGTGACTCTTGAACGCGATTAATGAGTTCGTTCCGCGATTTTACGGACGATTTCGCAAAATGGCGAGACTGGGATCGGGTGGTCGCGAGCGCATGCCGCGGTAGCAGGAACATACAAATGTCAGCCGTCAATTCAAGATGAATCGCTCGTGATCGATCACGATTGCAGCGTGTTCACCTTAGGCAATGGCGGTGGAAAGGAGGTGCACAATGACGGTGTTTTCTAGCATCGCCTCACCGGGCCATCGATGGAAGATGTTCCTACCGGGGGCGGCTGCGAGTCAGGGCGAGGTACTGAGCATGGTTGGTGCCGTCGCCTTGGCCCGTAGCCGCTGGTTGAGCGGCCGCGCGCAAGGCTCGGCTCGGCAATGCCGGGACCGCAGCGGCGGAGTGTTCTTGCGTGACTGAGCGCATACCCAACGAAGCCCGCCCCGTCGACAGATCTTCGAGGAGGACTCCGGCGACGCAGCGTGACGTTTTCATGGAGCTTTGGCAAGCGCGTTGCGTTCAGGGCTACGTGGCCGTGCACCTCCACTCGAAGATCAATCTGGGAGATCTCGCCAAGGTGGTGCAGTTCAGCCGATGCAAGTTCAATCGCACATTCAAGGCGAGTTTTGGATGTACGCCCGGTCAGTACGTCAGGCGAATGCGAGTCGCACGCGCTCAGAACTTGATGACGGTGTCCTGCGACCCGTTGTGCCAAATCGCAACGGAAAGCGGCTTTGCGGATCAATCGCACTTCAATCGTTGTTTTCGCAAAGTGGTCGGCGAATCACCCGCGATTTGGCGAGCGCGGCGTTGCGGGAGTTTGCAAAAGACGTGGGGCAGTGCGCCCGCGTAACGCGCAAACGAGCCCAACCCTTCATTGCGGCACGCAAACACAGACGACGGCTGCTCTGCGGCCTCGCGCATCTTCTGTCATCGGCCATCGTGCGCTCGGATAAGCGGATGCTGGTCGCGGTCGGTGATCCTGCCGATCCTCCAGGTTGCCAGCCGAGATATTTTTGCATCGCCTCGCACAAAAATTGGATCGTCGAGCGACGACAGCACTGCGATCCAATGAATTGAGTTGAGCCTCGGGCAACCTACATTGCGAGCTCACTTGGGAGGCATCGATCAATGAACCAGCAATTGACATTGCAACGAGACGGCGCGAATTCGGCTACGGGCGCCGAGGGAGACGTGCCAAAGGCGGACACGAGTGCTTCGCCCACCGCGACCTGTCACGATGCCGGATATCTTCGTGTGTTCGTGTTCGCGCTGTTCTTTTTCTTCGGCGGCATTACGAGCTTGAACGACGTGATCATCCCGAGGCTCAAGGAGCTGTTCACGCTCTCCTACGCCGAAGTGATGACCGTGCAGTCGGCATTTTTCGGCGCCTATTTCATCATCTCGCTGCCTGCCGCGGCCGTCGTGAGGCGGATCGGCTACATGCGAAGCGCCGTCGTCGGCCTGCTGCTGATGATGATCGGGTGCCTTCTCTTCATACCGGCGTCCTCATCGGCAGTGTTCGGGATGTTCTTGGTCGCTCTGTTCATCGTGGCCGCCGGCATCACGGTGGTGCAGGTGGTCGCGAATCCGTTGATCTCGCGCCTCGGACCGCCGGCAACCGTGCACAGCCGCCTCACGTTTGCCCAGGCGTTCAATTCGCTCGGCACAACCATCTTTCCGTATGTCGGATCGGCCTTGATCCTAGGCTCCTTGACGACGGCCGATCCGAAGACCCTCACGGGTGCCGCGTTGACGAGTTATCGGGCGCAGGCGACACACGTCATTGGAGCAACCTACCTGGGGCTTGCGCTGACGCTGTTGGTGCTGGCGATCATGGTGTGGTCGTATCGCAATCACCTGAGCGAGCATCGACTTCCCGGCAGCAGCTGGCGCGAGGCGCTGGGGCTTCTGCGGGTGCCGAGATTCATCTTCGGGGCAGGATGCATCTTTCTCTATGTCGGCGCGGAGGTTGCGATCGGTTCCTTGATCGTCAACTATCTGATGCAGACGGATGTCCTCGGGTTGGGACAACAGGCGGCTGGAAAACACGTGCCGCTTTATTGGGGCGGCGCGATGGTCGGGCGCTTCATCGGCTCGTACCTGCTCCGCTTGTTCGCGCCCGGCAAGGTACTCGCCGTGGCAGCGGCGGGAGTCATGACCCTGCTGTTCATCTCCTCGCATACGACCGGTACAGTCTCGGGCTGGTCGCTCCTTGCGATCGGGCTTTGCAACTCGATCATGTTTCCGACCATCTTTTCGCTGGCGTCCGAGGGTCTCGGTCCGCGCTCTGCCTCCGCCTCGGGCATCATCGCTGTCGCGATCGTCGGCGGCGCCGTGATCCCGCCGTTGACCGGTCACATCGCCGATGTGTTCAGCCTGAGAACCGCGCTCCTGGTGCCGGCGATCTGCCATGTGGGGATCCTCGCGTACGGCATCTACGCACGACGGCCGGCGGCTGCCGCCGTGCCAGCCTAGTTCCGTGGATCGTTGACTGGGTCGATGTAGGCGAGACCCAGCGGTCCGATCGCGCTAACCTGCGTGACGTATTCGCCGGATTTGGCCCAGTGGAAATGCGGTTGGCCGCCGGGCAGCACTATCACGCTCCCAGGCGCGTTCGCGCTGAGCTTGCTCTCGTCGAATTGGTCTCCCAGCCCGATGTAAAAGACGCCGGAGATCACCGTGTAAATGCGGTCCTCCGGATGCCTGTGCGGCAACATCTTGGTGCCGGCAGGCAACTTGACCCGAATCAAATAGGGTCCAGGCTTGGTCGGGTCGCCGACCAGGACGGCGAGCCGCGCGGCCGGCGGAAACGCGGGGAAGGGTTTCCACAGGATATCTTCGGGATGAATGACGCGGAACCGCCCCTCATCCGGTTGATGGTCAAGGTGCCGCTCAACGGTGGGGGCGGTCTCTGGCGTGTGCGACATGGCGGTGTACCTCTCATCGTTGATCGTCTGGATGATCATGAATGTGCCTCAAGGATCACGGCGAGGCGAAGGCACAACATCCTGGCGCGATCAGATCAGATTGAGGAAGGTTGATCTATTGTACGGTGGTATCGGTCGTCATGGGCGACGCAGTGCGAGCGCCGCCGCAAGCTGGGCTAGTTCGTCGCCGGCGTGGCGAGAGGTTCGCCTTTGTCGACAATCCACGTCGACACTGCCGTTCCGCCCTCGGCGCCCGGTACCGTCGCGAGGCTGTGAACAACGCCGCGCGCATTGAAGAAACTATCACCGGTCTTGAGAATCCGATCGGGCTGACCTTTGGTTTTGAGCATCAGAGGCCCTTTGAGCACGTAGCCGAACTCATCTCCGGGATGAGTATGAAAGGCGATGGCAGTGCCGGCCGGCAAGACCGCGGTGCCCAACAGGGCCTCCTTCCCGGGCACTCCCGTTAGATCATGATGCTCAAGGATCGTCCGTACCGGTGCCGACGCCGGCGCAGATGCGGGTGCATCGGCGAAAGCGTTCAGCGACAGGGACAAAATCGCAACGATCCCGAATTTGGATAGTGTGGGCATGGGAATTCTCGCGTATTTGTTAATCTGCCATTTAAGCATCACGGAACACTACTTGGGAGACTGGAAAAGTAAGCGGCGGTCGCCGCAATATCGGATGCGTTGAGTTGTCCGGCAACCGAGGTCATGAGCTTTCCCGGGTCATTCTTGCGAGTGCGCTGCTGAAAAGACGTGAGGGCGCTCGTCAAATACTCGGCTGACTGGCCGGCGAGATAGGGGGCTGCGTGCAGTACGCCGACGCCATCGGGTCCGTGGCAACTATCGCAGGCCTGGACTCGCTTGGCCTCCGAGCCTTGCTGAGCCAGTCTACGGCCCAAATCGAGCTGCGCCGCAGGCGCAGTCGATGGGATCACTGTCCGCGGCGCGTCGGCGGTCGAGAAGTATGCTGCAACGGCCTCGATGTCGGCAGGCGTCAAAGGTTTTGCGAAGTTTTGCATGACCGGATTCGCCCGATCGCCGCTCGCGTAGTCCTCGAGTTGCTTGCGCAAATACTCGGCCGACTGTCCCGCGAGGCGCGGAATGGCGGCGGGCGCATTGCCCTCGCCGTGCACACCATGACAGCCCTGGCAGACCTTCGCCGCTGCGGGTGCCGTTGTCTCCGCTTGAGTCACCCCGTGGATCGCGAGTGCCATCAACACCGGCATGGCAAGCGTGCGATTCATGTCAACTTGTCGCAGCTAAAGCCGAGGGGCCGCCTTGTCATGCGGACACCAGGCGGCCGGGATTTTTGAGGTATTTGTTCTTGATGGCGTCGATGGCCCAGTACGTCAGAGCCCCCAACGTGTTGGTTGGATTCCACGATGCGTTTTGCGGATACACCGAGGCGCCGATGACGAATACATTGGGAACGTCCCACGACTGCAAGTAGCGATTGACCACGCTGGTACTGGGATTGCTGCCCATCACCGTACCGCCCGTGTTGTGGGTCGTTTGATACTGCGTGGTCGTATAGGGGGCTTTACGCGGGCTCCCCGCGACCTGCTTCGCAGCCATGGCTTTACCGATCTCCACGGCCTTTGCCGTGACATACTCGGCCATCTTCAGATCATTCTGGGGAAAATCGAACGTCATACGCAGCAGCGGCTGACCCCACGCGTCCTTATACGTGGGATCGAGATCCAAGTAATTCTGCCGGGTCGAGACCGAGCTACCGTGCAGACTGAACATGACGGTATGGTTGTAGTGCTTGACCACGGCATCCTTCCACCCTTTTCCCCAGGAGGGCGTGCCGGGCGGTACCGGATGGTATTGAATGGGCCGGCCATTGGTATTGACTGCGCCGATGAATGAACCGCCGATGAATCCCAACCCTGAATGATCGAAGTTATCGCCGGCGAAATCGTTGATGAGCGTGCCTGAGGCTCCTGAGGCCATGAAGGGGTTGATAAAGACGTCTTCGTCGAAGAATGAGGCCACGCTGCTCATCGTCTGGTAGGCGTAGTTACGCCCCACCACCCCTTTCGCCGTGGCCGGGTCGTAGGGTGTCCCGATTCGCGAGAGCAGCAACATGCGCACATTGTTGAGGGCGAAGGTAGACGTAATGACTAATGAGGCGGGTTGCTCGAACTCTCGCCCCGCGGCATCGATATAGGTGACGCCCGTGGCCTTTTTCCGGGTGGAATCCAGATTAATGCGCTGCACCTGACAGCCCGTGCGCAGCTCGAAATTGGGATTGGCTAGGAGCACGGGCAAAATGATGGTCTGCGGCACCGACTTGGCGTAATGCTCGCATGCATAACGCTCGCAAAAGCCGCAAAAGACACAGGCGTTGAGCTTGATGCCCTCGGGGTTCGTGTACGGTTGGCTCAAATTCGAGGAAGGCTGCGGGAACGGGTGATAACCCAAATTCGCGGCGGCTTTGCGAAACAGGGCGCCCGAGTAATGCTCTTTTTGGGGCGGCGTGGGATATTCGCGCGAGCGCGGCGACTCGAACGGGTCCCCGCCGGGCACGATCTGCCCCTGGATGTTCCCGGCCTTGCCGCTCGTTCCCAATAGATACTCGAAGCGGTCATAGTGCGGCTCGAGCTCATGGTACGTGACGCCCCAATCCTGAATGGTCACATCGGGGTCGAGGAAATTGCTGCCGTAGCGCTCGCGAGTGCGCGTGGCGAGCTCGAAGTCATTCGCTTGGAAGCGGTAAGTCTGCCCATTCCAGTGCACCATTGACCCACCGAGCCCGGTACCGGGCAAGAATGACTCCCAACGCCGAATGGGCAATGCCGTCTCCGCTGATTGATTGCGAAACGTCACCGCTTCGCGGGTGTTGTCCTGCATCAAGGCTTTGCGGATGTCGAAACGCAGCTCATCGTGGATGGCAGGACTTTGAAACTGCGGCACGGTAAAGCGCGCCTCGCCGCGCTCGAGACCGACGACTTTGTAGCCGGCGGCAGCCAACTCCTTGGCGACGATGCTGCCGACCATGCCGACCCCGATCACCACCACGTCGACTTCCTTGAGGCGTTGTGCCACGGTCCTTCCTCGATTTACGTCCGCTGGGACGATGCGATGTTCTATTACAGGTGCGCAGGAATGTTGGGGTCAGGATGGATATGGCGCTCACCGTCTTCCCCGAGGCTCATCGGTTCCCGCTCGAACTTCACGCCATGGCGATCGATCGATTCGTAGTAGTCGGCGTAGGCGCCGGGGAAACCGATCATCCGCCAAGCCACCATGTCGCGATTGCCGCCATAGACGGGGTCGCTGAAGAAGCCCTCGATCGTCATTTCCAGCAACATGGCGAAGAACACGCCGGACGGAACGCCGTTAAGGTCTGCGTTCCCGCCTTCGAGGGATTTGAGGTACGCATCTTGCGCCTCCGCGGCCATCTTCGAAAAAGGAGTGCCGCGAGAATCCAGGTCGTGATTGATGGCGCGCAGCGCTTGGTGAAAGAGCTCCCCCGGGGTGAATGGCAACTGGTAGCCCTGCGATGCGGTTCCGGCCATCCAGGGGCCACTGCGGTACAAGCGTTCGCCGGCACCCCAGGCGCCGCCCAGTTGCTTATCCAGATAGTTGGGAACACCCGCGGCGCGGGCGCCTGCGCCGTGCTCATCGGCCGGGATGAGGCGCTCGCAGGCCGCTTCGATGAAGGCGGCCTCGCTCGCGTTGAAAAACAGGTAGACCACAGGCGCAGCGTCTCGGCTCCCGAGGGGAGTATGAGACGAGCGCGGTGCAGCGGGCGCCTGTTCCTCGGACAGAGCCGAGGCCGCGGGTACCATCGAGGCAGCGCCGATGCCGGCAACAAACGAACGGCGAGTAACCTTATTCATCCCTTGCCCCCGTAGCATCTACCGTTCACTCTCGCCCCTAGGCCCCCCAATCATATCTCAGTTTTCTTTGTCGCGGCTGATGGCACGACGGTATCGGGCGGACATTTGCTATCAGCTCGCCCCCACGCTGAAACTTAAGTGCCGGGTCGCTACCATCGTTCAATATCTTCGCCTTGCCGGATCCGGTCTGATGGATGGTGTGCGCATTCTTCGGTTAAGGAGCAAGTACGAACGCGTGCTTTACCTGGATAGTTACGCAGGGAATTCCTTCGCCTGTCGGAAGATTCCGACATCCGGATACTCGTTAGCATCGGCGATCCGGCCGGCGCCAGGTCGAGTAGCATGTCGGCGTCAGGGAGACTCATCAGGGATGGGTGTGTCGTACAGGCATCGCTCAGCATGTCGTGCGGCTAAGGCAGGACGTGCGCCGTTGCATGGCCACTTTGATGAAGACACGACTGAGGTGACATCGATGGACTCTGCGCACACTACACGTCTGACTCGCGAATTCGCGGAATTGACCCAGTTCTTCCGCGCAGTCCGACAATCAAGCCAAGCGTTGATCGCACCGCTGTCGGATGCTGATGCCACGGTGCAATCCATGCCTGACGCCAGCCCGGCGAAATGGCATCTGGCTCATACGACGTGGTTCTTCGAGAGCTTCGTGCTCGTGCCTTATCTGTCTGGGTACCGGATATTCGACGAGTCTTTTAATTTCTTGTTCAACTCCTACTATGAGACCGTCGGCGCACGCCATCCTCGCCCACGCCGAGGCCTGTTGACTCGGCCAACGCTCGAGACGATCCTTGGCTATCGTCAGCATGTTGACGCGGGCATTGAGAAGCTGCTGCAAGAGAATGCTTCCGCGAGAATCACGCAACTCGTGGAATTGGGCTGTCATCACGAGCAGCAACACCAGGAGCTGCTCCTCACGGACATTTTGCATTTATTTGCGCAAAATCCATTGAAGCCTGCCTACAAACTACCCGAGCCGCTTCTGTTCGAGCCCCAGGCGGTACGCGCACCGGTCTATTTGCCCTTTGACGGCGGGCTCGTCGAGATCGGACATGAGGGCGATGGTTTTGCCTTCGACTGCGAAGGACCGCGCCATAGCGTATTCATCGAGCCATATCGCCTTGCGGACCGACCGGTCACCAATCGCGAGTGGATTGAGTTCATCGTGGACGGGGGCTACCGAGATCCATTGCTATGGCTCTCCGAGGGATGGGCGGCCTCGCGCGATCAGGGATGGACAATGCCTCTCTATTGGGAGCAGCGCGACGATGTGTACTGGACGATGACCCTTCGCGGCGCCCAGCCACTCGACCTCGACGCGCCCGTCACCCATGTGAGCTATTTTGAGGCCGACGCCTATGCCACCTGGTCGCATCGGCGGCTACCAACGGAGATGGAATGGGAAAACGCGACGCGCGGAGTCCCACTTGCGGGAAATTTCGCCGACTCCGGTTACCTGCGCCCGAGACCGGCGAGCGTCACCGCCGAGCTGCCACGTCAAATGTTCGGCGATGCGTGGGAATGGACCCGTAGCGCCTTCCTGCCGTATCCCCGCTTTCACCCGGCCGCGGGTGCGGTAGGCGAGTACAACGGCAAATTCATGTCGGGACAATTCGTCTTGCGCGGCGGTTCCTGTGTGACTCCGCGCGGTCACATCCGCCGGAGCTACCGGAATTTCTTTCCGCCGGCGATGCGTTGGCAATTCGCCGGCGTGCGACTGGCTGACGATGTTGAATCGACCGCGCACTACTAGAGGACCTTTTCGCCGAAGCGGCTCCCGGTACGATGACTATGGCAGCGAACTATGGGAGAAAGGTTGTTCATCCGATGTTCACTCCTTGAACTCCGCAAATCTGGTCTCAACCAATCGTTGAATTACAGCGAAAATCATCGCGGTCGATACGCCGAATAGAAGCATTCCGTCTGCCGTTTCCAGGGGGGCCAGCAATTTCCAGGTGGAACTCATGATGATGTCGCCATACCCCAAGGATGTGTAATTAACCGCGGAATGGTAAAAGGCGGTGGCGAAGTCCGAAAATTCCCCGCAGATCACGAACAATACCGCCCAGAGAGCTATCTCAATGAGGTGTGCCACGAACGCATACAATATGGTACGCATAACAACCCCCATATCCCTCCAGAAGGTGAGGCCGAGATGCCCGAGTCTTTTTTCGCGGCGGACGAAGGCGATTGTCGCACTCAAGGGCAACGCGTGAATGAGGAACGTGCAGATCACGGCGGCGAAGCCAACCGCGATGGGAACGAGGAGCAGAATCGGATGAGCGTCCTTCATACCGGCTAGCGTGCTTGAAGCAGGTGAATTCCAAACAGCTTCTCGGAATCTTGCCAGAAGCCGACGGAACTCCAGCCGGCGGCTGCGGCGATCGATAGGAACCGCTCTTTTCCGTATTTGTAGCTGATTCCGGTCTGGATTGTTTCGCCCTCGGCAAAGCGGATCGAACGCCCTGCGATCCGCGCGCTCTGTGCGAAGCGACTTTCAAGGTACATTTCCACTCGTTCTTCGCGAGGATTCCACAGCACCTTGCGTCCGAAGCTGTTCAGATCCAGATCGCCGCCGGCCAAACGGTTGATATGCGACAATATGTTGAGGTTGAACGCTCTACTGATGCCGGCGGAATCGTCATAGGCGGGTAACACGCGTCCAGCATCCCTGCATTGGTCAGTGCCGATCACGAAGGCTGGCCGGGCCGCACCCGTAAGAGCGCGTCGGACATTCTCTAGAAACTGAACGACGGCGGCAGGGGAGAATTGACCGACGGTGCTTCCCGGCAGGAACCCGACCATATGCATTTCACTGAAGCGTCCCGGGCATCGCCAAGGGCTGCAAAAAGTCGGCGAGCAATGTTTCCACCTTGATTTGGGGATGACTCACCTGCATGCGCGTGCGGATGGGTCCGAGTACGCTCGGGGAAATGTCAATTGCAAGATACGCCGAAAAATGACTCTCCGCGGCATCGAGCAGCGAGACTGCTTTACTCTCGTCGCTGGCCCCGAATTCCACCAGTGCGCGCTCGCGACCGGCCTCAAGAGGCACTGAGGCTACGATGTCGGCCGCGCGCGCCCCGAGCAACTTCTTTTCGGTTCGCGTCAGGTAGTACTCGGGCAGTTCGGTAATGCGTTGGAACAGCTCGGAACCGGTCGCATCGTAGAGCAGCTTCGACGGCAGCGTCTTTTTCTCACTGGTGAGCCCAAGCAGAATTTCATTCAGCAAGCGGGCATCGGCTTCCGGATGATCAATGGCAGTGCTGTCGGGAGAATGACTCATATACGACTCCATTTGGGCATAGCGATCTCGTGGGGTCAGCTCCGCACTCTGCGTCTAGCGAAGATCAATTGCTCGCAGGGTCGATTCCGATGTCGGTAGAGACTTCGACTCGGAAGGCGTAGTGCCCGAGCGCACAACGGATGCGGTTCACCAGCTCTCGATTCGACCCATCGCCCCGCAGGACAACGCAGAAGGCGCCGCCGTGCTCGGTAACATCTATTGTCACGCCCTCGCACGGTCCGATCTGGCTCATGACGCGATGGACACAGCGCTCGCTGGCATCCCGGCGCAGTGCGGGCTTGAAGATCTTGCCAACCGCGGTCAGGGGCATGACTTCGATGACCCGGACGTGTCGCGGTGTGGCAGCCGCCTCGCTGATTTCGCGTCGGCAATGGGCGAGCAGCTCGCACTCGGTCGCGGACGTACCCGGTCTGAGCTGCACGTAGGCCACCGGCAGCTCGCCTTTATCTCGATCCGGCTCGCCGATGGCAGCCGCCATTAATACGGCCGGATGAGTAACAAGCGCCGCCTCGATCGTCAGCGGGTCGATGTTATGACCGCCACGGATGATCACGTCCTTGCTGCGGCCGCGCAGCCACACATATCCGTCCGCGTCGATGATCGCCAGATCGCCGGTAATGAGCCAGCGCGCCGCACCCTCTCCGAGAAACAGGTCGCGATTTTGCGCCGGATTGAGATATCCCGGCGTGACGCATGGCCCGCTCACCGCCAAGACACCCGCGGAGCCGCGTGCCAACGGCTCATCGACGCTTCGGACTTTGACGGGGAGGCAGCGAGCCCTGTGGTACGGAAAGGGGATACCGATCGAGCCCAGGCGCGGTCTCGCAGCGACAGGATTCCAGATGAGTCCACCGTGCAGCTCAGTCATGCCCCAGACCTCATACAGTGGAACTCCAAACTTGTCCTCGAATTCACGCGCGGTCTGAATCGGGACGGTGCTACCGCCGGCGAAGTGCACGTACTTCGCAGGAGCGCGCCGTGCGCCATGGGCAGCGAGGAGCGCGGCCGCGGTCGTGGGCGTCGATCCTGAGATACTGACACCATGAGCTTCGACCAGATCCCAATAACGGGCGATGACGCGAGAACATCGATAGCCGTCCGGACCGACGATCAGCATCGTCTGGCCAAAGAGCATCGATGACAAACCCAAGACCGTGGACCCGGAAACATGAAACATCGGCATGCCGTTCGCGACCACCGCGTCTGCATGGCTACCCTGCCAGGCTCCGCTGCACCACGCGTTGAGAAGTAGCCCACGCTGCGTCTGCTGTACGAGCTTGGGCGCCGCCGTGGTCCCGCCGGTGTGCAGCAGAGCGACCGTTCGGGTGTCGTCCCGTGAGGCCTCGAATTCCAACCAATCATTGGCGGCCGATGCGATCTGCCGGTCAAAGGAGTCGGATTCGGCGCTCCCGACGACCCACACGGCGCGCAATGACGGAACGCGGGCCCGCAACTCCTCGACATGCTTCCACGCACCGTCGCCGTGCGCTTCGTTGCCGCACACGAGCACAGTGGTTCCTGCGGCGTTCATGATGCTCGCTATGTGCTCCAGCCGCAGGAATGGGTTGATCGGATTCGCGATGCCGGCGGTGGCGCCGGCCCATAAGGTAATGAATGCCTCGGGTAGCAGCGGCGTCAGAATCGACACGACCGGGGGTGCGCCGGCTGACACCGCATGCAGCCGATTCGCGGCGGCCTTGACCGCGCCGATCAGCTCGGCGTAGGTGATTTGCCGGGCGATCCTCGTCGGATCGTCCCGATCCAGGGCGACGATCGCGGCCTTTTCAGGCCATGACGCCGCGGTGTGCTCAAGCGCCGCCAGTAATGTCCAAGCCGGAAGGAGCGCGTGGAAATCAAGACGCTCAATCTCTTCAACATCGGTGCGGGATTCCACGCGAGCTCTGGCGAGGCACCCGGGGCGTGGCGGCTCGACCCACACGCTCGACGTGAGCTCTACAATCATGGAACGATACCCCAGAGTTTTGGTTCGTCGTGGCGGGCACCGGTTGCCGGCAGCGGGTGAAACCTCACGCGCAAATGCGCTTGGCGCCGCTATAGATGCTACGCGGTTCGATTAGTGACGCCTACGGGTCACCCAGATCGCGGACGTCGCTAAACGACGTCACCCGACCTGCCGCATTAGAATCTGGAGATCTGTGAAATTCAGCGGCCTACCTCGAAAAGCTGGTCAAATTATGGTATAAGTGACTGTTTTTAAAGGTCTCATCGACTCCCTGGCGAAGATGTTCCTAATCAATGGTCATGGTTTTGGATCCCTGCACGGGCCGCCGATTTCGAGGCGCACCCCTCATGGCCGCGCTCGCGCGCGATATGCTGATGCCGCCATCGTGCGGGAGCGGCCAAGGCAACCGGTTCCACAAGGCGGCTTTTTCTTACATACACTTAGCGAGAATCGCGACATGCTAGCCTCTCTGCTAGGTCAAAGTCGGTTGACCAAGGCTGATTGATGGAGCTTCGAATCTCGTATCCCGACGGCGAAAATAGGGCGACATCTATGTCCGATGTCACGAATGATTCAACGATTGATCTGGATCTGGATAAGGCAGGATCGGCGCCGGCGACTCCTGACTCCCTATCTTCCATAGCCGTCGGCGACGTTCTGCGCGATCGATATGTCTTGCAGGCACGGCTCGGAGCTGGCGGCAAAGGGGCGGTGTTCAAGGCGCTCGATCGCTTTCGGGCGACGCTTCCCGAAACGCATCAATATGTCGCGTTAAAGGTATTACACGCAGGGGGAGATTGCTCGGAACAGACTCTGGCGGATTTGCGCCTCGAGTTTCACTGCAGTCAAATTTTATCCCATCGAAACATAGTGAATGTTTACGAACTGGACTGCGACGGGGATGTGATCTTTTCCACGATGGAACTGCTTGACGGCGAGCCGCTGAGCGACGTAATTGAACGCTTCCGTCCCGCAACGATGCGCAAATCGCAGGCTTGGCAGCTGATACAGCAACTTGGCGCAGGATTGGCACACGCTCACGAGCGCGGGGTTGTTCATGGCGACCTTAAGCCGCGAAACATCTTCGTCACCCGCGAGGGTGAGCTCCGCATCCTGGACTTCGGTGCCAGCTTCACGGCGGTCACGGCGCAGTCGGAGCATGCCGACCACACTCCCAATTATGGGACGCCCGCTTATGCCAGCTGCGAGCAATTGGAGGGTCGTCGCGCAGATCCGCGCGACGACCTCTATGCGCTAGCCTGCATTTGTTATGAGCTGCTGGCGGGAACGCATCCTTTTGAGTCGCGGCCCGCCACGCTGGCACGGGATTACGGCGTGAGCGTAGTACGCCCTCCCGGCCTCACCGGTCGGCAATGGAGAGCCCTGCAGAAAGGCCTGTCTTGGCATCGTGCGGGACGTTCAATCAGCGTGCGTTTATGGATGCATCGATTGATGAAAGACAGAGCGCACGAGCATTCGGCGACGCCACTGCTAGAACTCACGCAGTCGGACGGTCAGCAGCAATCCAGGATGCCGTGGCGCGCGGCTGCCCTATTTTTGGTCGTGAGCCTGACAACTGCAGGAGTCTTGGCGCAGCTGAGGTCGACTGCTCCACCGAAGACTATTGACGCGCCTTCCCCAGCACCTTCGCTAGCCGCGAGTCCGGACCTCACATCTGCCCCGGCCAATGAACCGTCGGCGGGTGAACCGCCGGCGGACAATCTCGTCGCGACGCAAGCGAGCGCTCCTGCAAGAAAGGACATTGCGTCTGTCGCGCCGCAAGCCAAGGCGGTGGTGGCAAGGGCGGCTCCTGTTGTGATCTCGGTGGAGCCTTCCCAGGTGAGATCGGATGATCATTTCGCCGAAATTCGACTCCATCGCAACCTGCTGCAAAAAAATCACTCGTTCACGTGGTGGACCGAACCCGCCACGGCAAAGCCAGACGTCGACTACGTGCCTGAGGCCGTGGCGATCCAAACCTTCCCCGACGGCTATCGCACGACGCGCTTGTACGTCCGGCTATTGCCACAATCAATGCGATCGCAGCGCTCCTATTTTTACGTCGCGATCGCCGAAACCGGCCCTCATCAGGCGCAAACCAGGGTGATCCGACGCCAGATCTGGCTTCCACCGTCATCGAACCTCCAAGCCCAACGCTAGGCGGAGTATCGCGACACCAGCCGGGACAGATGAGTGCCTGCGCTCAGCGCGACATCTTCAAGCGATGTCGGTGGGCAATCTGCTTCGCGCGATTGCCGCAGATCTCCATGCTGCACCATCGGCGCGAACGACCTCGCGTGCGGTCGGCGAACATCAGCGTACAGGTCGTCCCCTCACAGGCCTTCACGTCCGAGAAGTCTTCCTCGGCGAGCAACTTCGCCAGCGCTTCGCCAATGGGTAGGAGAAGCGATTCCGGTGATCGCCAGCGCCGCGCTCTCTGAAGCTCAATTTTTGTAGTTTTCCCGCGCCCAAGCGCCACTAAGTGTCCGAAACCTTCATCGCGGGCAAGTAGTCGATTCAACGGCTCGAGATCGGCGACAGCGGAGGCCTTCAGTGGCTTGCCTCTGTGTTCGCGGACGAATGTCCTGAACCATTCGCGCAGACCCCGCGCCTGCGCGGCGACCCGGTCGATTTCCCCCGGCTTTGCCTGCCTGCGCATCGCATCGAGTACGTCCGCCGGCACAAGATGCGCCTGCTCCAACCACGTCAGCAACTCCCCGCCATCGCTGATCCAGTCAATTTCGGTATCGAGCGGAGTCGCGACGGAATTTAGAAAATTCAGCCCCGCCGAATCAGTGATGAATAGGGCAGGGGGCTTATGGGACATGGAAAGCACCTCTATGGCGTCGCACCATAACTGCCTTAATTGCGTTTGACAAGTTATGCTCTTCTGCATAACCTTCAAAGACCATGTGAGCAGGTTATGTCGTGCCGTCCAACAGCAAGCCCGGGCAGGGCAGACAACGTTCAATCATCAAGGAGGCAGAAGTGTCCGGAAGTGGTGTAAGTGTCGTTCTCGCCCATGGAGCTTGGGCCGACGGATCGTGTTGGCGCAAGGTGATCGATTTGCTGGAAGCGAAGAGCGTCACCACGATTGCGGCTGGATTACCTCTCACTTCGTTGGCGGATGACGTAGCCGCGCTCGATCGGGCGTCGGAGCGCGTCGGCGGGAAACTCGTGCTCGTCGGTCACGCCTACGCCGGTGCGGTCATCGGATCGACCCGCAATGAGCGGGTCAAATCACTGATCTACGTTGCGGGCCTTGCACCGGCGGAAGGCGAGACGGTCGCCGACGTATTCTATCGGGCGGCTCCGCACCCCCTGGCGCCGAAGCTCGCACCCGATCGTCATGGGCTCATCTGGCTCCCTTCAGATGCCTTCGCCACGGCATTTGCTCAGAACGCAACCCGTGAGGAACAAGCGTGGCTCTCCGCCGTGCAGCGACCGATCTCCCCAGCCTGCATCGGCGTCGCCGCTGAGCGGCCGCTCTGGCAGATCCACCCGAGTTGGTTTCTCATCGCCGAGCAGGACCGGATGATCGCTCAGGAGACGCAGCGGTTCATGGCCGATCGCATGAAAGCTCGGGTGCACTCGCACCCTGTGGACCATACGCCGATCGTCACCGCACCTAAAACGGTGGTCGACGTTATTCTGGAAGCGGTCCATGACAACCGTCCTGACTCACGCATCGAATAAGGAACCAATGCCATGTCAACCGTTACGTACCGTACCGTTGAGGTCGACGCCCTAAAGGTGTTTTATCGGGAGGCGGGAGCGGCCAACGCTCCCAAGCTGCTGCTGCTCCATGGTTTCCCCAGTGCAGGTCACATGTTCCGGGATTTGATCCCGCTCCTGGCCGATCGTTTCCATATAGTGGCGCCCGACCTGCCAGGTTTCGGTCAGTCGGATATGCCGGCACGAAGTCAATTCAAATACACGTTTGACAGCATCGCGCGTGTCATCGACCGATTCACCGAGTTAGTGGGGTTCGACCGCTTCGCGCTCTACGTGTTCGACTATGGCGCCCCGACGGGATTTCGACTCGCAGCGTGGCACCCGGAGCGCATTACCGCGATCATTTCTCAGAACGGCAACGCGTATGAGGAGGGGCTAAGCGATGGCTGGAACCCCATCCGCGCCTATTGGGAAGCCCCCTCGACGGCCAATCGTAACGCCCTGCGCAATTTTCTCGCTCCGGACACGACACGCTGGCAGTACACCCATGGTGTACCCGATGCGGCTTATGTATCACCGGACGGTTGGTCGCTCGATAACTTCTATCTCGCGCGTCCGGGCGCTGATGAGATACAGCTCGATTTATTTGGAGACTACAAGAGCAACATCTTGTTGTACCCCGCATTCCAAGATTCTTTCCGCACGCACAAGCCCCCCTTCCTTGCCGTATGGGGCAAGCACGACCCCTTCTTTCTGCCGGCGGGCGCGACCGCATTCAAGCGAGACATGCCGCGTGCGGACATCCGATTTTTCGATACCGGGCACTTCGCGCTGGAAACGCACGCCGAGCCCATTGCGTCGGCGATGAGGGAGTTTTTGTCCCAACAGCAGCGCTGAGTCCTGTGTGGGCCGAAGGAGAAACAGCAAATGACAAACTCGGTCGTCGTCATAACCGGTGCCAGCCGGGGAATTGGGCGTTCCACGGCCGTGCGATTTGATCGGGGCGGCCGGAATCCGGGGAAACGGCCGTCGGCTTGCTTTTCACGGCGTATAGCGGCAATTTGTCCAAAGGCAGGCAGCCCTGGGAGAAATAGTCATGCGAATCGAGAACCGATGGGTCTTGAGCTTTGGCGTTGCCGCTATCCTCAGCATCGCCGCAAACGTGTCCTACGCCGACGAGACTTGCAATTCGCCCTACATGTCCGGGCTGATCAAGGGCCAGGAGGATTTCGTGCATGTGTGGACGCTCGGCGTGCCCGGCCTGGGCGACGGATCGGACAAGCTCGTCACCATCGATGCGAATCCCTCGTCCAAAGCCTACGGAAAAGTCATTGACAAGGTTTCCGTCGGCGGCCGCGGCGAAGCGCATCACATGGGATTCACGGACGACCGCAAATATCTCTGGGCCGGCGGACTCGACGACAGCAAGATCTACGTGTTCGATGTGGGCACGGATCCCTCCCATCCGAAACTCGTCAAGATGATCGGCGATCTGTCGGCGAAGACCGGTTACGTCGGACCCCATACGTTCTACGCGCTGCCCGGCCGCATGCTGATCGGCAACTTATCGAACGTGGCGGACAAGGGTGGCGTGACCGGGATGTCGGTATACAACAACAAGGGTGATTTCGTCGCCAAATACGACATGCCCACGTCCACGATCAATCAAGTCAAGGGCGACGGCTACGGTTACGACATCGCGGTCAATCCCGCGAAGAACGCCCTGTTGACGTCCAGTTTCGCCGGCTGGAACAACTACATGCGCGATTTGGGCGAGGTGGTGAAAGACCCCCAGGCGATGAAGCATTTCGGCAATACCATGGTGATGTGGAATCTCAAGACCATGGAACCGGAGCGGATTCTCGCGGTGCCGGGAGCGCCGCTCGAGATTCGCTGGGCCTTGCCGGAAGGCCAGAATTGGGCGATCACTGCCACGGCGCTGACCTCGCAGCTCTGGCTGGTCAGGCGCGATGCCCGTGGGGTGTGGGCTGCAAAGGATGTCGCCGCGATCGGCGATCCAGCCAAAATACCCCTGCCCGTGGATATTTCGATTACGGCGGATGCGAAGGGCTTGTGGGTGAATACCTTCATGGATGGCACCACGCATTATTTCGATCTGACCGATCCCGAGCATCCGCGGCAAACCTACAGCAAGCATACCGGCAGCCAGGTGAATATGGTGTCCCAGAGCTGGGACGGCCACCGCGTCTACATCACCTCCAGCCTGCTGTCGAAGTGGGATAAACAGGGCAAGGACAACGAGCAGTTCCTGCGCGCATTCAACTGGGACGGCAAGGAGCTTACACCCGCGTTCGAAGTCGACTTCACCAAGGAACAACTCGGTCGCCCGCATCATATGAAGTTCACCGCCAAGCCGCAGCACGTGGCATCACTTGTGGGCGCGTCTGTACGCTGATGCGCCCGCTCGGGACGCTGGCCGCCGCCATGTTGGCGCAGTCCCTCGTCGGCATCGCCGGTATAGCGAGCGCCACCGTAGACCCCGGCGTGCCGTCGGCGCCGCGCATGGAGTTCTCGCCGCCGCCGCCGGGCAGTTATAGGTTGCAGAATATCCAGCGTATAACCGAGGCCGTATTACTCGATAGCACGGGTCATGCGGTCAGGCTCTCGGCGCTCACACAAGGCAAGATCACTCTGCTGACATTCTTCTACACGTATTGCGTCGACCCCCTAGGTTGTCCGTTTGCCCACACGACGCTCGCTAACTTGCGCGATCGCGTGCGAGATGACCGCGCGCTCACGGGGCGTGTTCGTTTCGTCAGTGTCAGCTTGGACCCCACCCACGACACGCCCGCCGTGCTCGCGAGTTACGCTCAAGAATTTACGATCGATCCAAAATTCGAGTGGCGCTTCTTGACGGCGCGCCGTGTACCGGATCTCCTCCCCGTACTCGATGACTTCGGTCAGGACGTCAGCGTAGATGTGGACGAGAAAGGCCGTGCCACGCGCACACTGCACCACATGCTGAAGATGTTTCTGATCGACGCCCGCGGTGAGGTTAGAGAGGTCTACTCGCTAGCCTTCTTGCAGCCGCAAGTGATGTTCAACGATATCAAAACACTGGCGCTGGAAGCCGGCGCCCCACGCCGAGCACTCACTCAGCGCTGACGCTCGTCCGCCGCCTCTGCGTCTGCACGGCGCCGGGGCGGGCGCTCAGCAGGTGACTTGTACCGTGCTGACGTGTCCGCTCACCGTGCCGGTGCCATGAGTGATCTGACAGGTTCCGGCGCTGGGCTGAGCTTTTACAGTTACGGCATATTCGCTGCCGTAGGCGAGAGCGTTCGGCATCGAGAACTGGGTGGCGTTGGCCGCGACCGAAAGGTCATCCATGCCGTCGGTTAGTACCAGTCCAGAGGTCCTCAACCCGGAGATTGCTCCTCCCAAGGTGTAGCTGGTCGAGGCGCACGTCACCCCCATGTCCGTGACAGCGCTGGCGGGCACGGTGCCTGTGCCGCCGCTGATCGTGCAGGTCAACCCCGCGGGCTGTGTCTCTACCGCGATTGTGTATCTGCTGCCATAGGCAACAGCTGTGGGCATGGTGAAATTGGTCGCGTTGACCGGCACACTGTAGGTGTTGCTGCCGTCGCTCAGCACGAGGCCCGGTGAGGCGAGCCCGGCCACCGTTCCACCGAGGCTGTATGCCTCATCTGAACAGGTAATCGAGACATCGCTGACATTGTGAGTCGGGATCGTTCCGCGACCCTGACTGACCGAGCAGGTCATCCCCGTCGGTTGAGATTGCACGCGGACGGCATAGGTGCTGCCCGAGGACTCCGGCGTATTGAGCCTGAAGCTCGTGGCACCCGCTGGCACGGCATACATTTCGGTGCCATTAACCAGTACCAGCCCCGTCGCGTGCTCGAGGCCGCTGATGCTTCCACCTACACTGAGCGGTGGATCGGTGCATGTGACGGCTATGTTCGTGACGGCGTTGGCCCCCACACTTCCCGTGCCATTGGCCACGTCACAGGTCAGGCCGGTCGGTTGTGTGGTCACGGTGACCTTATAATCGCTGCCGTACGCGACCGCCGTGGGCATCGTGAAGGAAGACGCTCCGGCTGGCACGCTCAGCGTATCGCTGCCGTTTGCCAGCACCAGCCCCGCGGCGGTCAGGCCGCTGATTGTGCCGCCGACATTGAAGGTTTGATTCGAGCAAGTCACCACCACATTGGAGATATTGGCCGTAGTCGCCGTGCCGCTGCCGTTTGCCACGGTGCAGAGCTGTCCCGCGGGTTGGTTCGGCGCGGTGACGTCATAGACCACCCCGTCGGTGAGAATCGGGCCGAAGGTGAAACTCGTTGCGCCCGCCTTGATTTCGAGGTTTACGCCGAGGGTGGTCAGGGACAGCCCGCTGGTAGTCAACCCGCTCACCGTGCCTGAGAGATTCAGGGGAGGCCCGTTCGAGTCCCCACCGCATGCCGCCAGAGCAAGCACGCTTGCTGCGATCGCGCTGCGCGCTGCGGAAACGCCGATAAAGGGGGACGAACCGTGTACTTGTCGTTGCACTTGAATACTTCCTGGCTTCCGAAATTAAGAGGAGGGGCTGAGCGATCTCACGTACTGCGATGCTGTCACAAAAAGGGTCGCCATGTAGGACGCACGCCGAGGTCGAAGGTTCGGTCGGCCAGTGGTGGCACCGGCCCGCGCGCTCCCCGATCTGCTCGGCGATGTGGGTGTGCAGCGGTGCGGCGCGCGGTCTCGCGCACGTCTCTCGAAGCTGCCGTTCGCTGGTTTCAGCAAAGTGTAGAGGCTGCGCCAAAAAGTGCAAGCTATTGAAATTATTTGCTTTCTATGCGAACTGGAAGTGGCAGGAGAGCCCTGGGGGTGCCCCAGTCGCGGTACCGGTTCTTATGCGAGCCGTGCCGTTCGAGGAGCGCGAAGTCCTCGCCGCGGACGGCCGAAATCCGGAAATTCCGGGAGTCGACGCTAGTGACGGCGACTGGTGGTCGTTGCGTGTCGTCCCCGCCGTTAAGCCGGGCGCGCGCAGCTACGGGTTCGAAGCGGCTGGATTCTCGAGATATTCATGGCCTTCGCGAAAATATGAGCGGCAAGTTTTTCATGCTCAATATCGCGACAGTCGGCACATACCTGATCTCCTCGATCGGCACGGCGAGCTTGATGTCCTTCAGGCGCGTCATCAACTCTACCGCGGCGACTTTGATCTCCATTCGCGCAAGAGCCATGCCCACGCACAAGTGCACTCCGCCACCGAAGGACATGTGCTTTGTAAGGTTCTTGCGGTCCGCATTAAAAGATCGAGGACAGTCGAATACCGCCTCATCATCGTTGCCTGATGCGAACAGCATGCAGACGTAAGCCCCCTCCGGGAGCACTTTGCCGCCGAGCTCCACCTCTTTGGTCGTCACGCGGAAGAGCCCTCGGACCGGCGGCTCGATGCGCAGGAGCTCCTCGACAAAACGTCCAAGTCGCACAGAGTCGCCCATGCACTCCTCGAGCTGCGCCGCGAGTGCAGGGTTCCGGGCGATGAGGAGCAGCAGGTTGGATAAGGCCGTGGCGGTCGTGTCGTTGCCGCCGACAAGCATGGCGCGTGCCAGGGCTACGATCTCTTCGAATGTCAGGGTGGGATTCTCTTCGTCGTTGAGGCGGGCATAGATCAGATCGGAAATCATGTCCTCGGTGCGGTTCGCCTGGCGCGCCCGCACTTGGGCAATGATGTAATTTTGCAGATCGCAAATTTGCTTTGCGTGTTCCAGCATCGTGGCACGATCCTGCAGTCCGCCAACCTGTGCGGTGTAGGCGCGAGACCACTTCTCGATCTTTTCGCCGTCGCGATGGTTTACACCCAGCTGTTCGCACATGATGGCGATCGTCATGGGCATCGCGAAATCCGTTACGCCGTCTGCGTAACCTCTATCCGCCGCTTTCTCGATCAGCTCGCCTATCACTTTTCTGATCGTGGGCTCGAGCAGCATGACTCGGCGCCCGCTGAAGGCTTTCTCCATCAGGCGCCGAACCCGCGCGTGCCGCGGAGGGTCACGCAGGATTGCCTCGGGGAAATACCCGCCGCCGTCTCGAATCAGGATTTCCTTGAGTTCCTCCAGGTAGCCGCGAGCAAACTGCTGGTGCCATCCTTTTTCCTGAGAGAAAGTGATCGGGTCACGGAACACGGCTTGCAAGTCCGCGTAGCGCGAGACCATATACACGCCGAGCTTCTCGTCATAGTGAACCGGATCGCCCGATCGTAGGGCGCGGTAATAGTCATTTGGCTTCGTGAGAATCGCCGGATCGGCGAGGGACATATTCAGAAGCGCCGTGTCGCCGCCCAATTCAGGGCACGTCGCGCCCTCAGCGGATTCACTCATTTGAGGCTCCTCGCATTTGTTCAACACGTCCGCACGCGTAGCTCGTGAGACTATCAGTTTTCTCGACCAGCTAGCTCTACACCAAGCGTGGCAAATTCCACATTTCGTGCCTGATGTCCGGCGAGGCGGCCCCTGCCTGCCGGCAATTCGGCACCTCCTGTCGAAATCAGGGCGTCAATTGTCGAGACGGGAGTGCTATCGAGGTGCATCATCCGTAAGATACCGAGCGATAGTGGATTCCGGCCCGGCAGGCGGCGCGCAAGAAGGCTGGGTGTACGTTCTCTTTCCCGTTTAGTGATCACGATCTTGCAGGGGAGAAATTCGATGTCTTCGCCATTGAGGTTCGGCTTCGGCTTCGATGTCAGGAATCCGACGGACTGGCACAA
Source organism: uncultured Gammaproteobacteria bacterium (assembly GCA_963801685.1). Classification (GTDB taxonomy): domain Bacteria; phylum Pseudomonadota; class Gammaproteobacteria; order Steroidobacterales; family Steroidobacteraceae; genus Bog-1198. The sequence goes on from CAWDFR010000007.1 coordinate 218,017, forward strand.
ACCGTTCCCTGATCTTTACGCCGAGACGCTGGAGTTTATAGCGTGGACGGAGAGTCTCGGTTTCGGGAATTGCTGGTTTGCAGAGCACCACGGAATCGATGATGGCTACTTGCCTTCGCCGTTGATGATGGGGGCCGCGGTAGCGGCCCGGACCAAAAAGATGCGCATCGGGACGGGTGTTGGGCTCCTGCCGCATTACCATCCGGTTCGGTTTGCCGAGGACACGGCCGTGCTCGACAACATCTCTAATGGCCGCCTCGAGTTGAGCATGGGAATCGGATACTTGAAATTCGAGTGTGAGGCATACGGTATCGAATCCAAGACACGCGGTAAGCGCTCCGATGAGGTACTCGAGATCGTGCGACGGCTCTGGGAGGGAGAGACCGTTACCTACAAGGGCGAATTCTACGATATCAGGAAAGCGCGAATCTTCCCGCTTCCCGTCCAAAAACCTAGAATCCCCATGTTCATCGGTGCCGTGGCGCCTGCAGGCTTGAAACGCGCCGCGCGGCTTGGCGACGGCTACGCTGGGCCGTTAGCGAACTGGCCCGCGTACGTTGAAGCGGTAAAGGCGTGCGGCAAGCCGGAATCGATGGCCCGCATCGTATCGCTCGATGCCGCCGATATGTGGTCTGTTGTGTCCGATGATCCCGAGGCCGCGCTCAACGAAATCGCGCCCCATTGCTACTATCAGATAAACACCTACGCTGAATGGCAGAAGGACACGGATTGGGGAAAGAATTACATCAATCGGATGGATTTCGAGACCTTTAAAAAGAGCGGGGCGATCAAGGCCATGAGGCCGGAGGATGCGATCAACTACATTCGTAGCCGGCAGGCGTTAGCTCCCATCGAGGCCTTTTGCATGCAGGTTCCGTCGGGAATGCCTCTGAAGACCTACGCGAAGTTTGCCGAGACGTTTGCAAAGAAGGTGCTTCCCGCCTTCTGTTGAAGCATCTAGCCAGGCAAGGAAACCCGCATGTCCCACTCACCTCGTATCCCGCTCATTCCAACGGCCGAGTTCACGGACGAACAGGCGCAACTAGGCGGGGGCCGTGGCAGCCCCCGCGGCGACCTGAACATCGTGAGGGCACTCGTGAATCATCCCGCCCTATACCGCAGCTGGATCCCTTTCGCCGAGCAACTGGTCTACGGTTCCACTCTCCCCGCGCGAGAACGCGAAATCCTCATCATTAGGACAGGCGAATTGTGCGGAGAGCGTTACGAAGCGGTTCATCACGTTCACATTGGTCGCACCGCCGGTCTCTCCGACGAGGAGATGCGGTCCGCTGCCACTGACGGCGTACTGCTGTCGGAGTTCGAACAGGCCCTCGTTCGGGCGTCCAATGAGTTGATCGCCGATCACTGCATCTCAGATACGACCTGGGCGACGCTCGCCGGGCGCTACACGAGGGAGCAACTGATGGAGGTGGTCTTCGTGGTGGCGAACTATTCCCTGATGGCGATGGTGACAAACAGCTTCGGGATCATACCCGAGGCCGACGTGGGGGGCGCCTGGAAGCCATTCTGAGAGATCGCCCGCGGCAACGCGCAGCAAATACCCGCTCACGCCGCGGATCGTTCACGGTAGCCGGGAAAAGCAGTTGCGCATCTCTTGGACGAACAGCGCAGGTTGCTCGAATGCAGCGAAATGACCGCCGCGCTCGAGCTTGTTCCAATAAATGAGGTTGCGATAGTACTTCTCCGCCCAGCGGCGCGCAGCGGGTATGATCTCTTTCGGAAAGATGCTGCAACCCACCGGCAGATCGAGAACGCTGGGACCGAACGCATTCCGAAAGCTTTCCCAATATAGTCTGGCGGACGAAGCGCCGGTACCGGGCAGCCAGTACAACATGATGTTGTCCAGCAGCGCATCGGTCGTGAAGAGCCCATCCGGATCTCCTCTGCAGTCCGACCAGAAATAGAATTTCTCGTAAATCCACGCAGCTTGCGCAATCGGCGAGTCGACCAGGCCGTAGCCTATCGTCTGCGGACGTGTCGCCTGCAGGCGGGCATAGGCGTTTTCATCCCGGCGATAGAGCTCCAGCGCTTTCAAAGCCGACAGCTGCTCCGCATCGGGCTCGCCGCGTTCCGAATTGGGCGGGATGACCAGCGGCATATTCAGATGAATGCCCGCCAACTGCGCAGGCGCGAGTCTGGCCATTGCGACAGTCACCGCCGCGCCCCAGTCGCCGCCCTGGGCAGCGTAGCGTTCATACCCCAGCCTTGCCATCAACGTGACCCAGGCTCGCGCAATCCGCTCTACGGTCCAACCCGGGCTTTTCGGCTTCTGGGAGAAGCCGTAGCCGGGCAGGCAGGGAATCACCAGGTCAAACGCGATCTGGTCCGGTTCTCCGGTCACCAAGGGCTCAATCACCCTGTGGAATTCGATGATGGAGCCCGGCCAACCGTGGGTCAGCAGCAGCGGCAGCGCACTCGAGCGCCGCGAACGAATATGAAGGAAGTGTATGAGTAGACCATCTATCTCGGTCGCATAGAGTCCGAAGTGGTTGAGCATGGCTTCACAGCGGCGCCAGTCATAGGCGCCCGCCCAACGTTCGCTGAGAGCGCGCATTCGCGCCATGGGAACACCCTGCGACCAATCGTCGGCGGTCTCTGCGTCCGGCCACCTCGTGTTGTTGAGGCGCTGCCTTAAAGCAACGAGTTCCTCCTCGGGCACGGACAGGTGGACTTTCTGGATGCTACTCATCGACTTGCATCATAAAGACCCGCTTCGGTTTGAGGAAGTAACGGCGCGCTATTCGACGGCCGCGGCGCTACTGCTAGACTCTTGTCATGTCCCCGGAGCTTGAACTGCCGTCCACCTTCTTCGATCGACAGGATGAAACCGACGACGCGCACTTTTACTCGATGCCGCGCTTTGTGGTGCACATCGACGCAGAAACGATCGCCGCGCTCACGCAGGTCTACCGCGAGCTTCTTCCGCAGCATGGCGCGATTCTCGACCTCATGTCATCGTGGGTATCCCATCTACCGGAAGATGTGGAGTTCGCGCGGATAGCGGGACTCGGTATGAACTCCCTCGAACTCGCCAAGAATTCCCGGCTCACCGATTACATCGTCCAGGATCTTAATCTTCAACCCGAGCTTCCATACGACACCGCGACTTTCGACGCCGTCGTGAACGCCGTATCAATTCAATACTTGACGCGTCCTGTGGAGGTCTTTCGATCCTGCGCGCGAGTCTTGCGGCAGGGAGGCTTGCACGTAATCGCGCTCTCGCATCGGTGTTTCCCGACAAAGGCCATAAGAGCCTGGCACGTTCTGCCGGCAAGGCAGCGGCTGGAGGTCGTGCAGACCTATTTTGGCAACGCCGGCGGCTATGAGACACCAACCGTGTTGGATCGCTCGCCGGCCGGCGCGGATCCGCTATGGATCGTCATGGCGCGCCGGAACATGAAGAAGATCGGTGTCGATTGAACCTCGCTCTGACTCCGAGGTGCGCGAAAGATCTAAAAGTGCGTGCCAACTATCGAGACCGCCCATTGATCTTGTGGTTTATTAGTTTGATTTTGCTTGTGAAACGCTAGGATGAGTGCCGCTCGGGCGTGGCCCTTGTAACCAGGAGTGCGAGACATCAATGGACGAATTGCTGCGAGGGGTGCCAGGTCGGAGAGCGATCCGTCCTTTTGTCATCGGTATCATGTTACCCCTCTGGCTTCTTGCCGTCGGCAACGCGCCCGCCGTAGCGGCGGAGGCAGATAACGCCCGGCTCAGCGATAACAGTCCCGGCGTCGATTGGGCCGGACCAGGCGGGACGTACGGCGAGCAACATTTCAGTCCGCTGACACAGATCAATGCAGAAGACATTTCGCGATTGGCTCTCGCTTGGTTCATCGATTTGCCGCCAGGCAACACGGTCAGCGCACCTCTCGAGATCGCCGGCGCGCTCTATTTTGTGACGGGTTGGGGCATCGTTCATGCCGTCGACGTCAAGACGGGCCGGCAACTGTGGCAGTACGACGCCAAGACGCCGGAACATGCGGGACCTAAGATAAGGGCAGCCTGGGGAAGCCGGGGCATCGCCTGGTGGAATGGGAAGATTTATTTGGGCACCGCGGACGGCCGCCTGATCGCCATCGATGCACGCACCGGCTCGCCGGTGTGGACGGTTCTGACCACCTCGCCGGACGATCAGAGCTACATCACCGGTGCGCCGCGGGCCTTCGACGGCAAGATCATCATCGGCTTCGGCGGTGCCGACGAGGGGCCGACGCGCGGCTATGTCAGCACGTATGATGCCGAGACCGGAAAGCTCCTCTGGCGCTGGTATACCGTCCCCGGCAATCCGGCCAATGGCTTCGAGAACAAAGCCATGGAGATGGCGGCCAAAACCTGGGCAGGCGAGTGGTGGAAGTATGGCGGCGGGGGCACTGTCTGGAACGCCATGTCCTACGATCCGGAGACCCATACCGTGATCGTCGGCGTCGGCAACGGCTCGCCCTGGAATCACAAAGCGCGCAGCGCGGGCAAAGGAGACAACTTGTTTCTCTGCTCGCTCGTGGCGCTCGATGCCGACACCGGTGCCTATAAGTGGCATTACCAAATCAACCCGGGGGAAAGCTGGGACTATACGGCGACCAACGATATGGAATTCGCCTCGCTCGCGATCGGCGGCCAGACGCGCAAGGTACTGATGACGGCGCCGAAGAACGGGTTCTTTTATGTCATCGACCGTGTCAATGGGAAGCTTATTTCTGCCGAGCCGTTCGTCAAAGTGAATTGGGCTACCAAGATAGATCTGAAGACCGGCAGGCCGGTGGAGAATCCCGCCGCCCGCTACCCTAAGGGCACGACCTTCACGATGTGGCCATACTCCGGCGGAGGCCATGGGTGGTACCCCATGGCCTTCAGCCCGCAGACAAAGCTCGCCTACATTCCCGCTCGCGAAGGGGCCATGACTTGGGCCGACTGGGAGGTGGAGAATGACCGCTGGCGGCAGGATTCGCCGGTTTGGACCATTCAAGGTGCAACCATGAATACTCTGCCCGAATTGAATGATCCGCTCGAGCACACGAGCCGTCTAGAGGCATGGGACCCCGTCACGCAGAAGCGGGTCTGGGCGCAGCCGACGCCGGGCCCCGAAAGCGGCAGCGCCATGGCCACCGCCGGCAATCTCGTGGTTCAGGGGCAAATCGATAGCCTCAATGCCTATGCGGCGGACACGGGAAAGCGGCTATGGTCGTTCGACGCGAACGCGCCTGTGTTCGCGCCGCCCATCAGCTATTCGGTAGAAGGGCGCCAGTACATCACGGTGTTGAGCGGCTTGAGCACGAGTGCGGCCATGTGGGGCGAACCGCTTGCTAAATATCACATCGATTACCGCACCACTCCGCGCCGTGTGCTCACCTTCGTGCTGGACGGTAAGGCGACTTTGCCGGCGAAGGAAGCCAAGAGCCTCAGACCGGCCGACGATCCGGATTATCATCCAGTCGATGCGCAGGCCTCGCGTGGCGCGCGAGTGTTTGGCATGCACTGCTTTGTTTGCCACGGGATGAGCGCGGCCGCGGCGGGAGCCGCGCCGGATCTTCGGGCGTCCGGCATCCCGCTTTCTCGGGAAGCCTTTCGGCGCGTCGTCCATGACGGCGCGCTGGTCCCCAATGGGATGCCGCGCTTCGAGGAGTTGAGCGACGCCGAGCTGGACGACGCTCGTCAATATTTGAGATCACGGGCCGCAGAGTGGCGGTCGACGCTGCAACATCACGCCTCGTCAGAGGCCGCCGGTGGCGGTCGTTAGAGCTTGGGCCCGGCATCCAAAGCTCGCGGGATGCGAGGCAGGGAATATCACGAATGAGAGTGAATCTAGGCGTCTTCGCACACAACTCCGAGGACTGGGATCGTTTCCAGAGCAGGAATTTCGAGCATGCTCCGGCCACGCCCGATTACGAGTGCGTAGAAGCGGGACTGGCCATCGGAGACCTGGCCGAGCCGCTGGGCTTTGACGGCATCTGGGCGCCCGAGCATCAGGGCACTCCCTACGGAATGACGCCCAATCCGCTGCAGGTGCTCACGTACTTCGCCGGCCGCACTCAGCACGTCAGTTTGGGAACGATGGTCGCCGTCGCTCCCTGGTGGCATCCCGTCCGTCTCGCCCACCAGATCGCGTATCTCGATATTCTCTCGAACGGCCGTTACACCACCATCGGCCTGGGGCGCGGTGTTGCCAAATCGGAATTCGATGCCGTCGGCGTCCCGCGCGAGGAGAGTCGGCAGCGCTTCGACGAAACTTTGGATATCCTGAGCCTGGCATTTTCCAAAGAGCGCTTCTCGTACGAAGGTAAAATCTTCAAGATTCCCGAGATGTCGCTGCGGCCCGCGCCCAGGAGTCGCGACCTTTTCTCGCGTATCCACGGATCCTCTGCCACGCGCGATTCCCTCGAAATACTTACGCGTCGTGGAATGGTGCCGCTCTTCGTCGGAAACAAGCCGATCGAGGAGGCGGGCAAGGAAGTGCAGTTCGTGAACACCATTCGCCAGAGTATCGGGCTGCCGCCGTGTCAACCCAAGAACGTCCTGTTCATGTATTGCACTCCCACGATGGACGAGGCCAAGAAGGCCGAGGAGTACATAACCACAGCCAACCGAGACGTTGCGTTGCACTACGGATTTGCGGACTCCTCGAATTTTGTCGGAGTCAAAGGTTACGAGGCGTACGCGGCCCGGGAGGCCGCCGCTACGGCGGTGCTCGCCGCGGTGGCGGGCAAGGAGCCTGCCGGAAAGTCCAAGACACCCGGCTATCATGCGTCGAATCTGATGATAGGAACGCCGGAGGAGGTCATCAAAAGGATTATGGCGGCCCAGCAGGCCTGCTCCTTCTCGGAGATTACAATCGTCTCTCAGTTTGGCACCATGCCGCATGATGAGGCGCAGAAGAGCACGAAATTGTTCGCTCGAGAGGTTCTACCGGTCGTGCATCAAATGGAAGCGCCGTTGCATCCCGCGGCACTTCCGGTCCTTGACGCGTGAGGTCCACCTATGAAAATTGGCGTTATCTACCCGCAGACTGAGCTGAAGGGCGATCCGGCGGCGGTGTACCGCATAGGACTTGCCGCCGAAGAGATGGGATATGACCATCTACTGACATACGACCATGTGCTCGGTGCAACCCACGATCGTGAGCCGAAGCTTGCGGGTCCCTATACCGAGAAGGACCCATTTCACGATCCGCTCATCATGTTTGCGTACCTCGCCGGAATCACCAAACGGATCGAGCTGGTAACGGGCATCCTGATTCTTCCCCAGCGTCAGACCGTGCTGGTTGCGCGCCAGGCGGCTGATCTCGATCTGCTTTCGGGCGAGCGATTTCGGCTTGGCATTGGGCTCGGGTGGAACTATGTCGAGTACGACGCACTGGGCCAGGACTTCCATATTCGCGGCAAGCGCGTGGCCGAGCAGATCGAATTATTGCGCCGTCTCTGGACAGAACCCCTGGTGAATTTCGTCGGTACGTTTGACCGGGTCGATCGCGCCGCCCTAAATCCGCGGCCGCGCCGCTCAATTCCGATTTGGCTGAGTGGCTTTGCCGACGTGGCGCTGCGCCGCGCCGCCGCCCTGGCGGACGGCTTCATCTTTGCCGACGGAGCCGCCAACGCTTTCGAGCAGGCGCCGAAATTGCGCCAGTACCTGAAGGAATCGGCTCGGCCGACCGAGAAGTTCGGGCTACATTGCAACATGCTGCGGGCGAAAAGTCCTGAGGATGTCGTCGAAACGGTGTCGCGCTGGCGCGATATCGGCGGTACCCATGCCTCCGTCGTCACGATGGGACAGAGTTTCACGAGCACCGATCAACACATCGATTACATGAAACGGGTGACCGATGCTCTTCGCACCGCCGGCCTGTGACTGCGCGGCTGCGTCTACACCACGCAGTCGGCGATGCGCCTCGCTCGGCGCGCGATCACTCGACGGCAACCTGTTCCGCGGGCGCCGGCCTACGACCCACTTTGCGTAATAAAAAGACCAAGGGAATTACCGCAATGGAAAGCACCATCAACAACTTGAAGTCATCGTTGTAAGCGACCATCGCCGCCTGCTGGGTAACTGTCGCGTTCAATTGGGCCAGTGTGCGCCCGCTGGGCGCCGTTCCCGTAAGTTGCGTGCGCAACGCGGTGCTGAAGTGATTGACGTGCTCAGCGAGTGTCGCATGCATGATTTGCGTATTACGGGTTAACAGAGTCTCTACCGCCGAGATACCGATACTGCTACCGAGGTTGCGCAGGAGGGCAAAAATCGCCGTCCCTTCATTGCGCAGCGCCGGGCGGAGCGTCGCGAAGGTCGCCGCCGACAGAGGCGCAAAGACCATGCCGGATCCCACGCCTTGCAGGAAGCCCGACCAGACCACCGAAGACGTACCCATCTGCAGATCGAAGTGGGTCATTTGCCAGAGCGCACAGGCTGTAATTGCAAAGCCCGCGGCAATGACCAGGCGGCCGTCGATCTTGTCCCCGATGCGCCCGAGGGCAAGAATTGCGATCAGGCCTCCGATCCCTCGTGGAGCAGTGACGAGACCGGCAGTGAATACGGGATAATTCAGCAAGCTCTGCAGCAAGGGAGGCTGCAACGCCAGCGAGGAGAAAAGCGCCGCGCCCGTGACGAAGATGAAGATGTTGCCCGCGATGAAATTCCAGTCCGTGAACAGAGCAGGACTCACGAAGCGCTGCCGCCTGCCGGTCAACATATGCACGACAAACAGATATAAGGCTAGCGCGGCGACCGCGGCCTCTATGCGGATTTCCGTCGATGTGAACCAATCTTTGATTTGCCCGCGATCGAGCATCAACTGCGTCGAGCCCACTGCGATGCTCAAGGTGGTGAAGCCGAAAAAGTCGAAGCGCGATGTATGAGTCGGATTCTCCGGCATGGAGCTCAGAACACCGAGGAACGCGAGTACGCCGAACGGCACATTGATATAAAAGACCCAACGCCAGTTGGACGTTGGCGATCGTACCGTCGAGGGATTGCATGAGCGAGGACAGCATGATCGAAGCCGTGATTAGGGTGCGGCGCGGCCCCTCGATCACGGCAGAGGGCGCGACTTGGTCGCTCAACGGGCGCTCGTCGTTGCGCCGGCGGCGACTGCGGCCTCAGGTCGTTCGATTGCCGTGTTCCTTCGAGAGTCCGGTGATCGGCGACGCGCTCTCGATGCGTGCCTGTCGGATCATCGCAATGCGAGTGCGTGGCGGCGGCTCGAGCGGGATGACCGGAAGCGATTGACCGCGCCGCTGGGCCTCGTACTCCAGCCGTGCCCGGGCTTTCGCCAGCGTATCCTCGCTCGGCTGCAGCACCTGTTTGGTGTCGAGCGTCGACGGATGCTGGGGTAGCGACCGCTCGACCCGCAAAAGGATGGTGCCGCCATTTTCCGGCACCGCGTCGCCGACAAAGGTACGGAAGCCCGCGAAGGTCAGCGACGCCTTGCCCTCCAGTTTCCAGGGAGTGCCTTTCGGCATTACCAGCCGGAATCCGTCGCGCACCAGGTCGAAAGATCGTGCCCGCATCGGCAGCGGATATCCGTCCGTGTCGAGCACGGAGAGGTGCGATGCCGCTCCGCTGTCCACGGCATCTTTAGCGACTACCTGCCAAGCGCGCACCGGCCAGGCGGAAGGCTGCATCTTACCCGACGGTGGCGGATCGGACCGCGGATAGACGGTTCCGGGCGCTGCGTTCCAGACCTGCGGCGGGCTGTCGAGCGCCGCCTGGTTGTCCCACCAATAGATCCTCTCGGGCTTGTTCTCGATGATGATTCGGGACCAGTAAGTGACGGCCAGGCGCGCCTTTTCCCACGTGATTCCATGGCTGATCCCTCGATAGCCCGTCTCGGCGAGGTAGCGCATGGCATTGGACTGGATGTCGCTGTCGCGTACTGCCGCATGCGCGCGCACCACCACGATGGGTTCATCCGCTGTGCCTTCGATCAGCAGGCCCACTTTTGGATTGCGCCGTGCACGCTCGGCCTTGGCCGGGTTCGGCAGGCCCGTCGCAAGGTCGAGAGTCTCCATGTCATCGCTCGGAAAGTAGTAGGTCGGCGTATCGATCGGAACACCGGCTGCAGACACCGTCGAGAATTCGGCGACCACGCCCGACTCGATCAGCCTAAAAACTCTTTCCGGAAGCTCGTGCAGATCGCTCATGGACTTGTCCTCGCCTTTCGATGTCTCAGCTTGCGGCCCTGGCGGCCGGCACCCAGTCATAGATGATCCCGTCGGGACCCACCGGCGAATCATGCTCCTCGACGAGGCAGATTGGATTGGCGTGCGAGGCGAACAGCTTCTTTTCATCCTCGAGTGTATAGGGCAGCCGCTTCGGATCGCTGATCAGGCGCTGGGAGTTTTCAAAGTCTTCCCGACTCTTCCACCAAATCTCCATGATGCAATCATAGCCCGGATCATGAATCTGTCCGGTGACCGGATTCTTGACCGGGGTGAGATAGCGCCGCACGTAACGCAGGGCGTTGGGGATACCCGGCTTGCCGATCTTCTTGGCCAGTTGCGTGTGCTGGTTTTCGTAATAATCCATGAATTGCTCCATGGTCATGTCCGGACGCTTCTTGAAGAAGCAGATCTGTTTAAGCATTCTTTTTCACCTCATTCGGATGTAGATGGCGGCGGGTTCTCGCTAATGGCCGGGTTGCAACGCATCGACCAGCGCGCGTGAACGAGCGCCCGCGTCACGGGCAAACTCCAGGACGGACCGACCCACGGCTCTGCGTCGAGCAGATGGGATTTTCACTTCGATCGGCGTTTCGGCCGGGAGCGCGCTCAGTATCTGCTGCAGCGGAAATTCCCCATCGCCCGGCAGCTCGCGATCGTGCACTTCGGCGAAATAATCGGATGACGCATGCAATCCAAGGCCGTCGTTGATCTGCCCGTTCAGGAAATAGCGGGCGTCCAAGGATGCGATGTCGGCCGCTGTTCCGCCGCTGCGGATGAGATGCAGGGGACAGATATTGACGCCCACATTAGCTCGGTCGACTTGCTCGACGAACCATGCCGCATCGTGGATCGACCTGCAGCCCGGCGTGAGCTGACAAAATTCGATACACACCTTCAGTCCCTGCGCCGCGGCCAGATCGGAGAACGCACCGAGCGTGTCGACGGCGCGCGCTCTATCGAGATCGAAGACGTGGGTCACTGCGTGATTTGCGCCGAGCTCGCGCCCGAGCGCAAGTCCGGCGACATAGCTCGGAAGATCGGCGCCCTGAGTCATGAGAAAGAACTCGGCGCCGACGACACGAAGCCCGTTGGCGTCGAGGCGCTGCAGCATTTCCCGCTGCGTCTCCGGCGTAACGGCAGGGAAGGCGAACATCCCCTCACGACCGGCGTGAGGAACCCGCGGAATATGTGTGAAGAGGCTGACATGGTCGTAGCCGCTTGCCGCCGCGACCTCGACGAAGTCGAAGGGATCGAGTTCGTTGAAGGTAAGATGGTGAAGCCCCAATCCTCTGCGCACCCGTTCTTCCCTCCCGAGCTCTATGGTCAGCCTAAGCGACGGATCGGGTCCTTGCCGTCCCAACTTTTGGCAGCTTTGTGCATCTTAGCGAAAATGGCTTCCGCGGTCGGGTTCGCCTCTATCAGTTGAATCATAAACCCGATGGTGGAACGGGTGTCGATCCAGCAGGCGCGAAAACCGGTTCTATGACCTTCGAAGGCGACCTCCGTGCCGCCTTTCGTGTAAGCGGCCCGTTCCGCGTCATAATCCTTGCACCACAGCGCCGCATCGTGAAAGCCCCACTCCCCCTTGGGGATGGTGTCGCGCCAGAATGAGGGACGGTCGTTTTCCTGACACACGAGCTCGATCTGGACGTCCCCGGCATAGGCAATGGCGGCCGTGATCTCGGGAAAGTCCGCCGGCTGCCCGCGATAACGGCCCCCGTCGAAAGTCACGCTGTCGAACCAAAAGAAAGGTCCAACGCCGCAGGTCCGTACCCAGCCATCGATGGCTACTCGAAGATCCGGGACGACCCAGCATAGCTGCATGAATTTTCGGTTTAAAAAGGGCGCGGCAATCATGAGTTCGTCTTCGCACCTTTGTGGGCCAGCGCATTTAGGAAAGTCACGCGGCCGGCGGCGGCCTCGTCTTTCAGCGCAAAGTGCTGCAACTCGACCGTGATCCCGGGAACAGTCTGCAGCACGAGCGGATTGCCACCCGACCAGAAGGTCCGGTTCATGCGCTGCTTGATGCGCCAAGCGCCGGACATCCGCTCGAGCACGTCATCGTACCAGCCGGCTGCTTCGAATAGGTGACCACCTTCGACCGTGTATAGATTGACCGTATTGATGATCTCGGCAGCCGCTTCGCTGTTCATTTTCGTTGGCTCCTTATCTACATTGGCCCGGCAGCGGTCTTTTTCTGTACATCAGAGTTGCCGGCCTCAGACGGTCACCACGATTTTGCCGATCTGCTGGTTTCCGAGCAGGTGTCGGTAGGCATCGACGATCCCGGACAAGGCAAACGTGCGGTCGATAATCGGGTGGAACCTGCCATCCGCCAGCCGCTCGCGGATGTAGGCGATTGCTTCGCGCCGCAGGCTCGGGTTGGCGACGAGGTGATGCGCGCCGTAGCCGCGGATCGTGAGCTCCAGGAACTCGACGTAGGGCGCAGAGAACTGAGTCAGCTCTCCACCCAGAGCTCCGTATACGATTGCGAGGCCACCCTGGGCGAGGGCACTGAGGATCGAGGGAAACGAAGGTCCGGCTACAGCGTCGAAGGCGATCGCCGCACCGCGGCCGCCGGTGATCTCGCGCACCGCCTGCGCCACGTCCTGCTCGTCGCTCACGATCACGTGCAGCGCCCCATGCCGCTTCAGGGCCTCGACCTTCCCTCGGCCGCGAGTAACGGCGATCGGCACGCCGCCATCCGCCTTCACTAACTGGGTGGCCGCCAAGCCGACGGAGGACGAGGCGGCGGTAATGATCACTGCGTCGCCCGGCTCGATCCGGCGGTAGGCGCGGATTGCGTAAGCAGTCACGAACTGCATCCAGGTCGCCGCCGCTTCGACATCCGACTGGCCCTCGGGCGTTTTCACCAACAGACTCGCAGGGCAGAGGACTGTCTCACCACAGGCGCCGTACTCCATGGGCAAGCCTGGCAGTATCGCGACGCGATCGCCGACTTTGAAGCCTTTCACGTCAGGGCCGATGGTTCGGATTACGCCCGCACATTCGTAGCCGATGTTGGACGGCAAAGTTTTCTGACCGAATGCGCCGCTGAGGATCATGGTCTCAGCGCGGTTGAGGCCGATGGCGCCGACCTTGATCTGCACCTCGCCCGGCCCAGGATCGGGCACGGTCACCTCGTCCAAAGACAGCACTTCCGGGCCGCCGAACCCGTGCATTCTCACTACTTTAGCCATTCCTTTCCTCCGGGGCGTGCGATCCCGGATCCACCGCGGCGTCGATCATGTGTCGCTTCAGCTCTTGAGCGCAGAGACTCGCGCTTGCATGATTTCAGCGATCTGACTGCGGACAGCTCCAGTCGACGCGCCGCCGTCGACCGACAACACTTGGCCGGTAATCTGCAGCGACCGATCGCCTCCCAAAAATGCCGCAGCTTGCCCGATATCGTTCGGCTGACCCTGCCGCTGCAGGGGTTGGTGCGTCATTCTGACTACGCGCACCGCTTTCTGTATTCGATCGCCATCACTTTGAGCCATGCCCGGTGCGGGAGTGGCGAAGGTGCCCATGTCCGTCGGAATATTCCCCGGGCAGATGCAATTCACTCTGACCAAATGCGATCCGAGCTCGATTGCGGCAGACTTGGTGAAATGGATTACACCCGCTTTGGACGCCCGGTAACACGAAAATCCGTGACCAGGCTGAACGCCGGCGATTGACGCCACGTTGATGATCGAGCCGCCGCCGTGTACAGCCATGTGCCGCGCGGCCAGTTGAGTCCCAAGCATCACGCCGAGCACGTTGACGCGCATCACTCGCTCGAAGTGAACGAAGTCGTCGTCCAACAAATTCCCGTAAGCTGCATCCGACACGCCGGCGTTGTTGAACATAATATGCAGGCCGCCGAATTCTGCGACCGCAAAGTTCACGAGTGCTTGCACATCCTCTCGCTTCGCGACATCCGTGTACTTGAAACGCGTGGCGTGGCCCAACGTCGCGCTGAGGGATCTTCCCCGGTCCTCATCGACATCAGCGATAATGACTTTCGCTCCTTCGTCCACGAACAGTTCGGCCGTGCCACGACCGATTCCGGCGGCACCCCCCGTGATAATCGCCACCTTTCCCGAAAGCTCTTTGCTCATTGCAGTCCCCGCGATATATGTCTCGGTCAATCAAATTCACTTTATCTCGTTGCGTCGTTTGCTTCCAGACGAGCCGGGACCAGTTGACGTGCGGCTGCGACGGGGCCATGCTGTAATGAGGACGATCGGTATTATTTCTGCGCGAGATGCGCGCTGAGCGCCGCCGAGCCGCGCTTTGTCTACGCTGGTCGGCGAAGAGGCTCTCGCTTGAAGCCGCTCTTGCAGCAGGCGCCGCCTACTCAGGTATACAATGGTTGCAAAAGAAAAATTTGTGCTGGCACAAGAGCGCCGTAGACCGCGCGGCCGACCGAACGCCATGCAATTGGTGGAGCTCGAGGCGCGGTTGATCCGCGTCGCGAGACAAGCCTTCATTGCCCATGGCTATGGCGCGACCTCCATGAATCAGGTGGCCAGAGCGGCACGTCTCTCGAAGACGACGCTTTACAGTCGGTTTCCCTCCAAAGCGGACCTGTTCCGCGCCATCGTAGATGAGCAGGCAAGACGGGTTGGCGGGGTGGGACTGCGCCCGATCTATCGCCCGTCGTCCAACACGCTCGAGGCGAAGCTTCGAGACTACATCGAGCACATGACACGCATCAGCCTGCGCGGGGAAATCTTGCACATCAACAGGCTGATCTTCAGCGAGGCGACTCGGTTCCCTGAGCTTGGGGAAGCTGCATCGAGACGCACCGGCGTGGGAATTCGTCAGGTCGCCGCGCTGATCGAAGAGTATTCGATGAAAGACGGCATTCCCTGCAGCGATCCCCTAGGGGCCGCTGAGGTTTACGTGATGATGCACAAGGGCTGGTATTACAACCGTATGCTGACCAATCGGCCGGTCAGTAATACGGAAATGACTGCGGCGATCGAGAAGATACTCAAGTATTTTCTCGCCGGCCGTTCCTCCTGGTAGCGCCGCTCGTTCGATCGCCGATTTCGAGTTACCGATCGAGCCGCAAGAATGAGGTGCACACGATGAGCGAACGCAATAAGCAAGTGGTCCTCGAATTCATCGAGGCATTCAGTCGAGGTGACGGAGCGGCCACCAAGGCGTGTCTGACGCCGGACGCGCGCGCAGTGGCGAAGGGCTTTGGGAAGCTTTCGAGTACGCGCTCATATGAGGACATGGTCGCAAATGCCGCGGCATTTAAAGAGCTGATCCCGACAGGACTTCGCCCAACCGTGAAGTCGATCATTGCCGAGGGCGACCGCGTGGCGGTTGAGTTCGAGGGCGACGCCACGCTCGCTAACGGTGAGCGCTACTGCAATCAATACTGCTTTGTGTTCACGCTGCAAGACGGCAAGATCAATCTCCTGCACGAGTATTTCTGCACGATCCTCGCGGATCAGAAGATCGGCCCTCTGCTGACCGCCGTGGAAGCGCAGCGCAAGAACGCTAAAGCATAGAAGGAAGAGCCACCATGATGCGAAACCTTCCGGCGAATTGGGACCTCGAGGCGGAGGTCGTCACGATCGGCTCCGGAATCGGCGGCTTGTCCTCTGCAATCACCGCCCAGGACCATGGAGCGAGCGCGCTGGTGCTGGAGCGATCCGAGCAGGTGGGCGGCGTCACGGCGCTCTCGATGGGGGAGGTATGGGTGGCGGGCAATCACCACGCCGCCGCGCTCGGGCTCGAGGATTCAGTTGCAAGCGGGTTTCGCTATCTGCAGCGGCTCTCGATGGGCTACGGAAGCGACCTCGCCATCCTCAACACGGTCGTTCATGCGCGCCATGCGCTTCAATATTTCGAAGAGCGAATCGGCCTGAAGATGGAGGTGATCCGCAATTGTCCCGACTACTACTATCGCACCACGAACGATAGCGTAGCCGAGGGCCGCATGCTGGAAGTCGTGCCGTTTCCCGGTGCGACTCTCGGGGAGTGGCAGCCAAAAACGCGCCTTTCGCCGCAGATGCCCTATGGGCTTACCCATCACGACATGTTCGCACGAGGGGGAGTCGCGAACCTGATGAAGTGGGACTTTGCCCTCATGGGCGAACGCCTGAGCAAAGACGAACGCTGCCTCGGCCCGGGTTTGGCGGCCTATTTTGTCAAGGGTGCGCTGGATCGCAGTATTCCCATGCTGACCGGCACCAGTGCGGACGAGTTGATCGGCGACGGTGAACGAATCGTCGGCGTGCGCGTGAAGAAGGACGGCAAAGACCTTTTCGTGAGGGCCCGTCGTGCTGTCGTCATCGCCGCCAGCAGTTATGAGCGCAACCAGGACTACAACAAGACACTGAGTCAGCAGCTCGAGCTCGGATCGATGGTGTTCTCGACGATCGACGGCTCGAACTTCCGGCTGGCGGCGCCGTTCGGCGCGCGCACCGCGCGGGTGCCCGACATCACCTCGCTCGGCTTCAATGTCCCCGGCGAGGAGGACGAGGAGGGCAAGCCGCTGTGGCGCAGCGCTTTGCCGGTCATCGGCCAGCCTCATACGATCGTCGTCAACCGCCGGGGCAAACGTTTCGGCAATGAGGCTTTTTACCGCTCCTTCTACTACGCCATCGACATCATCGACGGCGGCAATCAGACGCACCCGAATTTTCCCTGCTGGGTCATCATCGACAGCCAGGTACGGGAGAAATATCCGTTTGGCCCGATCACGCCCGGCCAGGACTGGCCCGCAGGACTGGGCGCGGTCGCCGGCACGATCAGCGAGCTGGCAAGCAAGACCGGCATCGACGCCAAGCAGCTCGAGGCGACCATCGCCACCTTCAACAGCCACGCCGAAAAGGGCGAAGACCCCGAATTCGGGCGCGGCACCCATCCCTGGAGCACCTGGATGTGCGGCGATCCCTTCCACAAGCCGAATCCTAACCTCGGTTCCCTGCTCAAGCCGCCCTTCTATGCGGTGGAGCTCAAACGGATGGGCGGCACCGCCATCCCCTCGGCGGGGCTCCTGACCGATCACCATTCCCGCGTCATGGGCTGGGACGATAAACCGATTGCGGGATTGTATGCCGCGGGCAACTCCGTGGCGCGCATGGAGACGGGCGCGGTCATGCAAAGCGGCATATCGAATGCGCGCGGCATGACCCATGGCTGGCTCGCTGCCCGCCATGCGACCGGCGACCCGAGCGGCCTGCTGCAAGAAGAAGTCAAACGGCTGGGGCTTTGAGTCAACCCGCATGATCGAAGTAGAGCGGTCGATCCTGATCGATGTCGGCATCGACGCCGTGTGGCATTACGTCAAGGATATGCGCAGATGGGCGGCTCTGATGCCGGGCTACCGCGAATGCGCAGTCATCGATGCGAATGACTCGCGCTGGACGCTCAAGGTCGGCGTGGGCGGCCTTGTCCGGACGGTGAGAGTCCTCGTACACGTCGAGGCGTGGCACGAGCCGGCGCGCGTGAACTTCTCTTACAGCTTGGAAGGCGATCCGGTTCAGGGAAGCGGCTCGTATACTGCTTTGCAAAAGGGCGCCGGGGAGACCGAGGTCGCGTTGCGCGTGAGCGTTGCCGGCAGTGGGCCGATGGCGCCTATGTGGGAGGCGATGAGCAGGCCCCTCCTGCCACAACTCGCAAAGTCTTTCGCCGAAAAGCTGAAGGTCGAGATCGAAGGTGCGCCCGCCGTCCCGCCGGACATGAAGGCCAGCGCCTGACCAAGCCCAGGTGGGTCGCTGAGGTAAGATGACGAAGCGTTTTTCTCCTCGATGGAGGCTTCATGCGGGGACTTTCAGGCAAAGTTGCGGTTGTTACAGGCGCCAGTCGTGGAATGGGCAAGGGGATCGCGTTGGCGCTCGCGGACGAGGGTGCTACGGTTTATGTAACCGGTCGAACCGTGTCGCCGGGCACTTTCCCGCTCCCAGGCACGGTGGGCCAAACGGCTGCTGAAGTCGACCGGCGCGGCGGCAAGGGCATCGCCGTGCAGCTCGACCATGCAAACGATCAGCAGGTCGCGGCGCTGTTCGAGCGGGTCAAGCGAGAGCAAGGCCGCCTGGATGTGTTGGTGAACAACGCGATTGCCCTGCCCACCGAGCTGACCCAAACCGGTTCGTTCTGGGAGAAGCCCCTGTCCAATTGGGAAATGATCGATGTCGGTCTGCGTTCCTATTTCGTGGCGGCATGGCATGCGGCGCACATCATGGTGCCGCAGAAATCCGGACTGATCGTAGGCATCTCGGGCTATGTGGGAGTGACCTACACTTACGGGGTCATTTTCGGCACATGCAAAACCGCCGGCGACCGTATGGCCCGCGACATGGCCATCGAACTCAAGCCTCACAACGTGTCCTCGATCTCGCTTTGGCAGGGGTTCACCTACACCGAGCGGGCCCAGCAGAACCTGAAGATGGTCTCCGGTATGGCGACACAGCTCAACAGTGCGGCCGGTTGCTCCGTCGAGTTTCCCGGACGAGTTATCGCGGCGCTCGCGAAAGACCCGCACATCCAGCGACGGAGCGGCGGCACATTCATCAGCGCCGAGCTTGCGCAGGAATATGGCGTCACCGATGTCGACGGTCGGGTGATTCCGTCCCTGCGGGCCGAGCGCGGCGCGCCGATTTGGAAGCCCATTTAGGAGTTGTGAATGACCGAACTCTACGTTGCCGACAGTGGAATCCGCCAGCTTTATGCGCGCTATATCGATGCCGTCTGGCGCAAGGACGCGGATGCATTCGGCAAATGCTTCGCGGAAAACGGTGAATGGAAAATAGCCGGCATGCACATGCGTGGCCGCGCGGAGATCAGCGGTGCCATCGCGCGCTTATTGGGGGGCTACGAACGGGTATTGATGACCTTCAGCCCGCCCGTTCTCGAGGTCGGCGCGGGCACGGCGATCGGCAGGGTCCATTGCCTGGAACACGCTAAGTTCGCGGACGGCACCGCGGTCACGACAATCGGTGTCTATTACGACCGCTACCTCGAGGAAGGCGGCCATTGGCGATACCAGTGGCGCCACTGGGCGGTGCACTACCGGGGCCCGGCGGATTTATCGGCACAATTCATCAAGAGTCCGGACTATGGTCCATTTCCCTATATGCCGAGTGCCGACGAGCCCACGTACGTGCGCAAGGCGTAACGCATCGACGGTCCGGAACGCCGCAGTTGAGATTGCTCACAGAATTGGACTTGCCGTTACTGCCGGTCGAACAGCCGGGCAGCCCGGCGGCCTGCCCCTTCCGACCGCCGGCGTAGCATCCGGACGCGGTGCTAAAGACCGGTTCTGTAGATCCCCGTCAGCACAGTCAGGACGACTGCCAGCCACGCGCCTGTCGGGAGGGAAGGCGAGGGCGGCGGGAAGCACAGTCCTGGCAATAAGCTGAACACCTTCAAATGCAGACACTCTCGCGGCAAGCCCTGCACGCAGCGGCACCCCTTGGAGTGTTGGCGTTTTGGTGCGGTCTATGGATCGCGGGAGAGCGATATCCCTCAGAATATGATTGGCGCTATATGACGATATCGAGCCTGCTCTACCCCGATCGCAATCCCGACGGATATCGCTGCGCGTGGGCCGGCGTCGCCCTCTGCGGGCTGGGCGGCTTGTGTTGGGTAGCGGCGCTGATTTGGAGGCGCAGGCGGTCGAACGCCGCGAACTGGCCGGTCGGCATCTGGGCGATGGGACTGGGCTACATCTGCATGGTGTGCTGCGCGTTGTTGCCCGCTCGATTTCTTAACATTTCCAGGAGCCACGACATACTCGCATTGGCAGCCTTCGTCGGTCTGTGCATTGGAACCGTGCACCTGACCTATTGCGCCGTGGATCAAAGGTTACAGCGACGGGCACGCACGTTCCCCGGCCGCCCATGGATCTATGCGGGCGCGATCGCAGGCGCAGCGCTGCTCCCGATCCTGCTGGTGAGCATCACCCAGGCCTATGTCTCTCGTGCGCTACCGCAACTGCCATGGGTCGGTCTCGAATGGCGCGAACAGGGCGTTCCGGCATACTTGAGTTTCGCCTTCTGGGAGTGGGTCACTTGCGTGGTCTTCTCCATGTACACGAGCGCCCTATCGATCCTTGACATCAACCCTCCCTGAGGAGCTTATGCAATTCGACTCTGTGCCGGTCACCCGCGCGGAACAGAACTGCTCGATCCTGTGGTGCCCGGCCACGCATGCCGCCGCGGTGATTGATCCCGGCGGCGACCTCGATCGGATCGAGTGCTTCCTTGAGTGGGAGCAACTGCGTCTCGAGCTCGTGCTCGTGACTCACGCCCACCCGGACCATGCCGGCGGAGCGGCGCGCCTCGCGACGGCCACCGGGGCCCGCCTCGAAGGACCACACAGCGGCGACGAACACCTTGCGCGGAGCTTGGCCGAGCAGGGGCGGCGCTATCGCTTGCCGGCGGACGATTTCACCCCGGATCGGTGGCTGGAGGACGGCGACGAAGTCCGCTTCGGCCGGGAAGCCCTGAAGGTCCTGCATTGTCCCGGACATTCTCGCGGTCACGTCGCGTACTTTCACCCCGGGAGGCGGCAGGCCTTCGTGGGCGATATCTTATTCCGTCATGCCATCGGCGCCTGGGAACACGCCGACGGCAACCTGGGCGAGCTCGTGCGATCGATCCGCGAGAAGTTGTTCACGCTCGGCGACGACGTGAGCTTCACCCCGGGTCACGGCGAGACGTCGACCTTCGGTCATGAGCGGCTCTACAATCCCTTCGTAGGCGACGAGGCATTGGCGAGATGGCGTGCCGATCGGACACTGCTTCCGGCCGGCCGCGGTGCGGAGCATCTTTAGCGGCAGCCCCCGCATCTCACCATTCAGGGACCAACACCGCCGAGCAGGTCACGCTTTCCCTCATTCGTCAGATGAAGAAAATCGCGCGCCGCGCAATTCTTTGTCGCGTGACATGTAGTCGTGGCTCCGTATTATGGAACCTGGCGTTCTCATGGAGAGGGAAGCTGCCGATGCGCGCGCCGCTCAAACAATATCTTCTGGCTTCGGATTTCGACCAGACTCTTAGTTTCAAGGACTCCGGCATCGTGCTGGCCGAGCTCCTCGGCATAGCGGGATTCGAGGAGCGAGTCGCGGGACTGGCGCGCAGCAATCTCGTACAACAGGGAGGCGAGCTCGCCTATTTGATCCGCCACGACCCGGAATTTCGCAGCGTGCGTCGCGAGCATCTGCAAGAGACCGGCCGGCGGCTTCGGCTGAAGCACGCGATCCCCGCGCTCGTCGATTTCACGACACGGCGAGTGGCAGGCTGCCAGTTCGAGTTCTTCGTGATTTCGGCAGCGCCGCGCGAAATCGTCATCTCGGCGCTCGACGGTACTCTGCCGGCCGACCATATCTATGGTACCGAGCTGGAATTCGATTCCCACTCCGGCGAGGTCCGGTCGATCCAGCGCGTACCCGCCGGCTACGGCAAGGTGGCGGTAATCGAGGAACTCGAGCAGCGATTGCGGATTGCCGCGGATCGAGTGATCTACGTGGGCGACGGGAGCTCGGACGTGCATGTGATGTTGCATGTCAACAATCATGGCGGTTTCACGATCGCTGTGTCGGAGAACCGACAGCTCGCCCAAATCGCAAAGAGCACGGTGATCAGCGATAACGCGTTCAGTATCTTGGTTCCAGTCCTCGATCAAGTGCTCGACTGGGAACCGCGCCACATCCGTGACCTGTTCGAGTCCTATGGCTTGGCGTTGAGCGATTGGGAACGGGACCGTACGGATCGAGTGCGCATCAGCGAGATGTTCAGTGAATCCGCGCGCACCGAAAGCCGTCGCCGGATGAGTACCTCCTGGGTGAGCGCGCTGGGTTGGACCGCGACAGCGATCTTCGTGGGCTCGTATTTCTTCTCTCGTCCCTCGCTGTTGCGCGCCGCTCAGATGGCGGGCTCCGTCTTGTGGATCACTTATGGACTGCTAATCGGCGCATCGCCGGTCATTGTGGCCAACATACTGGTCTTCTCCGCGGCGGCCTGGACGATGATCCGCCGTTCGTCCTCTCGCGAGTCGAACACGTGATCCCGTGAATCGCGCATATATGAATCAAACGACATGACTTCGCACACCTAGGTTAGCGGATCTTACGTATCGGTTATAAATGCTCACTTGCCGCGGACCAATGCGTCTCATAGTGTCTCTCCAGGCGATGATCCGCGACAGGAGTTTCCGTGATGAAGTTAAGTTCCATGTTCCTCATGACTGTGGTGGCCGCGAGTGCCAACCGCGCGACTCTTGCCGCCCCGCCTGAAGGCGCCGTCCTGCTCACCGGCGACCCGGTGGTGATGCGCTTGAACAAGGACGAATTCCGCATCGTCTTCGGCATCGAAGGCAAAAGCTGCGCGCCGCACGGTTGCAGCGGCTCGGTGCGTTATTGGGTGGATTGGAAAGCTTCGGACGGCACAACTCGCTCGGAACAGAAAGAGGTGAGCTACAGCGTCTCGCCCGAAGCCGCGCGCACCATCGCCGTGGACCGCCAGTATCTCGACACCGGCGAGGGGGCGCACACCGTCGATGTCGTGAGGGTGCGGGTCGACACGATTACGCGCCGCGACTAGCCGGCCTGCCGGTCATTTTGCGCCCGTGATCCGGGCGGGCCGATCATTCATCGCTCTCGGCCAGCGGCACCTTGGAATTCACCTCGCTCGCGATGTTCGAGGGATCGGCGCTCGCTATCGGATACGTTTGGGTCCATAGCACCGCGCCCTTGCCGCTCTCCACGACGCTGACGGACAGCGCGGCTCCGGCCGGCTTGTTGTCGACCGCGCCATATAAGACATAGGTGGCACGATGCGCGCGCGCGCTTTGCAGCGCCGCGGACGGATCTCTCGACACTGCGGAGTCTTTAGCCAGGTCGATGTGCCCATGGCGCGACAAAGCAAGCCGCTCATAGGTCTGGGCGAAGGCAGCGTCGGCGAACTTTTCCGCTGCCGTATCGCCGGGTGGTGCGGCGAAGGGGACGGCAAGTATCGGGTTGGGGGCCGCGCGGTCTGCTGATGATTCATTCGCAAACTCGCGCGCGATTTGAGCGCCGAGCTTCGCAATATCGGCGGGGTCCTTGCTGCCCTGATATTGATCGGCGATGGCCTTCAGTTTCTTCGCATCGGCGCTCGGCAGTGAAGAGGAAGAGGTGGCGTGATGCTCGTGCCCGCGGCACATGGAGAGGAGCGCGATAATCGCCCAAAGGTAGAGGAGGATCCGTACCCATCGAGGCAGCCGCCGAAAAAAGATCCATGCCGAACTCGAAGAGCCAACCAAGAGCTTGGATCCAGTGGTGCAACCGCTGGCCCGGCTCCGCGCGGGGAAATGGTGGATAGGCGCGTGCGGGAAGCGCGGCAGACCTCTGCATTCGGACTGCGGATGACTTGGGCGGCGGCGCCTCGATGACGGCGCCGGATGCGATCCGACGGCACAGCGCCTCGAGCGCCGGGGTGGGCCGGCCCTCGGGAAGGCGCAGCCATTGAACGGTGAGAAACTTCTCGGGGACACGCGCCTGCGCCTCATTCGTGTCGTCTATGACCAGCGGCAGAAGAAACAGGTGATCGTCCGCCATGTCGAGCGTGCGCTCGACCGCCAGGCGCCATTCCCGGCGGAAATAACCTTCGAGGCGCGCCTCGGTTCGCGCCGAGATGATCGGCATGAAATAATCGCATTCGCGGATTTGCTTGCGGATCTTCTGGTCCCAGGCGTCGCCGCCGCCGAGCTCGCTCTGGTCGAGCCAGACATCGAGACCGAAGCTCGTCAATGCATCGCCGATGGACCGGGCGGCCTCGCGATCATCCGAGGCGTAACTTAAAAAGACCGAAACAGTCACTACCGTATCCCCAATCGCCGCCGCTCAGAGTAGAAGGCGTCAGCCGCTTTTTTCCCGCTGTCGTTGTTCTTCTTCGGTATACAACGCTTCCGGAAAGGCCTTTAGGCGCTCAAGGGCGATGGGTTTGCCGCTTGCGGCCGACAGACCATAGGTGCCCTCGTCGATCTTTTGCAAGGCACGCTCGATGTTGCTCAAGCGTTCATCGTCGTGAGCCACCAGATTGTCTTGCAATTCGAGCGCCGCGAGCCTCTGGGCATCGTCCTCGTAATCGCGGGCCTGACCGCTCGATTCGGTGTTGACACTGGTCTGCTCGCCTTGCTGGCGTTGCCTGATGGATAGGATTTCCTGTCGTAGCGCCGTAAGTCGACGCTTCTGTTGTTCCAGAAAGGTCGGATCCAGTCTCGGTGTGCTGACCATAAGGCGCCTTGCTTGTGGGTTGTCGACACGCTGCATCATACATCCGGGCTTGGTGGGGTGGGTTACCGCGGTGCCAACAGGGCGAGCAGACGCTCGTCGGGTAGCAACGTCGGGCCGACCGCCTGAACGCAGACGTGATCCGCGCCTGCCTGCCAATGCTCCTCGATGCGGGCGCGAATCGCCTTTTCGTCGCCCCAGACGATGATTGCATCGATCAGCCGATCGGACCCACCGCCCGCGAAGTCGGGATCGGTGAAGCCCAGCCGTCTCCAGTTATCGACATAGTTGGGAAGGCCGAAATAGAAGGCGAGGAACCGGCGAGCGATCGCGCGCGCAGCGGCTGCGTTCGTTTCCAGAATCGCAGCTTGCTCAACGCAAAGCAGTTTGCCCGCACCCAGAATGCGACGCGCTTGCCGGGTGTGCTCGGGCGGCACGTTGTATGGATGCGCTCCGTCGGCGAGCTCGGCGGAAAGCTCCAGCATCTTCGGGCCGAGGGCGGCCAGCACGGTCTTGGGCGGTGCCGGCGGGGCGATTCCGCGATAGTCAGCCTCGGCCATTCCCTGCAAGTAGGCGCGCATGGTTGCGAGGGGTTTGCCGTACGCATGCTTGCGTAGCCTCCACGAGAGGCACGTGGGAGACGCCCAGGCCGAGCAGGAACCGGTCGCCCGACTGTTCGTTGAGACCTTTTTGCGCCGCCGCGCTGGATAGCGGATCCCGGGCATAGATGTTGGCGATTCCGCTCGCGACGATCAGGGCGCTGGTATTGGCCAGAAGCCATGCGGAAGCGGAGAAATACCTCCCGCCCCAACGCTTCTGGTATCCATAGGGCCCCATAACCCCACGCCTCGATCCGGCGCGCGAAGTCGGCAGCATTCGACGCCGAGAGGTGATCGGTTCCTGCCCAGACACCGAGCTTGTTTATTTGCATTGCACAGCTCCAAGGTGGCGTATTTCCGTTCGAATTATAGTGCCATCCTCGGCGGATGCGGAGCGGGCTATCGCAGGGCGTCTATCTCAATGACGTATTGGCCCGTTGCAGGGACGCAGTCGCCGGATCCCGCTCACTGCCGTCGCCCTCGGGGGCGATCGCTCGCAGACGCCGCGACTCATCGAGCCGAAGTTGCTCCATCATTTCGGTGTGCACGAAGACGGGCTGGTAATCGACAGCCGAGTTCTCGATATCGATTTGTCGGCAAGCCTCTTGCATCTCCTCGGACCAACCGGCTTCGAGGTATTCGTGCAGCAGGAAGATCTCCTTTTGGCTTGCTTCCCAACTGATGACGTGACACGCGGCATAGAGTCGGATTTCACCCGTTCGAAGCGCATCGGCGACGACCGATATGCGAAACCCCGTCAACGCTTCTTGTGCGCAAATCGGACATTGCACCGGGAATAGGATTTCCGCTTCGGTCATGACATGACGCTCCGGCGATTCACCGCTGCGAACTTCAGGAGCGGCGGCCATTGCCGGCGGCTGCCGCTTGCGCGTCTTCAGGGGCGGCAGCGGATGGTTGGGAGAGTCTGCGGCGCATTTCTTCGGGAAAATCGGCAACACGTTGCCTCACGGCGTGCAATTCCTGCTCCTCGATCACCCGGGCACCGCCGGGCTGCCGCATGGCGCTTTCCAACTCTGCTTGCCGCATAAACAGTTTTAACAGCTCATTGACCGATTTCATCTCATCCTCGCAAAGCCAGTTCGAGGGCGGTAAGACGCCGAGCACTGAGTGCAACTCGGTGGCTTACCTGAACGGCACTATGAAGCGGCGAGCCTCGCGTGCAGTGTGATCTGGCTCGCGATAAAATTGGCAGGCGTTCCTTTTGTAAAACGAGATTGTCGCCGGCCGCCGACGGGCACGGTGTCGATGCATCGCTCTCTGGTCTTGGAGAGTCAGCAGGTGACCAAAAGTGTCATGTCGTCAATGAGTACGGCCAGAATGGGAGACAGGTCTCATGACCAAATTCATTGCGCTCTTGCGTGCAGTCAACGTGGGCGGAGCCGGCAAGCTTGCGATGGCGGACTTGAAGTCGATGTGCGCCGACGCCGGCTTCGATCGGATTGAGACCTACATCGCAAGCGGCAATGTCGTCTTCGAAAGCAAGGGAACGGCGGATCGGGTGCAAGCGGAACTCGAGTCGCGGCTCTGCGACCATGCGCAGCGCCCGGTACAGGTCTTCGTTCGTACGGCCCTCGAGTTGCAGGAGGTCCTTCGTGGAAATCCCTTTCCGAAAGCAGAACCTAGGCTGACCTATGTCTTCTTTCTCAGGAACAAGCCGCCGCCGGAGGCCACGGCAAACGTTCGGCGTCGGGTAGACGAGCAGCTACGCGCAGGCAAGCGGGAGATATACGTCCACTATCCCTTGGGAATGGGCCAATCCAAGCTTGTGATTCCTGCAGCGAAGAACGGAACTGCACGGAACATGAACACCGTTGCAAAACTCGTAGCAATGAGCTCGTAGCGATACCGCTGTGCTGAGTTCCGGGCACAGCGGCCGGGGGCGTCATCTCATCGCGAGGGATATCCCCTCGATGTGAGCCTTCCACCGGACAGCGGGCTCCGTGCGACGCAGCTGACGGGCTATCACGGACGCCTTGCGCCGCCCCGCCAAAGACTTTAATTGCCTCAAGTCGGTCGTCGTCCAGCGCTGCCGCTTGTTTCGCTTCTTCTGATTTTGCTTCTTTCGACGGACCATTGATTTCTCCAAGAACAGATCCAACGCATTTTAACGCAAATTAGCACCGACAATTGTACCGCAACCGCCGGGCCCCACGTGAAGGCACCGGACTAGGTCGCCCTCGGGGTACGCCGGCGCAAACCCCGCTCCGGCACCCTCGTATCGATCTACGAAAAGCGAGATACGGAGCAACACTCTCATAGCCATACTATTCTAACGTAAAGCATGGAAGCGAGAACAAAGATTCGGCGAGGCGGGGCTGTGCGAGCAATTAGCTCGGTTTTGGTCATCATTGGCGCATTTTTGATCGTGAGCGCCGGAGGGTGCGCTCGAGTAAGCCAAAACGAATCCGCCATTCAGACCACGAATGGCGTCATCAGCGATGACCACGTTACCCCGGGCCTGCAGTGGTATTGGACATGGTTCGGCGTCAATCATATTGAGTATCCGAGAATCACCCACACCGTGCAGTCGCTCCCGATCACTGCGATCGATAAGGGTCAGCAATGCGATCGAGACTGCGTAACTCTGCAAACGCACGATAATCAGACGGTCACCGGCTCCCTGGTCGTCCGCTACCATGTGGCGCGCGGCGAACTCGGCAAAGAGAGCGTAATGGCGGAACTCTATCGGGTGCGCGGAGCGACGAGTCAGCTGGATCTGCAGGAAAAACTGATTGTTCCTCCGATTCTCGATTGCATGATCAACGTGGTGAATCACACCGACGCCAAAGATCTGGTCGAGAAGGATGCCGATACCATCAAGAGCATCAAAGACTGCATCGCCCCTCGTATCGCGGCCTACCATGTAGTCGTCGAAGAGGTGTTCAATCGCGGATTCGGCCCGTCGTCCGAGGCGCGCGCCTCGATGAGAAAGTTCTCCGATGCCCGACAGGAAGGGCAGGTGGCGCAAATCCAGCTGGACACCGCGGAGAAGCGTCAGCAAGCGGCAATCAAAAATGCCGATGTGATTGCGACGTCCTACAACCAACTCATCAAACAGGGCATCCCCAAGGAACAAGTTCCACAGCTCATTTGCCTGGCAGATGCGGGGAGCAAAGAGCGGCCCTGCATTCCGCAGACGGCCATGGGCACCCTGGCGGTCGCACCGCGCTAGCTTCGATGCGACGCAGCGGCTCGGCCGAAATCGACGCGGCTCGGCCGATAATCGAGTGCCTATACGCACTAGGCTCGCCCGTCGTATAGTCCGCTCAATGTCCGAGGATGCAGTCTGGCCCCCGCTTCCCTATTCGGCCTGGCAGCCTACGTGCGAGACCCTGCACCTTTGGGTCCAGATCGTCGGCAAGATTCGGCTTGAGGCTGACCCCCTGGCTCAACCACAGCTGGCATGTGCCGCTCTACGTGACCGCGCGCGGCCTGTCGACCTCCGTGATCCCTTACAAGAGCGAGGACTTCGAGATCCGGTTCGATTTCATCGACCATGTGCTCGATATCGAGACAAGCAGCGGACAGCGCAGACGCCTGCGGCTGATGCCTCAGCCGGTCTGCGATTTCTATGCGGCCGTCATGAAGGCGCTCGGCGATCTCGGCATCGAGGTGCGGATAACCGAGCTGCCCTGTGAAATTCCCGGCGCGATGCCATTCAGCGACGATCGCGAACATGCGTCCTACGATGCCGACGCGGCGCATCGATTCTGGCGCGCCCTCGTGCAAGCGGATCGCGTGTTCAAGAAATTCCGCACGGGATTCATCGGTAAGGCAAGCCCCGTGCATTTTTTCTGGGGTAGCTTCGATTTGGCGGTCACCCGCTTCTCCGGCCGCACCGCTCCTCCCTTCACGGGCAAGGTTCCCGGGCTCTCGACCGCCGTCATGGTGGAGGCGTATTCCCATGAGGTGAGCAGTGCGGGATTCTGGCCGGGTGGGCGTGGGATCGACTATGCATCCTTCTACTCTTATGCGTACCCGGCGCCGGATGGATTCAAGGATTCTGCGGTGTCGCCCAAGGGTGCGTTCTTCAGCGAAGCGCTCGGTGAGTTCTTGCTTCCCTACGACGAGGTTCGAAACGCCCTGGATCCGGAGGCGTCGCTCCTGTCGTTTCTGCAAAGTACCTATGAGGCCGCCGCCGATGCGGCGCATTGGGACCGGGCGGGACTCGAGAAGAACTTCAATCCTCGACGATAATCGAGCCCATCCGCGGGACGCCGCCGGCTGTGGATTGCTCCCCCACAGCCGGCATCGAGGGGTGTTTTTCTTTGTGAAATTTGACCAGGTCGGAGCGCTGCTCGAGTTCGGCGCAAGCGCCGAGCCCCTGCTAGTCCCTCATGGGGCGCTGCGATCGCTGAGCGGTCTTTTTGCTAGTATCGCGGCGGTAGGGCAGGGATTCCACCACGGCGGCACCGAGGGGACTTTTCGTGCTGCGACTTTTCCGGACGACAAGTGCGGGCATCGTACTCGGCGTGGCCGTGGTTATCGGCCTATACGCTTTGGCCGGCTTCGTGATCGCGCCCAAGCTGCTTCGCAGCAAGCTCCTGGAGGAGATTCCCAAGACGCTGAACGTTACCCCGACCGTGGGCGACATCCGCATTAACCCATTTCGCTTCCAGCTGGATCTGAAGAATTTCGCGCTGGCGACCCCCGACGGCAGAAAATTACTGGGATTTGACCGGTTGTTCGTCGGCTTCGACCTGTCTTCCTTGTGGCACCGAGCGTATACCTTCAACCGCATCGAGCTCGACGCTCCTGTTCTCAATGCATCGGTTGCGCCCGACGGCGTCATCAACCTCATGGCGCTCAAGCCGAAACCATCCCCCCCGCCGGTGGGCGCGAAGCCGCCGGCCAAGAACGAGCCCTTGCCGGCGGTGCGCATCGCGTCTTTCAAGGTGGCGAGCGGCTCGTTGAGCTATGAAGACCGCAGCCGTCCGACCGCCTTCGCGGCGCGCCTCGAGCCCATCACCTTTGAGCTCAAGGATTTCACCACCGGCGTCGCCGGCGGTCTGTTCACGTTCACGGGTGCCTCGAAGCTCGGGGAGCGCATCGAGTGGCACGGGCATCTGTCGGTGCAACCCGTCGCCTCCGACGGCGAGTTGCACATCGAGGCGCTGCAGGCGCACACCCTCTGGGCGTATCTCGAGGATCAGCTCAATTTTGTCGTGGCGTCGGGCGCCATCGACGTGCAGTCAAGCTATAAGTTCTCGTTGACCGACCAGGTCAATTTGGCCCTCAACGTCGCCAAGGCCACCGTGTCGAATCTCGCCGTGAGACCGAAAGATTCGGACACGGACTGGGTGAGCCTTCCGGCGCTGGACATGAGCGGCGCCGCGATCGATCTTGCGCAGCATACGGGCACCATCGATTCGTTGTCTCTGACGGGACTCAAGGTGCTTGCCTGGCTCGAGCCCGATGGTGCGATCAATCTGCTGAAACTTGCGGTGCCCGCGGCGCGGCCGGGCGCTGCCCCCACGGCCGCCGGGTCGCCGGGACACGGCTGCGCCTGGAACCGCGAGCGGCGCCGTGGTCACCACTACGCCCTCGGCCGCCGCCACGGGAACACCCTGGAAGATCGATCTGCACGAGTTCGCATTGCGCGAGGCCAGCATCTCGGCCGAGGATCGCACGATCCGGCCGGCTGCCAAGGTGCTGCTCGCGCCGCTGTCTCTCACGGTGCAGGGCGCGAGCCTCGACATGGCGAAGCCCGTCAAGGTGACGCTCGATACCAAGATCAACGAGACCGGATCGCTCGCCCTGGACGGGGAGCTCACGCCGCGGCCGCTGGCCGCCACCGTTAAAGTGAAGCTGGCCGGCATCGACCTCACGGCGGCGCAACCCTACATCGCGCGGCGCACCGCAATGGTTCTGCGTAGCGGCAAGCTCGGCGGCGCGGTGCAGATCGGCTACGGTGCCGCCAAGCCTGCGATCAAGCTTTCGGGTGACCTCTATGTCGAGAAACTGCACACCGTCGACGCCGCGTTGCACGAGGATCTGATCAACTGGGAGCGCTTGGATGTCAAAGGTCTCGATGTTCAGCAGGGTCCGGACCGCCTGGAGATTGCCGAGATCGCGGCGCGCAAACCCTATGCCCGGGTGATCATCGAGTCGGATACGAGTCTGAACGTGACGAAGGTGCTCAAGTCGCCTGGCGGCGCTGGTCCGACCCCCGCGAGCGCCGCAGGATCGACACCCGCCGCAGTGGCCGCGGCACCGGTCGCGGTCAAACCGACAAGGCGGGGCGCGAAAACGGTCACCGTCAAGACGGTGGCGTTGAAGCCGCCCGCCGCCGCGGCCCCCGTGTTGCCCATGACCATCAAGAAAATCCGGCTGGACGCGGGGCGCCTCGACTTCGCGGATCTCTCCATCCAACCGCATTTCTCCGCCGGTATCCTCGATCTCCAAGGGACCATCCTCGGGCTGTCCTCAAACCCCAGCTCGCGTGCGAAGGTGGACCTGCGCGGCGAAGTCGACCAATTCTCGCCCGTATCGATCAACGGCGAACTCAACGTGCTGAGCGCGGCGCTCTATACCGATCTCACCATGAGTTTTAAGAACATCGAGCTCAGCATCTTCAATCCCTACTCCGGAAGATTTGCGGGCTACAACATCGCCAAGGGCAAGCTGACGACGGACATGCACTACAAGGTCGTCGATCGCAAGCTCGACGCCCAGCACCATATCGTTATCGATCAACTCGAGTTCGGCGAGAAGACCGCGAGCAAGGACGCGGTCTCGTTGCCTGTGAAGCTGGCGGTCGCGCTTCTGAAAGATCGCAACGGCGTGATCGACCTGCCATTGCCCATCACCGGCTCGCTCGACGACCCGAAGTTCCGCTTGGCTCCGATCATCTGGAAAGTACTGCTCAATATCCTGGAAAAGGCTGTGACCGCACCGTTCGCCCTGCTGGGTTCGCTGTTCGGCTCCGGCCCCGAGCTGCAATTCGTCGATTTTCAGCCGGGCTCGAACGATCTGTCGGCCGCCCAGTCCGACAAGGTCAAGGCGCTGGTCAAAGCGCTCGGGGATCGGCCGCAACTCAAGCTCGAGGTCCCTATCGCGACCGTGCCCGATCTCGACCGGCCGGCGCTCGTTGCTGCGGCGTTCCAGTCGCAGCTCGCCGAGCTGCAAGCAGGGACCGAGAAGGGCGGCAAAAAGGGCGCAGCCGCGCCCGCGCCGTCATCCTTCGATCAGCTCGATCCGGCGGCGAAGCTCGATGTGCTCACGCGGCTCTATGCGCGAGATTTTGGCGGCGAGCCAAAATATCCCGACTCCGTGACGGCCATCAAGCAAAAGCCCGAACTTACCACCGCAAAGATCGATTTTTTGACCGCGGCATTGCACGATCGCGTTGCCGTCGGGGAAGATCAGCTGACGGCGCTTGGCCAGCAACGTGCGCTCGCGCTGCAGCGGGCGCTGCTCACCGATACGGGGATCGATCCGGCACGGATTTTCCTGGTGGCCAACGACAAGGCCAAGGAGAAGGACGGTGCCGTGCGCATGGAGCTGTCGCTGCGTTGATGGCGCGAGGGTTCATAACTGAACCCAGGTCACACTTTCGCCATATATAAAGCCCTAACCCAGCGATTTACGGCGAAAATGTGCCGGCGCATAGGGAGGGCAGGCATATGTTCGACAGGATCTCACGTAGCTGGGCACTGGCAGGCGCGTGCTGGGACGTTCTCATGGAAGACCCGGCTCTGCTCATTTTCCCATTACTCTCCGGGCTCGCCATGGTTTTGTTGATGGCATCCTTCGCCCTGCCCGTCTGGTTCGTGTATCACGGCCTTCAATCGGCTCCCGCCGACGGTTCGACAACGCACACCTTGCGGTTTTCGTCCTATGTGGCGACCTATGTGTTCTACGTGATCGCTTACTCGGTCGTGATGTTCTTCAATACCGCGCTCATCGCCGTGGCCCTGCGGCGGCTCGACGGCGAATCGGCCAGCGTGACGGATGGGCTGCAGGCCGCCCTGTCCAATCTGCCCGCCATCATGGGCTACGCACTGATCGCTGCAACGGTCGGCACGATTCTGCGCGCTATCGAGCAGCGCGTCGGTCTCATCGGCCGGATTGTGACGAGCCTCATCGGGGCAGCCTGGACGCTGGCGACTGCGATGACCCTTCCCGTGTTGATCGTCGAGGATGTAGGTCCAGTCGAGGCGATTTCTCGCAGTCTCGATCTTCTGCGCCGCAATTGGGGCGAGAATGTCATCGGCAACGTCGGCATCAGTATCGGAATAGCGGTGATCGGGGTACCCGTTTGCGTGCTGGGAGTATTGTTCTTGATGTCCGCGATTTCGAGCAAAGCGCCGGGAATGATCATGCTGGCGGCGATGGTGCTCTTTGTGATGATCATTGGACTCTCGATAGTGAGCACGACATTGCATTCGATCTACACGGCGGCCTTGTATCGCTATGCGACCGGCAGCAAGGATAACGGCGCCATCGGCCCAGAGTTACTCGCGGACGCGTTCCGCGCCAAATAAGCACGCAAGCTTCGAGGTAATGCACCAACCCGCAGGTAATCCACCACCCGCTGGTCGTCACTCCCGCTTTGGTCTAGTCTGCCGCCTCAAACAAGTCTCTAGGCAAGTTTATTAGCCTAGGCTTGCACGGCATACGGAGGCGTTAGATGCAAAAGCGAAAACTGGGAAAGAGTGGCTTGGAGGTGTCCGCACTCGGCCTCGGCTGCATGGGCATGAGCTTTGGCCTCGGGCCGGCGGGCAACAAGCAGGAAATGATCGCCGTGATCCGGGCGGCGGTTGCGCGCGGGGTTACGTTCTTCGACACCGCGGAAATCTACGGTCCCTTCGCGAATGAAGAGCTGGTGGGCGAGGCGCTTGCGCCCTATCGCGGCCAGGTGGCGATCGCGACGAAGTTCGGATTCCGAATCGTCGACGGCAAGCAGGCGGGTGGTCTCGACAGCCGACCGGAGCGCATCCGGGAGGTCGCGGAAGCCTCATTGAGGCGGCTCAAGACTGACTGCATCGATCTCCTTTACCAGCACCGCGTCGACGCCGAAGTGCCCATTGAAGACGTCGCAGGCACGGTGAAGGATCTGATTCGGGCAGGCAAGGTCAAGCACTTCGGGCTCTCCGAGGCGGGCGTGAATACGATCCGACGCGCCCACGCCGTGCAGCCGGTGACAGCGCTGCAGAGCGAATACTCGCTCTGGTGGCGAGAGCCCGAGAAGGAGCTCATTCCGACGCTCGAGGAACTCGGCATCGGCTTCGTACCGTTCAGCCCCCTCGGCAAGGGCTTCCTTACGGGGAAAATCGATGAGGGAACCACATTCGCCAGCACGGACTTCCGCAACACGGTGCCGCGCTTCTCGCCCGAAGCTCGCAAGGCCAACATGGCACTGGTCGATCTGCTCGCCGCCATCGCAGCGCGCAAGAATGTGACGCCGGCTCAGCTCGCGCTCGCGTGGTTGCTGGCGCAAAAACCCTGGATCGTGCCGATTCCCGGCACCACCAAGCTGCATCGCCTCGAGGAGAATCTCGGTGCGGCGTCCGTCGAGCTGAGTGCGGATGACCTGCGCGAAATCGCGAACGCGGCAGCGAAGATCGAGGTCCAAGGCGCTCGGTATCCCGACCATCTGCAGCGCTTGGTCGGACGATAGAGTGAGAGCGTGACGGCGGCGCTGCGGCGGACTCCTCTATTGGACCGGCTCGCGACGCGCCGCCGTTTGATCGTCCGCGATCCGATTCAGCACACTCAAGGCCGCGCTCGGCAGTTTGAGTGTGGCCGCTGCCAGATTCTCGCGCAGATGCGCAACTGATGAAGTTCCGGGAATCAATAAAATGTTCGGTGCGCGCTGTAGCAGCCAAGCAAGCGCCACCTGCATTGCGGTGACACCGAGGCGCTGGGCAACATCCGAGAGCGCCGTCGACTGCAACGGTGTGAATCCGCCCAGCGGAAAAAACGGCACATAGGCGATGCCTGCGGCGGCGAGGCGATCGATCAATGCGTCGTCCTCGCGATGCGCGAGGTTGTATTGATTCTGGACGCAGACGATGTCCGCGATGGCGCGTCCTTCCTCAATCTGCCGAGACGTCACGTTGCTGAGACCGATGTGGCGCACGAGGCCTTTGCGCTGAAGCTCGGCCAGTGCGGTGAGGGGTTCCTCGATCGAGCCCTCGGCGGGGCCGTGGACGCTGAACATCAGGCGCAGGTTGATGGCGTGGATGGCATCCAATCCCAGGCGGCGCAAGTTGTCATGCACGGCGCTCTGCAACTCGGCGGCGGCGAAGGCGGGCAGCCACGAGCCGTCGGCTCCGCGCTTGGCACCGATCTTGCTGACGAGCACCAGATTTTCGGAATAGGGGTGAAGCGCTTCGCGGATGAGCTGATTGGTGATGTGGGGACCGTAGTAGTCGCTCGTGTCGATGTGATCGACCCCATTCGCGACCGCTTCCCGCAGCACGGCGAGCGCAGCGGTACGGTCTTTCGGCGGCCCGAATACCCCGGGGCCCGCGAGTTGCATGGCGCCGTATCCCAACCGCTTCACGGTGCGAGATCCGAGCGTGTACGTTCCGGCGTTGCTGATATCGATCATGGGGCGCTCTCCTATCTGCCTGGGCTGTGAAATGTACAACGCATCGACACGTGCGATAATACGGTGCAATCGGCACAGCCTGTGCGAAAGGGCGAACAATGGCAGCGGACCTAAGCGACCTCACGGCGTTCGTCGCGGTCGTGCGCTCAAGCGGCTTTCGCGAAGCCTCGCGCGCCACGGGCGGCAAGCGCCTCGAGCTTGAGCGAAGCCGTGCGCAGGCTCGAAACCCGGCTCGGCGTGCGGCTGCTCAACCGCTCGACCCGCAGCGTCGCTCCGACCGAAGCGGGCGCTCGGCTTTTCGAACGGCTCGCTCTGGCGCTGACGGAGGTCGAGGCATCGCTCGACGTGGTCAACAACTTCCGCGATCGGCCCGCGGGAACACTCCGGCTCAATGTGCCGGTCAGTGCGGCGCGGCTCGTGCTGCCTCGCATCGTGCCTGCCTTCCTCGCTGCCTATCCGGACATCTGTCTCGATGTGATCGCCGAGGACAGCTTCGTCGACATGCTGGCGGCGGGCTGCGATGCGGGTATCCGCTACGACGAACGGCTCGAGCGGGACATGGTCGCCATCCCCATCGGGCCGCGCACGCAACGCTTCGCCACGGCCGCATCGCCGGCCTATCTCGACGCGTACGGTCGCCCCGATCACCCGCGCGAGCTCCTCCATCACGTGTGCTTGCGCGGTCGGTTCGCGAGCGGCGCCATGACTCCCTGGGAGTTCGAACGCGAGGGTACTGTCGTGAAGGTCGAGCCCACGGGCCCGCTCATCGTCCGGGTGGGCGCCGCCACCGATCTCGCGGTCGATGCGGCGCTCGCGGGCAGCGGCGTCATCCAGCTATTCGAGGATTGGCTGCGTCCGCATCTCGACAGCGGCGCATTGGAGGCCGTACTGGAATCCTGGTGGCAGCGCTTCTCCGGACCGTTTCTCTACTATCCGAGTCGTCGTCAGCTGCCCGCGCCGCTTCGAGCCTTCATCGATTTCACCCGCTCGCTCCCGGCATGAACGGGATGCCGCCAGGCGCGGTGTGCAGATAGGTAGGCGCGAGATGTTGAGCGGCTGCCCGCTCGCGCTTTTAAGATCAACATGTCGTATCTCGCCCGTGTTCGTTAAAAAGGAGAGTGCCATGCGCCAGGACTCAGTCCGTATCGCCCCGCTTGCACTCGACGAGTTCACCGACGAGCAGAAGGCGCTGGTCGGCGAATGGCATCATCTCAACTTCTCTCGCGTCCTCGTGCAGCACCCAGGCATGTACCGAGTTTTCCTCCCGTTCCTCGACAAAGTGATTCGCGGTTCCAATTTGCCGCCCAGAGATCGTGAGATCTTGTGCCTTCGAACCCTTGCTCTCGGCTGTGATGTCTACGAGGCACACCACCATGTAACGATCGCGCGCAAGGCCGGGATGACGGACGCCGAGATCGAGGCGGCTCGGACGGGCGGGGCGGGTCTTGGGCAATTCGACCAATGCCTCTTGCGGGCGGCCGAGGAACTGGTTCGGCAGCAGTGCGTGAGCGACCAGACGTGGGCCTGCCTCGCGGAGTGCTACTCGCGGGAGCAGCTGATGGAGACTGTGTTCGTCGTCGGCTGCTACACGATCATGGCCACGATCACGCGAAGCTTCGGGATGGAAGTAGAACAGGACCCGGAGACGGAGCAGCGGCTCGCGAAGCTGCGCCAATACACTTAAGCTTGCGCGCGAACTCCTAATTCGCAAGCGGCCGTCCGCCGTGCGACAGCTTGCGCGCGGCTTTGCACACCATCGCCCCGATCGTGACGTGGGTGGAGGCGGGCATGCGACCCGAGGGCGCCGAAACGGCGACGGCAGCCGATGGACGTCCATCCACTTCGAGAATAGCCGCTGCGATGGTGGTCGCCCCCGTGCTGACCTCGCCGTCACTCACCGAGAACCCGCGCTTGCGGGTGATCGCAAATTCCTCGAGCAATCGAGCATCGGGAGGTTTGCCGAGCAGCTGAATCTGC
The DNA here is from genome assembly GCA_963801685.1 of uncultured Gammaproteobacteria bacterium. GTDB lineage: Bacteria > Pseudomonadota > Gammaproteobacteria > Steroidobacterales > Steroidobacteraceae > Bog-1198. The sequence goes on from CAWDFR010000007.1 coordinate 255,562, forward strand.
CGTTCCTCCGTCATGTACGGCATCATGGCGCGCGCGGTCGCACTGCCGCGAGTCGGCACCGCCATGCCGATATGAGGCACCGTGCGCAGCATGTGCCGGCTTTCGATCGCCTCGATCACGACGAAACCCAGCATGTCTTGAACCGTCAACAGCACGGTCTCACCGCATTCGTCACGTAGGGATTCGAGTGTGCTTCGGGCGCGCTGGCGCAAATCGTTGCCGCTGTGTCCCAGGTGGGCGACGGCCAGGATGCGGGCCGTCAACTGCCAACGGGTGGGCGAGCCCGCCGCGGGGTGAATCCAGCCCGAATCGGCAAGCGTCATTATCGCTCGCTGCACCGCGCTCTTATCAGTGGCCAGCTCCCGTGCGAGCGTACTGACGCCAACCGGCTGATGACGGGCTATGGTCTCCAGAACCGCGAGAACTCGCGAACCGCTACGGCTTCGCTTGACCGTCATGGCGCTGCTCCCTACCATGTTATTTACCAATACTGTCGTATCACTATGTAACACGTGCCGCCCGCGGACTCAAGAAGGCGAGTTCGAGGTACCGCTGCAAGACTGAGGAGTGGATCGCAATGAGCTCGATCACGGTTAAACCGTTAGGCGAAGGTCTTTCGTTCGGGACCCGGGTCGCGGGCATCACGCAGCAAACGTTGCGGGACGAGGCCGTCCGCAATCAGCTCAACGACCTTTTTCAGGATCGGGGCCTGATCGTCTTCGAGGATGTCGATCCCACACCGCAGATGCATGTGGCGATCAGCAACGTGTTCGGTCCGCTCAAGGATCATCCCGTCGCCGCGGTCCCGCGCGCTGATCAGGAGAACATGCCGGGCGTCATCGACATGCGCTGCGAGCCCAACAGCGCGGGCGTCGTGGAGATCGACAACAAGCGGCTTTCACAGTGGCTTCCCTGGCACTTTGATCATTGCTACAACAATGAATTGAATCGAGCCGGAGTCCTGCGTGCCCTGGAAATTCCGCCGGAGGGCGGGATGACGGGCTTCGCCGATTGCATCGCACTTTACAATGCCGTCTCGCCGGAGATCCGCAACAAGATCGAGGGACAGAAAATCGTCTACACGCTCGATCTCGCCTACTGCAACATGCGCTTCGGCAAACCGCGCACATTCCGCGAGATTGTGCCGCATCCTGGCCACCACAAAATGACCGAGCTTGCAAAAACCATGCCCCGTGCGATTCATCCGGCAGTCTGGACGCGCCCGACCGGCGAAAAGGTGCTGCATGTCTCGCCGTGGATGGCGGTCGCCATAGAAGGCCAGGAAGATGCCGCGGGCGATGCATTGCTCGCCTCGGTGTGCATCGAGATTCTCGACAAGGTGCGGCCCTATTTTCATCGCTGGAAACCGACGGACATGATCATCTGGGACAACTGGCGAGTGCTTCACTCCGTGAGTGGGCACGACCCGAAGTATCCCCGCCGCATGCAGCGAACGACCATCAAAGGCGATTACGGTCTCGGCTATTTCGAGAACAATCGGACCGGTGACAAGCTGCTGGAAATGACGGTCTGACCGCCGCGTTCGCGCGCGGATCGGTCCGCTCAGCTCCAGCTCAAGTCGTGACTCCGAAACGGAGTGCTGCGCAGGCGCTTGCCCGTAGCCTGGAAGATCGCGTTGCCCATGGCCGGTCCGATGGGCCCGACGGGCGCCTCGCCAATGATGTCGAAACGATCATGATTGGAGAGAGCATCGAAATGGACGTTGATGACCGGCAACCGATCGTTGATCCGCAGCAGCCGATACTGATTGAGATTGCGCTCGGCGACGGTGCCATCCTTGACCGTGAGCTGCTCGTTGAGCGTCATGTTCATGCCGAAGAGCGTGCCGCCTTCGATCTGCGCGCGCACCGCATTGCGGTTCGCGACGCGGCCGCACTCGAACGCCACGTCGACTTGCTCTACGGTGAGCTCGCCCTCCCGGCTCACCTTGACCCGCGCCGCAGCGCACATGATCGTGCCGGCATCGTGCATCGCCGCCTGCGGCCAAGCGGTGATGGCAATCCCTCTGCCTTCGCCTTTGGGCAATGGTTGCCCCCAACCTGCTTTTTCGGCAGCCACACGCAGGCAATCGGACCAGGGCTTGTCCCAGCGGGATAGCAGCTTTAACCGGTACTCGAGCGGATCGATCCCGGCTGCCACCGCACACTCATCGATGAATGTTTCGACAATAAAGGCATGCGAATTGAAACACGGACCCCGATAGGCGCCATTCAGAACATGCACGGGAAGATTCGTGCTGGAGATGTGGACGTGCGGAATGATGCCGCTGGTGAAGTAGGGCATGTCGTCGTAGCCGAGAGTCAGTCGATACAGCGGACGGGTACCGACGAAGCTGGCCCGTGACGTCACGGCGAGCGGATATCCGTCGCCGCCCAGTGCGGCCTTGAATCGCGTGATGATCGGCGTCCGATAGCGCCCCTGCTGGAAGCATTGCTCGCGCGACCAGATTGTCTTGACGGGCACGCCGGGAAATTCCTTGGCGACGGCCACCACCATGCGCACATCGTCCGCCATGGTTCTGCGGCCAAACGCGCCGCCGATATAAGCCTCATGGATCTTGACGTTCTCGGGCGACAGGCCGGTCTCGTCGATGGCAACCCAGTACGCTTGCAGCATGTCCTGCGTCGGACACCAGACTTCGGCGCTGTCTGCCGTCACGAGCGCCGTGCCGTTCAAGGGCTCGAGCTGTGCGTTCTCGCAATAGGGCGTGGAATAGACGGCTTCGACGACTTTGTCGCTTTTCACGGACGCAACGTCGCCCGATTTGCGCAGCACCGTACCGCCGCTCGCATCGAGCAGTGCGCGCGCCGCCTCATACATGTGCTCGCTGCTCTTCCATTGCACACCGGGGCCGGCATCCCATTCGACAGGAAGCGCGTCGAGTGCGCGCTTGGCCTGCCAGTAATGGTCCGCGATGACGGCGACTCCGCTCTGTGCTTGGTTGTCGCCGAATCCCCAAGTCGACTTTTGCGGGACGGGTGAGCCCTTGGTCTTCGCCGGATCGACCACCACCACCGCGCGTACGCCGGACATGCCCAGCACGGCTTCGGGCCGATGACTCTTCAGCTTGCCGCCGTGCACGGGAGATTGCATCAGCGCCGCATGCACCATGCCGGGCACTTGCACGTCGATGCCGAAGGTCGCGCTGCCGTTAACGACTTGCGGGGCGTGCAGTTTTCCAGGGGATGCCTTTCCCAGGAAGGTCCATTCGCTCTGTGGTTTCAGCGCCGGCTCGGTCGGCAACGTTACTTTTGCAGCGGCGGCGGCGACCTCGCCGTAGCGCAACCGCCGGCCGCTGGGCACATGAGTGAGCACGCTGTTCTTGGCCTCGATTTCTGCAACTGAAACGTGCCAATGGGATGCTGCCGCAGCTTTGAGCCGTCTCGCGCGCGCTGGCCCCGATCTGCAAGCGCACGGGTCATCCTGACCTTGTCGGTGCCGTGTCCGCCGAAGAAAGGCAGGAAGCCCGGAGTTGTACACTCCCTTCTCCAGATAATCGCGCTGGATGGAGCAGAACTCGACCCTGACCCGCGACCAGTCGCAAGCGAGCTCTTCGGTCACGTTCATGGCGATCTGGGTCATGGCGCCGTTACCAATCTCGGGAGTCGGTACGCGCATCGTCACCGTGTCGTCTTTACCGATCTCGATCCAAGGCGATAGCTCGCTGCCATCGATTGCACCGGAACTCCCAGGAGCGTAAGCGGCGAGGCTTGCCGCCGCCTTGATCGAGACGATCCCGAGCGCCAAACCGCCCGCGGCGAGAGAGACCGAAACGATGAACTGGCGGCGATCTTGGTTGACCTGTCTTTTGCTGGCTACTGCTCGCATTCGAAATTATTTGCCTCCACGCCTGCGCGGCGAGTCAATCATAGGCCGCCCGCCCGTGTCCCGATAGTTCACGCCGCCTCGTCTATAGTTTGCGCCTGCGGCCACGCGGCCGCGGCCGCCGCTGGACCGGCTCATTCGACTTGTGATACAGAACCCTCATTGCGACAGAGCGGCCGGGGGCGTCAATGAGTGCAACAGGTGTTTCAAATCCGGCCGAGCGCTGTCCGACGGCGGGGGCCGCGAAATCCCCCCTCGATGGCGAGTCGCTCACCGAGCCCCGCAATATTGCCCACCCCCACAACTTCTATCGAAAGATGCGTACGCAGGACCCCGTGTACTTCGACGAGAAGCTGGGGATGTACCTCGTCTCGAGGTATGAGGACATCTATACGGTGCTGAAGGATCCGATCACATACTCCTTCAGAAAGGGCTACGAGGATACGTATGCCCACGGTCACTTCGAGGAGTTCAAGCAGATTCTCGAGCGCGATGGCCAGGGCTTCTTCCCGGACGCCATCATGGAGGATCCTCCCGCCCACACACGCGTACGCAAGCTGACGGAGAAGGCATTCACCGCGCATCGTGTAGCGACGCTGGAGCCGCATATCACGGCGATTGCGGTCGATCTCATCGAGACGATCGCCGGCCGGTGCGAAAAGGGTGAGACGATCGACGGCGTGAGCAATTTTGCCGCCCCGTTCACGATCAGGGTGATCTGCGAGCAACTCGGCATCCGTCACTTTCAGGCCGAGAAGATTCAGCGCTGGTCGCTCGCCGTTGTGGCGCAGATCTCGCGCATGCAGAGTCGAGAGTCGATGATCGCGAATGCGAAGCAGGTCTGCGAGCTGCAGAACTTCATCATCGCAGAGATGAAGTCGCGCGAGACCGAGCCTCGTGAGGACATGATTTCGGACATCGTGCACGCCGAGCTGGACGACGGCAGCACACTCACGTTCAAGGAAGCCGTGTCCATCATCCGCGCCTTGATCATCGGCGGCAACGAGACGACAGCGACGGCACTCGCCAATCTGCTGTTCCTGCTCGCCATGCGGCCGGAGGTTGGGGAGCGGCTCCGTGAGTGTGCCGACGACGACAAGCGTTTGACCCGGTTCGTCGAGGAGTTATTGAGGCTGGCGCCTCCGAGCCGCGCACTCTCGCGCACGACCACGTGCGACGTGGAGCTCGGCGGGAAGTCCATGCCGAAAGGCACGCAGATGCTCGTGGTATTCGAGTCCGGCAACGACGATGAGACGGAATTCGCCTGTCCGCGGGACTTCGACCCTGAGCGCAAGAATCTGGCGAAGCACGTGTCCTTCGGTGCCGGTGTTCACCGTTGCATTGGCTCCTCCCTCGCGCGGATGGAGATCAAGGTTGCCGCTCGCGAGCTGTCGAAGCGCCTCGCCGATTTCAAGCTGACCATTCCTGCGGAGAACGTGGAATACCTGCAAACCGTCGCGACCCATTCTATCAAGACGCTGCCCTTGATCGTTACGCGTCGAGTCTGAGGCCGCATCACAGCAAGCTTAGGGAGCAAGGAATGGCAGAGGATCTTGCGGGGAAAGTGGCAATCGTTACGGGCGCGGCCAGCGGCATCGGTCGTGCAATGGTCGAGCTCTTCGTGTCGGAAGGTGCCAAGGTGCTCGTCGCCGATATCAATGAAGAACAGGGCGCTGCCGTTGCCGCGGAGCTTGGTGCCAATGCGGCCTTCCGCAGGACCGACGTCTCCAAGCAGGAACAAGTGCAGGCCGCCGTCGATTTCGCGGTGCAACGCTTCGGCGGCCTGCATGTAATGTGCAACAATGCAGGCTTTCCCGGCCGTCCCGTCACCCGATTTCTGGATGACGACCTGCAAGAGTACGAACGCATTGTAGCGGTCAATTACATGGGTACCGTCTATGGCAGCCACTGCGCCGGCCATCACATGGCCAAGCATGGCGGTGGCTCGATCATCAACACGGCGTCAATTGCCGGCGTGATGCCGGGCTTCGCATTCATCTGCTATCGGGCGTCAAAGGCCGCGATCATCAATTTCACCAAGTCGACCGCGATCGACCTGGCCGAATACGGCATCCGGGTGAATGCCCTCGCGCCGGGCAGCATCAAGACGCCGGCGACGGACTTTCGCAAGCCGGGGATGAGCGATGAGGCATTTCGGCGCATACGGGCCGAGAGTGACCGCGTGATGATGTCGTACAAGCCGCTGAAGACGCAGGGTCTCCCCATCGATGTGGCCCAGGCGGCGCTATTCCTAGCGAGCGACCGCGCGCGGCAAATCACGGGCATCCTGATGCCGGTCGACGGAGGCATCTCGGCTGGCGATACCGTCAATCATGCGGGTGAGCTCATGGCAGCCCACGAGCAGATTCTCCGGCAATTAACGCTGGATCCCAGCTGAGCCTCTCGAGATGGCGAGGAGAGCGGGCGCCGTCCCGTCACCAGGCGCGCGATGCAGATGAGGCGGCGCAGAATGTTGAGCGTCGCAGGAGTTCGGCTGATAGGTTCATCCGTCTGCGGTCAGATGAGGCACTTGCCATGATTTCTTTGACTTTCCCGGATCGAAATTTCATGCAGTTTTGCTGGCTGGTGGCCGATCTGGATGAGGCCATGGCAACATGGAGCCGCACCGTCGGGCTGGGCCCTTTTTTTCGGTTCGATCAAGTCGCCTATGACAAGCCGCAGTATCGCGGCAAGCCGGGGGGCAATGCGAGCATCGCGGCGGCGATCGCACAGGCCGGCGACGTACAGATCGAGTTTGTGTGCGTGCATGACAAGCAGCCCTCGATCTGGCAAGAAGGTCCGGCCGCCGCCGGCAAATTCGGCCTCCATCACGCCGCGGTTTACTGCCACGACTACGATGCGACCGTTGCTGCTTACGCCGAGGGCGGCTCCGAGGTTATCTTCTCGGGCTTGATGATGGGATTTCGCGTCGGCTGGATCGACACCGTGCGCACCCTCGGGTTCTTCGTGGAGCTTATCGACGCAAACCCCGTGGCGGATGCGGTATTCGCCAAATTCCGTGATGCTGCGAGGAATTGGGACGGCAAGGATCCTGTCCGCCGACTGTCCTGAGTTAGAGGTCGTCAGCGGTTTGTTAGCAAACCCGGGCACCCCAGTCAGGTATTCAATGCCAAATCCCGATTGAGCTCGGTTCTGCGCTTGGTCACGGGCGGCAGCCGATCGATGACGAAAACACCGTCACGAATAACCGCCTTCAATGCTTGTCCGGGTCTTGCCAGCAACGTGAGGTCGGCCAAAGGATCTCCATCGACGATGATGAGATCCGCCTGGGCGCCGCTTTCGATGACGCCGACCTTGCCCGGCTTGTCCATCAGCAATTCGCCGGCGTTTTTGGTGCCCCAGGCGAGCACATCAGCCGCGCTAAGTCCCGCCACCCCGCCGTAGAAGGCAAATTCACGGCCATAACAGCCGACCTGGTGATCGAGCGGATCATCCTGCACCACGTCCCGAAACACACCACTGTAGTCGTCCCCGATGAGGATTTTTACGCCCGCCTTTTGCGCGATCGGCAGCGTTCTTCGGACGTGCTCGTAGCGGTGCTGCATGACGCCCGCGCCATCGACGTCGCCCCAGCCAAGCTCGAGCAGCAGACGTGGATAGGTGAGGCTGGGAACCCAGAAGGTGCCGTTTTTCGCCATGATCTCGATGCATTCCTCGTCCACCTCATCGCCGTGATCGAGGACGTCCACGCCCGCAGCCAGGCATTCAAGGATCATTCCTTTATCAGCGACGTGCGCACGCACTTTCACCCCGCGGTCGTGTGCGGCGGTGACGATCGCCTGTAACTCATCGTTCGCCATGTTGCGCGCCGTACGGCTCGGGAATCCGTGCCCCCGGCTCGCAAATATCTTGATCGTCTCGGCGCCCCGTCTGATCTCTTCGCGCACAACCTTGCGCAGGTCATCGGGGCCATCGACGAACAGATCCGTTCCCGGCGTTTGCTGACGCCGCCACCACTTCTTGCTGTCATTGAGATCTGCGGTCGTGCCGATATGCCGGCTGCAGGCGCGAATGCGCGGGCCCGGGACGATGCCCTCCGCGATGGCGATCTTGAGCTGAGCATCGACGTCATTGCTGCACGAGGCACCCACATAACCGGTGAACCCGCTTTCCAGCAGAACGCGGCAGGTGCGTATGCCTATCGCCATCATCACGCCCGGCGGAAATTCCTTGCCGAGCGGATCCCCGGCCATGCCCTGCGCCAAGGTGAATTTGTAAAAATCCGGATGCAAATGAGAGGTGATCAAGCCCGGCAAAAGCGTCATGCCGCCGATATCGATGACCTTTTCCGCAGGGGTTGCCGGATGCGACCCAACCGCCGTGATCCGCCCTGCGTCAATCGTTACACTGCGCATTCCAGGCAGCAGGGTACTGCCGTCGTAGATCCTCGCATTGGTCAAGGTCAGCATGGCCCTCTCGCCTCCTAACTTGATTCGCCCCGGCAGTTTACGCCCGCGCATTGATACTTTGCCTCAAAATAGCCATAAAAGTGGCGCGGGGTGGCGCGCGCGGATCTTGGGTGGCGGGGACTGCAGATAGACGGGCGCAAGATGTTGAGCAGGCGGGGCGATCGGACTGATAGCCTGACCTGATTTCCCCAGATGATACTTAGGCAGGTGGCTCGTGAAACACGAGAACGGCAGGAGTGATGCAGCAGATTGAGCCGGCGACCACGGTGCCCGGGCTGTTGGCGAATCTTGTCGCCACTCGCGGCAAGCATGATGCCATCGCCACCGTCACGGAAACGCTGAGCTACGAGGAATTGGAACGGCGCACGTCCAGAATGGCACGTGCTTTGCTGGCGCTCGGCGCGGGCAAGGGCACGCGGATCGCGCTTTTGGCGCCCGGCGGTATCCTGTGGCTGACGGCGCTATTGGCGGGATTGCGGATCGGCGCACTGGTGTCGCTCGTGAGCACCCTCTGCACGCCCCCGGAATTGGCCCACATGCTGCGCAGCGGCGATGCGCAGCTACTCCTCGGCGTGCGTCGCTTCCTGCGCCACGACTATGGAAAAACGCTGGCGGCTGCTATGCCGGGGCTGAGCGAAGGAACGGCGCAGGCGCTGCGACTTCCAAGCGCGCCCTACTTGCGTTCCATCTGGCTGGACGATGCGGCTGGCTTGAGCTGGGCGCGGTCGATCGACGAACTGCTGGCCTACACCGATGGACCGCAGGCCCCCGATAGCGCGTTGCTCGCCGCGATCGAGCGGGAAGTCACCCCCGGCGAAGACGCCATTATCGTGTACACGTCCGGCAGCACGTCGCTCCCAAAAGCGGTGGTGCATACACAATGGAACGTGACCCGCTTTCCGCGCGAGCTGGCGAAGTACTTCCTGCTCAAGCCGGCCGATCGCATGATGCCGCACTTGCCGACGTTTTGGCTCGGCGGACTGGGGATGACCATGCAGGTCCTCAGCATGGGTGCGACGCTCGTGTATCCGGCCTCGCCGGAAATCGACGCGGTCCTCGATGCGATCGAGCGCTGCAGAGTCAACCGTCTCAATAGCTGGGGCGACGTCATGATGAAGCTGCGCGAGGCCGCGGTCGCCCGCGGCATCGATGTCGACAAGATCGTGGGTCTTGGACCCTTTCGCGACAGAGCAGGCGAAATCATTCCGCCGCATCTTCAGGCGAATATGCTCGGGATGAGCGAGACCTTCACCGCGCATAGCGCGGAGCCGCTCGATACGCGTTTGCCCGAGGACAAGGCCGGCTCGTCGGGGCGCGCAGTGGAAAGCTACGAGCGTCGCATCGTCGACCCGGAAACCGGCCAGGAAGTACCGCTCGGCCAAGTTGGCGAGCTGCAAGTCCGAGGCAGCGGGTTGATGTCCGGATTCTACAAAGTCAATCGCAAGGACGTCTTTACGCGCGATGGCTTCTATCCCACCGGCGATCTGGCCCGGTTGGACGCCGACGGCTATGTCTATTTCGTCGGCCGGCGTGGCGACATGATCAAGACCCGGGCCGCGAACGTGTCGCGGTTGGAAGTCGAAGCGGCACTGCGTGCCCTGCCGGGCGTCGATTTGCCGATCGTCGTCGGCTTGCCCGATCCCGAGCTCGGCCAACGCGTCGTCGCGGCGGTCGTGCCGGCGAAAGGTGCGGCACCGACCGACGAATCGCTTAGGACCGCACTGCGGGCCGTCCTGTCGAGCTACAAGATCCCTCGTGAAATCGTCTTTATCACCCATGACGCTGTCCCAAGAACAACGACGGGAAAGATCAAGCTGTTCGAGTTGGCTGGCATGGTCGCGGCGCGAATCGGCACCGGCAAGTAGTTGATATCCGCGAGGGACGCCAGGGTGTGGGTTTTCACGAGCGTCCCTCAAGCCCGCCGAAGCGACCGGCCGAGAAGCTCGATCACCGTGCGATTGAATTCCTCCGGCCGCTCATACATGGCCCAGTGTCCCGCGCCACGGATCACTCGAAAGTCGAGTTGCGGTTGAAAGCGGCGCAGCACCGCTTCTTGCACAGCAGGATTGGGATGCGGGCGGTCGAGCTCGCCCCAGATCGCGTCGATTTGCACGGTAAGCTGCGGCAACGCGCCTATGAGCTTGTCCGGCAGCACCAGCGCCTTGGGATCCAGCCTTGCGCGGGCACCGTTGGTCTCGTGGATATGCAGGGCCAAGTCGTCCACGCTCGCCGGATCATGGAGCATAAGGGCGAGCAGATTTGCGCGGTGCCCAGCGCGGCGCTCGCTTCCTTCGAGCCCGCGTAAACGCCGCAATTCGACCTGCCCCATCGGCGTATCCAGACCACCCGTCCCGACGAGAATCAGACGATGCACCAGCTCGGGATAAAGCGCGGCGAAGTACGCGCCGACCACGCCACCGAACGAGAAGCCGATGAAATCCAGCGGGAGCCCGGATGGAGTCAGCCGGCGCAGTCCCGCGGCGAGGACGGAGGCGATCGCCGCATGATCCTGACCCGGCGCCATCGCCGAATCCCCATAGCCCGGCAGATCGGGAATCCACAGCGTCCGCACTTTTGCCAAGGCCTCGATGTTGCGGATCCAGTGTGACCAGCCGCCGTGCGACCCATGGGCGAGCAGAGCGGGTGGCCCGCTTCCCCACGATCGCCACACCAACGAGCCTTGTCCACACGGGGTTTCGAATCGCCGTGCGCTGGCTTCGAACGCCGCCAGGGTAGCGGCGGGATCTCGCGCGCTAAGAGGACTGATGCGGTTCGGCATCGAGGATCACTGTCAAAGCGCCTCGACAAGCGTCGGGAAGCGATCCTCAGGGAGCGGTTCATTGATCTGCATGCCGGTCGAGTCGAACGCCTCGGCCGGCGCTCCGGTCCAGCAGGCGTCAGCGGGCTGCACCAATACCAGATAGGCCCATCGCGGCCGGTCGGTGAGATTCGCTCCGGCGCCGTGCACCGTCATGTGAGAGTGCACCGTCACGTCGCCCGCGGCATAAGACATCGGCTCGCATATGCGTCTGCTCGGTTGCGCAGATTCGGATAAATATCGAGCAGGTCCTCGCCTTTTCGATAGGTGCGGTAATTACCGAGTACACCGAGGCGGTGCGAGCCGTTGACGAAGGACATCGTGCCGAACTCTGGACCATAGTCTTCGAGGGCCAGCCAGAAAGTCATCCCGCCCGAACGATCGACCGAGAAGTTGATGAAGTCCTGGTGAAAGCTCGTCGGCCCATTGCCCCCGTGTTTCGCCTGCTTCGAGGACGGCAGCTTCGGCGCGTAAAAATCGGAGAAATACTTCACTCCCTCGGACCTCGAGCGGCTCATCAGCGTCTGTCCATTCTTGCCGACATGCTCGATCAATGATCGGACCGGCGGATTCGCAAGGCCCCCGCCGTACTCGGCATTGAAGTAGGCGATTTTCTTCTCGACCCCGGGTCCGATGATGTCGATGACCGCGTTGCTGTCGGCATCCTCGCCCATTCGCTCGAGAGCGCTCCTGAGTATCAGCTTGACCAGGTCCGAACGCACGAAGCCCTTGAGCTTTACCCAGCCGAACTCCTGATAATGCGCAACCTCTTCAGGTGTCACGTGGCGACAAGGAGCGTCTTCGACGCCGACTGTTCCTTTCAGATTCGCACTCTGCATAAGTCCTACTCCATAGGATCGAGGAAAGGAAGATCCCGATCGGTGATTGATTTCGCGGCCGGAAGTAGCATTCGGGGAGCTCGGTGTTCGCAGTATAAGTGCGCTTTAGTCGTACCGTCCTGGCATCTTGCGCCTCGGCATGAGCAATTCGCGCCGTCAGCGGGTCCGGCCGCCCAAAGACTTCGATGACCGGCAGGGGATTGAAATACTCCACGTGCTCGGCGACCTTGCGATCTCGCAGACGCGTCAGGATTACATAGCTGTTCGCATAGTGTTGCCCGGACACCAGCACGGCTTCCGATCGCGCCGTGGTGACGAATAGCTCCGGGTCATCGGTCCCCTGATCACCACATCGTGCCAGCGAAGCTTTTCTTGGCCTGCCAATGACAGCGCTGAGCGCCTCAATCGCGTGACTCCCGCCGCGCAGTTCGTTCGCCACACCGGGCGGCGCAAAGGGCAAGCGGATCACGACATCAGTCAGTGGCGTGAGTGCACCACGCTTCCGCCGGTCCCGAAGAGACCAGGTCGAGCCACTCCCTGATCAGTTCGATCATGAGGCAGGCCTACGAGTGCTGGCTTTGCGGCATGTTCACTACGAGGCCATCAAGCTCTTCGGTCACTCTGATCTGGCAGGAAAGCCGGCTGTTCGGTTGCGGATTGTTTGCAATGTCGAGCATGGATGCTTCGAGTTCTCCTTGCTCGCCCGTCTTTGCCGCCCAGCTCGGGTCCACGTACACGTGACAAGTCGCGCAGGCGCAGGCTCCGCCGCACTCGGCGTCGATGCCCGGTACGTTGTTCTTCACCGCGCCCTCCATGACCGTCATGCCCGGCTGCACGTCTATGACGTGCTTGGTGCCGTTGAACTCGACATAAGTGATCTTGGCCATATCAGGCAACGCTCCCATCCTCTACCAGAGCAGCGGCCTCGGCGGGCCGTGGTGCGGGCGTGAACTCGATCGGCAGACCCTTCGATGCCCCACACCCCGGGGAACGGCCGATATCCGTACGTGCCTGCGAGCTTGGGGTTCTTGATGCGCTGAGCGATCTGATGCAGACCTTCTTCGATCTGCGCGCGGGCGATGAATTGGCCGAGACAGAGGTGCATGCCGCGTCCGAAGCCGATGTGCCGATTGACGTGCTGTCGATCGGGATCGTACTTCTCCGGATCGGGAACATGCGGAAGGATCGCGTCCCGGCGATGCCATTCGGCAGAAACAGCATGGTGTTCTTCGGAATCATCACGTCGCGGTACACGAGGTCGACATTGGTCAGACGGGCGCTGGTGCCGGGGCTGCGGTAGCGCAGGCTCTCTTCGACGACCTTGTGGCAGTACGCCAGATCCTCGGCGCATCGCTCATACATCTCGGGGTGCTGCAGCATCTCGTGCATGATGAAGGTGAGCACGTTCTTCGAGGTGTCGTAGCCGGCCACGAAAAGGAAGATCAGCAGGCTCTGCAACTCACCTTCGCTGATACCGCCGGAGTCCCGTGCCTCGAGCAGCGGGTCCAGAAGATCCGGCTCGGCATTCAGGCGACGGCCCGCTCGCCGGTCGGCTATGAGGCTTGCCAGAGCGTCCTCCAGCACCTCGCACGCTTTCTCGAGCTGCGGCAGGAAGCCGGGGATCATGTTGAAGCTCAATCCGAGCGCCTCGAGGGAGGAGCGCAATCCTGGGACGATGGAGGGCGATGCGCCGAGCAAGCTGCACATCACCGTGATGGGGAAGTAGGACGCGAATTCTTCGAAGTCGAAACGACCCTTGGGGCTCCATTCGTCGAGCAGACGCGAGATCACCTGCCGCATCAGTGCCCGGTGCTGATTCGCGGCACGCGGTGTGAACATGGGCGCCACGACGTCGCGGATACGCTTGTGATCCGCGTTGTGGATCGCAAGCAGCGACTCCATCTGGAAGCGTTCCCAGCGCGAGCCCCTCGCGTTCATGGCGTCGATGATGACCTCGTGAGGAGGGCGCATCTGCGCGTCCATCCCGAGGAGGTCTTTGATCGCCGCATACTCCGTGATCACGTAGCCGTAGTCAGTCTTCGCGAGCCAGGGGTGCTGAGCGCGTGCGGCGTTGAACTGGGAGACCGGATCCTTGGCGAACTCGGGGCTCCCAATGGCCAGGTAAGGTAGGGATAGCTCCGTGATAGGTCGCATGTGAGATTCCTCGTACGTCGCCAAAGTACTAGGTGAAGCGGTCGGGGCGCGCAAATCGTCGCTCCGTACTCTATCTCCAAGGGCATGAACGCCGCGAGGATATTTTCAGTGAAACGAGTGTTTCTCGATTGGGCTGTTGGAAGCGCCAGTTTCGTGAACCTTATAGCGACAGCGGCGTTGCGCTCGGCAGCAGCATCGCGACCTGCTCGGTCAGGACGGCGCGGATTCGCTCGGCCGGCCAGCGCTTCGGATCCACGAGGGACTGCAACGAAATCCCTTGGACCAGGGCGTTCAGCAGCAGGCTGATGCGCTCGACGTCAGTGCGGGTCGGGTCGAGGGTGCGGACGATGTCGCCGAGAAGCTTCAGCGATTTGTCCATGTGGCTGCGCTGGATCTCGGCAAACTCCGGATCTCGAGTGGCACGGTCCCAAAATGCGACGTAGACGCGCCAGCGCAAAATGCTCTTCTCGTCTGCCGTCGTCATGGCCAGCAGACTGTCGATGATGTTGGTAGGCCCGTGAGACACCGTCTCGTAATACGCACGCGCCATATGCTCCCACGTAAAACGCAGCAGCTCCTGTTTGTCCGAGAAGTAATACGTGATGGTCTTGGTGGGTCCACCCAGCTCGGCGGAAATGCGCCGAATGGTCGCTGCCTCGAGGCCCTCGCGCGCGATGACCTCGGCAGTCACTTCGGCGATCCTCTGTCGGCGGGCGTTGTGATCGACTGTCATCGAGAACCTGGGCAGTACGGCCTACGAAGACCGTGCCATCGCCGTGTAATCGGGATTCACGTTGTAAGTATGCGCCCCATCGGCGGGTTCTGCAGCCAGCCGTAGTCAAGTGCGCCGCGTGAAAGTGAGCGGCAGGCGTTCCAGCGTTTGCGTGGCGAGCGAGGGCAGATACGTCAGTTCCTCCATCGGTATTGCCAGCCGGATATTGTCCAGCCGCCGGATGATCTCCTGCGCCGCGACCTTGATTTCCATTCGGGCGAGGGCTGCCCCGATGCAAAGATGAATGCCTGCGCCGAAGGTGATGTGCTTGGTGATGTTCGGACGGGTTATGTCCAGAGATCGCGGACACGTAAATTGCGTATCGTCGTCGTTGGCCGAAGCAAACAAGATGCAAACCTGAGCGCCCGCGGGCAGGCGCGTGCCGCCTAATTCCACTTCCTTCATGGTCGTCCGGTAAAGTCCGTGGCTGGGCGGTTCGAGCCGTAGAACCTCCTCGACGAAACGCATCACCACTCGTTCGTCCTCCCTGGAATCATAAAGCTGCCGGGCCAGCTGCGGCTGGGTCGCAAGAATCATCATGAGATTGGCCAGGGCAGCGGCGGTGGTGTCGTTTCCCGCGATCAGCAGCGCACGGATGCAGGAGACCTTTTCCTCGAAGGATAGCGTTGGATTTTTATCATCGTCCAGGTGCGCGTGGACGAGGTCGGACATCATGTCCTCGCGCGGCTCCGCCTCGCGTGCGCGAATGTGCGGGATGATGTAGTTCTGCAACTCGCACATCTGCCGTGCATTTTCGATCATCTGCTCGCGCGTCTGCATCCTGCCAATCTGCGCCAGCAGCGCAGTCGTCCAGCGGGCGATTTTCCCGGTCCCGACTTCGTTGAAATCGAAGCCGAGCTGCTCGCAGATGATCCGGGCGGTGAGCGGCGCGCCGATATCCTTCATCCCGTCGCCATGCCCTCTGTCCGCCAGCGGCTCGATGAGCTCGACGACCATCTGCCGGATCCTGGGTTCCAAGGTCTTGACCCGGTGGGCAGTGAAGGCGTTCTCGAGCAGTTTTCTCAGCCGAGTGTGAGCGGGCGGATCGGAGGCGATAATGTCGCGAATGAAACCGCCGCCGTCACGATTCATGATCTCGGCAAGCTCATCGACAAAGCCGTTGGCATAGCGATCCTGATAGCCATGCTCGAGGGAGTAGGTGATCGGGTCGCGCAGCACCGTCTGGGCGTCCTCGTAACGGGTCACGAGATACGTATCCAGCTTGGGGTCGTAATAGACCGGCTGTTGCTTGCGGAGCGCGCGGTAGAAGGGGAACGGGTTGTTTCGGATCAGAGGATCCAGCCGCGATTCGCCGCCCTGAAGCTGCAAGGTTCCAGGCTCCAACGTCCCGCCTTTCACCGGGCACTCCGACGAAGCGGTCTGTGACTCAATTGCGCTCATTGTTCCGGCTTCGCGATCGCACGCTCGTGCTCCCTGAGGGTTCCACAAGACCTGCAATGTACTCGTCGCGAAACGAAGCGGTCTCGACACTTTACGCCCCACTTCCATAGTTTGCGCCTTGACGACCCGGTCGCGCCAAGGCTTGGCAGCCCGCGAGGCGGGTGGGACATAACGTGCGACTGAACGGCCGAGGCTCTCCCGGAGCCCTGCTCAGAACCCGACAAAACCGCTGGAAATTGCAGCCCACGGCGCTGGTTTTCCGCTGCCTTGCGCCCTGCGTGCGATATGAATAAGCTAACGAATAGTCAAGACTTTCGGTGACACGCCGAGGGCCCTGTCGCGCATGGCGGAGTGAAGTTCTCCTTCCTGGGGTGCCGACAAGGGAAGGAGAAATAGTGCGAGCCGAACATGTCGAGCGGGTCGAGAATACGTTCGTGCTGAGCGTTAATGGGGCTTTCGATGCGCTTCCGTCGCACGGCACCATCCAAAACGGCTACCTTCGCGGATTGGTAGAGCTGGTGCGTAGCCGCGGTTGCGATCCGCGAAGGCTGCTGGAGCGCAATGACATTGATTCGCGGACTTTCGAGGATCCGGATCAGCACACCAAATGCGCCAGCGCCGTAAATCTCCTGGAGTCGTGCAGCGGTCTGCTGCACGATCCTTTGTTTGGCATGCGGCTGGCGGAATTGCAGGGGCCGGACGCCTTCGGCTGCGCCGCAACCCTCGCCCGGGCGGCGCCGACCTTGCGCGTCGCCCTGCAAAGCCTCGTCGATTACGTGCCGGTTGCCGCTTCGCCGGAGTGCGAGGTGGAAATGGTGACGGGACGAGAGGTCGCGGAGCTGCGCTGGCGCACGGACACCGGACTCGGCGACAGCGAGCAGGTCAACTATCAGGGTCTTTTCTTGTTCGCGAAGACTCTACAGATGCTCGCGGGTCCCCATTTCCGGCCGCGCTATGCGACCCTCACGTTCGAGATTGCGCGACCCAATTTGCAATCGATACAGGACCGGCTCGGCTGCAGGGTGACCGGAGGCGCTGAGGCGCACGCGATTGCGTTCCCCGCGCAGATTCTGGACCAGCCGATTGCGACGTCCAATAAAATGCTGTTTAGCTTGCTGGGCGGATACCTGTCGCAAATGCGCTCGGCGTCCAGATCGAGCTTCGTCGAACAGGTTGAAAGCTACGTGCGCCGCGCGCTCGCGAGCGGGAACTGCTCGGTGAACGGCTGTGCCGCAAAATTCGGCACCTCGTCGCGCACTTTACAGAAACGGCTCACCAGGATGGACGTCAAGTTCTCCAACATCGTGCAAAGCGAGCGGATCAAGCTGGCCCAGCACGCGCTGTTGCATGGCGATTCCACGCTCGACGAAATCGCGCTGCAGCTCGGATACTCGGAGCAGACAAGCTTCGGGCGCGCATTCAAACGTTCCACGGGTATGACGCCGCAAGCGTTTCGATCGAGTCGCCGGCGTCTCCTGAGTTAATCATGGCAGGCATAGATCAGCGCAGAGTGGCGCTCGTTACGGGCGCAAGCTCAGGTATCGGCCGCGCGACGGCCGAGGCGTTCGTTGCGCGCGGTTACGCGACGGCGCTGATTGATCGCGACGCCGATGAAGGTCGGCTGGTGGAGACGCAGCTTCGTAAGTCCGGTGAATGCCTCTTCATTCAATGCGACGTGACCGATGATGGTGCCGTGCGCGACGCCGTCGCACGGACGGTCAGCGCCTATGGCCGGTTGGATGCGGCATTCAATGCGGCCGGCATCGACGGGGAGGCGGGCAAGGCCACCGCGGAGTGCAGCATGGAGAACTGGAATCGCGTGATCGCCACCGATCTCACGGGCCTCTGGTCGTGCATGCGCTATGAGATTCCGCAGATGCTCAAAGCAGGCGGGGGATCTATCGTGAATTGTGCTTCCATCGCGGGGCTCCTCGGCGCCCCGACGCTGCCCGCCTACGTCGCCGCCAAGCACGGTGTGGTCGGCCTGACCAAGACCGCTGCGCTTGAATATGCCAGACAGGGAATACGCGTGAATGCCGTTTGCCCGGGCTTGATCGACACGCCCATGACGCGCAAGGGATTGACGCCGGAGTTTGCCGCAAAGCTGGTGGAGGAGAGTCCCATCGGTCGTTTCGGTCAGCCGGCCGAGATCGCCGCGGCTGTCGTGTGGCTCTGCGATCAGAGCCCCGGCTTCCTCACCGGCCAGGCCATTGCGGTGGACGGGGCTTGGACCGCGCGCTGACCTGGTCCCTCGGCGCGGGCGGGGCATGCAGATAAATGGGCGTAAGATGTTGAGCCAAAGACCCGATCGGCTGATAGGTTAACCGTCACGTCAGCGCCGCCCAGAGAATTCGGCACCGGAGCGCCAGCACGAGCGAGGGCGTGATTGGACAACACGAGATCGTTGCCGGCTGGACTCGAGTCACTGGCCCCCTCTGTAGCCGCAACAAATCCGCGATACGTCCGCGCAGCGTTGATGGAAGAACAAAGGAGGGCGATATGGATCTCGCGAAGGTAGAGCCCGGCCAATTGCGCTTCGACGGGCGTACCGCCATCGTGACGGGAGCGGGCGGCAATCCGAGCCTCGGCCGGGCGCATGCGCTCCTCTTGGGAGCGCGCGGGGCCAATGTCGTCGTGAATGACATCGGGTGCGACCCGGAGACGCCCGGATATTCCGGTACCGCATCAGCTGCGGCAGTCGCGGAAGAAATTCGCGCCCTCGGCGGAAATGCCGTCGCGGACGTCCATTCCGTGGCAACCGAAGACGGCG
The DNA here is from genome assembly GCA_963801685.1 of uncultured Gammaproteobacteria bacterium. GTDB lineage: Bacteria > Pseudomonadota > Gammaproteobacteria > Steroidobacterales > Steroidobacteraceae > Bog-1198. Next base: position 274,592 of record CAWDFR010000007.1, read on the forward strand.
CCGCCGCGGTCGTGCAAACGGCCCTCGATGAATTCGGCGGCGTCGACATTCTCGTCAACAATGCCGGCATCTCCATCGCTGCGCCCTTCGAGGAAATGTCCTCGAGGGATTTTCGCCGGCACATCGACATCAATCTGATGGGACCGATTTGGACCTGCCGGGCCGCATGGCCCCACATGCGCGCGAAGAGCTATGGACGCATCGTGAACATCACCTCGGGCGCGCTCGCCGGCTTCGCCTGGCTGGCCGCCTATGGCACCAGCAAAGGCGGCCTGCTGTCGCTGACGCGCTCGCTCGCGGCCGAGGGGGCCACCCTCGGCATCAAGGCCAACGCAGTCAACCCGGGCGCCTTCACGCGTATGGTGGCAGCACAACTGGCGCCGACATCGCCCGTGTACCGGCACGCGAGCGAGAACTTGCCGCCCGAGCTGGTGTCGCCCGTTGTCGCTTTTCTTGCTCACGAAAAATGCCCGGTGACGGGCGAATGCATCGATGCGGTGGGCGGGGAGGTGCGCCGCACGTATGTGGCCCAGACCCCGGGGTTCACCGATCGCAACTTGACGCCGGAAATGCTTGCGGCGCGTTGGAATGACGTCATGGCCGGCGGCGCCGAGGGTCTCCTTGCCCATGGCACCTTTGATCCCACACAGTGGGACGTCAAGCCCTATCGCGCGGGGACCGCCGGCCGCGCAACGTGAGAGGAGATTCGTATGCTCGAGGAACACAAGACATTCGAAAGCCGGGTGGCCGCCGACGCCGGAATGATCGTGGACCGGGAACCGCAGCCGCTGCGCGAGGCGAAGTTACCGAAGGGTCTGACTCTCGTCTCTGCGGATAACCATGTCGAGCTTACCGAGGATATCTTTTACCAAAATTTTCCCGCGCGATTGCGTGATGCCGCACCTCGCGTGTGGTTCGACAAATACTGGCGCGTCGGCTTCAAAGAGACGATGGAAGCCTACCCCATCGGCAGCGGTATCGACGAAGCATTGACCCGGTCGGTCCTGAATGACGGCTTCGATTTCGATATTCGGAATCGGCATCTCGACGCGGAGGGGATTGCGAAGGAAATCGTGTACCCGCAAAGCCTGCTGGCATTCATTCGCCACCCCGACCAGGAGCTGCAGCAGCTCATGTACAGCACCTACAACGAATGGATCGCCAAGCTAGGGGCGGAGAACTCCGGTCGGTTCTACGGGGTCGGTATCTGCAACAACTGGTGGGACCCAAAGAAGGCCGAGTCGGCGATCCGGCAAATCGTCGACCTGGGGCTCAAGAGCGTGATCTTGCCGTTCAGTCCGGGTAAGGACGTCGACGGCAAGCCCATCGATTACGCCGGCACTGACATGGAACCGCTCTGGGCAGCGGCCGAGGAGGCGGGGCTGCCCGTGAGCTTTCATATCGGCGAAGTGCCCGCGCAAGGTGGGCGAGGCGCTTTCGGTACGTTTTTCATCGTCCAGGCGGCGCCATTCCGGCGCGTGCTCGGCAACCTGATCTTCGGCGGCATTCTCGATCGCCGCCCCAAGCTCCGGATCGTTTTTGCGGAAGGCGGGATCAACTGGGTGGCGGGAGCCTTGCAGGATGCGGAGCTCACGTACGGCGCTCACCGCGAGCTCTTCGATTGGCCGCTTCAGCACCGTCCAAGCTACTACTGGCATAACCACTGCTATGCCACGTTTCAGACCGACCCGATAGGCATCAAGTTGATCGAACAGATCGGCGCCGACCGGGTGATGTGGGCTCAAGACTACCCGCATAGCGAAGGGACATTCGGTTATACGGCGGATGCCTTGGCGGAAATCACGGACGCGGTATCCGACGCCGACGCAAGAAAGATCCTCGGCGGGACCGCGCTCGAGCTTTACAAGCTGAATCAAAACGGCAGCCGACATGACCGATGCAGCAGCACAACCGCCGCCGGCCCATCCGTGTCGAGGACACATTCCCAAGGAGCGAATAATGGATAAAAGGCTGCAAGAGCTGCTTGATCATCACGAGATCGCGCAAACGCTCAAGGAATACTGCCACGGCTGCGATCGTGGTGATGAAGATCGCATGGCGAGCGTCTATCTCGAGGACAGCTTCGACGACCACGGTAACTTCAAGGCACCGGGCAAGCAATTCGCCAAGCTCATGATGGAGCGTATCCTCGCCACGACCGACAGCCTGTTTCACATGCTGGGGCAGTCTTTGATTCGCGTGGATGGCGACGCGGCCGGCGCGGAGACTTATTTTTTCGCGGTCTCGCGCAGCAAGCGCGCGGACGGTGTCGAGATGTGCAACCAGTTGGGTGGCCGCTTCGTCGACAAGTTGCGGAGGGAAAACGGCCGCTGGCTCATCAAGCATCGTGTGGTCGTGCGCGATTGGGCGATCAGCTTGACCGTAGAAGCTGACTGGACTGCCACGGCCGGACTCAAGGATGGTCAGCGATCGGGCGCCGACCCGTCGTTTGCGGCCCTGGGGCTCGTTCACTGCGGCGCGGGCGCGAACCGGGCATCGGCGTAATGGTGAGGTGACAAAATGACCGAAATGCTTTTTGCCTTCGACCAGCGCAATTATCTCAATTGCCAAACCTCCTTTCGAGGCAACGGCAATCAGGAATATTATCTGGGCGATTTTTCGATCGAGGCCGGCTCGGCCATCGAGGTGCGCGCTGATAAGAAGGCCGCCGGCGGCTGTTCCATCATCCATCTGAGATCCAACACGCGCCTGCACTTCAGGCGCTCATGGTCGCACATCAGAGAAGATTCGACGGATGTCACCGTGCTCTGGTTCGTCAGGCGCGGGTCGATCTGCGTTTCCCACCAACGCGGCTATACGACAGCCGCGGCCGGAGATTTTCTGGTCACCAAATCGACGACGCCTTTCTTCATCGAATGTCAGGTGGGACAGGATTCGACGCATGAAGTCCTGCATGTCGTGGTTCCGACCCATCTCCTGACGAGCTACATTCCTCACGGGTTGACCACGGGATTTTCCGTTGCGGCGACTGGTTGCCAATTCACCGTTGCCCAGCACATTCTCACGGACATCTTCGAGGAGAAGGGCGAGCTCTCCGCGAATGCCGCGCAACTCCTCGTGGAGACCGCGCTATCGGTGATCAGCCAGGCGATCGGAACGGCCCCCGTATCGGGATGCGCACACCAGTCCCTGTCGAGCAAGCGACTTCACGATGTTCTGAGGTATATCGAGCTGCATCTTTCCGATCCCAAATTGTGCATTGCCACGGTTGCGAAGGGATGCGGAATATCGCCGCGCTACGTATCGATTTTGCTCAAACTGCACGGCTCCCCATTTTCGACGATCGTATGGGAGCAGCGACTGAAGATTGCGAGCCGTTTGCTTTCCTCTTCGCAGTCCAATGACCTATCGATCAGCAAAGTCGCCTATGGAATGGGCTTCAAGAGCCTGGCTCACTTCAGTCGAAAATTCAAAGCCGCGTTCAACATGAGCCCGAGCGAATATCGATCGATGAGTCGCATGGACGCGGCGCATCGGAATCTCGAGCTGGCCGCCGCGCGGAGGGTGTCGCTGCAATGAACCAGCTTTTTCGAAGTTGAGATGAGAATGGTGCATGAGTGATTTCAAGGTGACCTGTGTTCAAGCTGATGGCGTCGTCAAGGTTCTCGAAAATATCGAGCCGGGGCGATCGCTTATGGAGATGGCACGCGCGAGCGGCGTGGCCGGAATATACGGCGATTGCGGTGGAACCTGCGCGTGCGCCACCTGCCATGTCTACGTCGACCCCGCATGGGTGGCGGCCACGGGCTCCCCCGACGATATCGAGGATGCGTTGCTGGACATGGTCGATTCCAGGCAGAGCAACAGCCGCTTGTCCTGCCAGATCAAACTGGGCCCCGAGCTTGACGGCTTGAAGGTTACTGTCGGTCCGACTTCCTAGCGGGGGCACTCAGTTATGGCCTTAACCGGCGGCTGTTTCTGCGGTCGAGTCCGCTATCAGATCAATGCGCCCCTCAGCGGTGCTAGAAGTTGCCATTGCTCGCGCTGCCGCAAGGCATTCAGCGGCGCCGGATCGGCGTACGCCGAGGTATCGCCCGATTCATTCACGTGGACCCGGGGTGCCGAAAACCTCACGAGTTATGAGTCGGCGCCGGGATGGGGCCTGTGCTTCTGCGCAACCTGTGGAACCACGCTCTGTGGGATCCATGAAGGCAGAGTACACGGGGTGACTCTCGGTAGCGTCGACGGTGATCCGGGTGTTGAGATCAACATGCATATCTTCGTGAGCTCCAAAGCCCCCTGGGATCACATTGGCGGGAACGCATCGCAGTACCCAGAATTGCCTCCTTCATCAGCTCGCACTTCGTAGGTTGCGGAAAAAGGTGCGAAATTCGTCAACCATGGCGTCGGGTTGTTCGGAGATGCCGAAATGGCCGCCTCGCGGCATCAGGGTCCAGCGATGCAGGTTGGTCATTTTGGCCGCGATCGAGCGGGGCACCAGCATCACGTCCTTCGGATGTACCGCGAAGCCGCACGGAACCTCGATCACCGGCATCCGGCCGTGCAGGGGTTTGATCGGCATACCGGAGCGAAAGTGCTCCCAATAGCTGCGCAGCGATGTCCCGATCGAGCGCGTCAAATAGTAGATGGATGCGAGCGTGCACAGGAAATCCCGGTCGTGGATGGCGAGCAGGTCGCCGTTGCAGTCGCTCCACGCGCGGCGCCGCTCCCATATCCACGCCGCCGTTCCTACCGGCGAGTCCACCAGCGCGTAGGCGAGGGTCTGTGGATCGTTGCTGTGGACCGCGACGTGACTCGTGCTCAAGGTTCCGGTCGCGGCGCGACGCTCGATCATCCACGCCTCGTTCGCATCATGATCCTGCGGCGTGATAGATGAGAAATCGAGGGCCGGGAATAGCGGGATGGTGGTGAGGAGACCGATTACGTTCTCCGGATGGGCGTGGGCGATCTGCCCGCAGAGCACCGCACCCCAGTCCCCGCCCCCGACAGCGAAGCGGGAAAGCCCAAGTACGTCCGTCATCAGCTTGGCGAATAGCTCGGCGCTGCGGGGCACGTCGAGTCCGGTCTGCGTAAGCGGCGTCGAAAAGCCGAAACCCGGCAACGAGGGAATGATGAGATCAAACGAGTCGGACGGATCGCCGCCGTGCACGGCAGGATCCGACAACGGCCCGACCAACGCATGGAAGTCCATGAACGTCCACGGCCAGCCATGGAGCAGGAGCAGCGGCATGGGATTCTTGCCCTTGCCGCGCACATGGGCGAAGTGCAACGGGACACCGTCAATGGTGACCTTGAAATTCTGGAGTTGATTGATTTTGCGTTCAGTGGCGCGCCAGTCGTATTGGTCGCGCCAGTACCGCACCATGTCTTCGAGCCAGCCTCGCTCGACACCATACCGCCAGTCCGCGTTGCCGACATCGTCGGCCCAGCGCGTGTGCGCGAGGCGCGAGCGCAAATCGTCGAGCTCCGCATCGGGCACGGCGATCTCGAAGGGTTCGGGCCTCATCGGAGCTTGCATGATCCCCCGTCAGCGGCGGCGGTCTCTCACGCTGCCGTTTATCCTCACTATAGCGGCAAATGCCGCGACTGCCCGACCGCCGGAGCGGCGAGCTCCTTCGACTGACATATTGTTGCGAGGACGATCGAGTCGTCCAAAATCGACATTCAGCCCGTCAACCGGACGGGGATCGCGCCCCCCGTGACCGGCTGCCCGGTCTTACCGATTGGCGGGTTTGCGCCGTAGTCAGGCCTTCGAGATAGTGTCACTATTCGACCTGGTGTGGGTGTAGGGGGGCAGTAATGCAGACTTTGTACGCGTATTCGGGCCGCGACGTGGCCGAGCTGCGGCGCGGTCTTGCGGTCGTGGTGCACGACGAGTTTACCGACGGCGAGCTGGACGTCGTCCCACGCGCCCGCGAGGTGCGATCCGTCATACGAACAGGGCTCAGCGGGCCCGTCAGTTTCATGCATTCGCTCAACGGAACGGACATTTCCTTCCAGCGCTCCTGGCATCACATCCGCGCGCGCCAGGCTGCCGTCCGGCTGCTCTACTTCGTGCTCCAAGGAGAGATGCAGGTGGTGAGCGCCGCCGGCTCGTACACCGTCGCGCCGGGCCGTTGCGCAGTGATCAATGCGGACGAGCCGTTTTACACCCAATGCTCGGTGCAGGAGAGCGGCAGCTTCGAGTGTGCCTTGGCCGTCGTGCCGGAGCATCTGATCCTGTCGCGCATGCCTTGGGCCAAACACTTGAACACCTCCTTCGAAGTCGATACGGGACATCGGCAGGTGGTAACGAGCCTGCTCGAGATTCTGTGTTTCGAGGGCGACCGATTGAGCCGGCGCGCCGCGGATCCGCTGGCCGAGGCATTCCTCGAGTCCCTGTCGGACAGTGTCGGAGACAAGATTGCAGGAGCGGCGCGATCCTGCAGCTTGGTGGACAGGCGGTTCGCCGATATTCGGCAGTGCATCCAAAAGTACGTCACGTGTCCCGATCTCACCAGCGAGTGGGTCGCACAGTACTGCGGTATTTCGCCGCGCTATCTTTGCTACGTGCTGAAGGCAAACGATACGTGTTTCTCGGAGCTACTGTGGAGCGAGCGCCTGCCCAGGGCGCGTGACTGGCTGGTGTGCGACGCATTCCGCCAATATCCTATTCACAAGATCGCTTGCATGGCCGGCTTCAAGAGTGCCGCCCACTTCAGCCGGATGTTCAAGTCCGCGTATGGGGCGTCGCCCAAGGACTATCGGGCGTCACCCAAGGATCCTCAAATTGAGAGGCCAATGGTTGCGTGACACGCACTGCCTGCAGGCAGCGTGATTGGCTTGATCCACGACCAGGAAACGCGACCCCTGGTCCTAAATCGAGGATTGAGAGTATGGCAAAGAAGTACAAGATGGTCGTGTTCACCAATGCGGTCGAGGGCAAGGACAAAGAGTTCAACGACTGGTACCAGAACACCCATCTGAAGCAAATCGTGAGCATCAAATCGTTTGTGCAAGCACAGCGGTTTCGTTTCCATACCAGCATCATTCCGGGCGGTCCCAACCCCGCGCGATATATGGCGATTTACGACATCGAGACCGACGACATCAACGCGACGCTCGGCGCAATGAACGACCACGCCGCGAGCGGGCGCATGCCGCTACCGGATTCGATGGGTCCGCCCACGATCGGCGCGGTGTACGAAGAATTCGGCGAGGTCGTGAAAGCCCGGTAATGCGCGCGCTCAGGCCGCGCGCGGCTGAGACTGCGCCGATTCGAACGCCTGCAGGAGCGATGGCAGCTCATCTTCGTAGGCCTTCAGCGCCGCGTCCTTGACCGGGCCGTATCCGGCGATTCGACCGGCGGCGGCGGCGAGCTCGACAGCCGCCGCCAGGTTGGCAGGGTTGATCTCGTCCGTGATGCGATCGATGAGTGATCGATAATCAGCGATGAGCCGCCGCTCCATGCGCCGCTCCGCGGTATAGCCGAACGGATCGAATGCGGTGCCGCGCAGCCCTTTGAGGGCCGCAAGAAGCTTGAATAGCGACAATGCACCCGCCCCGAATCTGCGCTTTTTCGGTCGACCGCCGGCGTCGCGCCCGGGAAGAAGCGGCGGCGCCAAATGGAAGGTCAGCTCGAAGTGCCCCGCGAACTGCTCGCGCAGTCGCTGCACGAATTTCGGGTCGGTGTACAAGCGGGCGACTTCGTACTCGTCTTTGTAGGCCATGATCCGGGCGAGAGTTAGAGCGACCTGGCGCAGGTAGGCCTCGCCCTTCACATGGCGCGCCTCCAGGCGCCGGCCTACATCTTGCACAAACTGGCGGTACGTCTCTGCATAGCGGGCGTCCTGGTAGGAGGTGAGCAGTCGCGTCCGGCTCTCGAGGACGTCCGCGACGCTTGCAAGGGAAACCGCGCTGGGCTTCTCTCCCAGTGCGCGCGCGAGCGCCTGCGGCGAATGAGCGGCCACGCGGCCGACCGCCAGAGCGCGCAGGTTCGACTCGACGGCGGTCGCGTTCAGACGAATGGCCTGCTCGATCGATGCGAGCGATACGGGCAGCAGGCCTCGTTGCACCGCGTAGCCCAGCATCAAGACGTTGGTCGCGATGCTGTCGCCCGTCAGTTCCACAGCGAGCTTGCTCGCCGCCAGAGCAAACAGGGGCCCACCCTCGAGCGCATCGGCGATGGCCGCGCGCATCGGCTCATCGCTGAGATCCATATCATTGCGGGACTGAAACTCGCCGGTCGGCGACACGTCGGTGTTGAGGATCGCTGTAGTGCGTCCCGGACGTATCGTTCTCAGCACTGCGGGTCCGGACCCCACGATCATGTCGCATGCGATGAGCAGGTCGGCCATCCCCTCGCTGAGACGCGAGGTGTAAATCGTCTGCGGATCGGCGCCGATGCGAATGTGGCTGGTCACGGAGCCGCCTTTCTGCGCCATCCCGGTCATATCGAGGATGGAGCAACCCTTGCCGTCCAGATGCGCCGCCATGCCGATCAGGGCACCGATGGTGAGCACGCCGGTTCCGCCGATCCCGCCGACGAGAATGTTGTATCCCTTGTCGTCCAAGGGGGCGATGCGTGGCTCCGGTAGTGCGGCGATCATCCGCTCGAGGTCCCCCGCATCGGCCGCTGCTCGCACAGGTATGGTTGCGCCGCTGACCGTGACGAACGAGGGGCAGAATCCGTTGACGCAGCTGTAGTCCTTGTTGCAGGTCGATTGATCGATCTTGCGCTTCCTGCCGAACTCGGTTTCCAGCGGCTGTACGCTGATGCAGTTCGATTGCACCGAGCAGTCGCCGCAGCCTTCGCATACGTCGGGGTTGATGAATACGCGCTGCTGCGGATCGTCCATGAGCCCGCGCTTGCGACGGCGGCGTTTCTCGGCGGCGCATGTCTGCTCATAGACGATGGCGGATACGCCCGGCATCTCGCGCAGCTCACGCTGAATGCGCTCGAGCTCATCGCGATGATGCACGCTGACGGTCGAGGGTAACTGCGCCGTCGCGAATTGCTCGGGGTGGTCGGACACCAGCCGAACCGGCTTGACCCCCTCGGACAGCAGTTGGTGCACCATATCCGTCGGTGTCATCTGCAATTCCACGGGCTGCCCGCCGGTCATCGCAACGGCATCGTTATAGAGCAGCTTGTAGGTGATGTTGGCCTTGGCCGCCACGGCCGCGCGAATTGCGAGAATGCCCGAGTGCGAGTAAGTGCCGTCGCCCATGTTCGCAAAGACATGCGGCGTGTCGACCAGCGGTCCGACCGATGTCCAGTTCGAGCCCTCGTGACCCATGGGCATGAACTGCAGCGTATTTCTGTCCATGACCACCGCGACCAACCCATGGCAGCCGATGCCGCCGAGCGCGAGCGAGCCGTCGGGAATATTGGTGCTCGTATTGTGGGGACAACCGGAGCAGAAATACGCCGGACGAATGCGCGCGGCGCCGAGAGTCGCCGCGCGGGTCTCGAGCTCGCGAAACGCGGCGCCGGAGCGCTCGAGATCCGGATCCGCGATCCCGACCTGCTCGCAGAGAAGCAGGATGGCGCGGCGCACCTGCGCCACCGAGAGCTCACCCGCCGCCGCAAGAAGCGGAGCTCCCCTCAAGTCCCGTTTTCCCGCGAGCGCCGGTCGGCGATCGGCGCCCAGCCCATAAAGATGCCGGGCGATCTGATCCTCCGTCACCGGCCGCTTTTCCTCGACCACGAGCAAGGCATCGCTGCCGGCGGCGAACTCCACCAACCGGTCCTTGTCCATGGGCCAGATGAGGCCGGGCTTGTAGAGGCGGATGCCGAGGCGGCGGCAGGCGGCCTCGTCGAGGCCGAGATCCGACAGCGCTTGCCGCGTGTCGAGATAGGCCTTGCCCGCACTCACGATGGACAAGCGCCGCCGCTCGCCGTCGATCACCGTTCGATCGATGCCGTTGGCACGGGCGAACGCCGTCGCCGCCGGTAGACGCCAGTTGACCAGGCGATCTTCTTCGACCAACGGGGGTTGGTTTTGCCGCAAGTTCAGGCCGCCGGGCGGCAGCTCGACATCCGTCGGGTTTGTGTAGGGGCGGTGGATGTCGGGAAGCTCGACCGCCGCCGTGAGATCGAGCGTGTCGGTGACGCACTTGAGTGCCACGTAGCATCCGCTGTACCGCGACATGGCCCAGCCGAACAGTCCGAATTCAAGGATTTCACCGATGGTCGCCGGATAAAGGACCGGAAGAAATGCTGCGATCAAGGTCTGTTCGGACTGATGCGCGCTGTCGGAGGATTTGCCGCCGTGATCGTCGCCCGCGACCGCGAGAAAGCCGCCTTTGGCTGCGGCGCCTTCGAAATTGCCGAGCTTGAGCGACTCGCACGCGCGGTCCACTCCGATACCTTTGCCGTACCAGAGGCCGAAGACGCCGTCCAAGCCGGACTTTCCGAACCAATCGAGCTCTTGGGTGCCGCGGATCGCACTGACCGCGAGCTCCTCGTTCAGACCCGGAACGAAGCGGATTGCGTGGGCATCGAGCAGCTTTTGCGCAGCCCACAACGAGGTGTCATAGACGCCGAGCGGCGAGCCGCGGTAGCCGGATATGTAGCCGGCCGTCTTGAGCCCGGCCGCGCGATCGCGCCGTGCCTGGTCCAGCGGCAACCGGGTGAGTGCCTGGTTGGAGGATAGGAAGACACGACCTGCCGGCTGGCGGTACTTATCGTCGAGCGTCGTTGCGGACTTCGTCATTTCGCCGGTGACCGTGGGAGCGAGTCGGAGACTCCGGCGGAGGGCCGGCTCCGGAACAATCCTATGTGGAGATCTCCGGCAGTTTGTCCAGCCGGAAGTCGCAATGATCCGCCGTTTGCTGGATCTCGATGACATTGCCCTCGGGGTCGCGCCCATACACGGATTTCACGTGGCCGGCGTCCATCGGATGAGGAGCCCCGAAGGTCATCCCGACGGTCTTCAAGCGCTCGAACTCCTGCTCGATGTCCGTAACATCCACACAAAAATGGGTGTAGCCTTTGTCGAACGGCCGCAGCGGCCGCGTTGAAACCGGTTGGGGTGCGCTGAATTCGAAGAGCTCCATGTAGCAGCTGCCCGCGCGCAGCATGGCTCCTCGTGCGGCAGATCCGGGCACGTCCAGGAGCTGATCCAGCCACGGGGTGTCGCGCCAGCTGAACTCCTCGCCGACCACCTCGAACCCGAACGCGTCCTTATAAAACTTAATCATCCGGTCCAAGTCGCGGACGTGAACGGCAACGTGATGTATGCCTCTAATCATGACTTCCTACTGTAAATGGGGTGCCTATAGGAATCATGAGGCCGTCGGCAAGCGCTAGGCAAGGTCGATCGGCCGATCTAACCGCCTGTCTCCGGCCGGCCGGAGCTGTGCGCCCATGGACAAGACGGTATGCAACCCAGGTCATCGAATTAGCCTCAGCGTCCGGGATTGGAATCTCCATTGACCAAAATTCTGCCGATAGACATCGTGAAAGTAACCCTTCAGGCGCTGCATATTCCCCATGGGGTCCCTTCCTTCGAATAATAGAGTTGAAATTCCCTTGGCTTCTGAGCCAGCGTCGAAATCGATCACGAGATTGCTTGTGATGTGCATGAGTTCGGAAACCGATGGGAGGGCAACCTGAAAATAATCACGAATCGCCGCTTGCCCGAGAAACGGCCCTGCACCTAGAGCCGACTCATCAAAGATCGCGTCACCCCAAAAGAGATCGATCAATGGGTCGAGCTGCTTGGTGTCGACATACAGTGCATATCGATTCGTTAGGTCTTGAATGGCGAGTCTCGACCAAAGCTCTTCAGCATTCACCATGAGTCTCCAGATGTGTCAGTTATCCTAGAAGGTGTCGCTGCAATGCATCGCGGATGGTCAGCTAATGTATGATGATCTGCAACGGCGTGTGGCGGACAGAGTAGGGCCTCATGAAGAAGACCATTTTTGCCGGATGGTGGCAGGTCGCCATCGGCATGCTCACGCAGGCTACTGCGACGGGCACCATCGTTACCTGCTTCAGCGTCATTGCCGCGCCGCTGGCGAAGGAGTTCGGGGCGAGCCGTGGGGAACTCGGACTGGTCATGACGCTGACCTATATGATCGGTGCCCTGATCAACCCGATGCTGGGTACGGCGATGGACCGCTTTTCGATCCGCAAGATCATGCTCGGCGGGGGCGCTGCGCTGGCGGCAGGCTACCTGGCTCTGTCGTTCGCGACCTCCATGGTCGGGGTGTTTGTGGCTTTCGGACTGCTGCTGGCATTCGCCAACGCGGCGCTGGGACCGCTGTCGTATTCGACGTTGCTGCCGCGCTGGTTCGTCGCGAGGCGTGCCCGAGCGTTCGGGCTTACGGTCGCGGGCTATGCGATCGGCGGCCTTTTCTTGCCACCCCTGTTCGCATTTATGATCGACTCGTTCGGTTGGCGCAACGCCGTGCGCCTGTTCGCCGCTTTCGTCATCCTGGTAGTGATCCCGCTGATTGCCTGGCTGGTGATCGACAGGCCTTCCGATGCGGGTCTTTACCCGGACGGTAACGTGCAGCCGAGCGGCGTAATGACGAGCGCCGCTGCAGCGCCGTCGCAGTCGACCCGCGCCCTGCTGCGAGATAGGAATTTTTGGGTGATTACCATTTGCATCTGCACGGTCCTGCTGGGATCGGCCGGACTATTGAGCAACATGGTGCCGTTTGCGCTTTCGAGAGGCTTCGCGGTGAAGCAGGGAGCCTTGTTCCTGACCTGTTTCTCCGCCGGCAGTCTCACCAGCAAGGTGTTGTACACGATCTTCGGCGATCGACTCAATCCTCGCGTCGGCCTGGCCGTGGGACTTCTCTTCTTCACGGTGTCGAGCGGTTGTTTTCTGCAGGGCCATACGTATCCGGTGCTGCTCACTGCGAGTTTTCTTTTCGGCATGGCGGTGGGCACCTCGCTGCCGCTTTGGAGCTACCTGACTGCGCGAGTATTCGGAACTGCCCATGTCGGGCGAGTCTTCGGGCTCATGAATGTCGTCACGATGCCGTTTTCACTTGGCGCGCCACCCGTGATGGGCGCGATCTTTGACCGCACGGGTGCTTACGACGATGGCTTCATCCTGTACATTTGTCTCGGGCTCGCCGCGTTGTTGCTGGTGCCCAGGCTGCGTGTCGTTGCGACGCCTCAGTGGACTCCGGTGCCCACTTCAACATGAGCGCTGCTCCGTTCTATCGCATGTGCCGCGGAGTGCCGGCGCATGTCCCTCACGAGCTTATCTATGAATATGACGTGCCCATTGCAGCTGCAGCTCACTGACGCCATTCAGCCGAGCTGCCCTGAACACAGGCTTGGAGCCGGATTTCAACTCGAAGTCCGGAATGCGATACAACCACTCTTCCACTAACACACTGAGTTCTCGCCGGGCCAGCATCGAACCGGGACAGACGTGGGGTCCTCCATGCCCAAAGGCCGCGTGCTTTGAACGCTTTCGGTGAAAATCAACGACTAAGGGCTCGTCCACTTCCCGATCGTCTAAGCCGACCAGACTCGTTGGCAGACTGACAAGATCTCCTTGGCGGAAAGGCACACCCTTGTACTCGTAGTCGCGTCGTACTACCCGTACGCTATTGGAAATTCCGTAGCGACGGATCATCTCTTCGATAGCCGCGGGTCGTAGCGCGGAGTTCTGATTGAGCTCTCGCCGATGTTCTGGATGCGTCGCCAAGAAACACATCGTAAATGACATTAAGGAAGCCACTGTGTCGAGGCCTCCAAACAGAAGTAGAGTACTCATGCTGAGCGCCTCATCGGGGTGTATGGGGCGGTCTCCTACTCTGGCCGATATGATGCGACTCAACAGGTCCCCACCGAGCCTTTTTTTGCGCTCCTCGATATGGCTACTGATATAAGCGCCGAGCCGCCTATGAGCTTCGATTCTTTGCTCTGGCGTGGACGGGGCAACATTCTGATGCGACAGTTCTAACAGGTACTCCCGATCATTGAGAGGTAGATCCATCATGTTGAGAAAAACGATGATAGGAAGCTTTTCTGCAAAGTCGCGGACGAATTCACATTCTCCCTTCGGTCGAAGAGACTCAATTAGTTCGACGGCGATGGTGCGTGCTTGTAGCTCGAGGACACTCAACGCAGACGCTGTGAATGCCGGCGCAAAAATGGCGCGAAACGGTCCATGTTCGGGTGGGTCTAGATTAAGAGGGATGAGCTTTGACGGCAATTGCGTTGCAGGAATGAAAATTTGGCTATTTGAAAAGAGCTGATGCTCGGACTGAATGTATTTGATGTCGGCCGCACGTGTCGCAATCCAATGGCCGCCGTTTTTGGGTGTCCAGAAAATATCCGGGTACGTCTGTTGAAGCCGACGCCACGCCAGTTGAACGTCATTCTGAAACCCATCAAGGTTGAAGATATCCACATCGACTACAAGCCCATCCGGGATGTCGGGACGGGTATCAATCGTCGACATTTACCATTCCCTCGAGAAAGCTTTAGGATCTGCGAGAGCAGAGCTGGCGGATTAGGCGATTTTTTGGATCGCACAGGCGCCATCGAGGCCGAGCGCGTGTACGACACGCCCCGTCGCGATCCAGGTGGTGATGCTGTAGGTCAAGTCGGCGATCTCGCCCTCGTCGAAATGCTCGTGCAGGCGATCCCAGAAGTCGTCGTCATACGGCAGGGGCACCGGCTCGAGGGAGATCCGCTCCGCGTACTCAATCGCCAGGCGCTCCCGGTCCGAGAACAGTTCGAAAGCCCGCCAATCGGTGGCCACAGCCCTGTAAAACTCCTCGGTCGGTGCCTTGCCCCGCTTTTCGCCGGTGTTTGGCGCCTCCGCGGAGTCCATTTTCTGCAGCGCGGCCGGCAGGTGCTCGGCGATGCGGTAGCCCTGGCACATGAGGCAGCCGTTGATGTGGGCAATCCGGATGCGCGCGCCCTCCGCTTCCCGATAGGTGAGTGTGGTTTCCTGATAGACGGCTGCCGACAACTGCTCCATCGCGGCTGCCATCCTGGGCCGGTACACGTGCGGGATCACCGCATCTTGTCGGCCGAACGGCTGTAGAACGGGGATACGCGGCATACTTTGCTCCTCCGGTTCGTGATGTTTCAGCGGCGTGCTCGCAGGCGGCTCAACGACTGTGTATTCCCGAGTGCGCAGTCGGAATTCTGGGCGACCATTTAGTCGTGGAAGATGTTACACAGGGTGCAAGACTCCGGTATTGATCTCATCGGACATTCACCCTTCCCGCACGGATTACGGCCTGATGACCTCGATCTGTTGCAATACTCGCTGGCAATGAACAATCATTGACTTCCTGAACGAGAGGTGATGAATAATGTTTAAAGTAATGTGGTTGCTTCGCCGCAAGCCTGGGATCAGCCATGAGCAATTCAAAGACCACTATGAGCGCAGCCACGTGGTCATGGCTCAAAAGTACATTGGACATCTGTTGATGGAGTACAAGCGCAATTACAAGACCGAAACCTGGGGCGGCGGAGTTCCTACGGATACGGGCGGCGGCTTCGGTCCCATCGATTGGCCCTACGACTGCGTCACCGAGTGGGTAATGAAAGACGAATCGGCCTTTGACAAGATCAACGTCATCTTCGCCCACCCCATAATCGGCAAGGAGTTTCACGATGATGAGGCAAACTTCCTGGATAGAGACTCGGTCGTTTTGATCAAGTGCCAGGTTATCGATACGGGGCCTGGCGACGGCGACGCCAGTCTGTCGAAAGCAAAATAGCCGTAGCCCAAGCATGCTCACCGACGCGGGGCATTTAGGCCGTTGTCCAATCGACAATCGCGGCGTGAACACCGAGAGCTCGGCGGTCAACACAGGACCTCGGTGAGCGACGCCCCTCTCGCCGGCGCCGTTGAGATCGACGGTCCACGCCGTACTTTGATTGTGTTCTCGCTTACTGCGGCGACGATGATGCAGACACTTGACAACACCATCGCCAACGTGGCGCTGCCGCGCATGCAGGGCTCGTTCTCCGCGACCCAGGACCAGATGGCCTGGGTGCTCACTTCGTACATCATTGCCGCCGCCATCATGATTCCGCTGAGCGGTTGGCTCGCGGGCCGGATTGGCCGCAGGCAGGTATTTCTCTTCTCCGTGGCAGGTTTCACCATCGCGTCGATGCTTTGCGGACTTGCGCAGTCTCTGCCGCAGATTGTGACGGCGCGCGTGCTGCAGGGCGTGAGCGGCGCTGCGCTGGTGCCGCTGTCACAAGCGGCCTTGCTCGACATAACCCCGCCGGCGCATCAACCGCGCGCGATGTCGTTGTGGGCGATGGCCACGAGCCTCGGCCCGATCATGGGGCCGGCGCTTGGAGGCTGGCTCACGGAGAACTACAACTGGCGCTGGGTGTTCTTCATCAACGTGCCGATCGGTATCCTCGCATTCCTCGGGATGGCGAGTTCGCTGCCGGCGACGACGACCCACAAGTCGCGCTTCGATTTCTTCGGCTTCACCTCGCTGAGCGTCGGCCTGGGTGCCTTGCAGCTGATGCTCGATCGCGGCCAGATCAAGGACTGGTTCGGTTCGACGGAGATCTGGATCGAGGCCGCGATCACGTTGGCCGCGTTCCACCTCTTCGTCGTGCACATGCTGACGACGACCGAGCGGCGCTTCATCAACCCGGCGCTCTTCAAGGACCGAAACTTCGTCGCCGGAAGCGTGATCTTCTTCGTCGTCGGCTTGGTCATGTTCGCGACCTTGGCGCTCCTGCCGACGATGCTTGAGAACCTCATGAACTATCCCGTGTTGACCACCGGGCTGGTAACGGCGCCGCGCGGGATTGGCTCCGTGATTGCGCTGATTGCGATCCCTCGGCTCATGAGCAAATTCGACCCCCGGCTGATCGTCGGCACCGGATTCGCGCTCACGGCCCTGGCTGCGTGGCAGATGACCGGCTTCGATCTGCAGATGGGAATATCGGGCATTGTCTGGTCGGGTCTTGCGCAGGGCGTAGGCCTCAGCTTCGTGTTCCTGCCCGTGGCTTCGCTGGCGTTTGCGACGCTGCCGCCCACACTGCGCAATGAGGGCACTTCAGTCTTCAGTCTGATGCGCAACATAGGATCGAGCATCGGTATCTCCATCGTGGTAACGCTCGTCACGCGTAATACCCAGATCGCTCACGCCTCGCTCGCCGGTCACGTGAGCTACTACAACCCGGCAATGCATGGGATCACGGGCGCATTGCCCACGCTGCGGACCTTGACGGGATTGAACGCGACAGTGACACAACAAGCAGCCATGATCGCCTACAACGACGATTTCCAGATGATGTTGGTGTTGTCGATCGCGGCGATCCCCTTGGTTTTACTGTTCCGTAAGGGTGCGAGACTTATTACAGAACCGCTGGCCGTGGATTAGCGATGCGGCTTACCGCAGCGCGCGGCGTTCGGGGGGGGGACCTCGGTTTTCCAGTGATCTCGATTGGCCGCCATGATGGCGGCCAACGCGGCCCACGCCGCCGGCGGTTGACTTTTGTACTCGATATTGAATTTGCTGACGCTGCGGAATTCCAATACCTCGACGCCCTCTGGACCCGCCGTATAGCCGTACATTTGTCCCGCCGGCACAAAAAATCCGTCGCCGGCCCGCACGATTTCACTGGCGATGCCTTTGCCCAACGTCAATTCGCCGCCAATCACAAAATACAGACAATCAGCATTGTGCAAATGGGCAGTCAGGGGAAAATTCCCTTTGAACCACGCGTAGATCAAACTGAAGCCGTTGGTACCGCCGGATTCGAAGAGAACCCTGGACGAGTACCCATCGGACACGCCCGCCTCATACAGTTGAGTGATTCCGGCAAGCACCTCCGGAGAATAGACGGCCTCCATCGATTTATATTCTTCCAGCGGTGTCCCAGCGGCTGCGCGAAAGATCGCTAATTTCGAAACCGCGGCAATGACGGTCATAATGCCTTGCTGATGCCGCCGTCGATTCGCAGCATGGCGCCCGTCGTGTAGTTAGACAATGGGCTCGCGAGCAAAGCAACAGCGGCGGCAATCTCCGACGTCCTGCCGAGCCGCGGCACCGGCTGCGGGTAGAGCTTCTCTGCGTAAATGCTCTCGTTTTCCTCGCGAGTCGCCCCCCAGCCTGGCTGCCCAGCCATGGAATCCATAAAATGCGTGATCCCGGGGGTCATGATGGTGCCGGGCGCGATGGTATTCACCGTCACGCCCTTGGAGGAAATCATATGCGACAGATTGATCGTGAAGTTGTGAACGCCTGCTTTGGCAGGCCCATACTCGAGCAACTGGCCCAGCGACTGATAGCCTGCAACGGAAGAAATATTGATGATTCGGCCCCAGCCTCTCTCGATCATCGGCGGCGCGAGTTTCTGCGACAGGCGGACGGCCGCGACCACGTTGATGTTGAAGCTGCGCAACCAGTCCGACGCAGGCACCGTTGTCCAGTGCGGATTATCCGGTCGAATCAGGAGTCCGGCATTGTTGACCAAGATATCGATTCCGCCAAAAGCCTTCAGCGCGTCGGCAGCGACCATGTTGGCATCTTCGTCCAACTCCAGATCGCCCACGGCAACCGCGGCGTTGCCGCCGGCAATGGTAATCTGCCGAGCCGTGGCCTCGGCGCGCTCGCGATCGCGGCCATGGACGACGACCGAGACACCCTCTGCGGCGAGAACGCGCGCGCACTCGGCGCCAATGCCGGAGCTACTGCCCGAGATCAGCGCGCGTTTGCCGTTCAGTAAGAGATCCATTTAATTCGCCTTGTTCGCTAGCGATCATCCGGACGTGACGCTTGGTGATCTTCCACTCCGATCCCATTTTGCCAAAACAATCGTTGTACCAACCATCGGCACGGAGGAAGAGCGAGCCGTCCGACCGTAGCAACAGGGCTTTGAAATAAGTCCGCCCCGTCGCACGCCCGTCACCGGCGTCAGAGATCACGAAGTTCGTATTCATGTGCATCGTCGTCAGTCCGGTATGAAATTGCTCCATGAACGCGTTAATCGCGTCGGCCGACGACCATGTCTGACCGGTGCCGTAGTCGACGTCCACGTCGTCGGCCCAGCAGCTTCGCAGCAACTTCCAATCGGCAGTGTCCAAACCCGTGGCATAGCGATTGATCAGTGCGATGATCTGCCGCTCGTCCTCGGCCGATTGCATCATAAAGCGTTCCAGCTAAGCGTTAACATGCCAAATGCCCGACGAACCGTTTCCATGGGTGACACGCTAGCATGTAATCGGTTCGTCCCCTTGATCTAAGGTGACATCAAAAGTCCACGTGCCAACGGGCTCGTGGGCGACGGGCGTACAGGGCCGCCTCCGGCGGGAGCCGTGACATCCCACGTGCTGCCCGTGTCCTTGATCTCACGAGACGCTCGCGAACTTTTCTGAGCGTCCGAGGTGGTGCGCCTCGGTGGCCATACCAAAACATCTGTTGGAGAGTTTTGAAAGTCAGGCTACTCGGCACAGATTGGTAACGCCTGTCCTTCTTCGCGTTTTGGTGGGCCCAAGCTCACCATCATTACGCTGGCAATACCGAGCGCCGTGATCAACAGCTTGAGCATGACGGCGTAGGAGCCGGTCCAGTCGAATATGGCGCCGGCCACGACCGGAGCAGCGCCCGCCCCAATGGCAAACAGGCCGAACAGTAAAGCGTAGCTCGACGAGTAATTGCGGACCCCGAAATAGGCGGCCGTTAAATAGGCGACCACGTCGCCTTCGAGTCCCAATGACAAGCCGATGGCAGTCGCCGCGATCACGCTGGACGCTGTTGAGCCGTCGTAGTGCAGCAATAGAGCGGCGGCGAATGCCGGCAACGCGAACGCGCCGGATGCGACGAAACGCGGCGGTAAACGGTCCAAAATGTAGCCGCCAATGAGCCTGCCGACGACCGAGGTCGGGCCGAGGATTGAGGCGAAGGCGGCGGCTGTGCGGCCACTGACACCGGCGTCCCGCATGATGGGCTGAAAATGCACGAGCAGTGTACCGATCCCCGCCGAGACGATTACGACACCGGCCGCTAAGCGCCAAAACTGCGAGCTAGCGAGGATTGCCGACAACGATCGGTGGTCGAAGGGGCTGGGAGCGACCTTCCGAGCGCCGTTCGACAACTCCGCGGGCTGATTGGGTGGCCAAAAAAGAGCCCATAGGCTCGGAACGATCAAGAACAGGCTTCCCATCGCCATCGAAAAATAGGCGGCCCGCCACCCGAATGAGTCGGCAATCCACAAGGCAAGCGGCGGCGCAATAAAGCTGGCCAGGCCCACGCCGGATAGTGCAGTCGATAGTGCCAACCCTCGATTGTGTCGATAGAGTCTGGTGACGGCGGTGGTCCAGACCGTGTTGTTGACTGCCGGATTGGCGAGCGCAACCATCGTCCACGCCGCATACCACGTCCATACCTTGGGGCCGGTCAACCCGACCGTGAAGAGTCCAATGCAGTAGAGCGCGGCACCTCGCAGCGCGACTGCGCGCAGGCCGATGCGAGCAATGAGCGGCGCGACGGCCGGCCCGAAAAGCAATAGGCCCGCGCAAACGATCAAAACGCTTGCGGATAACTGCGCGCGCGACCAGCCAAAACGCAGCGCGAGGGAGGGCATGAGGACGCCCAAGGTTCCCACATAGAGATTGACCATGGTCGTTCCGGCGATCCCTGAAACGACGACTCGCCATCCTGATCGCCACTCGTTACGGTCGAGAATAGGCGCCACCATCACCGAAGTCATTTTCGCGACTGAAGCTGACCATGATCTCATGATGAGGCAACTTGATTATCCCGCAGTCTCATGACAGATCATCGAGGATGACTTCGCCCCGCCGTCGCCTCAGGCGTGTCGAGGTTTACCGCGACGAGAGACGATCCAATCCAGGACATCCAGGTGACTTTTGCGTGGCACCTATGTACTCTTCGGCAGACAAGACATTTTTTGTTGACTTGCGGCGTACAGCGCCGATTTTCCCCGAAGGCTCTCCTTAACTCATGATTTCCCAAAACGCCGCGCGTAAGCGCTCCCAGGCTTCCGGTGAGGTTGTTTCCCTGCGCGATCAGCACAAGGAACTGACCAAGAAACGACTGGTGTCCGCCGCTCTGGAGCTCTTTGCCGAGCATGGCTATCGGGCGACGAGCGTAGGGGACATCGCCAAAGCCGCGGGGACCACACCGACGACCTTTTACCGCTATTTCACCGGCAAATCCGATTTGGCTCGTTTGCTTCAAGACGAAGTCAACATCGAGGTCGGCAAGTCGCTGCAGCGTCTCGATGAGGTCAAGCGACCGACCCGCCAAGCGATTCGCAACTGGGTCGACCAATATGGCGACATGTGGCACCGCATGCATGTGTTATGCGACGCGTACTGGGAGGCGACGAGTACGGATCCCAAGCTCGCTGCCGAGTTGGTGCCGGTAACCTTCAAGTTGACCGATTCGATGAAGATGATGTCTTCATTCTCGGACGGGGAGCCAAGAACAAAATTTCAGACCCGGCTCGTATTGTTGTACCTGCTGATGGATCGGCTTCTTTACTTGGTGAATATCCAGGGCCGCAACGCGACGGCCATCAAGATGCTCGACGAATTCTCTGAGATTTTTCGGCTCTCGTTGTTTCCCGACAAATAATCAGTCAGCCGCATGGCGATGTTCGTTCTCGTTCATGGAGGAGCCCATGGGGGCTGGTGTTGGGACAAGCTCGTCCCCGAACTCCGCAAGCGAGGGCACCGTGTCGTCGCGCCGGATCTGCCCGGAATGGGCGCCGACCGAACGCCATTTGAGCAGTTGAGCTTGGGCGGCTGGGGTGAGTTCATCGCGAACTTGGTGCGCGGTGGCGAAGAGCCCGCCGTGCTCGTGGGTCACAGCCGGGGCGGCCCGGTCATCGGTGAGGCGGCGGAGCGCGCTCCCGAGGCGGTGCTCGGACTGATCTACGTGAGCGCGGTGATGATCCCTGCGGGCACGACGACGATGGATGCCTTCGCAGAACAGCCCACGGAATTGATGGACGCCGCGACGATGACGCCGGACGGTCTCGGGTTCATCCTTGATCGCGAGGTCGCGAGGCGAGGGTTCTATCATCGCGCCTCTCAGGCCGATGCCGAGGCGGCCCTTGATCGATTGTGCCCCGAGCCGATGGCTCCCAACCAGGCGCCGATGACCGTCACGGCAGAGCGCTGGGGGAGTCTACCGCGTGCGTTCATCGAGTGTTCCGACGACCGAGCGCTGCCGCTGGCGCTGCAGCGTAACTTCCAGAAGGCGCTGCCGTGCGATCCGGTGGTGACGCTCGATAGCGATCATTCACCGTTCCTGTGCATGCCGGCGCAGTTGGCGAGTCATCTGGACTCGATCGCTACCCGCTTCGCGACGCAGCGAGAGAGTCGAAGTCAGACCCGCGCGATCTGACCCCCGGCGAATCAGCGGGGGGGTTCCGGTCCGAGCGCATCGTCCGCATGCGGATCCTGCATAAAACGCCGCAACACGCGGTGGAAATTGGAAATCGCCCGCTCCTGCATGGGGCTCGGCCTCGCCCCCTTGAAGCCGCGCGATCGCATACCCTTCTGGACCTTGGGGATGTTCGCGAAATCCTGGGTGTAGATCAGTGGCCACTCAGCTTCGCGCCAATCCTCGTAGAACTCGCGCTTGACCTCAGGTGCTTCTCCCTCGGGGAAGCGCTCGAGCGACCAGATGTCCAGGAGGCACTTTTCCGGATCCTGAGGGTGCGGGCGCATGCGGTACCAGAGCACGGCTTCGACCGCGGGATGCAGGAAGACGGTATTGGGGAATACATGCCAGTCGAAGCCGGACTCCGCCATGTATTCCGGGGTCAAGTCTGCGGGCCAGCCGGCTCCCGATTTCACCGCCGCCTCGTACACGAACTCGCCCCATTTCGTGATCACTTCCATCGGCTCGGCGTCGGCCGCCACCTCCGTGCGTAGCCGTTGCGCGGCGCCATAGGCACGCTCGGTCTGCATTGCATTGAGGTCATTCTTGAACTGCTCCGCATATTCGAGAATGTAGTTGCGAAAATCAGTCTCCTTTTTGGGAGGCAAGCGCGGCGAGCGGCCGATCGGCAGACCCGCGCCGGATGAGTACGAGATCCAGCCGTGGCGTCCCATGGCACGACTGGTCGAGTAGTCGTTGGTATAGACCAGCATCTGCCGATGCGTCGTTTGTACGTGATAGAACTCCGTGAACGCCTCGACGGTGGTCTTCCAGTTCGCATCGACAACCGTGGACCGATACCAGGCGAAGCGGAGCTTCTCGAACTCGTATTTTTCGCAGCGCGAGCTCATGGGCTCGAGAAATTCCTCGAACGGTTGGCAATTCGGGTCCATGTTGATGAACACCCAACCGCCCCAGACTCCCGTCCGCACTTCGTCCAACCCCACGGTGCGGGTGGACAGACAATCGCCCCAGTCCTGTTCATCCACGATCTGAACGGCACGGCCGTTGAGGTCGTAGCGCCAGCCGTGAAAGGAGCAGACGAACTGCCTGGCGCGGCCGCATCCTTGAGTCAGCTGGTTGCCGCGATGCGGACACACGTTATGAAACGCCTTGACGCTGTCCGCGGAGGTACGGACGACGATGATCGAGTCCTTGAGGATATCGTAAGTGACGTAGCTGCCGACGCTCGGGAGTTCCTCCAGGCGACAAGCAATCTGCCACACCCTCGGCCAGAGCCGCTCCGCTTCGGCGCGGGCGAAATCCGGATCCAGGTAATCTTCTTTTGGAACGAAGTCGTCGCGGACTTCTTCCGGAGGGAATTGACGCGATTGACTCATGGCTCACTCTCCTCGCAGTTCGACCCCAAGAATAAGGATGGTCGGGTGAAGCGTCTAGGTGCCCGGCTTGACTTAGGCCTGCCTGGACAATAGAGTCCATCACACACTGTAACAGGATATAACGCAACGCCATCGAGCCACACGATGGAAATCGCCAGCTCGCAAGAGTGCGTCCACACGCTTTGCATATGTCGGTGCCTGGAGCGCGACATTCCCTTGGCTCCGCGTCGTTGCGTGTGGCGGCGGCATGGGCGCAACTACAACGAGGTGCGAAAATGAGGACGATATTCCGCAGTGCAAATCTCATTGACGGTGACAGTGCGGCCCGGACTCGGCATTCGGTCGTCGTCGAAGGCAACTCGATCACCGAAGTGGGGCCGGACCCGGCAGTTCACGCGCGCCCCACCGATACCGTCTACGATCTCGCCGGCAAATCATTGATGCCGGGCATGACACAGGGGCACTGGCATGGCTCCTACGAGAACATCACTTTCACGCCAAAGCCGGGCGGCCTCGAGAAGCATCCCAGCTACATGGCCTATCTGGCACTCAAAAATGCGCAACTGGCGCTGTCCCATGGATACACGAGCCTGATCGGGGCGGCGACCGGTGAATGTCTGGATGCGCAGCTCAATGCCGCCATCAACAACGGGGTGGTCCGAGGTCCGAGGATCACGCCGTGCGGACATTGGCTGATCACCACGGGTGACGTCAATGATTATGACGAGCACTGGTGGTGGGGCATATCGGCGCTCGGAGTACAACGCATATGCGACGGCGCGGATGAGTTCGCAAGAGGCGTTCGTCAGGAGATCAAGGAAGGCGCGAAAATCATCAAGATAATTTCGGATCAGGGACATCTGTTGCGCGAGTCCGGGGCGCGCTTCGTCACCATGACGGAGGCCGAGATCACGGCGGTCGTCACTACCGCGCACGCTCGCGGGGCGAAGGTCCGTTCTCACATCGACAGCAAGCAAGGCATTCTCGACGGGGTCCGGCTCGGACTCGATATATTCGACCATGCCGATGAGCTGGACGAGGAGTGCATCGAGCGCATGGTTGCCGCGAACTCCTATATGTGTCCAAGCCTATGCCTGCCCAAGGCGATCCTCGAACATTTCAAGGATGCGACCAACCAGCGTGCCTTCAACGATGATGTGCGTAGAGCGTTCGATTCGATGGTCAAAATGTTGCCGCTGGCGGCCAAGGCGGGGCTGCGGGTGATTCTTGGGGATGACTGGGGGACCTGGCTCACGCCGCACGGCGACTATGGCAAGGAGCTGAAATTGTATGCGGAGATAGGCATCCCCAATCTGGACGTGATCCGCTGGGCAACCAAGCATCCGGCGCAATGTGTCCAGATGGACGATAAGTTGGGAACGATCGCGGCAGGCAAGTATGCGGATCTCCTGATCGTCGACGGTGATCCTGCAGCGGATATCCGCGTGCTCGCCGACCCCCAGAATATCAAGGTGATCATGAAAGACGGCCAATTGCACAAGGACGAGCTGATGGCTCGGCGACCCGGAGAACAAAGGCTGGCCGCGAGCGCCTGAAGTTCTCGAATGATCATTCCGTCCGGAGATGTCGATCATTGGTCGAGATCGGCAGACATAATCGTGATGGGATGCGGCATAGCCGGCGTATGCGCCGCGGTTGCTGCGAGGGAAGCGGGCGCCGCCGCGTTGGTGCTCGAGCGCAGCAGCGGGTGCAGCGGCTCCACGGCAGTCGCCGCGGGGCACTTCTATCTGGGAGGCGGCACCGCAGTCCAGACCGCGTGCGGATTTACTGACGATGCGCAGGCGCTGTGCGCCTACCTAACCGCGGTCTCCTCAGCGCCTGACGAGGAGAAAATCGCCGCCTTCGCGCACGGGTCGGCCGCGCATTTCGATTGGCTCGAGGCGCACGGTGTTCCCTTCGATCGCAGCTATTACGCTCTCAAGGCGGTCATCCAGCCAGGTCGCGAGTGCCTTATCTGGACCGGTAACGAGCGGGTGTGGCCGTTCCGCGATCGAGCGCGGCCCGCACCGCGCGGCCACAAGGTCGCATTCGACGGTATGGATGGCGGCGGCGCGCTGGCACTCAACAGACTCGCTGCGCACGCCGAGGGCATCGGCGTCGAGACTGTTTTCGACATCAAGGTCGATGCCCTGGTCGGAGCAGGGGATCGAATCGTGGGCGTGCGCGGGCGCCAGTTCGGAGAAGAGCGCTTTTACCGCGCCGCGCGTGGCGTCGTCCTCGCCGCCGGAGGCTTCAGCCAAAACGCGCAGATGATGGCGCGGTATGTTCCGCGTTTCCGCGAAACCAACATCATGAGCGGCCCATACGACGATGGCATGGCGATCCAGCTGGGCATGGCGGCCGGTGGCGCCACCGAGCATATGGACGGCTTTCTGTTGACTTCGCCAATCTATCCGCCCGAACAGCTGGTGAAGGGCATATTGGTCAACCGTGATGGAAGACGCTTCGTGGCCGAGGATAGTTACCACACCCGGACCAGCATCGAGATAGCGGACCAGCCGGGCGGTCTCGCCTATCTCATTTTGGATGCCGATATCTTTGCCTACCCGGAATGGAGTGAGCAGGCCAATCAGCGGCTCATCGACGGCTTCGACACGATCACGGAAATGGAGCGCGGTTTGGAGTTGCCGACCAACTCCCTGCAACGGCTCATGGCCGATTACAGCATGCACGCCGCGGCTGGAAATGATCCCGACTTCCGCAAGGACGCGCAGTGGCTCAAGCCACTCGATACGCCGCCGTGGGCCGCGTTCGACTTCTCTTTTGGCCGGGCCATATTCAACGGCTTTACCTTGGGTGGGCTGCGAATCTCCGCCAATGGCGAGGTTTTAGGTGAAGAGGGCAGGCGGATTCCAGGCCTCTATGCCGCCGGGGCCTGTGCGTCGATGCTGGCACATGACGCGCGTGACTACGCATCCGGAATATCGCTTTCCGCCGGATCATTCTTCGGACGACAGGCGGGTCATCATGCTGCGCTCGCATAGCCGATCGCGGCGTTTTTCCGCGGAGTATGCATCATGAGTGTCGACGCGACCCAGGTCCTCGAGCGGGCGGTCGAAGTCGTGGCAACGAAGATGCCCGATCTGGCCGAGCGCTACCTGCGTGTTCCCCTGAGTTACTACACCGACGAGAAGTTCGCGGCGCGGGAGCGGCACCTCTTCATGACGCAGCCAATCGCTCTTCTGGCGGCGAGCGAAATTGCGGAGCCGAATACTTATTTCGTGCGCCCGGCAATGGGTCGATCGATCCTGCTGACTCGCGACGAGGACGGCGTCGCGCACGCGTTTCTCAATTATTGCCGCCACCGCGGCGCAGAGCCTGCGCAAGGCTGCGGTAAGGCGCGAGGGTTCTCGTGCCCGTATCATGCCTGGACCTACAACACCAAGGGTGAGTTGATAGGCACGCCGCTGCCTGACCGAAATGCGACGCTCGACTATCGCAAGCTAGGCCTAATCGAGCTGGCGAGCGAGGAGCGCCACGGCTTCATTTGGGTGATCCTCACACCCGGAAGTGCGATCGACGTCGCGAGCCATCTCGGTGAGGTCGATGCGCAGATCGCGGCGCTTGGCTGTGAGAGGATGAAGTACTACAGCGCGCTTGCGCATGAGCCGCTCGCCGCCAACTGGAAGACCGTCGCCGAAGGACTGGTCGAGTCCCTGCATGTTCCGTTCGTGCACCGCGCGACCTTCAATGTGGATCCTGCCGGGGGCGGAGAGCGGTTTCAGTCCATTTCGGCGATCGACCTCGCGGTGTACGATCGATTTGGCCCCCATGTTCGCTATTCATTGCCGATGTTCGGGCAGAAGGAAATTGCGGAGATTCGGCAGTTGCAAGCGAGCGGCCAGAGGGTGCCGCCGGCCGGCCGGATCGCGCAGGTATGGCTCTTGTCGCCGGGCGTCCTTCTCGCGCAGGAACTCTATGGCCTCATCTACGCGGATCTCGAGCCCGGCCCGACGATTGCCAGCACATTGTTCCGTTACGGCTGGATGAGTCCTTTCGACAAAGCACCCGAAAATCTCCCCAGCCCCACCGACATGGCGGCTCGATCGGCGGCCGCCGTGCGGGAGGATGCTCCCGTATGGGCCGCCTGTGCTCGCGGATTGGCGCTTGGGGGACACGATCACACGCTCGTCGGCAAGAACGAGAAGGGAGTTCATCTTTTTCACGAAGCGTTGGCCGAGCAAACCGGATACGAGGGACTGAGTTATGTCTAAGTCGCAGAGCGTCGAGTCGAATATCGGCAGGACAAGATTGGCTTCGAAGGTGATCGTGGTGCTCGGCGCCTCACAGGGCCTCGGCGCAAGCACGGCGCGCCGCCTCGCCGCAGAAGGCGCCAAGCTCGTGCTCGCCGGAATCTCGGTGGATCGCGGCGAGCAACTCGCTGCATCGATCGTCGAATCCGGCGGCTGCGCGCACTACTGCCGCGCCGACCTCAAGGATGCCGATTCACTCGCACGGCTCATGGAGCAAGCGGTCGCCAAGCATGGCCGTCTCGACGGCCTGTTCAACAACGCGGCCGATATGAGTTTGATTGCTGCCGACGGCGATGCAGTGGAAATCGACATCGAGACTTTCGATCGCACCATCGCGTCCGATCTTCGCGGCCTGTTCCTCGCCTGTCGTTTCGCGATTCCCAAGATGCTGGCAAGCGGCGGCGGCAGCATCGTGCAATCATCCTCTGCGGCGGCGTTTGCCGGAGAGCCGACGCGAGTTGCCTACGGCTGCTCCAAAGCGGGGCTCGACGCCTTGACGAGACATGTGGCGGCACGCTGGGGGAAATCCAAGATACGCTGCAACAGCGTCGCGCCCGGCATGATGATGACGGAGCAGGCTCACCGCCACGCAGACATGCTGCCGCTCGCCGACATCTTGAGGCGCACCGCCTCGCCTCGATTGGGCGAACCCAACGATATTGCCAACGCCGTTGCCTTTCTGCTCTCGGAGGAGTCGGCTTTCATCAATGGCCAGGTGATTTCCGTCGACGGCGGCTTGACGATATCGCTCGGCGCTCCAACGCCCGCAGCCTAGATCACTAGGGAAGACCGAAGACGACGATCGTTGCAGCACCGGTGTTCAGTTCGAACCAGACGCTCTTGGAACTGTTGCCGGATGCCGCCACGACATATTGCTTTCCCGCGACCATATAGGTGGCGACGCCGCCCGCCAGCGCTCCGCCGGTGTAGAAACTGTAGAGCTGCCGCCCCGTTTTGCTGTCGAAGGCGAGCAAGTCTCCCGCCGGGGATCCAGTGAAGACGAGACCGGTGGCGGTCGTCGTGATTCCAGCCACCATGGGGCCCCCCGTGTAGACCCACCGCTCGAGACCGGTGGCGGCGTCGAAGGCACGAAGCGACCCGGTCGCCTGCTGCGGAGGATCCTGCGTGTAGGCTCCCCCGAGTCCGTAAGCACCCGGGTGTTCGGCGTCCTGCCGGGTCAGCGTCGCACACCAGTCGACCGAGTTGATGAACAGCATCCGGTTGTTGGGATCATAGGCGGCGCCGTTCCATTCCACCCCGCCCATGACGCCGGGACAAACGCGGACGGGCTTCGACGAAAGCGGAATATCCGCATTGAGGTGCTGCGCAAGATCGGCCTTCGCGAGCAGCGCATGGCTGTCGCGATCGTAGATGTAGAGCCGGGCGTCCTTGCTGCCAACGGCCAGGAATTTGCGGCCTTCCTGGTCGAAGATCGTCGGTGCGGCACCGGTGTCCCAGTCGTGCGTGTCGTGCGGATTCTGTTGAACGTACCACTTGAGCTTGCCGGTATCGGCATCGAGCACGATGACGGAATCGGTGTACAGATTATTCCCCGGCCGAAGTTGGTCGTCCAAATCCGGCGCGGGGTTTCCCACCGGAAACAACACACTGTGGGTCTCGGGATCGACCGTGATGGTAGACCAGGTTGATCCGCCGCCTGCAACACCGCTCCTTCCCCAGGTGTCGGCGCCTGGCTCGTGGCCCGTGGGTATCAGGTCGAACGTCCAAAGTAGCCGACCCGTCGCTGCATCGAAGGCATGGACATGGCCGTTCGCACCAGTGTCGGCACCGGCTTCACCCATGAACACCTTGCCGTCGAATACCACCGGCGCCGCCGCCAGCCAGTACCCCTTGCGGCTGTCTGCGACCCAAACATCCCACAGCAGCTTGCCGGTGGCCGCGTCGAGCGCGAACAGATGACCATCGCAGGCGCCTCGGATTACCATGCCCTGGTAGAGCGCGACACCGCGATTGAGTGGCCGCAGCTCGGGACCTGCGGGGACATAGTCATGCGTCCAGAGTGGTTTACACGTTGCGGCATCAAGCGCGAGAGTGCGATGCGCCGTGGTCACGTACATGCGCCCGTCGCGGACGATGGGCGAGGCCTGGAAGGGTCCAACCTCGCCGATCTGAAAGATACACTTGGGCACCAGTGAGGCGACGTTCTGCGGCGTGATCTGGCGCAGCGGCGAATATCGCTGGCTCCGATAATCGCGATTATAGGTCAGCCAGTCGGCGTCATTTGGCCGTGCAAGCTCGGCGTCATCAGGTCCGTGGGTGCTGGCCGTTCCGACGATCCGCGGAGCGGCGGGTAGTTGCACTTGCGGGCCCGCGGCAGCGCTCTTAATCGAAGCTTGGTCCTTGGTCGATTGAGCCAGCAGGTACTGCGTGATGGCCCGATACTCAGGCTTCGACAAGCTTGCCGGCTGACCCGGCGGCATGGTCGTCGAGATGAGATCATAGAGTGCGGCCGACTTCCCGCTCCAGTGAAACGTGAAGCCGGCTCCGACCAGAGCGGGGCCGGCGCCGCCGCCGAGAGTCTCGCCGTGACAGGAAGCGCAATGCTCACGCACCAGCGCAGCCCCGTCATCCGCACCGGACGCGCTCGGCGCGGAGAACGCAGCGAGGAGTGCACCGAGGGCCAAGAATCGTGCAGCCGATATGTCGAAGTAACGATAGGTCGAAGATGGGTCCATGGTCTCGCCTGCTACGCGAATGCGAAGTCTAAGCGAGATGCGGGGGTTCGTTTTGATCTCATGCGACTCGAACAGATCGCTGTCTTGATTCGAATGCGCGATTGCCTGCCAACTCGTGCCCGCGATACGATGTTCCATGAGATAGCGCACGCCGAATCGTGGGTGTCGCAAGTGAGGAGAGAACAATATGTCGCGAAGCCGTCACCTGGTCATGCGCGAAGCGCACGCACTGCTCGATTCGTTCGGATCCGCGTTGAACGCGGAGAACGTCGCGGGACTGCGCGCGATGATGCAGGGGCTGATCGAATCGATGCCGCCGCCCGCCGCTGACGGCGTCAAGATCGAGGAACGGCGCATTCCCGGTCCCGCGGGCGCGCCGCAGGTCCGTGTCCTCATCTATACCCCGCCGGGTCTCGCCGGTCCGCTGCCGGTTCATCTCGACATCCATGGCGGCGGCTATATCGCCGGCAGCGCCGACATCGATGGCGTCCTCTGCCGTCAGATGTGTGTTGCGGCCGGCTGCGCGGTCGTGTCGGTCGACTACCGCCTTGCACCGGAAGTGCGGTATCCCGGCGCGCTGGAAGACTGTTACGCAGCACTGCAATGGGTTCATCGCGAGGGCGCTGCGCTCGGCTTTGACGCCACGCGCATTACCTGCGGAGGCGAGAGTGCCGGCGGTGGCCACAGCGCCGCGCTGGCGATTCTGGTCCGCGAGCGGGGCGGCCCCAAAATCTTGCTTCAATTGCTGGGCCAGCCCATGCTGGATGATCGCACCGGCAGCACCTCCAAACCGCATCCCTACGCGGGAGAGTTCGTCTGGACTGCCGACCTCAATCGCATCGGCTGGGCTTCGTTGCTGGGAGTCGAAGCGGGCTCGGCAGCGGTCCCGGCGCGGGCGGTCCCGGCTCGCGTCGAGGATCTCACCGGCCTTCCGCCGGCGTTCATCGTCATCGGTGCGCTCGACCTGTTCGTGGAGGAAACCATTGAATACGCGCGGCGCCTGATGCGTGCCGGAGTGCCGACGGAGCTACACGTTCTGCCCGGCGCCTTCCACGGTTCGGCTTCGTTGGTTCCCGGCGCGCCGGTGTCGATCTCCTACTTCCAACTGCAGTACGATGCGCTGAAGCACGCCTTCGGCGCCGCGCGCTGATTTCAGCCGCGTGCCGCCGTCATCACCCCACCACACCCTTTGATCTCCTGCCCCTGCGCGCGCCGAACTTCTCCGACGATCGCAGGTCCCGACAGGCCGCACGGGCAGGTCTCATCGACGAGTTCTGCTTCATCGCCCGTGATGACAAAGCCGGGATAGGAGCTGAGGAACGGATCGACGAAGGCGTACCGGCCGACGCCGCCGCGCGGCATGATGTCTTGGTTCGCGTCGAGCACCATGGGCACCGACAGCGGCGTCGCGTGGAAGCGGCCATGGATACAGCGGTTGAAGTGGCAGTTCGATTCGCTCTGGCCGTAGCCTTCATGCATCTGATCCGGCTGGAATCCGAGCCGCTCATGCGCGTACGCGAGCAGATCCTCGCGCGCAATGCGCTGGTTCTCGAACGACTTCCAACCACCGCCGGTCATCAGTGAGGCGACGGGCTGCGGCGGGATGCGTTCGCCGCGCGCCTCCATCCGCTCGCACAGATCGAGCAGCTGGAAAGGCGGGGCGTACAGCAGAATGGGCCGTCCCGCCTTGGCCGAGGCAAGCATGCCGTCGAGGATGCGGGCGCAATGCGCGTCCATGCGGCCGCCCGTGCGCGCCCGGAACGAAGTCAGCGCCGCTTCCTCGGCCGCGGTTTGCGCCCCCCGCACCGCCAATCGCAGCAGATCCGCATTGGATGCTTCGGGGTACATGAACGTTGCCGACCGGCATAGCTTGCCGAGCATTACACCTTGCGCCGAGATCGTCTGATAGCCGCCCGCGAACACCATGAAATACCCGTCGAATTCATGGAACGGCAGCGGCTTTCGGCCGGCCATCTGGACCCACTGGCGCGTGGTGAAGTGCATCAAAGAGCGATCGGTGAGCCCGTCGCGCGGAACGAATGACAGATGCCCCGAAGTGCCCGAAGAAAAGCGCAGAATCCAGCCCGCCTCGTGCATCGCGGCGAGCCACTGCTCGATGGTCTCGATGCCCTCGAGCCTGGGTCGCGCAGGACTTGAAGTGATCTGCCGAACCCATTCGGTCATTGATTCGAAATCGCGCGCGTCGATCCACTCCTGTGGATAGGATTTGAACAAATGATCGGTGCTTGCCAGCTCGGCACGAATGGTCTCGGAGTCGGCGCATTCGACCAGTCCCAGCTCCTCCGCCAGCTTGCGATAAATCGGAATCGACTCGACATAGTAACGATGTGCCGCCACCGTCGCGGTCTCGTGCAGCGTGCGCAGGCGGTCTCGGTCGATCTTTTCGCCTTGTACCCAGGGCTCGTAGAGCGCGGCGAGCGATTTTTGCGCCTCGAGCAATGCCGAAAGCCGCGCGCCCGGGTTGTGTTGGAAAAACAAGTCCATCGTATGCCTCCCGGCGCGCCGTCGTGGCTTCAGCTGACCGACCAGGAGACGAGCTCGCTCAGCGCTCGCATACCGTCGTGCGGTGAACCTGCGAACAGCGCATCGGCCTCGCCCAGGGGAAGAACCGAGGTCACGCCGCGGCCACAGATCTCGTCGCGCAGACCGTCAAGCCGTTCCAGCGGAAAGATGCCGACGCTCGACACGCTGGAATGCATGAGATTCAGTGTCTCGGCGAGGTCGTTCACCGCGCGCACCACGACGACACGGGCCTGCGGGTGCGCCGACAAGTCGAAGCCGCGATCCATGCGTACCACCGCGGAGGTGGGTGCGACCGGCGCGCCGTTGACGGTCCATTTTCCGTCGGACAGTTCGCCGCGTCGCGCGGTGCGAATGCGGCCGACCATCGTCCGATCGGGCTGATGGTCGTGTGCGGCGTCCCACAATGCCAGTTCTCTGGTCAATGCGGCGCAGTAGCGGTCGATTTCGGCTCCGCTGCCCTCGGCGTAATGGACGAGCGAGGCAATGCAGGCCTGCTGGTTCCACACGAAGGTGTCTTGCGCGGCACGCCGGGCAGCCTCGTCGACCCTCTCCGGCGCCAATGCGGCACGCCCGATCAGACTGATGCCGTAGCGCGGGTTGAACACCAACGTCTTGGTCCCCGCCGCTCGCACCGCGACCGCATCCACCGCGGCGCGCGATCCCCAGACCACGATTCGCTCGAACGCCCCGTGGCGCAGCAGCACCGATTCGACCGCGTCGTCGCCGCCCGGCCAATATGCGATCGAGGCATGGCGGGTCAGGGGATGGTCCGGGGCGGTCACATGCATCGCGAGGGCGAAGGCTGCACCCGCGACGAGTGCGCCCGAGGGGAGTTTGACCGTGACCGCCCCCTTGGTGGCGAAAGCGCGCAGCGCAGAGATCGCAGGCACCACCGGCGAATTGCCGGCTGTGATGTGAAGCTGCGTCGTCGGAACGGCGCGTAGCCGCCGCCTGTGTGCCGCTGAGGCGGCCGAGCCTCCCATCTGCGCGCGCGCAATCGCCATCGCACCCGCGGCGATGTCGTCCGGGATGTCGACCCAGCCGTTTAGATACGCGCGCCCGGGCCGGCCGCCATATTCGAGTTCGCGGTCGACCGCGCGACCCAGCGTTGTGCCATCAAAGGCGGCATGCACGTCGGCAAAGCCGAGACGCACGAAATATTCAGGCTGGTCGGAACAGGCGATCGCCAGTGGAAGCGCACGCGAGATCAGCGCGCCCGAAGGCGCCATCGCCAGGCCGAGCGCGTCGACATAGGCTGCCACCGCCTCGAAATCAAGTCGGGTGCAGGCTCCGGATCTGATCAGCAATGTCCCGCGGGACCAGCGCGGCGGGATCCATCATTCGGGGTAAAGCCAGGCAGCGCAGCTTTCGTCCCTCGACCTCCGCGTCCGCCATGACGAGATGGGTCTCGCCTACATCGACACCACGAAGCCCCGAATTGATGGCTTCCTCGATCTTGTCCGCCGCAGGAAGCTCCGGAACCAGCAGCGCACCGGCGACCGATACCGGCAGCCGGGCGACACCCTGATCGTCGACGGCGAATACTCCGCTACGATCGATGAACGCTTCGACCGTTTCGCCCGGCGCTATTCTCGTGTGGCGCGAGCGCGGCGCGGGGCCCACTTGAGGTGTAGCAACTCTGGTCGCCATTGAGAATCTCCAGGTCATGTCACGTTAAAGTTTCATTCTGCGCCGTGTCTTGACCCGACGGGACATCCGGATGCGAAGCTATGAGGCTAGAATGCAGACCGTGGCTGTTACGCTCACTTCACCGTTCGGGCGGCCGGAGAATTTGCCTCCGACACTGTTCCGCGACTTCGACATTTTTCAATTGGCGGGTCCTGAGATCGATCCGCATCTCGCCCTGCTGGCGGTGCAACGCGGGGCCCCTGAGATTTTCTGGACACCGCGCAATGGCGGTCATTGGGTGGCCATCCAAGCGGACGCGATCGAAGCGATCCTGCAGGACCCACAGCGCTTTTCCAGCGAGTGCATTTTCGTGCCGAGGAAGCCACCTGAGGCACAACGAGAATTGCCGATCGAATGTGATCCGCCACGGCACTCCGTTATCCGCCGGCCGCTCGTCATGGGGCTCCTTCCCGCGACGATCGACCGGCGGGAGCCTGCGATCCGTGGGCTCGCGGCCGAGTTGATTGACGGATTCTCGGATCGCGGCGAGTGTGAATTCGTTTCCGAATTCGCACAGGTATTTCCGATTTGCGTGTTCCTGGATTTGGTGCAGCTGCCAAGGAGCGATCGGCACTTTCTAGTGCCCATCGCCAAAAAGGTAATCGGTGGGCGGACACCGGCCATCCGCCAGGAGGGGATCGAGGCGCTGGTGGCTTATATCCTTCCCGTCGTCCGTTCACGTCGCGAGCGCCCTGGCGAGGATCTGCTGAGCCCCCTGGTGAACCTGATGGAGGGCGACGAAAAGATCAGTGAGACCGATGCGCTCGCCTACGTCAACACAGTTCTCTTCGCCGGTCTCGACACTGTGGCGGCGATGCTTTCTCATGTGACTCGATTTTTGGCGCTCCATCCCTCGCACCGTCATGAGCTCGTGGACCACCTGGGCGATTCTGCGTTCATGCATAACGCAATTCAGGAGCTGCTGCGGCGACACGGCATTGCGGCCATCGGACGGGTGGTGAGTGCGGATATGACGTATCGCGGGGTGAGTCTATGTAAGGGAGAGTCCATCATGCTGCTTACCGCCATGGTGGGGCTCGACGAGCATAAGCACGTCAAGGCCGCCGAAGTCGAATTCGCGCGGCCGAGGCCGCAAAATCACGCCGCGTTCGGCCGAGGAATCCATAGCTGTCCAGGCCATGCGCTCGCGAGGCGGGAACTCGCGATATTCCTCGAGGAGTGGCTCAGGCGGATTCCGGATTTCGCCCTCGCACCGGGAAGCACTCCGGTCTTCTCCACGGGATTTGTAACAAGCATCGCCGCGCTCGATCTAGTATGGCCGCGAGCATCATCCGAGTACTCGCTTGGATGAGGTAATAACGCCGCCTCAGCGCAGCGACGACTTACTTTTTTCCGAAGAGTTGCTCGAGCGTCGACCCTGACGGCAACGGCAGCGTGACGTTTTCATCCGCAGACCAGCGAATCATGCCGAGAGCGGCCGCGGTGCCGCCGTCCACATGGATGACCTGTCCGGTAATGGACCGTGAGAGATCCGAGACGAGGAAAAGAACCGCATTTGAGAGATCTTCCACCGAAGCTGGCACGCCCAGTGGGATGTACATCTTGTAAGAGCGGTCCCACCATTCTGGCGGCGCGGCGGCATTCACAGCCTGCAATCGCTCCGGCAGCGCCTTGCGGTTTCCTTCGCTGGCGGTGGTGTCGGGGGCAACCACGTTGACCCGGATGCCTTCGGGTCCGAGCTCCCATGCCATCGCTCGCGAGAAGTTGGTGGTCGCCGCCTTGGCCGCCGCATAGACGGCGAAACCACCCGCCCCGCGGTGCGCTTCGATCGTGGTGAAGTTGACGATGGCGCCACCGCGTCCGCTTTTGCGCAGAAGCGGCACGGCCAAGCGGGTCGACTCGAGCACATAGCCGAAATTTCGTTGGATGTCCCTTTCACAGGATT
Source organism: uncultured Gammaproteobacteria bacterium (assembly GCA_963801685.1). Lineage (GTDB taxonomy): Bacteria > Pseudomonadota > Gammaproteobacteria > Steroidobacterales > Steroidobacteraceae > Bog-1198. The sequence continues at coordinate 311,385 of CAWDFR010000007.1, forward strand.
CGTGCGACTTGTCCATAAACGGTTGCATGAGCACGCCGCCGACTACGTTGACGACGATGTCGATATGCCCGAATGCCGCCTGCGTAACCGAGTAGAATCGGCGAAGTTGCGCCGCATCGAGGGCATCGCCAACCTCGGCGACAACGTTGCTCCGTGAGGCTTCGATTTCGGCTTTGGTCGTTCTGACCGCCGCTTCGTCGATGTCGCAGAAGGCGACGTCCACCTCCGCCTCCACCAGAGCCATGGTGATGGCCTTGCCTATTCCGCCCGCGCCGCCGATGATCGCGGCCCTGCGGCCTCGTAGATTGCTGCGTGTGTCAAGAATGCCCATGCGTACCTCCGTCCCGCGATCGCATTACCGAAGAGATCTAAAGAAAGTGCGCAGCTCCCTCACGTAGATATCGGGAGTTTCAGCCGGCGCAAAATGCCCTCCTTCGGGGAGCACGTTCCAATGGACCAGGTTCACCGCTTGCTCGCAAAGCTTTCGCGGCAGCAGCGCTATTTCCTCCGGATAAACACCGATCCCTGTAGGGGTTTCGATGCGCGCCGGCGGGGCCGACCCCAAGAAGTTGTCACCGGCAATTGCCCCCGCGCGGAATTCTTCCGCGTAGAGTTGCATGGAGGAGGCGATGCTCTGCGTGAACCAATATAGACAGACGTTGGTCAGCAAGAAATCGCGGCTATAGCGCGCATGGAGATCGCCGTTGCAGTCGCTCCAGTTGCGCCGGCGCTCGAGCAGCCAGGCTGCGAGTCCGACGGGCGAATCGTTGAGGGCCCATGCCAAGGTCTGATGGTCCCGGGAATGTACCGTCAGGTGCGACACGACGGTCTGCCACTTGCGGCGCGTCTTGTCGAGCCAACCCGCCTCGCTCGCCGAGTAGTCTTCGCTGCGCAGATTGTCCACCCCGCCGGCATGCCAAAGTGGTGGAAACGATAGATACACTCCGCGCATGGACGCAGCGTAGCGTCTGCCGAGTTCCGCGGTGATGAAGCTTCCCCAGTCGCCGCCTGCAGCACCAAATCTCTCGTAGCCGAGGATGTCGTGCATCAGTCTGTGCCAGAGGTCCGCAATCATCGGGGCCGTGACGCCGGCTCTTCGCAGCGGTGTCGACAGGCAATATCCCGGCAAAGACGGCACGATGACATCAAACGAATCAGCCGGGTCGCCCCCATGGCGCACCGGATCAGTCAAAGGGCCGATCAGCTGGTGCCAATCCCAGAAGGTCCAAGGCCAGCCATGGGTGAGTATGAGCGGTAGCGGCGCGGGTCCCTTGCCCTTTTCCAGGATGAAATGTATCGGGACGCCCTCGGTGACCTCGAGGCGAAAATGCGCATAGCGGTTGATTTCGGTTTCTTGCTTGCGCCAGTCAAAACCATGTTGCCAATACTCGACCAGATCTCTTAGAAACGCTCCATTGGCTCCGTATTCCCATTGGGAATTCTCGATTTCCGGCGACCACCGCGTGCGCCGCAGGCGCGCCATGAGGTCATCCACTGCGCCTTGCTCGACGCGCAACTCTATCGATTGGGGCAGCTGCGGAACCACGATGTCACCGAAGTGAAGTATAGGCCCGGCTGTTCAGGGCTTGCATCAGTGTATACGATATCGCGTAGCAAGCATCGAGGTGACCATGAGCGCGCACAACCTGCAGACCCCCTCGAAAATTCCGTCGCACATCGAGCCGCACGACGTCGTTGATTATGACATCTACGGCGACAGCCGGTTTCGCGCGACGGGGGACCTGCACGCGGGGTTGTTCCAGCTCGCTGAGGAAGCGGGCCGAGGCATCCATTGGACTCCGCACAACGGCGGTCACTGGTTCATCAATGCTCACGAGTTGTTGCTCCAGGCGGCGCGGGAGCCGGAGCTCTTCTCCAGCAACACCGAGCTCGCCGAGGACGGCCCGATGGTCATGATCCCGCCGATGGCGGACGGCGGCGAACCGCACTTTGGCCCCCAGTCGATGAACCCGCCGCGCCATGCGGTATATCGCATGCCGTTGATGAGGGCCTTCGCGCCCAATGAGATCAAGCGCATGGAAGCCGGGATTCGCGCCCTCGCCGTCGATCTGATCGCCTCGCTCGCTCCGCTTGGCCGCGGCGAATTCCTCAAGGCGGTCGCCGAGCCGCTGCCGGTCACCGTGTTCATGAAAATGATGGGCATGCCACTGTCGCGGCTCAGCGAGTTCCGCGGCTGGATGAACCACATGATGTCCACCGACAATGCCAGGCGCGCCTCGGCCTTTGCCAGCGTCAACGGCGCGATGGGGGAGCTCATCGAGGCGCGCCGCGCCAAGCGCGAGGATGATCTGATCAGCCGGCTGCTCGACAGCGACATCGCCGGTCATCCACCGACCGTGGAGGATATGCAGTCCTACTGCCTGCTGCTATTCACCGCAGGACTCGACACGCTGGTGAATGCGTTCACCTTCGGCATGTACCATCTTGCCTCTCATCCGGAGCTTCAAGAGCGCATCCGTGCCGACCGCGCGCTCATCCCGGCGCTGATCGAGGAAGTGCTGCGGCGTTATGCGGTCGTGATGCTGCCTCGGGTGGTAGGACGCGATGCGGAGTTCGGCGGCGTGCGGCTCAAGAAGGGCGAACGGGCGTTGCTGATGCTGCCCGCCGGCAATCTCGATCCCAAGTCCTTTCCTACCCCGATGACGTTCGATATCGGCCGTGAGAACAAGGCACACATGACTTTCGGCTCGGGGCCGCATCGCTGCGTCGGCTCGCATCTCGCGCGGCTGGAGATGCGGGTCTTCTACGAGGAGTGGTTTGTGCGCATGCCGGCCGTGCATATCGATCCCGCGGAACGGCCGACCTACCGTCCCGGTCTCAATCTGACGATCTGCAAGCTACCGCTGATCTGGAATGCCGTTTCCCGGCAGGCGGGTTAGTTGCGCAGGGAGGTGAGGGCGAAGCCTTCGTAGCCCTTGGCCGCTACCTCGTCGCACCGGTCGAGATATTTTTTCCAGCCGCCGATATAGGGCAGGAAGACGCGTTTCTTCCCGGGAACGTTGTCGCCCATGTACCAGCTGTTGGCGAGCGGATAAAGGGTCGCATCAGCCGCCCGGTTGACCTCTGCGACCCACGCGTCCTGTGCCTCGCGCGTCGCTTCGACTGCGCTCAACTCGCGCTTGCCCATGTAGGTCATGCATGCAGCGATCCAGTTGGAGTTCTCCTCGATCGCGGAAATCATGTTGCCGAGCACCGAAGGGCTTCCCGGGCCGGTGATGAGAAACATATTGGGGAAGCCGGCGACGGCGAGGCCGAGATAGGTCCCGGGACCGTCGGCCCATTGCTCCCGGAGCGAGACGCCGCCGCGACCGCGGATGTCGATGTTGCACAGCGCGCCGGTCATCGCGTCGAAACCGATTGCCAGCACCAGGATGTCGAAGTCGTAATCCTTGCCTCCCGCACGGATGCCGGTCGCGGTCACTGTCTCGAGCGGCTCTTCGCGCAGATCGATGAGCGTGACATTGTCGCGGTTGAAGGTCTCGAAGTAGCCGCTGTCGACACAGGGCCGCTTGGTGAAGATCGGATGGCCGTACGGTGTCAGCTTCCTCGCCATCTCGGGCGCCGCGACCAGTGCGCGGATCTTCTCGCGGACGAACTCCGCAGCGGTGTCGTTGGCTCTCTGATCGATCAGCAGATCGTAGAAAGTGCTGATGATTCCGAGGCCGCCCTGATCCCAGCGTTCCTCGTACAGCCGGCGGCGCTCCTCGGCCGACACCGCATGAGCCGAAATCGTCGACATCTCGGTCATCACCAGGCCAAACGCCGACTGGCGCTGCTGTCGATGGTAGCTGTCGCGATTGTCGAACCACGCCTTGACCCTGGCCGGATCGGGCGCGCCGTTCTGCGAGGGCATGCTGAAAGCCGCGGTGCGCTGGAAAACTGTGAGATGCGCCGCCTGTGCGGCGATGACCGGGATCGACTGGACGCCGGAGGATCCGGTGCCGATCTCGCCGACTCGCTTGCCACTGAAGTCGACGCCTTCCTTCGGCCATAAGCTGGTGCGGTAGATCGCGCCCTTGAAGTTATCGATTCCGGGCAGGTCGATGGTCTTGGGGATCGAGAGGCATCCGGTCGCCATCACGCAATATCGGGAAGTGACCTCATCGCCGCGGTGGGTGCCGATGTGCCAGCGGTTACTCTTCTCATCGAACCGCATCGCAGTGACCCGCGTTTCGAATTGAATGTCGCGCCTGAGGTCGAAGCGATCGGCGACGTGGTTGGCATAGGCCTCGAGCTCCGGTTGCGAGGAATACCGTTCGGACCACTGCCAGTCTCGCTCGAGCTCCGCGGAGAAGGTGTACGAATATTCGAGGTTCTCGACATCGACTCGCGCACCCGGATAGCGATTCCAGTACCAGACGCCGCCGACTCCGCTTCCCGCCTCATAGACCCGGGCGCGATAGCCTTCTTTGCGGAGCTTGTAGAGCGCGTACAGCCCGGCGAACCCGGCGCCGACGATGATCACGTCATAGTCGACCTTGGATGTCGACCTCGAATCCGACGCAAAACTCATGATCACCCCACCGAGATTCAGCTCTCACGCCAATGGTAGCGCGTTTGCCTGCGCAGCTATCCCATCATCGGCACCTTCGCGCCTACCCGACGGTCGTGCTAGCCTCCAGATCACTGAACGTCCGTGCGAGAGGAGTGCGGACGTCGGCTGGCAGGCGAGGGACACCGAAGGAGAGCCGGGCTGATGGCAGTTCAACAGAGCTGGCCGAAGGGCGCTGCCGCGGCGGAATGGCGCGCGCATTGGCCGCTGGTGCTGGGCAGCTTGCTCGGTTTCATGATGATCGGGGTCGCGTTCTTCTCGCTCGGGCCTTTCATGGCGTCGCTCGAGAAAGCGTTTGGCTGGTCGCGCAGCGAGATCACCTCGGGGTTCACCCTCTACGCGGTCACCTGCGTCATCTGCCAGCCGATCGTCGGGCGCATGATCGACCGCTTTGGGCCTCGCCGCATTGCGCTGACGGGAATCGCACTCACCGGATGCGCGATCTCGCTATTTGCGACCGCGAGCGGCTCGCTGACCGGCTGGCTGCTGCTGTGGTTGCTCTATTCGCTCGCCGCGCAGCTCGTCCTCACGCCGGTCTGGACTTCGGCCGTTGCCAGCGAGTTCGAGGCCGGTCGTGGGCTTGCTCTGGCGACCACGTTATCGGGCAGCGCACTCTCCGCCATGGTCCTGCCGATCATCTCGACTCTGGTGATCGACCACTTCGGCTGGCGCGCTGCCTACCCGATTCTCGGGGGCGGCGTCGCGGCCGTGCTGCTGGTGGTCACCTGGTTCCTGTTCTACAGCCGGCGCGACCGGCTGAGGCAGAGCGAGGGCACGGCAATCCCGCCGGTCGAGACCGGCCTTTCGACCCGCGAGGCGCTGCGCTCGCCCTCGTTCTGGAAGCTGGCGATCGCGATCTTCGTCAGCTTTTCGCTGGTGATGGGCTTCAGCATTCACATGCTCCCGATCCTCACCAGTGTCGGCCTCAGCCGCGACAAAGCTGCGCTCGTCGCCGGCAGTTACGGCCTGTTCGCCGTGGTCGGCAAGTTCTCCTATGGTCTGCTCGCCAATCGGTTTCCCGGTCAGTTCGTCGCGGCCGCGATGATCGCGCTGCCGCTATCGAGCTGTGCGCTGCTCCTGATACCCGGCCCTTCCGTGGCGACGTGCCTCATCGCGATCGGCCTGATCGGCGTATCGTCGGGCGCGCAGCTGCAGCTCTTTGTGTATCTCACCACGCGGCATTTCGGCATGCGTGCCTTCGGCACGATATTCGGTTTCATCAGCAGTGCCATGACCATCGCTTCGGGCGTCGGCCCGGTTCTCGCCGGTCGACTGTATGACATAAGCCGCGACTATCACCTGTTCCTGGCAGCAGGCATTCCGATGTCCGTCCTCGCCAGTCTGGTGATGCTGTGGGTCGGCGACTATCCGGAGGTGCGCGCGGCGCGGTTGCTGGCGAGACAGGAGGCGCAGCTGACCTAACTTAAGAGGCGCCGGGAATGGATGCGATCCCGGCGGAACTCGCCGTGGCTCGCAGCGGGCGCGGCGCGTCGGCAGCCTGCGGGTACCGCATGGCGTCGAGCGCAACCGTGCGCGTGTCTCTTCCTGAACGGAGAACCGTGCCGGGAGCGGCGCCGGTATGCTCGCCGTTCTTCACGATCTGCACCCCATTGACGAACACGTGATCGACACCCTGGGCATCGGCATAGATGCGAAATTGGTCGCCGGGCACGTCATAGCGGTAATAGCTCGGACCGCGGCCGACTGTCTCGGCATCGAAGACCACGAGATCCGCGTGATTCCCGAGTGCGATCCGTCCGCGGTCGATCAGGCCGTAGTATCTCGCGGGACGATCCGTGATCTGATGCACGGCCTCCTCCAAGGTGATGACCCCATGCTCACGCACGCCCTGTTGGAGCAAGGAGGTCGAGAAGGCGAAAGTGTCGATGAGATCGAGATGCGCGCCGGCATCGGAAGCGCCGATCATGGTCCTGTCATCGCGCCATAACCGGCCGCGTAATTCGTAGCCCTTGCGGTCGTCGCCGCCGATTTCCGGCGCGAACGTGGCCAGCAGCCCGTCGTCCAGCGCGATGTCGAGCAGCACATCGATCGGCTCGCAGTCCTTTTCGGCGGCGATCGCCGCAATCGTGCGGCCCTCGTATTTCTTGTTGTTCTCCGCGGTGACGGAGACGACGGTGTAGCTCGGTAACCGCGCCATCGCGACCAGGGCGGCTTCAGCCGGCACCGTTGCGGCATCCGCGGCCAACTGTTTGCGCAGGGCGGGATCTCTGAAAGCGCCGGATGCGCTCAGCCACGGGCCATTTGAATACTTCGCGCCACATGCCCGGCAGCGCATCGAACACGAAACCCGTGTACAGGTTCATGTAGACCTCGGGCGTAGAGGCCAGGGTGAGCGCAATCACTTCACCACCGCGCTCGCGGGCGAAATCGGTTACCGCAAGCAGGCGAGCTGCGAGTTCCGCGCAATCGGCACGTCCGGTAACCGCCAAGGCGTTCCAGTTGACCGGCCGGTTTCCGGCTATTGAATACTCCGTGAGCAATTCCGGAGTGCCGGGACCAAAGTCAAGATCGGGCAGCAGCTCGAGCCCCGTACCGGGATAGTCGCGCACGACGCGTCCGAGCTCGATGATCTCCTCGTGCGATGCCCAGCGAGACGGAACCGGGTTGCCGTCGCCGTCGTTATGCGTGGCGGAAACCGTCGTCGAAAATCCCATCGCGCCTTCACTCAGCGATTTGCCGAGCAGCGCCTTCATCGCTTCCAGGTCTGCAGGACTCGCCTTCTCTCCCACCGCGCGCGGGCCCATCACGATGCGGCGGATCGCGGAGTGACCGGCGAAGAAGCCCGCATTGAGGCCGATGCGTCCTTCGATGCGATCGAGATACTCGCCGAATGACGACCAGTTCCATGGCACCGCCTTGTCCAGAGTCTCGAGCGGCATTCCCTCGACCCGCGCCAGCATCGGCTTGATGTAGCCGGCCGCCTCGGCGGTCATCGGCGCGATCGAGAAGCCGCAGAAGCCTCCGACAACCGTCGTCACACCGTGGTAGCACGACGGGCTCAACGTGGGGTCCCAGAACACCTGCGCATCATAGTGCGTGTGCACATCGATGAAGCCGGGCGCGACGATTCGACCGGCAGCATCCAGCGTCTCTCGGGCCTGCTCGGCGACGTCCGCCGATGGCTGCGATTCGGCCGTCCTTGATTCCGATGTCGCCGCGGAATCGCGGCCCGCCGCTGCCGTCGACAATCGTTCCGCCCGTGATCTTCAAGTCAAGCATCGCGATGTCCTTGCGGATTCGAGGCAACAGCGTCCAAGCGGCTCATCCCAACGCGGCGAGCGTGCGGGCGACGCGCTGAGCTTGCGTCCAAGCGCGTAGTCGCCGGCAATGGTCGTGCGCTGCATGACTCGCGTCTCGTCGACAGGCGCCAGCGTGACCGAATGCAGCATTCGCCAGTTGTCCCACAGCACCATCTCGCCGAGAGTCCAGCGGTGATGGTAGGCGGGGCAATCGAGAATATGTCGCGCAAGATCCGCGAGCAGCGCATCGCCGTCGGCGTTTTGCATCCCCTCGATATGACGCGCGAACAGCGGCGACAAGTTGAGCACCTTGCGCCCGGTCTCCGGCTGGGTGAATACCAGCGGATGCGCCACGGGCGGAAAGTCCGGGACAATGCGTTGCAATGCCTTCCGTGCGTGGTCGGCGAGCTGCACCACGCGCACCTTGCTCTTCCAGGCGTAAGGAAAGCTATCGAGCGGACCCATCTGATACACGACGCTTAAATCCTCGACGCGGTCCTTCATGGCCTGCGGCAATCGCGTGTAAGCCTCGATCTGATCGATGAACCCGGTGGTCCCGCCACGGCTGGTGGTCTGGAGCGCGCGCAAGAGTCCGCCGTGGTTGATCGTGTCGGTGTATACGAGATCGGAATGCCAACCAAGCCAGGCGCCGCCGACCTCTCCATCGATCTCGACCCATGTCGAGTCGCCCGGGACCGAGGTCAGGCGAATGAGATCGGGATTGGCCTTAACTTGAATCTCGCGAACCGGATGCCGTTCCAGCGGGCCGAATACGAGGCTCAGACCGACTTGGAAGTCATCGCTGATTTCGCCGTCGCGGAAGACCAAGAGGCCGTCGTTTATCCAAGCTCGTCGCAATTCGGTGCGCACCGATTCTTGGCAGATGTCCGCGGACTGCAGCCCGCGCACGATCTTGCCGAAGCTCAATTCCCGCGAAAGCTGCTCGATACGATAGGTCATTTTTGCCACTCCTCGATGTCCGTCTTATATGCTGAAGCCCGCGAGAGGTATTGATCCCGTGTGCCAATCGGTCCCTGGCGCGGCATAATGCTGCCCACGCCTGTCTCATGGGGTCAAGACCGAGCGGGTGGTCGACCGTACGATAAAAATCCAAAGGTCGGTCTGTTACCCCGACGGCGACGCGGCCTGCGGCGCTAAACCTGGGGCCGCGACGAAGCTACAGTCGTGCTCGAAGGAAGGCCGGCCCTTGGAACGTGAGATCCTCTTGTCGGGCATCGGCGGTCAGGGCATCCAGCTCGCTGCCAAAACATTGGCGGTTGCCGCGATGCATGAAGAGCGGCGTGTGCTGATGTTCGGTACCTACGGCGGCGAGATGCGCGGCGGAGATACGGAGGCAGCGGTTGTCGTGGGCGCCGGGAGCCTGCTCACGCCCCCGGTGATAGATTTCGCCTGGGCGGGCGTCGCAATGCATCCGATGGGCTGGCCCACCATGGCCGCGAAGCTTCGTCCCGGTGGCATAGTTCTGATCAATACCAGTGTGTTCGAGCATGCGATAACGTATGAGGGCGCTGTGATGTCTCTGGCCGTGACGGGCATGGCAGCCGCGGCTGGAATGCAGCAGGCGGGTGCGATGGTGGCGCTCGGCGCTTTTGCGGCCGCAACGGGCATCGTCAAGATCGAGACGCTGCACGCAATTGCGGAAGAGGTTCTGCCACCTTATCGGCGCCAATTCGCAGCAGCCAATCGTCGTGCTCTGAGCATCGGATACGAGGCGGTGGCGAAGCAACTCTGTCCCGCGTGGTCGGGATCGGACGGAGCGAAGCATGCGGCATTGAGCGGCACGCTATCGCGCGGCACGCTGGTGATCGACATCGATCGCTGCAAGGGCTGCGAGCTATGCATCGATGCGTGCCGGCCGAATGTATTGTCGATGACGACCGACAAGCGCAATGCACTCGGATATCTCTATCCGGTGCTCGAGCCTGGCTGCGTTGCGTGTCATGCATGCGCCCTGATCTGCCCGGATTTCGTCTTTCAAGTCTGGCGTTACGCGGAACCGGTTGCGACGGGGGACGGGGGAGGGGCAACGTGAGCGCGGAGCTTCTCGAAGGATCGGAGGCGATCGCACGGGCGATGGTGTCGGCCGGCTGCAAATTCTTCGCCGGCTACCCGATGACCCCGTTCACGGAGGTGCTCGAGGGCATGGCCAAACTGCTGCCCGATGCCGGCGGCGATTGCGTGAATGCCGAGAGCGAGTTGGAGGCGATCGGCATGGCATGGGGCGCCGCTGCCGCCGGTGCCCGGGCCGCGACCGGGTCGGTTGGACAGGGCTTGTCGCTCATGCAGGAATCGATCGCTGAGCTTTGCTTCGCGCGCGTGCCGATGGTGGTGCTCAACATGGCTCGCGGGCAGGGGGATTATTATCAGGCCACTCGCGGCGGCGGTCACGGCGACTACCGAACCATCGTGCTGGCGCCGGTCGACTTGGCGGAGGCGGTGCGGCTGGTGCAACTCGCCTTTCATCTCGCCGACAAATTCCGCAATCCGGTGATGTTCATGGGTGACTACTATCTCGCTCATGTGTTCGAGGCGGTCGATACCGGCGCCGTGGATTTCGGGACGCTGCCGCGGAAGGACTGGGCGCTCGATGGTTCGTCGAGCGGGACCGGCAACGCGCGCATCGTCTCTTCGATCATGCCGACCAAACGCAATGCGGCGGTTTTTGTGGAATATGGAGCGTATCTGGAGACAAGCGGCGACAAAATCGCGGCCATCGAACGACAGATGGAGCCCATGTACGAGCAGAGCGGCTGCGAGGACGCCGATTGCGTCATCGTCGCCTATGGCACACCGGCGCGCATCGTGCGCTACGTCGTCAGGCAGCTTCGCGAAGAAGGATTGAGAGTCGGCTTCTTCAGGCCCGTCACCCTTTGGCCGTTCCCTTCGGCGCAACTCATCGCCGCCACCCGCGCGGCGCGCGGCATCGGCGTCTACGAGCTCAATGCCGGCCAGATGATCGACGATGTGCGTCTCGCGGTGCGCGACCGGAATGCGAGCTCGATCGGGGGCCTGAGCTTCGACAGTTCAGGCTTCGGCATTGCCCCGGAGTTGACGCCGATGAAGGTCGCTGCGCGGATTCGAGCGTTCATGGCGGACAATCGCCCGGGAGTCCCCGCATGAAGTGCTTCGTCCCCACCGACGCGCCGCCGCTAGAGCCGGCGAGGCTCGTCGATGACTTCGCACCGCCGCTGATCTTGCCGGGTGCGCACAAGCTGTGTGCCGGGTGCGGCGAGCCCGCCGCCATGCGCGCGGTGGTGGAGATGATCGCGGAGATGGGATTTACGCATCGTGCGGTGGGTGTTTTCGGCATCGGCTGTTACACCTCATTCTCGCCGGGGCTCGATGTCGAAGTGATGCAGGCACTGCATGGCCGCGCGCCGAGTCTCGCGACCGGGCTGAAGCGCGTTCACCCGAACAGCATCGTCTTCACCCTGCAAGGCGACGGCGACATGGTGAATGAAGGTCTGCAGGAAGTCATTCACACGGCAGCACGCGGCGAGAATGTGACCTGCGTGATGCTCAACAACGGTGTGTTTGGCGAGACCGGCGGGCACATGACCGCGACCACCGTGCTGGGTCAGCGAACCAAGAATTCGCTCGAGGGGCGCAATGCGAAGAAACACGGCTTCCCGATCAAGATGGCGGAAATGCTCGCGCCGCTCGACGGGGTCGCCTATGTCGCGCGCGGCGCCACCAACAATGCCCGCAACATCTTCAGGACGCGCAAGATGCTGCGGGGCGCGCTCGCGGCGCAGGACCAACAGCGTGGATTCAGCTTCGTGGAGATCCTCACGATGTGTCCCACCGGCTGGTTCATCGAAACGGCTGAGGCGCCGGATTACCTCAACGACAAAATGGCGTCATTCCACAAGATGGGCGTGATCAAGGATGCCGCGGTCGCCTCTGCGTGATGGCTGACACCGGGGGACGCATGGGACAGTTGCTGGTCGGCGACATCATCAAGACAGCGGCTATTCGTACCCCGCAGCGGATCGCGGCGTGGCACGGCGATCGATCCGTCACGTTCGCCAAAGCGTCCGCGACGTCCGCAGCGGTCGCCCAAGCCTTGTTGGGCGCAGGAGTAGGTCGTGGCGACCGGGTGGTTTGGATCGCCGAAAATTGCCTTGACGCCATCGCCGTGCATTTCGGCTCCGCGCATATCGGCGCGATTTTCACCCCCCTTAATCCGAAAGCTCCTGCGGGGGAAATCGAGCGGCTGATCGCGCACGCGGATGCAGCCATCGTCCTCGGCGACGCCGCCAGCGGGCGGATGACGGTCGCGGAACTGCTCATGCGGCATCCCGCGCGGGATCACGCGCTTCCCGAGGTGCACGAAGACGATGCTCAGGTGATGCACTACACCAGCGGCACGACCGGTGACCCCAAGGGGTGCCTGCTCTCGCACCGTGTGCAGCGGATTCGAGCCGGCGCGGGGAGCCATTGGCCCGTGCAGCCGACGGTGGTCATGTTTCCGCAATTTCATATGGCGGGCTGGGCGAGGGCGCTGCAGTGGTGGCTGCAAAGCTCGGCGGTCATCTATGTCGACCGCGCGGAATCGGGACTCCTGATCGATGCCATCGCGCGGCACAAGGTGTCGATCCTGTATTGCATTCCCGCCGTGTGGCGACGCATCGTCGAGGCGGATCGCAGCGGTTACGATTTGTCCTGTCTGCAGTTCGTCGAGACGGGAACCTCGATGGTCACGCCGGAGTTGCTTGAGCTGATCCGCGGCGCCTTTCCCGGCGTGCGGATCTCAATCACCTATGGTTCCACCGAGGCGGGGTCAGTCTGCGCGCTTGGACCAGAGGATATTGATCGCAAGCCGGGATCGGTGGGCCTGCCGGTACCGGGCGTGACGATCGAGGAAGGGGCGAACGGCGAGATGCTCGTTGCGGGTCCGATGGTGTTCAGCGGCTATTTCCGCAATGAGGGGGCAACCTCACGGGCGTTCGAGCGGGGCTTGTTTCGCACGGGGGATCTCGCGCAGGTCGATGCCGAAGGATACCGCCGGGTGATTGGCCGTGCGGGCGATCTGATCCGCTCGGGCGGCGAGTGGGTATCGCCCGCCGAAGTGGAGTCCGTTCTGCAGTCGCATCCGGCCATAGCCGACGCTGCCGTGGTGGGCGCGGTGGACGGTGATTGGGGCCAGATCGTCACCGCCTATGTGGTGGCTCGTGAGGGACACCAGGTGACACTCGATATGCTGCGCGCCCACTGCGCCTTGACGCTCGCCCCGCACAAACATCCCCGTCGATTGAAGTTGATGGAGGCGCTGCCGCGAACTCCCGCAACCGGCCAGATCCAAAGACGCTTGCTGGAAGCCTGAGGTGGCAAGCGGCAAACCCGGTCTTCTGCTCTTTACGTCCAACATGGATCGGATGTGCGTTCCCGTCGCGGAGCGCTTCGACGTATTGCGCCTCTGGAGCGAAGGCGACGCCGCGATACGCGAGCGCGGCGCAGACGTGGTTGCCATATTGACTTCCGGCCAGGATCAGATCGACGCGGCCCTCCTGGATCGCCTGCCCAAGCTCCGCCTGATCGTCGCGGTTGGCGCGGGCTATGAACGCGTTGATATCGCCGCGGCGAAGCGACGCGGGATCACCGTCGCGAATGCCGGGGATACGCATAGCGGCGATGTGGCCGATCATGCGGTCGCACTCACGCTGGCAGTGATTCAGCAGGTCCTTCCGGGCGATGCGTGGGTTCGCAGCGGAACGTGGGAAATCAAGGGGTATCCGCCGGTTCGCCGCGCATTGTCGGCCGAGCGCTTTGGCATCCTGGGATTGGGCCGAATCGGGCGGGCGATTGCGAACCGCCTCGCACCGTTCGGCGCGGAAATCGGCTGGTGGGGACCGACCGATCGGCCTGCCGGATGGCCGCGCCACGAAAGTGCGCTGGCGCTCGCCGCATGGTGCACGACGCTCATTGTTGCGGCCCGAGGAGACGCCATAGCCCTGGTGGACCGTCAGGTGATCGACGCCGTCGGTCGCGATGGCTACATCATCAATATCGCTCGTGGGCAGGTGATCGATGAGGACGCGCTGATCGCTGCACTGCGTGACGGCCGGTTGGGGGGTGCGGGCCTCGATGTATTCCGCGAGGAGCCGGCCCCACCGGGGCGCTGGGCGAACGTTCCGAACGTGGTTCTGTCGCCTCACGTTGCCGGCGTAACCACGGTGGCGATGGCGCGTCTCCGCGACACCGCGGCTAGAAACCTCAAGACGGCGCTCGAGGGCGGCGCGGTCGTCAACGAGATCCTGTCATGACGGGGCCGAGCATGGGCCGCCGGCGCAATGCCCCGCCGTTGACGAGCTTTGGCGATTCCAATAGATTATTTGGTATAACAATAAGTTAGTAGGCATCACACGAGCGATCAGCCAGGTCGAATCCTTTATGGGTCACGCTCCAAAGTCGGGGGAAGTTCGATGAACACATTTCAAGTTGCCAATCTTCCGGGGCAAGACGCGTTCGGCGCGGTGGTCACGGAGTTATCACCGCAGTCGCTCGACGATCCGAAGACGCGCAAAGCGCTCTACGACCTGTGGATCGAGAAGGGCGTCATCGTATTCAAGGAAATGAGCGGGCTCGATACCCAACTCCGTCTCTCGGAGATATTCGGCGAACCGGAAATCCATCCCTTGCTGGTGGGAGTCGACCGCCCCCGCGAGCACAAAGTGATCGCGGACATCGAATATGACGAGGAGGACGGCGACCTATACGAGATCAACGGGGAGCTGCGCGGCGGCTTCCTTCCCTGGCATTTCGATCTGGCGTATATGGACCGAATCAATCACGGCGGCATTCTTCGACCCGAGACGCTGCCCAATACCGGTGGCGAGACGGGGTTCATCGACCGCGTTGCGGTGTATGCGTTGCTGCCGCCCGAGCTGCGGCAGCGCATCGAGAACCTGAGCGTAATATGTCAATACGCCATCGATTCGAGCAAGGCAAAATTCGGCGAGCGGCCCGACAAATGCCTGCGCCTGTCGCGCAATATCAGAATGGCCGCGGCACACCCGTCGGTGCAAACACGCGTGATTCACCCGCTTGTGTACTCGCAGGCGGAAACGGGGCGGAAAGTGCTCAATATCTCGCCGTGGCATGCCGTGGCAATCGAGGGCATGGAGAACGAGGCGGGCGATGCGATCTTGCGCGAGGTCGTCGCCTACGCTATCCGTCCGGATCTCGCTTATATCCACAAATGGGCAAAAAATGACATGGTGCTGTGGGACAACTGGCGGATGCTCCACAGTGCCCGGGGTGTGCCTCCGGGTGAGCGGCGCCGGATGCGCAGAACCACCATCGCCGGCGATTACGCTCTGGGCCGGCGCGAGAAGGTGGCATAAGCCGGAAGGCGGCGCGAGCTGACAACGCTTGGATTGCGGGCGCCGCGGCGCGAGATCTGCGCGCGCCCTCGAACTCGGGATTCTTGCAGCAGCCTATTTGTCGTTGGAAAACAGCGCGCTGCGCAGTATTTCCGAAAACTCATCAAGCATGCGCAAGCCATTTGCATTTCGCTGTTGAATGTTCACGAGGTAAAGCAGACGGTCCATCAGCAAGTACATCAGCACGAGCCGGGTCTGAAACTTGCTCTTGGTCTCGCCCTCCGCGAGGGACTGCACCAATTTGATCGATTCGGTCAATCGATAGGTGATGGGGACCAACTCGGCGGCGAGCTGCGGGTCGGTGCTGGTTGCTTCCCAGAAGGCGTCGCACAGCACATGATTGCGTTGCCACATCTGATCGTATTGATCGACCCAGCCGCGAATCGCCTGCTTGGTCGGGCGTTTCATATCGTCGAGACGCTCGAACGTCGTCTTGACGTCGACATTTATGTGGTCCTGAAGAAGACGGGCGATATCGGACTTGCTGGAGAAATAGCGATAGAAAGTGGTGGGCGTGGTGCCGGCCGCTTTCGCAATATCGCCCACGCTGGTGGCGCGAAAGCCGTTCTTTGCAAATAGCTCAATCGCGCTCGATATCAACCGCTCTTTGGTCAGCCTTTTGAGCTGGCTCCGCAGTGACTGAATTTCGCCGACTTCATATTCCGCGTCTTGTTTGGGTTTCCGCGCAGTGCCTGTCGTGCTCATGATCTCCATTACTCTTTGAGGCTGTTGCCGGCTGGGCAGTCAAAGGCAATGCCTGCACTCATCCCGGAGCGCACGCACACTCTTGTGGAAACAGCCTACACGGAGATAGTTTAAAAGTCATGCACAACAAAAAGAAGTGACGGTATGTACCGTAAAGTTACTCGCTGACATACTCGACGATGGGCAAAGGGGAGTGCGGGGAGGCGGCATGGGTATCGAATACGATCCACTCGATCCGGCGCAGGTTGATGATCACCAGTCCGTGCTCGCGCGTCTGCGGCGCGAGGCTCCCGTGAGTGAGCTGAAACCGGGCTTATTCTATCTTGCGCGGTATCAGGACGTGATGGACGTATGCCGTGCCCCGCAAACGTTCCGCCAGGGCCGCCATATCCCGCGCCATCTGGACACACGCTCGGCGGATCAACTGAACCTCGGCGAGACCGACCCGCCCGAGCACGGGCGCGTGCGCAAAGTCCTCGCGGCGCTGCTCACTCCGGCCAAGGTTCGCGCCATGGAGCCCCTCATCCGCGAGACCTGCCGGACCCTCGTGAACCGGTTCGCGGACAGCGGCAGGGCCGATATCATTGCCGACCTGGCCGCGCCGATGCCGGTGGGCGTAATCGGCTCACTCAGCGGTATGCCTGCGGAATACCAAGCCCGATTCACGGCTTATTCGGAAGCGTTCATGCTGCGCACCGATTCGGACGCCCGCAAAGTCGAGGCCGCGAACGCGGTCGTGGCGGAGTTCGATGCGGCTGCGCGCGAGGTGATCCGGCAACGCCAACGCTCGATGCATCGCCCGGATGATGTACTGACCGGGCTCATCGAATCGCGTGACGGCGACGGCAAGCCCCTCTCGGAAGACAAGATACTGACTCACATGACCAAAGATGTGATCGTCGGGGGCACCGAGACGACCAAGCACCTGATCGGAAACCTGTTCTTCAATTTGTGCGCGACAACCGGAGCGTACGAGCGCGTGCGCGCAGATCGCAGTCTGGTGCCGGTTGCGATCGAGGAGGCCTTACGCCTGGACGGCCCGGCTCAGATCATGTTCAGGGTGCCCACGGTCGACGTCGAAATCCGTGGTTGTCCGATCCCTGCCGGCGCAACCGTGGCCGTGGGCTACGCCTCGGCGAACCGGGACGCGGACGTGTTCGCGGCTCCCGACGCATTCAGCCTCGAGCGGCGGGATTTCCAGGCCAAGCCCCATTTCGGGTTCGGCCACGGCATCCACCTCTGCGTCGGCGCGAGTCTCGCACGGCTCGAGACCGCCTGTGCCTTGAATGCGGTGCTTGACCGCGCGGCGCGAATGGAGCTCGTGCCCGGCTTCCAATACCGGCGCGTGAGGTTCTTCGTCATGCGCGGCCCGCAGAGCGTGGACGTGCGTTTCGCGCCTGTACCTGGATAGAGCGCGGCCCCACGCGCCACATGCCGGCCGCCAAATTGACTTTCTCGCGATTTGAGCGTTACGCTGTGTTACGTCGCAAGAGTGGGTGTAACACCAATCTCGCCGTGGCCGTCGGCGTTCGCGCGGATAGCCGGCCGGTAAGGTAGGTCCTCGCGTTGCGGCGCAAATACCGGGGGAGGAACGTCAATGGCTCAACGCACGCAAAATTCTGTTCTCAAATCAAGCGTTAAGGTAATCGACGTCGATACTCACCTATCGGAGCCGGAGGATCTCTGGACCAAGCGGGCGCCGGCCAAATTCAAGGATCGCGTGCCGCAGATCCGCACCGTCGACGGCAAGGTATCGTGGGTGATCAACGGAAATCATCCCATCGGTTTGGGTGCATCCGCGTCCAGCGTCTTTCATAAGGACGGCCGCCACTCATCAGGTATCGAGTTCGTCGAGTGGCGAAATGCCGATGTGATTCCTGCCTCCTACGATGCGCGGGCGCGCGTTGCCTTGATGGATGAGGCGGGGATATACGCGCAAATCGTTTACCCAAACGTCATGGGCTTCGGCGGCCAGAACACGGCGACGGTGGATCCCGAGCTGCGTCTGATATCCGCTCAGATTTACAACGATGCAATGGTGGAGTTTCAGGAGGAGTCGGGCGAGCGGCTGTTTCCGATGGCAACGCTGCCCTGGTGGGATGTCGGCGCCGCCGTCACCGAAGCGAAGCGCGCGCATGCCAACGGCCTGCGTGGCATCAATATCAATTCAGATCCTCATAAGCACCGAGACGCGCATGGAAACCCGCTGCCGGATCTGAGCGTGGAGTATTGGAATCCTCTGTGGGAGATCTGCGAAAGTCTCGACCTGCCCATTAATTTCCATATCGGCGCGAGCGAGCAATCGATGGACTGGATCGGCACCGCCGGCTGGCCATCGCTGTCCGTCAATCACCGTTCCGGCCTGGCGGGATCGATGATGTTCTTGGACAACGGCAGGGTCATCGGCAACTTGATCTATTCCGGACTTCTTGACCGGTTCCCCAAGCTCAAGTTTGTTTCCGTCGAGAGCGGAATAGGTTGGATTCCCTTCGTCATGGAGTCGATTGACTATCAATTCAGTTCGCTGATCACAAAATCGAATCTGCTGCACAAGCCCTCGGAGTATTTCCGGAAGAACTTCTATGCCTGTTTCTGGTTCGAGAAGCGCGATATCAGCCACGTCATAGAGCAAGTGGGCGTCGACAATTGCATGTTCGAGACGGATTTTCCGCATATTGTCTGTCTGCATCCGGCGCCGCTCGATTATGTCGCGGAAGGGCTCGCGAAACTCGACGACAGCGCTCGAGAGAAAGTCATGAGCGGCAACGCAGCGCGGGTTTACAAAATCAACCTGGGGGCATGATCCCCCGAGCCCGCCTTCAGGGCTCGCATGGAACCGCAATCGCCGCTAACGAGGCGATGAGCGATATGAGGCGTGCGCCAATGAGATCGACATGCTTCGTCGCTCTTGAATTAAGTCAACGACGGTGAACGCATTCAGGTCGTCCCGGTTTCCAAATATCGCGAATCGCAAGATGCCCGGCGCCGCAGCGGAGCGCGGCAGTGTCCGAACTGCCCTTGCAAGGGTGGGAGGGCCAATATAAACTTGAAATGGGGTCTAACGAAAGAGTGTAGGACGTCATGGGAGTGACGTCGCGCAGTTGCCGCAACTTGCACGAGCATTAGTCGCAACTGACGTGCGAGCTGATCTGCTTTTCCGATGAAAATCACAAAGCGGAGATCGAAATGGCTGGAATCAAGATCCGCAACTTGAGCGAAGAGTTCTCGTTCGGTTCCGTCATCAGCGGAGTCGACAGCGACCTTCTCGCCGATGAGGGCGTGCGCCAGGAGATCAACGAGCTGTTCGAGCGGCGTGGGCTGATCGTGTTCGAAGGTGTCGAGGCGTCAACCGACATGCATCTCGCGGTCAGCAATGTGTTTGGTCCGCTCAAGGATCATCCCGTGCCGGTTGTCGCCCGCGTCGACCAGAAGAAAGCGCCCGGTGTGATCGACATGAAGTACGATCCTGCCAGCGGCGGCGTCGTCGAGATCGAAGGCGAGCCGCTGGCGCAGTGGTTGCCGTGGCATTTCGACCATTGCTACAACAATGAGCTGAATCGCGCGGGAGTGCTGCGCGCGGTGACCATCCCGCCGGAAGGCGGACGCACCGGATTCGCGGACGGTATCGAGCTATACAAGTCGCTGTCGGAGGAGACCCGGCGCAAGATCGAAGGCCAGCACGTCATTTACACGCTCGACTTGCTCTACGCGCACATGCGCTTTGGCGTGCCCAAGGGATTCCGCGAATTGCGCGTGAACGAATCCGCCTACGCGTCGTCGGCCTACGCCAAGAACTTACCGCGCGCGATCCATCCGGCGGTATGGCAGCGCAAGTCGGGCGAGAAGGTGCTGCACGTATCGCCCTGGATGGCGGTGGGTATCCGCAACCACGAGGACCCGGAAGGGGACTCACTGCTTGAAGCGGTGTGCCAAGAGATGATCGACAAGATCCATCCGTACTTCCACTCGTGGAAGCCCGATCATATGGTGATCTGGGACAACTGGCGCATGCTTCACCGCGTGAGCGGTATGGACCCGAAGTACGAGCGCCGCATGCAGCGCACGACGATCGTCGGCGATTATGGCCTCGGGTTCTTCGAGAACGACGGCAAGGGCGACAAGATCCTCGAGATGACGGTTTGATCGACTGCGATAGTGGCGGCTGCTCGAGAGGATGAAGCTTAATGCAAGACGAGAATGACAAGAGCACCGCCCTGAATTTCGATCCGGATGCGCTGCGTCGAAAGTATGTCGAGGAGCGCGCGAAGCGGCTGCGCCCGGATGCCACCGCGCAGTTTCAACCATTGGCCGGGCGATTCGCCCATCTTGCCGAGGATCCTCATGCGGACCCGAATTTCACCCGTGGTCCGGTTCACGATGACATCGACGTCCTCATCATCGGCGGCGGCCTCAGCGGTCTGACGACTGCGGCGCGATTGCGTCAGCAGGGAGTACAGTCCATCCGTATTGTCGAAAAGGGTGCGGATTTTGGCGGCACCTGGTACTGGAATCGCTACCCAGGCGCGGCCTGCGACGTCGAATCGTACATCTACCTGCCGCTGCTCGAGGAGCTCGGTTACGTTCCGACCGAGAAATATGCGAAGGCGCCGGAGATCTACGAGTATTGCCGCAAGATCGCGAGGTTCTATGACCTGTATCGGACCGCTCTGCTGCAGACGACCGTTACCGGCTTGCGCTGGGACGCGAAAGCCGCGCGCTGGATCTTATCGACCAACCGCAGTGATCGGATCGCCGCACGTTTCGCGGTCGTAGCCCCCGGGATTCTCAGCCAGCCGAAACTGCCGCGTATTCCCGGCATCGAGACTTTCGCCGGCCACAGTTTCCACACGAGCCGGTGGGACTATAAGTATACGGGCGGTAATGAGCGCGGCGGCCTGGTGGGCCTTGCAGACAAGCGCGTGGGCGTCCTCGGGACCGGCGCCACGGCGATTCAGTGCGTTCCTCAGGTAGCGCAGTTTGCCAAGCACCTGTACGTATTCCAGCGGACCCCCTCGTCGGTGGACGCGCGCAATAACGTTGCCACCGACGCCGATTTCAGGCGTGCGCAGACGCCCGGTTGGCACCGGCGTCGCATGGTCAATTTCAACAACTTGGTCAATGGTATCCCTGAAAAAGAGGACCTTGTGGGCGACGGTTGGACCGACATCCTCGCCGATCTGGCGTTCGTCCTGAACTCTTCGGGCGGCACGCCCGATCCGGCGAAGGTGGAGCTGGCGCTGTTCGCCAAGATGGAGAAATCCCGGCAACGGATCAGCACGATCGTGAAGGACCCGGCGACGGCGGAGGCGCTCAAGCCCTACTACAATTACCTGTGCAAGCGTCCGTGCTTCAGCGATGAGTATCTGCAGAGCTTCAACCGCGACAACGTTACCTTGGTGGACACGGCGGGCAAGGGGGTTGAGCGGATCACGCCGTCCGGAGCCGTCGCCGCCGGCAAGGAGTACCCGCTCGATTGTTTGATCTATGCCACTGGATTCGAGTGGCTGTCCGAATTCGCCGGCATGATCGGCTACGATATTCATGGGCGTGATGATTTGGCGCTCAGCGAGCGCTGGAGCCAAGGCACTCGAACCATGCACGGCATGCAGACGCGCGGCTTCCCAAATTTGTTCATTCTCGGCCTCGCCCAGAATGGTGTAACGGTCAACTTGACGCATCTGATCGATGAGCGGGCGATCCATCTCGCTTATCTGCTCAAGCGCTGCCTCAAGGACGAAGTGCGCACGCTCGAGCCCACGCAACAAGCCGAGGACGAGTGGGTCGACGAAATCATTGCCCAGCGAGGGCCGCGGCGCGCGTTTCTCGAGTCCTGCCCACCCAGCTACTACAATCAGGAAGGTAAGGACACGCCTGCAACGGCTCTCAACGACATCTATGGCGCCGGCTCGGTCGCATTCTTCAGGGTCCTCGAGGAGTGGCGGGCGCAGGATAGGCTCGAAGGAATGGAGGTAACTCGCAGGGAGCGGTCGAGGGGCGACTCATTGGCTACCGCTGACGGTCATAACGCCGGCTAGAGAAGGGGACCTGGATGCCTCGCACAGAAATCGACGGTATCGGGATAGATTACGAGCTCATCGGCACCGCCGGCCGGGCGGTCTCGATCACCCCCGGCGGACGTTTCTCCAAGGACGACCCCGGTGTGCGCGAGCTGGCCCAGGCGCTGTCCGCAGGCGGTCTGCGGGCGCTGATCTGGGATAGGCCGAATTGCGGCGCCTCCGATCTCGCCTTCCGGGGCGATTCGGAATCGGATCTCAACGCCGACATTCTCGCCGGTCTGATTCGCAAGCTTGATCTGGGGCCGACGATTCTCGCCGGCGGATCAGCCGGATCGCGCGTTTCCCTGCGCACGGCAACCCGTCACCCACGGGCAGCGGCGGGACTGTTCTTATGGTGGATCACCGGCGGTGGGATCGGTCTCGCTGCCCTGGTCGGGGTGTATTGCGGCGATGCGGCGCTGACCGCGGCCGCGGGTGGTATGGAGGCTGTCGCGGCGATGCCCTCCTGGCGCGAGCAATTTGCCCGCAATCCGGCTAATCGGGCTCGGTTGCTGGCACTCAATCCGGCGGAATTCATCAGCACCATGCAGCGTTGGGCGGATGCGTTTACGCCTGCGCCGGGCTCACCGGTGCCCGGAATGACCTCGGCTGATTTCGCTGCCCTCGCCGTTCCCGTGGTGGTCTTGCGAAGCGGCGCGAGCGACCTTCATCACCTGCGTAGAACGAGCGAGCAAGTGCAGGCTCTGATTCCCGGTTCGATCCTCGAGGAGCCTCCCTGGGGCGATCGCGAATGGATCGACAGGATGGCTGCCGCCCGGCGAGGGGAGGGGTTGTTCGCCAACTGGCCGAAACTTGCTCCCCAAATCCTGCGCTTTGCGGGCGCCCTACCTGGCTGAGCCTGGAGAGCAAACTATGACCGGCGAGCCACTAGATGCACTAACCAATACGCTAACCAGATGCACTAACCAATACGCTAAGCTGCGATGGTCGAGTCATGGTCCTGAGAATCGTCGGCTGCTGGGCTGGGCAGCCTGGATCATGACAGGCGAAGTGTTACGGCAGCGCGCGCGGGTAAGCGTGGGCAGCCGGATACTGGTTTCGATAGGGGAGGGCGCGCATTGATAGAAATACATCCGTTCGAGGTTGTTCCGACGGAGACGACAACCGCCGATACCAGCGCCGCCGTAGTGCGGAGCGATGCGCTGCGTAATTTTCATCAAGTAGTTACCGGGCTCGGTGGCGATCCGGAGGCGTTACTCGCCAAGTCGCAGATCGAATCGGCTGCGCTCGAAAATCGCCATGCAGTGGTGTCCTACCGGATGATGGTCCATCTGCTCGAGCGCGCAGCAAGCGAGCTCAAGTGCCCTGATTTCGGCATGCGCCTGGCATCGGCGCAAAACGGAGCGAAAGTGCTTGGGCCGATTCAGGTCGTCATGGCGAACTCGAACACGCTCGGCGATGCCTATCGTTATTGCGCCGCCCACCTGCAAGCGTACAGCTCAGCTGTCCAGATCTGCATGGAGAGGGACCCGGCGAATCGGCGAAGTTTCATGCGGTTCGAGATACTGCTCGGCCGGCTGCCTTATCAGCGCCAGGCCGTCGAACAGGCGCTGCTGCTTACGCAGCACGCTGCGGTCGACCTCACCAAAGGTCATGCGCAGGCACGCGAGGTGTGGTTCTCGCACGCACCTCTCATGGCGCGCTCGGTTTATCGCAATTGTTTCAGTGCGGTCGTCCGTTTCGGTGCACCTTGCAACGGACTGTTCTTTTCCGATCGGGATCTGGAGTGCGCAATATCGGAGCCTGACCCGCAACTCTACGAACTTGCAACCAGCTACATCGAGAGTCGCTTTCCGGCGGTACGGCTCACCATGAGTACCCGCGTCAGGGCGATAATCGCGCGACTGCTGGCCGCCAATGAGTGCACCAACGATCAGGTTGCCTCGGTGCTCGGATTGCATCCGCGCACTCTGCAGCGCCGGCTGCGGGAGGAAGGCGAATGCTTTGAAAGCCTCAAGGACAGTGTGCGCCGTGATATCGCGTTGCGCTACCTGATTCAGCCTGACGTGCCGCTCACCCGCGTCGCCGAAATGCTCGGCTATTCCGAGGCCTCGGTATTGTCGCGCAGCTGCACCCGCTGGTTTTCCGCTTCACCGAAGCAACTGCGCAACGAGCTGAGCTGCTGGTCCTGAGCTAAGCGCAGCGAGCAGGTCAGTCCGCCGTGGACGCTGCCATGAGCTCTTCGTGCGGCACCCCGGCCGGGTTGGTCAGGATGTTGTCCGGATATCCGGCGAACACGTAGTCAAGCTCGAACACGAACTTGTCGCCGAGGGCGCCCGTGATGAACAAATCCGTCTCGATGAACGCCTGGATGCCGTTGCGGCCGTAGGTGAAGCGCTCCACCCCTCCGTATATAGGCGACTTGTCCATACGCTCGTCGACCTCGGTGGTGCCCGGGCGCGCGCGATTCAGAATGATCTTCACCCGCCCTCGCAGATCCGGGTCGCTCGTCCCCGCCTCACGAATCCGCATGATCCTCTGCTCGATTTCCTCCAGAGAGTCGAACAGAACACCGAGATGCAGATCGTATTCCGGATCGGAGTCGTGCGCGGCGCGCACCTTGGCGACTACCGGATGCTCCCCGGGCTGATCTACCTTCAAAGCTTCGCGAATCACCTTGTTGAGTTCGTGCAGCGCTTGCGGCTGTTCCATGATGAAAAGGATACCGTCGCCATTGTTGGTCGCCTCTCCGTCGACCACGTAGTGATAGAACGGATAGCCTTTCGGGCTGGGCACGCGGGCGAAACCGAGCAGATCGAGGAGCTTCGCGGCTGCCGGACCCTCTTCCTTTGTCCGGTAGTGCAAGGCGAGGTGGCCGAGCGTTTTCCTGGGCATATCGCACTCTCCTTCATGGGCTGTTTGCGTAGCTTTCATCAGCTTTCTATCATGCGCTTGACTTGGCGCGACAGGCGTCGAGATTTCATCCGCGCTGCGGGTCGACGCAGTCTCGTGGGATCAAGCCTGCAGCCGTCGAAATTGCGACGCTCGCACGACTTGAGCGGTGTCCGGAGGTACTCGCAGTTGAGCTTCATGTCCAAAATCGCGCGCGGAATAGGCTGCCTTGCGGCACTCGTGCTCGTGAACGAATGTACGGCGGCGGTTTCGCAGGAGGCGCCGATCTCCGCTTACGGCGCCGCGCAGTTGTCGGACGGCAGCGACGGCAAGAATTGGCCGGGTCCCGGGCGCACCTTCGGTGAGCAGCATTTCAGTCCGCT
Organism: uncultured Gammaproteobacteria bacterium; assembly: GCA_963801685.1. Lineage (GTDB taxonomy): Bacteria > Pseudomonadota > Gammaproteobacteria > Steroidobacterales > Steroidobacteraceae > Bog-1198. Next base: position 336,621 of record CAWDFR010000007.1, read on the forward strand.
CCACGAAATCGGCACGGACAATGTGAGCAAGCTCGGGCTGGTGTGGTCGATGGATTTGCCGCTCGGCAATTCCGTCTCGCAGCCGCTCGAGATCAACGGGGTGCTCTACTTCTGCACGGCGTATAGCATCATCCACGCAGTCGAGGCAGCGACCGGCAAGGCGTTGTGGAGCTATGATCCGAAGGCTCCCGAAGCCGCCGGTAAAAAGCTTCGCCTCGGCTGGGGCAGCCGAGGTATCGCGTGGTGGAACGGCAATATCTACACCGGCACGCAGGACGGCCGCCTCATCGCGATCGACGCGGCAACGGGAAAACCGCTGTGGTCGGTAATGACGGTCGACAAGGATGACGGCCGCTACATCACCGGCGCACCGCGGGTCTTCGACGGCAAGGTGATCATCGGCCATGGCGGAGCCGATGTGGCCGCGATCCGCGGCTACGTGACAACGTACGATGCCGCAACAGGCAAGCAGCTTTGGCGCTTCTATCTCGTGCCCGGCAATCCGGCCGACGGCTTCGAGAACAAAGCCATGGAGATGGCGGCCAAGACCTGGTCCGGTGAATGGTGGAAGCAGGGCGGGGGCGGCACCGTCTGGAATGCCATGAGTTATGACCCCGAGACCGACACCGTGTTTCTGGGGGGCGGCGATGGCGCGCCGTGGAATCGAAAGATTCGCAGCCAAGGGAAGGGCGATAACCTGTTTCTCGCCTCGATCGTCGCGCTCGACGGCAAGACGGGCACGTATAAATGGCATTACCAAGTAAATCCCGGCGAGAGCTGGGATTACGACGCCAACATGGATATGGAGTTTGCCGATCTCTCCATCGGCGGCAAGCCGCGCAAAGTGCTGATAACCGCGCCGAAGAACGGCTTCCTATATGTCATCGATCGGCGCACGGGAGAGTTCATCTCGGCCGAGCCCTTCGTCAAAGAGACATGGGCAAAAGGCATCGACCAGAAAACCGGCCGGCCCATCGATACACCGAACAACCGCTACGAAAACGGTCCTTTCCTGCTCGCGCCAGGCCCAGTCGGCGCGCACAGTTGGCTGCCCATGGCCTTCAGCCGCACGACGGGTCTGGTCTACATCCCGGTACTCGAGCAGGACGCACTTTACTCCGACAAGGGCTTCCAGTTGAAAGAATGGCGACGACCGCCTGATTTCTCTTTCAACGGCGGCGTGGGGCTCGAGATGGGAAACGATGCGGCTGCTGCCGCGCTCGTCGCTTGGAATCCCGTCACACAAAAGGAGGCCTGGCGTATTCCGATGCCAGGCATCGTCAGCGGCGGCGTGCTCGCAACGGCCGGCAATCTCGTCTTTCAGGGACGCATCGATGGCCGCTTCAATGCGTACGACGGCTCGAGCGGCAGACCGCTCTGGTCCTTCGACGCCAAGGCTCCGATTATGGCACCGCCACTTTCGTATCAAGTGAACGGCCGACAATACGTCACGGTCATGAGCGGCGCCGCTTCGAGCCTCGTGCTGCTCGGGGCGTATCTCGAGAAGTATGCGATCAGTTACCGCGACCAGAAGCGCCGGGTGCTGACCTTCGCGCTCGATGGTAGCGCCCAGTTGCCCGATGCGCCGCCCTACCGCTTCGTCGCTGCAGCGGATCAAGAATATCGTCCTGATCCGGTGGCGGCACAGCGCGGCGCGAACGCTTATGGTGGGACTTGCTTGATGTGCCATGGCAGGGACGGCTATGCCGCGGGGGACGCTCCGGATCTGCGTGCATCGCCGGTGATCACCTCCGACGCGGCATTCGAGGCGATCGTTGCCGGTGGGACGCTCGTTGCCCATGGCATGCCGCGCTTCGAGGATATGTCCAAAGAAACGCGCGACGACATCCGCCAGTATCTGCGCAGTCTCGCCGACAGCGCGCGAGCCGCGAGTCGGCCCGCGACGGGACAGGGCGGTGGCTAAGGTGGTCCACGGCGCGGGCGCATTGCAGGAGGACGAGACCGCTTCGTATCACGAGGTAATCGTCGTCGGTGCGGGCTTCGGCGGCGTCTACGCTGTCCACCGGCTGCTGCGGGACGGACGCGACGTGCTCTGTCTCGAGGCGGCCGGAGATGTGGGCGGGGTCTGGTATCACAACCGCTACCCGGGCGCCCGCTGCGACATCCTGTCCATCGACTACAGTTATTCGTTCTCGAAAGAGCTTCAGGACGAGTGGAATTGGACTGAGCGCTATTCGCCTCAAGAAGAAATTCTGCGCTATATCCAGCACGTCGCCGACCGTTTCGGCCTGCGCCGGCATATGGCGTTCAACACTCGGGTGACCGCCATGAGGCGGGATGACGACACCGGTCTCTGGACTATTGGAACAAGCGCCGGCAAGACTTACCGGGCGCGGTTCGTGGTGCTCGCGACCGGCCCATTGTCGCAACCGAAGGATGCGGATTTCCCCAATTTCAGCGATTTCCGGGGCGAGGTCTATCGAACGGCCCGCTGGCCGCACCATCCGGTGAGTTTCGACGGCAAGCGGGTGGCGGTCATCGGCACCGGTTCCTCCGGTGTGCAGTCGATCCCCGAGATCGCAAAAACAGCTGGGCACCTGACGGTGTTCCAGCGGACCCCGGTGTTCGCGGTCCCCGCCCGCAATCTTCGTCTGTCGCCCGAGGATCTCGCTGCGGTGCGCGCGCGGTACTCAGAGTATCGCCGCGAACTGAAGAGCAGCTTCGCCGGCAACTACATGACGACCACCGGCAAGAAGGCCGCTGATTTCAGCGAATCTGAGCAACGCCGCATTCTCGATGCGCTTTGGGAAGAGGGAGGGCTCGGCATCGCCAGTATATTCATCGACATACTGACGGACGAGTACGCGAATGGCGTCGTTGCCGACTATGTCCGTCGGCGAATTCGCGAGCAAATAAAGGACCCGGTACTCGCGGAGAAGCTGCTGCCGCGAACGTATCCGATCGCCACCAAGCGCCCCTGCGTCGAGTCCGGCTATTACGCGGCCTTCAATCAACCGCAACGTGTCGTTGGTCGACGTTCGCGAGACGCCGATCGAACGGATGACCGCCGGCGGCATCCAGACGTCCGACAGACATCACGATCTGGACATCATTGTCCTCGCCACCGGATTCGATGCAGTGACGGGTGCTCTGAAGGCGATCGATCCTGTCAACGGCAAGGGCCGGCATTTGGTGGACGAATGGGAGGACGGTCCCAAGACCTATATGGGGCTCGCAGTGTCAGGCTTTCCGAACCTGTTCATGGTGGCGGGCCCGGGCGGCACCTCGGTGTTGGGCAATGTCGTGGCGGTGGCCGAAGCGGGGGTCGACTGGATCGCCGATTGCATCTCGTGGCTCCAGAGCCACGGCTACGACACCATCGAGCCGACCCCCGAGGCGCAGACCAGTTGGACCGAGCACGTCGCCGAAGTAGGCCGGTACACGCTGTTTCCGAAGGCTGACAGCTGGTACATGGGAGCCAATGTCCCGGGCAAGAAACGGGTCCTGCTCGCTTATCTCGGCGGGTTCTGCACTTATGTCAACAAATGCACGGAAGTCGCTGCGAAAGGTTATCAGGGGTTCGTCGCACGCTAGGCGACCCGTGTCAGCGAGACCGGGATCGCTCCCATCTTCGGCATGCCGCTGTACCGGTCGTAATCATCGTCGAGCCGGGTTAGACGATTGACATTGGCGCCATGGCGGCGCGTGTCGGCCGATTCACCCGGCGCCCTGCCGAAGCCGTGCGCGATCGCCAGCACGCCGCGACGCAGATCCGGATCAGCCGCGACGACGACTTCGATCGCGCCGTGACGCGAACGGACTTCGGCGAGATCGCCCGGCGCCATGCCGCGCGCGCGCAGCTCCTCGGGATGGAGGAAGGCCGGATTGGTGAGCACCTTGAGGCGGCCGGGCTCCAGCCGCGCCGTTCCGTTGGTGACATTCTGCATGCGCCGCGGAATTAGCAGCAGCGGATATTCCTCGTTGGTGCCACGCCGCACGAGAATGTCCTCGGCCGCCATCGCCGCAAGGTCGCTCATCATCTCCTCGTTACCCACGTCGAGCCGGTCGCTGCAGGCGGGGTCGCGCGGGCCGACGTAGACGCGCGCCTCGTCGAACACGTGGCCGTTGGGGTACTGCCGCAGGCGCTCGAGCGGCACCGCCGAGCCTTCCGCGATCAAGGCATAGATGTCTTCGGTCGTCGGCTCATTGACCATGTCGAGCGGCTTACCTTCGGCGACGAACATGCTGCCGCATTTGAGCTCGAGACCCAGGTGTTGCGCGATGCGATAGTAGGCTCTCCAGGCATCGATCACATCGGAGCCTTGCGGCGGCTCGACCAGTGCCGGCTGAGCTGAGCCGAAGGGATCCGGGTAGCCGTAGCCCTGATGAAAGACGCTGTTCAGTTCGGTGAGGAAGGACAGCACCGGAATTTCGAAGGCGAGCCTCGAGGCGAGCACGTAGTCGGCGACGCTCGCGGTCGGCGACATTTCGACGTCGTGAGTGACGAGAAGATCGAGCGAGCGGAACGCGCGATACGTGCGTGCCTCCTCCGGCATGGTCCGCATCGCCCCGGCGTGCATGAACAGCGCGCGGACTTGGCCTTCGCCCGGTATCAAGATCTCATCGATCAACGCCGCGGCCGGCATGCCGGCGACCGACTGCTCGAGGCCACGCACGCGCATTTTCTCGCCGAAGCCGGTCGGAGCGCAGGGTTTGCGCGGCTGCGCACGCGGATGGATCGGCGGCAGCAGCACCGGCGAATACATCACCTCGTCGTTTTCCTGCGCCCAGAAGCCGCGCAGCGTTTGCAGGCAATTCAGCAGATAGCTCGTGAGCGTGCCGCGTCCCGTCATCGACGAGCCCGTGCCGGTGCCGCAATTGCCGCGCTTCGCCTGGCCCAAGAGCCTTGCGGCGGCGCGCAGATCCTCTTCGAGCACGCCCGCGCGCTTCGCGACATAGCTCGGATTGAAGGGGCGCACCGCGTCGGTCAGGGCGGCGAGGCCGGTGGCGTTGCGCGCGACGAACTCCTGATCGACCGCCCCGGCGGCGATGATCAGGTGCACGAGACCGGCGGCGATGCTCGCATCCTCCCCCGGAATGGGCTGCAAATGCAGGGTCGCGCGGCGTGCGGTCTCTGTGCGGCGTGGGTCGATGACGATCAGCTGCGTCCCGCGGCGAGTCAGCTCCTTTAGGCGAGTGCCGGGGTTCTGCCCGAAGTACTGTTTCGAAATGACCGGATTGCCGCCGGTGATGAGCAGTACGTCGAGCGATTCAGGGCGCATGCGCCCGCCGTCCCACGTGCCGTGCAGCGCATCGGCGATCTTGGTGTTCGGTTGATCGAGCGTCGCCATGGTGAAGAACATCGGCGAGCCGATCGCGCGCAGCAGCGACATCATGACCGGCGCGGTCGCGACTTGCTCGACCGCTGGATTGCCGAGGAAGCCGGCGACCGCGCGTGGGCCGTGGCGGGCGATCACCTCGCCGAGCTTTTGGGCGATCTCGGCGATGGCGATGTCGGTGGGTATCGGCTTGAAGCTGCCGTCAGGCTGCCGCTTGAGGCTATGCAGCAGGCGATCGGGATTATTGTGCAGCGCCGGGAGGGCGCGCCCTTTCGGGCAGGTAAAGCCATCGTAGAGCGGTGCATCGGGATTGCCGTCGACGCGAACGACCAGGCCGTCCTGCAGCGTCACCATCACCGGACAATAGGCGGAGCAAACCCGGCAAGTCGATGGCTTGACTTCGATCATGGAATCTCCTTGCGCGCGGCGCGATCGCTCAGTGCGCGCTCTGGTCGAGTCCGAGAATCACGATCTTCGCAGTGCTCTGTTCCGTCGGCCAGAGGATCGAGGTGAGTCCCGCAGCGACCGCGACCTTCTGCGAGCCCCCGGCTTCGTAAGTGATGACCCCGCCCCCGATCGCGCCGTCGAGTTTCGTGCCCCAGAGTTTGCGGCCGCTCACCGCATCGACTGCGTAGAAGTTGCCGCCCATGTCGCCGAAAAAGACCAGCTCTCCGCCTGTGGGCGTTACACCGCTCAGAATGGGATAATTGGTCTTGACTCTCCATTTCCACTGGCCGCTGTCGGCGTCGGTGGCATAGAGCCAGCCGGCCCAGTCGGAGTGGGGATCCTGTTTTCCGGCAATGTCCAATGGATCGAGCTTGACGTTCCCCATCCAAACGCTGCCGTTCGCAACAGCTTTGACCTCGCTGTCGCTCTGCAGTCTCACGGTGGTGCACCACTCCGTCTCGCCGGTGAAGATCAGATTGGTCTGCGGATCGTAGGCGACACCGTTCCATTCTCCGCCTCCCACCGCTCCAGGACAGAAATGAGTATCTCGGTCGGTGCTCAAGGGTGCGTCGACGTTTTCTACTCGCGTCACGGCGCTGCGATAGATCTGTGCGTTGGTCGCGAGATCGACTCCGTAGAGATGTCCGTTCTTGGGCGCGAATGACAATACCTGCCTGCCTGCCCGGGTGGTTATGAGGGCCGGCGCATTCGAGACATCCCAGTCGTGCCAGTCCCTCGGCACTATCTGAAAATGATCGAGGTAGCCACCGGTATTCGCATCGAGAATTACGACCGAGTCGGTATAGAGATTCTCTCCCTCGCGCAGACTCGAGACAAAATCGGGCGACGGGTTCGCCGCAGGAACATAAAGCCGGCCCGTCGCCGGGTCGAGCGTATAGGAAGTCCAGGTTCCTCCGCCGCTGATCGGCACATCGGGCGCGTTTTTCCAGGTCGCGACGGCGGACTGCGGCATCGCTCCGGCGGGACCGCGATTCGGGTCGCTTTCGTTCCTCGGTACCAGGTAGGTCTCCCAGAGAATGCTGCCGGTCGCCGCCGACAGCGCATACATTCGTCCCTTCATGCCTTTGAAGCCGGTGGCAACACCCACATACACTCGCCCGTTCCACGCGATCGGGGCGGCGTCGACGATCTCCCCGTTCCGTGGGTCGGCGAGCGACGCTGCCCACAGGCGAGCGCCGGTCTTGAAGTCGTAAGCGAGGACGCGCCCGTCCATGGTGCCGCGGAACAAACGACCATCGAGGTAGGCTGCGCCGCGGTTCAGGCCCAGCGTACGCACCTTGTAGTCTTCGTGAGTACGCCAGTTCTCGCGGCAATTGCCGGGGTCGATCGAGAAGATGTCCAGCGCCGTCGTGCCGATCAAAGCGCCCTCCACCATGAGGGGGCCGGTCTCGAAGCTCTCTCGTAAGCGCGTGTCGTAGGTGCACAGCACTTTGAGGTCGCGGACGGTCCGCACATTGATGGCGTCGAGCGGCGAGTATCGCTCCGACGTGAGTGTCCGGTTGTAACTCGGCCAGCTACCGCCGTCCGCAGACTCGGCATTCTCTCCTGGTGCGCGCTGAGTGCCGGAGCCGGTGAATCCCGGGTTCACTTCCACCGTCAACGTACCGGGCGCGTTGGTCGCGCTGCGCACGGAATTCAACACCATGCCGAGCAGGGTCAGGGGCGACCATCCGCTCAAAGCGATCCCGAGCCCGACCACAACGATGACGGCCAACGCCGAAACGACAATCCTTGCGCTGCGTCTCACAAATGGGCTCCACGAGAGATGTCCGGCAAAAAGTATCACAGCGGCCGTTCGATCTGTTAACTGCTCGCTCGTGAAGCTGCGCTCCTTGCCAGCCTGTCTCGTCCGATCAAGACAGAGGGTCGCGGGTTCGGCCACCCTGTTTCGGGAGTCGGCGAGCCGATCGAGCCGCCGCGAACGCACAAGCGTAGGAGTATTCGTGATGTCAGCGCGAGATTCGGAGGTGCTCGAAAGACCCGCGCACGTCGATCCGAAGCACGCTGTCGATTATGACATCTTCAACGATCCCCGCTTCGCGGCTGCGGGCGACCCGCACGCGGCGCTTCGCCGGCTCGGCGAGGAGGCGGGCTACGGCATCTATTGGACGCCCCGCAACGGTGGTCATTGGTTCATCAACGACTACGAGTTGATATTCCAGGCCGCGCGCGCGCCTGATCTGTTCTCCAGCAAAGCCATGACAGTGCCGCCGATGCCCGCCGAGCTCGAGCCGCGGCTCATACCGCTGACGCTCGATGCGCCCGAGCATGCTCCGTATCGGCTGCCGCTGATGCGCGCGTTCGCACCGGACCGGGTGAAGGCGATGGAACCCGCAATTCGTGCCTACACCGTGCAACTCATAGAGTCGATCGCCGACGATGGCCGGTGCGATTTCGTGCACGCGATCTCGGAGCCGCTTCCCATCGTCATTTTCATGCGGCTCATGGGGATGGATGTATCCCGGCTGGCCGAGTTCCGGCGATGGGTCGTCGACATGATGTCTCCCGAGGAAGCGCCGCGCGCACGCTGCTACGAGAACATTCGGCGAATGATGGGAGAGCTGATCGAGGCTCGGCAGGCCCGGCGCGAGGACGATCTCATCAGCCGCCTGCTCGACAGCGAGATCGGTGGACGACCGGTGACGACGGAGGAGATGCAGGGCTACTGCATACTGCTCTTTGCGGCCGGGCTCGACACCGTGGCGAACGTGATGGCATTCAGCATGCGCCATCTGGCCGGCGATCCTGCTCTGCAGGACCGATTGAGGGCAGAGCCGGCACGCATCCCCGATGCGGTCGAGGAATTCCTGCGCAAGTTCGGAGTGCCCACTCCGCCGCGGACGGTGAGCCGCGACGCCGAGTTCGCCGGGGTGCGTCTGAAGGCCGGTGAGCGCGTGGTATTGTTGCTGCCGGCATGCAACTTCGACACCAAGGTCTTTCCCCAGCCGGATCGGTTCGAGCTCGATCGCGAGAACAAGGTGCATCTCACGTTCAACTCCGGTCCGCACCGCTGCATCGGCTCGCATCTGGCCCGGCTGGAGCTCAAGATTCTCTGCGAGGAATGGCTGGCGAGGATGCCGAATGTGCGCTGCGATCCTGCGGCGCAGCCGGAATATCGGCTGGGCCTTGCGCTCGCGTGCGTGAAATTGCCTCTGGTCTGGAACACGGCCGAAAGGCCAAAGCAGTGATAAGGAGATGCGCGTGTCCGACAGCACTTATGATCTGGTGATTCGCGGCGGCACCATCGTTGATGGATCCGGCTCGGCGCCCTTCGTCGGCGACGTCGCCGTGCGGGGCGGGTGGATCGTCGCGACCGGCAGCGTGCCGGGTCGCGGCGCGCAGGAGATTCAAGCCGACGGGACTGCTGGTCACACCGGGCTTTGTCGACATTCACACCCATTACGATGGGCAGCTGATCTGGTCGGATCGAGTCGCGCCGTCTTCCGATCACGGCGTCACCACCGTGGTCGTCGGCAATTGTGGCATCGGCTTCGCCCCCTGTCGTCCGAAGGATCGCAAGGCGTTGATCAAGTTGATGGAGGGCGTGGAGGACATCCCCGGCGCCGTTACCGATGAGGGGCTGACCTGGGAATGGGAGAGCTTTCCCGATTATCTCGACGCACTCGAGCGGCGTCGGCATGACATCGACATCGGCGTGCTCATTCCTCATTCGCCGATTCGGGTCTACACGATGGGCGAGCGAGCTCTGCGGCGCGAACCGGCTAACGCCGCGGACCGCGCCGCCATGCGGCAACTGACACGCGAGGGGCTCGAGGCGGGCGCGCTCGGCTTCGGCACCTCCCGGTTGGCGGCGCATCGCTCCTCGAGCGGGGAGTTGATCCCGACGTTCGACGCGGAAGAGGCCGAGCTGACCGAGATTGCCCAGGAGATGCGGGCGGCCGACAAAGGAGTGTTCCAGATCGTGACGAACGCGGGATACGTGCCGTTCGCGGACCAGTTTCCGCTGCTGAGACGCCTCGCGGCGGTCGCCGGTCGGCCACTGACCTACACCCATCCGCAGTTCCCGAAATGGCGCGAGTGTTTGACACTCCTCGATGAGGCCAACGAGGAACCCGGTGTCAACATCAAGGCGCAGCTCCTGCCGCGGCCCGTCGGCATGATGCTCGGGCTCAGCGTCAGCGCCCAACCCTTCTGCATGACACCGAGCTATCTTCGGATCAAGGATTTGCCGCTCGCCGAACGGGTCGCGCGAATGCGCCAGCCCGAAGTGCGTCGCGCAATCCTGAGCGAGGAGCCGACGGATCCGACGAATCCGCTGGTGAGCTTCGTGCGGCGCTGGGACCGCATTTTTGCGACCGGCCGGACAGTCGATTACGAGCCGACGCTCGACCAGAGCATGGCCGAGCTCGCGCGTGCGCAAGGTCGCACGCCCGGCGAGGTTGCGTATGACGAGCTCTTGAAAGAGGACGGGAAGTCGCTGTTGATGCTGACCATCGGCAATTACGAGACAGGCAGCCTCGATTGGATGGAAGAGATGCTCGGCAGCGGCAACGTGGTGCTCGGACTCGGGGATGGCGGTGCGCATTACGGCATGATCTGCGACGCGAGCTTCACGACCTTCGCGCTCAGCTACTGGACGCGGGACCGATCGCGCGGACGTCTCGCGATCGAGGATGTGGTGCATCGGCTGACGCGCGAGCCGGCGTTGCTCATGGGTCTCGAGGATCGGGGCTTGGTTGCGGAGGGCTATCGCGCCAGCCTGAACCTGATCGATTACGACAAGTTGTCGCTGCACAAGCCCAACGTGGTCGCCGATCTGCCGGCCGGCGGTAAACGGCTGCACCAAACGGCCGACGGCTATGTCGCAACCATCGTCAACGGACGCGTGATCGCGCGCAACGGCAAGGCGACCGACGAACGGCCGGGACGCCTCATCCGCGGCCGGCAGTCGCCGCGTCAGCACGCCGGCGCAGCCGCTGCATGACGGCGCGCTGATAAACGGTTCGATGCCGGAGCCCCTCGGATGTTTCGATTCCTGCCTCAGCTCCTGCGCCAGCTGCATAGCGACGAATATGCGGCGGTGCCCTATGACGCGACCCAACGTGTCGTCGCGCTCGAGGCAGGTGAGCGGCTGTCCGGAATCGCGCACCGGCTCAATGTCCCGGTCGCGCCGTTCGCCTACGACCGTCGCGCCACTGCGCTCAGCCTCGAGCTGCTGAATCGAGCGCACGGCGAGACATTTTATCGACTGCACCGCGATGCCGCGGCCGACGAGGCCGCCGCCGCCGCCTCATTCGCAGGCCGCTCGCCCGTGATCGACGTGCAGACCCACATCGTCGATGCGAAGCTCTGGAGCGGGACCGATGGCGAGCGCGCTCGCGACCTTCAACTCGCTCGTGGACCCCGATCGTTGGCGCGACGGCATGGATGCGCGGATGGTCGATGCCTCGATGTGGGCGGCGCTCGTGTTCGGTGCGAGCGAGACGGCCGTGGCGCTGCTCACCTCGACGCCGGGGAAGCCCGGCGAGAATATTCTCGAGAACGGTCAGATCGCCGCGGTGCGCGAAGTCGTCGAGCACTATGCAGGCAGCGGCCGGCTGCTCAGCCACACGATCATTCATCCGAATCTCGGCCGCGAGGAAATCGATTGGATGCCCGATCACGTCAAGATGCTGAAGCCGTCGGCGTGGAAGGTCTACACCATGTATGGTCCGCCGACGAAGGCGGCTCCCGAAGGAGGCTGGTATCTCGACGATGAGGAGATCGGCTCTCCCTTCCTCGAGCAGGTCATGCGCTGCGGCGGTCCGCAGATCATCTGCACCCACAAAGGTCTGGGCGGACCGATTCCGGGCGCCTCCATGAAGTCGACATCGCCCCGCGATATCGGTCCGGCGGCGAAAGCATTTCCAGGCATCCGATTCGTCGTTTATCACTCGGGCTACGAGCGTAATCCCGACGGCCAGGAAGGCGCGCTGTGCGAAGAGAACCCGCAGGGCGTCGATCGGCTGATCATGAGCGCTCGCGCGGCCGGCATCGGTCATGGCGGAAACATTTACTGCGAACTGGGCAGCACCTGGTTCATGATGCTGCGCCGCCCGGTCGAGGCTGCCCACATCATGGGAAAGCTCCTCAATCAGTTCGGCCCGGAGCGCATCCTCTGGGGCACCGACAGCACGTGGTATGGCTCGCCGCAGTCCCTGATAGACGCATTCCGTGCGTTCGTCATTCCCGAGGACATGCAAGAGAAGTTTGGCTATCCCGCGCTCACACCGGAGACGAAAGACATGATCCTCAGTCGCAACGCGGCGGCGCTCTATGGTATCGATATCGACGATGTCGCGAGGCGGCTGTCCGGCATGTCGCCGAATTGGACCGCACGCGCCGCACCGGCATTGTACGCCGCGCTCGATGCCAGCCGCATCGGGCGCCCGCTGGAGTTCTCCTGATGGGCATCTGTGACGGCCGCGTCGTCATCATCACCGGGGCCGCGCGCGGCCTGGGACGAGAGTATGCGCTCGGCTTCGCCGCCGAAGGCGCGTACGTCGTCATCAACGATCTCGGCGGGCGCGACCGATCGGGAGGCTGCCGCGGCTGTCGCCGAGCAGATCAAGGCGGCCGGCGGCAAAGCGATTACCAATCACGACGATATCGCCGACTGGGATGGCGCCGGGCGCTTGATCCGTGCCGCGCTCGATGCGTTCGGCGCGCTGCACGTCGTCGTCAACAACGCGGGCATTCTGCGTCTGTTCCCGTTCGAGGAGGAGCCGCTCGAGAACTGGGACCGCACGATCCGCGTGCACCTGCGCGGCCATTTCTGCGTGGCGCGCCGCGCGCTCGACTACTGGCGCGCCGAGCAGGCCGCCGGGCGACCGTTTGCCGCGCGCATCATCAACGTGTCGAGCGGAGCGGGCTTGCAGGGCGCCGCCGGTCAGGCGTCCTACTCGACAGCCAAAGGCGGCATCGCTTCGCTCACTCTCACGCAGGCTGCCGAGCTCGGCCGCTACGGGATTACCGCGAATGCCGTGGCACCCACCGCTCGCACGCGTATGACGTCGGAGTTCTGGCCCGATCAAATAGCCAAGCCTGACCAAGGCTTCGATGCGATGGATCCGGCGAATGTCGCACCGTTGCTCGTGTGGCTCGGCTCAGAACGCTCGAGCCATGTCACGGGCTGCGTGTTCGAGGTCGGCGGCGGCCTCATCGCGCTCGAGGAGGGCTGGGATTTCGGCCCCATGATCGACCGCCAGCGCCGCTGGGCGCCGGCCGAAGTCGGCCCCGCGGTCGATGTGCTTTTGTCGCGGCGGCGCACGCCGCGGCCGGTTTGGAATACCTAGATGAGGCTCGTCGCGTGATTGCTGTCGCGCGACCCGGGTGAACGAAGTGCCGCGGAACAAGAAACTCATCGTCGAGATCCGCGCGAACGAATACGAAATGCGCGACGCAAATCCCAATGTGCCCTGGGCGGCGGCCGAAATCGCGGAAGATGCGGTGCGATGTCGCGACGCCGGGGCATCGATCATCCATTTTCACGCGCGCAAGTCTGATGGTGCCCCGGCCTTTGGCGCGGAGGCCTATCGCGAAGCCGTCGCCGCAATCCGCGAGCGGTCGGACATTCTGATTCACACGACCCTTGGCGGCCCGGACAGGGTGGCCTCGGCGGACGATCGCATCGCGCATATCGTCAAATTGTCGCAGCAGGGTTATCGCCCTGATTTCGTCCCGCTCGATATGGGAACGTCGAATATCGACACCTTCGATACCGCCCGCCGATCGTTTCGCAGCGATGAGGCCGTCTATGTCAACACGACGCGCACGCTCAAGCATTTCGCCGAGACGTTGGCGCGGCTTGGCATCAAGCCCTATTTGCAGATTTGGAACGTTCCGATGCTGCGATGGGTGACGGCGTTCGTGATGGCCGGGTTTGTGCAGCCGCCGCTTTTCATGAATTTCACGATGAGCAGCGATCGGGCGTTTCTTGCGGTGCATCCGGGCACGGTCAAGGGTCTCAACGCCTATCTCGACTTCCTGCCTGAATCCGTGCCCATCGAGTGGGGAGCCACCTTGGCCGGCGACGATATCGCGGGTCTCGCCGAAATGATCATCGACAGGGGCGGCCACATATCGGTCGGGCTCGGCGATTATGCCTATGATGGACTAAAGAACTGGCAGGTCGCCGACAGAATCGTTCGGCTTGCGACCAAGCTCGGGTGCGAGATCGCGACGCCCGCCGATGTGAAGCGGATGCTGGCGATATCGGCGTGAGACCTCTTCGCTTCGGCTATCTGCTCGATTTCAGAAATCCCGCACCCTGGTCCAGGCACTGGGAGGAGATCTACGCTGAATCTCTCGAATTCATAGGCTGGAGCGAGACGATCGGTTTCGAGATCGCGTGGTTGCCCGAACACCATGGCACGGAGGACGGATTCTTAACCTCGCCGTTGATGATCGGCGCCGCGGTGGCGGCAACGAACCCAGAAGCTGCGCATCAGCACGGGGGTCGCGCTTGCGCCGCTCTATCATCCGCTCCGCCTCGCGGAAGACATGGCGGTCCTCGATGTGCTCTCCAAGGGTCGTGCCGAACTTGCTGTCGGGGTCGGATACCTTAAATCGGAGACGGATGCGTTTGGCATCGATTTCAAGAGCCGTGGAAGGCGCACGGATGAGCTGCTGGACATCGTGAGGCGGCTCTGGGACGGCGAGACTGTCACGTTCAAGGGAGAGTTTTTCAATCTGGAAAAGGCGCGCATCTCGCCTCTGCCGGTGCAGAAGCCGCACATTCCGGTTCTAATCGGCGGCCTTTCGCGACCCGGAATTCGACGCGCGGCCCGGCGGGGCTGCGGATTTATCGGCGCTATTGAGAATTACCCCGCCTACTTGGAGGAATTGAATGCCGCCGGGAAGGCAGACGGCGCGGCGCGCTTCGACCTGGTGTCCGATATGTGGCTGCTCGTTGCCGAGGATCCGGAGCAGGCATTCGAAGAAACCGCGCCTTATTACCATTATCAGATCAACACCTATGCGAAGTGGCATGCGGAAACGGATTGGGGCGTGCAGCCCATGGATTTCGAGACCTTCAAAAAGAGCGGCGCAGTCAGGGTGCTGACGCCTGAGGCGGCGATCGATTTCCTTCGCAACAGGCTCGCTGCCGCGCCCACGATGGAAAGCTTTTGCATGACCGTCGCCGCCCGGCCTGCCTCTGCCGAAGTTCGCAAAATACGCCGAGCTCTTTGCGAAGAAGGTGATCCCGGCTTTCCGCTAACGGGGCATACTCGGGCGCCGGTGTGTCGCTCAGGATCAAGTTTCGATCGATGCTGCATCTTATAGTTTGGCGGATGATGACCGCGGCCGACGTCGGGCGGCGGTGTCTTCAGCGTGGAGTACGTGAGATGGCGGCATCCGCCGGACTATGCTTCGGTATCGATGTCGGCGGCACCTTCACGGACTGCGTGCTGACCGAGGGCAACCGCGTGTGGCGCGCCAAATCACCGACCACCCCGGGACAGATCGGCAAGGGCGTACTCGCGGCCGCCGCGCTGGCGGCCGAACGGCGCGGAGAGTCACTGCGGGCCACCATGCCCAAGGTGGCGCGCTTCGGGCTTGGCACCACGGCGATCACCAACACTGCTCGCCGCGCGGACCGGCAAGCGCGTCGGGCTCCTGACAACCGCAGGTTTCGAGGAGATGATTCCCTTTGCGCGCGGTAGTCGCGTGATCGACGATGAAGGCTGGCTCGTCACACCGCCGTGCATCATCGACCTCGACACGATCGCGGGCGTGACGGAGCGCATCGACCGCGAGGGGCGGATCGTGACACCGCTCGATCCGGTCGCAGCCGAGTCCGCAATCCGGCGCCTCGTGGAACACGGCAAGATCGAGGCGCTGGTCGTCTCTTTCCTTTGGGGATTTCGCAACCCAGTCCATGAGGAACGCGCGGTCGCGATCGCGCGGCGCATCTATCCGCAGCTCACGGTGCTGTCGGCGGGGTTGCTGCATCCCGCCGCGCGCGAGTTCGAGCGCACCAGCTTTGCGCTGCTGAACGCCTATGTCTCGGGGGCGCTCGGCGGCATCGATGAATTGGCTGCCGAATTGGCCCAGCTGGGCCTCAAGCCTTCGCTGTTGCTGGTGCATTCGCAAGGCGGATCGATCAGTGTGGCAGAGGCGAAGAATCGGCCTCTTGGACTCGCGGCATCGGGCCCCGCCGCCGGCGTCGCGGCCTGTGTCGCGGTGGCCAAGGCCGCCGGCATCAGCGATGTCGTGACCTGCGATGTCGGCGGCACATCGTTCGATGTATCCGTCATCGTCAACGGCGAGGCGGCGAGCCGCACCCGCGGCGAAGTGATGGGCATGTGGACGGCGCTACGCCAAGTCGATGTCGAATCGATCGGCGCCGGCGGCGGTTCCATCGGTTGGATCGATGCGCGCGGGCTGCTGCGCGTCGGTCCGCAATCGGCGGGCTCGATACCCGGACCCGCGTGCTACGGGCGCGGCGGCACGCGCGCCACCGTCACCGACGCGCTGGTCGTGCTCGGCTACATCGATCCGGATCGATTTCTCGGCGGCGATTTCAAGCTGGACGCGGCCGCGGCGCGGACCGCATGCGCTGCGCTCGGCGAGCAACTGGGCATGGACGTCGAAACGACCGCCTGGGGAATTCGCCGCCTGGCACTTGCCGGAATGGTGAAGGCGACGCGGGGACGCACCGGCATGCTGGGCCTCGATCTTCGCGAGCAGTCATTCATCAGCTTCGGTGGCTCGGGCTCGCTGTTCACGCCGGATCTCGCGCTGGCGGTGGGCGCGAAGAAGGTGCTGGTACCAGAGCTGGCTTCGGTGCTTTCCGCCTTCGGTGCCGCCACCACGGACATACGGCGCGAACGCATTCATTCGATGGTGGCGCTGTTCCCGGTCGATCCGGCCGTGGTGGCAAGAGTCAGCGCGGAGCTGTCCCGCAGCGTGCTCGACGATCTGGCCGCGGATGGCGTGAGCGCAGCCGATCGCAGCGTCTACTTCGAGGCGGACCTGCGCTTCTCGAAACAGATTTCGGAGATCGCCATGCCGTTGCCCGCCGGCGGCTTCAATGCGGACGCGGTGGACGCGCTGCTCGGCGCGTTCCGCTCCGAATACGCGCGCCGTTACGGACACGGTGCTCTGGCGCTAGGTGCGCCGATCGAGCTGGCGACGATCCGCGCCGTCGGTATCGGCCGCACGACGCAGGCGGTATTATCGCCGACCAACGAGGACGTAGTAGCGGCAGGCACGGCGGCGCCGATCGCCCGCCGCCGCTCGGTTCGGCTCGAGCGAGGTGCTGCCGGGCGCGAAGACATCGCGGTATTTGACGGCGATCGGCTGCGCCCCGGCCACGCGCTTCGCGGACCTGCCTTGATCGATGCACGCGACACGACGATCTGGGTACCGGCGGGGGCCGCGGCGACGGTCAACCGGCAAGGCACACTGCTCATGGAGATGCAAACATGATCGGCACTGATATCGATCCTATCGATCTTGAGGTTCTGCGCTCGCGTCTCGAGGCGGTGGGCGAGCAGGCCTGTCGTACCATCGAGCAGACCGCGGTCTCTCCCGCGATCACCGAGTCGAAGGATTTTTCGGTGACGCTGCTGGACGCCGCCGGAGGCCTCATCATCGGCGCGGGACCGGTGATCTATCACTATGGTGCGGCGGCACATGCGGTGCGCTCGACGCTCGCACGCTACGGCAAAGCGATCCACCCGGGCGATGTGTTCCTCGCCAACGATCCGCACAACGGCGGCGGGCTGCATCCGCAGGACGTCATGCTGCAGCAGCCGATCTTCGTAGGGGACCGGCTGGTCGCGTGGGCGGGCGCTTCCGCGCATTTGATGGACATGGGCGGCATGGTGATCGGCTCGTTCGCGCCGGACGCGACCGAATGCTATCAGGAGGCATTCCGCATGCCCTCCGTGCGGCTGTTCCGGGCCGGCGAGGAAGTCAGCGAAGTGTGGGATCTACTACGCACCAACATCCGCATGTGCGAGCTCGTGGAGATGGATCTGCGCGGGCTGGTGGCAGGTGCGCATAATGCTTCCGAGCGAATCGCGCAAGTCGTCGAGCAAACCGGACTCGATGAGTTCACCGCAAGTCTCGCCGCTATTCGCGACTTGTCGGAGGAGCAGATGCGCCGCCGGATCGCGGCGATCGCCGACGGCACGTACCGTGCGACGTCATGGACGGAATATCACCGGGAGTTTTACAAGATTCCCTGTGAGTTGACGGTGATAGGCGACCGAATGATCTACGATTTCGAAGGCGCCTCGCCGCAATGCAAACGCTTCTTCAACTCGAAACCTCACATCATCGCCGCTGAGCTGGTGGTGATGCTGGCAAACCGGATCGCACCCGATCTGCCGTTCAATGAAGGGCTGTTCGCACCCATCACCATTCGATGTCCGGAAGGATCGATTGTCAACGCCAAGCCCCCCGCGCCCATCGGGGCCGCCCACATGCATGTCGGGCTGAATGCCGCCGGCGTGGCCATGCAGGCGTTGACACTCGCGCTCGGTGCATCGCCCGACGCCGCGCAGCATGGCTATCTCGGCGGCGCCGGGTGGGATTCCGGGATCGCGACGCAGCTTTGGTCTTGGACGGACGCGGCAGGAAAGCCGGATGCGTTCTTGACGATGGACGGACTGTGGTCCGGCGGGTCGGCGGGCAGCGCGCGCGACGGCAACGATTTGGGCCGCGACTGGGTCGGGCCTCCCATCGAGGGCTCCTTTCCGGACATCGAGGTGCTGGAAAGCTGGTTCCCCTTGCTGTTCCTCGAGCGCCGCTCGCGGGGCGGCGCCGAGGGCGCAGGCCGGTTCCGCGCGGGCGGTGGTAACCAATTCAGCTTCCGTCCTCACGGTGTCAGCGAAATCGTCGGCACCATCTTCGGCATGCGGCGCTGGCTGCCGCTGCAAGGGTTCGCGGGTGGCCGACCGGGGGCCTGCAACGAATTGATCGTGCACCGCGGCGACGGCTCGTCTCGGACGCTCGAGCTCGCGACCAGCGGCGCCCTGGTGCGCGAGGGCGATTGGTACGAGATGAGGATGGCCTCCGGCGGTGGCTATGGAGATCCGCTGGACCGTGAGGCGGCGGCGGTCGAGCGCGATGTCGCGCATGGACGATTCGATGCGGAGGTCGCGCGGCGCAGTTACGGTGTGGCGGTAGGCGATCCGGAGGCGACCGCTGCACTGCGTGAAGGAATGCGCCGGGATCGACTCACGCGAGCCCAGCCGGCGCGCAAGCCCTTATCCGCCACGGACGTAAAAATCGCCGGCGCCGCGCAGCCGATCTATCCGGGCGTTCTGCAGCGCGGCGCGATCGCGGTTGCCGAGCAGAGCGGGGCGCCGCTGGCGCGCGCACCGGACCATTGGACGGATGGCTGCCCGACCTTGATCGAGCGCCGCGGCGACATGGACGGCCCCGACATCTGGTACCGCACGTGGCTCGATCCGCAGTCCGGGCGCGCGCTGCACGTCGAGGCGGTGGTCGGCGACGTCGAGCGCAGCTTCGAGGTTTCCCCGGCGCGATGGATCAACGCGGCGGCGTGATCGATCGATTCGGCTCGCCGTCTTCGCGGGGGTGAGGATGCAGATCGGGGTCGTCATTCCCACCTACGATGACTACGGAAACGCCGGCGTAATCCGCCGACTCATCGGCGATGCAGAGAGGCTTGGCTACGATTCCGTGTGGTTCGGTGATCACCTCATCGTGCCGGGCTATGCCATAAGGCAAACCGATCCGCATTGGTACGAGGCGCTGAGCTGCGCGATCTTAGGCTTAGGGCTGACCCACCGATTGTCTTTCGGCATGGACGTGCTGGTCGCTCCCTATCGCAATCCGATCCTGTTGGCAAAAATGGCGGCGACGGCCTCCGAGCTCTCCTCCGGCCGGCTCATGCTCGGTCTGGGTGTCGGATTCCTGAAGGGCGAGTTCGAGGCGCTGGGCGCGCCCTTCGCGCGGCGCGGCTCCATGACCGATGA
This sequence comes from uncultured Gammaproteobacteria bacterium, assembly GCA_963801685.1. Taxonomy (GTDB): domain Bacteria; phylum Pseudomonadota; class Gammaproteobacteria; order Steroidobacterales; family Steroidobacteraceae; genus Bog-1198. The sequence continues at coordinate 356,344 of CAWDFR010000007.1, forward strand.
ATACCTCAAAGTGCTGCGTTTGCTGTTCGAGGGCCGCGGCCCGTTGTCGCATCACGGCGAATGGGTCAGGTTCGACGACATGTATTTTGGGCCGATACCGGCGCGGCCGCCGCCCCTGCTGGTCGGCGGCAACCACGAGCGTGCGATCGAGCGCGCCGCGCGGCTGGGTGATGGTTGGCACCCGCTGTTCACTTCGCCCGAGCTCTACGCTCGAGGGCGCGCGCGCATCAATCAGATCCGAGAACGCGAGGGACTGATGAGCCGGCCTTTCACGTTCTCCTACAGCTGCGCACAGACCCGGTTGCTGGCGCCCGGCGAACCGCCGCCGCAGGCCTTCTCACAGAAAGACCAGGCGCCCGGCGACTATGAGTACATTCCCGAGACCGCCCGCGCGCCCGACGGGCGACAGCGATTCATCGGGACGGCCGAGGAGTTGCGCGACGATATCGCGGCCTTTGCCGCCGCGGGCGTTGACCAGATCGTGCTGCGCTTTGCGATGCCCCATGATCCGGTCGTCACCGTGGACCGCATCAGTGAGCACTGGCGCCTCTTTTCCGATGAGGTGTTGCCGGCCTGTCGGGCGCTTTGAGGGGCCCTGCGCTGGCCTGTCAACGATCTGTCTCATAAGATCAAGATATCCTGCCCTGCCGGTCCTCAACATACCGTCAGGGAAACCGCACATTCGACCGCAGAGCCTGCCTCATCGAATGTGACCGACAATAAAAGGCTCGGGGAGAAAGATATGGTGCGAATGGGACGACATCTGTGGGTGCCTTGCTTGTTGGCGGGGCTGCCCTTGGTGATGATGGCATCGGCGTCGGCTCAGCAGGCACCACCGCCGCCATCGACCGCCGAGGCGTCGAACTACGAGGGGCTCGAGGAGATCGTCGTCACGGCGCAACGTAAGGAGGAAAATGTGCTCCGCGTACCCGTCTCGATCTCGGCGGCAACCGGCACGCAGCTACTCGATGAGGGCATCGAGCAGATCTCTTCATTGCAGTTCACGACGCCCGGCTTCTATACGGACAACGGCGTGGGCTATACCCAGATATATCTGCGGGGCATCGGCAACAACATCTTCGTCGGCGCCGACCCCTCCGTGTTGACGAATATCGATGATGTGCCCCGCATCTACGGTTCGCTGGTCAACAACTTCGTGAATGTGGACCGGGTCGAAGTGCTGAAGGGCGCTCAGGGCGGCCTCTACGGCCGTAACGCCACCGGCGGCGTCGTCAATATCATCACGCGTCAGCCCGGCGACACCGCGGAAGCCGATGCACGCGTCTCGTATGCCCAGCTGAACACCCTCGAGGTGGCACTCTACGGCAACCTGCCCATCAACGACGACATCGCTTGGAATGTTGCGTTCCAGCGGGATTCGCACGATAACTACGTGAAGAACCTCCTTCAGCCCAATCCGCTCACGGCCGCGAATTTCCCGACAAACCCCGCCACCCCGACGACGCCGGTCGGCCCAGTGCTGGCCTCCGTGGGCGTGTTTACGCCCGCTCAGGCGGCGGCCTTTTTTAACTCTTCGATCAATCCGCAAAGCGGCTATGGAAACCAGGATTTCTGGGCAGGCGATACCAAGCTGCGCGTGCAGATCGCGCCGAATTTCAAGGTGACATTGGACGCCGATTGGTCCCAGAAGCACGACTCCGAGGGCGACCAGTGGTTCTTGCAGACGCCCGCCTATTCGCAAGGATATGACACCTTTCTTTTTGGGGCTTTCGGGGTGGACATCGCACTTCCGCCGGGGTTCTACAAGCCTGTAACCCACAGTTTCACGACTTACAACTCTACGCCCGCGGCCGCTTATCTGACCGACTACGGTATCTCGATCAAGCCCCAGTGGAGCTTGCCCGGCGTCGACATCACGGACATTACCGCCTATCGCCAGCAACAGACCGTCTACAGTCAGAACTACGCGGCTCCGATCACCGTCGACATACCGCTCGTGCAAAATCAAAAGTGGTACCTGTACGAGGAATTACGTGCGATCTCGACGAGTGACGGCCCGTTCCACTTCCTCGGAGGTGCCAGCTATTTGAGGGACCACACACTCGGAGCGACGACCAATGTGCTGATTCCGCCCCTCGGTACGGTTCCCATCCCACCGATCACCGCGGCACTCAATACCTTCGTGCAGTCCACTGACCTCGTCGACAACTACTCCGTTTATGGACAGGTTGGCTACGACATCACCAGTAAGCTGAACTTCACGACGTCGCTGCGGTGGATCCATGAGACCAACGAGGCGAACTTCACGAACCCGGTCATCTCGTCGTCTTCCATTGATGCCAAGAGGTACTTGCCGTCGGCCACGTTGAGCTATGCGCTGGACGGCGGCGGGAATGTCTATGTCCGTTACGCCAAGGGCTTCAAGGCCGGCGGTGTGAACCCCGTCGTGCCGCCGAGCCTTTTCCCGAGCGATTTCGGCAAGGTGTTCGGACCGGAGCAGGTCAACACCTACGAGGCCGGCTGGAAGGACGAGCTTCTCGATCATCGCCTGCAGGTAACCTCGGCTGTCTTCTACAACGACTACACGGGCCTGCAGTACACCACGGCCGGCAACGCTCAAAATCCGGCGCTGATCGAAGCGATCGTCAACGCGGGAACGGCCGAAACCTACGGCGGCGAGGGAAGCGTGGCCTGGCGAGTCATTCGGCCCCTGACCCTGACTGCCAACGCCGCCTATCTGGATGCCAGGTATCGAAGCTTCTCAAACTCGGATGGGGCGGTTCTGAACACCTTCAACTTCGATGGCAAGACAATGGTCAATTCACCGAAGTGGCAAATGGCCTTCACGGCGAACCTCGATCAGCCGATCACCGGGAACCTGAACCTGACGGGGACTTGGCAGACCGCCTACACCAGCGATGTCACCACCTCGTACAGCACCTACGGGCCGGGCGTGCCCGATGGGTTCATTCCGCAGTACTGGCTCACGAACGTTCGAATCGGCGTCAAAACACCGGACGACCGCTACCAGTTCTCCATATTTGCCAACAATGTGATGGACCGGGCGTACTACACGTTCGCATCCAACTCGGGCTTGGGCGCCAATGCACTCTGGGGCAATCCTCGCATCGTAGGCGGCGAAGTCCGGGTCAAGTTCCACTAGAAGCTTGCGGCGAATTTCTCCGATCGAGGCTGACGCGGCGGCGGCGCCGCGCCAGCCTTCCGGCCTCCCGGTGAAACCATTGCCCGAATCTTTCGAGGCACGCCATCGCGCGCGCGCTCCAACCGCCCGATGACGACCGCGACTGTCCCGCACGGTCAAGACATCTGCGGCCGCTGGTTTAGATGATCGCTTGGCGAGCTCGGCCGTGAATTCATGAGCAAAGATGTGACCTCGTTGCGCAAGAAGATCAAGACGATACGCAGTAACTGCATCGCCAGCGGCAACTGCACCCTCATCGCGCCCGAACTGTTCGGCCAGGACGATGAGGGGGTCGTGGTGGCACGCGTGACGCGCCTGAGTGCTGCCCAGCTGGCCGACGCGCAGCGCGCCGCGGCTGCCTGTCCGGTCGCGGCGATCGAATTGGAGGACGACATGGGAACTGAGGAATGAGCCAATTCAGCCCGCCGGCAGGGGCGCCGGTGGTGGATGTCGATTTCACGTCGTGGCAGATGTGCAACGATCCCTACCCGGTGTTGCGCGAGATCCGCGAACTCGGGCCGCTGGTCTGGAACAAGCGCGGCCATTGGATGACGGCGCGTGACAAGGTATGCCGCGAGATCCTCAACCGGCCGGGTCCGCTCGGCCAGCAAGGGGCGATGCGCAATTTCTTCGGTGCTGAGGCCTTCATCTCCATCGACGAAGTCGCCCGCCACAATGCGTTGCGCGGCGTCTGGATGACCGCTTTTCGCCGCGACGTGCTGGCGGCGCTGACCCGCGTCATTCGCACTTATGCCGAAGACATGTTGGAGACAGTCGAAGGCCGGTTCCGTGCCGGCGAGAGCCCGGATCTCGTCCCCGGATTCTGCCGCCCCCTGCCGGCCTATGTCATCGCCTATATGATGGGCATCCCCGACGATATGATGCAGACGGTCGTCGAGTGGAGCGACCTGATGGCGAATTCCGCCTCGGGCGGTTTCCCGATCGATTACGACAACGACCCCGCCTGGCTCGCCGGCGAGCGCGCCAAGAAACAGCTCGGTGCCTATCTCTACGAGCAGATCGAACATCGACGCAGTCATCGCGGCGAGGATCTGATCAGCCAGATCGTGCATTCCGACGTCGGGCGCACCTTGTCGGACGAAGCCATGATGGTCAACACCAGGCAGCTGCTGTTTGCCGGCAATGAGACCAGCGCCAACTGGCTGGCTCATATCGTCGTCGCTCTCGGCCGCCATCCTGAAGTGCGCCACCAGATTCTCGCCGACCCCACCCTGACGGCACAGGCGCTGGACGAGATCATGCGCTGGGAGCCCGTCGTCCATACGCTGCCGCGCGGCGTGCGCGGCGACGACGTCGTCGTCGCCGGTCAGAAGCTCGAGGATGGCGTCGAGGTGGTCATGCTCCTGGGCGGCGCCAACCGCGATCCCGAGCGCTACGACGATCCGGAACGCCTCAACATCCATCGCGAGCGCAAGGCCAATCTCGGCTTCGGCTACAGTCTGCACAGCTGCCTCGGCGTGACGCTGGCGCGCATGGAGGCGCTGGAGGCGACGAACGCCTTCCTCGCGCATTTTCCGGAATACGAGCTGACCGCGCCTGCTTCGAGTTTCGCGACCTTTCCCATGCGCGGGCCGGGTCCCATCCATATTGTGCCCGGCGGCAAATAGGCTCTCATAAGAAACTCGAGAGAAGGCTTCGGCTGATGCAGTTTCGCTCGATGGCAAGTTCGTTTCAGTACCGGCTGCGTCAGGATCTCAAGCCTGCGAGCATCGCGGACTGGCGCGACGCGGCGCGGCGCGCCTTGCCGGAGATGATCTGGGCCTATGTCGATGATGGCGCCGAGGGATGCCGCACGAAGACCCGCAACGAGGCCGTATTCGACGAGCATCGCCTCCGACAGCTCTGTCTGACGGGCGTCACCGCGCCCAAGCTCGCCAAGCGCTTCGCCGGCACCGATCTGTCGATGCCGTTTGCGTTGGCACCCACGGGCATGACCGCGCTGTCGCATTGGAGCGGCGACATCGCCTGTGCGCAGGCCGCGGAGGCCGCCGGCATCCGTTATACGCTGAGCGGCGCGTGCTCCTATAGCCCGGAGGAGGTCGCTGCGGCGACTCAGGAAAAACACTGGTTCCAGCTCTACTGTTTCGGCGACCGCGACTCGGTGGGCAAGCTCATCGAGCGCGCCCAGTCCGCCGGCTATACGGCGCTGTTCCTGACCGTCGATGTGCCGGTGCGCGGCCATCGCGAGAGCGAGACGCGCACCGGCTCGACAGTGCCGCCGACCGTGACGCTCGGCACGGCGTGGGACTTCATGCGCCATCCGTCCTGGACCTGGGGCGCGCTCAGCAAGAAGCGCACGGTGCCGATCCTCTATGCGGAAATGGAGCAGGCCAAAGCCCGCGAAAGCGATTTGCAGCGCGCGGCGCGGGTGCAGGCGCGCATGATGATGACCGATCTCAATTGGGACGATTTGCGTTGGGTGCGCGATCTGTGGAAAGGACGGCTCTACGTCAAGGGCGTGCTCGATCCGGACGATGCCGAGCGCGCGGTCGAGATCGGCGCCGATGGCGTGGTCGTGTCGAACCACGGCGGCCGTCAGCTCGACCATGCTCTGGCTTCGCTCGAGGCGCTGCCGGCGATCCGCGAGCGGCTCGGCACGCGCGGCGAGGTGCTGCTGGATGGCGGCATCCGCCGTGGCAGCGACATCATCAAGGCACTGTGCCTCGGTGCCGACGGGGTGTTCATCGGCCGTCCCTATGTCTATGGGCTCGCGGCCGGCGGCGGGCAGGGCGTCAAGGACGTGATCGGCCTGTTGCGCGCGGATCTGTTGCGGACGATGGTGCTGATGGGCTGCTCGGACATCGCCGAGCTCAACCGTTCCTGGCTGGTGTGACAATGGAGGGCACAACGCCAGATTACAGCCGCTACGATCCTTATTCGAAGGACGTGATGGCGGATCCGCAGCCGTTTTATCGGTATTTGCGCGCGCATTCCCCGGTTCTGTATTTGGAAAAATACGATCTCTGGGTGTTCTCGCGGTTCCAGGACATCGTCGACGTGCTCGCGGTCGGCGAGAACAGCTTCATCGCCTCGGAATCCACCTTGCCGGGGCCTTCCGATCTGCTGCGTCACAATCACGGTCAGGTGAAGGAGCTGGAGCTGGAACCGGTGCTGCCCGTCGGAGCCCTGCTCGGCTCGCCGCATTACGAGGTGTTGCGGCAAGCCCATATCGGGCCGCTCCGGCCGCGGACTGCTGCCTCGCTCGGCGATTTGGTGCGCGGCCTCGCCAATCGACAGCTGGATAACTTGCTCCCCAAGGGGCGTTTCGACCTGACCCAGGATTATGGCGGCATCGTCGCCGCGAGCGTCATCTGCCATCTTTACGACATGCCGGAAACGCGGGCTCGGGAAGTGCTCGATCTCGTCAACCAGCTAAGCCTCACCGACCCGGAAGTAGGCGGCAACGATGCCGGCGCCACCATCGGCAAATCGGTTGAGATCATGCTGCCTTACGTCGCCAAGCGGCGCGCCGCGGGTGCGGACGGATCGGTATCGTTGATCGACGGGCTGGTCAATCTGCAACATTACGGACGGCCGTTGACGGACGCCGAAGTCGCGATGCAGCTCGTATGCGTCTTCATCGGGGGCACCGAGACGGTCCCTAAGATCGCGGCACACGGACTGATGGAGCTGGCGCGCGCGCCGGCCCAGCTCGCCGAGGTGCGCAAAGATCTGGATGCCAACGTACCGAAAGTGGTCGAGGAAATGACCCGCTACTGCGCCCCGGCGCAATGGTTCCTGCGCACCGCGCACAAAGACGTCACCGTCGCCGGTCATGACATCAAGACCGGCCAGCGCGTCATGGTGCTGTTCGGCTCGGCGGGGCGCGACGAGAATGAGTTCGAAGAGCCTGACAGCTTCGTCTGGAACCGCAAGATCAAGCGCCAGCTGGCTTTCGGCTACGGCCAGCATTTCTGTATCGGCGTGCATCTGGCGCGTTTGGAGCTGCGCATCCTGGTGCAGGAGTTCCTGCGCCGCGTGCCGGCCTATAGCTTCGACATGAGGCAGGCGGTGCGGCTGCCTTCGAGCTTCCAATGGGGCTGGAATAAACTGCCCGTCATCGTCGGTTGAGGCGAGGCACTGAGCAAAAAGAGGGAGGATCAGCGCATGCGACAGATTTCACCGAAAATGGAGACGATCGCCGGGGTGCAACTTCATATCGGCGAGACGACGGTCTGGTCGGTGGCCGAGTCCGTGCTCTATTTCACTTGTGTGGAGGAGGAGCCGGAGCTCTTGCGTTGGGACCCCAAGAGCGGCGTCGTCAAGCGCTGGCCAATGCCGGAGCGCATCGGCGGTTACGTGCTGAAGGAGGGCGGCGGTGCTCTGGTGGTGTTGGCCTCCGGCCTCTATGACTTTGATTTCGCGAGCGGCTCGCTCAAACTCCGCGCCAAGAATCCTCTCGAGGGCGCGGCGCTGCACGAGCCCGCCTGCGATCCGAGCGGACGGTTATGGGTCGGCTCGATCGACCTGTCGCTGACCGCCGCCAACCCGCGGCGTGGCAAGGCGAAGTTCTTTCGGCTGGAGGGCAAAGAGCTGGTGCCGGTACTCGATAATGTCGGTTGCGCCAACGGTCTCGCCATCAGCCAGGACGGGCGTTACCTCTATTTCGCCGATTCCGTGTCACGCGGCAGTCTGCGCTTCGATCTCGACGTGAAAACCGGCGCGATTACAAACCCTAAACAGCTGTTCGAGCTGCGCGCGGACGAGCCGGGCTTTCCCGATGGCGCGACGCTCGATGCCGAAGGTGGCTATTGGGTGACGCTGGTCGGCGCCGGCAAGCTGCGCCGCTACCTGCCCGATGGGACGCTCGATGTCGAGATCAAGCTGCCGGTATCCAATCCGACCAAGGTCAGCTTCGGTGGTCCCGGCTTCCGCACCATGTTCCTGACAAGCTGTCGACTGGAACTGGGACCGGCGCTCACGGACGCCGACGGGCGACTCTACAGATTCGATCCAGGGGTCGCGGGCTTCGCCGAGCCTCTATTTCGCGGCTGACGCGCTGAGACGGCGTCACGGTCGCCGCCTCACGCGGGCTTCGCACCCCAGCGCTGTGTCGCGACAGGAAGGATGAGTTCGGCCTCGCGCACCTTGAACAGCCAAGCGTCGCCGCGCGGCACGAGTATGTCGAGGTAGCGGCCGGCGGCGACCACCACACCGGCCTCATCGCCCCCGGCGACGAAGATGAAGTTGGAGCGGACCTTGGCGCGGTCACCTTGCAGCGTGATGGCGCTGTCGGTCGTTAGATGCAGGCCGCGCAGCTCGGGCGGCTGATCCTGCGCGATGAACGTACGCAGCGCCGCATGTCCGACGATATCCTTACCGAACATGCGGAAGCCGCCATCCTCCGCAAAGAGCTTGACCCAGCCGTCGAAATCGCCGCTGTCGGTGCGATGGCAGTATTCGGCAATGGTGAAACGGATTTTCTCTTCAGCGGTCATCGATATCACTCATGCAGGAAGTGCTGGGGAATTGGTAGCTTTACGCGACGCCTTCGAGCTTTTCCTTGCGGCCGAGCTTGTAGTCGCCATGGATGGTCGTGCGGCGCATCTCGCGGCGCATGCCGACCGGCGTGCCGGTAGCGCAATGCAAGAGCCGCCAGTTGTCCCACAGCACCATTTCGCCCGGCACCCATTTGTGGAAATAGGCGCGCTCGGGCCGCGTGATGTGCGCGATGACTTCGCGCAGCAGGGCGTCGCCCTCTGAATTCTCCATCCCCTCGATGCCGTCGGCGAACCAGGGTGAGACGTTGATCACCTTGCGCCCGGTCTGCTCCTGGACATAGACCATCGGGTGGATCACGCGCGACCGGGCCGTGCTCATCGTCTTCGACTGGAAATCGCTGAGGCGGATGCGACGGTCCGGCTTGTCGCCGAACTTCGATTCCCAGCTGTCGCGGGTATAGGCGTAGATCACGTTGAGCCCTTCGATCCGCGCCTTGAGGTTGTCGGGGAGCGCGTCATAGGCTGCGATCTGGTCGATGAAACCGGTCTGGCCGCCGCGCTCGGGCACGGTGAGCGACCACAGGATGCCGCCATGATTGAGCTGGTCGGTGTAGATCGAGTCTTTGTGCCAGGCCAGCCAGCCCGAAAGCTCCTCGCCATGGACCTCATAGACGCCGCCGCCGACCTCGTCGATGGTGATGCTCACCTTTTTCTCGCGCGGCATATCGAGCCCGCGCAGCAGCGGATGTTCCTGATTCTCGCCGAACACTTCCGACAGTTTGAGGTGGGTATCGAGGCCCGCGAGCTCCTTGAATACCACCACGCCCTTGTCGATCCATAGATCGTAAAGTGCCTTGCGGATCTTCGGGTCGTCGATCATCTCCGGCTTGAAACCGGTGACGACCACGCCGAAGTCGGACTGGCCCGGCAGCGGCGACAGACTGTAGCTCATCGGGTTTCTCCTTCTACATTAAAGCGGACGCCGATCAGTGGCCGCGCGCGGCGGGATCGGCCGGATAAATATCGGGCGCTTTGGCGGTGAAGCCGCCATCCAGAGGCAGCTCGAGGCCATTGACATAATTCGCTTCCTGGCTGGCCAGGAAAGCCGCGAGATGGGCGGTGTCCCAGCCGGTGCCCTGCTTGCCCGTGGGCGAGCCCTTGTCGCGCAAGGCGCTGACCGCAGCGGCATACTCGCCGACCATGCCGCGCACCATCGGGCTGTCGATCATGCCGATCGCGATACAGTTGCAGGTGATGCCCTTATCGGCGAACTCAACCGCCATCAGCTTGGTCAGCATGGCGACCGCCGCCTTGGACACCCCATAGACCATCGGTATGTTCTTGCCGAGCGAGCGCAGGCTGGCGATGGACGAGACCGTGATGATGCGGCCCCATTTCTGCTCGATCATCGGCTTGAGCGCGGCACGGGCGGACAGGAACGCGGCCTTGACGTTGACCGCCATGACCCGGTCCCAATCCGCTTCGGTTTCCTCGAAAAAGGTAAGGCGCGAGGAGATGCCGACGATCTGCGCCAGAATGTCGAGCCGGCCATATTCCGACACGGTGCGGGCGACCATATCCTGCATGTCGGATTCGGAGGTGGCATCGGCCTGAATGACCAGCGCCTTGCCGCCTTCGCCGGCGATCAGCGCCGCGGTTTCCTCGGCGGCGGCGCGGTTGATATCGACCACCACCACCTGGGCGCCCTCTCGGGCGAACTGCACCGCGGTGCATTTCCCGTTGCCCCAGCCGGGTCCCGAACTGCCAGCGCCATTGACGATCGCAACTCTGCCTTGCAGGCGTTTTGTCATGGTGTGTCCTATCCTAATTTAGAGTAAGCAAACTTGATAGCATGTAACGTCACGTCGATGTCCGCCGATTTTGGCGGGGGACGCCGCCGTAAAACGAAAACGAGACAGAGGTTTCAAGGAGCACAACGATGCCGCGCATACCCTATCCCGATCCCGCGAGCCTCCCGGACGCCATGCGCCGTGTCGTGATCGAGAACCCCTCGAATGTCACGCGCATGCTCGCCGCGGCCTCCGAGCCCGTGTTCAAGGGCTTTGCCGCCCTGTCGATGGGCTTCATGGGCGGCGGCTCGCCGCTGCCGCCGAAGCTGCGCGAGATCGCCATCCTGCGGGTCGGTCATCTGTCCAATGCGGCGTACGAGGTGTTCCAGCATGAGGCGCTCGCCCGCCATGTCGGGCTGAGCGAGGCGGAGATCGATGCGGTCCGCAAAGGCGGCGCGGCGGCTGCGGTGCTCGGCGAGGCGGGGGCGGCAGTGCTCGCCTATGCCGAGGATCTGGTCAAGAATGTCCGCGCGAGCGACGCGACGTTATCCGCCGTGCGCGCGCATCTCAACGACACACAGCTCGTCGATCTCACGCTGGTCACCGGCATGTACATGATGGTCAGCCGCTTTCTCGAGACCACCGGCGTCGAGATCGATGGCGCGCCGATCGACTGGAAACAGGTGACGCCGGCCAAGAAGAGTTAGGCTCGAGACGCAAGCGAGTCCCGTCGCCGACTACTCGAAAAGCATCACCTGAATGTCGCGCGGTCCCTGGAATCCCGTGCGGCCGTGGCCCGTAAGCTTGTTCTCGAGCAGCAGAACGTCGCCCGCCTGCCAGTCGAAATCGACGCGCCGCCGTGTCAGCTCATCGTGGATGGTGAAGAACTCCTCCTCGCTGAGCTGCTGGCCGTCGCCGACGGAGACGAAATAAGGGCGCCCCACTGTGTCGCCATAGGCCGCGTCCATGAGGGCGGGATACTCCTCACCGATACCGATTGGATGCGGGGTCTGCGCATAGATCTGGTTGAAGAACAGGAGCTGGCGGGTCTCGGGATGGTTGGTAACGCCCGGACGATGCGTCCAGAAGCGCAGGTTCCCATCTTTGTCCCATTCATAGCTGATGCCGCGTTCCTCGAGCTGCGCCGAAACGGCGGCGGTATCGTCCGTGCCGAACCATTGCTGCCAAGTGTGATGCCGGTAGATCGGGTCGGCGCGCCAATCGTTCTTAAGCTTCGCGTTGCGCATGTTGCGGCCGTAGATGACGCCCCGATCCACCAAGCGCTCTTGCATGGCGGGCGGCAAGGCTTCAAGCAGCCCGCGCATGTCGGCGATGACGGTTCGCCCACCTTCGTCGGCGGGCCGCTTGCAATAGAAGGCGACGAGCCTGGGGTTGAAGGGCAGGTACGCCATTTCCTGATGCAGCAAGATATAGACCTCGGGCGGCGTGCGAGTGGACTCCATCACGTTGCCCTTGATTGCTTTGCGCTCGCTCGTGCCCGCCACATAGCCTTTCGAGAAAGGCGTGAAGCCGGTCATCAGTGCGGCGAAATCATCCGGTCCGGTGACCGGGAAGCCGCGCCAGAGAACGGCGCCGAAGCTCAATAGCGCATCTTCAATGGCAGCGCGATGCTCCACCATCCAGTCCGTGGCGGCCTCGACGTTCTGCGCCAGAAGCCGGTCGCGCGGCTCGATCCACAGCGGCGGGCGCCCGGGGAAGGGCTCGGTCAGGATGACGGCGTCGCCGAACAGCGTGCGCGCGCGCTCGAGCCGGGAGTCTGCCGATGGCGCGGAACGCTTGGCGCCTTCCGCGCGCGTATCGGATCGCAAGGTTGATGCATCCGTCATGAGGTTCCTCCTTCCCGCAGCGTTGAACCCGCCGCCCTGCCGCTTCGCGGTGACGATACCTTGAAGCAGTAGTTGTTGCCACCGTGGCGCGACCTGCAATGCACGATCCTGATTTTTTTCGGCAAGAACTGCTGATTGACCCGCGGAGTCAAGGCAGGCCTGCCCGCGTGCGCTAGGATGGGGTAGAGGTCACGATATTTGCCGATACAGAGGGGGAAACCGTAATGACGCGGGTGAACACGCTGAGAGGACCTGTGGATTCGTCCAAGCTCGGACGCGTGCTCGTGCATGAGCATGTGTTTGTGATGCACACGGAATTCACCCAGAACTACCGCGGCGACTTCGTCGAAGATGAGCGCATCGAGGACGCGGTGAGGCGGCTGAACGAGCTCAAATCCAAGGGTATCGACACGATCATCGACCTTACGGTCCTGGGGCTGGGGCGTTATATTCCGCGCCTGCTGAAGGTGGCCGAGCGCACCGATCTCAACATCATCGTGGCGACCGGCTGTTATACCTTCGATGTCGTGCCCATGCCGCTGCGCAAGTTTGATCTGCCGCAGTTGCGCGATCTTCCGGATCAGATGGTCGAGCTGTTTGTCGGCGATCTGACCAAGGGCATCCTGCATACCGATGTGAAGGCCAACGAGCTCAAATGCGCGATCGACGAGCCGGGCCTCACCGCGGATGTCGAGCGCGTGTTACGTGCAATCGGCGCCGCCCATCGGCGAACCGGCATCCCGATCACGGTGCATACGGCGTCGCGTACGCAGTCGGGTCTCGTCGCGCAACGTGTGCTGGCCGAGGAAGGCGTGGATCTGCGCGACGTGATCGTCGGTCATTGCGGCGATACCACCGACCTCGACTATCTGGTGCGCGTCGCTGATCAGGGCTCGATGCTCGGGATGGACAGGTTCGGTGCGGAGATCCTGCTCAGCACCGAGGATCGTGTCGCCACGATCATGAAGCTCATCGCCAAAGGCTATCTCGACAAAATCACCATCTCTCACGACTGCTTCTGCTGGACGGACATGATCCCCCACGCGGATCCGCCGATCTGGGAGGGCAGTTATACGTTTATCTCGAATGTGGTGATCCCGGCCTTGCGGCGCGCAGGGCTTACCGCAGCGCAGCTCGACACGATCCTGGTCGATAATCCCAGGCGCCATTTCGAAGGCGCGGCGGAGCGCTTCGCACAGCGGCAGCAAAAGACCAGTGCCGAAACGAGTATTGCGCTGTGAGTTCGACTGCGCGTCGCGACCTGCCGCCGTCGCCCTATGTGGCCATTTTCACGATCGACGTGAAGCCCGACCGGCGCGAGGATTTCCTCGCGGCGATGGACAGAGCAATGGCCGAATCCGCCAAAGAGCCCGGCATCCTCTCCTTCGCCGTGCTCGTCGATCGCCAGAATTCCAACCGCTTCACCGCCGTCGACGTCTATGCCGATGAGGCGGCCTATCTGGCACATCTCGATGCACCACAGACGCGGTGGTTGGTCGATGCACTCGACGGCGTGCTCATCGGTCCCCCACGGGGCGTCTTCCATCACAAGATCTGCGACGAGTCGGACTTTCCGGCGCTGGTAACAGGGTGATTCATCGAAAGGGCTGGCCATGAAGATTGAAGGAACTCGGGCGGCCGTCACCGGCGCCGCCACCGGCATCGGGCGGGGCATCGCACTGGCGCTTGCCGAAAAGGGCGCGGCTTTCGTCGCCATCGCCGATCTCGATCTTGACGCGGCCGAACGGACGGCCACCGAGGTCCGCGCCCGCGGCGCCAAGGCAATTTCCGCCCGCGTCGATGTGCGCCATCGCGCCGAACTGGAAAAATTCGCTGATCTTAGCTGGGCGCAAGCCGGCAGTATCGACCTGCTGTTCAACAATGCCGGCGTGGCCCGGGTGGCGCGCGCGTTCGACATCTCGGATGCGGACATCGACTGGCTCATCCAGGTCAACCTGATGGGCGTGATCCATGGCACGCGCGTGTTCGGACAGCGCATGCTGCAAGCAGGTACGAAAGGCTGGATCTGCAACACCGCATCCGAGGCCGGCGTGCATGGCGGATCGCCCTACCTCGCCGCCTACACAGCGACGAAACATGGCGTCGTCGGCTATTCGGATGCGGTGCGCACCGATTACAGCGGCGAGCTCGGAGTGAGCGTGCTGTGTCCCGGCATCGTCGCCAGCTCCATGTGGAACACCGGCGCGCATCGGCCGGCGGAGCTCGGTGGCCCGATCGCGCACGACCCCGCGGCGAAAACCTATATGGAGGAGCACGGCATCCGCCCCGAAGAGGCGGGCCGCGTGGCCGTGGAGGGTGTCGAAGCCGGCGCTTTCTTCATCTTCACCCATTCGCATGCCATCGATTTGGCCGAGCAGCCGTTTCCGCGATCAGCGCGCGGGAAGCGAGCGGCGCTGGCCCCCCGGCACGACGCGCGACGCAGCTCCCGATACGTTCGATCCAAACGCCTGAGATGACTGCCCCAGACCGGATCAAGCCGGGCCCTTGGCACGGTTACTCGCGAAGGATGCCATCTCCGATGCGATCCTGCGCTTTGCCCGCGGCGCCGATAGCTCCGATCTCGAGCTCATGCGCTCGGCCTATTGGCCGGACGCGACGGACGACCACGGGAATTTCAGCGGCAATGCGCTGGAGTTCACCGAGTTCGCCATCGAAGTGCTGAAGCGTTTTCGCGTGACGATGCATTTCATCACGAATACCGCCGTTACCTTTCCGGCCGACGGGCAAGCCCACGCCGAAAGTTATTTCTACGCCTACCATGAGCATCTGCCGGAGCCCGACAGCGGTCCGGTCATGGTGACCCTGGTCGGGGGGCGCTACATCGACCGCTTCGAGGAGCGCAACGGCGAATGGCGCATCCTGGCCCGCGTGGTGACGATGGATTGGAGCGAGCATCGCCCCGCCGCAACGCTCGGCGCAGAGACGCTGGCGCAATTTTCAAAGAGCGCGCAAAGCGGCTGCGCTTGAGGATTGCCGATCTTTAGGCAAAACGGCTCGCCGGGCCACTCGCGTGGACCTGGCCAAAGCCGGGTCACTGCGCGGCGCGCCGAGCGGTTTAGGCGTCGTAGCCCGGATTGACGCGGTCGAGCCTGCGGAGCAGCGCCGGCCATGCGAGTGCGTCGGCGTACTTCTTGAGATCCGCTTTGTCCATCAACTGGCCGGTAGCGGCGATGGCCGTGGGATCCGCCGCATGCAGCGGGCGGCCCATGCCGAGCGTGCGGACCTGGACGGTGCAACTCCATTCCAGAAGATAGATGAGCACGAAGGCCGAAGGGATCGTCGCAGCGACCGACAGCGTGCCGTGGTTGCGCAGCAGCATCAGCGGCTTGTTGCCGAGATCGGCGCCCAGACGCTCGCGCTCCTCCTCATTACTGGCGACGCCTTCGAACTCGTGGTAAGCGATGTGGCTCGCGATCGTCATGGCGGTCTGGTTGAGCGGCAGCAGTCCCGCTTCTGTCGCCGAGACGGCGACGCCGTCCAAGCTGTGCAGATGGATGGCGCAGCCGACGTCGGGCCGCGCTCCCAGTACGCCGCTGTGGATGACATAGCCGGCGCGGTTGACCTGGTAGGGTGTCTCCTGAAGGATCTCGCCGTCCATGGCGACTTTGATCAGGCTCGAAGCCGTGACCTCGTCGAACATGAGACCGAGCGGATTGATCAAAAAGCACTCTTTGCCGTCGTCCTTTGGCAGCCGGGCCGAAATATGGGTGGCGAGCATGTCTTCCCAGCCATACAGCGCGACGAGGCGATAGCAGGCGGCGAGATCGCGGCGGATCCGCGCCTCTTCTTCGCTGATCCGACTGGAAAACAACCGGTCTCGAGTCTTCTCAAGTGTCATGCTCATCGTCTGTCGCTCCCGGGCCAACTGAAGTCCATGTTGGTAGGTCATTGTCGATGGCTTACTTTTAGTCTCTCGACGCCGCTAGGTATTGATCTCTCGAGACACGTCGCACTCGGTGCGCGAGATGCTCGAATTCGAGGTCGTCCCCGCCCCGTCTCATGGGGTCAAGACCGGGAAGGCCACGAACTGTAACTCTCGCCGCGTTGCGTGAGGGGCTGCGCGTGCATTTTTCGCTCGCACTGACGGTGATGGGTGCCTTTTTCGGACTGTGTGCCATTTGCGGCGCGGCTACCGGCCCTGAGGCGCAATATGTCGATGCGGCAAGCGGGACCGATTGGCCGGGCTTCGGGCGCACCTACGGCGAACAGCATTTCAGCCCGCTGAACCAGATCGACAGCCGCAATGTCGGCCGTCTCGGCCTCGCCTGGTCTATCGATCTGCCGCCCGGCAACGCGGCCACCGAGCCGGTCGAGGTCGGCGGTGTGCTCTATTACGCCCAGGGGCTGAGTGTCATCCACGCCGTCGATGCGGCGAGCGGCAAGGAGCTCTGGCGCTACGACCCGCATGCAGGCGAACAGGCGGGCTTGGGCTTGCGCTTTTCCTGGGGTGGGCACGGGTTGTGCTCGTGGAACGGTAAGGTATATATCGGCACGCCGGACGGGCGGCTGATCGCGCTCGACGGCAAGACCGGCAAGTTGGTCTGGAGCGTGCAGGATGCAATAAAAGGCGGCGGCCAATTCATCAACGCCGCGCCGCGCGCCCTCGGCGGCAAAATCATCGTCGGCCAGGGCGGCGGCGACTTCTCCTTCGCACGCGGCTATACCACGGCCTACGATGCCGAGACGGGCAAGCAGTTGTGGCGTTTCTACACGGTGCCCGGTGACCCGGCCAAAGGCTTCGAGAGCAAGGCCATGGCGATGGCGGCGAAGACCTGGACCGGGCAATGGTGGAAATGGGGGGGAGGCGGTGAGCCTTGGAACGCCTTCGCCTATGACGCCGCGAACAATCAGATCCTCTTCGGCGTCGGGAACGGCTATCCCTGGAATCGAGAAATCCGCTCGCCCGGCGGCGACAATCTATTTCTGTGCTCGATCGTCGCGGTCGACGCGGATACCGGGGAATATCGCTGGCACTATCAGTTCAATGCCGGCGATTCCTGGGATTACGACGCCACCATGGATATCGAGCTGGCGGATCTGAAGATCGGCGGCACGCTGCGCCAAGTGGCGATGGAAGCGCCGAAGAACGGCTACTTTTATGTCTTCGACCGCACCGACGGGAAGCTGCTTTCGGTTGGGCAGATCGCCGACAAGCTGACCTGGGCCAAAGGCATCGACATGAGGACCGGGCGCCCGATCGAGGTGCCCGGGATCCGTTACCAAGACGGCAAGGTTTTCGAGATGTGGCCGTCGCCGCGCGGCGCGCATAGCTGGATGCCGATGGCTTTCAGCCCGCAGACCGGCCTCGTCTACATTCCCAGGCTCTCACAGGGCCTGACCTTCGATTCTCGCGGGATCGACGCCGAGAATCTGCGGGTCGTCGGCGCCAATATCGGCGCAGCGAAGCCCAACCCGCTCGACGAGACGAGCGCCCTGATCGCCTGGAATCCGGTGACCCAGAAGTTGGTCTGGGAGGTACCAACCTTCGGCGGTTGGAACGGCGGGGTGTTGGCCACCGGCGGCGATCTGGTCTTCCAGGGCCAGATCGATGGCAGGTTCAGCGCCTACGAGGCGCGCCACGGCAAAGAGCTATGGCACTTTGCGGCGCAGGATGCGCTGCTCGCAGCACCGATCAGCTACATGGTCGACGGCAAGCAATATGTGTCGGTCGTCGTCGGCATGACGGGCACGGCGGCGATCGATCCCCGGGCTCTAGGCGGCTTGATGTTCGACTATCGGACCCAGAAGCGGCGGGTGCTGACCTTCGCGCTCGACAGCAACACGGAACTGCCGCCTGCGCCGCCGCCCGTGATTCAAGCCGCGCCGGATCCGGACTACAAGCCTGATACAGCGCTGGCAGCGAAAGGCGCGGCCACCTTCGGGTTCAACTGCGGGATCTGCCACGGTCCAGAGGCGGTGAGCGGCGGAACCGCACCGGACCTGCGCTCCTCCGACATTCCGTCGGTGGCGGACATCTTCCACGCGGTGGTGCACGACGGCACGCGCGTCGCGGAAGGCATGCCAAGCTTCAAAGATCTGACGGAAAGTGATATCGCCGCGATCCGGCAATATATCCGCAGCCGCGCGGCCGATCTGCGTGACGGCAAGGCTAAGGTGCCGACGGCCGAGGCGCGTGGAGGCTGAGGGCGGAAAATGGTTGGAGTCGTTGCGACAATAGGTCCGTAGGAAAAACTTCGAGGAGAGCACGATGCATTTCAAAGTTGAACAACTTCCTGGCCGGCCCGAGTTCGGCGCGATCGTCAGGGATCTGGCCCCCGAGAGCCTGAGCGACCCGGCGACGCGCAAGGCGCTCTATGATTTGTGGATCGACCGCGGCCTGATCATTTTCAAAAATATGGAGGGTATCAATACCCATATCGAGCTCTCCTGCGTCTTCGGCGAGCCTGAAGTGCATCCGCTCCTGCGCGGCGTGGATATGCCGCGCGAGCACAAGCTGATCATCGACGTCGCCGATGGCATCGACGTCCGCCGCGACGGCACGATCGATTACGAATCCGAGGAAAGCGATGTCTACGAGATCGACGGCGAGCTGCGCGCGGCCTTCCTGCCCTGGCATAGCGACCTCGTCTATGTCGACGAGATCAATCACGGCGGCATTCTCCGGCCGGTTACGCTGCCCAAGAATGACGGCCAGACCGGCTTCATCGACCAGATCGAGGCCTATAGCCGGCTGCCGCGCGATCTCGCCGAACGCATCGAGAATCTCAGTGTCATCTATCGCTATGTCGTCGATGCTTCGAAGGCGAAATATGGCTGGGTGCCGCAAAGGTGCCTGAAGCTGCGGACCAAACTGCTGATGGCCGAGAAGCACAATTCGGTCAGGTCGCGATCGATCCATCCGATGGTCTATGTGCAGGAGGGCACCGGTCGCAAAGTGCTCAACGTCTCGCCCTGGTTCGCCGAAAACATCGAAGGCATGGACGAGAAGGAAAGCGACCCGCTGCTGCGCGAAGTCATCAGCTATTGCATCGATAGCTCGCACGCCTATTTTCATTCATACGAGCTGACCGACATGGTGCTCTGGGACAATTGGCGCATGCTGCATTGTGCGAACGGCATGCCGGCCGGCCAACGGCGGCACATGCGACGCACCACGATCGCGGGCGATTATGGCCTTGGGCGCTTCGAGAAGGTGGGAACGGTCGCCTCGGCTGAGTAAACCGGCATGGGTCGCTTCGGCCGGGTAATCCTGCTCGAGGTCAGGTGACGGTTGCCGGCTTTTGCGCCGGCTGCAGGCGCAGAAAATCTTCCTTGCCGAAATATTTCACTCGTCCGTCCGGCATGAAGACCAGCATGCGCAGCCCCTCCGGCCCCGCAGCGAACTCATAGAGCGTGTGATCGGCGATAAAGACCGAAGCACCGCGTCCCAACTCGCGCGTCCCGAGGAGCAGCGTTCCGTCGAGCACGTAGATAATCTCAGGCTGATCGTGGGCGTGCAGGTCGAACCTGGCGTGCGGCAGATAGTTATATTCGGTGAGATGCAGCGACCCGCCGGTGCCCTGTTCATGATAGGCCATCGTCGAGTCCAGCTCGGCGTCGGACCGCTCCGCGGCGAGGTCGGGCGGATACAGGCTCCGCAGCGTAACCCACTCGATGTTCTCGGCCGGATGAACGCGCACTTTGCTCATCTAAGTCTCCTTGTGAAACGACTCTAGGGCAGATCGAGAATTCTCGCAGCCTCGGCGCGGCTGGCCGGGCGTTTGCCCGCGGCGTGACAGACGCCGACGACTTCCTCGACCAGTTGCAGATTCGTCGGCCGCCGATCGGCGGCATGATCTTCCAATCCGATACGTAGATGCCCGCCGCGCTCGACCGCGTAGCGCGCGAGCCCAGTCTCGTAAAGATCGCCGCCGGGGACGGCGACGCCCCAGGTGATACCGGAATCGGCGATCATCTCGATATAGGCATCCAGCGCCTTGCGCGTCGGCGGCAGACCGAAGGTGTAGCCGCCTTTTACCCCGTCGAGGAAATTATGGTCGCCGCCGAAATAGAGGTTGGCGATGGTTCCACGCGGCAGCACGCCGGCGCGCTTGAAGGCGAGCACCAGGCGCAAAAAGCCCGGTTCGTAAATGCCGAGCGAAAGGCCGAGTCCCAGTTTGGAGATGATGCCGAAGGCCCGCTCCACCAGGTCGATCGAAAAATCGGTGCAGGCACGCCAGGCGCCCGGCAGACCGTTTTCGCCGCTTGTGGCGAATGTCTCAACGCCCGGATCGATCGATGCCAAGCGCGCCCCGGCCTTTTTCGCCGGTCCCAAGAAATTCAGCCGCTCGTCGAGATCCGGTGCTTGCTGGGTCGTCGGACACAGGATGGCATCGGGCACCGCTTCGCGAATGGGCGCCCACGCGAGCGCATAGCGCTCCGCGGCCGCGTGACCGGTCAAATTGATGTCGCCCATGTGATTGTGCACGACCGCGACGCCGGCTCCGAAGCAGGCAATCGCGTCGGCGGCGATCTCTTCGGGCTTGTGCGGAACGTGCGGATTGCGCTTCTTGCTGGTCTCGCCGTTGATGGCCAGGGTGATGATCACCGGATTCGTCATTTTCATTCTCCGGCAGCGTTGAGACGGGTAAAGGAATTCACATAGTCGATGCGAATCTCGGGATGCAGCTCCCAGCGATCGAAGCCGGGATTCCCCGGGCCGCCGCCGAAGCGTTGCGCCACGCAGGGCCGGGTCCGCTGAAACACGGCTTCGGCATCCGGGTCGGGAAATTCATAAAGATGCAGGAATCGCGGCGCATCCCGTGTGCTGTTTTCATACGCGGTGACCAGACCGTAACCGGGAATATTCGCATCGACGATGCCGGGAAAATGGACGAAGTCGCCCCAGTCACGCAGGCTTTGAACGGCAACCTCGTCCTTGAGGTTTCGTGTCGAAATCATCACCACCGACAGGCCCAGCGTCGGCAGGCGCAAAACGCCCTGCGACGGGCGCGGATAGCGGCGGAACACGATGGTGCGTGCGCCCTCGGACACGATCGGCGGATCGATGGCGTCGTCGATCTCGCAGATGCCGAGCATCTCGAAATCCTCCATGGTGCGCAGCTCGCCCAACCAATCGCGCCGGTTCAGCTGGACATTTTTCCACCAACTGGTCCTGGCGACGCCCGGCAGGGCGCGCAGCCGCTCATCCCAGTGGCCCCGCGCGGGATCGGCGGCGCGGTCGATCATCACGAACAGCAGCCCCGAATTGATGCGGTCTTCCATCCTGCGCGCCGATCAAAGATAGCCGATCGGCTCGCCCAGCCTGGCGTCGCCCTGCTGAAACATCTTGTAGACATCGGCCGTGCTCAGCACCGAGCCGGATTTGACGGGCTTGAGGCCGCCTGCCGACATCAGCTCCGTATTCACATGCGTCGCCTTGGCCCGCAGCGCGCCGACGGTCGCATCCTTGCGGTCGATATGCTGGAACGGATCGATGTTCAGAAACCGCATGGCGTTCCCGTGGGTGATCTTGTCGATCTCTTCGCGCGGGTAGTCCTTGACGCTGGCCCAGAGCTGTTCCGGCGAACTCGGCCAGGTCGAATCGGCGTGGGGATAGTCGCATTCCCACGAGATCTGATCGATCCCGACTTCGTGCCGCACCGCGAGGCCGAAATTATCCTCATGGAAACAAAACAAAAAGTGCCGGGCGAGCAGATCGCTCGGCAACAGATCGCCAAGATCGGCGTGCGTCCAGTAGCGATGATTGCGATATTCGGCATTGGCGCGCTCGCGCAGGAACGGCACCCAGCCCATGCAGCCTTCCGACATCAGGATGCGGAGCTTGGGAAATTTGAGCAGCAGGGGCGAGAACAACAGGTCCGTCATCGCCTCGGCGATCTTGATGTTCAACAGCGTCACCCCGACATCGGCGGGCGATTCCATCGAGGGCGTCGGCAACAGCCCGCCCGAGGTGCCGATGTGCACCGCCACCGCCATGTCGCGCTCGACGATCTCGGCAAACAGCCGGTCCCAATGTCCCCAATGAATCGAGGGCTGGCCGAAGCCGGTCGGATTTTCGGGAAAACTGACGACGCGGCAGCCGGCATCGCGGATGCGCCGGAGCTCGGCCACCGCGAGATCGACATCCCATAGCGGCACGATGCCGTTGGGGATGAGCCGCGCTGGATAGCGGCCGGCCCAGTCCTCGATATGCCAATCATTGTAGGCGCGGACGATCGCCAGCATCAGCTCCTTGTCCTTGCCCTTGACGAGCTTCTCACCGGCAAAACCCAGCAAGCTCGCGAAGTTGAGCGACATCAGCGTGCCGTTGGCATTCATATCGTCGATGCGGGCGTCGACGTCCCAAGTGCCCTTGCGGACATCGCCGTAGCGGGTCGGTTCGTCGCCGAGCTCTTCGCGCTTGCGTCCGGCGACCGCGGCCGGCCCGACGCCGCCCCAGGCCTTGCCTTCGACGACCCAGCGCTCATCGCCATTGGCATATTGTGCGACGCGTGGCGTCTCGTCCTGGTATCTGGCCGGCATCCGGCCGACGAACAGATCGGGTGGCTCGATCGCATGATCGTCCACGCTCAGCATGATCATGTCGTTCATCGTCATCTTCTCGGTCATCGCAGTCCCTTCATCCGTCCGATCCGATGTCTCGACGGGTCTTTGCCAATCAGAACACGGTTTTCGCATCACATCTTGACCCAGGAGGACGACCTGCACGTCTAAAGGTGGCGCTTCAGAGTCCCGTGGAATCAAGGTCGCGGTCTCATTGCCTCGTAGCATATGTCAGGCTTTGCATGCACACAGGGGACTCGGCCATGGCCATAGTCAGCAATTTCGGGCCCCAAGAACAGGCGATGCAGGGGTATTTCCGCGAGGGCGAAGCGCGAGCGATGATGCTCGGCAATCGCGGTCCCATCCGTTTTACGGACGAGGGCCGGCTGCATCCCGATATTCTCTCGACCTATAACCGCGTCGGTTTCTATGTCTTCGAGAACGTGCTGGGCGCGGCGGAGCTTTCGGAGCTGCGCGCCGAATTCCATGAGATGGTCGAACGGCTGCCGAGTACGCCCGATTCGCCGCTCGACAGCAAGGGCCGGGCGGCGTTGGGCGCCGGGGGAGATTCTCCGGTGGCGATGTGGGCCAAGCCGCTCGGCGATCCGCTCGGCGGCACGGAGATCGCCAATGGCCGCCACGCAGTAAAGATGTTCGAGCCCGTGCCGGCACCCGACTTGCCCGAACAGGTGCCGTTCATCATTCTCGGACCGCTGCAATACTCCGAGGCGGCCTTGCGCCTGTCCGGCCATCCGCAGCTGCTGCAGATCGCCGAGACGATCTATGGCAGCGACTTCGTCCCCTTTACCGAGGCGGTGATCATCAAGAAGCCGGGCGAGGGAGCGAGTTTCTCCTGGCACCAAGACGGCACTACGCATTGGGAGGCCGACGACTGGGATCTCGCCACCCACGGTTTCAATTTCATGGCGCAACTTTATGGCTCGACTGCGGCCAACGGCGTCTGGTATCTACCCGGCACGCATGCGACCGGACGGGTCGATTTGAAATCGATGCTCGCAGCCGCGGGGAGCGACCGCCTGCCACACGCAGTGCCGCTGATTGCCAAGGCGGGCGATGTTGCGATCAGCAACCGGCAGGTGGTGCACGGCTCTTTCGCTAATACCAGCCCCGATTGGCGGGTCACCGTCAATGTCGGCTTCCATCGCCGCCGCTCGGTGCTGGGCGCCACCGGCTTCTATGCCCATGACAACCAGCCGGTGCCCTATGATGCCGAGCGTATCCGCAAGCGCTCCGAGATGATCGGCTATGCCATCGCCGCGCGTCGTCAGCGCTTTCCGGAAGAGACGCCTTACAATTATCGGCCGCATCTGCAAAGCGGCGAGCACTATCGGTGGGACGAAGCGGCACGCGCGGCGGTGCAAGGATATGGCCGCAACGACCTCGTCATCTGACCCAAAAAATCGGGGGAGAGTAACAACCATGGCCACGACCAGACAGAAAGCGCTCGATGTTGCCGGCAAGATGCTGCCGCCCGATCTCATGCAACTCTTGGCTCCGGACAATCGCGCGCCGTTCGGCGCCGAACTCAGCGACCTCGGCATGGCCATGATATTCGAGCCCTTATGGACCCGCGAGGGTATCGATTTGCGAACCCGCAGCCTCATCACCGTGGCGATGCTGATCACCCTGCGGGCGCATAGCGAGCTGGCCATTCACGCGCCCGCGGCGATCCGCAACGGGGCGACCGTCGCCGAACTCGAAGAGGTCATCTATCAGGCGGCCGGCTATGCGGGCTTTCCCGCCGCGGCGAGTGCCCGCGACGTCGTCCGCGAAGCGCTCAAAAAAGCCGGCATGCTTTCCTGAGCCGGCGCAAGGAGCCTGATCATGAAACTCAACCTGTCGGTCGATGATGTATTGACCACGACCCGCACCGTGCGCAAACGCCTTGATTTGAGCAAGCCGGTCCCGCGCGCCATTATCGAAGAGTGCCTGGAGCTCGCTTTGCAGGCGCCCAACGGTTCCAATCTCAATGTCTGGAGATGGATCGTCGTCGATGACCGGGCCACGATAGCCACGATTGCGGGCATCTACAAAGCCGGGCTCGAGGTATATGCGAAAGACCACTACCGAGCGAACCTCGGCATTCCGGACGAGGATAAGTTGATGGATTCCGCCATGACGCTCTTGCGGGTCTTGGATCGGGTGCCGGCGCTGCTCATTCCGCTGATGCCGGGACGCGTCGAGGGCAAGAACGCTTCCGATCAGGCCGTGATGTGGGGCTCGATCGTCCAAGCTGTCTGGAGCTTTTGTCTGGCTTTGCGGGAACGCGGGCTCGGTTCCGCTTGGACGACGGTGACGCTGGAGCGCGAGCAGGATATGGCCGATGTCCTCGGTATCCCGTACGAGCAATATACGCAAGTGGGCTTGTTTCCGGTCGCTTATACGCTCGGCACCGATTTCAAAAGAGCGTGGCGGAAACCCGTCCGCGAGGTGCTGAGCTACAATAAATTCTGACCGCCGCGCCACAGCTGCGCAGGCTGTGGGCGACGAGGGTCAATGATGCAAGTCGGATACATGCCCGTTGGCCTGGGAGTGCTGGCGCACCCGGATGCCATCGTCGAGGTGGCGCAAAGCGCCGAGGAACTCGGCTTCCATTCCCTCTGGGTGGGCGATCACGCGGTTTTTCCCGAATCCTTCACCTCTCCGTACCCTTACAGCAGCGAGGGGCAATTCCCCGAAGCGGTGTTGAAAACGGATTTTCTCGATCCGTTCGTGGCACTCGGTTTCATGGCGGCCCATACGACGCGTCTGCGGCTCGGCACGGGAGTTTGCATCCTCGGCGAGCGTAATCCGCTGACTACGGCGAAGGCGGCCGCTACCGTCGATCGGTTGAGCAGGGGGCGCCTCGACTTCGGCATCGGGATCGGCTGGCTGAGGGAGGAGTATGAAGCGCTCGGCGTTCCGTGGCCGCGGCGCGCCCAGCGAACGGAAGAATATCTCGAGCTCATCAAGCGGCTGTGGGCGGAGGAGAAAACCGCTTTCTCGGGAGAATTTTGTTCCTTCCCGACACTCTATTCCTATCCGAAGCCGGTGCAGAAGCCGCATCCACCGATCATTTTCGGCGGCGGATCGGTGGCGGCGCTGCGTCGTGCCGCCCGTCTGGGCGACGGTTGGTACGGGATGGAATCGACGGTCGAGGAGACGATCGCGCAAACCGCCCAATTCCGCTCCTATGCCGCGGAATTTGGCAGGAACCCGGACTCGCTGCATGTGTCCATGGCGTTGCGGCCGGACATACGCTTGGATGCCGATGCACTCAAGCGGCTCGCCGACGGCGGCGTGCAGCAGGTGATCCTGCGCGCCTTCGCGCCGACCGCACAAGAAATTATCCGGACACTCGAGGCGATGTCGCGCGACATCGTCGAGGTCTCGGCGAGGATCGGCTAGTCGAAACTCGTACGATCGGACGGTGCCGTTGCATGCGGTGATGACCGCGGCGCCACCCGGTCGCGCGTGGCGTCGCGCACGACGGCAAATTTGACTTGCCCGACCCTCGCAATAGATTCACCAACCGGCAGTTACAGTCTGTAATGTATAAACATTGACAGTGCGGTCTTGGATGGATACATAACGTCTACCTTGCGCTGGCCTCGCCAGTGACTGGTGACCTGCTGCACGGGGTCAGGGTGTCCGCGGCGCTACGTTCGAGGCTTGCGGAGCAGTGTTGAATGCGCTTGGCTGGCGCGTGTGGGGGCTTAACGATGTTAAGTCGAGATTCGATGCTCGCTGAGGATCCGCAGGTTCCTTGCTCTATATCGTTGCCTGTCGCGGATGATAGCAAGGTGATTGCCAACGAGTTTTTGACAAGCTATTGGGGCTTGACCCGGTCTCTCGGCGGCGACCCGGGCATGCTGCTCGCAGAGGCCGGGATTGCTCTCTCATCACTGCATCAATCGGGCGGCAAGGTCCCGCTGAGAGCGGCTGCGAATCTTCTCGAGATCAGTGCCCGTGTCCTGGGTTGTGCCGACTTCGGCATGCAGCTCGCCGAGCGGCAGAATGGCGCTTCAATCATGAAGCCGGTTGACCGGCTCATCAGTAACGCGCCAACGCTTGGAGACGCCAACCGCTATGTAACCTCTCAAATGCAAGCTTACAGTTCGGGCATCTGCGCCACGCTGGAACGCGACACCGAGCGTAATATGCACTTTCTCGGTGTCGAGCTCATGCTCGACGGATTCGTAGCGTATCCGCAGATCGCCGAGCAGATCGTGCTTCTGATTCAGACGACGACACTGGCACTCACCGGCGGCGGCGCACGTGTCCGGGAGGTTTGGTTCTCGCATCCTCGTGTCAGCCGTCTTGCTACCTATAGCAGGAGATTTGGCGTCCACGTCCGATTTGGCCAGCCTATTACCGGGGCATTCTTGACGGACGCTGATTTGAAGTGCGAGTTGGTCGATCGAGATCCGCGCATTTTCGCGGCCGAGTCGCGCTGGGTCGCCGCTCGATTTCCCGACCACCCCCCGGGTATCGCAGTTCAAGTACGGCAGGCGATCATGCGCACCCTCGCCGAAGAGAATTGCACGCGCGCGCATGTCGCCGCATCCTTGGGCATGCATACTCGCACGCTTCAGCGCCGGCTTTACGGTGTCGGGATCAGCTTCGAGGCGTTGCGGGATGAGGTGCGACGAAGTCTGGCGGCACGCTACCTGGCGCGTGGAGATCTGTGCCTTACCGAGATAGTCGATCGCCTCGGCTATTCGGAGCCGGCGGTGTTATCGAGATCGTGTCGGCGGTGGTTTGCCGCCACGCCGAGCGAGCTGCGGCGCAATCTCATTCGCTAACATCGCGGCCCGCTAACATCGCGATCATCGCGATCCGGCCATCGACATATCGGGTTCGCCTATCGGATGTGTCCTCGGCTCGCTGATACGTATGTCGTCGCACAACGATCACGTTTCTTGACACTCAAAAAAAAATATCGAGCTATTATCGATCGGGCCGGGGCGCTAGAAAAAAAATTACGCGCCGAATAACGAACGGACGCGCGTTCGAGACACAGTATCGAACATTAAGTGGCATGTTCCAACGTCAATTCGTTGTCGTCCCGGATCAAGATGCGATAAGAAAACATGTTGTAGTATATGTCGCATGTTTACAACAAGTAGCTTAACGTGACTAGATGCACCCCGGGGTAAGAATGAATCTGCGTTTGATATTCGTCGGTGCCGTTTCGCTCTTCGCTGCCATGTTCGCACTCGCAGCAGCAGGGCAGGGCTCCGTCGACTCGACTCTGACGGCCGATCCAGCGGCGCCAGCAAACAACTCGAATCTCGGAGTCGCCGCGGCTGCCGGGCCGGCGGAGCCGTCTGCGGCTTCTCAGGGCACCAGTCCCTCGTCGGCATCATCGGGGGATGCGCTGAACGAGATCGTCGTAACCTCGCAGCGCAGGTCGCAGAATCTGCTCTCCGTGCCCGCCGCCGTCACCGCGACAACCGGCGCTGAACTGCTCGCCTCAGGCATCACTACGATAACTGATCTGCAGTTCAACACGCCCGGACTGTATGTGGATTCCGGAGTGGGGTACACCCAGCTTTATATCCGCGGAATCGGCAACAACATCTTCGTCGGTGCAGACCCTTCCGTCATTACGAACATCGACGATGTGCCACGCATCTACGGCTCCATGGTCGATAACCTCGTGAATGTGGATCGGGTTGAAGTACTGAAAGGGGCGCAGGGTGGTCTCTACGGCCGGAACGCGACCGGCGGCGTGGTTAACATCCTCACACGGCAGCCGGGTGACACCACAGAGGTCGATGTGCGGGCCTCGTACGGCACGAAGAACACGTTGGAGGTGGCGGCGTACGTCAACTTGCCGATCAATGATGAAATTGCGTGGAACGTGTCCGTGCAGCGAGACTCGCACGACGACTATACGAAGAACTTGCTCGGCACCGATCCTCTCACGGCGGCCATGTTTCCGAAGGGCGGCGGACCCTTCTGGCGACTGCGGGTGTGGTGACGCCGCAACAGACTGCGGCTTTCTTCAACTCGGCGATCGACCCGCAAAGCGGATACGGTGACCAAAACTTCTGGGCCGTAGACAGCAAGTTGAAAGTGCAACTGGCGCCAAATCTCAAAGTCACATTGGATGCCGACTGGTCCAACAAGCAAGACTCCTTGGGGAACAATTGGTTCCTGAGGACCCCTGCCTATGTGCAGAGTTACACCAGCGCGCTCCTAGGGGCGTTCGGTGTCGTCACCGCACTCCCTCCGGGGTTCTACAAACTTCCGGGTAACTTCCAGACGTATAATTCCACACCGGCGCCCGATAACCTGAACGACTACGGCGCCTCCATCAAGCCCGAGTGGTCCTTACCCGGCGTCGACATTACGAACATCTCGTCGTACCGAGCGCAGCAGACATTTTACTCGCAAAACTACGCCACGCCGATCACTCCGACGTGCCGACCGAGAATAATTCGAAGTGGTACGTATACGAGGAACTTCGTGGCGTCTCGACGTTTTCCGGCCCGTTCCATGTCCTGGGCGGCGCGACCTATCTCAAGGACCACATCAACTACGAATCAACGAATCTGCTGTTTCCCCCTATCAATACTGTTCCGATCCCGGCGGTCGTCGCGCAAACCGATACATTCACGCAGTCCACTGATGACGTCCGCAACTGGTCGGTCTATGCACAGGTGGCCTATGACATCACGAGCGCGCTGACCTTCACCGCCTCCGGTCGCTCCATTCACGAGACCAACAATGCGCTCTTCACCTCCCCGCTGGTCTCTGCCGCATCCATCGATTCGAGCAAGTTCTTGCCCTCGGCGACGTTGAGCTACCAGCTGGAGGAGGGCGGGAATGTCTACGCTCGCTACGCCAAGGGCTTCAAGGCAGGCGGTGTGAATCCGGTGGTGCCGCCCAGCTTATTCCCGAGCGACTTCGGAAAGATATTCCAGGGGGAGCAGGTCAACACCTACGAGATCGGCTACAAAAACTCGTTTCTTGATCACAGTCTGCAGCTAACGACCGCCATCTTCTACAACAACTACAAGAATCTTCAGAGCACCACGACCGGCAATGCGCAATTTCCGCAATTGATCGAAGCCATCGTCAATGCGGGCTCCGCCTATACCTACGGCGCCGAGGCGGCCGTGACCTGGCGAGTGATCCGACCCGTAACCGTGAGCGTGAACGCTGCCTACCTGGCCTCAAAGTACACGAGCTTTGAGAACTCGGACGGGGCGGTACTCAGTACCTTCAATTACTCCGGCCAACCCCTGGTCGATGCGCCGAAGTGGCAGCTTGGCTTCACGGAAGACCTGGATCAACCGCTCAACGACAAGTACAGCCTGACCGGGAATGTGATGACCTCCTACACCTCCACCGTGACCACGGTATACGACTCCATCCCGGGTTTGCCGAATGGAATCAGCCCGCAGTACTGGCTCACGAACGCCCGAATAGGTGTCAAGACGAGCGACGACCGATACAGAGTTTCTCTGTATGCGAAGAATCTATTCAACAGGCCCTACTACACGTTTACCGCGGCCGGGACCTTCGGCGTCGACTCGGTCTGGGGCGATCCCCGAATTTTCGGGGGCGAAGTGGAGGTCAAGTTCTGAGCGCAGATTCGGGTGGAGTTGCGTTCCATGCCCTGTCTTCTTAAATCAAGACGCGCCCCGCCAGGGTGCCCCATATTCATTACTCGCGCAGCGGGATCCTCGTCGATAATCCCAGGCGCCATTTCGAAGGCGCCCGTTCACGACCGATCTGTCGCAAGGGAACAAGAGAGGGGGTTTCAAAATGACGACGAAGCGCGACGCGACGAACGCCGAGATAGACCACTTCTACGCAAGATATATCGATCTGTTCAACCAGGGCCAAGTCGCGGAAATGCAGGATCTATTCGAATTCCCCTGGGCGATGCTGAGCACTCAAGGGATCTTCCTCGTAAATGACCGCGAGGCCGGCCTCGCCCTTTACAAGAAGGTCTGGGGAGATTTGAAAGAAGAAGCCTGGGCCGCCACGAAGATCGAGAAGTTGGAGTGGTTTGCGGTCGGCGCCGACGGCGCTCTCTTGCAGGTCGATTTTGTCCGTTTTCGCACGGATGGCTCGACAATGCTGACCGGGCGCGCTTATTACGCCGCGCGGCGGCAAGACGGTGTCTGGCGCATCAATACCATCTATCATAATTGACGAATCGCGCGCGGTAGCCCCCGCCTGTCCGTTCTCTGCGCGACATCGTCGAGGTCTCGGCAAGTTGCGCAAGGAAACTCGTATGGGCGATCTCGGCGTTTTCGATCCCGATCTTTACGCCAATGGCGATCCCAGGTGCGGAGGTTTGCCGCTCGATCTGTTCGCCGAGCTGCGGGACGAGAGGCCCTGCTACTGGCAACCGCTCGAGGCCGAACCCATGTTCGTCGATGGTGTCTGGGTGGTCAGCCGTTACGCGGATGTGGTGGCGGTCATTTGCGACACGCCACGATTTTCCAATCAGGCCGGCATCTCGGTGCGCCGCTTCGATCCCACGCGTGCGGAATGCGGCGGCAAGCCGACGATGATGTCGATGGACGGCATCCAGCACCGAAACAATCGGACGGTGACCCACAGGCTCTTTTCGCGCAGGGCGGTCAATACGTTCGCGGAGAAGTTTCGCACCATCGCCGCGATGCTGGTCGAGCGCGCGCTCGGCCGGGAGAGCGTCGATTTCATCGGCGATATCGCCTGCTACATGCCGCTGCATGCGGTCTCCGAACTGCTGGGAATCCCGGCCGAAGACCGGGAACAGGTGCTGGCCTGGACCAACCTGATCACGGTACCGCTCGATCCGCATTTCACCCCGTCGCATGCGGAGTTCCAACAAGCACTGGACGGGCTCTGGCGTTACGGGCTGCAACTGTCGGGACTCCGCGGCACGGAGCCCGATGAGAGCATCATGAGCGCCATCGCCAGAGGGCATGCGAACGGGGTGCTGAGCGATGACGAAGTTTCCGGCTACATGCTGGCGTTGGCGGCGGCCGGCAACGAAACCACCCGTAACGCCATCGCGATCGGGCTGCATGCGCTCCTCTTGCGGCCGCAACAGATGGCGTTGCTGCGTGCGCAAGGCGGCATGCCCGAAAGCGCCGTCGAAGAGATTTTGCGCTGGGCGTCACCCGCGATCCACACGGTGCGCCTCGCCAAGGAGGATTTCACGTTGCATGGCGAGACGATCCGCGCCGGCGACCGTGTCGCGCTGTTGTTGAGTTCGGCCAATTTCGATCCGCGGCAGTTCGAGCGGCCCGAAGATTTCAACGTCATGCGTGCCGCCAACGACCATGTGGCGTTCGGCACCTCGGCGCACACCTGCCTCGGCCTGCATGTTGCGAGGCTCGAGCTCAAGATCCTGTTCGAGGAGCTGCTGCGCCGGGCGCCGGGGATCGAGCTTGCCGGCAAGGTCGAGTTCATTCGCGACAATCTGGTCCACGGCGTCCGCAAGATGCCGATAGCCTTCGCGGGCCGCGGTTAAATGCCTCGACCCGTGCCTGTCCTTCGCGATCAAGACGCCGCCGCCCAACGGGGATAAAACACCGTGTTGTTCCTAAGCTTTAACGAATCTGCTTTCATAACCGCTACCGCGATGGCGGTCGACGGTGGGAGGTGCCTACATTGAGCGAGCATCATCATCCTCACAATAAGCGCTGGACGCGCCGCCCCGAAGGCTCCAACTGGGGCGATTTCGGGCCGGACGACGAACTCGGCCGCATGGGCACCATCACCCCGCAGATGCGCCTCGCCGCCATCGCCGAGGTCAAGGAAGGCAAGGCCTTCGCGCTCAGCCTGCCGCTCGATCTGCCGGGCGGCGAACCGCCCGACGCCGGGCGCTTCGGCCCAAAGCTCTGGCCCACCAAGCTGTTCGGCCACGAGGTCTACAATTTCGCACTCACCGGCAAGGACGTTTGCTGCGACGACGGTGTCACCATGTGCTTGCAGTATTCCACGCAGTGGGATTCGCTCGCGCATTGGGGCCGGATGTTCGACGTGGATGGGAGCGGGGTGGAAGTGCCGGTGTACTACAACGGTTTTCGCCCCGGCATCGATGTGCTCGCCCCCGCGCAAGGCGGACCCGCCGCCAACAAGCTCGGCATCGAAAAGATGGCCACCACCTGCGTGCAGGGCCGCGGCGTGCTGGTCGATCTCGCCCGCGAGTTCGGCACTGGTAGGACGCTGGTCGGCATGGACAAGATGCAACAGGTGCTGAAGAAGCAGAATGTCCAGGTCAAGAAGGGTGACTTCCTGCTGATCCATACCGGCTATGGCGATTATCTGATGAGCGCCAACAAGAAGCCCGACCCGCATGTGATGGAGACGACAGGTGCAGCACTCGACGGCAACGACGAAGCGTTGCTGAACTGGATCGAGCATAGCGGCGTCGTGGCGCTCGTCGCCGACAATCCGGCGGTCGAGGCCGTCGATCCGTCGCTGGGGCTGGAGAACGTGGGTCATAACGGCCTCCTGCCGCTGCATGACCGGTGCCTCTTCAAGCTCGGCATTCATCTGGGCGAAATGTTCTGGTTCGGCGATCTGGCGCGCTATCTGGGCCAGGTCAAGCGCAGCGCCTTCCTGTTCACGGGTCCGCCGCTGCGTCTGCCCGGTGCCGTCGGCTCGCCCGCGACCGCGGTGGCTTTGGTCTGATCCGAAGGATCCGGACCCGAATTTATTGAGGTCCGTATCGAAAGATGGGCCGACTGGAAGGCAGGATCGCGATCATCACCGGCGCCGGCAAGGGTATCGGGCGGGACACCGCCGTACGCTTCGCCAAGGAAGGCGCCAAGGTCGTCATCGCGACGCGCAGCGAAGGGCCGGGACAGGAAACGCTGGACGAGATCACGCGCAATGGCGGCGCAGCCATTCTCGAGGTCGTCGATATCGGCAACCGCGAACAATGCCGCGCCATGATCGCGCGCGCGGCCGCACATTTCGGCGGCATCGACATCGTCCTGCACAATGCCGCCTATACCGATGGCGGCCATATCGACACCACACCTGACGACAAGCTGGCGCTCACCTTCGATGTCGGGCTCATGCCCTGTTTCTGGATGACCACCGACGCGCTGCCTTATCTCAAGAAGAGCAAGGCGCCGCGCATTCTCGTCACGTCCTCCATCATGGGCAATCAGATCCAGCGGGCGGGGCGGACGCATTACGGGGCGATGAAAGCCGCCGTCACCGGCTTCGTGCGCAGCACGGCGGCCGAGCTGGCCCGCTACGGGATCACCGTCAATGCCGTGCGGCCCGGCACCACCTTGAGCGCGAGCGTCGAACGGCTGGTTTCGCCGCAAGCGCTCAAGCCCATGATCGCCAACATTCCGCTCGGCCGCGCGGTCCGCGGCGACGAAGTCGCACTCGCCTTCGTCTATCTGGCTTCCGACGAGGCGGCGATGGTCACCGGAACCTCGATCACCGTCGACGGCGGTGAGAGTGCCGGCAACCCCAATTTCTTTCCGTTCGACGATCACTGAACCGCATCAACCGAGGAGAGGAGCAGGAGATGGCTACGTTTATCGTGTTTACCCGCTTGAAGACCAAAGATCAGACGCAGCTGGAGATTTATTCGCAGAAAGGAGCCGGGACGGTCGCCGGGCACAGCATCACGCCGCATGTCGTCTATGGGAAGCAGACGATCGTAGAAGGTCCGGCGCATGAGGGCATCGCCGTCATGTCCTTCCCGTCGCGCGCCGAAGCCGAAGCCTGGTACAACAGCCCCGCCTATCAAGAGGCGAAGCGGTATCGCAACGCCGGCGCCGACTACAGCGTCACCATCGTCGATGGTCTGTGAGCGCGCGCGCGCTCCGGCATGAGCGGGGGTGACGTGGACTCGGACGAACTCTACAGACCGCTATACGTCACCGACCTCCTGGTCAATGCGCTGAACCAGGATCCGTACCGGCCGCTCCTCCAATTGCTCGGCGGGCCGATGCTGACCGTGGGCCAGGTGCGCGACGAAACGAGCCGCTACGTTCAGGCGTTGGCGAGCCTTGGGGTGGGGCGCGAAACCCGGGTCGCTCTGCTATCCGCCAACCGCCCGGAAGTGCTGCACGTCAGCCACGCCGTGCAAATCCTGGCCGGAATCATCGCGCCGCTCCATCCGCTCGGCAGCGCCGCGGATCATCGCTATCAGATCCAGGATGGCGGGATCGAGATCCTGGTCTTCGAAGGTGAGCGCTACAGCGAGCGTGCCGCCGAGCTCGCGCGCAGCGCGCCGGGTCTGCGGCTCGCCTCCCTGGGCCCGAGCCCAATCGCCGACGATCTAGGCACCCTGGCCGCCGGCCTGTCGCCTCAGCCGCTCGTGGCACCGCGCGTGGAAGGTACCGACGTCATGCGGCTTGGCTATTCCGGAGGGACGACGGGAAAGCCGAAGAGCCTGACGACCAGCCAGCGCGTCTGCACGGCCATGTTCAACGTCATGATGGCTGAATGGGAGTGGCCGAACCCGCCGCGGGTACTGACTTGCGCTCCTCTCAGCCACTCCGGCGCCGCGTTGGCACTGCCCGTCGCTTCTGAGAGGCGGCACCATGCTCGTCCTGCCGGGCTTCGAGCCGGTGGCGGTGATGCAGGCGATCCAGGAGCACCGGATCAACTGCACCCTCGTCGTGCCCACCATGATCTACGCGCTCCTCGACCATCCGCGATTCGGGGAATTCGATCTCTCGAGCCTGGAGACGGTCTTCTACGGCGCCTCGTCGATCTCGCCGGCGCGGCTGAAGGAGGCGATCGAGCGCATCGGCCCGGTGTTCTCACAGTTTTACGGCCAAGCCGAGGTGCCGATGGTGATTACTCTGCTGCGCAAAGTCCGAGCACGATGTCAACGACCTGCGCCGCCTGGCAAGCTGCGGGCGGCCGACACCTTGGGCCCATGTGGCGCTGCTCGATGCAGAGGACCGCCCCGTGCCGGATGGCCGAGCCCGGCGAGATCTGCGTCCGCGGTCCGTTGGTCTTTGACGGCTACCGCAACAACCCGGAGCTGAACGCCGCGACCTTCCGCGGCGGTTGGCATCACACCGGCGATGTGGCCGTGCGCGATCCCGGCGGTTTCTTGCGCATCGTCGACCGTACGAAGGACATGATCGTCAGCGGCGGATTCAACATCTATCCCCGCGAGATCGAGGACATCCTGAGCGAGCATCCGGCGGTGGCTCAGGCCGCCGTGATCGGCATGCCGCATCCGAAATGGGGCGAGGCGGTCACCGCTGTCGTGGTCCTGCGCCCCGGTCTGGACGTTGCCCCTGAGGCTCTTGATCGGCATGGTCGCAGAACGGAAGGGCTCGTTCCAGGCGCCGAAGACGTGTGACATTCGCAGCGTCTATCCCGCAGACGCCGGTCGGGAAACCCGACAAAAAGGCACTGCGCGCGAAGTTAGGCGTCTGAAAAAAAAATTCCTCACTGCATGCAGGCAGAAGCTCGACCGGAACCTCGACAAGCTGCGTGCGCAGGAACTCGCCCACACCCTTGCCCAGATTGTCGAGGATGGCGCAGCCGGCAGCGCTCGCGCCGAAATAGCCGCGCAGCACGAACAGAAGACCGTTCAGATTGCCGAGCTCGTGCCGCTCGACGCTAACGTCTTCGCGCAAAGCGAGCAGCTTCGCCACCTTGTTCTCAGTCAAACTCGCGCGGACCCATTCCCAGGCCTCCGGCCGCCGCGCCCACACGCCTAGATTCAAATTGCCGCCTTTATCGCCCGCGCGCGCATGGATGAGCGCGCCCAGCGGAACGCGGCGGGTCTTGCCGGAGAGGCGGATCGGCTCCGGCTCTGGCGCCGCGCGGTGCTTCGGATAAAAGGCTGCTGTCGGCGGCGGCGGGATGTCGATCGCGCGCCCGTCATCCAGCACGATCTGGTGATGAACTTCATTCTGTCCGACGAGGGTCGGCCAGAAATCGACTCGCATCGCGAACGGCGGCCCGGCTTCGGCATGAAAGCCCGGCATGCCGCCCAGGCCGAAGGAGGTCATACCCTGGCGCAGCTTGACGAGCTCGCCAGGATCCGCCGCCATCGCGGCGATGCGGATGGCGACCGTCGCTTGGGCCTGGGTTGCCGGCTGCTCCATGGGCCTGCCCAGCGGATCGAAGTAATATTCGTCGAGCGCCAGACCCTCGGCGATCGAGCGCATTTGCCGCTCGAACCAGGCGAGCTTCGCCTCCATCTGTCCGCCTGTGGCAAAGGCGTAGATAACACCCCGCCAGCCATTGGTATAAAGGCAGCCGAGCTTGGTGGTTTCGGGGGCGGGGCTGCCCGTGACGCCGGAGACCCGCACGCGGTCTGGCGCTTCCTGCGTGAGCCGGGCGCTGTCGACATGCAGCACGACATCGGGATTGAGATAGTCCGGCCCCTGGATCTCATACAGTAGCTGTGCGGTCACCGTATCGACGGTGATGGTGCCGGCGTCCGCGGCGCGCTTGGTGATGACGAAGCTGCCGTCGGCTGCGATCTCGGCGATGGGAAAACCGATGCGCGAAGGTGTCGCGAATTCCGCGAAGCCCGAAAAATTTCCGCCGGCGACCTGCGCGCTGCACTCGATGAGATGGCCGGCCGCGACGGCGCCGGCCAGCCGGTCCCAATCATCCTGCTTCCAGCCATGCCACCAGGCGGCGGGCCCCGTCGCCAGCGAAGCATCGGACACGCGGCCGCAAATCACGATATCCGCTCCCTCGGCGAGCGCTGCCGCGATTCCCCAGCCGCCGAGATAGGCATTGGCGGCGACGGTCCGCTCGAGCAGCGGCGCGAGCGGCCGCCCCGTATCCATATTCTCGAGCCGGCTCTTGCCCAGAAGCTCGGGCAAGCGCGCCAGCAGATCGTCGCCGGCGACGTAGGCGACTCGCAGCGAAAGGCCCTGCGCGGCAATCGCTTCGCGCGCCGCCGCCGCCAGTCCGGCCGGATTGAATGCGCCGGCATTCGTCACGACCTTCATGCCACGCAGGGCGAGGGTCTTCAGCTCAGGGATGAGCTGCTGGAGAAAAAGCTCCATGTAGTAACGCGCCAGCCCCTCTCTATCATCGGCCGCGCAATAGCCGCCCGCGATATGGGCCACGGTGATCTCGGCGAGGTAATCGCCGGTGAGGACATCGACCGGCTCGCCATGCACGGCGACGGCGAAGGCGTCGACCCAATCGCCGAGCGCGCCCGAGAAATTCGCGATGCGGACCGGGCGCCGTATGTCCGCCGCGCCGTGGATAGATTCGCTCATCGTCTTCTCCTGCCGGGGCAGCGAGTACCGCTCACCTTCTATCTGGCGATGAAGCCCTCATAGCCCTTTTCGGCGACAGCTCCTGCAGCGTGCGGTGAAATTGCCCATACCGCCAAGATAGGCCAGCATGCCGCGCTTCTTGCCGGGGATGTTCCCGCCGGTGAACCAGCTCGGCGTCTTCATGAACAGCGTGCGCGCACCGATTTCGACGACTTCCCGGCTCCAGGCTTCCTGCGGCTCCACGGCCGCCTCGAAGCGCGATTTGCCGTTGGTCTTCAGCCAGTCGATGCAATCGCCGATCCAATCGACGTCATGCTCGGCGACCAGCGGCACATTGCCCAGCGCCGAGAGGCCGAGTGGCCCGTTGACGAAGAACAGGTTGGGGAAGCCCGCGACGCCGAAGCCCAGATAGCGTCTGCGGCCCGTCCTTCCACGCCTCGTTGAGATGCTCGCCCTTGCCGTTGACCGGGTCGATCGCGGTCGCCGCACCTGTGAGTGCATCGAAGCCCAAAGCGACGATGATCATGTCGAGCTCATGCAGCCCGTCGGCGCATTCGATGCCCTTCTCGACGAAGCGGACGATCGGCGTTTCGCGCAGATCGACCAGCGAGACATTGTCGCGGTTGAAGCTTTCGAAATAGCCGGAATCGCAGCACGGCCTGCGGGTGCCGATGGGGTAGTCGCGCGGCGTCAACTTTTCGCGCAGCACCGGATCCTTGATGATTTCCGCAATGCGCTCCCGAACGTAATCGGCGACGATTTTGTTGGCGTCCTCGTTCATCAGTACGTCGTTGAAGGCTGTGACATAGCCGGTACCGCCGGTCTTCCAGAAATCATCGAGGATGGCGCGCTGCTCCTCAGACGTGAGATCCGCCGCATTCTTGCCCGAGCCATAAATCCACGCGCCGAGAAATCCCGCCTTCATCTCGCGCCGATAGTCGGGATAGCGCGCCTTGAGGGCTGCGAATTCTTGCGGGTCCATCGGCCGGTTATGCGCCGGCGCGGAGAAGGCGGGAGTACGCTGAAACACTTCGAGATGCCCGGCGGTCTTGGCGATCTCGGTGATCGCCTGTATGCCGGTCGAGCCGGTGCCGATCACAGCGACCCGCTTGCCCTCGAAACTGATCGGACGGTGCGGCCAGCGCGAAGCCTGGTACAGCTCGCCCTTGAAGTTGCGATACCCCGGAAAATCCGGCTCCTTGGGCGCCGACAGCGGGCCGGTCGCCAGCACGACATAGCGGGCCGCGTAGGTGTTCCCGGTATGGGTGGTCAACGTCCAAAGATGGGTATCGTCATCGTAAGTCATCCCCGTGACTCGGGTGTCGAAGACCATACTGCGGCGCAGGTCGAAGCGATCGGTGACGTGGCGGAGATATTCGAGGATCTCGGGCTGCGGCGAATAGCGTTGCGACCAGCTCCATTCCTGCTGCAGCTCTTCGGAGAAGGAAAAGCTGTAATCGATCGATAACAGATCGCAGCGCGCGCCGGGATAAGCGTTGTGATACCAGACCCCGCCGACATCGGGCGCCGCCTCGAGGCAGAGAACGTCGAGCCCCTGGTTGCGGAAGCGGTGGACCGCGTAGATGCCGCCGAACCCCGCGCCGACCACGATCACCTCGCGATTAGCGCCGGTCTGCATCGAAGTCGCTGATACCTCACTCATCTCGACAGCCGGGCTCTGTGCCGCCGTTGATCATCGTATCAAGCATCACGTTATTCCCAGGGGATGGCTCGGACACGAGCCGCAAGATAAGGTTCCATTCCGAGTGGCGTCTTGACGCGACGGGACAATGCCGATGTCGCGCGCGGTTACGGACAACTCGATCGGCGTGCTGTTACGATTCGCCCATGATGGCCGATCTGCATTACTTGAGTCTCCTTGACGTCTCGGAGCGCATCCGGCGCGGCGATCTCTCCAGCGTCGAAATCGTCTCCGCACTGCTTGCCCGCATCGCGGTCTTCGAGCCCCGGCTCAACGGCTTTCTGCGTGTGATGGGCGACACCGCCCTTAGCGATGCGATGCGCGCCGATGCCGAACTCGGCCGGGGACAGTGGCGCGGCCCGATGCACGGCGTGCCGATCGGTATCAAGGATCTGATCGATGTTGCGGGCGTGCCCACGACGAGCGGCACCGAGATCATGAAGGACCGC
The DNA here is from genome assembly GCA_963801685.1 of uncultured Gammaproteobacteria bacterium. Classification (GTDB taxonomy): domain Bacteria; phylum Pseudomonadota; class Gammaproteobacteria; order Steroidobacterales; family Steroidobacteraceae; genus Bog-1198. Next base: position 396,481 of record CAWDFR010000007.1, read on the forward strand.
GTGCCCGCTGCCGACGCCACGATCGTCGCACGCCTGAAGCGCGCCGGCGCCATTGTCATCGGCAAGACGCACATGACCGAGGCGGCGACGCTTGACCATCATCCGACGTACAAACGCCCGGACAATCCGTGGAAATCAGGCTTCTGGACCGGCGTCTCTTCTTCGGGCTCCGGCGTCAGCGTGGCGGCCGGCTTTTGCTACGGCGCGCTCGGCAGCGATACCGGCGGCTCGATCCGCATGCCGTCCTCGGCTTGCGGCCTGTCCGGGATCAAGCCGACTTGGGGCCGGGTCAGCCGGCAGGGCGTGTTCCCGCTCGCCGAAAGCTTCGACCACATCGGCCCGATGTGCCGGACGGCCGCCGACGCCGCGGCCATGCTGCAGATCATCGCAGGGCAGGACCCGGCCGATCCGACTGCGCTCACCGCACCCGTCCCGGACTATGCGGCGGATTTGGGCGCCGGCATCGGCAGGCTGCGGATCGGCGTCGATTGGAGCCTGCTCGAAGACCGGGTCGATACGGCCGTGGCTGAAAGCATTCGCCAGGCCGCCGTGACCTTCGAGGCGCTCGGCGCCTATCTGCGCGATGTCGCGCTACCGCCGATCGCGGCACCGATGGCGGCGATCGCGCCGCTGATGATGGCGGAGATTCGCTCTGCCCATGCCGATACCTATCCGCGCCACGCCGACCGCTACGGCCCGTCGCTGGCCGGGATGCTTGCCGGGGGCGACGCGCTCGGCGCTGTCGACGTGGCGCGTGCCGTGCAAGCGCGCATGGTCTGGAACGGTCGTCTGCGCCGGCTCTTCGACGAAATCGACATTCTGCTCGTCCCCGCAGCGCCTGGGCCGACGCCGAGCTGCGCAGAACTCGATGCGATGCAAGGAGACGCAGGCACGCTGATGGACCGCATCAGCCGCTACACCATGCCCTTCAACGTCTCAGGCAGCCCGACGCTTAGCCTGCCTTGTGGCTTCGACCGCAACGGCATGCCGCTCGGTCTGCAACTCGTGGGGCCGCATCTGTCCGAAGCCCTGCTGTGTCGTGCGGGTCACGCTTTTCAGCAAGCGACCGACTTCCACACCGCGCATCCGGTTTTGGAGTAAGCCGCGCTTGCTTGAATCCTCAACGGAGCGACGCGTCCAAGCGCCGTGCGCCTTCGACCGCACGGCGCGCGCATTCCTGGATCGACACGCCGCTCGCACGCAGCGCCTTTAGCGGCACTTCCGGCGACACCAGTACATCGGCCGGAATGCTCTTGAGGAAATCGAGCAGCGGCAGTTCGCCCTCACCCGGAATGCCGCGCTCGAACAGCGCCTCATAGCGATAGGCATCCTTCCCCGGGTGGCAAGAGCGGGCCGTCGCAGATTTGCGCGGCACCGATCAGCGCCGGATCGAGCGCCGCGATATCTGCGGGCGTCTCGCTGCAGCGCGCCAGATGGAGCGAATCGATCATCAATTTAAGGCCCGGATATTCGCCCGAAGCGGCCAGCGCGGCCGCGACTTTAAGCGACGATATCGGTCCGCCGAGCCCGGAGAATTCGAGCATCGGCAGCATGTCGATCCGTTTCGCGAGCTCGCAGACGGCGGCCAAGTTCTCGCTGACGCGGCTCATCTCGGTGTCCATGACGACAATGTTGAACCGGGTTGAGCCCAGTTCGCGGAAGATCTCCAGCATCGCGGCATTCTCGGCGAGCGAGAATTTGGGCACGATGCCGAGCGCGTCGACCAGATCGATCTTTACGCCGGTAGCGGCGAGCGCCCGCGCCGTCGCGCGGCGCACCGCCGGATCGTTGTCCAGGCGAGAGATGGCACCGCCGAGGTCGATGTCGATCGTTCCGGGATTCAGGGCCACCCCTTCGCAGCCGATCTCGGCGGCAAGGGTCACGATCTGCGGCGTCGCCAGGCCGATTGCAGTCAGATGAGCGAGGGTCAAGCGGTGCATGGCGTTTTAGGCGAAGGGCTCCTCGCCGGCGAGTTTGGTACGGCGCATGGTGCGGCCGCAGAGCGGATCGTAGCGCGTGACCCGGTGCAGCGTACCGGTATTGTCCCACAGGACGGCATCGCCCACCGACCAGGCATGGCGGTAGGCGAAACGTTCCTGCGTGGCCCAGTCGCGCAGCCAGATCATCAGTTCCAATCCTTCGAGCGGGTCCATGCCGACAATGCCGACCGTGGTGTTGCCGATGACCAGCGACTTGCGCCCGGAACGATGCTTCCACACCAGGGGCAACATCGAATGGCGGATTCCGAGCCAGCTCTGGAAGGTGGCGTAGCTCGGTTCCGGCTCGACGCTGAGCTGGGCGCCGGCCAGGGCATGTACCGCGCGCAGACCCGCGAGCGCCTGCTTGCGCTCTGCAGGCAGCGCTTCATAGGCGGCGTAGGTATTGCAGAATTCGGTATCGCCGCCGCTCGGCGCGAGAACTTCGCAGCAGAGGAGCGACCCCAAGATCGGCACCTCGTTGAAATAGCCGTCGAAATGCCAGAAGAACGAAGCCTTGGTGTACTCCGCGACGATGCCGGCGGCGGGGTTGGTTGTGATCGTGGTGGCGCTGCCGTCGGCATGGTCGGCGGTATATTCGCCGAGCGTCCGGGTGAAGGCGATCTGCTCCGCCTCGGTAAAATGCACCTGCGGGAAGATCAGGACGCCGCGCTCTTCCAGCAGCTCGCGGATCGCGCGCGCATGGCTGCCGCTCAGCAGCGCCGCCTTCTCGGCCTGTAGCACGGCGCCGATCTCCGGCTTGAGCTCGCGATAGGCGAGGCCGGTTTTGTCCATGATAGTTACACCGGCACAGTCAAAGGAGCGATGCGGGCACCGGGATCGACATGTCGAGCGCGTCTTGCGCGGCGCTTTTGCCGAACGGGTCGATGCAGAGGCTGACCGTGCAGCCCCCGTCGAGGGCGCCATTCAGCAGAAAATTCAGCGCATGGCTGCCCGGGAGATAGTGGCGCTCGACCGAGCCGTCATCGCCCAGAATGAAGGCGTATTGCCGCGCCACCGCCGCCTCATCCATCGCGGCGGCGATATAGGGCAGATATTCCGGCTTGCGCGCGACGATGCCGATATTGCAGACATCGGCCTTGTCGCCGCTGCGCGCCCAGGCGAGCCGGCGCAGCGGCACCGCCGTATCGGTGGCGCGGTCCGGAGCAGGCGGCAGCGGCGCTTGCGGTGCCGCGATGAGCGGCGGGCTGGCGGCGCGTTCCTGGGTTTCGGTGCGGTCGTCGATGCTGATGCGCGCCGGCACCTCGGCCGCCGGGAGCAGGAAGGATTCGAGGCGCGCCATGGGGACCGGGTTGAACATCATCATCGAGCCGACGATGCCCGGCGCCATCGACACCGAGCCCGTGCCGGTCTCGCGCAGCAGGATGCCGAAAGTCTTGTCGTCGCCCGCCTCGATGGTGATCCGGCAGAAGATCTCGCGCGAGCCTTTGCTGCGACCGTGGGCACCCCAGGATTCCTCATCACCGATAATCTCGACACGGCTGCGGCGCAACGCCGGCAAGTTCCGCTCGCGCAACAGCCGCGCGCCACGCCGCAATACGGCAGCGGCGATCGCCTTGGCCCTGTCCGCCGCATCCTGACCGCGCACTGCATAGCCCCAGCTCGCAAACCAGCCGTCATCCCAGGTGGCGTTGACCTTGTAATTCGGGCCGGGCGGCCGGCCCTTGGCACCGGTCATCAGCACCCGATTCGGACCCAGCTGCTCGAAGCGGACATTGCTGAAGTCGCAGACCACGTCCGGCAAGTGATAGCTGCGCGGATCGGCAATCTCGTAGACAAGCTGCTCGGCGACGGTGCCGACCGATACCAGGCCGCCCGTGCGCGGCGCTTTGGTGATGACCGCAGAGCCATCGGCCCGGCATTCGGCGATCGGGTAGCCGACATCCGTATAGTCGCCGACTTCGCGCCAGTCGGTGAAGATCCCGCCGCTCGCTTGGGCGCCGCATTCGAGGATATGGCCGATCAGCGATCCCGCGGCGAGGAGATCGTACTGTTCCGGCCGCCAGCCGAATTCATGGATGAGCGGGCCGAGGCAGAGCGCACTGTCGACGACGCGGCCGGTGATCACGATGTCGGCGCCCAGCGCCAGCGCGCGAGCGATCGGGAAGGCGCCGAGATAGGCATTGAGCGTCGTGTAGCTGCGGCCTTCCGGCAGCTCGGAATTGAGCCGGCCGGATTTGCGGAATTCCGCTGCCCGCTCGATCACATCGTCGCCATCGACGACCGCGATCTTGAAGTCGAGGCCGCTGCGCCGGGCAGCGTCGCGGATCGCCGCAGCGCAGGCGCGCGGATTGACCGCGCCCGCATTGGTGACGATCTTCACTTTCTTGCCGGCGAGATCGCGCCCGGCCACGGCGACGATCTCGTCGGGGAAGCCCGGGACGTAACCGGTTTGCGGATCGCGCTGTCGGCTGCGCCCGGCCTGGGGCATGAAATACTCGGACAGATAATCGAGCATCAGATAATCGAGTTCGCCGCCGCGGAGCAGCTGCGGAATCGCGACGACACCGTCGCCAAGCCCGGCGCTGCCGCCGCCAATCCTGACTTGTTGGGTCATGTCCGCTGCCGGCTCCAGGTGCGCTCAGCAGTCAGCCGGGCTTGCGCCAGGATTTGAACGTCTCGACATCCTCGTGCATGGCGCGGCGCATGTAGCCGATATCGCTCGACAGCGTCAGGAAGCGAACGCCGCGCTTGAGAAAATTCTCGGAGCTTGCGGTGTCCATGCCGGCTGCACCGGGCGTGATGCCTCGCTCGTTGCAAACCGCGATCATACGATCGATGGCGTCGAGGATCGGCGGCGTCGGTTTCAGCGACAGCCCTAGGCCGAGATCGAGCCCCAGATCGGCCGCTCCCACGAACAGCCCGTCCACGCCCGGCGTGGCGGCAATGGCGGCGATATTCTCGAGCCCCGCCTTGGTCTCGATCATGACCAGACAGGCCGGCTCGATACGGTTCGGATCCTCGACATAGTAGCCGCGGGTTGGGCCAAAGGAACGCACGCCATGCGGCGGATAGCGAACCGCATCGGCCGCGGAGCGCGCCTCTTGCGGGGTCGAGACCATCGGCACGATGACGCCGGCGGCGCCGAAATCGAGCGCGCGCATGATCGATGGTTGATCGTTCCACGGCACCCGCACCACGGCACAAGAGCCGGCGCCGTCGATGGCCTGGATGACCGCACCGAGATCGGTCCAGCCGACACTGCCATGCTGCAGATCGACGACAACGCAATCGAGGCCCGCGCGGGCCATCGTCTCCGCAGTGAAACTGCTGCTCACGGTCAGCCACGCGCCGATCGCGCGGCGGCCTGCCTGCTTCGCTTCCAAGATTGGATTGCGTCTCATAACCCTATGCTCCGTAGTTGCGGCGTGTTGGCTGGAACGTCGCGGCGCGGATCGCCGTCACGCCGTTGCCGGCAGGATCTTGCCGGGATTCAGAATGTTTTTGGGATCGAGCGAGTGCTTGATCGAGCGCATCAGCGCGAGTTCCTCGGGCGAGCGCGTGATGGCGATGTAGTCCAGCTTGCCGGTGCCGATGCCATGTTCCCCGGACACTGAGCCGCCGAGTTTTTCGAGGCAGCCATAAACGACGTCGTCAACCTTGCGGTAGGCGTCCGGGTCGTGCTTATCGAGGCTGACCGCCAGATGCAAATTGCCGTCGCCGGCATGGCCATAATAGAGCACCGTCGCGGCCGCCCTAAGCTCGAGCAAGGCCTTTTTACTCATCTCGACGAACGCCGCCATGTCCTGCAGCGCCATGCTGACATCGAAGGCCACTGCCGGTTGCATCGGCCGCATGGCCTCAGCCAGATCGTCGCGCACGGCCCACAGATTAGTGCGGTCGCGCGCCGTCTGGGCAATCACCGCATCCTCGATCAGCCCGGTTTCTTGCGCCTCGGCGAGAACTTTCTGGAACAGCTCCATGTCTCGCTCGGGATCGCCGCCCAGCGTTTCGATCAGCGCATAAAGCGCATGGACCGGCGGCATCGGCTGCGGCCGATACTGCAGCTGCGCCTTCGAGACATATTCGTAGAAATCGTTCCACATCAGCTCGAAGCTCGAGAGCTGCCCGGCGAAACGCGCTTCCAGCCGCCGCAGCAATCGCGGCACGCAGTCGAAACCGGACATCGCCACGAGCGCCGTCTGCGTGCTCCGCGGCAACGGCCGAAGCCGCAGCACGGCGCGGGTAATGATGCCCAGCGTGCCCTCGCTACCGACCAGCAAATCCTTCCAGCGGTAGCCGGCATTGTCCTTCAGCATCTTGGTGAGCGAACTCACCACCGAGCCGTCGGCCAGCACCGCTTCCAGCCCGATCACCATATCGCCCGCCATGCCCCAGCGCAGCACGCGGTTGCCGCCGGCATTGGTGGCGATATTGCCGCCGATGGTGGCCGAGCCGCGCGCGCCAAGATCGAGCGGCATGATGAAGTCCTTGGCTTCGGCTGCCTCCTGCACGACTTGCAGCAGCGCGCCGGCCTCAACCGTCATGGTCATCGACTGCTCGTCGATTTCGAGGATACGGTTCATGCGCTCCAGCGACAGAACGATGCCGCCGTCGCTTGCCATGCCGCCGCCGACCACGCCCGTGCGACCGCCGAGCGGAGTGATCGGCACGCCGCGCCGGCCGGCGAGCTTGACGATCGCGACGACTTGCGCGGTATCGGCGGGGCGGACCACGAAGCCCGGCCGCGAGTGATATTTGCGCGTGATGTCGGCGGTGTAGCGCTCTTCGATGTCACCGCCCGCGAACAAGTTCGCGGCGCCGACGATAGAACGCAATTCTTCTTCAAGCATCACTTGATTTCCAAGAGGATGGCGTGGATGCAATCCCCACGATAAGGCTTCATTGCGAGTCGCGTCTTGATGCAACGGGACAATGCGGATATCACGCTCCGTTGCGCAAAACCCCATCGACCTGCTGCTACGATATGGAGCAGCTACCATCGAGGTGACCATGAGCGCGAGCAGCCTGTCGACATCCACAAGTTCCGGCAACCCACCGGCTTTTCTCGACGGCGGCGCCAAGCAGCTGTTGATCGACGGCAAGTGGGTGGCCGCCGCGTCGGGCCAAACCTTTCCGTCCTACAACCCGTCGACCGGGCTCGAGTTGGATCCTTGTGCGCTCGGCGAGGAGGAGGACGTCAACCGCGCGGTAGCCGCCGCCCGTCGAGCTCTCGACGGCCCCTGGAGCAAATTCAAGCCCCGGCAGCGACAAGCCGCGCTGCTCAAACTGGCGCAATTGATCGAGTCGAATTACGACGAATTGTGCCTATTGGATACACTCGATATGGGGATGCCCGTCTCGTTTGGGTCCTACATGAAGCCCATGTTGCTCGGTACGTACGAGTACTGTGCGGCTCAGGCGCTGGCACTCGAAGGTGAGACGCTGCCGAACTCGCTCGGCGGCGATATTTTCTCATTCACCGTCCGCGAACCTGTAGGCGTAGTCGGCGGGATCATTCCCTGGAACGGCCCCGTGTTCAATGCGACCTGGAAGATCGCCCCGGTGCTCGCGACGGGGTGCACGCTCGTGCTCAAGGCCGCCGAGCAGGCCTGCTATTCACCGCTGCGGCTCGGCGAGCTGTGTCTCGAGGCCGGCATACCGCCCGGGGTAATCAATGTGATCTCGGGTTACGGTGAATCCGGGGCCGCTTTGACGGCACATCCGGGTGTCGACAAGATTGCCTTCACCGGCTCTTGCGCCACCGGTCAACAGATCGTGCAGAGCTCGGCGCGGACCCTGAAGCGGCTGACGCTGGAGCTTGGCGGCAAATCGGCCAATATCGTATTTGCCGACGCCGATCGATCCAAGGCCGTCGCCGGTGCCGCGATGGCGGTGTTCGCAAACACCGGACAGGTGTGTTGCGCCGGAAGCAGACTGTTCGTGGAGCGGCGCATCTTCGAGGAGTTCACGCACGAAGTGGCCCAATTCGCCAAGTCATTGCGGGTGGGGAACAGTCTCGATCCAGCCACGCAGATCGGACCGCTGGTGTCCGCGGAACAGTTGGATCGCGTAACCGGTTATTTGGCGGCCGGCAAAGAAGAGGGTGCGTCGCTGTTGTGCGGCGGGACGCGGCTCGCGGGCAATCTGGCCGGCGGCTATTTCGTCGCGCCGACGGTATTCTCCGACGTCAGAGACTCCATGCGAATTGCTCGCGAGGAAATCTTCGGGCCGGTCGTCTGCGCGATTCCGTTCGACGATGTGGAGGAAGTGGTACGGCGCGCCAACTCCACGGAATTCGGCCTGGCGAGCGGGGTCTGGACCACGGACGTAGGCAAAGCGCACCGCCTCGCGCGGCGCATGCAATCCGGGTCCGTTTGGGTGAATTGCTACAACGTGATGGATCCGGCCGTTCCCTTCGGCGGCCGCAAGATGAGCGGCTACGGATCGGAAGGCGGCAGGCATCAGCTGGACGCTTACCTCAATATCAAAGCGATATGGATAAATACCGACTGAGCCATCTTACGGCGGCTACGGCGGCGGCGATTACGGTGACGGTGATCCGGTCTGCTTGTAGATGATCTCTCCGCGCGGGGCTTCGGACTTTTCGTTGTGCAGGGACCAATAGGTTTCTGCAATGCGATCCGGATCATAGAAGCCGCCCGGTTCTATCCTTCCACAGATCTGCACCATGGCGACGCGCACGCCGTCGGGCCGGACTTCCTGCCCGAGTGCGAGCGAGAAGTTGCGCAGCGCGGCTTTGCTCGCGCCGAGCGCGGCCCACGCCGGCAGCGGATCAAAGGCCAAGCTACCGCCCGTCAGCAAGATGGTGCCTTGCCCCCGCCGTCGCATGGCCGGCAACACTTGGCCGATCGCACTCAAGGCGCCCCCTAAGTTGACGGCCATGTCCGCCGCCATATGGCCTGCCGTCAATTTCGACGCCAAGCGCTCTTTGAGCACGGCCGCGTTGTAGATCAGCACGTCCGTTTCACCCGCCCAATCCGTCACCGCTCGGAATGCGTCGACCATGGATTTGGCTCGTGCAGCGTCGGCCACGAAGCTGCGACAATTTGTGCGCCTCGTCGGCTCACTCTGCAAGACCGACTCGAGCACCTCGGCACGCCGTCCCAGGATCGCGACGCGATAGTCCTCGCGAGCGAACCTGCGCATCAGCGAGGCGCCGAGTCCCGGGCCGGCTCCGACGATCGTGCAAAGTGACATGGCAATAGAGGCCCAACGGGCATGAGCGATGTGACCGACACGCTACGCGGCCCGGTAGGCACAGATCTTGACAGGGTCGGACAAACGGTCGCCTCGATCAAGGAGCGGCCGCTGGCACCGCGGGGCCAGGCAGACGTCCGCGCATAGGTGACATAAGCCCAAATGGCGCAACCGCGCCGCCATTTGCTCGGCAACTTTGACGCGGCGCGGAACGAGGCCGCGCCGCTGTCTCACAAAGTCAAGACATCTCCCCTTACCAGTCTGAACATGGGGTTGGCGAAGTGGCGGGAGGGGCTTGACGATGGCGAGTAGAGCGTCGATGGCCATGGCAGACGGCAACGATCGTCGTCCAGCCGGCTTGTGCAGCGCGAACGACGGCAAGGTGATCGGCAACGAATTCTTGAGCAGTTATGCCGAGGTCGTACGGGGTCTGGGCGGCCAGCCGGAGTCGCTGCTGCTCGAGGCAGGCATCGAGCCCTCGTCTCTGCATCAAGCGGGCGGGAAGATCTCTTTGTGGTCCACGGCGAGTCTTCTCGAGAAAAGCGCCGAGGTCCTGAATTGCCCCGATCTGGGATTGCGGCTGGCCGACCGGCAGAACCCGACGTCCGTCATGAAGCCGCTCGAGCGTCTCCTCAACAACGCTCCCACAATCGGGGAGTCGATGTATTACTGCATGTGCTACATGGGTGCCTTCAGCTCGGGGATCAGCGCGACCCTGGAGCACGACACCGCCCGGCAGATGCATTTTTTCCGCATCGAGCTGTTGCTCGATGGACTCGCCGCGCTCCCCCAGATCACCGAGCAGCTTGCGCTTCTGACCTACAACGCCATGGTGTCCTTGAGCGCCGGTGTCGCGCGGCCTCGCGAAATTTGGTTCTCGCATCTGCGCGTCAGTCGTGCCAGAACGTACGCGCAGAAATTCGGAATCCCGGTGAAATTCGGCCAGGCGTTTGACGGCGTATTCTTGAAGGACTCCGATTTCAAAACCAGGATTGCCGAGGGCGACCCGAGCGTTTTCGATTCCGAGTCTCGAATGATCGCCGCCCGATTTACGGCCCACCCTCCGGGTATCGAAGTGCAGGTCCGACAAGCGATTGCGCGGGCGCTGGCGGACGCCGACTGCACTCGCGAGCGAGTCGCCGCTTCTCTCGGCATACATTCGCGGACCTTGCAGCGCCGCCTTTTCAAGGTCGGACTGAGCTTCGAAGCCATCAGGGATGAGGTTCGACGAAACCTCGCGTTCCGCTACCTGGCGCGCGGCGACCTGCGCTTTACGGAGATCGTCGGCCGTCTCGGCTATTCGGAGCCGGCGGTGCTGTCCCGATCGTGCCGGCGATGGTTTGCCGCCACCCCGAGCGAATTGCGCCGTAATCTCGCTCGTTGAAAAGCGAGCCTGCACGCGCCGCGGCCGAGGCAGGGCGATTATTTTCGGGGCATGTCCCGTCCGATCATGGCGCCGCTCAGGAATTGAGCTAAATAACGGTCTTGGTACGGTGTATGCGCGAGACAAAAAATGACCGATGCGATCGAACGATCCAGCGAAGAGATTGACTTCGAGGCCCTGCGCCGCCGGTATGCGGCGGAGCGTGCCGCGCGGCTGCGACCGGATGGCAGCGCTCAGTACCAAGAATTGGCCGGGAGATTCGACTCGTTCGACCGCGACCCGAATGCCGATCCGGATTTCGCCCGGCAACCGGTGCTCGAGGAAGTCGACGTTCTGATTATTGGCGGGGGATTCGGCGGACTGTTGACCGGCGGCCGGCTTCGAGAGCAAGGCATCGACAGTATCCGCGTGGTCGAGAAGGGCGCCGACTTCGGCGGCACCTGGTACTGGAACCGCTACCCCGGTGCGGCCTGCGATGTCGAATCCTACATCTACCTGCCGATGCTCGAGGAGACGGGCTATATCCCCGGCGAGAAATATGCGAGGGCGCCGGAGATTCTTGCCCACTGCAGGAAGCTCGCGCAGCGCTACGATCTATACTCGCGCGCGCTTTTCCAGACCGTCGTCACCGACCTTGCATGGGATGAGGAACGCGCGCGCTGGATAGCGGCGACGAGCCGCGACGACCGCATTGCCGCGCGCTTCGTGATCAGCGCCTGCGGCTTCATACAGAAGCCGCGTCTGCCCGGCATACCGGGGATCGAGAACTTCCGCGGGACACGCCTTTCACACCAGCCGCTGGGACTACCAATATACGGGAGGTGACGAGAAGGGCGGCCTGACCGGACTCGCGGACAAGCGCGTCGGCATCATCGGGACGGGGGCGACCGCCATTCAAGCGGTGCCGCACCTGGCCCAATCTGCCGAGCATCTCTACGTGTTCCAGCGTACGCCGGCCTCGGTCGACGTGCGTGCCAATCGCCCCACCGATCCCGACTGGGCGCGCTCATTGCAGCCGGGGTGGCAGCGAGAGCGCATGACGAATTTCACGTCGATCATGGCCGGCAGCTACTGGGAAGTCGACTTGGTCGACGACGGTTGGACCGATATCGCGAAGCACATGCTGCCCGCTCCCGGCCAACCGCGCGAGACCATCGATCCGGCCGCGCTGCAGCGCTCGGAAATGCGGAAAATGGCGCGAGCGCGCCAGCGGGTCGACAGCATCGTCAAGGACAAGGCGACCGCCGAGGCGCTCAAGCCGTACTACCACTATCTGTGCAAACGGCCTTGTTTCCACGATGAGTATCTCGACGCATTCAACCGGGCCAACGTCACGCTGGTCGACACCCAGGGCGCCGGGGTCGAACGGATCACGGCGAACGCGGTAGTCGTTCACGGCAGGGAGTACCCCATAGATTGCTTGATCTATGCCACCGGGTTCGATTTTCTGATGGAGTACACAAAGCTCACCGGGTTCGAAATCCGCGGCCGGCAGGGTCAGCGGCTCAGCGAGCGCTGGGCGGATGGCACGCGCACTTTCTTCGGGCTTCATACGCGCGGTTTTCCGAACCTGTTCATGCTGAGCGTGGTCCAGGCGAGCGCCACGTACAATTACCTGCACGTTACCGACGAGCAGGCCCGTCATCTTGCGCACGTCGTGCGGCGCTGCCTCGATGACCAAATTCGAGCACTCGACGTGAACGAGGCCGACGAGAAGGCCTGGGTCGAGGAGATCGTCGCCGGAGAGGCGATGTGGCGTGCGTTTCAGGCGAACTGTGTTCCAAGCGCCTACAATTATGACGGACACGTGACCAAGTCCCTGCGGCACAACCTCTTCCACCCGGCAGGACCGCTCGCCTATATCGATCGCCTGGCGAAGTGGCGCGAGCAGGGCTCGTTTCACGGTTTAGAGCGAACCTATGAGGCAGGTCGGACGTAGGTGGCGCGCTGCAGCGTTGTCCTGTGACGTCGAGAAGTAGTTTGCGAAAGGTATCAGGCTGGCGGTTTCCATCAGGAGTGTAATTTATGAGCAAAAACGTAACATCGCTGCGCAAATCCAAGCCGACGGCGCGCGAATTGCTTGCCGGCATCAAGATCATCGACGTCGACACGCACATCAGCGAGTGGCCTGAATTGTGGACGGAGCGCGCGCCGCTCAGCATGAAGAACCGGATGCCTCGCATCATCGGCACCGGGCAGGACAAGCGCTGGGTCATCGACGAGGATATCTTTCTCTATAACACCGGCGCCGCCTCGGCGGTCATGAAGGACGGCACCAAGACGCGCGGCTTCGAGTACGTCACGACGGAGTTTCCCGGCATCAGTGCGGCCGCCTACGATGTGAACGCGCGGGTCAAGATGATGGACGAGCAAGGCATCTACGCGCAGATCGCCTATCCCAACATTCTCGGCTTCAGCGGACAGAACGCCATGAAGTCCGATCCCGCGCTGCGCTTGATGGCGATGCAGATCTTCAATGACGCGATGGGTGAGATGCAGGTGAGCTCCGGCAACCGCATCTTCCCGATGGCGATGCTGCCGTGGTGGGACTTGGGAGAGACGTTGAAGGAGGCGGAACGCTGCGTGAAGATGGGCATGCGGGGGATCAACTGGAATCCGGACACACATGCCCACGGTCTGCCGTCGATCGCCGATCCGCATTGGACGCCGCTGTGGGAATTGTGCGTCGCCAACAAGCTGCCGATCAATTTCCATATCGGCGCATCCGATGAATCGGTGTCCTGGTACTTCCAGGGCTCGCTGCCGGGCTTCACCCCCAACCAGCAAATGGCAATGGGCAGCGTGATGCTGTTCATCGGCAATTTGCGCGTCATGGGCACCATCATCGCTTCGCGCTTTCTCGAGAAATTCCCCGACCTCAAGATCGTCTCGGTCGAAAGTGGAGTGGGTTGGATTCCCTATCTGCTCGAGGCATTGGACTACATGAGCATCGAGGCCGGGCTTGACTACCAAACTCCTCCGCGAGAGGTGTTCCGCCGTCAGATCTACGCCTGTTCCTTTTTCGAGAAGCAGAACTTCGTCAACACCGTGCGGCAGCTCGGCGCCGACAACATCATGTTCGAGACTGACTTCCCGCATCCCGCCTGTCTGTTCCCGGACGGTCTCGAGTACTTGGTCGATGTGATTGCCGAGCTGACTGCGGAAGAGCGCGCCAAGATCTTTTCTCTCAATGCCGCCAAGCTCTACAACATCGACGTTCGGTGAGACGATTCAGGGATGCGCCGGCGCGCGTCGCGGTGGTGTGGCTCGTGCTGCTCACCGCGACGCTCCTTTCCTGGGAGTCGGCCCGCAGTTCGGGTGAGTACCGCTTGGCGAGCGCGGCCGTGCTGCTGATCGCGTTTCTGAAAGCACGTCTCATCGGGCTCGAGTTCATGGAGTTGCGGGCGGCGCCGCGGGTGCTGCGCTTCATCTTCGAGGCCTGGGTCGTTGTCGCCTGCGCCACGTTGCTCGCGCTTTACTCGTTGTCTCCGCGAGTACCGCAGTTAGGGCGCGAGCAGATCGGCGGCCGGCCGTTCCTTGGTGTCCCGCCGGGTAGCTTGGTCTAGCCGCCGATGGTGGCGCCCGCGAAATGAGCGATCTCGGCATTTTCAACCCGGATCTGTATGCGCAAGGCGACCCCTGGACGTCGGGGTTGCCGCTCGATCTGTTCGCCGAGCTGCGCGATGAGCGGCCCTGTTATTGGCAGTCGCTCAAGGACGAACCCTTGTTCATTGACGGCGTGTGGGTGGTGACTCGCTATACCGACATCGTGGCGATCATCAGAGACACTGATCGGTTCTCCAATAAGGCGGGCACTTCCGTGCGCCGGTTTGATCCGACGGTCGCAGAGTGCGGCGGCAAACCGACCATGATGTCCATGGACGGGGCCCGGCATCGAAACAATCGGACGGTCACCAATCGCATGTTCTCGCTGCGGGCAATCAACACGCTCGAGGAGCAGTTCCGAGCGATCGCCACACGGCTGGTCGAGCGCGCGCTCGAAATGGGCAGAATCGATTTCGTGACCGACGTGGCTCGCTATATGCCGCTCGAGGCGCTCTCGGATCTGCTCGGCATTCCGCCCGAGGATCGCGAGCAGGTCCTCGCGTGGACCAACATGATCACGGTTCCTCTGGATACGCATTTCACGCCGACGCGGGGCGATTTCCAACGAGGCGCTCGACGGCCTGTGGGGCTATGGACTGGAGCTCTCGGAGCGACGCGCTCAGGGATCCGGACGGCGGCGTGATGACGGCGATAGCAAAGGGCCGAGCCGACGGCCGACTCAGCGACGACGAGGTCTGCGGCTACATGCTGCAGCTTGCCGCCGCCGGCAACGAGACGACGCGCAACGCAATCGCTTTTGGACTGCACGCGCTGTTGCTCAGGCCGGACCAGATGGCGCGGCTGCGTGCGGGGAACGGCACTCTGCCGGAGAGCGCGATCGAGGAGATACTGCGCTGGTCGGCGCCGACCATCCACACGGTCCGCCTGGCGCTGCAGGACTTCGAACTGCACGGCCAGACGATTCGCGCGGGCGACCCCGTCGCCCTGGTGCTCGGATCCGGCAATTTCGATCCGTCGAGGTTCGAGGCGCCCGAGGCATTCAACGTGATGCGCTCACCCAACGAACACATCGCGTTCGGCACCGCGGCGCATACCTGTCTCGGCCTGCACGTCGCGCGGCTCGAGCTCAAGGTCATGTTCGAGCAACTGCTCCGCCGTTGCACGAGCATCGAGCTCGATGGAGACGTCGAGTTCGTACGCGACAATCTGATTCACGGAGTCCGCAAGATGCCGCTCGCGCTGTCGTAGCGCAAAACTTTCGTCACGGAGCCATCAGGGAGAAAACAATGAACTATAGAGCGCAGCTTGCATGTGCGTGGATCGGCATCGCGTCCACCGCGCTCATGTTTGTCGGCATGTGGCCGCTGATGCATTTCCTGCCGCCCCTCGATCCGGCGCTGTCCAGCGCGGCGGTGGCCGCGATCTATCGCAGCAACGCCACCGGCATCATCGTGGGAGGGTTGTGCCTCCTGGCCGCCGCTTCCGGGGTCATGCCGTTCTACTGCGCGCTCGCCATGCAGCTGACCCGCATGGAACACCCCTCGAGGCTGTGGACCTATACGATGCTCACGAGCGCGGTGCTCGGTTTCGTGCCGCTGGTCATTGCCGAGATGCTCTTCAGCACGGCCGCGTACCGGCCGGAGCGGCCGGACGAGATCATTCAGGTGCTGAATGATTTCGGCTTCATCATGTTCGTGGGACCCTCGCTGCCCGGCACGGTGCAGTTGCTCTCGAGCGCGATCCCGGTGCTCGCCGATCGCAATGCGGATCCGATTTTCCCGCGCTGGGTGGGTTATGCGAACGTCTGGACCGCAATACTCGCGACACCGGGCTGCATGGTCACTCTATTCAAGAGAGGCCCCTTTGCATGGAACGGGGCGATCTCTTTTTGGGTGGCGGCGATCGCCTTCGGTATCTGGATGGGCATCAACTTTTGGGCCATGCGCCGGGCCCTGCTGCGCCAAATGCGGCCGGCCTGATCCCGGACGATGCAGCCGACGATACTCCCTCGGACGCGCGCGGGGCACATCCCCGGCGAGGCGGGGGTCTGGGTCCTGATCTTGGGCGACATGTTCGCCTTCTCGGCGTTCTTCGCAGTGTTCCTGGTGCACCGGGCACAGAATGTCGTGCTCTTCGGCATCTCGCAGGCGACCCTCGACCGGCGCTTTGGCCTTCTCAACACTGTCTTGCTTCTCACCAGTTCGCTATTCGTCGCGCGCGCCGTGATCGCCGCGCGCGCGGGCGCGCGGAGTCGTTCGGCGCGACTGCTCATGTTCGCGCTGACTTGCGGCGGCGCGTTCGTCGTGTCGAAGGCGTTCGAATGGGGCGGCAAGATCGCCGCGGGCATCACCCTCAACACCAACGAGTTCTACGGCTTTTACTACATGTTCACCGGCATCCACCTGCTGCACGTGCTGGTCGGGATGGGGGTGCTGATGTATCTGCTGGCCCGCTCGCGCCGCGACGATCCCGGCGCAAGCTACGTCGCGGTGATGGAGGGCGGGGGTGCCTTCTGGCACATGGTGGACCTCATTTGGGTGCTGCTGTTCGCGCTCTTCTATCTGCTGAGATGATGCGCATCTCGCTTCATCATCTGGCGATTACAGAAACGACGCCGACGGAATTCGCGGACATCGCGGCCGCCTTGGGCTGCGATCATGTATGTCTGTTCGTGAAGATTCCCGCCGAGCAGGCGGCGGCGTTTCCGTACGTATTTCCGCGCGTCGAGAGTGTCGCGGCGGCGCGTGAACTCAAGATGCGGCTGGACGGCCTCGGATTGTCCGTATGGAACGTCGACACGTTCATGATTCAGCCCGGGGTCAAGATCGAGGACTATCGCGAGACTTTGGAAATCGCCGCGCTGCTCGGGGCGCGGACCATCAATTCGCTCAACTTGTTTCCCGCCGACGCGACCGCAGCCGCGGCGCAAACCCTGGGGTCATTCAGCAAGCTCGCCGCGCAAACGGGTTTGACGGTGGTGCTCGAGTGGTTCCGCTACAGCACCACGACAACGCTGGGTGCCGCGGTCGAGTTGATTCGTCTGGCGGACGAGCCGAACATCCAGCTGAACGTCGATATTTTGCATCTGATGCGAAACGGCGGCCGGCCGGCCGATCTGGCCGCCGTGGACGCCTCGCTCCTTCATTATGCGCAGATCAGCGACGGCCCGCTGGACCAGCCCGAGAGCGCGCAGGGCGATGAAGCACTGTTCAACCGCAACTTCCCCGGTGAGGGGGAATTTCCTTTAGTCAGTTTCGTCCGGCACCTGCCGCGGGATGCCGTGCTGTCGATTGAAGCACCGGTCAACCGCCTGCGATCGGCCTTGAGCCCGATGCAGCGCGCCGCCCGGGCTGTCGCGGGCGCCCGCGGAGTGCTGGCGGCGGCTGCGGGCGACTGATGCGCGCCGGTCTGATCTTGCTGATGACGTCGATGTGCTTGGCCGCGCGAGCAGCCTCGGCCCAGGATCACCCCCCGGCGGTGGTGCCGCACGTTCCGAATCCGCGCGGGGAGAAGATATTCAACGATGTCTGCGCGCCGTGTCATGAGCATGGGGGCGCCCGCGCGCCGGATGCCTATTTGTTGAAGCTGATGACACCGGCTTCGATCTACGGCACGTTGACCACGGGAGCCATGCGCATCCAAGCTCAGGGGCTCGACGACGAAGAGAAATCGGCGGTCGTGGAGTTTCTCGCCGGCGCGCGCGCGCCGGCTGAGGCCAAGCTGCTGCCTCCCCGTTGTCAGGGCGCTTCGGCGGACTTCGATTTCGGTCGACCGCCGCCGTTTTCCGGCTGGGGATTCGATCCCGCCAATACGCGCTACGTGAATGCTCGCTCTTCCGGCTTGAGCGCCGCGAACATCGTGCACCTGCGCTTGAAATGGGCGTTCGGTGTCGAGGGCGCGATTCGGATGGCCTCGCAGCCGGCGCTCGCCGGCGGCGCCATTTACCTGGGCGGCCAAGATGGCAGCGTTTATGCGTTGGAGCAGGGCAGCGGTTGTCTGCGTTGGCAGTTCCACGCGTTGGCGGAGGTGCGCACCGGGATCGTCGTATCTCCCTGGAACGGAGGCGATGCGGGGGCCCGTCCGCGCGTTTATTTCGGCGACCTCATCGGCAACATCTACGCGGTGGATGCGATCTCCGGGGCCCTCCTCTGGCGGGACCAGGCCGATGCGCATCCGACCTCTACGCTGACGGCGGCGCCGGTGCTCAAGGGCGATCGGCTGTATGTCGCCGTCTCTTCGATCGAGGAGGGAGTTCCGGGCAAATACGACTGCTGCACTTTTCGCGGATCGATCGTCGCTTACGAGGCGCGCTCCGGCAAACGCGTATGGCAGAGTTATCTGCTGCCGCAGGCGGTATTTCGCGGGACGACCTCGAGTGGCGAGAAAATGTACGCTCCAGCGGGCGCCGCTGTATGGGGTGCGCCGGCAATCGATGAGCGACGCGGACTCCTTTATTTCGGTACCGGCGACAGCTATACCTCGCCGGCGCCGCAGCTCAGCGACGCCATCGTCGCGATGAGGCTCGATACCGGCAAGATCGTATGGTCCTACCAGGCGACCCGACACGATGCATGGAATGTCGGCTGCATGCTCAAGGAGAAGCCGAACTGCCCGCGAGAAGACGGGCCCGACCATGACTTCGGAACGGCGGCGATTTTGGCGGCCGATACACGCGGGCGCGAGCGGGTATTTGCGGGACAGAAATCCGGATGGGTGCACGCAGTCGATCCGGACACGGGCCACCTGCTGTGGAAGACCCGGGTTGGGCGCGGAGGATTAATGGGAGGCGTCTATTTTGGGCTGGCGACCCGAGAGGATATGCTGTTTGTGCCGGTCAACGATGTCCCCGACGGAGGTGTGCACGACGAAGCGGCGAAGCCGGGACTCTACGCGCTTGACGTGCACGACGGCCGCGTCCTCTGGCGGGCACCGATCGATGCCGATGTGTGCAAAGATCGCGGAGCGCAATGCGCGCCCGGCATGGCGGCTCCCGTGACGGCAAGCGGTGACCTTCTGTTTGCGGGCGCAGGCGATGGCGAACTCAGAGTCTTCGACGCACGCTCCGGTGAGAAGCTCTGGCAATACGACACCACTCAAACTGCGGTGACCGTGGGCGGGGGATCGGCTCATGGCGGCTCGATGGGAGGAGGCGCCGGCCCCGTGGTATGGGGCGGGACGTTGATCGTCGAATCGGGGTACGGATTCGCCGGCCGCATGCCGGGCAACGTGATGCTCGTGTTTGAAGTGAAGTGATGCCGGACGCGACAACCCCGCGAGGTCTGTCTCGTGACATCAAGATAACCGTGATCTCCAAGTTCGAACATGCACCATGCAGCTGAACCTCTCTGAAAGTCAGGATCTCCTGCGCGACACGGTCGCGCGCTTGTTCGCCGAGCGATCAACTTCGGTGCAGGTTCGCGCGGCCGAGGCGAGCGGCGGATTCGATCCGGCCTTGTGGGAGAGGGTCGTCTCCATGGGACTCGTCGGCATGCGCGCCGCGGACGGCGATGAGTCGAGCCTGTTCGAGGCCGCGCTGGTCGCCGAAGAAGCGGGCCGCCACCTCGCCTCTGTTCCCCTGCCTGAGGCGATAGTCGCCGCCGCCTTGCTGCAGCGGGCAGGCGCCAACCCGGCACTGGTGGAACGGGCCACGGGGTGCGAGGTGGCGACGCTCGCGCTGAGGCCTGTCGTGGCCCGCGAGCCGCAGCTGCTGCCCGCGGGTGCCGTGGCCTCGCTGGTGCTCGCGCTCGAGGGCGATGCATTGGTGGTCCTGGAGCGCAGCGGCATTGGAGCGAGGCGCGCCGCGGCGCCGAGCCCGGTTGAATTGATCGATCTCTCCGCCGAGCCGGGCAAGCGCATCGTCTTGGCCTCGGGTGAGGCGGCTCGGGCACTGCATGCGGCCGCTGTCGAGGAATGGAAGTTGCTGGCTGCGGCGCTGCTCGCGGGGATGGCGCGCCGTGCGCTCGAGCTGGCCGGAGCCTACTCGTGCGAGCGCGTCCAGTTCGGCCGCGCGATCGGCTCGTTCCAGGGCGTTGCCCATCCGCTGGCCGATTCGGCGACGGATATCGATGGAGCCCGGCTCCTGGTGCGCCGTGCGATCTGGGCCATCGCGGAAAAACGCAGCGATGCTGCCGAAGCCGTCGCCATGGCGTGGTGGTGGACGGGGCGCGCAGCCGAGCGCGCAGCTCTGCGATCCGTGCGCGCGTTTGGCGGTTACGGTGTCTCGCTCGAGTACGACGTGCAACTTTATTTCCGCCGCATCAAGCTCATCGCGCTGCTGTTGGGCGATCCACACGAGCACCTCGATTCGATCGCCGCTCGGCGCTTTGACGGCAGCGCCGTGCCGTTGCCGCCCGCCGGTGATATCGGCGGCGTGGATTTTGGCTACGGCGCACAGGCGGAAGGTTATGCCGCCGAGTTGCGCCGCTTCGTCGAGGCGAACATGACGCCTGAGATCGCGAAGAAGAAGCACTTCTCGACTGCCGGCCACCATCCCGGCTTCCACCAGAAGCTGGCTGCGGCAGGCTATGCTTTCCCTGACCTTGCAGTCCCCGGCGGCAGGCCGGCGCGGTCGCGCTACGACGTCATGGCCGCCGCCGCCCTTTGGGAAGACATGGGCTGGACCCGCGTTCCTGCGGCGGTGACCGAGATGGTCGGCAAGCTGGCCCTGCTCTGGTCGCAGCCGAAGGCCAAAGCGGAGATCCTGCCGCGCATCGTTGCCGGCGAGGCGCTCGGTGCGCTCGGCTTCAGTGAGCCCGGTGCGGGCTCCGATGTGTTTGCCGCCCGCTTCAGTGCGGTGCGCGACGGCGAGGGGTGGTTGCTGAACGGGCAGAAGATGTTCACCACCAACGCCCACAATGCGGACTACATCATCCTGCTCACGCGCACCAGCAACGAGGGTAAAAAGCATGAAGGGCTGACGATGTTCATCATGCCGCTGCGCCTCGCGGGGATCGAGATTCAACCGGTTTACACGCTGCAGGACGAACGCACCAACATCGTCTATTTCAGTGACGTCCGCGTGTCGGACATGTATCGCCTCGGCGAAGTGGGCGGCGGTGCCAAAGTGATGGCCTCAGCGCTGCAAATCGAGCAAGGCGGCTCGGACTATCATTTTGCGCAGCTCGCCATGCTGCGCCGAGCGCTCGCCTGGGCGAAGCGTTCTCGCTCGAATCGCCCAGCTCCGATCACTCAGCCGCACGTGCGCCGAGTACTCGCCCGCGCCGCGACCCACAGCCTGGTCGCGGAGGTCCTGTGCAGCCGCGCAGTGTGGGGCGCGGTCGAGGGACGCTACGAACTCACCTGGGGACCCATGGCCAAGCTCTTCACCACCGAGTCGCTTCTGGCGGACGCCACCGCGATCCTCGAGCTCGCCGCTCCCGAATCCTCGGTCCGCGGGGCCGACGCGGACCTCGACGTGGTCGAGTCGATGATGCGCCGCGCAATCGCGATGACCATCTATGGCGGGACCAGCGAGATCCACCGGTCGCTGATCGCTGAAAACGCGCTTGGCATGCCGAAGTCCCGAAGTTAGCGGCCGGTGAGCTACGTTTGAGCGGGTTTGGCGGTCCTCCTGTCGCGTTCGGTCCCGCTCCTGGCACCTGGCATCAAGAAGTATTGAGTTCGGACAGGTAGATTGGGACGGGCGATCCCGGCTCACAAATCCGGCAATTGGTGCTGGGCGAAATGTTCGTGAGGTAAAGTAATGGCGACACTTGAAGCATCGATTCCCGCGTCGACAGGTACTCAGCGCGCGGATTTCCTGCTGCCGAAGGATATCTATCTTTCTCCGCAGATCGCGAAACTCGAGAAGGAGCGGCTTTGGCCGAAAGTCTGGCAGATGGCAGGCCGCGTCGAGCAGCTGCGCAACATTGGCAGCTATCTGACATATGACATCGGCGATGACGCAGTCATCGTCATCCGCACCTCCGAACATGGCTTCAGCGCCTTTCACAATGCCTGTCAGCATCGTGGCCGGCGCATACTCGATGCGGAAGGGCAGATTCAGGAAATCGCATGCCGCTTCCACGGGTGGCGTTGGCATCTGAATGGCACGATCAAGAGCGTCACGGAGCGGCACGACTGGGCCAACTGCAGTCATATGACCGACGCTGATATCGCGCTGAAGCCGGTGCTGGTCGATACCTGGGGGGGCTGGATATTCATCAATCTCGATGAGAAGGCTGAATCGCTCGCCAAATTCCTCGATCCGGTAGCCGAGCGCTGCGCGCCCTATGAATTCGAGAAATTGCGCACCCGTTGGTTCAAGACGGTCATCGTGAAGTGCAATTGGAAAGTCGCGGTGGAAGCCTTCAATGAGTTCTACCACGTCACGGCGACCCACGCGCAACTGCAGCGCTATCAGGACGATGTCTCGCGTTGCTACACCTTTGGCGACCACGGAATGATGAGCTATCCGCCCGAGCTCAATCGGATGTGGGGATCGCCCGCGGCGCGAACCGGAATGCCGATTCCTACGGACTATCGAGAGGCCATCGTCGCCGGAGTGGACGAATTCGAAAGAACCCTCAAAGCGATATGGTCGCCGCGGGCCGTGGCGGCGACACATCGGCTGATGACCGAGCTGCCTGCCGACACCTCACCCGAAGTCGCCCTCGGGAAGATGGTGGAGTTTTGGAGAGAGGCAGCCATCGCCGAGGGTGCGGGATGGCCGAACATCACGCCTCAACAGGCGGCCGATGCAGGCTACGACTGGCATGTTTTTCCAAATTTCCTTTTTTTGATGGGTCCGGACGCTGCGATCTTTTACCGCGTACGGCCGAACGGCGACGACCACGAATCGTGCATTTTCGACATCTGGTCGATGGTGCGTTACGTGCCGGGCGGAGAGCCGCAGGTCGAGCACGAAGTGTATGCGCGCTGGCAGGACTGCGACTCTCTCGGATTGATCCTCACGCAGGATTTCACGAACATGGAGCACGTACATCATGGGATGAAGTCCCGTGGCTTCAGTGCCGCACGCACCAACCCGTTGCAGGAGAGCGTGCTGGTGAATTTTCATCGGGCGATTCGCGACTATTTGTCGGCCGGTAAGTCTTCGTAATCAAGGCGCGCATCGAGACGGACAGAAGATCCATGCTTCGAATCGACTTTCGCAACAAGGTCGCGCTGATTTGCGGCGCGGGCGGCGGGGGCATCGGCAGTGCGGTCACACGCATCTTCGCCGAGGCGGGCGCGACCATAGCGGCACTCGACCAGAACGAAGCGCTCAACAGCGCGACACGCGATATCGTCACGGGACTTGGGGCAAGGTGCGAGACCTTCATCGCCGACCTCACCGATCCGGCGCAGGCCGCGCCGGTGATCGAGACGGTGTGGTCGAAAATGGGCGGCATCGACATGCTCGTGAACGTCGCGGGCGGCACCAAGGCGCATCAATGGGGCAGGCTCGAAAACGGTCGGGATGAGGACTTCCACGATGTTTTCGCACTGAACATCGGCTATGTCTATCGCCTCTGCGCGGACCTGGGCCGGCGCATGATCGAGCGGCGCTCGGGTGGGTCGATCGTCAATCTCGCCTCTGTTTCCGGTCTGCGCAGCGCACCCTTCCACGGGGCTTACGGAGCGGCAAAAGCGGGGATCATCGCCCTGACTCAAACAATGGCGGTCGAATGGGCGCCGTATGGCATTCGGGTAAACGCCGTCGCACCGGGCAGCGTTCTTTCGCCGCGAGTCGCGACCTTTGGCAAGGGTCCGGCACATTTCGACGCGCCCTCGGATGGGCGGCGGTCCTTGTCTCCGGCGGAGATTGCCCAGGGCATCTTGTTTCTGTCGTCCGATCTCGCCTCGGGTGTATCGGGCCAAACGTTGACGATCGACGCAGGGCTTGCCTGCGGCAATCCGGTCGGTACCTTACCCGAGCTCGCGGCGTTGATGCCGAAAAGCGCAGGCCGCTGAAGCTGTCGCGCGTCGCTGCCGCGCCCAATCCCATGCGATACGTCCCCATGCGATACGTCGGCCGGCGCGCGACGCCTGCTAATCGGAGGATCGGATGCAATTCGAAGTAGTGGCAGAGCATCTCGCCTTTCCCGAAGGGCCGGTGGTCATGCCCGACGGCTCGATCATCGTCGTGGAAATCGCGGCCGGCCGGGTTACGCGTGTCTGGGGCGAGGGCCGCACGGAAGTGGTTGCGGCGACCGGGGGCGGTCCGAACGGCGCGGCGCTCGGGCCGGACGGGGCGATCTATGTGTGCAACAGCGGGGCAATCGATCGGGAGCTCGGCTGCCATCTCGATGACGGACCCGACGCCGTCGGCCGAATCGAGCGCATTGATCCGGCGACCGGCAGAGTAGACCGTCTGTACGAGCGCTGCGGCGACATTACGCTCGGCGCACCGAACGACCTCGTGTTCGATAGCGCAGGGGGGATGTGGTTCACGGATTTTGGAAAAATCCGGCCGCGATCCTGGGGAAAGAGCGGCCTCTTCTACTGTCGACCCGACGGTTCCTCCATCCGCCTGGGGTTCTCGACCGCCGTGAATGGCCGCGGGTTCGGAGCCGTCTCATACAACGGGGTCGGCTTGTCGCCGGATGGGAGAACCGTCTATGTAGCCGATACTCGAACCACGAGAGTGATTGGCTTCGCTCTTGCCGGGCCCGGAGAGCTCGCGCCCGGGACGGGTGTGCGGGGCGCCCCCGACCGGGTGCTCGCCACCGTGCCCGGGGACCTCGGCCTCGACAGTTTGGCGGTGAGCGCATCTGGCAAGCTGTGTATCGGAACGCTCTGGACGGGCGGTGTTGCGGTCGTTGATCCCGTCGACGGGCGCGTGGAGCATATAGCCTTCCCCGACGAACTCGTAACCAACATCGCCTTTGGCGGCGCGGATATGCGCACCGCCTATATCACGTTGTCGGGCGGCGGCAAGCTCGTCCGTACGCGCTGGCCCGAGCCGGGCTTGAAACTCAACTTCTAGAGCGAAATGCAAAGCCTGCGCTGCAGGGCGAGCCTGCGGTGCACGGCGGAAGGGGGCTGGGCTATGAACGACGCTTACGACGTAGTCGTGGCGGGATCCGGCGGGGCGGGCCTCTTGGCCGCCCTGCGCGCAACGGATCTAGGCCTTCGCGCCATCGTTGTCGAAAAATCCCACCGCTACGGCGGAACGTCCGCGGCTTCGGGCGGCGGTCTGTGGATTCCGAATCATGGTTTGGCAGGGCACATTGATGACGAAGCGAAGGCGCTCGCCTATCTCGGCGCCGTGACGCAGGGTGCGGATCCGAAGCGACTGCGTGCCTATGTCGAGAATGGCCGGCGAATGGTGTCGTATCTTTCGGATGTCGGTATTCGGTTCGACGTCATCCCCGACCTTCCCGATTATTTTTCGAATGCGCCCGGCGCCGGCGCGGGACGTGCGCTCTTTCCAGCTGAAACCGACGGCGGATTGCTGGGCGATGACTATCTCGCGATGCGCGAGCTCCCATCTGCGTTCAAAATGTTCAACCGTTATTCGCTGGATCTTGGGCAGTCCTTCGCGCTGTCGCAGCGCCGCTCCGGCTGGCAATGGGTTGCGGCGAAGATTCTGCTGAAATACTGGCTCGATATTCGCTGGCGAACGAAGACCCGGCGCGACCGACGAGCCACCATGGGCGCTTCTCTCATCGCCGGTTTGCGCAGAGAATTGAACCGGCGCGGCGTACCGGTACTCTTGAACACGGGTCTCGAGCGGCTCGATGTGGCGGGAGGCAGGGTGGTGGGGGTTGGCTTGAGCTGCAGCCGTCCCATGGCGTATGTGCGCGCGAAAGCGGTGGTTCTCGCGGCGGGCGGATTCGAACAGAGCCAGGCAATGCGGGATCGCTGCATGGCGGTGCCGACCGACGCGAAGTGGAGTCTCACGCCCCCCGGCGCAAACGTGGGAGATGCCATTCGGGCGGGCGAAGCGATAGGCGCCGCCACGGAATTCATGGAGTGCGCGTGGTGGGCGCCCAGTATGCAGTTGCCCGCGCGCGACGTGCCGAACGTCGACATCACGCACCCGATGTTCTTCGACCACCGACATCCGCACAGCGTCTGCGTCAATCGCCTGGGATCTCGGTTCGTCAACGAGAGCTGCTCTTATGATCGCTTCGGCATCGCGATGATAGAGGATCACCGCAGAACCGGCGCCAATGTCCCATGCTGGATGATCTTTGATGCGACGTACCGCGCGAAATACGCCTGCGGCGGCATCATGCCGAGCTCGGTGATGCCGGACAGAAAGATCCCACCGGATTGGTGGGATAACTACGTTTATCGCGCCGACAGCATCGAAGCATTGGCGGAGAAACTCGGCCTCGAGGGCGGCCGGCTGGCCCGGGTCATCAGCGAAATGAACCGTTACGCCGGGACCGGGGTGGACCCGGAGTTCGGCCGAGGGGCGGAGGTCTACGATCGCTACTTCGGCGATGCTCGCGTCACTCCGAATCCGTGCCTCGGGCCGATCGATGAGCCGCCGTACTATGCGATCCGCATCGACCTGGGGGATCTCGGCACCAAAGGAGGACTCAAGGCCGACGAGTATGCGCGTGTGCTCGATCGCCAGGGCGACCCTATCCAAGGACTCTACGCCGCGGGCAACTCATCCGCGTCGGTCTTCGGCGATTGCTACCCGGGCTCGGGCGGGACTCTCGGTCCCGCGCTGACGTTCGCGTTCATTGCCGCCAACAACATAGCGACCGCCTTGGCGGCGTAAGCGAGGATACCTTGCCCATCGACAAATATCGGCCCGCCCGTCGCCTGCGGCGGCCTGCGAAAACAGGCTTTGGGTGCGCGGCCGTACTGGCTCTTGCAAGCCTCAACCCAGCGCTCGCGGCCGCGGCGGAAGCCGATGGCGCGGCGGCCTACCGAGCGCATTGCGCCTCCTGCCACGCGAGCGACTTGACGGGCGGCGCTGGTCCGGCGTTATCGGGATTCGCCTTCGCGGACCGCTGGGTTGGAAAGAATGCCGCGTTATATGAGCTGATTTCGCAAGCGATGCCGCTGGACGCTCCGGGAACTCTCTCCGCCGCGGACAACCGCTCGATAACCGACTACATCCTAAAGCTCAACAAACTGGAGGACGCGCCAGCCGGCGATTCGAAATCCTCGACGCTCGCCAATGCGCATCCGGCGCCGCAGATAACATTGCCCGCAGCGGCAAAGCGCTTTGCAGCGGCCACATCCACCGAGCCCGACGACGAGGAGCTGAAAAATCCCTCGAGCGGCGACTGGCTGTACTACAACCTCGATCTCAATGGCCAACGCTATTCAACGCTGCGACAGATCACCCCGCAAAACGTGCGCCGCCTGGCGCCGAAATGCATATTTCAAACCGGCGAGATCGGCAGCTTCCAGTCCTCTCCGGTAGTCCGCAGAGGCCGCATGTACGTAACCACCGCGCACCACACCTATGCGCTCGATGCGTCCAACTGTCGCAGGCTGTGGTCACACGAATACACGCCGACCGGCACCGAGTTTCTTCCTGCGAATCGCGGCGTCGCTCTCTATAAGGGCACAGTGATACGGGGGACTCTGGACGGTCATCTCATCGGCCTGGACGCCTTGAACGGCAAGCTGCTCTGGGACCTGTGGGTGTGCGACACCTCCAAAGGTTGCTTTATCAGTGCGGCACCCGTCATCTTTCACGGCAAGCTCTTTATCGGCGAGGCGGGCGGCGATTTTGGCGCGACCGTGCGAGTTCACGCGTTCGATGCGACGACGCTCGAGCGCTTGTGGTCGTTCGACGCAGTCCCGCGGGCTGGAGCTTCCGGAGGTGACGCGGTGACTGCGGACGCGGATCGCCGTGGCGGCTCTCAATGGAGCACGATCACCGTGGAGCGCGACAGCGGACGTTTGTTCGTCTCGCTGGGCAATCCAGGTCCGGACTTCGATGACCGCGCGCGTCCCGGCGATAACCTGTATACCGATTCGGTGGTCGTGCTCGACGCCGACTCCGGGCGTTTGATCTGGTATGCGCAGCAGAATCCTCACGATGTGCACGACTGGGATACTGCGGCCGCGCCCGTCCTCTATGAGCAAAACGGTCGGGCATTCATGGCAGTCGCCAGCAAGGACGGCCATCTCTACCTGTACGACAGAACTCGCCGCGAGTTGATCGCCCGCACGGAAGTGTCGCTGCAAATCAATGTGACTCAACCATTCTCCACGACGGAAAGCACGAGATTTTGCCCGGGGGCCATGGGAGGCGTGGAGTGGAACGGACCGGCTTACGATCCGGGCAGCCGGCTGCTGTTCGTCAATTCCGTGGATTGGTGCACTACAGTGACTGCGCTGGAGAAGCCCTCTCCGGCGATACCCTGGGGAGCGCGCGCCCTGCAAGATCCCATCGATCAAGCTCGCGGCTCGTTGCGCGCGATCGATGCGGCAGACGGCCGGCCCCGGTGGACGTATTCTGCGGATGTGCCGATGCTTGCGGGACTGACGACCACCGCGTCGGGTTTGCTGCTCACCGGAACGGGAGGCGGGCAGATGCTCGTATTCGATGCGAAGACCGGGCGGCAACTCTACAGTTTTTACACCGGCGGAGCGATCGCGGGCGGAGTTTCCACTTATTCGGCCGGAGATAAACAACTCATCGCAGTCGAGTCCGGAAACTCCTCGAAAACGGTCTGGCAGAACATCGGGGCGGCTCAAGTGATCATCTTTGGGCTTCCCGATTAGCCGCACGCAAATCCGCGGCCGGTAGTAGTCGTGTGAAGTCAAGACGCAAGCCGAAACGCAACCTTACCATCGACGCGCGCTCGAGCGCCGCTCACGAGCGAGGACAGGAAAGATGGCTGAGTTTTCAGGCAAAGTGACCTTGGTCACCGGCGCGGGCGCGGGCATCGGACGCGCGACGGCGAAGGCCTTCGCCGCGCAGGGCGCTCGCGTCGTGGTGAGCGACGTGAACGTCCACGGCGGCCGAGAGACCGTGGCCGAAATCAAGGAGCAGGGGGGGACGGCCACCTTCGTCGCTTGCGACGTCAGCGATGCCAAGGCCGTCGACGCACTGTTTGATCAAGCGCTTCGCGACTGCGGACGTATCGACTGCGCGATCAACAATGCGGGTGTGGATATCGAAATGCAGGTCGAGCCGCAGTGGGATCCCGAGTTGTTCGAGCGCATCTTCGCGATCAACGTGCGCGGTGTGTACCTCTGTATGCGGCGCGAGGTGGAGCACATGCGCACATTGGGGGGAGGCGCAATCGTCAATCTCGCCTCGTTCGCCGCCATCGCAGGGGTCCCCAACAAGCCCGCGTATACCGCGAGCAAACACGCGGTGCTCGGGAATGACCCGATCGGCTGCGCTTTTCTACGCGCAGCACAACATCAGGATCAACGCGCTGTGCCCCGGGTCGGTCAACACGGCCATTATTCACGCGAACTTCGCCATCATTCCCGGCGGCGAGGCGACGCTCAACGCCGCCAACCCTGCCCACCGCATGGCAGAGCCCGAGGAAATCGCCGAGGGCGCCGTCTGGCTCTGCTCGCCGCGGTCCCGCTACGTTGTCGGCCACGGACTCGTGATCGACGGCGGGCAGTCAGTGCAATGAGCCCCGCGCCCGAGGGTTTCTCCGCCACCGCGCGAGTGTGACCGTCTTCAGGAGCATCGAGCATGATCGGAGAAATTCAGCATCTCATTGATCGGCAGGCCATCCTCGACTGCCTGACTCGTTACTGCCGGGGCGTGGACCGTTTCGATCGAGAACTGGTGCTATCCGCTTATCACCCCGATGCGATCGACGATCACGGTGCCTTCGTCGGGACGCGCGAGGAGTTCATCGATTGGGTTTTCGCACTGCACGGAAAAGGACAGATCTCCACCCAGCACCACCTGACCAATCACACCTGCGAGATCGACGGCAATGTCGCGCACGCCGAGACCTACTACCTGTTCGCTGCGCGAAATGTCGACGAGACCCTGTGGGTTGCGGGAGGGCGCTATCTCGATCGGCTGGAACGCCGCGAGGATCAATGGAAGATAGCGACGCGATATTGCATCGTGGAGTGGTCGGGAATGCCGCAGGCAGGCCCCATCCCCTTCGCCGATATCGCTGACGTTCACGTCAACGGGACACCCGGACGCAACGCGGCGGACCCCTCTTACCTGAGGCCGCTCATCAACAAGCGCGCAAGGCGCTTCCCCAGGCAAGCTGAGGACGTGTGATGGGCAACGATGGTCTGCGCGAGGCGCGCGACCACGCCTCGCCCTAGCGGATGCCCTGGAAGATCAGTCGTTTGACTCCGCGGGCGACGCAAGCGAGCAGCAAGTTGCCGTCGCCATCTACGCTGAACCGATGGATCAGCCCGTAGTGGGTCGGCAAATTGATGTCGCCTTCGACGTCTTCCAATCCGGCGACCCAGCCCAGCACCTCGAAACTCGCAAGCTCGACGATCCAGATGCGGCGGTTCGAGCCGTCCGCCACATACATGAAGCCGCCGCCCGGCGCGAAGGCAATGTCGAATGCCGAACCGAAAAGCATCGTCCCCGGCGCGATGATCACTTCCCGCAGGAAGCGCGCACCGCCCGATACCAACTCGAATTCCTGAACGCGGTTCTTGATTCGATCCGCCACATAGATTCGGCCCTCGGGACCCGCGGCGACCTTATGAACCGGGTTGCCGAAGCCCTCGGCGGCGTCAAGCGCAGAGGGCTGTTTGCCATAAGCGCCCCACATGCGGGTGAACTCGCCGCTGTCGGAATTGAAAGCAATCACGCGATGGTTGGCGTAGCCGTCGGAGATGAATACCTCGCGCGTCGCCGTATTGTGATAGGCAGACGTGGGCCTTCCCAGATGGGTGCGGCTGTCGTCGTTGCCCGGCATGCCGCGCTGCCCGAGCCGCAAGAGCAATTCTCCCGCGGGAGAGAACTTGAGTACGGCATCGTCACCGGGCTTGTAGCCGAAGACCCAGAGATTGCCGTCGCCGTCGACTTCCAGTCCTTCGAGACCGTCGGGCCATTGGCACACCCCATTGACGGGCGGGATGTGCTCGGGGCCGCCCCAGGCCGTGACGAAGTTCCCCTCGGAGTCGAATCTGTTGACTGAGGGAAGCCATGTGCGGCCTTGAACGTTCGGTTGGACCGTGGCCTGATTGAGGATCCATAAGCCTCCGTCCGCCGCCGGAACCACGGCGAGGACGGAGCCAAGCGCCTTGCCGGGCGGGACCTTGAGCGTGGGCACATCGAACACGGGATTGAAACGCGGACGCGCGGCGTTGGCCGCGTGGCGTGTCTGGTTTTGCGCAGAAGCGTTCATCGGCGAATTCTCATGAGTCACCTCTCACCGGGGTCATGCTTGGATAATCGCGCCCGAATACTCTCGTGCAGCTTGGTGTACTCGGGCGCAAACGTGAGCGAGCTGAACGCGAGCCGTTCGACCTGGCGCGCGTCGTCTGAACCGAGATCGGCGGCGAGCTGAATCGCCATTTTGCCGACCGCAGTCGCCTCGACTGGATGGCCCGCGAGCATTTCGCAGAAGCCGCGAACCTCGCTTTCGAATGTCTCGTCCGGATAAATCTCGTGGATGAGACCGATGGCGAGCGCACGCTCGGCGCTGATTTTCTTGTTGGCAACGGCCATCCAGTTCGCCCAGTGCGGGCCGACGAGACGCGTCAGCCGGCTGATGCCTCCGGACAGCGGTACCATCCCGAATTGCATTTCGGGAAACCAATACTGCGCACTGCGGGACGCCAATCGAAAATCGCAGGACAGCGACAGCTCGAGGCTGCCGCCGATGCACATGGCGTGATGCGCGACGACAAAAGGCTTTTCAATCCGCTCCATCTCGACGAACATCCGGTGCATGCCGGCCGATAGATCGCGTCGCATCCAGTTGCGGGCGCGCATCGGGCTGTCCTCGAAGTCGCCGTCATAATCGGTCAAATCCGAGCCCGCGGAGAAGTATTTCCCGTTCGCCCGAAACAGCATGACACGCAGTTCGTGGCGAGAGCGAAAGTCCTCAATGGCATCGCGGATACCTTCCCACATCTCGCGGTTGATGGCGTTGAGCTTTGCAGGACGGTTGAGCACGATCTCCAGGACACCGCCCGTTTCCGTTCTGAGCAGCAGCGGTTCAGACATCGCATTTCTTCCTTATCTGTGAAGCCCTGGCCTATCGCCAGCGCTGTCGGTCAAAAACCTACAATCCGCCCGGTCCACCGTCGTGACGACCGGGGTCATGGGCGATCCTACCGCACCGGCAGCCGCGAGGGCGGCGCTGTGAGCGGCGCGTACCAGTCGTACTGAGAGCTCAATGAAATGTCCGTCCACCGTCGACCGCAAGGGCAACCCCGGTAATGAACGAGGACTCGGCACTGGTCAGGAAAAGCGCTGCCTGGGCAATCTCGATCGGCTCGGCGACGCGCTGCAATGCGTATTGCTTGACCCACGGCGCGTCCGAGGGCTTGGCGTAGCCTGCGAATAACGGCGCGGCCATCGGCGTGTTGGTGACGCCCGGGCAAAGTGCATTGGCCCTAACCCGGGGCGCGACTTCCGCCGCCAACGCCTTGGTGAACGCCACCAGTCCTCCCTTGGTCGCCGAATAAGCCGTGTTATTGGGCGCATTCGGCAAGAGCGCCTGGCCTGACGCCACGTTGACGATCGTCGCACCCGGTACCTTCTGAAGGTGGGGCAGTGCGGCTCGACACAGAAGATAAGGCGCGGTGAGATTGATCGCGATGAATCTGGACAGCAGGGCGAAGTCGGTTTCGGTGATCGGCGTGGCAACGCCCATCGCTGCGCAGTTCACGACCCCATCGAGCGCGCCCAGCTCATTCGCGGCGCGCTCGATGGTCGAGGCAATCGACTCCGAATTGCTGAGGTCGAAGGGCAGCGATACGGCCTCGAGTGCACTTGCGACGGCGCTGACGCCTGCCGCATCGCGGTCGATCAACGCGAGGCGTGCACCTTCGCGGTGAAACAACTCGGCAATCGCGCGGCCGATGCCGGACGCAGCCCCGGTGATCACGACATGACGATCGCGCAGCCGCTGGTTCGCGGGAGCAATATTGGGTTCTTCCACCGTTCCTCCTATTCGAGCGCTGCATCGATTTTATAGGACTCGCACGTCCGACACTTGATCTCACAGGCTGAATACGGAGCCGCAAAGGGCCTCAGGTGGGCGCCGCGCTCGGGAGCGCCTATTGAGCCAAACGCGTCGCGATCATTTTAGCCATGTCGGCGAGCCTGATTTTGTTGGAGGGGGTCCACAATACCTCGTCCGGCGCGATCACTAGAATGCGCCGAGGCACCTTGTAGCTCGACAGCCGCCCGCGCAGTGCCTCCTGCAGCGACGCCTCGGTCGGTGCGCTGCCCTCGGTCGGCACGACCGCCGCTACGACTAGCTGGCCGATTTCAGCATCCGGCAGCCCGACGACGATGGGCAGTGCCACTTCGGGCAGCGCACGCAGGGCCGCCTCTACCTCGAGCCGTGAAACGTTCGCGCCGGACGTCTTCAGCGTGTCGCCGCGCCGTCCTTCGAAGAACAGATGGCCATCCTCCTCGATCCGTACGATGTCGCCCGTCGGATAGAAACCGTCAGGAGTGAATACCTGACGAGGATCGACTTTGTAGAAACCCTTCATCAGCCCTCCGCCCCGCAGCTGCAGCTCGCCCGAGCGGCCGGGGGCGAGCACTTCCCCCGTGGCCGGATCGACGACGCGCCGCTCGTAATCGCTGGTGGCACGGCCCGAGGATCCAGCTCGATGGGCGGGCAGCACGGTGTCGAGCGGTTCGCTGCTGTGTGGCCCGAAACTCTCTGTCATGCCCAGCATGTTGGCGGCGCGCTCCGCCGGGATCGGTTTGCCGTTGGGCTCGCGCAGCTGAGCGAGGCCGCCGATGCTTTCGACGTCGATCCCGCGGGCCGCAACCGCGGTGCGCAGCCGGGCAAGTTGCGGGCCCCAAGTATTGATTCGGTTGGCGCGCAGGGTGACGATCGAATCGCAAACGGTGTCCAGCGCGGGAGATTCTGGATAGAGGAGGGTTCCGCCCGCCTGTAGAACCTCGAGCGCCATGGTCAGCCCTCCGACCCAGAACAGCGGGAGCAAGGGCATCATCCGATCGCTCGCTTTGATGCGGAAGTGTTCCCCCAGGATCTGCGGATGATGTGCCACCGATCGCTGCGTGTGCAGCACCGCCTTGGGCTGCGACGTGCTCCCCGACGTATAGATGATGACGGCATCATCGCTCGGCATGACCTCGTTCTCCATGGCCGCGAGCAGCCCGGCATCCGGGGCATCGGGCGCGGCCGCTCGCGCCAGCAGGGCCTCGAGCGAGCCGGCCCAGTCGGCATCCGTCGCATCGTCGAGCCAGACCGAGCGCAAGAAGGGCGCGTCGTTCAGGCGCAGTGGCCCGCGAGCGTTTGCCAAGCCCGGCAATGCCGTCCTCATCCGCTCCGCGTACTCGTGTCGCAGGAAACGGCGCACGCCGATGAAAATTTGAGCATCGCTGTGTCGCAGGAGGTAAGCGAGCTCGGGCGCGGTGCAGAGCGTGCTGAGCGGCGCCACGATCGCGCCGATGCGCATCGCAGCGAGAAACGTGGTGAGCCAGAGAATGCCGTCAGGCGCGAGCAAAGCAATTCGCGTGCCTTTGCCGGCGCCGATGGCGACGAGTGCGCGCGCCATCGTTGCGCTTCTCTGCTCGAGCGCCCGGTAGCTCAGCGTCTCGGCGCAAGTCGCGATCGCATCGTGCGCGGGGTCCGCGGCGACGCTTCTGCGAAGCACCGCGCCCACGGTGATCGGCAATGCGTTGGGCATCTGCTTGGGCAGCTCTGCGCTACCCGCCACGTTCGATCAACCCGCAGCAGCTTTACGGGGCTTCGCGCCTGCCTCTACCACGGGTGAGCAGGGCTCGAACAAGCCGACAACCGCCTTGTCCAGGTCAAGTGCCTCGCTGAGCACCATCGCCGGGGTGCCGCTGCGCTTGAACATATCATCCAGCACGGCCTTTGGATTGTCGCTGTCGATCTCGTAAATCGCCAGATAGCTGTTGCGATGTTCGTTTCCCATGGCGTCCTTGAGCTTGAACCGCTGAGCCGAGCGAAACCCGGGAACGGCGACTACGTCGGCGAGATGCTGATTGTTGTACCAGTCGTTGTATTCCTCATCGCGGCCCGGCTTGGGGCCGGTCATGACTACCAGCTTGAATATTGCCATTGGGTTCTCCAGGAAGCTTGCGGCAGCAGTGAGTGTACCCGAGCGCCCGGCGCTGTCTTGATCCGGTGTGACAGTCAGGCGGCCGCGGTGCGGCCTCCGCCATGCCTTCGGACTGTCGTATGGCATCAAGCACCGTGCCGCAGAGAGCAGTATCGTGACCCTCCACTGGGGGAGTCCGCGGTCAATACGATGCGGGTCGCCGATAGGTTTTACTTGGGGGGGATATGGCATACGACGAGAGCTTCGATCTGGTGATCGTGGGCAGCGGCGCCGGGTCGGTTCCGGCCGCGCTCGCGGCCAAGTCGCTCGGTCGTTCTGCGCTGATCATCGAAAAGCAGGCGGTATTCGGTGGATCCACCGCTTATTCGGGCGGGGTGGCCTGGATACCGAACAGCCCCCTGCATGGCTCGAAGGACAGCGAGGAGGCGGGACGGACCTATCTCAACGGGCTGATCGGCGCCAATGGCGGCAAGGCGTCGCCCCCTGCCAAGCGCGAGAAGTTCATCAAGGAAGCGCCGAAGTCGATCCAGTTTCTCCTCGATCAAGGGATCAAGTTCATCTGGGTGCACTGGCCCGACTACTACTCCAACGCTCCCGGTGGGCATGAATATGGCCGCTCACTCATGTGCGAGCTTTTCGACATCAACGAGCTCGGCGAGTGGAAGGATAAAGTCGGCAGTTTCTACGGCTTTCCGCCGATGCCGGTCAACTCCTGGGAATTCGTGAACCTGACGCTTGCGAAGCGTACCTGGAAAGGCAAGGCGGCAGCGCTGCGGCTCGCGGCCCGGATGGCGGCCGACAAGATCACGGGCAAACGCCGAGTCGGCTCTGGCAACGCAATGCAGGGGCGCATGCTGCAGGCCGCGCTGCGCGAAAAGATTCCGATCCGCCTGGCGACCGCGATGACGGGCCTGATCGTCGAGGGCGGACGCGTCACCGGTGTCACTGTCGCGGGTCCCGATGGCGAGAAGAGGATCGAGGCACGTCGAGCCGTCCTGCTCGACACGGGCGGTTTCTCGCATAACCTTGCGATGCGCCAAGCTCATCAGCCGGCTCCGGCCTCGGTTGATTGGACCATGGCGAACCCGGGGGATACCGGCGAGGCGATACAGATGGCCCAGAAGCTCGGCGCCGATGTCGATCTGATGCGCGAGGCGTGGTGGACGCCGGGTTCGCTGCTGCCCAATGGCCGCTACGCCGGGTTTCACGTGCCGGGTGAATCGGGCAAGCCGCACATCATCATCGTCGATAAGCATGGGCGTCGCGTCGGCAATGAGGCGGGCGCCTACATGGAATTCGGCCAAAAGATGTTCGCCGCGGGCGCCGTGCCTTCCTATGCCATCCTCGAAAGCCGCGCCCTGGCGCACTATACCTGGGGACCGCTGCTGTCCGGAAAGTCCATTCAGACTTTCATCGACAACGGCTATCTCAAGAGAGCAGACACTTTGCGGGAGCTCGCCCAGCAATGCGGCATCGACCCCTCGGGACTCGAGGCCGAGGTCGCGAAATTCAATCGTTTCGCCGATGCGGGCGTCGATGAGGATTTCGGCCGCGGCGCGAGCGCGTACAACCGCTTGATGGGCGACCCCACGGTCAAACCCAACCCGTCGCTCGGCAGGATCGAGAAAGCCCCCTTCTATGCGGTAACCGTCTGGCCGCTGGATGTCGGCACGTCGGGAGGACTCGTCACGGACGAACATGCCCGGGTGTTGCGCGTCGACGGGTCGGCGATCGAGGGACTGTACGCAACGGGTAACGCCACGGCTCCGGTGGTCGGTGCGTGCTATCCGGGCGCGGGTGCCAGCATCGGCGCCAGCATCGCCTTCGGTTATGTGGCCGCGAGGCACGCCCTGGGTGCGAACTAAAGCGATCGTGCACAAGCGGCGGCACGCCGCAAGAGAGTGAAGCGCATGGATTTCAAGCCCATCTACATAGTCGACACGCTGGCCGTCAAGCCGGCGCAGCAGATCGCCATGCTGAGGCTGCTCAAGGAGGAGGGCATTCCGATCATGCAGGATGCCGGTCTCGAGCTGGTCGGCTGCTACTCGACTTCGCCGGATCTTGACGAGGATGTGCTGATCCAGGTTACCTGGAAGGTGGCGGATCACTCCGCTTTCAATCTGATTCGAAAGGAGTTCGTCACCGATCCACGCTGGTGGGGTTATTCCGCGCGGGCGAGTCAATTGCGCACCGGCGGGACACGCCGCTTCTTCTATCCCACCCCGATGCAGATGACCGTATGACCATGTTGCGGCGATTCGAAATCTATTCGCTCGATCCGAAGGCGCCGCCGGCGAAGGTCGCGGCGATGCAGGCTTCGATGCGCAACGCCCAGCGCTACATTCCCGAAGTGCTGCATTCCGCCATCGGCTACAACAAATCCGACGTCGCGCTGCATTTCGTCTGGGAACATGCTTACGAATCCTCGGCAAGCTATCAGCGCTACATGGTCCATCCGTTTCACGCGAACATCTACGATCGCTATCTTCTGAACGACAGTCCGGAGCGCATCGTCACGGACAACCCCTACGACGTCGGCTTGCTCGGCTACAGCTGCGGCGCGCCGATCTATTATCTGCCGGCCGGAAGCGCGCGCCGTCTGGTCCTGTTGCGCTTGGCGGAAGGCCAGGCGGACTTTTTTCGTGCAATCACCGTCAAAGCCCAGTCCGGCAATCCGCAGATGATCCTATCCGCGTTCGCCGAGAACACCTTCGGGACACGTTGGCTCGACGGCGTGACGCAGATACTCGAGACGACGACTTACACTCATATCTGGGAGCAGGGCTACGAATCGCTGGCGGCCGCGGCTGCCGCGGGCAGTGACTGGCGAGCAGCGGCGGGCGCGGCGGTCGAGAAGGGCATCGAGCTCTGGTACGAGCTCGATGCCGGCTACGAGGGCTAGCACATGCGCGCATTCGTGATGGAGGGATTCGGCGCAGCGGACAAAGCCGCGCCGGGGAGCCTGCCCAAGCCGCAATGCCGTCCCGGCGACTTGCTCGTGCGGGTCGCAGCGGCCGGCGTCAATCCCACCGACTGGAAGGAGATGGAGGGGAACCTGGTGAAGTTCTACCCGCCTTATGCGCCACGCTGGGCGCCCGGTTTCGACGGCGCGGGCATCGTCGAGGAGGTGGGTGAGGAGGTGGAGGATTTCAAGCCCGGTGATCGGGTGGTGTTTATGTCGGACCGGCGCGGCGGACAGTGCGGCACTTTTGCCGAATACGTTCGAGTGAGTGAGAAGCTTGCGGCGAAGGCACCTGTCTCGATCAGCCTGAGCGAGACGGCGAGCATTCCGATCGCGGGATTGACGGCCTACCAGGCGCTGTTTCGCGACGACATGGGAGCGCTGCAGCCCGGGCAGTCGCTGCTCGTTCACGGCGCCTCGGGAGGGCTGGGCAGTTTCGCCACCGCTTTCGCCAGCGCGATTGGCGCGCGCGTGGCGGCCACCTGCCGTGCGGCGAACGCGGCGTATCTGCGCGAGATCGGTGCGGAGCTCGCCATTGACTACACGCAGGAGCATATCGCCGCCGCGCTCAAGCGTTGGGCTCCGGCGGGAACCGATGTGGTGGTCGACGCCGTGAGCGGGGGCCGGCAGGGCGAGTTGCTCGATGCGCTCGCCCCCGGCGGCCGATTGGTCATCATCGCCACCGTCACCGACGACGGAGACATTGCAGCGCTGAGTGCCGAGGGGGAGCGGCGCGGCCTCTCCGTGCATTTTCTGATTCTCGATCATCTGAGGGTGGCGCCGCATCTGCGAGAGATCGCGCGGCTGATCGATGGCGGCCGGATGCGGATGCCGGCGATCACCCGCTATCCGCTCGAGCGCGCCGGCGAGGCGCTCCAGGCGATGCAGGCCGGCGGAATCCGCGGCAAGCTCGTCATCGAGATCGCCGATGTGGGTTGAGGCTCGCCTGCGATGAGCGCGCCCCTAGTCGGTCGCCATCAGCTCGATCAGGTTCGCATCGAGATCTCGAAAATACACCGACTGGCTCGGCACACCGGCGGCGGTGTGGCGCGGCACCGGCCCCTCGATGATCTCGACTCCCCGCTCCTTGAGCAATGCGACGGCGCTCGCGATGCTGCCATCCCAGCGGAAGCAGATATCCGCAGAGCCAATCGTGGGCTGCCTCGCGACCAACTCGATTCCATTACCGGCTTGATGGACGCTCAACAGCGCACCGCCAAGCGCGATCTGCCGAACGAGTGGCTTGCCCTGCGGAGCGTAGTTGACGTGCGTTTCCGCAGCAAACAATCTGTCATAGAAGCGGCAGGCCGCCTCCAAATCGCTCACCGTAATCGCGACATGGTCGATCCCTAAGATGCGATTCATGCGACCTCCTTCTTGCGCTGCATTGCCCCGGCCATTGACTTGCATGGCAGGCGGCAATAGTCTTACAAGCGATACACCATGTAATGTCGCAGTAGATGGTAGCGCACCACAATCACAGCGACACAGAAAAGTTACACAAATTACCGCACACCCTGGGAGTTCGCCCTGGGCTCCCGGTGGGAGAAGCGGATAGCCGGGGGCTTTGCGCTCGGGAGCGTGACGCGAGGATGCCGAATGAGCAATGTTACATCTATCAGCCGTGATACCCAGCGTGCGATCTATCGCAAGATGTATCTGTTGAAGGCCAACGACGAGCGGGTACGCAAGCTATTGCGTACCGGTCGGATCGTCGCGACGTATTACAGCTATCGCGGGCAGGAGGTCATTCCCGCGGCGCTCTCCGTGAATCTCACCGACGAGGACTACCTCTGCACGATCTATCGTGGAATCCACGACATGCTTGCCAAGGGACTTCCGCTCAAGGACCTGTGGGCCGAGATCGCGGGACGCGTCGACGGCACCTGCAAGGGCAAGGGCGGTCCCATGCATCTCACGTATCCTTCGAAGGGCATCATGGTGACGACCGGCGTCGTCGGCAGCTCGATGCCGATCGCCAACGGCTTGGGCTGGGCCGCGCAGCTCGAGAAAAAGGGGCGCGTATCCGTGGCCAACTTCGGCGACGGTGCGGCGAACATCGGCGCATTCCACGAGGCGCTCAATCTGGCGGCCCTCTGGCGGTTGCCCGTCATCTTCGTGTGCCAGAACAATCGCTACGCCGAGCATACAGCGTATGCCAAGGGCACCGCCGGGGCCCGCATCTCGGATCGAGCGGCGGGCTACGCAATGGCCGGTGTGCATGTGGACGGCAACGACGTCGAGGCCATGTATGCCGCCGCCCGGGAAGCGATCCAGCGGGCGCGCGAGGGGGGCGGTCCTACGTTGATCGAGGCCATGACCTATCGATTCGAAGGTCACGTCTTCGGCGATTCGGACGCTTATATGTCCAAGGAGGAGAAAGCTGCTGCGCTCGCAGCGGACCCAGTTCCTCGATATCGCGCAGCGTTGCTGAAGGCGGGCGGCGACGCGGAGCAATGGCTCACCGACATGGAGAAAGAGATCGAGACCGAGATCGATGAAGCAGTGGAGTTCGCTCTGGCGTCGCCCTACCCATCGATGAGTGAGTTGACGCGCGATGTATTCGCCGAGGAGACCGCATCGTGAGCGCGCAGCCGAGCAGTCAAGATAAACAGATGACGATTCTCGCCGCGATCAATGGCGCGCTCGCCGATGCCATGGAAGCGGACGACCGGGTCCTTCTCCTGGGAGAGGACGTGGCGGATCCGGAGAACGGCGGGGTCGTCGGCGTCACCAAGGGCCTCTCGTCGCGGTTCGGCGAGCACCGCGTTCGCTCCACACCGATCTCCGAGCAGGCAATCATCGGTGCGGCCATCGGTGCGAGTCTGGTCGGCTGGAAACCGGTCGCCGAGATCATGCTGATGAATTTCACCGCGGTGGCCATGGACATGATCGTGAACCATGCCGCCAAGCTCCGTTACATGTCCGGCGGACAAACGCACGTGCCGATCACGATACGCACCATGACGGGTGCCGGAATCGGCAACGGCGGGCAGCATTCGGACTACCTCGAAGCCTGGTTCGCGCACACGGCCGGAATCAAAGTGATCGCGCCGTCCAATCCTGCGGATGCATACGGGCTCCTGCGCTCCTGCATCGATGATCCGGACCCGTGTCTCTTCATCGAAAATCTACCGGGCTACTGGGCGCCGGGCGAAGCGCCCAGCAAGGGTCATCGGGTTCCGCTCGGTAAAGCCAAGATCGTCCGGGAAGGGTCGGACGTGACCGTGATCAGCTACTCGAGGATGATGGTCGAGGCCATCAACGCCTTGAAGCTTGCGGACCAGAATGGAATATCGGTGGAGCTCATCGACCTCCGCACGATCTCCCCGTGGGATCAGACGACGGTCGTCAATTCCGCGGCCAAGACGGGACGCGTCATGATCGTCCACGAGGCAGTGACTCGCTTCGGGGTCGGTGCCGAAATCGCGAGCACGTT
Organism: uncultured Gammaproteobacteria bacterium; assembly: GCA_963801685.1. Classification (GTDB taxonomy): domain Bacteria; phylum Pseudomonadota; class Gammaproteobacteria; order Steroidobacterales; family Steroidobacteraceae; genus Bog-1198. The sequence goes on from CAWDFR010000007.1 coordinate 438,111, forward strand.
GTCCGAGGCGTTGTTCGGCCGGCTCAAGAAGCCGGTGATGCGGCTCGGCGCCGCGTATTCGCCGGTGCCTTTCTCGAAGCCTCTGGAAGCGGCGCACGCCCCCAATGCGGAGCGCATAGCGGCCGCGATTCAAGCGCTCGTCGCCGGCTGACCTCGAGCCGGGCCGAGGCTCGCGCGAGACTGCACGCAGGTGTTGTACATCCGCGCTGCACTTCGCTCAGCGCGACGGCGTCTTGACTCCAGGGAGTCCAAACAATAGATTCGATGGCGTGTCGATAGTGGATATAACGCGTCGACACGGCATGTCCTGTACGGGCAACAGATAGTTCCCGTACAGGCAAAGAAATAATTATAAGGTGCCTTGGGTTTGACCGGCCGGGTTATCCGCTGGAGGGGAGCTATGGGATGGTTAGTTCGTTTGCGCGTTCGATCGGAGCGGGCCTTTGGGCCTTTCGCCCGGCAATGCCCGGTTGCCATCCCATTTTTCTGTTCGTTCGGCCATCTGACCGGTCGAGCGCTTTGATGTCACAGGAGAAATGAATGAACGTGGTCTCGCTTTCGATAACCTCCAGAGTTCTCATAGCGGCTCTGCTGCTGGCGGGTCTTGCCTCGATCGCCGACGCGCAGGCGCAGTCCGCCGACAACCGCGCCCGCGGCAACCGCAAACCAGCCAACCGGCTCGCTCGAGGAGATCATCGTCACCGCACAAAAGCGCAGCGAGCGTCTGCAGGACGTGCCGGTGACCATCACGGCGCTGTCGGCCGACTATCTGCAGAAAAACGGCGTCGAGCGCATGAGTGACCTGCCGACGGCGGTGTCGGGCCTCCTATGGTCGAATCAAGGCGCATGGATCGAGCCCAACATCCGCGGCGTGTACACCAACGTGGCGGCCATCGGCTCCGGCTCACCGATCGCGATCTACCTCGATGGGATCTATCAGCCTTCGCAGTCGGGCACCATCTTCAATCTTCCGGACGTCAGAGATGTCGAGGTTCTCAAGGGACCCCAAGGCACGTTGTTCGGACGAAACGCCACGGGCGGTGCCATTGTCATCAATACCCGGGATCCTTCGTTCACGCCCACCGGCGACATCAACGTGAGTGCCGGCGCTTACACAGGCAGTTCGGTGCAAACCGCGGGGCACTACAATGTAAACGGCTTCCTGAGCGGCCCGCTGGACAAGATCTCGGATGACTTGGCGGGATCGATATCCGCTTCGTACGACGCCACCAACGGGTTTACGACCGACGATGTAGACGGGTCGCGCCAGGGAAAGATCCAGTCCTCGGTCATTCGCGGCAAGATGTTGTGGAAACCGTCCGACAGTTTGCAGATTCTCGGTACGGCGTTCTACAGCCAGAGTGAGGACCAGGTCGGGGAGGAGGCCGTACCGCAGAACGGCGTGACCGCCGCCAGCCATTACCCAGGGTCCATTTTGCCCAGCTCGCAGCCCTGGCATTTCACCTTCGAGGGGGCCGTGCCCGGCTCCTGGGGGAACATCAAAGGCGCAAGCCTGAAGGCGACCATGGAATTCTCCGCCGGCACGCTCACCTCGTTGACTGGCTTCAACCAGTCGAGCGTGTACGTCAGCGTCCCCATCGGGGCCGCCTACGCGCCCGCGTGCGCCGCCGCTTTTGTTTGCATCAATGGTGTCGTGATACCGCGGGACGAGGCCGTCAGTCAGGAATTCGACTTCGCCTCGAAGAAGTGGGGCGGATTCAGCTATATCGCTGGGATCTTCGGGCTCTATGACAATCAGCGCGAGCACGACTCTTACAATGGTGGGGAATTCTCCGACGATTCAACCATCGTCACGCACGCGGCGGCGATTTTCGGCGAGGCCACCTACGAGTTCACGGATCAATTCTCCGCCATCGCCGGCGTGCGCCTCAGCCGCGATTCCCTGAATGCGAAGGGACGCGATGGCGGACCCTTTGGCGGATACCCATCCCCCGGCCCCCCCGCCGGGCCATTCGTTCAGTACGGCGACAGATCCTGGAACTCGGCAACGCCGCGTGCCTCGCTGCAGTACAAGTTCACCCCAAACCTCAACGCCTACTTCACCTATAGCCAAGGCTTCAAGGCGGGTGTGGTTTCTGGCCAGCTCCCTGCGCCTGCCCCGAATGGGTCCTTACCCCCAGCCGGCGGATCCAGAGAAAATCCATGCGTACGAGGTCGGCATGAAGGCGGCGACCGACACCTATTCGGCCAACCTGGCAGCCTTCTACTACGACTACAAAGACCTGCAGGTCGAGGTCTTCAATACCACCACCTTCTCGACCATCCCTGAGAACGCCACGACCGCCGAGATCTATGGACTCGATTTTGACGGCACCGCGCAGCTCAACGACTGGTTCAAACTGCGGCTCTCGGGCACGTGGCTCCCAACCGCAAAGTACAAGGAGTTCGATAACGCGACTGCCTACGTGCCGCCGTTGACGCTAAGCGGGGAGCTGACGACCGATAACAACTATAATGCAAGCAACTCCCGCATGCTGGTCACTCCCAAGTTCACCGGAACTATCGCCGGTACGTACGGGCAGAACTTCGACTGGGGACGATTCGAAGCAACGAGTACGCTCTACTACTCCACCGGATATCGCTGGGAGTACACCGATACGGTGACGACCGGTCCGTATGCGCTGCTCGGCGCCAACTTGACCTTCTCGCCGAACGTCAACCGCTTCAAGTACACGCTCTACGGAAAGAACATCACCAACCGGGCTTATGTGCAGGGCGCGTTGCCGACAGCCGCCGCAAACATCATTTATTGGAACCTGGCGCGCGAAGTCGGCGTGACGGTGGGCTACTCCTTCTAACCGCCCGTTTTCGGATCGAATCTGGCGCAGTGCAAGCGGCACTGCGCCAGATTCACCGGCAGCGCCGCCTCAGTTTCGACGGTTCGCCCAGGGCGGTCAACGCTCCTCGTCGTCCGGGGCCGTGTAGGTCATTGCGTAACACCCCGTATTGTCTCGTTAGTCCCGTTCCGATATGTTACGGTAGGTTCCATTCGGGGGAACGTGCAGTAGGTGCTCGGCATGCTTGAGCTCAGGCCCTGGAACGATTACATCGATCTGCTGCGCGTCTGCGACGATTTGATGGCGCGCACCTGGGAGCCTGCCAACGATCAGCTGCGCGGCGAGCTGTATCGCCAGCTGCTCATGAATCTCTCCCTCGGCTACTTCATGTATTTTCAAACCGATGCGGACCATCCGGAATGGATGCCGTTTCTCAACTCGGTGTTCCTGCTGCAGCCGAATCCGGACGATGTGTACTACCTGGCACACATCGATGCCTCGAACACCTACCGCATCAGCGGGGAGCCGGGGTCCATGCATTTGCTCACCTTCTCGCTCGGCGCCAAGTCGATGGGCATGTTCGAGGAAAAGCCGCAGACCTATGCGGAGTACGACGCCGCAACGCTCCCGCTCGACGAGAAGGGGTGGTTTGAGGTCCTCTTGAGCAGCGAGCGACCCGCCGGGCACCGTGGTGCGTGGTGGCCGCTGACTCCCGGCATGGACTTCATCCTGGTGCGACTGCGCTCCTACGACTGGGGCAATGAGCGCGACCCGCTGTTGGCCATCGAGCGGGTCGGCAACGCACCGCTCAAACCCCGTATGAGTCCGGCGGATGTCGATAAAAACATGCGCGGCGTGCTGGCGTTTGCCGAGCGGCTGACCCGGATGTGGCTGGATTTTCAGAACGACATGCGCGCGCGCGAGCTGGAAAATCGCTTCGAGCTCAGCGGGTTCGAGGATTGGGCCGGCGTCAAAGCGCAAACCTATTGGCGCGGCATATTCAAATTCGCGCCCGGCGAAGCCTTGATCCTCGAGACGGAGCTTCCGGAAAAGCGTCCTTACTGGAACGTGCAGCTCGCCGATACTCTGTTCAATGCACTCGAGGTCAACTACCGCTTCACCAGCCTGAACGGGTTCCAGGCACGCGTCGATTCGGACGGCAAGTTTCGCGCCGTGATCTCCCTGGAAGACCCTGGTGTGCCCAACTGGCTGGATGCGAGCGGCTACACTTGGGGGACCGTGATCGGGCGTTGGTACGATTGCAGCACGCGGCCCTTGCCGACGCTCAAGAAGGTGCCGCTCGAAGAGGTCCGCCGGCATTTGCCGCCGGACACGGCGCGCATCGGCGCCACTGAGCGTCAGGCAGCCCTGCGCACGCGCGTGCGCGGCGCGCAGTTGCGGCGCAAATGGTGACAGCGAACACAGGCGGCGCGCCCGCACCGGAGCGATTCGAAGATTGCTTCGAGTGGCTGCACACGACCGCCGCCCGCGAGACGGGATTGCACGATTTCGGCAGCTCCGATTACCACGCCGGTTTGCGGGTGTTGCTGCGTGCCATGGACAGCGACTCCTCTTTCTCATCCACGGGGCGCGAATTGACCCTCATGCACCTCGTCAGCGTGCTCAAGGCCCGCCTGCACACCGAGGAGGGCTTTCGGAAAAATCCCACCTATAAGTCGGTGACGATACGGCCGCTCGTCATCACGGGAATTCCACGCAGCGGCACCTCGGCACTGCATAAGCTGCTGGCGGTCGATCCGCAATTTCAAGGATTGCAGCGTTGGCTCGCACGGGCGCCGATGGTGCGCCCGCCCATCGACGAATGGGAACGCTACCCCGAATTTCAGGTGTGCAAGGCGGAGACGGAGAGCTTCAACAAGGAATCGCCGGAGTTCGCCAGCGCCCACGAGGAGGCGGCGCATGTCGTCGACGAGTGCATGGAGGTCCTGCAGCAGGGCTTCGTGAGCAACATGTTCGCGTCGAGGTTTCCCACTCCGACCTATACCGAGTGGCTGATGAAAACCAGCGAGCGCAGCTCCTATCGGCGCTATGCCGACGTTCTGCGCCTCATCGGTCTCGCCGATTCGGACAAGCGCTGGCTTCTGAAGAATCCCGGACACACCTGGCATCCGGACCTGCTGTTCGAGGTGTTTCCCGATGCACTGGTCGTTCAGACTCACCGCGACCCGGCGGCCGCGACTCCTTCTCTGTGCAGCGTGCTCAACATGCTGCACGGGGTGACGGTGGGGCGCGAGAATGCGCAGCCCGAGCGTCTCGGCGCGGTGGAGGTGTCGAAATGGCGTATGGCCATGGAGCGGACCATGGCGTTTCGCGCGCGATTCCCCGAGCGCTTCCATGACGTCTATTTTCACGAATTCCACGCCGATCCGCTGCGCGTGGTCGCCGGAATCTATGATCGTTTCGGAATGGAGTTGTCGGCGCCGGTGGCCGCACGGATGCGTCAGTGGCTCAAGGAGCAGCCGCCCGCGCAGAAGACCGGCCATCGCTATGCGCCGGAGACCTTTGGCCTCACCGCGCGAGGGCATCCGAGCGGAGTTCGCCGACTATGTACGTACTTATGCGCTCTGAGTGCAGCGGCCGCGGTCACGGCGGCCATTCGCAATGAAGGCCGCGGTGTTCAAGGGTCCGGGGAAGCCCCTGGTCATCGAGTCGCTCGACGACCCGGTGCCTGGCGAGGGCGAGCTCGTTCTGCGCGTGGGGCGCTGCGGCATTTGCGGAACGGACTTGCACATGACCGACGGCCATGCGGCCAGCTTTCCCGCCGAGTCGGTACTCGGTCACGAATTTGCCGGTGAGGTCGTGGCCATCGGCGCCGGTGTGGAGCGCTACAAGCTCGGCGATACGGTCGCGGGCCTCGCGGTCGCCGGCTGCGGGCGCTGCGCGAACTGCGTCGCCGGCGATCCTATGTGGTGCGAAAAAGGCCTCATCCCGGCGATGGGGGGATTCGGCCAGTACACGCGGGTCAATGCCCTCGCAGCGATCAAGCTGCCGGCCACCGTTTCCTTGGAGGATGGCGCACTCATCGAGCCGCTGGCGGTCGGGCTGCACGGCGTGACGCTGGCAGCGCTCGGACCGGGCGCGCGCGTATTGATTCTGGGATCGGGCTCCATCGGACTCGCCGCAGCCTTCTGGGCGCGGCGATTCGGTGCGACGGACGTGCTCGTCGCATCGCGCTCCGCACGCAGCCAGGACCATGCGATGCGCATGGGGGCCTCGTGCTTCGAGCAATTCGGCGAGGAGTTTCCTCACCGCGTCGCCACCGCGCTCGGCGGCGCACCCGATGTCGTCATCGAGTGCATCGGGATCCCGGGTATGCTCGGCCTGGCCGTGGAGATCGTGCGCCCGCGCGGCACGGTCGTTCTGCTCGGCAACTGCATGTTGCCCGACACCCTGGTTCCATCGCTCATCCTGTTCAAGCAAGTGCGCCTGCAAGGCTCCATGGTCTACTCGCGTCGCGAGTTCGAGATCACCGCCGAAGCGCTCGATGCCGGCGCGGTCGAGCCGCGCTCGATGATCACCGACACCGTCCCGCTCGCCGCACTTCCGGCTGCATTCGAGGCGTTGCGGCGTCCCACGTACCAATGCAAGACATTGGTGGAGCCCTGGGCGGGCCTCTAGATACGCTCATCAAAAACAGAGAGTAGCCCCATGTCCAAGATCGTTCGATATTCCTATGGCGGCCGCGCAGCTCGATTCGGGGAGCTGCACGGCGCGAAAATCCAACCCTTGCGGGGAACCATCGGGAGCTTGAGCCAGGCAGACGAACCATCCGTCGACGCCGCGCAGGTTCGGCTGCTGGCGCCGACGACGCCCAGCAAGGTGGTCGCAATAGGTCCCGGTTATCGAGTTCACCTGAAAGGCGGCCCGGCACCCGCACGCCCTCATTACTGGATCAAGCCGGCCTCCGCACTGCTCGATCCGGAGGGGACCATCGAGCTGCCCAGCGGCGTGCCGATGGTCTGCCATGAGAGTGAGGTGGCGGTGGTGATCGGCAAGGTATCCAAGGACGTACCGATCGGCCGTGCGCATGAGCACATCTTCGGCTACACCTGCATCAATGACGTGACGGCCGGGAACATGGTCAATATTCCGGAGTTCCTGAAATCGCAGTACTTCGTCGACGGCAAGATGTTCGACACGTTTTGCCCGCTCGGCCCGTGCATCGAGACCGAGCTGTCGCTCGACAACCTCGAGCTCGAATGCCGGGTCAACGGCGATCGTTCGGCAGCATCACAATACGTCCGACCTGCTTTTCTCGGCGACCCAGCTCGTCTCGATGATTTCGGCGATACTGACCCTCAATCCGGGCGATGCCATCGCGACGGGTTCGCCGCCGGGCATGGGTCCGCTGGTGGATGGCGATGTGGTCGAGGTCGAGGTTCAGGGTATCGGAGTCTTACGTAACCACGTCAAGGCGAAAAACGCTCCTGCGCGCTAGGCTATCCCCGAAAAAGGATTACAAATGCTGAAGCAAGTGGTCCTGCTCAAACGACGAGACGGCATGAGCATGGATGAGTTCATGGACTACTATGAGAATCACCATGCGAAAATGGCTGAAACGTATATGCCTTTGGCGCGACGCTACATGCGGCGCTACGTCAGGCCGGAAAAAAATCCCATTACGGGAGAAATCGTGGAGCTCGACTTCGATGTCGTGATGGAAATCTGGTGGAACACACGGCAGGATTTCGACGAGACGATGAAACAGATCGGCAAAGGTGAGGCTCACCGATTGTTTTATGAGGATGAAGAGAAGCTCTTCAATTCTCACAACAACCGCGTATTCACGGTCGATGAACATGAGTCCGACATGCCGGCGGGATTGTTGGACAAATAGAAGCGATTCGAGCGATGTCCGACGCAGCCCTATCAGGTGCTGCGCCAGATCTCCTGGAAGAATCCGCCCGTGATTTGGGTGAGATCCAGAAAGTCCGGCATGTCCGGAAATTGTTCATGTTGCAGCTGGTAGGACTGCCACGACTCGCGATATTCCTCAAGGTTGTTCCAGGACAGCTCCGCCACCCCGTCGAACTGCGGCATCCCGGCTCCGCAGTGCCGCTCGCTCACATGGTACTGAATGTAACGGACCAGCGATGGCGTGCGCGGAACAAGAGGGGCGTGCTTGTGGCGCCAATGGTCCTGGAAGGCCTCCAGCGACATGCCCGGCTTGCGAGTCACCACCCATAGCGCGCGCAGGATCTTTTTGAGGTCGATGTGGGCGGGCCCCCATTGCACGATGTTCTCCACGCCGCTCAGCACGACGATGTGGTCGAGGTCCATGAAGCGCGCGGAATCCTCGTAAATCTTCTCGGGACTCGACAAGGCGCGCTGCAGATCCGCTGCGCTTTGCGCTTTGTCCCAGGCTTCGACCACGCCGTTGAACAATCGAGGCGAGTTATCCACCTTTTCCGCGAGCAGAAGGCTCTGCGACATGCCTGCGGCGGCGGCGAGCGCGCCGGAGCGTTGCGGCTTGACCCTGCGCCAGTACGCGGCGAACTCATCGTCGGTCACTCCCGGCTTTTTGGGGATGAAGGCAAAGGACCTCACGCCGGTGTACTGCACGCTATTGGGCATGGTGGTTCTCCTGTTCGTGAATGAGTTCGGCCGCCCGCCAGCCGATTGCCATGATGGGACCGTTGGTGTTTGCCGACACCATGCTCGGCATGATCGAGCCGTCCACGACCCGCAGCGCCGACACACCGCGCACGCGCAAACTCGGATCGACGACCGCGTCCGGTGCCACCCATTCGTGGCGGTGCCGCAGGCGTGATAGCCGGCAGTCCCTTTGGTGCGGAACGCGCGCAGTATCGATGCATCGTCCGCGACACTCGGGCCGGGGAGCATTTCCTCGCCGATGATCCTCTGTAGCGAGGGCTGCCGCACCCAGCGCCGCATCAGACGAAACATGGCGAGGGTGACCTCCTGGTCGTAGGCGTCGCTCAAATAGTTGGGGCGGATGACGGCGCCCTCGGTCGGACGGGGTGATCGAATGTGAACCGATCCGCGGCTGCGGGAGCGCAGCGGATAGCCGAACATGTGCATCGAGTGGGTGCTGTCGGTGGTGACCGCGCCTTTGTGCGTGAAGCCGAGCGAGTAGGGCGCCATGAGAATCTCGGCGTCGGGACGTTCGCGTGTCCGGCAGCGTCTTGACGAACGCGCCCACATCATAGGTCCCCGTGGACAAGGGGCCCGTGCGGCTCAGGGCGTAGCGCACCGCATTCAGCGCCAAGCGCCAGCCGCGAAACTCGAGGTTCTGACTCAGCGGCGCGAGCAATTCGTACTGCATCATCAACAGTCGGTGCTCGAGCAGATTCTCGCCGACCCCGGGACTCTCCTGCATGACCGGGATGCCGAGCTCGCGCAGCCGGCGGACCATCGCCGATACCCGAACGCTCCAGCAGCTGCGGAGATTGCAGCGCACCCGCGGCAAGAATCACTTCGCCCTGAGTGCGGAATTCCAGCGTCGCGCCTTTGCGGTGCCCGACGACCCCGACGGCGCGCCTGCCGTCGAACAGCACGCGGTCGACCGTGAGCCCCGTTTCGATGTGGAGGTTGCGCCGTGATCGAGCGGGTCTTAAGAATGCATCGGCCGCGCTTTGCCGCCGCCCCCGATGGATGGTATGAGTCGCGTAACCCACGCCCTCCTGCCGTGGATGATTGAGATCCGCGACCCGCGGAATGCCGAGCGCTTCGCCGCCCTGGATGAGGGCTTCGCTGAGCGCGGTCCGTTCCCCCGCAAAACCGATTCGCAGCGGCGCGGCGCTGTGTACACCGCTGCGCGCGCCGCCCTCGCCACCGTCGCCGGCCGTCGAGTTCTCGATCGCATGGAACACGGGCAGCATGCGCTCCCAGCCCCAGCCGGAACAGCCTTGGCGCGCCCACTCATCGTAGTCCTCGGGGTGTCCGCGAAAATACATCATGCCGTTCACAGCCGACGACCCGCCGAGCACCTTTCCCCGGATCCATGTCTCGGAAGGCGTATCCCCCTCCGCGAGGGTCGGGAGCAACCAGACGTGGCGCGGATCGGAGAACAACTTGGCCATTCCGCGCGGCATATGGATCAGCGGATGGCGGTCCGTGGGCCCCGCCTCGAGCAGCAGGACATTGCGTCGGCCGCTCGCTGACAGCCGTTCCGCGAGCACGCATCCTGCGGAGCCCGCGCCGACGATGATGTAGTCGAACGGCATCCCTATTTCAGGTATCGGTCGAAGAAAGCAACTGCGGCGCCGATGGTTTGGGCGCGCCCCTCCGGCTTGTAGCCGTCCAGTTGGTTGATCGGAATCGACACCATCTGCTTCGGCTCCCCCGCCAGGCGGAAGGCTTCCTGGATGGGTTGATTGGGATGCAGCACATCGCGCGCGCTCAGCTGAACGATGCAATACGCGCGCGGCGCAATCTTGGAGGCGGCGCGAACCGCGTCGAACTCGAGCAGCCGCTCGAAGGACTGCACCGTCAAGTCCGGCGCCGCATGCATCAGGGGCTCGCCCGTCCGCGCGAGCCAGTCGGTGACGTCCTGCGCCATGACGGGATCGACGGGCATCGGTGTGAAGCCGTCGGCGGTCGATCCGCCGAGCGGCACTCGCGGCTCATCGGCATCCGCGTTGCGCGTCGCCCGCTTGCGGCGAGCGTCGAGCAGATACTCGCGAATCGCCGCATACTCGCTGCTGCGATTGAGCGACCGAATCCAGAAATCTCCGTCGAGAATCGGCGCCTGGGCCACGCACGCGCGTACTCGAATGTCCTGGGCGGCGGTGTAGGTCACGATGCCGCCGCCGAAGCTCGTTCCCCAGATTCCCATTCGTGCGGGATCGACGCCGGATTGCGTCTCGAGCCAGTCGATGGCGCTGCGAAAATCCTCGACTTCGTTCAGCGGGTAGAGGCGGTGGCGCGGAGTGCCCTCGCTGCCGCCGAAATGCCGGTAGTCGATCGCGAGCGTCAGGTATCCGGCTTCGGCAAAGAGCCGCCCTTCCTCGACGAGGTTGCTCCTGGCGACCGTGAAGCCATGTCCGATGACGAGGGCGGGACGAGGGCTGCCGGCATCGAAGCCCGCAGGCTTGTACAGGTCCGCTTCGCAGCGAACACCTTCGGACGTGAAATGGACGGTTTCCCGGGAAATCATATTCACCTCAATCGAAACGGACGTGGAGTGACGAGGGACTTCTCAGCATGAAGCCGCTGACTTCGGGAGGAGGGTGCTCCTCGTCGCGACGCAGTCGCGGCAGCCGGTCGAGCAAGCGCATTCAGCGCTTGCGACATCTCGAGCCGCGCCAGGTGCTGACCAATGCACAGGTGCGCGCCATAGCCGAACGCGGCATGCGTCCGCGTGGCTCGCGTGACGTCGAATTCGTCGGGGCGATCGAAGGCCGCCGGGTCGCGGTTTGCCGCGGGCAGGATCACTCCCATGTGATCGCCGGGATTGATCACGACACCGGCGAGCTCCACGCGGCGCTTCGGCGTGCGGGCGAGCATGGTGACCGGTGCGTTCCAGCGCAGCCCTTCCTCGATGGCCTTGGGCACGAGACGGCGATCTCGCTTCACCGCCTCGAGCTGTTCGGGATGCTTCAGCAAAGCGGCCATGACCGTCGAGAAGCCGTTGTAGCTGGTATCGCCGCCCGCGTTCATGAGCTGTCGGAAGAAGGCGATCACCACCTCGTCGGGTAGCCGTTCGCCGTCCACCTCCGCGGTGGCGATCATCGAGACGAAATCTTGCGGCAGGGGATTTTCGCGGCGCTGCCACACGATCTGGGTCAGATAGTCGCGCAGCTTGTCGACCGCCTCCATCCCGTGCTCGTGATCGAACATGATGAGGATCTGTCCGAAGGCGAGACGATGGAAGGTGTCGCGATCGCCCGCGGGCAATGCCATCAGCTCGTGGATGAAGCGGAACGGGAAATGCAGCGTGAATTCATTGACGAGCTCGGCGCGGCCGTGAGGCTCGAATTCGTCGATCAACCCGTTGATGACCCGTGGAATGATTTCAATGCCCCACGCAGCGATGCTGTTCGGGCCGAATGCCTGCTGAAAGAGCCGCCGGAAGCGACCGTGCTCCGGATTATCCATGGTCGTGATGGAGCGCCCGAAATAGACGCCGAGATTGTGCTCGTAGGCCGCATTGGAGTACGTCTCGCCGTCCAGGAGCACTTCCTTGACTTCGCGGTGTCCGAGCACCGCGACGTGGCGCAGCCCGCGCATGGTGAGGTCGGGCGTGAGACCGAAATGCGGGCGCAGGTCGCCGTCGAATACCGCGATTGAGCTCGCGCAGCCGCTTCAGCTCAGGGTGAAAGACTCGGTCCTCGCAACCCGGTTCCTTTGCCGCGATGAACGGGTTGAAGGTCGGATCCCGGAAGTCCTCGATGGTAGGCAGTGCGTTCACCAAAGTCCCCCCCGGGCATGACGTCCGGGGTGAGTCGCCTCCCCGGCGCCGATAGGGCTACTACGTCCCTATTAGACACAGTATGCTGTCGTTACACAGCATAACGATTTCATATTAGAGGACGCCCGATCGAACCACAAGGGCGGCGCGCCGCCATCCGCTCGATCGAATGCGGCGTGCGATCCGAATGCGTGCGAGGTCGAAGAGACTTGTAGAATGTGTTGCAACACTGCAAGGGGGGCATCATGAGCAAGGAAACAGTCGTTACCACCGAGATTGAGCGGGCCAGGCGGGACTGGATGAATGAGCACCTGCAAAGCTACCTTCGATCGGGTGGCGCTCGCGGCCACATCGTCGATCTTCGACCGATCGGCGGACACGCCTTTACGACGACGTTGCTGCTGCGGACGAAGGGTCGCAAGAGTGGTCAGACCCGGACCGCTCCGCTGATCTACGGCAGCATCGGCGGTGAGGTCGTGGTTGTGGCCTCAAAAGGCGGCGCTGACGTACACCCGGCGTGGTATCACAACATCAAGGGCGGTACCGAAACCTCTTTCCAAATCGGATGCGAGGCCTTTCACGCCACTTGGCGCGAGCCGCAAGGTGCGGAGCGGGACGCCGTTTGGGCCTTCATGGAAAAAGTGTACCCGCCGTACCGCGATTATCAGGCGGCGACCCGCCGCACGATACCGCTGGTGATGCTTGCGCCTGCAGCACCTGTCGGGGCATTCCATGAATGATCGTGAACGGCGATGTGACGCATGCCTCTAATCCTCATTTCCGCCTGTAAAACAGGGTGGAGTCTGGAAGATCATTAGGCCGTCGAGAAGCGCCAAGCAAAGTCGATCCGCTGCGCTAACCGCCTGATTTGAGCGGGTTTATGACGGGGGCTGTAAGGCTGTGCGGCTAGGGACAAGGCGCTGTGCAACCAAGGTCATTCCCGAGCGTACCCGGCGCCCGGGATCGATCGTAACGTATGCAAGGGCGGATATTTGCGTTCGCGGAGGTGGCTGATATGAGCAAAACCATGATCGTCGGGGCGCGAATCTGGGACGCGGGCGGCGGCGCGCCGTTCGACGGCGATGTGCTCATCGAGGGAAACCGGGTGCGAGCGGTCTCGCGCGTGTCGGGCCAGATGCCGCAGTCGGGCTGCCAGGTGATCGATGCCGCGGGGTTGTTCCTCATGCCGGGCATGGTGGAAGGCCATGCGCACCTATCTTTCGAAACCGTCACCTCGACGGAGGATCTGATCACGCCGCCGCCGGAGGAGCACACTCTGCTCACCGCGCGCATCGCGAAAACCCTGCTCGATCACGGATTCACGAGCGCCTACGGCGCCGCCGAAGCGAAGCTGCGGCTGGGAGTCGCCGTGCGCAATGAGGTCGATGCCGGACGGCTCCCCGGACCCCGCATTCGCGCGGGGTCTCTCGAGATCACGGTCACCGGCGGATTGGGCGATGAGAGCAAGCTGCACAACCCGCGCCAGCCTCCTGCGATCGTGGTCGACGGTCCCGAGGAGATGCGCAAAGCCGTGCGCCTGTGCTGCCGCGAAGGGTGCGACAACATCAAGCTGGATGTGTCGGGCGATCCGTTCTATCCGGCCACGCCCGCACATGCGACGCCCATGGCATTCGAGGAGATACGCATGGCCGTGGAGACGGCCCACAACTTGGGACGCCTGGTGAACGCGCACGCGCGCTCGATCGGCTCGATCCAGAACTGCGTACGCGCCGGTGTCGATGTCCTGTATCACTGCGAATATACCGACGAGAAAACACTCGACATGCTCGAGGAGGCGAAGGACCGCGTTTTCGTGGCGCCCACCATCAGCTTGTTCCACACCATGCTGCACGAGGCCTCGCCCTGGGTTACGCCCGAGATCGCGCGGGCCATGGGCATCGACAAGCTCATCGACGAATCGCGCAAGACGCACACCGAATTGCGCAAGCGCGGCATCCGCCACGTGATCGGCGGCGATTATGGCTTTGCGTGGAGCAAGAACGGCACCAATGCGCGCGATGTGGCTTTCTTCGTCGAGTACTATGGCTACTCGCCCGCCGAGGCGCTGCGCTGCGCGACGCGCAATGGCGGCGCGCTCATGACGATGGCGAGCGGGGACAAGCTCGGCGAGGTGCGCGAAGGGTACCTGGCGGATCTACTCCTCGTGGACGGCGATCCACTCGCGGATGTCTCCCTTCTCACCAACGCGGATCGGCTCGCCCTGATCATGAAAGATGGACAGATCCACAAGCATGCGAGCGGTCATGCGCAGCGTCGCGCAGCGGCCTGAGCGATTCAATCGAATTTTTTGGAGAACATCATGGCAGTTGAAGCGAAGGAACTGAAAGGCAGCCAGAAAGGCCCTCAGAAGGGCGTTCCTACGGGCGCCCCAAAAGGCGAGGCCCGCTGTCCGGGCGCTCCGAGCACGCAGGAGATCATTTCCGCCGACAAAGTGGCCGCGCCCAAGTGGGTGCGCTCGGAGTCCTATCAGTTCCTGGGCGACGAGGATATCTCCACCGATCGCTACATCGAGCCTTCCTTCGCGAAGGACGAGTTCGACAAGCTATGGACCCGCACCTGGCAATTTGCCTGCCGCGAAGAGAACATTCCGCAGATCGGCGACTATCAGGTATACGACGTCGGACCCTACTCGTTCATCATCACCCGGGTCGGCCCGAAAGACATTCGCGCGTATTACAACGCCTGCCTGCATCGGGGCACCAAGCTGCGCGCTTCCGGTAGCGAGGGCTGTGCGAGCGAGTTCCAGTGCAGTTTTCATGGCTGGAGCTGGAACATCGACGGCACGAACAAGAACGTCGTCTGCGATTGGGACTTCCCGCATGTCGATCGCAAGAAGCTGTCGCTCCCCGAGGCCAAGGTGGAACTGCTGGGCGGCTTCGTGTTCATCAACATGGATCCGGATGCCCCGGCGCTCGCCGATTATCTCGGGGGCGAGTTCAAGGCTCACATGGACGCCTGGAAGCTCGAGGATCGATACGTGTATCTGCACGTCGCAAAAAGATTGCCCTGCAATTGGAAGCTGGCGATCGAAGCGTTCCTGGAGGCCTATCACGTGGTGCGGACGCACCCTCAGGTGGCGGTGTCCAATGGAGACGCCAATTCGCAGTACGACGTCTATGGCGAGCACGTCGACCGCTTCATCTCCACTCTGGGCGTGCTGAGTCCGCATCTGTATGGCAAGCACACGGAGCAGGACATTCTCGATCAGTTCACGTTGGGTGACAGCGGTGCACTCGGCGATTCGTCGAAGCCCACCTTGAGCGCAGGCGGCTCGGCGCGTCAGGTCATGGCGGACATGTTCCGCGGCATGTTCGAGAAAGCCACCAACTCCGATCTGAGCGCAGTCTCGGATTCCGAGCTCCTCGATTGCTTCTCCTATACGATCTTCCCCAATTTCTTCGTCTTTCCGGGCATTTCCCTGCCGATGATCTACCGCTTCCGTCCGGATCCGCGCGATCACCGCAAGTGTCTGTACGAGGTCTTGTTCATGCGGCCTGTGCCGGTCGACGGCAAGCGACCGGAGCCGGCCGAGCCCATCCACTTGCGCGACGATCAATCGTTCAAGGAAGCCGCCGGCATGGACTTAGGTTTCGGCGCCATTCTCGATCAGGATACGGACAACTTGTTTCTGCAGCAGGAAGGACTCGAGGCGAGCGCGAAGCACGGCCTGACGCTCGGCAATTATCAGGAAGTGCGCGTCCGCCATTTCGAGAAGGCAGTCGAGAAATACCTCGCCATGGACCCGAAGAGGCCGGACAGAGAGCGACTACCGTCGCGTTGAGCGCCGCGCGTTGACACAAGAGGCCGTGCGCAGCGCGTTCGCTCGCGTGTTGAATGTTTCGGAGCTGCCGCCGGGAACCAAGAAAGCGGTTGACGTCAACGGCGTATCCGTTCTCGTTTGTAATAGCAACGACCGGCTATACGCCGTGTCGAACATCTGCTCGCATGCACACGAGAAGCTCGAGTGCGGGCGCATGTCGAGGGGTTGGATCGGATGTCCGGTTCATGGGGCGCGCTTCGATCTGGCGACGGGTCGCGCGATGAACCCGCCTGCGAAGGAGCCGATAGCGACATATGAGGTACGAGCGGTCGACGACTGGATCGAGGTCGCCGTCGGCGGTCAGCGAGTCAATGCCTCGTAGCTGAGGAATTTGGTTGACGACCAGCCGCCGTCGAGCGCAAGCGTGTGGCCGTTGATGAAGCTGCCCTGGTCCGACGCTAGAAAGTACACCGCATTGGCCACGTCCGCGATGGTGCCGTCGCGGTTCATCGGGGTCATCTCCTGGTTGACCCTGCGAAACGGAGGGGCATCCCAGTAGTCTTTGGTCATGTCGGTCTTGATGACACTGGGTGCCACGAGATTCGAGCGGATGCCTTGCGCACCGTATTGTACCGCCAATGCCTGCGTGAGGCCGATCAGGCCGGCCTTGGCCGCGCAATAGACGCCGCCGTTCAATCCCCCGTGGATCCCGAAAACAGAGCCCACGCTGATGATGGATGCGCCGGATTGCATCACCCCAAGTGCCGCCCGAGCAAAGCGGAATGGGGCTTTGAGGCTGATGTCGATCACCTCGTTGAGCGTGGCATCGTCGGTCTCGTGCACCGGCGCCCATTTGCCGGATCCGGCATTATTCACCAGGCAGTCGAGTCGTCCGAAGGACTTCATGGCCAGCCCGACTGCCTGCTCCGGTGCGTCCGTCGTCGTGACGTCGGCGGCGAGCACAACGATGTCGGTTTCTCGGGAGAGCTCCCGGGCGAGTGCATCCAGGCGCTCTTTGCGCCGGGCGACCGCGACGATCCGATAACCGCCGGCGGCAAAGCGCCGCGCGATCCCATCGCCGATACCGGAACTCGCACCGGTCACCAGCAAGACGGGCTTTTCGTTCAATTGAGTTTCCCCGGCGCCAAAACGCATAGTATAGCGAGACGGACGGACAGGCGGGCGGGCGGAGGAGCGGCGCGCAGCGAGGTATCGGCCTCATTGCAGCCTGAGGCAACACCCGGCGCGCCTATAGGCTAGCGGAAGGCTGCCGCAGGGATTCGCGGCGTAGACGCCGTCCCGGGATTGGATGAACATCTATCCATATTGGGACGGCCGGGGTCACATAATGAAGACGCAAGCTTACGATGTCGTCGTAGTCGGGTCCGGGTCGGCCGGAGCAACGGCAGCGCTGCGCGCGCACGAATTGGGCCTCTCGGTGCTCATCATCGAGAAGGCGCACAAGTATGGTGGCACCTCGGCAACGTCCGGCGGCGTTCTCTGGATCCCGAATCACGGCCTCACAAAAGGCGGCGACAGCCGCGAGCAGGCGCTCGAGTACCTGAATCATCTGGTCTCCGGCAGCATCCAGCGCGATCGCTTGGAAGCGTTCGTCGATCAGGGGCCTGAGATGGTGCGTTTCCTGCAGTCCCTCGGCATCGCCGTGATGGCGGCCACCTGGCCGGATTACTTCCCGGAGACGCCGGGCGCGCGGGCGGATCGCTCCATCATCTGTCCGACCTTCGACGGCACGGAGCTCGGCGAGAAATTTACATTGATGCGCGAGCAATATACGCGCTTCAAGTTGCTCAATCGTTATGCGATGGACCTTTCCGAGTTTTTTGCGCTGTCGGCGCGGGCCAAGGGCTGGCGGCGCGTGCTCATGAAGATTTTGTGGCACTACTGGACGGACTTCGGAACACGCCGCATCAGCCGGCGCGATCGGCGGTTCACCTCCGGCGCGGCTCTCATGGGTCAAATCTACAAACGCATTTTCGAGCGCGGAATCGAGGTGCGGTTGGAGACGAAGCTGAGCGAGTTGCTGCTCGCCGACGGCAAGGTGAGCGGGGTTCGCGTCAACAGCTACGGCCGGTCCTATGACATCACGGCCCGGCAGGGCGTTGTGCTCTGTGCCGGTGGCTTCGAATGGAATCAGGAGTTGCGCGATCGATTCTTTCCGGTGCCGGGACTGACCCGCCACAGCAGCTCACCCGAGGATGCGAACCGTGGGGAAGCGCTGCTGGCGGGGATGAAGATCGGCGCCGCCACCGAGCACACCGAGGCCGGCTGGTGGATTCCGACCATGCACATGCCCATGCCGACCACGTCCAACTTCGAGGAAATCCATCAAGCGGCTTTCGATGTGGGGCGTCCGCACAGCGTGTGCGTCAACCGCCAAGGCGTGCGGTTCGTGGACGAGGCCTGCGGTTACGACGATTTTGGCAAGGGGATGGTGGTCGATCAGCAAAAGACCGGCAGCAACTGTCCCTGCTGGTTGATTTTCGATGCGCACTTTCGCGCCAAGTTCACCGCAGGCGGCTTCATGCCGACGGCGGTAATGCCGGATCGCAAAATTCCTATCGACTTCTGGGATCACTACATCTTCAAGGCGGCCACCTTGGAGGAGCTCGCAGCCAAGATCGAAGTTCCGGTCGACGCGCTCAAGGCGACCGTGCAGAAAATGAACGAGTATGCTCGAGCCGGCAAGGACCCGGAGTTCGGCCGCGGCGGCAACGACTACGATCGATTCTTCGGCGATCCCACCTCCAAGCCCAATCCGTCGCTCGGGACCATCGAGGCTGCGCCGTTTTACGCCGTGCCGATACATCTGGGGGACTTGGGAACCAAGGGCGGTCTCAAGGCCGACGCGCGCGCCCGCGTATTGGACGGCGGCGGACGGCCGATTTCCAACCTGTATGCCGCAGGCAATGCGTCCGGCAGTCCGTTCGGCAACTGCTACCCCGGAGCGGGCGGCACCATCGGCCCGGCCATGACCTTCGGCTATGTGGCCGCCAACGATATCGCTGCGCGCGCCAAGCAAGTTCAACCGCAGGACCGCGACGTCGCGGTTGCGGTCGCGGTCTGAGGAGCGCCGGCAAAGGAGAGTCGACATGTCGTTCGAGTTGAACAAGACACTGGCCGCCAAGCGCCCGCCGCTTAAGACCGCGGCCAAGATCGATCCGGTGACGGCCGGCATCATCCGCGGTGCATTCGAGACCGTGTGCTTCGAGGCCGCGACTCACCTCGGCCGGGCCGCGTCATCTCCCATCATCAACCAATCCAACGAGCGTAACGGCAGCGTGCTCGACGCTCACGGCCGTCTCGCCGCAGTCTCCATCGGCACGCCCCACCTCGTGTTCATCTCGCAGCTGACGGCCCGTTACGGGCTGGAGCACTACGAGGACTATGATTGGGGTCCGGGCGATGTGTTCCTGGGAAACGATCCGGATTACGGCGGCGGCCATTTGCCCGATTACAACGTGTACGCACCCGTGTTCGACGCTAAAGGCGAGCTCATCTTGATTCAGGCGCTGCAGGCGCATCAAGGCGACACGGGCGGCAAAGATCCCGGCGGCTTCACGCTCGAGGCCACCGATATTTTCACCGAAGGGTTGGCCATCCCCTGCCTGAAGCTCCTGCACCGCGGCGAGAAACGACGCGACGTCATCAAGCTCGTGGAGCGCAACAATCGCTTCGCGAGCTTCGCGGGCGATCTCGCCGCGATGATCGGAGCCGTGCAGCATTGCGTCAAGCTGCTCGAGGCCGTGATTGCCAAGTGGGGCTCCGAGGTCGTCAAGGCTGCCGTCAACTACAACATCGATCATACCGAGAAGCTGTTTCGAGAAGAGATCGGCCATTGGCCCGACGGCAAATACGAGGCCGACGTTTTCATCGATCACGACACGCTGGGCACCAAGGATGTGAAAGTGCATGTGGCCTGCGTGGTGCTGGGAGACCAGCTCACGGTCGATCTGACGGGCACTGACGCTCGTCCGGAGTTGGTCGGCGTATGGAATACGTTTGCCAATAGCCGCGGCTACGTGATGACGCAGATTGCCTCGGCGATCGATCCGAGCATCGTGAAGAATGAGGGGCTGTTCAACGCGGTCGAAATAATCATCCCCGAGAACACCATCGCTCACCCGCCGCCCAACAAGCCGGCGGCGCTCGGGTCGTTTCATCCCGCCTGCGAGATCACCGAAGCGGTGTGCGTGGCTTTGTCGCAGATCGCGCCGGAGCGCTCCGCGCCGCAGGTCTACAAGATCGGTATGCCCAATGCGGTGATCGGCTTCAAGAACGGACAGATGTGGATGGATCAGGGTGTCGACACACGCACCATGGATGTATCCGCCGTGCAAGGCATCGACGGCTGGGGCTCGTGTCCGGTGGCGCTCGGCAATTTGCTGCTGTCGGAGGCCGAAGACGGGGAGAGCCGTTTTCCGGTCATTAATATCAGCCGCGAAATGACCATCGACTCCGAAGGGGCGGGCCGCTGGCGCGGCCAACCCGGCAGCCTCAATGTGAAGCAGGTTCTGGAGCCGACCATGGCGATGGCCTGGATGGTGTCGGCGGCGCATCCGCTCAGAGGAATGTGCGGCGGCGACGATGCCAGTTCCTATGCCAATCGCTTCGAGGTGGGCACACCCAATGAGTACGAGGTCTCGCTGACCGCGCGCGCCCAGCTCCCGGCCGGAGCCGTGATCGCTTATCAGCATGGCGGGGGCGCGGGTTTCGAATCCCCGTTGCTGCGCGACCCGGACAAGGTGAAGGAGGATGTTCTCGACGAAATCGTGAGCATCGCGCGAGCGCGAGAAAAATACGGCGTCGTGTTGACCGGCTCGTTGGAGGAATACGACATCCAGGTCGATCTTGCCGCGACTCGCGACCTCAGGAAGAAGATGACGGACGAAAGCGAGCGGGTGAATGGGTTATCGAATCGGCATTGATATCGGCGGCACGTTCACGGACTTTGCAGTCCTCACAGGCTCGGAGCTCGTCCTCCACAAGAATCTGAGCACGCCTGCGGATCGGTCCATCGGCGTCATGACCGGCCTGTCGATCGTCGCCGAGCGCCAAGGTTTGCGGCTGAGCGACTTCCTCGGACAGTGCGATGCCATCGTGCACGCCACGACCATCGCCGATAATACGTTGATCGAGATGAACGGCGCGCTCACGGGATTGATCACCACCGAGGGTTTCCGCGACGAAATGGAGTATCGGCGCGGCTTCAAGGAAAGCATCTGGGACGTAAGGCTCGAGCCGCCCCCGCAGATCACGCCGCGGCGGCGGCGGCTGACCGTGCCGGGGCGTATTCTCTTCGACGGCAGCGTCCACAAGCCGCTCGACGAGAATGCCGTCCGCGACTGCTGCCGCAGATTGAAGAAGCAGAACGTGGAATCGGTCGCGATCTCCTATTTGTTCTCCTTCGTCAATCCCAGCCACGAAAAACGCACGGCCGAGATCGTTGCCGAGGAGATGCCGGGCGTGCACATCTCTTGCTCGCATCAGGTGCTGCCGCGTGCTCCCGAATACGATCGCACCAGCACCACGGTGGTCAACGCCTACATCGCGCCTCGCGTCACCTCTTATCTCGAGACCTTGGTCTCGCGGCTGAAGGATGCCGGATATCGAAATCAGCTCATGGTCATGCAGGCGAGCGGCGGGGTGATGACCAAGGAGTACATCGAAGGGTCGCCCATCCGCGTTCTGTCTTCGGGGCCGGCAGGCGGAGTGATGGGCTCGGCTCACGTGGGTCGCGCCAAGGGCTACCCTGATTTGCTGTGCGTGGACATGGGCGGTACTTCGTACGACGTGTCGGTCGTGCTGGAGGGCGCGGCGCCCGCCGACGCGGCCTGGAACATGCACCACCGCTATTTGATCGGCGTCCCCATGGTGAAAGTGGAGACGCTGGGAGCCGGCGGCGGCTCCATCTGTCACGTGAACAAGGGCGCCCTGGAAGTGGGGCCGGCATCCGCCGGCGCCGAGCCGGGGCCGATCTGTTACGGCCGCGGCGGCGAGCGGCCGACGATCACCGATGCATTGGTGATGCTCGGCATCCTGTCCGCGGATTCCGAGTTTGCCGGCGGCAGCTTTGCGCTGCGCACGGCCGGCATCGAGGAGGCATTCGGGCGCATCGGGGCGCAGATGGGCTACGGTGCCGAGGAGGCTGCGTTCGATTCATGGCGCGTGGTGAATGCCAACATGACCCAGGCGGTCAGGCGATCGACGGCGGAGAAGGGCATCGATCCGACGCAGATGATCATGCTGGCATACGGAGGCAACGGGCCGGTGTTCGCGGCGGTGCAGGCGCAGGAGCTGGGAATCGACCGAGTTCTGGTACCGAAGGCGTCGCCGGCCTTCTCCGCATTGGGCGCGCTGGTGGCGAATCCCAGCATCGACGAGGAGCGCTCCTACATCGCGCCGGCGACATCGCTCGATGTGGAGAAGCTCCGAGCGCTGTGGAGGGAGCTCGATCAGCGTGCGGAGAGATACTTCAGCGAAGCCAATTTCTCGCGGCAGCAAGTCTTTGCCAAGTACCAGATGAAAATGCGCTATCCGGGACAGAACTGGTCACTGACCTTCGACATCAAGACGAATCAGGGTGCCGAGGATCTGTCCTTCGTGGATGACACCCTCGGAGCGAGAGCCATCGATGCCTTCAACAAACGGCACACGGAAGAGTACGGGCATGTGCGTGAGGGCGAAATTCCCGAGGTGGTGGGAGTGCGCCTGTCGACGTATGTGGAAACGCCGGCGCCGCGGACGGCGGGGGGATTCACGGCTGCAAAAGTTGCAGCTCCGGTCACAAAGACGCGCCGCGCCAACCTGGGGGAGGGTTACCAGAAGACGGACGTGTATCGCGGCGCGGATCTGAAGCCCGGACATCAAATCGTCGCGCCGGCCATTATCGAAGAGACTTTCACGACCATCGTCGTCTACCCGGGATGGAGCGCGCAGGTGGACGATTCGGGCGACTATCAGCTGACGAAGCTCGAATCGCGGCGATAACCAATTTTCCTCAACGCTTGCGCTGCGCGAAGCTCGCGAGGCGCGCTTGCATATCCGGACCGGTGCCGCCGGTGCGGAACACCTCATGGGCCAGTCCGGCTCGGAGCGTCATCCCCTCGGTGTCGAGCAGCAGCCGCTTGGCTTCGCGCAGGCTGAACCAGGAATTTGCGAGAACGGCGCGCACGAAGCTTTCCACGTCCTCCGTAAAGGTCGCGTCCGCAAAGCACGCGTTGGCCAGGCCCATTTGAGCCGCCTCAGCGCCCGTATAGGTGCGGCAACTGAACATCATTTCCGATGCCTTCGCGGCACCGACGCGCCGCGGCAATCGTTGGCTCAACCCCCACACGGGTGTCAGCGCCCACTTTGCATGCGTGTCCGCAAAGCGCGCATTCTCGGCGGCGAGAATGATGTCGGCGGCGAGTGCGAGCTCCAGTGCTCCCGTGTAGCAATGGCCGTGAACCGCCGCGATGAGCGGTTGCGGCAGATTGGCCAGACGTTCCACGACTTTGGCCTGGAAGGCGGGCTCGGCCGGTTGTTCGGCAGCGAGTGTCCCAAGATCGTGGCCGGCCGAAAAACTCCGGCCGTTGCCGCGCAAGACGACGCAGCCGATGGAATCGGTCGAGGCCTCGAGATGCTCGATGTGCCTCGACAGTTCTGCGAACACCGGTGTGCTCAAGCTATTCAGCTTTTCGGGCATGTTGAGCGCAAGCGTCGCCAGGCCGTCGCGCTCGCTATATGAGACCTTGGCGGTGTCCATTATCGTACTCGTCCTTTGGATGGAAACGATCAGTTCGGCCGCAGTCGCTTGCAGCGGTCAACCCGTCAATGCGGCCGAGAGATATGATAAGCCCTATCGTGAGGATGCGCGCGGAGCTGCCGCGGGACCGGCAGGAGGGTTTTCTCACGCAGACCTTGCAGGGGCAGATCGGTGCGCTTCGGAGTAATATACCAATCTATTCGTTGTGTCCGGAGAGACCGATGGCGAACTCTCACAATTTCACGAATTCGAAGGATTCGATCGTCGCGGGCGCGTGGTCCGACGACAACGGTGAGCCGATTTGCTCGTGGAGCTGGGACCCAGCGACAGGCAGGCTAACCGTCACGTTCGGCACCCACGATAAGCGCAAGACGCTCCCCAGCGAGATGGCGCAGCTCAACCCGGGGCAGCTTCGCAAGCGCCTCCCGCGTCTCGCACTCAACCTCGCCGAGCAGATCAACGCGACCAAATACGAGCATTGAGGCGCGGTGCCGCGAGCAGCCACGAAACGCCATTCACTTCGGCAACCGCGACTGCGGTGACTGACCTGCCTGCAGCGTCATCCGCGGTTGCGCGCGTAATTACGCAAAATGCCGATGTTCTCGATTTCTATCTCAACGACATCGCCGTCGCGCATGGGTTGAACACCGGGCGGCGAGCCTGTGGAGATCACGTCTCCAGGCAGCAAAGTGACGTAGTCCGACACAGCCGCGACCAGGTCGACCGGTTCGTGAATGCGGTCGGCGGTCGAATGGTCCTGGCGGATGAGTCCATTGACGCGGCATTGCAGCCTCAAGTCGCTGATGTCCAAATCGGTGACGATGCAGGGGCCCAAGGGGGCAAAGCCATCGCATATTTTGCCGTGCACGAAATAGGGCGAGCGACCGAAGGCCTCCGGCGTTGAAAAATCGCCGAGAGTCACGTCATTCATGCAAGTGAAACCGAAAATATGCTCCGCTGCGTTCATCCGATTCACTTGCTTGGCGCGTTTGCCGATGACGATCGCGAGCTCAGCCTCGTGATTGACCGCCGGATGCCCCGGCGGTAGTTCGATCACTCCCTCCGGGTCATTGAGGCAGCTCGCCGGCTTGGTCCACATCATCAACGGCACCCGCTCGTGACCGGGATACGCCCGGTAATTGGGGCCGATGGCAATGATTTTGGTCGGGACCGTCGGCGCCAGAAGCCGAACTGATCCCAATGGTATGGATGGCCGGCTTGACCGTCTAAATTCAGCAAACGCACCGTCGACCGGATGGATGGTGGTGCCCTCGAGCGTGCCGTAGGCCGTGGTATCGCGATACTGGTACCGGACGTATTTGGTCATGGTGATTAATCCGCGAGTTCCAATGCGCGTTTTGCGGCGCCTTCCTCGAAATACCGCCCGGTACGCAATGCACCCGCAAGCGTCGTGCGCAGTCCCCAGCGCGACTCACTCAGCAAATTGCCACGCGCCGCGTGGAGAAAGCGCCGGTTGTCCCAGACGATCGCTTCGTCAGGCGACCAGCGATGCTGGTAGACATATTGCGGTCGGACCATATGCGCAACGAGATCTTGATGAAGCTCGTCGCTTGCCGCGGGGTTCATGCCGAGGAAATGGTCGACATAGGTTGGACTGATGAAGATGCATTTCCGCCCGGACTCAGGGTGGGTGAGCACGACAGGGTGAACCACCGAGGGATAGTTCGCTTGGCCGCCCGCGCTGAATGCATCAGCGGGCGGACCATCGGGATCCTCCGTTTCGGTCGCCGGCCGGGCCGTTTTCCAGAATGCACCGGGCCTTGTCTGCGCCACCGGATCGAGACGGAGCGACGCTTTATACTCCAAGCCCTCCAGCCGAGCCTTCACATCTGCCGGCAAGTCGTCATAGGCCTTGGCCGTGTCGGCAAATAGAGTCTCACCCTCGGTCCGCGGAACTTCGACCATGCGCAGCATCGCACCCTTGCAGATATCAGGCGTATAGGCGGTATCACGATGCCAGCCGATGCGGTTTATTCTGATCTGGTCGCCGTCGAAGACATACGCGCGCGCACGCTTCTTCCCGCCGAGTTCGATCAAGAGCGGACTGAGTTCAGAGCGGACTGCCGGAAAAGGATGAATCTCCAGTTCGCCGAAGCAGCGGCTGATGTCCAGATGCCGCTCGATCGAGTCGACACCCTTGAACAGGAGAATGCCGTGCTCGAGCCAGGCGCGGTAGAGCGCATCGCGGACCGGTGGCTCATGTTCGCTTCCGGCCTCGAACCCGAGGACTTCCGCGCCGACTGGCAGGGCACGGATATGGAGGTCAATGCCGCTCATCACTCACCTCGCGATGTGGCTCGACGCGGGTGGTAGTATCCGCTAGTTGCCGGCGATGATCGAGCGGCTGCGCGCGCCCAATAGCGAGACCAAGGTGCACGTCTGCCTATGAAAGAGACCACCATGGAGGGAGCTCATCCTGATACATTGGGCGTGAATTGGACGAAGGGGACCTAAAATGGCAAAGGTACAATTCGTTACGCCCGACGGGGCCGCTCAGATCGAAGCCCCGACGTGTGGGGGTGGGCGGATCCAATCGCGAGCCTATTTCAATAAGGAAGCAGATCCGCTTCATCTGCAAGTCCACGAGCTGACTGCAGACACCGTCTTGAATGCCGGAAGTCTGGAGACCGACACCCTCGTATACGTATGGATGGGCGCCGTGATAGTGCAGGGCGTCCGCCTCGTTGAGCGATCGAGCCTGATCGTGGAGTGCGGCGCGTTCGCCGAGATGAGCGCCATCGATAATGCCACGACACTCCTGTTCTTTACCCCGAAAGGGCAGCGACCCGGCGAGCGCACCGCACCTCGGCTTCGGCTGCTGCCGAGAGAGCGCGTCCCCTGCAATCGGGACCTCGGCAGTCAAGGGCTTGCCGGGGGTGCGCTGCACGCGGACGCGAGCCCTTCATCCTGTCACCTTTGGATGCATGAAAATGACTTCTATGTGGGCGGTAATCCGGTCGCCGTCCATTCTCATTCCGAAGACGAAATCATCTTTGTAAGGGATGGCGAGCTCAGGGTGGGCCCCCGCGGCTATGGGCCCGGAACGGCTTTGGCGATAGCGGCAAATACGAAATATGGTTTTGAAGTGGGGCCGGCAGGGTTGAGCTTCGTGAATTTCCGCGCTGCGGCGCCCACCTACATGTCTTCCGACGGCGCGTATTCGATGGACGAAGCGGAGTTCTGGAGATCGCAGACCGGCCGGCCCGAGTACCTCGAGCTGCCGGGCGGTAATTTCGAGAGGGGAAACTATGACTGAGATCACAGGAGCAGCCGTGGTGACGGGCGGCGGCAGCGGCATCGGCATGGCCTTGGCGAAGCAACTGGCGAAACAGGGCGTTGCGGTCGCGGTGGCCGATATCATCCTCGACAATGCGCGCAAGGTGACGGACGAGATCAAGGCGGCGGGCGGCAAGGCCGTGGCCATTCACTGCGACGTGTGTGAGCGCGATTCCATCAAGCGGATGAAGGCCGAGGCAACCGCCGCTCTGGGTTTCATAAAGCTCGTTTTCGCCAACGCGGGAGCGACCTCTTTCGAGCCGCTGATGGACATGTCGGACGACGATGTCGACTGGATCATTCAGGTCAATTTGATGGGCGTCCTCAACACCGCTCGCGCGTTCCTGCCCGATATGATGGCTGCGAAGCAAGGGCACATCGTGGCAACGGCCTCCATGGCCGGCCTGCTTCCCGGCTGGATCCCGGTTCACGTGCCTTATTCCGCAGCAAAGGCGGGCATCATCGGCGCGATGCTGAACCTGTCGCTGGAAATGAGAGAGTATGGCATCCGCACCACCAGCTACTGTCCGGGCGGCGTGGCCACGGGCATGAAGGCCAACAACTCGCGTTATCGTCCCTCCCGGTTCGGCGGCCCGAGCGAAGGAACGGTGCACGTTCCGAAGGCTTCGTTTAACGACAAACCTCCCGCCTTCTATCCAGCCGGAGGCCATCGCGCCGATCGTGCTGCGCGCCGTGCAAAATAACCGGCCCTTCGTGTTCGATCACGCCGAACAGCGCCGCTTCTTCCGCGAGACGTATTCGGGGATCGTCGAGGCCTGCTACGACGATATCGAGGCCTATGAGAAGGAACGAGGTGTTCCTGCGGGAGTTCCGCACCTGGCTTCTTGAGCCATGAATACCGGCAAGCTCGGAGTGTGGGCGCTGGTTAATTTCATGAGCGCGCCCGACAGCGCCGCGTTCGCGCGGCGCGTCGAGGCGTGGGGCTACGGGACTCTCTGGGTACCCGAGATTACGGCACGCGATCCCTTGGTCACCTGCTCATGGCTCTTGGCGCAGACGGAGCTGCTCAACCTCGCCAGCGGAATCGTGAGCATCTATTCGCGCGACCCCTATGCGGCGGTCAACGCACAATACGCTCTGGCGGAGCAGTCGGGCGGACGCTTTCTTCTCGGCTTGGGCGTGTCTCATGGTCCGTTCGTGGAGGGCGTGCTAGGCCACACGTTTGAAAAGCCCGCGCCGAAGATGAAGCGCTATCTGGAGGACATGGCCCGCATGAGATACCTGGGCCCGGCGCCCGTCGAAAAACCGAAAACCGTCATCGGCGCACTCGGCCCGAAAATGCTCGAAGTTGCCCGCGCTCTGGCCGACGGCGCCCATCCTTACAACGTCACGCCGCAGCACACGGCGGAGGCCCGCAGAATCCTCGGGCCCGGGAAGCTCTTGTGTCCCGAGCAAATGGTGCTTCTGGAGACAGACCCATCGGTCGCGCGAGCCGTCGCCCGCGAGGCCATCGGCATGTCGTTCACGCTGCCCAATTACCGCAATCATTATCTGCGAATCGGATTCAGCGCGGAGGACATGGAGAACGGCGGCTCCGATCGATTGGTCGACGCCATCGTCGCGTGGGGCGATGAGAAGGCGATCCGCGATCGCCTCCGGCAACATTTCGAGGCCGGTGCAGATCACGTCTGCATCCAGCCGCTTCGCCGGGGCACGCGGGTTTTGACCACCGGCGATGAGAAGGTGCTCGAGTTGCTGGCGCCGGGCTAAATTCGTTTTCGGAGAGCAGGGGGAATCATGGCGCAAACATTCAATGCGGACGAATTGATCGATGCGGCGCGTAAAGCGACGGGCATGGAGCGTTTCGACAGCGAAAGCTTCCGCGAGGGGCTGGGCGTTCTCCTGGCGGATGCGAATCGGGTGAATTATCCGGAGATGGGTATTCAGCGCTTCCGTGGCGCGATTATCGGCGCACTGGCCACCCGGCTGAAAACGACCGCCTACCTCGAGCAACGTCCGGAGTTGCTCGAGCGCCCGATCGAGCGGCCGCTATTCGTATTTGGCATTCCGCGCACGGGCACGACGCTGCTCAGCAATTTGCTGGCTGCCGATCCGGCGCGCCGCTCGCCGCTTACCTGGGAAATCGACGATCCGGTGCCGCCGCCCACAACGGCGACGTTGTACAACGATCCACGGGCGCTCGCGCGACTCGACCAGGAGCGCAAGCTCCTCGCCGCGCGGCCTGAGATGGGCAAGTACTACCGATTTTCGGCTATCTATCCGAACGAGTGCATGTTCTTCATCCAGAGCGATTTCAAGGCGCTGATGTGGGAAGGGCGCGGCAAGTTGCCGAATTACCGCGACTGGCTGTTTCACGAGGCCGATCTCACATCGACCTATCAGTATCACAAGCGCTTTCTCCAATTACTGCAGGCGGATGCGCCCGGCGTATGGAGCCTCAAGCAGCCTTCGCATGGACTGTGGATCGAGACGCTCCTCAAGATCTATCCGGATGCGCGTTTGGTGTGGGCGCATCGGGATCCGATCGCGGCCACCGGCTCCTTCTGCAGTCTCATGCGTATGGGCAACAGCGCATTCGGTCTGCAGCCCGATCTTGCGTGGTTGGCCGAAAACTATCCGTGGCAGGCGGTCGAGCATGCGAATCGAATCATGAATTCGCGCGAGAAGCTCGGCCATGATCGCATCATCGACGTGCATTATGCCGACCTCATGCGCGATCCGATCCCGACGATGCGCAAGCTCTACGAGTCGCTGGGGGATGCTTTCACTCCGGCGGCGGAGCATTCCATGCGCACGTGGCTCGCCGACAATCCTCAGGGCAAGTTCGGCAAGCATGAGTATGCGCTCGATCAGTTCGGGCTGACCCCCGACCAGGTGCGATCGATGTTCGAGCGATATTTGTCTCGCTATGAGGTCGAGGCCGAGGGCTAGCATGCATCTGCACAATCACTACCAAAACGCGTACGTCACTCGCGATCTGGACGGCGCACTCGAGATCTTTCGTACTCGATACGGGTTCGACAAATTTCGGCGCATGGAGGTCAGCTACGAGCTCACCACCCGGGCCGGCCGCGGGACCGCGAGCGTCAAGCTCGCGCTCGGCTGGATAGGTGACGTCCAGTACGAGATCATAGAGCCGGTGTCCGGTCTCATCGAGGTCTACCAGGAAGGGCTGAGTGATGAATCGCCGCTGCGGTTTCACCACGTGTGCATGCGAGTGCCCGATTGGACGGAGTTTCGCGCCCGCGTCGATCAGGAGAGTTTTCCCGTCGCGATGGAGGGCGGCACGCCCGGACATTTGCTGTGGCTCTACCTGGACGCTCGCGACACCCTCGGCCACTACCTCGAATATTGCTGGATGACGCCCGAGCGTTGGACGATGATCAGGGGGTTATGAGCCGGGCGAACGGCTTTGGCGCTCCTGCTAGGGCACGAACCGGTTCCACTCGTGGGGAACGAGCGTATGAAACGGCGCCGCGAAGAGGGGCTCGACGTTGGCGCGTGCCCACCGATCCTCGAGGACGGGGCGCAGCCTCACGGCGGTGTCCGCGGGATCTTCGTCGAGATAACAATAGCTGATTTGCAGTCCGTCATTTGGCGCAGTTGCGTACCGGGGGCCCATCGGCAGCGAACTGCCCCACCATATTCCGCCCACACCGGGCGTGTCGATGAGCGCAGCGGGTGACTGCTCACCGCGCTCGATGAGCACATACACACCCTTGGCAGGCCACCACGGCAATACGTCCGCTCCGGCCTTGATGCGGGGCGCCGCAAGCTTGCCGGTCAGTCGATAGACCGAGCGTTCGACGACGGGCAGCAGATACGGTACGCGCCCCGCCTGTGCCAAGGCGGTGCTCAGCTCGCTGAATCCCCTCAGCCCGTCGAGATCCTTGAATAGGTAAGTCATCAAGTGATCGGTCGCATCGTATCGGTCATGCCGGGCTGCGCGGGCCGAGCGGCACGCGGGCGTCGAGACCAGCCGGAAAGAGGCGCGCAGCGCGGGGAGCCGGTGCTGCTCCGGTCGGTGGTCGAGCGAATGCCATGCCAAATAATCCGCATCGCGACCTTCCGGATGCCGGGCCGACATCGACACGAACAGAGTCGTGACGTCGGCGTGCCCGGTGGCGACGATCGCCGCTGCAGCGTCGGAAGGCGTTCCCGCGAGGATTGACATCACGCGATCTTCGCACCTAAATGAGATGAGCTGCAACGACCGGCCGCAAGCGGCAGGGGCGTGGGGGAGGTTCGGGTGATCGACGGCGAGAAGATATCTGATTACGGGCGCCACCGGGAAGATTGCCTTCCCGATCGCGCGCGCGCTGGCGAAGCGCAACGAGGTCTGGGGGGCGGCGCGACTCAGCAAGCCCGGAGACGCTGACAGGCTTGCGGCGGCCGGTGTGCGGGCGCTGCGGCTCGACATGTCGAGCGGCGACTTCTCTGCGGTTCCCGATGACTTTACTTATGTCTTCCATGCCGCCGTGGACCCCGGCGCCGGAGACTGGCGCCGCTGCGTCCAGACCAACGCAGACAATTCCGGCAAGCTGATGCATCACTGCCGCAAGGCGAAAGGGTTCGTGTATTGCTCGACGGGGTCGATCTACAAGTATCAGGGGCATCGACCGCTGACCGAGGCGGACGGTCCGGGCGTGCCGGACCGAGCGAACTACAGCTTTTCGAAAATCGCCGGCGAAGCGGTCTGCACCTGGGTCGCCGAGCATTTCAAGGTTCCGCTCACCATCATTCGCATCTGCTCGACCTACGGTCCCCTGGGCGGGGCGCCGGCCGATCGGCTGGAGCTGATTTTGCAGCGGAAACCGATACCGCTGTCACCCCGATAAGCCCAGCAACTTCAACCCGATCTACGAGGACGATTACGTCGATCTCGGTATCCGCGCCATGCAGGTGGCGGCGCTGCCTCCGGTCGTCGTCAACTGGGCGGGCAGCGAGACCGTGAGCGCTGAGGACTATTGCGCCTATCTGGGCCAGCTCGTCGGGATCGAGCCGATTTTCGAATACACGCCGGCGGCACACACCGCGCTATGGCCGGATGTCACCTATATGCACGAAATCCTGGGCCGCACTCGCGTGCATTGGCGCGACGGTTTTCGGCGCATGGTCGAGGCTCGGCATCCGGAGTTACTGCAGAGCCGGGGGGGACGCTGAAAGTCGAGCCGAGGCCTAGTAGGTGCGCGCGCGTCAGCGCGGCCGCGCGCCATCGAGAAAAAGCCGCACGCAGAAGCGAATGCGCTCCTCCAGGCAGCCGGGTCGATCGCTTTCCCCCACACCACGGCGCGGAGCGGGCCCCCGACCACCATGCTGAGGAATGCCGTGGCCGCGATCTCCGGCTTGGCTACGCTCACCGCGCCCGCCTGCATATGCCGGCGCAGCAGGTCCGCGAGAAAGTCGATGGTCGGCCGCGTACCCTGCTCGAATGCCTGCGTGAAGATCTCCGGAAATCGATAGGACTCCGTGTTGACGATGCGCTGCAGCCGCAGGCCCGCGGGCGTGGTGGCATTGGCCATGCGAATCCGCGCCACCGCCGTCAATGTCGCTTCCAGATCGTCGCTTTCCACCCGGTGCAAGGCCTCGACGGGCACGGTCCATTGTTCGATGGCACGCTGCACCGAAGCCTTGAAGAGTGCCGCCTTGTTCGGGTAGCGGGCATAGACCGAGCGTTTCGCCATGCCGACCGCGGCGGCAATGGCCGCTATCGTGGTCACCTCGAAGCCCTTCTTGAGGAACAGCTCGAGTGCACGGTCGAGCAGCTCCTCGTGACGCAGCTCCGCCTGCTCGCGAGTCGGACGGCCGGCACCCGGCCGCTTCGCGGAGCGGCGCGGCTTGTTCGCTCGTCTTTGTCCCACATTCGATGCAGGAGGCGCTACGGCCTCACCCATCCCATTCTCCCGGCGTTGATCCCCATGTCCTATAATGACATCGAGCGCGGGTGCGAGGAATGCCTGATTCACGGGGGCCGGGCGGGCGTGATCGCCGCGCGCGTGAAGCTGCATCCGGCTGATGCCAACCCTAAAGGCAGCACGCATGGATTTCAAAGTCGATCCCGACTTCCAGGCGAAACTCGATTGGATGAGCAAGTTCGTCCGCGAGGAGGTCGAGCCGCTCGATCTCCTCTTTCCGAGTGCCGGGGACATGTACGACACGAAGAACGAGAAAGCGCGCGCGCTCATAGCCCCGCTGCGCGAGCAGGTGAAGGCGCAAGGCCTGTGGGCTTGCCATCTCCCGCCGGAGCTCGGCGGCAAAGGGTTCGGGCAGCTCAAGCTCGCTCTCATGAACGAAATCCTCGGACGCTGCTCATGGGC
The DNA here is from genome assembly GCA_963801685.1 of uncultured Gammaproteobacteria bacterium. GTDB lineage: Bacteria > Pseudomonadota > Gammaproteobacteria > Steroidobacterales > Steroidobacteraceae > Bog-1198. The sequence goes on from CAWDFR010000007.1 coordinate 471,445, forward strand.
GCCGACGGTGTTCGGCTGCGCGGCACCCGATACGGGCAATGCCGAGATCCTGGCGCTGTACGGCACCGCCGCGCAGAAGAAGCGCTACTTGCAGCCGCTGCTCGACGGCGACATCGTGTCGTGTTTTTCCATGACGGAGCCGCAAGCAGGCGCAGATCCCAAGGAGTTCACCTGCAAGGCCTGGCGTGAGGGCGAGGAATGGGTGATCGAGGGCGAGAAGTGGTACTCGTCGAACGCGCGCTACGCGTCGTTCCTCATCGTGATGGCCGTGACGAATCCGGATAACGCGCCGCACGAGCGTATGTCGATGTTCATCGTGCCGGCGGAAAGCTCCCGGCATCGTCATCAAGCGCAACGTCCCGGGCATGAACGACGCCGAGGATGAGGGCACTCAGGCGTACATCCATTATGACCGCGTACGCGTGCCGGTCGATGCGATGCTCGGCAAACCCGGCGAGGCATTCAAAGTCGCGCAGGCGCGGCTCGGCGGCGGACGCATTCACCACGCCATGCGCACGGTCGGCGTGTGCAATCGAGCGCTCGAGATGATGCTCGAGCGCGCCGTGTCGCGCCGCACTCAAGGGCGTTTGCTCGCCGATCATCAGTTCGTGAAAGGCATGATCGCGCAGTCCGCCATCGAGCTGGAGCAATTCCGATTGCTGGTGCTGAAGACGGCGTGGATCATCGACAACGAGCCGCACGGAGCGGCGCGCACTCATATCGGCATGGCCAAGGTGGCGATGGCCAAGGTGTATCACGACATCGTCGAGCGCGCGGTGCATCTGCACGGCGCGCTCGGCACCTCGCGCGATACGCCGCTCGCCAAGATGTGGATGGGCGTTCCGATGCTGGCGGTCGCCGACGGTCCGACCGAGGTGCACATGGTGCAGGTGGCGAACGCGCTCTTGAAGAACGCCAAGCCGGCGCCGGGGCTGTTCCCGAGCGAGCACGTTCCCACCAAGCGCGCGGCGGCGCGCGCTCGCTTCGGGGACGTGGATGGCGGCCACGGATAGCTCCCCGCGAACGGGTACAGACGCCCGCATGGTGCGCACGCGGGCGGCGTTGCGGCGAGCATTACTGAGGCTTCTCGAGCGCAAGCATTTCGATCAGATCACGGTGCGCGACATCGCCGGCGAAGCCAAGATCGGTTATGCGACGTTCTTTCGCCATCACGAATCGAAATCGGAATTGCTCGAGGACGTGGCCGAGGAGCAGATCGGCAATCTCATGGGACTGGCATTGCCGTTGCTGGTCGCGGACGATACGCGCGGCTCCTGCCTGGCGCTCTGCAGATACGTGAATGAGCATCGCGCGATCTGGTCGGCCTTATTGACGGGTGGCGCGGCCGGCGCGATGCGTGAGGAGTTCCTTCGTCAGGCGATGCGCGTGGGATCTGGTACAGGTGCAGAGAAGCAGCTGGTTACCGGTCGAGCTCGGCGCGATTTACGGCGTCAGCGCGACCGTCGAGATCCTCGCCTGGTGGCTGCGGCAACCGCACGACTTCACTGTGGAACGCATTGCTGAAATCATCGACCGGCTGGTCGTGACGCCGGCCGTCGGCAGGAATAAAGCGCGCGTGGAGCCGCGGCTGCGCCCTCAGCGCCCTCGCCGACGCAAGAGCAGCCGTGAACGGTGAGCTTGGCGAGTCAGCGCACGGCGAGTGAGTCGAGCGTCATAGACCTTGAAGGATGAACGCCCGGTATTCCGCGCCTTTTTGACGGTGCGGCACCGCCGCTTGATACGCCGGACTGTGGTACCAATCTTTGGCATCCTCGACCGTCGGAAATTGCAACACCACCACGCCGTCCGGCGATTCGCCCTCCAGCGCCTCCATGGCTCCATAGGCGGCCAAGGCAGTGAGCTTCGGGTGAGGCGGTATCTCCTGCGCCATACGCTGATAAATTTCCATCTCCGACGGATTGCGAATCGGACTCTCGCGGATGAAAAGCACGTAGGCGGGCATCGATAGTCTCCTCACCAGCAGAGCGGCACGGATTTCGGTCCGACGACGCCGCCGGGCCAGTACTCGATCTTGGTCCCTTCCTTCAGGCGGAAGTCGGGGATGCGGCGCAAGAATTCCGCAATGCAGATTTTCATCTCCAGTCGCGCCAGGTGCGCTCCCATGCAGCTGTGCACGCCGCCGGCAAACGCCAGGTTGGGTTTGCGCTTACGCCGGAAATTCACTTCTTTGGGATTTTCAAAAGCAGCCGGATCGTAGTTGGCCGCCGGCAGGATGGAGGTGATCTTGTCGCCCTTCTTCATGCGTACGCCGCGCAGCTCATAGTCCTGGGTGAGCGTGCGTCCGGAAAATGTGACGGAAAACACGCGCAGCAGCTCCTCGACGGTGGCATCGATGTGGTCGGGGTTGGCGATCACTTCCCGGCGTCGATCGGGATTCAGCGCGAACCACACGAACACGTTGTTGAGCGTCGCGAACACCGTATCCAAGCCTGCGATGAACAGAAAGAACGTGAACCCGAAGACCTCCTGCGGCGTCAGCGGCTCGCCTGCCGCATTGCCGTGCACGATCTGGCTCAATACGCTGTCGTCGGGCTTTTGCTTTTTTTCCGCGATCGCCTTTTTGAGATACGCGACGGCCTCGCGCATGCAGACTTCCGCCACCTTGCGATCTTGGGCGTGCAGCAAGCCCATGGCCCAGCCGACGAAGGTATCGCGCATGTCTTGCGGGAGGCCCATGAGGCCCAGAAACACGGACACGGGCAATGGCCTGCCGAAGTCGGTCGTAAATTCGCACCCACCCTTATCGATGAACTGGTCGATGAGCTGATTGGCCAGCGCGCGAATGGAGCTCTCCATGGCCGCCACGGTTCTCGGCGAGACCATCGGGTCGATCATGGCGCGGTATTTGCGGTGGTGCGGTGGGTCGATCTCGAGAGGAATCATGTAGAAGTAGTCATTGGGGTCGCGGGGAAACGGCGTGGCCCCCGCGGTGGTGAAGATCTCGGGGTGTCGCAGCACGAAGAAGACATCCTCGTACTTGATGAGCAACCAAGCATTGCTCGCATGCTCACTGGTGCTGAAGAAAATCGGCGGATGCGTGTCGTGCAATGCGGCCATGAAAGCGTGCGGGGCGGCGAGAAACTCCGGGCCTTCGGTGAGACCGATGGGACGCACCAGCTCCGCGGGTACGTGGGCCGGTATGGTGCGATTGGCGGAATCTTGGGCGGCAGCCACCTCGAGCCTCTCCTTATGCGGCGCTGAGCGCGCCGCGCAAATGATTCACCAGCGTGGGCACCTCTGCAAGAGCGCGCAGCGCATCGTTCAGGTGGGTGCAGCCGAGCGTACCCGGCAGCTGATCGAGCACCGTCTGGCGCAGTTGCGGCAGCTCGCTGTCCAGCAGCCGCGAGATATTCGTCACGGCTCCCGGACATTCGCCGAAGGGAAGCACCCGGGGGGTGGCATCGATGGACAGCAAGCGCAGCGAGCTCGGATCGGCCGTGGCGGAAAGCTGATACTCATGCAACGCGGCGCGCGTCCCGTCGGGCTTGGCGGCGCTGTCCTGAAACGCGGCTTCGATGCAGATCACCTTGTCCAGCCGGACGTCGATGCGCCGCGCGCGGCGCATGCCGACGGTGTTCTGCAACGTAAAGGCATGCCACCCCTCGGGGTCCTCGGGGTGGCGCAAGTCCGGCGCGGGCGTGCCGTCCTCGGATTGTCTCCACCAGCCGCTCAGGATCCAGGCTGCTCGAGCCCGGGGCAAACCCGGTGCAGATCCCTTCCATGTCCTGAATCATTCTGTTCAATTGCGGCCGCGTCACGGCGCCTGGGGATTCCAGCCAATTTTTTTGCCACTGTGACCAGGCCCACGGTGCGACGAGGCTCGCGCCGGAGATGTCGTCCAGGATCAGATACAAGGGTGTCGCGTCGCGCCGCTCCTCCGGCACGAAGTGCTCGAGTGCGTGCCGCAGCCGTCCACCGCCCCGCGTTCCAATCAACTGTGTCAGTTTCGGTCGCGGCGGATCTGCCACGATCGCCACGATCGTGCGGTCGGGCCTGAGCTCCGCATCGAACGAGTCCTCCGCGCAGAGGATCGGAGCGCCGCCCGTTGGGGGAGTGACGACGTCGCGCGCGCGCCCGATGAGCCGCATGTTTCCCGCGCGGCCCTGCGGCCACGAGGTGTCGATGCTCGAGGTTCGCCGCGCTGAGCCGGAAGCTCGCAACGGCGCGGCGCCTGCGGAGGAGCGTGGTGCGGGCAGGGGAGTGCGCTTCACCTCCGCATCATAGGTCAGCGGCCGCGAATGTGTATACTCATCTCACTAATGTACAACAGTGTCGTTTTGAATCCTGGAGAGTGTGCCATGCTCACAGACTATCAGGGCCGTCGTGCAGCTCGACTATGACCAATCAGCTCGACTGCAAGATGACCAATCAGCTCGGCACGACGCCGGCTACCGCAAAAGCGGAAATCGAGCTGCTGAAAAAAATAGGCTCCGTCACCGACTTCTGTCGGTGAGCCGTAGCTAAGTTCGTGCTGCGGTGCGCCGGGTGCCGGCCTGGAATTGGACCTTGGTCTCATGCAAGCTGCGGCGCGCGAAGCGAATACTGCGATCGCGTTTGATTTATGGCGCACGCGTATGGCGATGCGAATGCCTATCCCAGAATTTTCGATGCGAACAAACCGATGCTCACCGACCCGAACAGAATTTACCCGGGACAGCAACTTCGCATCCCCCCGCAGACGTGAGGAGCAACACATGGGCATTCTCGATATTTTGAAGCAGTACTCCAATCCGGGCGCGACACCCGCGGGCGATGTCGTTGGACATTTCGATTCCGTTGCACAGCAAGCGAGTCCTCAGGACTTAGGCAGTGGCATCGCCGCGGCGCTAAGGTCAGACGCGACGCCTGCATTGGGTCAAACTCTCGGCAACCTCTTCGCGCAGTCGAACCCCAGTCAGAAGGCGGGTGTGCTTAACGAGATTCTGCAGACGCTAGGCCCTGCGGGGCTCGCCACCGCCGGTGGCGGGGTCTTGGGACGAATATTGGGCACCGGAGCCGCCGGCCCGACAACGTCCATTACTCCGACCCAGGCCGCGCAAGTTTCGCCTTCAGATTTAAGCGCCATCGCCGCAAGTGCGCATCAACAAGACGCCTCGATTGTCGATCGGCTGGGTAGCTTTTACGCCCAGCATCCGACGCTGGTAAAAACGTTGGGTGTCGCCGCGCTGGGTGCCGTAATGTCGCACATGAGCAGTCAACAACGGGCCTGATTTCAGCGACCGCGGCCTCACCCATTTTGAAAGGACCGCGCGCCTGACTCAGCCCTTGGCCAGTTCCCGCGCGATGCCGGCGAAAAAGGTCTCGGCGTGGACCGGGTTCATCGACGTAAAGAAGACGTCGGGAAGAACTGATCCGGCATAAGTCTCGGTTTGATAGCTGCGTTGGAAGACCGTGACGTCGCCGCCGGGCCGAAGGAAACGATACTGCATAACGATGCGACCCTCGTAGCCACCGCTGCCGTCAACCTCATGGCCGAGACGGCCGGTGGTGTTGCAGACCCACAGCATCGGACGCACGGCCATGGCGACCTGCCAGGAATAGCGTTCCCCTCTGGGACCGGTCTCGACCCAGGTATCTCCGACCTTCAACGCTCTGTCGTGAGGTAGGCCTTCCTCGTGCTCGCTGCCGGGATAGGTCCTCACCCAATTGGCCGGGTTCGAGACATAGTCGTAAACCTTCTCGGCCGAGTGGTTGAAAGCCGTTTCCGCGACCATGGTGATGATGCCCACTAGGGTTCCCCTTCTCCATTATCTCTGACGGGGACATCATACCGAGTCGTGATTCCACTGGGAGTGGGTCATTGCAATATTCCGTATCAAAGTCGGTCGGTAACGTCGTCGTAGAAGGCAGCTACGCGTAAGATTTGGATGGCAAGACGAGGGTATTTATTCCGCGAACGGAGAGGATGGATCCCAGTGAGACAGAAAGTCCGATGAGTTCCGCCTCATTCGACCCCCCGGTCGCCTGGGATGCCTCGCTGGCCGGCTGGACGGTCAAGAGCTACGATCTTGTCCGGCAGGCATTGCGCGACCCGGAGCGCTTTACTTCGGAGGGCGGAGCAATAGCCGAGAATCTGGCCGGTCAAGCCATGTTGGTGACTGACTCGCCGGTGCACGATGCAGTTCGCGGCCTTTGGGCCAAATCGTTCAGCGGCAGGACGGCTGCTGCGCGTCGACAGGAGCTGGGGGAACTGGCGGACAGTCTGCTTGAGCCGGCGCTGTCACAACTGCAGCAAGGAGCGGTCGTAGATCTCGTTCCGCTGTTTAAGGAGTTTGCCGGTAAGGTCGTACTCGACCTGTTGAACTTCTCTCGGGTGAGTGAGGGCGATTTCCGTCGCTGGTATGAGCTCGTTCTCGATTCTGCCGCCTTCTCGATCTCCCCCAATCATCCTCTTTATACTGAACGCTGCAAGGCTAAGGCGGAGATTTACGAAGTATTGAAAGCTGAGGTGTCCGATCGTCGTGAACGGCTGGAGCGGGGCGAGAAGGCAACCGATCTCGTCTCGATGATCGTCAGCGCCGAGGATTGCGAGGGGATCACCGGAACAGTGATTCTCGACAATCTGTTCAACCTCTTTACCGGTGGCGCCGACACGACGGTGCGATGGATGGGGAATTCCGTGGTCATTCTTTATGCTGACCGCCCAGCCCTCGAGGAGATTCGCGCTAATCCCATACTGCTGCCGCAAGCGCTGGAGGAAGTGATGCGGCTAAAATCGGTCACACGATTTGCGGTGCGCATCGTCAGGACCGACGGGGTGGAGCTAGCCGGCCAGCCACTCTCCCGCGGTGATACCGTCTACCTCTTGACGAGCATCGCCAACCACGATCCCACAGTTTTCAGCAATCCCGAGCGCTTCGATATCCACCGTAAGGGCAAACCCCATCTCGGCTTCGGTTATGGCATGCATCAGTGTATCGGCATGAACTTGGCACGGGCGGAGGCCCAGGCGCTGATCGGCCGGCTAATTACAGCGGCGCCAGAGCTTGAGGTTGCCGAGGTCCAATACGGGGATGATACCGTTGTTCACGGACCGCAACGTCTCGGGGTGCGTCACTTGCAGCGTCGCTCCGACTCCTGGCCGCGCGTGCGCAACTGTCCGAGCTCGTAGAGTCTGATGGGCGGGGCGGACCGCCCAAGTGTCTGACCCTGAACGGACACGCCGCTGCATTGTGGACTTTGTGCCAATAGCCCCGCTTGCACATCTATGTCTTCATATGCGCGAGCTCAGCTCTTCGTGTAAGGCCCATGCCGAAATGCCGCTCGCGACAGTGAGGGCCAAAGCGTCGCGATCTTTATCGCGCTCTAACTTTCACCATCGCGGGGGAGATATCAAGAAGATGCGCTGCGCCACCACCCACCAAGATGCCGTACCGAAAAGATGGATGCGGTTACTGTTGCCATACCTGCTGGTTGTGTTGGCCCTCGGTATGAGCGCTTGCGGATCCAAAGGTGCCAATACCCCGGCCGCCAACCAGGCCCAGAGCGCCCCCGAGCCTGCGCAGTCGCCTCCTCCGATTGAATCGGCGCCGGCGCAAGCGCAGCCGCAGGCACCAGAAGCCGCCCCGCCCGCCTCCACTGACGCCATGGCACCCGCGGCGTTGGATGAGCTACTCGCTCCCGTTGCACTGTACCCAGACGCCCTGCTGGCGCAGGTCCTCGCCGCCGCGAGCAACCCACAAGAAGTCATGGATGGCGGCAACTGGCTGCTGCAGAACACCAGCCTTCAGGGACAGGCGCTGCAGGACGCAGCCAAGCAAGCAGGCTTCGGCCCCCCGATGCAGGCGCTCGTCATGTTTCCTACGGTTGTGGACATGATGTGCCAAAACTTCGACTGGACGAAGCAGTTGGGTTCAGCATTCAACACGGACCAGGCAGCCGTGATGGCTTCGGTACAGAGGCTCCGTGCACAGGCGGCGTCGGTCGGTAACCTCAAGTCGAATCCGCAGCAAAAGGTCGAGACTCGGACTGTGGACAAGCAGCAGGTCATCGTGATCCAGCCGGCGGACCCGAAGGTCATTTATGTGCCGACCTACAATCCACAGGTCGTGTACGTCACTCCTCCTCCCCCGGCGCCGGTGGTTGGGCCAACCTCCGGCGATGTGATCGCCGCAGGCCTCATCGGATTTACCGCTGGCGTTATTGTCGGCAGCATGTTCAACAACAATAACTACTATCCGTACCCTAACTGGGGATACGGCGGCGTTTGGTATGGCGGCCATCCTTACAACCGTAATGTTTACGTCTACGCGCCGAATTACAATCGTGGCTATCCGCCGGGATACCGGCCGGGATATGGTTATCGACCTCCCGCGAACTATCCGAATGGATGGAATCGTGCGAGCACGCTGCCCGCATACAACAGCGGCAACTACTACAACCGCTTCAACGGCAATCAAAACCTGCGCCCGGGCAACACCCCTCCGCCGCTCGTCAGCAATAATGTCAGCAACCGTACTGGAGCCTACCGACCGACCAATTCCGGCAACACGACCACGGTCGGTCGCGGCAACAACACCAATAACGGCAACGTAACAATCAACAACAATTTCAACAACGGCAACCAGCCGGGAAGAAATGCTGGAACCGCTGGAAGCGGTCGTGCCGCGGGTGCCGCACCTGGGGCGGGCACTGCTGCCCCGGCATGGAAAGGCCAGCAGCAATACCAAGGCGCGCGTCCCGGCACGAGTACTGGGGGCCCGGGCGCTGCTCGTGGATCCGGTAACGTCGCAGCCGGCGCGCAGCCAAATCGCGGCGGCGCGGCTCCCGCGCGGCCATCCACCCCAGCGGGTGGGCCCCCGAATTCAGCAGCACGTCCGGGCACCAGCACTGGGCGCCCGGGAGCTGATCGTGGTTTCGGTGGTGCCACAACCGGCGCGCAACCGAGTCGCGGCGGGGCCCCGCCCGCGCGCCCCTCGACCGCGCCGGCAGGGCCCGCAAACGGGGCGGCTCGTCCTGCGAACCCGCCGAGCGGGGCCGGTCGTGAGACCGCTTTTGCCGGTTCATCCGCACGCGGCGGCGCGGGCGCTCAGCAAGATCGCGCGGCGTTGAATCGAGGCCAGTCGAGCGTGGGCAAAGGTGGGACGCGATCAACGCCCAGTAATCAACAGCGAGGAGCCCGAAAATGACCCCGATGTTGTTATCGACTCCGTGGCGCTCTCTGCCGCAAGTACTCGGCGCCTTACTCGCCTCCATCGCGATGCTGGGCAGTGCGACCGTTCAGGCGCAGGTGGTGGCACCCGCGCATGAGAATTTTGCTACCGCGACGCAGGCGGTCCGCGCCCTGGTAGCGGCAGCGCGCAGCAACGACACCGCCCGTCTGCAGGCGATCTTCGGGCCCGGTTCCGATGAACTCGTCGAATCCGGGGATCCGGTCGCCGACAAAAGAGATCGGGCAAGTTTCGTCAAGGCCTATCATGCCAAGCACGTCCTGCTCGAGGACGGAGCGGATCGCAGGTTACTAGCCGTCGGAGCTGCGCGGTTTTCAGCTGCCGACGCCGCTCGTTCGGCAGGACGGCCGGTGGGAGTTCGACGGTGCGGCCGGCGCGGAGGAACTCGTAGATCGTCGCATTGGGCGCAACGAGCTCGGTGCGATCGCGGTATGCAAAGGAATCGTCGACGCTGAAAACGATTATGCCAGCATGAGCTCAGACACTCATGCGGCTAAAACCTATGCCGCCAAATTAATGAGCGATCCCGGTCGCCGCAATGGCCTGTACTGGGAAGCGCAGCCGGGCGAACCTACGAGTCCTGCAGGCCCGTTCCTTGCGCAGGCGGCCGAGGAAGGGCATCAGGTGGGCACCGGGTCGCCGTACCATGGCTATCATTACCGCTTATTGACGGCGCAAGGCCCTAGCGCGCCCGGCGGTGCGAAGAGCTACCTGGCTGATGGTGCGCTGAGTGGGGGTTTCGCCGCGGTGGCGTGGCCTGCACAGTATCGTGCAAGCGGCGTGATGACTTTTATCGTCGGACAAGACGGGATCGTCTGGCAAAAGGATCTCGGCAACGACACCGAGACGCTCGCCAAGACTCTTGCTGCATACGATCCCGACTCGAGTTGGACCCCCGCTGAAAAGCAGCCGTGATGGGACGGGTACGGCGGCTGAACACGTGACACCGCAGCGGGCGAGCATCGGCCAGATCGGTTGAAGGACGGTACGATTCTCTGGTTCGATGTGCTGGCTATCCCCAAGACCCGCGTCTGGGAGAAATTCAAGACGGCTCAATGAGCGATGCAGGCCTCCAGGCTAAGGTGCGGACCCCTTCTGGAAATAGATGCTTGCGACGCCATGGGCAATTCGGTCCGGCTTTGCGTCGGCCAGGTTGGTCAGGACGACCACGGTGAGCTGGTCATCCACGTATCGGGAGATTTGGGTCTCAAAGCCTTGCCACTGGCCTTCGTGCTCAATCAGACGGTGTCCTTCTTGTGCTTCGATGAACCATCCGTAGCCGTAATGACCGGAATTCGGTTGTCCACTCCGCAGCGGCGCCACGGTCCACATCTGCGCCAAGCTGGATTTTTTCAGGAGCTTCTCGGTGTACAGGGCTGCGTCCCACTTGGCGAGGTCCAGAATCGAGAAGTACAGACTGCCGTCGGCGGTCGTATTGAGGGATGGGGAGACCCATTCCTGGTTCTTCACTTGGCCGTGAACCAGCCGGTATCCGGCAGATCGGTTGGGAATGATGTCAGCCTCGTCGATGATGCGGGTCGTTGACATATCAAGCGGTCGAAAGATCCTTTGCCGAAGGAAGTCTCCATAGAATTCGCCGGTCACTTTGTGAATGAGAATGCCGAGCGTCAGATAGCCTAGGTTGCTGTAGCTCCAGCTGGTACCCGGCGGGTACGCGAGCGGTATCGATTCGACAATCTTGAGAAGTTCCTCTTCGGTAGTGGTCTTTTCGCTCGTCGAAGTCTTTCGGATAGTCGGTGAAGCCCGCGGTGTGACTCAGAAGTTGTCGGACCGTCACTTGCTTCCAGGATGAAGGCGCCTCGGGAAAATAATGGCTAAGGGGGTCATCCAATCCGACCTTGCCGGCCTCGACCAACATCATCACGGCGGTCGCCGTAAACTGCTTACCCACGGAGCCCGACTGAAAGATCGTTTCTGGTTTGGCGGCGACGTTCAATTCCAGGCTCGAAAGTCCGTAGCCTTCTGTCCGAATCGGTTTGCCGTTTTTTGACACCAACAGAGTCAGGCCCGGAATGTGTTGCTGTTCCATTTCGGCACGAACAAACACGCTCACAGAATCAGTTGCCTGCTCGGCAGCGACCGGCTGCATGGCGAATAATACGCCAGGGATGAAGGCGATGAATTTCAGGTGCTGCAACGAGGATTCCCCAACACGAGGCGTGTCTAGTTCTGCGGAATGTGCGCTTTGCGCCGATTGGTGAGCGGTCGCCGATAAGAAGGATCTTCCTTGCCGCGTGCCGCGGCGCCGTTGAGATTGATGTCCGGCACGTCGGCGAACGGTATCGGGAGAGTCGGTACGAGCCCTGACCATTCGATGGCGTTGGTGCGCAAGGCGATCTTCCATGAGCCGTCGCGCCGCTCGAGCCGATCGATGTACCGGCCGCCGGCGATCCAGTTGCTGTCGTCACGATTGCGGCCGACATAAAGATAATACGTCTCGGTATGGGCGACATCGCCGTCGATGTCGCAGCTGTGATTCAGCAGATTATGGTGCGTGGCCGATTGCCCGCGCTCGTGCAGCCGGCGCGCCCAGTCGTACAGGGCCACCGGATCCGCCGACGAATTCGCCTGCCGCGATGGTGGCGTCGGGGTGAAAAGCCGATAGAAAAATATCCCGATCGAATCGATCCATGCCGCGGCTGAAGCGTATCAGGCAGTCGAGAATATCCTGCCGGTCGAGCAGTTGCGCGAGTCGGGCGGCCGGTGGCGGGGCGACGGTTTTGTTCATGTTAGACGGGCTGCCAGATCGGGGCGCCGCGCTGTGCGCGCAGCGACGGCGGCAGGTTGCCGTCGATGTCGGTGACGCCATATTCGCGCGCCAGCTCGGCGGCGATGAAGGTCCCGCCGGAGCGACGCATGATGTTCTCATCCTTGGCCATGGCGACGATCACGCGCCCGGGAAACTCGACGGAGGATCCGGCCTGGGGGTTCGTCACGATCTGCGCCTTCATCGCGGGATTCTGGTCGAGATTGCGATGCGCCCGCTCGGTGAACGTCAGTCCACACCACATGGCGAGCGAGGCCACGTTATGCGGCTTGAGCTCGACGGCCATGTCGCGCGCCATGCGATCGACGGCGGATTTGCACGTGCCGAATACGACGCCGTACGTGTAGGTCACGCCCACGTAGCCGGAGATCGCCACGATCAGTCCGGATTTTTGGGGAACGAAAAATTTGGCCGCGTGCCAGGCTGCAACGAAGTTCGAGCGCACGCCGACTTCGAACATATCCAAGTTGGAGAGCGGTTTCTCCCAAAATGGCTGGGGCTCGGTCAGATCCTCGGGCAAAGAGAAGGCATTGTTGACGAGCAGGTCGAGCCGGCCCTGCTCGCGCCTCACTTGATCGAAGAGGGCTGCGACCTGATCGTCCTTGGCGTGATCGACCTGCACTGCGATGCCCTTGCCGCCGCGGCGATCGACTTCGGCGGCGGTCTCGCCAACGGTGCCGGGCAGGGAATACGAGCCGGGCGTCACGGTTCGCCCGGTGACGTAGACCGTTGCGCCTTCGGCGGCGAGTGCGATGGCGATTCCCCGGCCGATGCCTCGGCTGGCGCCGGTAACCACAGCGACTTTACCCGACAGTGCACCCATGGGGACTCCTTGCTATATCGGCGAGCAGCGCCAATCAGCGGTTCACATCGACGACGATACGACCGCGGACCTTGCCGGAGACGATCTCTTGCGCAGCCCCGACGACCTCGCCGAGACCGATGACCTTGCTGATGCGCTCGAGAGCCGCGGGGTCGAGGTCCCGTGCGAGGCGATTCCAGGCCGGCTCGCGCAGCTCGCGCGGCGCCATGACGCTGTCGACGCCGAGGAGCGAGACGCCGCGCAAGATGAAGGGTGCGACGCTCGCGGGAAAGTCCATGCCTTGAGCGAGTCCGCACGCGGCGACCAGCCCGCGATAGCGCGTTTGCGCGCAGGCGTTCGCGAGAGTGTGACTGCCGACCGAGTCCACGACTGCCGCCCACTTTTCCTTTTGCAGGGGCTTGCCGGGCTGGGAAAGCTCGTTTCGATCCATGATCTGACTCGCACCCAGCGACTTGAGGTAGTCGGTCTCGCTCGCCTTGCCGGTCGATGCGACGACGTTGAAACCGGCGCGAGCCAGTAGGGCGATCGCGACGCTCCCCACGCCCCCGGATGCACCGGTCACGAGCACGTCTCCGCGATCCGCCGTGAGCCCCTGCTTCACCAGCGCTTCGACGCAAAGAGCGGCGGTGTAGCCTGCAGTGCCGATCGCCATCGCTTGCTGCGCGGTGAAGCGCTCCGGCAGGCGCTGCAACCACGCCGGGTTGACCCGAGCTTTCTGTGCCAAGCCGCCCCAGTGACCTTCGCCGACGCCCCAGCCGTTCAACAGCACGCGATCGCCCGTGCGCCAGGCATCGCTGGTACTCGTTTCGACGACACCGGCGAAATCGATTCCGGGGACCATCGGAAACTTGCGCACCACCGGCGATTTGCCGGTGATCGCAAGTCCATCCTTATAGTTGATCGTGGAGTACTCGACACGGACGGTCACGGGTGCTTCCGGCAACTGCCCCTCGTCCAACTCGGCGACCCGCACGGACTGCGCGCCATCCTGTTTATCTATCAAGATCGCTTTGAACACCTGCGCTCCTCAAAAATTGGATTGAAGTCATTGTGCGGACTCGAGGGCGATGCGCCCCGAGCGCCTTAAGCGTGCGCGAATGCCAGGATTTGCGGCGCGAGCAACGGCCAGCGCGCGAACAGACCTTCACCTGCGGCTTGCGCTTGCAGGCGGTCCAGCCACTCTCGGTCTCCCCACGGCGGCTCGGCGATTTGCGATCCCGGAATCAGCGCGTGTACCCCCTCGCTGGTCACGCGGGGATGATGAAAGTCCGACTCCCCGCTTCGCAGTATCATGGTCGGCATCTTGAGCGCCCGCAATTGCGCCGCGGTGGTACCCGGGACCGGCGAGTCCGCAGCCGGAACGAACGCTTCGGCCCAAGTCTTCATCGTCTGAATGAAAGTGCCCGTGTCCTGACCGAGCAGTCTGTCGCGATTCCCTGGATTTCGAGTGAGAGACTCCTTGAAGGCCGGCAGCGCCGCCACGGCAGGCATTCCTCCCATCGCTGCCGCGCCAACTGATCGTGGCAGTAGTGGTAGGCGAGCACGGCGAGTCCGAGCGCACCCCCGCTGATCCAGAGCAGGAACAGACGCTCCGCGACGCCGGGATCGCGTATGGCGGTGAGCAGCGATACGCGCGAGCCCGCCGAGCCGCCGATCAGCAACGCAGGCTCGAGCTTGAGCGCGCGCACCAGGCCGGCGAGCGTATCGGCATTCAGTATGGATTCGCTCTTCCCGCGGAACGAGAGGTCGGACTCGCCGCAGTTCGGGCGATCCCAGATCAGGACGCGCAGTCCGCCCTCCGCGAGCTTCTGCGCCAGCTCCCTCACGCCGGGCGTGTCCTTGGAGAATCGTCCGCCCGGGGTGATGACGGCCGTTTTCTTGCCGTCGCCGATGAGGTCATACGCGACACCGATTCCGCCGACATCGACCTTTGGCATGTTGCTCTCGCTCAAGGAGTTTGGAGACGAATAATAGTGATTTCGGGCCAGCTAATCAACAGCAGTGTTGATTTGCCGGGCGAGGTTTCATACAATCGTACCCCGCATAAACGAGTAACCTCGCCACGTACGCAGCCACACAATTGTACGGCATAACACCGCCTCATCTCCGAGCCGCAGATCGCTCCGCAAGAGGTGATCGTTCGCTGGGGCGGGCGCATCCACCGCTTGCAGTACCACCGCGGCGAGACCTTGCTCGAGACCATGCGCAGGGGAGGCTTGTGGGCCCCGTCGAATTGCGAACAGGGCGTGTGCGGCACTTGCATGGTGAGGCGAATTCAGGGGCAACGTGGCGCTGCGCCAGAATCACGTGCTGAGCGATCAGGATCTGGCGGCGGGCCTTACTCTTGCTTGCCAGGGCGTGCCGTGCGACAGCGTTTGCGAAATCGAGCTCGAAGGTTGAAGTCCATGCCATTAAAAGAAGTGCCGGTAAAATGAGTACTCCTGTTACGAATGGGCGATCTGCACCGGTGACTGCGACGAAGCGCCCGCGCCGCAAGCGTGATCCGCAAAGTACGCGAGAGGCGATTCTCGAGGCCGCTCGACAGCAACTGTCTCAGGACGGCAAGGAGGGCGTCAGTGTCGCCCAGGTGGCGCAGCGCGCCGGCGTCAACCGCGGCACGGCCTACCAGCACTTTCAGACCCGCGAGCAACTGATCGAGGCCACGGCGGCCTGGGTCAGCGACAAGCTGTATCGATCGGTATTCGGGGACCCGGCGGTTGCGGCCGAGCCGCCGTTGGATTCCGGCAACGTCGCGGGGATTACCGAGCACCTCGCGGAATTCGCGATGGAAAACCCGGAAATCGGGCGCGTGTGGCTGTTCGAGCTGCTGAGCTCGCGTCGACCCACCAACGATCCGTTCTGGCAGCAATACGTGTCGAATTTCGAGCGCTTTGCCAAGAGTGATTTCGCTCAACCCGGCATCGACGCCGAGGTCGTGTCCGTGCTGCTGCTCGCCGGCGCATTTCTCTGGCCGGTGTATTCACGAGCTCATGCGCGCAGCGCCAAGGAGCGCCAGCAGATGGCAAAACGATTCTCTCGCGAAGTGCTGCGGCTCTGTCTTCACGGAACTCTGCGGCCCGAAAAATATGCCGATCTCGAGGAGCTGGTGCGACAGGGTAACGACGTGGCAAGACCTCGTCTGACCTAACGAGGCTGGCCGAATAGTCTTAAGTTAATTATTCGAGAGAGCAATTTATGCCACTGGTAGGAAAAAACGCGATCGTGACGGGCGGGGCTTCGGGCATCGGGCTCGCCACCTGCCGGCGCTTGGCGCGGGACGGCGTGGGTATTGGGGTCTGGGATATCGACTACGCCGGTGCGCAGCGCACCGCCGCCGAGCTGGTTGCCTCGGGCGCGCGAGCGGTCGCATGCAATGTCGACGTGTCGGCTCGCGCGCAGATTGACACCGGAGTCGAGCGTGTGCACGCTGAACTGGGCAAGGTGCAGATCCTCGTCAACAATGCCGGCATGACTTCCTTCAGGCCTTTTCTCGAGGTCACGGAGGCAGAATGGGAACGGGTCATGTTCGTGAACCTGAAGAGCATGTTCCTCTGCACGCAGGCGGTGCTGCCCGACATGCTCGCGGCCGGCTGGGGACGCGTCATCAACATATCCTCCTCGAGCGCGCAGACGGGGAGTGCGCGCATGACCACTTACGCGTCCTCGAAGGGGGGCGTGATCGCGTTCACCAAGTCGCTGGCACTCGAGCTCGCGCCTACGGGCGTCACGGTCAACAACATTCCGCCGGGATTCGTAGACACGCCTATGCTGCAGGCGAGCACCGCGAGCATTGCCGGCGGCATCGCGGGTCAGGCGGCTAATTCGCCGATGAAGAGACCGGGACGTCCGGAGGACATTGCTGCGGCTTGCGCGTTCCTCGCCTCGGAGGAGGCCGGCTACATCACGGGCCACACATTGAGCGTCAACGGCGGACGGCACGCCGCATGAAGGTCGTCATCACCGGAGCGGCAGGAGTCCTGGGCGCGGCCGTTGCGCGAGCGTTCCTATCCGCGGGCGCAAGCCTTGCGCTCATGGATCGCGCTGCGGCGTCCCAAGACCCTCTCAAAGATAGGGCTGACGCGCATGTATTCCTCGACGGCGTCGATCTGACCGATCTGGCCCAGGCGCGCCGTGCGATGGATGCGGCGGCCTCGAGGCTCGGCGGGATCGACGTGCTGGTCAACATCGCCGGCGGCTTTCGCTGGGAGACGATTGCCGATGGCAGTCTCGAGACCTGGGATTTTCTCTATGCCATCAATCTCAAGACGGCTCTGTGCGCGTGCAAGGCCGCGCTTGGCTATTTGCCTGCGGACAACGGCCGCATCGTCAACGTCGGCGCGGCCGCGGCCGCCAAGGCCGGCACGGGAATGGGCGCCTATACCGCCTCGAAGGCCGGCGTCGCCAAGCTCACCGAGGCTCTTGCCGAGGAGTTGAAGGACAAAGGGATCAACGTCAACGCGGTCCTGCCGACCATCATCGATACGCCCGCCAATCGCGCCGACATGCCGAAGGCGGACTTCACACGTTGGGTTGCTCCGCAAGCGCTCGCGGATGTCATCGTGTTCCTGTCATCCCACGCAGCCCGCGCCATCACCGGCGCCTCGATTTTGGTGTCCGGTAGAGTCTGAGCCGTCAGCGCGCCGGCTGCGCGATGTATTCCTGAATGCCGCCCGCGAACTGCGGGCGAGCCTTCACGGCACGCCGCGTGACGTCGGGAAACGGTTGTCCACAGGCGCTTTCCCACGTCCTCAGGCACGCTTGCAGCGCGTCGGGATTCTCGTGCTTCGCGGCCGCAAGACATCGAGCAACCACATGACTCATGGCCAGTCCCAGCCGGGCGCCCCGGCCTGAAGTCCACGCTTCCCACGCCGCGAGCGCTGCGAATACGCCCGTGAGCGGATCGGCGAGGGCATCTCCGACGAAGCCCGTGCGGCCGGTTGCGCTGCGCAATGCGGCGCTGAGACCCCCCGAGACGCCACAGTCATCTCCAAATCCCACCCAGTCGGCCGCCTCGCCTGTTGCACCATGTGCGGTGATGCTGATCCACACCAGGCCCGGCGTATCGCGCACGATCCGATCGGCATCGATACCGAGTTGCTTCAGCGCACGCGGTCTTGCCGCCTCGATGACGATGTCGGATGAGGCGATGAGCGAAAGCAAGGCACGTCGCTCGCTGTCGTCTGCAAGATCGACGTCGACCGTTACCTTCCCCTGATTAATGAGCGCATAAAAATCACCTTCCGCGCCCCGCATGGCGTCCGGACGCGAGCGGCTCTCGACTTTCACCACCTCGGCGCCCGCGAGCCAAAGAAGGTGCCCGGCAAGCGGTCCCGCCCACAGCGCCGAGAGATCGACGACGCGCGGTGCGCTGCGCATGGCCGCCGATGAACCGGGCGCCGCTGCGCCCGGCGCCGCTGCGCGAGGGCCGATTGCCAGCTCCGTCCACGGCGCCGTGGAGCCGCTGCGCCCGAATAGAGGCGTGTGGCTCGAGCGCCGGCCATCGCTCGTGCTCCGCCGCAATTGCCAATCCCATCGAACGGCCCCGCATCACCAGGGCGTGCGCATCGGTTCGGCCAATGCAAGCGGCGATCGCCGCATCGTCGTTCCCATCCAACCGATCGTTCTCGAAGAGCGCCGGCAGCATGTCCCGATCGGCTGATCGCGCAAGATTCAGCGCGATCGTGTCGCCGCGCGCGTCGAATAGACGGCATCCTCCGCCCGCCGAAGCTCTGCCCGGTATTCGCAAGCCCGCGCGCATCGCCCGCTCGCCGAGCAGGGTCGCGCCGTCGAGCGCGCGGAGCGCCGCCGACCCGCTCGCGACGGCGAGCCGGGTCAATGCTTGCTGAGCAATCGAGGCGAGCGGAATGAAATTGCCGGGATCCATGGAGTCGTGAGAGTCTACAATGCTGCGCGGTTCGCGAAAGACGGGGGCAAAAAATGAGGATCGATTCATCGTTGGCTGCCGTGGTAACCGGGGGCGCTTCGGGCCTGGGATTGGCGACGGTGAAGGCACTGCGCGCGGCGGGCGCTGCCGTGGCGATCTTCGACCGCAACGAGGAGACCGGAGCCAAGGCGGCTGCCGCGACCGGCGCCACGTTCTGCCTCTGCGATGTGTTGTCGGATGAGAGCGTCGACCAGGCGTTTGCCACTGCTCGCGCCGCGCAGGGGCAGGAGCGAGCGCTCGTGTGTTGTGCCGGCGGCGGCAACGCCATCCTCACCGCGCGGCGCGACAAGAAGACCGGAGAGATCAGCGTGTTTCCGTCGGATCAGTTCGAATGGGTGCTGCGCCTCAACACCGTCGGCACGTTCCGCTGCATCACGCGCGCCGCCGCGGGAATGATGACCGTCGAGCCGATCGATGGAGAGCGGGGTGTGATGGTCAACACCGCTTCCGCCGCGGCCACCGACGGACAGATCGGGCAGGCGGCCTACGCCGCAGCCAAGGCCGCGATCGTCGGCATGACGCTGCCCATCGCTCGCGACCTATCGCGCGAGGCGATACGCGTCATCACGATACAGCCCGGCATATTTGCATACGCCCGCCATGGCGGGCGCCACACCGCAGATGCTCGAATCGTTGAGCGCCATGGTGCCGTTCCCGAAACGGCTGGGCCATCCCGAGGAGTATGCGAGCCTTGCCCTGGAGATGATCCGCAACGGCTATCTGAACGGCGAGACCGTGCGTCTGGACGGAGCCATCCGCATGCAGCCGCGCTGATCAGAGCGCAGGACTGCCTGATTCCCGTGGTTGTCAAGTGACGCATCGGCGCAACGCGCCGCGCGGAATCTGAGCACTGGTGCACAGGTCAAGTCTTGACAGTACCCCCGATTAAATACTACCGTTGCTTAGGGAGATACTAACGTTGCTTAGTAATTTATTGATTCGGCGAGACTTTCGTCGCCGCTGAGAGGAGAGAGATCGTGAGGACATCGTGGCTTGTTGCTTTGACTTGTGCCCTGGCGACGTTTACCGCTGCTGCACAGAATTCCTCCAGCGCAGCCGCAACGGCGGCGGTTGCTGAGAAGGGCAAGATGCTCGTGTCCGCGAACGGCTCGCGCCTCGGCACGGTTTATCGAGTCGGCCCGGACGGTGCGGCCGAGATCATCATCGACGGCAAGCTCGTGAGCGTCCCTGCGACCACGCTGTCGAACGTCGACGGCAAGCTCACGACCTCCATGAGCAAGAGCGAGATCCTCGCCCTACATTGACCTTGGCATCGAGCGCCGCCTCTGTGGGCTCGGCGCGGGGGTTACGACCTAGCTAGGCCGCGTTGAACTCGAGGTGCAGCGCCGAAAGACCGCGCAACAGGTACGTGGGCACATAGTCATATCGCCGGGCCGCTGCGGGGCCATGCGCGGCAGCGCAGATGCGAATATCCCGCATCCGATCGAGAAATCGTTCCAAGGTGATACGCGTTTCCGCACGCGCGAGTGGCGCGCCGGGGCAGGCGTGCAAACCGCGGCTGAAGGCAACATGGTCGCGAACGTTCGATCTATCGATGTTGAGCTCATCCGGTGATTCGAACTGGCGTGGATCGCGATCTGCCGCACCCAAGGCTAGCGTGACGATGGTACCCGCCGCGATGGCAACGCCGCCGATGGATGTCGTGGTCCGAGTCAGCCGGGAGAGCGTTTTGACGGGGCTTTCCAATCGCAACGTCTCTTCGATGAAATCCGGAATTCGATTGCGCTCCGCACGCAGGCGATGCTGAAGGTGAGGGCACTCGCCCAGTAGTCGAAAGCACGAGGCCATCAGCCGCGCCGAGGTGTCTTGTCCGGCGCCGAACAGAAACTTTGCCAGGCGGACGGGGACATCCAAGTCCGGCTCGGAACCGTCTTTGAACCGGGCGTTCGCAAGATCCGACATCATGTCGCCGCGAGGATTGTTGCGTCGCTCCTCCATGTAACCCGTGAACCGGCTGTCAAGATGAGCCAGCGGGTCCCGAGCGCTTTTGTGCTCCGGATCGCCGGCGATCTGGGTCGGAGGCTCCCCGAGCAACTGCAGAAGCTCCTCTCTGTCGTTCTCGGGCACGCCCAGAAGGTCCGCGATCACCAGAGTGGACAGGGCGTGTGCATACTCCGACACGAACTCGCACTGACCCCTGGCAATGAATCCGTCAATCAGCCGGTCGCATAACAGCTGCACATACTCTTCGTTTTTCTTCAGCCGCGTATGCGTGAGCAAACCGTTGAGAATCGCGCGCAGTACGCCGTGTGCTTGACCGTCGAGCGTGACCAGGTAAGCCGACCACGGCATATCAGCCCGATATTTCGATATCTGCTCACTGACATCGTCACCTTGCGGTGTGAATGGTAACGGCGGGATGGGCCCGGTCACTGCGACGCACGAGGAGAAAACATCACGCTGCTTGAACACTTCCAGCGCTTCGGCATATCCCGTGACCATCATGGCGCCATGATGGGGTTCGCGCAGCACGGGACATTTCGATCGCAACTGATGGAAGTACGGTGCGGGATCGGCGACGAGGGAGATGTCTGTAAAAAAGTCCTTGGACTCGTGCCCGCTCGCCGTCGCTTTCTCCTGCACGGCTATTTCGCCGCTGCTCGAACGCTTCTGGCCGCCGATAAGTTACGGGCGATGGCCTCGAGTAGCTCGTCCAATTTGTCGAGATCGGCGTTGCTGAAGCCTGCGAATATTTCGGCCTCGTGGCCCTTGGCGACCTCGTCCAGCTTGTCGAGGATCGGTTGCGCGCCGGCCGCCAGATGCACCCGGTAGGCGCGCCGATCGGTCGGGCTCTCGGTCCGCTTGAGATAACCCTCCTCGCAGAGGCGATCGATCAGGCGCCCGGCGGTGATCTCGCTCACCTCCAGCGCCTGGGCGATCATGCGCTGCGTGCCGCCGGGATTTTGCGAAACCGCCGCGATCAGCGTCCACTTGGCACGTGTCAGACCCCGAAGCTTCGTGCTTTGATCGAAGTTCAAGCGCAGTTGCCGCGCAATGACCGACAACTTGAGACCAACAGATCTTCTCTTGTTTTTCGTACTACCGAATATCGATTCCATTGATTGACCACAGGCCGCGACATGCGGCGTTTCTTATATTCGCTCGATGATGATCGCGGGTGCCATGCCGCCCGCTGCGCACATCGTGATCAGCCCGCGCTTGAGCTCGCGCCGCTCGAGCTCGTCGAGCACGGTACCGATCAATACCGCGCCGGTCGCGCCGATGGGATGACCCAGTGCGATCGCTCCGCCGTTCACATTGACCTTGTCGCGGTCGAGGCGCAGATCGCGGATGAATTTCTCGACCACGACCGCGAATGCCTCGTTGACCTCCCAGAGGTCGATGTCCTCCGGACGGAGCCCCGCTCTCGCCAGCACTTTTCGCGCAGCCGGAACGGGCGCATTCAGCATGAGCGTCGGGTCATCACCGATGTTCGCGGTGGCGACGATGCGGGCGCGGGGCCTGTAGCCGCGCTTGCTCGCGTAATCCTTGGAGGTGAGGAGCAGGGCGGCCGCGCCGTCCACGATACCCGAGGAGCTGCCGGCGTGGTGCACGTGCTCGATTTTCAGGTCGGGATAGCGGCGGTTGATGAGCTGGCGATACGTGACTCCGCTGCCATCGGGCGAGTAGTCCGCCACTTGCGCGAAACTCGGCTTGAGCGCGGCCAGATCCTGCGCGGTCGTCTGCGGTCGAGGATACTCGTCCCGCGCGAGCGCGATCGTGCCGTCCTCGTTGAGCACGGGAACGATCGATCGCTCGAACCTACCCTGTTTGACGGCATCGCCGGCCCGCTGCTGACTCGCCAGGGAGAAGGCATCGAGCGCTTCCCGGTCGATATGCTCCATCGAGGCTATGGCATCGGCGCACAGCCCCTGATGCGACTGCGGATGCCGCTCCTGGAGCCGCTTGTTACCCGAGCCCAGCCCCGCGGACTTCAAGCCGGCGGCCATCTCTTCCTGGCCGCTGCTCGTGATGTACGACATCATCTCGGTGCCGCCGGCGATGACCAGATCCTCCATACCGGAGCGGATCTGCGCCGCCGCCATGCTCACCGCCGTCAGGCCGCTCCCGCAGAAACGGTCCAGCGTCACGCCGCCCGCGCGCACGTCGTAGCCGGCGTCGAGCGCGGCCATACGGGCCATGTCGCCGCCTTGCTTGCCCTTCTGTGCGCTCGTCCCCCACACGATGTCGTCGACCTCCGCGGTGTCGATGTGATTGCGCTCCTGCAGGGCCTTCAGCACCGTAGCCGCCAAATGCTGCGGGTGCAGATGCGTCAGGGCGCCCTTGCCAACCTTGCCGATTCCGCGGGGCGTGCGGACGGCGTCGATGATGTACGCTTCCGTCATTTCAATTCCTCTTCACGCGGTCTTGCGATGGCGGTTGTACATCTCCATGACATCGCCCGAGGTGATGGGCCGCGGCTTCTCTCCCGGCAGGAGCGGCGCCGCGCCGCCGTAGGAATGCACGCTGACGTCCACTCCGGCGGCCTTCTTTCTCAAGGCTCCGACGGTGAGCTCCTCGCGCTTGAAATGCTTGAACGGATCGAAGCGGAAGAAGCGCATCGCGTTGCGATGGGTGACTTTGTCGATCTGCGGCTCGGTCAAATGCTTGACGCTATCCCACAGTGTTTCCGGTGCTTTGGGCCAGAGTGAATCCGAATGCGGATAGTCGGATTCATAGGCGACCATGTCCTCGCCGACGGCTCGCAGGTTCTGCAAACCGAATGCGTCATCGATGAAGCAGGTCAGGAAATGTTGGCGGAACACCTCGCTCGGCTTGGTGCCCTCGAACCGGGAATGGGTCCATGCCTTGTGCCGCTCGTGGCTGAAGTCGCTGCGCTCCAGGAAGTAGGGAATCCAACCGATGCCGCCCTCGGAGAGCGCGATTTTCATGGACGGGTAACGCTCGAGCGCCTCGAGATGCAGCCAATCGGCCGCGCCGACCACGATGGAAATGGGCATGGTCGATATCCAAGCCTCGATCGGCGTCTCCATCGATGCATGCGGGGCAGGGTTGCCGGCTCCGATGTGCAGGCACATGACGATGTCGTGCTCGACGATGGCCTTCCAGAGCGGCTCCCAGTACGCGTTGTGGATGCTCGGCAGCTTCTGCACGGTGGGATTCTCGTTGAGCGACACCGCCGTGCAGCCTTTGGCTGCGATGCGCTTGACTTCCTCCACCATGGCTTTCTGATCCCAGGTCGGCAGCAGCGCGCACGGGATGAAGCGGCCGGGATGAGCTCCGCACCACTCGTCGATGTGCCAATCATTGTAGGCGCGCAGATGCACGAGCGCCTTGGCCTTGTCGGTAACCTTGTGAAACACGCCGCCATCGAAGCCCACGCAGCTCGCGAAGTTCAGCGACGCCGCGATGCCATTGACGTTCATGTCGTCGATGCGGGCGTCCACTTGATACACGCCTTTACGCAGCTGCTCGAGCGACGTCGGCTCCATGCCGTACTCTTCCGGCACGCGCCCGACCACGGCGTTGAGACCCACCTGAGGCATTTTCATGCCCTGGTACTCCCAGTAATTCGTGCCGGTCGCGGTGGTACGCATTTTCGGTGCGCTCGCAAGCGCGTCCCCCGCCAAATGCTTGTCGAACATATCGGGCGGTTCGCTCACGTGGTCATCGACGCTGACGACCATCATATCGTTCATCTTCATGGTGTCCTCCTTCCGGCAAACCTGCGCGACGCGTGATCGCGCGTGACATGAAATAGATCCGAGTCCTGTGGTGCGGTTGATGGGGAGTCGAGCGGCCGTGCTGTACCGCGGCTGAAATCGCGTATGGCTCCGACGTGCTTGGCTTCGCCCACCTTGTGCGGCTGAAAGGTAAAACACCGGCTGCGACTTGCCATATTGCCGGTCCCGGATGCCCAATCCGCCGGCAAGGTTCGCCCGTGCGCCACCATGGTTCCCCAGCGCAGCAACCTTGCCGCCTCCTGGGCTTCGGGGCCCAGGGATTCGATCCAGTTACGCATGTTGTCGAGGTCGAGGCCAGCCAGCGGTGCGGGTGCGATGATCCGACCCTTCACCACGCTCCAGTCTAGCACCGCGATGCCACCGCGGCGCAGTTCGGCCTTGCTCCTGCCCGCGATTGGATCGGAGACGAGAATGTCGAACACCGTGGGTGCGGCGTCGAAGGCATGAGCCGCGGCGAGGACCGCAAGGTCGTGCAGATGGGTGCAGTTGGCGCGCTTGTTCCCGCGCGATGCGAAACTCTCCAGGGCGATGCCGACGAAGGTCTGCTCGAGCACCGCAACGGCGCCTGGACAGGTGCTCCACGGGGCACGATCCATGGCGGGCTCCACCGCGGTCGCCACGTGCCCGTCGTGATGGACCGTCACCGCCATGCAGTGATAGTCGTCCTCGAGCTCGGTGAGCACGCGGCCGCTCGACGGCGTCACGCGCAGGCGCCGTCGGTACCCTGGTAGATCGTCGATGAGGTGGGCTGACACCGGCGGCTGCACCCGCGTCAATCCCGCGCCAGCAGCAAGGCGGTTGCGAGAGGGCCGCCGCCCGACGCGGCGATCGCCACCGCAGGATCACCCGCAATCTGGCGCTTACCGCCCAGGCCCCGCAGCTGCAGCACCGCTTCGTGAGCGAAGCCAAATCCGTGCAGGCGGCCCGCGCCCAGCTGGCCACCGAAGGTGTTGAGAGGCAACTCGCCGTCGAGCGCGATGCGCTTGCCTCCCTCCACGAATCGGCCGCCTTCGCCGACCGCACAAAAGCCCAGCGCCTCGAGCCACGCGATCGCCTGAAAACTGAACCCGTCATAAAGCTGCACCGTGTCGACATCGGCCGGCTTGTAGTCGGTGCTTTTCCACAAATCGGCCCCGGTGGGATAGCAGGCCATCCACTCGGCCTGATCCCAGCTGTGGCGCTCGACCGTGCCCGCCATGGCGGCGATGCGGATCGGCCTGCACTGCACCTCGTCGAGCGCATCGCCCGCCGATACGATCAGTACGGTCGAAGCGTCGGTATAGCGATCGCAATCGTAGAGGCACAGGGGCGTCGAGA
Source organism: uncultured Gammaproteobacteria bacterium (assembly GCA_963801685.1). Lineage (GTDB taxonomy): Bacteria > Pseudomonadota > Gammaproteobacteria > Steroidobacterales > Steroidobacteraceae > Bog-1198. Next base: position 497,234 of record CAWDFR010000007.1, read on the forward strand.
TCATCCGGGCGGCGAGGTATTGCTCCATCGTCAGCGGCTCGCGCACCAGAGCGCGCGGGTTGAGCAAGGCGTTGGCGCGATCGGTCAGCGCGATCTGCGCGAGCTGCTCGCGGGTAAGACCGAAGCGCTTCACGTGGCGCATCGCGTATTGCGCGGTCCAGTTGGCCGCGGAGAAGGCGTTGAAGGGCGTGAGCCATTGCGAATATCCATCCACGCGGTCACGGCGCAGCGGCGGATACTCCTCCGGCCGCGACATCGCGGCCGCCTCGTACACGGTTCGATAGCAGATCACGTGACGCGCCTGCCCGGTGCGCACGGCCATGGCTCGCAGCCGCCACGGCACCGAGCTGCGAGCTGATTTCCAGGCTCCCCAAATGCCATCGTGCACGAATGCCGAGCGCGTCGATCAGCTCGTCGGCGCCGATGGGCGAGAATCCCAGGTAGGCGGAGGACCTGCCGGGATAGGTCGAGACCCCGTCGATCTGCGCGATATCGAGGCCCGCTTCCGTCAGTGCCTCGCGAATCGCGTCCACCGTCAGCAACAGTGGCGAGCGTTGCAGACGGACCCCGACCTCGGACTGGCCAATCCCGGTGATATAGGCGTCCGCGGCCGGCATATCAGGGAATCTTCTCGAAGAGCGGCAGGTAGACGTCGCCGTGCTGCTCGAACTTCACGCGCACCCGGTCGCCGATCTCCACCGCGTCGACCGCACACCCCACGATATTCGTCGTGAGAAAAACGCCCGGTGCCCCGTCGATGGCGACCCGCGCGATCACATAAGGGACCTCGAGGTCGGGCCGCCAAGCCTGATAGTTGACGGTGTAAGTGTCGATGGTCCCGGTGCCGGCGACGGCTTCCGGTGCGACCCTCTCGGAGAGGCACCGGCGGCACACGGGCCGCGGCGGGTGGATAAAGGTCGAGCACTCCTGGCAGCGGAGCAAACGCAGTTGCCCCTCGGCACCCGCCGTCCAAAAGAAGCGGTTCTCGCTGTCCAGCCGCGGCAGGACACGCGGCGCGCTCATTACGCGTTCCACTCGAGCGTGAGCGAATCCACGCCGATGACGTTGCCGCCGTGAAACTTGGGTGGGTGCTGCGGATCGAGCCGGAACTCCGGCAGCCGCTCGAGCATTTGCTCGTAGAGGGTTTGCAGCTCCACCCGCGCCAGATGCGATCCGAGGCAGCGATGCGGTCCCGCATTGAAGGCGATATGCGGCTTTTCGCGCTGGATATCGAGGCGGTCCGAGTCGGGAAACTCCTTTGGATCAAGATCCGCGGCCGGCAGAAACAGCATCACGCGCTCGCCTTCTCGCAGCTGCAGTCCCTCGAAGACGACGTCCTTGCGCACCTTCCTGACCGGCACCGTGAAGGTGTAGCGGCGCAGCAATTCCTCCGCCGCCACCGGGATCCGGCGGGGATCGGCGCGCAAGGCGCGCTGCAGCTCGGGATCCTGGGCCAAGTGGCGCACGCCGAAGCCCATGCCGTTCATCACCGTATCGAGCCCGGCGATGAACAGCAGAACGGCATAGTTCTCCATATCCTCGAGGGTTGTCGGCCTGCCGTCGATCTCGGATTTCCACAACATGCTGAGCATGTCGTCACGTGGATGGTCGCGGCGCTCGAGGATGGTGTCGCGCATGATGGCGGTGACCTTGATCAGGTTCATCATGCTCTTCTTGGGATCGGGCTCGGCGCTCGAAAGCTGATCCCTGACGATGGCGCGATACTCGGCCTGCCGTTCGAGCGGCAGGCCGAGGAGTTTCAGGAAGACCTGCACCGGCAGCGGCTCGGCGATATCGATCATGAAATCGCAGCGCCCGCGGTCGATGACCTTATCGATGAGCTCGTTCGCCAGGGTCCGGATGCTGTCCTTGAGCGCGAGCATGGTCTTGGGCGAAAAAGCCTTCTGCAGAGGCGCCCGGTACTTGGTGTGCTCGGGGGGGTCGAGGTTGATGGGTACGGCCAACGGGATGCGCGGCATCCCAGGAGGCAGCTGCGCGACGAAGGCCTGCATCTGCTCCTCGGTCACGAACCGGCTGGAAAAGGTGTCCGGGTCGCGCGACGCCTTGAAATTGGCCTCGTGGCTTAAAAACATCCAGTGGCCGCCATTACGCGGGGTCCAGAACACCGGGGGCGCCGACCGGACCAGGTCCAAGATACGCTTGTGCGGATCGGCCAAGTAGGCCGGATCTCGAAAGAAATCGAAGTCATATATCACCGAACCTGGGATATGCTCCGGCTTTGAGACTGCCGCGCTGAGGGGGGCGACGTCACTCATCGAAAGCTCCTGCAATCGCTCGAGAGATTATGTTGTTCTGCTGCGACATACTTTACTTTGCATGCCCGCCTGACAAATACTAAGCAACCACAGTGTAGTACACCTGTGATGTTTCTGTCTCGAGGCGGCTACCCGCAAGGGTCGCGGGGAAATGATGACGGAGTACATGACATACAAAGATAAGCGAGTCGTCGTGAGCGGCTGTTTCTCCGGCATGGGAGAAGCCACCGCGAAGCTGCTGCTCAAGCTCGGGGCCGAGGTACACGGCCTCGATTACAAGCCGAGCACGCTCGAGCTTGCATCCTTCACGCAAACGGATCTGCGCGATCCCGAGTCGATCGATGCCGCGGCCGCCAAGATCGGAGGCAAGGTCGACGCGCTCTTCAATTGCGCGGGCCTCGCGCAGACCTCTCCGCCGATCGACGTCATGAAGGTCAACTACATCGGCGCACGACGCTTGACCGAGGCGTTGCTGCCGGCCATGTCGCCGGGGAGTGCCATCGCCAGCATCTCATCGACCGCCGGACTCGGATGGAGCCGCAGGCTCCCCGCGGTGATGGAACTGATCAAGAACGACAGCTTCGAGCAAGCCGTCGACTGGTGCGAGCGCAACGCGGCGGAGACGGTGCGCGAAGGTTATAGCTTCTCCAAAGAGGTCATCGTCGTTTGGACGATGATGTTTGCGACGCGCACCATCAAGCGCGGTATCCGCATGAATTGCACGATGCCTGGTCCCACGCAGACCCCGATGATGGCTCATTTCGAGTCGGCCACTAAAGCTTCGGTGATCGAGGCCGCGACGCAGCCGATCAATCGGCGCTCGACTCCGGAGGAGCAGGCAGGACCGATCGTGTTCCTCAACAGTGACGCGGCGAGCTACATCAACGGTGTGGCACTGGCCGTCGATGGGGGATTTTTAGGTGGTATTGCCACGGGTCAGATCGATCCGCGGTCGCTGATGGGAGCCTAGGCTCAGGAATTCGACGGCTGGAGTTCTCTCACTTGGGGGTTGCATGAAATATCAAGAACTAACGTGGCGCTGCGGCGGCACAAATCATAATTCAGAGGGGAGAGGCTAATGAGTGCCAAGCTTTATGGAGTTTCAATTGCGGCGATGCTCTCGCTTGTCGTATCGCAATTCGCAAACAGTCAGGTGACGACGCAGACGCAGGCCACCTCCGCGGGCGACTTGACCGAGATCATCGTGACGGCGCGGCGCGTGGAAGAGCGCGCGCAGGACGTGCCGATCTCGATGACGATATTCAATCAACGCACGTTGAGCGACCGCAACGTCACGACTTCGGGCGACCTCGCGGCGATTACCCCGTCGATGTCGGTGGACAGCGAGTTCGGGCAGGACTTGACCTCCTTTTCCATTCGCGGCTTCGTGCAGACGTTGAACTCGACGCCGTCTGTCGCGGTGTATTTTGCGGATGCGGTGACGCCGCGCGGCGGCAACGTCGGCATCTCTTCCGGCTCCGGCGTGGCGCCGGGCACGTTCTTCGATCTGGACAACGTCGAAGTGCTCAAGGGTCCGCAGGGCACGCTCTTCGGACGCAATACCGACGGCGGCGCCGTGCTGCTCGTGCCGAAGAAGCCGACATCCGACTTCGAAGGCTACGTGGAGGGTGGACTCGGCAACTACTCCATGCGCTCGATAGAGGGCGTGATCAATATGCCGCTGTCGGAGAACATCCGGGCGCGTCTGGCGGTCAGCTCCGAGACGCGCGGCGGCTTTGAGAACAATGTCACCGGAATCGGCCCGACGGAGTTCGAGAACATCGATTACACGGCCGCGCGACTCAGCCTGGTGGTGGACATCACGCCGAACCTGGAAAACTACACTGTCGGCGCCTACAACCTGTCGGTCAACAATGGTCTGCTGCCGCAGGCCTTTGCGTGTAATACCGCCGGGGGCCCATTGACGCCCGGCGGGAGCTTGTGCCCCTTGACGCTGGCGGCCATCGCGGGCCACGGTAATTATGCGGTGGCCAACAACTTCGAGGGGGCTTCGTCGTATCTGAAGCAAATTCAGGTTATCAATACGACGGCATGGCACCCCTCGGATACCCTCACCGTGAAGAACATCGCCAATTACGGCGAGCTGGTCAATTCGCTCGACAGCGGCCTTTTCGGCGGATACGTGGTTCCGAGCCCGCTGGGCGGCTACATTCCGTTCTCGACCAGCACCACCAATCCGGGCGCTATCGGCGCAAAGACGACCGATCAATACAGCTGGACCGATGAGCTGCAGTTCTCGGGCAACGCCCTCGGCAACAAGCTCGTCTGGCAGGGAGGCGGCTATATCGAGCGCAGCGGCCCGTTGGGAGATCTGACCGGCAGCCGCTCGGCCAATTTCATCGTCTGCCCGAACGTGTCGCAATTCCTCTGCGTGGGTCAAGGCGATGTGGATCAGAATACGTCGACGTTTCACTGGTTTGACGAGGCCATATTCGGGCAAGCGACCTATCAGTTCGCCGATCAGTGGAAGGCCACCTTGGGCCTTCGCAATACCTGGGACAAGACCGAGGCGACTGTCAATTCGACGAACTATGCCGGCTTTCCGCCAGGGCCAATACCTGGCACGTACTCGTTTGTATTCTGCACCAGCGCGTTCACCACCGTCGCGAGCAACTGCTATAACAATTATCAGGAGAGCTCGCATGCGCCGACCGGCGTCTTCGACATCGATTTCACCCCGACACCGGATCAGCTGATCTACGCCAAGTTCTCGAAGGGTTACCGCCAGGGTGGCGTGGCGCCCTTCGTGGCCGATGGGTATCACACCTACGGTCCCGAGCACGTCGACGCTTATGAGGTGGGCGAGAAGCACACGTTCACCGGCCCGATCAAGGGCACTTTCGATGTGACCGGCTTTTACAATAACTTCACCGATCAGCAGCTGTTGGGAGGTTTTATCGGTCCGCTCGCTGCACCCTCCTCGGGCGTCCTCAACGCCGGTAAGTCACGCATCTGGGGCTTCGAGCTGGAGTCGACGGTCCAGCCGATCGAGCCGCTGACCGTGGGCGTGAGCTACACCTATCTGGTCACGGAGCTCCTCAGCGCGTTCTCAAACTTGGCGCCGGGAGGCGCGTATAACGAGATCCTCTTCCCGACGACTCCGGGCAACGTGCTGCCGTTCTCGCCGAGGAACAAAATGTCGGCCAATGCGCAGTATCGCCTGCCGCTGCCGGACGATGTCGGCAAAGTGTCGGTGGGCGTGAACTACACGTACACCTCGGCCATGCTGATATCGACGACGGCCGCGCCCTACGACACGCTCGACGGTTACGGACTCGTCGGTGCGAATTTGCACTGGGACAGCATCGCGCGCAGCTTCGTCGATGCGGATTTCTTCATAACCAACCTTACCGACAAGCTCTATTACAACAACCTGACACAGATCTATGCTACGACCTTCGGCATGGCATCCCGCTATCTCGGAGAGCCGCGCATGTACGGCGTTCACGTGCGTGTCCGTTTCGGCAAGGCAGCCGGCGGTTAACGAGAAAGGTGCAGCGCGAGGTGACACCGGTGCGAAGGGCGCGCCCGGCACCGTGCCGGGCGACTGCGTCGAGGGTGCGCTTTTATGAATCTGGATCTGTCGCAAGATCAGGAAATGATGCGCGAGACGTTCGCGCGTTTCTTGAACGAGAACAGCAGCCCGGCGCGAGTGCGCGCCGCGCTCCCCGGCGGATTCGATCGGGCGCTCTGGACGGGGTTGGCGGACCTCGGCGCGTTCTCTCTGCGCGTGCCGGCGAGCCACGGCGGTTTGGGTCTTTCGCTCTTGGATGCGGCGGTCCTCATGGAAGAGGCCGGTCGCACCCTGGTATCGGGTCCGCTCGCTGAAACGCTGATCGTTTCGCGGTTGCTGGCGATACTGGGCGATGGGGCGGGCGGCGCGCTGCTCGAGCGGGTGCTCGCGGGCGAGGCGGTCGTCGGCATCGCCTTTGCGGACATTGTGCGTGAGCCTGTTCAATGGATCGCTGGAGGCGCGGTGGCCGAGGCGGTGATCGCGCGCCAGGCCGATCACATCGTGCTGATCGGGATTCCGGAGACAGAGCGCAAGAGCGAGCCGAATCTTGCTTCCACGCCTATTGCGCAGCTGCGCCTGGGCGATGCGCGAGGCAGCACGCTAGCGAGCGGCCCCGCAGGGCTCGCGGCTTTCGCGCAGGCCCTCGAGGAGTGGAAGCTTCTCATGGCCGCGGCGCTTTCGGGTCTGGCGCACGAGGCTATCCGGCTGGCCGCAGCCTATGCCCGGGAACGCGTCGCCTTCGGGCAGCCCATCGGAACGTATCAGGGCATCTCGCACCCGCTCGCCGACCTCATCTGCGATGTCGACGGCGGCAAATATCTTACCTGGAAGGCGATCCGCGATATCGCCGACCACGCGTCCCACGCGGGCGCGGAAATCTCCCTGACGGCCTGGTGGAACGCCGATAGCGCAAGCCGCGCCGTCGCGCAGGCGCTGCACACCTTCGGCGGCTACGGCCTGACCACCGACTACGACATCCATTTGTACAATCTGCGCGCCAAGGCTTGGCCGCTGGTCTTCGGCGACCCCGTGCGCTTTCTCGAGGAGGCCGGGCGCCGGCTCTATGCCGGCGAGCGCGCCCAGCTGCCGGAGCCGGGCGACGTGGCGATCGACTTCGACATCGGCGAGGAGGCGCGTAACTTGGCTCACGAGGTCGACGCGTTCTTCAGGCAGAACCTGACGCCCGAGCTCAAGGCGAAGGCGCATTATTCCTGGGACGGCCATGACGCCGGTATTCACCGCAAGCTGGCCGAGGCGCGGCTCTTGTTTCTCGGCTGGCCCGAGGAGCTCGGCGGGCGCGCCGCGCCCGCGTATGCGCGCCACGCAGCCTACGACGTGTGGCAGGAGCACGGCTGGACCACCGCGCCGATGAGCGTCGCAGGCATGGTCGGGACCATCATCCAGCGCTTCGGGAGCGATGAGCTCAAGCGCGAGGTGCTCGCGAAGGTGGCTCGGGGAGAGGCGCTCTGCAGCCTCGGCTACTCCGAGCCGAGCGCCGGCTCGGATGTGTTCGCGGCGCGCACTCGGGCCACCCGGGAGGGCGATTTCTGGCGCATCGACGGACAGAAGATGTTCACCAGCGGCTCGAACTTCACCGACTTCGTGCTGCTGCTCGCGCGCACGGATCCCGAGGCGCCGAAACATCAGGGGCTCACGATGTTCATCGTGCCCTTGAAGGCGAAGGGTGTGGAAATCAAGCCGGTCTTCACTTTTCAAGACGAACGCACGAACATCAGCTATTACGACGGGGTGAGGATTCCCGATAGCTACCGACTCGGCGAGGTGAACAAAGGGGTGAAGGTCATGTCCGCGAGTCTCGAGCTCGAGCACGGCGGCGGCTTCGCACCCGTGCAAAAGCGCATGGTGCGCGCTGCCGAGCAGTGCAGCAGAGAGCTGCACCGCGACGGCGAAGCTCTCATCGAGAAGGCCTCCGTCCAGGTGCGGCTCGCTCGAGCGAGCGCGCACACGCTGCTCGCCGAGCTCATCTCGCTGCGCGCGCTGTGGGCAGGTGTCAACAAGAAGCCGAATCTGGCCTATGGGCCGATGGCGAAGCTGTTCTCTTCCGAGAAATTCTTGAAAGACTCCTCCGATCTACTCGACCTGACTGCGCCCGATTCGCTGGCCGAGCCGGGAGGGCCCCGCCGGATTCCTCAACCAGTGCTATCGGCATGCCCAGGGAACGACCATCTACGGCGGGACCAGCGAAATTCACCGCAGCTTGATCGCCGAGCGAGCGCTCGGCATGCCTCGCAGCCGCGGCTGAAGGAGCGACCATGTCCGAACCGGCGCATCTGCTCACCGAGGACGACGGCACGATCCTCATCGCAACGCTCAATCGGCCGGAAAAACTCAATGCCCTGAGCGGCGCCACCATGCGGCTGTTCGAAGCAGCGCTGCACCGCTTCCGCGATACGCCCTCACTGAAGGTGATGCTCGTGCGGGCGCGAGGCCGCTATTTCTGCGCGGGTGCCGATATGCGAGGGGGAGGGGAGGACGGCAGCGGGCGCGCCACGACCGCCTCGGGCATTCGCGAGTCGCATCGCCTCAAGCTCAACGGCATGCATCGTATCTATGATGAAATGGAGGCGATGGAGAAGCCGCTGGTGGTGGCGCACCATGCGCCCTGCGTGGGCGGCGGACTGGAGCTGTCGCTGTCCTGCGATTTTCGGCTCGCGGCACAGAGCGCGAGCTATGCGTTTCCGGAGGGCAAGTTCGGGGTGCTGCCCTGCCTCCAACGGCGTCAGCCGCCTCACGCGGATCGTGGGGACGCATTGGGCTCGATACCTGATCATGGCGAATCTGCCCGTCGCGGCGGACAAAGCGTTGATCATGGGGCTCGTGCACGAGGTGTGGCCCGATGAGACGTTCGACGAGGAAGTCATGCGCTTCTGCCGCCACCTCGCGCAGCAGAACCCCGAGCAGATGGGCGCGGCCAAGCTCGCCATCGAGATGGCCCGCGATATGGGATTGGCGCAAGCCCGCAATGTCGAGCGCATGGCGAATTCCGCCCTCATGCTGAATCCGGACTATCGCGCCGGCGTCGAGAAGTATATTCAAGGCATCGGCGGCAAAGACCAGGGCAAAGACCAGGGCAAAGACAAGGGGAGCACCTGACTTAAAGTCTCGAGACACCTCAGGAACGACACATGGCGCTCTACACGACCCTGCATTTGCACAACGTACCCTCCGGCCGCGAGCCGGAGTACGCCGCTTGGTTCGATGGCGCGCATACCCGCTCTCTCGGCGCACTCCGCGGCTTCAAGGCCGCAGACCGCTACGAGGTGACGCCGCAGCAAATCATGCCCGATATCCCCCAGCCGTGGCGGTTCATGAGCATCTACGATTTCGACTTGCCTGCCCCCTCGATCGACATCCCGGCGCTTGGGCCGCTGATCGCCGCAGCGCGGGATGCGGGACTCGTGGCGGACGACGATACCGAGCGGCTCTACACCTACCGGCTTTATTCCGACTGGAAGGGCAGCCCCAACTGGCGCAAATCCGAGCCCCTGTCGGGCGTCAGCATCATCCTCGCCAACTATGTCGCGGGCCGTTACGCCGAATACATGAAATGGTACGACGAGGTGCACAGCGTCGAGGTGACCAACGTCCCGGGGCACGTGGCGATGAAGCGCGGCGAACTCGCCGCCACCCAGATCGAGCCGCGCCGCTATTGTCCCGGCGATCAGCTGGTCCTGTGTGCGCAGCAGACCGACGATCTCGCGTTCACCGTCAAGGATTTCAGCGCGCGTGCTCAAGGCAAGAGTCCGAGCGGCATTGCCATGCAGCCGCGCTCGACATCCGGCTCGTTTGCGCGCACGGTGCATTACTTTCGCAAGATCAGCGGTCAGTCGTTCTGGCGCGGCGGCATCGCCTATGCGGGCGATCTCTCCGTGTATCCCGGCAAGGGGTGAGGGCTCCGAGGAGCTACGGTTCATGTCGAAAACCATTGTGATCACGGGGGCGGGCGCGGGGCTCGGCCGTGCGCTGGCGCGGCGCCTAGCGGCCGACGGTGACGACGTCGTGCTGCTGGGGCGTACCGTGGCGAAGGTCGAGAAGGTCGCGGCCGAGATCGGCCTGCGCGCGCTGGCCGTCGGCTGCGATGTCGCTTCCCCGCAGTCGGTCGCGGCGGCGTTCAAAGCGATTGCGGCCCGTCATCCTCGGATCGACGTGCTCATCAATAATGCCGCCGTCTACGAGCCCTTCCTGGTGGCCGAGGCGACCGACGAGCAGATCCTCAAGATCATTGCGACCAATCTCACGGGGCCGATTCTGTGCGTGCGGGCGGCGATTCCGCTCATGGGCTCCGGCGGACACATCATCAATCTGAGCAGCGAGTCCGTGGAACTGCCGTTCCCGCACCTCAGCCTGTATCAGTGCTCCAAGGCGGGCCTGGAGCGTTTCTCGCAGGCGCTCGAGCAGGAGCTCGCGCCTCAAGGAATACGCGTGACCACGGTGCGCGCCGGACAGATGATGGACGCCGACAAGACCTGGGATATCGAGCCGAAGGCCGCGGCGCGGTTTGCGCAGGCCGCGATGGCCGTAGGACTGAATCTTCGCGAGCGGCCGATCTCTCAGTTCACATCGGTGACCCACATTTTTCGCGCGCTGATCGATCTACCGCCCGACCTGCACGCGGGTAGCGTGGTGTTGCGCGCCCGTAAACCGTAAGAGGAAGGACGAACACATGATGCTGCCCGAAGCAAAGCTCTACATCGACGGCGTGATCCGCCCCGCGGCGGGGGGAAGGACCTACGACAAGATCGGTCCATGGACCGGCGACGTGGTGGGCAAGGCGGCGGAGGCCTCGCGGGAAGATGTGGAGGCCGCCATCGTCGCCGCCCGCCGGGCGTTCGACACGACCGACTGGTCCGACGAACCACAGCCACCGGCACGAATTACTGAAGCGTTTCCGAGACCTGCTGAAGGAGAACCGGCAGAAGCTCGTGGATATCGCGCGCCACGAGGCGGGATCGGCGCTCGGCGCCGCCTTCGGTGCGCAGGTCGATGGGGCGCTCGAGGGAGCCAACGTGCTCATCGACATATTCCCGAACATCCAGTGGGAAGTCGATCGCGGCATGCGCCGTCAATATGGATTCGATACGGTTCGGCGAGTCATGCGCGAACCCATCGGCGTCGCGGCGGCCATTACGCCGTGGAACGTGCCGTTCTATGTCAATCTGGCCAAGGTCGTCTCGGGACTGCTGGCCGGTTGCACGGTGATCTTGAAGCCGGCGCCGGAGACCCCGCTCGCCGGCGCGATCCTCGGCGAGATGGCGCAGCAAGCCGGATTTCCCGCCGGCGTATTCAATGTCATCACCTCGAGCGAACCTGCGATGGCGGGCGAGATGCTGGTGACCGACCCGCGGGTGGATCTCATCACGTTCACCGGCTCGACCGCCGTCGGCAAGCGCATCATGGAAAAGGGCGCGCCGACGCTCAAGCGAGTCTTCCTGGAGCTCGGCGGCAAATCGGCGACCATTGTCCTCGACGATGCACCCGATTTCGCCGCGAGCGTCATGCGCTCGATGGTCTGTTTTCACGCCGGCCAGGGCTGCGCCATCGCGACGCGCCTCCTGGTACCGCGCAAGCGCTATGAGGAAGCGATCGCGGCATTGCAAAAAGGCTATGCCGGATACGCCGCCAAGTGGGGCGATTTCAACGATCCCTCACAAGTGATGGGACCGGTCATCTCCAAACGTCAGCTCGATCGTGTCATGGGCTACATCGAGCTCGGCCAGAAGGAAGGAGCCAGGCTCCTCGCCGGCGGCCATGTTCGTACCGATAAGGGCGGCGGCTTTTTCGTGGAGCCGACCTGTTTCGTCGATGTCACCAACGACATGAGAATCGCGCGCGAGGAGATATTCGGGCCTGTGCTGGTCGTCATCCCTTACGAGAATGACGAGGACGCCATCCGCATCGCCAACGACAGCGAGTATGGGCTGTGCGGCGTGGTCATCTCGGCCGACAAAGAGCGCGCGATGCGCGTCGCGCGCCGCATACGCGCCGGCTCGGTGTCGATCAACGGCGGCATGTGCATTGCGCCCGATCTGCCGTTCGGCGGCTACAAGAGCAGCGGCATCGGCCGCGAATGGGGATTGGAAGGAATCGAGGAGTATCTGGAAACCAAGGCGATCGGAGTCGCGGCCTGACGCCGTAACGCACCCATGACAGAGGGCGGCGCTCAAGTGATGACGATCGAGGCGGAGCTTCGCGTTCCCGCGGCGACCGCGCAGCTCGTCCAATTCACCATCACCGAGCCCGCCGACAACGTGCTGCGCGCGGACGAGGCTTACTGGCTGGACCTGTGCCTGACGCCGCGGCCTCGGAACGCACGCGCGTGCTATAGCGATCATTGGGCTGCCGATCACTTCGAGCGGATCGGTGAGGTCTTCATGGTGCCTCCGGGCGAGTGCATGCGGGCGAAGAGCGACGGCGGCCGTCCCCAATCCTCCATCCTGTGCCATCTCGGCCGGGATGCCATGCGCGCCTGGTTCGGCGGCGATCTGCAATGGACGGATCGGCGACTGAAAGCAGGTCTCGATATCGAGAACGTGTACATTCGCGGTCTGCTACGGCGCTTGGCCGAAGAAGTGCGACATCCGGGGTTCGCGAGCGAAGTGCTCGTCGAGCTGATTGCCGGGCAGCTCGCGATCGAGCTGGGGCGCTATTGCGCAGAGATCACGGAGGCGGCGGCCACCGGCGGCCTCGCACCGTGGCGCCTGCGGCTCATCGACGAGCGGCTCAACGAGATTTGCCAGGCTCCCACGCTCACCGAGCTCGCGGCATTGTGCAAGATGTCGGTGCGGCAACTGACCCGCGGCTTCCGCAAGAGCCGGGGCTGCTCGATCGGCGAGCACGTGGCACGAAGCCGCCTAAAAAGCGCGCAGCAGCTGCTCGCCACGGATCAGAGCGTCAAGGCGATCGCGTATTCGCTGGGTTTCGCCTCGCCCTCCAGTTTCTCCTATGCGTTTCGCCGCGCGGTGGGGGAGACGCCGCGGGAGTTCCGCCAGCGCGAGCTGCGTGGTTGACGCGCAGCGTGGCGGTAGCGTTCCGCTCACTTCGAGGACTTGCTGATCGATCTGCGAACTATCCGCGCGGGCCTGAATTGGGCTGACGCATGGCAGCCGCTCGGGACTAGTCGATCTGCGAGCCTGTGCCACCGACATCCGGATCGGAACTCTGCCGCCTTTTCCGCTGATCGGGTTCGGCGAGGCGACGCATCCGCTCGCGCCCACGCTCGACGCGGTCGTCGAGAGCCCGGTGTCCGTCGAGGCGCTGGTTCGCCAAGTCGAAACAAGCGCCGCACGCCGCGGCCGTCGCCGTACAACTGCTGCGCGGTATTGAAGGGCTTTCGACCGGGCGGGCGCTGCAGTTCGAGTCCTTCTGTTATGGACTGCTCCAGGGCAGCGAGGAGCATGCGCGCTGGCTCGCCGTGCGCGGCGCCTCGCCACGGCAGTCCGCCGCCGCGGGTAGGGTCGTCGTCGATCGATGCGGCGCGGAGCTGTGCATTGTGCTCGAGCGGCCACAATCGCGAAACGCCATCGATCGCGCCATGCGCGACCAGCTCGTCGAGGCTTTCTCTGTCGCGGCGGCCGATCCCGAGGTGCGCTCGATCAAGCTGCGCGCGCTCGGCGCGGCCTTCAGCGTGGGCGGGGATCTCGATGAGTTCGGAACGACTCGGGATCCGGCGACCGCCCATCTCATTCGCAGCCGTTCCTTGCCGGCGCTGGCGATCGGCGCCCGCGCCGACATCCTCGATGCCCACGTGCAGGGCGCATGCGTCGGCGCGGGACTCGAGATCGCCGCGTTCGCCGCTCGATTGACCGCCTCGTCTCAAGCCTGGTTTCAGCTTCCGGAGCTTTCCATGGGTCTGATCCCGGGCGCGGGCGGATGTGTGTCGGTGCCGAGGCGAATCGGTCGGCAGCGCACTTTACTCATGATGTTGTCGGGACGGCGGATCAATGCGCAGACGGCACTGCGCTGGGGCCTGATCGATGCGATCGAGGATTCTCAAACTTGAGGGGGGTCTGGCGGAGGTTGGCTGTCAGCCGTGCGAACAGCATGACGCCATGTGCCGATCAGCGCTCCGGAGACCCCTGAGATGTCCTCGATGACCCAAGTGAACAACGGGCCCACGACGAAAGTTCCTTTTCAAGTCACGGATCCCGAGCGCATCCCGACGCGACGTTACTTCGACGAGGAGTTCTACAAGCTCGAGTGCGAGCGGTTGTGGCCGCATGTCTGGCAGATGGCCTGCCGACTGGAGCAAATCCCCAACCTCGGCGACTGGGCCGAATACAAGATCCTCAACCAGTCCGTCATCGTCGTGAGGACCAAGCAAGGCGTGAGGGCTTTTCACAATGCTTGCCGCCATCGCGGCGCGCAGCTGGCCAACGGTCACGGCAATTGTCGAGCGCAGGGGTTCATCTGCCCTTTTCACGGTTGGCGTTTCAACATGGAGGGAGAGAACACCTTCGTCTACGGCAAGCACCTGTTCAGCGAACGACAGTTGGAGAAAGCGGACCTCGCGCTAAGGCCGTGTAGGTTGGAATTGTGGGGCGGTTGCGCTTTTATTAATTTCGACGATAGCGCGCCCTCGTTTCGCGAATGCATCGGGCCTGTGGCCGATCGGCTCGAGGCCCATGGCATGAGCAAGCTGCGCTCGGAATGGTGGTACGCCACCATTCTGCCCGCGAATTGGAAGATCGCGATGGAGGCCTTCATGGAGGGCTACCACGTGATGAGGACTCACCCGCAGCTCTACAAGGCGAGTCCAGCGCTCTACAACACAATGTACGGGCAGGACCCCGGCGGGATAGGCCAGCCGGCGACTCCGAACCTAACCGTGCGCCAGAATATCCAGCAGCAGCTTCAGTCGCTGGAACTGCTGAGCGTCGGCATGGCCGGTATGGTGCACGCGAAAGAGGTGGAGATCGCACGTCAGCTTCTGGATGTCGAGCTGCCTGAGGACCCCGTGAAGGCGGTGCCCATGTGGTACGGGATCCTGCAGGATCAGATCTCGAAGCAGCTCAGAGCAAGGGGCGAGCCGGTGCCGGACCTCAACGCTGTCGCGGTTTCTGATCCTGTAAACGCCGTGGAGTTTCTATTTCCTCACTATTTCCTGCTGCCTTTCTTCACCAGCATGTCGTCCTACCGCATCCGGCCGCTCGGGCCAGAGAGCTGCCTTTTCGAGATCTGGTCGCTGACCGGTGCCGCCGAAGGGCAAGAGCCCAGGACACCGCTAGAGCCGACCTTCCTACCGTACGACAGCCGGGAGTATCCGCCGATCCCGCAGCAGGACTATTCGAACATCCCGCTGCAGCAGAAAGGTCTGCATGCGGAAGGTTTCGAGTTCATGCGCCTATCGAAGGAAAAAGAAGGACTGATCAGCAATTATCAGCGGATCATTGACGGCTATTTGTCGGGAGTTGCGCCCGAAAAGTTGGCGAAAGCTATACAACTGCTCGGCGGTAATTTCGACGGAAAGATCGTTGACCTCGGATTCTGAGACCCCGGAAGGCAACGACCCCGGCGGGCATGACGGAGAATTCAAGCTAGTGCGGTTGCTTCGCCATGTCGGCGCGCGTGGTCGCGCGAACGTATTGCCGAAGTGCCTCGATCTGCGGCTTGCTGAACATGGCGAATGACGGCATGCCATGCTGTATGAGCGCGCCATCGTGAACCACCGTGTAGAAGGCGTCCGGGTTCAGCGGAACGGATGATTCGCGTAGGTCGGGGGCCGGACCGCCGGTGCTGATGAGGTTGCGTCCGTGGCAGGCGGCACAGGCGATCGATAGGGCCTTGCCCATCGCGGCCTGCTTGGGGTCGATCTGTTCCGCAGGATTATCCTGGAAGTTGACCTTCAGAGTGGGCGGATCTGAATGCGGCAGCTCGGCCTTGCCGTCGAGCGCGAATGTCAGGATTCGCCGCGGGTCGCGATATTTCCAGCCGACGTTCATGATTTCGCCAATCGCCGCGGCCGAGCCGCCGTAGCCGGCCAGCACGGAAACGTATTGCGTGCCGCCTATCTCGTAAGTCATCGGCGCGGCGATGATGCCCATGCCGACGTACTGGCGCCAGAGACGCGCGCCGCTGCGGGCATCATAGGCACAGAACCAGCCGTCTGCGGTGCCCTGGAACACCAAGCCGGCGGTGGAGACGGCACCGCCATTCCACAACTCGTCGAGGGTTACGGTCCAGCGGGCTTTTGCTGCCACGGGGTCCCAGCCGACCAGGTAGCCCTTGCCATCGCCCGGCTCGCTTCCCACACTGGACACATTGAGGCCCATGACATTCATGTCGGCATCTTCCGGCGCGCCCCTGTGCAAGCGCGTGGCCATCTGCATGGTGGGCACATAGACGAGACCGGTCACAGGGCTGTAGGCCATGCGCATCCAGCTGTGCAGGCCTGAGTTGAAGGGATAGATTACCGACTGACCGGATTCGTAGCGAATGCCGGGATTCTCGACGGGTCGGCCGCCGGCGAGGTCGATGTGGTCGGCCCAGGTGACCTTGCCGAGTTTCTCGGCCGAAATCACTTTGCCGCTCTCTCTATCGAGCACGTAGAAAAATCCATTCTTCGGCGCCTGCATCAACACCTTGCGGGGCTTCCCCTTGATCTCGAGCGTCGCCAAGGTCATCTGCTGCGTGGTGTCGTAGTCCCAGCTGTCGCGCGGATTGATCTGGTAATGCCAGACGTACTTGCCGGTGTCGGCATCGAGCGCGACGATCGAGGCGGTGTAAAGATTGTCGCCGCCGCCGGGACTGCGCACTTCGGGGTCGTAGGGCGAGGCGTTCGCGGTTCCCACGTAGATGCGCTTGAGTTCCGAATCGAACGTGATGCTGTCCCAAGGACCGCCGCCGCCGCCCGTCTTCTTCCAGAACTCACCGTTCCACGTCTTTGCCGCGGCCTCCAGGGCCGGATCCCCCTTGTTCGCCTCTGGACTGGAGGGAACCACGTAGAAACGCCAAACTTCGCGGCCCGTTTCTTGATCGTAGGTGCTGACGTAGCCGCGCATGCCAAAGTCGGCGCCGCCCTGTCCGATGATCACCTTGCCATCGAATACGCGGGGCGCGCCGGTCACCGTCTGACCCTGCTTGGGATCCGTGGTTTCGGTGCTCCAAATCATTTTTCCGGTTTTCGCATCGAGTGCGAACAGCCTGCCATCCAGCGCGGCAAAGAAAATCTTGCCGCCGGCATAGGCCGCGCCGCGGTTCGCGCCGAAGCCATAGTTCATCTTCATCGGGTTGTGCTGCCAAGTCTTTGGATCGAATGTCCAGACTTGCTTGCCGCTGACGGCCTCCAAGGCATACACCTGGGCGTACGAACCGGTGAAGTACAAAATGCCGTCGACTTCGATCGGCGCGGCTTCGAGACTCACTTCGCCTGGAAGATCTCGATACCAAGCCAACTTGAGCTTGCCGACGTTCGCGGGTGTGATCTTGTCAACACGGCTGTAGCCCGTCTCATCGCTGTCACCGTTCACGTTGTGCCACTCGGGACCTGTGCCAACGGCCTGGGCGGCGGATGCGGGCACGGCCGCGCTCAACTCGCAGGCAACCAAGATCGCGGCGCACGCCGCTCCGCCTGCGCGCAGGCCATAACTCTTCGCCATCATTTCCAACTCCCCACTCGATTTATAACATCAGGCTTCGACGGTCTCTCGCACTCTCTCACCCATGAGCTTCGCCGAGCCGAAGATGCCCATCTTGACCTTGCCGGTGAGCTTGTCTCCCTCCACCGTAAGGTCGTACTTGAGCGTGATCTTCATCGGTTTCACGACCTTGAGATCGAACTTCACGCGGTTGCCCTCGACGGCGCCGGTGAAGCCTTGCTGGCCTTCGGGGCTGCTCAAGTAACCACTCAGCGATTGACCTGCGGATTCGAAGTGGCCCTTCATTTCCTGCGGGCCCATCGGAGTGGAAAGCACCATTTTCCAGTCGCCGTCGATGAGGGCCGAGACCACGGGAGGCGCCTCGGCGAGCGTTTCGGCCGCAGACGCTTCGACGAGCGGCTCCGCGACTGCCGGTTCCAAGGGTTCTTCAACCACCATTGGTTTACTGTCCGGCTCCGCATGAGCATGGCCGGCGATATCTCGGCCTTCGATGATGCCGAGCAGCTTGGCGGGCGTCAGCGGCAATTCCACGGGCACTTCGCCGAATATCGAGAGCGCGTCGGAGATGGCATTGACCAGGGTGGGCGGCCCGATGATCGCGCCGCCTTCGCCGACTCCACGCATGCCGCCGATGGTCTGCGAGGGCGTGTCCGCATGTACGAATTCGAACACGGGCACATCGGAAATGGAGGGCAGGAGATAGTCCTTGTAAGTCGCTGCAGTCGGATTGCCGCGCGCATCGAAGCACATCTCCTCCAACAGAACCGTACCGATCGCCTGTGCCAGGCCGCCGGCAACCTGACCCTCGACCACCGCTGGGTTGATCTGCGTGCCGCAATCCTCCGCGGATATCCAGCGGCGGATTTTGACGAAGCCGGTTTCGCCGCTCACCTCGACGACACAGGCATTGGCGCCGCTCGTCAGTGTCAGGGGCGGCGGCTGATAGCGGAACTGGGCCTCCAGACCGGGTTCGAACTCGGGGGGAAGGCGACTGGGCTCGCCGTAGGCGACCTCGGCTATCGAGCGCAGCGTGCGCGACTTCTCGGACGCTCCCGTGACGTGCACCACGCCCTCTTCGATGAAGATGAGTTCTTTGTTGACCTGCAGCAGGTGTGCCGCGAGCACCTTCACCTTGTCGGCGAGTATTTCCGCAGCCCTGATCGCGGCGCCGCCGGCGATCACGCCCTGTCGGCTGCCGGCCGCGCCGGGGGAGAATCCGCCGCGTGAACTATCACCCTCGTAAACCGTGACCTCCTCGTACGCCACCCCGAGCCGGTCGGCGATGCATTGCGCCATGGTGGTGGCCGTGCCGTGGCCCTGCGAATGAGTGCTCATGGTCGCCGTTACCATGCCGGTGGGCTCGATGCGCACCTGCGCGAGCTCGCCGGTCATCGTCGCGATGCTGCCGGCGGATCCCGTCGGCTCGACGTAAGTCGCAATGCCTAGCCCCAAGTACCGGCCTTCTTTGCGCGCAGCCTCCTGCTCCTTACGAAATGCGGGGATGTCGAAGTACGCCACCAACTTCTCGAGGCATTCGGCCGGCGTGATGTCCTCGATCGGAATGTTCATGCACGAGGCCGTGGGCTGGTCCCGCAATGTCACCAAATTGCGGCGCCGGATTTCGAGCGGGTCGATACCGATCTGCCGGGCGGCCTTGTCGAGTGCGGTCTCGCGAATCAATGATTCCATCGCCCACGGCCCGCGGTAGGCGGCAAGCCCGACCGTGTTGGTGTACCAGCCGCGCGTGAGAAAGCCGTACACCGGCATCTTGTAGGCGGCCCACAAGAACATATGCACCGCGATATTGCAGTCCGCGACCTGCGGACAGGCACCGTTGTTGCAGCTATAGTCGCCGTGCGAGGCGAGCATTTTGCCGTCGCCATCGAACGCGATTTGCAAAACCATTTCCTGCTCGCGCGCCTGATTGGCGGCTATGAGATTTTCATAGCGATCTTCGATCCACTTCAACGGCCGGCCAAAGCTGAGCGCGGCGAGGATGACGGCGACCTCTTCCTTCCATGGATGGTTCTTGAGGCCGAAACCTCCGCCGACGTCCTTGGCGATCACGCGGATCGCGGTTTGCGGCAGCCCAAGCGCCAGAGAGGTCCAGCGCGCCACCATATGTGGGCTCTGACAGGTGATGTAGAGCGTCAGCTCTTCGGTGCCGTCGCGCACCGCGACGACACCGCGCGTCTCCATCGGCGACTGCGAGATGCGTTGGTGCACGACTTTTTGCGTGACGAGGTGCGGTGCGCCCTTGAGCAGCGCGTCAAGTTCCTCGCTGACCTCTTCCTCGCCCATTTGCTGGACGATATTGCTCTCGCTCTCCGCATGCACCAGCGGTCCGTGACGCGCATCGGCAATGCTGACGACAGGATCCTCCTCGGCATACTCGATCTCGATCAACGAAGCCGCGTCCTCGGCGATGTGACGGCTGTCGGCGATGACGAGCGCCACCGGTTCGCCGACATAGCAGACCCGGCCACCGGCGAGCGGCGTGATCGGCAGTTCGGGCGGGAGCAGGTAGAAGTTGATCATGTCCACTTTGAAGCGCGCCAAATCCTGCTGCGTCAGGATCGCATGCACACCGTCAACTTCGCGCGCCACATCCGTGCTGATCGATAGGATATTGCCGCGCGCGATAGGGCTGCGCGCAAAAGCCACGTGCAGCATGCCAGGCAATGAAATGTCGTCGACGAACTGGCCGCGGCCGCTCAAGAGGCGCGGATCTTCTTTTCGCTGCACACGCTGGCCGATGTAGCAGCGGGCTTTGATTTCATGAGCCGTCATGAATTCCCCCCTGCATCCGCGCCGGCCAGTCTCCTGACCGCGCGGCGTATGCCCTGGTAGCCGGTGCAGCGGCATAGGTGTCCGGACATTGCGGCGAGCAGTTGTTCTTCGGTCGGCTTTTTCTCATCTGCGGTAAGTGCGGCAAGAGTCATCACCACGCCGGGCGTGCAAAAGCCGCACTGCAAAGCATGTTCATCGAGCATCGCCTGCTGCACAGGATGCAAAGCGCCGTCCGGCGCGGCCAAGCCTTCCGCGGTCTTGACCTCGGAGCCTTCGGCCTGCACCGCCAGCATGAGGCAGCTGCGCACCGCGTTGCCATCGACGATCACGGTACAGGCGCCGCACACACCATGCTCGCAGCCCAAATGTACGCCCGTATAGCCTGCCTCGTCGCGCAGAAAGTCGGCCAACGAAATGCGTGCCTCGACGGTACCGCTGTGGCGACGGCCATTGATGGTCATGGTGACGTCGTGTTTGCTCATGCAACCTCCCGAATATCGAGCGCCTCGCGCAATGTCCGGGCAAAAATTCGCTTGCCGACGGTGCGGCGATATTCGGCACTTGCGTGGTGATCATCGAAGGGCGCCGTGTCGCTGATGGCGTGCTCGGCAACCGCATGGCTGTCTATCTCAGCGAGAGTTCGGCCCCGCAGCATTTGTTCCGCGGCGCCGGCCTTGATCGGCGTCGGACCCATGCCGAACCAAGCAAGTCCCGCGCGTGTGATCTTGCCGCCGTCGATCACGAGCGCACCCACGAGGCCCAGCAAGGCGAAATCGCCGGGGCGCTGCGCCACTTCACGGAATACCGTGATATGTCCCTGGGGCCAGTCGGGGTAGGTGAGCCCTGTGACCAACTCATCCGGTTCCAAGACCGTCAAATACGGTCCCACATAGAATTGGTCGGCAGGGATCGTTCTGGTGCCGCGGATCGATCGCACCTCGATGCTCGCACCCAGCGCGACTGCGGCGGCGGGCATTTCTGCGGCGGGCTCGCCGAGCGAGATGGAGCCGCCAATCGTGCCGCGATTACGCGTCTGATGGTGACCGACATGGCTCATAGCCTCCACCAGTACCGGCAGGTCGCGCGCGAGCGCCTCGTCAGCGAGGACTTGGCATTGCCGGGTCATCGGTCCAATCCGTATCGCGCCGGCGACGCGGCTCACGCCCTTGAGTTCCGCAATCTTGTTGATGTCGACGATGATGAAGGGCTGACTCATCCGCAGGTTGAGCAGCGGCATCAGCGTTTGACCGCCGGCCAGCACGGTGGCGCCGCCGCCGGCTTCCGCAAGCGTGGAACAGGCCTCGGCAATGGTCCTCGGGGCGACGTAGTCGAAGGGAGCGGGCTTCATTCCTCGCTTCCTTCGAACAGACGGCGCAGCAGTGCATTGTCCAGCACCACCACGGGGGCCGCCGCGCGGCGGCCATACTCAAAGGCAGCGCCCGCAATGACGATCAACAAGAGGCCAATCGCAAGTCCGGCCCAATCGGAACTCGTGCCGCCGTGGCCGCGGCCGACGAGGAATCCGGTGAGGGCCGCGACGACCGTCGCCAATATCCAGGCCATCGGCAATCCGCTGTTCGTGGGCGCACGCTCGGCTGTATTGGCTGGCGCGACCGCGGCCGCCGGGGCCGATGCACCTGCCGTCCCGAGCGTTTTCTCGCCGGGCGCTGCGCCGCCGGCGACGACTTCACCAAAGCGGCTAAAGAACTTGTCGGCCAACTGCTTGGCGGTGGCATCGATAACGGGGCCGCCCAACTGAGCCATGCGCCCGCCAACCTGCGCCTCCACGTCGTAGGACATGAGCGTGCCCCCGGAGGTGTCGCTCAGGCGCACTTTCGCGCTGCCCTTCATCGAACCAGCAATTCCGCCGCTTCCTTCCAACAGAAGGGTATAGCCGTTCGGGGGGTCGAGATCGGTGAGTGAGACCGCGCCCTTGAAACGGGCGCCGATCGGGCCGACCTTGACCTCCACCGTCGCGGTGAAGCGATCGTCCGTGACCTTGTCCAGGGTCTGACAGCCGGGAATGCTCGCCCGCAAAATTTCGGGATCGTTCAGCCCCTCCCAGACTCGCTGACGAGGGGCAGCAATTCGCTGCTCGGCAGTCAGTTTCATAGCGATTCGCCCTCCAAGATATGATACACCATGAACTATATCTTTCCCCGCAACCTGCGATTGTAGATGCTCGGCAGGTTGCCGGCGGAGAATCCAAGCCATCCTGCGCATTCTGACGCAGGGCACGCAGAGTTATTCGCGCGCGAGGTCGCGCCTGGGTTTCTTTAATTCTGAGGGGAGCCCAGCAGTTCTCGCCGCACCGCAGGCATCACCTCGCGCACGAACAGGCTGCGACCGGTCGGCCCCGATTCCGGGTGAAATCCCGGCCCGACAACGACGAAGCGCTCGATGCCGAGCCTCGCGAGTTGCAGCAATCGCTGGACGCAGTGATCGGGCGGCCCAACGATCGCAAAACGCTGCACGAAATCCCACGTCAGGGTCGTTCCCTTGATCTTATCGTGCGAGAGGCTGCCATGCTGGGTCATGTCATAGCCCGTGCGGATGGCGGCGAAATTTTCCTGATCGTTGTCGCTCTGAGGCCCCGCGGCATCGCCTTGAATGACTTGGAATCGAGCGAGTGGTGCGACCATGCTCGTTGCCCTGGCGCGCACCGCCTCGCGATCCGGATGGCACACGACGATGAGTTGCGCGCCATAGCTGCTGCCGTCCTCCGCCAATCCTTGATTTCGGCGCGCTGCGCGCGCGAGGCCGAGAGCCCAGCTCATTCGCTCCGGGATCGCTCCGACACTGAAGGTCACTCGTTCGGCGATCGGCGCGCACATCTCGATCACCTTCGGCCCCGTGGCGGCCACGTCCAGCGGCACCTTCGGCATGCCGGCGGGAAGCCATTTAAGTCGGCAGGCGGTCGGTCGGTCGCCGAGCGACAGGGTGTCGAGCGAGCTTGCGCCGAAGTCATGCGCACCGAAGGCGACCTCGCCGCCGCTCAGCAGCGTTTGCAGATCGCTCAGCGTTCGACGGAACAAGGCAAGACCCGCGGGTGCGTGTCCGAGGTAGGCAAGAGCGGAATCACCCCGCCCGATACCGAGCACTGCGCGACCGCCCGAGATCGACTGCAGCGTCGCCGCGGCTGCCGCGGTGACCGCCGGATGGCGGGTCAGAGGGTTGGTCACGCCGGTCGAGAGCTTCAGCCTCTCGGTCGCCGCCGCCCAGACCCCCATCCTCACGTAAGGATCGGCGCAGAGCGACTGGGAGTCCATGAACATCTGACCGTCCCAGCCTTCGGCCTCGATGTTCCGCGCCGCGTCCATCGAGGCGGTAGTTTCCGAGCCGCCGGCTTTCCAGAATTCGATCATGGCAACCCCCTTTATCTTTTACGGCGCATCCTTCTTGCCGCCGCCCGCCGGCTGAGGCGCCGGAGCGGACAGCCCGAATTCTTTTAACACCGATTGCGTGTCGGCACCGAGCATCGGAGCGGCATTGGCGACGCGGCCCGGCGTGCGCGAGAACCAAGTCGGCACGCCGGGAAATCGCACGGGTCCCTGAGGTGAATCGACCGTCTCGAAAAAGCCGACGGCGTTCAGATGGGAATTGCTCATGAGCTCATCGGGCGTGCGCAGCGGTGCCGCGGGAATGTCGAGCGATCGGAATAACTCCAGCCACTCCTGTGTGGTGCGCTCCTTGAAGGTGTCGGCGAGCAAGCGGTACACGGTATCGATTTTTTTTGCCCGTAGCTCCAGGGTCGCGTAGCTGGGATCGCTGGCCCACGGCGGCCGCACGGCCTCGACGAAGGTGGTCCATTGCTTATCGTTGTAGATGAGTGCCGAGATATAACCGTCGCGGGTGCGGTAGGGTTTGCGGTTGGGCGCCACGGCGCGCGGATAGAACGCAGGACCCAGCGGTGGGGTGAACATGGCGCCGTTGGCGTGCTCGACCAGCATGAATGAGGCCATGGTCTCGAACATGGAGACCTCGACCTCCTGCCCCTCGCCGCTGCGCTCGCGATGGAACAACGCCATCGTGGTGGCGTAGACCGCCGTCATCCCGGAAACTTTGTCGGCCAGGATGGTGCCCACGTAATTCGCTTCGCCCGTCAGCATTTGCTGGACCGCCGGCAAGCCGCATTCGGCTTGGATGGTGTCGTCGTAAGCGGTCAGATTCTTGTCCGGGCCGCGTCGGCTATAACCATAGCAGTTGGTGTAAACGATCGCGGGGTTGATCGCGGCCACATCCTGATAACTGAATCCGAGCTTGGCAATCGCCTTGGCGCGCATCGAGTGGATGAAGACGTCCGCCTCGCCAACGAGCTTGTGCAGCGCGGCCTTGCCCGCGTCGGTCCGCAGGTCGAGCACGACGCTGCGCTTGCCGCGATTCACGTTGACGAAGACGCCGCTCATTCCGGACACGGGTCCGACCGAGATGTAGCGAGTGCCGTCTCCCTCGGGAGGCTCGATCTTGATGACGTCGGCGCCCATGTCGGCCATTATCTGGGTGCAATACGGACCCATGACCATCGCGGTCAGATCGATCACGCGCACGCCGGCGAGCGGACCTGTGCCTTTCGCGCGATTGCTCATTATGTCCTTACCCCCTCGTTCTGCTCCACAGTTGTGGCCCGATTCTGCCACGAGTCGCGCTCCGGGTTCGCTTCAAACCGATAGCAAAACGGTGCGCTGCTATAATGAAATTCTATCGCTGCCCCCAAGGCAGCACCTCCGGCGGCCGACAAAAAATGGATTTCTCACTCACTCCAGATCAGCAGAACATCCGGGAAGCCATTCTTAAGCACTGCTGTCAGTTTCCGGACGAGTACTGGCTCGAGCGCGACCGGGATGGGGTGTTTCCGCACGAATTCTACAAGTCGATGGTCGAGGCCGGCTGGCTCGGTATTGCCACCCCCGCCGAGCTCGGCGGCGCGGGCCTCGGCATCACCGAAGCCGCCGTGATGATGCAGGCGGTCGCCGAGTCGGGCGCGGGCATGAGCGGCGCCTCGAGCATACACCTGCCGGTGTTCGGCCTGCAGCCCGTGGTGTTGTTCGGGACGCAGGCGCAGAAGGAGCGCATCCTGCCGCCGATCATTCGCGGCGAGGACAAGGTTTGCTTCGCCGTCACGGAGCCCAACGTAGGGTCGAATACGACGGAGCTGAAGACGCGCGCGGAACGCCGCGACGGCGGCTATCTCGTGAATGGCGAGAAAATCTGGATCTCGACGGCGCAGGTCGCGGACAAGATGCTGCTGCTCGCCCGCACGACGCCGCTCGATGAGGTCAAGCGCAAGACCGAGGGCCTGTCGCTGTTCTATACCGATCTCGATCGATCCAAGATCGAGGTGCGCCTCATCCACAAGATGGGACGGCACGCGGTGGATTCGAACATGCTGTTCATCCAGGATCTGTGGATTCCGGACGAGGACAGAATCGGCACGGACGGGGAGGGATTCAAGCTCATCCTCCACGGTCTCAACCCGGAGCGCATCCTGATCGGCGCCGAGGCCGTCGGCATCGGCCGCGCCGCGATCGCGCGGGCCGCGCGCTATGCGCGCGAGCGCATTGTGTTCAACCGCCCGATCGGCATGAACCAGGGCATTCAGCACCCGCTCGCCAAATGCTGGGCGCAGCTCGAGGCGGCGAATCTCATGGTGATGAAGGCCGCGACCCTGTTCGACAAGGGAAATGACTGCGGGGTCGAGGCCAACGCGGGCAAGTATCTGGCGGCCGAGTTCGGGTTCGAGGCCTGCCATACCGCCATGCTGACGTTGGGCGGCATGGGCTATGCGCAGGAATATCATGTCGAGCGCTATCTGCGCGAGGTCCTCATTCCGCGCACGGCGCCCATCAGCCCGCACATGATTCTGAACTTTCTGGCCGAGAAGGTGCTCGGCTTGCCCAAATCGTATTGATCGGCTGAGACACCGGCGAGGATTGCAGGCATGGCGAACAAGATAGTAGGCAGCAACGCGCGCTCGTGGCTATTCGCACCGGGCGACAGCGAGCGCAAGATGGAAAAGGCAACCGCCGGCACGGCGGATATCGTCCTGCTCGACCTCGAAGATGCCGTTGCCGAGGGAGAAAAGCCCAAGGCGCGATCGATGGTTGCGGCGTTCTTGACCGCAAACGCGCAGCAACGGCAGCGGCTCTGGGTCCGCATCAATCCCATCCAGGGCCCTCACGGACTTGCCGATCTCGTGGCGATTGTCGGCAGCCGTCCGGGCGGCATCATGCTGCCTAAGTCCCGCGGGCGGGCCGATGCCGAATTGCTGGATCATTATCTGACGGCGCTGGAGGCGGCCGCCGGGACGGAGGGCGGCACGACCCAGGTCATCGTGCTCGTCACCGAAACGGCCGATGCCATGTTCACCACCGGAAGCTATGCCGGCGCAGCGCGAGTGGTCGCCCTGACGTGGGGTGCCGAGGATCTCGCCGACGCGCTCGGGGCGAGCGCGAATCGCGACGAGGATGGCAGCTACGGGTTTACCTATCAACTGGCGCGCAGCCTTTGCCTCGTCGGCGCAGCGGCGGCCGGCGTGTCGGCCATCGAGACGATCCATGGCGACTTTCGCGACGAGGCGGGCCTGCGCAAACGCGCGACGGAAGTGCGGCGCGCCGGATTCCGCGGCATGCTGGCCATCCACCCGGCGCAAGTCGATGTGATCAACGAGGCTTTCACGCCGAGCGCGGAAGAGCTCGCGTCGGCGCAGGAGATCGTCGATCTTTTTGCCGCCAATCCGGGCGCGGGCACGATCGGCCACAAGGGGGCCATGCTCGATCGGCCGCATCTCGCGCGCGCGCAGGCATTACTGGCGCTGGCGGCGCGGCGATGACTTCGACGCTGCACCGATGACCGCCCTGACGGATGCGAGCGGGCCCGACCTCGGCGCTTATTTGCGCCCGGGCGATCACATCGTCTGGGGCCAAGCCTGCGGCGAGCCCACGACGCTCGTCGAGGCGCTGATTTCGCAGGCCGAGAGCATCGGCGATCTCTCCGCATTCGCAGCTACCAGCTTTTCCGGGACTGTTGAGCGCGGAGGCTGCGGCAAAGTTCAACCTCTCCAGCATGGGCGCCATCGGCGCGCTGCGCACGGTGGCCGCGGCCGGGAGGCTCGGCATCGTGCCCTGTCACGTGAGTCAGATCGGGCCGATGATCGAGCAGGGTCTGATCGGCTGCGACGTTGCCTTCGTGCAGGTCAGTCCGCCCGACGCGGACGGCAATCACAGCTACGGTCTGATCGGCGATTTCGTTCAGGCGGCCGTCGCGAAGGCACGCGTGGTCATCGCCGAGGTGAACGAGCGCGTGCCCTTCACGCTGGGCGATGCGGTGCTGCCGGCGGCGCGCATCGATTGCGCGGTGCACGTCGCGCGCATTCCGGTCGAGGTTCCTCCGGCGCAGATCGGCGAGAGCGATCAACGCATCGCCCGGATCGCGACCGGCTACATCGAGGACGGCGCGGTGATTCAGGTCGGCGTCGGCGCGGTACCCGACGCGATCCTGCGATTGCTGGGCGATCGACGCGATCTCGGCGTGCATTCGGGCATGATCGGCGATGGCCTCGTCGATCTGGTCGAGGCGGGCGTGGTCACCAACGCGCGCAAGCCCATCGATGCGGGCGTGTCCATCACCGGTGCGCTCATCGGCACGCGGCGTCTCTATGACTTCGCTCACCGCAATCCGAAAATCGGCACTGCGCCGCTCCGCCTACACGCACGCGGAGGCGACGCTGTCGCGTCTCGATCGACTGGTGACGATCAACTCGGCGGTGGAGGTCGATTTGACGGGCCAGGTCAACGCGGAGCAAAGCGGCAGCCAGTATTTCGGCGGGACGGGCGGCCAGGTCGATTACGTTCGCGCCGGCAGCCGCTCGCGCGGCGGTCGTTCCATCATTGCGTTGCCCGCGACGGCGAAGGGCGGCAAAGTCAGCCGCATCACGGTGGCGCTGTCCGGACCGGTCACCACAGCGCGCAGCGATGTGGATGTGATCGTCACTGAATTCGGCGCGGCCGAGCTCAAAGGGCAGACGCTCGCCGAGCGTGCGCGGCGTCTGGTCGGCATCGCGCATCCCGATTTTCACGAGGAGCTGGATCGCGCAGCCCACGCCATTCAGCGCAGGGGGTTCTAATGAGCGATGCGGTACTGTTCGATGCGCGCGGTGACGGTATCGCGATCATCACCTTGAATCGTCCCGAGGCCCGCAACGCCTTGGGCAAGGACATTCGCGACGGTCTCTTCGCCGCCTGGGATCGATTCGAGCGGGATCCGGCGCTGCGGGTCGCCATCCTGACGGGATCCGGAGAGAAGGCTTTCTGCGCCGGCGGCGACTTGAAGGAGATGGTGGAGCGGCAGCTCGCGGTGCCGCCGCGAGATATGTTTCCGGTTCCGGGAGACAATATCGAGCTCACCAAGCCGACCATTGCCGCGGTCAACGGCGTAGCCTTTGCCGGCGGCTGGATGATCGCGCAGGCCTGTGATTTGTGCGTCGCCAGCACGCGGGCGCAATTCGCCATCACCGAGGTCAAGGTCGGCCGCAGCTCGCCCTGGGCCGCGCCGCTGATCCACATGATCCCGCAGCGAATCATGATGGAGATCGTGCTCACCGGAAAGCCGATCAGCGCGCAACGCGCCTACGAGGTCGGACTCGTCAATCGGCTCGCGGAGCCCGATCAGTTGATGCCGGCCGCGCTCGAGCTGGCCACCGAAATTCTCGACGGTGCGCCGTTGTCGGTGCGGGCGGCGCGGGAGATGGTGATGCTGTCGACCGAAATGGGCCGCTCCGCGGCTTTGAAAGCCGCAAGGCACGCCTCGGAAGTCGCCTATCGAAGCCAGGACGCGCAGGAAGGGCCGAAGGCCTTCGCCGAGAAACGGCGCCCGCGCTGGAAGAACTCTTAGGCCCGGGTGACCATACCGAAGCTATAGCGAATGTGGTCGATGTGGGCCGACGGCACGACCGGGAATACCACAGGTGCATCCGTTTTTCGGATGGTTTCCATTTCGCGCGCGACATCCTCGATTGACCAGCTGCTGCGGTAGACGCCCGGCGATTCAGCGATGAACGCTCTGGCGACGCGTCCGGCGATGGAAATCAGCATCTCCGCCGTGATCGAGCAGGATTCGTGCGCCAGCCAGCCGACCACGGGCGCCACCAATTCCGGGGTCATGGGAGGGTAGGCGCTGATGTCGATCCCTTCGGCCATTCGCGTCACGGCACCGGGAACGATGACGTTGCATTTGACGCCTTCTGCCGCGCCCTCGAGGGCGACCACGTTCGACAATCCGATCAGCCCCGCTTTCGCCACGCCGTAATTCGCCACGCGGTGATTCCCATACAACCCGCCGATGGACGAGGTCAACACGATACGACCGTAGCCCGCCTTGCACATCAGAGGGAAGGCGGGGCGCACGACGTGAAAGGCGCCGCGCAAATGGACATCGAGCACCGCATCGAAGTCCGCCTGTGTCATTTCCTTCAAGGACGCTGCGCGGACGTTGCCGGCGTTGTGGATGAGGACGTCGATCCGGCCGAAGTGGTCCAGAGCCGTTTGAATGATGGCGTTGCCGCCCTCGGGTGTCGCCACGGATGCGGTGCAGGCGACCGCTTGCCCGCCGAGCGCTCGGATCTCGCGCGCGACTTCTTCCGCGGGACCGGTATCGACGCCTTCACCCTTGAGGCTGCCGCCCGGATCGTCGACGACGAGCTTGGCGCCCCTCGAGGCAAGCAGTAGCGCGTAGCTGCGCCCCAATCCCCGGCCGCCACCGGTGATGACCGCGACTCGATCGTCGAATCTGAGCTCTGACATTTTGCCTCTCCCCAAGCCTCGAATATGCGCGACACTAGCATATGTGAATACCACGTTAGTAGACAACACCGTTGATTATGACTATGATTCCCGAAACCGATTGGGGGGATGGATATGCGATGCGCGCCGACGCGGAAGCCTGACAATGTCGACATAGCGGAGCTACAGAAAAAGTACCTCCGGGAGCGTGACAAGCGCCTTCGTCCCGAAGGTCAGGCGCAGTACGCGCGGCCGGTCGGCGGTGCCGCAGGCAGCTTTGCGGACGATCCGCATCAGCCGATGCGGGTGCGCGCGCCGATATCGGAAGACATCGACGTCATCATTCTCGGCGCCGGCTGGGGCGGCCTCATGGCCGCCTATCACCTGACGCAGGCAGGGGTGACCAATTTCCGCAACGTGGATACCGCGGGCGACTTCGGCGGCGTGTGGTACTGGAACCGCTATCCCGGCATTCAGTGTGACAACGAGTCCTATTGCTATTTGCCGCTTCTGGAAGAGATGGGTTTCCTGCCGTCGAAGAAGTTCGCCGACGGCTGGGAAATCTACGAGTACTGCAGATCCATTGCGCAGCGCTTCGGTTTCGCCGACAGGGCGCTGTTCCACACGCTGATCAACCAGCTCCGCTGGGACGAGAACATCAAGCGCTGGCATGTCGGCACGAATCGCGGCGACGACATCCGCGCCCGTTTCGTGATCCTTGCCTGCGGCGTCCTCAACATGCCGAAGCTGCCGCGCATTCCCGGCATCGAGCAGTTCAAGGGCAAGATTTTCCACACCGCCCGCTGGGACTACGGCTATACAGGCGGGCAGCTACCGCAAGCCGGTTCTCGATAAGTTGGCCGACAAGCGCGTGGCCATCGTCGGCACCGGCGCGACCTCCATTCAGGCAGTCCCGCATCTCGGCAAGTATGCCAAGCAACTCTATGTCGTGCAGCGCACGCCGTCGAGCGTGGACGAGCGCCCCAACCCGCCCACCGACCCCGAGTGGGTCCAATCGCTGAAGCCCGGTTGGCAGAAGGAGCGGCAGGAGAATTTCCATCATGGCGCGATGGAAGGTCTGCGACCCGGCGAGCCGGATCTTGTCTGCGACATCTGGACCGAGATCAGCCGCAACCTCGCCGCCGAGCTCGAGGCCGAGGGCTGGCCGCAGCTCACCCTCGAGCAAATCGCGGCGCGGCGGGAAGCGATCGATTACGGCGTCATGGAGCGACTGCGCCGCCGTGTCGATGAGATCGTGAAGGACAAGGCAACGGCGGAGGCGTTGAAGCCTTACTACCGTTTCCTGTGCAAACGTCCCCTGTCGAGCGATGAGTATTATCCGACCTTCGATCGCCCCAACGTGAAGCTGATCGACGTCTCGGACACCAAGGGCCTGGAGCGCATCACCGAGCGCGGCTTCGTCGCCCATGGCAAGGAATACGAAGTCGACTGCATCATTTTCGCGAGCGGCTTCGAGGTGACCAGCGATCTCAATCGCCGCTGGGGAATCGACGTGGTCCAAGGCCGGGAAGGCCGGTCAATCTACGATCATTGGGCGGACGGACCCAAGACGCTGCACGGCACGATGACGCACGGGTTTCCGAACCAGTTCTACATCGGCTACATTCAAGGCGGCCTCAATGCCTCGGTGACCGAGCAATTCGGCAAGCAGGGCCACCACATCGCTTATGTCATCAGCGAGGCTCTGAAGCGCGGGCTCACCGTCGGTCGAGCCCAGCCAGGAAGCCCAGGACGCCTACGTGCGCCACTTCGACGAAATAGAGATCGACCTTTCAGGCTTCTTGCGGCAGTGCCCACCGAGTTATTTCAACAACGAGGGCGAAGAGAAGCCAAAATGGGCCCTGTTCCGGGGCTACGGCCACGGCTGGAGCGCGTTTCAGAAGCTCTTGCAGGACTGGCGCGATAAGGGCGAGCTGCAAGGCCTCAGCCTCGAACGATGAGCCGTTTCCCTCGAGGAAGCGATCTGAGATGCTAGGCAAGTGAACTGAGGTGTAGGAGGGCATGTGGACACTTTGAGCAACGTGAGCGTCGAAGATCTAGAAGAGCCCGTGACCTACCCGGTCGAAGCCTTCGTTTCTCCGGAGTATGCCCGCGCCGAAGCCGATCGCCTCTGGTCGAAGGTGTGGCAAGCACGCCGGCCGTGTCGAGGAAATCCCCAAGCCGGGCGACTACATCACCTATGAGATCGGCGAGGACTCGATCCTGATCGTGCGCACCGCGGCCGACTGCCATCAAGGCTTACCACAACGTCTGCCCGCATCGCGGGCGCCGCCTGATCGATACACCGCCCGGCGAGAACCGCGCCTGCGGGAACAAGAAGGCGTTCGTATGCGGGTTCCACGGCTGGACCTACAATCTGGACGGCAAGAATACCTATGTCCTCGACAAGGAGGACTGGAAGGGCGTGCTCGATGAGAAGCGCACCTCGCTCTGCGAGGTCAAGGTCGACACCTGGGGCGGCTGGCTCTTCATCAACATGGATCCAGCGCCGTATCGTTGCGCGAATATCTCGAGCCCGCCGCGGGCTTTCTCGATCCCTTCGAGTTCGAGAAGATGCGCTACAAGTGGCGGCAGTGGGTGATCTTCGACTGCAACTGGAAGACGGCCCTCGAGGCCTTCATGGAGCCGTATCACGTCGCGGGGACGCATCCGCAGTTGCTCAAGTACGGCCAGTACTACGCCTACAGCGCGGCGCATGGATTGCACGGAGTCAGCGGCTTCGACGAGCGCGACCCGGCGATGAAGATGAAGCAAAGCAGCACGATCACGCGCGCCGGCTTGGGGAGCGACGCCCGCGTCTCGACGTATGAGCTGCAGAGCGAGGTCTACACCACCGTCAACAACGCCAGCACCACCGAGACGCTGGTCAATGCCGCGAAGCGCCTGGTCGATGAGCTGCCCGAAGGGACATCTCCCGATCAGGTGATCAAACACTGGCTCGCCTCAGCCCGGGCGGACGATGCGGCGCGCGGCGTGATCTGGCCGACGATCACCCCGCAGCAGATGTCGGATGCGGGTCTCGCGTGGCATCGTCTTTCCGAACATGTCGATTCTGCAAGGCATCACCTTTGCGCTGTGCTATCGCGCGCGGCCGTACGGCGGCGATCCCCACAAGTGCATTTTCGAATCCTACGCGATCGAGCGCTTTCCCGGAGGGCCAGGAGCCCAAGACGAACTGGGTCTATGCGGAACCGACGGGGGAGAAATGGGGCTCGGTGCTCGCGCAGGATTTCTCGAACATGGCGGCGGTGCAGAAGGGTATGAGATCGCGTGCATTCCGCGGTCCACAGCCCAATCCGCATCAGGAGCGCAAGGTCACGAATTTCCACCGCAATCTGGCGAAGTACATGGGCACCGGCGCGCCTCGAGTGATCAAGTAGATCGGCGCGATCCGGCAGCCGCCGAGGCGGTGCTTGGCGAAGACAGGAAAAACGAAGGTGAGAGTCCATCATGACAGTCAAAGTCTACGAACGCATCCTGCAGCTGTTTGAAGCCGAGGGCATCAAGACGCTGTTCGGAATTCCCGACCCGAATTTCGTCCACATGTTCATCACGGCGGAGCAGCGCGGCTGGAAGGTCGTCGCTCCTCATCACGAGGAGTGCGCCGGCTTCATGGCGGATGCAGCGTCTCGCATGACGGGAAAACCCGGTCTTTGCATCGGCACGCTCGGGCCGGGCATCGCCAACTTGGCCGGCGCGATGATGTGCGCCAAAGTGGAGAACTCACCGGTCATTTTCCTCGGCGGTCAGCGTGCGCGCATCACGGAACAGCGGGTGCGTCGCGGCCGCATTCAGTTCGTCAAGCAGTCGGCTCTGGTCGAGCCCTCGGTGAAGTACTGCGCGAGCATCGAATACGCGAACCAGACGGATGAGATCATTCGCGAGGCGTTGCGCGTCGCGCAGACGGGTACGCCGGGGCCGGTGTACATCGAGTACCCGCAGCACGTGATTCTCGAAGATCTCGACGTGCCGGCGCCGATCCCGCCCGAGGCCTATCGCCTCGTGCAGCAGGGCGCGAGCGCGCAGATGATCGCCAAGGCCGTGCAGTTCATCAAAGCGGCGAAGCAGCCCATCCTGCTCGTCGGGCACGGCGCGCATTGCGCGCGCGCCGGCGAGTCGATCAAGGCGCTCGCCAAGCTGATGAACTGCCCGGTCATTCAAACCTCGGGCGGCACCGCGTTCATCGAAGGTCTGGAGGATCGAACCTTCCCGTATGGATTCTCGGCCGCGGCCGTCGAGGCGGTGGTCAAGTCGGACCTGTGCCTCGCCATCGGCACCGAGCTGGGCGAGCCGGTTCACTTCGGCAAGTGGCGTCACTGGGCCGAGAACAACGCGAATCGCAAGTGGCTCTACGTGCAGCTCGATCCCACGGCGATCGGCGTGAATCGGCCGATCGATGTCCCGCTGGTCGGCGACTTGCGGGCGATCGTTCCGCAACTGGTCGAGGCACTCAAGGGTTCCGAGCGCTGCCGCGTCGCCGGAGTTTGCCGGCTGGATCAAGAAGGACGCGGATCAACTGAAGGAACTGGCGCAGTCCGCTCCTTCTGGGAAGACGCCGATCCACACCGCGCGTTGGGTGGTCGAGGCGACGCAGGCGTTCCCGAAGAACGGCATCATGGTTCGCGATGGCGGCGCCACGGTCATCTTCCAGTGGACGTACTCGCAAGCGAAGCCGCACGACGTGATCTGGAACCAGAATTTCGGACACCTCGGAACCGGACTGCCGTACGCGATCGGGGCGATGGTTGCCGACGGCGGCAAGCGGCCGGGGATGCTGCTCACCAGCGATTCCTCTTTCCTGTTCCACATCTCCGAGCTGGAGACCGCTGCGCGATTGAAACTGCCCCTGGTCTGTGTGGTCGGGGTCGACCACCAGTGGGGTCTCGAAGTGGGCGTCTACAAGCGCACATTCGGCAAAGGCTCGGCTGAAACCGGCGTGCACTGGAGCAAGGACGTGCGGTTCGACAAAATCGCCGAAGGCTTCGGCTGCTACGGCGAATATGTCGAGCGGGCGGAGGACATCGGCCCAGCCATCAAGCGCGCGTATGCCAGCGGCAAGACGGCCGTCCTGCATGTGCCGATCGACCCGATCGCGAATTCCGAGGAAATGCCGAACTACGGCGAGTTCAGGACCTGGTACGCGGAAGGGCAACAGTAGGTCCATCGCCGCGAGAGCTCTTGGGTACTTCAATCACGTCGAGGCATCTATGCGCGAACATTTAAAGTTCTATATCGGCGGTCAATGGGTTGATCCCGTAGATCTGAAAACACTGGATGTCATCAACCCGGCGAACCGAACAGGTTAGCGGCAAGATCGCCCTTGGCTCGGCTGCCGACGTTGATCGGGCCGTCAAGGCGGCGCGCAAGGCATTCGCAACCTGGTCACTGACGAGCCGCGAGGAACGCCTCGGGGTATTGCAACGCATTCTCGGGCAATACCAGAAGCGGATCGGCGACCTCGGCGCTGCGATCACCGAAGAGATGGGCGCGCCGAAAGCGCTCGCCAATGGCTTTCAGGTGGGGCTGGGGGCCGCGCATCTGAACACGGCCATCGAAGTGCTGAAGAATTTCCGCTTCGAGGAGCCGCGCGGTGCGACCATGATCGTGAAAGAACCCGTAGGCGTCTGCGGTCTGATCACGCCGTGGAACTGGCCGCTGAACCAGATCGCCGTCAAGGTGTTCCCCGCGCTCGCAACCGGCTGCACCGTGATTTTGAAGCCCTCTGAAGTTGCGCCGTTCTCCGCCCATATTTTCGCCGAGATCATGCATGCCGCGGATGTGCCTGCCGGCGTGTTCAATCTCATCCAAGGCGATGGTCCGGGCGTCGGCGCGGCGCTCGCTCGCCATCCCGATATCGACTTGATCTCTTTCACGGGCTCGACGCGCGCCGGTGTGGACATCGCCAAGAACGCGGCGGCCAGCGTAAAGCGCGTGTGCCAGGAACTCGGCGGCAAGAGCCCCAATATCATTTTCGATGATGCGCAGTTCGCGAAGCACGTTGCGAGCGGTGTTGCATCCATGATGGGGAATTCCGGTCAAACCTGCAGCGCGCCCTCGCGCATGCTCGTTCCCAAGGCACGGATGGATGAAGCCATCCGCATCGCGCGGGAGGCGGCCTCGAAGGTGACGGTCGGCGATCCCGCACGGCGATTTCGCGATCGGTCCCGTGGTCTCGAGAGCGCAGTTCGAAAAGGTCCAGACGCTGATCCAAAAGGGCGTCGACGAAGGCGCCACGCTCGTGGCGGGCGGACCCGGCCGGCCCGGAAGGGCTGAACAAGGGCTATTACGTGAAGCCCACGGTCTTCGCCAATGTCAGCAATCGACATGACGATTGCCCGTGATGAGATCTTCGGGCCGGTGCTCACGATCTTGGGCTACGACAATCTCGACCAAGCCGTCGAGATTGCCAATGACACCGAGTACGGGCTCGCCGGATACGTCGCAGCCGCCGATCTCGACAAGGCTCGCGCCGTGGCCCGCAAGCTGCGCGCGGGGTGGGTATCGATCAACGACGGATTCGACTTCAACGCGCCCTTCGGCGGCTACAAAAAGAGCGGCAACGGGCGCGAGTGGGGCGAGTTCGGCTTCAACGAATACGTCGAAATCAAGGGCATGCTCGGCTACGCGCCCTAGCCGCGCGCTGCCCCGCCGAGCCTTGACCAGCGTTTCACGCCGGTCGAACGTCCGGAGCGTTGCAGCCGCGCCACTTGTGGTCAACATTGGTGTGTATTATCGTACGGGTCGGTTCAATGAGAAAACGTCTCAGTCTCGACAGCGCAAAGACCAGACCCTGGGTTATCCAGGGCAACAACGGCAGGGGGATCCTACATGGCTATCGGCAAGTCATTTTGGCTGCGCACGGCACTGGCCGCTTCAGGTTGCTTGGCCGCGTTGAGCGGTGCTCATGCGCAACAGAGCCACGACTACCGCCCAGGCCGCCAGCGGCTCGGAACTCGAGGAAATCACGGTCACCGCCCGCAAGCGGACGGAATCGATCCTCAACGTGCCGGTCGACGTGCAGGCGCTTACGGCCTCGCAGTTGCAAACGTTCCAGGTGACCGAGCTGACTGATCTGCCCACGCTCGTTCCCGGCCTCAACTTCGGAACCTCGTTGCTCTCGATCGGCACGCTGGTCTCGATCCGCGGCATCGGCACGGCATCGCAGGATCCCGGCGTCGATCAGTCGGTTGCGCTCAATATCGATGGCCTGGCGCTCGGCAACGGCCTCGCCTTCAATATGGGCTTTTCGATATCGGCAGCGTCGAGGTGCTCAAGGGGCCGCAGGCGCTCTTCTTCGGCAAGGAGAGCCCAGGCGGCGTGATCTCGCTGAATACGGCTGATCCGACCGATCAGTTCGAGATGAGTGTACGCGCGGGCTACGAATTCGAATCCGTCCAGCCGCGCGCAGAGTTCATCGTTTCCGGTCCGGTGACCGACACGCTGAAGCTGCGGCTTGCCACCATGTACGATCAAGAGCAGGGGTACTTTCACAACGACGCGATCGCCGAGCCTGGCACGGGCGCAGCACCCCCGGGCTACGATCGCGCGCCTTGGGGAAAGGAGTCTCTCACCCGCATCACGGCGTTATGGGATCCGACGCCGGAGTTCAGCGCCAAACTGAAGATCAATGAGGCGTATGACCGTTACTCCTTCGATGATCTGCTGCAGTTCACTGCGTGTCCGAGCGGCACCGCTCACCTTCCGGGACTCCCGAGTTTCATCGGCGGCGGCGAGAATTGCCTGCTCGACACACACGATGCGGGAGGTCAATCTGAGTCCCACGGCCTTCCCCGGGATCCTGAACGGCGGCACTCCCTTCCTGATGACGGATCAACGGTACGGCACGCTGACATTGCATTATCGGCCAACGGGTAATCAGGACCTTTCGTCCACGACGCGCCTATTACCATGTGACTTCCTCGAGCATGGTGAACCCATCCGACGCCACCTACGCGGGACCTTTCATCGGTGTCAACAATCGCTATTGGCGTCACGACTTCACCGAGGAAGTGCGCGACACCAGCGACTTCCAAGGCCCCATCAATTACACCCTCGGCTTTCTCTACGAGGACGGAAAGTTCAACGACCAGGTGGAGGTTCTGGGCAATACGGCGGACTTCCTGCCGCCGAATCTGGTGGACGGCATTACCCCCGTCTCGATCTGGACCCGCTCGGTGTTCGGTCAGATCCGCTGGGACATCATCGACCGGCTCGAGCTCGCCCCCGGTGTGCGCTGGACCGATGAAGACCGATCCGAAAATCCGTATAACGTACTTGCACAGGCTCCGACGCCGGTTGCCGTGCCGTCTCTGCACTACAACAACACCTCGCCCGAGGTCACGCTGACTTACAGGCCGACGGATGACCTGACCTTGTACGGCGCGTACAAGCAGGGTTTCAAGTCGGGATCGTTCAGCACCGCGACACCGCCCACCGCCGGCGCGAACAATTCGTTCGGTCCGGAGAAGGTACGGGGCGGCGAATTCGGGCTGAAGAGTCGCATGCTCGACCGCCAGCTCTCCCTGAACGTCGTTCCCTATTTCTATCGCTACGAGGGGCTACAGGTCGGCGTCATCTCGCCGCCGCAGAACGGTGTGCCCATCATCCAGACCTTGAATGCGGCGACGGCGCATATCTACGGTGTCGACGTCGATGGCGCCTTTCGTCCGGCGTCGCTCGATGGATTGCAAATCAACGGGAACGCGGAGTTCAATCATGGCCGCTACCTGGATTTCACCAACGCGCCCTGCTGGGGCGGACAGACCATCGCACCAGGGCTGTAACCAGTCATTTAACCCCGCCACCAAGGCCTATACGGCTCAGAATCTTTCGGGTACGCCTCTGATCCGCGCGCCTAATTTCACGGTCAACTTAGGCTTCACTTACACAATGCCGGTCATGAACGAGTACAAGCTGGAATTCAGCAACAACAATTCCTATACGACTCGCTACGTGACGGACCTCGCCATCGACTATCCCGGCAATGCCAATTACCAAGGCGGCTTCGCCAAGATCGGGGCGGGCCTTGACGTTGCGCGATCCGACCAATTTCTGGGACGTGGCTCTGATCGCCAACGACATCAACAACAAAGTGACCTCAGGAAATTGCGCCTCATCTGCCTACAAGCAGGGAGTCATCATTCCGAACCCCTCCGGAACCGACGTCCCGGGTGAACCCGACGCGATGACCTGCTTCGCCGAACCAGGGCGAGAGATCTGGCTGCGGGTGACCGTGAGGCCTTTCGGGCATCACAGCTAGCAGCGCGGTTGGTCGCGGCTCTGTGCAGCCGCGATCAGCGACCGCTCGGGAACAGGCGGCTTAAGGTGCCGCCGAGCGGGGCGGGCATGAAGCTGTCCCCATACGGCCAGTCCATGAAGCCGAGGGCGGCGCTCGTGCCTCCGTCGATATGCAGGGTCGTGCCGGTGATGGAGCGCGACAGATCGCTCGCCAGAAACAGCACGCCGTTCACCACGTCCTCGACGGAAGGCGCCTTCTTCAGCGGCACATACATCTTGTACGTTGCGGCGAGCGCATCCTCGCCGAGCGCGGCCAGCCGTGCAAAGTCCTCCGGGTAGAGGGCACTGTTCGACGCACGGGCCGGCGAGGTGTCGGGTGCGATCAAATTGACGCGGATGCCATCGCCGCCGAGCTCCACGGCCAGCGCGCGGCTGAAGTTAGTGGTCGCGGCCTTGGCTCCGGCATAAACGGCATAGGTCGCCGCTCCGCGATGTGCTTCGATGGTCGTGAAGTTAATGATGCTGCCGCCGCGGCCGCCGCGGCGAATGAGCGGAACGGCGCGCCGCACGCTGTCGATGATGTAGCCGTAGTTGAGCCGGATATCGCGGGCATTGTCCGCGCGCGTGCTCTCGATGAACAGCGAACGCTTCACCCCGCCCGCCACATTGACCACGATGTCGACGCGATCGAACTCTTTGTCGACGCGATCATAAAATGCATCGAGGGTGTCCGCGTCGGTCACATCGGCGCGAACCGACAGTATTCGCGATCCGAGCGCCTCGACGTCCGGCACGATGGTGCGCACGGCCTCGTCGTCGTTATCGCAAGCGGCAATGTGGACCCCGGCCTGCGCCAGGGCCAGCGTGATCCCACGCCCCATGAAGCCGCCCGCACCGCCGACCACCACAGCAACTTTGCCGGCGAGGCCGGCGTGAGCTTCTAGTAAACCCATGTATCACCCGATAGGTTGGATCCGAGACACTGCCAGCATCTTAATCTCAAAACCTCAGCTCGTCGGTGATACCTCGCCGGAGAGCTGATTGCTCAAGGTCTGCGCCGCGGTGAGCATCGCGTCCTGCAGCGCGGGCAATCCACTCCGCTTCAAGGCACTGCCGATTCCAATGGCGACGAGCGCATGGCTGAGCTTTGCACGCGCTCGAAAGACGGGGACCGCGACCACAGTCACGCCGCTTATGTAGTTACCCGGGTCGACGGCAAACCCCTGCGCGCGCGTGCGGACGACTTGCGCTTTCCATTCCTCGAGGGTCGGCGGGTCATCCCAGCGCAGCGTCTTGAACCGGGCTTCGAGCTCGGCTGCGGGGTGATCGCCGAATGCAGCGATGCACCGCCCCGTCGCGCTGATGAGCGCCGGAAAGCGGCTGCCGATTTGGGTGCTGAGCTGCAAGGTGTGCCCCGATTGGGAGACGGCCACGACGATGA
This sequence comes from uncultured Gammaproteobacteria bacterium, assembly GCA_963801685.1. GTDB lineage: Bacteria > Pseudomonadota > Gammaproteobacteria > Steroidobacterales > Steroidobacteraceae > Bog-1198. The sequence goes on from CAWDFR010000007.1 coordinate 537,925, forward strand.
TGTGCTCCAGACCGACGATCTGAACGCCGAGCATGGTCACCTCGAAGGTTTGACCGATGCGATCGAGCGCAGGCTGTGCGAGATCGTTGAAGCGGTTGCGTCGCAGCCAATGCCGTGCAAGCGTCAGCACGCCGGCCTCCAGGGAGTATCGCTTGGTATCCGGATCGAAGGAGACGAATTCTTCGGCGACCAGCGCTCGCAATACGTGCAGGCAGGTGCTCGGCACAAGGCCGAGCTCCCGTGCGATGGATTGGACGCCCATCGGTGCATTGCTTTTCCCGAGCAAGCGCAAAACCGCTGCGGCACGCGAGATCGCTGGTGCTTTGGTTGCTTTCACGGCGCGCGCGAGGTCGCGGTCCGGTCTCGAGGCGGTTCGGCGTGCGTCGTTCATTGAACCCTCGCTCCATTGGTCTATCGTGCCGCCCGAGGGACTCGAACGGCGCGCTGTTGTACATATAGAATGATATTCGATATTTGCAATGACTTCCATCTTCTGGCACATTGCTCCAGCGCGAACGGCCGGGGCTGCCTACGGCCCGTCGTCTCCGTCTCGGCGCTGAGGGGAATCAGGCTAAAATGATGGCGAAGCTCACCGAATACACGCGCTACGCAGACGCCCAGACGCACGCCGATTCCAAGGGGCTGTGGGATCTGTTCCGCGGTAATCGCGACCATTTCAATATCGCCGACGAGTGCATCAGCCGCCACGCGGATGGATCGGGCCGCATCGCGGTGCGTATCGCGCACGCCGACGGAACCGACACGGCTTTGAGTTTCGACGAGATTGCGGCCGGCTCTGCGCGCTTCGCCCATTGGTTGGAGCGCAACGGTATCCAGCGGGGCGACCGAATCGCCTTCATGCTCGAGCCCTCGCTACCTTTCTATCTGAGCCTGTTCGGCGCCATGATGATGGGGGCGATCAGCGTGCCACTGTTCACGTTGTTCGGCCTCGACGGCCTCAAGCTGCGCATCGACGACTGCAAGCCGAAACTCTTGATCACGAACAGCGGAGAAGGCATCGATCGCCAGGCAAGTCGAGGGCCTGCGGGTCGTCGTGGCCGATGCCGAGTTGCTCGATGAAATCTCGCGCTTGCCGGCCACCTATCGAGCCGCGACGCGCGCCGAGGACATGGCGGTATTCCAGTATACCTCCGGCACGACGCGGGAATTGCCGGCGGCCGTCAAGCACTCGCATCGCACCGTGGTGACGCTGATGTTTGCCGCGCTGTACGGTACGGGTATCCGGCCGGGCGACGAGTTTTTCTGTCCGTCTTCGCCCGCGTGGGGACATGGACTCTGGCATGGCACGCTGGCTCCGCTGGCACTCGGCGTCACGACCGGTACCTTCGCCGGTCGCTTCGATGCGGTGCGGCTCATGAAGGCGCTGCAAGATTACAGGATCACGAATCTCTCGGCCGCCGCCACGCACTACCGGATGATGAAGAACTCGGGCAAGGCGCGGGACTTCGCGTTCTCCATCAAGAAGCTGTCCTATACCGGCGAGCCCATCGATGCGGCGACATTGGAGTTCATCGACGAGACCTTTCACGTTCCGGCATGCAGCATGTACGGCACCACGGAGATCGGCGTCGTGCTGGTCAACTATCCCGGCGCGAGCGACTATGTCGTCAAGCCGGGCTCGCTGGGAAAGGCCGTGCCCGGCCTCAAGCTCGAGGTGCAGAAGCCCGACGGCACGCCCGCGGAGCCCGGCGTCGTCGGCGAGCTCATGCTGTGGCGGCGCGATCGCTGGGAGACGCACCAAGGATCTCGCGAAGATCGACGCGGACGGCTATTTCTATCATGCCGGCCGGGCGGACGACGTCATCATCTCGGCCGGTTGGACGATGAGCGCGGTCGAGATCGAGAACACGCTGCTCAAGCATCCGAACGTGAAAGAGGCAGCCGTCATCGGCGTGCCGGACGCGACGCGCGGGCAGGTCGCCAAGGCGTTCATCGTCTCCGACCGCTCGCCCAGCGAGGAATTCATCGACGAGCTCAAGACCTTCACGCGCGGCCGGCTGAGCCAGCACGAATTTCCGCGTCACATCGCCTTCGTGGGCGAGCTTCCCAAGACGCCCGCGGGCAAGGTCAACCGCAAGATCCTTCGCGATCGCGAAGCCGCGGCCGCGGCACACTGAGATTTTTCAGGAGACGACGAATGCAAACCATCACCAAACCCACCGGCAACCGCTTCCCCAAGATCACGGAAGAGGGCCTCGACGATCTTCGCAAGCGCATCGGCGTGCCGATTACCGACACCGTCGAGCCGTGGAATTACGAGGCGACGCGCGACGGCATTCGTCATTACGCGCACGGCATCGGCGACGACAACCCGCTGTGGACCGATCCGGCCTATGCCGAGAAAACGCGTTATGGCACCATCGTGGCGTTGCCGAGCTTTCTGTTCTCGACCAGCCGCATCGTGTCCGGTTACTGCGGCGGTCTTTCGGGTGTCCATGCCATGTGGGCGGGGGCGGAATGGACGTGGCACAAGAATGTGCTGCGCGGCGACGCCATCTCCACCCAGGCGAAACTGAAGGATCTGATCGAGCACAAGACGCGCTTTGCCGGCCGCTCCTTTCAGCAGATCTATCACGTGGATTTCTTCAATCAGCACGGCGACAAGGTTGCGGACTGCGACTCCTGGGTGTTCCGTACCGATCGCGACGAGGCTCGCGAGCGCGGCACGAAATACACCGAGGCCCGCGGCCGCGTCGAGCCGTTCAAGGACGAACAGCTCGCCGAGTTCAACAAGCTGTACGAGGCGGAGGAAATCCGCGGCGCCAAACCGCGCTATTGGGAAGATGTCAAGGAAGGCGAGGCGCTGCCCCGCATGATGAAAGGACCGATGACGGTCACGGGGTTCATTTGCTACGCGCAAGGCTGGGGCGGACTTTATATCCGTGCGAACAAGCTCGCCTGGAAGCTGCAATCGAAGCACCCGGGGCTCGGCATCAAGAATCGATTCAACGTGCCGGACTGCCCCGAGCGCGTTCACTGGGACGAGGCTTTCGCGCTCGAGGTCGGTGCGCCGGGCGCGTACGACTACGGCCCCGAACGCTGCTCCTGGTTGACGCACCACATCACCAATTGGATGGGGGACGACGGCTTTCTGCAGAAGAGCAAATGCCAGGTGCGCCGCCACAATCCGGACGGCGACGTGCTCTTCATCGACGGCGTCGTCACCCGCAAGTTCGTGGAGGGCGGCAAGCATCTGGTGGAAATCCGCCAAAACGCCGAGACGCATCGCGGCGAGGTATCGGCGAACGGCTCGGCGATCGTGGAGTTGCCCAGCCGCGCCCGCTAAACCTCTGGCAAAATGACTGGAAGAGAGGGGGTTCATCATGCCGGAACTTAGATTCGACAATCGTGTAGCGGTCATCACCGGCGCGGGCCGCGGACTCGGGCGTGCCTATGCCGAGCTGCTCGCGTCGCGCGGCGCCAAGGTCGTCGTCAACGATCCCGGCAGCAGCATCAAGGGAGACGGCATCGAGGCCGATCCCGCGGCTGAGGTGGTGCAGGCAATCAAGGCGGCGGGCGGCGAGGCGGTTGCGTGCACCGAGTCGGTGGCGACGCCCGCCGGCGGCAAGGCGATCATCGCCTCGGCGCTCGATCATTACGGGCGGATCGACATCCTGATTCATAACGCCGGCATCGTGCGCGGCGCGCTGCTCGAGGAGCTGAGCTACGAGGATTTCGAGGCCGTCCTGGATGTCCATCTGCGCGGGGCTTTTCACGTCGTGCGGCCGGCTTTTCCGCTCATGTGCAAGGCGGGCTACGGCCGCATGGTGCTCACCTCATCGATCAATGGAATCTATGGAAATCACAAGGCGCTGAACTACAGCGTGGCCAAGGCCGGCACGATCGGGCTGTCCAATGTCGTCGCGCTCGAAGGGGCCGCCAAGGGCGTGAAGTCCAATGTCATCCTTCCCGGCGCCGTGACCCGGATGGCGGCAGGACTGGATATCAGCGCCTATCCGCCGATGACACCGGATCTGGTCGCGCCGGTGGTGGGCTGGCTGGCGCATGAATCCTGCTCGATCACCGGAGAGATGCTCGCATCGATGGCCGGCCGCGTCGCGAAGGCATTCGTCGCCGAGACGCCCGGTGTGTACCACCCCAAGTGGACGATCGAGCAGGTGGCTGAAGACATGGACGCGATCCGCGATACGGATCACCCGGTGATCTTTCCGCCCGCGCCCTCGGGCCACGTCGATCATCTGCGCTACAGTTTTGCCATGGCCAGGGCCGGCGGCAGCGCGTCGGCGGAAAAATAGCGATCGGTTGATCACGACCACCGGAGAGCATCATGCAGAAACGCAGGTTGGGCCAATCGCAGATCCTCACGGCACCGCTCGTGCTGGGCGGCAACGTGTTCGGCTGGACGCTGGACGAAGCAGGCTCGTTCCGTATTCTCGACGAGTTCGTCGGCGCCGGATTCGATTTCATCGATACCGCCGACGTCTATACCAGCTTCGTTCCCGGAAATGTCGGCGGAGAATCCGAAACCATCATCGGCAAGTGGCTCACGCAGCGGGGCAACCGCCATCGCGTCATTATCGCCACCAAGGTCGGGATGCGCATGGGGCCGGACAAGCAAGGCTTGTCGAGAGCCTATATCTTCCGAGCGGTCGAGGATTCGCTGCGGCGGCTGCAGACCGATTACATCGATCTTTACCAGTCGCACTGCGACGATGCCGACACGCCCCTCGAAGAGACGCTGCAGGCGTACGCCGAGCTGATTCGTCAGGGTAAGGTCCGAGCGATCGGCGCCTCGAACTATGGCGCGGCGCGTCTGACGGAGGCGCTGGATGTCGCGAAGCGAGAGAGTCTGCCGCGCTACGAGAGCTCTGCAGCCCGAATACAATCTCTACGACCGAGCGAAGTACGAATCCGACCTCGAATCGGTATGCGTGCAGCGTGGACTCGGCGTGATCTCGTATTTCTCGCTCGCCAGCGGATTCCTCGCCGGCAAATATCGGTCGCCCGCGGATCTCAAAGATGCCGCGCGCGGCGCGTTCGTCGGCAAATATCTGAATCCGCGCGGCGAAAGGATTCTGCGCGCGCTGGACGAGGTCGCGGCGTCTCATCGCAGCACGCCGGCGTCGGTTGCCTTGGCGTGGCTGATGGCACGTCCCAGTGTGACGGCGCCCATAGCCAGTGCCACGAGCTCGGCGCAATTGCAGGCCTTGATCTCCGCCGCGCAACTGCAGCTCGAACCGGCCGCGATCGAGGCACTCGACCGCGCGAGCAGGCAAGCTGGCGGCGAATGATCGCAGCGAGAGATCTTGTCCGCTGCGCGATCGCCTGACCACTACCTAGTGTGCTTTGAGGGGTGTCTGCCATGAAAGATAAGATCCTCGACTGTTCCGACATCGATCGACTCCTGGGCAAGCCCATCGAGGGCGCGCGCTTGAAAGATCCCATCGGAAACCTCGACATCAAGCGCTGGGTCCAGGCGATGCACTATCCTAACGGTCTTCACTATAACGACGCATTTGCGGTGGATAGCCGCTTTGGGCGCATCGTGGCCCCGCAATCGTTTTCCGTGGCTTGCGACGACGGACACGGTTCGGCGCCTTCGTGTGTCGGACGCATTCCCGAATCGCACTTGCTGTTCGGCGGCGATGAATGGTGGTTCTACGGCCCCCGCATCCTCGGGGGCGATATGATCCACAACGAGCGCATCCCGTTCGACTACGTCGTGAAGGAAACCAAGTTCGCCGGCCCGACCTGCTTCCAGCGCGGCGATAATCACTACTACAACCAAAAGGGCGACAAGATCGCGACGCAGCGGTCCACGAGCATCCGCTACCGCGCCGATCTCGCGCGCGACATGGGCACCCCTCAGTCCGGTGCCACGGAAGATCCGGAGTGGACCGATGCGCAGCTCGCCGAGGTGGAAGAAAGAAAATTCGAGTACATCAAAATGATGCATGACCTCGGTCATGGCAAGCGCTATTGGAACGATGTGAACGTCGGGGACAAACTGCCGACGCGCGTCATCGGCGTTCATAGCATCGCAAGCTTCGCCACGGAGTGGCGAGCCTACATCTTCACGACGTGGGGCGGAATGCGCCGTCGCACCGACATCAATCTGCGCGACCTCGGCTTCACCGAGGACATGGCCGGTAAGGAATCCGACGGCGAATGGGAAAAAATCAATCCCGAGCAGACCGATGGCGCTTATATCGGCCCTTCGCGCGGTCATTTGTTCCCGCGTTGGGCGCACTACATCGGTATGCCCCGCGCCTACGGCTATGGCGCATCCATGGGCTCTTGGATTCTCGATTATCTCGCGGGCTGGGCGGGCGAGTGGGGTCTGGTCGTGCATTCCAATTGCGCCTACCGCGGCCCGGCGCACACGGGAGATATCACGATTTTCAACGCAACCGTGGTCGACAAGAGGGTCGACGATCAGGGGCGGTCCGTCGTACAAGTCGACTTCAAGATGACCAATCAGCTCGGCACGACGATGGCCACCGCGAAGGCGGAAGTGCAGTTGCCGGAAAACCCGGCATGGCGGAAAGCCTGAGGCGATCATCGATGAAAGGAGGCGCACTCGGCGCACATGAAAACCGACTGGTCAGATCGTCGATTCCCAAAAGCACTCTGCTGATCGAAAACGGGAGTAATGCAATGCCGGACCCTCAGGCCGTATCACCCCTCGATCGACTTCTTGCGATCGAGGAAATCAAGCGAGTGAAGTCAAAGTACTTTTACTATCTTGATCACAAAGATTGGAATGGCTGGAAGAGAGACGTGTTCGCCCCGGAAATAGTGTTTCATGTGCCGGAGTTTCGCAGTGAGCCCTGGACGGACGTCGATGCCTTCATCGCTTGGACGGCCCAGCAAGCCGGGGAGCAAATATCGGTTCACCACGGGCATATGCCGGATATCGAAATTCTGTCGGCAACGACAGCCACGGGAGTCTGGGCGATGGAGGATATCCTGCGCCACCCCGAAGGCAAGAGATCGCCCGCGGGCTTCAGCTTTCTGCACGGCTGCGGCCACTATCACGAAACCTATGTCCGCACGGAGGCGGGCTGGCGCATAAAGTCGGTGCGCCTGACTCGCCTCTACGTTGAAAGCAAGTAGCTCGCGCCGCGAACCGAATGAGCTGCCCCCGGGTGACCCAGCGCATTCCGACGCATCAATACTACGATGAGCTAGGAAATTTAAGTCGGCTTGAGCAGCGACCAACCCGATTCGATGTGCTTGCGCATGGCAAGCGTGGCCGCGGACGCATCGCCCTTCGATAGCGCATCCAGTATCTCGTCGTGCTCCTGGGCGGCATCCTTGCCGCGGCCTTCGACCGCGTTGATCAGATCGAAAGGGATATCGCGCCCATAGAATTTGCACGAAATGCAGCGTCTGAGGCATGTCGGCCAGGCTGTAGAGGCGGCGATGAAAGCGGTAATTGACGCCCCGCGCCGAGGCCCGGTCGCCGGCATCGAAGGCGCGCTCGAATTCATCGGCAAGCGTGCGCAGCTCGACGAGGTCCTGCGCACGGATGTTCTCCGCCGTGCCGCGGATGAGCCTCGACTCGAGCAGCAGGCGCAATTCCAGAACCTCTTTCGAGGCCATCGCGTCGAAGGGAACGACGCAGGCCCCCCGGTAGGAGTTGCCGTTGATATAGCCCTCGGCCTCCAGGAGCTTCAGGGCCTCGCGCACGGGCGTGATGCTCAACTGCAGCCGTTCGGCGATCTCGGCCTGCTTGAGCCGCGAGCCGCGTGGGAACATCCCGGAAATGATGCCCTCGCGCAGGAAGTCAGCGACCTGTTCCTCCTTGGTGCGGAAGTCCATTCCCTGCAGGGTGCCTTCCTGCGGCAACTTATCCTCTTTCACTCGAAGGCCACATCCTTCGAGGTCTTGATCTGACAGAATCGCTGCAGCAGCTTGATCGAGCTCTCATGCTCCTCGGCAGATAACGCGCAGCAGCAATCCTCCAGCAGCACCATCTCGTAGTCGCGGTCGTGGCCCTCGCGCACGGCAGCCTGAACCACCGCGTTGGTGGAAATGCCCGAGCAGTAGATGCGCCGCACGCCCTGGGTGCGCAAAATGACTTCGAGAGCGGTCCCATGGAAGGGGCTTACCCGGTGCTTGACGATGTCGAAGTCCGCCGGCTGCTTGCCCAAGTCCGGATGCACTTCCGTGCCCCATTCACCCAGCTTGAAAATTCCGTTCTTGCGAGCATTCGAGAAGATGGGCGAGTTGGCCGGACAGTCTCGATAGTCGGGGGAAAAGCCGACCCGCACGAAACCGACGCGGATCGACGCCGCGCGGGCCTTGTCGAGTGCTCGGCGCGTATTCTCCACGATGCGGCGTGCTCGAGACTGCTCGCCATAGGCCGCTTTCCCGTTCGGTCCGTCCGCATGAACGAGATCGTTTTCCATGTCGAGAACGAGATAAATGCTGCTCATCGAGAATCCCTCATCTTTGAAAATGCATTCTGCATGACCGCACGACGCCGATACAATGCAGCCCGGCTCAGGCGATCACCTCGCGCCTCTCGAGGTCGGCTCGCTCGGCGGTGCTCAACCCGAGGAGCTCGCCGAATACGTAGTCCTCGTCCTGTCCGAGCGCCGGCGTCAAGCGCTTGATCCCGACCTGATCGGTCTTGGAAAATCGCGCCGGTGCGCCGACCGCCAATCGCTGCGGAATGTCGGGGGCACTGACTTCGGTCGTCGCACCCCGCATGCGCAGGTGCGGGTCGTTGGCGATGTCCAGCATGCTCCAGGAAACATGCGCACAAACGCCGGCGCGCTGCAGGCGCTCCGCCGTGGCATCGGCCTCGCAGGCGCCGAGCCATTGCACAAGCAGCGTATCGAGCGCGTCGCCGTGCTGCAGGCGGGCCGCGGCAGTGGCGAAGCGCGGATCGCTCGCCGCAGCGGGTTGATCGAGCTCGCGCACCAGCGCCTGCCACTGGGCGTCGTCTCTCACGGCCAACGTCAACCAGCGATCCGGCTGTCGCGTCGGATACACGCCGTACGGCGCCATCGACAGGTGTCTGTTTCCCGGCCGCGTCGGCGTGACCCCAAGGCTCGCCTGAATGAGCGCATCCCCGATCATGGCGCTGGCAACCTCACGCGCTGCCAGGTCGACATGCTGCGCGCGCCCGCTCCGGCGGCGCTGATGCAGGGCGGCCATCGTGGCGACGGCCGCATGGATGCCCGCGGAGTGGTCCATGACATGGCGCATCTCCACAGGGGGTCCATCGGTGTATCCCGTCATCCAGCCGAGCCCGCCCCACGCGCCGAACAATGGGGCGTAGCCGGCAAAGTGCGAGTCCGGGCCGCTCTGCCCGCAGGAGGAGAGCGATACCAATATCACGTCCGGCTTTACCGCCTTCAGGTCGTCGAAGCCGAGCCCCAGACGCTGCATCACGCCCGCGCGAAAACTCTCCGACGTCACGTCCGAGATCGCTACCAGCCTCTTGGCAAGCGCTATCGCTTCGGGTTGCTTGAGGTTCAGCCGCACCGACAGCTTATTCACCGAGACCTGATCGAACGTCGCCGCCGCCAGCCGTCCATACACGGCGTGCGGCTTGCGAAAGGCATCGAGCCGCGCCTTGCTCTCGATCTTGATGCACTCCGCGCCGAGCTGCGCGAGAAGCTGCGTGCAGAATGGCCCCGCCGCGTGAATCGTGAAATCGGCGACGCGAACTCCGGCCAAGGGAGCTTTGGGCCCGTTCACGACGGCGGCTCGTGACTCATCTCGCCGAGAGCCGGGACTCGCGTCGCGGGCGTAAGCGGCGTACAGCGAAACTGAAACGGGGCCACCAGCGCCTCGGCCTTCAGCCGCTCATCCAGCACCAGCGGAGCGAACAGACCGCGCGCACGCTCGTGCTCGCCTTGAATCACTTCGGCCGGCGTGCGGTACTTCGCTGCCGGGACGCCGAGCTGCTGCGCCCATTGCACGATGTCGTCGACGTCGTGTGCCAGCATCCAGTCGCGGATGTGATGGTTGATGTCGTCGCCGCGCCGGCTGCGCTCCAACGGATCCTCGAGCGCAGCCTCCAGCGCCCACGCGGGACGACCGAGCAGATCGACCAGTGCGTTCCATTGCCGATCCTCGAGCGTGAGCAGCTCGACATAGCCGCCTCGCGCCTCGAATACTCCGCCGTAGCGGAAATGCCGTGTACTGCGGTGCTCGAGCGAGCCGTCGCCCAAACGCTGCAGCGCGAACGCACCGACTGCGAGAACGGCGTCCTGCACCGACACGTCGACATACTGGCCGCCGGCCACGGGCGTCGCCCACCAAGCGGATAGCGCGGCGAAGGCTGCCATGGATCCGCCCTGGTATTCGCTGAAGTGCCCGTAGATTTTCAGCGGCGGCCGATCGGGAAAGAGCTCGTAGCAGAGGCCGTTGGGGAGCAAAAAGCCCTCGCCGCCCGCATGCAGCAGGTTCACTTCCTCGCCGTCCCAGTCGGCCTTGGGACCGCTCGCGCCGAACGGCCGCACGCTCACGTGCACCAGCGCTGGGAACCGTTTGCCGATGGTCTCACGGTCCAGGCCGCGTGCTGCACGCTCCCGCGGAGGTGTGTCGTCGAGCAGGATGTCGGCTTCGCCAAGCTCGCGCTCCAGCACTCGCCGGCCTGCTGCTCCGCATAGGTCGCACACCAAGCTGCGCTTGCCGGCCGCCAGCGACGCAAACAGCGCACTGTGACCCTCCAGCAGCGGCGGTGCCGTCCGCAAAGGCGAGCCGGACGGCGGCTCGAGCATCACCACCGACGCTCCCATGGCGGCGAGGAGTCGTCCTGCGTAGGCCGCGGCGACGCTACGCGAGTGCTCGACGACGCGACAGCCTGCGAGGGGGAGCTCAGCGCCGCGCGGCAATTCCTCTGCAGACATGGTCCGATCTCTCCGAGATCAGCTCGTGCGGCTAACGAGTCACGGGCAGCTCGAGATCCACGCCCGATCCATCGATGAAGGCAGGGAGGCTGACGTCGCGCGACGGCAGCGCCACGGTCGCGAGCCCGGGGGTCGTCACTTCGCCTCGCTGGTTCTCCGCGGCAATCTCGATGTCGACCAGCGCTGTCTTGTCCTTGACGTACTTGCGTGTGACCTTGCCCTTGCAGAAGGTGGTATCGCCGACGATGTTGAAGCGCCGCATCTCGGTACGAACGCGCTTGAGGAACGCGGCATCACCCATCCAGTTGGTGATCAGCGAGCACATCCACGACGAGCGCTGTGGGCCGTAGTCATAGGTGCCGGGCACGCCCACTTCCTTCGCGACCGACTCGCGGTGATGCCCGATTCCGGTGTACTCCACACCGCTGCCGGCCTCGGGGTTGCGGAAGAAATGACCCGGGTGCTTCACCGCAGCCTGCAGAATCACGCCGTGAGTATGTCCGCGGCCGGAGGCGACCAGAAACCCCATCGTGTCCATCAGAGAAAGCGGACCGCGCGCGATGGTCGGCAGCTCCTCACCTTCCTTCACGTCTTCCCAGTAGCGAACGTCGGCGCCGCGAATGTTCTTCGGCTCGTCGAGCACGATCTCATCGATGCGGTCGCGCTCCTCGTTGGTGTATTCGTACTGCTCGATCTCCTTGTACTTGCCGGCATCGCGCGCCGCTTTGCGCTCGTGGCGGGTGCACGTGCCCAGGGCACGGGCAAGGAGCTCGCTGCGCTGGTTGTAATAGCAGGCCTCGACGTATTGCAGCACCAATCGTCCGGAGAACTTGCTTTGCTTCTCTTCGACGCCGACGACGCGCTCGATGGCTGTGATGCGATCGCCCGGGCGCACGTGCCGGAACAGCTCCCAGTCGTTACCGGCGTAGAAGCCATGCACGCCGGGAAGGCCCCAGCGGGTGCGCCCGAGCCAGCCGAAGGCCATGGGAAACATGGGATGCGCGAGCATGCGTGCCGTAACGAGTGGCGGCCCCATAGCCGATGTCGCGATACAGCGGGTTGAGATCGCCGATGCCGTTGCACCAGTTGCGCAACGTGTCGGGGGTGGCGTCTTGCAGGTAAGGTCCTTCGGGACGCAGCTGCAGGCCGATCATGGCTTTCGCATCGGCAATGGCTTGATCGGTGATGCGGCCCTCGGCGGGGGCGGAGCCGACTTCAGACGGAGGAGCAGAGGTGCTCAAGGTGAGATCTCCCGAGAAAATAAATGCAGGGTGGATGAGGAGGGCAGCGTTACTTCCGCAGCGCCGCCCAAGCGAACGCGTTCGGCGTCGAGTCTGCGACGGCGCCCGCTCGTAGCAGCGCTGCGTATTCCGCCTGATCGATGCCGGCTGATTTGAGAACCGCGGCGGTGTGCTCACCGAGATCCGGCGGGGGTCGTGGCGGTGCGCCGTCGTTGCCGTCGGTCTGCAAACGCGGGAACTCCGGTACGGCGAACTCGAAGCCGCGAAAACCCACCGGGCGCAGCTTTCCCGGCTGCCGCGCCTGGGGCGCATCGAGCACGCGCTCGAGCGGCACCACTTCGGTGAAGCCGACTCCCGCCGCTCGCAGGCACGCCGCCGTTTGATCGAACGACCGCGCCGCGACACTTGCCTTGACCAGTCCCTCGACTTGTTCTCGCGAGCTTTCTTGCGCTGGCGCAGCGTCGCGAGCGATTCATCGCTCGGAACTTCCATGGCCTGGCAGAACTTGAGCCAGTGCGAGTCGTTGAGCATGAGCAGGTAGATCCAGCGCTCGTCGGCGGTCTGATAAGCGCCATAGCCCGGCATGCTGAACTCGCCGTGCGGCTCGCGTTCCGGCTTGCCCAGCAGCTGCGTTTTCAGCTGCACGCCGACCAGGTCTCGCGAGGCGACATGCAGTCCCGTCTCGTAGAGTCCGATTTCCACGGGCGCGGGCTCCTTGCCTTCCTGCAGTTGCAGCATCGAGGCGAGCATCCCGATCACGGCGTACGCACCGGCGAACTGGTCGTGATAAGAAGGACCCAAGCGGCTGGGTCGCCCGTTGACGCGATTGGCCTCCATGACCCCCGTCGAGGCTTCCGCCACCGGATTCGAGGCGAGCTCCTCTTGCAGCGGGCCCGCGCCGTAGCCTCGAATGTGGCAGTAGATCAGCCGTGGATTGATCGCTTCGCAATCCGCGCGAGTGAGCTTGAGCTTGCGCGCCGCCTTGGGCGAGAGGTTGTGCACCAGCGCATCGGCTGTCTTCAGCAGCTTGCGGAACGCCGCATGCCCCTCCGGCTTCGACAGATCGATGCACGCGCTCTTCTTGCCGTGACTGTAGGCGATGAACGTGCCGCTCGGGCCGCCGCGTACCAGGCTTCTCGTGGGATCACCCGTGGGAGGTTCCACCTTGATGATCTCCGCGCCCAGCTGAGCGAGGATGTGGGCCGCAAACGGCGCGGCGACCATGGTGCCGAGCTCGATGACACGGCGACCGGCGAGGGGGAGCACTATTCATGATAGCGAGAGACGATGAATTAATATACAATGCATTCTATATTATCTGGGGATAGGAGTCGAGTGACTATGGCCTATGAGGCGTGGATCGGCCGGGAGGAGGAGCGCAGCGAGCGGATTCTCGCCTCGGTCGTGGCCTCGATGGCCGCGACACTCGATCTCGAGCGCGCGCCGCAGGCCGGCGAGGCGCTGCCGCCGGGATGGCAATGGCTATTCTTCAATCCGGTGGAGCGTCGCAGCGCGCTCGGCACCGACGGTCATCCGCGACTCGGCGGGTTTCTGCCGCCGATCGAATCGGCCCGACGCATGTGGGCGGGCAGTCGCACTTCGCTATCTGGCCGATGTACCGATCGAGGCGCAGGCGACGCGGCGCAGCCGGATCCTGAAGATCGAGAACAAGACCGGTCAGACGCGGCTCACTGTGGTTCGTGACGGTTCAGCACGTCATCAGCTGCGATGGGACGCCGTGCATCTGCGAGGAGCAGGATATCGTCTATCGCGAGATCACCGCGCCCAGGAGCGGAGTCTGCACCCGCGGTGCAGCGTCACGAAGGCGTGCCGCAATGGAGCCGCGAACGTCGAGCCGGACACGACGCTGCTGTTTCGCTATTCGGCGCTGACCTTCAACGGCCATCGCATCCACTACGACCGCACGTACGCGCGCGAGCAGGAGGGCTATCCGGACCTGGTCGTGCATGGTCCGCTCACGGCGACGCTCCTGCAGCAGCTCGCGCTGGATCATGGCGCGGGCCGTGCGCTGGCGCGCTTCGATTTTCGCGGCGTGACACCGCTGTTCGTGGGGCGCGCCTTCCAGCTCGAGGGACGGCAAGCTGAAGACGGCACGCTCGCGCTGTGGGCGCGGGGTCCCGAGGGCGAGTTGGCGATGTCGGCCACGGCCTCGTTTCGGTGAGCGCAGCGATCACGCCCGATCATTGTCGATAGTTGCCGAGGAGGATTTTGCATGGCGCAGCATATGAGCGGACCGCCGAGTCTCGACGGCCAGGTGGCGCTGATCACGGGGGGCTCGGGAGGCATGGGCCGCGCAATCGCCAAGGTGTTCAACGGCGCCGGCGCCCGCGTCGTGGCGACCGATCTGTGCCGAGCACGAGGATCTCGGTCGCGGAATCGAATATCGCCGCTACGACGTCACCTCGCGCGCGCAAACGGAGCAAGTGATCGACGCCGTGCTGGCCGATCACGGCAAGGTCGACATTCTGGTGCTGTGTGCCGGGGATCATCGCGCGCACGCCGCTGTCGACAGAGCACCGACGAGGAATGGAACTCGATGCTGTCGGTGAACGTGCTCGGCGTCGTCAACCCCGACGCGCAAGCTATTCCCGATCATGTGCGAGCGCGGCTTCGGCAAGATCCTGGCAGCGGGCTCGATCGCGGCCAAGAACGGCGGCGTGGCGTCGGGCCCGGCGTACGTCGCGTCCAAGTCGGCAGTGCACGGCATGATGCGCTGGATCGCCAAGGCGGGCGCGCCGCACGGTGTCTACGCCAACACGCTGGCACCCGGTCCGGTAGAGACGGCGATGTGGGCGAGCGTCACGAGCAACCAGGCACCGGCGGCGAACGCGACCGTTCCCTTGGGACGCTACGGCAGCGCCGAGGACATCGCGCAGGCCGCGCTGTTTCTCTGCTCTCCGGCCTCCAACTGGATCACCGGCACATCGCTGGATATCAGCGGCGGCATGTGGATGGATTGAAGGGAGCAACACCATGTCGGAAATGAAAGTCCCCGTGATCGGCTTCGTCGGCCTGGGGGTCATGGGCGGACCCATGTGCCGGAACGTCGCACTCAAACACGGCGGTGAGGTCATCGCCTACGATCTGAGCGACTCCGCGTTCGCCGCACTGGATGGGACGAAGGCGCGTCGCGCGACGACGCTTGCGGAAGTGGCGCAACAGGCCGACATCGTATTTCTGTCGCTGCCCGGGAGTCTGCAGGTCGAGCAAGTCTGTCTGGGTCCGCAGGGGCTCGCGGCGCAGCGGGCGACGCCGTCCGTCATCGTGGATCTGAGCACGACCAGCGTTGCGGTCGCGCGCACCATCGCCGAGCAGCTGTCGACGCGAGACATTGCATTCGCCGATGCACCGGTGGCCCGGACCCGGGAGGCGGCACAGCGCGGCGAGCTCAGCATCATGGTCGGCGCGGACGAGCTTCTTTTCGCGCGCCTCGAGCCCTTGCTGCGCTATATGGGATCCGATGTCACCCGCTGCGGCGGTGTCGGGTGCGGACAAGTGGTGAAGCTGGTCAACAATGCGCTCGTGTTCGAGAACACGGTGGCGATTGCCGAAATGATGGTGCTGAGCGAGCGTGCGGGCGTGCCCCCCGCAGTGCTGCTCGATGCGGTCTCGAAGGGATCGGGCGACAGCTTCGCGTTGCGCAACCACGCTCGCAAATCGATGCTGCCGCGGGAGTTCCCCGAGAAATCCTTTCCACCCGAGTATGTGCTCAAGGACATCGGCTATGTCCTCGAGCTGGCGGCGCAGGTGGGAGTCGCGGCGCATATCACTCAGCTGGCGCAGCGCTATTACGCCGCGGCCGCCAACAACGGCTGGTCCGGGCGCTACTATCCGGCGGTGATCGAGGTGGTGGACCGCGACATCGAGCTGCCTGCGCAAATATAGGAGGACGAGATGCAGAAGCTCCAAGGCCGCGTGATGACGACTGGACTGGCTTTTCCCGAAGGTCCGGTGGTGCTGCCGGACGGCAGCGTGCTGGTCGTGGAGATCGGGGCGGGACGATTGACGCGCGTTTTGCCGAGCGGTGAGCGGGGCGTCATCGCGCAGGTCGGCGGGGGCCCGAACGGCGCGGCGCTCGGCCCGGACGGGCACTGCTATGTCTGCAACAACGGCGGCTTCAAGTGGCGCACGGATGATGGCTTCACACGGCCGATCGGGGAGGCGGCTGACTACAACGGCGGCAGCATCCAGCGGGTGAATCTCGCCACCGCCGAGGTGCAGACGCTTTATACACACTGCGACGGCAATCCGCTGCATGGACCGAACGACATCGTCTTCGACGCACAGGGAGGCTTCTGGTTCACCGACTTCGGCAAGAAGCTGGCGGACCGAATGATGCAGGGTGCGGTGTATTACGCGCGCACCGATGGCACCTTCATACGACGCGCAGCATTTCCATTCTTGACGCCCAACGGCATCGGTCTCTCGCCTGACGGCAAGACACTGTACGTCGCCGAGACGGAAACGAGCCGCCTGTGGTCCTATCCGGTCGTAGGGCCGGGCGAGTTGGCGCTACAGCCATTCCCTTCGCCGAACGGCGGCAGGCTGGTGCACGGTCTGCCGGGTTATCAACGGTTCGACTCGTTGGCGGTCGAGGCGGGCGGCAACATCTGTGTCGCGACGCTGGTACGCGGCGGCATCAGCGTGTTCTCGCCCGGCGGAGACTTGCTCGAGTTTCACGAGGCGCCCGAAGGCTACTGCACCAACATTTGCTTCGGTGGCGAGGGTCTGCGTACGGCCTATATCACCTTGTCCGGCTACGGCCAGCTTTTTGAGGCGCGTTGGCCGAGGCCGGGGCTCGATCTGGCGGCGTGGCGCGTATGAGCGGCGTAGTTCGCCGGCAAGCCTCCGCCGTGGAGCGCCTGATTGGGGCCGTCGATACGGAAAACCCGTTCGACATGCCCTTCTCCGAGCTGCTGCCGCGCCAGCTCGAGGCAATCAATGAGCGCTTCAAGGACCGCATCGGCAAGATCAAGCTGCTGCAGAACCGCGCCGAGACCGGCGGGATCACCGAGATCCGCCGCATGGCCGACATCGTGCCGCTGCTTTTCGCACACACGGCCTACAAGACGTACCCTGAGGGGTGGCTGGTCGAGCAGAAATGGGACCGCATGGGCCGCTGGCTCGATACGGTCTCGAGCCACCGGGTCGAGCGGATGGACACGCAGGGGATCAACGGACTCGACGCCTGGCTGCAACGGCTCGAGGGCCAAGGCCACTACGTCTCCTGCACCAGCGGCACGACCGGTAAGTGCGCGATGATGAACGCCACGATGGCGGACAGCGAGTTTGCCGGCCACAGTTTGTTACGGGCCATCATCTGGGCGGGGCTTGCGCCGAATCACGATCGGCGCATGATCAGCCTCGGCCAGGTCGCTGCCACTCCGCGCAATCGCGCCAGTGGTAAACCGATGCGCGAGGCCTTCAACCGCCCGGACGTCGTGCCTTTCGCCCCGAACGTCCCACCCATCACCATCGGCGGGATCACGGAGATGATCATTCTGCGCAAGAAAATCGCCGATGGCACGGCCAAGCCGACCGAGATCGCCTATTTCGAAGCGCAGGCGGCCGAGCGGCAAAAGGCCATCGAGTCGTCCATCGAACAGGCGGCCGAGGCGCTGATCGAGAGCCGCCACCTGCCGCTGCACATCATGGGGCTCTTCGGACCGCTGTATCAGGTCGCAGAGCGGGTGCGGGCGAAGGGCTACAGCGGCAAGGACTTTCGCGAGAACAGCGCCTTCGTCAGCGGCGGGTTGAAGCGCGTGCAGGTGCCGCCCAGCTATCGCGAATTCATCTTCGAGACCCTCAATCTGTCTTGGCCGCGCTTCTGCCTCACCTATGGCATGCAGGAGACCAACACCAACGCACCGCGCTGCAAGGCCGGCCGCTACCACATGGCGCCCTGGGTCATGCTGCTGCTGCTGGATGAATCGGGCGAAAACCTGCTCGACCCCACGCCGAGCGGCGAGCTCGAGGGCCGTGCCGCCTTCTTCGATCTGTCGCTCGACGGCCGCTGGGGCGGAGTGATCTCCGGCGACAAGATCCGCGCCACGTGGGCGCCGTGCGCCTGCGGCAACCGCAGCCCCTCGGTGGCCGATGACATCCAGCGCTACGCGGATACGGCGAGCGGTGACAAGATCGCCTGTGCCGGCACCATCGAGGCCTATGTGAGGGGTGTGTCATGAATCTCGTTCAGGAATCGAGCAAGTCGACGGCGCGGGACAGCGACCAGGCAACACCCGCGCCTTTCTTCGTGCGCGGCAAGTTGGTTGCGGCAACCGAGACGCGCCACAGGTCGCGCGACCTGGGCGTCGACTTCGTCACGCCGCAGCTCGATCTCGACGCGCTGATCACGCTGCGCACCGAGCCGGGGCCGCTCTTCGACGTCAAGCTGAACGAGATCCTCGATTTCCTGGCCGAGACCGGCGAGCGTATGCGGCTCGACAGGGGCGGGTATCTTCGCGAGGCCGTCGACCGGATCTGCGGCGACGAACGTTCTGCCGAGGTCGGTGATCGAGCACAACGTGCGGATGGCTGCGGACTATCTGAACAAGGCGAAGCTTCTGGAGTACGCCGAGCAGAACCTCGGCAATGCCAGGGTGCTCGATGAGTGGCTGCCGCGCGTGGACAGCACGGGCCGCCGCAGCTTCACGCGCGCCTTCCCGCCGCGCCTTATCCACGTCCTGCCGGGTAATTCGCCCCTCGTGTCGGCCCAGTCAATCGCCCTGGGTGCGATGGTCAAGGCGGTCAACTTGTTCAAGATGGGCTCGAGCGACCCCTTCATGGCCGTCGCCATCCTGCGCACCATGCTCGATGTCGATCCCGACCACCCGGTGCCGCGCTCCATGTCGGCGGTCTACTGGCGAGGGGGCGATGAGCAAGTGGAAAGGGCGATCTTCCAGCCGCAATACTTCGACAAGATCGTGGCCTGGGGCGGGGGCGATGCGATCAACAACGTCATCAAGTATCTGATGCCCGGCCTGCAGCTGGTCTCTTTCGATCCGAAGACCTCGATCTCGATGATCGGGATCGAAGCCTTCGACTCCGAGGAAGTCCTCGAGGACGTCGCCACGCGCGCCGCCAATGACGTGGGCCTGCTCAATCAGGAAGCCTGCGTCTGCAGCCGCGTCCTGTTCGTCGAAGGCGACCGCCACCAGGTCGACCGCTTCTGCGAGCGTCTGCAGCGAAAGCTCGTCGATCGCAACGCCCTTTCCGGCAAGGCGCCGCCGCTGCCGCGCGACCTGGCGGAGGAGGTCGATTCGATGCGGCTGATGGATGATGAGTTCGGGGTCTGGGGAATGGGCGATGGCAGCGGGCTGGTCGTGCGCTCGGACGAGCCGGTGGATTTTCACCCCATCAACAAGACGGCCAACGTGGTCCAGGTGAAGTCGCTCCGGGAGGCGCTCAAGTACGTCAATGTCGCCACCCAAACGGTCGGTGTCTATCCGCCCGCGCGGCAGGCCGAATTGCGCGATGGCCTCGCCAGCGGGGGCGCCCAGCGGATCGTTCGGCTGGGCGATGCCGGCGGCCAATCCATCGGCGCACCGCACGACGCCATGTACGTCATGCACCGATTCGTCCACTGGATCGTGCACGAGGATGGCTTCGTTTGATGCGCAAGGTCAGCGCGCGCGCTTCAGCCACTCGATGGACGAATACATCGAAACATGTTCACGGTTAAGGTCCCGTCATCGAAATCCATGCGGCGCAGCCGCGACCGCTGATCAATACAAAAAGGACGGCCATGAGCGATACTCCATATATCTTAAGGTCCGACACAGGCGGCGTCTCGACCTTGACGCTCAACCGTGCAGAGTCGAGAAACGCCTTATCACTAGGCATGCTGCGCGCCTTGTCGGCCGAACTGCAGTCCGTCGCGACGGATCCGTCGGTACGCGTCGTGGTGTTAGCCGGCGCGGGGCCAGCATTTTGTGCTGGCCATGATCTGAAAGAAATTCGTGCTGAGAACTTCGGCAGCGTCTTTACCGAGAAGCTGTTTGCCGAATGCGCGAAAGTCATGCTGGCTTTGGTTCATCTTCCTAAGCCCGTGATCGCCCAGGTGCACGGAATTGCGACGGCAGCCGGCTGCCAACTGGTTGCGAGTTGTGATCTTGCTGTAGCCGCCGACACCGCTCGTTTCGCCACACCCGGGGTTAACATTGGACTGTTTTGCTCCACTCCGATGGTGGCCTTATCGCGCAACGTGGGCCGCAAGGCCGCTATGCACATGCTGCTCACGGGCGACCTAATCGACGCAGGCACCGCGATCCGTTGCGGGCTGATTAATGAGCTGGCGCCCGAGCCCGAACTCGAAATCCGGACCGCGGCGCTCGCCGCGAAAATCGCGGCCAAGTCGCCAATGACGCTGGCGATTGGTAAGGAAGCCTTCTATCGTCAGGCAGAACTTCCGCTCGCCGAGGCGTATGCCTACGCCGCCGAAGTCATGGCGACCAACCTTGCCAAGCGCGACGCGCAGGAAGGTATCGCGGCGTTTATCGAGAAGCGACCTCCGGTGTGGCGCGGACACTGAAAATCCGGTAGCAAGGGTCTGGCATTGCGAGTGGCGGACGGGGGGCATCATCCGATGATTGTCGCGAGCCTCGACTCAGGGCGTCCATCCAGTTGGAACGGTCGCCAACACTGTATGACTACAGCTCAGGAGGGTTGTGCGCGCGTAAGAAGGCCACCGTGGACTTCAACATCTGCAACCGGGTCTCACCGCGCGACAGCCAGTGATCCTCATGGTCGAGCACGACGAGGTCAACGGACTTTTGGGAGCGGCGAAGCGCCTTGTACATGACCTCGCTCTGCTCAAACGGCACGACCGTATCATCACGACCGTGAATGAGAAGGACCGGCACATTGATCGCGTCTATATGTTCGATCGGCGAGATCTGAGACAGCACAGGATCGCCCGGCCCGGTTACGCCCATGAAGCGATCCCAGTAACGCTGCTCGTAATTCTTGCTCGACCAATTCTTGGCGTTGACCCAGCTCAACATGCGCTTGAGGTCGGCCAGCCCGGCGACTGATACCGCGCAGCGATAAACTCCAGGATCCACGGTCACCCCAGCGAGCGCGGCATATCCGCCGTAACTCGCGCCGACGATGCACACGCGTCCTGGGTCGGCGATGCCTTCCTTTACCAGGAAGCGCACACCATCGGACAGATCAGTCTGCATCTTGCGGCCCCACTGGCCGAAGCCCGCTTCAAGGAAGCGCTCATTGAGGTTCGAGCCACGGTAATTCGGCCGCAATACAGCGTAGCCTTCATTGGCGAGCGCCTGAGACCACCAATCGAAGTCGGCCGTGTCGCGCACCGCCGGGCCCCCATGCGGCAGCACAATGAGCGGGAGATTCTTTGGCTCACGGCCCTGCGGTAGCGTGAGATAGGCGGGAATCTGCATTCCGTCCGCAGCGGCGTACGTGATGCGCCGGACTTCCAACGGCTGCGTCAATCCCGCATAGATGTCGCCGACCGGCTCGGCCCTGTCGGTGTCGAAGTCGACGAGCTGGTATTGATACCCGAATCGTTTGCCGTCAACGCGCACCACGATGCGACGAAAGTCCGCCGAGGCGGATTCCAGCTCCACGTGCTCGCCGTCGAATGCCTTTACCGTGGCATTCCATCGGTGCTGAAGGGACGGGTCGAAGAACACGTAATGAGCGTCGTCCTCGACGTGGACACCGCCGATCATGCGATACGTGAGTCGGTCCTCAATCGGCTCATCGAGCGTCATATGCTCGGCCATGGGCGGGCCCAGCGTACCGTCCTTGGTCGACATGAGCCTCCATACCGGGTCTCCGGCTTCGGTCTTCTCCACCAGCAATGTATCGTCTGCCGGCCCGAATCCCAGCAGCTGCGGATAGTCGATTGCCTCCTGGCCCGATGCCACGACTTCCAAGTGGCCACCCCGGCGAATTTTTATTGCCCACTTTTGGTTCTGATTGCCGTAGTCCTGCTCGGCAACGATTTCGCCGTCCGCGTCGACCAACCATTGATCGGTCGACTCAGACCCCTGGCGATAGACAAACTGGGTGCCGGCATCCAGGTCGTATCGGACTAGCATGGGCAAGGTGCGATCCGCCACGTAGATACCGGGGACGAACAGAACCGTATGACCTGCAATTCGCCTGACCATGACGCGACCGGCGGTCACATTCATAGTGCGGAGCGTATGGTCATCGATCACCGGCGTGGCCACCGACCGGTGCTTGATCACGTCGAACACCTGCAGCATGTACCATTCATGCGGTTCGCCCATCAATCCCCAAGGCATTCCGGTGGTCGACGTCGTAATCAAGAGATGGTTCTCATCTGCCCATGAAACGTCACGCAGTTTCGCTTCTCCGACCCGCACACCGCCGAGGAGCTTGCGGTCTGTCAGCGATATCACCTGAATCACACGCGTGTTCTGAACGGTGTTCACGAAGGCGATTCTCGAGCCGCTCGGGGACAGCGAAACTTCCTCGAGCCCGGGCAATCGACCATAGACTTCCAGTGGTGTGGCATGCCCGATCACGGGCAACACCAGGATCGCCAACCAAGTCGATCTGCATGCCCACCGGCGGAGACTTCGCGCTATCTGGCAGGCGCCGAGTCGCACAATCCAGATCGCGGGCGCCTTCCTAGCCCGTCCTGATCGGAAACGATTTGACATCCCTGGTCTTCTCCCTTTCTCGGAGTGTCACATAAACTCGGGCTGTGTTTCAAACCTACGCGGGCCGTACCTTTCGCTGCGTGCTCACCGGCTTGCCCGGGCAGCCTTTGACTTAACGCAATCGCTGGGGCCCACCGCTATCCATGTACCCCAGAAAGAGCCGAAAGATCAGCGCGCGCGCTTCAGCAAGCGATCAAGGCTCGCCCCGAAATCGCGAGTCTGCCAGAGATTCAGCATCGCGGTCATGATGTGCAGCTGGTTGCGGGCCGTCTCATTCTTGCGGAAGACAGGATCCAGCGTCCCCGACGCCGTCGCGGCTTCAGGCAGGCGGGCGAGAATCCGAGACGGAGATTGGATGAGGTAGGAAACGCCCATCATCGCCACGTAGAAAAGCAGGTGCAGCTCCAATTCGTCCACGTCGAGGCGCGGGCCTCCGTGCTCGTGGAGCTCGGCGATGAACAGGCCGAGCAGTCGATCGAGGTGTCGGTCCCAGATCTCGAGGGGAGCTCCGCACAGGCATCCCCACAATGCGAATGCCACATTCATTTGGTTGACGTGGCCCCAATCCATCAAGCCACACTCCAGAGCGCCCGAGGCGTCGCGCCGGAACCAGGCGTTGTCGATATTGGCGTTCCAATGAATCAAAGCGATGAAATCGGGATTGCTCTGCAAAAAGCGCTTGACGGTCCTTTCGTGCTGCAAAAAGAGGACAGCCTCGCGATCCAGCTTCGCAATGAAAGACGGAGTGGTGATGTTGGCGGGCAGGAGCTGCGGACATTTGGCGGCGAAATCGGCGTACCGTGACACGAAGAGATGCAACCGCGACTCATCGAAGCGGATCGGGTCGCGGGCGGCGGCGGTTTCGGGATCGAAAGCAAAGTGCGTGTCGATGTCGCGTGACAGCCGACCTGATTTGTGCGCGGCCGCGATTCGCGCAAGGGACTTCAAGATCACGCGGTAGTAGGCAAGCGGGTCGGCGAGCTCGTGATCGAGGCATTTTTGATGGTGCGGCTCGATTTCGCCGGTGCCGAAGGCGATTCGCTGCGAGATGATGAGCCCCGTGCGGGATTCGTGGTGGTAATCCGCGAAATAAGCGATGGGAACGGTGATCGGAAAGCCCGGCAGGCGGGACAGTGCGGCGAAACGCACCTCGGTTTCCATCTCGTGCTTACCGCGGTCGTCGCGGATCTTGTCGCTGAAATCTCGCGAGAACTTCACGAAGAGATCCGTATGCAGCGTCGAGTCCGGCTGCTCGAACTCGAGCGACAGGAACAGCTTCTGGCCCGTGCTGCCGCCGGGACATATCTCGAAGCGCGTGATCCGCGTAACGCGATTGCCCGCGGAAAGCGAGCCAAAGGCTTGGAAGGCCTCGGTCAGAAAACTCTCGCCGCCCGCTCGCAGAGCTTCACTGTGCGCCGGGATGAGAAGCCCGGTCGCGTCGCCGCGCACGAAATCCATGGGAGACCCCCGCCTAGGCCTGGGCGCCGGCCACGAGGCGATCGCTCTCGATCCAAAGCCGTTCGGCGGCGGCGTCATCCTGCCCGAGAGCGCTGACCGTTCCCGGCGCTCGCTGAAAGAAGTAGCCGCCGGTCGTGTTTCCAGGCTCGCGTGCCATCGCCAGCCAGATCAGCGTATCGGCTCCCTCTTTCGCCGAAATCACCTTATCGGCGTTCGCCGCAAAATATTCCTGCATGGCGTCGTCACCGTGGCTCGCGAACCGTGTCCCCACGAGGCCCGGATGTACGGAGTGGACGACGATCCCATGCGGCGCCGTCCGTTTCGCCAGGGCTCGCGTGAAGAGGACAGTGGCCAGCTTGGCATTGCAATAGGCTTGAGCGGGGACGAAGTGATTGAGCATCTGCATGTCGCTCCAATCGAGACCCGAACTATACTCGTGCGCGCTCGAGGCCGTATTGATGATCCGCACCGCGCCCCGCGGCTGCTGCGCGGCCGCAGAGCGAAGCAACGGCATGAGGCGGTTCGTGAGCAGAAAGGGCCCGAGATGATTGCCGGCGAAGGTCGCCTCGTTCCCCTCGGGCGTAACGACGCGCGCTCGGCATGTCCCACCGGCGTTGTTGATCAGCACGTCGATCCGATTCGTTCCCGCCGCAATATCCTTCGCCAGCCGGACCGTGTCGGCCATCAGCGATAAATCGGCGCGTAGCAAATCCACCTCGCCGCCCGCGGCTGCGGCGCGGATCTCGGCCAGCGCAGCCATGCTGCGGTCCCGATCGCGCCCCACGCCGATGATGCGCCACCCCGCTGCCGCGAGTGCCTTTGCCGCTTCAAGCCCGATGCCGGAGCTCGCTCCCGTCACTACAGCGACGTGCGCCCTTAACATGCGATCTCCTGGAGCTCGGCGGCCGGCAGCTCGTCGATAACCCAGCGCACCATGCGGCGCATCGGCTCGATCCCATCATGCGGCATGCCGGGCAGCTCCGCGCCCTCGTGTTGCTTCGAGGCGTGAGCGCGCAGCGGCAAGATGCGCTGCACACCCGCGAGCGAGAGCATGTCGCGCATCTTCTCGCGTAGCGACTCGGGATAGATGCCGACGGTTTGAGTCGAGTCGTCGCACCAGCGTGCAACCTTGGTGATGTCCGGCATCGGCACCAGGTTGACGATGCGATTGCCGAGCCTGTCATGAAAGTCGACTCGATCCGAGACGCGCGACACGATGACCCCTCCATTCACGCTGTCGCCGACCACCCAATAGAGCTCCTCCTCGAGCGCCAGAGCACGCAACTCCGATTCGAGCTCGCGATCGGGTCGTAGCGCGGGCGTAGAAATCACCGGCGGTAGTCTCTGGAACGAGGCATGGATTGCCTTCCCCAGCGCGATGACCCGCTCGATCGACGCCTCATCCGTTTCGCTCTCGACGTACACGACGCGAGTGTTGACGCAGGCCGTCTGGTTGAGCTTGCCCGCGGCAACAGCGATACCGTCC
Source organism: uncultured Gammaproteobacteria bacterium (assembly GCA_963801685.1). Lineage (GTDB taxonomy): Bacteria > Pseudomonadota > Gammaproteobacteria > Steroidobacterales > Steroidobacteraceae > Bog-1198. The sequence goes on from CAWDFR010000007.1 coordinate 563,645, forward strand.
GCAGCCTCCTGCATCGCCTGCTTGCTCTGCAGTGCTTCCTTGCCGATCATCGATATGGATAGTTTGGGATTGAGCGCTATCAGATCCAGGCCCGGTGTCAGATATTTCTGTATGTGTTTCATCGAGGCCATGCCGCCCCACGCGGTGATCTTGTCGATCCTCGATGTCCGGCAGATCTGCGACTCGACGGCCTCATCGCCTCCTTTCCAGTAGGCGACCGCGAGGTGCTTTGTCACCGGGTGCTGTGCATCGATCTCGATCATGGTGCGCGCAATGGCGCTTGCAGTGAGCGGATCGTTCGAAGGCAGCTTGATCAAGCAGTCGGACTTGGTGAGCGCCGAGCGAATGATCGTGATGGCGCCTACGACGGGCACGTTGCCCGCCGTGATGTGCAGGGAGCGCGTTCCGATGGCTCGAATCCTGAAGCGACCGCGAGCACCGCTGCCCTGCGGCACCCATCGGTCCAGGTATTCGATGCCAATGGTCTTCTCGACGAGTTCCTTCAGGTAAGCCCGGTCGAACATACCCGGAAGCTGCGCATAGACACCGCGCAGGACGGGCTCGGTCAGCCCGCCCGCCTCCAGGGAAAGGCTGAACGCTTCCTGCATGTGGGGGTTATGCTCGAGGGCGAGCCGCGGACCGAGTTTTGCGAGGAAGTCGATGACATCGCTCGTCGCCAGATCATGCAGATCGCGAAGACTCGTCCGATCGCTGAGCACGAGATCCTGGATGTGCTCGCGTGGATCAGGGGCGCGAAAGATCGCGCCGGCGCGGCCCGAGAACTCGATCGCGTCCGGCCCCGGCGCGATAATCCTACCGCGCGAGATGATCGGGATTTCATAGATCTTGGACATGGCTACACCTGCGCGACGTAATCCATGAACTCGTTGTAGGCTTGCGCAGAGCCTGCACAGGTGATCTTGTCATCTCCGCCTTCCATCTCCGCGTAGCGAGTAATCGTCTTCTCGATCCGCGGCCCTTTCCAACCGCACGCGCAATCTTCCTGCCAATGCATGGTCACTTGATCGCCGGAGATGAATCCGCCCCAATAGGTCTCGGCGAGCAAGTCGAACAGGGCGAGTCGGCCGGTCTGCACGCCCTCACGCGGCAATTCCTGCGCATCCTTGTCGATGAGAATGGGTATCGTGTGGGGCATGAAGTGGTAGAAGTTCTGCGAGCACAGCGGCGCGATCCCCATGCACTCCGACATGCCGTAGACGCTGAAGATCCTGTCGATGCCGAAGAACCCCCTGATGAGGCCTTCCCAGTCGACGGGCGCATCCTTGAATCCCTTCATGCCGCCGCCGGACATGATGAAAGAGCCGGGCCCGAACTCACATTTTACGCCTCTGGCAGTGCCGGATTGCGCAACGCGGACGAGATCTGCATAGGAGCCGCCGATCTTCACGCGTTTGCCGCGGAACTCCGTAATCAACTTGTTGAACCACGCCTCCATGTCCTGCTCGCGCCGACGTCCCTGTGCAATCATTGCTTCGCGGGCGCGAAGCAATGCAGGGTCCAGGCCGATCTGATTCAGCTCGCCACGATCTTCGGCCGACTGCATGCGGCCGGCGAGCGACATGAGATCCGATGAAACGCTGGTCTGATAGAGCGTATGGTAGTTTTCCGGACCACCCGCTCCTGGGATGTTGAACAGACTCAACATCATGAGCATCATATGGTGCCCGCCGCGATAACCCGGAAAGAAGGTGGGAACAAAGTCGCGCTTCGAGTCGACGCCGCTCGTGGCCCGAGTCGCTTCGGTGTACGCGACGTCCCAGGCCGGCCATTCGGTGCGCGAGCGCGGAATGAAGCTGAGCTTTCCGGTCGTGCCGGTGGAGTGGCCGACCATCATTCCGGCTTCATCGAGCCGCGCCAGCCAATCATCGACGGTCTTCAGTCCGCTGAGATCGAGCTTCGAGAGATCATGGGTGGTTAGGCGGTTGAGCCATGCGGTGAGTCTCGAAAAGTCCCGCGTCTCGATGAGGCTCAAGGGATAACTCTTGTAGACGCGGTGATCGAAGAAAAGCGGGAGTGCATCGCCGAAGGACTCGATTTGCCGGGTTCCCTGTCGATCGAGAAGCCGGTGGAGCGCTGCCACACCGTCTTTCAGGGTGTTGAGGCGGCCTCGCAATGCCTCGAGCTGTATGGGCTCATAGTCTCTGCGGCTGAGGCCAAGCAAGTGTTCGTGGCGCAACGAGGGCCAATCACCGGGCTTTTCCGATGAAAGTACGCCGGCCTTGGAGTCGGGAGCAACGTCCCTCTGGGCAACTGACATGATTCACTCTCCTCGCTGCGCGAAACCTACATGTAGCGGCCGCCGTTCACCCCGATGGTCTGACCGGTGACATAACCTGCCTCGTCGGATGCGAGCCAAGCGCAGGCTCCCGCAATGTCCTCGGGCTCGCCCTGCCGCCGGATCGGCCCGGCTTCGAGCATGGCTTGTCTGGAGAAACTAGCGCTCAGCGCGGCTTGTTCGGACATGACGGTGTTCATCACGAAGCGCGGCGGAATGTTGTTGCAGGTGATGCCGAGCGGACCGAGCTCGAGCGCCAAAGTCTTGGTCAGCGCGATAATGGCGCCCTTCGAGGCAGAGTAGTGAGCCATCCGCGCGGAACCGGACTGCGCGCTCGAGGAAGAGATATTCACGATCCGGCCCCAGCGAGCTGCCTCCATATCGGGCAATACCTCCTGCGTCACGATGAACGTGCCCTTCAAGTTGACCTCCATCATCCGGTCCCACTGGGCATCGGTCAGTTCCTTGAACGGCACGAACTCCGCTATGCCTGCATTGTTCACCAAGATGGTGATGGGGCCGAGTTTGCGCCGGAGCTCGTGCACCGCTGCCTTGACCTGCGCGCGATCGGCGATGCTTGCCTGCAAAGCAACGGCCCGGCCTCCGGATGAGATGATCCGGTTGGCAGTTTCCGCGGCGCCCTCTATCAGTACATCGAGAACTCCAATTGCAATGCCATCGCGCGCCAAGCGGTGACTGATCGCCGCGCCGATCCCTGCGGCCGCGCCCGTCACCAATGCGACCTTCATGAGCTCACCGCTTCGGCGCCGGCAATGGTCGTGCGATGCATGGTGCGTCCGGAATCGCGAGAGTAAGGAACAACGCGATGCAGGGTGCCGCAGTTGTCCCATACGACGAGGTCCCCTTCCTCCCACTCGTGGCTATATTGAAAATCGGGCTGCGCGGTCCATTCGAGCAGCCGGGCAAGGAGGGCGCGGCCGTCCGGCAAGGGCAGCTCAACGATGCGCTCTGCCGTGTTACCGACGATGAGGGACTTTCGCCCCGAGCGGCGCGTCCAGACCAGAGGGTGCTGCTTCACCGGGGAACGACCCCAGCGCGCCAACTCTTCGGCCGTCGGCGCATCGACGACCAATCGCATGCTCGACAGCAGGCTGTGCACGGCCCGCAAATTCGCGATCTCGTCCTTTTGCGCCTGCGATAGGCTTTCATAGCCGGCATAGGTGCTTGCAAACTGTGTCTGGCCCCCCGTCTGCGAGGGTCGCCGGCAGCTCAGCATCGTGGCCTTGGGCGGCGGTATGTCCGAGTTCAAGCCGTCCATGTGCCAAAAAAAAGTGCCTTGCACGTACTCGGGTTGGGGATTTACTTTGGGATCGAGTGTGATCTTGTAAACATCGGGCGCCGCTTCGTTGCCTCCCGGGACGGTGCGCGTGAAGTTGACCCGTGTTCCCAGGCGATCTGTAAAGGCAAGTTGCTCCGCGTCGCTCAGTCCGATTCGCGGGAAGACCAGCACGCCGCGGTTCTCGAGCAGCTCGAGACAACGCTGTACGACGCCCTCATCCAGCAGCGATGCGCGGTCGACTCGAACAATGGAACCAATGCGAGGCTTGATATCCGTGACTTCGATGTTCATATAGGTTCCCCTGCCGGCAGCTCAATCAGTTTGGACGCAGACTACGGACGAACAGATCGACCGCAATACGCACGCGGCGCTGCCTTCCTGCAGAGTCCCGGACGATCCCAAAAGAAGCGAGCCGTGCCGGCGCCCCGGAGACCATCGCGAGAAAATGCTCGGCAAGAATTGGCGGATCCTCCGCGACAATCGTGCCCTTGGCGGCGTGCCGCTTGAGGAGGTCGATCAGCAGCTGATAGCGCGCCGAAAAGCCGCTTTGGTGGGTACGGTGCGCTATTTCCGGAAAACGCAACGCGTGGGTCGCCGCAACGCGCGCAAGCTGGATCATCGCCGGATCGAGCGCCCGCTTGAGGGCCGCCTCCGCGATTGCCTGCAAGGCTCCGTGCAAATCGTCGAGATCCGGGGGGGCCGGTTCGGCCTGTGGCCAATCGTCGCGCAGCAGCGCCCACCACAGAACGGAGCTGAAGAGCTCCTCTTTACTGCTGTAACGTGAGTAGAGCGTCACCTTGGTAGTGCCCGCCGCGCGCGCGATGGCATCCATGGACGTTCCGTCGTAACCCTGTTCCAGGAACAGTCGCAGTGAGGATTCACGCACGTCCTGATCCAGCTGCGCCGCCTGTGCCGGGCTCGGTCGGCCGGCTTGGCGCGGTTCTCTGATGCGCCGCGATAGAGCGAGCGGGGAGCGACTCATTGCCTGCGCAAGCGTGTCATGGATTTCGAGGGAACCGGTCTGCTTTAACTATACTCAGCAGTATAATTTACCTGAATGCCAAATCCTAGGGGTTGGCTGGGGCAGACCGCGGGACGGCCCGGAAGATTGCCTTGCGGCTAGCAGAGAAAAGGCGCAGCGGTGATGGCGAACTTCGCGAGCAGCGCCGCGGGCGCCGCCGAGGTTTGCGGACGGTTCGCCGTTAGGGCGCGCGCGCGAATGCAGGCCGCGCACCGCCCGACGGCAACCGATGCGACCACGCTAGGCCTGCAAGCTATACGACGGCTTCGCCCGGAGCTGTCCGACGCCCTCGAAGGACGGCGAAGCCGCCTAATAGCATGGCGAGCGCCGTGCTTGCCGACGCCGTATCGATCTCCGGCACCCCGTGCGGCGATGTGAAGTTCGCCGGTGGCGGCGGGCCCGCCGTGCTACTCACTATGGACCCTGCCCAGTCCAAGTTGAAGCTGTTGAAGTCCTTGGAGGCGCCTGCTGCGAAGCTGACCGCAGTCCCCCCTGTCGATCCGGTGATGTCCAGATACAGAGGTGTTCCGGTTGAGTATCCTGTTCCCCCGACCGTAACGCTGCGCAGGGCGAGATCAATTTGCGCCGTATCCGTGCCGGGTGCCGCAAATATCGTGAAGCCGCTGATGGTCGCGACCACCGGTTCCCTGCTGCCGGAGACGTCGATCGTGCCCCCGCCCGTCGGCGCGTTATAGGTTTCAGAGTACAGCCCACTCATGCCGGCGACGGCCGTGGCCGGCCCCACCTGGGTTCCCGGGGACATGGCGATCGAGAACCCGTAGGTTCCCGAGATCCCGGGAATGACGGACGACACAGCAACGCATGCCGTGCAACTGCCCGCAGTCACCGAATACCCGCCGCTGTTTGTAAAGTCGATGGTTTGTGTCGACGTTCCGGTGGAGTCGATCCCGATGAGAGTGGTCGGCTGGGCGCTTACAGCGCTCGACATTCCGAGAGCGAGCCATATTCCGGCCGACACGCAGGCCGCGCCGCGCGCGATTTGAATTCCGCATCCAGGGTTACGCTTCATGGGGCCCCTTCGTCTTTAGTTGTGTTGGAGAAAACAGAATCCTTCATTCAAGAAAGCGAATTCCCGGGTTGAATGAGCTCAACTGTTTTCGTTGCAGTAGCGCAGCCGGTCAGCGGAGCGGCCGAGGCGGGCGCGTCGATGTGACATATTCAGCATCTTCACTCCTTAAAGCGAAAAGCAGCGGCGATTCAGCTCACCTCGAAGCGCCCAGCACTCAAATTTTTCTCGACTTGAACCCAGGCGCCTATCAAGATGGCTGCAAGTGAAGGGATTCCCTGATGCCTGACGCTGTCACCGATGAACTCATCGAGCAATGGCGCGGCGGCGATTCTAATGCGCTGCAGCAATTGCTGCCGCTTCTTTACGACGAGCTGCATCGCGTCGCGCGCCATCAATTGCGGGGCGAGCGGCCCGACCACACCTTCCAGCCGACGGCCCTTTTGCATGAGGCATATCTGCGCCTTGCCGGGTTGAGGCCCGCGGAGATCCAGAATCGTAGTCACTTCATCGCGCTAGCCTCGCGTCTCATGCGTCAAGTGCTCGTTGACCACGCTCGCGCCCACTTGGCTGTAAAGCGCCAAGGCGGCGTCCGCATCCCGCTGAGCGATGCGCTCGACGTGCCGGCCGAGCCCGAGGTGGACTTGCTCGGCGTGGATGAGGCACTGACGCGTCTCGCGCAATTGGACGAGCAACAGGCCCAGGTGGTGGAACTGCGATTCTTCGGCGGCCTGTCCATTCCTGAGACCTGCAGCGCGCTCAAAATTTCGGCATCCACGGTCAAGCGCGATTGGAGCACTGCCCGCGCATGGTTGCGGCGCGAATTAAAGCGTGCCGAGGAATCGTGAGTCCGGCGCGCTGGCAGCAGATCAAGACAGCTTTATACGGCGCGCTCGAGCTGGATCCGCAGCTTCGCTTACCTTATATCGATCGCATCAGCGCCAATGACCCCGATATGCGGCGGGAGCTCGAGTCGCTACTCGTCGCGTACGACGGAGCACCCCCGACGTTCCTGGAGAAACCGGCGCCGGCCTTCGCATCGCTGCAAACCCTCGCCGCGGGTGCCTGGAAAGGCCGGCGCGTCGGCGCTTATGAGCTGATCGAACAAATCGGGTCGGGGGGCATGGGGGAGGTCTATCGCGCCGTACGAGCCGACGATGAGTATCAAAAGCAAGTCGCCATCAAGCTCGTCCGCGTAGGTCAGGATTCGGCATTCGTCGTACAACGTTTCAAGGTGGAGCGTCAGATTTTGGCCGCGCTCGATCATCCCCATATCGCTCGGCTGCTCGACGGCGGCACGACCGGCGAGGGCCTGCCATATTTCGTCATGGAGCTGATCGACGGCGAGCCCATCGATCGGTATTGCGAGTCTCGCCAGCTGGACGTCGCCGCGCGCCTGCGTCTATTTCTGCAGGTGTGCGGGGCCGTGCAATATGCGCACCAGCACTTGACGGTTCACCGCGACCTGAAGCCGACCAACATCCTGGTGAGTGCGGAGGGATCGCCCAAGCTCCTCGATTTCGGAATTGCCAAAATCCTCGCCGCTCAACCGCATGCGCGATCGGACGCGGAATCGAAGACCGCATTCAGGATGATGACGCCGCGGTATGCGAGTCCGGAGCAAAGGGGAGGGGAGCCGATTACGACTGCCAGCGATGTGTATTCGCTCGGCATCGTGCTGTACGAATTGTTGACAGGCGAAAAACCGGCCAATGTCACCGTCAAGGCGCCGGCGAGCGGGTCGGTAGCGACTGTACCGCCACACTTTACGAAACCGAGCGCTGCTGTGCGGCGAGCTCAGGCGGAGTCTCGCTCCAAATCGGCCCCCGCCAAGCTCGAGAAACAACTTCGCGGAGACCTCGACAGCATCGTGCTCAAGGCCATCGACCACGAAGCGGCGCGCCGGTATGATTCCGTGGAGCAGTTCGCCGAGGATATACGGCGGCATCTGCAGCATCTGCCGGTCGTCGCCCGGCCGGCAACGATTGCCTACCGGGTGGGATCATTCGCGCGGCGTCATCGAGTGGGCGTCGGCGCAGCGGCATTGATTGCACTGGCAATGCTTGTCGCCGTGCTGACCACGCAGCGCGAGGCTCACATCGCCGAACAAGCGCTCGCGCGCGCGCGGGCGGAATCACGCGCTTCCGATCAGGTCATGGGGTACCTGCTCGCGCTGTTCGACGGCGCGAGTCCCGACAAGACGGGCGGTAAGCCGATCGATCCCCGAGCTCTCGTCGATCAAGGGCAGAGCCAACTCGATGGGCACCTTTCAGGCCAACCGATGCTGCGCGCGCGCATGCTGGCCGCGCTCGGAACGCTGTATTGCAAGCTCGGGCAGGCACAGCCATGCCGTCGCGATCTCGAGCAGGCGCTGTCGCTGCAAAGCTCCGATCCAGCCGCCGATCCCATGATCGCTGCGCAGTTCGATCGGCAGCTCGCCGCCGCCTACAACAGCGCGGGCCGCGCCGATGAGGCGATCGCGCTTCTGGAACGGGCGTTGCGAGTGTTCGAGGCCGAGCAGCCGCCGAACGGCGCGGCGATGGCGGCCGCCCTGTTCGAGTTGGGACGCGCGTACCGAGCGAAGGACCAGCCCTCGAAATCGATTGTCGTGCTCGAGCGCGCGCGCTCTCTGTTGCGCGACGCCGATGGGGCCGATTCCCTCGATTCGGCAGAGACGCTCGGCGCTCTCGCGATCGCGTATGCAGAATCCGGCCGAAGGAGCGAATCGTTGTCTCTTGCAGGGGCTCGCGTGGCGCTCGTGAAGAGCAAGGTCGGTGAGGGTGATGTGCGCTATTTCGATGCGCTCAACGACTACGCCGAGGTCGCAATGCAGGCCGGCCGAACCGATGAGGCGGAACAGGACTGGCGGCAAGTGGTCGATGGCTATGTGCGCGTCTACGGACGAGCGAGCGAGAGTTCGATCGACACCGAGCTGAGCCTGGCCGACGCCTTCTTCCAACGCGGCAAGTTGCGCGAATCGATCGACTGGTTCCGGCGCGCCGTCGAGGACTATCGCATCGCTGGAACGTTGGATCGCTCGGAGTACATGGGCGCTCTCGGCGGACTTTCTCAGGTGCTTTGGCAGTATGGCGACTATCGCGGCGCCGAGGTGGCGGCTCACGAATCCTATGTGATTTCGCAACGTATGCGAGGCCCGACGCCGATCGAAGCGACCGCAACGGCCTTCAGGTGGGCGCATGTTCTGGCGTTCGTCGGCGCAACGCGCCGTGCCTTGGAGCTTCTGGCGCCCGAAGTGCCGGGGGATCCGACCGTGCTCGCCGTGCGGCGTTGGCAAGGACGCAGGCTTCTGTGGCTCGGCGATTCCTATCGTGAGGCCGGCGCCTACGCGCAAGCTGATGACAGCTATGATCACGCCATCGCCCTGTATCGGTCGCTCCAGCAGCCGCAGAGCGTCGCCTTGACCATGGCCTACGAGGGCAAAGCCTTGTTGCTCGGACAGCAACGCAATTTCGTCGAGGCGATACCCCTGTGGCGGCTCGCGATTTCGGGGTATGAAGCCAATCATTACCAACCCGACGGTCCCGCCATTGCGGCCGCGAAAGTACAGCTTGCCGCCGCTCTCGCGGCCTCGGGGCAACCTACCGAAGCTCGATCGCTGCTGGCTACGGTCGACGAAATTGTGGAGCGCGAGCTCGGGCCGGAGCATCCCGCGCGGTTGGCAGCCGCTCGTCTACGGCGTGAGCTCAAAAATCCTAGGTGAGCCCTTTCGGTCCGGGCGTGCCCATGTACTTGGCGAGATTGCGATGCAGGCTGGTGACCGCACCCTCGGATTTCGGGTTCGGCTGGGGTCCGCGAAAACCGCCGTTCTTCAGGCCCTGTTGCACGGCGGCCATATTGGCAAAATCTTGCACCAGCACGCTGCCCCAGGTCGGATGATCCACCGGCAGATACTCCCATTCCGCGGACGGCTCTTTGCCGCGAGGATAAAGCTCGTACACTGCGGCCTCGAAGATGCACTTGTCGGGGTTGTAGCCGAAGGGTCGGGCGCTATAGCAGAGCATGTTGTTGACGGCGTGTCCGATCTGAAAATTCGGGAAAATCTGCCAGGCGGTGCCGCTCTTGCCCACCTGCTCGGGAGCGACGGTGGGCCAGATCACGCCGCGCGCCGCATCGTCACGCCGCGCGGAGTCGAGCCAGTGCTTCAGCACCTTATCGGCCGGCGTTCCCTCCGGCAGCTCGTCGACCAGCCGAACCGCCGCGTCCACCAGGGTCTTGGTGGTGTTCGTGTTGACTTGCTCCCACGTGTAGACCTGCATTTCGGCCGTCGATTTGCGGGGGTCGGGGCCTGAGCCTAAACGCAGCTTGGCCTTGTTCTCATCGAGTCCCTTGGGGGCGTCATAGCCGATATGGCTATGCTTACCTTGCGGTTTGCCCCAGCCGACGAATTTGCCGAACCGCATGAACTCCGGATGCGTACCCGGCACGTGGTAGGTCTCGTCGAACGCCTCCATGGCGACCTTCCAGTTGCAGTCGAACACGATCCAACGGCGCCATCGGCAGCGCATGTTCTGCAGCTCGAAGGGCTCGAGGAGCGATGCGGCAGGCTCGAGATAATCGCGCAGGGACTCGCTCTTCGGGTCGAGATTGATCCAGATCCACCCGCCCCACGTGTCGACCTTGACACCGCCGAGCCGAGTGCGCTGATCGGTGAGCGCACCCTGCCAGTTCTCCTGGTCCATGATGAAAGTGCACTGGCCTTCGAGGTTGTAAGACCACCCATGAAAACCGCAAACGAACTTCAACTGCTTGCCCTTGGCGTGATGGGCGCCCGCAGGCGTATCGACCAAGCGGCGCCCGCGGTGCGAGCACACGTTGTAGAAAGCCTTGATGGTGTCGGGGGCCGAACGCACGATCAATATCGAGTCATCGAGTATTTGGTAAGTGATGTAATTACCGACCTCGGGGATCTCCTCGAGACGCCCGACTTGCAGCCAGACCTTGCGCCACAGCTTGTCGCGCTCGGCTCGCGCGTATTCCTCTGAAATGTACGGCTCGACGCTGTGAGTTTGCGCCGGCGGCAAGTCCTCGGTCGCCTCGGCTAGCGGCTGCTTTTCCAGCTCGACGGTCTTGTTCATGCGATGTCTCCGACTTAGCCCAGCTTGATCGCGGTGCGGAAGGACTCGTCCTTGAGGAACAAGGACGTGTTGTCCGCGCCGAGATGGGTCCACTTGAGGTTGAGGCCGCCGTCCACGAGAACGGTCTGGCCGGTGATGTAGGACGAGAGGTCCGAAATGAAAAAAAGAATCGCGCCCGCTTGCTCGTTGGCGTGCGCGCGCCGTCCCATGGCGATTGCGTTGCGATCGCGCTCCGGATCGTCGTCGATATACGCACCCGATCCGGGTGTGATCGTCGTGCCCGGGGCGATGGCGTTGACGCGAATGTTGTCGAGCGCGAGCTCTACGCCAAGGTGCGAGTCGCGGCGACGATGGCCGCTTTCGCGGTGCCGTAGGCAACATGGAACGGCGCTGAGTTCATGCCGCTGATCGAGGAGACGGAGACGATCGAGCCGGGGAGGCGCTTGTCCCGCAACTCCGCGGCGACGGCCTGAGTCATGAAGAACATCGTCTCGAGGTTCTGATTGAATAGCGCCCGCCAGTCGGCGCGGGTCACTCGGGTGGCACGCATCCAGGTTGTTCCCGCCGCGCCGCCCGCCACATTGACGAGACCGTACAGCGAGCCCTTCGCGCGCCGCGCCGCCTCCAGGGTTGCCGCCACGCCCTCATCGGTCGACACGTCGGCGACCACGGGCACGATCGACAATCCTTCCTCGAGCAGCGGCGCGAGGTTTTTGTCGATCTTCTCACGCGAGCGGCTCACGGCGACCACGGTGGCTCCGGCTTGGGCGAGCATGCGCGTCGCGTGTGTGCCGATGCCGCCGCCCGCGGCGCCGGTCACGACGACGATGCGGCCGTCGAGATCTATCGAGTTGTTTTTCCATTGCAGCCTCAGTCTTGTAGACGCGGTAGATATATCAAGCCGCGGAACCCGCCCCCCAACCTTTATATGACAGGGGCCGACGGGAAGTAAAGGGCTAATACACAACAGTGTAGTTCAATTGCAATTCGGACCGGCGCGGCCCCCCTGACGCTGTCCGCGACCCTTCGTGCGGCGCTCCAAGCGCCGGAATCGGCTAGCATTTGGCATCACCACGGCACGGAGAAGGTCATGAGCAACAGCAGCTACGGGGAGCTCGCCAAGGCGCGGCGCAACTGGAAAGACGAGCACCTGAGCGCGTACTTGCGCTCGGGCGGGGCCGAGGGGCACGTCATGGATGTGACCGACATCGGCGGGCACAAATTCACGACCATGCTGCTGCTCAAGTACGTCGGCCGCAAGAGCGGCAAGACGATGATCACGCCGCTCATCTACGGCGACATCGGCGGAGAGGTGGTGATCGTCGCGTCCAAGGGCGGCGCGGACCATCATCCCGCGTGGTACCTCAACGTGAAAGACAGCAAGGACCTGTCCTTCCAGATCGCCACGCAGGCCTACCGCGCGACGTGGCGCGAGCCCCAAGGCTCGGAGCGCACCCAGGTGTGGGACTTCATGGTCAGCGTGTTCCCGCCGTACAAGACGTACCAGGCCTCGACGACGCGCGAGATTCCGCTCGTGATGATGTCCGTGGTCGGGCCAGCGGACCGCTTCAAGGAGTAGGGGCGGAGCGGCGAATCGCCAGGACGCTGCCTTCCGCGTCCCCCGACACGTAGAGCGTTCCGTCCGGTCCGATCGCGAGGCCGGCGAACGGCCCCATCGGTCCGGACATGGTCCCGACCGGACCCAGCACCTTAGGGGTGACCCCCGGCGGGGCGCCGACCGGCAGATCGGCGGCGATGGTACGGCGTGACCGACCCGCGAGATCGCACTCGATCAGCTGCCTTGGCGCCGACATCGACGATGTAGAGCGATGCGCCGCGCACCGCGATGCCTTGCGGCTTCGAAAGTCCGTCGAGCACTGTGGCGGTTCTGCCGCCGGATATCTTGACCACGCGGCCGCCGGCCGCCTCGGAAACGAAGCAGGTGTCGTCTGCGCCGACCGCGACACCGCAGGGCTGCTTGAGGCCGGTGGCGAGCACTTGCACGTTGCCCGATTGCACCGAATGCACGCGGCCCGCACCCTGCTCGGCGAAGATCACGGCTCCTCGCGGTGCGATGGCGACGCCGTACAGCTGATCGAATCCTTGCGCGAGCACTTCTTTTTTCTGCGGCTCGGGCCAGAAGCGCGCGACCTCGCCGTTCGCGGTCGTGACGATGAATTCGCCGCCGCCCGCCGCGGTCACACCGCGGGAATACCCGGGATAACCGGTGTCGAACAGAAAGCCCACGCGCCGAGGCTGCATCCCCGGGGCGCAACGTATAGCAAAACGGACCGTCGGCCACGAAGAGGACGCCTTCCGCGCCCATTGCGAGACCGAGCGGAAAATTAAATCCCGCAGTTATGAGGTCCTTCGTTTTGCCGCCATCGAGAATCTCGGTGATGCTGCCGTTGATATTCGAAACGAACAGCCGATTGCCGACGAAGGTGCTGTTGTCCAGACCCGGGGTGAGATTCGCGAGCACCGTGCGATCGCCGGTGCGGGGATCGATACGCAGCACCTGGCCGCTCATCACCTGGGTGGAGATGATGAATCCTTGTCGATCGAATTTGACGGAATCGGGCACGCCCAAGTCGCCGGCCACTTTCTCCGGGGTGCCGCCCTCGAGACCCACGCGCCAGATTTCGTTGGTGCCCATCACCGGGGTGTACAGCTTGCCGTCCGGTCCGACCGAGAAGGCGTTGGGCATGGGCACGTTATCCAGGATCATTCGCGGAGCGCCGCCATTGAGGTCGAGCTCCATGATGCGTCCGCCGACGCGGCATTCGCCGACGATGAGCCGGCCCTCGTGAAACGTGATGGGATTGGCCACCGGCATGTCGCCCTGAAGCACCCGGGTTGTCCCGTTCGGGGCGCGGACGCTGACGCGCCCCTCCGTGATCTCGGTCGCATAGAGATTGCCTTCGGAGTCAAACGCGAGATCGTCCGGCCCCACGATGTCGCCGCCCATCGGGCTGATCGCCTCGATCGCGCCGGTCTCGATATCGATGGCACTGATCTGGCTGCCGCTCACCTGAGCCACGTAGATACGCCCATCGGCGCCTGTTCGGACGCCATTCGCGCCGTACAGCCGACTGGGCTCGGCGATTCTTTCTTGGATCCACCCGTCGGCGAGGCCGGCGGGTCTCGCGGCTGTGTAGCGTGCACTGGGCTGCGGCATCGTCACGGTCTCCTTGGGGAAGGATCAGCATAGCGTCGCTCTGCTCGAGGAGCAAACCAGTCGGCAAGCCGAGTTTGCTTTGCGCCGAGCTTACGAGTGCGAGCTGGCATAGAATTTGTGCGATGACCGATAAGGATCAACCGCTCCGTAGCCTGCCGCAGGTGCAGCGGCTGCTCGAGATGCCGGCCGCGACCTCGTTATGCTCGGAGTTTGGCCGGGCAGCCGTGACGCAGGCGCTCCGCGATGTGCTCCAAGAGGTACGTGAGCATATCGGTGCGGGGTTGCTCGCGGGCGCGCCCGACGCCGAGGCGTTGATCGCCCGCTGCATGCCGAACCTCGCAGCGCGCCGGCGGCGCGGCTTGCGCCGCACGATCAACGCAACTGGAATCGTTCTGCACACCAACTTGGGTCGCGCCCCGCTCGCGCTCGAAGCCATTGCGGCAGTCGCCGAAGTGGCCGCGGGTTACTGCAATCTGGAAATCGATCTTGCCACCGGCCGACGCGGATCGCGGACGCAGGCCATCGAGACGCTGCTCTGCGAGCTGACGGGCGCCGAGGCGGCTCTTGCCGTCAACAACGGCGCCGCAGCGATCTTGCTGGTGCTGAGCGCGCTCAGCAATGGCGGCGAGGTGATCATCTCCAGAGGCGAGCTGGTGGAGATCGGCGGCGGGTTCCGTGTGCCGGACGTGATTCGACAGGGCGGTGCGCGCTTGGTCGAGGTAGGCGCCACCAACAAGACACGGCTCGAGGACTACCGCGCCGCCATCGGCCCGGACACACGGGTGCTGCTGAAGGTGCATCAGAGCAACTTCCGCACGATTGGATTCACCTCTGCGACTCCCATCACACAACTGGCGGAGCTCGCGCGCGCGCACGATTTGTCGCTGGTCGCGGATCTCGGCAGCGGCTTGCTCCAGGAGACGCTCGGTACGTCGGAGCCGACGTTGCGCGAGGCGCTGTCGGACGGGGCGGATCTGGTGACTTGCAGCGGTGACAAGCTGCTCGGCGGACCGCAAGCCGGCCTGATTCTCGGGCGTAAGACCCTTGTCGATCGGCTGCGCGTTCACCCGCTGTTGCGAGCCATTCGTCTCGATAAGCTGTGCCTCGCAGCCCTCGAGGCAACGCTCTTGCTGCATCGGGATAGCCCTGAGCGAGTGCCCCTGCGACGCATGCTGGGACAGACCGAGGCAGTCTTAAGAGCGCGCGCCGAACGCTTACAGGCTTTAGTCGACGGCGCCAGGCTCGAGCGAACGGAGGCGTTCGCCGGCGGCGGCGCGCTGCCCGAGGAGCGGATCTTCAGCTGGGCACTCGTGTTGCACACCCGCATCGGGCCCGACGAAGCCGCCGCTCTTTTGCGCGCGCGTGATCCCGCGGTGATCGCCCGCATCAACGAGGGGCGCCTGCTGGTCGACATGCTGGCCGTGTCCGACGACGATCTCGCGGAGCTCGGCGCGGCACTGCGCGCGGTGCCCCCATGAGACACCTCGTGCTCGGCGTGCTCGGGCATGTCGATCACGGTAAGACCGCGTTGGTTCGCGCCTTGACGGGCAAAGATACCGACGCACTTGCGGAGGAGAAGCAGCGCGGAATATCCATCACGCTCGGCTTCGCCCACGTGCGGGTCGGCGGGGATACGGACATCGATCTGATCGACATGCCGGGTCACGAGCGTTTTGTACGCACGATGATCTCGGGCGCGACGGGGATGGATGCCGTGTTGCTGGTGGTCGCCGCCAACGAAGGGATCAAGCCGCAGACGCTCGAGCACGTCGATATCGCGAGCCTGCTGGGTGTACGGCGGGCGCTGGTGGCGATCAGCAAGGTAGATCGGGTCGCGCCGGGGCAGGCGCGCCGGGTCGCCGCGGAGACCGTCGAGCTGCTCGCGCGCTCGGGCCTCGAAGCGCTGCCGCCCATCATGACCTCGGCGCTGCGCGAAACCGGTCTTGATGATCTGCGCCAGGCACTCGCAGCGCTCGCCAGGGATCAGCATCCGCGCGCCGGCGACGGTGTCGTATACCTGCCCATCGATCGAGCATTCAGCATCGCCGGACATGGTCCGGTGGTGACGGGCACGCTACGCGGAGGAACCGTTTCAGTCGGCGATACGCTCGAGTTGTTGCCGTTGCGGCGGCAGGTGCGGGTGCGAGCAGTCCAGATCCACGGGGCGAGCGTGACGGCTGCCACGCCGGGGCAGCGCGTCGCGCTGAATCTGCGGGATATCGAAATCGCTGAGCTGGTTCGCGGCATGGCGCTCGCCGCGCCCGAGGCGCTCGAGAGCTCGGAGTGGCTGACGATGTCCGTGCGCGCCGTGGCCGGCGCGCCACCCCTGAAGAATGGGGCGAGACTTCGGGCGATCCTCGGCACGCACGAGACGGACTGCTCGCTTGCGCCTGCTGGATCGAGACGTGCTCCAGGCGGGCGAGACCGGTTTTGCCCAGATCCGCTGCACCGAGCCCGTCGCGGTCCCCGCGAGTGAGCACGTGATACTGCGTCTGCCGTCTCCGCCACGGACGATCGCCGGCGGCAAGGTGCTCGAGCCTGGCACGCGGCGCGCGCGGCGCAATTGCGCTCGAGTCTTGCAACGGCTCGAGGATCTGCGCGATTTGCCGGCGGCGGCGATGATTGCCGCGGAAGTGGCGCGCCAAGCGCCGGCCGGGACGACGCTGCGGCGCCTCTCGCAGCTCTCGGCACTCGCAACGCCGCGCGTCATGGAGCTGATCCAGACGCACGCGTTCGTGGTGACACGATCAGGGCACGTGCTGCCCAAGGCGGACATGGATGATCTGCTCTCGCGTATCCCTTCGCTCCTCGCGCAGCACTCGACGGGGCTCTCGAACCAGGAATTGCTGCGTGCGTTCCCCGAAAGTGGCGCCGCGCGCTGGACGAGGTGCTCGGCGAGGCTCCTGGCTCGAGGTGTTATCGGTAAACGCGGCAGCCAGTTCGCGGTTCCTCAGCCCGCGCAGGATCGAGCCCGCATCCGCAACGAGGCCGATCTTGCCTCTCGTATCGCGGAGACCTTGCGGCGGGGAGGGCTCACACCGCCGAGCCCCAGCAGCGTCGTGTCGGATCTGCAATCGTCGCGTGCCGTCGAACGTTTGTTGCGCGAGGGCATCATCGTGCGAGCCCTCGACCGCGCGAAAGGAAAGGAAATCCTGTTCCATCGGGATGCGATCGAGGAGGCCCGGCGGCGATTGGCGCCCTTGCTCGAGCGAGAGCCGGGATTGCTTGGTGACCGAAGTGGGCGCGGCGCTCGGCATCTCGCGCAAATACAGCATGCCGCTGCTGGATCATCTCGACACGATCCGCTTCACTCGCCGCGTCAAAGACCGGCGCTTGCGTGCATAGACTTTTCCACGCCGAGTGTTGCAATCTGTCGCCGCCGCGTGCCGAGCGGCGTCGCCGCTCATGAACAGAAGAGAGGACACCCGAGATGAGACCGCTCAAGAATCCATGTGAAATCGCGGTCATCGGCGGCGGTCTCGCCGGGCTCTCCGCCGCGCGCCACGCCGCGCGTCTCGGGCGTCTCGTGACGCTGTTCGAGGGCAGCGCGCTGTTCGGAGGTCTCGTGGCCACGGTCGGCGAAGTCGACGGCGTTCCCGTCCCGGGAAAATTCTCCGGCCAGGATCTGGCCATGCACCTCCTCGAGGATGCGCGCAAGGCCGGCGTTCGGATCGTGCAATCCGGCGTCGCGAAGAGTCGAGCTGGAGAGGCGCCTCACGCTGACCGATCAGGAGAACACCATTTATCATCCCGAGGCCGATCATCGTTGCTTCCGGTGCATCGCTGCGCAGGCTCGGCGTGCCCCGCGAGGAGGAATTCCTCGGTCGAGGCCTGTCGCGGTGCGCGACGTGCGATGGCGGATTTTTTCGCGGCCAGGATGTCGTTGTCGTCGGCGGCGGCGACGGCGCGGTGCAGGAGGCTCTCGTGCTCGCCAAGACCAGCCGGCGCGTCATCATGGTGTGCCGCAGCCCGCTGAAGGCGAAGCGCGATTATGTCGACCGGCTCGCCGCGCGCGAGAACGTGAGCTTCGTCTGGGACAGCGAGGTCAGCGCGATTCTCGGCGACCAAGGAGTTTCCGGCGTTCGCCTGCGTAACGTGAAGGACGGCACGAGCTCGGACATCGAATGCACCGGTTTGTTTCCGTTCGTCGGCGCGACGCCGAACAGCGGATTCGTTCCCGCGTCGTTGCTGACGGCGTCGGGACACATCAAGACGACCGCCGAATTTTGCGACCTCGGACTCTCGCGTGTTCGCGGTAGGTGCGGTTCGCGCCGGACTATGGCGGAAACCTCGTTCAGGCCATGGCCGAAGGCGTCGGCGCGGCCGAGGCGCGGGCACGGACTCAAGTTACACTGATCGTGCCGGGAGCTTGCGCTAATATCGGCTGCAGCTTGGCGACTTGCAGGTTCAAGGAGTTTGCGATGGCAAAAAAATCCAACGGCGATGGACCTATGAAGTCGTCTGGCCGCGCGGAGAGCGCAAGCAGGCGTTGCGCCCGCTCGCAAAGCGGCTCGACACGCTCGCGGGAAAGACCGTCGCGCAGCTCTGGGACTATCTGTTCGCCGGCGACGAGGTGTTTCGCGACGCTCGAGGAGACGCTGCGCGCGCAATATCCGGGCGTGAAATTCGTCAGCTGGCGCGAATTCGGCTCCACCCATGCCGTGAACGAAAAGGAATTGCTCGCCTCGCTCCCGCAGCGCTTCAAAGAGCTGGGAGTGGATGCCGCCATCTCATCGATGGCCTGCTGAGGGAGTTGTACGCCCGCCGTGTTGCGGGCCAGTGAAGCGTGCGAGCGGGGCGGATTTCCGACCTCGTCGCTGGTCTGCGAGGGTTTCCTCGGTCAGGCCGCGGCCACGTCCGTGGGTCTTGGCATGCCCAATCTTGCCGGTCGCCGTGATACCGGGACATCCCGGTGCGCAAAGCCTGGACGAGCTGCGGGCGAACGTGCGCAACGTCACCGGCGCAGCAGGTGATCGACAATCTGCTGAAGCAGCCCGCGGAGCATCGCCTCGAGCCGGAGCCGAGCGCGCGCGAGATCGTGTTCCGCGGCACGTTCGAGGAAGTGAATGCTCATTTTTATGAGCGAGAGTGGAGCGACGGCCTGCCGATCGTTCCGCCGACGCTCGAGAAGATCGAGGAGTTCCTGAGCTTCACCGATCGAGCGCCGGACGAATCGCTCGGCATTCTCCTGCCGGAGAGTCGCGCAGCGACGATCTGGGCGGTCGCCGTCAACGGCGTCATGGCCGGTTGCCGTCCGGAGTACATGCCGATTCTGGTGGCGCTGATCGAGGCCATGGCGGATCCCACCTACGGCGTCGAGCACAGCGGCAACACGCCGGGATCGGACACGCTGATCATTCTCAATGGGCCGATCATCAAGGATCTCAAGTTCAACTACACGCAAGGGGTGCTGCGCGAGGGCTTCATGCCGAACACCTCGGTGGGCCGTTTCTGGCGACTCGCGCTGCGCAACATGGCGGGCTTCCTGCCGCACAAGAACGACAAGGCGACTTTCGGGAACACGTTCCGCGTGGTTCTCGCCGAGAACGAAGATGCGCTCGCCAAGATCGGCTGGCCGCCGAACAGCGTCGACATGGGGTTCACGGCAGGGGACAACACCGTCACCATCTCCCGAATGACGGGAGGCGGCGTCATGCCCTCCGTCACCGGCAGCACGCCGGAGCAGATGATGCCGTATCTCGCCGACGGCGTTGCCAAGCAGACCGGGTGGGAGATGGTGTTCACGGTGGGCGGCCTCTCGATTCGGCACCTTGCGCCCGGTGCTCGTGCTCAGCCCCATTCTGGCGGAAACCATTGCCCGTGCCGGCTGGAGCAAGGACGACGTCAAGCGTTACCTGTACGAGCATGCGCGCACGCCCGCATGGCGCGTCGAGGCTTTCACCGAGAAGTGGCTGGACTTTCGGATCGGCTCGCTGGAGCGGCAGGTCAATCTCGGCCGCCTGCCGAAGGCATTTCATGAATCGAATGATCCGAACCGCCTGGTGCCGATCGTGTTCGAGCCCGGATGACTTCATGGTGCTCGTGTCCGGCGACCCGCTTGCGGACCAACGCTTACGCCTTCGCCCAAAACGGCTATCTGGGCTTCCCGGTTGCGAAGAAGATACGGCTTCCGCGAGAACTGGGCGAAACGGTTGCAAGGCCAGCAGGTAACGGATGGCGGAAGCGGATGGGAATCGAACCCACCGCCCGCTGTTCGCGGGCCACTGGTTTTGAGGACCAAGGAAGCCACCAGGCTTCAGTCGCTTCCGCAATTGGCCTAACTTACCGTGGATGGCGCTACGATTGCGATCAATTCAGACGAGGAGAGCGCGTGTGGCCATGAGCTCGGGTGAAGCTGAGAGACCGCGTTTTGCGATTTTCCGAGGGAAAGACGCGCTCGCTGGTGCCGAGATGACCTGCATGACGTACGAGCCAGTCACTCCGATAGTCGCCGACGGCGCCCAAAGAGCGATGGCGGCGGGTGCCGACGCAGGGACCGAGCTGAAGCTTTTGTTCGCCATCCCGGGCTTCAGCCTCACCTACGTCTGGTTCAAGAGCGATTTTCCGCTTCCTCGTCATTCTCACAATGTCGATTGTCTTTATTACATCCTCGCAGGCTCGCTCCTGCTGGGGCAGGAGGAGCTCGGCCCGGGCGACGGTTTCTTTGTTGGCCAGGACGTGCCCTACACGTACAAGGCCGGTAGCGCCGGTGTGGAAGTGCTCGAGTTCCGCGCGGCCGACGTGTTCAATATCAAAGTTCTTGCGAACAATCCGGCGTTCTGGGATATGGCGATCGAGACCGTGCGCAGTCAGCAAAGCCAATGGGCGCACGAACCGCGTCCGACAGAGGTGATGCGGCGCCCGTGAGCAGCTTGGAATCGCTGTCCGCGTTAACAGCCACGCTCCCATCGAGGCTGTCTCAACCGACCTAGATTGGGGGTGTATTCGTCCACCGGCGACCCTAGGTTGGTTCCGTCGACGCTCAACTGCCAAATGCCCCTGGTATTCCAGTTCTTCGTCGTGACATGGAGATCATAAGTTCCCGGCTGCGCGACTTTCACCGTATAGGTCACGCTGTCCCCAATCTTCGTGGCATCAAGAATGGTGCCCGTGCCATCGGGAAAGCCGGCCCACCAGAAGGTGCGAAATACCGGACCCGAGCTCTGCGCGGCTAACGATTGGGTTTGATATACGACGTACGGCAGTTTGGGCTGAGAGAAGAGAGTCCAGCCCAAAATCTTCTGGCTTGAAGTCAGGCCGCCCGTACCGCCGGTAAATCCGACATAAGCGGCAGTCGCGCCGATGGTCTGGGGGAGGTTGATGGGAAAGCGCGTCGCGTACGTCTTGGCTGCCACTACGTCATGGAGGGTGAGGTAGAGCATCGTGCCGTCGTAAGCCAGATGGGCGTTGAGCACATCCCCCGAAGAGAGCGAGATGCCGCTGCTCGAGAGATCGATCGCTGGAACGGTCGGCGAGGCGCCGTTGACGTACAGGCCCGTGGAATCCGTGCCCTCGCCCGCGTTGTTGTAGACGTCGAACTTGACCGCCATGCTGTTCGCAATTCCCCGTGCGCCGCTCGGCTGATCGGGGCCGTACCCCAGGCCTCCGCCGCTCGGGCCGAGCGCGGTGGGCCCATCGGCCTGGATCGTGAAGGTGATGCCGTCTGCAATCGGCGGATTACCCGAAAGCTGGAACTGGAAGTCGCTCGTGAAGCTCTGAATATTGACCGCAGAGTTCCAGAAAAAGCTACCGCTCTGGTCGGAGGCTCCGGTTGTGAGCTGCAGGCGGCTGTCATCTGCGTTCACCGCAGTGCCGTTCAAGGTCAGGCCTGCGACCGAGGCGAACCCATTGCTGAAGTTGATGGTGGGCGCCGAGCCAATAGTGTATGTGCCGCTCGATATCGAGCTCTCTGTGTAGCCGCTCGCCACGGCAACGGCCTCGATCGTCATGCTGGAGTTCGTTGCGATAGGAGCGGTATAGAGCACCGAGCCCGTGGTGGGGGTGGTGCCGTCGGTGGTGTAGTGGATCGCAGCGCCCGATAGCGTATCTGAGAGCTTCACGCTCTGAGCCGATGCATAGACACCGGGGGCTGGGGTGAAGGTGGGAGCCGGCACGGTCGGGGGCGCTGCGGCGAGAAGACCATAGACATCGACCTCGCCCTGTGCGCCCACATACACCTTGCCGTTAACCACCATCGGAACGGTCATCTTGACGGCCTTTCCGGCCGCGTCTCGTGCCGCATTCTGTGTGCTCGCGTAGAGCATCGTGCCGATGTTCGTTGCGCTGTAAGCATAAAGAATGGAGGGCGTACCCGAGGTGTAGCCATCCGAGCGGATGCCCCACAGAATTCCGTTGCTGGAGCTGTTCGAGCTGATCACGGGACTCGTGCCCGGGAACTGAGACTTGATCGTGCCGACCGCGAGGGGTGTCTGCGATAGCCGCCCGCTCGACAGCGAGAATTGCTTGAGATAATCGCCGCTTCCCCAGAAGTAGACCATGCCATTCCAGTACGCCGGCGTGCTCCACAGGCCCGACACCTGTCCCGTAACCTCCTGGGCAATCTGGTTGCTGCTGGTGTTGAAGCCCCCGAGATCGTCGCGGTCGAGGACTTCGATGCGTCCATTCTTTCCGACCTGAACGAGTTCGTGCACATTCGCGCCCGCTTGATCCGGCAGCAGCAATGCGCCGCCCGACGTCTGATCTTGGTCCGCGGCGCTCAAGGCGTCCGAGTCGAACGGTGACCATTCGTCGCTGATGACGAGGCCGCCGCCCGTGATATCGAACCGCACGATCGCATTGCTGTAATTCTGCGTATCCGTGTACGGCGCGGTGGGGTTGGAGGGTCCACCGCCGGTACTGAAAAAGTTACCGGTTACGATGAAGAGCCGCGGCACGCCATTTACGACGTCGGCCGCCAAGCCCTCCCCTGACTGCCAGATGCCGTTGCCTTTTCCATTGGGGCTCGAGTTGAAGGCCGCAACCTGTGCAAGCGTCGTTGCATTGTATGAGAAGAGCCAGCCATGATAGGGACCGTTGTCGCCGTGCGCGCCGAACCCGACGAACACGTTTCCGTCCATGAGCAGAAGTCCGGTGCGCTGCAGCTCCCATTGCGGTATGAAGCTCACGGTGCCGCTCACGCTGCCGATCCCATTGCCCGGAACCTGCGCCTGGATCACCACCGGGCTGCCCGATTTTTCATTTCCGGTGTGGACGTCGAGCGCATGGAGGCGATACACATAGTTGCCGCTCTCCTTGCTCTTTGCGGCTACATACAGGGTATTACTGCTCGGATCGATGACCGGCGTCCCGGTGATACCGATCTCGGGCACGATATCGCTGCTGTCGATATCGCCACTGGGCACCGTCGTGGCTCCGCTGGGTGCACCGTGCGCCGTGTCGATCAGGCTCGCCTTCCAAAGCTGTTGGCTCTGATCGGCGTCGAACGCATAGACGCTGTCATGCTGGGTGGCGATGAACACCACATTGTGCGTTTGTCCAGAGATCACCAGGCCCGGCAGATAGAGAGGCTGGGCGTAGGCGTAACCATCGACCGCATAGGTGTAGAGCTTGCCGAAGCTCGAGCTGTTGACGTTCGAGGGCGTCAGCACCATCTCGCTCTGATTTTGTCCGGTGCGGCCGATGTCGTAGCGCCACGTAGTAACGCTGGGCGTAGCGCTTGCCGCATTGGCGCTCGCGACGGCCCAGGTCAAAAGAGTCATGGCGGCGAGCCTGCCGAGCGAGCGATTGGACATATTGCACCCCTAATATTGTTAAATTCGACCGACTGGCGCGCTGGACTATGCACGAACCTCGAATCGCGGGAAAGCGTCTCACTCTCGCGACGTAGGCTCGTTTGGCGCAGCGCTGTTCAAGAGATCCTGTCCGCAGAGCTGCGAGAAAGATTATCGTGGCCGCGAACAGTGTACCGAGGAGTTCAAGCGCATGGCAGGATCTCTCGCGAATCGGGTGGCATTGGTGACCGGTGCTTCGTCCGGCATTGGTGCGGCGACCGCCATCGCGCTCGGAGCCGCCGGCGCAACCGTCGTCGCGGTGGCGCCGTCGGGCGGACCGCTTGCAGAGAACCGTCGATACAATCGAGGCGGCCGGCGGAAGTGCGATTCCGTTGCCGGGCGATGTGTCCGAGGAAAACGTGGCAACGGAGGTGGTTGCCGAGGCGGTGACACGCTTTGGACGACTCGACATTCTCGTGAATTCCGCGGGCGTCATCCAGGCCGGCAATGTCGGCGATGCGGACACGGCGCAATGGCGGCGTGTCATCGAGGTCAACTTGCTGGCAACTCTCTATACGTGCCACGCGGCGCTCGGTCCGATGCGCGCACAGGGCAGCGGGAATATCGTCAATATCGGATCGCTCGCCTGCCGCACCACGAGCCCCGTCTACAATCCTTACGCGACCAGCAAGTTCGCGCTGAATGCCCTGACCGACGGCTTGCGCCAAGAAGTGGGCCCTCATGGCATCGGGTCTGCATGATTGCGCCGGGACCGACCAAGACCGAGGTCGCCGAGGGCATCAGCGATCCCGATCATCGCGACGCCATTCGAGCGTACACGCATCAGGCCGGAGCGTTGGAGCCCGAGGACGTGGCCGCGGCAGTGGTGTTCATCGTGGGCTCGCCGGCTCGAGTCAACATTTCCGAGTTATGGATCCGCGCGACCGCCGACGTCGCGTATTGACGGGTGTCCCGGTTCTCGAGTTAAGTCAATTAGGTCACCGTGCCGGCATACGCTCGAGCAACCGGTCCAGGCTCGCCCCGAAGTCGTGCCTCTGCCACAGATGCAAGAAGCCGGTGAAGACATGCAGGAAACCGCGCGCGACATCGTCCTTGAGGAACACCCGGTCGAGCGGGTCCCGAGCGCCGGCCGCCTCGGGCAGACGCGACAGCACGAGCGCGGGTGCCTCGATCAACGTGGCGAGGCCCATCGTCGCCACGTAGAAGTCCAGATGCAACTCGAGCTCCGCTACGTCGAGCCGCGGTCCGCCGTGTGCATGCAGTTCCGCGGTGAACAACGCAAGCAACTCCTCGAGATGGCTGTCCCAGATATCGAGGCTTGCGCCGCACAGAGAGCCCCACAGCGCGTAGGCGACATTCATCTGCCGCACCCGCCCCCAGTCGAGCAGCCCGCAGCCGAGTGCGCCCGACGCGTCGCGCCAGAACCAGGCATTGTCGATATTGGCGTTGTAGTGACAGAGCGCGATGAAATCGCGATCCGCGTGCAGAAAGCGCTTGACCGTCGCCTCATGCCGCAGGAAGCGGACCGCGTCCCGTTCCAAGCGGGCTATGAATGAGGGCGCGGCGACCTGCGCGGGGAGAAGTTGGGGGCAGCTGCGAGCGAATTCGCCGATGCGCGCAACTCGCTCGCGCAGCTGCCGCTCGTCCCAGGGAATGGGATCCTCGGCAGCGGCCTTCTCGGCATCGAATGGAAAGTACGCATCGACTTGTGGGGAAAGCATCCCCGACTTATGGGCCGCGGCGAGCCGAGCGAGGGTCGATACGATCGCCCGATAATAGGCGAGCGGCTCGGACAATTCGTGGTCCCGGCATTTCGGATGGAGCGGCTCGATGTTGCCGCAGCCGAAGGCGATGCGCTGCGTGATGAGAATGCCCGTGCCGGATTCGCCGTGGAAATCCGCAAAATAGGCGGCAGGGACCGGAATCGGAAAGGCGGGAAGGCGCGACAGGACAGCGAGCCGGACTTCGGCCGCCAACTCATGGCGCCGACGATCGCGGAACGCGTCGCTGAAGTCGCGGGAGAATTTGACGAAAAGGTCGGTGTGTAGCCCCGGCTCTGGGCGCTGATATTCGACGGTCAGGAGAACCTTCTCGCCCGAATTGCCGCCGCGGAACGGCTCGAAGTGGGTGATTCGGGTGATGCGGTTCTGCGGGGAAATCGACCCGAACGTCCGCAACGCATCGGTCAAGAACGCCTCGCCGGCGGTGCGCAACGCCCTGCCATGCGCGGGTATGGCAAGGCGCGTGGTATCGCCGCGAACGAAGTCCAGACGCTCGGGATCTAACATCGTTTCCCTGCTAGGCAAGGCCAATTTGGTTCTCGTACTATAGAGTAAGGGCTGGCGAATCGAGCACGGGGGATCGAGCCATGTTCAAGCTGATCATTATGGCCAGGCGCAAGCCCGGAATGAGCATGGATGAGTTCCGCGACTACTACGAGAAGCACCACTCAGTGCTCGTCAGGAAGATTACGCCGATGATGCGCTGAGTACCGGCGGAACTATTTGACGCCGCTCGACAGCGCGTTGGCCGCCGGCGACGCTTCATCCTACGATTGCGTCACCGAGGCCTGGTTCGACTCGGAAGCGGACTTCCAACGCAGTATTCAAAGTCTCGTGGCCGATACAGAGAAGACCACCGCGCTGGCCAAGGACGAAGAGAATCTGTTCGACCGGTCGACGATCAGAATCTTCACGGCGGTCGAGGTCGAATCCGCTTCCTAAGTCCGATAACCGCAGGCTGGGGGCTGGCCTGTCAAGGATACAAACTCAATGAATGCAAATGCATCGATCGCGGCGCCACGCGGCTGGTATCACGGTTGGAACATCGTCGCCGTGTGCATCCTTTCTCAAGCGATGGGGAACGGCCTCACCTACAACGCGCTGTCCCAGTTCCTGCCGGGTTGGTCGAAAGACCTGAATACGCCCATCAGCCATCTTATGCTGACCGTTGCGATCATGGGCACGGTTGCCGCCATCGTCTCACCCTTCGTCGGCGCGCTTGCGGATAAATACCCGGCGCGCAGATTGCTCGTCAGCGGGCTTCTCGGCATGGCGCTCTTTTACATTCTGCGTGGGATCGGTCACCGCCTCCTGGCAACTGCTGGTGCTCTACGGCGTGCTCGCTGCTCCCGCCCTCACGTTCTGCACGGCCGTGGTGGCCAACGCGCTCATCTCGCGCTGGTTCGTTCGCCGCCGAGGCTTGGCCTTCGGACTGAGTGCGTTCGGGATCGGCTTGGCGGGCGTCGTGTTGCCGCAGATCATCAGCCCGCTCCTGCCCTTGGTCGGCTGGCGCATGATCTGGTGGGGCGGCGGGGTGTTCGTCGCGGTCATCGTCGTACCGATCATGCTAGTCGTGGTGCGCAACCGGCCGTCCGAAGAGGAGGGGCGATACTATCTAACGGGTGAGAGCGCAGCAGCGGGTCATCACGGGCATGGGGCCGGTGGGGGAACGCAGATGAGCTGGCGCGAGGTCATCAAGCGCAAGAATTTCTGGCTGCTGGTCGGGATTTACTTGCCGCTCGTCGCGCTCAGCGGTGCGGCCGTGCAGAACATCGTGCCGTATGCGACAAGCCATGGCCTCAGCCGGCAAACCGGCGCCACGCTGCTGTCGCTGTTGAGCGCAATGCACGTCGTCGCCACGCTCGTGCTCGGGCTGCTATCGGATCGCTTCGGCAATCGGTTGCCCTTCATCGGACTCGCCGTGCTCATGGTAACGGGCTCGCTGCTGTTGGCGCTCGGTTCGGACTTACCGATCATCGTCGCCGGCTGTCTCTTAATAGGTCTCGGCAGCGGGGTGTTCACGCTTCTCGCCGCGGCGATCGCTGTCGAATTCGGCGCGGAGGGCATGGGGCGCGCGTTCGGGCTGTGCATGATGTTCGTTCCGGTGATCACGCTCTCGCCGTTCTTGATCGCGAGGAGCCAGGAAGCGACGGGAAGCTACACCCACGCCTTTATCGGAGGAGCAATCTTTCTGGCAATCAGCGGGTTCTTGGCCACGCTGTATCATGAGCGCCGTGGCGCCCCGCCCGCATTTGCCGAGCCGCAGCCCGAGGTTCCCGTGAATCCTCTTTAACGCGGCCTCGCGAGTCAGCCGATGGTGGTCAAGCTCTCGTGACTCGAGCGCTCGATCATGCCGTAGGCGGTCTCGCCGTCCCAGCGATAGAGTGCGCCGCTCTGCTGCAGATTGAGACCGCCGATGTCCGGGTTGCCGACTCGGAACGTGGCAAGCGTGGTGGTTCCCTCGATGCGGGTTCGGCCGAGCTCGGATTCGAGCTCGAGGGAGACATCGTCGCCGGCGCCGACGATGCGGCGCAGCCAGGGGATCTTCACCGCCTTGGCCTTGATCATCCGGCCGTTCTGATAGATGTAACCCTCGTTGTACGTCTCCGTCCCGTCGGGCTTCGGTGGATAGGTAATGAATCCGAATGCGCGACCGTCGGGAAACAGCGCCGACTGCCAGCAGTGGCCGAAAAAGCCCTCCAGCCTGCGAATGCTTTGCCGATGGATTCGCAGACCCGTCCCTTTGAACGTTCGCGCCTCGCCATCGACGTGGAAGACGCCCTCGGCCCGGAACAGATGCTCGAACCGGTAGCCGAGGCCCATGAGACTGTCCTCGAGCGTCGCGTTCTTCTCGTCCGACGCCTGAATCCAGGCCGGCGTTTCCATGATCATCTCGGCTTCGAGCCGCACCTGCGTGCGCCGGTTGGGATCGAGCGTGCTCGCGATTTGCTGCGACACGTGGCCGTCGATCGCCAGGCCATCGAAGGCCATGGTCCAGCGCCGAAACGGCTCCACGCATCGGAAACTGATGGCGCCGGCGCCGAGCACGCGTGGGCTTGCCGTCGGGCCCGAAGGGCGAGGGCGGTGCGCCGCGGCCCGCGCCATTCATGATGCGACCGTCGGCGAACGCGAAGTTGGCCTGGAACAGGCGATTGTCCCAGCACGGCGGCCTCGGCTTCGACGCCCATGCGCGGAAAGCCGAAGGCACCCGTCTCGTCGAACATCCAGATCGAGGTGCTTTCGCGCATCTCGGGGTGCGAGGGCTTTTGCGGAAACACCAGGTCCTTGTCGAGCTCCGAGCCGTTACGCAGCTCATCGAGCGAGATGCTCATCGCGATCGTCCTCCGTGCGCGGCGCGGCGTCACGCCGCGGTCGCCAAGTCGAAGCGCTCCGAGTAGAACCGGAATCGCTCGTGGAGCGCTTCGAGATCGATGCCGAAATCGGCGGGGTCGTAGCTGTGAACGCCGTGCTTGTCGCGCGGCGCACTCTCGCGCCAGGGCTGCATGCGCGCACGCGTCTGCGTCGGTCAGCTCCTCGCCGAGGAATGCGTAGAGTTTCTCGAGCATCGGGAAGGGATCCTTTTGGAAGGGCCCGAAGTAGCACGTCGAAAAAGCGATGATCCGACCTGCGTCGCGATAGGCGATCAGCCGCCGCAAGCCGAGCTCGGTCCATTCGGAATTCTGCCGTCCGAGGTAGATGCTTGTCGACGTGGTCCGAATACGCTTGCGAGAGCTCGAAGTAGAGATCGCACACCGACGGCAGGACGCTGCGTGACGTCACGATGCGTCATCCAGAAGCGTGCATCGGGAAAAACCTGAACCAGCGCGTCGATGAAGAGCGAGTGAGTCGGATTCTTCAGCCGCCAGCGCGTGGGCGGGCAATGCCATTGCAGGAGCTTCAGCACCCGTTTGACGTAGCGATAGGTGGGCACGAGATCGGCCTCGTGAGTGAGCCAATCGACGTAGCTCGGGATATGCGCGAACGCCTGAAAGATCTGCGACTTGAAGTCATGGCCCATGAAGGCTGGCATTCGGTCGGTCCGGCTCGGCGATGCCGGCAGCATGATCTTCATGCGCGGAAAGAGTGCCTCGCGCCGCGCCAGCGATTGCTCGGCCACGGCGATGCGCGGGTCATCGTGTTGCGTCCGTGCCTCGGGCGGCGGGCAGGGCGCGATCGATTCCCAGGTGCGGAGGAAGCGGGCTGCAGGGTCCTGCGCCAGCAAGTAGCCGAGCGCCGTCGATCCGGTCCGCGGTAACCCCAGGCCAATGAGCGGCGCCTCGATCTCCTGCTCGTCGATCTCCGGATGCTCTGCGTAGCAGTGCTCCACCTCCAGCCGCCGGGACAGGAAATTAACGATTTGACCGTCGAATGCCGCGCGGCCGCGCTCGGTGAACCGCGCTTCCTCGTCGGCGGAGGCGATGAGGATTTCCAATCCCTCCCGAAAGCCGTCTTCGCCGAAGTCATCCAGGAAGTCGCCGTCCGCGCCTGTGCCATCAGATCGGTCGGCTCGGCTGGAACGGCGAGGCTGCACTGACCTTGAGCGGCCCGGACCGGATGGGGCCGGCGCCCGGCCGTTATTCGATGAGGCCGATGACGGTTCCCACCGGATAGACTTCTCCGACGGGCTTCAATACACGCAGCACGCCCGTGGCCGGCGACTCGACCTCGGTGGCCGACTTGTCGCTTTCCAGAGAGAAGAGCGGCGCTCCGGCCGTGACCTGTCGCGCCATCCTTGACCAGCCACTCCGCCAGAGTACCCTCACTCATTGAAAATCCGATCTTGGGTAGGATGACCTCGGTCGCCATTCTTTCTCCGGTATTAATCGCGCCAGCATTGCGTGTCGTGGCTCAGTATAATACCTGATGCATTTCGCTTGGGACGCTGAGCAACAGACATTCCGCTCCACCGTGCGGGCCTTCCTGGCGGCCAATCTGCCGAAGCGACTGGGAGTCGCTGGCGCACGGGCCCGCTTCGGAGGCACAGAGCGCCTTCTCGAGAAAGATTCTGCGGACAGCTGGCGGAAGCCGGCCTGCTGGTGCCTCATTGGCCCAAACGTTGGGGCGGCCGCGATGCCGGCGCCTGGACCGCGTTCATCCTGGCGGAGGAAATGTGGGAGGCCGGCGAGCCGCGCGGCGGTCAGTACATGAACGTCAACTGGATCGGTCCGACGCTGATGCGCTTCGGTTCCGAGGAGCAGCAGGCCCGATACATTCCGCCGATGGCGCGCGGCGAGACCATCTGGTGCCAGGGATTCTCCGAGCCGGAGGCGGGCTCCGACCTCGCCTCGCTGCGGACACGCGCGGAGAAGCACGGGTCGAGCTATCGCATCAACGGCCAGAAAATCTGGACCTCTTACGCGCAGCACGCCGACACTTGCTTTCTGCTCGCGAGGACGACTCCCGGACGCGACGGCATCTCCGTGTTCCTGGTGCCGATGGATACGCCCGGCATCATCGTGCGCGAGATTCCGAGTCTCATCGGTGAAGGCGACATTCACGAGGTGTTCTGGGACAACGTCGAGGTGCCGGCGCAGTGCGCTGCTCGGCGCGGAAGGGCAGGCGTGGGAGATTGCGCGCAGCGGCGCTCTCGCTCGAGCGCGTCGGCATTCCGCGCTTCGCGCTCGCGACCAAGATGCTGCACCGGGCGGTGTCGATGCTCGAGCGAGCGGGTCGCTTCGGACACGGCGCGATCGAGCAGGCCGCAAGGGCTCGCGCGGCCTGCGAGGCGGCGCGTTTCTACAGCTACAGCATCGTCGATCAGAGGCAACATGGAATACCGACGGGTCCCGAGGCGAGCGCCGCCCGATTCGCCACGGTGATGGCAGAGCGCGCCGTGCATGAGTTCGTGGTCGAGCATGTGCCGGAAGCGTTGTCCGGCGGCGAGGCCATGCTGCTCGCGCATCATCAGCGCGCCATCGTCGCCGGCATCGCCTCGGGCGCCGCGGAGATTCAGCTCAATCTGATCGCCACCGATCTGCTCAAGCTGCCGCGGGAGCCGCGCTGATGGATTTCAGGCTCACCGCCGATCAGAGTGCGCTGGTGGAGGCCATCGACAAGCTCGCCGCGCAATTCGAGGCCAAGCCCACCGAGTTTCGCGGGTTCGCCCTGCTCGGGCACGAGCTGGACAAGGAGCTGGAGGAGGGTCAGTACTTCGATATCGCTCAGGTTCCCGAGCTCGGCGCGATCTGTGCGCGGCGATGGCGGTCGAGCGATTGGCGCGTGCTGCCGTACGCGGCGGAGATCGCGCTCTCCATGCTGGTGCGTCCGCAGCTTCCGGGCGAGTGGCCGCGCCCTCTGGCGGTCGTCGAGCAACGGCCGTCCCGGCCGCTTCGTCGCGGCGGCGCGCACGATCCTGGTCATCGAGGGCGAGCGACATCGGTCTCGCGCGCCGGCCGCGAGCGATGTCGAGCCGGTCGAGTCGTTGTTCGCGTACCCGATGGGACGATGGAAGGGCAGCGCCGAGACGACGCCGCTATCGCGCGATGAGGCGGCGAACGTTCGCAAGTGGCTGCGTGTCGCGCTTGCGTGCGGAGGCGAGCGGGCTCTGGCGCACGCCGCGGTGGCATCGGCGGTCGATCATCTCACCCAGCGCAAGCAGTTCGGGCGACCGCTCGGCACGTTCCAGGCGCTGCGCCATCGCATGGCCGAGTGCGCCGTCCTCGCCGGCGGCGTGCGCTGGCTCGCACTGAAAGCCGCGGACACGGCGGATCCGGGCGATGCGGCGCTCGCGGCGCTGCATGCACAGGAAAGCGCCACGCGCATCATCTACGACGTGCATCAGATGCTCGGCGCGATGGGGATGACGCTCGAGCATCCGCTGCACCTCTGGACTTATCGCCTGAAGGCGTTGCTCTCCGAGCTCGGGGGACGCGGCGGCCAGGCGCTCGCCGTCGCCGAGGAATGCTTCGGCGACACGCCGATGCGCTCAGCGCGGTCCCTTAGGCAGTCCGAGGACGCGCTCTGCGATGATGTTGCGCTGAATCTCGGCCGCGCCGCCCGCGATCGTCTCGGAGAAGGCGTCCAGATAGTCGTGGCCCCACCCATGCATGCCGATGACTTCGGGCGCGTCGATGCCGTAAAGGTCGACGGCGGCTGCGGTCACGCGCTGCGCAAACTCGGCGAACGCCAGACGAATGATCGATCCGCCGGCATCGGGCACGGCGTTCTCGGAGTTGAGCGCGAAGCGATACGTGGTCGCACGGATCGACGCGCCCTCGGCGCGCAGTCGCGCGAGCCTCAGGCGCATTTCAGGTCGGTCGGCGGGACAGTCGGCGAGCAGCTTCTCGACCTTGAGCGTGAGTCCGATCAGCAGGGCGAGAGCCGCGGTGCCGCGCTCGAAGCTGAGCGTCGACATCGCGGTCGACCAGCCGTTGTTCAAGCCGCCCACGACATTGGACAGACGGCACGCGCACCGAGTCGTAGAATACCTCGCAGTACTTGCGCGGTCCCGCCATGGTGCGGATCGGACGCACCGTGATTCCTGGGTGCTCATCGGGCAAATGACCCAGGAGAGCGCCGAGGAGGTGCGCGCCGCCGGATCGGTGCGGATCAGCAGCTCCTGCCAGTCGGCGATGTCGGCGAAGCTCGACCAGATCTTTTGTCCGTCGATGACGAGCTCATCGCCCTCGACCCGGCCGCGTGTTCTGAGACTCGCCGAGATCCGAGCCCGGCACCGGGCTCCGAAAAACCCTGGCACCAGATGACCTCGCCAGCGAGGATTTTCGGCAAGTGATAGGCCTTCTGCTCGGGACGTGCCGCACGCGATCAAGGTGGGTCCGGCGTGATTCAATCCGACGAACGACGCGTTGAGCGGGGAGGGGGCGCCGGCGCGGGCGTATTCCTCGAACCAGACGATCTGCTCGAGCACCGACAGACCGCGGCCGCCCACCTCCTTCGGCCACGCGATTCCCGCCCAGCCTCCGGCGGCCTGAGCTTTCTGCCAGGCGAGAACGAAGTCGCGCGAGGCGGGCCCATCCTCGGGCGCCAACTCGGCAGGCACGTTGGCTTTCAGCCATGCGCGTGCCTTGCGTCGGAAAGTGGAAATCGAGTCGGACATAAGGCTCATCGTGCTCCTGGCCGTCAGCTCTTGCGAGCGTCCGGCGGTGTCGGCGCGGCAAGCGCCGCGCGGATCTGATGCTTCAAGACTTTTCCTGCATCGTTCTTGGGCAGCGCGTCCCAGAGGACGACTTGTTCGGGGATCTTGAATTTGGCGACGCCCTGCGCGTCGAGAAACGCGCCGAGGCTCGCGACCTCCGGTCCCGGTGGATTGCGCGATACGATCACGGCGCACGCACGCTCGCCGGTGCGCGCATCGGGCAGACCGACGATGGCGATTTCCGCAATGTCGGGATGGCCGATCAGAATATCCTCGACCTCCTTGGGGGATATGTTCTCGCCGTTGCGAATGATGATGTCCTTGGCTCGACCGGTCACCACCAGATAGCTGCCATCCACCCAACGGGCGAGGTCGCCGGTCCGGAAATAACCCTCCGAATCGAACGTCTCCGTTTCATCCTCGGGATGCAAGTAACCGACCAACATCTGCGGAGCGCGCGCAAGGATCTCGCCCTCGCCCGCGGGGGCCGCATTGTTATCGATCAATTTGATCTCGGCGAGACCCGCGCGGCCATCGGTGTCCGCGGCGTGGGCGGCGTCCTGCGCTTGCGTCACGCCGACCGTCGTGACGGGAACTTCCGTGGACCCATAGACGCGCGTGACCACGGCGCGCTCGAAATAAGCTGCGGCACTGCGTATCAGGGAGGGCGGCACGGACGCTCCGCCGCAGACGAACACCTTGAGGCGCGGCAGCCGCGTCGCCGCGCGCCGAGCCGCGGCGAGCAACTGCTCGAGAAAGGGCGTCGCGCCGGCCATGTGCGTGCAGCCTTCCGCGTCCATCAGCCTCACGGCCTCGTCCGCATCCCAGCGGTCCATGAGCACGGCGGTCGTGCCGAGCAGGAGCGGCGATTCGAACGCATAGATCGAGCCGCCGATATGCGCGATCGGCGAGGGGACCAGAAACTTGTCGCCGCGCTCGATCAGCCAGTGCTCGCGCAGCTGGTTGATGAGCGCATGGATCGAGTTGTGACTGTGCATAACCCCCTTGGGGCGCCCGGTCGTTCCCGAGGTGTAGAGCACCATTCTCACGGCGTCCGCCTCGATCGCGGGCAATGGCTGCGGCGCTCGCGTCTCCTCGAGCAGCGCATCCCATGATGTATGGCCTCTCGCTTCGCCGCGCAGCACGATGACTTCCGGCGGTGTGCCGAGTTGCTTCACGACGCGGGTGAGCATCGCCGCGTAGTCTTGCTGGCGCAGCGCCGAGGGCACGAAGATCAGCCGTGTCTGCACATCGTTCAGGATGAATGCGAGCTCGCGATCACGGAGCGAGGGCAGAATCGGATTCACCACCATCCCCGAAAGCGTTGCGGCCAGATAAAGCACGGCGGCCTCGTGCCAGTTCGGCAGCATGAACGACACGACGCTCCCCGCCGGCGCCCGGGCCAGCATCGCTTGCGCCAGCCGCATCGCCTGTGCATGCAGCGTCTTGCAGTCGAGTCGCGAGCTGCCATCGACCAGCAGCACCCGTTGCGGGGTCTGCCTTGCGGCCGCGTGCAGCGCATCGGCCAGCGTGTCGCGGGTCCACAGACCGCGGCCGTAGGCGTTCGCGGCGCGCTCCTCGCTCCAGCGAATCGAACGACCGCCGATCAGTCTTCGACCGTTGTCTAAGTCGTCAGGCATGGATCGTCGTCACGCACACTAACGAACGGCAGCCGTGGGCGCCAGCCAGATTTCGCGCACGTTGACGTTGGGCGGTTGCTCGAGTGCGAACAGAATCGCGTTGGCGACATCCTCGGCACGCATGTTGCCTTGCTTGGTGATGTGCTGAGTCATCGCGGCGCGGTCGGACGCATCCGGTATGCTCTCGTGTACCTCCGTGGCGGTTGCGCCCGGCTCCACGATCGTCACCCGGATGCCGAGCTCGGCAACCTCCTGGCGCAATGTCTCGCAAAACGCATTCACGGCGTGTTTGCTCGCCGTATAGCCGCTGTGGCGGGTACCCACGTAGCGGCCGGCCGTGGAGGAGACCGTGACGATGTGCCCATCGCGGCGCGCTCGCATGCCGGGCAGCACGCCCTGGGAGAGGTACATCGCCGCCAGCAGGTTGATATCGATCTGCTCGCGCCAGGCGGCAGGATCGGCGGTCTCGACGCTGCCCGGACGCACGATGCCGGCGCCGTTGACGAGGATGTCGATGCGCCCGTGGCGCGCCAGGACATCCGCCACGACTTTGCGCGCCTCGGGCTCTCGCGCGATGTCCGCGGGAAAGGCAGCGGCGCGATGCCCGGCGGCCTGGATGCGTTTCACCAGATCGTCCAATCGATCGGCTCGCCGCGCCACGACGGCGACGAGGGCCCCCTCGCGGGCGAGCAGCTCCGCGGTGGCGGCGCCGATACCAGAGGAGGCGCCTGTGACGAGGGCAACGCGGTCTTTCACTTCGAGGTCTCCATTGAAGAGTAATGGCTTCGGGGTCAACTGACCAACCGGTCCGGCTGCTCGAGGATGCTGCGCAATGCATTCAGCCATTTCGCCCCGATGACGCCATCGATCACCCGGTGATCGCACGTCAGCGTGACGTTGATCGAGGTGACAGAGCGCAGCGGCTCGCCTGCGATCAGTGTCGCCTTGGCCGCGCCGATCGACAGGATGGCGGCATGCGGCGGGTTGATGATGGAAGCGAAGCTCGTGATGCCGAACATCCCCAGATTCGAGACGGTAAAGGTGCCGCCGACATATTCGTCCGCCTGCAGTCGCTGAGCGCGGGCGCGTTCCCTGAGATCCTGCGCCTCCGCCGCTATGCGGGCGATCCCTTTCTCCTCGGCTGCGAAGACGATCGGTGTCATGAGACCGAAGTCCGTGGCAACGGCGACCGCGATGTCGGCGTGCCGGTGCCGCACGAAGCCGAGCGGCGTATAGCTCGAGTT
Source organism: uncultured Gammaproteobacteria bacterium (assembly GCA_963801685.1). Taxonomy (GTDB): domain Bacteria; phylum Pseudomonadota; class Gammaproteobacteria; order Steroidobacterales; family Steroidobacteraceae; genus Bog-1198. The sequence continues at coordinate 600,075 of CAWDFR010000007.1, forward strand.
GACGGCCGGAACCTCTTGCAGGGCGAGGGCACACGCCTTGATCATGAAGTCGTTCACGGAGATACGCGAGCCGTTTGCGTCGTTGTAACGCAGGCGCAGCGCGAGCAGCGCGTCGACGGCGATGTCCATCGACAGCGGGAAGGTGGGGATGTCGCGCGCGGCCTCGGTCAGCCGCGCCGCGATGAATTTCTGAATGCGGTTCAACGGCTCGAGCGTGTAGGTTCCGCGCCGGATCGCCAGGGCTTCGAGCTTGGCGGCGACTTCCTCGGAAAGCTCTATTGCCACGAGCCCGCCTCGGCGACACGCCGATTGGCGGCCTCGAGGCCTCCCGCGAGGGTGATCAGAAGCTGGGCGCGCTTCAGCAATAGGTGCGGATCCGCCTCATCGCTGAAGCCGATCCCGCCGTGGATCTGAATGTTCTTTCCCGCGTTCTCGAGCGCGGCCGATCCCGCCACCCAGAGAGCGCACTCGACTTGCAGGGCCGCGTCGGCGCGCTTGTCGTCGACGGCGACCGCTGCGAAGCTCACTTGATCGCGGGCACAGTTCGCGGAGATGGCCATATTGGCGCAATGGTGCTTGATGGCCTGGAAGCTGCCGATGGGGCGACCGAACTGCTCGCGCGTGCGCGCGTAGGAGACGGCCATGTCGAGCGCGGTTGCGGCAATCCCCGAAAGCGCAGCCGCATCGATCAATCGCAACCGCAGGAGCCGTGAGTCATCGAAGCGCGCAAGCGGCTCCCCGAACAAGTCGCATTCGCTCAAGTCGGCGAGCCAGAGGCGGCGGTCGAGGGGGCGCGACGCGGCGGAGCCCCGCGCGACGGAATTCGTCGTGACGGAACCCGTCACGTAGACGCCGGCACCGGTGGGCGCGCGTACGAGCACCAAATCGGCAGCGCCGTCTTCCACCACGACTGTGCGATCGCCGCGCTGCAAGCCTGCGGCAATCCGCCGTCCCTTCAATCCGGGGGCGCCGGCGATTGGCGCCGCATGCGCCGCGCCCATGGTCGCCAGTACCGAGGGAGCCGCCAGTTGTCGGCCGAGCGCCATCGCGATCAACGCCTCTTCGACGGCACCGAGGCCGCTTCCTCCGGCCTCTTCGGTTGCCGTGATACCGAAGATGCCGATCTCGTCGAGGCTCGACCACGTTCGGTCGTCCTCCGTGGGCGAGGCATGCAGTCGCGAGATCGGAAGGAGCGGCACGAGCGATTCCTCGATCGTGCTCGCCAGCGCGAGCTGATCGGGGCTAGGATGGTAGCGAGTATCGGATTCCACGAATGAACCTCTGGTCGGGTCGAGTTACTATACGACAGTGCTGATAGTCATCAAAGGCGACGGGGCATGATCGGCGCGGATCCGCTCGATCTCGGCGGACAAATCGCCTTCGTCAGCGGCGCAGGACAGGGAGCGGGCCGCGCCATTGCGCTCGCCCTTGCGCGGCACAATGCCGGCGGCGTGGCGGTGAATGATTTCGTCGCCGAGCGCGCGCAGGCGGTGGTCGAGGAGATCGGGGCGCTGGGCGTACGCGCGATGGCGGCGCCGGCCGATGTGGGCGATCACGCCGCCGTCGAGCGCGTCATGCGTGCGGTAGAGGCCACGCTTGGATCGATCACCTTGCTCGTGAACAATGCCGGCAACGCGGGTCCTGAAGCGTCGATGGGGCGGTCTCCTCCGTTCTGGGAGAGCGAGCCCAAAGACTGGGATCGCTATTTCCGGACCAATCTGCAGGGCGTCATGAACTGCTGTCATGTCGCGTTGCCGGGCATGATCAAACGAGGCACGGGCAGGGTCGTCACCGTCGTTTCGGACGCGGGTCGCGTGGGCGAGGCGGGGCTCGTGGCTTACTCGTCGGCCAAAGCCGGTGCCGCCGGCTTCGTGCGCGCGATTGCGAAGGAGGTGGGCCGCTACGGCATCACGTCGAACGCGATTTCTCTGTCGACGCTGGAGCCGCAAATGGCGGAGCCGGCCAAGGCGGAATTTCTCGCCGGCGACCATGCCAAGGCTCGCTTGTCGCGTTATGTGATCCGGCGTTTCGGCAAGCCCGACGACGTCGCGCATATGGCGCTGTTCCTGTGCTCGAATGCGGCGTCCTGGATCACCGGACAAACCTATCCCGTCAACGGCGGATATTCGTTCGCGCAATGAACGGTTGACTCACATTTAGAACGAACGGAGAGCACTCGTGGCAACGCGCTATGCGGGCAGGCTGGTCTTGATCACGGGAGCGGGTGGCGGGCTCGGGCGGGCGCTCGCGCTCGGCTTCGCGCGCGAGGGCGCGGGGCTGATCCTCACGGACGTCGATGAGCCGGGGATGCAAGAGACGGCGACGCTAGCGGGCAAGGAGGGTGCGGTCAGCTCGACGCACCGCGTCGATCTGGGCGTCGAAGTCGAGATCAAGGAATTCGGTGCCCGGATTTGCAAGGCGCACCCGCGTATCGACGTGCTCTATAACAATGCCGGGATCGCCTATGGAGAGATCAACTATGGGTTCGAGACGCTGAGTCAGGAAAAGTGGCTCCATTTCCTGGCGATCAACAGCATCGCGCCCCTCATACTGGCCCAGTCGATTCGCAGCTCCCTCGCAAGTGCCAAGGGCGTGATCTTGAACCAGTCGTCGATGGCGAGCTACGTGCCCGCCTCGGCCTACGGCGTCACGAAGGCGACTCTCAACTCCATGACCTACGGCATGGCGCACGTGTTTGCCAAGGACGGCATCCGGGTCAACGCGATCGCGCCCGGACTCATGGAAACACCGGCGAACAAAGCCTCGTTGCCGGCCGAGACCTACGCCCGTGTGCAGAGCACGCAATTGCTGAAAGCCAACGGCACGGCCGAGGACATCGTGGCGCTGGCGCTGTTCCTCGCCTCCGACGAGGCGCGATTCATCGATTGCGAGATCGTCAGCTGCGATGCCGGCAGCTCGATCCGCGGATGGCGTCACTGAAGGCGGCGTGCCGCGAGCTCGCGCAGCGGGGCGAGCTTGACTTTGTTCGATCCGGTCAATGTGAGCTCGGCTTCCTGCATGAATAGCACTCGCCGCGGCACCTTGTAGCTCGAAAGGCGCTTGGCGACGAACGCCCGCACTTGGTCCTCGTCCAGAGTCACCCCCGCCTCGGGCACGATGCAGGCAACCACCATTTCGCCGAGCGTGTCATGCGGTACGCCCACCGTCGCGGCTATCTTGACTCCCGGGCAGTCGGCCAGCACCGCGTCGATCTCGGGAGGCGAGACATTGGCGCCGCCCGTCTTGATGATGTCGTTCAAACGCCCCTGCCAGTGAAGCCTGCCCTCGGAATCGACGAATCCGCCGTCACCGGTCCAGAAAAAGCCCTCTGCGTCGAACACGTCTTCCGGAGCAACGCGCAAATAGCCGAGCATCAAGGTGGGACCCTTGACGGCAATCTCGCCGGCCTCGTTTCTGGGCAACACTCGGCCCGACATGGGCTCTATGATCCGGATCGTATTGCCGGGCAACGGCACGCCATGGTTGTCTGCGGCAACCTCGGCCGGAGTGCCGCTCGGATGCACCGTCACGAGGGTGAAGGTCTCCGTGCTCCCGTATGCCGACATGGGCTCCTGCCAATCGGACTTCACGGTGGGATGATTGCGCGTCGGCAAACGCTCGCCCACGTAATGCAGAGAGCTCAGGTCGACCTCGTTCCAGGCGGGATCGGCGACCAGTCGCGCCCACTGATGGGGCCAACCAATCGGCATGGTGACGCGTTCGGTCTGCATGAGTCGTAGCGCCTCACCCGTATCGAAATGCCGTTGCAATACGAGGCACCCGCCGGCAGCCAGCGTCGAGCCCAACGCCATCGCGAAATTGCCCGACCAGAAGAAGCCGTTCGCAGCTCCAGGTGCGGACGTCCGGATCCAGCGCGAAGATGTGGCGCCATCGCCAGCACATCAGTGCCGCGGCGCGGTGCGCGTGCACGATGGCCTTCGGCTTCGCGGTCGTGCCCGAAGAAAAGAACACCAGGCCGCGATCTGTCGGCGCGATCTCGGCGGCGACCGCTTCCAGCAGCGCGGCCGGCGCGAGGTTGTTCTTCAGGAATTCCGGCCAGCTCTCGAAGGCGCCCGCGGGCATATCGCCGATGCAGACCGCTCTGCGCAGGAATGGGAGCCGTGTCGCTCTCACTTCGGGCTGCACCCCTGCGAGCTCGGGGCAAAATTCCATGAGCTCGGCGGCGAAATCCCGGCCGATCACCGAGCGCTCGAAGATGAGCACCGAAACATCGCCGATGCGCAGCTGATATTCGAGCTCCGCCCCCTTGGCGAAGGTGCTCAGGGCGACACAGGTACCGCCGGCCATCGCGATACCGAACATCCCGCTGATCCATTCCGGCCGGTTCGTGGCAAGCAACCCGACGCGTGTGTCCTTGGTTACGCCGCGCGCGATCAGCGCTCGTGCGACCAAGCACGCCTCCTGCCAGACGTCCGCGTACGTGCGTCGGATGACCGGCCCGGCGGGCGGGTGGAAAACCAGCGCCTCCTTGCCGCCATTGGTGCGACAAACCTCGCGCAGGAATCCGCCGAGGGTCAGCGCACCCACGGACTCATCGGCAAGAGGAACGCCTCGAATTGTCGAGTCCATAGACTGTGGTGATTGTCCAGCCAGGGAATCTACCCGCCGTGGTACATGCGTGCCCGCACGGCCGCATCGAGCGGTGTCGTGCCCGGCTCGAGCGCCACGGCGAACGATTTGAACGCCATCGAGAGCACATCGTAGCAACCGACCGTGAACACCAGATCCAGCAGTTGCTGCGCATTGAAACGCGCAGCGAGGCGTGCGTAAGTCGCCTCCGAGATGCAGGCATTGGCATCCAGCTCGTCCACTGCACGCATCAAGTCGGCGTCCAGGGGATCCCAGCCGGGGGCGTCGGGGCCGAGCTGGACGCGCTCGAGCTCCGCTTCGCTCAAGCCTGCGCGGGCACCCAATATCAGGTGTTGAATGAACTCGTATTCCGACTGCCTCAGCCAGCCGATTCGCAGGATCAGCAGCTCGCGGATGCGCTTCGACAGGGTGCTCGCTACCGAAATATGGTTGTTGAAAGTCAGAAATGCCTTTGCGAGCGCAGGATGGCGCAGCATCGTGCCCAGCGCGTTCATGCCGCCGGGAGACTCCCCGAGCCGATGGTGCGACAAGACGAAGTCGCGACCGTTCGGGAAGGCGCTGACCGCGTCGAGGACCTCACCGGTCCATTCGGGAGGCAGCACGGGCGAGATGCGGGGCTGCGTCATGTCAGTCGGCGCGTAAATACCGATCGAGCTCCTGATGCATGTTCAGGATGATCTTCTCCTGGTCCTCCGCGAGCCAGGTGTGCTCGAGTCCGTGCGCGTGCATGCCTTTCTGCATGCGCGGAATATTGCTGAGGTCCTGCCGCGGAATGAGCAGAATCTGCTCGGGATCTTGAAGATCCGTCACAGTCTCCATGGTCGGTCGCGGGGGCTTGACCGCGGCGGGCAGCGTCCGGGTGGAGAGAATCTCGAATGTGCAGCTGTCGGGGTCGGACCCATTCGGCCGCACGCGGTAGATCATTGCGTTACCCGCCTGGGGCAAGATCATCAGGTTCGGGAAAATGAAAATCTCGCCGCCCCACATGCCCAGAATCTCCGGGACGAGCTTGGGCATCGGGCGCTGGCGAGCCGCCGCATCCGCGTACAGCGCTTTCACGTACTCGCCACCCAGGCTCGAGTCGGCGGGGATGGGTTTACCGCGAAGCGACAGCAAGACGTCGATGTCCTCCTGCAGCACCATGGCATCCATACCGTCGACGAGCAGTTTCAGCCGCGCGGCCATCTCTTCCAGCGGATCGCCCTTCAGATTGTTGACGTGGCCGGCCATCGGGGTTTTTTTGCCGCCGTAAAAGGCGCCGTGCCCATGCGGGTATACGTCATAGGTAACATAACGGTGCGTGAACTCGGCTTTGTCGCTTTTGCCGAGAATCACCTCAGCTCCGCCCTTCTCCAGCTGCGGATGGGTCGCCGGGACATGGAATGCCTCGAAGAAGGCCTCTTGCGCCACTTTCCAGTTAGCCGGCACCGGAATCGATTTCCACCAGTAGTGGTGCATGTCGCCGATGGCCAGCCCCTCGACCGCATCGCGTACGGGCGCGATGAAGTCATCGAACGGCTCGGCGTTCGGATCCATGTTGATGAATACGAAGCCGGCGAACAAGGCGACCTTGACCTCCTTGAGGGCAACGTCGCTATCGCGCAACTGGCCGTTGCGAAATTCCTGCCGCTCCAGCACGAACTGATTCTCCCCGGCGAGATTCCAGCGCCAGCCGTGGAAGGGGCACATGATCCGGCAACTTGGGAACGTCCCGGTCCCCTTGCCCAACGCGGTGCCGCGATGCGGGCAGGCGTTGTAGTAGGCCTTGACCGTTTTCTCGTCGACGCGCACCACCAGAATCGACTGGTCCCCGATGTCGTAAACGGTGTAATCGCCGGTACCGGGTATTTCGTCGAGCCGAGCGGCCGCCTGCCACACGCGACTCCACAGGCGCTCGTATTCCAGACGCATGAAGCGAGGGTCGATGTAGCGGCCGGTACTGATGCCATGCGGCAACGTGTTCCAGCTGGGTGGCCACTCCGCGCCGCTACCGGCGATGGAGCTCTTACGGGCCGCTCGACGAGATAGTTCGCTCATACAACTCTCCGGTATCAGGGCGCCTTACGATGAGATCCGTCCCCTGAATGCATTCTAGGGGGACGGAATGCCGCCAATCTACCCGCAGCAACGTTCGCGCCATTGCGCAGCCAGCTCTGCTGCCGGTAAGCCAGGTTACTATGGTAGCTTAGGATGGTAGTAGATTGCCGAGATACGGCAAAGTCACCTAGTCTGGAGGCCGGCGCAAGGGCTGCTGCGCTGCAGAGGAGAATTCGGATGACCCGACTTTCCAAATTGCCGGTGCAAGATTGGGACAGCGATCTGCGCGCGCTCACTCACGCGGACGGTGCGACACCGCTCGAGCAAGGGATGACACGTGTGCTGGCGCATTCCCCTGAAGTCGCCAAGGCCGTCGTGCGGTTTGGCGGCGCGCTGTTTCAGAGCACCCGATTGCCGCGCCGTCTGATCGAGCTTGTGCGTCTACGCATCGCTTTCCATAACCAATGCCGCAGCTGCATGGCGATCCGCTACCAATCCGCCATCGACGACGGCTTGACGGAGGGCATGGTGTGCTCGCTCGAAAAGCCGCTCGATGCGCCCGATCTCAGCGACGCCGAAAAAGCGGCCGTCGCCTATGCCGACATTTCGTCGACCGATCATTTCTCGATCGACGATCGCACGTTCTCGAATCTGCGTCGCTTCTTCAGCGAGGCCGAGATCGTCGAGCTCGCCGCCTTCATCGCGTATTTCATCGGTTTCGGCAGGTTCGCCGCCAGCATGGACATGATCGAGGAGCTGCCGCCCGCGTTTCAGGACAAGACCGAGAAGGCCGCGCCCTGGCTGCAAGACGGCGTCCGGCTGCGAGGCTGAGCGGATGCGTCTTGCCAACAAGGTTGCCGTCATTACCGGTGCGGGTTCGGGCATGGGCAAGGCCATGGCGGAATTGTTCGCCGTCGAGGGCGCCCAGGTCGTCTGCGCGGACATCAGCGGTCAGCAAAACGACGTGGCGGCCGCCATCGGTGCTGCCGCCATCGCGGTGCATGCCGACGTGGCGGATGAGGCGAGCGTTCGCGGCATGATCACCGCCGCCGAGCAGAAGTTCGGCCGCCTCGACATTCTCGTCAACAATGCCGGCTTCGGCGGCAAAATGGCGCCTCTGCACGAGCAGACCGCGGAAAGCTGGGATCGCATCCATGCGGTGAACGTCAGGGGCGTTTTCCTCTGCATGAAATACGGCATCGTCTCGATGCTGAAGACGGGCGGCGGCTCGATCGTGAACATCGCCTCGGCTGCCGGTGTCGTCGGCTGGAAACATCACAGCGTCTACGGCGCCGCCAAGGCCGGCGTGAATCAACTGACCAAGGCCGGTGCGCTCGACTATGCGGCCGCCAAAATACGCATCAACGCCATCGAGCCGGGCACCATCTGGACCGGCCTCGTTCCCCGATCCAAGGAACATCCGGAGCCGCCGCCGGGAGTGGCCCGGCTTCCCGGAATACCGCTCGACCGCTGGGGCCTCGCGCGCGAAATTGCCGCGGCCGCGCTGTTTTTGGCAAGCGATGAAGCCTCCTACGTCACCGGTGTGCTGCTGCCGGTGGACGGCGGCTTTTGCATCGGTTTTTCCGGCATGGGCGCGGAAAACACCGGCGCCGCCACTACTTAGCATGACCCTCGATGAGCTCATTGCGCGCGAGTGCATACGTCAAACGATGGCGCGCTACAACATGGCGGGCGATCGATTACGTAGCGAGGACTTCATCGCCGTGTTCACCGACGACGCTGTGCTCGAGACGGAACGGGTGCCCGAATCGGATGCCTTTCGCTGCGAGGGCCGGGATGCAATCCGCGAGTGGTTCGGTCGCTGGCACTCGCGCGATCGCGAGGCCCCGGCGCAACGCGCGACGTTCATACGACATCATCTATCCACCTCGCAGGTCGAGTTCAGCGGCCCGGATACCGCCCGAGCGCGCACTTACTGGGTGGCCTACAGCGACATCGGCCCCGATCACTGCGGCTACTATGTCGACGTTTTTCGAAAGGCAGGCGAGCAGTGGCTGATCGCGCATCGCAAGGTGCGCCTCGACTGGCGCGCACCGCACAGCCTGTTTCAAACCGCAATCGCAAGCTTATGAGGGCGCCGACATGAAGAAACTCGAATACACCAATGGAAAGACCAAGTTCATCGGCTATCTCGCCGGCGAGGACGGCGGGACCGGGCGGCGGCCGGGTATCGTCGTCTTTCCTGAAGCCTTCGGCCTCGGTGATCACGCGAAGAAGAGCGCCGAGCGTCTCGCGAAGCTCGGGTACGTGGCGCTCGCGGCGGATATCAACGGCGAAGGCGCCATGTACAACGACATGGCACAGCTCGGCCCCCTCATTCAATCGTTTTATGACGGATCGGTCCGAGTGGCGCTCGCGGGCGCGCGCGGCATTGGACGCGTTGCGCGCGCAACCGAGCGTGGATGGTGCGCGCGTCGCGGCGATCGGCTATTGCTTCGGCGGAACGACCGCGCTGGAGCTCGCGCGCAGCGGCGCTCCGCTTGCGGCGATTGCCACTTTCCATGCCGGATTGATCGCTGAGCTGCCCGAGGACGCCGGGCGCATCCGGGCCAAAGTGCTCATATATCATGGCGCCGATGATCCGCTGGTGCAGAAGGAAGTCATCGACGCGGTGATGACGGAGCTCAGGCGCGACAAGGTCGATTGGCAGGTGATTTATTACGGCAATGCCGTCCATAGCTTTACCAATCCGGAAGCGGACGCGCGTCAAGTGCCGGCTCTCAAGTACGACAAGAAGGCCGACGAGCGCTCCTGGGTCCGTGATGCGTCATTTGTTCGACGAAGCTTTCGGCTGACGCGAGGGACTGTCATCGGGCAACTCTGGAGTAGCCATGTCAGCGCAGGCGGGGACGGCGATCGACGATTTCGGGGGACTGATCGACTGGGCCGGTGTGAACGCCTGGATCACCAGCCGGCAGGTCCCCGGTGCGGGTCCGGTGACCGCCGCGCGCAAACTCGCGGGCGGCGTGCAGAACAACGTCTTCCTGCTCGAGCGCGGCGGCGAGTCCCTGGTGTTGCGGCGACCTTCCAAGCACCTGCGCGCCAACAGCAACGAGACCATGCTGCGCGAGGCGCGCGATTCTCGAGGCTCTTACGGGAAGCGCCGTCCCGCATCCGACGGTGTACGCGGTGTGCGATGACCCTGCGGTTATCGGTGCGTGCTTTTATCTGATGTCGCCCCTCGAGGGTTTTGCGCCGAGCGGTCAGCTGCCGGGCCGCTACGCCACCGATGCGAGCTGGCGGCGCGGCATGGGCGAGGAAATGGTGCGCGCGGCCGCCGCACTCGCCGCCGTCGACCCAGCGGCCGTCGGATTGCAGGGACCTCGGCAAACCGGACGACTGGCACGAGCGGCAGGTCGGCCGCTGGCGCTCGCAGCTCGACGGATACCACTCCATGCCCAACTATGACGCCGGGGGGCTGCCGCATGTCGACGAAGTCGGCCGCTGGCTGTCCGATCATTTGCCGAAGGATCGGCGCATCGGCCTGATTCACGGCGATTTACAGTTCGCCAACGTCCTTTTCTCGCTCCACGCACCGCGGATCTCGGGTGTGGTGGATTGGGAGCTCGCGACCCTCGGCGATCCGCTGCTCGATCTCGGCTGGGTGCTCGGCAGCTGGTGGGAGAAAGGCGATCCCGACGGCAAGCGGCCCCTGGTCTCCCCCTGGGAGGACTTCACTGCGCGGGCGGAGCTGGCACGCCTCTATGGCGAGATCACCCGCCGGAGCCCTCGACGAGTTGCCTTGGTACTTCGCGCTTCGCCTGTTACAAGCTCGCCTGCCTGCTCGAGGGTACCTATGCCCGCTCGAGGGCGGGCCAGATGCCGGCGCACATCGGCGAGCAGATTCGCGCCTATGGCATCTGGCAGATGCGCAAGGCCATGCAGATCATCGCGAGCTGACCCGGCCGGCATCGATGCGGCCGGCCTTCGACACAGTTCGCGGTTGTGGCCGTAGGCTTCGCGCAGGACACTAACGTCAGCCGGATCTCGATTCCGGCACGGGGGACATATGGCAAAAGGCCTTTTCGATTTGACCGGCAAGGTAGCGGTGGTGACCGGCGGCAACAGCGGTCTCGGTCTGGGATTCGCTCGCGGCATCGCCAAGCAGGGTGGTGACGTCGTGATCTGGGGCCGCTCCGCGGAAAAGAATGCGGCGGCGAAGAAAGAGCTCGAAACCTTCGGCGTGCGCGTGCAAGCGCGGCAGGTGGACGTTTCCGCCGAGGAGCAGGTGCTGGCCGGCTACGAGGCGCTCATGAAAGAGTTCGGCCGCCTCGACTGCGTCATCGCCAACGCCGGGCTGCCGCCCCCTCGTTCCAATTCCATCCTCGAGCTGTCGACCGAGGATTACCACGCCTTTCTCGATGTCAGCATGCACGGGGCCTTCTATACGCTGCGCGAGGGCGCGCGGTTGATGGTCAAGCGCGCGCAGGCCGGCGAGCCGGGCGGCTCGCTGGTGTTTTGCGGCAGCCTCTCGATGTTCGCAGGCCTCGCGGGCAAGGGTCATTACGCCGCGGCGAAGGCCGGCATCGGGGCGATGATCCGCTCGATGGCCGTCGAATTCGGCAAATACGGCATTCGCGCGAACTCCATCGCTCCGGGCTACATCAAGACGGGCATGACGGGGGAGAACTCGGAGCTCAACCAGGTGGACAAGTACTTCGCCTCCCTGACCCCGATTCCGCGGCCGGGCTATACGGCGGATTTCGAGGCCGTCGCCGCGTATCTGGCAAGCGATGCCTCCTCGTTCCACAGCGGCGACACGCTGGTGATCGACGGAGCCTTCCTGGTCAATCTTTGATCAGGGCGATTGTGCGGACAAGGAGCTGACGATATGGGCCGCATTCTCAACATTCACGGAGTCGACGACGTCAGGTTGGATCCCATCGAAACGCCGCGTCCCGGAAGCGCCGATGTGGTCGTGAAAGTGAAGGCCTGCGGTGTCTGCGGAAGCGATCTCTCCTACATCAAGATCGGCGGCATCCATCGACAAGCCGGGCGGCGTCACACCCATCGGCCATGAGGCCGCGGGCGAGGTGATCGCGGTGGGCAATGCCGTCAAGGGCGTTTCCGTCGGGCAGCGCGTCATCATCAACCCCATGAACACACCGAGCTACATCGGCAGCGGCGGTCCGGAGGGCGCCTTCACCGAGGAGCTTCTGGTCAGGGACGCGCGCGTGGGCGACAGCCTGCTGCCGATCCCGAAGGATCTGCCGTACGAGGTCGCCGCGCTGACGGAGCCGCTGTCGGTTGCATTGCATGGCGTCAACCGCGCGCAGGCCAAGCCGGGAGACAAAGTGGTCGTATTCGGTTGCGGTCCCATCGGACTCGGCATGGTGTTGTGGCTCAAGGATCGCGGCGTCGAGGACGTGGTTGCGCTCGATCTCGCGCCCGAGCGGTTGGAGAGAGCGAGAGCGCTCGGTGCGCGCGCTGTGATCAATCCGGCAAAAGAGGATGTTCGCGCGCGGCTGCGCGAGTTGCATGGACCGGCGCGCGTGTTCAGCCGCGAGGCCGTCGGCAGCGATGCCTACATCGATGCCGCCGGCGCACCGAACATTCTTTCCGATGTCGTGAACATGGCCAAGCCGCACGCGCGCATGGTCGTGACCGCGGCCTACATGAAGCCGGTTCTCCTCGATCTGGGCGCGATGCTGACCACCGAGATGACCATCACCACCGCGGTCGGCTATCCGACCGAAATGCCCGACGTCATCGCGGCGCTACCGCGCCTGCGCGAGAACGTGGGGCAGCCTGATCAGCCACCGCTTTCCCTTCGACAAGGTTCTCGATGCGCTCAGCGTGGCCGGCACGCCGGCCTCCGCCAAGGTGATGGTCAATTTCGAAGGTGCCGCGCGCGTGAGCGCGCCCGAGGACGGCAAGCCGCCTGCTGGCGGGCCTGGTTCTCGCCGGCGATCAGCAGAAGGAAGCGCAGGCGATCACCGATTTCATCTTCATGGCGAAGGACATCTCCAACGCCTACCTGGTGACGACCGCTGCGGGCGATGTCATGGTCAACACCGGGTTCATGGACAACGCGCAGCGTACCAAGAGCCTGCTCGCGCCGCATCGCACCGGGGCCGCTGCGCTACATCATCCTGACGCAGGCGCACGCCGATCATTACGGCGGCGTGCCGACGATGCGCGAACCCGAGACGCAGGTGATCGCGGAGCGCCGCTTCGTCGATACCTGGCACTACTTCAACGAGCTCGCGCCGTATCTCGGCCGCCGTTCGCGCAAGCTCTGGGGCAGCACGATCAAGCGCGCCGCGAACCCGCCGCCGCCGCCCGAGGTCGTGCCGCACATCACGGTCGATCGGCGCCATGCGTTCGAGCTAGGCGGCCGACGCTTCGAGGTGATTTCGACGCCGGGCGGGGAGACGCTCGATTCGCTCACGGTCTGGATGCCGCAGGAGCGGGTGGCCTTCACCGGCAATCTGTTCGGTCCCGGTATTCCTGTCCATGCCCAACCTGTGCACCGTGCGCGGCGACAAGCCGCGCTCCGGTGCAGCGCTATCTCAGCTCGCTCGACACGGTGCGCCAGCTCGGCGCCGAGCTGCTCATCACCGGTCACGGCGAGCCGATCCGCGGAGCCGGCGAAAATCCGGGCGCGATCTCGACAAGATGCATGCGGCAGTTTCCTACGTGAACGATGCCGACCATCAGCGGCATGAACGCGGGCAAGGACGTGCACACGCTCATGCGCGAAATCCAGTTGCCGGCGGAGCTCAAGATCGGCGAGTTTCACGGCAAGGTCGTCGTGGGACGTGCGCGCGATCTGGGAAGAGTATTCCAGCTGGTTTCATTACGATTCCACCACGTCCCTGTATGGCGTGCCGCGATCGAGCATCGACGCCGACCTCGTCGAGCTCGCCGGGGGAGCTGGCGCGCTCGCGGATCGCGCCAGAAGGAAGTTGGCCGAGGGACGGCCGCTCGAGGCCATTCATCTGCTCGACATCGCGCTCGGCGCGGACGCCGCGCATCGCCGGCGCGCTGTCGGTGAAGAAGGAGCGCTCTCGAGGTGTTGCTGCGCGAATCGGGCGGCGCCAACTTGAGCGAAACGATGTGGCTGAAGTCCGAGATCACCGCAGTCGAGGCCGCCTTGGCGGCCGGGGCGTGAGCGCAATCGAGCTCACGCGGAAAGGTCGCCGTCGTCACGGGCGCAAGCCGAGGCCTGGGACTCGCCATCGCGCGCGGTCTCGCGCGCGCGGGCGCTGCGGTTGCAGTCGCCAGTCGCAAGACCGCCGCCTGTCAGAGCGTTGTCGAGGAGCTCAGCGCTGCCGGCGCGAGCGCTTCGGCGCACGCGTTCGATGCCGGGCGCTGGGAGGACTGCGATCGGCTGTTCGCGGAAGTGACGGCGCGCTGGGGGAATGCGCACATACTCGTCAACAACGTCGGCATGTCGCCCGTCGCACCGTCGTCGCTGGAGACCAATCAGGCGCTCTTCGACAAGATCATTGCGGTCAACTTGAGGGCCGCATTCCGATTGTGCGCGCTGTTCGGCAACCAAATGCGTGCCGCGGGCGGAGGCTCCATCGTCAATATCTCTTCGAGCGGCTCGCTTCGCCCGCAGCCCGGCTTTGCCCCGTACGCCGCCGCGAAGGCGGGCCTCAATGTGCTGACCGCCACGTTCGCGAAGGAGTTCGGGCCGGCGGTGCGTGTGAACACAGTGATGCCGGGTCCGTTTCACACCGATGCGACCCAAGGCTGGTCCCGGTCCGAAGAGTTCGCCCGTCACGCGCAGAGCGCCTTGCCACTGAAGCGCGCCGGTGATCCCCAGGAGATCGTGGGGGCGGTGCTCTACCTGGTGAGCGATCTGGCATCTTTCACCACCGGTGCGTGCCTTGCGGTCGACGGCGGACAAAGCATCTCTTAGCTGGAATTCGCGCCCGAGCTCGACTCGTTTGCATCCGTCTCGAACAAACGGCGCACCGCGGGCCGATCGATTTTCAGCGAGGGTGTGCGCGGCAGCTCCTCGACGATGCGCCAGGCCACGGGGATGTGTGTGGCATAGACATGCCGTCGCAAATGCGCTTCCAGATCGGCGACCTCGGGCCGATCGACGCCCGGTTTCAGTTGAATCGCCGCTGCCGGCACCTGCCCCAGCCGCTGATCGGGTAAACCCAGCACGGCGACCGCGGAGATCGCATCGTGCAGCAAAAGCGCGCGCTCGATGGTCTCCGGCAGGATCTTGAAGCCGCCGCGCATGATGGCGCCGTCGGCGCGGCCGCGGTGGATACATGAAAGCCGTCCTCATCGATCACGGCGATGTCCGACGTTCGAATCCACTCCGGCCCCATGCGCGGGACCATCACCTCGAGAATTCCCTCCTGTCCCGCGCGCCAGGACTTTACCCGTGTCGGGATCGATTACGCGCAGCTGCGCTCCCGCGATCGGCCGCCCGACGCTGCCGAACTTCTGCTTGCCCCACTGGGCATGCAATTCCGCGGTCATCGCCGTCACGGGACCGGCAAATTCCGTGGCGCCGTACGAGAGCAGTATCGGAATCCGTAGCGCTCCTCGAACGCACGATGCGTGGTGGGATCCAAGGGCGCGGCGCCGGTGCCGAGGCTGCGGATGCAGGCCAGATCGGCCGGCGGTATGTCGGCGTCGAGCACCATCTGCACGCCCGCCGGCGGCAGGCCGCTGACTTGCGGGCGGTAGCGCAGCACGTGCTCGTGCCAGGCGCTCACGGTGAATCGCTCGAGCAGCACCGCGCGCTGGCCTTTCAACATCACCGGGATCGTGGTGTAGACACCCGATATGTTGCCGAGCGGCATGAAGAGCAGAAACGGCGGCGGTTCCGCGGCGCTTGCGCTCGCCGGCAGATGCCGCGCTCGATTGCATCAAGCTCGAGCCGACGAAGTGTCGAGCGATCAAGTCGAAGCCGATGGCGAACCGCTTCGGCGGACCGGTCGTGCCGCTCGTCAAGAGCTCGATGCGAGGAGGAGGGGCGGATTGCGACAGCGGCTTCGACGCGCGATCGCTCGAGCCCGGGCAGTGCGCATGCGTCCATTTCCGAAAGCGCGATCGCGGCATTCCCTTGCGCGCGCAGCACTGAGATGAGCTCGTCGGAGAAGTCTTCCCGCGCCGCGACGAGCACCGTCGGTCTGAGCCGCTCCGACGTCCCGTGCCAGGGCCGCGCCCGCTTGATAGGCATAGAGCATGCAAATCGTGCGTCCCTGCGCGATCAAGCCGAGCAATGCCGCGATCGCCGAGGGACGATTGCGAGCGACGAAGGCGATCGGAGGCTTGAGATGGCGCACCGCTCGCATCGATCAACGCGGCCAGTCGCTCCGCGACCCGCCGCATCTCTCCCCAGGTGCGCCATTCGCCCTGGAATTCGATGACCGGCTGCGCGGGCGGTCGCGCCAGGGCCTGGGCGCAGAGTGTCTCGAGGCTTGCGATCTCAGCTGGCATTGGGCGCCGAATCGAAGTCGTGTGGCAGCATTGTACCAATTTGTGCGCTCACCTCACGCAGCCGGGTCTTGACACAAATACTAACGTAGCTTAGTATAGTTACTAACGTAGCTTAGTATTGTCCGGATCGTCGACTGAACAAGGAGATCGTCGTGAAGAATTCATGGTTTCCCGGTTCTCGTATGCGTCCTGATGCTCGGCGCTGCCGGGCTGGCATCCGCGAAGGACGAGGCGTCGGCGGTCGCCGCGAAGGGCAAGGCGCTGGTCACAGTCGACGGTGCGCGCCTCGGCAGGTGTATCGCGTCGGCTCCGACGGCGCCGTGCAGATGATCATCGACGGCAGGATCGATCACCGTTCCGGCCTCCACGTTGTCGAGCGTGGACGGCAGGCTCGTGACCAGTCTGAGCAAGAACGAGGTCCTGGCTCTGTAGTGATCGCAGGGCGCCGCGCCGCCGGGCCTCCACGCGCGCGCGCGCGCTTTACAGCGCGCATCTCGCCGTTACATACTCGATCGGCTTGCACGATTCTTAGTACCGTGGTCGGGGGTGGCGGATGAAGATTCGCATCGACAAGGCTGCCTGCGTTGGCAACGCGCGCTGTGCCGCAGTGGCCGAGGACCTGTTCCCGCTCGACGAGAACGGCTATATCGCCGTCGAAGAGATCGACGTGCCTCCGGGAATGGAGGAGTTGGCGGAGCGCGGTGCCCGCGCCTGTCCCGAGCGCATCATCGTCATCGAAAAGTGACGTCCCACAAGAGGACGAGCGCCGTGGCGCTGACGGCGCTGGCGCTCTTGCTCGCTTGGCCCGCTGCCACGGCGACGCTCATGCCGGGCGGCACGACGAATGCCGCCCGCAGAACTGGGCCAGACACAACAGCGCCGACGAAGACGCGTACAGCGCGCTGGATCGGCATCAATAAATCCAACGTCAAGACGCTCGGTCTCGAGTGGTCGCTCGATCTCGAAGGCGAGCAGTCCTTGGAGGCAACGCCGCTCGCGGTCGACGGCGTCCTCTACTTCACCGGCAGTCATGCGACCGTTTATGCCGTCGATGCGGCGACGGGAAAGCTCAAGTGGAAATTCGATCCGCGAACCTGGAAGCACAATCCCGCCAAGCTGATGTACATGTTCGGCATCAATCGGGGTGCGGCCTATGCCGATGGGCGCGTTTTCTCCGGCACTCTCGATGGGCGTTTGATCGCGCTGGACGCCAAGAGCGGCTCGTTGCTGTGGAGTACGCGGACCGTGCCCGAGACGGGGGGCAAGACCATCACGGGGGCTCCGCGCACGTTCAACGGTAAAGTCATCATCGGCAACGCGGGCGCGGACTCCGGCGAGCGCGGCTACGTCACGGCTTACGACGCCGCCACCGGCAGGCTGGTCTGGCGGTTTTACACGACGCCCGGATCGCCCGAGGAAAACAGGGGTGATCCTGCGATGGAGCGCGCGGCCGCGACCTGGAGCGGCGAGTACTGGAAAACCGGGACCGGCGGCGGCGTGTGGGACAGCATCACGTTCGATGCCCAGCTGAACCGCATCTATCTCGCCACCGGCAATGCCGGCCCATACGATCCCGACCAACGCAGTCCCGGCGATGGCGACAATTTGTACACGGCCTCGATCGTCGCCGTGGATGCCGACACGGGCAAGTACCTCTGGCACTATCAGGTCAACCCGCGCGACGCCTGGGACTTCGACTCGACGCAGCAAATGGCGCTGGCAGATCTCATGATCGGCGGCAAGCGGCGCAAAGTGCTCATGCAAGCGCCGAAGAATGGATTTTTCTATGTGCTGGACCGGCGGACCGGGAAGCTCATCTCGGCCGAGAAGCTCGGTAAGGTCACCTGGGCAGAGCGGGTCGACGCGGCGACGGGTCGACCGGTGGAAGTGAAGGGCGCCCGGTACGAGAGCGGCGACGCCATCGTATGGCCGAGCCCCGCCGGCGCGCACAGCTGGCAGAGCATGTCCTTCAGCCCGAAGACCGGTCTGGTCTACCTCCCTTATATGCAGGTGGGCGTTCATATTCAGAAAGGCAAGCCGCAGCCGGGATTGTTTTACATCGGCGGCTTGAGCATGTCGGGCGTCCTCAATGACGAGCAGGATGGCAAAGGCGCACTCATCGCGTGGGATCCGGTCGCGCAGAAGGCGCGCTGGCAAGTCCAGCAATCCACGCTCTGGAATGGTGGTGTGCTGTCGACGGCCGGCGATCTCGTGTTTCAAGGGACCGGCGATGGGCTTCTGGTCGCCTACGATGCCGCCAGCGGCGAGCCGCTATGGCAGTTCAATGCGGGACTCGGAATCATCGGCGCACCCATCAGTTACTCGGTGGGCGGGCGGCAGTACGTGTCGCTTCTGGTCGGCTACGGCGGCGCCACGGCAATCTGGAACCAGTTGATGCCGCGTGGGTGGAAATACGGCGCACAGCCGCGCCGTCTGCTCACCTTCAGCCTCGGCGGAAAGGCCCAGCTGCCGCCGACCGCACCGCGCAGCGATTCCCTGAACGCGCTCGACGATCCGGCGGTCACGATCGACGAGGCGGATGCCGCGGCGGGACAGGCCATCTTCAATTTAGCCTGCTCGGCATGCCACGGTCTGAACCTGACTTCTCCCGGCGCGCCCGGGCCCGACCTGCGCGAGTCGCAGATCGCTCTCAGCGAGAGCGGCGTCTGGGCCGCAGTACACGATGGCGTACTCCTGAAAAAAGGCATGCCGCAGTTCGCGACGCTCGGGCCGCAAGAGGTTCACGAGATTTACGTCTACATTCGCGCCGCCGCGCGCGCAGCGCTCCGCAGCCAAAGAGTTTCGGCCGCCGGCACTCCGGCAGCTACCCCTTGAACAGCGCGCGAATCTCGCGCCTCAGCAACTTGCCCATTTCGTTGTAGGGCAACGCGTCCAAGAATGCGATCCTTTCCGGCACTCGCGATGAGCGCAAGCGGCTCCTCACCAGCGCACGCAATTGCTCTTCGTCCGGCGCCGCAGACCCTGGTCTGAGAACGACGGCAATACCGACCGCTTCACCCCATTCCGCCGAGGGGACAGCGACGGCTGCTGCATCCGCGATGGCAGCATGCGTGAGCAGCACATCCTCGATTTCTCCCGGAGAGATGTTCTCGCCGCCGCGCACGATGACATCGTCGGCACGGCCGGCCAGGAACAGATAGCCCTGCGCGTCGAGCCAGCCGGCGTCGCGTGTCGGAAACCAACCCGCCGCGTCGAGCGCACTGCGCTCGCGATACTCGCCGGACACCTGCTCGCCGCGCACGTAGATCTCGCCGCGCTCGCCGGCGGGCAGCGGCCGGCCGTCCTCGTCGCGGATTTCGACCTGCACCGTCGGCAGCGGCCGACCGACGGAGCTGAGCCGCGCGCGAGCCTCCGGATCGGTCGAGGCGAAGGCGTCGCGGTGCTCTTCGGGCCCGAGCAGCGCGATGGTGGAGCTGGTTTCCGTGAGGCCGTAGGCATTGGTGAAAGCGGTCTCGGGCAACAGCGCAAGCGCCCGCTCGATGAGCTCGGTCGGCATGCGGCCGCCGCCATAGGCGATGGCGCGCATTGCGGATAGATCGGCAGAGGCGCCGGCATCCAGTCGGGCGATGACACGCCCGAGCATCGTCGGCACCAAAAACGCGTGGGTGGCCCGCTCGGAGGCCGCGAGCCGTAGCCAATCGTCGGGATCGAAGGCGGGCAGGAGCAAAATCCGTCGCATGGCATAGACGGAGCTCAACAGGGCCGCGATCCCGGCGACGTGGTAGGGCGGTACGCTCACCAGCGCGGCCTCCTCCTCGCCGGCGGCTCCGAAATCGACGGTGCCGAGAATGTACGAGAGCAAGTTGGCATGCCGCAGGATCGCCGCTTTGGGCGCGGCCGTGGTGCCGCTGGTGAAGAGCTGAACCGCAATGCCCTCGGGGGGCTCGTCCGTGCTCGAGAGCAGTCGCGGACGCGGTCGCCGCGGTGAGGAAGGCGGTGCGACCTTGTATCCGATGCCCAAGATCCGGGCCCAGGCGCTCGATGCGCTGCGCATCTCCCACGATGTACGCGGGCGCGATGCGGCGTAGCAGGGATGCGAGATCGAGATCGGCGAGGCGATAGTTGAGAGGTACGTACGGTACGCCCGCGAGCGCTGCGCCGAACAACGCGATGGCCGCGGCTTCGCTGCTCTCATCGAGCAGGGCAACGTGCGAGCAGCCCGAGCTTGCAATGTCCGTTGCTGCAGCCTGCGCGGCTTGCAGGAGCGCGCGGTACGACCAGCGTCGACCTCCACACACGAGGCCGATGCGCTCGGGCTCGGCATCGGCGGCCATCTGCAGCACGAGCGAAATATTCATGGGCTCGTCAGTCGGAGGAGGGCAGCGGCTTCGCGTCCTTGGTCTGCAGCGCAACGCCGGCGATCGCAAGCGAGCCCTGTCCCGCCTTCACGCATAAAAGCTCGGTCTTGCCGTCGGCGTCGACGTAGCGCTTGCCGATGCGCGTGCCTTGCGCGAACTTAAGGTCGATCGGTTTCCGCTCGGCCGGCGCCTGCTCGGCCATGGGCGCACCGCCGCATTCCACGATGGTATCGGCAGCGCCGCGAATGACCATGACCTCGGTGTCGCACACCGCGCTTTTGAGTTTGGTTCCCGGCTTCATTACGAAATCGCTCCGCCGGCTTTCAAGCTTTCGATGCGTTCCCAGGGAAGGCCAAGCTCCATGAGGAACGACTCGGTGTGTTCCGAGGCCTGCGGGGCGCGGGTTGTCTGTACCGGCGTGTGGTTGAATTGCACGGGACCGCGCACGAGCTTCAGCGGGCGGCCGCCGTCGGCGGCTTCCACCTCGAAGAGCATGTCATTGGCGAGCGCCTGTTCGTCGCTGGCAAGGTCGAGCAGGCTCTGCACGGGCGCCCACTGCCCCTTGAGCGTTTTCAAATGCTGACGCCAGTAGGCGAAGGGACGCTTGGCGAAGGCCTGGGCGATGAGATCGCTCGCGGCCTTGGAATTCTCGATGAGCGCTCGAGTCTCGCTGAAGCGCGGGTCCTCGGCAGCCTCTGGAAGCCCTAAGTGCTCGAACGTGTCACGGATGTGCGGCCCCGGGGTGAGGATGCACAGATTGATCGTCCCGCCGTCCGAGGTCCGATAATTGCCCGAAAAGGGGTTGGTCGGCTGGCCGCCGGAGGTGGGCATGCCGTTGCGGATCACCTTGCCGCTCTCGATGAATTGATCGACTGCGGTGCCGGCCGCCCACCAAGCCGTGCTCAGCAGCGACACGTCGAGCTCGAGCGCTTCCCCGGTGCGTTCGCGATGGAACAGGGCCGCGGCAATTCCACCGGCGATGTTCATGCCGCCGATCGAGTCGCCGAATGCGGCGATACCCTGGGTGAGCGGACCCTCGAGCTCTTTCGGCGACATGGAATATCCGATGCCGCTGCGCGACCAGAAGGCCGTGCCGTCGAAGCCGCCGACATCGCGCTCCGGTCCCTTGTCGCCGTACGCGCTGCCCCGTGCATAGATGATCTTGGGATTCGCCGCGCGGATGTGCTCGACATCGAACTTGAGCTTCTGACGCTGCGAGGGCAAGTAATTGGTGAGAAAGACGTCGCAGGTCTTGGCGATCTCGTAGAGCAACTCGACGCCCGCCGGCGGTCGAGAAGTCGAGACCGACGCTGCGCTTACCGCGGTTCGGATGCTCCATCAGGGTGTTGCGCATGGGGTCGAGCTTCATGCCGCCCAGATTGATGAAACCGCGCTGGGTATCTCCCCGCACGGGATGCTCGATCTTGATGACGTCTGCGCCCCAGTCGGCCAAGATCGCGCCGGCGGCAGGGACGAACGTGAACTGCGCGACCTCCAGCACCCTGATTCCTTTCATCACCAGCGACATATCTACCCCCGTCGATTCCGTTGCCTAAGGCTGTGCGCCCAATGATATCGAATCCCCCCGCTCGGGGCCTCTCGTGCGGCCAGCACTTTTGCTATGATACTAAGCTAGCTCAGCAATGACCGCCTGGCAATTGCGATGGCTCGCCGGAGCGTTTACACCTCCGGGGGCGGCGCAGATAATGAACATCACCGTTGCGCAGTCGCGTCCGCGGGAGAAAGGAGCAATGCCAATGACCAAGTCGGACGGGTTCAGTCCTCGGATATTGCTGGATATTTACCGCAAGGCGCTGCTGATTCAGCTGTTCGACGAGCGCATGCGCTCGTTGATTTCGACCGGACGGATGGCGGCGGTCTATTACTCTCCTCGGGGCCAGGAGATCCTGGCGGCGGCGATGGGCGTGAACCTCAAGCCGACCGATTATCTGGTCACGACTTACCGCGGCGTTCACGACCAGCTGGCGAAGGGTATGCCGCTGCGGCAGATGGTCGCGGAATATGCGGGCAAGGCGACCGGCGCGTGCAAGGGCAAGGGCGGCGCGATGCACATCACCTATCCGAAGGCCGGAATCATGGTGACCACCGGCGTCGTGGGCAGCGGCTTGCCGATCGCCAACGGTCTGGCGCTGGCCTCGCAGCTGAAAGGCGATGGCCGCGTGACGTTGTGCAACTTCGGTGATGGGGCTTCCAACATCGGGGCATTCCATGAGGCGCTCAACATGGCGTCGCTGTGGAAGCTGCCGGTCATTTTCCTCTGCCAGAATAACCACTTCGCCGAGTGCACGCGCTACGAGGACGGCACGACCGTCGCCCATATCGCCGATCGCGCCGCTTCTTACAGCATGCGCGGCGTCACCGTTGACGGCAACGATCCACAGGCCATGTGGCAGGCTTCGCGGGAGGCCGTCGAGCGCGCGCGCGCCGGCGAGGGCCCGACGCTGCTCGAGGCGGTGACCTTTCGTTTCATGGGTCATTATTTCGGGGACCCCGGCGCCTATATTCCGAAGGATGAGTACGCCGCGGCGCTCGCGCGCGATCCGATGCCCGCGACCAAGGCGGCGGTGCTGCAAACGAAGGCCGCGAGCGAGGCCGATCTCGAGACGATCGCGCGTGACATCAATACGCAGATCGACGATGCGGTAAAGTTTGCGGCGGACTCGAGCCCGCCGGAGCCCGATGAGATCAACAGAGACATTTACGCCCCGGGAGCGCCCGCATGAGCACCGTAACCGCTGCTGCACCGCAGACCATGAGCTTCACGGATGCCTATCGTATGGCTTTGGACGAGGCGTTGGAGAGCGATCCGAGCGTGTCTGCTCCTCGGCGAGGATATTGGCGACAAGGAAGGCGGCGGCGTCTTCAAGGTGACCAAGGGTCTCTCCACGAAATATGGAGCGCATCGCGTGCGCACGACCCCGATTTCCGAACAGGCCATCCTCGGCGCGGCCGTGGGCGCGGCGCTCGCCGGCATGCGGCCGGTCGCTGAGATCATGCTGATGAACTTCGTCACCGTCGCGATGGATCAGATCGTCAACCACGCGGCCAAATTGCGCTTCATGTCCGGCGGACAGACCGGCGTGCCGATCACCATTCGCACTCGCACCGGCGCGGGCGCCGGCACGGCCGGACAGCACTCGGACATGCTCGAGGCGTGGTTCGCACACGTCGCCGGAATGAAAGTCGTGGTGCCCTCGACGCCGGCGGATGCGAAAGGCCTGTTGAGCTCGTGCATCTTCGACGACGACCCCTGTCTCTTCATCGAGGATGGCCTGACGCGCGCGCTGACCGGTCCGGCGCCGCCGCCCGGACATCGTGTGCCGCTCGGCAAGGCGCATGTCGCGCGAAGCGGCAGCGATGTTTCGGTCATCGGCTACGGGCGGCCGCTGCGCGATACACTCGTCATTGCCGAACGCTTGGCTCAAGAAGGCATCCAGGTCGAAGTCGTCGACTTGCGGACGGTCTCGCCGCTCGATACCGACGGCATCCTGAAATCGGTCGCCAAGACGCGCCGCGCCGTGGTGGTTCACGAGGCCCCACGCAGCTTCGGCGTGGGTGCGGAAGTGGCGGCGCGCATTCAAGAGCATCTCTACGGCCAGCTCGCCGCGCCCGTGCTGCGAGTCGCCTCGCGCGACGTCACGGTGCCGTTCGCCAAGGTGCTCGAAACGGAATACCTCTACAAGCCCACCGAAATCGAATCGGCAATCCGGCGCACGCTCGAGGCGAAGGCACCGCGGTGAGCGCGTGGACGCAAATGACATACTGCTGACCGATCAGGTCGCCGTCGTCACCGGCGGCGGCGGCGGTATCGGGCGTGCGATTGCGCTCGCATTTCGCATCCGTCGGCGCGGACGTCGTGATCGGCGACATCGTTCCGGAGCGCTGCGAGGAGACGGCGGCCCGGGTGCGCGGAGCTCGGCCGCAAGGCGCTCGCGGTCCCGACCGACGTCATGGAGACCGCTCAGATTCACGTGCTCATCGAGCGGGCCGCGAGCGAGTTCGGCCGGATCGACATCCTCGTCAATAATGCCGGCGGTGTGAGTCCGCGGCCCTTCATCGAGCAATCGGAACGCTCGTGGCGCCGGCACATCGAGCTCAATCTCGTGAGCGTGCTGGCCGCGACCTCGGCCGCCGTGCCGATCATGATCAAGGGCGGGCAGGGCGGCTCCATCATCACCGTCACCAGCATCGAAGCCTCGCGCGCGGCGCCGAACTACTCCGTTTACGCCGCTTGCAAGGCGGGCCTCAACAACTTCACGCGCACCTTGGCCGTGGAGCTTGCCGATCATCGCATCCGCGTCAATGCCATCGCTCCCGATATGACCGACACGCCCGGGATTCGAGGTAATCGCGCCGGACATGTCGATCCGTCGACGTGGATCGAGTTCACCGACGAGCAGAAAAATGCCATGGCGCGACGCATTCCGCTGGGACGACCGGGGATCGACACGGAATGCGGCAACGCCGCCGTGTTCCTCGCATCGCGGATGAGCAGCTACATCACCGGCATCATTCTGCCCGTCGACGGCGGGACCTCCGGATCGGGCGGTTGGGTACGGAGCCGCACCGGCAACGCCAAGTGGGTTCTGATCGAATGAAAATCAACGTCTCATTGCCCTTCGACAGGATCCAGTACCCGGACGAGTTTCTGCGAGCCGACGCGATTGCAGAAATTGCACGGACGGCCGAGCGTGTCGGCTTCAGCGCCGGCTGCGATACCGATCATCCGGTGCCCACGGGACGGTGGCTCGATGCCGGAGGTCATCACGCGCAGGACCCGTTCGTCATACTGACCTTCGTTGCGGCGGCTACTCGTACGCTGCGCCTGCAGACGGGTATTCTCGTGCTGCCTTACCGCAATCCCTTCATCACGGCACGCGCAGTGGCGACGCTCGACTTCGTGTCCGGTGGGCGCGTCACCTTGGGTGTGGGCGCCGGCTATCTCAAGGGAGAGTACAAGGCCTTGGGTGTCGACTTCGAGCGCCGCAACGAGATCATGGATGAGTACCTCAAGGCGATGAAGGCCGCCTGGACCGCGGACGAATTCACGTTTCAGGGAACCGGCTATCAGGCACTCGGCAATCGCATTCTGCCGCGTCCGATCCAGCAGCCGCATCCGCCGATCCTGATCGGCGGCAATTCGAGGCGCGCGATTCGCCGCGCGGTCGAGCTGGGCGATGCCTGGAATCCCTTCATCACCTCCGCTGCAAGTGTCGGCGACTACGCGCACTGCGGCCATGACCGATGAGATGGATCTGGCCGACGGCATTGCCTACATGCGCGAGCACTGCGAGAAGGTCGGGACGCGCGCAGCTTCCGGAGATCGTTCTGGGCGCCGTGAATCAACCGAACGAGGCGTGGAATGCGCAAGCTCTGCTCGAGAAAATCGCCAAGATGCGTGAACTCGGTGTCACCACGGTCGGACGCGACCATCGACGGCGCGCAGCCGCGCCGAGTGGTGCGCGAACGCGGAGCGCTACGGTGCCGAGATCATTGCGAAGCTCCCGTGACTGCGAGCCGCGTCGAGGCGAGGCGAATCTGGGCACCGCTCGAGCCTCTACGCGAGCGCGTGTATCGCAGGATCTGGTCGGCGAGCGTGATCTCGAATTTCGGCCAGCTCATCTTGGGCGTGGGTGCCGCGTGGGAAATGACGCGCCTCACCTCATCACCCGGGATGGTCGCTCTGGTGCAGACCGCGCTGATGGTGCCGTTGATGCTGGTATCCGTGCCGGCCGGCGCGATCGCCGACATGTTCGATCGGCGCAAGATCGCGCTCGTCGGACTGGGATTCGCCACCCTCTGTGCCGCCACGCTCACGACGCTTGCGCTCGCCGGACTCACGACCCCGTGGGTGCTGCTCGCGTTCTGCTCGCTCATCGGCGGGGGCGTCGCTCTCTATAATCCCGCGTGGGCGGCGTCCATCGGCGAGCAGGTCAGCGCGGAGCATCTGCCTGCCGCCGTCGCGCTCGGCTCCATCAGCTACAACCTGGCGCGCAGCTTCGGCCCCGCCGTGGGCGGCCTGGTGGTGCTGGCGTTCGGCGTCCCGGCCGCATTCTTCATCAATGCGCGTCGCGTACCTGCCGCTGCTGACGGCGTTCGCATTCTGGCGGCGCAAGCAAGTCGCCGCGAGACTTCCTGCGGAACGGATCGGCGGCGCGCTCGTCGCGGGCGCGCGCTACGCGCGGCATTCGCCGCCGGTGCGCGCCGCCATGGTTCGCTCCTTTGCGTTTGGGCTCGCCGGGGCAGCGGCCGCTGCGCTGGTCCCGCTCGTCGCGCGCGATCTGCTCAAAGGCAACGCCAGCACCTATGGGCTCTTGCTCGGCTGCACGGGCGTGGGCGCGGTCCTCGGGGCGCTGCTCGTCAACCGGGCGCGCGACCGCTTGAGCGCCGAGCAAGCCTTCGGGCTGTGCGCGTGCACGACGGGACTGATGCTGCTGGTGATCGGCGCGAGCCGCGTGCTCGTGCTCACCGCGGCCGCGATGGTCGTCGCCGGTGCGGCGAACATGCTGAGCATCGCGCTCATCAGTGTGAGCGTGCAGCTTTCCGTACCGCGCTGGGTCGCGGCCCGAGCGATTGCGGGGTATCAGTCCTCGCTCACCGGGGGAATCGCGCTGGGAGCTTGGGTCTGGGGGCGTGTGGCGGCGCACTGGAGCATCGAGGTTGCCTACTTCGCTTCCGGCGTCGCGCTGTGCCTCACACCCTTGATCGGACTGCTCCTGCCGATGCGGCACACCTCGCCGACCGACGTTGAGATGATCGAGATCGGCGCCGAGCCCGAGGTCGCGCTCGACATCACCGCGCGCTCAGGCCCCATCGTCATCGAGATCGACTATCAGGTGGATCCGGCGGAGGCGCGTAAGTTCTACGAGGTGATGTTGAAGCTGCAGCGCGCCCGGCTGCGCAACGGTGCCTACCAGTGGTCGCTGGCGCGCGATCTGGCGGATCCTGCGCGCTGGACCGAACGCTATCACTTGCCGACGTGGTTGGATTATTTGCGCCTGCGCAGCCGCTTCACGCACGCCGATCGGGCCCTGCAGGCGGCGGCGGATGCTTTCAACGGGGCCCGCGATCCGCGAGCGCATTCGTCGGCGCCTCGAGCGTCCGTTCGGCTCGGTGCGTTGGCGCGCGGAGACTCCCGACGCCCGAAGCGAGCCGATGACGCTTTATCCGCCCTGATGCGCCAAGGCCGGTAGCACTTGATCGGTCACGCGTCGCAGATAAGTCCAGGCCAACTCCGGGGGACAGCCGCCACAGAGCGGATGCAGCGGCAGACGGCCCCAGCGCTTCACCAGCGCGATCGCTCCTTCCACGTCGACGACCCGATGAGCGCCTCCTTCCGCCCGGAGCGCCTCGACCGTCCTGCCTTTCGACAAGCTGACCGTGGGTCGATTGGCGTCCTTGTTCCACTCGGCATAAGCCGTGGCGTCCGCGAGCAGGTAAGGTCCCACCTCTTTCCACCCGGCATCGGGATCGGGGTGGACGAAGACGATGCTCGGCATCTGCGGCGACGGCAATATGCACGGGCCCGGCTCGAAGCCGGCCTCGCGCGCAGCCGCCGCATAGGTCTCGGCGAGTCCCGGCGTGTTGGTCTGCGCGAAGAAGGGCAGGCCGTTGCGTCCCGCGCGGCGGGCCGCGGCCTTGGTCGCGCCGCCCCACATGATTCTCGGGCGTCCGGGCGTAAAAGAGGCCGGCGTTACGCGCGGCATCGCCGTCGCTTCGCGAAGCCTGCCGCAGCACATCGAGCAGCCGCTCGAGCTTGCGATCGGCGATCGCGCCACGTTCCTCGTAATCCAGCTGGTAGAGCTCATATTCGACCGGCCGGTAGCCGATGCCGAGGATGTAGCTCACCCGACCCTGGCTCACGTGGTCGAGCACGATCATCTCCTCGGCGAGACGCACCGCGTCGTACATCGGCAGGAGCGCCGCCGCCACCATGATCTGCACGTTCCGCGTGACGGCCGCCATGGCCGCAGCCAGGATGAGCGGGGACGGGAGATAGCCGTCCTCCGAGCAGTGATGTTCCGACAGGCCGATGTTCATGGCGCCTTTCTCATCGGCCCATTGCGCCATGTCGATCGCCGCCCGATATTCCCGCGCGATCTCGGCGGGCGTCATACCCGGAGCTCTCAAGTCGAAGCGCATCCCGAACATAGGACCGATAATATAACGAGCGCGGGCTCAATGTGGAGGAGAGATCAATGTCCGATTCGCGGGTGAAGGTGCGCCGGATCATCCACACGATCCATGCCGTGGCGGACATCGCGACCTGCCGTGCCCAGTATCTGGACGTGCTGGGCGGGCTCATTTTCGCGGAGGGCTATTTCGAGGCCGAGGACCGCGACATGGCGCTGCTCTATGTGGCCGATCACATGCTCGAGCCCATGGCACCGCGCGATCCGCGCACGCCTCGAGAAGCACTTCGCCCGCTATCTGCATCGCTACGGCCCCGGCTTTCATTCCTTCGAGATCAAAATCGACGACGGGCCGGCCGTTGCCGCCAGGCTCAAGGAGCACGGCTGCAAGTTGTCGGCGGAATACGGTTTCTTTTTCTATGTGCGTCAGGAATCAACGGGCGGCGTCCTGCTCGAAGTGTGCGAGAGGCCGATGCCCAACGATCCCTATGAGCGCGGCAACTTTCGGCCGGAGTGGGCGGGCCGTCACGCAACGACCCTCGAGGGTCTCGATCACATCGCCTGCGTCGTACCCGACGTCGCCCGCGCACGCGCATTCTTCACCGAGCTCCTCGACGGCGAGCTGCTCGCCGATGAGCGCATGGCCCTGCCACAGTCCGGGCGCCGCATCCTGGTGCGCCTCGCGGACACCCGGGTGGCCTTCATCCAGCCGGATGATGCCGAGCAAGGACCTCTCGCTGAATTCCTCGAGCCGCCGACCTCCGGAATCTACTCGCTGGTGTGGCGCGTCGGGGACACGGAGGCGGCGGAGAGGTTCTTTCACGGGAAGGGCCTCAGCACGACACGCGAGGCCTGCGTTTCAGGAGGCTTTGCGATCGATCCGCGCGATTTTTCGAGCGCGCGCCACGAGTTCATCTAGGGGGATGGCGGTCCGGCCCACACGTCGCTGTGCTTGATGCGCTCGATGAGCGCCTGCGGGTCGGACTTGCGATAGCCCGGCGGCATGGCGAACAGACTCGCCGGCTGCGCTTCGACTCGAATGTGCTCGAGCGCGATCGTCGTACCGTCGGCCGCCCGCAGCTTTATCGGAAATTCGAGATCGGGATCGACCCAGCCTCGACTCGATTTCTGATCCGGGGAAACCACGCGGTATTCGATGGTGCGGCGGCCGTCGACGATCACGGTATCGATGCGCCCGCAGCGCCAGTCGCCGCCGGCGCTCGACACGCCCGCATTTTTCGCCGCCGCCTGCCATTGCCGGCAGGGATCGTTCGGGTCGACCGGAACGAAGATTTGCGTGAGACGGGTTGACTGTTTGGCGTCCATGAAGACCTGCTGCGTGGGCTGCACGAAGAAGGCAGTGCCGGCTGCGCCGTCGATGAGAAAAAAACCAGCGGATGCCTCGGGCGTTTCGATGCGTACCCTGCGGTTCGCCACATAGAGCCTCGCACCGGTGCCCACGCTCACGCCGTCCGCATCGCGGCTCACGATATCGGCGGAGAACTCGTACGCAGGGGAAGATCCGCGCGATGCGCCGGCACTCGCCACGCCCAGCGTCAACCACAGCGCGATCGACCGGCGTCCAATTGGAAATCGAATTGCGGTGTGCATGGGCTTGAAAAGGAGGTGCCGATCGGACCTAAGGGTCCAATCGGCACCGGTTTCGACCGCTAAGCGGCCCAGCCCCTATTGGAGGAAGGGTTGGTTGACCGCATGACTGAAGTCGAACATGTCGAACAGATCGGACAATGCCGGCATGTTGGCGGGCACGTAGGGTTGATCGC
The DNA here is from genome assembly GCA_963801685.1 of uncultured Gammaproteobacteria bacterium. Lineage (GTDB taxonomy): Bacteria > Pseudomonadota > Gammaproteobacteria > Steroidobacterales > Steroidobacteraceae > Bog-1198. The sequence continues at coordinate 630,414 of CAWDFR010000007.1, forward strand.
CGCGCATTCTTGGATTCGGCAGATTGTCGCGGCTGCGATCAGTCAGCGGATTGAGATTCCAGTTGCGTTCGATGAACTTCAAGATCGAGACATGGTCGCCGTAGGCTGTGATTGACCTTGCCGCCCGTGGAGTACGGGGAGAGCACGAGCAAGGGAATGCGCGGTCCGTCGCCGAAGTAATCGATCGGCTGGATGAAGCCCGAGTCATAGTAGCCGCCGGCCTCATCCCAGGTGACGAAGACCACCGTCTCGGCCTTGAGCGTCGGATTGGCGTCGAGCGCAGCGAGAACCTGCGTCACATAGGCTTCGAAGAGATCGATCTTGGACGATGACGGATGACCATCGAGCAAACCGTCGGGTTTGCCGAAGGAGACCGCGGGAAGCTTGTTGGCCTGGATGTCGGCCAGCAGATCGACGGTGTCCTTGATATGCGCGGCGCGCTGTGCCGCGTTCCCCATGATCGAGGACGCATACTGGAAGGGATTGCAGATCTGGCAGTAAGCGACACCGAGCGCGTGAGCAGGATCGGCGAGCGGCCGCCTCGGCCAACGCCGTGGATGAGTTCAACGTTGCGGCTGTGCCGGCTGTGACGGCGTCGTTCGAGAGGGCGACGGCGTCGTTGTACGAGCCGCCGAAATAGGCCCAGGTGATGTTCCGCTCATTGAGCGCATCGCCGATCGTCCGCACGGGCGATGGTGGCAACATGGCTTGAGCTCCCGGCGAGGGCGCCTGGAAACCGTTGGGCAGGAAGCCCGGGTTGGTGTTATCCAGCATGTAGTAGTGAGCTTCCGCACAGTTGGGCTCGGCACGGTAGGGCAAAGCCTCGAGGTAACGGACGATCGGGGCGACACCCGGCTGCGTGAAATCCGAACAATCGGTGAAATTGTTGTCGGCCGTGTACTTGTTGGTCGTGCCCGCGACCGGGTTCGGATTGGCGATCTCGTTTGCGGGCGGCGTGATCGGATTGCCGTTGCCGTCGCTCCAGAAGCCGGCATCGCCGGTGCCGAGCATGAAGTGATTGGCGCCGGTGCCGCCCTGGAACGACTGATGGAAGTTGTCGCTGAGGCTGAACCGGTCGGCGAGAGTCTTCAGCGTCGAGGCTTCTTCCTGCTCCGCGTCATAGAAACCCATCTCGTTGCCTTCGCTGAAGTTGCCCTGCACCGCGGGAGTGGTGCTGTCATTGAGGTCGTAGGTCGACATCACGAAGGGAAACAGATCGTTGAGGCATCCCGTGGGATTCGCCTTGGTGGCATTGGCGACGCTGCAATCCGACTGCTGCCATGCCTGATAGAACCGATGCGTCATGTCGCCGGTGTAGTCGTCGTCGCTGATATTGAGTCCCTGCAGAACAAACGGCCCGTTGGGCAGTATGCCGGCATCGGGAATGCGGGTGTCGAGCGAGTCGGGCGGCAAGATTCGTAACGCCCGTCGTCAAGATGGTGTCGGTGTTCGCGTTGAAGTCAGGGCTCGGATCAAATACGGCGAGTTCTGCCAGGAAGGCCGGTGCAAACGGCGCGCCTGTCTCACTCTGTGCGGGAGGCGCCCCATTCGTGTTGGGCTGCGGCATCTGACCCCTGCTGCCGTAGGCCGCTTTGGCCTTGTCGGGAGCGCCGACGTAGTAGAGCGGCTGGGGCGACACCTGGAACTGCCGGGCGAGCGAGAAGTTCGGGCCCGGTGAGCCGTTCTCGTTGACGATGCCTTTGGAAAGAAGGTTTGAAATCGTCTGGCCCTTGCCGTGCGGCTTGTAGACGCCGAAGGTGTGATCGGTACCGCGATTCTCGCCGATCAGAATGATGACGTGCTTGATCGGCGATGCCGTCCTGGCGGCAGCGGCGAGATCGGTGTTCTGGGATGTGCTGCCCGCAAAACCTGTCGTCGCAGCAACGAGCGTGAACGAGAACGCCGCCGCGCTTACACCCCACTTCCTTGCCAGCTTCCTTGGAATCCTGCTTGTATCTCGCATGTTTGATGCCCCTCAACTTGGATTATGAAACCGCGATTTCGAAATCGCGCGACGGAGGCTAACGGGCAACTGTCTCAGATTTCGTGAACTTATGATGTCAGCTGACGCTGCAACCACACCGTGGCCGCGCGCGACTTTCGTTCGCTCAGTGAGAAACGGCTTTGGCCGGCATCGCCTGTCGCAAGGCGGCTTGGTGCGCGGCGTGAAGCGTCGGATTGAACAGCGACCAGCGGTCCGCCGTTTGCAGCGCCAGCGGCGCGGCGGCAGCCATCAGCTTGCGGTAGCTCAGGTACTCGCCGGCAGCCTCGGCGAAGCGGCCGGCGGCGACATCGAGATCGACCCGATGCAGGCTCTGGATCAATGCCGCAATCGTTGTGCGCGCCAGCATGCGCTCGTTCGCTCCGCCGGAAATCTCGTTGCCCGCGGGATCCGGATATTCGTCAGCCAGATCCTGCAGCTGATCGCTCACGCTCAGCACCGTCAGCGAGACGACCTCGGCGTCATGGCGGGAAATCGCGATGTCGAGGACGCTGGTGAAATCGTTGATATCCGAGAGCACACTGGTCCCCGTGAGGTGATACTCGGGCCGCACGCCGTCGCCGACCGCCCTGAGATAGGCTACGAGATCGGCGCGATCCTGTGCCGTCAACTCGAGATCGAACACGCGATTGAAATGATCGATCACCTGGCCGTAATCGTCGAAACGGCCGTCATGAAAATAAGGCGCATTGAAATCGGCGTTCAGCAGGGTCGGCGTCTTATAAAGACCGCCCGAGCCGACATCGTGCTGCCGATGATCCACGAAGGCGGCGGACGGCATGTGGCAGCCGGCGCAACTGAGGTTGTGATCATGCGGGAACGGCTTGGCGAAAAGCGCCTCGCCGCGCAACTGCGACGGGTCTGCGCCGGGGCCTAGACGTCCCGTCCCATCCAACCCGGGGTTGGGGAGGAAATCGATATCCTCGATGTAGGCCGTGATCGCATCGAGAATCTGCGGCGAGGGCACGGCGCCCGAGAACTCGTTGACGATGACGTTGAGCACGAAATCGCGCAGCGAGGCGGTGCGTCCATCGTGCCCATAGGGGGCCAAGAACCGCGCACCGCGCAGACTGGGGATGGCCACGGGATCGAGCACGCCGTTGTCCGTCTTCGGATTGAAGAATGAACTGGTGGTGTCGAAATTGCCGGGACGCGTCGAGAGGCCCGGAATGAACAGCTTGGGATTCGACGCTCCGTTGACGTGGCAGGTGCCACAGCTGATGCGCGCCTTACGCGCCGCGCCGCCCAGAATATAGGGGGAGTTGAAGGCAAGATTGCCGAGATTGGAAAAATAGGATTTGCGGCCGTGGAGCGCCTCGGAGTGGAAGACCTCGCGCGGAATGTCGATCGCATCTTCGTCGAGTTCGGAATCGATCGGCAAGCCCGTGCGAGCGTCGCTGACCGGAGATGGTTGCGCGTCCGACCAAAGACCCGACGCAAACAGCAGCGCCATCACCGCAAGAGCCGCGCCGCTCCAGCGCCGCATGCAGCGGCATGCGCAACCCCATTCTTTCATCGAAACAGTTCTCCCAGCATACGTCGCTAAGTCCGAATCACATCATTCGAGCATGTCGGATTTGTGACGGCGGGTGACGGCGGGTGACGGCGGCGATCGTTGCGTGTTCGCGACACCCACGCGCTGCTCAACATTTCTTTGCACATTGCTCTAAACAATTTGCGCTCTGCTTAGAACAAATGGTTTGAGTCGATGTTGTTTGGTGGACCTACAAGGCTCTTTTGTAAGGGAGGCTGCAATGCGCGTGATGGCCGCCGTTCTCTTCACCACTGCTGTCTTTCTGGGCGCAGTCGCATTCGGGGAAGACGTCGATGAGCAACCGGGCAGTGAAGCGCCTGTGCCCTACAATCGGCATCAGGATCCCCATCACGGCCACAACCACGTTTACCCCGATCGCGGGGCTATATTTCGCGATCTGCCGCGCAGAGCCGTCACAGTCAATTACGCCGGTGTTTCATACCGCTTCGCCGACGGCATCTGGTTCGAGCCGCGCGGCCCTGCATTCATCGTCGTCGCGCCGCCCATCGGATTGATGGTCCCTTCGCTTCCGGGATCTGCAACTACGATCCAGGAGCACGGTGAAACCTATCTCTATGCAAACGATGTCTATTATCGGCCGCGCCCCGATCTCGGTGGCTATGAGGTCGTTAATGATCCGGCGGAAGCCGCGGCGACGACCCAGAATACCGCGCCGAGCGCAGCTCCCGCATCCGCATCAGCCGCTGTGGCACCCGCGCTCGCGGTCGCGACGGCATTGCCGACTGTTGCGGCAACCTCCGTGAGCGCCGCGCTACCCACGGCCAGCGCTGCGCCTGCGGCCGTAGCAGCCGCAGTACCCAGCGGCGCGCCAGCCGCGGCACCCGTGGCGGCCGCTCCGGCCGCCGTTGCGTCCGCATCGACAGCCGCTGCATCGACAGCCGCCGCACCGCAGTCGACCAAGGTGATCGCGTACCCGCGAAACGCGCAGTCCGCGGAACAGCAAGCGCGAGATCACTACGAGTGTTACCAATTTGGCGTGGCGCAAAGCGGATTCGATCCGATGCGTTCGGGCGCAATCAGCGTGGAGCAGCAGTCCACTTTTGACCGCGCTCAAAACGCATGTTTTGAGGGCCGTGGTTACACGGTCCGCTGAGCACAAATCGTGTGGAGGCTTGGTATGGTCAGACGATCCAAGGCAACAGATCTCCTGGTACTCGTGATCGCGGCAACGACGCCCGTCGTTGGGCAAAACCTTGGGCCCAACGCGCCTGCCGAAGCCGTGGGACCGACTATGGAAGGCCTCTACATTTCTCCGAAAAACGGACAGAGCGCGAAGCAGATGTGGTCAGATCGCTATGCGTGCAGCGGCTGGGCCAAGTCGCAGAGCGGCGTCGATCCGACCAAGTCGACCGAAACATCTACGCCCGATGGCGGTGCACGCCGTGATGCGTATCGTCACGCCATGGCTGCCTGTCTCGAGTCCCACGGCTACAGCGTGAGCAATACCCCTCCGCCCCCGGTGCCCGGGACTCAGCCGCCTGCCGTGGTCGCGACGCCGCCCGCGCCGCCGCCCAGCCAGCAATTTCTCGTGAGGCAGTACACGCCCCCGCCGCAGGGATTTCAGTATCACCCGCTGCGCGCGCAGATCGAGGGCGGCTATACGGCGCCGGCCGGCTCCGAGGGAAACGCCCTCGATGGCGGGTGGAACGCCGGACTCGGACTCACCTGGTTTCCCAGTTCCGTCGTGCCACTCGGCCTGCGGCTGGATGGGAGCTTCAGCAGATTCAATCAAACCAGTCAGTCGCTCCGCGAAGCGTCGCAGTCTTTGAATACTCCGGTCTCGTTCGGCCACGAGAACATCTACGGGGGGGATCTCGATGCCGAGTTCGACCTGCCCATCGGATCGAGGGTCCGGGAGTATTTCTTCGGAGGCGTAGGGCAATACCGGGAGCAAACCACTTTCAAGCAGGTTTCCTCTCCGGGCTACTGTTACTACTTCTGCGGCGCGTATGTGTACAACGTGCAGCAAAGCACCAGCCGCTGGCTCAATTCGTGGAACGCCGGAGCAGGCTTCGAGTTCTCGACCATGGATCCAGGCAGCTTCTTCATCGAGGCCCGGTATCAACACATCGGGTCGGCCGACAGCAGGATGGAATTCGTACCCATTCGGGTGGGTATTCGGTTCTGAGCCGTTAGCCGCGGTTGCAGGCGATCGTCGCGCCGCGCAGCTCGTAGCTCATGAGCATGTCGCTCCAGCCGATCCGCGGCGCGTGCTCGAGCCGGATGCCGGGAACCCGTAACAGTCGATCCAGGAATATCCTAGTCTCGTGCATCGCCACTTGCGAACCCGGACAGCGGTGACTGCCGTAACCGAAGCTGAGATACCCGCCGGCCGCTTTCATGCGCTTCGCGCGATCGGGGTCCAGCACATATGGACAGGGGCCGGTGACCGATTCGTCAGTGTTGGCCGAACGAATGTCGACCGCCAGCAGCGTTCCCGCGGAAATGGTACCGGAGCCGATCGCCATCTCCTCCGCGGCGCGTCTCTGCAGTACCGACGCCACAGGCTCGAGGCGCAGGATCTCATCGAGAATCGCCAACTGATCGGCCTCGTCCCCGGTTAGAAAGCGTGCGCGCACGGCGTCGCTCTCCAAGAGATGCCACGCGGCCATCACGATGAATTCGCGCGTCGTCACCATGCCCGCCACGGCGTAAGTCATGCATTCGATCATGATCGCCTTGTTCGAGTATTTCTCGTCCAAGAGCTGCGAGATGAGGTCCTCGCGGCGCGTGCGGCGTCGCGCCTCGATGGCGGGGCGTACATCCCGATAAAAAAAGTTCAGCGCGTGGAATCGGAAGAGGAGCGGCCGCAGCAGGCGCCCGAAGCGGCGCGGCAGCGCGGATGGCACGGAAGAAGTAAGGGTCGCGCCGATTCGAGATGCCATGGACGTGTAGTCGCTATTGGTGAGACCGACGATCTCGGCGGCGACGGTGACGGCGAGTTCCAGGCTTAGAACATCGAGTCGCGCCTCGCCCGCGGCCTTCATCCGTGCCAGGAGCGTCTCCGTGGTCCGTTCCATGATGGCTCGGTAACGCGTCGTGACGGCCGTGGGCGTGAACAATCGGGCGATGGCGCCGCGCTTGCGCCGGTGGGCCTCGCCGTCGAGGTAGAACACCGGGGCATGATCGGGATTGCCCGTGTCGACCTGATCGGAATCCGCGCCTGCCTGCTTCGCCAGCGCATTGCGCAACACCTCGCGCGCGAACGAGAAGCGCTTGACCACCTGCGCGCTGGGGTCGAACGTCACGCGCTCGGCCGCTATGCGAGCCGACTTGCGTTCGTCGCGACTCGGGTCGAAAGGACACGCTGAGGGCAAGTCGGTACTGGGTTCCATCGGCGCTCCCTATGATACACAGTGGATCATAAAATGGGGTTCGATCGGGCGTCAACTTGATGGGGGAAGCGCCGCAGCCGCGGCGATAGATCGCCAAATGAGTCCATTCGAGCGCTACACTGACGTCTAAAGTCTTCGGGGGGAATGATGAAGGTTCAGCCGGCAGCTTTTCTGCGCACGACGCTTCCGCTCGATCTGTCCAAGCTGCATGTGCTGGATAGCGGCCGCTACCATTCGATCTGGCTGCCGGATCACATGGTCAGTTTCTGGCCCGAGTCCATCTGGACTCCGGAATTCACCGACCTCGCGACGGTGTCCGCGTCTCCCCACAGGCATCTGGACGCAATGGTGGTCGCGGGGGCGGCCGCCGCGCTCACCAAGAACGTGCCGATAGCCACCAGCGTGGTCGATACCGTGCGCAGACACCCCTCGTTGCTGGCGCAGAGCGCTCTGACCATCCAACACTTGTCGCGGGGGCGGTTCATCCTCGGCCTCGGCTGCGGCGAGACGGAGAACACAGTCCCTTATGGTTTCGATTTCGCAAAACCGGTCGCGCGCTACGAGGAAGCGCTGCGTGTCATCAAAATGCTCTGGGCCAGCGAGGGCCCGATCGATTTTTCCGGTCAGTTCTACACGCTGCGCCATGCACGCTTGGATACCGAACCGTACGAAGGTCGTTTTCCTCCGATCTGGGGGGCGGGCAGCGGCCCGCGCGTGCTGGGCATCATCGGTCGACATTGCGACGGTTGGTGGCCGGCCGGGGCCTACTCGCCCGAAGACTATGCGGCGAAGCTCAAGGCGGTACGCGATTCGGCCGAGCAGGCCGGCCGCGACCCGATGGCAGTCACGCCTGCGATCATCTGGACTTGCTTGATCGCCGACGATGACGCGGAGCTCGCCACGATTCTCGAAGCACCGCTGATCAGGGCTTACTATGTGATGCAGACGCCGGCCGCGATGATGCGCCAATTCGGCTTCGAGCATCCGCTGGGCGATGACTGGCGCGGCTATCAGGACATCACCCCGGAGGCATTGCCGCGCGAGCGCGTCCTCGCGATGCTCAAGAAGGTGAACATCGATTCCCTGCTCAAGATCGTGCCGCACGGCAGCTCCAAGCAGATCGCCCGGATCCTCAAGGGCTACATCGAGGCGGGGCTGCGGGTGCCGAAGATCCTGGACTACGGCAGCATGGCCGGGCTTAAGTTTGCGGCGCGTTCCGCACAGAAGGTGCAGGACGCGGAGGACGAGTTGATGCGGCTGCTTGGGTGAACAGATGAGTCACGATATTTTGGATGCCGACGCCTTGCTGGCGGAGGCGCAGAACACGACCGGACTGAGCGATTACGGCGACGACACCTTGCCCGGGCGGTTTCGCCAGGCGGTGTCATTCCTCAAGAGCGTGAACATGGACGAGGCCGGTCAGCGCGCGGGGGCGTCGGTCTGTCTCTGGCTCCTGACCTCGCGGTTGGAGCTCTTCGAGGATCGCAAACGTTACCCGATCGGCCAAGAACGGATCGAGAGGCCCCTGTTCGCGACCGGCGAAGCGCGCTCGGGCACGACGCTCCTACACGCGCTGCTCGCGGTCGACCCCCACGGGCGAACACTGCGATTCTGGGAAGTGATGTATCCCTCGCCGCCGCCGGGGCTTGCCGGCCCCGATGATCCACGGCGCGCCCGTGCGGATGAGGATTGGCGCGATATCTTGAAGAGGCTGCCGAAATGGCTGATCAGTCATCCATATAACGACATGCTCGGCGACGGCTTGCCCGAATGCGAGCGCACCTGGGCGCTCGATTTTCGCGTCATGACACCGACCGCGTGGTGGCGCGTGCCGATGGGAATGAACATCGGGGGTCTGCCCACCGATCCGCGCGCCCAATACCGCATCCACAAAATGATGTTGCAGCAGCTGCAGTACGCCCGGCCAAAAAAGTACTGGGTCTTGAAGGGATTTCACGCGGCGCGACTCGAGTCCTTGTTCGAGGCCTATCCCGATGCAAGCATCATCTGGGTGCACCGCGATCCGGTGCAGGCGATCGCCTCGCGCATCGTGCTCACCGGCGAGCTCGTCGAGGGGCTCACGGGTCGTGTGGACTGGCAGGAACAGGCCCGCATTCACCTCGCCGCGTGCCGCGCCGGGTTCAACGCGACCCTGAACAATCCTCTGACGAAAGATCCGCGCATCCACCATGTCCGCTATCAGGACTTCATCGCCGATCCCGTGGGGACGATACGAGGGTTTTACGAGAAATACGCCGTGCCCTTCGGCGCGGATACCGAGACCGCGATGCGCAATTATCTGGCGAACAACAAGGCCGATCGCTACGGCAAGTTTCGCTACTCCACGGAGATTATCGGGGCCGACATCGCGGCGCTGCACGCGGAGTTCGAGCCGTATCGAAAGCGATTTGGTCTGGACATCGAGCGGCGCGGCTAAAGCGCTGCGCGCCGGTTGCCTCGAGTATCGTCCGCAGGAGCGCCCATGCACGACCGACTCTCTGTCAATGCGATTTGTTTTCCAGGCGCCGGCCTTCGCGAGCTCGCGGGGTACTGGCAAGCGCTCGGCGCACGCCGCGTCAGCCTGTATAGCGGCCTTTTGCTGGAGGAGGGGCGCGCGGCTGCGCAGGAGGCGCTGCGAAGCTGCGATTGCCAGGTGGAAACCGTCACCCACCCGTTTCTTCTCGGCCGGCACCTGGAGGTGACGGAAGATTCCTGGCGCGCGCCGCGCGCGACGCTCGATCGCTTGATCGAGGATGCGCAGGCACTGGGTGCTCGCTCGATGTATCTGCTGACCGGCGGTCACGGCACGCTCACGTGGGAAGAGGCTGCCGCAGCGTTCCGCGCCGCGGTCGCGCCCTGCGTTGCAAAGGCGCGGGCAGCCGGAATCCCACTGATGATCGAGAATGCACCGCCGCTGTATGCGGACACTCATATCGCCCATACACTACGAGACACGGTCGCACTCGCGGAGATCGCGGACGTCGGCGTGTGCATCGAGTTCTTCGCCTGCTGGACGGAGGCGGGCCTGCGAGAGTCCATCGAGCGCGCGATGCCGCGCTGCCATGTCGTGCAAGTCTGTGACTATGTGTACGGCGATCGGTCCCTGCCGTCGCGGGCAGTCCCCGGAGACGGTGCGATCCCGGTGAAGAGAATGATCGAGTGGGTCCTCAAGGCCGGGTATCGAGGCGTGTTCGATCTCGAGCTCATCGGGCCCCGCATCGACCAGGAGGGGCGGCTCAATGCCGTTCGCAGAGCCGCCGATAACGTGGGCGAGATGCTGCGGTCGCTCGGAGCTTGAATTTTTAGCAGAGGAGCTATTAGCGATGGCATTCGGTGAGGGTCGCGACGATGATGCGCTACGCGAAGCCTGGCGGCGGTTCTGCGAGCGCCTGCAGGCCGCCGGCGATCGGGTCTTCAAGGACTTCAACCCGCCGGCACCGCTCCATCGGGCCGATGCGTTCCGCTTCCTCACGCAAAATCTAGGGCAGGCGTTCGACTTAGGGCTCGAGACCAAGGACACCCGCTATCCCGTGTTGCACACCTTCGTCACGCCCTACTGCAAGCTGGGTGGGGACTGCGCCGATTTCGTGTATCAGCAGGCCTGGATCGACGGCAACTCGGTCTACAAGATCAGCGGCAACCGGGGCACGGCGCGATTCTTGAATTTCACCGTGCAGGGTCCGAGGCCGGAGACGCAGCCGGGTACTAACTCGCCGAGTCTGCACGAGCCCTTCGGCGACATTCCCGAGGCGAACTTGTTCGGACATCAACTCGAGGCGCAGTGGGACGGAAGCTTCGAGCTCTACATCGGAGGCGCGAAGCGAGCACCCAACTGGCTGCCCACGACGCCGGGCTCACGCAAGCTCTTCCTGCGCCAGGGCTTTGACCGCTGGAGCGAGTTGCCTGCGCGCATGCGCATCGAGCGCGTCGGCATGACCGAGCCGCCTCCCGTGCCTACCCCCGAGGTCATGATGCGCGGGATGGATTGGGCCGGCCAGTTCGTCACCGGCCTCATGAACGATTGGCCCGATCATCCTTACAAGTACAGCGGAGCCGTCGTCGATCCTGTCAACGTCAATGCGTTTCCGCCGGAGCCCAAGGGCGATACAGCGTCGGACCGGCGCCGCGGCCGCGCCGTTGCGCACATGTGTTGGCAGCTCGCTCCCGATGAGGCGCTCATCGTCGAGTTCGGCAGCCACGACGGCTTTTGGATGATGACCAACGCCGGCGTATTCTTTAACAGCATGGATTATCTCTACCGGCCCGTGAGCTACACACCGGGCCGCACCAAGATCGATGGCGACGGCAAGATTCGCCTCATCCTCTGCCCCGATGATCCGGGCTATCACAACTGGATGGACACTCAAGGGTTCGAGCGCGGCAACCTCACTTATCGAAATCTCATGAGCGATGCGCATACCGCGTTTCGAACCCAAGTGGTCAAGCGCTCACACCTCGCGCAGGCGTTGCCTGCGGATACGGCCGCGGTCTCACCCGAGCAACGAGTGCGTCAACTGCGGGAACGCTTCGACGGCATCAGACTGCGCTATGGCCTATGAGCTGCTGTTCTCGTGCATCGTCCGCTCGTCCCAGAGTCTGACCACATAGCCGTCGGGATCGAGAAGCTCCGCACCGTAGCCCCAGAAAGTTTTTTGCGGCGGGTGCACGAAAGCGACGCGGGCCGCCAGCAGAGTCCGATGCAGGGCCTCGACGTCGCCGACGCTGAAATACAGGGCGATATCGACCGGGCGGCTGCGCTCCGCCGACTGCTGAAAGAAGATCGTGAAGTCACTCTGATCCCGCAGCGCGACTGTCTGACGCTCGGGAATCTCGAATTCGACCTTCAGGCCGATGCACCGGGCATACCAATCGCGGGACCGCGTCCAGCTCGCAACCGGTAACGAGAGATGATCGAACCTCGCCATGGCCGCAGTCTAGCGCGGGCCGCGATAGCCTGCAGCCGCTTGCGCTTGCCAGGCTGTTCTCGATTTGGCAGGCTCTGAGCCCCCCTATTTCGCGAGAAGGCGGATATGTCCAACTCAACCGCAAAAAGTCCGGAAGTCACGCTCGATCTCAGCGACGTCGATCATCGCGTCGGGCAGCTCGTCGGCGGCGGTCAACTCTGGGAGCCCTGTGCGGCGAGCGATATCCGCCGCTGGGTGATGGCGCTGGACTATCCGAACCCCATTCATTGGGACCAGGAATTCGCGCAGAAATCCAAATTCGGCGGCATCGTGGCGCCGCAGTCGATCTGCGTCGCGCTCGACTATGGTCATGGTGCGCAGCCTGCCTGTGTCGGCCGCATTCCGGGCTCTCATCTGCTGTTCGGAGGCGAGGAGTGGTGGTTCTACGGCCATCGCGTCCGCCCGGGCGACAAGCTGTTCCAGGAGCGGCGCTTCCACGACTACAAGGTCACCGACACCAAGTTTGCCGGGCCGACCATGTTCCAGCGCGGCGACACCGTCCACCGCACGCAGACACGGCACGTTGGTGGCGAAGGAGCGTGCGACATCCATCCGCTATCTGGCCGCCGAAGCCGAGAAGCGCAACATGTTCCAGGGCAACGATCAGACGAAGAAGCCTCGTCTGGACAGCCGACGCACTCAAGAAGGTCGATGGGATTCGCCACGACTGGATCATGTCGAACCGCGAGGGAGTCTCGCCGCGATTCGATCAAATCAAGGTGGGCGACAAGCTGCCGCAGCGGGCGATCGGGCCCCATTCGATCGCTTCCTTCACGACCGAGTATCGCGCCTTCCTGTTCAATATCTGGGGTACGTTCCACTGGGTCGGCGTGCCGGGCGTGAAGGATCCTTGGATCAATCAGGATCCCGGCTGGGTCGAGGGTTTCGGCTTCGACGAGGAGGGAGCCAAGATCGACCCGCGCAAGCGCGACGGTCTATATGTCGGACCGTCTCGAGGACACATCGATGACGCCAAGGGTGCGGAAATCGGTGTTCCGCGCGCCTACGGCTACGGCGCCACCATGGGTGCATGGGCGACCGATTATCTGGCGCTACTGGGCCGGGCATGACGGCATGGTGCGGCATACCAAGCTGTCGTTCCGGGGCCCGGCCTTCGAGGGCGATGTCACGTTCGTCGACGGCGAGGTCACTGCGAAACAGCCGGAGTCCGCGTGGGGCGTGCCGTTGGTGGCGGTCAAGCTGCAGATGACCAACCAGGACGGCACGGTGCTGGTCGACGGCTACGGTGAGGTGGAACTGCCCCCTTAGTCGGTTGGCAGCGATCCAGTCCGCTGGATTCTCTGTTCCCTCGTCGTTGAAGTTCTAGGTGACTGACCAGCCGCCATCGACCGTGAGCACCTGATTCGTGATGTAGCGCGCGGCGGGCGAGGCGAAGAACAGGACGGCGGCGCCGATGTCGCGCGGCTCGCACGTGCCGAGCGGCGGTCGTCGTCGCGCCGGCCCCTCCGCCGCAGGACCTTTGGCGCCGATGGCGCCGGGAGTCGCGACGCCGCCCGGTAAGACCGTGTTGACCGTGATGGCGTGATCGACGAGCTCGAACGCGCTCGCGCGGCTCAAGCCGAGGAGGGCGCCCTTGGAAGCGGAATAGGCCGCCAAGCCTTTGACGAGAGATCCCACCAAGGCGGCCGACCCGATGTTGACGATCCGCCCGCCGAGGCCTCCGGCCGCCATCGCCCGCGCAATCTCGCGCGTCATCAGGAACGGACCTCGCGCATTGATCGCATGCGTGCGGTCCCATTCGCCCGCGGTGCTCTCCAAAAGCAACTCGCGATCCTGCACGCCTGCGTTGTTGACCAGCGCCCAAGGTGCGCCGTAGCGGGAGATCACCTGCGCGCACGCGCGCACGATCGACGTCTCGTCTGCGAGATCCACGTGCACGGCGTCGGCGCGGCGGCCGCCTTGACTCAGTGTCGAGGCCGCGCGTCGGGCGCCTGCCTCGTCGCGATCGGCAATCACGACCATCGCGCCGGCCTCGGCCAAAACGGCCGCGATGCCCGCACCGATACCGCTCGCGCCGCCCGTGACGATTACCACCTTGGCGTCGAGGTCGAAGGGATTGGTTGCGCGCTCCGCCATGAATTTTCCTCGGGTTCGAACCGCCTATTCTCCGGGGCGCGCCTATACAGATCAACGTTTTGCACCGCACGCCTGACAGATGTAGCGCTGCGGCCATGGGTGTTGTATGAGAGCCTCGGTGTCTTGTTTACTTGGATCGGCCCAAGCGCCATAATGAACACCATTGTTGCGTATTTCCGGATACGCGGTGGGACAGAAAAACAACGAGCCTGACGCGGCTTCAACCGCGCGGGCACAGTGACATAGGGGGAGCAATGAGTAATAGAATTTTTGCTGGCATCGGTGCGGCACTGGGTGCGGCCGGGCTTCTTCTCGTTGTACCGCTTGCTGTCCATGCACAGCAACAGGCCAGCACCCCGGCAGAGGCGCCGGCCGGCGGTCTCGAGGAGATCGTCGTGACGGCGCAGCGCCGCGCGGAGAACGCGGTCGACGTGCCCATCAGCATCACGGCGCTTAGCCAGGAACAACTGACTACCGCCAATGTGCAAAGCCTCGGCGACATCCAGAAGCTCACCCCGGCGCTGCGGTTCGATTATCAGACGGGCTTCGCTCAGCCGACGATCCGCGGCATCGGCACCGGCATCACGACTTCGGGCGGCGGCTCGAACGTCGGCATCTACGTCGACGGCTTTTATTCGCCCAACCCGCTGGCGTCCGACTTCCAGCTGCTCGAGGTCTCGAGCATCGATGTCCTCAAGGGCCCCCAGGGCACCTTGTTCGGCCACAACACCACGGGCGGCGCGATCGTCGTGACGACCGCCGACCCGACCGTTGACCCACGTGCCGAGGCGAAGGTGTCCTATGGCCGGTTTGCCTCGCAGAAGTATCAGGCCTATGCGACGGGGGGCTACGGCATCGTGGCCGCGGATGTCGAGGGCGTGTACAGCAAGGGTAGCGGCTTCATCACCAATATCTATGACGACGACAGCCATGTCGCCGCCTATGAGAATTGGACGATCCGTACCGGCCTCAAGTTTCAGTTCACGGACACGCTGTCGGCGCTGTTTCGCTACACGCATTCTAATCAGGATGACCCGAGCACCCAGATGCTCAATTCCAATACCGACACGAGCATCAATCCGACGACGGGTCAGCCGTGGGGTATCCAGACATATACCGGTGCCGGGTACTTATACGACCAATCCCAACCAAATCGCAGCGAATCTGCCGCGACTCTATACAAACGACACCGATATCATCACGGGCACGGTCAAGTACGATCTGGGCTTCGCCAATTTCACCTCCCTCTCGCAGTATCGGCAAGAGAACGTCAATCAGTCGGAAGCTCTCAGCAGGTCGCTCTGCCGATCTTTCAGCTCGGACTTCCGATCTTCGACTACACGACCACCCAGGAATTCCTACTGACCTCCAAGCCCGGTCCGCGTCTGCAGTGGACGGCGGGTGCCTACTACTTGAGCTATCGCGATACGTACGTCACCTACATCGATAGGATTCCAGGGCCCACCGGGACGGTTTCGCCTGGGTGGCTCGAGCACGACGACGCAGAACATCGCCGGCTACCTTGACGCGACGTATGAGGTCATGCCGCAGCTCTTCTTCACGGCGGGCGTGCGCTACGCGCACGATGCCGTGATCGATGCCTATTACAACAATCCCAGTCTGTTCACAGGCGGGAACCCGAACCAAGAGATCAAAGTGCCCAGTATCAACAGCACCAAAACAACGCCGCGTGCGGTGCTGCGCTACAAGCTGACGGATGATTCGAACGTCTACGCATCCTATACGGAGGGTTACAAGGCGGCGATTCTCGACGTCGGCGGTTCCTGTCAGGACTTTCAGGACAACTACAAGTGCAATAACGTGCAGCCCGAGGATGTGCATGCCTATGAGGTCGGCTACAAGTTCGACGATCACCGCATCGCCAACGAGGTAGCTGCCTTTTTATACAACTACAAGAACCTTCAGGTTTCAGAGTTCCTCGCGGGTGCGGAGGCGTATATCGTCAATGCCGCGCAGTCACGGATTTACGGTCTCGAAGACGATTTTCACTTTAACCTGAACGAGCATTTCCAAGTGAATGCGGGTTTTGCCTGGACCCATGCGCGCTACCTGCAGTTCGGCGGTTCACTCAACGCCCAAGGTCAAGTCATAGGGGCGCCGGTCTACGCGACCTGCCCGGCTAACCCGCCCCCAGCATTGCAGGCCGATTGCACACCGGGTACCTATGCTTACGTGAATACCAGCACCGTTCTGAGCGACGTGCACATGCAGCACTCGCCCGACTACACCGCCACTCTCGAGCCGCGAGTTTCGACCGGCCAGACGGCCTTCGGCGAATTTGCGTTCTCGAGCAACCTTTACTACACGTCGAGGATCTACTTCAGCCCGTCGGGCACCCAGTTCCAGCAGCCCGCCTATGCCGCGCTGGATGTGCGCGGTCAATGGAATCCGTCCAAGAACTACTATGCTGCCGTGTACGGCGTCAACGTCGCCAACAGTCGCTACCGGAACCAGGTCCAGTACAACGGCTTCGGCATCGGTGCGGGGTGGAGCGCGCCTGCCGTCTGGGGTGTCGAGTTCGGCGTGAAATTCTAAAGGACGCGGCGCTCGAGAACCCCCACGAGTGGGGGTTCACTGTCGGCTGATCTCCGATTGCGTGGAGTAGTTCGCACTCCGCGCACCTCCTTCCGCATCAGTTGTGATCATAACAAAAGTTATGATATCTTCCGTCTATGATCACACGACCGGCATCGGCGGGCATTCGCCTGAAAGAGTCGCGACGCTTCGGCTTCCTCTTGAGGGATGTGACGCGCCTGTATGTGCAGCGCTTCGAGCAGCACGCGGCCGCACTGGGCTTGACCCTCGCGCAATGCAAGGCGCTCATGCGCCTGGCGGATTGCGAGGGCGTGAGTCAGGTGCGGCTGGCGGAATTGACGGATGTCGACCCCATGACTCTGGTGCGCATTCTCGATCGGATGGAGGCCGAAGGGTGGCTCGAGCGGCGTAAGGATCCGCGCGACCGGCGGGTGCGATGCTTGTATCTCACGAGCGAAGCCAAGCCGTTGCTGGACGATATAAAGCATCTGATCGACGTCACGTGGGAAGAGGCATTCGCGGGCATTCCGAAGCAGAAAAGCGAAATGGTGATGGAACTGCTCGATACGGTCCGCGGAAATTTTATGGCCCTCGATCCGCTGCCGGTAGCGGCGGCGTCCATGGCGCGCCGCGGCGGGGGCGGCCGCACGGCCGCCAGGGCAGGCGGAAAATCATGAGCGCTCAACCTCCCGGCGGCGACGCGGCGGAGCCCGAAGCCCCAGTAGGGCGCGGAACGCGGCTGCAGCGCCTGCGCTGGCCGCTCATGTTGGTAGTCCCGTGCTCATCGCGGTCGCCGTGTATCTTGTATCTCACGGGCGGCCGCTATCAGAGCACGGACGATGCGTACATACAGGCGGCAACGGTATCCATCAGTGCCAATGTCGCGGGCCGCGTGCTCGACATCTACGTGCACGACAACGAGATCGTGAAGCGCGGCGATTCGTTGTATCGACTGGACGATGCGCCGTTTCGGATCGCCGTGAGCGACGCCGAGGCAAAGCTTGCCAGCACGCGGCTGCAAGTCGCCTCGCTCAAGTCGACCTATCGGCAGAGGCAAGTCGAGCTGCAGTCGGCGCGGGATAGCCTTGCGTATGCGCAGCGCCAATTCGATCGCAACAAGCGTCTGCTGACGTCCGGGATCGCCTCGCAGGCGCAGTTCGATCAGGCATCGAACGGTCTCGATATCGGACATCAGCAGGTGGCCAACGCCGAGCAGGGCGTCGCGGTCGCGCTGGCCAATCTCGGCGGCGACCCGGAGATCGCCCCCGAGCGCCATCCGCTGGTCGAGCAGGCGCAGGCGGCCTTGGATCGCGCGCGGCTCGATCTGTCGTACACGCTCGTCAAGGCGCCGGCCGACGGAATCGTCACCAAGGTGGAGCAGCTGCAGGTGGGCGACTACATCGCGGCCTCGGCGCCCGTGTTCGCGCTTGGTGTCGACGCACGATGTGTGGATCGAGGCGAACTTCAAGGAGGCGCAGCTCAACCGCATGCGGCCGGGGCAAGCCGCCACGGTGGAAATCGACCGCATCGGCGGCAAGCGCTTCTCTGCCAAGGTGGCGAGCGTGAGCCCCGGCACGGGATCGCAGTTCTCGATGCTGCCTCCCGAGAATGCCACGGGCAACTGGGTCAAGGTCGTGCAACGCGTCCCCGTCCGCTTGCAGCTCGACCATGTCGACGCGGGCCTTCTGTTGCAAAGCGGCTTGAGCGCCAGCGTCACCGTCGATACGCGGTCAGAGGCCGATACTTCTTCCGCCGAGCCGAAGCGTTCGTTGGCGGCGGAGACGCCCGGATCGACGCAATGAGCGTCCCGATAGAGGGCCGGCGCCGGGCGCTCATCACGGTGTTTCTCATGACGGCCTCGATCATGCAGGTTCTCGACAATACGATCGCCAACGTCGCGCTGCCGCGCGTTCAGGGCGCGCTCTCGGCCACCCAGGATCAAATGGCCTGGGTGCTGACTTCCTATATCGTGGCCGCGGCCATCATGACGCCGATGGCCGGGTGGCTCGCCGGCCGATTCGGCCGCAAGCGGATCGTCCTGATCTCGATTGCAGGCTTCACCCTGGCATCGATGCTTTGCGGTATCGCCCAGTCCTTGCCGCAGATGGTGCTCGCGCGGTTGCTGCAAGGCGCGTGCGGCGCCGCACTCGTCCCCATGTCGCAGGCGGTGATGCTCGACATCTATCCGGGCGAGCAGCTCGCGAAGGCGATGAGCATCTGGGTGACGGGCATCACCATCGGTCCGATCATGGGGCCGGCGCTCGGCGGCTGGCTCACGGACAACCACAACTGGCGGTGGGTGTTTTACATCAACGTGCCGATCGGCATCGTCGCCTTCCTCGGGACGTTGAGCGACCCTGCCGAAATCGACGATAAAAAAAGCGCCCTTCGATTTCTTCGGCTTCGCGACACTGAGCCTCGCGGTCGGCGCGCTGCAGATCACGCTCGATCGCGGCCAGCTCAAGGATTGGTTCAACTCGCCGGAGATCTGCATCGAGGCGGCGGTTTCCGTGGCGAGCTTCTATCTCTTCATCGTGCACATGATCACGACGCGCAAGACCCGCTTCTTGGACCCAGTCGCTCTTCAGGGACCGAAACTTCGTGGCCGGGTGCCTGTTCATTTTCAACGTGGGATTGCTCCTGTACGCGACGCTCGCTCTGCTGCCGCCGCTGTTGCAGGATCTGATGAATTATCCGGTGGTCACGACCGGCCTGGTCACGGCACCGCGCGGATTGGGGACGTTGATCGCCATGATCATCATCGCACGCTTCTCGAAAATCATCGATGTACGCTTGATGATCGGTTTCGGGTTTGCGCTGTCCGCTTTTTCGGCCTGGCAGATGTCGCGATTCGACCTGCAGATGGACATGTACACCGTGATGTGGTCGGGCATTGCGCAAGGATGGGGCACCGGAATGGTGTTCGTGCCTCTTGCGGGGGTGGCCTTCGCCACGTTGAAAACCTCTCTACGCAACGAAGGCGCCGCATTGTTCAGCCTCTCGCGCAACCTCGGCTCGAGCATCGGCATCTCGGTGGTGGAGATGCTGCTCACACGCAATACGCAGACGGCGCACGCATCGCTTGCCGAGCACGTCACGCCGTTCAACCCGCTCATGCACGCGCTGTTTCCGGGCGGCGCGCCGACCCTGCAACGGTTGTCGGCGCTGAATGCCCAGGTGACGCAACAAGCCGCCATGATCGCGTACAACGATGATTTCGAATTGATGTTTTGGCTGAGTCTCGGGGCGATACCGCTGCTCTTGTTGCTGCGCAAGGGCGGCGCACCGCGCAGCGACGAAGCGGTCGTCGTCGAGTGATCCCGGCATGGCGCAACGACCGATAGTATTGAGATACCCGCGGCGCGCGCGCGCTTCGATGCTGTGCGTGCTGGCGGCGCTGGGTGCCTGCAGCGTCGGTCCGAACTTCAAACGGCCGGAGCCACCTGCGGCCGAACGTTACACGTCCGATACTCCCTCCGTCGAGACCAGCTCGGCCGCTACGCAACATCTTGTGCTCGGGAAAGAAATAGAAGGCGACTGGTGGTCGCTGTTCGGTTCGGAGATGATCGACAGGATCGTCCAGCAGGCACTCGAGCACAATCGCACACTCGAGGCTGCCGCGCAGACCTTGGCGGAGTCTCATGAGCTCGCGCTCGCCCAGGCGGGCTTGCGCTATCCCCAGGTGGGATTGACGGCAGGCGTCGGCCGCCAGCAATACGGCGCGGAGTTCTTCGGCGGCAGCTTCAGCTTTCCGCCCTTCACGTATTTGGCCGTGGGCCCAACCGTTAACTACACGCTTGACTACACGGGCGGTATAGCTCGCTCGGTCGAGCAACTTCGGGCGCAAGCCGAGGCGTCGCATCAGCAGCTCAACGCGGCGTTCCTTTCGGTGAGCGGGCAGGCTGTCATGCAAGCCATCACCATCGCCTCGCTCCGTGCGCAGATTGCCACGGTCGAGACCATCCTCGACCAGGATCGGGACAACTTGCGGCTCGTCCGTAGCGCATTCGAGGCAGGCTCCGTCGCACGCATCGACGTGGTGAGCGCCGAGAGTCAGATTGCCAGCGATTCGGCGTTGCTGCCGCCGCTGCGTCAGGAGCTCGCCAAGGCCCATCACGCGCTCTCGCTCGTGCTGGGGCGCTCGCCGGAGAAGGAACTCCCCGCGGATTTGGACCTCGCGCAGATCGTACTGCCGCTCGAGATACCGGTGAGCTTGCCCTCCGAGCTGGCTCACCACCGCCCTGACATCCTGGCGGCAGAGGCGCGCCTGCACGCCGCGACCAGCGCCGTCGGCATCGCCGAGTCGAATTTCTATCCGAAGATTCAGCTCACGGGAACCGTCGGACCGCAGGCGGTGACGTCCGGCGGCCTGTTCGACCGCTCAAGCATTGCTTGGAGTCTGATCTCCGGGTTGACGATGCCCTTGTTCGACGGAGGAACGCTGCATGCGCAGAAGCGCGCCGCAGTGGCTGCCATGCGCGCGAGCGCCGCGAGTTATCAGGAGACGGTGCTCGAAGCGTTCACCCAAGTGGCCGATCTCCTCGACGCGCTCGCGCACGATGCGGAGCAGTTGGATGCGCAAGATCAGGCGCAGAAGGCGGCCGAGGCAAATTTGAGCCTCACGCGCTCGGCCTATCAGGAGGGTAACGTGGGAATTTTGCAGGTGCTCGATGCGCAGCGCTCTTACCAGCAAGCGCGTCTAGGGTTTGTGCAGACCATGGCGCAGCGCTATCTCGATTCGGTGCAGCTCTTTCTCGCGCTCGGCGGCACCCCTCCGCGCACCGGCTGAGCGTTATATGATAGGGCCGCTATTCGAGCGGCGAGCAGCATCATTTGACAGACACGAGGTAGGGAAATGAGCGACGCGTACATCGTTCAGGCGATCCGCACGGCGGGCGGCCGCCGCAACGGCAAGCTTGCGGCTTGGCATCCGGCCGATCTGGCCGGCGAGGTGCTCAATGCACTGGTGGATCGCAGCGGCATCGACCCCGCTGCGGTCGAGGATGTGGTTTTCGGTTGCGTCAGCCAGGTCGGCGAGCAGAGCTTTCACATCGGCCGCAATGCCGTCCTGGCATCGAAGCTGCCGGACAGCGTCCCCGCGGTGAGCATCGATCGGCAATGCGGGTCCTCGCAGCAAGCGCTGCATTTTGCGGCGCAGGCCGTCATGTCGGGTACCCAGGATGTGGTCATTGCGGCGGGCGTGGAAAGCATGAGCCGCGTGCCCATCGGCTCGCCGACGGCGCTCGCGGTCAACGCCGGTCTCGGCGGACCCTGGAGCCAGCGCATCCAGGATCGATATGGAGTCAAGGAGTTCAGCCAGTTCACCGGTGCGCAAATGCTCGCCGAGAAGTACGGGTTCAGCCGCGAGCGGCTCGACGAATTCGCGTTGCTGAGTCACCAGCGCGCGGCGCGCGCAACGCAGGCGAAGGCGTTCGCCAACGAGATCCTGCCGATACGGATCGCCGGCGGAGAGCATACGGTCGACGAAGGCATTCGCTTCGACGCCACGCGCGAGTCGATCGGCGGCGTGAAGCTGTTGAAGGAGGGCGGCGTGCTGACGGCGGCCAATGCGAGTCAGGTTTGCGACGGCGCTGCGGGCATCCTGGTCGTCAACGACCGCGGTCTGAAAACTCACGGACTGACGCCGCTGGCACGCATCCATAATCTGACGGTGACGGGTGGCGATCCGGTGATCATGCTCGAGGAGCCGATCGGCGCAACTCGCCTCGCGCTTAAGCGCACCGGCATGAAGATCGAGGATATCGATCTATACGAGATCAACGAAGCCTTTGCGTCGGTGCCGCTCGCGTGGCTCAAGGGAGTCGACGGGAACCCGGAGCGCATGAACGTGAACGGCGGTGCGATCGCCCTCGGTCACCCGCTCGGCGCCACGGGCGCCAAGCTCATGACCACACTGCTCAGCGCCTTGCGCGCGCGCAAGGGGAGGTATGGCCTGCAAGCCATGTGCGAGGGGGGCGGCCTCGCCAATGTGACCATTATCGAGGCACTTTAGAGTGTCCACCGCGAGCCGGGGCGGTCCGCTCGCGGGTGTCAGGGTTCTCGAGCTGGCCGGTTTGGGCCCCGCGCCGTTTTGCGGAATGATGCTGGGCGACATGGGTGCCGAGGTGATCCGCATCGAGCGCGCGGGCGCCTTGTGGCACGAGCCCTCGCGCGATCCGCTGCTGCGCAACCGTCGCTCGGTGGGGCTGAATCTCAAGCACCCCGAAGGACTGGCGACGGCGCTGCGCCTGGTGGCGGCTTGTGATGTCCTTATCGAGGGATATCGTCCGGGAGTCCTGGAGCGCCTGGGCTTAGGTCCCGCCGAATGTCTGCAGCGAAACCCACGCCTGGTATACGGACGCATCACGGGCTGGGGTCAGAGCGGACCGCTCGCGCTTGCGGCCGGGCACGATCTCAATTACATCGCGCTGACAGGCGCGTTGCACCTCACCGGACTTCCCGGAGGCAAACCCGTGCCACCGCTGAATCTGGTCGGCGATTTCGGCGGCGGCGCGATGCTGCTGCTCTCCGGAGTGCTCGCGGCCCTATTGGAGTCCAAGCTGTCCGGCAAGGGACAGGTCGTCGATGCCGCCATCGTCGATGGCACCGTGTCCCTGCTCGGGATGATGTTTTCCTTCCGCGCCAACAGCTTTTTCCGGGACGCCACCGGAGAGAATGTTTTGGCGGGCGGCGCGCCGTTTTACGACACGTACGAGACTCGAGACGGCCTCTACGTGTCGGTCGCCGCGCTCGAGCCGCAGTTCTATTCGTTGCTGCTGCAGAAACTCGGCATCGACGACCCGGAGCTCGACGGCCTCGGCATCGCCACCGCGGACGACGCTGCTGCGCGCGCGCGCTGGCCCGCGCTGGGCGCCGCACTCGTGCGTCTGTTCAAGACGCGCACCCGCGCGGAGTGGTGTCGACTTCTCGAGGGGACCGACGTTTGCTTTGCGCCCGTGTTGACTCTCGAGGAGGCAGCTCGCCATCCGCACAACATCGAGCGGCGCAACTTCTTGACCATCAACGGGGTGCAGCAGAACGCGCCGGCCCCGCGGTTCAGCCGCACCGTGCTCGATGAGCCGCAATGTGGCCGCCAGCCCGGGGAGGACACCGACATTATTCTCGGTGAGGTGCTCGCGCTGACGCCGTCGGAGATCGAGCGCCTACGCCGCGCAGGAGCCCTGAGCTGATGCGTGCGATTAGTTGCCGGTAAAGCGAGGAGGGCGCTTCTCGCGCATCGCCGCTACCGCTTCGCGGTGATCTGCCGTGGCGTTCGACAAGGCTTCGAAAGCGACGGAAGCATCCATCACCGAATTCGCAAGCTGTTTGAGTCCAATGTTGACCGCGAGCTTCGTGTATTGAATCGCGCGCATGGCACCGCCGAGCAGCTCCTGCGCGAAGGCGTCGACGACCCGGTCTATATCTTCCGCAGGCACCACATGGTTGATGAGTCCGATTTTCTCGGCTTCCTCCGCCAGCAAGAGTCGGCCCGTCATGAGGTACTCCTTGGCCCGGGCATGGCCGATGAGATGCGGCCAGATGACCGCGCCGCCGTCGCCGGCCGCAAAGCCGACCTTGACATGGGGGTCGCCGATTTTCGCCGTGGGAACGGCGAATATCACATCACATAACAGGGCAACGGTCGCGCCGAGGCCCACGGCGGCACCGTTGAGCTTCGCGATGATCGGCTTCGGACAGTCGAGCATCCCGAAGACGATACGCTTCACGCTCGGAATGTCGTCGATGAATATGGACGGGTCGTCGATCATCTTCTGGATGTGGTCCAAGTCGCCGCCGGCGGAGAAAGCGCGGCCGACGCCGGAAAGAATGACCACGTCGGTGAGGGGATCGAGCGCGAGCTCCGTGAAGAAACGGGCGAGTTCCGCGTGCGCGACCCGATCGACCGCATTGAGGGTCTCGGGCTGATTGAACGAGGCTCGCAACAGCCGGCCCTCGCGCTCGAATCGAAACGTCTTGTAGCTTGAGAGATCCACGACGGGCGATGGTACGACATCCCGCGCTCGGATAGTATCGATACCGAAAGGCCGGGCGTCGCCACGGCTGGCAAATTGGAGGTTTGGGATGCGAATGACAAGGCGGGCGCCTCGAGGCGCTTCACGGTGACGATCACAACTCGTTTCACCCAGTTGATTGGGATCGAACATCCGATTGTCCAAGGCGGAATGCAATGGGTGGGCCGCGCCGAGCTCGCCGCGGCCGTGTCGAATGCCGGCGCGCTCGGCATTTTGACCGGTTTGACGCAGCCGACGCCCGAAGCGCTGCGCGCCGAGATCGAGCGATGCCGCGCCCTCACGGACAAGCCCTTCGGTGTCAATCTCACCTTTCTTCCGAGCATGAGCCCGCCGCCGTATGCCGAGTACCGGCGCGCAATCATCGAGAGCGGTGTGCGCATCGTCGAGACGGCGGGCTCCAATCCGAAGGAGCACATCGACGACTTCAAGGCCCACGGGATCAAGGTCATTCACAAGTGCACGGCCGCGCGCCATGCGCTGTCCGCCGAGCGCATGGGCGCGGATGTGATATCGATCGACGGATTCGAGTGTGCGGGGCATCCCGGCGAGGACGATCTGTCGGGCCTCGTGCTCATTCCGGTCACCGCCGATAAGGTCAAGATACCCATCATCGCCTCCGGCGGCTTCGCCGATGGCCGGGGGTTGGTGGCGGCGCTTGCGCTCGGCGCTCAGGGCATCAACATGGGCACTCGCTTTTGCGCCACTCGTGAAGCGCCCATTCACGATCGGGTGAAGGAGTTCCTGGTCAAGAACGACGAGCGATCCACCAACGTGATCTTCCGCAAGCTGCGCAATACGGCGCGTGTCGGAAAAAATAGCGTCTCGGATCAAGTGGTGGAGATCCTCGCGAGGCCCGATGCAAAGTTCGAGGATGTTGCTCATTTGGTCCGCGGGGCCAACGGCCGGGAGCTCCTGGAATCGGGCGATCTGGACCGCGGGTTAGTCTGGGCGGGGCAATCTCAGGGGCTGATACACGACATCCCGAGCGTGGCGGAGCTGATCGACCGCTTGATTCGGGAGGCGACCGCGATCATGGGAGGTCTCGCCGGCACGGTGCACTGACCCCGCCGCCGGATCGCCCTTAGCCGCCGCCGCGCTGCCGCCTCGACCACGGCGGCGCGCAGATGACCATTTCACCAGTGAAACACTTCCGGAGCGTCGCGGCGTTGGCGCGCTGCGCGATGTCGTTGCACGCCTTGCGCTCCGTGCAGGAGCGCGGCAAGCTGACTCGACGGGGGAAAGGCCATGACTCAATTCGATGAGATGTTCGATTTTGTCGTCGTCGGCAGCGGCGGCGGCTCGATGTGTGCCGGGCTCGTCATGAGATCGGCCGAGAAGAGCGTGCTCATCCTCGAGAAGACCAACCTGGTCGGCGGCACCACGGCGCGCTCGGGCGGAGTCATGTGGATCCCGAACAATCCGTTCATGACGCGTGACGGGATCGAGGACAGCTACGAAAAGGCAGCCGCGTACCTCGACGCCGTTCTGCCCGATCCGAAGGATGCACCGGGTGCATCCCGGGCTCGGCGCGCGACGTATTTAACAGAAGCGCCGCGCATGCTCGAGTTCTTGGGAAGCCGAGGCGTCAAGCTGACCCGCGTAAAAGAGTGGCCCGATTACTACGATGATCTTCCCGGCGGTTCCGTGCCCGGCCGAACGGTGGTCGCAGAGCTCTTCGACGCCAACGAGTTGGGCGCGTGGACGGACAAACTCCGCCCCAGCTTCATTCACTTGCCCATTCCCGCTTCGCTCGAGGAGATGATGGAACTGCCCGCCATGAAGCGCTCCTGGCGGGTGAAGATGCTGCTCGTGAAGCTCGTGCTGCGGGGAGTCATCGCCAAGGATCACGGGTAAGCGTTGGGTCGCCGGAGGCGCCGCGCTGCAAGGACAGATGCTGCAGGCGGCGCTACGCGAGGGCGTCGAGATTCGCACCGACTCGCCGGTGACGCAGATCGTCATCGAGGATGGCAGAGCCGCGGGAGTCGCAACGGTCAAGGAAGGGCGTCCGTGGCGCGTCGGCGCGCGCTTGGGTGTGCTCGTCAATGCCGGCGGTTTTTCCCACAACCAGCGGATGCGTGATCGCTATCAACCCGGAACCTCCGTGAAATGGACCATGGCCGCGCCCGGAGACACGGGCGAGATGATCGAGGAAATGATGCGGCACGGCGCTGCGGTTGCGCAGATGCAAGAGCGCGTCGGGAATCAATTCACCCCCCAGCCCGGCTGGGAGGAAAGCGAGCTCAGGCAGGCGGCGCAATCCGTGACGGCTGCGCCGCACTGCATACTCGTCGACCAAAGCGGCGTGCGTTACATGAGCGAGGGCGGCTCGTACATGGCTTATTGCAAGGGGATGCTCGAGCGCAACAAGAGCGTGCCCGCCGTGCCGAGCTGGGCGGTGTTCGATGCCCAGTACCTGCGCAAGTACATATTGGCGGGCACGATGCCCGGCACCAAGAAGCCGCAACGCTGGTACGACGAGGGTTATTTGAAAACGGCCGATACCCTCGAGGGACTGGCCGGGAGTCTTAAGATCGATCCGGCGACGCTCAAGGCCACCGTGGAGCGCTTCAACGGCTTCGTGGCTCAGAATCGCGACGACGACTTTCACCGCGGCGCGCGCGCTTATGATCACTGGCTGGGGGATTGGCTGCACAAGCCCTCGGCGTCCCTCGGCTCCATCTCGGAGCCGCCGTTCTACGCCGTCCCCGTGCTGCCCGGCGATGTGGGCACGTACGGTGGCGTGGTCACCGACGAGCAGGCCCGCGTGCTGCGCGAAGACGGATCGGTGATCGAGGGCCTTTACGCCACGGGAGTCTCGACCGCCTCGGTGATGGGGACCAGCTATCCGGGCGCCGGGTCGAGCGTCGGCCCGTCGTTCGTCTGGGGTTATGTCGCCGCAAAATCCGCTGCGAGCCACGCCGCGGTCGAGCGCTCCGTCGACGCACAGCGACCCGCTGCCTGAGGGGTATATAGTCGTACTTGCCGGGTGTGAGTACGGGTAACAGGAGATCGCAGTCATGAAAGTACAAGTGGAGAACATCAAGCCCGCCATCGGCAGCATCGTTCGCTTCGAGCGCTCCGCGCTTCTGGACGATGATGTCGCGCAGCGCTGTCTGGAGTTGCTGGACGAGCGCCAGGTGCTGGTCTTCCCCCGCATCAACTTGACCGACAAAGAGCAGCTCGCGTTCACGGACAAGCTCGGCGCGCGCGTGAACTTCACCAATCGGGTACCCGGCGGCGACAGCGCCGCAAAGGACGTCTACACCATCACGCTCGATCCGAAAATCAACAACGAGCCCGAGTACGTGCTGGGGACTTATTTCTGGCACATGGACGGGATCACCGTGGACATGCCGCCGCCGAAGGCGAGCGTGCTCAGCGCCCGCAAGGTCGCGCCCAAGGGCGGGCAGACTGAGTTTGCCAGCACCTATGCGGCGTATCAGGCGCTGCCGGAGGAAGACAAGGCCGAGCTCGAAGGGCTGCGCGTGCTGCACAGCGTGACGGCGGCCGTACGAGAGGTCGCCAGTCCCGAGTCGCTCGATCCGTATCGCCGCGAGCTCAGGCACGAGCATCCCCTCGTCTGGAAGCGCAAGTCCGGCCGCAAGTCCATGATCATCGGTTACACCGCCGATTATGTGGTCAACTTGCCGCGCGCCGACGGCAAAGCGCTGCTCGCGCGTCTCCTCGAGTGGACGGCCCAGCCCGCCTTCACCTACCGCCACTATTGGCAGGAAGGCGACCTCGTCGTTTGGGACAATTGCGGCGCTCTGCACCGGGTCATTCCTTACTCGGCGGATTCCGGGCGCACCATGCACCGGACATCGGTCGCAGGCGTCGAAGCGGTCGCCTGAGCGCAAGCAACCTCCGCGCACCTCGCACGCGCCGCCGGAGCGCGGGCGAATTGGCCAAACGAGAATTGCTACCGCGGCGTTTGGGGCCGCAGCGAGGATTCGGGGGAGTCGCCAAGATTGGCGCTTCGGATTTGCCCGCTCCGCGTGGGCCGGCAGGGATCGCTCTGGTTCCTACGACCCGTGTCCTGCCGGAGCAGTTTCTTGTTCGGCTATAAGAGCGCTCCGCTGCGAGGTCGCGTCAAAGCCAGTATCCGGTGCAATTGTCTCGATATACCAGAGCTCCACAGATATTTGCTTATAGCGCGCGCTTGCGCAATAATGAAACCTTAGAGGTGCTATTAGGCGCCGCCGCAAGCCGGGCGACGCGACAATCCGAACCCGCGGAAAGGAGCGATCTATGGGAGTGGCCGTCGAACGTCTCACGAGCTTGGTCGATTCGCCGCAGCGGTTCGCGGTTCCCTACGCGGATCTTCGCCAAACACAGATCGAGGCGATGAACGAGCGTTTCCAAGAGCGCAAGGATCGCATCCGGCTTCTCGGCCATCGCGCGAAGGAAGCGGGCGTCACCGAGATTCGTTCGCGGGAGGAGATGGTGCCGTTGCTCTTCCCGCACACAGCGTACAAGAGCTACCCCGAGAGCTGCTTGACCGACAAGAAGTGGGATCGCCTGGGCAAGTGGCTCGGCACAGTTTCCTCTCACCCGATTGCCTCGATCGAGACCTCCGACATCGAGGACATCGATCAGTGGATCAGCCGCCTCGAGGCGAAGGAGCATTACATTTCCTGCTCGAGCGGCACGACCGGCAAATCGGCGATGCTCATCGCTTCGAGCACCGACATGGTGTGGTCACGCTTGGATACGGTCGGCGTGTTCTCCTGGGGGTCGGGAGTCTCGCCCGCGCGCGATCGCCACATGTTCGGTGTCGCGCCGATCGCTCACGTGCCGAAGAACACCAACATCGCCGAGGCACAGGCGGCTGCGTTCGGCGACCCGCGCTTCGAGCGTTTCCGCTTGCCGGTGCCGCCGATCACCGTGGGCCAGCTCACGAAAATGGTGGTTCTGCGCAAGGCGATCGCCGACGGCGCCGCCCGCCCCGGAGACATCGCGGAGTTCGAGGCGACCTCGAAAGCGCGACAACAGGGGCTGGACGATGCGATGATCATCGCTGCGGAGGCGCTCATCGCGGCCCGCGGCGATAAGCTCTACGTCTCGGGTCTGTGGAACGCTCTGTATCAGGTGGCCAAGCTCGTGCGGGAGAGGGGCTACAGCGCCAAGGATTTCCACCCGGACAACTGCATCTATGTGGGCGGCGGCCTCAAGCGAGCCTTGCTGCCGCCCGACTACCAACAGTTCGTCCATGAGACCTTCAACATTCCGCCCAATCGGAATTTTCAGAACTACAGCATGCAGGAGCTCAATTCCGGCATGCCTCGCTGTCAGAAAGGCGCCCGCTACCACGTGCCGCCGTGGATGGTTCCCTTCGTACTGGACAAGGAGGGCGACGCGCTGCTGCCGCATACCAACGGGCGAGATCGAGGGCCGCGCCGCCTTCTTCGACCTCGCGCTCGACGGACGCTGGAACGGTGTGATCACCGGCGACAAGATCTCACTCGACTTCGATCCGTGCGCGTGCGGCGCGAAGAGTCCGTCGATTCGTGACAATATCGTCCGCTATGCCGATCTCGAGGGCGACGACAAGATCGGCTGCGCGGGTACCGTGGACGCCTATGTGAGGGGACTGTCATGAGCGTCATCGACGAGAAGGCGATCGGCCGCGAGGTGCAGCCGCAGACGATCCGAGTCAATCACTTCATCCGCGGCAAGCTGGTGAGCGGCGATGCGGTGCGCCACACCTCGCGCGACCTCGGCATCGACTTCACGACGCCGGCGATCGATCTCGACGCGCTCATCACGCCGCGCTCGGAAATGCCGCCGCTGTTCGACATGAAGCTGTCGCAGATCGTCGATTTTCTCGTCGAAGTGGGCGAGCGGCTCGACCCCGACCACAATCCCTATCTGCAGGAATCGCTCGAATTCGTCGCGGCCACCAACCCGCTGCCACGGCGGATCATCGAGAACCTGTTCCGGCGTGCGCGGCATTTCTTGACGCGCGATGTGCTGATGGCAAGCCTGAACGCCAACTTTCACGACTTGCGCTATTTCGACGAATGGGTGGAGCGCACCGACGCGCAGGGGCAGAGCGGAGCGATCCGCGCGTTTCCGCCGCGCATGATCCACATGCTCGCCGGCAACTCGCCTGCAGGCTGTATCTCATCGATCGCGCAGGGCGCGATGCTGAAGGCGACCAACGTCTTCAAGATGCCCTCGAGCGACCCTTTCTCCTGCGTCGCGGTGCTGCGCACCATGGCGGACATCGATCCGGAGCATCCGGTCGTGAAATCGATGTCGGCGGTCTACTGGCGCGGTGGCGACGAGCGCATCGAGCGCACGATCTATCGGCCGCAGTATTTCAGCCGCATCGTCGCCTGGGGCGGCGGTTCCGCGATCGACAACGTGATCCGGTATCTCGAGCCCCGGCTTGCAGCTCGTCTCCTTCGATCCGAAGACCTCGATCTCCATGATCGGAGCCGGAGGCGTTCCGGTCGGACGAGACGATCGCGCAGGTGGCCGAAGCCGCCGCGGAGGATGTCAGCACCTTCAATCAGGAAGCGTGCCTCGCGAGCCGCATCCTCTTCGTCGAAGGCGAGCGCGCGCGGCGTCGAGAAATTCTGCGCGAAGCTCCAGGAGCGTCTGGGCGTCGACCGCTCCATGGCCTCCGCCGTTGCACGGCTCCCGCCCGCGGAGCTGCGCGAGGAGGTGGAAATGCTTGCAGATCATGGATGACGAGGCCAAGGTCTGGGGCCGGTTCGACGGACGCGGTCTGGTCATCCTGACCGATGAGCCGGTGGGATTTCACCCTTCGGGGAAGACCGCCAATGTCGTGCACGTGAAGGCGCTCGAGGATGCGATCCGCCATGTGAACGTCGCGACGCAGACCATCGGCGTCTTTCCGGAGGAGACCAAGGTGAAGTTGCGCGACAGGCTTGCGAATGCCGGCGCGCAGCGTGTCGTGCGGCTCGGGTCGGCATCGAAGCACGTGGGTGGATCGCCGCACGATGCGATGTTCCCGCTGCAACGCCTCGTGCACTGGATCTCCCAGGAAAACGCCTGACTCGCCGGCCCCGGCCCCGGTCCCGGACATCCAAGGAATGAGCAACGTATTCGGCGCAACCTCGACGGCCGACGAGGTGCTGACCGGCGTCGATCTGCGCGGCAAGCGAATTCTGGTGACGGGGGTTTCGGCCGGCATCGGCGTGGAGACCGCGCGCGCGCTCGCTGCGCGAGGCGCGCATGTGATCGGGGCGGTGCGAGATCTCGTCAAGGCCGAGCTTGCCACGGCACACATCCGCGGCGACCTTGCGGCAAGCGGCGGAAGCATTGAGCTCGTGAGACTTGACCTGGCGAGCCTGAAAAGCGTTCGCGCATGCGCGGCTGCGCTCGCGGCGACGGGCGAGCCGCTCGACCTGATCATCGCCAACGCGGCCGTCATGGCGACTCCCTTTACTCTTACGGAAGACGGCTTCGAGACCCAGCTCGGCACCAACCACTTGGGGCATTTCGTCTTGATCAATCGACTCGCGTCATTGATCCGCCCAGGGGGCCGGGTAGTCAGCCTGTCGTCGTCCGGCCACCGCATCGCCAACGTCGATCTCGCCGATCCTAATTTCGAGCGAACGCCTTATCAGCCCTACAGAGCTTATGGCCGATCGAAGACTGCGAACATTCTGTTTGCCGTGGGGTTCGACCGGCGGCATCGCGACCGCGGGGTGCGCGCCGCGGCCGTGCACCCCGGCGGCATTCAGACGGAGATCGGCCGCCACTCGCATGCGGCCCAAGAGCAAGAGATGATCGAGCAGCTGAACCGGCAGCTCGCCGCGGAAGGCAAGCCGCTGTTCCAGTGGAAGTCGATCGCGCAAGGAGCGGCGACCTCCGTATGGACCGCCGTCGCCGCGCCCGCCGAGCAGATCGGGGGACGCTACTGCGAGAACTGCCATGTCGGCACGATCGTTCCGGATGGCGTGAAGCCCAGCTCCAACAGCGAGGGGGTCCGCGGATATGCGCTGGATCCCGAGAATGCGGAGGCGCTGTGGAAAAAGAGCGAGCAGATGGTACTCGAGTCCTTTTAAACCGGCCTCCGGCGGCCCCACGACAAGTCTGCAGACAGAAATATTTTAATTATCAATAGGTTGCGTCGACCCTGCCGGTAACCAGGCGCGATGATCGGGGGTGGCAGAATCCTTGTCGTTCACGTAAACTCTCGGTTATTCTCGACAGGAGGAAGCGGGAAATACCATGAAGCAGCTCAACACAGCGAAAGATGGCGGAGCGAGCCCACGACCCCGGATATTCCGGCAGGCCTGTACGCGGAGGCGCGGCGGCGGCTGTTGCAAAACGAGCCGCTCCTAGAGAGGGCGAATGGGTTGGGTGCGGGAGCGTTGTCGGCCGGCGAAGTCGCGGCGTTGGAATCGGTAGGATTGACCACGGAGCCGTTTGTGGCGGAGCGGGATCCGCGCGGCGGGCATCCGCCCGACGGCGATCCGCTTGTGCAGTCGGTCGCGGACTACATGGCACTCCTCGAAACGAGTTACACGACGAGCGAGGCGTCGAAGCATTTGAAGGTCGACGTAAGCCGGGTTCGTCAGCGGTTGCGCGAAGGCACGCTCTTCGGGGTCGAGTATGACGGGGAGCGACGTCTGCCGCGATTTCAGTTCGAGCGGCGCCAGGTGCTGCCGGGATTGCGCGAGGTGATGGCGGCGTTGCCGGCCGGATTGAATCCGCTCGATGTGGCGCAGTGGTTCTTGGCGCCAAACCCCGATCTCGAGGTAGGGCAGGAGAACTTAAGTCCCCGCGAATGGCTGCTGCGCGGCAAGCCGGTGGAGGCGGTGGCAGCGCTCGCTCGCGGGTTCGAGTAAGTCGCTAGTTCGAGCCGGGCATTTTTGGCCAAGTTTCCGCATTCGCCGGGGGCAGCGGCACTCGCCGCAGTCGTGCCTTCGGTGCGGCGGTTGTCTGCCGGCACGACGCTCGCGCGCGTGTATTTCACCCGCAGTCGTCACGCGATCCCCTGGAACGCGTTTCGCTACACGGGACCTCTCAACTCGCGTTGGGACCATCATGTGCCGAATGCGCAAGGAATGGCATGCGCACCGGCGGCTGGGGCAGAGGAGCGCGGGATCTACTACGCGGCGGCCGATGCCAAGACGTGTCTGGCAGAAGTGTTTCAGGACACGCGTCGGATCGATCGAGCCTTTCAGGCGCCGTGGCTCGTGGTATTCAAAACGCTTCGGCTGCTCGAGGTGCTCGATCTCACGGGCGATTTTGCGACTCGAATGGGCGCGTCAATGGCGATTCATTCGGGGAGCCGAGTGCGGGCACGAGGATGGGCGCGGGATCTGTACCAGGCGTTCCCCGCGGCGCAGGGGATTCTCTATGCGGCCTCGATGCACGGCGGCGCGCCGGCCTTCGCGCTGAATGAGCGGGCGCTCGAGGGTGGGCCGTTGTTTCCCGCGCATCCGGAATTTCATCGCGCGCTCGCGGACGATGCGATGCTCGATCCATTGAAGCATGCGGCGAGGGCGTTGGGATATGCACTCAGGTAGGCACTCGAGCAATTAACGCTCGCGAACTTGAACTTTGGTATGCCAATGTATACATTGACGCACATACCGCTCAGTGGGGCGCCGTCTTGGTCGCCAAGGAGATCCATCTGGCACAGGGAATCTATCTGCTCACCGGTGGCGCGAGCCTTATCGGCTCGCACATAGCCGATCAGTTGCTTGCCGAAGGGGCCCAGGAGATTCGCCTCCTGGACAATTACTCCCTGGGTGCCCCGTCGATGATCGCGCATTTGGAGCACGAGCCGCGCATTCGGCGCGTTCGGGGGGATGTCCTGCGGTTGCCTGACCTTCTGGAGGCGACGCAGGATGTGGACGGAGTATTCGCGCTCGCCGGCTACCTGACGCTGCCGATGGCGCAGGATCCATTCGCCGGCGTGTCGGTCAACACGGTCGGAATGGTGAACACGCTCGAGGCATGCCGCTTCAATCGGGTTCGTCGCGTGGTGTTCTCATCTTCGGTGGCCGTCTACGGCGCGCCCATCGAGTATCCCATCCGCGAGGAAACGCGGATACGTGAGCGCGGGGCTCCAGCCTCCGTCGCTCCTGTACGGCGCGAGCAAGCTCATGGGAGAGGGTTTGTGCGCGCGCTACGCGCGCAGCTTCGGCCTCGAATTCAATGCGCTGCGCTTCGCCTCCGTTTATGGCGAGCGCCAGCATGCACGCGCCGTCAATGCAGTATTCGTCGCGCAGGTCTGCGATCAGGTGCGACGCGGCGAGGCGCCCGTCATCGAAGGCGACGGCAGCGAGGTGCATGACTACGTCTACGTCACCGACGTCGCGCGTGCGTGCGTGTTGGCGATGCACAGCGCGTCCCACGGTCACGCGGTGAATGTCGCGACGGGCGTGGATAGCACGGCGACTCGCGTTGCCGAAATTGCGCTCGAGCTGTGCGGCCGTCAGGACTTGAGACCGGTCTATCGCGAAGACCGTCGCGCCGTGCGCTCGGCGGCAGGGACGCGCCTGGAATTCAGTCGTGAGAAAGCGGCACGCGAGCTGGGCTGGGAGCCGCGTGTGAGTCTCGAGGAAGGTATGCGTCGGCTCATCGAGTGGCAGAAGACGCAGAGCTGAGCCGTGAAACGCCAGCGAAGGATTCCACGCGACCGCCCGTGCAGAGCGCCTTCCTCGAGGAGAGACGGCTTACCGATACATCAGAAGCGCCATCCAGGGCGGTCAGTTGAGGCCGGGCGAGCGGCTGCGTGAGATCGACCTCGCCAAGCAGATCGGATTGAGCCGAACACCGATACGAGAGGCATTGAGCCGGCTGGAAGCCGAGGGTTTGGTGGCGCATGACGCGACACGCGGCGTGGTCGTGGCGGAGCTCGATTACAGCATGGTGACGGAGCTCTATTACATGCGTGAGGTTCTCGAAGGCACGGCGGCACGCCTCGCCGCCCAGCATGCCTCCGATGTGGAGATCTCCATCCTGTCCGATCTCTGTCAGCAGTACGAGGCGGCGCTCGGCGACGAAGCGGCGCTCACCGCGAGCAATCGGCGCTTCCATGAGACGCTCTACCGATGCAGTCACAATCGCTACCTGCTGAACATGGTGACGGTGCTGCACGACGCGCTTGTTCCTGCTGGGCCGCACCACGCTCGGGCAGTCCCGAGCGGGCCGCGGAGACGCTCGGCGAGCATCGTGCGGTGGTTACCGCCATTCGTGCACGGGATGCAAATGCGGCCGAGGAGGCACTGCGCGCCCATATTCGAAATGCACAGAAGGTGAGGATGCAGAAGCTTTTCGCTCTGCCAGCAGCGGCGCCGATTCCGTGAACTAACCGTGGAGTGACTTGATGGTCCGAAACCCAGAAGTACGACGTGGTGGTGGTGGGAGCGGGCAATGCCGCGCTGTGCGCGGCGCTCTCGGCGCAGGAAGGCGGCGCACGGGTGCTCGTGCTGGAGAAGGCGCCGCTCGAGGAGCGCGGCGGCAACTCGCTCTTCACGGCCGGCGGCTTTCGCTTCGTTCACGACGGCGTCGATGATCTACGCAAGGATGTGCTCACGGACCTGTCGGAGGCCGAAGTCAATCAGATCGTCATGCCCAAGCTCTCCAAGGAGCAGTACATGGAGGATCTGATGCGCGTGACCGAGGACGAGAGCGACGAGCAGCTCGCCGAGATGCTGATCGGTCGATCGCGCGAGACGATCGTGTGGATGCGCTCGTACGGCGTGCGCTTCATCCCGATGTTCGGCCGCCAGTCCTACAAGGTGGAGGGCAAGCACCATTTTTACGGCGGAGTGAACATCGAGGCGGTGGGCGGCGGCTTCGGGCTGGTGGAGGCCTTGATCAAGCGCGCCGAGAGGCTCGGCATCGAGATCCGCTACGGAACGGAGCTGCGCGAGCTCAGGCAGGACCAGAAGGGGAAGGTCACCGGCGCGCGCGTCAAGGGCCCCCAAGGGTACGAGGAGGTCGCCGCCAAGGCGGTGGTGCTGGCCTGCGGCGGCTTCGAGGCCAATCCCGAGATGCGCACCCGTTATCTCGGCCCAGGCTGGGAGCTGTGCCGCGTGCGCGGCACCCGGCACAACACCGGCGGCGGCATTCGCGCGGCGCTGGACATCGGCGCGCAGCCCTTCGGCGGCTGGTCGACCTGCCATGCCGTGCAGTGGGACATCAGCGCGCCGCCGTTCGGCGATCGCGTGGTGCTGGACAATTTCCAGAAGCACTCTTATCCGATCGGTATCGTGGTCAACCTGAAAGGCGAGCGCTTCATAGACGAGGGCGCCGACTATCGCAACCATACGTACGCCAAGTACGGCCGCGAGGTGATGAAGCAGCCGCGGCGCACCGCCGTCCAGATCTTCGACGCGAAGACCATCGGCATGGTGCGCGACGAGTATCGCATCAAGCAGGTCAGCAAGTTCACGGCCGACTCTCTCGAGGAGCTCGCCAAAGGACTCGACATCGATCCGCAGGGACTCGTGCGCACCGTCAATGCTGTTCAATGCGGCATGCCGGCCGGGTACCTACAATCCGTCGATCCTCGATGGCGTGAAGACCGTGGGCATCGAGCCGCCCAAATCGAACTGGGCGCTGCCGATCGACAAGCCGCCGTTCACGGGCTTCATGGTGACCTGCGGCATCACGTTCACGTTCGGCGGCCTGCGCATCGATCGCAGTGCCGCTGTGCTGGACACGGGCGGCGAGCGTATCCCCGGCCTGTTCGCCGCCGGAGAGCTCGTCGGGGGCATTTTTTACGGCAATTATCTGGGCGGCGCGGGTCTCATGTCGGGCGCGGTCTTCGGCCGACAGGCCGGCAAGAGCGCTTCTAGTGCGCGCGCGCCCGAGGTCGCGGCCGTCTGAGCGCGCCGCTGCGCAAGCTGCCTGCCGTATTCGCACGCGGCGGTACCTCGAAGGCACTTCTGTTCCATCGCCGGGACTTGCCCGCCGATCCGGAGGATCGTGGGCGCCGATTTTTCTGGCCGCCCTGGGCAGCCCCGATCCGTCACGGGCGGCAGCTGGACGGGATGGGCGGCGGAATCTCGTCGCTGTCGAAGGTCTGCGTGATCGGGCCGCCCACCCGCGCCGATGCGGACGTGGACTACACCTTCGCGCAGGTCGCTGTGGACCGGGCGACCGTCGACTACGGCGCCAACTGCGGCAACATGTCCGCGGCCATCGGCCCGTTCGCCGTCGACGAGCGGCTCGTGCCGGCTGCGCGCGACGGCGAGGTCACGGTGCGCATTCACAACACCAACACGGGCAAGTTGATCCATTCGAGCTTCGAGGCGCAGAGCGGGCAGGCACGCGTGGATGGGCCGCTGCTGCATCGATGGCGTGGCCGGATCGGGAGCGCCGATTCGCTTGGAGTTCCGCGATCTGGCTGGGGCGCGCACGGGCCGGCTGTTGCCGGCCGGAGGCGCGGCTGCATGAGCTGCGGCATCCTCGCGGCGACAGAATCCGCGCCAGCATGGTGGATGCGGGCAATCCTTGCGTCTTCGTCGACGCGGCGGCGCTGGGCCTCGACGGCACCGAGTCCGCTGAACGACTCGAGTCGCAGGCCGATCTGATGCAGGCGCTCGAGGCTCTGCGCCGTCAGGCTGCGGTGCTCATGGGGCTCGCGCCCGATGAGGAACAGGCCGCGCGAGCCGCGCGGTGCCGTTCATCGGCATGGTCGCGCGCGTCCGTCCCTGGGTGTCGCGGTCAGGACATCGATTCGGTGCCGACGATGCGGACCTTTCCGTGCGCATGCTCTCCAGCGGGAATGCGCATCGAGCCATTCCGATCACGTCCGCGCTGTGCGCCGCCGTCGCGTGTCGAACGCCCGGCACACTGCCGCTCAGAGCTCTGCCGCTCTCTCGGCCGGCTCATTGCGCATCGGCCATCCTTCGGGCGTGATCGTCGTCGAGGCGCGAGCCCGACCGTCGAATCCGGCGAAGTACGGCACGCGAGCGTCTACCGGACGGCGCGCCGGCTGTTCGAGGGCCAGGTTGTTCTATTAGGTTCGCATCGCGAACGGGTCGCGGGCGACGTTCGAGAAGTCGATCATGACGTTCTTGCTGGCGAGGTATTCATCGAGC
This sequence comes from uncultured Gammaproteobacteria bacterium, assembly GCA_963801685.1. Lineage (GTDB taxonomy): Bacteria > Pseudomonadota > Gammaproteobacteria > Steroidobacterales > Steroidobacteraceae > Bog-1198. The sequence continues at coordinate 668,998 of CAWDFR010000007.1, forward strand.
GCCTGCTCGCCTTTCTCGCGGCCGAAGCCGCTTTCCTTGAAGCCGCCGAATGGGCGTCTGCACGGCGAGCGAGCGATAGGTGTTCACCCACACTTGCCCCGCCCGCAGAGCGCGGGTCACTCGCATGGCGCGCGATAGATTTTCGGTCCACACGCCCGCCGCGAGACCATAGCGGGTCGCGTTGGCCATCCGGATCGCCTCCTCTTCGTCTTCGAACGGGATTATCGCCAGCACCGGTCCGAACACTTCCTCCTGCGCGATCTCCATCTCATTGCGAACATCCGGCAAACACCGTGGGCTCGACGAAGAAGCCACGCTCCAGCCCAGGTCCTCGAGCGGCGCCGCCGCCTGCGACCACGCGCGCGCCCTCTGCCCGGGCGCGCTCGATGAATGCGAGGATGCGGCGGAACTGCGGTTCGTTCGCTGCCGTGCCCATGTCGGTTGCCGGGTCGAGCGGATCGCCGAGGCGCACCGTGCGTGCGCGCTCGACTCAGGGTTTGAACGATGCGATCGTGAACACTGCGCTGTACGAGCAGGCGCGATCCGGCGACGCACGTCTGGCCGCGTGGCGCCGAAGATGCCCGCGAGCGCTCCGATCGCGGCGCTGCTCCAGGTTTGCGTCCTCGAAAATGATGTTGGGCGACTTGCCGCCGAGCTCCAGCGTGACCGGCACCAGACGGCGGCCGGCCGCCGCTGCAATCTCGCGGCCGACGGCAGCGCTTCCGGTGAAGCTGATCTTGGCCACGCCGCCTTCGACCAGAGCACGCCCGACTTCGGCGGCGCCGCAGACCACGTTGACGACGCCCGGCGGAAATCCCGCTGCCTCGACGAAGCGGCAAAATTCGAGTGTGGTCACCGAGGCATGCTCGGAGGGCTTGATCACGACGCAGTTGCCGGCCGCCAGCGCCGGGGCAAGCTTGTTCGCAAGCAGGCCCATCGGCGAATTCCACGCGGTGATGAGCGCGACGACGCCCAGCGGCTCGCGTGTCGCATAGTCGAACACGTCGCGCTGATCGAGCGGAATCTGCTGTCCCCACAGCTTGTCCGCATAGCCGGCGAAGAAGCGGTATTGCCGCGCCGCCAGGACCATCTGCGTCTGGGTCTCGCGGATGATCTTGCCGTTGTCGGTGCTTTCCAGGCGCCCCATGCGCTCGGCATCGGCCTGCCAGCAAATCGGCGAGCTTAGCCATGAGGCGGCTGCGCTCGTAGCCCGAGACTCGGCTCCAGGTGTGCTCGAAGGCATCGCGAGCCGCTGCGATCGCCGCGTCGACGTCCTCGGTCTCGGCCTGCGCGACCGTGGCCCATGGCGCGTCCGGTGTACGGATTGATGGCATCGAATCGTCGGCTCGCGCGTCCTTCGCGCCATTCGCCGGCGATGTGCAAAAGATGATGCGGCAGCGGGCCGGCGGCGCTATGCGCGTTGCTCACAAGTGTCCTCCTCGTGTATACACTGGCATACTAGAGAATACGAAACGGCTGGTCAAACGAGCGTCCCATGTCCGCACCCCGCAGAACGACGCATGCGGGCGACCCGGCTCCCTCGGCCGCGCAGCTGGCCGCCTTTTGCCGCGGCGTGACCTGGGAGTCGTTGCCTCTCGAGGTTCGCGACAAGGCCCGTCTGCACGCACTCGACACCCTTGGGCTCGCCCTCGCCTCCCACGCGCAGGATTACGCGGCGCCTGCGCTCGCCGGAATCGCGGCCGCGGCGGGAGCGGGCGAGTGCACCGTGATCGGCGACGAGCGCCGCCTCGCTCCGCGCGATGCCGCCTTCGCCAATGGCCTGCTCATGCACGGGTTGGATTACGACGACACTCATCCGGCGAGCATCGTGCATCCGAGTGTCGTGGGGCTGCCGGCCGCGCTTGCCATCGGCGAGCAGATCGCGACGCGTCGTGGACCGATGTCCTCGCCGCCTACGCGATCGGCGTCGAGACCGCCATCCGGATCGGCGCGGCCGCACAGGGAGGTTTTCATCACGCCGGTTTTCATGCGACCGGTATCGTGTCCCATTTCGGCGCCGCGCTCGCAGCGGGAAAGCTGCTCGGCCTGTCGCGAGGCAGCAGCTGGTCGCAGTGCAGGGCATCGCCGCCAGCACCGCTTCGGGTGTGCAGGTCTTCCTCGAGGAGGGCGCTTGGTCGAAGCGGCTGCATCCGGGATGGGGGGCCCTGGCGGGTATCACGGCGGCACATCTGGCGCGCTGCGGGTTTCGTCGCACCGACCAGGCCCTACGAGGGAAGGTTCGGTCTGTTCGAATCGCACCTGCACGACGGCACCGCAGATCTCGACAGGATCACCGACGGCTTGGGTGAAGGAGTGGCGCTTGCTCGAGACGGCGATCAAACCGTATCCCGTGTGTCACTTCATCCACGGTTGCCTGGAGGCTGCGCTGGAGCTGCATGGACGCTTCGCGGTCGGCGACGTCGAGAAGGTCGTGGTTTGCTGGCGAAGGAAACGCTCCCGATCGTTGCCGAGCCCGCGGAGGTCAAACAGCATGCCGCCACCGAGTACGAGGCGAAGTTCAGCGCCCAGTTCGTCGTCGCGAAGAGCCCTCCTGCTCGGCAAGTTCGGGCTGGCGGAACTCACGCCCGCGGCTCTGTCCGATCCCGGCGACCCAGGCTCTGGCGATGAAGGTGCTCTGTCGCGCCGACCCGCAGACGCATGTTCCCGCGCTATTACTCGGGAAGCGGTCAGCATCGTGCTGAAGGATGGCCGCGAACTGCATCGGCGAATACCGATTAACAAGGGCGCGGGTCCGCGCGCGCTCTCCGCGCAGGACATCGAATCGAAGTTTCTCGCGAACGCGACCCTGTGGCTCGATAAGGACCGTGCGCAAACCGCGCTCGATGCGGTCATGAGCGCCGGGGCCGGTCCCGTGCGCTCGCTGATGCTGATCCTGGCGGGCCACAGCTCGACCTTGTAGTCATGCACGCGCGCGCCGCGCTAACATCACCAGGCTTGTCGCCGGTGCTTTCCGCGCCGCGAGACAGCCCGCGCGACAATCGAGGAGGGCGGCGTGATGGATGAATCGAGATTCAATGCGCTGGCGGACCGGCAGGTCATCACCGATCTCATCTATCGCTATTGCCGCTCGGTGGATCGCCTCGATATTCCGCTCGGCTACTCGATCTGGCATGACGATGCGAAAGCCGATTACGGCGCCGACGTCTATCAAGGCGATGGTCGGGGTGCGATCGATCACATCTGTGCGCAGCATCGGCATACGCTCCATCATTCGCACCAAGTGTCGAATATCCTCATCGATCTGAATGGCGATCGTGCGGGGAGCGAGGCTTACGTAACCGCCTCGCTCCGCGTCCGGCGCAACGAGCAACCCATGCAGATAACGGTCTGGGGACGTTACGTGGACCGCTGGTCGCGCCGCAACGGGTGCTGGGGATTGGATCATCGCCTCGCCATTCGCGATTTCGATGAGATCCGCGAAGTGACTCCCCTGCAGCATCACGAGATCGGCCGCAGGGACCGCTCGGATCCGTCCTACGGCGTCCTAGAAACCAATCTATGAAAGCAGCCTACATTCAAAACGGCCAGGTGCTCGTCGGCGACATGCCCGATCCGGTCCCGGCTCAGGGCCAGGCGCTCGTGCGCACTCACAGTTGCGGCATGTGCGCGTCGGAGCAGCATTTCCTTCATGCCGGCCGGAATGTCATCGATCTCTCCCGCAAGCACGGCGGGCCCTTACGCGGGACTCGACTTCGCGAGTGCTTTCGTTCCCGGTCACGAATACGTCGGTGAAGTCATCGACTACGGGCCCGGCAGCAAGCGCACCGTGAAGACCGGACGCAGAGTCACTTCGGTGCCGGTCATGCGCCACGCCGGTGGGCATTCCGTGATCGGCTTCAGCCACGAGTGCCCGGGCGGCTGGGGAGAGCTCATGCTGCTCGACGAGAATGCCCTGATGGAAATTCCTGCGGACCTCGAGGATGACATGGCGGCGATGACCGAGCCTCTCGCGGTCGGCCTCGAGCACGCGCGCCGCGGTCGGCCGAGCCCCGGAGGATGCCGCGCTGGTGGTCGGCTGCGGCGCGATCGGTCTCGGTGTCATTGCCGGATTGAAGCTCATGGGTATCGGCCCGATCATCGCCGCCGACTTCCATGCTGCGCGTCGAGCCGCGGCGATCGGCATGGGCGCGCACATCGCCGTCGATCCGCGTGAGCTGTCACCCTATGGTCCCATTCCCGATCTCGGCAATCGCCGTGCCAATCTGGTCTACGAGTGCGTCGGCCTGCCGGGGCTGTTGCAGCAGATCATCACGGCCGTCGCCTTCGAGGCCAGGATCGTGATGGGCGGCTACTGCATGGAAGCCGATCAGTTCTACGTCTTCGCCGCGCAGAACAAACGCCTGACAGTCCACTTCGCCGCCGGCGAGGAGCAACAAGACATGGAGCTCGCCCTGCGCTCCATCGCGGACGGTAGGATCGATGTCCGCCCGTGGCTGAGCGAGCGCATCGGTCTTGGGGCCGTTGCGGAAGCGGTCGCCGGCATGTCGGGTCCGTTGGCACCGATTCGGAACGTCATCGATCCGCGCCGGATGTGATGCGATGAAGTCGTGGGCGCATGGGCCGGCTCGGCATCGAGCAACTGAGCGTCTTCGGGCTCCCGCCCGTCGATTTCGTCAACCTGGCCGCCGATCTCGGATGCGACTGCATCTCGACCGGCCTGACCGGCTTTGGCTACAACCCGCACGGGTACCGGGCGTTCTCGCTGCGCGACGATGCGGGCCTACGGCGAGAAATGAAAGCGGCCATGCGCGATCGTGGCGTTGCGATCTCTCTCGGCGAAGGATGCATCATCCGTCCCAACAGCGATATTCGCGCCGCGGCCGGAGACATGGACATCATGCGGGAACTCGGGGTGGAACGCCTCAATACCGTCAGCATGGATCCCGACCTCGGGCGCAGCCTCGATCAGCTCGCGCTTTTCGCCGAGATGTCCGCCGCGCGCGGCATGGTCGCGACGATCGAGCTCTGTCCCGCGCTCACCATCAATACTCTCGGCGCCGCGGTCGCCGCTGTCCGCCACGTTGGCCGGCGGGACTTCAATCTCCTTCTCGACACCATGCATCTCGGACGCTCGGGCGCAACCGCGGCCGAGATCGCGGCGCTCGATCCCGCGCTGATCGGCTATGTGCAACTCTGTGATGCGCCCCGGACACCGGGCGAGCCCAACTATTTGCAGGAGGCGACGTTCGAGCGAATGGTGCCGGGAGAGGGTGACATGCCGCTGCGCGCGTATCTCGACGTGCTGCCTCCCGGTCTCACCATCAGCCTCGAGGTGCCGTTGCGCTCGCAGGCCGAGGCGGGCATCGGGCCGGAGATCCGCTTGCGGCGATGTGTGGAAGCGGCGCGTCGACTGTTGGCCGAGGTCGAGGCGACCGACGCACGACTCGGTGCAGAGGGTCAAATCCATCATGAGCAATGACTTCACGAACAAATACGGGCCCGTCGCACTCGTCACGGGTGCTTCATCGGGAATCGGCAAGTCGTTCGCCGAGCGGCTCGCAGAGCTGGGCATGGATCTCGTGTTGGTCGCTCGCCGGGTGCAGCGTATGGAATCTCTCGCCGCACACCTGCAGGCAGCGCATGGGGTTGCGGTGAAGGTGTGCGCGATCGACCTTGCCGAAGCGAATGCGGCGGAGCAGATCGCCGCTGCCACGGCGTCGTTTGATATCGGGCTTCTGGTCAGCAATGCCGGCTTCGGGCTCAAGGGCGATCACAGCGCCAATGATCCTCGAGCAATGGCAGAGATGTTGATGGTCAATTGCAATGCTCCAATGCAGTTGGCGCATCGCTTCATTCCCCGTCTTCGAAAGCGCGGCAGGGGCGGCATCGTGCTGACCAGCTCCGTGGAAGCCCTGATCGGTTGCCCGTATTCCGCGGCCTACTCGGCCAGCAAGGCTTTCGTCAAGAGCCTGGGAGAGGCGCTATGGGGCGAGCTCACGCCGGAAGGCATCGATGTCCTCGCGATTTGCCCGGGCGCGACCGATACCGAAGCGCTCGGTCGTCACGGCATCGACCCCGCGACATTGCCGAATGTCATGTCGCCCGATGCGGTCGCCAAGCTGGCATTGGAGAATCTGAATCGCGGACCCGTGCTGATCGCGAGCGAGCACTATCAGGCGACGTTCGAGCGGCTGCTGTCAATGCCCCGGCGGGACGCTCTGACGGCCATGGCTGCACGCATGAAGCCCTGAGCCTCGCTACGCCGGCTAGTCGCCCCGGCGAGGCCAGGCGCGGCCGGCGAGGCGCAGCTGACTAGGCTGGGGTGAACTCGATGTGCAGGGCCGTCACGCCATTCAAGAGGTAAGTCGGAACCTTGTCATAGCGGCGCGCGCCCGGCGGTCCATGCTCCGCCTCCGAGATTCCGATCTGCGTCATCCGCTCGAGGAACCGCTCGAGCGTGACACGCGCTTCCAGGCGCGCCAGCTGCGCACCGGGACAGGCGTGCGCACCACGTCCGAATGCCAGATGATCGCGCAAGTGCGGCCGGTCGAGTTGGAACTCGTCGGGTTGCTCAAAGCGGCTTGGATCGCGATTGGCCGCTCCGAGCGCGAGCATGGCGAGGGTGCCCGCCGGCACCTCGACCTCCCCAATCGAGGTCGTGTGCCGGGCGACTCGAAAACCGACTTTCGATGGACTCTCGATTCTGAGCGTCTCCTCCACGAAATCCGGAATCCGCTGGCGCTCGGTGCGCAGACGCTCCTGCAGGTGGGGACACTCGCCCAGTATCTTGAATGCCGACGCAATGAGCTTTGCGGAGGTGTCCTGGCCCGCGACGAATAGGAAGGTGGCGATGCGCACGAGCGCGGCGAGATCGGGCACGGATCCGTCTCGAAACCGCGAGTTAGCGAGCTCCGACATCATGTCATCGCCGGGCTTGTCACGACGCTCCTCGAGATAGGCGGTGAAGCGCCTGTCGAGATAATCCAAAGGATCCGGCGCGCTCTTGTGCTGCGGCTTGCCGACCATGCCCGGCGGCGGACCTATCACCTCCACGAGCTCGCCGCGATCTGCCTCGGGCACACCTAATAAATCCGCAATGACGAGGGTGGCGAGCGGCTGCGAATACTCGGAGACGATTTCACATTTCCCGCGGGCGATGAATCGGTCGATCAACCGGTCCGCGAGCTTTTCCACGTATTCCGCGTTTTTCCTCAGGCGCTCGAATGTCAGCAAACGCGTGAGCAAGCCGCGGTGAGCGGCGTGCTCCGGTCCATCGAAGGTGATGAAATGAGTGGCCCACGGGACTTGCGATCTATGCCGTTCGATCTGCTCGCTGACATCGTCTCCCGCCGGTTTGAAAGGCAGTCCCGGGATCGGGCCGGTTACCGCGAGGCATGACGAGAAGGTCTCGCCCTGTTTGTACAGCTCGAGAGCCTCCTCGTAGCCCGTTATCATGACGGTGCCGTAGTGCGGCTCGCGCAGCACCGGGCACTTGGCTCGCAGGGCGCGTAGATACGGGAGAGGATCGTTGATGAGGGACTCGTCGGTGAAGAAGTTGGCGGCCTCAATATCTTGCATCCCGGACTCCCCTGGTCTCATCTGCTGAGCGCTCTCTTAGCCAGTCTAGCAGACGCGCCCGGGGCCGGCTCAAGTCGGACGGGGTTGCGCAAGCGCAAGGGACGCAGTGGCCCGTCCGCAAAAGCCGCACGCGACGAAGTAGAATACGGGCTCGCCCGTATCGCCGCATGAGGAGAGAAAAGTGGCCAGCAAATGTTCTCATCTCGACAGCATCAAGAAGGTGCATCCAAGCGCGCGCGGCTGCGAGGAGTGCCTGAAGACCGGTAGCCGGTGGGTGCATTTGCGCATCTGCCGCACCTGTGGGCACGTCGGCTGTTGCGACGATTCGCCGAACAGGCATGCCACGAAGCATTTCCATGCGACGCAGCATCCGATCATCGAGGGCTATGACCCGCCGGAGGGCTGGGGCTGGTGCTATGTGGACGAGGTGTTCCTCGATCTGGGGAAGAATGTAACCCCCCAGCTGGGGCCCATCCCGCGCTACGTCTGACGCTCGCACTCGCCCGGGGTGTGCGGCGCGTCGCAGACATCGCGGCCGCAACTGCCCCGGAATCCGCGCGCTTTCCGCCGTTGTCGCCCCAACACGGAATGTGTGACGCGGTTCGGAACAAAAACTCCGGCATTCCAGTACGAAGCGGGGATGAATAAACCCGCTAGCTTGACGGCCCGCCGGTCCGTCAATGGTCCCGACAGCTTGACATTACGCGGCCTGCTGAACGAGCTGGTGAGGTCGGGTCTTATCAATTCGGCCTCCGCCCGCGCAGTCGTCGAGCCGCCGAAGCGCAAGGACGGCGTAGCCCATCATCCCCTGGTCATCGCTGCGGCCCAGGAGTGGCCCGATCGACGCAATGAAGGCCGCAAGCTGACCATGGAAGTCCTGACCCAGTGGCTCGCCCGCCGGGTGCATCTGCCCTACATGCGCATCGATCCCCTGAAGCTCGATGTGGCGGGGCTGACCGAGCTCATCCCGTACGCCTACGCATTGCGCAGCGGGATTCTGCCGGTGAAGAGCACGCCCGCGGGCATCGTGTTCGCCGTCAAGGACCCCTTCGCCGTGCAGTGGATGGCGGAGCTCGAGCCGGTGCTCAAGGTGCCGCTCAAGCGGGTGCTCGCCAACCCGCTCGATATCGACAAGTATCTCGTGGAGTTTTACGCCGTCGCGCGTTCGGTCAAGGCCACCGGCGAAGAACGCTCCCGGGCCGCGCCGACGGAATTGCGCAACCTCGAGCAGCTGACCGAGCTCAGCCGTGCGGGAAAGCTCTCCGCGGAAGATCAGCACATCGTGGCGATCGTCGACTGGCTGCTGCAGTACGCCTTCGATTCGCGCGCCAGCGACATTCATCTGGAGCCGCGTCGCGAGTCGTGCAACGTGCGTTTTCGCATCGACGGTGTGCTGCACGATGTCTACAAATTGCCCGCGCTGGTGGTGCCCTCCGTGACGAGCCGCGTGAAAATCATCAGCCGCATGGACATCGCCGAGCGCCGTCGCCCACAGGACGGCCGGATTCGCACGCGTACGCCCGACGGCAAAGAAATCGAGTTGCGCGTCTCGGCGATGCCGACGGCGTTCGGCGAAAAGCTGGTGATGCGAATTTTCAATCCCGACGTGCTGGCGCACGACTTCAGCCGGCTGGGCTTCAACGACTCGGAGTCCGTGATCTGGCGCCGCATGATCACGCAGCCGCACGGCATCGTGCTGGTCACGGGGCCTACCGGCTCGGGCAAGACTACGACTCTCTACGCCTCGCTCAAGGAACTCGCCACGGCGGAAGTGAATGTCTGCACCATCGAGGATCCCATCGAGTTGATCGACGGCAGCTTCAACCAGATGCAGGTGCAATCGAACATCGATCTCAGCTTCGCGGAAGGAGTGCGCGCGCTGTTGCGTCAGGATCCGGACATCATCATGATCGGCGAAATTCGCGACCGCGAAACCGCGGAGGTGGCCGTGCAGGCGGCGCTCACCGGCCATCTGGTGCTGTCGACGTTGCACACGAATGATTCGCCCTCGGCTCTCACGCGGCTCCTGGAACTGGGAGTGCCTGCGTATTTGATACGGGCGACGCTGATCGGCGTGCTCGCACAGCGATTGGTGCGCAGGCTTTGCCCCGAGTGCAAGTCACCGGTTCCGGTGTCGCCCGAGCAGTGGAACGAGCTCGGCGTCGACTCCCTTCTGTCCATGCCCGCCAATGTCTATAAAGCGGTGGGATGCCTCGATTGTCGTCAGACGGGTTTCCGCGGCCGGAGCGGCGTATATGAGCTGATGGCGGTCAACCCGTCAATACAGTCCGCCATCGGCGACGATCCCGAATTGCTCGCGCTGCGCGAGATGGCTATGAAAGCCGGCATGCGGCCGTTGCGCCTCGCCGGGGCCGAGAAAGTCGCCGACGGTGTGACCACGATCGCGGAAGTGCTCTCGCTCACGCCGGAGTTGCGCGAGCGTTAGCTGCCCACCTCAGCCGCCGGGGCCGCAACGGCCCCCGCATATTCGCCGCTCTGGTGCGCTATATCGAGCGGGCGGAAATCGGCCGTCGCAAGAACCTACAAGCTCCGGGATATCGCCGAAGCGCAGCGCGATTTTCTGGCGAAACACCATTTGGGCAAGATTGTCTTGACGCCATGAAGGGACTCACCTCTCAGCAGTTCTGACGTCTGCATGGGACGTTGGGCTCATCCCGTGGTGTAATCCGGCGTGTTGTAATCGACGACGGGTAACCGTCGAAGCGGGAGCCACGCATTGGTCCATCTCGAAATCAGCCTCTTGGTTCTGCTGGCCATTGCGGCGGCGGTTGCGACCCTGTCGGCCCGCGTGCGCATGCCGTACGCGATTTTACTGATCATCGCGGGACTCGCCCTGAGCAACGTCACCCCCTTTTCCGGGCCGCAGCTGACGAAGGACTTGTTGTTTCTCGTGGTACTTCCGGGGCTGCTATTCGAGGGCGCGTTCAAGCTCGACTTTGCGGAGTTCTGGCAAGCGCGGTATTCGATTCTCATGCTGGCGGTCCCCGGTCTGGTGGTTTCCACTTTATTGAGCGCGCTGCTCCTTTGGCTCGGCGTCAATGAGCTGCGGGCGGGCTCCGTGACGTTCGACGAAGCGCTGGCATTCGGGGCGCTCATCTCCGCCACCGATCCCATCAGCGTTCTTTCCCTGTTCCGCTCCTTGGGCGTCGACAACAAGCTTTGCGTGCTGGTCGAAGGCGAGTCGCTGTTCAACGATGGTACCGCCGTGGTCATCTTTACCCTGGTGCTGGGGTTTGCCGCGGGAGGCGACACCGGCTGGATGCACGTCACGTGGGAATTCGTGCGCATCACGGGACTTGCAGCGCTCGTCGGTACCCTCATCGGGGTCGCGGCGGGCGTCCTTACACGGTCGATCGACGATCCGATGATCGAGCTCACGGTCACGCTGCTCAGTGCTTATGGCGCCTTCATCGTGGCGGAGTTGATGGGTGTGTCCGGTGTCATCGCATGCGTAATGGCGGGGCTTGTCACCGGCAACTGGGGTGCTCAGTGGATGAGCGCAGCGACGCGAACCGCAGTGGACTCATTTTGGACCTACACGGCGTTTCTGCTGAACAGCTTCGTCTTCTTGCTGATCGGTACCGAGATTCACTTGACCACGTTGGCCCATTATCTACCGGAGATTCTGCTCGGATGGGTTGCGATCAATATCTCGCGCGCCGCGATCGTGTACTTGAAATACCTCATCATGCGTGCGAACGGAAGCCGCGACTTTTCGCTCTCCTGGGCTACGCTCTTGACCTGGGGCGGTCTGCGGGGCGGCCTGTCCATGGTGCTGGCGCTCGCGCTACCGCGTTCCTTCGTGCATCGCGAGTTGATTTTGCACACGACCTACGGGGTCGTGCTGCTGACGCTCTTGGTGCAGGGGTTGACCATGAAACCGCTGGTGCGTGCGCTCGGACTCGTCAAGGAGTCGCAAGTCACCTGACCGCTCAGAAGTGCCGCGCGCCGAACGCCGCCGCGGCAGCCTGAGGCAATACGTGCGGCCGTCGCTGTTACACATGGACCTCAGAATTTGACCAGAACACCGGCGCCGTAAACCATTTCGCGGGTGCGAAGATCCGGGAACCAGTCGCCTGCATCGCACTGGCCGGTAACGGCATTCGCGCCTCCTCCAACACAGCTTGCAGGCGAGCCATTATTGCCGCCCGGCGGTGTCACGCCGCCTGACCCCGACCAATAGGGCACGTCCGAGTGCCGAAACGTCGCTTCGGTCCACCAGGTAATCCAGTCCCTGGGCATGTACTGGAAATTAAGCTGGGTGTCCCATTGAAGAAGCTTCTGCCCGGGAGCCTGGGTAAAGTAGGGCGAGCCGGTGGCCGCCGTCGCTCCGTTGATGGGCGGAGTCAGGGCCAGGTAGCGACCCGGATTGTCCATGAAGCCCCCGCCGACGGTGACCGCGTAGAGATCGTTGTGGAACCAGGTACGGTCATAGAGCATCATGCCGAAGAAGCTCTCCTTGTTCTTTCCGCTCGAGCAATGCACGCCGCCGCCGTATTCGCAGCCGATATCGACCGTATAGCTGAAGGCCATTTTGGACACACCGGCTCCGCCTTTGCCGCGCGCGTCGTAGTATTTCACCTCGACGCTGTCGTCCTCGTGAACGCGCTTGACCCTCGACCAATCCACCGGCCCTCCCGCGCCTACATAGGATCCGACGGCCGCGTGGGGGTTACCGCCATTTTGGGGCTGGCAGAGCGTGTCGACGGTCCCATTCGATCCGCTGGTGTTGTTCGCTTGGCAATCCAAATTATCCTGGCCGACGGAATAGCTGTTAAATACCAATTTGAACGAGTCATTCGGAATCCAGAGGATCTGTCCTCCGACTCCGGGCTTGCTATTGAACTTGGCATAAGACTGCCAGCCGTTGATGAGCCAGGGCTCGATTTTCAGGTTCTGCGTTGGCCACCACTGGACTCGCAGCCCGTTGAAGAACCAGGGCGTATTGGATGACACGAACGACGGCTGGTACGTCCAGTTGTCGTAATTGTAATAGCTGAACAGGCCGATATACGACACGAAGACGCCCACGTCGACGTTGAGGCCGTGGTTCACGTCGAAGTGATACCCGGCATTGGCCTCGGAGAAGTACCGGTAGGCATTGTCGAGATCCCATTGGCCGACGGCGGAACTTGCATCGTTGCGGGGCGTGGTCGTAGCAAACATGCCGAACATCGAAAGAAATCGCGCTCTCACGTTGTCCCAGTGAAAGTCACCGCCGAAGCTCACCTGTTCGATCTGGAACTCCCCCGAGCGAAATTCCTCAGTCGAGCCCACGATGGTGTGGTCGATCGGATGATTGCCGCTTTGCAGATAGTTCATATCCAAGCGGATCTCGGGTGTGAAGAACTTCGTATCGAATACCGGAGCGTGCTCACGCGAAGTGCCGTTCATCCAGCCGACGTAGCCCACGTCGGCCCAGGGGGTTTGGTGTCCACCTCCGGGGGCGGAGCAGGCGCCTGCAGTGCTTCGGGTATCGTCGGAACGGGGGTAGGCGCTGCCGGAATGGGGGTAGGCGCAGGGGCGTGGTGACAAGGCGAGTGCGGGCGCGGAGCTTTTGTCGGCGCGCTGATGTCCATCACGATGTCATGACGAGTGGCCTTGTTGGCGACGACGCTGACAGCCGGAACGCACAACATCGGGGGAGCCGTCGACGGTAATCGTCAGCGACCAGGAGCCAGGAGGTACATCGGCAAATGAGTAGATACCATCGCTAGTCGATACCGTGGAGCGAATACCGCCGCCCGCGCGAGCGGCGGTCACGGTCGCGCCGCCGATCGGCACCTTTGCCGCGTTGGTCACCACGCCCACTATTGTTCCGGGGGCCGCCGCAGTCACCGAACTCGCCGAGTTCTGCGGCGCGTACAATCGGTAGCCCAAACGCGATCGATACGATGACCGATAAGAGGACAGTTTCGAGGTGTTTTCCCATCTTCATAGTTGTCGCCTTTCTTTTGAAACGCGCAGTCAGGTCAGCCTTACAGGAGCTTTGAAGCGCGATCTGCATTCAACCAATCGTGATAGCGGCTGCTTCACCGCCGAAAAAGAAGCGCGTAGCCTACGCGCAACGGCAAGCTCAGCGAATACCAAAAGGTGTAAGTATTTGCCGTCGGCGCCGCCCCGCGACATTACTACGGGCCGCTCGGTGCCTTGTCTTGTATCTGACGGCTTTTTTTGCATCTTCAGGGCGAATCTCGCCGTGATCGATTAGGATGTCGACATGACCGATGCGATGCATGTCGTCCTCCTGGTCGAGGACGACGAGGCTCTTCGGAACGTTCTCCGCGTGTTGTTTGAGGCCAACGGCTTTCGGGTCGTCGCCGCGGGTACGGCCGCGCAGGGCGAGCACGATGCTCGATTGCATCGGCCGGATGTCCTCATCGTCGATCTCGGACTGCCGGATCGCGACGGCATCAATGTCATCACGGCGGTTCGCGCATGGTCCCCGGTGCCCATCATCGTGCTGTCGGCGCGGGTGGAGGAAGCTCAACGCATCGCGGCTTTCGACAAGGGGGCGGACGACTATGTCGTCAAGCCGTTCAGCGCGCCGGAACTCCTGGCTCGCGTGCGCGCACTCTTGCGGCGGCATGTGCGCGGTGATCTTCCCATGGCCGTGCTGCGGCTCGGCGATGTGACGGTCGATCTGGGCCGGCGCATCGTGAGCCGTGCCGATGGGCGCGAGGTCCGGCTGACACCGCTCGAGCACCGGATTCTCGAGACCCTCGCGCGGCACGACGGCGGGATCGTGACGCATGCGGTGCTGCTCAAGGAAGTGTGGGGACCCAGCCGGGATGACTCGCGGGCGCTGCGGGTTTACATCGGCACCTTGCGACGCAAACTCGAGGCCGAGCCGAGCCGCCCGAAATACATCGTCACCGAGCCGAACATCGGTTATCGCCTCGTGGTCGAGCCGGAGAGATGACCGGGCTCGATCGCTCGGATGCGGCGCCGCGCCGCGGTCGCCTGAAGATATTTTTCGGCTCCGCGCCGGGTGTCGGCAAGACCTACACGATGCTCGAGGCAGCGCGGCATGCGCGGGATGCGGGCCTCGATGTGGTGATCGGTCACGTCGAGACGCACGGCAGGGCCGATATCGAGAGCTTGTTGCAGGGGCTCGAGGAGCTTCGCTTTCGCGAGGCTGCGCATCGACGGAATCGAGCGCGGCGTCCTGGATCTCGATGCGGCGCGCGCGCGCGGTCCCGCGTTGCTGCTGGTCGATGAGCTCGCCCATTCCAATGGACTGGAGAATGGGCCGCGCGCCGCGGCATGCGAAACGATGGCAAGACATTGAAGAGTTGCGCGCGGCAGGAATCGACGTATGGACCACGCTCGACGTCCAGCACCTGGAGAGCTTGAACGACGTCGTCGCGGGAATCACGGGAGTGAGGCAGCCGGAAACCATTCCGGATCGCGTCTTCGACGAAGCCGACGAGGTCGAGCTGATCGACCTGCCGCCGACCGAATTGCTCGAGCGGTTGAGGACCGGGAAGATCTATCCGCCCGATCGAGGCGCCGAGCGGCATCGAGCAGTTTTTCCGGGAGCCGAATCTGGTTGCGTTGCGCGAGCTCGCGCTGCGTCGTACTGCCGATCGCGTGGACGCGGCGGCTCGCGCGTACGACGGCAAGGAGCGGACATCCAAGCCCTGGCTCGCGCGCGATCGGTTCCTGGTCGCGGTCGCTCCCGACGCGCAGGCGGAGCAGCTGGTGCGGATCGGCAAGCGCTTCGCGGATGCGATGGATGCTGAATGGATGGTCGTCTCGGTGGAAACGCCGGCCATGCTCAGGCTCGGGAGAAGGCGCGCAACCGCCGGGTCGATGTCCTGCGGCTGGCGGAGTCGCTGGGTGCCGAGACGGTCACGCTCGACGGTCCGTCCGCCGCTGCCGCGCTCCGCGAATATGCCGGATTGCGCAATGTCACTCGCATCGTGGTCGGCGAGCCGAAGCGAGCTGGATGGCGGCGTCTGTTCCGGCAGTCGACGGCGATCGAGCTGATGAAGGCGCGCCGCGGCTTCGATGTGTCTTCCATCGCCGCCCGGGAGCCGTCCGAAGCCGGTGCGGCGAGATCGTGAGAGCGTCGCGGATCAGGACGTTGAATTCCGTGGTCCCGCTACGCGGCCGGATTGCCGATTTCGATTGCGTGCACGGTGCTCGCCGCAATCATGTTCCCCTATTTCTCGTTGACCGATCTCGTCATGGTGTATCTGCTCGGCACCACGGTCGCCGCCTTGCGCCTGGGCCGAGGTCCGGCGGCGATGGTCGCCGTCGTCAATACCGTGGCCTTCGACTTCCTGTTCGTGCCACCGCGTTACAGCTTGGCGGTCACCAATTTCAAGTATGTCGTGACCTTCGGCGTGATGCTCGCGGTCGCCTTGATCATCGCGAGTCTCGTGGCCAGCGTACGGGCGCAGACTCGCGTGGCCGGCGCCCGGGAACGCCGCACGTCGTTGCTGTACGGGATGAGCCGTGAGCTGGTATCGACCCGCGGCTTCGACTCTCTCACGCGCGTCGCCGTCAAGCACGTTGCCGAGACCTTTGCCAGCCGCGCCGTGGTGCTGTTGCCCGACGAGCAGGGGCGGCTTGCTCATCCGCACGCGCCGGCGGCTTCGGTATCTTTGCACGACGCCGACCTATCGATCGCCCAGTGGGTCTTCGACTCACGATACACCGGCGGGACTCGGCACCGACGCCCTGCCCGGCGCGCCGGCGCAGTACCTGCCGCTGCGAGGGAGCGGCAAGGTGCTCGGTGTCCTCGCCGTCGAGCCCTCGCATCGGCGCCGGTTGCTGCTGCCCGAGCAACGCCATCTTCTGGAGACGTTCGCGGGACAAATTGCGCTCGCGGTGGAGCGCGCAGCGCTTGCCGATGAGGCGGAGAGGGCGCGCGTGGCCGCCGAAACCGAGAGCTTGCGCAACACCTTGCTGGCCTCGATCTCTCACGATTTGCGCACGCCGCTCGCAGTCATCGCCGGTGCGAGCAGCGCGCTCAACGACCCGTCCACGGCTTTCGACGAGCAGTCGCGCCGCTTGCTCGCCTCATCGATCGAGAACAAAGCCAACGAGATGACGCAGATCATCTCGAACGTGCTCGACCTGATGCGTCTCGAGGCCGGCAATGTGGTGCTGCATCGAGACTGGCAAACCGTCGATGATCTGGTCGGGTCGGCATTGGATCGGTTGAAGCTGCAGCTCGCGGACCATCCCGTCCAGGTGGACTTGCCGCCCGAGCTGCCGCCGGTGTACGTGGATGGGGCGCTGATGCTGCAGGTGTTCACGAACCTGCTCGAGAACGCCGCCAAGCACACGCCCCCGCAGACGCGGATCAGCGATCAGGGCGAGTGCCGCGGAAGCATCCGTGCGCGTCGTCGTCGACGACACCGGTCCCGGGCCTGCCCGGGGATCCGGAGCGCCTATTCGAGAAATTTCAGCGCGGCCGAGACGAGGGCAATACCGGCGGGGCGGGGCTTGGACTTGCAATCTGCCGGACGATCATCAACTTGCATGGCGGCCGCATCGAGGCCGCGCGCGGCGCCCGGGTGGCGGCGCGCGGTTCACCTTCACACTACCCGTTGCGTAACTCGCTCGCGCGGGACATCACACCGCGGTCGTTTCCCTCGACTTGGCTGTTCCGAACTCGGCGATGATGCGCTCCAGCGCGTCGAAGTCGACGGGTTTGATGAGATGGGCGTCGAAACCGGCCTCGGTCGCCCGCCGGACGTCCTCGGTCTGTCCATAACCCGTGAGCGCGATGAGCTGCGCCGGCCCGATCTTCGGGCGCATGCGTGCCGCCACCTCGTAGCCGTTCATGTCGGGCAAGCCGATATCGAGCAAGATGACATCCGCCGGCCGTGCCAGGGCACAGGAGAGCGCATCCCTGCCCGTGTAAACGACCTCGGTGATGTGCCCATCGATCTGCAGCATCTC
The DNA here is from genome assembly GCA_963801685.1 of uncultured Gammaproteobacteria bacterium. Taxonomy (GTDB): domain Bacteria; phylum Pseudomonadota; class Gammaproteobacteria; order Steroidobacterales; family Steroidobacteraceae; genus Bog-1198. The sequence goes on from CAWDFR010000007.1 coordinate 686,476, forward strand.
GGCCAGCGAGTTGGCTGCATCGACATTGTCGTCGACGATGAGGATGCGTTTGGCCTGGATCGTACGATCGGAAGGGCGAGCCTGCGAGCCTGCCGGCGCCTCGATGAGCGGCAGATGGATCTCGAAGACCGACCCGTGTCCGGGTCCCTCGCTGCATGCGGTGACTTGCCCATGGTGCATCTCGACCAGTCGCTTCACCACCGACAGTCCGATCCCGAGACCGCCTTGCGACCTGTCGAGGGATCGGTCGCCTTGAACGAACAGATCGAATACCCGTGGCAGCAGCTCTGGCGCGATTCCAACACCCGTGTCGGATACGACGATGACGGCCTGCTCGCTTTGGCGGCGCAGCTCCAGACGGATCTCTCCGCCCGGGTCGGTGTACTTTGCCGCGTTGGTGAGCACATTGGCGACGCTCTGTACCAGTCGCGCGTGGTCGCCGTAGACGTACAGCGGCTCGAAGCTCGTGCTGACGAGCAAAACGTGCTGCTTTTCCCGCAGCAGCGGCTCCACGCTTTCGCGGGCTTGCGCGAGGATCGGGGCGAGCTCTTGCGGCGCACGCCGCAGCTCGATGCGTCCCTGAGTGATCCTCGAGACGTCGAGCAGGTCGTCCACCAGCCGTGCCAAATGGGTGACCTGACGCTTTACGAGGTTCACCGTTCTTTTCATCTGGGGATCGTCGGCGAGCTTTCTCGCGAGGATCTCGCTCGCGTTGCGGATCGGTGCGAGCGGATTTCGCAGCTCGTGCGCGAGCATCGCGAGGAACTCATCTTTGCGCCGGTTAGCCTCCTCCAATATCAGCGCGCTGCGCTGGGTCTCGGTCGCGTCGTGCGCGACGCTCAGCACGGTCTCGATGGTGCCGCTGTCCCCCATCTCGGGAATGAGCAGCGAGTCGTAGTGACGCGCGCCGCGTTCGCCGGGGTAGGTGAAGACCAGCCGACGACGCTGGCCGTCCGCGAATGTTTCGCGTAAAGCCGTCTCCCACTGATCGCAAAGCTCGGGCGGTATGCCGATTTCCCGATGAGTTCGACCCAGGAACTGCTGACTGGACAGACCCGTGACTTCGGTCGCGGCTTGATTGACGTATACATGCCGCAGCTGCCGATCGAACCGGGAAAGAATGTCCGGGGTGTTTTCCGCGAGCGTGTGCAGTTGCCGCTCGCGCAGCCGCACGGCGGCCTCCGATTCCTGCAGCGTCGTGAACTGCTTGCGCATTTGATACTGACGCGCGCGGGCGCGGATCGCGGCCTTCACTGCGCTGATCAGCGTGCGGCAGGTCGTGGGCCGCTCCAGCACAGTCACGTTGCGCAGCGTCCGCATTGCGACGCCCGCCAATTTCGGCAGCTGATCGTGTCCACATAAGACGATTGCGGGAACGTCGGACCAAGGAGGCTGGCGGCCGAGCGCCTCGAGTACCTCATCGATGCCGGGATCGGCCAGGGCGTCATCGGTCATGAGAATGGCACCGACACCGCCGTCGAGCTCCCGCGCCAGCGACGAGGCATTGTCGCAACGGACAGAAAGAAGCTTCTCGCGCTTCAGCAATGCCGTGGTGACCTCGGCATCTCGCCGGGTCGCGGGAAGAAGGAGCACCCGATACTCCTCGGCATGTTCGGTCGCGGATGTCATGCGGAGTTTACGAAGCTATTTCCCGCTTGTCGGGGGCCGGAACCTCAATCGGCACACCGGTCAGCACCCCCCGCAGCGTGATGAGAGGCTCGCTCAGGTGAATTCCGCGCGCGTCGAACTCGAGGCCGCGAATCGCGCGCTCGTGCGCGCCGGTGCGCTTCTTGACGACGGAGATTGCTTTCTTCACTTCGCCCGCGTGCTCGAAGTAGCGCAACATCACGACTGAATCGGCGAGATAACTGGCATCCACGGGCGAGGTCATGGCCGCGCCCATCATGCCGCTCTGCGCGACGACGAGGAACGTTGCCACACCCTGGGTGTTCAAATAGGTCAAAAGCTCGTGCAGCTGGGCCGTCAGAAAATTGTTCTGCGGCATCGTGTTCAAGTAGCCGTTGAGGCTGTCGATAATCACGACGCGTGCTCCGCGCTCCACCGAGTCGCGCACGAGTTGGGCGAACTCTCCCGGGGAGATGGCGGCCGGATCGATTTGCTGGAGCATGATCTCCCCCGCGCCGAGCCCCTCCTTGAGCGTCATGCCGATGCCCGCGGATCGTGCCAGCAGGGCGGCCTTGGTCTCATCGAGCAGAAAGGCGGCGGCATGATCGCCGCGCCGCGCCGCGGCGGCGGCGTATTGAACTGCGATCGTCGATTTGCCGGAGCCGGGCGGACCGATCAACAGCGTGCTGCTGCCGCGCTCGACGCCGCCGCCGAGCAGGGCGTCCAGCCGCTCCACGCCGCTGCGAATCGATTCCGGCTTGAACGAGGCGCTGTGCTGCGAGGACACCAGCCGCGGGAATACGATCAATCCGCCTTCCCGGATGGTGAAGTCGTGATAGCCGCTGACGAAGTCGCTGCCGCGAAATTTCAGGATGTGGACTTCACGACGCGTCTGCCCATACGCCGGGGAGTTGGAATCGAGCGCGATCACGCCGTGGGCGATGCTGTGCAGCTGCAGGTCCGGCCCCTCCGCCGTTCGGTCGTCGAGCATGACGACGGTGCAACGCCGTCCCGCGAAGAACTGCTTGAGCGCGAGGATCTGCCGACGGTAGCGGAGCGAGCTCTGCGCCAGCAGCCGCAGCTCCGACAGGGAATCGAGCACCATCCGCCGGGGCTCGCCGCGCTTGACGGCCTCGATGATGCCGCGCGTCGTCTCGTTGAGCTCGACTTCGGAGGGAGGCAACATCGTCAGCTGCTCGTCGCTTTCAAGGTCCTTCTCATCGGCGATCAGCTCGATGATCTCGATCCCGTCGAGCGACCAGCCGTGCGACTGAGCACCGGCCTCCAGTTCTTGCCGGGTCTCCGAGAGCGTGACGTACAGGCACTTCTCGCCGGCGCGAACACCCTCGAGCAAGAACTGCAGCGCCATAGTGGTCTTGCCGGCGCCCGGGTTGCCGTCGATGAGATAGAGTCGTTGCGCGATCAACCCGCCGCACAGAATCTCGTCCATTCCCGGGATGCCGGTCTTGGCGCGGCGGCGATTCTTGTGCCCCGCGCCGTGATCAGCTGAGGGGTCGATTGCGATGTTCATATACGCCTCTCAGCGATTTTCGTACGGTGACTCGTGCAGGGCACGTTGCAGCAGCCGCGGTGGGCGATTTATCGGCTTCTGCCGTTTCGCCGCGTAGGACACCGCTGACGGCGGTCATTCGTCCTCATCCTCCTCGTCGTCCCCGTCTCCGACGAAGTCGAGGTCTTCGGTCGAGAGAACGATGGTGGACGAGGCGTCTAGCGGCGCGCGCACGATCACCGTCTCCGAGGACGACGCGTCTTGCCGCGCACGCACGATCACGGTCTCCGAGGTGCCCTGCTCGGCGGGATCTTGCAGGCGGCGCATGATGAGGGTTTGGGACGTGGCCTTGTCGGCCGCCGTCGGGATAGGGGGGGGCGGCGCGCCGCGCAGGGGCTGCCTGCCCACGCAGCTTCTCGTAGGCGTCCGCCGATTCCAGCGGGGGACTGAAGTAATAGCCCTGGCCGTAGCGGCAGCCCATGGCCTTGAGCGCCGCTGCGGCAGCCTCGCTATCGATGATCTCCGCGACCGTGGTCAGATCGAGACTGGCCGCGAGCTGAATCATCGCGGCGACCATGCTCATGTTGGATTGAAAAACGCCGCGACGATCGACGAACGGACAGTCTATTTTCACCAGGTCGAAAGGAAACAGTTGCAGATTGCTCAACGATGAGTAGCCCGTGCCGAAGTCGTCCAGCACCAGCTGAATCCCCATCCCGTGCAGACGCTCGAGGCAATCACGCACACCGGCGACGTTGCCGAGCGCCATCTCGGTGAGCTCGAACTTGAGATAGGACGGCGGCAAGGTCCGCTCCTTGAGAGCGGCGGCCACGTGATCGCCGAAACCGGGGTCGCGCAGCACGGACGGGGACAGATTGACGCTCAAGTAGAATTTCTGATTGGCCGGCAGATGACGCCGCCACTCCGCCGCCAGACCGGTCACCGTCTGCACGATCCAGCGCGTGATCGGCAGCGTCAGTCCCGCCTCTTCGGCACCGCGCAGGAAGCGATTTGGGGAGAGCAGTCCCTCGACGGGGTGTTGCCAGCGCAGCAGGGCTTCCGCGCCCACCATCTTGCGTGTCGATAGATCGACGATGGGTTGATAGAGGAGCCGCAGCTGGTGCTTCTGCAAGGCCACGTGCAAATCCGCATCCAGGCTGACGAGCCCTGCGGACTGACCGCGCATGTGCGGCGCGTAGAGCACCGCCTGGGTCGTCTCGCGGGCCTTGGCAGCCGACAAGGCGATATCCGCCTCCCGGACGATATCCTCCGCTCGCTCTTGGCCCGAATCGATGCAGGTCACTCCGAGCGTCGCCGCGACGTTGAGCTGATAGCGGCGCAAATGAAACGGCGGCCGCAACTGCTCCTGGAAACGATTCGCCACTTCGAGCGCCGCGTCCGCGGAGTCGACGTCCAGGAGCAGGACGGCGAATTGATCACCGCTCCAGCGCGCGAGTGAGCCGTCGAGCGATGAGGTGATTTCCTCGAGCCGACGGGCGACCTGCACCATCAGATCATCGCCGGCCGTATGGCCGAGCATGTGATTGATGAGGGTGAGGCGGGAAATGTCGACGATGATGACTGCCAGGCGCTGCAGCCGCCGGCGACGGACTTCCCGCAACGACCGGTCGAGCTCGTCCATGAAATGGCGCCGGTTGGGGAGCCCCGTGAACATGTCGTGATAGCGTGCGTGCTCGAAGCTCTCTTGCAGATCCAGCCGCTTTTGAATCTCCTCGGCGAGCTGTTGACGGCTTGCATGCAGGCGGCGGCGCGCGGTGGCGAGAGCCGAGCGCGCGCGATCGAGCGCATGCGTCAAGTCGTGCGTCCCGAAGGCGAAGAGCCACGCGAGAAAAACCAGCACGGCGATCTCCGACTCGAGTAGAGCCGACGGGAACCAGCCGGCGCGCGGTCGAACGGCGAGGCGCAGGTAGCTGTCCGCAACCGCGGGGTCTGCGGGTAGCGCGATGCGGGTCGCCACGGTGTCGGCCACCAGCTCGGAGCTCGAGCTCACGAATGTGCGGGAGAACGCGCTGCGCGGCTCGACCTGCGAGATCTCGAAATCGTATCCCGAGGCGGCGAGCCGCGACAGGCGCGCATCCGCGATGACGGCATCGAGGTCCGTATAGGCGACGGCGTATGCCGGGCCCGAGCCGTCGGCGGGCGTCACCGCGACGCGGGCGGCGATGAGCCACTGGCTTCCCAAGCGCATCGGCCCCAGGATGGCGGCTGCAGACGCGGCTGCGGACGCCGGGCGCTCGGCCTGCGCCGATTTCCATTCGTCGGCGATACCCTTGGCAATAGGCCGCGTCGGCGTCGCGCGCCGCGAGCACCCCATCATCGGCGCTCATCAAGAATGCTTGCCTGTCGAGCTGCCCGGGGTCGGTCCCCGCGGCCGCGGAGCGCGCGGTCCGGAGGGCGTGCCCGAACACACCTTGCAACGAAGTCTCGAGCCGTCTCGCGGAAGCGGCCAGCACAGTCTCGGCCGTGGCTCGGGCGCGAGCGGTGTGCTCCAGGACGCTGAGATAGATGAGACGCGCGCCGGCGGTGAGCACGACGAGGAGAACCAGCATCGTGGGCAAGGACCGCGAAGCTGCGTGCGGATATTCTCACGCGGCCTAACCTCCGATATGGAAGATGTAACTGAGCGTCAGGGAGGCGCGGGCGATGCCGGACAGATCCAGATAATCGGCCGCGACGGTCAATTCGCTGTGCCAGCGCGCAAAGGGCTTGGTCAACCCCAGATATTCCTCGTGCAGCTCGTGGGCCCGCACGAGGAGCAGTGGGCCTCTATTGACGGCGCTCGTCGCGATATCGAAAATCGCCGGCGAGGCGGGGCCGAGCGCCGCACCCGCGAAGAAGGTCATTTTGCCCTGGTAGAGGTCGAGTCTCACCGCCTCGATGCGCGTGCCGAGATTGCCGCTCACGGAGTATTGGTAGGAGGCGGTCGTGAGGAGGTGCGCGCCCCACAGATAGGACAGGGCCGCCTTGGGCAGATTGCCATGCGAGAATTCCACGTTCACCTGCTTGTCCTCGAGCTGGGCGGAAAGCTTGTGATCAAACGTTCCGATAACGCCCGCGGCCTCGATCTCGTACCGGAAGGAATGCAAGCCGTCGTCGCCGCCGCCTTCGTGCACCTCGCCGTACACATTGTATATTTGGTTGGGGGAACCGAAGCTCTTCGACCCGTTCAGCGAGCCGAACGTCCACTGCGAGTCGGAGAGGACCTGATGCTCGACGGCAATCCCGGCGAGCGTGCCGGGCTCGAAGTCATGCAGCCAGATCAGCGAGCCGCCGCCGCCGCCGTTGGTCCCCGTGAGCGTCGCCCCATCGACGCTCACCCCTATTCGATCGTCTGAAGGCGCGCCGTCCGCGAGGGCGCTGCTCTGCACGAAGATGCCGAGCAGCATCGTCGCGAGTGGTATCAAGCCTGTGGATCTCATGGCAAACGCTTCTCGGGCCTGCGCAAGGGTACGGCCGGCTCCGGCTGCCCGATCGAGCGGGGCGGCGAGCGCCACCGGAAGCAGCGAGACGCTGTACAGGCGCTGCTCCTCGCCGGGGACGGGAATCTCGGTGCTGGTGACCTCGTGGATGCGCGAGCCGATGTCGATGTGCATCTTGCGCCGGCCATCGAGACCCGATTCCCACCAGGGCAATCCGGCAACCGTGTGCGACAGCAGCTGCTCGGCGTTCGTTCCCGACGCGATGTCGCCAAAAAGCTCCGTGGCCCGCTTGTTGAAGGCGCGGATGTTCCCTGCGGCATCGACCACCAGTGCGGCGAACTCCGAGTTGTCCAGCGCCGCTTTCAAGCAGAACACCTGCGTCACGTCCTCGAGCGTGAGCAGTGCCAGGCGCCGCCGCTTGTGCAAAACTTGCAGCACGCTGACTTGCGTCAAGCGCAATTCGTCGTCGATGTGCATGGCGATCAAGGAGGGCTCGCCTTTCGCTCCCGCGATCATGTCCTGCACGAGATCGGCAAAGGAAAAGCGCGCCACGCTGAAGAGTTTTCGTCCGTCGATGGAGCTCTCATCGCTCGCCAGAAATTTGAGCGCCGTGTCGCTGTACGCAAGGATGCGCAGCGAATGCGGCTCGACCAGCAACGCCGGCAGCGGCAAGCGCTCGATGAGCGTGGACCACAGCTCCTGTGCCTGCTCGCTCTCGGAGTGTGCGAGGAGGCTCCCGGTAATCAGGCGCTCGAAGATCGTCCCGATGTATTTCGCGGCGAGGGCGCACGCGAGCAGAACGACAGAATAGACCTCGAGCAACACGACGAGATAGCTGGTCGGTGCATAAAATCCTGCAAAAGAGCCTTCCGGCTCCGGTCCCTGCCGGCTGAACAGAGCGGCGACCCAGGGACTGCCGCCCGCCAGGCCGCTCGCGTAGGAGCGCAGCTCCGGCGACTGGCTCAGCGCCGCGGCGCCGACGGCGACGATGCCCACGGCGGCCATCAGCAATGGGTGCCAGCGTGAGATGAAAATAGAGCCGAGAACCGGCAGCACGAACACGCTCAAGAACAGGGGATTCTGCGCCCCGCCGACATGCGTCCAGATCATCGCGAGCGTGACGACTCCGCCGGCGTCGAGCAGCGTCAAGGCCCAGCCGCGCCAGCGTCGGGGCGCGCTCGCCGGCTGGCCGAGCCCGGTAAAGGCGAGGTGGATCGCGCCGAGCGCGAGCAGTCCCCAGCTTGCGGCGCCGATCTGGACGTTCAGGTCTCGCGACAGGGAGGGGATGCCGATTGCGATGAGTACCGCGAGTATGCAAAGCAACCAGACATCGTCGAGCAGATGAACCCGCGGGTTCTCCCATGCCGGTAGCGGCAGGAATTGAGTGCTGGACGTGTCCCGTCGTCATGGAGGAACCGGCATCGCGGCGGTCTTGACGGGGCTCGAGCCGAAGTTGTTGTCCTCGAGATGGGGCTGCGAGGCCACCTTCGCTCCGTTGGGTGCCTGGAAATCATCGATGTGCAGCGCGTACGCGTGGGCACGCAGCACCTGGTTACGCCTTGAGGGTGGGCGAATCGCCGACGACGTCGATACCATTGAACTTGGGCTCGATGATGACGTTGCCGACCGCATGGCTTACGTTCTTCAAGTCGCCGAGGACGAAGGCGAGCCCGTAGCCGCAATTGTTCAACCGGTTGTCCCGCACCAGCATGTTCGACGAGCGGCGCAGCATGACCCCGTACGCCCCGACGCCCTGGATCTCGTTGTTCTCGATCACGGCCCCGCTCGCGCTCTCACCGACGATCCCCATGGCGGCGCCGCCGTTGATCTGGTTGCCGCGCACCACCGCGCCCGCACCGACCAGGTCGATCGCCGCCTCATGCGCATTGATGAAGTCATTGCGCTCGATGAGCACGGGAATATTGCCGGCGACGATTGCATTACCGTCCTCGGTGAATTTGTTGTCGCGAATCGTGATTGCGGTGTCTTGGGCATCGCTCGAGCTGCGCACCGCCCACAATCCGGCATCCTTGTCATCGACGAACTCGTTGCTCGTCACCACGGAGTTGCGGCCGGCGGCCGCGAATCGGACCCCCAGCCGGTCCTTGGCGTAGCGATTTCGCTCGAGCAAGGTGTCGCTGGCGTTCTCCGCCACCTCCACGCCGACGTCGCATGACTGGATCAGCGAGGAGGCCAGATGAAAGTGCACCGCGCGCACCAGAATCGCGATCGCGGGGCAGTTCTGGATGGAGATGGCTTCCACGGATACGTTGGGGCCGGCGATATCCAGCACCGGACCCGTGCTCAGTGCGCCGGCATCGATCTGCGCTCCGGGCGATGCGCCCACGAGCCGCAAGCCGTGCGCGTTCACGAAAGGAGGCAGCGAGCTCTGCAAATCGATGCGCGGGACCTCGATCGAGACCGTCGCCGGAGCGGCAGCTCCGGCCGCGAGATAAAGGGCCTCCCGCAAGGTTCCGGGCCCGCGATCCGCGTTGTTCGTCACGTGCATCAGCAGGCTTTGTCCCATTGCGCCCGCTTGCGGCTTGGCCCGATTCGACTGATACCAGTGCGCCAGCACGACGATCCCCGCGAGGATCACGAACACGCTCGCAGCCACGAGTACGCGACGCTTGACCGGCATGTCAGGCAGCCTCCGGCCGCTCCAGCACGAACACGGCGTGCCAGGAGCGCTCCACGGCGCGCCGGCCGAACAGGGCGTCAATGGGTAGCGAGGCAGCGCTCGCGAGCAGCAGCAACCCGAACGACGCCGCTCGCGGCAAGTTACGCACGTGCGGCAAAAGGTCGCGACGGAAAGGAGCCGGATCGACGCCGGTAATGGCGCGGACTTCGAGGCCGCAATTGCGCATGAGCGAAAGGTAAAGCTCGCGAGGGCGCGCGACGAAGACGCTGCTGTTGCATTTCTCGACTCCTCGGGCCGGCGCAGCCTCGAGGAGCACCATGCGGCCGCCGGGAGCGAGGTGCGCCGCCATGGCGGCGAGCGCCGACTGCAACAGCGCTGCATCGAGAATGTGCTGCAGCACCGTCACTCCCAGCACCAGATCGAACCGCTCGCCGAGCTGCAATCGGCTCGCATCGGCCACGGCGAAGCGGCACGCCAGACCTGCGGCGGCCGTGCGGCGTCGGGCCTCGGAAATCATCGTGGGGCTCAAGTCCACGCCCAGCACCTCCGCGCCGCGGCCGGCCAGCAGCCGGCTCCAGCGTCCGACGCCGCACCCCACATCGAGCACGCGGGTGGCTGCCCGCACGCGCAGCCATGGAGCGAGCGCGAGCCGTTGCTCCCAATCGATTACGCGGTTGTAGAACTCCGGCATACCGTAGGAGCAAACAGCGGCCAGGCCCTCGCGTTCGCCCGCGAAGCGCTGCGCGCGGTCCTCCCAGTAGGCGAGTGGACGGTAATGAGAAGGGGCGGGTACGCCGCGGCCGTTCACGACATCGCCTCGGTGGGCTGCGCGGGAACGCTCGGGTCGGCGGGACTCTCGTAATGGTCCTGATAGATGCGCCGCCGAAACAGCTTGAGCGAGAAGTAATTCGCGTAACCCACGGTCATCGGTATGACGTGCACGAGGGCATAGACAAAGATAAAGAGGAACGATGGGGGCGGCATAGGCCCGCTCGGATTTCGGAACGCTCGTGAAGAGCGCGATGACTCCGAGCGCGAGATAGCTGCTGGCGGCGGCCGCGAAATACTCGGGATTGAGTCCCGGCAGCACCCGGTCGAAGAGCAGCGCATCGAGCCCGCACACGAGGCTCAGAACCAGGAGCACCGCGCTCACCACCTTGAACAGATGCATCGCGATCGACAGAACGCCGAGATACACGAGATAGTGATAGGCGGCGAAGGGCGAGCGCCGGCTGACCCGCAGCACCTCGGGAAAGCGCTCGAGGTACACCTTGATCAGACCGTGATACCAGCCCACCCGCTGCGAGAACCAGCGCTGCAAGGTCCCCGGACCTTCGGTCCGCACGACCAGCCGCCCGTCGTAGTAAATGCGCTCGCCGTGGCCGAGCAAGATAAGCGCGTTCTCGAGATCCTCGGCGTAAACCGACAGGGAGTGCTCGCCGAGCGCCCGGACCAGCGCGTCGCGGCGGTAAATGGAAACGCCGCCGGACGTGATGCTGAAACCCTTGAGACTGCGCCGCCCCACGCAGAACGAGAGTGCGTACTCGAAGGACTGGAACCGGGCCAGAAATCCGTCCGGCTCGATCATGATGCGCGGGCACGCGGCGGCGGCTTCGGACTGCTGGAAGTCGCTGATGAAACGGCTCAAGTCGATGCTGCTTCCCGGGGCGCCCAGGCGAACGTCCGGGTCGATCACCAGCACCGTCTCGATGTGCTTCGGCAAGCGCTCGAGCAAGCGGCGGATGGCTCCGGGCTTTTTGCGATTCACGCCGTCGTCGAAGCAGCGCCAGCCGGCTTGAGCCAGGCGCAGCACCGTATTGTCGCTCGAGCCATCGCTGATGAGCCACATGCGCTCCTTGTAGGGCTCGAACGAGTCAAAGAACTCTTCCAGCCGATCCTCGAGATTGAACACCGAGGCGATGATGGCGTAGGGCGCGAGCGGTACCAGCAGCCGCGTCTCCGGCGGCACGATGGCATCCAGGTCGATCGATACGTCGGTGAGAGGATCGACCGCGGCGGACTGACCCACGCCTGCGGCGCCGCGCCGGCTCACCCACAAGCGCAGGGCGAGATCGAGCGCGTCCGTGTACACGATCAGATTGGCGAGCGCCAAGAGAAGAAGCGAGAATCCCACCGTGCGGGAGTTGATGACTGACAGCGCGATCCAGCCCACCAGCAGCGCGCACACCGCGAGCGGCGCGAGCAACGATCCGTTGCGCCGCGCGCTCATATCGCCGCCGCGGCCGACAGCGCCGCCTCGGGCTCGAGCATGGGGAGCCGTGCCAAGAGCTCGGCCCGGACTTCGCTTTCGTCAGCGATAGACTGGCCGAACTCCGCCAGAACCGGAATGGCGCTCAAGATCCAGAGCAGCGAGCGGACGCGCGAGGGCAGGTGCGCCGCGTGCTTCTCGAGGGATTCGAGCGCCGTCTCGAAGCCATGCTCCATACGCAAGATCACCTCTCGCACCACCGGGTCGATCGGTAGGATCTTCGCGGCTTGGTCCCATGCGATGGCCGTGCCCGTCACTTGACGGCGCACGTGTCGGGTGTGCGGCAAGAGCCCGGGGTCGCGCGCGAAGGCGGCTCCGGAGAACGGGATTACGTACGGATACATGCCGATCTCGCAGCCGCGGCGCAGCCACTGGTACGCGCCCCGCAGCGTTTCGACGACGTCGTCGAGCGTGGCGCGCGGCGAGCTCAAGATGATGTCGAGGAACGGTGTGATTCCCGCGCTGAGCGCGGCGGACAGCATGGGCTCGATGAAGCGATGGATGTGCGCCTTGTTGAATTCCTGCAGCACACGCTGCGAGAAGCTCTCGATGCCGAAGCCCAACACGCGAAAGCCGGCGCGCTTCAGCGCGGCGAGACGCTCCTCGCTCATTGCATCGATGCGGTTGGTGCTGATGAACTGCAGCTCTGCGGGGAGTCTGCCGCGGCGCTTGGCCTCGACGATCGCATCGCACAGCGCCAGCAGGCGACGGTCGCGGGTGAACGTGAAGATGTCGTCCTGGAAAATGACGGTACGGGTGCGCGGGTGCGCCGCGATGATTCGGTCGATCATCGCCATGCACTCGCCGGCCTCCAGGCGCGCGACCGCGGCGACGCTGCCTTGCGCCTCCTGCAGGAAATTGGTCGCGGAGCAAAACGAGCAGTTCATCGGACAATAATTGAGCGTGCTCAAACGCACGGAGCGGATCTCGGCCAGATGCGCTTCGCGCGCCGCCTTGCTGGGGAGGGCGCCGACCCGGTAGGCGGCTTCGAGCCGCTCCCAGTAATCGGCGTAGGGCATCTGCTCGTAGGGCGTGCTGTAGATCGCGTCGCGCAGCTCCTCGCGGTTCAACGCCGCCTGTGGAATCGATACGAGCTCACCGCTCGCCGTGCGTTGCGCCGTCCCACGCATGCCCGCGAGCGGCTGCCCCGACCGCAACCGTGCGGCGAGCTCGAGAAGCGGCCTTTCGCCTTCGCCGAGAATCACGAGGTCGAACGGCCCGAGCTCGAACATCAGCTGCGGCCGGAACGTGGCCTCCATGCCGCCGGCGAGGATCAATGCCCGTGGTGTGGTACGTCGCGCGAGGTAGGCAAGCTCGAGATCGAACCTCAGGGTCATCCCCGTCGTCGAGCAGCCGACGACGTCCCAGGCGCCGCTCGACAGCTCGCGTTCGAGCGCGCGCTGGGGTGTCTCACGGCAGCAGTTGGGATCGAATACCTTCGCGTGGATGCCCGCCGAGCGCAGCACGCCGGCGAGGCGCCACACACCGAGCGGTGGTGCGAGAAAGGTGTACTCGCCGCAATGCGGATCGTAGGGTCCTATCAAGAGGATCCGCGGGGGCGATGCCGATGTTCATCAGTCGCCTCCCAGCGGTTTTTCCTCGCGTGCGTCTTGCACGGTGTTGCGCTACGTTGCAGCAACCGACGGAGTCGATTTATCGGTTTTGGGCCGCTTCGCCTCGTAGGAAGCCGCTGACGATGGGGGCGCCGCGCTACAATCGGTGCCGGGAGACGGTTGCGACGCCGGGCGAAACAATATGTTCAAGCGTGTCTTGCTTTGCTACGACGGTTCACAGGCGGGGCGCCGGGCCCTCAAGCGCGGGGCGGAGCTCGCCGTGTTGCTCGGCGCTCAGGTGCACGTGCTCTCCATCATTCCCGAGCGGCATTGCGAATGCGGCCGTCGACGCCGGCGCCGTCGGATATGCCTGCCTCGTGGAGGATCCCAGCGGGTATCGCAAGCTCCTGGACGAGTCGCTCGAGTGGCTGAAGGCGCGTGGGGTGATGTGCGAGGGGTACCTGGCGAGCGGTGACACGCTCGATCAGATCGCGGCGTATGCCAAGCGGCTGGCGATCGATCTCATCGTGCTCGGCCATTATCCCCAGCCCACCGGCGGCTATTGGTGGTCGAGTCCGCGCCAGCGCGCATCCTTGGCCGAGCGGGTCGGTTGCTGCGTCTTCGTGGCGGTCAATGCGGACAACGCGGCCTGATCGAAGGCTGATACCGTCGATTACGGCAATACCGCATCGCCGAGGTGACGCCAGGCGATAACGCGCTGCCGCTGCTCGCCCAGCCGCTCGATGCCGAGGTGCATCACGTCGCCTGCCTTCAGGAAAATGGGATTCGGCTTCTGACCGAGCCCCACGCCCGCGGGCGTTCCGGTCGCTAGCAGATCGCCCGGATAGAGCGTGATGAACTCGCTCACGTAGGCGATCAACTGCTTCACCGTGAAAATCATATTCGAGGTGTTGCCGGTCTGCATGCGCCGGCCGTTGAGGTTCAAGAACAGGCCGAGCCGCTGTGGATCACCGACCTCGTCGGGCGTCACCAGCCACGGCCCCACCGGCCCAAACGTGTCGCACCCCTTGCCCTTATCCCACTGGGTGCCTCGCTCCATCTGAAAGGCGCGTTCCGACACGTCGTTCAGGAGCACATAGCCCGCGACCGACGCAAGGGCATCGTCCTCGCGCACGTAGCGTGTGGTGCGGCCGATGATGACTCCAAGCTCCACTTCCCAGTCGCCCTTACGGGCATCGCGGGGAAGCATGACGTCGTCGTCAGGGCCGCTCAGACAGCTGATCGCCTTGGTGAACATCGGCGGCTCCTTCGGCACCGGCAGATCGGCCTCCTTGGCATGGTCGGCGTAGTTCAGACCGATGGCGATGAATTTGCCGATGCCCTTGACGGGTGTGCCGAGTCGCGGCGAACCCGCCACCAGGGGCAGTGCGGCGGGGTCGAGAGCGGCCAGCTTGGCGAGACTCGCGGGTGCGACCGTCTCGGCGGTGATGTCGTTTATATGGCCGGACAAATCGCGAATCGAGCCATCCGCCAGCAATCCCGGTTTTTCCGCCCCTCGAGGGCCATAGCGCAGGAGTTTCATGGTCAGATTTTATCCTCAATGGCTATACTGGCGCCGATTTCCGGATCGGCCACCGTGGGGAGCCGGACTTGAGACAGAAGACAGCGCTGCACGGCACGGCCATCGAGTGGGCGCTACTGCTCGGCTCAATGCTCGCGGCGGGGTGCGCCACGCAGCGCTATCACCCCGCACCGATCGCGGCCGAGCAGACGGCGGCTGCGTTCACGGCGCGCACACTCGACGATTCAGGATTGCGGGCTTTCGCGGAGCCGGTGTACGGCCCGGCAGCGTGGCCGCCTGCCGCCTGGGACTATCGGGCGCTGTCGCTCGCCGCCCTGTATTTCAACCCGAGCCTCGAGGCGGCCCGAGCACGCATCGCCGAGTCGCAGGCGCAGATACTCACCGCCGGCGCGCGACCGAATCCGAGCCTCGCTCTCACGCCGGGAGTCCCGAGCCCCTATTTGCTGACGTTGGACCTGTCGTTCCCGCTCGAGACCGCGGGCAAGCGCGGCTATCGCCTACAGGCCGCTCGCAGCTTGGATCTGGCGGCGCGCTTGGAGCTGGCGCGAGCCGCCTGGACGGTGCGCAGTGCCGTGCGAGCCGCGCTGGTGGATCAGCTGGCGGCGTCCCGAACTCTGGATCTCGTGCGGGCCGAGGCCGACCGACGCACCGAGCAGGTGCGGTTGCTCGAGGCGATGGCCTCCGCCGGCGAGATCTCGCGGCAGGAGGTCTCGACCGCCGAGGTCGAGCTCTCGCGAGCGCACACCGCCGTGGCCGAAGCCGAGGCGCGGTCGGTCGAATCCGCGGCCGCGCTCGCGGCCGCGATCGGCATCCCCGTCGCGGCGCTCCAGGATGTACGGCTCGCTTGGCCCGAATGGGAGTCGCCGCCGAGTGCTGAGTCCCTGCCGCGTGATGAGATCGAGCGCGATGCCGTGCTGAACCGCCTCGACGTGCGCGCAGCGCTTGCCCATTACGCAGCGGCGGAGTCGAGCTTGCAGCTCGAGATCGCCAAGCAATACCCGGATATCGATATCGGGCCGGGCTACACCTACGAGGAGAAGCGCAGCTACTTCACCGTCGGTTTCGCCGCGACGATTCCTCTTCTCGATCATAACCAGGGACCGATCGCCGAGGCCGAGGCGCGCCGCCTGAAGGCGCAGGCGGAATTCGTGCAGACGCAGACCGAGGTGATTTCGAGCAGCAAGCGGGCGCTCGCGCTGTACGCCGCCGCGCTCGACGGACTCGCGGAGGCGGGCCGCTTTGCGGACGTGCAGACGCGACGCGGTGAGGCGACGCGCAAATCCGTGCAGGCGGGCGAGCAGGGCCGTCTCGATCTCGACGATGCCGAGATCGAACGGTCGGTGGCAGAGCGCGCGCGCCTCGACGCGCTGGCGCACGCGCAGCGAGCGCTCGGCGATCTCGAGGACGCCGTCGAAAGACCTCTCGCGCCGGGGGATGCGCTGCCGGCCATCGCCGGCGTGGATGCACGCTGAGGCGTAGACTCGCGGCCGACAGTTCGCATGAACTCGCGGCGATTGAATCAGGCAACTCGTCGGCGGCGAGCGACACTCCACGCTCTTCGCTGAACAGAAACCCGCGTCCGCGGCAACTGCGTCACGGTTTTCCCGCTCGACGCTAGATGCTCGCGCACATCCCAACTAACCTCGATTGCATCTCGAGAAGGGCACATCGAGGCATTCATGCGCTTGTACCGTGTTACACCGGCGATTCTGTTTGCCGCGTTCTGTTTAATCGCGGCCACGCGGCTCTGCGCCCAATCGGGCGCACCGACGCTGTCGGTCGATGCCGGCGCATCGCGCAATCCCATCAGCCCGGATATCTACGGCATCGCCAATTACGGGCTCGATGCGAGCTTCGCGCAGGAGATAAAAGTAGGCAACATCCGCTGGGGCGGCGACGGCACGACCCGCTACAACTGGATGGTCGACTCGAGCAACAGCGGTTTCGACTGGTATTTCATCGGCGGCAACGGCCAGACGACGCCCGTGCCCGGCGCTTCGGCGGATCTCATGGTCAAGACTTACGCGCCGGCGGATGCCTTGATTACGATTCCCATCATTCCCTACGTGAACAAGTCCGCGGCTTGGACCTGCAGCTTTCCCGTGTCGGTCTACGGAACACAGCAATCCTTCGATCCTTACTTGACGGTCAACGGCGGGGACTGCGGCAATAGTCTCACCACGAGCGGCACGCAGCTCACCGATTCGAACATTCTCGCGAATCACATCAGCAACAGCACGACACTGCAGCAGCAATGGGTCGAGCACCTGGTGAGCACATTCGGCACGGCGGCCAAGGGCGGCGTGAAGTTCTATCAGCTGGACAACGAGCCGGGCGGCTGGAGCAATACCCACCGCGACGTCATGCCCACCGAGCCGACGTATGCGACGATCGTCGCAGTACGGTCAAGAGTACGCAGCGGCGGTCAAGACGGCCGATCCGTCCGCTCTCGTGCTGGGACCCTCGGACTTCACGCTCGGCGGCTGGATCGGCACACCCGCCCAGCAGAATAATCTCTACGCGGGGCAGTACTACCTGCAGCAGATGGCCGCCTATCAGCAGCAGCACGGCCAACGGCTTCTCGACTATTTCGATGAGCACTACTACTTCGTTGTCTCGTCGCCCGCCGCGCAACTCGCCTCCACGCGCACCCTCTGGGATCCGACCTACAACGGCGGAACGTGGGTCGAGCAATACGATTTCATGGGCCCGATGCAGCTGATCCCGCGATTCAAGAGCTGGATCAGTACGTATTACCCGGGCACCAAGCTCTCGATTTCCGAGTACAGCATCGACAGCGGGCAGAAATCGATCGTCGATGCCATCGCCGAGATGGACGTGCTCGGCATCTTCGGGCGCGAGCAGCTCGATTTCGCCGACATGTGGAGTCCGCCGGCGCCGACCGACCCGATCGCCTATTCCTTTCGTATGTTCAGGAACTATGACGGCAACGGCGGTCAGTTCGGCGATACCTCGGTGAGCGCGGTGAGCTCGGACCAGGGGACGCTGTCGATCTATGCCGCGCAGCGATCGACCGACAACGCGGTCACGGTGCTGGTCATCAACAAGACCACCGCGGCGATCGCGAGCGCAATCTCGTTTGCAAACTTGAGCCTGCCGTCGTCTGCGCAGGTGTACACGTACTCGGCGGCCAATCTCACCTCGATCGTGCATGCGGCCAATGCGCCCGTCACGAATTCGAGCGTGAGCTACAGTTTCCCCGGCTACTCGGCCGTGATGTTCGTGATCCAGCCGCCGGCCGCTCCGACGCCGCCGGCCGCCGACGATTACACCCTGTCGCTCTCGGCGAATGCACTCAGCGCGAGCGCGAGCAAGCCGGGCACCTTGATGCTGACCATGACGCCGACCAGCGGCTCCGCGACGGCCCAGTCATTCGCCTGCTCCGGGCTCCCGGGCGGATGGAGCTGCAGCTTCGCGCCGGCGAGCCTTTCGGGCAGCACGCCGCAAAGCACCACGATCACGGTCGGTGCGATGTCGGCCGCTCAGATGTCGGCGCTGCGCTCCGGGATGCAGATGGTGCTCGCGTGGCCGTTTCCGCTGCTGCTCATCGGCGCCGGCTCGACCTGCCGCGCGTCGCGTCGCAGCGGCGCGCGGGGGAGCGGCGGGCGGCTCAGCCTCGTGCTCGGTGTCATGGCATTGGCCGCCCTGGCGCTCGCGGGATGCGGTGGCTCGGACAGTGATAAAGGCTCACAGTCGAGCGGCGGCCAAACGTACACGGTCACCGTGACCGCGACAGGCACGGGCGCCGCCATGCACACGGCGCAATTCACGCTGACCGTCAGCACGTAGCGCTCGCCGGCCTCGCCGCCGCGAGCCGCCCTCAGCGCAGGGCCTCGTTCACGCCCTTGACGACTCCGGCGTCTTTGGCCACGTAGCCCGGCAGTTGCGCGATGGCCGCGCTGAACTCGGTGCTGCGCAATATCTCGAGGAGCTGCCGCACGGGGGGCTCCTCGACAATGTTCTTGCCGCACACCAACACATAGTCTTCGGTGACCAGCCGGACGAAGTCGAGGTCGAACTGCCGCGCCGCGGCCTCGACGCCGAAGCTCACGTCGGCCATTCCGCTCGCGACATACGCAGCCACGGCGGCATGGGTGAATTCGATACGCTCGAAACCGTCTATTTTCGTCTCGTCGAGCCGGTGCAGGGCGAGCAGCCGATCGAACAGGCTGCGGGTGCCCGACTCGGGGTCGCGGTTGACGAAGCGCACGCCGGGGTCGACGAGGCGCTCGATCGAGTCGATGCCGAGGGGGTTCCCGCGTCTCACCATGAGCCCCATTTCGCGCGTCACGAAGCCGATGATCCGGTGATCCGCGGGCGTAAGCCATTGCTTGATCGAGACGGCCGCTTTCTTGCGCAGCTCACCCTGTGGGAGGTGCACGCCGGCGATCTCGCACGCACCGCGTGCGAGGGAAACCAGGGAGTTCTGATTGCTCACGTAGCGCAGGTCGATGCCCGGCCGGGGCTCGCGGTCGAGCAACTCGCGCAGCTTCGAGATCGCAAATCCATGGCTCGCATGGAAACGGACCCCCTTGTTCTGTTGCGGCAAGACCTCGTTGATCTCGATCTCGAGCTCCTGCGCGAGATTTTGCAGCTGCGGGCGCAACCGCGCCCGCAATCGCTGGCCCGCCCACACCAGTTTGTCGCCGAGCGGGGTGAGCCGCGTGCCGCGCCCCTGTTCCCGCTCGACCAGGGGAGCGCCGAAGAACGCGGCCCATTTCTCGATCAGGTTCCAGCAATGCCGGTACGACATGTCGGCGCGCTGCGCTGCACGGGTGATCTTGCCCGTGGCGCGTATCTCGTTCAGGAAGTCGAGCATCACCAGCATCGACTGCTCGTCGCGATGAAAACGCCACACGGGCTCGATCTCGATGCGGATCTTTCCCGTCTCGATATTCTCGGTCGGTGGCATGGAGCTGTGGGTGGCGCTCGCTTGGAGTTGTGTATGAATAATGCCGCGTATATGGTAGCACTGCCCGAGTCAGCGCAATCGCACTCTGAATTTTTTTCAAATTTGGCAGCGCGGTCGCCGATCGATAACATAGTGGCCACTCCACGCGACCCGTGGCTACTCCACTCGACGACACAAGAGGTGCGCGATGACGTCAGGCAATGCGACGCTTCACCCGACGTGGGAGGCTCTCAAGGCGCATCATGCGACCATCGCCTCCGCCCATCTGCGCCAGCTTTTCGCCGCCGACCCCGCGCGCGGGGAGCGTTTTGCCCTGCAAGCGGCCGGTATCTATTTCGACTTCTCCAAGAATCGCATCACCGATGAGACCCTGAAATTGCTGGTGCGGCTCGCCGAGGAATCGGATCTGCGCGGACATATCGATGCCATGTTCGCCGGGCAGCCGATCAATGTCTCCGAAAACCGGGCCGTGATGCACGTGGCGCTGCGTGCACCCCGCGGCGCGACGCTCAAGGTCGCGGGCACGAACGTGGTGCCCGAAGTGCACGCCGTGCTCGACAGGATGACCGTGTTCGCCGACCGGCTGCGGAGCGGTGCCTGGACCGGCCATACGGGAAAGCGCATCCGCAACGTGGTGAACGTCGGTATCGGCGGCTCCGATCTCGGGCCGGTGATGGCCTACGAAGCGCTCAAGGCCTACAGCGACCGCAACATGACGTTCCGCTTCGTCTCGAACGTCGACGGGACCGACATCACGGAGGCGTTGCGGGATCTCGATCCCGCCGAGACGCTCTTCATCATCTCATCGAAGACCTTTACCACCCTCGAGACGATGACGAACGCCCAGTCGGCCCGGGACTGGCTGGTGAAGGGCTTCGGCGGCAACGAGAAGTCCGTGGCGCGGCATTTCGTCGCCGTGTCGACCAACGCGCAGGAAGTGTCGAAGTTCGGCATCGACACCGAGAACATGTTCGGCTTCTGGGACTGGGTGGGAGGCCGCTACTCGATGGACTCGGCCATCGGACTGTCGACCATGATCGCGATCGGGCCGGCGGCGTTTCGCGAGCTCTTGAGCGGCTTTCACGAAATCGATGAGCACTTCCGCACCGCGCCCTTCACGCAGAATCTGCCCGTTATCCTCGGACTTCTGGGAGTGTGGTACACCAACTTCTTCGGCGCGCAGACGGCCGCCGTGCTGCCCTACGATCAGTATCTGAAACGCTTTCCCGCCTACCTCCAGCAACTCACCATGGAGAGCAACGGCAAGCACGTGACGCTCGAGGGGCAGCGCGTGACTTACGACACGGGCCCCATCTACTGGGGCGAGCCGGGAACCAACGGCCAGCATTCCTTCTATCAGCTGATTCATCAGGGCACGCGGCTCATTCCCTGCGATTTCATCGGTTTCGCGCAGTCGCTCAATCCACTCGGCGAACATCACGACCTCTTGCTCGCGAACGTGCTTGCGCAGGGCGAAGCGCTTGCATTCGGCAAGACGGCCGAAGAGGTCAAGAAAGAAGGCTCGCCCGACTGGCTGGTGCCGCACCGCACCTTCGAGGGCAATCGTCCCTCCAATACGCTGCTGCTCGAGCGTCTGACACCCGCGGCGCTCGGCAAGCTGGTCGCCTTGTATGAGCACAGCGTGTTCACTCAGGGCACGATCTGGAACATCGATTCGTTCGATCAATGGGGCGTCGAGCTCGGCAAGGTGCTTGCGAAACGCATCGTGCCGGCGCTGCGCGGCGACGCTGCGGCGTCGACCAACAGCTCGACCACTGCGCTCTTGAAGCGCATTGCGAGCTTGCGCGCGCACGCTTGAGCCTCGCCATCCACACACGGAGTCGCATATGCAGCTTGGAATGATCGGATTGGGAAGAATGGGTTCGAACATGGTGCGCCGCCTGCTGCGCGCCGGGCATGAATGCGTGGTCTTCGACCGTGCGCCGGCCGCCGTCCAGGCGCTCGCCAAGGAGAAAGCCACGGGCGCCGCCTCGGTGGCCGATCTCGTGCGCGGCCTCGCGAAGCCGCGTGCCATCTGGCTCATGGTGCCCGCGGCGGGGGTCGACGATACGATCGCGGGAATCGAGCCGCACCTGGAAAAAGGCGACATCCTGATCGACGGCGGCAACTCCTATTACGTGGACGACATCCGCCGCGCCAAGGTGCTCGAGGCGCGCGGCATTCATTATGTGGACGTAGGAACCAGCGGCGGGGTCTTTGGCCTCGAGCGCGGCTATTGCATGATGATCGGGGGGCGCGACGAGGTGGTGGCGCGGCTCGATCCGATTTTCGCGGCGCTGGCACCCGGCATCGGCTCGATCGAGCGTACGCCCGGGCGCGACAAGGCCAAGAAAAGCACCGCCGAGCAAGGCTATCTGCACTGCGGGCAGAGCGGCGCGGGCCACTTCGTGAAAATGGTCCATAACGGCATCGAGTACGGCATCATGGCGGCCTACGCGGAGGGACTTGACGTGCTGCGCGCCGCCAACGTGGGCAAGCAAACGCACGAGATCGATGCGGAAACCACGCCGCTGCGCGATCCCGAGAACTATCAGTTCGATATCGACCTCCCCGAGGTGGCGGAGGTCTGGCGACGCGGCAGCGTGATCGCTTCCTGGCTGCTCGACCTCACTGCAAACAGCCTGGCGGCGGATCCCAAACTCGCGAAGTTCGAGGGCCGTGTCTCCGATTCGGGCGAGGGCCGCTGGACCATCAAGGCGGGCATCGACGAGGGCGTGCCCATTCCCGTGCTCACGACGGCGCTTTATGAGCGCTTCAGCTCGCGCGGCAACGCCGAGTTCCAGAACAAGCTTTTGTCGGCGATGCGCTATCAGTTCGGCGGCCACGTCGAGAAGGCGAAGTAGCCGTGGACGAGCCGCAGAGCGATGCGCTGGTGTTTTTCGGCGCGACCGGCGATCTCGCCTTCAAGAAGATCTTTCCCTCGCTGCAGGCGATGATCAAGCGCGGCACGCTCGACGTGCCGGTAATCGGTGTGGCCAAGGGCGGCGGAGGTCTCGAGCAGTTCCACGCAAGAGCACACGCGAGCCTCGAGCAGCACGGCGGGCTCGATCCGGCCGCGTTCGACAAGCTCAAGAGCCTGCTGCGGTACGTCGACGGCGATTACGGCGATCCGGCGACGTTTCAGGCTCTCAAAGGTGCTCTGGGCAACGCGCAGCGCCCTGCGCACTACCTGGCCATACCGCCGTCGCTCTTCGGCAAGGTGGTCGAGCAGCTCGACCACGCCAATTGCTCGACCCACGAGGGGCGGGTGGTCGTCGAGAAGCCCTTCGGCCACGACCTCACTTCCGCGCGCGCGCTCAACCGCATCTTGCTGGCGAGCTTCGACGAGGACCGGATCTTTCGCATCGATCACTATCTCGGCAAGGGGCCGGTGCGCAACATGCTGTTCTTTCGCTTCACCAACCCCGTGCAAGAATCGATCTGGAGCCGGCAATACATCGAGAGCGTGCAAATCACCATGGCCGAGTCGTTCGGGGTGCAGGGGCGGGGGGCGTTCTATGACCAGACCGGCACGGTGCGCGATGTCATCCAGAATCACCTGTTTCAAGTGATGTCGAACCTTGCCATGGAGGCGCCGGCACGCACCGACAGCGAGTCGATGCGCGACGAGAAAGTGAAGGTATTGAAATCGATCCCGGCGATCCGGCTCGAGGATGTGGTGCGTGGCCAATTCGCCGGATATCGCAGCGAGCCCGGGGTCGCCGCCGATTCGCGGACCGAAACCTTCGCGGCCGTGCGCGTGTATATCGATAATTGGCGCTGGCAGGGCGTGCCCTTTTTCATCCGCGCCGGCAAGTCGCTCGCCGTGACCCGCACGGAGGTCGTGGCACGGCTGAAGCGTCCCCCGGCGATCTTTCACAACGACCCCGCGTCGAATTATTTTCGCTTCCAGATCAGTCCCGAGACCGAGATTGCCATCGGCGTGAACGTCATGGACCCCGAGGAATCGGGGAAGGGCGCCACGGCCGAGCTCCTGGCCAGCCGTCATCCGGGAGCGAACGAGAAGGATGCCTACGAGCGTGTGCTGACCGACGCGATGGCCGGGGACCGCTCGCTGTTCGCCCGCGAGGACTATGTCGAGGAGGCCTGGCGCATCGTCGATCCGCTGCTCGGGGCGGACCTGCCGGTGCATCCCTACGCGCCGGGCAGCTGGGGGCCGTCGGCGATGCTGGCACCGCCGGGCGGATGGCTGAATTCCGCTCCGCCGGCCGCGCCGTCGACCTAGCGCTCGCTCATTCGAGATCCGGGTAGGGTCCGCGGCCCCCCTCGGCGATGAAGCGATCGATGCGCGCGGTGAGCGCAGGTATCGGCACCGAGCCGAGCTCGAGCACGGCGTCGTGGAAGGCGCGCACATTGAAGCGCGCACCCAGAGCTTGTTCCGCCTTGGCGCGGCTCGCGCGAATCGCGTCCTCACCCAGATAATAAGAGAGCGCCTGCGCCGGCCAGGCGATGTAGCGGTCGACCTCGGTCTCGATTTCGTGCTCCGGCAGCGCCGTGTATTGCCGCAGATAGTCGAGCGCCTGATCGCGGCTCCAGCCTTGGGCGTGAATTCCCGTATCGACGACCAATCGCGCTGCCCGCCAGATCTGGTAGTTCAGCATGCCGAAGCGGTCGTACGGCGTCTCGTACATGCCCATTTCCTGGCCCAGCCATTCGCAGTAAAGAGCCCAGCCTTCGCCGTAGGCCGAGAGGTAGGTGTGCTGGCGGAACTGCGGCTGATCCTTGTGCTCGAGCGCCAGCGGCATCTGAAAGGCGTGCCCCGGAGCGGATTCGTGCAGCGTGAGCGCCGTCAGGTTGTACAGCGGGCGGCTCGGCAGGTCGTAGGTATTGAGCAGGTAAAGTCCCGGGCCTCCGCGGCCGGCCGTGTAGAACGGCGCCAGATCGTCGGGGACCGGCACGATGGTGAAGCGCGCGCGCGGCAGCAACCCGAAGTATTGCGACGCCTTGCCGTCGAAGCGCTTGGCGATCCAGGCGGCCCGCATCAGCAGCTCCTGCGGCGTCTTTGCCTGAAATTGCGGATCGGACCGTAGAAAGGTGAGGAACGCGGGGAAGTCCCCTTTGAATCCCGTCTCGCTCATGACCGCGAGCATGTCGCCGTGCAGGCGCCGAACTTCGGATTCGCCGCGCGCATGAATCGTCTCGGGGTCCTCATCGAGCGTGGTGAACTCGCGAATTTTCGCGCGGTAGTAGTTTTTGCCGTCCGGCAGGTCGTCGGCGGCGAGGCTCGTGCGCGTGCCGGGGACGTATTCGGTGCGCATGAAGGTCAGCAGGTCCCGGTAGGCCGGCTGCACCGTATCGCGAATGACCGCAACCGCCTGCTCGCGCAACGCCGTCTTGTCCGCATCGGACACCCCGGGCATGTCCTTGAACGGCGTGTAGAAAAGACTGCCCTCGGGAGCGGCGTCCGTGACGGCGGTGATCGAGGCGTCGCGTCCGGCCATGGTCACACGAGGCGGCGTGAAGCCGCGCTTCAGGCCAAGTCGCATCTCGTCGATTTGTTCCTTGAAATATCTAGGGATATCATGCATTTGAGATATCCAATTACGGTAATCCTGTAGATTACGAAACGGTCTTCGCGCGGTGTAGCCGAGGTTCGTCCAGAAGGTGGTATCGGAGTTCGCGGGCATCTCGAAGTCGCGAAAGCGCTGATTGGCGATCAGGGTCTCGATCTGCGGGTGATACACGGCATAGTTGAGCTCCTCCGCTGGCGAGAGGTCGGCGCGCGGCAGGGCGTCGAGCTGTGCGAGCGTGTCTTGCCACTTCGCAAGACGCATGTTCTGGGTGGCCGGGTCCACCTTCGGCAAGTGATCCTGAATCGGTTTCTGCGAGTCCTCATCGTCCGGGAATTGATCCTCGCGCCATTTCCATTCGGCGGTGTATATGGCCTTGAGCCGCGAGTCCGCGTTCTGGGTCTTGTGGGTACAGCCGCCGAGCAGGAGGCTCGCGGCGAGGAGGGCGAGAGCCGTAGCCCGGGCCCGGGGATGCGATGGGTGCATGCGTTTTTTTTCCAAAAGGTCGAGCGCGTCGAAACTCAGTGCGCGACGGTATACGATCTCGGATCGTGCAAGCAACCGGAGGTGGCTCATGAAATGCAGCTGGTCGGGCGTATTCCCCGCGGCGACGACGCAGTTCGACGCCGCGCTCGACGTCGACTTCGCCGCTACCCGGCGCGTGCAGGCGGCGCTGATCCGGGACGGTGTGCACGGGCTGGTGCTGATGGGCACGGTGGGCGAAGGTAATTCCCTGAGCGCCACGGAGAAGCGCAAGGTGCTCGAGGGCGCGGTCGACGCGGGCGAGGGCAAGGTGCCCGTCATCGCGGGTGTCAGCGAGCTCACCACCGCGGCCGCGGCGAGCTTCGCGCGCGACGCCGAGCGGATCGGGGCCTCCGGCCTCATGGTGCTGCCGGCGATGGTCTATGTGCCGACGCCGGCGGAGCTCGAGCATCATTTTCGCGCGGTCGCAGGTGCCTGCGCGCTTCCCATCATGCTCTACAACAATCCGCCCTCGTACCGGGTCAACATCGACCTCGAGACTCTCGAGCGCCTCGCGAACGTCGCGACCATCGTCGCGCTCAAGGAATCGTCTCCCGATTCACGGCGCTTCACCGACATCATCAATGCCTGCGGCGAGCGCTACGTCTTGTTCGCGGGTCTCGACGATGTGGTGTTCGAGGCGCTCGCGCTCGGTGCCCGGGGCTGGGTCTCGGGACTCTCGAATGCCTTTCCGGTGGAGTCGCTCGAGCTCTTTGCGGCGGTGATGTCCGGGAATTTGCCGCGGGCACGAGAACTCTATCGCTGGTTCATGCCGCTCTTGCACCTCGACTCCGATCCCGACCTCGTTCAGGCGATCAAGCTCGCGGAGGAACTGATGGGCCGCGGCAGCGAGCGCGTGCGCCTGCCGCGCCTGCCGCTCGCGGGCGAGCGCCGCGCCGAGGTGATCGGCCGGGTGCGGCGCGCCCTCGATACTCGCCCGCGTCGCGGACCCGGGAGCCCATGAGCCCCGCGGTGCGCGTGATCGATTCGCACACCGGCGGCGAGCCCACGCGGGTGGTGCTCGACGGCGGCCCTGCGCTCGGCGCGGGTCCGCTCGCCGAGCGGCGCGACCGCTTCCGCACGCATTTCGACGCGTATCGATCGGCCATCGTGAACGAGCCGCGCGGGTCGGATCCTCTGGTCGGGGCGTTGCTCGTGAGTCCGCACCGCGCCGACTGCGATCTCGGCGTGATCTTCTTCAACAACGTGGGCTTCTTGGGGATGTGCGGACACGGCACCATCGGACTCGTCGCCTCGCTCCGCTTCGCCGGGCGGCTCGCTCCCGGCTCGGTTCGCATCGATACGCCCGTGGGTGTCGTGCAGGCCCGCCTGCACGAGGACGGCGAGGTGAGCGTCGAGAACGTGGCGAGCCAGCGCATCGCGCGCGGCGTGCGCGTGCAGGTGCCGGATGGCCCCGCGGTCACCGGGGATGTCGCCTGGGGCGGAAACTGGTTCTATCTGGTGACGCGCCACGAGCAACGCCTGGATCTCGACAATCTCGAGAGCCTGACCGATTTCACCCGTCGGTTGCGCGGCGCCGTCAACGCGGCCGGGTACAGTCAAGTCGATCACGTGGAGCTTTTCGGCCCCGCCGCTGCGCCTCTGGCCCGCAGCCGCAACTTCGTCCTGTGCCCGGGCAATGCCTACGATCGCTCACCGTGCGGCACGGGCTTGAGCGCCAAGCTCGCCTGTCTCGCCGCCGATGGGAGCCTCGAGGAGGACGAGCCCTGGGTGCAGGAGAGCATCATCGGCAGCACGTTCGAGGGGCGCTATCGGTGGAGCGATCGTGCCAAGGGCGAGATCGTGCCGACCATTCGCGGCCGCGCGTATGTGACCGGCGAAGGCTCTCTGCATCTGGATCCTCAGGATCCGTTCTGCTGGGGGATCCGCGCGTGAGTCCCTACTACCGTCGCATGTTGCTTGCCGGGCTCGTGGCCGGCACGCTCGATATCGGCGCCGCTTGTCTCATCAACCACGTGGGGCCCATCATCATCTGCCAGGCAATCGCCCGCGGGATTCTCGGCAAGCCGTCCTTCGACGACGGACTCGCCTCGGCCGCCTTCGGACTCGTTCTGCAATGGCTCATGTCCATTCTGATCGCCGCGTGCTGCTTCTTCGCATCACGACGGTTGCCGCGTCCGCTCAAAGGTAATTGGGTCGGGACCGGGCTGCTCTTCGGAGTGGTGATTTTCCTGGTCATGAACTACATCGTCGTACCCCTATCAGCCGTGGGCCATCGGCCGCACTTCAACGCGCCCAAGTTGATCGAGAACCTGATTGCCATGCTCGTCTTCGGTCTGATCATGAGCTTCTTCGCCCGCGAGTCACGGTACGCTCGAGCCTAGCGCGGCCCCATGCGCCCGCGCACGCCGTCCCACCAGCCGGCCGACACCGCGGCAATCTTGCGGGCCTTGGAGCGTTCATAGAGCACGATCCGCTTGCATGTCCGCAGGCGGCGGCCGAGGCTCTTCAGTGCCCAGGAGCCGAACGCATAGCCGCCGTACTCGCGCAGCATCACGGTGTCGTTGCGCGCGATGTAGTAGCGCCGATCGGGCGAGTGATTGGTGGTCCATTTAAGCTTGCCGAGCAGGTCGTGTCGCGTGGGTGCGCCGATCGTATGCGACATGAGGGGCTTGGCCGTTCTGAGCACCCGATATCCTTGCGCGCGCGCCCGGAAGCAGTATTCGCTATCGACGTAGTCGATGAAGAACTCATCGCGGAACGGACCGATGGCCGCGTGCAGGGCGAGCGGGATCAAGGAACCCGAGGTGATCACCGACTCGACTTCCTGCCACGCCTCCCCGGGCGGCGCGGGTGGCGTATCCTCGCCGAATCCCGCGCCGATCACCGCGACCTGCGCGGGCACCGGATACGCGGCGCGCACCTCGATGAGCGAGGCCAGCATATCGTCGTGCAGGTCGCTGTCTTGATCGAGCAGCAACACCCAGGCGAATCCCAAGGCGCGGGCGCGCTCCACGCCGAGGTTCAGGGCGCTCGCGATCCCTAAGTTCGCGGGGTTCAGCACCAGCGACACGCGCGCATCGGCGGCGATACGGCGGAGCATCGTCCTGCGTTTCCCCGCCCGAGCCGTTGTCCACGATCACCAGGGCGCCCGCCTCATCGAGGATGCGGGCTGCACGGCGCGGCAACTCGGCGTCCGGGTGATAGGAGACCAGGATCGCGCAGACCTGACTGCCGCTCTCGAGTCCCACACCCGCGCTGCCTGTCACGGAAACCAGCTACCTCTGCGACGTCGATTCGAGCCATGGTACCAGCGCGCTGGTGCATTGCGCGGTGCCGCACGCATAATAGGCGCGAGGACTTCATATGCCGAACCCATCGACTCATACGCTGCGCGTGAGCGGCACGCGGCTCTGGTCGCGTCTCATGGCCATGGCCGAAATCGGCGCGACCGAGCACGGCGGTTGCAACCGGCAGGCGCTGACGCAGGCGGACTTTCAGGGGCGCGAGCTGTTCGCGCGCTGGGCCGCCGCGGCCGGTTGCTCGGTGCGCGTCGACGCGATCGGCAACATGTTCGCCCGCCGTGCGGGTCGGGATGATTCTCTGCCGGCTGTCATGACCGGCAGTCATCTCGATACGCAGCCTACGGGCGGCAAGTTCGATGGCGTGTACGGTGTGCTCGCCGGGCTCGAGGTGATCGAGTCGCTGAACGACCAATCCATCGAGACTCGCCACCCGCTCGAGATCGCCGTGTGGTGCAACGAGGAAGGATGCCGCTTCCCGGCCGCGATGATGGGCTCGGCCGTATGGTCGGGGCGCATGCCGCTCGCCGATGCCTACGCGCTCAAGGATCGTGAGGGCCACAGCGTCCGCGAGGAGCTCGAGCGTGCGGGCGTCGATCTCGCCGCGCCGCTCGAACGCCGCCCGGTGAAGGCGGCGTTCGAGGTCCACATCGAGCAGGGCCCCGTGCTCGAGCAGCGCGCCAAGCACATCGGCGTCGTCACCGGCGTGCAGCACATGAGCCGCCACGAGGTCGTCGTCACGGGCCAGGAAGCGCACGCAGGGCCGACGCCCATGGACATGCGGCGCGATCCGGTGCGTGTGCTCGCCGACGTGTTGCCTGCTTGTTATGCCGCGGCTGCGAAACGCCGACCGCACGCGCGCTTGACGGTGGCCGTGATCGAGACGCGGCCGAGCTCGCCCAACACCGTGCCGGGTTACTTGCGCTTTTTCCTGGATCTGCGACATCCCGACACCGCCCATTACCGGTCGTTGCGCGAGGAGGTCGAGGGCGTGGTGCAGACGGCTCTCGAGCGTCACGGCCTGCCCGGTCATATTCGTTGCGTGTGGCAGGCGCAGGGGGTCACGTTCGATCCCAAGTGCGTGGCCGCTGTGCGGGAGGCCGCCTCGAGCCTGCGATGCGAGGCGATCGATATGGTGAGCGGCGCCGGACACGACTCGGTCAACGTGGCGACCGTAGCTCCGACCTCGATGATCTTCGTGCCGTGCGCGGGCGGCCTCAGCCACAACGAGGCGGAGAGCGCTTCGGCCGCGGATCTTGAGATCGGGGCCAACGTGTTGTTGCACGCCATGCTCGCAGTCGCAAACGAGAAGACTTGAGGAGATCGTTGATGCAGAACCGAACAATCGACCTGAACGCGGCCGCGACCGCACTCGCAGCGACCGGGCTCGCGATGGCCGTGGGCTTAGGAGCGGATGCGTGGGCAGAGTCGCAGGCGACCGCGACGCCATGGCGCCGGCGGCGACCGTGACGGTCTTGCATTGCGGGCATCTCCTCGATTCGGTCGGCGGCAAGCT
The DNA here is from genome assembly GCA_963801685.1 of uncultured Gammaproteobacteria bacterium. GTDB lineage: Bacteria > Pseudomonadota > Gammaproteobacteria > Steroidobacterales > Steroidobacteraceae > Bog-1198. Next base: position 716,823 of record CAWDFR010000007.1, read on the forward strand.
GCTGGGCGCGACCACGATCGTGGTGGAGGGCAAGCGCGTGCGTGAGGTGACCAGCGGCACCACCACGACGCCGGGCGCGGTGGAGATCGAGCTCGGCGACCAAACGTGCCTGCCGGGCCTCATCGACAGCCACACGCATCTCACCGAGCAAACGAGTCCCAGCCAGTACGTCGATCAGTTTCGCTGGAACATCGCCGACTACGCCGTGCGCTCGACCGTCTATGCGCGGCGCACGCTCCTCGCCGGATTCACCACGGTGCGCAACGTCGGCGATCGCGAGAACGAGTCGGTGGCTCTGCGCAACGCCATCAACGCGGGATTGCTGCCCGGTCCGCGCATCTTCACGGCGGGCGTGCCCATCGGATCGACCGGAGGACACGCCGATCCGACCGACGGCTACCGGGCGGATCTTGCGGGCGATCCGGGACCTGCGATCGGGATCATCAACAGTCCCGACGAGGCGGTCAAAGCGGTGCGCGAGCACTACAAGGTGGGCGACGATCTCATCAAGATCATGCCCTCGGGCGGCGTGCTCGATGAGAGCGCGAGCGGCGACAATGCGCAGCTCACGCTCGAGGAGATCCGCGCGGTGGTGGCGACCGCGCATGACTACGGCTTCACCGTGGCCGCGCATGCTCACGGCGCCGAGGCCATCCGGCGCGCGGTGCTCGGCGGTGTCGATTCGATCGAGCACGGCACGTACATGGATGCGGAGGACATGAAGCTCATGGTCGAGCACGGCACCTGGTACGTGCCGACCATCATCGCCGGCGACTTCGTCGCGCGGCAGTCCAAGGTGCCGGGATACTACCCGCCGCAGGTCGCCGCCAAGGCTGCGGCGATCGGTCCGCTGATCCTCGGTACGGCAGGCCGCGCCTACAAGGCGCACGTCAAGATCGCGTTCGGTACCGACGCCGCAGTCTACCCTCACGGCCAGAACGCTCATGAGTTCGAATTGATGGTGCAGGCGGGCATGCCGCCGATGTTCGCCCTGCAGGCGGCGACCATCAACGCCGCGCAGCTCTTGAAGCAGGACCAGGACCTCGGCTCCGTGGCGGCGGGCAAGCTCGCCGACGTGGTGGCCGTCGCGGGAGACCCGACCACGGACATCAGCCGAATGCTCAATGTGAGCTTCGTCATGAAGGACGGGGTGGTCTACAAGCTGAAGGGGGCCCCGGTCGATACCGGCCCCTGAGACCGACCCATTCAGGGCCGCTCCCGGGCCTCGGGGGCCCCCGGCCGGGGGTTCCCCGGAAAGAACCTTGAATCGCGTTTCCAAATCCGTGATGAGCGTACTTAACCTAACGGCGGCAGATCCTTAACCTGCGGCGCATGAGAGCTGCGCTCGAGACGACGGCTGATGCTGCGTTGCAGGATGAAAGTGTGCCCGTGGACGAGACGGAGCGCCTGGTCGCCTTGCATCGACTCGGACTCCTCGATACCCCGCCGTCGGCCGCCTTCGATGGCGTGACCCGCCTTGCTCAGGCGGCGCTGCAAGTGCCCATCCTGTGCGTGTCGCTGGTCGATCAGAATCGCGTCTGGTTCAAGTCGCGCATCGGTCTCGGCGTGCGCGAGACGCCGCGCCGCGGCTCGTTGTGCGACCACGTGGTCTGGGCCCGCGAGCCGCTCATCGTTCGCGATGCCGCCGCCGATGCGCGTTTTGCGAATGATCTGCTCGTGAGCGGCGCCCAGCATGTGCGTTCCTATATCGGCATCCCGCTGTTCACGCGCGACCGCCAGCCGATGGGCACGCTCTGCGCCATGGACACGCAGATACGTGAGTTCGGCGAGGTCGAGGAAGTCGTCTTGAGCGAGTTCGCGAAAATCGCCGAGGACTTGCTCTCCGCAAAAGAGCTTGCGGCGAAATCCGACGGCGTTCTGCAATACGCCATGGAGCGCGAGAAGCTGTTCCGCGATACCTTCGAGCAAGCTCCCGTCGGCATCGTTCATACCTCGCTGCACGGCCTCATTTTGCGCATGAATCAACGCGCCTGCGCGCTGCTCGGATACAACCCCGCGGAGCTGCGCGAGCTGTCGATTCCGAGCATCACCCATCCCGAGGATTTGGCCGACAACATCCGCGAGTTCAAACGCACGCTCGCCGGCGAGATCGACAGCTATCGGCTGGAGCAGCGCCTGCTCGGGAAGGACAAGGGCTACGTCCGCGTGGCGCTCTCGGTCGCCATCAAGCGCGCCCCGTCGCGCCAGCCGGACTACAACATCGTCACCATCGAGGCGATCTCGGCCGCACCGGCGGCGCCCGCCAAGGCGGGCGAAGTGGTGCCGCAAGCCGGCGGGGGCGAGGAGGCGTTGCGCGCCGCGCAAAAGCTGCTCGAGGAGCGCGAGATGTCCTTGGCCGAGGCTCGCTCGTCAATCGACGCGCGCGAGAAATCCTTGGTTGAGGGTCGTGCGGCGGTCGAGGTGCGTGAGAAAGCCCTGGGCGAGGCTCGCTCGGCGATCGAGGTGCGCGAGAAAGCCTTGGGCGATGCCCGCGCAGCGATCGAGGCACGCGATAAATCTCTGCGTGAAGCGCGCTCCGCCGTCGAGGCACGCGAGAAATCTCTGGGCGATGCGCAGGCGGCGTTCGAGGCGCGGCAGAAGTCTGCGGGTCAAGCCGCGCCCAAGGGGCGCGAAAAAGCTCTAGAAAAAACTCTGAACGAGGCGCAGGCCGCTCTCCAGGAGCGCGAGAGAAGCGCGGGTGCGACGCAGGCGGCGATCGAGGCTCGCGAAAAGGCGGCGGCCGAGAGACAGGCGGCGATCGAATCGCGCGAGAAAGCAGCGGGCGAGAAGCAGTCGGCAATCGAGGCTCGCGAGAAAGCAGCGGGCGAGAAGCAGGCGGCAATCGAGGCGCGCGAGAAAGCCATGGCCGAGAAGCAGGCGGCAATCGAGGCGCGCGAGAAAGCCATGGCCGAGAAGCAGGCGGCAATCGAGGCGCGCGAGAAAGCCATGGCCGAGAAGCAGGCGGCGATCGAATCGCGCGAGAAAACCGTCGGCGAGAAGCAGGCGGCGCTCGATGCGCGCGAGAAATTGATGGGCGAGGCGCAAGCGGCTCTCAAGGAGCGCGAGAAATCGGTGAGCGAGGCGCAGGCGTCGCTCAAGGAGCGCGACGAACGCTCCAGCGACTCGGAGACGGCGGCGAAGGAGCGCAACAAAGCGCTGACGGACGCGCAGCAAACGGCGCGCGCCGCGGAGGATGCGCTGCGCTATGCGCAAGAGGACTTGCGCAGCGTGCAGGCGACGCTGCGAGATACGCAAGAGGCGCTGCGCGATGCGCAGGATCAATACCGCGAGGCGCAAGCCGCGCTGCAAGTGACGAACACGAAGCTCGCGCAAGAAAGCGCGAACGATGCGCTCACCGTGCTGCCGAACCGGCGCACGTTCAGCCGCCGCGGCGAGCAAGCCGCGAACGCGATGCGCCAGTCGCGCAAGGCCTACGGGCTCATATTGCTCGACGTGGACAATTTCAAGCACGTCAACGAGGAGTACGGCCACGACGTGGGCGATGACGTGCTGCGGACCCTCGGCAACATCCTGAGCACGCAGCTGCGCAATTCCTCCGACATGGCCGCGCGCTTAGGGGGAGATGAGTTCGCGGTGCTGTGCTTCGGCGACATCAACGAGCAAACCTTGCACGATGTGGCGGAACGCATCCATGGCCAGATCGGCAAGGCACCGCTGGCGACGCCGAAGGGACTGCTGCGCTTTACCGGCAGCTTCGGCCTGGCGCTCAGCATCGCCGACGATTCCGATTGGAAATCCGTTTACAGCCGAGCCGACGCGGCCTTGCGCGAAGCCAAGCACGCCGGGAAGGATCGGATTTCCTTCGGTCGCTCGCCCTTGAAGACCAGCGTGACCGCGCGTCTGCGCGCGTTGAGCCCGCAACCCCCAGGCTCTTAGGCCGCCCCCGCCCGGGTGCCCGCCGGCTTAGACCGGCGCGCCTGCCGCGCTCAGCCGCCGGCGGTTGATCGCCCCGTGCAGATCCTGCGCCGCGGCGCGTATCGCCGCGCTCGAGCCCCCTCCGGCATAAATCACCGCGCGCGAGGAGCTCACCAGAAGTCCCTTGCCGCCGGCGTCGAGTCCCGCCGCGAGGGTGGCCTCGAGGTCGCCTCCCTGCGCGCCGATTCCAGGCACGAGGAACGAGAGCTCGGGGTGCGCGCGCCGCAGCTCGGCCAGCTCCTGCGGACGCGTGGCACCGACCACCAGCATCAGATTTCCGTGACGGTTCCAGCGGCTCGCCGCGCGCTGCGCGACTCGCCGGTAAAGCGGCACTCCCTCGATCAGCAGATCCTGAAAATCGTGTCCCCCCGGATTCGAAGTGCGGCACAGAACAATGGCGCCGCGATCGGGGCGCGCAAGAAACGGCAGCACGGCATCCTCGCCCATGTAGGGGTTGACCGTGACCGCGTCGGCATCGTAGCGGTCGAACGCCTCGCGCGCGTAGGCTTCAGCGGTGTTGCCGATGTCACCGCGCTTGGCGTCCAGGATGACCAGCGCTGCGGGAGCGCGCTCGCGGATGTAACGGATGCTGGCCGCGAGCTCGGACTCCTTGCCCAGCGCGCTGTAGAAGGCGATCTGGGGCTTGTAGGCGGCGCAGAGGTCGTGAGTTGCATCGACGATGCGGCGGTTGAAGGCGAGGAACGGTTGCGGGTCGCTGCGTAAGTCATCGGGAAGCCGGGCGAGGTCCGGATCGAGGCCTATGCAGACCAGGCTGTCGGCTGCCGCGTGCGCTTGCCGAAGCCGTTCGGAAAACTTGGGCGCCATTCCTCCATGATAGCCCGCACTCTAGCGTGTATGCTTAAGTGTTATGGGTGAAGCCTTGTCAAGCAAATCTCGGGGTGGACCGCGATTGGTGCTGCAGCCTGCGGGGCGGCGCACCTCGCGGGACTCGACGCCGACCGCTCTGAAGCGATTCTTCGCGATTGCCGATGCGTGGGAGCTCTCCCCGCTGCAGCAGTGCCGGCTCCTCAAGATACCCTCGCCTCAGGTGCTCACGCGCTATCGCCTCGGGCAGGCGCCGCGCCTCTCTGCCGTGCAGCAAGAGCGTGCGGCGCTGGTCGCGAATATCCATCGCTCGTTGAGCGCCTCCTCGGACGACAAGGACGGCGCTTGGGCCTGGGTGAATGCGCCGCGGAAAGAGCCGCCGTTTGAAGGGGATAGCCCACTTTACTTCATGCTGGAGAAGGGTCTCCCGGCGCTGCGCGAGGTGGCGCGGCTGCTGGTGCGCCAAAGCCGGCCCCGCTGACCGCCCGAGCCGCGCTATAATAGAGCGGCTGTTCCGATGCGAATGTGGCGGAATTGGTAGACGCGCCAGGCTTAGAACCTGGTGGGGAAACCCGTGCGAGTTCGAGTCTCGCCTTTCGCACCACCCCCGTCGGAAAATAATGACTGGCTTAAAGGATCCACATGCAGATTTCCGTTGAGAACACCGGCAAGCTCGAGCGCCGCATGCAGGTACAGGTGCCCGCCGAGCGGGTGAGCAAAGAGATCGCGACGCGCCTCAAGGAACTGAGCCGCACGGCGCGACTGAAGGGTTTCCGGCCCGGCAAGGCGCCGATCACCGTGATTCGCCAGCAATTCGGCCAGCAGGTGCATCGCGAGGTGATCGGCGAGCTCATGCAGTCCTCGTTCGCCGAAGCGGTCACCCAGAATCAGCTGTCGCCGGCCGGCAGCCCGCGGATCGAGCCTACCTCGGTCGCCGAGGGCCAGGATCTCACTTATGTCGCAACCTTCGAGGTTTTTCCGGAGGTCGCCCTGCAACCGATCGGGAGCCTGTCCATCGAGCGGGTGACCGCCGAGGTCAGCGAGGCGGATGTCGATGCGATGATCGAGCGCCTGCGCAAGCAACAGACGAAATACAGCGCGGTCACTCGCCCCGCGGCGGATGGCGATAAGGTGACGGTGGATTTCGTCGGGTCGATCGACGGCAACGCGTTCGCCGGCGGCAAGGGCGAAAACGTTCCCATCGTGCTCGGCGAGGGACGCATGCTGCCGCAGCTCGAGCAAGGACTTGCCGGCGCCTCGAGCGGCGAGAGCCGCGAAGTCGGCGTCGATTTCCCGGCCGATTACCGAGCCACGGAGCTCGCAGGCAAGCACGCCGTGTTCAAGGTCGACGTGAAATCCGTCGAGGAGCCCGTCGTGCCGGCGCTCGACGATGAGTTCTGCGTCGCATTCGGTGTCGCGGAGGGTGGCGTCCCGAAGCTGCGCGAGGACGTGCGCGCGAACATGCAGCGCGAGCTCGAGCAGAGCTTGCGGAACCGCAACAAGGCGGCGGTGCTGGACAAGCTCTACCAGGCGAACCCGGTGGACGTGCCGAATGCGTTGCTCGAGTCGCAGATCCGGGACATGCAGATCGAGGAGATGCGGCGCACCGGCGCCAAGGACGTCTCCCAGGCCCCGCCACGCGAGCCCTTCATCGAGCCGGCGCGGCGCCGCATCGCGCTCGGGCTATTGATCAACGAAATCATCCGTCGCGAGAAGATCGTGCTCGATCCGGCGCGCTCGAACGCGCGGCTCGACGAGATGGTGGGCGCTTACGGGGATCCCGCAGCGCTGAAGCGGGCGTACCTGCAAAATGCGGACGCCATGCGCCAGGTACAGAGCCTCGCGCTCGAGGATCAGGTGACCGACTTCATCCTCGAGCACGCGCAGGTGCACGCGACACCGCATACCTTCAAGGAGTTGATGAACTTCGAAGGGTGAGATGCACAAGCACTTGATTTCCCGATTTACGTCCCAAGTACACGCCGGTATTCAATCCGGAAGGCTTACGCAATGACAACTCGAGCACTGAATCTGGTTCCCATGGTGGTCGAACAGACCGCCCGCGGCGAGCGCGCTTACGACATCTATTCGCGGCTGCTCAAGGAGCGCGTGATTTTCGTCGTCGGGACGGTCGAGGACTACATGGCGAACCTGATCGTCGCGCAGCTGCTGTTTCTCGAGTCGGAGAACCCTGAGAAGGACATCGCGCTGTATATCAACTCGCCGGGCGGCTCGGTGAGCGCGGGCCTCGCGATCTACGACACCATGCAGTTCATCAAGCCCGACGTGAGCACCATCTGTGTGGGGCTCGCAGCCTCCATGGGCGCGGTGTTGCTGGCGGGCGGAGCGGCACAAAAGCGCTATACGCTGCCGAACTCCAAGATCATGATCCATCAACCGTCCGCCGGATTTCAGGGTCAGGCCTCGGACATCGACATCCATGCCCGCGAGGTGATGGAAACCAAGGACCGCCTGAACCGTATCTTGGCCAAGCACACCGGCCAGACCATGGAGCGCGTCAAGCAGGACAGCGATCGCGACAATTTCATGAGCGCCGAGGCGGCCCGTGCTTATGGAATAGTGGATTCCATGCTCGAAAAACGGGGCGAACTACCCATAAAGTCTGCCTAATTGTCCGAAACAGGGCGCAATTCGCCCCTAACGGTCGCCTTCGGGCCCTTTCGGGGGACCCCGGTCACAGCCTGCGCGTGGCTTTCTTTGCGGAGAGTCCGCCGGGTGCTATATAGTCAGTGTCATTAGCCGCGTCCCGCGCCCAGAGCGGGGCCCGGTAAATTTGAGGGCAGCATGAGCGAAGATTCGCGCGGCAAGCATGATGACGGCAAATTGTTGTATTGCTCGTTCTGTGGAAAGAGCCAACACGAAGTTCGGAAGTTAATCGCCGGGCCGTCGGTTTTCGTTTGCGACGAGTGCGTCGAGCTCTGCAACGACATCATCCGCGAGGAGCTCGAGGAACGCGCCGAGCGGACCCGGGACAAGCTCCCCAAGCCCCAGGAAATCAAAAAAGTTCTCGATGAGTACGTGATCGGCCAGGAGCGCGCGAAACGCGTCCTGTCGGTCGCCGTGTACAACCACTACAAGCGCCTGCAAACCCGCGGCTCCGAGGGCGTGAGATCGCGGGATGAGGTCGAGCTCGCGAAGAGCAACATCCTGCTGATCGGTCCGACCGGCTCCGGCAAGACCCTGCTCGCCGAGACCCTGGCGCGGCTCTTGAACGTGCCGTTTACCATCGCCGATGCCACGACCCTCACCGAAGCGGGCTACGTCGGCGAGGACGTCGAGAACATCATCCAGAAGCTCTTGCAGAAGTGCGATTACGACGTCGAAAAGGCGCAGACCGGCATCGTCTACATCGACGAAATCGACAAGATCTCGCGCAAATCCGACAACCCCTCGATCACGCGCGACGTGTCGGGCGAGGGCGTCCAGCAGGCGCTCTTGAAGCTCATCGAGGGCACGATTGCCTCGGTTCCTCCGCAGGGCGGCCGCAAGCACCCGCAGCAGGAGTTCCTGCAGGTCGACACGACCAACATTCTGTTCATTTGCGGGGGCGCGTTCGCGGGTCTGGAAAAGATCATCATGAACCGCACGCACAAGAGCGGCATCGGCTTCGTCGCCGAGGTGCGCGAGCAAAACGCCCGGCCGCACGGCAACGATGTCTTCCACGACACCGAGCCCGAGGACTTGATCAAGTACGGCTTGATCCCCGAGTTCGTCGGCCGCCTGCCGGTCGTGGCGACGCTCGAGGAACTCGACGAGGATGCGCTCATTTCGATCCTGCTGCAGCCGAAGAACGCGCTGACCAAGCAGTATCGCAAGCTGTTCGACATGGAAGGGGTGGAACTGGATTTCCGCGAGGACGCGCTGCGCTCCGTCGCCCGCAAGGCAATGCAGCGCAAGACCGGCGCGCGCGGTCTGCGCACGATTCTCGAGAATGTGTTGCTCGACACCATGTACGACCTGCCTTCGCTGCGCAACGTGCAGAAGGTCGTGGTCGATGAACAGGTGATCGAGGGCCAGAACAAACCTTACATAGTCCATCGAACCGAGGAGACTCGGTTGGTGGCTCCGGTGGAAGAACAGCGGCGCCCCACGGGCTCGGATCATCTTTGAGCGGACTTAAGGAGCACTCCGCACAAGAAATTATCCGGCTTGAAACCCATGAGCGGCGGCCGCATGTACTCTCTAGATTCTCGTACGTGCCCCAAACGAAAAGGCCTGCCCCGTGAGCGATGAACCCGTAATCGATTCCCCCGCGCCCGCCCCGAGCAACGTGGGGATACCCGTCCTGCCGCTGCGCGACGTGGTGGTCTACCCGCACATGGTGATCCCGCTGTTCGTCGGCCGGGAAAAATCCATCGTCGCGCTCGATCTCGCCATGAAGGCGGACAAGCGCATCCTGCTGGTCGCCCAGAAACAGGCGGACGTGGACGACCCGAAGGGCGAGGATCTCTATCGCGTCGGCACGGTCGCAACCATCCTGCAGCTGCTCAAGCTCCCCGACGGCACCGTCAAGGTGCTGGTCGAGGGCGTCGATCGCGCCAGCATCGAGAAGCTCTCGGAAGGCGAGTTCTTCTCCGCCGAAGTGACGCCGATGCCGGATGTCGAGCGCTACGAAGAGCGCGAAATGGACGTGCTCACCCGCTCGATGATCACTCAGTTCGAGCAGTACGTGAAGCTCAACAAGAAGGTGCCTCCCGAGATCCTCACCTCGCTCGCGGGGATCGAGCAGGCCGGGCGCTTGGCGGACACGGTTGCAGCGCACATGTCGCTGAAGCTTTCCGAGAAGCAAAAAGTCCTCGAGATTCCCGACGTGCGCAAGCGTCTCGAGCACATGCTCGCGGTGATCGAGGGCGAGATGGACGTGCTGCAGATCGAGAAGCGCATTCGCGGCCGCGTCAAGCAGCAGATGGAGAAGAGCCAGCGCGAGTACTACCTGAACGAGCAGATGAAGGCCATTCAGAAGGAGCTCGGCGAGCTCGACGAGGCGCCGAACGAAATCGGCGAGCTCGAGAAGCGCATCAAGGCGGCGGGCATGCCGAAGGAGGCGCGCGAGAAGGCCAACTCCGAGCTCGCCAAGTTGAAGCTCATGTCGCCGATGTCCGCGGAAGCGACGGTGGTGCGCAATTTCATCGATTGGCTGGTGAAGGCCCCGTGGAAGAAGCGCAGCAAAGTGCATCTCGACATCGCGGCGGCCGAGAAAGTGCTCGAGGCCGACCACTTCGGCCTGGAGAAGGTCAAGGAGCGCATCGTCGAGTATCTCGCCGTGCAGCAGCGTGTGAAGAACCTGCGCGGCCCGATCCTGTGCCTCGTGGGACCGCCGGGCGTCGGCAAGACCTCGCTGGGGCAGAGCGTCGCCCGCTCGACCAACCGCAAGTTCGTGCGCATGTCCTTGGGCGGCGTGCGCGACGAGGCCGAGATCCGCGGCCACCGTCGTACCTATATCGGCTCGATGCCGGGCAAGATCATCCAGAACCTCGCCAAGTGCGGCGTGCGCAATCCCCTGTTCCTGCTCGACGAGGTCGACAAGATGTCGACGGATTTCCGCGGTGATCCGTCCTCGGCGCTGCTCGAGGTGCTCGATCCGGAGCAAAACAGCTCGTTCAACGATCATTACCTCGAGGTGGACTTCGACCTCTCCGAGGTGATGTTCGTGTGCACGGCGAACAGCCTGAACATCCCGGCGCCGCTCCTCGACCGTATGGAGGTCATCCGCATCCCCGGATACACCGAGGATGAAAAGAGCAACATCGCGCGCCGCTACCTGTTGCCGAAGCAGGTCAAGCAGAACGGCCTGAAGACCGACGAGCTCGCCGTGGCTGACACGGCCATCATGGACATGATCCGCTACTACACGCGCGAAGCCGGCGTGCGCAATCTCGAGCGCGAGATCTCGAAGATCGGCCGCAAGGCCGTGAAGCAGCTGCTGCTGCACCCGGCCGAGAAGACGGTGAGCATCACATCGAAAAACCTGGACACCTATCTCGGCGTGCGCCGTTTCCGCTACGGCAAGGCCGAGGAAAGCAACCGGGTCGGTCAGGTGACCGGTCTCGCCTGGACGGAGGTCGGCGGCGAGCTGTTGACCATCGAGGCCGCGGTCGTCGCGGGCAAGGGCAAGCTCACGCACACCGGCCAGCTCGGCGAAGTGATGCAAGAGTCCATCCAGGCCGCCATGACGGTGGTGCGCAGCCGCTCCGCGATGCTCGGACTCGACATCGATTTCTACCAGAAAGCCGACGTGCACATTCACGTGCCCGAGGGCGCGACGCCGAAGGACGGCCCGAGCGCGGGCATCGGCATGTGCACCGCGCTCATCTCGGCGCTCACCAAGATCCCGGTGCGCTCCGACGTCGCCATGACCGGCGAAATCACGCTGCGCGGTGAGGTGCTGCCCATCGGCGGACTGAAGGAGAAACTGTTGGCGGCGCATCGCGGCGGCATCACCACGGTGCTGATCCCCGACGACAACGTCAAGGATCTCGCCGAGATCGCGGACAACATCAAGGAGAAGCTCGACATTCGCCCCGTGAAGTGGATCGACGAGGTGTTGCAGGTGGCATTGACCCACATGCCGACGCCCACGCCCACTGCGGACGCGAAGGCGGCGGAGCCGCTCGGTGTGGAGAAGCGGCGCCGCAAGGGTCCGCGCAGCAAAGATGAGGTGCACGCGCACTGAGCGTCGGCAGGCGATCGGCGGCGGGCCTGGTGCCTAAGGGCGGCCCGCCGAAGATGCACTAGCCAATCGGCAGCGCCTCGCGAGGGCTTACGCTAACAGCGCCTTGTGGGGTGAGCTCGAGTTTGTCGCGCGGCGGCACTAGCCAATTCTCACCGCCTCGCGTAGACTTCGGCGCCTCTTCCAGGGGGTGCTTAGCTCAGCTGGTAGAGCATCGCCTTTACACGGCGAGGGTCGGGGGTTCGATCCCCTCAGCACCCACCAGCATGCGGAGTGGTAGTTCAGCTGGTTAGAATACCGGCCTGTCACGCCGGGGGTCGCGGGTTCGAGTCCCGTCCACTCCGCCATTTCCTTGAGGGAGCCACGTGCGCCGGCCACGCTCGCCGGGGTCGCGCTCGATGAGTAGAAGAGCATGCTGCAGACGATTCATGACAAGCTGAAAGGTTGGTTGGCCGGGCTGGTTCTCGGCATCATCGGCCTCGTCTTCATTTTTTGGGGCATCAACTGGACGATGAGCGCGCCCAACTACGCCGCCAAAGTGAACGGCGTGGAGATCTCCAGCAACGACGTGCGCCAGGCGTATCAGCAACAGCTCGCCCAGTACGAGCGTCAGGCCAATGGTCAACTGAGTGATGCGGAGCGCACCGACCTGAAGCGCCGCGTGCTCGAGGAGTACGTGAACTCCGAGGCCCTGGTCACCCGTGCCGACGACCTCGGCTACCGCGTGAGCGATCAGCAGCTGCTCACCGAGATGTCCCGCATCCCGCAGCTGCAAGTCGACGGCAAATGGGATCTCGCGCACGCGCTGGCGATGCTCAAGGCGCAAGGCAGGCCGATCGCGCAGATCGAGGACATGATCCGTCACGACGCGAAGCTGCGTCAGCTGGAGAGCGCATTCAGCGCGTCGAGCTTCGTCACCCCGGCCGAGCTTGCCCGGCTGCGCGCCCTCACTCGCCAGCAACGCGAGATTGCCTGGCTCACCATTCCGGCGGCCAAGCTTGCGGCTGAGGCCACGCCCGACGATGCGGCGGTCAAGGCGTATTACGACGCGCACAAATCGCAATACATGACGCCGGAGACGGTGAATTTGCGCTATGTCGAAGTGAGTCTCGCCGAGCTCGCCACCAAGGTTCACGTCGACGATGCCCAGCTCAAGACCTACTACGACGAGCAGAAGGCGAAGACGCCGGAGCGCTTTACGCAGGCCGAGCAGCGCCGCGTACGGCACATTCTGTTCCAGGTTGCGGACCCCAAGGACGATGCGGCGGCCAAGGCCAAGGCGGAGGCGGCGCTGAAGCGCGCGCAGAGCGGCGAGGACTTCGGCAAGCTCGCGCAGGAGCTTTCGCAGGACACCGGGTCTGCGAAGAACGGCGGCGACCTCGGCTGGGCGGAGCGCTCGCGCTATGTCGGCCCGTTTGCCGATGCCGCCTTCAGCATGAAGGAAGGCGAAATCAAGGGTCCGATCAAGACCCAGTTCGGCTACCACATCCTGAAGCTCGACGGCATCCAGCCCGTCGCGGTGAAGAGCTTCGAGCAGAGCAAAAGCGATATGGATGCCGAGTATCGGCGCACCGAGGCGGAGAAGCTCTTCAACGATGCGCAGGACAGCCTCGCGGACGCGGCCTTGCAGAATGGGGACATCGACGTCGTCGCACGCAAGGCGGGTCTGGAAGTGCACGACCTTGCGAATTTCAGCCGGACGGGCGGCGGCGATCTCGGCAAGTCTCCCGCCGTGGTGGAGGCGGCGTTCAGTCCCGACGTGCTCGACGGCCACTTGAGCCCGATGGTGGAGATCGAGAAAGGGCGGGGCGTGGTGCTGCGCGCGACAGATCATCAGGCACCTAAGCAAAAGCCGCTCGAGGAGGTGCGCACCGATGTGGTTGCCGCCTGGAAGAAAGAGCGCGGGACGGAGCTCGCGATCGAGCAGGCCGTTGCCGCGGTGAAGCGATTGCAGGGCGGCGAATCGTGGGACAGCGTCGCCAAGTCGTTGCGGCTGACAGCGCAGCCGCCGAAGTTCGTAGCGCGCGCGGATCAGACGGTTCCGGCCGAAATCCGGCAGGGCGTGTTCGACGAGCCCAAACCCGCCGGCAAACCCGTCTACTCGAGCGCGCCGCTCCCCGACGGCGATGCGGCCGTGATCGCCTTGAGCGCGGTGCGCGAGGAGCCGGCCAGCGGCGATTCGACCATCCAGGAGGCGATGCTCAAGCGTCAGCTGATGCAGCAGGCCGCCGCCGCCGAGGCGCGAGAGTACTCCGTGGCCGCGCGCGCCGATGCGAAGGTGTCCGAGAATCTACAGGCGCTCGACTAGTTGTCGGCGCTCCTGGAGCAGTTCTCCGCCTGGTATCTCTCGGCCTTGAATCAGGGCGGATACTGGCTCATCGGGGCTCTCATGGCCCTGGAGAGCACGATCGTACCGATTCCGAGCGAAACCGTAGTGCCGCCGGCGGCGTACCTCGCTCGCACCCACGGCGGGCTGTCGATCGCGGGGGTGGTGGTCGCGGCCACGCTCGGTTCCTGGGTGGGGGCAAGCGTGATGTATTGGGGCGCCCGCTGGCTTGGCCGCCCGCTCGTCATGCGCCTTGCACCCTACCTCGGGCTCTCCGTGTCGAAGATCGAGCTCGCCGAGCGTTGGTCGGCCCATTACGGCTGGACGGGGGTTTTCTTCTCGCGGTTGCTGCCCGTGATCCGGCACCTCATCGGGATTCCCGCCGGCATCCTGCGGCTGGACTTTCGCTGGTATGCGGCCGCAAGCCTCGCCGGATCGCTCCTGTGGTGCTCGGTGCTGGCCTGGCTCGGTGCCACGGTCGGTGACCACCCCGAGCTGCTCAAGGGCTCACTGCACCGCTTCTTGCTGCTGGTGCTCGGCGTCGTCGCGGTGCTCGGAGCGCTGTACTACGTCTTCGTGCAGCGCCCCGCGGGCCGCAGGACGAGCCGCTAGCTGGGTCGCGAGGCCGGCGGCGGCGGGGCAGTGCCGATCGGGAGCTTCGCGAAGATGGCCGCCGTCCCCGCGTTAATTTTGGTCACGGCATTCGGGCCCTGCAGGTCCGAGATGGTCTGGCTGACCGCGCCGTGCCAGATCGGCTTATGCGCCCGAGCGTCGAACACATCGACCACGATCCGGGTCTCGTTCTGGACCCAGGGGCCGTCATATCCCCAGCCGCCGCCCCAGCCGTACCCCCCGCGACCCCAGCCGTAGCCGACGCCCCAGCCCGGCCCCCAGCCGGCATAGTAGTCGTTGAAGACCTGGCGGGTACCCATCGCGTAGCCGATCACGCAATCCGCGGAGGCTTTGTCGGCCGCCTTGGTCACGCCTCGGGCGGCCAGGTTGGACTCGACTGCGGCACGCAATCGATCTGAGTTCAGCGGATTGGAGAATGCCGCATCGGCGCCGCCGCTACGCTCGGTGGCGAAGCTGTAGGTGTGGCAGTTCGCGACGGAGAAGTTGGGGTTGACGTCGGTCGTGACGTGCAGCGTGGTGCACGCCGCCAAACCGGCCGAGAGGCCCGTGAGAATCAGACAGAACTTCGCGTAACTTGACATAACCCACCCTTCGGACTCGTGCAGCGCCCTGAGCAAATGACCCCATTCGGTCGAACAACGCGCGGCGGCCGCAGGCGTTGACACCGCTGCGCGCCCGGCCTATTCCCCTGCTTCCTCGGGAAAGTTCATCGCGACGGAACTGAATCCGCCGTCCACGTAGGTTACCTCACCGGTGATTCCGGCGGCGAGATCCGAGCATAGGAACGCTGCGGTGTTGCCGACGTCCTCGATCGTGACATTGCGCTTGATCGGCGACACAGCTGCAACGTGCGCGAGCATCTTGCGCAACCCGGGCACGCCGGCCGCGCTCAAGGTCTTGATCGGTCCCGCGGATATGGCATTTACGCGGATACCGCCGGGCCCTAAGTCCGCTGCCAGAAAGCGCATGTTGGCCTCGAGACTCGCCTTCGCCAGCCCCATGACGTTGTAGCCGGGGAGGGACCGCATGGCGCCGAGATAGCTCAAGGTGACAATGGCGCCCGCGCGACCTTGCATGAACGGCAGTGAGGCGCGAGCGAGTGCCGTCAGGCTGTAGCTCGACACATCGTGTGCCACGCGAAATCCTTCGCGCGTCGTCGCATCGATGAAGGTGCCCGTGAGCGCTTCGCGGGGCGCGAACGCCACGGCGTGCACGAGGATGTCGAAGCCTTCCCAGCGGGATTTCAAGTGCGCGAAGCCGCGTGCGATGTCCTCATCGCTCGCGACGTCCATGGCAAAGGTGATGTCCGAGTGCAGCGAGCGGGCGAGGGGGACGACCCGATCGGCCATGCGCTCGATGTACGAGAATGCGAGCTCCGCGCCCTCGCGATGCATGGCCTGGGCGATTCCCCAGGCGATGGAACGATCCGTCGCAAGGCCCACGATGAGGGCTCGCTTGCCGTTGAGAAAACCCATACTGCTCCCCTTCTTACAATCGGATGGGCGGTGCGCGCCGTCCGCGCCCGCACGAAAGCGACTACCCTTGCTGCCGGCTCGCGTCGACGTACATGACGAGCCGTTGGCCGGCTCTGATCTGATGATTCTTGTTGATGCCGTTCCAACTCTTCAACTGTGCGACCGAGACCTGGAATTGATGCGAGATGCTGAACACCGTATCGCCGTGCCGCACGGTGTAGAGCGTGCGTCGGCCGCTCATGATGCCTTCGTCGCGATAGCGACGCGTGCTCGCCTTGATGATGAGCCGCTGGCCCTTGGTCAGGGAATTGCCGAGCTGCAGGTTGTTCAGGCGCGCGAGCGTGCTCACCGGCACGCCGTGGCGCCTCGCGATGCTGCTCAAGGTCTCGCCTGCGCGCACCCGGTAAACGAGCTGCCGCTGCTTGCGCCCTGAGTCGGTTTCAGGTCGGTCGACCCGCTCCGCGGCGAGCAGCACTTTCTCCGGCAGCGCTACGCTCACCGCAGGAATCTTCACCGTCTCTCCCGCGCTCACGCGCCCACCGGGCAGATCGTTGATCTTCGCGAGCACCGCGGCCGAAGTGTCGTACTGCTTCGCGATCGCGGCAAGGGTTTCGTGTGCGCTGACCGTATGCGTCTCGTAGTGCATGCGCTCCTCCGGCGCCAACGTCTTGAGCGCCGCCTCGAAGGCATCGGCGTTGTCGATCGGCACCAGCATGCGATGCGGCCCTTCGGGATCGGTGGCCCAGCGGTTGAACCCGGGATTCAACGCCACCAGCTCGTCGTAGCTCGTGCCCGCGAGCTGGGCGGCGATGGTGAGCTGCAGCTGCGACTGGGTCTCCACGACGGCGAAGTAAGGCTCGTTGGGTATCGCCGCGAAGTCGATGCCGTAGCGCTCCGGCTCGGCCATCAGGCGCTTCAGCGCCAGGAGCTTGGGCACGTACGCGCGCGTCTCGGCGGGCAGATTGAGGTGCCAGAAATCGCTCGGTAAGCCGTGCGCGCGGTTATAGTCGATCGAGCGCTGCACCCACGCCTCGCCTACGTTGTACGCGGCGATGGCGAGCAGCCAGTCGCCATCGAATTGATCGTGCAATGCCTGCAGGTAGTCGAGCGCAGCGCGCGTCGATTCGACCACGTCGCGGCGGCCGTCGTACCACCAGTCCTCTTTCAAGCCGAAGCGCACGCCCGTGGCGGGAATGAACTGCCACAGACCCGCGGCGCGGCTCGGGGAATAGGCGAAAGGCTCATACGCGCTTTCCACCACCGGCAGCAAGGCGAACTCGAGCGGCATGCCGCGCGCCTCGACCTCGGTGACGACATGATAAAGATAGCGCTGTGCGCGCTGAAAGCAGCGCTCGAGATATTCCGGATTGTGCTCGAACCAGGCGAGCTGCTGATCGATCGCGGGCTCCTGCACTTCATCGAACGCGAAACCGGCCCGCATCCGATCGAACAAGTCGTCGTAGTCCTCGCCTTGCTGCTGCCGCCATTCCCGCGGCAGCGCGATTGACGGCGGGGGCTCGGCCTGGGCGCTGTCATTCGGCGGTGTGGTCGGCGCGACGACCGCCGGGGCCACGATGCGCTCTGGCGGCGGCTTGTGCGCGCACGCGCCGAGCAACAGCAGGACGCCAGCGGCACAAAGGGGTCGCATGCTTGCCCTGACCATCAGCGGAACTGATCCTTCCAGGCGCGCAGCGTCCCGAAAACCTCATCGTCCCCGTGCAGGGGTCGGCCGGCGTGCGCCGCAGCGGCCTGACGCACCCCCGGCACGTCGCAGCGCAAAAAGGGATTGACGCGCCGCTCCAGAGACAGCGGCGAGGGCAGGCTCGGCCGGTCCGCGGCGCGCACGCGCGCCACCCGGTCGCGATATTCGCTGGTCGCTGTATTGGCCGGCTCTGCCGTCAAGGCGAAGCGTAAGTTGGCCGCCGTGTATTCGTGTCCGCAGTACATCAAGGTCTCGGGCGGCAGGTCCCGCAGCCGGCTCAAGGAAGTCCACATTTGTTTGGGTGTGCCTTCGAACATCCGTCCGCAGCCCGCGCTGAATAGGGTGTCTCCGCAAAACAATGCGCCATGTCCAAAGAACGCAATGTGGCTTAAGGTATGTCCGGGCACGTGCAAAATATCGAACCCAAGTCCCAAGTCTGGAAACTCGCACCGGTCGCCCTCACCGACGGTCTCTAGGCTGAATGGAATCCGGCTGTCGGCCGGACCCACCACTCGCACGGGGCCGTCGGCCAGGAGCTCCGCGACGCCGCCGATGTGATCGGGGTGATGGTGAGTGAGTAAAATGGCGGCTAAGCTCGATCCGCTGCGCTCGAGCTCGGCCCTCACCGGAGCGGCTTCGCCCGGATCGACCGCGATCAGGCGATTCTCGGGCGCTTCGATGAGCCAGATGTAGTTATCCGTGAACGCGCGGACGGCGCGCACGCCTAACGCGGAGGTTGGGGTTGGCATTTTGCGGCGTATTTAACCTGTAACATATGAGCTTCGCTAGTTTTTTTGCAAAGGACGGGCTTTGAGGTCGACGTCTGACAACACGCCGGCAAGTTGGTTCGAGACCCCCCTCGGCGGGCGCGTCCTGCGCGAGGAGATTTTGCTCGCGCGCCACGCCCTGGACGATGTGTTCGGATTCGAGCTTCTGCAGCTGGGTGCCTGGGGGCCGGCGAGCCACCTCTTGGGTGCTGCGCGCACGCAACATACGACGTTGCTTAGCCATAGGCCCGGTGCGGGCGTGACGCTGTGCGCGCCTCTTACCTCCCTGCCGTTTGCCTCGGACTCGATCGATGCCATCTTGCTGCCGCATACGCTGGAGCTCGTGCCGGATCCGTACGCGGTGCTGCGCGAGGCGGAACGGGTGCTGGTCGCGGAGGGGTGTCTGCTCATCTGCGGCTTCAATCCCTGGAGCGGCTGGGGCGCGCGGCGGCTTTTCGGCCATTTTTGTCGACGTCCCTCATTTCCGCCGCACACACGCCGCTTGCTCGCCGAGCGGCGGTTGCGCGACTGGATGGCGCTGCTCGACTTCGAGGTGGCGGACGTCTACGGCTATCTCGGATCGCTCCCCATCGCCGGGCGGTTGCGCTTGAAGAGCGACGCCGCGGCGCTCGAGCCCCCCTACCGGCCGCGGGCGGCTCTTACCGCCGGGGGTTACCTGCTCAAAGCGCGCAAGCGCGTGCAGACGCTTACTCTCGTGCGCCCGAGGCGCAGAGTGCGGCAACGGGTCCTCGTACCGGCATCGGAGCCGACCAGTAAAGTCGGTCAATGACGAAAGTCGAGATCTATACCGACGGGGCATGCCGCGGCAATCCCGGTCCTGGCGCGTGGGCGGCGTTGCTGATCGCGGGCAGCGAGCGCAAGGAAATCTACGGCGCCGAGCCGGCGACCACCAACAATCGCATGGAGCTCATGGCCGTCATCGGCGGGTTGGGGGCGCTCAAGCGCCGCTGCGCGGTGCAGCTCTACACCGACTCGAAGTACGTGCTGCAGGGCGCGACGGAATGGCTGCCGCAGTGGAAGGCGCGCGGCTGGCGCACCGCCGCGCGCCAAGCTGTCAAGAATCAGGATTTATGGGAGATGCTCGATGCGGCCACGGCGGCGCAAGATATCGAATGGCACTGGGTGCGGGGACATTCCGGCGACGAAGGCAACGAGTACGTGGATCAGCTCGCGAACCGGGCGATCGACCTCATGTTGAAGGGAGAGATGTAGAGCGATGCGGCAAGTCGTTTTGGATACCGAGACCACGGGTCTCGAAGTGGAGCAGGATCACCGCGTCATCGAGATCGGCTGCGTGGAGCTGTTCAATCGCCGGCTGACCGGCCGCTCGTTCCATCGCTACTTGAATCCGGAACGCGATATCGACGAGGGCGCGCTCGAGGTGCACGGACTCAGCCGCGAGCAGCTCGCAAAGGAGCCCCGCTTCGCGGAGATTCGCGCCGAGTTCCTCGATTTCGTGCGCGATGCGGAGCTCATCATTCACAACGCCGCCTTCGACGTGGCCTTCCTCGACGCCGAGCTGGCGCGGGCCGGCGAGGGTGCGCCGAGCATCGGCTCGATTTGCCGGATTCTCGACAGCCTGTCGCTCGCGCGCCAGATGCATCCCGGCCAACGCAACAGCCTCGATGCCTTGTGCCGGCGCTATGCGGTCGACAATTCGCAGCGCGACTATCACGGCGCGCTGCTCGACGCGCGTCTGCTCGCCGAGGTGTATCTCGCCATGACGGGGGGGCAGGCGACATTCGTCCTCGGCGCGGAGGTCGACCCTGTGCGCATCCGGGCGCGAACGGATGCGAGCCGTTCGGTCGACAGCCTGGGCGTGGTCGTGGTGCGCGCGAGCGAGGAGGAGATGGGTGCCCACGAGCACGTGCTCGCCGCGCTCGACAAGGCATCCGCGGGCAAGACGGTCTGGCGCACGCTGTGAGGGTCCTCGTTACCGGCGCCGCGGGCTTCATCGGATTTCATACTGCACGAGCGCTGCTCGCGCGGGGCGATGAGGTGGTCGGGCTCGATAATCTCAACCCTTACTACGATCCGAAGCTAAAGACCGACCGGCTGGCCGTACTCGAGCCCCACGCCAATTTCCACTTCCGCGAGCTCGATATCGCCGATCGCGGGGCTACGCAGAGGCTCTTTGACGGCGAAGGGTTTCAGCGGATCGTGCACCTGGCGGCACAAGCGGGCGTGAGACATTCCATCGAGAATCCGCACGTGTACGTACAGAGCAACGTCACCGGATTTTTGCATATGCTCGAAGGCTGCCGGCAGCAGAAAGTCGAGCATCTCGTGTATGCGTCCACCAGCTCCGTCTACGGCGCGAATACCCGGATGCCGTTTTCCGAGCGGCAGAACGTCGACCACCCGCTGACGTTGTACGCCGCGACGAAGAAAGCCAATGAATTGATGGCGCACAGCTATTCGTCTTTGTATCGCCTGCCGACGACCGGCCTGCGATTCTTCACCGTGTACGGGCCCTGGGGCCGGCCGGACATGTCGCTCTTTTTGTTCACCCGGAAGATTCTCGCGGGCGAGCCGATCGATGTGTTCAACGCGGGCCATCATCAGCGCGATTTCACTTACGTCGATGATATCGTCAACGGCGTGCTCGCGGCGCTCGACCACACGGCGATGCCTGATCCCGCGTGGAACTCTGCCGCGCCGGATCCGAGCGCGAGCAGCGCCCCGTACAGAATCTACAACATCGGCAATCAACGGCCGATTCCCTTGCTGCGCTACATCGAAGTGCTCGAGCAATGCCTGGGGCGTAAGGCCCAGAAGAACTTCGTCCCGTTGCAGCCTGGCGATGTGCCGGATACCTGGGCCGATGTCGAAGCCCTGGCGCGGGATGTCGGCTACCGGCCGAGCACGCAGATCGAGGAAGGCGTCGCGCGCTTCGTCGAATGGTATCTGGGATATTACCGAAGGTGAGCTCAGAATCGATGGACGGCCCGCCGGGATGATATTCTATGATTCGAAGCGTCCATCCACGGGCTGAATATATTGTCAAAATCACCACGTAAGGGAATCATTCTCGCCGGTGGCGCCGGCACTCGCCTGCACCCGATCACGCTTTCGCAGAGCAAACAGCTCCTTCCGGTTTACGACAAGCCGATGATCTACTACCCGCTCGCGACCTTGATGTCGGCGGGAATCAGGGATTTCTTGATCATCACGACCCCGCGGGATGAGACGGCTTTCCGCGATCTACTGGGCACGGGCGCCCAGTGGGGCGTCAAGTTCGACTTCGCCGTGCAGGCCCAACCCAACGGGATTGCGCAGGCGCTGATAATTGCCGAGGAGTTTCTCGGCGGCGCCCCGTCCGCCTTGATTCTCGGGGATAACATCTTTTACGGCGCGAATCTTTCCGAGCTTCTGCAATCGGCGTCCGCGCGCGTGGCAGGCGCCACCGTGTTCGGCTATTACGTGCAGGATCCGGAGCGTTATGGCGTCGTCGAATTCGATGCGCAGGGAAACGTTACGGACTTGCTGGAAAAGCCGAGCCGGCCACCGTCGAATTATGCCGTCACCGGAATATATTTCTACGACGCGCGCGCGAGTGCTCTCGCCAGATCGCTGCAGCCATCCGCCCGGGGCGAGCTGGAAATCACGGATCTAAATCGAGCGTACCTCAGGGAGGGCGCGCTGCACGTCGAGAGACTGGGACGTGGAACCGCCTGGCTCGATACGGGCACCCACAACTCGTTGCTCGATGCCGGGGTCTTCGTGCGCATCATCGAGGAGCGGCAGGGGCTCAAAGTCGCCTGTGTGGAGGAGATCGCATGGCGCCACGGTTTCATCGACGCGGATAAATTGCTCGAGCTCGCCAAGCCGCTCGCCAAGAGCGGATACGGCGAATATCTCGTGCGCATCGTGCGCGAGCGCGGCCAACCGTGATGGGCCGGTCCGCGACAGCGCCGCGGTGCGCGCGATGAAGTTCGTCGCGACGCCGATCGCCGGCGTGACCGTCATCGAGCCGCAGGTCTTCGGCGACGCGCGCGGGTTCTTCATGGAGACCTGGCAAGGGCGCAAGTTCGCCGATGCCGGGGTCGAGGCAGAATTCGTCCAGGACAATCATTCCCGCTCGAAGCAGTGGACTCTGCGTGGTCTGCATCTGCAGGTAGCCCATCCGCAGGGCAAGCTGGTGCGCGTTTGCAGCGGCAGCGTATTCGACGTGGTGGTCGATTTGCGCCGCAGCTCGCCGAGCTTCGGCGTCTGGTGGGGAACAGAGCTCGCTGCCGAGAATCAGCGCATGCTCTGGGTGCCCCCCGGACTGGCGCATGGAATCCTCGTCACCTCGCCCAGCGCCGACCTCCTGTACAAGTGCACCGACTATTACAGTCCCGCGGACGAGCGGACGCTCGCGTGGAACGAGCCATCGCTGGCAATCAAGTGGCCGCTGCCGGCGGGCGTCGCGCCCGAGCTATCGCCCAAGGACGCCCGCGGCAAGAGTCTCGCCGACATCGAGAAATTCCCATGAGGGTGCTGGTCCTCGGCGCCGCCGGCCAGGTGGCTCGCGCGGTTGCCAGCGTGATGTCCGGCCAGCATGAGCTCTTCGTCAGGACGCGCGCGGAGGTCGATATCGCCGATGCCGAGTCGCTGGATCGGGCCCTCGCAGAGGCCAAAGCCGACTGGATCGTGAATGGGGCTGCCTATACGGCGGTCGATCTTGCAGAGGAGAAGCCCGAGCTCGCTGCGGCAATCAATGACGCCGCCGTCGGTGTCGTGGCTGCGGCCGCAGCGCGCGCCCGCGCCCGGCTGCTGCATCTTTCGACGGACTTCGTCTTCGACGGTGCGTCAAATCGTGCGTATTTGCCGCACGACCCCCCGAACCCCCTGAGCGTCTACGGCGCGACCAAGCTTGCCGGCGAGAAAAGGGCGCTCGATGGTGGGTGCGCGGCGATCGTGCTGCGCACCGCATGGGTGTACGCCGCCGCCGGAAAGAATTTCGTGCTCACCATGCTGAGACTCATGCGCGAACGGGAACAAGTCAGGGTGGTCGCCGATCAGATCGGCACACCGACCTGGGCCACCGGAATCGCCTGCGCGATCCGCGACTTGCTCGAGGCGCAGGCGCCCGCGGGGGTGTATCACTGGACCGATCTCGGAGTGGCAAGCTGGTACGACTTTGCGGTGGCGATTCAAGACGAGGCACTCGAGCGGGGGCTATTGAAGCGCGCGGTCGCGATCGTGCCGATTGCGACTTCCGAATATCCGACCCGGGCACGCCGACCGGCCTTCAGCGTGCTCGATACCAAGGCGACACGCGACGTTGTCGCCGCACCGGCGCTGCATTGGCGCCACAACCTGAGGATGATGTTGGATGAGTTACGAGCCGCATAACGTCCTCATCACCGGGGGAGCGGGATTCATCGGCGCGAACTTCGTGCGCTATTGGTTGAGCCGCACGACCCAAGGCAAGGTCGTCGTGTTGGATGCGCTCACCTACGCGGGCAACGTCGAAAGTCTCGCCGGCCTCGAACGGGACGCGCGCTTCGAGTTCGTGCGCGGGGATATCTGCGACGAGAATGCCGTCCGAGGGCTGCTCGAGCGGCATCGCATCGACACGCTCGTGCACTTTGCGGCCGAGTCTCATGTGGATCGCTCGATCCTCGGTCCTGACGATTTCATACGCACCAATGTGGTCGGCACGCATGCTCTGCTCAAGGCTGCCAAGGAGCTGTGGGTCGACCGCAAAGCGGTGCCGGCACATCGCTTTCATCACGTCTCGACCGACGAGGTCTACGGATCGCTCGGGCCCAAGGACGCTGCGTTCCACGAATCGACCCCCTACGCGCCGAATTCTCCCTACTCCGCCAGCAAAGCCGCCTCGGATCATCTGGTGCGCGCCTATCACGAGACTTACGGACTCGATACGACGGTGACCAACTGCTCCAACAACTACGGGCCCTATCAATTCCCGGAGAAGTTGATCCCGCTGACGCTGATCAATATCTTGCGCGGCAACCCGCTGCCGGTGTATGGCGACGGCCTGCAAGTACGCGACTGGCTGCACGTGTCGGACCACTGCGAGGCGATCGCGCAGGCGCTGCGCCATGGCCGCTGCGGCGAGGTCTACAACATCGGCGGCAACAGCGAAACCACCAACATCGAGGTCATCCGTACTCTGTGTGCGCTGGCGGACGAGCTGCTTGGAAAAGCCCCGGAACTTCGCGCCGCGTTTCCAGCCTCACCCGCGGCGAAGAGCGGCCGTGCCGCCGATCTGATCGCCCATGTGCGTGACCGGCCCGGCCATGACCGCCGTTATGCGATCAACTACCGGAAGGCACAGCTCGATCTAGGCTACGCGCCGTCCCGCGATCTTTCCCGCGGCTTGCGCGAGACGCTCGAATGGTACCTGGCCAACCGCGCCTGGTGGGAGGCGCTTCTCGGGCGCGACTATTCTGCGTGGGTCAAAAACAATTACGGGAGCCGTTGAGGGTTCCGCGCGGCGAACGCGAGAGCCAGCCAAGCGCCGGGTGATCGTTGTCATTGAATGACTGTGATCTTGACCGAAGCGTTGGCAAGCGACACAGGATCCATGACGGTGATGGCGGCGGTACCGACCGCGACCGCGGTTACGATGCCTGCGTTCACCGTAGCGACGGTCGGATCGGAAGAGGTCCAAACCAAATTGGGCGGAGTCGTAAGGACCCCGCCTGAAAACCCGTCCGCCGCTGCGACCATGTAGGGCGCGGTGCTGCCCACCGCGAGCTGCAGAGGCCCGCTGACGCCCAGCTCAATAAATGCCACGTTCACATTCGACAAGGAATGCGCCGCGTAGTTGCCATCCCCTGAGTACTGCGCAACCAGTACGGCCGCCGGATATAACGAAGAGTGGGTCGCCGAATAGTTCGGCGGAAATTGGTACGTACACGATCCATTACCGGCGGAATCCAGAGTGCCGGTGCATGAACCTCCCAAGAACCCGTTCACCAACACGCTGCCGGTCGGTCGCGCTTGCGCGCCGTTGTCCGGATTTGGGCGCACCGAAAAATTGAAGGTGATGGTGCTTGCGGTGCTGACCGGGTCGGGGGAGTAGGACAAAGTCACGTAAGTTTGTGCGTGATCGACAACGAGCGGCTGAGTGACGACGCCGCTTGCCGGATATATTCCACTGCCGAGATATTGAAACGACAGAGTGCGGGAGCCTGCGGTGGGGGGCGTTAGGTCGCAGGATCCCCTGCCGGTGCTGTCGATGGCCGCAGTGCAACTGACCCCATCCACGCTCGCTTGGACGGCGCCGGTCGGGACCGGCGTGGGAGCGCTGGGATCCGCCGCGGAGATCACGGCGAATGAGATGGCGGAAGGACCGAAAATAACTGCGGGCTCGAGCGTCGCGGTCACCACGGGCGCGGTTGCGCAGTAAGTGCCTATGGGCTGCGTAGGCGTGGTGTTCAAGAAGCTGATCGGCGATGCGGCGACGAATGGCGTGGGGTTGGCCGAGAGCTGTAAAGTCGCCATCGTCTGCAGCTCCGAATCTCCGGTATACGCGCCGCAATACGTCGGACTGCTTCCGGCCGTCAGGATTGTCAGATCGCCGCGATAGCGCGTGCCGATCTTGTCGTCGGCCGTGAGCAAGGTGACGACGTCGAGCGCCTGCAAGGAGGCCGACAAATCGAGTCCGGCGAACAGGCTGCTGCCGAGCGAGGCCGCTGCCGGGGAACTCGCAGACGGCGAAACCGATGAACTGGAAAGGGTCAGTGTATTCGCGTTGCCGCCGCCCGGGTTGACGCTCGTGCTCAAAGAACCGTTTGCGGCGATGCTCACCACGCTCGAGACGGCGGCTGTCAGCGTCGACTGAAAGGCAACGCCATAGGAAATAGACGGTTGCACCGTCAATGACACCGGAACCGTCACGGCAGCCGCCGACACGGCGACCAAGTTGGATTGTGCGTCGAGGACGGTCAGCGGAATCGGAAGGCTGAAAGTGGATCGGAACACGGTTGTTTCCGGGGTCAGGACCGTGGTCGCCGAGAGACTCGCCGTGGCGCTTGCGGTCAAATTGAAGCCGACCGACGAACTCGTAAATCCGGAGGTTTTGGAATAGTGAATGTTCGGCGTCACCAGCATGGCGACCGTGGCGTTCCCTTGAATTTGCAAATCCGATTGATCGAAATCCAGCGATATTGGAATCGATGAAGTTGCTGCCGGTCGAGCCGTCAATGTCAGCCTCTGCCCATTTGACGAGAGCCGCGCCGACTCCGACGATTGAGCGACCATCTGGCTCGCGTCCAGCGTGTACGTTCCGGAGATGTCGACCTGATCGAAGATCTCGTCGAGGGCCGGCGCTACGGTATACACCTCCTCTACCGATTCAGCGATGTAATCCGGTGGGAACCAGGCGGGATCCCCGCTCGTAAGATCGTACCCAACCACTTTGTAAGCGACGCCGCCCAGCACGAACACCTGACCTGCGCGAATTGACGGATCGGGATCGACTATCACCAACCCAGGCGATTGCAGAAACACGGTACCACCCCAAATGCGCACCGACGGCGAAAGGATCGCAATTGGACCCGCCGGAGGAAGGGTCGAGGAAATAGCGATGGTCACCGAGCTCGAGGCCGTGCCGCCGATGCCGTAGCAGGTAAGCGTGTAAGAAGTCTGCTTGGTCACCGGTCCGGTTGAGAAACGTCCCGAATTGGGTTGCGTGCCGCTCCAACCACCGCTCGCGATGCAATTCTCGGCGCCGGTCGTCGACCACACCAGCGTATCGGGCGCCGCCAACGCGACGACGGCGGACGCTGCACTGAGAGAGATGGCGGGTGGCGGCGGCGGCGCAACCGCGACCTTGATCGACGCGCTGGCTGCCCCGCCAGGCCCCCGGCACGACAGAAAGTAGGTCGCAGTATCCACGAGACCCTTCAAGGTCTCACTGCCGTCGAGTGCGACAGGACCGGACCAGGGTCCTTCAGCCGTACATGTGTTTGTATTGGTCGTCGACCAAGTCAGCGTCACCGACCCGCCGTAGGCGATCGCGGTAGAGCTGGCGGAAATACTGGCTGTGGGCTGGGCGGCTGGGCCATTGCCACCGCAGGAAGACGCTCCAAGGCCGCAGAGCGCGAGCCCGCAGCAACCGAAGGCAGTAAGGCAGCGCTTCGACACGCCCGTATCCTAGCCGGGTACACCCCGATTTACCTAGGAAATAAGCTGCTAAGGGCTTACTTATTCTCGGAATCTGTCGCAAGGTTTGCGAGACACCCTGGAGTGGTACCTGAGCAATCGCGCCTGGTGGGAGGCCCTGATGCGCCGCGCGCTGGCTCGAATTGAACTATGAAGGTCGACGGAAGTCTCGTACACTCTGATCCGCAGAGTGTACGCGCCTGGGCGGGTTTGGCCAGGGTTTGCGATGTGGGCGCCACGCGCTATGATGCGCCGCCAGTCGGGTCGGCCCGCTTTTAGCCTGAAGAGCAGTTGGAGTCCGGTAGTCAATGCCATTCGTCCATGAGAAATAGGATCCTCGGCGTCCTCGCCGTCATGTTTGCGGCCGCGTTGACGGCCTCCGCGCAGACCACCACCACCGATCCCGTTCAGGCTCTTAAAGACACGCTTGGCAACGGTCAACAGGGCGGACTACTGCAGGACATTCTGGGTCAAGGCCAGAATAACGACAAAAAAACCGATAAAAAGCTCGAATCGCCCCAGAGCGTGCAGCCCGTACCGAATGAAAAGGACATCATCGAGAAGGACCTCAAAACGCGCGACGGCCGCACCTTGCGGCAATTCAACGAGGATCCGGAGCTGCGCGCCGACGACTCGGTGACGATCGAACTGCGGCCCGTCGACGACGTATGCGTGCGCTACAACCTAGGGCCTGAAGCCCTGCAAAATCTTGCGAATAATCAGAACAATCTGCCGGGCGGCCCGATTGCAGCGCCAGGCGTGAGCCCAGACAATCCGTTGGGTGCCCTCACCGCCGCCGCGGGTGCCGCGAGCGCCGCCGGCGCTAACCCGCTCACCGGGTTGAGCGGTACAAACAGCATCGGCGGAATCTCCGGCACCAATCAAAATCAAAACATTCCCAACACAACCGCCAGCAACAATTGGTTCGACCTCACCCGCTGTCCGCTCTCGACGGAAAAGCTCAAGACGGACGATGAAAAGTCAGAGGAACACAGATTCGAGCAACGGATTTTGGACGGCAACCCGTACAAGCTCAATAAATTCGGGGTGCTCGAGCTACCCGGCTTGCCGGCAATGCCGCTCTCCGGCATGACGGCGACCGAAGCCACCAAGCGACTGGCTACAGACCCCGACCTTGGCAACTATTTCGTGAGATTGTCGCTCCTGCGCTTGACGGCGTTCGATGAGGAGGCTCTGAAGCCGTTCGGCTACGATCTGTTCGAGGGTGTCCCCAGCACCTTTGCGCCGGTGTCCGACATCCAAGTACCCGCAGACTACCTCATCGGCCCAGGAGATACCTTGGTCGTGCAGCTCTACGGCAATGAGCCGCGCACCTACGAGCTCACCGTCGAGCGCGATGGACGAATCAATTTCCCTAAGTTGGGACCCGTCGCGGTCAGCAGCATGACGTTCGAGCATGCGCGGGCGACCATCGAGGAAAAAGTGGAGCGCCAGCTTATTGGCACCCATGTCAGCGTGACCATGGGTGCTCTTCGATCAATTCGCGTTTTCGTGCTGGGCGATGCCGACAAGCCGGGCTCGTATACTGTGAGCGGCTTATCGACGATGACGAATGCGCTGTTCGTCAGCGGTGGCGTCAAGAAGATCGGCTCGCTGCGCAATATCCAGCTCAAGCGGGACGGGCGTCTGATTACGACGCTTGATCTGTACGATCTGCTGCTGCGCGGCGACACCAGCAATGACCGCCATCTGTTGCCCGGCGACGTGATCTTCATTCCTCCCATCGGGCCGACCGTCGCGGTCTATGGTGCGGTTCACCGACCGGCGATATATGAGCTAAAGACCGAAACCACCGTTGCGCAGGCCATTGACCTCGCGGGCGGGATGCTGCCGGACGCTGACGCAAGCCTCGGGCAGCTCGAGAGAATTCTGCCCTCACAGCAGCGTCGGATGATCAATGTCGATCTCACCGCTGCCGCCGGCCGCTTGACGGAACTCGACAACGGCGACAAGTTGCGCGTCCCCTCGATCAGGCCGACTCTCGAGAACTCGGTCAAACTTTCGGGCTATGTGTTTCGGCCCGGTGCGTTTGCCTATCAATCGGGCCTGCGGCTGACGGACGTGCTGCACAGTTTCGGCGAAGCCAGACCCGAGGCGGATCTGCACTACATCATGATTCGCCGCGTAGCGCCGCCTGAGCTCAAGACCGAAGTCATTTCCGCCGACCTGACGCGCGCGTTGGCCGCGCCTCATTCCGCGGCTGATCCGGAGTTGCGCCCCCGCGATGAGATCACCGTATTCAATCTGTCTTCGAGCCGCGCTCGCGTCCTCGCGCCCATCCTGCGGGATATCGAGTTGCAGGCGACGCCGGACAAGCCGGAGCAGGCGGTTAACATCGCCGGAAGAGTGAAGGTACCGGGCAAGTATCCGCTCGAGCCACGGATGCACGTGAGCGATCTCATTCGCGCGGGTGGAAGTCTGGAAGACGCGGCTTACACCGGCCAGGCAGAATTGACGCGCTACGCCGTGGTCGACGGCAACGTGCGGCGCACCGAGCTCATCACCGTGGATCTCGCGGCTATCCGACGCGGAGATCCTGGCGGCGAATGTCGAGCTGCGGCCCTACGATGCCCTGGTGATCAAGCCGATCCCGATGTGGATGGAGCCCGGCGTCATCGAAGTTGCCGGGGAGGTGCGTTTTCCCGGCAAATATCCCATTCATCAGGGCGAGACCTTGCACTCGGTACTGGTGCGGGCCGGCGGCTTCGACGACGTCGCTTTTCCGGAAGGCGCGGTACTTACCCGCGAGGAGTTGAGGAAGCTCGAAAAGGATCAGCTGGACATGTATTGCCAACCGATTGCAGAGCGATCTGGCGGCCCTGTCGCTCCAGGTTGTCGCCGGTAGTGCCCTGATTCCGAACGGCGGCGGCGGAGCCTCCGCCAGCCAGGGACTGCTGATCGGCCAACAACTGCTGTGGCAGCTGCGCCAAACCAAGCCCGTGGGGCGGCTCGTCGTCAATGTCGAGGGTGCCTACAAGGGACCTGCTAATGGCCCCTACGACATTCTATTGAAGGACGGCGACAAGCTGGTGGTTCCGAAGACGTACGCAGGCCGTCACGGTCCTGGGCGAGGTGACATAGTCCCACTTCGCATGTCTTCGCAGGCGGGTCTGACGCGGGACGATTACATCCAGAAGAGCGGCGGAATCACGCAGCACGCGGATCGAAAACGCATCTACGTGGTGCGCGCAAATGGGGACGTCGTGTCGGGCAATCGTTCGGGCTGGTTCAGGCGCTCCCAGAGAACGGATATGCGTCCGGGAGATACCATCGTCGTGCCCTGGACACGCAGAAGGTTCCATGGCTGCCGCTGTGTCGCCGCCGTCACGACCATCATTTACAATCTGGCCATCGGCTACATTCTGGTCCACCAAGATTTGTAACGGGCTGGCGCGACCCGACGGACGCCTTTGACGCTATGAGCACGCCGCTGATCGATAGAAAGATACGGTTCGCGCTGGTCGGTTGTGGCCGTATCGCGAAGAACCACTTCGCCGCAATCAAGGCCCATCAGGACAGCGATGCGAGTTGGTGGACGTCTGCGACAGCGATCCCGAGAGGCTCGCGGATGCCGTCGCGGAGACCGGCGCCAGGCCCTATCCGAGCCTCGAGAAAATGCTGTCGGAGACCGACGCCGATTGCGTCGTACTCGCGTCGCCGTCGGGCCTGCACTCGGCGCAGGCGATTCAAGGGTGGCGGCGGCCGGCCGGCACGTGATGACCGAGAAGCCGATGGCGACTCGCTGGCAGGATGGACTCGCCATGGTCAGGGCTTGCGACGCAGCCGACGTCAGACTATTCGTGGTCAAGCAGAATCGGCGCAATCGCACGCTGCAGATGTTGAAGCACGCCATCGAGGCACGGCGCTTCGGGCGAATTTACATGGCAGGCATCAACGTCTTCTGGACCCGCCCACAAAGCTACTACGACAGCGCCAAGTGGCGCGGGACGTGGGAATTCGACGGCGGGGCGTTCATGAATCAAGCAAGCCATTACGTCGATCTGCTGGACTGGCTGATCGGACCGGTGGAGAGCGTGATGGCCTACACCGGTACGTTGGCGCGGCGCATCGAAGTCGAAGACACCGGCGTCGCCGCGTTGAAATGGCGCAATGGCGCGATGGGCTCGATCAACGTGACGATGCTGACGTATCCGAAGAATCTCGAAGGATCCATCACCGTTCTAGGCGAGACGGGCACGGTGCGGATCGGCGGCGTAGCGGTAAATCAGATCCAGCACTGGGAGTTCGCGACGCCCGACGTTAGGCGGATCGGCAGGTGAAGGATGCGAACTACGAGACTACGACGGTATACGGCTTCGGACATCCGCTCTACTACGACAACGTCATCGCACGCTCGCGGGGAGAAGCGGAAGCCGAAACGGACGGTCGCGAAGGCTTGCGTTCGCTCGAGTTGTTGATCGCGCTCTACCAATCGGCCCGCGATGGGCGCCGCGTCAGCTTGCCGCTCGAGTATTGATCGGTATGGTGGCGACATTCCTTCATCCAACCGCAGTCGTCGACGAGGGAGCCGTGCTCGGAGAAGGCTGCCGCGTATGGCACTTTACGCACATATCCGCGCACGCGCGTATAGGCGCGGGCTGCTCGTTCGGCCAAAATGTCTTCGTCGGCAACGACGTTTTGATCGGCAACAACGTCAAGGTACAGAACAATGTCTCGATTTATGACGCCGTCACGCTGGAAGACGACGTATTTTGCGGTCCCAGCATGGTGTTCACCAACGTCTACAATCCGCGTTCCGCGGTGGTTCGAAAAACGGAGTATCGCAAGACTCTGGTGAAGAAGGGCGCCACGCTGGGCGCGAACTGCACGGTGGTGTGCGGCGTCATCATCGGTCAATACGCGTTTGTCGGCGCCGGCGCGGTCGTCAACAGGACTCTCGCCGAATTATGCGTTGGCCGTCGGCGTACCTGCCCGTCAGATCGGCTGGATGAGCAGATTCGGCCACAAATTGGATCTGCCGCTGAGCGGCGCTGGACGCGCACGATGTGCCGAGACCGGTGAGGTCTATGTGCTTCGCGATGGTGTGTGTGCTGTCGATGAGTGATCGCGCGATCCGTACGGTGAGCATTGTCGGAGCACGGCCTCAGTTCGTGAAGCTGTCGCCAGTCTCCAGAGCGATGACTCGGGGCCGATCGAGCATCGTTGATCGCATCGTGCATACGGGGCAACACTACGATGATGCGATGTCGCGGGTCTTCTTCGAGGAGCTCGAACTCCCACAGCCCGCCGTGAATTTGGGCATTGGCTCCGGGCCCCAAGGCCGGCAGACAGGACGTATGCTCGAAGCGATCGAGGCAGACCTTGCCGAAAGCCGGCCCGATGTGGTGATCGTGTACGGCGACACCAATTCGACGCTGGCGGGAGCCCTTGCCGCCGCAAAGCTCCATATCCCCGTCGTGCACGTCGAGGCGGGGCTGCGCAGTTTCAATCGCAGGATGCCGGAGGAGCTGAACCGAGTGGCGACGGATCACCTGTCGGAAACTCTGTTCGCTCCGACGCTCACCGCCATGAAGAATTTGGAGAATGAAGGACTCTCGGCGAGAGCTCTGTTGACAGGCGATGTCATGTACGATGCGGTACTGTTCTACGCGGGGCTGGCGCGCGCGCGCTCCTCGGTCCTGAAGGATTTGCGGCTCGCAAAGGGGCAATTTGGCATTGCCACAATTCATCGCGCCGAAAATACGGCGCGCGATGAACTCGGCAAGCTTCTCGATGCCTTGAATGCGGCGGCCGCCCGATTCGGGCAAATCGTCTTTCCTGTGCATCCACGCACCTCGGCCGTCATCGCGAAGGAGCTGCCGGATTGGCGCCCGGCGGCGGGCTTGAGCATGACGGGACCGCTCGGTTATCTCGATATGCTAGCTTTGGTGCAGGGGGCTCGTTGGGTTCTAACCGACTCCGGGGGACTGCAGAAGGAGGCATTTTTTTTGAACTGCCCGTGCGTTACCTTGCGCAACGAAACCGAATGGGTGGAGACGCTCGAGAATGAGGCCAACAGCATGGCCGGAAGCGACGGGGCCCGCCTCGAGGAGAGATTGCAACTGCTGACGCGAACGTCCCCGAGGACTTCGACACCGACTTGTCGCGGCAAGCTGGGCCTTTTGGCACAGGTCACGCCGCCGAGCGTATTGTCGAGGCAATTCACGCGCTTGGCGGATCGACCCCGTGATCGAGCCTGCGGAACACGCTTCGGGTGATCTGAGCTTGCTCGCGCTGCTGCGCTTTCTCGGGCGGCAGAAAGCGTTCATCGCGATTTGGATGAGCGTTTTTACCGCCGCCGGCGCCGTTCTCGCTTTCACTCTGACGCCGAAATACAGCGCGGAAATCGTCTTGTTTCCGGCGGAAGGCTCCGCCGGCGTCGGTGATATGGGGGGTCTCGGGGGTCTTGCGTCCCTTGCCGGCATAAATATCGGCGGCGCCGGCAAAAAATCCGAGGAGGCGGTCGAATATCTGCGCTCGCGCGTGTTCACGGCCGGGTTCATAGAGCGTCACGGACTCCTGCCCATACTGTTTTATAAGCGCTGGGACTCCAGCCGCAAAGATTGGCGCGACCCGGATGATGTTCCGACGATTGCCGACGGGGTTACCAGGTTCGCGAAGGTCAGGCAGATCACCGAGGATAAACGCACCGGAATGATCACCCTGTCGATAATCTGGCGAGATCGCATAGCGGCCGCGGATTGGGCGAATGAGCTGGTCGCCGAGGCGGACAAGGCGCTGCGCGACAGAGCCATCTCCGAGCAAACCCGCAGCGTCGAATATCTCAAGTCCGAAGCTGCGCAAACATCCACGGTCGAAATCGGCAATGCGATCTCGAAGCTCACCGAGACCGAGCTCAAGAATGCGATGGTCGCGCGGACGCGCGATGCGTACGCGTTCAAGGTCATCGATCCCGCGACGCCGCCCGATCCCAAGGATTATTACAGCCCGAACAAGCCTTTGCTAATCGCGGTATTCGCCGCTCTCGGCTTTGCGTTCGGCGCGGTCGCGGCCGCGATCCGGGAAAGCCGAACGACGCGGCGTTAGCTCCGGCGCGGTCATGCTGCCGATCGATCTCGTTCATGCAGTCTGCCTGATGGCAGTCGCGGCTTATATTTGGGGACGCGAGCCTCCACGGCTGTTGCTGACGCCGTTGATGCTGGTCTCATTTTTCGTCCTGTACGGAGTGGGTAATATCATCTACTTCGCCGGCGCGGAAGATATCGATGCGCGCGCGCACACCGCGGTTACGACGTGCCTCATACTGATGTGGTTCAGCCTGATCGTCGGAATCGAATTGGCGAGGGCGGGCTCATCCGTGCGCGCCGCCGCAGCCCGGCTCGTGATCCGCCGCTGGAGATCGACGCCCCTGGCAAATGATCCCGATGGAAGTCAGCTGCTCGCGCTGGTCGGCATCATCGTCGCGAGCGTGATTTTCGGAGTATTCCTGTACCTCGGCAAGCCCTCGCAACTGCAGAACTTCCTGTCGCTGGACTTGAGTCAGGACAAGGTCAGGTATCGCGCCGATTTCGCGAGCGGCGGCGGTTATGTGTATCAGACCTTGATCATTTCGATAGCGCCTTTCATCAGTTTTCTGCTGTTGATGAAGGGCATCGCCACCAAGCAGCGCTATCTGTTTGCGATCGGGCTGCTCGTCTGTGCCGCGGTGTTCGCGGGAAAACTCGGTACTTTCGAGAAGATCCCGTGGCTCGTTTATTTGCTGCAGCTGATGGCGGTCTTCCAGCTTCCCCGCCGGCTCGAGTTCGGCATCGGTCGAGTGCTGATTTTTCGGTGGTTGTGGCCGCGGGCGCCGCTTTCGCTGCTCACATCGCGCTCCCGGACTTGGACAGCGGGAGCATTATCGAGTGGCTGGGCTATCGCTTCTTCGAGGTGAACAACGAAGTGGTGTACCAGACTCTATACGTGTACCCGCGCTATCTGCCGCACGCCTGGGGAATGAACATCGGCTTGATTCATAGCCTGTTCGGCAGCGGCGAGCTCCTTTCCGCTCACGCCAGGGTAGCCAATTTCTTCGGCGCGGACGGCGCGACCTTCGAT
The DNA here is from genome assembly GCA_963801685.1 of uncultured Gammaproteobacteria bacterium. Lineage (GTDB taxonomy): Bacteria > Pseudomonadota > Gammaproteobacteria > Steroidobacterales > Steroidobacteraceae > Bog-1198. The sequence goes on from CAWDFR010000007.1 coordinate 752,401, forward strand.
TCATTCTTCATCGGCGATGCATGGGTGGATTTTTCGTACGGCGGCGTCGTGGCCATGTCCCTGATCGTGGGCTACGTGGTCAAGACGTTCGACATCTTCGTCCTCAGTCTCGGGAAGACACCGCTTGCGCTCGCCCTGCTCGGCAGCGGAATGTACGGACTGTACCAATTGCAGGTAACTTCCGCGTTCACCGCATTTCTGTCCGGTGGGCTGCTGTTCATTCCTCTGTTCGCCTTCGCATCCGCGGCGCTGTTCCGCGATTTGTACCGCCGTCCCCGCTCGCAGGCCGCGCCTGCGCTGCAGTCGGCGCAGGGCCGTGCGAATCTGCGCTGAAACCGCCCCTGCCGTGCACTTCTCAGTGTCCCGTTACCATCGCTCGCATGTCTGGCGTAGAATGGTCGGCTGTCCGAACGTGGCGCGAGCGATACATTTATGGCCCATAGCGGCACCGAGTCGAACGCCGAGGTAAGCATCGTCAACTATGGCATCGGCAATCTGGGCTCGATATGCAATATGTTCCGCAAGCTGCGGATTGCGGCGGAAGTCGTCACGAGCCCGGAGTCCGTGTCGCAGGCCAAGCGCCTGATCGTCCCCGGCATCGGGGCCTTCGACGCCTGCATGAGCGCTCTCGAGAAGTCCGGTCTTCGCGGCGCGGTGCTGGAATTCGCCGCCGCGCGCCGGCCGATGTTGGGCATCTGCGTCGGCATGCAGATGCTGACGCTCGCCAGCGAGGAAGGTGACATGCCCGGTCTCGGCTTGATCCGCGCTCATACGAGGCGATTTCCCAACTCCGAGGGACTGCGGATTCCGCATATGGGCTGGAACACCGTAAAGTGGCAAAAATCAGATCATCCGCTCGCGCGTGATCTGTCGGCGGATTGCCGTTTCTACTTCGTCCACTCGTTTCGAGTCATTTGCGAGTCCTCCGGCAATAGCCTCGCCTCCTGCACATACGGGTCCGACTTCTCCGCGGCAATCGTCGACGGGGCCATATTGTGGCGTGCAGTTCCATCCCGAGAAGAGTCATCGGTTCGGCCTGCAAGCTATTGAGCAATTTCGCGACCTCATGAATTCGCTGCGCCCGCGGGTGATTCCGTGCCTTCAGTTCGCCGACGGCGAGTTATTCAAGACGCGCCGCTTCAAGGACCCACTCTATCTGGGTGATCCGATCAACGCAGTCAAGATCTTCAACGATCTGGAATGCGACGAGTTGGTGGTGGTCGACATCAGGGCGACGCTGCGAGAAACGCGAGCCCGATTACTCGATGATCGAGGAATTCGCCTCGGAAGCCTTCATGCCGTTGGCCTATGGAGGCGGAATCAGTTCGCTGGAACAAATACAGCGCATCCTCTCGATCGGCATCGAGAAGGTCGTGATCAGCACGGCGGCGACCGACGGCAAGCTCATATCCGCAGCGGCGGCCATGTTCGGGGCCCAGAGCGTCGTGGTGTCGGTGGACGTTCGAAAAACCTTGCTCGGCCGGCGTGAGGTGTGGACGGCAAGCGGCACGCGCAGCACGGGAATCGATCCGCGCGCATATGCCGTGCTGATGGAAGGCTTTGGTGCGGGAGAGCTGTTGGTGCAGTCGATCGATCTCGAGGGAGCGCGCGGCGGATACGACGTGGCGCTGATGAACGACGTCAGCCGCGCGGTGGGGATACCGGTGATCGCGTGCGGCGGGGCGGGCAGTCTCGAAGATATCAGGCTGCTAATGCAGTCGAGCAGCGTCGCTGCCGCCGCGGCGGGCACGATGTTCGTCCTGCACGGCAAGCACAAGGCTCCTCTGATCAGCTATCCCCGGCCGAGCGAGATTGCATCCCTGATGCAATCTCATGGAGGACGAGCCTGACGATGGGAACTTATCGAATCTGCACTCGGTGCATCATGGACACGAGCGATCCCGATATCGTGTTCGATGACAACGGGTGGTGTAATCACTGTACCGGCTGGTTCAAACGAGCGGCGCTCTATGCGCTGCCTGCCGAGGAGCGCGCGCGTCGGCTCGACGCCGTGGTGGAGGAGATGAAGCGGCGCGGCCACGGCAAGGAGTACGACTGCGTCATCGGCGTGAGCGGCGGAGTGGATTCGAGCTTCGTCGCGATCAAGGTCAAGGAACTGGGATTGCGCGCGCTTGCCGTCCACGTCGACAATGGCTGGAACTCCGAAAAGGCAGTCGGAAACATCAAGCGAATCCTCGATCCGCTGAACATCGACCTGTTCACGGTGGTGCTCAACTGGAAGGAGTTCCGCGACCTGCAACTGGCCTTCCTGCGCGCGTCCACGCCTGACTCGGAAATCCCCTCCGATCATGCGATCGTGGCGTCATTTTGCAACGCCACGAGCAAACACGGCGTGGGGTATTACATCAGCGGGATAAATTTTCGAACGGAGGGCATTCACGTCCGCGAGTGGTCGCAGGGCCATTGGGACCGCCGCTATATACACGGTATTTACAAGCAATTTACCGGCAAGCGGCTCAAATATTTCCCGCTCGTTCCAGTGCCCACGCTCGTCTTCAACATCGTCATGCATCGGCCGAGAGCGGTTTATCTGCTCGATTATCTGGATTACGACAAGCAATCGGCAAAACGCATGCTGATGCAGGACTTCGGGTGGGAGGATTACGGCGGAAAGCACTACGAATCCATATATACGCGCTTCTATCAAGGTTGGATTCTTCCGCACAAGTTCGGATACGACAAACGGCGAATGCATCTATCCACGCTCATCTGCAGCGGGCAGATCACACGGGCTGATGCCCTGAAAGAGATCGCCGAGCCGGCGTACCCGCCCGACTGGATCGAGCCGGATACGGTCTTCGTGACCAAGAAGCTGGGCATTTCCAGGGAAGATTTCGCCGCGATCATGGCAGCCCCGAAGAAGCGCTACAGCGATTATCCCAATCTTCAGAATCATTGGGTGATGGGCAGGGGCATCGATCTCTTTCGGATCCTCAAGCATCGATTGCGCTGGATCAGCTGAAAGTCGCATGGCTTTCAGCGTCGTTTCGCGCGTGGCTGGATTGGGCGCCTTGACCGCCGCAGGGCAGCTCGTGATCGTCGGCTCCTTGCCGCTTTACTCGAGGATTTTCGATCCGAGCGCATACGGAGAGTACGTCATCTTCTTTGGGACGTTCACCGTGCTCAGCGTGCTGGCCGGCATGAGATACGATTCGGCGGTCGTTCTGCCGCGCGACGACGGACTGGCCGCCGCCGTGGCCGGGTTGATGTTGTTGATCGGCTTTGGCGTAGCGATCCTGATCGCAGCGCTGACGTTCGTAGAGGCCTACGTCGGACTGTTCCCTGATCTATGGGCGGCTACCGGCATTGATTTTGGCTGCGGCCTGGCCGTCGCCACCGCATTGGGGACGACGCAGCGGAGTCTGACGGGATGGTGCATTCGCGAGGGCCGCTTTTTGCTGATCGGATGGGGACAATTCCTCTTTTGCGTGGCAACCGTCGCCGCCCAATTGTCCCTTGCGCGCGTTTCGCAACAGCTGCACGCACTCATCTGGGGGTTTGCCTGCGCCTTGGGCTTGCAGACGGCATGCCTCGCTTTTTTTGTATTGCGCGGCCGCCGTTCCCCGGCGCGGCTGTCATGCGGAAATTTCGCGGATGCTTGGCGCAGCATAAAACTCGTCGCGCGGAAGTACCGCAGATTTCCGACGTACATGGTCGGGTATGCACTCGCCTCATCCGCGCGGGACAGGCTCATACAACTGGCTCTGGGCATCGGAGCCGGCGCCGCAGTGGTCGGCCGCTTTGGGCTGGCCTATCGAGTGGTATTCGCGCCCAACTCGCTCGTTTACAGCGCGGTGTCGCCCGTGTTTTTCGGCATTGCCAGCCGGGGCGACCGGGTCTCGGTGGGCCGCTTCGCGGCCGCCCTGGTAGAGACCGCTTTCGTCTTCATGGTAGTGCCTTATACGGCCTTTGCCATCGAGGCGCCGTCGCTCACGGAGGCGCTGCTCTCCGACAAGTGGCACGGCACCGGGCCTTATCTCCAGGCGCTCGCGGGACCCGCGCTGCTGCTCGCGACGACCTGCTGGCTGGATCGCGCGTTCGACTCGTTTCGCCGTCAAAGCGTGGCATTTTCGCTGGAGGCCGGGTTTACGTTGGTCTCCGTGACCGTCGTCGCCTTGCTGTCGCGGTCGATCGACCCCGTCGGCGTGGTCTGGGTATTCAGTGCGCTGGCGCTCGTTTATTATTGGATCTACTTCCTGGCCACTTTCCTCGCCTGCGGATTTCCGCTGGCAGATTTCCGTCGCGCTTGCCTAAGCGCGGTAATCGCGGCGATTTTTGCGTTGATTCTCGGCTTCTTGACGCACCAAATTAGCCATCTAATGCTTAGAATTCTTGCGTATGCTGTGGTCATGGCAGCCGTCATCGGCGGCTGGATGCGGTATCGAGGCGGAGCTCGGATGCTGCGCTCTCTGGTGCAGTCGCGTGTTGCCGGCCGTTCCAATGAAATCTGCACCGGGTAAATGGAGCCGAGCGTTGAGAGTCGCATTACTGAGTTACTGGTTTCCCCGCGGCATGGGCTACATCGTGAACATGCTCCCCAGATATCTCGCGCGGCTTGGCGTCGAGGTGCATTACATTACGATGGATATGCCTCATTATTTTTTCAAAAATGCGCAAGAAAATCCCTACGCAAATTTCAAGCAGCTGAAGACCATGTCGCCGGGTCAGGAGGAAACGTACGAGGACTTCCGGCTGCATTGCCTCAAGCATCGGCAAGTCGCGGGCCATCCGAGATTCGTCGGGCTTGGCGAGAAGCTCGCGAGTATTCAGCCTGACGTCGTGCAGTCTTTTCTATCGATCGGTTGGGTGGCAGTCGATGCCGCAGTCCTTAAACCCCGTCTGGCCTATAAGCTGTTCACTGCCGCGCATACCACCGCTTCCGTCTTTCCGCTCGCGAATCGAGAATCCCTCTGGGTCGAGCCCGCGAGGATCAAGAATTTTTTCTCCCGGTGGGTATCCGGGCGGTTCGTCAGCACGCGGACCGAGAAATGCTATGCGGCGACATCGGATTGTGCCGATGTCGCCATCCGGTTTTTCGGAGTGCAGCGGGAAAAGGTCGCGGTCGCTCCGCTCGGTGTGGACACCGATCTGTTGAGTCCGATATCGACTCCGGAGCAACAGCAAAAAAGGGCGATGCTGCGCGAGCGGCTCGGCGTACAGCCGCAGGAGATCTTGTACATTTATACCGGGCAATTTACGGAAGCGAAAAATCCCCTGTTATTGGCCCGAACCGTCGAGTCCATGCGGGCGCGGGGCGCCGAAGTGAGAGCGCTCTTCTTGGGAGACGGTCAGCAGCGAGCCGCGATAGCGGCACATGGAGCGAGCATCGTGCTGCCCTTCGTGCCTCATCGAGAGCTCGTTGATTATTACCGCGCCGCTGATGTGGGCGTATGGCCCACGCAAGAATCAACCTCGATGCTCGATGCAGCCGCGTGCGGGTTGCCGGTGGTGGTCAACAACACGCTGCGCGCAGTCGAGAGAATCGATGGGAACGGGCTCACCTACGAACTGAACGATCAGGCCTCCTTGGAGAGCGTCTTGTCGAGGCTGCTGGATCGAGAGGCTCGACGCCAACTCGGCAGCGTCGGGGCACGTCGAATGATAGAGCAATTCAGTTGGAATGCCTTGGTACAGCGGCGGTTGAGCGACTACCGCGCCTCTCTCGAGCCAGGCGCTTCGGGAGGTCCGCGCAAGTGATTCGCCGCGCGCTATCGGCGACCTATCGCCTCGCGCTGGGCCGTCGCTTTGGCGCGATCAGCATCGGCGCCGGCAGCCGCGTCGATTTCTGGAAGCTGAGGCCAAAGTCCGAAAACCGCATCGAGGTGGGCTGCAATTCGATGTTCGCGAGCCGCGTGGTATTCGAGCGGTCCGGCGCCCGGTTGAAGATCGGGGCAAGAACTTTCGTCGCACGCGGCTTGCTGTCCATCGCCGAATGCGTTGACATCGGCGACGATGTGCTGATTTCGTGGGGAGTTACCATATTGGACCACCATTCTCACAGCCTTGTGAGAAGCGAACGGGAGCACGATGTCGAGGAATGGCTCAGAGGCCGCAAGGGCTGGAAGGGAGTGCGCATAGCGCCGGTAAAGGTCGAGAACTGGGCGTGGATCGGCTTCAATGTCTCAGTTCTGGCCGGCGTGACCATCGGCGAGGGCGCTATCGTGGGTGCCTGTTCGATCGTGACCAAGGATGTACCGGCATGGACCGTTGCCGCGGGCAATCCCGCTCGCCTCATACGGGAGCAGACCGCAAATGAGCGTGCGTAAGGGCCGCGCGGGCGATCGATGCCGGTAGCCTGGGTCACCGGTGCCAGAGGGTTCATCGGCCGCCGCCTCGCACGGCATCTTCATGGCCGCGGGCTGATAGTTTGCGGTATCGGTCACGGTCACTTGCCCGTGGAGCTCTTGTCTCAGGCGGGATTGGCGCTGTGGTCCAATTCGGAGATCACGGCCGAGGCGCTCGGTCGCCTGGCGGGTGATCATGGAACGCCCGACCTCGTTTTTCACCTCGCAGGGGGGTCCGCGGTGAGTGCCTCGATGCATGCTCCGTTCGAGGATTTCATGCGTACCACCAATACCACCGCGAGACTATTGGAGTGGTTGCGGTCTCATTCGCCCCGCTCGAAAGTATTGGTGGCGTCGAGCGCCGCGGTTTACGGCGACACCCAGGGCGTACCTGCGGAGGAGTCGCGGCCGGCGGCGCCGATATCTCCATACGGCTATCACAAATGGATGATGGAGCAGCTCTGCCGCGAGTATTCGCAGGTGTTCGGCCTGCAAACCTCGGTTCTCCGGATGTTTTCGATCTATGGCGAGGGTCTGCGCAAGCAGCTATTATGGGACTGCAGCGTCAAGCTGATGGGGGATGTGGAGCTCGTCGAGCTCGGAGGAACCGGGGAGGAGCTTCGCGATTGGGTGCATGTCGATGACGCCGTGGCGATGATGTACCGCGCGGGGGAGCTTGCGAGCCCGGACTGCCCAATCCTCAACGGCGGGTCTGGGGCGGGAGTATCAGTACGAGACATCGTTGCGCTGCTGCGGACCTCGCTGAACCGCTCCACGAGGGTGGAATTCTCTGGCATGGCCAGGCGCGGCGATCCCGTCGTGTTGGTCGCCGATGCTCGGCGGATGATTTCCGCCGGAATTACCTGCCACGTACCGCTCGTGGCCGGCGTGCAGCGCTATGCCGATTGGTTCAAGAGAGCACGCGACGATGGTCCGCTTGTCAACTGACCAGGCCACGGCGCGTTTCCGTAGCGATGGGTAGGACATAGCGGAAGCTGAGATATCGCGATCTTCCGCGGCACGCGTTAAGAAACGAAAAGATAAAGCGCCGCAAGTCTGTCAAGTCTAAGGTTTGCGTGCGCCGGCGCGGTTAAGTTCAACGAGGTACGGTGATGAATGCTGGAGTGCGCTTATGCTCGGCCTTTGTGCTGACCGGATTAGGAGCGTGCAGTGGGAGTCTCAATCAAAATGAGCCTTCTCTGCAGCTCGACGCTGCCGACCCTGTATCGGTTGCAGTGGGGACCGAGACGGGTCCGCCCACGAAAATTGTCCCCGTTCCCGGGAGCGCGGCGGCGGACGCACTTTTCCCCGATGGCCTAGTGTTCTACAGCCCCGACGGGTTCAATTTGGGCGGTGGCGGTGCCACGATCCGCGCGAGTGGCGGGGTCCAAGTGACCGACATAGAAGCCGTCCCGGGCGGCATCGATACGTTGCTCGCGAACGGCACGGTCTATTTCAGTCCTGACGGAAAAAATCTCAACGGAGGCGGGAATAGCGTCCTCGCTTACGGAGGATCGATGCTCGCGCTGTCCATCAATCCGGTCGCGGGTGGGCTGGACACGGTATTCAGCGGCGGCCAAGTTTACTTCAGTCCCGATGGCCGTGACCTGGGTGGGGGCGGGCGCAGCATTGCGGTGTATACGGGCGGCCGCGGCATCCAACAAGTCGTCGCGACCGGCAGCGGGGATGCAGTGGTCACACTATTTCAGGGCGGTGCCGCGTACTACAGCCCCATCAATCGCGATCTGGGGGGCGGAGGCAGCACCGTGCCCGCCACGGCCGACGCGAACACGGCTATCACCCGATTGGTCAAAGTCGGCGGCGGAATTCTGGCTCAGTTCGCGACCGGCGGTGTGTACCTGAGTCCGGATGGATTGAACCTTGGCGCGAGCGGCTCGGTTCCGGTGTCTGCTTGGAACGCGTCGACGCCGAACGGTCCGTTCGGAGGCAGAGACAGTGCCCATGGCGTCATTTTCGCCGGCCGTTTGTGGTTCAGCGGGGGCTTCGACGATCCGGAGAACGCGAATAGCTGCTTCGCAACCTGCAGTTACTTCGATCTATGGTCTTCCACCGACCCGACCGGCACGACGTGGAACGGTGCGCCGAGTTTCGCAACGGCTACTTCGCCAGAATCCTCGCGACACCTATCCGGTCGTCAATAATGGCGTGCAGGATGTAGCGGTGCCCAGCGACTTCTACGATTCCTACAGTGCCATCGTCCCGTGGAATGGCCGTCTGTTCGCGATCGGGAGCACCGTGTGGAGTTCGGCGAATGGAACGACGTGGGCTAGAGCCAATTTGCCGGACGGTTCCGCTGTTCCGGGCCCACAAGCCGGATCGCGAGCCACCGAGAATTCACGCGCGCTGCAATTGGGGAACACCCTGTTCTTCCTGCAGCCAGACTCAGGCGAGGTTTATAGCACCACCGATCCGCAAGCACGCACTTGGACCAACCTCGGACTCATCCCAGGCTTCACGCCGCGCTGCGGTCCCGTCGCTTTCGTGCTGCTCGGGAAAATATGGATCGAAGGCGGGGGCGCTTGCAACTATTCCGCGGTGTATGGCGACATCTGGTCCTCCGCCGACGGAATAACCTGGACCCAAAGCAGCACCAGCACGCAGTGGTCCGCACGCATGTGGGGCTGCATCGCGTCGGGAAGCGAAGGGATCATCTGGCTGACCGGCGGTTACGCGCCCACGGACTGGAACGACTCGGCCGGAACGCTCACGCCGAGGTATGGGGCCAATCACTCGGACGTCTGGTACACGAAAGACGGAGTCACCTGGAAGCAGCTGAAAGCCGATTGGGGTTCCGGACTCCCCGACGGCAACACGCTCGAACCCCGTCACGCGGCGACCTGCTATGAAGATGAGAGCATCAATCCGGCGACGTTGACCGTCATCGCCGGTTCGGCCGGCACCGATCCGGATGCGGGCAATGAGCACGTCAGCAATAGCATCCGCCTGTTGCAGCTGCCGCCCGCGGCTACGCTGCCGTGAGCACTCGGCGCATTTTTCCGTCGAACGAGCCGCGTGCGGGATGATCCGCATCGGACTAGGAGTTACGGATCGCAAGATATGGACCGGCGGCTACAACTACCTGCTGAACTTGGTCAAGGTCTCGAGCGAGCACCTCGCGGCGGAGCTGCGCTGTGTGGTCTTCTTCGGAGATGACGTTGCAGAGGTCGACGTGGCGCGCTTTGCGGAGGTGCCGGGCACGCAGGTGGTGCGTTCGCCGGCTTTCAGACAGTCCCGCAGGGAAAGGGCGTTCGCGAATGCCCTCTTGTTGGGTGCCGACCGCACCATCGGCGACCTTTTCGACCAGCATCGTATCGACGTGGTCATCGAAGCGGCGCAATTTTTTGGATGGCGATTGCGGCAGCCGGTAATCGCGTGGATGGCAGATTTTCAACACCGATTATTGAGAGAACTCTTCTCTAGCCGGGCGTATTGGCGTCGAGAACTTGGTTTTCGCGTAGAGATATGGTCGGGGCGCGGCATTATGTTAAGCAGCGAGGATGCCCGCTTACACTGCGAGAGATTTTATCCGTCAACTCGCGGCCGGACCCATGTGGTGAGATTTGCGATCGCCGCGAAACCGCGCCTCTCATTTGACGAAGTTCGGCTCGTCGCCGACTCATACGATCTTCCGGCAGATTATTTCTTCCTGCCCAATCAATTCTGGCGGCACAAGAACCATGAGTGCGTGATTCGTGCCCTGGGGTTGCTGCGACAATCGGGAGTCAAGATCACGGTCGCCGCTTCCGGCAATCCCATGGATCGCGGCGATCCGGATCATTGGAACCGGTTGAGACGATTGATTGCGGAACTGGGTGTGGCCGAGAGTTTCCGTTTATTGGGGATGATTCCGGACCCGCACGTAACGGCGCTTCTGCAAGGTTGCGCCGCCTTGCTCAATCCCTCGATTTCGGAGGGCTGGAGCACGACCGTGGAGGAGGCGAAGGCGGCCGGTACGCCGATGATCCTGTCCGATCTTCCGGTGCATCGTGAACAGGCGCCGGCGGCGGACTTCTTCGATCCCTCCCGCTGCGAGGAGCTTGCGGCGATGCTCCGCTCGTACCCATCGCTCGATAAGGGCGGCCGCGCCGTCGCTGCGATAAAAGCGGAAGCATCCAGTCGTGCCGCGGTCGCACGCTATGCGCAGGAATTTTTGACGGTGATCAGAGCTGTGGGGCGCGCTGGATCGCTTGGCCGATGAAGGTCTCGATCATCACGGCGAGCTACAACTGCGCCGACTCGATCGCCGAGACGCTGCGCTCGGTCGCCGCGCAGGACCATGAGGATATCGAGCACATATTGGTGGATGGCGGATCGACGGACGGCACTTTGGCCATTGCGAAGGCAAACGCAGGCCGCCTGGCGCACGTTATCTCGGAGCCGGATAATGGCGTGTACGATGCTTTCAACAAAGGGTTGCGTCAGGCCAGCGGAGATGCGATCGCATTTCTGAGCAGCGGCGACACGTATATTTCCTCGCGAGCCGTATCGCGGCTGGCGAAGGCCCTGTCTGGCGCCGGAGTCCAGGCGGCGTTCTCGGATGTGCTGGTCGTGGACGCCGCAAACCACGAGCGAGTGATCCGGCGATACAGATCGAGGAGTTTCTCGCCGAAACTCATGCCCTATGGGTTCATGCCGGCTCACCCCAGTCTCTTTCTACGCCAAGAGGTTTATCAACGCATCGGGGAATATAATACGAGCTTCCGCATTGCCGCGGACTTCGAGCTGTGCTTGCGCGTGTTCGTGAGGAACCACACCGTATATCGCTGTTTGAACGAACCGATGGTAAGGATGCCTACCGGGGGACTGAGCAATCGCGGGTGGCGCAGTAAGTTGCAGATTACCCGTGAGATGCGGCGCGCTTGCGCGATGAACGAAGTGAAGACGAATTTGGCAAAGCTCTCTCTGCGTTTTCCAATCAAATTGCTGGAGATGATCTGATTTCTAGCGCATTGGTGACTGGCGCCTATGGATTCGTGGGGGTACACCTCTGTACTGCGCTGGTCCAGCAACACTGGCGGGTGGTGGCAGGGCATCGTGAGAACAGCCCGCGCACGGCCATTCCCGGTGTGATCCCCGCATATCTGCCGCTATGCGCGCAGCCGGCGGATTGGCACCGTTCTCTGCGCTCGGTCGAATGTGTCGTACATCTGGCGGGGCATGTGCATCGGTTTGGTCGCGAAGAACACGACATATACGAGCAAATCAACGTCGGCGGTTCGCGCTTCGTGGCTGAACAGGCGGCGCGCGCCGGCGTGAAGAGGCTCGTATTCTTGAGCAGCGCCAAGGTCAACGGCGAAGGTGCCGGTGCGCGGCCCTACCGGGCGGAGGATCCTCCCGAGCCGCACGACAGTTACGCTCGATCGAAGGCGTCGGCGGAGAGTGTGATTCGTGATATCTGTTCGCGTACGGGGATCGAGTTCGCCATTGTCCGACCCCCGCTCGTCTACGGGCCCGGCGTGCGCGCCAATTTCAAGCGGCTGCTCCGGCTCGCGGAGCTCGGCTGCCCGCTGCCGCTAGGCTCCATCGACAATCGACGGAGCCTCGTGGGCGTGGGGAATCTCGTGGACTTCCTGATGACTTGTATGAAGCACCCGCGATCCGGGGGACGCGTTTGGCTGGTGAACGATGGAGAGGATATTTCGACTCCGGATCTGATGACGCGCATTGCCGTCCTCATGCGCCGCCGCACGCGACTCTTTCCCTGCCCGCCCACCCTGTTGAAGGCGCTCGCCATGCTGGTCGGGCGTGGCGCCGAAGCGTCGCGGTTATGCGACTCATTCTTGGTGGATGCTCGTCCGGCCCTGGACATTCTTCGCTGGACGCCTCCGATGAGCGTCGATGAGGAATTGGCGCGGACCACGGCCGATTACCTGGAGCAGCGGACTTGAATGCGTTCGCCGTCAATGCGATCGCAGGGTCCGGCGTGGCCTCAGTCATATTGACGGACCTCGCGCGCCGCTACGCGACGCGGCGAAACATCCTCGATATCCCGAACGCGCGCAGCTCGCATTCGTTGCCAACGCCGCGTGCCGGCGGATTGGCCCTTGTGGCCACCTACGCGGTCGCGCTGCCGGTTCTGCAGCTGGACCGATTAATCGATTTGACCTCGGTGATTATTCTGCTGGTGTGCGGCGGAATCGTGGCGGTGGCGGGCTTCGTGGACGACAGGCATTCCTTGCCGGCGTCCGTTCGCCTCTGCGCACATGTCCTGGCCGCGGGCATTTTCTTGATCTGGATGTATCGGCAGTCCGCGCCGTGGCTGCCGGCAGTGGGATTCGGCAATGTCTGGGTGGGTGCGCTGTGTGCCTTATTCGCGCTGACGTGGTCGACCAACTTGTTCAATTTTATGGACGGAATCGACGGCCTTGCGGGCAGTGAAGCGGTTTTTGTGACGGCTGCGGCGGCGTGGATCAATTCGCGGCAGGGAGACCCGGGCACCACCGCGGCCATGCTGTGTCTGTGCGCGGCCAGTGCCGGATTCTTGATTTGGAATTGGCCGCCGGCGAGGATCTTTATGGGAGACGTGGGCAGCGGCTTTCTGGGCCTCATGATCCCGATGCTGGAACTCGAGGCGAGTGTTCGCGGCGCCATTCCGCTCCAGGTATGGGTCATCCTCGGCGGACTATTCCTCTCGGACGCTACGGTTACTCTCCTGCGCCGAATCATCGGCGGGCAGCGCTGGGCTGAAGCCCACCGATCGCATGCTTATCAGCGCCTGGCGCGACGCTACCAGAGTCATCGGCGCGTGACGCTGGGTTCCATTGCGATCAACGTGCTTTGGCTGCTGCCTTGGGCTTGGTATGCCGACGCGTCGCCGCAGCACGCAACCGCAAGCTTGGCGGCGGCGCTGGCTCCGATATTTTTTCTCGTCGTCATCGCCGGGGCCGGGAAACCAGACAGCGCGGATTGAGTCTAACGCGTCCTTGAGCTTCTTCAGGAGTGGGGAAATGCGTCGTCGCGATCTCAGCAAGCTTCTCGCGATCTGTGCGGCGGCGAGCCTCGCCGTTCCGCGGAAAGCACTCGCACAAACCTGCAATGCGGGCAATGGCGAGGCGACCCCGGCGGAGACCGCCGCGGGCGCGAAAATCGTCGATGCCTCGCTATGCCCAGGGGATTGGCGTCGTTACGGCGCAGACCCAAGCGGACAGGCGGATTCCACCGCGGCCATTCAAGCCGCCTGCAACTGCAACGAGCTTGCCTTCGATACGGCAGGGGGCACGTATCTCGTATCCGGCAATATCAGGATTCCGTCCGGAGTTACCGTCCGTGGTGCGAGCACCGCGGCTACCACGGTTACGTGTGTTGACGGTGGTAGGAGCATTTTCGTGGCTTCCGGTGCGAGCGGAGTCGTCGTGGAGAACCTCAAGCTCATGACGACGTCGGTGAGTGCCAAGGCGCACACCGGGGCGGTCGAGTTCTTCCAATCAACGGGATGCTCCTGCAATCAGTGCGAGATCATTGGATGCAACTGGGCGGGGGTGCTGATCCACGGCTCGACGCATTGCACGGTGAATGGCTGCCATTTCCACGACTTTGCCGGCTCGGTGCAGGACTCGGCCGATGTATGCGTCTATGATCAATCGCACACCAATGTCATCGTGAACAACCACTGCTCCGGCGGCAATTGGCACGGCATTGCGATTCAGGATCCCTACAACAACTCCCTCCCGAGCTACAACCAGGTCAGGAACAATATCGTCGGACAACATAAAGCCTACGGGATCATGGTGTACATGCCGACCGCGGGGAACAGTTACAATCAGATCACCGGAAACAGCATCCAGGACATTCAAGGATCAGTCCTCGAGAACAATGCGGGTGCCGGGATCTATGTGGTGGGCGCGGGCGCCGGCGGCACATCGGTCACCAATAACACGGTCCGCAACTGCTGCGTTCAGACGAAGCAACAAAGCCTTGCCCCCGCCGGGATCGGGATAGCCGGCATTTCGGCGAGTGCCGCGCCGGTCAGCGTGTCGGGCAACACCGTGAGCGACATGCGAGCTCACGATGCAATACTCATCGTCTCGTCGAAGGGTCCCGTGACGGTCTCAGGCAATACCGCGAGCCTGCCGGCCGGAAATCCCGCCTCGCCCATCCGCATCGATGCCACGTCCAACGTCACTGTAAGCGGCAACTCCGCCGCGCGCGACCCAGGGACCGTCGGCCGCTGTATCTTCGTGCACGCCAATGCCATTGCCATCTCCAATATCTCCATAACGGGCAACTCATGCTTCGGCGGTACGTATCCGCAAATCGAATTGTTGCCCACGGACGGAGGATCGATCTCCGACGTGCTTTGCACCGACAATGTGTGCCAGGGATTGGGCCCGAATTCGAATTGCATCCGGCTCGTTGCGGTCGGCAACGCCAAGGTTTCCGGCAACAAATGTCTTCCGGGCCATTGATTGCCTCGCAAGCTCAAGCCGACTACCATCCATTGGGGATGTGAACGGAGGCCGAATGACTCACGCGATGGATGACGGTCTGCAGTCCATGTACGAGAGCTATTATGGCGACTCCGAATTGGATAAAAAGCGGAAGATTTCGGCTCAAATGAGCATGGATCATGTGACGGCGCTGACCGGTTCGAGCGCCCTTGGGAAAGTGGTGGATGTGGGAGCCGGGCAAGGCAGCTTCGTAGAGCTTTTGTCGAGCTCGGGGCTCGCGCGACAGATCACGGCTCTCGAGATCTCTGCGACCGGAATCGAGGCGATTTCCGAGAGGCAGCTCAAAGGCGTCGACGTGGTGAAGTTCGATGGATATGCGATACCAAGCGCCGATAAGGAATTCGACCTCGCCATCTCCATGCATGTATTGGAGCACGTCGAACACGAACGAGCTTTTCTGAAAGAGATCAAACGAGTTGCGCGGCGGGCTATCATCGAGGTTCCGCTCGACTTGACCTTCGATATGAAGAGGAAGATTCCAATTTGCCGTGCCCATGGCCACATCAACCTCTACACCGCCACGACATTCCATAATCTACTCGAGACATCCGGGCTTACGGTCAAGGAACTCCAGGTCCATGACACGACTCTCGCGTACGAGAAGCATATGAGTCCGCGATTCGGTGTGCTGCGGCACGCCGTCAGAAGGAGCTTGTTGACGCTGTTGCCGGCGGCGGCCCAGATGCGCTTCACGTATCTGGCCACCGCCCTCTGCGATTGCGGGTAGGGAGGCTGCATTGGCCAAGACCGCGCTGATCACCGGAATCACGGGGCAAGACGGCGCCTATCTCGCCGAGCTCCTGTTGTCGAAGGGCTATCATGTTCACGGCGTGAAGAGGCGTGCCTCATCGTTCAACACCGACCGCATCGATCATCTGTACCAGGATCCGCACGAACAGAACGTGCGGCTGAAGCTGCATTACGGTGATTTGACGGATTCGACCAATCTCATTCGCATCATCCAGGAGGTTCAGCCCGACGAGATCTACAACCTCGCGGCACAGAGCCACGTGGCAGTGTCCTTCGACACGCCGGAATACACGGCCAACGCAGACGCTGTCGGTACGCTGCGACTGCTCGAGGCCGTGCGGATTCTGCGGCTGGAGAGCAAGACCCGTTTCTATCAGGCATCGACTTCCGAGATGTTCGGGAAAGTGCACGAGGTCCCGCAGCGCGAGACGACGCCCTTTTACCCGCGTTCCCCCTACGGTGCCGCCAAAGTGTATGCGTACTGGATAACCGTCAACTATCGCGAGGCCTATGGCTTGTTCGCGTGCAACGGCATCCTCTTCAACCACGAATCGCCCTTGCGCGGCGAGACGTTCGTGTCGCGCAAGATAACCCGCGCCTTGAGCCGTATTCGACTTGGGCTTCAGCAGACCCTATATCTCGGCAATCTCGATTCGCGCCGCGATTGGGGTCATGCTCGCGACTATGTGCGCGCTCAATGGCTGATGCTGCAACAGGAAGAGCCCGAGGACTTCGTGATTGCGACCGGCAAGCAATATTCGGTGCGCGACTTCGTGACCGCCGCGGGGGCGCATCTCGACATGGCCATTGGCTGGCAGGGGCAGGGCGGTGACGAGGTCGGGATCGACCGCGCCAACGGGCGGACGATCGTTCGAGTGGATCCCCGCTACTTTCGCCCCACCGAGGTGGAGAGTCTGCTCGGCGATGCCACCAAGGCCCGGGAGAAGCTCGGTTGGACCGCTGAAATCGAGTTTCCGGAGCTCGTGGCGGAGATGGTCCAGCAGGACCTGGAAGTCGCGAAGCGCGACGCCTTGGTCGCCAAGCAAGGTTATAAGGTCTACAGCCGTCACGAGTAGCACCATGCCGATTTCCGAAAGTTCGCGGATCTTCGTGGCCGGACACCGCGGCTTGGTGGGCTCGGCGTTGGTGCGCCGGCTCAAGGCCGCAGGTTATGAGAATCTGCTGCTGCGGACACGCGAGGAGCTCGAGCTGACCGAGCAGTCGCAGGTGCGCCGATTCTTCGAGGCGGAACGGCCGGACACGGTCTTGATGGCGGCGGCGCGGGTCGGAGGGATATACGCCAACAACGCGCAACCGGCACGATTCATACGCGACAATCTCCTCATCCAGGATAACGTCATTGACTCGGCATATCGCAGCGGGGTGGCGAAGTTCGTATTCTTGGGCTCGAGCTGCATCTATCCGAGGCTCGCACCGCAGCCGATCAAAGAGGAATACCTGCTGAGTGGTCCCCTCGAACCGACCAACGAGTGGTATGCGGTCGCGAAGATAGCGGGTGTAAAGATGTGTCAAGCATTCCGACGCGAGTTCGGATTCAATGCCATCTCGCTCATGCCCACCAACCTGTATGGTCCTGGCGACAACTTTGATTCGCAGAGCTCGCACGTACTGCCTGCTCTCATCCGTCGGATACACGAAGCCAAGGTGCGCGGCGAGGCGAGCGTGACCGTTTGGGGCACGGGCACGCCCCGCCGTGAGTTCCTGCATGTCGATGACCTGGCCGATGCGGTGCTCTATCTTTTGCACGCTTATGACGACGAGCCTATAGTGAACATCGGCTGGGGCAAGGACGTCACCATACGAGAACTCGCGGAACTTATCGTGTCAGTCGTTGACTACAAAGGGCGCCTGGTTTTCGACCATAGCAAGCCGGACGGAACGCCTCGTAAGCTCTTGGATACCTCGAGGCTGGCTGGCCTCGGATGGCACCCGAAGATATCCCTCGCGCAGGGCATCGAAAGCACGTATGCATGGTTTCAAATGCATTTTGCGGAAGCACGATTGTAAATTTCTGTACCGGTTCCGTGACACGCCGGTCAACCATGCCGGACGCGCCGCGTTGGCAGCATTAACTCGAAGTAAATATTTCGACAGGTAATCTCTGTACACTGGACGGGAGCCAAGGAAAGCAACAATATTCCTGCATCGATTTATTGATGGCCGATGCGGGAATGTAAAAGGGCCCGGATGCGAGGCCAGTGCATCGGACATGGAGGCTCGGGTTGAGAGCGAACAATGTGAGCACTGCTGACGGATATGTACGGCTAAAGGCCGACTTGCCCCGCGGGACAAAACGTGTTATCGCGGTTTGCACCGATGCGCTGATGATGCCGTTCGCGCTCTGGTCAGCCATGACCCTGAAGGCGGGTCATCCAGTCTTAGACCTCGCCGACTGGCCTGCTTATCTCGCCTCCGTCGCGGTCAGCATTCCTATCTTCATGCGCTTCGGTCTGTATCGCGCGGTGATCCGCTACATCGGCCACAAGGCCGTTTTTGCCGTCGGCTTCGCGGTGATGCTGAGCGGGATTTTGCTGGCTCTTTTGGGCCTTTGGCTGCAGTTGCCGGCGCTCTCCTGGAGCGTGGTTACGATGTATTCCTGCCTCGCGCTGCTGTACATCGCCGGCTCGCGGTTTCTGGTGCGCTACTACTTTTTGACGCGTCATATCCAGCCCACCGAAGCCCGGGTCGCCATCTATGGTGCCGGGGAGGCCGGCGCGAGATTGTCGACGGTGCTTTCCGCCACCCGAGCCTTCGATCCCTTGGTTTTCATCGACGATAATCGCAGTCTGCACGGGCGTATGGTGAACGGAATCAAGGTGTATGCGCCCGACGAGCTGCCGGCGCTCATCAAGGCTCGAAATCTCGACCGTGTCCTGCTCGCGCTACCCTCGCTCACCCGAAGGCGCCGGCGCGAGATCCTGAGCTCGCTCGAGCCTTTGGGCGTGCACGTCCAGACGGTGCCCGAATTCGAGCAGATCGTCACCGGCAAGGCGAACGTCGAGGACATTCGCGAGGTGGATGTATGCGATCTTCTGGGGCGCGATTCCGTGCCCCCCAAGGCGGGCCTGTTCGACACCTGCGTCCGCGAACACGTGGTGATGGTGACGGGGGCGGGGGGCTCCATCGGCGCGGAGCTTTGCCGCCAGATCATCGGTTTGGGTCCGAAGCGATTGGTGCTCTTCGAGATGTCGGAGCTTGCCCTCTACAACATCGAGCGTGAGCTGCGCACTTTCGCGGAACAGAATGCCTTGCACGTGGAGCTGGTCGGCCTGATCGGCAATGGTCACCAGAAGCAGCGCATGCGCGAGATCTTCCAAGCCTACCGGGTGCAGACGGTCTACCACGCGGCCGCGTACAAGCACGTGCCGATCGTCGAGCAGAACGTGATCGAAGGCATTTACAACAATGTGATCTCGACCTGGAACACGGCCGAGGCTGCGCACGAGACCGAGGTCGAGACCTTCGTGCTCGTCTCGACCGACAAGGCGGTCAACCCGACCAATGTGATGGGCGCGACCAAGCGCTTCGCCGAGATGGTGCTGCAGGGCGTGCATCGCCGCGGCACGAAGACACGTTTCTGCATGGTGCGATTCGGCAATGTGCTCGCCTCCTCCGGCTCCGTGGTCCCCCTGTTCAACGAGCAGATCAAGGCGGGAGGGCCGGTGACCGTGACTCACCCGGAAGTGATCCGCTATTTCATGACCATCCCCGAGGCGGCTCAGCTCGTTATCCAGGCCGGCTCCATGGCCGATGGGGGCGAGGTCTTCGTGCTCGACATGGGCAAGCCCGTGCGCATCTGCGATCTGGCGAGACGCATGATTCACCTGATGGGCATGACCGTGCGCGACGAGCAGCATCCGGACGGCGATATCGAGATCGCGTATACGGGGTTGCGCCCGGCGGAGAAGCTCTACGAGGAGCTCTTGATCGGCAACAACGTCACCGGCACCGAGCACCCGATGATTCTGCGCGCCATCGAGCATTCCCTGCCGTGGGAACGAATCCAAGCGATGCTCGACGAGATCCTTTCCGCGATGGGGCGCCTCGATTGTCCGCGCGCTCTGCAGTTGTTGAGCGAAGTCGTGGTCGAGTACAAGCCGGCGCCTGAATCGCACGATCTCGTGTGGGCGCGGCAAGCGGCGCTCCCGGCGGACGATCGCAAGGTCACGAGCCTCAAGGTGCGGCGCGTCGTGCGCAACACCGGCCCGGGCACAACGGGACCCACAGACACCGCCCGGCCTTAGCCGCCGAGTCGCGCCTCAGTGTCCAAGCGCACTATCCTGGTCACCGGCGGTGCGGGCTACATCGGCAGCCATGTGGTGCGCCAGCTGCTCGAGCGGGGCGAGCGCGTGCTCGTCTTGGACAACCTCGGCAAGGGGTTCCGCCAGGCCGTTATGGGAGCCGACCTGGTGGTGGGCGAGGTCGGCGATCAAGCGCTGGTGTCGCGCCTGATGGTTGACGCCCGAGTCGACACGGTGATGCACTTTGCCGCCCACACCATCGTGCCCGAGTCCGTGGCGCTGCCGCTCAAGTACTACGGGAATAACACCTGCTCGACGCGCTCCTTGCTGCAGGCCTCGATCGATCACGGGGTCGCGCACTTCGTATTTTCATCGACCGCGGCGGTCTACGGGATGCCCGAGGACGGCTATGCCGGGGAGGACTCGCCGACCCGGCCCATCAACGCCTACGGGACCTCGAAGCTCATGAGCGAGTGGATGCTGCGCGACGTCGCAGCGGTGAATCCGCTGCGCTACGTGGCGCTGCGGTATTTCAACGTGGCCGGCTCCGACCCGGGCGGCCGGATCGGCCAGGCGACCCCCGGCGCTACTTTGCTAACCAAAGTAGCCTGCGAGGCGATGGTGGGCAAGCGCAGCCACGTGTCCATCTTCGGGACCGACTACCCCACCCCCGATGGAACGGGCGTACGCGACTACCTGCACGTCGAAGACCTGGCCGCTGCCCACTTGCGGGCGCTCGATTATCTACGCTCCAGCGGCCGCTCCGTGACATTGAACGTGGGCTACGGGCATGGGTACTCGGTGCGCGAGGTGCTCGGCATGGTGGAGAGCGTCGGCGGCAAGCAACTCGTGATTCGCGAGGAACCGCGCCGCCCGGGCGATCCGGCCTATCTCGTGGCTCGCGCGGACCGGATCCGGACCGAGCTCGGTTGGCAACCGCGCTACGATGATCTGCGCGCCATCGTCTCGAGCTCCCTGGCGTGGGAGGAGAAACTCAAACGCGACCCCTGGGTCTAGAGGCGCGCGCCAACTTTACTTGACCCTGCGAAAACGCTACTCTGTACGCCCATTTTTCTCTGCTAAATCAGAGTATTACGAATGCGAATTACCATCTTCGGCTCCGGCTACGTGGGCCTGGTGACGGGCGCCTGCCTGGCCGATGCCGGCAATCACGTCGTGTGCGTCGATGTCGACCGCCGCAAGGTCGAGCTGCTATCGGCCGGTGAGGTTCCCATCCACGAGCCCGGTCTCGACGTCATCGTCAGGCGCAACTTCGCGGCCGGCCGGCTGCGCTTCACCACCGACGCGGAGGAAGGGGTGGAGCACGGTCACTTTCAGCTGATCGCGGTCGGCACCCCCCCGGAGGAAGACGGCTCCGCGGACCTGCGATCCGTGCTCGCCGTCGCACGCACGATCGGCCGGCACATGAGCGAGTACAAGGTGGTGATCACCAAATCCACCGTGCCGGTGGGCACGGCCGACAAGGTGCGCGAGGCGGTGAGTGCCGCACTCGCCGAGCGCGGCTCGGCACTCGAGTTCGACACGGTATCGAATCCCGAATTCTTGAAGGAGGGCGCCGCGGTCGAGGACTTCATGAAACCCGACCGCGTGATCGTCGGCACCTCGAGTGCGCGGGCGACGGAGTGGCTGCGGGCGCTGTACGAGCCGTTTACGCGCAACCGCGATCGGATGATCGTCATGGATGTGCGCTCGGCCGAGCTCACCAAGTACGCGGCCAACGCCATGCTCGCGACCAAGATCAGCTTCATGAACGAGATCGCCAACCTCGCGGAAGCGTGCGGCGCCGACATCGAGGCGGTGCGCATCGGGATCGGCGCCGACCCGCGCATCGGTCACGCCTTCATCTACCCGGGAGTGGGCTATGGCGGGTCCTGTTTTCCCAAGGACGTCAAGGCGCTGCGGCACTCGGCGGCCGAGGTGGGCTACGCGGAAAGCATTCTCGCCGCGGTGGAGAATGTGAACGAGCGTCAGAAGACGGTTCTGTTCGAGAAGATCAAGCGGCATTTCGGCTCGCTCCGCGGCAAGACCATCGCGCTGTGGGGACTTGCGTTCAAACCCAACACCGACGATATGCGCGAGGCGCCGAGCCGCGTGCTCATGGAAGCGCTATGGCGGGAGGGCGCCTCGGTGCGAGCCTACGATCCGATCGCGATGTCGGAATGCTCGCGCATCTACGGCTCCCGAGCCGACCTGATCCTGTGCAACTCGAGCGTGGAGACGCTCACCGGGGCGGACGGCCTCGCGATCGTCACCGAGTGGCGCGAGTTCCGCAGCCCCGATTTCGACTACATCAAATCCACTCTCAAGACGCCCGTGATCTTCGATGGGCGCAACCTCTACGACCCGGCCCATCTGGCGCGGGACGGCTTCAGCTATTATGCGATCGGCCGCGGCAAGCGGTCAGGTTGAGCCCATGGAAACGACGTTGATACCCGTGATCTTGTCTGGTGGCGCGGGCACGCGCCTGTGGCCGCTGTCGAGGGAGCTGTATCCGAAGCAGCTGCTGGCCCTCACCGGCCGGCAAACCATGCTGCAGGAAACGGCCGCGCGCCTCGCCGGCATCGCGGGCGCGCGCCCCCCCATCGTCGTGTGCAACGAGGCGCACCGCTTCACGGTGGCCGAGCAGCTGCGAACCCTGGGTGTCCCCGCGGGCGCCATCCTGCTCGAGCCGGTCGGCCGCAACACGGCCCCAGCGGTTGCGCTGGCCGCTCTGCAGGCGCTGACGATCGAGCCCGAGGCGATTTTGGTGGTGGCGCCCGCCGATCACGTGGTCCGCGATGTCCACCCGTTTCACCAGGCGGCGGCCACGGCGGCCGCACTCGCGGCCGACGGCAAGCTCGTGACCTTCGGCATCGTCGCGCATGCGCCCGAGACGGGTTATGGCTACATCCGTCGCGGCGAGGGACCCGGGCCCGCCTACCCGGTGGCCCAGTTCACCGAAAAGCCCGCCCTCGATGTGGCGCGTCAGTTCGTCGCGAGCGGCGATTATTACTGGAACAGCGGAATGTTCGTGTTCAAGGCGCGCGATTACCTCGACGAGCTGCAAAAATTTGCGCCCGATATCCTCGAGGCGAGCAAGAGCGCCTTCGAGGCAGCCAAGACGGATCTGGACTTCGTCCGCATCGACAAGAGCTCCTTCGAGCGCTGCCGGAGCGATTCGATCGACTACGCGGTCATGGAGAAGACCCGCTCCGCCGTGGTGCTGCCCCTCGAGGCGGGCTGGAGCGACGTCGGCTCGTGGGCCTCGCTGTTCGATGCCTTGCCGGCCGATGAGGACGGCAACGTGCTCAAGGGCGACGTGCTGGTGCACGACACGAACGATTGCTACGTGCACTCGACCAGCCGCCTGGTTGCCGCCGTCGGGATGGATGATCATGTGATCGTCGAGACCAAGGACGCGGTGCTGGTCGCTCCGAAGGGGCGAGTGCAAGACGTCAAGGAGCTGGTGGCCAAGCTCAAGAAGTCCGGCCGCAGCGAATCCTCTCTGCACCGCGAGGTCTTCAGGCCTTGGGGGAGCTATGACAGCCTGGACGCCGGCGAGCGCTTTCAGGTCAAGCGCCTGTCGGTCAAGCCGGGCGGCCAGCTGTCCTCGCAAATGCACCATCACCGCGCCGAGCATTGGATCGTGGTGCAGGGCACTGCGCGCATCACCTGCGACGGTAAGACGTTCCTCTTGTCCGAGAATGAGTCCACCTACATCCCCATCGGGGCGACGCATCGCATCGAGAATCCCGGTAAGGTCCCGCTGCATATCGTCGAGGTGCAATCCGGTTCCTATCTCGGCGAGGACGACATCGTGCGCTTCGACGACATCTACGGACGCCAAGGAACCAGCACTTGAGCTCGATCCGCTGCTTCAAAGCCTATGACCTGCGCGGCCGAATTCCCGATGAGCTGAACGAAGACGTCGCCTACCGCGTGGGACGCGGCTATGCCGAGTTCGTGGCGCCTAGGCGCGTGGTGGTCGGGCGCGACATCCGGCTCTCGAGTCCGGGTCTCGCCGATGCGCTCTGCCGGGGCCTTAACGATGCGGGCGTGGACGTCGACGACATCGGTGTGTGCGGCACCGAGGGCGTCTATTTCGCGACCTTCAACGGCGGGTACGACGGCGGCATCATGGTGACCGCCAGCCACAATCCGCCGGACTACAACGGCATGAAGTTCGTGCGCGAGCAATCGAAACCCATCAGCGCGGACACTGGCCTTAAGCAGATTCGCACCTGCGCCGAGCGCGGCGCGTTTCGCAATGCGCCGAAACCGGGCGTGCGCCGCGGCATCGACATGACCGCAGCCTACATCGAGCACTTGCTCTCCTACGTCGACGTGAAAAAATTGCAGCGCTTGAAAATCGTGGTGAACGCGGGGAACGGCGCGGCCGGCTTGGTTCTGGACCGCCTCGAGCCGCACTTGCCCTTCGAGCTCATCAAGCTCCACCACGAGCCGGATGGCCGGTTTCCGAATGGCGTGCCGAACCCCATGCTCGAGGACAATCGCGCGCCCACCGTCGCGGCGATTCGCGCGCACGGCGCGGATCTCGGGCTCGCGTGGGACGGGGATTTCGACCGCTGCTTTTTCTTCGACGGGCTTGGGCGTTTCGTCGAGGGTTACTACATCGTGGGGCTCCTGGCCTCGGTGCTGCTGCGCGCCGAGCCGCCGGGCGGCCGCATCGTGCACGATCCGCGCCTCACCTGGAACACGCAGGAGATCGTCGCGGCTCAGGGTGGTCAGAGCGTGCTATCAAAATCCGGCCATGCCTTCATCAAGCAGCGCATGCGCGAGGTCGACGGGGTGTATGGCGGGGAGATGAGCGCGCATCATTATTTCCGGCGTTTCGCCTATTGCGACAGCGGCATGATTCCATGGCTCCTGATCGCCCAGATCATCAGCGAATCCAAACAGCCCCTCGCGAAGCTGGTCGGCGAGCGCATCGCGAAGTTTCCGGTGAGCGGCGAGCTCAATTATCGCGTGCCGGACGCGGCGGCCGCGATGGCGGCGGTGGAGGCGCGCTACGCTCGAGAGGCGCGCACGAGCGATCGCACCGACGGTCTGTCCTTCGAATTTGCCGACTGGCGCTTCAATTTGCGCTCCTCGAACACCGAGCCCCTGATTCGCCTCAACGTCGAGGCTCGCGGCTCGCAAGATCTCATGCGCTCGAGGACCCAGGAGCTGCTCGGCGTGCTGCAGTCGCAGGGCGCCGTAGCAGCCGACACTTGAGGTAAGCGCGTTTCGACATGTCCGCCGCCATTCCCAAATTGAGCGTCGTCATTCCCGTGTACAACGAGGAGCAGGTGCTGCCGACGCTCTTCGCGCGGCTTTATCCGGCGCTCGACGCGCTCGGCATCGGCTACGAGTGCGTGTTCATCAACGACGGCAGCAAGGACCGCTCTGCGGCGCTCCTGCGCCAGCAGTTCCAGAGCCGGCCGCGCGAGACGCGTGTGGTGCTGTTCCACGCGAACTTCGGGCAGCACTCGGCGGTGATGGCGGGACTCGCTTACGCGCGCGGCGAGTACGTGATCACGCTCGACGCGGATCTGCAGAATCCTCCCGAGGAGATCCACAAGCTGGTGGAGAAACTCGATCAGGGCTACGACTACGTCGGCACCATCCGCCAGCAACGCCAGGACCGTCTGTGGCGCCGGACGCTGTCGAAGGGAGTCAACAAGCTGCGCGAGTGGATCACGCCGGTGCGCATCACCGATCAGGGCTGCATGATGCGCGGCTATTCGCGCTTCGTGGTGCAAGCGCTCAACCAGACGCGCGAGGTCAATACGTTCATACCCGCGCTGGCCTCGCTCTATGCGATGAATCCCATCGAGGTGCCGATCGCTCACGAGGAGCGGCACGCGGGCCAGTCGAAATACTCCTTGTACAGCCTGATACGCCTGAATTTCGATTTGATCACCGGTTTCTCGGTGGTGCCGTTGCAGCTTTTCTCCATGGTGGGCATGGCGGTGTCGTTCTTGTCCGCGGCACTGATGATCGTCCTGCTCGCGCGCCGTCTCATCCTCGGCTCCGAGGCTGAAGGGTTATTCACCCTGTTCGCGATCATGTTCTTCTTCATCGGACTCGCGCTGTTCGGCATCGGCTTGCTGGGCGAGTATGTCGGGCGCATTTACACGCAGGTGCGCGAACGGCCGCGGTACGTGGTCGAGGCGGTGCTCGAGGACATCGAGTGACGCGTGCGGTGGTGTTTGCCTACAGCGAGGTGGGCGTGCGCTGCTTGCGCGAGCTCCTCGATCAGGAGATCCGGGTGCCGCTGGTTTTTACGCACCCGGACGACCCGGGCGAGCGCCGCTGGTTCGAAAGCGTCAAGGAGCTTGCCGACCTGCGCGGCGTCAAGGTCGTGATGCCCGACGATCCCAACTCGATCGAATGGCTGGCGGAGGGGCGGCGCGCGCGGCCGGATTTCGTGTTCTCGTTCTACTACCGGCACATGCTGAATGCCGCGTGGCTCGCGTTGCCCAAGCGCGGTGCGCTGAACATGCACGGCTCGTTGTTGCCGAAGTACCGCGGCCGCGCTCCCGTGCACTGGGCGATCATTCGCGGCGAGACGGTCACGGGCGCAAGCCTGCACTATATGCTGGAGAAGCCCGATGCCGGTGCTCTGGTGGATCAGCAGCCCGTGCCCATCGGCGAGAACGACACGGCACTCGAGGTCTCGCGGCGGGTAGCCGACGCGGCGCAAACGGTGCTAAGACGGAGCCTGCCGAAACTGATCGCGGGCAGCGCCGCGGCGCGGCCGCTGGATCTTGCGCAAGGCTCCTATTTCGGCCGCCGCCGCCCGGAAGACGGCCGCATCGATTGGCGCGCCGGGTCGCGCGCCATCCACGATCTGGTGCGCGCGGTGGCGCCGCCGTTTCCGGGCGCGTTCACCGAGGTGAACGGGCAACGCCTCGAGGTGTGGGAGACGCGCATCGATGCCGAGGCGCCGCGCCACCCCGGGCGGGCGCCGTGCCTCTATGCGGAGGCGGGGCGCTGGTATGTCGATTGCACGGACGGTAAACGCCTGGAGATTGCGCGCCTTGCGGTCGGGGGCGAACTCGTCCCGCCGCATGCGGCGCCGGGCATGTTCTCGCCTCAGCCGCTGCTGTTCGACCCTTGAGTCGTGTCGGTTACCCGTGTATATTACACGGGTAACCGATAGGACTCCCCCATGCGACCCATGAGCTACGATTCCAAGGCAGCCAAGCAGACGGTCAGCCTCACCATCAATTCTGATCTGTACGCTCAAGCGAAGAGTTTCGGCATCAACGCCTCGCACGTCGCCGAGGAAGCCCTTGCCAATGAAGTCGCACGACGCAAGGCCGAGCAGCTCAGGGAGGAGATCAAGCAAGACCTTCAGGCCTTGGATGCCTACGAGGCCAAGCACGGTTCCTTCGCAGAAATGGTCCGCGAGCACTACCAAGCGGCCGACGCAGACGACTCGTGAGCCAGTACGATGTATTCGACAACCCGATACCGCAGGCGCGCCGAGCCTTTCCGTTCGTGGCTGTCCTGCAATCCGAGATCGCGGATACCGGTCGCGACCGCATCGTTGCGCCGCTGGTACCCCGGACTCGGATCGCAGGCACGATAGGCAGGCTGACGCCCGTCGTGAAGGTCGCGAGCGTCGATCACGTTCTGCTCGTACCGCGCATGACCTCGGTTCCTGCCAACGATCTGCGGACCGTCAAGGACAAGCTGCTCCTGTACCGAGGCGAGATTGTCGCCGCGATCGATTATCTATTCATCGGCGTGTAATCCGCCAATTATCCTTAGACGGATCCTGAGGATCATCTTGAAAAACGTTCTCATTCTCGGCGTCAACGGCTTCATCGGCCATCACCTGAGCAAGCACATTCTGGCGCGCACGGACTGGCATATCTACGGCATGGATCTGCAGTCCGAGCGGGTGAGCGGCATGCTCGACGCACGAGCGGTTCCACTTCGTGGAGGGCGACATCACCATCAACAAGGAGTGGGTCGAGTACCACGTGCGCAAGTGCGACGTGATCCTGCCGCTCGTCGCCATCGCGACGCCCGCGACTTATGTGCGCGAGCCCTTGCGGGTATTCGAGCTCGACTTCGAGGCGAACCTGCCGATCATCCGCCACTGCGTCAAGTACAAGAAGCGCGTGGTGTTTCCCGTCGACCTCCGAGGTCTACGGCGCGTCCCGCGACCGCGAATTCGATCCCGAGACCTCGGAGCTCGTGCTTGGACCCATCCACAAGCAGCGCTGGATCTACTCCTGTGTGAAGCAGCTCCTCGACCGCATCATCTGGGCCTACGGGCAGCAGGGACTGCAGTTCACGCTGTTCCGACCCTTCAACTGGGTGGGCTCCGGCCTCGACAGCATGGACGATCCAAAGGAAGGCAGCTCGCGCGTGCTCACGCAGTTTCTCGGCCACATCGTGCGCGGCGAGCCGATCAAGCTGGTCGACGGGGGCAGTCAGACCCGCGCGTTCACCTTCATCGACGATGCGGTGGATTGTCTGACCCGTATCATCGATAACCCCGGCGGCATTGCCGATGGCAAGATCTACAACATCGGCAATCCGGCGAATCTCTACTCGATCCGCCAGCTCGCCGAGATGATGCTCGAGATCGCGCTGTCGCGGCCCGAGTATGCGCCGACCGCGCGCAATACCCGCCTGGTCGACATCTCGGCACTCGAGTACTACGGCAAGGGCTACGCCGACATTCCGGCACGCCTGCCGTCCATCAAGAATACGACGGCGGAGCTCGGCTGGACGCCCAGCACGGACATGCGCTCGGCGCTGATGGCGATCTTCGACTCCTACGCCCACAGCCTCCCGGCCGCTTCCGCGCTGCTGTCGAGTCATGCTTGACGGCGCGCGCATCGGCCTCAAGGTCGATGTCGACACCTTGCGGGGCACCCGCGAGGGCGTGCCACGGCTCGCGGCACTGTTCAAGAAGCACGGAGTAGCGGCGACCTTCTACTTCTCGGTGGGCCCCGACCACACCGGGCGCGCGATGCGCCGCGTGTTTCGCAAGGGGTTTGCCCGGAAAGTTGCGCGTACCTCGGTACTCAAGCACTACGGGTTGAAGACCCTGATGTACGGAGTGCTGTTGCCCGGGCCGGACATCGGCCGGCACGCCCGCGAGGCGATGCGCCGCGTGCACGATGCCGGCTTCGAGGTCGGTCTGCACACCTATGATCACGTGCGCTGGCAGGACCATGTGGCCGGCGCGGATGCGCCCTGGACCCGTATCGAGCTCGAGCGCGGCGTCGAGGCATTCGAGCGCGTGTTCGGATTCCCGCCGCAATCGCACGCCGCGGCCGGCTGGCAGATCAATCAGCATGCGCTCGAGCTCGAGCGGGAATTCGGCTTCAAGTATGCGAGCGATACGCGCGGAGCGGAGGCGTTCTTTCCGCGGCTCGTGGCCGGCCCGAGCCCCTGTCCGCAGATCCCGACGACCTTGCCGACGTTCGATGAGTTGCTCGGCCGCGAGGGGACGCTGGAGTCGAACATCGCGGATGCGCTGTTCCGGCTCTCGGCGGCGCGGAAAGATCGGGCAGTCGCAAGTGTTCACGCTGCACGCCGAGCTCGAGGGCGGAAAGCTCCACGACGCGTTCGAGTCCTTGCTCGTGCAATGGCGCGACGCGGGCGCGCAGCTCGCCTGCATGGCCGACGTTCATGCGCGCGTGCTGAAGGCGGCGCTCCCCACGCGTGCCGTAGTCATGGGCGAGATTCCCGGTCGCTCGGGAACGCTGGCCATGGCAGAGTCCGGCGGGGCATTTTGAGCGAAGCGGGCGCGCCGCCTCGATCGGACCGGCTCGCGTACTGCGCCCTCGCACTGTTCGCCGCGGTGCTGTGGTTCGCCACCTTGTCGTTGCGCCCCTTGTTCAATCCCGACGAGGGCCGCTACGCGGAAATTCCCCGCGAGATGCTCGCGAGCGGAGACTGGGCGATTCCGCATCTCAACGGGCTTCTGTACGTCGAGAAGCCGCCGCTGCAGTACTGGGCGACTGCCGTGAGTTTCTCCATCTTCGGGCAGAACGAGCTGGGGGCGCGGTTCTATACGGCGCTCTGCGCGCTCGGCGCCGTCCTTGCCGCGGCGCTCGCGGCGCGGCGCATGTGGGGAACGAGGACGGCGATACGGACCGCTGCGCTCCTGTCGAGCATGCTGCTCTTTATGATCATGGGACAGCTGCTCACGCTGGACATGAGCTTGACAGGCTACATGACGGTCGCGCTCGCGGCGTTTCTCGCTGCGCAGTCGGCTGAGCCGCGACCTGCGCGGCTCCTCATGCTCGCCGCCTGGGCGGCGACCGCGCTCGGCGTGCTCACCAAGGGACCGGTTGCCGCCGCGATCCCCGGCGCCGTGCTCGTGCTGTACAGTCTCTGGTCGCGCGATTTCTCACCCTGGCGGCGGCTGCATGCCGCCGCCGGCATTGCGTTGTTTGTTGTGATCGCTGTTCCCTGGTACGTGGTCGCAGCGCATCGCGTGCCCGGCTTTCTCGAGTTCTTCGTCATTCACGAGCATGTCGCGCGCTACTTGACGCCGAGCGCCCATCGCGAGGAGGTCTGGTGGTTCTTCGTGCCCGTGCTGCTGCTCGGCAGCTTGCCCTGGACGCTGTCCGTGCTGCGCGTGCTCGGCAGCGGCTGGCGCCGCCGTGCGCCAGGCTTCGATGCGCCTTTGTTCCTGCGCCTGTGGGTGCTGTTCGCGCTGGTGTTTTTCTCGGTCTCGGACTCGAAGCTCATTCCATATATTCTGCCCGCGCTGCCGGCGCTCGCGCTGCTCGCGGCGGCGCCTGCCCGAGGAGACTCTCGAGCGCGACGTCGCGCGCACAGCGCTCATGACCGTGGGGCTGGCGATCGTGCTCGGTATTGCCTGTTTGATCGCGCCCTCGCACATCGCGCCGTCCGAGCGCAGCGCCTACTTCCTGGCGCTTACCATGCCGCTCGCAGAGGTCGCGGCGCTCCTCGCGGCGTCCGGGCTGTATGTGCTCGCGCAGCGTCGGCGCGGCGTCACGCGCTCAGTGGTGTTCTTGAGCGTGGGCTGGTGCTTGGCGGGGTTAGTGCTCTTGCAGTCCGCCGCCGCGGTCGCGCCTGTCTATTCAGGGGTCGAGCTCTATCGTGCACTGCCGAAAGTCCCGGCGGGTGCGCCGATCTACAGCGTTGCCACCTACGATCAGACCCTGCCGTTCTACTGGCGGCGCACGCTCAAGCTCGTGGCCTATCGCGGCGAGCTCGATTTCGGCCTCGAGCACGATCCCGGGGCCGAGGAACCGGACATCGATCGCTTCGTCGCTCGCTGGAGCGGCGAGCCGGACGCCTATGCGGTCATGGAGCGCAAGACCTTCGCCATGCTCGCCGCGCGGGGTGTGCCGATGCGCGAGATTGCGCATGATATCAATCGCGTGCTGGTGTCGCGCCGCTGATCCTCAAGGAAGCCCCCAGGTGGCGTGCGAATGCGGCGCCTACGCTTCCATCGCCCGCTCAGGCGCCGCTCTTGTGCTCCGCCTGCCACTTCTGCACGGCAGCCATGGTGTTCTCGACATGCTTGTCGGGATTCATCGCGGTGTATTCGTAGATGATCACGCCGGTCGGCGCGATGACGTAGGACGTTCGGTTCGCATACTCAGGCTTCGCCGCGAGCACGGCGTCGTAGGCCTTGGTGATGCTCTGGTCCGCATCGGAAGCGACGGCGAACTTGTTGCGGCACTCGCTTACCGAGAACTTGTTGAGTTTGTCGATGGGATCGTGCGAGACCCCGATGACGGTTGCACCCATGGCCTTGAATTTATCGGTCGCCTCGGCGAACTCATGTGCCTCGACCGTGCATCCGGGCGTGAACGCCGCCGGATAGAAATACAGCACCACTGGACCCTGCTTGAGCGCGGCAGCAAGCGAGAAGCTGAACGGCTTGCCGGCAAGCGTCGCCTGCGTGGTGAAGTCCGGTGCTTTCGCGCCCGGCTCGAGCGCGGCATAGAGCGGCGCCGACATCACGCAAGTCCCTAGCGCAAGAGCAATCACGCGTTTCATGACCATAGTCTTTGTCCTTGATCCTTCAGCCCTCGGGGGCGGTTATCCTAGCACCTCGCGCAGCGTTCGCGTGCTCTCCGTCGACTTGATGCAACCAGACGCATTAAAAAGGGCACTCACCGTCGCCGACTCGGAAACGAGCCGCGCGAGCGGAGGGTGGACCCGCAAAGACGTCAATTGCAATCCTCTGAGTAGTGCTCACGCCGCGTCGTGAAAGATGATGCCGAGCGCGTGCCGGCGGCCGCTGCGGATGCGGCTCACGCCGTGCCGCAGCTTGACGCGATACTCACCGCGCGCGCCGGCGATGGGCCGCTCGTTCACGGCGAACACCACCGCATCGCCCCGGTCCAGTGACACCACCTCAACGCGCGATTGCATGCGCGGCCGCTGCTCCGTCAGCACGAACTCGCCGCCCTCGAAGTCCTTGCCGGGCTCGGACAAGAGCACGGTCAGCTGCAGCGGGAACACATGCTCGCCGTACAGATCCTGGTGCAGGCAGTTGTAGTCGTCCGCACCGTACTGCAAGAGGAGGGGCGTAGGGCGCGTCTGCCCCGCTTGATGACAGCGCTCGATGAAGGCCGAGTGTGCGGGCGGAAAGCGCACGTCGAGCCCGAGCCTCTCGTACCAGCGGTTGGCCACTTGCGCAAGAGGTGGGTAAAGCGAGTTGCGCAACTCTCGCACGGGCGCAGGCAGGGGATAGTTGAAATAGCGGTATTCGCCGCGTCCGAAGCCGTGACTCGCCATGACCACGCGGCTGCGAAAGATCTCCTCCTGGGTGTAGAGCCGCGACATGGCCGCGCACTCGCGTGCGCTGAGCAACTGCGGGAGCCGTGCGCAGCCGCGTGCATCGAGCTCGGCGTACACGCGCGGCCAATCGCTCGCGCGCTCGATGGGATTTATGGATGCTCGTCGCGCAGCCGACCACCCAGCGCCGCCGAGACGCTTGCAATGAACGCGCCGACGAGCAGCGCGAGGGCCGTGAAGATCGAAGCCTCCGCGGCTGCCTTACGCGCCGCATCGACGGCCGCGCGCGCCTTGTTTTCGGCATTGGTCGTCGCCGTCACGAAATCGTCGACGCGCTTCTGCGCTTCATCAGGCGTGACGCCGGTCTGAGCCTGCACGAGCCGCGCGAGGTAGGCGCGGTCGTCAGCCGAGATGCCCTGATTGGGATTGGCGACTGCATGAAACGCGATGTAGACCGCCTCGACGCGCGGATCGCTGCTCATGTCCATACCGGGCTCCGGCGATCCGGCTGCCGGCGAACCGGCACCGCTCGAGGCCGCCCCGGCTCCCGCAGGTCCGGGCGCTGCACCGCCCGAGCCCGGGCGGAACAGCTTGTCGATGTCGTAGGTCATCGCCGCCGACGGGCCGCCGCCCGGCATCCCGGGGGTTCCCGCCGCCGCACCGCCGGCCGCGCCCTGAAGGCCGGCCGAGGCCGCGCCGCCGAGAGCATGCAAGGCCCCGCCGACGCCGGAGGTTACCGAGCCTGCGAGCAGCGCCGCGACTGTTACCGTCGCCACCGACCAGGTCACGAGGCCATGCGCGGTGTCCCGAAAGAACACCTCGTGAGTATGCGTGCCGACCCACTTGGTGCGCAGCCGTCCGGCGATATAGCCCCCGAGCGCCGCCGACAGCCATTGCGACACGATGAGCCAGATCGCCGCATTCACGGTGAAGCCGGTCGCCGACGCGCCGTGTCCCGGCCACGGCGACACCATGGCGAACCCAAGGCCCGAGCCGAACGCGAGCAACACCATCGAGGCCGCGATGGCGACGAACGCGCCGGCAAAAATCGCGGGCCAGGACGCCGCCGATTTACTCCATCCCGATGCGCCGGAGCCGGCCGCGAGTGGATCAAGGGCATCCGAGAGCCGCGAGCCCGGCGTGGCGCCGATTACTTGTTGCACGGAGCCCCCTACCGGTGAGAGCACATGGCAAGCAACAAGATGATCGGGAGAGGAACGCCTAACAACCAAAGGAGAATGCCGCGACCCATGGGAAACCTCTATCACGTTATTTTGGTAGCGGAAAACTAGCAACATGCCTGTCTCGTAACTATCCGCTTTTCAAATCGAGTCGCTGTCAGGCCTTGTCTGACGAAATCAACGCGGTGCGGCGCTCGCGCTACCATATGAGCAATGAGGCTGGGACTTAGGTGTCTACTCGCGGGAATCGTCGTGGCAGCGGCGGGATGTGCGCACGAGCCCACGCCGCGAGCGCCGGCGACCGGCCTTTCGGGCCGCGCGCTCATCGAGCACGCGATTCCGCGCGGCGTGCCCGACCGCGCGGGCTGGAGTGAGGATATGAATGCGGCGTTCGTGGCGCTCGGGCTGACACCCACCCCGGAAGGCGTTTGCGCGGTCGTCGCCGTGACTGCGCAAGAATCGGGCTTTCACGTCGATCCGATCATTCCGGATCTCGGCGCGATCGCCTGGCGCGAGATCGAGCGGCGGGCCGCGCACGATGCAATCCCCGTAAGCCTGGTGCACCAGGTGCTCGAGCTCAAATCGCCGACCGGCCGCAGCTACGCCGAGCGCATCGATCACGCGCGCACCGAAAAGGAGCTCAGCGACATATTCGAGGATTTCACGGGTGCGATTCCGCTCGGCCGTTCACTGTTCGCGAGCTGGAACCCCATCCGCACCCGCGGACCGATGCAGGTCAACGTCGCTTTCGCGGAGCAGTTCGCAGCCGCGCACCCGTACCCGTATCCGATCAAACAGAGTATCGCCGATGAAGTATTCACGCGCCGCGGGAGCCTGTACTTCGGCGTCGCGCACTTGCTCGACTACCAGGCGCCGTATGACCGCTATCTCTACCGGTTCGCAGACTTCAACGCCGGCCAGTACGCGAGCCGTAACGCCGCTTTCCAGCGCGCCGTCAGCGTAGCGTCGGGGCTGCCCTTGGATGCGGACGGCGCGCTCCTGCCGCACGGCAGCCCCGGCGGGACGGGACACACCGAGCTCGCGGTGCGCGCGCTTGAGCGGGCGCCTGCACCTCGACGAGACGGCGATCCACGCGGCGCTCGAGCAAGGCAGGACCGAGGCATTCGAGCGCACCACGCTTGTACAAGTCGGTGTTCGCGCTGGCCGCGCAGGCTAAGGGCAGACCCATGCCGCGCGCCGTGGTGCCGCAAATCCGCCTGGAGGGGCCGAAGATCAGCCGCAATCTCACCACCGACTGGTATGCCCGGCGCGTCGACGAGCGCTTCCGCAGCTGCCTGGGCCGCTGACGTCGCGGGCGCTTCAGCGCGGGCGATAGTGCTTGCGCTTGAACACGACGTATTTCAACGCGATGAAATTCACCACGGTGGCCGCGGCAATGCCGCCGAGCGAGGCGAGCTGCGGCAGCAGTCCGGGTAGCCGAGCGAGCAAGCTCAAGGCAATCGTGTAATTGACCAACGAGCCGACCGAGACGGAGACGAGATAGCCGAGGAACTGGCTGGGCATGTGGCCGCTGCGCGAGTGCGAGAAGGTGAAACGGCGGTTCAAGTAAAAATTGGTGCAGATGGACGCGGCGATGCCGCCGCCGATCCCCCCGGGAGCCGTCACTCCGGCGCGCAGCAGCGCCGTCACGACGCCGAGATTGACCAGCACGCCGCTCGCGCCGACGACGATGAATTGCATCACTTCGCTCGAGGTGCCGTAGCGATACATGAACAAGCGCCGCAGGTGCCTGAGGTAGCGCAGCTGCTCGCGAAAGCTGAGCTTGCTCTTGCCGTGAACGCGATCAGCGAATGCAATCGGCACCTCCGCGACCCGGCTGCAGCGGCACTTGACCAGGAGCTCGAGACCGATCTTGTAGCCGATCGGATTGAGCGCGTCGGCGTGTGCGAACGTCTCGCGCCGCAGAGCGAAAAAACCGCTCATCGGGTCCTTGATGGACGTGAATGGCCGGGCGAGGAAGGTGGCAAAGCGGCTGTTGAGCCAGCGCAGCAGTCCCCAGTCATCGTGGGTCACGCCACCCTCGACATAGCGTGACCCGACCACGAAGTCACAGCCGTTGCCGAGCTCCTCGAGCATGCGCGGGATGGCTTCGGGCGGATGGCTCAAGTCGGCATCCATGACCACGATGAGCTCGCCCGTGGTGCGTTCGATGCCCTCGAGCACCGAGGCGCTCAGTCCGCGAGCCTCGGTGCGCACGATGAGACGCACCCAGGGCAGCGCGAGGCTTGCGACGGTCTCGATCGTGCCATCGCGGCTGTCGTCATCGACGATGGTCAACTGCAACGGCCGCGGGTAAGAGCGTCGCAGCGTCGCGAGCCGCTCGATCAGAAGCGGTATGTTGGAGGCTTCTTTGAAGGTCGGAACGATGACGTCGATCATAGACACGCGTGCGGAGTCTAGAGGATCACCTCACCGATCGGTAGAGCACTACCGCCGCGACGGCGACGGTGCACATGACGCCCGCCATGGCGTGCGCAGTGCCATCGTAGAGCGCGCCCACCGCAGCACCGGCCGCTCCTGCGAACAAGAACTGCAAGGTTCCGAACAGCGCCGAGGCGGTGCCGGCGGCATTGCCGAAGTGGGCGAGCGCGAGCGCAAAGCCGTTCGAGAAATTGAACCCGAGCATGGCGACGAACAGCGCCTGCGGAATCGCCATGCCCCAGAAGCCGCCGAAGTCGGCAAGCGCCACGGCGAACAGCACCAGCCCAAGCGCAGCGGTCACGAGCATCGCGCGCCGGAAGATCAATTCGGGACCGAGCCGTCCGACGATATGCGCATTGATGCGTCCCGCGATCATGAGACCGATGGCGTTGAAGCCGAACATCAAGGCGAACTGCAGCGGAGTTAACTTGAAATGATCGATGTACACGAACGAGGCGCCGGCGATGTACGCGAAGACGCTCGATTGCATGAGATTGGCCGCGAGCGCGTAACGGATATAACGCCGATCGGTGAGCAAGTGCAGCCAGAGCCGGGGGCCCATGACGCTCGAGCGCTGCGCCGGAATGGACTCGCGCAACATCGCGTGAGCGATGCAAAGACACGCAAGGCCCAGGGCCGCCAGCAGCCAAAATTCCGTGCGCCAGCCGGTCATGAGCAGGATCGCGCCGCCGAATTGCGGCGCCAGGATGGGGCCAAAGCCGGTGATGAGGCCGAGCAACGAGAGCGCCCGCGCCGTGTGAGCGACATCGAAGCGATCGCGAATCACGGCGCGCGGAATCACGCTCGCGCTGCCCACTCCGAGTGCCTGCACCGTGCGCCACACGGTGAGCGCGTGGACCCCGCCGCTCAATGCACATCCCGCGGCGCCGACCGTCGCCAGGGCGAGGCCGCAGAGGAGCGGCGGACGCCGGCCGAGATGATCGGCGAGGGTGCCGAACAGCAGCTGGCTCACGGCGAGGCCGGCGAAGAAGGCCGGCAAAGTGAGCTGCACGGCGCCCGGGCTCGCCTTCAAGTCGGCGGCGATGGCCGGCAATGCCGGCAGGTACATATCGAGCGAGAAGGGGGTCAGAATCGAGATTGCGCCGAGCAACAGCAGCAATTTCGAGAATCCGGGCGATTTCTGCATGTCTTCGCTAGAATAGCG
The DNA here is from genome assembly GCA_963801685.1 of uncultured Gammaproteobacteria bacterium. Classification (GTDB taxonomy): domain Bacteria; phylum Pseudomonadota; class Gammaproteobacteria; order Steroidobacterales; family Steroidobacteraceae; genus Bog-1198. Next base: position 789,730 of record CAWDFR010000007.1, read on the forward strand.
GTTTGCCCAGACGCATGGTGATGGATGGTTTCGCGAGACGGCGGCGGCAAGGCCGCATTGATCTGCGGCTCGGTCGCGTATGACACGATCTTGCTGTTCCCCGACCGGTTCAAGCAGCACATCCTTCCCGACAAGCTTCACATATTGAATGTCTCGTTCCTCGTGCCCGAGATGCGCCGCGAATTCGGCGGCTGCGCGGCCAACATCGCCTACACGCTGCACTTGCTCGGCGATACGGCGCTGCCCATGGCCACCGCCGGCCATGACTTCGGGCCGTACCGCGAGCGGCTCGCGGCGCGCGGCATAAGCGTCGAGCACATCAAGATCATCGACGAGGCCTTCACGGCGCAGGCATTCATCACCACCGATCTGGACGACAACCAGATCACCGCCTTCCATCCGGGTGCCATGCAATACGCCCACCTGAACCGCGTCGGCGACGCCGGCGGCAAGGTCGCTCTCGGGATCGTGGCGCCGGATGGGCGGCAGGCCATGATCGAGCATGCGGCGCAGTTCGCCGCAGCCGGCATTCCGTTCATTTTCGATCCCGGCCAGGGGCTGCCCATGTTCTCGGGCCCGGAGCTCGAGAATTTCATCGAACAGGCGAGCTGGGTTGCGGTCAATGACTACGAGTGGGGCATGCTCGCGCAGAAAACGGGCCTGACGATGGCGCAGGTCGCCGGCCGGGTCGAGGCGCTCATCGTGACCCGGGGCGCGGAAGGCTCGGTCATCCATGCCGGGGGCCGCGTCTGGGAGATCCCCTGCGCCAAGCCGCGGGCCGTGGTCGACCCCACAGGTTGCGGAGATGCCTATCGCGCTGGTTTAATTCACGGCCTGCTGCACTCCCTGGACTGGCAAACGAGCGGCCGCCTGGCATCGCTCTTGGGGGCGATCAAGATCGAGTCGCGCGGCCCGCAGAATCACGTCTTCACGCGTGAAGAGCTGTTGCGGCGCTACAGCGAGAATTTCGGCCAAGCACCTGAAGGTATTTGACATTATGAGCAACAGTTTCTCCTTTACCTCCGAATCCGTGTCCGAGGGCCATCCCGACAAGGTGGCGGACCAGATTTCGGACGCCGTGCTCGATGCGATCCTCACGGCCGATCCGCGCGGCCGGGTCGCCTGCGAGACCCTGGTCAAGACCGGCGTCGTCATCGTCGCGGGTGAGATCACGACGAGCGCCTGGGTGGACGTCGAGGCGCTGGTGCGCAAGACCGTCCTCGATATCGGCTACGACCATTCGGACATGGGTTTCGACGGCGCGAGCTGCGGCGTCATCAATATCATCGGCAAGCAATCCGCGGATATCGCGCAGGGCGTCGATCGCAAGGACGAGCGCAAGCAGGGCGCCGGCGATCAAGGCTTGATGTTCGGCTATGCGACCAACGAGACGGACGTGCTCATGCCGGCCCCGATCAGCCTCGCCCACCGCCTGGTGAAGCGCCAGGCGCAGGTGCGCAAGAACGGCAAGCTCCCGTGGCTGCGGCCCGATGCGAAGAGTCAGGTGACGTTGCGCTACGAGAACGATGCGCCGGTCGGCGTCGAGGCGGTGGTGCTGTCGACGCAGCACGCGGACGATGTCTCCACCAAGAATCTGCGCGAGGCCGTCATGGAGGAGATCTTGAAGCCGGTGCTGCCGGCCAAATGGATCGACAAGCGCACCAAGTATCACATCAATCCCACCGGACGCTTCGTCATCGGCGGCCCGGTCGGCGACTGCGGCCTCACGGGCCGCAAGATCATCGTCGATACTTACGGCGGCTTCGCCCGCCACGGCGGCGGCGCCTTCTCGGGCAAGGATCCTTCCAAGGTGGACCGCTCGGCGGCCTACGCGGCGCGCTACGTCGCGAAGAACATCGTCGCCGCGGGCCTCGCGGCGCGCTGCGAAGTCCAGGTCTCTTACGCGATCGGCGTCGCCGAGCCGACTTCGATCATGATCCAGACCTTCGGCACGGGCAAATTGTCCGATGACCGCCTGACCCAGATCGTGCGCGCGCACTTCGACCTCACGCCCTACGGATTGCGCGAAATGCTCGATCTCGCGCGTCCCATCTACCAGAAGACCGCCTCTTACGGACATTTCGGACGTAAGGAAGAGGAGTTCACCTGGGAGCGTACCGACAAGGCCGCCGCGCTCGCGGCCGAGCTCAAAGCGACCCGCGCCGCTTAAGGCGCGACCCAAGGAGTCAAACGATGAATGCAGCCATGAAAGTCACCACCGAATCGCGCGTCAAGGATCTGGGTCTTGCCGATTGGGGCCGCAAGGAGATCCAGATCGCCGAGACCGAGATGCCCGGGCTCATGGCGATCCGCCGCGAGTTCGCCGCGGCGCAGCCGTTGCGCGGCGCGCGCATCGCGGGATCGCTGCACATGACCATTCAAACGGCCGTGTTGATCGAGACCTTGAACGCGCTCGGTGCGCAAGTGCGCTGGGCCTCCTGCAACATCTATTCGACTCAGGATCATGCGGCCGCGGCCATCGCCGCGGGCGGCACACCGGTGTTCGCCGTCAAGGGCGAGACGCTCGGCGAGTACTGGGATTACACGCACCGCATTTTCGAGTGGCCGGACGGCGCCCACGCCAACATGATCCTAGATGACGGGGGCGATGCGACGCTGCTGCTGCATCTGGGCGCGCGCGCCGAGCAGGACGCCTCGCTCCTCGGCTCGCCCGAGAACGAGGAAGAGCAGCATCTGTATGCGGCCATCAAGGCCAAGCTCAAAGCGGATCCGAAGTGGTACTCGACGCGTCTTGCCAAGATCAAGGGCGTGACCGAGGAGACCACCACGGGCGTCAAGCGGCTGTATCAAATGGCGCAAGACGGGAAACTCGCCTTTCCCGCCTTCAACGTGAACGATTCGGTGACGAAGTCGAAGTTCGACAATCTCTATGGCTGCCGTGAGTCCCTGGTCGATGCCATCAAGCGCGCCACCGACGTCATGATCGCGGGCAAGATCGCCGTCGTAGCCGGCTACGGCGATGTCGGCAAGGGCTCGGCGCAGGCGCTGCGAGCGCTGTCCGCACAGGTCTGGATCACCGAGATCGACCCGATTTGTGCGCTGCAGGCCGCGATGGAGGGTTATCGCGTGGTGAGCATGGATTATGCCGCCGACAAGGGCGACATCTTCGTGAGCGCGACCGGCAACTTCCACGTCATCACGCACGAGCACATGAAGCGCATGAAGGATCAGGCGATCGTGTGCAATATCGGCCACTTCGACAGCGAGATCGAGGTCGCGGCGCTACGCCGGTATACGTGGGACAACATCAAGCCGCAGGTCGATCACATCGTGTTCCCCGACGGCAAGCGCATCATCCTGCTCGCCGAGGGCCGCTTGGTGAACCTCGGTTGCGGCACCGGGCATCCGTCCTACGTCATGAGCTCCTCGTTCGCGAACCAAGTGCTCGCGCAGATCGAGCTCTACACACAGACCGAGAAGTACCCGATCGGCGTTTACGTGCTACCGAAGCATCTCGATGAGAAGGTGGCCCGGCTGCAGCTTTCGAAGCTCGGCGCCCAGCTCACCGAGCTCACTGATTCGCAGGCGAAGTACATCGGCGTCTCGAAGGCGGGGCCGTACAAGCCGGAGCATTACCGCTACTAGGAAGAGGCGCCCTGCGAGGCGGGCAGCCGGGCGCGGCGGAGGGGAGAGGTCGATGTCGAAATCGAGCAGCAAGGTCTATCCGGACGCGCAGAGCGCGCTCGCGGGCGTGGTCAAGGACGGCATGACGCTCATGTGCGGGGGCTTCGGCCTGTGCGGCATTCCGGAACGCTTGATTACCGCGCTCCACGATTCGGGCGTCAAGGAATTGACCGTGGTGTCGAACAACGCGGGCGTCGACGGAGCGGGACTCGGCTTGCTGCTGAAGAGCCGCCAGATCCGCAAGATGATTTCCTCATACGTGGGCGAGAACAAGGAGTTCGAGCGCCAATACCTCGCGCGCGAGCTCGAGCTCGAATTCAACCCCCAAGGCACCATGGCTGAGCGCATCCGCGCCGGGGGCGCGGGCATTTACGGCTTCTACACCAAGACGGGCGCAGGCACGGTCGTGGCCGAGGGCAAGGAGCAGCGCGTGGTCAACGGCGAGACCTACATCCTCGAAACCGGCCTCGTGGCCGATGTCTCGCTGGTCAAGGCCTGGAAGGGCGATACCGAGGGCAATCTCATCTACCGCAAGACCGCGCGCAATTTCAACCCGAACATGGCCAGCGCGGGACGCATCACGGTGGCGGAGGTCGAGATTCTGGTCGAGGCGGGCGAGCTCGATCCGGATCAGATCCACACGCCCGGCATCTTCGTCAAGCGCCTCATCAACGGCAGCCCGTACAAGAAGCTCATCGAGAAGCACACGGTGCGCAAGCGCACGGAGGGTTCCCATGCCGTGGTCGCGTGAGGATCTGGCAGCGCGCGCAGCGCGCGAGCTGCAAGACGGTTTCTACGTCAATCTCGGCATCGGCATCCCGACGCTGGTCGCAAACTACATCGCTCCGGGGCTCAAGGTGGTGTTGCAGTCCGAGAACGGCATGCTCGGCATCGGCCCGTTCCCCTATGAGGGCGAGGAGGATCCCGATCTCATCAACGCCGGCAAACAAACGATCACGGCGTTGCCCATGAGCTCGTATTTCTCCTCCGCCGACAGCTTCGCCATGATCCGCGGCGGGCACATCGACATGGCCGTACTCGGCGCCATGGAAGTCGCGCAGAACGGCGATCTGGCCAACTGGATGGTGCCGGGGAAAGTGGTCAAGGGCATGGGCGGGGCCATGGATCTGGTCGCGGGCGTGCGCCGGATCGTGGTCGTGATGGAGCACAACTCCAAGGACGGCGAGTCCAAGTTCAAGCCGCGCTGCGAGCTGCCGCTGACGGGTGTCAACGTGGTCGACATGCTGATCACCGATCTCGGGGTGTTCAGCCGTGCGACGCGCCAGGAGCCCTTCAAGCTGATCGAGACGGCGCCGGGCGTAAGCCGCGAGCAGGTTCGCCGCAGTACTACGGCCGAATATCTCGACTGAAGCGGGTACACGGCGGCGCCGACGCCGGCGGGGCTATCTCACCATTTGATCTTGAGGGCTGCCCTCTGCGCATTCGGCCAATGCCGTATGTAGTCGGCCTGCTCGGGAGTCTGCGGCACCTTGGGCCATTGGGCCGAGCGCGCGCTTTGCTTCCAGAGCCGGTTCAGTCGTTTGACGGCGGATTTACCGCTCGGCTCCTCCTCGGCCAGAAAGCACCCGATAATGAGGCCGGTGCGGCCGATACCCGCCCGGCAATGCACGTAGATGCCGCGGCCGCGGCCGAGCGCCATGCGCAGGGCAAGCAGCAGGTCCATGGTGCGCGACACCTGGTAGGGGACGCCCATGTCGGGGATCTCGAAGCGCAGGTACTCGTCTTGGGGCCTCAGCAGCTGACTGTATTCAGGCACCTCGTCCGCTTCTGTCAAATCAATGAAACAGTCGATGCCGGCCTGCCGCAGTGCCGCCAATCGGGCACGCGTTTCAGTCTCGTCCACGCCCGTCGGATGCTCCCCGGCGAGCAGGGACCCCGGGATCACCCAATAGGAATTGGGCAAGGGTGGGCCGGGGAGCGGGCTCAAGGGGTCCTGGGTGCTCACCGGCCGGATGTTAACAGCGATCCCGGCTGAGCACTCTCGACCTTGTCGCAGCCGCTCAGCGCGCCGGTGGTATATTGCGGCCAGGCCAAACGGACCTCTGCAGCCCGCAAGCGAAAGCAATACGAGAAGGTCGGCGATGAGTGACGTCGATGGCTGCCTTATGTGAAGCGTGGCGAGATAAACAGGCGAGAAACGACTCGACAGCGTGTCGGCGTTTGCGGGCAGACGTGTCGGATACTGCTGACGGCTCGGCCTTCAGGATCCGCGTCAAGCGTCGATTGCTCCGATATGACTTAGCTCGCATTTTCTTCTGCAGGGCAGATGCTGCCGAGGTAAGATAAAATCGTGTCCGTGCAAAAAAACTCGACGTTGGAAGCTCGATTGTTTGCGTTGGTGTTGGGATGTTTTTTTCTCACATGGCTGAACGCCTCTACGAATCTCGCCAGCGCCGCCAGTCCCGCCAGTGCCGCCAATCCGGTCCCTGCCCCTGTATCGCCCGACTATCGAATCGGTCCCGGCGACACACTGCATATCTTTGTGTTTGAAAATGACCAGCTCTCGGTAACTGTTCCGGTACGTCCCGACGGTAAAATTTCCACGCCGTTGGTCGAGGACATGGTTGCCGTCGGCAAGACGCCGTCGCAATTGGCTCGAGACGTCGAGGGTGCGCTCAGCAAGTACGTCAAGTCACCCAAGGTCAACGTGGTGGTCATGACCGCGTTGAGCGTCTACAGCGAAGTCAAGGTGATCGGCCAGGTCAAGGAGCCACAGGCCCTGCCTTATCACGACGGGATGACGGTGCTGGATGCGTTGCTGAGCTGCAAAGGCATGAGCCAGTTTGCGGCGGGCAATCGTGCGCGCGTGGTGCGTAAGGTGAACGGTAAGGATCAGGAGATCAAAGTGAAGCTCGACTCATTGGTCAACTCCGGGGATCTCACGCAGAACATCGCGCTGCAGCCAGGCGATGTGCTGGTCGTGCCGGAAACCCGGTTTTAGCGTCGGCCCATGACACCGGAAATCATAAAACTCCTTGACGCCGCTCGCGGCGCATGGCGCTTCCGCTGGTACGCGCTCGCGACGGCCTTTGCCGTGGCCGTCGTCGGCTGGGTCGTGGTATTTTCGCTCCCTGACCGCTATGCCGCCGATGCGCGCGTTTTCGTCGATACCCGCACCGCGCTGCGGCCGGCGTTGCAAGGGCTGACCACTGACCAGAATGTCGATGCCCAGATCAACTTCGTGCATCAGTCGCTGCTCGAGGGTCCGCAACTGGAGAAGATCGCCACGGAATCAGGGGTGCTTCCGGCATCGATCACGGATTCGCGCTATCGCGCCGAAACTCTGAGAGCCTTCAGCGCCAGTATCGTCCTGACCGTGACGAACGCCGGCAATCAGGGCGATGAGCGCGCCACGGCGGGCACTATCTATGGCTTTCACTTCGTCGATCCGAGCCGCGCGCGCGCGCTGCTGGTCGTGAAAACCTTGTTGGATACGTTCGTGGAGCAAACGCTCGGTGGCAAGCGCCAGGGATCCGAAGAAGCGCAGAAATTTCTCGAGGCGCAGATCAAGGACGACGAGGAGCGTTTGAGCATCGCCGAGGACAAGCTGGCGACGTTCAAGAAGAAAAACGTCGGATTGATGCCGAGCGAGCAGGGCGGTTACTTCGCGCAATTGCAGGCCGAGAGCGACGCCGAAAAGAAAGCCGAAGTCGACTTATCGGTCGCGCTGAGCCGCCGCGAAGAGCTCGTCAAGCAACTGCACGGCGATGAGGCCGTATCCGCCGCCGGTGGTGGGCTTACGACCACGATCGGCGCGAATGGCGTGGCCGGCGGCGGCGACACCCAGAGCCGCATTCTGGACACCCAGGCGAAGCTCGACGAGCTGCTCCTCAAGTACACCGATCAGCACCCGGACGTGATTGCCACGCGCGCGACGCTCGATGAGCTCAAGAAACGCCGCGCAATCGAGCTCGCCGCCTTGCGCCGGGGCGACGCTGCCGCGGTTGCGGCGAGTGGCGCGGCCAACAGCCCGGTTTATCAAAGCATGCAACTCGAGCTCAATAAGGTGGATGTCGAGATCGCTGCCTTGCGCCGCGGGTTGGAGCAGCACCAGGCCACTGTCGCCGATCTCAGGCAGCGCCTCAACACCGCACCGCAGGTCGAAGCCGAATTCCAGCAGCTCAATCGCGACTACGACGTGAATAAAGCTCAGTACACCGCGCTGCTCGAGAGCTACCAAAAGGCGCGGCTCGGGGAGCGGGCGGACAATGCGGGATCGGTGCGCTTCGAGGTGGTGCTGCCGCCAAATTCGCCCGTGACCGCGACATGGCCTAACCGCCCGCTGTTGCTCACCGCCGTCTGGTTTGCCGCCCTTGCGGCCGGCGCGGGATTGGCATATTTGCTGCATAAGCACCGCCCGGTCGTGAGCTCCGTACGTGCGATGAACGAGGTGACGAGCTTTCCTGTGCTGGGCGTCGTCAGCGCGGCGTTCCCGACGTTTGAGCGCGCGCAGTCCCGGTCCCATGCCGTGCGATTCACGACCGCAGTACTTTGCCTGGTGGCGGCTTACGCCTGCGTGCTGGGGCTCAACTGGGCTGGCGCGCGACTTAGCACCTCCGCCATGCACTCGATGGTGGCAACATGAGCTTGGTCGAGCAAACTATCGCGCGCCTCAAACGCCAACAGGCGAAGAGCGGCGCTGATGTCAACGTCGTCGCCCGCTCGCCGAGCAGCGCCGATGTCAACCTCGTCGCCCGCTCGCCACATGTGGACGCGCTCGATATTCCCGCGGAGCCCCTGGAAGACGCGGAGAGCCTTGCCAAACAAATCATCGTGGACAATGCGGCGCTGCGCGACAGCGGCTACTTCCCCGAGCGCCAAAAGGATCGGCAGTTTGCCGATCAATATCGCCGCATCAAGCGCCCACTCATTGAAAAAGCCATGCGTGAGGCGGCGACTCGCAGCGAGTCGCGGATCGTCATGGTCACCAGTGCGCTGCCGGGAGACGGCAAGACTTTCACGAGCATCAATCTCGCGCTCAGCATGGCCGCCGAGCGCGACGTTTCGGTGCTCCTGATCGATGCGGACGTGGCCAAACGGCACATCAGCACCATGTTCGGCTTGACGGAGCGGCCCGGGCTGCTGGATGCCCTGGTCCACGAGGACATGGAAGCCGAAGCGGCGATTGTTCCCACGAGCACGCGCGGTTTCTCGATTCTGCCCGCCGGCACTCCGGTAGCGGGAACCGAAGAGCTGTTGAGCAGCAATCGAATGCGCAAGATCATGGCGAGCCTTTGCACGCGCAGCCCGCGGCGCGTGATTCTGCTCGACTCTTCGCCGCTGCTGGTGACCAACGAGGGCCGCGCCTTGCTGAAGATCGCAGGGCAGGTGGTGCTCGTCGTCCGCGCGGAAGTCACGCCTCGCGCCGCGATCCAGGCCGCCGTGAGCTTGTTCGAGCCGCAGCACGCCGGTGGCGTGGTCTTGAACCAGGTCGTCTCGAGGGCGGAAGACTATTACGAATACGGATCATACGGGGCCGATGGCGATAAGGCCTGACATCGCCCTCCGGCATCTGCTGCTAGGCGCCGTCTGTCCGATGATGATGCTGGCGCCGGCGGCAAAGGCCCAGTTCACGCCGGACTTAACCCTCGGCAATTTCGGCGGCGCCGGTAATTTCGGCATGAATCCGCTGACCGGACTTCCGGTCGGAAATACCCCGCTCCTGGAGTATGGCGCGGACGTGGGGCTCGGCGAGACGGATAACGTCAACCAGTCCCCCAACAAAGTCAGCCAGACCATCGCGACGGCGGATGCCGATTTTGCGGTCAATCAGGAGAGCCGTCTGTTCGCTGTGCGCGCGGTTGGCGCATTCACCGATTTGAATTACCTCGAGGGCGCGTTTGGCAATGAAGTCATCGGACGCTTCGACGGGCAGGCGCACTACGCGCTGATCCCGGAACGTCTGACCTGGGTGCTGCGGGATGATTATGGGCAGGCCACGATCAATGCCTTCACCCCGGTGACTCCGAATAACCGGCAAGATATCAATTACGTGACGACGGGGCCCAACTTGTACTTGAGGCTCGGGGGAACCGGCTTCCTCAATGCGAGCGCGCGTGTCGCGGATGCGTACTACCAGACGAGTCCGTTCGACAGCACACGAGGCTTGGTCACGCTCGGCAGCGGATTGCAGCTCTCCGCCCGGTCGACCGTCTCACTCAACGGTGGCGCTGAACGGGTGCTGTTTAAAAATACGGCAATCAACAATGATTTCGACCGCTACAGCGTCTTCGGACGGTACGAGGCGAATGGCGCCCGAACCGGTATCGGGGTGGATCTCGGCGGCTCTCGGGTCGAGCAGAAAGGCGACGGCACAGGAATTACGCCGGTGATAGAGCCCGGCGGCCTTGTCACCACGACCACCGGACTGCAGACGGTCGTGCCCGTGACCCCTTTAGCATCGAGCGGGACGCCGCACGACACCGATACCACCGAACCACTTGTGCGGTTGGAGCTTAGCCGTGCGCTTTCAGCCTCTTCGAAGCTGACGTTCGCGGGGGGCCGCGAGTTGACGGATGCGGCCAGCAGCTTCACGACGCAGCAGGGCGGCTCGGTCAACATCACTAACTACGCGCCCACTCCGCTGACCTCCGACGTCTATACATCGACCTATGGCTCTGGGGCTTGGCAATACACGCGCTATCGTACTTCGCTCGCGGTTACCGGACGATGGGAGCGGGATCGGTATCCCGGCGCGTCGGAATTCGACCTGACTACCGAAGGCGTGGATATTAATCTCCAACGTAGATTGACTTCTCAATTCACCGCTCAGCTCATTGGACGGTGGTACAAACCGGATTATCCCAATGCCACCGTGGCCACGAATCTGGGTAGTCCGGAAAGCGATACCACGGGGATCGGCGCGGCGTTGAGCTGGCGCCGCGGCCGCTGGCTCGAGGTGCGTCTGCGGTACGATCATATTTCCTACACCGTCCCGCAAGGCTCCTTCGGATATGGGCAAAACACTGTGTTCTTGACCGTCGGTTACCGTCCGAGAAGGGCTACTGATCTGCAGGGGATTGGGGGCGTCGAGGATACACCGCCTCTTTAGCAATCACCGGCGCGGCCATGTGTCGAGTCCAGCGGGCCGGCCGCAATTCCTCGCTCCTCGAGCTTGGCGAACCCAGAAATCAGAATCGATCGGAGAACAAAGCAATGGGCGCGCGACATATTGGGTTTTTGGCAATGGCGTGCGCGGTTTTTCAGTTGAGCTGCTCCGCCGCTGCTCCTCACCGCGGGTCAAATGACGCGTCCGTTGCCGATGGCACTGCCACGGTTCAGCGTCCGTCGTATAACACCGGTAACGGCTTTTTCGTGAGAGACGGAAAACTGTACGACGCCAAGGGCAAGGAATTTCGTATCCGTGGAGTGAATCGACTGCATTGGGACTCCGATTCGGCCGCCGGCCTCGTCAAGAGTGGCTCGAACACGGTGCGGTGGGATCTTGACTTCACGCGCTCTGCCGCACTCAACACAGACCTGGTGATCCAGCAATCGATCGACAACGGCATCGTTCCCGTCGTCGGCAACTGGACCGGGACCTGCAATTCTGATCCTGCGAAGTTGTCGGCCATCGTATCGACTTGGGTGGCACAGGCGCCGCAATGGACGAAGCTCAACAAATATCTGATTGTCAACATCGCCAACGAATGGGGGCCGGGTAACAGCACCGTATGGCGAGATTCGTATATCAGCGCGATTGCTCGCCTGCGCGCCGCCGGGTATACGGGAGCGATTCTGGTCGATTCGGGAGGGTGCGGACAGGACGCCGCGGATCTGTCGCAGTATTCGCAGGCTGTCTTCGAGAGCGATCCGCAGCGCAACGTCATATTCGCCGCGCATCTGTATGGCGGCTCGAACGATTACTCCGCCTCGATTCAGGCCGTCCGCAAGGGCAACCCCACTGTCATCACGCTGGCGGGGAATTCGCCGACGCACCCGTTCGCGCCTAATTACAACGGCAGCAACAACTCGATACTCGGGCCTCACGGCGTATCAGATCGACGACGTTCAGGGCATGACGCAGCTCAATGGCAATCATAAGGCTTTGCAAAATGTGGGTGGTGTGCCCGGCGCCTGGACAGTGACGCTGACGGTCGACAGTACCCAGTGGGGCGATTACACCGGCGGCGGCAAGGTGGTGGACAACGGGAATTACGCCTTCAGAATTGCACAACTAGCCGCGTTGAGCCGAGCGCACCGGCGCAGTTTATATCGTCGGTGAGTTCGGGCCAGGCAAGAACATTGGACCAAGCCCGACACTGGTGACACCGGGTCAGATCATTACTGCGGCGGAGGCCAACGGGATCGGCTGGCTTGCCTGGGCTTGGGACGACAAGGATCTGGCAAACTGTTCGTCAGACGATCGCTGGTTTAGCATGACCAAGGTTTGCGGCCGCTATACGCAGGCTTCGGATCTCACCAATTTCGGTAAAGACGTCGAGCTCGATCCGAACTACGGCATCGCGGTGCTTGCGAAACGGGCATCGATATTTTCAAAGTAAGCGTGTGGCCGGGCACCCTGAAAACGGCCGGTCACTCTGCGAGCCCGAACAGGTACCTTCGTTGCGCAGCCGATCGGCGACGCACGCATCACCGTGCGTAAACTCCCCGTCTAAAAGAACGCCGTGCGACTGATTCCACCCCGTGTGAACCTGAAGGGCGAGCTATTTTCATCGACCTTCACCTATGGCGCGACCGCTCTCATAAAGCTGATCAGCAGCCTGGTTCTCACGCGGCTGTTGACTCCCCAGGCATACGGCATTTTCGGGATCCTGCTCTCGATCGTATTCATCGTCAATCTCGTTTCCGACGTCGGTACCTACGCTTTTCTGATTCGCCATCCGCGAGGTGGCGAAGCGAAATTCGTTCATGCCGTATGGACGATAAGATTCCTGCGTGGGGTCCTGAATTTTGGCGCGCTGTTTTTATGCGCTCCCGTTATTGCGGCGATCTACAGCACTCCAGTCTTGACGCACGCCTTACGAATATTCAGCTTCCAGTTTCTAATTGCCGGATTCGAATCGATGTCTTTTGTCTTGCTACAGCGCGACCAAAAAGCGCGTATTAGTAATTACGCGGAACTGATATCGAATGCGATCATGACAGTCTTCGTCATCGCCGTCGCGAGCGTTCTGCGGAGTTATCTCGCGCTAATCTATGGGGTTTTACTCCAAACGACTTTGATGACAATCGGAAGTCACTTCTTCTATAGAAATATCGGCATCCGCTTCGCTTACGATCGCGAAGTCACCGTCGAGCAATTCAAATTCGCTCGCTTTATACTTCCTTCAAGTCTGCTGACCATGGTCTTGTCCCAGTACGACAAGCTCATTCTCTTGAAGCTCTTCGACTTGACGCTCGTTGGAGTCTATAGCCTCGCGGGAAACATGCTTGGGCCCATCACCGGTGCAATCACCCATAATGCGCGCGTCGTTCTCTATGCGCGCTGCTCGGCATATTTCCGTAGCGACAGGGCGACCGCCCGTGTGCGCTATTACGGAGAGAACCAACGCCTGTTGATGGTCGGTGTGATTCTTCCCGCCATTGTTGCCGGCTTCGCACAACTATTTATTTCAACACTTTATGATCGACGGTACGCCATCGCGGGCTCAATTCTGACCGTAATGGGTCTAGGGGCCGTAATGAGTGCTTTCCAGGCCTCATCGGAGAATTTACTAGTTGCCTCTGGTCGAACACACATGGTTCTGCTCGGAAACGTTGTCAGGCTTTTCACCGTCATTCCGGCCTCGATTCTTGGATACTATCTGTTCGGGTTCTATGGGTTCCTGTGGTTCGGTCAGGCGGCAACCGTGATTCTCGTCATCTATTTCTTTCGCCAACAGAGACGGTATGGTCTTTTGGACCTTTCGAAAGAACTGCGACTGCTGGGGCTGGCCGCGTTGGTGTTTGTAGTATGCTTCTCGGTGAGCCATTTGCTTCTGGCGTTCATTCCTGCAGACTCATTACATCTGCTGTTCCGAAGACATTAACGCCATCAGAGAATAGACAGCGTTTATGCACATTGCATTCTGGTCCCCGGCGTGGCCGATCGAGAAATTCAATAACGGAATAATTACCTACGTTCACTGGATGAAGCGCGAACTGGAGCGGCAGGGGCATCGTGTCTCTGTGCTTACTAGAGACTCGGATAGTTCTGTTCGCGATCCCACCGTCTACCGTGTCAATGGTCGCCGCTTTTGGGGCCGAGTAAGGCGCCGGCTTTCGGCGTCACCTCCCTCAATCGAACAAGATATTTTTAATTTTTCGGCGTCAATTGCGGCGCAACTTCGGCGAGTCCATCGCCAACATCCAATAGACATCATTGAGATGGAGGAGTCATTTGGGTGGTTTGCGGATGTTGGTGCGCAAATAGATGTTCCGGTGTTGGTGAAACTTCACGGACCCGCTTTCCTGTCATTGGTGGCAGATGAACTTACTTCATCGTTCGGAAAAGAGAAAGTGGATCGTGAGGGGCGGGCGTTGAGGCGTTCAACGGCTATAATTTCGCCAAGTCAACGAACGTTAGCACAGACTGTCGAGCGCTACGGACTAACGGCGAAGTACCAGCGGCACATCGTCAATCCGTTGACACTGGATAGCGATACGCCATTGTGGCGCCTGAAAACCTGTAATCGTAATACAATTTTGTTCGTCGGACGTTTCGATTTAAGAAAAGGCGCTGACATCGCGTTGAAGGCATTCTTACTGGCACTGAAGGACCGACCCGAGCTGAAGCTGATCTTCGTTGGTCCTGACAACGGTTTACCGATGCCAGATGGCAGGCAACTGCTCTTCAACGCATATTGCGATATGCTTTTTCCGAAGTCCCTCAGGGGTCGCGTGGAGTACCGAGGGCGGCTGAGCAATCGGGAAATTCTCGCAATTGCGGACTGAGGCAATGGTAACCCTCATCGCTTCCCGCTGGGAGAATCAGGGTTATACCGTGCTTGAGGCCATGTATCAGGGATGTCCCGTAATCAGTACGGATGCAGGCGGGTGTCCTGAGAGCGTGATAAACGGGGTTACCGGTCGGTTGGCTCGATCTGAGGACCCATCCGACTTTGCACTTAAGATGCGTTCCATGCTCGAAGATCCTGAAGGCGCAGAGGCTATGGGCCAGGCGGCACGTCAGCACGTGATGGTAAATCACGCGGCGGAGAAGGTCGCGGCGGAGACGCTCGAAATGTACCGAGAGGTTATCTCGAATCCTGCTTAAAATCTTCATACATACACGTGTCACCGGCGACTGACACAGCACCCATCATCAACCTCGGCGAGTTCTTCCGCGTCGACAATCTCAAGGATCAGACGTCCCGATCGGGCAATACGCTCGACGACGACCGCGGTACGCTGCCATGATCCGGGCATCAGGATGCCACGCGCGGCGCGCGGCGATCGAATCCGCCCTGCATATTCCCCATCTCCTTCCGGCCGCCGTTCCCCCGAGGCTGCGAATATCGGGCGACCAATTACGCCTCGCCGGGCGGCGGGCGCTTCGCGAAAATGTTGAGTTGCAAGTCCAAGTCACCCTGCAGAGCCGGCTCAGTCAACGGCCGCGGCGAGCAGAATTGCTTATGGATGTAGTAGCGGAACCCTTCAGCGGTAAGCCTATTCAGCATGCGCCCAAGGGTTTGCGGCGAGTCGAAGAACGAGTGATATTCGATGAATAGCTGATCGACCTGCGAGAGCTTCGTGCATGCCTCGATCGAGTCGCCTTCTGATCCCTCGATATCGATCTTCAGGAAGTCCACCGGACCATCGATGAGTTGATCGAGCGTGATAGCATAGACGCGCACGATGGCCTTTGGTGCGTCCAGCGCATGCGCAGCTCGGCCACCATCGGCGCCATCGGCGTAGAATTGCAGCGGCTCATTGTCATGAGACACGGCGACGTTTCGCAGATCGACGTCCAAATGCGCGGTGTTCTTTTTAAGCAGCTCGAAAATCTTTGGGTCTGCCTCGATACCAGTGACGCGTGCGCGCGGATAGAGGCTCTTGAAGTAGACAATGCTCGTCCCGTAGTTCGATCCGCAATCAATGATCCGCGTCACCCCGGGCCGCGACATGTTGAAGCGGTAAATCTGCTCAACGAAAATCTCGCGATAGCTAAAAAAGAACGAGCGCGAGTCGGCGATCGTGAACGGCCGACCGAGCAACTGCACTGTGTGCTCAGTGTGGCGCGGCACGTCCCACAGCTCTTCGTA
Organism: uncultured Gammaproteobacteria bacterium; assembly: GCA_963801685.1. Lineage (GTDB taxonomy): Bacteria > Pseudomonadota > Gammaproteobacteria > Steroidobacterales > Steroidobacteraceae > Bog-1198. The sequence goes on from CAWDFR010000007.1 coordinate 805,602, forward strand.
GGGATCATGCTTGATCTTCTGAAGCTGCAGGCCCACGGTTGACAGCGCACCCTGAATCGGCGTTTTCAATAGATTCATCATTTCACATCACTCTTGCCTTTCTGCGGATCCACCAGCCGCTCGATTCACGATTTCTCGTAATGGACCGACGCAGCATGGGCTACTACTAGCGGACCCGTGATTTTAGAGTTCTACGCGTCCTTTTTCTTTGAGGCAAGTTTTCTGGCTTTGACCCCTCGATAGGTGTCGCCGGTGATGTTGACGGTGGGGACCGAGTGTTCTAGGCGGCCCCGGATGGCCTCGAAGATGACGGCGTCGCCGAACACGGCAGAGAACCCCCAAATTCGAACGAGTGATGTCTGCGATCAGGGTGATGGATCCGACCCGTCCCTTGATCTAATCGTCACGTCGACCGCCAACGCGTTGGGGTTGAATCGGTTTCGTACCGGGAGACATTTCCGGTATTAGTCCGGATAGTCGGGAATTCGCCACCGCGTACGCGGCCGTCACGCCTTCTCTGACGAGTTCCTGGAATCGGCCTTTTGAATAAAGCGACTGCGCAACCTTTTGCCCGGCCCGACCGATTTGGTCGCTGCGGTTAGGGTTCCTAAGCAGCTCGATGCACGCCAATGCGTACTCGTCGTCGGACGGCGCACATATCATGCCGGTGGCGCTGCCGAAGTGCTCCCTAAAGGCGCTGAAAGTGTACGGGGAAGCAACGCAAGGCACGCCGTAGCCCAAGGATTCGACAGCCTTGATATTTGAGCCACCGCCCCATTCGACTGGGCAAATTGACAAAGCCGCATCCTGAAAATACGGGAGCAACGAGGGCACCGCGCCGACGATGCTGACACCTTCGACGCGTTCCCACCGCGCACGGACTTCGGGAAAAGGTGGCGGGCCAATCGCCAGCACACGTGCATTCGGACAGTCTGCATGCACGCGCGGCCACACTCGCTCGATAAATTTCGTCAGAGCATCAGAATTCGGGAGATACGTAAGGTTTCCAACGAAGAGGATGTCTCGACGATTTGCGAATTGCACTGATCTTTCCGGCGCATTGTCCACGAAAGGTATGTTTGGAAGCACTGACACAGACTTCGCCGCAATTCTGGCGAGATCGCTCGTCTTGGTGACCCAGATATGGTCGTAGGAAGCAGCCTGAGCAAGGCAGGTCCTCGTCAATTTTCGTAACGTGAGAAATTTCGCGACAATGCCGCCAATTCCGCTCCAGGGATTCAATTCGATTTGCGATTTTAATTTTAGGTGGTCCAGATCGTCCCAATCGAGAAACGTGGGCACATCCGTTATGTGTGCGAGACCGCCGACCGCTCCAGGCCAAAGGTAACGAGTCACCACTCCGTCGTAGCTACCATAACGAATAGTGTCTTTGAGCCATGCCCCGAACTGCGCGTCAACTTCGTATTTCGCGAGATGCCGCTGGACGGTGCGAAAAGGCCTGCCGATCACCGGGAGCTTCGATAGCAGACCTGTGGATTGCCCGCCGTGGTCCGGAACATAAAAGAGGCCGACAATGCCTTGTGCCTGTTGACGCGCTTGCCGTGCAAGGTCCACCGATTCCTTCGACCAACTGACGAAGGCAATGTCCACCTCCGAGAACTGCCGGAGCGCCTCAAGTAGCAATGCCGTTCGCTGGGCGCCACCGTGCACTTCCAAGGGCCAAGGAAGACTTGATGTCAGCAGAAGCAGCCTCAACTTAAGGACCTCGTTGATCTAGGGGCCGGTGGATGACCGCGGACGATGCAGCCGGTCATCTGCCGGTATTTTTCAAGAAAACGGGTTCCGTGGAGCCAGGCCAGGCGTGACGCTGTACTGTTTGATCGGATGTGGCAAGGTGCGAGTAGGCTATCGCCAAGGCAACAAATGCCCAGAGGACGCTGGGGTCCGGTCCCCCCAATGCCCACAAGAATAGTGTGCCCAGTATGCACGATGCCAAGCTGGCGCCGGCCATGCCGAAGCGTTGATCAGTCAACTTAATTGTTCTGCTTACGGCCAACAGTTTTTTGAGAGCGGGCAATACAACTAAAAGGAACAGAGTCAGGCCGACAAACCCTGTAGCGAGAAGCTCTGCCAAATACCCATTGACAAAGTCGACGATGCCTTGACCTTGACGAAGGTCTTGCATTCTTGCTAGCGCGTACTGATCTCCGAATAGCGGATTATCCCGAACAATCTCCCATCCCCGTGTCCACAGGCGGCCCCTGTAGTCGATATTTGAGGAATCTATCGTGCCGCCGAGGAACGGCAGGACGGCGGCAATTTTCTCTCCTAACGAAGTGAGGCTGATCACTGCCAAAGCAAGCATAGAACCCAGAAATGACTTGAAGAGTGCAGAAGCAGCGCGTGGTTTCAGGAAAACATAGATTACGTAAATGGCAAGCGCGCATGCCCAGGGGCCGCGAGAGTAGGCTCGCCAGCAAACCTAACATGAGTGTTGCGCTGACAGTCCACCGAACGAGTCGGGATTTTACATACGTCTCAAGACACAGCCATAGGCCAAAGGCGACGGCGAGCTCGTATCCCAGCGCCAGGGGGTGTCCCGTGGAAGCCATGGCGCGCAAGCTGGATCCGCGCAGCAGGTATACGGTAAAGGTACCCGCAAGTTCCCATCGCTGTGGTATATCTTCGTACAACAGCCATCCTCGCACGCCTTCGAAGACCCCAATCACGGCCATTACGACGCACGGAAGCGCGAACG
>CAWDFR010000008.1:0-36313 GCA_963801685.1 uncultured Gammaproteobacteria bacterium
CTGCAGGCGCGAAAACTGCACCTGGACCAAGGTGTCCCGAGCGCTGAACAGCGCGTTTTCCGTATTCAGCACCGTAAGCACGTTGATGGTGCCTGCCGACATCTGCGTCTGTGCGAATTCATACGCCCGGCGAGCCTTCGCCACGGCCTCGGCTTGCCGCAGCTGCTGAACGGCGGTTTGGCGCGCCGCGACCAGGGCGCTCTCGACATCGTCGAGGGCGGTGAGCACGGTCTTGTGGTAGCCGCTCAACAATTCGCTGTAACGCGCCTTGGAGAAGGCGAGCTGGCCGCGCAGCGCACCGCCGTGAAAGATCGGCTGTGTAAGCCCGGCGGAAACTGCGTAAATGCGATTGACCGGGTTGACGAGGGAGGAGAGGACGTCGCTCTCGTATCCGCCGGAGGCGGTGAGCGTGATGGAGGGGAACAGCGCCGCGCGCGCGACCGTGATATCCGCGTTCGCGGCCACCAGCTGTTGCTCGGCCTCGGCGACGTCCGGTCGGCGCGTCAGGAGCTGCGAGGGGAGTCCTGCGACCACCTGCGGTACCTTGAGATCATTCAACTTGCCGTCGGTAACGTCGAGCGACTCCGGCGTCTTGCCGATCAATACCGCCAACGCATAAATCGTTTGCCGAAATTGCTGCTCCAGCGGCGGCAGCGCGGCGTCGAGCAGCGCCACGGCCGTTTCCTGCTGCGCGACATCGAGGCCGGTGGCCGTGCCGACCTGCTGTTGCAACGCGAGACCGCGCAGGATCTTGCGGCCGTTCTCCAAATTCAGCTGGGCGACCTCGATGCGCTCGTGCAGCTCGAGTGCCTGCAAATAAGTCGTGGCCACGCTCGAGATGACGGTGAGGGCGACTGTTTGCCGATCATAGCGGCTCGCGACCGCCGAAGCGCGGGCCGAATCACGGGCGGCGCGGTTCTTGCCCCAGAAGTCGAGCTCATAGCTCGCCGTCAACACGGGACTGAAGGTATTGAAAACGCCCATGCCTTGGTTGGGAATGTTGCTTCGCTCGCGCGTGGCCGAGGCGCCGAGGTCGACCGTCGGCAGCAGGGGGGCTCCGGCAATGCGCAATTGGGCATCCGCTTCCTGGACTCGAGCCACGGCCGCGGCCAGGTCGTCGTTGGTGCGTCGCGCTTGATCGATCAGATCATCGAGCTGGGAGGAGCCGAAACGATGCCACCAATCGGTCTCCGGCCAAGCGGATTGATCGGCTGCGAGTGCCGCATTGCCCGCGCCGGAGGTCGCTTCCCAGGCGCTGGGCATGGGAATCTCGGGTTTTCGAAAAGGAGTTCCCACGCTGCAGGCCGCGAGCAACGTGCAGGTAAGACCACCGAGAAAGCCCCAGGAACGCATGGCGGCCACCGTGAGCCCACCGCGGTTAAACGCGTGTGATCGAATTGTTAAAACCGTTTAATGTGCGACCGCTGTCTCGCTATCCGGCATCGAGGGTGCTGCGGACCTTGGCCGCCAGCTGCTCGACGGTAAACGGCTTGGGCAGCATGGCCCCTCCGGATTCCGCGATGACGTCGTACAACGGGGCGCCCCGCGTGTAACCGGTCGTGAACAGCACTTTCAGTTCCGGCTGCTTCTCCTTGATCCGCTCTGCCAGCGCACGCCCGTCCATGCCCGGCATGACGATGTCCGTGAAGAGCAGATTGGCGCGTGCGCCATCGTTGAGAAGAGCGAGTGCGTGCTCCGGGCCTGCCGCCGCGATCACCGTGTAGCCGAGACTCTGGAGTGCCTCGACGGTCATTCTGCGCACCCCGTCCTCGTCCTCGACCACGAGCACGGTTTCCCGGTTGGGTCGCGATGCTTGCGGCTCGCGCGGCGCGGCGCCATGCGTCGGCATCTCGTTGCCCAGGTAGCGCGGCAGATAGATCCGTACCGCGGTTCCCCGTCCGGGCTGCGAGTCGATCCTGACGTAACCCTCGGACTGCTTGACGAAGCCATAGACCTGCGAGAGCCCGAGGCCCGTGCCTTTGCCGGGCGTCTTCGTGGTGTAAAACGGATCGAACGCACGCGCCAGCACGTCCGGCTCCATGCCGGTGCCGCTGTCGGTCACGCAGATGCAAACATAGTCGCCGTGCCGAGCATCCAGGGCCCGGCTAGCGGCTTCGTCGAGAGCGGTGTTAAGTGTCGCGACGATCAACTCGCCGCCGTTGGGCATGGCGTCGCGGCTGTTGACGCACAGATTGATGAGCGCGCTCTCCAACTGCGAGGCGTCGGCGAACGTGCGCCAGATCTCGGCGGCGAGCACAGTCTTCAGTGCGATGCCGGAACCGATCGAGCGGATGAGCAGATCGGACATGTCGCGCACCAGATCATTGATGTCGAGCGGGCGCGGGTCGAGGGACTGCTGGCGGGAGAAGGCGAGCAGGCGCGAGGTGAGCTGCGCGCCGCGCCGCGCGCCCTCCATTGCGTTGCCGATGAAGCGCGCGGCTTTTTGCGGATCGCTGGTCAGAGAGCGTTTGGCGATATCGAGCGAGCCGACCACGATCGCGAGCATGTTGTTGAAGTCGTGCGCGATGCCGCCCGTGAGCTGTCCCACTGCTTCCATTTTCTGCAGTTGCCGGATCTGAGCCTCCGCCGCGGCCCGCGAGGCAGCCTCGTCGAGGAGGCTGCGATTCGCCGCCTCGAGCGCCTCGGTGCGCTCGCGCACCCGCTTTTCGAGCTCCGCGTTCAAGAGTTTGCGCTGCTCCGCGCTGGCTGCGAGGTCCTCGAAGGCCGCGTGCATGCTGCCTACCGCCATGAGAATGATCGTCACCGCAAAGACGTACATCGAATATCCGAGCCAGCGCGAGACCTCGCCGGAGCTCGGGCCCGCAGCGGGGAGCGGCGCGAAGAAGTAAAGGCGCGCCAGGGCGCCGAGCGCGGCGGCCAGCGCGCCCGCCCGCCATCCGCAGAAAAAGCTCGTCACAAGAATCGCCGGAATGAACGTGAGGAAGGGGAAGCCCGTGAGAGGACCGGCGAACAGGAAGCGCGCGAGCAGCGCGAGCGCCACGGTCGCCAGCGCGACCGCAGCGCCCGCCGTGGGCCTTTTGCGGAGCCTCCCGGTGCGCTCGTAGAACTCTCTGGCGTGGCTGATCAACATAGGAATCGAGTGCCGCTCACGGCGCGAGCGCAGCGTCGGGAGCTTGCACCGGCGGCAGCAGCGTGGACAGCCGGGGAGGGTCGGCATCTCGCATCACCGCGAAGGCCACGATGTGCTCGAGGACGTGCTGGACATAGGCGCGTGTCTCGCTGTACGGAATGTTCTCGATCCACGCATCGGCATCGACCGGTTGCGCGGGCAGCCAGCGTGCCACCGAGACCGGGCCTGCATTATAGGCTGCGAGACTGAGATCCAACTGATGGCCGTAACGGTCGAGCAACTCATGTACGTAGGCCGCACCCAAAGCGATCGCCACTGTGGGATCGAACAGGCTGTCGCGGCTCGGAACGGGCAGATGCCAGCGTTTGGCCACTGCGCTCGCTGTTGCGGGCTGCATCTGCATCAGGCCGCGGGCATCGGCGCGCGACACGGCGTCCTTTCGATACAAGCTCTCCTGGCGAATGATGGCCAGTATCCAGTCCGGTGGAACCTGCGTGAGGCCGCTCGCCTGGGCGATGATCGCCCCGAAGGGACGTGGGTAGCGCAGCACCACATCGTCCCAACTGTCGGCCTGCACCAGCATGGTAATAGTCTCGCCGTACCAACCCCAGCGCGAGGCGAGGCGCGCCGCCTGGATCTTCACCGCGGCGCCCATCGACACGAGCGCCGCATTCCATTCCGCCGCGGCGTCGTCCGTCAGGTCGCAATCGAAGAGCGCATGCGCGCGGATCAGGCCAGGATCGGCGGCGAGTGTGTTTTGCAGCGAGGCATCGTCCGGCACCGGGTGGATGTTGAGGTCGTAGGGCTGCTGCAGCCGGTCGGCGGCAAGATAGCCGTAGTAGTCGCGCAGTCCCGCGATCTGCCCGAACAGAGGTGCCGCCGCCTCGGCCCCGGAAGTCGCCGCAACGGCGCGCGCGTGCCAGTAGCGCCAGCGCGGCTGATTCGAGAGCGCCGCCGGCATTCGCTGAGTCCATTCCAGCACTTTGCCGTAGTTGCCTGCCCACAGGGCCGCGCGCACGCGCCATTCCTGCACCTGCGTATCGGCAATTTCGGCCGGTACGGCATCGAATGCCGCGACGGCCCCCGGTTGACGTGCATAGGCCTCGCCGAGCGCAAAAGCGCGCTGCATGCGGCCTCTCACGGCCGGCGTGATATCGGGTCGCGCCAGTAGCAACGGCAGCAGCGTCGCGGCGGCGGGGGCGTCGGTATTGGAGAGCCGCGTGAAGCCTGCGAGGAGGGCGTCCGTCTCGACCGCCGCCTGCGGCGTCATGGCGAGCGTCGTCAGGCTGGATTTGGGTGATTCGAGCAATTGCAGCCACAGGTTGAGCGCCGCGGCGCGCTCGGCGGGAACCTCCGCGATGTATTCCCGCGCAAGCGTCGGACTGTCGGCGGCGAGCGCGGCGCGCGCGCGTGCCTCGAGCAATGCGGGAGTCAGCAGACCCTTCAGGCGCAGCCAAGCCACCACCGGCGCGCATTCGATGGGCTCTTTCTGCGGCAGGCTCCAGCGGGCGAGTGCGTCGGCGGCCAGATGATCGGTATCGCCGGCGGCGAGGCGTCCCGCGAGCCGATCGCAGACGAGCGCGGGATCGGTTACATCCGCGGCACGCGGCAGAAACCAATCCCACCGCTGGCGCTGCGCGAGACTTGCGAGCCACTGGTGCTTGAGACTGCGTCCGACCGGCGCGCCTTCGCGCGCACGCAGAAAGGCGTCGATGGTCGCGTCAAGCTCCTCGCTCGGTGTCAGCCCCAAGTCGCGGCGCAGCCGGGCGGCCAGCAGATAGTCATAGATCGGGTAGGCCTTGAGCGAGGCCGAGTCCGGCGGCTCCGGCAGGTTCATGCGCACTCGCTGCATGGCCGCCATGAATTCCGTTGCCGCGGGAGAGGGCGGTGGCCGGCTCTCGGCCGCCGGCGCGGGGATTGTCGTGGGTGCGGGGATTGTCGTCGGCGTGGGAGTTGCCGCGGGTCCGGGAGTCGCGTTCGGCACGGCACGCGCGCTTAAGACTGCGCTCGCGAGGGCGGCCATAAGCATGCGCCGGCGCATGCTAGGCGGGGTTATCGGAGGCACCCTCGGTCTTTACAGGACGGATTTCGCAGAACTTCAATTCCTCGCGGCTGCCGGTTCGCGACCAGTCACAGCGCAAGCGGTAGCCATCGGCCGCGTAGATCTCGTACCACCCGCGATAGCCGGAGGGGTCCGTCGACTGGCGCCGAGGCGACCCTGGACCTCCATGACGGTTCATGAAGTCCTGGATCCGATCCTGGCTGTCGGGTGATACATCGCCGGGGGGGGTGTCTTGAGGCGCGTTGCCGGATTTGTCTTGTTGCACGAGTGCCTCTCGATATAATGACTCGGGTGGGATCACGCCCAGGCGTGGCGGTGCCCGGGAAGTTGGGCGTCGGCGATTTCCTGCAATCGGCCAAGGCGTAGTCCCCGAGCTTTCGCAGACCCAGCCATCATACGCTGCTGCCACGATGCCCATCTACGAATGCGATCCCTGGCGAGAGCAGTATTTCACCGACGTCTACTGTCCTTGCGACGTGCACATTCCTACCGACGATATGGACGGCTACAAGTTCAATCCGCGCCATCGCTGGATTTACAACCGCCTCCGCGTCGCGCAGTCGCAAGGTCTCGAATGCGGCTTGCACGATTCTGCGCCGCCGCGTTATCCGGTCTTCTGCAAGCCAGTCACCAACTTGAAAGGGATGGGAGCGGGAACGAGGGTTCTCGAGACCGAGCGCGGCTTTCTCGAGAATTGCCGGCCGGGCTATTTTTGGATGAAGCTCCTGACGGGCGATCACATCAGCAGCGATTGGGCGGTCGTGCAGGGCGAGACGGCGTGGTGCCGGCATACGCGCGGCATCCCGGGGGCCGGGGGCACGTTCGATTACTGGATCATCGAGGCGCGCCTGCGCCGGCGTCTCGAGCGCTATTGCCGCGCCTGGATTCGCACCAATCTCCCCGATTACACCGGCATGGTGAACATCGAGACCATCGGCGGGCGCATCATCGAAGCGCACCTGCGCTTCGCAGATCAGTGGCCGGACCTATATGGGCAGCAATGGCTGGAAGCGGTGGTGCGCCTCTACAGCCAAGGCCGCTGGGAATTTGCTGATGGGCGGCGCACCGAGGGTTACAGCGTCGTGCTGTTCGGTCCTCACGGACGCTCTTATGCTTATCCGAGCCGGCAGCAGCTCGCCGCTTATCGCGCGGCGCCCGCGCTCCGCAGCGTGCAGATCACCTTCTTCCCGGACCGGCCGCCGCGCGCTCACGTCATGCCGCCGGGGGGATTTCGATTGGCGGTGATCAACAGCGGCTGCCTCGAGGCGGGCTGCGCCTGCGGTGCGAGGATGGCCCGGGATTTCGGTCTTCAGGATGCCGGGATTTTCGCGGCCAGCCGATCTGCGAGCGAGCTCACATCGTTGCTGAACGCGCGGGCCACCGCGGCGTAATCTCCGCCCGCCACGGGCGAGGTGAAGGTTTCCCCGCCAACCTCGTCGGTATTCCGGCGCGCATCGACCACGCGCCAGTGAGCCTCCAGCGTCGCCTGGCCGCCGGCGCGCACGCTCATGCGCACGATATCGACTCTGATCTTCACCGGTATGAGGCTCGGCTGATCGAAACCGCGATCCGCGACCAGCACGTCGGCACGGCGCTGCTCGAGGTCGCGCCCGAGCGTCTGCACCACGAGATCGGAGAGAGGCGCTGCCCAGCGCTCGTGCTCGAGCACGAGCAGCTGGTCGGCCGAGGTGGCGATCACCATTTGGCGCCGGTCGACCACCGGCGGCAGCGAGATCGTGAGCATCACGTGCGTCGTGAAGGCAGCCGTCGCAGCGGGTGCATTCTCGGGCAGGGTCGTGAGGGCATAGAAATGATCCTGCTGTCCCGCGCAGCCCGCCAGGATTGCCGCGGCACCGAGGCAAGCCGCACACAAACGCCGCGCGCAAAGAGCAGGGACGCTCACTTGGGATCCGCCGGTTTACCCCGGATCAATGCTTCGGGGTGACGCTCGAGATAGTCTGCGAGCGCGCTCACCGAGCGCGCCGCGTGCGACAGCTCGAGCAGCGTCGCGCCGAGATCGTTCTGCAGCGGCGCCTCCGAGGACAGCGCCTCTTTGGCATTCTTCATGGCGTCCTCTGCCTCCTTCAACGTGGCGGTGACCTGCGGAGCGATGCTGCCGTTGACCTGATGCAGCACTTGATCGGTACTCTTCAGCGTGTCCTGAAGCGTCGCCAGGGTCGCCATCAGCCGGGCCGATAATTGGTCGAAGGGCACGTTGTCGAGCTTCTTCGCGATGCTGCCGACCGAGTCCTGAATCTCGTCCAGTCCTCCCGCGGCGGTGGGAAAGATCGGCGGGTGCTCGTTCCAATTGACTCGATCGGGCGCCGGCCGTTTCTCCACTTCCACGGAGACGAATTTTTGGCCTGTGAGGAGGCTCCCCGTCTTGAGCTCGGCACGCATGCCGTGCGCCACCATGCTGTCGATCATGGCATGGCCGCCGATATCGGAATCATCGGCCTTGCCCGCGCCGCGATCCGTGCGGGGGCGGCCGCGTATGCGTTGCGGGAAGATGTCCACTTCCACTGGAAAACGCAGCACGCCCGCGTCCCGGTCGTACTCGACGGACAGGTGCTTGACCTCGCCGATGTTGATGCCGCTCAAGTCGACCGGCGCGCCGACGGTAAGTCCGCGCAGCGAGCCCTGAAAATACATCACGAAGGTTTGCGCCACGGTATCCGGCTCGCGCATGGCGCGCTCCTGGTCCGAATAGAGCGCGAAGCTTGAGTCTACGGGCGATTGCGGCGATGGTAGCGCGCCCTTGATCGGTTGGAATGCGACGCCGCCTTGCAGAATGGAGGCGAGCGATTCGGTATGCAGCTTCACTCCCTCCGAATCGACGCTCATGTCGATGCCGCTCGCTTGCCAGAAACGGGTGTCACGGGTGACGAATCGGTCGTAGGGCGAGTTGATGAACACCTTGATGGTCACGCTGTCGCCGCTCGGATCCAGCGAATACGCCACCACTTGGCCCGCCGCAACGTGCCGGTAGAAGACGGCGGAGCCGATGCTGAGCGAGCCGATATCCTTCGCATGCAGCACATACTCGCGCCCCGGCAGTCCCGAGGTCACGATCGGCGGCACCTCGAGGCCCGTGAATCTGTGCGCCGGCACGGATGAATGCCCCACATCGACGCTGATGTAAGCACCCGAGACGAGGGTGCCCAGCCCGGAGATGTCCGACCCGGTGACGCGTGGACGGACGACCCAGAAACGGGTGTCTTGCACCAGATAATCGCCTGCGTCGCGATGAATACGGGCCTCGACAATAACGTCCTTGCGGTCCTTGGAGACCCGGATACCCTTGACCTGGCCGATCTCCACCGCCTTGTAACTGATCTTGGTCTTGTTCGGCTCCAGATCGTCGGCGGTGTGGAATGTGATCTCGATGGGGACGCCCTCGGCCAACTTCTCGTGCACGGCCACGAACGCGCCGGCAACGATCACGATGGCGGGCAGGATCCACACAAAGGGCAGGCGCAGTCGGTGCCGTCGATCCGGCAACGCCACGGGCAGTTCGTCGACGGAAGGAGGTGGACGCGGGTCAGCCATGCGTCGCCGCATCCCACAGCAGCCGCTCGTCGAAGGACTGCGCGGCCAGCATGGTGAGCACCACCACCGCCGCGAACGCAAATACGCCCGGGCGAACCTGCACGATGGCGAGGGATTGAATCTGCACGAGGCTCGCGAGCAGCGACAGCGCGAACACATCGAGCATGGACCATCGCCCGACGAACTCCACCAAACGGAACAGCCGGCTGCGCTGCCTCGGGTTGCGCACGCGGCCGCGCCAGATGGCGAACAGGATGTCGCCGAGTGCGACCAGCTTGAGCAGTGGAACCACGATGCTCGCGAAAAAAACCAGCAGCGCGATGGGCCACGACCCCTGATGCGCGAGCGAAATGACGCCGCTCAAGATGGTGTCGTCTTCGTCGCTGAGGATCTCATGCGTGCGCATCACGGGTAGCAGGTTGGCCGGAATGTACAACACCGCGGCGGTGATCACCAAAGCCGCGGTCGTGCTGAGACTGTGCGGGCGGCGTGCGAACAGCGGCGCCTCGCAGCGCGGACAAAGCGATTGCTGCTCGCCGATCGCACGTACCGTGGCCCGGCAGCGTGTGCATACGAGCAGACCGAGGCTCCGTCCCGTGGCGAGCGTCGTCGCGCCGGGCGTCGCTGCGCTGGGCGTGGTCACGCCGGGCTCCCCGCTTCCCGCTGTGCCTTGACCCAGCGCCAGTATTGCTCGCTCGGCGTCGCGCTGGTGAGCGCCGCGATCGACAGCATGAGCAGACCGTAGGCGGCCAGCGAGATTTGCGGCGAGACCTCGGCTTGCGCCGAGAGCTTCACGAGGGCGACCACGGCCCCCAGCATGAACACTTCGGTCAGGCCCCAAGGGCGCAGCGCGGTGAGCATGCGAAACAGCAGGCTCTGTCCCCGGACCACGCGGCCGAACCGCAAGGGTACGAGCACATATAGAAGGGTCAGGACCTGTATCAGGGGCACGATGACCGTGGTGAACGCCACCAATACCGCAAGGACCCAGTAGCCCTGCTCGTAGTATGCCTGGGCCGCCCCGATCAAGGTCGTCATCTGCGTGCTGCCGTTCACTGTCATCGCGACCAAGGGATAGACGTTGGCCAGGATGAGGAGCGCGAGCGCGGTCACCGCGAGCGCAATTGCGGTGTCGGGGCTCCGGTCGTTGGTACGATAGAGCTCGGCCCGGCATCGAACGCAGCGCACGCGGGCGTCGCCTGCGAGAGAATCCAGGCGATGCGCGAGGTCGCAGGCATGACAGACAATGACGGAAGACACGCGGGAGGTGGTCACCTTATGAATATGATCAGAAACGGTAGCACTTGCGTGCCCCTGAACACTCTAAGACTTTCATCCTTTTTGGCGTAGGACTCGACTCTACCGCAGCCGCCCCCTCATGCGCTTTACGTTTCCGAGAATTTGCGGTCTCATCACCCTGCTGACGGTCTTCGCCGCGCCGGCGTGGGCGGCCGATCCCGTCTCGTACAAGGTCGATCATTTCTCTACCGGCGACGGCTCGATGGACGCCACGTTGCGCGCTACCTCGGATCTCGTCACGCTGCGCACGTCGGCGCCGGTGAGCCCTTACGCGTTGATCGCACGGGCGCGCTCCGACGGCGAGCGGCTGAAGACCGTGGTCGAGAGCTACGGGTATTACGAGTCGAAGATCACCATCCAGATCGACGGCATGGCGCTCAGCGATCCAGGGCTTGCGGACCATCTCAACGCGTTGCCCAAGAAGCAAGACGCCCACGTGCAAATCACATTCAAGCTCGGAGCCCTGTACCATCTGCGCAATATCACGATCGACGGTGAATTGCCGGCCTCCGTGCAGGGGACGTTCACGCTGAGGACCGGCGCCCCGGCGGTGGCCGACACCGTGCTCGCGGCCGGAGCGCATCTGCTGGCGGCGCTCGAGGAGCAGGGTTATGCCTTTGCGAAGGTAGATGCCCCCGTGGCCTACGAGGACAAGACGCAGCCGCTCCTCGATGTGACCTTTCATGTCGAGGCCGGTCCGCGCGTCAACATCGGCGAGATTCACTTCACGGGCTTGAAGCGGGTGCACGAGAGTCTTTTGCGCCGCCGCCTGCTGCTGCACACCGGCGAGCTGTTCCGCGCGAGCGACGTGGAGCGCGCGCGAGCGGATTTGTTGAGCCCGTCCATCGGCGTGTTCGCCGCGGTCAGCGTCAAGGTCGGCACGGCGGTGGATGAGACCGGCGGGGTGCCCATCACGTTCGAGATGCGGGAGCGGCTGCGTCGTACCTTCGGTATTTCGGGAGCGTACTCGACCGATCTGGGCGGCAGCGGGACCATCAGCTGGGGCAACCGCAACGTGTTCGGCAACGCCGAGCAGTTCAGCGTGAGCCCATCGATCACGGGCCTCGGCGGCAGCGCGACGAACGGACTCGGCTACGACCTGCCGATCAAATACATCCTGCCGGATTTCGGACATCGGGATCAATCGCTGCAATTCGCGGTGGAGGCGCTCAAGCAGGACTTGATCGCCTACGATCAGACCGCAATCAAGACCGGCGTGACGCTCACTCGCAAGCTCAACAGCCTCTGGACGGTGAGCGCAGGTGTGGCGGCGACCGAGGAGCACATCAATCAGATTGTCAGCGTGACCCAGGCCGAGACCGTTAAGGACGGCAAAACGACCGTCACCTATACGCCCGATAGGTTGACCTTCGATTACACGCTGCTCGGTCTGCCGCTGGTCGTCAGCTACGATTCCACCGATCTCGCCTCGCCGCTGGACGATCCGACGCATGGCATGCGCGACTCGGTGAGCGTGGTGCCGACGCATGCGCTGGGTCACTCCCAAGCCACGTTCCTCGTTACCACGATCAAGGTGGCGACGTATTTCGATCTCGATCACCTGCTGCCGACCGTTCCGGGCCGAAGCGTGCTCGCCGCCCGGGGCTTGATCGGCTCGGCCGAGGGCGCGAGCGCCACTAGCTTGCCCCCGGACCAGCGCTTCTATGGCGGCGGCAGCGCGAGCATCCGCGGCTACCCGTATCAATCGGTCGGACCTTACTTTCCGATCCTCTCCTGTCTGCCGACCCCGACGAAAGGGTCGCCGCCGTGTAGTCCGCCAATGCCGGGGTCCACTCCGACCGTCACGGGCTTCACCACGTATCCCATCGGCTCGACCACCATCAGCGCCGGCACACTCGAGTATCGCCAGCGCATCGCTCAGAATTGGGGCGCCGCCTTCTTCGTCGACGGCGGACATGTCGGCCCCAGCTTGACGTTCTCGCCCACCAATCTGTTCGTCGGCGTCGGTACGGGCGTGCGCTATTACACGCCGATCGGGCCGATACGGTTGGATTTCGCCGTGCCTCTGAAGCGCTACGATAGCGATCCGCAAGCGTTCCAAATCTATGTCGGACTGGGGCAGGCCTTCTGATGCGCCGCTCGTTGCGAATATCGGCCTGGATCGCGGGGTCACTCGCCGCGCTGATGGTGCTGTTGATCGTCGCCGTGCTGGTGGCCGGCAACACGGGCGCCGGGCGTGCGATGATCGAGCGGCTCACCTATCGGCTCACCGACGGCACGTCAAGCTCACCGGTCTCGGCGGCAGCTTTCCATCCGACCTCACGCTGGATCGGCTCGAGCTCATCGATCGGGGCGGGGTCTGGCTCACGGCCGAGCACATCGCCCTGCGCTGGTCGCCCTCCGCGCTCCTCGAGCGCCGCATTCAGGCGAGGAGCCTCACGGTCGCGCGCCTCGACATGGAGCGCACGCCCCTGCCTTCGGGGAAGCCGAGCACCGGCAAGCCGTCCGTTCCGCACATCGACATCGATCGGTTCTCGATCGACGTGGTGCAGCTCGGGGCAGCGCTCGCCGGCCGACCGGTGACTCTGTCGATCGCGGGCAGCGGGCGCATGATCTCGCTCGAGGATGCCCGTATCGACGCGCAGGCGCATCGCATCGACCGCGACGGGAGCGGCGATTACACGCTCAACTTGCGCTTCGATCCCGAGCGCATGGACGGCACACTGACCGCGCACGAGCCGGCGAGCGGACCCCTCGAAAACATTCTACAAGTGCCCGGCCTCGGCGCTCTATCTGCCAATGTCAGCATCGCCGGCCCGCACAATGCCGAGCAGATCGATGTCGAGCTCAGCGCCGGCGAGCTGAAAGCGCAGGTGCGGGGCAGCGTCGACTTGACCACGGGATCGGCGGCCCTCGACTATTCGGTCGCCGCGCCTCAGGTGAGTCCGCGGCCGGACCTGAAGTGGCAGAAATTGGCGCTCGATGGTCACTGGAAGGGCGTGTACACGAATCCCACGGCGGATGCTCATCTGGAAATCGAGCGGCTCGTCCTGCCTGCGGGCAGCACGATCGCAAACCTGCATGCCGAGCTCAATGCCGCCGGCGGCGACATTGCCCTCAAGGGAGAGTTGCAGGGACTGCGCATTCCAGGCTCCGCACCCGCGCTCCTCGAGAAAGACCCGCTCAAGATCGATGCCTCCATGCGGATCAAGGATCCGACGCGGCCGCTCACGCTGGCGGCCACGCACCGGCTGTTCTCGCTGAATGCGAACGCGGTCACCGCGGGTCAGCAGAATGTTGCGTTCGTGCTCAAGCTGCCGAGCATCGCCCCGTTCGCGGCGCTGGCGGGTGAAGCGCTGAACGGCGATGCCACGGTGAAGGGCCGGATCGAGCGGCGCGAGTCGGACATGGGCCTCAACGTCGATGCCGACGTAACGCTGGCCGGTGGTGGGCCGAGCTGGGCGGCCATGGTGGGCAATCGAATCGCCCTCGGGTTATCGGGCGCGCTCTCCGATACGACCTTCACGGTCGAGCGCTTGAGGCTGGCCGGAAACAAGTGGAGCTTGAGCGCGAGCGGCAGCGCGGAGCGTCCGGCTCCGGCCGCGCCGGCGGCGAATGGGACCGCTGTACCGACCGGCCTCGCCGCCGTGCTCAAGTCGCTCGACGCCCACTTCACACTCGATGTTGCTGACCTCGGCATCGTCGCGAGCTCGCTCGGGGGCACCTTACAAGCGTCCGGCCGGTTGAGCGGCCCCGCCACGGCACTCTCGAGCGATGCGACGCTTAAGAGCACGCTGTCCGTGCGCGGCTCGCCGCCGGGCGCGGTGACGGCGGAGCTGCATGCACGGGGGTTACCGAATGCGCCGAGTGCGAGCATCGCGGCCAACGGCACCCTCGATGGCTCGCCGCTCGATATCGCCGCCACGCTCGCGCGGGCGGGACGGAGCGGGTTGCGCGCCAAGATCGAGCGCGGCGCATGGAAAAGCGCGAAGCTCGATGGCGAATGGTCCATGGAATCGAGCTTCGCGGACAGCCGCGGACAAGTTCAACGTGCACGTCGGGGAGCTCGGTGACCTCGATCATCTTCTCGGCCGGGACATTCGCGGCAAGCTCGAGGGCAGCGCGCAGTTCACGCCGCAGGGCGGCAGCACGCACGCCCGGTTCGAGGTCGACGCCGAGAATCTGGCGTTGAGCGGGTTCGCCGGCACGGTGCACGTGTCGGGTGAGGGCTCGACCGATGCGGTGGCCGCGAAGCTCGACATCAAGTCGCCGGACGTCAGCGGCTTCCCTGCGACGCTCGCGGCCGATGCCGCCGTCGATCTCGCAGGCGACAATGTCCGCGTGCTGCATGCGGTCGCGGATTATCGTGGTCAGCAATTCCGGCTGCTCGCGCCTGCGAAGATGACTTACGCGCCCGTGCTGCGCATCGATGACTTTCGTCTCGGCGCGCAGCGCGCTGTTCTTGAGATTCACGGTGAGCTGTCGCCCGATCTCGATCTGCACGCTGCGCTCAGCCACATCGATCCAAAGCTCATCAATGCATTTGTTCCCGACGCTGTCGCGGAGGGAACCGTCGAGGCGAGCGCGTATCTGCGCGGCACGCTGTCGGCGCCCACCGGTCACGTGCAGCTGGTGGCGCGCGGTATTCGCTCCGCGGCCGATGAGGCGGTCGGGCTGCCCGCGCTCGATCTCAATGCGGGCGCCGAGCTCAAAGGCAATTCTGCCGCCATCGACATCAAGCTCAATGCCGGCAGCAAGCCGTTGCTCAGCGTCATAGGTGATGTGCCGCTCGAACCGGCGGGCGTTTACGACCTCAAGGCCGAAGGCAAAATGGACGTGGGCAGCGCCAATGCGCTGCTCGAGGCGCGCGGAATGCATGCGAGCGGCGAGCTTGCGATCGACGCGAACGTCGCCGGTACTTTGGCTGATCCGCGCATTCACGGCTCCGTCACGCTGGCCAACGGGAGTTTCCGCGATTACGTGCGCGGGGTGTCCTTGACCAACATCGCCGCCGAGATCGCAGGCAACCAAGGCACGCTGCAGATCAAGAGCTTCAAGGCGAGTGCCGCGTCCGGGACCGTCAGCATGGGCGGTAGCGTCGGCGTCCTGCAGCCCGGAATCCCGGTCGAGCTCACGCTGACGGCCGATAATGCGCAGCCGATCGCCAGCAATATTCTCACCGCGAATTTGAACGCCGAGATCCATATCACCGGTAAAGCGCGCGAGCGCCTGGCCGTGGCCGGCAAAATTCGCGTGAACCGGGCGGTGATCGGCATTCCGGACTCCTTGCCGCCGAACGTGGCCGTGCTCGACGTGCGCCGCCGCGGCCAGGTGGTGCAGGCTGAGGGTAAGCATTTGGTGATCGACCTCGATATCTCCATCAGCGCACGGCGCGAAGTGCTGGTCCAGGGACGCGGTCTCGACGCGGAGCTCGGCGGAGACGGCCTGCATATCGGCGGTACCGCGGACACGCCGGTGATTTCCGGTCGTCTCAATCTGCTGCGCGGCACCTTCAGCATCGGCAGCACCCAGCTCACCTTCGACAAGAGTTCGTACGTGAGCTTCGATGGCACCGGCCTGAAGAAAAGCATCGATCCGACTCTGGACTTCACGGCGGGGACGGTCGTCCAGACGACGACGACGAGTGCGCAGGCGGGTACCGTGGTGACTCTGCACATCACCGGATACGCTGACGCACCCAAGATCGAGCTCACGAGCACCGGCGGCCAGAGTCAGGACGAAATGATGGCGCTGCTTTTGTTCGGCGAGCCTGCCTCGCAGCTCTCGGCCGTGCAGCTCGCTCAGGTGAGCTACGCGCTGGCGACGCTCGCGGGCGTCGGCGGAAACGGCAGCTCCAATCCACTCACGCGGCTGCAGAAATCCCTGGGACTGGATCGGTTGTCGGTGGGGCAAGGCACGACCACAACCGCAACTGGCGCCACCGAAAATACGGGCGCCGCCGTGCAGGCCGGCCGCTATGTGACGAAGCGCGTGTATGTCGAAGGCAAGCAGAGCACGACGGGCCAAAGCCAGGTCGAAGTCGATGTGGATCTCACCAAGCACTTGAAGCTCCAGACCCGCCTCGGCAACGGCACGGCGGTGCAGGGCACGACCCCTCAGAACGACCCGGGCAGCAGTGTGGGCCTGTCCTACCAGTTCGACTACTAGCTTTGCTTTTGTTTGATCGCGTCGAGAATGGCGTGCGGATCGGCCGGTTTCGTCATCTCTTCCATTTGCTGTCGCGGCGCTTCCGCGGCTGTGCCGCGAATGTTTTTGATCTCGCGCATGGCGTTATCGACCAGCTCCAGGACTTTTGTGACCTTCTGCTCCGTCAATAGGTTGATCTGCAAATCGAGGTGCGAGCGGTGCTCGGCGATCTGCGCCATGCGATTTTGACGGATGAGCACTGCGATGGTCAGCAGCAGCGCGTTGGAGCTCACGAGACCCTGCAGCAGCGGGAACGGGGGTGCATCGACGTGACGCCATCCCGAGTGCGCCCCCCAGGCGTTGAGCGCGATCCACACGACAATGAAGACGACGCTGAAAAGAAAATACGACGGACTGCCGAAAAACGCGCTGACGCGCTCGATCGCGCGCTGCAGCCCCGAGGCCTCCGACTGGCGCTCGTCGAACTTCTCCAGGAGCTCGAGGTTTTCCTTCGCCCCTGCAGGCAGCTCTGCCTCCAATTGCGCTTCTTTCTCGGTCATGCGGTCGGTCATGCGCGATTTTGTGACATCGCGGCTGCCGCGGGTCAAGAGGCGGGAGGCGCGACTTCGGGCTCGCGGAGGACGACGGGCTCGGGGATTACCGCATAGCGGTTGGCAAGCGTCTGATACAACGGTTTCGAGACCATCTTGGAGACGGCCGTAGCGACTGCGGCGGTCAGCATGAGCGGCAGCACCATGGCGTGCTGCGCGGTCATTTCCATCACGATGACGAACGAGGTGACCGGCGCTTGGGTCACGCCGGCGAGGAATCCGCACATTCCCAAAATGGCGAAGGGCACGACCGACGGCTGTCCCAGTTGATCCGCAAGCACCTGCCCCAGGCCCGCGCCCACCGACAGCGAAGGCGCCAGCAGCCCCGCAGGAATGCCGCTCAGATACGACACGAGCGTCGCGAGTGCCCGGGCCGGTCCGTAACCCCAAGGCAGGTGCGCGTTGTGCTCGAGGATCAAACGCGCCTCGTCGTAGCCGGTGCCGTAGGTCAGCGATCCGGAAAAAGCCCCGAGAGCCGCGACCAACAGCCCGCAGAGCCCGGCGAAGAGCGCGGGTCGCTCGCTGCGCAAGCGCTGCAGGCCAAGCGGCAGCCACTGCGTGCTTTTCAGGGTGAGCAGGCTGAACAGCCCACCGCCCAGGCCGCAGGCCGCCGCCACCACCAGAACCTCGGGCGTGACCCTGGACGCGAGCGCGGTCACTTGCGGCTGGCCGAAATAGGTGTAGTCCCCCACGAGCGCGATCGCCGCTACGCCCGCGAGGATCACGGTGGTGAGCGTCGTGCCGCTGGCGCGCTCCTCGAAGGAGCGCGACAGCTCCTCGATGGCGAACACGATGCCTGCGAGCGGCGTGTTGAATGCTGCCGCGACGCCCGCGGCACCGCCCGCGAGCACCAGCGCGTGGCGCTGCCCCGGGAACCGCCTGCCCGGCATCAATCGGCCCACAGCGTTTACGATCACGGCGCCGACGTGCACCGTCGGGCCCTCGCGGCCGATCGAGCCGCCGCAGAACAAGGCGGCACCCGCCAGCAGCACGCGGCCGATGACCACCCGGGGTCGCAGGAACATCTGACCGAGCTCGCCCGAGTCGGCACGAATGGCGAATATGGTCTGGGGAATCCCGCTGCCCTCGGCGCCGCGGAAATAGCGGCGTGTGAGCCACGCGATGACGAAAAATCCCACGGGCGCGAGCACCCAAGGCGTCCAGGGCGCGATTCCGACGACGCGTTTCAGACCCCACTGCGCGACGTCCGCAATCTTGGCGAAGGCGACCGCGGCCGCGCCGACCGCGCCGGCTGCGCCCCACATCAGAAGGCGCGCCTGCCAGTGCCGATAGGACAATAGGTGGGCGAGCCGCATGCGCAGCAATATAGCAGGCCGAGTGGGCGGGGTGCCGAGGCGGCTAGAAAGCCGAGTCGCGTGCGCTCTCGCGCGCATGCACGTGCGCATGCGCGTGCTCGCGCAGTGACCTCATCTGGTCACCCCACCACAGGCCGATCAGCCGATAAAAATCCGCGCCCTCACGTCCGTGCCGTGCCGGGTGATCCGGCCGCAAGCTCGACCAGCCGCTATGAGTCACGCTCACGAGTGTGCCGCGGCCGTTTTGAGTGAAGCGGACCTCCACCGACGTGCTCTCGTGGGGCGCGAAATTGGAAGCGCGCCAAGTGAAGACAAGCAAGTGCGGAGGCTCCCATGCGCTCACACGGCCGACCTCGTGCACGTACGGTCCCGCGTCGCCGTCGATGCACTCGAACAAACGGCCGCCGACGCCCGGCTCGAGACGGATAAAGCCGCCGCGCGGGCCGCCGCGGCGGAATCTCAGGCCTCGCCGCCACCACCGGTCGATCTCGTTGGTGAAAATATCAAATGCCATCGCCGGCGGCACGGCCACCGAGACGCTCGCGCGCGCGGCATCCTCGGTCATGATCGCGTCCGGCGGGTCCGGCGCTTGCTTTCGGCGTAGGTCTTGAAAGAGTCCAATTGCCGATGCCAAAGATCCTCGATTGCCCAGAGCCATTCCTGCACCGGCTCCAATGCGATCGGGCGAGCTCTGTAGATTCGCACGCGGGCATCTTCTTCCAGCCCTTCCTCGGCGACCAATCCGGCCTTGCGTAGCACGCGCAGGTGTCGACTGAGCGCCTGCGGGCTCACGGTGAGGTAGCGTGCCAGCTCGCCGGCGCTCATCGGCTTGTGCATCAGGGCGCGGATCGCGCCGCGGCGTGTCTCGTCGGCCAGCGCGGCAAACGAATCACCGCGATCCACGGGGCTGCGGCGGCGCACTAGCGCACTCGCTGTGCCACCCACCAGATGTGCCCTTCGGGGTCGAGCGCGGCGTAGCTTCGATCCGCCCAGTGTTCTTCGCCGTAGTCGTGAGTCGTGGGCTCCTCGAGGATGCGGGCACCGCGCGAGCGCGCATGTGCGCAGTGGCTGTCCGCATCGTCCACGTAGAACATGAGGCTTTGCGTGTTCGCACCCTCCAGCGAGCGCGGGCTACGCAGAGACCGCTTCCAGGGGCGCGGCGCGTCCGGGGATTCCTGGGCGATCATGACCAACCCGTCGCCGTATTCGAGCTCGCAATGCTCGATCCGGCCGTTCGCGCCCTCGACCTTGATGCGGATCCCGAAACCGAACGCATCGCAAAGCCAGTCGATGGCCGCTGCCGCATCGCGGTAGACGATCGCGCTCGAAAATCGGGGCCAGTCCGCGGGCGTCGGCTTCATGGGGGGGACTCCTATTTTTCTCCGGGCCATTATAAACATTAAACGATAACGTTAACAATGTTGTTGAATAAATCGAGCACCCCCCCCACGTCACTTAATATTCTCCCGCCCGCTCCGACGCTCCCGCCCGCTCCGACGCACCCCTCCGCCCCGGGCTTCCCGCACGGGCGAGGCATTCAGTTCTTCAGGCGGTAGCCCGTCTTGAATATCCAGCCAATCACCGCGAGACATGCGACGAAGAATCCCGCCGTCATGCCGAAGCTCAGATAGATGTTCACATCGGCCGTCCCGTAGAAGCACCAGCGAAAGCCGCTGATCAGATAGACGACGGGATTGAACAGGCTGAAGGCGCGCCACGCCGGCGGCAGCATGCCGATCGAGTAGAACGCGCCGCCGAGAAAAGTGAGCGGGGTGACGACGAGCGTCGGGATGAGCTGCAGCTGCTCCCATCCCTTGGCCCAGAGGCCGAGAACGAAGCCGAACAGGCTGAAATTGACGGCCGTCAACACCAAAAAGCCCGCCATCAGCAGCGGATGCACGATCCTGAGCGGCACGAACAGCGAGGCCGTCACCAGGATGACGATGCCGAGCGCGACGGATTTGGAGGCGGCGGCGCCGACGTAGGCGATCACGATCTCGACGTACGAGATGGGCGCCGACAGCACTTCGTAGATGGTGCCGGTGAACTTCGGAAAGAATATGCCGAAGGAGGCGTTCGACAGGCTCTCGGTGAACAGCGCCAGCATGATGAGGCCGGGCACGATGAAGGCGCCGTAGCTCACGCCGCTCACCGCCGTCATGCGCGATCCGATCGCCGCGCCGAACACCACGAAGTAGAGCGAGGTCGTGATGACCGGGGTCACCAGGCTTTGCACCAGGGTGCGCAGCGCGCGGGCAATCTCGAATTTGTAGATGGCCCAGACGCCGTGACGGTTGAACTCGAATCGCGCCGGACTCATGTGTGCACGCCGGTCTGCGCACCTGCGGCGCTCGCTCGCTCACGAGGCTCACGAAGATGTCCTCGAGCGAGCTCTGATGGGTTTCCAGGTCCTTGATCGGGATCGACAGCTCGCTCACCTTGTGCAGGAGCAGCGGGATGCCGACATCGCTGCCGCCGTCGAAGGTGCACTCGAGCGCCAGACCCTGATCCTTGAGCTCCAGGCGCCAGGGCGCGAGCTCGGCGGGAATCTGCGCGAGCGGCGACTGCAGATGCAAGGTGAGCTGCTTCTTGCCGAACTTGCGCATCAGCGTCGCCTTCTCCTC
The DNA here is from genome assembly GCA_963801685.1 of uncultured Gammaproteobacteria bacterium. GTDB lineage: Bacteria > Pseudomonadota > Gammaproteobacteria > Steroidobacterales > Steroidobacteraceae > Bog-1198. Next base: position 20,661 of record CAWDFR010000008.1, read on the forward strand.
GACCAGGATGAGCGAGCCCTTGTTGATGACCCCGACGCGGTCCGCCATTTCCTCGGCTTCCTCGATGTAGTGCGTGGTCAAAATGATGGTCACGCCGCGCTCGCGCAGGCCGCGGACGAGATTCCACATGTCGCGCCGCAGCTCGACGTCCACGCCGGCCGTCGGCTCGTCGAGGAACAGGATGTCGGGCTCGTGCGATAGGGCCTTCGCGATCATCACGCGGCGCTTCATGCCGCCGGACAGGTCCATGATGCGGCTGTCGCGCTTCGCGCTCAAGCGACAGATCGCGCAGCAAGCTCGTGATGTAGGCGGGATTGGGCGCGCGGCCGAAGAGGCCGCGGCTGAAGCTCACCGTCGCCCACACGGTCTCGAAGGAGTCGGTGGTCAACTCCTGCGGCACGAGTCCGATCTTCGTGCGCGCGGCGCGGTAGTCGCGCACGATGTCGTGACCGTCCGCGATGACGCGCCCGCTGCTCGCCGTGACGATGCCGCAGATGATGTTGATCAGCGTGGTCTTGCCGGCGCCGTTCGGGCCGAGGAGGGCGAAGATCTCGCCCTTGCGTATCTCGAGATCGATCGGCTCGAGCGCGCGCACGCCCGAGGCGTACGACTTACTGACGTTCTGGATCGAGATTATCGACGGCATGCGCGCGGGACGAGACTCGATTTCGTCGGTCAGGCATGCGCGATGCGCTCGAGCAACGCCGCGGTGAACTGCGCCGTCGTCGCCTTGCCGCCGAGATCGCCCGTGCGCACGTGGTCCGCGTTCAGCGTCTGGTTGATCGCGGTGCGCAGCCGCGCCGCCAGTCTGCGGCAATTTGCAATGATCGAGCATCATCGCCGCCGCGAGCAGCAACGCGGTCGGATTGGCGACGCCCTTGCCGGCGATATCGGGCGCCGAGCCGTGGACCGCCTCGAAGATGGCGGCGTCCGCGCCGATGTTCGCCCCCGGCGTCATGCCGAGGCCGCCCACCAGGCCGGCGACCAGGTCCGAGAGGATGTCGCCGAACAGGTTGGTGGTCACCAGCACGTCGAATTGCCAGGGATTGAGCACGAGCTTCATCGCGCAGGCATCGATGATGACCGTGTCGAGCGCGAATCGGCCCTTGTACTTTTGCTCGTAGAGCTCCTGCGCCGGTCTCGAGGAAGATCCCGGTGAGCGCCTTCATGATGTTCGCCTTGTGCACGATGGTGACTTTCTTGCGTCCGGCGGCGATGGCGTGCTCGAAGGCGAACTCGAGCAGCCGGCGGCTGCCCTGGCGCGTGTTCACGCCGCTCGCGATCGCGACGGCGTGCGGATCGTCGCCGATCTGAATGTAGTGCTCGTGCCCGATGTACAGTCCCTCGAGATTCTCGCGCACCACCACCAGATCGATGTTGTCGAAGCGTCCGCCGGGAATGAGCGTGCGCGCCGGGCGCAGGTTCGCGTAGAGCTTGAACTCCTCGCGCAGGCGCACGTTCGAGGAGCGATAGCCGCCGCCCGAGGGCGTCTCCAGACGGTCCCTTGAGCGCGAGATGCGTGCGACGAATGCTCGCGATGCTGCGCGCGGGCAGCGGATCTCCTTCCGCTTTCACGCCCGCAAGGCCGGCGATCTGCCGATCCCACTCGAACGGCGCGCCGAGCGCATCGAGCGCGGCCAACACGCAGTCGACGATCTCGGGTCCGATACCGTCGCCAGGAATGAGGGTGGCGGGAATCTTTTGTGTCATCGCTCAGAATTCTGCGGCGGCCGGTAGGCGCGATAGCATACCCGATCAGCGCAGCTCCTTGCTCATCGGAACGAAATCGATGTGCTCGCCGTTGCCGAGATCGTAGCTCACGCGCTGCGTGCCGACGTAGCCGCGCGCCGCGTAGAGCCTCACGCCCGGAAGCGTCGCCATCAGCTCGATGCGCGAGAAGCCGCGCTCGCGCGCCTCGCTCTCGCAGCGTTCGAGCAGGAGAGATCCGACGCCGCGCCGCGCCTTCGACGGGCTCCACGAAAAATGCGCGAATCTTCGCGGCATGGGTGCGCGGATCGAGCATCGAGGCGTCGCGATCGGTGCGCGCATCGCCGCCGAAGAGCGTCGCGCGAAAGCTCCAGCCGCCGCATCCGGCGAGGCCGCCGTCCTCCTCCGCCACGAAATAAGTCCCGTCGTCCACCAGTTGCGTATCGACGCCGAACGCGCCGCGCAACGCGCCCGCGACTTGCGCTTGGGTGTAGTCCTCGACGCTCAAGCCGTGCGCGGATCGCTCGATCAGCGCGGCGAGCAGCGGAATGTCGGCGCGCAGCGGCGCGGCGCAGCGTGATGCTCACGAGGTCGAGCTCGCCGGGATGGGAAGCCGGCGCGCTCTGCGCCGCGGAGCGCATCATGGCGAAGGCGGCGTACACGATCACGACGTATCACCAGCCAGCGCAGCCATTCGAGCGGCAGCGACTTGACGATGAAGGCGGCGATCAGCACGCCCACCACGCCGCCGAACGTGAGCCCGAGCGACGCGACCCCAGGCGAACTTGCCGGTCTGGAAGAAGCGCAGGCTCGCCACGGGCTGGAGCAGCGCGCAGGCGCCCATCATGATCGGGAACGCGGCGATCGGATGCATGCCGAGGAGCGCGAGCGTGATCATGCACGGCGCGTACAGGCCGATGCCCGCGCTCATCAGCGCGCCGAGGATGAAATTGACGCCGACCGCGAACGGAAACTTCCAGCCGACGAGATTCATGGCGGTGCCGCCTCCCGGCAAGGCGTGCAGATTGACGGCGGTGAACACGCTTCCCGCGATGAGCAGCGCCACTCCCATGGTGATCTGGATCGCGCGCCGCGACAGCCGCGCCACGACGTCGGCACCGAGCCACGCGCCCACCGTGGCGCTCAGGATCATGCTGATGAGCAGGTGCGGCTCGACCTCGATCGCTCCCACGAAGATCACCGCTTCGGTGACGGCCGCGGCCGCGAGGCCGACGTTGAGGGTGCCGGGAATGCGCTCGTCCGGAACCATGCGCCGCAATTTGAAAATGGCCGTCGTGGGAGCGAAGGATCCGATCCCCAAGGTGTCGAAAAAGGCGGTGACGAATCCGACGACGATCTCGTCAGGCCGCGGCCAGCGCCGATCCGGCGTGCGCGGCGCCGCGCGCACGGCGCCCACGATGAATGCGATGGATGCGGCGCCCAGGGCGGCGTAGAAGAAGATCTGCGAGAGCATTCATGCTCGGAATATACCTCTTCGCGGCGCCGAGTATTCAGCCAGCCGCCGTTGACGTACACTCTGCCGTGCGGGTCGGCGCGCGCCGGTCAACGAAATACACGAGGGGATGAATGACATGAGCACGTTACGGGCGCTGCCCGTCCTGATGTGTGCAGCGTTCACTGCGGGCGCGGCGTCGGCCGCCACATTTCCCAACCCGCTGCCGCCGGATCCCACGCTGCGGGTCGAGAAGCTTCCCGCGAAGTATCCTACCGGCTGGACCTTCTTGAACTACGCGGGCGATCGCATCGAGCTGCGCAACGTCGGCAGCGATAGCCGCGAGGTCAAGGCTCAGTTGCAGGCGCGCGATTCGACGACCCTCCTGATTTCGGACAAGCGTCCGGAGATCTACACCGCAGACACCGTATGGTCGCGCGGAGTGCGCGGCACGCGTACCGACTTCATCACGATTTACGATGCGCAGACCCTGGACGTGACGGGCGAGATCGTCTTGCCGGGAGGCAAGCGTGCGTTGATCACGGCGATGGAAGGCATGTTCGCCTTCACCGACGATCAGCGCCTCGCGCTCGTGTTCAATTTCACGCCCGCGGCTTCCGTCACCGTCGTGGATCTCGTGAAACGCCAACCGCTCGGCGAGATCGAGATTCCGGGATGCATGCTCATCTACCCGTCCGGGCAACGCGGATTTTCGACGCTGTGCTCGAGTGGCACCTTGCTCAATATCCGGCTGGATGCCGGCGGCGCGGTCGCAGGCCGCAGCGAATCGAAGCCTTTCAATCAGCTCGACTCGGACCCGCTGTTCACGGCGAGCGCGGGGCTCGGCGGCGTGCGCTACTTCCCGAGCTTGCACGGCCGAATCCAGCCGATCGACATGAAGAGCGACGATGTGCAGGTGCTGCCGGATTGGCCGCTGGTGAGCGCCGACGAGAAGGCCGCCAACTGGCGTCCGAGCGGCTGGCAGGTCATCGCGAGCGACGACAAGAAGCTCCTCTACGTGCTCATGCAGGCCGACGCGCAGGAGGGTACGCACAAGGATCCGGCCACGGAGGTCTGGGTGTTCAATCCGGCGACGAAGACGCGCGTGCGGCGGATGCGCCTGGTGCGGCCGGGATCCTCCATCGCGCTCACGCACGGCGCCGATCAGCTCATGCTGGTGCAGGCGGGCACTCGGCTCGATGTGTACGACCCGCAGGGCGGGGCGCTGGTGCGCAGTATCGAGCCTGCCGGGACTGCACACCCGGATGCAGATGGAGCCGGTGCATTGAGCGTTGCCCACGAGGTCGCGGGGGCGCTGCTCGCACAGCTCGGCGCGTTCCTGGCGGTGCTGCTCATCGCCTCTGCGGCCCATAAGGCATTGAGCTGGCGGCGCACGCGGATGGTCGTTGAGAATTTCGCCGGCGTACCGCGCCGCGCCGCATCCTTCGCCGCCGTCGCCGCGTGTGCGCTCGAGGGCGCTCGGCGGGCTGCTGCTCGTCCTGCCTGATTACCGGCGCGCGGGCGCAGTGCTCGCAGCCGCGATCCTCGGTCTATACCTGGCGCTGATCGTGCGCGCCGTGGCGCAACGCCGCGGTGCCGTCGATTGCGGCTGCAGCTTCGGCGCAAGCCCGCGACGGCTCGGAACGTTCGAGATTGCGCGCAACGCTCGTGCTGCTCGCATCCGCGCTGCTGTTGCTCAGCGTTCGGGGATGCGGTCGCACCCCTGTCGCCGTCGCAGCTGCTGGCGGCCTGTGCGCTGCTCGCACTTTACGGCGCGGTCGACCAATTGATGGCGCTGCGCCGATGCGCCAGGGTACCGTCCTGTGAGTTTCCTGATCGCCTCGCAGATAGCGCTCTGGGTCGCGGTGCTCGCCCTCGGGGTGGTGTGCATGGCGCTGGCGCGGCAGATCGGCGTGCTGCACCAGCGCATCGCGCCGGCCGGCGCGCTCGCGCTGCGCCAGCCGCTTAAAGCTCGGCGAGCCGGTTCCCGAGATGAGCTTGACCGCGCTCGACGGCGCGGCGGTGCGCATCGGCGGTGCCCGCGGCGGGCGCAGCCAGCTGGTGCTGTTCGTATCGCCGGACTGCGCCATCTGCGAGTCGCTGCTGCCGGCGGTGCGCTCGGCGCAAGGCGCGGAGCGCGACTGGCTCGATATCGTGCTCGCAAGCGACGGCGATGCGGAGCGACAGCTGCAGTTCGTCAAGGACAAGGGGCTCGGCAAATTTCCGTATGTGCTGTCCGAGCAGCTGGGACGCAGCTTCGGCGTCGCGAAGCTGCCCTACGCCGTGCTGATCGACGAGGCGGGCAAGCTGTCGGCGACCGGCCTCGTGAACACGCGCGAGCACCTGGAGAGTCTGTTCGTCGCCAAGGAGCGCGGCGTCGCCAGCATTCAGCAATTTCTGGGACAACGCGACGCGCAACGCGCTCCTGCGGGAGAATGACGTGGATCAACTCGATCGATTGGCGGAAAAGATGCTGCGCGGCTTCGCGAGCCGCACCTCCAGGCGCAGCGTCTTCAGCATCCTCGGCGGCTTCCTCGCCGGCGCCGCGACGTTGCCGTTGTTGCCCGTAGCCAAGGGCGGCGAGCCGGAGGGCGGCGAATCCGAACGATCCGAATTCGGGTGAAGAGGCTGCGCAGGTTTCGGGCAATCCGCAGGATCCCGGCGATCGGACCAAGTGCGATTACTGGCGCTACTGCGCGATCGACGGATCGCTGTGCTCGTGCTACGGCGGCAGCCTCACGGCCTGTCCTCCCGGCACGGAGATGTCGCCCATCACCTGGATCGGCACCTGCCGAAATCCCGCGGATCAGCGCAATTACATCATCTCGTACAACGACTGCTGCGGTGGCGTCGCATGGGGGCGCTGTGCCTGCCAGAACAACCAGGGCGATCGGCCGATCGTGCGGCCGCAGACCAACAACGAGGTGACGTGGTGCTTCGGCACCAAGAGCCAATCGTACACCTGCACCGTAGCGCTCATTCTGGGCGTCGCGCTCGACCAGAAAAAATAGCGCAGCGGGGGTCGATCGCAATGTCGGACTCTTGGCTCCGCAAAGCGCGGCTCGCCGTGATGGTGTCGGCGGTTAGTTGCGCCGCCGCTCAAGCGCCTCTCGCGCAGCCGGCGCAGAACCCGGGCGCCGCCGCCGCTCCGGCTGGCACGGCGCCCGCAGGCGTCGAGAACGCGCAGCGCGCCTGGCAGAACTGGACCTTGAACTGCCAGGGTTGCCACCGATTCGATGGCTCGGGGTCGGACGCCACGGCGCCGGGGATTGCGGGCACGGTCGCGAAGTTTCTTCGTGTGCCGGGCGGGCGCGAATATCTCATCCGCGTTCCGGGGGTCGCGACTTCGCCGCTGTCGGATGCGGATCTGGCGGAGGTGATGAACTGGATGCTGTGGCGTTTCGACAAGGAGCACTTGCCGGCGACCTTTCAGCCTTACACGGCGGCCGAGATCGCGCCCTTGCGCGCTCGGCCGTTGCGGCTCGAGGCCTCGCAGATGCGCAGTTCCTTGTTGAGCCAGGCGCAGGCCGCTGCAGTGCAAGCCACCGCGGCTAAATGACGTTGCCGTTCGCGCACCAATTGATTACCGTGATTGCATGAACGAGCACCGCGAGATCGACGGTCTCGAGCTCCTCGGCACCCTGTCGCACGAGCTGCGCAATCCTCTGAACGCAATCCTCGGCTGGGCAACCATTCTCACCCGTCGCGGCGACTTGCCCGAGCCGGTGACGCAGGGGCTGCAGGCGATCGAGCGCAACTCGCGCTTGCAGGCGAGGATGATCTCGGATGTGCTCGACTACGCGGCCGTCAGCGCAGGCCGGGCGCACCTCGTGATCGAGACCATCGATCCGTATGTCGTGATTCGCGCCGCCATGGAGGGAGTCGCCGCGGCAGCGCGCGACGCCGGGGTCGCCGTCGAGGCCTCGTTCGATGCTGAGCCGTCGCGCATCGAGGCGGATGCGGGTCGGCTGCAGCAAATCATCGGCAATCTACTGAGCAACGCCATCAAGTTCTCGAGCCGGGGCAACGCGGTGCGGCTCGCCGCCGAGCGCAGCGGGGATTGCTTCCGGCTGGTCGTGAGCGACCAAGGCAAGGGCATCGACCCGGAGTTTTTGCCGCGCATTTTCGACCGGCTCGGGCGGCAGGATGCGACCACTCCGCGCACGCATGGCGGTCTCGGGCTCGGCTTGGCTCTCGTCAAGCAGCTCACCGAACTGCATTCGGGCACCGTCCGGGCAGAGAGCGCCGGGAAGGGGCTCGGGGCAACGTTCACCCTGGAGCTTCCTTTGTGCAACGCAGCAATACCGTAGGGGGATCCCCTAACAAGCGATAGTCGAACTGCTCAGCGATTTCGTGTAGTATCCGTGCCGGCTCGTGAATTACTACTTAGGTCCGTTTCTGGTCACTGCCGCCGCGGCGCGGTGTCATCTTGACCACAATCAATCAAAGCAGCTTTCTTCGATCCAGGTGGTCCTCGCGCCCGCTCATGGCGGATGCTTGGCCGTTGTCTCTCTTTTAGTTAGGTGTTTCTAAATGACGAAAATGTATGTTGGCAATCTCCCGTTCTCAATGGACGAGTCCGCGGTGCGTGCTTTGTTCGAAAAGCACGGTCCGGTCCAGTCGGTTGCGCTGATCAACGATCGCGATACCGGCCGGCCCCGTGGGTTCGGCTTCGTTGAAATGGCGAGCGCGGATGCGGCTCGTGCCATGCAGGCCTTGAATGGCCACGATGTCGAGGGGCGAGTGCTGAAGGTGAACGAGGCGCAGGAGCGCACCGGCGGTGGCGGCGGTGGCGGTGGCGGTGGCGGCGGTGGCGGTTCCCGCGGCCCGAAGCGCTGGTAACAGCGCCTTCTGAAGTGCGCTAAGACTGGGGCCGCAGCGATGCGGCCCCAGTCGTCGATATGGGTTTACGCTAAAGGGCGATGCGCCTATAATCGCCGCCCTCGAGAGGGGATGCCGGCAAGCTAAGAACCAGAAGCGGGCGATTCCTTTCGGGGACGTTCGTACGAACGCTTGAATGGCCCCTCGGAGGGGCTTTTTCGTTGGAGAGGATAGGGGGCCGATGGTCCCCTTTTTTGTTTGGAGGGCCGCGTCGTGGGCGAAGCGACTAGGGACCCAAGGGTCGAAAGATGCGTGACGCCTTGATGCGCTTGCTGGAGCCGCCGATCGAGGCCTTGGGCTTTGAGTTGCTCGACCTCGAGCTCGCGCAGGCGGGGCGCGGCGGGGTGCTGCGGATATTCATCGACGACCTTAAGCCGGATGCGAGCGTGACCGTCGAGGATTGCGCTGCGGTGAGTCACGCGGTGAGCGAAGTGCTCGAGGTCGAGGATCCGATCAAGGGCAATTACACACTGGAAGTCTCTTCGCCCGGAGTCGATCGGATATTGCGCAAGCGCGCGCATTTCGAGCGGTTCGTGGGCGAGCGGATCGCCGCCGAGTTGAAGCTGCCGCTCGATGGGCGGCGGCGCTTCGTCGGGACGTTGAAATCGATCGGGAACGACTCGATCTTGGTGGAAGTTGACGGGCGGCCGTACGAGCTGCCCTTAGAGCGAATTCAGAAGGCAAGATTGCGGCCGGAGTGAGCCAGGAGCCCAAGGACATGAACAAAGAAATTTTGATGGCGGTAGACGCCGTTTCCAACGAGAAGGGTGTCGATAAGGAAATCATCTTCGATGCGCTCGAGGCGGCGCTGGCTTCGGCGACCCGCAAGAAGCACGGCGAGGAGCTCGACGTGCGCGTTGCGATCAATCGCAAGACGGGCGGCTACGACACGTTTCGCCGCTGGAAGGTGTTCGCGGACGACTCCACCGAGCTCGAGGTGCCGGAGCGCGAGCTGCGCATGGACGATGCGCGCGAGATCGACAAGGACGTTGAGGTGGGCGGCTACGTCGAGGAGCCGATGGAATCCGTACCCTTCGGGCGCATCCTCGCGCAGACCGCCAAGCAGGTCATCGTGCAGAAAGTGCGCGAAGCCGAGCGCGCGCAGGTGGTGGATGCTTACAAGGACCGCGCCGGCACGCTGGTGAGCGGCATCGTCAAGCGGGTCGACCGCAACGGCATCTATGTCGATCTCGGCGCGAATGCGGAAGGGTTCATTGCGCGCGAGGAAATGATCCCGCGCGAGCCCGTGAGGTCGCAGGACCGCATCAAGGCGTACCTCAAGGAGGTGCGCTCGGAGCCGCGCGGTCCCCAGCTGTTCCTGTCGCGCACCGCACCCGAATTCCTCATCGAGCTGTTCAAACTCGAGGTTCCGGAAGTCGGGCAGGGCCTGATCAATATCCTGGCGGCGGCCCGCGATGCGGGTGTGCGCGCCAAGATCGCCGTGCGCTCGAACGACCCGCGCGTCGATCCCGTGGGCGCCTGCGTCGGCATGCGCGGCTCGCGCGTGCAGGCGGTGTCGAACGAGATTGCCGGCGAGCGCGTCGACATCATTCCCTTCGACGAGAACAGCGCGCAGTTCGTCATCAACGCCATGGCGCCGGCCGAGGTCACCTCGATCGTGGTCGACGAGGACTCGCATTCGATGGACATTGCGGTTTCCGAGGATAAGCTGTCGCAGGCTATCGGCCGCGGCGGCCAGAACATCCGCTTGGCGAGCGAGCTCACCGGCTGGGAGCTGAACGTCATGAGCGAGTCGCAGGCGGAGGCGAAGAGCGAAAGCGAGTCGCTCGCGCTGCGCGAGACGTTCATGCAGCAGCTTGACGTCGATGCGGACGTCGCCAGCATCCTGGTGCAGGAGGGCTTCTCCACCATCGAGGAGATCGCCTACGTGCCGGCGAGCGAGCTGAACGCCATCGAGGAGTTCGACGAAGAGATCGTGAAGGAGCTGCGCACTCGCGCGCGCGACGTGCTGTTGACGCAGGCCATCGCGAGCGAGGAATCGATGGACGGCGCGGAGCCTCAAGCGGATCTGGTGGAGCTCACGGGCCAGGATCTCGCCAAGGCGCTGGCGCGCAAGGGCGTGCGCACGCGCGAGGATCTTGCGGATCTGGCGGTCGACGAGTTGGTCGAGATGGGCGGGGTCGATGAGAAGAAGGCCGCCGAATTGATCATGGACGCGCGCAAGCATTGGTTCGCTGAAGAGGAAAAGGCTTAGGAGCAAGCGGTATGGCAGATGTAACAGTCGCGCAGTTCGCGGAAGTGCTGAAGGTGCCGGTCGACCGGCTCTTGCAGCAACTCGATCAGGCGGGGATCAAGGTCGTGGGCGCCGAGGACATGATCACGGAGGATGCGAAACACGAGTTGCTCACCCATTTGCGGCGCAGTCACGGCCGCGACGACGGGCACGCCGATGCCGCGCCGCGCAAAATCACCCTGCAGCGCAAGTCGCAGTCGGAGCTGAAGCTCGCAAGTCCCCAGGGGCGGGCGCGCACCGTCAATGTCGAAGTGCGCAGCAAGCGCACCTACGTCAAGCGCGAGGTGCTCGAGGATCAAGCGCGCCATCAGCAGGAGGAGCTCGATCGCCAGCGTGAGACCGAGGAGCAGGCAAAGGCCGCGCTCGAGCGCGCCGAGCACGAGCGCCAGGAGAAAGAGCGCCTCGACCGCGAGCGTCTCGAGGAGGAGAACCGGCGGCGCAGCGATGAAGAGAACCGCAAGCGCAGCGCCGAGGAAGAGGCGCGGCGCCAGGCCGAAGTGCAGGCGCGCGAGCAGAGCGAGCGCGAGCGCAAGGCGGCGACAGCGGCGGCCGCGAAGCCCGCCAAGGCAACGCGCGATCCGGTCGACGACAAGGCGACCCGCTACGGGCGCCAGGAGCTGCACATCGTCGGCGACGTGAGCTCGCGCCACAAGAAGAAGAAATCGCGCGATGGCCGCCGCCGCGCGGTGGGCGCCGATACCGACGCGAAGCATGGCTTCGAGATGCCGACGGCGCGCGTCGTGCGCGAGGTTGCGATCACCGAAGCCATGACCGTCGGCGAGCTGGCACAGAAGATGGCCGTCAAGGCGACCGAGGTCATCAAGACATTGATGAACATGGGCGTCATGGCGACGATCAATCAGACGATCGAGCAGGACACGGCACTTCTGGTGGTGGAGGAAATGGGCCACACCGCGGTGCTGCGCAAGGAAAACGTCATCGAGGAAAGTCTGCAGGGCGAGACGGACACGACGCTCGAGGTGCTGCCGCGGCCGCCGGTGGTCACGGTCATGGGACACGTCGATCACGGCAAGACCTCGCTCCTCGACTACATCCGCCGCACCAAGGTGGCGGCCGGCGAGGCGGGCGGCATCACGCAGCACATCGGCGCGTATCACGTGGAAACCGCGAAGGGCATGGTGACGTTCCTCGACACGCCCGGCCATGCGGCATTCACCTCCATGCGCGCCCGCGGCGCGCAGGTCACCGATATCGTCATTCTGGTGGTGGGTGCGGACGACGGCGTCATGCCGCAGACCATCGAGGCGATCCAGCACGCGCAGGCGGCCCAGGTGCCGATCGTCGTGGCGCTCAACAAGGTCGACAAGCCGGAGGCCGATCCGGAGAAGGTCAAGCAAGAGCTCACCAAGTACGGCGTCATTCCCGAAGAGTGGGGCGGCGAGAATATTTTCGTGAACGTCTCGGCGCGAACCGGTCAGGGCGTCGATCAGCTGCTCGATGCCGTGCTGCTGCAGGCCGAGGTGCTCGAGCTCAAGGCGCCGATTGACGGGCTGGCGGCGGGTTACGTGATCGAGTCGAGCCTCGAGAAGGGACGCGGCGCGGTCGCCACCGTGCTGGTGCTGCGCGGCACCTTGAAGCTCGGCGATGCGTTGCTGATCGGACAGGAGTTCGGACGCGTGCGCGCGCTGTTCGATGAGGCCGGCAAACCCGTCGACACCGCCGGCCCCTCGATCCCCGTGGTGGTGCTGGGCTTGTCCGGCTCGCCGAACGCGGGCGATGAGCTGCTGGTGGTCGAAAGCGAGCGCAAGGCACGCGAGGTGGCGATGCACCGGCAGGCGCGGTCCCGCGATGTCAAGCTCGCGCAGAAGAGCGCGAACATGCAGGACGTGTTCTCCACCATGGGCGAGACCAAGCCCAACTTGGTGCAGCTGCTCGTCAAGGCGGACGTACAGGGGAGTGTCGAGGCGTTGCGCGATGCGCTGAATGCCCTCTCCACCGGCGAGGTGGCCGTCAACGTGGTCTCCTCCGGCGTGGGCGGACTGACCGAGTCCGACGTCACTCTGGCGGCGGCCTCGAAGGCGAGAATCATCGCTTTCAACGTGCGCGGCGACGCCGCCGCGCGCACCGCCATCAAGGAGCACGGCGTCGATGTGCGCTACTACAGCATCATCTACGAGGCTATCGACGATATCCGCGCAGTGCTGACCGGCATGCTCGCGCCCGAGGTCAAGGAGCAGATCGTGGGCCTCGCCGAGGTGCGCAACGTATTCCGCTCGAGCAAGTTCGGCACGGTGGCGGGCTGCATGGTGATCGACGGCTATGTGCGCCGCAATTTCCCGATCCGCGTGCTGCGCGACAACGTGGTGATCTTCGAGGGTGCGCTCGAATCCTTGAAGCGATTCAAGGACGACGTCAACGAAGTGCGCGCCGGAACCGAGTGCGGCATCGGCGTGAAGAACTACAACGACGTGCGCGAGGGCGATCAGATCGAGTGCTATTCACGGGTGGAGGTGGCGCGCACGCTGTAGCGTGCCGCCGACCGCAAGGACGCTGGTAGCTAAGCATGGCGAAGGACAATCCGCGCGCGCGGCGCCTCGGTGAGCAGATCCAGCGCGAGCTGACCGAGCTCCTGCGGCGCGAGGTGAAGGACGAGCGCATCGGCAACGTCACCATCACTGCGGTGGACGTCACCGGCGATCTGCGCAGCGCGCGAGTTCACTACCTCGTGTTCGGCAAGGATGGGCCGGACGCGCAGGTGCAGGCCGGCCTCACGAGCGCTGCCGGCTTTCTGCGCAATGCACTGTCGAAATCCCTGATGATTCGCCACACGCCCACCTTGAGCTTCGCGCTCGACACCTCGATCGCGCATGGCGTGCGCCTGACGCAGCTGATCGATTCGGTGACCAAGCCCGGCAAGCCTGAATGAGCGCGCAGGAACCGCGCGCGCGCGGCCCCATGGACGTGCACGGAATCCTGCTGCTCGACAAGCCGCTCGGCCTGTCCTCCGCCGCGGCGGTTGCGCGGACCAAGCGCCTGTTTGCGGCACGCAAGGCGGGCCACACGGGCTCGCTCGATCCGCTTGCCTCGGGGATGCTCCCTATCTGTCTCGGCGAGGCCACGAAGTTCGGCGCGCTGATGCTCGAGGCGGACAAGACTTACCGGCTGACCTTGCGCCTCGGAGAGCGCACGCCGAGCGCGGATCTGGAATCGACAGTGATCGAGCGGCGCGAGCTGCCGCCGCTCACCGCGCGGGATCTGGAACGGGCGCTCGCCGATTTTCCGCGCGCCTACGCCCAAGTGCCGCCGATGCACTCGGCCATCAAGCAAGACGGCAAGCCCCTGTACGTCTACGCGCGTGCGGGAGAGACACGGGAGCGGGCTGCACGCTCCATCGTCATTCACGACATGCAGTTGATCGAGTGGCTCTCGCCCGATGTGACTTTCGATGTGCGCTGCACGAAAGGCGCCTACATGCGGGTGCTGGCGGAGGATCTGGCGTTGCGTCTCGCGACCATCGGCCACCTGGTGGGGCTGCGCCGTCTCGGCGTTGCCCCGTTCGCGCATTCTCCCCAATGGACCTTCGAGGCTCTGGAGGCGCTTTCGCCGGGCGAACGCGCTCAGGCTGCTGCTGCCCGTCGATGCAGCACTCGGGCGTTGGCGGCGGCTCGATGTCCCGGCCGAGGGTATCGAAGCGGTTCGCCAAGGCCGCAGCGTCGCGGTGGCCGGGGAATGCACCGGAAACGTGCGTATTTATGCTCCGGGCCTCGGTTTCGTGGGCTTGGGCGCGGTCGAGGCGTCCGGGCGGCTGAAGCCTTTGCGCCTCATTTCCGCGGCCACGAATCGAGCTTGAGAGCGGGGCGCGCGACGCGTACAATGCGCGCCTCCTTAAAGGGTCATAAGTTATTGATTGAGGTTTGATTTCATGCCACTTACTCGTGAAGAAAAGAGCGTGTGTGTCGGTAAGTTCCAGCGCAGCGCGCAGGACACCGGCTCCCCCGAGGTTCAAATTGCATTGTTGTCCGAGCGCATCAACGGCTTGAGCCAACATTTCACCACCCACAAAGCCGACCACGCGTCGCGCCGCGGTTTGCTGAAGATGGTGAATCAGCGTAGGAAGCTCCTCGACTATTTGAAGAGCCGCACGCCCGACAAGTACTCGCAACTCGTCGAACGTCTCGGCCTACGCCGTTAACTCGCAGCGCCTGCCAAGGCGGCCGCGTCTCAATTACTTCCGATAGAAGGGGCCTCCGTGAGCCATTCGAAGAAAAGCTTTCAATTTGGGGAACACGCCGTAACGATCGAGACGGGCGAACTCGCGCGTCAGGCCGACGGCGCCGTTCTCGTCAGCATGGGCGAGACGGTCGTGCTCGTCACCGCGGTGGGCTTGAAGAAGCCGACCCCCGGCCGCGATTTCTTTCCCCTCACAGTCAACTATCAAGAGAAGACTTATGCCGCGGGCCGCATTCCCGGCGGCTTCTTCAAGCGCGAGGGTCGTCCCACCGAGAAGGAGACGCTCACCTCGCGTCTGATCGATCGGCCCATCCGGCCGTTGTTTCCGGAAGGATTCATCAACGACGTGCAGGTCGTCGCCTCGGTGCTGTCCGTCAACGCCGAGGTCGACTCCGACATCCCGGCGCTGCTCGGCGCCTCCGCGGCGCTCGCGATTTCCGGCATGCCGTTTCTGGGCCCGATCGGCGCCGCGCGCGTCGGCTACAAAGACGGCAAGTACCTTCTGAACCCCACGGCGACGCAGCTCGCCGACTCGAAGCTCGATCTCGTGGTGGCGGGCACGGCCGAAGGCGTGCTCATGGTCGAGTCCGAGGCGAAGGGGCTCGATGAGGAGACGATGCTCGGCGCCGTAATGTTTGGACATGAGCAGATGCAGGTCGCCATCAAGGCGATCAACGAGCTCGCGGCCGAGGCCGGCAAGCCGAAGTGGTCCTGGACCGCGCCGGAGGCGAACACGGAATTGAAGAGCGCGGTGGCAGGGGCCGCCGAGAAGCAGCTGGTCGCCGCCTATGCGATCACCGAGAAACAGCAGCGCTATGCGAAGATCGCGGAAATCAAGAGCGCGGTCCTTGCGGCGCTCGCCTCCGGCGAGAAGCCCAAGTTCACTGCCGATCAAGTGGGAACCGAGTTCTTCAACTTCGAGTACCGGCTGGTGCGCGAGCGCATCCTCGAGGGACATCCGCGCATCGACGGACGCGACACGAAGACCGTTCGTCCCATCAACGTCCGCACGGGCGTGCTCGCGCGCACCCACGGCTCTGCGCTCTTCACACGCGGCGAGACGCAGGCACTGGTCGTCACGACCTTGGGCACCGGGCGCGATGCGCAGATCATCGACGGCCTGACCGGCGAGCGCAAAGAAGCGTTCATGCTGCATTACAACTTCCC
>CAWDFR010000009.1:0-409853 GCA_963801685.1 uncultured Gammaproteobacteria bacterium
TTTGCTGTGAGCGGATCGGAGCCGATCTCGGGGTAGAGAGCGATATCCAATTCACGCCAATTATTGCCTCTACCCAGCCCGCCAAGTCTTTGGTCCCATTGTCGAAATGGTCCACCGATCCAGACGACACTTTCGTTGTAGTTGAACCATACTGCTCAAATGGAAAACGAGAATCTCGAACATATTTCTGTCGAGATTTTGTAGCCATCCTTTCGTGACCGCGGTCCAGACCGAATGCTCCCGGACGTGGGCCGATATGATGCCGAGCCGCAACTTCCTCACCACGGGAGAAGCGTCCCGAATTTCGCCAGCGCGTGGCGCACCTGACGCGCGATTCGGGAGCGACGCCATGAAGGTAGCGCACAATCCGCCATATCGCTTCAGCAAATCTCGATTGTTGTAGTTCTGGTCGGCGGGCGGAAAAGTTTTGGAACAGTTCACCCTCTTATACGGCGCCTCGATTCCCGGCGTTCTCTCGTACCACGATTTGATCTCATCGAGCGATTTACCGAATGCGTGTCTCGAGGCCGTGACGTCCGACTCGCTCTCATAGATGATCTTGAGGTGCGCCATCGCGAGGGCCCATCGAACCGTCAGATTATTCTCCTCGAGCGTCAGCGCGCGGCGCAGCTGTTCGACGGCCGCGTCGTTGAGTCCGTTCGCCAGCAGCGCGTTGGCGTAGGACAGGATCATGTCGACGAGTGAGGCCCCGAGCGACTCCGCACGGTTGATTCTCGGTGGCCTCGGCCGTGAGTTCCCGTTGCAGCGGCTGTTCGGCGAGCGCGTCTACAGCCGGCGGCGCTGTGGGCCGGAGCGCCGCCGCTCTATTCGCACATTCGAGCGCCCGCTGGTCTTCGCCGTTGGCCTGCAATGCCACCAATAGGTTCGCCCAGGCTCCCGCATCGTCGGGATGCAGGGCGTCGCCGACTCGAAGACCCGGGCTGCGCTGCTTGCATCCCCGAGCGCCAGGTGACAGGCCCCCAGCAGGTTGCAAGCCCCGTAGTTGGACGGGTCCAACTGGTGAGCCCTTTTCAACAGCGGAACGGCGTCTCCGTGGCGACCCATGCGGTAGCGCACCTCGGCGGCGTTCGCGAGCGCAACCGGGGAATCGGGTTGCAAGCTTGCGGCGAGGTCGAACCACTGCAGCGAGGGCTCAAGCTGACCGTCGCGAAGATAGCTGACGCCCAGATTGCCCATTGCGGCGGTGTCATTGGGACGGATCGCCAACGCCAGATTGATCAGGCACTGCGCGAACGTCGAGTCGTCCCTGCTGAAGCGCGATGACCCCGAGCAAATGGTTGGCGTCGAAATCATGTGGTGAGCGCCCGAGAATCTCGGTATATATCTTGGCCGCCTTCATCGAGCTGTCCGGCTTGATGGAGGGCGGCACCTTTTTGATGAGGGGAAGGGTGCCGATGCAAGTTCGACTCGTTCTTTGGTCGTGCTCAGCGCTCATCAGGCATCCTCAATTTCAGCGAAACTCGCGGCGCAAATCGGCGGCGACGCGCTCGAAGACTCCGGTCCAATCGCCGGCAGCCGCCTGCCGATACAGCTTGACGCTCGGTGCAGAGGCTGTCGGGCCGGTCGCGCAGCCAGCGAAAGTCAGGCGTATGCGCCAGCAATACCAGGTTCGCTGTCCCAGCGCACCGGCGAGGTGGACGCTAGGCTGGTATCAACCATGATCACGAGGTCCAGGCACCCGCACAGCGCGGCGGTGTTATCGAAATCCAGCAACGCATCATCGAAGGAGACGATCAGAGAGCTCGAATCGAGCACCGCCCGATCGGACTCTCGCACGTGGGTCTGTAGCCTGTAGTACTCGAATTCCACGGGCAGATGACCGACCCAGTCCGCGAGCGCGATGCTGCGACGGGCGTCGATGGCGTTTCGCGGATTGCCGCTCCACACGAGGCCGATGCGGGGCTTGCTGCGCGGGCCGAGCCGGGTTTGCCACTGCGCAACCCGCGGCTCCTCGGCGCGCAAATAGCTTTCCGCGTGGGGATCGTATCGAGGGTCGTTCTGAAGGCGAGAGGTAGACTTAGCAGCGGCGATTGATAGTCGAACGTCGGCAGAGCGCTGCCGGAGGCTAGTACCTGCGAAACGCCTTCGAGCCTTTCGAGAAGACTGACGAGCGGCGCCTGCGCTTCGAGAACTACCGTTGCCCCCAAGCGCGCGCACAGGCGGTGATGAGCGACAGAATTGCAAGGTGTCTCCCAGGCCCGCCTCGCTGTATAGCAACAACCGCTTTCCGGAGAGATCCTCTGCCTTGCCACCGCGGCTGTGTGAAGGTGCGCGCCTCCCCCGATGCCCAGCCGCCGCGCGTTGATCCAGCGCCACTCATAGCCTCGCCACCCCACCTCGAAGTCAGCCAGGAACAGCTGGGCCATGGAGCGGTTGTATAAAGCGTCCGCAAACTGTGGATTCAAGGCGATCGCGCGTTCGTAATCCGCGAGCGCCTCCTCCCATCTCGAGCAGTCCTGCATGAGCAGCGCCCGGTTGTACGGTGCCATGAAGTCTGTCGGGTCGAGGGCGATCGCGTGTTCATAGCTCGACAGGGCAGCCTCAGCGCGACCGAGAGCATGCTCGACGACGCCCCGGTTGCAGTACGCATGAGCGTAGTCAGGCTGTCGCGCGAATGTCTTGGTCGTAGCTCGCTATCGCCGCGTCGTGCCGACCCATGTCTTTAGCATACGTTGCCGCGCTTGTAGTAAGGCTCGGCTGGGAGGGGTCGAGGTCGTCGCCTGGTCGAACAGCTCGATCGCGCGTTCGAGATTTCGCGCCGCCGCGCAGGCGACCGCCTGGGCGTAAATTCCATCGAATTCAGCGGGCTTCGCGAGGCAGGCGCGGTTGCGGGCGCCGCCGCTCCGTCGCGTCTAAACAGCCTCTGGAAGATGGAAGACATCGAGTCAGCTATACCGGCATTTAGCGAGCGCGGCGCCGGCGATGCCGTGATTCAAGTCAGCATTGCCATGCTGGTATGATCGGTCCGATGTTGCGGAAATTGCGCGATCTGTTCAAGGCCGAGCCACGACCGAGCCCGGTATCGCCGGATGAGCTGTTCCGGCAAGCGCGATATCTACAAGAGCAGGGCGAGCTTGCACCGGCCGCCGAGGCACTGCGCTTGATTCTCGAGGTCGCATCCCGATCACTGGGATTCCCTCCAGCGCTCGCAGCGATCGCGCTGCAGTCGGGCGAGCTTGCACGACGCGATCCGGACTTTCGGCTCGGTCGTCGAGCGGACCCGGCGACAGCCGGAGCGCTTCTACAAGCGCGGCAATTCCGAGAACCGACTCGGGCCAACTGGTGATCGCTCTCGCCGATTACGATCAGCCGTCGCGCTCGACCCGTACCACGCCAGGGCCTTCTGCAACCGCGGCACCGTGCTAGAGCGCCTCGAGCGCTGGCAGGAAGCGTTGTCCAGTTACGACCGGGCGCTGTCGCTGGATCCTCGCGACGCACTGGCCCACTTCAATCGTGCCGCCGTATTGCGGGCGCTCGATCACCCCGAGCAGGCGCTCGCTGCCTATAACCAGGCAATCGCCCTGGATGGCAACTATGTGGCGGCGCATGTCAACCGCGGCCACCTGTTGCACGAGCTATCGCGTCCGGCCGAGGCTGCCGCGAGGTACACTGCGCGGGCGCTCGAGTTCGATCCCCTGCCGCCTGCAGCTCCCGTCGGTGTGCCGGTGACCCCGCTGCACCCGGAGCAGATTTTCCTCCTCGGGTTGAAGCGGCACATGCAGATCCAGACTTGCGACTGGGCAGACATCGAGGCAGATGTCGCGCGCATAGCCGCTGGGTTGCGGGCGGAGCTTCCGGTCATGCAACCATTGCCGGCGCTCGCACTGCTGGATGATCCTCGGCTGCAGCGCCAGGCCGCGTCGGCGTGGATCCGGCAGGAATGCCGGCCAGCCCCGATGCTCGAGCCGATGCCGAGGAAGCCGCGCGGTGCAAGGATACGCATCGGCTACTTCTACCGGATTTCCGCGCCCGCACCCGCTCGCGGAGCTGACCGCCGGTTTGTTCGAAAGCGATGATCGAACGCGTTTCGAGGTCACGGTCTTTGCCTTCGGACCCGACACCCGCGACGAGATGCGTACTCGGCTCGAGCGTGCGTTCGATCGCTGGGTTGACGCGCGCGGCAAAACCGACCGGCAGGCGGCGCTGTTGGCACGCGATCTCGGCATCGATATCGCGGTGGACCTGGCTGGATTCACCCAGCACAGCCGCTTCGCGATCTTTGCGCTGCGCGCAGCACCACTGCAGGTCAGCTATCTCGGCTACCCCGGGACGACCGGGGCTCGACTGCATAGATTATCTGGTTGCGGACCGGACGCTGGTTCCACCGGAACAGCGCCCGCACTACGCCGAGAAGATCATCTACCTGCCGAGCTTCCAGGCCAACGACGCAACGTTGGCGTATCTCCGACCGCGTGTTTCGGCGTGACGAACTCGGAGTTCCCGCGACGGGATTTGTCTATTGCTGCTTCGACTCGACCTACAAGATTCTGCCGGACATGTTCGACTGCTGGGGGTGCGGAATACTCGCACGCGTTCCCGGCAGCGTGCTGTTTCTGTACGCCGACAGGGAGGAGGCGCGCGGGAACCTTCGCCAGAGGGCGCACGCCCGAGGCGTCGACCCGCATCGGCTGGTTTTTGCCGGGCGGCTGCCGCTGACGGAATACCGGGCGCGGCATCGCTGCGCGGACTTGTTCCTCGACACGCTGCCATTCAACGCCGGGACCACGGCGAGCGATGCCCTGTGGGCGGGCCTGCCGCTATTGACCTGTGCCGGACAGCCTTTGCCGCGCGAATGGCGGCGAGCCTGCTGCAGGCGATCGGGCTGCCGGAACTCGTCGCTTCGACGTTCGAGGAGTACGAGGAAGTTGCCGTACGACTCGCGGCGCAGCCCGCGCTCCTCGCAGATCTGCGGCAAGCTGGCGCGCAATCGCCGGACGACGCCGCTGTTCGACACGCAGGCCTTCACTGGTAACCTGGAAACGGGTTACCTGAGGGCCTGGCAGCGCCATGTCGGTGACGGATTACCACCGGCCGACATCCGTGTCGATTGAGCGAGGGCGACCGGGGGGAATCGTGTGTTAACGTGGCGAGGAATGTGGCCAATACCCTATCGGACCGAGCAATGAAAACCTTGTTGCATGTTGGGATGCAGCTTACCAAATAAATCCGGATTGAAAGGCTTCAATTCCGATGACTGGGATGAAATTGGCTTCGATATGATCGGCAGTGCCACCCCGATATCGAGGGGGACTCTGACGGACATGCATGCGGTCGCCACGGGAAGCGTCGACGCCATCTACTCATCGCACAATATCGAACACGTATTTCCACACGAGGTTCACACGGTTCTGCTTGAATTTCATCGGGTGCTAAGGCGCGACGGTTTCGTCGTTTTGACCTGTCCAGACTTGATCAGCGTCTGCCAGGCTGTAGTCAACGACAAACTGATGGACACGCTGTACGTATCACCGGCAGGACCAATTGCACCGATAGATGTTCTATACGGGCATCGAGCTGCCGTTTCCAAAGGCCAGATCTACATGGCGCACAAGACGGGGTTTACCTACTCCACGTTGTGCAATGCTTTCGGTCGCGCTGGATTCAAGCTCAATGTGGGTGTGGCCCGGCCGAGCGACTTTGCTCTATGGGTCGTGTCGTTCAAAGAGTTTAGGATCTCGCATGAGGCGAACACCGAGATCGCGATGGATTTCCTACCCTGAATCCTACCCTGGTGAGCGTGCGCCGCAGGTCTGATATGTGGTGCAGGCGATGAATGCTGCGGATCGCGAACTCTTCTACGTCGCGGCGCGCGTCGGGCGTCGCTTGCTTCGAGGCGGACAGACCGTCACCACCGCGGAGTCCTGCACCGGCGGCTGGATCGCCAAGGCGCTCACCGACGTGCCCGGCAGCTCCCAATGGTTCGGCGAGGGCTTCGTCACCTACAGCAACGAGGCGAAAGTGCGACGGCTCGGGGTGCCGCGCGTCGATCTTGCGAAGCCAAGGCGCGGTCAGCGAGGCCGTGGCGCGCGCCATGGCGCGAGGCGCGCTCAGGGCGCGGGCGCCTCACAGTCGCGGTCGCCGTCACGGGCATTGCCGGCCCGGACGGTGGCGTGCCCGGAAAGCCGGTAGGAACCGTGTGGTTTTGCTGGGCGCGATGCATGGCGCGCGGTCTGCGTCTCGAGGTCGAGCGCAAGCGCTTTCGCGGCGATCGCGAGGCCGTGCGGCGCAAGACGGTGCGCTGGGCGCTCGCACGTCTGCTGCGCCGCTGATTCGCTCGGATGTTCGGTGCGACTGTTCTTCGCGGCGTTTCCCACGCCGGAGATCCGCCGTCGGCTCGCGTCCGCTGCCGCCGGCTCTTGGCCTGTGCAGGGAGGCACGGCGCGTGCCCGCCGAGAATTACCACATGACCCTCGCTTTCGCCGGCGAGGTGTCAAGAGAGCAAGCCGCCGCGTTACGCGCGGTCGGCGCTGCAGTGCGTTGTCCGTCCTTCGAAGTCTACTTTCGATGCCTACGAGTATTGGCGGAAGCCCGAAGTTGCGGTGGCTCTGGCGAGCGATTGCCTCCGCGGCTCTGCTCGAATCTGCATCATGCGCTGCGCGCCGACTTCGACCGCCTGGGTACTGCGCCGCCGACCCAAGCGCGTTTCGAGCGCATGTGACGCTTGCGAGAAAAGTTACGCAAGCTCCTGTGCTTAAAGCAATGTCCAGATTGTCCTGGCCAGTGCGCGACTTCCAGCTGGTCCGCTCCGCAAGGTCGGCTGAGGGATCCGTCTATACAGTAGTCGATACTTGGCCACTACTGGATAACGCAGGCGCGCGGCGAATAAATCTCTCGAAGTTTGAGCGAATATGAGATGAGCGCCGGACGCCGAATGTGAAATAATAGCGCCACACTTCGTCAAGGACTCCCAATGATAGAAGAGAATCGCAAGAAGGCTCTCGCTGCCGCGTTGAGCCAGATCGAAAAGCAATTCGGCAAAGGCTCCGTGATGCGCTTGGGCGATGCGGGCGCGACGTACGAAGTGGAGTCGATCCCGACGGGATCGCTCGGCCTCGATATTGCGCTCGGCGTCGGCGGTATTCCGCGCGGCCGGGTGATCGAGATTTTCGGCCCCGAGTCTTCAGGCAAGACCACGCTGACACTCGCCGTCATCGCCTCGGCGCAGAAGAACGGCGGCACTGCCGCGTTCGTGGACGCGGAACATGCCTTGGATCCGGTCTACGCGGAGAAATTAGGCGTCAAGGTCAACGATCTCCTGGTCTCGCAGCCGGACACCGGTGAACAGGCGCTCGAAATCACCGACATGCTGGTGCGCTCGGGCGCCGTCGACGTCGTGGTGGTCGATTCGGTCGCCGCGCTCACGCCGAAGGCGGAGATCGAGGGCGAGATGGGCGATCAGCACATGGGCCTGCATGCGCGGCTCATGTCGCAGGCGCTGCGCAAGCTCACGGGCAACATCAAGCGCTCGAACACCATCGTGATTTTCATCAACCAGATCCGCATGAAGATCGGCGTGATGTTCGGCAATCCGGAAACGACGACGGGCGGCAATGCGCTCAAGTTCTATTCTTCGGTGCGCATGGACATCCGCCGGATCGGTGCGATCAAGAACGGCGAGGAAGTGGTGGGCTCGATGACGCGCGTCAAGGTGGTGAAGAACAAGGTGGCGCCGCCGTTTCGCGAGACCGAGTTCGAGATCATGTACGGCACGGGCATCTCCAAGGAAGGCGAGATCATCGAGCTCGGTGTGCTGCACAATCTCGTCGAGAAATCCGGCTCCTGGTACAGCTACAAGGGCGAGCGCATCGGACAGGGCAAGGACAACGTCCGCACCTTCTTGCAGCAGCATCCGGAAATCTCCAACGACATCGAGGCGCAGATTCGCGCCAAGCTGATTCCCGAAAAGGCGACCATGAGCCGCGGTGCGGACGCCAAGGAAGCTTAAGCGTAGCAGCGCCGGGCGGGAGGTCGATCCGCTCGATTCCCGCGCGGCACGCGCCGCGGCGCTCGATGCCCTCTCGCGGCGCGATCACTCCTCCGAGGAGCTGCGCGGGAAGTTGCTCGGCAAGGGATACGACGCCGCGGTGGTCGCCGAGCTCATCGATCGGCTGCGCGCCGAGAAATTGCTCGACGACGGCCGCTATCTCGAGAACTTCGTGGCCTATCACGCCGGCCGCGGCCAGGGCCCCCACCGCGTGCGCGAGAATTTGCGCAACCTCGGCCTGCCGGGCGCGGAGATCGACGCGGCGCTTGCCGCCTATCCGGATTGGCTCACTCAACTTAAGCGGGCGCGCGAAAAGAAGTTTGGAACTTCGCTGCCGACCAATTACGCTGATCGGCAGCGCCAAGCTCGATTCCTGGCTTACCGAGGCTTCAGCGGCGCGCAGATCCGATCCGCCTTGGGGCTAGACACCGATTTGGATGCCGATACGAAAGACGAGATATGAAACGCGACCCTAAATTGAGGATGATGACGAGCTCGGAAATCCGGGCAAGTTTCTTGGAATTCTTCCGCAAGAACGGCCATACGGTCGTGCCGTCGAGCTCGCTCGTTCCGGGCAACGACCCGACGCTCCTGTTCACCAACGCCGGCATGGTGCAGTTCAAGGACGTGTTCCTCGGCAAGGACACCCGCAGCTATTCGCGCGCGGCGAGCGCGCAGCGCTGCGTGCGGGCGGGCGGCAAGCACAACGATCTCGAGAACGTCGGCTACACCGCGCGCCACCACACCTTTTTCGAGATGCTCGGCAATTTCAGCTTCGGCGACTACTTCAAGCGCGAGGCCATCCACTTTGCCTGGAACTACATCACCGGCACGCTGGGGATCCCGAAAGAGCGCCTGTGGACGACGGTTTACAAGGAGGACGACGAGGCGCAGCGCATCTGGACCGAGGAGATCCGCATCGATCCGACGCGCTGCACACGCATGGGTGAAAAATCGAATTTCTGGTCGATGGGGGAAACAGGTCCGTGCGGCCCCTGCAGCGAGATTTTCTACGATCACGGCCCCGACGTACCCGGCGGCCCGCCCGGCTCGCCGGACGAGGAGGGTGACCGCTACGTGGAGATCTGGAATCTCGTCTTCATGCAGTACGATCGGTCGGCGGACGGGGTGCTGGTGCCGCTGCCCAAGCCCTCGGTCGACACCGGGATGGGTCTCGAGCGCGTTGCGGCGGTCATGCAGGGCGTGCACAGCAACTACGATATCGATCTGTTCAAGGCATTGATTCGGGAGGCCGCGGAGATCACCGGCACTCGGGAGCTCGATTCCCCGAGTCTGCGGGTGATCGCCGATCACATCCGGGCGTGCACCTTCCTCATCATCGATGGGGTGGTGCCGTCGAACGAGGGCCGCGGCTACGTGTTGCGTCGCATCATCCGGCGCGCCATCCGGCATGGCTACAAGCTCGGCCAGACCCAGCCCTTTTTCTACAAGCTCGTGCCGACGCTGGTGCGAGAAATGGGCGGACTATTACACGGAGCTCGTGCAGGGGGAGGCGCGCGCCGCCGAGATCCTCGCGCAGGAGGAGTCGCGGTTTGCGGAGACGCTCGCCACGGGCATGGCGCTGCTCGACGCCGAGACGGCCAAGCTCACCTCGCTCGGTGATTCCGGGCGAGACCGTGTTTCGCCTCTACGACACTTACGGATTTCCCGTCGATCTGACGGCGGATGTGGCGCGCGAGCGCGGCTATACGATCGATCAGCAAGGTTTCGATGCGGCGATGGCGGCGCAGCGGGACCGCGGCCGATCCGCGAGCAAGTTCGGGGTCGCATTGAAGGACTCCGTGAAGCTCAGCGGCAAGACCGGATTTTTCGGGCTACGATCGATTGGCCGGCGCGGGCCGCATCACCGCCCTCATCTTCGACGGCGCCGTGGTCGATACCTTGAGCGTCGGCCAGGAAGGACAAGTCGTACTGGATGAGACGCCGTTCTACGCGGAAGGCGGCGGGCAGATGGGCGACTCGGGCACGCTCAGCGGTGCGAGCGCACGCTTCGCGGTCCGCGACACCCAGAAGATCGGCGCCTCGTTCGCGCACATCGGCGTGGTCGAGTCGGGGACGCTGCGGGTGGGAGATGAGCTGGAAGCGCGCGTCGACGGCGAGCGCCGAACCGCCATCGCCCTCAATCATTCCGCGACGCACCTGTTGCACGCCGCGCTGCGCGCCGTGCTCGGCAAGCACGTGCAGCAGAAGGGATCTCTGGTCGCACCGGATCGCTTGCGCTTCGACTTCTCGCATACCCAGGCCGTAGCAGCCGACGATCTGCGCAAGATCGAGGAGATGGTGAACAGGGCCATTCGCCGCAACGACCCGGCGCAAACGCGGGTGATGGCGCTCGATGATGCGGTCGCGGCGGGGGCGATGTCTCTTTTCGGGGAAAAGTACGAGAGCGACGTGCGCGTGCTCTCCTTCGGCGATTTCTCCATGGAACTCTGCGGCGGCACTCACGTCGAAAGAACCGGCGACATCGGATTGTTCAAGATCATCAGCGAGACCGGCGTGGCGGCCGGTGTTCGCCGCATCGAGGCGGTGACCGGCCAGGCCGCATACGAGTGGGTGGTCCGGTTGGACCAGGTCGATGCGCGATATCGCGGGCGTATTGCGAGGTAGCCGCGAGGACGTCGACGAGAAGGTCCGCGAACTGGTCGATCGCTCGAAGCGTCTGGAAAAGGAGGTCCAGCAGCTCAAGTCGAAACTGGCCACCGGGCAGGGCGGTGACGTGTCGGCTCAGGCAAAGGCAGTCGGCGGGGTTAAGGTTTTGGCTGTACAGGTCGAGGGTGCTGATGCGAAGGCGTTGCGAGATTCCGTCGATCAGCTCAAGCAGAAGCTCGGTTCCTCGGTGGTTGTCCTGGCGACGGTTCAGGACGGAAAAGTCGTGCTGGTTGCAGGGGTTTCGGCCGATCTGGTCGCGCAACTCAAGGCAGGCGACATTGCCGGAGCCGTCGCGGCTCAGGTGGGCGGCCGGGGCGGCGGCCGCGCGGATTTTGCGCAAGCGGGCGGCACTCAGCCCGAGAATCTCGGCGGCCGCGCTCGCGAGCGTGGAAGGATTGGTTCGCAATCGGCTCGCAAATTGAATTTCGCTAATTGAACGATGTATTTATTACTAATGACAAATTGCGTCCCTTAAAAGTAGGATTCTTGTATTCTGCTGGTCCGGTAGAGATTTCTCCGGGCGAAGGGACGATGGAATGCTTGACCGCGCGGGTCTTCGAGTTCCGTGCGTCGCACTGTAAGTGCCAAGGAAGCTGAGGAGCACAAATCATGTTGATATTGACGAGACGAGTGGGCGAGACAGTGATGATCGGAAACGAAGTCACGGTCACGGTGTTGGGGGTCAAGGGAAACCAGGTGCGCATCGGGGTCAACGCCCCGAAGGACGTCGCGGTCCACCGCGAGGAAATCTACGAGCGCATCAAGCGCGAAGAAGAGGGCGAGGGCGGGTCGCGGGGCGCGGTGCCGCATATGGTCGATGACGTCGAATAAACCCTTCTTAATCTTCAGCTTTACCTAGACTGCTCCGCACGGGTATCATCCCGCGCTCCTTGATTTGGGCCTCCGGCCCCGTCCGGAGAGGTGGCCGAGTGGTCGAAGGCGCGCCCCTGCTAAGGGCGTATGGGTCAAAAGCCCATCGAGGGTTCGAATCCCTCCCTCTCCGCCAATGGCTCGAGAACGCCCGGGGTCGGTAAGGACCAGGCCCCTCGAGGCGATGGGCAATTCCGCTTGTTCAGGATTGCCGGTGTTTGGTTTGCAAGTGCGCCCGTAGCTCAGTTGGATAGAGCGCCTGGCTACGAACCAGGAGGTCGGGAGTTCGAATCTCTCCGGGCGCGCCAATTTATCAAGAACTTATGCGCAGTCGCCGACCTGAAGTTGTCCAATATTCTAGGCCGCGTCTAATATTTTCAGCGAAGCGGCTTTGCGTGCGGCATCTTGCGACGATAAACGGACTTAGTTGTCTGCGAACTTGCATGGCCGAGTAGGGCTGCGGCGGCCTCTAACCCGTCCTTGTCGCTGGCGCACTTCGCTCTCAGATCATGGAACGTAAACCGCTCGTCAAGCGCGGGCGTTTTTCCGTCCTTGCCAGGCTTGGTCGCCTTGTCCATTAGGCGCTGCCATATCGCGGAGAATCCCCAGGCTGTGTACGGCCGACCGTTGCGTTTCCTGAGTAGGTACTCACCGGGCACTTGTGGCTTGAGCGCCTTGGCCCGGTCGGTGATCTTGCGCAGTGTGTCGGTCCACTCGACCAGCACGCCGGCACCAGTCTTGCTCTGGTTGAACACTATTCCTTCGTCGGTCAACTGCGTGCGCGTCAGTGTTAGCAGGTCGCCGCGTCGTTGTCCGGTCAGTAGCGCCAGGTCCATAGCGATCCGCATACGTTCATTGGCGAGCGCGTAGACGGCGTCGTACTCGGCATCAGTCACGTATCGCGTGCGCTTCCCCTTTGGCGTACGCTCCAGGGTGCGTACCGGGTTCACGGTAGCGGCTCCCCACCGTATCGCCTTCGCGAACACATGACCGAGCAACGATATCTCGTGCCGAGCTGCTACTGGGCGGTTTGCGCGACCGTCCAGGTATCTGTAGCAGTGCTGCGCGGTGATCTTGTCGGCCGGCATGTCGCCAAAAACGGACTTGAGTTTTTCGAGCTGCTTCGCTTGATCGGCCCGCGTCTTTGATGAACGCTTCAGCGGTAATATCTCGGTCCGGTACCGATCAATGATGTCGCCTAATTTGTGGCCGCTCCATTGGCCGCTGACGAGCTTCCCATACTCTGCGAACGCGGCGGCGATGTCCTTACCGAGCGGCTGCCATTCGTTTGTTTCCGGGTGGCAGAAATAGTACGCGCCGCGCCGCATGTACATGCGCTTCGGCAAATGCGTGGTCCTGTTTGCGCCGCCTACCCATTCAACGCCCCGAAGTTCGGTTCGTGGTGCCTGGTCATCCCCTCGCCGCTGACGAGTTTGCGCTCCGATTCCGCGACCGCGACGATAGGTTCCCTGAGGCCGTTCACAGTAAACCGCCAACCATTCTTGCGCAACCAACGGATCTGTGCGCTAGGCCTGACATAACCGGTAAGCCGCTGCAGTTCGTGCGACGTGAGAAACATGTCAGCTGGGCGGCTCATGCGGAGAATTCGGCTGGATGCTCCGTAATCACGATCTGCAGGCCAGATACGTTACGGCAGCCAATGGGCCATTACCATACAGCGTTTCGTGCGAAAGCACCGACGAATGCCCATCAAATGACGGGTTACTCGGATAATGAAGGCCATGCGCCCCGCGCATCGCCGGTTAATTATTAGCCCGCGCCGCAATCGCGCCAAGGAACACAGCCGCCCAACCTAAGCTACCGAGTCCGAGGCTCACGGCCTTTGCGTTTCGCCTCTTGCTTGGCCAGGACGTCCAGGGTGATTTGTTCACGTTCGGTCCGGGGTGGATGCATTTGCGCCAGAAACCGTCGGACGTCACGAGCGACTTCGAAGTGTCCTTCGCTCTCGAGCACGTCGTGAACGACATACCAGCCTTGCTCCACTTCGCGACGGGTTGCGACGAGGGGCGCCTTACCCGGCTCCGGTTGGTTGCGGTCGCGACGAAAGTACGCGTCAAGCTTCGCCTGGACGTAGGTGGACGAGTCGCGCTCGGCAAAGCGAAAAACGCCATCTCTCTTTGGAACTCGCGTCTCGCCGCGCACCGCGCGCTCGGTTGCATTCGCCGCAATGCCTTGTTCGCGTAAATGCGCCGCGAACTGTTGCCTCCACTCGCGGAGCGTCGCTTTGCGGATGTTGAGCCGCAACACCCTGTTCGCTGACAGCTCGGACGACGAGGTGCACGTGCGGATGGTCTTGGTCCGTGTGCAACGCCATCGCGTAACGATGTTGAAGTGCAAATCGGTTCAGGGCGAACGCTCGCACGGCCGCCGCGAGCTTGTCGGACGGGGTGTCCTTCGGCATCGAGAAGATGAGATTGTGCACGAGCTTGGGCGGCCTACGGCCGTAGGCAACCGCTCGATCGGTATGGCGGCGCAGCACATCCAGGTCCAGATCCCAATCGAGCATCAGATCTTTCTCAAATCCTCTTTCCATCAGCCTCTCGCCCATATCGGTTTCGATTTCATTCAGACCTTTGCGCCCGATATAGTCAAAATGGGCGCCGACGCCCTGCAGTGTCCGAGCGCCGCCGGATACCTTGATCATGACTTCCGGGACTCGACGGGCAGTCCTTGCGATGGAGGCCACTTCGTTCGGGGTCAGTTTCGCCTCCGGGCCGCGCCGACCGAGGCTGGCGATATCGAGCAAGGGTCGCTCCGTGCGCAGGTCAATGACTCGTTTTCGCATGGTCGGTCTCCCAGCTGGCTATGTTCGCCTCAATCAAACGCTTGAAATGGGCCCGCAATTCTTCGAAGGCCGCCAGCATCGCTCTAAGGTCCGCGGTGGTCAGTCCTTCGACCCGCCCGGTCTGGTGGGCGACGCGGGCGATC
Source organism: uncultured Gammaproteobacteria bacterium (assembly GCA_963801685.1). Taxonomy (GTDB): domain Bacteria; phylum Pseudomonadota; class Gammaproteobacteria; order Steroidobacterales; family Steroidobacteraceae; genus Bog-1198. The sequence goes on from CAWDFR010000009.1 coordinate 14,495, forward strand.
TGATTCAGATTCCGGCCCACCGCGCCCAGCGCACCGACGGCGTTCCTGAGCTGCGCGAGCTCGCGATCGGGGAGAGGCGGGACGTCGCGCAGGTGAGAGCGAACCAGCATCGAGACGTAGGTCGCCGACGCCAGTCCACGGCCGGCAGCGCGTTCGCGAAGTAGCGCGTGATCGCTGCGCCGCAACCGGACATAGACGCGGGCACGTCGGACCGATCGGTTCGACGGCAAGCACCCTGGCATCGTTCGCCGGCGCCATACCAACCGCGCCAATGACTAAGCGCTTGAGCACCGCCGATTCGGTCAATCCTCGCTCTACTGCAATCGCCTGCAGCCGCAACTTGATCTGCGGATCGATTCGACATTGGATGCAGGGACTTGCGGCCATGTCGAATATCGTCTGACATGAGCGGCAGTTTGCCTATCCGGCAAAACGCACGAATTGACCTCTGAATGCTGCATAAATTTCCGCGGCCGTTGTCGGTGTGCCTCAGCCTCGGGGCCCGATCAATCAGAGACAGATCGCTCTGGCGCCGGCCGGCACTGACCGGCTAGGAGAGATAGAATGGGATTATGCTCAGTGTGAGTTTTAGCTGGAAGACGGCCCTAATAGCTTGGGTAACGCTTACCGCATTACCGCTTGCTGCACAGTCCATTAGCAATGGCGATAAGTCTTGCGCATCCCTGTCCGTATGGCCTGCTTCTGGTTCGGGGGACAGTACCCCTAGCTTCCTGTCGCAGCAACAGCAGCGTATGTCCGCTCCAGAGACCGCGGTCACCGACCAGAAGTTCTCGTATAAGCCGCTGGTGGCCAGTTAGCCTGAGCCGCCAGTCTCGGCGGCAATCAAAAACGCGCGTCGATCCATTCCGGTTGCCAGAGAAGGCCGTGGTACACGTTCTGGGCATCGACATACCAGCCGGCTACCTCTCCACTTACATTATTGGTCGACGGGCGAGTGCCCTGGTAGCCAGACGTGCCGGCGCCCGGGGCATCGAAGATTGTGATCGCGCCGCCTGCAGAACGCGAAAAGCCATGCGTCCCAAAGTTCGCATCCACATATTCCCCCGTCACTACGCCGAACAGGTTGACCGAGAAAACTGCCGTTCCTTGGCCGGCGGCAGTGCCCGCCTGCGGAACATCGAACTGTGTAATTGTGCCGTTGTGTGCGCGCACGTAGCCGTGAGCTACGTTGTTCGCATCGGTGAAGTAGCCGGCAATTTCCCCGAATGCCGTGATGCTGGAAGCGCCCGTACCCTGACCAGCACCCGTTCCTGCGCCGGGGACGTCAAAGGAGATGATTGTCCCGTCGGGCTCGCGTAAGAAGCCGTGCTCCGCGCTGTCTGCCGTGAAATAGGCGCCTGTAAGCTGGCCCTCGACGTTGAGGCAGGTTTCCTCGCAGGGGTAGGTTAGTACGGAACCTGGAGGATCGAAGTCGACGATCTCGCCGGAGCGCGAACGCACGAAGCCATGCTGCGTAAATGCCTGATCATAGTAGAGACCGGCGCTTTCTCCCTCGAGATTGATATCCCACGCGAAGGTGCCCTGGTTGGCGGCGGTGCCCGCGCCGGGCGCGTCAAAGGTCGCGAACGTCCCGTCACCCTGGCGCACGAAGCCGTGATAGACATTGTTATCGTCTTCGAACTGCCCGGCGATCACTCCAAGGTCATTGATGGCGTATGCGACGGTGCCTTGATCGAGCCCTGCACCGAGGCCCGCGCCGGGCGCATCGAAAGGCGTGAGTTTCCCATCCGGGGTACGCAGGAAAGCATGAGGCACGAGGTTAACATCGGTGTAGTAGCCCACGATCGAACCTTCGTCGTTGTTGGCGAACGGTTGGGTTCCAAAACCAGCGACGGTGCTGGCGTCCGGAGCGTCGAATTCTGTTAACTGGGAGTGAATGCGCCCGGATTGTTGTCGCGACGGACCCCTGCCTGCGTTCGACGCATCGAATCCGATGATGCGGCCGGGCGCGAAATGTGGGTATTGTGGCTGAGCGGACAGCTGCGCCGAGCTCGCAAGGGCAACCAGGGTTGCGAAAACTGCTCTGGTGTACATGTGAATCTCCTCATGAATCGGGTTGAAAAATGCTTCGGTGCATTAAAAACGGGCCCTCTCGCCGTGATTTCACTTCTCACACGCAACGGCAAGCTGCCGAGAGGTTCATTTTTCATTCATAGTGCGTTACGGTTTGGCCTACGACGCGCAGCCGAATGGCTGTCCTGGCTACTGACCTGGGGATCGTCTCCGCAATCGTTGCGTAGCTCGTTGGGGGCGCCCGCCGGCGGCGTGCTCGATGTGTTGTCGATGCACGGGATGGCACTTAGATATTCGTATATGGCCTCGATATCATGACCTGACATATCCTGAAAGTCTGGCCAGGGCATGACTTGGAGAAGATTTCCGTCGACGGGAGGCGGAATGCAATTTGCTGGCGTGGGAGTAGGCAAAGCCGATGTGCAGGTTGGATGGATCTGGTCCAGGTCGTGGCCGGTCCGCATGATTTCCATGAATTGAGCGAGCATGCGGCCCCCTTCGGCCCGACCGGTTTTGTCCGGCGTCAAGTTGCGGGTAATAATGTCGGGACCCACATAGCTCCCATATTCTGGTGGGGGATAGATACCCGGTACAGGGAAGACGGCCGGGCCGAAGTCCGCGCCTCCAGCCAGATAAGTGGTCGGATCGGTTTTCTTCTTCTGGCCAAAGTACGGGTTGAAACCATTAGCGAAATTGAGGTTCGGAGGGCCACCGGAGGTGTGACAAAAGTTGCAATCGTTTGCGCCGTTGACCAAATAGCTGCCCAAGCCTACCAAGTCCCGGTTCTTTCCCTCTAAGTTCAGTGGAACCGGCGCGATCGCGAAGCCTATCTTGATGCGTGAGCCCTCGTCGTCCCAGTCGTCGTGCGCTTGTACGGCTGGAGAGCGCGTCAACATCACCGCAAGAACGGCTCCGGTAAGAGACATGGTCGCTCCCAGTATTTTAATTTGCTGTCGTGGTTTCATGGCAATCTCCTTCAAGTAGAGTGATGGTCGTCCTCACTTCGCCGCTACCTGCACCGGCACGTCGATCCCGTGCGCCGCGGCTTCCCGAAGCGTATGCGTTGCAAGATAGACCTGCGTGAGCAGCGGCTGAATTGGCGGAGCGGATCGCATCGCCGAGCGCCTTCTCATAGCAGCCTTGTGGGTCCGGTGAGGGCGCCAGGTCGACCCGCATGCCATGCGTGCAGACCACCTCCGCAGCATGCTGCAGGCGGGTATAGAACTCCTGCGCTCCGGCAGGCTGATTGAGATCGAGTCCTTGTGTGCTCACCTGATAAGCAACCGTGAACTCCTTAGCCGCAACGCTGCCGGCGAAGAGCGTGCACGGCAATGATGGCGGCGCCAAGGACGGGCCAGGCACTCATGACAACTGTTTTGGTGCTACATGTGAATCTCCTCATGAATTCGCGTTGAAATCGTTTCGGTTCATTGACAACGAGTCCTCGCGGCGCGAATTGGACACCCCTAAATTCGCGATGACGGGCGTGATGAGCGGTCGGGGAGGCGCGGGCCTGGGGTGCGCAAAATATTTTGGTTGCCATTTCGAACCTGGGGGACTCATATATAGGATGAGAGGGAATTTCATGGGTCACCATGGCTGCGGCTGAGCCGAAACCATCGCTGGTCGAGCGGCTGTTTGCCGAGCACCGGGGCGCCCTGCAGACGTTCTTCCTGCGGCGCATCCGCGCTAAGGCCGATGCAGCGGATCTGGCGCAGGAGGTGTACGTACGGATGCTGCGGATCAGCGATCAGGAGGCGATCCGCAATCCCGTCCACTACCTCTACACGGTGGCCAACAATCTGGTGAAGGAGCATGCGGTGCTCGACCGTCGGCAGGCGAGCGGCATCGACATCGATGAGGCTCCGGCGCACGAGCAGCTCGAGACGCTGCCTGAGTTCGACGGGGACCTCGATGCGAGGCAGCGGGTCGCGCGGCTCGGGGTCGTGCTCAAGCAGCTGCGTCCGAAGTGCCGCGCCGCGGTGGAGCTGCGCTTCACGCAGGGACTCTCCTACCGGGAGATCGCGATGCACCTCGGGGTGTCCCCGCAGATGGCGAAGAAGTACGTGGCGCAGGGCTTGAGTCATTGTCGACGCCGCATGGCGGCGCTGGGTTGAATCTATGAATCTCCAACGACGAGAAGAGTCCGTGCCGCGATCGCCGAACAGGCCGGCGAGTGGTTCGTGGCGAACGACGAGGGGCCGCTGGATGCGCGGGACTCCGCGGCCCTTGCGGCGTGGCTCAAGACCTCGCCGGTCCACGTCGAGGAGTTCCTCGGCGTGTCGGCGATCGCGCGCGATCTGAAGGAGGCGCGCACCGATCCTGAGTACTCCCTCGAGGCGATTCTCGCACGCGCACGGGCCGAGGACGACCTCGGTCCAACCCCTCTGGCCGCGCGTGATCGACGCCGTTCGGGGCAGACCCTCACGCCGCTGGCTCCCCGCGGCAGTGGCGATGGCTGCGTGCGCCGTGTTGAGTCTTGGCTTGCTCTTGACGTGGAACGCTGAGGCCCATCGAGCACCCGCTCGGCGCCCGACGGCATCACGGCACTGCACTTTGAGACGCGACACGGTGAGCAGCTGAGTCGTCGCTTGGCGGATAATTCCGTACTGCACCTGAATACCGACAGTGCGGTCACCATCCGCTACGGCAAGACGGAGCGGCTCGTCATGCTCACCTCCGGCCAGGCAGACTTCGAAGTCGCCCACGAGGCCGATCGCGCATTTCGGGTGATCGCCGGATCGGCTGAAGTCGTCGACCTCGGCACCAAATTCGATGTGCGCCTGGAGCATGACTCGACCGTGGTCACGGTGGTCGAGGGGCGGGTCGCCGTCGGACCATCCCCGATGTTGGAAAAACTCGGTGCGAACTCGAACCAGAACCACGCGCCACGATTTGTCCAGCTGAGCGCCGATCAGCAGATACGCGTGACCGAGGGAGAGTGGCCGGCCACGCCCGTAGCGGTCGACGCGCAGCGCACCACGGCTTGGCTGCGTCGAGAAATTGTGTTTGACCACGAACCGCTGGAGCGTGTCGCGGCCGAATACAATCGCTACACGTCGAAGCCGATCGAGATCGCAACACCCGCGCTACGGAATCTACAAATCAGCGGGGTCTTCGCCACCGACGACACCGAAGCATTCATTGCCTTCCTGCGCAGCCTCAAGGGTGTGCGGGTCGAGGTGACCGAGACGCGCATTCGCGTGTCGGGAGGACTAGGCGTCGCCTGCGCGCCGACACCTCAACTCTGCCGCCCTGCGTTATGCTTGAGGTCAGGGCACGCAAAGATGCCCGAATGGGATGCGTATGGGAGGTCAATCGCGTCACCGATCAGCGGACATCGCGACCGTGGTGTCCGGGGTGCTGCGCGCGCTCTCGATCTGCGTCGCCCGTTGCGCTCTTTGATGCTCCGGCGACGCTCGCCCAGGCTCTTGAACCCACGGCGCTCACCGCCGATATTCCCGCACAGCCTCTCGCGCAGGCGCTGGCAGCGTTCGCCCGCCAGACCGGCCTGCAGTTCGTCTATGTCTCCGGTGTCGTGCGTGACCAGAGATCCCACGCGGTCTCTGCGGGACTCGGCGCCCATGAAGCGCTCGCTCGAATGCTGGAGGGCACCGGACTCAAGTTCGAGTACCTCACGCCGCGCAGCATCCGCATCCTAGTCGCGGAGGTTGCGCCGGGGCGAGAACCGACGACCAAGATCCCCGCCGGAGATGAGCTGCAAGAGGTGATTGTCACCGCCAACCGCCGCGAGGAGAACCTGCAGAACGTACCGATGACGATTCAGGTGTTGACCGGGGAGACGCTTGCCAAGCTCAACGCCACGACCTTTGATGACTTCGTGAAGTACCTGCCCGCTGTGACCGCGCACGGAGTGGGGCCCGGTCAGAACAACATCTATGTGCGCGGCCTGGGGACGACCGCGGGAGGAATACAGGGGTCGGGTGCCGTCGGCACTTTCCCGAACGTCGCGGTGTACCTCGATGAGCAATCCGCGCAGCTTCCTAGCCGCAATCTGGACATCTACGCCGCGGATCTCGACCGCATTGAGATCTTGGAGGGTCCGCAGGGCACGTTGTTCGGCGCGGGCGCGCAGGCGGGTGTCGTGCGTTACATCACGAACAAACCGAAGCTCAATGTGACTGAAGCGGTGGTGAACGCCGGCTACGCCACGACCGCGCACGGGGATCAGAGCAGCAATGTCGACGCCACCATCAACATTCCGTTCATTGCCGACACGCTGGCCGTGCGCGGCGTGATCTACAACGAGCGCCGCGGCGGATACATCGATAACATCCCGGCGACCTTTGCGCGTGCTGCTACGGACCTCGGCATTATCTTATCGGTGGCCGGTTCCCGCCAACAGCGTCGTGATCAATAACGCCGCCCTCGTGGCTAATGATATCAATCCGGTCACCTATCAAGGCATACGCGTCGAGGCCCTGTACCAGTTCAATGAGGACTGGAGCGCACTACTTGCACAGTCCTACCAGAGTATGGAGGCGGATGGGGTCTTTGCCGAGATGGCGGCGAATTCGCTCGGTCAGCCGCTACCCGACTTCAGCGTGCAGCTCTACAACCCCTCCTACGACAAGGACAGGTTTGAGAATACCGCACTCACGATTGACGGCCGCGTCGGTGCGCTGAAGCTCCTCTATGCGGGCGCCTATCTCGTGCGCAACGTCGAGCAGGTTCAGGACTACACGAATTACGCACGCGGCATCGTACGCGGACTACTATCAATGCGCAAATCCAGGTCCGACTGCTGCGACTGGCGCAATGCTTCACGCCCAGCTCGACCTGGCATGATCGGGAGCGCAACACTCACCAAAGCCACGAGCTGCGCGTGAGCACGCCCGGTGATTGGCGGATCCGCGGCATCGGTGGCCTGTTCTATGAGAACTACCAGATTCAGGAGCAGATCGACTGGTTCTATCTCACGGCGCTTCCGTACTTCAATCCGATCGGGCCGCCCACCGGCTACTACACCTTGAACGGATCACCGCTTCTGCCGAACGGTACCCTGGTCCCGTACAACAGCCGGGCGCTGTGTTTGTGCCCGCACCGGTGACCTCGAACAACCCGAACATCCGGCCGCTGGGCGACGGCTTCTTTAACGACATCACCCGCGGTTACACACAGAAGGCCGCCTACGCATCCGTCGACTTCGAGCTCATTCCGAGAACGCTGACACTGACGGCCGGCACGCGCTATTCCCGTACCGATACCTCGGAAGTCGGCTCGACCGTGGGGAGTTGCGGTAACGGGTGCCAGACTCATCTATAATTCTGACGGTGCCCAATCCGTGTGTGAATCACTCCAACTTCATCAATCTCAATGCGGAAGGCCTTGACCGGACGTTTTCCGGCTTCAGGAGCCGCGCGAACCTGAGCTGGAAAGTCACCGAGGATGCGCTGCTGTACTACACCTGGTCGCAGGGCTTTCGCGCGGGCGGCTTTAATCGGGCACCGTTCGCAGCAAACATCCAATTCGCCGCTGACAGTGGGCGCCCTGCAAGCGCAAGCCTGAGCACGGGGGCTGGGTATCGCCCCTGGCCTTCGCGCCCGACAGCCTCACCAACAATGAACTCGGCTGGAAGACGATGTGGATGGACCGGCGCATCCAATGGAATGGCGCGATCTATCAGGAGGACTGGAACCACGCACAGATCGATGGAGGTGCTAGCGGTGTCATCACCGACGGGCGTAATCCTCAACGGGGGTAACTACCGGGTGCGCGGCGTGGAAACCTCGGGCGTGGCGCGCGTTACGACCGGGCTCACCCTCGAGGCGGGCGCGGCCTGGAATCACAGCGAGTTGGTCAAGCAGGCGACACTCCTGTGGCAGGACGGAACACCGATCGACTTCAGCGCGCTGCACTTCGACGGACAGAAGTTCCGAATCCGGGCGGGGCACTCGGCAGCCCGCTCGCCGGGGCGCCCCCCTTTCAGGGCAACATCCGCGCACGTTATGAGTTCGCGTTCAACGGTTATGCCCCGTTCGCTCAGATCGACGCGGTGCATCAGTCACACTCCCTCGCTACGACCAATCAGCTGCCGCTTGACCTGCAGGGCAACTCCACTGCTTATGACCTGCCGGCTTTCACAACTTATGATGGGGCGCTCGGTGTCGGAAAGGACGCGTGGCTCGTGCAAGTCTACGGAGAGAACCTGACCGACACGCGGGCCCAACTGTATGCGAACTACTGCGCAGTGGTACAAAGCCGTAACGGTGAGTCGTCCCCGAACCATCGGTTTGCGCTTCAGCTATAAGTTCAGCGGTAGGTAGCCCGAGCTTCCAGCTATCCGAAATCGAGTGGCCGATGATCGGCCTTCGACACTGCCATCGAAAGCCACTCCAGCTTGACTTAGCATCAACCCGATACTGCGCGGCTGGGTACACTACTTCGCCATAGGATACTCGACTCGGTGCTTTCACTTTGTTAAACGCTGGGTAGAGATCAAAGTGCGGCGCCACTTGATGCGGGCCCGGAAACGCCGGGGCCTGGGCTGGGAACGATGGAGTACGCAGTGGCTGCATGCAAATCGGGGGCTGTTTAACGGCTACCGGTTGCGTCGTGAACTGCGGAAAGTCACCTCAGTTGCCTAAGCCCATAAGCCATGGCACGAAGCGCACAGTAACCGTCCGGTTTGGGCCGCATGGTCGGCGGAGCGTGGTGCACCCATGATGGTCTAAGTGGGCACATCGTAGGTGTCCACGTAGGGGTTCAGTGGGCATCTTCGCGGAAGAGATCGTCACGACTGATACGCTGGGCCGGCGGACTGGCCCGCGGATGCGGCACACGATCGAAGAGAAGCTGCGGATTGTTGAGGAGACGCGTGCGAAGGGCGCCTCGGTGGCGGCGGTCGCCCGCCGTCATCACGTCAACCCCAACCAGGTGTTCGCTTGGAGGCGGCAGCATCGTCGTGGATTACTGAACTCGCAAGGCGCGAAGGACGATGCGAAGCTGCTGCCGGTCAAGGTGAGCACGCCGACCGTGTTGCCGAGCGAGCGAGCGGCGCCCACAGCGCCGAGCCAGAGTCCTTCGGAGCCCAAGCAAGCCTCGCGACTCATCGAGATCAGGCTCAGCAACGGTCACAGCATTGTGGTACGTGGGCGTGTGGATACGGAAGCGCTCTCGCGTGTCATCGATCTTCTGGTGCAGCGATGATTGCACTGCCTGCGGGGGTGAAGGTGTGGCTCGTCGCGGGCGCGACCGACATGCGCAACGGCTTCGATGGACTCGCAGCACTGGTGCAGACGCAGCTCGCCGAGGATCCTTTCTCCGGACAGCTTTTTGTGTTTCGTGGCAAAGCGGGTGATCGGGTGAAGATCCTGTGGTGGAGCGGCGATGGATTGTGCCTCTTTGCGAAGCGTCTGGAGCGCGGGCGCTTCGTGTGGCCGCAGGCGACGCATGGGACGGTGAGCTTGAGCGCCGCGCAGCTCTCGATGTTGCTCGAAGGGATCGACTGGAGGCGCGTCGAGCGCACGCACGAGCCGCGCCGCGCGGCGTAAAAGTGCTTTATTTATAGGCTTTTTCTCTCGCATCAGAGTCTCGATCTTGATATAATGGCGCATGCCAGAAGCGGCAGATCTGCCGAACGATGTCGAAGCTCTCAGGCGCATTGTCCTCGAACATAGCGCCAAGCTCGAAGTCGCCGAAGCGCTGCTGATTTCCCAAAAACTCGAGCTCGAGAAGCTGCGCTTTGAGATCGCATATCTCAAGCGCATGAAGTACGGCCGCTCCTCCGAGCAGCTCGATCGAGAGCTCGTGCAGATGCAGCTCTCGATCGAGGATCTCGAGGCGAGCCTTGCCGAGAAGCCACTTGAGGTGCGACCCACGCCGAAGGAGCCGCCCGAGAAGCCGGCTCGCCGGCCACTGCCTGCCGAGCTGCCCCGCGAGGAGGTCCTGCACGAGAACCCCGGCGCGTGCCCGGATTGTGGGGGGAAGTTGCGCCCATTCGGCGAGGACGTCTCCGAGATGCTCGAGTATGTGCCGAGCCACTTCAAGGTCATCCGGCACGTGCGCCCGAAGCTCTCGTGCGGGGGCTGCCAGAGGATCGTGCAGGCTTTGGCGCCGAGCCGTCCGATTGAGCGGGGCCTCGCAGGCCCAGGGCTCCTCGCACACGTTCTGGTCTCCAAGTACTGCGATCACCTTCCCCTGTATCGTCAGAGCCAGATTTATGCCCGCGAGGGGATCGACCTTGATCGCTCGACCCTTGCCGATTGGGTCGGCGGGGCAAGTGCACTGCTTGATCCCTTGGTAAGGGCGATCGGCCGATACGCACTCGGCACCTACAAGATCCACGGCGATGACACCCCGGTGCCGGTACTGTGCCCCGGCCGCGGCACTACCAAGCAGGGGCGCTTATGGACGTACGTGCGCGATGATCGGCCGGCGGGCAGTGCCGAGCCCCCGACGGTGTTCTTCCGCTACAGCCCGGATCGCAAAGGTGAGCGGCCTCGCGCGCACTTGGCGAACTTCATCGGCGTGCTGCAGGCGGACGCCTATGCCGGCTTCGATCAGCTCTACGGCGAGAAGATCAAGGAAGCAGCCTGCTGGGCGCAGTATCCCGAGTCGGGATTTATCCGGTCACGACGCACGACGAGTCTGCATTGAAGCCGAAAACCTGATCAGACTGACGGGATAAAACAATAGGCTCTTAAAGGACTCCCAGCAAGGGATGTCAGCGGAATACCTGCTACTGCGTTGTATTCAGTGTGGCGGCGAGCGTAACTTTGGCGACGCCCAACACGAGCATGCAGAAGTTCATATCGCAAATTGATCCGGCTGTCGAGCGAGTGTGGCGTGAGAACCGCTGCCTGACCGAGCGCACAATCGCGCTATACCGGATGTGGGTGCGACGCTTCGTCGAGCACTGTCGGGCCGAGAATATTGAAATCTATGCACAGCTGACGCTCGCCGGTATCAATGCGTTCGTGAGTCGGTACTCACGGATCCGAAAGCGCGATCCGCGCGAAACGTTCTTGGGGGCGCACAGTGCTCTCGGCACATGGGCGGCGGCGCTGACAACGCTAGGTGTGTCACTTCCGGTGTGGAACGAGATCCCAGAGGCGCCATTGTCACTTCCGCCACTGCTCCGGGAGTTTGCACGCCATTTGCACGAACATCGTGGCAATCCAGCCGGCACCATCCACAAGAAAGTGGTACACGTCGGGAAATTACTAGCGTTTTTACATGCACATCGACGAAGCGCACGACAGGCGCGGTTAACGGATATCGACGCTTTCCTGATCGAGTGTCGGAAACAATATGCCCGTGCCACGGCTGCTGATATTGCCTGCAGCGCCCGGAGCTTCATGCGTTTTATGCTGTCGAGCGGTCGAATGACGGTGGATCTGGCGCCCTCGATTGTGGGGCCGATCGTGCGTCCCGCAGAGCGTCCCCATCGGGCCTTACCTTGGGATGATGTCCAGCGCATCCTGAGCGCGATCGATCGATCGACGCGGTGTGGTCGACGCGACTATGCGTTACTGCTGATGATGAGCACGTACGGTATGGGCGCCGGTGAAATCATTCGTCTGATGCTTGACGACGTCGACTGGCAAGCCAACACCGTACGTGTGCACCGACCCAAGACCGGTGCCGAGTTTTTGTTGCCTCTGCTGCCGGCGGTGTCACGCGCTCTGGCGAATTATTTGCGTCGCGGCCGCCCGGTCCACGCCCAGACACGGAACCTCTTTGTCACGATGTGCGCGCCTCACAAGGCGCTGGCTTGTTCGGTTACCATCAGGCACATCCTGCACACCCACGCTCGACGGGCAGGCGTCTCGGCGCCGTTCCTTGGGACCCACGTACTTAGGCACACGCACGCCTGCCGTCAAATGGAACTAGGAACTCCACCAAAACTGATTGGGGACATCCTGGGGCACCGCGATCCGGAATCCACTTCGGCATATCTACGGGTGTCGACTGAAGGGCTGCGACAAATGGCGCTACCGGTGCCGCGATGACACAGTTGACGCTGAAGCAGCTCGAGCAAGACGTTCAGGACTTCCTTAAGTTCAAACGTGCCATGGGTTACTCGTACGTCCGTGGAGAGTTCATGCTCGCTAGCCTTAAGCGGTTTGCTCGGCATCGATTGCCCGCCGGTTCGGTGCGAAAAACGAAGATGTCCCTGGAAGAGACCGCTTACGCGTGGCTTTCGCGCACCGCGAATCGCAAAGGCAATACGGTGGCGCAGGAGCTGACGGTGGTGCGACAACTGTGCCTGCATCGACGCCGACGCGATCCACACGGCTTTGTTCCCGAACAGGCCTGGGCACCGAAAACTGAATTGCCGTTCTTGCCGTATATCTTCTCTCGACAGGAAGTTCATCGCCTGTTAATCGCTGCGGGCCGCCATCGGCGCCGAAACGTCGGTCCTGTCCTGATGCGCACGCTGTTGCTCATCCTTTATTGCACCGGCCTGCGCTTCGGCGAGGCAGTGCGACTACGGCTGTCGGACGTCAATCTGGAGCGACGGACGTTCTTCATCCGCGAAAGCAAGGGGCGAAGCCGCATCGTCGCGTTCGGCAATGACTTGGCTGATGAGATCAAGCGATGGCTTTTTGAACGTGATCGCATCGTGTCCACTCAAGGAACTCAAGATCCCGGCACTCTATTGCTGCGGCGAAACGGACAGGCATTCTCCCTCAAAGTGGCTGGCCATGCGGTCACGCGGCTCGTGCGCAATGAAGGGCTAAAACCGGCCCGCGGTCGCGCCGGCCCGCGTCCATATGACTGGCGTCATGCCTTTGCCGTGCATCGACTCACTGACTGGTACCGAAAAAAGGTGGATATCCACGCGCGTTTGCCGTGGCTCTCCGCTTACATGGGCCACGTTAACGTGCTGGGAACGGAAGTGTATTTGCATGCCACGCCGCAATTACTGCGCTTGGCAAGTCAGCGCTTTGCAGCACGGCTTCAATCGGCTCGGAGAGTCCAATGAGCCGCACTACAATGGATCGACTGTTGCCGCTGGTCGAGTCTTTCTTCCGTGATCACCTACAGCGCATGTGCGGGGCGAGTCCCCATACGGTTCGAGCATATCGCGACGCGCTGCGCCTGTTGTTTAGCTTCCTCGCCGATCGCAGGAAATGCTCGGTGGCCGACTTGACACTCACGGATCTGCAAGTCGAAGCGATTAAGGCGTTCCTGGTGCACTTGGAATCAAAGCGGGCCAATACGGCCGCCAGTCGAAATTATCGCCTGACCGCTATCCGCAGCTTCTTCAGGCATCTCGTGCGCAATGACCTGAGTCATGCGGCACAGTACCAGCAGGTCCTCGCCTTGCCGTCCAAGAAGACGCGAACCGTGCCGGCATCGTATCTGGAACCAGAAGATGCTCGGTTGATCCTGAATCAACCGGACTGCACAACGGCATTGGGTCTTCGCGATCATGCTTTGATGCTATTTTTATACAACACCGGTGCGCGCGTGAGCGAGGCGCTCGGTGTACGCAATGAAGATCTGAGCCTCGGGCACCCCAAGCAGGTACGCCTGCATGGTAAAAACAGCAAAGATCGGTTCTGCCCTCTGTGGCGCGAAACCGCGGAGAAGCTTCGCTGCTTGCCCACCGTTCGCGAGGCACGTCCGGGCGACATCATCTTCCGCAACATCCGAGGCAATGAACTGACCCGTGACGGTGTCGCCTATATTTTGCGAAAATACACGGCTTTGGCCGCCCGAAAAGCACCGGCGCTGCATCGACGAAAAATCACTCCGCATGTCATGAGACACGGGTGTGCCGTCGCCCTGTTACAGTCTGGCGCCGATGTCACCGTGATCCGTGATTACCTCGGACACACGAGCGTAGCCACTACGAGCCGCTACATCACGACGAATCTGCAGATGAAGCGCGACGCGTTGGAAATGTTTTGGCGCCGTGCGGGGCTGACTCCAGCTCGCGTGACGCCCTGGAAGCCGAAACCCGATCTGCTTGCGTTCCTGTCGTCCTTGTAGCCATCATGAGCCTTACGATTTATCCGGCCAATCCCACGCACAATATGGCTTCAATGCAGACTCATCGTGCGTCGTGACCGGATAAATCCCGACTCGGGATACTGCGCATTATCTTGTTGGCAAGATAACGCTCACGTGCGGCGCAAGTTCTACGACATCCATGTCGCGCTTTCCTCGCCGATCGCCCTTGAGGCCCTTGAGCGGATCGGTCAACTGTACAAAGTCGAAGAGGAGATCCGCGGTCGCCCGCCGCATGAGCGGCACGCAGTGCGCCAAGCACGTGCAGGACCCGAGCTCAAGTCCTTGCACGAGTGGCTGCACAAGACAGCGACCGCGCTGTCGAAGAAGAGTGAGCTCGCCAAAGCGATCCGCTATGCGCTCTCGAACTGGGTCGCGCTCACTCGCTATTGCGAGGACGGACGACTCGAGGTCGATAACAATGCCGCGGAGCGGGCGTTACGCGCCGTCGCCTTGGGGCGCAAGAACTGGCTGTTTGCTGGGTCCGATGACGGCGGGGAGCGTGCCGCGGCAATCTACACGCTACTCGGTACCGCAAAACTCAACGATCTCAACCCCGAAAGCTACCTGCGTTACGTCCTCGAGCGCATCGCCGATCATCCCATCAATCAAATCGAAAATCTCCTGCCCTGGAACCTGCTCGCGAAGATGCCCGAGCTACGCATCGCAGCCTGATCAGCTCGTCAATGCGGCCTTCGGCGGACGGTTACAGCGCACAGGTGAGCGTAGTGCGAGCAAATCGCACGCTACGTTCGATGCGGCGGGGGCTGGAAACGTGATGATGGCAGCCGGACTGAGGGCCACCGCGAAAGCGAGGGAACACCCACCGGAGCCTAAAATCGGCGCGCCAGTCCTCGACCCGACGGTAGTCATCCGGATAGGGTTGAGAGGCGACACACAGGTAGGGATGCGCCGCTTATGCAGCGGCGTGCTCTTCCCCGCCCATCTCAATGCGAGCAACTTTCTTTCTATGTTTGTCTTTCTTCGCATGCCACAAATCATATGCGGCCTGCATCGCAAGCCACGAAATCGGATTCGCGGCGTCGGCCCTTCTACCAGAGAGTGGGGTACTTCAGCGCGTATCGCAATCTTAAGCATCCGTTTGGTGTGAGGCGGACGCGTCGGCTGTTATGACCGATTGTGGTCACGTCCAATACTAGATGTGACGACCCATGGCAAACAAGCACTTAAGGCGGCATATCCTGCGGAAATATTAGACGATTCGAGCAATGACTTGAGTTAAGAATCATTGACTTGCGAATGGTCGAGCGACGGCCTACGAACCAGGAGGTCGGGAGTTCGAATGTAAGCGATCGACGATGGGCAGGGTATTCGGAAGCGCGTAAACGTGTTACCGGGCTTACCGGGCGGCGATGATCTCGTAGTCGCCGGAAGGACTGCTTTCCCCGGTGATGCACGTGAAGCATCCGCGGCCTGCGATGGCCGAGCCGAGGACCCAGATCGGTTCGCCGCAGTCACAGCACTCGCCGCGTTTGGCGGCCTCCAGGCTTTCTCGAAGGGCAGTCTCGAGTGTGGCCCGCTGCTCTCCGGGATTGCTCTTCATGTGAAGAGGGATGTATTTCGCGATCGAGATGGGGACGAAGCCTCCGCGAGGCATTCGCCGCGGCACACCGCTCATGGCACAGACCCAGAGAGTGCAGCGTTGAAGGGCAGCAGCGCCTCGAAGTCCTCGACGGTTTTCGCTTTTGGTAGCTCAGCGAACAGGCGCCGCAGATACGCATACGGTTCAAGTTCGTTAGCCCGCGCGGTCTGCACCAGGCTGTAAAGATGGGCACTTGCCTTGGCGCCGCTCACCGTATCAGCGAAGAGCCAGTTGCGCCGCCCTAAAGCGAAGGGGCGGATCGCATTCTCGGCGAGATTGGTATCGATCGCGACTCGGCCATCTTCGGTATAGCGGATGAGCTTGGGCCATTGCTTGAGCAGATACGCGAGCGCTTCACCGAGTCTTCCCGAAGGGAGCGTTTGCACCTGAAGATCGGTGGCCCATGCACGAAGCGATTCAAGTAGAGGCACGGCTTTTTCTCGGCGCACCGCCGTGCGCTCGGCATCGCTCAAGGCACTCGATTCGCGCTCGATTTTGTAGAGCTCATCGATCCGCCGTACCGCCTCGTGGGCAGCGGTCGCGCTCTTCTGCTCCTTCTTCGGCAGTGCTTTGATGGCCTCGAAGAACTTGCGGCGGGCGTGCGCATTATCTTGTTGGCAAGATAAGGCGCAGTATCCCGAGTCGGGATTTATCCGGTCACGACGCACGACGAGTCTGCATTGAAGCCGAAAACCTGATCAGACTGACGGGATAAAACAATAGGCTCTTAAAGGACTCCCAGCAAGGGATGTCAGCGGAATACCTGCTACTGCGTTGTATTCAGTGTGGCGGCGAGCGTAACTTTGGCGACGCCCAACACGAGCATGCAGAAGTTCATATCGCAAATTGATCCGGCTGTCGAGCGAGTGTGGCGTGAGAACCGCTGCCTGACCGAGCGCACAATCGCGCTATACCGGATGTGGGTGCGACGCTTCGTCGAGCACTTGAGCGGTTGAACCCGCTCCGTCAAGGCGATGATCCAGGCGGCCTGCGTGGCCCGCG
Organism: uncultured Gammaproteobacteria bacterium; assembly: GCA_963801685.1. GTDB lineage: Bacteria > Pseudomonadota > Gammaproteobacteria > Steroidobacterales > Steroidobacteraceae > Bog-1198. Next base: position 31,116 of record CAWDFR010000009.1, read on the forward strand.
GCAGAGCGACCCCATAGCGGGCGAAGATCGCCTCCTGGCGATAGAGCGGCAGCGCATCGACGTATTTGCTGGTGACGAGGTGGGCAAGTAACCCGGGAGCCGCGTTTGTCCGAGGCAGGATCTGCTCGGGCAAAGGAGAGGTTTTAAGGCACTGCTCGCACCCCGGGCAGGCGTACTTCTTGCGCACGTGCTGCAGCACCTGGATCTTCGGCGGCACGTAGTCGAGTTGCTCCGAGACCTCGCTCCCGATCTCGATGAGCGTGCTGCCACAAGCACACTGCCGCTCGCTCTCGGGGAGATCGTGCACGACCGGCACCCGGGGCAGATGGGCGGCGATGGCCTTGCGGCCCGCTTTGGCGCCCGTCGTGGGTTTGTCCTCGCGCTGCGGTGTGGCTTTGAGGTTGACTTCGGCGCCGAGGACCTCATTCAACTCGGCGATCGTTTCCGCCTCGTTAAAGAGCTCGCTCTGCCCGGGTGCAACGCTGAGCTTCTCGCGGCTCGCCCCGTAGCGATCGGCTTGCAGGATCCGCAGCGCCTCTTCCAAGAGGCGGATCCGGCGCTCGCGAGCCGCCAACTCGGCCGTGCGCTCGGCGTCGCGGCGCCTTAATTGTTCGACTTCGCTTTCCAGCAACGCGATGCGCACCGCGCCATCCATGGCCTCGGTGAGCGCATCCGCTTTGCATTCCAACATGCGATGAGTATCGCATGATCCGATCTTCGATGCACGATAAAATGCCTATATTTATAGGCTTTTCATCACCCCACGCGGCGCATCAACAACTCTCGGTGACCCCGCCTCCACAGATCAAAACCGGCGAGTAACTCCTCGAGCTCAGCGCCGCGGATCGTCACCGTCTCGCCTTCGATGTGCCGCGGGAAGATGAACCGATCTCGTCCCTCGAGCCGCTTGCTCCACAGGCACAGACCGTTCCTCTGCCAATAAACGATCTTGATCCGGTCGCGTTGCGCATTACTGAACACGTACATCGCGGGTTCGAAGATGTTCCTCTTCAGTGTCTGCTCGACGATCAGCGCCAACGTCGCTGCCTGCTTGCGCATGTCCACCGGTGTCACGCACACATACACCGCGGCGTGCGCCTCGGCGCGCATCATGGGGACTGCTCCAGCAGTTCCAGCACTCGTGGGAGCTGGCGCTCATCGCTCAGCAGAAGTTCGGCTCGACGGCCGTTCGCCAGGTGCAGTTGCAGATGCAGGGGCGCCGACACCGCGCTCGGCTCCCCAGCAATGCATACGCGCGCAAATCCGCGCGGCGCCGTCCTCGCTACCATCGTTGATCGGCTCGTGTCGGGCACTTCCGCCGGCCAGCGCCCCGCGCTGCGCAGGTTCCGCTTCCACTGGTACGCTTCGCCAGGCCTCAACCCGTGCCGCCGGCAATAATCCACCAGCGACACCTTCAAAGCCGCCGCCTCCTGCAATCGCTCCAGCCACTGCCCCGCCTTCGCTTCCCGATCCTCATTGCTCACCATGCCGCCGTCCTCCGTTGTAGACCGGCGGCATCTGTATCAGGCTATCCGCGCTCAGGGCAGGGTGCGGAAGATCGAGCGCTTACATTCGAATCTCTCCGGGCGCGCCATTAATCAAGGGTCCTAACTGGGCATCCTCAGCCATGTGCCCGGAATGGAGTGTTCACCAGGTGCTCGAAGCTGCACAGCACTTACTGATCCCAAAGATTCCCTAAATCAATTTGGCGGCATCGTCGGCTAACTACGCGCGCTCGGCTAAAGGATGCGGTAGAGAGACTGGGTCGCTGTTAGGCATGGGACGCGGCTCGTATCGCGGCCGGCGATCGCAGCGAAATCTTTCACGTAGCTTCTCGAGCGGATCGCTGATCAGCTTGTTCAGCAGAATCGCAAACAGAATCGAGGTGATCACGGAATTCAGTGAAACCATATAGTGAAAATCCAAGAGATCGATTCCGAAAGTCAGATACTGAACTAGGTGGATCGCTAGCATTTGCACGATATAGACCGGGTAGCTCAGGTCACCGATCCATCGGTCTATCCGATTCCTCTGCGAAAAGAGGAATGTGAAAGGCAATAACGCGATGAAGGCAGCGAACAGAAATATTCTCTTGACGGACTCCAGGCCCGGAATCTCGAAATACTCCACGGACATGACCACCATGAAGGCGGTGGCGGCCCCGGGCAACCAGCGTTCCGCTTTCCCCATATGCTTAAGGTAGGCGGGCAGCAATATCTGATGCGCCAGGGCTCCAAGCAGGAAAAGGGCAAGCTCGTTGGGGAAAAAGCGATAGGTCCAAGGATCCTTCAGGCCTACGCCAATCAATGCAAGATAGCCCCTCAATAGAACCGATGCTGTCAAAAGGATATAAATCACTTTGCGCCTGGGAAGAATGAACGGAGCGATGGCGTAAAAAGACAGTTCCACGCCAAGTGTCCACGCCGGTATTACCAATAGCCCGGGAAAAAGCACGACATCGCTCCTCCAAAAATCCGTGGCGAATACCAGGGAATGAGCCTTCACGGCGCTGAACATTATCCAATCCTGCCCAACCAGGAACGCATTCGAAAAAATTAGAAGCGCGTCGGCACTCGGCGGCGCGGCTTTGTAAACCTCGAAGAAGTCAGATCCACGGGTGCATAACGATATTGCGGCGACAACCAAGTAGATGGGGTAGAGACGAAGATAACGGTTGATGTAAAAGGACCGGACACTCGGATAGGATTTACGCTCAACCAATATGAAGGAGATTAAAAAGCCGGAGATAATGTAGAAAAGTTGCACGGCATTTCGGCCTCCCACGAATACCGGGCCGCCGGGCCAAACGTGGTCGAGGACGACCGCGATGGCAAAGATTGTGCGTAATGTTCCCATTTATCTGGCAACGCTCGAAGGAAGCAGGGAGGCCGTTGACCGTGCCTTTTGGTACGTTGAACTGGTACCCATCGGGATCATCGGGTTATCCCAGGCATGCGGTCCGAGGTGTCTTTCACAGTTTGGGGGGTAGTCGGGTTGTGGCCTTGAATACCGCGGCGGGCGTGACGCAGCGTCGATTTCGTTCAGGTCGGCTTGATGTAGGCGAGAAGCCGCAAGTTCGACGGATCGAACACCACCAGCAGCGGACGCCGGCGTCCGGTAAAGGCAATAGCGTCCGCTCGATCGGGTGCAAGACCCAACGCGGTCATGCGTTGCTTCAATAGCGTGCGCTCTTTCAGCGAGAAGAACTTGATATCATCCACCCGCTTGAGCTGGCTGCGCAGCTCGGCGACCCCGCTCGCCCAAGGCTTGTAGTAGGCGGGCCGAGCCGTGACGTCGAACCCTCCTCGGATGGCCGATTGGATGATCTTGTCGGCTTCCTGGGAGTCGTTCGGCAGCGGCGCCCATATCCAGCGCGGCAAGCTGTACCAATGGGGCGCCAATGCGGAGTTCTGCGCGCTTGCTGCGGCCGAATCGTGGTCGATATCTTGAGCTTGAACTACCGAGAGACAGTTCACGGAGTACGCATAGTAAAGCGGCCGGCCGTGCCAGAGGGTTGTGACGCCATAACCGAAAGCCACCAATTGCACGAGCACGATGGCTCCCACATCCCGGGCCAGCGCGCGGCGTGTCTTCGCGGGATCCGCGACGATGAGAGTCAGGAGCGGTCCCAGGACGACGTCGACGCCGACCATGATCGCGAGCACCGTCGGCATGTCGGCCAGATACCATCCTGGCCAGTGGTACCAGCCTAGATACAGCAGGCCGAGCGTCAGCGTCAACACGCTCGCACTCCCGAGTAAATGCCACGCGAAGGCCTTGAACCTGAATCTCATCGGTCTCCCACTCCTCATTCGATGAGGCTATATTTTTCACAAGATCGCGCCGGACAGAAGGGCCTGCGGCCGAATTTTAGGCAAAAATGCCATGGCAATCACAGTTCGAGCCGATCCAGGGGGGCTCGAGGGCGACAGGCTGGGGCCGGCGAAATCGATTCACGCGGCAAAGCGCTTTATCTACAATGAGCGCGGAGAGACGCTGTCGGACGCGGTGCTCCGCGCGACGCAGAATCTGTTGTCGAACCCGGCTTTTACAGACGCGTTCCCGCACCACTGACACACATCGGCATCGTTGAGTGGAGTTCGCATGTCCACATTCACAGCACTGCGCGTACACCGGGTCGAGGGCGGCACGCGATCGCGGTTCGATGCGGTGTCTCTCGATGATCTCACCCCAGGCGAGGTGGTGATCCGCGTCGCCTACTCGTGTCTCAATTACAAGGACGCGCTGGCGGTGACCGGCAACGCACCGATTACGCGGGGGGCGGTGCGCACCGCCGGCATCGATTTGTCGGGTGTGGTCGAAAGCAGCGCCGACGGGAGCTTCGCGCCGGGCGATCGCGTGCTCGTCACCGGGAGCAACCTCGGCGAATCGCTCGACGGTGGCTTTGCGCAGTTCGCCCGCGTCCCGGCGCAGGCGGTCGTGCCGCTGCCCGCACGGCTCGGCTTGTTCGAGGCGATGGCGCTGGGCACCGCGGGATTCACCGCCGCCATGGCGGTGTGGCGAATGCAGGAGAACCATCAAGTCGCCGATCATGGGCCCATCGCGGTCACGGGCGCGACCGGAGGAGTGGGCAGCATCGCGCTCGCCATTCTGAGACGCGCAGGCTTCACGACCGCCGCCATCACCGGCAAGGCGGACGCGGCGGCGGAGTACATGCGCCGCATGGGGGCCGACGAGATTGTGGATCGCAAGACCCTCGACTTCGGCGCCAAGCCGCTCGAAAAAGCGGTCTGGGGCGGTGCAGTCGACAATCTGGGCGGAAAGACCCTGGCTTATCTCATGCGGACCGTGCGGCCGTGGGGCACGATCGCTTGTATTGGCCTCGCCGAATCGGCCGAACTGAATGCGACCGTGATGCCCCTCATTCTGCGCGGCGTGAGCCTGCTTGGCATCCACTCGGTCGAAGTTCCGCGCAACTGGCGGCTTGCCCTCTGGGGAAAGCTCGCGGGCGAATGGCATCTCGAGTCGCTGACGGAGCGAATCGTGCGCCGCGTGATCGATCTCGAGGACATTCCCAAGGCTTGCGAGGAGCTCATCGCGGGTCGCGTGCTCGGCCGTTACGTGGTGCGTATCGGCGGCGATCTTTGAGGGTCGTTGCGGCCTGAGATTCACTCCCGCGGTTGGGCAAGGACGAGGTGCGTGGTCTTGACCGTGCCGATGTTCAAGCGGCGGACCTTATCTTCCAACTTGCGATCGGTGACGGTCATGCGCCGATGGAGCCGCAAGTGCTCCGACCACGAGTCCGACATGAAGGTCTCCACGTAGCGCCCTTCTTCGGCCGGGTCCTCGTATACGGCGACGTCGTAGCCGCCGTTGCGGCGGACGACACGAACGTAGGGACCCATCGCCTCGAGAAACGCCTCGCGGTGCTTTGGATCGATGCGATATTCGACCAGCGTGAGAACTGGACCCTGGTCCGGCTCGACGTCTGTAGTCGTGACGGGCTCGGGCCAGTGCATGGAGGGCGTGAAGTCGATGGCCGCGCCGGTTTGTAGCTTCCAGCGCCAGGTGAGGGGGATGGCAAGGACGGCTCCGGCGGCCGCGGCATACAGGGCGAACGCCAGACCCACGCGGCTTGCCACCTCGCCCCAGATCACGCTGCCGAGACTCAAGGATCCGAACATGATGGTGACGTACATGGCGAGCCCTCGGCCGCGCACCCACTCGGGCAGCGCCACTTGTGCCGAGACATTGAGACTCGAGACGCCCGCGATCCAGGAGGCACCGGCGAGCACGCTTGCGGCGAGCGCGACGTTTGCGTTGTGCGCGATGCCAAAAAGCGCCGTGGCGAGAGCCGTCGCGACGGTCGCCCCGGCCAGCAGGACATCGGGCCCCAATCGCGAGCGCAGTGTTCGCAGCAGAAACGCACCCGCGACAGCAGATGCGCCGATCACGCCCAGCAGCACGCCATAAATCGCAGAGCTCCCGCCGACTTGGTCGCGTGCGACGAGCGGCAAGAGCGCCCAGTACGCGCTCGCGAATACGAAGAACGCCACCGTGCGCATCAGCGTCGAGCGCAAAGACGCGTTGTAGCGCGCGTACCGCAGCCCCGAGCGCATAGCCTGGCCAAATCTCTCCCGGGGAAGAGTCGGGGCGCTCCTTTTCGGCGGGTTCCAGCGAATCAGCGCCGCGATGACACCCACGTTGCTGACCGCGTTGACCCAGAAAGGCGCCGCGATGCCGAACGCCACGACCATCAATCCGCCGAGCGCCGGCCCCACCGCACGGCTCACATTGATTCCGACGCTGTTCGCGGCGATGGCGCTGGGGAGTTCCGGTTTCGGCACGAGCTGCGGAACGACGGCCTGCCACGCCGGGGCCGTGACGGCGCTCGCCACGGTCACGAGGAAGCTGAACACGAGCAAGCTCCAGGGCGTGATGAGATGGAGCCAAACGAGGACGGCGAACGCAGCCGACGTGACGGTCACCGCCGTCTCGCCGATGATCAAGAACAGGCGCCGGTCGACGATGTCCACGAGCGCCCCGGCCGGAATGGCGAACAGGAACATCGGCAGATTGTTGGCCACCTGCACCAGCGACACGAAGAGAGGATCGGCATCGAGGCTCGTCATCAGCCACCCGGATGCGACGCTGTACATCCAGCCGCCGATGTTGGACACCACCGTCGCGACCCATATGACCGCGAACGTGCGGTGACGGAACGGCGCCCACGCAGATGCGGCTGCGTGCGCGGGCGCAGGGGTGGGCGATAGATCCTTCGACATGGCATTCCCTCAAACGGCCCGTCGCGGGAATGCTAACATCCCGCCGAGCCTCAAGTTCTCCAGGGGATGAATGGACAAGCCAGCGCCGCTCGCCCGAATCCTGGGGCTCGGTTTCGGTCTCGCGATGGTGTTCGGCGGTACGGTCGGCGTCGGCATCCTGCGCTTGCCGGGCACGCTCGCCGCCACCCTGGGCGATTCGCGCCTCATTCTGGTCTTCTGGATCGTCGGCGGCGTCTATGCGCTGCTCGGCGCGATGTCGGTCGCCGAGCTGGCGGCCATGTTGCCGCGCGCCGGCGGCTTCTATGTTTATGCGCGCCGCGCTTTCGGCAGCGGTGCGGGGTTCGTGGTCGGCTGGAGCGATTGGATCAACGAAGTCGCGACGCTCGCCTATGGCTCCATCACGGCAATGACTTTCCTCGCCTCACTCTGGCCCGCCGCCGCGCGCTACGCACGCCCAGGCGGGGTGTGCATCATCGCCGCGTTCACCGCCCTGCACTGGGTAGGGCTTCGAATGGGCAGCTCGCTGACGCGGTTCATCAGCCTGTCCATCGGGCTCATGATGCTGATCCTGATCCTCGCGTGCCTGTTCGTGCCGCCGGCAGCGCACAGCGCAGCGCCCTTGCCGATGAGCGCCGCGGCGTTGCCCCTGCTGTCGATGGGAATGCTGGCGGCGCTGGTCAGCGCCATGCGCGGCGTGCTGCTCACGTATGACGGTTGGTACTCGCCGATCTACCTGGCGGAAGAGAACACCGACCCCGGGCGCACCTTGCCGCGTGCGCTCATCGGTGGCACGGTTGTATTGATCGTGCTCTATGTATTGGTCAACGCCGCGCTGCTGCGCGTCCTGCCGCTGTCGGCGCTGGCCTCCTCGGATCTGCCGGCGGCCGCCGCGGCCCACCTGGTATTCCCGCGCGGCGGCGGGGAGCTCGTCACGCTGATCTCACTCCTGACCGTACTGAGTCTCGTGAATGCGACTTTGCTCCTCGCGCCGCGGGTGCTGTTCGCGATCGGCCGCGACGGCTTGTTTACCCGCAAGGCGGCCGCGGTGAGCGCTGGCGGGACGCCGCGCCTCGCGCTGGCGGTGTCGAGCGCGGTAGCCATCGTGCTCATACTATCCGGCACGTTCGAGCAGATCATCGCACTCGCGACGGTCTTGTTTCTGCTCAACTACATCTCCGCCTACGCCGCCCTGTTCGTGCTTAGGCGGCGCGACCCCGACCTGCCGCGACCCTATCGCGCCTTCGGCTTTCCGTTCACCACTGCCATCGTCCTCGTGGGGAGCGTCCTCGCGTTGATCGCCGCCGTGTTGGAGGATCTACGCTCGGCGCTCATCGCCCTCCTGTTGCTGGCGGCCTGCGCGCCCATCTACGCCGCGATCGCGCGCCGCAGGCGGCTGACGGAAGCGCGCGCAGCGGCCGATTGAATCAATCGAAGTCGGTGGGCAACCCTGGCTCTTCGGCATGGGAGAACATGCGCTCGATCTGCGCGGCGGTGGTGCGTCCGACCGACAGGGGCGGCAGCTCGTGGCGCGCAAAGAAAGCCACTTCGCTGGTCTCGATGCTCGGGCGGGCGCTGCCTCCCGTGAGCTCGCAGATGAAGAACAGCTTGTAGATCGAATCGAGGTGTTGCGGACGATTGCGCTTGCGATAGTCGTAGACGGCGGCGAGCTTGACCGCACGCGCCTCGAACCCGGACTCCTCGAGCACCTCGCGCTCCGCGCTCCTCGAAGGCGATTCGTTCACATCGGCCCAGCCCCCCGGGAGCGTCCAGGCGCCGTCGCTCACCTCACGAACGAGCAGTATCCTGCCTGAATCGAACGCCGCCGCACGAACGTCCACCTTGGGCGTCGCGTAGCCTGTCTCGGCCCGGAATGCTTCGAGCAACGCATGCCCATCGTGCCCGGAGCCCTGCCGCGATCACCCCCGCCGCCAGCTCCCGAATGCGCTCATAGCGCGCGCGGTCGTAAGGATCGCGATTGAAGGTGAGGCCGATCTGGGCGATGGCCTTGAGTTCCCGGCCGATCGCGAGCCACGCCGGCTCGGCGGCAGCAGCGTCGTCGGTCACGGCGCCGCCTTCACCGCGGCACAGGTGGAATCGAGGAGCAATTCGCCCGCCGCGCTCGAGCTCGCGAGCATCAGGAACCCGCCGTCCCCGGTCGGCGTGCCGGTCACCACCAGCGTGTAATCGCTCATGCCGCGACCGGCCTCCGGGGGGTGCGAGGCGAGCAGCTTGAACGGGTCGTCGGCGTCGAGATTCGCCGAGATGCTTCGCACCCAGTAGCTCGCGCTGCCCAGCGCGACCGGCGACCACGATGAAGCTATGTGCGCGGCCTGCCGTGCGAGGGTCTCGTACACATCGGGCCGCAGACACTCGATGTGGATATGCAGCTGATCCTGACCGCGCGCGTGCAGGGGATTGACGGCGAGGCCGACGAGCTGAGGCGGCACTGGCCGGGCGATGACACCGTCCAGCCGCTCGTGCGCCCGCCACGCCGCCAGGAAATAGCTCGGCGCGCCCGGCGCTTCGAGCGCAGGACTTTCGATGCCGCTGATGGTGCTGGTCGGTATCAACAGGAAGTGCGCGCCACCCTTGCGGTCCGCGAGCACGGCGTAGCCCGAGCCCGCAGCAGCGTCGAGATGCAGCTCCATGCAGGGGGCGGCGCTGTGCTGATCGCGCCAGTGCGGGAGACACTGGTCCTGCACGATCTCGCGCAGCGCGTCGCGGTTCGCGCACGGGGCCGCGGCGGCGAACAGCGCTGCCGCCACGCTCGCGATCGACAGGGCGGCCCAGCGGCGCCCCCGCGTGGCGCCCAATCCACCAGGGAGATCAAACAACCTCATCGCCCGCTGCAGCACGGCAGGAAATGGAGGAGCCCCTGGGCGGATCGGCTGCTGCTGGTGCCTGCATACATGTACAGTAGCCGAAAGCCATCGTGCAGGAAATTCGATGCTTGCAGAAGTTACCCAGATTTAACACTGGCGCTTTGCAAGATAACCTGTTCCCGCTTCGAATCCTCTTATCGGGAAGCCAAGAGGCAAGCGATGGCCGTTGCCACCGTACTCAGCCGAGAACAACGCGGAATCGATGCACCGCAGGTGCGAGTAGAAGTTGATATCGGCTCAGGACTTCCGGCCTTCAACATCGTTGGTCTGCCGGAGGCTGTGGTGAAGGAAAGCAAGGATCGTGTTCGGGCGGCGCTCTGCAATTCCGATTTTCAATTTCCGTCGGGACGTATCACGGTGAACCTGGCACCTGCGGATCTACCCAAAGAAGGAGGCCGATTCGATCTTCCCATCGCGATCGGCATTCTCATTGCTTCCGGCCAACTGAGCGATGCGCGTTCCGAGTTGCAGGAGTGTGAACTCTACGGCGAGCTGTCGCTGAGCGGTGAATTGCGGTCGATGAAGGCGGTGCTGCCGGCCGCCCTCGCGGCTTCCGTCTCTCGGCACCCAGTCATCCTGCCGCACATCAACGCGGCCGAGGCCGCGCTGGTCAAGGATTGCGAGGTGATCGCCGCTCGACACATTCTGGACGTGTGCGCCCATTTCGGCGGCGCCGCGCGATTGGGGTTTTATCAAGCCGAGTCGCCTTCATTAACGCCGACCGTCTTGCCTGATCTATCTGATGTTTGCGGCCAGGTGCATGCCAGGCGCGCCTTGGAAATTGCTGCCGCAGGTCAACACAGCCTGTTGTTGATAGGATCGCCGGGGGCAGGGAAGAGCATGCTCGCGCAGCGCTTGCCCGGCATCGTGCCGCCGCTGAACGACGCGGAAGCCATGGAGGTGGCGACGCTGCGCTCGATCGCGGGTTTGAAGCCGAGCGAGTGGCGCGTACGGCCATTTCGCAGTCCGCATCACACGGCCTCGGCGGCCGCATTGGTCGGCGGAGGTGTCCACCCGCGACCGGGAGAAATTTCTCTAGCCCACAACGGCGTCCTGTTCCTCGATGAACTGCCGGAGTTCGATCGGCATGTCCTCGAAGTACTTCGAGAACCGCTGGAACTAGGCGCCATTACGATTTCCCGTGCCGCCCGCCAGGCGGAATTTCCGGCGCGCTTCCAGTTAATCGCGGCGATGAACCCGTGTCCGTGCGGCTATCTCGGCGACCCGAACGGCAGTTGCCACTGCAGTGCCGAGCAGGTACAACGCTATCGCAACCGCATTTCCGGTCCGCTGCTCGATCGTCTGGATCTACACGTGAACGTTCCGCGAATAGAGTTCAAGAGCCTGCGCGAGCCGAGTGCTTGCCGTGAAGCGAGCAAGGAGGTCGCCGCTCGTGTGATGCGAGCACGTGAGGTACAGATGCGCCGGCAGGGTGGCTGTAACGCCGCCCTGGACAATGCCGCCGTGGAGCGTCATTGCATGGCGAACGGCGCCTGTTTAGGCCTCTTGGAACGCGCCATGCAGCAACTCGGCTTGTCAGCTCGCGGTTACCACCGCGTCTTAAAGGTGGCGCGCACAATCGCCGATATGGACTGTCATAAGCAGATCGAACCGGGGCACGTCAGCGAAGCGCTAGCGTTACGTTCATTGGATCGCCAGCGGGCGACGTAAAACCCGCCTCACTGCGCGTCGCTACGTCGGCTCCCCCTCGGGATGAGTCCGCAACGCCCGGGATACGGGAATGCGTACATCGAGGAGGCCGCCGCCAGGCGAGCCCGAAATGTCGAACGTACCGCCGAGCGCGCGAACGCGATGGCGCATGGAGGCGAGCACGTGGGCGCCGCCGGGCGAGTTTGCACTGGTGACTCCCTTACCGTCGTCCGCGATGCGAAACACCAGCATATCGTCATCGATGTCGAGCGTCACGTCCATCCTCTTCGCCCCCGAGTGCTTGATGAGATTGGCGAAGGCCTCTTGGGCGATGCGAAACAGCGAGATGGCGGCATCCGAGTTCAGTTTCGGTTCCTCATCCGGGAAATATTCGCTGCAGGTTATTCCATCGCGCGCGCAAGTTTCCTTCATTTGCCAGCGCAGCGCCGCGAGAAACCCCACGTTATCGAGCAGCGTCGGGCGCAACTCCTCGATGATGCGGCGTTTGAGGTCGATGCCCGCCGATAGGTTTTGCTGCACTCGATTGAGCCGCTGGCGAATGTCGGGCTCCGGCGAGGTCAAGTGCTGCTCCGTCCACGAGATGTCCATGCGCGCGCCCACGAGCAAGCCGCCGAGCTCATCGTGCAGCTCGCGCGCGAGACTCGCTTTCTCCCGCTCGGCCAGGCTCTGCAGATGGGTGGAGAGCTCGACCAGCTCGCGCGTGCGGTCCTCGACCTCGTGCTCGAGCTTGAGTTTCTGCACGCGCAGCTCCTCCGTTTGGGCGGCGCGGCGGTGCAGGTACTGATAGATGAGGCATGCCGCGAGCACGAGCAGCACGACATTGACAATCACCGCGATGGTCGCGAGCGAAAGGCTCATGCGCCGCGCCGGCCCGTGGTGAAATCTCGCATGGTCATGGGGAAAATTCGATGTGGTGATCGGTATGGATTCCATCTCGACGCAAATGGCGAAAAAAAGCAAGTCGGTATAATCCTACGACCACACCGGCTTCGCGGCCGGCCGACCCTCCGGAATGACCCTATGCTGATCGCCCGTCTCGACAAAGCATCGCTCCGCTACGGCTTGAGTCCGCTCCTCGAGGAGGCTGATCTGCAAGTGTCGAAGGGCGAGCGCGTGTGCTTGCTGGGCCGAAACGGTGCGGGCAAATCCTCGCTGTTGAAACTCTTGAGCCGCGAGATTGCGCCGGACTCGGGCGAGGTGTGGATCCGTCCCGGCTCGAGAACGGCGAGCCTCGCCCAGGAGGTGTCTCCCGCCAGCGATGTGCGCGTGCGCGAGGTGCTGCGCGCAGGGGTGTGCGCGGAGGACGAGGAGTGGCGCGCGCAGCTCGACGTCGATCAGGTGATCGCGCGGCTGCAGCTCAGCGGCGATGCGCGCATGTCGGATTTGTCCGGCGGTTGGCGGCGGCGTGTGATGCTCGGCCGGGCGCTCGTCGCGCAGCCCGATCTGCTGCTGCTGGATGAGCCCACGAACCATCTCGATATCGAGACCATCGGCTGGCTCGAGGAGCTGATGCTGGAATTTCCGGGCGCTTTACTCTTCGTAAGCCACGACCGCGCGTTCATTCGGCGTCTCGCACCGCGCATCGTGGAGCTCGATCGCGGCCACCTCGTGGGCTGGTCCGGCAGCTACGACGACTACGTGCTCGAGAAGCGCGCCGCGCTCGACGTCGAGGCCAAGCATGCGGCCTTGTTCGACAAGAAACTCGCTCAGGAAGAGGCGTGGATCCGCCAGGGCATCGAAGCGCGCCGCACCCGCAACGAAGGCCGGGTCCGCGCCCTCAAGCAATTGCGCACGGAGCGCCGCGAGCGCCGCGAGCGGCTCGGGCAGATCGATCTCAAGGCGCAGGACGCGGCGCCGTCGGGGAAGCTCGTGTTCGAGGCGAGCGAGGTGTGGTTCGATTTCGGCAACGGTCCCGTCATCGCGGATTTCTCGACCCGCATCATGCGCGGCGATCGGATCGGTATCGTCGGTCCCAACGGTTGCGGAAAGACCACGCTGATCAAGCTCCTGATGGGGGATCTCGAGCCGACACGCGGATCGATTCGCCGCGGCACCTCGCTCATGCCGGCTTACTTCGATCAGCAGCGCGCGGCGCTCGACCCGGCGGCCTCGGTCATGGACAACGTCACGGGCGGCAGCGGCGACACTGTGACCATCGACGGCCGCGCGCGCCACGTGTCGGGGTATTTGCGCGATTTTCTGTTTCCGCCCGAGCGATTGCGCGCGCCGGTGAGCATGCTCTCGGGCGGCGAGCGCAATCGGCTGCTGCTCGCGAAGCTGTTTGCCAAGCCGAGCAATCTATTGATCATGGACGAGCCCACCAACGATCTGGACGCGGAGACTCTCGATCTCGTCGAGGAAATGGTGGCGGACTACGCGGGCACGCTGTTGCTGGTGAGCCACGACCGCGCGTTCCTCGACAACGTCGTGACCAGCACGCTGGTATTCGACGGCGGCGGCCGTATCGACGAATACGTCGGCGGCTACAGCGATTCCATGCGCCAGCGTGCCGAGCGAAGCGCAGCGGCCCCCGGTGCAGCGGCGCCCGGCGTAACCCCGCCCGATGCGCGCAAAACGGAGGATCGCCCCAGAGCAGACGGCGCGCCTGCAAGGTCGCGGCCTGCGTCGCGCGCAAAGGCCCGCAAGCTATCCTTCAACGAGCAGCGTGAGCTGAAATCGCTGCCGGCCGTCATCGAGCGCCTCGAGGCCGAGCAGACGGCGCTGCAATCCTCCTTGAGCGATCCGGCGTTGTTCCGCGAGCGGCCGGCGGAAGCGCGCACCGCCGCCGCGCGTCTGCAGGAGCTTACGCCTCAGCTCGAGGCGGCGTACGCGCGCTGGGCCGCCCTGGAATCTGCGGAATAGACTCTAGCGTCGGGGCCGACCGCGTCCGAGGAGATCGCTCGGACTCGGTATCGAGCCCCCCGCCGCGTCGGGAATCACCAGCCCCGAGGCCTGCTCGCGCCGCAGGTCCTGCAGCTCGCGCATGGTCTGCTGCACGGCTTGCTCGGCGGCGTCGCCGAATTTGGCAATCGCGGCGCTCAACGTGGACGCCTCGAGATCAAAGCTGATGGGCAGCGCGCCCATCGGTGTCATGATCTGCGCCTGCCCGACATAGAGCACCGGTCGCGTCGCATCGGCGGTCCCCTCTGCGGTCACCGGGGTCAGGCAGCGAATGGTGCCCACCCTGCGATCGGTGTATGTCTCCTCGCGATAGATCTGAGAGGAATCCATGTTTGCCTGGCGGCCGTCAGCGGCGGAACTCATGTGCGATCACCTTATTGTCTGGAGCGGCGTGCTAACCCTAGCAGTTTCTACATCGAGCTGGCGAGCGCGCGGCACGTGACCCCCTCCCTGCACGGCGCCGCGGCACCCCTGATACGATACGCCGCTTGACACTTCCGCACACAATTCGAAAGGTCCCGGCGTGGACGACGCTGGTCGGGATCGCCCTGTTCGTGATCGCGTTGTTCTGGCTGCATCACCTCCTCGGTCAATACCGGTGGCGGGACATCCTCGAGCACATGCGGGCGATCCAGCCCTCCCAGCTCATGGGGGCCGTGGTCCTCACGGCGGCGGGGTACGGCTGCTTGACCTTGTACGATGCCTTGGGGCTCAAGTTCGCCGGCGCACGAGTGCCGTACCCGCGGCTCGCGCTGATCTCCTTCATGGGCTACGCGATCGGCCACAACATCGGGCTCAATACACTGAGCGGCGGGGCGATTCGACTGCGCGCGTATTCCGTTCTCGGGCTCCCGACCAAACAGATCGCGACCGTGGTCGCATTCGGCACGCTGACCTTCTGTCTGGGGGCTGCAGCGCTCCTCGGGCTGTCGCTCTTGGCCGAGGCCCAGCTGTCGGCCTCGGTACTGCACTTGCACGCTTCCATCATCATCGCCGGCGCCTGCATGCTGCTCGCGGGCGTCCTTGCTTACCTCGTGCTCGCATGCACCCTGCACGAGCCCATACGCTGGCGCAAGTTCTGCATCCCGGTGCCGACTCCGAGCATCGCCTTCGCCCAAGTCGCGGTGGCGTCCGCGGATCTGATATGCGCCGCCGGGGTCTTGTACTCGCTGCTTCCCCCCCACGCGCACGTCGGATTCGCGGCCTTCGCCGCCATGTTCATCATCGCCATCGCCGCCGGCATCCTCAGCAACGTGCCGGGCGGCATCGGCGTGTTCGAAGGGGTGCTGGTATTGCTGTTCCGCACGGTGCCGGCCGATCAATTGCTCGGCTCGCTCCTGGCCTATCGCATTATTTATTATTTCGTGCCCTTCGGCGTCGCCCTGTGCCTGCTGGGTGCGCACGAGCTCTGGATGCATCGCGGACCCATGGTGCGCGTCGGCCAGCTCGCCCGCACCTGGCTCGGCGCGATGACGCCGCAGGCGAGCGCCATCGCGGTGTTCGGTGCGGGCGCCGTGCTGCTGCTGTCGGGATCGACGCCCGGCATGGGGGCTCGCCTGGAGTTGCTGCGCCGATTCGTGCCCCTGTCGATCCTCGAGCTGTCGCATTTGCTCGGCAGCGCGGTCGGCGTCGGATTGCTCGTGCTCGCGCACGGCCTGTACCGTCGGCTCGACGCCGCCTGGTACCTGACCATCTGGCTCTTGTGCGCCGGCGTGGTCCTGTCGCTGTTGAAGGGATTCGACTACGAGGAGGCCATCGTGCTGGGCGCCGTCGCGTTGCTGCTCGTCTCCGCGCGCGCGCGCTTTCGCCGTCGCGCGTCGATCATCGAGCAGCGTTTCTCGCTCTCATGGGTGATCGCGATGCTGCTCGTGCTCAGTGCCGCCGTGTGGCTGGTGCTATTCGCCTATCGACACGTGCCCTACAGCAAGGAGCTGTGGTGGGAGTTCGCCTTTCAATCGCCCGCGCCGCGGAGCTTGCGCGCGTTGCTCATGGCCGCGATGACGGCTGCCGCCTACGCCCTGTATCGCCTGCTGCGTCCGTCCAAGCCCGCGATGCTGCCGCCGAGCGACGCAGACCTCGAGCGCGCGCGCGTGCTCATCGAGAACGCGCACGACGCCACGGCGAATCTCGCGCTCCTCGGCGACAAGAACTTGTTGTTCAACGAGGATCGCACGGCCTTCATCATGTACCAGGCTTCGGGGAGCAGCTGGGTGTCCATGGGCGATCCCGTGGGGCCGTCTGCGCTGTTCGAGTCGCTCGTGTGGACCTTCGTCGAACGCTGCGACGACATGGCGGTTGAGCCGGTGTTCTACCAGATCACCCCGGACAATTTGCCGCTGTACATCGATCTTGGGCTCACCCTCAGCAAGCTCGGCGAGGAGGCGCGCGTGCCGCTCGACACGTTCTCGCTGGAGGGCGCGGCGCGCGCGGACCTGCGCCATCCCCACCGGCGCGCGAAAAAGGACGGCGCCGAGTTCGAGATCGTGCCGCGCGGCCAGACGGGTCCGATCATGCCCGAGCTGCGCGCGGTGTCCGAGGCGTGGCTTGACGAGAAGCAAAGCGCGGAGAAGCGCTTTTCGCTCGGATATTTCGACGAGCGGTACTTGTCGCATTTCGACATCGCCGTGGTGCGCCGCGCGGGCGTGATCGTGGCGTTCGCCAACATATTGCGTGCAGGCGCCGACACCGTCCTCTCCGCGGATCTGATGCGTTACAGCGCCGCCGCGCCGAAGAGCGTCATCGATTTTCTGCTGGTCGAATGCATGTTGTGGGGCAAGTCGCAGCATTACCAATGGTTCAGCCTGGGGATGGCGCCGCTCTCGGGCCTGGAGGAACACGCGCTCGCCCCCGCCTGGCACAAGCTTGGTCGCATGGTGCAACGCTACGGCGAGACGTTTTATCCGTTCGAAGGTCTGCGCAAGTACAAGGAAAAGTTCTTGCCCGTGTGGCGGCCGCGCTATCTCGCCGCGCCCGGCGGACTCGGACTTGCGGGCGCGTTGCTCGACGTCACCTCGCTCATCTCGGGGGGAGTGAGTAAGGTGCTGACCAAGTAGGTTCGGGAATTCTGCCTCGATCTTGGGGGCTACTTCTCATATCTTCGGCGAAAAATTGCTAAATCGCGCTGTGTAGTGGCGCGGCGGTCGCGGCGGACGTCCAGAATCACCTCGCGGCGTGATGTCGTCGGTGCAGCGTCGGCGCGATCGGCCTCGCGCGCCACGTCCACCGACGAGGCGCCACCGGGCTGTCAGGGGCCTTCCTCCCGCAGACACGGGGCCATTCGGCTACAATTCGCGCAATTTTTCCCTGCGAGGTCAATGCGTCCATCATGTCGGATACTATCGAGGCGCCCGTCGCCAGCGAGGCCGCCGCCGCCTCCAACTACGTGGAAACGGCCATCATCGGCGCCGGGCCCGTAGGCATCTTCCAGATCTTCGAGCTCGGGCTTTTGGGCATCGGCTCGGTGATCATCGATTCGCTGGCTCAAGTCGGCGGCCAATGCACCGAGCTCTATCCGGACAAGCCGATCTACGACATACCGGCGCTGCCGGTGTGCGGTGCCCAGGAGCTGATCGACCGGCTGCTCGAGCAGGTGAAGCCTTTCAACGCCAAGTTTCACCTGGGTCAGGAAGTGACCGAGCTTACGAGACTCCCCGACGGCAAGTTTCACGTGGCGACGAGCGCCGGCACGCGATTGACCGCGGGCGCGGTGGTGATTGCCGCCGGCGTGGGCTCCTTCCAGGCGCGGCGGCTCGCGCTCGAGGGCGTCGAGCACTTCGAGGGCAAGAGCGTGCATTACCGCGTGAAATCGGCGGCCGATTATCACGGCCGCGATCTGGTGATCTGCGGCGGCGGGGACTCCGCCCTCGACTGGACGGTGGCGCTGTGCGAGAAGGCGCGCTCGCTCACGCTGGTGCACCGGCGCGCGGAATTTCGTGCAGCGCCCGCGACGGTCGCCCGCATGCGCGAGCTCGTGGCCGCGGGCAAGATGCAGTTCGTCGAGGGCCAGGTGCTGGCCCTGCACAGCGACAATCAGAAGCTCACCGGCGTCGTGCTGAAGAGCAACGACGGTCACACGACTCTGCAGGTGCCCGCCGATCACGTGCTGGCGTTCTATGGCCTGCACCCCAAGTTGGGGCCCGTGGCCGACTGGGGCCTCGAGATGGAGAAGAAGGCGCTCAAGGTCCACACCGAGAACTTCCAGACCAGCGTGCCCGGCATTTTCGCGATCGGCGACATCAACACCTATCCGGGCAAGAAGAAGCTCATTCTGAGCGGCTTTCATGAGGCGGCGCTGGCGGCCTTCGGCATCCAACACCACCTGTACCCGCAGAAGCGGCAGTTTCTGCAGTACACCACCACGAGCCCGATCATGCAGAAGCGGCTCGGCGTTGCCGATGCGGCGGATTCCCATTGATGCCGGCATGAACCGCCTGCTCGAGGATCTGCTCAAAGTCATGACGCTCGAACGACTCGAGCTCGACCTGTTTCGCGGCGAGAGCCGCGACATCGGCAGTCCGCAGGTCTTCGGCGGCCAGGTTCTCGGCCAGGCGCTCATGGCGGCCACGGCCACGGTGGAGGGCCGCGCCGCGCACTCGCTGCACGCTTATTTCTTGCGCCGCGGCGACTTCAATTCGCCCATCGTCTACGAGGTCGATCGGGCGCGCGACGGCAATCACTTCTCCACGCGGCGTGTGGTCGCCATTCAGCACGGCGCGCAGATCTTCAACCTGTCCGCCTCGTTCCAATCCGCCGAGGAGGGGCTCGATCACCAGCTGCCGATGCCGCAAGTCCCGCCGCCCGAGACCCTGGAGACTCTGGAGACGCACTTGAAGGGCGTCCTCGCGACGCTGCCGCCGGTCATGCGCCGGGGGCTCGAGCAAAAACGTCCATTCGAGTTTCGCCTGGTGGAGCCGCCCTACTTTCTCAGGCAGGGACCGGTGGCGCCCGTGCGTCACGTCTGGTTCCGCGCCGTCGATCGGCTCCCCGACGATGACAGCCTGCATCGGTGCCTGCTCGCCTACGTGTCGGACTTCTATCTGCTCGACACGGCATTGATGCCCCATGCCGTGTCGCTAACCCGCAAGCTCACCATCGCAAGCATCGACCACGCCATGTGGTTTCATCGCCCCGCGCGCGTCGACGAATGGCTCCTGTATGCTACCGACAGCCCCAGCGCCTCCGGCGCCCGGGGACTCGCCCGCGGGAGCGTCTTCTCGCGCGACGGGCGGCTGGTCGCGAGCACCTCGCAAGAAGGCTTGTTGCGAGTGAGCGAATAGAGGCGGCCGGCGAGGTGCGGCCGGCCACGCGCGGCCGGCCAGGTGCGCGGGCCACGGGATGCCGAGGCGGGAGTCTGTATGAAAGGTTTCATCATCATCGCTGTCGTCGTCGCCGTCATCGTGGGACTCTTGCTGACGCTCCGCAGCAGCCGCAACGTCGGGACGCCGAGCCGCGAGGTGCTGGATCGTGCGCAGGAGCGGGCGCGGTCGCAGGCCGCGGAAGAGGAGAAGGACGACTAGCTCGAGGCTGTGCGCGAGGCTTCCCACACGGCGCGCGGCAGCACGTAGAGATGACAGTCCCACCAGCGATTCTTGGCGCGCCGATGCTTGCGAAACACCGCTTCCCAGCGCATGCCGATCTTCTCGAGCACACGGATCGATGCCTGGTTATTGACGTCGACGGTCGAGATGACGCGCTCGGCGCGTAGCTCCAAGAACGCGGCGTCGATGAGGGCGAGCGAAATCTCGGTGGCGAAGCCCTTGCCCCAGTCGGGCGTTCCGAGCATGTAGCCGAGATCGGCCACGTCGCGCTCGATCAGCGACAGATCGCATGCGCCGATCACGCGGCCGGACTCGATCTCCTCGACCGCGAGCTCAAATCGCGAGCGCGGCACCTCGCGTTGCGAAGCAAGCAACCCGTCGAGATATTCCGCAGTGCTCTCCTCGTCACGCGGGCCGAAGAACAAGTAGCGCGTCACGCGTGGGTCGGCGGAATAACTGTGGATCGCCGCGAAGTCCGCCGGAGCGAACTCGCGCAAGTTGAGCCTTTCGGTGCGGACCGGAAGATTGAGAGTGCGCATGCGATCGGGCCGGCGCAGGCTAGGCCAGCAGCACCTTACCGGGGTTGAGGATCCCGTTGGGGTCGAGCGCCGCCTTGAGCGCACGCATTGTGGCGAGCTCGACCGGATCTGCGCGCCTCGCGAGCTCGCCGGCCTTCAATCGGCCGATGCCGTGCTCGGCGCTGATGCTGCCGCCGAGGCTCTCCACCAGGTCGAACATGGCCGACTCGAGGGGCGCGGCACGCGCCATAAAAGCCGCCGTGGAGCTGCCCGATCGTTGACTCACGTTGAAGTGCAGGTTGCCGTCGCCCACGTGACCATAGCTCACCACCTCACCCTCGGGCGCGAGACGCTGCACGAGTAGAGTGCCGCGCTCGATGAGCGTCGCGATGCGCGAGACGGGAACCGAGACGTCATGCTTGAGACTCGCCCCGTGATGACGCTGTGCCTCGGGAACGGATTCGCGCAACTTCCACATGGCCTGCGATTGTGCCAGCGAGGCGGCGAGCGCGGCATCGCGCACCACGCCGCGCTCGGCGGCCTGCTCGAGCGCCGCGCTGAGCGTGTCGGTGAGCCGCGATTGCGCATTGGACGAGGTCAGCTCGACGAGCACGTACCAGGCGGTGTCCTGGTCCAGCGGATTGGCGACCCGAGGAATATGCTCGACCGTGAGCGCGACAGCGATGCGCGGCATGAGCTCGAAGGCGGTGAGCGCTTCGCCGGCGGCGCCCCGCAGATGCTCGAGCAGCTCGAGCGCGCGCGCCGGCGAATCGATTCCGACGAGCGCGGTGGCGCTGTCGCGAGGCTCGGGGAAGAGCTTCAGACAAGCAGCCGTGATCACGCCGAGCGTGCCCTCGGCGCCGACGAACAGAGACTTGACGTCGTATCCCGTATTGTCTTTACGCAAGCTCTTGAGCCCCGACAGCACGCGTCCGTCGGCGAGCACGACCTCGAGGCCGAGCACCAAGTCACGCATCATGCCGTAGCGCAAGACTGCGGTGCCGCCCGCGTTGGTCGAGAGGTTTCCGCCGATCTGCGCCGTCCCTTCCGAGCCCAAGCTCAAAGGGAATAGCCGATGCTCGGATCGAGCGGCCGCGTGCGTCTCAGCGAGCGTGCAGCCTGCCTCCACGATGAGAGAGTGATTGGCCGCATCGATCTGGCGCACCCGGCTGAGCCTGCGCATCGACAGCACGATTTGCGAGCCTGACTCGTCGGGCGTGGCGCCGCCGCAGTAACCGGTATTGCCGCCCTGCGGCACGATACCCACGCGCGCGCGGTTGCAGATGGCGAGCACGCGCGACACTTGATCGACGCTGCTCGGGAGGAGCACGAGCGGCGTGACGCCCCGGTACAGCCGCCGGAAGTCGACGGTGTAGGCCGAGAGATCCTCGCGGGCGTCGAGCCACGCGCCCTCGCCGACGGCCGCCTTGAGATCCCCGAGCGTGTCCGCCGTCAGCACCGAGCCTCCGTCAGCATCGCGCTGCCCTCAGCACCGAGCCGGGGCTTAGAGGCGCTTGCCACCGCCCTCACGAATCGCGGCCGGAACGGGCTTCAAGTCCCAGATCAGGCCGAGGTAGGAGAGGAGCTTCAGCACGTAGAACGTGACGTCGAATTCCCACCAGTAGAACCCTTGTCGCGTCGAGGCGGGATAGTGGTGGTGGTTGTTGTGCCAACCCTCGCCGAGCGTGATGAGGGCGAGCCATACGTTGTTGCGGCTGCTGTCGCCGGTCTTGTAGCGCTGACGCCCGAAGACGTGAGAGAGCGAGTTGATGGTGTAGGTGCCGTGATACACCGCGACCGTGGAGATGAAGAAGCCCCACACGAGCATTTGCCAGCCCGAGGTGTGCCAGCCGGGCGCCACGTGCTTGAGCAGCAGGCCGAGCAGAAACACGCCCACGCCGAGCAGCGTCGGTACGGCGATGTCGTAGCGATCCAGAAAGCGCAGCTCCGGATACTTGAGCAGGTCCTTCACCCGGGAAAGGTCGGCCAGGTCGTGCTTGTGCGACATGAACCAACCCATATGGCTCCAAAGGAATCCATGCTGCACGGGCGAATGCAGGTCCTCCGACTTGTCGGAATGCACGTGGTGATGGCGGTGATGGGCGGCCCACCAGATCGGACCCCGCTGCACGGCCGAGGCGCCCAGCAAGCCGAACATGAACTGCCCGACACGCGAGGTCTTGAACGTGCGATGCGAGAAATAGCGATGATAGAAGCCCGTGATGGCAAACATGCGCACGCCGTACAAACCGAGCGTCACGGCCAGGGCGACCCAGCTGAAGCCCACCCAGATCACCGCGAGACACGCGGCATGCATTCCCAGAAACGGGGCGACGCGGACCCAGTCGACGCGGTTGGAAGCATCCCGAGGGACCGGGGTTTCCTTGGGACGCGTCGAGAGCTCGCTGTGGTCGAACCAGCGCGACAGCTCACGGCTCACACGCTCTGCCGTCGGCGGCAACGAGACTTCATTCTCTGGGGTCATTTCGTCTTCCTACAATGAAAATCGCCGAGGGCGCCGGCTTGGAGGTGAGCGAGTACTGCCAGGTTCGCCGTGCTAAAGAGCAAAATGCACTTCATGGGCCCTTTAGTTTGGACAAAGCAACCGCAATATGGAACGTCGCGGAAACAATGGTCGGGACGTAGTCGGGTATTTCAAGCATTTCGCCTCACAGCGTGGACTGGATCCTCGGCGAACGACCGCTGAGCGGACGACTCCACCCGGGAACGTCAGGCGCGGACATAATGCAGGGTTTTGAATGCAATTCAAGGACTATTACGACACTTTGGGCGTGAAGCGCGGAGCGAGTGCTGAGGAGGTCAAGCGCGCTTATCGCAAGCTCGCCCGCAAGTACCACCCGGACGTGAGCAAGGAGCGCAACGCGGAATCCAAGTTCAAGGACGTGCAAGAGGCCTACGAGGTGCTCAAGGATCCCGAAAAGCGGGCGACCTATGATCGTCTGGGCCGCGACTATCGACCCGGTCAGCAGTTCCGGCCGCCGCCCGACTGGGAGCAGCACTTCGGCCAATCGGGCAGCCAACGGTTCACGGACCTCAACGGATTCAGCGACTTCTTCTCGAGCCTGTTCGGCGGCGCAGGCGGCCCCGGTGCCGGCGGCCCGAGCGGATTCGCGCCGGGCGGGTCAGCCTCGAGCGGCGCCGGTTTCGGACGGCGCCAAGCCGAGGCCGATGCGGGGGTCGTCGAGGTCACGGTCGAGGAAGCGTTCTCCGGCACCAAGCGCCGCGTCGCCATCAATGAGGGCGGCCGATCGCGCCAGGTGGACGTGCAGATCCCCGCCGGTATCGGCGATGGCCAGGCGCTGCGCATCGGCGGAGGCCCGGGCCACCCGGCGCTCATCTTTCGCATCAAGGTGCTGGCGCATCCTTTGTACCTGCTGAACGGCAAGGACGTGCAGATCGAGCTGCCGCTCGCCCCCTGGGAGGCGGCGCTCGGCGCCAAGGTGGCGGTGCCGACGCTCGGCGGGACTGTGGAGCTCACCATTCCGCCGGGCGCGCAAAGCGGCCAGAAGCTGCGACTACGCGGCCGCGGCATGCCCGCGAGTCCGAGCGGCGATCAGATCGTGACCATCAAGCTGGTCACGCCGGCTGCGGACAGCGCCGCGGCCCGCGAGGCGTACGAGCGCATGAAGCGCGAGCTGCGTTTCGATCCTCGCGCCGGCTGGCCCTGAGCGGGGGCCGGCTGCTCCTGATCGGGCTTGAAGTCTGCGGCGACGGCCCCATGCAATCCGCCTGATGCCCGTCGGGCCAAAACACACAACACTTAATCTCATGAGTACCGAAACGCAACCGCAAATCAAAGAGTTCCAGTCCGAGACCAAGCAGGTCCTGCGGCTCGTCATTCACTCGCTCTACTCGCACAAGGAAATTTTTCTGCGCGAGCTGATCTCCAATGCCTCGGACGCGTGCGAGAAGCTGCGCTTCGAGGCGCTCGCCAATCCCGCACTCCTCGGTGCCGATACGCTGTCGGTGACATTGATACCGGACGCGGCTGCGGGCACGTTGACCGTCAAGGACAACGGCATCGGCATGACCCGCGATGAGGTGATCGACAATCTCGGCACCATCGCCCGTTCCGGCACGAAGAGATTTCTCGAGACCTTGAGCGGGGATTCCGCGAAGGACGCGCAGCTCATCGGCCAGTTCGGCGTCGGCTTCTACTCCGCTTTCATCGTGGCCGACCGCGTCACGCTGCTGTCGAAACGGAGCGATGCCGACGCGGTGCGCTGGGAGTCCTCGGGCGAGGGCACCTACGAGGTCCAATCCTCCGACAAGCAGGACCGAGGGACGGAGGTCACCTTGCACTTGCGCGACGAGGACAAGGAGTTCCTCGAGCCGTCGCGCCTCAAGCAACTGGTGCGCAAGTATTCCGATCATCTGAGCGTGCCGGTCGTTCTCAAGACCGGCGACACGGTGGAGACGCTCAACCAAGCGAAGGCTTTCTGGACGCGCCCGAAATCCGAGCTCAAGGACGAGGATTATCAGGCGTTCTACAAACACCTGACGCATGATTCGGAGAAGGCGCGGGCGTGGGCGCACAACAAAGTCGAGGGCAACCTCGAGTACACCTCGCTCCTGTATCTGCCGGAGCGCGCGCCGTTCGACCTGTTCGACCGCGAGCGCGAGCGCAGCGGCGGCGTACAGCTCTACGTGAAGCGCGTGTTCATCATGGACAAGGCGGCGGAGCTGCTCCCGCCCTGGCTGCGATTCATGCGCGGCCTGGTCGACACGGATGACCTGCCGCTCAATGTGTCGCGCGAACTGCTGCAGAACAATCGCACGGTGGAGAAGATCAAGTCCGCCCTCGTGAGAAGGACCCTGGACTTGCTCGAGGAGCTCGCCGCCGACAAGCCGGCGGAGTATGCCGAGTTCTGGAAGACCTTCGGCGCGGTGCTGAAGGAAGGGGTCATCGAGGATCCCGCGCAAAAGGAGCGCATCGCGAAGCTCTTGCGCTTTCATTCGACCGCCTCGAGCGGTGATGCGGCCGAGGTCACGCTTGCCGACTACGTGTCCCGCATGAAGCCGGATCAGAAAGGCATCTACTACCTGACTGCCGATACGCTCGCTGCGGCGCGAAACAGCCCGCACCTCGAAGGATTCCGCGCGCGCGGCCTGGAGGTTCTGCTGCTGACCGACCGCATCGATGAGTGGGTGGCGGGCCATTTGCACGAGTTCGAGGGCAAGCCGCTCACGAACGCCGCCAGTGCGGGGGCCGACCTCGCCTCGGCGATCGAGACGCCGGACAAGGCCGCCGCGGAATCTGCGTACAAGGACACACTGGAGCGTCTCGGCAAGACGCTGCTCGGCAAGATCGCGAGTGCGCGGGTGAGCACGCGTCTCACCGAGTCGCCCGCCGTCCTCGTCGCCGGCGAATTCGGGATCAGCTTGCGCATGAATCGCATCCTGAAGCAGGCGGGACAGAACAATCCGTTCGCGACGCTGCCGATTTTCGAGTTGAATCCGAAGCATCCCTTGATCGAGCGGCTCAAGAGCACCGAGGACGAAGCGGCCTTCGCGGACCTCGCTCACGTGCTTTACGACCAGGCGATGCTCGCCGAGGGCGGAGAGCTGGAGGATCCCGCGAGATTCGTTCAGCGCGTCAACAAGCTCCTCGTCGAGGGGATCTCGGCCGCGCCGAAGATCATCCTGAGCTGACGGTGCTCACGCCGCGTTTCGCATCGAGCGATGCCGACACGCCGGGCGATGACTCGGCGATCCTCGATGCCTATTCGGGCGCCGTGATCGGCGCCCTGGAGCGCGTCGCGCCGGCCGTCACATTCATCGAAGTCGCGCAGGGCGGCTCGGGCGGGCGCTCACGCGGTGCCCGGCATGCGACCGGTTCCGGATTCCTGTTTACGCCGGACGGCTATCTGCTCACCAACAGTCATGTCGTGCACGGCGCCGCGCGGCTGATCGTGCGCCTGAACGAAGAGCCCGGCATCGAAGCCGATCTCGTCGGCAACGATCCCGACTCGGACCTTGCCGTGCTGCGTATCGGCTCCGCTGCGGCGCTGCCCTTCGTGGAATTCGGCGACTCCGCCGTGCTGCGCGTCGGCCAGGTGGCGATCGCCATCGGCAACCCGCTCGGATACTCGAAGAGCGTGACGACCGGGGTGATCTCGGCTCTGGGCCGCACTTTGCGCGCGGGCTCCGGGCGACTGATGCACGACGTGATTCAGACCGATGCCGCGCTCAATCCGGGAAATTCCGGGGGCCCGCTGGTCGATTCCAAGGGCCGCGTGATCGGCGTCAACACCGCGATGATTCCGAGAGGCCCAATCCATTTGCTTCGCGACCGGAATCAACACGGCGAAGTGGGTCATCGGGCAACTGTTTGCGCATGGACGGGTGCGTCGAGCTTACATCGGCGTGTCCGGCGCCAACGTGCGCATCGCGACGCGCATCGTGCGTCATTTCGATCTGCCGAGCGCCGGCGCGGTGCACGTGGTCGACGTTGCCGCCGGAAGTCCCGCGGCCCGTGCGGGTGTCGCCGCCGGCGACCGGATCGTGGCGCTCGACGGGGAGCCGCTGGATGGAATCGACGGCCTGCAACGCCGTCTCGATGCGAGCCGCATCGGGCGCAGTTGCGAGCTCAAGCTCTTGCGCCGCGCCGCCGTGCTCTCGCTGTCGGTACAGCCGATTGAATTGCCGGCGCGAGACGCGTAAACAGTCTCCACATGACGTCTACATCCCCGCATGCGATCAGCTCTGGCAACCCCTCCGGAGCCCACCGATCATTCTCTCGGCTCCGAGCATGCGCCGGTGACGCTGGTCGAATACGGGGATTTCGAGTGTCCCTCCTGCAAGGTGGCGGTGCAGACGCCGAAGCTGCTGCTCGAGCGGTTCCCGAACAAGGTCCGTTTCATATTCCGCCATTTCCCGCTGCAGGACGCGCACCCGCATGCGCTGCTCGCGGCCGAGGCCTCGGAGGCGGCGGCCGGGCAGGGACGATTCTGGCAGATGCACGATCTCTTGTTCCAGAATCAGGCGCATCTGAAGGAGCGGGACTTGCACCGCTATGCGAGCGAACTCGGGCTCGACCTCGCGCGCTATACCGCCGAGATGGACGACCACATCTATCTGCAAAGGGTGCGCGAGCATGTGGAGAGCGGTCGGCGCAGCCATATGCGCGCGACGCCGGGGTTCTTCTTGGACGGTGTGGTGCAAGACATCTCTTACGGCATGCAGAGACTGCACGACGCCGTCGCCGCGGCCGTGCGCCGCGCCAGTCCGAACTGAGCCGGACGGCGCAGCGCGCTCAGCAATCAGGTCCAGTCGTCTCCGCCGCCGCCGCCACCGTCGCCGCCGAAGTCCCCGCCGCCGCCGCCTGAGCTGTCGTCCCAGGAGCCCGGGTCGTTCACGCCGAAGTCGTTGCCGCCCATGTCACCGTTCGCGTTCTCGGCTGCCGTCGTCGTTCGGCGGCGGCGCCACGGGGTGCTGTCCGCCATCGAGGAAGTGATGGGCCAGCTCCTCGCCGGCGACGATACCCGCACCGGCCGCGAGGCCGCCCGCGAGACCACCCGCCACGCTCGACCCGATACCGCCGCCGGGACCGTAGACCCCCGCCTGGGCCGGCATAGCCGCCGCCAGGATAGCCGGGGCCGCCCGGGCCGCCGGGGCCACCCATGGGAGCGACGCCCGCGGGGTATTGAGCGTAGGTGCGCCGCCGGAACAGCATCCAGAACACCCCCACGACCAGGGCTAGAATGATCACGGTGCCCCACGGAAAGTGCGGGGCCGGTGCAGCTCCGGTCACGAACGGCCGTTCGCCGCCGCTGCGGCGAACGAGGCCGAGCTCGGCCTTGAGCTCCTGGACCGACCTGCGGATTTTCCTTGGTCAGACCGGGATCGAGCTGCTCGGCGCGCTGCAGCTCGGAGCGCGCGAGCCCGGGGTTGCCTTCGCGGGCGTAGAGCTCGGCCTGAACGTAGTGAGCCTTCGAGCTGGTGGGATGATCGCGCAGCACCTGATCCATCATCTGCTGCGCTTGATCGAGATGACCCGCTCGCGCGGCCTGATAGATTTGATCGACGGTGGGGTCCGCATCCGCCAACGCCGGCGCGCCGGCGAGGGCAAACGAGAGAGCCGCAGCCGCCAGGGAACCCGCAAGCAATGTTCGCATAACCACCCCGCAATGGCCGACTACGGCCGAATGCGAATTTAGATGGGGCCGGCGTCGGCGAAGTTCAACGGTGCCCGGGCCCCTGAATCTGTCCACGGTGCGGTAACATTTCCAGAATATGCACCAGACCATCGTCATTGTGGGCGCGGGATTTTGCGGCAGCGTCCTCGCGGCCAATCTGCTGCGCCGTCCCCGCCCGGTCGCACGGACATCGTCCTGATCGAGCGCGGCACGAGCATCGGCCGCGGGGTCGCCTACGCCTCGCACGACGTGCCCTATGTGCTCAATGTCCCGGCCGGACGGCTGTCGGTCCATCCGGGCGATCCGCTGCATTTCCTGCGCTTCGTCGCGCCAATCCCATCCCGATGCGGATGCCGAGGATTTCATGCCGCGGTCGATGTACGGCGAGTTATCTGCAGGAAGTGCTCGACGAGGCGGAACGCGCGGCGCCCGCCGGGGTGGTGCTCACAGCGGGTTTTCGGCGAGGTGACGGGGATCGAGCGGGCGGTAGGGCGAGAAGCCGCTGCGCGTGCAGGTCGCCGGGCGCGCTCCGGTCGCGGCCGACCGCGTCGTGCTGGCCCTGGGTAATCCGCCTTCCGCGGTGCATCCGTGGGCGCGCGGACTGCTGCATCATCCGGCCTACTTCCACGATCCCTGGAGCATGCCGCGGTCCTTCCGTGCTCAGCACTCGGTGTTGATCGTCGGCAGCGGGCTCACCATGGTGGACGTCGCGCTCGCCCTGAGCCTCGAGGGCGGCCAGATGCCGCTGGTGCGCACCATCTCGCGGCACGGGCTCCTGCCGCTGGGGCAGACCATTTTCCGGCCGACGGCGGTTCAGGGCGACGGAGAATTCCTGCTGTCGAACGCGGTGTCCATTCGCCGCGTGCTCGCGATGAGTCGCGCCCTGTCCGTGCGGGTAGAGCAAATGGGGGGCGACTGGCGCGAAGTGGTCACGTTCATCCGCCATCTGGCCCCCGATCTGTGGCAGCGCTTGCCGGAGCCGGAGAGGCGGCGCTTTCTGCGCCACGTGCAAAGCTACTGGGACGTGCACCGCCACCGCGTGCCGCCGAGCATGGCGGCGCGCATCGATCACATGCGCCGCAGCGGCCGCCTCAAGGTTCACGCCGGTCGCATCCGCGAACTGGTCCCGGAAGGCGACGAGCTGCGCGTGATGTGGCGGCGGCGCGGGAGCGGCGAGAACGAGTCGTTCGCGGTGAACGCGGTGATCAATGCCACCGGACCGGACTACGCGCTGCGGCGCTCCGCGGATCCCCTCGTGCGGTCGCTGCGCGCCGCGGGCCTGGTGTCGGAGGATCCGTTGAACCTCGGGGTGCGCACCGCTCGCTACGGCGCGTGCGTCGCCGCCGACGGATCGGCGAGCGCGGCATCTTTTCTATCTTGGGCCGATGCTGCGCGCGGATCATTGGGAAGCGACCGCCGCGCCGGAGCTGCGCGCGCACGCCGAGCAGCTCGCGCGCCATCTGGCGCGATCCGCTGCCTCGCCCGATAGCGGCGCCGATCAGCGCCGTTAGCCGCAGGCGCTCGATGGCGTCCAGCAAGCGGCGATCTCCGCCGCGCTCGAGTACATCGACACGCCCGGTTCGCAGCAGGCCGCCGCGCTCGGCGAGGCCGAGCACTTCCACGGCGCGGGCCGCGTAGAAGTTGCCGTCCCAGACGCAGATGCCTCTGCTCGCCGAGCGCGGCCGCCGCCGCCGCCGCGCCGTATGCCGCTCGAGCGTGATCGATACCGTCGGCGCGCGTGCGCGCGTGCTGAAGTCGGGTCCCCAGATCGTGACGCCGCGGATGCGCCGCAGCCCCTCGTAGAAAGGGGCGCGCGAGCCCGTGCTCGTAGGCGCAGATGCGACGTCATGGCATCGACGATGCGCTCGCGCAAGGCTCGCGCCCGTTCCCCAGCTCGCGAGGTACTCGATGGCCGCGCGCACGCCGTCGATGGCGGGGTGGTTCAAGCGTACCGGTCTCGATGCGATAGGGCGGGGCGGGATCCTGCACGCTCAGGCGCGAGGTCGGCAGGCGCTCGAGCGCGCCGGGCTTCGAGTACAGAATGCCGACGTGCGGTCCGTAGAATTTGTAGGCCGAGCACAGCAGAAAATCGGGATCCAGGGCGCGCACGTCCAGGGGAAAGTGCGGCGCGTAGTGCACGGCGTCGATCACCAGGAGCGCTCCCACCTCGCGCGACAGGCGCCGCGCGAGGAGCGAGGTCGTTGACCGTGCCGAGGGCATTCGATGAGGCGCCCAGCGCGAACACCTTGGTCCGTCGCGAGATCTTCGCCGCCATGTCCTCGGTGTCGAGCACGCCGGACTCCCGCAGGCGCACTTCCTGCACGACGACGCCGCGGTCCTTGCAGCGCGAGCCACGGGCCGCGATTCGCCTCGTGATCGAGCTGCGTGATGAGCACCTCGTCGCCCGCAGCGAGCGTGCGGCCGATCGCTGCGCTCAACGCGAAGTTGAGGCGTGGTCATGTTCTGGCCGAAGGAGATGGTGTCCGCCGGAGGGCGCACTCAGGAACGCGGCCACGGCGGCGCGCGCCTCTAGCATGCGCCGGTCGACCTCCCGCGACGGCGGGAAGTTGCCGTGCGTGTTCACGTTGCAGGTGGCGTAGAACTCGGCGATCGCATCGATCACCGCGCGCGGCACCTGGCTGCCGCCGGGGCCGTCCAGGAACGCGAGCTCGCGCCCGCTCGCGGCGGGGAGCCAGCGCCGGGAAGTCGCCCCGGGCGCGCAACGAGTCCTGTTCGGTGAATGCCATCAGAGCAGGTCGTAGATGAAGTCGTAGCCGGTCGGTGTCGCATCGCGCGGATGCAGCTTCAGGCTGCCTCTCGCGCCCGCGTATTTGCCCGTGCCGCCGGTCACGGCCAGCAGCGAGTCGCCGCTGTCCATGAACGGCCCTTCGACGGTGATTTGACCGGCCTTCAGGAGCAACGTCCAGAAGCACTCCCAGCTCTTGCCGGCGACGGTGCGCACGCAATAGCCCTGATCGGAGCCGACCTCGATCTTGTTCGCCGCGTCGTACACCTTGTTGGCGAATACCAGCAGGTCGCCCACCGTATCGCGCTCGCCGCTGCGATGAACGGTGGTCTCACCCACCGGCCGTTCGACGACGCTGATTTGCTCGGCAGCCATCGCGGGCAATGCCGCGAGCAGCGCCGCTGCCGCGCCAGAGGCGGATCGATAATTTGAGCATGCATCCCCCGGGTTGATCTTGATTGTGCGGCGCAATGATACCAAGCCCGAGCGATGCCGCGCTCCGCGCCGTAGCGTCCGGGCTCAGCGCCGCTTCAGCGCCTCGAGCTCATCGAGCGCTGCGCGGCCAGTCCGCGCCGAGCAGTCGCGAGAGTCCGCGATCGGCGAGGAGCTTGCCGCCGGTCTGGCAACGCGGCGCAGTAATTCGTCTCGTTGTCGGCGTAGCGGATGCGCTGCACCGGATCGCCGCAGCGCGGACACGGCTTTGCCGTAGCGGCCGTGCACCGCCATCTCCTTGCGAAACGCGGTGACTTTCTCGGGGAAGCCGCTCGACCGTCTCGCCGACCAACCGGTCGGTCCATTGCCGCAACGTATCCAGCGTCGCCGCGTACAGCCGCGCCCACTCGTCCGTCCGTGAGCTTTTGAGTGAGCGCGAGCGGGGAGAGCCGGGCGGCGTGCAGGATCTCGTCCGAATAGGCGTTGCCGATACCGCTCAGGATGCGCGGATCGGTGAGCGCCCGCTTGAGCGTGCGGTTCTCCTCGACGAGCGCTGCCTTGAACGTGTCGAGGCTGCTCGACAGCACGTCGATGCCGCCGGGATCGAGCGCCGCAAGCGCCGCTGCGTCCCTCGGCCACATGCAGCGACGCGCGGCGCTTGGTGCCCGCCTCGGTGAGCACCAGGGAGCCGTTGTCGAAATCGAACGCGGCGAGCGTGTTGCGGCCGGAGAGCTTGGCGCCGGGCGCTCGCCAGTGCAGCCGTCCCGCGATCATGAGATGCAGCACCAGCCACAGATCGCCCTCGAGCCCGATGGCGATGCGTTTGCCGACGCGCTTGCAGCTCCCGCACGCGCCGGCCGTTCGCCAGCGAGAGGGGCGGCTGCTGCCGTGCGCAGCAGGAAGGGGCTCGCAAGGCGCACCCCGAGCAACGGCCGCCCCACGATGCGCGATTCGAGCGCGGCGAGGTAGGCGGTGATGTCCGGCAGCTCGGGCATCCGCGCATCATGCCCGCAAGCCCAATCGCAGAGAAAGGCCGCCCTTTCGGTCAAAAATGCGATCCCCGTCGAAATCTCCGGCCGCAGAGGTCGCCAAGATCCATCAAGATTCGGTCGCAGCCGCCGTAACCCTCGGGGATTACCCTAATTATGCCGGTTGGCCCGGACGAGCCGGCCACTCGAGTTGACCATGTCGAACGAACAACCCTCGCTGCGCGCGACCAGGACGGACGGCCAGCCATGACGCCCGCACGGTTACGCCGGACGAGCGGGCGGGCGCGCTCGAGTTTCTGCAGGGATTGTCGAAGGAAATGTCCGCAGGCAAAGTCAATCTGCCCTGCTTTCCCGATGTCGTGGTCCGCATTCGCCGGGCGCTCGCCAATCCGCAGACGCACATCGCCCAGACGGTGCGGATCGTCGGCACCGAGCCGCGTCTCGCCGCGCGCCTTCTGCAAACTGCAAATTCCGTTATTTTCAATCAGTCCGGCAAGCCCGTGAGCGACTTGCGAACCGCGGTCACGCGCCTCGGCACGCGGCTGGTGCAAAGCTCGGCGATGGCTTTCGCCATTCAGCAGATGCGCATGGCCCCGCTCCTGAAGTCGGTCGGCGGCGAGTTGAAGGAGCTGTGGGAGGAGAGCATCAGCGCGGCGACGCTCTGTCAGCTCATTGCCCGCCGCACCACCGTGAACGCCGATGAGGCGTTTCTGACAGGATTGCTCCACGGCATCGGCCGGCTGTATATCATGGTGCGCGCGGCGAGCGATCCCGGCAAAGCGCGCTACGAGCGGTCCCTCCTCGAGCTGATCGATGGCTGGCATCCCGCGATTGGGCGGGCCGTGCTGGAGAACTGGGGATTCGGGGAAGCCATGGCCGCAGCGGTCGAGCAGCAACAGGACTATGGCTATACATCGAAAGTTGCGGACCAGACGGACATTCTCATCGCCGGGCTCGTGCTCGCCGCCGCCGCGCGTCCCGGCGGCGCGCGCATCATCGAGAGCAGCCAGATCAAGCCGTTCACGCGCCTCGGACTACGAGCCGAGGAGTGCCGCGCGATGCTCGCGGTCACGGCTCGTCACATCGACGCGCTGCGCGGCGCGCTCGGCTGCTGAGGGCCGCGGCGCATTCGCGCGCGAGGGCGTGCGTGTGTGTCATAGATCAGTCATACAGGCCCTCTAGCTTGGCCCCGATGTTCGACGCTGCGAGACGGTGGTTATGGGTGGGTTGTGCGGTCTGGGGGGTGATTCCGGGTCCCTGCGGGGCGACGCCGCAGGCCGCGTCCGATCCCTGCACGCGGCCGCCCGCCGGAAGCCTGCTGTCTGATCCCGCGGAATTGCGCTCGCGCGACGGGGTGCTGTCGCTCGAGCTCAGCGTGCGCAATCACCGCGAGGCCGACGGCTCCATGCGCTACTGCTATGTGACGGCGACGGGCGAGCAATCGCCGACCTTGCGCATGCGGCCGGGCGATCTGCTCGTCCTCAAGCTCAAGAACGAGCTCGCCGATCTCGGCGCACCCGCTGCGGCGGGCGCCGCGCCGGCGGCGCATGTGCCAGCGGGGCCGCCAAGCCCGGGGCGGAGCACGATCCCTGCACGAGCGCCTCGATGTCGCCCACCTCGACCAACCTGCATTTTCACGGCTTGACCGTGCCGCCGATCTGCCACGCGGACGAGGTGCTCAAGACCTCGATTGCGGCGGGCGCGCCGCCCTTCGAATATCGATTCAGAATTCCGGCGCACGAGCCGCCGGGCCTTTACTGGTATCACCCGCACATTCACGGCTTCACCACGGCGCAAGTGCTCGGCGGCGCTTCCGGCGCGCTCATCATCGAGGGCATCGAGCGCGCCAATCCGGCACTCGCCGGGATGGCGCAACGGGTGCTGGTGATTCGCGATCAGAATCTGCTGCATCCCGACGCGCCGCCCTCTACAGCTGAGCCGGTGGTGCCGAAAATGCTCATCGATCGCGATGGCGATGCGGCCAACAACGGCACCGGTTTCGGCAAGCCGGCGAAGGATCTGTCGATCAATTACATTCCCGTGCCCTATCCCGACTATCCGCCGGCCGCGATCGAGATGCGGCCAGGCGAGCGCCAGCTGTGGCGCGTGGTGAATGCCTGCGGCATCACGTACTTGAATCTCGCCGTGATCTTTCGGCATTCCGCGCAGAAGCTCGGCATCGTCGCGATCGACGGCGTGCCCCTGAACACGAATGGCAACGCCGACAACGCCGTCGAATGGCGCGACCACATCGGGCTGCCGCCCGGCGCGCGCGTGGAGTTCATCGTCGCCGCTCCGCCCGAGGGCTGCCCGCGCTGCTCGTCACGCGCACGCGTCGACACCGGTCAGGGCGGCGAGAACGATCCGAATCGCGCGCTGGCTGCGATCGTCGCCTCGCCCGATGCGAGGCCGCCGGCCTCGAGCTTGCCGAGCGAGCACGAGCCGTTGCCGCCGTCCTCGCTCCCGTGGCTCGGGAACGTCGCGCCGGTGCGCGTGCGCAAGCTCTATTTCTCGGAGAAGCTCTCGAATCCCGCCGATCCCAACAGCGCGACCGAGTTCTATCTCACCGTCGATGGTGAGACGCCGAAGCCGTTCGATCCCGCCGCGCAGGAGCCGAACATCGTGGTCCGCCAAGGCGACGTCGAGGACTGGATCATCGAGAACCGCTCGACCGAGCTGCATGCCTTTCACATCCATCAGCTGCATTTTCTGCTGCTCGACTGGTCCGGCGTGCCGGTCAACGAGCCGTTCCTGCGCGATACGGTCAATGTCCCTTATTTCAACGGCCGCACGCTCGAGTATCCGAGCGTGCGGCTGCGCATGGACTTCCGCGATCCCGACACGGTCGGCACGTTCGTGTATCACTGCCACCTGCTCGAGCACGAAGACGGCGGAATGATGGGCACGATCCGCGTCCTGCCCGCGACTTGATGCCAGCGCGGAATTGTCAAGATCTGCACGATTGCTTTCGGGGAGAAACTCATGCGGTCTAAGCCTCTCGCAGACTCGCAGGTGGCGCGTCTTGGCCTGTGCGCGCTCGCACTTGCGCAGCTGTCGCTCGGCGCGACGCTCGCGAGCGCGGCGGAAAATCACGACAAGGACACCGCCACGCCGATCAAGCACGTCATCGTGATCATCGGCGAGAACCGCAGCTTCGATCACGTGTTCGCCACCTACGTGCCGAAGAGCGGCGAGACCGTCGACAATCTGCTCTCGAAGGGCATCGTCACGCTCGATGCGAACAAGCGCGCAGTTCCCGGACCCGCATTTCGAGCTGGCGCATCAGCTCGCCGCGCGCGACGCGGGCGGCACCGATGCGTTCCTGCTGAATCCGCCGAAGGAGGAATTTCCGCGCAACGAGCTGCCGGCGCCGCTCGTCGGCGGCCCGAAGATCTGCCTACATTCCGAACGAGTGCGCCCCGGGCACGCCGATCGCGCAATTGCGCAGGCGAGCCTGAAGCTCGCGATGCAATCCGAATCGGGCCTGCCCGCCGATGCCTACGTCGATCTGCTGACCGGAGGCACCGGACAGACGAGCAAGACGCCCGACGAGCGCATCACCGACGTGAACAACTTGCCGGCCGGACCCTTTCCAGCTGACCAACGGCAGCACGTTTCCAGTACGACGCCTATGCGGCGAGCCCGGTGCATCGCTTCTATCAGATGTGGCAGCAGCTGAACTGCAGCGTCGAGCGCGCCTACGGCGAGCAACCCGTCAGGCTGCAACGGCAAGCTCTTCTCGTGGGTCGAGGTCACGGTCGGCGCGGGCACCAACGGCGCGGCGCAGCCCAAGAACTTCAGCACCGAGTATGCCGCGGACGCGACGACCACGGGCGAAGGCTCGACGGCGCTCGGCTTCTATAACGTGCAGCAGGGCGATGTGCCGTACTTCACGAGCCTCGCGGACAAGTACGCGATGAGCGACAACTTCCATCAGTCCGTGAACGGCGGCACGGGCGCGAACCACATCATGTTCGGCCACGCCGATGCGATCTGGTTCAGCAACGCGGACGGCAGTCCCGGCAAGCCGCCGCAGAACACGACGGTGTTCTCGACCTACAATGGCGCCGCCAATCCGGACAAGGGCGTCGTGCAGGAGATCGAGAATCCGAATCCGGCCCGGGCACCAACAACTGGTACACCGAGGACGGCTACGGCATCAGCTACAACGCCGGCTACCCGCCGCCCTACACGGCGGAGCCCGTTTCCGGCGGCGGCTCGTACAGCGACTGCTCCGACCCGACCGCGCCCGGCGTGAAGGCGATCCGCGCCTATCTCGCCTCGCTCGCGCGCCCGATCGATCCGCGCTGCGAGCCCGGGACACTACTATCTGCTGAACAATTACAATCCCGGCTACTTCGGCAACGGCAAGAATGCCTACACCGACACGAACCCGGCGAACACGCCGTTCACCATCCCGCCCTCATCGACGCCCAGCATCGGCGATGACATGAACGCCCACCAGGTCTCCTGGAAGTACTACGGAGACCAGTGGAACAACTACGTGCCCGATCCCTACCAGCAGAACTACGGCACGCCGGGACCGACCGCGGACGAGTACTGCAACATCTGCAACCCGTTCCAGTACGACACCTCCATCATGTCGCACCCGGATCAGGTGACGAAGCACATCCAGGACTCGGTGAACCTGTACGCCGACATCGCGAATCGCACGCTGCCCGCGGTCTCCATCGTCAAGCCGAGCGGCTACACCGACGGACATCCGGCATCCTCGAAGCTGCAGCTGTTCGAAGGCTTCGTGAAGAAGATCGTGGATCAAGTGCAGGCTTCGCCGTATGCGAAGGACACCGCCATCTTCATCACCTTCGACGAGGGCGGCGGCTACTACGACTCGGGCTACGTGCAGCCGGTCGACTTCTTCGGCGACGGCACGCGCATCCCGCTCATCGTGGTATCGTCCGTACGTGAAGCCGGGGCACATCTCGCACGATTACGGCGATCACGTCTCGATCCTGAAGTTCATCGAGCGCAACTGGAGCTTGCCGCCGGTCACGCATCGCAGCCGGGACAACTTCCCGAATCCGCTCGTGAGCGACGACAATCCCTATGTGCCGCTCAATTCGCCGGCGCTCGGGGATTTGTTCGATCTGTTCGACTTCGGCTAT
Organism: uncultured Gammaproteobacteria bacterium; assembly: GCA_963801685.1. GTDB lineage: Bacteria > Pseudomonadota > Gammaproteobacteria > Steroidobacterales > Steroidobacteraceae > Bog-1198. Next base: position 68,823 of record CAWDFR010000009.1, read on the forward strand.
TCGAACCGGCAATAACCAAAGCGGCTGACGTCGTGGCGGCGGCGGCCGCCGCGGCTCAAAAATCGGCGGCGGGCACTTCGATCAAGGTCGGCCCCGAGGCGTCGAGCGCGCCCCGTACCGCCTCGGTCAACTGGGACAGCATCGTTCGCGCGCACCGCAGCCGCGCCGCAGGCCCGAGCGAGCGCCACGAAGTCCGGATTGCGCGCGACCACATCGGTGGGAGGGATGCCCGCGCGATCATGTCGTCGCGGATCTGACCCAGAGCCGAGTTGTTCCACACGATCACGGGCAGGCTCAGATTCGCCTCGACCGCCGTCATGAGCTCGCCGAGCGTGAATTGCAGGCCGAAATCACCGGCGAGCGCCGCGATCGGCGCGCGCCGGACTCGAGATCTTGGCGCCGATCGCCGCCGGCAGCGCAAAGCCCAAGGTGCCGTAGCCCGACGGGTGAAACCAGCGCCGCGGGGCGTCCACCGGGAAGGCGTAATTGCCGAAGTAGGCGATCTGCGTCATGTCCGTGAACACGGCGGCATCGCTCGGCAGGGCCGCGCGGATTGCCTCGAGCGCGCTCTGCCAGCCGCGTGCTTTCGCGTCGAGCGCGCCGCTCGATCTCGGCGCGCAGACCCGCCACTCGGCCGGCGGCGGCGGACGTCGGACGCGTGCGCAGCGGCAGCGCCTTGAGCAGCGCTGCGAGGCTCGACCTCGCGTCGGCCCAGATCGGCAGCTCGGCGGCGTAGTGATCGCAGAGCTTGTGCGGATCGATGTCGATGCGAATCAGCCGTCCGCGCAGCTCGAGCTTCAACGCATAGTAGAAGTCGGTCTCGCCGAATTCGGTGCCGACCGCGAGCACGACGTCGGCCTCCGCCACCAATTGCTGGACGCCGGCATGATGCAGCGAGGTGCCGAGATTGGCCGGATGCTCGTGCGGCAGCAAACCCTTGCCGGCCGCCGTCGTCACCAACAGGACAATCGAGCGTCTCGACGAGCGCGCGCAGTTCCTCGCCGGACTCGCGCGCGCCGCCGCCCGCGACGATCACGGGCCGCGCCGCCTCCGCGAGCCACGCCGCCGCCGTGCGCGATGAGACCCGGCGGCGCCTGCGGCGAGCGGTGCGGGCGTCGCAAAGCGCTCGGCGGCAAGATCGGTCGTCTCGGACAGCACGTCGAGCGGGATCTCGAGGTACGCCGGGCGCGGGCGGCCCGTGCGGAGCGACGCGAGGCACACCCGCAGGTGGTCGCGCACGTCCTCGGCATTCGCGGCACTGCGGGCGACGCCGAACACACCGGCGGCGAGCGCCGCCTGATCCGGCAGCTCGTGCAGCACGCCCCATTGCTTGCCGAGCGAGGCGCGCACCGGTGTGGTGGCGACCACGAGCATGGGGATGGAATCCGAATAGGCCTGCGCTGCGGCGGTGAGGATGTTGGTGAGCCCGGGACCCGAGATGGTGAACGCGGCCGCCGGGCGGCCGGTGAGGCGCGCATAGCCGTCGGCGGCGAAGCCCGCACCCTGCTCGTGGCGCACGAGCACGTGGCGGATGTCGGAGGCGGCGAGGCCGCGATACAGCTCGAGATTGTGAACGCCGGGAATGCCGAAAACCGTGTCGATGCCGTTGGCGGCGAGCAATTCGACCAGGTACCGACCGATGCTGCGCGACATGGCGACCCTTCTTGTTGAACGTTCGGTGAAAAACCGCGCTAGGATGGCATGGGCCGCAACGAAAAGTAAGCAAGGCCCTTTAGTCTGGCAAAAGGGTCAAGCAAAAGGTTGGAGGATGCAGTACTCGGATCTCGTGAAGCGCATCGCGGGCGATGGCGCCGATGCCTGGAAGACCCATTACGCGGCCTCGACCGCGAAGCACCGCGGCGAGGATGTCATCATTCTGAGCGTCGGCGATCCGGACCTCGACACGCCGCAGCCGGTGATCGACCGCGCGGTCGAGCGCATGCGCGGCGGCGATACGCACTACACGGCGGTCGCGGGCCGCGAGCCGCTGCGCGCGGCGATCGCGCAGGCGCACGCGCGCCGCACCGGCCAGCCGGTCGAGGCGGACAACGTCATCTTTCTCGCCGGCGCGCAGAACGCCTTGTTCACGGCCTCGCTGTGTCTTGCCGGTCCCGGCGACGAGGTGCTCGCCTTCGAGCCGCTCTATCCCACCTATCCGGCCACCATCGAGGCGTCCGGCGCGCGCATGGTGCGCGTGCCGGTGCAGGCCGGGGTCGGGCTTTCGGCCGGATCTCGCGGCGCTCGAGGCGGCAATCACGCCCCGCTCGCGAGCGATTTTCTTTGCCACGCCGAACAATCCGAGCGGGCATGTCATGAGCGCCGCGGACCTGGCGGTCATCGGCGAGCTCGCCCGCCGGCACGCGCTGTGGATCGTGGTGGACGAGGTGTACGCGGGGCTCGCGCCCGGAGGCCGGGTGCCGAGCCTCGCCGCGAGCCTGCCCGAGCAGGTGGTCACAGCGGGGAGCCTGTCGAAGACGCACGCCATGCCCGGCTGGCGCGCCGGCTGGATGGTCGGGCCGAAAGCGCTGATCCGCCACGCCGAGGCGCTCGCGATCGCGATGCTGTACGGCCTGCCCGGCTTCGTGCAGGAGGCGGCGCTCACCGCGATCGGCATCGCGCCGCAGGCCGAGTCACGCATGCGCGACTATTGCCGCGAGCGCTGCGATTTGGTGCTCGCGGCGCTCTCGCAGGTGCCGGGACTCGTCTGCATGCCACCCGATGCCGGGATGTTCATGCTGATCGATGTGCGCGACACCGGCCTGTCGGGGTACGATTTCATGCGGGAGCTGTATCGCTCGCAGGGCGTGTCGGTGCTCGACGGCGGCGCTTTCGGCAAGGGCACGGCGGGTTTCATCCGCCTGTGCTTCGCGACCGACGAGCGCTCTCTGCGCGAGGGGTGCGCGCGCATCCGGCGCTTCGCTGCGAGCTTGCTCTCGAGAGGAGGGTGCATGACCGACATGGCAGTACTCGCACGCACGGCGGGCGGCCCCGAAGTGCTCGAGTGGACCGCGCTCGATACCCCGCCGCCGGGCACCGGGGAGGTGCGGGTGGCGCAGCGCGCGGTCGGCGTGAATTTCATCGACACCTATTACCGCACCGGCTCCTATCCCGTGGCCATCGACGCCGCTCGTTCCGGGCGCCGAGGCGGCGGGCGTGATCGATGAGGTCGGCCCCGGCGTGAAGGATCTCGCGGTCGGCGATCGGGTCGCGTACGTCATGCAGGTCGGCGCCTATCGCACGCGCCGCGTCGTGCCGGCGGAGCGGCTGGTGAAGCTCCCCGACGCGATCGACTTCGACGTCGCCGCCTCGATCATGCTCAAGGGACTGACCGCGCAATTCCTGCTCACCTCGTGCTATCCGGTCAAGGCGGGCGATACGGTGCTCGTGCACGCCGCCGCCGGGGGCGTGGGCCTGCTCCTCGGCCAGTGGCTGCGATCGATCGGCGCCGTCGCGATCGGCACCGTCGGTCGCGCCGAGAAGACGAGCATCGCGCTCGCGAACGGCTATTCGCACATCCTCGACAATTCGCGCGGAGATTTCGAGCGGCAGGTGCAGCGAGCTCGCGCCCAAGGGCTGCGACGTCGTCTACGACTCGGTGGGCAAGGACACCTGGCGGGGCTCGCTCAAGGTCTTGCGGCCGCGCGGGATGTTCGTGAGCTTCGGCCAATCCTCCGGCGCCATCACCGACTTCAAGACTCGCGGATCTCGCGAGCGGCGGCTCGCTGTATGCCAGCCGCCCGACGCTGTTCGACTACATCCGCAGCCGCGAGGAGCTGCGCATGCGCGCGGACGACTTGTTCGCCCGGCTCGCCGCCGGCGCGATCCGCGCGCACATCGGGCGGCGCATGCCGCTCGCCGAGGCGGCCGAGGCGCATCGGGCGCTCGCGAGCCGCCGCACCATCGGCGCGACCGTGCTGCTGGTCACTTGAGCGCGCGGCGGCGCGGACTCGAAGGTGCCGAGCGGCAGCGCGGTCGATTCCTTGATCACGGTGACGGCGACCGACGAGTTGATCGAGCGCACGCACGGGATGCGCGACAGATAATCGAGATAGAAGGCCTCGTACGCCTTGACGTTCTTCGTGACGATCTTCAGCAGGAAATCCCACTCGCCGGTGAGCGTGTAGCACTCGAGCACTTCGGCGCGGTCGCGGATCGCCGCCTCGAATTCGGCGAGCGCGTCGCGGCCGGTGGTCGCGAGCTTGACGTGCGCGAAGATGGTGACGTCGAGCCCCAGGGCATTGCGATCGAGCAGCGCGACGCGCGCCTTGATGACGCCGCTCTGCTCGAGCTGCTGAATGCGCCGCCAGCAGGTGGTGGTGGAAATGCGCGTGCGCGCGGCCACCTCGGCCACCGACAAGCGCACCGTGGCGCTGTAAAATGTCGAGCAGGCGGAGATCGAGCCGGTCGATGGAGCTGGTGGGATGTATTTTCCACAATTGACCAAGAAACGGAATGAATATACCGAATTATCGGGCATATCCGCAATGAATGCAACACCGCGATAGGCCGAGGGTAAGTTAGCGCGATGAACAAGAAATCCCGCCTGCATCTGCCGAGTCCGCCCGCCCGGCCGGGCCAGAAGCCCGATTTCAGCTACGTTCATCTGTCGCCCGCCGGCGCGGTCCCGCGCCCCGAGGTCAACGCGCGCGCGCGCGACATCGAACCGCTCGCCGTCGAGCTGGTGCGCGTGCTCGACGACGACGGCGAGGCCGTGGGTCCCTGGAATCCGCATCTCGATGCCGCAGGATCTGCAGGTCGGCCTGCGCCACATGGTGCTCACGCGCTTGTTCGACGATCGCATGCAGCGCACGCAGCGCGCCGGCAAGATCTCGTTCTACATGCGCTCGCTCGGCGAGGAGGCGGTGTCGGTTGCTGCGTGCATGGCGCTGCGTCCGGGCGACATGCTGTTTCCGTCGTACCGCAATCAGGGATTGCACATCGTCCGCGGCATCGCGCTCGTGGATCTGATGTGCCAGCTGCTCTCGAACACACGCGACATGTGCAAGGGGCGGCAGCTGCCGGTGATGTATCACTCCAAGCCGGGCAATCTCTTCTCGATCTCCGGCAATCTCGCGACGCAGTTTCCGCAGGCCGTGGGCTGGGCGATGGCGGCCGCGCTCAAGGGCGAGGATCATCTCGCGGCGAGCTGGATCGGCGAAGGCTCGAGCGCCGAGGCGGACTTCCACCACGCCCTCCTGTTCGCTTCGGTCTATCAGGCACCGGTGATCCTGAACGTCGTCAACAACCAGTGGGCGATTTCCACGTTTCAGGGCTATGCGGGCGGCGAGCAGCGCTCGTTCGCCGCGCGCGGTCCCGGTTACGGCATCGCCGGCATTCGCGCCGACGGCAACGACTTCCTCGCGGTGTATGCGGTCACGCAGTGGGCCGCGGAGCGCGCGCGTACCGGCGGCGGCCCCACGCTCATCGAGCTGGTGACCTATCGCGGCGCGGCGCACTCGACCAGCGACGATCCGGCGCGCTACCGCGCGAAGGACGACGAGGCGCACTGGCCGCTGGGCGATCCGATCGACCGATTGAAGCGCCATCTCATCAAGCTCGGCGAATGGTCCGAGGAGCGCCATCGCGCCCTGGTCGCCGAGCTCGAGGCGCTGGTCGCCGCGAGCTGGCAGGAGGCGGTCAAGTTCGGCACGATGAGCGAGGGTCCGAGGCTCAATGCGGATCTCATGTTCGAGGATGTGTTCAAGGAAATGCCGCCGCACCTCGTGCGACAGCGCGCGCAGATGCGTTCCGAGCGGAGCTGACGCATGGCGCACATGAACATGATCCAGGCGCTGAACTCGGCCATGGACATCATGCTCGGCCGTGATCCTTCCGTCGTGCTCATGGGCGAGGACATCGGCTATTTCGGCGGCGTATTCCGTACCACCGAGGGACTGCAGCGCAAGTACGGCGAGAACCGCGTGCTCGACACGCCGATCGCGGAGGGCGGCATCGTCGCGGCCGCCATCGGCATGGCCGTGAACGGCCTGCGGCCGGTCGCGGAGATTCAGTTCGCCGACTACATCTACCCGGGGTTCGATCAGATCGTGAGCGAGCTCGCGCGGCTGCGCTACCGCAGCGCCGGTCAGTTCTTTGCCCCGGTGACCATTCGCACGCCGGCCGGCGGCGGCATTCGCGGCGGACAGACGCATTCGCAGAGTCCGGAAGGCATTTTTACGCACGTGAGCGGCATCAAGGTCGTGATGCCGTCCAATCCCTACGACGCCAAGGGGCTGTTGATCACTGCCATCGAGGACGACGATCCGGTGGTGTTCTTCGAGCCGAAGCGCCTGTACAACGGACCGTTCGACGGCGATCCGCACAAGCCCGCCGTTCCCTGGACCACGCATCCCAAGGGCCAGGTGCCCGAGGGTCACTACACGGTGCCGTTCGGCGTTGCCGACGTCGTGCGCCCCGGCTCGCAATTGACCATCATCACCTACGGCACGATGGTGTTCGTCGCACTGGCCGCAGCGGCCACGCTCGGCGTCGACGCCGAGGTCATCGATGTGCGTTCGCTGGTGCCGCTCGATGTCGAAACGCTGGTGCGCTCGGTGAAGAAGACCGGGCGCTGCGTGGTGGCACACGAAGCGACGCGGTTTTCCGGATTCGGCGCGGAGCTCGTTTCCGTGATCCAGGAAGAGTGCTTCTGGAGCCTGGAGGCGCCCATTCAGCGCGTCGCCGGCTGGGATACCCCGTATCCGCATGCCTTCGAGTGGGAATACTTTCCGGGACAGGCCCGCGTCGCAACGGCCATCAAAGCCGTCATGGAGTCGGCGATGAGCGAATACGTCTTCAAGATGCCGGATCTGGGGGAAGGGACCGTCGAGGCGGAGATCGTCGCCTGGCACACGGAGCCCGGCGCCACCGTGGCCGAGGATCAGATCATCGTCGAAGTGATGACCGACAAGGCCGCTGTCGAGGTGCCTGCGCCGGTGAGCGGCCGTGTGGTGTCCATTCGCGGCGCGCCCGGCGACAAGATCGCGGTGGGCTCGCCGCTGATCGTGTTCGAGACGGCGACAGGGGCGACTGCGGCGGCCGCGACCTCTGCGGCAACCCCAACGCAGAATGCGCCTGCTCCGGCTCCCGCTGCTCAGGCGGCGGGCACGGCGCCAGCCGCGTCGGCCGCGCCCGTTGCGCCGCCCGCTCCCGCCGTATCGGCCCGAGCCGCGCCCACCGGCGGCCGGATCATGACCTCGCCGGCCAACCGACGGCGCGCGCGCGAGGCGGGCATCGACCTCGCCACCGTCGCCGGGTCGGGCCCGGGCGGGCGCATCGTGCGCGAGGACCTCAAGGCCGCGGGCGCGGCCCGCACGGACGGGGCGGACGGGGCCGACGGGCGCCAGCAGGTGGCCGCTGCGGGCGACACGGTGCGGACCCAGGGCCTGCCGCGCGCTGCCGCGCGCAGTGCGCGAGCTGCCGCCGGGGAGACTTCGGAGATCAAGGTGATCGGCGTGCGCCGCCTGATCGCCGAACGCATGAGCGAGGCGAAGCGCAACATTCCGCACTTCGCCTATGTGGAAGAAGTGGACGTCACGGAGCTCGAGGCACTGCGCCAGCACTTGAATTCCAAGCTCGCCAAGGGCGAGCCGAGCTTCACGTATCTGCCGCTGGTGATCCTCGCGCTGGTGCGCACGCTCGAATCGTTTCCGCAATGCAATGTCCTCTATGACGCCGCACGCGGCGTGCTGGTGCGGCATCGCGCGGTGCACGTGGGCGTCGCGACGCAAACGCCGGACGGACTCAAGGTGCCGGTGGTGCGCAACGCGCAGGCCATGAGCCTCAAGGAGGTCGCCGCCGAGACGCGCCGGGTCACCGAGCGCGCCCGGGCGAACCAGGCGACGCGCGAGGAGCTTCTGGGCTCGACCATCACCGTGACCAGTCTCGGCAAGCTCGGCGGCATCGCCTCGACGCCCATCATCAATGCGCCCGAGGTCGCCATCATCGGGCTCAACAAGGCGGTCGAGCGCCCCGTCGTGCATCACGGCGCGGTGGCGGTGCGCCGGATCATGAACTTATCGTCCTCATTCGATCACCGCTTCGTGGACGGTTATGATGCCGCAGCGATGATTCAAGCGTTGAAAGAGCTCCTCGAGCATCCCGCGATGATTTTCATTCCGAAGGTGGATTCCCCATGAGCGCACAAGCGAAAACGTCGACCCGAGAACCCCAGCCCAGGCCCGCCTTCGGCACCGTACTCACCTCGCACATGTCCGCCGCCACGTATCGCGACGGCCGCTGGAGCGCAGCTGAGCTGAAGCCGGTCGGGCCCATCGAGCTCTCGCCGGCGGCGCACGTGCTGCACTATGCGAGCACCTGCTTCGAGGGATTCAAGGCGTTCCGCCACGCCGACGGTTCCGTGCACGCCTTCCGCATGGACCGGCACATCGAGCGTATGCGCCAGAGCGCGCGGCAGCTCGTGCTGCCGGAGCCCGACGCCGCGCAGCTCGCCGACATGGTGCGCTCCGTCATCGAGCGCTGCCGCGCGGAGGTGCCGGAGGCGCCGGGCGCTCTGTATCTGCGCCCGATTCTGTTCGGCACCACGGCCAATATCGGAGCCGCGGCGACGCCTGCGAACGAGGCGCTGCTGCTCGTGCTCGCAAGCCCGGTCTGGGATTACTTCGCCGGCGGCATGAAGCCCCTGCGCATCCTGGTGGATGATGAGAACACGCGCTCCGCCGCGCAGATGGGCATGGTGAAGACCGGCGGCAATTATGCGGCGGCGATGGGGCCCACGTTGCGGGCGCGCGCGCAGTATCAAGTCGACCAGGTGCTTTTCTGTCCGCGCGGCGAGGTGCAAGAGACCGGCGCCGCCAATTTCCTGCTGATCAGCAACGGCGAGATTCTCACGCGCAGCCTCGACACCACCTTCCTGCACGGTGTGACCCGCGATTCGCTCCTCACGCTCGCGCGCGACCGCGGCGTCAAGGTCTCCGAGCGTGTGTTCAAGGTCGAGGAAATGCTCGAGTGGGTCAAATCCGGAGAAGCCGCGCTCTCGGGCACGGCGGCCGTGCTCGCGGGCGTGGGTACGCTGATCTACCGGAGCAGCGAGCATCGCGTGGCGAGCGGCGAGGTGGGCGCGCTTACGCGGGATCTACGCAGTCAATTGCTCGCGGTCCAGCAGGGAGAGGCGGCGGATCGCCACGGCTGGCTCGCGCGCGTGTGAGGCCGGCTTAAGCCGCGCCGCTCAATACTCTTCGTGGTCCTCGTCGTCCTCGTCGTCGAGGTCGTCGTCCTCGTCGTCGTCGTCATCCTCGTCCTCGTCTTCCCAGTCCTCGTCGTCATCCTCCTCGGCATCCTTCTCGGCCTTCGAGCCCGACCAGCCCTCGGGCTCCTCGCTGAGCTCGAGGTCTAGCTCGGCCCAGCCGTCGACGTCCAGCTCCTCGATATCACCGTCCAGATGCTGGATCTCGACGACCTCGCGATCCTCATCCACGCGCAGGACTTGGAACGTCTCGTCGTTCTCCAGATCCTCGTACCATTGTCCGACGGTCGGTTCGTATTCTCTTCCCACGTACGGTCCTTCTTCTCGAGTGCTGCCCTGGTTGATGAGGTTCGAATATTAGGGGAGGCCGCTCCGCTAAGTAAATGGCAATATTGTGCAACCATGAGTGTCGCCGATCGGAAACTCTGCGCTCGCCGCTTGATCGACGCCAAACGCGTGGTCGTGAAAGTCGGCTCATCGCTGCTGGTCGACGCCGAGAAGGGACGCTTGAACCGCGCATGGCTCGAGACGCTTGCGGCCGACATCGCCGCCATGCGCAAGCGCGGGCAAGAGGTGATCCTGGTGTCCTCCGGCGCCATCGCGCTCGGCCGCCGGCATCTCGGGGTGGGCCCGGGCAAGCTGAAACTCGAGGAGAGTCAGGCGGCTGCCGCGGTCGGGCAGATCCGGCTGGCGCACGCCTACAAGGAAATCCTGGAGTCGCACGAGATCACCGTGGCGCAGATTCTCTTGACCCTGGGCGACACGGAACAGCGCCGCCGCTATTTGAATGCCCGCGGCACCTTGAATACGCTGCTCGCCCTGGGCGCGGTCCCCGTGATCAACGAGAACGATACCGTCGCCACCGCCGAGATCCGCTACGGGGACAATGACCGGCTGGCGGCGCGAGTCGCCCAGATGACGGGCGCAGACTGCCTGGTGCTGCTGTCGGACATCGATGGGCTGTATACAGCGAATCCGCACGAGGATCCGCAGGCCGAGTTCATCTGCCGCGTGCTCGACATCACCCCGGCCATCGAGGCCATGGCGGGCGGGACGAGCAGCGGCCTGGGAACGGGCGGCATGCAGACCAAGATCGCCGCCGCCAAGATCGCGGTCGGCGCGGGATGTCATTTGTGCATCGCCAAGGGAGCCGATGCGCATCCCTTGAAGCGCATCGAGGACGGCGCGCGCTGCACCTGGTTCCTGCCCTCCTCGACGCCTTCCGCCGCGCGCAAGCAATGGATCGCGGGCACCTTGCGCCCGGCGGGCGCGATCTCGCGTCGATGAAGGCGCGGTGCGTGCACTGATGCAGGGCAAGAGCTTGCTGCCGGCCGGGGTGACGCGGGCCATCGGCCGCTTCGATCGAGGCGATACGGTGAGCATCGTCGGTCCGGACGGGGTGGAGGTCGCGCGCGGCATCTGCGCGTATTCGGACAGCGACGCGGCGCGAATTCTCGGCCGCAAATCCGCCGAGATCGAGCGATTGCTGGGATTCCGCGGGCGCGATGAGATCGTGCATCGCGACGATCTGGTCTTGCTGAGAGCAGTCGTGATGGTCATCGGCGTCATGGATGCGATCGGCCGCGGCGCACGCGCAGCCGCACCGGTGCTCGAGCTCGCCGCCGAGCGATCAGAAGAACCGCGCTCTGCGCGCGGCGGCGGCGGCGCTGCGTGCCCGGCGGCACGAGATCCTGGCGGCCAACGAGCGCGACATGCAGGAGGCGCACGAAGAGGGCGCGAGCGCGCCGCTGCTCGACCGCCTGACGCTCGACGAGGAGCGCGTCGAGGCGATGGCGCGCGCGCTCGAGGACATCGCCGCGCTGCCCGATCCCATCGGCACCGTGCTCGCCGAGTGGACGCGGCCGAACGGCATGCGCATTCAGCGCCGGCGGGTGCCGCTCGGCGTGATCGGGATCATCTACGAGAGCCGCCCCAACGTGACCGCGGATGCGGGCGCACTGTGCTTGAAGTCGGGCAACGCGGTGATCCTGCGGGGCGGCTCGGAGAGCGCGCGCTCGAATGCCGCCATTCACGCGTGTCTCGGCGAGGGGCTGCAAGTCGCCGGATTGCCGAGCCGCGAGCATCCAGCTGGTGCCGACCACCGATCGGGCCGCGGTGGGCTACATGCTCGCGGAGATGTCGCGCTACATCGACGTCATCGTCCCGCGCGGCGGCAAACAGCTCATCGAGCGCGTGCAGCGCGAAGCGCGAGTGCCGGTGATCGGCCATCTCGAGGGCCTGTGCCACGTGTTCGTGGAGCGCGCCGCCGATCTGTCCATGGCGCGGGAGATCGTCCTCAACTCGAAGCTGCGCCGCACCGGCGTCTGCGGTGCCGCCGAGACGCTGCTCGTGGACCGCGGCTGCGCACCGACGCATCTCGGCCCGCTGGTGCGGGCGCTGCTCGAGGCGGGCTGCGAAGTGCGCGGCGATGCGACCACCCGAGGAATGCGACGCGCAGGTACGGGCCGCCACCGAGCAGGATTGGTCCACGGAGTATCTCGACGCCATCATCGCCGTGCGCGTCGTGGAGGAGTTCGGATGCGGCGATCGAGCACATCCGCCGTTACGGCTCGCGTCACACGGATTGCATCGTGACCCAGGACCCGGCGGCAGCCGAGCGCTTCCTGACCCGCGTGGACAGCGCCATCGTGCTGCACAACGCTTCGACGCAATTCGCCGATGGCGGCGAGTTCGGCATGGGCGCGGAAATCGGCATCAGCACCGACAAGTTCCACGCGCGCGGTCCGGTGGGCGTGGAGCAGCTCACGAGCTACAAGTACGTGGTCCGCGGCAGCGGCCAGGTACGGCCCTGACACCCGTGCTTACAGGCATGAGCTGAGCCGCCGCCTCAAGGCAGCGCCGCAATGGCAGCGAGCCAGCGGCGCACGGCGGCGGGGTTATCGAGGCGCCATTGGCCTTGCACTCGATGCCCCACCGCGATCGAGATCCCACCGAGAGCCTCGATGAGGCGAAATCCGGCCTGATCGGTCAGATCGTCCCCCACGACCACCGGCGTTCGCCCGACAAAGGGCGCCTCCTCGAGGAATTCCTCGATGGCCGTGGCCTTCGTGAACCCATGGGGCTTGATCTCGAGCACCATCTTGCCTTCCTGCACGTGATAGGCCGGTGCAAGCGGACGCACGAGCGCGGCTACGGCCTGTCTCGCGCGGGTCTCGAATTGGGGGGCGAGCCGAAAGTGCAGGGCGAGCGCGCGCCCCTTGTCCTCGAGCAACGTGCCGGGATGCGACTCGACGAATGCCGTCAGTGCCAGCCGCGCGTTCGCAAGCGAGGGATCGGGATAGCTCGCGCCGCGCCGCTCGCCGGAGGCGCTGCGGCGCTCGACGCCGTGCAGACCCGCCGCGGGAAATACCAACGGCTCGAACAGCGCATCGAGCGTCTCGATGCTGCGGCCGCTCACCAGCGCGACGGCGCCTTGCAGGCGCCGCGATACCTCGGCCAACAGGCTCTTGAGAGGCTCGCCGACGACCACCTCGGCGGGAGTTTCCTCTAGCTCGACCAAGGTTCCGTCGACGTCGAGGAATAGACTAAAGTCGTGCGAGGCTGCGGGAGCTTGAGAGCGCATTTTAGGATCAACATAGCCCATGCGCTGCACCCGCGCCATCATCGCCCGCGGGCGGCCACAGGTGTAACTTTTACATGTGAAAGTGAGATATATGAGTTGATGCATTGCAGACTGGATCTGCGAATTTAGGTATTTTGCGAGGTCTGTCTCGAGCCAAACCCCGGAGGCGCGTTGTTTCGATCGGTTCTACTGCGTTTCGTGCTGCCGCTCGCGCTCGCCTCGTGCGTCGTCGCCTTCTTGGGCTTGCCGTACATTCAAAAACTGCTGGCTGAATGGTTCAGCGCCGATGTCGAGGTGCGCGCGCAGCTGGTCATGCACACCGTCGAGTCGCCGATCGCCGAGCTCGTGGCTCAGGACAACGAAGCTGAAACTGCGCAGCTATCTCGCGAGGATGACCGCGGATGAGCGTCTGCTCGGCCGTCTTGGTATGCCGGCCGGACGGCACGACCATCGCGCGCAGCGAGCGCGTGCCGCACAACATCAGCTGCGAGCAGCAAGGCAAGATGAAGCCGTTTTCCGCGGGCATCCTGCAGCTTCCTTCCGGCTCGGTGCAGCTCTCGCGCTTCGACTACGACACGGGAGAGCCTACGCCGTATCGCGTGATGATGCTGTCGGATCTGAGCTTCGTCGACCGGCGGCAACGCACGGCGCGCGATTTCGTGCTGGTGTTTCTCGGCATCGCCGTGCTGCTGCTCGCCTTGCTGGTCGTGCTGGTCGCGTGGCTGCAGCTGCGACGATTGGTGAATGTGCTGATCGGAGACATCCGCGGCAAGCGCTTTCTCGACAATGCCCAATCGCCGCGCGCCTCGCTGCCGATCCTGTCGCAGGTGCGCCAAGTACTGGCGGAGGTCGAGGAGAAGCAGCGCCTCGAGATCGACTTTCGCGAGAACTGGACACCGCAGGCGCTGCGGCAAGTCGTGCGCGAGCACCTGCACTCCTCGCAGGTGATCATCGTCTCGAACCGCGAGCCCTACATCCATAACTACAATGGCGATCACCGCGCGGTCGTGCAGGTGCCCGCGAGCGGCATGGTCACCGCGCTCGAGCCCATCATGCGCGCCTGCTCCGGCGTGTGGGTCGCGCACGGCGCGGGCACGGCGGATCGGGACACGGTCGATCGGTTCGATCACATCGCGGTTCCGCCCGATAATCCGAGCTACACGCTGCGGCGCGTGTGGCTCACCGAGGAGCAGGAGCAGGGCTACTACTACGGTTTCGCGAACGAGGGTCTCTGGTCGCTCTGTCACCTGGCGTACGTGCGTCCCGCCTTTCGGCCGAGCGATTGGCGCGCCTACGAGGAGGTCAACGCCAAGTTCGCCGACGTGGTGGCGGCCGAGGCGAACACCGACAGCCCGGTGGTGCTCATCCAGGACTTTCACTTCGCGCTGCTCCCCAAGCTCATCCGCGCGAAGATCCCCAAAGCGACGATCGCGCTGTTCTGGCACATCCCCTGGCCGAACTCGGAGACCTTCGGCGTGTGCCCGTGGAAGCGCGAGATGCTGCTGCACATGCTGTCGGCAGACATTCTCGGGTTCCACACGCGCTATCACTGCCAGAATTTCCTCGACGCGGTGGATCGTTTCGTCGAATGCCAGATCGATCATGAGCACATGACGGTGACCCTGCAGGGCCGCGTATGCCGGGTCGCGGCTTATCCGATCTCGATCGAGTGGCCGCCTCGCTGGCTGCACGATCTTCCCGACGTGAGTGCGTGCCGCGCGGCCGTGCGCGAGCGCTACCGCATCGGGCCGGACGTCGTCATCGGATTGGGCGTGGAGCGCTGGGATTTCACCAAAGGCATCATCGAGCGCTTCCATGCGCTCGAGGCATTGCTCGAGAAAAACCCGCGGCATCGCGGGCGCCTCACGTTCCTGCAGATCGCATCGCCGTCGCGCAGCCAGCTGCCGGCCTATCGAGGCCTGCAGGAACAGACCCATCGCGAGGTCGAGCGCATCAACGCCAGGTTCGCCGAGGGCGACTGGCGCCCGATCGTGCTGATCGGCGAGCACCAGGAGCCGCGCAGCGTCTTCGAGCTGTACCGCGCCGCCGACTTCTGCCTGGTCAACAGCCTGCACGACGGCATGAATCTCGTCGCCAAGGAGTTCGTCGCGTCGCGCGAGGACGAGGACGGCGTGCTCATCCTGTCGACATTCGCGGGAGCCTCGCGGGAATTGACCGAGGCGGTCCTGATCAACCCGTTCGACGTCAACGAGACCGCCGAGGCCATGGAGATCGCGATGCGCATGGGCCGCGACGAGCGCCGCGACCGCATGAGCCTCATGCGCAGAACCGTCAAGGAGAACAACGTCTACCGCTGGGCGGGGCGCATGCTCATGGACGCCGCGCGCATTCGCCAGCGCCAGAGTCTGCCCTCGATGCGAGCGCGCTTCCGGGCGGCCGCGAGCTAGGCGCGCGGCCGCGCTAGCACCAGTTCCGCCACGCTCACCCCGAGCGCGTCGATGCCGCCGGGAAACGGCGAATACGTCTCACTTTGGCCGCAGAGGCGACATAATTCGCAACGTTGTCACAGACTGGGGCACGCCGGAACTGCGAGCATTCGGTCTTTACGCAAGGACGGTGATGCCCAAGTCGAACCAACGATCGGATTGCAACGCCCTGGTCGACAGCCGAGTGACCCGCCCGCCGGAGCGCGTATCGTGAGGGCCTGTCTGCGCGGGCTGCTGCGCCTCTTGTTTCGGGTCAGCATCCGCGGTGATGCGACGGTATTCCAGAACGAGCGCACGCTCATCGTCGCCAATCACGAGTCGTTTCTCGATGGATTGCTGCTCGCGGTGTTCCTGCCCGTGGCAGCCACGTTCGTGGTGCATACGGAGGTGACGAAAGGCGCCTGGGTCCGCTGGCTGCTGCGCTTCGTGCCGCATCTGGTCGTCGACTCGACCAGTCCGATGGCCATCAAGGTGATTTGCCGCCTGGTCGAGAGCGGGACGCCGGTGGTCATTTTTCCGGAGGGGCGACTCACCATCACCGGATCGCTGATGAAGGTCTACGACGGCGCAGGGTTCGTCGCCGCGCGCACCGGCGCGACGGTGGTGCCGGTACGCATCGAGGGCGCGGGGCATAGTTATTTCGGGCGACTCGCCGGGATATATCCGCTCAAGCTGTTTCCAAAAATCAGCGTCACCATCCGGCCGCGCCGGACCATACCGATGCCCAAGTTGCCTTCCGCCAAGCTGCGTCGACGGCGCGCAGGCGAGCTGCTGCGGCGCATCCTCCTCGACATGCTGGTGGCGACTCGCCCGCAGCGCACCCTGTTCGAGGCATTCCTCGACGCCAAAGCGACCTTCGGCGCGCACTATCGCCTGGTCGAGGATGTGCGCATGCAGGAGGAGTCGTATGGGACCCTGCTGCGCATGTCGCTGGGCCTCGCTCGCCTGCTGAGTCCCCTGACGAGCGAGGGAGAGATCGTCGGCGTCATGGCGCCCAACGCGGCGCCGACTCTCGGGTTGATCCTGGGACTCTCCGCCAGCGCGCGGATTCCCGCGCTGATCAACTATACCGCCGGCGCCGACGGCATTCGTGCCGCCTGCGTGGCCGCCCGCATCCGCACCATCGTCGCCTCGCGCACGTTCATCGAGAAGGCGCGTTTGACGCCCGTCATCGAGCAACTGTCCGATCTGCGCATTGTCTATCTCGAGGACCTGAAACAGCGCATCACGCCGGCCGATAAGCTTTGGATTCTCTGGCACCAGGTGTTTCCGTCGGCGATGCGGGTGAGGCAATCCCCGGACGATCCCGCCGTCGTACTGTTCACCTCCGGCTCCGAGGGTAAGCCGAAAGGCGTGGTGCATTCGCACTCCTCGATCCTGTCGAACGTCGCGCAGATCCGCGCGCTCGCCGACTTCACCCCGCTCGACAAGTTCATGATCGCCCTGCCGCTCTTCCATTCGTTCGGCTTTACCTGCGGCGTCATCATGCCGCTCGTCTCCGGATGCCGCGTATTCCTCTACCCGAGTCCGCTGCATTACCGGATCATTCCGGAGCTGGTGTACGACCGGAACTGCACGGTCCTGTTCGGCACATCGACGTTTCTCGGCAACTATGCAAAATTTGCGCATCCCTACGACTTCGGCCGCCTGCGCTATGTCGTGGCCGGCGCGGAAAAGCTCTCGGAGGCCGTGCGCAATTTATGGATCGAGAAGTTCGGCATCCGCGTTCTCGAAGGCTACGGCGTCACGGAATGCGCGCCGGTGGTCGCCGTCAACGTGCCCATGGCGTGCCGGGTCGGCAGCGTCGGGCAACTGGTCCCGGGCATGGAGTTCGAGATCGAGCCCGTTCCCGGCATCGAGCGCGGCGGCATCTTGCACGTACGCGGCCCCAACTTGATGAAGGGCTACTTGCTGTTCGATCGCCCCGGCGTGATCAGCCCGCCGAGCTCCTCGCGGGAGGGGTGGTACAACACGGGCGACATCGTCGAGATCGACGAGGACGATTTCGTGCACATTCGCGGCCGGGTGAAGCGATTCGCCAAGATCGCCGGAGAAATGATTTCGCTCGAGGTGGTGGAAAAAATCGCCGCGCACGCCGCCCCGAATTTCGCGCATGCGGCCTCGACGCGCCCCGATGCAGCCAAAGGGGAGGCCATCGTGCTGTTTACGACGGCCGCCGGGCTCACGCGCGATCTCCTCAGCGCTTCGGCCAAGACTCTCGGCGCGCCCGAGCTCGCGGTGCCTCGGGTTCTGATCGCGGTCGAGGAGATACCTCTGCTCGGTACCGGCAAGACCGACTATGTGCGCCTCGGCGCCATGGCGGCCGAAAAAGCCGCTGCGTCGGCTGCCTGAAGATACAACCCCTGATCCGCCAGCCAGAGAGGATTTCGTGACACACCCAATTCAAGGTGACCGGGCACCGCTTTGGTCGCGTGGAATGGCCGCGGTACTGGCCGCGCAGTTCCTGTCCGCGATGGCGGACAACGCATTGCTATTCGCGACGCTGGCCCTGCTGAAGGCGAAGCTATACCCGCAGTGGACCGAGCCTCTGCTTCAGGAGTTCTTCGTCGCGGCCTATATTCTGCTCGCGCCCTTCGCGGGACCGTTCGCCGATGCCTTGCCCAAGGGCCGGGTGATGCTCATATCGAACGGGCTCAAGCTCGCCGGATCGCTGGGGATTTGCGCGGGGTTGAATCCCTTCCTCGCCTACGGGCTGGTCGGCGTCGGTGCCGCCACCTACTCGCCGGCGAAATACGGCATTTTGTCGGAGTTGACGTCCGCCGATCAATTGGTCAAGGCCAACGGACTGATGGAGTCCTCCACCATCGCCGCCATCTTGATCGGAGCCGTCGCGGGCGGCACGTTGGCGGACTGGGATGTGCGCGGCGCGCTCGCTGCGGTGGCGGGGTGCTATGCGCTCGCCGCGCTTGCGAACTTGCTGATTCCCAAACTCGCGCCCGCGCATACTCTCTCGAGCTATTCCCTCAGCGGCATCCTGCGCGATTTCGGGCAGGCTTTGCGCAAGCTCTTCTCGGTGAGCGATGCGCGCTTCTCCGTCATCGGCACGAGCTTGTTCTGGGGCGCGGGCTCGACCATGCGGTTCCTGCTCATTGCGTGGGTACCGGTGGCGCTCGGCATCACGAACAATCGCATGCCGGCCTATCTCAACGCCATGGTTGCCGTGGGCATCATCGGCGGTGCAGGCCTCGCCGCGCGGTTCGTGACGCTCGCGAACGCGGAGCGCTCGCTCGGCGGCGGCGTGGTGCTGGGCCTCGCGGTGTGCCTGTTGTCGGTTACCACGAGCTTACCCACCGCATTCCTCGTCCTGGCGGTGGTCGGTGCGAGCGGCGGCTTTTTCGTCGTGCCGCTCAATGCGCTGCTGCAGGAGCGAGGCCACGAAAGCGTAGGCGCGGGCCACGCCATCGCCATCCAGAACCTGGCGGAGAACACGATGATGCTGCTGATGATCGGGGCCTACACCGTGATCATGCGGGCGGGTGCCTCGGTGATCGCGGTGGCGGCGGGCTTCGGCGCTGCGATGTCGATTGCGATCGCGGCTCTGTGGTGGTCGCGAGTGCGGGAACGCCGCCTCGCGGCGGGTGCCGTCAGGGTGCGGGCGTAAGGTTGGCGCGGCATCCCACGGCGAACGAGCGCAGTCGCTCGGCCGCTGCGGTGAGAGTCTCGTCCTTTTTTGCGATACAGAGCCGCAGCAGCGTCATGGGCGGAGGCTCGGCGTAGAACGGCGAGAGCGGAATGGTGGCGACCTTTGCCTCGCGGATCAGCCGGTCAGAGAACTCGAGATCGCCCGCTCGGCTGAGCGAGCCGTAATCGACCAGGAGAAAATAGGTTCCCGCCGCGCGCAGGGTCTCTAAGACCCGAGTCGCGCAAGCACTCCGTGAGAAGATCGCGCTTGCGCTCGAAAAACGCCGACAAACCGCTCCAGGCGTCGGGGCAGAGCACCAGATAACGCGCAATCGCGTGCTGCAGAGGCGCCGCGATGCTGAAGGTGTTGAACTGATGCACCTTGCGCAACTCGCGCGTGAGCAGGGGCGGTGCGACGCAATAGCCGGTGCGCCAGCCCGTGGCGTGCAGCGCCTTGCCGAAGGAGAACACGGCAAAGCTGCGCTCCCGCAGTTCGGGGTGAGCGAGCACCGAGGCGTGCCGACGCCCATCGAAGACCACGCTTTCGTACACCTCGTCGGCGAGGATGCTGATCGGGCGGTCGCGCACCAGCGCCGCGAGCGCGTCGAGATCGGCGCGGCTCGCGACGGTGCAGCTCGGGTTCTGCGGACTGTTCACGATCACGAGACGCGTGCGCGGTGTGAGACTGCGCGCGTATCCGGTCCCAATCGAAGGCGAACGCCGGCGGCAGTCAGCGGGATGCGGACGCAGCGCCCGCCCGCGAGACGCACCGCGGGCTCGTAGGCATCGTAGGCGGGATCGAAAATGATCGCCTCGTCACCCGGGCCTATCACCGCCTGGATGGCGTCGTAGAGCGCCTCGGTCGCGCCGCAGGTCACCGTGATTTCGCGTGAGCGCGTCGACGGAGATGCCGTAGCTCGCCGCGAGCTTGGCCGCGATCAGCTCGCGCAGCGCAATGACACCCTCCATGGGCGCATATTGATTGTGACCGTCCGACACGGCCTCGACGAGCGCCTGCGCGAGGCGCGAATCGATGGGGTAGTCGGGAAATCCCTGGCCGATGTTGAGCGCGCCTTCCTCGATCGCACGGCGCGACATGATGGTGAAGATCGTGGTGCCGACATCGGGCAGCTTGCTGTCGAAGCGCATGCTAGCCGGTACCCGTCATGAACGTTTGGCCGCTTTGGTCAGCGAAACCCGAGTGTGTCGCGTGCTCATATAGGACGCCGGCTAGTGCCGCAACCCTTGCAGGCCGCCGGCCAGCGAGCGGACGCTGAGCCCGAGCTTGCGCAACTCGCGCGCCGCGGCGAGGCTCCGTCTTTCCGGAAGCGCAGACGAGCAGGTACTGCGCGTTTTCCGTGAGCGTCGCGGGATCCGCGAGGAGCGCTGCCATGGGAATGTGGCGCGCCGGGGTAGGCTCGGACCGCGAACTCTTCCGGCGTGCGCACGTCGATGAGGCGGAACGTGCGCGGCGGCTTCCTCGAGCGAGTGCGAGCGCGATCTCGATGTCCGCGTCTTCGCGCTCGAGCTCGCGCACGAGGGCGCAGCGCGGCGCGACGCATTCGCGCCGGCGCGGGGCTTTGAGCTTCGTGCTGGTGAAGGTCGTGAAGTCCATGAGCAGCAGCTCGCCCTCGAGCTGCCCGCGCATCTTGAGCAGGATTTTCAGGGTCAAGAGCGCCTGCAGGGCGCCGAAGGCCCCCGGCACCGGTCCGAGGATGCCCGCCTCGGCGCAGTTGCCGACGACGCCGTCCGGCGTCGCGTCCGGCCACAGGCAGCGCAGGCACGCGTGGGAAGCGAGCGGCTGGTACACCTGCAGCTGCCCCTCGTACTGATAGACGCTCGCGAACACGGCGGGACGCTCGGCGAGCACCGCGGCATCGTTGATGAGGAACTTGGTGCGAAAATTATCGGTGCAATCGACCACCACGTCGTGGGCTCGCACCAGGCGCAGCGCGTTGTCGGCGCCGAAGCGCTCGGCATGCGTCTCGACGCGCACCGTCGGATTGAGCTTCGCCACCGCGGCGGCGGCCAGCGCCGCCTTCGGCTCGCCGACCTGCGCGAGCTCGTAGATCGGCTGGCGATGCAAGTTGCTCGCCTGCAGGACGTCGGCTTCGACGAGCCCCAGGAAGCCGACGCCGGCGCCGGCAAGGTATTGCAGCACGGGGCTTCCCAGGCCGCCGGCACCGACGATGAGCACGCGGCTCGCCGCGAGGATCGCTTGGCCGGCGGCACCGACATCCTTGAGGAGGATTTGCCTGGAGTAATCAGGCTGCATTCGGCTCGTGGCCGTGCGCATGCGCAGCGCTCGTGGGAGTGCGCAGGCGCGGCGGCGCAAGCCTCGCAGTTCACCCAGCCGGAATCGCCGTTGCGATAGTGCTCTTTCTTCCAGATCGGCACGCGGTGCTTGACCTCATCGATGATGAAGCGACAGGCATCGAAGGCCTCGCCTCGATGCGTGGCGCTCACGCCGACCCAGACCGCCATGTCGGTCAGCGCGAGCCGCCCGACGCGATGGATGCACAGGGCGTGCCTCACCGGGAAGCGCGCCGTTGCTTCGGCCAGGATGCGCTCTCCCTCCTTGACCGCGAGGGCCTGGAACGCCTCGTACTCGAGCGCCGTCACCTCGCGTCCCTCGTTGAAATCGCGAACCCATCCCTCGAACGTGACGAAGCCGCCGGCGCCGGGGTCGAGCGAGCTCCGCGCGTGCCGCCGCGGTGTCGATCGCGTGCTCTGCAAAGCGAAAGCTCATCAGCCACCCGCCACGGGCGGTATGAACACCACCGAATCGCCGGCCGCGAGCTGCTGCGACCAGGAGGCGAACTCGCTGTTCACCGCCACCTTCAACTGCTCGCGGGAGAGCGTGAAGCCGTAGCGTGCCTTGAGCTCCGAGTACAGGTCCGCGGGCGTGGACGCGGCGGTCTCGAGCGTCTCGTCGGAGCGGCCAGCTTGCTCGCGCATCAAGGCGTAATACTGGATCTTGAGTTGCATGGGCGGCAGAGGCCTCGGCATCGAACGAGCGCAAAGCCTCGCGGTATTCGTCCGGGGTGTTGACGTTGTCGAGGGCCCGGCGGTCGCGGGGCTCGAGGATTTTAGCGCCGTGGCGCATCAGGAACTTGCGCGGGCAGCGTCCGTCCGCCGCCTGATAGGCGGCGAGCTCGGCGGCGGACTTAGGCTCCCAGATCGCGCACAGCGGCTCGGGCAAGCCGTCGTGTGCGCTGCGAAATGCGGTCGCGCTCGCGGCGGGGTCGCGCTCGGCGAGCAGCTGCGATAGCGCCGCCTCGCTCGAGAAAGGGCAGATCGCAGGCGAGCACGAGCCAGGCAACCTCCGGGCGCGCCGCGAGCGCCGAGCGGATGCCGACGATCGGACCTTCGCCCGGCACCGAGTCGACGATGAGCGGATAGCGCGCGCGCGACGGATCGGCGGCCTGGCCGGCGCGCACCGAGACGAACACTTCGGGCAAGTACTTGGCGGCGAGCTCGACGGCCCGCTCGAGCTGGCTCTTGCCGTGGTACTCGAGAGTCGCCTTGTCGCGCTGCATGCGCGAGCTCAAGCCGCCTGCGAGCACCAGGCCGAACACGGGCGGAGCAGTGGGCCGCAGCGATCGAGGCATCGCGGGCGCCGGGGTCGGGCGGCCGGTCATCGTGCTTCCTTGCGGAGGGACCCGCTCTTGCCGCCTTCCTTTTCCAAGAGCTTCACATCGGAGATCACGATGTCGTGGGAAAGCGCCTTGCACATGTCGTAGACGGTGAGCGCCGCTACGCTTGCACCGGTCAGCGCCTCCATTTCGACGCCGGTCTTGTGGTGTACGCAGACCGTGCAGCGAATCACCGCGGAGTCTCCTTCGAGCTCGATGGCGATCAGGCAGCTCTCGATTCCGAGTGGATGGCAGAAGGGGATGAGCTCGTGGGTGCGCTTCGCGCCCATGACACCGGCGACGATGGCCGTATCGAAGATCGGCCCCTTGCTCGAGCGCAGTCCGCTCTCGCGCAGCGCCGCCGCCACGGCGGCCGGAAAATGCACGCGTGCCTCCGCGACCGCCGTGCGCTTGGTCGCCGTCTTGTCGCTCACGTCGACCATGGTCGGGCGGCGGTCGGCATCCAAATGTGAAAAGCTCATGCTAGCCGCCGATGTAGTACATCTCGATCTTCTTTTCATCGCCGGCTTGGCTCTTGCGCAGCGAGACGCCCCGCAACTCGCTGTAGCGATCGTTGCGCCCTTGCCAGGCGCCGCGGATCATCTGCAGGAGCTCATCGTCGGAGGCACCGGCACGCATCGCCTCGCGCAGATCGAGACCATGGGTTGCGAAAAGACAGGTATAGAACTTTCCTTCCGAGGACAGGCGCGCACGCGAGCAATCCCCGCAGAACGGCTGGGAAACCGAGGAGATGAACCCGATCTCGCCGGCGCCGTCGTCGAAGCTGCCAGCGTTTCGCCACCTCGCCACGATAGTTCTCGGATACAGGATGAATGGGCCAGCGCGTATTGATGCGGTCGGCCAGCTCGCGCGACGGCACCACCATCTCCGGGCGCCAGGCATTGCGATTGCCGACATCCATGAACTCGATGAAGCGCACGATCACGGGCTTGCCGCGGAAATGCTCCAGGAGCTCGAGCACCGTGTGATCGTTCACGCCGCGCTCGACCACTGTATTGATCTTGACCGGAGCGAGACCCGCCGCGAGAGCCGCGTCGATGCCATGCAGGACCTCATCGAGCGCCGCGAACCCGCCGCTCATGCGCGCGAACACCTCTCGCATCCACGGTATCGAGGCTCACCGTCACGCGCTTCAGGCCGTTGGCCTGCAGATCCACCGCGTGCCGAGCGAGCAGCACGCCGTTCGTGGTGAGGGCGATGTCCTCGATTTCCGGGATGATCGAGAGGTCGCCGACCAGGTCGGCGAGATTCGCACGCAGCAACGGCTCGCCGCCGGTGAGACGGAGCTTGCGCACGCCGAGGCTCGCGAACAGGCCCGCGAGTCGCGCGATCTCCTCGAACGACAAGCGCTCCTGCGACTTCAAGAAGCGGAAATGCTCGTGGAACTGACTCCTTCGGCATGCAATACGGGCAGCGAAAGTTGCAGCGATCCATGACCGATATACGCAGGTCGTGCAGGGCACGCCCGCGGCGGTCGAGCGGGTTTCTCGATCCTTGAATGTCATGAACGTTGGTCTTTGGAAGATTCATCGGGTCACCAGCGGAACATGCTCGTCACGAAGCCTTTGGCGTAGGTGTTGGGTCCCGGGGGCAGCTCGACGAAACCATCCGTGCCGGCGAGGCTCAGAAAATCTCCCGACCCATTGGGAGGGCGAGGATGGGCCCACGGACGCCCCCACTCGTCATGCTCGAGGGTGACGGGCAGGAAGTAGGTGAGCGAGTGCTGAAATGTCACCGGTGCCGCGAGCGCCAGGCGCTCGGGCGCGCTGCGGCGCGTGCCCATGGCCTCGGCAATCGCGGGAATGACGTAGCGGCTGAGGCACACGAGCGTCGACACCGGATTGCCCGGCAGGCCGAATACCGCCTGACCCTGCGGGCCGATGCCGAACCACATGGGTTTCCCCGGACGCTGCGCGATGTTGTGAAAGACTTCCTCGACCCCCAGCCGACCGAGGACCTTGGGCACCAGATCGAACTTGCCCATCGACACGCCGCCGCTCAGGATCAGCACCTCGTGCGTGGTCAAGATGCAGCGCGAGGCGCTCGTGCAGCATCGCCTCGTCGTCGAGCAAATGATCGTCGCCCACCCGCGCAAATCCCCGGCGCCGCAGCGTCGCGGCCACTGCGTATGCGTTCGAGCGGCGCACCTGGTAATCCGAGATGGGATCGCCGGGCTCGATCAGCTCATCGCCGGTCGACACGACCATGAGGGCGGGTTGGCTGCTCACGCGCACGCGCGCCATGCCTGCCGAGGCGGCCACCGCGATCTCCGGGGGCCGCAGCAGCGTTCCGCTCTGTAACAGCAGTGCGCCCTGCCGGCCGTCGGTGCCGCGGCGATGCACGTTGTGATAAGACGTCGATACCACGTTAGCCTTGAGCAACGCATAACCGTCGGCGACCTCGTACTGCTCGACCGGCACGACACAGTCGCTCGCGAGCGGCAGAACGGCCCCGGTCATCACCTCGATGGCCTCGTCCGGAGCGAGCTTGAGCGCCGGCGAACCGGCGCCCTGCGTGGCTTGGATG
Organism: uncultured Gammaproteobacteria bacterium; assembly: GCA_963801685.1. Taxonomy (GTDB): domain Bacteria; phylum Pseudomonadota; class Gammaproteobacteria; order Steroidobacterales; family Steroidobacteraceae; genus Bog-1198. The sequence continues at coordinate 93,882 of CAWDFR010000009.1, forward strand.
CGAAAACGCCGCAGCCCGCGCCGCAGCGATTCGCTGTCGACCGCGATACCGTCCATGCTCACGCGATCGAATGGCGGCTGATCGCGCTCGGCATAGATGTTCTCGCGCAAAGTGCCGCCGACGCATTGCGCGAGCGGCAGCGATTCGATCGGCAAACACGTCAGCCGAGAATTGATTGCCTCCTCGGCCAGACGCGGTGTGATGTGCGTACTAGCCTGCATAGTCTCTCAGTGCCGCGGCGCATGTCCGCCTGCGCTCACGATGCGTTCTTGGCCTTCCAGATCTTCAACTGCTCGTTGAATCGAGTTGCCACCGACTGCAGCTCGTCGACCGCGGCGTTGTTCTTCTGATCCAGGAGCTTCTCCTGCGCCTCGGCCTTCGCCTTGTCGTCCTTGGACATCTTCGCATCCTTCGGGATGGCCTGGATCTCGAGCTTGATGCAGTCGAGGTATGCGTTCATTTCGTTGTTGTAGCGGCTAACGTCGTTCTTTGCCGCCACCATCTCGTCTTTCGACGCCGTGGCGCCGTCCGGAATCTTGTCAGGAGCGCGCGGATAGGTGCAGTCTGCCTGTGCCGTTGCGGCCGCCCCTAATGCCAAAACCAGCGTAAGCGGTATCCAAGCCTTCATCGGGAATCCTCTAGTTATCTATACGAGTGGTGTTTACCCACCAACGATCTTACGACCTTGGGCCCCCCGGCCGCCAGCGGCGCACCATGACGACGTAAGTACTTGATTCTTGTCTCATTCGATCGCCGCCAAGACGATTGGTTCCGGCGCGGCGGCGCAAATGCACCCGCGCGGTCGTCGGTAACGGCGGCCTCAGTGCGGGGCGCGAATCCGCTAAACTTGCCGCCCACGCGCCCGTAGCTCAGCTGGATAGAGCACCTGGCTTCGAACCAGGTGGTCGGCGGTTCGAATCCGTCCGGGCGCGCTTTAGATCCAGTTCGCGCGGCGCGACGCGTCAAGTGTCCGCGGCGCCCACCTTTTGTTACATCCTGAGAAATCTCTGCAAAAGCGAGATAGGATGGCGGTTTTTTTAAACTCAGTCGGAGGATTTCTCATGATGAACCGCACACGCGCAGCCGGCGTGCTCCTGGCCACCCTCTTGATTTGCGGGTGCGCGACCACCAATAACCCGCCGGCGAATGGTTCGGCCAAAGCGCCTCCGTGCACGCAGAACACCGGCAGCCGTCTCCCGGCCGGAAACTGCTCCTCGGGACGGACCTAGACCCACCCCGATCTCGATCAGACCGGCCAGTAGACCGCTGTATCACTATCCATCACAACTCCCATACTCGCAGCTCCAAAGCCGTCTACTGCACTCCCTAATGCCCGCCTCTCTTTAATCCCGGCGGGCTTGTTTTCGCGTCACGCATTTTCCCTTTGTGGAAATCAATTACGGGAATCATCCAACATATTGGCCGGCCTTCTTGTTGATCCTGAGAAGGTATTTCTCAACCCTCGGCCAGTCGGCCGGCCGGACCCAGATTTCCCGCGGCACAAACCCCGCCTCCCGCCTGCGGTCGCGTTCGATCCTTTTCCTGGCTGCTGCGGCTTCCCTGACTCGGGAAGCGCCTTCACTTTTGCTTGATTTCATCGGTGGTTATGTCTCCAACCCTAACATTGTGACTAGTCACAGTCAAGGGAATATCCCTATTTTTCCCGTATGTGACGCAGTTACTCTGTCAAATATGCCCCAGGTAATAGCCTGGATACGCGCCGACATTCGGCGTGAGGGACACAGAAGGATTTGTGATGAACACCGCCGTGATGATGTTTCTGCTGCCTGTCGCCCTGGCCGCGGTGTTGTGGTGGCTGGATCGCGCCAAAGAGAAGCGAGCTGCGGAACAGGCTGCCGCTATCCGACGGACTTACACCAACCACACGGCTAGTTCTCCGTGGATACGGCCCAAGTCTGGCGATCTCGCGGGCGAGCCTTCCAATGCTGAGGATTACGCGGACGACGCCGTCCTTGAGCTTAGCGCGTCGGCCGGATTTCGAGCCCAGAACAAGGCAAAGGGTTCGAGATGGATGCCCCGGTAGCCACGATTGGCGCCCTGCTTGGGCTGGCCCTGTCCTGGCGCTTCTGTTCGTCCACCCCGCCGCAGGAGTGGCTACCCTTGTCGGTGTCTAGAGCTGGCGCTTTGTCCGCGCTACTGACTCCGGTGCTCATGTAGACACGCCTGCATCAGGGTCGTTGTTCAGATGCGTTGGTAGCTTCGCTGATTGCGGCTCTCGCCTGCAATCACCGTCTCGAATGCATGCTGCCGACGGATTAGACCGGCACGGTACCTGGGAGGCCGCGGCGCGTGGTCACCCTGGCAAAGGACCTTGGTTTGAATCCAAATCGGTTTACAATTCGCAGCGAGCAACTCAACCGGAGGAACTTCCATGGAAAGGACATCTTTACTGAGCGTCTTGGCGGCACCGCTGTTGGCGTTTGCGCTGACGCTGCCGACTCACGCGGCCGACGCGACGGCTCCGACCACGTGCAAAGACGGGACCACCTCCAACGCCACCGGCAAGGGTGCCTGCAGCGGCCACGGTGGTGTCCAGAAGGCCGACCGGACATCGACGACGACCGCTGCTCCGGCTCCGACAGCAGCGCCGGCCGCACCGGCGAATGGCCCAACCACTTGCAAGGACGGCACGACCTCGTCTGCCACGGGCAAGGGCGCGTGCAGTGGTCATGGCGGTGTGCAAAAAGCGACCACCTCGGCGGCCCCGCCCGCCACTGCTGCTCCGGCCCCCGCTCCCGCACCTGCCCCGGCGACGACCGCCGCGAAGTCGAGTCCGACCGCTACGAAGTCGGCACCGACGGCGACGGCCAGCAACACGGACCCCACGGGTGCGACGGCCAAGTGCAAGGACGGAACCTACTCAAAGTCGCAGCACCGCAGCGGGACCTGCTCGAGCCACGGCGGCGTCGCAGAATGGCTGACCGCCGCTCAGTAGCCACTGCTCAAATTCTGTCACGGCAATAAAATGGGCGACGGCCTCGAGCGGGGTCGTCGCACGATGATCGGCGGCGCATTTTGGTTGCCGAGCTATTCATAACCGGTCTCACATCGACTCGCGCAGCTGCAGGAGCCTCTCGGCCCTTGCGAGCCCGTGGTTACTTGCCGTGGGTGTTGCTACGGCGTATTACCTACGCATCAGCAAAATAACGCGAACGACTTTAGCGCAAAACTCCGGTAGGGATTTCGTGTGCCTCGCGCGCGCACCCCTTGCTTCGCGCGCCCAGCATGGCACCGCACCGTGACCTGGCCTGGCTGGAAAAGCGCTGGCCTGCGCGTAATCGATGGCGGCGATCGGCCTGGCGGTGCCAACGAGCCTTGACATATCCAAGTGATGCCGTGAGTCTGTTGGGGTCCAGATGCAAGCTGGTGCCCGAGGTGTGTTGAAGAGAGGGCCTGGGGGAAATGATCATGTTGGGTCGAAGGGTTCGCCTGCTCTGCGTGTCTGCACTGCTGTTATTTCTCTTCCCTCCCGGGGGCGTGAGTTACGCCCAACCCGTACCCTCAGGAGAGCAGTTAAATCAACTGCTGGCTCCGATCGCGCTGTATCCGGACACGCTTCTTGCGCAGATATGTGCAGCGTCGACCGACCCGCAGCAGATTCTCGATGCGAACAACTGGGTGAAGCAGAACGCCAACTTGCAGGGACAGGCGCTCACCGACGCCGCGCAGCGGCAGGGGTTCGATCCGGCCTTCGTCTCGCTGGTGACCTTTCCTGCGGTGCTGGACACGATGGCGGTAAATATTGATGACTACGCTGCGTTGGGAGAGGCGTTCAAGGCGAATCAAGCAACGGTGATGGCGGCGATCCAGGCGTTGCGTCAACAGGCATACGCCTCCGGCGCGCTGGACAGCAACGAGTATCAGAAGGTGTCGGTGGAGCAGCAGAACGGGGCCCAGGTCGTCGTAGTTCAGCCCGTCAATCCCCAAGTGATTTACGTTCCTCAGTATCAGCCTCAGCAGGTATACGTCAGCGGGCCCAGCCAGTCAGACGTAGTAGCGGCATCGCTGCTCAGTTTCGGGGCGGGCATTGCAATTGGGGCCCTGATCAATACGAGTCAGCCCTGGGGCTGGAGCGCCTGGGGATGGGGTTGGGGTGGCGGCGGCATGTATTACCACCGCAACGTGTGGAACTATCATCGCGTTTACGTAAGCCCGCATCCTTACTACCGTCCGCGACCACCGGTGTACGGTCGTCCGATTTACGCGAGGCCGCCGCCAAACTGGAATCAGCGGCCGGGGTATCGTCCGCCGCCCCCTGGATTTCGGCCACCGGTATACAGACCGCCGCCGGGTGGCGGCAGGCCTCCTGGCGGTGGCGGCGGTTATAAGCCACCACCAAACAGCGGCAGGCCTCCGGGCGGTGGCGGCGGATACAAGCCACCACCAAACGGCGGTAAGCCTCCCGGCGGCGGCGGAAACAAACCGCCGCCAGACAGCGGCGCTAAACCTCCCAGCGGCGGCAGGCCACCCCCCGGCAACAACGGAGGTGGACGGCCTCCCGGCAATGGCGCAGGCACCAGACCGCCCGGCAATGGCGGTGCTCCTCGACCGGCCCCACAACCGTCGGCGCGTCCCGCCCGTCCTGCGCCCAGCAATCCTTACGCAGGCTTTCCGCAAGGCGGCAACAAGCCACAGGCGCAGCGACCGTCTCCTCAACAGAATACGGGAGCCCGTCCGGGCGGCTTTAACAGCGGCTTCAGCGGAAAATCGGAGCGTGCGGCGAGCAATCGCGGCAAAGCAAGCACCGGGGGCGGCAATCGCCCAGGGGGGAAGCCGCGATGAGACTAAACGGTGGGCGATTGACCGGGTCAATTCTCGCGATGCTGCTCATTTGCGTCGCGTCTCATCTCCGCGCCGAAGATTCGGAGGTAAAGACATTTCCCACGTACCGAGCTGCCGCGGCCGCTTTCATGACGGCGGTCAGAGCGAACGATGAGGATGCACTGAAGCAGATACTGGGGATAAGGGAACACGAGTTACTGTCGTCGGGGGACGCCACGCAAGATGAAAATGCGCGACTCAAGTTTCTCGAGCGGTATGACCAGCGACATGCCTTGGTCCGTGAAACGCGCGACAAGGTGGTAATGACGGTTGGGCCGACCGCGTGGCCCGTGCCGTTCCCGATTGTTCGCGTCGATGGCGCATGGCACTTCGACGCCACCGAGGGTGCGCAGGAGATGGCGTACCGGCGCATCGGGCACAATGAGCTCGATGCAATACGGGTTTGCCAGGCTTTGTACGCGGCACAGAGCCAGTACGCCGCCACCTCGCATGATGGCGTTCCCGCCGGCACTTATGCGCAGCGATTTCGCAGCGAACCGGGCGCGCAGAATGGTCTGTTTTGGGAAGTAAAAGAAGGCGAATCACCAAGTCCCACGGGCAGCCTCGTCGCCGAAGCGACGAGCGAGGGCTATGACTCGACCAAGCAGAGCGGAAAGCCGACTCCGTTTCACGGCTATTTGTACCGGATATTGAAGGCGCAGGGCCCGAACGCTCCCGGCGGCGCGAAAGATTATGTGTTGGACGGCAGGATGACGGGCGGGTTTGCTTTCGTTGCCTATCCAGCGGAGTACCGCAGCAGTGGCGTTATGACGTTTCTTGTTGGTCCTCGCGGCGTGGTCTATCAGAAGGACTTGGGTGAGACGACGGAAGAACTGGCCAAGAGCATCGCGGCTTTCGATCCGGACAGCACATGGAAAGCGGCGCGCTGACAGGTGACGCGGTCAGGCGAGTGCCGTTAACGGTAATTGCGGTTTCGTCTTGCATGGCGCTGTCAGTTTTTAAGTAGTGACGTCCCAACCCATTAAAATCATTGTCCTGATGCACTCATCGGGTAAGTACGACATCCACCGCAAAATGTTCTCCTCCGAGCGCGCGATATCGGCGTCGCTTTCGCACTGGATCGCGTGCAAGGCCGTGCTTAAGCATTCCTTGGGTATTTCGATGAAAGGCTGCCAACGGGCGTGAGCTTGGGTTTCCATCGAGCTGCTCCCTTGGTTTGCGGTGGATTGTAATGGTTGCACCGCTTCCGTTGATTCCTCCGTACGGTAACGCACACAGGGGCGCAATTATCCCTTCAGCTTCGCATCATAGAGCTGCACTAGATTCCCGCTCCGGGCCCGCTTGTCCGGCGCCAGGAGAGTAATGACCACCTGCCGGGATTGACGTCGCTCGCAGCGCAAGAGCTGTCATCGACGTGGCGCGGCCCTTATTGAGCCGTAACAGGTACCCGCGCCCAATCGGTTTTACCGACATTTTCAGGGTTGGGAAGTAGTTCTCTGTACAGAATGGGGGTCTGGGCGCATGGTAGGCTAATGTGACAAAAGGCTTGATTTGTCATGTTCCGGGGCTATGAAGGGAGGTTTGGGAGAGACAGGGAGGAGTTGGCAGAAATGACCATCCTATTGTCGTATCTACTCATGTCCTTGGCGTCTTGCGGCGCCGCTCTGTGGGTACTTCTGCGTCGTAAAAGTCGGATGCACCACCACAACGATCAGCAACATTGGGATCCAATGTGAATGCCGAATGCGCTAGCGTGTCGTAGGTAGTACGTCTGTCGTTGACTCCGCGGGTTCTGATTCGATCTTTGGCCTAAGCAAGTGTCGCGGCAGAAAAAAGGCATTAGCGATCAAGGTGGGCACGACAGCGCTCGCAACCACCGCTGCGACCAGAGCAGAATATTGTGCCCGCGTGATCACTCCGTGCGACAACCCGAATAGCGAAGAAATCGTTCCAAATGTCAGTCCTGTGGACATGAGCAGCGTCGTATAAATAGCCTCTTGAGTCGGTGCTTTGAAAGCCTTCGTGGCGGGATAAACACCGATGCATTTACTCACACCGCTGGGGGATCGGCTGAGTCGGGATTGATCACGCCGAAGCGTGCGGGGATATGCGCGTAGAAAAGGCGGATCTTCTCTTGGTGAATCAGTGCCAGCAGGCGCTGCGCTTCCTCGTCGGTGACGATGAACTCTATCTCCACCGCCAGTGTGCCGGCGAGCTCGAAAAAGAACGCCTCGTGCAGCACATGATGCCTTCCGAATCCCGCCATGGCCTTGAATGCCGAACCACCGCGGATGCCCAGCTTGTTCGCCTGCTGGAGCAGCCATTCCCACGTGAGGTGATGGTGATGGCGATGACCCTCGTGCACATAAAATCGCAGGAATGAACCATTCATAGTTGTGCCTCCTCATCGATCTATGCATCGGTGCGATCTGTCATCCTCTGTTCCACGCGACTGTTGCGATACCCGCAAAAGTCATCAACACGGAGCCCGCCAGATGTAGCGCGGCCGCGCCGCACGCGTCCAGTGCTTGCCCCTGCTGCAGCAAAGCGACAATCTCAGATGAGAACGTTGAGAACGTAGTAAGGCCGCCGCAGAAGCCCGTAATGATGAATAAACGCCACTCGGGTGCAAGCTCGGAATAGGTAGCGAAGAAGGCAATCGCCACGCCAATAATGTAGCCGCCGATTAGATTGGCGGCGAGAGTACCTGGTGGAATGCGCGGGAAGTAGCTGTTGAGCGTCAAGCCCAGCCACCAGCGCAGCAAAGCCCCCAGGCCTGCACCGATAAAGACGGCGATGAGTGATTTCAAGCGGCACCTGTCCTCGTGTCGAAATCGGACAAGGCGCAATCACCTACGTCCGACCTGTCGGGTTCGAGCGTAGGCATCATCAGCCGCAAGTGCGGCGTTTCAAGGAGGTATGCCATCTCCTCAATCTTTATTCTTCCAGAGAACGCTACGAAGCACAACTCGGGTGAGTTTGGTCGCCGGCGCTGATGCAGAGGGGGGCTACGCTACGCCGGCTGTGCGGCGGAACTGTCGAGGTACACATCTCGGCGCCCGCGGATCAGTTACGATCGCCGAAGGCGATGCTCACGATGGCCGCGCGTGGATCATCACGCGATCAAACGGCGCTGTGCTTCGATGGCCGGCTTCAAGTGCGCTCGCTTTACAGGAATGTATGAATTCGAATTCAAAATTGTTCTGTGCGATCACCGGGATTCTGAGCGGTTGCTCCGTAAGCCTGGCGCATGCAGCCTCAATGGCCGACACCGGCGATTCAGAAGGAATTTCGGAGATCGTGGTGACTGCGCAGCGGCGCGCGGAGAACATGCAGGACGTGCCGATCACGATGCAGGCGCTGACCGCGGAGACGCTTGCGCAGCTCAACGCGACGACGTTTGACGATTTCGTGAGATATCTGACGAACGTGACGCAATATTCAGCCGGACCGGGGCAAAGTAATATCTACATGCGCGGCCTCTCCTTGGGCGCAATAGCGAACCAGAGTTCCGGCACGAGCGGCCATATTCCGAACGTTGGCGTCTATCTCGACGACCAGTCGGCATCACTGCCGGGGCGTAACCTCGATGTTTATGCCGCGGATCTCGAGCGCATCGAAGTGCTCGAAGGCCCCCAGGGCACGTTGTTCGGCTCCGGTGCCGAGGCCGGCGCGCTCCGCTATATCACCAATAAGCCGAAGCTCGATGTCACCGAGGGTGACGTCAACGCAGGTTACAGCTACACGGCTCACGGCGATCCGAATAGCAACGTCGATGCCATGATCAACCTGCCGCTGATCCCCGGCACGCTGGCGGTACGCGCGGTCATTTACGATGATAACCGGGGCGGCTACATCAACAATGTCCCCAGCACGTTCACACGGGCGGGGACCGACGAAGGACTGGCGCGGTACAACGGCGGCGTGGTACCGACCAACAGCGTGGTCATCAACAACTAGCCAGATCGCCGGCAATGCGATCAATCCCGTCAATTACCAAGGCTTCCGATTGTCTGCGCTCTACAAGTTCAACGACGATTGGAACGCGCTGCTCTCGCAGTCTTATCAGAACATGGATGCGCAGGGGGTGTTCTATGAGATGCCCTACGGTTCGGAGGGGACTACGTTCAACGCCAAGGGCGTCCCGATCGGCAGTCGGCCGCTGCCTCCCTTGTCGGTGACCTTGTTCAACAATTCCTACGACAAGGACAAATTCGAGAACACCGCGCTGACGGTCAACGGCAAAGTTGGCGACATGAAGCTCATCTACAGCGGCGGCTACCTGGTGCGCAATGTCGAGCAGGTTCAGGACTACACGAACTACGCCCGCGGTATATTCGGCTTCTACTATCAGTGCACGGGCTTGTCGAGCAAGTCGGCTGGCGCGGGCATGTGCTACACGCCAAGCGCAACTTGGCAGGATACCGAAAAAAACACTCACCAAAGCCACGAGATTCGCCTGAGCACCCCCGACGACTGGCGCATACGCGCGATCGGCGGCCTGTACTACGAGCAACTCGTCATCGTCGACAATTCCGAAGACGTTTACAAGAGCGTCCCGACGTGTTCACCGGCGATGGATGTCAACTGCTTCAACAACATCCAGCCGTGGCCCGGCTCGTTCACGAGCCAGCCGGGCATACGAAATGACAATGTCGGCTTCTTCAACAATTTCCAACGTACCTACGATCAAAAGGCGGCGTTCGGTTCGGTCGACCTCGACTTGATACCGAAGGAGCTCACCGTGACGCTGGGCACACGCTACTATCACTTCGACGAAACGGAGATCGGCGGCAATGTGGGCAGCTTCAATTGCGAGGTGTACAAACCCACCACGTACTTTGGACCCTGCTTGGCGCCCAACGGAACCAATTTGAATACGCAGGTTCCCAACAGCGCGAAGTACTCCGGCTTCAGGAGCCGCGCCAACCTGAGCTGGAAAATCAGGGACGATGTGCTCGTGTACTACACTTGGTCCCAGGGCTACCGCCCGGGCGGCTTCAATCGAGGCCTGTCCGGTCATCTGCCCCTGAATGGTATCGATCAGTACATCGTGCCGGCCACTTATTCGCCCGACTCCCTCGTCAACAACGAGCTGGGGTTCAAGACGCGGTGGTTCGGCCGCCGTTTAGAGCTCAATGGCGCCATCTATCAGGAGGAATGGAAGAACGCGCAAGTCAGTTTTTTCGATCCGCAAAGCGGCCTGGGTAACATCATCATCCTGACCAATGGACCAAATTATCAAGTGCGAGGAGCGGAGCTGCAGATCGTCGCTCAAGTCACCGACGGGCTGACGGTTCAGGGAGCGACTTCGTATAACGAGAGCAAGCAGACCAACTCGCCGTACCTGATCAACAACAATCCGGCGAGTCCCAATTTCGGGCAACCAATCACCTCGATCCTCAATCCATATGGACTCATCGGCAGTCCACTCGCAAACTCGCCACTGCTCCAGTGGAATCTGCGGCTGCGGGACGAGATCCCGCTTGGGGACTACAAAGCGTTCTGGCAACTCGGAGCGCAGCACATAGGCTCATCGTTGTCCGCGTCGGGATACGTCGCGAGCTATGTCCAGCCAAGCTATACGACCTACGATGCCGCGGTCGGCGTCGCCAGGGACGCATGGTACGTGCAGTGCTTCGGCCAAAATCTGAGCAATGTCAATGAGAGCACGTCCACGAGCAGCGCACAATTCGTCGAGACGGAGACGGTGACTCGCCCGAGAATAGCGGGTGTCAAATTCGGGTATAAATTTTGACGGGCGCCAGCCCGGGCGCTCCCCAAGTCCGCAGCCGTTGCGCTGCACCGCCAGTCCTCAGGCCGCGTTTTCGGACGGATCGTGAGCGGGGAGTTGGACATGAAATATCGCGCCGCCGCCCGGGGCATTCTCGGCTTGAATGGTACCGCCGTGCGCCTCGACGATCGTACGCGCGATCGACAGGCCGAGTCCCATACCTGTTCGTTTCGTGCTGAAGAACGAATCGAAGAGCTTCGATAAGTCGTCATCCGTGAACCCTGATCCCCGGTCTTTGACCGAAATCGAGTACGTTCCAGCGGCGAATTCGACCTGAACAACAATCGTGCGCCGGTCGGCCGGCGCGTCGGCCGAGGCGTCCATTGCATTCATGATCAGATTGATCAAGACCTGCTGGATCTGCGTCTCGTCACCGAGAATGCGCGCCGGCGTTGCCGCTGGTCGAAGCGCGAGCGCCATGTCTCGCCGCTCGAGTTCCGGCCGCAGGAACAACTCGACGTCGGCCAGCGCTGCATTTAGATCGAGCGGCTGACGGCGAGTTTCCTGCCGCGCAAGCAAGTTGCGCAACCGCTTGATGACTTCGCTGGCGCGCAGAATGTCATTGCGGATGCGCCCAACGAGACGCAACAGGTCTTCGCGCCGATCGCCTCCTGCTTGGAGAATGAGTTCCGTGGTGTCGGCGTACGTTTGCGCCGCGCCCAGTGGTTGGTTGATCTCATGTGCGATGGCCGCCGTGAGTTCGCCGGCGACGGCGAGGCGTGATGCGTGCGCGAGCTCGGTATGCTGCTTTCGTACGGCGATCTCGGCCGTGCGTCGGCGCTGCCGTTCCAGCAACAGAGACACGACCAGTGCGCTCAGGAGCAGAATGACAGTCACAGCGCCCACCACGGCGTTGCGGTACGCTTGCCAGAGCGTGGGGGGGCGGAATTTCACGATCGCGTCGGGCGGAATAAGCTCGGGATCGATTCCCCAGCGCTTAACCTGACGCCAATCCACTTGGAGCGAGGAGGGGCTGGAGTCCGGCATACGCTTCCAATCAGGCTGACCACTGAACAAGCGCTCCAGGATCTGTCCGTATTGCCTACCGGTCCCCTCGTAGCTCAACATGCGGCCGCCGACTACGCCGCTACCCAGCGCGACGTCCGCGGCGGAATATACCGGCGCGGAGGACGCCGCCACAATGAGGGCGATGGCATTGCCCGGCACATAGAACCCTCCATCGCGGTCTCGGTGGAAGCCCATCGTGAGCACCACAGAATCGCTTCCGAGCTCTCGTAGGCGCTTCTGCAGCGTCGGAGGGGGGAGCCCCACCAGATACTCGGCCTGCACGTGTCCGAGAATGGGAGCGATTTGGGGAGTTATCACCGACTCCCAATCATCTTGTATTGATGCACCCTGGACGATTACCAATCGTGTTGCGTGAGGGTGCCATTTAAGCGCCATCTCGACGGTGCCGGCAAAGTCCCACACCATCGGCACGCCGACGACATCCGGCGGAAGCGGCGGCATCGATTGGAGTGCCAATGGCGTCACGCCAAGGTATAGAACGGGTACTCGAGGAAACAGCTGGTCGCGATGCCGCAGTATGAACTCCAGCGCAGCATCACCCCCGGCAACCACGGCATCGATTGGGTGATCGGCATACTTGTCATGCAAATAGGTGGTAACGGTAAGCTCGTACCGGTCGCCACCGAACCGCGGCTCGTCCAAAAATTCTGAGAAAATATCCACGGGCTGCGCGGGGTTTGCATCGAGCACTTGACGCAGTCCTGATTCCACGGCGACGCCGTAGCCCGATAATCGATTGCTGGTATGGACAATCAACACGTGCTTCGCCTCGGCAGCCGGCGCCAAGTGAACCAGTAAAAGTGCCGGAACCGCGAGCAGGCAGCGCAAGACGCTCGTTCGCGTGGTTCTGCGGCCTCGGCCGTAATTCCCTCCATGGAAGGTTGATCGAAACACTTATGGATTCCCAGAATAAGGGCAGAGGCGCAAGAAACGATGAGTCCGTCGTTACATCGATTCTAGCGGGTCCCGGTGCATCTTCTGGCTTTACGGTAAGGTTCGGGTCGTGCAGTCGGGCTCCAGCGCCGAGTCACAAGGTAGCGACGAAGGGGGGAATTGCGCCCGGCTTTCAAGCAGGTTCTCGATGTCATCGCTTGACCGCTGCTTCCGCTGCGCAGGCTCGCCCAGGGTGACGAGTTGAGGCTGCGTCAGCGTCGCATCCTTTGACCTTTCGATCAACGCCTGGAGTTCTGGCGCCAATTTAGTCAGCAGCAGTACGGCCAGTGAGCTGGTGAAGTGGTAGCTCGCCGCCTGTGCCCCGGGCACGAAAGCCGTGACTGTGCCGTACAGGCGGTCGCCCAGAAAGAACACGAACGTCGCGGTCCGGTCTACCGGGCGTTCGTCGATGAGTTGGTGTCCGGCCCCGAACGACTCGAAGCGGTTATCGCCGGTTCCCGTCTTGCCGCCGATCGGAAGCGGCTTGCCGTCTGGTCCCAAGAAGACGCCGCGCGCCCGGACCGCGGTTCCGGTATCAACGACGCCGGCGAGCGCCCGACGTAGTGTCGCGGCGACCTCCGCGGACATCACCCGCGTTGACGCGTCGGGCCGATAGATCATTTCCGTCTCGTACGGCGTGTCGGCGGCAAAACGCACGTGTTCAAGGTCGGTGGTCGGCTGTTTTACGCCGTCGTTGAGGATGATGCCCATCAGTGTGGCGAGTGCATCGGGGCGATCACCGGAGCTGCCGATCACGGTCGCCAACGATGGAACCAGGCGGGCGAATGGATAGCCTTGCCGCTTCCAGTCCTGCAAAAGTTGGTCGAACGCATCCTGTTCGATCAGCTCCCTGATGCGTACGTTTTGCTGGTGGGTCCTTCCGGTCTTCAAGAGCCAGGCATACGCCTGTTGCCGCTGATCGGCGCTCGCCGCAATGACCTTCGACCGGGTCACGTGCGGATGGTGATACAGGTAGGTCACGAGCCAAAGCTCGAGCGGATTGACACCGGCAATGTAACCGAGGTCATTCAGCGAGAATCTGTTCGGAGCAAATTGCGTATACAGCTCTCCGGCGGTGCTTGCCGGTGGCGCCTCGGGGACATGGAGTGCGATGAAACTATGCATCTGCGCCGCGGAGTCCTCGGGTCGCACACTCCGGAAGATCACGGCGAGTCGGCGCGGCGACGCCTGCACGCTGCCGGCAAGCTCTTCAAGCGCCTCATCTGGCGACAGCTTCGCGTACTTGAGATAGAAATGATTGAGGTAGACGGTGCCTTCCTGGTCGGCGAAGCGGCGCAACATGTCCCCGCGCACTGACCCATCGGAACCATGCACTCCCTCGAGGGCGCCCAAGTTGGCTTCGTAATGCCGTATCACCTCACGCATCAACCGCACAAAGGCCAGATTGATCGAGTGCTCGAAGGCCTGTTCGACTGTCGGGATTTCACTGTCCTCGAAGGGCTCGAAGTTATGAAAGACGTGAATGCCGCCACCGGTGAAGAATTCCTCGAACGGGCTGGCGGAATAGCGCCGCTGCATCGCGGCGTCCAGCATCGGTTGTAGCTTGCGATGCTCCGGCGGCAAGCCTGCCAGGTAGCCCGCCGCCCATCGGCGAAGCGGGTCATCGCTCGTCGCGGCCAGTTGCTGCAGCGCCGGGACCGAGACCTTCGACAGTTCGCGATACTGGCCCTCGATGATGCCCAGATAGGTCGAGAGCGTTCTCAGCTTGGCGGTTGAACCGAGGATCAGCTTCGCCCCCGAGTTCAAGTCAAACGGCTGCTCCGTGCTGTCGGCGTGAACGCGGATCAAATTGTGATTGTTTCCGCGCTCATAGAGAACAACGCTCCAGGCAATGTTGCCGGGATCCTCATCGCCCAGGAGTTTGTCGCCCTTCAACCCTAGCGCAGTGACCTCCGTCGGATCCCGCAGCCGCTCGAGAAGCGCCGAAACTCCGCTCTGCGTCGACCCATCGATCGTGACGTCGGCCGAGAGATCCATCCGATCAAGGCTGTAGATTTGGGGCAGCCCGAGCACTCTCATCAATTCTATCCGCGCCGCATCAACCGCTTTGCGCTCGGCGAACGAGCGCGCGCTCAGGGGCGGCGGGCCCGGCGTGAAGCGGAGCCGGCGCATCAGCGCCGCGTCGCGCAGTGCGGGATCGATCACGCCTGCCGATGCCAGGGCGCGCAGATAGCTGTCGGTGAGGTGCTCGAGATCCTCTCGCCCGGCGTTCAAATAATAGGAGGGCCGGCGCTGAGCGAGCAACAGGCTGAGTGCCTGCTTGTAGACCTGTGCGCGGCGCCTCGTCTCAGCGTCGGAGGCGACCTGATGCGAGAGGAGTCTGTTTACCTCCGCGAGATCGACACCGAACCACGCGGACATCGCATCGCCAAAACCGACGATCTCGCCATATCCCGGCCTGGAGCCTAGAGGTGTCGAATCAAGGTAAGCGGTGACGATCTCCCGTTGGGCGCCGATCGTCTCGAAACCGTCCAGATAAGCGCGCGCGGTCGCGGTCACGATCTGACGCATTTTCTCGCTAACGCTCTCCGTACGCCCGTCGGGCGAGTGCCGATATTTCTCGATTTGCGTCGCTAACGTGCTGGCGCCTCCGCGCCTGAGGCGGGGATTCACGATTCCACCCACCCGCCCGGCGACCGCCCAGGCGAAGCGACGCCATTCAAGGGCCGGGTTGCGATAGGGATCCTTCGGATTGAGAAGATCGCGATCCTCAATGAACCGTAACGTGTTGATCAGTAGCGGCGGGATCTCCTCGAAGCTCCGATATACCGCTGATGGATAAGACGCGGCCTCGAGCGTGTCGCCCGAACTATCCTTTAGCGTCAGGCCCGCCTGAGACTTTTCGTGGTAAACGGCATGGCCAACCGTGTCGGTAAAGCGCAACAGAGCAGAAGACTGAACCGCCTGTCTGACGATCTCGAAATTACGGGCCTGCAGGTGCTGAATTAGGGACGGCATATAAGCGTAGCCCAGTCGGCGATCGTATGGCCCCGCACGAGGAAATAGCACAGCCGGGCTTGCCCCCGGCTTGATCTGGAAGCTCAAGTTGGCGACAGCGCGATGGAAAAACAGCGAATCCAGGTGCGGATTGCTGAGCAGCAGCACGGTCAGAGCGCATCCCAGCAGCAAGCTCAAGATCCAGGATATCGAGCGCCTGATCCTTGATTTCCGCGGTCGCGCTGCCGCGAGAGCGGTGCGATCACGATCGGCTGCAGCCGGCAGCGCGACTGATCCCTCGTCAAAGAACTGGACTGACACTTGCGGCCCCCAAATAAATCAGCGTCCCGCACGCGAAAGAGCTGTGGTCTCGGTGGAGCGAGGGCGGAGCGAACCTGAAGGTTGGATCAATCCCACTCACAGAAAGCTCACCGTCGAGAGCGCCGCCGGGAGCTGGATGCCCTCAACTTGTTGCCCACTAACAACGGGTCGCACCCTTCGAGATTGCCAGGCGTCCTTGCGCGTTCAGCTCATCCGTCTTCGCCTCCACGTCGTAACAGCTGTCTTGAGCATATCGCAAGATTCAGGGCGCGCCGCGCCCTGAGGCGTCGGACGAAGGTCCAATTGTCCTGAGTATTTGGACGATTAGCGCAACCACTAAAGAATCATCGACTTGCGAAACGAATGGGCGAAGGATCATGCTTCGGACCGGACAGGGTTAGGAAATCGGCACGCGTTGCGCTGGGCGAACGCGGTATCGGTTCAATTACTCGTCTGGCAATTGCCCGCGTCACGCAAGCAAACCACCGCGGCGCAGCGTCTCCAGCGTCAGGGCGATTCCGAGCGGCAGTTTCTCGAGGTCTGCGGACTGATCGCGACGCTTTCGCACCCGCGCGGGCTGGTGACGACGCCGCGGGACATGGGAATGACCGCCGACATCCGCGCGGTGCCATGAGACTCTATCTGTAGCCTTCTACGCCAGGCTTTTGGCCTTCCGCTATGAGTTCGGCCAACAATAGCCTGGCCGTGGCTTTCGCATTCGCTTTAGGGTCACGTACCGACATCGATACTTCTCGGTCCTTGTATCGGACGGCTACGGAGTGGGGTGTGGAACGCCACCGACCCGCGTGAATGACGCAACCACGCGAGCAAGTGAGAATCTGGAATCCGCCGTTTGGTTCACGCATACACCAGCCGTACCTTGGGGGAGCTCGCAACGACGATGGGCTTACTCTAGCCAGGCTCGCGGGCACGAGAAATGGCGGGTTGTCGCATCGAGGCGCGGGACACCAAAAACATCTGCTGTAGGAGAACGCGAGTTTTCAGCTCACTGCTGCTTCTTTGACCGCAAGCCCCGCGCTTTTGGCTGCCTGCTCGAGCTGCGATGTCGAGAGATTGCGGCCTGGAATTCCGTGATGGATGGCGTTCCGAACGCGTGCGGCCGCTTCCGTGACTCCGGTAAGCCCGTTATGGGCTTGTCTAGGCCCAATTTGTCCACGCGCTTAGTTGTTCCCTGACCTGGCGTCGTCCGCGACACGGAACGCCGAAGGCTGCACATAGCGCGCACTCTTGCGGCTCCATTCACCGGCGATGGGCACCGACTCGCACGAGTAATCAGCGGCCTGATTCTGACCAGCGGTCGCCTGCGCGAGCCGGCACTGCTCGATGCTTTCAAACGCACCGACAGGAGACGTATCGCCGCCGTGCGCGTGCATCAACAATACAAAGATAATGGACTTCATGTTTGCAATGCTCCTTCATCCAATCCATCTCACATAGCGAACAGGCCCGCATTCTGGGCTCATTAAGTAATATCCATCGAAGCCCTGCGAAACAAGCCGTTTGCTCGAGTGATGCCCCTATGGCGTCAAGTGCTGCGCCACTATGATCTCCTAGTTGCGAGTCAGCTCTCCACTTTGGCTTTACATAGGACAGGCGCTTGCCGCCGCCTCTCGCTGTCGGCATTGGCCTACGAGAATCTGCAGAGGATTTGGCGGCTCTGGAACCAGACGAATAGCATTGGAAGCTCGATTGTGCCTCCGCGTCGCGCGGCGTTCAAATTGCCAGACACGACATCAGTAACACCGCAGCAGCGAACAGGTCCGAAGCCATTGCAAGGCTTTGCAGCACTTTCATGGCACTCTGGTATACGTCAGCAAGCAGACATTCTTAGAATCTATTGCAAACCCCGCGCATCGAGGAAGCCCCTAATGAACAACCAAGACATTGCGGACCGACTGGCGATTACGGACCAGATATACCGGTATTGCCGCTCGGTTGACCGGCTGGACGTTCCGCTTGGGCATAGAGTCTTCCACGTGGACAGTTACGCCGATTTCGGATCCTACAAGGGCAGCGGCAGGGGTTGGATTGATTTCATCTGCAAGGAGCATCTCAAATTCCTGCACCATTCGCATCAGGTTACGAACATCATCATCGAGCCCGCCGGTGTCCGGGCCGGCAGCGAATCCTACGTCACGGCAACCCTGCGATCCCGGGAAGGAGCGAAGGTGCTGCAGCGCCAGTTCTGGGCGCGTTATGTCGACGCATGGTCGCGCCGCGACGGGCTTTGGGCGATCGATAGGCGGGAATGCGTGATCGACTTCGACGCGGTCAGTGAAGTGATTTCAATCAATGAATACGGTCGTAGCCGACGCGACGCGAGCGACCCGTCTTACGGCGTGTTGCAAGCGGTGAAATGATGCAAACCAAGACCTCTCGAAACCATCGCTGCAAGTATTCGGGGCCAAATCGACGATCACAACTTTCGTGACCGGGTCGATCACTCCTTTCGGAATGACTTGGCCAGATCATCGAGAAACTTGTCCGGCGGCTTGTCCTTATCGGTGAAGATATATACCACCCGAAGTGTCCAGTTGGGCGCCAGGAAATGGCCCACAGCAAGGTTAAACACGCCTGCCGCGGAGGCGACGCGGGGACACACCCAGCGTTTTTCAGTGACTCCGTGAGGCCATTGCTTGGTATTCAATCGCGGATCGACGCAGCCTGTCTTCTCAGCGTTCGGAGCTTCGACGGGCGGACATGGCCGGTCCGAGTTCGCAACGCAGAACTCCGCCATGACGAGGGGCGGTGTGTCAGGAGTGCCTGAAGGCGACGCGGTCAGCCGCTCGGCTCCATCCATTTGGACCTTCCAATCCTTGGGAAGCTCGAAGCCGATCGACCCCAGCTTCGTTTCTCGAGTGGCAGCCGTTACCGACGTGAGCAGCAGGGCCAGCGCACCCGCTGCCAATAGCGGAGGCGAACGCGATGCGGACTTGCGAAGCGGCCGGCGATTTATCCTGATCATGCATTGCTCCGCTTGGTTGACCAACGCCACCACGTAGCCATCTTATCGTCTCCGCCGGCCAGAGGTGTCGTCGCATCACCGCATCGCCGCAAACCTCAACGAACCCGGACGCCCTCGATCGCACTCATCGCGCTATACATCGCCGGTGTGATCTCGGTGCCCGTGTCCCGGGTCTGCAGGCTAACGACGGAATGGCCGACGAGCACACAATAGATGACTCCGATCGCCGCATGGCCCGAATTGGTCGCAGTCCAGCGCACTCGCGCGGCCGGCAGTCCGGCGAGCGATACCTGCTCGAACTCACCAAACTCGAAATTCTCGAGCGAGTGCCCGACGCCGCGGAGAAAGTCCAGGAGGTAATGGTTCGCGCCCTCCACCCGCTGCGCGCGGGTTATTCCATCGAGGGACGTTCCCACGTCGATCGCAGAGACTTGTAGCAATGTGCCGCCACCAGGGACCGGTTGGCGCTCGATCCACGCGACCGTCACACCTCCATTCTCGTCATCGCGGGTCGGCCCCTCGAATCCCGGCGGCACCGAGATCACGAGCGGTCCTGCATCCGCGCAGAAGGAGGGCTCGCAGGAGAACACCAACAAGATGGCAAGCGCTAAAGACCCAACTAGCCTACTCACGATAGTCGCCATTCCTGGAATGAAGCTCCCAGAGTCTACCGCGTGCGCGCTTCTCCTCAAGCACAGTTCCGTTTAGGATGAGTCGCCTAGGGGGGCGGACCGCTGCCGAGGATGCCTAGTTTGAAAAGCGCTCGACCACCTGCGAATGATCTCGGCTCGCCTCCGGCTCCTACTCACGGGACCGCAGGCGCGCCGACCGAGTCGGCGAAGCCCGATGTCAATATCGCCGGGCGTTTGCGCTTCGAATCGTTCCTTCTCGAGCTGTCCGCCTTTTTTGCGAAGGCTTCGACAGATTGCATTGAGCAAGCCGTCGACCTATGGCTCGAAAAACTGGCACGATTCACCGGTATCGATCGGATCGCCTTCTGGGAATGTGACACGGCCGGCGGCCAGATGCACCTCCGGCACATCTACTCCGCTCCGGATTTCCCCCAGCTTCCGACCAGAGTCTTCATTGCTGATTTTCCGTGGCTTATCAACGAGTTTCGGCACGGCCGCGTCGCATGTTGGGAAAGAATTCCCGAGGACGCGCCGGCGATCGCGTCCGTCGAGCGTGCGTATCTGACGCAGATCGGTGCCAAAAGCGCGCTCGGCATCCCCGTCGAGGCGGGTACGACGACATTCGTGCTCATCTTCATGTGCATCCGCGGACCTCGAAAATGGCCGAAAAACCTCATCCGTAGACTGCAGCTCGTTGCGGAAATATTCGCGAGCGCGGTGGCAAGGCTCCGCATCGAACGCTCATTGTCGGCGAGCGAGTCGCGGACCAAAGCGATCCTGAGGGCGTTTCCGGACCTCATATTCGTTCTAAGCCGGGATGGCATATTTCTCGAAAGTCACTGTACAAGCCGTGCCGACCTGCTGATGCCGCCGGAGGAGTTCACGGGACGTGTGATGGAGGACGTTCTCCCCGCCGAGATGGCCAAACTGTTCAGGGGCGCGTTTGAGCGGGCCGCACAGACCCACGGAGTCATCGAGGTCGATTACGTCTTGACGATCGCCGGAGAAGAGCGTTACTTCGAGGCGCGATTGGTACGACGCGATGACGATGCGATGGTCACCGTCGTGCACAATGTGACCGAGCGTCACCAGGCGGCGAGAAAATTGCGCGACAGTGAGCAGCAGTTTCGAGTGGCCTTTACGCATTCCTCAATCGGGATGGCGCTCGTCGCTCTGAACGGCCGCTTTCTGCAAGTCAATGCGGCGCTGTGCCGGATACTCGGCTACTCTGATACGGAGCTCCTTGCAACCACTTTTCAGGCTTTGACTCATCCCGACGACCTCGCGCTCGACCTTGCTCTCGCGCATCGAGCCGTTGCCGGCGAGATCTCGCATTTTGAGATGGAGAAGCGCTACATTCGGAAGGACGCCGTGGATGTTTGGGCTCTCTTGACCGCAGCTCTCGTCAGAAGTGCTTCCGGTGAACCGCTCTACTTCGTCTCCCAGATACACGACATCAGTGAGCGTAGGCAATCCCAGATCGAGATCGAACGTGCACGTACCGAGCTGTCGCACATGAGCCGGGTCGCGCTCGTGGGTGAGCTGACTACGTCACTGGCGCATGAACTATTGCAACCCATCACCGCCATCCAGTGCAACGCCGCAGCTGGACTGCACCCGAGCGCTGTGGACACAACGCCGGACATGCGAGCGTTGCTCGAGGATATCGCCGATAGCGGACGGCGTGCCGGAGACATCATTAAAAACGTCCGGAGGATGCTCAAAAAAGACAGCCCGCCCCATATGGCCATTGATCTCAATCGACTCGTTCAGGACGTAGCGCACGTCGTGCGCTTCGATCTGCTCGTGCACCGGATCAGTCTCACGCTCAATTTGGATTCAGCCAACACCGAGCTCGAAGGAAACCCGGTCGAGTTGCAGCAAGTGCTGCTGAATCTCGTGCTCAATGCAACAGAAGCCATGAGCTCGATCCCGGTTGCCGACCGGCAATTGGTCATCACCACGGCGGTGCGCGCGGATGCCATCGAGCTGACGGTGCGAGATAGCGGGGTCGGAGCATCTCCTGAAGTTCTCGAGCATATTTTCGAGCCCTTCGTGACAACCAAGGCGAGCGGTGTAGGAGTTGGTCTATCAATTTGTTCGCAGATCGTCCGCGCGCACAAAGGGCGGTTGTCCGCCGAGAACAATCCAGACCGTGGTATGACGTTTCGTTGTGTATTGCCACGAGAGTGAGCGGAAGCCGCGGTCGCGGTGCTCGCACTTCCGGCGTTCAACCCAAAACCGAGATTCTGGAAGCGGTCGCCGCCTCGATGGCAGCGATGAGATGATCCTGCAAATCGCACTTGACAAGGCAGGCGACCGCGCCGTTGCCAAGACACTCTTCTCGAATCCCGGGATGATCGTAAGCGGTCATGATAACGATCGGCAAATGAATACCGGCAAGCATCAACAGTCGCTGCACATCGCCGCCGGTGAGGCCCGGCATTTGAAAATCCATCACGACGCAGTCAGGCCGCTGCCCTCCGAGAGAGTCGATAAATGCCTGGCCAGAAGCAAACGTGATCGCGTTGAAATCGGATGCACGTAATAATCGCGACAGTGCGCGCCGGATTGCGTCGTCGTCATCGACCACGGCAATTAGGGGGGCTTTGGTCAGAAAGGGGTCCTTGGGCCGAGCGTGGACAAGAGAGCTGCGGTTGATGGTAGAACGGATGTGTTCGACATTTCTTGGAAATAGCGCACGTTTCCGGCAGCACAGCTAATCGTTCGCGGCGTTTCCGGGGCTCAACGTCCCGGCAGCGGGGCTTCGAAGGCAGCCGCCGGCTGGCCATGCCGCGCAAACCAGGGCAAACTGGCAACCGCGCACCAATCCAGGACCGAAATGCTTCGACCGCTAGCGACAGCACTCCTCCTATTAACGCTCGCGGCGACTGTAGCAGCGCAGGACGACAAAATTCCCTTCCAAGTGCTCTCGTTGCCGCCCACGCTCGGTTTGCCGGATAGCCACCAGAATTTTGTCATTCGATCCCCGCAACAATGGGACGTTTGGGCGGACAATCTGACCGCAGTCGCCGAGCCCTTGCCACCGATCGATTTTGAGCGATATACGGCGCTTGTCGCCAGCGCCGGCTTTAAAGAGCACGGTCCGGTTGTCGTCTCATTTGATTCAATCACCGATACCGGCAATATAATCCGCGTGCACCTGACGGTGACCAGCCCAACAAGCTGCCCGCCGCAAGCAGTTCCTGGACACTATGCTGCGATCGCGCTGATTCCACGTACCGACAAGCCGGTTCAATTTGACGTATCCAATCGGGACACCAACTGCCCTTACCACTGATCGATTACCCGACCGCGGCTCGTGGTCCCGCTAATGTCCATCGGGACGCCCTGAGGTAGCATGGGTTGCAGGTAGGCTGCGGCAACTTGCGCGCGCGCTGTCGAGAATAGCCAAAAAGTGATCAAGGTCCCTAGACGTCAACTGGTGCAGGCGACTGCCGCCAAACTGCGCGAGCTCATTCTGTCGCGCGAGCCTGGCGCGCAGATCGGCTCTCTCAACGAGGTGGCGCAGTTGCTCGACGTCGGCATCGTGACGGTACAGCAGGCCGCCCGCATCCTCGAGCACGAGGGACTTCTGGCGGTGCGCCGCGGACCGGGCGGGGGCTACTACGGCACGCGACCGGACGAGGCCGCGCTCGAGCGATCCATCGCCGCTTACCTACGGGTGCACGGGTTCGGACATCGCGAATCGCAGCAAATGCTGTCGCTCCTCGACTGTGAGATCGTTCCCGGCGGCGGCACGTTGCACGGACACCGCGCTGCGGGAAACAGTCCGGGAGCTTCTCGAATCGGGTCGATCAGTGCGACTCGAGCGAAGAACGGATTGCCTTCGAGAAGGAGCTGCGCGACTTGCTGTTGAAGATGGTGGCAAAACCGCTGATCGAGCTCCTCTGCCGGGTCACCCATCGCCTGTATGTGCATTCCGGCGCGCCCCTGGTTTTCACCGACAAGGAAGGCGTCGAGGCGTGGAAGGGAGGCCGACGGCGCATCCTGGAAGCCATTCTCGAGCAGGACGAGGAGCTCGCGCAATTCGAGGCGGAACGCTATCGGCGGCTCGTCCTATCGCGACTTCGCAAAAGGGGCGATTCGGATCGCGAATGAAGGGCCGTCGCGGGACAGAGGTCGGGGCCGAAGGCGACGGTGCGATATTACGGACGCAAGATCCAGCCGCCGTCGACGTGCAGCACTTGGCCCGTGATCCAATCGCCGGCGGATGAGCACAACAGCAATAAGGTGCCGACCAGCTCGTCGGGCTGACCCCGCACCCGCAGCGCGACGGTCGCCTCGAGCATCTTGACGAATGGCGAGTCGTCGGGGGTCAGAAGCTTGCCCGCATCGCTCATGGTATTTCCCGGAGCGATTGCATTGACGGTGATTTTCTCGCGCCCGAGTTGGCGGGCCAGGGTCGTGGTCAGACCGACCAGGGCGAGCTTACTGATGCCGTACACCGAGAGCGCAGGGAAGGCACCCCCGGATACTTGATTGACGATCTTGCCGGCGCCGCGCTCGCGCATCAGCGGCACGATCGCCTGTACGCAATTGAGCGCGCCGGTGAGATTCACATCCATGATTCGGTTCCACTGATCGAGCGGGATATCGGCGGCGGGCACATAGCCGAGCTCTGCCATGAGCGCCGCATTGTTGACCAGGATATCGACGCCGCCGAAAGCCTCGCGAGCCGCGCCGGCCATTCTCCTGACCGAGTCCGGCTTGGTGATGTCGACGCCCACGGCGATCGCGCTGCCGCCCGCCGCTGCGATTTCGTCGCAGACCTTCTGTGCGCCCTCGGCCTGAATGTCGGCGACGACGACCTGGGCTCCCGCTCGGCTGAGTCCGAGTGCATAGGCACGTCCGATGCTGTTGCCGCGGCCGCCGGCGCCGGTGACGATGGCCACCTTGCCGTCCAAACGAAACTGATCGATCGAGAAACCCATGGTTTACTGCCTCTGTACCAATTGCAGGAAGGGTGCGACGACATCGCGAAACGGCGCATAGGCCGGGTCCGCACCCAGTACTTCTCCCAGCAGACGAACGTCCTTCGCCAGCAATTTGGCGCCATGACCAAACGCGGACGGGGCCGGCAATCGGCTATAGACCTCGAAGCCGTAGCTGCGCCCGCTGCTGGCCTTGACGATTTCGGACAGGGCCGCACGATCGAGGCCCAGCGCGGCCGCCGCGGTGAGTCCATGGTGAGCCATCGCCACATGGGCTGCCATCAGCGCATTGTTGACGAGCTTCGCCATCTGGCCGGCGCCTACGTCACCGACGCGCACGATGAGTCCGCCAAAGGTCTCGAAAATCGGCCGCGCGGCCGCCACGACTTCCTCGGCACCGCCGATCATGACCGTCAGCGTGCGGGAGGCAGCCGCGGGTCCGCCGCCGCTCACGGGAGCATCCAGGAGCGATATTTGGCGAGCAGCAGCTTGCGCCGCCAGCTCGACGACGGTATCCGGGTGCACGGTGGAATGAATTGCGATTCGACTGCCGGGCCGCATGGTCTGAATCAGCTCACCGCAGACCTGCCGGGTACCCGCATCGTCCACGACACAGACACCGACGTGCTCGGCGCCCGCGCCCAGCTCGGCGATGCTGGCAACCGATCGAGCCGGAGTGCTCTCGAAGGGAACAAGCGTCTCCGCGCGACGCGCCCACAAGAGAAGCGGATAGCCCGACTCGACGATGCGCCTCGCCATCGGTGCACCCTGACTGCCCAGCCCTATGAAACCCACGACGGTCATGGCGCTAGCCTGCGGTGATGCCGCGATCGATGTTGATGCAGGCACCGTGGTAGCTGCGTCCTGCGTCGGAGGCGAGGAACACGATCATCTCCGCCACATCGTCGACCTCGACCAGGCCGCGCAGACCCGAATAACGCTTGATGAGAGCGTAATCGACCCCTTCGGGCATCTTGATGGTATTGCCGATGTTGGTCGCCATGCCGCCCGGCGCGACCGAGTTGAATCGAATGGGCTTGTGGACATACTCCATGGCAAGCGCCTTGGTCATGTGGGTCAGTCCCGCTTTCGTCGCGCAGTACGCCGCCGCATAGGCCTCGCCCACGAATGCGGCGGAGGAGGTCACGTTCACCACGGCGCCCTGTGTCTGCAGCAAGTGCGGGATGGCCGCCTGCATCAAGTAGAACGGCGCGCTCAGATTGACCGCCACGGTTTTCTCGAAGTCGAGCGGCACGCATCTCATGCGCATTGCACATCACGATGATGCCGGCGACGTTGCACAAGGCATCCAGCCGACCAAATCCTTCGACGGCGGTAGCTATCGCGCCAAGGCAGTTCTCACGCAAAGCCAGATCGGTGGCATGAACGAGCGCTCGCGCACCGAGCGCGCGCAACTGCGCCGCCGTTTCCTCGAGGCCCGCGGTGTTCACATCGACTATGCAGATATCGGCACCGGCGCGCCCGAGGGCGAAGGCGGTGGCACGGCCCAACCCGGAAGCAGCCCCCGTCACCAGCGCGCATTTGCCCTTCATGTCACTTGCTGTCGGCATACGTCATCCCCTTCCCCTCGACTGCCATCACTCGTACGGAAGGCCCTTGGTCACACGCTCAGCCATCTCGAGGACGGCTGCCTGCATGACCGAGGCCTTGGGCCAGCCGCCGTGGACGGCGTATTGCAATACGAATTCCTGCATTTCGCTCGCGCTCGCATTGCCGCTCGCCATCGCGGCGTAGGTATGGGTGCGGATCGGCGTGCTCGCCGAGGAATCCGCCACCCCCACCAGAGTCACCCAGCGCCGCGCCCGCTGATCGAGCCCCGGTCGCGCCCACATCTCGCCGAACACGAAATTGATGATGCCCGCCTCGAAATAGGGTGTGATCGGTGGGGGCGCCGGGAAGATCATGATCGACTTGAAGTTTGCGCTCCCCTCCGAGATACGCTGCTGAGGATCCCAAGGCTGCTCACGGATCGGCGGGTAGTCGGCATGCGGTAAGCCGAGACTGTCGGCGACGCGTGTCACGGCGGTGTCGAACGCCACGCCGCGTGACCAGCCGGCATACACGGCAAGTTGCAGTGCCGCTTCGCGCAGCTCGGGTAGCGTGATTTCGCCGAGCTTGAGCGCGCCGCGAACGTAGCCATCGACGACATCAGGACGTCCGCCTTCACACACGGCGCTGCTGATCGAGATGAAATAACGCGATCGGCGATCGAGACCGGGCCGCGTCCAGACCTCGGCGAATACATAGTCGCGCCACGACGACTCGAATAAGGTGCGGGGCTCGGGTGCGGGTGCACCCAGCAACTGCTCTTGCTGCTGCTTGCCGACACGAGCGCGTTCCGACGGGTCTAGAAGACTCACTGGGCGACCGCGGGCTTGGCCAGGTTCATCCACACGTTCTTGACCTGCAGAAACTCGTGCAGACCTTCCTGGCCGCCGAGCCGTCCGTAGCCGCTTTGCTTCATACCGCCGAAGGGCGCGTACGGTTGCATACCTTCTCCGGAGCCGTTTACTTGCACCATGCCGGCCTGCATCTGGCCGGCGACGTGATGCGCGCGCCGCAGGTTTTGCGTGTGGATGTAGGCGCCGAGCCCATAGCTCGTGCCGTTTGCGAGGGCAATCGCCTCTTCCTCCGTATCGAACGGCGTCACCGCCAGCACTGGGCCGAATACCTCGTGCTGCGCGAGTGCCGCGCCTTGCTCGACATCGGCGATGATGGTCAGCGGCAGATAGTAGCCCTCCGCATGTTCGCCGCCCAATCGACTGCCGCCCAACACCAATCTGCCGCCCTCGCTGCTCACCGCCTTATCGATGACGCCCAGTATGCGTTGCAACGACTGACTCCGAAATGATGGGCCCCATCACCGTGGAAGCGTCGAGCGGATCACCCACCTTGATGT
The DNA here is from genome assembly GCA_963801685.1 of uncultured Gammaproteobacteria bacterium. Lineage (GTDB taxonomy): Bacteria > Pseudomonadota > Gammaproteobacteria > Steroidobacterales > Steroidobacteraceae > Bog-1198. The sequence continues at coordinate 121,213 of CAWDFR010000009.1, forward strand.
GCACGGCGATCGCCTGCAGCATTTTCAGATACTGCTCATAGATCGGCCGTTCGACCAGGAGGCGCGTGCCGTTGACGCAGCCCTGCCCACTGACGCTGATGGCACCGGCGAGGCCCCGCCGTGCCGCTTCTTGCAAATCCGCATCGGCGAATACGATCACGGCCGATTTGCCGCCCAACTCGAGCCCGCAAGGCTTCAGGGATTCGGCGGCGGTGCGCAATACTTTTTTCGCAGTCGCGCCGCTCCCGACAAACTGTACTTTATCGATACCGGGGTGCCTGACGAGCGCCTCGCCAATATCGGCGCCGCCCGCGACCGTGTTGACGACTCCCGGAGGAAAGCCCGCTTCCAGAAACAGCTCGCCCAGACGCATGACCGTGAAGGGTGCAAGCTCGGGTGCTTTCACGACGATGCAGTTTCCTGCAGCGAGCGCAGGGGTCATGACCATGGTGGCGGCGAACAGCGGACCGTTCCACGGAATGATGGCGCCGACGACCCCGTAGGGTTCGTGTGCCACATAGTTGTGCGCCGGCCCCGCCCAAGTACTCAGGGTTTCACCTTGGATCTTGTCGGCCCAGCCGCCGAAATAGCGAAATTTTTGTGCGGCATCCGCGGCGATGAACGGCGCGATCATCGACGGGCAGCCATTCTCGAGTGTCGAGAGCTCCGCGAGTTCCCTGGCGTGTGCCTCGATCGTCGCCGCCATCTTGAACATGAGGTCGCGACGCTTGTCGCCGGACAGCGCACGCCATGCCGGAAAGGCAGCCCGTGCGGCTCGGACCGCATCGTCGACTTCCTGCGTCGACGCGAGCTTGATCTCGCAGGTGATGCGCCCATTCGCGGGATAAATGTGCCGCTGCAGGGTCCCGCCGCCGCGCTCGAGCTTTTTGTCGCCGATGATGACGGGATGCCGCGGTACGGCGGCGCTAGGACTTCTGAAACTCATGCTGATCCCCCATGCCGGTCAAAGGACTCCAGTCAGCCCAGGCGCACTTGGTGAGCCTAGGACAGTATCCCGGGCACTCTCCTCATAATGCGCCTGTATTAAGACATTATTCTTGATTCTTGGGAAGACATGGGGGATATTATGATAATTACATGCATATATTTATCCTTTGGGGAGAACTATGCCGAAATTGCCCTGGGACATGAGCGGCAAGGTCGTCCTGGTGACGGGCGGCAACGCGGGGATCGGTCTCGGCTTTTGCCGAGGTATCGCGCGAGCCGGCGGCGATCTGGTGATCTGGGGGCGGCGATCCGACAAGAACCGGGAGGCGGCCGCTCAACTTGCCGATTTCGGCACGCGGGTGATGACGCAGGAAGTCGACGTGTCCGATGAGGCGCGTGTGATCGCTGCCATGTCCGAAGCCGTCGACAAACTCGGTCGCGTCGACGGCGTGATCGCGAACGCCGGCATCATGAGTCATGTGGGCTCGTTTCTGCAGATGAGCGCGGAGGCCTATCACGGCTTGCTCAACATCAACCAGCACGGTGCTTTCTATGTGGCGCGCGAGGCTGCGCGTCATATGAAGGCGCGCCACGATGCCGGTGATGCCGGCGGCTCCATTCTTTTCTGCGCCAGCCTATCGGCACTCACCGGAACGGTGGGCATGCAACACTACAACGCGGCCAAAGGCGCGCTCGCCTCCATGGCGCGCGGGATCGCCGTCGAGATGGGTCGCTATGCGGTTCGCTGCAACACCGTATGCCCCGGCTACACCGCCACCGAGACGGTGAAGGATGGCGGCCCGGACTCACCGCTTGGAAAGCAGGTGCGCGAGCGCACGCCGATTCCCCGCTTCGGCACGCCGGAAGACTTCGAGGGGATCGGTGTGTACTTCATGAGCGATGCCTCGCGCTTTCACACCGGCGACCTCGTCAAAATCGACGGCGGCTGGATGGCGAATGCGGGTAAGGCGAACCTCTCCGGCGGGCGCGGCACATGACCGGCGCGCAGGCCGCGCAACCCAAGCTCTTTCGCGTGGACGGATTCCGAAATCCGACGCTCTCCCGCGGAGCGGCGGCGGGAGCTCGAGGCCACCGACGCGCTGCCGCTCGATATGTCCGTTGTCGGAGTGCTCGAGGCGGCACAGGCCAGGGCGCATCTCGAGGATTTCGGTCCGCGAGACTTCGAAGATCGACTCGGCCGACTTCTCGCGGAAGTAGAGGCCGACAAGAATGTCTGGAGAGCGGCCAAAGTGCAGTTCGTCGAGCATTGCATTCAGGCGGCCGCGAACCGCCTGAAGAACCGCGACTTCTTGAAGCGCAATCCGCAGATCGAGCAAGTGGTGATCGACCGGCCGATCTTCATCGTCGGTCTGCCGCGCTCCGGAACGACGCATCTGGAGAATCTGATCGCTGCGGATCGGCGGCTGCGCTATTTGCCGGTCTATCTCGGGCGAGAGGCTGTGCCGACGCCGGGAGAGGTGCGCGGCCCGGATGGCCGCGAGCCGCGCTGGCACAGGGCGAATGAGCGCTGGGAGCGTCTGAGATCGAATCGCCATTATGGAGGCGATGCACGAGCATTCACCCGATCATGCGTGCGGCGACAATGAGCTGCAGATTCCCGACTTCGCCAGTTATCAGTGGGAATGGATGGCGGATGTGCCCCGTTGGCGCGACTATTACCTGTCGGCCGATCAAACTCCGCACTACGAATATGGCCGCACGATGCTGAAGGCGATCGCCTTTCAGCAGCCCGATGACCGGCGCTGGATACTGAAGGGCAACCAGCATAGCGAGCAGCTGCCGGTGCTCACTCGCGTCTATCCGGATGCGACGATCGTCATGACCCATCGCGATCCGCTCGCCATTCTGCAGTCGGTGCTCACCATGCGGGGACTGCCAGGTTCTCGCAAATCAGAAGCAGCCGGACATTCAAGGGCATGTCGCCTATTGGGTGGACCGCATCGAACGAATGCTGCGCGCCTATATCCGCGATATAGAGGTCGTGCCCGCGGCGCAACGCCTCGATCTCTTGTTCCAGGATGTGATGGCAGACGATGTGGGTACTGCGCAAAGGGTGCTGGCGGCGGCAGATCTTCCGCCGACAGCCTGAAAGCGCAGATGATCTTCACAGCTACATGGAGCATCATCCGCGCGGCAAAGCGGGCCGGGTTGTCTATGACCTCGCGGGCGATTTCCAGCTCGACCTCCGCGCTTTGCGCGACAGGTTCCGCTTCTACACCGACGTATTCCCCGTTCGGCACGAGGTGTCGCAATGACCGAAAGGCAACCGCAAAATGCCCAGATCATCCGAGCGGGCGAGGGTAGGCAGGATGCCGTGCCGCTCGGGCATGAGATCTACCTGTCGCGCGATATCTCCAACGCCTACCGTGTCTTGACCCCGGCGGGCGATGTGATCGTGAACACGGGCATTGTGTTCAATGCCGAGGAGAACTTCCGCCGACTGTCCGCGGTCAGCAGCAATCCGGTCAAAAAGATCCTCTTCACCCAAAGCCACGACGACCATATCGGCGGTTGGAAGTGGTTCAACACGCCCGACACGGAGACCATCGCCCAGGCAAATTTTGCGCACGTGCGTGGCTATTGGCGTGCTCTGGGGCCGACGATGAGCCGGCGGTCGAGAGCGACTCTGGAGCAGGGACCAGAAGAAAGAAATGACCGAGCGTCCCGAGCCGATCCTGACCACCACTTTCCACGACTCCCACACGCTTCGAGCTGGGGGGTCGCCGCTTCGAGCTCTATGCAACGCCCGGGGGCGAGACGCTCGACTCATGCGTGGTGTGGATGCCGCAGGAGCGCATCGTATTCACCGGCAACTTGACGGGCCCGCTTTTCGGCCATGTCCCGAATCTATATACGTTGCGCGGCGACAAGATCCGCTACGTGCAATGGTTCATCGACGGCGTTCAGCGTGTCATCGATCTGCGTCCCGAGCTGCTCATCACGGGGCATGGCGAGCCGGTCAAAGGCCAAGAAGAAATATGCCGACAACTCTCGCGTATCCGCCATGCAACTCAATATCTCAAGGATCGTACCTTCGAGGGGATGAACGCCGGACTCGATCTATGGACGTTGATGGCCACCATCGAGCTTCCGCCGGAGCTCGCCATCGGACAGGGTCACGGCAAGGTCCCCTGGATCGTGCGAGCAATCTGGGAGGAGCATCTCGGCTGGTTCCGCTTCGAATCGACCACGGAGCTGTACAACGTGCCGCCGGCAGCCGTGTCGCCGGACCTCGTGGAGCTTGCGGGCGGTCCGGATAGAGTCATTGCTCGAGCAAAGGGGTATCTGAGCGAGGGTCGGCCGCTGCATGCGCTGCATCTGGCGGAAGCGGCTCTTGCGGCGCAACCGACTTGCGTCGATGCCGTGCGAGCGAAGCTGCAAGCGACGGAGTATCTGCTGGCCCAGAACAACCGCGAGAACTTCAGCGAAGTCCGCTGGTTGGAAGCGCAGATCGGCACACTTCGCAGCGCGCTGGCGGAGGCAACGGCATGATGCACCCGCGTCTTTCGGTCAATGCACTCAGCTCGCTTCAACTGGTCTTTCGATCAGGATCTCGCGTTGTGGCGCGAGCTCGATGTCCACCACGCGGGTTACTCATCTCCAAGATGGAGCCCGACCGCGAAGCCAAGGTGGCACAACTCCGCGCAGCGGGCATTCGTCCCGCGACGCTCGTTTGCGGATCCTTCACGCTATCCGCGCCGGAGACCTGGGACAGAACTCGAGCGGCATTGAACGATGCAGTCGATCTGGTCGCTGCAATGGGCGGCGGCTCGGTCTACTGCACCCCCGGCCGCACGACCGGGCAGCCGTGGGCGAAGGTGCTGGAGGTTTTCGCCGAGGCTATCGCCCCCTGTGTCGCTCATGCCGGCCGGCGCGGCGTGCCGCTCGCGATAGAGCCCACGGTCCGAACCGATGTGTCGTTCGTCAACACCCTGCGCGACGCCGTGGATGTGGCCGAGCTGACCGGCGTCGGACTGATCGTCGATTTCGGCAATTGCTGGATGGAGCGCGATCTGCATGAGGTTCTGCAAGCGGCAGCCCCGCACATCTCTCTCGTGCAGATCTGCGATGTGGTCATCGGGTCTTCCGGCAAGCCGAGCCCCGGCGGGCGTGTGCATTTAGGCGAAGGTGAGCTGCCGCTCCACCGTCTGATGCAGGACGTCATCGACACCGGATATGGCGGGCTCTTCGACCTCGAGGTGCTGGGCCCCGCAATCGAGGCTGAAGGCTACGCGCCCGCGCTGCGGCGGGGCGTCGCTCGTGCGTCGAGCTTGCTTGCGGAGCTGGGTCTTTGAGAAACGGTCATCGCGAGAACCCCGAGCGCCAAGCTACCTGAGGTGTCAAATGTCTCCATTCGAAAATAAAACCGCGCTGATCTTCGGCGCCGCTCAGGGGATCGGGCGCGCCGTCGCTCTGGAGTTTGCGCGGCGCGGCGCCCGCGTTGCCATTGCCGACATCAACGTGGCGGGTGCCGATGAGACCGCCGCGTCCATCGCCGCTGCAGGCGGGAAAGCCGCCGCTCTCGCCTGCGATGTGACCAATGAACAGTCCGTCCGCGATGCCGCCCGGACTGCCGAGAATCGCCTGGGACCCATCGACATCCTGATGAACAACGTCGGGGTCATCCTCAGCGGAAATCCCGAGGACATCCCGACCTCCGAGTGGCGCCGAATCATGGATCTGAATTTCTTCGCCGCGATTCATGGCATCCAGGTCATCTCGCCCAAAATGATCGAGCGCGGCAGCGGACATATCGTCAACACCGCTTCGTTCGCCGGCCTGTATCCGTATGCCGCCAATCGCATCCCTATGTCGCTGCAAAGGCTGCTGTCGTCGCCATGTCGGAATCGCTGGCGGTCTATCTGCATCCGAAGGGCGTGCGAGTCAGCTGCTTTTGCCCGGGGCCGGTCGCGACCGCAGTGATGAGCAACATGAAGACTTGGTCGGCAAACGTGGCGTTCCGAGGCCCCGGAAGCCAGTACGAAGTGATCACGGCGGAGACGGCAGCGACGGTTCTCGCCGACGGAATGGCGGATGGACGAGTGGTCATTCCGACCGATCCGAAAGTATGGGATGTGATTCGGCGCCATGCCGCCTCGCCCGACGCATTCATCCAGGAAAAAATCGACGAGTTTGCTCGCGGCGACTACGGCAAACCGTCATCGTCGAATCTGCAGCGCAATTAAAATGGCTCCCCGAATGACAGCCTAGCGCTCATCCCGCCAGCCGCGCGCTCTGCTGCGGCACCGTGCGAGCGGTGCAATTTTTCTGATGGCATTTTGTACATCGCAAGCGCCGACCACATCGTCCAGCTCGCATCCCATCCGGCGACGCCGCGGTGCTGGGGTTGCAGGGCGGACGTGGCCGCAGGAGCACTTGAGGAAAATCAGGTACTGACCGAACGCGTCGGAGTTTTTCGATTTTCAGATCCCCCGCATCCCGATACTGTACATAAACACAGTACCCACGGAACTGCCGAGGTTTCCGCCTCCGGGGAGCGACGCAGCAGCCCGCTGCTACGCTGCGCGGGTCCGGCGTACGACGCCTCGTCAACCTACAGGGGAATAAAATCGTGGGAAAACTGATCCTGTCCACTCTCGCCGTCATCGGCCTCGCTTTGGTCTCCGCCGCTGCGCTGCCTGCGTCGACGACTCTGCGAGTGATTGCGGTGCAGACGACACGACATCAAGGCGTACCGTCACGAGGTCGAGACCTTGCAAAGCGAGTTCAAGAAAGAGGGTTTGCCGGTCACGCTGCGCGTGTGGCGCGCGACTTACGCAGGTCCCGATACCGGGACCATCATCGTGACGGTGGAAGTACCGGATCTTGCGACGCTCGCCAAGATCGAAGATGCCGTGATGAAGCCGAACTCGGCCCTGGGAGCAACGATGAAGCGCATCGAGGCGATTCGTAAGATCACTTCAGACAGCCTGTACCAGGAACTCAGTCCCTGACGTCAAGATACAGGGAAGCCGGCGGATCGTCGGCTTCCCTCGTCGTTCCCGGCTATGAGGAGCGGGGCCAGCCGCCCGCGCCGACATGGCGGCTCCGCCGCGGACGAGACGCTATTTGTTCCTACGGCTATTTTTTGAAAACTGGATCTATGGAATACACCCGATGTCATCACGATCAATAGACGCGAAGCCCGTACACCGGTCGCACATTCCATACATCATGAGGGGAGCAGCCTCCCGGAGGGTTACAACGTCGTCTCGCGCCTTCCTGCTCTTCGGCCTTATCCCCATATTGCTCGTCGGTTGCGGCTCCTCCAACACGCCGCCAAGGCTTGCCGAGCGCCCGGATGTGATCATTACGCTGGACGGCAAACGGCACACGTGTGTCGTAGCGCTCGAAAAGGAGCCACAGGGCAGCACCGTTCCGTGCAAAGAGGCGGTATCCTTTGTCAAAGATGAGCTGCGAGTCCCGGGCGGATCCATCTACGACGTACACATCGTCGCGAATGTCGACAACGCCGAGATAGCGAGCGTTCGAGATGCTTTGAACGACGCCGGCTATCGATTCATCGGCGGCCGGAAACTCCCGTAGTCGAAGCGGGCACCGCAGCGAGCGACCAGCTCGCGCCGCGGGCCATATTGCGGCGACACCTCGCGAACGGAATTCACGTCCGGGAGCGACTCGAGCGGACTCGGCAAGCCGGCCGCCGAGGACGCGAGCACGTGCGTGTAAATCATGTGCCAGGCGCACAATACAGGGACGGTAGGTTTTCAATTGACCGACCGCGCGTCGCCCAACTGCGCGCGGCCGCTCAACTTCAACGTTAGGAGTCGCGATGACGGTAGATTCGGGCGGTTGGGGTACGGTCGCTGACTTCTACAATGGTCTCTCCGTCGAGCACCGTGAATTCGCATGTCTACGTGACTTCGTGAACCGACTAGCTGCCTCGGGCTATGCCTCCGGGCTGCACCCGTGGACTTCAATGCACGAGTTTTGCGTCTCGCAGGTGCCATCGTCTGGTCGCCACGCACAACCCCATCTTCGGGTTTCCGTCAAAGACGGCATGCTAGAGTTTCGCTACGTCGATACGGCTATCCGCGAGCGCCAGTGGGTCCGGACCGTTCCGGCGGAGTACGGATACGATCGCTTCGTTTCGTTCGAAGACGAGCTCAATTGGTTCGGTCGCGTTCGCCCCGGCAATGAATCCTAACTTGCGCTGAAGCGGACACGCAGCGTCGTCTTCGTTGAGCGTTGGAGGCAATCGATGAGTCTGGATCAAGTAGCTTCGGTAGGTTTTGCGCGGCCGCGCGCCGCTCAACTTTGACGTTAGGTCTGTTTCGGTGAAATACACCGATTTTCTGCGTTGGGGCTTAGTGGTAAACTTCTCCTATGAACGCCGACACCATTGAAGAAGAGGCTATGTCGCTTCCGCCGCGCGAGCGAGCGAAACTGGCGGAGCGGCTTGAAGCTGGCTGAGAGCCTGGACAATCTGCCGGAGCGGGAGGTGGAGGCTCTGTGGCTCGACGTGGCCGAGCGTCGCGCTCGTGAGATCGATGAGGGTCAGGTTCAGTTGGTGACGCCCGAAGAGCTTGAGCGGCGTGTTCGAGCGCGCTTGAAGTGAATTGGCGGCTCCATCCAGCTGCGGCGCTGGAGCACGAGGAGCAGGTCACTTAACTATGAAGAGCGTCGGACCGGTCTCTGTGCGCGCTATCACTTGGCAACGATGCGAGCTATTGACAGCGCTTGCCGGACACCGCTGAGATTCAAGATTGTCCGGCCGCCGAATATCCGCAGAGTGTCGCTACACGGGTTTCCATTCTCGGTCGTATATCGCGAGGTTGATGCCGTTGTGCAAGTGTTGGCAATTGCGCACCGTCGACGCGACCCTGACTACTGGGCGCGGCGGACCTAACTTGTGGGCGGGCCGTGATGGACAAAGTGCCAAGCTCAGGCGCCAGCGGGTGCCCCTCAACTTTGACGTTAGACGTCACGGCACAGCGACACGGCGGTGCTAGGCGGGGCTGCGACGATCGGCGCGGCGGCGCGACCATCACCGGGGCGACAACCACGGCGCCGACAGGATCAGGGTACGAATCGCGAAGTTCTTCAAAGTATTCACGATTATCTCAGCGAGAGGCGGGTCTTCAGCGCCGCAATTGCGCCGCTCGACTGGGTCGTTAGACGAAGACCTGAAAGAGCCGATTGTTAAGACCGAGGGAGTAAAAAAATGATCATGCTGTCGCGATATGGTGCGCTGTGGATTCGTGGATTTTGGGTCTACGTAATGCTCATTGTGATCAACGTCGTGGTTGGGTTGGTCGGCGCGGGCATCGCGCGTCTGTTGCGTTTTGCGATCTCCGAGCCGCTAATATTAGCGTTCAGCATTACTTTGCTCACTGTCGGCCTGCCGTTTTCGGGTTGGCTATTTGAGCAGTTGGCCTCGCGGCTTCCCAGACTTCCCCGACTTCGGCAGTCGTCGCAGGTGAGGGATGCAACAGTCTAACTTTCGTTTTAGCGGACCCGTGGCGTCGTCTTCGTTGCATCGTCGGAGGGGGTCGGTGGCAAAGATCTCAATCCGCATTGATATTCCGGATCATCCCGATGCCATTCGCTTGTCCTCCAACATGCGGCCACCCACCTTAGACGTCACGCGCATGGAATTCCGACTATGAAGCTCGGTTCCACATTCATCGCCTTGGTTGCAGTTCAGGCGCCCCACTCCGTCGAGGAGTACATTGGCCGTCTTTACGATGTATTTCCGCCTGCTCGGTTCGTGAGCGGATTCATATCGACGGACTTGCGGCGCGGTTTCGTGATCTTCAATGTCGTCTCGGTCCTGTTCGGGGTTTGGTGTTACTTATGGCCGATCCGCAAGCGGTGGCCGTCCGCCACCGTAGTCGGTTGGTTTTGGGTCACGATCGAGCTCATCAATGGCATCGGTCATCCACTGTGGTCGCTCCGTGAGCACGCCTACACACCAGGCATCGTCACTGCGCCGCTTGTATTGGCTCTGGCGATCTCCTTGGCATGGCGGCTCTGGTCTCAGACGTCGCCTAAACCATGGTTGCAGCAGTCACACGGGTCCGCGCAACCGCGCGACGCTCGATGGGGACGTTAAATGAGACAAAAATGTTGATCAATGGAAAATGCCATTGCGGGAACATATCTTTCTCCCTTACATGGGCGCCGGATCCCGCTCATATTCCGGCTCGTGCGTGCTCCTGCTCATTTTGCCGAAAGCACGGGGCCGTCTGGACCTCGAATCCCCAAGGTTCGCTGCGGATCCTCGTGGGGGACCCAGCGCTCGTATCTCGGTATGCGTTTGGCACGGAAAACGCCTCGTTTCAGGTATGCGCTCATTGCGGTATCGTCCCCCTTGTGACGAGCCTAATCGACGGCAAACTCTACGCCGTGGTGAACGTCAACTCATTCGAGGGCGTCGACCCATCATTGATTCGTCGCGAATCGACAAATTTTGACAACGAGGATGAGAGGGCTCGCCTCGCGCGATGGAAGCGCAATTGGATTTCTAATGTCGAGTACATTCACGGCGCTCTCTAGCCGACGCAGTTTGCACGCGGGCGTATGCGCATCGCATTAATAAGCGCGGTCTTGTTTCTCTTCATGGCCCTTGGAGTGGTCGGCCTCGCATTGCGGCAGCCACCAGTCAGATTCGATGAGGCGGTTCTTGTCCGTGTCTCCCCAGATCACTATGAGATCGCTGGGAAGCGCTTTGAGGGATCGCTGGCAGATCAATTGGACCGCTACGCCAGGACGACCCGCAAGGTCTCGATAATGATAATTGGTCCCGACACGGTGGTCCGGGCCCGGGTGCCGGAACTCGATCATCTCAGGGGCAATGCAAATATCCGTATAGCGACCTTCACGACCCGCGTGGCGCGGTGATTCACCGCTCAGCCGCCCTCGCCACAGCCGATTCCTCGTTGCGAATGCTCTGCTCATTGTCGTTCGAGGAAACGCGTTGGCTATGTGCGTGAGGATGAACGGGCACATTAATCGAGGTGGCGTGTGCACTCGCCAGGGCGCCGCAGGCGCAGATGATCACGCTGTGGATATATGAGTGCCCGCGAATGGTCATCAATCGCCCCAGGTGGCATCCATCAGGACCGCGGCGCGGCGTCGCGCTTCGTCGATCCACACATCAATGAGACTTTCCGTGACGATGTCGCCGCTCCTTTGGCAAAGCGCCTGTGCGAAACGCAGCGATCCCACGAGGATCTGGTTGTCCACCCGCAGCTGAACCAGCAGGTCCTCGGGCGTTACGTACTCGACATCGTCCTCGTTTGAGGAATGTACGTTCATACCGAGCTCGACGGAGCATGCGCCGTTGCCACGCAGGCGGCGTAGCTGCTCATCGAGCGCATGACTCGCCGCGACGAGTTCCTCCGCATGCGCCTGCAGCAAGGTACGGTATTGACGGAAATTGGGACCCGAGATGTAACGATGAGAGCGTTTGATTTTTAGGTACAAAGAGAAGGTATCGGCCCGAGCTTTCATGAGTCCGGCGGAAAGATCCAAGCTGACCATCGAGCCCGGATGAGCATGCCGAGCGAGAGGACCGGCGGATGCTCGTTGCGCTCTTACCGTATGCATCTTGCCTCCTTGGTTCCCATGCGTACCGTCCAGGCGATCAGTGCGCCACGCAGCCATCTTGAGCCGGCGGAGGGAGGGAATCTTGTATGCGCTGATCCAATTTGGACATATCGTGCTTTAGCAAGCACCTTGATCAAGGCTCGCGAGCTGCGCCTGGCGGCAATCCATCGAGCGAAATTTCTTGCGTAACCCACCGCCGCTCGGCAGCATTGTCGCCATCCGGAAGCTACCTTGATCTTTGCAGATCGCGGTCCTGAAATTCAGCGCTCCGCCCGCTCGTAACCTTGGGAACCGCAATGTTAACTGCAAGACATCTCCTGAATGCCGTCGGCGGGCTCAGCCTGGCCTTCTGGGGTTTCGCACACGTGCAACCGGTCAGGGCCGCGACGGCGGAGGTCGACGCCGCCTATCCCAAGGCCTATGCCTTGTACGTGGATCTGCACGAACACCCGGAGCTCTCCGGTTACGAAACGCGCACGGCAGCGAAGCTGGCTGGGGAACTGCGGGCTCTCGGCTATACGGTGAGCGAGCACGTCGGCGGCACGGGAGTGGTGGCGATACTCAAAAACGGACCGGGGAAGACGGTCATGCTGCGCACCGAGCTCGATGCGCTGCCGGTCGAGGAGCAGACCGGGCTGCCCTACGCCAGCAAGGTGCATGCGAAGGACGCTGCCGGACGCGACGTGTCCGTTGGCCACATGTGCGGGCACGACTTGCACATCAGCGCCCTGGTGGCGACGGCCGGCATCATGGCGCGCAGCCGCGACTCCTGGCACGGCACACTGATCCTCATCGGCCAACCGGCCGAAGAGACCATTACGGGTGCAAATGCGATGGTGCACGACGGCCTATTCACGCGCTTTCCGCGACCCGACGTCGTGCTGGCGCTGCACGTCGGCAACGAGCTGCCCGCGGGTAAGGTCGGGGTTGTATCGGGGATCTATGACAGCAATGCCGATTCGGTGCGGATTACGATCCACGGCAAGGGCGGTCATGGCTCGGCGCCGCATACCACGGTGGACCCGATCGTGATCGCCGCGCGTACCATCCTCGCATTGCAGACCATCGTGTCACGCGAGGTGAAGCCGGGTGAGTTCGCCGTCGTGACGGTGGGCTACATCAATGCCGGAACCAAGAACAACATCATTCCGGATCAGGCGGAGCTTGGACTTACCGTGCGCACTTACAAGGCGAACGTTCGCAAGCAGGTGCTCGAAGCGATCACGAGGATCGCCGATGCCGAGGCGCAGGCCGCCGCGGCTCCGCGGGCACCGACTATCGAGCGCTACGAGACGACGGACGCGGTGTACAACGATCCGGCGTTGACGCAGCGCATGCGTACCGCTCTGGAGGGGGCGCTCGAGAAGGACAGCGTGATGAGTCAGGAGCCGATCACTGCCTCGGAGGATTTTTCGGCGTTTGTGGAGCAGGGGATCCCTGGGTTCTACCTCTCATTGGGTGGGGCGGACCCACAGAAGTACGAGGCCGCCAAGGCGGCCGGCACGCACTTGCCGTCGAACCATTCCTCCCTGTTTGCACCGGATGTCGATCCGGCCATGCATACCGCGATCACCGCAGAGGTCGCGATGCTGCGTGATCTCCTCAAGGCGGACGGCAGCTAAGCCGGGAAGCGCGGCGAAGTCTCATCGGGCAAGTTGTCTGGCCCAGCGCATCGTGGGACGATCGCAGATTGCACGGGAATCAGGAGAAGGTTCGTGAAGCAGCGCGTGGCATTGGTGACGGGTGGCGGCCGGGGGATCGGACGTGAGGCGGCGCTGCTGCTCGCGGAAGCAGGCGCACGCGTGATGATTGTTGCGCGTAGCGCGGCCGAGCTGAAATCCGTGGGTCTTGAGCATGTCGCCGCGGACCTCGGCACCCCCGAGGGCTGCGCGCTGGCCGTTACAGAGACCGAGCGGCGGCTGGGACCCATTGACCTGTTGGTCGTGAACCACGGCATCGGCTCCGCCCATGAGCGGCTCGTCTGGGAGCAAGATCCGGCGGTTTGGCGCGAGACGATGCGCATCAACCTCGACGGCCCGTTCGAGCTCGCGCGACTCACCGTCGGCGGTATGTGCAAACGCGGCTTCGGCCGTCTCGTGTTCACGAGCTCGACCGCCGGCGAAAAAGCAGAACGATCCGGCAGCGCCTACAGCGCCTCCAAGCATGGGGTGATCGGGCTGGCGCGCGCCGTCGCGCAGGATGCGGGACCCTTCGGCGTTACCTCGAACGCCGTGCTGCCGGGCTGGGTGCGAACGGCAATGGCCGAGCGTTCGGCGAAAACAGAGGCCGAGCGTCGCAGCATCAGCGTCGATCAAGTGTGGCAGGAGCGCGCCGCCCTCTATCCGCAGAAGCGGGTGCTGGAGCCGCGCGAAGTAGCGCAGGTGATTGCATTCCTCTGCAGCGAAGCCGCCGGGGGCGTGAACGGGGAAGCGATCACCGTGGCCTTGGGCGGCTTATGGTGAGTCATCGAACGGCAGGCGCACTGCCTCGCGGCGAATGTGGGGTATATCTTTAAGGCGAGTGCAGTCCGCTGACAAAAAAGGGGTACGGTTATGAAGGTCTTGCAGATCATCGGTGCACTGCTCATTGCCGCCGGCTTGTACGTGCTCATCCAAGGGGCGAGCTACCCGTCCGACAAGAGCGTATTCAAGGTGGGCGGCGTCGAAGCGAAGATCGAAGAGCATCACGCGGTGCCGCCGTGGGTCGGCGGCGTCGGCATTGCCGCCGGGGTGCTGCTCGTCGTGGTCGGCTTCAACAAGCGATCGGCGTAACGCGCCGGTCGCGGCGTCCGAGCCAACGCGCATACCTCATTCCCCGTAATACCGCTCGCCGGCCTCGATCTTCACGGCTAGCCGGTTCTGCGCCGGGGGAATCGGACACATGATGTACGGATTCAACGAGCAATAGGGATTGAAGGCCTTGTTGAAATCCAGGGCCGTGACGCCGTCCGTCGGCTTCGGCGCATGCACGAACCGTCCGCCGCCATAGGTGCCCTTGCCGTTCGTCTGGTCCTGAAACATCACAAACAGCCCGTCCTCGTCCGTGAATGTCTTGAGGCGGAACGACTTGCCCGCGAGCTCGAACACGAGGTCGCCCTCCGATTGCATCGTTTCCTTGGAGGTGACGTGGGTGAGGGGCACGTGCGCGGTTTCCGGTTGCGCATACGGCACGAACTTCGCGGGCACGCGGTACTGGGTGCTGATCGGATACCAGGGCGTGCCCTTGAACGCCTGGATGGCAGGATTGTGACTGTCCGAGACGAGCAGGTAGAAGTCGTCGCCGATTTGCCGCACGCAGATCTTCAGGTCACCGCTCGCGAGACGGCCGGAGCCCGTCTTGGTCGAGAGCTCAACGGAGCCCGCGACGGCCTGGTCGCCGAGGTCGACTCTCACGCCGGGGGCGGGCTTGAACAGAAACACGCTGTTGTGCCGGCTGAGAACGCCGAACTCGCCGGGCGCCTTGGCCGGCAATAGCAACGCGGACTCTCGATCGCTGCCGAGGGTCCAGGAGCCCTCGTCGACTTTCGCACGCCCGACGAGCTCGAGCCAGCCACCGGTGCGGACGTCGGCATCGAAATGCTCGCGCCACTTGTCGATGTCGGCGACATATCCACCGAGCTCGGCCCGTGCCATGCCGCCGGCCAGCGCGCAGAGAGCGCCGAGCAGCAACGCCGCGATTCGCGCCGGATGGCGCATGATGTTCTCCCCTGCACGCTCGAGTGCGCGTGTCGAATCGAAGGATCGCACACTCGACTGACTGCCTGCTATGGTGCCATGGTGCAGCGACGTTATGTGACGGTGGATGTCTTTACAGCCGCGGTATTCGGTGGGAATCCGCTCGCCGTGGTGCTCGATGCCGAAGGCCTGCAGACCGCGCAGATGCAATCGATCGCCGCCGAGTTCAACTATTCCGAAACGACCTTTGTCTTGCCGCCCCGCGAGAAGGCGCATGCGGCGCAAGTGCGCATTTTCACCCCGCGGACTGAGATTGCGTTCGCGGGTCACCCGACGGTGGGTACTGCGGTAGTGCTCGCGCGCGAGCTCGAGGCGCGCGGCGCATCGCCGCCGGCCGATCTGGTGCTGGAGGAGGGCGTCGGACCCGTGAGCGTACGGCTGATGCGGTCAGGGCGGTGTCGTGACCGGGGCGGAGTTTCGGGCTCCCCGAGCGCTCGAGCTGGGGCCGCACGTATCGCTGGAGGATGCGGCGGCCTGCTTATCGCTTCCCGCCGCCGACCTCTGCGCGGACATACCGCCGCGGGTGCTGTCGGTGGGATTGCCGTTTCTGGTCGTCGCAGTCGCCTCGCGTGAAGCCTTGCGCAAAGCGAAACCCAGCCTGGCGGCTCACGAGCGGGTGCTGCCGCCGATCGGTACGGACGCGGTGTTCGCCTACGCTCCGGGGCGACGCCGCCGAGGAGCTCCACGCGCGCATGTTCTCGCCGCTCGATTCCATCGTCGAGGATCCGGCCACCGGTAGCGCGGCGGCAGCGACCCTGGCGTTCCTCGCCGCACAGCGGCCCGCGCGAGACGCAGAGATCGCCTGGCGCATCACACAGGGTGTCGACATGGGCCGACCGAGCCTCATTTTGGGGCGTACCACCAAGCGCGATGGCGTGGTCACGGCCGTGCACTTGGGCGGTCAGGCGGTTGCCGTCATGCGCGGCTCTCTCGAGATCGATTGAGGTGCGCAGAATAATTTTCGGCGCGAGCACGCCTTCGCGCGCGCCGCCTCCGTGAACAACGATCTGTGAGATAATCTGCCGGACACAACAGAGGAATCGCCATGGCAAAAAAGGCTTCGGAGAAACTAGACGACCTCAAGCGGCGCCGCGCGTCGCCTCTCATAACGCCCACGGATCTCGGTGCCGAGGCCTCGAAGGACATCGCCGGGGGCATGAACGGCATTCTCGCCGATGTGTTCGCGCTCTACCTGAAAACCAAGAATTTTCATTGGCACATGAGCGGACCGCATTTCCGCGACTATCACCTGCTGCTCGACGAGCAGGCGGATCAGATCTACGCCATGACCGATCCCATTGCGGAGCGCATCCGCAAGACCGGCGGCTCGACGCTGCGCTCGATCGGCCACATCGCGCGCTTGCAGCGCATCAAGGACAACGACGCCGAGTATGTCGATCCGCTCGACATGCTGGCGGAGCTGCGCGAGGACAATCAGAGCCTGGCCGCGCGCCTGCGCGAGGTGCACGACGTCGTCGACGAGGTGCGCGACATCGCCACCGCGAGCCTCATCGAGAACTGGATCGACGAGACCGAGCGGCGCACCTGGTTCCTGTTCGAGGCGAGTCGGCACGGAGATGCCACGGGTCATTGATCCGCGGCGACCAAGGAGCTAGTGCTTCGGGGCCGGGGCGTGCGGTCGCGCATCCTCGGCATCGGCCGACGCGATCAATGACCCGCAGTCCGCGTCCTTGGCCTTGCCGGTGTCGACGATCTCGAGCTTGTGCGCATGGATGTCGATGGCCGGATGCGACAGCGTTCCCTTGATGAGCACAGGCGAGCGCCAGTGAAACAGCCGCAATTCCTTCGGCTCGCCCTGCAGGGTTAGATCCAGGGTTTCGGTATCGAATTGAATTTGTCCGGATCCGGTGATCAACACCGGCTCGGTATCGGCGACGATGTCTTGAGCCGTGAGCGTGCCGTCGTGATCCTTGAAGACCGCGATCGCGCAGCGCAGCGCGGTGTCGCGCGTGTCCTTCGACACCAGCAGTCCGAAGCGCGCGCAGATCCATCCCCGCAAGCTCGGCGAGCGAGTCGCGCACGGTTCCGTGCGGAACCACGACCGTGACGATCCCGTTTGCCGTCGCCGCCACTTGATGGAGGGAGCTGCCCCTGCCGCTCACCATGATGCGCGCCCGCAAGGTGCCCTCGATCGGCGGGGGAGCCTCCGGGGTGGAGCCCCCTTCCTGCGGCGCATCTGACCGAGCTCGAGACCCGTGAGCTTGAGATCGACATCGGCGTGCGGCGGATCTTGGTTGACGTCGAGCGTGCCGCGCCCCTGAGCCTCTCCGCCCGAGCAGCCGGCCCGACATCGATTGCACGGTGAGCACGCCGTGATCGAGCGAGCCCTTCGCCGCCACGTCTTGCAGCTTGAGCCGCGTCAGCTCGACCTGATCGATATGCAGCACGATTGTCGCATCGTCCGGGCGAAATCCCCCGGGACTCAGCGCCGCCTTCGAGAGCAGCAGCGGTGGACCGCTGTCCGGCGGAGCGCGCCCTGCCGCGCGCAGTCCGATGTCCGCGATCTTCAACAAGTGCGACTCGAGCCTCACGTCGAGCTGCGGTCGCGCGCGGGTGGAGTCGATGCCGATGCTGCCCCGCATGTCGCTCTGTCCGGAATGCACCGACAGATCGGTGAAATTGAAATGCAGTGCGTCGCGCTCGAGCTTGCCCGTCAACCGGTAGGCTCCCGTGTTGATCATATGCACACCGACCAGATAGTACAGATCCTGCAGGTCCTCGCCGCCCGCCTGGAAGGTCGACTCCAACGCGTTGAAATCGAAAGGACGGGGTAGAACTCCCTCGCCTTCCAGGTGCGACCCGCTCGAGTGCTCGGTGTAGGAGAAATGATAGGGGCGCTGATGACTCGCGGAGGCGAGCGAGTCGCTCTTGATCTCGAAGGAGGCGGGATGTCCGTTCAGATCGCCCTCGCCCCAAATCCTGACCTGTGCTCCGGCCGGTGGGCCCTCCGCGGATGCGATGCCGTCGAACTTCAGATGCCGGCGATCATCCTCGAGGGTCACGTGCGCACGCGGCACGGCGAGGCTGCGCACGATGGCGAGCTTTGTGTCGAGCGTACGGGAGGGTCGGATCGCTCCATTGCCAGTTGGCCCGGCCCTGGGCATCGCGTACGAGGTGCAAGCTCGCGGAATTCATGGAGAGGCTCTCGACGCCGAACCGGTGATGCCGCCGCGGCATCTCGAACACGAGGGACAGCGAGCCGATCTCCGCCATTCGTCCGGGGGGCATCCAGTGAGGATTGCCGATGACGACGCGCTCGGCCGTGATGCTGGGCGTCCAGGAGAAGAGCTCGATCCGCAGTGCACCGTCGACGGTGATCGGGCGTCCGGCGCGAACGGAAACGAGGTGCAGGAACGTGTTGCGAAGAAATCCCGCCTGCACCGCGGCCGCAAATCCCGCGACCGCTAGTACGACGATCGCGACGGCTACGGCCAGTCCTACAAGCCACCGCCGCAGGGAAACCCTCATGCGTCGACGCTACTCCATCGGCGCGAAGACCACCAACGCGCCACGGGTAAAGGAAGCACGGGCGGCCCGGGCGCGCACGCCAAATTGTAAATTTTACCATAGATTTCGTGATGGGTTTACGTGGACTTTTGCAGGACCCCCTGCGAAGATTTCGGCAGCTTGGACCCGAGCATGCGAGAGACCCGGCCACGCCGGCACAGGGAGTAATGGGCGGGGTGGTTATCCAGCGAGCAGTTGACCTCAGGCGCGCCGCCAGCATGTCCTACGGGGTTGGGGGGTCTATTCATGCAATCGAGTCAGAGCGCCGCGCGCAAGCGCAGACCCAACGGACACCCCGCCGCCGCGGCGAACGGTACGGCCGCCGCGGATCTCGATCAGCAAGAGCTTCTCGATGCGCTGAACGCGATGCAGTCGGGTGACTTCTCCGTGCGCCTGCCGGGCTCTCGCACGGGTGTCGCGGGCAAGATCTGCGATGCGTTCAATACCATCGTCGCCGCCAACGAGCGCATGGCGCAGCAACTCGAGCACGTGGGTGAGGTGGTCGGGACGGCAGGGCAAGACGCGCACGCGCGTGCGCTTCGGACTGTCCGACGGCGCCTGGGCCGACATGGAAGGCTCGGTCAATACGCTCATCGACGATTTGCTGTGGCCCACCACGGCGGTGACGCGTACCGTGACCGCCGTGGCGCGCGGCGATCTGTTGCAGACCGTGCCGCTGGATGTCGACGGACGCGCGCTCAAGGGCGAGTTCCTGCGCTCCGCCACCATCGTCAACACCATGATCAAGCAGCTCTCGGTGTTCACCTCCGAGGTGACGCGCGTCGCGCGCGAGGTGGGCACGGACGGCAAGCTCGGCGGCCAGGCGCAGGTGCGCGAGGTGACCGGCGTGTGGAAAGACCTCACCGAGAGCGTGAATTCGATGGCCTCGAATCTCACGGCTCAGGTGCGCAACATCGCCGAGGTCACCATCGCGGTCGCGAACGGCGACCTGTCGAAGAAAATCACCGTCGACGTGCGCGGCGAGATTCTGCAGCTGAAGGAAGCCATCAACACCATGGTGGACCAGCTGCGGTCATTCGCTTCGGAGGTCACGCGCGTCGCGCGTGAGGTGGGCACCGAGGGCAAGCTCGGCGGCCAGGCGCTGGTGCCGGGCGTCGCGGGCACCTGGAAAGACCTCACCGACTCGGTGAACGCCATGTGCGGCAACCTCACCGCGCAGGTGCGCAACATCGCGCAGGTGACCACGGCGGTGGCGCGCGGCGATCTGTCGCGCAAGATCACCGTCGATGTGTCGGGCGAGATTCTCGAGCTCAAGCAGACCATGAACACCATGGTCGACCAGCTCAACGCGTTCGCCGGCGAGGTGACGCGCGTCGCGCGCGAGGTCGGCACCGAAGGGCGCCTCGGCGGCCAGGCGCAGGTGCCGGGCGTCGCCGGCACCTGGAAGGACTTGACCGACAACGTCAATTCCATGGCCTCGAACCTGACCGCGCAGGTACGCAACATCGCCGAGGTGTCGACCGCGATCGCGAGCGGCAACCTCGCGAAGAAAATCACCGTGACCGTCTCGGGCGAGATTCTCGAGCTCAAGGAAACCATCAACACCATGGTGGACCAGCTCAACGCGTTCGCCTCGGAGGTGACGCGCGTCGCGCGCGAGGTGGGCACCGAGGGGCGCCTCGGCGGTCAGGCGAACGTGCGCGGCGTCGCCGGCACCTGGAAGGACCTGACCGAGAACGTCAATTCCATGGCCTCGAACCTGACCGGCCAGGTGCGCAATATCGCCGAGGTCACGACCGCGGTCGCGAACGGCGATCTGTCGAAGAAGATCACCGTCGACGTGAAGGGCGAGATTCTCGAGCTCAAGGACACCATCAACACCATGGTGGACCAGCTCAACGCGTTCGCCGGCGAGGTGACGCGCGTCGCGCGCGAGGTCGGCACTGAAGGCAAGCTCGGCGGCCAGGCGCAGCTCAAGGGCGTCGCCGGCACGTGGAAGAACCTCACCGACTCGGTCAACTCCATGGCCTCGAACTTGACCGGCCAGGTGCGCAACATCGCCGAGGTGGCGACCGCGGTGGCGCAAGGCGACCTGTCCAAGAAAATCACGGTGACGGTGTCGGGCGAGATTCTCGAGCTGAAGGAGACCATCAACACCATGGTCGATCAGCTGCGCTCGTTCGCCGGCGAGGTGACGCGCGTGGCGCGCGAGGTCGGCACCGAAGGCCGCCTCGGCGGCCAGGCGCAGGTGCCGGGCGTCGCCGGCACGTGGAAGGACCTCACCGACTCGGTGAACTCGATGGCGGGCAACTTGACCGCGCAGGTGCGCAACATCGCCGAGGTGTCGACCGCGATCGCGAACGGCGACCTGTCGCGCAAGATCACGGTGGACGTGCGCGGCGAGATCCTGCAGCTCAAAGAAACTCTGAATACCATGGTCGATCAGTTGAACCGCTTCGCCTCGGAGGTGACGCGCGTCGCGCGCGAGGTCGGCACCGAGGGCAAGCTCGGCGGCCAGGCCAACGTGCCGGGCGTCGCCGGCACCTGGAAGGACTTGACCGAGAACGTCAACTCCATGGCCTCGAACCTGACCGGCCAGGTGCGCAACATCGCCGAGGTCACGACGGCGGTGGCGCGCGGCGACCTGTCGCGCAAGATCACGGTGGACGTGAAGGGCGAGATTCTCGAGCTGAAGAACACCATCAACACCATGGTCGACCAGCTGAACGGATTCGCGGGCGAGGTGACGCGCGTCGCGCGCGAAGTGGGCACCGAGGGCAAGCTCGGCGGCCAGGCCGAGGTGCCGGGCGTCGCCGGCACCTGGAAGGACTTGACCGACAACGTCAACTCGATGGCGGGCAACCTGACCGCGCAGGTGCGCAACATCGCCGAGGTGGCGACCGCCATCGCGACCGGCGACCTGTCGCGCAAGATCACGGTGGACGTGCGCGGCGAGATCCTGCTCCTCAAGGAAACGCTCAACACCATGGTCGATCAGCTGCGCTCGTTCGCGGGCGAGGTGACGCGCGTGGCCCGCGAGGTGGGCACCGACGGCCGCCTCGGCGGCCAGGCCGTGGTGCCGGGTGTCGCCGGCACCTGGAAGGACTTGACCGACAACGTGAACCTGCTCGCTGCCAACTTGACCACGCAGGTGAGAAACATCGCCGAGGTCACGACGGCGGTGGCGCGCGGCGATCTTGTCGCGCAAGATCACGGTGGACGTGAAGGGCGAGATTCTCGAGCTGAAGAACACCATCAACACCATGGTCGACCAGCTGAACGGGTTCGCGGGCGAGGTGACGCGCGTCGCGCGCGAGGTGGGCACGGAAGGGCGCCTCGGCGGCCAGGCCGCAGGTGCCGGGCGTCGCAGGCACCTGGAAGGATCTGACCGACACCGTCAACGTCATGGCGGCGAACTTGACCGAGCAGGTGCGCGGCATCGTCAAGGTGGTGACCGCGGTCGCGGACGGCGACCTGAAGCAAAATCTCACCGTCGCCTCGAAGGGCGAGGTGGCGGCGCTCGCCGAGACCATCAACAACATGACGGACACGCTCGCCACCTTCGCCGACCAGGTCACCACCGTGGCCCGCGAGGTGGGCGTCGAAGGGCGGCTCGGCGGCCAGGCCAACGTGCCGGGCGCGGCGGGCACCTGGAAGGACTTGACCGGCAACGTGAACCTGCTCGCGGCCAACTTGACCACGCAGGTGCGCGCGATCGCCGAGGTCGCGACCGCGGTCACCAAGGGCGACCTCACCCGCTCGGTGCAAGTGGAGGCGCGCGGCGAGGTCGCCGAGCTCAAGGACAACATCAACACGATGATCGGGAATCTGCGCCTCACCACCGATCAGAACACCGAGCAGGACTGGCTCAAGACCAATCTCGCGCGCTTCACCAACATGCTCCAGGGCCAGCGCGATCTGGTGACCGTCGGACGCCTGATGCTCTCCGAGCTCGCGCCGCTGGTCGAGGCGCAGCACGGCGTCATCTATCAGGTCGAGGCCGACGATGGGGCGAACGCGCTGAAGCTGCTCTCCGCCTACGCGGACAGCGCCGACGGCGGCCATGCCGAGCGGCTGCAGCTCGGCGAGGGACTGATCGGCCAGTGCGCGCGCGACGCGCGGCGCATCCTCATCACCGAGATGCCGGACGACGTGGTGCCGATCACCTCGGGACTGTTCAAGGCGCAGCCGCGGCACGTCATCGTGCTGCCGGTGCTGTTCGAGGGACAGGTGAAGGCGGTGATCGAGCTCGCCTCCCTGGGCGGGTTCACCGACCTGCAGCTCGCCTTCCTCGAGCAGCTCACCACCTCCATCGGCATCGTCTTGAACTCGATCGAGGCGACCATGCAGACCGAGGGGCTGCTCAAGCAATCGCAGCAGCTCGCCACCGAGCTGCAGACTCAGCAGCGCGAGCTGCAGCAAACGAACGAGAAGCTCGAGCAGAAGGCGCAGCAGCTCGCGGACCGCAACGTCGAAGTGGAGGCGAAGAACCAGGAAATCGAGCAGGCGCGCCGCGCGGTGGAGGAGAAGGCCACCGAGCTCGCGCTCACCTCCAAGTACAAGTCCGAGTTCCTGGCCAACATGTCGCACGAGCTGCGCACGCCCTTGAACAGCATCCTCATTCTGGGCCAGCAGCTCTCGGACAATCCGGACGGCAACTTGACCGGCAAGCAGGTGGAGTTCGCGCGCACCATTCACGGCGCGGGAACCGATCTCTTGAACCTGATCAGCGACATTCTCGATCTGTCGAAGATCGAGTCGGGCACGGTCTCGGTGGACGCCGAGGAGGTGTATTTCAGCAATCTGCTCGAGATGATCGCGCGGCCCTTCCGCCACGAGGCCGAGAACCGCCGCTTGCCGTTCGAGCTCGAGCTTCTGCCGACGCTCGAGCGCACCATCACCACCGACTCGAAGCGCCTGCAGCAGGTGCTCAAGAATCTGCTCTCGAACGCCTTCAAGTTCACCGCCGAAGGCAGCGTCAAGCTCACCGTCTCGCCCGCCGTCGAGCGGCTGGAATCCGGACCATCCGGTGCTGCGTCGCGCGGCCTCGGTGGTCGCATTCGAGGTGTCGGACACCGGCATCGGCATCCCGCCCGAGAAGCAGCGCATCATCTTCGAGGCCTTCCAGCAGGCCGATGCCGGCACCAGCCGCAAGTACGGCGGCACCGGCCTCGGGCTCGCGATCAGCCGCGAGCTCGCGAACCTGCTCGGCGGCGAGATCCAGCTGCGCTCGACGCCGGGGGTGGGGAGCGTCTTCACGCTGTATCTGCCGCTCACCTATCAGGGCAGTGCGTCGAGCCGTCTGCCGCCGGCGGGCGCCGATGCGCCGCAAGGCGCGCCGGCCGCGGGCCTCGCGCCGCGCGCGACGGAGCGGCCGCCCGAGCAGATTCCGGACGATCGAGGTGCCATTGCACCCGGCGACAGCGTGGTGCTCATCGTCGAGGACGATCCGCATTTCGCGCGCCTCATGATGGGCGCCGCCAAGGACAAGGGAT
Source organism: uncultured Gammaproteobacteria bacterium (assembly GCA_963801685.1). Classification (GTDB taxonomy): domain Bacteria; phylum Pseudomonadota; class Gammaproteobacteria; order Steroidobacterales; family Steroidobacteraceae; genus Bog-1198. Next base: position 145,469 of record CAWDFR010000009.1, read on the forward strand.
TCAAGGTGCTGGTCGCGACCCGCGGCACCGAGGCGCTCGCGCTCGCGCGCGCGCATCATCCGACCGCGATCTCGCTCGACATCTTCCTGCCCGACATGCTCGGCTGGACGGTGCTGAGCCAGCTCAAGCAGGATCCGGCGACCCGCCACATTCCCGTGCAGATCGTCACGCTCGACGAGGATCGGCACCACGGGCTCGCGCGCGGCGCCTTCTCGTTCGTGCAGAAGCCCGCCTCCACCGAGGGACTCGAGGAGGCGTTCGCGCGCATCAAGGGCTACGCGAGCCCGCGCCGCAAGCGCCTGCTCATCGTCGAGGACGACGAAGTCGAGCGCAACAGCGTCGCCGAGCTCTTGAGCCACGAGGATATCGAGATCGCATCGGCCGGCTACCGGGAGCGAAGCGCTCGAGAAGCTGCGCCGCGATCAGGTCGATTGCGTCGTGCTCGATCTGAAGCTCCCGGACATGTCCGGATTCGAGGTGCTCGAGACGATTCGCGACGATGCGGAGCTGCGCGATGTGCCGGTGGTGGTGTTCACGGGGCGCGAGCTGTCCGCGGACGAGGACGCGACGTTGCACACCATGGCGCGCAGCGTCGTGGTCAAGGGCGTGGAGTCGCCGGAGACGGCTGCTCGATGAGACGGCGCTCTTCCTGCATCGCGTGGTGGCCGATCTGCCGCCCGCGAAGCAGCAGATGCTCGAGCGCCTGCACAGCTCCGACGAGGATCTCATGCATCGCACGGTGCTCTTGGTCGACGACGATGCGCGCAATATCTTCGCGCTGTCGAGCGTCCTCGAGCGCCGCGGCATGGAGGTGCTCACGGCCACGACGGGCAGCGAGGCGATCGGCGTTCTGAACTCGCGCGGCGACGTCGCCATCGTGCTCATGGACATCATGATGCCCGGCATGGACGGCTACGAGACGATTCAGGCCATCCGCTCCAAAGCCAAGTTCCGGCGCCTGCCCATCCTCGCCCTGACGGCGAAGGCCATGAAGGGCGACCGCGAGAAGTGTCTCGAGGCGGGCGCATCCGATTATCTGGCGAAGCCCGTCAATGTCGAGCAATTGCTGTCCGCGCTGCGGATGTGGCTGCATCGGTGAACGACCGTGAGCGGAAATCAATCCCGACAAGGTCAACATTCTCCTTGTCGACGACAGCGAAGCGAAGCTGCTGAGCCACGAGGTCGTGCTCGCCGAGATCGGGGAGACTCTGTTCAAGGCCTCCTCGGCGCGCGAGGCGTTCGAGTGTCTGCTGAAGAACGAGGTCGCGCTCATCTTGATCGACGTCTGCATGCCGGATCTCGACGGCTTCGAGCTCGCCGCGATGATCCGCGAGCATCCGCGCTTTCAGCACACCGCCATCATTTTCGTCTCCGCGGTCATGAACGCGTATCTCGACCAGCTGCGCGGCTATCAGCTCGGGGCGGTCGACTACGTGCCGGTGCCCGTCGTGCCGGAGCTGCTGCGCGCCAAGGTCAAGGTGTTCGTCGACTTGTATCGCAAGACCCGGCAGCTCGAGCGGTTCAACGCCGAGCTCGAGCAGCGGGTCTCCGAGCGTACCGCGGCGCTGCGGAGCTTCAACGAGGAGCTGGAGCAGCGCATCGAGCAGCGCACGCGCGAGCGCGAGATCGCGCTCGCGCAGCTCTTCGAGGCGCAGAAGATGGACACCATCGGACGCCTGACCGGCGGCGTCGCGCACGACTTCAACAATCTCCTGATGGCGGTGCTCGGCAGTCTCTCGCTGCTCGAGAAGCGCCTGTCCGATGATGCTCAATGCCGGCGGCTGCTGCAAAATGCCGTGCAGGGCGCGCAGCGCGGCGCGGCGCTCACGCAGCGGCTGCTCGCGTTCTCCCGCCGCCAGGAGCTCAAGCCCGAGTCGGTCAATTTGTCCGACCTCGTGTGCGGCATGGACGAGCTGTTGAAGCGCGCCCTCGGGATCGAGGTGACCCTGGTGTGTCAATTCCCGAAGAGCCTGCCGCCGGTGCTGGTGGATTCGAATCAGCTCGAGCTGGCGCTGCTCAACCTCGCTTTGAACGCGCGCGATGCCATGCCGTCCGGCGGCACGCTCACCATTCGCGCGGCCGACGAAGTCGTCGGCCAGCAACCCCGTTGATTCAGCCCTCAAGGCCGGGGAGTACGTGCGCATCGGCATCTCCGACACCGGTGTCGGCATGGACGAGGCGACGCTCGCCAAGGCGACCGATCCATTCTTCACCACCAAGGGACCGGGAAAGGGCACGGGACTCGGCTTGTCGATGGTGCACGGCCTCGCCGCGCAATCCGGCGGCCAGCTGCGCATCGAGAGCACCCCGAACGTCGGCACCACCGTCGAGCTGTGGCTGCCGCGCGCCAAGACCGACGCGGTCTCGCTGGTGCGCAGCGCCGAGCGCGCGACGTCGCCCGCGGCCGCGCAGCGCCTCGTGGCGCGTGCTCATCGTCGACGACGACCTGCTGGTGCTGACGGGTACGGCCGCGCTGATCGAGGATCTCGGTCACGTCGCCATCGAGGTGCCCTCGGCCGCGGAGGCGCTCGCCGTGCTCGCTTCGGGCGAGGCCATCGATGTGATCGTCACCGATCATGCGATGCCCAACATGACGGGACTGCAGCTCGCCCACTCGCGTGCAGGAGAAATATCCGGGACTGCCGATCGTCCTGGCGACGGGCTACGCCGAGCTGCCGGCCGATCCCGCCGCTGTTCGGCGTCGTGAAGCTCGCCAAGCCCTGCAGCCAGAACGAAATCGCGGCGGCCATGCAGACCGCCATAAGCTTCGCGCGCCGCGACAAACGGCGCGCTGCCGGATCTTAGCCCGCGGGCGCGCGCTTCGCTTCAGCTCACCGACACCGGCCTGCGTGCGGCATCACGCGCGGCGGCGGATCTCTCACTTCGAGCAGCTCCTGAAACAGGGCGCGGTAGTGCACCACCGCCTTGCGCAGCTCCTCCGTGCTGGCTTCGCCGCGCTCATCCCGCAACGCGATGGCGCGGGCCGCGCGGTAGTTGGCGACGACCGCCGGATGGTCGACCGAGATATCGGCCGCGCGGCGCTCGAAGTCGCCCATCGGGTAGCCGCGTTTCGCCATGACGTCGTACACCAGACGGTCCGCCTCGACCACGGAGGCCTTCGGATCGTCCACGAAGCGGGCTTGAATCGCGACCCAAGCCTGTCCTGAAACTTCGCTGCGTCGGCCGCCGGCAGCGCGAGCAGCGTCAGCGTCGCGACGCGCTTTTCGCGCGCCGCGAGCTCGGCTTCGGCCTTGGCGCGTCCGAGCTCGTTCACCAAGCGCACATACTCGGGACCGAAGCGCTGCTGCAGGCGCGAGGATTCCTTGCGTCGCCGCTGCGCGGAGGCCCAGGCGATCACGGCGATCACTGCCACGATCAGCACGGCGGCGAGAATGAGTTCATAGAGCTCATTTTGAGTCAGGTTCATGAGGGCTCTCCAAGACGTTGGGCGCCTGCTGCGGCGTGTGGCAGCAAGTGTGGCCGGAGCGCCCCCTGCGGCCTATCGGCAGCGGGCTGGCCCGAGCGTAGGACAGGGCCCCACGGGCATGATGCGTCGCGCATAGTACAATCGAGGTAGGCCTATGAATTCCCCGACGAACTCCGCCAGCCAGGATGCGCACGCTCACGATCCGCACCGCGAGGATCTGCGCGAGGCCGATTCGGCCAGGCTCACGGCGCGTCGGGCCGAGGTGTTCGCGGCCCTCGCTCGACGTGCTGCCCGCGGACAGCCATTCTCACGGCGCCGCGAGCAGACCCAACCCTACGAATGCGACGGTCTGACGGCGTTTCGGGCGTTGCCCATGATCGTGGTGCTGCCGACGACCGAGGAGCAGCTCGCGGCCACCTTGCGCACCTGTCATCGGCTGCGTGTCCCGGTCGTGGCACGCGGCGCCGGCACGGGACTTTCGGGCGGCGCGCTTCCCCACCGCTGCGGGAGTCACCGTGTCGCTCGCGAAGTTCAACAAGATCCTCACGCTCGATCCGCTGTCCTGTACCGCCGTGGTTCAGTGCGGCGTGCGCAACTTGCGCGATCAGCGAGGCGGCTGCTCCGTTCGGCCTTTATTACGCGCCCGATCCGAGCAGTCAGATCGCCTGCACCATCGGCGGCAACGTCGCCGAGAATTCCGGCGGCGTGCATTGCCTGAAGTACGGCCTGACGCTTGCACAACGTGCTGCGCGTGCGCGGCCTCACGGCCGCGGGCGAGCCGGTCGAGTTCGGCTCGGAAGCGCTCGATGTGCCCGGCCTCGACCTGCTGGCCGTCGTCATCGGCAGCGAGGGCATGCTCGCCGTCACCACCGAGGTGACGGTCAAGCTCGTGCCGAGACCCGAGCTCGCGCGCTGCATGCTGGCGAGCTTTGCGACCGTGGAGGCTGCCGGCGATGCGGTCGCGAACGTGATCGCGCAAGGGCATCATTCCGGCGGGTCTCGAGCTCATGGACCGGCGCATGACGGAGGTGGCGGAGAACTTCGTGCACGCGGGCTACGATCTGTCCGCGGCGGCGATCCTGCTCTGCGAGAGCGACGGCACTCCCGAGGAGGTCGAGGAGGAGATCGCCGCGATGCGCCGGGTCCTCACCGAGAGCGGCGCGACGCGCATCGAGGTGAGCCGCGACGAGGCGCAGCGCCTGAAGTTCTGGAGCGGCCGCAAGAACGCCTTCCCGGCCTCGGGAGGCATCAGTCCGGACTACATGTGCATGGACTCGACCATCCCGCGCCGCAAGCTCGCGCAGATGCTGCTCGCGATCGAAGTCATGGAGGTGAAGTACGGTCTGCGCTGCGTGAACGTGTTCCATGCGGGCGACGGCAACCTGCATCCGCTGATCCTGTTCGATGCGAACGATCCCGATCAATTCAGGCGCTGCGAGCTGTTCGGCGCGGAGATCCTGGAAGCGAGCCTGAAGGCTCGGCGGCACCGTCACCGGCGAGCACGGCGTCGGCGTGGAGAAGCTCAACTCCATGTGCGTGCAGTTCTCGCCCGCGGAGCGCGATCGGTTTCTCGCCGTCAAGCGCGCCTTCGACCCCGAGGAGCTGCTCAATCCCGGCAAGGTGATTCCCACGCTCCAGCGCTGCGCGGAGTACGGCAAGATGCACGTGCATCGCGGCATGATGCCGTTCCCCGACCTGCCGAGATTTTGATGTCCGCGAGTGCCGGCGGGAGTTGCGCAGCTGATCGACCGCATGCACGCGGCGCGCGCACGCCGCGCTCCGCTGCAAATCGTGGGCGGCGGCACCAAGGCCTTCTACGGCGAAGCGCCGCGCGGCGAGCCGCTCCCGCTTGCGCGACCTCGACCGGCATCACGAGCTACGAGCCGAGCGAGCTGGTGGTCACCGTTCGCGCCGGCACGCCGCTCGCCGAGCTCGAGAGCGCACTCGCCGCGAAAGGTCAGTGCCTGCCGTTCGAGCCGCCGCGCTTCGCCGCGGGTGGTACCGTCGGCGGCATGGTGGCCGCCGGCCTCGCGGGACCTTCGCGCGCGGCCGTCGGGCGCGCTGCGCGATTACGTGCTCGGGCTGACGTTGCTCGATGGGCGCGGCGAGCTCCTGACGTTCGGCGGCCAGGTCATGAAGAACGTGGCGGGCTACGATGTCTCGCGCTTGATCGCGGGTTCCTGGGGGGTGCTCGGCGTCATCTGCGAGGTGTCCCTCAAGGTGCTGGCCGCCCCGGCCGACAGCGCGACGCTCGAGTTCGAGTGGGACGAGCCACGGGCTCTCGAGGAGATGGCGCGCTGGCGTGCGCAGCCCCTGCCGCTGCAGGCGAGCGCGTGGTGCGAGGGCCGTTTGCGCATCCGCCTGGCGGGCTCGCGGGCCGCCGTGCTCGAGGCGCGCGCGCGGCTCGGCGGAACGGCGCTGGATCCAGAGGGCGCGTTCGCCTTTTGGGAGAGTGTCCGCGATCAGCGGCACGAGTTCTTCGCCGCGGCTGCCGACGAGCTCGACGCAAGGCACCGCCTTGTGGCGACTGTCGGTGCCGCCGACCGCGCAGCCTTTCTCGTTGGCCGGCCGTCAATTCGTCGAATGGGGCGGCGCGCAGCGCTGGTGGCGCACGGCGGCACCGGCGGCGGCAGCTGCGCGCCGCGGCAGCGAGCGCCGGAGGTCACGCGACGCTGGTGCGCGCGACCGACAAGAGTGCGGGCGCGTTCGCGCCGCTGAGCGGCGAGCTCATGCGCATCCACCGAGCGCTGAAAGACCGCCTTCGATCCGGAGCGCATTCTCAACCCGGGCCGCCTCTATGCGGACCTTTGACGAGCAGCCATGCAAACCAAGTTGAGCGAGGAGTTCAAGGGCACCGCCGACGGCGAGGAGGCGCGAGGCAATTCTGCGCAAATGCGTGCACTGCGGCTTCTGCAACGCGACCTGTCCCACGTATCAGGTGCTCGGCGATGAGCTCGATGGGCCGCGCGGGCGCATCTATCTGATCAAGCAGCTGCTCGAAGGCGGGGACGTCACGCGCAGCACGCAGCTGCACCTCGACCGGTGCCTGACGTGCCGGAATTGCGAGACGACCTGTCCGAGCGGCGTCGAATATGGTCACCTGGTCGAGATCGGGCGGCGTCTGACGGACGAGCGCGTCAACCGCCCGCCCGCCGAGCGGGCGATCCGCTGGCTGCTCAAGGAAGGCCTGACCTCACCGCTGTTCGCGCCCGCGCTGAAAGCGGGTCAGATGCTGCGGCCTTTGCTGCCGCAGCGGCTCAAGAGCAAGGTCCCCGCGAGCGCGCAGCGCGAGCCGCGGCAGGCGCGGCGTGAGCCCCCGCGCGAGCAGCCTCGCAAGGTGCTCCTGCTCGGCGGCTGCGTGCAGCCGGCGATGCGTCCGCAGATCAACGCCGCCACGGTGCGCGTGCTGGACGCTGCCGGCATCCAGACGATGTTCGCGGCGGGCGCGGGGTGTTGCGGAGCGATGCGCACGCATCTCAACGACCGCGCCGGGGGCCTCGCCGACATGCGCCGCAATATCGATGCGTGGTGGCCGCACCTCGACGGCGGCCGTCGAGGCGATCGTCGTCAACGCCTCCGCCTGCAGCCAGATGATCAAGGAATACGGCTACGAGTTGCGGCACGACCCCGACTATGCGGACAAGGCACAGCGCGTCTCGGCGCTCACCCGGGATCTCTCCGAGTTCCTTCCGGACATCGGGCTCGCGCTCGAGCGACCGTCTGCCGCGCGCGGGTCCGCGCCTGGCCTTTCACGCCCCGTGCACCTTGCAGCACGGGCAGGAGTTGCGCGGCGTCGATGCGCAGCTCGCCGCACTCGGCTTCGATGTCAAGGTGCCGGCCGAGAGTCACCTGTGCTGCGGCTCCGCCGGCACGTACTCCGTGCTGCATCCCGAGATCGCGAACGAGCTGCGCGATCGCAAGCTCGGGCACTTGCACCCGCTCGGCTGCCGAATGCATCGTGTCGGCGAACATCGGCTGCATCCAGCATTTGCAGAGCGGGACGACGCTGCCCGTGCGGCACTGGATCGAGGTGATCGACGCGGCGCTGGCCAGCGGCCGCACTGCGCGCTAGCTACCGGCGCCCAGAAATGCGTTGATGACGCGGGCCACCGCGGCAGGATCTTCCCAGAAAGGATTGTGGCCGAGGCCCTCGAAGATCTTCACTTGAGCGCCCGGCAACGCATCGCGCAGCGTCTTGCGCACGGGCTCCTCCATGATGGGGTCCTTGCTGCCCCAGATGAGCAGGGTCGGTGCCTTGAGGCGCGGCAGCGTGCTCTGCAGGTCGGTGTAGGTGGTGGCGCCGGGCAGCGCCTCATCGAGGACCGCGAGCCAGATCTCGAGCGGAATGGCGGCCGAGTCTTGCCGCTGGCGGCGGATGAAGTCGGGATCGACCGGCGTGGGCGAATCCCACCAGGCGATCATGAACGGCGAGTCCGGATCGATGGGATCCTTGAGCTTGCGAATCTCGGCGGCGAAATCGAACTGCGGCGGGGCGGTCGAGCCGGGTGGGCGGCCGCCGGTGGAGGAAATGAGCACGATGCGGTCGGTGCGCTCCGGCCAGTACTCGGCGAACGTCTGGGCGATGATGCTGCCCAGCGAGTGACCGATCACATCGGCCCGCCGGATGGACAGTGCGTCGAGCAAAAGCTTGATGTCGTAGGCAAAATCGAGGCGGGTGTAGCAGCACTCCGGCTTGCTCGATTTTCCGTGGCCGCGAATGTCCACCAGGATGAGGCGAAAGCGCTTCGACAGATAGGGCAGCAGCGGCACCCAGTCGCGCGCGTTGTCCGTGTAGCCGTGAATCAGCACCACGGGCGGTCCGGTCGGATTGCCGGTATCGATGTAGGCGAGCGTCACGCCGTCCGGTAACTGGGCGGTCTTCTTCATCGCATCGAAGGCGTCGAGATCGATCGGCAGCGGCGGCGGCGCGTTGGCGAGGTGGCCGACGGCAGGCAGGAGCAGCGCAAGCACGGCCGCGACGGCGAGCGCGACGCTCCCGCACCCGATGCGACGGTTGGCAGCTGACAAGATTCTTCCGACTCCACTGACTCGCGACTCGTTCACGAGGCCAGGTTACCCAGGTGTCGTGCCGCTGCGCAACACCATGCCTCTGCGGTGGTGCTTCGGATGAGCGCGAATGTAGGGCAAAGGCACACCGACCGTGGGGTTGCCAATCCGCTCAAATCGGTTAGAGTCATATCGAGCACTTTCGTCACTCGACGATCTGTCTCATTTCCATCGTAGGTGATCGAGGCCCATCCGGTGGGCCGATTCTTATGGAGATGTCATGACCACGAGCAAGAGGACCACCCGCGGCGCCGGTAGTCGACCGGATAACGGTGCCGCAACCCCCAGTGCGCCGCCCCAGAGTACGCCGCCGCCCCAGAGTGCGGCGCCTGCGAGCGCACCGAGCAGTTCGCCCCCGAAGGTGCGAGCGCGCCAGCGCAAATCGCCGTCGAGCCCCACCCGCGCAGCGGACAAGACATCAGCGCATACGGCGGCGGCGCGGGCGCCGCATCCCCCTCTCGATCGTTACGCATCGATCGCGCAGGCGGCCTACTTCCGGTCGCAGCATCGCGGCTTCAAGCCGGGCCACGAGATGGAGGACTGGCTCGCGGCGGAAGCGGAAGTGGATCAGCGATTGCGCGGCGAAAGCCGGAGCTCGGGGGATTCGCCTGGCTAAGAACATCCTCGTGGGCGACGTCGGCGGCACGCACGCTCGCTTTGCCATCGTCGACGCCACCGGTCTACCGCCTTGGACGATCCGGGAGCGGCAGGATCTGGAGGGGGGCTTCCCCACGTTCCTCGACGCCTTGCGCACCTACTTCGATCGGACGGGCGCGCCGCGTCCGGACGTCGCTGCGATTGCCGTGGCCGGTCCCGTGACGGACGGCACCGCGCAGTTCACGAATCGCGGCTGGAACATTGCGGAAGACGACCTCAAGAAATTCGGCTTCGAGCACGCGGCACTCGTGAACGATTTCGCCGTGCTCGCCTTCGCCGCGGAGGTTCTGACCGACAAGGACCTGCGCACCATCGGCCCGGCACTGCCGGGAAGCAAGGCGGGAACCATTACCATCCTCGGCCCGGGCACCGGCTTCGGCGTCTCCTGTCTCGCGCGCGATCGCGGGCGTTCGGTGCCCATGGCGACCGAGGGAGGCCACATCGGATTCGCGCCGAGCGATGCGCAGGAGCTCGCGGCCCTGCAGCTCATGTGGAAGGAGAAGGACCACGGCCGCGTGTCGGTGGAGCGTATCTTGTCGGGCGGCGGCCTCGAGGCGCTTTACAAGACTCTCGAGCGATTGGCGGGGCGCGCGCCGCAAGCGCTGACGGCCGCCGAGATCACGGCGGGCGCCGCCAAGGACGCCGCCTGCCGGGCGACGCTGTCGATGTTCTGCGCGGTATTCGGCGCCGTCGCCGGCGATCTCGCGCTCGCGCATGGCGCGCGCGGCGGGGTGTACATCGCCGGCGGCATTGCGCAGAAGATCGAGGCATTTCTCGTGCAGAGCGCCTTTCGCCAACGCTTCGAGGACAAGGGCCGGCTGTCGCCGTTCGTCAAGGCCATTCCGACCCGGCTCATCGTGAACCCCGACGTGGCGATGCTGGGCGCGGCTCGCGCGGGGGCGCGGCTCGCGTCCCCCGACCTATCTTGAGTCCCGCGGGCGGCGGCGCGGCGCCGGGCGGCCCCGGCCTGCAGCCGACCTGGAGCACCAGCAATAAGGAGATGGTCGGCTGCTCCGCGGGCCGCTCGCGACTCTGGTTCACCATCGGCGGCGGCATCCTGAACGAGGTCTACTATCCGCGCGTAGATCATTCCGCAAATCCGCGACCTCGGTTTTATCGTGGCCGATGGCAAGGGCTTTTGGGTGGAGGTGAAGCGGCTCTGGCAGCACACGGTCGACCTCCTCGAGCCCGGCATTCCGGCGGTGCACATCGTCCATCGCCACGCTCGCTTCCAGTTGACGCTCACGATCGTGCCCGGCTCGGAGCGCGACGCGATGCTGATCGACGTTGCGCTCAGCGGAGATGCGGAGCTGCGCCCTTACGCGCTGCTCTCGCCGCATCTCGGGGGCACGGGCCGGGACAACTACGCCGAGGTCGCCGATCACGGCGGCCGGCGCGTCCTGCAGGCCCAGCAGGGGCCGTACGCGCTGGCGCTCGCGGCGGTCGACGAGGTGCAGCGCGACGCGCTCGGCCGTGCGAGCGCCGGCTACGTCGGCACGAGCGACGGATGGCAGGATTTCTCGCGCAACGGCGCCATGACGCTGGGAGTACGGCTCGGCGGGACCCGGCAACGTGGCGTTGCTCGGCGAGCTGCCTAGGGCGCTGCACACTCGCGCTCGCCTTCGGCTCGAGTTGCGAGGCGGCCGCAACGCTCGCGCTCACGGCGCTTGTTCGAGCCGTTCGAGGCCACTCGCGAGCGTCACCTCGCGGGATGGCGGGCGTGGTACGCGAGATCGCAGCTGCCGGCGGAGTACCTGCGGGGTCTGCCCGCCCAACTGCATGCGGCAGTTTCAAATCTCGGCCATGGTGCTGCGCGTTCATCAGGACAAGACCTATCCCGGAGCGATGGTCGCGAGCTTGAGCGTCCCGTGGGGCAACACCAAGGAGGAGCGCGAGGGATATCACCTCGTGTGGCCCCGCGATCTGGTCGAGTGCGCCGGCGCGTTTCTGGCGGTGGGCGCGACGCGCGAGGCCGGCAACACCTTGAGATACCTGCGCGCCTCGCAGCTCGCCGACGGGCACTGGTATCAGAATCAGTATCTCGGCGGCAAGCCGTACTGGACCGGCGTGCAGCTCGACGAGACGGCGCTGCCGGTGGTGCTGGCGGCGCTGCTCGCGCGAGCGTGGCGCGCTCGAAGGCACGGAAGTCGCCGACATGGTGCTGCGCGCGCTCTCCTATCATCGTCCGTCACGGGCCGCAGAGCGATCAGGACCGCTGGGAAGAGACCGCCGGCCTCAACACCTTCACGCTCGCCGCGTGCATTGCGGCTCTGGTCTGCGGCGCCGAGTACCTGCCGGCCGATGCGCGCGAGCTCGCACTCGATTTCGCGGATTTCTGGAATTCGCGTCTCGAGGACTGGACCGCCGTGCACGACACGCCGCTCGCGCGACAGTACGGAATCCCGGGCTACTACGTGCGCGTCGCGCCCTCGCAAGCGATCGCCGACCGCGGTGCCTTGGACAAGGTCCTGTCGATCAGGAATCAGGCATTCGATCCGGGTCTGCCGGCCGCGGCGCAGTTCGGCGTGGATTTCCTGCAGCTGGTGCGCTTCGGTCTGCGCCGGCCCGACGATCCGTTGATCCTGGGGAGCGTGCGGCTCGCCGATGCGTTGCTCAAGGTCGATACACCGAACGGCCCGTGCTGGCGTCGCTATTTCGACGACGGCTACGGCGAGCACGACGACGGTAGCGCATACGACGGGGTCGGCCGCGGCCGCCCCTGGCCGCTGCTCACCGGCGAGCGCGCGCATTACGAGATTGCTTGCGGCCGCGATCCGTTGCCGCTCATGGACGCAATGGCGCGCATGGCCTCGCCGGGCGGGATGTTGCCGGAGCAGATCTGGGATGCCCCGTCGATACCCGCAACGCGGACTGCAATTCGGGCAAGCGACCGGATCGGCCATGCCGCTCGCCTGGACGCATGCGGAGTTCGTGAAGCTCGTCGCGTCGCGCGCGCTCGAGCGCCCTTTCGATCGCCCCGAAGCCGTCTGGCGGCGCTATCGCGGCGATCGCGTCGAGTCGCGCGCGGGCCATCTGGGCTCCGCACGCGCCCATCGGCGACATGCAGGCGGGCGTTTCGCTCATCATCGCGCTGCCCGCGCCCGCCAACGTGCACTACGGCTTCGATGGCTGGCAGAACGTGACCGACGCAACGACCACGCCGAACGCGCTCGGCGTGCACGTGCTGCATCTCGACACCTCGAAGCTCAAGCCGGGGCAGCGGCTCGACTTCACCTACTGGGGTGTGCCGGGCGGCGCGTCCGCCGGGACAGGATTACCGCATCTCGATCGGCGCCGTGACTCGCCCTACGACCGGCCCGGTGCGTGCGGTAAGGTCAGCGGCCACGGCGAGGTCTCGCTGCCTCGCTCGACCGGCACTTCGATGACGGTGGGCACGTCCGCGGCGAGTGCCGCCTCGAGCTGTTGCTCGAGCTCGGCCGGATGGCGCGCTCGCAGCCCCCGCGCTCCGAAGCTTTCCGCCAGGCGCACGAAATCCGGATTGGTCAGATCCGCACCGAGGAGCCGGCCGTCGTATTGCTCCAGCTGATCGCGGCGCACGTTGCCGTAACTGCCATTGTTGAAGACGACGGTGACGAGATTGATCGAATGCTGGACGGCGGTCGCGAGCTCCTGGCAACCGAATAGAAATCCACCGTCGCCGCTGATCGACACGACGGCCTCGCGCGGATGCGCGACCTTCACGCCGAGCGCGGTGTTGAAGCCGAAGCCGAGATTGTCCTGGTAGCCACCGGTGACATATTGCCGCGGACCGTATACGGGAAATCCGAAGCGCGCGGTGAAACCGACCTGCGAGATCTCTTCGACGAAGAAGCCGTGCGCGGCAGCACGCGGCGAATCGCATCGAGATAGCTCATCTGCGGCTGAATGCGCTGAATCACCGCGTCGGCGCGCGCCTTGATCTCCTCGAACTCCGCCTCGCGCGAGGCGCGGCGGCCGACGAGAGGCTCGAGCGCTGCGACCAAGGCCTGCGTGCCGAGCGTCGCGTCGGTGACGAGGCCGACGTCCGGGCTCGAGCCGCACCATCTCCGTGGGATCGATGTCGATGCGCACGATTTTCACGCCGCGCGGCAGGAACCGCCAGCGGAAATGCTGCAGCTCCAGGCGGCTGCCGATGCCGATGAGCAGGTCCGCATCCTTCCAGTACTCGTACGCCGCCACCGAGCGCAGGCCATAGGGCGAGTCATCGCTCACGACGCCGCGGCCGCTGCGATGCGCGGTGACCGGGGCCTGCAGCAAGCGTGCGAGCGCAAGCACGGCCTCGCCGGCATGCGAGCGCGCCGGCGCCCACGGTGATCAGCGGCCTCTTGCCGCGGCGATGAGCCGCGCCGCGGCGCGACCGCGTCGGGGTCGGCAGCCGGCGGCGGCATATGCGCCGAGCGGTGCCGTCGGGGCCACCTCGGCCTTCATGCCGAACACGTTCCAGGGCGCCTCGACCGCGACCGGACGCACGCGTCCCGAGGCGAGCTGGCGGAAGGCCTCCGCCATCACGCGCGGCGCCTCGGTCGGATGATCGATGCGCTCGGCCCACTTGGTGAGGCCGCGCAGCGAGCGCCAGCTGATCGGGAAGCTCGTGCAGCTGCCCGCGGCCCTGCCGATGAGATGCGACATGATGTTGCCGGTGATGCAAAGCACCGGCGCGGTTGCGCCGTAGGCGGTACACAGCGCCGCAGCCGAGTTCAGAAGTCCCGGACCCGGGACGACGGTGTAGACGCCGGGACGGCCGGTGGATTTCGCGTAGCCGTAGGCCATGTAGCCCGCGCCTTGCTCGTGGCGCGTGGTGATGAAGCGCAGCGCCTCGCGCCGCTGCGCGAGCGCATCGTTGAAATCGTACATGTGCGCGCCGGGAATCCCGAACACGGTGTCCACGCCGTGCGCGATGAGCGATTCGGCGATCGCCTGGCCGGTCGTCATGACGGTCATGGCGCGCTACGCTCCTAAGCCTCGATGAGCTTGTGGCGGATGGCGATCAAGGTGAGCTCGGATTGATTCTCGCACGCCGAGCTTTTGCTTGATGTTGTACAGATGCGTGCCGACCGTCGAGGCGGAGAGCTTCAGATCCTGCGCGATGCGCTGCACCGTGGCGCCGCCCGCGAGGCGCACGAACACCTCGAACTCGCGTTCCGAGAGCCGCTCCACCGGCGATTTCGAGGCGCCCTCGAATTCGGCGAGCGCGAGCTTCTGGGCGAGCGCCGCATCGAGATAGCGCCGCCCGGACGCCACGACGGTGACCGCCTGCACCAGCGCCTCGGGCGCACTGCGCTTGGACAGAAAGCCGAGCGCACCTTCCTGCAAGGCAGCGGCGCGCGTGCATCGGATCGTCGTGCGCGGAGAGCGTCAGCACCCGCACCTGCGGATGACGCGCCCGCATGCGCCGCAGCGCCTCGAGACCGCCCATGCCGGGCATGGCGATGTCCATGACCACGACGTCGGGCTCGAGCTCGGCATACAGCCGGCAGGCGGCCTCGCCCGATTCCGCCTCGGCCGACCACCGAGACCTCGCCGGTCGATTGCAGCAGGAGCCGAAAGCCGGTTCGCACCACGGCGTGATCGTCGACCAGCAGCACCCGAATCATGCCGCCACCTCAAGGGAATCTCGGCCGCGAGCCGAGTGCCCCGCGCGCCGTCGCTGCCGACCTCGAACCTGCCGCCGAGCTGTGCGACGCGATCGGTGAGTCCGCGCAGGCCGAAATGCCCGGGCCGCGCCCAGTCTGCCGGCAGACCGACGCCGTCGTCGGCGACGCTCACGCGGATCCGCTCCTCGGTGCCGTCGACCACAATGCTGATCCGCGTGGCCTGCGCGTGGCGCAGCGCGTTGATCAAGCCCTCCTGGACCACGCGATAGACGGCGAGCGCCACGCTCGGGCCGAGATCGGGCGGAAGCTTGTGCTCGAGATCGATGGTCACCGCGACATGGCGGCGCTGCCAGTCGCGCACCAGGTTCTCGAGCGTGGCGGAGAGCCCGAGCGCGTCGAGCGAGAGCGGCGCGAGGCGCGGAATGAGGCTGTGCATGGCATCGTAGAGGCGCGCGGCCTCGTCGGAGATCAGCCGCGCCGTGTCGCCGATGGCGTCCCGCATCGCCCGCTTGCGCGGCGATGGCGAGCGCGAGGCTGCGGATCGCGGTGACCGACTGGCCGAACTCGTCGTGCAGCTCGTGCGCGATGAGCCGCCGCTCCTCCTCGACGCGCTGATCGGCGAGCGAGGCCATTTCGCGGCGCTCCTCGAGGCGCGCCTCCGCATCGCGCGCCTGACGCTCGGCGCGCACCTTGTCCTCGAGAGCCGCCGCCATGCGATTGAAGGCGCTGCCGATGACGTTCGCCTCGGAGCCCGGTAGCGGCGGCAACCGGAAGGCGAGATCGCCGCGCTGCAGCCGCTCGAGTCCGTCGGCGATGACCGGAATGGGCTTGAACAAGCGCGCCACCGACCAGAAGGCGACTGCCGTTGACCACGATCAGCATGACGGCGCCCACCGTCGAGAGACGCACGATCTCGTCCCAGGCATCGAGCACGGCGCGCGAGGGCTGCGCTTCGACCACCAGGCGCACGCCGCCGCGCAGGTCGAAGGTCTCGCGCGCCGATTGCGGCGTGAAGAGCCGCGCGAACCACGCCGGCGCCTCGCGGCCCGCCTTGTAGGTGGCGGGCGGCGAGCGATACAGCACTTCGCCGCCGGCCGACACGAGGTACACCTCGTTGGCGCGCACCCGGCCGAGCTGATCGAGGAACTGCAGCACCAGGTCCGGACCGCCGATCTTGGAGTACAGCGCCGTCAGCCGGCCGAGCAATTGCGAGGCCACGCGATTGGCCGCCTCGATCTCCTCGCGCACCGACTCGCGGGTGGCCTCGATCTCGGCCGCGATCAGCACGATCACGAACGCGGCGCTCAGGGCGGCCACGACGAGATTCAACCGCGTGCGCAGTCTCATGCACGCATGGTACCAGGGAGGTGCCCAGCGGCCTCGCGCCGCGGTATCGCGGCAGCGGCCGGCGCGGCAAGCCCATTGAGGCGCTCATGAAAATCATGAGCCGAATTTCATGACGGCGCCGATACTTGCCGGACGCGTGCCGGCGGAGCATGGATGGCGTAGCACTCTTTTGGAGCAGCCTCATGAAATGGGAAACCCCGCAAGCGACTGAGTTTCGGTTCGGCATGGAAATCACCATGTACGTGGCCAATCGCTGATATGCCGATAGGGCGCGCGCCCGCAGCCGCGGGCGCGCCCACTCTTCCGTGAAAATTCGCATCCTGGGGTCGGCCGCCGGCGGCGGCTTTCCTCAATGGAACTGCAATTGCCCGAATTGCCGGGCGTTCCGGGCCGGCACCCTGCGCGCCCGAGCGCGCACGCAATCCTCGATCGCCGTCAGCGGCCAGGACCCGGACCGCTGGATGCTCGTGAATGCCTCGCCGGACATCCGGGCGCAGTTGCAGGCGTCATCCCGGATCTGCAACCGAACCGCGCCCTGCGCGACAGCGCGCTGCTGCGCCGTCGTCCTGGTCGACGGACAGGTCGATCACACGACGGGGCTTTACATGCTGCGCGAATCCACCCGCCCGTGGCCGGTCTGGTGCACGGACAGCACCTACTGCCGACCTGACCCAGCGGCAATCCGGTGCTCGGGGTGCTGGCCCACTTTTGCGGGGTCGATCGGCGCCGCATCGAGCTCGACCGGCCGTTCGTGGTCGCAGGAGGTGGAGGACGTTCGATGGCGCGCCTTGCCGGTGGCGAGCAAGCCCGCGCCGTATTCGCCGAATCGCGCCGCGCCGGTTCCGGGCGACAACGTGGCGCTCGTCCTCGAGGACGGCGCGCAGCGGCCGATCGGCCGTGTACGCTCCGGGACTCGGTGCAATCGACGAGCGGCTGTTCGAATCCATGCAGCGGGCCGCGTGCGTGCTCGTCGACGGCACGTTCTGGAGCGACGATGAGATGATTCGCGTGGGCGTCTCGAAAAAGCGCGCCCGCGATCTCGGCCATCTGGCCCAGAGCGGCGAGGACGGCATGCTCGATTGGCTCGGCCGGCTGCCCGCGGGCGTGCGCAAAATCTTGATCCACATCAACAACACGAATCCGATCCTGAACGAATCCTCGGACGAGGCGCGCGAGCTCGAGCGCCGCGGTGTCGAGGTGGCGCTGGACGGCATGGAAATCGCGCTATGAGCGCGAGCCGAGCCGCACCCTGGAGCCGCGCGGAGTTCGAGTCGCAGTTGCGGCGGCAGGGCGCCGCCTATCATATCCATCATCCGTTCAACGTGGTGTTGAACACCGGCAAGGCGAGCCGCGAGCAGATTCAGGGCTGGGTCGCGAATCGCTACTACTACCAGGTGAGCATCCCGATCAAGGACGCCGCCATTCTCGCCAACTGCCCCGATCGCGCAGTGCGCCGCAACTGGGTGCAGCGCATCCTCGATCACGACGGTTACGGCGGGGATCCGGGCGGAATCGATTCCTGGTTGCGGCTGGCGGAGGCGGTGGGGCTTGTCGCGCGAGAACGTCGAAGCGCTCACCGAGGTGCTCCCGGGCGTGCGCTTCGCGGTGGACGCCTATGTCAACTTCGCACGCCGGGCGCCGTGGCCGGAAGCGATCTGCTCCTCGCTCACCGAGCTGTTTGCGCCGGAGATTCACAAGCAGCGCCTCGCCAACTGGCCGGAGCATTACCGCTGGATCGACCCCGCGGGCCTCAAGTATTTCCAGAGCCGGGTGAGCCTCGCGCGGCGCGACGTCGAGTTCGGCCTTGCCTTCACCCTCGATCATTTCACGACGCGCGCAGGCGCAGGAGCGCGCGCTCGAGATCCTGAAGTTCAAGCTCGACGTGCTGTGGCAGATGAGCGATGCCATGGCGTTGCGCTACGGGGTGCCGTTGTGAGCGAGCTGAGCGCGCAATCGCGGCCCGCCATCGGACGCGGATTCCGCCTGCAGTGGGAGGCCGCGCAGAACGCCTTCGTGCTGCTCTATCCGGAAGGCATGATCAAGCTGAACGCGAGCGCCGGCGAGATCATGAAGCGCTGCGACGGCGCCGTCGACCATCGATGAGATCACGGCGAGCCTCGAGCAGGCGTTCTCGACCCAGCGGGTTGAAGGACGACGTGATGGCGTTCGTCGCCATGGCGCACGAGAAGCACTGGGTGTCGCTGCCATGAGCGCCGCGGCCGCCGGCGGATGCGCGGATCTCGGCGAGCGGGCGCCCGGCCCGCGCGCCCGGGCCGCCGCTGTGGCTCTTGCTCGAGCTCACTTACCGATGTCCTCTGCACTGTGCCTTTTGCTACAACCCCACGGATTTCGCGCGCAGCGGCCCCGAGCTCGACACGCAGGAGTGGATCAAGGTGCTGCGCGAGGCGCGCGCGCTCGGCGCCGTGCAGCTCGGGCTCTCGGGCGGAGAGCCGCTGGCGCGCGACGATCTCGAGACGCTGGTCGCCGAGGCGCACGAGCTCGGGTTCTACATCAACCTCATCACGTCCGGCGTCGGGCTCACCGAGCCGCGCATCCGCGCCCTGAAGAAGGCGGGACTCGATCACATCCAGCTCTCCTTCCAGGACAGCACGCGCCAGATGAACGATTTCCTGAGCTCGACGCGCACGTTCGATTTGAAGTCCAAGGTCGCGGCGCTCATCAAGCAATACGACTACCCGATGGTGCTCAACGTGGTCCTGCACCGCCTCAACATCGATCACGTCGAGGAAATCCTCGAGATGGCGCATGCGCATGGGCGCGGATTACGTGGAGCTCGCCAACACGCAGTTCTACGGCTGGGCGTGGCACAACCGCGAGCAGCTGATGCCGAGCCGCGCGCAGGTCGAGCGCGCCGAGGAGGTGACGCGGCGCTTTCGCGAGCGCACCGATCGCGCCATGCGCATTTTCTTCGTGGTGCCCGATTACTTCGAGCGCCGGCCGAAGCCCTGCATGAACGGGCTGGGGTCGATCTTCTTGACGGTGACGCCGGACGGCACGGCGCTGCCGTGTCACGCCGCGCGCATGCTTCCCGGGCTCGACTTCCCGAACGTGAAGAGCGCGAGCGTCGAGCACGTCTGGTTTGAATCCCAGGCCTTCAACCACTTCCGCGGTTTCGACTGGATGAAGGAGCCCTGCCGCAGCTGTCCGGAAAAAACTCGCGACTTCGGCGGCTGCCGTTGTCAGGCGTACTTGCTGACCGGGCGATGCGGCCAATGCCGATCCGGTGTGCGACTTGTCGCCGCATCACCACTTGGTGACCGAGGCGACGGCGCGCGCGGAGCTGGCCCTCGCGCCCGCGGACGACGGTCGGGTTGTGGAGAGGCCGCTGATATTTCGCTCGCCGGCGAATTCGTCTACGCTGTTTCCATGATCTCGACGCTCGCGAGCTCCGCGCTGCGCGGCTTCACCGTGCTGTTCGTGGCGGCGCTCATCGCCGAAACCGCCGTCCGTCTGTGGCTGCCTCGCGCCAGATCGCGGCGGTGCGTGCGCACCGCGACCGCGTGCCCGAGCTCTTCTCGGGCCGGATCGCGCTCGCGGAGCAGCAGCGCGCTGCCGACTACACCGTGGCCCGCGGCCGCGTGACCCGCTGGGCGACGGTGTTCGAGGCGCTGATCAAGCTCGCGCTCACGCTCGGCGGCGGCCTCGCGGCGATACAGATGCTCGTCGGCCGTGCGCACTGGCCCGAGCCCTGGCAGGGCACGGTGCTCGTGCTCTGCGTGCTGTTTCTTCTGCAGCTCGTGGGCTTGCCGTTCGCGCTGTGGCGCACGTTTCGCATCGAGGCGCGGTTCGGGTTCAACCGGATCACGCCGCGCCTGTTCGCGCTCGACCTGCTCAAGCGATGGGTGCTCGGGATTCGCGATCGGCGCGCCCCTGGCACTCGCGACGCTCGCGTTGATGGATCGGGCGGGCGCGTGGTGGTGGCTGTGGGCGTGGCTCGTCTGGCTCGCCGTCAGCCTCACGCTCGCGTGGGCTGCCCCGCGCTTCATCGCGCCGCTGTTCAATCGGTTCTCGCCGCTCGACGACGCGGCCCTGCGCGAGCGCGTGGAAGCGCTGCTCGCGCGCTGCGGCTTCACGGCCGGAGGAGGGGTGTTCGTGATGGACGGATCGCGCCGCTCGGCGCACGGCAATGCCTACTTCACGGGCATCGGCCGCAACAAGCGCATCGTGTTCTTCGATACGCTGCTCGAGCGCATCGATCCGGAGGAGATCGAGGCGGTGCTCGCGCACGAGCTGGGCCATTTCCGGCTGCATCACGTGCGCCAGCGCCTCGCGGTGTCGGGCCTGTCGATGCTGGCCGGACTCGCGCTCCTCGGCTGGCTCGCGCAGCAGCCGGCGTTCTACGCGACCCTCGGCGTGGCCGCGCCTTCGCCCGCCATGGCGCTGCTGCTTTTCCTGGTGGTGGTGCCGGTGTTCACGTATTTCGCGACGCCGCTCGAGGCCTGGTGGTCGCGGCGCCACGAGCGCGAAGCCGACGACTTCGCCGTGCGGTACGCGAGCGCGGACCGGCTCGCGGCGGCGCTGGTCAAGCTCTATCGCGACAATGCCGCCACGCTGACACCGGATCCGGTGCACTCGGCGTTCTACGACTCGCACCCGCCGGCGCTCGAGCGCATTGCCAGGTTGCAGCAGCTCGCTCCCCGCTAGCGGCAAAAATCACCGCCAGGCGAGCGAAAGCACGTTTGTCCTACAGAGGTTGAACCCGACCGCCTACCTGGGGGGTCACCTCCAAGCTGTCATTCTTCGTGCTGCGAAACTCCGTCATATAGCGCTCAAGTTCAAGCGCGTACCGAAGCACGCCGGGACCCTCCCGCGACCCATTACCTAACCCGCCATCTGGGCTTGGCCGACGAATCGTCGAGCTTCGGATTGTTTCTGCCCGGATAAATAAGGATATCGACTATGGATAAAACACTTTCGAATGTAGCTCGAGTGTCGCTCGCGCTGGTGGCAAGCACGTTCTGTCTCGCGGCTCAAGGCGGCGACCACGTCGCCGCCGATAAGATTGCGGTCGCGAAGGCCGCAATCGGGCAAGCAGAACAAGCGGGGGGGCCTGAAGCGGCGCCGGTTCAAATGGCCTCGGCACGCGACAAACTCGCCGTCGCCGAGAAGGACAATGCGAAACACCACGATAAGGCGGCCGCCGATTGGGCCGACCAAGCCAACATAGACGCACAGGTCGCGGAGGCGACCGCAGCGCAAGTGCGTTCGAGCAAAGCAGCGGTCGAATTCGATGCCAGTCTGCAAACCCTACGTCAAGAAGCGAGCCGCCCCTCGCAACCGGCTCAATAAACAGGAATACACATGAATACCAAGCTCATTGCGGCAATTTCCTTCGCACTCGCCATGGCGGCGTGCGCATCGGTCCCTCAACCCAACGTTGCGCTGGAAAACGCGCGCAGCGCGGTTCGCTCCGCGGAAGCGGACCCCAACGTGGCAACCTATGCCGCATTGGACATGCACACGGCTCGGAAGGAGCTCGACGCGGCCGAAGCGGCAGCCGCGGCTCATGACGAGAAGGGTATCGACCAACCCGCCTACCTTGCCGCGCAGACGGCCCATCTGGCGCAGCTCAAGGCGTCCGCCAAGGCGAATGACGCGCGAGTCGCCGCCGGCAAGGCCGACCGCGATCAAATTCAGTTGAGCGCGAGGACCAAGGAAGTCGCCACTGCCGATGCGGCGCGAGATCAGGCCAACCAGCAAACGGCTGCGATACAAGCGGAACTCGACGCGCTCAAGGCGAAACCCACGGATCGCGGCCTGGTGCTGACGCTCGGCGATGTGCTGTTCGATACGGGCAAGGCGGATCTGAATCCCGGCGCTTCTCGAAACCTGGATCAACTCGTGGTGTTTCTGACCGATCACCCCGAACGGCGGGTCGAAATCGATGGCTATACCGACAACGTGGGTACGGACTCCTTCAACTTGAGCTTGTCCGAGCGACGCGCTGACACGGTAAGGAATGTGCTGGTCAACCGTGGAATCGACTCGTCGCGGATCGTCACCCGGGGGTACGGCAAGGACTTCGGCGTCGCGAGTAACGTCGATTCTGGCGGCCGGCAGCTCAATCGTCGCGTTGAAATCGTCATAGGCGGAGTCGATGGGGCGCCCGTGGCGGCGCGCAGTCACTCTTAAAGCCTCGAGCGTGGTGCGAACAGGCGCGGGGCGGAGCGTGGAATCGCTCCGCCCTTCAGAGTTCACCAAGAGCTACGCGTTCACGCTGGGGACACGCAGGGCGATTGGCGAGGGGACCTCAGGCCGCCGCGCGCTCGCGCGGGAGCATCCTCCAGCGCGCGCGCGAGCACATCGTCGATCTTCTCCGCCCAGACGAACTCGATCCGATTGCGCACGCTCTCCGGAATGTCCTCGAGATCGCGGCGATTGCGCGCCGGCAGGATGACGGTGCGAATGCCGGCACGCGCGGCCGCGACGACCTTCTCCTTGATGCCGCCCACCGGCAGCACCACGCCGCGCAGGCTGATCTCCCCGGTCATGGCCACATCCGCGCGCACCGTGCGCTGGGTCAGGAGCGAGGCGAGCGAGGTCGCCATCGCGACGCCCGCGCTCGGGCCGTCTTTCGGGATGGCGCCCGCGGGCACGTGAATGTGCAGATCGCTGTTGTCGAGCACCGCCGGGTCGATGCCGAGACGCTCCGCCTGCGACTTCACCAGGGTGACCGCCGCCTGCGCGCTCTCCTTCATGACCTCGCCGAGCTGGCCGGTCAGGATGAGCTTGCCGCTGCCGCGCACGCGGCTCGATTCGATGAACAGGATGTCGCCGCCCGCCGGCGTCCAGGCGAGACCCGTGGCCACGCCCGGCACGCTCGTGCGCAGCGCGAGCTCGTTCTCGAAGCGCGGCGGCCCGAGGATGCCTGAACGTCGCCGGCGTCGATCGACACCTGCGTGGCGCGCCCGGAGGCGATCGACACCGCGGCGTTGCGCAACAGCGCGCCGATCTGCCGCTCGAGCCTGCGCACGCCTGCCTCGCGGGTGTAGTCGGCGATGACGTGGCGCAGCGCCTCGTCCGAGATCTGCACCTGATCGGCCTTCAGGCCGTTGGCGGACAGCTGCCGCGTGAGCAGGTGGCGCCGCGCGATCTGCAGCTTCTCCTCCTCGGTGTAGCCCGCGAGCTCGATGATTTCCATGCGATCGCGCAGCGGCGCCGGGAATGGCGTCGAGCACGTTCGCGGTGCCGATGAACAGCACCTTCGACAGATCGAAGGGCACGCCGAGATAGTTGTCTCGGAACGTGTTGTTCTGCTCCGGATCGAGCACCTCGAGCAGCGCCGAGAACGGGTCGCCCTGGTGGCTCGCCGAGAGCTTGTCCACCTCGTCGAGCATGAGCACGGGATTGCGGCGGCCGGCCTTGCGCATCGCCTGCACGATGTTCCCCGGCAGCGAGCCGATGTAGGTGCGCCGATGGCCGCGGATCTCGGCCTCGTCGTGCACGCCGCCGAGACTCACCCGCCGGAACTGCAATCCGAGCGCCTTCGCGATGCTCTGGCCGAGCGAGGTCTTGCCGACGCCGGGCGGACCGACGAAGCACAGGATGGGGCTGCGTCCCTCGGGGTTGAGCTTGCGCACCGCGAGGAACTCGAGGATGCGCCGCTTCACCTTCTCCAGACCGTAGTGATCCTCATCGAGGATGGCGCGCGCGCGGTCGATGTCGAGCTGCTCCGGATCGAGCTTCGACCAGGGCATGGCGATCAGCCAGTCGAGATAATTGCGCGTCATGGAGTATTCCGCGGCGCCCTCGGGCATGCGCTCGAGGCGGGCGAGCTCGCGCTGCGCCTGCTCTTCCGCTTCCGGGGGCATCGCCGCCTCGGCGACGGACTTTGCGCAGATCCTCGACCTCCGCGCCGGAATCGCCCTTCTCGCCGAGCTCCTTCTGGATTTGACGCAGCCGCTCGCGCAGCACCGCCTCTTTCTGCCGCTCATCGAACGCCTCGCGCGTGCGCTCATCGATCTGGCGCGACACCTTGAGCACCTCGATGCGCCGGTTGAGGAACGCGAGCACGCGATCCAGGCGCTCCTCGAGGTCGAAGGTCGCCAGGATCTCCTGCTTCTCCGTCATCTTGAGGTCCATGAAGCTCGCGACGATGTCGGACAGCGTCGCGGGCGACTCGATGGCGCGGATCGCGTTGCCGAGCTCCGCCGGCGCTTGCGGCAGCAGCTGCACGGCCTCGATGGCGCGCTCGCGCAAGGTGAGTGCGCGCGCCTCGATCTCGCTTGCCGACCGACGTCGGCTCCTTGTGCGCCTCGATGCGCGCCACCAGGAACGGCTCGCGGCTCACGTAGTCGAGCACCGTGAAGCGCTGCTCGCCCTGCGCGATCAGGTGATGGGTGCCGTCGGCCGCGGTCACGAAGCGCACGATGGAGGCGATCGTCCCCACTCGGTGCAGCTGCTCGGGCTCGGGGTTCTCGCCCTCCGTCGACTGTAGGAGCACGCCTACGCGGCGCTGCGTGCGCACCGCTTCCTGCGCGGCGGCGAGCGCGCGCTTGCCGTGGACGGCGATGGGCAGCACCACGCCGGGAAACAGCACCGCGTCGCTCGCGGGCAGGATGATGAGCACGTCCTCGGGGAGTCGAGGCCGCGGGAGCAGCCGTCATGGGGGTTGCGTTCTCGTTCATAGAGTGGTTCCCGTCAAGCGCAGGAAGAGGTAGCCGTCGTCCAGGCGAAACTCGAGCAGCGTGTAGCTGCCGGGCGGCAGCTCGATGCGCCGCCGCATCCGGCCGTAGGGAATCTCGAGTCGAACCACCTCGACGCCCGGCGCAAAGGCGGGCGGCGGCACGGTCGCCTCGATCAAGAGCCCGGAGGGCGTCACTTGCGCGACCACCTCGTCGGCGCGGGCGCCCGGCAGTGCGACCGTGACCTCGAGCTCGCGCCCCACCGAGAGAATGTTGGCGGGAGGCTCCCACACGGGCGCCGCCGACGGCGCCGCCAGCAGCTCAAAGAAACGCCGATGCCGGCGCTCCGCCTCCTCGAGGCGCGCGCAAGCTTCTGCCCACATCCAAGATCGTCGACGCGATGTATTCATGATTCCCGGCCGTCTAGCCCACTGGTCTCACCGAAGTGAGGGCGGCCGGGATGAAGTTCAACCCTTGGGGCGCGGCGGCTTCTCCGCGACCCGCACCGTGTAACCGCCTGATTTCTCGTCGGGTCGCAGGACTGAGCAGACCGCGCTTCTCGGCGTCGGCCAGCAAGATCGTTGAAGGAGCGAAAGCCGTAGAACCGCTCGTTGAAGCCGGGGTGCCGCCGCTTGATGGCTTGCTTGATCATGGAGCCCCAGATGGGCTCGTTCTCGCCGCGCTCCTCGGTGACCGCATCGAGCGTCTCGACGACGAGATCGAGCGCCTCGCTGGCATCGGGCCCTTTCGTTTCCGGCGGCGGGTCGCTCGGCGCGCGATCGCGGGGCCCGCGGCCGAGTGGCCGCCGCCGCGAGCGTTCCTTGCGGACGAGATCGTCGTAGTAGATGAACTCGTCGCAATTGTTGAGGAACAGATCGGAGGTCGAGTTCTTGACCCCGACCCCGATGACCGTCTTGGCGTTCTCGCGCAGCTTGCTCACGAGCGGCGAGAAGTCCGAGTCGCCGCTGATGATGACGAAGGTATCGACGTGGCCCTTGGTGTAGCACAGGTCGAGCGCGTCGACGACCATGCGGATGTCGGCGGAGTTCTTGCCGGACTGGCGCACGTGCGGAATCTCGATGAGCTCGAACGCCGCCTCGTGCAGGCCGCGCTTGAAGTCCTTGTAGCGCTCGAAGTCGCAGTAGGCCTTCTTCACCACGATGTCGCCCTTGAGCAGCAGCCGCTCGAGCACCTTGCCGACGTCGAAGCTCGGATAGTTGGCATCGCGCGCGCCGAGGGCGATGTTCTCGAGGTCGAGATAGACCGCCATGGTGGCGTCGGTCGTCGAGGTGGTCATGGAAATTTCTTAGAACCAGTTGTAGTTGAAGCTCACGCTGACGCGCTCGCCCGCGTAGGCTTCGGGCGCGACTTCGTGACGCAGCCAGCTTTCGAACAGTACCAGATGTCCGGCCTTCGCCGGGACGGTGATCCACGCTTTGTTGGCCGGGCGCGCCCGCGCCTTGCGCGGGGGCGCGGCCATGAAGCGCTCGAGCCGCGGATCCTCGAACTTGAGGCCGGGCGAGCCGCGCGGAGTCTCCACGTAGTAGGTGCCGCTCAAGGTCGAGAGCGGATGCAGGTGCGCCGGATGCGCGGTGCCGTCGCGGCATGATGTTGACCCAGCAATCGGTCATCGACAGCGGCCGGCCCGCGAGATCCCACTCGACGGCGGCGGCGAAGGCCTGCACGTGCCGCGCGAGCTTGCGCTCGAGCTGCCGCGAACGTGGGCGAGAGACGTTGCAGCCGGTGCGCGGAGGCGTAGGAGGTATAGCCGCCGGGATAATTCGCCGCGGACCAGCGTCGTCCGGAGGCATCGTCGGCGCGCAGCTGCCGGCATTCCCTGAGGAGCCGGGCATTGAGCTCCCGCGTCCCGCGTCTTTGCAGCGCAGCCGTGTACACGAGCGTCGAGAAATACGAGTGAATCGGCATGCCGGCTCACAGCGACAGCTTGACCTCGTTGAACTGAATGAGCGGCGCGACGTCGGTGTAGCGCGGAATGTCGGCGGTCAGCTCCGGTGCGGCGGATTTCCACACTTCGAGGAAAGCATCGATGGAATCGAAATAGAACTGGCATCCGCCGAAAAAGGGCGGCGGCTCGCCGGGACTCGTACCCTGGATGCCGGCATCGACCTCGGTCTTGCGCAATCCCTTGGCGAGCAGACGCATCGCGAGCGGCATGTGCGTGTTGATGTAGTAGCTCATGTCGAAGTGCGACCCGGGCTTGTTGGGATATAGAACGCTGACTTTGATCATGCGGGGGCCTTACCTTGGATGGCGGTGGGAGGAGCCGGCGCTAGTCTAACCCGGCGGAGCGGCGATGCGCCCAAGCGCCTGCTCGAGCGGCGCTCCGATCGAGAGGAGCGAACGATCCGAGCCTGCCGGCGCGTCGAACTCGAGCGCCACCGGCAGCCCGCCGGCAGTGAGTCCCGCAGGCAACACCAGCCCCGGGATACCGGCAGTACTGCCGGGCGCGATGTTGCGGGCCACCGCGTCCTCGAAAGGCACGGGCTGTCCGGCGATGTCGAGCGTCGTCTCATCGCCGATGAGCGGCGCGGGCACACGCGTTGCGGGAAACACCATCGCATCCAGCCGGTGGCGCGCGAAATAGTCGTGATAGGCGCGCTTGAGCTCGGGCACATAGCGATCGCGCGCCGCCACATACACCGTCTCGTTCACGAAATTCTTGCCGCCCGGCAAGACGTCGCTGCGGAATACCGCCTGGATATCCGGACTTGCACGCTCGATGAGCTGCTCCAGGTCCACAGGCGCGCCGTAAGTCGCCAGATAGCGGGCGAGGGCGAAGCGCACGTCGTGATTCTGGATCTGATCGGTCGCATGATCGACGAGGGCGCCGACGCCGGGCAGGGGCGCCTCGACAAGGACCGCGCCGGCGTTCTCGAGCCGCTGTAAGGCGTGCAGCGGCGACCCGCTCCACTTCGGGATCGAGACCCGCGAACCAGTAGTCGCGTGCGACACCAAGACGCACGCCACGCAGCGAGGCAGCCGGCGCGAGCGGCGCCTCCCCGGTGACGCCCGAGTCGAACAGCACGAGATCGGCAACGCCGCGCGCGTGCGGGCCCACCTGATCGAACAGGGGCGAGATCGGCACGCAGCCTTCAGTCGAGTAACGGCCCGTCGTGGGCCTGAACCCTGCGATGCCGCAGAATGCCGCAGGCACGCGAATCGAGCCCTCGGTGTCCTCGGCGATCCCAAGGGGGGCGAGCCGGGCGGCGATCGCCGCCGCGGTTCCACCGCTGCTGCCGCCCGGAATGCGCTGCCGATCGTAGGGATTGCGCACGGCGCCGAAGGCGAGATTGTTGCTCGTCCAGCCAAAGGAAAGCTCGTGCAAATTGGTCTTGCCCAGCACGATCGCGCCCGCCGCCTTCAGCGCTGCGACGACCGGGGCATCGGCCTGTGGGCGGAAGGTGCGCAGTGCCGGCGTGCCGCCGGTGGTCGGATAATCGCGCGTGTTGACGCTGTCCTTGACCGGAATGGGCAGACCGAATAGAGCTCCCGGCTTTGCGCCCGCGCGGCGCTCGCCGTCACGGGCGCGCGCCTGCTCGAGCACGAGGGCGGGCTCGAGGGTGATGAACGCATTGAGAGACCGTTGTTGCGCGCAGCGGTCGAGCAGCGCTTCTGCATAGCGTTCGCACGTGAGCTCACCGCGCGCCATGCGCGCGACGGCCTCTGTCGCGCTCAGGTCGGCCAGAGGAGGGCCGCACGGCCGCGGCGGGTGGCCGCGATGCCCGGCGTCGCCCGCGCCGCGCCGATGCCGGCCGCCGCCACGGCGCTCAGCACAAAGCGGCGGCGTTCCCGATCATGCGCCATTGATGCGATCTCGCTTGAGCGCCTGGCACATACAGTGCACCGCACCGCCGCCATTGGCGATCATCGCCACGTCCGGGGCGTACACGGTGAGGCCCTCGGCGCGGCAGGCCGCGATGAGATTCTTGCTCGAGGCTGGGACCAGCACGCGCTCATCGCCCAGAGCCACCACGTTGGTGCCGAGCTGCATGGCATCGCTATAAGGAACGGCGATGGCGCGGATGCCCTTCGACGCGAGCCAGTCGACGAGCTCGGGCTCGACCGCCTCGACGCACACCACCGCGAGTCCCTCCGCGAGCATGCCCATCTGCACGTCCAGGTGCAGGAAGTGCGAGTCGAACTCATAAGTATGCAGTTCCCACCCTTCGGCCTCGAACCAGCCCTTGAGTTGGCGCACCGCCGGTTCGATGGAGCGCTCGCCCGAGTAACCGCATGCCGCGACTCCGGGTTTCAGCACCATGAAATCGCCGCCCTCGACGTTACCGGCGGTGATCATGTCGTAGATGGGGATTCCGGCATCCAAGTAGAACTGAATGCACGCCGCGTACTCGCCGCGCCGGTAGGGTTTCTGCGTCTGCAGGATGACGGCACCCCAGGGCGTCATGGCGCTCGAATCGCGCGCAAAGATCTGATACGGCAGGTTCGGGTCGGCGGGCAAGATATGCACCGCGACGTCCGCTTGCCGGTAGGCGTCGAGCATCTCCCCGTACTGGGCGCGGGCAGCTGCAAAATCGAACTTGAGCCCGACGCGCTCGCTGCGCTGAGCAACCGCATTCCCGCCGCGCCAGCTGAAATGATCGATGGGACCGACCAGTACGTCGCGCAGGCGCCCGTACTCGCTATCCACGCCCCAGCGCTCGAGACGCGGCGTGCCGCCGCCTTCAATTCGCGTTCGCAGCCTCATCGTGAATTCCTTCTATTGGTCACGGAGAGCGTCGCATTGTAAACAAATATGCGGCTGCGCTTGGCATCTCCGGCCCTCGCCTGCTGAAAAGACCGCGCCATTCTGTTAGTTTTCCCGGATGTTACGGCGCGGACGATATTCCGAACGGCGAGCACCTGCCGTACTACACCCCGGTGAACGCAGGCATTATGATCCCGGGCAGGTCGCCGTGATCCCGGACCCGGACGCCGCGCCGATCGACTTTGAGCGCGCGGGCGAGGGCGATCTCGAGGCCTTGGCGGAACTCATGAACACCGCCTACGGCGGCACGGGCGAGATCGCGGGCTGG
This sequence comes from uncultured Gammaproteobacteria bacterium, assembly GCA_963801685.1. Taxonomy (GTDB): domain Bacteria; phylum Pseudomonadota; class Gammaproteobacteria; order Steroidobacterales; family Steroidobacteraceae; genus Bog-1198. The sequence goes on from CAWDFR010000009.1 coordinate 175,260, forward strand.
ACCCATGTCAAAGACTTCCTCGTGGGGGATCGAACCAGCGTGAGCGCTTTGCGCGCGGAGATTCAGGCGAGTCCGCAGGCACAGCTCCTCGTGGTGCGGCATCCGGACAGCGGCGCCTTGCGCGGGAGTGTTTGGCTCGAGCCGAGATCTGCGACGGTATGGTACTTGGGATCTCTGACCGTCAATCCGCGCGAGCAAAATTCGGGACTCGGCCGCCGGATCTTGGACGCGGCGGAGCGCCGGATGGCGAATCTCGGCGCGACCAAGGTGGTGATCGACGTGCTCAACGTGCGCGGCACTCTGCTCGCCTGGTACGAGCGCCGCGGCTATAAGCTGACGGGCGAGTCGCACGCCTTTCCCTACGACGACAATCGCTACGGGGTAGCGCAGCGCCCCGATCTCGAGTTCCTCGAGCTGGAGAAGGATCTCTGAACTGGCGGAAGACTCTCGGCGCTAGGGGCCCGAGCAGTCCGAATCCGCATGGACACTCACCGCCTGAGAATCCGTGAGTCCCGTGCTCGAGGCGTGTCCGCACCTGCGCGAGTGTGGATCCACGGAGACCGCCGTCCAGGCGACGTTGCCGCGGCCGGTCTCATCGGGCGACAGGGCGATCGGTATTTTGGTGAAGCCGTTGATGCGCTCGCTCGCGAGTAACACGCTGCTCGGGTGAGTGCTCGTGTCATAGACCGTGACCATGACGTCATCGGTCGAATCATTGCTAATGACGACATCGACGCCGTTCAGTCCGCCCACCGCGACTGCGCTTACCAGGATAAGCGGCAAAAAGGCCAGCATCAGCCCTTTGTGAGGAATACGCATGTCCGCCTCCTTCCTTAGTCAGAACACGAGACCTGCGATCGAATATTGGCTCGCCCCACTGTCCTGCAACAGCAGAGGCCTACGGAAGCCAGGATAGGAGCACTCCTACGCGGCTTCCGGTGATACGCAGAGAGGGCCTCAAGGGGGCCCAGGCACAGTTGCCGCGGTGCAGCCTGACCCAGTAAGGTGAAACGCATGGATTCCACCACCCAGCCCGAGGCCACCCGCGAAAGCGCAAGGCCGGAGGCGCGCGGCAGCCAACCGCTGCGGTTGACCATGCTCGCAGCGCTTGGGGTCGTGTTCGGCGATCTGGGTACGAGCCCCTTGTACACACTGCAGACGGTCGTGCAGGCGATGGATGGTCAGGTCACGCGCGCGGGAGCTCTCGGCGCGCTGTCGCTCATCGTGTGGACGTTGATCATCACGATCTCGATCAAGTATTGCCTGTTCGTGATGCGGGCCGACAATAAGGGCGAAGGCGGTATTCTCGCCTTGATGTCCCTCATCGGCGCCAATGGTCCCGGCCTCAAGGCGTTCACGGTCATGGGACTTCTCGGCGCGGCGCTCATTTACGGCGATGGCGTCATCACCCCCGCGATCTCGGTGCTGAGCGCCCTCGAGGGTGTGAACGTCGCCACCAACGCGTTCAAGCCCTATGTGATGCCGGCGGCCGTGGTGATCCTCGTTGCGCTGTTCGCCAGTCAGCGCTTTGGAACCGAGCGCATCGGGCAGGCATTCGGGCCGGTGATGCTGCTCTGGTTCACCGTGATCGGACTTCTCGGTCTCATCTCGATCGTCCATCATCCCGAGGTGCTGGTGGCGCTCGATCCGAGCCACGCGGTGCGCTTCATGATGCACTCCGGAGGGCGCGGACTGCTGGTACTCGGCGGCGTGTTCTTCTGCATCACCGGCGGCGAGGCGCTCTATGCCGACATGGGACACTTCGGCAAGCGCGCCGTGCGCTGCTCGTGGTATTTCATCGCGCTGCCCGCGCTGCTCTTGAGCTACGCCGGTCAAACCGCGTTTGTGATGGACAACACGGCCGCCAAGGGCAATCCGTTTTTTCTCCTCGCCCCGGCCTGGTCGATCTATCCGATGGTACTGCTCGCGACGATCGCGACCATCATCGCAAGCCAGGCCATCATCACCGGATCGTTCTCGATGACGCGCCAGGCGATACAGCTCGGCTGGCTTCCCGGTCTTGCCATCCGCCAGACCTCAGACCGGGTCTACGGTCAGATTTACGTTCCGGTCGTCAACTGGTTGCTGATGGTAGCATCGGTGTCGACCACCATCGCCTTCGGCAGCTCCGATCGGCTCGCCTCCGCTTACGGCACCGCGGTTGCAACCACCATGCTGCTCACGACCGTGCTCTTGTATCAGGCGATGGCGGAGGTTTGGCGCTGGCCCCGCATTGTCGCGGTCCTGACCGGAGGATTCTTTTTCATCGTGGATCTTTCCTTCTTCAGTGCCAATCTGCTGAAGATCGAGGAGGGCGGGTGGCTGCCGCTCACCCTCGCCGCGCTCATCTTCGTGGTGATGACCACTTGGCGCAAGGGCATGGACACCATACATTCCGAACTCACGCAGACACCCGCGGAGGCCGAGCGCTTTCTGGCGAAGCTGAAGTCGGGCGCCATCCTGCGGATCGAGGGCACCACCGTGTTCATCACCCGCAGCAATCAAAGAGTCTCGCGGCTGATCGTCGATCACTCGCGCTATCTCGGCGTGCTGCCGCGGCGAACCGTGGCCTTGAGCATCCGTTTCGAGACCACGCCGCGCATACCGGAGCCCAAATGCACGGTGGTCGAGCAGCTTGCCGATGGGGTGTGGCTCGTCGTCGCGCGGTTCGGTTTTTTCGAGATTCCCGACCTGCGGGCCGTGCTGAACCGCGCCACCGGACTGGATCAGCCCATCGATTTCGATCGCGCGCGCTTCGTTGCGGCGCGCGACCTGGTCGTGCGCAAAGCGCGGGGATCGGCACTCAGCAGCTGGCGCGTCGGATTGTTCGCGTTTTTGTATCGAAACGCGGCGAAGATCGTCGATCGATTCAACCTACCGCCGCAACGGGTGGTCGAGATCGCGCGGCAAATCGAGATCTAGCTAGGCCCGTCGCGAAACGCGACCTGCTTCAGGTGAGATGCGCGCGTGCCGACAACGGCGCGTCTGCGACCGCATCCTCCCGGTCGGGCTCGGCGATCCGCGCAGCGACCGCGGTCTTGGCGCTGAGGAAGTCGAAGAGAGGCTTGCCGCCTGCCGAGTGCTCGGCGATCACCTTGAGCGCCGCCAGGGACGGGGTGGCGAGCACGATCCCCGCGATTCCCCAGAAAAGGCCGCCGAACCAAAGGGCGAGGAACACCAGCATGGGATTCAGTTGCAGGCGCCGGCCGACGAGCAGCGGCTGGATCACCTGTCCCTCGAGGGTGACCAGCGCCAGAAAGCTGCCGGCGACCACGGCAACCGGCGCGATTCCGTCGAACGACACGAATGCGACCGAGGTCAGCAACAGGAGCGACGCCGTGGGCCCCGCATACGGCACGAAGTTGAGCACCGCCACGAGCGTGCCCCACAGGAACGGATTGGGCATGCCGCATGCCTTCATCGCGCAGCCGGTGGCCAGGCCGAGGCCGACGTTGATCAAAGCCGTGGTGACGTAGAAGCGGCCGACTTCGGCGCGCACTTTCTCGATGACGCAGATGACGTGGGCGGAGTTCAGATCGCTGACGAGCGCCGAGGTCATGCGCGCGAGCATCGGCGGACCGCCGCTCAGCAGGAACAATGTGAGAATGATCACCGTCACCGTGCCGAGGAGCAGGCCGCGCGTGATGTCCAAGAGCAGGGCCGGGCCGCTCTCGGCCGGCGCCGCGCTCAGCGGCGCCGGCGCCGGATGGGCGGCGACCGCGATATTGTCCGCCGAGGCACGCAGATCATCGAGGCGGCTCATGAACTGGGAGAGCGGACGAATCTTGCGGGCAATCACCTTGACCGTGTGCGGCGCCTCAGCGAACCAGTGCTGCGCGGGCTCGGCAAGAAACTCGGTAAGGCCGCCCGCGACGCCGACGATGATGAGCATGACCAGCGCGGCACCCAAGCCGCGCGGCAGTCCCACGCGATGAACCAATTCCACCGGGCCGGACAGCACCAGAGACAGAAGCAGCGCGAGCGCGACCGGGATGAACGCGACGTGCCCGACATAGAGGAGCAAGCCGATCGCGCCGGCAACCAGAATCCGCACCGCGGTAATTCTTCCCGCCGAGTGGCCTGCCTCGCGGCGCGGCTCGATCTCGCGGCGCACGTCGATGGTCGCGCTGGCGCTCCCCGGGCTGCTCCGGCCGCCGCGTGCCTCGGCCTGTATGCGGTCTTGTTTTTGCTTTGTCCCTGGAAGCATCTTCTTCTCGAGGTTCTTGCTGCGATCTATGGGCTCATCTTAGGCGGGCGCACGCCGTTGAATAGAAGCGGGGCGCAGCAAGCGGGTGTAGGACGCGGCCGACCACCGGCGAGTACGGCGCGCCGATGGCCTCTTGTACATAATGCGTACATGCAAGCCGGCAAGCTCTAAGGTGGATCGGTGAGGCTCGCGCAGATCGCCCGTCGCTCGCTGACTGCGTGGCTCGAGGATGGCGCGCCGGACATGGGTGCAGCGATTTCGTTGGCGGCGCCGACCCGCATGCTGCTCCGCCCACGCCCTGAACTGCGCAGTCATGGCCTGGAGCGGGCGTTTATGCGATGCTCGCGCGCAGCGTGGGAATGAAGGGCTTGACAGACATGGCGGCCGCGAATTTCAAATGGGAAGACCCGTTGCTTCTCGACGAGCAGCTGACGACGGAAGAGAAGCTGGTGCGCGATGCCGCGCGTGAGTATGCGCAGGATAAGCTCGGTCCGCGCATCGTCGAGGCATTTCGGCGCGAGCACACCGATACCGCGATCTTTCGCGAAATGGGCTCGCTCGGTCTTCTCGGCGCGACGATCCCGGAGGAGTTCGGCGGCGGTGGCCTCAATTACGTGAGCTACGGACTCATCGCGCGCGAGATCGAGCGCATCGATTCGGGCTTCCGCTCGATGATGAGCGTGCAATCCTCGCTCGTGATGCTGCCCATCCATCAGTTCGGCACGGTCGAGCAGAAGCGACGCTATCTGCCGTCGCTCGCCCGCGGCGAGACCATCGGCTGCTTCGGACTCACCGAGCCCAACCACGGCTCAGATCCTGGCAGCATGATCACGCGCGCGCGCGAGGCGAGCGGCGGGTTTCGTCTGACGGGATCGAAGACCTGGATCACCAACAGTCCGATCGCCGACGTGTTCGTCGTATGGGCGAAGACCGACGACGACGCCATCCGCGGGTTCATTCTGGAGAAGGGCGCCAAGGGCCTCACGGCACCCGCGCTGCACGGCAAGGTCGGCTTGCGGGCATCGATCACGGGACAGATCGTCATGGACGATGTGTTCGTTCCCAAGGACTGTTTGCTGCCGGGGGTGAGCGGCTTGAAGGGGCCGTTCACCTGCCTCGATTCGGCGCGCTACGGCATCTCGTGGGGAGCGCTCGGTGCGGCCGAGAGCTGCTGGCACACGGCGCGCGACTACGTGGTCGAGCGCAAGCAATTCGGCCGGCCGCTTGCCGCCAATCAGCTCGTGCAGAAGAAGCTCGCCGACATGCAGACCGAGATCACCTTGGGGCTGCAGGCGTGTCTGCGGCTGGGGCGCATGAAGGACGACGGCACGGCGGCGGTGGAGATCACCTCCATGTTGAAGCGCAACTCCTGCGGCAAGTCGCTGGACATCGCGCGCACCGCGCGCGACATGCTGGGCGGCAACGGCATATCGGACGAATACGGCGTGATCCGTCACATGGTGAATCTCGAGGTCGTCAATACCTACGAGGGCACGCACGATATCCACGCGCTCATCCTCGGCAGAGCGCAGACCGGAATTCCGGCATTTTCTTGAGGGGCGCTAGCTAACGCGGGTCGCTGCGCTGGGTTCCCTGGGTGATGAGACAGGCGCCGCGGGTGCCGGTGAGGTAGATCCACAGCCAGCTGAGCGCCACGGCCAAGCGGTTGCGCACCCCGATCAAGAAGTAGATGTGGGCGAGACCCCAGATCCACCAGGCGAGGTAGCCGCGGACCTTGAGCCAGCCGAAGTCGATGACCGCCGCGCGCTTGCCGATGGTGGCGAGATTGCCGGCATGCCGATAGCGGAAGGGACGCGGCGAGGAATCGCCGGCGAGCCGGCGCTTGATGGTGTCGGCGACGTGCGTGCCTTGCTGCTTGGCGGCCGGAGCGATGCCCGGCACGGGCTTGCCGTGCCAGGCATCGATGGTGGCGGTGTCGCCGATGACGAAGATTTCGGGACGGCCCGGAGCGGTGAGGTCCGGCGCCACCTGGATGCGTCCGGCGCCGTCCGCAGGTGCGCCCAGCCAAAGGGCAGCGGGCGAGGCGCGCACGCCGGCCGCCCACAGGATCACCTTGGCGGCGAGCCGCTGCTCGCCGAACACGACGCCCTGCGCCGAGCATTCGCTCACGGGGATCCCGAGCTGGATTTCGACCCCGAGGCGCTCGAGCGCGGCGTGCGCATAGGCCGACAGATCCGGCGTGAAAGTGGGCAGGATGCGCGGTCCGGCCTCGATCAACAGCACCCGCGCCTTGCGCGTATCGATGTGCCTGAACTCATCCGGCAACGTCACGTAGGCGAGGTCGGCGATGGCACCGGCGAGCTCGACGCCCGTGGCGCCGCCGCCGACGATCACGAAGGTGAGCCACGCGGCGGCGCAGGGCTGCGTCGCTTTCTCGCTCGGCGCGCTCGAAGGAAAGCAGGATGCGGCGCCGGATCGAGGTCGCATCCTCGAGCGTTTTCAAAGCCGGGGCGAAGGGCTCCCACTCGTCGTGGCCGAAATAGGCGTGGCGCGCGCCGGTCGCGAGCACCAGAGAGTCGTAGCGGATTCGCCCGCCGTCCTCGAGCAGCACCTCGCGCGCGGCCGTATCGACTCCCGCGGCCGCGCCGAGCAATGTCGTGATGTCCTTGCGCCGGCGAAAGAGCTGACGGATCGGCCAGGCGATTTCCGAGGTGGCGAGCGTGGCCGTGCCCGACCTGGTAGAGCAACGGCTGGAACAGGTGGTGGTTGCGCTGATCGACGATGGTGATGCGTACGCCCGTGCCCTTCAGTCCCTGTGCGACGGCGAGTCCGCCGAAGCCGCCGCCGACGATCACCACATGATGCGCGGCGACCTCGCTCACGAGCGAGCCTCCTGCGCGCCATCGACGGCGTAGCCCGCCTCGATCCAGGCGTCGAGACCGCCGTACAGGGGTCGAACTTCCTTGAAGCCGTGATTGATGAGCAGCTTCGCGACCCGCGCCGCCGACGCCTCGCTCGGGCACGTGCAATACACGACGATCTCGCGATCCCGGGGCAGCTCCGCGAGGTGCCGGGCCACATCGTCCACCGGCACGTGAATTGCGCCGGGTATCCAGCGCGGCTGGAGAGTCCGCGCCGTGTTCGAGCGCACGTCGACGACGATGGGTTGGTCGCCCGCTTCGATGAGCTCGTAGAGATCGGCGACGCTGATCCGCGCCATGCGCAGCTCCTTGTAGAAGCGCCGCCGATCCCACCACTTGTAGAGCACATAAGCCACGAGCGCCGTGGCGACCACGGTGCCGGTGACGCTGCCGATACGGTCCAGGTGTACGAGGGCCAGTTGAATCTGCGTCTTGAAGAGCACACCGGCGGCGAGCCCGCTGCCGACCCAGATGGCACCGCCGAGCGCGCTCAGAGTCAGGAATCGAGGCCAGCCGATGCGTATGGCACCCGCGAGCGGCGGCGCAATGATGGCAAGACCGGGCACGAACTTGGCGATCACCAGCGAATTGACGCCCCAGCGCTCGAAGCGCGACTGGGTCTGGTTGACGCACGAGTCGGGCTCGAGGGAGATACGGCACAGCGTTTTCAGCACGCGCATGCCGTAGCGCCGACCGACCAGGAACCAGACGCAGTCGGGCACGATGCACGCAAGCACCGCCGCCGCGAACAGGGACGGGCAGGCCGAGCGCGCCGGTGGCGGCGATGGCCCCGGCCAGTATCAGCGTCGGCATGGCCGGTACCGGCAGGCCGATTTGATCCACGAATACGTTGACGATCACGATGAGCAATCCGTACTCCGTGATCAGCCAGATGAGATTCTGGGTCATGCGCGGCTCCGCACGCTGCGCTGCTCGATGTCGGGCAAGAGCGCCGCCGCGGCGCCGAGCAAGGGCAGGATAGGCGCACAGCCGATACACGAACTCGATGCCCTCGCGGTCGGCCAGCACGCCGAGCACGGCGGCACCGATGCCGCCCAGGCCGAAAGCGAAGCCGAAGAACAGCCCCGACACGGCGCCCACGCGGCCCGGCATGATCTCCTGCGCGAACACGAGGATGGCCGAGAACGCCGAGGCCAGGATGAGTCCGATGATCACGCTTAAGCCGGCGGTCGCGGCGAGACCGACGTGCGGCAGCAGCAACGTGAACGGCGCCACCCCCAGGATCGAGAACCAGATGACGCGCTTGCGTCCGATGCGGTCGCCGACCGGGCCGCCGATGAGCCCGCCGACTGCGACGGCGAGCAGGAACAAGAACAGATACATCTGCGCCGATTGCATCGACAGGTGGAATTTCTCGATGAGATAGAAGGTGTAGTAGCTCGTGATGCTCGCGAGATAGAAATACTTGGAGAACAGCAGCACGAGCAGAATGGCGACCGACCAGGCCGCGCGCCGCGGGGTCAGCGGGACCGGGGGCCGCGGGTGCGCTTTCGCCGCCGCGGGGCGGTCGAGATGATGGCGCTTGTACCACCGCTCACCTTCGTAGAGGACGGCGATCGCGAGGATGGCCGCGAGCGCGAACCAGGCGACGCTGCGCCGCCCGTGCGGAATGACGATCAGGGCCGCGAGCAGAGGTCCGATCGGCGCTGCCCGCGTTGCCGCCGACCTGAAAGATCGACTGCGCCAGACCGTGCTGCCCGCCCGAGGCCAAGCGCGCGATGCGCGAGGATTCGGGATGAAAGACCGCGGATCCGGCGCCGACGAACGCCGCCGCCACCAGCACGCAGGCATAGTTGGGCGCGAGCGCGAGCGTCACGAGCCCGATCAGGGTCGAGGCCATGCCCTATGCTCAGCGAATACGGTTGCGGGCGCTTGTCGGTGTACGCGCCGACCAGCGGCTGCAGCACCGATGCGCAGATCTGGTACGTCAGGGTGATCGCGCCGATCTGCGCGAAGCTCAGCAGAAACTCGCCCTTCAACAGGGGATAGATCGCGATGATGAGCGACTGAATGAGGTCGTTGAGAAAGTGCGAGAAGCTGATCGCGCCCAGCACCTCGAAGCGGGTGGTCTGGCGGCAATCGGGCCGGCGCGGAGGCGGCGGGCGAGGGCGTACCGCGCGCCGGGCGGTCGAACTGTTTTGCATGAGTGCTCGGAGATGTATGCCTCGAGAGGCGGTCCGGCACGGAGGCCGCACCCGTCGCTAAAGCATGACATATTGCAGGACTTCCGGCGAGCCGGTACTTAATCGTGTAACAAAAAAGCTCGCTTCGTTATGGTACAAACTCCGCTGAGCGCGTCGAGATCGCGGCTCGGATTTGACAGTTCACGATTGGGACAGTGATGCGGCCCGCGGCTCGAGCGTCGCCGACCTGCTATATTCCAGTCTTAGCCCTATGAAATATCGGCAGGGGATGTCATGACATGGAATTGTTCGCGCGGCGCCGTTGCGCCTGCTTGCTGGCCTCGTGCTCATCGGGCTCGCTCACCGCGTGCGGCTCGTCCGGAGACGACGACTCGATTGCGTCCAGGCCGCCGCCGACTGCGACGCCGCTGTCGGTATCCACGAGCTCACTGCCGCAGGGTCAAGTGGGCGCGAACTACAGCACGCCGCTCGCAGCCACGGGCGGCGCGCCGCCTTATCATTGGGCGCTCGCGAGCGGAGCGCTGCCGGCCGGCCTCACGCTCGCCGCGAGCGGCACGATTACGGGAACCCCCTCCGCGGCCACGAATGCGGCGTCAATCGGTTTGAAAGTGACCGACTCAGGGAGCCCCGTCCAGTCGAGCACACGCACACTGAGCCTCACCATCGCGCCGATGCTGCGCTCGCCGTGACCACGACGTCGCTCCCCGGTGCTCAGGTGGGCAAGGCCCTATACGGCGACGTTGACGGCCACCGGCGGCACGCCACCGCTGACCTGGTCGATTGCGGCCGGCTCGTTGCCCGCGGGGTCTGTCGCTGACGCCCTCGAGCGGCGTGATCGCGGGCACCCCGACGGCGGCGGTGAATTCGGATGCGCTCACCTTCGCGGTCGCCGACAGCAACGTTCCCGACGCAGCACAAGACCGTGAATCTCGCGTTGACGGTGGCATCGTCGAGCATTTCGATCGCCATCTCGCCTCGGGCCGCTGGCGCTCACGCTCGGTCAGACGATCCGTCTCTCCGGTCACGACCAACGATCCCGCGGGCGTGACCTGGAGCCTGACTCCGGCCGGCGGCTCCTTCGCACCCGTGCAAAGCACCAACGGCACCAGCACGACTTTCACGGCGCCCGGCACGGCGGGCACCTACACCATCACGGCGACGAGCATCACGAACCCGACGCACAGCAGCACCGTTGCGCTCGGCGTGACCGACCTTGCGGGCGTTTTCACGTACCGCAACGACGGCGCGCGCGACGGCGTCAACGCGCAGGAATACGCCCTGACTGCTGCCGGCAGCGGCGGAACCGGCGGCAGCGTCGGCACGGCGACCTTCGGCAAGCTCTTCTCCTGCATCGCCGACGGCGCGGTGTACGCCCAGCCCCTCTGGGCCGCGAATCTCACGATCAACGGAGCCGTGCACAATGTGGTGTTCGTCGCGAGCGCTCACGACAGTCTGTTCGCCTTCGACGCCGACGCGAATCCTTGCGTGCAGCTCTGGAGCGTGAGCCTCATCGACACCGCTCATGGGGCTAACTCCGGAGAGGTCACCGTGCCTTCCGGCACGACCGGCTATCTGGTGGGCGTGGGCTACGGCGACATCACGCCCGAGGTGGGCGTGATCGGCACGCCCGTGATCGATTCCTCGAGCGGCACGCTGTACGTGGTGTCGAAGTCCATGGACCCGACCGGCACCAACTTTCTACCAGCGCTTGCATGCGATCGACGTGACGACGGGCAACGAGAAGGCCAACTCGCCCGTCCTCATCCAGGGCACTTACCCCGGAACCGGCGACGGCACGACGACGACCACGTTCAACGCGCGCTATGAGAATCAGCGCTCGGGCCTCGCGCTCATCAACGGCAGCGTCTATATCGCGTGGGCGGCTCACGAGGACGCGTCGCCCTACTACGGTTGGCTCATGGGCTATACCTACGGCTCCTCGGGCTTCACGCAGGTATCCGTGCTCAACGTCACGCCGAACGTGCAGTATGGCGGCATCTGGATGGGCGGCGGTGCACCCTCCGCGGATGCAAGCGGACACGTGTATGTGATCACCGGCAACGGCGGCTTCGATGCGACCAGCTCGAGCGCACCCAACAACGACTACGGCGATTCGTTGCTGCAGCTCTCGGTGGCGCCGAACCCGACCACGCCGAGCGCCGCCTTCACCGTCTCCCAGTATTTCACGCCGGAGGACCAGGCGAGCGATAACGCCAACGACCAGCGATTTCGGCTCGGGAGGCGCGGCCGTGCTCGCCAACGTGACCTCGGGTACGGGGACCGTGGGGTGGTGGTAGGCGGCGGCAAGGACGGATCTCTCTACATCCTGAACCAGGCCTCGCTCGGCGGATTCAGCAGCAGCGATGCAACCGCTTGGCAAAAGATCGCAACGGGCTATCGTCATTTTCTCGACCGTCGCGATGTGGAACGACACCATTTATCTCGGGCCACCACATTTTCGGGGACTTCCGCTCCGCTGACTTCCTACGCGTTGAATACCTCGACGACTCCGTCCCGCTTCGTTCAGCAAGCGCAGGCCACCGACCCGGCGAAATTTGGATTTCCCGGCCCTTCACCCGCGATTTCGGCGACCGGTACCAGCGAACGGTGTCGTCTGGGCGCTCGACAACAGCCATTACTGCACCAACCAATCGCAGGGCTGCGGACCGGCGGTGCTGCATGCCTACGATGCGACGAGCCTCGTCGAGCTGTGGAACAGCTCGATGGCCGCGGCCGGTGCGGACACGGCGGGCAACGCCGTCAAGTTCACGGTGCCTTCCATCGCGAACGGCAAGGTTTACATCGGCACTCGCGGCAACAATACCGGCGGCGCGCTCGGCTCGACGAGCGTCGCGGGAGAGCTCGACGTCTACGGCCTGCAGCCGAACTGAAGCGCGCGGCCGCGCGCGCGGAGGTGGCAACCTCACGGTCTGTCCTGCGAGAATGCGTCGATGAAACGCTTCGAGCCCTACGTCTTCCTCAAGGGACTGGCTTCCCGCTGGGACGTGCTCGCGTTCATCGTGGTCATCGGCTTGATCGCTTTTCTCGGCGAGACCGCGCACGGCTTGTTCGATCCGCTGGCCAAGCTCGAGGCCGTGCCGTTGTCCTTGGACCCCGTACACCTGCCCGAATACGCCGCACGCACGACGTTTCGGATGCTGGCGGCGCTGTTTTTCTCGCTGGTGTTCACGCTCACCTATGCGACCTGGGCGGCGAAGAGCGAGCGGGCGGGCCGCTTGCTCGTGCCCATCCTCGACATTCTGCAGTCGGTGCCGATCTTGGGTTTCATCTCCATCACGAGCGTGTTCTTTCTGTCGCTTGCGCCGGGCAGGGTGCTCGGCGCGGAGTTCGTGGCGATTTTCGCGATATTCACGAGCCAGGCCTGGAACATGGCGTTCAGCTTCTACCAGTCGCTGCGCACCGTGCCGCTCGAGCTCATGGAGGCGGCTGAATCCTTCCGACTCTCGCCGTGGATGAAGTTCTGGCAGCTCGAGACCCCGTTCGCCATGCCGGCGCTCGTGTGGAACATGATGCTGTCCATGTCGGGCGGCTGGTTCTTCGTGGTCGCTTCCGAATCGATCACCGTCGGCCACTCGTCGGTGGCACTACCCGGGGTCGGCTCGTACATCGCGCTCGCCATCGAGCAAAAGAATCTGCGCGCCATCGGCTGGGCGATTCTCACCATGGCGATTGTGATCCTGCTGTACGACCAGCTGCTGTTCCGGCCGCTCGTGGCGTGGGTCGACCGTTTCCGCGTGGAGCAGGAGCCCAACGAGCGGGTACCGGAGTCCTGGGCACTCACCATGATGCGCCGCTCGCGCCTCATTCAAGCGGTGACGCTCGCGTTCCACAAAACGGTGTTCTGGACCAGCCGGCTTGGTCAAGCGCACCGACAAGATCGAGGTCGAGGAGGATCGTCCGAAGCGGCGCAGCCTCGATCTTTTATGGGTGTCGCTTCTCGTGGTGGCGGTCGCGGCGGGCCTCTGGCACATCCTCGCCGTGCTGGTCAACCACACTCCGCTCAAGGAAGCGCTGCACGTGTGCGGCCTCGCGTTCATCACCATGGCGCGGGTATTCGTCCTGATCGCCCTCGCAAGCGTCGTCTGGGTGCCCATCGGTATCTGGGTGGGGATGCGCCCGCGAGCGGCCGAGATCGTGCAGCCGATCGCACAGTTCATGGCGGCGTTTCCCGCGAATCTCCTGTTCCCGATCGCCGTGTACGGCATCGTCGTCTGGAAGCTCAATCCGGACGTGTTCCTGAGCCCTCTGATGATCCTCGGCACGCAGTGGTACATCCTGTTCAACATCATCGCGGGCGCGAGTACCATTCCGGCGGAGATGCGCTATGCCGCAACCAATTTCGGCATCAAGGGGTGGTTGTGGTGGCGGCGGGTGGCGCTGCCGGCGGTGCTTCCTTTCTACGTCACCGGCGCGATCACCGCTTCGGGCGGGTCGTGGAACGCCGCGCAGGTCTCCGAGCTCGTCTCCTGGGGGCACACGCAGATCCGGGCGAAAGGACTCGGCTCCTACATCGCGGATGCGGCGGCGAGCGGTAATTTCCATCAGATCATTCTCGGCGTGGGTGTGATGAGCCTGTTCGTGGTGGTGATCAATCGGCTCTTCTGGCGTCCCTTGTATTACTACGCCGAGCGCAAATATCGGATGACCTAACGGGACAGCGCCATGAACAACAGCCCATTGCTCCAGTGCAGCCAGGTACGCAAGGCATTTCCGAAGCCCGACGGCGAGGAACTGCTGGTGCTCGACGGCATGAACCTGGAGCTGCGCGAAGGACAGATCATGGGGCTGCTCGGGCGCTCCGGATCGGGCAAGTCGACGCTGCTGCGCCTGATCGCAGGTCTCGCCGAGCCGAGCGCGGGTGAGGTGCAGTATCTCGGTCACCCGGTCGTGGGACCGGCGCGCGGCATCGCGATGGTGTTCCAGAGCTTTGCGCTGTTTCCCTGGCTCACCGTGTTCGAGAACGTCGCTCTCGGCCTGGAAGCGCAGAACATGCCGCGCGCGGAGATCCGTAAGCGCTCGCTGGCCGCCATCGACTTGATCGGTCTCGACGGGTTCGAATCCGCCTACCCGCGCGAGCTCTCCGGCGGCATGCGCCAACGGGTCGGCTTCGCACGCGCGCTCGTGGTCCATCCCAACATCTTGCTCATGGACGAGCCGTTTTCGGCGCTCGACGTCCTGACGGCGGAGACGCTGCGCACGGACTTTCTGGATTTGTGGGCGGAAGGGCGGATGCCCATCAAGGGCGTCATATTGGTCACGCACAACATCGAAGAGGCGGTGTTGATGTGCGATCGCATCCTGGTGTTCGGCAGCAATCCGGGCCGCATCCTGAGCGAGATCAAGGTAACGCTGCCGCAACCGCGCAATCGCCTCGACCCGAGCTTCCGCGACCTGGTGGAGCGGATTTATGTCGAAATGACGGCGCGCCCCAAGGGCGCGGGTCCCGGCGGGCGCCAGGAGCGCTTTCCCGGGACTCGGAATCGGCAGCGTTCTGCCGCACGTCGGCTCGAACATCCTGTCCGGCCTGATGGAGGCGGTCGCCGCGGCGCCTTTCAAGGGCAAGGCGGACCTGCCGGAAATCGCCTCCGATCTGCAGATGGAGATCGACGAGCTCTTCCCCGTCGCCGAAACGCTGCAGCTGCTGCGGTTCGCCGAGCTCGAGGGCGGCGATCTGAAGCTCACCGAGGACGGCATGGCCTTCGCCCAGGCCGACATCGACGAGCGCAAGCGCATCTTCCTGCGGCACCTGCTCGCCTATGTGCCGCTGGCGGCGCACATCCGCCGGGTGCTCGATGAGCGGGTGAGCCATTCGGCGCGCAAGAGCCGGTTCATCGACGAACTGGAGGACTTCATGAGCGAGGACGACGCGGAGCAGACCTTGCGGGCCGTCATCCGCTGGGCCCGGTACGCCGAGGCTTTCGCTTACGACGACGAGAATGCCATGTTCAGCCTGGAGAATCCGACGTAAAATGAAGGCCGCCATGACCGATGCGGCCGCACCTTATTTGACATTGCATGTGCCGCCAGACGAGATGGTGCGCTACATCCAGGAATTGATGACCCTGCCGCAGGACGAGATCGCGGCGGGCTCCGCCATGACGCTTGCCCGGCGTCAATGGGGCGGCGACACCCCGCTTGCCCGCGCCGCATTGCTGCGCTGGGGTGCATTGAATTTAGCCTTTCAGGACAAGCGCTTGGAGACCTGGACGGTGGCTCGGGAGCGCGACCGGATTCAGGTGCCCGCGGCCCTGGTGGCGGCGGCGGGCGTCGCGCCGCTGATCATGGACAACGAACGCGCCGTCTTCGACATTCCCGCGCTGCTCGACGCGACTCTGCAGTTCCAACCGCCCGCGGGTCGGGCGTAAGCCGCGTGGCCGACTCCTCAACATACCGCGCCCCTGGCGCGCTTTGGGATGCTGCGCACCATTGCGCTCTACAAGCTGCTGAAAGTCATCATTTTGCTGCTGGCCGCCTGGGGCGAGGTGCGGCTGCACGATGCGACGCTGGCGGCGCGGATTCTGTCCTGGCTGTCGGCCCGTCCGCACGGACTCGAGCACGATCTGGTCACGCGGGGCGATCGCCTGGTTCAGCGGCCTCTCCGAGGAGCGAGTCCATCAGGTGCGCCTGATCACACTGACCTACGCCGCGGTGTTCGCGGTGGAGGGCACCGGTCTGTGGATGCAGCGCCGCTGGGCCGAATGGTTGACCGTGATCATCACGGCCTCGCTGGTTCCACTGGAGCTGTGGGAACTGATCCATAGGCCCTCGCTCGGCGCGAGTCGTCGTGCTGCTGGCCAATTGCTTGATCGTTGGGTATCTCTATCTGGCACGTGTCGACGCACCATAAGCCTGCGCCGCCTCTGCTTGGATAAGGCGCCGCCCGAAGGATCGTGAAATGATCTTCATGTCGGATGATTTCCCCGGATCGGGCGTATTCTCTGCATCGCTCGTAAAACCCTTTGTTGGAGACCCCATGATTAAGTTGATCGCCTCTGCCCTGTTGTCCTTTGGCATCGCCGCTGCGGCGATGGCTGCCGACACTCCGAGTTCCACCACCGGATCTTCCGCCAGCGCACCGGCGGCAGGCTCCTCCACGTCCAAGTCCTCGCACAAGCACAGCGGTAAGAAGAGCAAGAAGTCGACCTCTGCTCCCTCGAAGAGCTAAGACCGTTTACTCGGCGCCCCGTCCGGTCATCGTGCCGGGCGGGGCGTTTTGATTTAGGCGCGCCCCGATGGACGCGTTCCACCCCGCCTTCGATATCGCGCATCTCATTCAAGTTGCGCTCACCCCGATCTTCCTCATCTCCGCCATCGGCGTCACGCTGAACGTCTTGACCAGCCGCCTGTCGCGCATCGTCGATCGCGCGCGCACCCTCGAGGAGCGCCTGCTGCTCGAGCAGCACTCGCCGAGCGCGCGCGACTGGCACCAGCAGCTGCCGGTGCTCGAGCGGCGTGCCGGATACATCAATACCGCGATCACTTGCATCATCCTGTCGGCGCTGTTCATCGCGCTGGTGGTGGTGATGCTGTTCGTGAACGCCTTTCTGCGCTGGGACTTGTCGGGATTCATCGCCTGTATGTTCATCCTGTCCATGTCGGCGCTCGCCGCGGCGCTGCTGGCATTCTTGATCGAGGTGCGCATCGCCACCAGGTCGCTGCGCATCGGGATCGAAGAGGCCTCGCGCCAGGGCTAGGGATCTTCTAGAATCCCCCGGATGAAGACCATCCTGCTCCTAGTCGCCGCGGTCGCTCTCTGCGGACTGCAGGTTCGAATCGCCGATGCTCAAGGAATGCCGGGCGGCATGGGCGGCGGCGGCAGGGGGCAAGTGCCGCCGGGGGCGGGTGGCATGCCGGACGAGCCGCCGACCCCGTCGGAAGAGAAGCCGGACGTCGCAGTGAAGAAAGCGCTCAAAGCGGCCAACAAGGCGCTCGACAAGGCGAAGGCGCTCGAGGCGGACGCCGCAGCCACGAAGGATCCCGACAAGAAAGCCAAGGACATGGATCGGGTGAGCGATCAATACAACTACGCGCTCGATGCCTTTACCGACGCCTTGAGCCACAAGAGCGACTTGGTCGAGGCCTGGGATCAGGTCGGCTACATTCACCTGCGCCTAGGCGCTTACCGCGAGGCGATCGACGACTACAATCACACCCTCGCGCTCAAGCCCGAGCTGATGGAGGCTATCGAGCACCGGGCGGAAGCGTATCTCGCGGTCGATCATCTCGACGAGGTGAAGGTCGCCTACATGGATCTATACAACCACACGCCGGATCTGGCCGCGCAGCTGATGGCTGCAATGCAAAAGTGGCTCGCTGCGCGTCAGGCGGATCCGAGCGGATCGCACAACGCCGAGACCGAGGCGTTCGCCAAGTGGGTGAGCGATCGCGACGGCATCGCCAAGCAGACCGCATCGCTCCCACACTAGCGCGGAGAGCTCTTCAGCGCCTCGACCTCGCGGCGCAGCGTCTCGACCGTCTCCTCGAGCTGCGCCAGCCGCTGCGAAAGCGTCGCCGTCGAGCTCGAGCTGCACCGCCGCCGTCTCCCCCTCCGGCTCGGCAGGAGCGGTCCATTCGGGCATTCCCGAGAACAGGTGAGCGTAGCGCGCTTCGCGTTCGCCGGCGGCGCGCGCCAAGCGGACGACGAAGGGGCCGTCCTCGCGCTCCGTGAGCGCCTGCAGCGTCGTCTCCACTTGCTGCGCGTCCGCGAACTCGCACAACCGGTTGGTACGCGAGCGCAACTCCCCCGGCGTCTGCGGACCGCGCAGCAGCAGCACGCACAGGATGCCGAGCTCCTGGGACGAGAACTTCAGGGGTCCGAACTCGGTGTTGCAGAAACGGTGCCGGTACTTGGTCACCCGCCCGCCATAGCCCGCCGACTTGTCGCTCACCATGTATTTTTTCATGAGCGAATCCACCGCCTGCTGCACCACGGTCTCGCTCAGCTCGAGCACCGGCTCGCGGTTGGTTTTCTGGTTGCACGCGTTGGTGAGCGCGTTCAACGAGAGCGGATACTGGTCGGGTGTGGTGATCTCCTTCTCGATCAGGCAGCCGATCACGCGCGCCTCGTTCGGAGTGAATTCGATGTTCATTGGGATGAGGCTTCCAACTCCTGTGGGGTTGCATTAGGGTAAGCGCTGGCGAGGATATATCGCAATGCACAGGTGATCCATGAGCTCGATCGAACTGGTCTCGGAACACGGTTGCTTCGGCGGTGTGCAGCGCTTTTACAAGCACGCCTCGCGTGAGACGCGCGGCACGATGAAGTTCTCGGTGTACCTGCCGCCGCAGTCGAAGACCGGCAAGGTCCCCGTGCTCTACTATCTTGCGGGCCTGACCTGCACGGAGGAAACCTTTCCCATCAAGAGTCACGCGCAGCAGGCGGCGGCGCAGCTCGGTCTGATGCTGGTGGCGCCCGACACGAGCCCCCGGGAGCCGCGCCTGCCGGGCGATGCGGACAGCTGGGATTTCGGCCAGGGCGCCGGTTTTTATTTGGATGCCACCCAGGCACCGTGGTCCACGAACTATCGAATGTATAGCTACGTGACGCGCGAGTTGCCCGAGATCGTGGCGCAGAGCTTGCCGGCGGACGTGGCCGCGACCGGAATCTTCGGTCACTCGATGGGCGGTCACGGCGCGCTTACCGTGGCGCTGAAGAATCCCTCGGTCTACAAATCCGTGTCGGCGTTCGCGCCGGTTGCGGCTCCCATGCAGTGCCCGTGGGGGAAGAAGGCGTTCAGCAACTATCTGGGCACGAACGAGGAGGCTTGGCGCGACTACGACGCCACCGAGCTGGTTGCGCGCAAGCCTTATCCGGGCTTGATTTTGATCGATCAAGGCACCTCGGATCAGTTCCTCAAGGAGCAGCTCCTGCCGGAGAAATTCAAGGCCGCCGCCGAGAAGGCGGGCCAGAAGCTCGAGCTGCGCATGCAGCCGGGATACGACCACGGCTACTATTTCATGCAGACGTTCATGGCGGATCACCTGCGCCATCACGCCGCGATCTTGAAGAAGTAGCGAACGCTAGCGCGAGACGACGGCGGGCGTCGCGGTGATGCGCCCGTCAAAATCCATCCAGACGTGCTGCGCAAAATCGTAGAGCTTGCAGCGTCGCACCGTGTTCCAGTAGTAGCGCCACGAGAAGACCTCGGCGTTCAAGCGCTCGTCGAGCGTTGCGCTCAAGCGAGCCTGGGCCTCCTTCAGGCGATACAGCGGAATACCCATGTTCACGTGGTGCGCACCGTGCTCGAGGATGTAGTGGATCAATCCGTCGAGCGGCCGCATGAGCTTGACGTGCACTGTCGTCGTTGCGTAGCCGGCATTCGCGCTCCACTCGTCGCGGCGCTCGTACCAGGCGACCCGCGGGTGGGTGTGCTGCACGTAGATCACGAACCCCATGAGGCAGTTCCATACCAGGAAGGGCACGAGGAATCCAAAGGCCAGCAACACGACGATGGACTTGCCGCTGTACAGCCCCCAGGCCACGAGACCGCCGATCCAGGCGAGGCCGAACGCCGTCACGAGCAGTCCGTCGAAGGTGTAGGAGAAGCGCCGATGATTGACGTGCTTGCGGCTCGGGAACATGAGCTTCTTCCACCACATCTCGATCATGTAGTAGACACCCTGACCGACGCCGCTGCGATAGACGTGCTCGAGACGACGCCGAATCCAGGAAAGACTGGCGAATTCCTGCGGCGAGAAGGGCGTCCACACGTAATCGCGGCCCTTCAGATTCGTGAAGCCGTGATGGGCGAGGTTATGGCCGACCTCCCACAGGCTGTAGGGCGTGAGCGAGGGGAGGAATGCGATGCGGCCGATCCAGCCGTTCAACGTCTTGTTCGGCGTGTAGGAGCCGTGACAGGCGTCGTGACCAATGACGAACAGCCGCGAGATCCACAGGCCGGCGACCATTGCCGCGCACACCCGCACCCACCACGAATCGACGATCAGCAAGGTGCCGATGATGGCGGCGAGCACGAGCCAGTCGAGAAAGAACCAGACGATGGGAGTGACCACCGCTTTTCTCGCCGCGAAAGGCGCGAGCAGCCGCTGAAATCGGAAGCGCGACTTGTCCGGTGGCGGCGCGTCGACCACTTCGACGGACGCACTGCGCTCTGGCTGCATTCAAGACTCCGGCGGAAAAGGGGCCATATTATACACCCGTTCGGCAACGCCGAGCCGAGTGTCGTGGAGGGTCGGCGCGCACGGCGCGGACGCGCGTCTCAGTCTCGATCCGTGTCGGGCCAGAGCAACACCCCGAGGTGCTCGCAAGCCTCGATAAGAGCCGTGGCGGCCTCGCGGGTGCTCGCGTCGAGCCGACGATCGTGAGTGAGGAGCCAAGTGAGGCGCGCGCGGCGTGAGCGCGCCGAGGGTTCGCTATCGAACAATGCGGGGAATAAGCCGAGGGCATCGACGAATTCGCGCATCGCAGCGCTCGTGGACGCATTCGGAGCCGGCGTGAGCAGCAGCTTCAGCCAGGTTACGCAGCGCTTCGCGAGGCCGGCGCGCGTGATGCCGAGACTCGTGCGCCGCCGTGTCTCCCCGTCCGCAAGGGAGTCGGCGAGGTGGCGATAGCGCTCCACCGCGGATTCATCCGCCGGCAGCGCGGGGCTCGCATCCGATAGCACCGAGCGCAGTAAATCCGCGAGCAGCAGCGCGAGAGCTTCCGCGAGAAAGCGCTGGCTTTGCTCGGCGTCGGGGCGCGCCAAATCGACCCAGACTTTTGGCCCCCCCAGCCGTCGTGCGTTTGGAGAGTTCGACATGGCTCCCAGTGTAGCGGCTCCGCGGCCCATCGCAACTATGTCAGAATGGGACCGAGTTCACACTGGCGGCGGCCCAGCAGAAATCAAATTTAATGAACGAGCGAACCACCACCGCGGAGCCCGCAGTGCCGGGCGCGAGTGTCACGCTGGCCCCCGGGGTGCGCCGCGTTCGCGCCCCCAACGCCGGCATGATGACCGGGTCCGGAACCAATACCTATCTGCTGGGCGAGCGCGAAGTGACCGTGCTGGATCCGGGGCCCGACGATGCGACCCATTTGCGCAACATCCTCGCGGCGGCCGGTCCGCGGATCCGCTGGGTGGCCGTGACTCATACCCACCGCGATCATTCGCCGCTCGCCACGGAGCTTGCGCGAGTGACCGGTGCGCGCCTGATCGGCCTGCCTCCGCCCGCGGATGGTCGTCAAGACGAGCGCTTTCAGCCGCAGCATCAGCCGCGCGACGGCGAGCGGCTCGCTCTCGGTGATGTCGCGCTCACCGCGATCCACACACCCGGACACGCTTCCAATTGCGTGTGCTACCTCGAGCTCGAGGCGCGCATGCTGTTCACCGGTGATCATGTGCTCGGCGGAGTGTCTCCGGTCATTTTGCCGCCGGACGGCGAGATGGCGGCCTACCTGGATTCTCTCGAGAAACTCGGCAGCTACGATTTCGAGCGCATCGCGCCCGGTCACGGTGAGATCCTGGAGCGCGGCAAGCAGGTGATCGAGCACTTGCGGGCTCACCGCCTGGCGCGCGAGAGCAAAGTGCTCCGCGCCATCGGCGCGGGCGCGACGCTCGATGAGCTGACACCCAAGGTGTACGACGACGTGCCGGTCGAGCGCCACGAGTGGGCGAAGCTGACGCTCCGGGCGCATCTGATCAAGCTCGAGCGCGAGGGCCGCATTTCCGAGCGCAGCGGAGTCTTCAGGACCGAACGCGGATGAGGCTCCGCATATCGCTGCACGCCGTCGGGGTGCAGCGAGGCGGCAAGTGGGTGCTGCGCGATCTCACCCTCGATGTGCGCCCCGGGCAGCGCTGGGCACTGCTCGGCGCCAACGGTGCAGGCAAGACGCAACTCCTGAAGCTCCTCGCGGGCGATGTGTGGCCGACGCCTACGGCCGCGGGTCGACGCACGTACCATCTCGGCCGCCAACCCGTCGATCTCATCGAGGCGAAGAGCCGGATCGCTTATCTCGGTGCGGAAATGCAGGACAAGTACGCCCGCTACGGCTGGGACCTCACCGTGTCCGACCTCATCGCCACGGGATTGCATCGCACGGATTTGCTGCTGTCGCCGGTCACGCCGTCCGAGCGTCGCAAGATCGAGGCGACATTGCGCGCCTGCGGCTTGCAGCGGCTCGCGGGGCAGCGGCTGTCCGCGCTCTCCTATGGGCAGAAACGACTCGCGCTGCTGGCTCGCGCGCTGTGCGCTGACCCGGACTGGCTGCTGCTCGACGAGCCGTACAACGGTCTCGACGCGAGCTATCGCCGACGCATCGATCGCGTGCTGCGCGGGGTACGTGCGCGCGGCGGCTCCTGGATCGTCGCGACGCACCGCGCCTGCGACGTGCCGCGCGGCACGCGCGGCCTCATCGAGCTCGATGCAGGAAGACTCCGCGCCATGCGGCCGCTGCGACGAGAAGCGGCGTCGCGACTTCGCGCGGCGGCCGGCGAGAGCGCGGCGCCCGGCAAAGGTGCGCCGCGCGGGGTACGGTTGGCTCGCGCGGCGCGCGGGGCGCGTGCGGGGCGCGGCGGCTCGCGGCGCGGGCCGCCTCTCGTCAAGATCAGCGGCGCCGACCTGTACGTCGACTACCAGCCGGTGCTGCGCGATGTGAGCTGGGAGCTGCGCGACGGTGAGCACTGGGCGGTGTTCGGAGCAAACGGGGCGGGCAAGAGCAGTTTCTTGAAGCTCTTGTATGGTGATCTGTCGCCCGCGCTCGGCGGCGTCATCGAACGCCGTGGATTTGCGCAGGGGACGCCGATCGCCGATTGGAAGCGCTCGGTCGGCTTCGTCTCGCCGGAGCTGCAAACCGACTATGCCGTGAACGTGAGCGTGCGCGACCTCGTCGCCAGCGGGCCGCGCGCGAGCATCGGTCTTGCGGAACCGACGACCGCCGCGGAGGCGCGCGTGGCCGCACGCTGGCTCAGGTTCTTCGATCTCGCGGGCGTCGCCGAACGGCGTCCGCGGGAGCTGTCCTATGGGCAGCTGCGGCGCGCCCTGCTGGCGCGTGCGCTCGCGGCCGCGCCGCGCCTGCTGTTGCTCGATGAGCCGCTCACGGGTCTCGATCCGGCGCAGCGCGCGTTCATGAAGCGCTTGCTCGAGCGGCTTGATGCGGCGGGTGACGCTCGTCGTCGCCGTGCACCACCCCGAGGATCTGCCGCGTGGTGTGACGCATGCCCTGCATCTCGAAGCGCGACGCGCGCACGCCAATCAAGTGCATCGTGCGACCTAGTTCTGCGAACTAGGTCGGCGGCAGCCGCGGCAAGTTGCGCGACACTCCTCGCACTGGCTCTTGGCACGGGGTTTCATTATGTCGCGCGCATTCTGCATCGCTCTCATGGCGGCCGCCGCTGTGACGTCCGCCGGCTGTCACAGCGCCTACGCCGTGCGCCCGGTCCCGCGCATTGCCGCCGACAGCGTCGGCAAGCCCATTGGCCGGCTGCAGGAGGCGTTCGGCCAGCCTCGCAAGATCGACACGACGCCGACCAAGGAAGTCTACGTCTGGTTCCTGCCCGAGAAGCCGGCCGGCGCGCCGGTGGGATTCCACGGCTGCGAGATGGAAGTGACCGTCGATGCCCGCTCCGAGCACGTGCTCGGCTATTCCTTGTCGAACGTCGGCTGGGGCAAGTGCCCTGAGGTTGCGCGCAAGATCCGGGTGGCCGAGCGCTAGACCCGCGCCGGAGGCTCTACAATGGCGGCCGGGCCGCCGCGCGCCTTTCCGGAGTCCACCGTGTCGTTGATGCTTATTCTGTCCCTCGCCGTGCAGGTCGGCCTGATCGCGCACGTGATCAAGACCGGCCGCAGCATGATCTGGATCCTCGCCATCGCATTTCTGCCGCTCGCCGGCGCGCTGGCGTATGTTGTCGTCGAGATCCTGCCCGAGGTGTTCGGTGGCAGGACGGCGCGCCGCGCGCGCTCCGGCGTCGGGCGCATGCTGGACCCGGACCGCGACCTGCGCCGCGCCGCCGCGGAAGTGGAAGTCTCGGGCAATGTCGATGCGCGCCGCCGCCTCGCCGACGAGCTGTGCGAGCGGGGGCAGTTCGACAAGGCCGCGGAGGTCTACCAGGGCGGCCTCAAGGGCATCTTCGAGCACGATCCGGCGCTGTTGCTGGGTCTCGCGCAAGCGCAATTCGGCATGCGGGCGTTCGACGCCGCGCGTGCGACGCTCGAGCGCTTGCGGCAGCACAATCCGGAGTTCAATTCCTCGCAGGCGGGGCTCTTGTACGCGCGCGCACTCGAGGAGCTCGGCGCGCTGGAGGATGCGGAGCACGCCTACGCCGAGGTGGCGCCCGGCTATCCGGGCGCAGAAGCGCGGCTGCGCTATGCCTTGCTGCTCAAGCGCCGCGGCAATCTCGACGAGGCGCGACGCCTGCTCAAGGACTTGCTGGACGGCGCCAAGCTCGGGCCGCGCCCACTATCGGCGCGCGCAGGCTCAGTGGCTCGACCTGGCGCGTCGGGAGCTCTGAGCACGCGGGAATTTGGAGTACGATCTTGCATCGACTCGACGATAGGGGAGCTGCGACATGCTACGCCTGCGCTCACTGCAACCATCCGCGCTAGCTTGCTGCGTGCTCCTCGCGCTCCTCGGCGCCTGCACGAGTCAGCGCGAGCCCGCCCAGCGAATGATGCAGGACATCGCGGCGACGCTCGGCACGGTGTCCGAAGATGCGGCCAAGTACGTTCCCGGGGAGCTCATCGACGTGCAGACGAAGCTCGACGATCTGAAGACCGCTTACGAAGCGCATGATTACAAGGCCGTGCTCGCTCGCGGTCCCGCGCTCCTCGGCGAGGCCCATGCCCTCGCGGCCGACGCGGCGGCGCAGAAGACCGAGATCGCAAAGAGCCAGACGGAACAGTGGACATCGCTCGCCGCGGCCGTGCCTGCGCTGTTCACCGCCGTGCAAACCCGCCTCGATCTGTTGAGCGAGAAGAAGAACCGCAAGATGGCGGCCGGCATCGACCTCGAGGCGGCGAAGTCCGCGCTGCGCGAGGCGACCTCGCAGTGGTCCAAGGCGCAGGGCGCGTTCGGCAACGGCAATATGAACGAGGCAGTGCCTACCGCGAAGGACGTCGAGTCGAGACTGCAGGCGCTTGCGGGGACGTTGCAGGCGCAGCTGCCCGCAGGCCTCGCGCCGCCGCCCGCGTCCTAAGACCCGGCGAGCGTTCCCTCGCTCACCAGCACGGCGTGACCGCCGATGTGCGCGGCAATCAAGGCGGATCGCTCGCGCTCCAGCCGCACGTGGATTTCCGCCGGCCGTTGCATGTGCCGTCCCTGTAGGCCCAGGAAGCCACTCTGGTGCAAGCCGATCTGGCCCATCTCAAAGAGGTAGGAGGCGAGCATCACGTGCGCATTGCCGCTCGCCGGATCCTCGTTGATGCCGAGCGCCGGGCAGAACATGCGCGACTCGGTGCTCATCCCTTGCGCAGCCGAGGCGGCGCGCTTCGCACCAGTCACCGCGAACACGAAGAAGCCTTCGGCGCCAAGCTCGTGTCCGAGCTCGAGGAGCGTCTCGAAGTTGGGCGCGAGGCCCTCGAGCGCGCGCGCGTTGCCGACCGGCACGAGGAGGCGTGAGCTGCCCTTGCGCGCGATGCGCGCGGGCATCATCTCGTCGAGCGAGGTCGCGGGCAGCCGCAGCGCCTCGGCGACCCGCAGCGTGGTCTTGAGCGGCAGCGGATTCTCCAGATCGGGCACCGTCTGACGAAACTCGAAGAGCGGGCCGGCGGTGCCCGGTTCGGTGGTGGCCTTGACCTCGATGATTCCGGTGCCGCTCGCTTGCCGCAACACTCCGGGTCCGCGCCTGCCGAGCGCCAGCAGCACGGCGTGCGCGGCGAGGGTCGCATGGCCGACGAAGGGCGCCTCCTTGCGGGCATTGAAGAAGCGCAAGCGCAGGTCATGATCGGGTGCGGTCGCGGCCGACACGAAGGCAACCTCGGCGTGGGAAAACTCGCGTGCGATACTCGCCATGACCGCATCGCTTTGTCCGTCCGCGTCGAGAACGACCGTGGCCGGATTACCCCCGAAACGGGTGCTGGTGAACGCATCGACTTGAAAGATTCGCACCCGCACCCGGCTCCGCGGCGCCTTTTCGGCTTCGGCCCGCAGTTTTGCACGCCTCCGTCCGGCACGCTACACTGACGGCAGATCCTTGGGGTGGTCCGTGGGGCCTGAGATGCAGCGAAAACTGCTGCGAACCCGTCGAACCTGAACCGGGTAATGCCGGCGTAGGGAGCAGGTCAATGCAGAGCGCCGTCGAAATCAGCATGTATCCGCTGGCCGAAGATTACCGGCCGCTCATCCAATCCTTCATCGACCGGCTCAACACGTACCCGGAGCTGCGCGTCCTCACCAATGCGTTGAGCACGCAGATCTTTGGTCCGCTCGAGCGCGTCATGGCGATCCTCACCTGCGAGATCGAGCGTTCCGCGGCGGCCGCTCCGCAGCTGGTGTTCGTCATGAAAGTGCTGCCGAGGCTGTCCGAGCCGTGATCCAAGCGCTCCTGGTACAGCTCGCGCAGGCCTTGCGCACGACGAGCTGGACCGAGATTCTCGCCGTCGTGCTTGCGCTGGCGTATGTGCTCCTCGCCATCCGCCAGTCCATCGCGTGCTGGGTCGCCGCGTTCGTGAGCTCGTGCCTGTACGTGTGGGTGTTCTTCGTTGCCCGGCTGTACATGGATTCGGCGCTGAACGTGTTCTATGCCGTCATGGCGGTGTACGGCTTCTGGCAATGGCGCACGGTCGACAAGGACGGCGCGCACCACGTCAGGCGCTGGTCGCTCGCGCGCAATGCGCTCGCCGCGGCGGCCATCCTCGCGCTGTCCGCGGTGAACTGGTACTTTCTGAGCCGCTACACGCGGGCGGCATATCCCTTGGTCGACTCCATGGTCTCCTGGGGGGCCGTGTTCGCCACGTTCCTGGTCGCGCGCAAGGTCTACGAGAACTGGCACTGGTGGCTGATCATCGACGCCGCGAGCGCATGCCTCTATTTCGCCAAGGGCCTGTACCTGACGGTGCTCTTGTTCGCGCTCTATCTCGCGCTCATCGTGATCGGCATGCGCGAATGGCGCCGGAGCCTGCCGCTCGCGCCGGCACATGGCACCTGACAGAGTCGAGGAGGCCGCGCGCCGCTACGTGCCCGGCGTCGGCGCCGTCTCTGTCGAGCGGCTCGGCCGCGGCCTCGTGAACGAAAGCCATCGCGTGCTGCGCGACGGCCGGATGTACTCCTTGCGAATGCCCGCTGCGCAGCGCGCCGCTACGCACGTACCGATCGGTGTCGATCGCGAGTGGGAATGCCGGGTGCTCGTGGTCGCGAGCGCCGCGGGTATCGCACCGGTGATCGAACGCTGCGAGCCCCGGCTCGGCGTGCTGGTGGCGCGGTGGGAAGAGGGACACGCGCTGAGTGCCGAGGAGGCGCGCCGCCCCGATACGGGCGCGCGGGTGGCGCAGCTCACGCGCCGCGTGCACGCCTTGGTGCCGCCGGGCAATGCGCGGGTGCTGCGTGCCGCCGACTGGATCGAGCATTATCGCGACGCTCTTACGCCGCGGACGCGAGGCCGCGCGGCGGGCGCCGATCGGCTGCAAGCGGAGGCGGAGCGGCGCCTCGGCGCCCTCGAAGCTTTCCCCCCCACCCCCGCGGTGCTCTGTCACAGCGACCTGCACCCCGCCAATCTCGTGGCGAACGAGCGCGGCCTCGTCCTGCTCGACTGGGAATATGCGCATGTCTCCGAAGCGCTGTGGGATGTTGCGGGATGGGCGTGCAACAACGATCTCGAGCCAGGCGCCCGGGCTTTGCTGTTGGCGAGCTATCTCGGCCGCCCGGCCCTAGCTTCGGAGGAGCGGCGTCTCGAGGACCTCGCCTGGCTGTACGATTATGTGTGCCTGCTCTGGAGCGAGGTTTACTGCGGTGCGACGGACGCCTCCGACCGGTTGATCCTCGAGCGCGGCCGCGCGCTCGCCGCGCGGTTGGCGCGCGGCGTGGGTGGTGGCCCGGGCGAACTTCCGGCACACTAGGCGGCTTGGCGAGGGCCTATGGAGACATTTAATGGCGCGGATGATCGTGGTGGACCGTGACGGCAAAGAGCACGAGGTCGAGGGCAAGTCGGGTCTGAAGATCATGGAGATCCTGCGCGAGCTCGACTATGGCGTTGCCGCGATCTGCGGCGGCCTTTGCTCCTGTGCCACCTGCCACGTCTATGTCGATCCGGCCTGGAGCGATCGCCTGCCGAAGCCGCAGAGCGATGAGATGGAGCTCTTGAAGGAGCTATCCGATTACCAGGAAGCGACCTCGCGCCTGTCGTGTCAGGTCGATTTCACCGATGCGCTGAACGGGCTCAAGGTCACGATCGCGCAGGACACGTAACCGGCGCGGCAAGCGGCCACTACTTCTCGGTTTGCCGCCGCACCGCTTCCTGCGCCGCGGCGATGGCGGCCGGATCGCCGAGGAACCGCCGGCTCACCGGCTGGATTTGCTCGTCGAGCTCGTAAAGCAGCGGAATACCGGTTGGGATGTTGAACTCCACGATGTCGCTCTCCGACATCCCGTCGAGCATCTTCACCAGCGCGCGCAGCGAGTTGCCGTGCGCAACCACGAGCACCGTTTTCTCGGCGCGCAGCTCCGGGACGATGCGCCTTTCCCAAAAGGGCAGTACGCGCGCCAGGGTGTCCTTGAGCGATTCGGTTGCCGGCAGCAGCTGCGGGTCGATGTCGGCGTAGCGCGGATCGAAGCGCGGATGCCGTGGGTCGTCGAGCGCGAGCGCGGGCGGCGGAATGTCATAACTGCGCCGCCAGATCTTGACTTGTGCCTCGCCGTGCTTCTCCACCGTTTGTGCCTTGTTCAAGCCCTGCAACGCGCCGTAGTGGCGCTCGTTCAACCGCCAGCTGCCCTCCACGGGCAGCCACATGCGGTCGGTCGCGTCGAGTATCAGCCAGAGCGTGCGGACGGCGCGCTTCAGCACGGAAGTGAAGGCGATCTGCGGCTCGAGTTTCTCTTGCGCCAGCTCGCGGCCGGCGCGCGCGGCCTCCGCGCGGCCGGTCTCGCTCAAATCGACGTCGTACCAGCCGGTGAACAGATTCTCGACATTCCAGATGCTCTGTCCATGGCGGATCAGGATCAATTTACCGGGCACACGCCCCTCCTAGCGAATCGATACGGCAAACACGCCGTGGAATTGCGTCACGAGCTGCGCTCCGTCGTGCACATCGACGTTCAGGCGGATGCGTCCACGTCCCGCACGTCGCAGCATTCTACGGAGTTTCTCGACCACCTCGGGGAGCGGTGCTTGCAGGATCCGCGCGCAACGGGCCGCGCGCGGGAGCAAGGTAGCGAATCGTCGACTCCTGAATCACTGCATCTGCGGTCACTTGCCGCGCCGCAAGGTAGCGGGTCGCCCAAGCCCAGCCGGTCAGCACGGCGATGCAGAACTGGCTGCCGCCGAACGCGGTGCCGTTGTGGTTGGCGTTCGGCTCGAACGGCGCACTCAGCACCAACCGATCGTCCGCGGCGTACTCCACCTCGATGCCGATGTGGCGCGCGAGCGGAAATTCGTCGCGAATGCGTCGGCGCAGATACTGCACCCCGTAGGATGCGTCATCCAGCAGAGCGGTTGCCGCGCTCATTCTTGGGCCAGCCGGCGCACGGCCTGCAGCGCCACCGACAGGGTGGCGAAATCCGGCGCCGACCCGGTGCGCAGATCGACCACGATGCGCCGGAGCACATCGAGCGATGCGGCGTGCCGGCCGCTCCACTGATCGACCCGTGCCGTGGCGTCCCGGCCCCGGCACTTGAGCACCGCGGCGGTGATCTTGCGCTGCAGTGCGTACAGGTCGTCGCGCATCGTCCGCCGCGCGGCGGCCTGCCACTGGCCTTCCACGTTGAGCCGCTCGATCTGCTCCTTGATCCAGGTGAGCCCGATACGCTCGCCGAGCTCGAAGTAGGCCTTCGCGCCGTACACGATGGTCACGCGCGCGGCCGCTGCCACCTCGACTAAGTCGAGGGCGCAGTGCAGAGTTTCCAGGGACGCGATGCGCGCCGCGAGCTGTTCGGGGACGTGCTGCTCGATGAGCCGTGAGCGGGCCTCGCTCATGGCCGCGCGCGCCGTGGGCGAAAGCACGCTGTGCAGCTCGCGTGACAGCTCGCCGACCGGTGTGCCATAGCGGCGCACCGCGCGCTCGATGTCGTGCGTATCGCGCAAGTTCTCGAGCAGCCAGTAGCTCGCATGGCGCAGCAGGCGCGTGGTCTGATACATCGCGGTGTACTGGATGACTGCGGGAATGCGGTTATCCTGGGCCTCGATTTGCGCCCAGATGTCGCGCGCCGCGAATATCTCGCGCGCGATGCTGTAGGCGCGCGCAATCGCAGCGGGTGCCGCGCCGGTGTCTTCCTGTGCGCGCACCGGGAACACCGGTCCCATGCGGTTGATCAAGCTGTTGGTGATCGCGGTGGCGATGATCTCGCGGCGCAGGCGGTGGCGCTTCAGCCGCGCGGCGAAGCGCCGCTGCACCGGCTCGGGGAAGTAGCGATTGAGCTCCGAGGAGAGGTACGGATCCTCCGGCACGTTCGAGTTCATGAGCGCCTTGTAGAGCCAGATCTTGCCGTAGGCGAGGACGATGGCGAGCTCCGGCCGGGTCAAGCCCTCGCGGGCCTTGCGGCGCTCGGCAATCTCCTCCTCCGAGGGCAAGAACTCGAGCGCGCGATTCAGATCGCCGGAGCGCTCCAAGGCGCGGATCACCGAGGCGTTCTCGGACAAGCGCTCCTTGGAGTGAAATTCGCCGGTGCTGATGGCTTGGCCCTGCAGATAGTTGTTGCGCAGAACGAGCGCGGCGACCTCATCGGTCATTTGCACGAGCAGGCGGTCGCGCCCGCCGCGCGTGATCTCGCCCGCGCGCATCGCGCCGTTCAGCAGAATCTTCAAGTTCACTTCCACGTCCGAGGTGTTGACCCCGGCCGAGTTGTCGATGAAGTCGGTGTTCAGCCGTCCGCCGCGCAGGGCGAACTCGATGCGGCCGAGCTGGGAGAGACCCAGATTGCCGCCCTCGCCGATGACCTTGCAGTTCAGGTCCGCGCCGTCGATGCGCACCGCGTCGTTGCTGCGGTCACCCACGTCGGCATTGCTCTCAGCGCGAGCCTTCACGTACGTTCCGATGCCGCCGTTCCACAACAGGTCGACGTGCGCTTTCAATATCGCTTTCACGACCTCGTTGGGCGTGGTCTGCGCGGGCAGCTCGAGCAGCGCCTGCGCCTCGCGCGACAGCGTCAGGTTCTTCGCCGCGCGCGAGTACACGCCACCGCCCTTCGATATGGCCGCCTTCGAGTAGTCCTCCCAAGTAGAGCGCGGCAGACGGAACAAGCGCAGGCGCTCCTTGAAGGAGCGCGCCGTGTCCGGTTCCGGGTCGAGGAAAATGTGCTGATGGTTGAAGGCGGCGAGCAGGCGGATGTGGGGCGACTGCAGCATGCCGTTGCCGAACACGTCACCCGACATGTCGCCGATGCCGACCACCGAGAACGGCGTGCTCTGAATGTCCGTGCCGATCTCGCGGAAATGCCGCTTCACGCACTCCCACGCGCCGCGGGCGGTGATGCCCATTTTCTTGTGGTCGTATCCGGCCGAGCCGCCCGACGCGAAGGCATCGCCCAGCCAGAAGCCGTATTCCTCGGAGATCGCGTTGGCGATGTCGGAGAACGTGGCGGTGCCCTTGTCCGCCGCGACGACGAGATAGGCATCGTCGCCGTCGTGGCGCACCACGCGGGGCGGGCTGATGATCTTGTCCTCGACGATGTTGTCGGTGAGATCGAGCAAGCCGCGAATCAGAGTTTGGTAGCAGGCGACCACCTCGGCGAGCTGACTCTCGCGATCCCCCGAGAGGGGCCGCCGTACCACGAATCCACCCTTCGCGCCGACCGGCACGATCACCGTGTTCTTGACCTGCTGCGCCTTCATCAGGCCGAGGACCTCGGTGCGGAAGTCCTCGCGCCGATCGGACCAGCGAATACCGCCGCGTGCCACGAAGCCCATGCGCAGATGCACGCCCTCCATGCGGGTCGAGAATACGAACACCTCGAACATCGGCTTCGGCAGCGGCAGCTCGCGCAGTTTCTGGCTCTCGAGCTTGAAGGACAGGTAATCCTTGAAGTCGCCCGTCGCCGCGAGCTGATAGGCGTTGGTGCGCACGGTCGCCGCCAGAGCGCTCCAGAGCGCGCGCAGGATCCGGTCCTCGTCGGACCGCGTGACCTCCTCGAGCTTTGCGCGGATGCGCTGATCCAGCCGTGCGAGGGCGCTCTTGCGCGCCGTGTCGGCGAGCGCGGGATCGAAGCGGGCGATGAACAAGTCCGCGGCATCGCGCGCGATGCCGGGATTGTTGACGAGCACTTGCGCGATGTAGCCCTGGCTGAACGGCAGGCCGGTTTGCAGCAAGTAACGGCAATAGGCGCGCAGCACCACGACGATGCGCCACGGGATACCGGCGCTCAGCGTCAGTTGATTGAAGCTGTCGCTGTCCATGCGGCCGGTCCACACCGCGGTGAAGGCGCTCTTGATCTCGGCGGCAAGCTCGTCGAACTTCGAGAGCACGTTACCCTGGATGACGAGCTCGAGATCCTGAATCCAGGCGCGGCCGCCGCGCGCGAACTCGATCCCATAAGGTCGCTCCGCGATCACCTTCAGTCCCATGTTCTCGAGCATGGGCAAAAGGTCGGAAAGCGGAATGGCGTCCTCGTGGACGCGGAAGATCTTGAGGAAGAACTTCTGCTTCTGGCGCGCGTCCGGGCGATAAATGTCCAGATGCAGGCGCTGCGGCTCATTTGCGGCCGCCTCGAGGAATGTCGTGTCGCGCGCCGCCGCCTCGCCCGCGAAGTCCTCGGTGTACGCGGCAGGGAAGGCGGGCGCGTAGGCGTCGAACAGGCGCAGCCCCGTGGCCTCGTCGAAGCGCGCCAGCAGGGCCGCCTTGAAGTCATCTGCCCAGGAGCGCACGGCGAGAGCGACTTGCCGCTCGAGCGCATCGCCGTCGATGCGCGCCAACTCGCTCGGCTCGGTGCGCGCAACGATGTGGATACGCGCCAGGTTCGATTCGGCGATCTGCACTTGCGATTCCATGCTGATCGCCACGAGCGCGGCGCCGATGACGCGCTCGATGCGCTGGCGCACCTGCGTGTTGTACTTCTCGCGCGGCACGAACACCAGGCAGGAATAAAAGCGCCGGAAAGGATCCCGCCGCAGCAGCAGACGCACGCGCGGCCGCTCTTGCAGTCCGAAGATGCCCATCACCAGCCGGATGAGATCGGGCACGCTCGCCTGGAACAGCTCGTCGCGCGGAAACGATTCCAGGATGTGCTGCAGCGCCTTGCCGTCGTGGCTGTCCGGCGCGAGCGCGAAATGCTGCACCACCTGGCTCACCTTGTGGCGCACGAGCGGTATCTCGCGCGGCGTCGAGTTGTACGCCGAGGAGGTCCACAGGCCCAGAAATCGCCGCTCGCCGATCAGCCGTCCGGCGGGATCGAAGTACTTGACGCCGACGTAATCGAGATAGCCTGCGCGGTGCACCGAGGATTGCAGGTTCGCCTTCGTGACCAGCATCAAGTCGCGCGAGCGGCTCTGGCGGCGGATGTCGACCGCGAGCGTTTTGGTGATGCTGGGCGGACGCTTATGACCGGTGCGCAGGATCCCAAGCCCGGTTTCCTCCACCGATTCGAGCGCAACGCTGCCCCTGCGGGTGCGCAGCCGATATTCCTTGAACCCGAGGAAGGTGAAGTGGCGGTCCTCCATCCAGGCGAGCAGCGCCTGGGCCTCGCTCACGTCGCGCGCATCGAGACGCGCGTGCAGGACGTTGAATTCGTCGGCGGTGCGGCGCGCCGCTGCGCGCATTTTCGCCCAATCGGCAAAGGCGACGCGCACATCGCGCATGCCGCGCTCGATGTCGGCGCACAACGACGCGAGCAACGCAGGGTCGACGACGCGGTCGATCTCGACGTGCTGGAACGACTCGAGCCGCCGGTGCCGGCCGGTCTCAGGACTTCTTTCCTCGATGCTGCGCAACACCCCCGCTGCGTCGCGTGCGACCGAGAAAACCGGGTGCGCCAGAAAATGGATGGTCAAAGACCGTTGCGAAACCGCGAGGCCGATCGAATCGACCAGGAACGGCATGTCGTCGTTCACCATTTCGATGACGGTATGGGGCGATGTGTAGCCGTGCTCCTTGAGCGTCGGGTTGAACACCCGCACCAGTGCGCGGCCACGGCGGCGCTGCGCGAACTGCAGGTGCGACAGAGCGGTCCCCGCGAGCATCGCGGGAGCGCGCGCCGCCATGTCGTTGGCATCGACGTTGGCGTAGTACGCTTCCAGGAAGCGCTTGGTGTCCATGCCTCGCCCGGATTTGCGCTGGCGCGCGGCGGCGACGACGGCTGCGACCGTCTTGCGGTATTGCTCTGTGCTCGCTTGATACATGTTGATACCTTCGAAAATCAGCTCTCGGCAGCCCTCGTGCGCCGGATTCCGGATTGCGCTAGAACGCGCGCGGCACGCGCGCACGCGCGTCCTTCACGATGTGGTCGAGAGAATAAGGCCCCCGTCGGCATGCGCGATTATGCCAGGGCCGGCCGGCCGGCGCTGCAAATGCGGCAGGGCTGCGCCCATCAAGCACGATGGCAGCCGGCGAGATAGTGTTGCGTTTGCATCTCAACCAGGCGGCTGGCCGCGCGCTCGAATTCGAATTGCAGGCGTTCGCCGTGATAGAGCTGCGTCGGCGGGGCGGCGGCCGACACCACGATCTTGACGCAGCGGTCGTAGAGCTCGTCGATGAGCATGATGAAGCGGCGCGCCGCGTCCTCATCCGCCGGCGTGAATTGCGGCACGTCGGTGATGAACAGGGTGCCGTACAGCCGCGCGAGCTCGATGTAGTCGTTCTGACTGCGCGGGCCCTCGCACAGCTCGCGGCAGTCGAACCAGGCGATGTCCGCGCCGACGGCGCGGGCGTTGAGCGGCCGTCCCTCGATCTGCAGCGTGACATCGCGCACGACCTCGCCGCCCGCGAGCGCGGCGAAGCGCTGCTCGAGCTTGCCCAAGGTTTCGGGTGCGCTCGAATCGAGATACGTCGGCGCCCGCTCGAGCTGGCGCAGCCGGTAGTCGATGCCGGAGTCGAGCTCGAGGACATCGACGTGTGCCTCGATCAGCTCGATGGCGGGCACGAAGCGCTGGCGCTGCAGTCCCTCCTTGTAGAGATCGCGGGGCGCGGTATTCGAGGTGGCTACGAGCACGACGCCGCGGCGGAACAGGCCCTGCAGGAGCCCGGCGAGAATCATCGCGTCGCCAATGTCGGAGACGAAGAACTCATCGAGGCAGAGAACGCGGGCACGTTGTGCGATGTGCGCAGCCGCGAGATCCAGCGGATCGGTGCGTCCTTTGATGAGCTGAAGCTCGGCGTGGATTCCCCGCATGAAGCGATAGAAGTGCTCGCGCTCGCTGGGCACCGCCCGGAGCGAGGCGTGGAAGGCGTCCATCAGCATCGTCTTGCCGCGGCCGACGCCGCCCCACAGGTACAAACCCCGCGGTGCCGCGCGCTCGGCGCCTTGCGGAAACCAGGAGATGCGCGAGCGCAGCCCCTGTAGAACACCGCCGTCCGACACGCGCAGGGCGGCGGCGAGCGCATCGAGACGCTCGGCCGCGCGCGCCTGGCCTGCGTCGAATTCCAAGCGGTGCTGGGCCACGGCTGCCTCGAGGCGCTCGCTCACGCTCATCGCTGCATCGCTCGGCGAACGACCCTACAGGCTCTGATAGTTCGGACCCGATCCGCCTTCGGGCGTCACCCAGGTGATCTGATCGGTGTAGGGCTCTTTGATGTCGCAGGACTTGCAGTGGACGCAGTTCGAGGCGTTGATTTGCAGACGCTTGCCGCCGTTGCCGTCGTCGATCATTTCGTAGACGTTGGCCGGACAGAAGTTCTGGCAGGGATTGCCGAATTCCGCGACGCAGCGTGTCGCGCAGAGATTGAAGTCCGCGACCTTGAGGTGCGCGGGCTGGGCTTCGTCGTGCATGGTCGAGGCGAAGAACACGAATGCCACGCGGTCGCGCGGCGGCAGGTCGCGCTCGCCCCAATGGCGGTCCGGCGAGACATACTCATCGAGACGCTTCAGGGCCTTGTCATCGGCGTGGTTGGCGAGCGTCCACGGCAGCTTGCCGAAGGTGATGGTCTCGAGCGCGGCGTTCGCGAGGCCAAGCCACAGGCCATGCTTGAACCCCGGACGAATGTTGCGCACCTGTGTGCAGCTCGCGTCCGCCCGCCGATTCGCGCCAGCGCTTGTCGAAGCCCGAGCTCGTGCCGGTCTCGGCATAGTGCGCCGCCGCCGTCATGCCGGAGCGGATCGCCTGGTGAATCCCCTTGATCTTCGGCGTGTTGAGCGTGCCGCCCGCATCGCCGAGGAGGAGCGCGCCGGGCATCTCGAGCGTCGGCATGGATTGATAGCCGCCCTCGATCACGGTGCGTGCGCCGGCGGCGATGATCTCGCCCCCCTTGAGCAGCGCCTTCACTTCCGGGTGATTCTTGTACTGCTGAAATGCCTCGAAGGGCTTGAAACGCGGATCCTCGTAGTCGAGGCCGACGACGAAGCCCACGTACACCCGGTCGTTGTTCAGGTGGTAGAGGAAGCTGCCGCCATAGGTGCGGTTGTCGAGCGGCCAGCCGAGCGTGTGCTGGATGAGCCCCGGCTGCACGCGGTTCGGCGGCACTTGCCACAGCTCCTTGAAGCCCAGGCCATAGGTCTGCGGCGACTTGCCGGCATCGAGCTTGAAGCGGCGAATGAGCTGCTTCGAGATGCTGCCGCGGCAGCCTTCGCAGAACATCGTGATCTTCGCGTGGATCTCGGGGCCGAGCGCGAAGTTCGGGCCGGGCTCGCCATTTTTCTCGACGCCCATGTCGCCGATGCGTACGCCCTTGACCGCCGCACCCGACTCGTCGAACAGCGCCTCGGCTGCCGCGAATCCCGGGAACACATCGACCCCGAGCTTCTCCGCCTCCGCGCCCAGGATCGGAATGAGCTGGCCGAGCGAGATGATGAAGTTGCCGTGGTTGGCCATCTGCGGCGGGGTGGGCAAGCGATAGCGTTTGCGGCGGGTCATGAACAGGAACTCATCGCGCGCCGCCGGCACGCAGATGGTGGGGGCGTGGTCGCGCCAGCCCGGCAAGAGCTCATCGAGCGGGCCGGGCTCCATGACCGCGCCGGACAGGGAATGCGCGCCGAGACTCGCGGCCTTCTCGAGGACACAGATGCTCAAGTCGGGCTTCAGCTGCTTCAGGCGAATGGCGCAGGCGAGGCCCGCCGGGCCCGCGCCGACGATCGCCACTTCGTACTCCATGACGTCACGTGCGTTATCGGTCATCTAATTGTCCTTACCGGCTCTTCGCGCCCCGTGCTCAAAATTGGCGGCGTAGTAGACCATAAACAGCCCCCCGCGGGCCAAAGCGGGGCCGACTTCGCCACTCGGCGCTATCGTATCCGCCTGTTGGACAGACCGTGAGGGGATTTCCGTATGAACGTCGCTGTTATCAATGGGGAACACCATGGTTGAAGCCAAGGACGCTGCGAACCAAGGACGGCCAATGGATTGGGCATGGTCAGGGCAGGGACGCCCACCCCAGCTTGCGGGCGGTTGAGCTTGCGGGCGCCCGCAGGCGCGCGCAGCGCCCCATCAGCGTGCGCTCACAGCACCTCGACGGCGATGGCCGTCGCCTCGCCTCCGCCGATGCACAGGCTCGCCACGCCGCGCTTTTTGCCCTGGGCCCGCAACGCGTGAATCAGGGTCGTCAGGATGCGCGATCCCGTGGCACCGATCGGATGGCCGAGCGCACACGCTCCGCCGTGCAGGTTGACCTTGCCATGATCGAGCTTGAGCTCTTTCATCGCCGTCATGGTCACCACCGCAAATGCCTCGTTGATCTCGTACAGATCGACGTCCGAAGGCTGCCAGTCGAGCTGCTTCAGTAGTTTCTGAATCGCGCCCACCGGCGCGATCGTGAACCATTCGGGCTCGCACGCGAAGCTCGTGTACTTGAGGATGCGCGCCAGCGGCCTAAGGCCGCGCTCCCGGGCGAGCGATTCCCGCGTGAGCACCACGGCGGCCGCTCCGTCGGAAATGCTCGCCGAGCTCGCCGCCGTCACCGTGCCGTCTTTGGCAAATGCAGGCTTCAAACCGGGAATTTTAGCGATATCGATGGTGCCCGGCGTCTCGTCCTTGTCCACCACGGTCTCGCCTTTGCGGGTCTTGACTGTGACGGGGGTGATCTCGCCGGCAAAAGCGCTGCTCGCCACG
Organism: uncultured Gammaproteobacteria bacterium; assembly: GCA_963801685.1. Lineage (GTDB taxonomy): Bacteria > Pseudomonadota > Gammaproteobacteria > Steroidobacterales > Steroidobacteraceae > Bog-1198. Next base: position 213,805 of record CAWDFR010000009.1, read on the forward strand.
GCAGCTTGCGCACGCGTCGCCGATTCGCGCGCGTAGTCGTCCTGCGCACCGCGTGTGAACTCGTAGCGGGCGGCGGTCGCCTCCGCAAAGCCCCCCATGAGCTTACCGTCCCAGGGACTCTGCAGGCCGTCGTAGATCATGTGGTCGAGCACTTCCTGGTGCCCCATGCGATACCCCGAGCGTGCCTTGGGCAAGAGGTACGGCGCGTTGCTCATGGACTCGAAGCCCCCCGCCGCGATCACGCGCGCCGAGCCGGCCAGAATCTGATCGCACGCCAGCATGACGCTGCGCATGGCCGAGCCGCACATCTTGTTCACGGTAGTGGCCGGCGTGCTCAAGGGAATGCCCGCGCCCAAGGCCGCCTGGCGCGCGGGCGCTTGCCCGAGCCCCGCGGACAGGACGCACCCCATGATGACCTCGTCGATCTCACTCGGCCGGAATCTTGGAGTCCGCGAGCGCAGCCTTGAGGGCCGCCGCGCCGAGTTGCGGACCGGTCAGGCCGGTCAGTGCCCCTAGAAAGGCGCCCACAGGGGTGCGCCGCGCGGACAGAATGACGACAGGATCAGAGCTCATAGCGATTCCCCAAATTGACGCGATAAGGCTTAAGTATAGCCCCAGGACCGGGAATCAACCCGATTCCGCAGCGCCGCAGTTCAAGGCGCGAGCGGCTCGCCCACCGCTTCGGCGATCAACTGCCGGCTGCGTTCACGGGCGTCCTCGGCGTCGAGCACTTCGAGGATCTCGAAGCGCAACGGACGGCGGTAGATCATGATGCCGCCGGACGGAAGCACCTCGCGGCTGCCGTGAATCGCCGCCGCCACCACCGGCATATTCGACCGCTTGGCGGTCGCGAACGCGCCGCCGAGGAAGCGGCCGACCTGGCGCTCCGTATCGAAGGTGCCTTCCGGAAAAAACACGAGCGACTGGCCGCCGGCTGCGAGCTTCCAGACGCGGCGGGTGTCCGCGCCGCCCTGGTGCCGGTCGAAGCGTTCCACGAATGCCGATCCGAGCCCGCGCAGCAACAAGCTCGCCAGCGGCACACGCACCATCTCTTTCTTGATCACGAAGGCAAAGGCCGGAGGGAGCGCCGCGGCCGCCACGATACCGTCGATGTAGCTCGCATGATTGGCGACCACCACACAGGGGGTCTGGGGCAGGCGCTCGATGCCCTCGATCCGCAGCGGAATGCCGCGCGAGACGGAAGAACACGCGCGCAAGGGTCCCCGCCACCCAACGGCGTGCGCGCAAGGTGGGCAGGAACAAGTTAACCGTGAGAGCGATCAAAGCGAGGATCGCGAATAGCACGAGAGAATAAGCGGTGAACGCGCGCGCGCGCAGGCGCGCGCAGAGCGTCCGAAATGGCGCCTCTGTGATCTGGTTCTCCTTATGTCAATACTTGCAAGGTACTGTGAGACCGATCACGCCCCCCTGCAACTGCCGCTCGCATACTGAAGTAGCGAGTAAAAGCACCATTTCGTGCGACTTCGACGCGGGACATTATGGCGACGGCTCTCAAACGGTCGGTTTATACACGCAGCTCGGGCGCAGGAGTACCGCCCCGAGAGGCGCCCGATCCCGCCTTGCAGCGCTTTCTGGACGCGGTGTGGATGGAGCGGGGCTTGTCTGCCAATACCTTGGCCGCCTACCGCGCCGATCTCACGGCGCTCGCGCGCTGGCTCGATGAGCACGACACCGCCTTGCTCAAGGCCACCCGCATCGAGCTCCTCGGATTCATCGCCGCGCGCGTCGAGGGCGGTTCGCGCCCGCGCTCCACGGCGCGGCAGTTGTCGAGCTTTCGCCGCTTCTTTCGATTCATGCTGCGGGAAGGCCTGATCACGGTCGACCCGACGGCGCAGATCGCGATGCCCAAGATCGGGCGATCGCTGCCGAAGTCCCTGACCGAGGCGGAAGTCGATGCGCTCCTCGAGGCCCCGTTGGTCACGGATCCGCTGGGCCATCGTGACCGCACCATGCTCGAAGTGCTCTATGCGACGGGACTGCGCGTCTCGGAGCTCGTGAGCCTGAAGCACAATCAAGTGAATTTGAATCAGGGTGTGATGCGCGTGGTCGGCAAGGGCAACCGCGAGCGGCTGATTCCGCTGGGCGACGAAGCCGTGAAGTGGCTGCAGCAGTTCATGCAAGGCCCGCGCGTGGAGATCCTGCTCGAGCGCCAGACCGACTATCTGTTTCCGACTCGCCGCGGCGACCGGATGACCCGCCAGGCGTTCTGGCACATCATCAAGCGCTATTCCAAGAAAGCCGGCGTCGAGAAAGAGCTTTCACCGCACACCTTGCGGCATGCCTTCGCGACGCACCTGTTGAACCACGGAGCCGACCTGCGGGTCGTGCAGATGCTCTTGGGGCACAGCGATCTGTCCACCACGCAGATCTACACGCACGTCGCGCGCGAGCGCCTCAAAGATCTGCACGCGCAGCATCATCCGCGCGGTTGATCCGCAACCGGGTGAACCCGCGGCGGGGCGCGCAGTCCAACCGTTTCGCGTCTTTCGCCGGAGTGTTCGATGTTGAGAAGCGTGTGCGTGATGGCGGTGTTGGCACTGGCAGGGGTTCTCGGCCAAGCCGGGGCGCAGGCTCCTGCGGAAATGCCCGATCCGCGGGCGGCGCTCGTGAAGCTGCTGCCGGCCGGCACCAAGGTCGATGATCTGGCGCCCTCTCCCATCCCGGGCGTCTACCAGTTCGTGCAGGGAGCCGAGGTGAGCTATCTCACCGCCGACGGCAAGTACTACCTCGACGGCAACGTCTACGACATGGCAACCCGTGCGAATCTCACCGAAGTGCTGCGCGCGCGGGCGCGGGTGGCCCTGATCAACGCGGTCCCCGAAACGCAGATGCTGATCTTTTCGCCGAAGAATCCGCTCTACACCATCACCGTTTTCACCGACGTCGACTGCCAGTTCTGCCGCAAGCTCCACGGCGACATGGCGGAGCTCAACAAACTCGGCGTGCGCGTGCGCTATCTCTTCTATCCGCGCACCGGGCCGAATACCGAGAGCTGGCGCAAGGCCGAGGTCGTCTGGTGCTCGGCGGACCGCAACGATATGCTCACGCGGGCCAAGGCCGGGGCGCAGCTCGACATGAACAAGACCTGCGGACCGACGCCGGTCGCGCGCGAATATGCGCTCGGTCAGAGTCTCGGGGTGCGCGGCACGCCGGCGATCGTCACGGAGAGCGGGGACTTCATCAACGGCTATATGCCGCCGCGCGATCTATTGCAGGCAATCAAGCAGCTGCAAGTGGCGCAGCGTTAGCTGCGCGAGGTCAGCGCTCGAGGAGCTTCAGCTTGTCTTTCACGCCTTCCCACTGCTTCGCATCCGCGGGCGCTTCCTTCATCTCGCTGATCACGGGCCACTGTTTCGCGAGCTCGGCGTTGAGCTGCTTGAAGTTTTCCTGACCCGCGGGAATTTCTTCCTCGGAATAGATGGCCTCCACCGGGCATTCGGGCTCGCACAGCGTGCAGTCGATGCATTCGTCCGGATCGATCACCAGGAAGTTCGGACCCTCGTGAAAGCAGTCCACCGGACAGACTTCCACGCAGTCCATGTATTTGCACTTGATACAGCTTTCCGTGACCACGAACGCCATGACTTACCCTTCTGATTGACCCATGTTTATCGAAAGTGCCGGCGCGCGGGCCGGCTCGATGAGACCGCTATTCTGCCATAGCAGAGCGCCTGATCCACGTTTGCTCCCCGCGGTCAGGCTTTCAGCGGCCGCGTCAGCTCGGTGAAATGATGGTCCTCGCGGCCTGAACTGCGGTCGGCAAAATACTGCCGCAGCGTGAACTCGCCGCTCGGAAAGGCCAGCCGCCCCCAGGGAATGTCGGCCTCCTCATACAGTGCCACCTCCAGGCTCTCCGTTCCCGGCGCGAACTGCGGTGCGATAAGTTTGGCCCGGAACATCACGTGCACTTGACCGGCGTGCGTGACGCTGACCACGGCGAGGAGGGACCCGATCTCGACTCGTGCCAAGGCTTCCTCGTAGCACTCGCGCGCCGCCGCGTCTTGCATGGTCTCGCCGTTCTCCATGAACCCCGCCGGTACCGTCCAGAAGCCGAGACGGGGCTCGATGGCGCGGCGGCAGAGCAGGATCTTGCCTTCCCATTCCGGGACGCAACCCAGCACCAGCAGCGGATTCTTGTAGTGGATCATGCTGCAGCTCGTGCACACGAACCGCGGCAGATGATCCCCATCGGGTATTTTCGATACTACGGCCGAGCCGCAGTGGCTGCAGAAATTCAAATGGCTTCCTGAGTTAGATAAAGGCCTCGCCCGGCCCAAGCAGCCCCCGGTCGGGTTTCGCGGGGGTCTGGTGTGCCCGGAGAGGGAATCGAACCCACACGGTGTCACCACCACCGGATTTTGAGTCCGGCGCGTCTACCAGTTCCGCCATCCGGGCATGCCAGGCGGGGCAGTATATGCGATCGCATCAATTGGTAGTATTGGATCAGGATGCAGCGCACGGATTTTCACTTCGAGCTCCCCGCAGGGCTCATTGCGCAACGCCCCGTGACGCCGCGTTCTGCGAGCCGCCTGCTCGTGCTCGACGGCGCGAGCGGGGTGCTCGCCGATCGTACCTTCCGGGAATTGCCTCGGCTGCTGCGCGAGGGGGACGTGCTCGTATTCAACGACACGCGCGTGGTGCCCGCGCGCGTGCACGGCACGAAGGATACCGGCGGAAAAGTCGAGCTGCTGCTCGAGCGGGCAGAGAGCACCGATACGGCGCTCGTGCAGGCGCGCTCTGCCAAGGGTCTGAAGCCCGGAGCGACGCTGACACTGCCCGGCGGGCACAGCGCGCGCATGCTCGAGCGGGAGGGCGATCTCTTTCGCCTCAAGTTCTCGAGCGGCGTGCTCGAGTTCTTCGAGGCGCACGGCGAAGTGCCGCTGCCGCCCTACATCGACCGCTTGCCCGACCACGCCGATCGCGAGCAATACCAGACGGTCTATGCGCGCATCCCCGGCGCCGTCGCGGCACCCACGGCGGGGCTGCACTTCGACGACGATCTGCTGGCTGAGATCGAGGCCCGCGGCGTACGCCGCGCTTTCGTCACGCTGCACGTCGGCGCGGGAACCTTCCAACCGGTGCGTGCCGACGACATCGATGAGCATGAGATGCACCGGGAGTACCTCGAGGTGGGCGCGGGCGCCTGCGCCGCGATCAACGCCGCGCGTGCGGCGGGGGGGCGGGTGATCGCGGTCGGCACCACCGTCGTGCGCAGTCTCGAGACGGCCGCTGCGGCTGACGGTGGAACGGGACGCATCGTTGAGCTCGCGCCCTACCGGGGAGCGACGCGCCTGTTCATCCGCCCGGGATATCGGTTCCGCGCCATCGATGCCCTGGTGACGAATTTTCATTTGCCCGAGTCGACGCTCCTCATGCTGTGCGCGGCCTTCGTGGGCACCGCGGCGCTGAAGCAGGCCTATGCCCACGCGGTGGCGGCGCGTTACCGCTTTTTCAGCTACGGGGACGCCATGTTTGCAACGCCGGCTCCCGGCGCGCTCGCATGAAATTCGCCCTGCTCGGCAGCGACGGCGCCGCGCGCCGCGGGCGTCTCGAGTTTGCGCGGGGCACGGTCGAGACCCCCGCCTTCATGCCCGTGGGCACCTACGGGACGGTCAAGGCCATGACGCCGGAGCAGCTCGTGGGCGTGGGCGCGCAGATCGTGCTTGGCAACACCTTTCACCTGTATCTGCGGCCCGGCCTCGAGGTCATCGAGGCGCACGGCGGACTGCATGGCTTCATGCACTGGGAGCGGCCGATTCTCACCGACTCGGGGGGCTTTCAGGTTTGGAGTTTGCAGGACATGCGCCGGTTGAGCGAGCAAGGCGTGAGCTTCCGCTCGCCGATCGACGGGGCGCCGGTGTTTCTCTCGCCGGAGGAATCGATGCGTATCCAGCGCACCCTGCGCTCGGACATCGCCATGTGCTTCGATGAGTGCACGGCATACCCGGCAAGCGAAAGCGAAGCGCGCGCCTCCATGGAGCTGTCCATGCGTTGGGCCCTGCGCGGTGCACGTGCTTACTACGCAACCGAGCCGCCCGGCACGCTGTTCGGGATCGTCCAGGGCGGCATACACCGAGCGCTGCGCACGGCCTCTCTCGCGGCGCTCGAAGAGATCGGGTTCGCGGGTCTCGCGATCGGCGGGCTCGCCGTCGGCGAGAGCGAGGCGGAACGGCTCGCGGTGCTCGAGGGGCTCACGCCGCAGATGCCCGCTCACAAACCGCGCTATCTCATGGGGGTCGGCCGTCCGCAGGACATCCTCGAGGCAGTGCTGCGCGGGGTCGACATGTTCGACTGCGTGATGCCGACGCGCCACGCCCGCAACGGCCACCTTTTCACGCGACGCGGCGTGTTGAACATCCGTAACGCGGTGCATCAGAAAGACACCCGGCCGATCGAAGAGGGGTGTGGCTGCTACACCTGCGCGCATTACAGCCGCAGCTACTTGCGCCATCTCGACAAGTGCGGCGAGATCCTGGGGTCCCACCTCAATACGGTCCACAACCTGCATTTCTATCTGCGGCTGATGACGGAAATTCGCGCAGCCGTCGAGGAGCGGCGCCTCTCTGCCTATGCCGCCGAGTTCTATGCCTTGCAGCGCGAAGGCGCGGCGCCCCCAGGACAGCCCGAAGAAGGACACCCCGCAGAAGGGCAGGCCGAAGGCCCGGCGTAGAGACCCGCCTGCGCAGCCGATTGCGGCCTGCTCCTGTATACTGCCCGGCTTTGCGTTGCGGCATGCGCCGCGCAGACGGGGGGTAACGCTATGGACTTCTTCATCAACACCGCCCACGCCCAAGCGGCCGGTGCCGGCGGCGGTCAAGGCATCATGAGCGCACTGATGCTGCCCTTGGTGCTGCTGGTGGTGTTCTATTTCCTGCTCATCCGGCCGCAGAACAAGAAGGCCAAGGAACAGCGCGAGATGCTCTCGAAGATCGCGCAGGGCGATGAGGTCGCCACCACCGGCGGAATTCTCGGCAAGGTCACCGCGGTGGGCGAGCAGTTCCTGACCCTGGAGATCGCCAACGGCGTGAACATCAAGCTGCAGAAGCATCAAGTGGGGCAGCTTCTGCCCAAGGGGACGGTCAAGAGCGCATGATTTCCTATCCCCGCTGGAAGATGGTGCTGGTCGCGGTGGTGATCGCGCTCGCCGTCTTGCTCGCATTGCCCAACGTATTCGGCGAGGAGAGCGCCCTGCAGCTGGTGCGCGACCGCGCCGCCGTGCAAGCGAGCGACCGCGATTCCGTCGTCCAGCTCCTGCAATCGAAAGACGTGAAGCCGACCGGCGTATTCCTCGATCAGGGCCGCCTCACGCTGCGCTTCGCGAGCAAGCAGGATCAGCTGAAGGCGCGCGACGTCATCACCGAGGCGCGTCCCAACGAGTTCACCGTGGCGCTCACCCAAGCCTCGCGCGTGCCGGACTGGATGCGCAGCATCGGCTTGAGCCCCTTGAAGCTCGGCCTCGACCTGCGCGGCGGCGTGTACCTCGTCTATCAGGTCGACGTCGCGGGCGCCGTCAAGCAGCTGCTCGATCATCGCGAGCAGGACTTCCGCGCATCGCTCCGCACCGCCCACGTGCCCTATCAGGACGTGGTGGTGGACTATCCCGGCAACCGCGTGCGCGTGCTGTTCAAGGATGCGGACAATCAGGCGAAAGGCAATGCCGCTATTATTGCCGACAACCGCAACTTGCATCTCACCGAGACCACGGTCGGCGGCGCGCCCGCGCTCGAGCTCCTGCTCACGCCGCAGGAGATCAAGGACCGGCAGGACTCCGCCGTCCAGCAGAACATCGTCATCCTGCGCAACCGCTTGAACAGCCCCGAGCTCGCGGTCTCCGAGCCCCAGGTCGCGCGCGAAGGCGTCGATCGCATCGCGATCCAGCTGCCGGGCCTGCAGAACTCCGCCGAGGTGAAGAAGATTCTCGGCAAGACCGCGACCCTCGAGTTTCGCATGGTGGACGAGAACGACAATCCGCTCGAGGCCGCCGCAAGCGGGCATGTGCCGCTGGGCGCGAAGCTGTACTACTCGCGCGACAAGCAGCCGGTGCTGCTCAAGCGCGAGGTCGTGGTCACCGGTGATCAGCTCACCGACGCCTCCTTCCAGCCGAACACCCAGGACGGCCCCGCGGTGTCGGTGAGCCTCGATGCGCGCGGCGCGGCGAAGATGCTGAAGAACACCGAGGAGAACATCGGCCATCTCATGGCGGTGGTGTTCATCGACCGCTCGCGCGAGAAGAACGCGCAGGGCGTCGAGGTCGACCGCACCACCGAGGAAGTCATCAATCGCGCGACCATCCGCGGCGTATTCAGCAACAACTTCCAGATCACGGGTGTGAATCCCATCGAGGGGCGCGAGCTCGCGCTGTTGCTGCGCGCCGGCGGCCTGGCGGCGCCGCTCACGCCCATCGAGGAGCGCGCCATCGGGCCGAGTCTCGGCGCGGACAACATCACCAAGGGGGTGCGCGCCATGGTGTTCGGCATGGCCGCGGCGTTCCTGTTCATGGCGATCTACTACAAACTGTTCGGCGTGGTCGCGGATCTCGTGCTGCTCGTCAATGTGATCCTGCTCACCGCGCTCCTGTCCATCTTCGGCGCCGCGCTCACCTTGCCCGGCATCGCGGCGGTGGTGCTCACGGTCGGCATGGCGGTGGATGCGAACATCTTGATCTACGAGCGCATCCGCGAGGAGCTGCGCAACGGCGTATCGCCGCGCGCCGCGATCACCGCGGGATTCGATCGGGCGTACTCGGCCATTTTCGACTCCAACATCACCGCGGCGATCGCCGGCGGGGTGCTGTGGGCGTTTGGCTCGGGTGCGGTGCGCGGCTTCGCCGTGGTGCTGGTGCTCGGCATCGTCACCTCGATGTTCACGGCGCTGATGGGGAGCCGGACGCTGGTCCAGCTCATCTACGGCGGTAAGCGCAAGGTCGAGCGGTTGTCCATCTGAGCCTTTCGAGGATCTGAAATCCATGGAGTTCTTCCACAAGGTCACGCGCTTCCCGTTCATGCGCACCCGCAAGGTGTGGTACGGGCTGTCCGCGGTGCTCATCGTGGCCTCGCTCGCCCTGGTGGCGGTGCGCGGCTTGAATCTGGGCATCGACTTCACCGGCGGCGTGAACATCGAGACGAACTTCGCGCAGTCTCCGAACATCGATCAGCTGCGCGCGGCGCTCGCCAAGGCGGGCGTCAACGCCGCGCAGGTGCAGGCTTTCGGCAGTTCGCGCGACATCCTGGTGCGCTTGCCGCCCGACCCGAACGTGAAGGGCGAGCAGATCGGCGCAAAGATTCTCGAAGTGTTCAAGAGCGTCGACCCCGAGGCCAAGCTGCAAAGCACCGAGGTCGTGGGGCCGCAGGTCGGGAAGGAGCTCTTCGTGCGCGGCGCATGGGCGCTGGTGCTGACGCTCGTGTTCATCATGATCTACGTGCTCGCGCGCTTCACGTTCAAGCTTGCCATCGGCGCCATCCTCGCGGTGCTGCATGATCCGATCTGCGTGATCGGATTTTTCGCGCTCTCGCAAATGACCTTCGATCTCACGGCGATCGCGGCGATTCTCGCCGTCATCGGCTACTCGCTCAACGACACCGTCATCGTGTTCGACCGGGTGCGCGAGCGTGCTCGCAACGCCCGCAAGTTGGCGGTCTCGCAGGTCATCGACGAGTCCATCAACCAGACTTTGTCGCGTACCTTGATGACCAAGCTCGTGACCTTGCTGGTGGTGGTGTTCTTGCTGATCTTCGGCGGCGAGACCCTGCACGGATTCTCCGCGGCACTCGTCATCGGCATCGTCGCGGGCACTTATTCCTCGATCTACATCTCCGCCGCGGCTGCTCTCGATTTCGGCCTGCGGACGGACGATCTGCTCGAGCGCAAGCTCACCAAGCCCGAAGAGGTCGACGGTCTGCCGTAGCAATGGCGCTCCTCCTCGACCCCCAGGCGTGGCTGTCCTTCCTGACGCTTGCGGGGCTCGAGATCGTACTCGGTATCGACAACATCCTGCTGCTGTCGGTCCTGGTCGATAGGCTGCCGCAGCGCCGGCGCGCGAGTGCGCGCTTCCTCGGGTCGGGCTTCGCGATGCTGACGCGCATCGCCTTGCTCGTGTCGGTGGTGTGGATCACCAACTTGCGGCGGCCGCTCCTGACGCTCGCGGGGTTCGAGATCTCGGTGCGCGACGTCGTGCTGTTCGCCGGCGGTGTGTTGCTCGTGATTCAGAGCGTCGAAGAGATCGTCGGCCTCCTGAAGCGACGGGGCGCCCCGCGCACGGCACGCACGGCCCGCGGCTTCTGGCTCATCATCGTGCAGATCGGGATCCTGGATATCGTTTTCTCGCTCGATTCGGTGTTCACCGCCATCGGGCTCGCGCGGCGCGTCGAGGTCATGATCGCGGCCATCGTCGTGTCGGTGTTCGCAATGCTCGCCATATCATCCGCGGTCAGCCGCTTCGTCGCGCGCTACCCGACCTTGAAGGCGCTCGCCCTCATGTTCTTGGTGCTGGTGGGGCTATCGCTCATCGCCGAGGCGGTGCACATCGACATTCCGCAGGGCTATTTGTATTTTGCGATGGGTTTCGCGGCGGTTGTGGAATCGGTCAACATTCGCTTGCGGCGGCGGGGGTAACGCGTAGAGTGCGACATGAGAAAGCGGGAACGGACTATAGCTATTCGGTTATTGTTGGCAGGATGGCACAAGAAAACCCCATAGATTCCACCTCAGCAGCAGATCTTCATCGCAGCATCAACTCCAGACAGCTGGGCATGATTGCCATCGGCGGAGCCATAGGCACAGGCCTGTTCTTCGCCAGCGGCGGGGCAATCGCGCAAGCCGGACCCGGCGGCGCGATGCTGGCGTACGCGGTCATGGGATTGGCGGTCTTTTGCATGATGCAGTCGTTGGGCGAAATGGCGACGCAGCTGCCGATTCGCGGCTCATTCGAGGCCTACGCCGAACGTTTTATCGACCCCTCGCTCGCTTTCGCCGTGGGCTGGAATTACTGGTTCAGCTGGGCGGTGACCTTGGCGGCGGAATTGGTGGCCGGCGCCCTCATTGTTCAATTCTGGTTTCCGCATTCCAATCCGTCGCTTTGTGCGATGGGCTTTTTCGCCCTCGTGATGATCTTGAACCTGCTGTCGGTCAGAGCCTACGCGGAAGCAGAATATTGGTTCGCGGGGATAAAGGTCGTTACGGTCATCATTTTCCTGGGCGTGGGCTTTTTGATGATCGCCGGCATGCTTACAAACGATCACGCCGGATTCCGGAATTGGTTCCTGGCGGATCCCAATGCGCACACGCATGCACCCTTTGTGGGAGGATGGACCGCCGCGCTTGCGGTTTTCCTGGTCGCCGGGTTTTCGTTTCAGGGCACGGAGGGCGTGGGCATCGCTGCAGCCGAGACCGCGAATCCGCGCAAGAACGTGCCCAAGGCCATTCGCTCCGTTTTCTGGCGAATATTGTTGTTTTACATAGGATCTATTTTTGTAATCGGGACGTTGATCGGATACACGGATCCAAATCTGCTGCGTGCGGACGAAACCCACATAGCATTTTCGCCGTTTACGATCGTTTTTCAGAAGTTGCCATGGGGCTATTACGCCGCCAACTTCATCAATGCAGTCATTCTCTCTTCTGTTCTTTCGTGCGGCAATTCATCGCTGTATGTCGCGTCGCGCATGCTGCACGCCATGTCCCACGGCAGCAAAGCGCCTCGGATTTTCGGTCGACTCAACGGCCGTGGTGTTCCGGTGGCGGCTCTTTGGGGCACGGGTCTGGTGAGTGGATTCGCATTCCTCTCCAACTACATCGGTGGTCAGAAGATCTATCAGCTGCTTTACAACGCATCGAGTTTGAGCGGATTTCTGATTTGGCTGGGTATTGCCGTATGCCATCTGCGGTTCCGGAAAGCCTGGGTCGCGCAAGGTCGCCCCTTGGCGGACTTGAAATTCAAATCCAAATTTTATCCTTATGGCCCGTGGTTCGCGCTCGTGCTGTTTGTGGTCGTGCTATTCGGCGCAAACATCGGAGTCTTTCAAGCTCCGGTCTTTTCCTGGTTCGATTTCATCAGTGGCTATCTGCTCTTGCCGGCATTTCTGGCTTTGTATCTGGGCCACAAGCTTCGCTACAAGACACGGCTCGTACCACTGAGCGAATGCGATTTCGAAAGCTGAAGTCGTTTCGACGGAAGCTGCGACGAGTTCACAGATTGCGGGGGTTCTCAATTGCGGGCGGGCAGGAGCCCTGTTATCGTCCTTTGAGCGCTTCCAACACTACCTAGAGGAAGTCGACGAATGCTGGGCAAGGGAATAGGGCGCATTTTCCTGCGCAAATCGGTCGATCAAATCCAGGCCGAGCACCGGCAAGGAGAGCTGAAGCGCTCGCTCGGTGCGCTGAACCTGATGCTGCTCGGCATTGGCTGCGTGATCGGCGCCGGCATTTTTGTCCTCACGGGCCGGGCCGCCGCCCAGTTTGCCGGTCCGGCGATCATGGTTTCGTTCGTGATAACAGGGCTGCTGTGCGCTTTCGTCGCGCTCTGTTATGCGGAACTCGCCTCGGCTCTGCCGGTTTCCGGGTCCGCCTATTCTTATACGTATGCGTCGATGGGTGAGGGACCTGCCTGGATCATGGGTCTGCTGCTGTTGCTCGAATACGGCCTGGCGGCGTCGACTGTCGCCGTGAGCTGGTCGGGATATTGCGTCAGTCTGCTGCGCAACATGGGGATTGTCATTCCTGCGGCACTGACGGCCGCGCCCGGCGTGCCGGTCAGGGACGTGGCTGGTCATATCATCGCCACCGGCCTGATCAATCTTCCGGCAATCGTGATAGTGGGTCTGGTGACCTTGGTTCTGGTGCGCGGCGTTTCGGAATCGGCGACGGTCAACAACATCATCGTCGTCATCAAGGTATCGGTGGTGCTCGCGTTTATTTTCATCGGCGCGCGCTATGTGCACCCGGCACTGTGGACCCCGCTGGTGCCTGCGCAAATCCCGGCGCCGGCGCCGGGCACGGCCATGGGCCTTTGGCCGCAAATTGGGCGGGCAGTCGTTGCCGTCGTCACCGGCGACAATTCCACCAAATACGGCATCGTCGGGGTAATCCATGGTGCCGCGGTGATTTTCTTCGCTTATTTGGGCTTCGAAGCGGTATCGACGGCCGGTGCGGAATCACGCAACCCGGGCAAAGACATGCCTATCGGAATCCTCGGCGCCTTGGCGATCTGCACCGTCCTCTACATCGCCACTTGCGCCGTCCTGGTTGGAATCGTTCCCTATAATTTATTGGATGTTCCGGCTCCTCTCGCCGTAGCGGCCGACTACATCGGCCTTGGCTGGTTCGCCGTCGTGGTGAAGGTCGGCGCCATAGCCGGGCTCACGAGCGTAATGCTCGTGCTGCTCTATGGCCAAACCCGCATCTTCTACACGATGTCCAAGGACGGTCTCCTGCCACGGGCACTCGGGGTTGTGCACAAAAAATTCCGAACCCCTTGGATCAACACCATCATCGTGGGTTGCGCCGCCATGGGCGCGGCCGGTTTCATGTCGCTGGACACGTTGGGCGACCTTGCCAACGTGGGTTCGCTGGCCGCGTTCGCATTGGTGTGTATCACGGTAATTTATTTGCGCATCACCGAACCCGGACTCGTGCGGCCATTCAAGACCCCCCTGTACCCCTTGACGCCGGTACTGGGGGCGGCCATGTGCGCGATGCTGCTCATGAGCTTGATGGCCACGCCCACAACGCGGCATTTCTTTCTGATTTATCTGGCAGTCGGAACGACGATCTATTTCTTCTATGGGATCCGCAAGTCCGTGCTGGGCCGCGGGCTTGTCACGCTCACCCGCGCAGCCCCGCCGGCGTGAGAGGCCCGAGCGCCGCGAGCAAACCCTCGTACACTTTCGGATTGCCGACCACGATGTTCGGTCCGAGCACATAGTCCGCGCCGGTGGGTGTGCCCACCCGCCCACCCGCCTCGGTGATGAGCAGCGTCCCCGCGGCAGTATCCCAGGGCTGCAGGCCGAACTCCCAGAATCCGTCCATGCGTCCGGCCGCCACGTAGGCGAGATCGAGCGATGCGGCGCCCGGGCGGCGCACGCCGGCGGCGGTGCTCATGATCGCTTTCAGCATGGCGAGATAATGGTCGATGTGCTCGGCGGCCATGCGGTAGGGAAAGCCGGTGCCGATCAGCGCGCCTTCCAGCGTGCGCTGACTGCTCACGCGAATTTTCTTGCCCTCGAGCTGCGCTCCCTCGCCGCGCGAGGCGGTGAAGAATTCCTGACGGCTCGGGTCGTAGACGACGGCGTGCTGCAGGCGCCCGCGATGCTCGACCGCGATGGATACGGCGAAGGTGGGGAAACCATGCAGGAAATTCGTCGTGCCGTCGAGAGGATCGATGATCCACACGTACTCGCTGTCGCCGGATCGACCGCTTTCCTCGGCGAGGATTGCGTGATCGGGATGGCTGCGGCGAATGGTCGCAATGATATCCGCCTCGGCCTTGCGGTCGATGTCCGTGACGAAGTCGTTGCGGCCCTTGGTGTCGATCTTGAGCGAGTCGAGACGCGAAAGGTTCCGCACGATGAAATCGCCGGCACGGCGCGCGGCGCGCATGCCGATGTTGAGAAGTGGTTGCATGGCGATAGGCGCTAGAATAACAGAGCATGGCCTCCCTGGTTCGCATCGTGCTCATCGACCCGAGTCATCCCGGCAATGTCGGCTCGGTGGCGCGCGCCATGAAGAACATGGCGCTGGACGACCTCACGCTGGTGCGTCCGCGGTCGTTCCCGCACCCGGAATCGAACGCCCTCGCGGCCGGCGCCGACGACATCCTGGCGAAGGCGCGCGTGGTGGACAGCGTCGTCGAGGCGATCGCGGACTGCGCCTTCGTCGCCGGCACGACCTCGCGTCCGCGCTCCTACTACTGGGAATTCAGCACCCCGCGCGAGGTGGCCACGCGCATCGTCGGGCTCGGCACGGAGAATCGCGCGGCGCTCTTGTTCGGCTCGGAGCGCTACGGTCTCGGCACCGAGGACCTCAACCATTGCAACGTGCTGGTGCGGATCCCTGCGAATTCCGCGTATTGCTCGCTCAACCTCGCCATGTCGGTGCAGCTGCTCGCGTACGAGCTCCTCATGGCGCGCGAGCAACCGCAACCGCACGTGCAGCTCGAGCAGCCCCTCGCGCCGGCGGGCGACGTCGAGCATTTCTACTCGCACCTGCACCAGGTGCTCAATGAAATCGATTTCGAGGACCGCACCGGGCATTTGATGGAGCGCCTGCGGCGGCTGTTCAATCGCGCGCAGCTCGACCGTAACGAGCTCAACATCCTGCGCGGCATCCTGAGCGCGGTGCAGGGGAGGCGCGGGCAATCCGCGCGGCGGCCGCGCGAATGAGCGCGAGCGTGGTGTACCTCGATTACGCGGCGACCACTCCGGTCGCCCCCGAGGTGGCGGCGCGGATGGCGGAGTGCTTGACGCGCGCAGGCACGTTCGGCAACCCCGGATCGGCGAGCCATGTGTATGGCGAGACGGCGAGCGCATCGGTCGAGGCGGCGCGCGCGCAAGTGGCGGCTGCGGTCGGCGCGCAAGCCGGAGATGTCGTGTTCACCTCCGGGGCCACCGAGGCCAACAACCTCGCGATTTTCGGCACGGCACAGTACTACCGGGACTCCGGAAGGCACATCGTCACGGCGCGCACGGAGCACAAGTCGGTGCTCGATCCGTGCAAGGAGCTCGAGCGGCGCGGCTGGAGCGTCACGTATCTTAAGCCGGATGCCGACGGAATCCTCGAGCCTGAGCGCGTCGCTGCGGCCGTGCGCCCGGATACCGTGCTGGTGTCGGTCATGCACGTGAACAACGAGACCGGGGTGATCCAGGACGTCGGCGCGATCGCCGAGCTTTGCGCTCGATCGGGGCAGGCGCGGGTGCATGTCGATGCCGCGCAGAGTATCGGCAAGTGCGGCGTCGATTTTGCCGCGCTCGGCGTCGACTTGATGTCCGTGTCCGCGCATAAAGCCTACGGCCCGAAAGGGGCGGGCGCGCTGCTCGTCTCGCGGCGGCGCGGCACTCATCTGACGCCGATCCTCTATGGCGGAGGCCAGGAGGGGTCGCTGCGCTCGGGTACCGTGGCGACGCACCAGGCCGTCGGCATGGGAACGGCGTTCGAGCTCGCGAGCGCCATGCCTAACCTCGAGCACGAGCGCATCGCGGCGCTGGGCGAGCGCTTGTGGCAGAGGCTCCGCGAGATGGGCGGCGTCATGCGCAACGGCGAGCGGGCCGCGCGCGTGCCGCACGTGCTCAATGTGTCGTTCGCCGGCGTGGAGGGCGAGAGCCTGCTCGCAGCGGTGCAGCCGCACCTCGCGGTATCCACGGGATCCGCCTGCACGTCGGCCACGCAAGAGCCTTCGTATGTCCTGCGCGCGCTCGGTCGCGACGATCGGTTGGCGGAGAGCAGTCTGCGGTTCAGTTTCGGGCGCTTCACGAGCGAGGCCGACATCGATACGGCGGGGACGGTCGTGACCCGCGCGGTCGAGCGCCTGCGCCAAATCGCGGGCACGTGACCTACAACGAGCTCACTCGCCGCCACTTCGAGCATCCGGCGCGGCTCGGCACGCTGGCAGGCCCCGACTGCTACCGCGGCGCGGCGGGAAGCCGGGCGGCGGGCACCTGGGTACAGTTCGATGTACGGGTAGGCCGGACGGGCGGCGGGCCCCGCGTGCTCGAGGTGCGTTTTCTCGCCTTCGGCTGTCCGCACGTCATCGCCGCCGCGGCGCTGGTGGCCGAGCAGGGTGAGGGCGGCGCGCCGGAGCCTCGATTGCCGCAAAGCGCCCATTCGCTGCGCGAGCGTCTCGACGCCCCCGTGGAGAAGCTCGGCCGCCTGTTCGTGGTGGAGGACGCCTGGATCGCGGCGCTGCGGGGTGCGGCTGCGCAAGCCTAAGCCCCGCCGGGGCGGGAGAGGCCCCCGGGGGCCATTGAGAGAGCCTGCGGTCATACCCATATTACGCAGTCCTCATGCTAAAAAAGTGCGCTCCATGTCCGGTGCAAGGTCGCGTCGCGCGTATCATGTATGTCCTGCTACCACCCGGGGCTCGGAGAGGAGAGGACACGGCAATATGGCCATATCGTTGACGGAATCTGCGGCGGATCGAGTACGCACACACCTTGCCAAACGCGGGTCGGGCGTGGGCCTGCGGGTCGGCGTGAAGAAAACGGGCTGCTCGGGCTTCGCCTACGTGGTGAACTATGCGGACGAGATCCACGCCGGCGATGCGGTTTTCGAGGAGCGGGGCGTCAAGATCGTGGTGGACTCGGCCAGCTTGCCGCTGATCGACGGCACCGTGGTCGACTTCGTCAAGCAAGGCCTCAATGAGGCGTTCAAGTTCCAAAATCCCAAGGCCAGGGTCGAGTGCGGCTGCGGGGAGAGCTTCAGCGTCTAGGCGCGGCGGCGGCGCGCGCGCCGCCCTGCGATTGCGGTTTTTCCAAGTAATACAGGCACTTCCGGTCGCGCTGCCGATTGCCTGACAGCCCCCGCTAAAGTACACTTCGCGGGTTTTGTCGCCCCTCCGCGGGCCAGCAACCAATCACCCGAGGTTAACCATGCCCATCGAGCGCACTCTTTCCATCGTCAAGCCGGACGGCGTCGGCCGCAATCTCGTCGGCGAAATCATCAATCGCTTCGAGAAGGTCGGCTTGCGGGTGGTCGCGGCGCGCATGATGCAGCTGTCGCAGCGGGAAGCGGAGGGCTTCTACGCCGTGCACCGCGAGCGGCCGTTTTTCAAGGATCTGGTGAAATTCATGACTTCCGGGCCGGTCATGGTGCAGGTGCTGGAGGGCGAAGGGGCGATCGCGAAGAATCGCGAGGTCATGGGGGCAACCGATCCGAAGAAGGCGGCGCCCGGCACGATACGCGCGGATCTTGCGCGCAGCATCGATGAAAACGTGGTGCACGGCTCTGATGCGCCCGATACCGCGGCTCGGGAAATTGCCTATTTCTTTCGGGAAATTGAGCTCTGCCCGCGTACGCGCTAGCGTAACGCTGGGTACGATCGGGGGGCATTAGCGAAGTGGCCGGCGATCCCGTCAATCTTCTCGGCTTAGCGCGCACGGAGCTCGAAGCGTTCGTCGCCGAGCGCTTCGGCGCGAAGCCGTTCCGCGCGCGTCAGCTGATGAAATGGCTGTACCGGCGCGGTGTCGCGGACTTCGCCGCGATGACGGACCTCGCGCAGGAGTTTCGCACGCAGCTCGCCGAGGCGGCCACGGTCGCGGTGCCGGAAATCGTCGAGGAGCAGCGATCGACGGACGGCACGCGCAAATGGATGCTGCGCATGGACCGCGTGCAAGGCATCGAGATGGTGTACATCCCCGAGCCTGACCGCGGCACGCTGTGCATCTCCTCGCAGGTCGGCTGTGCGATGGATTGCTCTTTCTGCTCCACCGCGCAACAAGGCTTCAACCGCAACCTGAGCGTCGCCGAGATCGTGGGCCAGGTGTTTCTTGCGCAGCGCGAATTGCGCGACACGCGCTTGGGCGCACGCGCGATCACCAACATCGTGTTCATGGGCATGGGCGAGCCGCTTGCCAACTACCGCAACGTCGTGCCGGCGATGCGTATTTTCATGGACGATCTGGGCTACGATCTATCGCGCCGCCGCGTCACGCTGAGCACCTCGGGTCTCGTGCCGCAGATCTACAAGCTCGCCGAGGAGTGCAACGTCGCTCTCGCGGTCTCGCTCCATGCGCCCGACGACGAGCTGCGCAACCAGCTGGTACCCATCAACCGCAAGCACCCGATCGAGGAGCTGCTGGCGGCGTGCTGGCATTACATCGACAAGCAGAACGGACGCAGCGTGACCTTCGAGTACGTCATGCTGGAGGGCGTCAACGATCAGCCCGCGCACGCGCGTGCGCTTGCGCGGCGCTTGCGCGGCCATCCCGCGAAGCTCAATTTGATCCCGTTCAATCGTTTTCCCGGGAACGCATTACCGATGCTCCTCGGCGGATGCGATGCTCCAGTTCCGCGATATCCTGAACGAGCACGGCGTGATCGCGACCATCCGGCGTACGCGCGGCGATGACATCGATGCGGCCTGCGGACAACTCGCAGGGCGGGTGACGGACCGTACTCAGGTGCGGCTCGGCACGAAAATGACCGGAACACGGGCCCCGGCGGAGATTCAATGAGGGGTGCAGGTTCAATGCGGGATGCAGGTCCAATGCGGGGTACAAGTTCACTGAAGAGAGGGCGCCCGATCGAACGAATCGTTGCGCTACTCGCGGCGGCCGCTCTCGCCGCGGCGTTGTCGGCCTGCCATTCATCGCCGCCCCCGTATCAGAACCCCGACCGGCACAGGAAGCCCGAGCCCGAGCAGGCGGCCATCGCGAACATGAAGATGGCGCTCGAGTACATGCGCATCAACAACCTCGCGCAAGCGCGTGACCGCATCGAGCGAGCGCTCGGCGAGGCACCCGACAATCCCAACGTGCAGGAAACCGCCGGTCTGGTCTACGAGCGCTTGAACGACCTGCCGAAGGCGAAACATGCCTTCTCCGCGGCCGCGCGACTCGGCAAGAACGATCCCGACATCCTGAACAGCTATGCCGGATTCCTGTGCCGCACGGGCAAGGCGGCCGAGGGTGAGAAGCTCTTCATCCAGGTCGCCCAGAATCCGGTCTACAGGACGCCCGAAGTGGCGTTGCTCAACGCCGGGGTGTGCCTGGGCTCTTCGGGCGACGTGGTCGATGCGGAGCGCTACTTCAATCGCGCGCTCACCATCAAGCCGAACATGCCGGAGGCGCTGCTGCAGCTCGGCAACCTCGCGTACAGCCGCGGCGACTACAAGCAGGCGCTCGATGACGTGCAGCGCTATCTGGCGGTCAATGCACCTTCCGCCGAAATCCTCTGGCTCGGCTTTCGCACCCAGCGCAAACTCGGGGACACCCCCGGCGCCATCGTGTTCGGCCGGCGCATTCAAACCGAGTTTCCCGACTCCGAGCAGGCCCAGCAGCTGCGTGCCGGCGTCGATCGATGAGCGAGGCCGCGCAAGCGCTCGGTCAGAGGCTTAAGGCGGAGCGTGAGAAGCGCGGGATGAGCGCGCAAAAGATGGCGGATGACATGCATCTCGATGCGTGGGTGATCGATGCGCTCGAGGCGGGCGACTATGAGCGCATCGGGCCGGCGGTCTACGCGCAGGGACATCTCAGGAAATACGCGAACATCCTCGGCCTGTCCGCAGCGAAGGAGGCGCCCGTTCCGCAGACCAAGCCTGCGGGTCCGCCCGCACCCACGCCCATCATTCGTCTCGACCCGCCCGGCGGGGGCGGCTCAATCTGGCCGACGGTCGGCGGCTTCGCCGCGGTTGCGCTGGTCGCGGGCGGCATCGTCTGGTGGCGTCCTTGGCACACCCGCGCCGCGTCGGCCGCCGCACGAGCGCCGCTCGCGACGAGTGTCCCGGCGCCGGCGTCGGCCTCGGCCGGCGAGCCTGCGGCTGCAGCCGCGACGGACGCGGAGAGAGCCGGCGAGACAGCGAACGAGGAGGCGGCTGCCAGCGCAGGCGAGGCGGCCGCTAGCGGCGAAATGACCCCCGCCGCCGCGGCGACGCCCGCAGGCCCGGTGGAACTCACCCCCGGAGTCGGACGAGCGCAGCTGCGCCTGAGCTTTTCCGCCGATTCGCGCGTTTCCGTGTACGACTATACGGGTAAGCCCGTGTTCACCGGCAACGGTCGGGCGAACAGCGTCAAGACACTCTCCGGCATGGCGCCGTTCCGGGTGTATCTGGGATTCGCGAGCGGCGTGCAGCTGCAAGTCAACGATCGCGCGGTGGCCATCGGCCCGCAGTTCGTGTCGGGCGACGTGGCGCGTTTCGAGGCGGGCGCCGATGGCGTGCTCCGCCGCGATCCGCACCCGATGCCCGTCGGCGCGCCTGTGCCGGCCTCGCTTACGCCGGCTGCGCCTGCGCCGGCCGGGCCGCACGGCTGAAACGGGAGCTTTTCCTTGAGCAAGATCATCGAGCCCTTGCGAGGTGTTCATGACGTGTTGCCCGCGCAGGCACCGGCGTGGCAGCACCTCGAGCGCACCGCGCGTGAAGTGTTCGCAGCCTATGGCTACGAGGAGTTTCGCGTCCCCATCATCGAGCAAACGCAGCTCTTCAAGCGCTCGATCGGTGACTTCACCGACATCGTCGAGAAAGAGATGTTCAGCTTCGTCGATCAGGGCGAGGATCACATCACGCTGCGACCCGAGGCGACCGCCGGCATCGTGCGCGCCATGATCTCGAACGGCTTGCTGCGCGAGAACCGGCTGAAGGTGTGGTGCATGGGCCCGATGTTCCGGCGCGAGCGGCCGCAAGCCGGGCGTTATCGTCAGTTTCACCAGATCGACGCCGAGGCATTCGGATTCGAGGGCCCGGACATCGATGCCGAGATGATCCTGCTGTCGGCGCGACTTCTGCGCCGGCTGGGGTTGACGCGCATCAAGCTGCTGGTCAACTCGCTCGGCACGCCCGCGGTGCGTGCGGCCTATCGCGAGCGCCTGACGGCTTATTTTGCCGCGCGCGAAGCCGAGCTCGATGAGGACAGCAAGCGCCGGCTGCGCACCAACCCGCTGCGCATCCTCGATAGCAAGAATCGGGAGATGCAGGGCCTCATCGCGGGGGCGCCTGCGCTCCTCGATGAGCTCGACCCCGAGTCGAGAGCACACTTCGATGCGCTATGCGCGCACCTGTCGGGCGCCGGCGTCGCATATGATGTCGAGCCGCGCCTGGTGCGCGGTCTCGATTACTACACGCGCACGGTGTTCGAGTGGACCACGGACCTGCTGGGAGCCCAGAGCACGGTGTGCGCCGGTGGTCGATACGATGGGCTGGTCGCCCAGCTCGGCGGCGCGGACACCGCCGGGATCGGCTGGGCGATGGGGCAGGAGCGCATCGTCATGCTGCTCGAGAAGCAGGCGCAGGCGATCCCTGTGGAGCGGCCGCAAATCTATCTGGTGCTGGTAGGCGAGCTGCGCCGAGCGGGAAGGGCTCAAGCTCGCCGAGCGGTTGCGCGATGCACGGCCGGACTTGCGCCTGCAGATGAACCTCGGCGGCGGCGGCTTCAAGGCGCAGTTCAAGCGCGCCGACAAGAGCGGCGCAGAGCTCGCGCTCGTCCTCGCGGAGGATGAGCTCGCCCGCGGAGTGGCCGCCGTCAAGTGGTTGCGCGCGGAGCGGGCGCAGGAAGAATGCCCCATCGACGCAATCAGTGAACGCTTGGGGCTGTTGTTGGGTCTGTAACTGACGGAGGTTGGCGGAGCACTCATGGCAGAAGATTATTTGACTGACGACGAGCAACTCGAGCACGTCAAGCAGCTGTTTGCGGAGTACGGCCCCTGGACGCTCGGCGCGGTGGTCGTCGGCTTGGGATTGGCCTTCGGTTATCGCTACTACAATCAGCACATGAACGAGCGCGCTCTCGATGCCTCCGCGCAGTTCGCCGACATGAGCGCCGCGGTCGACGGCAACGACCCCGCCAAGGCGCGGCAGATCGCGGACGGACTGATCAAGTCCTATCCAAGCTCACCTTATGCCGACCAGGCACAGCTCGTGCTCGCGCGTCTCGCGGTCGATGCAAATCAGGAAGCTGGGGCCGTCGGTCCACTGCAGGAGGTCATCGAGCATTCCAAGGATGCCGAGCTCAGGCACATCGCGCGCCTGCGGCTGGCGCGCGTGCAGATCGATCAAGGCAAGCCCGACGAGGCGTTGCAAACGCTTTCCGACCTGCCAGGCACCTTCGCAGCGCGTTACGACGAGGTGCGCGGCGATGCCTATTACGCCAAGAAGGACCCGGCCAAGGCCGCGGAGTTGTACAAAAAGGCGCTCGGCGAAGACGATCCCGCAGAGCATGGACTCCGCGTTGCTCACGCTGAAGATCGCCGACCTCGGTCTGACACCCGGCGCGCCGCAGGCGTCTCCGCCGACGGCAGCCACCGCCCCGCCACCGGCATCGCCGGCTTCTCCCGTCTCCTCGAACAAGGCCAAACCCTGATGCGCGCATTGCTCCCCGTTGCCCTGGCGGCCTTGCTTGTCGTGGCCGGCTGCAGCAAGGACAAGGATGTCGAGCCCCCGGCCAAGCTCGTGGCCTTCCCGCACGAAGCTCCCGGTGAAGCAGCTGTGGGGCGACAATGTCGGCGGCGGCAAAAAACAGGTGAAGCTGCGCCTCGGCCTCGGGCCGGCCTACGACGACGGACTCGTGTTCGCCGCCTCCGACAAGGGAGAGCTCGCTGCGGTCAATCTCGAGAGCGGGCGCCAGGTCTGGGTCAAGAAGTTCAAGAACATGCAGCTCTCCGCGGGCCCCGGAGCAGGCGCGGGGATGGTGGTCGTCGGCTCGACCAAGGGCTGGGTGATCGCGCTGCGAGGCCGCGAGCGGCAAGGAGCGCTGGCGCGTGCGCGTCAACTCGGAGCTGCTGTCCGCACCGGCGATCAGCGAGAAGGTCGTGGTCATGCGCTCTGTGGACGGCCGCTTGCACGGCTTCGATGCGGGCAGCGGCAAGGAGCTCTGGTCGGTCGAGCAGCAGGTGCCGCGCTTGAGCCTGCGAGGCACGGCCATTCCGGTCATCGCGAAGGAAATCGCGGTGAGCGGATTCGACAACGGCAAGGTCATGGCGGTGTCGCTGACGACCGGCGACACGGTGTGGGATACGGCGCTCGCCACGCCGCACGGCAGAACGGAGCTCGATCGGCTGGTCGACGTCGATTCGGCCGTGAGCATCGTCGGCGACAACGTGTTCGCCACGGGCTTTCAGGGACGCACGGCCATGATCGCGCTCGACTCCGGGCAGATCTGGTGGGCGCACGACATGTCGAGCTATCGCGGCCTCGCGGTGGATGAGGAGAACTTGTTCGTGACGGAATCCGACGGCACCGTGGTCGCGTTGCGCCAGCGTGACGGCTCGGAGGTCTGGCGCAACGACAAGCTGAAGCGTCGCGGACTGAGCACGCCGGCCGTGACCAGCACGGCGATCGCCGTGGCAGACTATCAGGGTTATTTGCACTGGCTGGACAGGCGGACGGGCGAGCTCGTGGCGCGCCAGCGCATCGCCAAATTCCGCGTGAGCAATCCACCGATCGCCATCAGGGACACGGTGGTGGTGCTCACCGACAGCGGCAAGCTCGCCGCCTATCGAGCGACCCGCGGGTCGCGGTGGCGGCAGCGCCCGCGGTGGCCGCACCGGCGACCCCCGAGCAACCTGCCGCCGCGCAGCCTGCCGCAGCCGAGCCTCCCGCAGCCGGCCTCCCGCTGTCCCGCCGACACCGGCCCCCCCGCCGCCGTAGGCACTCTCGTGCTGCCCGTGGTCGCATTGATCGGTCGGCCGAACGTCGGCAAATCGACCCTTGTTCAATGCGCTCACCGGCACGCGCGATGCGCTGGTGGCGGACTTCCCGGGCCTGACGCGCGATCGGCAATACGGCTTCGCGCGGCGCGCACAAATGCCCTGCATCGTGGTCGACACGGGCGGCCTGGTCGAGGATGCCGACTCGATCGAGGGCCTGATGGTGGAGCAGACCGAGCGCGCCATCGCGGAGGCCGATCGGCTGATCGTGCTGGTCGACGGCCGCGCCGGGCTCACCCCGCGGGACCACTTCTCGGCACAGCTCGCGCGGCGCAGCGGCAAGCCGACCTGGCTCGCGGTCAACAAGACTGAAGGGTTCGATCCGGACTCGGCCGTGGCGGAGTTTCACCAGCTCGGGCTCGGCGAGCCGCACCCCATCGCCGCCGCACACGATCAGGGCGTCGTGTCCTTGCTCGAAGCCGTGCTCGAGGGACTTGTGCCCGATTCCGAGGAGGGGCCCGAGGCGACCGGCATCAAGGTCGCGGTCATCGGCCGCCCGAATGTCGGCAAGAGCACGCTCATCAACCGCCTGCTCGGCGAGAATCGAATGGTGGCCTACGATCAGCCGGGGACCACGCGCGATGCCGTCATGGTGCCCTTCGAGCGCGACGGCGAGCGCTACACGCTGATCGACACGGCCGGACTGCGGCGACAGGCGCGCGTCGAGGGGGCGGTGGAGCACTTCAGCGTGATCAAGACCATGCAGGCCATCGAGACGGCGCACGTGGTGGTCGCGGTCATGGACGCGCAGGACAGCGTCGTCGAGCAGGACGCGAGCCTGCTCGGCACCGTCATCGAGGAAGGCCGGGCGCTCGTGATTGCCATCAACAAGTGGGACAACATCGCGCCCGAGCAGCGCGAGCTGATTCGCGGGCAGATCGTGCAACGGCTCTCCTTCGCCGACTTTGCTCCGCTGCACTTCATTTCGGCACGTCATGGGAGCGGCGTCGGCGAGCTCATCGCGACCGTGCGCCGCGTGTACTCCGCCGCCATGCGCGACATGAGCACGCCCGAGTTGACGCGGGTGCTCGAGGCAGCCGTCGAGAGCCATCAGCCGCCGCTCGTGAGCGGGCGGCGCATCAAGCTGCGCTACGCCCACCAGGGAGGTCGCAATCCGCCCGTGATCGTGATTCACGGCAATCAAACGGATCATGTCCCGGACGCCTATCGACGCTACCTCGTGAACGTGTATCGCAAGGCTTTCGACCTCACGGGCACACCGGTGCGTGTCACGTTTCGGGCCGAGGAGAATCCGTACGCCGGCCGGCGCAATCCGCTGACCCCACGCCAGCGGCGCAAGCGCAAGCGCTTGATCCAGCGGAACAAACGCTAGGGAGCGCTGCGTCAGCGGGCGCCGCGCGACCGAGCGCCGCGCCAAAGGAAGGCGCTGCGGACGGGATCGCTGCACCGTCACAGTGCACGAGAGCCTGCGTAAACCGCATCCCGTAATGCTAAGTCTCTGAATCCGCGAGCATCTGCGCTCATGGCACGGGCGATGCTTGGATCCGAGCCCAATTTAGGGGAGTCGCATCGATGATCAAATTGGGCCTCATCCTGGGGTTGCTCATGGCGTGTACGCCCGTGGTGCAGGCGGACGAGACGGCCGGCACGCCGGCTTCGGCGCTCGCCGCGCCGAGCGCCGCGCCGGCGCAGGCCGCGCCATTCATGCTCGCCGCCGACAAGTTGAGCTCGGGCGACACGGCGTGGATGCTGACCTCGACGGCGCTCGTGCTGATGATGTGCGTACCCGGGCTCGCGCTGTTCTACGGCGGCATGGTGCGCAAAAAGAATGTGCTCGCGACCTTGATGCAAAGCTTCGCTTGCACATGCGTGGTCACCATTCTGTGGTGGGTGATCGGCTATTCCTGGGCGTTCACCCCGGGCAGCGGCTTTCTCGGCGGCGCCTCGCGAGCCTTGTTCGACGGGGTGCGCTACGTGCACGGCGAGAGCGCCAGCAGCTTGAGTGTCTCGCATCTCGCACCGACCATCCCGGAGTCGGTATACGCGATGTTCCAGATGACCTTTGCCATCATCACGCCGGCGCTCATCGCCGGCGCCTTCGCCGATCGCATGAAATTCTCTGCGATGTTGCTGTTTCTGTCGGCCTGGTCGCTCCTCGTGTACGCGCCCATCGCCCACATGGTGTGGGAGCCGACAGGCTGGCTGAACGCGGCCGGGGTGCTCGACTATGCGGGCGGAACGGTGGTGCATATCAATGCGGGCATCGCCGGCCTGGCGAGCTGTCTCGTGCTCGGCAAGCGCCTGGGCTACGGCCGCGAGGCGATGCAGCCGCATAATTTGACCTACACGCTGATCGGCGCATCGCTCCTGTGGGTGGGCTGGTTCGGGTTCAATGCCGGATCGGCCGTCGCGGCCGACGGGCGCGCGGGCATGGCCATGCTGGCCACGCAGATGGCGACCGGCGCGGCGGCGCTTGGCTGGATGTTCACCGAGTGGGTCACCAAGGGTAAGCCGAGCGTTCTCGGTATCGCCTCGGGTGCGGTGGCGGGACTGGTGGCCATCACTCCCGCGTCGGGGTACGTCGGCCCGTCCGGTGCGGTCATCATCGGCGCCGCGGCGGGCGTGGTTTGCTATTTTGCGGCCACCACGCTCAAGCATGCGTTTCGCTACGACGACTCCCTCGATGCCTTCGGCGTGCACGGTATCGGCGGAATTCTCGGCGCTTTGCTGACCGGCGTGTTCTTCAGCAAGGAGTTGACCGGCGTCGACGCGACCATCGGCCATCAGGTCTTCACGCAACTCAAGGGCGTCCTCACGACGGTGGTGTATGGGTTCGCGGTCAGCTACGTGATCCTCATCACCATCGACAAGACGCTCGGGTTGCGCGTCACCGAGGAACAAGAGCGCGAGGGACTCGACATCTCCTTGCATGGGGAGAGCATCGAGTAGCGTAGACTGCGATCCCACGGGGGTGGATATGTCGTGGTATGGACTCGCAACCTTTTGCGTCGCGTATTTCCTTGCGGTTGCGACGCCCGGGCCCGGCGTGGCGGCCGTCATCTCGCAAGCGATGTCGCGTGGCGCCGCAGGCGCCCCGGCCTTCATCGCCGGGTTCTTGGTGGGCGATTATTTGTGGTTTTTGGCCGCCGTCTTGGGCCTAAGCGCGCTTGCCCAGACCGCCCACATGGCGTTCGTGGTGGTCAAATACGTGGGTGCTCTCTATTTGCTCTACCTCGCCTACAAGCTCTGGTCCGCGCCGGCACGTTCCCTCGCGCAGGACACGGGGCCCGAGCTTGCGCGGCCGCCGCGCGCCCTGTTCTTAGGCTCGCTCATGCTCACGCTGAGTAATCCGAAGCCGATGCTTTTTTTCCTGGCGCTGCTGCCCACCGTCGTGTCCCTCGAGACGCTGAGCGCGCTCGGCCATCTCGAGATCGCGGGCGCGATCACGGTTATCCTGCCCGCGACGCTCGGGGGCTACGTGCTGATCGGCGCGCGGGCGCGCGCATGGTTCCGCAACCCGCGCGCCATCAAGATCATGAACCGCGGCAGCGGCACTCTGATTGCGGCGGCGGCGGTTGCCGTGGCGACGAGGTGACCGTGTTTCCGTTTTCCCAGTTCGTCACGGGCCTCGTCATCGTCATCTTGCTCTCGGGCCTGCGTGTCGCGCAGGAATACGAGCGCGGCGTGATTTTTCGCCTGGGCCGCTTCAAGGGGCTGCGCGGGCCGGGTCTTTACTGGATCATCCCGCTCGCCATCGAGCGTTCCGTCACCGTGGACATTCGAACGCGCACCGTGTCGGCGGAGCAGCAGGAAACGATCACCCGGGACAGCGTCACCATCAAGGTGAATGCCGTGCTCTGGTACCGCATCACGGACGCCGCGCGCTCGGTGATCGCAGTGGCCGATGCGTCCGGGGCGGTCTATCAGCTGGCCCTCACGGGTCTGCGCAACATCATCGGCCAGCACGATCTCGACGAGGTTCTGCAGCAGCGCGACAAGATCAACGCCCTGCTGCGCGAGGCGATCGCCGGCTCGACCGCCGAATGGGGACTCGAGGTACAGCGCTTCGAGATGAAGGACGTGGAGCTCCCGGTTGCCATGCAGCAAGTGATGGCGATGCAAGCCGAGGCGATTCGCGAGAAACGCGCCCGCATCATCAAAGCCGAGGCGGAGCTCGAGGCCTCGGTCAAGCTCTCAGCCGCGGCAGCGCAGATTACGGCGAACCCGGCAGCGCTCGAGCTGCGGCGCATGCAGATGATCGCGGAGGTCGGCGCCGAGAACAACAGCACGACCGTAATCATGATTCCGTCCGACTTTGTCTCGCTTGCCCACAGCTTGAGCGACTTTCTAAGGACTCAAGCCGCCCGCCAGACCGACACCGATCAGACCCTGGCCGGCCGCGCGTCGCCGGCCACGCCTGGTCACAGCCCCTAGCCCCAGCCGGCCGCCCCGAGTCCGCAAACAGCGACACTCGCGCCGCACCGCGGTCGCCATCTCGGGGTTTCGTGACGAATGTCGCACTTGGTTTGCGATTATGCCGGTTAGTCTTTCCACGCACTGTCGCGATCCGGAGAATCCGTATGAGCAATCCGTATAACAGCGCCACCGAGCGCGCATCCATCTTGGGCCCCACCCTGTATTTCAAGGGCGATCTCAGCGCCGAAGAAGACTTGTTGATCCAGGGCCGGGTCGAAGGCTCGGTCACCCACACGCAGCGACTCACCGTCGGCGCGCAGGGCACGGTGAAGGCGAATATCTCGGCGCAGCTCATCATCGTGGAAGGCACGGTGGAAGGAGATCTGCACGCCGACAAGTCCGTGTTCGTGAAGGACACGGCCAAGGTTCACGGCAACATTTACGCGCCCACGGTGAGCATCCAAGAGGGTGCGAGCTTCAGCGGCAGCATCGACATGGACGGCAAGAGCGGCCACGCCGCCGCCAAGCCCGATGCGCACGCGCGCGCGCTCCGAACTTCCGGGGGCGCGGCGTGAAATGGCCTGGTTCAAGAAATCCGAAGATGGAGACAACGACATGATGAACTCAGCCCCAGGCAGCCGCCCGGCTGCACACGAACCCGCTCGTCCGGAGCCGCGCGAGCCGCGGATGGAGCCGCGCGCCCCCGTTCCACCGCGAGCCGCGGAACCGCGCGCACCGGAGGCGCGGGCCAGTGAGCCGCGCACGGTCGAGAGCGCCCCGCGGGCGTCGGTGCTCGGTCCCACGTTGAAGTTCCGCGGCGAGCTTTCGGCGCAGGAAGACCTGATCATTCAGGGCAGCGTCGAGGGGTCGATCACGCACACTCAGAACCTCACCGTGGGAACGGACGGCACGATGAAAGGCGACATTCGCGCGCGCGTGATCGTGGTCGACGGCAAGGTCGACGGCGACCTCTATGCCACCGAATCGGTCAACATCCGCGCGACGGCGAAGGTCAAGGGAAACGTCTTTGCGCCGCGCGTCGGCATCGTCGAGGGCGCGTTCTTCCAGGGCCAGATCGAGATGCAGCCCTCCGGCGCCGCCGTGCAGGAGCACAGTGCACGCCTACGGCAAGCCGCCATGGCAACGCCGCCGCTGGAAGCTCCGGCCGTCGACAAGATGCTGACCGCCGGCTAGCGCGACTGACTTAAGCCCGCCGGCGCGAGCGCGCCGGCGGGCCTCACCGCTGCGCCTTAGCGCAGGAACAGCTCCGGATCGACCCAGGCACGATTCAGACTCAAGGCCCAATGCAGGTGAGGCCCGGTCGCGCGGCCGGTCATGCCCACCGCGCCGAGCCGGGCGCCTGCCGCGACGTGCTGGCCGGGCCGCACGTCGATCGCGCTCAAGTGACAGTACAGGCTCATCAGTCCCTCGCCGTGATCGATGAGCACGGTATTGCCCGTGAAGAAGTAGTTCCCCGTATCGAGCACCGTGCCCTGCGCCGGGGATAGCACCGGCGTGCCCGTCGCGGCGGCGATGTCCATCCCGGTATGCGGGTTGCGTGCTTCCCCATTGAATACACGCCGCATGCCGAAGGAGCTCGAGCGCACGCCCGGAACCGGCTGCGACCAGCGCAGGATCTCGGGCGGGGCGGCGCTCCAATGCTCCAGCGCGCGATCGAGAATCGCGTGCTCGCGATTCGCGCGCGCCAGATCCTTGGCCGACAGGTTGACCTGACCGGGCGCCACCTTGAGCGACTGAGTGACATACCGCTTGTCGGTGACCGTGAATTCGACCGGGTGCACGCCGGAGGGGCCGTACACCTCGACCTGCATGTCGCCGACCGGCGTGGACAAGGGAATCCCGACCACCGCGACCCAGCCTGCGCCGTCGCGGACGACGAGCGCGCGATGCCCGTCGGCCTCGACGCGTGGCGCGACGTCGCCGGAGGCCTCGAGCCGCAGCAGCTTGACGCCGCCGGGCACCGCGCTCTCGCGCGGTAGCTCCACGCCTTGCGCGGCACTTGACGCGGCGAGGAGAGCAGCGAGCGCGACGAGCCCGCGAAGGGCGGTCACGGGTCCTGGACCTTCGCGCGCAGGTGTCCGTGCGCGAGTCGTGCCTCGATCAAGGTGCCTGCCGGCGCATCGTCCGCGTTGCGCAAGATTCGGCCCTGCTCGTCTTTGACGATGGCGTAGCCGCGCGCGAGCGTCGCCAGCGGACTCACCGCGTGCAAGGTGCGCACGAGCGGCAACAGCCGCTCGCGGCCGCGGCCCACGCTTTCCAGCCCCGCCGCCTGCAGCCGCGCCTCGAGCGCCGCGTGCCGCGCGGCGGCATCGCGCACGCGCGCGAGGGGACTCGCCTGCCAGAATCGGCTCTGGTATTCGCGAAACTGCGCCACGCGTCTGTTCTGGGCGTGCCGCAGACAGCGGTACAGCCGCTGCTGCATATCGGCGAGGGCCGCGAGGTGGCGGCGCACGCGCATCGCGGGACTCGCCACGGCGGCGCGCCCTTGCAGCCAGCGCAGCCGCTCGATGCGGCTCTCGAGACCGCGGCATACGGCGCGCTGCAGGCGCTGCTCCAGCTCGTCGAGACGCTGCGTTTGCTGTGCGCAGCGTGCGGCGGGGCTCACGAGCGCTGCGCGCCGCTCGAGCCAGCGCAAGCGCTCGCGCTGTTCACCGAGACGGCGGCGAACGCAACGGGCGAGCCGTGCGGCGAGGCTTGCGAGGGCCGCCAGCCACTCGCCGGCGTCGGGGACGACGAGCTCGGCGGCGGCC
Organism: uncultured Gammaproteobacteria bacterium; assembly: GCA_963801685.1. Classification (GTDB taxonomy): domain Bacteria; phylum Pseudomonadota; class Gammaproteobacteria; order Steroidobacterales; family Steroidobacteraceae; genus Bog-1198. The sequence continues at coordinate 245,316 of CAWDFR010000009.1, forward strand.
GAGGGCGTCGGCGCACGCATGTCGGCGGCGAAATCGGCGATGGTGAAATCGATCTCGTGGCCGACGCCGCTGACGACGGGAATCGAGGATGCGACGATGGCGCGCGCCAGGCGCTCGTCGTTGAACGCCCACAGATCCTCGAGCGAGCCGCCGCCGCGGGCGAGGATGAGCACGTCGCACTCGGCCCGGCGGCAGGCGAGCGCGAGCGCCGCGATGATCTCCGCGGGCGCCTGTGCGCCTTGCACGGCGACCGGATAGATCATCACCGCGACGGCGGGAAAGCGCCGCGCAAGCACGTGCAGGATGTCGCGCACCGCGGCGCCGGAGGGCGAGGTGATGACGCCGATGCGCCGGGGCAGCGCCGGCAACGGACGCTTGCGCTCGGCGGCGAACAGGCCTTCCGCCTTGAGTCTCGCGCTCAGCTCCTCGAACTGGCGCTTCAGGGCGCCGAGACCCGCATCCTCCATGTGCTCGACGACGAGCTGGAACTCGCCCCGCGGCTCGTAGAGTCCGATGCGGGCGCGCACGAGCACTTTCTGGCCGTCGCGGACGGTGAACGCGCACAGCATGTTTCGCTGCCGGAACATCGCGCAGCGCACCTGGGCGTTCGCGTCCTTCAAGGAAAAATACCAGTGCCCCGAGCTTGGCCGCGAGAAATTGGAGATCTCGGCCTCGACCCACAAAGTCCCGAAGCCGCGCTCGAGCAGCACCCGCACTTCGCGGTTGAGCCGAGAAACGCTGTAAATGTCGCGCTCGGCGCGTGCGGGGGAACCGGACAGGGCTTCCATGGCGAAATAATAGCGGTTTGGGCGCTCGCAAGGTACAATGCGCCGCCTCTTAGACGAACCTAGTGGACGCTCATGCGTATTCTGGAAGAGGCACTCACCTTCGATGACGTGCTGCTGGTACCGGCGTACTCGGAAGTTCTGCCGCGCGACGTTTCCCTGTCCAGCCAGCTGACCCGCGACATTCGAGTCAATTTACCGGTGGTCTCCGCCGCCATGGACACCGTCACCGAGGCACGGCTCGCCATCACCATCGCGCAGGAAGGCGGCATCGGCATCGTTCACAAGAACATGTCGATCGAGAGCCAGGCTCGAGAAGTCGATCGCGTGAAGAAGTTCGAGAGCGGCGTGATCTCGGACCCCATCTGCGTGACGCCGGACATGTCGATCCGCGACGTCATCAATTTGACTCGTGCCAAGAACATCTCCGGCGTGCCGGTGGTGGCCGGCAGGCAGGTCGTGGGAATCGTCACGCATCGCGACCTGCGGTTCGAGACCAAGCTCGATGCGCCGGTGTCTTCGGTGATGACGCCCAAGGAGCGCCTCGTCACGGTGCGCGAGAACGCGCCCAAGGAAGAGGTGCTCGCGCTGCTGCACAGGCATCGCATCGAGAAAGTCCTCGTGGTCACGGGCGACCACGAGCTCAAGGGCATGATCACCGTCAAGGACTTCCAGAAAGCCACGGAATTTCCGAACGCCTGCAAGGATGACGTCGGGAGTCTGCGCGTCGGCGCGGCGGTGGGCACGACACCCGACACGCTGGATCGCGTCGCGGCGTTGCGTGAGGCGGGCGTCGACGTCGTGGTCGTCGATACCTCGCACGGCCACTCGCGCGGCGTGCTCGATACCGTTGCCCGGATCAAGAAGAAATATCCCGATCTGCAGGTCATCGGCGGCAACATCGTCACCGCCGAGGCCGCGCTCGACCTGGTCAAGTACGGCGCAGACGCGGTGAAGGTGGGGATCGGTCCGGGCTCGATTTGCACGACGCGCATCGTCGCAGGCGTCGGCGTGCCGCAGATCAGCGCGATCTCGCGAGTGTCGAAAGCGCTGGAGGGGACGGGCGTGCCGCTGATCGGCGACGGCGGCATCCGCTATTCGGGCGACGTCGCCAAGGCCATCGCGGCGGGAGCGCATTGCGTGATGATCGGCGGCATGTTCGCGGGCACCGAAGAGTCCCCCGGCGACGTCGAGCTCTATCAAGGCGCCTCGTACAAAGCTTATCGCGGCATGGGGTCCCTGGGCGCGATGGCGCAGGCTCACGGCTCGAGCGACCGGTATTTCCAGGACACCACCACGGAGCTCGAGAAGCTGGTGCCGGAGGGCATCGAGGGCAGGGTGCCCTACAAGGGCAGCCTCGTCTCCATCCTGCAGCAGCTCGCGGGCGGCTTGCGCGCCGCGATGGGCTACACCGGCAGCAAGAGCGTCGCGGAAATGCGCACGCGCCCGCACTTCGTGCGCATCACCAGCGCCGGTGTGCGCGAGAGTCACGTGCACGACGTCACGATCACCAAAGAAGCACCGAACTATCGGATCGGTTGATGACCGACATTCATGCCGATCGCGTCCTAATTCTCGACTTTGGCGCTCAGTACACCCAGCTGATCGCGCGGCGCGTACGTGAGCTCGGGGTCTATTCGGAGATCCTGCCGTGGGATGCCTCGCCCGAGGAGATCACGAGCTTCGCGCCGAAGGCGGTGATCCTGTCCGGCGGCCCGGAATCGGTGTACGAGATCAAAGGTCCCGCGGCGCCGCGGCGAGTCTTCGAGATGAACGTGCCGGTGCTCGGCATTTGCTACGGCATGCAGACCATGGCCGCCGAGCTCGGCGGCGAAGTGGAATCCTCCACGCACCGCGAATTCGGGGCTGCGCAGGTGCGGCCGACCGAGTCCTCGCGGCTGTTCGACGGTCTCGAGGACAACCGCGATTCGTCCGGGCGGCGAGTGCTCGATGTGTGGATGAGTCACGGCGACCGTGTCGTGACCTTGCCGCCCGGATTCAAAGCCATCGGCGCGACCGATAACGCGCCTCTTGCCGCCATGGCGGACGAGAGTCGGCGCCTGTACGGCCTGCAGTTCCATCCGGAAGTGACGCACACGTTGCAAGGAACGGAGATCTTGCGCCGCTTCGTGCGCGAGATCGCGGGCTGCGCGGGCAGCTGGGCGACGGGCAACATCATCGAAGACAGCGTGTCACGCATCCGTACGCAGGTCGGTTCGGACAAGGTGCTGCTGGGGCTTTCCGGCGGAGTCGACTCTTCCGTGCTGGCCGCGCTCCTGCACCGCGCGATCGGCCGGCAGCTCACCTGCGTGTTCGTCGATCACGGACTGCTGCGGCTCGGCGAGGGCGATCAGGTGATGGCGACCTTCGCGCAGCACATGGGCGTACGCGTCATCCGCGTCAATGCCGAGCAGCGCTTTCTCGACGCCCTGCGCGGAGAGGCGGACCCGGAGGCCAAGCGCAAGATCATCGGCCGCGTGTTCATCGAGGTGTTCGATGAGGAAGCGGCGAAGCTCGAGGATGTGACCTGGCTCGCGCAGGGCACCATCTATCCGGACGTCATCGAGTCCGCCGGTGCCAAGACCGGCAAGGCACACGTGATCAAGTCTCATCACAACGTGGGCGGCCTGCCGCAGCATATGCGCCTGAAGCTCCTCGAGCCGTTGCGCGATCTGTTCAAGGATGAGGTTCGCAATCTCGGCCTCGCGCTGGGCCTGCCGGTCGAGATGGTGCGCCGCCATCCCTTCCCCGGTCCGGGCCTCGGAGTGCGCATCTTGGGCGAGATCCAGAAGCCCTATGCGGACCTGTTGCGTCGCGCGGACGCGATCTTTATCGAGGAGCTGCGCCGCGAGGATCTGTACGACAAGGTGAGCCAGGCCTTCGCGGTATTTCTCCCCGTTCGCTCGGTCGGCGTCATGGGCGATGGGCGCCGCTACGATCATGTGATCGCGCTGCGCGCGGTGGAGACGGTGGATTTCATGACGGCGCGCTGGGCGCGCCTGCCGTACGATTTCCTCGATCACGTCACGCACCGGATCGTCAACGAGGTGAAGGGAATCTCGCGGGTGGTGTACGACATTTCGGGGAAGCCGCCGGCGACCATCGAGTGGGAATAGAAAGTTATCCTTCGCCGACTATCGGCACCGATCCAAAATCAAATCTAAGTACCTGTTTCCGCAAAACTTTTCGCCCGCTATCTATCGCGGACAATCGCGGGCAAGCGGAGGGTTTTGACGGACATACTGGGTTCTGGTGCATTAAAAGAATTGCTTAGTATTCGTGTCCCCTGTTGAGAGGACACGACCATGACCCGGCCCATCGAACGCGACGCGATCTATCGGTGTCGTCGCTTTTCAGCTGAAACCATCGAACTCTGCGTTCGCTGGTACATCACTTATCGGCTGAGCTACCGTGATCTGGCCGCGATGATGGCTGAGCGCGACGTCATCGTCTCCCACACCACGATCATGCGCTGGGTGCTGTGCTTTGCGCCGGAGTACGAGTGTCGATGGGCTCGCTTTTCCAGACCTCCGGGTGAGTCATGGCGTATGGACGAAACGGCTGTGTCTGTCCGTGGCGGTCGGCATTACCTATTTCGAGCCGTGGACAAGAACGGAAAATCCATTGGGTCTCTGCTCTGCAATGATCGCAATAAAGAGTCCGCGCAGGCATTTTTCCGAGCAGTCGTCGCCGATGGACGAGTTCCATGGCCCAAGAAAGTCAACATCGATGGCAATAAAGCAACCCTTCGAGGTTTGGAGTTGCTTGGTAAGGAAGATCCTCGCTGGCGGCAAGTGGAAGTGCGTGCGCGGCGATACCTCAACAACGTGGTTGAGCAAGACCATCGGGCCATCAAACAGCGATGTGCTTCGATGCTGGGACTCAAGTCATTTCGGACTGCAGCAATTACTCTCGCGGGAGTCGAACTGGCGCATCGCATTAGAAAGGGACAGCATTTGTTACCGTTAAAACTTGAGAGGAGGCGCCCCTCGTTGAAGGAGATGTGGGAATGCGCGCTGAATCCGGCGAGCAAGTCGGTTTTGCAAGATGGCAGCTGTTTTCCGCCAACGCACCAGATCTCACGAAGGACGAAACGAGACAGTTCGAAAGAGTTCCTGAAGTCCGAATTTCCTCCAGTTCGCTACCTGAGAAAGTTTTCATTTGGTGGTAGCCTGAATCTCTTTGTGACGCCCAAGGGCGGCCGGTATTGGCGCTATTGCTACCGCTTCGGTGGGAAGCGGAGGACACTCTCGCTCGGCATTTATCCGGAGGTGCCGGTCGACCGTGCGCGCTCGCGACATTTTGAAGCTCGACAACTGCTCGCTGCGGGTGTAGATCCGTCGCTAAAGCGAGAAGAGTTACGGGGTACCTTTCGACTAAGGCGGGCGCAGCCACGTTGAATGGAGTCATCTGCGGAGACAATCTCCACCACCGTCCTGCGTGACTATCTAACGCATCATTTCAGCCGGCGGATGGTCTCGCCTTGCCGGTAATTAACGTGATTCTTTTTGCGCGGTCGTTTGGCATCGATGTTCTTGAGCACGCCGGAGTCCAGCAAGACCTTCAGGGCTTCTTGTAGCTGCGAAATCAGGCAACCGCACTCTTCGGCCATGTCAGCGATGCGAATTTCGTCCACGCGGACTTCCAGATTCGCTTCTGAGAAGAGGGAGAGCCAAAGATTGTGGGCAACCGTCACTGCGGCGCCTTTGGATTTGTCCGCCGTTTGAATGTCGTCCCCAAATAAATCAGTAATGCCGGACTCGGCTTCCCGCTGCTGTTGCTTGACGACGAATTTAACTTTCTGTTGGTAATCGAGGGCGCGCTCGGACTCCTCAAGAAAGACAATGATCCCCTTCACATGGTGAGTCACGTAAGTCAGGTAGTAGAAAATCCGATCGTGGGAAGGAAACTCGACTGGAAACCAAGCGGCGCGAAGTTTCGATGCCGTTTTTGCATCGCCGGCGGCGGACTTCAACCGCCGGAGATAAGCGCGCATCCAGTCTTCACTCTCAGTGCCAGGCTTACGGAGCGCTTCGAGTTCATCTCCGAAGATACTTTTGAGATTCTGTTCTTGATTCGCGTGGGCCGACGCGAGGTTAATGAAGTTCCACATAACATTTATCAGCATCTCGACGTTTCGCTTCCGCAGCAGCGGAGCGAGCGTAGTGGGAGCGATAATGTCCTTCCATCCGGTGGGATCAACCAAAACAAAAGCAATTTCATCATCCCGAATCCATCGCGCCACGGACTCGGCGGATTCGGAGAAGTCCTCGTTGATCGCTTTGATCTCGATTTGGTTGCTGGTTTTTTCTCCCGAAAACTTTTTGAGCGCGGCAAATCGTTCGGGATCGCGTTCCACGAATAGAGCCCGAAATGTCACCGATCGGTGAAAGGTCCGAGCGATCTCCACGCGACACCCCTCCATGACTTCTACTGCTTTTGCAAAAGAGGTATCACTCAGATCCCCGCTCGCGGATTTCCAAGGACCCGCGAATGCATCGACATAGACGATCCGGTCGTAGCGGGCCTGCGCCGTTATCATGATGAGGCGCGCAAGATAGGACTCCAACAGGAAGTGTTTGACTGAGGCCTGTTCCCTGCCGCCGTACGGGGCGAGCTTCTCCCTGTCCATGATTTCCTGCTTCTAGAGAGTGTTTGCTCGCGCCTGCGGGTAACCGTCCCAAGTTCGACCGTCGAGCAGCCGTCCGCCTTTCTTCTTAGGCCGCCAGGACAGGCGCTCGAGCCTTCCCGCCTCGTCCTGCAGCTCAATGATCTTCATGGCCGGGGCGCCTTGTGCTTGCGGACTCCAATGCCCCCATTGCTTGAAGTGAAAGGGTACATCGTGTGTGCGGCACTGATCCCGCAGGGCGCGAATCCAGTTGGGGTGCGTCGGCCGAGCGTCGTGGCCGCTTTCTCCACCGGCGATCACCCAGTCAATATGTCTTTGCTTCAGCCACGGCCGCAGGTCGACTGCGGATAGTAAGGGCTCGCACGACAGGAAACGGACGCGCGCATCGACCGCGATCAACCGCTCGATGCGCCGCGTAGCCCAGCGCTGGTTCTCCGCGGTGGTACCCAGCCACACGTTTTCGCGCGGATTGTGTGCCCACGGATAAACATTCTTGATATGGCCAGGCCGTTTGGTCAGCAATAACCAATCCAGGTGCGGTGTCTTTTCGATGAGAGCCCAAAGCTTGTCTCGCCAGGGATCCAAATCCGTGCGAGGTTCGAATACGTCCGCCATTGATGCGCAAAAGACGCGAGCGCGAATTCCCTGCTTGCCTGCTTCCGAATTCCAGCGTAACGGTTCGCGCCAATGATGCTCGCTGAAGAACCGTCGTGGCGCATCGCCGCCCCATAGCTCATCGCCGAACCGGCGGGCCCAGGTTTCGGCATAGCAATGGGCGCAGGCAGGCGAAAGTTTTACGCAGCCCCACCAGGGGTTGAACGTGTGGTGAGTCCATTCGATGTCGGAATCTTTAGCCACTACCTTCGCACCATTGCCAAAGCTGTTTAAGCACTCTTGTGGTCCCTAAAAGTCCCCAAGCATGTGGCCCGGAAACGATTCAGGTCGGCAGGCATCTTGGTGACTGTATATTTATACAGTTACATTTAACGATGCGCAAGTGTATCCGGTAATCCATTGATTTTACGACCAATACAGTGATAAGCCTGTTGCGCGACCTTTGGTGCCGGCGGCTAACCGAGGCGTCGTCCCTTGGCAGATGTCATCGGCATTCATGGGGTCGGCTGATACTTTAGCCGGCGAGGGACGACCGAAAGATGTGATTCGACCCCTCAACAGGAAAGTCACTTCGGGTCCAAATTCATGTCTCGGACTTTGGTACGGTGTTTTTCTATAGACGCGGCATTTTTGGAGTGGATCTCCGGAGAGATATCTTCGACCTGTGGTAGCCGCTGTTCGAATATCTCCCAGCGTTTCATCATTCCGGGGATTGAAATTCCATCGATCCGGCTCGAGCGCATCGCGCTGCCGGCGAGATCGACAAGTTCTGGCGGAAGATCAAGATCTTTCACGGCGCGGTTAGCTAACCAAAGATAGACGTCAACAATCTGCAGGCCAGGGCTGTCCTTGCTTCTGGCGATGGTGAGTTTCTCCGTGGGGAAGTTATTGATCAGGTTATTCGCGTCCTCACGTGCGCCCTCGTGCAGAGGGTGTTCTAGATACCATTTCTTATCGGCGGGCGTCTGCTTGAATGCCTCCGCAATCTTTGAATGGAAGTAAAACGTCTCGATCTGCGCCGGATTGAATTCCGATTGAACATCTACCGTAATGCCCATCGCTCGACGTTTTGCGGACTTTTGGCGACCAGCAATACAACTCAGGACAAATTGAAAGCAGACCGCGTTTGGAGAGAGTGACTTAGGATTATCTGTAGCGAAATCCAATCTCAATGGGTGTTGGATGCCAAACATAAGACCATCTGCAAGGATTTCAGCGGCGCGCTTGTCCAAATTCGAGCTCTTGAGTCGCTCCAATATTGATTGAAGCAGAATAACGACACGACCCTGATCCAACTGCAATTTCGGACGGGACATTAGGCGTAACTGCCAAGCCTCTTTTAGCAGGTCTTCATCGAGCAGAGATGACAACGCGGCAATTAGCGGATATCGAAGTGGAGTCCAATACCAATCCCATTTAACGGCGTCGTTTAAGCCGGCGTCGAAAACGGCGTCGAACAACATCGCGATCGAGAAGTCCGTCTTGTCGACAAAGTAGTAGTCGAACCGAAACCGGAATTTCTCCTGAATTTCACGAAGTTCAGAAGCAACTTCTATCAAGCGATCGGCTTTAAGTTGATTTGCGTGCAAGGACTCCACGCCTAGTTTGCGCAGAATTCGCTCCAGCTGCGATCTACCTAGGACATCAACGTTCAAGGTGCTGGATAGAACCCCGTAGCTGAGTATCGGTTGATTCTTGTCAAATAGATTGTTACCTGAATTGCCCGATTCATCTACGTGGAAGAACATGGGTGGGCCTAGAGCGGAGAGCTGGCAGACCCGAACGGCCGCGAAAACAAATGTGGGTGGCGTCGGCCTTTCAGCCGGTAGAGTTGTGCAGGACGATTGGCGCCACTCTTCATTCGCGGAACACGATCAAGCAACCCCGCGACTAGTAGCCGTGTGCGGAACGCCTTCTTTTCCAGTTCGCGCGCGAGAAGGATCTCATAGGTACGCTGTAACTCGGTCAGCGTAAATTCCGTGGGCATCAGAAAAACGGGAAGGGACGTGTATTCAACCTTGGCGCGAAGGCGAGCGATCGCCGCTTTTAGCAATACGGCATGATCGAAAGCCAGCGGTCGCTGGACGTGATTGCCTTGGATGATAAACCAACGCGAGTCGGCAGCATTTCCGCCGGGTGTGAGATCCAGGTGGTCCGATGGAATCAATGCAAAATACACATGCGTTGCCGACCAGCCTCGAGGATCACGTGTCTTACCGCCCCAACTTCCGAGCTGCTCAATATAGGGCGCCTCGACGCCAGTTTTGTCACGAAGTTTGCGCAGTGCACAGGCGGCAAGGTCGTCGTCTTGGGTCATATCGATGAAGCCGCCGGGGAGCGCCCATTGGCCAGGAAAGGGATCTCCGGCCTCGTCGCGCCGCTGCACAAGGAGTACTTGGAGCGCAAAGTCCCGAACTGTGAAGATCACCACATCGACGGTACTTAAGGGTCGCTCGAACGCAAGTGCTTGATCTACCATGAGGACCTTCGAGGGTGACTGGCAACGCAGTTCCGAATTGACATGGTATTCCACTTAGTGGCACTATGCCAATTACTTAGTGGGGTGTGCCCACTTACTAGTGATCGAGGGAGGCACGCAGGCAATGAATTCCTTGGGCGAGCCTCTCTATCACGTCACGACGCTTTCGAACTTTGCGCGTGGCTTTGACAAATACACCCGGCACTACCGCAAGTCATGGATTGCTGAAAGCCGGTATCCCCGTGAGTCATATTTGCTTCCCGCAGCCGAATTGGGGATAGGTGTCGCAAAGGCTTCTCGGCTCCGTGACAAGCTCAATATCCCCGGCGACGGACTGATCGTAGTGAGGGCCAACGTAACGCGGTCAAGCGTGCGGCCGAATCTACGCAACGGCGTGGGCCTTGTCTGGCCCTCACCAGACTTGCCCGTCTCTGGAGTATTTCAACTCGAGTCCAATGGTCAACTCGGCGAGAAAATGGGCGTCGAGCAAGTGATGGCGAAGTCGCTCGCGCTCCACTCTGGCTCGTTCATCCCTTACGTCTCGCTTCGACCGCGGTCAGTATCGTTCCTGCCGATCGCGCGTGGGTGCCAGGCGGCGTGCCCCTTTTGCTTTTCAGAAGCGTCAGTGTCGGCGGATCAAACACGCGGTGCGTTGAATCTCCGACGGATCGAAGCTTGGGCTGCTCTCGCACGATCGCGAGGTGCCGAGCGTGCTGTCATCACTGGTGGTGGTGAGCCGACGCTGCTGTCTTGGCGACGGATTCAAGAGATTGTTTGTACTTTCAAGCGACATTTTGAGAAGGTCGTTCTGATCACGAACGGCGTGCGTCTGGCCTCATTGCCAGAGAGGGCGTTGGCTGATCAATTGCGCGGGCTCGCGATGGCAGGTCTATCAGTGCTGTCGGTATCCCGGCATCATCACGAGGAGGACGTCAATGCCGCTCTCATGAAGTTCAACACCAGGACGCCGGCACTGCTCAAAACCGGTGCCGCTGTCAGCGAGACGATTCCGCGACTGACGCTCCGTCTGATCTGCGTTCTACAACGCGGAGGCTTGGAGTCCGCGGCTGACGTTAACGACTACGTTCAATGGGCAGCCGGTTATGGAGTCCGTGAAATCTGCTTCAAGGAGTTATACGTCGCGACCAGCGAGGAGTCTGTCTATTTCTCCCGAGAGTCGAACGCCTGGAGCGCCAGAAACCAAGTGTCGCTTGATGTCGTTCATGACTGGGCCTGTGAGAACGGATTCGAAGTGTCCGACCGACTACCTTGGGGTTCACCAATCTTCGGGGGTACGAGCGCAGGACGACCGATGCGCGTCGCAGCGTATACAGAACCTAGTCTGTTCTGGGAGCGATCGCGTGGGCTGGCTCGAAGCTGGAATGTCATGTCAGATGGCACGTGCCTGGCGTCCCTTGAGGATCGGGGGAGTGATGTGACGAGACTTGCCGTCGCGGCGGTCCATTGATGATCGCCTCGGCCCATCCGAACGCGAGCCCCGAACTGATGGACTTCTCGCAGTTTCTCGCTTGGAGCAAGGGCGCTCGACGATTGAACCCCGAGGCCGACCGATATTGCGAAACGCGCATTGCTCACGCGCTAAGACACCTAAAGCCAGCTCTCGGAAGTCGGGCCGCACCCTCACGTGCTCATCGCTGCGACTTGGTGCGACTATGGTGCCAGAGGAGGGGGCTCCAGGCTCATGCACGGAGGGTGCTTGCTTCCGAAGGAGTTCGTCACAGTCTCCAAGTGATCTTCAGGTTGCTGTTCAGGGTGGTGCCGCGGTTGCGATGCCGATCGACGTGTACCCGGTGTACTGGCAGATTGCGAGTCGAGCGCGATTGTCCGCAGTCGGATTCACAACCTTTCCGCAGTTCGAGTTGAGCCGAATCCTCGATGCGGCCCAGGAGGCTGGCGCGCATCACGTGCTTTTACCGTACCCGCTGAAACTCCACGGTCGCGCGTGGACCAATGAGGAGGTCGCAACCGCTAAAGCCTGGTTGTGCGCCGGCAAGCAGCGACGGCTAATTCTGGACAGCGTGTACAGTTTCGGCGCTCGATTGGACTCCATCACCAAGCGGCTCATCGAAAGCGATCAGGTTGTGTTTCTCGATTCGTTGTCCAAAGCATGGCTGCATGAGCAAATCTTCGGCGTGGCGGTGATCCCGAACAGGATGTTGAGTTCTACTCGGCCGCTTTCCGTGATCTAGCTGCCGGCACCGGCGAAACTGATCGTAGCGCACGAATTGCTCGAGCGATTTCCGGATATTCCACAGCAGATTACTCAAGAACTCGATACGAAACGGGCGGCACTCTTGGGGCGTGCTTCTCGGGCGAAGCACCAGCTGCTACCGGTCGAGCGGGGCTATCTAGTGCCGATCGAGTGCTCGGCGGAGATTCTCCTGACGCAACATTCGCTGCTCGCGATTCCGGCCTCCGCGTTCGGGAGCCGCCGCAGCGATTGGTCGGTGGCGAGCGCGTTGCCAGTCGCGGACGCATTGTCGTGACACTCCTCGCCGAGGATCCTGATCTCTGGGATGCGGTTTTCTCAGAATCTGCGGCACGGGCTCGCTTTGTACGTTCGGAAAGTCCATGGCATCGTTTGAAGGGCGCCGTCTAATCGCCGTCGCAGGCCGACAATCCCTATGAAGACTTTAACCCTGTATCGCCCAGTGGGCCCGCTCGAACGGAAGCTGATAGAAGAGAGTGGCTGGTTGAAGTTCCCTCCACGGCTCCCTGAGCAACCAATCTTCTATCCGGTTATGAACGAAGAATACGCAATTCAGATCGCGCGCGACTGGAACGTGCGGGACAGCGGAGCAGGTTACGTGACACGCTTCGAAGTAGAAGAAGAATTTCTACAGCGTTATCCCGTGCAGAGGGTCGGCGGCAGTCTGCACACGGAACTCTGGGTTCCGGCAGAAGAACTTGATGAGTTCAATCGGCACATTGTTGGGAAGATAGAAATTGTTGCCGAGTTTCGACGGACACCTCCATGAATTCGAGTATTGACGACGATCGGTGGCGATGGGGCAAGCTTCTTATGGCTTGTTTTGACAACTTGCAACCGATCCTCGCGCGGCGGGATCCACCCGTCGTGGATCGGGAAATCATCCCTGACTTCCGAGGTGGTCCGGACGGCTTGTCTATATGGCTGATCTGCTCGAATAGCAACGAAGTGTCGCGCCTAAGCGTTCAACATGACGAGCTTCGAACCCTATTCGTAGACGCCATGTCATCCCGCGGCTTCCCAAAAGCCGCGTGCGAATCGCTGCGAGTGCTGTTCACCTCTCACCAAGACATAGAGGCGGGGGGTGGTCGCTTTTATTTCTTTCGATAGTAGCGCCGAGATCCGAGAGGGCTACTAGCGGCACCACGTGAGGATTGGAATTAACATCGCAATCTATCGCACACTATCGCCACCAAGCGAAACTTGGTGACGGTATTTCGGACGGACCTATGGGCAGTGTTCTTGTGAAGCTCAAATTAAATCAGCAAGTTACGAAGCCAGGAGATTATTGAGTGGGAGTGAATTGGGCCTTTCGTACGCGGAACGCGGGAAACCCTGCAAATAACCGAGCTTTTGCCACTCTGGATCGCCGAGCAGGCGCTACTTACTATCCAACTTCGTGATCTTCGAGCCTTGAAGGCCGAGGCCGGCCATCAGACCCTTTTGATCGAAGATGAATGCGTAGACATCGTCCTGCAGGGTCGTGGTGGTGAGCGACTTCGCCTTGCCTTTATCGACGATGACAATGCTGGGGCCAACACCGAGTTCCCAGCCGTCGCTCTTGTGCAGATATTGCAGTGCATTGTCGGTCATCAAGAACATCGCGTAGCCGAAAGCTTGTACACCGGCCTGCAGACCGTACGAGGCGGCCACTGAATTATAGTGGGCGACGACCTGGCCATTCACCAGCAAGGCCCCCTCGCCATATTGAGCGCCTACGATGAAACCCGCCTTGACGATGTTAGGAAACACCAGCACCGCTTTCGCTTTTTCGCCGATCAGCTTTGACGCCGGTTCGTTCTCATAGAGTTTGTTCAAAGCGGCCCTGGCATCGGAGTCGAACCCATCGTCCGCAAAGGCGGGTCGAATCGACAGGCTCAACATCGCGACGGCGATGACGGCTGCTACACTCATAGTTTTCATTGCATCGCCTCTTGAATAGACCAGGTTGTGCGAGTTCTTATCATCAGTCGATCGTTGACAGTGGGGAACATTTCGCAAATGGAAGGCTGACGTTCAGCAAGCTAGCAATCGCCCCGGGCGGCTAATATTGGACTTAAGTCCAGCCTGGAAGCGAGACCTTCCAGACGACGCCGTAGGAGCGTGGTTACAATGCTTATCCTTGTTACGAGTGCATCAGGCATCAATGGGAATGGATATGGCGCGCTTCTGGCGTTCAGGCGCGACGGCACGCTGATTGGTCCCTTTAACGATGACAGCCGAATTGTTGATCCCCGGGGACTTGTCGTGCATCAAAAAGAAGGGCTGCTGTTTCTCAACAGCGGCGCTGATCGGGTATTGGCACTCGGTCCAAACGGGACTATCGTTCGTGACACGGGCCCGATCGCAAGATCGAACCCAGGTGGTGGCAGATCTCCGATCGCGCACGTAGTATCAGTTTATGATATATTACGCTAGTCGTGATAAGTGGAGATTTTAGAGTCATGCCCTCGAGCTACACCATCGGTGACCACTTTGAGAACTTCGTTAGGGAACAGGTGGAGGGCGGGAGTTACGCTTCCGCTAGCGAGGTCATTCGGGATGGCCTGCGACTTCTGGAAGAAGAGCAGCAGCGTCGCCAGGCGGTAATCGACGGTCTGCGTGGCGAAATCGAAAGGGGTCGCCGCAGCGGCAAACCGAAACCCGCCGCCGAGGTACTTGACCGTCTAGAACGCAAGTACACCAAAATGGCCAAAGAACGCGCGAAGTGAATGCGCGCGTACTTCACACCACAAGCCGAAATTTGGAGGAGGTCGGCGACTATATCGCGCTCGACAATCCTGGGCGCGCTGTCTCATTCATTCGCGAGATTCGGCAACACTGCGAGAAGATTGCGGACGGATCGCATCACTACATGGCACGTCCAGATCTGGGAGACACGATACGGATTTGCGCACACGGAAATTACCTGATCGTGTTCGAGCCGTTCGACGACGGCGCACTCATACTGCGAGTGATTCACGGTGCCAGAAACGTGCCCGGCGTTCTCGGCAGCTACTGATCTATTGATCACTATTCGCGTCGCCTGGCTGCCAAAGCACTCCGACTCTTTCGGCATCTATCGCCTTCTGTCACCCCCAAGCAACATTTTTTGACGGTAGACTTGACGGTAAAATTTGGCACGCGTCGACACTAAGTTACTTGCTTTCAAAGCTTTCTGCGTACGCTACAGCAGCTGCGATTTGCTGTGCAAACGCCTCGTTGTCCTCGTCCTCGGTTCGAGGCAGTCGATGGCCAAGTGCATGCCTGCCGGGCTATCCCTCCAACTAAGTTGGCTTTAACTTATACTTTGAATATTGTGCAACTGTCGCTCAATATTCAAGGCATGTTGCAACGTCCGCTCCACGGGGCATCCGGGCCAATTTCGCGCCACGTACCCAGCGCCAGTCCTTGTACGCTTACCTTACCGATGGCGGCGCGTATCAGCCGCAGCGTCGGAAAGCCCACCTTGGCCGTCATGCGCCGCACCTGGCGGTTCTTTCCTTCACGTATCGTGAGCTCAAGCCACACCGTCGGAATTTTCGCGCGATAGCGGATCGGCGGATCCCGCGGCCACAGCTCTTGCGGTTCATCGATGAGATTTGCGTTCGCCGGCCGCGTCGTGAAGTCGCCTAGACTCACGCCTTTACGCAGCTGATCGAGCGCCGTTAATGATGGCGCACCTTCCACCTGCGCCCAATACACCTTCGCTATATCGTGCTTCGGCTCCGCGATGCGCGCCTGCAAGACGCCGTCGTCGGTCAGCAGCAGCAGGCCCTCGCTGTCGGTATCGAGGCGGCCGGCGGGATAAACGCCTCTCGCGTCGATGTAATCCGCCAGGGTCTTGCGGCCCGGCGACGGGCTGAATTTACAGGCGACACCGAACGGTTTGTTGAAGGCGATGAGCACTCGGGAGCGCTCAGGCCAGCGCCTGCTCTATCAGATTTCGCGGCACGATTGTGCGTGGCACAGTGTCCGCCGCGCGGCGGCGAGCCCTTTTGCCGATGCCGTGACCAGACCCGCGTTGCTCGAACCATTCGTGCACGTCGAGATCAAGTCCGATGCCAAGCATGTAGTTGTACAGGGCCTTCTTGAGCGCCGCACCAAACATATCGTGGTCTACGCCGGTGAGGTCCGTGAAATTGATATCGTTGTTGGCGAACGTGGCCCGGAGCGGCGCAGATAAGGTTACGCCGTACTGTTCCGGATGTTTGCCGACCGGCGAATGTACGGTGCAAGTGAAGCGGTGGAAGAAAGCCGACTGTATGCAACCGGCCGCGAACAATTGGCGCACGTATTCCAGGGCGTCGACGGTGTCTTGCGCGGTTTGAGTCGGGAAGCCGTACATCAGATAGGCGTGCACGAGGATTCCCGCGTCGGAAAAGGCACGTGTGACCCGGGCCACCTGCTCGATCGACACGCCTTTCTTCATGAGTTTGAGCAGGCGATCCGATGCCACCTCCAATCCGCCGGTGACGGCGATGCAGCCGCTCTCGGCCAGCAGCCGGCAAAGGCCCGCATCGAATGACTTCTCGAAACGGATGTTGCCCCACCACGAGATATCCAGCTTCCGTTGCAGCAGTGCGTGTGCAAGCGATTTGAGTGCCTTGGGCGGCGCGGCTTCGTCGACAAAGTGAAATCCAGTTTGTCCGGTCTCGCGAATCAGCGATTCGATTCGACCTATCAGCACATCGGTAGTCGCCACGTCGTAGCGCGAAATGTAATCAAGGTTTACATCGCAGAAGCTGCATTTCTTCCAATAGCAGCCGTGCGCGACCGTCAGCTTGTTCCAGCGGCCGTCCGACCAGAGACGGTGCATGGGGTTGAGCATGTCCAGCAGTGACAGATAGTCGTGCAGCGGCAGGCCAGCGTAGGTGGGCGTGCCGCTTGCGGAGAACGCGATATCGGGCTCTCTGAAGTCGACGTAGTGATGCGTGCGCGTATAGGTGCGCACCAACTGATCGAGCGGTCGCTTGTTCTGCAGGTGTTCGATGAGCGCAAGCAACGGACGTTCGCCAGCATCGAGCGTTATGAAATCGAAGTAGTCGAAAACACGCGGCTCGTTCATCGCGCGCAGCTCGGTATTGCAATAACCGCCGCCCAATACCGTGACGGTGGCCGGGTGGGTTTGCTTGATGGTTTGCGCGATGCGAAAGGCGCCGTAAACGTTGCCGGGAAAAGGCGCGGTGATGAGCACCAGGGACGGCTGATACTGCGACAGCGCTTCGAGCGTCAGTGCGTGCAGGGATGCATCTACCAGATTGTGCGGCGCGCTGAGCGCCGTTTGCAGCTGATCGAATGTCGGTTGGCTCGCCGCCAGCGATTCTGCATAGCGTACGAACTCGAAGCGCGGGTCGATGGCATCGCGGATGACGTCCGCGAGGTCATTGAGATAAAGGGTGGCAATGTGTTTGGCGCGATCCTGCAGTCCCAGTGCACCAAAGGCCCAGTCGAGCGCGTCGCCTTCCTGTCGCTGGTCGTCGATGTAGTGCTCGAGCGACGCAAAGCGCGGACCTTCGGGCAGGTAATGCCTCGAAGCGATACGATGAGCTAGGCTGGGATCACGACCTTGCAGAAATCGAATGGCCGGCGCGATTGTAGTGCGGTAGGACTCGAAATGCTCAGCGAAGAAGCCCGTGGTCACGCGTGTGTTGTTTTCTGGGCAGCGCGCT
The DNA here is from genome assembly GCA_963801685.1 of uncultured Gammaproteobacteria bacterium. Taxonomy (GTDB): domain Bacteria; phylum Pseudomonadota; class Gammaproteobacteria; order Steroidobacterales; family Steroidobacteraceae; genus Bog-1198. The sequence goes on from CAWDFR010000009.1 coordinate 262,705, forward strand.
CACTTGGGCGTGAATCGCCTGCACGCCCTGCACCGACAGCAACTTGAGCGCCAGGGCGATGGAGAGATCCGCCTGTTCTGCTTTGAACCCGCGCGAGCGCAGGAACCCCGTGAGATACGCCGTCGACGGATACGGCGTGTTGAGCTGCGTCATCGGCGGAATGATCGACAGAATGCGCATCTCGGTCATGTCCGAAAGTATATCGCGCTGGGCCGCCCTGCAGGATTGGGATTAAGATGGGGACATGGAGTTTACCCTCGATATTCCCCTTATTCGCGACATACTCGAGCAGGAACATGCGCTGGCGCGTGACGAGATCCGAGACTTGGGAGTGCTCCGCGCGCTCGAGAACTCTCAGCAGCGCCATGACGTTCGAATCGCCGCGGCCCCGGATGTGGGCACGCTGGCGTGTCGAGCGGGTTGCACGTGGTGCTGCTACTTCACAGTGGATGTTCGCGCCGTTGAGGTCTTCAGAATCCTCGATTTCGTCGAACAGTCGTTCACGCCTGAAGAGAAGGCCCGCGTCTATGCGGAAGTGCGCGCGAACAGCGCGGCGCTCAGGAAGCTGAGCGAGGGCGAGCGAGTCACTCGCAACGTAAAGTGCCCGTTTCTGAATGAAGGGCGATGTACCGTGTACGAGACCCGCCCGCAGTCGTGCCGCAACTATCACGCGACGAGTGTAGCCGGGTGCCGTCAATCGTACGAAGAGCCGGAAAACCTGAACATCGACCCGGATTTTGCGCCCGGCGTGTATCAGGCGGGTGGTGCCCACGTCGAGGCGGTCAGCACCGCGATGCGCGACGCGGGCTACGACGTGAATGCGTACGAACTCAATTGCGCATTCGACGCCGCCCTTTCGGAGCCCGATGCGCGCGAGCAGTTCGAATCCGGGCTAAAGCCGTTCGCCGGCCTCAGCGGTGAGGAAGTACCGGCAGAGTTCGATTAGCCCTGAAAGCCCGATGGGGTTGCGCGCCGCCCGGCAGCGCTCGCTGATAGAGTTCATCGTCGACGGTGATGGTGGTTCTCAAGAGCAAACCCTCTAGCGCATCAAAGATGGTGCATATTAGCAATTGATTTATATGCGGGTACGCCCTTGAGTGGGGTGGCGCAGAGATCGCTTGCAGAGATCGCTTATAGGCTGTCGATCGCCTGGCGCAAGCTTTCCCCATCATCCGGCGCGATACGTCGGATGAGTTTGCCCTGCGCATCGGCGATCAGGACGGTAGGGACATCGGCAACCCGGAATATCCGAAATAACGCGCCTGACTCATCGAGGGTAAGCGGAATGCCGATTTTGTAGTCGTCCCGGTACTTGCGAAGATCGTCCGCGCTCGCCCAAAGGCCGGAGGCAATACCGATCCATCGCACGCGCTGGTCCTGTGCCAACGCGTCGACCTGTTCTCGGGTGCGACGGCAGCTGGCCGAAATCGCCGGCCGAGTTGTCGCCAGATACGACTCACACCACGGCGAAAGGAACACCAGCACCGTCGGTCGCGGCGTCGCCGGCGTCCGAAGGACAAACCGCTTCTCATCAAGCGTCGTCACCGATTGCGCAGGGAGCCGATCGCCGACATCTATACGGGGGCCCTCCACCAGGGCTGGTGGACGCTGGTATCGCCTTGGGGAGCCCCGGCTGCCGTGCAGCCACGAGTGCCGCGTCCAACCGCGCATCCGCCAAGTGCCCGACGTACTGAATCCGTCCATCACGTCCGATGACAATGTGCTGGGGCGTCACGCGTAGATTGAATGCCCCGCCCAGCTGCCCGTCATCCAGAATGATCGGCATCGTGATACCTAACGCACGTCGATACCTCTGAATCTCCTGCAATGACTCATTAAACCCGACATCGATCGCAATGACCGCGAGATCCGGCCCCGCGGTTTCATAGGTGTGCTCGAAGTGCGGCATCTGCTGACGACAGGGAACACACCAGGTAGCCCAGAACTTAAGATATACCGCCTTCTTCCCGTAGAGAGCGCCCAAATCGATCGTGTCGCCGTCAATCGTCTTGACGACCGCGCGCGGCGCCGGAGAGCCGACCAGCCCTTTGCCCGCCGCTTCCGCACGCTCCTGGCCGTGGCCGTGATCTCGGCCGCGACCGGACGCGAGGCCGGCTTACGCTTGTCCTTGACCATGAAGACCAGAATCTTGGCGGGCTCCGTCTGACTCGCGTTTGCGGACACCCGATGCACGTCCTGGGGTCCTTCATAGAACGTCTGACCGGGTCGCAGAGTCACGGGCGCACTGCCGTCGACCTGCATCGTCATCGCGCCCTCCAGAACGTACACAAACACCTGCGCGTCATGACGATGCGGGAGCGAGGCGCCGCCGGGCAGGTACGTAACTGTAATCATCAGCGCTTCTTTGTTCGAAATTCCATCAAGGTCTCGGGCCATCAATTGGGCCACCGTCGGCGCGCCGGGCGGGGCGACTTCGCCCGCCCAGGTGTAATTGAGAGAATCCAAGAATCCCCGTCGCAACCATACCGCCGGCCGTCAAAGCGCAAACCCAGCTGCTCCTCATCGCTTGCCTCCGGATCTATTTCCGTTTCACGACCGCTGCTAGCGCGGGGCTTCGAATGGGCTAAGATTAGATGGTCCACTGGTCTGATGAAAGATCCACTTCTCTGATCCTTTATGGAACCACTTCTACCCATTGGCATCCACCTACCTGAGCGCGGGACCCGCACGCTCCTGCACGATCTGCACCGGCAGCTGCGATCCGCGATTGTCGAAGGCCGGCTGCGACCGGGATTGCGCCTACCCTCGACGCGTTCGATCGCGCAGACGTATGGCGTTTCCCGCAACACGGCGGTGGCGGCCTATGACCTTCTGCTCTGCGAGGGTTACATCCTTGCGCGCCGCGGCTCGTGTACCGAGGTGGCGGCGAGTCTTCCCAAGGCCCCAAGTGCTCCGGCAACCAGGAAGGCGCGCAGCTCGAGGATCCGGCGCGTGATGCCGTTTTGGCGCTCAACGCGAGTCGTTTCATATGAGGATCCGCCGGCACCCCGCTGGTTCTTTCGACTCGGTGTACCCGACGCCGCATCCTTCCCTGTCGAGGTCTGGCGGCGGCTATCCACCCGGGAATCTCGGTCCATGCGGACAGCGGCAGGTCTCAAGACGGATTTGCAGGGGCTGCGTGCATTGCGCGAGGCGATCGCTCGACACGTCTCCTTCACCCGCGCCGTGGCCTGTGCCGCAGAGGACATCATTGTCACTGCGGGGGCGCAACAGGCCTTTGATCTGCTCGCGCGTGTGCTCATCACACCGCGCCGCACTTGTGTGGCGCTCGAAGACCCGGGTTACCCACCGCTCCGCGCTGCGTTCAAGGCAGCGTGCGGCAAGCTGGTGGCCGTTCCCGTAGACCACGACGGATTGGTCGTGGGCAAGCTACCGCGCAATGCCGCCATCGTCTGCGTCACCCCGTCGCACCAATTTCCGCTTGGTTGCGTGCTATCCGCACAACGGCGCGCCGAGCTGTGCGACTTTGCGCACACCCGCAATGCAGTGATCATCGAGGATGACTACGATGGAGAGTTTCGCTATACCGACCGTCCTTTGGACGCACTGCAGACTTTAGATCGCCATGAATCGGTCTTTTACGTAGGTACCTTCTCGAAGAGCCTGTTACCCACACTGCGCCTAGGCTACATCGTCACCCCCCGGTGGGCGCGCTCGCCGCTGCTCGCCGCCAAGGCCGTGTCCGAGGGACCTTGCTGCGGCCTTAGCCAACGCGTCCTTGCCGCGCTCATCACGGGCGGTCACCTTGCCCGTCACGTTCGCAAGATGCAGCGGGTTTATGCGCGAAGACGGCAGATCTTGATTGACCTGATCCACCGCGACCTGTCGAGGTGGTTACAACCCATACCGTCGGCTGCCGGTTTGCATATCGCCGCCGCGCTGAGGCTCCCGTTGAGCGATACGTCTATCGAAGTCGAGTCGCTACGCCAAGGGATCGGCGTCCGTGCCCTAAGTGCATTCGCCTCGCGGAGATCATCACCCACCGGACTGATCTTTGGATTTGGGGCCATCAGTGATGCAGATATTGCGGGAGGTGTCGCGGCCCTCAGGCGGTTGTTGGAGCAGTTCGCTAACCCGTAGCGGGCTCGATCTCGAGACCAAACTGCGATTTCATCCATCGGACAAAGTGACACTCGGACGATTCATCGACCCAAAGCAACCAATAGCCGCCGCGCCCGCCGAGCGTCAGAGAGAACGGGGCCACCAGGACTCCCTGCGTGATCAGGTCTGCGAACAGCACCGGCGAGAGTAAGGCTGCGCCGATGCCCTGCGCGGCCGCTTGTGCCTCGAGCTCGTAATTGGCATAGCGGGTTGCAACGAATGTAGGTTTTGCGTTCGGTATGCCGGCGAGCTTGAACCACTCGGACCATCCTGGATCGGGTATCAAAGGCAGCTCGAGAAGTTTCTTAGCGGTCAAACGTCCAGGCGCCCACCGAGGACTGAACATCGGCGTACGCCGCTCCACCATGAGTCTCGTGGAGCTGCAATTCGGCCAGGGGCCAACTCCGCTGCGGATGGCGACATCGAAACTGCCGGCCGGCAACATTGCCTGGGTGTTATCCAGCACGAGCGCGTTCGCTCCGGGCAGCGTGTGATAGGTGGCCAATCGCGGCAGCAGCCAACGCGAGGCAAACGTCGGCGCACAGGTCACGCGCAGCGGCTGCCTGACGCGGCGGCATTCGCCCACCGCCGTGCGCATGAGCGACAAAGCCTGCTCGACCCTTTGCCCGAGTGCCTTGGCGCGGTCGGTGGTCGTCAACGTTGGGCCGTGCCGCCTGAAGAGCTTGATACCCATTTCAGCCTCGAGCGCCCGAATCCGCTGGCTCACGGCAGTGGGCGTAATCCTGAGCTCGACAGCGGCGCGAGAGAAATTGCCGTGCCGGGCGCAGGCAGCCAGCACGCGCAGCGAATCGAGCGAGGGCAGTCTTTTGCTCACGTTTCATTTGAAGCTGTACTTCAAATGATTGTAAGAGTTGTGGTCATGACTTGCAATCTGACCCGATACACTATCGGCGACGCTTGTAAGAATCTAAGGAGCTGGGATCAATGAGCATACATCTCAATCACGGGTGGTTCGTGCGCTTTGCGGCTGGCGCCATTGCGATAAGTGCCGTCTCCCTTGCCTGCGTGCGACCGGCCGTGAGCGCCGGCACTGCGGCCGCGAGTGGCATGCTGCCTCCCGGCTACTCGCTCTCGCATACCGGCGACATGCATGATTTTGATTATTTCGTCGGCGGATGGACGACAACGCAGCGCCGCCTGAGGCTGCGCGGCGTGGGGAGCTCCGACTGGGAAGCGTTTTCAGCTGTTGAGTGCCTCACCGTTTATCTTGGTGGCCTTGCCACGGTCGACGAGCTCTACATACCAACCAAGAAGCGAGCGGGACTCACGTTGCGGACGTTCAATGTCGAAAAGCGCCAATGGTCCATTTACTGGGTGAGCAGCACGTCAGGACAACTAGATCCTGTGCCGGTGGTCGGAGGCTTCGACGGAAATCGAGGCGAGTTTTACGCCGCTGACCAGGAGGATGGGCGTCCCATCAAGGTACGTTACCAGTGGAACAAGCTCGATCATGATCATGCTCGCTGGGAGCAAGCATTCTCTTACGACGACAAGACATGGGAAACCAACTGGGTTGCCGACTTTACCCGTGGGGACGCCGCGAAGATCTGCGAGCACGGTCAACCCACGAGGGGTATAGACTGACGCTATGTCGACTGCATCGGAGTTCGATGTCACCCGGTTGCTCGGCACCGACACGGTAGCGCTGCGCGACGTTCGCTGCGCCGGCGAATGTCGTCATCGCAGCGTAGAGGAATGCGCCGCGACGACGCACCTTGTATTTCCCTATCGCGGGGTCTACCTGCGGCACGTCGGAAGCGCTCAGGCCGTCGCCGACGCCAATCATGTCTTGTTCTTCAACGCCGGCGAGGGATACCAGGTCAGTCATCCGATCGCCGGCGGCGACGCCAGCCTATCGCTTACCCTGTCGGAGCCTCTCCTGCGGGAGCTCGCGCCCGCATCTCTTTTGAGCAGACGGGAAGCGATCGGGTTCCGGCTCCAACATCTAGGTATCGATCCTCGCACGCAAGCCTTGGTCGCGGTGCTCCGCCATACCCTCGGCAGCGCGTCGGTCGAGCCCTTGGAAGCTGAGAGCTTGGCGCTCACGTTGGTGCGCCGCTGCCTCGGACCGCGCACGGCGCACGAACCTGGAGCGACTCGTTCGCGCGGTCGGCTGGCCGATCGGGTCAAGGTCCTGTTGGCGAGCGATCTGTCTCGACGCTGGAGCCTGGCGGAAATCGCCGGGGAGATCCGCGCTTCGCCGGTCTATTTGACGCAGGTGTTCCAACAGACCGAGGGAATACCTCTGTATCGCTATCACCTGCGGTTGCGTCTCGCGCAAGCCCTGGATCTGATTGCACGATATGACGATTTGTCCACTTTGGCCGCGGATCTAGGGTTCTCCAGCCATAGCCATTTCTCTGCCGCCTTCCGACAGGCATATGGCCGATCACCAACGGCCTTCAGGCAGTCCGCCCGCCCGTCTTAGAAAATCGCTAAAGATTTCGACAGCGGCCGCCGGGGCAAGATGGTCTCCTGGGCTTGCCCGAAGCGTGGGCGCGTGAGGCGACGAAACATGTCCAGTCAGCTTTTCAGGAATCTTCATCGAGGCCCGGGATTGTTGCTCCTGCCGAATGCTTGGGATGCCGTCAGCGCACGCTTGATTGAGAGCCTGGGTGCGCAGGCGATTGCGACCACGAGCGCGGGGCTCGCCTGGTCGCGCGGCTATCCGGATGGGAACGCTCTCCCGGAGGAGCAACTGATTGCTGCGATTCGCGACATCGCCCGTGTCATTCGGGTGCCGCTCACGGTCGATATCGAGGCTGGATATTCGGACGATCCGGCCGCAGTGGCACGGCTCGTCGCACGCGTTCTCGCCGTCGGAGTCGTGGGCATCAACATCGAAGACGGTGAACGCTCCCCCGATCTTCTCTGCAAGAAAATCGCCGCCATCCGGGACCAAGCGCATTCGGGTGCCGACGTGTTCATCAACACACGCACGGATGTTTATCTTCGTGGGGTTGCACGAGGCGAAGCTGCCACCGCAGAAGTCATACGTAGGGCCTCTCGCTACCATGCGGCAGGCAGCGACGGCTTGTTTGTTCCCGGTCTCGCAACCGCGGACGCCATGGCGGCAATCTCTGCGGCGATTGCACCGATGCCCCTCAATGTAATGGCCGTTCCGAATTTGCCGCCGCTGGATACGCTCGAAAAGAGCGGTGTTCGACGGCTGAGTGCGGGCTCCTCGATCGCGCAGGCGGCGATCGGTCGCACGAGTCACCTCGTGTCGAGCTTCCTTGCGGGCACGATGAGCGGGATGTTCGACGCGTCCGCCGACTACGGCGCGGTGAACCGGCTTTTCGCTCCGAGCACCTCGGAGCTCGCGTCAGGTTGACACCTGCAGACAACGCACGCTACAGTTCACCATAAAGAAAACTATAGATATGCAACGGGAGGACCGATGCGCGCAGCGCAGCAGGTGGGTGTTCCTTCGAGGCCGGTGCAGCACAATTCCGCAACCGGAGTCGTGCGGCGTAGTCTCATGGCTGCATTCGCGTGCGGAGTCTGCACCCCGGTCTTGGTGCTTGGAACGATCGGGCCCGCGCGTGCGCAGGAGGGAAAAAAGGATTTGTTCCCCAGCATGGCTCCCGTTGCGCAATATCGGATGGCGGACCGCACCGACGAGATCGCCATGGCGCGCAGCGCGGCGCCCGTTTCGATCTCGAGCGACGCCGACGTCCTGGTGTTGGGCGATGGCGGGTTTGAAACAGCCGTGAAGGGGAAGAACGGCTTTGTTTGCCTCGTGGAGCGCTCCTGGTTTGCCTCCTTCGACGACGCCGAGTTCTGGAATCCCAAAGTTCGCTCGCCGATCTGCCTCAATGCGCGCGCCGCGAGCACGGTACTTTCTGTCGATATGGAAAAAACGCAGTGGGCGCTGGCCGGTCTCTCGAAAGCCGAAATGATCGCTCGGACCAGATCTTCGGCGCGTGCGCACCAAGCGCCTGCGCCGGGATCAATGGCCTACATGATGTCCAAGCAGGGCCATCTGTCCGATGCGGTTGGGCACTGGCACCCGCATCTGATGTTCTTTCAGCCGCATACGTCCTTGTCCGACTGGGGAGCAGGTCTTGCTGATTCTCCCGTGTTGGGCCAGGAGGGCGGTCCGAACGAAGCCACCGTTTTCTTTGTGCCGCTGGACAAGTGGTCCGACGGTACGTCTGTATCGATGGATGTGCATTAGCGCTCCGGCGCGCAGCGCAATCGCAACTCGCCGGGTCCTCCCGGCGCGAGCGGTGACACGTCGCTCCAGTCCTTATGGAGTAATCTCGGGTTCCACAAGTCTAGCCAAGTTGCGCAACGACTGTTGCCAGCCGAGGTAACAGGCCTCGATCGGCATGACATCCGGCAGCCCTTCCTGCAGGATGCTGACCTCGGTGCCGACCGAGACCTGCTTCAGTGTCACCGTCACTTGAATTTCACCGGGCAAGTTCGGGTCCTCGAAGTTGTCGGTGTAGCGCAGTCGTTGGTTGGGGACGAGCTCCACGTACCGGCCACTGAACGAATGCGCATGGCCGGTGGTGAAATTCCGGAAGGACATCCGGTATGATCCGCCGACTTTCGGGTCCATGTGATGCACGGTACACGTAAAGCCATTCGGCGGGAGCCACTTGGCTATCGCATCCGATTCGATGAACGCGCGATAGGCTTTTTCGGGTGTCGTCGTCAATACTCGATGGAGTCGCACCGTGTTGGGCATGCTGAGTCCTCCTCGCGTTTCGTTATGCGCCGGCGGGTATGGGCAGTACGGGCATGATCTCGACCGAATCTCCCGGAAAAATGGAGAAGTGCGGATGCTTCTCGAAAAGCTTGGCGGCGTCTTCGTGCGAATCCGCGCGCACAATTGTAAAAGCCGCCATGTCATTGCTCGTGTCGTCGATCCCACGCTGCGAGACTTTCTTGGTGCTCCCCAAAGGTCCGCCCATGGCAACAATGTCGGCACGATGTTTCTCGACCCATGCCGTCCAGGCGGCTATGCCTTCCCGTTCTTTGGCGCGGCGATCGCCTTCGGAAAGGGCTTCCCAAGCTGCTCGTCGCGGGCTGGTTTTGCTGCCAAGGAAAATGGCGAGATAGGTGTTGGTGCTCACGATGCTTCCTCTCAGTTGGGCTTGCTGCTTGGAACAGCAACTCGATGACGTGACGAGCCGTCCGCCGACAAGGAATAATAGCCCAGCGGACGGGAGGATCAGGAAAATGTCTGGTAAGCGCTGTTTCGAGCTGCTGATGGCGGGGATATTGCTAAGCGCGGCCCACATCGGCGCGGCCGCCGATGACAAGCAAGCCGACTGCCATGTCGGAACGTATCGCTTCGCAAATCGCCCCGACGTCGACATCGGACGTGGCGAGGAAGGTAAGCTGCGCTGGCGTCGCCAGGACGGCACGACGGGCGAGCTTACGCGCGCGAGCGACGGAAGCTGGACCAGTACGCTCGGTTGGACCGGCAGAGCCGATGGTATCCGCGTCATCTTTGCGGCCTGCGGGAGCGACGCTATCCGGTTCGACGGCGTGGAAGGCAAGCGAGTCGCCTTCGATGTCACGGAGACGCGCTTTGCGGTCGAAGACGCCGAGCTGGTCGGGCGCCTGGTGCTGCCCAAAGGTACCGGCACTGTGCCAGTCGTGGTGCTCATTCACGGTTCGGAGCCCGACTCAGCGCGCGACTACTACGCGTTGCAACGTCAGTTTCCCGCGGCTGGCATCGGCGCCTTCGTTTATGACAAGCGCGGCACCGGTGGGTCGACCGGCGAGTACACCCAGGACTATTTGACGCTTGCTGTCGACGCCATCGCCGCCATGCGGGAAGCGAAGCGTCTGGCGGGTCATCGCGCGGGACGCGTCGGTTACCAAGGCGGAAGCCAGGGCGGTTGGGTCGCGCCGCTCGCGGCGCGCATCGAGCCGGTCGATTTTGTCATTGTCGGATTCGGTCTGGCGATCTCACCTCTGCAGGAAGACCGCTCCGCGATTGCACTCGATGTGACTCGCCACGGGTATGGAGCCGATGTCATGGTCAAGGCCATGCAGATCGCCGACGCCACCGCGACGATCCTGACCAGCAATTTCCAAGATGGCTACGCTCAACTTGACGCCGTGCGCAAGCGCTACGGAACGGAGCCTTGGTTCCATGACATCCATGGCGATGTTACCTGGGCGCTCCTGGAGAAGTCCCCGGACGAGCTGCGAGTTCTGGGTCCTAAGCTCTTCCCCGGCGTACCGCTTCACTATGATCCGCAGCCTGTGCTGCGCAATCTGACGGTGCCGCAGCTCTGGATCCTCGGCGAAGACGATGTAGACGCGCCCAGTGCGGAAACCGCGCGACGGCTGCGAGCACTGAGTTCCACGGGCCATCCCGTTTCAGTGGCCGTGTTTCCTCACGCTGAGCATGGGATCTACGAATACGAGACGGCAGCCGATGGCCAGCGCCTCTCGACGCGCCAACCGGACGGATATTTCCGCATGATGTGCGATTTCATATTCGGAAAGCCGCTCGAACCCCAGTATGGAACGGCAGCCCTGACGCGAGGTCGAGGGCAGTGAGCCGCGACATTGCATCGCAATCTTCGATGCCGTGACGATGACCGTCAGCGAATCTTGTCTTTCATCGAGATCTCGCCGGTCTCCAGCAGCGATTTGAGGTTGGACAGAAATGAGCGGCCAACCCCCCGAAACCGCTGCGAGGTAAACCAGTGGCGGACAGAGGGCTCGTCCTGGTGCGGCGCTTGAATATAACTCTCTATTTATATAACATGAGAGTTATCAAGATAGAGGTAGCCGTGCAGACACTGGACCAAGTCTTCGGCGCGCTTTCCGATCCCACGCGCCGCGCGATTCTTCACCGGCTGGCCGAGGGCGAAGCGACCGTCATGGAGCTCGCGAGACCCTTCAACATGTCCCAACCGGCCGTCTCGCGTCATCTCAAGGTGCTCGAACGCGCGCAGTTAATCGAGCGCCGCGTCGATGGCACGCGCCGACCGTGCCGGCTGTCGCCCCCTGGCATCGATTCGATCGATCGCTGGCTCGACATGCTGCGCAAGGCCTTGTCGAAGAACTATGAGCGGCTCGATGCGGTGCTGGCCGCCATGAACTCCAATGAAAGCGGAAAGGGTCATGATGAAACTCGAGACTGAAGGGGACAGCGTGATCGTGGTGACCCGGCGCTTCGCGGCGAGCGCCGAGGCTTTATATCGAGCTCACACCGAACCCGAGTTGATTCAACAGTGGCTGCTTGGGCCCGAGGGTTGGACCATGCCGGTCTGCATCTGCGAGGCGCGGCCGCAGGGAAAGCTGCGCTATGAATGGAGCAATGATCAGGGCAGGGGATTCTATGTCACAGGTGAATTCGTCGAGCTCGTCCCGTACACGAAGATCGTGCACGTCGAGCGCATGCATTTGCCGGACCCCACTCCCGAGAATCATGTCGAAACGACGTTCATCGAGGACGCGAAGGGTACGTTGATGACCGTGCGCATGACGCTGCCCGATCGCGATACGCGCAGCCAAATGCTGAAAAGCGGAATGGAGCGCGGGATGGAAGCGAGCTACCGACGTTTCGAGGCCATGACGCCCGGCGGACTCGACGCCTCGAGAGGTGTGCCACAATAGGCCCCCGCCGGGTTTCAACCGGCAGTGGAGGATCGCACATCGAAACGCAAGCGGTCTCACGAGGCGGACGATGAGCAAAGTGCTGGTGACCGGCGGTTCCGGCTTCATCGGCAGCCACTGCATTCTCGGGCTACTGGCAGCGGGTCATCGCGTGCGAGCGACGGTGCGGAGCCTCGAGCGTGCCGCCGAGATACGTAAGGTACTGGAGGAGGTGGGCCGGAGCTCGGACCTGTCCTTCGTCGCCGCGAACCTCGAGCGCGATGAGGGCTGGCAGGAGGCCATCGCCGGCAGCGAGTATGTGCTGCACGTGGCCTCACCCTTCCCTTCGGACAGTCCCGCCCATGAGGACGAGCTCATCGTGCCCGCGCGCGAAGGGACGCTGCGGGTGCTGCGCGCCGCACGCGACGCCGGCGTCAGGCGCGTGGTCATCACGTCCTCGTTCGCGGCGATTGGCTACGGCCATCCGCCGCAGCCGGCGCCCTTCGATGAGACCTATTGGTCGAACCTCGAGGGAACTGCCGCCGCGTACGTGAAATCGAAAACGCTGGCCGAACGGGCCGCGTGGAATTTCATGGCCGAGGAGGGCGCTGCGCTGGAACTTGCCGTGGTCAACCCGGTGGCCGTGCTCGGCCCGGTTCTGAATACGGACTTCTCGGCCTCCATCCAGATCGTTCGCCGTATGCTGACGGGCGGCATGCCCGCGGCGCCCCATCTCATGTTCGGCGTCGTCGACGTGCGTGACGTCGCGGATTTACATCTGCGCGCCATGACCCATCCCGCCGCCAAGGGAGAGCGCTTTCTCGCGGCGGCCGGGGATTTCATGACGCTTTCGGAAATATCCCAGGTGCTCCGAACGCGTCTCGGCGCTGCCGCGAAACGGGCACCGACTCGACCGTTGCCCAACTGGGTGCTACGCATCACCGCGCTGTTCAATCCCACCGTGCGCGAACTGCTGCCCGAACTCGGCAAGACCAAGAACGGCAGCCACGAGAAGGCCTCACGGTTGCTCGGTTGGGCGCCGCGCTCGAACGAAGATGCGATCGTGGCCACCGCCGAGAGCCTGTTGCGCCTCGACCGCCGTTGAATATCGTGACGGGGCTGAGAGAACATTGCGCCAGCCATTGAAACCGCGCACGATTCTCATCCGGAGGTTTCGACTATGTCGATGATCGATCTTGTCATCGAGCAACGACGCCGTGATCTCGGCGGATTCGAGGTCGGCCGCGTCTTACCGTCCGCACAGCGGCGCATGGTGGGGCCGTTCGTTTTTTTCGATCACATGGGTCCGACCGAGTTTCCGGCCGGCATCCCGCGTTCCGTGGACGTACGGCCGCATCCGCACATCGGACTTTCGACCGTCACCTACTTGTTCGACGGGGAGATCGTGCATCGCGACAGTGTCGCATCCGAGCAGACCATCCGTCCGGGCGAGGTCAATTGGATGACGGCGGGACGCGGCATCACGCATTCGGAGCGATTCGAGCGGGCACGCGCCGAGGGCGATAAAATGCACGGCATTCAGGCGTGGGTCGCGCTGCCGAAGGAGCAGGAGGAGACAGGGCCCGCTTTCCATCATCACACCGCGACGGAATTGCCGACCTATGAAGGGGGTGGACTCTGGGCGCGGCTGATCGCCGGCGAGGCGTTCGGTACCAAGGCCCCGGTGAAGACATTCTCGCCGTTGTTTTACGCGCACTGGCGGCTCGATGCGGGCGCCAAGGCGCAGCTCCCCGCGGAATATCCGGAGCGAGCGGCCTTCATCGCCGCGGGCTCGGTCGAAGTCGAGGGCCGGCGCTTCGGGGCGGGTCAGATGCTGATGTTCACGCCGGGCCAGCCCGTCCTCGTCCTCGCGAGCGAGCCCGCGGTCGTCATGCTCCTCGGTGGGGAGCCGATCGGCGAGCGCTTCGTCGAATGGAATTTCGTTTCCTCCTCCAAGGACCGCATCGAGCAGGCCAAGGCGGATTGGCGTGCCGGGCGCATGAAGCTCCCCGATCTAGACAACCAGGAATTCATTCCCCTGCCCGCCGAGCCTCGTACACCCGGGACTCCTCTGTAAGCTGCAGCGGCGCCCTTCGAACCGCGGACGTCCTGGTTTGCGAGGCTCGGTGCGTTCCTGTTACCATTGTAACAAGGTAACAAAAGGTCCTCGAGTGATCGAAATCGAGCGTGTACAGACCGGCGTGCGGATGGAGAAGCGGCTGCTGAAGGTGCTCAAAGGGCTGGCCGAGCTCAAGGACCTTTCGCTCGGCGATTTACTCGAGGGTATTGTGCTGCATGCCTTCGAGGGAAAGCCGCCCTTCGCGAAGGAAACTCTGGCGCAGATCGTCGAGCTGAAGAAGGTCTACGGCCTCTCTTTACGCGCGGCCGACAGCCACCGGTTGAAGGAGAAGTGAAGTGAATTTCAGGGTGAAGGCACCCGGCTCAGCGCATTCCGACCGCGAGCGCACGCATAGCGAGCGCACTTTCGAATTCCTGGCCGAGGCGCCGCTGTCCGAGGTGGCGCCGCTGTTCGGCGCTCACCAGGAGCGGGTATGGGCGCCAAACTGGGATCCGTGCTTCATCTGGCCTGTACCCGCGGAAGATCGGCCCGGCATGGTCTTCACGGTGTCCGGTGCGCACGGGAAAGCGATCTGGATCAATACCTGCTTCGACCCGCAGAACGGCCGCGTGCAATACGCCTACGTGCTCGAGAACGCCATGACCACGCTGATCACATTGATCCTCACGCCGCGCGGTGAGCAGACGCACGTGGCCGTGTCGTACGAGCGCACGGCGCTGCAGCCGCGCGCGGATGCCTGGGTTATGCGCATGGCCGACCAGGATGCGCGAGCCGGTGAGGAATGGAGCGCGCAGATCAATGCGTATCTTCGCGCCGACCCTCGACAAAGCGCGAGTACCGCAGCACACTCCAGACCATAATACGTTTTTCGGCTGGCAGGTCGCGAATGGAGACGCCCTTAACGCCCCTGGAGTTTGCGCGCCGCGCCCGCAAGATCCACGGCGCCCGCGAAGCGGTGGTCGATGGACCGCTGCGCTTCAGCTACGCGCAGTTTTGCGACCGCTGCGATGCCTGGTCCGCGGCGCTCGCCTCGCTCGGCGTCGGCAAGGGCGATCGCGTCGCGACCGTTGCCCCCAATACCCATCAACACCTCGAGCAGTTCTACGCGATTCCGCAACGGGGCGCGGTCATCGTGCCGATGAATTACCGTCTCGCCGCAGATGATTTCGTCTATATGGCGAATCACAGCGGCGCTTCGGTGCTTTGCGCGCACGCCGACTATCTCGCGTTGATCGACGGCGTGCGCTCGCGCATGCCGGGGGTACGCCATTTCGTCGCCCTGGAGGGCGAGCACCCGGGATGGCTCGAGTACGAGGCGCTGCTCGCGCCGCACCTGGGCGCCTCAGCCCCGGATGTGTCCGACCGCGATCCCGTCGCCGAGACCGATCTGCTCGCGATCAACTACACGAGCGGCACCACCTCGCGCCCGAAGGGCGTGATGATCACCCATCGCAACGCTTGGGTGAACTCGATCGGGACGCTGACGCATTGGTCCATGGCGCCGGGCGATCGATACCTGTGGACGCTGCCCATGTTCCACGCGAACGGGTGGACGTTCACCTGGACCGTGACCGCGGCCGGTGCCGCGCACGTGTGCATGCGCAAGGTGGACGCGGCAAGCGCGTACGCACTCATCGAGGCCGAGCAGCATCACTCATTTGTGCGCCGCTCCCACCGTGCTCATCGGGATCGCGAACGGGCCGGAGTCCGAGCGGCGCCGATTGCGGCGCGGCGTGAAGCTGCTCACCGCGGGAGCGCCGCCGGCGGCGGCCACCATCGAATGTCTGGAAAGCCAGCTCGGATGGGAGGTCACGCACGTTTATGGGCTGACCGAAACGGCGCCCTTTATCTCGATCTGCGAGCCGCTTCCGGAGCACGACGGGCTGGCCGTGGCGGACCGAGCCGTCGTCAAGGCGCGCCAGGGCGTCGAGCTCATCACCTCGGGCGAGGTGCGTGTGGTGGATGAGCATATGCGCGACGTGCCCTGCGACGCGGCGACTCTCGGCGAGATCGTCGCACGCGGCAACGTCGTGATGCGCGGCTATTACAATGACCCGGAGGCCACCGCAACGGCGTTCGCGGGCGGCTGGTTCCACTCCGGCGACGCGGCGGTGGTGCATCCCAACGGATACATCGAGATCCGCGACCGATTCAAGGACGTGATCATCAGCGGCGGCGAGAACATCTCGTCCATCGAGGTCGAGGCGATGCTCCTGCGGCATGAGGCGGTGCTCGAAGCGGCGGTCGTGGGCATGCCGCACGAGAAGTGGGGCGAGACACCGCATGCCTTCGTCGTGCTGCGATCCGGGGCGCGCGCGACCGAGGAGGATCTCGCCCAGTTCGCACGGGCCCACCTGGCGCACTTCAAAGTGCCCACCGCCTTTTGCCTGGTGAGCGAGCTGCCGAAGACCGCCACGGGCAAGATCCAGAAGTACGTCCTGCGCGGACGCAACAGTGCGATCGTGCGCCAGTGAGGATGCGGCGGCGGCCTCAAGCCGCGGCGTAACTCCATTCACCGGCCACGGTGATCTCCGAGCGCAAGGAATTTGCGATGTAGCATTGCTCATGCGCTTCATGGTGCATCCGCTCGACGCCGGCCGCGTCGGGCGCGCGTGGGCCCGAGAAGCGCACCTTGGGATGCAGCACGATGCGCGTGATGGATTTTCTGCCGCGCTCATCGGCGCTCATGGTTCCGAGCGCGTGGTCCGCGTAAGCATCGACGACGAAGCGCGATCGCGCCGCCACGTGCAGAAACGACAGCATGTGACAGGAGGAGGCGGCTGCGACCAGCGCCTCCTCCGGATCGACGTTCTCGCTTTTCGAATAGGGCAGCGGCACGGACGCGACGGCGCTCGATGCCGGCACGACGATCCCACCGTCGAATCGCCACTCGTGCGCACGGCTGTAGCGCGAGTCGACAAACGCTTCGCCGGCACTGCGGTGCCAGATGATGTCAGCGGAGTATTCGGACATGGCTCAGACTCCTTGAGTGCACGCGGCGGCATCGGGCGCGGCGGTCATCGCGGCGGACGCCGCCGCGTCGACGCGTTGCAAGAAACTCCTGAATGCCGTTATCTCCGCGGTGGAGAATTGACCGAAGACGGCGCGCTCGAGCTCGAGTGCCTTGGGTGCGATGGCGGCATAGAGTCGCCGTCCCGCCGGGGTCAAACTGAGCAGGCGGGACCGGCGGTCGGTGGGGTTCTTGCTGCGCGAGACGAAGTCGCGCGCGGCGAGCGCGATGGTCGCACGGCTGACGGTGACCTTGTCCATGCGCGTGCGCAGCCCGATCTCTTGCTGCGTGATTCCGGACTGCTCGGCGACATGCGCAACCACGCGCCATTCCGGTATGGTCAGGTTGAAGATGACGCTGTATTGCTGCGCGATCGCCTCGCTCACGAGATTGGCGGAGTAGGACAGCCGATAGGGCATGAACCGCTCGAGGGACAATCCGGTCGACGTGCCGGCCGTGTCGCGCGCGGACCTCGGCGCGCGGTCGCGGGCCGTCTTCGGCGACCTTCCTTTAAGCGTGATTGGTAACATTTGACACCATTTACGGGGCGCGCCCATACTAGTACCAAATGTTACCAATGGAGCGGTATCATGTCTGCCACCACGCGGGTCGTTGAGGCTCCGCCGGTCAGCCCGATGTTCTGCGGATTTGGATCCTACGTGGCCACTGAGGCGGTTCCCGGAGCACTGCCGGTCGGCCGCAACAGTCCGCAGAAAGTCCCGTTCGGACTCTATGCCGAGCAACTCTCGGGTACGGCGTTCACGGCGCCACGCCACGAGAATCGCCGCAGCTGGTTGTACCGGCTGCAGCCGAGCGCAAACCACCCGCCGTTCGAGCCTTATGCGAGGCCGACGCTGCTGCGCTCGGGTCCGTTCGAGGAAGTGCCTCCGAGTCCGAATCGCTTGCGCTGGGATCCGCTGCCCTATCCCAGCGAGCCGGTGGATTTCATCGATGGCCTGATCACCTACGGCGGCAACGGCGCGCCTGGCGTCGGCGGCTGCGCCATTCATCTCTATGCGGCCAACCGCTCCATGAGCGCGCGCGTGTTCTCCAACTCGGACGGCGAGCTTCTGCTGGTGCCGCAGGAAGGCAAAATTCGCATCGTCACCGAGCTCGGCGCCTTCGTGGTATCGCCGCTCGAGATCGCCGTGATCCCCCGCGGTGTGCGCTTTCGGGTCGAGCTCGCCGAGCCGTACGCGCGCGGCTTCGTGCTCGAGAATTACGGCAGCCTGTTGCGGCTTCCGGAGCTCGGGCCCATCGGCGCCAACGGCCTCGCGGCCCCGCGCGACTTCGAGATGCCGGGGGCGCATTTCGAGGATCGAGCCGAGCGCTGCGAGGTCGTGCAGAAGTTCGCCGGACGGCTATGGACGACCGCGCTCGAGCATTCGCCTCTCGACGTCGTCGCGTGGCATGGCAACCTCGCACCGTACCGCTATGACCTCAAGCGTTTCAACGCCATCAATACCGTGAGCTTCGACCATCCGGATCCGTCGATTTTCACCGTATTGACGAGTCCGTCCGAAATGCCGGGCACCGCGAATTGCGATTTCGTGATCTTTCCACCCCGCTGGATGGTGGCCGAGGATACCTTCCGTCCGCCCTGGTTTCACCGCAATGTGATGAGCGAGTTCATGGGACTCATCGAGGGCACCTATGACGCGAAGCAAGGTGGCTTCAGTCCCGGCGGTGCCTCCTTGCACAATTGCATGAACGGGCATGGTCCGGACGCCGCGACCTACGAGCGCGCGGTCGCTCGCGAGCTCAAGCCCGAGAAGATCGCGAACACCATGGCCTTCATGTTCGAGACCCGGCAGGTGATCCGGGCCACGCGCTGGGCGATGGAGACGCCGTTGCGGCAAGCGGATTACGGTCGGGTCTGGTCGGGGTTCACGCGCGCGAAGGTGCGCTGAATGTCCGGCATCGATTCGACTCACGATCCTGCGCTGCGCAGCTGGGTGGAGTCCGCCGCAGGCCACGGCGAGTTTCCCATCCAGAACTTGCCGCTCGGGATCTTCTCGCGAACGGGTGAGAAGCCGCGGCCCGGCGTCGCGATCGGCAACCGAGTCCTCGACTTGCCCGCCGTCACTGACCTCCTGCCGCGCGAGATCGAGCCGACACTCGCAAGCGATCGGCTCAACGACTTGCTCGCACTCGCGCCTGCAGCACGTGCCGGCCTGCGCCGCACACTATCATCGCTCCTCTGCGACGGAGCGCATCGATCGAAGGTCGAGCCGCATTTGCACGACGTATCGCAGTGCACGCTGCATCTGCCGGTGCAGATCGGCGATTACACGGATTTCTACGTCGGCATTCACCACGCAACCAACGTCGGTCGTCAGTTCCGGCCCGACAATCCGCTGTTGCCGAACTACAAGTACATCCCGATCGGGTACCACGGCCGCAGCTCCTCGGTGCGGGCATCGGGAGCCGAAGTTCGCCGGCCGCACGGCCAGATCAAGCCCGCGGACGCACCGCCCAGCTTCGGGCGCACGCGTCGCTTGGACTATGAGGTGGAGCTCGGGGTATGGATCGGCCGCGGCAACACGCTCGGAGAGCCCATCGGCATCGCCGAGGCACACTCCCATATCGCGGGTTTGAGTTTGCTCAACGATTGGTCCGCGCGCGACATCCAGGCGTGGGAATATCAGCCCCTCGGTCCCTTTCTCTCGAAGAGCTTCCTGACCACAGTGTCGCCTTGGATCATTACCTCCGAGGCGCTCGCTCCATTTCGAGTGCCGCAGCCGGCGCGGCCCGAGGGCGATCCCAAGCCCCTCGATTACCTGTGGAGCGTGGAGGACCAGGCGCGCGGCGCCTATGCGATCACGCTCGAGGCCTCGATTCGCACCGCCGCCATGCGTGCAAGCGGCACGGCGGCGCATCGATTGAGCCGTGCGTCCACCACGGCGCTTTACTGGACGGTGGCCCAGATGATTGCGCACCACACTTCGAACGGCTGCAACCTGCGGCCCGGAGATTTGCTGGGGACCGGAACGATATCCGAGCCGGGGTCACAGCGGCTACGGGAGCCTGCTCGAGATCACCGAAGGAGGGAAGAGGCCGATCACGCTGCCCTCCGGCGAGACACGCTCCTTTCTGGAGGACGGCGACGAGATCTCATTCTCGGCGCACGCCTGCGCGACCGGGATTCGCGACGATCGGCTTCGGAAGCTGCCGCGGTAGCGTCACTGCGTGAGCCGATGATCTCGCTTCAGGCGGGCTTCAGGGCTTTCAGGTGCCCCGGACGCAGCTCGCCGCGCTCGAGGACGAGCACCAGCTGACGCCAGTCATCGATGAAGTACCGCGCTCGCGCCTCGCCGATACGGCTGACGATCAAGGGCCCGAGCGATGCCTTCCATGGACTTGAGCTCACGCTGCGCGAGCGGGAGGTACCAGTCGTGCCGGTCGCGGATCTGGACGTCGCGAAACCCTGCCGCGCGCAATGCGGCGGCGCTCTCCTCGAGCGAGGCCATGTTGTAAGCAATGCCTTCGAGGCGAAAGAACTCCATCATCTCGGCGGAATAGGCGCCGGATCCGCCGCGCAGCCAATCGCTCGCGATGAAGCGGCCGCCGGGACGCAGGACACGCAGAATCTCGGCGAAGATGCTCGCCTTGTCGGGGATCTGCACCAGAGAGTCCTTCGAGAACACGACATCGAAGCTCGCGGCCTCGAAAGGCAGCGGGCCGCCGTCGACGCGGCGGCCCTCGATGCGCTCGCTGAGTCCGGCGCGCGCCATGCGTGCCTGCATGCGCTCGATGAGCTGCGGGTCGATATCGACCCCGATCACCGAGCTCGCGCCGTGCTCGCGCACGAGCAGCTCGTCGATGGCGCCCAGGCCGCAGCCGATATCGAGCACCTCGCATCCCGCGATGGAGCTGCCTTCCAGCAATCGAGCGATCTCCTCGCTCCCACCGGGCGACAAGAAGCCATCGCCCCAGATGATCTGTAGGAGCGTGAGCATGCTCGCGTCGTACTCTCCCGGCTCGCTCAAGCCGCCGATCTTCGCTTCCTCCGGCCGGGTCATGAGGCGCCGAGCTCCGCGAGCAGCGCCTTGGCGCCGTAGACTTGCTCGAGCGCCTCGCGGATGATCGCAGGATGGACCGCGACCGCGCGATTCTTCGACGCATCGAACCAGTAAGTGCCGGCGATCGAATCGATGTTGCCGTCGAACACCAGGCCGACCATGCGGCCCTCGGCGTCGATGAGCGGACTGCCCGAATTGCCGCCCACGATGTCGTTGTTCGTCGAGATGCAGAACGGTACGCGCATATCCAGGCGGTCCTTCACTTTCATCCAGCTATCGGGAATCTTGAACGGCGCCACGCCGTTTGCACGCTCGAAGGCGCGGCCGAGGTAAGTGAAGGGCTCGACCGCGGTTCCGTCCCGCATCCACCCGGTCACGGTACCGTAGTTGAGACGCAGGGTGAAGGTGGCGTCCGGGTACACCTGAGTGCCGAATGCCTTGAACCGCTCGTTCGCAATCTCGGCCGACGCGGCAATGATCGGGGCTTCCACCTCGTCGTCGAATTGATTGCGCAAGGCGCGCGAGTCGCCATCGATCGACCGCGCCAACTCGATCATGGGATCGTGGGAGGCGTTGACCGCTGCCCGGCCTCCCTCCCAGAGCCGTTTGCGCTCACCTGCGTCACCGAGCCGCGTCTCAGCGACGACCCGGGTCGCGAGCGACTCGGGCGAGTCCCTCGCGAGCAAGCGGCGCACCAGCGGTTGATCCGGTCCGAGCCATTCTTGCATTCGTTGCAGCGAGAAGGATAGGGTCAGCGTCTCGACCTCCCCATAGATCGGCACACGCGCATACAGCTGCTGCTCGATGTGGGGCAGCGCGGAGTCGGTATATTCCCGCAATCGCGTGTCGTTGGGCTTCACGCGCTCGTCGGCTCCGCGCAGCAACAGCCGCGCGTAGCGGAAAAGAATGCTGTTGAATCCCGCGCCGCCCTCAAAGAACGTGAAGGGCAAGTACAACGCCCGCTCGCGCGCCATGCCGGATTCGATTTGCGCCCACGGGTCGAGGCCGGTGGCCTTCAGCAGCGGCCTCAAGGCTTGCTCGTCGGCTTGCTTGCGCGCCAGCAGATCGTCCTCGTGCAACGCGTCGAGGAGTTTGCGCCTGACCTTGATGGAGTTCTCGAGGTTGCTCAAGGGCGCCTCGATGAGCTGCATGTCCGCCGGATTGCCGCGGCTGAACTGAATGTAGCCGCCGCGCAGCTCTGCGCTGCGCAGCAATGTCAGCGGTAAGGAGACATCGCGGTCGAACTCGAGTTCCGCCCGCGTGTCCAGGCGCGACGTCGAGCCGGGATGCCCGGACACGAACACCAATTGGTTCGCCTTGGGACCCGAGAAGTCGATCCGCAAGTAATTCGGCGTCGCTGCGGGCTTGCCGTTCTCGTAAGCTCGCAGCATCGAGAAATCGAGGCTCCAGCGCGGAAATTGGAAGTTGTCCGGATCCCCGCCAAACGCGGCGATGTCGGTTTCCGGGGCGAACACCAGGCGCACGTCGTCATAGCGCTTGTACCTGTAAAGAAAGTACTGCCCGCCGTCGTAGAGCGATACCGATTGGCACTTGAGCCGGCCGGAATGACTCTTGGCGCTCGCCTGCTCGCAGGCTTGCTCCATTTCAGTGAGGGCCTTCTTGCGCGCTTCGTTGGCCGCGCGATCATTCAGCCCCGCGGTTGCCTTGGCGATGGCCGCGGTGATGTTTTCCGTCGAGACCAGCACATCACCGAGCTGGGTGGCGCAACGCGGCTCCGCGGAACGCTCCGCGGCCAAGAATCCACGCACCATCAGGCTGTTGTCCTTCGAGGACAGCTCACCTAAGCAGGATTCCAGACAGTGGTGGTTCGTGATCATCAGTCCGTCCGGGGAGACGAACGAAGCGGTGCAGTTGGTCAATCGCACCGTGGAAAGGCGCACGTGATCGAGCCACCCGGGGGTAATGTCGACCCCGTACGATTTGTTCACCGCCTCCGCGGGAAAATGGTCGAAAGTCCACATGCCTTCATCGCAGTGCGCCGCTGCGGACAAGACGATTGCCAGCACGAATCCTACCGCACGCGCCATCGTAGCTCTTCTTCGCAATTTAGCTCCCCTCGTAGCAGCGTCGATTCTACCGCTTGTGCGGACACCTCCAACCGTTACAATTACCGAATCAGCTAAAACCCGCCTTCAGGACCCATTGAGCCCAGATACCCGCGCCGGCCTCGCGGTCGCACCCGCGCATCAAGCATTCGCTGCTTTCGCCAATCGCGATTTTCGCATCTATGTGTTGGGCGGTACCGCCGCGATGATGGCCGACAACATCGAGCACGTCATCTCCTACAAGGTGATGTTCGACAAATTTCACTCGCCCGCGCTGGCCGGATTCGCGGTCATCTCGCACTGGGTGCCCTACCTCTTTTTGGCCGGATTCACGGGCGCTCTCGCCGACCGTTTCGATGTGCGCAGGCTTATCCAGGTGGGGATGCTGCTGTTCATCGGCGTTTCCGTCAGCTGGGGGATCATGTTTGCGACCGACACGGTCAACCTCCAGGCGGCGATGCTGTTGCTCATCGTTCACGGTCTCGCCGGCGTGATCTGGATGCCGGCCGCGCAGGTGCTGATTCACCAGATCGTCGGGCCCGCTCAATTGCCGAGTGCCGTGCGCCTCAATGCCACGGGCCGCTACCTCGGCTTTCTCGTGGGTCCGCTGCTCGGCGCGGGGCTCTTGCTCGGGCTCGGCCCGGCGAAAGGCATCTTCGTCAATGCGATGATCTACACGCCGCTTCTGATCTGGCTGGTGAACGCGCCATACGGCGCGGCGGCCAAGGAGCCGCCAGCAGTTCGGGCCGCAGTCGGGAATTTCGCGGACATCACCTCGACGATGGCCGTGGTGTTGCGCAGCCGTGTGCTGCTGTCCATGACCGTACTGGTCGGTGCCGCCTCGTTTTTCGTGGGCAATGCCTACCAGGCGCAGATGCCCGAATTCGCGCGCGACTTGCAGCACGCGCGGCCGGACTTTACTTACGGGCTCCTGCTCGGCGCCGACGCGGCCGGCGGACTGCTCGGCGGCCTGATCCTGGAGACCCGGGGCTGGCTCAGACCGGAGCCGCGCACCGCCTTCGTGCTGGCGATGATCTGGGCCGCCGCGCTATGCGGCTTCGCCCGAGCGCACGATTATTCCCTGGCGCTCGCCCTGCTGTTCGTCGCAGGCTTCGTCGAACTCGCCTTCAATTCCATGGCGCAAGCC
This sequence comes from uncultured Gammaproteobacteria bacterium, assembly GCA_963801685.1. Classification (GTDB taxonomy): domain Bacteria; phylum Pseudomonadota; class Gammaproteobacteria; order Steroidobacterales; family Steroidobacteraceae; genus Bog-1198. The sequence continues at coordinate 286,745 of CAWDFR010000009.1, forward strand.
CTGGTGCAGATCAACGCCCCCGACCAGATCCGGGGTCGGGTGATCGGGGTGTTTTCCATGTCGGCCAACGGACTGCGGACGTTCAGCGGATTGTCGGTGGGATTGCTCGGCGCCCGCATCGGGATTCACAACTCACTCGCCTACAGCGCCGCGGCGCTCCTCGCGGTCTACGCGCTGGTGCTCGCCGCGCGCTATCGGTCGAGCTGACGCATGGTCGCCACAGGTCCATCCCGCGACGTCGTGTTCATGCAACGGGCGCTTGCGCTCGCGGAGCGGGCGGCGCAATCCGGGGAAGTGCCCGTCGGCGCCGTGGTCGTGATCGCGGACGAGGTGATCGGGGAGGGCTGGAATCAGCCGATCTCCGCGCGCGATCCGACCGCGCATGCCGAGATCGCCGCCCTGCGGGCCGCCGCCGCCGCGCGCGCGAATTACCGTCTCGAGTCGGCGTCGCTGTACGTGACGCTCGAGCCGTGTGCCATGTGCATCGGTGCCGCCGTGAATGCGCGCGTCGCGCGAGTGGTGTTCGGTGCCTGGGATCCGAAAGCGGGTGCCTGCGGGAGCCTCTACGACTTGACGCGCGAGCCGCGTGCCACGCATCGCGTGGACGTGTTCGGGGGGGTGTGTGCCGAGGAGAGTCGGGTGCTGTTGCGTCGCTTCTTCGAGGCGCGCCGCTAGAGCGGCGCTAGTTCAGCGCGGATCCGTTGCTGCGGCCTGTGGTGCTGCCCGTACCGGCCCATTCGAGCAAGTCGACGTAGCTGCGCACGCTGTCGACGTAGCGCACGGGCTCCGAGCCACGCGCGAAGCCATTTGCGGTCTGCGTGTACCATTGTTCCTGGGAAAGCAGCGGCAGGAACCGACGCACGTCGTCCCAGGAATCCGGATCGCGGCCCGCTTTCTGCGCGAGGACCCGCGCGTCTTCGACATGGCCGTAGCCGATGTTGTACGCCGCAAGCGCGAACCAAGTACGATCCGGGTCCGACACGTGCGCCGGAATTTTCTCGTAGATACTTCGGAAATAGCGTGCGCCGCCAAATATGCTCTGGCGGGGATCGGCCGGGTTCGCAACCTTGACGGCGGTCGCCGATTGCACCGTCAATTGCATGAGACCGAGCGCGCCGGAGCCCGAGGCGGCGCGCGGATTCCATTTCGATTCCTGGTAGCCGATGGCCGCGAGCAGGCGCCAATCCTGGCTGCTCTCGTCGGCCGCTTCCTCGAACCACTTCTTGTAAAGCGGCAGGCGGCTCTGCATGTGGCGCATGAAGTCCGGCGCCTCGGCGAGCTCGGCATCCTCGGAGTGCCCGTAATAGCGGTTCACGACCGCGGCCAGCTCGCCGCTCTGGTTCAAGCTCGCGAAATAAGCGCCCATGGCCTCGCGGAATTCGGGATAGCGGTCGCTTGCGGCCCACGCAAGGGACTGGCTGCCGGGGAAGTCGAAGGCGATGCGCAGATCCGGATGCTCATCGTGGGCGAATGCAAATTCCGTCGAGTCTGCGATCGTGTAGTCGATTGTGCCGTCAGCGACGCCTTCGAGCAGGGCCTGCGAGTTGGCGGTGGCGTCCTCGACCCAGACCAGCTCGGGCAGCTGATCGCGGGCCGCGCTCAATGCCTTGGCGTGAGAACTGCCCGCGGCAATTTCGAGCTCTGCGTTGCCGATGTCGGCAAGGGATCCCGGGCGCGTCGCGCCTCTGCGATAGATGAGATGCTCACGCACACGCTGATACGTCGGGCCGAACTCGATGCCTGGAATCGACCGCGACGGCACCTTGAGGCCGGCGGCAGCCAGATGGACGCGGCCCGAGCTCAATGCCGCGTAGATTTCCCCGTAGCTGCGCATCGGAGTGATCTTGAGCTTGACGCCGAGCTCCTCGGCGAACTGACGCGCGAAATCGTACTCGGGGCCCTGCGGAGTACCGTCCTCGGCGAGGTAGTACGACAAGGGGCTACTCCGTGTTGCAACGCGCAGCTCGCCAAGAGTCTTGACCTGATCGATCAAACTCGGCAAGGGTGAACAGGTGTTCAACAGCACAACCGCAGATGCCGCGATGCTGAGCTTTGTCCACCGGAACCAGATTTGATTATTCACGCTACGCACGGTCGTATGGCTTTGATTCCGTGAAGGCAGCTCGGTTCCGTCCTAGAGGCGAGCCTAATGCCGATGCGCTAGAATAACCTGTTCCGGGGGCTAATGGACTCTTGACAAACTGATTTATGCTCGAGTCGCTTAGGGCATCACACAGTGAGAATTGCTTAAGTTAATGGGGAAAATGCTTAAGTTCACGCTTTGGGCTTAAGTTAGCGCGTATTAAAATTGCGTAAATTTTTGGTTAAACGGAGAGGTACCGAAGTGGTCATAACGGCGCCGACTCGAAATCGGATGGTCGGGTAATTCCGGCACGTGGGTTCGAATCCCACCCTCTCCGCCACTTTATCTGCTCTTGGTTCAATGGCTTGCTCCGCGCGCCATTTCTACTGCCAAATTCTGGGGACTTGAGGGGACGGATTACGATCAACCGCGTGTGACTCCTGCCTGCATTTGCAGCGGAAATCGCAGCACGAGAATCAGGAATTGCGGCCTGCGCCGGGTCTTTTTTCCATCGCTTCTTTGATCGCGTCAATATCGGCGTCCGTTGCTCCCTCGAGCCACGCGGCGTACATGCGCAGCATTACCTCGACGCTGTGTCCGTGCTGCTTCGCGACCCAGAGCAGATTCTTTCCCAGCATGAGCCGCCAGGTCACGGAGGAATGCCGCGCGTGATAGGGTCCGCGCCGGCGAATACCGAGCGCCTTGATGCTCTCGCTCCAGCGCCAGCGGGTGATCTCCGGGTCGCTGATCGGCCTGCCGTCTTCGAGGAAGAAGAGGTGCTCCTCGGTCTGCCATCGTTGTATCTAATCGCGAGACTTGGACGATTGGCTTGGTGGTCGGCAAGTTTCACTGGGTTGGTCGCAGGATTATCAATATCGCTGCTCCTTCACCTGCCCATGCCCCTGTACGCTCCTATTGGTTTTGTTTGGGCATTGGTCTTCTATCTGACGTGGGTGTCGGGACCAGAGCCCACCAATGCCGAGGCCGTGCGGCTCGCCCGCCTGAAAAAGCGCAATGCTTCATTGCCGAACACGCGTGGACCCTGATACTGCAGTTCAGATTGCCGCAGACCGGACATTGACCAGTGTCCGCAGTGGGGTCGAGAGCGTCCTAATGGATAGTTAGGCATCTGATTCGCGTTGACCATGCTGCCAGGGTCTGAAACGATGGGCCCAGTGGCGCGAAATTAAGATCAAGGCGTTCATTTAGGGCAATACATCGATGGCAAAAGCAGCAAAGCGCTTATTCATTGTCTCGACAATGTGGGCTATGAGGTTTCCCTGGAGCGGCTGAAAATTTACATCGCGTTGACAGACGTGAAAGCAGAGCGCACTGGGTACCTCAGGATCATCGACGAATCCGGGGAGGACTACCTGTACCCCGGCAAGCGCTTCGTCGCGGCTGAACTCCCAGTCTCGACCCGGCGCGCGGTCCTACAAGCCGCCTAATCGACGGTTCGAGCGGGAGCGCCCTCAGCTTGTGGCTATCGAGCGATTGAAGTAGGCATCTTAGGCAATGAAGGTATCGGACATATTGCGCATGCTGAGTGACGACGGTTGGTATCTGGCGTCCACGAAGGGAAGCCACCGCCAGTTCAAGCACCCCAGTAAGCCTGGTCGGGTGACGGTCGCAGGAAAGCCAAGCGACGATTTGGCACCGGGCACGTTGAACAGTATCCTCAAGCAGTCGGGTTTGAAGAAATAGGCACCTTTTATGCGCTACGCGATAGTGATCGAAAATGCCGGCGGCAATTTTTCCGCATATGTGCCGGACCTTCCAGGGTGCATTGCCACGGGCGAGACACTGGCAGCCACGGAGCAGGCAATTCGCGAGGCAATTGAGTTCCACTTGGAGGGGTTGCGCGAGGACGGTGCGCCGATTCCCGCTCCGTCGAGCCATGTCGATTACGTTGAGGTCGCCGCCTAAACGGTTGGCCGGGCTGCGGAACAGGTCTACTGCCAAATCTACTGCCAAAAGCGGGGAGGCGAGGGGATTCCAGGGGACGGCGAGCCGCGGACTTTCAGTAACTTACTGATTTCTATTTGCGCCTCCGTGGGTTCGAATCCCACCCTCTCCGCCACTTCAATTTCGTTCTAACCTCAGACAGTTGCTTCCTGGGCCCCCCAGCTCGAGTGGCCAATCCAGTGCCCAATCTCGCCACTGGATTCGATTGCAACTCGTTGTTGGGTGTCTGCTCAACAGGCGATCTTTCGGTCGGCTACGCCGAGCCGTAGCACAGGGCCGAGCGGCACGCGCCACTACGAATCGCTGGCAATTTCTGCCATAGCTTCCTGCAGCACTTTCTCGGCAACGCCGCGCCGCTTGAGGGCCTCAGCTAGTTTGCGAGCTGTGTGCTGATCGAACTGCACCTCATCTCGGCGCAGTCCCTCGCTAATGTAGCTCTTCAACAGAGTTTGATAGGCGGTAAAACCGCGCATCGGTGCAACAGCCTTGAGTGACTCAACGACGTCCGTCGGAATTCGCATGGTGATCGTCGTACTCGGCCGATCTTTCTTCAGGCGCTTTTTCAGACGTTCATTGATCATAAAATACTTCCTCTGTCGGCGAAGCACGCCACGCTGAAATGATCCGAATGGATTGTCCGTCGAACTCGATATGCACAACCGTCAGCAATCGGCCGGTGGAGCTGAAACCGATCACGGCGTCTCTTGGTTCTTCATTTCGACTCGCGTCTTGAAGAACAAACAGCGGGTCGTCGAAGACAGTCACCGCCTCTTCGAAGGAGACGCCGTGCTTACGCTGGTTCTCCGCAGCCTTCGCTTCATCAAACGTCGTACCACCGTGTTGGAAGAGCCGGTCCATCGAGAGCTAGGATACCATTTAGTATTTACAATGTAAATACATATGCGCGGGTCGGTGAATTTCGGGAGGATTTGCGTCGCCGGCGATGGGGAAATCGAACACGCTCTCTTGGCGTGCGCAGACTATGACCTCCTGGTGGCCTACATCAACGTGCGTGGCATGCCCTGTCATCCGAATCCTCGCAACCAAACTCTACCAAGGCGCTGATCCTCGACGCGCGACGGCTATCTGGTATTGCACGCCTACAATTCCCCTCATGCCGCTCGAGTAAGCACCTTGCGCGTCGCGCGCGATAGCTGCACGAGGCCTGGTAAGGCGGCGAGTAGCAGCTGTGGATTCAATGGCTTGAATACTAGCCAAACAACCACTTCGATCGCGCGCAGGAACTGCGCGCGGTGCGCATCCCCGGTCAGCACGATGATGGGAGGGGCGTAACTGAGGAGGTCACGAATCTGCTGGGCAACTTCGGGTCCGCTTAATTGCTCCCCGAGATCATAGTCTACGATGAGAACATCGGGGCGAAGGCCGCCACGCACGAGCTGAATCGCTTCCGCTCCGGTGGCAGCGCTGCTCACAGCGTACCCTTCTGAGTTCAGTAGCATCGACATGGACTCACGCACCGCGACGTCGTCGTCCAAATGCAAAAATGATGCGGCGGTCTCGCTAGTCATGTGAGTTTGCTGTCTTCTCGTTAATCAGCAGCGCAAACGTTATAGATTATCCACGCGATTGCCATACGCATTTAGACGTAGCCGCTAAGGCATTGCCTCAGACCTCCTGTCGTGAGAACCGCTGGTAATGAGATGCCCGATATCTCGCGCTGCCGTTCTACGCTTGCGCCGAAGTAACATCACGCTTCGATAGACGCGTTCCGTTGTCCTGATCGTATGCTTGCCGACGTCGCATAAGATGTTCCCCTTACTGTGTTACGCAATTCTTCGTGGCAATATCTTGTCGTCATTCAAGGACGGTGCTGGGCGGCCGAAGGCGCACACCGTAACGCCATTAATCAATTCTACTGAAGGAGAGGAATCATGAATTCTGCCCAAGTCCAGCCGGTGAATTGGGCTGCGCCCGCCGGTCCCATGTATGAGGGTGCCTCTTTTGCGTCGCACATGAAAACGTTTGAGAGAAAGATCGCGCTGCGAGCGCGCTATGAGAACTTTATCGGCGGTCAGTGGGTCGCTCCGCTCAAAGGCGGCTACTTCGACAATATATCGCCGACGACAGGAGCAGGTGATCTGTCAGATCGCGCGCTCGCAAGCCGAGGACGTGGAGCGCGCCATCGACGCGGCGCACGCGGCGGCGTCGGAGTGGGGGCGCACGGCGGTCGCGACCCGGGCGGCGATCTTGAACCGCGTAGCGGACCGAATGGAGCAATATCTCCCGTTTCTCGCCGCCGTCGAGACGTATGACAACGGCAAACCGATTCGCGAGACGAATCTTGCCGATCTGCCGCTGGCGGTCGATCACTTCCGCTATTTTGCGAGTTGCGTGCGGGCCCAGGAAGGCTCGTTGGGAGAACTCGACGACGACACGGTGGCGTATCACTACCATGAGCCGCTCGGCGTGGTGGCGCAGATCATTCCGTGGAACTTTCCGATTTTGATGGCGGTATGGAAATTGGCGCCCGCGTTGGCGGCGGGAAATACGGTGGTGCTGAAGCCGGCCGAGCAGACGCCGCTACGGTGCTGGTGCTGGCCGAATTGGTGCAGGATATTCTGCCCCCGGGGGTCTTGAACATCGTCAACGGGTTTGGCCTGGAGGCGGGCAAGCCGCTGGCTTCGAGTCCGCGCATCGCCAAGGTCGCCTTCACCGGAGAGACCACGACGGGACGTCTGATCATGCAGTACGCCTCGGAGAACATAATTCCGGTGACCTTGGAACTCGGCGGTAAATCCCCGAACATTTTTTTCGAGGACGTGCTGCGCGAGGAGGACGATTTCGTCGATAAGGCGCTCGAGGGCTTTGCGATGTTTGCGCTCAACCAGGGCGAGGTGTGCACGTGTCCCTCGCGCGCGCTGGTGCAACGGTCGATCTATGAGCGCTTCATGGAGCGGGCGGTCAAGCGTGTCGAGAGCATCCGCCAAGGCGATCCGTACGAGATGAGCACGCAGATCGGCGCGCAGGCATCGAACGATCAGTATGAGAAGATCCTTTCATATATCGACATCGGCAAGAAGGAAGGGGCGAAGGTGCTCACCGGCGGGGTGGCCAACAAGCTGCCGGGCGAACTCGCGGGCGGCTACTACATCAAGCCGACGGTGTTCGAAGGACACAACAAGATGCGTGTGTTCCAGGAGGAGATCTTCGGACCGGTTGTTTCGGTCACGACGTTCGATACCCCGGCGCAGGCGCTCGAGATCGCCAATGACACCATGTACGGTTTGGGTTCTGGAGTGTGGACGCGCGATCTGAACTTGGCCTATCGCTTCGGCCGCGGCATCAAGGCCGGACGCGTTTGGACCAATTGCTACCACGCATATCCGGCGCACGCGGCCTTCGGCGGGTACAAGAAATCGGGCATCGGTCGAGAGACCCACAAGATGATGCTGGATCACTACCAGCAGACGAAGAACGTTCTCGTCAGCTATAGCACGAAGGCGTTGGGATTTTTCTAGGGGCGATCCATAGCACATGTCGCGGTCGGGCTCATGCAAATAACGGGCGGCTGATCGAATTCGGAAATTTAGATCGGGGGCGTATATGAACGATGTAGTAATCACGGCCGCACTGCGCAGCGCGGTCGGCAAATTCAACGGATCCCTCGGCAAGGTGCCGGCGGTCGAGCTGGGTGCTCAAATCATCAAGGCGCTGCTGGCCCGCTCCGGGGTTCAACCGGATCAGATCTCTGAGGTTATCTTGGGGCAGGTACTCACTGCCGGGGTCGGCCAGAATCCGGCGCGGCAGGCTCTGATTCGCGCCGGATTACCGGACACCGTGCCGGGGATGACGATTGGCAAGGTGTGTGGCAGCGGCCTGAAGGCTACGCACCTGGCGGCGCAGGCGATCAAGTGCGGTGATGCGGAAATCGTCATCGCCGGCGGTCAGGAGAGCATGAGCACCTCGCCTCACGTTCTGCAAGGATCTCGTGACGGCTTTCGCATGGGCGACGCCAAGCTCGTCGACAGCATGATCAGCGACGGCCTCTGGGATGTTTTCAACAACTACCACATGGGCACGACCGCGGAGAACATCGCCAAGAAATATGAGATTTCACGTCGCGAACAAGACGAATTTGCGGCCGCATCTCAGCAGAAAGCCGAGGCTGCGCAGAAAGCCGGTCGATTCGAGGCTGAGATCGCACCGATCGAACTCGTTTCGCGCAAAGGGTCGACCGTATTCGATACCGACGAATTCATCCGCGCCGGCACCACGGCGGCCGCACTCAGCGAACTCAAACCCGCCTTCAGTAAGGATGGCACCGTTACCGCGGGTAACGCATCCGGTATCAATGATGGCGCCGCCGCGGTAATGATGATGTCGGCGCGCAAGGCCGACGAACTGGGTCTGAAGCCGCTGGCCTACATTCGCGCCTACTCATCCGCCGGTGTGGATCCAAAGCTCATGGGGATGGGGCCGGTGCCAGCCAGCCAGCTTTGCTTGAAGAAGGCGGGCTGGACCCATCAACAACTTGACCTGCTCGAGGTCAATGAGGCGTTTGCTGCGCAGGCGATCGCCGTTAACCGTCAGATGGGCTGGGACACGGCAAAGATCAACGTCAATGGCGGTGCTATTGCCATTGGTCATCCGATCGGCGCATCGGGCTGCCGCATCCTGGTGACCCTGCTGCACGAGATGATTCGCCGCGACGCCAAGAAGGGGCTCGCCAGTCTGTGTATCGGCGGCGGCATGGGCGTAGCGCTCGCGATAGAGCGCTGAATGTAAGGCTTTTAAGCGTACATATTAACGACAATCATTTAGTGAGCTCTGTATGGCAACCACAAAACGAGTCGCGCTGGTCACAGGGGGCATGGGCGGCCTTGGCGAGGCCATTTGCATCAAATTAGCGAAGCAAGGCGATACGGTCGCCACAACCTACTCGCCGGACAACACCAAGGCTCAGGCATGGCTCAAGTCGATGCAAGAGCAGGGCTATCACTTTTACGCGTATCCCTGCGATGTGACCGACTGGGATTCCTGTCGGGCTTGCAACAGTAAGGTGACGGAGGAGCTTGGCCCCGTGGATGTGCTGGTGAACAATGCGGGCGTCACCCGCGATATGACATTCAAGAAGATGGACAAGGTCAACTGGGACGCGGTGATGCATGCCAACTTGGACTCGTGCTTCAACATGACCAAGCAGGTATGCGACGGCATGATGGATCGCGGCTGGGGCCGGATCATCAATATCTCGTCGGTCAATGGTCAAAAGGGTGCGTTCGGCCAGACCAATTATTCGGCGGCGAAGGCCGGCATGCACGGCTTCACGAAGGCGCTGGCTCTGGAGGTGGTGCGCAAAGGTGTGACCGTCAATACCATCTCACCCGGCTATATTGGCACCAAAATGGTCATGGCGATTCCAAAGGAAGTTCTCGATTCGAAGATCATTCCGCAGATACCTATGGGACGGCTCGGCAAGCCCGAAGAAGTGGCGGGGCTCGTTGCGTACCTGGCGAGCGAGGAAGCCGCATTCGTGACTGGCGCCAATATCGCAATCAACGGCGGCCAGCACATGCAGTAGCGGAGACTGCTGTGAGTTTCTAAGGAGGATCCAATGAGCCAACAGCTATATCGAATTCCCGAGAGTTTCGCCGATGCGACTGGGTTCGGCGCGAAATCAGTCCGATCGCAACACCGGACGTGATCCAATGGGCTCCTGCGCTGCCAAAAACGCGCTCCGGTAAGATCATGCGCCGCATTCTTCGCAAGATTGCCGCCAACGAACATGACCAGCTGGGAGACATTTCAACATTGGCGGATCCGAGCGTGGTCAAGCAACTTATCGAGGAGCGTGCACGCCACTAGAGGCGTGTCAGGCACACACAATTATGCGACTCATACTTTTAGGGGGGCCTGGCGCCGGCAAGGGCACGCAGGCCGCATTCATCACGGCGAAGTTTGGCATCCCGCAAATCTCCACGGGCGACATGCTGCGTGCCGCGGTGAAGGCGGGTACACCGTTGGGAGTCGCCGCCAAAGAAGTCATGGACCGCGGCGAACTGGTGTCCGACGATCTCATTATCGAGCTGGTCAAACTCCGAATTGCAAGGGCGGACTGCCTCGATGGCTTCTTATTCGATGGCTTTCCGCGCACGATTCCTCAGGCCCAGGCGCTACGAACGGCCGATGTAAGCCTCGACTATGCGGTGGAGATCGTCGTGGCTGACAATGTAATCATCGATCGCCTGTCGGGCCGCCGCATCCACTTGCCATCCGGGCGCACTTATCATGTTCAGTTCAATCGACCCCAGGTCGAAGGGAAGGACGATGTGACCGGCGAGGACCTGATTCAGCGTGAGGATGACAAGGAAGAGGTTGTGAAAAGGCGCCTCGAGCTCTACCACCGTCAAACTCAACCGTTGGTGCAGTACTACGCAAGCTGGGCGGCGAGCGGCGATGAGCGGGCACCAAAACTCTTGAGCATCGCGGGCGTCGGCGGAGTGGAGGAAGTTTCCGAGCGAATTGTTACCGCCCTGCAGCCGCGAGACAGCGCGAGCGCCGCTTAGCGGCCAGGCCTCAGACCCGTAAGCCTCCGTCAATCCCGAGACAGCGGCCGATAAGAAAATCGCTTTCGACTATGAACCGCACTGCGTGATCAATTTCCGCGGGCTCGCCCAGGCGCCTTAGCGGTACCAGCACCCGGTGGACACTTTGCTGTGCGATGACCCGCATCGCAATGCTCGGTTTACCAAAGACTGAACGCCATCGAGAGCTCAAAACGGAATGGCCTGTGTCTGATCACAAGGATTGACGACGAGAACGTCGCACGGCAACGATTCTAACAGGGTGGATGCCGAGCGTCCGACAATCATCCGCTGCCATCGACCGTGGGATGACGCGCCCATCACCATAACGTCGATGTGGAATTGCTGCGCGGCACGCAATGCGCAATCCCTTGGCGCACCCATCTCGATGTGGATACGGTCCCGCGTAACGCCATAGGCGGCTACAAGCTGCTCCAACTGCCAACACTTGTAGGAATTCTCAAGTTGCAGCGTATCCGAATACTCGCCAGTCAGGTGGGTTTGGCCAGCTGCCACGATCTTCGCAAACGCCGCTGGAATGAACGAGTGAATTACATGCAGCTCGCCGGACAATCGACCCGCCAGCGATGCCGCGCAATACAAGATGTCGCGACCCAATGCGACGGCCGACGCGTTCGCATGATCGGGATCCACCGCTGCCATGATGGCGGGTGGCTGGTTCCAAATCGCGGTTCTTGGTCAGCATGAGAGGCACAGGGCAACTGCGGGAGAGATGCCAATCGGTGTTTGTTAGAAGAGTTCGCTTCGCAAGAGAATGATGGCGCGTATCTTTGACAACAAGGTCTGCATTCGAATCGCGAATACAGGTCGAGCAGGGAGTCGTGCAGCGACTTCTTCCCGTGTATCAATCGAAGCGTGACATCGAGGCCGGCTGCGCGCGCGGGAGCGGCGTATGCCTCAAGCAGATCGAGCAACTTCGCATTCGACGGGGCTACGGCGTGCGCATGCAGAGGGATCACCGTGTCATGCGAGTGTCGAGGCAACATCGCAGATGACCATTTCGATCGATGCGCCCATGCATCGCGCCAGGTGCGTCGCCTTGTCGGACCGCGATGGGGGCGCGTAGCTGAGGAGGTTATCTGCCGGGCGACCTCGGGTCGGCTCAATTGCTAACCAAGATTATGGTCTACGATGAGGACATCGGGACAGAGGCCGCCGCTCGCGGCCCGAATCGCTTTCGCTCCGATGACAGCGGGGCTCGCTACGTAACCCTCTGTGGTTCCGCGGCATGCGGCAAGTGATCATCGCCCGTCGGATCCTTGTCTATTCGCCCAGGCGGCGCCCGACCAATCGTGCTCAAGGGCTCGGATTCGCGCGACAACGGATACGAAGAATGCCGTAGACCATCCAAGCAAGATAACGCCATTGGCGCCCTCAATGGCGCCCAATAGCCGCCAACTTCTTGGCAACGTGAGGTCACCGTATCCGATAGTCGCATAGGTCGCGGTCGAAAAATAAAGTGCATCTTCGAAAGAGCGAATGGCGCCCACCGCGGCATACAACGTCGCGTAGCTCCAAATCTCGACGCTATGCAGGATGAACAGGCCGAAGGACACTCCCACCAGCACGAGCATCTGCTGCGTCAGAGCGCGCCCAGTGCGCAAACGCCGAGAATGACGATTGGTGGCGGCAATTAGAACGCTCAGTCCCAACAAATGGGTGACTACGGTGAGGGCGACCATGGCGGTAGCGATGAGTAATTGCGTTGCGAGACTTTGAGTCACCGGCCGATGTTACCCAGCTGTCGTGCGGCAACAATACGTAATGTCCGCAGGGTAAGGCTTCTTTTGTGCATCGCGTTGCCGCAAGAACTCGCAGATGCAATACACCCAGGAGCCGCGGGCGGATAGAGGAAACCCGAGAAGCGCTAACGGTAACTCCCAGTGTCTGTGGGCGGATTGCGATGATAAAACGTTATCGCAAGTGAGGCGCCCGAGCGGGCACGACGATTGGATCCGGATCGGTCATGGAGGCAGCTGCAATGTACAAGAGAATTCTGGTCCCGGTGGATGGCAGCGAGACATCCATGCTTGGGCTTCTCGAGGCAATCAAAATCGCGCAGAGCGACGGTTGTCAGCTCTGTCTGTTCCATGTGGTCAATGAGCTCATACTCGATTACTCGTATGGCGCTCAATTGTCCGGCATGAACGTGATGGAGTCGCTGCGCGAGGAGGGCAACGCGATTCTGCGGCGAGCCGAGGATCTGGCGCGAAGGCAGAGCGTACCCGTCGAGAGCATGCAGGTCGAGTGCGTTGGAGGTCCGGCCGCAGACTCGATCGTGGCTCAAGCCAGTAAGTGGCGCGCGGACTTGATCGTGATGGGTACGCACGGACGGCGCGGGCTGCGGCGACTCGCGATGGGAAGCGATGCGGAGGCCGTAGTGCAGCAGTCATCAGTCCCCGTACTGCTGGTGCGTCACAAGGGCAAATTAGCGACTGCGACGGAGACCATCGATTGTAAGTCGTCCGCCGCTTAGCGGGTCGACTGTGAAAATACCCCGGTTTTGCGAGCCACGTCGTTTCTGCAAGAGATCCGCCGGCGGCTGCTCAACGTCAGAGAGACAAGGAGCGCTGAACTCATGGAACTCACCATTGCCGGAGTGCCGGTGACCATTCGACCCATCCGTAGAACCGATAGGGAGATGGAGGCGGATTTCATTGATCACCTATCGTCCGAAAGCAAACGTTTTCGCTTTCTCGGCGGTGTTCGGGAACTTTCCCAGAGTGAGCTCACACGCCTATGCGATGTCGACGGGAAATATTCCATGGCATTTATTGCTACGGTGAGCCGCAGCGGACACGAAGTGGAGATAGGCGTGAGCCGATACGCGCCCGAGGGCGAGTCCGATGTGCGAGAGATTGCCGTCACCGTCGCAGATGAATGGCAGCACAAGGGATTGGGGGGCATACTGATGAAGTTGCTGATCCAATCGGCCAAGAACTATGGCATCAAGCACCTGTACTCGGTCGACTCGGCGGACAATTCAGCGATGTCGGCGCTGGCCCGGGACTTGGGAATGTGCGCAACACGCGATCCAGGCGATCCTCGCCAGGTGGTCTACTCGCTGACGTTGTAGTGGCCAGGAAGCGACGTCGCCGTCCTCGGCCCCTCGGTTCAGGCCCGTCGCGCGCCATATGCAGAACCCCAGCGCTGCCGCGCCGGATTGCGTAATCTCATCGACGGGCCATGCCCTGTGTCGGAGTCATCTACCGCTGATCTACTGATCCCATCGGGGCCAGGGTTCGATCAACCCGCAAGCCCGATTCACCTCATTCTCCGCAGCGAGCCAATCCGAGAGCTCGTGCCCGGGGGTAAATCCGCGCCGTTCGGCGATGAGATACGCGGCCTCGGCAATCAGTTGATGGCGCTCATCGGGCGTGACGAGCCTTTCGATCGACGCTCGCGGGATATCGGCGCTATATGGATCAGGCGCATACTCGGGCGCAGAGTTTGCCCCATAGCTTCCATGGCTGCCCATTTGACACCTCCTCTCAAGGATGAGTCGACGCAGCCCGCATGCTGCGAGCAATCCTGGCGGGTGCACAATCAGTGTTTCCCGCAGACTGGCAGCACCCGCGGCGCAGCAACCTAGCCGAGTTCCCGTAATTTGGACAGCGTGCAAAACTCGTTGAGCGTATCGAGCCATCGGATCGGAGATGCGCACGCCCCGACCAGTATGAGCTAACGATGCAGCAAGGGCGAGTTGTCGATATAGATCCGATAGGCGGCGATGAGCGGACCACGCAGCTCAAAAACGTTCGCGAAGGGAACCGTGACTTTGCTGCCATCGTGGCGCGTGTAGGTCACCTCTCCTTCGCAGGCCACGCCGTTCGAGCTGCTCCACGTGCGGAGCAGGTGATGGCTGGATGATGAGATCGCCGCGAAAAAGCTGCTCACAGCAGCGCGAATTGCATCGGTGCCCACCACGGTTGGCGCATTCCCGAAACGAAACTGCGCATCCGGCGTGAGGAGATCAACAAAGCCCGTTGCATCGCGCGCGTCGATCACGGCGAATAGCTGCTGCCACCAAGCGGAGTCGGGTTCAAAATACTGCATTCTTGTATGCTAACGGTCGTGGTCTTCGCGATCAACCAAGCTACCGCAACGCTGCCGTTTACCCGCGAGCAAGTGTTCGATCTCGCGGCCGATATTGAACGTTATCCAGAATTCTTGAGTGGGTGGGTTTCGGCGCGAATTCAGAGGCGCGAATCCAATATCTGTTATGTCGAGCAAATCGTCGGCCTCGGACCCGTCCGAGTGCAGTTCATGTCCAAGGCGGTGCTGAATCGTCCGGACCGGATCGAGGTCACCTCGACTGAGGCCCCCTTCCGCCTGTTCAGTCTATCTTGGCTGATTGCCGAGGCGCCGTCTGCTGGTTGCCGCCTGAGCGTGGTCGCCAACATCGAGCTGCGGTCGAGAATGATGCAGCGGATCATGAATCAATTCCGTCCGGCCGCCGTCGATGACGTCGTACGCGCCTTCGAAGCGCGTGCGCATCGCATCTATGCCGATGCGGGGGCGGCGCGTCGGAGCTGAAGCCGGACGTCAACCGATGCGGTTGAGAAGGATGGCCGTGATCAAGCTCACGCTGCCGAGCGCATGCATAGCGAGCGTAAGCTCGATGCTCCTTTTCAACCGGGGGCGATCAGCGCGCTCCGTCGATATGCCCCGCGCTGCCTGGAGCCCTAAGCCGGCGAGAGCCGCCGCCGGCAACGCGTACCACACGGGCAGCGCACGCTCCACCATGGCCGCCGCCGAGGCCGCCAGGGCTATCCCAACGAGGCCGCAATAAATCCAACGTGCGCCGCTCACGCCCCAGCGCACGACCAGCGTGCGCTTGTGCGCGCGGCGGTCCGCATCTATATCCGGTACCTCATTGATGATAAGGATCGCCGCCGCCCACGCGCTTACGGGCAAGCAGAGCAGCACCGCGCCGAGATCGACCGACCCCGTTTGCAGCCAGACACTCCCCAGCACCGGCAGCGCACCGAAGGCGATCGCTACCGTCATCTCTCCCAAACCTCGCGCGGATAACTGCACGCCGGGCAAGGAATAAAGAAGTCCGAGCCCGAGTCCCGTGCACCCGAGCCAGATCACCCCCAGGCCGCGCACCAGCGCGAGCAACGCGCCCAAAAGCAACGCGGGGATTGCCAAACCGAGCGCGAGGCGAATCATCTGCGCGCGCGACAGAAGACCCGATTGAATGAAGCGCGAGCCGCCCGTGTACGGATAGATACGATCGAGGTTTCCGGGGTCCGCGCCGGTTATATCATCGCCCACGTCGTTATAGACGTTGGCCGCCGCATGGGCGAGCAGCATGACCGCGAGAGCCAGTCCGAACGTCAAGCCGTCGAAGCGGTGAAAAGCTACCCCGGCCCAGGCAGTCCCCGCGAGGACCGGGGCTACCGCCGCAATCAGGAAGGGCGGGCGCGTGGCGAGGAACCCACGGCGTACGGCGGCCATCATGCCGGGTCCCGCGAGCGCCGGTGAAGGGCCATCGATCGGCCGATCTGCGTCCATCAAACTCATCGGTGCATCTCCCGCGGCGGGTCCGCGAGGATCATGGCGCCGCGCCTGGCGTGTTGTCACGCCCGAATTGAAAGCGAACCGTCAGGGCAAATAGATTCACATTGTCTTGATAGGGCTGAACGCCGATCGCCAGCAGGTTCGGCACGGTCGAAGGTCCCACGCCGTTGAGCGCCCAGTCGCTGGACGTGTAGGTTTCGCGCGTATAGCGAAAATGGATCTGCATCGCGGACGTCGCGCGGTAGGCGATGTCGAACCGTGTGGAATCGAGCTTGGTCATGTTCTGCGGAAACGCCTGTTGCAGCCCGAACGCCGGGGTGGTGTCCGTATTGTCATACGAGGGCGCCATCAGAAAGTCCAGCGACAGCGTCCAGCGCTCCTGCGGGATCCAGCGCCCGCCGATCCCTAAATTCCAATAGCGTTCGGTGTCGGCGACGAGCCAGGGCGCAATGTCGAGGCCCGAAAATCCGTTCTGCAGATTGAACAGCCTCTCGTACCCGCCGTCGATATAGGCGCTCAGCTTGTCGCTCGGCGTCCAGGTCAGGGTGGTCGACCCGCGGTACTCGTGCACGCTTTGCAGACCCAGCGGCGTTGATCGATAGTCGTCCTTGGCGATGGAGCCCTCCGCCGACCAGGCAAGCGTCGATGTGGCGTTCCACGCGCCGGTGAGCGTGTAGAACACTCGATCTCGCGGCGCGTAGTTATACTCCCAGATCAGCGGGTTCTCCGCGGGCGGCAGCGCGCCCGTGTCGAAGGAGGAGGTCTTGCGCAGGCCGTTGCCGCCCTTCAGCGTGAAGCTCAAGGATTCGATCGGCGTGATCGTGGCGCGACCCCAGCTCTCCGCATTTTGCGTCCAGGTGACGACCTGTCCGGGCCCGTAGTGGATGTCGTCGAGCTTGCCGCCGACTCCGACCTTGAACCAATGCAGCAGTGCATAATCCGCACCGCCGTCGAGGCGCACGCGATCCTCGCTGTAGCGGGGCGTGATCGCCGTGCCGCCGGGGAAGGTGTCGGTGACGATGTAGGCGATGGTGAGAGGAGAGGTCTTGTCGTCGTGGCCGTCGTAGGTCGCGTTACCGCGCAGGCTGAGCTTCGGCAGCGGCCGCGAGGCCAATCCCAGCGCATAGTGGGACAGATGCACATCGCCATCGAGCGAGCCCGGGGCGGGAGCGGTCGAGCCGGGCAGCGTGCTGACCGGCAGGAAAGCGTCGTTTTGTTTCAGCGTACCGAGCGATGCGGTGAATGTCAGGGTCGTGGACCACGGCAGCTGCACGTTGCCCGTTGCGGTGACCTGCTGCAGCGTGTTGCCCGGCGGCGTGGCGAGCTGCCCCTGCGTCGAGCCCGGCACGATCGGCAGGTAGGGGTTCGCGAAGGTGATCGAATCGTAGTCGTCATCGAACCAGGATCCCAGGTAGCTCAGGCGAAAACTCGCCGTGCGGCCCGTATGCGGCCCGACCAGGCGGCGCCGGCTTGCAAGGAATTCGTGACGTAGTCGAACGGCTGCGGCAGCTGCACGGCCTCCGTCGAGAAAGCTCGCGCTGGTGAGGCCGGTGCCGTCATGCTCCTGGCGCCGAAACTCGCCGAACACGGTCCAGCTGGGACTCGCGAAGTAGCGCGCGAGCAACGCGACGGTGCGCCGATTCGACTCGAGATCGACGGGCGCGAGATTCGGGCCGAGCAGCGCTCATGCCGTCGGTGCTGCCCGCCGGGATCCAGCGTGCCGGCAGCCCGACGTTCGAGCCATTGGCTTTGAACGGGCGTCGCGCCAGTGTCGTACAGCCGGTCGGCTGGCCATCGTAGCTGACGCGCAGATCGTAGCGCCCCTCGCGACCGCCCTCGACGTAGCCCTCGCGCGAGGCGAGTCCGAGGCTGCTCGAGATCATAGTTCGCATAAGAGCCGTCGTCGCTGCGATATTGCCCGGACCCCGAGGCATCGGCATACGCACCGTCGTGATCGATGCCCGTGTAGCGTCCAAAGCTCGCGTTCGCGCCGCTGGCGCCGAGCGCGCCGACTTCCGCCTCGGCCGTGTAGCCCTGCAGGAAGGGACATTGCGTGCACTTCCAGTCGCTCGTGTCCACGCTCGGCGGATCGGCCGACGCGACCGCAGCTGCGAATGCAGCAGGAATTCCCACAATCAGCCATGCGCGATAGGACCGAAAGATGGATTTCATGATGTGCGCCTACCGCATGAATGCGCGACCCGACGGATGATTCGAGCCGTGGATCTGCGAGTGACAATTGATGCAGCCGCCGGCGAGCAGGTACGCGCTCGGCATCCGCCGCCCGGCAATCCCTGCGGCGTGTTGACGATCGACGGATGGCCCGCGCCCTCGTGACAGGTCTGGCAGAGAAACGGCGGGCGCAATCTTGAGCAGCGCCGGCTGCGCCGAGCCGTGCGGATCGTGACAATTGGTGCAGTCCTCCGCGACCGGCTGGTGTTCCCACAGGAACGGTCCGCGGTATTCGGCGTGACAGCCGGTGCAGGTTTCGTTGACGGTGTTCTTCACGAGCTGCGCCGGCGCCGTCGAGCCATGCGGCGAATGGCAGGAGGTGCAGGCCATCTTGCCTTCGCGCAGCGGATGATGCGAAGGCTTGAACAGATCCGTGTGCTGCGCTTGATGACAGCTGGTGCAGACCTCGATCTGGGTCGCCGCCGTCTGCACCGGATCTTTCGGCGCATGCAGCTGTGTGACAGCTCGCGCAGGCCACGTCGCTCGCCGCATGCGCGCTCGATGCCCAGTCATGCGCCGCGTTCGACTGATGGCAGGCGAGACATTGCGCGTTCTGCTGCTGCAGCGGGCGCGAGCGCTTTGGGGCCGAAGATCGATCATGCCCGCCAGCGGTCCGCCCCTGCCTTCGACGTGCGCGCCGCCCGGCCCGTGACAGGCCTCGCACTGCAGACCGCCGTGACCGAATGGGCCGCGCGGATCATCCGGACGCGCATGCTTGGTGCGGAAGATGCCGGTGACGCCCGGATCGTTGTGACAGCCGAGGCAGGTGTCGGCTCCCTGCGCGCTGTAGGCGGAGGCGGCGGGCAGTGCCGGCGGCCGGGTCGCGGGCGGGCCGCGGCCGTGCATCGGCGGCGAACGCCGGCACCATCCCGCCAACAGCAGAGCTCAGCGCAACGACCACGCAAGTCGCGCCGAACGTCGCCTCACTCAATTTCCCGCGGTGGTGGCGGGAATGTTGTGCACGACCCTCACATCCGCGACTCCGCCCGCGCCGTGACAGATGGCGCAGGTCTCGGTGCTCGCCGGATTCGAGCTCGAGAATCGTTCGGCCTTCCGCGTCCTTCGTGACCGTGGTCGAGCCGCCGTTCTGCTGCATGTGCGTCTGGGTGAGTGCATCGACGTGGCACGCCGAGCACACCGACATATTGGCCGAGGTCGAGATCGGATTGCCCGGCGTCGTGGGATTCGGCACTTCCGTCGATAGTCCGGTGACAATGGTCGTCGCCTGCACCGCGGTGTCGTCCACCGGGTAGTAGCTGGTGCCCGCATGGCAGGCGTCGCAGCGGTTGATCTGGCCCGGATAGACGACGTCGGTGAAGTTGTTGATCGAGCCGCCGAAGCCGTAGATGACGAACGGCGAGCCCGCGGCGCCGCGAACGCTGCCGTCGTGGATCGCGTGGATCATGTGCTTGAAGTCGATCGACTGCTCCCACAGGCCGTCGATCCCGGGCGTCGTGGCGGTCAGTGTTTGCCGCTCACTCACATCGGTGGAAGCCGGGATTGTGGCAGGCGACGCAGACCTGGGTGTTGTTGTTGCGGTTGGTGCCGTGCAGCGAGAGCAGGTTGTGGCAGACGTCGCATTGCGCGATGTCCACGACCGTGCGCCGCGCCACCGGCGCACCGCCGGCGACGTTGCCGTAGCCGACCGCGCTCGTCACGGGGATCGCGGTCGCCGCGGCGCCGCTGGTCAGGACGACGCCCGGATGTCCTTCGATGACGACGCCGACGTTGGCGATGGCCGGGCATGCCGTGCCGCCGGCCGGCGGGCAGTTGGCGGCCGGCGGATTCGGGCAGCGGGGTGGGCGAGGTCATGGTGAACGCGCCCGTCGCATCCGGACCGGTCAGTCCCGGGGCGGGCGTGGCGGTGCCGCAGCCGGAGAGCGGGTTCAGGGAAATCGGCTGACCCCATGTGGCGGGCGTCGCGCCGCTGCCCCAGTTGGTGTAGTCGCTCGTGTCCCAGGCGATGTCGATCGCGAGGCGCGCGGTACCTTCGGCGCAGACCGAGCTTGCCGGTGCTCGGATCGGTGCCGGCAAACGGCGCGGCGGTGAGAATGTTGTACGGCGCATTGCCGTTGGTCGGATCGACCACCGAGAAATTCACCACCGGATAGATGCTGCCGCGCGGTCGTCTGGAAGGTGACGCTGTTGACGATGTACTGGAACTTGGTCGCCTCGACGTTCGCGGGAATCGACGTGCGCGGCGATGACCTGCAGCTGACCATTGTCGATCGTCGAGGTCGGACCATGGCAGGTGCGTGCACTGGGAGTCATTGGCCACGATGTTCGCCGCGCTGTGATTCAAGCCGGTGGCAAAGTTCACGTTGTCGTGGCAGGCGCCGCAGGCCTCGGCCGTGGGCACGGTGGAGTAGTCGGTCGCCTGCGTCGCGGCCGGAATATTCTGCGCGTGGCAGGTCGTGCAGTTGCGCGTGTCCTGCGGGTAGAGCACGGTATTGAAATTATTCAGCGACTCCATGTAGCCGACGATCCAGTAGCCGATGCCCAGCGTCGGCGTGGTGTTCGGGCCGCTCGCCGTCTGGATGCTCGGCAGCGTGTTGCCGGTATGGATCTTGTGGATCATCACCTTGAAATCCAGCGTATTGCCGCTGTAGGGATCGGTCGTGCCCGGGTTGTGGCACATCACGCAGTACTGCACTTCGACCCGGGCGCCGCCGTGCGCATTCAAGCATCGTGTGGCAGTTGTCGCAGGTGGCGGTCTCGACGATCTCGCGCATGAAGATGCCGGTGGTCGCACCGGTCGACGGCTGGAAGGTGTAGGCGGCGTTGTTCGCCTGAACGAGGCCGCGGATTTCGAAGCCGACGCGATGGGTCAAGGTCGCGTTATAGATGACGTTCGGCACCTTCGTGATGTCGGTCTTGAACGTGTACTGATAGGTGCCGTCGCCATTGTCGACCAAGCGTGCCGCTCGTGGCGCTCTCGACGGTGGCCTGCGTCTTGGGCGTCGTGTCGCAGGCCGCTACGCCGGCCGGGCAGCCGGATGGCGTGACGGTGGTGTAGATGTACGAATTCCACTGGCTCGACAGTGCCATTTTGGCCCGGCACGAGCTGGGCGATGACCCAGCCGAGGTCGGCCGCCGGCAGTCCTTGCAAGGGCACGCCGTTCTGATCGGCGAGCTGGAACTTGCACGACCGGCGGACCGCTGATCGTGACGCTCGTGATCGTTCCGGTGATGGCGGTGGCCGTGCTGACATTGAGCGCGCGACCCGCGTGGTCGGACGGTCCCGCCGGCCCGGTCGCGCCCGGTCGCACCCGCGGGACCTGCGCGAACCGGTGGTGCCGCTGCAGGCCGCGAGCAGCAGCTGATAGCACGCAGCAGCCGATCGCCAACGGCGGCACGCACCGGACGCGACTCGAGGGACTGATTCCCGCACGCCATTTCCCATTCTCCCTGTCGATTCGATCAGAGCACCGCTGCCAGTCGCGAACTGATTGCGGCCGGGCGCACCCGCCAAGGTCGCACCGTCACGCTAACCCGCGCACGTTCGCGAGATCTGTACGGAACCGCACAGAGGAGCGTGCGGTGAACGAGTAGCATCTGTGAGCGGCTCGCGAGCATCGAATGAATTCGGGCCGTACCTGGGATGAAGGATCCTCATGTCCGCATCGACACATCCGCAGTGAATACGCCGCAGCCGGTGAAGCGGGGCATTGCGGCATGGCTGTGGCGGCGACCGCAGCGCTGGTTCTTGCTCGGCATACCGGTCGGAGGGCTGATCGCCTTCATCGTCGGCATCGCCTTCACCGGCGGCGTTCATCGGCGGCCTGAAGATGGCGGAAACCGATACGTTCTGCACCTCCTGCCACGAGATGCAGCAGCCGTTCCAGGAACTCACGCGCAGCGTGCATTACTCCAATGAATTCGGCATTCAGGCGAGCTGCGGCAATTGTCACGTTCCGCCCGGCATTCCTTCCGGGCCTGATCCGGCACATTCAGGCGAGCACCGAGGTGTGGGGTCATCTCACCGGCAAGCTCGAGCACGCCCGCCAAGTACGAAGCGCACCGCCTGGAGCTCGCGCAGAAGATCTGGACGGAGCTCAAGGCGCAACGATTCCGCCGAATGTCGCAGCTGCCACACGGCGAGCGCCATGGCCTTTGCGAAGCAGCCGCCGATGGCCGCCGAGCGCGCACTCCTCGCTGGCGAAGAGCGGGATGACCTGCATCGACTGCCACAAGGGCGTCGCGCATACGCTGCCTCCCGGCAGCTGAGCGGCCAAATCGATGCCGAGCGCCAAATTCGCGCGCATTCTCGTCGCCATCGCCGACCCCGTCGCGGGCCGAGTCAACGCGCGTCCGGCGCGCGAGCGCGCTCGCGCAGGCGACGGGTGCGAGCATCGAGCTGCTCAACGCCATACCCGTCGGCCATGTCCGACGGGACCGCGCATGCACCGGCGGAGCAATTCATCCGCTAGGAGGCGGAGCAAAACCGCCGCGCACTCGAGCGGATGGCGAACCGTCTACGGCGCGAAGAAATCATCGTCGAGACCAGCGTGCAGACCGGCTACCCCGCCCATGAAGCGATTCTGCGCCAGGCGCGGCTCACCAAGGCGGATCTCGTGGTGATCGAGGCGCGCAAGCACCGACTTTTCGCTCGCTTGCTCCTCACGCCAGACCGATTTCGAGCTCATCCGCCGCTGCCCGGTGCCGCTCTTCATCGTCAAAGGCCGGGCCGCCTGGCGCAGTCCCCGCATCGTGGCGGCGCTCGATCCTTTTCATGCCAACGACAAGCCGAGCAAACTCGACGATAAGATCGTCGCTGCGGCGCACGCGGTCGCCGTCGCTCGCGCGCGGTTCGGTGCACGCCGCGCATGTCTACCGCCCCTACCTCGGGGAGGTATGCTGACGGAGCCCGTAGGCGCGGCGGCGTTCGCCGCCGAATCCGGCGCGAGGAGCGAGGCTACAAGCGCGCGATCCGGCGACGATTTTCCGAGGCCCTTGAGCCGATACGGCATTGCCCAGAGCCAAGGGCGCACCTGGTCTGCGGCGATCCCGCGACTGAGATCCCCGCGCTGGCGCGCTCGATCCGCGCCGGCCTCGTGGTCATGGGTGCGGTGTCGCGCACGGGGTTGAAGCGGATTTTCATCGGCAACACCGCCGAGCATGTGCTCGATAGCTTGCACTGCGATGTCTTGGTGGTTAAACCCTGAGCGCGCCGATCGTTATTATCCATCTGTTATGGAAGCGCGCCGGGTCGCGCACCGGCCCCACGGCGCGCCGCGACGTAACGGCCGAGAATGCGCGCGATCTCTTTCACTTTGAAATTGAAGAAGCGCCGGGGCCAGAAGAGCTCGCGCTTGTCGCACACCGTCGAGATGCTGAAGCGCGAGATCTCACCGAGCAGCGCGGCATTCGCCGTCGACGCGCTCCCTTGCGCCATTTGCTCATCGAGCCGCGCGCGCAGCGCACGCGCCTCGGCAATCGCACGCGCGACGCCGCGCCCGCGTCGCTTCGAGAGCCGACCGTGGCGGATCTTGAGCTCATTCAGTCGCTCGGCAGCATCATACGTGGCATCGACCAGCTCGCGCCGCGTCATCCACTTCGTTTCATAGTTGAGTATGCGCTCCCAGGTCGGTTGCACGAGTAGCTGGCGGTGCTCCTCCAAGGTGCGTGCGAACAGGCGATAGCCGAATCGATCCGGATCCTCGAAACCGCGGCTGCCGGGGTCGATGAACGGCCCCAGGGGGGAGATGAAGCAGGATAGCCGCTTGTCGCCCAGCTGAAATAAGCGCCCGCAGTACTCCACGGTCTCATGCACGGATTGAACGGTCTGGGCCGGCAAGCCGATCATGAAAAAGATATCGATGCGCGAACAACGCAGGCGGACCGCTTCCCGGATCATCGCTTCCATGTCCTCGGTGGTATAGCCGGATTCGCCCTCCTGCGCGTCGCGGACCACCTGACTGTGGCTTTCCGGGACTGAACTCCATGCTCCAGTGCTGCACCGAGCGGTCGATATCGTGCAGGAAGGAGGCAGGCGGCAGGGCGAAGAACTCGAACACGATCTCGTTCGGCAGATTCGCCGCGTTCAGGCGCTCAAGGACTTCGGCGGCATGCTCCGCGCCGGCCATGAGCAGATCGCCGACCAGCAATATCGGCCCATGCGTAAGGCGGGAGATCGCCTGCATGTTGGCGACCAGGCTTGCGGGACTGCGGTACACGGGCTTCTGACGCTTGGTGAGTTGCGTGCAAGTGGTGTGCGAGCTACCGCAGGTGACGCATTCGAAGGCGCACCCTTTGACGGTGAACACGGTGGTGATGGGATTGCTTCCACCAGCCGTTGAAGGGCAGCGTGCTTTCAAGGTCGCGGTAGCGCAGCACCATCTCGACCATCAGGTCGGGCCGCAGATCGACATAGTCCAAGCTCGTCGGTACGAATGAGAGGGGATTGACGTGAATTCCGGCGCCATCTTTCCAGGTGAGATTCGGAATCGCGTCGACCGGCGCGCCGTTTTGCAAGTGCCAGGAGCAGTTGATGCAGCGGCGGCTCCGTGCTGTCGCCGCGCAACACGAAGTCCACCTGCGGGTAGCCGATCAACTCGCGATGAAAGTAGCTTGACGATAATCCGCCCAGGATGACCGGTACCTGCGGGTGCAATTCCTTGACGATGCGCGCCACCTCCAAGGCGCCGTGGGCATGCGGCAACCAATGCAGGTCGATGCCGACGGCTTTGGGTTTCTGGCGTGCGAGAAATCGCGGCACATCGAACCGGCGGCTGTTCATCATGCGCAGCGCCAGATTGACGATCCGCACCTTCAGGCCCCGATCGTGCAAGAAGCTCGCTATCGTCAGAAATCCCAAGGGATACATCTCGAACACGGTCGAGGAGGGGATCATGTCGCTCACCGGGCCGTACAGAATCGCCTTCTCGCGAAAATCGTAGACGCTCGGCGCATGCAGCAGGAGCAAATCGACGTCTGAGCGTGAGGATCCAAGCACGGTCCGCTCATTCTACGCGAGCTACTGCACGCGAACTCGAATCAGCTCCTCGCCGTCCGGATCGACGACGTGAACGGCGCAGGCAAGACAGGGATCGAAGCTGTGAATCGTACGCAGAATTTCGAGCGGCTGTTTTGGGTCCTGTACGCTTTGACCCTTGAGCGCGGCTTCATAAGGACCCTCGATGCCGGCCGCGTCGCGCGGACCTGCATTCCAGGTGCTCGGCACCACGGCCTGGTAGTTCGTGATCCGGCCGTCGTCGATCACGATCCAGTGACCCAAGGCGCCTCGAGGGGCTTCCATGAAGCCGACGCCTTGCGCATGGCTCGGCCACGTCGAGGGTTCCCAGAGCGTCTCATCGAAGGTGCGCACATCGCCGGCTTTGATGTTTGCCATCAGGGCCTCATACCACTGCGGCATGGCGTCTGCGAAGATCTTGGCCTCGAGGGTGCGCGCGGCGGTGCGGCCCATGGTCGAAAATAGGGCCTCCAGCGGCAGGTCGAGCTGAGTGAGCGCCTTGTGAGCGAGGTCCTTGGTGGGTTCGTGCCCGCTGGCGTACAGCATGAGCACACGCGCGAGGGGTCCGACCTCCATGGCGTGACCCTTCCAGCGCGGTGACTTGAGCCAGGAATAGCTGGCCGCAGTATCCAAATTCTGATACGGCGGCTTAGGACCTGAATAGCTCAACTGAGTTTCGCCCCGATAGGGGTGCAAGCCGGTGTCTTTGCCACCCTGGTACTCGTACCAGGAATGCGCTACGAATTCCTGGATGTCCGCCTCAGCGTTGAGATCGACGTCCTCATGGATGTGCGAGAGGTCCCTGCCCAGAATCGCGCCGCGCGGCACCAGCAAGGTCTTGCGATCCGGCGTGCCGGCTGCCCGGAAAATCTCCGAAGGTCATGAAATTTCCGGTGCCTTCGCCGGTCTTGAACCAGTCCTTGTAGAAGGAGGCGATCGCGAGCGTGTCCGGTACGTAGACCTCATCGACGAATTCGCGCATTT
Source organism: uncultured Gammaproteobacteria bacterium (assembly GCA_963801685.1). GTDB lineage: Bacteria > Pseudomonadota > Gammaproteobacteria > Steroidobacterales > Steroidobacteraceae > Bog-1198. The sequence goes on from CAWDFR010000009.1 coordinate 313,074, forward strand.
GCGCGATGATCTGCGCGACTTGCTGGAGCCCCACGGCATTGACCGCCGTGCTGCCGGTCCCCTCGCCGCTGTGCACGCTGATCGCGGAGGGCGCGCCGCCGACCAAGAAATTCGGGTGCGGATTCTTGCCGCCGAAGATGGTCAACAGTTGTGCGACCTGGCGCTGCCAGGCGAGCGCATCGAGATAATGCGCAACGGCCATGAGGTTCGCTTCCGGCGGCAGTTTGTAGAGCGAGCTGCCCCAGTAGGCATTGGCGAAAATGCCGAGCTGTCCCGATTCCACCAACTTCTTTACGCGACTCTGCACGTCGGCGAAATGACCCGGGGAGGAGCGCGCGTAGGGCGAAATCGACTGCGCGAGCGTCGAGGTCGCCTTCGGGTCGGCCTTGAGCGCCGATACCACATCCACCCAGTCGAGCGCGTGCAAGTGATAGAAATGCATGACGTGATCGTGCACGTACTGCGCGCCGATCATGAGGTTCCGGATGAGCTCGGCATTCGGGGGAATGGTGATTTTCAAAGCATCTTCGACGGCGCGGACCGAGGCGATGCCGTGCACCAGCGTGCACACGCCACAGATGCGCTGCGCGAAAGCCCATGCATTGCGCGGATCGCGGCCTTTGAGAATAATCTCAATGCCGCGCACCATCGTGCCGGAGCTCGACGCGCGCGTGATCACCGAGCCGTCGTATTCCGCCTCGATGCGCAGATGCCCCTCGATGCGAGTGACGGGATCGACGACGATCGTGCTCATGGCCGCGTTCCGGTCAGGTTGCTCGCCACGAGCTCGAGCAAGCTGTGCGGTGTCTTATCCCAGCTGAAATGAGCCTTGGCGTCGTCAAAGGTGCGCCGGCAATCCGAGCAGCTCGTCACGAAGGTCCCGGCGCCGGTGTTGTCGATCTCACGGAGCTTATTCTCCATGGTGCGGTAGCGCAGCGGTGCTGCTCGCTCGATGTCGAGAACACCGCCGCCTCCCCCGCAGCAGAAGCTGAATCCGCCATGATTTTTGAGCTCATTGAGCTCGATCCCCATGGCCTGCATGAGCGTGCGCGGCGCCTCGTTGACGCCGCCCTTGCGCACCAGCTGGCAGGGGTCATGGAAGGTGGTCTTGCCCGTCGTGGCGCGGGCGAGTTTCAAGCGGCCGGCCGCGAGCTCGTCGGCGAGGAATTCGGTGACGTGGCGTACGTTGAAGGGCAGGGGCTTGCCATAGAGATCGGCCGCCTCCCAGCGCAGCGCCGTGTAGGCGTGACCGCATTCCGGCACGAGCAAGGTCTTGGCCTTGATGAGTATCCCCTGCTCGATCAGCTTGAGACTGATGTCCCGCTGCCAGCTCTTGCCGCCCGCATAGTAGCCGTAGTTCTCCGCAACCAGCCCATCGCTACGGAATGTGCACGAGACGCCCAGATGCTGCATCACCCGCGCGAGCGCCGCCACGGCGCTCGGGTAATGCTCGATGTCAGTCCGCGGCACGCACAACAGCACGTCCGCCTCGGGCTTATCGAGGGGTATTTCGACGCCGAATCGCTTGCCAATGGCGAGGAGTTGCTCGCGGTAAGGCTCGGCGCTCGGCTCCGGCTGGCCGGTTGCCCGCTGATGCGCCGCCTTTTGATAGAGCTCCTTCGGCGCGAGCCCGGCATCGAACATGGCATGCCGTGCCTGCTCGATAAGCGCTGCCACATCGATCCCCATCGGACAGATGAGGCTGCAACGGCCGCACATGTTGCAGCTGTCGAATAGCAAATGCTGCCACTGGGCCAATTGGTCCGCCGTGACTTCGCGCTTGAGACCGAACAGCCGGAAGAGCGGCGCAAAGGGGCTCGCCTCGCGCTTGTAGGCCTGCTTGAAGGGCTCCACCTTCCAAATCGGCGTGTACTGCGGATCCTCGGTCGCGATGTAGAAATGACAGGCGTCTGCGCAGATGCCGCAATGGATACAGGATTCGAGTCGGAAGGCGCTGAGCGCACCGAGCTCTTGTGCGAAGCCGCGCATGGCGCCGGCCACCCGCGCCTCCGGGGTTTTATCCTGTTCCGGCGCGAGGTCGGCGGAGAATGGACCCGTGACGTCGGTCATGAAATAGCTCCCTTGCGGGCGAGGAGTGCTCCGTTGATGGCGCGGGAGGGAAAGAGATAGAAGGCATGCATGAGCTTGCCGAACGGGAACCACACGAGCAGCAGGTCGACGCTCAGAATGTGCACGGCAAGGAGCGTTTCGTAGGGCGCGCCGATGTGAGCGGTAGCGGCGAGTCCCGTGACCAGTACCAGCGCCGTGACGAACCAGCTGAAGTAATCGTCGAAGTTCGACAGCATGCGCAGCACCGGATGCGTCAGGCGCCGGAACAGCACAGCCAGAAACAGGGTCAGCGTCAATACGGAGAGGACGGTGATCAGGCCGCTGGGCAACCCCGGCCAGGTAAAGCCGAGCAGGCTCCCGAGAAACACGATGTGCGGCCCGAACAGCAACACGACGATGAACAGCCCGATGTGATAGCTGTAGCCGAGCGCTTCTCCCGCACCGGTGCGGGGAATGAACTCCGGGTGAGGCCACGAGCGAGAGCCCACCGTCACGAGCCCCCCGGTCATCCACTTGAGGATCGAGGCGCGTGGCTTGTTGAGGTTACGGCGAATGCGCAGGAGTGCAAACCCGACGATCCGCCACACCACGCCCACGCAAAATATAACGAGGGCTACCTTGAGTGCCGGACCGCGCGAAAAGGCTAAAAGATCCATGATTTCAGTTCCCCTTCGGGTCGTTGTTGGCGGGCTGCGCGATCTCGTGTTGACGCAGGCGACTCACACCGGCGGACGCCGCTCCCAGTACGACACCCACGGCCGCCGCACCGGCCGCGATCTCGAGCACGTGGCGCGGTGCGACTTCGCCGGCCTTGCCCCACGCGGGGGTCGACAGTGCGGAGTAGAAGCTTCCCTTGTCCCAGAAACCAGGCTCGGAGCAGCCAATGCAACCATGGCCCGATTGGATCGGAAAGCTGACGCCGCCGTTCCACTTGACGGTTGCGCAGGCGTTGTAGGTGGTCGGCCCCTTGCAGCCGAGCTCATAAAGACACCAGCCGTTGCGTGCCCCTTCGTCGTCGAATGATTTTGCGAACTTGCCTTGATCATAGAACGGCCGTCGATAGCAGCGGTCATGGATGGTATTGCCGAAGAAGGCTTTAGGGCGCCGATGCTCGTCCAGATCCGGAACCTTGCCGGTGCTGAAGAATTGCAGCAGCGTCCCGGTCATCACTTCGGGAATGGGCGGGCAGCCCGAGACATTGATGATCGGCTTGTCCTCCACGATCGCCGAGACCGGCCAGGCCGAGGTTGGGTTCGGGTCGGCGAAGGGAATGCCGCCGAACGCTGCGCAGGTTCCGACGCACACGATGGCGGCGGCCCCCTTGGCCGCTTCGCGCAAGGTATCGACGGCGCTGCGGCCGCCGGCCGCGCAGTAGGCGCCGCCGGCGCCCGTCGGCACTGATCCGTCGACGACCAGTACATACTTGCCGAAGTTGTCCTTCATGGCCTTCGCGCGCGCCGATTCCGCGGCCTCGCCGGATGCCGCCATGAGCGTATCGTTGTAGTCCAAGGAGATCGTGTTGAAGATCAGGTCCTCGATGGTCGGCGCAAAGGAACGAGTCAAGGACTCCAAACAGCCCGTGCACTCCTGGAACGACAGGTATACGACGGACGGCCTCGCCGAAGTGCGAAGCTGATCGGCCATGGCCGGCCCCATCCACGGCGGCAGCGCCATGGTCGACGCCACGGCGGTGCAGTATTGGATGAAGCCGCGCCGGCTGATGCCGTGCTTGAGCAGCATTTCACCGACCGTCAATCCGTCGCTGTCAGCGATCATCCTTCTCTCCTCGTGCCCAGTGCCACGCCTGACCCCAAGTGCTCACGCAGCGCCCGTGCCGCCGCAGCGATCTCATCGGATGCGCTCGCCAGAATCGCCGGCACTTGCGCGACCTCGAGCGAGCTCGGCCATAAGCTCGCCCTGAGCGTCGCGATGCTCGACCCACCACACTCCGGACATGCCCGTTTCACGCAGAACCGAACGTCCTTCGGTCTGGATCGTTGCGCGCACCTCGCCTTCGCCGAGTACGCGCTCGAGCTCGGACCGATCCTGCGGGGCTCATCGGGAGGCTCCGCAAATCGATCGCCGCGGGGTGCTGGGTCTTGGCGAGGCGGTCGAGCAGACTCGCAAGCTCCGTGAGGAGGGCGGCCACGCCGCCGCTCCCCAATCCGCCGCAGGGTGCCGCTCCAGCGGGTGGTGCCGGCGCTTCGATGCGGATCGGGATCTCGGCCAGGCGGCTCAAGATGTCTGCCATCGCTGAAGGAGTGCCGACGCCTGGCGCACCGCTTCGGGAAGCGCAGCCGCAACCGGCGTCGAGAGCTCCTCGCTCCAGTCGATGCGGCCGGGCTGAATACACAAGAGCGCGCGGCGCACCGGCAGGCAGTCGCGAAGCCGCGCCATATCCAGAAGATCGATGAGGCCCACCTCGTGAACGGTGCGCCGGCGAGTGCTCCGCAGAAATGCATCCATGACCTCCCCCTCATAAAGGGCAATGGCGCCTGCGCTCCCGTTGATATCGGCGGCATCGATCGCCAGCATCGCATCCGCGGCCTCGATATAGGGCAGGAGACTAAAGCTCAGCGTACCGGCGTCGATGAAATGAGCCGCGTCCGGGCCAAGTGCTGAGCGCAGCTCCCCGAGGATTTGTACTCCCGCGCCGTCGTCGCTCAGCAGCACATTGCCAAATCCGAGCACCAAGCTCGCGGGCACCCCGGGAAAAATCGTCCCCTCTGGCTGTCCGGCGCTCTCTCGCGCAAGCCCTGACGTCACTGTGTGCTCCCGATTAGGTGCTGCAGGATCAAAGCAGGCTCGCGCCACTCGGTCTGTGCGGTTCCGTACAGATGCAGCCGGCGGCACGGTCGTAGCATCGAGTGGGTGCACGAGCTGTCCATCTGCCAGGCGCTTTTGTCGCAGGTCACTGCCATCGCGAGAGAGCAGGGGCGCCCAGGCGATCGAACGCATCGTGGTGGAAGTGGGTCCCCTGTCAGGCGTCGACGCGGGCGCTTCTCGCCCGGGCGTTCGAGGTTGCGCGCCTCGGAAGTTGTGCCGCCGAAGCGGCTCTGTCGATCGACACGCCGCAGGTGACCGTGACCTGCCTGAGCTGCGGGGCTCGATCACACGCCGCACCGAATCGCTTGCTATGCGACGCCTGCGGCGGATACCGCACCCGGATCATCACCGGAGATGAGCTGAACCTGCGCCGCGTCGAGCTCCGGATGCAACCTTCGCGGCCGGAAACGGCACGGATAGCAACGGCCGCCGGACAAACCTGCGGCGCGAGGGATTGACCATGTGTAAAACCTGCGGCTGCAGCGTGACCACCGCAAATGCTCCCATGATCGCTGCCGAGGCTGGCGTGAATCACGCCAAGAGCGGCTCAGGCGCTGCCGTGAAGGGCTCCGGTGCGGCGGTCGACGTGCTGCAAAGTCTGCTGGCCGCCAATGATCGGGCGGCGAGGCATAACCGGGAGCACTTCGATGCTCACGGCGTTCTCGCCATCAATCTGATGTCCTCGCCGGGCGCCGGCAAGACGGCGCTGCTCGAGGCGACGATCGCGGCGCTGCGCAGCCGCTACCGGATCGCCGTCATCGAAGGCGATCTCGAGACCGACCACGACGCGGCTCGCATCCGCGCTCAAGGCGTACCGGCGGTGCAGATCACCACCGGCGGCGCCTGTCACTTGGATGCCCAGCTCGTGCATCGGGCGCTCGATGAGCTGCCCCTCGCGGGACTCGACCTGTTGTTCATTGAAAACGTTGGTAATCTGGTCTGCCCGGCGAGCTTCGATCTCGGTCAGCACCGAACGTCACTTTGCTCAGCGTCACCGAGGGCGACGACAAGCCGGCCAAGTATCCGGTGATTTTCCGCGCCGTCGGATCTGGTGGTGTTGAGCAAGACGGACCTGCTCGGCCTGTTGGACGATTTCGATCCGGCCCGCGCCGAGGCGGCGCTCGCCGCACTCGGCGGCGGTACACCCCTGATACGCACGGCGGCGCGGCGCGCGCCGATGCTCGGAGCATGGCTCGACTGGCTCGGAGCTTCAGCTCACCGCCCCGCGGGCCGTCTCGACTCCACGGCCGCTGATCGCGGCGGCCCCAGTCGGAGTGTGAGCGATGTGCCTCGCCATACCGGTGCGGGTCGTGGCGCTCCTGGATGATCAGTGGGTGGAAGCGGAGGTGGGCGGGATCCGCAGCCGCGTATCGATCGCGCTGATCGACCCGGTGGCGGTCGGGGACTATGTCATCGCCCATGCCGGCTACGCCATTACCCGTCTCGATGTCGAGGAGGCGGAAAAGAGTCTGGCGCTGTTCGAAGAGATCGCGCTTCATCTGAAAGTGCCGGCCGATGCGCTACGTTCGCGCATTCCGTGAGGGCCCCGCCGCGGCGGGGCTCGCAGCGCTGCATCGCAGCGGAGGTCGACCCGCGGCGCGACTATCACTTGATGGAATTTTGCGGCGGTCATACCCACGCCATCTTTCGCTACGGCGTCGAGGATCTGCTGCCCGCCAACATTCGCCTGGTTCACGGCCCCGGCTGCCCGGTCTGCGTACTGGCGGTGCCGCGCCTCGATGCCGCCATCGATCTGGCCCGGCGACCCGATGTCATCCTGGTGAGCTACGGCGATATGTTGCGCGTGCCGGCCTCGCGGCGCCGGAGTCTGCTCAAGGCGCGGGCGCTCGGGGCCGATGTGCGCATGGTCTACTCGGCATTCGAGTCCCTCGAGATTGCCGCGGCGAATCCCGCTCGGCAGGTGGTGTTCTTTGCGATCGGCTTCGAGACCACGACGCCCGCGACCGCGCACATCATCCGCGAGGCGCAGCGCCTCGCGCTCGAGCAACTTCAGCGTCTATTGCAATCATGTGGTGACCCCTGCCGCGATCCAGAGCATCCTGGACTCGCCCGGAGGTGCGCGAATGGGGACAGGTGCGCGTCGACGGCTTCATCGGCCCCTCGCACGTGAGCGCCGTGATCGGCAGCCGACCGTATGAGTACTTCGCCGACGAATACCAGCGGCCGGTGGTGATCGCAGGCTTCGAGCCGCTCGATGTGCTGCAGGCCATCCGTATGCTGGTGCGGCAGTTGAACGAGAGCCGCAGCTGCGTCGAGAATCAGTTCACCCGCGGCGTCACGCGCGAGGGCAATGCCAAGGCGCAGCGTCTGGTCGCCGAGGTGTTCGAGCTGCGCCCGAGCTTCGAGTGGCGCGGACTCGGGGAGCTACCCTACAGCGGGCTGCGCATCAAGTCTCAGTATGGAAAGTTCGACGCCGAGCGCCGCTTTGATATCAAGACCCAGGCGGCGCCGGAAAATGCCGCGTGCCAGTGCCCGGCGATCATCCGCGGCGTCAAGAAGCCGACGGATTGCGCGCTCTTTGGCAGTGCGTGCACGCCGCGCAATCCGATCGGCTCGTGCATGGTCTCGGCGGAGGGGGCCTGCGCCGCCTATTATAAGTATCGTCGCGGCGCCCTGCAGACGGTTGCCTGATGCGCATCCTGCTGCTGGTGCATGCCTTCAATAGCCTGTCGCAGCGCCTGTATGTCGAGCTGACCCAAGACGGCCACGAGCTGTCCGTCGAGCTCGACATTCACGAGCGAGTGACGAGCGAGGCCATCCAGCTTTGGCGGCCTGATCTCGTGCTCGCGCCGTTCTTGAAACGCGCAATCCCGCGATCGATCTGGGAGCGGCACCTTTGTCTCATCGTGCATCCCGGTCCGCCGGGCGACCGGGGTCCGTCGGCCCTCGACTGGGCGATCCTGCGGGGCGCGCGGCGCTGGGGGGTGACGGTGCTGCAAGCCCAAGCGGAGCTCGATGCGGGGCCCGTGTGGGGAAGCGCCACCTTTGCGATGCGCAGCGCGCGCAAGAGCAGCCTGTACCGCAATGAGGTGAGCGAAGGCGGCGGTGTACGCGGTGCGTGCGGCGCTCGCCCGCGTCGCCGCAGGCCAAGGGCCGCTGCTCGACGCGCCTCGCGCAGAGCACGGTTGGCAGCCGCTCCTGCGCCAAGCGGATCGGGCGATCGACTGGGCGAGCGATGATACAGCGGCGGTTCTGCGCAAGATTCACTCGGCGGACGGGTTTCCGGGTGTTCAGGATCGGCTCTTCGGCCGCCCGTTCAGGTTGTTCGATGCGCGTAGCGAGCCGCACCTGGCCGGCGAGCCGGGCACTCTCATTGCGCGGCGCCACGATGCCATCTGCCGGGCCACCACCGATGGCGCCGTCTGGATCGGGCAGCTGCAGCCCGACGGGGACCTCGCACCTTCAAGCGTCCCGCGGTGCTCGCCCTCGGCGAGCTCGCCGAATCGCTGCCTCGCTCCGGGGAGGACTCGAACGAGGATGCGGGCGGCGAGGAGCTGCGCTATGAAGAGCACGGCGCGGTCGGGTATCTGCATTTCGATTTCTATAATGGAGCGCTCTCGACGGCGCAGTGCGAGCGCCTGCGCGCGGCGTACGCCCGCGCTCGGCGGCGTCCGACTCGAGTCATCGTGCTCATGGGCGGGGAAGACTTCTGGTGCAACGGGATGCATTGCACTGCATCGAGGCGGCGGAGAGCGCCGCCGACGCCTCATGGGCCAACATCAACGCCATCGATGATCTGGCAGGCGATATTCTGCAGACCGACACGCATTTGACGATCGCGGCGTTACAGGGCAATGCCGCGGCCGGCGGGGTATTCCTCGCCCTGGCGGCCGACTGCGTCCTCGCTCGGCTCGGGATCGTGCTCAATCCGCATTATCGCAACATGGGAAATCTGTACGGATCGGAATACTGGACGTACCTGTTGCCGAGGCGCGTGGGTGAGGCCGAAGCGCGCACGCTCATGGCTCGGCGCTTGCCACTCGGGGTCCCGGAAGCGCGCTCGATCGGGTTGATCGATGAGTACGCCGGACCGGATGCGGCGAGCTTTCGCGCGCTGGTGCGACGCCCGCGCGGCCGCCCTCGCGGCCTCGGCAGATTTCGGCGCGGCGCTTACCGATAAGCGCCGGCGCCGCGCGTGCGATGAGCAGCGCCGCCCCCTCGCCGACTTATCGAGCCGCCGAGCTCGAGCGCATGCGCATGAATTTCTATCGGGTTCGATCCGAGCTATCACATTGCGCGCCATCGCTTCGTCCATCGCACGCCGCATGCCTGGACACCGCTCCACCTCGCACGGCATCGCCGCTTGGCCGCATGAGCGCTGCCGCCGAGTGCTGTCCGCGACCCGCGATACGCAGACACGCGGCCGCGTCCTGGCGAATCGGCGGTCGCGTGCAGGGTGTCGGTTTCAGACCTTTCGTCTATCGACTGGCGCACGATCAGCGGCTCACCGGCTGGGTGCGCAACTGCGGGGGTGAAGTCGAGATCCACGCCGAGGGGCCTGCGGACCGCCTGCGGCTGTTCGGCGACGCCTTGCTATCACGAGCACCGCCCGCGGCGGCACCGCGATTGCTGGAGCTGCGCGCTGCACCGCTCGAGCGCCGCGATCGATTTCTGATTCGCTCCTCGACGGTGGCCGAGGAGCTCAAGGTCCATGTGCCGCTCGATCTTTTTACGTGCGATGAGTGCGTGGCGGAGCTCGGCGACCGCACGGCACGCCGCTATCGCTATCCTTTCATCAATTGCACGCAGTGCGGACCTCGCTACACGCTGATCCGCGCCATGCCGTACGATCGGCCGAATACGACGCTCGATCGTTTCGCGCTCTGCCCTCGGTGCGCGGCCGAGTATGCCGATCCGCTGGATCGGCGCTTTCACGCCCAGCCGCTGGCCTGTCCCGTCTGCGGTCCGAGGCTCTACTGGCGCGCGGCAGCCGCGAGCGTCGACGGCAACGCACCGGCGCTGGCGGCGGCTCTCTCGGCCTTGCGCGACGGGGCGGATCGTCGCCGTGCGCGGCGTCGGCGGCTATCACCTGCTGTGCGATGCCGCCAATGAGCACGCCGTCGCGCGGCTGCGAACGCGGAAGGGCCGACCGACAAAGCCGCTCGCGGTGATGGTGCCGTGGTGCGGTGCTGACGGCCTCGACTACGCGCGCCGTGTTGTGCGGCTGACGGCGCTCGAGGCCGCTGCTCTTTGCGACACCGTGCGGTCGATCCTGCTCGCACCGCGTAGGAGCGGGAGTCCGCTCGCCCCATCGATCGCTCCGGGCTCGAGCGAGCATCGGCGTGATGCTGCCCTACAGCCCGCTGCACCATCTGCTGCTCGCGGATTTTGGCGCTGCGCTGGTGGCAACGTCCGGCAATGTGAGCGGCGAGCCGGTCCTGACAGCGCCGGAGGAGGCGCAGGCGCGTCTCGCTCACGTGGCCGATGGCTTCCTGCACCATGACCGCGCCATCGTTCGGCCAGCGGATGATCCGGTGGTTCGTGTGATCGGGGGCGCCGTGCGTCCGCTGCGACTGGGACGGGGTAGCGCGCCCCTCGAGCTCAGCCTGCCGCGGCCTACGGCGGTGCCGACCCTCGCGGTCGGTGCGTACTCGAAGACCACCGTGGCGCTCGCGTGGGGTGATCGCGCCGTGGTCTCGCCGCACATCGGCGAGCTCGCGAGCCCGCGCGGACGGGAGGTGTTCGCGCAGGTCGCGCGCGATCTGCAGCAGCTCTATGGTGTACGCGCCGAGCGCATCGCGCACGATGCCCATCCCGGTTTTCCCAGCACGCGCTGGGCGCGCGAGTCGGGGCTGCCGACGCATCCGGTGTGGCATCACGAGGCGCACGCGGCCGCGGTCGCAGGCGAGTATCCGAGCGATGCGCCGCTGTTGTGCTTCACCTGGGACGGCCTCGGGCTCGGTCCGGACGGGACGCTCTGGGGCGGGGAAGCGTTATTGGGCCGACCGAGTGCATGGCGGCGCGTTGCGAGCTTTCGCCCGTACCGCTTGCTCGGGGGCGAGCGCGCCGCGCGCGAGCCCTGGCGCACGGCGCTCGCCTTGAGCTGGGAGAGTGGCACTTCCTGGCCAGAGGGGGAACCGCGGTGCGATCCGCTGCTGCGGCTCGCCTGGGAGCGAGGGCTGAACACGCCGACCACGACCTCCGTGGGTCGCTTGTTCGATGCTGCCGCGGCGCTCCTCGGCGTATGCCAATACGCGAGCCACGAAGGCGAGGCGGGAATGCGTTTGGAGGGGCTTTGCCGGGAGAGTTCGGCATCCGCAGCGCCTGTCGAGGCCATCCTGTTACCGCTGGCGTGCGATGCGGCCGGCATCTGGCGCAGCGACTGGGCACCGCTCTTGCCCGCGCTTCAAGACGCGCATGTCGATCCGGCCGCGCGCGCCCGACTGTTTCATGCCACGCTCGCGAAGGCGTTGTGCGCGCAGGCGATGGCCGTGCGCCGCGAAACCACAGTCTCGCGCGTGGGATTGTGCGGCGGCGTGTTTCAGAACCGTACCTTGAGCGAACAGGCGCGGGCGTTGCTGACGGCAGAGGGGTTCGAGGTGTTCATGCCGCGGCGGCTGCCGGTCAACGATGCGGCCATCAGCTTCGGTCAACTCATCGAGACCCTCGCTGTCTCAGAGGGGCGAACCTGAGATTTCGCGAGACCCACATCGCGCTGGCGCACGGCAACGGCGGCCGGCTGATGCGCGAGCTGATCGAGGAGCTGTTCGCGCCCGCGTTCGCGAATCCGCATCTTGATACGCGCGCCGACGCGGTGCCTCTGCCGATGGCGGGCGACCGGGAGCTCGTGGTCACCACCGATGGCTTCACGGTACAGCCGCTCGAATTCCCGGGCGGCAACATTGGCTCGCTCGCCGTACATGGCACCGTGAACGATCTGGCCGTGAGCGGCGCTGATCCGCGCTTCATGACGTTGAGCGTTTTCCTCGAAGAAGGCCTGGAAATCGCTCTGCTGCGCCGTGTGATCGCGGCACTTGCGGATGCGGCGCGCGACAGCGGCATCGCTATCGTCGCGGGCGACACCAAAGTCGTGGGCCGCGGGGACTGCGACGGGATTTATCTTGCGGCCACCGGCATGGGCTTCCGGCCGCACGGGAGCCGCCTCGGGCTCGATCGGGTGCGGACGAGCGATCGAATCATTGTGAGCGGCCCGATTGGCGAGCACGGCGCGGCCGTGATGCTCGCTCGCCAGGAATTCGGGCTGCGCGGGGATCTTAAGTCGGATGCGGCCAGCGTGTGGCGAGAGGCGCAGGCACTCCTGACGGTGCCGGGTTTGCGTTTCATGCGCGACCCCACCCGCGGCGGGCTCGCGACCGTTGCGCATGAGCTGGCACGCGCGACGCAGCTCAGCGTCCACCTGTCGGAGGCGGCAATTCCCGTGAGCGACGCCGTGCAGTCGGTGTGCGAGCTGCTCGGCTTCGATCCCTTGTACTTGGCCTGCGAGGGGCGCCTGGTCGCCGTCGTTGCAGGGGAGGCGGCGGAGCACGCATTGAGCGCGCTGCGCACGGTCGCCCCTGAGGCCATGTTAATCGGCGAGTTGCGAGAAGGGCCGCCGCAGGTCATCTTGGCGACGGCCTTCGGTGGGTTGCGCGCGCTCGATGAACTCGAGGATGATCCGCTGCCGCGCATCTGCTGACAGTGCGGATCGCTCCGCCTTCCGTGCGGTACCGCACAGACGAGACGCACACCGAGTGGCTTGATTCATTTCCCCCTAACGCCTACCTACAGAAGGTATCTTTATGCGCACAGCACGGTCCCTCGGAGCCGCGGTCCTACTGGGAGGCCTCGTATCCTCCATTCCCGTCCACGCCGCCGACAGTGCAGCCGGGCAGAAGACCTTCACGGGTACGTGTGCCGCGTGCCACAAGTTTCAGAGCTACGCCGGAAAATCCGAAACTGAGCTGCAGACGGAAATCAGCGGCATCGTTGCGGGCACCGTGAAGCATCCCAAGAAGCTCACGTTGAGCGCGGATGATATCGCCAATGTGGCGGCGTACATTGCGAGCAATGAACCGAAATGAGCTGACACAGCCGGAGCTTCAGCGCCTGAGCCGGACGATCACGCCAGGATGCGCTCATTTCGCTCGCACCGCGTATAGTTTCGCGCGAGCAGTCCTTTATGCAGGGCGTAGGCATCGGGGTCCAGCAGTCGATCGTATTCACGGCGCAGGGCGCCATAGCACTCGCAACAGCTGGCTTCGAGGCCACGGCGATCGATGATTGTGATGCGGCCCCGGTGATAGGTAATGAGGCCCGCAAGCTGCAGTCTTCGGGCGGCCTCCGTGATGCCCTCGCGCCGCACTCCCAATGTGTTGGCGAGCAACTCGTGCGTCATGGTGATCTCCTCCAAACCGAGACGATCGAGACTCAGCAGAATCCAGCGGCACAGCTGCTGATCAATCGAATGACGCTGGTTGCATACGGATCCTTGCGCTACGATCGCCAGCAAGGCGCGCGTGTAGCGAAGCAGCAGATACTGCATCGCGCAGCCTCGGCTGAATTCCTCGATGAGGATCTCACTCCTCAGGCGATACATTTGGCCGCGGCTCTGAACGACGGCCCGCGTTCCCGTCACGTCGTCGCCCATGACCAGCATAACGCCGAACATACCTTCATGACCGACTGATGCCACTTCGGTCGAAGCACCGTCGACGGTCACTCGTTGTATCGAAATGATCGATGTGATGGGAAAGTAGGCGTGGCTGAGATGCGCATCCGGTTCGCATAAAATCACGCCCGCGGATGCTTCCATGGGGTGAAGGTACTGCCGCACGCGGTTCCATTCGATGGCCGGTAGCGCCCCCAGTACGGCGTTTCTAAGCGGATCGTGGTCCAAGATCGTGTGGTTCAACATGGCGGGCATCCTTGAGTATGAACAACACTAAATGAATAAGAGATCGCTATCCATGCGTGTAATCCGTCGATCTCATGCGGCCTTTACGTATTCTACTGCTATGTTCGCTTTCGAACGGAATCATAATTGCCGCGTCATTACGATCCGGTGAATTCTAGGGACAGTAAGGTTTTGGATTATGCAGGCATCCTTTGAAGAACCTTGAACTGATCGACTTCAAGCTCGATGGGCGTCGCGCGCTGGTGACCGGCAGTGCGTCGGGTATCGGGTTTGCCACTGCCGAACGGCTGGCTCGGAGCGGCGCTCATGTCGCTATGAACGACTTACCGACCGAAGCCCTGACGCGTGCGGTGGATGGATTGAGGTCTCGAGGATTTTCCGTGGAAGCGGTGCCGGGCGATCTTAGCGTGTCGGAGACTGCACGAGACGTGGGCCTGAGGACGTTAGGGCTTTTCGGGGGGCTCGACTATCTGGTCAATAATGCGGGCGCGCCCGGGACTCGTACCCCAATTCCTTCCTCGGACCTCGAGGCATTGACGGATGAGTTCTGGGATCGCCTCTTGCGGGTGAACTTAATGAGCGCGTTCTGGATGACGAAGACGCTGGCCGGTGCGTTGACCGATGCGCGCGGAGCGGTGGTCAATACCGTGTCGGTGGCGGCGTTCGGGGGTGGCGGGAGCAGCACCGCGTACGCGACGGCAAGGGCGGGACTGGCAGGATTGACGCGCAAGCTCGCTCGGGGACTTGCACCAGCCGTTCGAGTCAATGGAATTGCGCCCGGGTATGTCAATTCCAATTGGGAGTGCTCGTTCGGTGACCTGGACGCTGCGGCAAAGGCGACTGTGCCGCTAGCGCGTGTGGGACAAACCGAAGATTACGCAGAGGTGATCGTATACCTATGCGCGGGCGCGTCGTATATAACCGGCGAAGTCGTTCCGGTCACGGGTGGCACACGTATCTAGTCGTCCCTCGAAGGCACCATTCGATCATGGGCGATCGCTCCGCGGCTCTGGATCGGCAAACCCTCCCTGTCAGGACCATCGTCAAGATGCAGCCGGGGCAAAATCGTAATTCACCTGGCGGTGCCCTACGGTCGTCGTGACCGTCGGTGCTCCGTGCACCATCAGGACCGGAATCGCAGACTCGGCAATAACATCGGATGACACCCGGCCTATGCGGCCGCGCGCGCTTGGCGTGTGCGCGCCCATGACGATCAAGCTCGCCTTCCAGAGCTTGGCCTGTTCAAGAATGATCTCTGAAGGCGAGCTGCTCCCGGACTCGAACAGCAAGCAGTCGGCCGCGAATCCGTGCTCACGGACGATAGCCTCCGCTTTGTTAAGGATGTTCTTCCCGACTCGGCAGAGTGATGCCAGCACAGCGCTGCGGCAATCGCCTTGGCTATAACCGTAATCGAGGAGCGGCGAGGGGACGTCGACCACATGCAGCAATCGAATCGCGCCCATGTGCTCCTCGGCGATCTTGATTGCCTCGTTCAAACCGGACAGGGATGATTCAGAGCCATCGAGCGGGACTAGGATCTTCGTGTACATGACGTTCTCCAGGGTGGACAGAGTTCATTGAACAGGATTTTTAATCACTGATGCTTCGTGTTCACTATCCCGTTTGTCGGTGCCGTCCGCAATGACGGCTTCCCGCAGTGTTGTTGCAGCAATTGCGTAATCGGGTGCCATACGCGCGCTCGCCTCTCATGCGGGCCGGGTGCCGTCATCGGGTCGCACGACCAGAAGATCGCAGGGCAAAAGCTCCAATACGGCGGATGCCGTACTTCCGATGACCGTCCGATGCCATCCGCCGTGCGAGGAGGCGCCGATGACGACAATATCGATCCCATACTGCTTCGCTGAATCGACGAGCCGTCGCGTGGGCGTGCCTATTTCGACGTGCAGACGGGAGGGCTGCACCCCGTAGGTGCGCGCAAACGATTCGACCTGGCCGTGTATATACGAGATTTCGCATTCCGTTTCCCGAGCGATGTCGGCTGTATCGGGCGGTGAACCCGACGAGACGGCAGCGGCGAGCGCCTCAGGCACATAGGCGTAAACGACCTCCAATTCCGCGGTCAGTCCGCTCGCGAGCGCGGTAGCACACCGCAGAAGTTTACGATCCAATCGCGCGACGTCAGCCTTTTCCGGATGCCGGTCGATGGCGGCCATGATTCTCGGGGGTCGGGCCCAAACCATATTTTTGGTGAGCAGCAGCGGTACGGTCGAGCCGTGCGCCAGATACCAATCCGTATTTTTCAAAAAGGTCAGCCGAGGCAAGGAATGATGGTGCGTATCTTTCACCATCAGCGTGGCATTCGAGCCGCGGAGATAGTCGAGGATGGCGGTGTGCAAGCAGTCACCGCGGATAATGCGCACCGCCACCTCGAGTCCCTGAGTGCGCGGAGGTGCGGCCAAGCGCTCGAGCAAATCCTCCGGCGGCACGATGGGCAATGTCACCTCCGTCTCAGCGCTGATACGGAGGAGGGGATTGCGCTTCTCGGGAGTAATATCGCATATCAGCAATTCGACCGACGCATGAAAGCATTGGGCCAAGATCATTGCTTTTTCGACCGCCGATTGTCGTTCACCACCCGTCGGATCGACAACGACGAGAATGTGTTTGATTGGGCTCATAAAGGGCACCGCTTTAATATGGTTGGGAGCGCGGCGGAGTGTGTTGTGCTTTAAAAGACGACGCCGTAGTGCGGTTCGACGCTCTCAGGCATTCGTGACATGTAGTCGGCAACGGCTTTCATGTCATCCGCAGAGAGAGAACGGACGGCCGTGAGCAAATCGCTCTCGACTTTGGCCCTGTGCCCCACCGCGAAACCGTTCAGTTGGTTGAGAAGGTAAGTGTAGTTTTGACCGCCGACCGCGGGAATCGGGCCCTGCGCATTGCCCTCACCGTGCACGCCATGGCACTCAGCGCAGCGTAGGCTATAGAGAATGCGACCGAGACCCAGCCAATGCGGATCGCCGTGCTCGCCATGGGAGTCGGGCGGTTGCGCGGCAAGATAGGCGCTCAAATCACTGAGCGATTGGGGCTCGAGGAGCAGCGGCCGGACGAGGACGCGGTGCATTGAAGGCGCGTGCCGGTCGAGCGTGATGAACTGCGCAAGCTGATTTAAAAGGTAGATGCGCTGTTGCCCCGCCAATCGAGGGACGTCTCGGCTGCGGTCTCCGCTGCCTCCGGTATCGTGGCAACGCTCGCAAAATCGTTGATAGAGGGCTTTGCCCTGCTCCAGGTCTGCGGTCGTGGCGAGCGCTTGGGTAGTGAGCTCGTAGGTCTGGCTTTGGGCGCGGCTTTGGTTGGGTTGGAGGCACATGACGAGGAGGGGACAAAGCCGCACGCCCCACTGCAGGGCGCTTCGAGAGACGACAGCTTTCAACGCGTGCGCGAGCCCAGAAGGCACCGTGAGCAATTTCGAGACCGGACGCGGCATACGGCGAATCTCCAAAGTTCGCACACACTATCGTCGGTGGACGCGTGGGGAGATATACGGGCTTTCCCCTACTTAGACCGCGCCGCTGATCGAAAGGTCGGGAGAGCGACGCCAAGCGATGCACAGGCTTGAGGTAGGGCCGCTGCGGCGGGAGCTGATAATTCCCGCGGCAGCGCTCGCTAATCTATCGGACGCTCGGGCGAGGAGCGCAGCATCCCGGTGGCGCTGTCTGCGGGATAGCGCCTGCTGAATCTTTCAGCATGAGCTCCATCCCCGTCTACGAGCAGCGATAGGGACTTAGGTATCGTCGGCTAACGTCAAATGCAGCTTGACGAGATGCGCGACCGAGCGGGCGCCCATTTTCTCCATGACCTTGGCACGATGAATCTCCACCGTGCGTTCACTCAGCCCCAAGTCGATCGCAATGACTTTGTTAGCGCTGCCATCGACGATGAAGTTCATCACCTGCTTCTCACGCGGCGTCAAGGACTCGAGGCGATGCTGCACCTCGGAGCGCCGCGCGGCGTTCGTGCGATTGTCTGCATCTTGCTTGAGTGCGTGATTGATGCGATCGAGGAGATCCTGGTCCCGAAAGGGTTTCTGGATGAACTCGAAGGCGCCTTCTTTCATGGCCTGAACCGCCATGGGCACATCCCCGTGGCCCGTGATGAAAATCACCGGCAGCATGGAGCCCCGGCGATTCAGTTGCTGTTGGACTTCGAGTCCGCTCATTTCCGGCATGCGGATATCCAGAACGAGACAACTGTGCGCCTCGGGCTTGAATTGTGCCAAAAATTCACTGGGGCGGGAAAACACCGCCGTCTTATAGCCCACGGTACTCAGCAACGTATCCAACGCGCGGCGCATGCCGTCGTCATCGTCGACCACATAGATCGTCGGCTGTACCTCTTTCTCGGCGGGTTTGTTCATTGATGCGCTCCGGGACCGGTATCGTAGTGTCGCTCATGCAGGTGCTGCGCCCCAGGTGGGAGTTCCCCGTACGGGGTTGTGGCAGCCCCTCATACACGGCGGCCCGCTGGCTCTTGGGATCATTTTACCAAACCCGGGGCGTCCCGTTCGCTCTACGGGTAATCCCGTATGACGAGCGGCGCCGCAGTCCAGGATACTTTGGTCGGGCCAGTGTAGGCTCGCGAGGCTCCGGTGTTTATGAAATCGTTCATTCTTTTTGCCTTGAGCTTGGTGACGAGCGCTCAGGCGTTGGCCTCGGAGGCGAGCGTCGACCGCCTCACGCAGAGGGCACTCGACCTCGATGCCCACGCCGAACGGGGTGCGGTGGAGTTTCGCCATTCTTGCTCGCGTTGTCATGGGGCGGCAGCCCAGGGCGATGGGGCGCACGCGATTCCCGCTCTGGCGGGACAGAGATTCAAGTATGTCGTGCGGCAGCTGGCGAACTTTGCGGGCGATGAACGGGACAGCCCCACGATGCAGCGGGTGCTATCACACCCGGTACTCAAGGAGCCGCAGACTTGGGTGGACATCGCCGCTTACGTGAATAACCTCTCCATGAGAGAGCCCGCTGGAACCGGCGATGGCACCCGGGTTGCGCTCGGGCGAAGCATTTTTCACGAACAGTGCGCCTCGTGTCACAAGCTCGATGCACACGGGGATGACGAGGGCTTTGTGCCCTCCTTGAGGGGGCAACAGTACGCCTACCTCGTCGACCAACTCGAGAAATTAGCCGAAGGTCGGCGTCACAACGTGGATGAAGACCTCGTGCGCTTCTGGCGCAGCTTGGAGGATCAAGACGTGCGCGCCACGGCCGATTATCTCTCCCGTCTTGCCGGGCCGGGTCACGTTCATAAGATCATGCGCCCCGACGGGTCGGTCATCGACTAGCGCTCGCAGTCTTTCGAGTGGGCAAAGTGCGGGCTCCCCTCTGGGAGGCCGGTGGGTAGTACACGCTGCAACAGCGCCAAGGCTTGCATGGGATCGTCGGCATATTGAAAAAGCTCGAGATCTTTGGGATCAACCATCCCATGACGCACCAGGGTGTCAAAATTGAGGATTTCGCGCCAATAGGCGCTCCCATAGAGAATGACGGAAATAGGGGAGTCGAGCCTTCCGGTTTGGGCGAGCGTCAATATTTCGGTGAGCTCATCGAGCGTACCGAACCCGCCCCGGAAATGCGATGAGCGCGCGGGCGTCAGCACTTAGCGCCATGATGAACGCGCGTTCCCGCGCGGCATCGTCCTCATGGATGGGCCGAATCCGATAAGCGATGCGGTCGTGAATCAATCCGTTTCGTTCCCGGGTGGAATAGTCTCGCGAGGGTGTCGCCATGCCGATCAATGCATCATTAATACGGGCATGCTAGCGTGCTCGAGGAGTGACTGCGTGACGCCCCCGAATAGCACCTCGCGGAGATGTCGGCGGCCGTAGGCCCCCACGACCAGGAGGTCGGCGCCCAGATCAGCCGCCGCACGGCCGACCCCTTGGGAGGCGATGGGCGCGGTGTTGGTTATGCTGTGGGTCTCGACGGACATGTTGTGCCACTTGAGCTGCTGCGCAAGGTGTTCGAGCGATTCGTGAATACCGCAGCCGCCCTCGATCACATTGAGCAAGATCACGTTCTGAGCCTGCCGGAGCAGCGGGTAAGCGGCGCTCAGCGCCCGTGCGCACTGCGGAGTCTCCTTCCATCCGACGACGACGGTACTCCAATAGCCTCTTCGGCGAGTAATCGGGTGCGATCAGAATCGGGCGCCCACATCTCATCAAGGTATCCTCGAGCAGAAATGAGGGCAGATAATCGATATGCGAGCGACGGCCAAATACGACGAGGTCACTATGTCGCGCGAGAAGCATAAGGCGGTCGTAGTCGTTCTCCTCCAGAAAACTCGCGGAGACGCCATGCCCGTACTCCGGCCTGTCACGGATTTCGACGCCATATCGCTCACAGAAAGCCTGCATATGCTCGCGGGCCGTCTCGGAGAGGCGTTGCGTGTCTTCAGTAAGTACTTGCAAGACCGCGGGAAGTGCCGCGCCGACGCAGAAAGCCACATGCGGCGCGCGCGCGGCAGCTTGGCCCGCCGAGAGGCGGACGTGATAAAAGTCGAGGTGCGCAGCCAACGCTTGCGCGGCGGCGAGCGCCGTTGCAAAGACGGGCTCATCCGTGGAGCTTCCACTGGCCGGCACCAAAATAGTTTTCATCATCGCGTTTCTCCTATCGATCTCGCGAATCGATGACTATCTCCCTGATGACCGCCCCTTCAGAGCCATGCGCCCGATCCCGTGTTTGGCATGGGTAGCGCAGCGACTCTCGCTACTCGTCTACCGATCCTTTGCGCACTGGCAACTAACGCCGACCGCTGCCTACTTGTTTTGGGTTTCACGATCAAGACATCGCACGGTAACGCATCGAGTACCTGTTCGGCCGTGCTGCCGAGGAAGAGACGGTCAATACGGGAGCGTGCGATCGCGCCCATCACGACCATTTGGGCTTTGATGGAACGCGCGACCGTGGGTAGGACGTACATCGGATCCCCCATCTCAAGGTGGGATTGCCGTGGGGCGATTCGGTGGGCGGTATTGAATGCTTTGAAGTGCCGGCGAGTCATCGCCGTCAGGGCGACCTCGTCACGGGCTGAGACGGGTATGGCCACCGGCGCGAACGCCGAACCCGTCACAAAATCCATCAACGGCTGGTAGGCGTGCACGCTATGCAGGGAGACATGCTGCAACTGCGCCATCGTGCGTCCGGCATCGACGATGCGCCGGTCGAGCGATGCGGGCTTGTCGTTGTGATGCCACGGATCGATGGCCGCCAAAATGGGCCCACTGCTCGCACGCCGAACTCCCTTGACGATCAGCAGTGGCACGGGACAATGGCGGATCAGATCGTAATCACTGTGCAGCAGAAACCACCGTGCCAATAGATGGTGTTTATGTGCCTCGATGGCGACGATGTCCGCGGGCGCCTCATGAAGTCGATACTGATGCTTTCGCTCAACGAATCGTCCGTGACGACGGTGCAAACGACGTCAAGACCCCGCCGCCGCAATCCTCGCGCTAGGGTGTCGAGCTCTCGTTGCTCGGTTATCGACGATCGCGCGGTTGATCTGCACGAGCGTAGCGTTGGGTAATCCAAGGACTCTCAATTCCGGCCGAACAACACTGAAGAGTTCGATTTTCGCATCACTTTTAAGTGCCAGGTCACCGGCTCGCCGAGTGACACGTCGGGCGGTGCCATCGGCGACGGCCACGAGAATGCGACGGATGGGCAGCGACATAGAAGTCTCCGTTGGGCGGGCGATTGCTATTCGAGGCGAACATCATCTTGATCGCGCAGGGTGAGGCGTACCATCAGGACATTTACGTACGCTCGCGGTCCGATCCGTAGTTTCTCGGTCATGCGGGGCGCCATGGGAGTCGCAGCTGTCAACATGGCTGCGTGTCTCGACCGTGAAATCTATAGAAGAGGGATAGCG
Organism: uncultured Gammaproteobacteria bacterium; assembly: GCA_963801685.1. GTDB lineage: Bacteria > Pseudomonadota > Gammaproteobacteria > Steroidobacterales > Steroidobacteraceae > Bog-1198. The sequence goes on from CAWDFR010000009.1 coordinate 334,738, forward strand.
GTGCCGTGCAGAAGCGCGGAACCGACTGTTATCCAGCGGCTTGCTCGTGCGAGGCCTCATGAGCCGCCGTGTTCTTCGGTGGCTGGATTGCCGCAGGAGCCGTACCCCCGGCTTCTGCCCCGAGGATGCTTAAGATCTCGCCATTACCGAACCACACTTCGTGGCCGCCCAACGGGCCTCGTCGCATACGTACTAACCCTAAGGTCGGGTCTGCTACGTAGAATCGCGTAGTTTCAGGAGGCCTCGCGTCGCCTATTCTCCTCAGCCGGCACTCAGGGATAAACATGGTAACTGGCACACAAACGACGGCTTCAAGTCGAACCGGCGGGGTGGTGGGGCGCGACATACTAATCGCCCTCGCCATCAAGCTCAGTCTGCTGACAGGCCTCTATTACTGCTTTTTCGCAGAGAGTCATCGTCCGAAAGTAGATCCAGAGACGACTGCCATAGCGCTCCTTGACCATTCGGCGGTGAATCCATGAACTCTACCCACCTTCTCGACCTATCCCGTCTGCAATTCGCAACGACGGCGATGTATCACTTCCTGTTCGTCCCGCTGACTCTGGGCCTCTCGATCCTCATCGCCATCATGGAGAGCGTCTACGTCATGACGGGGCGCACCGTCTGGCGTGAAATGACGCGTTTCTGGGGCATTCTGTTCGGAATCAATTTCGCCATGGGCGTCGCGACCGGCATCACGATGGAGTTTCAGTTCGGGACCAATTGGGCGTACTACTCGCACTATGTCGGGGACATCTTCGGGGTCCCGCTCGCCATCGAGGGGTTGATGGCGTTTTTTCTCGAGGGCACCTTCATTGGGCTTTTCTTCTTTGGCTGGGACCGCTTGAGCCGCCGCCAACATCTCATGGTGACCTGGCTGGTCGCGATCGGCAGCAACCTGTCGGCACTGTGGATCTTGATCGCGAATGCCTGGATGCAGAACCCGACCGGGGCGCACTTTAACCCCGATACCATGCGCATGGAGCTCGACTCGCTGCGCGAGGTCATCTTCAATCCGGTCGCACAGTCGAAATTCGTGCACACAGTCAGCGCTGGGTACGTGACCGGTGCCATCTTTGTGCTCGCAATCAGCGCCTGGTACCTACTTAAGGGGCGCCATATTGAGCTCGCAAAGCGCTCGGCGACCGTCGCGCTGAGCTTTGGTCTCGCCGCCTCACTGTCTGTAGTGGTGCTGGGTGATGAGAGCGGCTACACGTTGACGCAAAACCAGAAGATGAAGATTGCGGCGGTCGAGAGTGAGTGGCATACGGAACCCGCACCTGCCGCGTTTACGGCTTTCGGAATCCCAGACTCTGCCAGCCATACGACGCGGGCCCGAGTCCAAGTGCCCTGGCTGTTGGGGCTCATTGCGACGCGCTCAACCGATCAAGAAGTGCCGGGCATATTTGAGCTCGTCGAGCGGGCCAAAGTGCGTATTGTGAACGGCATACCGGCCTACACCGCGCTGCGGGTGCTGCGACAAGATGCGGGCAATGCCGGAGCACGTCAGACGCTCACCGAACACGCCGCCGATTTGGGCTACGCGCTGCTGCTACGCAAGTACGTCGATGATCCGGCGCAGGCGAGCGCCCAGCAAATCGAGCGTGCCGCGTGGGATACCGTGCCGGCCGTCGGCCCCATGTTCTGGACGTTTCGGGCGATGGTGGCGTTGGGACTTTTCTTTATCGGGCTCTTCACGGTCGGCTTCGTTTTGGCCACTCGGCGACGATTGATGAACAGTCGGACTTTCTTGCGAGTCGCGTTCTGGGCCCTCCCGCTTCCCTGGGTGGCCGCGGAACTCGGCTGGATCGTCGCGGAGTACGGCCGTCAGCCCTGGGCTATTGCGGGCGTACTGCCGACGTTTCTCGCCGTCTCGCCGATTCCGGCGGCCAACGTCGCCCTGAGCCTCACCGGCTTTGTGGTCTTTTACAGCATTCTGGCGGTCATCGATGTGTACCTGTTGCACAAGTACATCCAACGAGGACCTGAGCAGCATACAACGCCTCATGCCTCACCCCGCGCCCTGCCTGTGGGCGCTCCCTAAGATGACGAGGGTCTTGCCATGTTCGATTATGCGACGCTGAAATTCATCTGGTGGCTGCTGCTCGGGGTCCTGCTGATCGGCTTCGCCATCATGGATGGCTTTGACTTGGGGGTGGGCATGCTGCTGCCGTTCATCGCAAAAGACGATACGGAGCGGCGCGTGGTCATCAATACCGTGGGTCCCGTATGGGAAGGCAATCAGGTATGGCTCATCTTGGGAGGCGGTGCTATTTTTGCGGCCTGGCCCGCGCTCTACGCCGCGAGCTTCTCGGGCTTCTACCTCGCCATGCTCCTGGTTCTGGCGGCGCTCATCTTAAGGCCCGTGGGATTCAAATTCCGCAGCAAAATGCCGAGTGCCCGCTGGCGCGGAAATTGGGACTGGGCGATTTTTGTGGGCGGTGCGGTGCCCTCACTCGTGTTCGGCGTGGCGATGGGGAATCTACTCAAGGGAGTCCCATACCGCTTCGATTCGGAGCTGCGCGCAGCCTACGCGTTCGGTCTATTCGACCTGCTCAATCCCTTTGCGCTGCTCTGTGGTTTGGTCTCGGTGGCGATGCTCATGACCCAGGGTGCATTGTTTCTGGCTGTGAAAACTGAAAAGCCCCTGTCGCTTCGCGCGCGGGCAGTGTCGCGCGTGAGTGCGCTCGTGTGGTGTGCACTGTATATCGTCGCGGGGGTGTGGCTTTGGGCGAGCGGGTATGGCGTCGCGATTCAGAGTGGCTTGGTGCCCCAGGGGCTGCCCAATCCAACCGCTAAGATTGCCGTCCTGCAAAGCGGCGCATGGCTTGCGAATTACGCGCACTGGCATTGGACAATGCTCGCCCCGGCCTGCGGGATCGGCGCACCCTTACTGGTGGCCTTGTGGGCCAAGACACGCGCGCGGCTCGGGCTGATGATCGTGAGCAGCGTGGGTATTGCAGGGGTGATCGGCTCCATGGGGATAAGCCTCTTTCCCTTTCTGTTGCCGTCTTCCTCCGAGCCCAGCCACAGCTTGACCGTGTGGGATGCCTCGAGCAGCGAGCGCACGCTCGGCATCATGCTTATCGCTACGGTGATCTTCCTGCCGATCATCCTCGCCTATACCGCCTGGGTGTACCGAGTGCTCCGGGGACCCGTCACGGCTGAATACATCCATGCGAATCGCGAAACGAGCTATTGAGGAGTCGCTATGTGGTATTTCACTTGGGTCTTGGGTCTCGGCCTCGCCTGCGCCTTCGGGGTGCTCAATGCCATGTGGTTCGAGCTCGATGCGGACAGGGAGGCGGCGAAGCGACCTGCGGATGAGCGGAATCTCCCGTAACGGTCAGTTCGCCGTTCGCGGTAATCGGAACCAGAAGCGGCTGCCGCCCGTCGGCAGGTTTTCGAAACCGATCGTTCCGTCATGCGATTCGACGATTGCCCGGCTGGAGGCCAAGCCAAGGCCCGTGCCTTCGGCCTTGGTGGTGAAGAACGGCCGGAAGAGGTGGGGTTGCAGTTCCGCAGGTACCCCGGTCCCGGCGTCAGTGATGCTTGTCTCGACCGAGTATTGGTCGGCGGCGACGCCGATCCGGATTAAGGGACTCGCGGATCGTCCCTCGCTTGCATCGACCGCGTTATCCGTCAAGGCATACAGGACGTGCTGAATTCGGGTGCGATCGATCCATAGATCGGGCAACGACGTCTCGACATGAACGTTCACGACTCCGTTCGCTCGGAGCGCCAGCCCATCCAACGCGGGGCGCAGTTCCTCGATAATCTCGCGCATCTGGCACAGGGTGCGGTCGGGCGAGCGGTGCTCGAACAGGCGACGAATGCGTTTGATGCCTTCGCCGGCGCCGAGGGCCTCCTGACTGATCTGTCGAAACACGTCCAAGGCCCGATCCACCATAGGCGCGGGTCGATTCAGCATGCGTTCACCGGCCTGGGCATAGGTCGCAATGGCACCCAGCGGCTGATTGAGCTCATGAGCGATACCACTCGCCATCTCAGCGAGTGCCGATGCGCGTGCGATCTCCATCATTCGCTGTAAGAGGACCGCGGAGCCAGACCACTGTGTCTTAGAATCGTGCACTGTCACCACCTCGTTTGCCAGCGGCAGAAAACCGGGTACCTTTCGGCTCCCGTCCCTCGAGTTGAAGAGTCTGCCGGAAGATTTGCCGCGCATGTAGCTGGGGATTACCGAAAGGACCTGCGTCGTCCCCGTAAGGCACAGCGGGGGCGGTCTGGGAACCTATAGCTTATTGGCCAGGCCCAAGAACTCCCGGCCACCCGCCCAGGGGCGTAAAAGGCGAGTTTCCCAGAACGGGGGGCCCTTCCAGGAGAGTGCGAGAGAAAGACGCCATCCACGCCCGGTAAGCGGCGACTGGACATGCTAAGCCGAGCGAAAAAAGCCCTTATCGTTGCCAGAGGATCTGCGGTGCATCCGCAATCCGCCGGCGTAGATCGGCAGTGCCTCGCTCACCATGAATTCCATGCTGAAGTAGGCGATGCCACCCAGTTCGCAACGCGGATGTGTCTGCTGAAACCAGGTGGGCCCCGTGGCCGCCTCATGCGTTGCGGCTGCGAGGCGCTCGAGAGTGACGCGGAACGAGGGGTCGGCCAGGGCTTCGATCACGCGCCGGCGCGAGACGGTGCGCAAGATCACCCACGGATTATGAGTCCGCGTCCATAGCTCTGGGTCGAGCTCTCTCCACAGATCATCGGAGGCATGATTCCACGACCATCGCAGGTCGAGCGCTAATTGGTGTAACTGCCGGATGGCGGGGTCGATCGGAGCTTGGGTGAGATCGGTGCTCATGTCCGCCTTTGACGCCTTTTTCGACGAGGGAGAGGTCGTGTCACGCGCCGTGAATCCTCGCCGACATTAGCGTGTCATCGCCGCCGGTCATAGGCTACAACGGTCCGCTACCGCAGGGGGGACCTGTTAGGTTATCGATGGGCGCCCGCATCGTTCAGCCCGGCATTCCACCAGCCGCCGCCGAGGGCGGCGAATAATGCAACCGTATCCTGATAGCGCGTCGCGATGGCCTGCAGATCGGCCAGCTGCGCTTGGTGGAACTGCGTGTCTGCCACCAACACATCCAAGTAGGTGGCAATGCCCGCCTCATAGTTGGCTTGAACTAGGTGCAAGGCTTGCGCGGCTGCTGAGAGCGCTTCATCTTCGGCCGCGAGAATCTGCGCATCATGGTCGAGCGCGCGCAAGGTGTCGGCGACCTGCTCAAAGGCCGCGAGCACCACTTGCCGGTACAGGGCCGTCGCTTGCTGGTAGTCGTCGATGGCGGCTTTCCGCTTGAACCACAAAGTTCCCCCCTCGAAAAGCGGGGCCGTTGCACCGGCGCCGACGCTCCATGCATGTCCGTTCGCCGGCACCAAATTATTCAGGCTCGTGGTCGATGCGGCGAGCCCCCCACTCAAGGTGACGCTCGGCAACATGGCGGCGGTTGCGACGCCGATATTGGCGCTGGCCGCGTGCGCGGTGGCTTCGGCCGCGAGGATATCGGGGCGCTGGCGGATAAGATCGGAGGGCAAACTAACCGGCAGCCTACCCGGCAATACAAGATCCTCCAGGCGCACCGAGGGAGGGGAGTATTCGGCGGGCACATGTCCCGCCAGTGCCGCGAGCAGATCATCGCTTTGCGCGAGCTTTTGCGCGAACTGCGGGATCATCGCCTCATCGGAGGCGAGCTGGCTTTTGAGAATTAGCACGTTCGAGTAGGGGACCGTGCCGGCCTGAGCCTGCACGTTGGCGATATCGACCTGCTGCTTTTGAAGCTCGATCAGTTGCCGGGTGGCCTCGATTTCCGCTCGATACGCCGCCACGGCGACCACGGTATTCGCGACGTTTACGGCCAAGGTGAGGTAAGTCGCTTGTGCATCGGCGTGGGCCACATCGACTTCTGCATGGAGCCCCTCGATCAAACGACGTTGCCCGCCAAAGACATCGAGCGCGTAGCTCACGCTCGAGGAGAGCGTAAACAAGTTGAATAGACTCGACGGCGTGACCCGCCCGGCGGGGCCCAAGGTAATGGGACTGTAGCGTTCGCGCGTGGCGCCGACCTCGGCATCGACCGACGGGAAGAAAATGCCGTACCCACTGCGCAAGTTGTCTTGACTCGCGCGCAGACTCGCCCGCGCCGCGTCGAGTCCGGGGTTGCGTGCAAGAGACTCCCGGATTACCGCATCGAGCTGCGAGGATTGAAACAGGTGCCACCAGTCGGCGTCGACAGGTACGCCGGGATCAAACGTTTGCGCGGCACCGTGGGCGGACATGGTGGATTGAGGATCCGCCCCGACAGCATAGTGCGAAACCGCGGGCGCATCCGGTCGGTGGAAATTGGGGCCCACGGCACAGCCGGCGAGCGCACACAACAGTGCTATGCCGGCAGTCAGTCGGCTCGCCCCAATGAATTTCACGGTGCGTCGAGCCGTTGGCGCCGCGGCCTTATTTCGGGCTGACATAGACATCCACCAGTTGACCCGGATACACATGCAGGCTCCGTGGGCTTGCAAAGCGGAAAATCACCGGCAGCACCCTCACGTCAATGAGCTCCTGTCTTTCATCGGAAAGCTCGATTTTTGGGGATACGAAGGGCTGTACGCGCACGAAGGTGAGCGGGACGTGCTTATCGGTGCCGCGGATGAACATCTCGCCACTGAGCTTGGAAGGCTCCGCCAGCCGATCGATCAATATCTCGTCAATATAGGCCCGAACCTGCAGCGTCTCATCGGGTGCGCCCATCACGATGAGCGGGTCCATTCCCTGGGTGTAGCTGTCATACGCACCCTGCGGCGATACGTAGCTGCCGACCGTGGCCTGGATCGAGCGCACGATGCCATCCGCCGGGCGCTCGCAAGGGTGTATTTGGCGAGCAAGGCGGCCGAGGACGCGTAGGCCTTGGACAAGCGCAATGTATTGCTTCTCCTGGTTCTGAACGTCGTAGATCCACGCACCGGCCTTGGTGAGTGCGTATTGCTTGGCGACGACCTCGAGATTGGTGGCGGCGATCTTTTCCGCGTTCCGGGCATTATCGAGTGCGTCGCGGCTCACCGATTTGGGCTCCATGGCGTAGGAGTGTTCTTGCTTCTCGAGCTGATCCTGCGCATTTTTGAGGGTGGCCTGCGCATTGTCGACCTGCGCGGTCGCCACCTCGAGATTCTCGCGCCGCGGCTCGGCCTTGAGCTCCGCCAAGAGCGTGCGCGCCGCTTCGGCCTGCGACTGAAGTTGCTCGACGGTCGCGCGCTGCACCGAATCATCGATGCGCAATAGCGGGATCGCCCTTGTGGACGGACGCCCCTTCACTCACCAGGACCTCGGTGATCGGTCCGGGGACTTCCGGATAGATATTGACGTTCTCGCCGTGCGCCTGACTGCTCTCGATAATGCCTTCCGCATAGATTCCCTTGGCGTAGGGGTTCGCGGCCGGATTGAAGGCGGGCGGTAAGGGCGACGGCTGCTGACCGGAGATATAGGCGCTGACAAGCGCCAATATGAGGCCCACGCCAGAAACTAAGAAAATGAGTTTACTGCGCATCCAACTTATCCTTCTCAACACCCATCATTTTGCCGTCTTCCATTTTTACGATGCGATCGGCGTATTCGTAGATGCGGCTGTCGTGGGTCACGATGACGATGCAGCGCTTGTCCGAGAGAATGTGCTCGCGAACGAATTTCACGATATTCCGTCCCGTGTCGCCGTCGAGGGAGGCGGTGGGCTCGTCGAGAATCAAAATGTCCGGCCGACTGACGATCGCGCGGGCGATGGCGACGCGCTGCTGCTCGCCACCGCTCAATTTCACCGGCGGCAATTGCGTCTTGTCCTTCAAGCCGACCGTCTCGAGATCTACCGCCGCCTCCTTGAGCGCCTCATCCCAGGGACGCCTTTGCAAGATCAAGGGGATCGCAACATTTTCGGCGGTGGTGAGGCGCGGAAAAAGATGAAAGTCCTGGAATACGAAGCCAATTCTATGCAGCCGGAACTCCGCGAGCGCATCATTGCTCAGGGTCCAGACGTCGGTATCCTCGATCTTGACCGTGCCGCTGTTCGGCCGAAGGATTCCCGAGATCATGCTGAGCATCGTGGTCTTGCCGCTGCCGGAGGGCCCGACCACGTAAAGGATCTCGCCGAAAAAGGCATCGAAGTTCACGTCCTTGACGGCATGCGTGCGAGCCTCGCCTTCGCCGAACCACTTATTGAGACCGGTGGCCTGAATTGCGATATTCGCCATGGTCCTAACCCCTGAAGATGTCGAAAGGCTCGATCTTCAGAACCTTGCGCACGCCGAAATAGCTCGAGCTCGCGGCGATGAGGACGACCATCGCAAAGGCCGTGATGAGGTTCCAAATCGAAATCATCGCCGCATAATCGGGCAGATACAGTCGAGCGAGCCAGATGATGATGGCGCAGAGCCCGACGCCGAAGCCGTACCCGGTGAGCGCGACGAAGGAGGCCTGAAACAGGATCATGTAGATCAGCTCGCGGCCTTTGGCGCCGATGGCCTTGAGCGCGCCGAACTTCTCCAGGTTCTCAATCACGAATGTGTAGAACGTCTGCCCGGAGATGGAAAGGCCGATGATGAAGCTGATCACGGTCATGATCAGCATGTTGGTGCCGATGCCGGTCTGATACATGTAGAACTTGCTGATCTTCGCGGTGAACTCCTGCTTGGTGAGCGCGAGATAGCCGGCCTTCGCGACCTGGGCTTTGATCGCGGCCACGTCCGCAACTGATTTCGGCTCCACCAGCAAATAGGAGATTGTGAAGCGCGTGTTCGGGATGTATTGCAATGCGCGGTTGTACGTCGTGTACAGGGTAGGTACGCCGAAAAGCCCGCTCGAGGCGACCGTTGCAATTCCAACAATGAGGCCGCGGTGATCATTGAGCTCGAACGCCGATCCCACTTGCGGGTTGCCGAGCTTGGAGAATTCTGAATCCTTGACGGCAAAAAAGGCGTTCTCGGCGAAGATATCTTCGATCTTTCCGCTCAACAGCGTGGGCCTGCCGAAGAGGCTCGTGTCGTCCAGGCCGACGATGTTCGCGGCTTGGTAACTGCCGTCTGGGAGCCTTAAGAGAGCCGCGCCCGAATAGAGCGGCACGGCGTATTTGACGCCCGGGATGCTTCGGACTTCGTCCAGAACGTAGTTCGGAAGCGGAATGGTATTCGCCACCGTCTGGATAGAGGGGTCCATGACCCAGATGGAGGCACCAATATTGATGACGGTCGCCGAGGCGCGCATCAAGATGCCGGCGAACAGCGAGGTCATTTCGATCATCAGGAACACCGCAAAGGTGATTCCGACCAGGAGCGCTAAATACTTGGGCCGGTCATTGACCAGCAGTTTGTACGCAATGTGAAGGATTCCGCCCATGTAAGCGCCGTGCTCTCGCAGTGAAGTGACTCACACCATGCGCGCGAGGCCCGGGGGAACAATGAGGGCAATCCGAAATGGCAGGAGTGCTTTCCCGCACCCGTCCGTTTGCGCCGGTTGCAGAGGACTACGCAAAAGCCGCAGACGCTAGCGGTTATTCCGGGCAGATGCGCCCGCGCGAGCGTGCAAGACTATTCCACGTCACGCGCTTTTGGGCGTCAGTCAAGCACACAAACAGGAGGTCGTGATGTACGCGAAAATCTTAGTGCCCGTCGACGGAAGTCAAGCGTCCACCGCGGGGCTCACGGAGGCGATCAAGATCGCCAAGAGTCAAGGAAGCGAGATTCGGTTGGTGCATGTCGTGAACGATCTTATCCTCGAAGTGGGCTACGGGGCGGGCATTTACGCGTGCGATGCGCTCGAGGTGCTTCGCAAAGCGGGTCGCAATATTCTCGATGCGGCTGAAATGACGGCGCGGCGCGAGGGCGTCAAGACGAACTCGGTATTGCTCGATTCGGTCGGGGGCCCGGCGTCAGACCTGATTCTCGGGGAGGCGAAGACCTGGCGGCGGACTTGGTCGTCATGGGTACCCACGGCCGCCGCGGACTTGCTCGGCTCGTCATGGGAAGCGACGCCGAGGCCGTGGTGCGCGCCTGCACCGTCCCGGTGCTGCTGGTTCACGGTCAAACAAGCCCAAAAGCGGTCATGCCGCGGGCCGAGGCCTCGACGGGTAAGGACGTCTGCGCAGCGCCGTGGCTTTGAGCAATTCAGTCTGCATCGATACTTAGCAGGGACCGAATCGCCGCCAAGGCGTTATGAGACGCGTTCGGATCCGTGGTGTCGACCAGGAGTGTGCTCGCGCGCTCCTCGTCATCCAAGGGATCCGCAACCTGCGGCTGCTGGGCGAGGATCGCGGCATCGGCATCGGAAGGATCCATGCGCCGTTGCCCTCGCTCCGCAAGACGCCGGACCATGGTGGCATGGTCGGCCTGGCAGGCGAGGATGATGAAGGGCGATCCCTCCCGCGCGGCCAACTCTTGAAATAAGTGGCGAACACGAGCGAGTGAGAAACGCGGCATCCACGAGGATGTTAATACCGCCCTTGAGGGAGCTCTCGGCGCATTCGAGCAGACGCGCGTAGGTGCGACGAGTCATATCCGGGCTGTAAATACCTTGCCGCGAAATCGCCTGCGGCATTGTTCGAGTTCGACCCCCGCTATTCGCTTACGCTCGACATCGGAGCGGATGCGAACGGCGGCGAGAGGCGCGATGAGGTGTTCACTCAGCCAGGATTTCCCGGAGCCCGACAGTCCATGCATGAGGATCAGCGCGGGTCGGGGCCGATCGACATAGGTCCGCGCGGCCTTGATCCGGGACTTGAGCCTGGCGTGGAGCTCGCCCCGACGCGCGGGGCTTTGTTCTGCCCCGAGACTGTCGACCATGGCCCGCACCAACGCGCGATAGACGGCGTAGAAGCCCAGATGCCGCAGGCCCTCGTAGTCCCCGGTCCGCTCGACATAGGCATCGAGAAACGTAAAGGCGAGATCGGCGCGATCGCGTGCCGTGAGATCCATCACCAGGAATGCAATGTCATTCATCACATCGATCCAGCGAAGCTTCGGATCGAATTCCAGACAGTCGAACGGGACCAGTCGACCCGCCCACCGAACGATATTGCCCGCGTGCAGGTCGCCGTGACATTCGCGGATGGCCCCGTGCGCCTCACGCGAACGCAAAGCATCCAGCGAATCCCTCAGATAGTCATGCGTCCAGTCGATGACAGCCCTCATTTCCGCCATCAGCGTCTGATCATCGAGGTGCGCTAGGAGAAGCGCCAAATTGCCGAGCACGGCATCATGGAGCTCTCGCGTGTGCGGGAAATCACGGCTCGCAGGCGCGCTAGGAGCCTGGCGATGAAAGTCGGCCAGCCGCAGTGCCAGATCGGTGATCTCAGCGCGGCTCACCGCACCGCGGGCCAGCAGCTCCGGCAGCTCTTGGGCGACATCGAATTGTTTCATGCGCACGGCATAGTCGAGGACTTGCCCTTGTCCGCCGACGCGCAGGCCCCCGGCTTCCCGGGTGATCGGAACCACGTCCACGTAAAGATCATCGGCCAAGCGTCGGTTCAGGCGCAGTTCCTCCTCGCACAAATCGTGGCGGCGCTCGAGGGTCGATGCATCGAGAAAGTCGAACCGCACGCTTTTCTTAATCTTGTAAGCGAACGGCCCGGTCAAAACCACCCACGAGATGTGGGTCTCACGCACCTCGAGCCGGACGATGGGGTGCGCAAATGCCGCCGCCGTCAAATCCTTGGGGTTAAAGGCGGGAAAATCGGCGCTCTGATCGGGATCGATGACGTCGGTAGCGACCATGTCGGGGGCCTCTCGGAAGTGAGGGGGTGTGAGTGGCATCACAGTAATCGGCGCGCGGCCGTGGTGATAGTCGAGGATTACCGCATCCACTAGGGGATCTCCCCGAGCGGCGGGCTTCCATGCGATACTGCCCAGCCCGCGAATAGCCCAGGACCGCGTCTTAAAATGAGAAATTGGATCCCGTTTTGGCTTGCCGTGCTCGGGTTCCTCGTGGTCGGCTGGAACGGTGCTTGGGGCGCGCCCGCGCGAGCTCCCTGCGACGATTCGTTAACTCAGGCAATGCCTGACCGACCGGTCGGCGCGCTGGGCGGCCATGCGTTCGCGCAATCACTCCGCGGCTTGACGGATGATGAGCGGGAGATGCGTATCCGCGAGCAATTGCTTACGGGCAATATCCCACAGTTCCTGCGCCGCTTGGTCCCGATCGAGTTACACGCGTCGGCTGGGGAAGGGCTGCCCATCGATATCGTGATTTGCGCGGCTCCCGACTATCTGGCAATCGGTTCCGATCAGGACTTCCTGCTTATGCCCATGCGGTTGGCGACGGCGCTGTCGCTGGCATCCGAAACCGGCTTCACACTCCCGACCCCACGCATTGTCGATGCCATCTATGCGCAAGCGACCGTCCATGTGGCGCCGCAGCCCCTGCCCGCCAGCAGCGAAATGCGCTCGACCGACTATTCGGTGCGCCACGACGAACTCGTCAGGGCGCAGCGCGTGGCGCAGGACGTATCGTTGGGCGATCTGACCGCCGGCGATAAGAAGGATTTGGTACTGACCAATCGCTTGTGGAGCCATGTGGATCGAGTGGCTATTTACGGTTGGCATATGTTGGACGGTAAGCCCATTCAATCGCTGAGCACGGTCCATGGCTGGCGATATGCGGACTATAGCCACGGCGCGCGATTGATCAGCGCGCGCGTCTTTGTTAATGGTAAGCCCCGCTCCATATTCGACGTCATGCAAGATGGCCGGTTGGCCGATGCCTTAACTGGCGAAGGACCGCTCGCCAATACCCTCGGCTTGATCCAGACACTGAAGACGCAAGCGCAGAACGCCATCTCGGCCGCCCTGTCCGAACTCCGCTAGCCTCTACTGCGCAAGGTCCGCACTCAAGGCGGATGCTCACTAAGGGTAACCTGCAGCCCGGTAGGTTGCATTCCCTATAGATAGCGTTCTGCAACGCACACAGACTCTGCCCCATCGGCGACGTGTCGGAGCGGCGCCATTGCCATTACTCTCGAGGCGTGCCCCAACCTGGATGTAGGAGGGCCTGTCAAGGCAGATCAGCCATGTCAGCATCAATTTTGGTCACCGGCGGCGCCGGATTCCTCGGCATCAATCTATGCCGCTGCTTACTCGGGCGGGGATTCAAGGTCCGCTCCATGGATATCGCGCCTTTTGACTATCCCGAGCGGCATATCATCGACGTCATGCAGGCCGATATTCGCGAACCCGCCGCCGTCGAGCGCGCCATGACGGGGGTCGATATCGTCGTGCATTGCGCCGCGGCGCTCCCGCTCGCAAGCAAAGAGGAGATCCAATCGACCGACGTGGGCGGCACGCGGACGCTTCTCGAGTTCGCGGCCCGCCACCCAGTACGCCGTTTCATATTCATCTCGTCCACCTCCGTGTACGGCATTCTCGATCACCATCCGGTGTACGAGCATGATCGCTTGCAAGGTGTCGGTCCCTACGGTGCGGCGAAGATCGCTGCGGAAGAGCTCTGCCTGCACTCTCGAGAAGAAGGGCTTTGCGTCCCCATTCTTCGTCCGAAGAGCTTCGTTGGGCCGGAGCGGCTCGGCGTTTTCGAACTGCTCTACGATTGGGCCTACGAGGGGAGGAACTTCCCCGTGCTTGGATCCGGAAACAATCGATATCAGCTGCTCGATGTGGCGGATCTGTGTGAAGTGATCGTGCTTTGCGCGACGCTCGAGGAGCGGGTGGTCGATGACACCTTTAACGTGGGCGCGCAAGAGTTCGGCACGATGCGCGATAATTTTCAAGCGGTCCTCGATCGGGCCGGGCACGGCAAGCACGTGATCGGCCTCCCCGCCGCACCAGTGATTCTGTTGCTCAAGATGCTCGAAGGACTGCATCTCTCGCCCCTCTATGAGTGGATCTACGAAACGGCGGCGCGGGAGAGCTTCGTATCGATCGAGCGCTTGGCGAACCGGCTCGGGTTCGTCCCGCGGTATTCCAACCAAACGGCCCTCATTCGCAACTACGACTGGTATGTCGAGCATCGTGAGGAGTACCGCGGGAGGACGGGCGTGACTCATCGGGTGCCCTGGAAGAAGGGCGCGCTGGCGAATCGCGAAATGGTTCTTCTAGCCGCCATAGCGAGTCCGCCCGCGGATGGCGCGGATCGAGTGCCGCTCGTGGTCGATCTCGACGGCACGTTGTTGCGAACCCATTCCTTGATCGAATCGATCTTGCCCGCTGGTGCGGATGAAACCCTGGAGTTTATTGCAGCTGCCTTTTTGGTGGCTCAGAGGGCGCGCTTACTTTAAGCATCGGGTTGCCGCCGCGGCGATGCCGGACATTCATAGCCTGCCGTACCGCACGGAGCTGGTCGAGTTTCTGCGCGATCAGAAGCGCCTCGGCCGCTCGCTGATTCTTGCCACCGGTGCGGACGAGAAGCTGGCCACCGAGATCAACCGAGAGCTTGGTCTCTTCGATGAGGTGATGGCGAGCGATGGCCACATTAATCTGGTCGGGAGGCGAAAGCGGGAGCGTCTGATCGCGACCTTTGGGCTACGCGGTTTTGATTACATCGGCAATGACCGTCGAGACGTTGAGATTTGGTGCGCAGCACGGCGCGCATTGTTCGCATCGGCCGCACCTCAGCTGGTGAAGTCGATCGCGGAACTCACGCCGGTCGAGAAGCTCTTCAAGGAGCCACCGGCGCGCTGGCAAGATTACCTCGACGCGTTGCGCCCGACACACTGGGTCAAGAATACACTCCTGTTCGTGCCTTTGGCCGCGGCCCACCAGGTGTTCGAGTTCGGGCGTTTGGAGCGCGTCTTGCTCGCGTTCATCGCGTTTGATCTGTGCGCATCGGGTCTTTATCTTTTGAACGATTTGCTCGATTTACCGGCGGATCGACGCCATACCCACAAGAAGGAGCGCATGCTTGCGTCCGGGCGGATCCCGCTGACGTACGCGCTCTTGATGGTGCCGCTACTGTTGCTGGGTGCTATTGGGCTCGCGCTGCATCTCTCGATCGCGTATGCGGGGATTATCGGTCTCTACACCGCGCTGATGATCGCCTATTCGATGAAGCTCAAGGACATCCCGCTGGTGGACGTGTTCGTGCTCGCCAGTGGCTATGCGCTCAGGGTCGCAGCGGGAGCGGTCGCGGCTGCAGATTCGAATCTCCGCCTGGCTCCTGACGGTTTGCGTATTTCTCTTTTTCAGCCTGGCACTCATCAAACGATACGCGGAGCTCATCGTTCTGGAAGCGCAGCCCGGCGGCGGGACCGGCCCGACGCCCGGGGTTACTTGAGCCGCGACAAAGGCATGCTGGTGGTTCAGGGCATTGCGAGCGGCTATTTGGCCGTGATGGTGCTCGCGCTTTATACGAATACGGAGATCAGTCAGCGACTTTATGCACGACACGAGGTGTTCTGGGGGGTCTGCCTGCTGCTCCTGTACTGGGTGAGTTATGTCTGGATGGCGGCCCAGCGCGGACGAATCGTCGGCGACCCGGTGATGTTTGCACTCACCGACCGAGTCAGCTACTGGACGATCGCGGGGATGGGGCTGCTCGCGGCGCTTTCCCTGTGACAGAGCCCGGACCGATGCGTCGGGCACGCACCAACCGGATTGTCCGGCCGCTCGTCCGCGCTCCTGAGGCTCGGCGGTGCCTTGGTCTGTGCGGTTGCCGTCACGAGCCTCATGCAGTCGCACGGCTGCCGATGGGCAGGCGCCCGCATCCCCCGGGGTGCAATACCAGGCGGACGTCTCCAACAACGATCATCGAGCTGCAGCCGTTTAGACGGACGCAACGCGTGGAGTTCTCGGTGCGCGGCGATCAAGGGCCAGACGGGGCGGGCGAGGCGACGCTCACCAATCTGAATCCTCAGATCAATGCGTGGTTTCTGCTCACGATCCGGTGGACCCGGAGCGGTAAGTCGGAGGCCTACCATCTCGAGAATCCTTGGCCGAAAGCCCAGCGGTTGTCGATCGACGCGGATCATCCCAGTGGTATCCGGATCTTAAGCGATGGCCGCGAGATCGACTGTGATCTTTGGGGCGGGGCAAGGGACGACGGCGTTGCAGCAAGCGCAGCGCTCGGATTTGCCGTATGCGCCGCTGTGCGAGGACCGTTTGTACTTGCGCAATGCCGTCCCCGGAACCTATACCCATCTCGAACGCGTGACCAATTTTCTGCGTGACCATGTCTGGGGCGGCGAGCGGATTGTCGGCTTCGTGAAACAGGAGTTCTTTGCGGACGCCTTTATCGAAACGGGCGGTGCGGGAGCGCTCGCCGCAGCGGCGGAGGTCTCACCGCCGGGCCTGCGAGCCGCGCAGATCGGGCGTTGCGTTTAGCGGACAAGCCGTGATGCCCGAAGACCTCGGAATCGATGTCGGACAGCGCTCGTCCGGTCTTCTCCTCGGACGCTGGTATGCGGCGCGCGATGTGGCGGGAGTGTACGTGAGTGTCATCAAGCCGCAGGCGATCGCGGCGCCCCTCTCGAGCGCGGACCGGCGCAGCCTGAACGAGCTCGACTCGGTCGAGGCAGGGGCTTTGGACTATCTGGTGGCATTGGATCTGCAGCGATTCGACTTGGGATTCGCGCTCGGCACCGATCATCCGCGCGTCGGATGGTCGGAACGTGCCCTCGATTCGGTGCGCGATCCAAAGCTTCCGGGACCCGACGGTATCGGCAGCCCCTCGCCCCTGGTGGTGAACGGCATGGTGAATCCGCCGACGGTCGCACGGGCGGTGGCGACGTTTGCCGGCGGATTCAAACGCGAACACGGCGCCTTTCGTTACGGGGCGCTGGCT
This sequence comes from uncultured Gammaproteobacteria bacterium, assembly GCA_963801685.1. Lineage (GTDB taxonomy): Bacteria > Pseudomonadota > Gammaproteobacteria > Steroidobacterales > Steroidobacteraceae > Bog-1198. The sequence continues at coordinate 351,512 of CAWDFR010000009.1, forward strand.
GAGCAAAATCATGGCTCCCATTATGGGTTCATTCAGGAAGGCACGGTGTTCAGTAAGCTCCAGCCGCAACTCGCGACGCTGCTCGTCTATGACGATGAGGCCGTCACAATGAAAACCTGGACGGCCGCCGACGATGCCTCGCTCGCCCATATCCGATATGCACGACAGAACGGGGTGCCTTTGATCGAATACGATGAGAAGACTGGCACGTCCACCGCCGGTGCGCTGGTCAATAGCTGGGGGCCCGGTAATTGGTCAGGGTCCAGCGAGGAACATTTACGAACGCTCCGCGCGGGCGTTTGCCTGCTGGAATCGAGTACGGCGCGCTTTCTCGTCTACGGCTACTTTCTCCACGGCCACACCGAGCGCCATGGCCCGCGTGTTCGAAGCCTATGGCTGCCGCTACGCCATGCATTTGGACATGAATGCGCTCGAGCATACTTACTTTGCCCTCTATACGCACCGCGATGGACGCATCGTCGTCCAGCACCTCATCGAAGGGATGGCGGAGGTTGACCGCAAGGGCGGGGATGAGCTCGCACCGCGCTTCTTGAGCTTCCCCGACGATCGGGATTTCTTTTATCTGACCGAGAAGAGGTAACGACCTTGGCCCGGACACTGCTGTTTTGCACGCTCCTCGTCGTAACAATCCGTGCACCGGCGCAGACGACCCTGCGCGAGCAGAACGAGATCCTGTTCGAACAACTTCAGCAGGTCCATCATCTGAGCGATCAGGAGATGCGCGACATTCGCGCCATATTCGCGCATTCCGCGGTCTTGGGCCAGGGCAATCCGACAATCTCTCAGCATCCATTCACCCCGGCGCAGTGCGCGGCCAAGCTCAAGGAGCAGGGCGTGAGCTACGAGAATGCGCGGTTCGAGCGGATCTGCGGCGGCAAATACTTGGCGCCTCTCTATGACCCGAAGACAGGGGACGGCGGAACAGGCCAAAGTCTGTATCGATCAGTTCGAGTTTCCGAACATTCCGTGTGCGTATCCGGTCGTGTGGGTCAAGGCCCGCGAAGCCGCGCAGATTTGCGAAGCGGAGGGCGAGCGTCTGTGCGATGCGCATGAGTGGGAGGGCGCGTGCGCGGGGAGTCTGCAACCGCCCGATTACCGATTCGACCTCGCGCGGAACCAGCCGCCGGAAGCCGCCATTCATCAAATGCGCATCGCGCATAACCTCGCCCATCAGGCCGATAAGACCTGGAGTTACGGCCCGGAATATCAGCGCGGAATCTGCGCGACGGGGAGCTTTAAGACCCCGGGCTGCCCCGGTGGCGGGTGGCAGTTGTGCGGTTCTAATACCTATCCGACCGGCGATTTTCCGGCTTGTCACAGTCCGTTGGATGTTTACGACCTGAACGGCAATGCGCGCGGAGCATATGAATCTGCCGCTGAATGAGCAGCAAATGTCGAGTCTCGGCAGTAAGGAGCTCGGCTATACGGAGATGAAGGGCAGCTGGTTCATCTTCGATACCTACCGTGCACACGAAGATTGGTGCCGGTGGCGCGCGCCCTTCTGGCACGGCACCCGCGTCATGGATCCGGCGAGTCATGCGAATTACCATCTCGGCTTTCGCTGCTGCAAGACGATCGAACCGCCGAGCAAGGCATCCCTCAACGACTAGGGGAGTACCGGGACGACAAGCGCCGCCGCTCTAGGCGTGCGGGCCCGCGCTGCCGGCGCGGGAAACATCCGGTTCGAGCGCGCGAATGGCATCGGCAAACAGCGCCGCGGTATTCAGCACGGTGAGCGAGGCGCCGGTATGGCGAGCGAAGATTCGGGTCGAGCGCCACCGAGTCAGTGACCACGACCGAGTCCGGCCCGTCGGACTCAAACAATCGCTGCGCCTCGGCGGAGAAGGACGCATGGGTGGCCGCGATGTCGATACGGACCGCGCCCGCGCGACGGCACGCATCGATCGCTCGAAGCACGGTCGTTCCGGAGCTCGATCAAATCATCGACGACGATGACGCGCCGTCCCGTAACGTCGCCCGCGAACAAGCCGCCGCTGACGATGCCGGCATTTCGCACCTTGTCCATGAGCGCAAAGGAGACGGCGCGGCCGAGGGCCGTCTCGAGAAGCTCTCGAACGCGGTGGGCGCGTTTGACGCCGCCGATGTCGGGCGAGACGATGGCATACTCAGCGCCGGCGGAATTTGCGGCAAAATGCTTCACAAAGAGGGCGGCCGCCTCGATATGCACGGTCTCGCAGCGAAACGCGTTCTCGAAAGCGGCGAGGTTGTGCACGTCGAGGGCCACGACCCGGTCGACCTTAACCGCTTCGAACAGTTGGGCGACGTGGCGTGCGGTGAGCGGATCGCCCGGGGCGTCGCGACGGTCTTGGCGCGCATAGGCCAGATAGGGCACGCAGGCAGTCACGCTTCCGGCGCCGCCATCTTTCAGGGCATTGATGAAAAATAGGAGCTGACAGAGCCTGTCATTGGCCGATTCCACGGCGTCCCCGAAAAGGGATTGGACCACGTAGACGGACCGCCCGCGGACACACCTGAGGGCGCGAAGCTTGTATTCGCGCCCCGTAAACTCCAGCTCCTCATGAGGTGAGAGTGCGACACCCGAGAGCGGCGGCGATTCGCGTACCCAGCGGTGCGGAAGCCGCCGGTGCGAATATCGCGATGGAGTTGTCCAGTAAGGTCATTATCGCGCAAGCTTACCCACTTAGGCCGCGCCGGACATACGTAGTTCCACGCAAGGCGACCTCCGGTGCAACGTGAAGCGGATCATGGGGTCCCATTGGGCGTGCCAGTGTACGCGGCAACCGTTGGAGGGCCGATATCGCGGGGACAGTCGAAGGTCGATGTCCACCGCAGATAATCCAGGCGTCAAATGATCAACGCCGGCGTCTTTAAACGAGAGCGGATCGACTTACGGAGAGTTTATGGGGATCGAGATAGAGCGCAAGTTCACCGTCCTGGGCGATGCGTGGCGATCATCGGCCCGATCGGTGCGGATCGTTCAGGGATACTTGACCCGGGATGCGCGCCGCGCCGTACGGATACGCACGATGGACGAGAAAGGCTTGATTACGATCAAGGGCCTCTCGCAAGGCATCGCGCGCCCCGAATTCGAATATGAGATTCCGGTGCTCGATGCGCGGCAAATACTGCACGAGCTCTGCCTTGAGCCGCTCATCGATAAGACGCGATATTACGTACCATATGACGGGTTGGTCTGGGAGATCGATGAGTTTCACGCGCCGCGCGCGGGCCTCATCCTAGCGGAGATCGAGCTACCGTCTGTTGGCTACAACTTTAAGCGCCCCGATTGGATCCACGAAGAGGTGACCGGCAATCCTCTTTACTATAATAAAAATATGACCTAGAGAAGCGTTTGCCGCCCAGAGTTCTCGGGTTCCACTGAACGGGCGCTATTTGTTTTTCCGTATACGTCAGGTCATTCACGTCCCAGCCGGAATCAATGCGGGACGCTACGTAACATCCGGTGGCAACTCGCAATGTCTCACGGCCGCGAACAATGCGATATTTCGAAACGAAGTGCTTGGGTCTGCCGACTGGATGAGGACGGGTCCACGTGAACGACACCAACTTTGTAAATCAGCGAGCGCAGATGCTCGAGCGTCATATTTTGCACCGCGGCGTCCGATCCGAGCCGGTGCTCGCGGCCATGCGCAGCGTGCCACGCGAAGCCTTCCTGCCGCCGGAGCTGCGGGAATTTGCTTATGAGGATACGCCGCTTCCCATCGCGGAAGGGCAAACCATCTCGCAGCCGTACATTGTCGCCATGATGACGGAGGCGTTGGAACTCAAGGGCGGCGAAAAAGTGCTCGAGATCGGTACCGGCTCCGGCTACGCCGCGGCGGTGCTGTCGCGAATCGCCAAGGATGTGTACACCGTTGAGCGCATCGGCCAGCTCGCGGAGAAGGCGGCGGCGGTCCTGAGCACGCTCGAATACCGGAACGTGCACGTGCTGCACGCCGATGGAACGCTGGGGTGGTCCGACCACGCGCCCTACGATGCGATCGTGGTCGCCGCCGGCGGCCCGGAGGTCCCCGAATCGCTCAAGGCGCAGCTCAAGATCGGTGGCCGCCTGGTGATACCGGTAGGGGCGGATCGCCGCCTGCAGGAGCTCGTGCGCGTCACCCGCGTGAGTCAGCAGGAATACAAAACGGAGGAACTCGCGGACGTCTGCTTCGTACCGCTGGTGGGGGCGGAAGGCTGGACCGCACAGGGGCGGCGCACCGCAAAGCCGATGGACGGCGCGCTGTCGGCGGCCATCTCAGGATCGAGCGAGAAGTTTGCCTCGATTGAGGCGGCCGATCTCGGGCCGATGCTCGAGAGGATCGGTGACTCGCGGGTGGTTCTACTCGGCGAGGCCTCACACGGGACCTCGGAGTTCTATCGCATGCGCGCACGGATTACTCGCGCACTGATCGAGAAGAAGGGCTTCTCCTTCGTCGCCATCGAGGGCGATTGGCCGGATGCAGCGCGAATCGACAATTACGTGAGACACCATAAGGTGCCCGCTGCCGAATGGACGGCATTCGCACGGTTTCCGACGTGGATGTGGAGAAATCGCGAGGTCGGCGAGTTCGTCGATTGGCTGCGCGAGTACAACGCACACGCGAAGCCGGCCGTGGCTTTTCACGGGCTCGATCTCTACAGCCTGTATAACTCGATCCAGGTGATCTTGGACTACCTGGAGAGCGTCGACCCCAAGACGGCCGAGCTGGCGCGCGAACGCTACGGCTGCCTCACGCCCTGGCAGTCCGATCCCGCCGTCTACGGACATGCGACCCTCACCGGCCAGTACCACACCTGCGAAGGCGAGGTCACCTCGATGCTGACCGACCTGTTGAGAAAGCGCGGCGCTTATTCAGAGCACGACGGCGAGCGATTTATGGACGCCGTGCAGAACGCGCCCCTGGTCGCGAACGCCGAACGCTATTATCGCATCATGTACTATGGCTCGCGGGCATCCTGGAATTTGCGCGATAGCCACATGTTCGAGACCTTAAAGAACCTGATGGGTTATCACGGCCCGCGAAGCAAGGCGATCGTCTGGGCGCACAATTCGCACATCGGCGATTCGGCCGCGACCGAGATGTCCGCACGCGATGAATACAACATCGGTCACCTCTGCCGCGAGGGATTCGGCAAGGGATGCTACTCGATCGGCTTCGGCACGCACTCTGGCACGGTAGCGGCGGCTTCCAACTGGGACGAGCCCATGGAAGTGAAAAACGTGCGCGCCTCGCTCGCCGGAAGCTACGAGCGGCTCTGCCACGAAACCGGCGATCCGCGCTTCTTGCTGCCCCTACGGGGACTTTCGCGCTCGTCGCCGCTCGCGGGATTGATGCAGCCGAAGCTTGAGCGAGCTATCGGCGTAATCTATCGGCCCGAGACCGAGCTGCAAAGTCATTATTTCGAGGCCGTTCTGCCGCGCCAGTTCGATGAGTATGTCTGGTTCGACGAGACCTGTGCGGTGACTCCGCTGCGAAGCGAGGAGCTTGAAGGGCTGCCCGACACCTATCCTTTCGGGCTTTGATCGCCATGACAGCGCGCAAGAACACTCGCTACGTCATTGAGAAGCCGGCATGGGATGCGTACACCAACGCATCGGGCGGAACGGTTTGGAGTCGCCGCGGATCAGATCGTCAACAGGCGCAACGACCGTCCGCGCTCCAGGTGAGCTGCCTCGAAGAGCGCGGCCCACACGGTGAGATAGTGTGTGGGCCCAGGTGAAACCATGCCTTGGAATGACACTCATTTCCCTCGATCGATGGCGAAGTTGCCTCTCCTCATACGCGAAAAAGCGATCGAGATTGCCAACGCGCTACTGGCCGAGGGTTATGATGAGGGGCAGGCTATTCGCATCGCCATAATCCAGGCCAAGCGGTGGGCCGAACGTCGAGTTCCCTAGACTCGTCCGCGAGCTGTCGCGACTCCTCGATATGACGCGCCGTGAGCGCACCAAAACTACGCCGGAGTTAGGGGCTCTATACGCCACACCGAATGGTCGTCGCTTTACGTAGATCCAGTAATCGGTAGCGGGAAACACGCATAGCGTAGCGATACTCCGCGAGCAATCATGTGGTAGTTCAACAGTAAACCGCACAGAGGAAAGCTCATGAAAAGCGATGCAGACATTCGTCGAGACGTAGAGAGCGAATTGAATTGGGAGCCGAGCGTTGACGGCAAGCGAATTGGTGTCGCCGTTAGCAATGGTGTGGTTACCCTGACCGGGGACGTGCCTCACTATTTTGCCCGTTGGGCGGCCGAGGAGAGTGTTAAGCGCGTCAAAGGAGTTCGGGCCATCGCAAATGACATCGAGATTAAGATCCCGGTGTCGGGCGCGCGATCTGATACCGATATCGCCGAGGCAGCAGCGAGCGCACTCCGCTGGAATGTGTCCTTGAGCGGCACGGAGATCGAGCCACCGGTGGTGAAAGACGGCTGCGTGTCGCTGAGCGGACAGGTGAGTTGGGGCTATCAGCGAATCGTTGCCGAGAACGCCGTGCGACATCTGATGGGCGTGAAAGCCGTTTTGAACCATATCAGCGTGAAGCCGAGCGTCAAGATATCGGACGTGAAGCAGAAGATCGAGGAGGCCTTCAGGCGACACGCAATGCTCGACGCCAAGGACATTCAAGTGGTCGTTCACAATGCGAGCGTCACCTTGAATGGCCATGTGCATAGCTGGCGAGAACGCGAAGATGCGACGCTTGCGGCGTGGGCGGCTCCCGGTGTTAATGCCGTAGAAAATCACCTGGCCGTCCAGTAGGTTGCTATAGGGTCCGTCGCCAGGCCGGGGTGCCGCGAGTGGGTGGCGGGGCTCGTGCCTGGCTTCATGGGGCGGGCGGCTTGCAGTCTGCCGCCCTGCAACATGTCTCTTTGCGGGGATTTCTCTCTAGGTACTTAGCAGCTGGCGCTGACATGCTCGTGCAACAATCGGCAATCTACACTGCGGCACGGCTCAAGTGCATTGGCAAGCCACGTCTGATTGGAGGACGCTCATGAAAGCAAGCGATGTGATGGTGCGCAACGTCATTACCATTGGACCGGATGACGACGTTTCTCGGGCCGCGAAGATGCTCGCGGACCACGACATCAGTGCTTTGCCGGTCATCGACGAGCAGCGGCGGGTGCTCGGCATCCTGAGTGAGGCGGACCTCCTGAGCCGTGAGGAAATCGGCACGGAGAAGCGGCACCCCGCGTGGCTCGAGGCGGTGATGCCTGCAGGCCGGCTCGCGGCGGAGTACGCAAAATCCCACGGACGCAGGGTCCGTGAACTCATGTCCGAGACGGTGGTTAGCGCGACCCCGGATGCGTCGCTGTCGGAAATCGCCGCTATACTCGAACGAAAACGAATCAAACGGGTGCCCATCGTTCAGAATGGCAAACTCATCGGCATTGTCAGCCGCGCCAATTTAATCCAGGCGCTCGCATCCGCGACTGAACGGACCCTCTCGGCCGCGGCAGCATCTAGCGATCAGGCCATTCGATTGCAGATCTTGGACCGTCTGGTGAAGCAATCCTGGACTGGCTTCGGGGAGCGCAATGTGATCGTTGCCGATGGCGTCGTGCATCTTTGGGGCTTGATTGATTCCCCGGAGGAGCGCAAGGCGCTTTTTGCGCTGGTGGAATCGGTGCCCGGAGTGCAACGCGTCGCGGATGAGCTGATTCCCTGCTACTGACATCACGTTGCATCACTGCGATGTCGCGGGCGATCGCAGGGTAACCTGCACGCGCGATTTAGGACGTGCGGTTTCGGACTGCCGCCCTGTGACCTACCCGCGAATGCGCACCGCGCCTCGCAACTGCGCGGCGGCGCAGCTCCGAGGCCCTCATTGAACCTCGTCGGTTGGAGCTTCCCCGATTAAAACGGTCTACGACCGCATTTGGGCTCTGCGAATCTACCCGATATGCGAGGTGAATCGGCGAGATTTCGCATCGTAGGAGAATAGCTCCGCATAGCGTCCCCAGCCGGTCGCCGCCCGAAGCGTCCGCTCCGCATCGCGGCGGGTGAGATGATCTTCCAGCTCGGTCTCGAATCTCGAGCGTGGCGCCCAGTGTTCGCTCCGTTCTTCGAGCACGTGATGAATATGGGCCGCGAGGGGCACAAAACGCAACAGATGCTCGTTCCACAATCGCTTGCGCACCTCGATGCTGCTCTCGGCGAAAACCCGGCCCGCGGCGGTCAATTTTAATGCGCGACCCGTCAGTTCGGCAAAGCCAAGAATGTGCACCGCCTCTGCAATCGGAAAGAGCTCGTCGGCCTCCAACGCAAGCTTGCGCGCAAGGTCCGCGAGTTCGGCGTGCCCGCCGTAGGGGGGAGGGAGCAGCGTTTCGAGGAGTCCCGAGATCTGATTGATCGAGGCGAAGGGCAGGGGTAGCGCCACGCCCACCGGCGCCTGGCCGTGCAGGCGGATGGATTCGAGCGAGCGCAGCGTCAATATCGAATAGATTTGATCGACGATGCCACGAAATTCAGTACTCAGCCGATCGCGCGGATGCGCGAGCGGGATGGGGATCTCTGAGCAGATGCGGCCGGGGTTCGAGGATAGGACGAGGATTCGATCGCACAACAGCACCGCTTCCTCGATGTTATGCGTGACCAAGAGCACCGTCTGCAAGGGAAGCTTATGGCCGATCCAGAGATCGAGAAAATCGGTCCGTAGGGCCTCGGCGGTCAGGACATCGAGCGCGGAGAAAGGCTCGTCCATGAGAAGCGCGACCGGGTCTGCAACGAGTGCGCGTGCAAATCCCACCCGCTGTCTCATGCCGCCCGACAGTTCGCGGGGGTATGCCCCCTGAAATCCATCGAGACCGATCAGATCGATCGCAGCCTCGGCACGCCGACGCATCTCGGCGCGCGGCAGCCGCAGCGCATCGAGGCCCGCTTCCACGTTCTCGATGACGTTGAGCCAGGGGTACAGCGCGAAGCTCTGGAAAACGACCGTAATGCCCGCGGAGGGTCCGCGCAGCGGCGCGCCGCGATAGAGCACGTTCCCCGAGGTCGGCATCACGAGCCCCGCGGCGATCCGAAGGAAGGTCGACTTACCGGACCCCGAGCGTCCGAGAAGACCCAAGATCCCGCCTTTACGGAGCGTGGCGTCGATGTTGGCCAGCACGACCAAAGGGTCGCCCGACGCCTTCGCGAATGTATGGCACACCTGGCGGAACTCGGTGATGGCGCCTTCTTCGGGGGATGCGTTCGTGCGAGGCCTAATCGAGTCGGGTTCTTCGCTCGGCGAAGGCATAGAGCGGTCTCCATAAGAGTCGGTTCATGGCGATGACGAGGGTGGACATGACGAGCGCGATGCCGAGCGCTCGGTCATGCCGCCCGAGCGCATCGAGCTGGTCGGTCCCAATGACGGCCCGGAGACGATGCTGGCAGTCCAGGCCCGGGAGTGATGGCGCCCGTGACGTAGCATACAGATATCGCGCCACCACCGCAGCGGTCGTATGCGAAAGCTGGCGGCGGCCTCGCGCAAATCGCTCGGATATGCGCTCGCACCCGCGATGATATTGAACAGGATGTACCACTGCGAGCTGATGGCCGGCCGTCCCCATCAGGCCGAGTATCCCGATGACCAGCATGATACCGAGCACGTCTCGCCAACCCGGTGGCCGCGGGTGCGACACGCCTACACTCCCCACAGCCACAGGGCGTTCCAGGACGATTCCTGAGGGCGGCGTTGCAAAGCGCTGCGAATCCGGGCTTTGGGGTACATCCATAGTGTGCCGTCCACCGGGCCGGCACGAGCGAGATCCGATGGACTCACGGCGCGCCAGGCACACATCCCACGTCACGCGATAATGCCCGCAACTGATTAAGCGAGCGCTACGAGCAAGTCCTTAGGGGAATGCGGGCGCGCCGTGGTGAGGGTCGACTGCGGCAATCCACGATGGCGAGACAAGGCAGCACACCAAATATCATGGCGCCGTACCTACCAGAGGAGCCTAGATCATGAGCCAGGAACTGCCTCCTCGCGTGGCCGGTGAGCGTGACAATTCGGTCGATCCGAATCGACGACCTCGAGATGGAACAGGACTTCATTCGGCGCCTGTCGCCGGCGGCCAAGCATTACCGTTTCCTGGGCGGCGTACGCGAATTGCCCCCGCAAGAGTTGAGACGCTTGTGCAATGTCGATGGCAAAGAATTCGATGGCGTTTGTCGCCACGGTGCGCCGAAGGCGGCCGCGAAGTGGAGATTGGAGTGGCTCGCTATTCTCCGGCGGCCGGCTCCAATACCCGCGAAATGGCGGTTACCGTATCCGATGAGTGGCAACACCGGGGTTTGGGTACCAACCTTGTCAAGCACCTGATCGAAACGGCGAAGCTCAATGGCGTCACGCACCTCTATTCAATGGATCTTGCGGACAATAGTGCCATGGCAGCGCTCGCGAAGGATTTGGGAATGGCGTCGATGCCGGATCCGAGCGATCCGCGTCAGGTGATTTACTCCCTAACGCTATAAGGTAAGGAGAGTCACGATGACAGGCAAAGGCGGCGTATGGATTGATCATCGCGAAGCGATCGTGGTGATCCTCGACTCAGACTCGGAACGGCCCCTCCACGTGGCCTCGCACGTGGTCAAGCATCTATCGCGGGGAGGGGACTCGCCGTTGAAGGGCTCTTTCGAAGCCCGCCAAGTGCCGCGAGACGACCGCCGTCAAATGGCCCTCACGGGAGAGCTCAACGCCTATTACGACCAGGTGACGGCGGTGATCGCCGATCTAGATGCCCTGCTGATTCTTGGCCCTGGCGAGGCCAAGGGCGAATTCAAGAAGCGGCTCGATCGGCATAAGCTCGGCGCGCGCGTGGTCGAGGTGATGACTGCGGATAAGATGACCGATCCGCAACTCGCGGCCAAAGTCCGCGAGTATTTCCATGGGACGGCAGCGCTCGTGCGCAGCCAGTAGCGCGGGAGCCCTTGCTTATGATCCTCGATACACCAAACACCGTCACTCGCCGCGTTGATCGATCGGTCGTGCTTAAGAGGCTCGCGCAGCTGACCGAGGCCATCGAAGGCGCGCTATCGACCCTGGCGCGCCGCCCGACCCCCAAAGCGGTCCATGAAGCGCGAATCACAGTGCGCCGGCTGCAAGCCGCGCTTCGATATATGAAACATCAATTGCCTTCCGAAGAGCGCACGGGTTGCACGCGTACCCTATCGGCGATCAGGAGGGAATGCAGCGCGGTTCGCGATGCAGATGTGCGCAGCCGACTGGTACGTCATTGGCTGGCGCGCACGCACCTGAAAGAACATGCGCAGGCACAAGTCCTCCGAGAGGCGGTAGAGGGGGGGCGCGCGGTCGCGCGGCGCACCCTTCGGGAGCGAATTCATGAGCCGCACTGGGACAAGCGCCTGTGGAAGTTACGGCAACATGAAATTGCGTTAGTCCGAAGTACCGGAAAAGGCTTCTCGGCGAAGTTGATTGGAGATGCCAGCGAGCGTTACCGAAGATCGTTGCACGATCTGCCTGCCGCTCTAAGCAAGACGCGACAGCTCCACCGGCTTCGCCTGCGGATCAAGGATGCAAGATATTTTCTCGAAGACTTCGGACCCCTTCTCGGAGCGCCGCGGGAGGGCGACCTGGCTCGATTGCGTGGCCTGCAAAAGACGCTCGGTGACCTACACGATGAGCGGCAGCTGCGCCAATGGCTTCGTAGGCAATATAAGTGTTATGTCGTGACCGGAGCGATGCTCATCCTCTTAAAGGCGCATAGACGCCAGTTGCTGAAGCGTATACGACGATTGCGCGACGTGTCTCGCGCCTAGCGGCCGCTGGAGAGGCGCGTATTTGATGATCCCAGGGTGGCGAAGGGTCCAACAGACCGCAAACTCGATTCACTTCGCGCTCTGCCGGGAGCCAATCGGACAGCCCGTGACCGGACATGAAGCCGTGACGCTCGGCGATCTAGTAGGCACCTTCGGCGATCATTTCGTGAGGCTCCGCCGCCGTGTGCAACCGGTCGATCCTCGCGGACGAGACATCCAGTGGATATGGATTAGGAACCGCGGTTGTTGCGGTCATAGGTGCTCATGCTTGCCACTCCAAGAAGGCCCCACATGGAACAAGATGGTGGCAAATCGACTGCTATCCGCGTTTTCCCGTAGGGCGTACACGTAGTTGTCCGAATGACGCAACGCTTGCACTTTCGGTAAGGTTTGAGCCACGGGAACCAGGAGCATGCGATGGAAGACAATGTTGGCGCACTCGATCAAACGATACGAATCTTCGTGGGCATCATGGCGGGATGGGAGTTCTTTCTCCTGCCGGGGTCGCGCTGGTGGCTGATCCCGTTTGGCTTGTTCTTCATATTGACCGGGGCCGTGGGGAGATGTCCGATTTACAGTTTGCTCTCGGCGAGTACGAAGGCAAAAGTCCCGTAATCTGTGAGTTGCTTGCCACCCGTGCTCGCGACGGGACCACGGGTCGCGGATCGTCCGGTGATGGGAAGCGTCTTTAGGTAGCGAGTAGTGCTCGAAGTAAGGTGAGCAGCTCATCGGATTTGATGGGCTTACTCGTGATCCGCAGGCAGGGATCGCGCGGCAGTTGCTTGATAACCGTAGACGTATCCCCGGTCGTCAAGACGACCTTTAATGAAATTCCGAGTATCTCGCGCAACGTCGTGATGACTTGCGTGCCCGTTTCGCCGTCGCGCAAATGGTAGTCGGTAATCAATAGGTCGACACCGTGCCCTTGCTGGACATGCGTCAAGGCTTCCGCCAGCGAGCCGAGCGGCGTCACGTGATAACCTTCCAATTCGAGCAGCATGCATGTGGCGCGGCGAACCGCCTCGTTGTCCTCTACGATCAACACGCGCGGTTCACCAACCGGCTGGGGGCTGGCGAGATGCGCGTCGGCGACTTCGGTTGGCGCCATCGACTTTTCGCGGCTCGCGGGAAGCGCCAGTGAAAAGACCGATCCCTTGCCGACCTCAGAGCTCACGTCGAGTTTAAGCGTGAGCAGCTTCACGAGGCGCTGCACGATGGAGAGCCCCAAGCCGTATCCATCTCGGGACGAGTTGGCCGGAACGCCGACCTGATAGAACTCGTCGTAAATGTACGCCAGTTGATCCGGAGGGATCCCGACCCCCGTATCGAGCACCTCGATGCGCACTAAGGCCGGCTCTTGTAGACAACGCAGGCGTACCCAGCCTTCACGGGTGTATTTGACAGCATTCGAGACTAAATTTCTCAAGATCTGTTCCACCAGCGAAGGGTCGGTGTATACGACGGCGTCGGCAGGTTCGATCTCGAGCTTCAGGCCCTTGTGAGCTGCAATACCCGCGAATTCGAGTCGCAGCTCCTCGAATATGGTAGCTACCCTGAAATCGGTGGGCTCCGGTCTGACCGCTCCGGACTCCAATTTGCTGATGTCGAGCAAGGCATTGAGGAGGCGCGACATCGAGCCGATCGCCTGCTCCTGCTGCGAGAGGGCTTCGATCGAGCTTTGATCGTTCGCGCGTCGGCGCAGGGTGCCATTCAGCAATTCGAGGGTCTGAAGCGGCTGACGCAGATCGTGGCTCGCAGTCGCTAGAAAGCGGCTCTTACCCTGGTTTGCCCGATCGGCGGATTCGCGCGCCTGGTCCGCGAGTTCCCGCGCAGCCTCCGCCGCCTCGCGTGCCACGATGAGCTCAGCCTCGATTCGTTTGCGCTCGGTGACATCTCGAATGGCGGCGGCGATCAGGATGCGGTCCTGATCTTCAATAGGACTCAAGCTGATCTCGACAGGGAACTCGCTACCGTCGCGGCGCCGCCCGAACAGAGCAAGTCCAGCGCCCATGGGGCGCGTCCGAACGCTGCTGACATAGTGCTCTCGGTGCACGATGTGTCGTGCGCGAAAGCGCTCGGGTAGCAGGACTTCGATACTCTGGCCGATGATTTCTTCGTGCTCGTACCCAAACACCGCGGAGACTTGCCGATTGGTAAATCGGATGATGCCGGCTGCATCGATAATGATTATCGCATCCGGAGCCGCGTCGAGGGCACTGCGCGCCAGATCGGGTGGAACCGTGCGCATATAAAGACAATCCGTCTGAGAATCCAGCTTCTCTATATATCAGATCATCAGCGCGCCATGGTTGTCTCTCAGGGTTAACGTGCCAGACGACGGCCTATCTCGGTCGTGGGATCACATAGCGCAGTGCATGTTTTCTCGTAAGCCATTGTTTAACAAGAATTATTTTTCTAAAGCTCGCACGTGATCTGGTGAGCCGTGTGTATCGAGACTGGCTATTTCCCTCGGCTACGTCGCGCGCGGGGCCGAAGCTCGATGTGATCGCTGGACTTAAGGCCTAACGCCTTGGCTTCATCCGCATCAAGATGGAATTCCAGACGAAACTCGGGCGATACGCGGATCAGCACGCCTCGGAACCGTATCAGCGGGCGGTGAGCGGGAATCACCGCATCGATGCGGTCTCCATCTTGGACCCCGACATATTCGGCATCGGCGGGGCTCATATGCACGTGGCGCAGCGCGCGGATCACGCCGCAGCTCAGCCTTACACTCGTTCTTGGACCCTTGATGACAACGCCGGGAGTTCCGGCAATGTTCCCGGATCGGCGTAGGGGGGCGGTGAAGCCCAATATCTGTGCGTCTGTTGACGATATTTCGACCTGATTCTCCGCCCGCGGGGGTCCAATGACGCAAACATGGTCCAAGTGGCCGCGGGGTCCGATTAGGGTGACAGTCTCACCCGCCTCGTACAGCGCCGGCTGCCCTAGACGAGCGTGCTCATGGAGGTGATAGCGATCGCAGAACAACTCCTCGATCGTCGCGGCAGTCAGGTGCACATGCGTGGGCGAGATGGCGACAGGGACTCGCAACGACGAATGAGGGGGCCGCTGCGACGGCTGTGGCGGCAGGATGTTTTCGTGCGGAGTCATCGAGGATTCTCCTTGGTGGTCGGGTGTCCTGCGGTTTGGCGAAGAGCACACCTCGACTGCCTCGCAGGCCAAGTCTCTTAAGCGGCACCGGCCCCAAACCCACCCGCATGATGTGACTTTGCGCCAGTTGTCATCGACTGGCTATTCGCACCTTCCCTTAAAGCGACAGTAGATGCCCGCGACGACCCTCGAGGTATACGTACATATCCGAATTGCGGATCGGCTCATGATTCGCATAATCATGAGCAATGAGCACAGTGGGAGGCTGGTAAATTACAGCCACCGCACTGGGCGATATTCAGCTGACCGCTCGACGCGCAATGACCGTGCGCCTATGCTGATCGAATGCCTTGGCAACACCTGCGCATCTCCCGATTCGGCGGTCCCGAAGTCCTGCAAATAGTAGAGGTGCCGACGATTCCTGAGCCAGGACCCGGGGAGGTTCGCATCAGGGTGCTCGCCGCCGGTACCGGTTTTACGGATACGATGATTCGGCGCGGCCGCTACCCGGATTTCAAGGGGCCGCTGCCATTCACGCCTGGCTACGAGATCATCGGCGTCGTCGAGAAGATTGGTGCCGGCGTGGTAGCCCCCCTCGAGGGCGAGATGGTCGCCGATCTGTGTGTCGTGGGTGGCTACGCGCAATATGCGATCCGCCCGGCGCGCTTGCTCGTGCCGATCCCCGACAGCATCGACGCGGCCGAGGCGGTTTGCATCCCTCTTGCTTACCTTACCGCCTTTCAGATGCTCACTCGCTGCCGCGACCTTTCGCGCGGCGCCACGATTCTCGTCATAGGCGCTTCGGGCACCGTCGGTACGGCGTTGCTCGATCTCGCACGCCACCTCGGTCTCAAGGCGATTGGCACGTGTTCCGCGGCGAACCTGGCGATGATTGAGCGGTTCGGGGCGGCGGCGATCGACTACCGCGCCGGTGACTTCGTCACTTCCGTGCACCAACTGACGCCGGCCGGGGCCGGTGTTGATATCGCCTTCGATGCGATCGGCGGTGCGCATTTCGGCCGTTCGTTTGCGTGCCTCGCGCCCGGTGGGCTGCTCGTCGGTTACGGGTCACAAACGATGGCAGTGGGCCGCGAGAGCCTGATTGCCGCGGGCCTCGGCTTGGCGAGGCTTAAGCTGTGGAGCGCAGCGAGTTTCCTGTTCGGCGGCAGGAGCGCCGTCTTCTACAGCATCACGGCCCGTCGATCGACTCACCCAGAGGAATTCAGGGCAGACATGGCGACGCTGTTCCAGCTCTTGCGCGCCGGCGCCATTCAGCCAGTCGTGGTCGACCGACTGCCGCTCGCAGCGGCGAGCGAGGTCCATGCCCGCATCGATAGAGGTGGACTCGGCGGCAAGATTGTGTTGCTGCCCTGGTCCGCATAGTGTGCTTATGGATCTATGAAAGTCGCAAATGTTCTTGCCCGCTCACTTTTACTGCTTCAAAACGCGCCGTGGGCTAAGCGGCCGAACATCGTAAGTGGGATCCGCGACTGGTGTCAGCAGGTAGCCATCACGATCGCGGGCGAAACGGAAAATGACGCCAGGCATGACCGCTTTCGTGCGATTGATCACACCTGGCGAGGCGCCGTTTAGCCCGGCTACTGAATGGCCAAAAGGTTTTCTACCGTGTTGACCCCGGGGGCGGCCCATGCGGCCAACGTCGCATCTTCCCGCTCTTGCCAGGAATGTACATGGCCGTTCAAGGTGACGCTCGAGCTATGAACGACTACTTGGATATCCTTGGCATCCAGGCGCGCGTGCCGCTCAAAAGCCTCCTCTATCTTTTGCTTGACGTCTGATGCCTTCACGGCCGGCTTGACGCTGATTTCGTTAGACACGCCCTTTACGCCCATCAGATGTCGCACGGCGCTCTCGGCCGCGAGTCGCTGATAGCCCCAGGTGACCTGCCCGGTCAGCGATATCCAGCTGTCTTTCACCACCGGCTTGATCTCAGTACCGCTCAAGGACACGTTCCAGCGGAGCGCGTTCGCCGCCGCCTCGGCGATCTCGGTATCAGTCCGCTCGCCGGATGCGGGGATCTTGATTTGGATGTCGTTTGCGATGGCACGTACCCCGCAGACGCGTTTCGCGCTGTCCTCAGCGGCCAATCGGCCAGAATAGTGAGGTACATCCCCCGTCAGCGTGACCACACCATTGTTGACGGTGACCCCGATCCGGCGGCCGTCAACGCTCGGATCCCACTGTAATTCACTCTCCATGTCTTGACGAATATCAGCATCGCTTCTCATGAGTCTCTCCTCTCAGTTACCCGCCGTTGAACCGCATCATGATCGCGCCTCGAGGGTCGTCCGACCATTCGGGATTCCCGATGCAGATTGCCTGATTTACCTAAGCGTAATCGGCGAGTTAGAGGGCGCATAACTCAAGGGATAATGAGTGCGCCATTCGTCCTGATGTCCTGTGCTGATGATCCCGCTTCGAGATGCATCGCAACGTACCTGGCAGAGGTCCACGGTGAGGGCCTGCGTTGCGGAGGCGCAACGTGAGACGTTACCCAATGATTACGGCGCCGTGCCCGTCGCCAACATCTGCGCAAGCGTGCGGTAATCGGTTTTGCCAGTGCCAAGCACCGGAATCTGCGGAATTCTCCGCACGATGCGAACGTTGTGCAAGCCAGAGAGTCCCGCCTCTCGGATTGTCCTATTTACTTGTTCCCGGTCTAATTCCCGAATCGTAAACAATACCAGCTCCGGATGATTCTGATCCGCGGTTGGCAGCACGGCAAGGCACGGGCCTTTGTCGTCTGGCAGGGCATAAGAGTGCATCAACACTTCTTCAATTGCCGGCAGCGAGACCATCTCGCCACCTATTTTTGCGAATCGCTTGAGTCGCCCCATGAAGGTCAACCGCTGCTGCTCATCGGCCTTGACCAGATCACCTGTGCGATACCAGGTTTCGCCGTCGACTGTCTCAAAGGGCGATGGGCCGCTGTAACTTAAGTACCCTCCGAAGATGCTCGGCCCACGGAGCAGCAGCATCCCGGTTCGCCCGGTCAGCGCCGGCCGGTGAGTGTCGATATCCATGACAAGCGCCACCACCGAAGGCAAGGGCTTGCCGATCGTGCCAGGCTGGACGTCATCCTCACGCATGACTGAAACAATCGGCGAGCATTCGGTGATGCCGTACCCTTCCAGAATGATGGCTCGCGGGCAGCTACTTTTTACCGAATCATAGGTCTCCCGCGAGCATTTTTCTGCTCCGGTGACGCAGAGACGGAGCGAGGTCAAATCGCGTCCCGCACGCGCACGAACAATGTTGGCTATGAATGTCGGTGTGCTCAAGAGAATCGTCACCCGATAGTTCTCTATGATCTTACCGAGCGCGGCGACCTCGTTCGGGTTCGGGTGATGTACCACTTTTACGCCGGACAGGAGCGGGAGGAGCAGGGTGCCGGTCAGACCGAACGAATGGAACGGGGGCAGAATGCCGAGAAGCCGGTCACTTTGAAAGATGTGGAAGCTAGACAGAGCATCGCGAATATTGGTCAGTAGATTGAGATGGCTCAGAGGAACCGCTTTGGGCAAGGATTCTGAGCCACTGGTGAAGAGCACCACCGCGGTATCAACGGCCGTAAAGCGATCCAGGCTGCGCCATGAAAATCGGGCGCGTATCGCTGCGGAGAGCTTTTCCGTCCGGCGAACGCTACCGGCCATTTTTTCCAGGGATACTAACCGATCCCCGAGCGCTGCGAGCTCAATCCCTTGAGCGGATAGGCGATGTAGAAGCAGTTCCGCGGTCAGTATCTTCTCTATCCCCACCATATCGAGCCCAAGCTGAACGACACGCAGGCCCGCCGTCCAGTTGATCATCACAGGCGTCTTACCGGCAAAGAGCGTCGCCAAGAAAACCGTGTCGGCTGCGACCGAGGCAGGCAGCATGATTCCGACGTATTGCCCGGGAAGCGCCGCGATCTTGGGGCGCAGGGCCAAAATGGCGGTAATCAAATCGCGGTAGGTGCGGCTTCCTTGCTGCACGTCTGCGACAATGACTTGACCCGGATTGCGGCGCGCCTGTGCGAGAAATACGTGCTGGATGCTCGGGCCGTCAGGAATTTGGACGCGGGCGCTGCCTGCGTTTGCCAGCCATCCGGCCGATGGAGCGCGGATCTGCACATCCGTGGATTCTGCCGATGCGCCGCCACAGGCCGCCATGATCATGTCGCCCACGGTTCGCACGGATTCGACCCCGGGCACTGACACGGCAAATTCTCTTTCCAGCCAGAGAAGCGTGTCGGTAATCGCGAGGCTATCGAGACCCAGATCGCGCGCCAGGTCCTGATCATCACGCAACCCGTCGATGCCGGTCACTTCACGCAGATGCGCCAGCACAATCTGCCCGGTCGCCGCAGGTGCATCGTTGATCGAGGGCCGCGTCGCGAGCGTGGGCTCCGCAAGCTCGCGTGTGCCGCCTTTCTCCCAAATACTGTAGGGCACGTATAGAGCGGCGGGCGCGGCATGGTTATAAAAATTGTCGAGATAGGCGTTGAGTTCCTCGCGTTTCCCTTGGCGCGGAAGATCGTCCGGTTCAGCGAGCTGAAGTTCCACCTTTCGCTTAGGCGTAAAAAATAACCCGCTGGCCAGCACCTGTGGGACGTGC
Source organism: uncultured Gammaproteobacteria bacterium (assembly GCA_963801685.1). GTDB lineage: Bacteria > Pseudomonadota > Gammaproteobacteria > Steroidobacterales > Steroidobacteraceae > Bog-1198. Next base: position 371,013 of record CAWDFR010000009.1, read on the forward strand.
CCAACAAGGCCATCCTTCAGCCGGGGCGGCCTGCCCGATGCCCAACCGAACGAGCTCCCCCAAAGTCCTGTGGTTCGCACCAGCACAACCCGGATGTCGGGCAGTTCCGAAATAATGTGGTGGGCCGCACTCACGCCGCCTAGGGTTTCCAACCGATGCCGCATGAGTCGGCCGGCGGGGTACAGCAGCACGTTTTCGCCCCTGCTGCAGCGCCTCGATGCATAGATCAATGGAACGTTGCACCTGCTTTACGCTGCCTTCGTCAAGTTCCGACAGGCGCGGAACCCGCAATACGCCGAGTAGGTTCGCCAACGCGCGCACCACCGGCGCTTCGATCTGATCCGCGAGCGCGAGTGGCCGGACGCCGAATTTCCCATGCAGGTGAGCGATCAAAATAACAGGATCGATCAAGGCGGGGTGATTCGGCAAAAATAGAATGCCCCGCGTAGCGCGCCGCCTCTCAATGGCTGCCCCCTGAATGTGGACGCGATACCGTAGGGCGAGAATGCCTCTCCCCAGCAGACACAACAACGATGCGGGCCACGATGCTCGGCCCGGCTGGCGACGCGCAATCGCCACACCCGCGACGACCGACAAGGTCAGAATGAGCGCGAGTATCAATACAGTCGTCGGTGTCAGGATTTCCCCAGGGGGTTTGCCAATCGCTCCTGCAGTATAGGCTCAGACCTTCAACGACGAGGCCACAATCACGAACTTGCAGCTGCAAAGGCACCGCGCCTGATGAATCCTCACACCAATAGTATCGGAATTGATCACGGACTCCGTGCCCCTGAGCTTTCCGTTGGCGTACGCAGCATCAATGGTCATTCAGCGCCAGCGCGATTTGGAACTGCTGCGTGCTAGCGAAGCGCGCCATCGTCAGCCGGCCGAAACCTGTCCTGACCGGTCTGCGTCGGAACACCACGAGCCACTTCACGTGCTCATTTCACGCTTACCTGCAGCGGAATTCCGTTCAAGCTCGACGGGCCGAAATACGACGGCGCGCGGTCCCCGGTCGCTCATAAACGGGAGTCCATGGTTCGCCAATGCGTTCCTCTATGTAACCCCGTATTAGGCGACGCACGACCTGCGAAGGCGTCGTGTCCTCCTCCGCACACAATTGTTCGAACAGCATCTTCTTGCGTGGATCAATCAAAATCGTGAGCCGAGCGGTGCGATCTTCGGTAGTCAAGTAGGACTCACATTAAGTGACAACTAGATGTGCGTAAGATTATAATAGAAATCTAATGCCCGCAAATGACAATGTCCGGCCTATCTGGGTGGTGAACGATTACTCTCGATTATGAAGGCCGGTACCTTGTGAGCTTTGGTTTCGCTTCGCCGTTGACGCTATGTCTAGTGCTGCTGACAGCGTGGTGCATGGTTGGACTCGCAGGGTTGGTACGACCCCTAAGCATCACTTTCGTGGCGCGGACGCTCTTTCCGGTGGGCGCTGTTATCGGTGTCGCGTTGGCAGTAGTCGCAGCAACGAGTCTTCATCACCCCGCCGAACAACTCATATTGCCTATCGGACTGCCGGACTTACCTGCTCATCTGCGTCTCGACGGCCTCTCTGGCGTATTTTTGATTTTGCTCGGTGCCACGTCCGCTGGGATTTCGATTTTTGCGACGGGCTACTTCCGGCGAGGTGAAGGTACCGCGCCGGGACTCTTGTGTCTGCAATACCACTTGTTTCTCGCGAGCATGGGCTTCGTTCTGCTCGCCGATGACGCGTACGCATTCATGCTGGCGTGGGAGACCATGGCACTGTCGTCGTACTTTCTGGTCACGACCCAACATCGCATTCCCGAGATTCGCAAGGCCGGCTTTCTCTACCTGGTGATGGCTCATCTCGGTGCGATAGCGATCCTGCTAAGTTTTGGAATTCTTCAAGGGGGTAGTTGGCATTTCACGTTCGATGCCATGCGTGCCGCGCAGCTCGCTCCCAATTGGGCGACAATCGCTTTCTGTCTCGCGCTGATTGGGTTTGGCGCCAAGGCAGGCCTCGTGCCACTGCATGTATGGTTGCCTGAAGCGCATCCCGCCGCGCCCTCTCCTGTGTCCGCGCTCATGAGCGGCGTCATGCTCGAGACCGCGTTGTACGGAATGATTCGAGTGAGCTTTGATCTCCTGGGTCAACCGCTATGGTGGTGGGGTCTGTTGCCGCTCTCCCTCGGGTTGTTCAGCGCGCTGTATGGCGTGGTGTTTGCCGCTGCGCAAACCGATATGAAACGTCTGCTGGCCTATTCCTCGATCGAGAACGTCGGAGTCATGTTCACCGGACTGGGGCTTGCGATGGTATTTGCAGGCGTCGGCATGCGCGCCGCGGCGGTACTTACGTTGATTGCCGTGATGTATCACGCAATGAATCATGCATTCATGAAGAGTCTGTTGTTTCTGGGCACCGGGGCCGTATTGCACGCAACCGGCGAGCGTAATTTGGGACACCTGGGTGGTCTCATCCATCGAATGCCGTGGGTTGCGTGGCTGTCGCTCATCGGCGTGCTGGCCATCGCTGGACTACCCCCTCTCAATGGATTTGTGTCGGAATGGCTATTACTACAGTCCTTTCTGCTCGCGTACAAGGTGCCACACCCGTTCATCAACATGCTCCTACCGCTGGGTGCTGCACTGCTTGCGCTCGCCGCCGCGCTTGCCGGCTATGTGATGGTCAAGTTCTTCGGGGTGATCTTTCTGGGCCAACCTAGAGAAACCGCTTTGCAACGTGCTCACGATGCGGGGATCGCAGAGCGCATCGGGCTCACATGGCTTGCGCTTGGCTGCGTACTGCTCGGCTTCTTCCCGACGACCGTCATTTCATTCTTCGGCATCGTCACTGAGCAGCTTGGATTAGGCGGGCTGCCGGTGAGCAATGCACCCTGGTGGCTACTCGTGCCGATTCCCGAGCGGGAATCGTCGTACGCACCGCTGGTCTTCTTTGCTGTGATCCTAGTCGTAGTAGTGTTGGCCATCTTCAATGTGCGTCTATTTTATCACCAGCGAATTCGCAAGAGCCCTGCTTGGGATTGCGGATTGGGTGGACTAAATAGCCGCATGCAGGACACTGCGGAGGGTTTCGGTCAACCGATTCGACATCTGTTCCAACCCCTCTTCGCCATCGTTCGCGAGTTGCCCAGCCCCTTCGACACTAAACCTAAGTATCGCTTAGAGATTAGCGATCGCATTTGGTGCGCTCTTTATCAGCCGTTGGGCCCACTCGTTCGGCGCGCGGCCGACAAAGTGGCTTGGCTGCAGCAAGGTCGCATTGCGACCTATTTGCTCTATAGCTTTGTCACCCTTGTTGTCCTGCTCGCGCTCATGCTATGAGGGTATTCGACTGGATTGTGCAAGTGATGGGAATCGCCCTGGCGCTGGCCGCGGCGCCCGTGTTCGTCGGCTGGGTGAATCAGTGCCGCGCCTGGTTCCAGAATAAGTCGGCCCCCAGCATTCTGCAGCCCTACCGCGGAATCCGAAAGCTTTTCCACAAAGATGCGGTGATAGCCGAGAACGCCTCGCGCCTATTCCGGCTCGCCCCGTACGTGGTCTTTGGCGCCATGGTGGCCGCCGCCGCCGTCATCCCCTCGATCGCGACTCATCTACCAATCACGCGAGCCGCCGACGCGATTGCGCTGGTCGGGCTGCTCGCGACTGCGCGCGTGTTTGTCTCTCTGGCTGCGATGGACGTAGGAACTGCCTTCGGGACGCTGGGCGCCCGCCGCGAAATGATGATCGGTTTCCTGGCGGAGCCCGCGCTGTTGGTCGTGATTTTTGTCGTTTCCCTGACGTCCGCAACCACCGCACTCCCCATCATCGCCGAACGAGTTTCCGCGCAGTCTTTCGCGCTCAATCCCAGCCTCGCCTTTACCGCCGTGGCGTTCACGATGGTGTTGCTGGCCGAGAATGCCCGAATACCTGTGGACAATCCGGCCACGCATCTCGAATTGACCATGATTCACGAGGCTCTACTCCTGGAATATTCCGCGCGTCATCTGGCGCTCATGGAATGGGCCGCGGCGTTGAAGCTTTTCAACTATGCGTGCATCGGGTTTGCGGTCTTTATTCCCTGGGGCCTTGCGACCAGTGACGCCCCGTCCGGTTTGGCGGCGTCGGTCATGTTGCTGGGCGTAAAGCTCTTGGCCGCGGGAATCGGATTGGCGTTCATCGAGACGGTTTCAGCGAAACTGCGCGTTTTTCGAGCACCGGAGTTTCTGGCTACCGCCTTCCTATTTGCAGTGCTTGGACTGCTCGTGCGGTTATTGCTGGGAGCATGAACATGACCGCGTTGCCATGGGATCTGCAGCTTCTCAACACTCTGGCCGCGCTATTGCTGCTCCTGTCTTTCGCCATGCTGTCGCAGCGGCGCATCGTAGGCCTTGTCAACCTGCTCGCGCTGCAGGGGGCTCTGTTATTCAGCGCCACCCTGCTGCTCGCTTGGCGGACCGGCGATCGTAACTTGTACGTGTCGGCCGCGCTCACGCTTGCACTTAAAGTAATCTTTCTGCCCTGGCTATTGCATCGTCTCATTCGCCGCCTCGGCGTTTATTGGGATACGGAGCCATTGCTCAATATCACCGGAACGATGCTGGTGGGAGTGCTAGTCGTGATATTTTCATTTGGACTAGCGCAACCGATTTCGGCACTGGCGAGCACAGCGACGCGTAATTCGATCGGCATCGCCGTCGCGGTGATCCTGATTGCCTTCCTCACCATGATCACGCGCCGCAAAGCGATGTCGCAGGTCGTGGGATTCCTATCGATGGAAAATGGCCTGTTCTTTGGTGCGATGAGCGCCACTTACGGTATGCCGATGATCGTTGAACTGGGGGTCGCGCTTGATGTCCTGGTGGCGATGCTCGTCCTTGGCGTGTTTTTTTTCCATATTCGAGATCAATTCGACAGTCTGGATCTGAAAAACTTCGAATCCTTGAAGGAGGAGCAATAACATGGAGTTCCTCGTTCTGCTGGGGACTCCGTTATTGGGTGCGTTGACATTTGGTTTGTCAGGGGAGAGACGTTGGGCCCCCGAAGTCAATGTGGCCTTTTCGCTGGTCACGTTCCTCGCCGCCTGTGCGCTCACCTCGAGAGTCGTCGCGCACGGCAACTTTTTGGTGGCACACGAGCAATTCTTTATCGATGCCTTTAACGTGTTTCTGGTGACATTGACGGCGTTCGTCGGCTTGACCACGTCGTTGTTCTCACGCCCTTACATGCGCATCGAGACCGAACACGGGCGAGTATCCGCCGGACAATTGCGCTTGTATCACAGCATGTACCAAATGTTCATAGCAACGATGCTGATCGCCCTCACGACCAACAACATGGGGCTCATGTGGGTTGCGATGGAGGCTGCCACTTTGTCCACTGTGTTGCTGGTGACGCTGTATCGAACCCCTGCGAGTCTCGAAGCGGGCTGGAAGTACTTTATTCTCTGCGGCGTGGGCATCTCTCAAGCCTTGTTCGGCACGATTCTGATGTACTTTGCGGCCGAGAAGGTTCTGGGTGCCGAGGGCGTTAGTGCGCTGCTGTGGACACACCTGAATGCGGTCAAGGGTCAACTCGAACCCTCCGTTCTCGGTTTGGCATTCGTGTTCTTGCTCGTGGGATATGGCACCAAGGTCGGTCTCGCGCCGCTTCACAACTGGTTGCCGGATGCACACGCGGAAGGCCCGACACCTATTTCGGCGGTTTTGTCGGGACTGCTGCTCAACGTTGCGATGTACGCCGTTGTGCGCTGCAAGGTGCTCGTCGAGGGTTCGCTGCAATCTACCCTGCCCGGCAACATGCTGATGGGTTTTGGGCTGCTCTCGGTGGTGCTCGCGGCGCTTTTTCTGTGGCGGCAGCGCGATGTCAAACGATTGTTCGCTTATTCCTCCATCGAACACATGGGCATCATTGCGTTCGCGTTCGGGATGGGAGGGCCGGTGGCTAACTTCGCTGCGCTCTTACACATGACGGTCCATTCGCTGACAAAGTCCTCCATTTTTTTCGCCGTGGGGCACGCGACACAAAAAGCGGGCTCGCAACTCATGGATAACATTCGCGGTCTCATCACCCTGAGCCCCACGGTCGGCTGGGGATTGATGATGGGTACGCTGGCGATCCTCGGTACGCCGCCCTTCGGGGTCTTTGCGAGTGAGTTTCTTATTTTGACGACGGCCATGAAACAGCAGCCCTGGGCGACTCCGATTCTGCTGCTGGCGCTCGGCGTGGCGTTCGCGGCAATTTTCGGTCGCGTGCAGTCGATGGTCTTTGGGGACACGTCGGCCAAGCGTTTGCCACATCCGCCTGCGCTCGTACCGGTGTTTGCGCATCTGGGGTTGGTGCTCTTGTTGGGTTTTTTTATTCCGCCGTACCTCGCGGACTGGTATCGCGCTGCGGCGCGCTTGATCGGCGGAGAATGAGATGGCCCTGCAACGATGGTTCGATCAGGCGGCCCAGCAATCCCAATTGAACGGGGAAGTATCCGTGACCGGCGCTTATAAGGCCCTTGGCCTAACCGTGACTCGCGACGAATGGTGTCAAGCCGCCGAAGATATGGCGACCCACGGCGGTCGGCTATTGTCGCTATGGGCCGGTCGCGACGGCACAGGAGAGGACGCTGTCCGAGCCGCATTTATTGCCAACTCTGGCGTGCTCGTACTGAGCTTACCTGTGACCGCATCAGACACACGCTATCCTGGAATCGAGCGATGGTTTCCGAGTGCAAGCCGCATGCAACGCGCCGCGACAGATCTGTCCGGATTGCGCAGTACGGATGTGGATACGCGGCCTTGGCTACGTCACGCCGCTTGGCCCGAAACCTTTCATCCGCTAGTCGACAGTGACGCGAAACTGTCGCCGACGGTACCGGACACTGACCACTACGCGTTCGTGCCGGTAGAGGGCGATGGCGTGCATGAGATCCCGGTGGGTCCGGTCCACGCCGGAATCATTGAACCGGGCCACTTCCGCTTTTCGGTGGTTGGTGAGAAAGTTCTCAGACTCGAAGCGCGTCTGGGTTACGTCCATAAAGGCATTGAACGACGCTTTACTGAATTTCCATTGCTCAGTGGGCACCGATTGGCGGCGCGCGTCTCCGGCGATTCGACCGTAGCATTTTCTTGGGCCTATTGCCAAGCACTCGAGGGGATGGCAGCGACGCATTTACCTGCCCGAGCAAACTGGTTAAGGGCGCTGGCTTTGGAATTAGAGCGTCTTGCCAATCACCTGGGTGATCTCGGTGCGATTGGCAACGATGCCGGCTTTGCCTTCGGACTCACCCAATTCTCGCGGCTCAAGGAACAGCTGCTGCGTGCAACCGAACAAGCACTCGGGCAGCGTTATCTCATGGATTTCATCGTGCCGGGTGGCACGCGTGTCGACCTGTCATCGACCGACGCACTCTTGTTGCTTGAATCCGTTGAATCCATCTTCGCTGAGGTGAACACACTACGTACGATCTATGATGAACATTCGGGATTGCGCGACCGGTTTGCGGGGGCCGGCGTCGTCACGCCTGCGTTGGCCGCGAGGCTAGGTCTGACGGGGCTTGCAGGGCGGGCGAGCGGCCAGGCGTTTGACCTGCGCTGCGATTTGCCGTGCGACCCCTATGATGGCATGGAGGTCAAAAAGGCCGTGCACACCCAGGGGGATGTGGCGGCGCGGGTCGCCGTGCGCTTTGATGAAGTCACCGAATCCACGGGTCTTATGCAGCGGATTCTGTCGCGGTTGCCGATCGGTTCGCATCATGTGGAATTAACCATACCCGACGAGGGTGCTCTGGGCATCGGAATGATCGAGGGATGGCGCGGCCCAATATTTCTCGCGCTTGAAGCCGGCGATAGCGGAATGATACGGCGTTGTCATCCACACGATCCGTCGTGGCAAAACTGGCCAGTGATCGAGCATGCCATCATCGACAACATCGTACCGGACTTCCCGCTGATCAATAAGTCCTTCAATCTGTCGTACAGTGGACACGACCTATAGCCATGCTGAAAACGTTACGGCAAATCTGTCGCACAGGGATCATCACGGAGCCACCGCCGTTAAGTGACGATACACTGCGTATCGCCGCCGCGTTGCATTCCCGCATTCTTGAAGTCCTCGGTCGGGCGCTTTGTATCCGTTCCATTGACGCCGGGTCCTGTAACGGCTGTGAGCTGGAAATCCACGCACTCAACAACCCGCTCTACAATATCGAGGGGCTTGGTATCCGATTTGTAGCTAGTCCGCGGCACGCGGATCTTCTGTTGGTCACGGGACCAGTTTCAAGAAATATGGAAGTGGCACTGCGGCGGACATACGCAGCGACACCGGACCCGAAGCTCGTCGTTGCAATCGGCGACTGCGGCTGCACCGGTGGAATCTTCGCACAGGGCTATGCCAGTTTGGGTCGCGTCTCCAACGTAATTCCGGTCGATGTGGCCGTCCCCGGGTGCCCCCCGAGCCCTCGCCAAATCCTCAGCGGCATTCTGACGGCCATCTCCAAGGCGGTGCCAGAGGTTAAATCCACGACTCAAGCGTTTAACGGTTCCTATACGTCTGCCAATTGAAGTGACGCGGGGTGTCGTCGCCCATTCACTTCCTATCCAATCTTGCTGCCATATTGTTGCGCAGATCATCGATAGTAGATCGCTGCCCGTCGAGATATGTGTCATGGACCGTTTGGCCGGTCGAGAGCGCGATCTGATTCTCACTTAGCCGTTCGAACTCCGCAGCGAGTCGAGCAAGGTCTTGATGACTTGCTATCACGGCCACGGCAAACGCCCGAAGCGCGCTCACCTCTCCAGCCAAGTAATGAATGCGGGCAGTGTCGTTCATGCGGTACTCCGATGTGTGTGGTTGGTTCATTGATCTGCCTTCTGAGCGGGAAAGAGCCGTCGAGCCCCGCCCATCGATTTCAAGGCAATGAATACAGTTTGCGAAACCTCGTACAGTCCTGCTGCGGCAGTATCCCCCTCTGGTAGCACTGAAAGTAGGGAGCGGCCCAAACTGCACATGTGCAACCCCACGCCGACTCACGTATGTACGACAACGCACAGACGCATTGCGCAGGAGCTCCTATAAGTCTCTTCACCAAGGAATCCGCGTGGCGCACGAACTCCGCGACTAATCATCGCGGAGGGTGGGCCTCATGTAGTCGGGGCGATTGGTGGGCAACTGCGAAAGACCGTACGTGGAAACCCTTATTCGCACCCGCACTCTGCGGGGTTAGGTTAGCGGTGCGGGTTGCCTACGAATGCAACTCAAGGGATACACAATGGCTCGCAGTCACTACCTACGTAGATACATCCCAATCTCGGTCTCTCTTGGATTGTGCGTGAGTCTAACGAGCCCGAGCTGGGCGGTTCCAAGTTTCGCGCGTCAGACGGGGATGGCCTGCGCCGCCTGTCATACCGTGTTTCCCGAGCTCACGCCCTTCGGCCGGGAATTCAAGTTAAACGGCTACGTGCTCGACAACATCAAGCAAATCACGGGTATCGACACCTCGGCCCGACAGACGCTCGCGATAAATTCCCTACCCCCCATCAGCATGAATGTGGAGATCTCATACACTCACACCGGAGAGCCGCTCCCGGACAGCGCCATAAAGGGCGCACTCGCGAAGGACGGCGATCTGCTGTTTCCGGATCAGGTGAGTTTCTTCTACGCCGGTAAGATCGCCGACGGCCTTGGAGCATTCATCCAGCTGACTTACGACGGCACCGAGGATCACTTCGGGCTTGACAACACCGATATTCGCTATGCGCACCATTTTTCCTTTGGCGGCGCGAATGGCAATAACCATGATCTGATCTTGGGCGTCACCCTCAACAACAACCCGACCGTGCAGGACGTTTGGAACACGACGCCCGCGTGGGGGTATCCCTTCGCCTCCAGCGGTACCGCACCGGCGCAGATTACCTCGGCAAAGGTGGATACCGGCGCTGGTGGCTTCGGCCAGACCGTGGGCGGCCTCGGCGTCTACGTCTGGTTGGATGATCATTTTTACGCCGAGATCACCAATTACGACTCAGCCATTCCCGGCGGTGCCCATCCGCTCGATAGCACCCAAGCCGACGTGGTGAATGGATTGGCGCCTTACTGGCGCGTGGCCTACGAGCAGCGCTGGGATCGCAATTCCTTGGAGGTCGGCACCTTCGGCTTGGACGCGAGCACCCATCCGGGAGCCGGCACGCCGCTGCAAGGTCCCACCGACAAGTACAAGGATGCCGCTGCCGATGTGCAGTACCAGTTCATCGGCGAGAATCATTTCTTCACTTTCCTGGGGACTTATATCCATGAGAGCCAAACGCTCGATGCCAGCGTTCTCGATGGGTTCGCGGCCAATGACAAGAACCACCTCAATACCGTCAAGGCAACGGGTGAGTATTTCTACAAGCGGCATGATCGGCGGCTTCGTGAGCTACTTCAGCACCACCGGCGGGAGCGATTCGGTGCTCTATGCGCCCGCGGCGGTCGTCGGCAGCGAAAATGGTAGTCCCAACAGCAACGGCTATATTCTCGAGGTGGACTACCTGCCGTGGCTCAACACGAAGCTGCAGACGCAGTATATCGGCTACCAGAAGTTCAATGGCGGCACCACGAACTATGACGGCAGCGGCCGCAGCGCATCCTATAACAACACGTTGTACCTGCTGCTTTGGATAGCGTTTTGACCGGCGCCACAGGAGCGGAAGATGGTGAAGTTGAATAATGTTCGCGCCCTTGTTATCGGCGCTGCCGTGTGCGCCATCGGCATGGCCCAGGGCGCAGATGTCACCGACGCGACGTCGGCACAGAACACCGCTCTGCACAAGACGATCGAAACTTGCGGCACTTGCCACGGCATCAACGGTCGCAGCGTATCTCCCACGTTCCCCAATCTGGCAGCACAGACGGCACCTTATATCGAAGCGCAGCTGCACGCCTTTAAGGATCAAACACGAGCCGATCCGGATGCACAAGCCTACATGTGGGGCATGGCAGCACCGTTGAGCGATGCATCGATCAGCGGACTGGCCAACTATTTTTCTCAGCAATCCGCCGCTCCGGGCAGGGGCGGCAATGCCACGCTCATCGCGCAGGGCAAACAGATATTTGTGGAAGGCGTGCCGGGACAACAGATTCCGGCGTGCGCGACCTGCCACGGCGCGCAGGCGCAAGGCAACGGACCCTTTCCGCGCCTCGCCGGTCAGCACGCGCCGTACTTACTCAGGCAACTGCTGGTGATTCAGAGTGTGTTGCGCACGGCGCCGGTCATGCACGGAGTAATCAAGGAGCTGACAAGGCCTCAAATGGAAGCCGTGGTTGCGTATCTCGAGTCGATTTGAGCGGTGCAAGGGCCTCGAGTTAGATCATCCAATTTCTAGGAGCATCACAGTGCAAAATCAAGTCACCCGCCGAGCGGTCCTCAGGGGAGGATTGGTATTCAGTGCTATCGTTCCAGCACTCCGGTTGATCGGTAACGCGCGCGCAGCCACCGCAGACCTTACGCCTCTGGACCCAAAGGATCCGGCGGCGGTAACGCTGGGCTTTGTCGATGAAGTGAGCAAGGTGAACGCGGCCGCGAATCCAACATACGCGGCCGGTCAAACATGCGCGAATTGCCAGCAGTTTCTGGGCAAACCGAGTGACACTCGGGGCGGATGTGTTCTTTTTCCCGGCAAGAGTGTGCCCGCAGCAGGGTGGTGCAAGGTCTGGCGACCAAAACCCTGACACACTAACTCTTCTGGCCCCGGGGCCGTTTCTCGGGCACTGTTGCAAGTGAGGCGTTGGCTCAATTCATCTCGTCCCCGGGCAACGGCAGGCGGGCATCGACGATCTTCTCGCCACGGAACAGGAACGTGTAGGTTTTGAATCCGACGTAGCTGTCGTGGGAATCCTTCGCGTTGATCGTCGCTTTGACCGTCCAACCGTATTCACGCGTCTCGCGCATCAACAGGCTGCCGGTGATTTCCGTGGTATATCCCTGCTCCGGTCGGGTGATCTCCCGGTATTGGACGGATTCCGGGTGCTTCAGGTGCGCTATATAGTACTGTCGGATCGCTCCCTCGTAATTGGTGGGCTCATCACCGTACTTCGTAGCCGCCCCGCGCGGCGGCGCCGGTGGTCCGGCCTCCGGAGGTGCAGCCGGCGGCGGTGGCTCTCCTTGCGCAGACGGGGCCGCCGAGCCGACGGTCGGTGCAGTGACTCGGGCGCTTTCCGTTGGTGGCGCCGCTGGCGCCGCAATGGGCGCGTCTAAGTTCCAAGTATCGACGATGCATTTCCAGCTGCCGTCGGCATGCTTTCTCCAGATCTCAAGGCGTCGGCCTCGATCAGATACCGGTACGCCGCGCGAGTCGTCGAAGCGCAGTTCGTAGGCTTCGACCAGAAAGGCCAGGTCACCCGATCGAGCCACGTTCGCTTCGATCGGGCGCCAGGTGACCGAGAGATGGCGCCGTGCCAGGAGCCGGCTCACGGCCTGGCGAACGCGTTCCTCGCCACTCGCGAGCTGATCATTGGGCAGAAGGACGATCGCATCGGCGGCATAAAACGACATCCAGTCGGCGACGTTAGCGGCGTCGGCCGCAGCAGCCCAGTCCGCGTCGGCCTTGCGCACCGCCGCCGCCGCCACCGGATCGGCAGCGACGCCGGCCGACAGAGTCGGCGGGCAAACGAGCAGGGAAGCGATGCTGAGCGATCCAAGGGATGCCAGCAGACTATATTTCATTCTTTACTCCCCGCTGCGTCGAGTTTATCTAGGCCAGCGTACTACAGACTCTGACGATGATCGCCGACGTGCCGCTTGCCGTCGAAGCGCCGCGCGCAGCAGCACACGCGATGACAACGGGATATCACAGACCCGGTGTTTGTCCTAATTGTCGCGTAGAACCTAGAACAGCCATGAGACTTTACCAACGCGACCGCCTTCTCGCGCATCAACCTCCGCGATATCTACCGCTTCCCGATCGACCATTACCGAGATCGCCTGCTAGGTTCGCCTAGCCTAGTTCAGGGCTGCAGTTGCGTGATCAACTTATTCACAGGAAACCGGCGCTTTGAGTACGTTTACGTAAAAGGCCTCGCCGTACATTCGACGCAAAAAGAGCCGTTTTGATAACGCGCCGCAGCAGTACGTTACCGCACCGACAACAGCCTCGGAATCCTCTATAGGAAGGGTTTAAAGCAAAGGCAGAAAATGCCGATCGCGCAGCGTGATCAGCTACGCGCCCGGTGCGGAGTGGCTACGGGCCGAGCGGACCCGTTCGCGGTTATAGCCCCGCGATCGCGCCGATGAGCGATAAAACCGAATGCAGGAGTAAAGATCATGTGACTTGGGGAAGATGATCAAACGCTATTCCAGGACGAGAGGCCATCGGAACACATACCCCAGTAAACGCTCCACCCCGTCCGGTAGCAGGACTGTCGAGGCGACCGAGCGTCAATCCACATCAGGAGATACGACAATGAGCGCAGTTCTCAAGGAAATTCCGACGTCGAGTCCGGTGACGCAGTTTCTGGCCACAGCGAAGAGGATGCTGATCAATGGCAAATGGGTGCCCGCCGCTTCCGGCAAGACCTTCGAAGTCACGAATCCGGCCACGGGTAATGTCATCGCACACGCGGCCGAAGGCGACAAAGCGGACATCGACGCGGCTGTGCAGGCCGCGCGACGTGCCCTCGAGTCGGGGCCGTGGGCAACCATGACTCCCTCGGCTCGCGGCAAGATGATCTGGCGCATCGGCGACTTGATCTCGAAGTATGCAGACGAACTTGCGGAGCTGGAGTCGCTCGACAACGGCAAGCCGATGGCGGTCGCCAAAGCGGCCGACGTCCCGCTGGCGGCGGACATCTTCCAGTACATGGCAGGCTGGTCTACCAAGATCGAGGGCAAATCGATTCCGCTGTCAGTTCTTTACACGCCCGGAGTGCAATACCACGCCTACACGCGGCCCGAGCCGATTGGTGTCGTGGGGCAAATCATCCCGTGGAACTTTCCGTTGCTCATGGCGGCCTGGAAGCTGGCGCCGGCCCTGGCGACCGGTTGCACGATCGTCCTGAAGGTCGCCGAGGAGACTCCGCTCTCGGCACTACGTTTGGGTGAGATTGTGCAGGAGGCCGGAGTGCCCCCGGGAGTCGTAAATATCGTCACTGGATTCGGTGCCACGGCAGGCGCGGCGCTGGCCGCTCATCCGGGCGTCGACAAGGTGGCGTTCACGGGCTCTACCGAGGTCGGGAAGCTCATCGTCCAGGCAGCCGCCCGCGACTTGAAGCATCTGTCGCTCGAACTCGGAGGCAAGTCGCCGGTTGTCGTCCTCAAAGACGCGGACCTGGATGTCGCCATTCCGGGCGCGGCGAGCGCCATTTTCTTCAACCACGGTCAGTGCTGCTGTGCCGGCTCGCGTCTGTACGTCCAAAAGAGCATTTTCGATCAGGTCGTGGAAGGGGTCGCCGCGTACGCTAAGGCCATCAAACTCGGCCCCGGACTCGACCCTACGACAGAGATGGGTCCGATGGTGTCTGAGACGCAGCGCAACCGGGTGTGCGGGTATCTTGAGGCGGGCAAGCAGGAGGGTGCCCGGGCGATCGCCGGCGGCAAGGCGCGCGAGGGCTCAGGGTATTTTGTCGAACCCACCGTATTCGTCGACACTCGCCCGAACATGAAGATCGTTCGGGAGGAGATCTTCGGCCCCGTCGTGACCGCGATGCCGTTCACGGAGATGGACGAGGATCTGGTCCGAGAGGCGAATGACAGCATCTATGGGCTCGCGGCCGGTATCTGGACTCGCGACCTCAGTAAGGCGCACGCCCTGGCGGCGCAGCTCAAGGCTGGGTCCGTCTGGGTCAACTGCTACAACATATTCGATGCGGCACTGCCGTTCGGGGGCTACAAGCAGTCCGGTTGGGGGCGCGAAATGGGTGAAGCGGTACTGGACAGCTACCTCAACACCAAAGCCGTCACGGTTCGACTGTAGTTTTAAATCGATGGGCGGTAGGAACGTATGTGGGGGCAGGAGTGATCACTGGCGTCGCTCTTCAAATTGATGGACCACTGTGATCAGCTGCGGTTGATCTTGCGCATGGGCGCGAGATTGCGACGAGGAACGATAAACCGATAATGGAGTTACGATCATGGGCATTCGGGAAGATTATCAGACTTTGATGGAAAAGCAGTTGAACGAGTGGAAGGCGCAATCCGAACGCTTCAAAGCGGGTGCCGAGCAGATCGAGGCGCACACCAAGGTCCAATATGAGAAAAATCTCGAGACACTGCGCGCGACACAAGCAGCTGCGTGGGAGAACTTCGACAAGCTGAAAAGTGCTAATGAGAGCGCTTGGGCGGAATTCAAAGTTCATATGGAAAAAGCCGGGGGAGAGGTAAAGGCCGCCGTCGAACGCATGACGACGAATTTCAAACTATAAGCACGGCTCGCCGTCGCGGGATTACGACTTCCGAGCGCATTCGACAAACGGGTTCACGAGGATACGAATACAAACAATGATGAAGGAGTTGGGTATGCGCACCAAGAGAAATGCTTTATCAACCGCAGCCAGACGCATGCGAGGCGGCGTGTGCGCTGCAGCGGTGCTGACGCCTCTGCTGGCCTTTGCAGATATGCCGGCATACGCGCCGGTCACCAGCGAGCGGCTGCTCAACGCCCAGCAGGACAACGGTTGGCTGATGTATCGACGCAATTATGAGAGCACCGGATATGCGCCGTTCGATCAGATCAATGGCGGCAATGTCGGCAAGTTGACGTCCGTGTTCGACTACCAGAGCGATCTGTCCCAGGGGCACGAAGCCGCTCCGGTGGTCAACGGCAAATACATGTTCGTCACCACGCCGATGGATCATCTGATCGCGCTGGACGCGACGACCGGCAAAGTTTTGTGGAAGTACGAATATCCGATCGACAAGAAGGCTCTGAAAACGGTCTGCTGCGACGTCGTCAACCGCGGTGTCGCGCTCTACGGTGAGATGGTTTACATGGGCACGCTGGGCAATCACATCGTCGCGCTTGATGCCAAGACCGGCGCGGTGAAGTGGGATGTAGGGTTGGCTCCGCCGGGCGTCGGTTATTTCATCTCGGCTGCGCCGCTGGTGGTCAACGGCAAGGTGATCATCGGTGACGGCGGTGGCGAGTACGGCGCGCGCGGTTTCATCGTCGGCATGAATGCCGAGACCGGCAAAGTCGAGTGGAAGACCTACACGACCGCAGCACCTGGAACGCCGGGCGGTGACAGCTGGCCGAAGGGCGCCTACCTGACCGGTGGTGGCAATCCCTGGATCACCGGCACTTACGATCACGCGACCAACACGCTCTTCTGGGGCGTCGGTAATCCCGGCCCGTGGCTAGCGACGCTGCGTCCGGGCGACAACCTGTACACCGATTCAGTGCTGGCATTAAATCCTGATACGGGCAAGATCAAGTGGCACTACCAGTGGACACCGAATGACACCTGGGACTACGACGGTGCCAATGAGACGGTCATGACCGATCTCAAGTACGGCGGCACAGCTTACAAGGCGCTCGTGCACGCCGATCGCAACGGTTGGTTCTATGCGCTCGATCGCACGAATGGCAAGCTCATCTACGCTGAACCGTTCGTGCATACGAGCTCAATCATCGGAATGAAAGAGGGCGTTTCGCAGTCCGATCCTGCCATGCGGCCGACGATCGACAAGCAAGTCTTCGCCTGTCCGAGCTTCCTCGGCGGCAAAAACTGGTGGCCGATATCGGTCGATCCGCAGACCCAAATGGCGTACATCCCGACGCAGCACGCCTGCATGGACATTAAGGGCGCGCAGCCGGTCGCCTACAAGGCAGGACTCGCGTTCCTCGATGAAACCTTCGAGGTCAAGCACGATCCGACCACCGACAACTGGGGCTCGGTGCAGGCCGTGGATCTGAATACCGGCAAGCAGGCCTGGCAGCACGAAACTCACATGCCATGGTCCGGCGCCACGCTGGCGACCTCGGGTGGCCTGATGTTCAGCGGCAGCACGGACGGACATTTCATGGCATTCGACGCCAAGACCGGCAAGGTCCTCTGGAGCAGCGAGCCGCTCAGTTCCGGTATCATCGGCGTGCCCACGACTTATGTGGTTGACGGCAAGCAGTATGTCGCCGTGTGGGCGGGTTGGGGCGGCGCCGGGCCGATCTGGGGCGGACAAATGGCCAACGATCCGGCCGTAAAGTCGATACCGAAAGGTGGACACCTCTATGTATTCGCCCTTCAATAAGGGTATACACGATGTCCTAATTGCGGCATTGATCCTCGGCGCGGTACTCACGCACCGCGTCGGGGCTGCTGCCGTTTTGAACGTCTGCGTAGATCAAGCCAATCCCACCTCCGCGATGGATCTGCGCGTCGCCCGTGCCGTCGCGAGAACGCAAGGCTATTCGGTAAAGCTCGTTAGCTTCGAAGGCTATGGCAAAGGCGGCGACGGCTTACCGCCGGACCGCTTCGCCAAGATGGCGCACTCAGAGTGTCAGCTGATCATGGGCTTCCCGGTCGATGTCAGTCATCCGAATCTGCCGCCCAACGTCGAGGCCACCTCGGCCTACGCTAGCACCGGCTTCGTGCTGATTCGCCGCGGCAGCTCCGCGAAGACCTCGCTCAGCGAGTTGCCGAAGGGCAGCGAAGTAGGCATCGCTGAGCTCGATACCTATGCCGGATTGCTCTTTAGCACCCACCCCAATATCGTGATGCATGTCTACCCGAAGGATTCGCTGATGCTCGCGGATTTGGCGGCGGAGCACATTGCTGCGGGAGTGGCTTGGCAGCCGTCCATTGAATTCTATGAGCACAGCCGTCCCGAGCGTGCATCGCTCAGCGTGGTCGCGTTGCCGGGCGAGCACATGCTCTGGAACCTGGTCGCACTTTATGGGCCCGAGTCTCAGAGTGCTGCCAATCTGTTCGACAAGGGTCTCTATGATCTGCAGAGCAAGGGGCAGCTGGCTCGGTTGATCAAGCCGTACAGCCCAGCCGCTGCGGCCAGTGCAGCGCGCACTTCGGCGCCGTGGCCTGCCGCTCGTCTGCAGCACGCCGTCGCATGGAATGCAAATCCCGGGCGACTGATCCAGGTTGCCGACACGAGCGGCACCGCCAAACGCAAGCACCGCGAGGTGCCCGCGCTGTACACCGCGGATCAAGCCACCAAGGGTGCGCTCGCCTACTACCAAAACTGCGCGATGTGTCACGGGCCGGCGCTGGATGGGCAATCCGGCGGCTATTCCGGACCGGCGTTGAAAGGAGCGGACTTCGCCGATCCGAGCTACGATTTTCACGTGAGCGATATTTTCAATTTCGTCGCCAAGCTGATGCCCGCAGCCACACCGGGCAGTCTCACGCATGAGCAGGATGTCGAGATCATGGCTTTCATCCTGCAGCAGAACGGTTACCCGCCGGGCAGCCATGAATTGGTTTACGAAGAGGCCGAGAAATCCAAGGTTCCTTTGAGATATTACGGAAAATGACAGATGCGAAAAAAGGGGACTATTTGCCTGCCACAATTTTGCCAATCGAACACATTCATTCCATCAGGGCGAACGGACAAGATATGCCAGAAGTCCGCGGCTGGCGCTGGAGGGCAGAGGCCTGACCGCATCGAACGTGAGCCAGTCACTAATCTGGGGCGTCGTTCATAGCGTCAATTAATTGCTCGGGAGGGCGTCGCGAGTTGGGCCCTCGGAGCAATTCGATTGTGGTTGCGATCGACGAGAATGAAGCCCCGGCGACTGCGCTACGCAGAAGCGACGGGTCCGCTCGATGTGAGTCTCGACCACGCGCACCGCGTGGGTAGGATGAGGATAGGCCCGTAGATTCAACCAGCGGATGCGGCGGGAATGCGCTCATCCAGGCACACTAAGGAGGTGCAGGTCTGCGTTCAATGTGGATTGTACGTATGGGTGGAACCCCGTATGGCGCAAATCGACGCGCGACCCCAGGATTAATCTCCTCGCGGATTGGTTTACATACTGTTTGGAGACCATCATGAACGCATCCATTGACCCTTCAAGAGGCAGTACACGCCGATGGGCAGCGTCTTGCGGCCGAGAACAGATTGGTTCCGCAGGCCCAATGCCGCTCGACATAAGACCCTACTTGCACCCAGCCACCCACGGCTGGCGTGAGCCAATGATCCGCAGGGCGGCCTATCTACGCTCGCTGAATCGCGGGTTTCAGCCTGGCGAAGGACTCGAAGACTGGCTCGCCGCCGAGCAGGAGATCGAGCACCTCATTGCGTGCGGGGCGGCGCCGTACTGTTGAGTCACGCCAACAGGGAGAAGTAACCAACTCCCGGGGGTGAGCACCGCACACCCCCCGAAATGGTTGCTCTCCTAGGTAGAGGCGCGAGCGAGGGCGCGAATTCCCGCTGTCACGTAGGGGCCCAGTCGCGCCTTCAGAGCCGCAACGTCATTGGAGCGGCATAGACCTTCCGACAGAACGTCGAGCCGACCGGTCTCAGCGAGCGAGAGCGTCAGCGCGCCGGTCAAGAAGTTGTAGCCCCAGAAGATGTCCTCGGGTGCTGCTCCTGGCAGTGAGGTCATTACAGCTCGGATGAACTCGAGCACCACGCTATCGAAGGTCTTTCCCATCAGCGTGCGGCCCCACTCCGGAGAGTTGTTCACGAAGGCGATCAGCGAAAAATAGTGATGCCACCCTTGGCCTGCATGCGCGAGGCGATCCAAGATCGGGTCGAGAAATGCACCGACCACGGCTTCCGTGCTGGGGGCAAGCGGTGCGGCCTGCAAGCGCACGTCTGCCAGGCGCTGCAGGCGTTCGTCATTCAGGATCTTGCCGCGTCGCTCGAGAACGGCAATCAGCAGTCCCTTCTTGCTGCCAAAGTGGTAGTTCACCAACGCAAGATCCACCCCGGCCGCCGCCGTTATGTCGCGCAGCGACGCCCCATGAAACCCCCTTCGGGCGAACAGCCTTTCGGCAGCGTCCATGAGCTTGTCTTTGGTAGTGCGCTTCTGGCGGCCCATCGTAGCCATTGAAACACAAAAATTATATCGCAGCAGTGGGGTCCCCGGGACGCCCCATCGGCCGCCCGCCCCGTGTCGGTCCCTGTCGTCGCGGACGGTGAGTATTCTGCGGCTTGATATTAAACTGTCGTTGAAATAAACTTCAACGATCGTTTAATCGATTGGCACCGATAACCGATCAGAAATATTAAAATGTACCTGGGGAGGACAGCCATGATTCGCAGCCTCGTCATTGTGACGTTGGGTGTTTTCATTGCCGGCACCGCTATCGCGCAACAAGCCCACGACTACGACGGGCGGCGTGGACAGCGGCGCGCTGCAGGAGGTGGTGGTCACGGCGCGGCGCTACGCCGAGGATCTGCAGAGCACGCCCATCGCGGTTACCGCGCTCAGCGCCGCGACCATCCAGGTGCAGGACGTCACGAACCTTGAAGATCTGAGCAGCTTCGTGCCGAACTTCAAGATCTCCGCCGATCGTGCGACCAGCAGCACGATCAACGTCTATATTCGCGGGGTGGGGCAGAGCGACCCGCTGTGGGGATTCCAGCCCGCCGTCGGCGTGTACATCGACGATGTGTATCTGGCGCGGCCGCAGACGGCGCTGCTCGATGTGATCGACGTGCAGGACCTCGAAATTCTGCGCGGTCCCCAGGGTACACTGTACGGCAAGAACACGATCGCCGGCGCGATTAAGTACGTGACCCGGGACATCGACGGACCCGCCACACTGACCGTTTCGGCGACGGGCGGCAATTACGGCGAACACGACGAAAAACTCTACTTCTCGACTCCGGTAATCGACGACCACGTCTACTTCGGCATTGCACTCGCGGACCTGCAGCATAACGGCTACGGTCAAGTGGTGGCCCAGCCCGGAACCGCGCAGAGCCGCAACAACTATATCGGCGAGGACGTCTCGAATAAGGATGTACTGGCGGGCCGTGCCGACCTCACGATCAAGTGGGGCGAGAGTTCCAAGCTCAGACTCATCGCCTTCGACATCCTCGATAATTCGAATGCCTCGGGCGGCCAGCGGCTCAACGATTATCTCGCTCCGCAGCTGGGCAACCCGTTCGATATGCGCACCGATATGCCGGTTGACAACGACTACACCCACCGCAGCGGCGAATCGGCGACCTACACTCAGAATTTCAACGACCAGCTCAGCTTGAAGGTCGTCGGTGCCTACATCGAAGGCCATAGCCAGCAGTTCATCAATTTCGCCGAGCTCAACGAGAACCTGTTCGAGGTACCCGGCGCTTACCACGATCAACAGTCCTCGGGCGAGGCGCAGCTGAACTTCCATAACGATCTGGTCAAGGCGGTGGGCGGCGTGTTTTACATGGACAGTACGGCGTGCGGCACCTACAACGCCTCGATCGGCACCTTGAGCGGCACCCTGCCCCCAACCGTCGCTCCCCCCTTGGGTCTTTACATCACCGAACTGGTGGCCGGCTGTGATCTCACCAAGAGCTCGGCCGTCTACGGCGACACCGCCTGGAAGCTGACCGATCAGCTAAATCTCGATGCCGGGGTGCGCTGGAACGAGGATCGGGTGACCGCCTGGGTGTACCAGAACGACTACACGAGCATCGCGCCGACGCAATTGCTGCCGGGCCAGCAGCTCTTCAACCCGGCGACGGTGCCTGTCTTCAACCCCGCGACGGGGGCCGGGTTCATCCCCGACGTGGTAACCAACTACACCGGCGACCGCGCTTTCGTGAACGTCTCGCCGCGCGTGGGCCTCGACTACCACTTCACCGAGCATGTGATGGGCTACGTGAGCTACAGCCGCGGATTCTTAAGCGGCGGGTTCGATATGCGCGGCAACGCCGCCGTGTTCCCCGGGACGCAAAACGGCTATAACTCGGAAACCGCCGACAACTACGAAGTCGGCATCAAGACAACGCTGCTCGATGATACGCTCCTGCTCAATTTGACCGCGTTCTACGATCCCTACAACAATGCGCAAATTCAGTTGCAGGATTTCGTCGAATACAAAGGCACGCCCACCAATCTCACCGCGGTGCTCAACGCCGGCAAGCAGATCAACCAGGGTCTGGAGTTCGAATCGGTATGGCGGCCGATCAGGCCGCTGACGTTGTCGCTCAATGTCGGCTACCTCGATTCCTACTACAAGGATTTCCTGATCAACTGCGCCATATTCACTTTCCAGGCCGGCTGCGGGCCGGGTGTGGGAGTGGTGAACATTGCCAACGAGAATCGACCCCTCGACGCGCCCCTCTGGAATGTATCCGAAAACACGACCTACACCTGGGATCTGCCCTCAGGGACGCTGCTCGCGCGTGTCGGCTACGACTGGCGCAGCTTTTCCAATGTCGCGGTGTACACGCCGAGCCCGACCGAGCAGCCGGCGTACGGACTGCTTAATGCCGGCATCGCCTTCACGACCACGAGCAAGGCGTGGCGCTTCTCGATTGACGGCAAGAACCTGACCGACCGCTACTACCGCGTCGCCGGCTACGACTTCGGGCCGCCACCGATTGGACCAGCTAATTCCTACATCGGCGGCGTCAGCCAGATCGGCTTCTACGGTCCGCCGCGCACGGTTACCGCGACGGCGACCTACCACTACTGATGCATGCGCAACGCCGGCTCGGCTAGCGGACCCGACGGTTCGCGCACGATCCGGCGCTGCGCGCGGTGAGCCGAACATGTCGTGGTTCCATGCGCCCACGCCCCTGCTACCGGATCTGATCGCACAGAACGGCCGCTGGCTCGCAGATCGGCCGGCGCTCGTTGACGGCGCGGCCACGCTGACGTGGCGGGAGTTCGCGGCGGCTACGGCGCGGGTCGCGAATGGTCTCGCGGCCCTGGGCATTCGACCGGGCGAGCGTGTTGCGGTGCTGATGGAAAGCCGACTCGAGACCGTGCTCGCGCTGTTCGGCATCGTTCGCGCCGGCGCGGTCGCCGTGCCGCTCAACCTTTCCATCAATGACGCGGCAGTCGCGGCCATGTGCGCCGATGCGGGCTGCGTCGCCGTATTTGCCTCGGAGGATCAGTGCGTTCGCATCGATGCGCTGCGCGCCGCAGGCGCGCTCGGCGCCCGCGAGTTCATCGGCTGCGCCTCGCCGGGCGGGGCCTGGCGCGACTTCCAGGACTTCATTGCAGGGCAGGATGCGAACGCGCCGGCGGTGCCGATCGCACCGGATGATGAATGCAATCTGATCTACAGCTCAGGAACCACCGCGTTGCCGAAAGGCATCATTCACACGCACGCGTGCCGAATGCATTGGGCTTACGATGCCGCGCTCGCGCTGCGCTATCGCAACGGCTGCCGCACTCTTTTCACCCTCGGGCTGTTCTCGAACATCAGTTGGGTCACCTTGCTCGCGACGATGCTCGTCGGCGGCACGCTCGTGCTGCTGCGCACGTTCAGCCCTCGCGGCGTGCTTGCGGTCATCGAGGCCGAGCGCATCACGCATGGCGCCTTCGTTCCCGTGCAGCTCGAACGGTTGCTGGCGTGCCCGGAGCGGCGCGCGTTTCGCATCGGATAGCCTGCAGACGCTGATGTGCTGCGGCTCACCGCTCAAGCCGGACGTGAAGCGCGGTTTCGCGCGCGAGTTCGCACTGCCAGCTGATCGAGCTCTACGGACTCACCGAGGGGCTGATGACCACCCTCGAGCCCGAGGAACTCGAGCGCAAGGTCCTCTCGGTCGGCAAGCCGGTGCTCGGCGCAGACATTCGCATTGTCGGCGAGGACGACCGCGAGGTGGCGCCGGGCGAGACCGGGGAAATCGTCGGCCGCGGACGGCTGGTGATGGCTGGCTATCATGCGCGCGACGCGGCGAACCGCGAAGCAACCTGGGTCGACTCGGCGGGCGAGCAGTGGCTGCGCACGGGCGATCTCGGTCGGCTCGATCAAGAGGGCTTCCTCTACATCGTGGATCGCAAAAAGGACATGATTCTCTCCGGCGGCCAGAACATCTATCCGGCCGACATCGAGAGTGTCATGAGCGAGCACCCCGCGGTCGCCGAGGTAGCCGTGATCGGCGTGGCCAGCGAGCGCTGGGGCGAGACCCCGCTGGCCGTCGTGGTGCTGCATCCCGGACACACCGTGGCTGAGTCCGAACTGCTTGAATGGACCAATGGCCGAGTGGGCAAGCAGCAGCGTGTCCATGGGGTGGCGTGGCGCGAGAGCTTGCCGCGCAACCCCAACGGCAAGGTGCTGAAGCGTGAACTTCGGCGAGAATATCAGGCCTTCAACATGGAAGCCAAATGAACACCAACTCCGGCGATTACTTCTACGACAGCGCCGATGGGCTGCGGCTCTATTGCCGTATCTACCCCGCGCAGCGAGCGGCCGGCCTGCCGGTGCTGTGTCTGCCGGGCCTGACGCGAAATAGCCGCGATTTCGCCGCGCTTGCCGCACATTTGAGTTCCCGGCACGAGGTGCTGACCGCGGACCTGCGCGGCCGCGGGCGTTCGGCCTGGGACCCGGATCCGTCTCACTATCAACTTCCGACCTACGTTCAGGACGTGTGGTCGCTGTTGGAATCGCGCGCCCTGAGCCGCCTCATCGTCGTGGGCACGTCGCTCGGCGCGCTGATGGGTATGGTGATGGCGGCGATGAAGCCGGACAGAATTGCCGGCGTTGTGCTCAATGACGCCGGCCCGGAAATCGATCCCGCTGGCCTGCGCCGTATCGCCGGATATGCCGGGAAACTCCCGGCGGTATCCTCATGGGCCGAAGCGGCCGCCCAGGCAAAGAGCGTCTACGGTCTCGCGTTGCCCGGGCTCACCGACGCGCAATGGCTCGATTACGCGCGTTGCAGCTACCGGGAGAACGCGGCCGGCGTCCCGGTCCCCGACATGGACCCCAAAATTGCAGAGGCATTCAACAATCCGTCGACCGCCCCCGCCGACTCGTGGCCGCTGTATGCGCAGATCAAGGGGGTGCCGATGCTGGCTATACGCGGGGCGCTGTCCGATCTGCTGAGTGCCGCGACCCTTCAGCGCATGGCGCGCGAGAAGCCGGATCTTGAGCACATCACCGTTGCAAACCGGGGGCACACGCCGTTGCTGAACGAGCCCGAATGTCTGGCGGCCATCGACGCCTTCGTCGCGCGACACGGGGAAGGTCCAGTGCATGGGAATCAATGAACCGTGCCTCAAGGACAAGGTTGCCGTCATCACGGGCGGGGCCAGCGGTATTGGCAGACAGATCGCTCGCACGTTCGCCCGGGCCGGCGCCGGGGTCGCTATCACCGATCTCGACGAGCCTGAAGCTGCGCTGGCCGCGGCCGAACTCAATCGCGATGGCCTGCAGGCCATTGCCGTCGCGATGGACGTTACCAGCGAAACGCAGGTCGATGGCGCCATGGCCAAGGTGGTCGAAGCGTTCGGACGGATCGATATTCTGGTGAGCAATGCGGGAATTCAGATCGTCGCTCCCCTCGAACAGCTGACGTTTGCCGACTGGAGACACCTGCTCGCGATTCATCTGGACGGCGCTTTCCTTACGACGCGCGCGGCGTTGCGGCAGATGTACCAGCAGGGCGGCGGCAGCATCATCTACATGGGCTCGGTCCATTCGAAGGAGGCCTCCGTCTTCAAGGCGCCCTATGTCACCGCGAAGCACGGCCTCATCGGCCTCGCCAAGGTGGTTGCCAAAGAAGGAGCGAGGTACGGTGTGCGGGCAAACGTCATTTGCCCCGGCTTCGTGCGTACTCCGCTGGTCGACAAGCAAATCCCCGAGCAGTCAAAGGCGTTGGGGATATCGGAAGAGGCGGTGATCCGCGACGTCATGCTCGGGGGAACCGTGGATGGCGAGTTTACGACCCTCCAGGACGTCGCGGATGCCGCTTTGTTCTTCGCCTCGTTTGAGTCCAATGCATTGACGGGACAGTCCCTCATGGTCAGTCACGGGTGGTTCATGCAGTGACAAAGGAGGAGAGCGAATAGGCGTTTGATTAGAGCAGAGGCAACGGTCACCCCCAAAAGGAACTAGGAGACATATCGTGTGCATCAGCAAACTCGGCCATCTCGTCGGTATTCTCGGCGCGCTGACGCTCGGCACCAGCCTCGCAGAGGCGGCAAGCAATCTAGGCGCGTACAACGTCAATCCCGATACCGTCACGGTCGCGGGCATCTCCTCCGGCGGTTATATGGCCGTCCAGTTGCAGATCGCCTATTCATCGCATTTTCATGGGACCGCCGTGATTGCCGGCGGTACCTATTACTGTGCCCAGGACGACGAATTGCTTTGGGCCGCAGCCTGTGCAACAGGCGTCGGCATTCCGGTTTCATCGCTCGTAAACGTCACTGAAAGGGAAGCTGCATCGGGCGCGATCGATCCAACCAGCAACATTGCCGGCAAGCCGATCTACATGTTCAGCGGGTTGCTCGATACGGTCGATTATCAATTGACGATGGACGACTTGAAACAGTATTACGGGAGCTTCACCAGCAGCAGCAATATAACGTACAACAATGACACGCCCGCCGAGCATGCCTGGATCACGCCCGATGCGGTTGATCCCTGTTCTTTGCTCTCGCCGCCCTTCATGAATAACTGCGGCATCGATGTTGAAGGAACTTTCCTTTCGATGTTCTACGGTACGCTCCAGCCGCGCAATTCGAGCCCGGAAGGTAGCTACATTCAATTCAACCAAAATGCCTACTGCGCGAATGCGAACTGCGCAGCAATCAGCATGGATGGCACGGCCTGGCTTTACGTACCGAAAAACTGCGCGGCCGGCGCCGCTTGTAAGCTGGTGGTCGCCCTGCACGGCTGTCTTTCCAACCAGGACACGATCGGTACCCTGTTCGTCAAGGAGTCCGGTATCAACGAATGGGCGGACAACAACAACATTCTGGTGCTCTATCCGCAGACGATCGCTTCGCTCGTTCCGGATAATCCCGAAGGTTGCTGGGATTGGTGGGGATATACCGGCGGGAGCTATGCCGTGCAGTCGGCCCCCCAGATGACTGCGATCATGAGCATGGTGCAGCGGATTACCAGCGGCTACTAGCGTCTTTGAGCCGGCGTGCCCGCGTCATGAGCAGGCCGCGGGCATTGACGAACGCGCGGACGGAACCCGGTCGAGTGGGAGAGGTCGCGTTTATGGGTTTTGCCAATGGCGCCACTGCGCGGCGGGATTGTACGCGGATATCGTCCGATGGCAGGGTGTCGCGCTTACTTCAGCCAACCGGCAATCGCCACGGCGTCCCACTCTTGGATGATGGGCGGGTTGACGCTGAAATTGCCGTAACGGATCCAAATGGGCCGCACGCGCCAGTACACGAGGCCCGGCCAAGTCTGGCGAGTGGGGCCGTCGGGGAAACGGTCGAAATAGTAGGCCTGCACGTCGGGCAACTCCGCTTCGGTGGGAATCTCGGCAATGCCTTCGTATTGCACGGTGCGCTCGTGCTCCCAGCCGATAACGAACGCGACGCGGGGATTCTTTAGAAGGTTTTGATGCTTGCGCGACTGGGTCACGGTATCGAACAGAAGCTCCCAGCGGTCCGTGATGGCGACGCCGATGACTGCCGCCTGGGGGGCACCTTGAGGCGTGACAGTCGCCTCAATTGCCCAGGGCTGGGCACGCATGTAGGACAGCAGCTCGGTTGGCGTGAGGGGGTGATGATGTTCGCTCATGGGGGCCATTGTGCCTGATGGCTGGGCCATCAACACTTGTGGGATACCGTGGGTCGATGGCGGCCAGCCCTGATATCTTGTCTCGACTCGGTGGGCGCTGCGACCGAGCCTGGCAAGGCTCGGAGTCGGCTCGTTTCACCGCGTTGCGGGGGGGTGACAGGGTATAGGTTGGTATGCGATCCCAAGCTCATGCAGCGGGGCGTGGACCCGGCTAGCTTAGCTAAGCTAGCTTGTGAGTGAGGCCCAGAATGTCGCGGGCGACCTACCCCTGGGCGCCGCCACCGCCGCCACCGTATCTCTCCTCGAGGCGGCCGAACTTCCAGACGGCGACCGAGGACCCCCAGGCAAGCAGGAACACGCCGACAATTAGGTATCCGAGCATGCCGAAATCAAGCCGCGCAATGTCGTCAAAGACGCTGCCGTGGAGGCCGAGCGCGCCGATGAGCACCTGCAATAGTTCAATGGATCCGATCAGAAGCGCTACAGCCACCGAAAGCCCCGTGGTCGTGACGTTGTAGAAAATCTTTCGGACGGGATTGAGGAACGCCCAGTCGTAGGCCTTCGACATCAGCACGCCGTCGGTCGTGTCCATGAGCGTCATTCCCGCCGCAAACAGGATGGGCAGCGAGAGCACCGCGGGAATCGGTAGATTGCCCGCGGACGCGCCGGCGGTCATGGCCAGCAGAGCGACTTCCGAGGCCGTGTCAAATCCCAATCCGAACAGGAGACCGAGCGGATACATCTGCCAGCTGTGATTCATCAGCTTCTGGAAGACGCCCGCGGAAGAGCCGGTTGAGCAGACCGCGTTGCGCCAACAGTGCTTCGAGATGTTGATGGCCGTGCGTGCCGCTCTTGGCCTGTTGCCAGACCTTGAGAAGGTCGAGCAATACGAGCAGGTTGAGTATTCCGATGACCCACAGAAACACACCGGAGACGCAAACACCGATGACTCCGCCCACGTTCCGCAACTGCGGCAGATCCTGCATGACCGCGCTGGCCGCAAAGGCAATGGCGATCGCCAGGCCTACGACGATCGTGGAATGGCCCAGCGAGAAAAAGAACCCTACGCCGAGCGGTCGCTTTCCCTTCTGCAGCATGAATCGCACGGTGTCGTCGATCGCTGCAATGTGATCCGCGTCGAAGGCATGACGCAGCCCGAACAGATAGGCAACGAGGCCGAGGCCAATCAGCGCCGGATAATGGGCTGAGAAATGCAGATACAACCCCCACCCGATGACGTGGAGTAAAGCCACGACGCCATAGATACCTGCGAGCCGGATGCGCTCTCGCGACCTAAAGCCAAGACGCCTTCGGCTTACCCGATTCGGCAAAGCAATGTAAAGGTATTCCGACACGGATGCCCTAAGTGACTTTCAATTGTGAAGCCCGGGCAAACCAATTGCCGACACAACAAGGGTTTGTGCGAATGAGGGTGCTGCGGCCGCGCGTAGTTGTGTTTGCCGAACTTTCTCCAAAGGATAGAGTCTACAGCAACTCATGAATGTCCGGTTTCATGCCGGCATTTTCGCAACGCGAATTTCCCCTCTTGGCCGGGCGGCGACTATTTCGCAGCAGCCTGCGGAGTTAAATCGACAACGTGAACGCCAAATTATGTACCCTTATCGTCTAGTGGTCGCGTCGCTGGCGCACCATGCCTGCAACTTGCGTCGGCACAGCAAATCAACGACGTCCCCGGCTCGCCCAACGTAGCGGCGTTGGGTGTCCTCTTAGGGCGATGGTACGGGCTTTGCGACCTCGTTGGCGGAGTTTTAGGCTTCGTGACCGGCCGTAAAATTTCAGGAACCCACATGATCAAGCTGATCGTCGTTGTTAAGCGAAACGCCACAATGTCGCCGACGCAATTCCACGAGTACTGGCGTACCCAGCACGCTCATAAGGTGCGTTCCATCCCCGCGTCCGCGAAGTACATCCGTCGCTACGTCCAGGCTCACACGCTCGACGCGCAGTACGCCATGGGCGATCCCTGCGTTTGACGGTACCGCCGAGATCTGGTTCGACTCGGTGCAAGACAAGGATGCCTTCTTTTCCGATCGCGATTATCTCGCCATTGTCGCGCCCGATGAGCGTGTGTTTGCGGACATGGATCAGACTCGTTTCCTTCTGTGTAGAGAGGAGCAAGTCATTTAGGATCCGCGCCATGCGCTCTAGAATTGCCTGCGGTGGATTGAAATCGTGGACGAGGATCGTGTGCTATTTGACGAGGTGAGCCGGTGGCGAGGTGCCATCAGCCTGCGAAGTTTTTAACCGTCTCCGAGAAGCGGGTGGTGGCGGATTCGTAGCGAGGTTCACCTGTATAAGCGCGGCACCGTACCGACCAATTTTCGATTCGTATTTGGTATTGGAATCTTGCTTCTGATCGTAGCGAAGCGATGACCATGAACAACGATTCGATGGATGCGCGAATCCTTTCGCAAGAGCAGTGGGCCATTGAACTCCTGGCACGCGAAACACACACCGCAGTTGCAGCAGTGAAGGAAATCTTCCTCGTGGAATATAAAAGACTCGCGGAGCATGCGCATATTAAGTCGTACCTGCCGCCGGTCGCTTGCAACAGTGTCAGAGGAATTTTAGCGTCCGTAAATGCCGGCAACGTGAGCTAAACGTTGTGGCCTATGCAGGTTATGCCGCGTGTCGAGCACGCTACAAATTCCGTAGGTCCGCCGCGGATAACGTATCCACCGGTCGATGCAGATTCGAAGCCGTTTGCAGAATCGCCGCAACGGCCTGCGGATAGCGCTCCAATTTTGCGCGCACCGCATAAAGCTCACGCTCCTCGGTGACTCGGAAGCCGCCGGCCAAGCGGAGCCCTGCTTCAAGTTCTGCCTGGCGCTTCAATAGTTCGAGTGCTTCGGTAATCGGTTCCATCATGAACTCCCAGTTGAGTGTTGAGCGTAATAGATTAATAGCATCAGCGCGACCGTCTCTGGACCCGTCGTCGCCGGGCGGCGATCCCGCGCGCCGCGACCTTGCTTTTCCTGCGGACCGCCTTGAGCGCGGCGGCTCTTTTTGTCCCGCGGGCCTTTACGAGCTTCGATGATCGAGACGTCTTGGTTGCCGATGTCCGCTGACGCGGCGAGCGCGAAGTGGCAGCGGGCCGTTCGCGGAGCTGATTGATCGTCGCTTCGAGCTCGGCGATGCGCTGACGCGCGGCGCCGAGATCTCGGAGGTGTTTGCGCTCTCGGGCCTCCGTCTCCTCAACCCGCGCGAGAGCGTTGTGGGCCATCGCCTCGTAGCGCGCCGCTTGGGCGCGCAGCTCGCCGAAGGCCAAGGATTCGCGCTGGAGTTGATCACGAAGTCCCCTGACCTGGCCCCGGAGCGATTCGAGTTCTTCGGTGCGGATCGCGCTCGCACGTGCGCCGGATCCGCCTTTCGAGTTCCACCGCCGCCGCAGCGTTCGCCCGTTGCCAGAGCTCGTGCGCGAGGTCGGCGATTTGAACCGGGATGCGCGGGAGGGCGTCCCTCGTCTGCCATCGCCCAGCGCTACCGCCGACCCGAAAGACTCCTTCCAGCGCTTGAGCGCCGGCGCGAGGTCGTTCGGCGACCCGCCGCCCAAGGCCGCGCGAATCCTCGTCACGGTCGGCCGAATGCCTCGATCGGTGAGGGCCTGGGCGGCGGCGGCGACCCGCTGCTGCAGCGCCTCGCTCCGGGCAAGCAGTAGTCGACCGAGCTCGGCAGATTTGGGTTTTCCGGCCCCAGGGACGGGATTTCCATCGGATAATAATACCACTTATTATTACTATGGGCGATTACTAGTGATAACCAGCGTTCTCGGTAGTTATATTTCGTGCTAAGGTCGGCCCGCCATGGCGAGAAAATCCCAAGCAATCGTCGCAAAAGCCGCCCTGTTGCCCGCCCTCGCGCTCGAGCGCGCTCGAAAATCGGCCGAGCGTTACGCCAAGGGCAGCCGCGCCGCCTCGACCTGGCGCGCGTATGAAGCCGACTGGCGTGCCTTCACGGCCTGGTGCACCTCGGTCAAGAAAACACCGCTCCCGGCGGAAGCGCCGACCGTGGCACTCTTCATCGCCGCCCAGGCCGATTTGGGCTTTGCGCCCTCGACCTTGAAGCGGCGCCTGGCGGCGATTCGCTTGATGCATGTGGGCGCAAAGCTGCGTTCGCCCGCACGGCGCCATCGAGATCGCCGAGGTCATGCGCGGCATCCGCCGCGCCTGGAAGCGCCCGCCCAACCAGAAAGGCGCCGGCGGTTGAGGACGAGATCAAGAAAATGGTCGATGCGGTCGAGCCGCAGACGCTCAAGGGGCTGCGAGATCGCGCCCTACTCCTTCTAGGGTTCGCCGGGGCGTTCCGGCGCTCGGAGTTGGTGGCGCTCGATGTCGGTCACTTGGCCGACCGACCGGAAGGGCTCACCGTCACGATTGCGAGCTCCAAAACG
This sequence comes from uncultured Gammaproteobacteria bacterium, assembly GCA_963801685.1. GTDB lineage: Bacteria > Pseudomonadota > Gammaproteobacteria > Steroidobacterales > Steroidobacteraceae > Bog-1198. The sequence continues at coordinate 402,982 of CAWDFR010000009.1, forward strand.
GATCAGGAGGGACACGGCCAGGTGATCGCAATCCCGCGGGTGAAAGATTCCACCTACTGCCCGGTGCAGGCCGTGTCGGATTGGCTCGTGGCGGCGGAGATCTCGGAAGGTCCAATCTTTCGAAGGCTCCACCGGGGCGACAAGATCGGCGCCTCGCGCCTTACTTCAAAGAGCGTTGCGCTCATCGTCAAAGCGCTCGCCGCGAAGGTCGACCTGGATCCTGCGCGTTACGCAGGGCATAGTCTTCGGCGCGGGTTTCTCACGAGTGCGGCTCGTCAGCGCGCAAGCATCTTCAAGATGGCGGATCAGTCGCGGCATAAGTCCCTGGATGTGTTGCGAGAGTACGTGAGCAATGAGGAGCGGTTCGAGGATCACGCCGGCGGAGGATTACTCGCAGACGATTAGTGGATCAGATCGGAAACTCGTCCTCCCCTGCACGAATTGCGGGCGCTCTGTCCTGGCAACCCGTTCGTGCGCTATAGTTGTGAGGCTGGCACTCAAAAGGCGACGATCGCCAGCAGCTCATGGACGAGATTATGGGTGACTACGATCTGTCAAGGTCCCTTCGACATCCCCGCGCTACCGAACCGTGGCTCACCACAATTGGGCAGTCCCAGCGAGTACGCGAGGGGTCCGGTTGCTTCGGCCATCCGAGGGTTGAGAGATCCGCTCAGGCGTCCGGCCAGCCAAACCAGGCCATGCGACGCACGCCTGCTACCCAGACGAAACAGCTGCGCACCGCAGCCCGCTTAGCCGGAATTTAGTCTATGCCCAAGCACAGCAAGGGACGGCTTCCGAAGCCTCCGACCGCGAACCCGAAAGAAGCCGATGCGCGGCCGCTGACGCTCGAGTACTTCGAAATGGGCGCTCGATCGGAGTCGTTCAGCTCCGAGGTTGTTCGACGATTGAGCGATGGTCCCTTCTTTCGCCCAGCGAAGCAGCCCGATGGCTTCATCAGCGATCGCGACATGCTGACGGTTGCCTCCGTTGTGATAGCGGCGGCCGATCGGGAGATCGCCGCCACAGAACGTGTCCGGGAGCGGTTGGGCTGGTGGAATGCGCCATTACTCCAAAAGCCGGTGGCGACCGCCGCCGATGGTCACGGTGAGGATGTCGCTGGGGCAGAAGGCGATCAACACGAGATAGCATGGTTTGCAAAGTACCTAACGCTAAGGAACATTCTTGGTGCGCTGGTTGTGCTCACGGCTGCCGCCTGGACCTTGTTCGTGTTTATCGATAGTGAGAAAAAAACTCAGATCCAAACGTGGAAGGACAAACTCACAGTCGCCGAAGCTCAGCTGAGCGCCGTTCAAACCACCGACAGTATCATTCGCGAGAATGCAAACGGCACGAACGCAGAGCTTGTGAAGCTTCGGGCCCAAATTGACAAGGACAATTCGGCGCTAAGTGCGGCGCATGTCGAAGTCCAGAAGCAAACAGATCGGGCCGCGTCACTACAGGCGGAGCTTTCACGCGCTAAACAGACTATCACCGACACGCAGCGAGCCCTCGACGACACGCGGCGACAGGTTGCGGACGCTCAGGCAAAGCTTGCCAACCAGGCCAATTTGAAGCACTGAGTTCATGAAGAACGAAGAGCTGTCCGAGGGTCGTGCCGATCGGGGATTGCTCGGCGACATGAAGGCGTGCCTCTTTTCGGATCCTCTATCGCGTCAGAAGAAGTGTGCACTCGCATGTTCGATTTTCTGAAGATCTTTGATGCCTATTCTCTCCGAGCTCGTCTTTTCCCGGCCATCATTGCGGTCGCTCCGGCATTGGCCGCCCTTGCGCTGCTGATCTCCTGGAGATCGTTCGAACTTTCCAATGCGATCGTGTCAATCGCCATGCTCGTTCTGGTATTCGCGATGGCGGACTTTGCCCGGATGCGGGGCCGGGCCCTTGAACAGCATTTGTACGCAGCGCAGGGTGGCAAACCTTCCATCGTGTTCTTTCGGCGTAATGATCCAACCCTCGAAGACTCCCTCAAAGAGCGGTACCGCGTATTCCTCGCCGGCAAACTAGGACTCGCAGTACCCACCCCGGAGCTGGAGAAGGCCGACCAACGAGCGGCGGATTCGTTTTACGAGCAATGTGGTGTGTGGCTCCGCGCCCATACGAGAGATACCAAGAAGTTTAATTTGCTATTTGCGGAAAACGTGACATACGGTTTCCGGCGAAATCTATTCGGTGTGAAATGGACTGCGCTCGGGTTGAACGTCCTCGTAGTCGCGGTCTGCTTTGCATTCGTGTGGCACGACCATTGGACCTGGGAAGCCGGCTTCGAGAAGCGTGCGGTTGTTGTTCTGCTTATCGCGACGATCCATGCCGTTTACATTTGCGTGGCCGTGCGTGAAAGCTTCGTCGCAGATGCCTCACGGGCCTACGCGCGCGAAATGATTCTATCCTGCGAGGCATTCCTCGCAGCGCCCACTACCACTTCGCCGCGGAAAGCACCTGCTGCGCGTAAACGCGCAAAGCGTGACGAGGCGCCGTGAAGTCCAGGGCCAATACAATTGGCCGGTTATCCCGTGCGACGACCCTTTCATTCTGGTGTCTCGACGATGCGGCGGAGCCAGACGTAGCCCTGTTGGTTCCGGATCCGGAGATCACAACCTCTCGCTTCCGCGAAGCCCTCATTCTCGACGTAAACATCGAGGGCGTCATCGGTAGTCTCCAAGACGATATTCCCGGCCTGGTTACTCGTGACGAAATCGAGCTTTCGGCTATTCCAGGCGCTATAGGCAAGGTGCTCTGCCGGAGCGCAGCCGAACAAGGTGAACTTCGGTCGGATCACCTCCAGAAACCTAAAGGAGCGGTCCGAATGGCGGCCGTGGTGGGGAGCGATCATAACCGAGCAGTTGGCGATTGATTTTGGGTAGTGGTCGAGCACGTATTCCCACGTCGCATCATGAGCATCGCCCGGTATCAGCACCCGCCCTCCTGCAGAACGATATAGCAATACATACGATCCATCATTGATGTCTCCTCCGTCCGAGCCCGAGGCGACGAGCTCCTCGCCCGGTGCCAAAATGGACACGGCGTCGCCGACACCCTCCCCGTCCGAGTTGCGATTGGCGTACTTAAAGCGTGAGCCGGCGGTCTTCGTCAGACTGGTGACACCATCGACTTGGCCGTTGCGGAGCCGTAGGTAGCACTTCCAGTCTGCCTCATCGTAGGGACATCCCTCAACGAACTTCGGCGCCTCGCGCTCCACGCCCGTATCCCAGAAATTGGCGATGCCGACCTTCGAAAGAAGGCGATCGAGCCCATCCATGTGGTCCATATCCGGATGAGTCAGAATGAATCGAAAGATCGACTCGATGCCGAGGTCCCTGATGTAATCGATAGGGTTCGTAGGGTAGCGGCACATCCCGAAATTGCCAGGGACTCTTGCCCGTGCTTCGTCGATCGCATCCTTGCGCAAGATGGTCTCAATATTGCCGTCGCAGATGTCGATCATCGAGACGCGACCGCTCGCGTGCTGGATGATGGTGCAATCGCCAGGCGCAACATTCAAAAAATGTACCGACGGCATCCTGATTTCCTATTTCGACCCGTTGCAGAAGCGCGCAGATTTGCCGGTGCGCACGTTTACCGATCGGCTCACGGCTCGTCGTACTCCTCGACTTGACTCGCAAAATCCAATGCTCGGGCGTCGCTGTAAGCCGCTCGAGCCGGAAAGCCGCCATAGTAGATTTTCTTCGAGCCTTGGGTCGCCATGACCGTCGCGCCGCGCCGCATGAAGGCGTTCACCACCATCTTCCTCGGATGCGTGTCGTCATCGGGCGGAGCCGAGACGAAAGCGGTGAATGGTCGCGCCGCTCCCTGGACTTGAGGCGCGCCGAGCAGTCGGTTGAGAATCGTCGGGCCGACATTGCGGCGGCTACCATGGTGCGGGATTTGGACAAAATCAAACTGCTGGAGGGCGAGGCCGCTCTGTCCAGCCTGATGCGCGGCCAACGTTAGCGCCAAGATTCCGGCATCACCGGTTAGAAGCACCGGGCCGCAGTCGAAAGACCCATAGAGCACCACGCTCGACTCATTACTTGCGCCCGTTCGGCCGCCGTCCCGCAGACGCTCTAGCTGCCAAGTTTCCGGAATCCACTTTTGAACTCTTGCGACGGCCCTCTCAAACAGCTGGCCCAGAGCTGACGGCGAAGGCGGCTTCGGAAGCCAAAATCCTGCGGCGTCGATAGCGCCTTGATCCGGCGACGGAGTTCGGTCGAATTGTGGCAAAAGAAGATCATAGACCGCTCGATGCGGTGACAACACACTAAATGGGCCGATTGTCGCCCCCGCGAAAGGCTCCAATATATTTACCTGGCTTGCAACCGCAGAATCGACAATGTCCGCCAGGATATCGTATTCGCGTTTGATGGTGGTCGCGAGTGCGGCCTCGGTCCAATTCTTGTTGTCAAAGTATGGAAGCGTCGCCGCAGCATGGTTCCACGGTAGATGAAGCCATAAATTGTTAACCTTCAATTGCTCAAGCACTGTACGAAGGCCAGATGCATGATCGGCATCGGGATGGGTGAGCACGACATGCGCTATTCCGCGGCCCGGGAAATAACTTTGAACGTGGCTCACTAACGCGGCACCGCTGTCGAGCGTGCCACCGTCGACGATCATCAGCTCATAGGCGTCTGGATGTCCGTAGCGAACGACAACGGCATCACCAGGTCTTGTGCCGGTTCCAACCGGCAGGAACTCAATTTCGCACTTCACAAAGGGGGTGAATCCAATCTTCCCTGATTGCAACGCGGTACGCGTCGGCACCATAGCGCCTATTCGAGCAGCACGTCAACTTTTGTGCAATCTGCGCCGATAGTTGTTCTGATGCGCGAGACGATCGCAGATTGCCCCAACCACTGCCGAAGCAGATTCAATCGCCGGCTCCCTTCGGCGCCTTTTATATAATTAGGTAGAATAGCAGGCGGACTTGCGAATACTCCCGTCGCTGGTCTTATTTTACCCGCCGTGAATTCTTCTTACAGACTGCCGCACCCGATATCCAAATATATAGCGTCCGCGCTCTGGTATTGATGTGTCGACTCGGCGATAAACACAGAGAAACACGTGGCGACCGGACATACAGGGGTCTTTTCGATCTGATCAAGGTCGTGTGAGCGACCGTGCAGATGCTCGAAAGATTATCAGTTGTTCTCGTTAGCCGATGAACGCCGCCCGCGCGGCGCCGATGGCGCCTCGGACTTCCCGCGACGTTTAATGCTGAGGCATCCATCGGTCGAGGATTTTTTTCATCTCATCGATTTGCCATTGGGGGTCCGCCCCCTCGAGCTGAGATCGATTCGATCGCGTCCAACATCTCTTCGGGTAACACGAGGTTGTTCGCTTTGAGGACCGATAAGAGTCGCAACATCAGGGCATGCGCGGACGGCGCGAGGCTCTGAATCTCTGAATTCACGGCCTTGGCTCTCGGTACGGTCGTTGGCCGTTTTCTCATGGCATCCCGTATCGGCCGCAAGTGCGGCACCGTTTCAAGATAGACGCCGAGCGTGCCCCAGGATCAATTCGCCCACACTGCCGTAGTGGCAAACGCAGTCGAACTTGAGCGGCGGATGCACTGGGATCGAAGACAAGGTGATTTTAGCCGCATCTTCTTCGGATTCCGGAAAGAACGCGCCGCCCGGCTCGCTATGGAGGTAGTGATCGCCAAAGAGAGCCCCGCACTCACAGGTATTGGAGAAGTAGCTGTGCCCGGCGGTGTTCGAATAACGCGATTCAAAGCCGGGATTGCGCTGCCTCAGGTAGGAGAATACCTCCGCCGGCATCTCGACGATGTCGCTCAAGACCACCAGATCATCGTTCGTATGTTCGACCGGCGAACCCTCATCGCTGAGCCGCTGGGTGGCAAGTGCGACCACCAATTGCTCTGCTGCGCATTTCCAGCAGACTTGCTGCGCGGTCAAGAGGTACAGGGTCCCTTGCACGATCACGGCATTTTCCATCTTGCGTGGTTCCTTCTGGGTACTCACCTTGTTACGCCTCGTTCGATTCCCTCCAACACCGTCGAGGTGGCTCCCTCGGCGCCGTTCTGAACCAGCAATCTTAAGGGGCGCGGTCAGCGAGAAGTTCTGTCAACGCGTCGCGAAGCCGCATAATTCGCAGGTTCTCGATGCGGCGCCCGAAGAAAGATCCGAACGCGCGTCGATCGCCCGTCACCAGAACATCGGCGCCGCACTGGAGCGCGGCGGCCAGGATCGGAATATCCGATGTGTCCGACAAGTTTGCCTCTTGTGCTCGCTTGAGCGCCACACCGCTCGCTTCTTGAACATGAAAGATCGCGGCGGTCATGGCTTCGAACCGCCCAACGGAATCGGCAGGGCTCTTAAGCGCCAAATTACGCCGTGCTTCCTCAAAGGCGTAGTCGGAAGAAAGCAACTCGCAATCGCCTTTTGCCGCGAGCGCGAGGAGATCGTGCACGGGACTTGAGGCGGAATACCCGGCGAGGAAAAGAATATTGGCATCCAAAAAAAGTCGCAACGAAGTTCAGCCGGCTCGATCGCGCAAGCGGGTCCTCACGCGGTTTCGTGTCTCTTCGTCGACGGTGCTTTCGGATTCAAACTCGCTGATTCGGGCATCCGAGTACATCTCGATCGGGAGAACAGCCGCCAGCCGTAACCGAATGACGCCATCGTCGGATACCTCCAGCAAGAGTGTTTCATCCCCTTTCAAATTTAGACGCTTCATCACGGCGCGAGGGATAGCGATTTGACCGTTTTTCCCCAGTTTAATGGCTTCCATGGCAAGTTCCTCGGAAATATGAATATAGGATATTCGATAAATTGGTGAAGCGCTACCACTGAATCAGGCGAGATAACTACAGTGTAAACAATCAGTTAAGACATTCG
>CAWDFR010000010.1:0-241456 GCA_963801685.1 uncultured Gammaproteobacteria bacterium
TTCCGGAGCTGTTTGGGCCCGTCCGGCCTTCGCTCGTATTTCTCTATAAATCAAGAAATTATTCGCAAGTGCCGTCCATGGACTTCCGGAGCCTGCCGCGCTAAAGTTTGTAGCTGGGCGCGTAGCTACAATGCTAGCTACAGCCGGGAGGAACTTCGTGTTCCTGGTCTAGCTACAAGGATGTGCCCATGGCGCGGGACAGACTGACGGCACTGCAGGTCAAGCGAGCACATGAGAAGGGCGAACCCGTCCTCCTCCCAGATGGCGCGGGACTTTATCTTCGCAAGCAATCCGCTTCGGGCACGGCCTGGACGCTGCGCTACCGCTTCGGCGGCCGAGATCGGTGGATGGCGCTCGGCAGCTACCCGGACATGGAACTGGCGGAGGCCCGCAAGGCCGCGCGCGCCAAACGCACGCTGGTCGACTCAGGCCGCGACCCGCTGCTCGAGAAGCAGAGCGAGATCGACGCACAGCTCAAAGCCAGCGCCGCAAAGAAAGCGCGCGGCAAGTTCAAGGAGCTGGCCGAGGACTGGTACGAAACCGAAATCAAAGGCGGACGCCTCAAGCACCCGGCGGTGCCGCGCCGGTATCTCAACAAATACATGCTTCCTGAGTTCGCCGATACCGTGCCCGCCGACATTACACCGGCCATGGCGGCGCGTTTGCTCGCCCGCGTGGGAAAGAAAGCGCCGACGGCAGCGAATGATCTGCTGCGCTACATGCGGCGAGTTTTTAGGTTCGCCGTCCGCAGGCATCTGATGGCGTCCAGCCCGGTAGCCGATTTCAATCTCAGCGACGCCGGCGGCCAGGAGTCCGCGCGGCAACGTGCTTTAAGCCGCGACGAGCTCGAGCGGTTGTTCAAGGCGCTGCGAGACGACCTAAGTTTCGGCGGTACCAATCTGCTGACGATCAAACTGCTGCTGGCCCTCGGCGTGCGCAAAGGCGAATTGTTGGGCGCCAAGTGGAGTGAGTTCGATCTCGATGGGGCGACGGATTTGGGTCCGGTGTGGCGATTGCCGGCCAAGCGCACCAAGACCGCCGCGCCGCTGTCGATCCCGTTGGCGCCGGCGGTGGTCGGATGGCTCAAGGCCCTGCGTGAAGTCGCCTGCGGCAGCGAATTCGTACTTCCAAAGCGGCGCAGAGACCGCCGGCAACGTGCACTGCATGTCGGCATCGACACCTTGAACGCCGCTCTCGCCGGCGTCGATCACGGTCTGGACGAATTCACGATTCATGACTTACGGCGCACCATGCGCACGCATTTGTCCTCTCTGGGCATTCGCAGCGAGGTGGCGGAGCGTTGCCTCAACCACAAACTGCCCGGCCTCCAGGGCGTCTACAACACGCACGACTATTTTGCGGAACGCAAAGCCGCGCTAGAAACGTGGACGGCGCTCCTGCTGGAAATCGAGCGCGGCGAACGAAAGGTGGCGCCCATGCGATCCCGGCGTTCCAACTCGTAACGCCGGAGCTCAGAAAGCACCAATGCAGCCGATTTCTTGTTTCAACTCGCCCGCCAGCGAGACCGGTTCTCTAAGGTCACAAATTGCAACCTTAAAGACCAGCCGTAAGCATCGCAGGCATTCACCGTACGTGGAGGACACCAGTTCTTAAAGGTCGCAAATTGCGACCTTTAAGAACTCGCGCCCGCAGAAACCGCGGAATTTGTATGACAGGAGCGGCCGAATGCCTATCCTGCCCTCATTCCGATTCGCCACTTTATCGCCCTCAATCGTATGTCTCCTATGTGCCCGTTGCTGCCGGATGCGACCGGCAGGTATTGGAAGTATATGATTCAATATTTTGGGAAGGAAGGCTCTTCCTGGGCACGTGGCCGGCTCAACCTGAACTCCAAGGTGTCGATTGAACGCTCGACAGGTGTTTACGCTGCTTGCGGCCTCTTGCCAGCTTTCGTTCTCAGCGTGTGCCGTGACGAGCGAGCGGTACAGTGCGGCCTATGTCAATGATCGGACTGCGGAAGTGCACAGCGACCTCGACAACTACAGCGTGTTCAAGCTGAACGACATTGAATTTTCTGTCCGTCCGAAGAATAGCCGGTATGCTGAAGTGATGATCCTTCCGTTCCCATGGGCGTCCGGGGAATCCAAGGAGACCTCAACCAAGTTTCACGTGCTGGTAAGGTTCCACCCGAATCGGGCAGGCTTTGTGCTGAGACCCGAGAAGATTCTTCTTTCATTTTCGCCTACGGAGGTTTTAGCGCCGTCGCAGATTACTGGGCCGCACTGGACTGGCTCGGACATTGCAACGTTTAAGCCACACTGGCCCACCTTTGAATCAGCCACGTTAATCACGGGAGTCTCCTATTCGGTAGAATATGACTTCCCAATCCCTCCGCCCGATCCCGTGCGCGGCTTTTCTATTGAGATTGCAGGCTTGGAGTTGGATGGCACTCCTTACAAGATTCCCATGGTGACGTTTAAGCAGAAAAGAACCCTGGAACCTAATTTCGCATGGTAACCGGCAAGTAATGGCCGACTGCCGCCAAATATCCCTCCCAGAACCCTTCACCCCGAACCAACCCTTCCGTCATGCATCGCTGCACAACGCCCTCAAACACGTGTCGGAACACATCGCTCTCGCGGAACCGACCGTGCCGGTTCTTCGAGAAGCTCGAATGATCGGGGACTCTGTCCTCAAGACCAAGCCGGCAGAACCAGCGATACGCCAAGTTCAGATGAACTTCATCGCATAACCGTCGTTCCGAGCGGATCCCGAAGCAGTATCCGACTAGCAGCATCCGGATCATCAGCTCTGGATCTACCGATGGGCGGCCGGTATGGCTGTAGTACGCCTCGAGGTGTTGGCGTAAATCTGTCAGATCGAGATATCGATCAATACTGCGGAGCAGATGGTCCGCGGGCACATGTTCGTCGAGGTTGAAGGAGTAAAACAGTCGGTCTTGCTTGCCGCTGCGTTGTCCCATCATGCAGGTGCACTCCCTTGGCTGCTCCTGCAATTAAGACCTTGAAAACGCGGCACTGTTCAGTAGTTTTTCAACAGAATAGACCCCAAGCCGTCATCGGCCAGTGTCGGCTTTGCGGCATCCATTTTTTTGAGGGTGCCCACGCCTCGCCGGTCGGCGTAGTCGCAACCGGAACTTACGGAGCGTGTACAACAACTACAGGCTAGGGGGGTCCACTGCCGTGTCTCGAAGCGTTGCCCTGCGTTTCCTCCACACGATAAAGCATACGAGTAAGGTTAAACCGATTGAGAATATCTGAATAAAGCTTGGGATGGGCCCCGGGCCTGTCCACGCCAGATACAAGTACTTGAAGAAATATTTGTAATTGAACCCCATGAAGATGCTGTAGCAAACGGTCCAGCTAACCCCGTAAACAGGAATAGCAATGAGCAAAACAAGCGCTATCGGATTCAAGGTTTGATGCTCCAAAATTGGCAACTTGTGTTATCAAAACCTCTCCGGCCGTGAGTCGTCTCTCGACCCCTGTCGTTAAGGATTGTCCGACTCCTGCCCGCGCGCGCAACTATCCAAGCTCGTAGAGCCTGATGGGCAGGGGTTGGGCAATCCTCGAGGGAGGAAACCGCGGGGACGTGCTGATGAGGTCAGCGGTGCCGGCGTGCTATGGCGATTTGAGCGTTGGCGTTGGGATATGAGAGGACGATTCGCGCTGCGAGCATGAGGACGATGGCGCGGTGATGAGGGAGGAGACGAGGGCAACAGCGGTTGTCGTGTCGTTGGTGCGTGCAAACCGAGCACGTTTTCCGGAGCAAGGCAACGGGCGTTCGCATCGGTACTGTGCGATGAAGTGCCGACGGCGAGGTCCGTGATGAGCGGTTGGCGTTCATGGTGAACTGGGTGAGCACGGTGGCCCACGGATATGCTGCGCGCGAGCGAAGGTCGCGATGACGATCATCGGTGCTCCGCAGTGCCGGCACACGAAGGTGGGCTGTACGGAGTGGTTGGCGGTGCCGTGATGGGGGAGATCCGCGGGCGGCTCTGGCGCCGGTTGATGCAGTAGTTCTCGAGCGGTCGCGATGTCGTGCTGGCGGCTGGCGTTGGCGAGCAGTCCGTAGTGGCGGATGCGATGAAAGCCTGAGGGCAGCACGTGCAGCAAGAAGCGCCGCATGAACTCCTCCGTGGCCACGGTCATGGTTTTGTAGCGCCTCTTGCCGTGGGCCCGGTAATCTTTCCAGCGGAACGTGACGCCACCGTCGTCCAGCGCCACGAGGCGTGAGTTGGAGATCGCCACCCGATGGGTGTAGCGCGACAGATAGGCGAGAACTTGCTCGGGTCCGGAGAACGGGCGCTTGGCGTAGACCACCCACTCGCACTGGCGAAGCGGCGCGAGCCAGTCGGCGAAGGCGTCGGTGTCGGCCAAGTCGATGTGCTCGCCGAAGAACTTGAGCTCACCGTCACGATGGAGGTTCTGGAGTTCTTCGAGGAAGCGACGCCGAAAGAGGCGCGACAGTACCCGCACCGAGAGGAAGAACCCCGGCTTGCACGGCACCCAGCGGTCGGCATCGGGCGCGAGCCCGCCGCCCGGGACGATGCCATGCACGTGCGGATGATGGGTCATGGCCGAACCCCAAGTATGCAGCACCAACGTCACTCCGATCCGAGCACCCAAGTGCTTCGGATCGGCGGCGATCGTGCGCAGCGTCTCGGCGGCGATGTCGAACAGCAACCCATAGATGAGCTCCTTGTTGGTGTAGGCGATGGCACTGATCGGTGCCGGCAAGGTGAAGACCACGTGGTAATACTCGACGGGCAAAAGGTCAGCCTGGCGTGCTTCGAGCCAGCGCTTTGCGGCGCTCGCCTGGCACTTCGGGCAGTGTCGGTTGCGGCAGGAGTTGTAGGCGATCTGCGGTTGCGCGCACGCTGAACAGCGCAGCGAGTGTCCGCCCAAGGCGGCGCTGCGACACTGCTCAATCGCCGACATGACCTTCAACTGGCCGAGGCTTAAGTGCCCCCGCGGGTGCTGGCGCAAAGTCGGCCCGTGAGCGCGGAAGATGTCCGCGACCTCCAGAGCAGGCACGAACGTGCCCTACTCGGGTCGAGGGCTCTCCAGCGGACTTAAGACCTTACGCAAGGTCTCGGTGGCCACCTGGGTATAGAGCGCGGTGGTCTCGAGCTTCTTGTGGCCAAGCAACACTTGGATGGTGCGGATGTTCTCTCTCCTGCTCGAGCAGGTGAGTGGCAAAGGAATGCCGAAGCGTATGCATGCTGACGCGCTTCTCGATGTGCGCGGCCTGCGCCGCTTCGTGTACCGCGCGGTTCAGTTGTCGGGTGGAAAGCGAATCCATCGGATCGAGGCCCGGGAAGAGATACCCGCCAGGCAGCACCTTCCCCTCGGCCCGAGCGTAGCGCCACCAGGTGCGTAGGCGCTCGAGCAGGATCGGCGGGAGCAGCGCGTAGCGGTCTTTTTGTCCTTTACCCTTCTCGATGCGCAGGAGCATCCGTTCGCTATCAATGTCGCCGACCTTCAAAGCACACACTTCGCTCACCCGAAGGCCGGCGCCATACGCCACCGAAAGGGCCGTGCGATGCTTGAGGGTACTCGCGCTCTCGATCAGACGGCTCGCCTCCTCGCGGCTCAAAACCACCGGGAGCGTGCGGGCCACGCGCACGTGGCGCATCTTGCCCATTAACTCGGGACGCTTGAGGGTCACTTCGAAGAAAAACTTCAATCCCGTGATCGTCGCGTTGAGCGTGATCGGCGAGATGCCTCGATCCACGCAGTGCAGCTGGTAACGGCGCAGGTCCTCGTCCGTGGCCGCATCGGGCGAGCGGCCCAGGAATCCGGCGAAGTGCCGCACGGCACGCACGTAGGTGTCCTGAGTCTTGGTAGACAGTTTGCGCATCCGGTCGAGTGGGCGCGAGCCATTGCTGGCCCGCGCCCCTCTAAGAACCGGACGTGCGAGTTAGCCCCGCATCCGGCTCAGGCATGGAGTAAGCACCTCTCTCAAGGTGCCGGTACTCGGTTATCGCTCGCGGAGAATTTACCGCTTGCCATACGGAATGGACGTTGACAGGAAGGGTGCAGCAGTTTCAAGTTGGTGGCGGAGCGGGCCCCACCGTCTTTGAATGGGATGACGGGTTGAATCACCCACCGGTCGTCGTCGTCGATGAGTTGACCGCATCCAGGGCATTTGCCTTCTTGCTGCTGCCAGAGTCGTTTTGGGAAGCCGCGATCCTGCAGCCGCTCCATCATCCGCGCACTTTTACGCTGCGCGAAGTAAGAGTCCCAAGCCGGGTCGAATGGGTTAGCGTCCGATTTGACTCCGACGTGTCGGACTATCCGAGTGTCTGATGCATAAAGTAGCGCCAGAATCCTCGGCTCGCCATTATCCCTTCGGGTTTGGGTAGCAAACGACCAATGCCGTTGACCAAGAGTTCGGAAGTATTTCTGCCGAATCCATTTGCACGACTTGTTTGGGTGTCTGCGCCGCGCCCAGCGCCAAAGCGCTCGCCAAATGTGGCTGTCCACCCTCTTATACGTCCTCTTTGCGACGACGTGTCGGTGGTAGTTAACCCAGCCCCTGATTATAGGGTTGAGCAACTCAATCAGAGTTTCCTGCTTCGATGAGCGGTTGACCCTGATTATTTCGCGGACAGTATCCAAGAACCTCTTTACGTTCTTGGCCGACGGTTTGATGAGTAGGGTACCGCCGTATCTTCGTACATTCTGTCCGAGAAAGTCGAAGCCCTCTGAAAGATGCGTTATTCTGGTCTTCTCTGGTGAGAGCTGAAGACCCCGCTCGGCGAGGAATGCCTCGACGCACGGTTTGACTTGATCTTCCAACAGCTCTTTCGAGCTACCGGTAACGATGAAGTCATCCGCATATCTCACGACTCGCACGCGGTATCGATTGTTGCGTCTTTCTGTCCGACCAAATTTGTCGGCCAGCACCGCTTCCAATCCATCGAGGGCGATGTTCGCCAACGTTGGCGAAGCCGGACCACCTTGTGGCGTACCGGCTTCCGTTGGAAAGAGCTTCCCGGATTCCACATATCCAGCTTTTAGCCAGCCCGACAGAACTTTCTTGTTCATCGGAACATGGTCTTCGAGCCATCCATGCCCGAAGTTGTCGAAGCAGCCTAGAATATCGCCTTCCAAGATCCATGGCGCAGAGGTTCTCTGAGCCAGTAGAGTAAACACGCGCGCGATGGCGTCCTGCGTACCTCGACCTCGACGAAAGCCATACGAGTGAGGGTCGGCTTGTGTTTCCGCCACCGGCTCCAGGCCTTGCAAGTGCAGGGCCTGCTGAGCACGGTCGATCATGGCGGGGATTCCTAAAGGGCGCATCTTCGTATTGCTACCACGCTTGGGGATGTACACCCGGCGCAATGGCTGCGGTCGAAGACCGCGGCTACCCAACCGCTGAATGGCTTGCCACTTGGCTTCCGGGCTGGACCAAATCTCGCCATCCACACCCGGTGTTCGCTTGCCATCGTTTTCCGACACTCGTTTCACGGCCAGTACCTTGGCCGAGTACGAGTTGACCAGAAACCGTTGCAGGGCTTTCACCCTGCGCCAATTCTGGTCACGAGTTGCCTTGGCGATACGAGTCTGCAGTCTCCTCACCCGGCGGTGCACAATGGGCCAGTCGATCTGGTCCCATTTGCGTCCGTCTGGGAAGGCCGCAGAATCCGCGTTCACGGATCTCATACTTGCTTGCCTCCTGTTGAGGGGATTCGGCATACGCTCTCACCATTCCATACCACACGGAAGTCAGCGCCCCTTTCGGGTAGAGCACGTTGTCTCTTATCCGAGCCATTACAGCCCGGCATTTGCTTTCTCCGCGATCCGTTGCCCGCTACCTATTCACACGCTTCGCAGCGCGCTTACCCGACCGGCCCATCCGGGCGGGAAGATAACGGGTTTACCGAGTTCCACGGCGATGACACGGTGGGGTGGGTGCTACCTCTCTACCGGCGGTTCTGCGTCAGCGTGTCCCGAGACATGACCGAGACATCCAACCGCATGCCATTTTGGCTCAGGCGCGTATAGCTACTTTCGCCTGTCGATTGTTACGGTAGTAATGGCAGTTCACCTGAGTTCACCCGACCACCACGCCTAGTCCCTCATCCGCCCGTAGCTGGCAGAATCCAGAGTCGCTCCTCACGGAGCGACACCGCCGCTTGCGCGGGGGTACATTGTCCGGGCGCTTTGGACGGTTCCTTGCGGAACCCGCCGTAGTCCGTAGGCTTCTGATGACTGAACATCAGGTCGGCGCCGCCTCTCTCCGAGCAGGCCCGCCGACAATCATCGTCGTGGCTTTGCGTATCGCGCGTCAATCAACTTGGCAGGGGCGCGTCAAACAGGATGGCAAAGGATCACGCGGCATCTGGATCATGCCGCTGATGATTGTCGCTGGCAAGCGCTACGTTGAGGGTTGATTGTCGCTGGGCGTCAGTGATTCAACGTTCTTGATTGTCGCGTGCTGTGCAGGTCTTCCGGGTCCGGGCTTTTTCCGAGCAAGCGCAGTCCGTCGTCTGAAGCTCTCCACGTTCATCTCGAAGATCGTGGCGTGATGAACGAGACGGTCCACTGCAGCGAGAGTCATCGCTGGATCTTGGAAGACCTTGCCCCATTCGCCGAACGGTTGGTTTGCCGTGATCAGAAGGGAGCGGCGTTCATACCGGGTACTGATCAGCTCGAACAGCACGGAGGTCTCCGCTTGATCTTTGGTCACGTAGACGAGATCGTCCAGGATCAGCAGGTGATAGCGGTCGAGACGCTGGATTGCGGCCTCCAGGCCGAGCTCGCGGCGTGCGATTTGCAGTCGTTGGACGAGATCGGAGGTGCGGGTAAATAACACCCGCCAGCCTTTCTCGATGAGCGACAGGCCGATCGCCGCGGCCAGATGCGACTTGCCGCCGCCGGGCGGCCCGAACAGCAGCAGGTTGGCGCCCTTGTCGAGCCATCCATCGCCGGCGCACAGCGCCGAGACCTGGGCCTTCGAGATCATCGGCACGGCGGCAAAGTCGAAGTTATCGAGTATCTTGTCGGCGGGCAGCTTCGCTTCGCCGAGATGACGCTCGATGCGCCGTCGATCGCGCTCGGCGATCTCGTGTTCGGCGAGTGCCATCAGGAAGCGGGCCGCCGGCCAGCCCTCTTTGTCGGAGCGCTCGGCAAACTGCTGCCACAGGTGTTTGATGGCCGGCAGCCGCAGTTCGTTCAGGAGCAGCGTCAGGCGTGAGGCGTCGATGGTGGCGCTCATGCGGCTTCTCCGATGTACGAGTCGTTGAGCGCCTCGTAGACGGTCAGCGGCGTCAGATGCACCGACACCTCCGGTAGGCTCGCCAGATCGGGCACAAAGCGCTCTCGCAGCCTCGTCAGGTCCGGCAGCCGGTCCGCGGCCAGATCATCGCTCAGCAGGGCGGCGAGCTGCGCTTCGCAGGCGCGTTCATGCGCGATGCTCAGCAGTTCGACCATCAGCTTGCAGGCGGCGCGTTCGGACAACCGCTCGCACAGATGATCGAACATGTGGCGGTAGGCCTCGCGGGGCCAGAGCTGATCTCGATACACGAGGTTCAGCAGCGCCATGGGCTTGCGCCGCAGCGCGTGGATCACGTGCCGGTAATCGATGACGTGACCGTGCTTGCCGTCGCGGCCGGGGCGGCCTCGTACGAGGGTCAGCACCCGCGTGCCGCCGACGAACAACTCCACCCGGTCGTCGTACAGGCGCGCTCGCGGACGGTGGCGGATGAGGCGCGAGGGCACGGTATAAAATACCTTGCGCAGGACGAAGCCGCCGGAGGTGCTGACGTAGACCAGCTCGTGCTCGTAGTCGGCGGTGCGGTTGTCCGGCAGTGGCTGCAGCACGGCGCGCTCGGCATCGATGCGTTGGCGGTTGCGGGCGTTCTTGCGACCGACGATCTCGTCGATGAACGATCGATACGCGGCGAGGTCCTCGAAGTCGATCGTGCCGCGCATCAGCAGCGCGTCACGGATCGAGTTCTTCAGATGACCGTGGGGACTCTCGATCGCGCCGTTCTCGTGCGCGACACCGCGGTTGTTGCGAGTCGGTTCCATGCGGTAGTGGCTGCACAGTGCATCGTAGCGGCTGGTCAGATCCTCGCGGGCCTCGCGGTCGAGATTACGGAACGCGGCTGACAGACTGTCGCTGCGATGCTCGAGCGGTGCACCGCCGAGCGCCCACAGGGCGTTCTGCAGGCCTTCGGCGAGCGCCACGTAACTCTCGCCGCCCAGGATGACATGCACGTGCTCAAAGCCCGAGCAGGCCAAGCGGAAGTGATACAGCCGGTGATCGAGTTCGACGCCGGCGACACGCACGGCGAGGTCTCCCATCTCGGTAAAATCCGACAGTCCCATGCGCCCGGGTTCCTGCACCTGCCGGAAGATCACGTCCCGGTCTTTGCCGTTCAGCGCGCGCCACTGGCGGATCCGGCGCTCCATCGTTCGGCGCACGCCTTCGGGCAGCTCCGGATGCCGCCGCTGCATCTCCTCGAAGATCGCGATCGGTCGCAAGTCCGGCGCCGCCTCGAGCATCGGCACGATCTCGGCTTCAAAAATCGCGATCAGTGGATCGGGTCGCCGCCGACCTCGCGGCCGCGGCGTCTGCGAGGGTAATCGGGGGTCGTTCTCGATGCGATACGCGGTGCGTAAGCTGATCGCCGCTTGGGCGGCCGCTGCCGGCTTCTTCACAGTCAATCTGGACTTCATGTACAGCCTCATCTGGTGATCGTTGATGTGTCGACCGGGCATAAGGCAGGTACTCCGTCACTGGAAACACCTCCTCAATACCCCATCGGCCTCGATCACCGACGAGCTGGACCCTCAAACCGGGCCAAAATCGCCTCTCAGACGGGTCAAATCCGAGCCAAAAGGCTCGAAAACGACCCCTCCAAAAATTTGCCATCCTGATTGTCGCGCTTGCCACCCTGATTGACGCGCGACACTTTGCGCCACTAAGAAGTAAACCTCCTTGGCGACTCTCGTCGCACCATGTCCTCGATCATGCGACGACGCAGCGGTGAGATCTTCTCGGGTGAATCCTTCATGGCTCTGCTCCGGTTGCGAGACGAGGCGGATTGCCTCACCGTGCAACATACGAAACAGAACCTCAGACCTCAGCTACCCCTCGGCCCCTCAACGAAGCTACCCCTACCGCGCGAGCGGTTTAGTCCATCGACCCTGAGCCGCCCATGACGGACGTCGGCTTTGGGGACGTGCGGACTTCGGCCGGAACTGACTTGCGCAGCCGGAGGCGAGGAAGAGTAATTGTAGTCCATACGAGAATTGCCACGATTATCGAGGCGGCACTTCCGACTGCGACAATCCACATTGCCCAATTCGGCGTCAGCGTGCCTTCCGTGTAGTTCAAGTAAATGAACAGCACGTCCATCGGCAAGCCAAATATCAGATTGAAGAATGCAACATGACCGGCCAGAGAGGTGCTTGCCCAAACCAAAAAACTATTGCGTTTCAATTTATCCACTCTCTTGTGCCGCCAGACCCTTCTTCCGTAGACGGGTCGCGAACCTCTTCTGCCTCTGGCCACCGACGGCTTTCGACGTCCGCACCTGCGTCAATCTATAGCTAACACCTGAACCGAAACAACTCCGTCGCGTTCCGCACAGTCGTCTCAAGTGTATGGCCTCTGAAATTGGCGGGGATCGTACCTTTGACGATCCATTCACCTTGGACCAACGTCGCGGTGTAAGGCTCAAACTTCGCGATCTCCCTTTCGTTATAGACCGGCGACTGAAAGTTATGCTTTGCATCAATCGACTTCCAAGACAGCCGCGCAGCGATAATCGCTGCTTCGGGGGTAGTCACGGGAGTCGATGGAGTGCACGCCGTATACGCGGACAGGGTTACGAAGGCTGAAACGATCAGCAACATCCTAAGCGCGTGCCGTAGAGTGGTTCCGATATTCATTGCCGGAGATGCAAACCGCGTTGCTCGGAAAAGAGGTAGTTTACCGCTTGCCTCGAGCGTCCGCTTCCAGGCAGGCATTCTCAGGTGACGAACTTCCGGTCTTGGCCGATTTCGCCCATACGGGGCTTGAGCGGTAACTGCTGGCTACGCACCCACCGTTACAACCCGGCCTGGACCAACTTGGTTCGCCGCCAGAAGTATGTTCGGAATGTGTGGCGAGAGATCGACAATGCGATTGGAGCGGGAACGCACTACCACGATCCCAAACGGCAGTATTTTTATGTTTTGCTGAAACTCAAGATTGCGGTCTAGCGTTACAAATACTTCGCATACGCCGTGCGCGCGGCGCAGTAGCTCGCCGTTCTTGATGCCCGCCCAACCGTGACTATGCACGTTTGAGGTGTCATGTCCTACCAGCAACGTCGCGAAGTCCGCCGGAAAATTCTCGTCAAGCAATATTCGCATCTGCCGCAACAGTTTCGTAAGCCGCGTCGAGCACTGCTATGGCAAATTCGCGCTTTACCGATGGAAACTGGTGTAGAAACTCATCAATGCTCTCACCGCCTTCCAGGTAATCGAAAAGCGAGCGGACTGGAACACGGGTACCGACAAACACCAGACTACCGCTGAGGATATCCGGGTCTCGGTGCGTGATATTGGCAAGCGTGACCATGTTCGTTCTCCTCGGCTCAAGCCCCGATGTTACCGTAAACTTCTTGGGTCACAATGTGGCCCAAAAGTAAGCCGGAGGCTATCCTGCAAAGACTCCAAAACGCCGCAAAGATTCGCGGATGCAAGACCGCTCGCAAGGCGACAGGCGCCCAACATTTGTAGCTGGCTGCGTAGCTGAAGGTAAGCATTCGCTCTGAATGTCATGATAAATCAATGTTATAGGTGCACTTAACGCGAGTAGGTGCAGAACATCGAATAGCGGTTTCAGCTGTCTTGGGCTGTCGCGGGTTGTCCCCGAAAAACGCTTGAAACCCCTACAAAACTAGGACGCACGGAATCGTCTTCGGTGATCGGTCGGAGGGAGTCGATGGATCGTTTTTCATCGATTGCTACCCCTGTGGCGGTTACAGTATTTCCATATGATGTTTGACAACGTAGTGGCGGCAGCTGCGATTGGGGCTGCCATGGCACTGATAGGGCAGGGGTTTCATCATCTAACCGATCGCTGGATCGGACGCACGAGTGGCTCTGCTGCCGGGACGACTAATGCCAAGAATTAAAGTGTCAGAGTGACAGATCTATTCGTTGGAACGGACGCGCGGCGGCGTCTTCGTTCAGCATCGGAGGGAGTCGATGAGTCGGGATAAAGTGGCCTCGCTTGGGTATACGCGGCCGCCGCTCAACGCGGACGTTAGGGCGCCTCGGATGCAAATACTTAGTTGCTGCGCGGTGGTTTTGATTGCTGTCTCCACTGCACTTGATGCTAGTTGCACAACATCGACTACGGCGAGGCATCAGGAAACGCCGCCCGACATGTCGAGTAAAGCCGAACGTACACTTCCACGGCTCGACCCAAGTCATTTGCCACATGTTGGTCAAGCATATTATCCAAGGGAGTCTCTTGAGATCCCCGAAGAAGGGATTTGCAAGATGTCAGTGACGATCGAGCCGGATGGAAGCGTCTCCGCAAGCCATTTGGTCGACTCGAGCGGCTTTCCGCGCCTCGATGCCGCATGCATGAATGCTTTTCCTGCGGATGTTCGCTTCATTCCAGCGACCACAGGCGGGAATCCTGTTAAACGCACCATCATTCTCCCTATCGTATGGTGCCTGGGCGTTGACTGCATTACACGGTTACATTAGCCCCAATCCGAGTGATATCGGCTCGAGACATGTCGAGGAAGGTAAAGGGTAGTTTATGAGCAAGCGCCAAAAGACCATTCCTAAGTTCTCAAGCGAAGCGGCTGAGAGAAAGTTTTGGGAGGTGAACGATTCCGCGGAGTATCTCGACTGCGGAAAGGCACGACCCGCGGCCTTCCCCAACCTCAAGCCGTCGACGAAGACCATTTCTCTGCGACTACCGCAGCACTTGTTGGATGCGATCAAGGTGGCCGCCAATGCGAGGGACGTTCCGTATCAATCGCTGATCAAGGTATGGCTGCAGGAGAAGGTGCAGAGCCGCTAGGGTGCCGCCCGCAGGCAGGCCGCACCGACGCCGAAGGCCTCCAGCCCGCGTGGCTTGGGTCACGATGTGGCCCAATGATCGCCGCCCAGCTATTCTGCATCACTTCAGAACGCCGGAAAGATTTGGGGTTTGAACGATGCAGGCGGCTCCGCCCAAGCTCACGCAGCCGACCGCGAAGGCCGGCCGACTGTACGTCGTCTCGGCGCCCTCGGGTGCCGGCAAGACCAGTCTCGTGAAGGCCTTGATGGAACGCGAGCCGGAGCTGCGTTTTTCCGTCTCCTACACGACGCGCGCGCCGCGCGCCAACGAGGTCGAGGGGCGCGATTACCATTTCATCACGCCGGACGAGTTTCGGCGGATGGTCGAGCGGGGCGAGTTCCTCGAGCACGCACAGGTCTTTGACAACTTCTACGGCACGGCACGCGCAGACCGTGCGCGAGGCGCTGGCGGCGGGAAAGCTCTTGCTGCTCGAGATCGACTGGCAGGGCGCAGCGGCAGGTGCGCGCGAGCATGCCGGCGGCGCACAGCATCTTCATCTTGCCGCCGACGCGACGCGCCCTCGAGGAGCGCCTCACGGCCCGCAGCACCGACTCCCCGGAGGTGATCCGGCGGCGCTTGCAGGACGCGCAGCGCGACATCGCTCACTGGATCGAATTCGACTATGTGGTGATCAACGACGGTTTCGAGCAGGCGGTGACCGATTTTCAGGCCATCGTACGCGAGCGCGGCGAGGCGCTGCGGGGCACTCGGCCGCAGGTGGCCCGGCTCGCAGTGGATTTGCTCGCCTAGCCGTGGAATTGCTCGCTTAAGTTCAGTTAACCGTTTCACGCGCCACCCCCATCGCTGGCCGGAGGGGGCCGTTCTCTGCTATGCTGACAATCCCTTTAACGAACCCCGAAGAGCCATGGCGCGGATTACCGTCGAGGATTGTTTGCAGAACGAGCCGAATCTTTTCAATCTGGTGCTGCTCGCGGCAAAGCGCGCGCGGCGCCTGGCGAACGGTGCGGAAGCGACCGTCGAGTGGGAAAACGACAAGGCGACGGTCGTTGCACTGCGCGAGATCGCGGCAGGCAACATCACGCTCGAAATGCTCGAGGAACCCGAAGAGCCGGTGCAGCAACCGACGAACGATATGGAGATTCCGTCGGACTTCCGCGCTCCGCAGCTTGGCTTGGGGGACTAAACATACCCCCGGGCACCGATGGATTATGCGTCTTCCATACTCGGATTCTTACCCGGTGGAAGACGTACCACGGGGATCAGCCAGCTTCTAGATAAGCTCGAAGGCTATTTGGCCCCCGCGCAGGTCGAGCGCGTGCGCGAGGCCTACGACTTCGGCGCCGAGCGCCACCAGGGGCAGAAACGCGTCTCGGGTGAGCCCTACATCACCCATCCGGTCGCGGTCGCCGACATCCTCGCCGACCTCAAGCTCGACGCCGACACCCTGGTCGCCGCGATTCTGCACGATGTGATCGAGGACACGCCGACCGCCAAGGCGGAGATCGTGTCGATATTCGGCCAGGTGGTCGCCGATCTCGTCGACGGCGTCAGCAAACTCGATCAAATCCAGTTCAAGAATCGCCAGGAGGCGCAGGCCGAGAGCTTTCGCAAGATGCTGTTCGCCATGGTGCGCGACATCCGCGTCATCATGGTGAAGCTCGCGGACCGCATGCACAACATGCGCACGCTCGGGGTGATGCCGCCCGATGAAGCGGCGGCGCATCGCCCGCGAGACGCTCGAGATCTACGCGCCGATCGCCGAGCGCCTCGGCCTGTACGCCGTGAAGCTGGAGCTCGAGGACCTCGGTTTTCGCGCCCTCTATCCTTACCGCTACCGGGTGCTCGAGCGCGAGCTGAAGCGTGCGCGCGGCAATCAGAAGCAGTTCATCAGCAAGATCGCGGCGACCTTCAAGGCCGCACTCGCCAAAGCCGAGATCACCGCGCACGTCGAGGGCCGCGAGAAGCATCTCTACAGCATCTACAAGAAGATGGAGAACAAGCACATCTCGCTCAACGACATGGTGGATGTGTATGGCTTTCGCATCATCGTCGA
Source organism: uncultured Gammaproteobacteria bacterium (assembly GCA_963801685.1). Classification (GTDB taxonomy): domain Bacteria; phylum Pseudomonadota; class Gammaproteobacteria; order Steroidobacterales; family Steroidobacteraceae; genus Bog-1198. The sequence goes on from CAWDFR010000010.1 coordinate 16,082, forward strand.
CAACGTCGACACCTGCTACCGCGTGCTCGGGCTCGTGCACGGGGTGTACCGGCCGATGCCGGGGCGATTCAAGGATTACATCGCCATCCCGCGCATCAACGGCTATCAATCGCTGCACACCACGCTCTTCGGACCGAACGGCGTGCCGATCGAGGTGCAGATCCGCTCCGAGCAAATGCACCGCGTCGCCGAATCGGGCATCGCCGCTCACTGGAAATACAAATCGGGCGGCGACTCGTTCGGCGGCATCGAGCACGACCGCGCCCGCGAGTGGCTCGCGGGCCTGGTGCAGATCCAGGAAGGCGGCAGCTCCGAGGAATTCCTGGAAAGCGTCAAGGTCGACCTGTTTCCGGACAAGGTGTACGTCTTCACGCCGAAGGGCAAGATCCTGCGGCTTCCGACCGGCGCGACGGCGGTGGATTTCGCCTACGCCATCCACACCGACGTCGGCAACCGCTGCGTCGCGGCCAAGGTGGACCGGCGTCTCGTGCCGTTGCGCACGCCGCTGCGCAACGGTCAGACCGTCGAGATCATCACCGCCAAGGGGGCGACTCCCAACCCCTCCTGGTCGAGCTTCCTGGTCACGGCCAAGGCGCGCGCCGCGATCCGCCAGTACCTGAAGAACCTGAAGCGCGGCGAGGCGATCGAGCTCGGCCGGCGGCTGCTTGAGTCTCGCGCTCGAGGAGCTGTCGCTCAACTTGAAGAAGATACCCGCGGCCGACATCGATGCCGTGGTGAAAGAGCTCAACCTCAAGGACTGCCGACGAGCTCTTCGAGAAAATCGGATTGGGCGAGCGGCTCGCGGCACTGGTCGCGCGCCATCTGCAGCCCGCGCGCGACGGCGCGGCGAGCGCGAGCAGCGGTCCGTTGATGATCGCGGGCACCGAAGGGCTGCTGGTCACCTACGCGCGCTGCTGCTTTCCGATCCCGAACGATCCCATCATGGCGTATCTCTCCGCCGGCCGCGGCGTGATGATCCACCGCCAGAATTGCGGTAATCTCGCCGAATACCGCAAGCAGCCGGAAAAGTGGCTGTCGGTGGCGTGGGAGGCGACGGAGGGACGCATGTTCGCCTCCGAGATCCAGCTCGACATCAACAATCGCGTGGGCGTTCTCGCGGCGGTGGCATCGGCCATCGCGGGCACGGAGACGAACATCGATCAGGTGTCGCTGGAGGAGCGCGACGTCAACAGCTCCGCGCTCCGCTTCCAGCTGCAGGTTCGCGACCGCAAGCATCTGGCGCGCGTCATGCGCACCATTCGCCGCATGCCGGACGTGCAGCGCGTATTCCGCACGCTCGCTTGAGCGGCACCGGCTGCGCCCTCGGCAGCGCTACAGATTGGAGACCTTAACTCTATGGCCAAGCAAATCATCTCGACCCCCGACGCACCGGCCGCCATCGGCGTCTATTCCCAGGCCGTGCGGGCCGGCAACACCGTGTGGGTGTCGGGGCAAATCCCGCTGGATCCGAAGACCAAGGAGCTGGTCGGCGGCGGGATCGAGGCGCAGATTCACCAGGTGTTCCGGAACCTCGAGGCCATCGTGAAAGCGGCGGGCGCCGGACATCGACGACGTGGTCAAGGCCACGGTGTTTCTCACCGATCTGTCGCATTTCGCGCTGGTGAACAAGATCATGGCGGAGTATTTCCGCGAGCCCTACCCGGCGCGCGCGGCCGTCGGCGTCGCCTCGCTGCCGCGCGGCGCACAGGTGGAAGTGGAGTGCATCGTCGCCTTGTGAGCGGCCGGGGTGCGCGCCGCATGAGCGCCCGGGGGGCGAGGCGGGCGCGCGCGCCCGTACGTGTGATCGACGCCAAGCCCGTCACGGCGCTGCGCGGCGTCGGCGAGCGGCAGGCGGAGCGGCTGCGCGCGCTCGGCGTCGAGACCACGCAGGACCTCCTGTTCCTGCTGCCGCTGCGCTACGAGGACAGGACCCGCGTGGTTGCGCTGGGAGAGATCGCCCAGGGCACGCGCGCCGTCGTCGAGGGCGAAGTGCTGCTCACGGAAGTCGCTTTTCGCGGCCGGCGCCAGATGCTGTCGAGAATCGCCGACGGCTCGGGCTTTCTCACGCTGCGATTCTTTCATTTCACGGCAGGGCAACGCGAAGGCCTCGCGCGCGGCGTGCGCATCCGCTGTTTCGGCGAAGTGCGCCGCGGACCTGCGGGCCTCGAGATGGTGCACCCCGAGTACCGGCGCGCCGACGCTGCGGCCGCGGCGGGCGCCGATGAGCACCTGACCCCGATCTATCCCGCGACCGAGGGCCTCACTCAGGGCAGGCTCCGCCAGCTCGTCGGGACCGCGCTCGAGCAGACGGCCGCCAAGGATCTGGCGGACTGGCTGCCCGCCGCGCTCCTCGAGGGCTCGCAGCTGCCGGGATTGCGGGAGGCCTTGCAATACGTCCATCGTCCTCCCGCCGACGCGCCGGTCGATCTGCTTTTCGATCGGCGCCATCCGGCGCAGCGGCGGCTCGCGTTCGAGGAGCTCCTCGCGCATCAGCTGTCCTTGAAGCTGCTGCGCCGGCGTATCCAGCAAGATCCCGGCTGGCCGCTCGCGGACGACGGCGCGCTCAAGGCACGGCTCCTCGAGTCGCTGCCGTTTCGGCCGACGCACGCCCAGGTGCGCGTGCTCGCGGAAATCGAGGCGGATCTTGCAGCTCGCCAAGCCGATGCTGCGCCTCGTGCAAGGCGATGTCGGCTGCGGCAAGACGCTGGTTGCGGCGCTCGCCGCGACGCGCGCCATCGAGACGGGACACCAGGTCGCACTGATGGCGCCGACGGAGCTGCTCGCCGACCAGCACGCCCGCAATTTTCGCCGCTGGTTCGAGCCGCTGGGGATCGAGGTCGCGCTCGCCACAGGCCGGCAGACCGGCAAGTCGCGCGAGCAGGTACGCAGCAAGCTGCGCGAGGGCCGTGCGCCGCTCGTGATCGGCACGCACGCGCTGTTTCAGGAGGGCGTGGAGTTCGCCTCGCTCGCCCTCGCGATCGTCGACGAGCAGCACCGCTTCGGCGTGCATCAGCGCCTCAGCTTGCGCGAAAAAGGCGCGCGCGACGGCCGCCAACCGCATCAGTTGATCATGACCGCGACGCCGATACCGCGCACCCTCGCGATGACCGCCTACGCCGACCTCGACGTGTCGATCATCGACGAGCTGCCGCCCGGGCGCACGCCGGTGGCCACCGCCGCGCTCGCCGAGGCGCGGCGCGACGAGGTCGTGGCGCGCATCCGCACCGCGTGCCTCGCGGGACGTCAAGCGTATTGGGTGTGTCCCCTCATCGACGAATCCGAGGACATGCCGTTCCAGGCCGCGGAGGAGACGGCGGCGGCGCTCGCGGCAGCGCTGCCCGACTTGAGCGTCGCGGTGGTGCACGGACGGATGCCGGGCGCCGCCAAGGAACTCACCATGCGGCGCTTCAAGGACGGCGAGATTCAGCTGCTGGTGGCGACCACGGTCATCGAGGTGGGCGTGGATGTGCCGAACGCAACGCTCATGGTGATCGAGAACGCCGAGCGCATGGGTCTCGCGCAGCTGCATCAGCTGCGCGGACGCGTCGGGCGAGGTCACCATGCGAGCTCTTGCCTGCTCCTGTATCGCGGGCCTCTTTCGCCGATGGCGCGCGAGCGGCTCGCCGTCATGCGCAACACCAACGACGGCTTCGAGGTGGCGCGGCGCGACCTCGAGCTGCGCGGACCGGGCGAGGTGCTCGGCACGCGCCAGACGGGACTCGCCCAGATGCGGGTCGCCGATCTCGCGCGCGACGCCGACTTGCTGCCGCGGGTGCAAATCGCCGCGGAGAGGTTGCTGCGCGAATGGCCCGAGCACGCGGCGCCGCTCATCCGCCGTTGGGTCGGACATGCAGAGCAATACGGTCGGGTCGGTTAGAATGCCCGCCCATGAATCCGAACCCGAGAGCTCGTCCGAGCGAAACACGCAAACCCGATAGCACCCAATGGCTGCCCGCCGAGCGATTGGGACAGCTCGACGTGGACCCGCGCATGCGGCCCTGGCTCATCGGCAAGGGCCTCATCAGCCTGCGCATGAAGGACGCCTGCGGCGAGCGCTACGCGGCGCGCCTGGTCGAGCAATGGACCGGACTCGTGTCGAGCGAGCTCAAGGGGTGCCTCAAGGTCGGCGACTCGGCCGCGCTGTTTCGCGAGGTCGAGCTCAGCTGCGCCGATCAGGTCTGGGTATTCGCGCAGTCCGTGATCCCGGACGACACGCTGTGCGCGCATCCGTGGCTCGCCGAGCTCGGCGACTGCTCGCTGGGCGAGGTGCTCGCGACGCTCTCAGGCGTCGAGCGCAGCTCTTATGAGTACGCTTGGCTGCGCGCGGGCGACCCGTTGAGCGCGCGGGCTTTGCGCGGTACCGACGTGGCGCCGCCCGGACTGTGGGCCCGGCGCTCGCGCATCCTCTTGCGCGGAGCGCCGCTCCTCGCGCAGGAAGCCTTCTTGCCGTCAACGGGCCGCACTTAAGGCTCGCGGCGTGCCGTTGCCCCGCTCAGGGCCGGAGTTGCTGGAGCGCATCGGCCAGCGCTGGCGGTGGTTCGCCTACCGGGTCCAGTTCCATCCCTGGACCACGAACGAGCTGCCGCGAATCCTCGGCACGCTCCACGATTACATCCAGCTCATGCGGCTGGATCGTCCCATCGGCATCTATCTGCTGCTCTGGCCGACTCTCTGGGCCGTGTGGATCGCGGGACGCGGCAAGCCCGATGCGCACGTGTTTCTGATCTTCGTGCTGGGCGTGGTGCTGATGCGCTCCGCCGGCTGCGCGATCAACGACTATGCCGACCGCAGTTTCGATCCGCACGTCGAGCGCACCAAGACGCGGCCGCTCGCGGCGGGCCGCATCACCACTCTCGAGGCTCTCATCCTGTTCGCGGTCCTGTCGCTCCTCGCGCTGATGCTGGTGCTGCAGCTGAATCGCATGACGCTGCTGTGGGCGTTGCCGGGCGCGTTTCTGGCGGTGACTTATCCCTTCGTCAAACGCTTCCTCAGCGTGCCGCAGCTGTATCTAGGCGTCGCTTTCGGCTGGGGTATTCCCATGGCGTTCGAGGCGCAGGTCGAATACATGCCGCACGTCGTATGGCTGTTCGTGCTCGCCAACGTGATGTGGGTTACCGTCTACGACACCCTCTATGCCATGGTCGATCGCGACGACGACATCAAGATCGGCGTGCGCTCCACGGCGATCCTGTTCGGCGACTCCGACCGGCACATCATCGCGGTGCTGCAGGCGATGACGCTCGTGACGCTGTACCTCGCGGGACGCATTCTGCACATGACGGGCTGGTACTACGCCGGACTCGTCGCCGGGGCGCTTTTCTTCGTGTACCAGCTCTGGCTGATCCGCAACCGCGACCGCGATGCCTGCTTCCGGGCGTTCCTCAACAACAACTACTTCGGCATGTCGATGTTCATCGGCATCCTTCTCACCTACCAATTCCGTCCTTGAGCGCGGGCCCACGCCCGACGCTCGCTGGATGCGGCGCTCCTTCGATCGAGCCGCCGCGACCTACGACGCGGCGGCGGTGCTGCAGGCGGAGGTCCGGGGCCGTTGCTGGAGCGGCTCGATTTGACGCGGCTCGAGCCGCGCGTCGTGCTCGATGTCGGCGCGGCGACGGGGCAGGGCGCCCGCGCGCTCAAGCAACGCTATCCGGACGCCCGGGTCATCGCCGTCGACTCATCCGCGGGGATGCTGCGCGTCGCGGCCCGCCGGCGCGCGTGGTTGCGGCCCTTCGCGCTCCTCTGCGCCGATGCGACGCGGCTGCCGCTCGCCGACGCGAGCGTCGATGTGGCGTTCAGCAATCTGCTGCTGCCGTGGTGCGATCCCGACGCGCTGTTCGCGGAGTTGCGCCGCGTGCTCGCGCCGCGCGGTCTTCTGACCCTCACCGGACTGGGACCCGACACGCTCAAGGAGCTGCGCGCCGCCTGGGCCACCGCGGACGACTCACGTGCCGCGTTGCTGAATTCATCGACATGCACGACCTGGGCGATGCGCTGGTGCGCGCCGGATTTGCCGCGCCGGTGCTCGACGTCGAACGCTATACCCTGCGCTACACCGACGTGCAGGCCCTCGCGGCCGATCTCAAGGCCACGGGCGCTCGCAACGGCGCCGCCGGGCGGCTGAAGGGGCTCACCTCGCCGCGCAAATTCGCGGCCATGCAGAGCGCCTACGAAGCGCATCGCAGCGAGGGGCGCCTGCCGGCTACGTGCGAAGTCGTGTTCGCGCAAGCATGGGCCCCTGTCGAAAGACGCGCGCGCACTCCATCGCCGCAGGGCATATCGCTCGAGTCGTTGCGCGAGCAACTTGCCAGCAGACGCCGCCCATGACCCTTGCGATTAACCCTGATGGGGCGCGCCGCGGATCTCTTGCCCCTGCTTAAGTTGAGTTATGCTTTCGCGCTATGGAAGAGCGCATTGAGCTCGCGCCGAATTGCTCGCTCACACCCACGACCGCGCGGCGGTTTTTCGTTGGTACGTGCTTGTTTTCTCTGGCTTTTGCGATGATCTTCGTGGTGCACGGATTCTGGCCCGTGCTGCCCTTCTGGGCGCTCGAGATGGGTGCGCTCGGGCTTGGCTCTGCATGCCAGCATGCGGCGGCGGTTCTATACCCAGACCTTGCTCATCACCGATTCTCAAGTCAGTCTCGTGACCCGTTCACGGCGCGGCGAAGCAAAACAGGAGTTTGCGCGGCATTGGACGAAGGTTAGACTGCGCAGTCCGCGAACGCGCCTGCTACCCGAGCCGGTTGACCATCGAGAGCCGGGGCCGAGCGTGCGAGGTCGGCAGCTTTCTCACCGAGGAGGAAAGGTGCCGGCTTGCCCGGCGTTTGCGGGGCTTGGTGGGCGGCATGAACGAATCGCCGCCGCTTGGTTGATAGTTAAAAAGAGGATCCGACGAGAATGAGTGCACCCGCAAGCGACAATCGCGCCCACCGGCCCCGCGGCCTCTTCCCCGACCGCCTGCTGCAGGCCGCCGCCGCCCTCGCTGCTTGCGCCCTATCCGCCGCTGCGGTCGCCAACACCTCGAACGGCTACAACTTACCCGTCGGCGTCACCGATATCAGTCGGGATATCTACGACCTGCACATGGAGGCGTTCTGGATCTGCGTCGGCATCGCGATCGTGGTGTTCGGCGCGATGATCTATTCGCTGGTGAAGTTCCGGGCATCGCAGGGCGCGGTCGCGGACACCACCATGCTGCACAGCACGAAGGTGGAGATCGCCTGGACCATCGTGCCCGTGGTCATCCTCGTGGTGATGGCGATCCCCGCCGCAGAGCTCATCTTGAAGATGGAGGACATGCGTAACTCCGAGCTTTCCATCCGCGTGACCGGCTATCAGTGGAAGTGGGAATACCAGTACATGGACGCCGGCGCCGGGATCGATTTCTACTCGACCCTGAAGCAAGACTCCAACTTCGCGCGCGAGCTGCATTCCGGCATCGACCCGAATACGGTGCCGAACTACCTGCTCGATGTGGATCATCCCCTGGTGGTGCCGAGCGGCACCAAGGTGCGCGTCATCCTCACCTCGGGCGATGTGATCCACGCCTGGTACGTGCCCGATTTCGGCCTGAAGCGCTCGGCCGTCCCGGGCTTCATCAACGAGCTGTGGTTCAAGGTCGATCCGGGCAAGGAAGGAATCTATCGCGGCCAGTGCGCGGCGCTCTGCGGCCGCGACCACGGATTCATGCCCGTGGTGGTCGACGTCAGAACTCCCGACGATTTCAAGAAGTGGGTCGAGGAGCAGAAGGCGCAGCTCAAGCAGGCGGCCGCTCCGGCGACCGATGCGCCGGGCGACACGCCCCGCTCGGCCCAAGCACTGAACTGAACACACTCTAGAGACCTTTTAAAGAGACATCGCATATGGCCCAAGATCTCGCGCACGACTCCGCCCACGACGCCCATGACGATCACGATCACGCGCCCACCGGCATCAAGCGCTGGTTGTTCTCGACCAACCACAAGGACATCGGGACGATGTACCTGGTGTTCAGCCTGATCATGTTCTTCATCGGCGGAGCGATGGCGATGGTGATCCGCGCCGAGCTGTTCAAGCCGGGCCTGCAGATCGTCGATCCCGAGCGCTTCAATCAGATGACCACCATGCACGCGCTGGTCATGATCTTCGGCGCCGTCATGCCCTCCTTCGTGGGCCTCGCGAACTGGATGGTGCCGCTGCAGATCGGCGCGCCCGACATGGCGCTGCCGCGCATGAACAACCTGAGCTTCTGGATCCTGCCGTTCGCGTTCACGATCCTGCTGTCGCTCGCTCCTCATGCCCGGCGGCGCGCCGGCAGCCGGCTGGACGATGTATCCGCCGCTGGTTCTGCAGAGCGGCGACTCCATGCCCATGCTGGTCTTCGCGGTGCACTTGATGGGCGCCTCCTCGATCATGGGCGCGATCAACATCGTCGTGACCATCATGAACATGCGCGCTCCGGGCATGAACCTGCTCAAGATGCCGCTGTTCTGCTGGTCCTGGCTGATCACCGCCTACTTGCTGATCGCCGTGATGCCGGTGCTCGCCGGCGCGGTGACCATGCTGCTCACCGATCACTTCTTCGGCACGAGCTTCTTCAATCCCGCGGGCGGCGGCGATCCGCTCATGTTCGAGCACGTGTTCTGGTTCTTCGGGCACCCCGAGGTCTACATCATGATCTTGCCGGCGTTCGGCATCATCTCGGAGATCCTGCCGACCTTCTCGCGCAAGCCCCTGTTCGGCGCCACCTCGATGATCTACGCCATCGCCTCCATCGCGTTCCTGTCCTTCATCGTGTGGGGCCATCACATGTTCGTCGACGGGATGCCCATGGCGGCGCAGCTGTTCTTCATGATGTCGACCATGCTGATCGCGGTGCCCACCGGCGTGAAGGTGTTCAACTGGACGGCCACGATGTGGCGGGGCTCGCTCTCGTTCGAGCCGCCGATGCTGTTCGCCATCGCCTTCCTGTTCCTGTTCTCGATCGGCGGCTTCTCCGGCCTGATGCTGGCGTTGACCCCGGTCGACTTCCAGTACAACAACACCTACTTCGTGGTCGCGCACTTCCACTACGTGCTGGTGCCGGGCGCGATCTTCGCCGTCATGGGGGCGGTCTACTACTGGCTGCCGAAGTGGACGGGGCACATGTACAACATGACGCTCGCCAAGACGCACTTCTGGCTGTCGGCGATCTTCGTGAACGTGCTGTTCTTCCCGCAGCACTTCCTGGGGCTCGCGGGCATGCCGCGCCGCATCCCGGATTACGCCGTGCAGTTCACCGACTGGAACATGGTGTCCTCGATCGGCGGCTTCGTCTTCGGCGCCTCGCAGATCCTGTTCGTGATTCTGATCGTGCAGTGCGTGCGCGGCGGCAAGAAGGCCTCCGCCGAGGTGTGGGACGATGCGTTGCCGACCGGTCTCGAGTGGACCTTGCCGTCGCCGCCGCCGTTCCATACCTTCACCGTCGCTCCGGAGATCAAATGAGCTCGATGGAGCTGCCGACCCGGCGCCGTCTGATCCGCAGCCGCGCCCTGATGCTGATGTCGGTGGCGCTCGCTTTTTATTTCGGGTTCATCGCGCTCGCGATCTACCGTCGTCACTGAGGAGCCGCGTGGAGTCCGATTCCGCAAAGCCCGATCCCAGCGAGCGCAAGCGCGCCAACCGGCGCTTGACCCGCAGTCTTCTGATCATGACGGCGGGCAGCTTCGCGTTCGGCTGGGCGCTCGTGCCGCTGTACGACGTGTTCTGCAAGGTGGCGGGCATCGGCAACGCCGAGGCGAAGGCCGGCGCCGCCGAAGTGCGCGAGGCCGTCGATCCGAATCGCGAAGTGACGGTCGAGTTCATCGCCGACCCGGCGACGGTGGGAAGCTTCGAGTTCCGGCCGGAAGCGGCCTCCATGCGCGTGCACCCGGGCAAGCTCTACGACACCCAGTTCTATGCGAAGAACCTGACGGGAGGACGATCGGTCGCGCAGGCCGTGCCGAGCATCTCGCCGACCGTCGCCGCGCAGTACTTTCACAAGACCCAGTGCTTCTGCTTCAGTCCGCAGCACTTCGGGGTCGGCGAGGGGCGCGACATGCCGGTGCGTTTCATCGTCGATCCGAATCTGCCGGACAACGTCGACAAGATCACGCTCGCTTATACCTTCTACGACACGACCGAAGCGGCGGCACCCTAGACCGGCTAGAATGAATTTCCACATCGCTTAGAGAGTTGAACATGGCGCAAGCGCACGCGACCGACGCGGACAAATACTACATCCCCCACGGCAGCCCCTGGCCGATCTTCGCGGCAGTCTCGCTGTTCACCGTCATGGCGGGCGCCATCGCGCTGCTCAACGACTGGCTGCCCGCCTGGTCGCTGGTGCCGGGCTTCACGATGCTCGCGATCATGTTCGTCTGCTGGTTCGGCACGGTCATCGGCGAGAATCAGCACGGCGTTTACAACCTGCACGTGGATCGCTCGTTCCGCATGGGCATGATGTGGTTCATCTTCTCCGAGGTGATGTTCTTCGCCGCCTTCTTCGGCGCCCTGTTCTATGCCCGGCACCTCTCGGCACCCTGGCTCGCCGGTCACGGCACCAAGCCCTTGAACGGCGTCCTGCTTTGGAAAAACTACGATGGCGTGTGGCCGACCAACGGTCCGGAGGCGGTCGGGCCGCGCGCGAACGGCACGTTCGAGACCATTCCGGCGTTCGGACTGCCCGCGGTCAACACGGCGATCCTGCTGTCGAGCAGCGTGACGGTGACCATCGCGCACCACGCACTGATCGCCGGCAACCGCACGCGCCTGAAGATTTTCCTCGCCCTGACCTTCCTGCTGGGATTCACCTTCGTCGGCCTGCAGGCGACCGAGTACCACGAGGCGTACACCGAGCTCGGGTTGACGCTCGGCACCGGCGTGTACGGCTCCACGTTCTTCATGCTGACCGGATTTCACGGCCTGCACGTCACGATCGGCGCCATCATGCTCACGGTGATCTGGTTCCGCGTGCTGAATGGCCACTTCACGCCGCCGCGACACTTCGCATTCGAGGCGGTCGCGTGGTACTGGCACTTCGTCGACGTGGTCTGGCTCGGCTTGTTCTGCTTCGTTTATTGGCTGTGACGTGTCGCGCCGCGCTCGCGCGCGGCGCTGCAGCGGCCGGCGCTCCGGCACTGGCGCTCAACGCCCGGCTTGCGGCGTGATCCAGCCCTCGTAGTAGGCGACCATCAGCAGGACGAACAGTCCGACCGAGAGGCCGATTCTCCAGGTCAGCGCCTTGACCATCTTGCGGCTGTCGCCGGGCGTCCGCTGCGACAGGTGATAAAGAGCCTTGCCGAGACTTCCGATGATCAGCACCAGCATCAGAATGATCAGGTATTTGAAAGTCACTGCCCAGGGCTCCAGTAGCGGAGCATTCAGTATATCGTGACGTTACGATTCGGTTCCCGCGTGTTCGAGCCGCGAGTGTTCACGACGCTCCTCGCGCTGGCGCTCGTCGCGTCCCTGATCGTGCTCGGCCGCTGGCAGCTGCACCGCGCGGACGAGAAGCAGGCGCTGTACACGCTGTTCGATTCCGGGCAGGACGCGACGCGGGCCATCGATGCCGCAACGCCGCGGTTGCCGCGCTACCAGCACGTGGAAGCCGTTGGGTCTTACGACTCGGCGCGTCAGATCCTGATCGACAATATGAGCAGCGCCGCCGGACGCGCCGGCTACTACGTGATCACGCCGTTCGCGCTGCGCGGCGGCGGCTGGATCCTGGTCAATCGCGGCTGGGTGCCCGTCGGGCACGAGCCGCGCGGCGAAGCCCGACGTGGCGGTGTCGACGCAGGAGCGCGAGATCAAAGGGCGCGCCGATGAGCTGCCGCGGGCCGGCATGCAGCTGGGCGCACGGCTGCCCCTTGCGTTGCCCTATCCGGTGGTCGCGAATTTTCCGACACGCCCGGAGATCGCGGCGCTGCTGCGCGAGAGCGCCTGGGCCCAGGCCGCGAATCTCGTGCTCCTCGATCCGGGCGAGCCCGACGGCTATCTGCGACAGTGGCAACCGCCTGGGTTTCCGCCCATGCGGCACATCGCCTACGCCGTGCAATGGTTCTCTTTGGCGGCCGCCCTGATCGTGATTTATATCGTCACCAATCTGCGGCGCGCAGAGCGCAAGCCCGCATGAGCGCGCCCGCTCTCCGGCACGCAGGAAACCCGCGACGCGTGCTCATCGCGCTCGCGCTCTTGTTCTTCGCCCCCGTGGCCGTTGCCTTCATTCTTTACTATGGGATCGGCTGGAGTCCGGGCAGGCGCCTGAATTACGGCGAGCTGGTGGAACCGCCCGTGCCTCTGCCCGACCTCGTATTGCCGCAGGCCGACGGGCCGCGCCCGGACGCCGCGGGCGGCCCGGTGCCTGCGCGCACGGCCCCGCTTGACGTGCCCCGGGCCCAAATGACCGGCAGCTTCCTCAAGGGCAAATGGACGCTCGTGTACGTGGGCGCCGGCAGCTGCTCGGCCGGCTGCCGCACGGATCTGTACAACACGCGGCAGGTGCGCGCCGCGCTCGGTGCGGACCGCGAGCGCGTGCAGCGCGTGTTCCTCGCCGAAGGCGCGTGCTGCGATTTCGAGTGGCTGCATACGCAGCAGCCGGACCTCATCACGGTGCAGGCGAGCGCCGCGGCCGCCTCGCTCACGGCGATCCTGGAGCACGCCGGCCACAGACCGACGGCTGCCGACCGCGTGTACCTCATCGACCCTCTGGGAAACCTGATGATGTGCTATGCCGCCGATGCGCGGCCCAAGGGAATGCTCGAGGACCTCAAGAAACTGCTGCGCCTGTCGCACGTGGGCTGAGGGGATGTGATGACGCAAGAGCGACGCTTGGTCTGGTTCAGGCGCCTGGCGCGCGCCGGAGCGCTGCTCGCGGCGGGCGTGGTGGTGCTCGGGGCGTGGGTGCGTCTCACCAATGCGGGTCTCGGCTGCCCCGATTGGCCCGGGTGCTACGGGCATCTCTTTCCGCAGAACACTCATCATTTCGTGGAGGCGGTGCACGAGATGGTGCATCGTTATTTCGCAAGCACCCTGGGCGCGATCATCGTCGCACTGCTCGTCTTTGCGTGGGTGAATCGCAGAGGGCGAGGACAGCCGCTCCTCGCCGTGGCTTTGTTATTCCTGCTGGTCTGCCTGCAGGGCGCGCTCGGCATGAAGACGGTGACCTTGCTCCTGCAGCCCTTGATCGTGACGGCCCACTTGCTCGGCGGCCTCTCGACGCTCGGACTCCTGTGGTGGCTGTCGATCGAGCCGCGGCCGCGCCCGCTGACCCATCCTGAGCTCAGCTTGCGCAAGTTCGCACTGGTGGGGATCGGCGCACTCGCGCTGCAGATCGCCCTGGGCGGCTGGACCAGCAGCAACTACGCGGCCATCGCCTGCCCGGACCTGCCGACCTGCCGGCGATCCTGGTGGCCGGATATGGATTTCCGGGATGCCTTCGTTTTGTGGCGCGGTCTCGGCGTCGACTACGAAGGCGGCGTGCTCGCGAGCCCGGCGCGAGTCGCCATCCATTTCACGCACCGCTTGGGTGCGGTCGTCGCGGGCAGTTTTTTGATCGTCACGGGACTTAAGGTCGTCGCGCGCTCCGCGTGGCCGCCGCTGCGGTTCCTCGGCGGATTACTGGTGTTCGCGGTGCTCCTGCAGATCACCATCGGCGTCGCGATGGTGCATTTCCATCTACCGCTCACCCTCGCGACGCTGCACAACGGCGGCGCCGCCTTCCTGGTCATCGTCATGGTGACCTTGCTGCGCGCGCTCTGGCCGCGGAGCCTGGAAGCCGCGCCGGCCCGGGCACCGGAGCCCGCATCCGCCATGGTACCCTTGCGCCGTGTCGACGCTCCCCGATAATCCGCCGCTCGCGGCGGAAGGCTCATCCCGCTTGCGCTGGCGCGAGTATCTCGAGCTCACCAAGCCGAAGGTGAGCTCTCCTGATCGTGTTCACGGCCATCGTGGGCATGGTGCTCGCCTCGCCCGGCATGGTGCCGCTGCCCGCGCTGATCTTCGGCACCCTCGGCATCGCGCTCGCCTCCGGCTCGGCCGCGGCCTTCAATCATGTGCTCGATCGACGCATCGATGAGCACATGGCGCGCACCCGCGGGCGCCCGCTGCCCACCGGGCACCTTGGCGACCCATCAGGCGATCGTGTTCGCGAGCCTCCTCGGACTCGCATCCATGCTGGTGCTGTGGCCGACGGTCGGCGAGCTCACGGCGCTGCTCACGTTTTTCTCGCTGGTCGGCTACGCCATCGTCTACACGCTGTGGCTGAAGCGCGCGACGCCGCAGAACATCGTGATCGGCGGTGCCGCCGGCGCCGCGCCGCCCGTGCTCGGCTGGGCGGCCGTCACCAACACCATCGATCCGCACGCGCTGCTCTTGTTCGTCATCGTATTCACCTGGACGCCGCCGCACTTCTGGGCGCTCGCGATCGCCCGGCGCGACGACTACGCGAAGGTCGGCATTCCCATGCTGCCGGTCACCCACGGCATCCCGTTCACGCGCTTGCACATCGTGCTCTACACCATCCTATTGGGCGTCGCAACGATGCTGCCGGTGCTGTCCGGCATGAGCGGCCTCATTTACCTGGTTGCGGCGCTCGCGCTCAACGCGCGCTTTCTTTACTTCGTGCTCAAGCTCAACCGCGACAGGAGCCGCGGCCGCAGCTGCCGATGCGCACGTTCCGCTTTTCCATCACCTATCTGATGCTGCTGTTCGCGGCGCTCATCGTCGATCACTATCTGCTGTTCGCCGTCTGAGGGACGGCGGCGCCGTTACGGTCGACCACTACGTCAATGTCGCGCGGGCCGCGGCGAGACGCGCAAGTGCGGCGCTCATCGCGACGGCGCCTTCTTTCATCATGGCGCCAATCGGCGCGGCGGCGGCGTCTGGCAGAATATCCGCCATCCACACGACACGACTTCCGGCGGCCTCTCGCGCATAGACCTGCGCGGCCGCATTGTAATGAAGCAGCCCGGGCGACCCGCCTTGCGCTGTCCATACCAGCCGGCGCAGATCATCGTTGACAGACACGATAGGCTCGAAAACCACCATGCCGCTCCCGAAGGTAACCCGCCTGCCTCCCGGCACCAGCTCGGTTGCGGTTACAAATCCCGGCACGAGGCGCGTGTGCAACGCGCCAATGTCCCGAACCGCGTCCCATACCTCCGAGGGGGAGGCCTCAGTAACGATTTCCACGGCAATCGAAGTCATGAGTCGAACTCTCCTACAGTGCGGTTGTATCGATGACAAGGCCCCGCGATTCGAGCCGGGAGGCGCTCGCCCACGCTCAAGATCGTAGTGCTTGGCAACCACCGCCGGCTTGGGGAAAATTGCTCAAATGGGATTCCGATCATTCAAACAACGTACGCCAAAACCGGAACGACCCGGCGGTCCACCTCGCCTGCGCCCCATTGCGAATCAACGGCAGTGGTCGCTCACGGAATACGTGTGTACGGCCGGACCTCACGATCAGCCCTTCGAAGAGCGTCACGAGCGTGTTTCGGTGGCGCTGGTGACTGCCGGAACGTTCCGTTATCGCACCGGCACAGGCGAGGCGCTGCTATACCCTGGAGCCTTCCTGCTGGGAAATGCCGGCGCCTGCTACGAGTGTGGGCATGAACACAGTCGCGGGGACCGGTGCGTGGCCTTGTATATCGACCGCGAACTGTTTGCCGAGATCGCGTCGGGCTCGTCGGGTTCTAATCGTTGCGGATTTCGCACCGCCATGTTACCCGCCGTCTCCGGCCTGGCGTCGATCTCGGTTTCTCTTCAGCAAGCTGCCTTATCGGAGTCACAACTTGCGCTCGAGGAATCGATTCTGGCGGTCATCGGGAGAATCGCGCGCGCAGTCGTGGTGAATCACACGCCGCCGCGCAGGCCGACACCGGCGGCCACCCGAAGGATCGCTGCGGCATTTGAATATATCGATGCTCGATTAGGGAGTGACCTGAAGCTTGGCGAAATGTCCGCGCATGTCGCCATGAGCAAGTACCATTTTCTGCGAACCTTCAGTCAGGCGAGCGGCATGACGCCGCACCAATACGTGTTGGGCCGCCGCCTCCGCGCGGCCGCAACGGCACTGCGCAACACCGAAACGCCGGTCGCTCGCGTCGCGCTTGATCTGGGATTCGGTGATTTGTCGACCTTCAATCATTCCTTTCGCCGAGTCATTGGAATGACCCCCACGGAGTATCGATCGGGTTCGGTGGCGACTAAGTACCCTCAAGCTTAACTCGGCAGCTACGGTCGTCTAGCAAAGTATGAATCAGGGGTTTAATCGCTGACGTCGGCGAAACTCAGCGATCTTGGATTTATTGCCGCAGCCGGACATGGAACACCATCGTCTCTCGCCCGAGCGCGAAGTATCAAGAAACAAAAGCGCGCAGCTTTCCCCTTCACATTGACGTAGGCGCGTTCCCGTTTCGCTGCCAAACAGGAGTATTGCGTCCCGCGCGATAGAGACGAGTAATTCTTGGGTTTTCCCTGAAATATGAATCCGGCCGTCTTTGCCAAGTTGCGGAACAGCGGACGCTTCTGCGGCGAAGCGATTTAGCTTGCGGCGCGCTTCATCGGGTAGTGCCTTTCGATGAATGTGCGCAAGGGCCAAGCCGTAGATGCTTTCGCGCAGTGTTCTGGCGAGAGCCACATCGGCTTGTGTCACGTCGGGAATAGCGTCGGTAAGTTCCGCGGCGACCAACCAACGCGCAAGATCGCTCGGATGGGCTAGGAGCTCGCGTGGTGACGGTTTCAGGCGAGCAGCCAGGGTACCAGCCAGATCCAGCGCCACATGGCCGGCGCGGAACCTAAAACCATCCCGGATCTCGGGTTTTTTCACTTTTTCCACGACAGCCCACTTCGATTAGGTCGCTCGATAGCTCCAGATCACATCGCATCATATCACCCGTGAAACCTGCTTGACAGGTTACGCGCTCATGTTAGCATGTAACCGCTTTAACGGGTTGCAATATTCAAGCACGGGAGAAACTCCATGTCGGCCCAATCACACGTCCGCATGAGCTCTATAGGCCTCGCCACAATCCTGATGGCGGTGGGCATTAGCTTAGCTGCCGAGACACGACCTCTTTCACTGGAAGGCACCTGGGTCATGACGGCCGCCTACGAGATCCTTGCTGATGGGACACGCACCATGAACTACGGTGAACATCCCAACGGTCTGCTGATGGTTGATAAAGTTGGGCGCTATTCGATACAGATCTTCCGCCCCGACAGGCCTAAGTTTGCCTCGGGCGACAAGAAAAAAGGCACACCGGAAGAATACGCCGCGGCCGTTTTGGGTTCGAGCACCCATACCGGTCGCGTCGTCGTCGATCCGAACGGAGGCAAGCTGATTTTCAATATCGAAGCCGCCTCTTATCCCAATTGGGAGGGAACTCAACAGGTGCGCGACTACACGTTCAAGGATGGCACTCTGACCTACTCGGTGCCTGCAAAGGCATCGGGCAACGGGACGATTGCATATTCCGTTTGGCAGAGGGTGCCGCAATGAAGTTCCGAAATGATGCTGTTGACACGGCCGGTGACACGCGCGGATGGCGCGATGGCTTCTTCATTGGCAGATCGAAGGATTACGTTACGCTGCTCAAGCAGCCGCAATGCCGGCATCGGGCAAGTGTCGGACCCCTTGCGGGTACCGGCGACCGTCAGCTTCCGAGATATTGAATCGTCGGCAATAAGATGATTGTATTGCCAAACGGAAGCTTGGAGTGTCATGGATGAATCAGCGTCAACGCCCAATGTCCCCGTTTCTTACAGCTTATGCTTGGCGGTACACGTTTTTTAATCCGTCGGTTATTCATCGAGCAACGGGAATCGCTCTCGCGTTTGGATTGGTAGCGCTTTGCTTCTTTTTTGTATCGATAGCGGGTGGGTCGCAGACTTACTCGCGTGCTCTCACGATATTCAGCCACCCACTGTTCAAAATATTCTTGGTCGGATGGTTTTGGAGTTTTTTCTTCCATTTTTTGAATGGCATCCGCCATTTATTTTGGGACGCAGGCTACGGGTTCGACAAGCAATTCGCGCGTGCCAGCGGGCGATTCGTGATTGTGACAGCGACAATCTTGACCGTGGCATGCTGCCTATTTGTATTTCGACATAGTAGTTCTTAGCGACGATCTCATTAAATAGCGGGGATCTGAGCGCAATCCTTGAAATCGCTATGACAGCTTTGCCGCTGCGATTTCAGACCCCTCTACTACCGGTTTTGGCCAAGGTGTTGTTCCATGCCGGTGCTCCGATAGGGGTTGGAGCAGACCCGAGCGCTACCAAAACCGCCGGGCTGGGCGGCGGCGACTGACAAGATACGCCCGTCAGACGAGCCCGTGCACGCTCAAGGGTAAGGACCTCACACGCCTTCCCGTGGCCGCGTACAGGGCATTGCAGATCGCCGGCGCCACCGGTCCGACCGCGAGTTCGCCGATGCCGCCGGGCGTCACATCGCTCGCCACCAGCACCACCTCGATTTCCGGCATTTCGTTCGCCCGCAGCAGACGATAGGTGTTGAAGTTCCTCTCGCGCACCCGGCCCGCGTCCACGGTGATGCCGCCCCACAGCGCAGCCGACAATCCGAACACGATGCCGCTCTCCAGCTGCGATTCGACGATGCGCGGATTCACCAGCTGTCCGCAGTCGACAACGCAGGTGATCTTGTGAACCTCGAGCTTGCCGCCGTTCATGGCGATCTCCGCCACCTGCGCGATGACCGAGGTATAGCCCTCCATGAAGGCCAGCCCGAGATGGCGTCCAGGGCGTGCGCGGCCCCAGCCGCTGTGCTCGGCCGCGAGCTTGAGCACGTTCGTGTGACGCGGCTTCGATGCGAGCAGCTCCAGCCGAAAATCGAGGGGGCTCTTCGCGGCCGCGGCCGCCAGCTCGTCCAGGGAGCTCTCCACGGCGAAGCAATTGGGGGCATGACTCACGGAGCGCAGATAGCCCACGTTGATGCCGATTTCCCGGCGCGTGTAGCTCAAGCCGAAGTTCGGCACCCCGTATGGATAGTTCTGCACGTACTCGATCACCGAGTCGAAGGGATCTTTGTTGGTGGGATCGAAGCGCGCGGTAATCGACGGGCTGGTGATGTGCAGCTGCCACGCGACGAGCTTGCCGTGGGCATCGAGCGCGGCGCGGATCTCCTCGCGTGCAGGGGGCCGGTAATAGTCCTGTGTCATGTCGTCTTCGCGAGTCCAGACGAGCTTTACCGGCACACCGACCGCCTTCGAGGCGAGCACGGCGGCGGGAATGAAGTCCACCTCGAGGCGGCGCCCGAAGCCGCCGCCGAGCAGGGTGGTGACGACGTTGACTTGAGCCGGCGGCAGACCCGCCGCTTCGGCCGCGACTGCCTGCGCCAGCTGCTGCACCTGCGTGCCGACGTACAAATCGCAACGATCCGCCCGCACGTCCGCCGTGCAATTCATGGGTTCCATCGTGGCATGCGCGAGCAGCGGCAACTCGTAGACGGCGGCGAAAGGATGCGCGGCGGTTTTGATCGCGGCGGCCGGATCCCCGACCTGCTTCGCCACGAGGCCCGCGTCGGCGGAGGCGCGGTCGAGGAGGACGCGGATTGCCGCATTGTCGAGGCTCGCGTTTCGTCCCCTCGTCCCAAACGATCTCGAGAGCATCGCGCGCCTTCAGCGCCTGCCAGAAATGCTCGGCCACCACGACGACGCCGCTCGGGACACCGAGCACGCGGCGAACGCCGGGCATCGCTTCCGCGGTGCGCGAGCCGACGCTACGTGGACGTCCGCCGAGCACAGGACACTGCGCGATCGCGGCGTACAGCATGCCCGGAAGTTTCACGTCCAGGCCGAACTCGGCGCTGCCGTCCACCTTGCCCGGCGTATCGAGCCGGCGCTGCGAAGTTCCAATCAGCGTGTAGTCCGCCCTGGACTTGAGCTTGACGTCCTTCGGCACCTTGAGTTTCGCGGCCGCCTGCGCGAGCTGTCCATAGGAGAAGCTCTGACCGCGGTCGTTCTCGATGCGAGCGCGGCGCGCACGGCAGCGCTCGGGCGCGATGCGCCACTTGTCGGCGGCCGCGGCGATCAACAGCGTGCGCGCTTGCGCGCCCGCGGTGCGCAGCTTTTCCCAGGCATCGGTCACGCTGTTGCTGGTGCCGGTGATCTGGCCGCCGTTACCGGCATTGACATACGCGTCGCCGACGGGCGCGGCGACGATCCGGATGGACGTGAAGTCGACCTCGAGCTCCTCGGCGAGCAGCATGGGCAGCGCGGTGTACACGCCCTGTCCCATTTCGGAGCGATCGACGAGGACCGTGATCGAGTCGTCGGGTGCGATCTTGAGCCAGGCATTGAGCTCGGCCGGCGTCGCGGCGCCCGCGGCGCGTGCGCCCGGGCCGCCGGAGGCCCGGGCGTGGCCCCCAAAGGCGGGCACGGTCATCGCCAGCAGCAGGCCTGCGCCGAGCCGCGCCGTGCGGCCGCAGAAATCGCGCCGGCCGGCGTCGGCAGGCGCAGCGGCGCCCGCCTCCTTGCCGCCGGTCGCGGGCTGCACACGCCGGGGGCCTTGGCTCCGCACCTTCAGGAATCTCTTCCCGGCGTAAGGAGCTGCGCGGCTCGATGAATCGCCTTGCGGATGCGCGGGTACGTGCCGCAGCGGCACAGGTTCCCCGCCATGGCGGCATCGATCTCCGCATCACTCGGATCGGGCTTGACGGCGAGCAGCGCCGCCGCCGACATGATCTGTCCCGATTGGCAGTAGCCGCATTGCGGAACGTCGAGCTCGATCCAGGCGCGCTGCACGGCGTGGCTGCGATCGGCGGACAATCCCTCGATCGTCGTTACCCGCTTACCGGCGACGGCGCTGAGCGGCAGCACGCAGGAGCGGGTCGCGGTGCCCTCGATGTGCACCGTGCAGGCACCGCACAGCGCCATGCCGCAGCCGTACTTCGTGCCGGTCATCGCGAGATGATCGCGCAGGACCCACAGCAGTGGGGTATCCGGCGCGGCATCGACGTCGATCGTGCGGTCGTTGACGGAAATCTGTGCCACGGCTAAGTCTCCCTGGAGAGCTGATGCTACACAAACGCCCGAGATTGTAGCCGGGAAAGCCGCCGCGGGCGGATGATAGGATGCGCTCATGCCCACCTGGTCGACTTTCTATTCGCGCGTGTTTGCGCTGGCGGTCGCCGCTTTGCTGGGCTACGCCTTGTTCGAGATCTTCGCGCCCTTCTTCAGTGCGCTGAGCTGGGCGATGTTCCTCGCATTTCTTCTGTATCCGGTGAACCTGCGCCTGCGCAGCCGCCTGCGCGGCGGCGCGCGCGCCGCGGGACTCCTGACCTTGCTCACGCCGCTCGTCATCCTGCTGCCGCTGGCGGCGGTCTCGATCGAATTCGTCGCGCAGGTATCCACCCTGGTGCGAGTGCTGCAAAAGCAGGCGCAGCAGCTCGATATCAAGACCTTCTCGGACTTGCAACACTTTCCCTGGATCGCTCGCGCCAACGGCTGGCTGGAAGCGCGCACCGGCATCACCGCCGACCATATCCAGGCCTGGATAGTTTCAGGGAGCCAGCAGATGCTGCAGCGGGCGGCGGGTTTTTCGGGCACCTTCGTGCTCGGGGCCCTGGGATCGATCGTCGCCTTTTCTATCATGCTTTGCCTGCTGTTTTTCTTTCTGCGCGACGGCGATGCGATGTGCGCTCGAGCCATCGCGCTCATACCGCTCGACGACGCACGCAAGGAACGACTGTTCCGCCGCCTATCGGGCGTCACTCGCGCCATCGTGCTCGGCATCACCCTGACGGCGCTGGTGCAAGGCGCGCTCGTGGGCATCGGCTTCGCCATCGCCTCTCTGTCCTCACCGCTCGTCTTCGGCGTGCTGGCGGCGCTCCTGTCGATGCTGCCGGTGGGCGGCGCCGCCATCGTCTGGGTGCCTGCCATCGGCTGGTTGATTTATCAGGGCCATTGGGGATGGGCGATCTTCATGCTCGCCTGGGGGCTCATGCTCACCGGCGTCGAGAGCGTGCTGCGGCCCTTCCTCATCTCCGGCCGCGCACGGATTTCCGCGCTCGCCATCTTCGTGGGCGTGCTCGGCGGCGTGCCGGCCTTCGGTGCGATCGGCATCGTCGTCGGCCCGGTGGTGCTCTCGCTGGTGCTCGCACTGATCGAATTCGCGGAAGAACCGGCCGATCTGCAGCACCGCGCATAGGGGCTCACCGAGCGAGCACTCTGCAGTAGAATCCCCGGCCCGATGGACGTATCTCATTTACTCGACGGTTTGAACGACGCGCAGCGCCAGGCGGTGGCCGCGCCGCTCGGCGCGGCCTTGGTGCTCGCCGGCGCGGGCAGCGGCAAGACGCGCGTGCTGGTGCATCGCGTGGCATGGCTCATCCAGGTGGAGGGCGTCTCGCCGCACAGCATCCTCGCGGTCACCTTCACCAACAAGGCGGCCGCGGAGATGCGCCGCCGCATCGAGGGGCTGCTCGGGCACCCGGGCGGGTCGCTCTGGATCGGCACCTTTCACGGTCTCGCGCACCGGCTGCTGCGCCTGCATTGGCGCGAGGCGGGCCTGCCGCAGAGCTTTCAGATTCTCGACGCCGAGGATCAGGCACGCCTGCTGCGCAAGGTCTTGAAGGCGCTCGAGCTCGACGAGACCCGCTGGGTTCCGCGCGAGATCCTCTGGTTCATCAACGCGCAAAAGGACGAGGGCCTGCGGGCCAAGCACTTGAAGGACGACGGCGATCCGACGCGCCGCCAGCTGATCCAGATTTATCACGCCTACGAGGAGGCTTGCCGGCGCGGCGGGGTGGTGGATTTCGCGGAGCTGCTGCTGCGCGCCTACGAGATCTGGAAGGAGAACCCCTCGCTCCTCGAGCACTACCGCACGCGCTTTCGCCACGTGCTGGTGGACGAGTTCCAGGACACCAACGCCATCCAGTACAAGTGGCTCACGCTGCTGGCCGGCCAGACGGGTCTGCCGTTCGTCGTCGGCGACGACGATCAATGCCTTGCGGCCGGAACCCAGGTGACGATGGGCGACGGCGCGAAGCGCGGCATCGAGTCGATCGTCCCCGGCGATTTCGTGCTGTCGAATTACGGCGGCGGCGACCTGCGTCCGGCGCGTGTCACCGAGTGCTTTGCGAAGCGGCGCCAGGGAGCGCTCGTCTGCCTGCACCTGCGATCCGGCGCCGTAATCAAGAGTACGCCCGAGCACGTGCACTTTGCCGGCTACGTGTTGGGCGAAACACCCCAGACCTTCTTCCTGTATCTCATGTACAAAGAAGGGGTCGGCTACCGGCTCGGCACGTCGCAGGTGTACACCAAGGGCCAAGCGAAGCCCATGGTGGGATTCAAGCAACGCGCCCTGCAAGAGCGTGCCGACGCGCTCTGGATCATCCGCACCCACTCAAGCGAGAACGATGCGCGCATCGACGAGGTGCTGACGTCGCTGCGCTTCGGCCTGCCGACCTGTCCGTTCGTCCCGCGCAAAGGCAAAGGCACCAACGGCTTCGTACACGATGCCGACTCACCTGAAGCGGATATTCAGCTCGCTCGATACGCTGGTCAGCGCCGAACGTCTGCTGGAAGAGACGGGTCTGGACATTGACCGGCCGCACCACCTTCCGCAGGGCCGCAATTCCAACCGGCGCAACATCGTCATCACGCTGTGCGGCGACAAGCGCGGCGCCACGCCGATGCATCGAATCTCCGTCGCGGGCGTTAGCGCCAAGGACCGCGCGATGCTGGAAGCGATGGGTCTCAGTGTTCGCGCGGCCAAGTCGCATGGCAGCAGCTGGCGCTATGAGACCGTTCGCGCGGACTTTGGCGAGCTGATGTCGATTGCACGCTCCATACGCGAGCGCCTCGACGGCCGCTTCGTCCTGCAGGGCCACATGCTGGACAGGTCATTGCCCTTCGTCACCGCTGCCAGCATCCGGCCCGGCATGGTCATGGCGATCGACTCGGGTCAGTTCGACGTCGTCGAGCGCATCGAGCGCGAGACGCACGATGCCGAAGTCTATGACCTCAACGTCGAGCGCACCCACAATTTCATCGCGGGCGGCGTTGTTACGCACAACTCCATCTATCGCTGGCGCGGCGCGCGCGTCGAGAACCTGCACCAGTTCCGCCGCGACTATCCGCAGGCGCAGCTCGTCAAGCTCGAGCAGAACTACCGCTCGACCGGCACCATCTTGAAGGCCGCCAACGCGCTCATCGCGAACAACTCCGGACGCCTCGGCAAGAATCTGTGGACCAGCGGCGCCGACGGCGAGCGCGTCAAGCTGTACGCCGCGTTCAACGAGCGCGACGAGGCGGATTTCGTCGTGAACCGCATCCGCGACTGGGTGGAGCGCGGCGGCGCGCGCAGCGAGGTCGCGGTGCTGTACCGCTCGAACGCGCAGTCGCGCGTGTTCGAAGAGGCGTTCTTGAATGCGCGCATGCCCTATCGGGTGTACGGGGGCCTCAGGTTCTTCGAGCGCGCGGAAATCAAGGATGCGCTCGCCTATCTGCGGCTGATCGCGAGCCGCGCGGACGACACCTCGTTCGAGCGCGTCGTGAATCTGCCCACGCGCGGCATCGGCGCGCAGCACGTTGGATCTGGTGCGCGAGACGGCGCGCGCCAAGGGCACTTCGCTGTGGATGGCCGCCGCGGCGTGCATCCAGGGCGAGCTCGCGCAGCGCGCGGCGCAGGCGCTTCTCGGCTTCATGCAGACCATCGACAAGCTGGCCGAAGAGGTCCGCGGGCTCGAGCTGCACGAGCAGGTCGACCACATCGTGCAATCGAGCGGCCTCATCGAGCATTACAAAAAGGAGAAAGGCGAGCGCGGCGAGGCGCGCATCGAGAACCTCCTCGAGCTGGTGAGCGCGGCGCGCGGTTTCTCTCCCGAAGGGGAGACGGACATGCAGCCGCTCGAGTCCTTCCTCGCGCACGCCGTGCTCGAGTCGGGCGAGGGCCAGGCCGACCCCTACGCGGATTGCGTGCAGATGATGACGCTGCACTCCGCCAAGGGATTGGAATTCCCCGTGGTGTTTCTCGCCGGCGTGGAGGAAGGCTTGTTCCCGCACCAGCGCTCGGCGTCGGACATCACGGCGCTCGAGGAGGAGCGGCGCCTGTGCTACGTGGGCGCGACGCGCGCCATGCGGCATCTGTACATCACCTACGCCGAGCAGCGCCGGCTGTACGGCGTCGATCAGTACGGCCAGCCCTCGCGCTTCATCAACGAGCTGCCGGCCGAGCTCGTGGAGGAGATTCGTCCGCGCGTGCAGGTATCGCGCCCTGCTTTCACGCGCCGCGCGAATCTGGAGGAGGCGCCGTCGAGCGCCATGCGCCTCGGCAGCCGCGTGCGGCACGCGAAGTTCGGCGACGGCGTAGTTCTGAATTTCGAGGGCAACGGACCGCAGGCGCGCATCCAGGTGAATTTCGAGCGGCAGGGGACGAAGTGGCTGATGATCTCCTATGCCAATCTCGAGGTCGTATAGAGGTTTTCACGCTGTTGATGCGATTTATTCCCACTTTGTGTATGAAATTCGCTACATACGGCGGCTCCATTACATGATTTTCCTATTTCATGTCTTGCTTCTCGATGTGTCTCCCACTTATTCACGTAAGCTCGACTACTTTCCCTGATTCCACAAGTAATGCGATATTTCGTGGCTATAGTGGGATAGATGGTGATCGGTTAACCTATTTTCTAGAATGACGTGGTAGTTTCGCGCCAAAAACCGGGCGCCCCGAATCTGCTTCCGGTCGAAAGGGTCGGCCCATGATCGCGCTCTTGCAACGCGTCACTTGCGCCAGTGTCGAGATCGCCGGCGAGCCGCATACCTCCATCGGCCGCGGTTTGCTCGTGCTCATCGGCGTCAAGCCCGAGGACGATGAGCCGCGCGCTTCGAAACTCGTGGAGCGTCTGCTGAGTTACCGAGTTTTCGACGATGAAGCCGGCAAGATGAATTTAAGTTTGCGACAGATCGAAGGCGATCTGCTGCTCGTGCCGCAATTTACCCTGGCGGCGGATACCCGTCACGGGTTGCGGCCGGGGTTTTCGGGGGCAGCGCCCCCCGAGCAGGGGCGTCGGCTGTTCGATTTCCTGGTGCAAGCGGCAAGTTCGCGCCACCCCACGGTGCAGAGCGGCGTGTTCGGTGCCAACATGCAAATCTCTCTCGTCAATGACGGTCCGGTTACGCTCTGGCTCGAGAGCTAGTTTTCGCCGTGAGCAATGCGCGTTTGGTACCAAATGCGACCGAACACGCATCGAATCCCGGTGTCAAAATGTCATAATGTTTTTCGGCGTATCATCCACGCGGAGGCTCATCCCCTAGGGTCCCGGAGTAGCTACATGTTCGACTCAAAAATGTTACTGGTCATTCTGGCGATCGCCCTCGTGATTTTCGGCACGAAGCGGTTGCGAACGATTGGCTCGGATCTGGGCGCCGCCGTGAAGGGCTTCAAGCAAGCCATGAACGATGGCGAGTCCGACGAGAAGATGCGCCAACTCAAGCAGGACGCCGATTTCGAGGCGGCCGCACCCGGCGCCGCGCCGCGCGAGGCCGAGGCCAAGGTCCCACCGAAAACGAACGCTTGATGTCGCATGCTCGATTTTGGATTTTCTGAAATCCTGCTCACCTCGGCGATTGCCCTGGTGGTGCTCGGGCCCGAGAAGCTGCCCAAGGTCGCCCGCCAGGTCGGGAACTGGATGGGGCGCGCGCGGCTGATGGCACGCCAGCTCTCCGAGCAGCTCGAGCGCGAGGTCAACGCCGAGGAATTGCTGAAGCAGCAGACGAAGAGCTCCATCCCGCCCCCGGCCCCCGTGCCGCCGGCCGCGCTTGCACCGCCTGAGCCTGTGGCGACACCCGCAGTCGAACTCGCGTCGAGCGCCGCCGCGGAGCCTGCCGCCGCTGCTGCGCCCGCGATCGCACCCGAGGCCGTGGTAGCCCGGCCTGTGGCTCGTCGCACACCGCATCCGAATTCACCGGAAATGATGCACGCTAAGGAAAGGATGGAGGCTGAAGCGGCTGCCGCCGCGCAGCCGACGACGACGCCAGCGCCGACTACGCCTTCGCCGCAGCAATCGACCCAATGAGCGAGCCGGAGGGCGATGCCGCGGGGCTCGCCGAAGGAACGCTGATCTCTCACTTGCTGGAGCTGCGCGACCGCCTGCTGAAGGCGTTGCTCGCGGTCGGCATCTGTTTCATTCCTTGCGCGGCCTACATGAACCGGCTGTTCAGCTTCGTCGCGGAGCCGTTGAAGAAGAAGCTGCCGGCCGGCGCCACCTTGATCGCCACCAGCGTGGTCGCGCCTTTCACCGTGCCCTTCAAGCTCGCGATCGTGCTCGCCATCGGTCTCGCTATGCCGTTCGTTCTGTACCAGGCGTGGGCGTTCGTGGCGCCGGGCCTGTACCGGCACGAGAAGAAGCTCGCGGTGCCGCTGCTCGTCTCGAGCATTCTGCTGTTCTATCTCGGCGCGGCCTTCGCGTACTACGTCGTCTCTCCGGTCATGCTCAGCTTCTTCGTCTCGACCATGCCGAACGGCGTGCAGATGATGACCGACATGGGCAGCTACCTCGACTTCGTGATGGTGCTGCTGCTCGCCTTCGGGGCGGCCTTCGAAGTGCCCGTGGCCACGGTACTGTTGGTCTGGACGGGTTTCGTGAAAATAACCACGCTCAAGAAAAACCGCGGATTGGTGCTTCTGGGGATATTCATTTTCGCAGCCTTCGTCACGCCGCCCGACGCGGTCTCGCAGAGCGCCATGGCCGTACCCATGTACCTGCTGTACGAGATCGGGATCATCATGGCGGGACTGTTGCTGAAGGATAAGATCGCCGCGCGCGCCAAGGCAGAGGAAGCTGAGCGCGAGGCCGGAGCTTCGTGAGCGCGAGTTTTTTCGGGCATCCGCGTGGGCTGGCGACTTTATTCTTCACCGAGATGTGGGAACGCTTCACCTATTACGGCATGCGGGCCGTGTTGGTGCTGTTCCTGGTCGGCGCCGTGTCCTCGGGTGGCTTCGGCATCGACGACAAGACGGCGGCGGCGATTTATGGGCTCTATACCGCCGGGGTGTACCTCGCGGCGTTGCCCGGGGGTTGGATCGCAGACCGGCTGATCGGCGCGCGGCGCGCCGTGTTCATCGGCGGTGGATTGATCGCTCTCGGCAATGCTCTGCTCGCGGCGTCGACCGCACCCCGCGGGTTTTATCTCGGCCTCCTTGTAATCGTGCTCGGCGTGGGACTGTTGAAGCCGAACGTGAGCGTCATGGTGGCCGATCTGTATCCGGAGGGAGGCGCGCGCCTCGATGCGGGTTTCACGGTGTTCTACATGGGCATCAATCTGGGGGCAACCTTGGGTCCGGTGGTCACCGGCGAGGCGCAGTCCCTGATCGGCCCGCGCGCCGGCTTCGGCGTGGCGGCGGTTTTCATGGCGGCGGGCGTGCTGCAGTATTACCTCACGCAACACCATCTCGGCACGGCCGGCCAGTTCGTCGCGCCCGCAAAGGTAGGAGCGGACGCGGTCAGCCGCAAGCCGTGGTGGAAGCTGTGGATTGCGCTCGGGGTGTCGGCGCTCGCGGTCGCAGCCTTGAGCTTCGGCTGGGTTCCCTTAAACCCCTTGACTCTCGCGCGCGCGAGTGCGCTCGTGATCGCCGCAACGGCGGTGCTGTACTTTGCGCACTTGTTCATCGCCGGCAACCTCTCCACTCAGGAGAAGCGTCGCGCGCTGGTCATCGTGGTGCTGTTTTTCGGCAGCGCGCTTTTCTGGTTGGGCTACGAGCAAGCGGGGTCGTCGCTCAATCTGTTCGCGGAGCGTTATACCGATCGTGCGCTCGGATCCTTTGTCGTACCGGCGAGCTGGTTCCAATCGCTCGACGCCGCCTTCGTCATTGCGTTCGCGCCGCTCCTCGCCTGGGTCTGGATCGCGCTCGCTCGGCGCCACCTCAAGCCGTCGGCGCCGGCAAGCTTTGCGATCGGCGTGATCTTGATGGGATTGGGCTTTGCCGTCATGGCCGTCGCGGCATCGATCGTGGCGCACGGCTCGAAAGTGCTGCCGTACTGGCTCATCGCGACCTATCTGCTGCACACGCTGGGCGAGCTGTGCTTGAGCCCTGTCGGCCTTTCCTATACGACCAAGCTCTCGCCCAAACGCCTGGTCGGCCAGATGATGGGGATGTGGTTTCTGTCACTCTCGCTCGGTAATCTAGCGGCTGGGCTGATCGCAGGCGAATTCGATGCCAATAACGTCGCCGCCATGCCCGGGCAATATATGCACATCGTCTATTTCACCGTGGGTTTGGGTGCCGTGCTGCTGGCACTCAGCCGGCCCGTGAAAAAACTGATGGGCGATGTGCAGTGAGCGAGCGTTGAATTCCTCGAGCGAGCGCAGCCTGCCGGAACTGACGCTCCGCGCAATAATTCTTGGCGCGCTGATTACTCTCGGCTTCACCGCAGCCAATGTGTACCTGGGGCTCAAGGTCGGGCTCACCTTTGCCACATCGATCCCGGCCGCAGTGATTTCCATGGCGGTGTTGCGGCTTTTCAAGTCCTCGAACATTCTAGAGAACAACATCGTCCAGACGGTGGCAAGTGCGGCCGGCACATTGTCGGCGATCATCTTCGTGCTGCCGGGCCTGGTCATCGTCGGCTGGTGGCACGGGTTTCCGTACTGGCTCACCATGGCGGCGACGGGACTCGGCGGAATTCTCGGCGTCATGTTCTCCGTGCCGCTGCGGCGCGCGCTCGTCGTCAATGGCGATCTGCCCTACCCGGAAGGTCTCGCCGCGGCGGAAGTCCTGAAGGTGGGTGCGCAGTCGCGCGACGGCAACGAGGAGAGCCGTCAGGGGTTGGCCGCCATCACCATCAATGCCATCGCATCGGCCGCGTTTTTTGCCCTGAGCCAAACCCGCCTGGTGGTGGACGAGGCCGCCGTCTACTTCCGCGTCGGTGCGAGCTCCACCGGCGTATCGTCGAGCCTGTCCATGGCGCTGTTCGGCGTAGGACATCTGGTTGGGATTTCGGTGGGAATGGCGATGTTCGCCGGCATCGTCATCTCTTGGGGCATTCTCGTGCCCATGCTGACCGCGGCGCTGCCGGCGGTGGACTCCGCGCAGCATATCGCGCTCGGGATATTTCGCACCGACATTCGATTCTTTGGCGCAGGCGTGATCGGCGTCGCCGCGGTGTGGACTTTTTCACGCATTCTCGGACCCATCGTTGCGGGCCTGCGCGCGGCAATAGCTGCATCCGCGGCGCGGGGGGTGCACGGCCACCAATTGCCGCTGGTGGAGCGCGACTTGCCGATCAAGATCGTCGGTGCCGTCGTGGCCGCATCGCTAGCTCTGATCGCCGTGCTGCTGTGGGAGTTCATCGCCGGTGGCCCGCTGGCCGGGCACGCGCCGGCCCTGATCGCCGCCACGTTGGTATTCGTGCTGGTGGCCGGTCTCGTGATCGCAGCGATCACCGGGTACATGGCCGGCCTGATCGGCGCATCGAATAGCCCGGTCTCGGGCGTGGGCATTCTCGGCGTGCTCGCCGCGGCGCTGATGCTGATCGCGGTCATCGGCCACAGCACCGATCCCGGTCAATCCAGGGCCATGGTCGCCTATGCGCTGTTTGCGACCGGGATCGTGTTCGGCATTGCGACCATCTCGAACGACAACCTGCAGGACTTGAAGACCGGTCAGCTGGTCGGCGCAACTCCCTGGCGCCAGCAGGTGGCTTTGGTATTCGGCGTGATATTCGGCGCGGCGATCATTCCGCCGGTTCTGGCTCTGCTCAATACGGCGTACGGGTTCGCCGGCACCCCGGGCTCCGGACCCGACGCACTCGCCGCGCCGCAGGCCGCGCTGATTGCGGCGCTGGCGCAAGGCATGCTTGGCGGAAATTTGAATCTGCGGATGATCGAATACGGCGTGCTGGCGGGTGCACTGCTCATTGCGGTCGATGCGTTGCTGGGCCGCGCCGGGCGCATGCGGCTGCCGCCGCTCGCGATCGGACTCGGGATCTACTTGCCCATGGGCGCGACCCTGCCCGTGGTGATCGGAGCGCTGGCGGGCTACTACTACGATCGCTGGGCCGATCGCGGACCGCAGCCGGGGTATGCGCGGCGCATGGGCGTGCTGATGGCGACCGGCATGATCGTCGGCGAGAGCTTGTTCGGTGTGCTGTACGCCGGCATCGTCGTGGCATCCGGTCAGAGCGCGCCCTTCGCCCTGGTGGGAGATAGCTTTGCCACCGCGGCGCTGATCGGCGGCGCAATCCTTTTCTTCGCCCTCATCGCACTGCTGTACCGTCGCACCATGAGTGCGGTCTCGAGGTCGACTCCGAGGTGAGCGAGCCGTCGCTACGGCGTGCGACCGAGTCCGGCATCGCGCCGCTCGGCGTCGGAAGCGCAATGCCGATGCGCGATTCCCGCTATTCAGCCAAGCTCATGGTGTGCCTCGTCACCATTTATCTGGTGTGGGGGTCGAGCTTTCTGTTCTCCAAGATCGCCGTGACCCACCTGCCGCCCGCGCTCTTTTCGGCGGTCCGTTTCATGACCGCGGGAGTGTTGCTCGCGTTGTTCGCGCACTTCGTCGGCGGCCACGCGTTTCCGCGCCGCGCCGTGGAGTGGCGCCATGTGAGCATTGCTGGATTTTTCATGGTGTTTGCGAGCAACGGCCTCAACCTCTGGGCAATCGCTTACATTCCGAGCAATCTGGCCGCGCTCTTGAACGGCACCGCGGCCTTCTGGATCGCGGGGCTCGGCGTGTTCGGCAAGCGTGGGCATCCGCTCACGCGCTGGGCGGTGCTCGGCATGATCATTGGTTTCGCCGGCGCCGCGCTCATGCTGATCCCCAAGGGAGGCTTGCGCACGAGCAGCCTGCTCGCCGAGATCGGGGCGCTGGTCGCCTGTTGCGCGTGGGCGCTCGGCACCCTGTATTACCGGAGCATCGATACTGCCTTGAGCTCGCTCATGTTCATGGCGCTGCAGATGCTCATGGGGGGACTCATGCTGCTCGCCGTCGCCACCGCACACGGCGACGCGGCGCGCTGGACGTTCAACGGCCCGGGGTTGATCGCTCTCGCGTACCTGACCTTCTTCAGCTCGTGCCTCGCGTACACCGCGTACGGCTGGCTCTGCTTGCACGCCCCGCCGGCGCTCACCGGTACGTACGGCTACGTGAATCCTGCGATTGCCGCCTATCTCGGCTGGCAGTTTCTCGACGAGCACCTGTCGAACATGCAGCTCCTCGGCATGGTGACCATCATCCTGGCCGTGGGCATCTTGACGCTGCCGGGGGGCACGCTCACCGATCCGAAGACACTCGACGAACCGAAGAGTCAGTAGCTCGCCTACTGGCGGCGGCGCACGATGACCTCGACTTTGCCCTTCGGTCCGATGAACCACGAGCCGACCATGCTGGTGAGACTGACGACGACGGCGCACCAGAACGCCGACCGGAATCCGTCGACGTGCATCCCCGGCAGGATCCAGGCGACCAGCGCCACCATGCCCGCGTTGATCACCAGCAAGAAGAAGCCGAGCGTCAGGAGGGTCATGGGCAGCGTGAGCAGGATGGCGATGGGTCGAACGATGGAGTTGACGATGCCCAAGAGCACGCCGGCCAGAATCAGTGTGGTCGGCGTATCGATGTATACGCCGTGTACCCAGGCCGTCGCCAGCCACAGACCGAGCGCGGCGATGATCGCGCGAGCGAAGAATCCGACCACGGGGAACCTCCGAGAATCGCGGTGATGCTACCGGTTATGCCATCGGGCGCGCAAATTTCGGGCCGCCGGCGACTCATCGAAGATGCTGACGCTCGGGACTGCTGCAGATGCTTCTGCAGGTGTGCAGCGTTCTCACGCTCAGAGTTGTTCACCCTGCGGTCTGGGACTTTCTGACCACGAGGGTGATGGCGTATTCCTTGGCTACGTTATTCCTCCCCCGCATCTCGGCACGGAGCTGCTCATTGGAAAGCTTCCCGGCTGCAAATTGACTGCGGTAGGGCTCTTCAAGCGTCACCTCGGAGTGAATCGTTTCAAAGTCCACGTCCAGGTAATGAGCGAAGGGTGTGTTCGCCCCGCGCATGGCGCGCCACAAATCGTTGTTCTTCCGACTGAAAAGCCCTAATAGTTCAGGTGTTATCACGCGCACGTGAGTGGGATCATTGATGAAATCGTCATGCCGAGGATGTGGCACTCGAATCCTGATCTGCGCATCGGCATGACACACCCGGTAGAGCTCCTTCATCAGCGCCAGAAAATCATCCGCGGCAGCGCACATGTGTTCAAGGCTGTGGTGGAACACGACGAGTTCAATGGAGTCATCTGGCCAGGGCCAAGGAATGTCCTCCAGATCTGCGACGACGTCTGGATTGCAGACGGAGGAACGATCAACGTTCAGGAAGCCGTCCAAGCGGTTATAGCCGCAGCCCAAGTTAAGCTTCATCAATAAGCGCTCCGTCTCGCTCGACAGCATTGCCTCACAGGGCTTCGCGCACGGCGGGCAACTTCCCCCCGGTCATGCCCGGACAGAACTCCACTTATACCCGCGTTGCGAAGCCACTTCTGTTCGTACCCGGTTGAATGGCGAGCGTCACATTGCAATTTCGACGCGTCCATAGCGGCCGATCGCCAGGGTTACTGTGCGGCAGGCTCGCGGGCACGAGCGCGCGCGCGATAAATGCCGCATCTCAAGCGAGGCTATACTGGTGTGTCCGATCCGGCGTGGTCCGCTCGAGACAGCGTCAGGCGTGCCTCAAGGCCGTGGCTGTGAATCCCTGTGCTTTCGGAGGCGCATAGAGATTGGTTGCCATCGGGACTCCTGTCAGTAATCCAACCCCGGCAGCGGAGGATCCTTCGGCGGCTCCGGTTTCTTCTCGACCTTGGGCTTCGGCGGGCTCTCGAGCGCCACCTTGATGCGCTGCATATAGCGCTCCCAGCCGATGCGAAGTTTGACGTACATCGAGTCCCAGCTCGATGCCTCCGGCACACCCGACCCCAGGATGCGGAGCGAGGTGGTGCCGTCGCCTTTGCGGACGTCGAGCAGAAAGTCATCGACCACCGCGCTTTCGTTCGACGGTAGCTCCGGCGTGTGCATGTAGATCAGCCGCAGGCGCCGGTTGACCTCGAAGATATCGATGTGCGCTTCCCGTCCGCCCGCGTTGCGCTTGCCGACGCGGTACAGTCCGCCCTCGCGCGCGTCGATCTCGGCGTCCTGTCCCATCCAGATGCGCACCAGCGCGGGATCGGTCAGGGCCCGCCAGACGCGCGCAACCGGCACCTTCACTTCGACCAGATGCGCGTAGCCGCGGGTGCCGGATCGGGTGGATTTGCGGGGTTGGCTCATCGGGTCCTCTAAGCATCGAATGGAAACCCCCGGAGCTTACGCAATCCCGGCGGGGGTCGGAATGCTAGAATTCAATAACCAGGGGAGGGATGACATGCCTTATACGGATATCGTGACTGCGCTCGCACTTCTGCAGTTCGTGTGGTTCGGGACGCAAGTCGCCAAGGCCCGC
This sequence comes from uncultured Gammaproteobacteria bacterium, assembly GCA_963801685.1. Classification (GTDB taxonomy): domain Bacteria; phylum Pseudomonadota; class Gammaproteobacteria; order Steroidobacterales; family Steroidobacteraceae; genus Bog-1198. The sequence goes on from CAWDFR010000010.1 coordinate 50,533, forward strand.
GGCAAGTACGGCGTCCACGCGCCGGCGGTGACGGGCAACGACATTTTCGAGCGGTATTTCCGGGTCCAGCAAAATACGCTGGAGCTGCTCATCGCATTGATCCCGGGGCTGTACCTCTTCGGCCACTACTTCAATCCGCTGTGGGCGGCCGGTCTCGGCGTCATTTACTTGATCGGCCGCCAGCTCTATTCCATGAGCTACGTCAAAGATCCCAAGTCCCGCAGCGCCGGCTACGCTCTGAGCGCCCTGCCCGTGGTGATTCTGCTGCTGGCAGGCTTGGTCGGCGCGGTCATGCGCCTCGCCGGGCACTGAAACTCCTCGACCCGGGGTTAAGCGCCGCCACTCGGGCGCTCACCCCTTCGGGGCATTGATTTGGCGCGCCAACCGCTTAAAGTAGCTATCCGAACTATTGCTGGGGTGGCCTCGAAGGCCTGAGACGTCGGCTGCGTCCTATCGACGAGGACGCGCACCGACGAACCCATTGAACCTGATCCGGTTAGTACCGGCGGAGGGAGCGTGGGAATCCATCTCGAGCGTACCGGCATCCAAGGCTTATCTTGGGGCATCGTCGCCTGTTTGTCCGCCTCGCTCGCGGGGCTCTGCGGCCTCCCCGCCTGGGGCCTTCCAGCCGATGCGACCGATGCAGCCTCGGCGGCCTCCAACACCCAACTCCAGGAAGTCGTCGTCACCGCAACGCTCATGGCCGTTCCTGACCAGGAGCTTCCCGGGAGCGTCACGGTCCTCGACGCCAAGACGCTGCGCGAGGCAGGTCAGCAGAATTTCGAGGACGTCATGGCACTCGTGCCCAATCTGAACTGGGCCGGCGACACCTCGCTCCCCCGATATTTCCAGATCCGCGGTATCGGCGAGCTGCAGCAGTATCAGGGCGCTCCCAACCCGTCGGTCGGTTTCCTCATCGACGACATCGATTTCAGCGGCCTCGGCACGGCAGCCACCTTGTTCGACATCGACCAGATCGAGGTGCTGCATGGACCGCAGAGCACGATCTACGGCGCGAACGCGCTCGGGGGCCTCATTTACATGCGCAGCGCCGAGCCCGCGGACACCTTCGGCGGTCGCGTGGAGCTCGACGGCGGAAATTACGACGAGCGTTCTTTCGGCGCCGTGGTGACGGGCCCAGTGCCCTCGCTCGACTCCTCGTTCCGATTCTCCGCGCAGCAAGCTTTAAGCGACGGCTTCTATCACAACATTTATCTCGACCGGGACACCGACAACCGCAACGAGCTCACGCTGCGCGGCAAGTGGCGCTATCAGCCGAGCGACGTGCTGGACGTCGATCTCACCGCACTGCGAGTGCAAGTCGACAACGGCTACGATGCGTGGTCGATTTACAACGACACGCGCACCACGTACTCGAATCAGCCGGGCGTCGACCGCCAGTACTCGACCGGCCTGTCCGCGCGGGCGACCTACACCGGCATTGATCCCCTGACCTTGATCGCCATCGCGACCTATGCGGACACGACTGTCAACTACTCATTCGACGGCGACTGGGGCAACGACGCCTTCTGGTATCCATATACCTACGATTACTTCGAGATTCAGGTACGCCACCGCTCGACGCGCAGCCTCGAGCTGCGTCTTGCGGACAACGCCCAGCATGGGTTCTCGTGGCTCATCGGCGTCTACGCCCTGCAGCTGAAGGAGGGGCTGGATGACACCAGCACCGGCCTCTATGTCGATCCGTTCGATGCAACTCAGAATTCGGATACCGACCAGGTCGTGCGCTCGAGCTACCGGGCGACCAACAGTGCAGTGTACGGCCAGATCGCCGGCGACCTCGGCGCACGCACGCGTTGGTCCTTAGGGCTCCGCGGCGAGCGGCGCACGACGCATTACGACGACTCGACCACCAACCTGGACGAGGCCACGACGTACAACAACTTCGATCCGGAGAACAATCTGTGGGGCGGCCACGTCTCGCTCGATTACAACCTCGCGAAGGGCGAGCAGATCTATGCGCTCGTGTCGCGCGGCTACAAGGCCGGCGGCTTCAACCTGAGCCCGGGATTGCCCACGAGCCAGCTGCAGTTCAGCCCGGAGTGGGACTTGAACTACGAGCTCGGCCACAAGGCACGGCTCGCCGACAACAAGGTGCGCATCGACACGTCGATCTTCTACATGCAGCGGCACTCCGAGCAGCTGCTCACCGGAGAGCAGCTCGTGCCCGACAATCCCGATACATTCATTTTTTACACGGGCAACGCCCGCTCGGGCTACAACTACGGGCTCGAGTCCACGTTCGCCTGGCTCGCGACCCAACGGCTGGAGCTCGGCGGCTCGCTCGGACTCTTGCAGACGCAGTACCGCGGGTTCGTGCAGAACGGGGTCGAGTTTCCGGATCGCGCGCTGCCACACGCGCCCCCCTGGACAGCGGCGCTCGATGCCGCCTGGCACGACCCGCGCGGGCCGTTCGCACGCCTGGACGTGACCGGCATGGGCGCATTCTTCTACGACATGCCGCCCAACTGGACGCGCTCGCATGCGTATGGACTCGCGAACGGCAAGATCGGCTGGAAGCGCGAGCGCTACGAGGTGTACCTGTGGGGACGCAACTTGCTCAACAAGGACTACACCGTGCGCGGCTTCTACTTCGGCGACCAGCCGCCGAACTTTTCCTACGAGACCTACACACAGCTCGGCGAGCCGCGCAACTGGGGTGGGCACTTCACCTATAACTTCTGAAGGCGTCTAATTTTTGGGGGCTCGCCCCACGGCTCCCGCGCCGCTCTTGATCGTCTGATAGCGCAGGGTCAGTGTCGAATTCGCGGGAACACTCAGGCGGAAAATCGGGCGTCCATTCTTGGTTCCCAGGGGCCGATCGGCTTTTCCGACATGCACGGGAGCGTCGTGAAAATTCAGCGTGAGCTCGAACTGGATCGCTTCGGGACGCGCATTGGCGATGTCGGCGCGGTACGAGTCGGCATCGCGGGACGAGTCCGCATCCCGCGTCGCGGTCACCTGAACGTCGGGCGCCTCACCCATCGCGATCTCCACTTCCTCATCGATCGCCAGGTCGCGAACATCCGACTCGTGCGCCAGCAATCGCTCGCCGCCATGCTGCAGAAATACTGCGGCGCGCCCAGAGGGTAAAGGCAAACCGAGATGGTTTGCGGCGTTGTTCTTGGTGCGCAACAACCGTGACGCGGGCTGCGGTCCCACCGAGTTGGCGGTCGAGAGCTCTGCGCCGTAGACCGTCGCCACGGGTATGGCGCTGCGATCGAGCAGCCGCACTTGCTTGGATTGGCGGCTGGCCACGGTGGTTGTCTCGGGGACACGGTAGAGCTTCAAATCGCCGAGCTGCTCCTGCATGACCCGCTGCGCGTCCACGACGACTTCCTGCAGACCCATCATGCCGGCGACGGGAGCGGCCATCGCACGCATGGACTCGGTGACTGCCATGCCGAGCGACATGGCTTTCTTGACCTGTAGGATTTCAGGCGTGTCACTGGTCGAGCCTCGCGGCCAGCACGTCGCCACGATCGGTCCGCCCAGGTCGATCGGCTCGACCGTTGCCTGTTCGCGGTTCACCCGGCCGGCGACGACTTGCGTGTGGGCCTGCGGAAATCCGACACCGTTCCCGTTCGCGAGCGTCACCCAGGCGCCTAAGTCCATGTGCTTGCCATCCGCTGTGAGCGTCGCGGTGTAATCCGCGGCCCAATCGAATCCGCGCGCGAGATAAGAAAGCGTCACCTGGGCGGACAGGGGTGCGGCGGTTCGAACCCGCACAGAGAGGGTGGGGCGCGACGCCAGACCCGCGGCATTCTCGAAGCTGAACGTCTCGGGTAAACCCGAGCAGCGCAGTGCCTCTATCCCGTCGGCGGTCTTCATGACCACGCCGTCCGAACTGCCGCCGTTGCCGCCGCTGTCGCCGCCAGCCAGGATGGTGGCATCCCGGCGCTCGACCTTGCCGGTCTTGGGATTGGTGCGGATGAGCTCGACAGGTCGGCCCAGCGCCGCCGCCACGAGAGTGGAGGGACTCAAGAGCGCGGTGTCCCGATTTTTCTCCAGCACGCCATCGCCGAGACCCGTCACGATGGCGCTCGCGGGCTCGATGCCATCGGCCACGCCTTCGAAGCGCAGCCTACTTTCCCCGGCGGGCAGATGCACCACGCGCGTTTCGCTCACGAGCGCAAAGCCTTCGAGCCGATCGAGATCGATCGAGCCCGATACACGATAGGGAGCGCGATACACAGTGACCGAAAGTGCCGACGGCGCCTCGGCGGCGACGTCGGCCGGCCGCGTCTGGGCAAAGACTGGGGCTCCGGTAGTTACTCCCCCGGCGATCAGCAGCAACAGCGATCCGGCCGAGCGCACGGCGCGGAGGCCTAAAATTTCGTGTCGAAGCTGGCGGTGACGACGGTCTTGCCGGAAGCAGGGACGGTGACCTGCCACTCGGCGGTATCGGCGCTGCGGCGCGTGCTCTTCTGGCTTTCCGCGATGATCCGCGACTCGCCCCAGAGCCCGGCCTGCAGCAAATCCACGGTGACCGGATGAGTCATCGCGTTGCTGAGCTCATAGCTCATGTCGGTTTGCCAGTCGCGATCCGAATTCTTCGTGCGCTTGACGACGATTGCATGCACCTTCACGTCGAAGGCATCGCCGGTGGCGAGCGACAGGGTCGATCCCATCGGGGTGTGCTCGATGGCACTCTCGCCGATGAACTGCGGATCGCCGCGTTTGTCGCGCATGTAGAACCGCAGCACGCCGGCCGGCAGCTGATCGCCGAGCCCGGCATGCGCACTGGTCGAGAAGCGGTAGACGCTCTTGGCGCTGACGGGCGTGTTCGACGTCGCCAGCCAGCCGTTCCGATACTCGTAGCCGTGCTCGGCGGGCACGCCATGCACATCGAGAAAGCTGACCTGCTTGGTCTGCTGATTGGCGATGGTGGTGCGCTCGGCGAGCGGATACAGGTAGAAGTCGCCGAGCTGCTCGCGGTTGCCGCTCTCCGTTCCGGCCTGCTGGATCGTGCCGCGAGCCGGCGTGCGCCACCGAACCGGTGCGCCCCCGAGCTGCGTCCCCGCGAGCTGTGGCGTACCGGCGACGAGGAGTGTCTGCGCGTTCTCGTAGGTCGTCCCGCTGGAGTTCGTCAGGGTCACCCAACCCTGCACGTCGATCTTGCTGTCGTTCTCGTCGTAGAGCGCGACATAGTCCGCCTGCCAGCCGAGACCCGGGGTGAGGTAGCTCAAGGCGGCGGGCCGAGTCCCCGGATGGCCGCCCGTGATGGTGACCGAGAGGGTGGGGCGCGCGCGCAGATTGTCCGGGACCTTGTCGAAGATCACCCGCACGGGCAACCCGTCGTCCCGCAGCACCTCGATGCGCTCACCGATTTTGAGCACGACGCCGCCGTTGGTGGCCAGGACTTCGGCCTGCTCACGCGTTTCGGCGCCGGTGGCCGGATTGACGCGCACGATGGTGACCACGTGGCCGACGGCTTTCTCCATGAGCTTGGCGGGCGTCAGCAGGTCAAAATCGAAGTTCTGCTCGACGATCGCGATGTCGGCCGCCTTCAGCGAGACGGTTTCGGGCCGGATCTGGGCCGAGACGTCCTGGAACTCGATGCGTTGCCGGCCGCCCTTGACGTCGATATCGCGACGATCCTGGATCAGCGCGAGGTCGCCCGCGTAGATGGTCACGGCGAGCGTGCGGCCGGGCGGATCGGCGGAGCGCGCGGCGGGGGCGATCAGTGAGAGGGCAAGAGAGGCGGCAAGGGCGAGACGAGTACGCATCCAGCAACCCCCATCGCAAGCGCCGCAGGGCGCGGACGTCAAAGCGCCGCCGCGCGGCGCTCCCGGCATCAGCGCATCGATATCACGCGCCGTGCGGACACGGACTCCATCCAGCTCTTGACGCGCTGGGCATCGGCGACGCGGGTGTACTTGCCGAGCGAGTCGAGCAGCACGATCACGACGTTGCGTCCTTCAATCACCGCCTCCAGCACCAGGCACTTGCCGGCCTCGGCGATGTAGCCGGTCTTCTGCACGATGATGTTCCAGCCCGGATTCTTGACCAGATTGTCGGTGTTGCGAAACTCCACCAGATGCCGGTGCACGCGCACGGTGTAGCTCGGGTCGGTGGAATAGTCGCGGATCACGGAGTTGCGGGAGGCCGCGATCACGAGCTTCGACAGATCCTCGGGACTCGCGACGTTCTCGCTCGACAAACCCGTCGGATCGGCAAAATGCGCGGTCCTCATGCCGAGCGCGGCCGCCTTGGCATTCATGGCGGCAACGAAGACGCGCAGTCCGCCCGGATAGTTGGCGCCGAGCGCGTGCGCCGCCCGGTTCTCCGAGGACATCAGCGCGAGATGCATGAGGTCGCCGCGCGTCAGCACGGTGCCCACGGATAGGCGCGAAAAGTTCTGCTTCGGCAGGTCGAGCTCGGCCTCGGTGATCTCGAGCGGCTCATCCATGGGCTGCTTGGCGTCGAGCACCACCAGCGCGGTCATGAGCTTGGTGATCGAGGCAATCGGTGCCGCGACATCCGAGTTGCGGGAATAAAGGACCGAGGAATCGTTCTGATCGATGATCAGCACCGAGCTCGATTTGAGCTTGGGAATCAAGGCCGTCTTGGCACCGGCGTTGGCGGTAACAGCGAGCGCGCCGCAGAGCATGCCGGCGAGCACTGCCGCTTTGGCAGCCCGCCCTCGAGTGGTCGAATCCATTGCGTTCCTGATCGGTTTTACTTCAAGTAGTGAAGGTAAACATATGTAAATCACGCCCCGACGTGATCCATCGCTAACTTTGCCATCATTCCCGCGAAACTCCAAACGGTTTCGTCAACAGCGTCATGGCGTGGGCCGCGGGCCGCGCGGCGATTTTCCATAGTCTGTCTTCAGGCACTGGTCTCGGTGCCCGGCGCGCGCCGCAATTCCTTGTCCCGGTACATCTTGTGCTCGACGGCGCTCATGAGCTCGCGCACGTCGCGGCCGTCCCTCGGATAGCTCACCACACCGATGCTCACGGAGCAGCGGATCATGCGCGAGCGCAGGTCGAGCGTGGTCTTGTAGACGTTATGTCGCACACGCTTCACCACCGACTCGGCGATTTCCGGGGTGGCCCCCGGCAGCAACACCGCGAACTCATCGCCGCCGAACCGGCCGGCGGTGTCCGATCCCCGGATGCTCCGCTGCAGACATTGAGCGACGAGAGTGATCGCGCTATTGCCGGCCTCGTGGCCGAAGGTTTCGTTGATTTCCTTGAGCCGGTCGATGTCGACCATGAGCAAGGCATAGGTGCCGCCGCCGGCCTCGCAACTCGCGTGCTCTTGCTGCCAGATCTGGTTGAAGGCGCGCAGGTTATACAGGCCGGTGAGCGCGTCGTTCTGCGCCAGGTTCTCGATGCGCTCGCGCGCCTCGGTGATGTCCGCCGAGAGCGTGGTGGTGAGAAAGGCGACCAGCAGGAACGGCGCAATCTGCCCCACGGCCTGGCTCGCATAGGCGAGCGACAGGACATCGATCTGCGGCGAGGCGGCCGCGAGCAGCAGATGACATAAGGCGATCACCCCCACCTGCAGCAGAGTCACCAAGCGCCCGAGGGTGAGGGCGCTCAGGATGATGGGCAACAGATAGAGGTTGAATAACGGGCTCGAGCTCTTGTCGGTGAACCAGAGCACGGCGGTGACGAAGGCCACCATCGACCAGGACTCGATCAAGAGCCGCGTGCGCGTGCGGCCGGGAAAGAAGCGGCGCGCGCGAAAGGTGAAGATGGCCGCGGCGAAGGCGACCAGCGGTACCGCCGCCCAGGGCTGAGTGACCAGCGTGCCCGACCAGACCAGCACCAGGGCGGCCAGCGCCAGGCAGAGGATTTCGATGGACTGCGTGCTGCGCACAGTCAGCCCCGCGCGGCAGAGAGCGAGCCGCGGCCGTTCACGGTCGGCGCCTTGAGCTCCTGAATGGCCCGCTTGACCTCGGAATCGCGCTCGATGAGCGGCGCATCCGGCCCGGGTGCCGGCGTCGGCGCTTTGCTATCGCGCTCGAGCTCGATGTCGGGTGCGATGCCGCGATGGTTGATGGAGGCGCCGGACGGCGTGTAGTAGAGCGAGGTCGTGAGCTTCAGGGCGCGATCTTCGCCGAGCGGCAGCACTGTCTGGACCGAGCCCTTGCCGAACGTGGTGCGGCCCATGAGCGTCGCCCGATGATTGTCCTTGAGGGCGCCGGCGACGATCTCGGCGGCCGAGGCGGAGCCGCCGTCCACCAGCACCACGATGGGGGCGCCCTTCAGCGCATCACCCGGCGTCGCGCTGCATCTCGAATTTCGACTCGGGCGTGCGGCCCTTGGCGCTCACGATCACGCCCGAATCGAGAAACTCATCCGCCACCGCCACGGCCGCCTCCAGGACGCCGCCCGGGTTGTTGCGCAGGTCGAGCACCAGTCCCTTGAGCGGCGCGCGGTTCTTCTTGTGCAAGTCGGCGAGCGCGGCGTCGAGCTCCTTCCCGGTCGTCTCGCTGAACTCGGCGATGCGCACATAGCCGAAGCCCGGCTCGGGCAGCTCGGCGGTGACGCTGTGCAATTGCACGCGCGCGCGCTTCAAGGTGAACTGCAAGGGCTCCGGGTTGCCCTCGCGCACAATGCCGACCTTGACCGTCGTGCCCTCCTTGCCGCGCATCCGCCCGATGGTGTCGGCCAACGTGGTGGTGTTCACGGGCACGTTGTCGATGGTGGCAATCACGTCGCCCGCTCGAATGCCCGCCTCGGCCGCCGACGAGCCGTCGAGCGGCGCGACGACGACGACCTGCCCGTCCTCCATCGAGACCTCGATGCCGACACCGGAGTACTCGCCCGAGCTCGAGATCTTGATGTCGTCGTATTCGTCGCCGTCGAGATAGGCCGAATAGGGATCGAGCGAGGACACCATGCCGCGCACGGCCGCCTGCAGCAGGCGATGATCGTCGACGGGCTCGACGTACTCGCGCTCGACATGAGCTCATCACCTCGGCGAGCAGCTGAGCGTCCTGCCAGGGCACGTTCTGCCCCAGCGCGGCAGGCTTGTCGGCGAGGACTCCGCGCGCGATCGAGAGCGACAGGCCGATCACGATACCCGCCGCCACGAGCGTCGCATTGCGCCATTTCGTGCTCATCGTCGGGCAGCATACGTGCGGCCGCGTTTGGCCGCCAGTTTCGTGCTTTTTTCGGGTGGAACGGTCTGCGTTTCACTGGCTGGACTTCAGCCAGGCCTTCGGATCGACGGCCTTGCGCCCCTCGCGGATCTCGAAGTACAGCTGCGGCAGCGTCCCGCCGGCATCGCTGACCGCGCCGATCACATCGCCCGGCGCCACCGAATCGCCGACCGATTTGTACAGCACCTCGGCATGTCCGTAGAGCGTCAGGAAATTCCCGCTGTGCGCGATGATCATGAGCAATCCCATGCCCTGCAGCCAGTCGGCGTACACGACGCGTCCGGCGCAGGGCGCGCGCACCTTGGCGCCGCGCGCGGTTTCGATCATCACGCCGTTCAGTCGCACCGCGCTCGGGGCGCCGTGGTCGCGGGTCTGCTGATAGCGCACGGTCATCTTGCCGCTCACGGGCCAAGGCAGCCTGCCGCGCAGTTGCTCGAAGCTCTGCCCCGAGTCCACCGGAAAATCCTTGAGCACTCGCTCGAGATCGGCCACCAGCGATTCGACCGCCTGCTCCTCCTGCTTGAGGCGCGCGAGCTGCTCGTTGCCGCTCTGCACCTGCTCGCTCAGCGCTTGGATGGCGCCCGCGCGCTCCTCGCGGGCGCGCACGAGGCCCGCGACCTCGCGGCTGGTCTCCTCCTGCAGAGACTTGAGATTCGCTTCCGTACGCTCGATGTCCGCCTGAAGCTGCGCGACGCGCGTCTCGCGGGAGTCGATCTCCTCGATCCGCGCCGCGCGCAGGCGCGCAAAGTATCCGTAATACTTGACCATCCGCCCGGCCTCGGCCGGATTGCTCTGACTCAACAAAAGACGCAGCTCGTCCGCGCGGCCGATCGTGTATTGCGCGCGCACCTGCGCGGCCAGCGAGGCGCGCTCGGTCTCGAGGGCCGCGCGATTGCGTGCGGCCTCGGCGTCGAGCTCGTTGCGCTGGCGCTCGACGGCCGGCGCGCGCCGCGGCGAGCGACTCGAGCCTACGCCGCTGTGCCGTGATGGCGAGATCCGCAGTCGCGCAGGCGCGAGCCCAGGGCATCGCGTTGCTTGAGCTCGGTCCCAAGCCGGCCGGTGAGCTCGGCGATGCGCTGCCGGACGGCAGCGAGCTTGGCCTTCGCCTGCGCGGCGTCGGGGACTCCGCGGGCGCGGCGCGTGCGGCGGCGCAAACGCACAGCGCCAGCACAGCAAAAAAACGCCGATATTTGATGGTGCGGACCCCAAAAATCGCTTACCTGTCGCAAGCATACAAGCGTTGTGCCCGCTGCTATACTTGCCCGCCCGAAAAAGCCCGATTTCTCGAATGCAACGACTGTTGGAATACATCGGCCATCACCCCTACCTTGCGGGCGCGGCCGTGATCGCGGCCCTGGCCGTTCTCGTCGCCGAGATCCGGGAGCGCATGTCCGGATTCGCCGCGCTGTCCTCCATGCAGGCGGTGCGGCTCATGAATCAGGGAGCGCTGGTGCTCGATCTGCGGCCGAAGGAATCCTTCGAGGCGGGCCACATCGCCGATGCGCGCAACGTTCCCGCGGCGGAGCTCGCCGGATCCGCCGACACGCTGAAGAAGTGGCGCGAGAAGACCGTGATCACCTACTGCGACAGCGGCGTGAGCGGCGCCACAGCCGCGCGCACGTTGGCGAAGCTCGGCTTCACGAAGGTCTTCAATCTCGACGGGGGATTGAACGGCTGGATCAAGGACAATCTGCCGCTCGCCCGGGAATCGAACAAGGGATCGAATTCGAAGCCCGGCTCGAAATGAGCCGGCCCGACGTCGTCATCTACTTGGCCGGGTGGTGCCCGTATTGTGAGCGGGCGCGCAGCCTTTTGTCGAAGAAAGGCATCGCGTTTCGCGAGATCGACGTCGACGACGATCCGAAGCTGCGCGAGGAGATGATCGCGCGCAGCGGCCGGCGCACCGTGCCGCAGATCTTCATCGGCGAGAAGCACGTCGGCGGCTGTGACGATTTGTTGGCGCTCGACGGAACGCGGCGAGCTCGATCGCTTAATTCAGGGGGATTGATGAACGAGATCAGAACCGAGCCGCCCGGTCCCGAGGTCGGCGGCGTGCAAGTGACGCTGCAGAGCGTGTATCTCAAGGACTGCTCGTACGAGTCGCCGAACGGGCCGCGGCTGCCCAACAGCCAGGCGTACGAGCCGAAATTTCAGCTCAACATGAACACGACCGCCGAGGAAATCGGTCCGGACGTGCGCGAGGTGCTGCTCACCATCACGCTCGAGGCCAAGCAGGGCGATGCCACCCTGTACCTCGTCGAGGTCAAGCAGGCGGGCGTGTTCTCGATCTCCGGCGCGTCGACGGAGGATCTCAAGCGCCTGGTCGGCAGCTTTTGTCCGAGCGTGCTCTTCCCGTTCGCGCGCGAGGTGATTTCGACCCTGGTCGTGAAGGGCGGCTTTCCGAACTTCCTGCTCCCGCTGGTCAACTTCGATGCGCTGTTCGCGCAGGCCTCGGAGTCGCCGCAACCCGGGCTGGTCAACTAGCGCGCAGGGCGCGCCGTGCAGAGCCCGTTGCTCACTCCGATGGCGGTCATCGGCGCCGGCTCCTGGGGCACGGCGCTCGCCATCCAGTGCGCGCGCGCGGGTCACCCGACGCGTCTGTGGGGGCGCGATGCTGCGCTCGTCGAATCGATGCGCGCGCCCGGCGCAACGCGCGTTATCTGCCCGACGCCGAATTTCCCCCGAGCCTCGAGCCGGTGGCGGACCTCTCCGAGGCGCTCGCGGGGGTGCGCGATGCGCTCGTCGCAGTGCCGTCGCACGCCTTTCGCGCCACGCTCCTCCAGCATCGAGCCGCTGCTCGACGCCGGCGCGCGCGTTGCCTGGGCCAGCAAGGGCTTCGAGATGAGCGACGGGCTTGTTGCCGCATGAGGTGGCGCGCGAGGTGTTCGGTCCACGCGCCCGGCGCGGTGCTGTCGGGACCCACGTTCGCGCGCGAAGTCGGCGCCGGGCTTCCCGACCGCGATGACCGTGGCCTCGCGCGATGCGGACTTCGCCAAGGAGCTGGCGCTGCGCCTGTCGGGACCCGAGTTTCGCGCCTACACGCAATCCGACATCATCGGGGTGGAGGTCGGAGGCGCCGTCAAGAACGTGATCGCCATCGGCTCCGGGATCGCCGACGGCATGGGCTTCGGCGCGAACACGCGCGTCGCGCTCATCACGCGCGGTCTCGCCGAGATGACGCGCTTGGGGCTGCGCCTCGGCGCGCAGCGCGAGACGTTCATGGGTCTCGCGGCACTCGGCGATCTCGTCTTGACCTGCACCGACGATCAATCGCGCAATCGGCGCTTGGGGCTCGCGCTCGGCCGCGGCCAGTCGCCGGAGGAGGCCCAGCGCGAGATCGGTCAGGTGGTCGAGGGCGTCACCGCCGCGTCCGCCGTGCGCAAGGTCGCCGAGCGCGTCGGAGTCGACATGCCCATCTGCTTCGAGGTGTATCGCGTGATGCACGAGGGCAGGCCGGTGCGCGCCGCACTGCACGCGCTCATGGGCCGCGAGGTTCGCTCGGAGACGGAGTGAGGCGCCCTCAGGGCGCGAAGCCGAGCTGACGCCACGCCTCGTAGGCGACGACCGCCACCGCGTTCGACAGATTGAGGCTGCGGCTGCCGGGCCGCATCGGTAGAAAGACCGAATTCTCCGCGCCGATCCGTTCGCGCACCGCGGCCGGCAAGCCGCGAGTCTCCGGCCCGAACAAGAGCGCATCGGTCTCGCGGAAGCGAAAGTCCGCATAGCGAGCGCGTGCCCGAGGTCTCCACGGCCACCCAGCGCGCACCGGCGAGCGCGCTCATGCAGTCCTCGAGATTGGCGTGCACGCGTCACGAGCGCCAGATCGTGGTAATCGAGGCCCGAGCGCTTGAGGCTCCTGTCGTCGAGCCGAAAGCCGAGCGGCTTGATCAGGTGCAGGCTCGCGCCGGTGTTGGCGCACAGACGGATGACGTTGCCGGTATTCGGCGGGATCTCCGGCTCGAACAGCACCAGGTGGAACATGCGCGAGGCAAGCGCCCTCAGGAGCCGGTATGTCCGAGCTCGCGGCTCCCGCCGCATCGACCACCACGCGCTGCGTCGGATAGGCGAACTCCACGCCGAGACGGCGGAACTCGTCGATGATGCGGAAGTTCACCGCCTGCTGCAGATCCAGCAAGGAATTGATTTTCGGCTGCTGCACGAAGAACGACAGCTCGAACTCCAGCCAGGCGCTCTCGAGGCCTCTCAGATGGCAGCGCTCGAAGCGCGCATTCGGCTGCTCGCGCACGATGCCCTCCAGGAGCTTCGGAATGGCGTGCAGCGTCTCGCGCGCGGTGCCGTAGGGCACGCTGATGGTGGCGAGCGCGCGCTGCTCGGGGGCGCGGCCGTAATTGCGCACCCGGCTCTTCAGGATGTCGGCGTTCGACAGGATGATCTGCTCGCCCGTATCGCTGCGCATGCGCGTCGTCTTGATGCCGATGCGCTCGACCACGCCCGTGAAGGCATCGATGGTGAGCCGGTCACCGACCACGAACGGCTTGTCCAGCGCGATGGACAGGGAGGCGAACAGATCGCCGAGCACGTTCTGCAGCGCGAGCGCGACGGCGACGCCGCCGACACCCAAGCCCGCGAGCAGCGCGGTGATGTTGATGCCGAGGTTCTCGAGCGCAACCAGGCCGAGCAACGACCAGATGAGCATCTGCGCGACGAAGTTGATGATGTCGAGCGAGCCCGCGAAACCGCGGTCCGGTCCGCGCTCGAGCTCCTTGAGCTGCAGATAGAACTTGAGCGCGCGCACCGCCCACAGGCCGATCTGCAGCAGGATCGCCATCACCACCGCGTTGTCGACGATGTGCTGCAGCTTCGGCGGGAAGACGAGGTCTTCCTGCCCGACGTAGATCGCGAGCGCGACGATGAGAAACTGCTTGGTGTGGGCGAGCAGATGGAAGATGAGGCGCACCGGCGTCGGGCGGCCCGAGACCGTGGAACGCTTGGAGCGCGCGACGATGAGGCGCCGCACGATCGAGAGGCCGAGCCAGACGGAGACGGCCACGAGCCCCGCCACGGCCCAGTCGGCGATGGAGTTGCCGTAGAAGACGTGCTCGGAGAGACCCAAGATATGTTGCAGAAAGTCGGCCATGATCGCGGGGATTATAGCCGCCGGGGACCGCGAGTCCTGCGGTGCGGCGCGGCCGGGCGCCGCTAGACCACGTCCTCCATGCCGAGCTCCTTCATTTTGCGCGACAGGGTGTTGCGGCCCCATCCGAGGAGCTTCGCGGCATCTTGCTTCAGGCCCTCGGCCTTGCGCAGCGCCACGCGGATCAGGATGCGCTCGACCTCCGGCACCGCCTGATCGAGCAGGCGCTGCGTGCCGGCATCGAGCTCGCGCTCGGCCCAGTGCGAGAGCTTCGCCATCCAGTCGTGGTTCGCCGCGTGCCCCACGGGGGCGCCGCCGAGATCGGCCGGGATGTCCTCGGGACGAATCTCGCGGCCCGGCGCGGTGACGGTGAGCCGGCGGCAGGCGTTCACCAGCTGACGCACGTTGCCCGGCCAATCGAAGGTGACGAGCACACTCTCCGCGGGCGGCGTGAGCAATTTGGGCTCGACGCCGAGCTCCTGTCCGGCGACGCTCAGGTAGTGATACAAGAGCTCCGGAATGTCCTCGCGGCGATCGCGCAGCGGCGGGATCTCGATGCGGATCACGTTCAGCCGATGCAGCAGATCCTCGCGAAAGTGCCCCGACTTCACGCGCATCTCGAGATCCTGGTGAGTCGCGGCGATCACCCGCACGTCGACCCGGACCGGCGTCTGGCCGCCGACCCGATAGAACTCGCCCTCGGCGAGCACGCGCAGGAGCCGCGTCTGCAGCGCCGGGGACATGTCGCCGATCTCGTCGAGAAACAACGTGCCGCCGTCGGCCTGCTCGAAGCGTCCGCGCCGCAGGGCGTCCGCGCCGGTGAACGCGCCCTTCTCGTGGCCGAACAGCTCGGACTCGAGCAGGTCGGCGGTGAAGGCCGCGGTGTTGAGCGCGACGAACGCCTTGCTCGAGCGCGGGCTGTGACGATGCAGCGCGCGCGCCACGAGCTCCTTGCCCGTGCCCGATTCGCCGGTGATGAGCACCGTCATGCTCGAGCGCGACAACCGTCCGACGGCGCGAAACACCTGCTGCATCGCCGCCGCTTGGCCGAGCAGCTCCGGGATACTGCGGCGTGCGGCCTCGACGTCGATGGGCACGGTCGCCTGCTGCGCGGCGCGGCGCACGAGGTCGACCGCCTTGTCGATGTCGAAGGGCTTGGGCAAGTACTCGAACGCGCCGCCCTGATAGGCGGCGACCGCGGCGTCGAGGTCGGAGTGGGCCGTCATGACGATCACCGGCAAGCCGGGCCGCGAGCCCTGGATGTCCTTGAGCAGATCGAGGCCGCTGCGTCCCGGCATGCGGATGTCCGTCATCAGCACGTCGGGTGCGTCCGCGCGCAGCGCCGTCAACGCGCTGTCCGCTTGATCGAAGCAGCGCGCGGCCATGCCGCTGCCTTTCAGCGCCTTCTCGAGCACCCAGCGTATGGACGCATCGTCGTCGACCAGCCAGACCTGCAGAGGCTTCGCATTCATACGGTTACGGTGTCCATGGGCAGATAAATTACGAAGATGGTTCGACCGGGCGCGCTGTCGAACTCGATCAGGCCGCCGTGGCGGCTCACGAGGTCCTGCGCGATGCCGAGCCCGAGCCCCGAGCCGTCGGAGCGGCCCGAGACGAGCGGATAGAAAATCGTGTCGCGAATGTCCGCGGGCACGCCCGGGCCGTTGTCCTCGAACTGAATCGAGGCCACCAGCCGATGGCGCTGCCCGCCGATGCCGACGTTGGTCGCGACGCGGGTCCGCAAGGTAAGGCGCGGCGCTAGCTCGCCGGGCGCAGCCCGTCGCGTGCCGTTGCACGGGCGGGTGATTCCTCGCGGCCGCTCGACAGCGCCTGAATGGCGTTGCGGCCGAGATTCAGCATGGCCTGGATGATGTGGTTCGGATCGACCTCGATGACCGGCAGGCTCGGGTCGTAGTCGCGCTCGATCGCGACCTCTTCGTGCGCCTCGCCGCGCAGCAGGCGATACACGCGCTCGAGGAGCTCGTGCACGTTCACCAGCTGCTTCGCCGGGCGGACGCCCGGGCCCCAGCATGCAGTCGAGCAAGTTGGTGAGCCGATCGGCCTCGCTGATGATGACGCGCGTGTACTCGCGCAGCGCCGGATCGAGCAACTCGCGCTCGAGCAGTTGCGCGGCGCCGCGCAGGCCGCCCAGCGGATTCTTGATCTCGTGCGCGAGCTGACGAACCATGAGACGGCTCCCGCCGAGCTGCGCAAGCAGCGCGTTCTCGCGCGTCAGCCGCCGATGCTGCGTGATGTCCTCGATCTCGAGCAAGAGGCCGCTCGCCGCGCCGCCCAGCGCAACTTCGGTGACCGCGCAATCGAGGATGCGGTCGACGCCGCCCGGCGGCGGGCCACGCCAGCTCGCGCTGCACCACGCCCTCGCCGCCCTGCCGCGCGCGCTCGAACAGCGGCAGGAGCGACTCGGCACCGCGCACGGCGTCGGTGATGCGCCGCCCGAGCACCTGATTGGGCGAGAGCCCGAGAAGCGTTTGCGCGGCCGCGTTCAAGTAGGTGACGTGCAGCTCGCGATCGAGGAGAAAGACACTCGTGACCAGGGAGTCGAGCAGCTCGAGAGCCGCGATGGGTTGCGGTTGCATCTTGAGCTCAGCGGCCATGCAATGAGCCCGCTAGGCCTGAGGGAGCCCGGGTGTACGCCGCGCCTGCCGCGGCGCCGGATGATGCAGCTACTTGTGCTGCGGTGACAGCAGACTCGGACGCATGACGTTGAAAGTGACGGCTTCCGCGGACTTCGATTCGCCGGTGGCGGCATCGGTCACGGTCGCCTCGATCGTGTAGACGCCGCGCGCGAGATCCGAGAGCGTGAACGACGTCGTCGTCGGAGTCTGGCCCTGCACCTGCGCCCCATTCAAGGTCCAGACGACAGACCAGCTCGGCTTGAGATCGCCTTCCACCGACAACGACACCGGCACCGTGTCTCCGCCGGTGAAGGTTTGTTGGGGAGCCGGGGAGGCGATGGCGATGTTTGCCGCAGACAGTGTTTTGTCGGCTTTCGGTTTGGCGGCCGCCGCTGCCGAGCCCGTCGAGCCTGTCTGCCCCAGAATCCCGGCATGCCCGGGCGCGCTCGAGGTGAACATCTTCTCCGCACCCGGAACGGGCTGGTCCGAGAGATGCACCACGCCTTGTGCATCGGTCCACTTGTAGACGACGAGGGCCTGCGCCGCAAACGGTACCAGCCAGGATGCGCACGCGCCGACGAGAATCCAAGAGCGGCAGAGGTGCATGATTCCAGAGCATAGTCCTATCCCTCACCCGGCCCCAAAACTGGGTGACGGCAGCGTGACCGCCGTCACCCTTTTTGGGCCGGATGCGCCTACAAGCTGTAATACATCTCGATCTCGATCGGATGGGTGGTCATGCGCAGTCGCGTGACTTCCTTCATTTTGAGCTCGATGTACGCGTCGATCAGATCGTCGGTGAACACACCGCCCGCCTTGAGAAAGGCCCGATCGCGATCGAGGTAGTCGAGCGCCATGTCGAGCGAGTGGCAGACGGTCGGGATCTTCTTGTCCTCCTCGGGCTCGAGATCGTAGAGATCCTTGTCGGCCGGATCGCCGGGATGAATCTTGTTCTGGATGCCGTCGAGGCCCGCGAGCAGCATCGAGGCGAACGCAAAGTAGGGATTTGCGGTCGCGTCCGGGAAGCGCACCTCGATGCGGCGCCCCTTCGGGTTCGAAACCCAGGGAATGCGGATGGAGGCCGAGCGGTTGCGGGCGGAATACGCGAGCTTGACCGGCGCCTCGAATCCCGGCACCAGGCGCTTGTAGCTGTTGGTGCTCGCATTGGTGAAGGCGTTGATGGCGCGGGCGTGCTTGATGATGCCGCCGATATAATAGAGCGCTGTCTCCGACAGGCCGCCGTACTTGTCGCCGGCGAACAGCGCCTTGCCTTCCTTCTGCAGCGACTGATGCACGTGCATGCCGCTGCCGTTGTCGCCGACGATGGGCTTCGGCATGAAGGTGAGCGTCTTGCCGTAGCCGTGCGCGACGTTCTGCAGCGCGTATTTGAGGATCTGCACCTCGTCGGCCTTCTTGGTCAGCGTATTCGCCGCGACGTTGATCTCGCCCTGGCCGGCAGTGGCGACCTCGTGGTGATGCACCTCGAACTTCAGGCCCATCTCCTCGCAGGCGAGTGACATCGCGGTGCGGATATCCTGCTGCGAGTCCACGGGCGGCACCGGGAAATACCCGCCCTTCACGCCCGGGCGGTGGCCCTTGTTGCCGTCGTCGTAGGCCTTGCCGGAGTTCCAGGCACCCTCGTAGGAATCCACCTCATAGGAGCAGCCGTTCATGGCGACGTTTACCTTAACGTCGTCGAAAATGAAGAACTCGTTCTCCGGGCCGAACAGCGCCGAGTCGGCAATTCCCGAGGACTTGAGGTAGGCCTCGGCGCGCTTGGCGAGGGAGCGCGGATCGCGCTCGTAGCCCTGCATGGTCATCGGCTCGATGACGTCGCAACGCAGGCTGACCGTGGTCTCCTCGTAGAAAGGATCGATCACGGCGGTCGCGGGATCGGGCATGAGGATCATGTCGGACTCGTTGATGCCCTTCCAGCCGGCGATCGACGAACCATCAAACATCTTGCCGTCACCGAAAAAGCCGGCGTCCACGAGGCGCGTCGGAATGGTGACGTGTTGTTCCTTACCCAGCGTGTCCGTAAAGCGGAGATCGGCGAATTTCGCTTCTTTTTCGTTGATAAGTTTAATAACATCGGCGGGAGTCATTGGCGGCCTCTCAAAGTGGATGGCTATTCCCGGTCAACGCCGGGGTTCTCGGGCAGTGCAGTTTGTGTGCCAAAGTCGTGCATAAGCGGATCAAGAACTTGCGATCGCCGGCGCACTCTTCTGCACCAAGATAAAGCATTTGCCCCCGCTCTTGTACCGATTTGGTGCGCCAATGGGTCCTCACGCCGGCCGAAAACGCTTGATTGACCGGTTCCGGATGCGCGACGAGCAAAAGCGGTGCAGGCACGACCGGCGGCGTGCGCGGGCGCTATTCCAGCGGGCCCGATCGCGAGCCTCGTCGTATACTCGCCGGTCGCTGATCCGAGCCTGCGCATGACTAGAGCCCGCACCGTGCCGCCGCGCACGTTCCAAGATCTGATATTCCAGCTGCAGTCGTACTGGTCGAACCAGGGCTGCGTGATCCTGCAGCCCTACGACATGGAGATGGGGGCGGGCACCTTTCACACAGCGACCTTTTTGCGCGCCGTGGGACCTGAGCCCTGGCGCGCTGCGTACGTGCAGCCCTCGCGGCGCCCGACCGACGGCCGCTATGGCGAGAATCCGTTCCGCCTGCAGCACTACTACCAGTTTCAGGTGGCCATCAAACCCTCGCCCGATGATTTCCAGGAGCTGTATCTGGGCTCGCTCCGGTCGCTCGGGTTCGATCCCCTGGTGCACGACATCCGCTTCGTCGAGGACAACTGGGAGTCCCCGACCCTGGGCGCGTGGGGACTCGGCTGGGAAGTCTGGTTGAACGGCATGGAAGTCTCGCAGTTCACTTATTTCCAGCAGGTCGGAGGGCTCGACGCTGAGCCGGTGATGGGCGAGATCACCTATGGCCTCGAGCGCTTGGGGATGTACATCCAGGGCAAGGAAAGCATCTTCGACATCGTCTGGACCGAAGGTCCTGCCGGCACGATCACCTACGGCGATGTGTTTCACCAGAACGAGGTGGAGCAGTCGGCCTACAACTTCGAAAAGGCCGACACCGCCGTGCTCCTGCGCGAATTCGACACCCACGAGGCTGCGTGCCGGAAACTGCTCGAGGACAAGCTGGTGTTGCCCGCCTACGAGCAAATGGTCAAGGCATCGCACGCGTTCAATCTTCTCGACGCCCGCCGGGCGGTGTCGGTGACCGAGCGTCAGCGCTTCATCCTGCGCGTGCGCACCCTGGCGCGCGGCGTCGCCGAGGCGTATCGCGCGAGCCGCGAAGCGCTCGGCTTTCCGCTGCTCAAGGATCGCAGCGCCCGAGGCGACGAACCGATGAGCGGGCGCGACTTGCTCTTCGAGCTGCAGACGGAGGAGTTGCCGCCGCGCACGCTCGCGAGCCTGTCGAAGGCGCTCACCGCAGGCCTCGTCAAAGGATTGGATGCGGCCGGCGTCGCGCACGGACTTGCTCGCGGTTTCGCCACGCCGCGGCGGCTGGCCGTGCTCGTGTCGGGGTGCGCCGAGGCGACCCCGGATCGCAACGTCGAGCGGCGCGGGCCGCCGGTGAGCAATGCCTTCGATGCGTCGGGCTCACCGACGCAGGCCGCGCTCGCGTTCGCGCGCAATTGCGGTGTGGACGTGACGCAGCTCGAGCGGCTCGTCACCGAGAAAGGCGCGTGGCTCGTGTTCCGCGGCCTCGAGCGCGGCACGGCGACCGCGACGCTGCTGCCGGGCGTTGATCGACCAGGCGATCGCGGCGTTGCCGATCGCGCGGCGCATGCGCTGGGGCGCACGCAGCGCCGAGTTCGTGCGGCCGGTGCACGGCGTGGTGCTCTTGCTACGGCGATGACGTGGTTCCCGGCGACGGTGCTGGGACTCGAAGCGGGGCGCACGACGCGCGGCCATCGATTCCATGCGCCGAAGCCCATCGTGCTCAAATCGGCGCGCAGCTATGAGCAGCGGCTTGGCGAGCGCGAAGGTGATTGCCGATTTCGACAAGCGCCGCGAGGCGGTGCGCGCCGGCGTGACCGCAGCGGCCGAGGCGGCCGGGGGACGCGCCTTGATCGAGAACGGCTTGCTCGATGAGGTCACGGCGCTCGTCGAATGGCCGGTGCCGATCGCGGGCCGCTTCGAGCCGCGCTTTCTCGAGCTGCCGCGCGAAGTGGTGATCGCGACGATTCAGGACCACCAGCGATATTTTGCAATCGAGGGTGAAGACGGGCGCCTGACCGGCGGATTCGTCACGGTGAGCAACATCGAAAGCCGCGACCCGGCGAAGGTCCGCGAGGGCAACGAGCGGGTGGTGCGTCCGCGGCTCTCCGATGCGGCATTCTTCTGGGACCAGGACCGCCGGGTTCCTCTGGCGGTGCGGGCGCAGCAGCTGCGCGACGTCACGTACCAGGCCAAGCTCGGCAGCTACGCGGATAAATCCGCGCGGCTCAAATCCCTGGCGCGCTGGATCGGAGAGCGTATCTCGGCCGGCCTCGACGTCGGCACCGCGGCCGAGCTCGCCAAGGCCGACCTCTTGACGGCCATGGTCGGCGAGTTCCCGGAGCTCCAGGGCGTCATGGGACGCTACTACGCTCGAGCGGAGGGCTATCCGGACGAAGTGGCGCGCGCGATCGAAGAACACTATCGCCCGCGCTTCGCGGGCGATGCGCTGCCGACAACCAAGACGGGCCAGGCGCTCGCGCTCGCCGACAAGATCGACACCCTGGTCGGCATCTTCGCGATCGGCGAGCGGCCGACGGGGGCGAAGGATCCGTTCGGCTTGCGCCGCGCCGCGCTCGGCGTGCTGCGCATCCTCCTCGAGAGCCGCCTGGATCTGGATCTCTCCCGGCTGCTCGACGCATCGGCCGCGGCGCAGCCGGTGCAAAGAGCCGGCGTTGCGCAAGAGGTGTTCGATTACATCGCCGAGCGCTTGCGCGGCTTGTTCACCGAACGGGCGGACGGCACGACGCTCGAGATGATCGACGCCGTGCTGGCGGCGCGTCCGGCCTCGCCGCTCGATGCGGACGAGCGACTGCAGGCGCTCAAGGAGTTCATGCGCTTGGCCGAGGCACCGGTGCTGACGGCGCTGAACAAGCGCATCGGCAACATCCTGCGCAAGGCACAGTTGCCGGCGGAGACCTCGGTCGAGGCCGCCTCATTGACGGAGGATGCGGAGCGGCGTTTGCACGCGGCGCTCGTCGAGGTGCAGCGTGTCGTGGGCGCCGCGGCGGCGGAACGCCGCTACGGCGCGAGTCTCACTGGCCTCATCGCGCTGGCGGCGCCTGTGGCCGATTTCTTCGAGCGCATCATGGTCATGGACGAGAACCTCGAGCGCCGCACGAACCGGCTCGCCCTGCTGCGCGATGCGCAGCGCCTGCTGGGCACCGTGGCGGATTTGTCGCGCCTGCCCGGGTAGCCCGCGATGCAAGCCATCCGCTCGGTGCTCTTCACGACTGTACTCATGCTCTCCGCCTGCGTCTGGGGTTTCACCATGGCGCTGTGCTTTTTCCTGCCCCAGCGCAAGCAGTTCGCGATGGGCCGCGGCTGGGCGCGCTGCGTGCTCTGGCTGCTCGAGCGAGTCTGCGGCCTGAAGTACCGCGTGGAAGGCCGCGAGCGCATTCCTCCCGGCAATCACATCGTGATGTGCAAACACACCTCCGCCTGGGAGACCATCGCGCTGTTCACGATATTCCCGTCCCATGTGTGGGTGCTCAAGCATGAGCTCTTGTGGATACCCTTCATGGGATGGGGCCTGAAGCGCCTGCACCCGATCGCCATCGATCGCGGCGCGGGCCACCGCGCGGTGAATCAGGTGATCGAGCAGGGTAAGGAGCGGCTCGCGGAAGGGTTGTGGGTGGTGATTTTTCCCGAAGGCACGCGGGTCCCGGTGGGCGAGAACCGCAAGTACGGGGTGAGCGGCGCGTTGCTCGCCACGGCGACGGGCAGTCTCGTGGTGCCGGTGTCGCACAACGCCGGCACCTTCTGGCCGAGGCGCGGCATCGTGAAGAAGCCCGGCACCATCCGCATGATCATCGGTGAGCCTGTCAGCGCCGCAGGGCAAGAATGCCCGCGACTTGAACGAGGAGATCCGCACCGTCATCGAGTCCGGACTGGCGCGGATCGAAAGCGAGTCGGCGGCCGGCGCGCGTTATTAGCCTCCCCGGAACTGCTTCATCATGTCCAGCTGGATGTCATCGCGCGACAGCGTTCCGCCGAGACCCGTATTCATGTAATAGAGCGCCTTCAAGAAAGCCAGATCGCCGGCCGTGATGCCCACCGGTTTGTCCCGCGAGGTACACGCCGCGGACTCGATATCGAGGATGCTCGGCAGCGGATCGCATTGCTTCGGGTTCTGAATTACGGACAGGCTGACGAGGGCGGCGTAGTCGGCGATGGATCCGATGCTGACACCGGCGACCTTTTTCGTATCGATCACCAGAACGACGCCCAAGATGCTCCGATTGGCGCCGTTCGCCTGGGCGCTCGTGGTAATGACCCTCGGCCAGAGCGCTTCCAGATCGATGCCGCCGACGAGACCCGGATCCCGGTTCAGTACGTTCGCTCCGCCGCCCGCGGTGATGTACCAGCCTTGGATGGCATGCTCGTCGCTGATGTCCAGCGCCTTCTGCATTTGGTGATCGAACTTCACGCGCAGCGCCCGCGCGCCCCACTCCTGAACCGCCGCCATCACGCTGCGCGGGTCCGGCGTGAAAATAATCTGCACATTAGGCGTGCACTTTGCATCATCGGTATGCACGGGAGCCCCGACGAAGGCCGCGATCGCCCGCACCCGCGCCGAGACGAAGTCGTTGTAGCCCGAATCGAGTCCGGTGGTGCCCGGGCAGACCGTTTCGGCTCGTCCGCCCCGCCAGCGCAAGAGACTCCCGCCGACGTCTCCGGTGGCCGCTGAATAGTGCGTCGTTCCGTGGTGCACGATGAATTGAAACAACCCGCCCGGCGCGAGCTCCTCCGTCGTCGGTGCCGGCGGGGCGATGACGCCGACGCCGGCGAACTGCGCCGTCGACACTTTGCCATTCGGGCGGAACGCCGGGCGGCGGAGGCTCGGGCGGCGTACTGGGTTGCGCCAAAACGCTCGCGGCAGCGGCGCACGCAATCATCGCGAGCGTTGCGCCCGCCAGGCGTCGGATTGGCCGGGTGGGGGTCGAGTCAGTCCGGGTCAGCATGCGATTGAATAATGAGTTCATGGGAAAACGTCCTTGACGATCGGAGGACTAAATGCTGCTGGAATCCGCCACGGCGGCGGCGGCCGCTTTGCGTCGCCGCAATACGCCAAGCGCGCGATCCATCAAATGTCCCAACGCGAAGGCGACGAGCGCGTTGACGGAGGCGACGATATCGTTGGGCGGCTGGTGCAAAACGTGCGGAGCGAACAACTGGAACAGGGCGTAGATGATCCACAAGACCATGAGCACGCGACCGATGTGAAGAAGAGCGATGATCATTATCAATCCTTTGATGTTGGCCAAGCGCGCCGCTGCCGAGCCATGAATTTGCTCGCGCGGATCCTTCGAGAATACCCAACCGGCCGGAACCGAACAATTGCGGGGGTGCGCAGGCGGGCGCGCGCGGCGGCGCACGCAGCGCGCGGGGGCCAAGCCGAGGAGCTTGTCCCTCGCCCCTCGTATCAAACGTCGAGGTTCGACACCTGCAGCGCGTTCTTTTCGATGAACTCGCGGCGCGGTTCCACCGCATCGCCCATCAGCGTGGTGAAGATATCGTCGGCGGCGACGGCGTCCTCGATGCGCACTTGCAACAGGCGCCGCGTCTCCGGATTGATGGTCGTGTCCCAGAGCTGCTCGGGATTCATCTCGCCGAGCCCCTTGTAGCGCTGAATGCTCTGGCCCTTCTTCGCCTGCGTCGAACAGCCAGGTCATCGCGGCCTTGAAGCTCGCGATTTCGTGACGCTCCTCGCCGCGCTGGATGTATGCGCCGGGCCCGATGCAGATCGCTCAGAGCGTCTGCGCGAGCTCGGCGATGCGCAGGTATTCGGCCGAATCGAAGAACTCGCGCGGAATATGTCGCTCCGGAGCTCAGGCCGTGCTCGAACCGCTGCAAGTCGATGCGATGGCCGCCCGCCGTCGAGGGATGCGACCGCGACGCGATAGCGGCGCGACACATCGTCGAGCGAATTGAGCCGGGTCTCGAGATGGCGGCACCAGTCCTTGAGCGTGTCGATGCGATCGAAAGATTCTCGGTGGTCAGCACCGGGACGTACAGGAGCTGCTCCAGGAAACGCTCGTCATAGCGGCGCGCCCAGCGACTGCACGATGCTCTGCACCTCTTGATATTTTTGCGCGAGCGATTCGAGCCCGAGACCCGGAGAGCGGCGGCGCCTCGGCGTTGACGTGCAGCGCGGCGCCGTCGATCGCGGTGCCCAGCAGCAAAGCGTTCAGCTCGAGATCGTCTTTGACGTAGTGCTCCTGCTTGCCCTTCTTCACCTTGTAGAGCGGCGGCTGCGCGATGTAGATGTGACCGCGCTCGATCAGGATCGGCATCTGGCGATAGAAGAAACGTGAGCAGCAGGGTGCGTATGTGGCTTCCGTCAACGTCGGCATCTGTCATGATAATCACGCGGTGATAACGCAATTTGTCGACGTTGAAGTCGTCGCGGCCGATCCCGCAGTCCGAGCGCCGTGATCAGCGTGCCGACTTCCGCGGAGGCGAGCATCTTGTCGAAGCGCGCTTTCTCGACGTTCAGGATTTTTCCCTTGAGCGGCAGGATGGCCTGCGTGCGCCGATCGCGGCCCTGCTTCGCGGAGCCGCCGGCCGAATCGCCCTCGACCAAAAACATTTCCGAGAGCGCGGGATCTTTTTCCTGACAGTCGGCGAGCTTGCCCGGCAGGCCGGCGACGTCGAGCGCACCTTTGCGGCGAGTCATCTCGCGCGCTTTGCGCGCGGCCTCGCGCGCGTACGCGGCCTCGAGAATCTTATTGACGATCGCGCGAGCTTCTTGCGGATGCTCGAGCAAAAATTCCTCGAGGCGCTGCGCGACGGCGGACTCGACCACGCCCTTCACCTCGGAGGACACCAGCTTGTCCTTGGTTTGCGAGGAGAACTTCGGATCGGGAAGCTTCACCGACAAGAATCGCGGTGAGTCCTTCGCGCGCATCGTCGCCGGTGGTGAGAATTTTTTCCTTCTTGGTCGCGAGCTCTTTCTCGATGTACTTGTTGAGCGTGCGAGTGAGCGCCGCGCGGTAGCCCGCCAAGTGCGTGCCGCCGTCCTTCTGCGGAATGTTGTTGGTGTAGCAGTACATGCTTTCCTGATACGAGTCGTTCCACTGCATGGCGACTTCGACTTGCGTATTGCCGTCGCGAGTCTGGAACCAGAGCACCGAGGGATGCACCGGCGTCTTGCTGCGATTCAAATAGGTGACGAAGGCGGACAAGCCGCCTTCGTGCTGGAACACTTCGGATTTCTCGTCGCGCTCGTCGACGAGCTCGATGCGCACGCCGGAATTCAAGAACGACAATTCGCGCAGCCGCTTCGCGAGCGTCTCGTAGTTGAACGAGATGTTGGTGAAGATCTTCGAGCTCGGCTTGAAGCTTGAGCGTCGTGCCGCGCTCGCTGCGTCTCGCCGACGACGGCGAGCGGTGCGACGGGCTCGCCGAGCCGATACTCCTGACGATGCAGCTTGCCGTCGCGGCGAATGTTGAGCTCGAGGAAATCGGACAGCGCATTGACGACGGACACGCCGACGCCGTGCAGCCCACCGGAAACCTTGTAGGAGGTGTCGTCGAACTTTCCGCCCGAGTGCAGCACGGTCATGATGACTTCGGCCGCGGAGACGCCCTCTTCGCTGTGAATGTCGACCGGGATGCCGCGGCCGTTGTCGGTCACCGTCACCGATTCGTCGGCATGAATAGTGACCACCACGCGATCACAATGGCCGGCCAGCGCCTCGTCGATGGCGTTATCGACCACCTCGAAAACCATGTGGTGCAAGCCGCTCCCGTCATCGGTGTCGCCGATGTACATTCCGGGTCGTTTTCGGACGGCGTCGAGACCCTTTAAGACTTTGATTTTACTGGAATCGTAGACGTCGTTATCGGGCATCATGGGGTCCTGAATTTCCATGCGGCATTGTAGCAGTTTTGAGCCCCGATAACGAGTCAAATCCGCTAATTAATGCCATGTATAATCAATGATGTTATAGGGGACCGGACGACGCCTTGGCGCGGCGCGGAAATTGGCGTGATTGCCAGGTCCCAAAGCCGTCCGCCGGGTGCGCGTTCCAGCGTTTGCGCACGATTGGGTCTGGACCCGTGCGGAGCCCTGCCCGGCCGAGATTACTGCGGCGGTCGAGCGCGCCGGACATCGTTGGCCCGCGTAGCTGGCCCCTATCCATATCCCTTCTTCGGCGCAGTCGTTAGTGAGGTCGAGTCGAGAGCTCGTACCAACCGGTCTTTCGCTGCGCGGGGGCCCCTTCACTGGCGCCGCGCCGCTGGCCTCGATTGGGGTCTGCCCGAGCAGGCCCGGCCCCAGGATCAACGCAAAGTCCGCAGTCGCGGGGTAGGACAGACCTTTTGCATCCCCGTTTTGAATCTCCTGGGATTCTTCTCGCCTACTCGTCGCGGTAGCGAAAGACTGCTAATCGGGCCGCTCCCGCGCAGGTCTCAGAGCTTAGCGCCCTGAATGAGCTATTTGGTTCTCCGTTCTCCGTAGGCGGCCTGCCGCGATTGTGGTCGGCGTCCGAATCTCCATTTCTGCTTCCGTGAGCAAGCTGCTGTGGCTTTAAGCGGTCCGGGAGTCGTGTTGGGAGATGCGGCAGTTCGATGTCGCGTCGGGCGGCGGATTGGGCTGCCCACGTTCAATGTTCCACGTGGAACATCGAGCTATACCGCGCGCACCTCACCCTCCTCGATCTCAAATCGCCTCCCGGGCGCCCCGAACACCGCGAGCTCCGCCTCCGTCGCCTGCAACGTCGTCACCACGAGCTGAAGTGGCTGTGACCGCACCTCGTCCAGCAACGCCCTGAGATGCACGCTGTCGAGCTCCGCCGCAGGATCATCCAGCAGAAGCGTCGGCCTCGTACGGCGAGTCTGCTGGGAACAGCTTGATCTGCGACTAGCAACAACACGGCGGCCAAGAGCTTCTGCTGGCCCCTCGATACGCGGTCTCGAACACCGGCTCCCTGCAGCCGAATGGCGAGGTCGGCGCGGTGCGGGCCGACCTGGGTGGCTCCCAGATCCAGGTCCCTCGCGAAGCTCCCCTCGAGCGCCGTGGGAAGGTCGGTGCCCGCCGCCCAGCCAGGCCGGTAGGCAATCACCAGCTCAAGATCCAGAAGATGAGCCGCGACGGATGCGGCAACCGGCGCCAGCTGCTCGACGTACCGCCGACGAGCTTCCGTGATCAACTCACCGTAGCGCACGAGCTCGACGTCCCACACCGTCACAGCCGGTCGACCCTGTCGCGCCTTGAGCGCTGCATTTCGCTGCCGCAGCGCCTGCTGGTAACGCTGCCAATGCTCCACGAACGAATGTTCCACGTGGAACACTCCCCAGTCGAGGAAGCGGCGCCGACGATTAGGACCCTCCTCGATCAGGCGGTGGATCTCGGGATCGATGATTTGCACCGGCAGCACCCAGGCCAGTTCCGCCAGGGAGGCGACGCGCTCCCCGCCCACACGGGCGCGCAGGCCGTCGGGCGAGCCTTCTACGCCGAGGGTCACGCGCCGCTCGGGCAACTCCGCCTCGCCCACCACCATCATTCGCTCCGCACCGGACCGGATCAGCGGCTCGAGACGGCGCGTGCGAAAGGATCGGCCACGGCCGAGCACGTACATGGCCTCGAGCAAGCTGGTCTTGCCCGAGGCGTTCGGGCCGCTGATGAGCGTGAAATTCGGATCGAAGTCGAGATCGGCTCGATGCAAGCAGCGGAAGTCCGTCACTTGCACCCGCCGCAGCGTCATCCGATCAGAGCCTCATGGGCATGACGACGTAGCGCGCACTCGAGTTGCCCGGAGAGCGAATCAGACAGCTGCTGTTGCTGTCGGTGAGACCGAGCTCCACTTCCTGACCGTCGATGGCGGCCAGGGCGTCGAGCAGGTAGTTGACGTTGAATCCGACCTCGAGCTCATCGCCCGAATAGGAAACCTCGATCTCTTCCTCGGCCTCTTCCTGTTCCGGATTATGGGCCTGGACGGTGATGGCGTTGTTTCGGACGTTGATCCGGATGCCACGGTATTTTTCGTTCGACAGGATCGCCGTGCGCTGCAGAGCCTGACGCAAGATGTCTCGATCCGCGCGGATGGCGGCGCCGGGCGCGGCGGGAATGACTCGAGAATACTCGGGGAATCTGCCGTCAATGAGCTTCGATGTGAATCGAACGTCGCCGATCTGAGCGCGCACGTGATTAGTCCCAATCGCCACCGCGGCGGTGCCTTCGTCGGTCAGCACGCGTTGCAGCTCCAAGACTCCCTTGCGCGGCACGATCACTTGCTGCGAGGTCTTGGCCTTGGCTTCGAGCGCGGCTTCGCAGAGCGCCAGGCGGTGTCCGTCCGTCGCCACGGCGCGCAGCATCGCCCCGTCGATCTCGAGCAGCATGCCGTTCAGGTAATAGCGCACGTCTTGCTGGGCCATCGAGAAGTGCGTCTTCTCGAGCAATCGCGCCAGCTCCTTGCGGGGAATCTGCACGGTCTGCTGGGCATTGATGTCGTCAATGACGGGAAACTCGGCGGCCGGCAAGGTCGACAGGGTGAAACGGCTGCGCGCAGCGCGGATCACGACTTTCTCGCCCTCGGTGGACATGGACACGCTCGATTTCTCTGGCAACGCGCGCAGAATGTCGAGGAACTTGCGGCCAGGAACCGTGATGTCGCCGGGTTGCTGTACGGTGACTTCGGTCGCCGCCACCAACTCGACTTCCAAGTCGGTCGCTGCGATCGACAGCTTGCCCTCCGCCACGCCGAGCAGTACGTTCGCCAACACCGGCATGGTCTGGCGACGTTCCACGACACCGATGACTGCCTGCAAAGGCGCAAGCAATTTCTCCCGTTCAGCCGTCAATTTCATGCGATCACCATCCGATAAGTCTTATATCTAGATTCTTGATAAAGATTATTAATGCAATTATGAAGCGAGGAATTTGCGTGGATAACCCAGAAATCACCTTTTAAATCATAGCCTTTCGTAACCCCAAACCCCGTGTAGGATTTCTCTGACACCCGTTGTAATCCTGTGGTCGCCTTGGGGATATCTTTCATGCACATTCCATCCACAGGATTAGAAGCTCACCCCGCGAGAGTTCTCAACAGGTTCATGTAGTCCTCGCCGATGCGCCGCTCCGACTCGCGCAATGCCTTCACGCGTCGGCAGGCATGCAGCACCGTCGTGTGATCGCGGCCGCCGAAAGCATCGCCGATTTCCGGCAAGCTGTAGTTGGTGAGCTCCTTGGCAAGCGCCATCGCCACTTGCCGCGGCCGTGCGATCGAGCGGCTGCGGCGTTTGGAGAGCAAATCGGCGATGCGGATCTTGTAGTACTCGGCGACCGTTTTCTGAATGTTCTCCACGGTCACGAGTTTCTCTTGGAGCGCGAGCAGATCGCGTAACGCCTCCTTTGTGAATTCGAGCGTGATGGGGCGGCCCGTGAAATGCGAGGTCGCGACCATGCGCTTCAAGGCGCCCTCGAGCTCGCGCACGTTCGAGCGGATGCGCTTCGCTACGAAGAACGCGACTTCCTCGGGTAGATCGACGTTCGCGATCGCGGCCTTGCTCATGAGGATCGCGACGCATGTCTCGAGCTCGGGCGGCTCGATCGCCACGGTCAATCCCCAGCCGAAGCGCGATTTCAAGCGCTCCTCGAGCCCGTCCACCTCTTTCGGATAACGGTCGCATGTGAGGATCACTTGCTGTTGACTCTCGAGCAGCGCGTTGAAGGTGTGAAAGAACTCTTCCTGCGAGCGGTCTTTTTTCGCGAAGAACTGGATGTCGTCGATCATCAGCGCATCGAGGGTTCGATACGCTGTCTTGAAATCGTTGATGGTGTTGTGCTGAAGCGCCTTCACCATGTCGCTGACGAAACGCTCGCTGTGCACGTAGGCAATGCGCGCATCGGCATTGCGTTCCTTGATCTTGTTCGCAACCGCATGCATCAGGTGCGTCTTGCCGAGACCGACACCGCCATAGATGAACAGCGGGTTATAGGAACGGCCGGGATTGCCGGCCACCTGCACCGCGGCGGCCTTGGCGAGCTGGTTGCTCTTGCCCTCGACGAAGCTGTCGAAGGTGAATTCCGGGGCGATGCGGCCGCCGATCACGGTGGGAGCGCCGCGCCGCGGCTTGGCGGGCTGCGAGCCGAGGCCCGCCGCCGCCATTCGCGGTCGGCGCATTCGCCGCTTCGGGAATCGCGCCTGCGCGGGTGCCGACATCGAGTACCACGTCCGGGGTCGCCCCGTGGGCGAACTCGCGGATTAACTCCTTGATTCGCGGGAGCGAGTTATCCCCGAGCCACTCGACGACATAACGGTTCGGAGCCAGCAGCCGGATCTCGCCGTCGCGCTCGACCACCTGCAGCGGCCGTACCCATGTGTTGAACTGCTGCATGGGCAGTTCACTCTCGAGCACGCGCAGACAGCGGTTCCACAGCGTCTCCGGCAAGAGCGCTCTCCTATGGCGGCAATGGGACAATCATCAAAGGGGAGCGGAGTCTAGCTCCAACCGGGCAGTGCGTCTATTGACACTTCCATGCTCGGTCAGTACCCTTGCCGCCTCCCGCAAATCTCCCAGTTCGTTGATTTGCCCCAATAGTTTTTCCTGAAAGTGCCTCATGAAACGTACCTTCAATCCGAGTAATTTGCATCGTGCCCGTACACATGGATTTCGCGCGCGAATGGCGACCAAGAGCGGTCGTCTAGTGCTTGCTCGGCGCCGTGCGAAGGGCCGCAAGCGCCTCTGTCCTTGACCGCCCTTTTTAATTGAAGGCAATGGGTCGACGACGCGTTCAACCAAATTGACGTTCGAGCCGCGCAAGCGCTTGCACCAGCCGGCCGAATTTCGCGCGGTACGGCTCAAGGGCAAACGAGTGACGGACGCGTACTTCAGCTTGTCCGTGTTGGCGAATCAGCAGCCTCATGCGCGCCTAGGGTTGGCGATCGCGACGCGCACGTGCGGCACGGCGGTCGTGCGCAATTACTTGAAGCGTCTGACGCGAGAATCGTTTCGCCACAATCAGCACCTGCTGCCGAGCGTCGATGTGACCGTGGCGGCGCGCGACGCGGCGAGACTCGCTCCCGCGAGCGCGCTGCGCGCGAGTCTCGAGAAGCACTGGAAGAGCATTACACGGCAATGGTAACGGTAGGCGCTAAAGTCTTGATGATCCTCATCCGCGTCTACCAGTGGACCTTGAGCCCGATGCTCGGCGCGCGCTGCCGCTTTTACCCGAGTTGCTCCTGCTACGCCCACGAGGCCATCGAGCGCCATGGCGCGCTGGCCGGCACGTGGCTCGCGGCGAAGCGGCTGTGCGCGCTGCCATCCGTTCTCGGCGGGCGGCTACGATCCCGTGCCGGATGAGCGCGCGAGATTGAGCAATGCCTAATATCCGCTTCACGCTCTGGATCGTCCTCGGGGCCGTTCTCTACTACAACTATTTGGCGTGGCAGCAGGATTACCGCCGCTACCGCAGCTGACGAGCGCCGCCGCGGGGGGCGCGGGCGCACGCGGGTCGCTCGGCAATTCCGTGCCGACGCCCGAAGGCGCTGCGGCGAGCGCGGTCCCGGCGCAATCCGCAGCGGCCACGCCGGCCGCCACGCCCGCGCCGCCGGTGCGCTGGGGACGGCAGCCGATTCCTCCGTCGCCAAAGTGCACGTGGTCACCGACGTGCTCGATCTCGACATCAGCTTGCGCGGCGGGGAGATCGACCGGGCCGACCTCTCGGAGTATCCGCTGCACAAGGACACGCCCAACGTGCCCGTGCGCCTCGAGAACGACGACCCGGCATCCTTGTATGTCGTGCAAACCGGACTCACGGGGGCATCCGGACGAGGCGGCACCGTCGCATCTCGCGACGTTCACCGCGGCGCAGACGAGCTACACGCTTCCCGCCGGTGCGACGGAGCTGCGCGTCCCGTTGACCTGGACCGACGATCACGGCTTGACCGTGACCAAGACCTTCGTCTTCAAACGTGGGCTCTACCAGCATCGATCTTCTCTACGACGCGCACAATGACTCGACCGCGCCGCGCTCGCTCGCCTCTTACGCCCAGATCCTGCGTCATTGGGAGCATGCATCGCGCTCGTACTTCGACGTCGAGACCTATTCGTTCAAGGGTCCCGCGGTGTTCGACGGCACGAAATCCCACGACCTCAAGGTCGAGAGCGACTCGGAGAGCAAGTTCAGCGAGACCATCACCAACGGCTGGCTCGCGTCTTTGCAGCACCATTTCGTCTCGGCGATCGTGCCGCCCGAGAATCAGCCGTATCGCTATCGGCTGCAGGTCGAGGATCACCAGTACCTGTTGAGCGCGACCGGGCCTTTCAAGCAGATCGCCGCGGGCGCCTACGGCGCAATTCAGCGAGAAGCTGTTCATCGGGCCGAAACTGCAGTCGCAGCTCGCCGCCACCGGTCCGCGCCTCGATCTCACCGCCGATTACGGGCCTCTACTGACCGTGATCGCGCATCCCCTGTTCGTCGCGCTCAACTGGGTTCACGGTGTCACCGGCAACTGGGGCTGGGCGATCATCCTCGTCACCGCGCTCATCAAGCTGATCTTCTATCCCTTGAGCCAGGCGAGCGGACGCTCCATGGCGAAGATGCGCGCCGTCGCACCGCGCATGAAGCAGATTCAGGATACGTTCAAGGACGATCGCGAAAAGCTCGGCCGCGCGATGATGGATCTGTACAAGCGCGAGAAGATCAATCCGCTGGCGGGCTGTCTGCCGATGGTGGTGCAGATCCCGGTGTTCATCTCGTTTTACTGGGTGCTGGTCGAGAGCGTCGAGATGCGCCAGGCACCGTTCATGCTGTGGATCAACGATCTGTCCGCGCACGATCGGTTCTTCGTGCTGCCGCTGCTCATGGGCGTCGCGATGTTCGCGCAGTTCAAGCTGAATCCCGCCGCCGCCGGATCCCATGCAGGCCAAGATCATGCAGTTCATGCCGCTGGTGATGACCGGCATGATGGCGTGGTTTCCCTCCGGCCTGGTGCTTTACTGGCTCACCAACACGGTGCTGTCCATCTTGCAGCAGTGGCGCATCAACCAGGTGATTCAAGCCAGGTGAAGCCCGGCTCCTGAGGGCGCCGCGCGCCGTGCGACGGCGGCTCGATCAGCGGCGAGTCCCGTACACTAACGGGGTGGATACCCCCGATACCATTGCCGCGATCGCGAGCGCTCCCGGCCGGGGCGCCGTCGGCATGCTGCGGGTCTCCGGCCCCGACGTGCCGCGCATCGCACGCGCGATGCTTGGGCGTCTGCCCGCGGCGCGGCGCGCTCATCTCGCGCGCTTTCGCGACGCGCACGGCGAGAGCATCGATGAAGGGATCGCACTCTACTTTCCGGCGCCGGCCTCCTTCACGGGCGAGGACGTCCTCGAGCTGCAGGCCCACGGCGGCGTGCTGGTGATGGATCTGCTGCTGCGCCGGCTGCTCGAGCTCGGCGCGCGCATGGCGCGGGCGGGCGAATTCAGCGAGCGCGCCTTCTTGAACGGCAAGATGGATATCGCGCAGGCCGAGGCGGTCGCCGACTTGATCGAGGCCGGCACGGAGGCGGCCGCGCGCGCCGCGGTGCGCTCCATGCAGGGCGAGTTCTCGTCGCGGATCGCCGCGCTCGGCGCGTTGATCACGGATCTGCGCGTTCACGTCGAGGCGGCGATCGATTTTCCGGACGAGGAGATCGATTTCCTCGCCGCCCCGGCCATCACCTCGCGTCTCGAGCAGGTGCTCGAGGCGTTCGACTCGATTCAGGCGGCGGCGCGGCAGGGCGCGCTGCTTCGCGAGGGCATCACCGTCGTGATCGCGGGAAAGCCGAACGCCGGCAAATCGAGCTTGCTCAATGCGTCTCACGGGCGAGGATGTCGCCATCGTCACGCCGGCGCCGGGCACGACGCGCGATGTGCTGCGCCAGCAGGTGCATCTCGACGGTCTGCCCTTGAATCTGGTCGACACCGCGGGACTGCGCAGCGCCGGCGATGCGGCGGAGGAGGAGGGCATTCGCCGCGCACGCGGTGAGATGCGGCGCGCGGATCGGATCTGCTACGTCGTCGATGCGAGCCGATCGCTCGGCGCGGGCGATGACGCCGCCGGCACAAGATCTACCGAGCGGTGTGCCGGTGACCGTGGTCCACAACAAGATCGATCTCGACCGGCGCGGCGGCACGCGCCGACGAGCAGGCCGCGCCGCCGCGCATTTATCTTGAGCGCCCGCACCGGTGCGGGTATCGACCTGTTGCGCGCGCATTTGCAAGCGCGCGCCGGCTATCTGGGCGCAGAGAGCGGCGTG
Source organism: uncultured Gammaproteobacteria bacterium (assembly GCA_963801685.1). Taxonomy (GTDB): domain Bacteria; phylum Pseudomonadota; class Gammaproteobacteria; order Steroidobacterales; family Steroidobacteraceae; genus Bog-1198. The sequence continues at coordinate 85,879 of CAWDFR010000010.1, forward strand.
TTCGCGGCACGGCGGCGCCACCTCGACGCCTTGCAGCGGGCGCGCGCGCTGGTCGACAGCGCGGCGCGGGCACGCGGGGAATCGCGAGGCGTTCGAGCTGTTCGCCGAGGACCTGCGCCTCGCTCAAGCGGCGCTCGGGGAAATCACCGGCGAGGTGACGAGCGAGGACTTGCTCGGCGCGATCTTCGCGAGCTTCTGCATCGGCAAATGAGCTGCGCGGGGCGCGCAGCTGAGCTAGCCAGCTGCCGTTTATCGCGAGCCGCATCGAAAAATAGCATGGCGGGTCGATAGAACGAGGTCGCCGACTAAACGCCTGTCGCCTGGTCGAGATCGCTCGCCGTCGCCGCCTCGGCCTCGATCGCCCGCGCGAGCCGGGCCGATACGCCGAGCGCGGCCAGCACCGCGATCGTGCCGATCAAGGTCTTGATCGGGTGATGCCAGAACAGCCAGACCATGGTGAGCGCGGAGAGCGCCAAAACCGCCAACAAGATAGCGATATTCGCGCGCGCGTGCGACGAGTTTCTCATGCCAGCACTTCCCCGAAAGTTCCGTTCGGTTGCCCCGATAGCTTTATACCCGTTCAGCAGGAAAACTCCTATACGCAAAAACATGATTTTCCGACTTGTTTTGCGCCCGCGTTCGGAGTGTCGGGAATTTGCGACGGTGCCCTGCGCTGCGCATCACGCTCAGCCGAGCATGGTCTCGCGGCGCCAGTGCCTCGCGGTCGCGGCGATGAGCACGACCGCAAGGCCGAGCGCCGAGGCCGCCGATACCGCGAAGTCGAGGGGCGCGATCGGCTCATCCTTGAGGACGCTGGTCATCAGCAAGTGCTGGCTCAAGGAGGGGACGAGCATCAGCGAGCTGTGGGTCTTCAGGGAATAGATGCTCGCGAACGCGATCGGGCAGCGTCGGCACCAGGAGCACGCTGGTCAGGTAGGTCTGTGCTTCGCGGTAGCTGCGCGTGAAGGAGGCGACCAGCATCATCAGGGCCGCGCCCAGCGGCACGAAGGGCAGGCAGATGGCAAAGAACTCGAGCGCCGTGAGCGCTCCGACATTCGCGCTCATGCCGAGGCGCTCGAGCGGCACGAACTGGAACACCACCACGAACGCGGCGAGATTGATCGCGAGCGATAGGCACATGTAGGCGCAGGTCGCGAGCAGCTTGCCGCCGACCAGCGCGCTGCGCGCCACCGGCAGGCTCAGCAAGCGCCTCGAGCGAGCCGCGCTCGCGCTCGCCGGCAGTCGAGTCGATCGCCAGATACAGCCCGCCCATCAGCACCGAGAACAGCACGAAGTACGTCATGAATCCGAGCACCACCACGGCGCGGCCCGTCGGCGTCGTGACGTCGATGTCGTTGACTGCGATGGGCACGGCGAGCAGCGGGCTCACGCCGCGGATTTGCGACCGCAGCTGCGCGATGCCGTTGCCGTAGGCCCGCGACCAGCGCGCGCAGCCGATCCGCGCTCTTGCGAGTTTGCGAATCGGAGCTGTCGGCGACCAGGAACACGGGCGCGGGCAACGCCGCCGTGAAGCGCGGCGCGAATTCGTCGCGGCACGATCAGGACCACGGTCGCGGCGCCGCGCTTCACCGCATCGCGCGCATCGGACTCCGACCAGGACGTGAACGCGAGCTTCACGCCTTGCGAGGTCGAGGAAGCGCACCAGATTGGGCGCGTGCTCGCCTCCCGAGACGGTCGACGCGCAGCGGCTCGTCCGATTCCAGCACGCTCTGATTGAGCATTCTCGACACCATGGCGCCGAACAGAATCGGGCCCGAACAGCGGACCGAACAGCAGCGCCGAGAACAGCGTGCGGCGATCGCGCAGGTTCTCCAGAAACTCCTTGCAAAAAACCGTGAGCAGCGCGCGCATGCTAGAGAGCCTCGCCGGAGCTTCGCCCTCAGCCTGAGCCTCAGCCTCGCCGAGCACCTTGAGGAAGGCCTCCTCGAGCGAGGCCGCGCCGAGTCGCGAGCGCAGCGCCTCGAGCGGGCCCTCCGCGAGAACCCGTCCCTGCCCGAGGATGACCACGCGGTCGCACAGCGCCGCGACCTCCTGCATGACGTGCGAGGAGAACAGGATGCAGCGTCCCTGCAACTTCAAATCCCGCAAAATCTCGCGCAAGTTGCGAATCGCCATCACGTCGAGGCCGTTGGTCGGCTCGTCCAGCACGAGGTTCGACGGATCGTGGATGAGCGCCCGCGCCACGGCGACCTTGATGCGCTGGCCCTGCGAGAACCCTTTCGCGCGCCGGTCCATGAAGCTCTCCATGCCGAGCGCTGTGCCGAGCTCGGCGGCGCGCGCGCGCAGGACACTCCTTGGGCAGGCCGTGCAGCGCGCCGAAATACTCGATGTTCTCGCGGGCGGTGAGATTGCCGTAAAGCCCGGGCGCATGCGGCAGAACGCCGAGACGGCCCCGTGCCGCGGAAGTCTCGCCGCGGATGTCGATCCCGTCGATGCAGCGCGCTGCCGCCGTCGGGCGTGAGCACGCCGTACAGCATGCGCAGCGTGGTCGACTTGCCGGCGCCGTTCGGCCCGAGCAGTCCGGTGATTTCGCCGTCGGCCGCGCGAAAGGACACTTCGCGGACCGCTTCGATCGTGCCGAATCGCTTGCAGAGGGCGGACGCTTCGATCATGGCGCCGGCCCGGTGGAGCCGACGAAGAAGGGCGCCGGACGATGCTCTTCGAGGCAGGCGGCATCGAGCGCTTGCGGATCGCGCGCATCGAGAAAGGCGGCCACGAGCCGGGGCATGCAGCCCGTCGCGAGCTGACCGTGACCCTCGCCGGGCAGCACCAGGATGCCGATGGCGCGCGAGCCCCGCGCGAGCCGCTCGGCATTCGCCGGGCGGCGTAACCGGATCGGCCTCGCCCGACAGGAGCAAGGCTCGGCACGTCGCTGTGCAACGGGGCGTGCAGATCCGCATCCACCGGACCCTTCGGCCAGAGCTTGCAGATCTCCGCGAGCGCATCGAGCTGCTCGGTACCCTGGTAGGTCGCTTCGATGCCGCTGCCGATCGACGCCGCGGCGAAGAACGGCACGTCCTCGCTGCACACGACGCTGTTCTGCATGCCGCTCGCGAGCTGGTCGCGGATCTCGCGGGCCATCATCACGGTCTGCGCGGCGAGCGGTGCGAGGCGGCCCGAGGAGCCCTGGTGGATCAGGGTGGGCAGAAGCGATGCTTGGGTGGAGTTGTAGGACAGCAAGCGCAGCGCCGCGGCGAGCACTTCGCGGTTGAACTCGAGCTCGAGGGGCTCGCCCGTCGCGGGGTCCGGCAGGGTCAACGACGCCGAGGCCGGGACCGAACTTCGCGCGCAAGGCGCCGAAATCTCTGCGCAAGTCGGGATAGGCAGCGGCGCATTCCGGCGCATCCCGGCACCGTCGCAGGATGAGATCGAGGGCGCGCTCCCCGTCGAGCGGTGTCTCGGGACCGATCGCTTGCTCGGGATCGGTGACGCCGTCGAGGATCACGGCCTGCACCGTAGCGGCGTGATGGCGCAGGTACAGCTCCGCCATGCGCGTCCCATAGGAGGCGCCGTAGAGATCGATTTGCGCATAGCCGAGCGCCTCGCGCACCCGCTCGAGGTCGAGCGCGGCGACGCTCGAGGTGTAGTAGCGCACGCGCTCGCCGTAGCGCGCGAGGCAGTCGAGGGTCGCTTGCCTGAGAGCAGGCAGCTCATCGCGCGTCTCCCGCCAGTCCTCCGGATAGTCGCAGAAGAGCGGCTCGGACCGGCCGGTGCCGCGCTGGTCGAGGAGAACGATGTCGTGATTGCGATTGACGCGCACAAACGCGCCGGCGTAGCTCACGTAAAGATCGCTCGCCGCCTGGCCCGGGCCGCCCGCCAGCAAGAACAGCGGCGCCGCGCGCGAGCGGCGATTGAGCGCCGGCACCACCGCGACATGCAGTCCGATGCTGCGGCCCAGAGGCTCCGCCGGGTTCTCGGCGACCTGCAACACGCCGCAGCGGGCGGCCACGGAGGAGACCTTCAGGGGATGCTCGAGACGGCAGTCGTGCAGCGCCAGCGTGCCGCTCGCCGCCGCCGCCGGCCGCGGCGAGCAGAACGCGCAAATCAGGAAAGCCGTCCAGGCAAGCCGCCGCATTGCAGTAGTGTAGCGACTCGCTATCCATGGCCACCCGCGACTTGGTAGATTTGCGGCTCAGTTCGTCTTTGGAATACGAAAAGCCACCATGTCCCTGGTCCGCGAAGCTGATCTCATCGCGAGCGTCGCCGACGCTCTGCAATACATTTCCTACTACCACACGCCCGACTTCATCGCGGCGATGGGCCGTGCGTACGAGCTCGAGCAAGGCGCAGCCGCGCGCGATGCGATTGCGCAGATTCTCACCAATTCACGCCTCTGCGCCGAAGGTCATCGGCCGATCTGCCAGGACACCGGCATCGTGGTCGTGTTCGTCAAGGTGGGCATGGGGGTGCGCTGGGATTCCTCGCGCGATCTCGAGGCGATGATCAACGAGGGCGTGCGGCGCGCGTATCTCGATCCCGACAACAAGTTGCGCGCCTCCATCGTCGCGGACCCTGCCGGCAAGCGCACCGGCACCCGCGACAACACGCCCGCGGTGATCCATACCGAGCTCGTGCCGGGCGAGACCGTCGAGATCACGGTCGCTGCGAAAGGCGGAGGGTCCGAGAACAAGTCGATGTTCGCCATGCTGAACCCGTCCGACTCGGTGGCCGACTGGGTGGTCGAGGTCGTCCCCGACATGGGCGCGGGCTGGTGTCCTCCGGGGATGCTCGGCGTCGGCATCGGCGGCAGCGCCGAGAAGGCCATGCTGCTCGCCAAGAAGTCGCTCATGGAGCCCATCGACATGCCTGAACTGCTCGCGCGCGGACCCGCGAATCGCCTCGAGGAGCTGCGTGTCGAGATTTATCGGCGCGTCAACGATCTCGGCATCGGTGCGCAAGGGCTCGGCGGCTTGACCACGGTGCTCGACGTGAAAGTGCTCGACTACCCGACGCACGCGGCCTCACTCCCGGTCGCCGTCATTCCGAACTGCGCCGCCACGCGCCACGTGCATTTCACGCTGGACGGTACCGGACCCGCCGTGCTCGTCCCCCCCGATCTGGCGCTATGGCCGAAGGTCACCTGGAAACCCGACGCGCAGGCGCGGCGCGTGTCGCTCGACACCTTGACCCGCGCAGAGATCGCCACGTGGAAGGCGGGCGAGCGGTTGCTGTTGTCGGGCAAGCTTCTGACCGGCCGCGATGCCGCCCACAAGCGCATCTGCGCCCTGCTCGAAGCGGGCAAGCCGCTACCCGACGGTCTCGATTTCCGCGATCGAGTGATCTATTACGTCGGGCCGGTCGACCCGGTCGGCGCGGAGGTCGTGGGCCCCGCGGGACCGACCACGGCCAATCGCATGGATCGCTTCAGCGACACGATGCTCGGCAAGGCGGGTTTGCTCGCCATGGTAGGCAAGGCCGAGCGCGGGCCGGAAACCATCGAGTCGATCCGCCGCCATCGCTCGGCTTATCTGATCGCGGTGGGCGGCGCTGCGTTCCTGGTCTCCCAGGCGATCCGGTCGAGCCGCGTGGTCGGCTTTGCCGAGCTCGGCATGGAGGCGGTGTACGAGTTCGACGTGCGCGACATGCCGGTGACGGTAGCCGTGAGCTCAGAGGGGGAGTCGGTGCACGACTCCGGGCCGCCGGCGTATCGCGGAAAGTTTGCGGGGATCCCCGTCACCGTGGCGGGCGCGCGCTGACGGGGCTGCGGCCGGCTAGTATTTGACGCTGCAGCCGTAGGGCCGCGTCACGGGATGCGCGACGGGCTGATTGTCGACGACGGCCAGCATGGCTTCCTTCAGATACGGCTCTGCCTTGGGAATGTCCGACACGTCAGGCGTCGCGATGCTGTCGATGCCGCCCATGTAGCGCAGCTCGCCCTGGGCATCGATCACGAACATGTGCGGCGTGGTCTTGGCATGGTAGAGCCGTCCCACGTTTCCCGACGGATCGAGGAGCACGGCGGTCGGAACGGCGTGGCGCGTCTGGGTGAGCTCATCGGCGCCTGCGCCATCCACGTAGCCCTGCTTGCCCGGGGCGGAGGAGATCACCGACAGCCACACGACGCCATGGTCGCGGGCGAGCGATTGCAGGCTCTGCATGTTGCCGCTCTCGTAGTGCTTGCGCGTGTACGGACACTCCGCGTTGGTCCATTCGAGCACCACCACCTTGCCGCGGTAGTCGGCGAGATGGCGCATCTGGCCCTGGCTGTCGACGGCACTGAAATCCGGAGCGGGCTGCGCGACCTGAGGCTCATCGGCGGCCGGCACGGCCGCTCCCGCGAGGAGAATGCCCATGAACGCGAACGCTGCGAGTCGTCCGAAATTAAGGGTACGCATGCGCGAATTAGTACGTTCGCTGGCGCGGTTGGTTCCCTGAACCTCGGGGACTATCCCCCCGCCGGCCGGCGTGCGCCGTCCTGGCGGTTTTCCGGCCCGCGGTTTAGAGTACGCGCCTTTCCGAAATAAACCCCTGTGGATTCAGAGTGATGCGCTTTCAGGCCGAGTTCGACGTGATCGTGGTGGGAGGCGGGCATGCCGGCACCGAGGCGGCGCTGGCGGCCGCCCGCATGGGCCGCCGCACGCTCCTGCTCACGCACAACATCGAGACTCTCGGCCAGATGAGCTGCAATCCGGCCATCGGCGGCATCGGCAAGGGTCATCTGGTCAAGGAAATCGACGCGCTCGGCGGCGTCATGGCGCTGGCCGCGGACGCGGCAGGCATCCAGTTGCGCACCCTCAATGCGAGCAAGGGACCGGCGGTGCGCGCGACCCGCGCGCAGGCCGACCGCCAGCTCTACAAGCGCGCCGTGCGCCGGCGACTCGAGACGCAGCCGAACTTGTGGCTCTTCCAGCAGGAGGTCGCCGACCTGCGCTTGGCGAATGACCGCGTCGTCGGCTGCGTCACCTTGAGCGGCATCGAGTTTGCCGCGCGCAGCGTCGTGCTGACCGTCGGCACGTTCCTCGGCGGCCGCATTCACGTCGGCCTCGAAAGCCACGCCGGCGGCCGCGCCGGCGATCCGCCCTCGCTCGCTCTCGCCGCGCGGCTGCGCGAGCTGCCGCTCCAGGTCGGCCGGCTGAAGACCGGCACGCCGCCGCGCATCGATGGCCGCAGCATCGACTACGCGGGTCTGCGCGAGCAGCACAGCGACGATCCGCGGCCGGTATTCTCCTACCTGGGCACGCGCGCGCAGCACCCGCGGCAGATCCCCTGCCACATCACGGCGACCAACGAGCGCACGCACGACATCATCCGCGGAGCGAGTGCGCGTTCGCCCATGTTCACCGGCCTGATCGAGGGCGTGGGTCCGCGCTATTGTCCGTCGGTCGAGGACAAGGTCGCGCGCTTCGCGGATCGGCTCCGCGCATCAGATCTTCATCGAGCCCGAGGGTCTCGACACGCACGAGGTGTATCCGAACGGCATCTCGACCAGCCTGCCGTTCGACGTGCAGATCGAATTTCGTGCGCACCATTCGCGGGCTTCGAGAACGCGCACATCACGCGCCCCGGCTACGCCATCGAGTACGATTTCTTCGATCCCCGCGGTCTCAAGGCGAGCCTCGAGAGCAAGTTCATCGGCGGCCTGTTTCTCGCCGGCCAGATCAACGGCACCACCGGCTACGAAGAGGCGGCGGCGCAGGGTCTGCTCGCGGGTATCAATGCCGCGCTCGCGAGCGCTGCGCGCGAGCCCTGGTGCCCGAAGCGCAGCGAGGCCTATATCGGCGTGCTCGTCGACGACCTGGTGACGCGCGGCGCGCCCGAGCCCTACCGCATGTTCACCAGCCGCGCCGAGTATCGCTTGTCCCTGCGCGAGGACAATGCGGATCTGCGTTTGACGACGCTCGGCCGCGAGATGGGGCTGGTCGACGACGAGCGGTGGGAGTTCTTTGCGCGCAAGCGCGATGCCGTCTCGGGCGAGCTCGCGCGCCTGTCGACGGTGCTGGTGCGGCCCGGCGATGTGGATGCCGCCCTCCTCGCGAAGCTCGGGCAACCGCTCTCGCGCGAAGCGCATGCGCTCGAGCTTCTGCGCCGTCCGGAGCTCGCGTACGACGATCTCAAGGGCGCCGCGCCTCTCGACCCCGCCGCCGCGGACTGGATGCGGCGACGAGCGGCTCGCCGAGCAGGTGAAGCTGCAGGTCGACGTGCAGGCCAAGTACTCGGGCTATCTCAAGCGCCAGAGCGAGGAGATCGACCGCCGCACGCGTCACGACGACCTGGCCTTGCCGGCGGACATCGACTACGGGGCGGTGAGCGGCTTGTCGAACGAGGCGCGCCAGTGTTTGCAAGCGGTTCGGCCGCAGACGCTCGGACAGGCGGCGCGCATTCCGGGGCTCACGCCCGCGGCGGTATCGCTACTCCTGGTGCATCTGAAGAAGCGCGATCGCGCCGCCTGAAGGTGCGCGTCGCCGGCCGCGCGGCCAGTCCCGAGTGGCATTTTCGCCTCTCACTCTTTAACATCAGCGCTCCCAAGGGAGCCCTCCCGCTCGGAGAATTGAATGTTTCGTCGACCGAATGTTCTCGCATGGGTTGCAGCTGCAACGGCCGTGGGCTTAAGCGTCGCGCACTCGGCGCAGCGCCGCGGGCGATCCGGTCGCCGGCCACAAGAAGTTCTACACCTGCTACGGCTGCCATGGGGTGGAGACGTACAAGAACGCCTATCCCGACTACAGCGTGCCCGAGCTGCGTCATCAGAACGCGGCGTACATCATCGCCGCGCTCCATGAATACAAGTCCGGACAGCGGCCGCATCCGACCATGCACGCGCAGGCTTCCTCGCTCTCCGATCAAGACATCGAGGACATCGCCGCGTATCTACAGGGTCCCGAGCCGGTGACCCCGCCTGCACCGACCGGCACCCCGCCCCAGCAGGCCACGGCGTGCGTCGCCTGTCACGGCGTCAACGGACTCGGCGTGGCGGCGCCGCTCGATCCGAAGCCGCCGATACTCGCCGGACAGCACGTCGATTATCTCGTCGAGGCGCTCAAGTCCTATAAAAACAAGCGCCGCAAGAACGTGGTCATGAACGGCATGGCGCAGCTCCTCGCGACGGAACACGACATCGACGTGGTCGCGGAATACTTCGCGCGCCAGCCCTCGCCCCTCGAGACCGCCACCCCGGACAGCAAGTAGCGTCCGCGGCCTTCAGCGCACCGAGCTCAGGAACTCGGCGAACGCGCGGTAGTACGCCTCGCGGTTCTGCCAGCGGGCAAAGCTGCCGCCTTCGTCCGTGGCCTTCAGATACCAGACCGTCTGATTGCGCGCGCGCAGCCGGTTCACCAGCTGATCCGACTGCGCGATCGGCACGCCGCGGTCGTTCTTGCCGTGCACGATCAGCACCGGACGCGTGATGCGCTCCGCATTGATCAACGGTGAGATGCGCCGCAGAAACAACCGAGCGTCGGCATCGCGCTCATCGCCGTACTCCTCGCGCGCCGCGCCGCGCGTCTCGGGCGCCGTGCTGCCCACGAACGCGATGAAGTCCGTGATGGGCGCCATGGCCACGGCGCCGCGCAGCCGCTCGCCGTAATTCACCAAGGCGGCGAGCGCCAGTGAGCCGCCGTGGCCCGTACCGGACACGATCACATGCGTCTTGTCGAAGCGGCTGTCGAGCGCGAGCCACACGAGCAGCGCGCCTACGTCCTTGATCGCGTCCTCGCGTTGATCTCCGCGCGCGAGCGCGGCGAAGCTTTTGCCGTAGCCGGAGGAGCCGCGCACGTTCGGTGCCAGCACGGCGAACCCGAGCTCGTTGACGACGTATTGGATCCAGGGGTCGAAGGTCGGCCGGAATCGCGCGTCCGGCCCGTCGTGCAGCACGATGAGCACGGGATGCACCCCGGGGCTCGCCGGCTCATAAATGTAAAGAGGAAGCTCGCGCGATTTACCGTCCAGCCGATCGAAGGTAGGGAACTGCGTGAGGCGCGGCAGCACGAACTTCGTCCGGTCGAGCGGCCCCGCCTCGCTCGCGGTCCAGGGGACGACCCGGTTGCCGGCGACATCGAGCACGTAGGCGTCGCGCGGCTGAGTGGCCGTGGCCAGGCCGAAGAGCAGACGCTTGCCCTCGGGATCGAAGCTCAAGGAGTCCACCACGCCCGGCGCCGGCAATCGCGGCGGCACGAGATCCTGGTGAGCTTGCAGATCGACGATATTCAGCTTGTCCGCACCGCCCTCGTCCGTGACGTAGGCCAGGTAGTGACCGTCCTTGGAGAGGGCGAATTGCTCGACGTCGACGTCGCCGCGGCCGGAGATGTCGTTCTTCTCGGCGGTGAACAGATTCACGTAGCGCAGCCGCGCGTGCTCACCATCGCGATTCGAGATGAAGTACACGCCGGTGCCGTCGCGCGAGAATTTCGCGTTCGCCAGGGCCCCCTTCACGGGGGACGGATCGACTTCGCGCTTCTGTCCGGTGCCGAGGTCGAGGATATAGAGAGATTCCTCGTACGCCGAGACGTGCTGGCGCAGCAGGAGCTTGCGGTCGTCCGGCGACCAATCGAGCGGGTCCGCGCATTCGTTGCCCGCCGCGAGACGCGGCAGCGCGCCGCTGTCGGGATCGATGATGTCGATGTCGCAGGATCCGCTGTCGCGCGCGATCGCGGAGAACGCGATCTCGCGGCCGGAGGAAGACCACAGCGCAGCGCCGGTGATCGACTTGCCGTCGCTGAGCCGGCGCGCCGTCGGATCGCCGACGCGCTGGTAAAACAGCTGCTGCGATCTCGCTCGCCGAGTCGGCCAAGTAGAAGAACGCGTTGCGGTTGGGATCGGGCGAGAACGCCCCGCGCAGGACCGGCTCGCGCATGAACGTTATCTGGTGGCGCGCGCCGAGCGCCTGATCGACGAGGTGCAGCTCGTCGACTTCGCCGAAGCGGGTGGCGATGAGCACCTGTCCCTTGGTGGTGAACCCGAGCGGTCGCGCCTCGCGGGCGCTCAAGTAGGCATCGAGCTTGTCGATCTTATCGGCCGTTAGTGCCGATTGCTCCGGAATACCGTCGAGAATCAGGTTGCCGCGCACGATGGCGGGCGCGGACCACGCGTGGGCGGCCCACGCGACGCCGGCCGCAAGCAAGGGCGCCGCCAGCAGCGACAGCAGAAAACTCCGACTCATTGTTCCTATGTTCCGTAACGGCGAGGATAATGGCCGGCGAGGATAATGGATAAGATGGCCGGCTTCGAGCACTTACTGGATTCATTTGACGTGGGCGACATGCTCGACGACATCGCGAGCGCCGATCCGCCCGCGTACCTGCGCCGTTGTTTCGCGGAAGGCTGCTCCGCGCCGAGCTTGTCGTGGACGCGGGTCCAGCAGCTCGCGCTCTGCGCCATGGTGCTCGATGCCATCGTCAATCACCGGGATTATGCGGGGCTCGAGCCCGAGCTGATCGCCGATTGGCGGCTGCATTACGCGCAAGCCTGCGGGCACATGCAGGCGCTCGCGATTCTCGCCTTGCGCCGCGCGCAGGAGACCGCGAAGGCGCCCGATGCGGACGCCGCGGCGGAGCTGGCCGAGCTCGAGCAGCGGCTGGCGCCGGCCCACCTGGCTCCGGCGTAAATGAGGCAGGCGCACGGCTTCGCAGGCGACGAGACGGCGCGGCATGCTTTGCTGGACGGCGACGTGGTGCTCAACGCCGCCGGACTCGATGTATGGCTCCGGCGCGCCGCTTGAGGCACGCGCGCTCGCCGCGGGCCTCGCGGCCGTGACCGTCTCGGGCGCGGCGTGGCTCGAGGGTTGTGCGGGGTCTGCGCCCGCGCGCGGCTCTGCGCCAAGCGGCAGCGCTTCCCGCCGCGCCGCCCGCCGTGTCACATGACCTCAGTCCGCTCGTGCCGGCCCCCTTCGGTACCGCCTTCAAGGACGTTCCGGTCTCGCTCACCGAGGTTCTCGTGTTCCACCAAGCCCGACGCGCGGCGGACGAGCGAGGACGCAGATTGTTTCCGGCCGAACGTGGTGGTCTCGTTTCTCGGCCGGGCGCCGACGGATCATCTGCTGTGCTTCGATCACGATCGCCTGCAGCAGAATCGAGGCAGCGGTCGTGCTGCCCGCGACCGAGGCGCCCGCCCTGTTCGCGGCGGCCTGTGCCGACTGGCAGCGAGGCAACCCGCCGGCCGCGCACGGGCCCGATGCGTGCGAAGGGCGTCAAGCGGGATATCGCGCTCAGCGCGCGCCGCACGGATGGCCCCGATTCCGCCGCCGCCACCGTGTCGATCACGCTCGTAGCCGTCTCGCCATGATCAGCTCGCCGTGAATCGAGACACCGAGCGCGAGCTCCTCACGGACGGCGGCGCGCAGTTCGATCTGACGATCGATCGTGCGCGCGCCGACACGCTGCTCGATCTCGTCGACGAGCTGGAGATCGCCAACGCCCAGTTCAACTTGACCGCCATCCGCGACCGGCCGGGGATGCTGCGCAAGCACGTGCTCGACAGCCTGAGCGTGCAGCCGTTCCTCAAGGGCACGCGCATTGCCGATGTCGGCACGGGCGCCGGCTTTCCCGGCCTGCCGCTCGCCATCGTCAATCCCGAACGGCGCTTCTCGCTCATCGAGGCGACGGGCAAGAAGGCGCGCTTCGTCGAGCGCACCGCCCGAGCGGCTGGGCTTGCGCAACGTCGAGGTCGTCAACGAGCGCGCCGAGCGATTCCGGCCGCTCGAGCCCTTCGACACCATCCTCGCGCGCGCACTGTCCTCGCTGTCGGATTTCGTCGCCTATGCCGGCCACCTGTGCGCGCCGGACGGACGGCTGCTGGCCATGAAGGGCAAGCGGCCGGACGAGGAGATCTGGGCGCTGCCGAAATCCTTCCGCGTGCTTGCGGTGCACCGGATCAAGCTGCCGGGGCTGGACGACGAGCGTCATATTGTGGAACTCTCCCCGGCGGGACGGGGATCTGCGATAAGGCCAAAGGCGAGCACCAGATGAAGCGAGTCATCGCCGTCGCGAACCAGAAAGGCGGGGTCGGCAAGACCACGACTGCCGTGAATCTCGCCGCCTCGCTCAACGCAACGAAGCGCCGTGTGCTGCTCATCGATCTCGATCCGCAGGGCAACGCCACGATGGGCTGCGGCATCGAGAAGAACTCGCTGACGCACACGAGTTGCGACGTGCTGCTCGGCGACTGCGCCGCCGCCGATGCGCTGGTCGCGGTGGAGTACGGCGGCTTTCAGCTCATGCCGGGCAATCAGGACTTGACCGCGGCCGAGGTGCGGCTGCTCACCATGATGGCCGGCCGGGAGTTCAAGCTGCGCAATGCCTTGAAGCCCATTCGCGAGGACTACGATGTGATCCTCATCGATTGCCCGCCCTCGCTCAACATGCTGACGCTGAATGCGCTGGTCGCGGCCGATTCCGTGATGGTGCCGATGCAGTGCGAGTACTACGCGCTCGAGGGCCTGAGCGCGCTGGTGCAGACCATCGATCAGATCAAGGGCAGCATCAATCCCGAGCTCGAGATCGAGGGCCTGTTGCGCACGATGTTCGATCCGCGCAATAACCTCGCGAACGAGGTGTCCGCGCAGCTCATCGAGCACTTCGGCGACAAGGTTTTTCGCACCATGATCCCGCGCAATATCCGCCTCGCCGAGGCGCCGAGCTTCGGCAAGCCCGCCTTGTTCCACGACAAGGAATCGCGCGGTGCCCTCGCCTACCTCGCGCTCGCCGGAGAAATGATCCGGCGCGACGAATTGCCGCCGGCGCCCTTAGAATCCGCCGTCTCATCCCCTGGAATGCAAGAATGACCGGCAAGAAGCCGTCTCTCGGCCGCGGCCTCGCGGAGCTCTCGCCCTTGATGGCGCGCCGGGCCGCAACGCTCGAGCAAGAAGCCCCGCCAACCGGTGGGCGATCGGATCGCCAATCTGCCGCTTGATTTGCTGCAGCGAGGCAAATACCAGCCGCGGCTCGACATGCGACCCGAGACGCTGAACGAGCTGGCCCAATCGATCAAGGCGCAGGGCGTGATGCAGCCCATCGTGGTGCGCCCGCTATCGGGCCGCAATCCGGGCGAATCGCAGCGCTACGAGATCGTCGCGGGCGAGCGGCGCTGGCGCGCCGCGCAGATGGCGGGGCTTGCTCGAGATTCCGGCGATCGTGCGCGAGGTGCCCGACGAGGCGGCGGTCGCGATGGCCCTCATCGAGAACATCCAGCGCGAGGATTTGAATCCGCTGGAAGAGGCGCGCGCGCTCTCGCGCCTGATCGAGGAGTTCGGCCTCACGCATCAGTCGGCTGCCGAGGCGGTCGGGCGGTCGCGGGCGGCGGTGAGCAACTTGCTGCGACTGATGGAGCTGGCCGACGAGGTCAAGCAGCTCTTGGAGCAGCGCAGCATCGAGATGGGGCACGCGCGGGCGCTCCTGTCGTTGACCTCGCGGCGCCAGCAGATCGAGGTGGCCGGTCTGGTCGCCAAGAAGGCGCTGTCGGTGCGCGATACCGAGGCACTGGTGCGGCGGCTGATGAGCCCGGCTGCGGGCGCATCCATGCCGGGCGAGTCCCGCCGCGGGATCCCGACATCCACCGCCTGGAGCTCGAGCTCGCGGACAAGCTGGGCGCCCGCGTTATGTTTCAACACACGGCTTCCGGCAAGGGCAAGCTGGTGGTGACCTACAACAGCCTCGATGAGCTCGAGGGCATTTTGGCGCACATCACCTGAATTCACCTTGATGCAGTAGGGCAGCCTCTCTATAATTCGCCCGCTCTTTTGATGGGCGACGGCTCATATGTGTAAATCGGGGTGAGCGCGCCGTCGTTCGCCGGATGCAGTCCGGCTCTTTCCGCGATGAGTGACGCGCCGGTCCGTGGTTACCGGCTGGTCATTCGCGTCGTGCTCCTGCAGGTAGGATGCACGCTGCTGGTCGCGTCTCTGTTTTTCGCCTTCAAGGGCCCCTCGTCAGGACTTGCAGCACTGACGGGCGGATTGATTGTGGCTATCGGCACCGCGTTGTTCGGCTGGCGAGCGTTTGCGCCGGGCGTCGCCGGCGGCGCGGTTCTGAATCGCGCCATGTACACGGGCAAGTTGCTGCAGTGGGCTTGGTATGTGCTCGCGCTCTATGTGGCTTTCGGTCACTTGAAGCTCGAGCCGGCGCCGCTATTGATTGGGCTGTTTACGGCCCAATTTGGATACTGGACGGCGTTGTTCCGGCTCAGGTGATGGACGGTCGAGATCGGGAATCGTGACTATGCATTTCGGAATGATGGTCGAGGAAGCTGCGGGCGGAGGGGTGACCGAGTACATCCAGCACCACCTCACGCATCTGACGGTGGACTTGAAGCCGCAGGGCGGCTTCTGGGCCCTGCATCTCGACAGCGTCGTTTTCAACCTCGCCATCGCGCTGATTTTCCTCGTGTTGGCCTATATTGCGGCCCACCGGGCAACGAGCGGCGTGCCGGGCAAGTTCCAGGCATTCGCCGAGATCATGCTCGACTGGGTGAATGGCCTGGTGAAGGACGCTTTCCATGGCGAGAGCAAGTTCATTGGACCGCTCGCTCTTACGATCTTCTGCCTGGTCATTCTCGACAACTTCATGGACATCCTGCCGGTCGATGCGCTGCCGGCCATCGGGAACGCGCTCGGGGTCGAGCATCTGCGCACCGTGGCGACCGCGGACGTAAACACGACCATCGGCATGGCGATCGGTGTGTTCTTTCTTATCCAATACATGGGCATCAAGCACAAGGGCGTCGGCCTCTTCTTCAAGGAATGGTTCACGGCGCCGTTTCACGCCCACGGCTTCGCCGCCGTGGCGCTCGCGCCCATCAATTTCATCCTGCGCGTCATCGAGGAGGCCGTACGGCCTCTGTCCTTGTCGCTGCGGTTGTTCGGCAACATGTACGCCGGCGAGCTCATATTTCTGTTGATCGCGTGCTTCACGCTCGACGCGGCACTGGATCACTGGTCGACCTATTTGCTCGGTGCCGGCCAGATTATCGCCGACATCCTGTGGACCGGCTTTCACTACCTCATCATCTGGCTGCAAGCGTTCATTTTCATGGTGCTGACCATCGTGTACGTGGGCATTGCATCCGAGAAGCATTAGTTCATCGTTTTCGAGACAACCAAGACCGACGGAGACAAGATAATGGAAAATTTGACCCAACTCGCTCAATTCCTGAGCGCCACCGTGATCGCAGCCGGCCTCGTGATTGGCCTCGGAGGCGCCGGTGCCGCCATCGGCTTCGGCCTCTTGGGCGGCAAATTCCTGGAGAGCTCCGCGCGGCAGCCGGAACTGACCCCGATGCTGCAGACCAAGATGTTCATCGTCGCAGGCCTTTTGGACGCGGTGCCCATCATCGGCGTGGCCGTGGGCTTCCTGCTGCTCTACTCGAACCCGTTCCTCGGTCTTTTGGGCGGGAAGTAATCTGAGACGACGCATCGTGCGTCCCTGCGGGACGCCGAGCGCCGGGAGCAGCGCATGAACATAGCCATTACGCTTGTCATTCAAGGGTTCGTATTTTTCTTCGTCGCCTGGCTGGTGATGAAGTACATATGGCCGTTCCTTCTCGTGAAAATCGAGACTCGACAGAAGGTGATCGCCGAGGGTCTGGCGGCGGCCGCCAAGAGCGAGAAGGACTTGAACGAGGCCGAGGCACGATCGAAGGAGATCATCCGCGAGGCGCGCGACCGCGCGGCGCAGATCGTCGATCAGGCGAGCAAGCGCTCGAACGAGATGATCGAGGAGGCCAAGGGCACCGCTTCTTCCGAAGCGCAGCGGCTGATTGTCAGTGCGCACGAGGAAGTGACGCTCGAGACCACGCGTGCCCGTGAGTCTTTGCGGCGCGAAGTGGGCGAGCTCGCGGTCGAAGGCGCGTCGCGCTTGCTCGGGCCGCGAGATCGATCCGCGGACGCACGCGGATCTGCTCGACAAGCTCGCGGCCGAGGTCGGCGCGTGGCTGAGCGCGCCACCATCGCGCGGCCCTACGCGAAAGCGGCGTTCGAGACCGCGTGCGCTGCGCGCGCCTTCGCCCCATGGTCCGCGGGGCTCAACGTCGCCGCCGAGATCGTGGTCGATCCGCGCGTCGACGGCGCTCATCAAGAATCCGGAGGTGCCGACCGCCGACATCGCGGAGTTCATCATCGGCGTCGCCGGCGACGAAGCTCGATGCGCACATGCAGAACTTCGTGCGCGTGCTCGCCGAGAATCACCGGCTGCTGCTGCTGCCCGAGATCCTCGCTCACTACGAGGTGATGCGTGCGGAGGTCGAGAACACGGTGGACGTCGAAGTGATCTCGGCCGTGAAGCTCGACGCCGGCGCAGGCCGAGAAGCTGGCGGCGGCCCTCAACACGAGACTCAAGCGCCGCGTGAACATGCGCAACACCGTGGATGCCTCGCTCCTCGGGGGCGCGTCATTCATGCGGGCGATCTGGTGATCGACGGGTCCCTGAAGGGCCGCCTGCGAGCGCCTGCGAACCGAACTGACTAGCTAAACCAAAGTACGGCGGCCGCCGCAGCGGCGCTCGCCAAGAGGATCGATATGTCCATCAAGGCATCGGAAATCAGCGATCTCATCAAGGCTCGCATCGAGAAGTTCCAGTCCGCCGCCGAGGCACGCAACGTCGGCACGGTGGTGAGCGTGACCGACGGCATCGTGCGCGTGCACGGCCTCGCTGACGCGCGCTACGGCGAGATGCTCGAATTCGCGGACAACACCTTCGGTCTCGCGCTGAACCTCGAGCAGGACTCGGTCGGCGCCGTGGTGCTCGGCGACTACACGCATATTTCCGAGGGCCAGGAGGTCAAGACCACCGGCCGCATTCTCGAGGTCCCCGTGGGTCCCGAGCTTCTCGGCCGGGTGGTGGATGCGCTCGGCACGCCCATCGACGGCAAGGGTCCGATCAACGCCAAGCTGAAATCGCCCTTCGAGCGCGTGGCGCCCGGCGTCATCTTCCGCAAGAGCGTGTCGCAGCCGGTGCAGACCGGTCTCAAGGCCATCGACTCCATGGTGCCGATCGGCCGCGGCCAGCGCGAGCTCATCATCGGCGACCGCCAGACCGGCAAGACCGCGGTGGCCATCGACACCATCATCAACCAGAAGGGCTCCGGCGTTAAGTGCGTCTACGTCGCCATCGGCCAGAAGCAGAGCTCGATCGCGAACGTGGTGCGCAAGCTCGAAGAGCACGGCGCCATGGCGACACACCATCATCGTCGCCGCCTCCGCCTCGACGCCGGCGGCGATGCAATACCTCGCGCCCTACGGCGGCTGCGCCATGGGCGAGTACTTCATGGACAACGGCGAGGACGCGCTCATCGTCTACGACGATCTGTCCAAGCAGGCCGTCGCGTACCGTCAGATCTCGCTGCTGCTGCGCCGTCCTCCCGGCCGCGAAGCCTATCCGGGCGACGTCTTCTATCTGCACTCGCGTCTCCTCGAGCGCTCCGCGCGCGTGAACGAGCAATACGTGGAGGAGGTCAGCAAGGGCCGCATCAAGGGCAAGACGGGATCGCTCACCGGACTGCCGATCATCGAGACGCAGGCCGGCGACGTGACGGCGTTCGTGCCGACCAACGTGATCTCGATCACCGACGGGCAGATCTTCCTCGAGACCGACCTGTTCAACGCCGGCATGCGCCCGGCCATCAACGCGGGCATCTCGGTGTCGCGCGTCGGCGGCGCCGCGCAGACCAACATCATCAAGAAGCTGGGCGGCGGCGTGCGCCTGGCACTCGCTCAGTACCGCGAGCTCGCGGCCTTCTCGCAGTTCGCATCCGACCTCGACGAGGCGACCCGCCGGCAGCTCGAGCGCGGCGTGCGCGTGACCGAGCTCATGAAGCAGAAGCAGTACGCGCCGATGTCCGTTGCCGAAATGGCGCTCACGCTCTACGCCGGCAACAACGGCTACTTCGACAAGGTCGACCGGCGCAAGGTCGTGGAAACCGAGGCCGCGTTGCAGTCGTTCGCGCGCAGCTCCTACGGGGATCTCATCAAGGGCATCAACGCGAAGCCGGATCTCACCAAGGAAGTCGAGGCGTCGCTCAAGAAGTGCTGCGACGAATTTTTCGCCACGCTCTAAAAGAGGACACGCTTCCAAAGGAAACCAATGGCAGGCGCTAAGGAAATTCGCGGCAAGATCGCGAGCATCAAAAACACGCAGAAGATCACCAAGGCCATGGAGATGGTCGCGGCGAGCAAGATGCGCAAGGCGCAGGATCGCATGCGCGCCGCGCGCCCCTATGCCGAGAAGATTCGCCGGATCGTCGGCCATCTGCGGCAGGTGAACCTGGACTACAAGCATCCGTTCACGCTCGAGCGGCCGGTGCAGGCCGTGGGCCTCATCGTGGTCAGCACCGATCGCGGACTCGCCGGTGCGCTCAACTTGAATCTGTTCAAGGCCGCGCTCGCCGCCATCAAGGAAGCGCACGCGAGCAACGCCAAGGTGTACGTGTGCGCGATCGGCCTCAAGGCCGTGCAATTCTTCCGGCGTCTTGCCGGCATCGAGCTCGCCGCCACCGCGACGCACCTCGGCGACCGGCCGCACATCAAGGATCTGGTCGGGCCGATCAAGGTGATGCTGGACCTGTACCGAGAGGCGAAGATCGACCGGCTGCTGCTGGTGAACAACGTGTTCGTGAACACCATGAGCCAGAAGGGCACGGTGTCGCAGCTGCTGCCGCTGCAGACCATCGACAAGAGCGAGCTCCAGGAGCGCTGGGACTATATCTACGAGCCGGACGCCGCCGAGATTCTCGACACGCTGCTGATGCGCTACATCGAGTCGCAGATTTTCCAGGCCACCGTGGAGAACGTGGCCTCCGAGATGGCGGCACGCATGGTGGCGATGAAGAGCGCGTCCGATAACGCGGGTGCGCTCATCGACGAGCTGCAACTCATTTACAACAAGGCCCGCCAGGCGGCGATCACGAAAGAGCTTTCGGAGATCGTCGGCGGCGCGGCAGCGGTTTAGGCAAGAGGTTTCAATATGTCCAGCGGCAAATCCAGCGGCAAAATCGTACAAATCATCGGCGCAGTCATCGACGTGGAATTTCCGCGCGATCAGATTCCCGAGATCTACGACGCGCTCAAGCTCGATGACGTGGATCTGACCCTCGAGGTGCAGCAGCAGCTCGGCGACGGCATCGTGCGTGCGATCGCCATGGGTCCCTCGGAGGGGCTGCGCCGCGGACTCACGGTCACGGGCACCGGCAAGGGCATCAGCGTTCCGGTGGGCACCGCGACGCTCGGCCGCATCATGGACGTGCTCGGCAAGCCGCAGGACGAAAAGGGTCCGGTGAATGCGACGGAGACGCTGCCGATTCACCGGCCCGCGCCCGTCGTACGACGAGCAGGCGGGCGGCCAGGACCTGTTGGTCACGGGCATCAAGGTCATCGACCTGCTCGTGCCGTTCGCCAAGGGCGGCAAGGTGGGCCTGTTCGGCGGCGCCGGCGTCGGCAAGACCGTCAACATGCTCGAGCTGATCAACAACATCGCGAAGCAGTACAGCGGTCTGTCGGTGTTCGCGGGCGTCGGCGAGCGCACCCGCGAGGGCAACGACTTCTATCACGAGATGATCGAGTCGGGCGTCATCGACAAGGACAACCTGGCGAACTCCAAGGTCGCCATGGTGTACGGGCAGATGAACGAGCCGCCGGGCAACCGCCTGCGCGTGGCGCTCACCGGTCTCACGATGGCGGAATATTTCCGCGACGAGAAGCAGGCCTCCGGCAAGGGCCGCGACGTGCTTGTTCTTCGTCGACAACATCTATCGCTACACGCTCGCGGGCACCGAGGTGTCGGCGCTGCTCGGCCGCATGCCCTCGGCGGTGGGCTACCAGCCGACGCTCGCCGAGGAGATGGGCGTGCTGCAGGAGCGCATCACGTCGACCAAGACCGGCTCGATCACCTCGATCCAGGCGGTGTACGTGCCCGCCGACGACTTGACCGATCCGTCGCCGGCGACCACGTTCGCGCACTTGGACGCGACCGTGGTGCTGTCGCGCCAGATCGCCTCGCTCGGCATCTACCCGGCGGTCGATCCGCTCGACTCCACCAGCCGCCAGCTCGATCCGCTGGTGGTCGGCGAGGAGCACTACGAGACGGCGCGCGGCGTGCAGCAAGTGCTGCAGCGCTACAAGGAGCTGCAGGACATCATCGCGATTCTCGGCATGGACGAGCTCTCGGAAGAGGACAAGCAGACCGTGTATCGCGCGCGCAAGATCCAGCGCTTCCTGTCGCAGCCCTTCAACGTCGCGAAAGTGTTCACCGGTCAGGACGGCAAGATCGTCCCGCTGAAGGACACGATCCGCGGCTTCAAGGCGATCATCGCCGGCGAATACGATCACCTGCCCGAGCAGGCGTTCTACATGATCGGCGGTATCGAAGAAGCAGTCGAGAAAGCGAAGACGCTGGTGTAAGGCGAACATGGCCGACACCATTCACGTCGATATCGTGAGCGCCGAGGGCGAGCTGTTCTCGGGCGAGGCCGCCCTGGTGATCGCGCCGGGCACGCTCGGCGAGTTGGGCATCCATCCACGGCACGCACCGCTTCTCACCACCTTGAAGGCCGGCAACGTACGTATTCAGGTCGAGGGGCAAGAGGAGCAAGTCTTTTACGTGGGCGGAGGCGCACTCGAGGTGCAGCCGAATCGAGTCACGGTGCTCGCCGACACGGCCGTCCGCGCCAAGGATCTCGACGAGGCTGAGGCACAGCACGCCAAGCAGCGGGCCGAGGACCTGGTGCGCACCCGCACGGATAAAAGAGAACTTGCGGAGGCGCACGCCGAGCTGCTGCGCGCCGTTGCTCAATTGAAAGCCATCGAACGCCTGCGCAAGAAACGCTGACCCCGACTTCTCGAGGAGCTGTCATGCCGCTTTCCGTCGTCATACTCGCCGCGGGACAGGGCAAGCGCATGAACTCGGACCTGCCCAAGGTCCTGCAGCCGCTCGCGGGACAGCCGCTCCTGCAGCATGTGATCCGCACCGCCCGCGCGCTCAATCCGGCGAACGTGTACGTGGTGTACGGGCATGGCGGTCCGCAGGTGCGTGCCGCGTTCGACCACGAGGAGGTCGACTGGGTGCTGCAGGCGGAGCAGCTCGGCACCGGGCACGCCGTCATGCAAGCCATGTCCGCCATTCCCGACGACCATACCGTCCTCGTGCTTTATGGCGACGTACCGTTGATACGGGCCGCCACGCTCCAGGCGCTGACCGTCGCGGCGAACACGGGGGCGCTCGCCATCCTGTCCGTCAGACTCGATCAGGCGGCGGGTTACGGCCGCATCGTGCGCGACCCGATGGGCCTGGTGCGGGCCATCGTCGAGCACAAGGACGCGAGCGCCGACGAGCTGATGATCAAGGAAGCCAACTCCGGACTGATGGCGGCCCCCGCCGGACGCCTGCGGGGCTGGCTCCTCGGGCTCGGCACGGAGAATTCCCAGCGCGAGTATTACCTCACCGACGTCGTCGGCCTCGCCGTGAAAGCCGGGGACCGCGTCGAGGCCGTGCTTGCGCCGAGCGCCACCGAGGTGCTCGGCGTCAACGACCGCATCCAGCTTGCGGAAGTCGAGACATGCTACCGCATGGAACGGGCGCGCGAGCTGATGGTGGCCGGCGCCACGCTCGCGGATCCGGCGCGCATCGACGTGCGCGGCGGCGAGGTCTCCGTCGAGCGCGACGTATTCATCGACGTGAACGCCGTGTTCATCGGCAAAGTCCATCTCGCGGCGCGCGTGAGGATCGGGCCCAACTGCCTCATCAAGGATGCCAGCATCGGCGCGGATACCGAGGTGTTCTCCAACTGCGTCATCGAAGACGCGCAGATCGGCGAACATTGCCGTGTCGGCCCGTTCGCGCGCTTGCGTCCGCGCACGCGTGCTCGCGCGCGGCGTGCACATCGGCAACTTCGTCGAAGTCAAGAACAGCGAGATCGGGCGCCGACAGCAAGGCGAATCATCTGAGCTATGTGGGCGACACGCGCGTGGGGAGTGGTGTCAACGTGGGCGCCGGCACGATCACATGCAATTACGACGGCGCCAACAAATGGCCCACCGAGATCGGCGACGGCGCCTTCATAGGCTCCGGCAGCATGCTCGTGGCTCCCGTGCGCATCGGCGGCCGGCGCGACCATCGGCGCCGGATCGACCATCGCTGCGAATGCTCCGCAGGGCAAGCTGACGTTGACGCGTGCGCCGCAAGTCACGTCCTCGCGCTGGACCCGGCCGCGCAAGCTCGCCGCCGAGGAGCACGCGGCCGCGGTCGAGCGCGCCTTGAACGAGCCGCAAGGGGACACCGATCCCGCTGCGGGCACGGGCTCTCCCGACGCGGAGAAGGAGAGTTGAAGGGATTTAGGCCGCCGCCATCGGCGTCATTTCTTCAAGTACTGATGCACGATCTCGATCAGCTCCTCGGCGGCGGCCGAGCGTGCCTCGGGGTCTGCGCGCGGGCTCATCATGTGCTCGCGCATGTGATCCTCGATCACCTCCGCGATGAACCCGTCCAGAGCGCCGCGGCACGCGGTCGCCTGCTGCAGGACCGTCGTGCATTCATCGTCTGCGTCCACGGCGCGTTCGATCGCCTCGAGCTGCCCTCGCATGCGCTTCACGCGGTTCAACAATTTGGTCTTCTCTCGCGCTACATGCCCCATCCGGCGGACTCCTTGCAAACTATACCCTGGTAGGGTATCTTAACACATCACCGGCGCGCTTCCGAGCCGGGCGATCGATTCGTAACACGATTGTCCGAGAATCGAGCGGCCGGTCCAAGCGCCGACCTCATCGGGCGCGAGCGGCGCCCGAAGGGAGACCATCATGATCAATTTCGGCTTTCGAGTCGCAGGTCGCGCGGCGCGCCTGCGAGAGGTTGCGGCCGAAGTCCTCGTGTTCGTGTGGGGCGCTGCGGTGCTGAGTTTCTGCGTGCTGATCATGGCGCTCTATTTCCTGGTGTAGTCATGCGCTGCCGTCGCAGCTTTTTGCCGCTGCGGCCGGGCGCGCTCGCGTTCGCTTTCCTCGCCCTGGCGCTCACCTGCGTGGGCGCAGGCAGCCCTCCGGTGCATGCCGATCCAAATGCGGGCACCGCGGCCGAGGCGGCCGACACGAGTGCAACGCCCGATGAGCGTTATGCGGTCCACGGGCAGGCGACGTACGTCGAGCAGGACACGGACAACTTCCGTGCGCCCTACCGCGGGAGCCATAGTCTCACGCCCGACAGAGGCCGCGAGACCTCGGATCTCACTCTTTTTCTCGGCGCGCGTCTCTGGCGCGGCGCGGAGTTCTGGATTTCGCCCGAGATCGACCAGGGACGCGGCCTCGACGACACGCTCGGTCTGGCGGCGTTCTCGAGCGGCGAGGCTTATAAGGTGGGCTCGAACGCGCCGTACCTGCGGCTGCCGCGCTTGTACGCGCGCCAGACCGTCGACACGGGCGGGGAGCGCGAGAACGTCGAGGGCGTCGCCAATCAGCTGGCCGGCTCGCGCAGCACCGACCGCTGGGTGTTCACCGTCGGCAAGTTTTCGGTGACCGACGTGTTCGACACGAATCAATACGCTCATGACCCGCGGAGCGACTTTTTGAACTGGGCCGCCGTCGACGCCGGCACCTACGACTACGCCGCCGATGCTTGGGGGTACACGGTGGGTGCGGCGGCGGAGCGCTATATCGGGTCGTGGACGTTCCGGGCGGGTGTGTTCGATCTGTCGGTCGTTCCGAACGACCCGCACCTCGACCCGGCGTTCCATCAGTTCCAGATGGACGGCGAGATCGAGAAGCGCTACCCCTTGTTCGGCAAGACGGGGCGCATTCTTTTCACGGCGTGGGACACCCGCGGACGCATGGGGCTGCTCGATCAGGCGATTGCACTCGGTCTGGCCACGGACACGCCGCCGAATCCCGCCCTGGTCCGCCAGTACCGCAGCCGCATCGGCGGAAGCTTCAACCTGGAGCAGCCGGTGAGCGATGACTTCGGCCTGTTCGCCCGCGTCGGGAAGGCGCAAGGCAATGTCGAGGTCTTCGAGTTCACGGACATCGACCGCTCGGTCGAGGTCGGCGGATCCCTCAAAGGGACGCACTGGTTTCGCCCCGGCGATACCTTCGGGGTCGTACTCCTGGACGACGGCATCTCCGCGGAGCGCGAGGAGTATCTGAATCTCGGCGGCCTCGGCATCCTGGTGGGCGACGGCAAGCTACCGCACCCCGGTGCGGAAGAGGTGGTCGAGACTTACTACAGCATCGGGTTGGTTTCGTGGGCGCAGCTGACCGCCGACTACCAGTACGTCAGGAACCCCGCCTACAACCGCGATCGCGGACCCGTGTCCATATGGGCCCTGCGCCTGCATATGCAGTTTTGACTTCCGCACTGCGTCGCAGCATACCCCATGTGCAACCCAGGCCGCGCGCAGCCAGCACATTTGATCTTTGTACTTGACAATAGATGTATATGCATGTAAATTAACGGCTATGAAACTTCAATCGCTTCCCTGCTATTGCGCGACGCTGCGGCAGGCCGCCCGAGCGGTGACGGCACTGTATGAGGAAGTCCTCGCCGAGGGCGGCGTGCACGCAACCCAGTACACGGCACTGCAGATTCTCGAATCTGTACCCAAACTAACCACCACGGAACTCGCGGAGGCGATCGGGATCGACCAGACCACCGCCACGCGGACCCTTGCATTGATCCGGAAGAATGGACTCGCGGTCGACGCGCCGGGAAACGATCGCCGGCAGCGGCGGTGGACGTTGACCTCACAGGGCCGGGCGCAGCTGCGCAAGCTGAAGCCAGCATGGGAGGCGGCGCAGGAAGCGTTTGAGAATCGATTGGGCCGGACCGAGGCGCAGGCCCTCAAGAGCGCCGCCTATCTTGCGGCGAGCAAGCTGGGGCCCGCGTGATCGGCATTCATTTTCGGGATAATACATGTATATACATATTAATCGTCTGCTTAACTATGCCCACACCAGGAGAATCAACATGACCATTTCGAGCTTTCGCAAACACCTGATCCCTTCACTGGCGATGGCGTCCGCAGCTTTCTTTGGGGGCACGGCCGGTGCGCGAGCGGCGGATCTAACGAGCAGCGACCCGCAGGAGCAGGCGAGACAGCTCCTGGCGCCGACCAACATAGCTCGACCGGCTGCGCTATCCGGCTCATCGATGCCGAGCGGAGCCGACCGGGCGCTCGATCCGCAGGAACTCGCAAGGCGGCTGCTCGCAGGCGCACACAGCGCCGGGTACAACGAAATGGCGGTGCCCGCCGTCAGCACAGTGCCGGTGGACCGAAATGCATCGCTTGGTGATGGTCAGGCTCTTGCCCAGCGGATGATTCTCAGGGCGCGAAGCACGGCGAAGACGCGCACCGCGACCACGGCCGCGGCTCATTCCCGGGCCGTGTTGCAGTAGTCGGGGGCAAAAGCTAGTTGCGGTTCGTCACTCGCGGCAACGGGTCGGCACTGAGAAATGATTGCGACGGGCAGCCGCCGCCGATCCCGGCGCCCACCGCCTCATCTCGTCTGCTGCGGGCGTCGGCTTCGGCGCATCGAGTATCCTCATCACGTCCGGTGATCCGTAACGGGTGACAACAGCCGTAGTTACTTCGGGTGGCAACCGTGGGGTATGGTTAGTCCGGATTCATGGCGTATCTTGTCCTTGGGAGAACCTATGTTGGACACAATCGGCCATATCGCCCTGACCGTAAAAGATTCAAGCAGAACAGCCACGCTGTTCAAGGACTTGTTCGACGCGGCGATTGTGACGCGTAAAGATGTCGATGGCCATGAGGAGACCTACGTGAGACTTGGTCGAACCTGGCTTGTCCTGGTCCAGGCGGAAGTGGTGCGTCCCCGCACTGGTGATCACATCGCTTTCTCGGTTTCAAAGTCCGCGCTGTTGGAAACTGCAGAAAAACTCAAGAGAATGAATGTGGAGTTCTTTCTCGCCAGATCGGACACCGCGCTCTATTTCTTCGACTACGACAATCATGTCTTTGAGCTGGATACGACGGACTTGGACCGTGAGTTGGCAGGATGACGGCTGGAAAAACGAATCACCAGCACGCTCGGCGCTCGAGGATACGCTTAACCGTAAGATCGATCTCAAGCGCTCTCGCGCCTTGCAGGCCGACATAATTAAAGAAACGGCCAAATATTGGGCGAGCATGTCACAGCAGTCCCCCCTAGCCCCTGGGGGGAGCCGTAGCGCCTGACTCATGACACCAACGCCTCCCGCAACAATGCCGCTGGACACGGCGAGACTTCACCTGCGCCGGCCGGTCGAACAAGATGCCGACGCGATCGTCTCCATCGCCAGTGACTGGGAGGTCGCGCGCCGGTTAGCTCGGGTGCCGCATCCTTATACGGACGCCGATGCACGCTTTTTCTTCAACCACGTAGTGCCGAACGAGCCGACCTGGGCTATTTTGTGGCGCCAGACCAGCCGACTTATCGGCATGATCGGCTTGATGCCGCTCCCAGACGGGCGAAGCGCCGAGCTTGGCTACTACGTCGCCCGCGACCATTGGGGCCGCGGCGTCGCCACCGAGGCCGCGCTGGCGATCATAATCGTTGCCTTCGAGTCTTTCGGCTATCTCAAGTTGACAGCCAGCTATCACGCGGATAACCCAGCCTCCGGTCGCGTGCTGGCCAAGCTTGGCTTCACTGTTGTCGGCACTTCGAATCGCCCCTGCCGCGCCGAAGGCAGGGACAAATCCTCCGTCGAGGTCGAGCGGGTGCGAGAAAGGCCGAATCTACGCAAGCAAACCTAGAGGTTGCGGACCACATCGCCCAAGTTTCGCGTTCGCCACACGTTGAGCATTTTCGTCATCATATGCAGCTGAATTCGCGCGTTCTCATGTTCACGGAAGCAGTCATCCTGATTACCTTCAAGGGCGTCGATATCCTCAATGTCCCGCTCGATGGCGATGGGGGCACCCATCGAGTGCGTCAGACCGGAAACTGCGACAATCAACAGAATGTGAAGCCTCATTTCGTCGAGGCTCAGCCGCGGGCCGCCCCGAGCCGCATACTCCTCGATAAACACAGTCAACAGTTCGTCTAAATGCTCATTCCAGATAGCCGGTTCGGCACCGCTGATCGCGCCGCTGACGGCCTGAGCCATGCTGATTTGCCCCGCGTTTGCCCAGTCCATGAAACCGCATTGCAAGGCGCCCGCCACGTCCCGCCAGAACCAGCAATTGTCGATATTGGCATTCCAGTGAGCGAAGGCGATAAATTCAGGATTGCCGTACAGCACTTCTCTTATCCGCTCTTCTGCGGCAACCAGATCGGGAATATCGCGGATAAATTGCTCGCGGAACGCTGGTGCGCGAACGTTCTCCGGAAACAGTTGCGGGAAACGTCCGATGAAATCGAACATCCGGTTGGCGCGCTGTATTAATTTCTCTTCCGGGACACGAATTGCAAACACCGCCGAGGCCTGCTTGCGGTTGTACGGGAATTTTCTATCGAACTCTGGCGACAATCTGCCGCCTCGGTGTGCTCCCGATAACTTGGCCAGACCTTTCAGAATGGCCCGGTAGTGTTCCACTGGCTCCGGCACCATGTAATCCAAGCACTTCGGGTAAAGTGCTTCCACGCCGTCGCGGCCATAGGTTATGCATTCGCTAATGATGAGCCCGGTCCCGGACGCCGACTCGACGTCAGCGAACAAACAGGCCGGTACGGTAACGGGGAAGTCCGGCGATCTGGAAAGCACCGCAAAATTCGCTTCCGAGATCATCGTGAAGCGCGCTCTGTCCCACAGCTCATTATCGAAATTCCGCGAGAACTTGATGAACAGCCGCTCGGATAAAGCCGGCTCGGGCAGTGCGTATGCCAAGGTCAGCAATAGCTTTTTACCGGTGCCGCCCCCGAAGAATTCTTCAGCCTTGGCAATACGACTAACCCGGTTGTTGGCGGCCAGCGCACCGGAGGCATGAAAAGCCTTGGTGAGAAAGTCCGTGCCGCCTGAGACCAGCGTCGCGGCATCCGCCGGTATCTCAAGGCCGAAGATCTCGCCCGCGACCCAGCGCTTGTCGGCTGAGGCGGTTTGTTCGTTCTTCGCAAAAACCAATTGTGTCGTTCCCGTGTGTATTCACCGCAGTCTACCGCAGCCCGCGGCTGACCGAGGCGTGAGGTAGGCTGGTAGAGCGGCGACGGTTCCGTGCGCCAGGTAAAATCGGGCCGTCTGCCAAGTATCAGGCAGCAACTATCGGGCGCCCTGCTATGACATCCAAACGAGCGTTGAGACTGACGGCGACGGGCATCGCGGTGATCGCCGTTCTGCTCCTCGGTCTGTACGCCCTCATCATGTGGGAAGGCTCGAGCGCCCGCGAAGATGCGCCGGCGCTTGAAGCGAACCTCGCGCAATGGCTGCTGCATTACACGGTACCGGCCGATGTGCGTGCGATGAGAAATCCGCTCGATGTCGGCTCGGGAAGCGCAGACGCCGCGGCGGGGCATGCGGTATACACCCAGAAGTGCGAGATCTGCCATGCCTACGACGGCGGCGGCAAGACCGAAATCGGAAGCGGCCAGTATCCGCGTCCACCGGACCTGCGCAGCGCCGCCGTCCAGCGCATGAGCGATGGTGAGTTGTTCTACCATTTGAAGAACGGGATTCGACACACCGGCATGCCGGCGTGGACGTTGCCGGATCGAAAGCTTTGGCAGTTGACCGGTTATCTACGACATTTGCCGCACACCGCGCCGCTCTCCTCGCAGATCGCCGCCGAACAGCTACCGCCGCCGGGCGGGACGCATTACGTCGGATCGGCCGCCTGCAAGGACTGTCACACTGAAATTTACGATCGCTGGCAGAAGACCCGCATGGCGAATGTGGTCCGAGACCCCAAGTCACACCCGGAGGCCATCATTCCGGATCTGTCCAAGTCCGATCCGCTGGTGACCTTCACTAAAGACGACATCGCGCTTGTCTACGGCAGCAAATGGAAACAGCGCTACTTTAAACAAGTAGGCGATGATTATTTCGTGTTACCGGCCCAGTGGGACGTGACCCACAAGCTCTGGCGCCCATACTTTGTGAAGAACGGCACTGACTGGTGGGCGCCCCTTTATCCCCCTGACAACTTGCAGCGCCCCACTGGGCCGCTCTGCGATGGCTGCCACTCGGTGAACTATGACATAGACAGCAAGAAGGTCACGGAGTGGAACGTCGGTTGCGAACGCTGTCATGGTCCCGGCAGCGATCACGTGGAGCATCCCCACAAACCGGACATCGTCAATCCGGCCAAGCTCAACTATGTGCAGGCCTCGGATACCTGCATTCAGTGCCACTCGCAGGGCCAACCGCTCACGAATCCCATCAAGGGCAAATACTACGATTGGCCCGTGGGCTTTCACATGGGCAAGCGGCTCGTGGATTTCTGGAAGCTCGAAGACCACAAATTAGGCGAGCTTTCCTTCACCCATTTCCCCGACGGCACTGCGCACAAAAATCGCATGCAGGGGAATGACTTCGTGCAGAGCTTGATGTACACACGCGGCGTCGCATGCTTCAGCTGCCACGACGCTCATGGCACTGGCAACGACGCGATGTTGATCAAGCCGGTGAAAGAGATTTGCTCGACCTGCCATGGCCCCAACGCACAGAACGGTCCGCGCGCACCGACTCTCGAGGCGCACACCCATCATGCGGCGGGCAGCGCGGGTAGCGAATGCGTGGCGTGTCATATGCCAAAGATTGAACAAACAATCGCGGACGTTAATGTACGTGCTCATACGTTTAGGTTCATTACGCCCGCGGAAAGCGATGCGCTGAAAATTCCGAATGCGTGCAACCTGTGTCACGCAGACAAGACAACGGCCTGGGCGGCCGACGTGTTGAAGGGCTGGCAGGACCGATCACCCTGGCGCATGGCGGGACAGACACCGGTGCCGTAAACGGCAAATCAGCGCGATCGGGTGTCAAATGGCGAGGCGGTAGGGCTATATTGTCTCCAAACCCTCGACTCCTCGGTGGATCGGCCAGAAACAGTGCGACGTAACGGTAAGTATCCAATGTCCCGACCCGGGGCGGAGCAGTTCAGCGCAGCCTATTTCCGCAAGTTCTATCTCTCGTCGGCCACGCGTGTGGTGTCGGCCGCCGAGATGCGCACGCGCGCGCGCTTGATCGCCGCAATCCTCGCGCAAGCGTCGATTCCGGTGCGCAACATACTCGACGCCGGCTGCGGGATCGGACTCCTACGCAAGCCTTTCGCGGAAGTTTGGCCGCGCGTCCGCTACACGGGGCTCGATGCGAGCGAGTACCTGTGCGCGCGCTACGGCTGGACCTTGGGGTCCGTGGTCGATTACGCACCGCGCGCTCCGAGCGATCTCGTCGTCTGCTACGACGTCGTGCAGTATCTGGACGATCGCTCCGCCGGGCGGGCGATTGCCAATCTCGGCCGGCTCACGCGCAGCGTGCTCTATTTTTCCGCTTTGACGCGCGAGGATTGGCGCGACAACTGCGATCGCCGGCTCACCGATCGCGCCGTCCATCTGCGGCCGGGCGAATGGTATCGACGGCGTCTGCGCCGCCAATTCCTTTACCTGGGATTCGGCGTGTGGCTGCGCAAGGGCGAGCGGCCCCTGCTCTGGGACTTGGAGCGCTGCAGCGGCTGAGCCACCCTCGCTCGACCTCGCGACGCCGGCCGTTTCCGGCGCTGCCCGCCTCACAACGCGGCTTGCGTCCAGCCGACGAGCGCCGCGTGCACGCTATCACCGACGCCGCCCCCGACCTCTGCATCATTGACGAGAGACACCACGACATAGACCTTGCCGGACGCGCCCGTCACGTAGCCGGCGATACCGCTCACCCCGTCGAGATGGCCTGTCTTGAGGCGTGCGGATCCGGGTTGCGCGCTATGCATGCGTGACCGCAACGTGCCGTCGATACCGGCGAGGGGCAAGGAGGCGATGAATTCGGGTGCGTAGCGGCTGTGATAAGCGGCTCGCAGCACTGCCGCCAGCTGCAGCACCGAGATGCGCGTTGTGCGCGACAGTCCCGAGCCGTTGTCGATCTCCATGTCCGACAGCGCAAGCCCGCGCTCTTCGGACCAGGCCGAGATGGCGCGAGCTCCTTTCTCGAGGGTCGCCGGTGCGCCGAATCGCTCCGCGCCCAGCGTGAGGAGCAAATGCCGCGCCATCAAGTTGTTGCTGAACTTGTTGGTGAGCCGCACCACCTCCGCGAGCGTCAAGGAATCGAAGCTCAGGAACGCAGTCGCGGTGGGCGGTGTGGCCGCGACCCGCCATTTTCCCTCGAACGTGCCACCCGATTCACGCCACAGTTGCACGAACGTGCCGAACGCGTAGCTCGGCGCGGACAAAAGCACCCGCGTGATACTGCGTTCGGCGCACTGCGGCGACAAGAAACCGCTGAACTCGACGCGGTCCCACTCGGCCGACGGAACCTCGAATGCCACGCGCGCGGCCGCGCCGCTGCACGGGCCCGCCATGAAAGCGACGCGGTTGTCGATCGCGAGATTGACGGGTGCCGGAGTCGCGGCGATGTCCACGCGGCGCGCGCCGGGGTTCGGCACCAGGCGGAACATGACGGATTGAAAATTCACCATGATTGCCGAGGGCTCGGCGTTGTACGCCTGATGCGGCCGGCCGTCGAACGCCGCGGGATCCTCGGGAGGCAGCGCGAAAGCGGTATCGTCGATGACGATGTCGCCGTGCAGGGCGCGGAGTCCTTTGGCGCGCAGCTCCTGCACGAAGCTCCACCAGCGCTCGAGGGTCATGTAGGGGTCGCCGCCGCCCTTCAAAATGAGATCGCCTTCGAGCACGCCGTCCTCGAGCGCGCCCTGCAAGAGCGCCTGCGTGTGCCACGTGTAGGCCGGACCCAACGAATCGAGCGCGGCGAAGGTCGTCACCACTTTGATGGTGGAGGCGGGGCTGCGCGGCGTGCTCGGATTGAAACTGGCCGCGATCTGCCCGGACTCGACGTCGAGCACCACGAAGCTCACCGCGGGCGAAGCGATGTGCTCGTTTGCGATGGCCTGCGGCGACCGGCGTCGGCGGCGCAGCCGCAAGGCGGGCCCGACTCGAGTGCGAGCGATGAGGCAGCATGCGAGCACAGCGGCCGGCGTGCGTTTCATCGGATCACCACGCGGCGCCATGCGCCCGAGTGCCAGCGCAGGAACAGCATGCGTTCCCAGGCAGCAGATGTAAATCAATGCGGCGAGCCAGCCGCCGACCGCGCCCAGCCCGTATTGCGGCAGCCAGTCGACCCATCCGGCCCCCGGCTTGAACGAGAGTGCATGAGCGAGCGGCACGAACAGCGACCACGACAGGCCGAGCACCATGAGCGAGGGCAAGCGTACATCGCCCGCGCCCCGCAGACACGCGCCGCTCGAGATGTTGAGTCCATCGAAGAGCTGGTAGCCCGCGGCGATCCACAGCAGCACGGCGCTTTGCGCCACGACTTGCGCGCCTTGCACATCCGACATTTGGGTGAACCACGGGAGAAACCAAGGCCCGATCGCGGCGAGACCAACGCCGACGATCCCCATGTAGAGAACGGACGAGGAGGATGATGCCGTTGCCCGCGGTGCGCGCCCAGTCGGGAGCTTTGGCGCCGATCGACTGTCCCACGAGGGTCGTTCCTGCCATGGCGACTCCGACCGCGGGCATGTAGCAAAAGGAAGTGAGCATGAGCACGATCTGGGATCGACGCGCCGTCCACGTTGCCGAGCCGCACCTGCATGAGCTGGAACAGCGCGAAACCGAGAATGTCGGCGGCCCCCAGAAGTCCCATGGAGAATCCCAGAGACGTCTGGCGCAGCAGCGGCAGCGGCGCGAATCGGCTGGTGAGGTGCGAGCGGTAGCGGCGGCGGTTTGCCGGCGAGAAGAACCAGGCGAAACCCATCGCGAGCCCGCAAAGCTGCGCGGCGCCGGTGGCCCACGCCGAGCCGGCGACGCCGAGGCCGAATCCGAATATGAACAGCTGGTTGAGGAATGCGTTCGCGATCGCCACCACGAGCGTGACGCGCAGCGTGATGGTCGGGCGGCCGATGCCGTTGAAGAATCCCAGGACGGCGTAGAGCGCGATGCCGAGCGGCGCTCCGAGCATTCGCGGAAACCAGTACGCCAGGGCGAGATCGAGCGTGGCAGGGGGCAACCCGAACGGCGAGAACAGGGCTCGGCCGCTCACCGCGAGAACGGCGAAAAGCGGCAGCGTGAGCAGCGCGCCCCACAAGGCCGGTCCAGGTCGCCTGCGAGGCGCGTGCGTAGCGCCGCGCTCCGTAGGCGTGGGCCACCAGCGTTTGCACGGACAGGGCGATGCCACCGAATAGCAGTATGAAAACCAGGACCGGCCAGTAAACTGCGCCCATGGCCGAGGTCGCCGCGGGCGACAGGCGGCCGACGAACCAGGTGTCGGTTGCGTTCAGCACGGCTTGCACGGCACTGTTCAGCATGAACGGAAACGCGAGCCTGATCACCGCAAGGTAATCGAGCCGGGGCCGTCCGCTCGCGCTCGCGCGCTGACCGGGCAGAAGGGTACGGGGCGCATCCAAGACGCTATCCTCGTGGGCGAAGGGGCGAGGTTACCGGCTTCGATGACAGAGATGAACATGCGATGGCAGAAATGAACACGAGGACCGAGCGCACGCTGGACGGGAGCATTCCGTGCCACACATCTGGCTGCGGACAGCCTGGCAATTGACGACGGGCGCCGCGGGCTCGGCCGAGATCTACTTGTCCGGAGTCGACCGCGATGCATTCGCCGCGCTCGACGGCGCGACGCCGAGCGCAGTCACGCGTGGCCTGGTCCGCCGCCGGCGCCACCGTCACGCTGATCTCGCCGCGGCGCAAGCACGCAATTCAGATCGCGCACGGCGACGGTCCACGAGCCGCGCCCGCAGCTCTACCAGGGATTGCCGCTCGTCGTGCTGGACGATGCGGCGCGACGGTTCTGGCGGCGCGTGTTTTCGATCGCGCCGCATCCCCGGCGGCCGGCGCTTGCTGCGCTGGATCGCGCAGCGCACGCGGCGGCGGCTAGTCGGCCCGGGCAGGACCTGCATCACGGGCGCGCGACGGTTATTGTCAATAACCGGGGTCGCCGCGTCGTACGAATTTGCATTAAGTAAGGGACGAAGTGCGACGCCGATCAAGGCCCGCGGGGCCCATTTGCCCCAAATTCACCCTTAATTTCCTTGGTTAGTCCATACCCTGAAAGGGACGCTCTGTGCTGGACGCAAAATCTATTGCCATCGTCTCCGAAAGGACCGCCGCCTCGTTCGATCATTACGGTCGATTGTTCCGCATGCTCATGCCGAGCCTGAAGGGGATGGTGCTGCACGACGGCTTCGGCGAGACTCTGTGGGCGTCGGATGAGTGGGATCTCGACGAGAAGGCCGATCTCGTCAAGGACGCGATCGCCAACGCCATCACCGATCCGGCGGAGTTCCCGGGCGTCGTGCGCATCGACGCCGACCGGGCGCTCTATTCGTTCGCGGTGCGCTCGGAGCAAGTGGAGCTGCTCGGCGTCGTCACGCTGCAGACACGCCTGTCGGGCGCGCGCACCGAGGCGCGCCCGCTCCCCTACGTGCGCCAGATCCTGCAGCCGGCGCTGGAGTGTCTGCGGCGCGAGCTCAGCTTGCGCGCGCAGCTCGGCTCGCGCGAGCGCGACCTCGGCGTTCGCGAGCGCGACCTGTCGCTGATGCTCGAGATGTCATCGAACCAGACCGCGACCGGCGATGCCGACGAGTTCGACCTCATCTTGAAGACCGCTCTCGAGCACATGGGCTGCGCGCTCGCCGCGCTCTGGGTGCCCGACAAGAACATCGGCATGTCCATGACCCGCAGCGGGCACCCGATGTCGGAGGAATCGCTGCAGCGCGCGAAGCAGCACCTCATGGCCTGGATCCAGCTGCAGCAGCGTACGATCATCGTCAATCACATCTCGAAAGTGGCGAGCGGACGTCGCCGCGCCTTTCAAGATTCTCGCATGCCCGGTGCGCCACCCCTCGGAGCGCGTGATGGGCGTGCTGGCGCTGTTCAATCCCGCGAGCGCGCATGACTTCGATTCGTATCAGACGCGGGTCGCCGAGCTTCTGGCGAAGAAGGTCACCGTCATCATCCAGGCGCAGTACGACGCGAGCACGGGGCTGATGACCCGCCACGCGTTCGAGCGCCAGGCCGCCTCGTTGCTCGGCTCGGCCGCCGAACCGGGGCAGCACTGCATTTTGTACCTCGACATCGACCGGCTGCACGTCATCAACGAGACCTTCGGCATGCACGTCGGCGACGACGTGATCGCGAGCGTGGCCGAGTGCGTGGCCCGCGTGCGTTGCGCCGCCGGCCCTGTCGGCGCGCATCTCCGGCGACCGGCTCGCCGCGCTCATCCCGAACGCGGGCATCGCCGCGGCCACCGCCATCGCGGAGAGCATCCGCGCCGCGGCGGCGGCCATCGTGCCGCGCGCCGGTCAGGGCTCGTTCGAGGTGTCGGCGTGCATCGGAGTCGCGCCCGTGGGGCGCTCCGAGAACGCGCTCGCCCATGCGCTCGCGACCGCGGAGATCGCGTGCAAGGCCGCCAAGGACCGCGGCCGCAACCGGGTCGAGGTCTTCCAGGACTCCGATCAGAGCATCATCCGGCGCCACACCGACATCCTGATCGTCGGCAAGCTGCGCGATGCGCTGGCCCACGACAGCTTCCGGCTCGATGCCCAGCCCATCCTGCCGCTGCGCGGCAACTACGGACGGCCGCGCTTCGAGCTGTTGATCCGCATGCTCGGCGAGCGCGGCGAGGTGATTCCTCCCGGCAAATTCCTCTCCGCGGCGGAGCGATACCAGCTCATGCCGACCGTCGACCGCTGGGTCGTGAGTCGCGCTTGCGAGCTGCTGAGCGCCCACGCCGCCGCGGTGGGCGAGGATATCGCGCGCTTCGCGATCAACCTGTCCGGGCAGTCGCTGCAGGACGAGACGTTCCTGCCGTTCGTCGCGGATACGATCAAGAATTCCGGTCTTTCGCCGAACGTGCTGTGCTTCGAGCTGACCGAGACCGCGACGGTGGGCAACCTCGAGCGGGCGCAAAGCTTCTTGCGGGCGCTGCAGGATCTGGGTTGTCAGTTCGCGCTCGACGATTTCGGCACCGGGGTGAGCTCGCTCGCGTACCTCAAGGACTTGTCGGTCAACTACCTGAAGATCGACGGCAGCTTCGTGCGCGACTCGATCACCAACACGCGCAGCGAGTCGATGATCAAGGCCATCGCGCAGCTCGCCAAGGTGATGTGCATCGAGACCGTGGCCGAGTACGTCGAGACGGACGCGTTGCGCGCGCGCATGGCCGACCTCGGGGTCGACTACGGGCAGGGATTCGCCATGGGCAAGCACCAGCCGCTCGAGCAACTGCTCGAAGAGCTGGCGGTATTCGAGGCGACCGTGAACGATTGGGACGGCGCCGCGCCGCGCGACGCCGCCCGATCGAACCCCGATTCCCGTGCTGCTCCCCTGAAGTCCGGCCGGCGCGCGCGACGTTGTCGTCTCGGTCCTACACGCACTCGTACCGAATGGCCATTGGTAAGCCGCGTCGAAGGTGGCCGAATACGCCACTAGGAGCCTATCTTGACCAGGCAAACGAGGCATCCATGTTGATTCTCACTCGACGCGCGGGAGAGGCATTGCGGATCGGCGATGAGATCGAAGTGACCGTGATGGCGGTGAACGGCTCGCAGGTTCGCATCGGTATCAACGCTCCGCGGGACATCGCGGTGGACCGCGAGGAGATCGCCGAGCGCAAGCGCCGCGATCGCGAGGCGCCGCGGCCCGGGCGAAGCCCGCGGGGCCGAAAGTGACGCTATCGCCGAAGATCGTCCGCCGCGAAGGCGTCGAT
This sequence comes from uncultured Gammaproteobacteria bacterium, assembly GCA_963801685.1. Classification (GTDB taxonomy): domain Bacteria; phylum Pseudomonadota; class Gammaproteobacteria; order Steroidobacterales; family Steroidobacteraceae; genus Bog-1198. The sequence continues at coordinate 123,618 of CAWDFR010000010.1, forward strand.
ACGCCGGAGCGGTAGCTGCACGCCGCTTCGCCTCGAGGGTTTGCAAGGTCCGGGGTTCCCGCTAGACTTGAGATCATTCGAACGCGCGAGTCGACTCGATCGTCGCAACGCGCGACGCCCAAGGACACGATGACGGCAACGGCTCTCGAGGCACCCGAGCTGGCGGTTCACTGCTGGTTCAATACCGATCGTCCCCTCAACCTGGCCGGGCTGCGGGGCCGCGTGGTGGCGCTGGTCGCCTTCCAGGCCCTCTGTCCGCAATCGGTCGCGGTCGCCATCCCGCAGGCGAGGCGCATCCACGAGACGTTCGAGCCCAATGACGTCGCGGTGATCGGCTTGCACGCCACGTTCGAGCATCACGAGGCATACAGCCACGCGACGCTCAAGGCCTTCATCCAGGAGTACCGCCTCAAGTTTCCCATTGCGCTCGACAGCGCCAATGCGGCCGGCCCCATTCCGCAGACCATGGACCGCTACAACATGCGCGGCACGCCGAGCCTGGTGCTGATCGACCGGCAGGGGCTGATCCGCAAGCACGCCTTCGGACCCGCGGAGGATCTGCGCATCGGTGCGGAGATCGGCGCTCTCGCCGCCGAGAGTCCGGCGGTGGTGCGAGCGGCGCAGAGCTCGGCCGCTTGATCAACTGCCCGAGGGCGAAGCGAATACGAATGCGCGCACGCGTGGCGACCGCCTTGGCGTCGCGCACGAGCGGCTTGTAACGCCATTGCAATAGAGCGGCGGTCGCCGCTGCCTCGAAGACCCGCGGCGGTTTGGCCGCGTCCACCGCCACATCCTCGACGGCACCGGTCTCGGTGACGGTGAAGTCGAGCTCGACCCATCCTTCGACCGAGCTCTTCTCGGCCTTGAGCGGATACTGAGGCTGTACCGACTTGACCAGGGTGAGCTGATTGGCGCGTGATCACGTCGGCCATGAATGCCCGGCGCGCGAGCGCCGCGTCGAGATCGTGCCGCACGGCATCGGCCTGCGGCGAGACGTACCCGATGGCGGCCGCGTGGTCGAGCCAGTCGCCGCGCCGCGTCGTACTGCTGCGCGTTCACGCTCGCTCGGCCCTTGGCGACGAGCCGGCCGCCGAGATCGTCGGTGAGGTCCGCGAGTCCTGCGTACTGCGGATCGAGCTTGCGCAGCGCGAGCAGATAGTACTGGGCATTGTCGTTCTCCGGCTCGACCAGGCGATCCTGGGCGAGGCTCTGGCGTGCGGATTTCATCAAGATCCAGCGCGCGCGGCACTGCGTGGCGTCGGTGACGCTGGGGCGACCGTGGCGCTCGTCGCGCGCGGGATGGTGACCGCCGGGGCGGCGACCGTGGGGGCCGTGGCCGCGGGGGCCGAGACGCGCGGATCGCGCGCGCGCGGCGAGGCCGCGGCACGGTCGGCCGGGTGACCGCAAGGGTGCGTGCGCCGCCGGGCGGAGGCCGCCGCGCGCCGGGATGCGCGGGCGGGGCTGACGGCGCGCGAGGCGCCGCCGTCTTCGCCCGCTCGCGTGCGGGGCGAGCTCGGTGGCCAGCTGGGCGACGCGCTCGGTGGCGATTCCGGCCTTGCGCGCCGCCTCGATGGTGGAGGCCGCTTCGTCCAGCCGCTGCTGATCGAGCGCGGCCCGTGCCCGGGCGAGCAGGCGCTCCTGCGCCTCCATCAGGACACTTTGGACCGCGGGGAGAGCGCTGCAACGAAGCGGAGCGGCTGCCATGGATGCCGCCGGCTGCGCCGGTGCGGTGTCCTGCGCCGACGTCCGGCTGCTCGACGTTCCGGCGGTGCAGAAGCCAAGCCGGCGGCGAGCAGCACCGCGAGGCCGCCGCGCTCGTCGCGCCGATCAGGATGCGGCGAGGCTGACGCGGCGCCGCCGGCCGCGGGAGCAGCGACCTCGACGATCCGGCGCCGCCGATCGTCGAAGCGCTTGACCGCGGCATCGGCGAACAGCCGGGCCCGCGCGGGCGACATGGGCTTGTGGATGAATCGATAGATCGAGCCGTCGCTGATCAGCCGGGCGAGCTCGGTTTCCGATTCGCGATTGCCGGCCACGACGACGACGAGATCGGGAAATTGGCGCTTGATGTCGGCGACGAAGCGCGCGGCCGCCTCGTTGAGCGCCTGTACGTCGAGCACCAGGATGCCCACGCCGCCCGCCACCAGCAGGTCGCTGATCTTGTCCGAGGATAGAACGTGCCAGAGCCGACGCGCAGCTCCCACGCCCTCTCGCAAGGTCTGCAGGAACGCCTCGTCGGCGGTCAGTACGACCAGCTCGACGATGTCGCTCGCGAGGCTGAAGCGCAGCGCGGCCAACGCACGGCTCTCATCCTCGGACGCTAGCACCGGATCTGTCCTTGCATCGCATATCCTGAGGCTGGAGTTTCCGATCGCCGCCGGCGCTGCCGCATTCAGGCTCCTAATGGGCGCGGCTAGTGTCATTGCGCGGGCGACGCTATACGATACGGCCTCTGGTGCGGCAGACAACCCATGCTGCACTGCGTTAAGCATTTTCTGTGACCTGGGACACATTCGGGGGACGGGGCGCGATGGCACGGCGATGCTGAGCGAATCCATCGGTTTGCAGAGCACGCTGCCGCTCGATCAACGAGTCGCGCTGGAACAGCTCCTGTTCTTCAACTCCAACCAGCATCGCGTCCGGGTGGGCATTCAGCAGTCCATCGAGACCTACGGCGTGCCCGAGATCGACGAGCATGATGGCGTCCTGTCCGTACGGGTGGGCGACATCGGCGGCGTGCAGACGATTTTCGCGGTCAACGAGACGGGGCGCCCAATCGGCGTGGCGGTGTTCGTCCGCTTGGCGAGCGACCGCTTCGTGGTCCTGCATCTCGGAGTGCAGCCGCGCACTGCCGCGACCGCCGAGATGAATACGCGGGTGCTGCTCAAGCTGATGCACGAGATCCGAAGCGCAGCGCGCCGTACGCAAGGTGTGGATCGCATCGAGCTGGTGTACAGGAACCGCCCCGCGGTCCGCCTGCACGTTTGACTCCGTGACTCGAGCCCTACGTTCCGCCGACGGCAAGCTCCGCTGCGCTTGGTGCACGGCCGACCCGCTCTACATCGATTATCACGACCGAGAATGGGGCGTGCCGCTGCACGATGACCGACGGTTGTTCGAGATGCTTTGCCTGGAGGGTGCGCAGGCCGGCTTGAGCTGGCTCACGATTCTGCGCAAGCGCGAGGCCTACCGGCGCGCCTTCGACAATTTCGATGCACAGGCGATGGCGCGTTACGGCGCTGCCGAGCGCAGACGCTTGTTGAAGGATGCCGGCATCGTGCGCAACCGCCTGAAGATCGATGCCTTCATCACGAACGCACGGGCGTACCTCGAGATTGCCGACCGCCCCGGCGCCTTCGACGCCTATATCTGGAAATTCACTGACGGGCGCGTGCTGCGACGCCGGCCGCTGGATTCGAGCGCGATCGCGGCCGCCACACCCTTGAGCGAGGCGATGAGCAAGGAACTGAAGCGCCGCGGCTTTCGTTTCGTCGGTTCGACCATTTGTTACGCATTCATGCAAGCCGTAGGGATCGTCGATGAACATCAACGCAATTGCTGGGTCACCAAGCGCGCCGCTTGAACACTGCCGCCGCCGAGCGCGGCTGCTCATGGGCGCCGCGGCTTTCCTCCTGACCGCGACCGCGGTCGGCGCGTCCGCCGACGCGCCTGGGACGAGACCCGACCTCAAGCCCATCGACGTGTTCGATTTGCAGTGGGTATCGGACCCGCAGATCGCGCCCGACGGCCGCAGTATCGCCTACGTGCGAATGAGCATGGACATCAAAACGGACCGGCCGCAGCGCGTCATCTGGCTCACCGGCATCGACGGCAAGAACACGCGTCCGCTGTCAGGGGCCGCCGCCTCGGGCATGCCGCGCTGGTCTCCCGACGGTACCCGCATCGCCTATCTCTCTGCGGCGAGCGACGGGTCGACCCAGCTGTTTGTGTATTGGTTCGGCAGCAACGTGTCCGCCCCGATCAGTCATTTCACGGAATCGCCAACGAGCCTCGCCTGGTCTCCCGATGGCCGCTGGCTCGCCTTCACGATGCCTGCGCCCGCGGAGCGAAAACCTCTGAAGGTCGAGTTGCCGCAAGCGCCCAAGGGGGCCTCCTGGGCCGACCCGCCCAAGCTCATCGATCGCCTCGTGTATCGGATCGACGGGGAGGGCTACTTGCCCGCGAGCTTCAGTCAGCTGTACGTGATCCCGACGGACGGCGGTGCGGCACGCCAGCTCACCCACGGCGACTTCGACCATGACGGTCCTCCGGCCTGGAGCGCCGACAGCAGTGCGGTCTACGTCTCTGCCAACCGCCGGCCGGATGGGGACTACGAGCCGCTCGACTCCGAGATCTACCGCGTGGATCTCGCGGACGGCTCGATGCGTGCGCTCACCGATCGGCGCGGGCCCGATACACACCCGGTGGTCTCTCCCGACGGCAAGCACATCGCCTATCTCGGCTTCGACGATAAGCGGCTCGGTTATCAGCGCACGCAGCTCTATGTCATGGACGCCGACGGGTCTCATTCGCGCTCATTGAGCACGGCGCTCGACCGCGACGCCGGCGAGCCCGCAGTGGAGCGGAGACGGCAAGCGCATCTTCTTCGAATACGGGGACCGCGGAACGATCAAGCTCGCCAGCATCGATATGACCGGCAACGTGCGCACGCTCGCGGCCGACGTGGGCGGCGCCGACGTGACGCGTCCCTACACGGGCGGATCGTTCACCGTGGCGCGCAACGGCCGCTTTGCTTACATGCGGGCCTCGCCCGACGCCCCGCCGGCGCTCGCCACCGGCAGCGATGCCCGGGACATCTCGACGCTGACCGCGCTCAGCGCGAACCTTCTCGGCCAGCGCACCCTCGGCAGCGTAGCGGAAATCGATTTCGACTCCGCCGCGGACGGCCGCAAGATCCAGGGCTGGATCGTGAAGCCGCCGCACTTCGATGCCGCGAAAAAATATCCGCTCCTCCTCGAGATTCACGGCGGCCCGTTCGCGGCCTACGGCGCGAGCTTCGCGGCGGAGCACCAGTTGTACGCCGCAGCCGGCTACGTGGTGCTGTATGTGAATCCGCGCGGCAGCACGGGCTATGGCGAGGAGTTCGCCAATCTGATCCATCATGACTATCCCGACAAGGACTTCGATGACCTGATGTCCGGCGTGGACGCCGTGCTCGGCCAAGGATACGTCGATGCGAGCCGGTTGTTCGTCACGGGCGGCAGCGGCGGCGGCGTGCTGACGGCTTGGATCGTGGGGCACACCGACCGGTTTCGTGCCGCGGTCGTCGTCAAGCCGGTGATCAACTGGACGAGCTTCGTGCTCACCGCCGATCTCAGCAACTACTTCTACCGCTACTGGTTCGCGGGCTTTCCGTGGGACGAAGAGCAGGTGTATTGGAAGCGCTCGCCGCTCGCCTACGTGGGCAACGTTCACACGCCCACCATGCTCATGACGGGAGAGTCCGATTACCGCACGCCGTCCGGCGAGGCCGAGCAATTCTATGAAGCGCTCAAGTTACGGCGAGTCGATACCGCGCTGGTGCGCGTGCCCCACGCCCCGCACGACATCTCGTCCCGCCCGAGCTTGCTGATCGCGAAGGTCGCCTACGTTCTCGGCTGGTTCACGGCGCACGATGTGGGTGCGCCGCATGATACGGGCAAGCCGCGCGATGTGGGCGCGCCGCACGATACGATCGCCTCTGATTAGGTACGGGTAATAGAGATCGATCATGGTCTTTCCTCGGGCGGGTCGAGAGGCAGTCTGTGCTTTCGCAGAAACGCGATGTCGACATCCTCCTCGCGGGGCGCCGCCCGCATCTCGGCGATACGCTCGCGAGCCATGGCGTTCCTGAGCCACGGCAACCCCTCGTCCAGGTTCGCGCTCGCCTCGCGCCACTCGAGCACCCGACGTCGCTCGGCGAGTGTGCGCGCCTCCTTGCCGTCGGTGAGCACGAGGTGCTTCTCGATGTGCAGGCCCACGATCTGCGCCGCGACGGTATCTGCCTTCTCCATGACCCGGGCGAGCTTGATGCAGCTCTCGCGCCGCTCCGCGCTCGCCGGATCGCGGCAGGCATTCGTCAACGTGCCGAGCGGTGGAACAATCTCGTTGCCGGCCACCAGCAGCGCCTCGCTCAGGCGAGCGAGATCCGACCGCAAATAGTGCGGCGGCAGATCGCTGCTCGCGCGCTTCAGTCCGTCGAAGAGGAGCACGACGGTCGGATTCCAATAGAAGTCGAAGCGCGAGCCCTCGGCCATGTCGGAAAGGATGCGGTCGATTTCCGCCGGATCGTTGTCCTTTTGCACGGCTGCGAGCGTCGGCAGCCAAACCGCGCCGTTATCCGCATCCACCCAGCGCAGCGTCGTCGCTGCCTCGCGGATGTCGCATCCGGCCGAGCTCGCGCACAGCTGCAGCCGCAGCCAACCGATGCTCGGGCTCTGTGGATCGAGCTCGCTGGCGCGGGCGGCGAGATCCACGGCGGCCTTGCCCGCCGCGGGTTCCGCGCGCGCCCTGGCGCCCGATGCGACGAAGCACAGCGCGGCCGCGGTCGCGAGCGAGCGCGCATCGCCGCGGCGGGCGAGGACCTGCGCCGCGTCGGCCCGCCAGGCCGGATACTTGCCCGCACCCGGTGCGACCGTGCACTCCAGAGAACCGGTGCCGAGCGCCAGCGCCGAGTGCATCCACACCAGCGCCAGGGCCTGCAAGCCTCGCTTGATCATGGTCGAGCGTCCGGGAGCGGGGGCGGACCTACGGGATTCTCGCTCGGCTGCTCGCGGTGAGACCCGCGGTGATCGCCAGGCGCATGGCGTCTTCCACCGATATGTCGAGCGGTTGAATGAGCTCGCGCGGTAGATAGACGGTGTAGCCGCCGAACGCATAGCTCATCGGAAAGTAAACGGTGACGAGATCACGCCCCCCGTGCGCCTCGAGCACGGCCGGGGCGTCCTCGCGCGTGACGAAGCCGATCGCGTGCACGTTCGCAAAGCGCGCGAGAACGACCCGCTGCAAATCGCGCTTCTCACCGCTCCCCGAAGGCAACAGGCTCACCACGTCGCGAAAGCCGCCGTACAACGTTTTCACGAACGGGATGCGTCCCAGAAAGTCGTCCCAGTACTTCAACAGGAGCTTGCCGGCATAGGCGTTGACGAGGCTGCCGACGCCGAGCAGCAGCACGAACCCGGCGATCAGCCCGAGGCCCGGCCAGTAATGCTCGGGACTCACGATGCCGAGCGCGATGAGTGCGCGGCGCAGCCACCCCTCGACGGTGTGCACCAGCCACCAGATGACGTAAATGGTAAGCGCCAGCGGCAGCACCGTCACGAGCCCACTCATGAAGAGGACGAAGATTTTTCTCATGCGTCCATCATAAACGATGAGGCTGCTACTGCTGGCGCGGCAGCACGAATCGCAAGCCTTGATAGTTCAGCACGACCCCGTCGCGGCGGATGCGCTCCAGCACGGGGCCTTCGGCGAGGGTCGCACCCTCCCGGTACTTGCGCATGTTGATATAGACGAATCGCTCGGACGGCTGGGTGGCGTATACATGCACGTCCAGGTGCAGGTTGGCGAGAGCAGGCTGCTCGGCGACGTTGATTTCGTTGATCGAAGGCAGCGCTTCGCTGTCGCCGGGATTACTGTCGGTCAGCACCGGATCGGGGGCAGCGCTTGCGGCATGGTGAGTTGTACCCGCGCCGCTCGAGCCGGCACGGGCGGCGCGGCGCGCGACGCCGGGAGAATCCTGCGCGGGCGGAATCTCGGGCGCGTACACGGGCGGCGCCGCATCCATCGGACTGAAGTGATCGGGAGCGGCGCTCGCGGGCGGAGCCGGGCTCGGCGCCGGTGCAATCGTTGCGGCAGGTGCCATCGCCGCCGCCGGCGGCCCCGCCGATGCGGGCGATGCGGTTGCGGGCGGTGCATGGCGCGTCAACACCACTGCGAGAATCAGCAGATTGACGACGAACAGCGCGATGAGCGCCGCGGCCCATAGCGGGAATTTCGCGCGCGGCGGCAGGGGACGCGAATCCATCAAGCCGGGAATGGCTTGACGCTGGCGCTCGACCTCGGATTTCTTCAACGCATCGAGAATGAATGACATGGCGATCCTAGCTGCGCGGTGCGGATTGCATGAGAAGCGGCGAGCCCGGCTCGGCGAGTGCCGTATCCAGCACCACCTGGGTCTGCAGGCCCGCGATTCCGTCGACGTTCAGGCGGTGCTCACGCTGGAAATTTTGGACTGCGATCGCGAGGTCCTGGTCGTAAATGTCGTCCGCATCCGGATCGGAGGCGGCGCCGTGCAGAGCATTGAGACTGCGCCGCAGCCAGCGCACCTCGTCGCCGCGCATGCCGAGCGAGAGCTGGCGCGTGCGCGGGGTCTTCGGCTTCCAAACCAGGGTGAATTCGCCGAACCAATCGCGCGACAGCTCGTCGAGGGGCACGCGCACGTTGTGCTCGCCGAGGTCGAGCGTGGCGTATGAGTCGTCGAGTGCGGACAGAACGACGCGGTAGCGCTGGCCCCGATCGTCGCTCAGCGTGAGAATCGCGGGCCGGTTGAGGGCGCGCACCTGCGCCCAGGAGCCGCGCTGATCGAGGCATGCAAGTCCGGCCTTCTGCGCCTGACCGCAGGGATCGTGATCGTCCGCCATCGCCGTGCCCCACAGCGAGAGCAGCCGCCGGAAGGCTGCCGCGTCGCTGGTGTCGGCCGTGTTCGAGGCGAGCAATGCCTGGAGCGGCGGCGGCTTATCCGCAGGCGCCGCCGCGGCTGCCGTCGTCGCTGCGGCCGCCGTCGCCACCGGCGAGTGTTCGGCGCGCGCCACCGCCGCGGGGGTGAGGGTCGGTGTCGGTGTCGCCGGCCGCAATCCCAGCGGCGGATTGTGCCAGACCGTGATGCCGGCATAGACCATGACCGCGACGCCCGCGAGTGTGATCACTCCGGCGACCCAGCCGAGCCACAGCGGCGCAAAGCGCCGGCCGTAAACCTCACTCGCCGCGCGTCGCACGAGCGCCGGGGTGACCTTGCGCCTCTCCAGAGTGTAGGCGCCGAGCAACGCCCGGTCGCAGCACACATTGATGACGCGCGGGATGCCGGAGGACAGCCGATACACTTCGCGCAGCGCCGCGGGCGTGAAGATCTCGCCGGCGGCGCCGGCAACGCGCAGTCGATGACGCACGTATTCCTGCGTCTCCAGTTTCGACAGCGGATTCAAGTGATAGCGTCCGGTGATGCGCTGGGCCAGCTGGCGCAGCTCGCTGCGGTCCAAGAGCTCGCGTAGCTCCGGCTGGCCGATGAGGATGATCTGCAACAGCTTGTGCGTTGCCGTCTCGAGGTTGGTCAGCAGCCGGACTTGCTCGAGCACGTCGGCCGACAAGTTCTGCGCCTCGTCGACGATGACGATGACGCGTCGACCGTCGCTGTGGGCGGCGAGCAGCCGGCGGTTGAGCGCGTCCACCATCTCCTTGGCGCTGGTTCGATCCGCCTCGTCCAAGCCGAGGCCGAGCTCCTCGCAGATGGTGAGCAGGAACTCGGTGGCGGTCACGCGCGGATTGAGAATCACCGCGACGTCGGCGTGCTGCGGGACGCGCGACAGAAGCGTGCGCACGATCGTGGTCTTGCCGGTTCCCACCTCGCCCGTCAGCTGTATGAAGCCCCCAGCCTCGTTGATGCCATAGAGCAGATGAGCCAGCGCCTCCGCGTGCCGCTCGCTCAGGTACAGATAGCGCGGGTCCGGCGTGATCGCGAAGGGCTTTTCGATGAGGCCGAAAAAGCTCGTGTACATGGCGGTGGCGATAATACCAAGCTCAGCCGCGGCGCGGACCGGAGCCGTCGGCAGAGCGCGGCAGCAGACTTGCACGCGTCAGCACCCGCGCGCCGAAGCGGTCGCGGATACCGTCGATGGCGGAGTCGAGCCGTGAGACCCGCGCGGAACCCTCGGCGAACAAGTCCGGCTGCCGCACGGCCGACAGGTCGCTGGTGCCGACGCCCAGTAATCGCAATGCGACATTCCCGCGGCCGGCTAGCCACGTGCGCAACAGCCGTTGCGCGCCCGCGGACACGGCGGCGGTGTCCTGCGTCGGCGGCTCGAGGGCGCATTGGCGGGTGTATGTCGTGAAATCGGCGCGCCTGATCTTCACGGTCACCCGTCCGGCGGAGAGACCCGCGGCGCGCAGGCGCGCGGCCGCGCGGTCGGCGAGTGCCGTCAAGCGCCGCTCGAGCACGGCGGCGTCGCGAATGTCCTTGTCAAAGGTCTCCTCCGCACTAATGGATTTCTCCTCCCGATCGGGCACGACCGGCCGCTCATCAAGGCCGGCGGCGCGCGCCTGCATGGCCTTGCCGTGCTTGCCGAAGGCGCGCCACAACTGCTCATCGCCGGCCCGCGCGACGTCGCCGAAGGTCTTGAGCCCGCACGCCTGGACGGCCGGGCAAAGTCTTCGCGCCGACTCCGAAAAGCCGCTCTACGGCCAAGCGCTCGAGCACCTCGTGCAAATTGTGCGGCCCGATGCAGAACAAGCCGTCGGGCTTGTTCAAATCCGAAGCGATCTTGGCGAGCGACTTATTGGGTGCGATTCCGACCGAGGCGGTAAGTTCAGTCACGGCGCGAATGCGGCGGCGAATCTCGGCGCCGATGACCGCCGGTTCACCAAACAGGCGCTCGCTGCCGGTCACGTCCAGAAACGCCTCGTCGAGCGACAGCCCTTCCACCAGCGGCGTGAACTCGTGGAATATCGCAAAGACCTGCGCGGAGACCTCCTTGTAGCGCGCCATGCGCGGCGCCACGCAGATGGCGTGCGGGCAACGCTTGAGCGCCTCCCGCATCGGCATGGCCGAACGCACGCCGAAGGGGCGCACGGCGTAGCTCGCCGCGGCGACGACGCCGCGGCCGGTAGTGCCGCCGACGATCAGCGGCTTGCCTTTGAGCTCCGGACGATCCCGCTCCTCGACCGACGCGTAGAACGCGTCCATGTCCACGTGCAGAATCGTCCGCACTCGAGATCCTATTGCACTGTGATGGTGATTTTCTTCGAGTGCAGCGGCGGATCGAAAGACATGTGCTCGTAGTCGGCGAACAGCAGCTCGAGGGTGTGCTTGCCCGGAGGGAGCGTCAGCGTGGTCTCCGTCTGTCCCTTACCGAAGTGCAGTACCTTGTCGTTCGCCGGCAACGGAGCACTCAGGTTGAGGTCGCTCAGGTCCGTATCCACCAGCAAGTGATGGTGCCCCGAGTTATCCGCTTGAGTGCCGGCGGGCGCGATCGTCATGCCCTTCAGGCCGAATTTCACCACCACCGGGTTTTGCACGGTGGCACCGTTCTTCGGCGCGATGAAATACACCTTCGCGCCGGCTGGCGCGCTGGCGCGCGGCTGCGCGAAGGCAGCCATTGCAAGCGCAGAACATGCGACACCTAGGATAAAGCGATTCATGGAAAGTCCCCTCTGTTGCGATTAACTTAGATCAGATCCTTGACGCCGTCGCGCTCCTCGCTCAGCTCGCGGTGCGTGAGCTGCATCTTGTCGCGACTGAACGCGTCGATTTGCAGTCCCTTGACGATGGCGTACTTGCCGCCCTTGCAGGTGACGGGATAGGAATAGATCACGCCCTCCGGAATATCGTAGCTGCCGTCCGACGGCACGGCCATGCTGACCCAGTCCGCGTCGCGGCTGCCGAGCACCCAGTCGTGCATGTGATCGATGGCGGCGGACGCGGCGGATGCGGCCGAGGATGAGCCGCGCGCCTTGATGACGGCGGCCCCGCGCTGCTGCACGGTCGGAATGAAGGTCTGCTTGAACCAGCTTTCGCCCACTGCCGCCACCGCGGGCTTGCCGTCGACCGTCGCGTGATTCAGATCCGGGTACTGCGTGGCCGAGTGATTTCCCCAGATGATGACTTTCTTGATGTGCGCGAGTGCGGTCTCCGTCTTCTCGCTCAGTTGCGCGAGCGCGCGGTTGTGATCGAGACGCGTCATCGCCGTGAAACGATCGGGCGAGAGCGAGGGCGCGTTGCGCTGGGCAATCAGCGCGTTGGTGTTGGCCGGGTTACCCACCACCAGCACGCGCACATCACGGCTTGCGGCCGCATCGAGCGCCTTGCCCTGCGCGGAGAAGATCTTGGCATTCTCGAGCAGCAGATCCTTGCGCTCCATGCCCGGACCGCGCGGCCGCGCTCCGACCAGCATGGCAACCTCGCAGTCCTTGAAGGCGACCCGCGCATCGTCGGTCGCCGTTACTTTGTTGAGCGTGAGGAACGCGCAATCGTTCAACTCCATCACGACGCCCTGCACGGCCCCGAGCGCTGCAGGAATCTCGAGCAGGTTGAGATTGATGGGCTGATCGGCGCCGAGCATCTGCCCGGCGGCGATGCGAAAGGCGAGCGCATACCCGATGTTTCCGGCTGCGCCGGTGATGGTGACGGTGACTGGCTTTTTCATGGGAAGAATCCTCGGCGAAGGAACGTGCAAAAGCGAGAAATAGTAGCCGAGCCCGGCCTGCCGCGCTGCCCGCAGAGGGAGGCCGCCGAAGACTCCCGAAAAAAGCAGCTTGCATGTACTGGTGATTTACATTACTATATCACCAGGTTAGTGAAACACCCCGGCACCGCCGGTAACTGCAAGGAGAGACATCATGGACACTCGCATATCCTCGAAAGTCGCCGCCCTCGCGCTCGCGTTGCTGATCAATGGCAGCCTCTTCGGCGGCGTCGCCTTCCTGTTCAGCGCAGAACGCGCCGCCGCGGCCGGCGTCACCCTGGTGGCGGCGTAAGCCGCCCCCTCAAGGCGTTCTGCTAGATTAGCGTGCTACTACGGCCCCTCCACTTGGCCCGGGCGCTGAGAGCGGCATGGATCCCAATTGGAATGACAACCAGCCCATTTATCGCCAGCTGCGCGATCGAATGGTCGCCCTGATTCTGGAAGGGGCGCTCAAGGAAGGCGATCCGCTGCCCTCGGTGCGTACGGTGGCTGCCGACTACCGGCTCAACCCCCTCACGGTGCTCAAGGGCTATCAGCAGCTGGTCGATGAAGGGCTGGTCGAGAAGCGCCGCGGGCGCGGCATGTACGTCAGCGACGGCGCGCGGCTTCAGCTGCTCAAGGGCGAGCGTGAGCGATTCCTCAGCGAGGAATGGCCGCAGATTCTCGCGGTCATCCATCGGCTGGGATTCTCCGCCGACGAACTGTTCGCACAGACCCCCGCGCTCACGCACCCCGCGCCGCGTGTGGACAACAAGGAGTAGCCGATGATGTCGTCCTCACCCCTCATCGAAGCACGCGGCCTGTCGAAGCGATACGGCTCGTTCGTCGCCCTCGATCGTGCGGACTTCGTCGTGCAGCCGGGCCGCATCGTCGGCCTCATCGGCCCGAATGGCGCGGGCAAGACCACGGCGCTGCGCGCGGTGCTCGGGCTCACGACTTATGAGGGCGAGCTCAACGTCCTCGGCCGCGAGCCGTTCGCCGAGCGCGCGCTGCTCATGCAGGAGGCGAGCTTCATCGCGGACGTCGCCGTATTGCCCGAGTGGCTGCGCGTCCAGCAAGCGATCGATTTCGTCGCCGGGGTGCATCCGCGATTCCGCCGCGAGCGCGCCGCGGCGCTGCTCGCCAAGACCGACATCGGCACGCGCAGGCGCATCGGCCAGCTGTCGAAGGGCATGAAGACCATGGTGCATCTCGCGCTCACCATGGCCATCGACGCTCGCCTGCTCGTCCTCGACGAGCCGACGCTCGGCCTGGACATCATCGCGCGGCGCGGCTTCTACGATGCACTGGTGAACGATTACATGGACGAGACCCGCACCATCGTGATCACCACCCATCAGGTCGAAGAGGTCGAGAACTTGTTGACCGACGTGCTCTTCATCGACAAGGGACGCATCGTTCTCGATTGCTCCGTCGAGGACATCGGCGCGCGCTATGCGGCCGTCGAGGTTGCCGACGACCGCGATCGCGGCCGCCCGCGAGGAGCGGCCTTTCTACGAGCGCCGAGCCCTCGGCAAGACGCTGTTGTACTTCGAGGGTGCGGACCGGGACAAGCTCAAGGGCCTCGGTGAAGTCGGCGTGCCGAGCGTCGCCGACCTGTTCGTCGCCAAGGTCTCGGCGGAGCGTGCGGCATGAACGATTTCATCTGGCTGGTTCGCCGGGAGTTCTGGGAAAACAAGGCCATCTGGGTGATGCCGGCATGTATCGGAGCGCTGATGGTCGTGGGCGCGCTGTTCGGCAGGGTGGAGGTCTCCCTGCTGCACGAGACCGACCAGCAGAGCGAGGTGGCGGGCGAGCTGTTCCTGCTCGCGATCGCGGGCGTGTTCTGGGTGGCAATGAGCATCTACTCCATCTGGTACCTGCTCGACTGCCTGTACGCCGAGCGCAAGGACCGCAGCGTTCTTTTCTTCAAATCGTTGCCGCTCACCGACTCGGCCACGGTGTTCTCGAAGCTGTTCGTCGCCGTCATCGCGATTCCCCTGGTCTATTTCGCGGCCGCCGATATCTCCGCCCTGTTGATGACCTTCGTGATCTCCGTGCGGGCGCGTCTGGGGTTCGGCAACATCCTCTGGCACCCCGAGCTGTGGCTGCAGCAGCAAGTTCTGTGGCTGTACGTGATCGCCACCGGCATTGTCTGGTACTTGCCCGTCGTCGGCTGGCTGCTGCTCGTCTCGGCATGGGCCAAGCGCGCGGTCATTCTGCAAGCAATTCTGCCGCCGCTCGCGATCATTCTCGCCGAGCGTGTGTTCCTCGGCACGCACGTCGCGGCGCTGCTCTTTCGAGATCGGCTCCTCGGCGGCACCTACGCCTCGCTCCACCATCCGATCCACTGGTCGTTCCAGAAAGGCGAGATGTCGCCGGGCCTGTGGCAACTGCCGGACCCGGTGGGCTTTGTCTCGAGTGTGGACGTCTGGATCGGCGCGCTCATCGGCGCGGCTTTCATCGCGGGCGCCGTGCAATTGCGCAAGCGCCGCACCGACGCGTAGCGCGCTTTTGCTTCCTCGGCAAGCAGTGCAGAATAGCGCCCCGGGGATGCCGTCCAGGAGCGCTGCATGTACAAGACCAAGATCGACCTCTCCGAAAAGACCCGGCGTAACGTCATTGTCATACTCAATGATCGCTTGAGCGATGCGATCGACTTGCAGAGCCAGGTCAAACAGGCGCACTGGAATGTCAAAGGCCCGCATTTCATCGCCTTGCACGAGCTGTTCGACAAGATTTCGGACGCCATGCTGGAGCAGATCGACGAGATCGCGGAGCGCATCACCAGCTTGGGAGGCACCGCCGAAGGGACGGTGGCGGTGGCCGCGCGGCGCAGCAAGCTCAAGAATTATCCGTTGAGCATCACCTCGGGCAGGGACCACCTGCTCTATCTATCGACCCAGTTGTCGGTCTACGGCAAGTCGGTGCGCGGCGCGATCGAGGCGACTGCGGACTTGAGCGATGCAGACACGGCCGACCTCTTTACCCAGCTGTCGCGCGAGATCGACAAATATCTCTGGTTCCTCGAGGCGCACCTGCAGGACAAGGCCTGACGCTGTTAACGCGACCCTCGCGATCGGCCGCAGTTATGGCGATCCGGCTACGTCTCGAGCAGGTGCGCGAAGTAGCTGTTGCAGAGCCGGTTGAGCGGGTCGGTGCGCTGGCGCAGCGCCCGGAACAGCTTGACGCGATCGCCGAAGGCCTTGGCGACGTGCTCGGGTTTCAACGCTCGCGACTGATTGAACGTCGGCACACCGCCGAGCGCGGACGCGAAATCGTTGAAGTCGATCAGGAACTCGTCCCAGCCGCGGTCGCCCGTCGAGGAGGGCTCGAGCGTGATCATGGGTCCCTGGAAGCTCACGCTGAAGAGCGACGAGCGGTCCTGGTGCAGACGGCTCGCGCCGTTCACGACGTTGCAGCGATAGCCGTGCTGCTTGTAGTACGAGCGGCAGAACGCGAAGTACTCGGCGAGCAGTTTCGGGAAATCCGGCCTGCGGAAAGCCCCACAAGGTGTAGGTGTAGCGCGATCTCCACGCCTCCTGCGGAAAGTCGCGGATCCACTCGTGCGCGTACATGACGACGCTGCGCGCGGCGCGGTCGAGCGTCGCGCGCAGCGCCCGCTGCACGCCGGAGACGACGGCTCCCGCGACGCCGGGCGCGGCGAGCACGCTGCCGACCGTCGAGCCGAACGCCGGCAGCACGTTGCGCATGACGGATTTCTTGATTTGCCAGATGCCGGAGCGGCTCGTGGCCGCGCTCTCGTCGGGGGTGCGCCGCTCGACCGTGATCTGGTCGTGGAACGGCGAGATGTGCAGGCGCAGTGCGCCAGGCGACGCGACGATCTTCGCAGAAGCGCGCGCCGAACTCCTTGAGCGTCAGCACCTCGTGGTCGATTCTGCACGGGAACGAGCGGTTGCACACGCAGCACCACCTCGTGCACCACGCCCAGGAGCCCGAAGCTCGAGCTCAGCACGCGCATCAGGTCCGCGTTGCGCTCGGTCACGGTCATCAGCTTGCCCTGCGGCGTGATGAGCTTCAGCTCTTTGACGAGCGCCGACATCTGCGCGGGGCCCTGTGCCTGCGAGGCCTGCGGCAGCGTCGTCACGGCCACGGCGCCCACCGTCATCTGTCCCATCTCGGGCGTGAGCGGCAGCTCTTGACCGCGCTCCGCGAGCGCGCGCACGAGCGCACCCACGCGTACGCCGGCCTGGCACCGCACCTCGTCCTCGCCGAATTCGATGATCTTGCCGAGCGGGCTCAGGTTGACGGTCGTGCCGCCGTCGCCGCCGACGCAGCGCGTCTGCGAATAATCGCCGCCGACGAAGCGCACGGGCGTCGGGTAGTTTTTGGTGTTGGCGAGGATGGCCGGGATTTCCTCGGCGCGCTTCGCCTGCATGACGAGCCGCGGCCGACGATACAGACCGGACGCGGCAGTGTCCGGACCGCGCGAACGATTCTGACTTTGACTACCATGTTGTCCCCCACAATCCTCGAACGATCCTGGAAACGGTCTTGAAAGCCGTCGCAGATCAAGGAAAAAAGGACCGGGAGTGGGGACGCGGAATGCGCGCTCGGCGCATCGAGAACTGGCGACCCCGCTATCGTCGAGCTTCCGAGGAAGCCCCTTAGACCGGTGGTTTTGCGTCCCCACCTTTCGGCGGGTTTGCCCTTGAACAGCCCCCCTACTATGCGAGCAGCCGGGGGATAAGTAAAGCTCTTTTTATCCCATCAAGAGCAATGTCTCGGCGTGCTCGACGGCCTCGGGCGGCCCGCACACCACGACGACGTCGCCTTCCTTGAAAACCGTGTCCGCGACGGGCTCCCGGCCCACGATTCCGTCGCGCCGCACGGCGCTCACGGCGACCTGCGAGCCCCGCTCGGCGAGCTCCGCGATGCTCTTTCCCACCGCCCAAGCATGCGGCGGCAGCACCACGCTGTGAAGCTCTTCACGAAATGCGTGATTGTCATCCAGGAATTCGGCACCGGACTTGCGGAAGTACTGGCGCAGCATCACGTAGCGATGGCTGCGGATGTCGTTCACGGTGCGGATGACCTGCGGCATCGGGAGCTTGAGCAGCAGCAACAGATGCGAGAGCAGCATGAGGCTCGCCTCGAACGTCTCCGGCACCACCTCGGTGGCGCCCGCGGCCTGCAGCTCCTCGAGCCGCAAGTCGTCCTGGGTGCGCACCAGCACGGGCACGTCGCCGCGCAAGCGCGCGCACCGCGCGCAGGATTCGCAAGGACACGGCGGGGTTCGCGAAGGTGATGACGACGCAGCGCGCCTGCGCGAGGCCCACGTTCTGCAGCACCTCGAGCTGGCCGGCATCGCCGTACATGACCGGATCGCCCGCCTGCCGGCCCGCGCGCATGCGGTAGGTGTCGAGATCGAGGGCGATGTACTCGAAGCCCGTCTGCTCGAGCACGCGCGCGATGTTCTGTCCCACGCGTCCGAATCCGCAGATCACCACGTGATCGCGCTCGGCGACGGCGAGCGTGACGCGCGCCTCGCGCATCGCCTCGGTTTGCGGCGGCCCCGACTCGCGCAGGAGCGCACGCGTGATGCGCCGGTTGTGGCGGATCACGAAGGGCGAGACCATCATGCAGAGCACGGTCGCGGCGAGCAGCGGCTGCACGACGGCGGGATCGGCCAGCTCGCGTCGCAGCAGTAGGGTCAGCAGCGCGAAGCCGAACTCCCCGCCCTGGCTCACGACCACGCCGGTGCGCAGCGACTTGAACCAGCTGCTGGTCACGGGCTTCGCCGCCACCGCGACCACCGCCGTCTTCAGCATCGCCATGCCCGAGAACGATCGCGCTCACCAGCGGCAAGGTTGCGCAGCAACAGCGGCACGTCGAGCATCATGCCGAGCGTGATGAAGAACACGCCGAGCAGCACCTCGCGGTACGAGCGGATGGTCGCCTCGATCTGATGGCGGAACTCGGTCTCCGCGAGCCCCATGCCGGCGAGGAAGGCGCCGAGCGCGAGCGACAGTCCGGCGGCCTGCGTCGCCCATGCCGAGGAGAGCACCGCGAGCAGCACGGCGAGCGAGAACAGCTCGCTCGAGCGCACCCCCGCGATGAGGACGAACAGCGGGCGCAGCAGCCAGCGACCGGTCGCGAGCACGAGCAGGAGCGCCGCCGCGGCGATGCGCGATGGCCGCGACGACGTGCGGACGCGGGCGTGCCCGGGCCGGCTGCCGCGAGCGGCGACAGCAGGCCGAGAAACAAGGGAAAGCTCAGGTCCTGGAACAGGCAGATCGCCACCGCGAGCCGGCCGTGCGTGCGCGTGTTCTCGGATTGCTCGGTGAGCTGGGCGATGATGATGGCGGTCGAGGACATCGCGACGGCGCCGCCGACGACCACCGCGGAGGTCGGTGCGACCCCGAACAGCCGACGCCGCCGCGACGCGCGACGATCGCCGTGGTCACGAGCACCTGCGCGCCGCCCACGCCGAGCACCTCGCCGCGCATGGCGAGCAGGCGCGGCAGCGAGAATTCCAGCCCGAGCGTGAACACCAGGAACGCCACGCCGATATCGGCGAGCAGGCGCGTCGTGTCGTTGTCGACCGACCAGCGCGAGCGCGTGCGGGCCGAGCAGCATGCCGACCGCGAGGTAACCGAGGATCGCCGGCAAGGCGAGCTTGCGCACGCCGGCCACGACGAATACCGAGGCGGCCAGCAGGATCAGAATCTGCAGCAGCGGATCGGTGTGCATTCTCGTAGCATATAGCGATGGATGCGTTGGCGCTGCAACGGGACGGCGAGGGCTGGCGAATCGATTTGCGCGGCGACTGGTCGCTCGAGGCTCTGCCGCGCATCGATCTCGAGCTCGAGGCGCTGCCCGGCCGCGATGAGCGGAACTCTGGTGTGCGATTGGTCGCGAGTCGAGCATCCCGGCATCGGTCCGGTGTGGGCGCTGCTCACGCGTCTGTCCGAGCTCGGCAGCGAGCGGCAGCTCGCCGTGCGGCACGAGGGCAATCCGCCGCACACCGTGCAGCTGCTGCAAAAGCTGCAGCGCGAGCTCTGCACCGCGCATGGCACGCGCGCCTGGCGGTGCCCAACCGCGAAGGCGTCGTCGAGCAAGCTCGGCCGCTGGACGGTGCTGCAGGGAACGGAGGCCGGCCGCTTGCTCGGCTTTTTCGGGCGCATCGCCGCCGTTCTCGGGGAGAGCTTCTCGCGTCCGCGGGTCCTGCGGCTGTCATCGATCGCGCGGCACGTTCAGGAGACCGGCGTGAGCGCCATCCCCATCGTCTCGCTCATCGCGTTTCTCATCAGCGTGGTGGTCGCGTACTCGGCGCGCAGCAGCTCGCGAGGTTCGGCGCCACGATCTTCGTGGTCGACCTCGTCACCATCGCCGTGCTGCGCGAGATGGGCGTGCTGCTCACCGCCATCATCGTCGCGGGCCGCTCCGGCAGCGCGTTCGCCGCGGAGATCGGCGTCATGCAGCTCAACGAGGAGATCGATGCCCTGCGCGCGATGGGCATGAACCCGATCGAGCTTCTGGTCGTGCCGCGCGTGATCGGCCTCGTCATCGCACTGCCCTGCCTCACCGTCATCGCGGACGCCATGGGACTCGCGGGCGGCGGACTTCTGTCGCTGGTCCAGCTGCACATCCCGCCCGCGCAGTTCACCATCCGGATGCGCGAGGCGCTGTCGTCGACGACGTTCTGGGCGGGCATGGTGAAGGCGCCGGTGTTCGCGCTGCTCATCGGCATGGTCGGTGCGTACCGCGGCATGCAGGTGCGCGATTCGGCGCGCGAGCTCGGGCGCCTGACCACCATGGCGGTCGTGCAATCGATCTTCCTGGTGATTCTCGCGGACGCGTTCTTCGCCGTCCTGTTCGAGCAGATCGACTTCTGATGGAGCCGCGCGATCCCGTTGCAGAGGCGCCGGACAACGATCTGGTCGTGCGCGTTCGCGGCCTGGTGAACCGCTTCGGCAGCCAGGTCGTGCACGACGGACTTGTCGTTCGAGGTCCGGCGCAACGAGATCATGGGCATCGTCGGCGGCTCCGGAGCGGGCAAGTCGGTACTGCTTCGCACCATCCTCGGCCTGCACGAGCCGCAGGCGGGAACCGTCGAGGTCTTCGGCCGGAACATCCACGAGCTCTCGCCGGCCGAGCGCCTCGCCATGTCGCGCGCCTACGGCGTCACGTTCCAGAGCGGCGCGCTGATCTCCTCGCTGTCGCGTCGCGGAGAACATCCAGCTGCCGCTGCGCGAAGCCTATTCGCTGCCGGAAGAGCGTGCTCGACGAGCTGGTGCAGCTCAATTTGAGCCTGGTGGGTCTCGCGCCCGGACGACGCCGAGAAATATCCCGCGCAGCTCTCCGGCGGCATGGTCAAGCGCGCGGCGCTCGCGCGCGCACTCGAGCCTCGAGCCGAAGCTTCTGTTCCTCGACGAGCCGACCTCGGGACTCGACCCGATTTCCGCGGCGGACTTCGATGCGCTACTGTTGTACCTTCACGCCGAGCTCAAGCTCACGGTGGTCATGATCACGCACGACCTCGACAGCCTGTTCCGAACCTGCGACCGCGTCAGCGTGATCGTGGACGGCCGCATGGTGACCGATACGCTCCCGGGCATCCTCGCCAGAGCACGAATCCTTGGATACACGAGTATTTCCACGGACCGCGTGCGCGCGCCGCGGAGCCGCGGCCGCGGGCGGGACCGTTGCGGAGGCGCCGCATGGATAGGAAACACCAACTATGTCGTGGTCGGGCGCGTTCGTGCTGCTGGTCATCGGCATGGCGCTGTCGTTCGTGTACTGGTACACCGATCAGAAGGACAAGCGCACCTACCAGCGCTACGAGATCTACTACGACGGCACGGTGAGCGGCCTCACGGCGGGCAGCCCGGTGCGCTATCTCGGCGTCGACGTCGGCAAGGTGGCGCGCATCATGCTCGAGCCGAAGAACCGCAGCGCCAGCGGGTCGAGGTGATCGCCGACATCGATGAGACGGCGCCGATCGATACGCGCACGCTCGCGTTGCTGAGCCTGCAGGGCGTGACGGGACTGTTGTTCATCGATCTCGAGGAGGATCCGAAGGCGACCAGCAATCGGGACCCCTGCCGAGGGCGAGCACTATCCCGGTGATCCGCTCCGCGCCGTCCGACCTGCGACGTGCTGCTTGCGCAGCCTCCCGGCGCTCGCGAACCACGCCATCGATCTCGTCGACCACATGGACCAGGTGTTCAGCGACGAGAACGTCAAGAACTTCAAGGCCACGCTTGCAGAATGCGCGGCTGGCGAGCGACACGCGCGCCGGGCTTGCTGCACGAGATCGAGCGATCTGGTCGCGATCTGCAGCACACCTCGCACGACGTGGACAGCGCCGCCGCGGATTTGCGCACGCGTGACCAATGATTCCGCTCCGGACCTGAAGGCACGCTCGCCAACCTCAGGCGTTTCAGCGACAGCCTCGCGAGCACCTCGGATCGCCTGAATGAGTTCGTCACGCAAAACGAGCCGGCGCTCTCGCGCTTCACCGGTCAAGGGTTGCCGGAGCTCGAGCGGCTGCTGCACGAGAGCCGCGAGGCGGTGCGCGACATCCGCGATCTGTCGCGCTCGCTGAAGCAGAATCCCGGCGAGCTGCTTGTACGAATCGAACTACTCACGGCGTCGAGTTGCCGCGATGAGAACCTCCTCGCCGCCCTGCTCTCGAGCGCCGTCCTCGCCGGCGTTGCGGCGCCTGCACCGGCTCGTTCTTCAAGCAGCAACGCGCCCGCCGACGACGACTTACCAGCTGTCGGTCGCGCCGACGCGCCGGCGGCGCCGTCCGATCGCGGCCGACCTCACCGTGCTCACTCCGCGCGTGCGCAGCGGCCTCGACAACGATCGCATCGCTGCGCTCTATCCGGACCGGCGCCTCGATTACTTCGCCGCCGCGCGCTGGAGCGGTCCGCTCGATGAGGTCGCTGCAGGATCTGACGCTGCAGGCGTTCCGGGGACGGCCGCTCTGCGCAACGTCGACACCGACACGTCCGCCTTCGCGGGCGGCTACTGGCTCGAGCTCGACGTCGTCGACTTCCAGGCCGAGTACACCGGCGTACGGCCGGCGGCGGCGGCGCCGACGGTGCACGTGCATCTGCTCGCCCGGATCGGCAACGCGGACGATCGGCACGTGCTCGGCCAGGTCGACGCGGATACGCGGCAGCGCGGCCGCAGAGCAACCGGCTGACGGCGGTCGTCGAGGCCTATAACGAGGCCGCGGACCAGAGCGCTCGCCAAGATCGTCGCCGCAACCGACCGAGACGCTGCGCCGGACTGCCTAGAACGCCGCGTTAGTACGCCGCCAGCGCACCGCTCCCATGAGCCGGTACCGCCAGTAGTCGGCCTGCGAGTCGTCGGCATACCGAGCGTAGGAGCGGCGGCTCGCCCATGCTCTGCGGCGAAATGGCTCTCGAGAGCGCGCGGGCCGCGGCGGCCGCTCCGGCAGGCGCAGCTCGACGGCGGACTCGAGATTCGACATCGTCCAAGCGCGGACGCGTGAAGTCGGCGGCGCCCACGCTCGGCCCAGAGCTCGCCGCGGCGTGCGACGAAGGCGAGGGAGCGCCGTCGCGAGCGCCGGCCGCACCCGCCAGCGCAGCTCGATGTGGCCGGACTGCCGCGCGCTCGAGCTCCGCGCCACGGCGCTGTTCGGCGCCGCTTCCGGATCGAGCAGCACGCGCACGTGCGCGCCGCGCTCGGCCGCGCGCGAGCAGCGCGCCGATCACGCGCCGCTCGCTCAAGCGCGGCGCGCCAAGCTCGACCTCGTCGCCCGCCGCCGCGGCGCCCGAGCGCATCGAGCATGCGCGCCGCGAATCGCTCCTTCGGTGAGGAACCGCGCATCGATGGAGCCGGGACCGCCCGCGGCGGCTGCGCGGCGGCGCGGGCAGCCGGTCGTCGCCGCTCGACCAGGCGGCGATCTCGAGCTCGCTCGCGGCGATGTCGCGCGCGAGGTCGCCCGTGATCTGCACGGCGAGATCCGCATCCGCGGCTGCCGACAAAAGGCTCACCCAGCCGCCGGCGCCGTCGTCGGCGACGAGCAGCCGACGCTGATCCGCCTTGCGAGTTGCGATCGCGCGCAGCAACGCGCGCAGGCCCGGCTCGCCGGGGTGCTCGTCGAACGGGTCGCTCCACCACCCGACGGTGAGGCGCCAGAGCGCCGAGTAGAGCGGAATGGAGTCGCGCAATCGATCGAGCCGCACGCGCGCGACGATCACGCCGGCCCGCTCGAGGGACTCGAGGTACTCGACCGGCGTGCCGCCATAGGCCTCGCTGCGCGGATCGGACACCAGCACGATCTTGATGTTCGGCCGCTTGGTCCGCTGCAGGAGCAGCCCGTCGACCCACGGCGCGCGAGAGCGGCGCTGCGTCGAGCACGATCAGCTGCGCTGGCGCGATCGATGGCGGCGAGCTCGCGGGCCTCGAGGATCGTCGTCCGGCGGCCGACACGGCACGATTTGCACCTGCGACTCGGCGAGGCGCGTCGCGAAGCGAGACCACGTGAGTCCCGCGCGGCAGCGGCTTGACCGCGTTCCAGGCCGCGACCGCCGACCCAGGCGAGGACGGCGATCAGCAGCAAAGTTCGGCCGCGCGGCATCTAGCGCGCGGCGGCCGCGCTGCGGCGCGCTCGAGACCGATGCATCAGTGATGACACTTGACGCTGGCGGCGGGCGCGCACAGCGCCGCGTGATGAGGTGCCGCCGGCCGCCTGGCTGGCGAGAATCGCGAGCAGCCGCTCGGCCTCCATCGGCTCGCCGAACAACCGACCCTGTGCGTAGAAGCAGCCGTGCTTGCGCAGGAATTCCAGCTGCTCGTGGTTTCGACGCCCTCGGCGATGACCTCGAGCTCGAGACTCTTGCCCATGTCGATGATGGTGCGCACGAGCGCGGCGTCGTTGGAGTCCACCGCCAAGTCGCGCACGAACGACTGATCGATCTTCAAGCGTGCCGATGGGAAACTGCTGCAGACGCAGAAAGCGACGAGTAGCCGGTGCCGAAGTCATCGATGGCGAGGTGCAGGCCCATCGCGTAGAGCTCGTTCAGCAGGCCGATGGTGCGCTTCGGGTCCGTCATGAGGGTCGTCTCGGTGACCTCGAGCTCGAAGCAGGTCGGGCGACACGCCGTGCTTGCGGAAGACGTTGCGGCATCGCGCGATGAAGCTCGACTGCTTGAGCTGACGCAGCGAGAGGTTCATGGCGATGCGGCCCGGCTGCGCGAACGGTGTTCTGCCAGCTGCCTGTAATCCGAGCACACGCGGTTGAGCACCCACTCGCCGATGTCCAGGATGAGGCTGGTCTCCTCGGCGAGCGGTATGAACTGCGACGGCGAGATATCGCCGTGCCCCGGCAGCCGCCAGCGCAGCAGCGCCTCGGCGCCGACCACGCGCCCGTCGCGCAAGTCCACCTTGGACTGGTACAGGATCACGAGCTCGTCGCGCTCGAGCGCGCGGCGCAGCTTGCTCTTCAGCATGAGCCGCTCGACCGCCGCCGCGTTCATGTGCGGCACGTAGAACGTCCAGGTGTTGCCGCCGTTCTGCTTGGAGTGATACATCGCGGCGTCGGCGTTGCGGATCAGGTCGATCATGTTCTCGGCATCGTACGGGCAGATGGCGATGCCGACGCTCGCGGTGAGGTAGACCTCCTGCTGGTTCACGTAGAACGCGCGGCTGATCTCATCGAGCAGCGTGCGCGCGAGCGCGCCCAGACTCGGACGATTGTCGAGGTCCGCGGGCAGGTCGTCGACGAACATCGCGAATTCATCGCCCGCCAGCCGGCCGATGACGGTGTCCTTGCTCAGCACGCGGGTGAGCCGTTCGCTCAGGATCTCGAGCGTGCGGTCGCCGGCCGAGTGACCGAAGGTGTCGTTGACGTCCTTGAAGCGGTCGAGGTCCAGATAGAGGAGCGCGAGCGAGCGCTGATTGCGGCGCGACCGCGCGATCGCCTGCTGCAGCAGGTGCTGAAACTGCATGCGATTCGGCATCTTGGTCAGCGTGTCGTAGCGCGCCAGATAGCGGATGCGCCGCTCGGCGCGCTTGCGCTCGGTGATGTTGCGCGCGACGTAGATGTCGCCCTGGAACTGCGGGTCGGGAGAGGTGATGGTCGAGGATGCCATGGACACCGGGATGGTCTGCCGGCTCGCGGTGCGCAGCACCGTCTCGCGCGCCTCGGGCGCCGCGCCTCCCAGATCGAAGGCGCTGCGGTGCGCCTCGTCGATGAAGCCGAGAGCGACTTGCCCACGAGGTCCGCCTCGCAGTAGCCGAGCAGGCGCTGCGTCGCCTCGTTGCAGCTCTTGATGAGGCCGTCCGGCGAGGTCACGATCACCGAGTCGCTCAGGCTGTTGAGCACCGTGTCGAGGTAGTTCTTGGTGATCGTCGTCTCGCTCAATTTCTGCCGCATGCGCTCGAGCGCGTGCTGCAGCTCGCCGAGCTCGTCGCGGCGCGCGACGTCGAACGGACGGGTGTAGTCGCCTTCGCCGATCCGGTCGGCGGAACGGATAAGCGCCGAGATCGGCCTCGCGCCAGCGGCGCGTGAAGAACCAGGCCCCGATCAGCACCGAGCACGATCAGCGGCAGCGTCACGCGCGCGAGCATGGCGCGCATGCGCTTGAGCTGGCTGCCTTGCTGGATGCTCGAGCTGCGCGCCGATGCTCGCGAGCGTCGCCTGCATCTGCGCCCGGCTCACCCAGATCTTGAGCGTGCCGGCGCGTTGTGCCGGCGCCGCAATACCCGGCGGGATGCTGTTGGTGACGACCAGCGGATCGCAGCGTCGCCTGCGCAAGGCGGCATCGTTGCGCGTCGGCTCGCTCTGGGGACTGCTGCCGCTGAACACCACCACGCCGCGCGCATCGGTGACCTCGACGCGCTCGATGTCGTGCTCCTCGAGCAGCCGTCCGGCGATCGAGGCGATGGCCGCCGTGTTGTGCGCGGCAAAGGCGGAGGCGAGCAGCGCGCCGGTCACATTGCCCACGCTGTTGCCGCGCGCCTCGAGATCGCCCTCGAGCTTCTGCTCGACCGTCGCGTAGGTGAGCCGGGCGATGTCGGCGCTGTCGATCCGGTGCTCGTAGTAGGCGAAACCCCCGAGCAGCAGCGAGAGCCCGGCGCCCACCCCCAGGGCGAGCAGTAAATACTTGGTTTTGAGGCTCTGCGCCATTGAGGGATGATACTCGTTCACACCAAACCCTATAAGGGGCCGGGTACAATCGGGACCGCATGGGCACGCAGTTTCGCATCGATATTTTCCGGATACGGTTTGCCCGTGGTGCTACCTCGGCAAGCGGCGTTTCGAGCTCGCCCTGGCGGCGCGGCCTCATTACGAGCCCTTGATCAACTTGCGACCCTTCGAGCTGAATCCGGATCTGCCCTGGGACGGCGTCGAGCGCGCCGGCTATCTCGCGTCCAAATTCGGCGATTCGACGCAGATCGCGGACGCACAGGCCGCGCTGGTGCGCCACGGCTAGGCGGTCGGCCTGCAGTTTCGCTTCGATCTGATCGAGCGCTTGCCGAATACGCGGCGCTCCCACTTGCTGATCGCGCACGCGGGGCGCAACAACCTGGCCGGCGAGGTCATGGAGCGCGTCATGCAGGCTTACTTCGAGGAGGGCCGCAATATCGGCGACATCGAGGAGCTGGTGCGCCTCGGCGTCGAGGCCGGCCTGTCGGAGCGCGAGAGCCCGCGCCGCGGTGGTGCTGCGCGAAGGGCAGGACGGCATCGTCGCCGCCGAGCGGCACGCGACGGTGCTCGGCATCACCGGAGTGCCCGCCTTCATTTTCGACCGGCAGTACTCGGTGTCGGGCGCGCAGGAGGTCGAGACCTTCGTGCACGTCATCGATCAGGTCGTGGAGCTCGCCGCCGGCCGCGAATTCGCCTCGTGACGCCGGCCGAGCTCACCGGCCGCGCCCGCAGCCACATCGAGGACTCGACGGATCCGCCGTGCGCGCTGCACGCGCAGGTGATCACACCGTTCTTGAGATTGCGCCGCGCCGCTGCGCAGGCGGGATTCGATCTCGTTCCGCAGAGCGCCTTTCGCGATTTCGACCGCCAGCTCACGATCTGGAACGCGAAGTTCAACGGCGAGGCGACCGCTCAACGATGCGTCGGGCCGCCCCGTCGCGGCGCTGGCGCTGCCGCCTGCGGAGCGCATCGATGCGATCTTGCGTGTGGTCGGCGCTGCCGGGCGCGAGCCGCCATCACTGGGGCACCGATCTCGATCTCATCGATCGCGCGGCCATCCCGCCCGGATATCGCGTGCAGCTCATCGCGCGACGAGTACGCCCCGCTCGGGCCCTTCGGGCCGCTCGACCGCGTGGCTCGAGGCGAATGCCGCCCGCTTCGGATTCTTCCGGCCGTTTCGCGGCGTGCTTTCGGGGGTTCAGCCGGAGCCGTGGCACTTCAGTTTCGCGCCGCTCGCGGAGCCTGCGCGGCGGCGCTTGCGTGTCGCGGAGCTTGCGCGATGCATTGCGCGATGCGCCGCTCGCGGGCAAGGACTCCGTGCTCGAGCGTCTCGAGGAGCTGCACGGCGCGTCTATCGTCGCGGGCGCATCGATTGCCGCCGGCTTAGGCCCACATCGTCTTGAGGCGATTCACCATCAGGCCGCGCACCAGCCCGAGCTCGGCGCCGGGGGTGAACAGGGGCGGATTTCGCCGCAGCATTCGCCATCGCTCGGCGCGCAGGATGCGTTGCAGATAATCCACGTTGCGATCGATGGCTTCGAGATAGGGATTCTTGCCGCCGAACAGCGGCTCGACGTACCGGTAGGCCTGCTCGAACTCGCCGTCGAGGCGGCTGCGTGCGGGTCTCGCGCACGAACCCCGGCGTCTGGCGCAGAAGGTCGAGTCCGGAGCTGTAGCGCACCTGCATGGTGCCGTCGCTCGCGGGCGCCGCGGCGATGCCGCCGAGCACGAATTCCGGGTAGAGCCGGTCGCGGCACTTCTCCAGGTAGCAGCGGTCCGCCATCTGCGCGATGAGGTCCGCGGTGCCGAGGAGGTGTCCGCACTTGCGGTCGCGGCTGTCGGCCAACTGGATCTGGCTCAGCTTGATCTCGTAGCCGGTGAAATGAACGATGCGGGTCGACACCGGCACCCAGCTTCCATGCCGATGGTCGGCAGAAGCGCGCGAGGAAGTGGGCGCTGCGCGTCACGTGATAGAGAGTGAACTCGGCGCCGTTGCGGTGCACCCGGTCGTCGAATTCGCGGATGTAGCCCGCGTCGTGAAACAGCGAGGTGACCAGCGCCATGATCGCCCGCTCCGCGCCGAAGCGTTGCGGCCCGTCGATCGTGAGCTCGTACCCGACCAGGAGGCGCGCCATGGCGAGCGTCATGTCGAGTGAATGCTGCCGATCGTGATAGATGGTGTCGACGCCGTGATAGCCGGGCATGCGACCGGAGAACAGGCGCTCGAACTCCTCGAACGCGACCGCGACGCGGTCGAAGGGCTCGCCGGGCCAGGCGGTTGCGAACAGTTCGCGCACCGCGTGGGCCACCGCCGGCGTGGCGCTGACTTGAACGGAATTCGTAACGTCGAAGTCGTTACGGCGTAGCTCGTACATCGCGGAAGTTTAAGCCCGTCAGCCCTCCGCCGCCATGTACGTAGTTCTCATCTCCGGCATATGTCAAAGGTCGCTCAAGTAAACTTTCAGACCGCCGAACTTGCGCCGCACGCGCCGCGCCAGCGTGACGTATCCCCCCCAGAATCCGAGCGCAGCGGCCGCCATGGCGATGCCGAGCCAGAGGCCCGCGCCGCGCGTGTGCGGTCGTGCGGGTGGTGCGGCGCCGGCCCCGGGCACGCGGGTCGCGAGCGCCGCATCCAGCTCGGCCTCCTGTCGAGCTGCGCCTGCTTGTCCGCGAGCTCGTGCTCGCGACGTTCCAGCTCGCTCTTGGCCGCGGCTTCGGCCAGCGCCGGCGTCGTCGCGCGGCTGCGGTCGAGCTCCTCCTCGAGCTGTTTGACACGGACCGCCGCGGGCTCGTCGGTCGTGAGATAGGAGCTCTTCACCCAGCCGGTGGTGCCGTCCGGCAGACGCACCTGGGTGAAATCGCCGCTGGTGGCGAGCGTCTCCACGCGCGCGCCGGAGTGCAGCGTCGCGAGCCGCTGGCCTTGCTGATTCTGCTCGGTGTAGACGTTGAGCACGAGCTGGTCGCTCACGTAGGCGGTTGCGGCCCGGACCCGTGGAGACGACAAACACGAGCGACGCGGCGGCCAGGACGAGGGCCGGCGCGGCGCCGCGCATCACGCGGCGATACCGGTTTGCTTGAGCAGCGGCCGCACGTCGGGCTGGCGGCCGCGAAAGCGCACGAACGCATCCATCGCATCCAGGCTCCCGCCGCGCGCCAGGATCGAGTCGAGGAATCGCGCGGCCGTGGCAGGGTCGAACACGCCGGCCTGCTCGAACGCCTCGAATGCGTCGGCGGCGAGCACCTCGGCCCACTTGTAGCTGTAGTAGCCCGCGGCGTAGCCGCCGGCGAAGATGTGCGAGAAGCTCGCCGGCATGCGATTGAACGGCGCCGCCGGCGCGACCGCCACCCGCCGCCGCACGTCCTCGAGAGTCTGCGCCACCTGCGCGCCGAGGCGCGGGTCGAAGCTCGCGTGCAGCTCGAAATCGAAGCTCGCGAGCTCGATCTGCCGCAGGGTGTCGAGCGCCGCGTTGAAGGTGCGGGTGCCGAGCAGACGCTTCAGCATGTCAGCGCCCAGCGGCTCGCCGGTCACCACGTGCGCCGATATGAGCGGCAGCACCTCGGCGCGCCAGACGAAGTTCTCCATGAACTGACTCGGCAGCTCGACCGCGTCCCAGGCGACTCCGTTGATGCCCGCGATGCTCGGGTAGGGCACGCGCGTGAGCATGTGGTGCAGACCGTGGCCGAACTCGTGGAACAGCGTGGTCACCTCGTCGTGCGTGAGGAGCGAGGGCGCCGCAGCCGACCGGCGCCGTGAAGTTGCACACCAGCTGCGCGACGGGCAGGGCATTGCCGGAGGGGAGCGATTTGGCGACGACGCATTCGTCCATCCACGCGCCGCTGCGCTTCTCGGCGCGCGAATAGGGATCCAGGTAGAACCCGGCGAGGATTCGCCCGTCGCGATCCGCGAGATCGTAGTAGCGCACGGTCGGATGCCAGACGGCCACGCCGGGCCGCTCGCGCACCGTGATGCCGTACAGCCGCTCGGTGACCGTGAACAGGCCGGAGAGCACTTTGGGCAGCGGAAAGTAGGGGCGCAGCGCCTCCTGCGACACCCTGAAGCGGCTCTCCTGCAGGCGCTCGCTGAAGTAGGCGAGGTCCCAGGCCTCGAGCTTGCGGCCGGCGAACTCCTCGAGCTCGGCGAACTCGCGGCGCGCCGCCGGGCGGCAGCGCCGCGCCAGATCGTCGAGGAAACCGAGCACCTGCTTGCCGCTCTTCGCCATGCGCGTGGCGAGCGCGTAGTCGGCGAAGGTCGCAAAGCCCAGCAGCAGCGCGAGCTCGTGTCGCAGCGGCAGGATCTCGGCAATGATCGGGTTGTTGTCGAAGCGGCCGGCGCTCGGGCCGAGCTCGGAGGCGCGCGTGACCCAGGCCTCGTAGATGTCGCGCCGCAACCGCTCGCTCTCGTGCGCTGGTCATGACGGTCATGTAGGTCGGCTGATCGAGCTTGAACAGCCAGCCGCTGCGTCCCGACTCACGCGCGCTTTGCGCCGCGCGATCGACCGCGTTCGCCGGCAAGCCCGGCGAGCTCGGCCTCGTCGGTGACGTGCCGGGTGATAGGCGCGCGCGGCATCGAGCACGTTCTCGGAGAACTTGGTCGCAAGCTGCGCGAGCCGCTGCACCACCTCGCGGTAGCGCGTCTTGCGATCGGGCGGCAGATCGACGCCGGCGAGACGAAAATCACGCAGCGAGTTCTCGAGCAACTTGCGCTGTGCCGGGTCGAGGCTGGCGCCCTCGGTCTCGCTGCACGTGCGCGTAGCGCCGCGTACAGCGCCGCGTTCTGGCCGAGCTCCGAGGAGTAGGCGGTGAGCAGCGGCACGCATTCGTTGTAGGCCTCGCGCATCGCCTCGGAGTTGGCCACGGCGTTCAAGTGGCCGATCGGACTCCACACGCGGCTCAAGCGGTAGCTGAGCTCCTCGACGGGAACCACCAGCGAGGCGAACGTCGGCTGCCGGCTGCGCCGTCAGCTCGGCGAGCCGCGCGCGATTATCGGCAAGCACCCGCTCGAGCGCGGGCCGCGCGTGGGCCGCCGCGATGCGGTCGAAGGCGGGCAGGGCGTCGATCTCGAGCAGGGGATTTTCCATGGGTTCGGTTGCCACCGTCAGAATTCTAGCAGAGCCGCCGCACCGCGCGGTCGATGGCGGCCCGACGCCATGCCGCAGGAAGGGCGGCGCCTCAACGGGTATATCATTGCTGCATTGGGTTCTCGTGTCGCGACGGAGTTCACTGTGTCCAGCGATGTCTTCGATCTCATCAGCATCGGCGGCGGCAGCGGCGGCCTCGCCTGCGCGCAGCGCGCGGCCGAGTACGGCGCCAAGACCGCGGTGATCGAATCGGGACGGCTCGGCGGCACCTGCGTGAACGTCGGCTGCGTTCCGAAGAAGGTGATGTGGAACGCGGCGGGCATCGCGGCGGCCCTCGCGGACGCCGGCGACTACGGCTTCGCGATCGGCACGGCCGCCGAGGCGGGCGGCAACGACTGGTCGGCCCTGAAGAAGAAGCGCGATGCCTACGTCGCGCGCCTCAACGGCGATCTACGCGCGCAACCTGGCGGCGAAGGGCGTCGCGTACATCGCGGGCCGGGCGAAGTTTCTGGACGCGCACACGGTGGAGGTGAACGGCGCGCGGCTCACGCGCGGCGCACGTGGTGATCGCCACCGGCGGATATCCGGATGTGCCGCGAGTGCCGGGCGCCGAGCTCGGCATCACCTCCGACGGCTTCTTCGAGCTCGAGGCCCGCCCGCAGCGCGTGGCGGTGGTCGGCAGCGGCTACGTCGCCTGCGAGCTGGCGTCGGCGTTCCAGGCGCTCGGCAGCGAGGCCGAGCTGTTCATCCGCAAGGATCACTTGCTGACGCACTTCGATGTGATGCTCGGCAAATCGCTGATGCGCGAGATGCTCGCCGAGGGACTCGCCATCCACACGCGCGTCGTGCCGGGCGCGCTGCTCGAGCAGTCTGGACGCAAGACCCTGGTGGCGGCCGACGGACGCGAGTTCCCGGGATACGACTGCGTGCTCTGGGCGATCGGCCGCTCGGCGAACGTCGCGGGCCTCGATCTGCGCGCCGCGGGCGTCGCGCTCGACGCGGACGGCTTCGTGGCGACCGATGCATTTCCAGAACACCAACGTCGAGGGCGTGTACGCGATCGGCGATGTGACCGGCCGCGCCCAGCTCACGCCCGTGGCGATCGCGGCCGGGCAGGCGGCTCAGCGACCGGCTGTTCGGCGGCAAGCGCGACCGGCATCTCTCCTACGACTTGATCCCGACCGTGGTGTTCACCCACCCGCCCATCGGCACGGTGGGCTTGAGCGAGAGCGAGGCGCGCGCGCAGTTCGGCGATGCGGTCAAGGTGTACGTCGCGGACTTCACGCCGATGTATCACGCGCTCACGACGCGCAAGACCCACACCGACATGAAGCTGGTGTGCGTCGGCCCGGAGGAGAAGATCGTCGGCTGCCACATCATCGGCGCGGGCGCCGACGAGATGCTGCAGGGATTCGCGGTGGCGATTCGCATGGGCGCGACCAAGCGCGATTTCGACGACACGGTGGCCATCCATCCGACCAGCGCCGAGGAGCTCGTCACCATGCGTTGAAGCGGCCGGGCGGGGAGCTGCGCACGGCGAGGGGCGCGCTACTCCTCCTGGTTCAGCGCCTCGAGCACCGAGCTGCGTGCTCGGCCGGATGCCGCGCCAGAGCAGGAACGATTCGGCCGCCTGTTCGACCAGCATGCCCCAGCCCTTGCTGATCCGGCCGGCCTTGAGCGAGGCGCCCAGCGCGTGAAGGGCGTGAGGCCGCGGCCGTAGGCCATGTCGTAGCAAACGGTCTCCTCGCTCACCAGACCGCCCGGCAACTCGGGCATCACGCCCTGCAGGCTCGCCGAGGTGGCGTTGATGATGAGATCGTAGGGCGGGCCTCGATCTCGCCGAACGTGCAGCCCTCGATGTCGCCCAGGTCGGAGAATTCCTCCGCGAGCTTGCGCGCCTTGTAGGGCGTGCGGTTGGCGACGGTGAGCGAGCGCAGCTCGCGCTCGCACAGCGGGCCGATCGACGCCGCGCGCCGCGCCGCCCGCGCCGAGGATCAGCACGCGCTTGTCGCGCGAGCGCGATGTTCAAGTTGTGCTCGAGATCGCGGATCAGGCCGACGCCGTCGGTGTTGTCGCCGAGGAGCGTCGCATCCTCGAAGAATGCGATGGTGTTGACCGCCTGCGCCCGCGCCGCGCGCGGCGTCAGCTCGTTGACGAGCTCCGCGGCCGCTTGCTTGTGAGGCAAGCGTGACGTTGAGGCCGCGCACGCCGCCGGTGAGCAGCCGCAAGGTCTCGCGCCGGAAATCGTCCGGGTGGATGTCGAACAGCCGATAGACGAGGTTCTGCGCCGCCGCTTTCGCGAACATGCCGTGAATGAACGGCGACCAGCTGTGCGCGACCGGATGTCCGACCACGCCGTATTGATCGGCCGGCCCGGCTTCGTGCGGCAGATTCACGGCCTGAGCCACCCCGCCGCGCGTTTCGCGAAGTAGGTCAGTATCCCGTCGGCGCCGGCGCGCTTGATGGCGGTGAGGGCTTCGAGCGCGACGGCGCGCTCGTCGAGCCAGCCGTTGCGCGGCCGCGGCCATGATCATCGCGTACTCGCCGCTCACCTGATAGACGAAGGTCGGCATGCCGAATCGGTCCTTCACCCGGCGCACGATGTCGAGATACGGCAGCCCCGGCTTGATCATGACCATGTCGGCGCCTTCGGCGATGTCGAGCGCCACCTCGCGCAGCGCCTCGTCGGAGTTCGCCGGATCCATCTGATAGGTGTGCTTGCCGCGCGCCGCCGAGCTGCTTGGCCGAGCCGACGGCCTCGCGAAACGGACCGTAGAAGCTCGAGGCGTATTTGGCCGCGTAGGCGAGAATGCGGGTGTGGACCAAGCCCGGCCGTCTCGAACGACGTGCGGATGGCGCCGATGCGTCCGTCCATCATGTCGGACGGCGCGACCACGTCGGCGCCGGCGTCCGCGTGCGAGCGCGCCTGGCGCACCAGGGTCTCGACCGTGAGGTCGTTCTGCACGTAGCCCGCCTCGTCGATCAGGCCGTCCTGGCCGTGCGTGGTGAACGGATCGAGAGCCACGTCGGTGATCACGCCGAGGGCCGGAAACTCCTTCTTCACGGCGCGCACCGCCCGCTGCGCGATGCCCTCGGGATTCCAGGACTCGCGCGCGTCCAGGCTCTTCTTCTCGGCCGGAACGACCGGAAACAGGGCGATCGCCGGGAATGGCAGCCGCACGATGTCGGCGCACTCGCGCAGCAGCTCGTCGACCGACAGCCGCTCGATGCCGGGCATCGAGCCGACCGGCTGACGCTGCTTCGTGCCCTCGACGACGAATATCGGGTAGATCAGCGCGTCGACGGTGAGCTGCGTCTCGCGCATCAGGCGGCGCGAGAACTCGTCGCGGCGCATGCGCCGCAGGCGGGTGGTTGGAAATGAATCGTCGCGATTTCCGGTCATCTTGACTGTGACTCCCGACTGGCAGTCTGGCATCCGCCCGGCGCCCGCCGCACCGCGCGCCGGCCTTCGATTGCGGCATCCCGTCGCAACGCGCTAATATCGCGCCCGGGATATCGCAAGCCGGACGCTGATTTATACATGAAGGACGACGTGGGCGGAAATGTCCGGCGCGCCCGGTTCCAGGCGCTATGTCAAGCGCTGCGCCCGGATCTGCTGCGCTTCGCCTTCTGGCTGTCCCGCGACCTGGCCCTGGCGGAAGACGTGGTGCAGGAGACGATGCTGCGGGCGTGGAAGGCGCGGGATTCGCTCAAGAACGAAGCGGCCGCCAAGCCCTGGCTCCTGACCATCATCCGGCGCGAGTACGCGCGCAGCTTCGAGCGCAAGCGGCTCGCGACCGTCGACGTCGACGAGCTGATCGCGCGGGAGGAGCCGATGCTGGCGGCCTCGCAGGATCAGGATCTCGCGGAGCTGCGCGCCGCCCTGTTCAAGCTCCCGGAGGAGTACCGCGAGCCGTTGGTGCTGCAGGTGCTCATGGGCTACTCCACGGCCGAGATCGCCGCCGAGCTCGGTCTGTCGAACGCCGCGGTGCTGACGCGCCTGTTCCGCGGCGCGCAAGCAGCTGCGCGCGCTGTGCGGCGAGGACACCGCGATGGATCCCGAGGACGGCGCAAGGATTGCGACCATGATCGACTGCGCAGCAATACCGACGAGCGGTGCTCGCCGAATCCGCACGCCGCGAGCCCCGGAGCTCGCGGCGCACCTCGCGCATTGCCGCGAATGCTCCGGCTTACCTCGAGCGGCTGCTGCGTTTCGAGGGACGCCTCGAGCGCGCGCTGCGCGTCGATGCGCCGCGAGGCGCGCGCGCACGTCTCGCGCGCGGCTGCGCGTGCCGCGACGGCTGGCTCGCGATGGCCGCGAGCGTGGTGGTCGCGCTCGTGGTGCGGCACGCTGTGGCTCGGTGCTCCGCACGCGAGCCTGGCGGCGGACGTCGTCGCTCACATGGCGGGAGAGCCGCGAGGCCTGGGCGCGCACCGACGTCACCGGTGCCGGCCGCGGATCTCGACGCCGGTGCTCGCGCGATGCGCACATGCGGCTGCGGCCCGAGGCGGGCATGGTGAGCTACGCTCAGAGCTGCCTGTTTCGCGGCCACCACGTGCCGCATCTGGTGGTGCAGACCGACATGGGGCCGGTCACGGTCATGGTGCTCGTGCACGAGAATGTCACGGCCGCGCGGATGTTCGACGAGGGCGGGTATCGCGGCATCATCGTGCCGGTGCCGGGCCACGGCAGCATCGCGGTTCTCGTCAAGGGCGAGCAGGGCGATCTGGCCCAGGTCGAGAGCGTCGCCGCGCGGGTCAAGGACGCCATCGTCTGGACGGGCTAGCGCGGCGCAGGCGTGAATTCGATCGGCAGGCCGCGCAGACCCCAGACGCCCATGAACGGCCGATGCCCGGGCAGGCCCGCGAGTTTCGGATCTGTGATGCGCTGTGCGATCAGGTGCAGCCCTTCTTCGATCTGTGCACGAGCGATGAACTGGCCCAGGCACATGTGCATCCCGCGTCCGAACGCGAGATGGCGATTGTCTTGCGAACGCTCGGGATCGAAATCGTCCGGGTTCAGGACGGCTGAGGGATCGCGCGTCGCCATGCCTACGGGGAGGAACAGCATGGTGTCCTTGGGAAGCACTACATCCCGGTAGACGAGATCCACATTGACCAGCCGTGGAATAGTGGCCGGGCTCTGGTAGCGCAGTCCCTCCTCGACCACTTTGCGGCAATAGCTCGGATCGTCGGCGCAACGCCGGTATAGCGAGGGCCGGCTCAACAACTCGTACATGATGAAAGTGAGCACGTTCTTCGACGTGTCGTAGCCCGCCACGAACAAAAAGATGAGCAGGTTATCCATCTCGATGGTGGTCAGTTCGCCGGAATCATTGGCAGCGATCAGTGCATCCAAAAGGTCCGGTTCCGCGCTCGGCCGCTCTCCTGCGCGACGCTCGGCGACCAGTTGGGTCACGAACCGGTCCATGACCTCGGCCGCCTGGTTGAGCCGGGGCAGGAAACCGGGGATCAGATTGAAGCTCAGACCCAGGGTTTCGAGCGATGAGCGCAGCGTCGGGAGCGCCTCGGACGAAGCGCCGATGAGACTGCAGATGACGGTCACCGGGAAATAGGAGGCGAACTCCTCGAAGTCGAACTTGGCCTTAGGCGCCCACTCATCGAGCAGGCGCGACAGCACTTCCCGCATCAGCCCGCGATGCTGATTCGCCGCACGCGGCGTGAACATCGGCGCGAGCACATCGCGGACCTTCTTGTGACGCTCGCTACTCAGGCCAAAAATCGAGTTGCGCTGGAAATCGCCCCACTTCGAGCCCTGCGCGTTCATGAGCTCGATCATGCCCTCGTGGGCGACCCGGAGCTTCTCGTCCATGCCGAGCAGATCCTTGATGGCGGCATATTCGGTGATGACGTAGCCGAAGGGGCTCTGCGCAAGCCAAGGATGTTGCTTGCGCGCGGCCGCGAATTGAGCGAAGGGATCCGCGGCGAACTGCGGATCCTGCGTCATCAATTGCGGCAAAGTCAGTTCCGCGATCCGCTGCATGGCTACATCCCCGCCTTGCCCAGCAAATCGATCAAGCGGCGCGAGCTTGCCGCCAGGGTCGGGTGGTTCGCCTCGAACTTCACGGCCGCTCTCTCCAACCGGTCGGCGAACGATTCGTCGACCGCGTCCGGAGCTTGCGAGCGCACGCTTCACGTCCTCGAGCATTTCGCCGCGCAGCCGATCGGTGTGCGGATCCTGGGGACGGGCGCTGTGCAGTTCCTCGTGGAGTTTCTTCAGCTGATCGCGCAGATTCTCGGGATCCATGTGCGTTACTCCGCAGCAGCCGCGATCGGCCGGTGCTTCATTGTGCCATTCGTTCGGCCGTGAGGCGCGCCACTTCCACATAGCCCCGGCCGGGCTCGGCCAGGCTTGCGTGGATCGCCAGATACGCCTCGCGCAGGAAATCATCCGCGCCGTACGGCGGATTGACGAGCAACAGTCCGCTGCCGGCCAGTCCCACGGAGGCGTCGTCCGGGTGGACGGCGAGATCGGCGAGCAGCATTTTCGCCAGCCTCAAGGCGGCGAAGCGCGCGTGTACGCGGCGGCGTTGCACGGCGCTCACGATCGGATACCACGCGAGGAAGGTGCCGGTCGGCCAGCGGCGGTGAGCGTCGGCGAGCGCGGCGCTGAGGGACGCGAGCTCTTCGGGGCTCTCGTACGGCGGGTCGATGAGCACCAGGCCGCGCCGCTCCGCCGGCGGCAGATGCGATCGCAGCGCCGCGTAACCGTCGCCCACTTCGATGCGCAGGCGGCCTGACGAGTAGAGCTCGCGCTCGGCTGCGCGGGCCTCCGCCGGTAGGAGCTCGTTGCACACGGCGCGGTCCTGCGGGCGCAACGCCGCGGCGACGAGCGCCGGGGATCCCGGATAGCGGGCCAGGCGCGCGCCCGGCCGGGCTCCCAGCGCCGCGAAATACGCCGCGAGCGGCTCGCCTGCGGCGGCGGAGCTCAGCAGACGCTGCACGCCGCGCTCCGCCTCGCCCGATTTCTGGGCCTCCGCTCCGTGCAGGTCGTAATAGCCGCGGCCCGCATGGGTATCGAGCACGAAGAACGCCGTGTCCTTGCGCTTCATGGCATCGAGGCAATAGACGAGACCCACGTGCTTGGCGACGTCGGCGAAGTTTCCGGCGTGATAGATATGCCGATAGTTCATTGGGCGCATTGTGCATTGACCCGCGCGTGGGCGGCAGGGAGAATGCCGCCGCCGATGCTCACCCTTCCTCGCCGCGTCTTTTTAACGGCCGCCACCGCGGTTCTGGCCGCATCCCGGCGCAGCGCCGCCGGGGCTGCTCCCGCGCAGCCTCGTGGGGGCGATCGGGCGCTTTCCGGCATGCTCATCGTGAACGCGCTCGGCGGCCTCGAAGATCCGAATCTCAAGGACCCCTCAGGCAGCGTGCTCGAGCCCCGGGTGCTGCGCGATGCGCACGATTCCGGCCTCACGGCGGTCAACGTCACGCTGGGATACGTATCGGGGGATGCGGATCCCTTCGAGCAGAGCGTGCGCGACATCGCGCAGATGGACGGCTGGGTGCGCGAGGGCGCGCGCGACCTGCTCAAGATTTACACGGCCGATGACATACTGCGCGCCCGCGCCGCAGGCCGGATCGGCATCATTTACGGATTTCAGAACGCCGCCATGCTGGGGAGCGACGTCACCCGGGTGGATCTATTCGCAAACCTCGGCGTGCGCGTCATTCAGCTCACCTACAACCCGGCAAACGCCTTGGGCGACGGCTCGATGGCAGCGGAGAACCGCGGCCTCACGCCCTTCGGCCGCGATGTGGTCGAGCGCCTCAATGCACGGCGCGTGATGGTCGATCTGTCGCATAGCGGCCAGCGCACCTGTCTCGAGGCGGCGCAAGTCTCGAAGCAGCCGATTTCCATCAATCACACGGGCTGTCGCGCGCTCAACGATTTACCGCGCAACAAAACCGACGAAGAGCTCGCGCTGGTGGCGTCGAAGGGCGGCTTCGTCGGCATCTACTTCATGCCGTTCCTGAATCCCACGGGTCACGCGACCGCGGCGGACGTCGTGGCTCACATCGAGCACGCCGTGAACGTCTGCGGTGAGGACCACGTGGGCATCGGCACCGACGGGTCGACGACCGCCATCGACGATCTGGAGGCGTACAAGAGTGTGCTCGCCGCGGAAGTCGCGGCGCGCCGCAATGCCGGGGTGAGCGCTGCGGGCGAGCGACCCGATACATTGCCGTTCGTCGTCGATCTGCGCGGTGTGAACCAGTTTCGCGATCTCGCCGGGCGCCTTTCGCGGCGCGGCTATTCCGCTGCGCGCATCGAGAAGATCATGGGGCAAAACTTCCAGCGCTATGCACGCGAAGTGTGGGGCGCCTGAGGGCGGCGGCGGACCGATGTACGAGCTCTACATTGCCAACAAGAATTACTCGTCCTGGTCGTTGCGGCCCTGGGTGCTGATGAGCGCGGCCGGCATCGAGTTCAAGGAGCATTTGATCCCATTCGGCGGGCCGGCGTGGAGGGATTTCCTCAAGCTCTCGCCGAGCGGCAAGATACCCTGTCTCATCGACGGATCGACGCTCGTGTGGGATTCGCTCGCCATCACCGAGTACCTCGCTGAACGGCATGACCGCGTCTGGCCGCAGGGAGCCGAGGCGCGGGCCTGGGCGCGCAGCGCCGCGGCGGAGATGCACTCGGGCTTCATGGAACTGCGCAACCGCTGCTCTATGACCTGCGGGGTGCGCTTGCGGCTCAAGGAGACGCCGGCCGCCCTGGCGCGCGATATCGCGCGACTCGAGACCCTGTGGAGCGACGGACTTGCCCGCTTCGGCGGCACGTTTCTCGCCGCAAGCTCGTTCACGGCCGTGGATGCGTTCTTCGCGCCGGTGGCCTACCGGGTGCAAACCTATGGTCTGCAACTCAAGGCTGGGGCGGCGGCCTACGTGCGGCGCCTGCTCGAGCTTCCGGCCATGCGTCAGTGGTACGCGGCGGCGCTCGCGGAGAGCTTCCGCGACGCGCCGCACGAGGCCGAGATGCTCGAACAGGCGAGCGTCCTCGAGGATTTGCGCGCCCCGGCGCCGTGAGTCACGGCTTGAGATAGTCGCGGGGACGCAGGAACTCGTACAGGCGCGATTCCGCGGAGCCGGCCTGCGGCTGCCAGTCGTAGTCCCAGCGAGCGAGCGGCGGCATGGACATCAGGATCGATTCGGTTCTGCCGCGAGATTGCAGGCCGAACAGGGTGCCGCGGTCATAGAGGAGATTGAATTCCGCATACCGGCCGCGCCGGTAGAGCTGGAAAGCGCGCTCGCGCTCACCCCACGGCTCAGGCTGGCGGCGCTCGACAATGGGCAGAAAGGCGGGCAGAAAATGATCGCCCACGCTGCGCATAAAGGCGAAGCAGCGCTCGAAACCACCCTCGTTCAAATCGTCGAAGAACAATCCGCCGACGCCGCGGGTCTCGTCGCGGTGAGGCAGAAAGAAATAGCGGTCGCACCACTCCTTGTACTTCGGATACAGGTCGGGGCCGAAAGGCGCGCACGCGGCGCGGGCCGTGCGGTGCCAGTGCAGGACGTCTTCTTC
This sequence comes from uncultured Gammaproteobacteria bacterium, assembly GCA_963801685.1. GTDB lineage: Bacteria > Pseudomonadota > Gammaproteobacteria > Steroidobacterales > Steroidobacteraceae > Bog-1198. The sequence goes on from CAWDFR010000010.1 coordinate 164,835, forward strand.
GAACGGATAGTAGGGGGTGAGATCGAAGCCGCCGCCGAACCACCAGATCGGCGGCCGGCCGGGCGGTGCCGCCTGCAGGAAGCGGACGTTGCAATGCGTGGTGGGCACGAATGGATTGTGCGGGTGGAAAACGAGCGACAGCCCCAGCGCCTCGAACGACGCGCCGGCCATCTCCGGGCGCAAGTTCGAGGCGGATTGCGGCAGCTTCTCGCCCATCACGTGGGAGAAGGACACGCCGGCACGCTCGAATATATTCCCGCCGCTGAGCACACGGCTCTCGCCGCCCCCGCCGCCGGGCCGTTGCCAGACATCGCGCCGGAACCGCGCCGTGTCGAGCGCCTCGACGGCGGCGGTGATGCGATCGTGCAGATCCTGCAGGTAGCGGCGCACCGCCGCCGCATCCGTCTCGGACGGAGCCGCCGGCGTTGCCGAGGTGCCGCCCATGCGTTTAAGTCTTCCGGCGCTTCGTCTTGGCGGCGGGCGGAGCCGCGGCCGCGGCCGCGGTTTCCGCGGGTGCCCGCTTCTTGGCAGCAGCTTTCGATCCCTTCGCAGCGAGCCGCGCAGCCGTGCGCACCGGCGGGGCCGTGGCCGCGGCGGGCGAAGCGGTCTTTTTGCGCGCACGCGTCGCTTTGGGCGCGGCGGCCGGCTCATCCGCCGCGGCGGACGCGCCGTTGGCTTTGGCGGGCGCACCGGCTTTGGCGGCACCGGCCTTGCCGTTCTTGCGTCCCCACTTGCCGAACGTTCGCACGGGTGCTGCCGCGAGCAGCGCCTGGCAGTCCTCGAGCGTCAGGCTCTTGGGGTCGCGGTCCTTCGGAATCTTGGCGTTGCGCGTCTTGTCCTTGACGTAGGGTCCGTAGCGGCCGTTGAGCACCTGGATGCCGGCGTCCGGAAAGTCCCGGATGAGACGGTTGGCGTCCGCGATCTCCTTCTCGCGGATCACCTCGAGCGCGCGCTCGAGGGTGACGGTGTAAGGATCGTCGGTCTTGAGCGAGACGTACTTCGGCCCGTATTTGACATAGGGTCCGAACCGGCCGGTGTTGGCGACGATCTCCTCGCCGCTTGCGGTAGCCCCCAGCTTGCGCGGCAGCTGAAACAGGAACAGCGCTTCCTCGCGCGTGATGGCGTCCATCTTCTGGCCGGGCCGCAGGCCCGCGAAGCGGGGCTTCTCCTCGTCGTCCTTGGTGCCGATCTGCACGAAGGGCCCGAAGCGGCCCATGCGCACGCTCATCGGCTTGCCGCTCGCGGGATCGAGCCCTAGGTCGCGCGCCATCGCGACTTCCTCGCGGCTCACGGAGGTTTCCGTGTGCTTCACGAGCTTGATGAACGGCTTCCAGAACCGATCGAGCAGCGGCACCCACTCCTGCTCGCCGGTGGCGACGCCGTCGAGCGCACTTCTCCATCTTGGCGGTGAAGTCGTAATCGACGTAGATGGTGAAATATTGCGTGAGGAAACGGCTGACGATCTTGCCGATGTCGGTCGCGGTGAAGCGCCGGTTCTCGATCTCCACGTACTCTCGGTCGCGCAGGGTCGAGATGATGGAGGCGTAGGTCGAGGGGCGGCCGATGCCGTATTCCTCGAGCGCCTTCACGAGCGAGGCTTCGGTGAAGCGCGGCGGCGGCTCGGTGAAGTGCTGCGACGGGATCACGGCGAGGAGCTTGACGCGATCGCCCTCGTTCATGGGCGGCAGGACGTGATCCGAATCGTCCTGCACGACGTCGTCCGCGCCTTCCTGATACACCGATATGTAGCCCGGCTTCACCAGCGTCGAGCCGTTGGCGCGCAGCACCGTGCGCTCTGCACCGTCGGTGCCCGCCAGCAGCTCGACCGCGACGGTGTCGAAGACCGCGGGCGCCATCTGGCACGCCATGGTGCGCTTCCAGATGAGCGAGTACAGGCGGAACTGATCGGCGTCGAGCTTGCGCTCGATGTCGGCCGGCACGATGCGCGCATCGGTCGGACGGATCGCCTCGTGGGCTTCCTGGGCGTTCGCCGACTTGGTGCGATAGACGCGCACTTCCTCGGCGAGCCCCTCCGGGCCGTAGAGCTCGACGATGAGCTCGCGGATCTGCGCCACGGCCTCCTGCGCCAGGTTGAGCGAGTCGGTGCGCATGTAGGTGATGAGACCGACGGCGCCTTCGCCGATGTCGACGCCCTCGTAGAGCTGCTGGGCGACGCGCATGGTCTTCTGCGCGCTGAAGCCGAGCTTGCGCGAGGCCTCCTGCTGCAGCGTCGAGGTCGTGAACGGCGGCGCCGGGTTGCGCCGCCGCTGCTTGCGCTCGACGGCGAGGACGGTGAGCTCGCCGCGCGCCGCCTTCTCGAGCGTGCTCACGGCCTCGCGCGCCGCGCTCTCGCTCGTGAAGCTGAACTGCTCGACCTTGGCGCCCCGGTACTCCACGAGCTTTGCCGGGAACTTCTGCTCCGAGTGCATGAGCTCGGCGTCGATGGTCCAGTACTCCTGCGGCTGGAAGGCCGCGATCTCGTCCTCGCGCTCGCAGATCATGCGCAGCGCCGGGCTCTGCACGCGTCCGGCGGACAGATTGGGACGCACCTTCTTCCACAGGAGCGGCGAGAGGTTGAAGCCCACGAGAAAATCGAGGGCGCGCCGCGCCTGCTGGGCGTTCACCAGATCGACCGAGATCCCGCGCGGCTGCTCCATCGCCTCGCGCACCGCGTTCTTGGTGATCTCGTAGAACACCACGCGCTGCACGTCCTTGCCCTTCAGAGCGCCCTGCTCCTTCAGCAGCTCCTGCAGATGCCAGGAGATCGCCTCGCCCTCGCGGTCGGGGTCGGTCGCGAGGTACAGAGCCTTGGCTTTCTTCAGGGCCCGGGCGATGGCATCGACGTGCTTGCGATTGCGCTCGACCGGCTGATACTTCATCGCGAAGTGGTGCTTCGGGTCGACGGCGCCTTCTTTCGGCACCAGATCGCGAACGTGACCATAGGAGGCCAGCACCTCGAACTCCTTGCCGAGGTACTTCTTGATGGTCTTCGCCTTGGCAGGCGATTCCACGATAACGAGGTTGTTGCCCAAATGGTGTACTAGGGTCGTCTAATGCAGGGCGTCGGAGCGCTCTTCGAAGACCAGATCTTCCATTTGCGCATAGGCGGATTCCTGGCCCGGCTGATTGAACAACACCATGAGAACGACCCACTTGACCTGGTCGATGTCGATCTCGTCGGCCTCCAGCGCCATCAGGCGGTCGATGACCAGCTCGCGCTGGGTGCCGGAGAGGATGCGCACGTTCTCCAGATACAGGAGGTAGCCGCGTACGTCGGTGTCCAGGCGCAAGAGCTCCTGTCCGCTGAAAATGCGCACGGCGCGCGCCGTCGCTTCGGCGACCTTGCCGAGTTGCTCGCCCGACAGTCCGTCGAGCCATTCGAGTGCCCGCTCGACGTCGGCCTCGGCGAATCCCGCCTTGTCCAGCTCGACCTTGAGGGTGGCGCGATCGGGACGCGGCTCGTCGTCCGCGCTCATGTAATTCTCGAAAAGGTAGATCAGCAGATCGAGAACGTTATCTTTCACCTCCGGCTCTCCTGTTGGCGACTCGGGAGTAGCGGCCCCCGGGGGCGGCCTGAACGTGGCCTTCGAGCTCGAGGATCAGCATCATCGAGGACACGGCTTCTGCTTTGAGTCCGGTGCGAACGATCAGCGTATCGAGGTCCGCGGGATCAAAGCCGAGCGCATCTAACAAGATTTTGTGTTCCTTGTCCATGCCCGCCCGGTCGAGCTGTCTGTTTGCAGCGCGCTCGCGACCCGCGGCGGGCGCGCAAAAAAGGCCGGAAAAATCGAGTCTGCTCAATATGTCATCCGCGCTTTCGGCCAGATGAGCGCCCTCCTTGATGAGCCGATGGCAGCCGCGGCTCAGGGGATTGTGAATCGAGCCGGGGATCGCGAACACGGTCCGCCCGAGCCGTTGCGCGGCGCGGGCGGTGATCAGCGAGCCAGCTGCCGCGCGCCGCCTCGACCACGAGCGTGCCGAGGCTCAGGGCCGCGATGATCCGATTGCGCCGCGGAAAGTTCACGCGGCGCGGCGGCGTACCGAGGGGAAAGTGGCTCACCAGGACGCCGCGCTCCACGATGGCCTCGCCGAGGCCCGGTTGCTCTCGGGGTAGATGCGATCGACGCCCGTTCCCGAGCACCGCCACCGTGAGTCCCTGCGCCGCGAGCGCACCGCGGTGCGCGGCGGCGTCGATGCCCGCGGCGAGGCCGCTCGTGATGACGAGCCCGCGCTCGGCGAGGGAGCGCGCGAACTCGAATGCAGTCTCCGTGCCGCCGGCAGGTCGGATGGCGGCTGCCGACGATCGCCAGCGGCGGATCGTCGAGCGCGTCGAGGCGTCCCGAGACATAAAGCGCAAGGGGCCGGTTGTCGCGCGAACGCAAGCATCCCGGGATACTCCGCCGCGGTGCAAGGCACCAGATGATGGCTCGCGTGCTCGAGCCAGCGGAGCTCCGCCGCGGCGTGCCACGCGGCGGGCGCGCTGAGGTACTCGCGCGCGGTCGGCCGACGCCGGCGCTCGGCGAGCTCGGCGTCGGAGGCGCCGATCAACGCGGCGGCCGAACCCAGACGCTCGAGCGCCGCCGCGAGCGTCGCGGCATCGAGCGCGGGCGTGCGCGCGAGCCGCGGCCCAGGCCAGGGTGTCCTCGAAGAGCGGCATGCCGCGCAGTATCGGCAAAGAGACGCGCGGCGGCCGTTCGGATGGCCGCGGGAACGCGCAGATTCGCAGGAGTCGCGGCGCTTTACGCCGCGGCGACCCGACTTCAGGACGATCGAGACTTCAGGGCGATTGAACCTTGTCGGCCACGCGAATGACGTCGGTCGCCTCCATGATGAGCCCGAAGCTCATGCGATCGAACGTCTTGAACACCATGAACGTGCCGGTGCGCTCGTCCGGCAGATCCACCTTCTTCGCGAAGAGAGAGGGTGCGTGCACGAAGCCGTGCTTGGAGTTGTCGTACACCGGTTCGCTCGCCGAGATACACCGCGAGCACGTTGCCCGGCAGCAGGCCGTCGCGAATGCCGCGATTGATGACCACGACTTCGTACTGACCGATGACGCGTCACGCCATCCGATACCGCCATGATGCGCCCCTTGACGTTCATCTTCGGCGGGCTCGGCATGAAGTCGAGCGGCACGTCGACGTCGCCCGGCAGGAGCTTGTCGCCGGGGTAGGTCTCGCGCGTCGACTCGGTCATGATGAGCGTCGCCGGGTCGCCGCCGCGGGTGACGTGGCCGGTGCCCGTGTACACGCCGTTGTAGCCCAGGATGCGGTTGTCGTCCGGGTCGCGCAGCGGCTCGCCGACGCGCACCAGGTTGTAGTGCGCGCCGAGCTCGACCGGAGCGCTTGAAGCCGCGCGCGTAGACCGTGTTTCCCTCCGACATGACGACGTGCGAGTCGCGCGTCGACAGCACGTACGGGGCGGTCTTGATCTGCTTCTCTTCGAGCACCGAGGGCTTGGACATGAAGGCCGCGACGGTCTCGTAGGGAATGGTGGTCACCGCCGCCTCGAGCGGCTGACTGCGCACGCGCGGCATGACCCGCGCGCCGTTGCCGCGCTCGAGACTGCCCGGCTGCAGCACGATTCGCGGCCGGCCGTCGACGTACACCAGGTGCAGGGTGTCGCCGGGATAGATCAGGTGCGGGTTCTGCACCTGCGGATTGACCTGCCAGATCTCCGGCCAGTACCAGGGATCCTTGAGGAATACCTTGGCGATGCCCCACAGGGTGTCGCCGCGCTTGACGGTATAGCTGTCGGGCGCATTCGGCGCGAGCTGCAGGCCCTCGTGGCGGCCTGCGGCGGGAGGGGCTGAGGTCGTGGCGCCCGTCCCGGAGTCGATGGCCGCTTCCATCGCGGTCCGATGATCACCGACGACAGTACCCTGCACCGCGCTGTCGTCCTGCACCACGGCGCTGTGGGGCTCGGGCGGGGGCTCCGTGCGGCAACCTGTGACCGCGGCGATTGCGAGTACCAAGGCAATTGTCTGATGGCGTTGCATTCTAAGTTCGCTCCCATGAGTCGCCAGTCATATGGTGCCGGGCCGGCTGGTATACTGCCGACCTGCCTCCAAGGACTGGGACGTATCGCCCGTTTTCGACGATCGCGGCGCCCTGCGCACCGCCGCAAACGCGCCATTAAGTTAAGCAGCGGCGGAACTTTAGCAACTATCCTCGGCCAAAAACACGATATCCATCTCATAACTCCCATGACAAAGCTGGCAATTCTCGAGTATCCCGATCCGCGCCTGCGTACCAAGGCGAAGCCCATCGCCGTCGTCGATGATGCGGTGCGGCAGCTGGCGGACGATATGCTCGAGACCATGTACGCCGCGAAGGGCGTCGGTCTCGCCGCGAGCCAGGTCGACGTGCATCGGCGGCTGCTGGTGCTCGACGTGAGCGACACGCGCGATCAGCCCATGGTGCTCATCAATCCGGAGATCCTGGCCGCCGAGGGCCGCGCTCCCGGCGAGGAAGGCTGCCTGTCGCTCCCCGGAATCTACGACAAGCTCGAGCGCGCCGAGCGCATCAAGGTGCGGGCGCTCGACCGCAACGGCGAGCGCTTCGAGCTCGAGGCCGACGGCATGCTCGCGGTGTGCATCCAGCACGAGATGGATCACCTCGAAGGCAAGCTTTTCGTCGACTATCTGTCCGAGCTCAAGCGTCAATTGATCCGGCGCCGCTTGCAAAAGGAGCGCAAGCAGCGCTCCCCGGCCGAAGTCCGCACGCCAGTTCCGGCTCTCTAGCGCCTCCTTGGCACAACGCGCGTTGAGACTGGGCTTCGCCGGTACGCCCAAATTCTCGGTTCCGGCGCTCGAAGCCCTGGCCGACTCGGAGCACGCCGTTCAAGCGGTGTTCACCAAGCCCGACCGGCCCGCGGGCCGCGGCCGCCATGTGCAGGTAAGTCCGGTGAAGCAGCGCGCGCTCGAGCTCGGCCTCCCGGTGCTCGAGCCCGCCACCTTCAAGTCGCCCGACGACGCCTCGATACTCTGCGGGCACTCGATCTCGACGCGCTGGTGGTGGTGGCCTACGGCCTGATCTTGCCGCCGGCGGCCCTCGCCGCACCACGCCTCGGCTGCTTCAACATCCACGCCTCGCTCCTGCCGCGCTGGCGCGGCGCCGCGCCCATCCAGCGCGCGCTGCTCGCCGGCGATGCGGTCACGGGCGTCACCATCATGCGCATGGAGGCCGGGCTCGATACCGGGTCCGATGCTCGCGGCGCGCGCCGTCGACATCGAGGAGCGGCGACACCGGCGGCACGCTGCACGATCGGCTGGCCGTGCTCGGCGCGGAGCTCTTGCGCGAGACGCTCGATGCGCTTGCGCGGGGGACGGCTTGCCCGAGACGCCGCAACCCGAGGCCGGCGTCACCTACGCGCAGAAGATCTCGAAGGCCGAGGCGGAGATCGACTGGCGGGCGGATGCGGCAGAGGTGCTGCGCAAGGTCCGGGCGTTCAATCCCGCACCGGTCGCGCAGACTCGCTGGGGAGCGCAGCAGCTGCGCATCTGGGAGGCCGAGCTCGCGCCCGCGGACGCGCGGCGCGGGCGCCGCGGCGCCCCCCGGAACGGTGATCGACGCGGGCCCAAGCGGCATCGACGTGACCTGCGGGCGCGGCGCGCTGCGCGTGACGCGCCTGCAGCTCGCCGGGCGCAAACCCATGACCGCGGCCGACATCCTGAACTCGCAGCGGCTCGCGGGGGCGAGCTTCTCGAACCCATGAGCAACGCGGCTCTCGACGCGCGAGCCTTGGCGGCCCAGGTGACCATGCGCGTCTTGCGCGAGCGTGTCACGCTGGATGCCGCCCTCGAGGCTGCGCTCGCGGAGGCGCCTCGCACGCTGGTAGCGCCGGCGCGCTCGCTCTCCTTCGGTGCGGTGCGCGGCTTCTATCGCCACGAGGCCATTCTGCGTCGCCTGCTCACGCAGCCGGGCAAGTCGCTCGAGCCGCTCGTTCGCGCCATCCTGTCGGTGGCGCTGTTCGAGCTCGAGGATGCGCGCACGCCCGACTATGCCGTGGTCGATGCGGCCGTGAGCACGGCGAAAGCCGCCGGGCGACCCGCGGGACTCGTCAACGCGCTGCTGCGACGGTATCTGCGCGAGCGCGAGTCGCTGGAGGCGGACATCGCTCGAAATCCCGCCGCCCGTTACGCCGCCCCGGAATGGCTCGCGCAGCGTCTGCGCGAGGACTGGCCGGAGCGCTGGACGGAGATCCTCGCGGGCTGCGATGCACAGGCGCCGATGTGGCTGCGTGTGAATACGCGGCATGGCACCGCGGCCGATTACGTCGCGACGCTCCGCCAGGCGGGAATAGAGGCGGTCGCAGAGCCGCGCGTGCCGCAGGCCGTGCTCCTGACCACGCCGCGCGACGTCGGCGAGGTGCCGGGATTCGCCGACGGGGTGGTGTCGGTGCAGGATCTCGGCGCTCAATGCGTCGCGTTTCCCTTGCAGCTCGAGCCGGGCCAGCGGGTGCTCGACGCCTGCGCGGCTCCCGGCGGAAAGACGGCGCTCATGGCGGAGCGCGAGCCCGGCCTCGCGCGGCTGGTCGCGGTCGACGTCGATCGCAGGCGCCTCGAGCGCGTGCGCGAGAACCTCGAGCGCGGCCGACTCGAGGCCGAGCTCGTGCACGGCGATGCGGCGAGCCCGGAGGGCTGGTGGGACGGCGTGCCGTTCGATCGCATCCTGCTCGACGCACCGTGCTCGGCGCTCGGCGTCATCCGCCGCCATCCGGACATCCGCCTGCGCCGCTCGCCGCAGGAGCTCGCCAAGATGCCGCGCGCTGCAGACGCGCCTGCTCGACGCCGCATTCGGCATGCTCGCCCGCGGGGGCCGGTTGGTGTATGCGACCTGCACGCTCACCCGGCGCGAGAACGGCGGGCTGGTCCGGGCTTTTCTCGATCGTACCGCCGCCGATGCGGCCGCCGTGCCGGTCGAGGAGTGGGAGGGATGGCCGGCCTTCGGCCAGTCGGACCCGCTCGGCCGGCAGATACTCCCCGGTGAGGCGAGTGCCGACGGCTTCTATTATGCTGCATTGACCAAACGATGAGACTCTCGGCGACATTTCCGGCCTTGCGATCCGCGCTACTGACCGTCGCACTCCTGGCAACGGCCGTCGCGCCCTGTCGCGCGGAGGGTCTGGAGGGTCGTTTCGAGGTGCGCTCGGCTGATCTCGAGCTCACCGGCGGCGTCTATCACCTCAACGCGCGCATGGCTCTGCCGATCAGCGACGCGGTGCGCCGCGGCTTGAGCGAGGGCGTGCCGCTCATCCTGGAGGTCGATCTGGACGTCGAGCGGGTGCGCCAGCTCGTGCCGAATTCGCGAGTCGCGGAGCTCACCCAGCGCTACGACTTGCAATACAACGCAGTGAGCGCACGCTACATCCTGCGCAACGAGAACAGCGGCCAGCAGCAATCGCTCCCCACCGTCGATGCGGCGCTCGAGCAGCTGTCGGAAGTGCGCAGCCTCCCGGTGCTGGACAAGGCGCTCCTGTCCCCCGATCGCCGCTACGAGGCCAGCGTGCGGGCGAGGATCGATTATGGGCACGTGCCGTTCACGCTGCGCCTGCTGATGTTCTGGGTCAACGAGTGGCACCGGGAGAGCGACTGGTACACATGGACGCTGCAGCCTTAACGCGCAAATACGGCTCCACCGTGCTCGGCTCGCTGGGCGTGGGGCTGTGGCTGGTGGCGCTCTATCTGCTGGCCTCGGCCGCGCAGAACTCGCAGGCCTTCGAGCGCTGGCTGCCCGTGGATCCTGCTGGTCAACATCGCGGGTCTGCTGACGCTGCTCGTGCTGCTCGCGGGCAAGCTCTATCAGCTCGTCAAGGACTTCCGCAGGCACGTCCCGGGCTCGCGCCTGAAGGGCCGCACCGTCGCGATCTTCAGCGTGCTCGCCGTCGCGCCGATCCTGGTCGTCTATTACTTCGCTCTGCAGTTCTTGAGCCGCGGCATCGACAGCTGGTTCGAGATCGAGGTGAGCCAGGGCCTGAAGGACACGCGCGAGCTGTCGCATGCGGCGCTCGAGGTGCGCGTGCGCGAGTTTTTGCAGCACACCCAGGTGGTGGCGCACGAGCTGTCGGGACTCACGGATTTCAATTTATTCTCGACCCTCGAGCGCGAGCGGCGCGACAGCGGCGCGCTGGAATTCACGGTGGTCGGCGCGCCGACGCAGATCATCGCGACGAGCTCGGATCAGCCCATGGATACGCTGCCGGCACCGGCCACGGACGAGATGATGCTGCAGATCCGCCGCGGGCGGCCGTACGTGAGCCTCGACACCGACGCGACGGGGCGGCTACGTGATTCGCGCCGCCGCGCCTCTCGACGCCGGACCGAATGCGCCCTCGCACGTGCTGATCGCGCTCTATCCGGTGCCGCAGCAGCTCTCGCAGCTCGCGGACACGGTGCAGCGCTCCTACACGCAGTACGCCAACCTCGTGCAGCTGCGCCGACCCGCTCGAGTCGACGTTCGTGCTGATCCTGACGTTCGTCGTGCTGATGTCGTTGATCGCGGCAGTCTACGGTGCGTTCTTCGCCGCGCAGCGCCTGGTGCAGCCGGTGCAGGATCTGATCGCCGGCACGCGCGCGGTCGCCAAGGGCAACTACGACACGCGCTTGCCGCTGCCCTCGCGCGACGAGCTCGGCTTCCTCGTGACCTCGTTCAACGACATGACCAAGCGGCTCGGCCGGGCGCGCGAGGAGACGCGGCGCAGCCAGCAGGCGGTGGAGGCGGAGCGCGCCGGCCTCGCCGTGATCCTGGCGCGGCTGTCGACGGGCGTGGTGTCGCTGACGCCGGATCTCACCGTGCGCACCGCCAATCAAGCGGCGAGCGCGATCTTCGGCGTCGATCTCGAGGCGGCGGTCGGCGCGCGCTTCGACGAATCGATCAACGACGGCGTGCTGTTCACCGACTTTCTAGCCGCCGTGAAGTCGCGGCTCGAGGAAGATCAGCTCGACTGGCGCGAGCAGATCGAGCTGCCCTCCGAGTCCGGCAAGCGTGTGCTCATGTGCGCCTGCACGGCGCTGCCGAACGACGTCGGCGGCGCTCCGGGCGTGGTGCTCGTGTTCGACGACATCACGACGCTCCTGCAGGCGCAGCGCGATGCCGCCTGGGGCGAGGTGGCGCGCCGCCTCGCGCACGAGATCAAGAACCCGCTGACGCCGATCCAGCTGTCGGCGGAGCGCATGCGGCGCAAGTTCCTGGGCAGCATGAATGCCGAGGATGCGCAGATACTCGAGCGGGCGACCCACACCATCGTCGCGCAGGTGGAGGCGATGAAGCAGATGGTGAACGCCTTCAGCGAGTACGCGCGGGCGCCGGACATGCACATGGCGCGCTTCGACCTCAATCAGCTCATCACCGAGGTGGTGGATCTGTACCGCGCTCAGGAGAGCACCGCGGAGCTCGCCCTGCTGCTGGACCCGAATTTGCCGCAAATCTCCGCCGATCGGGTCCGTATCCGGCAGATACTCAACAATCTGGTGACCAATTCGCTCGAGGCGCTCGAGGGCAGGGCACGGCGCGCGCATCGAGATCGAAACTCAAACCGTCGAAGATGGTCCCAAGCATATGGCGGCGATCATCGTGTCGGACAATGGGCCGGGCTTTCAGCGCGACCTGATCGGCACCGTGTTCGATCCTTATGTCACAAGCAAGCCCAAAGGCACGGGATTGGGGTTGGCGATCGTGAAAAAAATCGTGGAAGAACACGGCGGGCGCATTGAGGCGGATAATCGCCGCACCGGCGGCGCCCGCGTGCGTATTTTGCTGCCGTTGAGTGAGGCGGCGCGCGGCCTGACCGGGCGCGAGCCGCGCAAGAGCGAACACAGGAGAGAACGGGTATGACCGCTTCGAGGATTCTGGTGGTGGACGATGAGGCGGACATCCGCGGGCTCCTGCAAGGAGATCCTGGCCGAGGAAGGCTACGAGGTGGAAGTCGCCGCCGACGCGACGCAGGCGCGCAGCTCCCGTGCGGCGCACTTGCCCGATCTCGTGCTGCTCGACATCTGGATGCCGGACACGGACGGCATCACGCTGCTGCGCGAGTGGTCGGTCACCGACGGCTACGACTGTCCGGTGGTCATGATGTCCGGGCACGGCACGGTCGAGACGGCGGTCGAGGCGACGCGCCTCGGCGCATTCGATTTCGTCGAGAAGCCGCTCTCCCTCACCAAGCTCCTGCGTACGGTCGAGCGGGCGCTCGATGCCGGGCGGCGCAAGCGCCTGTCCGAGCGGGCGCAGGGCTCGGCCCTCGCGCTGCCCATCGGCAAGAGCAAGCTCACGCAGAATCTGCGCGAGCTCGTGCAGCAGGCCGCGACCAGCTCATCGTCCGTGCTCTTCATCGGCGAGCTGGGATCGGGTCGGGAGGCCTATGCACGGCATCTGCATTCGCTCTCCGCGCGCTCCTCGAAACCTTTCCACATGGTGGTTGCGGCGAGCCTCGGGCCTGATCCGGCCGCGGCGCTGTTCGGCAGCGAGCGCGACGGCAAGGTGGTGCAGGGCGCGCTCGAGCAGGCCGCCGGCGGAACGCTGTTTCTGAACGGGCTCGACGATCTGCCGAGCCAGGCGCAGCGCGCCTTGATCGGCGCCATCGAGCAGAGCAGCTACACCCGCGTCGGCGGTCGCGAGCGGCTGCCGCTCAACGTGCGCTGGGTGAGCTCGGCGCAGGAGGAATTCGAGGGTCGCGCCTCGCCCGAGCCCTTTCGCCGCGATCTCATCGCGCATCTGAACGTCATCACACTGCGGGTGCCGCCGCTGCGCGATTACGCCGAGGACGTGCCCGACTTGCTGCGCTACTACGTTGACCGCTTGGTCGACGATCAGCATCTGCCGCTGCGGCGCTTCAGCGTCGCGGCGCAGAACCGTCTGCGTAACTATCCCTGGCCCGGGAATCTCGGCGAGCTGCGCAACCTCGTGCAGCGCGTCCTCGTGCTCGGCGCCGGCGAGGAGATCCGCCTCGAGGAGATCGAGCGCGAGCTTGCGGTCAAGACCGGCCTCGATGAGCCGCTGGTGAAGCAGGACCTGCTCGCGCTGCCGCTGCGTGAGGCCCGCGAGCAGTTCGAGCGCGCCTACTTGCAGCAACAGCTGCTCCTGTGTAACGGCAAGGTCGGGCAACTGGCCAAGCGAGTGGGCATGGAGCGCACTCATCTTTACCGAAAGTTGCGGGCATTGGGGGTCGATTTTCGCCAATTAGGCGAGGATTAGGTTCGATCTTCGGAAATGAGCGCCGCCGGCGACGCTAATCGCCGACGCGGATCACCAGGACATCGACGTCGGCCTTGCGCAGCACGGCGCGCAGCCGGTTGAGCTGATTCAGGTCCGAGATCGGTCCTATGCGGATCCGGTGCCAGGTGTCGTTGTCCACGGAGACCTTCTGCACCTTTGACTCGACTCCCTGCAGGGCGAGCTTGGCGCGCACTCGATCGGCATCGGCAAAATTCTTGTATGAGCCCGCCTGCAGCACATACGTGCCCCGGCGCGTCTCCGGGACGGCGCGGATGTCCGGTCGCACGTCCTTCTCCTTTTCCGGCACCACCACCTCGAACTTGGGAAGGCTCGAGTAGAAATCGTAGGAGGTGCCCGAGTCGTCTCCTGCGGTCGCGCCGGCGCCGTCCGGATCCGGCGGCTGCTCGGCGTTGCGCGGTCTTTTTTTCTCGGACTTCGTGAGCTGGGTGGCCGAGGTCGGGGGTTTATGGTCCTTGACGTACACCAGCGCCGCCACCGCGAGACCCGCGACCAAACCGAGCGCGACGCCGATCCATCCGGAGAATGCACCCTTCGGCTTGCGCCGCGGCTTGTAGTCCCGGGCCATCCCGACCTACATGGTGTCGGGCGCGCAGACGCCCAGCAGGCTCAAGCCGTTGCGTATCACGACCTGCGCGGCGAATGCGAGACTCACGCGCGCATCGCGGAGCGCCGCATCGTCGACCAGGAACTGGTGCGCGCTGTAGTAGGTGTGGAAGTCGTTCGCCAGATCACGCAGGTAGCCCACCAGCGTGTGCGGTGCGCGGTTCACGGCGGCGTGCTCGATGGTCTCCGGGTACGCGCAGATGCGCTTGATCAGCCTCTGCTCCTGCGGCTCGATGGCCAAGCCGAGCGCGGCGAGGCCCCGCGCCGGATCGTGCACGATGCCGCGCTCTTCCATCTGGCGCCGCACGCTCGACACGCGCGCATGGGCGTACTGGATGTAGTACACCGGGTTGTCGTTGGAACGCGCCTTGGCCAGCTCCAGGTCGAAATCGAGGTGCTGGTCGTTCGAGCGCATGACGTAGAACAGGCGCGCGGCATCGTTGCCGACCTCCTCGCGCAGCGCGCGCAGGGTCACGAACTCTCCCGAGCGGGTCGACATCTGCGCCTTCTGCCCGCCGCGAAACAGCGTGACGAACTGCACCAGGCGAATCTCCAGGCATTCGGGCGGGCCGCCGAGGGCGAGGAGGCCCGCGCGCAGGCGCGCCATGTAGCCGTGGTGATCCGCGCCCCACACATAGATGAGATGCTCGAACCCGCGCGCGAGCTTGTTGAACACGAAGGCGATGTCGGATGCGAAATAAGTCTTGATGCCGTTCTCGCGCACGATCACGCGGTCCTTCTCGTCCCCGTAGGCTGTGGTCCGGAACCAGCGCGCACCGTCCTTGAGGTAGATCTGACCTGCCGCTTCGAGCGCGCCGATGGCGCGGTCGACCTCGCCGGAGTCGCTCAATGAGCGCTCGCTGAACCAGGAATCGAAGGTAACCCCGAACTCCTCGAGGTCTTCGCGGATGTCCCCGAGGATCGATCCGAGCACCACGTCGAGCACGCGCCGGAAGTCCTCCGCGCCGAGGAGTGCGCGGGCGCGCGCGATGACCGCGTCGATGTAGAGGTCCTTGTCGCCGCCTTGAGGCTCGTCCGCGGGCAAGTCCGCGAACACGGCTGCGGCGGGACGCAGCAGCGAGCCGCCGTACGTTCGTCTCGAGCTCCGCGGCGATCGCGAGCAGATAATCGCCCCGATAGCCGTTGGCCGGAAAGGTGAATCGCTCACCGCGACGCTCGAGATACCGCAGCCACGTGCTCGCCGCGAGAATCTCCATTTGCCGGCCGGCATCGTTGACGTAGTACTCGCGGCATATTCGATAGCCCGCCGCCTCGAGAAGGTTCGCGAGGCTCGCGCCGTAGGCGGCGTGCCGGCCGTGGCCGACATGCAGCGGCCCGGTGGGATTCGCCGACACGAATTCCACCACCACGCGCCGGCCTCTGCCCATTTCCGATGTGCCGTAGGCGGCGCCCTGTGCGAGCACGCGCCCGATCTCGGCGTGATAGGCATCGTCCTTCAGGAAGAAATTGATGAAGCCCGCGCCGGCAATCTCGACCTTGGCGACCGCCGGGTCCGGCGGCAGCGCCGCCGCGAGCGCTTCGGCGAGCTTGCGGGGATTCTGGCGCGCGGCCTTGCCGAGGCGCATGGCGAGATTGGTCGCGAAGTCGCCGTGCTGGGCGTCCTTCGTGCGCTCGACTTCGATCGCGACGCTGCGCTGTGCGGCAGACAGCAAAGATTCAGGTAACGCGTCGAGCGCTCGGCGCAGTAAGGTTTCGATCAGGGTCTTCAAGTCGGTCTCTGGGCGTCTTGTCGAAGGGTCGGCAGTTTATCCGTGAAGGGCGACTTTTCATGCTCCGGCGCCGGGATTGGAGGGGATTTTCCGGGCGCCGTAATCCGTCCCTGGAGGCTGCGGGAAAAACATTGCGCTGCCAGTCCCTGCTCCCGCACCCCAGCGGATCGACGTCGATCGACCAGCGCAATCCGGGCGGCCCCGGCAGCTGCTCGATGAGCGGGCAGCCAGCGCGCCGAGAAAGCGCTGCAGCGGCGCCCGCGACGGGCTCTCGAGCAGCAGGTGGGCGCGAAAGTGATCGGCGCGGCGGGCAATCATCGCCGTGGCGGGGCCGAGCACACTCACCTGCGAAGGCGTAGGCCGCGCACAGGCCGCCGCGTCCTCGAGAAAGCGGTTGAGCCGCACGGCGTCCTTCGCCTCGGCGCGCAGCAGCGCGAGACGCGAGTACGGCGGCCAGTGCGCGGCGCGGCGCTCCTCGAGCGCGACCGCGGCGAACGCCGGGTAGCCGGCGGCGATCAGACGCGTCAGCAACGGGTGCTCGGGAAAGGAGGTCTGCACCATCACCTCGCCCAAGCGCGCGGATCGGCCCGCGCGGCCGGCAACCTGGGTGATGGTTTGCGCGAGACGCTCGGTGGCGCGAAAGTCGCTGGCGAACAGGCCCTGATCCGCATCCAGCACGACCACCAGGCTCACGTCGGGAAAGTGATGCCCCTTGGTGAGCATCTGCGTGCCGATGAGGATCCGCGCCTCACCGCTGTGGACGCGCTCGAGCACCGCCTGCATGGCGCCGTGCGCACCCGCCGTGTCGCGGTCGAGCCGCGCGAGCGGAGCCTGCGGAAACAAGCGGATGAGGGTCTCCTCGATGCGCTCGGTGCCCTGGCCCACGGGGAGCACCGGCCGGCCGCACTTGCCGCATACCTTGGGCACCGCTGCGCGCGCGCCGCAGTGATGACAGCGCAGCTCGCCGGCGCGCTGATGCAGGGTCATGCGCGCATCGCAATGCGCGCATTGCGCGGCCCAGCCGCAGCTCGAGCAGAACAGGCTCGGCGCATACCCCCGGCGGTTCAGGAACATGATCACCTGACCGCCGCCTTGCAGATGCCGGCCGATCGCCTGGATCGCGGGTTGCGAGATTCCCTGCTCGCTCGGGTGCTTGCGCAGGTCGATGAGGTTCATGCGCGGTGGCCGCGCGGCGCCCGGACGCTGCGGCAGCTCGAGCTCGGCGTAGCGCCCGGTAGCGACGTTCTCCAGGGTCTCGAGCGAGGGCGTGGCGGAGCCCAAGATGAGCGGCACTTGCGCACGCTGCGCGCGCCAGACGGCGAGATCGCGGGCCGAGTAGCGAAATCCCTCCTGCTGCTTGTAGGACGCGTCGTGCTCCTCGTCCACCACGATGAGGCGCAGCGCCGGGAGCGAGGCGAACACCGCCGAGCGCGTGCCGATGACGATGTGCGCCTGGCCGCTGTGAGCGGCCCGCCAGGCTTCGCGGCGCTGGCCTGCGGCGAGGCCCGAATGCAGCACGGCGATGCCGGCGCCGAAGCGCCGCTCGAAACGCTCGACGAGCTGAGGGGTGAGCGCGATCTCGGGAACCAGGACCAGCGCCTGTCCCCGCGCGCCGCTCGGCTCCTCCGCTGCGAGCGCCGCCGCGATGGCCTGCAGATACACCTCGGTCTTGCCGCTGCCCGTGACCCCATAGAGCAGATGGGC
The DNA here is from genome assembly GCA_963801685.1 of uncultured Gammaproteobacteria bacterium. Classification (GTDB taxonomy): domain Bacteria; phylum Pseudomonadota; class Gammaproteobacteria; order Steroidobacterales; family Steroidobacteraceae; genus Bog-1198. The sequence goes on from CAWDFR010000010.1 coordinate 182,107, forward strand.
CGCGAACCGTCCGAGCGACGCGCGGATCGCCTCGAGTACCTCGACCTGCGCGTCGGTGAGCACGACATCGCTTAGGCGAGGCTCGAAGCGCACCGGACCTGTGGCCAGCCGCTCGGCCTCGGCCCAGCCGCGCTCCGCCAGAGTCCTGAGCTGCGCTCCCGCGCCGGGACCGAGGTCTCGAGCCGAGGCGGCGCCCTCCGCCAGCCGCGCGAGCAGGGCGCGCCGCCGCGGTGCCCGCCGGGCGCCTTCGCTCTCGAGCGCGAGGCGCCCGGCTGCCGTCAGGCGCCAGCGCTCGACGGCGCTCGGCGCCGCGGGCTCACCCTCGCGCAGGCTCGCGGGCAGGGCCGCCGCCAGCACCTCGCCGATTGGATGGTGGTAGTAATCCGCCGCCCAGCGCAGCAGCTCGAACGTCACCGCATCGAAGACCGGGACCTCGTCGAGCACTTCGAGCGCGCGCTTGAGCTTCGCGGCATCCAGGGCGGAGTCCGTCGCGGTCGCGACGAGAATGCCGACGATCTGGCGGCGGCCGAACGGCACGCGCACCCGCACACCGGGCCGGAGGGAATCGGACAAGGGCTGGAGCGGGGGGAGGTAGTCGAAAACGCGTCGCAGCGGCGTATCGAGCGCGATTTGGAGGATCACGCCTTTGTCCACAAAAACTGTGGATAAGTCTGTTGAGAAAGCGGGATCATGCGACTTAAGTGCCCGTTCCGTTTCGAGACATATTCAAATTGGCCAAAAACTGCGCGAAATCGCAAAGAATTCTTTCGAATCAATTAGTTACGACATCCTCTAGATGCGCCGCATGACGCCGCTTGCAAATTTTGCAGCAACTGTCACATGCCATGTGCGTAAGTTGCTGATCCGGCGCGGCCACCGTCAACCGCCGGGCCGGCCCGGCGTTTGTACCCATGGCGCAGGCATTCCGCCGCAAGCGCGAGAGGACGAGGCATGTCGGGCTTTGGTACGCTCACCGCAGCTTGGATGGTAGCGGATAGTCCCGCGCCAGCGACCAGGGGAGTGGTTCTGGAGCAGACGCGCGCACTTGATAAGTTCCTGGCTGAGATCGAGCGTCGCGCCTTTCGCATGGCCCAAATGGCGCTTCGCGATCCCGACGATGCGATGGACGTCGTGCAGGATGCGATGCTGAAGCTTGCGCGCAATTATGCCACGCGGCCGAGCGAGGAATGGCGGCCGTTGTTCTATCGAATCCTCGAGAACGGCGTGCGCGATTTACAGCGGCGGCGCACCGTCCGCAAACGCTTCATGACCTGGCTGCCGGGCCCGAAGGAGGATCCCGACCACGAGGCTCAGGACCCGCTGGACAACGTCGCGGACAACGCGCCCGCGGTGCCCGACGTCTTGATGCAGGATCAGGCGATGCAGAAGCTCGAAGCGTCGCTCCGCGAGTTGCCGGCGCGGCAGCGCGAGGCGTTCATGCTGAGAAACTTCGAAGGGCTGGATGTCGCCGAGACGGCGACCGCGATGGGCTGCTCGCAGGGCAGCGTGAAGACACATTACTCACGCGCAGTGCACACGCTGCGCGAGCAACTGGGCGAGGTCTGGTGATGAACGAGGAAAACTTGGCTGTGCAGCGAACGGCGCTGGAAGAGCGCAGCCGCGCGCTGTTTCAGGACAGCGTCGAGCGCATCGACATGCACACGCGCTCGCGTCTCACACAGGCGCGTCATGCGGCGCTCGCGGCTGCCGAGCGTGCGCGGCCCCGCGCCTGGTTCATGCGCATGCCGGTGCTGACCTCGGCGGCCGGGGTGGCGGCCGCGATGGTGCTCGGCGTGTCGCTGTGGCTGCATGCGCCGGTCGTCCATCACGGCCCGCCGCCGGCCGACGCCGCCAACTTCGAGGATCTGGATATCGTCGCCTCGAGCGACAATTCCCAAGACAATGTCGAGATGCTGCAGGACGACCTGGATTTCTACGCCTGGGCCGAAAAGACCGCGGGCGGGGAACCCGCTGCGTAGGATGAATGGACATTGAGGGAGCCCCGCTACTGGCTGGTTCTCGGAGCGCTGCTGTGGGCCGCAGCGGTCCGGGCGCAACCTCCTGCACAGGCGCCGACACCGGCGCCGCCCGCGCCTGCGGGGCACGAGCAGACCGCGGCGCCGCCGGCATCGCAGGACGTGCCCGACGAGGAGTTCATCGAGTTCTTGGGCGAGGACGATCACGGAGATGCCGCTTGGTCGGAGTTCTTGAAAACGGGCGCAGCACGGGGCGCAAAACCCGCACGCCGCCGCAAGGCACGAAGCAGTCGTGAGGGCGCTGCTCCTCGCCGTGCTCATGCTGCTGCGCGGGCGTCCCGCCTTCGCGCAGGAGTCGGCCGAGCCGGCGACGCCGCGCTCGTGGCAGTCGCTCTCGCCCCAGCAGCAGCAGCTGCTGCACAACTTTCAAGGCAATTGGGACAGCTTGCCCGCCGAGAAGCAGCAGGCTCTGACGCGCGGCAGCGATCGCTGGATCCACATGACGCCGGAGGAGCGCTCCGGTGCGCAGGAGCGCTTCAAGCAGTGGCGCGCACTGCCGCCCGAGCAGCGTCAGCAGCTGCGCGAGCGCTGGCGGCAGTTCAAGGCGCTACCCCCGGAGCAGCAGCAGCAGATTCGCGAGCAGTTCAACACGCTTCCGGCAAATGCCCCCGGCGCAGCAGCAGGCGCTGCGCAACGCCTGGCGCAATATGTCTCCCGAGCAACGTAACCAGTGGCGCAACATGACGCCCGAGCAGCGCCGCGGCGCGCTGGAGCGCGGCGCGGGCGCCATGCCGAGGGGCCCCGCCGGCGGCCATGCCGGCCCCGGCCCGCATGCCGTCCCGCGGCGCCCTCGACTGATCTGCCGGGCGGACCGCGCAGAGCGAGGAGCGGATCAGGAACCGCTTGTTCAGCGGCGCCTCGAGCGAGAAGCTCGCGCCCCGGCCCGGCACCACGTCGACCACCCACTGGGTGTGCGCCCAGCGCTTGAATTGCTCGCGGTCCATCCAGAACTCGCAGCCCGCGATCTCGCCGACCTTCTCGTCGACGCCGCCCAGCTTGAACTCGCCCACCTGAAAGCACATGGGCGCGCTGCCGTCGCAGCAGCCGCCGGACAGGTGAAACATGATCGGCCCGTGCTGCGCCCTAAGCTGCTCGATGAGCTCGCGCGCCGCATCCGACACCCCGACCCTTTCCGACCCTCAGAAGAAACCCAGCGCCTTCGTGCCGTAGCTCACCAGCACGTTCTTGGTCTGCTGGTAGTGATCGAGCATCATCTTGTGCGTCTCGCGCCCGATGCCCGATTTCTTGTAGCCGCCGAATGCCGCGTGCGCCGGATAGGCGTGGTAGCAATTGGTCCACACGCGGCCCGCCTGGATGCCTCGGCCGAAGCGGTAGGCGAGGTTGATGTCGCGGGTCCATACACCCGACCCGAGCCCGTAGAGCGTGTCGTTCGCGATCTCGAGCGCCTCGTCGGGTGTGTCGAAGGTCGTCACCGACACCACCGGCCCGAAGATCTCTTCCTGGAAAATGCGCATCTTGTTGTGGCCCTCGAATACCGTCGGCTTGATGTAGAAGCCGCCCGCAAGGTCCCCGGACAGCTTGTTGGCCACGCCGCCGGCGAGCACCTTCGCGCCCTCCTTCTTGCCGATGTCGATGTAGGAAAGGATCTTCTCGTATTGATCGTTCGAGGCTTGCGCGCCGATCTGGGTCGTCATCTCGTAAGGATCGGCCTGGCGAATCTTCTCGACGCGCTTGATGGCACGCTCCATGAAGCGCTCGTAGATGGACTTCTGCACCAGAGCGCGCGAGGGGCAGGTGCATACCTCGCCCTGGTTCAGCGCGAACATGGCAAATCCCTCGAGTGCCTTGTCGACGAAATCATCGTCCTCGCGCATCACGTCGTCGAAAAATATGTTGGGCGACTTGCCGCCGAGCTCCAGAGTGACCGGAATGATGTTCTCGGAGGCGTATTGCATGATGAGCCGCCCCGTGGTGGTCTCGCCGGTGAAGGCGATCTTGGCGATGCGCGGATTCGATGCGAGCGGCTTGCCTGCCTCGACGCCGAAGCCGTTCACGATGTTCAGCACGCCGGGCGGCAGGATGTCCTGGATGAGCTCGGCCAGCACCAGGAGCGACAGCGGTGTCTGCTCCGCCGGCTTGATCACCACGCAGTTGCCGGCGGCGATCGCGGGCGCGAGCTTCCAGGCCGCCATCAGGATCGGAAAATTCCAGGGAATGATCTGCCCCACGACGCCGAGCGGCTCGTGATAGTGGTAGGCGACCGTGTCCTCGTCGAGCTCGCCGAGCGAGCCCTCCTGCGCGCGCACGCAGCTCGCGAAGTAGCGAAAGTGATCGACGGCGAGCGGCAGGTCCGCGAGATTGGTTTCGCGGATGGGCTTGCCGTTGTCATAGGTCTCGACGGCCGCGAGAAACGGCAAGTACTCCTGCATGCGATCCGCCACGGCATTCAACACGCGGGCCCGCTCGGCGACCGCCGTGCGGCCCCACTTCGGCGCGGCCGCGTGCGCGGCATCGATGGCGCGCTCGACATCCTCGGCCTGGGAGCGGGGAATCTGGCAGATCACCTGCCCGGTGGTCGGCGAGATATTGTCGAAGTAACCGCCTTTCAGCGGGGCAATCCATTCGCCGCCGATGAAATTGCCATAGCGCGCATGCAGCGGAATCTTCTTTTCGAGAGTCTTCAAGTGCGCCGCAAAGGAGCCACTTTCGTGGATGGGGGCGCCGTTCGACTCGGGATGAGGGGCGGACTTGAGCGGACATGAGGTGTTGTCTCCTGAAAGTGCGGTCTTGAGGCGGAGATAGCGAGCAAGCGAGGCCCCGGCCAGCGTCTTAGGCGGGGGCGGTGTCATATCCGTGACAGGTGTCATCGTACACCTCTCGATTCGCTCCGGCACCTGCGCGCGCGCGCCTCAAGCGACTTCGGCCGCCTGCCGCACTCGAATCAGCCTGCCGCCTTCACCGCCTGGATCAACTGGCTGACCGCGGCCTGCGCATCGCCGTAGAGCATGCGGGTCTGGTCGAGCCCGAACAGCGCATTGTCGATGCCGGAGAAACCCTGGCCCTGTCCACGCTTGATCACGATGACGTTCTTCGCCTTGTCGGCATTCAGAATCGGCATGCCGTAGATCGGGCTGCCTTTGTTGCTGCGCGCGTCCGGATTCACCACGTCGTTGGCGCCGATCACGAGCGGCCACGTCGGCGGTCTCGAACTCGGCATTGATCTCGTCGAGGTCGGAGATCAGGTCGTAGGGCACGCCGGCCTCGGCGAGGAGCACGTTCATGTGACCCGGCATGCGGCCGGCCACGGGATGAATGGCGAAGCGTACCTGCACGCCGTGGTCGATGAGCAGTTGCGCGAGCTCCCACACCTTGTGCTGCGCCTGTGCGACCGCGAGGCCGTAGCCCGGGCACGACGATGATTTTCTGCGCATAGGCCATCATCACGCCCGCATCGGAGGCCTCGATCGGCTTCTGCGTTCCCGCGACGGTGCCGCCGCCGGCCGAGGTCTCGCCGAAGTTCGCGAACAGCACGTTGCCGAGCGAGCGGTTCATGGCCTTCGCCATGAGCTGCGTGAGCAAGGTGCCGGCGGCGCCGACGACCGTGCCGGCGATGATCATGGCGGCGTTGTCGAGCACGAAGCCCTCGAAGCCGACCGCGAGACCGGTGAGCGCGTTGTAGAGCGAGATCACCACCGGCATGTCGGCGCCGCCGATCGGCAGCGTCATGGCGATGCCGAGCAGCAGCGCGCACGCGAAGAACAGCGAGACGGCCGGGAGACCCGAGTCGTAGCCCGCGACGATCATGACGCCGAACACGAGCGTCACCAGCAGGATGAGCAGATTCACGATCTTCTGACCGCCGAAGCGCACCGACTTCGTGATCAGGCCCTGGAGCTTGCGCGAAGGCGATGAGGCTGCCGCTGAAGGACACCGAGCCGATGAATCCGCCGATGGTGGCCATCGCGAGATGCACGAGGTTCGGTCTCGGCGCCGCGGTACAGCTCGACCGCGGCAATCGCCGCCGCCGCGCCGCCGCCCATGCCGTTGTAGAGCGCGATCATCTGCGGCATGTCGGTCATGGCGACGCGCTTGCCGCTGACCCAAGCGAGGATGCCGCCGACGCCGATGGCGGCGATCACCAGGATGAGGTTGAGCTGCGACGCCCCGGAACGAAGCGCCAAGCGTCGCGAGGGTCGCGAGCAGCATGCCGAGCCCCGCCCAGCGCACGCCGCTCACCGCCGTGACCGGCGAGCTCATGCGCTTCAGTCCCAGGATGAACAGCGCTGCCGCCACGAGATAGGACAGCTGCGTCAGTGTCTCAATGGAGAAGGAGGGCATGAACTAGCGTTCCTTTCTTCTTCTTCCTGCCCGAGGAGACGAACATCTTGAGCATGCGCTCGGTGACGACGTAGCCGCCGACGGCGTTGCCGGCGGCGAGCACGACGCCCACGAAGCCGATGACCCGCAGCAGCGTCGAGTCGGCCGCCGCGAGCGCGACCATGGCGCCCACCAGCACGATGCCGTGCACGAAGTTCGACCCGGACATGAGCGGCGTGTGCAGGATGACGGGCACGCGCGATATGACCTCGTAGCCGGTGAATGCGGCCAGCATGAATATATAAAGCGCGATGACGCCGTCGATCATGTGCCTCGTCCTCGGGTCCTGGGCCTCCACGGATTTGCGCGTCGCCTCGTGCTCGATCGCGCCGTCGTGCGTGAGCACGGCGCCCGCGAACACCTCGTCCTGCCAATCGATGGCGAGCTCGCCCTTTGACGATCGCCGGCTTCAGGAAGATTGAACAAGTTGCGCGCGTACATCTCGCTCGCGTGATAGGGAAGCGTCGCCGGGAGGTTGACCGGGCCCGAGCACGCTTCACGCCGTTGTGCTCGACGCGTCTCGCCGGCGCGCGTCAGCTCGCAATTGCCGCCCTGCTCGGCCGCGATGTCGACGATGACCGAGCCCGGCCGCATGCGCTCGACCGCCGCGCGGCCAGATGATGCGCGGCGCCGGCCGGCCGGGCACCGAGGCGGTGCTGATCACGCATCGCTCGCGGCGATGCGCGCGTCGAGCACTTCCTGCTGCTTCTGGCCTGCTCCTCGGCCGTGAGCTCGCGCGCGTAGCCGCCCGCGCCTTCGGCCGATACGCCGGTCTCGATGAACTTCGCGCCCAGCGACTTCACCTGATCCTTGGTGGCGCTACGGACGTCATACGCCTCGACTACCGCGCCGAGACGCTTCGCGGTGGCGATGGCCTGCAGGCCCGCCACGCCGGCGCCGATCACGAGCACCGCGGCCGGGCGGATGGTGCCCGCGGCGGTGGTCAGCATCGGCATGAATTTCTCGAGGGTGTCGGCGGCAATGAGCGCCGCCTTGTAGCCGGCGACCGAGGCCTGCGAGGACAGTGCGTCCATCGACTGGGCGCGCGAGATGCGCGGCACCAGCTCCATGGCGAGACTGGCGATGCGGCGGCTTGCGAGCGCGCGCACGAGATCGGGGCGGGCGTAGGCCTGCATGTAGCCGACGACCAGCGCGCCTTCCTTCAGGCGATTCACGACGTCGAGGGCGGGCGGCTGCACGCACAACAGAACATCGGCGCTCGACAGAATGTCGCGGCGTCGCTCATTTCCGCGTCGGCGTAGGCGGCATCGGCGAAGTGCGCGCCGTGCGCCGCGCCGCGCTCGATGCGCACGCGTCGCTCCCAGCGCCTTGAGCTTGGCGGCGATCTCCGGAATCGAGCGCGACGCGTGTCTCGTTGGCGGCGGTCTCTTTGAGGACGCCCACGACGACACCCATGTCCCAGATCTCCGCTAAAACGTTGAATTATTGCACAAGACTCGTCTATCTTTAGTATCTCATGAATCGGACTGCGCAAGACAAATTGCCGGAGCTCGAGGTGCGTGACGAAGTCACGCTCCTGGCGCGCAACTATCCCTCTGACCCAGCAGATCCTGCGTACCGACGTGTCGGGCATGCCGCTCGAGTGGATCGATTATCGCGAGGCAGCCGGTCTTTATCACACCGACCAGGTCGCCTATACCTGCGGCACGCTGCTGTATCGCCTGTACGGCGGCACCTGCGCGCGCACCGGGCTTGCGCACGGTCGTCGACGTCAATTCCATCATCGCCACGTTCGGCCACACGGGAAATCCGGGCAATCTGCGCGGCGCGGCCTACACGCCGCCGCTCAACAACCAGACGTTGTTCCGGCGCGACGCTTACCTGTGCCTGTACTGCGGCGCGCGCTTCTCCTATAGCCTGTTGTCGCGCGACCACGTGACGCCGTTCAGCCGCGGCGGCAAGGACACGTGGAGCAACGTCGTATCGGCTTGCCGACGCTGCAACAACGCCAAGGCCTCGCGCACTCCGGAGCAGGCCGGCATGCAGCTGCTGGCGGTGCCGTTCACGCCGACCTATGCGGAGTACATCTTCCTCAAGGGCCGGCGCGTGCTCGCCGATCAGATGGAGTATCTGGTCGCGCACTTTCCCCGCTCGAGCCCGCTGCACGAACGCATGCAACGCTGGCCGATGTGAACGGGGCATTGAGCCTTGCCGGCGGCGCGCCGGCGATGCCCTCTCCCGTCCCGCCGGCCGGTACGCAGCCGGCGTGGTCTACCACATCGACGCGAGCTACTTCGTGTTCCGGGCGTATCATTCGATGCCGCCCGACATGGTGGATCGCGACGGCAACGCGACGCACGCGCTGTACGGTTTCGCACGGTTCCTCTGCGATTTCGTCGAGCAGGTCAACCCGTCGCGCATCGTCGTCGCCTTCGACGAGAGCCTGCGCGGCGAGACCTCGTTTCGCTGCGCGATCTATCCGGCCTACAAGGCGAACCGCGAGCTGCCGCCCGCGGATCTCAAGCGCCAGTTCGCTCTGTGCCGCGAGTTCTGCCGACATCTCGGGCTCGCCGAGTTCGCGAGCACGCAGTACGAGGCCGACGACATCATCGGCACGCTTGCCGCGCGCACGCGCGCCGCCGGACTTTGGAACGTGCTCGTGACGCGCGACAAGGACCTGTCGCAGCTCATCCGCGCGGGCGACGTGTACTGGGATTACACCGGCAACGCGCGCTATCAGTATCACGAGATCGGCGCCCGCTTCGGCGCGGTGCCCGAGCTCATCGCCGATTTCCTGGCGCTCACCGGCGATGCGGTGGACAACATCCCGGGCGTGCCGGGCATCGGCAAGAAGACGGCCGCCGAGTTGTTCGCGGTGTTCGGCTCGCTCGATGAGCTGTACGCCAATCTCGAGCGGGTGGCGGCGCCTGAAGCTGCGCGGCGCGGGCGGCATCGCGGCGAAGCTCCTCGCGCACAAGGACGCGGCGTACCTCGCGCGACGCTTGACCGGCATCTTGTGCGACATTCCGCTGCAGGCGCACGTCGATGACCTGCGGCGCCGGCCGCCGGACGCTGCGCGCCTGCAGTGCTTCTTCGACGCCCACGGATTCGGCAGCATCTTGCGGCAGCAGGCGCGGCGTATCATGGCTGCAGCGGCGGAGCCAGGCTAATTCGAGGCCCCACATGGCGGTGTTGATCATCGGACTCGTGGTTTTCCTGGGCGTGCACTCGATCGCCCTGGCCGCGCCGGCCTTTCGCAGCCGCGCCATCGCGCGGATGGGCGAGGGAGCCTGGAAGGGACTGTACGCGCTCGTCGCAGCCGTGGGCTTCGTGCTGATCGTTTACGGCTTCCATCTCGCTCGCGAATCCCCCGTGGTGCTGTACGCGCCGCCCGGCTGGTTGCGCTACGTCACGTTCGTCCTCATGCTGCCGGTGTTCCCGCTGCTCATTGCCGCGTATCTCCCCGGCCGCATCAAGACGGCGATGAAGCATCCGATGCTGGCCGCGGTGAAGTTCTGGGCGTTGGCGCACTTGCTCGCGAACGGCATGCTCGCGGACGTGCTGCTGTTCGGCGGATTTCTCGCGTGGGCCGGCGTCGAGCGCATGTCGCTCAAGCGCCGGGTGCAGGCCGTGCCCACCGCGCCCGCGGGGCGCTTCAACGACCTCATCGCCGTGGTGGTCGGGCTGGCGCTATACGTCTTGTTCATCGAGTGGGCGCACCTGCGCCTCTTCGGCGTCTCGCCGCTCAGCCTGCGGTGAATCTGCCCACCTATGCGGACGTTGAGGCCGCCGCGCGGCGCCTCAAGGGCCACGCGCACCGCACGCCGGTGTTGACCTCGCAGCACCCTCGACGCCGCGCTGCGGCGCCTCGGTGTTCTTCAAGTGCGAGAACTTCCAGCGCATGGGCGCCTTCAAGTTCCGCGGCGCCTTCAACGCACTGTCCCGTCTCGATGCAACGGCGCGCGCCCGCGGGGTCATCGCATTCTCCTCGGGCAATCACGCGCAGGCCGTGGCGCTCGCCGCCCGACTGCTGGGAATCCGCGCCACCATCGTCATGCCGCGCGATGCACCCGCCGCGAAGCTCGAGGCCACCGTGAGCTACGGCGGACGCGTCGTCACTTACGACCGGTACAACGAGAGCAGGGAAGCCATTGCGCAGCGCCTGGCCGAGGAGAGCGGCGGCACGGTGATCCCGCCTTTCGATCATCCTGACGTGATCGCGGGGCAGGGCACGGCGGCGGCCGAGCTCATCGCCGAGTGCGGGCCGCTGGATAGCCTGTTCGTGCCGCTGGGGGGCGGCGGCCTGCTCGCCGGCTCACTGCTCGCCGCACAGGCGTTGCTGCCCGCGTGCAAGGTGTACGGTGTCGAGCCGCGAGGCCGGCAACGACGGTCAACGCTCGCTACAGCAAGGCTCGATCGTGCGCATCGACGTGCCGCGCACCATCGCGGACGGCGCGCAGACGCAGAGCTTGGGCAGCTTGACCTTCGCGATCATCCGTCACGGTGCCGCGGACATTCTCACGGCCACGGACGAGGAGCTGATCGAGTGCATGCGGTTCCTCGCCGAGCGCATGAAAATCGTGGTCGAGCCCACGGGCTGCCTGGGGCTGGCCGCCGCGCGCGCGCGGCGCGCGGCGCTCGCCGGCCAGCGCGTCGGCATCATCCTGAGCGGCGGCAACGTCGACGCCGCGCGGTTTGCCGCGCTCATCGGTTGAGCGTCGGCGAGCCCACCGCGGGTCCGCCACAGCGCGGGCTGCCCGCCGTCAGGCGAGTCGCCGGCGCCGAAAGTCCGCGATGATCTCGCGCGCCGCGTTGTGGCCGGGCACGCCGGTGACGCCGCCGCCCGGATGGGTCCCCGAGCCGCACATGTACAGGCCCTTGAGCGGTCCGCGGTAATCGCCGTGCCCGAGCATCGGCCGCGCCGAGAACAGCTGATCGAGGCTCAGCGCGCCGTGGAAGATGTCGCCGCCCACCAGACCGAAGGTGCGCTCGAGGTCGAGCGGGCTGAGGATCTGCCGGCCGAGGATCGATGCCTTGAAGTTCGGGGCGTGCTGGTTCACCAGATCGATCATGACGTCCGCGACCTGCTCGCGATGCGCGTCCCACGAGGCGCCGCCCGGCAGCACCGGCGCCACGTGCTGGCAAAACAGGCTCGCCACGTGTTGCCCCGGCGGCGCGAGGCTGTCGTCCAGCGTCGATGGGATCAGCATCTCGACGATCGGGCGCTTCGACCATCCGCCCGCCTTGGCATCGAGATAGGCTTGATCCATGTACTCGAGGCTCGGCGCCATGATGATGCCGGCGGTGTGATGCTCGGCTGCGTTGCGGCCCGGCAGCACGGTGAAATCCGGCAGCTCCGCGAGCGCGACGTTCATGCGGAAGGTGCCCGAGCCGCAGCGCCATTGGCGGATGCGCTCCAGGAATTCCCGCGGCAGGGCGGCGGGATCGAGCAGCTTCTCGTACAGCAGTTTCGGATTGAGGTTCGATACCACGCTGCGGGCACGCAGGCGCTCGCCGCGCTCGGTCACCACGCCGACGGCGCGCCCGGCCTCGACGATCACCTCGCGCACCGGGCTTTGCGTGCGGACCTCGACGCCGCGCGACTCCGCCGCTCGCGCCATCGCCTGGGTGATGGCGCCCATTCCGCCGATGGCATGGCCCCAGACGCCTTTCTTGCCGTTCACCTCGCCGAACACGTGGTGCAGCAGCACGTAGGCCGAGCCCGGCGTGTAGGGGCTCGCATAGTTGCCGACGACGCCGTCGAACCCGTAGGCGGCCTTGATCGGCGCGCTCTCGAACCAGCCGTCGAGATAATCGCCCGCCGACTTCACGAACAGGTCGAGCAGCTCCCGGCGCAGCGTCATGTCGAGCCCGGCCATCCGCCGGCCGAGCCGCGCACCGCGCAGCAGCTGCGGCAACGCCTCGAGCCAACCCCCGTCGGTCACGTTCGGCGGAGTCTCGAGCACGACCTCGCGCATGACGTCGGCGATCGCATCGAGACGCGCGGCGTAGGCGGCGAGCCGCTGCGCGTCGCGTGCCGAGAATTTCGCCACCTCGTGCTGCGTGCGTCCGGCGCCGACCTTGAGGAAGCGGCCGTCCTCGAGCGGCAGAAAGTTCGACAGCCCGCGCTCGACCACGCGCAAGCCGTGGCGCGCCAGCTCGAGCTCGCGAATGATTTTCGGATTCAAGAGCGAGACGGTGTAGGCGGCGACGGAATTGCGAAACCCCGGATGAAATTCCTCGGTGACCGCGGCGCCGCCCACGACCGGCGCGGCGCTCGAGGACCGTCACCTTGAGGCCGGCGGCCGCGAGGTACGCGGCGCAGACCAGGCCGTTGTGTCCGCCGCCGACGATCAGCGCGTCGCGCGCCTCGCGCTCAGCCACGAGCCTTTCTTTTCGTGAGCAGTCTCGGGAAAGCGCCGTTGCACAGCCCGTTCACCCAGTCCTCGCACAGTGCGATGGCTTCGCGCGGCTTGAACGTGGTGGGGCTCAGGCTGAGCTCGACCCACAGTCCGTCGAGGAGCGCCGACAAGGCGATCGCGGCCTGGCGCAGCTTGAAGGGCGGCGCGTCGCCGGAATCGGCGAGCTGACCCAGCATGGATTCCAGTATGGCGCGGTACTTCCCGTAGGTTTTGTCGTGGACGGCGCGTATCTCGGGCGAATGCGCCACCATGCTCCAGAAGACCAGCCACACGTTGAATAGCTGCGGATCGATGATCTCCGGCGCGAACGAGGCGCGGAAAAATCCGCTCAAGCGATCGCGCGGCGAGGCGGCCTTGTTCTGCGCTTGCGCTCGGATCGACTCCTGCAGCGACAAGCGCCAGGGTCTCGTAGGTGACGGCGATCAGCCCGGACTTGCTCGGAAAATGATGGTTGATCAGGCCGATCGAGACGCCTGCCGTCGCGCTGATGCGGCGGACCGAGACGCCTTCGTGTCCATATTGCTTGAGACAGCGCAACGTCGCATCGACGAGCGCCTCGCGGCGCACGGCCGGTGTGGCTCGACGAAATTTAGGCAGGCCCCGCTTCGTTGTCATTTTGCTTTGCCCCGCAGAGGTTTTCGCGCGTTATAGCACGCGCCGCAGAGCGCATACCGCTCGCTCGCGTATACATAGCGCTTCAGACTGGAAAACGCCGCAGACTAATTGATCAATCGTTTAGTAGCAATCCGCGCCCGCAGGCGGCGGTCAAGTGCCGTCGACGGCGTGGCTCAGGCGGCGCGGAAGGCGCGGAAGTCGATGCCGAGTGCGCGCGCGACGGCCTCGTGCGTCAGCTGGCCCGCATGCACGTTCAGACCGCGCGCGAGGCCCGCATCGCTCGCGAGCGCTGCCCGCCAGCCCTGGTCGGCGATCGCCTTGACGTACGGCAATGTCGCGTTGGTCAGCGCGAAGGTGGAGGTGCGCGGCACGGCGCCCGGCATGTTGGTCACGCAGTAGTGAATGACCCCGTCGAGCACGTAGGTGGGCTCGGCGTGCGTGGTCGGTCGGCTGGTCTCGAAGCAGCCGCCCTGGTCGATGGCGATGTCCACCAGCACCGCGCCCGGCTTCATGGTCTTCACCATGGCACGCGTCACGAGCTTCGGCGCGGCGGCGCCGGCGATGAGCACGGCGCCGATGACGAGATCGGCATCGCGCACCAGCTCCTCGATGGCGTGCGCCGTCGAATACACGGTCTTCAGCTGGCTCGAGAACATCGTGGACAGCTCGCGCAGACGCTTCACCGAGCGGTCGACCACGGTGACGTCCGCGCGCAGACCGACCGCCATCTCGGCCGCGTGGGTACCGGAGACGCCGCCGCCGAGAATCACGACCTTGGCGGGCTGCACGCCCGGCACGCCGCCGAGCAGCACGCCGAATCCGCCATTGGCCTTCTGCAGGCAATTGGCTCCCACCTGCACGGACATGCGGCCGGCCACCTCGCTCATCGGCGTGAGCAGCGGCAGCGATCCGTCCGCGGCCGTCACGGTCTCGTAGGCGATGGCCGTCGCGCCGGAGGCGAGCAGCGCTTCGGCTTGCGCCTTGTCGGCCGCGAGGTGCAGGTAGGTGAACAGGATCTGTCCGGTGCGCAGCATCTTGCACTCGGCGAGCTGCGGCTCCTTGACCTTGACGATGAGCTCGGCTGGAGCCGAACACATCCGCGGCCTGCGCAGCGATCTTGGCGCCGGCGGCTTGATAGTGCGAGTCCTCGAAGCCGATGCCGGCGCCGGCGCCGCTCTGTACGAGCACCTGGTGTCCCGCCTCGACCAGCTCGTGAACACCCGCGGGCACCAATCCCACGCGGTACTCGTGCACCTTGATCTCCTTGGGCACTCCGATTTTCATGGCATCGCTCCGGGGGTGGGGGTTTTCGAGACCGATGAGAGTACACCGCCGTTCCGCGAGAACCTTGCAAAAACGCCGTGATCGGCGGCAGTTTGTGGCAGAATATTTCTTATGTGAGTTATTTGGCGCAATAAAATGCTGATACCTGCGAGGCGCTCCCCATGAAGCTCGATCGCTACGACCGCGCCATCGTGCACGTCCTGCAGCTCGACGGTCGCATCACCAACAGTCAGCTCGCCGAGACGGTCAGTCTGTCCGAATCGGCTTGCCTGCGACGCGTGCGCGCGCTCGAGGAGACGGGCTTCATCGAGGGCTATACGGCGCTCATCAATCAGCAGAAGGCCGGTTGCCCGGTCAACGTGTTCGTCAACATCACCCTGGATCGGCAGGAGCAGGCGCATCTGCATGCCTTCGAGGAAGCGGCGCGCAAGGTACCGGAGGTCATGGAGTGCTATCTGATGTCGGGCGAGTACGACTTTCTCTTGCGCGTGGTGCTCGCCGACACCGCCGACTTCGAGCGGCTGCACAGCCAGCACCTGACGCGGCTGCCGCATGTTGCCCGAGTGCAGTCGAGCTTCGCGCTGCGCACCGTGCAAAAGTCGCGCGAGCTGCCGATTCGCTCTTGATGCGCGCGGCGCTAGCCCGAATTATTCACGAAGAACGACTTGTTTATCCTCCGGCGCCGGGTTTGGAAGGGGATTTTCCGGGCCGCCGTAAATCCATCCCTGGAGTCTGCGGGAGAAAACATCCCTGTTTTTCACGCCCCGGAAAATCCCCTTCCAAACCCGACTCCTCGTCATCGGTCTCGTAGTGCATGAATAATTCGGGCTAGGTTTTCGGCTTGAGATTGAGCGAGAAGACTATCTTGACCGCGTCGGCGACCCATTCGGTGCTCTTCCAGTCGCCCCGGCCGACGCCGAAATCCAGCCGCTTGAGCTCGGCCGTGCCGCTTAGAGTCGCACCGGCTGCGCCGGGGACGAACTTGAACTCGATGGGCACGTCCTTGGTGACACCGCGCAGCGTAAGCGCGCCGACCGCGCTGAAACCGGTGGCCGTGCGGGTCACGCTGCGTGTCACGTAATGCGCGGTCGGGAAATGCGCCACGTCGAAGATGTCCGCGCCGCGCATGGTGCCGTCGCGATCCTTGTCGCCGGAATCCGCCGAATTCATGTCGATGGTCACGTCGATGCGCGCGGTTGCGAGCGCGGCCGGATCGAAATCGATCGAGGCGGTGAACTGATGGAATACGCCCTTGAAGGGAGCGCCCGCCTGCACGCCGGTGAACTCGAGCCGGCTCGCGGCGTCGGCCGAATAGGTTGCGGCCGAGGCGATCGAGGAGAGCATCGCGGTGAGGACCGCGGCGCAAACTCCGGCAGCAAATCGCATGGGCATTCTCATCATGACCGCCTTGCACCTTTCGTGAACGGCAACATGCGCACGAGCACGTCGTCCCGGTTCCAGAAATGATGCTTGAGCGCCGCGAGGATGTGCAATACCGCGACTGCGAACAGCACATAGCTCAGCGTGTCGTGCGTCGTGCGCAGAAAATCGAACGCCGCCTCATTCTTGCCGATGAGGTTCGGCCAGGTGAACAGGCCGAACCAGCTCACCGAGTAGTTCTTGGCGGACGACATGGTCCAGCCGGTGAGCGGCATGGCGAACAGCAGCACGTAGAACGCGACGTGCGTGCCGCGCGCGGCCATGCGCTCGAGACGGGTCATGCCCGGCGGCAGCGGCGGGGCGCGGTGCCGCAGACGCCACAGGAGCCGCAGCACCGCGAGCATGAGTATGGTCATGCCGACGCTCTTGTGCCGCGCCAGGAGCGCCAGCTTGTGCACGCCGAGCGGCAGCGGTTCGGCCAAGCGCGCGAGCATGAATTGCACGATGATCAGGCCGGCGATGACCCAGTGAAAGATCTGGGCCAGGGGAGAATAGCGAGTCGCTTGAGCCGGCATTCAACGCCTCCACGGGCACAGGGTACAAACCAAGAGTCTAGCAAGAGAGGGTTTAGAAATTGCGCAAAGCTTTGAATGCCGCGGCGCTCGCACTGCTCCTCACCGCGTGCGGCGCCCCGCCGCCGCGCGCCCACCCCGCATCCTACCGCGCCGCCGCCCGCAGGGCCGCCCGCGGCGCGCGGAACACCCTATCGCATCGACTCGTCGCACTCCGAGCTGCGCATCCTCGTGTATCGGGCCGGAGTCATGGCCAGCCTCGGTCACGATCACGTCATCGTCAATCGTGCACTCGAGGGATGGGTGACCTTCTCCGGCGATGTCGCAGGTGCGGCGTTCTACCTCACCGTGCCGACGTCCGGCTTCGTGGTCGACGACGATGCGGCGCGCCGCGAGGAGGGTGCCGATTTCTCGGAGAAGGTCGACGCGGACGCCAAGGCGGGCACGTTGCACAACATGTTGGCGCCGGCGGTCCTCGACGCGCAAGAGCATCCTTCGATCACCGTGCGGAGCGTTTCGGTCGAGACGGCAGCGGGCGGCGCGCAGGCGACGGTGCGTGTATCCGTGGCGGGACACGAGTCGACCCTCGTCGTGCCCTTCACGGTGGACACCTCGCCGGGCCGGCTGCATGCGCAGGTCGACTTCAAGCTGCAGCAGACACGTCTCGGGCTCACGCCCTTCAGCCTCTTTCTGGGCGCGCTGCGCGTCGAGGATCAACTGCGTGTGAAGCTCGATCTCGTCGCCACCCGCGACTAGACGTCCGCGAGCAGCAAGATCGGCGTCCCCTCGGGCGCCGCAAGCATCGCCGCCGGCCGATCGCGGAGCGTCGCGGGCACAGGGCCCGACGGCGCAACGCCGGCAGTCGCCAGGCGCGCGAGCGCCGCCGCGACGTCGTCGGCCTCGAACATGAGGGTCGGCACGCGCAACTGCGCCGGATCGTACAAGCCGATATCGATCGAGTCGCTCGTACAGGAGACATGCGGGAGGGCGCCGTCCGGCTCGTCCAGGCCGACGAACCCGAGACGCTCCCAGTACTGCTTGGCGAGCTCGCGGTCGGGCACCGCCAGAGCGATCTCGAGGAAATATCCGCACAGCGAGCCGCGCGGCTGCTTGATCGGGCTGAACGTGCGCGCCTCGATCAGGCGGATGAGATGGCCGGACGGGTCGAGCCAGCCGAGCTCGTTGAACACGTCGTCGCCGAGCCTGCGATACTCGAAAACCACACCGCGGCTCTCCAGGGCGTCGAGTTGCCGCAGCACGTCGGGCTTGACGAAGGTGAGCGCGGGCACGGCCGTCGCGAGCTGATGCAGGCCGAGATGCAGGCGTCCGTCGGTGACGACCGCGTAGGGATGCGGCCAGGTCTCGCCGACTTGCGCCTGCGAGAACCCGAGCTTGCCGTAGAAATCGAGCGAGGCTCGAATATCCGGGGTCGGGATCGAATATTCGAGAAAGCGCCCGAGCACCTCAGCTCACGCCGCCCACGCACACGTATTTGAGCTCGGTGTAGTCGAGAATGCCGTACTTCGATCCTTCGCGGCCGCTGCCCGACTCCTTCACGCCGCCGAACGGCGCCACCTCGGTGGAAATGATCCCGGTGTTGAGACCCACGATGCCGTATTCGATCGCCTCGCAGACCCGCCAGCTGCGCGCGAGGTCGCGGGTGTACACGTAGGCTGCCAGCCCGAACTCGGTGGCATTCGCCATCGCGATCGCTTCCGCCTCGGTCTTGAATTTGAACAGCGGCGCCACCGGGCCGAAGGTCTCCTCGCGCGCCACCATCATTTGCGACGTCACGCCGGTGAGGATGGTGGGCTCGAAGAACGTGCCGCCGAGCGCGTGCCGCTTGCCGCCCGCCAGCACCTTGGCCCCCTTGGCGACCGCGTCCGCCACGTGCTCCTCGACTTTCGCGACGGCCTTCGAATCGATGAGCGGCCCTTGATCGGTCGCGCCCTTCAGCCCATCGCCGACGCGCAACTTGCCGACCGCCTCCGAAAGCCGGCGGGCAAATTCTTCGTACACGCCTTCCTGAACGAGCAGCCGGTTGGCGCACACGCAGGTCTGGCCGGTGTTGCGGTACTTGCTCGCGATCGCGCCCTGTACCGCCGCGTCCAGATCGGCATCGTCGAATACGATGAAGGGCGCATTGCCGCCGAGCTCTAGGGACAATTTCTTGACCGTGCCGGCGCACTGCGCCATGAGTTTCTTGCCGATCTCCGTGGATCCCGTGAAGGTGAGCTTGCGCACCGTCGGGTTGCTCGTCATCTCGCCGCCGATGGCCGCGGCGGAGCCGGTAACCACGTTGAAGACCCCGGGCGGAATTCCGGCCCGCAGAGCGAGGTCCGCGAGCGCGAGCGCGGAAAACGGAGTCTGCGTGGCGGGCTTCAGCACCATGGTGCAGCCGGCCGCGAGCGCAGGTCCCGCCTTGCGCGTGATCATCGCCGCCGGGAAGTTCCACGGTGTTATGGCGGCGACCACTCCAATCGGCTGGCGCAGCACCATGATGCGCTTGTCCGGCTGATGGCCGGGAATCAGATCCCCGTAGAGCCGCTTGCCTTCCTCGGCGAACCATTCGATGAACGAGGCGGCATAAGCGATCTCACCCTTCGATTCGGCAAGCGGCTTGCCTTGCTCGGCCGTCATCAGGATGGCGAGGTCCTGCTCGTGCTGCATGATGAGATCGAACCAGCGGCGCAATAGCGTGGCGCGGTCCTTGGCGGTGCGCGCGCCCCAAGCGGGAAGCGCGCGTGCGGCTGCCTCGATCGCGCGCCGCGTCTCGGCGGCGCCCATATTCGGTATGGTGCCGAGCTGCTCGGACGTTGCGGGATTGCGCACGGGCAACGCGCCCCCTTCGTCGGCGGGCACCCAGCGGCCGTCGATCAGGCATTGCTCGCGGAAGAGCTCGCGATCTTTCAGCTGAAGGGAGCCCCTACCCGAAGGGGCGGCTGCGCTGCGCTCGAAGGATGTTGCCATGGCGGGTCCTGAAATCTTGGGAGGGTCTGCAAGGATAGCCCCGATCGCCGAATGCGCTCAACACGCAGGGCGCCGTGGGGCCGCAGGATGCGGCCCGTGTCCTGCCACGTGCGCCGCAGTGCCCGGTCAGCGCTCCAGGATCGCCGTCACGCCCATTCCGCCCGCGGTGCACACGGAGATGAGGCCCCGCTTGGCCTTGTTCTCGTCGAGAATCTTCGCGAGCGTCGCCACGATGCGCGTGCCGGTCGCGGCGAACGGATGACCGAGGGCGAGGCTGCCTCCCTTGACGTTGAGCTTCGCGCGGTCGATGGTGCCGAGCACCCCCGGCAAGCCGAGCTTCTCGCGGCAAAAGCCGGGATCGTTCCAGGCCTTGAGCGTGCACAGCACCTGTCCCGCGAAGGCTTCGTGAATCTCGTAGAAGTCGAAATCTGCGAGGCTCAGCTGCGCGTCCTTCAGCATGCGCGGCACCGCGAACGCGGGCGCCATCAACAAGCCTTCCTTTTTCGTCACGTAGTCGACGGCGGCGACCTTGCCGTAGGTGAGAAAGCCAAGCACGGGCAAGTTGCGCTCGCGCGCCCACTGCTCGGAGGCGAGCAGCACGGCCGAGGCGCCGTCGGTCATCGGCGTCGAGTTGCCCGCGGTGAGCGTGCCCGCAGCGGAATGGTCGAACACCGGCTTCAGCTTCGCGAGCTTCTCGAGGCTCGTGTCGGTGCGTATGTTGTCGTCCTGCGAGAGCCCGAGGTACTCCATCACCAGACTCTTGTAGAAGCCCGCGGCGTAGGCCGCGGCGGCCTTCTGATGGCTCTCGAGCGCGAGCTGATCCTGCTCCGCGCGGCTGATGTCCCAGGTCTTCACCATGAGCTCCGTGCTCTCGCCCATGCTCAACCCGGTACGCGGCTCGGCGATCCCGGGAAGCACCGGCCGAAAGTGCTTGGGCCTTACCTTGAGCCACGGCGCGATACGGCCGCCCGCGCTCTTGCCGCGGTAGCTCTTCAGCAGGAGCTGCTGGAAGCCGCGCGGAAAGACCACCGGAGGATCGCTGACCGTGTCCACGCCCGCGGCGATGGCGCTGTCGATCTGGCCCAGCGCGATCTTGTTGCCCATGAGGATGGCCGCCTCGAGACTGGTGCCGCAGGCGCGTTGCAGGTCGAGACCCGGTGTTTCCGCGGCGAGCCCGCAGCCGAGCACCGACTCGCGCGTGAGATTCCACTGACTCGAGTGCTTCATCACCGCGCCCGCCGCCACCTCGTCGAGCCGCTGGCCGAGAAGGCCGTAGCGCTCGGCCAAGCCGCGCAGCACCGTCGTGAGCATCTCCTGGTTGCCGACGCTCGCGTACGCGCCGTTGCCGCGAGCGAATGGAATCCTCACCCCGCCGATGATCGCGACGCGTCGCGCACTTGTCCCCACCAACATCCAGCACCTCCTCCGTGACCCGGCATTATGAACCGAGGCGCCCACTATATGCACCGAAGCCGCCCGCTATAATCGATCGATGCTCCGTTTTTTGCTCGCCGGTCTCGTCGCGCTCGTCGCCTCCGCTCTTCTCGCCTGCAGCCCGAGTTCCGCGCCCCCGCCCCTCGCGCGCCCAAGCGCCGTGCCGCCCGTCGCGCAGCTCACCCGGCTCGTGGACGAATATTGGGACGAAAGCCAGCGGCTCAACCCGCATTCGCGCAGCGCCGTCGTGCGCTTCGAGCCCGCCGCGGGGTACGACATCTCGGCGCAGTTCCTCGCCGATTCGCTCGACCTGGAGCGCCGCTATCGAGAGGCGCTCCTGGCGGTGCCGCGGGAGGCACTCGATGCGGAGTCGCAACTCACTTACGACATATTCAAGCGCGAGCGGGATGTGGCCATCGAGGGCTTCACCTATCCGTCCGAGCTCATGCCGGTGAATCCGTTTCGATCCGTGCCGCTCGAGTTCGCGCGCGCCGGCGCAGGCGTCGGCTCCTATGCGATCCTGAGCAGCAAGGATTACGAGAGCTGGCGGGCGCGAGCCGCCGACTATGACCGCTGGACCGCGCAAGCGATCGCGAACATGCGCGAAGGGTTGCGTCGCGGCTATGTTCTGCCGCGGGTTCTGGTGGTGCGCATGTTGCCGATGCTCGCGGCGCTCGGCGCGGACACGCCCGCCAACGTGTTCTATCGACCGCTCGTCGCCATCCCGTCGACGCTGCGGACCGAGGAGCGCCAACGCTTTTCCGAGGGCATCACCGCGACAGTCAAAGAGGAGATCCTGCCGGCGTACCGGCGCCTGCATGATTTCCTGCGCGATGAGTACCTGCCCCGCGCGCGGCAGAGCATCGCACTGTCGGCGTTGCCCTTGGGCCCGGCGTGGTACGCCCATCTCGTGCGCCGCGAGACCGCTTCGAGGCTCGCGCCGGCCGACATCCACGCGATCGGCGTCGCGGAGACCGAGCGGTTGCACGGGCGATTGCAGAGTCTGCTCGCGGAGGCGGGATTCGCGGGCAATGCGCAAGCCTACTTCGAGGCCGCGCAGCGCGATCCGCCGCGTCGCGTATAAGACGCCCGAGGAGCTGCTCGACTTCTATGCGCAGCTCAAGGTGTCGCGGCCGCGGCGCTCGCGACCTGAGTTCGCGGAGTCTCCGCAGGCCGATTTTCTCATCCGCCCGGTCGAGCCGTTTCACGCCGGCGGCACGCCCGCGTTGTTTTATGAGCGAGCCGCGAATCGCGGCGCGGCCGCGGTACTGTACGTCGACACCCGCCAGCCGCTCATCCCCCGTACCCCGGATTTCCTGCGCGAGGCATTGCCGGGCCTTCATTTGCAGCTCACCATTCAGCAGGAGCGCTCCGGCTTGCCGAAATTCCGCCGCTTTGGAGGCGATCCGGGTTTCGTGGAGGGGTGGGGACTCTATGCGGAGTTGCTCGGCGAGGAGCTCGGCCTGTACGGCGACACCGAGGCGAAATTCGCGAGCCTCACGGATGAGCTGGCCTGTGCCGCCGCTTTGGTGGTCGACACGGGCGTGCACGGACTCGGCTGGAGCCGCGAGCAGGCCCTCGACTATTTGCGGGCCCAGGTGCCGACCAGCGAGGAAGCGGCGAACGAGACCATCGACCGCATCATCGCGCTGCCGGCCGAGGCCTTGGATTGCGGCATGGGGCTGCGAGTCTTCAGGGGTCTGCGAGCTCACGCGCAGCAGGTGCTCGGTGCGCGTTTCGATCTGCGCGACTTTCATGCGGAGCTGATCGACGACGGCGCCATGCCGCTCGACATTCTCGAGTCCGCCGCGAACCTTTGGTTGAACGCCCGGCACTAATCTGCGTGCGTTTCGCTCTTTCTCCGCCCTTCGCGCTGCTTCTCGCCGGTTGGCTGTCCACCGCGAGTCCCGCCGCGCTGCCGGCCGGCGCCGCGCAGGGCGACGACACCGACGTGGCGTTCGTGCAAACGAGCGCGACGATCAGGGTGCATGCACGCCGTGAAACCGTGTGGGCGCTGCTCACCAGCTGCGCGACGGCGCTCGAGCTGGTGCAGGGCCTCAAAGAGTGCCAGGTGCTCGATACCGCCCCCGATGGGTCATGGCAGCTGGTCAAGCAAGTCATCGACTATTCCTGGTACGTTCCGAAGCTCACCTACGTAGTGCGGGACACTTATGACTATCCTGGGCGCATTTTGATCCAGCGGGAATCGGGAGACTTGAGGACGCTCAAGGCCACGTGGTATCTCGAGGCGGACGGGGAGTTCACGGTGCTGCGCTATTCTCTCGAAATCACTCCCGGATTCTGGGTCCCCCGCTGGCTGGTGAGAATCGCCTTGAAGCACGATCTGCCGAGGATGTTGCGAACGTTGCGTACCCGCGCCGAGTCCTCGGTCGGGCCCTCCAAATGAGCGCGGCCCGGCGGGTTCCGACGCCCTGCACGGCCGCCATGCCGGCGCTTGCCGTGCTTGCCGTGCTCGCCTTCGCCGGATGCGAGCGCGAGCCGCCGCCCGCCCCGCCCGAGCGGGTGCGCCAGGATTTTCACCTGAATGCCTATGAGAAGGATTTCGGGTACTCGCAGGCGGTCCTGATCGACAAGACCCTCTACGTCTCGGGCACCGTGGCGGCGGACGCCGACGGCCGATTGGTCGCGCCGAACGACATGGCGGGTCAAATGCGCGCCATCTACGCAAGTCTCAAGCGCACGCTCGCCGCGAACGGCGTGGGCTTCGACAGCGTCGTCAAGGAGACCATCTACACCACCGACATGAACGCTCTGTTGAAGGTCGCCGATCTGCGTTTCGAGAATTATTCGAAGGAGCACCTGCCCGCCGTCTCCTGGGTGCAAGTGCAGCGGCTCCTCGATCCGGGCTTCCTCGTCGAGGTCGAGGTCGTCGCCGAGCTGCCCTAGCCGTCGGTGCTGGGCGGCGGTACTGGTATCCTTGCGCCATGATTCGTAGCGTCATCGACAGGAAGTTCGAGCACCGTCTGGCCGGTCTCGTCAATTGCGGCCAGCGAACCGTGTTGCGCGGGGGCAAGAAGGGTGTGGAAAAGGAGTCCCTGCGCGTGACGCCGGCGGGGGAGATCTCGCAGGCTCCGCATCCGCGGGCGCTCGGCGCGCCGCTCACCAACGAGAACATCACCACGGATTTTTCCGAGGCGCTCATCGAGCTGGTGACGCCGCCGTTTCGCGAGTCCTGGGAGCTGCTGCAGTACCTGTGCGACATCCATCAGTTCGTCTATCGGCACCTGGACGAGCAGCTGTTGTGGTCGACGAGCATGCCCGCCTCGTTCGCGGGCGATGCAAGCATCCCGCTCGCGCAGTTCGGCCGCTCGAACGTGGGCAAGATGAAGACGGTGTACCGCCACGGGCTCGGGATGCGCTACGGACGCACCATGCAGGCCATTTCGGGTGTGCATTTCAACTATTCGTTTCCCACCGATTTCTGGGAGGCGCTCGAGGCCATCAACCAATCGAAGTTGCCGCGCCAGGACTTCGTCTCGGAGCAGTATTTCGGGGTGCTGCGCAATTACCGCCGCTTCGGCTGGCTGGTGCCGTATCTGTTCGGCACCTCGCCCGCGGTATCGCGGGGTTTTTTCGCCGGGCGCGAGATCAGCCTGCCCGCGCTCGACGCCGACACGGTGTACGAGCCCTACGGCACCTCGCTCCGCATGAGCGATATCGGCTACCGCAACAAGAACCAGGCGACACTGCGCGTCTCGGTCAACGGTGTGGATGAGTACGTGCGCGATCTTTCCAAGGCGATCAGCACTCCCTACCCGCCGTACGAGAAGCTCGGGGTGAAGGTGGGCGGGGAGTGGCGCCAGCTCAATGCCAATATCTTGCAGATCGAGAACGAGTATTACAGCTACATCCGTCCCAAGCGGGTCGCTACCTCCGGTGAGCGGCCCACCAAGGCGTTGCGGCGTGCAGGCGTGGAATACGTCGAGGTGCGCGCGCTCGACGTGAGCGCATTCGATCCGGTCGGCGTCAATCAGAACAAGCTGCGCTTTCTCGAAGCATTCCTCGCGCTCTGCGTGCTGAGCGATTCCGATCCCATCGGCGGCAGCGAGCAGGAGAAGCTCGACGCGAATCACTTGAAGGTGGCGCGACGCGGCCGCGAGCCGGGACTCACCTTAAGCCGGGACGGCCGCGAAGTGCCGATGGTGCAGTGGGCGCGCGAGCTCTTGGATGCCATGCAGGGATTGTGCGAGCTCTTGGACCACGGCGAGTCCTCGCGTCCCTATCGGGCCGCGCTCGAGCAGCAGCGTGCCAAGATCGACGAGGTCGAGCGGACCCCGTCCGCCCGCCTGCTCGCGGAGATGCGGGGAAGCGGCGAGACCTTCTTCCAGCTCGCGCAGCGCATGTCGCGCATGCACAAGGACTATTTCCTGGATCTGTATCCGCCCAACGAGAGCCGTCTCGCCGAGTTCGCGCAAGCCGCAGAGCATTCTCTCGAGGAGCAGGCTCGCATCGAGGCGAGCGACAAGGTGGACTTCGACACCTACCTCGCACACTACCTGGGGGAATGATCGGCAGCCGCGCTCCGATAGATCTCGACCACCGGCGCACCGCCCGCGACGCGGCTCGCGCGAAACATTCCCTCGCTGTTGAACTCCATGACGATGCGTCTTTCGCGGTCGATCGCAATCACGCCGCCCTCGCCGCCCTGCGCGGGGAGCTCCTCGAGCACGACTTCGCGCACGGCCTCGGCGAGGGTGCTGGTCCCGAGTCGGACCCGCGCGCAAATCTCGTGGGCTACCCCTAAGCGGATGAAGACCTCGCCGTGTCCGGTGGCCGATACGGCGCAGGCGCGGTCATCCGCATAGGTGCCCGCGCCGATGATGGGCGAATCGCCGATGCGTCCGAACCGCTTGCCGGTCATGCCACCGGTCGAGGTGGCAGCGGCCAAGCGACCCGCCGCGTCCGCGGCCACCGCCCCGACCGTGCCCACGTGCGAGATCGTGAGGGGTGAAAGCCCGGCTTCGCCGGAGCGCAGGCGCTCGAGCTGGCGCCAGCGCGCCTCGGTATAAAAGTAGCTGCGCGGCACGAGCGCGACGCCGCGCGTGAGGGCGAACTCTTCCGCGCCGGCCCCCGAGAGCATGACGTATTCGGAATGCTCCATCACGGCGCGCGCGAGCTCGATGGGGTTTTTCACGTGAGCGAGGCCGCAGACCGCGCCGGCCCTGCGCGTCGCTCCCTCCATGATGGAGGCGTCGAGCTCGTTCTGTCCGTCGTGAGTGAACACGGCGCCGCGGCCCGCGTTGAAGAGCGGAAAGTCCTCGAGCGCGACCACGGCGCGCGTGACCGCCTCGAGGCTCGTGCCACCGCGCTCGAGCACTGCGAACCCCGCAGCCAGAGCCTCGGAGAGTCCCGCGCGGTAGCGCGCCTCGCTCTCGGCGCTCATCTCCGCGCGCGGCAACGTGCCGGCTCCGCCGTGAATCGCCAATCCGAACATCGAGTGCTCCTCTGGCCGCTGGTGCGTCGCAAAGGCTATCATCATTCGCAGATGAAGCCATTCCCCCAGCCGGCCCCGATCAAGAGCCTGCTCATCGCGAATCGCGGCGAAATCGCCATTCGCGTGATGCGCGCCGCCGCCGAGCTCGGCATTCGCACGGTCGCAATTCACTCGCGCGAGGACCGCTTCTCGCTGCATCGGACCAAGGCCGACGAGAGCTATCTCGTCGGCGAGGGCAAAGGGCCGATCGAGGCGTATCTGGACATCGACGACATCGTGCGCGTTGCGCGCGAGGCGCGCGTCGACGCCATTCATCCCGGCTACGGCTTTTTGTCCGAGAGTCCCGAGTTCGCGGAAGGCTGCGCGGCGGCGGGCATCATTTTCGTGGGCCCGCTGCCCGACACCATGCGCCGGCTGGGCAACAAGGTCGCTGCGCGCAATCTTGCAGAGAGCGCCGGCGTACCGGTGATGCCGGCGACGCCGCCGCTGCCCGACGACGAGGCGCGCACGCGCGAGCTCGCGCGCCAGGTGGGTTTTCCGGTGATGCTGAAGGCGAGCTGGGGCGGGGGCGGGCGCGGCATGCGCATCGTCGAGGATGAGCGCGGCCTCGCCGAGGCCGTGGCCGCCGCGCGGCGCGAGGCGAAAGCCGCCTTCGGGAAAGACGAGGTGTATCTCGAGAAGCTCATTGTCCGCGCCCGGCACGTGGAAGTGCAGATTCTCGGCGACGCGCACGGCAACCTCGTGCATCTCTATGAGCGCGACTGCTCGCTGCAGCGTCGCAACCAGAAGGTCGTGGAGCGGGCGCCGGCGGTGTTCCTGTCAGGAAAGGCGCGCACGGAGCTCTGCGAGGCCGCGCTCAAGATCGGGCGCGCGGTGCGCTACCGGGCGGCGGGCACGGTCGAGTTCCTGCAAGACGCCGATACGGGGAAGTTCTACTTCATCGAAGTGAATCCGCGCATTCAGGTCGAGCACACCATCACCGAATGCGTCACGGGGGTCGACCTGGTGAAGGCGCAGATCCGCATCGCCGCCGGCGCGGAGATCGGCACGCCGCAAAGCGGCGTGCCGCGGCAGGAGGACATCCGTGTGACCGGCCATGCGCTGCAGTGCCGCGTGACCACCGAGGATCCCGAGAATCACTTCGTCCCCGACTACGGCACGATGACCGCCTATCGCAGTCCCGCCGGGTACGGCATACGTCTCGATGCCGGCACGGCCTATGCGGGCGCCATCATCACCCGCTTTTACGACTCGCTCCTGGTGAAGGTGACCGCCTGGTCGCCGACACCCGAGGAGACCGTGGCGCGTATGCACCGCGCGCTCTGGGAGTTCCGCATCCGCGGCGTCGTGACGAACCTGCGCTTTCTCGATCAGCTGATCACCCACCCGCGCTTCGCGGCGGGGGACTACACCACTCAGTTCATCGACCGCACGCCGGAGCTGTTCGTCATCCCGCGCAAACGCGACCGCGCGACGCGGCTGCTCAAGTTCATCGGCGATGTGATCGTCAACGGCAATCCGGAAGTGCGCAACCGGCTGAAGCCCAAGGCGCCGGTGTTCCCGCGGGTGCCGCGTATCGCGCTGCCCGCACCGCCCCCCGGCACGAAGCAGAAGCTCGACGAGCTCGGGCCCGCAGCGTTCGCGCGCTGGATGCTCGACGAGAAACGCGTGCTGATCACCGACACCGGCATGCGCGACGCCCACCAGTCGCTCCTCGCGACGCGCTTTCGCACGCTCGACCTGGCGATGATCGCGCCCTACTACGCGAGCCTGCTGCCGCAGCTGTTCTCGGTGGAATGCTGGGGTGGCGCCACGTTCGATGTCGCCATGCGATTCCTCAAGGAAGATCCCTGGGAGCGCCTCGCCCGCTTCCGCGAGGCGATGCCGAACCTGCTGCTGCAGATGCTGCTGCGCTCCGCGAATGCCGTCGGCTACGCCAACTACCCGGACAATGTCGTGCGCTACTTCGTCGCGCAGGCGGCCGGAGCGGGCATCGACGTATTCCGGGTGTTCGACTGCCTCAACTGGGTCGACAACATGCAGGTGGCCATCGAGGCCGTCGTGAGCTCGGGAAAACTGTGCGAGGCGGCGATTTGCTACAGCGGCAACCTGTCGAATCCGCAGGAGAGGAAATACGATCTCGCGTATTACATCGGCATCGCGAGACGGCTGAAGGGCTGCGGCGCGCACGTCATAGCCATCAAGGACATGGCGGGGCTGTGCCAGCCGCGCGCGGCCTTCGATCTGGTGAAGGCGCTGAAGAATGAGATCGGCCTGCCGGTGCACTTCCACACACACGACACCAGCGGCATCGGGGCGGCGAGCGTGCTGGCGGCCGTGGCGGCCGGCGCCGACGCCGTGGATGCCGCGATCGACGCCATGTCCGGCCTCACCTCCCAGCCCAATCTGGGCTCGATCGTCGAGGCGCTGCGCTTCGGAGATCGCGACTCGCAGCTCGACCCCGACCGGCTGCGCTTGATCTCGGCGTACTGGGAACAGGTGCGGCGCGGCTATGTGGCGTTCGAGAGCGACATCCGTTCGGGTGCTTCCGAGGTCTATGTGCACGGCATGCCGGGCGGGCAGTACACCAATCTCAAGGAGCAGGCGCGCTCGCTCGGGATCGAGGACCATCGCTGGTCGGAGGTGGCGGGCGCCTACTCGCAGGTCAACGAGATGTTCGGCGACATCATAAAAGTGACGCCGACTTCCAAGGTGGTGGGCGACATGGCGCTCATGATGGTCACCGCCGGGCTCACGCGTGAGGCCGTGCTCGATCCGGGGAGCGATGTGACGTTCCCCGAGTCGGTCGTGCAATTGTTCCGCGGCGAGCTCGGCCAGCCGACCGGCGGCTTTCCGCGCGAGCTGCAGAGCAAGGTGCTCGCGGGCAGGGCCGCCCTCACCGCGCGTCCCGGCGCATCGATGCCGGCGGTGGATCTCGCGGCCGAGCGCGTCGCGGTGGAGAAGAAGATCGGCCGCACCGTCACGGACCCGGAACTCGCGTCCCATCTCATGTATCCCAAGGTGTTCGCAGACTACGCGGCCGAGCGGGCTGCCTACGGCGACGTCGCCACCTTGCCCACGGCCGTGTTCTTCTACGGCATGGAGGCGGGCCAGGAGATCAACATCGATCTGGAGCGCGGCAAGACCCTCATCGTGCGCTACATCACCACGAGCGATGTGCACGAGGATGGTACGCGCACCGTGTTCTTCGAGCTCAACGGCCAACCGCGGCCGCTGCGCGTGCCGGATCGCAGTCAGGTGGCGAAGCGGCCTCCGCCGCGCAAGGTCGAGCCCGGCAACTTGAAGCACGTGGGCGCGCCCATGCCGGGAACGATCGGCACGGTCGCGGCGCGGCCCGGCCTGAAGGTCGCACGCGGCGACGTGCTGCTCACGCTCGAAGCGATGAAAATGGAGACCACGGTGCGCTGTGAGCAAGACGGCACGGTGAAGGAAGTCCTCGCCACGCCCGGCATGGCCGTCGACGCCAAGGATCTACTGGTCATCTTCGATTAGGTTCTGCCGCTCGGGCACCGTGACCTCGAGCCCATCGAGCGCGGCGCTGACGTGGATCTGGCAGCTGAGGCGGCTGTCGGCGCGCGGTTCCCACGCGTTCTCGAGCATCCCTTCCTCCATGTCCTCGCGTGGCTCGAGTTTGCCGAGCCATTGCGGCGCGACATAGACGTGGCAGGTCGCGCAGGCGCAGGCCCCGCCGCACTGCGCGACGATGCCGTCGATGCCCTGCCGGCGCGCGACCTCCATCACCGTGACACCGTCCGGGGCACGCACCTCGCGGCGCGCGCCGCCCCGATCGATGAACACGATCAGCGGCATCAAACGGCGTCCTTCAAGGCCGTGCTCGGGTCCGCGAGCTTGTTGAGATCCGGGCGGGCGCGCGCGGCGATGAGCTTGCGCGCCGCGACGTAGTCCTTTGGATTGTTGATGGCCTCCACAGCGAGCAACTCGCCGCCCTGCAGGTAGCAGACGCTGAAGCTGCGCGAGGCCGGATCACCGCGCAGCACCTGCTGATCGAAGCCCTGAGAGAGCCCGACGATGAGCAGCTTGTTGTCGAACTGATCCGACCAGAACCACGGCACGCGATCGTGAACCGTCGGCCGGCCGAGCAGGTTGAGGGCGGCTGTTTTCGCCTGCTCGAACGCGTTGTCGACCGATTCGAGCCGCACGCGCATCTCGAAGCGGAGCGAGGGATGATGGGTGCAGTCGCCGGCGGCGTAGACGGCCGCATCGCTGCTACGGCAGTATTCGTCGACGGTGATGCCGTTCTCGCAGGCGAGCCCCGCTTCGGCGGCGAGCTCGGAATTCGGTACGGCGCCGACCCCGACCACCAGCAAGTCCGCCTCGAAAGAGCTGCCGTCCGCACAAACGACGCGCTCGACCCTTCCTGATCCCTCGAGCCGTACCACCCGGGTGTTGCAGATGAGCTTGATCCCATGAGAGCGATGCTCATGCGCGAAGTATTCCGATACGCTCGAGGCGACCACGCGATTCATCACCCGGTCGGCCATCTCGAGCACCGTCACCGTGCAGCCGAGCTTGCGCGCCGTGGCCGCGGTCTCGAGGCCGATGTAGCCGCCGCCGATGATGACTACCCGGCTGCCGGTCTTCAGGCCCGGGCGCATAGCCTCCACATCCGCGATGCCGCGCAGGTAATGCACGCCGGGGAGCTCCGCGCCCGGACAGGTAATGAGGCGCGACCTTGCGCCCGTGCAGAGCATGAGGCGGTCGTAGGCGAGCGTCTCGCCGTCCGACAAAGACACGCGGCGCGCGGCAGCGTCGATGCGCGTCGCGCGCATCCCTAGCCTCAGCTCGACGCGATGCTGGTCGTAGAACGCCTGATGGCGGAAAGGCAGGCGGTCTTCGGCCAATTCACCGGCGAGGTATTGCTTCGACAGGGGCGGCCGTTGATAGGGCAGGTGCGGCTCGTCGCCGATGAGTACCAGGCGTCCGGCAAAGCCCTCGCGGCGCAGGGAGTCGACCGCCTGCGCGCCGGCCTGACCGCCACCGAGAATGAGAATCGTCGAGATCATGGAACTCCTTGGAGCCGTGGCCGAACGGCGTGCTCCCTTTATAGCCGGTCCGCGCCCGCCCGTTAATCCCGTCAGCCAGATGGTCGTGCCTGGCGGGCGGAATCGTAATAGGATTATCCTGACCCAACGGGAGCGGAGTCCTCAATGAAACTGATCACTGCCATTATCAAGCCGTTCAAGCTGGACGATGTGCGCGCGGCCCTGTCCGAGATCGGCGTGTCGGGAATGACGGTCACGGAGGTCAAGGGCTTCGGCCGACAGCGCGGCCACACCGAGCTATACCGCGGGGCGGAATATGTCGTCGATTTCGTGCCGAAGACGCGCATCGAGGTGGCGGTCAAGAACGAGCTGGTCGACCAAGTCATCGAGGCGATCGTGGGTGCCTCCAAGACGGGGAAAGTGGGGGACGGCAAGATATTCGTCACGGACATCATCCGGGTGCTGCGCATCCGGACCGGCGAGACCGATAACGCCGCACTCTAGTCGGGTGCCTCCTCGTCGGGAGCGTGTCGCTTGCGCCGCTGCCACAGCCACAAAAACCCGATGCAGACCGCGAAATTCAGGACCCACCAGCCGAGCTGACGCGAGCTGCCTTTGTCCTCGGTCGACGCCGCAGCCGCGGTGGGCTGCAGCGTTCCTGCGAGATCCTGCCGTGTGCCGCTCGAAGTGACCTCGATCCGCACCGCCGCCGCGCCCGGGAGCGCGAGATCCGGGGTCGCGACCGCGTAACCCCCGTCGGGCAGCGCCGTCGCGGGGTGCGTCGCGCCGCGTAGCACCAGCGCGACCTCGGCGTCGCGCACCGGCGCGTTGTCCTCGAGGCGGCTCAAGTGGATGGTCATGCGCTCGCCCTGCACGGTACCCACCGCGAGCAGTTGCGCGGAGCGCGCCTCGACGCGCGCAGGGGCTGCGGCGGTGGCAGCGGTGGAGACGCTGGAGGCGGCCGGCGGGGCCGGCTCGGCGGATTGGGCGCCAAGCCGACGCGGCGGCGAGGGCGGCGAGGGCGGCGAGGGCGATCCGCGCGGACGCACGCGCGGTACGCCGCGCCAGCCTTTCTTTTAAAGCATCCAACCCAGGATACCCATGGTGATGCCGCCGATCGCACAGAGCACGCCGAAGATCGGAAAGAAGTCATTCCGCGCCAGGAAGTACAGCGAGGTCAGCACGAGGCCGAGCTCGAGCAGCCCCTCGCCGATGTCGAATTTGAGCGCGCGCTTTTCCTCGAGCTCGGTCTTCGTCTCCGCCGCCCGGGCCTCTCCTTCCAGTTGCTTGGTATCGCCGAGCTCCTTGTCGCGGCCCGCGCGCAGCTTCTGCTCCGCATCCGCGGCCTTTGCGGCATCGGGGGCGAGGGTCTCCAGGACCGACAGCGCCGCATCGCTCACGTTCGCGCGTATCTTCTTCGCCTGATAAAACGCCCAGGCGTCGTTGGCGCCGGTGCGCTCGATGACCGCCTGGGTGTGCGCACGATGCGACGCGATCGTCACCACCGAGAGAAATATTCCGATCACACCCACGAGGATTCCCACGATGCGAGTCTTGGGATCGGCGGCATGCTCCGGCGTCACTTCGATTTCAGTCATGGACTTGGGCTAACCTCTTCTCGACCTCATTTGATGGCGTGCAGGCGCGGATTCGCGCGCGAGATGCCGAGCGCACCGCTCCGTACGACCTCCACGATCTCGCCAAACGCCGACACGTTGGCGATGAACTCGCCTATTTCGACCTCGGTGCTCGCGAGCTCCATGATGAAGCTCGAGGGATTGGACGACAGCACCTTGCCGCCGGCGCGTCGCAGCAAGGCACCCACCGCCTCGACCTCCGCCGCCTTCAGATGCAGCTTGATCAGCAACAGCTCGCGCGCCAGATGATCGCCGCTGGTCATGTCCTCGACGGACACGACGTCGACCAGCTTCAAGAGCTGCGCGTTGATCTGGCTGATGACGGCGTCCGAGCCGCTGGTGACCAGCGTCACGCGCGATACGGTGGGATCGGTGGTGGGTGCGACGGAGAGCGACTCGATGTTGTAGCCGCGGCTCGATATGAGGCCGGTGACGCGCGTGAGCGCGCCCGCCTCATTTTGCAACAGTAACGCGATGAGATGGCGCATGCGCGCAGGATACGGGAGGGCGGCACTTGGGCGCCAGGGCGAGAACTGCTAGGCTTTTGCTGTGAAAGACCGCATCGACATGCTGAATAAAGACGCCCATCCGCTGGCAGGGGCCGGCATGACGGGTGCGGACATGCTCGTGCAGGTGCTGGCGGACGAGGGCGTGGACACGATTTTCGGCTACAGCGGCGGCGCCATTTTGCCGATTTACGACGCGGTCTTTCGCTACAACCAAGAGCATGGCTCCCCCATGCCGCTGATCGTGCCCGCGAACGAGCAGGGCGCAGGATTCATGGCTGCGGGCTATGCGCGCGCGAGCGGGCGAGTCGGCGTCGCGCTGGTCACCTCCGGCCCCGGCGCGACCAACACGGTCACGCCGGTGCGCGATTGCCAGGCCGACTCGGTGCCCGTCGTGGTCATCTGCGGCCAGGTCGCGACGACGGCCATCGGCACGGACGCATTCCAGGAAGCGCCCGTGCCGAGCATCATGGGTGCGGTCGCCAAGCATGTTTTCCTGGTCACGGATCCCACCAAGCTCGAGGCGACGGTGCGCACCGCATTCGAGATCGCGCGCACCGGCCGGCCGGGCCCGGTGGTGCTGGACATCCCGAAGGACGTGCAGAACTGGAAGGGGATCTTTCTCGGGTCCGGCCGGCTGCCGATTCCCGGCTACCGGCAGCGCATGAACCGCCTGCTCGCGAACAAGCTATCGGACGGTGCGTGCGCCGCGTTCTTCGCGGCGCTTGAGGCCGCAAAGCGCCCGCTGATCTACGCGGGCGGCGGCGTGATCAATGCCGCGGCCGCAGAGGCTTTGCGCGAGCTCGTCGCGGACCTCAAGATCCCGGTGGTGACCACGCTCATGGGCATCGGCTCGGTCGACACGGCGCACCCCCTGTCCATGCGCATGCTCGGTATGCACGGCGCGGCGTTCGCGAACTACGCCGTCGAGGATTGCGATTTCCTGATGGCCGTCGGCGCGCGCTTCGACGATCGCGTGGCCGGCAATCCGCCGAAGTTCGCGAGCCGGGCGAAGTTCATCGCGCATCTGGACATCGACGCTTCGGAGATCAACAAGGTCAAGCACGTCGATTGGAGCCATGTGGGCGAGCTCAAGGATGCGCTCGTGAACCTGATCGACTATGCCAAGCGCAAGAAAATCAAGCACGAATGGCCGCAATGGCACGCTCGCTGCGAGGAGCTCAAGCGCAAGCACGCGATGAACTATGACCGCGCGAGCCCGCTCATCCAGCCGTATTACGTGATCGAGGAGATCAATAAACTCACGCGCGGCGAGGCGATCATCACCACCGGCGTGGGCCAGCACCAGATGTGGGCCGCGCAGTACTTCGATTTCCGCAGCCCGCGGTTGTGGCTTACCTCGGGCAGCATGGGCACGATGGGGTTCGGATTGCCGGCCGCGGTCGGCGCGCAGTTCGCGCAACGCTCGCGACTCGTGATCGACATCGACGGCGATGCCAGTATCCGTATGAATCTGGGCGAGCTCGAGACCGTCACCACGTACGATCTGCCGGTGAAGGTGGTCGTGCTCAACAACTGCGGCGACGGCATGGTGAAGCAGTGGCAGAAGCTCTTTTTCAAGGGGCGCCTGAGCGCAAGCGACAAGAGCCTGCACACCAAGGATTTCGTCAAGGCGGCGCTGGCCGACGGGTTCAAGTACGCGGCGCGCCTCGACAAGAAGGCGGACGTGCCGCGCGTGGTCGCCGAGTTCGTGAGCTTTCCCGGGCCGGCGTTCCTCGAGGTCATGATCGATCAGGACGCGGGGGTCTATCCGATGGTGGGCCCCGGACAGGCGTACGACGAGATGATCACGGGTGAGCACATCGCCTCGCGCACCGAGGTCGAGATCAAGCCGCCCGACGCCTCGAAGATGTTCTAGGGAAACCGCACCGCGCGGCAGCTACCAAACGCCGGTGTTCGGCATGCTCGCCCAAGGCTCGGCCGGCTGCAAGGATGCCCCCTGCTGCAGCAGCTCCACGGAAATCCCGTCAGGGGAGCGGACGAACGCCATGCGGCCGTCGCGCGGCGGGCGGTTGATGGTCACGCCGTGCTTTCTCAGGCGCTCGCAGGTCGCGTAGATGTCTTCGACGGCGTAGGCGAGATGGCCGAAGTTGCGGCCGCCGCCGTAGCTCTCGGGATCCCAGTTGTGGGTGAGCTCGACTTGGGCGTGCTCATCGCCCGGGGCGGACAAGAACACCAGCGTATATCGACCTTGGGGGTAGTCGCGGCGCGACAATTCGACCAGGCCGAGCGCGTCCCGGTAGAAGCGCAACGATTGCTCGATGTCGGTCACGCGGACCATCGTATGCAGATACTTCATGGCAAACTCTCGCGAAGGGCACTCGGAGTCTGCACGCGAATCTGGAGTAATCCATGCACAAAAGCAAATTGAGCGGTTTCATCATCGACTGCGATACCGACGACCTGGAGGCGGCCACCCGGTTCTGGAGCCGCGCCCTCGGGATGCCGGTGCACGAGTTGCCGGGAAACGAGAACGCCGCCTACCGGGGGCTCACCGATGCGCAGCATGGACTCGACATCGAGGTGCAGCAGGTGGACCACCCGAGCCGGGTACACCTCGACATCGAGACCGACGATATCGACGCCGAAGTGCGCCGCCTCGAGGCGATCGGCGCCAAGAAAGTCGAGCAGGTGCAGAGCTGGTGGGTGATGGAAGCGCCCACCGGACAACGATTCTGCGTCGTGAAGGCGAAGCAGGGGGATTTCGAGCGGCGGGCGAACACGTGGCAATGAGCAATGCAATGAGACCTTCGGGCATAAGACTCCCAGTTGTTGCGGCTGCGTCACAAATATGACGGCCGCTTTGACATAGCGCACCATTACGTGATTTTTAAGCCGATTTCCCTTGATTTGCGTGCTAGCGGTGATACGCTCGTCCCCAGCAGAGTCGTAGCGCTGTTGTCTTTAGTCACTTAATTGCAACAGATGCCTCACTCAAAGAAGGTCGAGCGCAGGCACTCTTGTGCGGCGTATCTTCCGCCTACGGACGTGCTGGGTCTTTACTCAGCACCTGTTCCCCTACCTCCCCGGCTCGTCCGGGGATACTTTTATCCGCGGACCCCACGCTACGCCCTCGGCGATCGCGGCGGGGCCGTTTATCCGAGGATTGCAACATGGCAGTGACGGACGGCTTCACCGGGGCGGTCGGCAGCACACCGCTCATTCGGCTCAAGGCCCTCAGCGAGGAGACCGGCTGCGAGATTCTCGGCAAGGCCGAATTCATGAATCCGGGAGGCTCGGTCAAGGACCGTGCGGCCAAGTGGATCGTGCTCGATGCCGAACGGCGCGGCGTGCTCAAGCCAAAAGGCACGGTCGTGGAGGGCACTGCCGGCAACACCGGCATCGGGCTCGCGCATGTGTGCAACGCGCGCGGCTACAAGTGCGTCATCGTCATGCCGGACAATCAGGCCCCGGAGAAATATCAAATCATCGAGGCCCTGGGCGCGGAGCTGCGCAAGGTGCCCGCCGTTCCCTACAGCAACCCGAACCAGTATCAGAAAGTGGCCGGACGGCTGGCAGCGGAGCTTCCCGATGCGATCTGGGCCAATCAGTTCGACAACACGGCCAACCGGCTCGCGCACTTCGAATCCACCGGGCCCGAGATCTGGAACGACAC
This sequence comes from uncultured Gammaproteobacteria bacterium, assembly GCA_963801685.1. Classification (GTDB taxonomy): domain Bacteria; phylum Pseudomonadota; class Gammaproteobacteria; order Steroidobacterales; family Steroidobacteraceae; genus Bog-1198. The sequence goes on from CAWDFR010000010.1 coordinate 219,378, forward strand.
CGCGGGCAAGATCGACGCTTTTTGCGCCGCAACCGGCACGGGCGGCACGCTTGCCGGCGTGGCGGCGTATCTGAAGTCGATGTCGCCCCGGTATTCGCATCGTGCTGGTCGACCCGCCGGGCAGCGCCCTCTATCACTATGTGAAGGACGGCGAGCTCGACTCCGACGGCGGCTCCTCGATCACCGAGGGCATCGGCACCGGCCGGGTCACCGCCAATCTCGAAGGAGCGCCGATCGACGATGCGATCCGCATCTCCGATGCCGAGACGGTGCACTTCGTCTATCGCCTGCTGCGCGAGGAAGGCTTGCTGCTCGGAAGCACGGCGGGCATCAACGTCGCGGCGGCGGTGAGAATCGCCCGCGAGCTCGGGCCCGGGCACACCATTGCCACCGTGCTGTGCGACGGCGGCGCCAAGTATCAGTCGCGGCTGTTCAACAAGGCGTGGATCGAGGAGCGCGGCTTCGGCGACGCGCTCGTTTAGCCGCCGGGCGCCCGGGCCAGGCGCCCGGCTGGGCTAGGCGCTCGCGGACACCCTTGCCGCCGTGTCGCCGCCGAACCAGGCGAGCTCGGCATGCAGCGCCGCCACCTCGCCGACGATCAGGAGCGCGGGCGACTGCGATGCCTTGCGATCGCGCCGCGGCGGCGATGCTCGCAAGCGTTCCCAGAACGACTCGCTGATGCGGGCAAGGTGCCCTGAGCGATGAGCGCCGCTGGGCGATCGGGCGGCGCGCCGTGCTCGATGAGCTTCGCGACGATGTGCTCGAGCCGCGCGAGCCCCATGTAGAACACCACCGTGGCCCGCTCCGCGGCGAGCGCCCGCCAGTCGGGCTCGCGGCCGCCCTCGCCGCCGTGGCCGGTGACCAGGGTCACGCTGCTGCGCGTGGTCGCGATGCGTGAGCGGAATGCCGGCATAAGCGGCACAGGCGCTCGCCGCGGTGACGCCCGGAACGACGGAGTAGGCGATGCCGCGCGCGCGCGAGCGCCTCGAGCTCCTCGCCGCCGCGTCCGAACACGAACGGATCACCGCCCTTCAGCCGCACCACCCGCCGGCCCGCACGGGCGTGCTCGACGAGCTGCTCGTTGATCCACTCCTGGGACGCTCCGGCGCCGCCCGGAGACTTGCCGACGCAGATTCTCACGGCGTCGCGCCGCGCCAGATCGAGGACGTCCTCGCCCACGAGCCGGTCATGCAAGATGACGTCCGCGTCGGTGAGCGCGCGCAGCGCCTTCAAAGTCAAAAGCTCCGGATCGCCCGGGCCCGCCCCCACCAGGATGACGTGTCCCGGCGCAGGTGCCCTTGCGGCGTCCGCGGCGAGCAGCCGCTGAGCGAGCTGCTCGGCCCCGCGCACGTCGCCGGCGACGAAGCGCTCGGCGGCCGGTCCGTCGACGAGCGTCTCGAAATAGCGGCGCCGCTCGGCCGTCCCGCGAAGCCTGCGCCGGCTCGCCGCGCGCAGGCTCCGCAGCCACAGCGCGAGCTCGCCGATGCGCGCGGGGACGAACGCCTCGAGCCGCTCGCGCCAGCGGCGCGCGAGCACCGGGCGAGGCCCCTGCGCTCGAGATCGCGATGAGCACGGGATCGCGGTCCACGATCGCAGGCACGATGACCCGCGACGCTTCCCGGTCGTCGACCACGTTCACGGGAATCGCGCGCGCCTCGCACAGCGAGGCGATCCAGCGATTCGACGCCCGGCCTCCCGTGGCGACGATCGCGAGGCGTACGCCTGCGAGATCCTCGGGAACGAATTCGCGCCGCACGACCGTCAGGGCGCCTGCCGCCGCGCGCCGCTCGAGCTCGGGCACGATCCGCGGCGCGACGAGGGTGATCGCAGCGCCCGCCCGCTCGAGCAAGGCCGCCTTGCGCAGTGCCACCTCACCGCCGCCGACGATGAGGACCTTCTGCAAGCGCAGATCGAAGAAGAGCGGAAAGTACTGCAAGGCGGCTGGGGGTCGAGTGCAGATCGGCCGATTGTGAGCTATACCAGACCTTGAGCTTACGCCGGATCACCGGTCCGGGCCTAAACCCATCGCGAACAATCGCTTATGAGCACATGCGTTTTCGTGCTAGCCGTCGCGGCAGGGACAGCGGCAGGCGGCCCGGCGGCCACTTATAGTGGGGGCATGATCGATTTCGCTCAATCGGTTTCCGGCTTCGCGGTCGGCGTGGTCGTCGGGCTCACCGGTGTCGGCGGCGGAGCGCTCATGACGCCGCTCCTCGTGCTGCTGTTCGGCATTCACCCCGCGACCGCCGTCGGCACGGATCTGCTGCAGGCCGCCGTCACCAAGGCGGGCGGTACCTACGTACACGCCCGTCATGGACGCGTCGATTGGCGCATCACGGGACTCCTCGCGGCCGGCAGCATTCCCGCCGCCATTCTCACCGTCTTCGGCCTGCAGCACCTGGCCGGCGGTCTCGGCGGATCGCGCATCATCACGCTCGTGCTCGGCTGCGCACTCGTGCTCACGGCGTGCGCGCTCGCGCTGCGCCCGCAATTGCGCCGTCTGTCGCGCGCTCCGACGATCCCCGTGCCGCGACCCCCGACGCTCACCGTGGCGGCCGGCGTGGTGCTCGGCTTCGTGGTCACCGTCTCCTCGGTGGGAGCCGGCGCTCTCGGGGTCACGGCGCTGTTTCTGCTTTATCCGCAGCTCAAGACCTCGCGCATCGTCGCCTCGGATCTGGCGCACGCCGTGCCGCTCACGCTGGTCGCGGGTCTCGGCCATTGGATGTTCGGCAGCGTCGACTTTCATCTGCTGCTGTCGCTGCTCGTGGGCTCGCTGCCGGGCATCTATCTCGGCAGCCACTTCGCCGGCCGCATTCCCGAGACGCTGCTGCGCTGGATCCTGGCCGCGATACTGCTGCTGGTCGGCGTCAAGCTGATCGCCCTCTAGAATTCTTATATCCTAGGGCCATGAAGTTCCAGCAACTGCGCTATCTCGTGGCGGTCCACGAGAACGGCCTCAACATCACGGCCGCCGCCCGACAGCTGCACACCTCGCAGCCCGGCGTCAGCCGGCAGTTGAAGCTTCTCGAGGAGGAGCTCGGCTTCCAGCTCTTCGAGCGCGAAGGCCGCGCGCTCACGCGCACCACCGCCGCCGGCGAGGAGATCATCTCGCGCGCCGGCAGCATCCTGCGCGAGATGCACAATATCCGCCGCACTTCCGCGGAGCTGCGCAAGGCGGACGGCGGTACGCTGTCGATCGCCACCACGCACACGCAGGCCCGCTACGTGTTGCCGCAGGTGATTCGCGCCTTTCGACTCAAATACCCGAAGGTGCGCCTGCACTTGCATCAGGGCACCTCGGAGCAGATCGCGGAGATGGTTGCCCGCGACCGTGTCGATTTCGCGATCGCCACCGGCTCCGAAGAGCTGTTCCCCCATCTGGTGCGCTTACCGGTGTACCGCTGGCATCGCGCCGTGGTCGTGCCCAAGGGCCACCCGCTCGAGTCGGCGGGCAAGCTCACGCTGAAGAAGCTGGCCGACTATCCCATCGTCACCTACGTGTTCAGCTTCTCGGGCCGCTCGTCGCTCCCGGCGCTGTTCGAGACGGCGGGACTGTCGCTCGATGTGGCGCTCACGGCGCGCGACTCGGACGTGATCAAGACGTATGTGCGCATCGGCTTGGGGGTCGGCATCCTGGCGCGACTCGCGATCGATCCGGACGCCGACAAGGATCTTGCCGTCCTCGATGCCGCGCATCTGTTCGAGGGGCACACCACGTGGATCGGATTTCGCCGCGGCGCCCTGCTGCGCGCGTATATGTACGAGTTCATCGAGTTGCTCGCTCCGCACCTGCCGCGCAAGCTCGTGCGCGAGGCCGAGAAAGCCGAAACGCAGGAAGATGTCGAGCGCGCGCTCGGAGCGCTTACTCTGCCGCTGCGCGAGTGAGCGTCCGCTAGCTAGCTAGCGGTGCCGGAGCGCTGAGCGCAGACCGAGATCGTTGCTGGACTGATAGGCGGCCGAGAACGTGCGCAGCGCCGCCGCGCCGCCCTCGAGCTCGCTCTCCGGCAGCTCGAAGCTGTTGAAGCCGCAGCGCGCCAGCAGAAACACGTGGTCGCGATGGATGGCGCCCCGGGCACGCAGCTCGCCCGCGAAGCCCCAGCGCTCGCGCAGCAGCCGTCCCTGGGTGTAGCCGCGGCCTTCGCTCAAGGTGGAACTCCGCCGCCACGAGCGCCAAGCGCGACAGATCGGGCACGAGCTCTTGCTCATCGTCGGCCGGCGCGAGAATGACGCCGAGCGGTCCCGCGCGCGCGAGCCAGCGCGCGCGCTCCGCGCGAAACTCCGACAGCGCGAGCAGCAAGGCGCCGTCGTCCGCGAGCGCTCCGGCGCCCGCCGCGCCGTCGCCGGCCGTGCGCCACTCGTCGACGACGATCGCGCCGTCACGCAGCAGCCGGCGCGGCATACACCCTTTCTTTGAACGGCTTGACGCCGAGGCGGCGCACCGTGTCGAGGAAGCGCTCGTCGGGATGGCGCTCGCGCACATAGACGTCGAGCAGCCGGGCGAGCGTCTCGGGCACGTCGCGCTTCGCGACCGACGGACCGATCACGCTGCCGAGCGAAGCATCGCTCCCGGCCGCGCCGCCGATGGTGATCTGGTACCACTCCTCGCCGCCCTTGTCGACGCCGAGAATGCCGATGGCACCCACGTGATGATGACCGCAGGCGTTCATGCAGCCGGACATCTTCAGATCGATCTCGCCCAGGTCGTACAGATAGTCGTAGTCGTCGAAGCGCTCGTTGATGAGCTTTGCCACCTCGATGGATCCCGCGTTCGCGAGACTGCAGAAATCGAGGCCCGGGCAGCAGATCATGTCGGTCAGCGTGCCGATGTTGGGCGTCGCGAGCCCCGCCTCCTGCGAGGATGCGCCACAGCTCGAGCGCCTTGTCCTGCTCGACGTCGCCGAGCACCAGATTCTGCGTGTGCGTGACGCGCACCTCGCCGAAGCTGTAGCGGTCGGCGAGATCGGCGATGAGCTCCATCTGCGCATCGGTCGCATCGCCGGGCGCCACGCCGGGCTTCTTCAGCGAAATGAACACGATGCGATAGCCCGGCATCTTGTGAGCGTGGTGTTGTAGCGGTACCAGGCGCGAAATGCCGCCTCCTGTCCTGCGCTCGGATCGGTGTCCTCAAGCACCCGATAGCGGTGCGGCGTAAAAAAAGCGCGCATGCGTTCGATTTCCTCGACCGGCGTGCGCGCGCCATGCTCCTTGAATGACTCCCACTCCGCCTCCACGCGCCGGCGAAACTCCTCGATGCCGAGCGACTTCACCAGGATCTTGATGCGCGCCTTGTGAATGTTGTCGCGCCGGCCCTCCCGGTTATAGATGCGCAGGATCGCCTCGAGATAGGAGAGCAGATGCTCGCGGGGCAGGAACTCCCTCACGACTTGGCCGATGACCGGTGTGCGGCCGAGCCCGCCGCCGGCGAGGATCTCGAAGCCCGGCTCGCCGTTCGGCCCGCGCACGATGTGCACGCCGATATCGTGAAGCTGCGAGGCGGCGCGATCGTACGGCGTGCCGGTGACCGCGATCTTGAATTTGCGCGGCAGGTAGGTGAACTCGGGATGAAACGTCGACCACTGCCGGATGATCTCGCACCAGGGCCGCGGATCCTCGAGCTCGTCGGGTACCGCCCCCGCCAGCGGATCCGAGGTGACGTTGCGGATGCAATTGCCGCTCGTCTGGATGGCGTGCATCTCCACGGCCGCGAGCTCGGCGAGAATGTCCGGCACGTCCTCGAGGCGCGGCCAGTTGTACTGGATGTTCTGGCGCGTGGTGAAATGACCGTAGCCGCGATCGTAGCGGCGCGCGATCGATGCGAGCGTGCGCAGCTGCTTCGAGGAGAGAAGTCCATACGGGATCGCGACGCGCAGCATGGGCGCGTGGCGCTGGATATAAAGCCCGTTGCGCAGCCGCAGATGGCGGAATTCGTCGTCCGACAGCTCGCCGGCAAGAAAACGCCGGGTCTGATCGCGAAACTGCGCGACGCGTTCGTCGACCAGCGTCTTGTCTATGACATCGTAGCGGTACATCACAGTATTTTAATGCTCCTGCCGGCGGCGGGGGTAATAACCACCGGGCATGAGCTCATATCCATTTCCATGATGCAGTTCGCGCGCACGGCAGCACTTTCGGAGCCGGGCACGCAAAAGCGTGAATCGCTCGGCAGAGCAAAAGCGTGGTTGCGGGCAGCATCCTAGCGGTTACATAGGGTTCGAACAGTGTCAAAAAGACCTCCGATGGCAAAGGATCTGGTGGAAGTGGTGGTCGCGCCCGACACCTACCACGTCTCGCCCGAACCCATGCTGCTCGTCGCCGAATTGCACGGAGCCCTCGGGCTCTGCCTGCACGACGAGGGCCGCGGGGTGGGTGGACTCCTGCACTTGAAGTTCATGGGGGAGACGGGCCGGCCGAGCGACGTCACCGATAACACCCTGAGCTCCGTGCTTGCGGTACTCGATCGCTTCAAGCGCGGCGTCCTCGGCAATGGATCCAAGCGCGACGACATCCAGGCCCGCATCCTCGCGCACGCGCTGCCGCCCACCGCGGTCGAGCCGTCCGCCTCGCTGGTCGATCTGATCCAGGCCGACCTCGCCGATTCCAAGATTTACTGCGGATCACAGACCATACGCAGAACCGAGATGCTGCGCGTCTGCTTTCAGCCCTTCGAGGGCCGCGTCTGGGTATGCGGTCCGAGCAGCCTGGGCGCCGCCGGCGCGCACCGCTCCACGGGTTGATCTGCCCGCGCTGCGCGCTTCGTTGTAAGCTCTCGCGAATTTCAGCAGAGGTGCAGCATGCGGATTGTCATGCTAGCGGGGGCGTGCATTCTGGCGGCGTGCGCGAGCAACGGGCTTAACTCCGCGCCGCCATCCGGCGTCGACTTGAGCGGGCACTGGACGCTCGATGAGGCGGACAGCGACGATGCGCAGCGGCTCCTGCAGAGTCAGCTGAAGGCCGCGACCCAGAATGCGAGCGGCAGCGGCCAGACCTCCAACCGACGCGGTGCGGGAGCGATGGGGCCGACCGCCACGGGGCCGGTCATGCCGCCGCTGCTGGTGCTCGATGAAGGTCTACGCTGGCCCGGCAAGGACGTATCGATCAAGCAGTCGGGCCCCGTGGTCACGTTCTCGAGCGGCGGGAGCGTGCGCGATTGTCAGTTGAAACCGGCCAAGGCGCCGACGCATTCTGGGGCGGCGACTCGGGGACGCGGCGATGCACCGCCCCCGCGCTGCGGGTGGGATGAGGGCACGCTGGTGGTGCAGTCGGGGGAGCCCGAGGAGGACCACCCGCCCTACGAGCAGCGCTTCAGCCTCTCGCCGGGGGGCCAACAGCTCGTCGAAGTCATTCTGTTCAGGGGAGGGCGCTCCGACGGCTTTTCCGCCTCGCGCGTGTGGAATCGTGCGCCGGCCCCGCCGGCGGCGGCGTCATCGACATCGCCGTAATAAAAAAGCCGGGCAGAGCCCGGCTTTTAAGTCCCCATGCCTCTTCGCGGCGCTTCTTGGTTCGCGCGCTGGCGATGTTCGGTCTGTTTTACTTCCCCATCCTATTGCGTTCCTGCAACACTCTAGCGTCGCGCGGCCCGCGAAGCTAGTCTTCTTGTAAAGAAAAGCTAAAATTTAATTGTGACTCGAAAGCAACAACCGGCCGCTTTGGGAGAGTTCGCACCGCGTGGATCGGGGCGCATCGAAGCGCGGCGGGGATGGCGGCGGCGCAGCGTGCTGAAGGTCGCAGGGCCGATCGAGTATGCTTATATCTTGACATTGATTCGGAGATTTTTCGATTGGCCAAGCCATCCAAGCCATCGATTTTGCCGCAGACCGCGGTTCGGACGCGACGCGCCTACTTCGACTTCAAATACGGACAGCTGCACGTGCGCACCGCGTTCCCCGGCACCGGGGGGTTCGACGAGCAGGTCACCCTGATCTGCCTGCATTCGCGCGAGGGCTCGAGCCGCAGTTTTATGCGCTTCTTGCCCGAGATTGCGGCCGAACGGTCGGTATATGCGCCCGATCTGCCGGGATTCGGTGAATCCGATCCGGCGCCGAGCGCCACTTTCGCGGACGGCGCGCGTGCCGTGCTCGATCTGACGGGCGATCTGCGGCTGCGCCATGTGGATGTGCTCGGCGTCGGTTTCGGAGCTGCCGTCGCCCTCGAACTGGCGGCGAGCCAGCCGGACCTTGTTCGCTGTCTCGTCCTGGCAGGCACACCCCCCATGGACCGCATCCCGCCCGTCAAGCAGCCGAGCCTCGTCATCCGCAGCAAGACCGACCCCAACGAGGCCCACTGGAACCCGAGTGTGCTGTTTGCGGCGCGCGTGGCGGAATTGCCCGGCGCTTCAGCGGACCCTTTCAATGCGGATGCGCCTGCGCTCGCCAAGCAAATCAGCGCTTTCCTCAACAGCTAGACCCGACGGGGAATGAGCGCCCCTGATAAAGCCGTGCGCCTCAACAAATACATCAGCGAGACCGGTGTTTGCTCGCGCCGCGAGGCGGACAAATGGATCGAGGCGGGACGGGTCACGCTGAACGGCGCGCCCGCGACGCTCGGCCACAAGGTTGCAGAGGGCGACGAAGTACGCATCGACGGCAACCTCGTCGGCGCCAAGAAAAAGGCGATCTACATCGCGCTCAACAAGCCCGTCGGGATCACTTGCACCACGGAGGCACACGTCGAGGACAACATCGTCCGGTTCGTGGGCCATAGCGAGCGAATTTTCCCGGTCGGCCGGCTCGACAAGGACTCGGAAGGCTTGATCCTGCTCACCAACGACGGCGACATCGTCAACGAGATCCTGCGATCCGAGAACGAGCACGAGAAGGAATACATGGTGTCGGTGAATCGACCGATCACCGATCTGTCGCTCAAGATGCTCGCGAGCGGGGTGAAGATCATGGGAATGACCACCAAGCCATGCCGGGTCGAGCGTGTCGATGCCGAGACCTTTCGCCTGGTACTGACCCAGGGACTCAACCGGCAGATCCGCCGCATGTGCTCGGCGCTCGGCTACCGCGTGCGGCGATTGCAACGGGTGCGCATCATCAACATTCATGTCGGCGCATTGCGCGCCGGCGAGTGGCGCTACTTGAGCGATGCCGAGGTCGCGGGTCTGCTCGCGAGCTAGGCGCGAGGTGCCAGGCAGGCCTCACACGGCGCGTAGTGTGGTCGCCGGGACTCCCTCCGACCAGCGCCGCCCCATGGTCACGCGCCACTCGGGATCCTGCGCCCGCGCGGCCAGCCAGCGGAAGAAATCATCGCCCTGGCCGGTCCAGTACGCATGCGTGAACAGCACGCCGTCGGTGCTCGACACGACGATGAAGCGGCGGCGCAGGCCGAAGCTCACCACGCCGCGGCTGCAGCGAATGCGCGGCGAGTTCTCCGCAAGCGCGAATTGCTCAGGTCCGACCTGCAGTCGCAGCCGGCCGCCATGGCCGTAGATGCAGATGTTGGGTTGTGAGGGACGGATCAACGCGATGCCGTGGACCAGCGAGGGCGGCACGTCGCACGCCGTCCAGGTACCCCCCAACACGTGCCACTGCAGTACCACTCGCTGACGGCGGAAATCGATGACCGACACGCTGCCGGTGTTGTCCGGGACCATCCCTGCAGCATGCCCCAATCGGGCGCTATTTTGAATCGCGATCCGGCAGAGCTGCGAACGCGTTCTCGACGATTCCGGCGCTGAGCAGTTGCGGGAGCACGACCGGCTCGCTCGCACCGGGCTTGCAGTTGTAGACCACGTACAAAGGGCACGCCGGCGCGGCCGAAGTGAGCGAGCGCCTGGGTGATCGCCGTATCCCGATTGGTCCAGTCGCCCTTCATCAGGGTGACGCCTTTTTGGCGGAAGACCTTAAGGACGGCCGGGTCGGCGAAGGCGTTGCGCTCATTCACCAGGCACGTGAGACACCAGCTTGCGGTGAAGTTGACCAAGAGCGGCGCGCCGCTCGCCTCGAGCGCCTGCACGCGCGCGGCATCGTAGGGCTGCCAGCTCTCCTCGCTGGACGATGCGGTCGCGGCGACCGGCGCGGCAGTCGCGACGCTCGCCAGCCGCACCGGCAGCGCGATCGCGAGCAGTACCGCCGCGGCGGCGGTGACGATCGCCGTCAGTCGCCCCGCGGCCGTGCTGCCCTTGGATTTCTGGTACGCCCAGGCCGCGAATGCAACGAGCAGGACACCGGCGAGTGCCGCACCCAGGCCGAGCGAGGAGGTCTGCTGCGCCAGAACCCACAGCAACCACGCGGCCGAGGCATACATCGGGAACGCAAAGATCTGCTTCATCGTGTCCATCCATGCGCCGGGCTTCGGCAGCGCTCGCCGCAGCCAAGGCGCGAAGGACAGAGCCAGATAAGGCAGCGAGAGGCCCACGCCGAGCGCGGCGAAAATGCACAGTGCCACGACGGGCGATTGCGTGAGGGCGGCCCCGACAGCCGCTGCCATGAAAGGCGCAGTGCACGGGGTCGCCACCAGCGTGGTCAACACGCCCGTGAAGAACGACGCACGCAAGCCGTCGCCGTGGGTCAGGGAATCGCCGACGCCCGCGAGGCCGCCGCCCACTTCGAACACGCCCGACAGGTTAAGCCCCACGGCGAGGAGCAGGTAGACCATGAATGTGACGAACAACGGCGACTGCAGCTGGAAGCCCCAGCCGATCTGCTCCCCGCCCGCCCGTAAACCGAGGAGCACGCCGGCCAGCGCGAGCATCGAGGCAATGACGCCGGCCGCGAACATCAGGCCCTTGGCGCGCACCGCTGCCGGATGCGTCTTGGCCTGCGCGACCAGACCGATCGCCTTGATGGAAAGGACCGGAAACACGCAGGGCATCAGATTCAGAATCAGGCCGCCGAGCACCGCGAGCAGCATGAGCGCGACGAGACCTGGGGTCTTAGTCGGCGCGACGGCGGGACTCGCGGGCGCGAAGCGCGGAGCTAAGGCCGACGCGGGCGCGGGTGCGCCGCTGAAGGTCGCGGCGATCTCGATCGGCACCTCGGTGGCCTCGGCGCCCTTCTGCCCGGGTGCGCCGCCATCCTCGGTTGCAATCAGTACGCCGCGGACGTTGCCGGAGCGCGGCGGTTGATAGCCGAGCTTGACGGCGAGGTCGACGGCGCCGTCGCGGCGGCTCAGCGTTTGCGGCGCGGCATACTCGATCACGCCGTCGTCGAAGGGATAGAACGCGAGCGATTTGATACGGGAGAGCGTCGCGCCCCATTCCCTGCCGAGCGTGATCACGAGTTGGCCGCCGACGATCTTGGCGCTGCTCGCCGCCGGCGCGGCACCGGGCAACTCGGAGCGCGCCCGATCAAACAGCTCGGCCGCGGCCGGATCCTTAGGTCCCCCCGCCGTGGTCACGGGAAGCTTCAAGTCAAGATCCGCGCTCTCGGGAATGCACACGTCGGCGCACACGAGCCAGCTTGCCTTCGCTTTGAGGTCGAGGGGCGCCGCGGCTTTCAGGTCGGGCGAGGCGGTGATCTTGACGAGATGCAGCGCCTGCTTCGCGTAGCCGTAGTTCACCAGCGGCGCGACCACGAAGCGGTGGGGTGTGGTCCACTCGATGTCGCCCGCGGTGAGGCCCGGCGGCAGGCTCCACGCGATTTGCGTGGCTTGTCCGGAATCGCCGGGGTTGCGCCAGTAGGTGTGCCAGCCGTCGCGGATGTCGAGCTCGAGCGCGACCCAGAGCGACTGGCCGGGTGCGATAGAATTCTGCTCGCTCAGCAGCCGAGCCCTGACATTGTCGGTCGCGACCGTGTTCCCGCTCAGCGCATAGACGGCCGGAGCGAACAGGGCTAACCCTAAGAGCCACCACTTCAAGTTACGCATACGTGTATGTTATCCAATTCGCCTGCGGCGAAGGCCGGTGGGAACGGGCCCCGTCTGTGCAGCGCCTCACAGTTTGCGTCGAACGTGCCCTTTGAGGGGCACTTGAGCTAATGTTACGAGCCTTTGAAACCCATGCAAGAAAACTACCTCGAGCGGATCCTCAAGGCCAAAGTGTACGACGTTGCCGTCGAGACCCCGCTCGAGACGGCACCGCGCCTGTCGAGGCGGCTCGACAATCGCGTGCTGTTCAAGCGTGAAGACCTTCAGCCCGTGTTTTCGTTCAAAATTCGCGGTGCCTACAACAAGATCGCGCAGCTCTCGGCCACGGCGGCCCAGCGCGGCGTGATCTGCGCCTCGGCCGGTAATCACGCGCAGGGCGTCGCGCTCGGCGCGCGCACGCGCGGCATCCGCGCGGTCGTGGTGATGCCCATCACCACGCCGGAGATCAAGGTGCAGGCGGTCGCCGACCTCGGCGCCGAGATCGTGCTGCACGGCGATGACTACGACGCGGCGAACGATCACGCGGTCGGCATCGCGCGCGATCGCAATCTCGTCTTCGTGCACCCGTTCGACGATCCGGACGTCATCGCCGGTCAGGGCACGATCGCCATGGAGATCCTGCGCCAGGCGCACGGCGACGGCATCGAGGCGATCTTCGTTCCGATCGGCGGCGGCGGGCTGATCGCCGGCATCTCCGCATACGTGAAGTCGCTCTATCCGCGCATCAAGATCATCGGCGTTGAACCCGAGGATGCGGCCGGCATGTTCGAGTCGCTGCGCGCCGGCAAGCGCGTCACGCTGCCGCGCGTCGGCATCTTTGCCGACGGCGTCGCCGTGCGGCGCGTCGGCGAGGAAACCTTTCGCCTCGCCAAGCAATACGTCGACGAGGTGCTGCTCGTGACCACGGATCAGATCTGCGCCGCCATCCAGGACATCTTCGAGGACACGCGCTCCATCGCGGAGCCCGCCGGAGCGCTCGCGGTCGCGGGCATCAAGAAATACGTGACGCGCGAAGCGTGCAGCGGTCGCACGCTGGTCGCGATCAACGGCGGGGCGAACATGAACTTCGACCGGCTGCGCTACGTGGCGGAGCGCGCGGACGTGGGGGCGCAGCGCGAGGCGCTGCTCGCGGTCGAGATTCCCGAGGCGCCCGGCTCCTTCATGCGCCTTTGCGAGTTGCTCGTCAACCGCAGCGTCACGGAGTTCAACTATCGCTATGGCGACGCGAAGACGGCGCAGCTGTTCGTCGGGTCTGTCCATTGCGCCGGGTCTCGCGATGCGCACCGCCCTCATACAGACTCTGCGCGATGCGGGCTTTGCGGTGCGCGACATGACCGACGACGAGACGGCAAAGCTGCACGTGCGCTACATGGTGGGCGGCCACCCCGGCAACCTCGAGCACGAGCGGCTGTACCGCTTCGAGTTTCCCGAGCGTCCCGGCACGCTGCTCAATTTCCTGCGCGCCATAGGAACGCAGTGGAACGTGAGCCTGTTCCACTATCGCAATCACGGCTCGGAGCTCGGCCGCGTACTCGCCGGTATCCAGGTGCCTCCCGAGACGGTCACGGACTTCCTGCTGCACATCAACCAGCTGCAGTATCCGTATACGGAGGAAACCGACAATCCGGCGTACCGCATGTTCCTGAGCCGATGATGACGGAGCCGCAGCCGCGACCACCGAGCGTCTACCGCGTGCGGCGCGAGGCGCGGCACGACACGGTACGCGTTCGCGGGCTCGACATGCACCTGCGCAGCTGGGGTCCCGAGCCCCGATCCGACGAGCCGCGCTGGCTGTTGCTGCACGGCTATCAGGACACGGGCGACACGTTTCAATTCCTGGTGGACGCTTTCGAGCGCGACTGGCCGCTGACGGCGCTCGATTGGCGCGGCTTCGGCCGCAGCGACTGGTCGCAGAACGGCTACTGGTTTCAAGATTATCTCGCGGATCTCGATGCGCTCCTGGATCTTCGTGAGCGGCGCCGCGCCGGTGCGTCTCATCGGCCACAGCATGGGCGGCAACATCGCCAGCCTCTATGCCGGCGTGCGCCCCGAGCGCGTGCGCTCGCTGGTCAATCTCGAGGGTTTCGGGATGCCGCGCACCACGCCGGATCGGGCGCCCGCGCAGCTCGCCAAGTGGCTGGATCAGGTGAAGTCGATACCGCCGCTCAAGGATTACGAATCCTTCGAGCAGCTCGCCTCTATCATTCGCTACCGCTATCCGCGCTTCGGCGAGGCCCGGGCCGGCTTCGTGGCGCACGCCTGGGGCCGGCTCGAGACCGACGGACGGGTGCATCTGCTCGGCGATTCGCGGCATCGCTGGGTGAATCCGACGTTGTACCAGCGCGACGATGCCGCGGCCTGCTGGCGCCTCATCACCGCGCCCGTGCTCATGATGGTCGGGGAGCAGTCAGACTATCTGCCGCGCCTCGGCGCCGATGGCGACGACGGTAAGATGCGCTCGATCATCCCCAACGTCGAGATCGCGCACATCGCGGGCGCCGGACATATGCTGCACATCGAGCAACCCGAGACGATCGCCCCGATCATCGAGCGGTTCTCGAGCAGACACTGAATTCGAACCCGCACGGAAGGAAGCGCATGATCACCCGGCGAATCTACCCCACACGTTACGGGCAGCTGCACGTGCGCAGCAACGAGGGTAAGGGCGTGCCGCTCTTGCTGCTGCATCCCTCGCCGCGCTCCGGGCAGATGTGGGAGCCGCTGATGGAACGCCTGACGAGACCCACCCTGGCGCCGGACCGGCTGGGGTACGGCTTCTCGGATGCTCCCCCGTGGGCGCTGTCGCTCGAGCAATACGCGCAGTGCACCGCAGACGCTCTCGGTGCCGCGGGCATTCAGGGCGCATTCGACGTGCTCGGCGTGCACGTGGGCTCGCTCGAGGCAATCGAGATCGCGCATGCGCAGGCGCATCGCGTTCGGCGAGTGCTCGCCGTCGGTATGCCGCTGTTCACGGCGGAGGAGCAGCAGCGCCAGATGGAAAAGTACAGCGAGCAGCCTCTGCGGCCCGCCGTCGAAGGCGGACACGTGCTCGGCGCGTGGCGCGGATCATTCGCGTTTCGCCAACCGCCCTACGATCTCGCCGATGCGCACCGACGCTTCGTCGAGCACTTGCTCGCGGCCAATCCGGGCGCCGCCCTCAAGGCCGCCGGCAGCTATCCGATCGACAAGCGGCTGAAGGCGCTGCGGGCATCGCTGACCGTCTTGGCCCCGCACGACGACATCGCGGAGCAAACCGCGCGCGTCAAGCTGCTCTTGAAGCCGGACGCCGTGTATGTCGACCTCCCGGATCTGGGTCTGGATCCGTTTTTCGCGGCTCCGGAGCGCATGGTCGAGCTCATCAATAAATATGTTCCCGCATGAGGAGTGACGATATTGCGCGCTGATACCACGCTCACGGGGCTTTCCGGAAACGAAATCTATTGCATGCGATTGAAAGGCCTCACGCCGACGGGCGTGGTCGTCGGCAACAGCATTCAATCCATGGGATTGCTGGGTGGCGTGCGCTCGGCATTTCGCGGCATCGTCGGCGGCGAGATCCCGGACGTCACCGGCATGATCCATGCGGGGCGCGAGGCGGCGTTTCAGCGCATGAAGGTCGAGGCGCAGCGCGAGCAGGTGCACGGTGTGGTCGGCGTGACCTCGGAGCTGCGCGCGCTTGGCGGCAATTCGGAATTCCTGTTCGTGGGGTCCGGCGTGCGCGCGGACAGCGCCACGCGGTCCTTCACGAGCGCGGGCGACGCGCAGGAGCTGTACTGCCACATGGATGCCGGCTACGAGCCGCGCGAATTCGTGTTCGGCAACATTGCCTACTCGGTGGGCGCGGTCGGCGGGATCGCCGGCACGCTGAAGACGTTGGTGCGGGGCGAAATCAAGGAATTCAGCGATGTGTTCAACGAGACGCGGCATCACGCGCTCGACCGCGTGCTCGCCCACGCGAAGGCCGTGCACGCCAATGCGGTGGTCGGGATTCGCACATCGGTCATGCATTTTGCGGGCTTTCACGAAATGTACATGGCGGGCACCGCCGCATTTCATCCGGCGCTGCCCGCGCAATGCGTCAACGCGCCGGTGAGCAGCGATCTTACCGGCGAGGAGCTGTGGGGCTTGAGCCAGCTGGGATACGCGCCGGTGAAGCTCTTGATCTCGACCTCGGTGTATTCGCTCGGCGCTCTCGGCGGCCTCAAGGCCGCATTCAAGGGCTTCGTGAAAGGCGAGATCTCAGATCTCACGACATTGGTATACGACGCCCGCGAGCATGTGTTCGACCGCCTGAAGCGTGAGGCCGCGGCCCTGGACGCGGACGAGGTGGTGGGCATCAAGACCTATATCGTGGAGCTCGGCGCAGGCATCGTCGAGATCTTCGCCGTGGGCACCGCCGTGCGAAGGCTGCAGGGAGTCGGCGTCAAGACAGCCTCTCTGCCGGCGCAGGCCATCATCCGCGACAAGGATACCTGGCTGAGCGGCGTGGGCGGATTCGACCTGCAATCGACGCGCGCGGGAGGTTGAGCCGACGCGGCCGCGGGCCCCTTCGAACGGTGTGTTCTCGTCTACAATGCCATCAGCCCAACCCATCGAGCATGCCATGGATCGACCACCCCTGCCGCCCTTCGACGTCGAGACGGCCACACAGAAAGTGCGTTTGGCCGAGGACGCCTGGAACAGCCGCGACCCGGCGCGGGTGTCCCTCGCGTATACCACGGACAGCCGCTGGCGAAACCGCGCGGAATTCATCGAGGGCCGCGAGGCCATCCAGGCATTCCTGGTGCGCAAATGGTCGCGCGAGCTCGACTACCGACTCATCAAGGAGCTGTGGGCGTTCCGCGGCAATCGCATCGCCGTGCGATTTGCCTACGAATGGCACGACGACAGCGGCCAGTGGTTTCGCAGCTACGGAAACGAGAACTGGGAATTCGACGAGCACGGGCTGATGAAGGTGCGCATTGCCAGCATCAATGACTTGGCCCTGGCGGAGACTGAGCGCTTGTACCGCTGGCCGCCAGGCCGCCGCCCCGACGATCACCCATCCTTAAGTGCCCTAGGCTTGTGAGTCCGCGCGGGGCTCTCCCCATTTGACTCGCCCTGCCGCGATGGCGGCCTTCGCGGTTTTTCGAGAACGCGATTTCACGCTCTTTTTGATCGCACGGTTCTTCGCGCAAGTCGCAGTGCAGATGATGGTGATCGCGGTCGGCTGGCAGGTTTACCACCTCACCGGCCGGGTGCTCGATCTTGGGCTCATCGGACTCTCGCAGTTCCTGCCGTTCCTGTGTCTCGCGTTGTTCGCGGGGCACGCGGCCGATGTCTACGACCGGCGCGTGATCATCAGGCTGTGCTTGACGGCATTCCTCGTCTGCGCGGTGCTGCTGTTCGGCTTCGCGCGCCTGTCGGTCGCGAGCGTATGGCCCATCTTCGGGGTGCTGGCAATGCTCGGCGTCGCGCGCGCCTTTCTGTCGCCCGCAACCCAGTCCTTCGTGCCCAACATCGTTCCCGCGTCCGTGCTCGGCAACGCGATCGCCATCAATTCCTCGGCCAATCAAGTGGCGACCATCGCCGGTCCCAGCATCGGCGGCCTCATTTACGCACTCGGGCAGTCCTCTCACGCGCCGAACTATGGGGCGCAATGGGTATTCGGCACGGCCGCCGTATTGCTGGCGACCGGTGTGGCGCTGTTGTCGCTGCTGAAGAACCGTAAGAGCGGCCGCGGCGCCCCCGCGGCTTCCTGGGACCAATTGCTCGAGGGGCTGCGCTTCATCTGGCGGCGCAAAACGGTCTTGGGTGCCATATCGCTGGATCTTTTTGCGGTTCTGTTCGGCGGCGCCACCGCGCTGCTGCCGGCTTTTACGAAGGACGTCCTGCATGGCGGGCCGGAGGTATTCGGCTGTTTGCGCGCCGCACCCGGGGTGGGGGCGGTGCTCATGGCCCTATGGCTGACCGTTCGGCCGGTGCGGCGGCGCGTCGGCCTCTTTATGTTCGGCGGCGTGGCCCTATTTGGGGTGTCGACCATCATTTTCGGGCTGACACATCGGTTTTGGGTGGCGTTGGCCGCCCTGCGTGTTGCTGGGCGTCGGCGACATGGCCAGTGTTTATACGCGGGGCCTTTTGGTGCAACTCGAGACCCCGGATGCGATCCGGGGGCGGGTCAGCGGCGTAAATTCGGTATTCATCGGGGCATCCAACGAGCTCGGTGAATTCGAGTCGGGGTTCACCGCCGCCTGGTTCGGCCTGGTTCCTGCGATCGTGCTGGGCGGAGGAGTAACATTGCTGGTGGCATTGCTATGGGCGGGGGTGTTTTTTCCGGTTTTGCGGCGCCTGCATAGCTTCGAGCAACTGAAGGAATATCGGGCGGATGAACAATCGGCACACTGAGGATTCGGGCGTTCACGGCGGTGATCACGACCACGACCACGATCACGATCATGACCATGATCAGCGGGCATGGCGAGGCGCATGACCATGCTCACGACCAGGGTCATTCCGGCCACGCACATTCTCACGGCCACGCCCATGTGATCGGCTCCGACGGGGTCACGAGCGCGCATGGGGATCGCCATCGCGCTCAATCTTTGTTTCGTCGTGATCGAGGCATCGTT
Source organism: uncultured Gammaproteobacteria bacterium (assembly GCA_963801685.1). Lineage (GTDB taxonomy): Bacteria > Pseudomonadota > Gammaproteobacteria > Steroidobacterales > Steroidobacteraceae > Bog-1198. The sequence goes on from CAWDFR010000010.1 coordinate 237,794, forward strand.
CGGCTTTTTGTCCAATTCGGTGGCGCTCATCGCGGATGCCGGACACAACCTGGGCGACGTCCTCGGGCCTCGCGTGCGCCTGTGCCGCCGTGTTTCTGTCGCGCCGTCCGCCGGGCGGCCGGTTCACTTACGGGCTGGGTCGTTCGTCCGTGCTCGCGGCTCTCACGAATGCCGTGCTCTTGCTGCTCGCGTGCGGCGCCATCGCCTGGGAGGCGGTCGGGCGCATCGCAGCGCCGCCGCCCGTCGCGGGAGCCACGGTCGTGGCCGTCGCCGCCGTCGGCATTGTGCTGAATGGGCTCAGCGCCTGGCTGCTGCACGCCGGCAGCCATGACGATCTCAACCGTCGCAGCGCCTTTCTGCACATGCTCGGCGATGCCGCGGTGGCGGCCGGAGTCTTGATCTCCGGCGCGCTGATTCTTGTCACAGGTTGGAGCTGGCTCGATCCGGTGGTGAGCTTGCTGATCGTGGCTGTGATTCTCGTCAGCACCTGGGGACTCTTGCGCGACTCGCTGCACCTCTCGCTCGACGGCGTCCCCGCAGGCGTCAATTCGAGCGCCGTGTTTTCCTATCTTGCGGATCAGCACGGCGTGACGGACGTTCACGATCTGCACATCTGGGCCCTGTCGACCACCACCGTCGCGCTCACGGCGCATCTGGTGGTGCCCGACGGGACCTCCGACGAGTCCCTGCTCGGCTCCCTGACACCGGCGCTCAAAAAGAGATTCCGCATCGATCACGCGACTCTGCAAATCGAGCGCGGTCGCTGCGATCAGGGGTGCTAGCCTAGCGCGGCCGCACTCGCCTCGTTGGCTGTGCCGCGTGAGGATCCTCCGGCCAGTAGTGCTTCGGGTAGCGGCCTTTCAAATCTTTTCTGACTTCGTGGTAGCCGCGCTCCCAGAAGCTCTCAAGGTCGCGCGTGATTTGCACCGGACGCCCCGCCGGCGAGAGCAGCTTCAGCAAGAGCGGCAGCCGTCCCGCGGCGACGGTCGGCGTCGCACGCAGCCCGAACATCTCCTGTAGCCGAACCGACACGGTCGGAACCTCGCCGTCGAGATAATCGATGGGCAGGCTCGAGCCGCTCGGCGCCACGAAGTGGGTGGGAGCCTCTCGCTCGAGCACGCAGCTCTGTGCGTAGGAGAGGCGCGAGCGTAGCGCTTCCCTTAAGTCGAAACGCGCGAAGTGCTCGCGCCGCACGAGGCCCGGCATCCACGGCGGCGCCCATTCCTCGAGCGTATCGAGGAGGGCGCCATCGCTCACGTCCGGCCAGGGCTCCGCGGCGGGCACGGCGAATTTGCGCATCAACATCACGCGCGCCTGCCATTGCCGCAGCGACGGCGTCCAAGGCAGAGCGCCGAGTCCCAGACGTCGCAACCCGGTGAGCGCAGCCTGGGCAACCTCACCGCGGTCGGCATCGCGCAGCTCTTCCGATCGCAGGACGCAGCGCTCCGAGCCGACGCTGCTTGCGCGCCCGCACTGCCTCCTCGCGTTCATCCCAGGCGATCTCGCTGCGCTCCTCGATCTGCTCCTTGAAGAGTCGCTCGAGATCCTCGCGCTCGAGCGGCGCGGCGAGGAAGATGCGCGCGTCGCGATCGGCTCCATCGAGCTCGGCCGCGACGATGAACTCGGATTTCGCGAGCGCCTGCGGCTCGGCGAAGCGGGCTCCGCGTCCGTTCGCCAGCAGGTACCGGCCGCCGCCGTCCCGCGCACGACCGACTCGATCCGGGTATGCGAGCGCGGTGAGCACGCCGACGAACGCGTCGGCATCCGCGATCTCCTCCCGGCCGCCGAGCTCGCGCTGCCAATTGCCCGCCGCCCGCTGCGCTTGCCGCAAGGCGCGCGCGTCGACCGTCAGGCCCCCGGGCAACGCCCGGGCGCCGCGCAGGGCGCTCACGCGCAAGCGCAGGTCGGCATCGCGTGCGCCGGGCGCCGCACGCAGGATGTCGCGCTCACCGAGAATGGCGGCGATGTCGCTCGCGAGGCGCGGTGCCCGCAGTTCGCGGCCTTTGATCAGCATGTGCGCGAGTCGCGGATGAGCACCCATGGCGGCGAGCGCGCGGCCGTGCGGCGTGATGCGCCCGGCCGCGTCGATCGCCCCGAGCAGCCGCAGCAGATCGCGCGCCTGCGCGAGCGGCGCGGGCGGCGGCGGATCGAGCCAGCGCAATCGCGCGGCGTCGGCGGCACCCCAGCAGGCGAGCTCGAGGGCGAGCGGCGCGAGGTCCGCATGACAGGATCTCGGGCGGCGTCTGCGCGACGAGCGTCGCCTGCACGCCCTCGGACCACAGGCGGTAGCAGGCACCGGTGCTCAGCCGGCCGGCGCGTCCGCGCCGCTGGTCGGCAGCGGCCTGCGACAGCTTCTCCGTCTCCAGGCGACTCATGCCCGTGGCGGGATCGAACTTCGCATAGCGGCGCAGACCCGAGTCGACGACCACGCGCACGCCCTCGATCGTGAGACTGGTCTCCGCGATGCTGGTCGCGAGCACGATCTTGCGCCGGCCCGCCGGACTGGGACGGAGCGCCGCATCCTGAGCCGCCGCGTCGAGCTCGCCGTACAGCGGCAGCACGCTCACGGAGGGATCGGCGAGGACTCCTCGAGGGTGCGCTGTACTCGGCCGATTTCCGCGGCACCCGGCAGGAAGCACAGAATGTCTCCTGCCTCGTCGGCGAGCGCGCGCCGCAACACCTGCGCCGTCTGCAGCTCGAGCGAGAGCTCGGCACGCCGCGGGACGTAGTGCGTCGTCACCTCGTAGCTGCGCGCGTGAGCCTCGATGATGGGCGCGTCATCGAGGAGGCGCGCGAGCGGGCGCGTCTCGAGCGTCGCCGACATGACCAGCACGCGCAGATCCTCGCGCAGCGTTTCCTGGCTCTCGAGGCAGAGCGCGAGGCCGAGATCGGCGTTGAGGCTGCGCTCGTGAAATTCGTCGAAAACCACGCAGCCGATGTGCTCGAGCGCCGGGTCGGACTGCAGCATGCGCGTCAGGATTCCCTCGGTCACGACCTCGATCCGGGTGGCGCGGCTCACCCGCGTCTCGAGCCGGGTGCGAATGCCGACGGTTTGGCCGACCGGTTCGCCGAGGAGATGAGCCATGCGCTGCGCCACCGCGCGCGCCGCGATGCGGCGCGGCTCGAGCATCAGCAGGGTGCGTCCGGCGAGCCAGTCGCTGTCGAGGAGGGCGAGCGGCACGATGGTGCTCTTGCCCGCGCCCGGCGGCGCCTGCAGCAGCACCTTGCGGTGTGCCGCGAGCGCTTCCGCCAGCGGCGCCAGCGCCTCGCCGATCGGCAGCGCCGGGAGTTCGGGCAGAATCATGGCGCTAAGATACCAGTCGGGAACGGGCTCTCCGGGCGCTGCCCCGGCGCCTCGTGATAAAATGCCGACCGTCGGGCCTGTAGCTCAGTTGGTTAGAGCAGGGGACTCATCAATAATGGTGCCTTCACATCGCAAGGTGTGAAGTGGACGGGATGAATTCAGGGAAACCTTAACGGAGCAATGCCGATGGCAACCCTGAGCCAAGCCGGCGGTACACCGCCGGAAGGTGCAGAGACTACCTGAGCGCTTGAGTTGCGCTTAATGACAGGCACGAGCGTCCCGCACCCCACGAGGGTGAAGAGATAGTCCGCTCCCACCGGAAACGGCGGGGTACAGTGAATCCCTTGGTCCTCGGTTCG
>CAWDFR010000011.1:0-342859 GCA_963801685.1 uncultured Gammaproteobacteria bacterium
CTCTAAAGCCGTAAGGGCTTTGCCTTCAGCCTTTCGAGAACAGCTTCCGACCGCGACTCGAACCTGCTCGACCACGCGACTCGCGCCTTGCGGGCATGCTCTCTTGAATGTGCGCTGCCCGCTCCGCGCGCGACAGAGGCTCCGGTGAGGCCTCAACCAAGTCCTCTGCGGCCACAAAGTCCGGTCCAATATCAGCCACCGGATTCGGGCGAAACGGGAAAACCTCTTGGATTTTGCCCGCGGAAACGAGCTCCATGATCTTCGCCTCACCGAGAGTGCTGAGGCGCGTGATAGCCTCTACCACCGCCCCCAAGGTGGCGGGTGCCTTGGCGTCTAACTCGATGAATTCGCTCATTTTTCCACGGTCTCGATGGGTCCGATATCAAGCACTTTGACTACTATACTCCTCGCCCAGTTCCCACCCTAGCGACGCGAGTCAAGCAATTGGGCCAAAAGCTCCGCCTGATGCTCATCCGCGTAGAGAAATCGGCCGTCATTCTTGCCTCGAACTCCCAAGGGGAGCGGCGCCTCCCGTGGCAATAGCACGAGGCCACAGTTTTCATAAAGCTGGACCAATCCTTCACCGCCCGCGGGAGCGGCGTGCAATCCAATCCGGCCCGCTGATCCTGCGTGCTGACTCAACACGATGGCGTTGTCCAAGAGTACCCGGCCGAGCGCTGGCGGATGCGACATCTGAAAATCTCTCTTAAGAATGTCTGGGTCTGCACTGCTGATGAACCAGACGAAGTACGAGTCTGCGTCCGTCGTCGCATCGAGGTAGGGATAGCCCTCGATCAACATCGACATCCCAGCTCGGACAAATAGCCCGTTGTCCGCCCGCGCCCAAGTCACGAGCGCGCGGCAATACCGCTGCTGCGCGAGCTCGATCAAATGGCACATCGGTAAGAAAATCGACCACGGCCAGTATCGATCGGGGCGAGCGCTCTTCCGTAGGTGCTTTGAGCCGACGCGCGTATCCCACCACGCAGCATCGCGGGCGGTCATTCTGGTCACGCGAAGGTCGACCGCGCGTTGCTTGTCGGTTCGACTCGGCGCCGAACGAACAAATCGTCGTCGCGAAACGGTACTCATGTGCCACTCATTTTAGGTTTTTTGTGCGACTCCATTTGATTTTATCGTCGAGCAGCACCGCAAACTGCTCGGGTTGCGCGTGCTCTATTCCCGAATTAAGGCGGGCCACCCTCCGGCTTAAGCGACACGGAATCCTCCCTCCCTCAATCATAAGAACTAACTTTATACATACCCCGTACACTTATGCCCCGCACTCACCGACAATCCTCCGATGTAGTATTAACTACATGCAAGGAAAGACTTCGCCCGCCCGCCTTTACGGCCCCTCATCCCGCGGCATTACGGCCCGCGACGTCGAACTCGCCGCTGCCTCAAAAGATCCGAAAGGAGAACTCCTGTGAACGCCCGCGATACCACCCTAGGGAAGCTCTGCACAGGTAGGTTGATTTGACCGATACTGTGTGCAACGAGCAGCGGCGTTTAAGGGGATCCGGTGAAGCAGACCACGTTTGCCTCGGTAGCGTATGACAGGAAGGGTAAGGTCACGCGGCGCGAGCGGTTTTTGACCGAGATGGACCAGGTAATCCCATGGGGATCGATCCTGGGATTGATCGAACCGCATTACCCGAAGGCCGGCAACGGCACTCAACCGATGCCGATGGAGCGGATGCTGCGGATTTACTTCATGCAGCAGTGGTTTAACCTGTCTGATCCTGCGATGGAAGACTCGCTTTACGATTCTGAGTCGATGCGCCGCTTTGCGCAGATTGAGCTTCAGGACGATGCGGTGCCGGATGAGTCGACGATTCTGCGCTTTCGCCACCTGCTCGAGCAGCATAAGCTGACCGAGAAGATCTTTGGCCTGGTACGCAACCTGCTCGAGAGTAAGCGGCTGCTGCTGAAGTCCGGAACGATTGTCGATGCGACGATCATTGATGCACCGCCTTCCACCAAAAATGAGGCGAAGGCACGCGATCCTGAGATGAAGCAGGGCATGAAGAACACTCGCGAGTGGCACTTTGGCATGAAGGCGCACGTCGGGACCGACCTGAACGGGTTGGTCCATACGCTCGGTGACCACGCACGCCGGCACCTCGGACTTCAGTCAGCTGCCCCACTTGCTGCACGGTAAGGAACGGGTGCTGTACGGTGACCAGGCTTACTGGAGCGAGATGCACCGCTTCGCGGCCAAGCAGCACGGCGTGAAGTATCGGGTGAACCGTCGGCCCCATCCGCAGCGACGGCTGAGTGAGAATGACCGGCGCATGAACCGCCTTCGTTCGGCGACCCGGGCGCGTGGCGAGCATGCCTTCCGGGTGGTGAAGCAGTTGTGGGGATTTAGCAAGGTTCGCTATCGCGGACTGGCGAAGAACACCGCGCGCCTCTTTACGATGTTCGCGCTCGCAAACCTGTACATGGTCAGGCGTCGGCTGCTGGCGACGTAGGAGCGGTGTCGATGCAGATCGCAAAGAAGACCCGGATAAACGCTGCGACAGGCCGCTGCGAGGTCGATGAGCGATTTGGGCAGCTAAAACCATGATCATCCGTTCAAATCTTGCTCGCACAGCCCGCTGTGCAGAGCTTCCCTAGAGGTCAGCCGCCTATTCAACGCCCCGCCGGCGCGTGTCTTTGATGCCTGGCTAAATCGTGAGGAATGGCGGTCCTGGATTGGCCCCGTGGGCCTCAGCTGCGAGGTGCCTCTTCTCGAACCGCGCGTGGGCGGCCGCTATCGGATCATCATGCGCCTGAGTGACGGCCGGGTGATCCCAGTAGCCGGCATCTTTCAAACCATTGACGCGCCGAGAGCCCTCGCGTTCACTTGGGGCGCAGAGAGCGATCCGGCGCGCCATACTCTGATCACCCTCACGCTCGGCGAGAAAGGCGGCAAGACCGAACTCAAGTTGCGACAGGAAGGTTTTGCCAGCGTTGAGAGTCGAGACATGCACATTACGGGATGGAACGATGCGCTCAACAAACTCGCCGCCTATCTGGCCACCCGCGAAGTGGGAGGCATCGCAGAGCGGCGATAAACACACGCGGCGATCACGGCGGAGTTACCTCGAAGACATTTGCGATCCGGGAGGTTTCCAAAAAAGCGGACCATCCGGCCCGAGCGTTAACCGTATTTGAGGTCCGTGCTCTGTCCGACCTCGATAATATATCCGTCAGGATCGCGGATGTAGCAGCGCGTCTCGCCGTACTTGGGGATCGGCTCCGTAATGAACTCCGCTCCTCGACTTTTCCACAATTCATAGCAAGCTTGAATATCCGCAACGCGGAAATTCATAAAGCTGTTGATGTGATTCGGGTCGGGGACGCTGAGCGTTACCGTCGGCTTATCCGGGGTCGGCCCGCCTCCAACGTTCAGAATCATCCAGATATTCGCAAGCTGAAGGTACCCTGGCGCGTTACCGTCACCCAGGCTCAGAATGCGAGCGCCGAAGACCTTTTCGTAGTAGCGAGCCGATCGCTCGATGTCGGCGACAGTGAGAAAACACGCGATACTGATCCCCTCTCGCGGGGGCATCTCATAGCTCTTCTGCCCGATTTGTACGCTGCTCATTGACCACTCCAATTCCGATAAACGGTGCTTATCGGCTGATTCTGGTTCTTTCGTATTCAAGACTACTCCGAACTGAGCCTGATGAGGAAGAGCAAAACAATTGGACTAAGGTGTCGCGCATCCGGGATCAGTCCAATGCCACTGGATGATCCTGTCTCGTGCTTCGATCGAAGCACTGATGACCCTGCCCATGAGCCCACGTCATATTCGAATATGCGTTATAGGAATTCGGGGAATCCATCGCTGATTCGGCCGTGAAGTCGGCGCACAGCCGGTAAGAGTTGGAGTCAATAATTTGGTATCCGTAAGGTTTGCCCGTGTCAGGATCGCTCCGCTCGATGTAGTAACCCTGCTCTTTTGCAAGCGCCTCCAGATTGGGCGGCAGTTCTTTGTGGCGGATAAAGTAGCTATTTACGGAACGCGCGATATAAGTAAGATTCTGCACACGCACTTCGTCCAATTTGCGCTGTCGCTGGAGACTAGGCGGACCGAGTATGACTATCGCGGCTACGACAGCCGATACGACTACCACAGTCACGATAGCGGGCAAAATCATGTGACGCGGGCCCGGATTCACTCGCGTTCCTCGCGGCGCAGATCCGACAAGTAATAGCCAAATACGGTGCCCGCGATTGCCCCGACAACGAGCACCTTGAGTACGAACCGGCTGGTGAGCTCACCACCCAGTGCGTTGTAAATCAACGTCGTTACGTCGCCAATCAGAACACATGAGGCGACGAATAGAGTGAGGTAAGTGAGCCAACGTGGAATTGGCGAAAGTCTCTTGACCGGGTTTCGCCTCAGATCTTTGCCGATGTAGTACGAGAGACACAGGAATGTCGGAAAGGCGACGATCAGTGCCGATGCGGACCAGCGCATGCGATCCCAAGTAAACACTTGGTATGTACGGACCGTCGCATCGGGGAGTGCCTTGTTGATGAATTCGAATAGCAGATCGCCCAGATTGTAGCTACAGAAGTAGAGTGTCGTGAACAGGATCAAATATAGGAACGCGTCGCGGGCAGATAATTGCGGTCGCGGTTTCGGTATGGGAACAGGGAAGGGAACATCAGCGTACGCATCCACCGCGCTGCGAACTTGGTCCTCAGTCCAACCCGCATCCAGCATCGCCTTGCGTATCTCTGGTTTCCCGAGTCCTCTCAGCAAAGCCTCGCGCGCAAACCATTCGAGATCTTGTATTCCGGATGCCATGTACTTTCTACCTCCCGTCCCGATCAGACGTGCTGTACTGTTGGGCTTTCGCAATCGTCGGCAAAGACGCGTTGCTGGAGAGTACTCCTAGTTGATTAGCCACTACCTCAAACCTGTCGCGGCCAAAGCGCCGGCGACTTACCCGGATCGGCTAGGCTGTTTGATCCAGAAGACTATCTCACGCAAAGGTGGCATCGCACCGGCAGCGTCGGGTCCAATTATGGCGCGGCGCCTGGACCTCCTCAGGTGGCCGCTTTCGGGCCATCCACTCGTCAACGCCGGCCCCTCAGCCGGGGGCTCATGTGAAGTGCATCACGGAGTCTCGGAAATACGAGCGATCACAGTCGCCGTCATTGATAAATTGCTCCGCCTCTAAACCCGCCGCGGTTCGCAGAATCGGACGCTCGCGGCATGTCATGCTCAACACCGTATCCAGGGACTGCCGATTGAGGTAACACGGAGCGTCTGCATGAGCACACCGCGTTTTCTGCTGGGTCTGTTCTACCCTACGGCGCGTAAGTCCGCGCTGCTGGCAGCCATCTTATCCACCCTACTCACGACATCCTGCGTCTCAACGACGCCGAAGAAGGCGCCGTCACCCACGCCACCCACGCCATCCTCCGCTAGCCGAACCCCGGACGAAATTTGTGCAAGCCAAGGCGGAACGTATCTAGGCGACATGCACTGCCGGCTACAGACGGGGTTCGTCGCACAGATGTTGAGTGGTCCGGACGCCGCCAGAGCCAACGCCTCGAGCGTTTCCGTCCAAATGCCGCATCAGGCTTGGGCGCTCGCAACCACCGCCTTAATCTTCGCATTCAACGGCAACCATCTCGACACACTAACGGGAGTGGCTGCCATTCCCGACTCCATTGAAAACGAGCGCAAACAGCTCGCGGAGGGCTGGAGCATCTATAGCCAGGCGGACCTCCTGCGGACTCTCGACTGGCTTCAGCTCCAAGGGCACCGCACCGGGTTCAACGAACTGGGGCTCCGCGTCTCGACCCTCAGCGATGAGCAATTAGCGGTTAAACGATCGCAGCTCAGCGACAACGAGGCCGTCAACCAATTGGACGTTGTTCGCGCGCACTACCACAGAACCCTCAATCGAAGCGCACTCCTCGGTGCGGACGCAGGGGACCCTGCCTTGACAATCATTGCTTAGGCAAGTAGTATCGCTGGTTAGCGGGAGGTGGGAATTTGAGTTCCAAAGCAGAAATTTACGATCTCCAGACGTATCAGCCGGCCAATTGCGTAGGGCAGTTGCTGTACCGGGTGAAGGCTGCGCAAATGAATGCCCTCGACGAAGTGCTCGCGAAGGACCCGACCCTCGCGCCTCTCGAGATCAGTGCCGCCCAGTACGTTGTCATCAGTGTGCTCGCGAAATCCGAGTGCGTGGACTCCGTGTCGCAACTGTGCAAGGACCTCCCCTATGATGCCGGGGCGATGACTCGCATGCTGGATCGCCTCGAAGCAAAGGGCCTGATCAGTCGGCGTCGATGTCCCAATGACCGGCGCTTGGTGAAGCTCGAATTGACCGAGGCGGGTCGGACAGCCCTGCCGAAGATGCGCGAATGTTCGGTGCGCATCCTCAATCACTTCCTGCAAGGTTTTACCCAGGCGGAAGCGCGCCAACTGGAGAGTTATTTGGTCAGGATGCTGCAAAACACCTGAGTTTTTTTGTGCAATTGCTTGCCTAGGCATAGACGGCCGAGGCAATGGATCAAAGGATTAAGTCAATGAACAAAGTCAACGGCCTGCTGCGGCGTACCCGACTCGCCTTCCAGGAATTCGGGCCATCGATGGCGATGTTGATGTTGCCCGGTGGCTATCTCGTCGCTTTGACCGGGTTTATCTATCGCCACTGGCCGCTTGGGTCGGGTACGACGAGATAGTGCAGAACCACTTGCAGGCAATTTTCGCTAAAGGATTTTCACACATGGCAAAGCCAGTTCGCTTTGGTTCCCGATCGACAGCCGATCACGTGCTGGCGGGGATCGATCTATCACGCAAGCGGGTCCTCATCACCGGGTGCGACTCCGCCATCGGACTCGAAACCATGAAGGCTCTCAGTGCAAACGGCGCCGTCGTGATCGGCGTCGCGCGCACACTGGGTGACGCAGAGGCCGCGTGCAGCTCGGTTCGCCGCTCGATTCCGCTCGGCTGTGATCCCACCGATCTAGCCTCCGTCGACGCGGCGGTGGAGTCGCTACAGCGTCTATCCGCTCCCCTGGACGCCGTCATCATCAATTCCGTCGAGTTACGTTGCTTCGCCGATCACGTGGCGCAATTTGTGCTCGTCAATCGTCTCGCCGAACTCATCCGACACGGCACCGGACGAATCGTGATTGCGGGTAGTGATCGGAGTATGCAGGAGCCGCCAGTAGAGAATGTCGTGTTCGGTGATCTCAGCAATGAGCGGATTTATGATCCGCGCGCCTTTCACGGGCAAACCCAGCTCGCCGCGGCACTTTTTGTCAAAGAACTCTCGCGTCGCTTGGATGCGCGGGGCGTGCTGGTCAATGCGTTCTATTGCGCAATCACCGCAGATCAGAACCCTCATCGCGCGCGACCCGCCGCGCAGCGGGTGATTCAATCGCTCCTGGGATATTTCAGGAGGTCGCCGGCACAGCATGCGGCCACGCCGGCTTTGTTGGCGGCGAGTCCGCTCGCTGTCGGCATAACGGGCGAGTACTGGCTGGATTGCCAGATATCACGTAGCAGTCCGCTGTTTCGGGATGCGGGCCTTGCAAGACGGCTCTGGGACCTCTCTGTACAGATCGCGGCAATGATGTTCGGGCGTGTCACCTCATCATCGGCGGCAGGACTCGGTGGCAATTCACTGCTCTCAAACATCGGTTAGCAAGATCTTCATTTCGTACCTGCCGCGCAGCTGAGACTTCCGAGGCAGCCAGTCACCTTCACCGCGTGCGCTCACGCGACCCAGCACTCGGTCAGCTGCATATTCTCTGCACTGCACTTTTTCGTCGCTACGTGTATCTGTTATTCCCTGATCGCCCCACTACTATCTAGGAGGGTCGATTTATCCGCAGCCGGAAGAGGACAATGCCTCATGCGAATCGCGAAGCCATTGCTTCTGATCACGACGCCGCTGGGTCTGCTGGACGGATTTTATGAATGCTACAAGCTGGCCGGTGGACTGCTGTTTTTGATGGTGGCGATGGTCGGTGTGGTGGCCGTTGGATTCGGAACCGTCATTGCGACCATTCGGCGCGAGGAACGCGCCTCCAAAACGAGGTCTCCATGAAACCGCTGATCGTTTTGACTCTGCTCGCCATCGTTGTGAGCTTGGGGAAAGCCCTATTTTCAATGTCATCAGGGCCAGAGCACTCGGCGCGCATGGTCCAAGCGCTAACCTGGCGAATTGGATTGTCGGTCGCTTTATTTGTGTCCTTACTTCTGAGCTATCATTTTGGACTGATTACGCCGCATAGCCTGCGCTGACGGAGCATGCGCTGACGGCGTTACTGGCGGATGGTCCTCTGCCGCCGTATTGTGCTGCGTGTGACGCTTTATCGGACCGTAACACAAGAAATCAGCGGCATGATCCGTGACGGATCGTTGGCGGCCGGCGACCAATTGCCCTCGATTCGAGCACTCTCCCAATCGCGCAAAGTCAGCCCGGCCACCGTATTGAAGGCCTATGAGGCGCTCGAGGCAAATGGCCTCATCGAGGCGCGTCCGCGTTCGGGGTATTACATCCGTGAACTTCGCGCACACCCGATGCCGCCCCGAACTTCACGGCCTAAGGCAAGTTCCACGCGTCTGGCGGTCAGCGATTTTGTTTTCGAAACGCTGGAGGCGTCGCGAAATCGGGAAGTCGTGCCGCTCGGTTCGGCCTTCCCAAGTCCGATGCAATTTCCCTGGCCGAAATTGGCTCGATGCTTGGGCAGCAGCGCACGCCATCTGGATCCGTGGTCTACCGTCGAAAGTCTGCCGCCCGGGAGCGTCGATCTTCGACGACAGATCGCGAAGCGATATCTGGGCCTCGGAATGTCGGTCGGTATCGACCAGATCGTCGTCACCGCGGGGGCTCTTGAGGCGCTGAACCTCGCGTTGCAGTGCGTGACCCGTCCGGGCGACACCATTGCGATCGAATCACCCACATTCTACGGGTGCTTGCAGGCCGCACAGCGCTTGGGACTCAGTGTCGTTGAAATCCCCATGCATCCGACCGACGGTCTCGATATAGAAGCGCTCAAGGCGGCGATCGCCAAGTTCCCGATCCGCGCCTGTTGGTTCATGACGACGCTGCAGCATCCGACCGGCGCCACCCTGTCGCCGACACGCAAAGCCGAGTTGGTGCGGTTGCTGGCCAACCATGAGATTCCGCTCATCGAAGACGATGCGTACTCTGAGCTACAGTTTGCAAGCAAGGCAGAGCCGCCGGCAAAGTCCTTTGACCGCAATGGCCACGTCCTTCATTGCGGATCATTCAGCAAATGTCTGGCCCCCGGCTATCGCCTGGGATGGGTTGCAGCGGGCCGTTACGGCGAGGAGCTGTCACGGCGCAAGATGGAGTCATCGATCGCCACCAGCCTCCCCGTGCAACAGGGGATTGCGCAGATGCTCCGCAGTGGCGGCTACGATGCACACTTAACGAGGCTGCGTCGCCGTTTGGCCGTCTCGCAGCGCGCCGCGTTGGACTCACTGCAGCGGTACTTTCCTCCCGGCTTTCGGGTGGCCGCACCTCGCGGTGGCTATTTTCTGTGGGTCGAATGCGCCGCCCCGGTGGATTCCCTGGATCTGCATCGACGGGCGCTCGAATCCGGTATCTCTATCGCGCCCGGTCCGATATTCTCCGCACGCCAGCAATTCAAAAATTATCTGCGGCTGAATACCGGACATCCCTGGACCCATACCATGACGCAGGCAATCCAAAAGCTGGCCCAGCTACTGAAGCGCTATTGAGGCAAATTGGCAATCACTCCCAGGATTCCTTTTGGTTGGAGAGAGCAACGCGTATGACGATTTTGCTGGACAGTAGACTGCGGTCTGTAGCTTCGCCTGCGCGGCGGGTCAAAGGTGGAACCCTACTGCTACTCGCTTTGTTGGCCACTGGCGCATCGGCTGCGGAGCCGCTGCCGGCGGATGCCGTCTATCAACACGGCTACGTGTACACCGTCGATGCCCAGGATAGCGTGCAACAAGCACTCGCCGTGCGTCAGGGTGCGATCGTGTACGTGGGTGGGGACGCGGGAGTAAAGCCTTTCATCGGCAAGAATACGCACATCACCGATCTTCACGGCCGCATGCTGATGCCCGGGCTCGTTGACGGGCATATGCATCCTCTCGACGGCGGCGCCGTACTGCTCAACTGCAATTTGAACTACGAGCGTCTGACGGTCGCACAGATGCAGGCCAAAATCCAGAGTTGTCTTGATCAGAGCAAGGACAAGGAGCCCGCTGGCTGGCTGTTGGTCGGTAACTGGTTTCAGGAGGCGATGCTGCCTGCGGGGGCCGTCACCACCCGGCTGACGCTCGATGCGCTGCATACCCAGCGGCCTATCCTGGTGACGTCTTCCTTCGGACATACGGCGCTCGTCAATAGCCGCGCGCTGGCGCTCGCGCACATCACCGCGAAGACACCCGATCCGCTGGGCGGCAAAGTGCGGCGTGATGCCTCTGGAAATCCCTCCGGCATCCTCGAGGATGCCGCCATGGAGGCCGTCGAATCGGCGGTTCCGCAGCCGACGCCTGCCGAGGACATCAAGGCTGCCGAGGCGGCTCTCGATGCAATGCGTGCGCTGGGCATCACCACATTCCTTGACGCAGCAGCCACGCCACGAACGCTCGCGGCATTCGCGGGCGCAGAAAAGGACGGTCATCTCACGGCGCGCGCCCATTTCGCCGTGCTCATCCGACCGCCTGAGGGCACCGACCCAGTCAAGGCCGTGGCATTTCTGGAGAGCATGGCGCAGCGCTATGATCAAGGTGACCTCATTCCCGAGCCGCGCATCACGGTGCGCAACTTCAAGATGTTCCTGGACGGCGTGATCACCGCGCCCGCTCAGACCGGCGCAATGCTGGCTCCCTATTTCATCAATCGGGGGACCCCGGCGAGCCCGAAGTGGGGTCCCGGCAGCAATCGGGGGCCCGACGTCTACTTTCCTGCGCCGGTCCTGAGTGCCTTGGTGCTCGCCGCCGCAAAAGCAGGTTTCGAGCCCCATATGCACGCCGATGGCGATCGCGCAGTCCATGAGGGATTGGATGCCATCCAAGTCCTGCGCAAGCAGTTCTCAGGACGCGATATTCGCGCTGCTATCGCCCACGATGAGATCGTCGATCCCACGGACTTCCCGCGTTACGCGCACCTCGACGCGATTCCTGTTCTCTCGATGCAGTGGGAGAAACCAGCCCCGGACACGATAGACAATGCGCGTGATTATCTCGGGCCGGCGCGCTTCAAGTATATGGAGCCGGCCGGGGTATTGGCCGCAGCCGGCGCACGCATCGCCTATGGCAGCGACTGGCCGGTGGATCCCCTGAACGAATGGTTCGCACTCAAGGTCGGCGTCACTCGCGCGAACTCACCGGACGCCGGTCCGCAATACGCAGGCCGATTGAGTGAGGATCCAGGCCTTACGCGAAAAGAGGTATTGCGGGCGATCACCGTGAACTCGTCCTATGAGCTCCATCAAGACACCAAGACCGGCACACTTGAGAGCGGC
This sequence comes from uncultured Gammaproteobacteria bacterium, assembly GCA_963801685.1. Taxonomy (GTDB): domain Bacteria; phylum Pseudomonadota; class Gammaproteobacteria; order Steroidobacterales; family Steroidobacteraceae; genus Bog-1198. Next base: position 11,500 of record CAWDFR010000011.1, read on the forward strand.
AAGCTCGCCGATTTCATCGTCCTCGATCGAAATTTCTTCCAGATATCCCCCGCGCAGATCGCGGACATCAAGGTTCTTATGACCGTCGTAGGGGGTCGCGTGGTCTATGAGGTAGAGAGCGAAAAATAGCACGCATCGACAGCGCTCGTAGAAACGCAATGCCTTGAGAGAATGGAAGCGGCCATTGTGAAAAAACGTCGCGCGGATCGCCACGTTACGCAGGGTCGGCGTCTTGAACATGCTGCAGTACGCAGCTTGATGAGCTTGGTCGATGCGCAGCGGACCGCATAGACCGCATCCGTGGTCACGTGATCGGCGTGGCTCCGGCCGAAGCTCGCGAGGCCGAGTTCCGCCGACCGCCACGATCGCACGTGGATATTGCAGGCGCGTTTCGGGCCCAAGCACCCTAAATAGCGGCGACCGGGGCCCCTGTTGCCGGAAACGGCCCCGCCCCTGGCGGTCTTTACATCTGCGCCGCGGCGTCGTCGCGAGGCGTCACGTCGACAGGCCACCGCTCGGCGCCTATATCGGAGCCGTACACCGGGAAGCAAGTCCGACGAATTGGGGAGGTGGCTCATGCGAATTTCACTACCGGCGGCCCGCGGCGCCGCTTGCCTGCTGCTCGTTTCGGGCAGCGTCTATGGCGGGTTTGCCTTTCCGCAGGGCTCTCAAACGGCTCGGGCCATCGATCCAGGCGTACGTCACGCGGCAACCGACAATGGTCCGCCGATTGCGCTATCCGGGCTCGCAGCCGATGAACTGGCTTACTTCGAAGACGGTATGGCGAGGTTCGATACCGTCGAGGTGGTGAGCGGCGCCACACAGAAGCAGGGAAACGGGCTCGGTCCCCGCTTCAACTCGAACCAATGCTCTTCCTGCCATTCGCAGCCGTACATGGGCGGCAGCAGTCCGGCCCGCAACCCGCTGCTGCGCGTCGCGAGCGCCGACGGCGCGTCCAACTCGATTCCCTGGTTCATCACGGCCAACGGCCCCATCCGCGAGGTGCGCTTCCTCGAATCGAATGGAGTCTACGACGGCGGGGTTCACAATCTGTTCGTCGTCAGCGGCCGCAGCGATGCCGGCGCCTGCAATATCACGCAGCCGACGTTCATGCCGGCCGGCAATCCACTGACAGGGCAAGGCGGCAACTCGAACCTCGCATTTCGCATTCCCACGCCGATGCTCGGAGCGGGACTCATCGAGGCGATTTCAGATTCGGCGATTCTCGCGAACATGAGCGCCAATGCCGCAAAGAACGGTCAGGTGGGCGTGCAGGGCCACGCGAATGCCCTTCTCGAAGGCAACGTCAACCTGAGTGCGAACGACGGCAGCATCACTCGCTTCGGCTGGAAGGCGCAGAACAAGTCGTTGCTGATGTTTGCCGGAGAGGCCTACAACGTCGAGATGGGTATCTCCAATCAGCTATTCCCCCAGGAGCGTGACGAAACGCCATTATGCCGTCCTTACAACGTCACGCCGGAGGATACCAATAACATGTCCTCCGCGTTGCAGAGCGGCTACCCGACGGCGGCACTCTCCGACATCGAAGCCTTCGCCAACTTCATGCGCATGCTCGCGGCTCCGGCGCCGGCGGCACCCACGCCCTCCACGATCAATGGCCGGGCGCAGTTCATCGGCGTGGGCTGTGCCGCCTGCCATACACCGTCGTTCACCACGGGGGCCGCCATCGCGACCGGCTCGTCGCGCAGCCCGAGCCCGGCGCTGTCGCGCCAGCAGGTCAACTTGTACTCTGACCTTCTCGTGCATCACATGGGCCAGGGACTCGCCGATGGCATCACGCAAGGATCCGCGGGTCCCGATGAGTTTCGTACCGCACCGCTCTGGGGACTGGGTGAGCGCGTGTTCTTCCTGCATGACGGAAGAACCAGCGATCTGGTCGCGGCCATTCAAGCGCATCAGAGCTCCGGCAGCGAGGCGAACACGATCGTGCAGCGCTTCAATGCCTTGAGCGGCGCGCAGCAGCAGGACCTACTGAATTTCCTGCGCTCGCTCTAGGTATGGCGATATGAGGAACATTCTATTTATCGGCGATGACATCCGGCTTGCGGCGCTCCTGGGTACCCATCTCGAACAGGAGGGATTCTCGGTTCATATCGAAACCGAAGTCGACCGGGGGGTCACCGAGGCGCTGTCGCGCAGTTACGTCCTCGCCGTCCTCGACATCGTGCGCGCCCAAGCGAGCGGCGTGGACGCCTTGCGGCGCATCCGCGCCTACAGCGAGCTGCCGGTCCTGATGCTGACGGCCTCCTGCGAGGATGTGGCCCGCATCGCCGCCCTCGAGCTCGGCGCCGACGGCCACGTCGCGATGCCGTGCGCGCCGCAGGATTTCAGTGCCAAGATCCGCGGAATCCTGCGCCGCGCTCGGGCAAATCGTGGCCGAGCGCCTCGAGTTCTGGTCTCCGGAGGCCTGACCCTGTGGCCCGAACAGCGGCGCGTCGAGTGGCTCGGAGAGCCCTTGCGCCTGACGAGTGCGGAACTCCGCCTGCTGGAGGTGCTTCTGCGGCATGCCGGTCAGCCGGTGAGCAAGCGCGAGCTATGTTTGAGCGCGCTCGGAAGGGGGCTCGCGCGCAATGACCGCTGTGTCGACGTTCATCTGAGCCGCGTACGGCGCAAGCTCGGTGTGCTGGCCGATGGCCGCTCCCTCATTCACTCTGTTCACAAATACGGCTATCGGCTTCTCGAAGACCGCGACTAGCGGCTGTTGTCTCAAACCTGCCCAAGGGGGTTGAAGGCTGCCATCGCAGTGCGAATGGACCTGGCCACGCGCGGAGCCTCGAGGGCGATCTCGCGCAGCGCGCCGGTGGGAGGATTCTTGAAACCGACAAAATATAGCCCGGCGATGCCGCTCTCCTCACCGAACCGGTGAGGCCGGCCACGTGCATCGGCGATGGTCTCGAAGCCTTCGATCACCTTACTCAGAGCCGACGTGTAGCCCGTCGCAAAAATGATAGCTTCGAACGAATGCTGGGCACCGCCTGCAAAACGCACCCTGTCAGTCAGGATTTCCTGCACCGCCGGCAGCACGCGGATCTTGCCGCGCTTAATCATGGCGATGGTACCAATGTCGAGAATGGGAATGCGCCCGAACTCTTGGATCATGCGGTTGGGTCCCATGACCGGTCTCACGATGCCCCAGCGGGATAGGTCCCCCACGACCCAGCCGATGGCGGCTATAGCAATAGCATCGCGCAGGCCCAGCGGCAGGTACGAAAGCAGGATATTGGTGTGCTGGATGGGGCGTCCGAACATGTCGCGCGGGACAACATGCACCGGCGCGCGTACCACCATGGCCGCATCCACCCCATGTTCCGCCAGATCGAGCGCGATCTCAGCACCTGAATTGCCGCAACCCACCACCAGCGTGCGCTTGCCCCGGTACGGCGCGGCGTTCTTGTAATTAGCGGCGTGAATCGCCGACCCACTGAAGCTATCCAGCCCGGGGATCGAAGGCAGAGTGGGCACCGCGTTGTACCCTGTAGCCATGACGACAACGCGCGGCGTCATCACACCCGCACTCGTATCCACAGCAAAGCGGTCGCCTCTACGTTGCACGGCGTGCACCGTAACACCGAGGCGAGGCGCAACCTGGTGCTCTGCCGCGTACGCTTGCAGGTATTGCATCACCTGTTCTCGTGCGGGGTAGCGCGGCGCGGCCTTCGGCCATGGATTCATAGGAAGGCCGGAATGAGTCTTGGTGGTATGCAGATGTAGGCGCTCGTAATGTCGCTCCCAGGCGGGGGCGACCTGCATTTCGCGCTCCAGCACCACATGGGCCAGTCCCTGGCGGCGTAAACACGCCGAGGTGGCAAGACCGGCGGGGCCCGCGCCAATCACCAAAATGTCTTCAGACCGCATTCGCCCCCTCCTAAGCGCGTCGTCCGCGTCTGCCCGAAGCGGCTGGAGTGAGGTAAAATCACCCAGGACCGTTGTACGGATAGTGAAGAGGCTTACCACAACCGCGAGGATGCAATGAGTTCGCCGCACCGATCACCCGCGCCTGTCGCGCTTGGCCCGCTCGTCCTGATCGCGCTCGTGGTCGGTGCCGTCGCAGCCGCTTTCGCTTATACCGCAGGTTGGCTCTCGCCGCAGCGTGTTACGCCGTACAAAGTGGTAGATGCGTTCGCCCCACCGGGAGGTCCCGCGCCCGGGCATCGCCGCAATCACGTCAAGGGAATCTGTTTCACCGGTGTCTTCGAAGCGAACGGTGCGGGATCGAGCCTCTCCGAGGCTCCCATGTTCCAACCCGGGCAGTATCCGGTCATCGGGCGCTTCAATCTGGCCACTGCCGACATCAAGGCGCCCGACGCGACGGTGCGTGTTCGCGGCATGGGGCTGCAGATCGCAGCGCCGGGCGGACAGTTGTGGCGCATGGCGATGATCGATCCGCCCTTCTTTCCCGTCTCGACGCCGCAGGCTCTTTACGGGTTGGTGAAGGCGTCCGGCAGCAAGGATCCTGATGTCATGAAGACCTTCGCCGCTGCGCACCCGGAGCTCGGCCACTTCGGCGCCTGGGCGCAGAGCGCGCCCTGGACGGGAAGCTACGCGGAGGAGCCGTACAACAGCTTGAACAGCTTTGTCTTCACGAGCGCCACCGGAGCGGCCAGCGTCGTGCGCTGGTCGCTCCTGCCAGCGGCGCCCCCCGTAGCCGTTCCACCGGACGAGCTCGCGAAGCGTGCGCCCGATTTCCTCGAGCAGGAAATCACCGAACGCATCAAAAGCGGCCCGCTGCGCTGGACCTTGGTAATCCACGTGGCCGAGGCCGGCGATCCGACGTCCGATCCCAGTCAGGCGTGGCCCCAGAATCGCCGCGCGATCGATGTCGGCACGCTCACCGTTCAGAACATCGAGCCCGAGGCGAACGGCCCGTGCCGCGACATCAATTACGATCCGACCGTCCTGCCGAGGGGCATGGGAACGTCGGACGATCCGTTCCCGGCGGCGCGCTCGTCCGCTTACCGCAGATCCTACGATCTGCGCACAGCCGAAGCGGCTGATTATCCGCACACCGCCGCGGGGGCAACGCCATGATCCCCATCACTCAACGGTTCAAGCCTTTGCAGCGAGCGCTCCACTGGCTGATGGCGGTCTGCATCCTCGCCATGCTGTTCATCGGCGTCGGAATGGTCTCGACCATTGCCCCGAAATATCTGCCCCTCATCGCGACTCATAAATGGCTGGGCACCGTCATTTTCGTCCTCGCCTTGATTCGTCTGGCGGTGCGCTGGCACTACGGCGCGCCCCCTTTGCCGGCCGATCTGCCCGCGCCCATGAAGCTCGCAGCAGAACTCTCGCACTATGTCTTGTACTTTTTGATGATCGTCGATGCCGCTCCTCGGCTGGAGCATGCTGTCGGCTGCGAACTACCCGGTGGTGCTCTACGGCGGCGTGCATCTTCCTATGGTCGTGCCGCAAAGCGACAGCCTGCATACAATGCTGTGGAATGCCCATTTTTATCTGGCATTCCTATTCTTTGCGATCGTCCTGTTGCACATCGCGGCCGCGCTCTTTCATGGCCTGGTGCGACATGACGGCGTGTTCGAGGCGATGGCACCTGTGCGCCGACATGATCCCTAGTACGATTTTGCAATTCCTACATAACCCTTTCCCGCAGTAGACCAAGCCGCGCGGGCTGGCTATGCTTGTTGCGCCGCGAAGTCGAGGACTTCCAATCTAACCGTTGGGGAGTTTGGCCATGCAGCTTTCCCGTCGCAGCTTCTTGAAGATCACCGGCGCAGGTTTCGCCGCGTCGGCATTTGGGGCCCTGGGGTTCGCTGCAGCGGGGCTCGCCCTCGCTGACGCGGTCCGGCCGTTCAAGCTCGCCCATGCCCGCGAGACCCGCAACACCTGCACCTATTGCTCGGTCGCATGCGGAATCCTGATCTACAGTTTGGGTGATGGCGCAAAGAACGCGCACTCCGACATCATGCATATCGAGGGCGATCCGGACCACCCGGTGAATCGGGGCACGCTGTGCCCGAAGGGCTCCGCCCTACTCGACATCGTTCACGCGCCGACTCGCCTCAGGACTCCCCGATATCGCGCCCCGGGGAGCGCGGCATTCAAGGATGTGTCGTGGGATTTCGCGCTCGACCGCATTGCGCGGTTGATGAAAGAGGACCGCGACAAGCATTTCATCGCCAAGAACCCGAAAGGCGTCACCGTCAACCGCTGGACCAGCACCGGCATGCTGGCGGCTTCGGCGTCCTCGAGCGAAACGTCCTTTCTGACCTGGAAGCTGGTGCGCTCCCTCGGCATGTTGGTGTTCGACAACCAGGCACGCGTCTGACACGGACCGACGGTGGCCAGTCTGGCCCCAACATTCGGTCGCGGTGCGATGACGAACACCTGGCAGGACATCAAGAACGCCAATGTCGTGATCGTGATGGGCGGCAATGCCGCCGAAGCGCATCCCTGCGGCTTCAAATGGGTGATCGAGGCCAAGATCGAGAACAAGGCCAAGCTGGTGGTGGTCGATCCGCGCTTCACCCGCACGGCCTCGGTCGCCGACTACTACGCGCCGATTCGTCCGGGGACGGACATCGCCTTCTTGAGCGGCGTCATCCGCTATCTCCTCGAAAAGGATGCCATCCAGCACGAGTACGTTCGCGCCTACACCAACGCCAGCCTCATCGTAAAAGGCGGCTTTGCCTTCAAGGACGGACTCTTCAGCGGCTACGACGAGGAGACGCGCACTTACGACAAGTCGAGCTGGGACTACGACCTCGACAACAAGGGCTTTGCCAAGGTCGACGACACCTGGCAGGACCCGCGTTGCGTCATCAACCTCCTGCGCGAGCATGTGGCCCGCTACACCCCGGAGATGGTCTCGCGCATTTGCGGCACACCGCAGGATGCCTTCCTCGAGGTGTGCGGGCTGATCGCCTCCACCGCCGCGCCCGACAAAGCGATGACCTCTTTATTTGCGCTCGGTTGGACACAGCATTCCGTGGGCGCACAGAACATTCGCACCATGGCGATGATCCAGCTCCTGCTCGGCAACATCGGTGTCGCGGGCGGCGGTATGAATGCGCTGCGCGGCCATTCCAATATCCAGGGACTCACCGATGTGGGCCTTTTGTCGGACGCGATGCCCGGATATCTGACGCTGCCCAAGGATGACGAGCCGACATTCGCCGAGTACATGAAAACGCGGCAATTCAAGCCCCTGCGTCCGGGCCAGACGAGCTACTGGCAGAACTACAATAAGTTCGTGATCAGTCTGCAGAAGACACTCTACGGCGATGCGGCGCAGGCGACCAACGACTGGGCCTACGACTGGCTGCCGAAGCTCGACGTCCCGCTCTACGACATCATCCGCGCGTTCGAGATGATGGATAAAGGCGAGATGAACGGCTATATCTGCCAGGGCTTCAATCCCCTGCAGGCGTTCCCGGACAAAGGCAAGATTCGCAAGGCGCTGGGTAATCTCAAATTCCTTGTCACCATGGATCCGCTCGATACGGAGACTTCGCGCTTCTGGGAGAACTTCGGCCCGCAAAATCCCTCCGATCCCGCCAAGATTCAGACCGAGGTCTTCCAGCTCCCGACCACGTGCTTCGCCGAAGAGAAGGGCTCGTTGGTGAATTCGGCCCGTTGGCTGCAATGGCACTGGAAGGCCGCCAATCCTCCGGGCGATGCACAATCGGACATCTTTATCGTGTCCGGCATTTTCCATCGGCTGCGGGAGATGTACCGCAAGGAAGGCGGCGCCTTCCCGGACCCGCTCCTGAACCTCACGTGGGACTACACGAATCCGGTCGATCCGGATCCGGAAGATCTCGCCAAGGAAATGAACGGACGCGCCTTGACCGACATCAAGGATCCGACCACCGGCGCGGTGACCCTGCACGCCGGACAACTGCTGGACGGGTTCGCTCAACTCCGCGACGACGGGACGACGGCATCGGGCTGCTGGATCTTTTCGGGATGCTACACCGAGCGCGGCAACATGATGGCGCGTCGCGACGCGACCGATCCGCGCGAGCAAGGCATCGCACCCAACTGGGCCTGGGCGTGGCCCGCGAATCGCCGGATTCTATACAACCGAGCGAGTGCCGATCCGTCCGGCAAGCCCTGGAATCCGGTGAAACCAGTCATCGAATGGGACGGCAGCCGCTGGGTAGGTATCGACACGCCCGACTACACGCCCACGACCAAGCCCTCCGACTCCGTCGGTCCCTTCATCATGAACGCGGAGGGCGTCGGGCGGCTGTTCGCGCGCAACTTGATGGTCGAAGGGCCGTTTCCCGAGCATTACGAGCCGCTCGAGTCGCCGTCGGAGAACCTGCTGCACCCGGCCGTCAATGCGAATCCTGCGGCGCGCGTCTTCGCCGACGACCGCGCCGCCTTCGGGACTTCGAAGGACTTCCCGTACGTGGGCACCACCTATCGACTGACCGAGCACTTTCACTTCTGGACCAAGCATGCCCTGATCAACTCCATTCTGCAGCCCGAGGAGTTCGTGGAGATCGGAGAGGCGCTCGCCCAGGAGAAGGGCATCGATCAAGGGGGCTGGGTGCGGGTCTCCTCGAAACGCGGCACCGTGGTTTGCAAGGCCTACGTCACCAAGCGAATCAAGCCGCTTCTCGTCGCAGGCCACCCGACGCACGTCATCGGTGTTCCCCTGCATTGGGGATTCACCGGGCAGGCCCGCAAGGGCTACGGCGCCAACACGCTGACCCCTTCCGTGGGCGACGCCAATACGCAGACCCCGGAGTTCAAGGCGTTTCTGGTGAACGTCGAAAAGACGAGCCGCCCCGCGTCCTGAAGGAGCCATCGATGTCAGATCTACAATCACAAGACTACATCCGGATCTCCGCCTCGACGTTGACCCCTCCGGCGACGCGGCGTCATGAGGACCAGGTCGCCAAGCTCATCGACACGAGTCGCTGTATCGGCTGCAAGGCCTGTCAGGCCGCGTGCATGGAATGGAACGATCTGCGGCAAGACATCGGCCACTTCGAGGGCAGCTACGACAATCCCATGGACTTGAGCCCCTCGGTGTGGACGCTCATGCGCTTCAGCGAGTGGGAGGACGAGAAGGGCAAGCTCGAGTGGCTGATCCGCAAGGATGGCTGCATGCACTGCGAGGATCCGGGGTGCCTCAAGGCTTGCCCGGCTCCCGGCGCCATCGTGCAATACGCCAATGGCATCGTCGATTTCATCAGCGAGAACTGCATCGGCTGCGAGTACTGTGTCAAGGGTTGTCCCTTCGACATCCCGCGGATCAGTCCCGTCGATCACAAGTCCTACAAGTGCACGCTTTGTTCGGATCGGGTCGACGTCGGCCTCGAGCCCGCCTGTGTCAAAGCCTGCCCGACCGGCGCGATCCTGTTCGGCTCGAAGACCGACATGCAGGACTGGGCAGGCGAGCGCATCGCCGATCTCAAATCGCGCGGCTTCGAGAACGCGGGACTGTATGACCCGCCCGGTGTGGGCGGCACGCACGTGATGTATGTGCTGCACCATGCGGACAAGCCGTCAATCTACGCAGGCCTGCCGGATCAGCCGCACATCAGCTACCTGGTCGACGTTTGGAAGGGGATCGTCAAGCCGCTATCCCTGGTGGGTATCGCGCTCGCCGCCCTCGCCGGCTTCTTCCACTGGATCGTCGAGGGGCCGAACGAAGTTCAGCCCGAGGACGAGGAGAAGGCACGGGAGCTGCTCAAAGCCGCGGAGAAATCGCCATGACTCGCCCTCCCGGGACTCTGGTCCGTAATACCACGGCGGCGCGCATCAACCATTGGATCACCGCCGGCTGCTTCATCCTGCTGCTCTTGTCCGGCCTGGCGATGTTCCATCCCATGCTGTTTTTCCTCTCGAACCTGTTCGGCGGCGGCCAATGGAATCGCGCCGTCCACCCGTGGATCGGCACGGTGCTGCTGGTGAGCTATCTCGGGTTGATCGTGCAATTCTGGCGTGACAATTTCTGGAACCGTGACGACATCGCCTGGATGAAAGCGATCGACCGTGTGCTCGTGAACCAGGAGGAAGGCGTGCCCGAGGTGGGGCGATTCAACGCCGGCCAGAAGTTCGTTTTCTGGTCCATGGCGCTCCTGGTACCGGTGCTGTTTCTGACCGGGCTCATCATCTGGGAGGTGTACTTCGGGTCCGCCACCTCCATTGAGGTGCAGAGGACCGCCGTACTCATTCACAGCGCGGCGGCCATCGTGGCCATCATCGTCTGGATCACCCATGTCTACGCCGCGATTTGGGTCGAAGGATCCGTGCGGGCCATGACCCAGGGCTACGTCACACCGGGTTGGGCGTGGCGTCATCACCGCAAATGGCTGCGCCGGTTGGCGGCGTCGGGCTCATCTGGACCCACACCCGGGCCCGAGCGGTGAGACAAGGCGAGGTCGTACCGCCGCGAAAATGGACAGGCGCCGCCGGCGGGGGCGTGTCGGCGCCGTTGGCAATAATTCTTCCCGATCGGGCAACGCGCTTTGCGACGACGGCGCGGCGGCTCGACTCGCTCGCGGCCGATCACCCCATGGAGGAGTGGCTGCGTTTCATGGCGCAACTCGCCTGGGCGCAGCACGCAGCCGTCACTGCACCGCCTCCTTCCGCGGCGCCGAGCCCCGCCTCGGTCGAGGCGTCCGTCATGGCTCGCGCAGCGCCGCTGGCGACAGACCGGCATGCGGTCGATGCCTCCTGGCAACGCGACTTGATGCGAGTTCTGCAACACCTCGATGCAGCGACACTCCCGGAGGAGGCGCGCGCCGTCATCGCCGATCTCAAGCGGTACGATCCTGCGGCGCTCGAAGCGCTGGCCGACGCCTTTCTTCGGGGTGCCCTCGACGCCCATCAGGTCGGCCCTGCGCTCTATATCGCGGCCGCTCTCCAAGTGCACTTCACTGCGATAGCAGCAACGCTCACGGCCGACGCCCTGCGGCTCTTACCACGGCGCGGCCTCTGCCCTTGCTGTGGCTCGACCCCCGTCACCGGCCTCGTGACGGCGTCGGGACGCACGCCCGGAAGCCGCTATCTCTACTGCTCGCTCTGCTCGACGGCGTGGAATCACGTGCGCGCCGTCTGCATCACCTGTGGAGAGTCGCGCACGTTGTCACTCAAATCGATCGAGGGCGACAACGGCGTCGTTCACGCCGAGACCTGCCGGAGTTGCGACACCTACGTCAAGCTCCTCTATGAGGCGAAGGACACTCGGGTGGATCCGTTTGCCGACGACCTGGCGAGCTTGGCGCTCGATGTGCTCGTCGGGGAGGCGGGCTGGTCACGACATGCCCCGAATCCGTTGCTCCTGATGGGATAGGCGCGCGCCCCGCTCGCCTCAGCCCGGCGAATGAAACAAGTCGCGTCGCTGCTGATTGATCCGGCGCTGATCACCTAGATGCTGTGTAATGCCATGCCGGTCGAAAAACTCCAGGATCTGGATGGCGACCTTGCGTCCGTTCGCCAGCTGATCACGGAACTGCGCGGCGATGAAGGCGCCGTCGGCAGCACGGCCCGCGATCGCCGCGGCAATACTCACCATCTCTGACACTGTTGATCGCAGAAAAAAATGGTCATGGGCGACCTGGTCGACCCGGCCGAGCCGGCTGGCGAGCTTGAAGAGACGACGGATGTCCTCCTCCGGCCGCTCGAGCACAGCGGCGATATCGCGCACCCGCGGCGGACGGAATCTTGCTTCGCCGCCGAGGAGCGGCGCAATTCTCGCCCACATGGCTTCATCCTCGAGCGAGAGCTGCACGCGGTGAGACTTCAGCCGTAGAAATCCACCTTCGCGCAGGACCTCCACAAATTCCGCGCGCGCGAGGGCCGCATCGAAAGCCAACGCCGGGAGCGCGGGCTCGAGCGAGAGACGCAGCGCGTCGCGACCGATGCCTTGCTGGTCGGGGTGGTCGATGTGAAAGGTCTCGAGTGTGGCGAGGAGGCTCGAGCAGAAGTGCCGCCAACGCACCGCCTCCAGGGCAATCCGAGAAGACCCGGCGTCGAGCAGCACCGGTCGAAGCGCCGACTCGAGCGTCTCGATGCCGCCTCTCGAGAGTGCGCGATCACGCGCGAAGGTTGTGAGATCCCAGGCGAAGGGCGGGGTCGACAGCAGAGCCTCGAAGGCGGCAACAGGGTCCGCGATCGCCTGGGCGGCGCGCTGCTGCGCGCGCTCCCGAGTTCGCCGCCGGCGCTCCGGGGCGCGCAGATCGATGAAGCGGCCGCCTCCGATCGTGCGCTTCGCCGACCCATCACGCAGCACGAAATGATCTGGAACGGCGGCGGCAATCGATTGATCGAGCACCAGCTGCACGTCCGCCGAGCGTCCCGGGAGCAGGCGCTCATCGTCGAGCAAGACGACTCGAGCCCCCACCTCGGTCGCTCCATGATGCAGCCGAACCCTCAAGCGAGAGCGGTCCGTCGCCCCGCTCTCGCTCTCGAGCAGGCGCAGTCGCGCGTCGATTCGCGAGGTGGGCGCATGCAGCTCCGGGGCCATCGCCACATCGCCCCGGCGGATCGCCTCCTTCGACACCCCATCGCCGCTCAGATTGAGCGCACAACGATCCCCGACACGCCCCACTTCCATGGGACGGCCCTGCGCGTGCAGAGAGCGCACGCGCGCCTCGAGCCCGGAAGGGCTGATGAGAACGCGCTCGCCCGTGCGCACTGCGCCGGACACGACGGTGCCCGTGACCACCAGACCGATCCCGCGCAGCGTGAAGACCCGATCGATGGCGAGACGAAACAAGGCCTCGGATGACTTGCCGACGGATTCGCGCGCCGCCCTGCTCAGCCGATCGAGCAGCGCGGGGATCCCGCGGCCCGTGACCGCCGAGAGGGGGATGACCTCGGCCCGCGCCAGGAAAGTCCCGGTGGCGGCCTCTCGGATTGCAGAGGACACCTGCGCCAGGCGCTCCTCCGAGGCGAGCTCGGCTTTGCTGATCGCGATGAGCCCGCGGTCGATCCCTAGAAGATCCAGAATCGCCAGGTGCTCGCGCGTCTGCGGCATGACGCCATCGTCGGCCGCGACGACCATCAACGCAAAGTCGATCCCGCTCGCGCCCGCCACCATGGTATGCACGAAACGCTCGTGTCCAGGAACGTCGACGAAGCCGAGAATGACGTCCTCGGCAACCGCAAGATACGCAAAGCCAAGGTCGATGGAGATTCCGCGGAGCTTCTCTTCCTTGAGTCGATCGGTGTCGACCCCGGTGAGTGCCTTGACGAGGGTCGTCTTGCCATGGTCGACATGACCTGCGGTGCCGATGATCAAAGCGCGGTCCTCAAGGGCCCGTTAGCGGCCCGTCAGCTACGCCGCAGGATGACGGCGAGGCGCTCGACCACCTCGGCGAGCTCGTCGGCAGTCGTCTCCCGCCCGAGACTGAACCTCACCGCTCCCTTGCCGATGTGTTCAGGGACGTTCATCGCGCGCAGCACCGGCGAGAGCTCCACCCGTCCGGCATGGCAAGCCGATCCGGTCGAGGCCGCGACGCCGTCCAAGGCGGCGAGGACGTCGGCTCCGACACACTCGACGAAGGAGACATTGAGGGTGTTCGGCAAACACCGGTCCGCGTGACCATTGCGCACGACGCGCTCGCCGAAGCGCTCTTTGAGGCTCGCCCAGAACTCATCGCGCAATCGGCGCACGTCCTCCAATGGGAGGGAGTCGCGCGCCAGCGAACAGGCGGTCCCGAGCGCCGCGGCCAGGATGGCGCTCTCTGTTCCCGCGCGCCGCCCGCCTTCATGCGCGGCGCCGTGAATCAGGGGCTCGAGGCGTGTACCCGAGCGGACATACAAGGCGCCGACCCCTTTTGGCGCATAGAGCTTGTGGCCGGCAACGCTCAGAAGATCAATGCCGAGATCAGCGGCCTCGGTCGGTACCTTGCCTACCGACTGAGCCGCGTCGGTATGGAAGAGGATGCCATGCTCCCGCGCAATACGCGCGCAGGCCTCGATGGGTTGAATCGTTCCGGTCTCATTGTTCGCATGCATGATGCTCACGAGCACGGTGTCCCGCGACAGCGCACGGCGCAGATCGTCCGGATCGACCCGGCCGGCAGAGTCCACCGGAAGACGGGTGACGCGCGCACCCTCACGCTCGAGGAAACTTAAAGGTGAGAGCACCGAAGGATGTTCGATCTGCGTCGTGACGATATGAGCGGCGCGATTTTGCTGGGCGAAGAAACATCCCTTGATGGCCAGGTTGTTCGCCTCACTCCCCCCGCTCGTCAACACCACCTCGGGGGACGAACACCCGAGCAATTCCGCGATCTGGCGGCGGCTCGCCTCCAGGAGCTCTTTCGCCGGAGCGCCTGCCCAATGCCGACTCGAGGGATTGCCGTAGCCGTCTTCCAGGGCGGCGCGCATCGACTCCGCCACGCCCGGATGAATCGGCGTGCTCGCGTTGAAGTCGAGATAGATTCGCCGCATAGCCGAGAGCCATCATGGCACTCTCGCCGGGCACCGTCCATGTGACCGCGACGAGAGTGATGCGCAACAGGAAACCGGCCTGACGGTCTCGGCCTCGGATTACCTAATTAAAGTTTGCGGAGCGATAGACAACCTCGCCATCCAGCAGCGTCATCAGGCACTTCATGTCCTTAATTTGAGCCGTAGGGATGGTGTAAAAATTGCGGTCCCAGATGGCGATATCGGCGCGTTTTCCCGCCTCGAGCGTCCCGATCTTGTCTTCCAAGAACATCTGGCGTGCGCCCCAAGCCGTATAGCTGCGCAACGCCGTCTGCCTATCGACGGACTCCGCTAACCCGAAAGGCTCACGGCCTGCGGAAGTCTGGCGCGCGATCGATGCCCATAGTCCATAGCGTGCCGCCACGGGAGTAACGGGATAATCGGACCCTCCGGACCATAGAATTCCTCGCTCCTGTAACGTCTTTAATGGAATCAGCCGCTGATCCCGCTCGGGGCCGTAGTTGGGAGCGTAAATATTGCCGATCCACCACAGGAACTCCGCCTGCATCTCCGGGTAACCGGCGTCGTATTTGGATTGCAAGAGCGACATGGTGTCCAAAGCGTGAGGGGTGGGAAGGTTCGCGTGAATGATGGCGTGACGTAGGCCTATGTGGGGGAACTGCTTCTCGGCAAGGGCGTAGGTATCAACGACCCAATCCATGGCGCGATCGCCCACCGCGTGCGTGCCCACGGGGACACCGGATTTCTGGAACAGCAACACCATCTCACGGTAGGTCTCTGGGTCTATATGCGGATAGCCGGTGTTGGGTTTGCCGTCCTGGGTGAGGTCGGAGGCTTTACCGTCGCGCATCCAGGGTTGCCACATCCAGCCCGTGCGTGCGCCCCCGGAGCCATCCATGAACAGCTTGGCGCCGCAAGAAAGCAGGCGGCCATCACCGAGCGTAGCCGGGAGCCGCGGGACGCTGTTGATCTCGTCCAGCGCGTGTTGCGCCGAAACCATCGTGACCCCAGCGTCCCAGAGAACGCAGATGCGCTCCTTGAGCTGTCCGGCATCCAAGAGGGCTTTGTAGGCATTCCAGTGGATTTGAAAGATGTCCGGGTCTTTGACGGCGGTCATGCCTTCGCTGAGTAAGACCTTTTGGATGTATAGGATGCCCGCACGCGTTTGCTCCGGTGTTGTCTCCGGAATGAGACGCGTGATGAGCGTCATGGCGGCATCTTCTTTGAATACGCCGGTGGGTTTATGTTGGCTGTCGCGGTCGATCGTGCTGGCGGGCGGGTCTTGGGTGGCAGTCGTGACGCCGGCGAGCTTCATGGCCGCGGAGTTGGCGACACCGTAGTGGCCGGTGGTGTGCATCAGCCAGACGGGGTTATTGGGCGCAACGGCGTCCAGGTCCGCCGCAGTCGGATAGCGGCGCTCCTCCAGCTTGCCTTCATCCCAACCCGCACCGGTGATCCAATCGCCCGGCCGGCTCGTCGATACTTTGGCTTTGACGCGCGCGGCGATTTCAGCCACGGATTTGGCATCCGACAGTTTGACCCCGTAGAGCTCGTCCACGCCACCGTCCGCGATGTGCGCATGGGTATCGATGAGACCCGGTGTGGCAGTCCGGCCCTTGAGGTCGATCACTTGCGCGTTTGGAGCGGCCAGCGCCTGGACCTCGGTGTCGGAGCCTATCTTGAGAATAACGCCGCGGCGGACGGCGATCGCTTGCGCAACGGAGTCATGCGCATCGACGGACAGAACCTGGCCGTGCACGAGAATAAGGTCGGCGTTCTTGGGTTGCGCGAGTGCCGCTACAGGTGCGAGCAGCAGGAGCGCGGCGGCGAGGCGATTCATAGGGCGGCGGGGATGATTCATGTCAGGGCGCAGAGCCATAAACTGTCTTACCGCCCACGAGCGTCATCACCACCTGGGTCTTGCCGAGAGTTTCGGGCGGCGCCGTGAAGATATCCTGCGACAGGACCGCCAGATCCGCGAGCTTGCCGACTTCCAAGGTGCCCACCTCCTTGTCCGCGAACGCGGCGTACGCCGAGCCTTGCGTGTAGGCGCGCACCGCATCGGCGACTGGGATGCGCTCGTCCGGAATATAGGTCGCGCCCGTCGGGACAGCGCCTCCTTGAGCCGCGCCATCCACGGGACCGCTCGCGATATCGGCCGTATCCGCCGAGCGCCAGACTTGGCGGGTCACCGTCTGCTGCATCGACACGAACGGGCTCGGCGGCCAGGTGCAGGGCCAGTCGCTCGAGAACGCGAGCATCGCCCCGCTTTGCTCGAGCGCATGCCAGCGATCGGATGGAATCTGCTGCGCGGGATCGAAATTGGTCCCGATTTCGCCGCAGCAAAAGGTGGGCTGCATGTCGGGTATCACCGCGAGCTTCGCGAACCGCGGCACATCGTCGGCGTCCACGAGGTCGGCATGCTCGATGCGCAACCGCCGATCTCGCGGGCCGTGTGCGCGTTCCATTTGCTCATAGGTATCGAGGATCAAGTGCACGGAATCCGCGCGCAACGCGTGGCTCATGAGCTGATAGCCGCGCTCATCGAGGGCCATCACCAGCGCCGCATAGTCGCGCGGGGTATACACGAGCGGCGGCAGCAGGCCGGTGCCTCCGTCGATGAAGAACTTCACGAGATTCGCCGACACCCATTCATCATGGTAGCTGCGGCGGGCCTGCTCGAGGTCTTCCAGAAAGCCGGGCGTCAGATGATGGGGGACGGCCACCGCGCCGAAGCTGGTGCGCGTGCGTACGGTGAGCGTGCCACGGTCCCTGAGCGTTGCGTATAGCTTGATCTCGGCGAGATCGCCCGTGGCGTTGACCACGCTGGTGATGCCGAAACTATTCAAGTAGTGCGTGGCGGCCTCGATCATCTTGAGCTTTTGCCCGAGCGGCACCCGCGCCTCGACGGCGCGGTCCGCGATCTGCATGGCCGCCTCCAACAACACCCCGCTCGGATTGCCGCTCGCGTCGCGGATCACGCCGCGCTCCTCGTCCGGATCGGTGAGCGGCCGGGTCGTGAGGCCGGCCATCCTCATGGCCGCAGCGTTGAGCCACAGCGCGTGCTCGGAGGTGTTGTGAATCACGAGGGGACGGTCCGGGACCGCGCGATCGAGGAGCGCATGGGTAGGTGTCGTCGGCAGCGCGGTGCTGAAATCCGCACGGCCGAAAAGGACGAGGTCGTCCGGATGAGCGGCCGCGTAAGCCTTGAGGCGCTCGATCAGAAGGTCCGGCTTGCTCGGCGTAATGCTCGCCTCCGCGGTGGAGAGATTCAGGCCGTGCAGAGCGTAAGCCCCGAAAAGCAAGTGCAGGTGCGAGTCGACGATCCCCGGTATGACCGTGCGGCCCTTGAGGTCGATGACCCGGGCGTGGCCGCCGCCGTGCTTGGAGATCTCCGTGCGGCTGCCGACGGCCTCGATGCGCGCGCCGGTGATGGCGAGCGCATCGGCCCATGGCGCGGCTTTATTTCCCGTATAAATGTGCCCATTGACAAGCAGAGTGTCCGTGCCGAACGCACTTGCCTGCCAGGAGAGCGCGATCAGCGCCGCGTATAAACCCTTAGTCCAAACCCTTAGCATCGCATCCCTCTTTTTAGTGCCGCTCGTCGTGTGCGAGCGTCGGCCTACTCTAGGGGCGAACCGCATACCAAGTAAATATTTCAATTTCATGTTGAACAGTCGTCCGACACCCTCTAAGCTCTGATCGAGATCGGGATCGTGATAATGGCCGCAGAGCCAGTAGCGCGCGCACAGGAGGTGGGGAAACGGCGAAGAATTAAATAAATCAGGGGTCCGGGATGTCTTCGATTACTCGAAAGCTTTGCTTTGTCTTCGGCGTGGCCGCTCAATTCGCCCTCTCGCCGGCTCATGCCGCATCGGCCGATGCGGAAACGCCCTCTGCCGGCCTGGAAGAGATCGTCGTTACCGCCACCCGTCGCGAGGAGCGACTGCAGGACGTTCCGATCAGCGTACTTGCATTCAGCCAGGAAAAACTGGATGCGCAGGGACTGAAGAATATCGACGATCTCGCCCGGCTATCGCCCGGCCTCACGTTCCAGCGCAACGGCATGAGCTCGGCGGGCAACTACAACGACGAGAGCTCCGACATCAACATCCGGGGCGTCGATTCGACCGCCGGAACCTCGACGACCGGTATCTATATCGACGACACGCCGATCCAGACCCGTCACGTCGGCTTCGGATCCGTCAACGCCTTCCCGGCCTTGTTCGACTTGGATCACGTCGAAGTGCTGCGCGGCCCGCAGGGCACGCTATTCGGCGCCGGTGCCGAGGGGGGCGCGGTACGCTTCATCACTCCCGAACCGGATCTGAACAAGACGAACATTTACGCTCGGACCGACGCCGCCACCACCGACGGCGGTTCACCCAGCTACGAGGGCGGCGTGGCCTTCGGCGTGCCGATCATCAGCGATGTGCTCGCGTTCCGGGCAAGCTTGTCCTTCCGCCGTGACGGCGGTTGGGTCGATCGCAGCGATTACACCCTGGTGCCGAACGCCACAGTGCCGCTTCCGACGCCTGTCTACAACGGCGTGATCACGCAGGCGAACTCGAATTATTGGGACACCACCACGGCGCGCTTCGCGCTCAAGTGGAAGGTGAACGATGCAATCGAGATCCTGCCGTCGTTCTACTACCAGCACTTGCAGATCGCAGATACGTCGGCGTATTGGGTCTCCCTGTCGAATGCGCCGATCAAAATGTGTATCCGAAACGGAAATTTCGGCACGAATCCAAGCAACGATCCCTTCAGCTTGACCTCGATCCGTATCAGGTGGGATCTTGGGCTTCGCCGCCCTTTTTTCCAACACGGCCTACTATGACCGCAACCAGACCGGCCACTCGGACTATACCCAATATCTGCGCGCGACCTGGAATTCGTTCGGCTCGCTGCCGAACACCTATCCGGCAGCCGGTGACCTTGGCTATGCCACGTTCCAGGACAATCAACGAAATTTTTACCAGGAGTTGCGCCTATGCCTCGAAGGACTCGGATTCCCCGCTGATCTGGACCGGCGGCCTGTTCTACTCGCGGTTGAGTGAGAACGTGCCCGAGAACATCTACGATGCCACGCTCAACCAGGAAGTCATCAACTATACGACCGCCACCTACGCCATGCCCTATCCGGTGTGCTATCCCGGTCAGGAATGCCCCGGAGGGCTGATCTACAACGGGCCGGTCGACAGCGTCATCGACAAACAGGTGGCCGCGTTTGGCGAAGTCACCTTCAAGTTCCTCGATCAATTCAGGGCAACCGCGGGATTGCGAGTGTCCCGACTCGAGTACGACGGGTCGGTGGCGGGGACCGGGCCGTTTCTCGGCACGACCATCATCACCTCCTCGAGTGCCGTGGAGAAGCCTGTAACACCGAAAGCCGTGCTTCGCATGGGAGCCGAATCACGACAACAACATCTACGCCAGCGCTTCCAAGGGCTTCCGCCCGGGCGGCCCCAACGTCGCGGTCGGCACGATCTGCGGCGGCAGTCTCGACGCGATCGGCGTCTCGCAAGTGCCCGGACAGTACTCCTCGGACAGCCTATGGAGCTACGAACTCGGCAGCAAAGAACTACTTTCTTCGATCACACGCTTGCGGTCAATGCGAGCCTCTTCTATATCGACTGGAACAATATCCAGCAGAACGTCTACTTGCCCGCTTGTGGTGAGCAATTCACCGCGAACCTCGGCAAAGCCAAGAGCGAGGGCGGAGACCTCGAGGTGCTCTACCGACCCCTGGACGATGCTCACCTTGGATTTCACGGCGGCCTACACCGATGCGCGTCTCACCAAGACCTCGTGCGCGGGCGCCTTGTCTTACAACGGCAGGGATTGCGTCGCCGGCGGATCGAGCGCGGCTCCCATTGCGTCGAAGGGGAACGCGCTGCTCGGAGCGCCCTGGTCATTTCACCGGCTCGGCGGAATACCATTTTCCGGAGTGGAGCGGCAAACGACCCTATTTGCGACTCGACGTACAGCATTCGACTGCCCAGCGATCCTTGCTACCCCAGCAAGATTCGCAGAATGCACTTTACGATACGACCCTTCCCGGGCTGCCGGTGGTCAACAACTTATCGGCACGAGCCGGTGTTCGCTTCGATGCGTTCGACGTCTCGCTCTACGCCGACAATATTACGAATCGCGAATCCGCTGATGTTCGAGGCTCGGGACATGCGCTTACGGACAGCCGGGGAGGGGGAACGGACACTCTGTATTTCGCCCGCGGTGTTCGCCCACGAACCCTCGGCCTGACGGCGATCTATCGTTACTGACGTTCACGGCAGCGGCGGCCCTCGGCGCCAGCGGATCGGGTGCATACGCAACCGCCCCGCCGCGAACGTTGCGACTGTGCAATAAAGGGACTTAAGATGCTCGATTCAACTCATCCGAGGGCGCGGCGGCAGTGGATCTCGCGCCGCTGGCTCCCGTTCGTGTGCGCAGGCGCCTCGCTCGCGAGCTCCGCCCTTCTTGCCGCCGACCAATCGGGCGAAACGCAGATCTTTTACAATGCGCAAATCTTTACGGCCGAATACGATCATCCCTACGCTGAGGCCGTCGCGATCCGCGGCGACCGCATTGTGGCGGTGGGCTCCCTGCAAACGGCCGAGCAGGCCGCCGGCGCCGCGGCGCACAAGATCGATCTCAAGGGCAAGTTCCTGATGCCGGGTATGATCGATGCGCACGCGCATCCGATCTTCGGCGGCGTGACGTTGATCCAAGCCAATTTTCCGGACACTGCCGACTCCGTGCCGGCGCTCGCGCAGTTCGTCGCGGAACAGATGAAGACCAATGAGAGCCGGCTGGGCGATGTGCTGGTGATTAACGGCATCGACATCGGCTATTGGTCGCATGCCGCCGAGATCGATGGGGCCTTGAGCACCGGCGGGTTTGCGAGCCAGCCGATCGTTCTGTTCGGCTCCGACGGACACACCGCCTGGGCGAATGGGCCTGCCAGGACTCGCGCCGGCATCACGGCGAAATACATCAAGAGCCTGAAATCGAGCGAGCGGCGCTACTTCGGCTTCGACGCCGCATTCAATCCGAACGGCTTCGTCGTGGATGACGGCAAGACCAAGCTTGACAAGAGTCTACCGAAAGCCTCGGCAGAGTCCATGCTCAAGGCCGGACGCGCAGCGGTGCAATACATGAACGGCCTCGGCATCACCGCATGGCTCGATGCGGCGGTGAGCGGCGTCGTTGGCGGCTCGGTTCCGGCGAATCCAGAGGATCCCGGCGTTCTGCCGGTTTATAAGGACTTGGCCCAGCGCGGCGAGTTGACGGCGCACGTGGTCGCCTATCCCGTGGTTAAACCCGACCTCGGTACCCAGCAGATCGATGCGGTCGAGGCCATCCGCGCGAAGTTCAAGGACATCCCGAACTTGACCATTCCGGGACTCAAAGTCTTCGCGGACGGAGTCGTGGAGGTGCCCTCGCACACGGCCGCGCTCACCAAGCCCTATCGGGATACCGGACGGCTCGTGACGCCGCTGTTCACCCCCGCCAAGATGAACGCGCTGGTGAGCGAAGCTTACCGGCGGGGCCTCACCGTGCACATACACGCGATCGGTGATCTGGCGGTCAAGGATTCCTTGGACGCGTTCGAGGCGGCGCGCAAGGCAAACCCCGACACAAAATTGCCCTTCGTGATGACGCACGTCCAATTCGCCCAGCCCGAGGACATCCCGAGATTCGGTCAGCTCCATGTGATCGCGGCGCTGCAGCTGATCTGGGCGGTCGCCGATCCGAGCACCAACGAGCAGGTGAAGCCCTACATCGATCCGGAAATCTACCGCTGGCAGTATCCCGCGCGTTCCATTCTGGATACGGGCGGGGTGATCGCCGGGGCGAGTGATTGGCCGGTGACGACGGCGAATCCATTCGACGCTATTTTCCAGGCGGAGACGCGCTCGGGTCCGCAGGGCGTTCTCGACGCGGCGCAGCGCATGCCGCGGCTCGCGATGCTCTACGCCTATACGCGCAATTCGGCTGAGGCGCTGGATCAGTTATCCGACATCGGCTCGATCAAGGCGGGCAAGCGCGCCGACCTGACCTTGATCGACCGCGACGTGCTCACGATCCCGGCGCAAGAGCTCAAGAGCGCCAAGGTGATCTTCACCATGTTCGGCGGCAGGATGGTGTACGGCCAAGCACCCTGACCGATGCAGCCGGTTACTGCCCTGTCTTGAAGCGCGTCCACATGCGCATGAGCGAGCGCGTGAATTCCTGCGACTTCGCGCGCATCGGCACGAGCCGTGCGCGCGCCTCGGGCGGTGGGTAGACGGCGGAGTCGTTGCGCAGCGACTCGCTCACCAGAGCAACCGCGCCCGCGACACCGCTCGCATAGGTGATGGCCGTGGCGTTCTTGGCGGCGACATCGGGGCGCAGCAGATAGTCGATGAACCGATGCGCATTCTTCGGATGGGGCGCATCCGCGGGGATCGCGATCACATCGACGATGCTGAGCGCGCCTTCGCGGGGCACCGTGTAGCCAATCGTCACCGCGTTGCCCGCCTCACTGGCGCGCTGCCGTGACTGCGCGATGTCCCCCGACCAACCGAGGGCGAGGCAGAGATCTCCGTTGGCGAGGTCGGCGACGTATCGAGTGGAGTCGACGTAGCGGAGGTAGGGACGTATGGCGTGCAGCACCTCCTCGGCGGACGCGAGATCCTCGGCCGACTCGCTGTTAGGATCCTTGCCGAGGTACGCGAGTACGGAGCCCACGACATCTTCCGGCGAGTCGAGCACGGACACACCGCAGTCCGTCAGCTTGGATAGCACGTTAGGGTCAAATATCAGGCGCCAGCTGTCGAACGGCGCGTCCGCGATCCGGGCCTTCACCTTGTTGACGTTGTAGCCCATCCCGACCGAGATGAGCCAAGTGTAATCGACGCCGTACTGATTCCCCGGATCGTAAACGGCGGTCGCGCTCGCCGCACCCGGGTCGAGATTCTTCAATTCGGGCAAAAGGCTCTTGTCGAGCTTGCGGTAGACGCCCGCCTTCACGTCCCTTTCGAAAAAAGTTCCCCCGGGTACGACGATGTCATAGTTGGTGTGGCCGGCGAGCAGCTTCACCTCCATCATCTCGTTCGTCTCGTAAACATCGTAATGTACCTTGATGCCCGACTCCTTCTCGAAGTCGCTGACGATCGAGGGTCCGATGTAGTTCGTCCAGTTATAGACGTTCAAGACATTGTCGGAGTCGTCCATTTGAGCGTGCGGCGAAGTCGCGCCTGCCGCTGTCGCCGATGCGGAAGGTGGCGCATCGGAAGTCCCCGAGCAGGCCGCTACTAGAGCTGCCAGAGACCCCATCACCCATCGCGCATGAAGAATAGACATCGCTAGTCTCGCTCGTAAAAATGCCCCCCAAAAGAGTACCCGATCACGGGCAATCTGGCGCTGCGGGAGGTAGGAAGACGGCGAACTAAACGGTTTGACCCAGAGCTGCTCCTCATGCTTTGATCCATGTGCCGACAATTAGAAATGGAATGACGGCAGGAGGGATGTCGCGATGATCCGCGCCCTGATGAACCATGCGCTGCTGCTCACCTTGCTGGGAGGGTGGCTTGGGGTCACGCAAGCCGCCGCGGATCCGGAATTGGCGTCGGAGGTGAGCGATGTGGCCACTTTGCCGCCGAACCCGCCGCATCGGTTTTTCACGGGCGGCTTCCGCGAACACAGCTTCGTCATCTTCGATGCGGACACCGGCAAGATGGAAGGCAGCATCCCGGCGGGCTATGTTTCGAACCTGGCCATCGCCCCCGATAACAGCCGATTCTACGTCTCGGAAACCTATTGGACCCACGGGGCGCGTGGGAACCGGCAGGATCTCGTTTCCATCTACGATGCCAAGACCTTGAATCTCCTCAAGGAGATCAGCCTCCCCGGCCGCGCACTCGTGGAAAAGATGCAGAATTTCGACATCAACGCTTCGGGTTCCCGGGCCTATGTCTACGTCATGATGCCGGTTGCCTCGGTGGTCTGGGTCGACTTGAAGGCGCAAGCCGTGGGCGGCACGGTCGAGATTCCAGGTTGCGCGCTGGTCTTCCCCTGGGGCAATGACGGCTTCTCCTCGCTGTGCGGAGATGGCTCGCTCGCAAGCGTGACGATCCCCGCATCGGGGCCGGCGAAGGTCACTCACACGAAATCATTTTTCGATGCCAACAGCGACCCGATTTTCGAGAACAGCTTCGTGGATCGCGCCACGGGCAAGGCGATCTTCATTTCTTATACCGGCCTCGTGTACCCCGCCCAGCTAGGCGCCGATACCAAAGTGAGCGAGCCTTGGTCCATCCAGAAAGCGGCCGGCTATGCGGCCGCGGGAACCGGCGTGCAGGAGCTCGCATGGCGGCCCGGCGGAGATCAGGTCGCGGCCTACCATAAAGCGAGCGGCAAGTTGTTCGTGCTGATGCATCCCGGGAACTACTGGACCCACAAGCATGGTGGAACCGAAATCTGGGTGCTCGACACCAAGACTCATACGCTCCTGTTGCGGATCCCGCTGCGTCCCGTTCCCTCGAGCGGCCTGGGCTCGGATCCCGTGCCCTACTATACGAGTATCGGCGTCTCGCAGGATGCAAAACCCCTCCTCTATCTCCTCAATCCGGAGGGCAACGACGTGGTGCTCGATGGCACGACCGGGGCGGAATTGCGCAAGATCGAATTTGCCGCCGGAGACTGGGTCTCGGTCCCGGGAAATTGATGCGCGATCTATCACACCACACGGCGGGACCCGTGAACGCTCATCCGGCGATGGCGCCGTTCGCACTGGCGGTGAGAACGCTGGTCTCCCTGGTCTTTCTCACCGCGGCCTACGGGAAGTTTCGGCACGCGGTGCCGTTTCAGGGGGTCGTCGCGAATTACCGGCTGCTGCCCGATGCGATCGTTGCGCCGGCCGCGTACTTGATTCCGCCCGTCGAGCTGTTGTTGGGCGCAACGCTTCTGCTCGGGCTTGCGTTTCCCTGGCCTGAACTGGGCGCCGCCGCGCTCTTGTTGCTATTCGCGCTGGCCATGAGCGTCAACTTGCGGCGCGGCCGCCGTCACATCGATTGCGGCTGCTTCCAGAGCGCCCTCAAGCAGACTCTGAGCTGGACCCTGGTGGCGCGCAACCTGGGGCTGGCCTTGCTCATGGCCGTGGCGCTGTTCTCAAATGACGTGCCGAGCGACATGCTCACGCTCATCAACGGATATCTGGCCGGCGCCATTTTATTCGTCATCCTGCAGGCGCTTGGAATCTTGTGGAGCATTTCCCCGGCTTGGCGCCGAACCTCGCGGGGGACTGCCGGAGCCGTGTCATGACGCCGATGATGATCATGCTGGTATTGCTGTGGATCGTGGTGATCTGCCTCAGCGCGGCTGTGCTCGCGCTCGCCCGACAAGTCGGCGTGCTGCATGAACGCGTCGCGCCCGCCGGCGCGTTGCTCAATGCCGCGGGTCCGGGCGTGGGCGAGCCCTCGCCGCGGCTCGAGGTGCTTGCGCTCGCCGGCAACAGCATCACGGTCGGCGGTCGGCTCGCGCCCGGCAAGGCGCTCCTGCTCCTGTTCGTTTCGCAGACTTGTCCGATCTGTAAGAAATTGATTCCCATCGCCATGGATTTCGCGAAGAGCGAGCGCTTGCAGGTGCTGTTCGTCGGGGACGCGGACCTTTCCGAGCAACGGCGATTGATCGATCAGTTCGGTCTCGCCGAGAGCCGCTTCGTCAACGGTCCGGAGATCGGCATGGCCTATCGCGTGGACAAGCTCCCTTATGCGGTCTTGCTCGATGATGCGGGTGTGATCGCCGCCAAAGGGTTGGTGAACAGCCGCGAACACTTCGAGAGTCTGATCATCGCCAAGGAGACGGGCTTTGCCTCCATTCAATCCTATCTAAAAGCCCAACCCGAGCTCGTCGAATGAACGCCGCACCATCCTGTTGTTTCGTTATCCTGAGAGAGGGAGATATGCGTGTCGAAATCGCCGATTGACCAGCTCGGCGAGCGGCTCACCCGCAAGCTTGCGGGTTACTCCTCGCGCCGGAGCTTTCTCGCCCGCCTCGGGATGGCCCTGTCGGCGACTCCTGTGCTGCCGCTGTTGCCGGTCGCGCGAGCGTCGGCGGCCGATGCCCCGAAGACCGACTTCGAGCGTTACGCACAGACGACCGATCCCACGAAGTGCACTTACTGGAAGTACTGCGCCTCAGATGGTGTGCTGTGCAGCTGTTGCGGCGGGGGGTCGCACACCTGCCCCCCCGGTGCAGAGCCATCCCCGATCTCCTGGATCGGCACCTGCGTCAATCCTGAAAACGGCCGCTCCTACGTCATCGCCTATCGCGACTGCTGCGGAAAGCCCATCTGCTCGGCCGGCAAGTCCTGCTTCTGCGATGGGGGCGATCGAGAATTGCCGACCTACCGCTCGCCGCTCAACAACGACATCATCTGGTGCTTCGGCAAAGCGTCGGCAACCTATCATTGCTCCACCGCCGCGCTGCTGGGCTTGGCGGACGGGGCTCGCAAATGAGCTGAAGCGACCTTGGCGGCACCATGACATGGATCGCTCGTTGCGCCGCAATGACTTTGGGACTTCTCGGCAGCGCGGTTCCCGCGGCGCAGATGCCGACGGCCGAATTCAGCGCGCCGCAACGCGACTACATCCTCGCCTGTGCCGGCTGTCACGGCCTCCATGGCGTCTCGAATCCGCACCTGGTTCCGAGCTTGCAAGGTCTCGCCGGCTATTTTCTCGACTTGCCGAAAGGCCGCGCCTATCTATCGCGCCTGCCAAACGTGGCGTTCTCGACGCTGAGCGATGAGCAATTGGCTGCCGTGCTCAACTACATGGTATTTGAAATCGGCGCCGGTAGCGCGCCGCCAGGAGCCCGACCCTACGTTGCGGCGGAGGTCGGCCAATGGCGCAAGCGGCCGCTGACGGAAGTCACCTTGTCGGCGTATCGCCGGCAACTCGTGGAAACATTGATTCGTCGCTATCGGGCACCAGCGGCCTTGCGCGGCTACGGGACCGATTTGCCGTGACACGCCGCTCCTGACATCACGCGCCGCCTGCGGACTCCTGCGACTTTTTCAGATCAGCGTCGATTTTAGCCACCGCCTTGACCGACGGACGCGCACTCCAGCGATCGACGTACGCCTTGATTGGGGGTACGGCCTCGAGCAAACCGAACCCTGTCATCCACGTCAATGCGCTGCCCCACAGAACGTCAGCGCACGTGAATTTTTCTCCGAGCAACCATGGGCCTTTGCTGAGTTGTGCGACCAGCGTCTTGACTGTCGAGTCAAAATCGCCGTAGGGAGACATCGCCACGGAGCCCGGTTCGCGCTTCATTGCCTTGTCGACGAGCGCGGGCTCGAAGCAGGCGGCGTAGAAAACATACCAGCGCAGATAGGGGCCGCGCAGCGCGTCGCCGATCGCGGGTGTCATTCCCGCTTCGGGGAACAGATCCCCCAGGTAAATCCCAATGGCGACCTGCTCCGTGATCAGAGTGTCCCCGTGTAGAATCGCCGGCACTTTCCCCATGGGATTGACTGCGAGGTAGGCGCCCTGCCGATGCTCCCCCGTTTTCATGTTCAGGACATGAAGCTTGTAAGGCGCGTGGAGTTCTTCGAGCAGCGCCAAGGCACCCGATGAGCGGCTCTGAGGGCAATGAAAGAGCGTGATCTGTTGTGTGGTGGGCATGGTGGTAGCTCCTATTTGTTTTTAGCTTGCCAGACAAATTCGCATGCGTCCATCCAGTCCTCGTGACTCGAGATTACTGTACGGGTAGAGTTGTTTTAGCCTTTTGCCGCTGGGCAGCCGGCGTAAAGCGATGCTGGGGTGCGCGCTCTACTCGGCCAAGGCTCTGCTTTCCGGCAGAGCCGACGATGTGTGGGAACTTGTGACCGACAACTTATCTTAGGCAGTGCAGGAGACGCGATCATGAAGGCAGTCAAGACCTATTCGACAAAAGTCGACGCCGATGTCGCAAAGATCGCATTGGCCGCAGCCGATGTGCCCTCGGTCGTCGTCGGTCTGGGGACAGAGCTCGAAGGCGGATCAGCCGGTGTGCAGTTGCTCGTTCCGGACGAGTGCGTCGAGGCGGCGCTGAGCATACTCGAACGTTCCTGATCCATCAGGGGGTGGCGCAAAGAGCCGACGCCCTGGGTGTTGGCGCGCTTGCGGCGCGCTCATCAGCGTCGTCGAACGCCGGCCAACGGGCAGTGTTCGAATGAGAAGCAGCCCATCGCAAAAGTCCGGGGGCGCTCATCGTGCGATCGCTGCGCGATGGTCATCACGTATCCCACAAAGAGCAGATAAGAAAGCACCAGTCCCCCGACGAGGGTGCACGTGATGTTGGCGAGAGCTTCTTGGCGACGCATGCGAACCTCGTGAGCGGGGGGCTCCAGTAGACGGCACAATCAATGTCTTTAGTAGATGTCTCTCAGACGCGACGCAATCCGGAATATGTCGCCGGCTCAGTCTGAGCCGAAACATCGCGGGCCTCGCGAGCCAATGCAACCAGAGCTCATCTCAGTATCGGCTTCCTTCGCCACCCGGCAGAGTTTCCGAAAATTCTAGCAGGGTAATTATAGTACTCCATTATGAATTTAATACAACTTATTGTTTTTTAAAGAACTATATGCTCAGGCCGAGGGCGCGAGCCAGCATCCAGATTTGCTAAGGATTCAACTCCCCCAAGATCGTGGGAATGAGCTCCGAGACGGTAGGGTGAATATGCATAGTGCGCAGCAGAGTCGTATAGGGCGCCTTAGCAGACATAGTGTCTAGAACTCCGTGAACTGCTTCATCGCCACCCACGCCCAGGATGGCGGCGCCGAGAATGGCTTGGGTCTCGGCATCGACGACGATCTTCATGAGGCCATTCGTTTCACCTTTTTCGACTGCCCGGCCTACTCGCGTCATCGGGCGCTTGCCGATGCGGACTTGCCGTCCCAGGGCACGGGCTTGCGTTTCGGTCAGACCGGCGCGACCCAGCGGTGGATCGGTGAACAACCCGTAGCAGGGGATTCGATCGCTGACCCGTCGCTTGTCGCCATCGAGTAAGTTTGCCGCGACAATTTCAAAATCGTTATAGGCGGTGTGGGTGAACGCTCCCCTGCCGTTGCAATCTCCGAGCGCCCAGATACCGGGAACATTCGTGCGCAGCTCTTCATCGACCACAATGTAGCCGCGCTTGTCGACGGCGATTCCCGCGCGCTCGAGCCCCAGATCATCCGTGTTCGGCCGTCTGCCGACGGCCAGCAGCACGTGCGAACCCACTATTTCTCGATCACCGGACTCACAATCGACTTCCACGGCAACCGCAGGGTCGCGCGATGCTAAGCGAATGCATTCTGCAGCCGTACGAAAGCCAATGCCCTCGCCTTCCAGCACTCTTTGGATCTCCATCGCGACATCCTCGTCCTCACGCGCGAGGAGGCGGCTGCCCTTCTCGACGACCGTCACTTCACTGCCGAATCGACGGTACATCTGTGCAAACTCCAATCCGACGTAGCTGCCGCCGACAATCAAGAGATGACGTGGGAGCGACTCGAGTTGGAGCATCGAGGTATTCGTGAGGTAGGGCACTCGATCGACTCCGGGCATGTCCGGCACGATCGCTCTACCGCCCACATTCAGGAAGATCTGTTCGGCCGAGATGATCGAATCCCCGATCCGCATTTCATGCGGCGATTCGAAGCGCGCATGACCGAGATAGACCGAGCATCGCTGCATGCCTCGCAGCCATTTCTCGACGCCGTTTCGTGAGTTCGACACCACGGCGTCCATTCGCGCCTTTACAGCGTGCATGTCGATGGATAGGTCACCCCCGCTCCTTACACCGAAATCGCTCGCCCGACGCATCTGATGAGCGACGTGGGCGCTGGCTATCAGAGTCTTGGTGGGCGTGCACCCGGTATTCACACACGTGCCACCGAACAGCTGGCGCTCGACGAGCGCCACCGTCTTGCCGGCGGCGGTCAGACGTCCCGCAAGCGAGGGTCCGGCCTGGCCCGCGCCCACGATAATTGCGTCGAATGTCTGTGCCATCTCGAGGCCCTGATTAACCTGCCATGCACGATAGCATGGGGAAGCGCAGCGGGAATGCTGCAGCACCAGGAATGACCGGCAATTGGCGCCTTTGCGAGACTGAGGCGTAGGGCATCGTTAAGCCTTCCTTAACGTCCATGTAGATACTGCGTTTGGGCGGAATCCTCAGGCGTTGCAAGATGTTGCAGCAGAAACGGTTTGCCACTCGAGGTTCCAGCAATGAAGCAATTTCAAAAAATCGCCATCGGACTTCTTGGATTAACGAACCCGGAAATGTTTATCCCAAGACCGCAGCCGAGTGCGACTTCGACGACGAAGATCGAGCCCGCTCATGGCCGGCCCTCGCCTGTACGGCGCAGTTCGCGGGAAGGGCGAATCGCTCGCGCCCTGCGAACCCTCAAGTTCATGGTGACCGTGCTCGGCGTCGGTTCGCGCATGGTTCCACTGGGGGATAACAGCCAGTTACTTCGCGACTTGCGCGCGAGTGCGAGGCTATCAATCGGTTCTGACGAAGGTTAGATGGAACGATCGACCAATCATCGACCGTCGTCGGGATCGTGCATTGCAAAAGGTTACTACCAGGCTGGCATCTGCGCGTCTGCAGTCTTAACATGGTCAGGTGCCGGATACCTTGAGATGAGGAAGTAACCCAATGTCATCCACTGAACGTGCGATTCTCGCTGGCGGCTGTTTCTGGGGCGTGCAGGATTTGCTACGTCGTTATCCTGGCGTCGTTTCGACGCGGGTCGGCTACTCGGGCGGCGCCGTACCGAATGCAACCTATCGCAATCACGGCACACATGCCGAGGCGATCGAAATCGTCTTTAACCCCAAGCTGATCAGCTATCGCAAACTCCTCGAATTCTTCTTCCAGATCCACGATCCAACCACTTTGAATCGGCAGGGTAATGATCGTGGACTGAGCTACCGCTCGGGCATCTTCTATACCACCGATGAACAAAAGCGGATCGCCGATGACACCATCGCCGATGTCGAGGCATCCGGTCTTTGGCCGGGGAAAGTCGTGACTGAGGTCGCCCCTGCCGGCGACTTTTGGGAGGCCGAGCCGGAGCATCAAGATTATTTGGAACGCTACCCCGATGGCTATACCTGCCATTTCATCCGGCCTGACTGGAAGCTGCCGGCGCGGCAGACGGAGCCGCAGACGTAGGGCGATCCCAGAGCGGTCAAATCATATCTGCCGACAGCGGCGCAGCCAGCGCGGGCGCGCTTCTCTATCAGATGCCTCAGGCCAATTTGGCGTCGAGCGTGATCTCCGCCTTCAAGACCTTCGATACCGGACAATTCAGCTCCGCGTCCTTGGCCAGCTGAGCGAACACAGCTTCGGTAAGATTCGGCACTTGGGCACGCAGCGTGAGCGCCGAGCGCGTGATACGAAAGCCCTCCCCTTCGGAATCCAAGGAAACTGCCGCCTCGGTGCTGAGCTCGGTGGGCGTGTAGCCTGCTTTCTGCAACTGGAATGCAAGGGCCATCGTGAAGCACCCCGCATGGGCAGCTGCGATCAGTTCCTCAGGGTTCGTGCCCTTCTCGTTTTCAAATCGAGTTCTGAACGAGTATGGGGTCCTTGACAGCACGCCGGAGTCGGTCGACAACTCCCCGTTCCCTGCCCGTCCTGTACCGCGCCAAACAGCTTTTGCTTTGCGAATCATCTCGAGCTCCTTCGAAAATCAAAACCGAGGTCCGAAAAGACCCTCACTCTATATGAGATAAGCCTGCGTGCGCTTCGCGCCTCATGTAGCTCGCCTCATCCCTCTCCGTCTCGTCATCGACCTCGTGCGCCCTCAACCCGCCGGCCATTTCTGCTTCGCCCGAGCGGCACAGAAATTCGACCATGCGCGCAACCGCCTGCGGCGATTTGAGTCCACTCCAGCCACTGTGACACACGCCGATCACGCGTTGTCGAAAGGTGGACGGTCGCCAGCGCAAGGACTCCGGCAGGGCGGGTGGATCGCCTTTGTTCACCAGGCACGGGATTTTACATTCTTCGCCGCGGGCCGTTGCCGCCACGATCAATTGCATCAGCTTCTTCGACACACCGGGCCAATGTTTCGAAATATGCGCCGCAAACACGCCCGCATATCCGATGAGGATGCCCGAGGCGACCAAAGCACCATGCTGACGGAGCCGTCGCGCAACCCATGGAACCGGCTTGCGTGCGAAGCCGTCGACCCGCAGGGCCCGTCCGGCCCGCGCGCGACCGACCAAGAGATAGTCCTCATCGACCACCTGCTCCGGATCAAGCATCCCGAGCGTGACAACGCCTTCGGGGATGCCCGGCAATTCCGCCAGAGCAAAATTCAGCGCGCGGCGCAAAATCGATTCGTGTGCCACATGGCACCTGGCCGGCAAGATGGTGATGATGTCGGACGTCGAGCGCGCCGCTGCCGAGAGAATTGCGGCAGCCACGGACAGTTGTAAGCCTTTCGAACCGTCGCAAACAAACCGCTTTTCGGGTCTGATGCCCCAAACCGACGGCTCCCACAGACCTCGATATTCCTCGGAAGCAGAGATCAACACTTGAGAGCTCGGCGCAATCGCTGCTGCCCGGTGCAGCGCTCGTTGCAGCAGTGTCGCGCCCTCACCCAGTCGACAATACTGCACGGGCGCGGAGTGTCGCTCCAGGCCGATTGCGCGATCCGTCCGATGATCATCGGCGACGATGATGCACCAACGGGATCCCGTGGGCTCGAGCTGCTTCACCAAGTAAGCTCACCTTCTGTTATTAGTCGAACCCCACAATAGCAATTGCAGCGCGAGCGCTCTTGTATGGAAATGCCGTTCGTTGGACACGCCGGACTGCTCGGGCGCGGCCGGCCGCACCGCCCCATAAGTGATCATATATAGTCAAGCACCCACTTCGATGCTCGCCCCTACACCCTCGAATCGGCCGATCACCGTCGCGCGTTCGAACCGGCCCTTGTTGAAAATCTCGAGCACGCTAGCCGCCGCTTCCGGTGTGCACGCGACGAGCAGGCCGCCGGAGGTCTGAGGATCGGTGAGGATCGCCCGCAGGGCACCGTCGATAGGCGGAGCCAGCCGCACCTCGTTGCCGTAGGAGTGCCAGTTGCGCGCCGAGGCACCCGTCGTGATTCCCTCGCGGGCCAGCTCGAGCACACCGGGTAGCAGCGGCAAGCGTGCGCTCTCGATGTGCGCGCCGAGCGAGCTGCCCCGGCACATCTCGAGTAGATGGCCGAGCAGACCGAATCCCGTGACGTCGGTCATCGCATGCACGCCGCCCGTACGCGCAAGCGCCTCCCCCGGCAGATTGAGCTGCGTGGTCAGCTCGATCATTGCACGATAGCCGCCCTCCTTCAGGAGCCCTTTTTTAAGTGCCGCCGAGAGGATTCCAACGCCGAGAGGCTTGCCGAGGATAATGACGTCGCCAGGATGCGCACCGCTGTTGCGCTTGACGAGGAGAGGATCGACGACGCCCGTGACCGCGAGGCCATAGATCGGTTCCACCGAATCGATGCTGTGGCCACCGGCCACGGGAATACCGGCCTGCCGGCAAACCGTCTCGCCGCCCCGCAGAATGTCCCGGATCGTCTGCTTCGACAGTGTGTTGACGGGCATGCCGAGAATCGCCAAGGCAAGCAACGGGCGCCCGCCCATCGCATAGATGTCCGAGAGCGCGTTGGTCGCCGCGATCCGGCCGAAATCGAACGGATCGTCGACGATCGGCATGAAGAAATCCGTGGTCGAGACAATCGCCTGGGACTCGTTCAAACGAAATACGGCCGCGTCGTCCGAAGTCTCGCTGCCGACCAAGAGATCCGGATAGCTCCCGCCGGCCGGCATGTCCTTCAGCAATTCGGCGAGCATGCCCGGTGCGATCTTGCAGCCGCATCCGCCGCCGTGCGATAGCGACGTCAGGCGGGGCTCGGCTCTATCGGATGACATAGGGGTATTGCACGCGAGGCTCCACATGGTGGGTGTCGCGATAGGATTGGGGCTGTTTGCCCCCTTTGTCCGTGATGCCGTACTTCAAGGCCATTTCGGCGCCGATCACCGTCTGTCCACTCAGATCCATCAGCTTTGGATCGTTATAGAGCGCCCAGAGAATATGCCCGGTGAACTCCGGTGTCTCTGTCACCTTTTCCAAATAGCCATACTTGGCCCTGTCGCCGGCGATGATCATTTTCAACCGGTCGGTGAGCAGCGCACCCATCCAGATCGACATGACCGCGACGTTGCTCTCTTTGAAGTCGAGTGCCATGTCGGCCGCGAACTTATCCATCCCCGCCTTGTGCGCACCATAAGCGGGCCCGTAAACGTAATGAACGGCGCCCGATCCCGACGTGAAAATCATGAAACCGTGCCGCTCTCGAACCATCATCGGCGCAGCGAAATAACTGGCGACATAGCCGCTGCGCAGCCCCACCTCGAGCATGTCGGCGAGCTTCAGCGGCTTCTCCCAGAAGTTGCCGGGCGCCGTGAGTTCGTCATGTATCGCACACGCGTTATTCACGAGAATGTCCAAACGACCTTGCTCGCGTTGCACCTGATCGAAAAGCGCCTTTATTTGCTCATCGTCGCCGTGATCGACGCGCACCGCGATGCCGGAGCCGCCGGCGGCCGTCACAGCCTGCGCGGTCTCGTGGATCGTTCCGGGCAGTGTGGCATCGCCGGGCTTTTCGGAGCGCCCGGTGACGTAGACCGTACAACCGTGAGAACCCAACGCAATGGCGATACCGCGCCCCGCGCCCCGGCTCGCCCCCGTGACAACCACCACCGGCTTGATGTCTCCCATGAGCCTCCCTAATGTTTCAGCGAATTATGAACTGGGCCGCGGGAATGGGCATTCCCGGAGTCTCGGAGCGGCCGCGATACATGTGCGACTCCCGGTCCCGCAGAGGGACTCCGTCTTTGAGACTGTCGCCGCCGGCCGCGGGGACGGTATTGATGTAATAGTCCCGCAGATCCGCCCCTCCAAATCGAATCTGAGTGATCGCGCCCGCGGGCGTTGAGAGCGGAGGCAAACTGGTCCCATCGGCGCGCAGGCGTGTCACGGAGCCGGAACGGAACCCGGTAATCCAGATATTGCCGTCCGCATCGAGCGCCATGCCATCCGCGTCCGTCTTGTCGAGCAGCATTCTCTTATTGGAAAGCGTCAGATCGGGCTGCACGTCAAAAACCCAAGTACCTACGAATGTATCGTTGCAATAGAGCCGCTTGCGGTCCTGGCTCAGCATGAGGCCGTTGGTAAAGTTGATGTCGCCCGACACCTTGATCACTTCGCCCTCGACGGTAAGCCGGTAGATTGCAGTCGCTCGGGTCGGCTCGGCGCGCTCGACCCTGTCGATGTCCACGGTGCCGAAATAGATACCGCCGGTCCCATCCGGCATCATCTCGTTAATGCCGTTGATGACTTTGCCTTCGATTTCGTGCAGCAACCATCCCGACCGTCCAGTCTCCGGATGATTCCACCTGATGCCCCCGGGGCCGGAAGACAGAACCGATCCATCCGCGTTCATCAATAGACCGCCGGTCCACTTGCGGTCGGGGTTGAATGACACTGTGCTGCCGTCCGGCATGACCCCATGCACTCCTCCGCCGATCACATCGCTGTACCAGACAGCGCGGCGGACGAAATCCACCGCGAGGCCCTCGAGATAAAGGCCGGAAGCGACTTTCTGGAATTGTCCGACGATGAGCTCTTGCATGTGCGCCTACGACGCCTCGATGCCGCTGTCATGAACGCCGCTGCTGATCGGCATGTTAGCACAGGGTCAAATTTGATCGCAAAACGTCGTGAGCGCCCCGCTGCAAGCCAGTCGTCCCGTGATAAGAGTTTGCTCCGACTCGCTTTTGGGTGACAATCCGCTACTTATCGTTGGTGCGCTCGCAATTTTCTCCTTCGCCGATACGGGAGCTTGGGGTCAAATTTTGGCAAAGACATCATCGCGACGGATGGGGCCGGTTAATTCTGCGACTTGGAGCCTTTTACTCGACGGCGCCGAAAACATTCTCAAGGAAGAAGGCTACGCCTCTTTGACGTCACGCCGAATTGCGCAGCGCGTCGGGATTAAGCAGCAACTCACCTACTACTATTTCCGTACCATGGACGAGCTCATGGTGGAGGCGTTCCGGCGGTTGTCCAAGCGCGAGCTCGCTCGCCTGGAGACGGCTCTCTCGTCGGATCTTCCCTTGCATGAATTCTGGAGCGTCTGCAGCAACACCAGCGACGCTCGGCTGATTTCCGAATTCATGGCTCTCGCGCATCGAAGCGAGGGCGTAAAGAACGAAGTCGTCGATTTCATCGAGCAATCGCGCCGGAGGCAGACCCGCGCTATTGCGAAGTCGATCAAGACGCTGCGAAAGAAGAGCGGAGTTGCCGCACTGCCTCCTGTGGCAATCACCTTCTTGATCACCAGCATTGCGCTCGCGCTGACTCGCGAATCCGCGCTCGGCATTACGACTGCTCACCGGGAGATCAAAGATTTGGTGAAGCAATGTTTGTCCGCGGTGGAGCCGGCCGCCCCGCAGCGACCGAGCGTGAAAAGACGCCGCACCAACCAGAGGAATCCCATAGGAGGTTAAGATGAGCGATGACTTCTCCATTCAGCAGACGATCAGTCGTTACGCCGAAGGCGCCAGTCGGGGCGACTGGGTCCAGGTTTTGTCGACCTACATGCCCGACGGGGTTTGGGAAATCAGCTCTTTCGGCGCAAAGTTCGAGGGCCATAAGGCGATCCAGGATGCGTTGCTGCAGTTCTCTGACCCGATGGACTACATCGTGCAGATCAACGGCCCGGCCTTGATGCAGATCAAGGGCGACACGGCCACAGCCCGATCGGTCATCCGTGAGTGCGGCAAATACGCGGAGCGAAACGAGGGGCTGGAAGTGCTGGGATTCTATGCCGACAGGCTGCTGCGGACCCCGGACGGGTGGAAATTCACCCACCGCGTCTTTGAGTTACGGGGAATGCACAACTTTCCATTGTCGCCCCCCGCGCCGCAATGAGCAGCCCGCGCCCTGGCAGACTTGTCAGGGCGCGATCACCGGCTCGCTTTCGCCACGCTTGACCGTCTCTTCCAGTTCTGCTAACAAGGTGACAAACATGGTGGACGGCGGAAACAGGAGGTGGCTATGGCTGGTTCCGGAGGGCATCTCGAGGGGCGCGTCGCAATCATCACCGGCGCGGGCCAGGGTATCGGAGCAGCGATCGCACTGGCCTATGCGAGTGCAGGCGCAAAGGTCATCATCACCGGCCGCACGCAGAACAAGCTCGAGGAAGTAACCACAAAGATCAAAGCCGAGGGCGGCGAAGCACGTTGGCTTGCTGCCCTTGCCGGCAACCGCGAGCACGCACGTAACACGGTGGACGAAGCGATCTCGTCCTGGGGCCGGGTCGATGTACTTGTCAACAATGCCCACACTTTCACCGACTATTTGCCGATTGATGACCCGAGACTCGAGGACAACATCCGTATCGAGATGGACTCGGCGTTCATCGGCTCGCTGCAGTTGATGCAGTGCGTCTTTCCGCACATGCGGGACGCCGGCGGCGGCTCGATCATCAACATGGGGTCGAGCTACGGCATCCGCTGCGAACCCGGTTTCCTGGCCTACGCCTCGACCAAGGAGGCTATCCGGACCCTGACCCGAACGGCGGCGCGTGAGTGGGGAAAGCACAAGATCCGCGTGAACACCCTCCTGCCAGCCGCGATGTCGCCCAAGGCACTTTGGTACCTGAAGGAGAGTAACTCCTATGACGCGGAGCTTTCCAAGGTGGCACTGGGTTACTTCGGTAAGCCCGACGACATTGCGCCGCTCGCACTGTTCCTCGCGAGCGAGGCATCCAATTACATCACGGGGCAGACGATCGGCGTCGATGGTGGGAGCACTATGTTGTGACTCCCGTCGCTGAGCTGGATCTTCATAACCTGCCCATCGGCGAGCAGATCTTTGCGAACGATCCCAATCCTCATATGATCGCCGCCCGGGAGAAACATCCCTGGCTCGCGA
This sequence comes from uncultured Gammaproteobacteria bacterium, assembly GCA_963801685.1. Classification (GTDB taxonomy): domain Bacteria; phylum Pseudomonadota; class Gammaproteobacteria; order Steroidobacterales; family Steroidobacteraceae; genus Bog-1198. The sequence continues at coordinate 49,915 of CAWDFR010000011.1, forward strand.
GGAGTCCTTTCGGCATCGTCATCACCGAGTACCTTGCGTGCGGCGAGATTTTGCTCATGGACGACCGGCTGAAGACTCCTGCCGAGCAAGTCGTCGAGATCATGGGCGGTGCAGGCACGAACTGGGCGCGGTTCGAGGTCGAATGCCTGATCGCGCGCGACGGGGCGGACCACGATCGCATTCGCTCGGCCGTCAAGATGGCCTTCTCGCCGCGCGCAGTGAAGGCTTACCAACAACGCATTCAGCAGGTCGTGTTGGCGCTGCTCGACGAGTGGGCACCCATGCGGCACTTTGACTTCGAGGCCTTCGCCGCCCGGTTCCCTGTTGCCGTCATGTTCGGCCTGATGGGTGTGCCGCCGTCGCGTATCTCCGCGGTCAAGGACTGGCTGGAAATCGTCGGTCAGAGCTTCAGTCTCGACCGTCGAATCTTCCCGCAGATCCTCAAGGGCTTTGACGAGCTGTGGGAATTCATCGACGGCCTCATCAAAGAGCGCGAGGCTTCTCGGGCTCGGGACGCAAGGGACTTGCTCGATGAGCTCATCGCGGCCGGAACGCAGCGGCTCGATCAGTGTCACGGAACTGCGCGACCTCGTGCTTTTTCTCTTCGTCGCAGGCTATGACACCTCGAAGAACCAGCTGTCGCACATCATGAATTTCATGCTGGACAGACCGGATCAATGGCAGCATTGCGCCACCGACCGGAGTTATTGCGACAAGGTGGTCGACGAGTCCTTGCGGCATTCGGGCGTTGGCACCAGCTATCGCAGCGTCGCTCAGGAGCTGCAATACCGCGGCGTCTCTTTTCCGAGGGGGAACTTGTTGATTTTCCCGATGGGGATCGTCTGCCGGTACTCCGGACCGTTTGACGCCGGGCTCGAGTTCGACCCGGAGCGGCCAAATGCGAACCGCCACATGGCTTTCAGCCGAGGAATGCATAGTTGCCTAGGCATGTTTCTCGCCCGGCTGCAGATCGCCGAAGGACTACACCTCATTGCGCAGCGGCTCAAGGACCCGCGACGCGACGGCGAGCTGGTGTGGCGACTGTTCCCCGGCGTCTGGGGACCGAAACACCTGCCCATCGCCTTCGAGACCGCGCGGCCGAGTTGAGAGCGGTCTGATCTCGCGTCATGTCCTAAACAGGGGCATGACTTCCCTGGCGAAGAGACGCAACTCTCGACTGCTGCTCCGGATCGGGAACGCCCGTAGGCGTCAGGAACAAAGTCGGGATCGATGAGATCCCCGATCCGTTGCATCTCCCGTATGCAGTCATGGGCGAGCCGACGACCTCAAGCTGACGGCCTGCCGAGCTAGAGCTCGTCCCGGTCCGCCCTACAAATACATGACGAAACCCATATCCTCGCGGTCGAAGCGCGTGAGTTTCGAGTCAGTGGTTTTTTCCAATGCGGCCACGTTCTTTTCGATATTTTCAACGCGCGATATCCACACGGCATGATCGATGTGATTAGTGAATTTCTTCATCGATTCCCCGGATTTCTCGCCGCCCGCATTTGACAGAGTCCCCCGCTAATAATGTGACAAACCGAACGCCAGAGGCAAGTCAATACGGCGCGGAAGCGTCGCGCTTGACACCCCTTTCAAATGCTAAGAGAGTGGACAGCATGACAACGCGAGTCGCGCGATCCTACTGCCGCATCTGCAGTGCGCACTGCGGCATGGTGCTTCGCATCGACGATGTGCGGCAGGAGATCGTCGATATCAGGGGCGACCGGGAGAGTCCCGTATCCCGAGGCTACGTCTGTTTCAAGGGCCTGCAGGCGGAGGAAGCGCACCATGGTTCGTCGCGCTTACTCCGTCCGCTAAAGCGGCAGCGCGACGGCAGCTACGTCGAGATCGGCAGCGAGCAGGCGCTGGCGGAGATCGCCGAGAAACTGCGCGGCATACTGGATCGCGGCGGACCCGAATCCGTAGCGGCGTTCAAAGGCACGCAGGGCACGCTCTTCGCGACGAACGGACTGCAGAATGAGTTTCTACGCGCGATTGGCTCGGAGCAATTCTTTTCGACTCACACCATCGATCAATCGGCTAAATCGGTGAGTTTCGAGCGTCAGGGAGGCTGGGCCGCCGGGCTGCAGGACATCGATCAGTCGCAGGTTCTTCTGTTCTTCGGCGCGAATCCGCTCATCTCACATTCCACGATGCCGGTCATGAGTCAGGATCCCTCTCGGGTCTTGAAGAAGGCAAAGGCGCGTGGGCTCAAGTTGATCTGTGTCGACCCGCGCCGCACCGAAACCGCTCGTCATGCCGATTTATTTCTGCAGCCGCTGCCGGGCCGGGACGCCATCATCGCGGCGGCGCTCGTGCGCTTGGTTCTTCAGGAAGGATGGGAGGACAAGGCATTCGTCGAGCAACATGTCGGCGCCGATCGCATCGCGGATTTGAAGGCCGCCGTCGCCCCCTTCACCGCCGACATGGCTGAACGATGCGCCGGCCTCGAACGGGGTCAGATCCGCGCCGTGGCCGAGTTGTTCGCGCGCGATTGCAAGACGGGCGCCGCCTATGCTGCGACGGGGCCTTCCATGGCGCCGTTCTCGAATCTAACGCAGCATTTGATCGACACGCTGAACATCATCGGCGGCCGCTACCGCCGAGCCGGCGACCGCGCGGTAGTCGACATGCTCGGAACGAAGTCCGGCTTTTACGCCCAGGTCGTCGGGCCGCCACGCTCCTGGCGGACTGTGCCGAACAGTCGCATCCGCGGCGTGGGTCGGCTCGGCTATGACCGGCTTTCCAGCACCCTGGCGGAGGAGATCCTGACAGCCGGCCCCGGCCAGATTCGTGCCTTATTCGTGCACGGCGGCAATCCGGCGCTCTGCGTGCCGGATCAACGCAAGATCGTGGCAGCGCTCAGATCGCTCGAGTTGCTGGTGGTTGTCGACCCTTATCGTTCGGCGACCGCGCAACTTGCGCACTACATCCTGCCGCCGCTGATGATGTACGAGCGCGCCGATCTTCCGATCAGCTACCCGGGCTTTGTGATCCTGCCCACGAGCTGGACGCAGTTCACGCCGCCCCTTCTCGGTGCCCCGGCGGGATCGGACTTGATCGAGGACTGGTACGTGTACTGGGCTCTCGCGAAGCGCCTGGGGATCTCTCTGGAGTACTGCGGCGTCCAACTCGACATGACGACACCGCCGACCACCGAAGCCTTGCTGTCGCTCCGTCTGTCCGGTGCGTCGATCACGCTCGACCAATTGAAGGAGGATCTGAAGCAATACCCCGCCGGCAAGGTCTATGACTCCCCGCTTGCGGTCGTTCAGCCCGCCATGCCCGGCGCCACGGACAAGTTCGATGTGATGCCGGCTGATGTGGCCGAAGAAGTGAGGCAGCTGCTCGCCTCCGGCGAGCAGCGTGCGGCCGTGCCCCCCGCCGGCTTCACTCACTTGCTCTGCTCGCGCCGATTGAATCACGTGATGAATACGGTCGGCAGCTCGCTGAAGGGCACATTGCAGCGCACCCCCTACAATGCCGCCTATCTCCATCCCGACGACCTCGCGACGTTCGATCTCGAGCCCGATGATGTCATCGAGATCGCCTCGCAGCACGGGCGCATCGAGGCACGCGTGCAGCCCGACAGGGGTTTGCGGCGCGGAGTTGTTTCCATCGCCCATTGCTGGGGCGCGATCGATGACGGGGAAGGACCCGGTGTGAACATCAATTTGCTGACCCGCTGCGACACCGATGTGCAGGCGATCAACGCCATGCCGCGCATGTCGGCGATCCCGGTGAACGTCGCCAAGGTCGTTGCCCATTCATTCAACACGGGGGGTGGGCGATGACGGCTTTCGACACCATTATCAGCGGCGGACGGGTGGTCGACGGCACCGGCAGCCCCGCCTTCTACGCCGATGTCGGCATCGCTGACGGCAAGATCGCCGCCATCGGCAAGCTGGCTCACGGGAAGTCGAGGCAAGTCATCGATGCCAAGGGCAAGATCGTTGCGCCGGGCCATGTGACCCAACACTCGCATTACGACGTCGCGCTCTTCTGGGACCCGTATTGCTCCAACTCGGGAGAGAATGGCGTCACAACCGTTGTGAACGCGAATTGCGGATTCGGCGTTGCCCCGGTCCGTGCGCGCGACATCGAGCGCACCATGCAGATGCTGGAGACGACGGAGCAGATCCCCGTTTCCCACCAGCGCTCGGCGTTGCCTTGGAACTGGGAGAGCTTTCCCGAATACCTGGCCCGGGTGGAGCAACTGCCGAAAGGCGTCAATGTTCTCAGTTATCTCCCGCTGAACCCGTTACTCATCTATGTCATGGGAATCGATGCTGCGAAGACCCGTCGGCCGTCCCCGGCTGAAATGACCGAAATGCACCGCTTGATCAACGAGGCCATGGATGCCGGCGCCATCGGCATCTCGTTGTCCGCGATGGGCGTCGAAGGCAATTCCCACGTCGACTTCGACGGATCGCCGATGCCCACGGATGTGCTCGACCACGACGCGATCCTCGATATCGGGCGAGCGGTGATTGAACGGGGCGAAGGCGTCATCCAGCTGCTCTCGCACATCATTACCTACGGCGATCGCTCGATCTCGGAACGTATGGGCGAGATCGCTCGCGGCTCGGGGGCACGGCTGATGCACAACAGCTTCCTGCCCATCGACCGGATGCCGGAGAAAACCGAGGAGAACCTGGCTTGGCTCGACGCGCAGCGCGCCAAGGGGTGCGATATCACCGTCAGCTCTCTGCTGCATAGAGGATGGCTCGAATCGGGTCTCCGCCAACTGGATGTACCCGCGGGACAATTGGCTGCGATTCGCAAGATCTGCGCCTGTTCCTCGGACGGGGAGGTCATGCGCCTCATCGCAGAGCCTGAATTCCAGCGCGCCTTCATAGCGGAGTATGCGGCGAGGGGCCCCACTCATGGCGCCGGGCTGGAGGCTCAAACCGTCATTGACGTCGGCGACGACTCACGGCTCGCGCCTTACCTCAATCGCACCTTGCTTGAGATCGCGCGCCACGAAGGACGAGAGGTCGTTACGGTGCTGCTGGATCTCGCGCTGCGCTCGAGGCTCGCGCTGCAGTTGAAATCCGGGCAAATCATCGCAACCGATCCCGCGCAAATCATCCGCTTGATGTCGCATTGCGCCGTCGTCGGAGGCAGCTCGGATGGCGGTGCCCACACCAAGTCCTTTGGCGTGGGCCACTATGCCACGGACCTGTTGTTGTGGCTCGTGCGCGATGAACGGCGCATGACGCTGGAAGACATGCACTTCCAGCTTGCGTTGAAGCCGGCGCGCGCCGTGCAACTCTACGATCGCGGCGCGCTGCTGCCCGGGTATTGGGCGGATATTTTGGTTTACGATCTCAATGAGCTCTATTTCGATCGGCAGAGGTATCAGATCGTTCACGACATGCCGAACGGCGACTGGCGAAGAAAGGGCCGCGCTGGCGGCTATGACTACATTCTGGTCAACGGCGTCGTCACGCATCATCGCGACCTGCCGACCGGTGCCACGCCGGGCAGGCTGGTAAGCGTCTGCAAGGATCGGCGCCGGCCTCATGCGGCCGCCGCATGAGCGAGTCGACCACAACCGCCCCGGATATCGATCTATTCTCCCCGCAGGTCATCGCCAATCCGCAGCCTGTGTACAAGGTGCTGCGAGACAAGTATCCGGTCTATTACAGCCGTGACTACGACACTTATTTCTTTTCAAGGTTCGCCGACGTTTGGGAGGTTCTGCGTGTCGGCGAGAATGCGCTGCTCGCCACCGAGAGTAACTTGCCGACGCCGGAGTACCTGCGAACGCGGCGGAACAACGGCGCCCCGCCCTTCGCCTCCGTCAATCCCATGGCACCGGGGCCCCGGCTTGCATCGCCCTGGTACGAGGAAATGCGGCTCGCGCATACTGCGCCGCTGCGACCCAAGAGCGTGGCGGCTCTCAAGGACTTCGTTCGTGAGCTCGCGCGTGAACGGCTGGCGCTGCTTCTGCCGCGCCGCAAGTTCAACTTGACGATGGATTACGCCGGGATCGTCGGCGTCACGGTCATCTGCTCGCTGTTCGGACTGCCATCGTCCCGCGCAGAGGACTTGATGAACAAGATCAACGAGATCACGCGCTACAGTCCCGAGAAGAAGAGCATCGATCTTGCCACGTTCTTCACCGAGCTGACGCAGGACATCGTTCCGGCGATTCTGTCGCGGCGCACCGCAGGTGCCGACGGCAGCAATGGACTCATCGATGGGCTGATCAACTATCGAACGGAGCCTGATCAGCGCGCGTTGAGCGACCAGGAGATCGCGGATCAGCTCGTTTGCGCCATGGTGGGGGGCATCGAATCCATGCCCAAGGTCACGGCTCAGGGCGTCATGGAACTATGGAGGCGGCCGGAACAACTCGGGGCTGTTCGCGCGGATCTCGACGCGAACGTGCCTGTAGCGGTTCAAGAAATGCTCCGCTATTGCGCACCGGCTCAGTACACGTTTCGGACCGCTCACAAGGACATCACGGTCGCGGGCCAGCACGTCAAAGCGGGCCAGCGCGTGGCCTGTATGCTGTTTTCCGCCTCTCGCGACGAGCGGGAGTTCGCGGACCCCGAGTCGTTCATCTGGAACCGGCCGATCCGGCGAGTTCTCTCCTTCGGGCTTGGGCAACACCATTGCATCGGCAAGCATCTCGCGCAGCTCGAGGTCACCACCCTGGTGCATGAGCTCTTGTCGCAAGTCGATTCGTTCGAGTTCGATTTGGCCGATGCCGTGCAGAATGCCGGCGTGATGCAGCGAGGCTGGGTCAACCTACCGATTGTCGTCGTAAATTAGGGACTGTTCACGCAGGGTGCACGAATGCCGAGGCGCGCCGTTGCCCAATGCGCGCAGCCGGCGATCTCACTCGACCAGTTTCAATGCATTTTTCGGGCACGACTGCACGGCCGCCTCGGCCTTCGCGCGATACGCCTCGTCGAAGGTCTCTTTCAGCACCTGCAGCGTGTCATCGTCCCGCATCGCAAAGAGCTCGGGCGCCTCCCTCGTGCAATTGCCGTTGCCGTCGCACAGCGACCGATTGACGATGACTTTCATTCTTTCACCACCGCTCGTCAGCCGCAGTCCCCCGAACCGGACGCCGGTACGACGGATCTTCCTTGGACCTTAATCCCTTGAGGAATCCGGACATCACCGGGGTGTGCAGCCAAGAAGCGTCCCCCTCGGCGGACATATCGATGACCGTGCGCCGCAGTTTGATTTTCCACTCGCCGTGCCTGCGCTCCAACTGGTCGATATACCGCCCGAGCGCGATCTTGCAAGTTTTCTGATCGAGCGAGAGCAGGCCGCCCATGACGTAGGTCTCGCAATAAGCCACGTCGCCGTCGATCTGGCAGCTGTGGTTGGTGAGGTTGTGGCTGTTGCCGCTGAAGACCGCACGGTGCCCGGCGTTTGCCTTTTCGCCGTATTGCGGACCGGGCGTGATGGACAGACCATGCTCATCCTCGCCGTCCTCCCAATAACAGCTTGCGGTCAACTCGGCGTCGTGCCGGTCTCGTCCGCGCGCTTCTCGCGTCAGGCAGTCGAGAATGTCCTGACGGTCCTTCATGCCTTGGAGCATCCCGCGGATTTGCCGGATCTCTTCCTCGAGCTGCATGATGGCGCCTCCTTCTTATCCTTTCAGTCTCGGGATGAGCTTATCGGCGAAGCGCCTCATCTGATCGTACACGATCTCGTAGGGCATGCCGCCATAACTGAAGTTGGCGACGATGTCGTAGTCGCCGACCATGGACTTGCGGGCGAGATGCTGATCCCACATCTCCTCCGGCGTGCCGATCAAATTGGCCGAGATGTAGTCCTTGTAGGCCTTCTCCGGACCGCCGGCAGCGGCCGACATCTCTCCCAAGGTCACATAAGTCGAGTAGGACGGCAAAGACTTGAAGTGCTCGCCGCCGAACTCGTAATGATTTGCCACCTGCGCAAACAGCTTGCTGAAATACTTGTCGGTGTATTCGATGACCTGCTTTCTGTCGTCGAAGCAGGCCATGAAATCGCAAATGATGAAAGGCGGCGCCTTGTGGCCGTGGATCTCCTGAAAGAGGTTCCGGTACTCGTTGATCTCAGGAAGCGCCTTCTCCCACCGGCCCTGCGAAAACCGCAGTGACGTGAGTCCGTATCTTGCCGCCACCTCGACCGACCCGGGCGACATGCTGACCATGACGGTGCGGCCCTTGAAGGACTTTACGGGCCGCGGACGAACCTCGATGCGCGGCTGCTTATACCACTTGCCGTCGGCTTCGACGAAGCCCGTTTCGAGGCCCTCCATGATCATGAGAGCGGCTTCGTCGAACATCTCGCGCGAATCGCCCAGGTCCACCCGGAATGCTTTGAATTCCCGGCGCGCGGCCCCGCGGCCCATGCCGAGAATCATGCGACCCTCGCTCAGTATGTCGAGCATGATGGTTTTCTCCACCACGCGCAGTGGATCGTTCCACGGCAAGATGACCGCGCCCGTCATCAGTTTCAACGTCTTCGTCTTCGCCGCGATATAGGTCAGGACTTGGAAATTGTCCGGGCACGCCGCGTAGTCCGTGAAATGATGTTCGACCGGGGCGACGTAGTCGAATCCCATCGCCTCGGCCTCGACGGCGAGTTGGGTTTCAGTCCTGAAAAAATCGGCATCAGGCATGCCATGCAGATTTTGATACCCGAGTTGTAGCCCTACTTGCATGACCAGCCTCTCCTATATTGTCGCCTCATTAGTTTCATATCATGCCAGAACGCAGAAGTCATTGCGATTTCTGCGTGTCCCAGCCTCGATATATCGCCAGAACAGTTTCGTACCCCTACGGCGCTCGAGCGAGGCAATGAGCCGGTGTCACGCCGGCCAATTGAGCCATGCCCTGACCGTCCCGCCCAGCAGGGCTGCACGCTCCGCCGGCGACAGATCCGGATTGCCGAGCATTCCGAACAGCAGCATCGCCCAGCTTTCGCCGGTTTGATTGGCACTGACGTCGCTCGCCCACATGATTCGGCTCGGACCGAAGCGATCCAACGCCTTGCGGAGGATCGGCCGGAGGCCATCGCCGGGGTAGCCGGGCGTCTCGAACACGCCGGGCGCGTGAGCCCACTTGAGCGCGACGTTGGGCAACTCCGCCAGGGTCATGACTTCTTCGAAGCCCGCAAGCATCGCCTCGCGGCTCAGCGGCGCTCCGGCGCCGAGCGTTTGCCGCATCAGATTGCTGAGAAGCCCACAGTGATCGATGACGATCCGCAGGGACGGGTACTGCCGGGCGTACTGCACGACGTCTCTCGGGCGCCCCGGGGCGAACATGAACAGCGGCAGGCCGCAATCGCAAGCGGCAGCGCAGATCGGAGCGTATTCGCCCGCCGCGAAGGCGGCGACTTCGTCGGGCCACATACCGGGCGTGATGCGCAGCGCGCGGGCGTGCGGCGCATCGCGTGCCATGCGGATGACGGTGGCCACGTCCTTGTCCCTGCGGTCCAGTCGAACCAGGTAGGAGAAGCGCTCCGGATACATCAACGCCGCCAATTCCGCCGTTGGCTGGACCGGGCGGTGGGCACCGTCGGGGACCGAGTAGGCAGGATCGCCGGCTTTTCGGCCCATCCAGTATTCGTCGATCAGGATCGCGCGGATGCCGAGCGCATCCATCGCAGCCAGCGTCTCCTCGATCCGGCCCGGGCCGATGTGAACTTGTGCGTCGACGATATTCATCAACGCGCGGCCTACGCGGCCCCGCGGATGGGTTCCTCGCCGTCCAGCGTGAAACGATGGAGCCTGCCGCCCGCAATTCACGTCGTATGGCGTCGCGCGATGCATGGTTCCGGTGTTGTCCCAGATCAACAGGTCATTCATGCGCCATTGGTGCCGGTAGACGTATTCGGGCTTCGTTGCCCAAGCCATCAGACGTTGCAGCAAGTCGAAACTCTCGGCCACGTGCATGCCGACGATGTGCGCGGCCGAGGCAGCAAGGACCAACGACTTGCGCCCCGAGCGATGGCGCCAGACCAGCGACTGCGTGCGCGCCGGGTAGCTGCGCCACAGGGCGACCTGCTCTACCGTGGGGTCTTCGTAGGAGTGCCACATCGCGGACTGCATGGTGTGCACGACTTTCAGCGTATCGAGGAAGGCTTTCTCATCGTCCGGCAGGTCTTCATAGGCCGCGTAGGTATTGGCAAACTCGGTATTGCCGCCCGTCTCGGAAAGGACGCGGGGCGTCAGGACGGTGGCAAAGGGGGGCACTTCTTCATAAGGACCATCGAAGTGCCAGAAAAAAGTGCCTGGGAAGAATTCGGCATAGACAGGATTCTCCTTCCTGTCGTGGGTGACCTTCATGAGCCCCTGTTCACCCTCCGCCTTCACCGTGCCGAGCCGCAGTTTGCCGAGGGTCTGAGTGAACGCGCGCTGCTCGTCGTCGCGCATCGCGACGCCGCGGACCACGATGACACCGCGTTGGATGAGAAGTTGCCTGATCTCCTGAGACACCTCGCCGCTGAGCAGCGTGGCCTTATTCACTTCGACTTCCGTGCCGATGCGCGGGGTCAGGTCGACCGTTTTGAGCGCCATGTTGTAACTTCCCCCGTATTGCGGCCACGGGCCGAGCCCGCAGAAACCCTGCACTGCGCTCGGACTCCTTGAAATGCTATATTATTACCCGTATCGTTTCAATCTCCAGTGGTATTGTTATGACACTAGTTTCATTGACCGGCAGGACCTGAGTGATCGACCGCGACGGGGCGACTTCGGCTGAATCGACGATGCCCTCTCCGTCCGCGTCGCGCCGGCATGACGACTCTCGCTTCAAGGATACGAAGACCGTGAATGTAGCCGTTTCTACCCGCGGAAAGTCAAAGAGCAACCACAAGTTACGCCAGGGTCCCGGCAGGCCCACGCTGACTAACGAGGAACTGCTCGACAAGGCGCTCGATCTTTTTCTGGAAAATGGATTCGAGCGCACCACGATCGATGCGATCACGGCCTCGGCCGGTATGGCGAAGCGCACGGTTTACCTGCGCTACAGCGACAAGACTGCGCTGTTCAAGGCAGCACTACAGCGCGCAATCGAAGATTGGATCGTGCCGGTCGAACGACTGCGGGCTGCCGAAAGCGATGATGTGGAAGAGACTCTCCTCCGGGTGGGGCAGATTCTGATGGAAAACCTCATGAGCCCGGGCGGTCTGAGACTCCTCAGAATCACCAACGCAGAATCGGCGCGAATGCCGGAAATTGGCGCGTATACCACCCAAAACGGTACGGCGCCGACGATCGCCTACTTGGCCGACCTCATTCAGCGGCGTATTCCGTTCCGCTCCGACATCGCCGATGCGCAGGAGGCCGCGTTTGCCTTTCTCTATCTGGTCGCGTGCGGCCCTGCCACCATGGCCGCTTGGGGCGTGGTTCTGGATGCCGCCGCCATCGATCGGCATACGCAATATTGCGTGCGGCTATTCTTATACGGACTTCTTCCGCGCGAGGCCTCCGCCGGAGCGGCGCGCAGCGCCAATGGCAGCGCGCAATCGGGGCCGACGCATGCCGAGACAAATGTGCCGCGCTCGCAGCAAGCACTCGAGACTGAAAACCGTCGGCTCAAGAAGCTCCTGCTGGATTCGATGCTGCAGGTGGCGGCGTTGAAGGAGCGGCAGGGCAGCTGATCGCGCGCCCCTGAAAGCCGCAACCCGCAGCGAGTCTGACAACCGCTGTTTTTGTCACCGTGGCGGAGATTAATCCCGCGGCGCCTCGTCCGGCGCGATCGCAGCCATTACCGGTAATCGCCGGCGCATCCCGTCACCCGCTCCGCGGGGACTCGCGCAGCAAACAAGGAAAATGGGGCGCGCTCTGCACATGCAGGCAAGCATTCATGCTTCGTGGGACATGCCGATGGCCGCTCGTTGCTCTCCTTGGCAATTGAAATGCTTGAGGAGACAATATTAGAATAGCGGGTAGCATATACGGTACGGGGGGGGTGGACCGAGCCATGCAGTGGACGGACGGGTTGCCAAATACCTGTTGGGCGAATATCCCTCTTCGCCGCTCGCTCACCCGTGTCGAGCGGGACGAAACATATATCAAAACAAATATATCAGGGCCGCCGCGGCGACCGAGCAAACTTCTTGAAACACATTATTAGGAGATCGGACTTGGGGGTCTGATCGGTTCTAGCGCGATGGCGCCTGATCGACGACGAACAACGAGAGCGGCGACTACAGTCGCTCCAATGGCTTAAAAGAGGGAGTCCGTCATGAAGTTTATTTCGAGTCGTGTTTTTTTGTTGGCTGCATCCCTGTTGGCATTGCCGGTCATGACGGCACCGGCCCTGGCGCAGCAGGCTCCCCCTCCTTCGGGACAGCCCCAGAGCGATGCTCTCGAAGAGATCGTTGTGACGGCCCAGCGGCGCGAGGAGAGCGTGCTGCAGGTATCGGACTCGGTGCAAGCATTCACCGGAGCGGCGCTGACGCAGCAAGGCATCACCAATCTGGTCAATCTGCAATACGTAACGCCCGGCTACTTGCCCTCCGAGAGCTCCGGGTACACGCAGATCTTCATTCGCGGTGTCGGCAACAGCATCTTCGTCGGCGCGGACCCGAGCGTTGCGACCTACATCGACGATGTGCCTCGCATCTGGGGCTCGATGGTCAACAATTTAGTGGATGTCGAGCGCATCGAGATATTGAAAGGCGCACAGGGCGGCCTCTACGGCCGCAACGCCACCGGCGGCGTGGTCAACATCGTCACTCTCCAGCCGGACACCAATGCGTTTGCGGCGAATGGACTCTTCGACTACGGCGACTACAACACCTTTCGCGGGGCGGGCTACCTCAATATCCCGTTGGCGCCCAATGTGGCCTTCAGCATGTCCGTCGAGCGCGACTCGCACAACGCGTACATCCGCAACATCTCGATCAATCCGACGCCGTATCAGGCTTCGATGTTTACAGGCACGCCACCCTACACCGGGCGTTCCGTCCCCGACAGTACTGGCGGCCGTCCTCAACTCCGGCGTGAGCCCCTCGGCGGGCTACAACGACGCGAGCTTCACGGCATCGGACGCGAAGCTCCTGATCAAGTTCAGCGACACCCTCAAACTCACGATTGCGGGCGATGACTCGATCAAGACCGATAGCGACGGGGGAGCGATCTACCAGACGGAACCGATGGTCACTCAGGCCGCCCAGGCGGGAACGCTCAACGCGTTCACCGGTTACACGGTAAACCTGCCGGCGGGCTTTATCGCGGGGAGCGACGGAAAGTTCACCACCTCCATGGGGCTGCCCACGATCGTCAATCTGGTCGACAACGGCATCTCCGGCACGGCGGTGTGGAATGCGCCCGGGGTGGACGTCACCTCGATTTCGGCCTATCGCCATCAATTTACCAATTTCTACACCGATCTGGCGGCCGCCACCGTGCCCTCTGATGCGGTGTCGGTGAAGAACTACAAGCATTTCGTGTATCAAGAGCTGCGGGCCGTGTCGACCGATACGGGGCCGTTCCACTTTCTCGGCGGCGCCACGTTCCTGCACAACGACTTCACCGGTAATACCCTGGTGACCGTGGCCACCCCTCTGTACACGGCACCGCTCACTCACGTGAACACCTACGTCAAGGACGAGTCGGTGTATGCGCAGGTCGGCTACGACTTCACCCAGAAGTTGAATCTGACGGTCTCCGGCCGCTATATCCACGAGACCAACGAGACGGATTTCGAACAGCCGGTCATATCGAACGCGAGTGCGACGGAATCCAAAGGCCTGCCGTCCGCGACGCTCTCGTACGCCCTCGATCACGGCACCGCTTATGCGCGCTACGCCCGCGGCTTCAAGGCGGGCGGTGTGAATCCGGTGGCCTCGCCGACCGCATTCCCCAATCCCAGCGAGGGGAGCGTGTTCGGTCCCGAGCAGGTGGATACCTACGAAGTCGGCTACCGACAAGCGTTACTGGATGGCAGAGCGCAACTCACAACGGCCGCTTTTTATAATAATTACAAAGATTTACAAGTCTCGGCCCATGCTCAACCTCAATATGCGAGCGAAATCATTCTGGCGATCGTCAATGCCAAGTCGGCGCGCACCTGGGGTTTTGAGGAGACGTTCAATATGCGCGTCGCTGCCGCCCCTGACGGTCGGCGTCAATGCCGGTTACCTCAACGCCCAATACACCGATTACCAGATCCAGAACAACCCGGTCCTCTCGAACTTCAACCTCAACGGTACCGAGATGACCAACGCGCCCAAGTGGCAAATCGGGATGACGGCGGCGCTCGATCAGCCGCTCACCGGCGAGCTGCATCTGATCGGCAACCTTCTTGAATCCTATATCAGCGCGGTCAACTTCGGCCCGGCGGGCGCCCCCTATCTGCCGCCGCCCAACGGGTGGGCTTATTGGCTCATGAACGCTCGTATCGGGGTCGGTGCAGCGGATGGCCGATGGACGTTCCAGTTCTTCACCAACAATGTCTTCAACCGCTCGTACATCACCTATGGGGAATCCGGCGCGGGGACCGGCAACGTGCTCGCCTGGGGCAACCCGCGCATCATGGGTGGGGAAGTCACGTTCAAGTTCTGAGCGGAGGAGCGATGGCACGAAATTCAGATCTCCGGGCTGGGAATCGAATATGAGCTGTTAGGCCCGAAAGATGCCCCGGCCATCGCGCTCACCCCAGGCGGACGTTTCGCGAAGGATAGCCCGGGTCTCCCCGAGCTCGCGCAGGCCCTCGCCGCGGGCGGACGGCGCGTGCTGCTCTGGGACCGGCCCAATTGCGGCGCATCCGATATCTCCTTCGAAGCAGAGAGCGAGTCCGCTCTTCAGGCTCGCACACTGATCGAGCTCATCCGTGCGCTCGAGCTCGGACCGACGGCATTGGCCGCCGGATCGGGCGGTTCACGGGTGTCCCTCATCGCCGCGGCGCGCGATCCCGCAGCCGTGTCGCACGTGATCGTGTGGTGGATCAGCGGGGGGGCGCTGAGCTTGATATCGCTCGCGGCTTACTATTGCGTCGGTTCCGCGATCGCAGCGAGCCGCGGCGGTATGGCCGCCGTCGCGGATTCGCCGGGATGGGCCGAGCAACTCCAGCGCAATCCCCGCAACCGCGACATCCTGCTCGCGCAAGATCCGGAACGTTTCATCGAAACCATGGAGCGTTGGGCGTTGGCGTACATGCCCTCAACGACATCGCCCGTCCCCGGCATGTCGCCGGAAAGCTTCGCGCGTTTGCGCATGCCGGTGTTGGTCTACCGCAGCGGCAAAAGCGATCTCAGTCACACGCGCCGAACGAGCGAGTGGGTACACGAGCTCATTCCGCACTCGGAGATGAGAGAGCCGCCCTGGCCGGATGACGAATGGAACAATCGCTCAGGCTATGCCGCGAAGCATGGCAGTGGGCACTTCGCAGGGTGGCCCCTGCTCGCCCCGGCGATTCTTGACTTCATGGGCCGACCCTCGCACTAGCCGGCGTCTTCGATTCTTGAGGCGTGTCCACGCCGGGCGCACCTACGCCGGGCGTGGCGAGGCGAGGCGCCTCCCGCAGCTGCGTCAAGGCCAGCAGCCCAATCGCCAGCGCCGCGATGACGTACCAAGGCGGTGCGAACGCGCTCCCCGTCTCATGAATCAGCAACTTCAAGATCGGCTGCGTCGTGCCGCCGAGCAGGGCGACGCCCGTTGCATAGGTCATGGCGAAGACGCCCGACCGCACGGTGGGTGTCAGGCATTCGACAAGAAAGGCTTGCATGCAGACGATGGCGGCTATGTGGATCGCTGCAAGCGTGGCCGTCACCACGAATAGCGATGCCGCCGTGGGCACGCGATTGATGAGCACGAAGGCAGGCAGCATCAGCAGCAACAACAGGGTAAATGTGATGACCAGGATGCGCCGATGACCAAACCGATCGCCGAACCAGCCCGCGGCATAGGCGCTGCCTAAGTATCCCAGTCCCTGCGCGATGGTCGCGACGAAGGCGAGGCGTGCGCCGAGCTTGAGCGTGTCCTGGGCGTAGGTCGCGAGGTAAGTCAACGCATATCCGGCAATGGTGCCCGCACCGACGACGAGCAAGCCCACGAAGAACACTCGCCATGGCGATTGCGCCGCCGGTTCGCGCTTCGCCTGCGCCACGGCGCCCTCGATGGTCTCCGGCAAACGGCGGCGAATCAGCAACCCGATCGGCACGACCAAAACCCCCAGCAGAAGCGCGATGCGCCAGCCGTATGAATCCAGATCAGCGGGCGACAACAGCCGTGCCAGCGCATAGCCGATCAAGCCCGAGCAGAGCACCGCGAGACCCTGTCCCGTTCCCAGCATGGATACGTAGCGCGCGCGATGACCCTGCGGGGCCGCCTCCGCGGCATAGGCGGTGATGGGACCTACCTCCCCGCCCAGCGCGAAACCCTGCAGCAGCCGGAAGCACAACAGCAGGACGGGTGCGGCAACCCCGATGTTTGCATAAGACGGTGTCAATGCCGTCCCCAGGATACTCACCCCCATCAAACCGAAGGACCACATCATCGCGGGCTTGCGGCCGGCGCGATCGCCGTAGCGACCGATCACAAACGCGCCCAGAGGCCGCGTGAAGAAGCCGACGCCGAAGGTCGCCAACGTCAACAGCAGACCCTGCTCGGTAAATTGCGCGGGAACTATGGTGTGCGCGATCTGCACCGCGAAGAAGCTGAAAATCATGAAGTCATAGAATTCGAGGGCGTTGCCGAGGCTGATCGCCAGCATGCGCTTGAGCGGCACAAGTGCGGCCTTGGGCGCAGCGTTATGTTCCATGGGCACTGAGTTCATGAACGATTCACCCACCAGCTCGGCAGAGTAGAATAAAAGTTTATTACCGATCGGCAGGCAATACATGTCTTTCACTGCGCTCGCGAAGGGTCGCTATCTGGAAGCGTTGGCCATCGACGAGCGTGTCGTCTGGTTCAGCGACGTCATTCTGGGGGGAGTACAGGGGCTGCAGCCGGATGGCAGCCTGTCCCATTGGCTGGTTGACAGAAAATGGATCGGGGGCATTTTATTCAATGAGGATGGCTCCCTCCTCTGCTCCGGTCCAGGTGGCATTGTCTGGTTCAACCCCGCGACGGGTCGATCGGGCGCGTTATTGAGCCACATCGACGGTGCGCCGCTGTCCGGCGTGAACGAGGTGTGCCCCGACGGCAGGGGCGGACTGCTCTTCGGCACGTTGGACCTCGACGCCATCGTGAAGGGTGAGCGGCCCGCACCGGCCGCGCTGTATCGCCTCAATGTGGAGGGTAAGGTGACGCTGCTCGCCGACGGCCTCGCCTTCTGCAACGGTCTTGCCGTCAGCTCCGATGGCACGACGCTCTATCACAATGAGAGTTTCGTCGGCACGTTTGCCTATGACATCGCAACCAACGGCAGCCTCGACAATCGCAGAATGCTGATCGAGAAACAGGACTGCGATGGCATGGCCCTGGATATCTGGGGCAATCTCTGGATCACGGGTTTCAGCTCCGAAGAACTGCTCTGTCTGCGGCCCGATGGGATCATCCAGCAGCGCCTCGTGCTGCCCGACGGTGCATGCACCAACGTGCGTTTCGGCGGTCCCGACGGCCGCGAAATCTTCGTGACGACCGTTCCGCTGACGGCGGGTCTCGAGATCGCAAAGGGGAATCTGCCCTCGGCGCTCGATTCGGTGCTCTACCGTGGACCTAGCCCGGTCGCCGGACGAATCAATCTGCGGACTCAATTTCGCCTCGGGTGATGACTATCGCGCCTACATCGACGCAAGGCCGACAAATGATCACTGATGCCTTCACCGGAAAATTCCCTCGCTCAAGATCGAGCCCTCCGCAGTCGGGCGGCCGAAGCTGATCCACAGGGTGTGAGCGTTGGCAGTGGTCGCCGCGACACCCAACGTCACCGGCCCGACGAGCGTGCGTCCCGTAATAAAGACTGACACCGAGCCGATCTGTCCATGACTGTTGTCATCGATACTTTGATAGACCTCGATGTCCTGCAGCCGCACCCCCGCATACAGAGCCTGGCCACGCAGGGCGAAGATATCTTTGATTTGCCAGAGATAGCTGGCGCTGAGCGTCCAATATCCCGCGACCCGCAGCGCATCGAGCTCCTCGCCCGCCAGACTCACGGGGCCGCCCAAGGTAAATAGGCGATCGGCCGGAAGGTTACTGCCTAAATTGCTGCCGCCCGCCACTGCGACCCGCAAGATGTCACTGCGAAACGGCAACGCAAATCCGACCCCGAATTCTGCGCGCTGCCAATCGCGTTGCGCTCCAAACGCCGCATCGCTCTTGAAATACTCGAGCTCCGCCACGACCCCTCGAGTGGCGCCGAAGGGTGTGTCCCGCGTATCGAGCACGGCAGAGGTGGCGATGCCCGCGTCGCGGACATGCAACTGCGGCAACAGGGGCGACCCCGTCTCTACCTCTGCGCTGCGCTGGGTCGCCAAATAGCCCACCCGCACCTGCGCCACATTGCCGAGATTCACGCCGAAATCGAGTCGCCCGCCCAGGTCACCAAATTGGTAGCGCGCGACGTTGTTGCCGTCATAGAAAACATTCTCAAATACCTGATTCCCAAACGCCTTTGGCTCGACAAAAAAGCGTTGCGCGACATCCAGCGGTTGGTAGAAGCTGGTCGACAGGAACTGGTCGGTGCCGAACTGGATTTCGTTACGCCATTGCGCCCCGAGACTGTTGATCCATGTGCGGTCGTGCTGCAGATAGAGCGCGAAACTCCGATCGTCGCCCGACGTCGATGCGTACATCCCTAGATCGACCTTGATATAGTCCGGTGCCCAGCTCTTTTCATAGGGCAGCCATTCGAGCGTCGCGTGGGCGGGGTCGCCCGTCAGCTCGTAGCTCACGGAATCGATATCCTCGACCGCCGCCATGCGCTGCACGCTTTGGCTCAGGGTTTCCGTGGTCACCGTATCGCCGGGCTTGATGCCGGCCAGCTGGTTCAAGTACTGCGGATTCACGCGCTTCATTTTGGCAAATTTGATCGTGTCGACCCGGGACTCGATGCCTTGGTCGGAAGTCACCTTGCTGCGCCATGCGACATATTCCTGGGGCGATACCGCATACCGTGCGATTTGCGGGGCGACGCTGCGTGCAGCGGCGACCCCCAGCGCGATGGTCTCCGACATCCGCTCGAAGTCTCCCGTGCCGATGTCTCCCATCGGCACATCGATACGCACGTCTTGCGGGGTCAGGGATTGCAATTGCAATCGCTCATTCGCTTCGATCATCAGTTCCACCGTTCGTCCGAGGAGTTGACCCGGTGCCTTGAGTTCGTCCGGATCGGCGGGCGGCGATACCAGGTTCACGACGATGACGACGTCCGCGCAAAGACTGCGGGCCACATCCACCGGAATATTTCTCACCAGACCGCCATCCGCAAGAATTTCTTTGTCTCTCGTGACCGGCGCAAACACGCCGGGAAGCGCCATGCTCGCCCGCATGGCGGTGGCAAGGTCGCCATGATCAAGTACGACCATCCGGCCGCTTACCATATCCGTGGCGACCGCCCGGAAGGGGATGGGCAGGCGGCTGAAGTCGGCCTGTTCGCGCGCTTTGCCGACGAACCCTCGCAATAGATCGTCGATGGCGCTCGTGTTGAAGAGCCCCGGGGCAAAAACGATTTGCGAGTTCTGGATGCCGAGTTGCAGTTGATTGCTGTAAGTGACACCTTGGCGCTTCTCTTCAATGGGCTTAAGACCCCGGGTGCCCACTCCGCCGACCACGCGCTTCCAGTCGATGCCGTCGATGAAGGTCTGCAATTGATCAGCCGGAATACCCGACGCGTATCCGCCTCCGGCGAGCGCCCCCATACTGGTTCCGGCAATACAGTCGATGGGCACGTGCATTTCTTCGAGCACTTTGAGCACACCGACGTGGGCGCCGCCCTTGGCGCCGCCGCCGGCGAGTACCAAGCCCACCCGCGGGCGTTGCGGGGCCGAACTTGTCGCCGGCGTATCATCGACATGAACCGCTTGCGCCGCCACACCGAGTCCGGACAACAGCCCAACCGCAGCGATCAGTTGCGCGCAGAAACGCGGTGGCCGGATGAGCATGTGGTCCGCAGAGGCGCTAGTTGATGGGGGGCCGTGCCTTCACGCTGTGTGTCTCATTTTTTTCGTAGGCTTTCACGGCCTCCTGCAGGTTGAAGAACATGCGCTCGTTGCCGAGCGCCTGACCCAACCGGGAGCGCCTGACCATGTTCAGGGCGAGCGGATTGAGCGCGCTCAGCCACAGCGTGATCCCGGCTTCCTTCATCTTCTCCTCCGCTCGGATCAGCGTGCACAAGGCCGTGTACTCAAAGTCCGGGATGGCGCTGCAGTCCAGGATCACGACGCGCGGATGCGCCTGCTGGATCAGCACCGCAATCCGCTCACGGGCATGAGGCATGCTGGCGAAGGTCATACGGCCTTCCGTCCTGACGATCAGCAGGCCCGGCAGGGTTTCATCACCGGGATGGTCAACGGATTGCGGACGAAACAAATCGGTACCGGACTTGCGTCTGACGATGTAAACCAGCGGATGATTGGCTTGGTAGAAGAGCGTCAGGATCGAAATGGCGATCGCGACGAGAATGCCCTCCAGCGTGCCGATCAGCACGACACCGGCGCAGGTCACCAACGCCCAGAGAAACTCTGTTCGTCTTAGCGCCACGATCGAGCGAAATTCAGCGATGCTGAGCAGCGGTACCGCGGTGACCACCACGATGGCCGCCAGCGTTGCCTGCGGTAGCAGGCTGATGAGCGACGACAGAAATAGCAGGGTCGCGACGACGATGGCCACGGTGGTCAACGCGGACACCTGGCTGCGCGCTCCCGCCTGCGAGTTCACCGCAGTCTGGGACGCACCTCCGCCGGCTGGGAGGCTTTGGAAAAAGCTCCCGGCAAGATTGGCCGCGCCCAATGCCATCAATTCCCGATTGGGCACGGGACGCGGATCGCCATGCCGGGCAAAGGCACGGCCGATGGCGATCGATTCGGTAAAGGAAATCAATGCCATTCCCAGCGCACTGGGCCAGAGAATCTTGGCCAGTGCAAGGTTCGGTAACACCAGGCTGGGCAGTCCTGCCGGAATTTCACCGGTCAACGCAACGCCAGCCGCCTTCAGCCCGAGCAACCCGGCGGCGGCAATACCGATGACCACAGCCACCAGGGGCGCAGGCGCCCGCGGACGAAAACGATGCAGTCCGATCAGAATCACCAGAGTCACCACGGACACAATCAATGTCGTGACGTTTGTGTCGGGCACATGCTGCAGAGTGGAATAAATGGCGCGGAAGAAATGACCGTCTTCGATATGCACACCCAGCAATTTAGGCAACTGACCAAACAGGATGACGATGGCGACACCTGCTTTGAACCCCGTGAGAATCGGGTCGGAAATGAAGTTCGCCACAAATCCCAGTCGCAGCACACCCGCAACAATCAGGATGCCACCTACCATCAATGCCAATGTAGATGCCGCCACCATCAACTGAGCCGCATCTGCCACCGGCACCGCGCGCGTCAATGCGGTCGCCGTCAAAATCGCAAGGGTGCTGGTCGTACTCACGCTCAAGGGTCGGGAGGATCCGAGCAATGCATAGACGAACATGGGCACGAGCGCCACATAGAGGCCGGCTTGCACGGGCAACCCGGCGATGGTCGCATAGGCCATCGACTTCGGTATAACCACCGCCGCCGTGGTCAGCCCTGCAAGCGCATCAAAGCGGAACCATCCCTTTTCATATCCCGAGAGCGGATTGACCACGTGAACGCGTTTAGCTACGCCGCCACGGCACGTCAGCTACTGCGGCGAGGCGTTCGGCATTCGGCGTCTGACAAGGGCCGCCAAATGCGCTGGAAGAGCCGAAGCCGGCATCGTCAATCAGGACGATGAGCACGTTGGGCGCGCCCTTGGGGGGCCGCATTTGCCTGATGGGGGGATATTTGGACTCGGGATCCTTCGCGTCATAAGTGATCAGGCCCGTCCGTCCTTGATCCGGCACGGGAAGCACTGTCCGCGAAACGTCGTCTTGCGAAGCCATTGGTTATCTTCCTCGCGGTCAGCTGAAGTGGGGCAAGGATCGCTGTGCCGAGATAAACTCCGAGACGCACGCACGGGACGGCGCCATAGAAGCGTCCTTTGCGAACGAATTGCCGGCCAGGTAAAAACTAACAATCGGCGCCGATGACGAACATTGGACCTAAGGTCCATGGAATCGGTCGTTAGCGTCGTCTGCCGGGCCGTCAGCGCTTGAGCGCCAACGTCAGCCCGTCGCCGATCGGAACCAGCACGGCGTCCACCCGCGTGTCGCCGTGCACCTTCTTGTTGAGCGCGCGGATGGCGACGGTCCCGGCGGTCTCGTCGGAAGGATCGATGACTTGTCCGTTCCAGAGCACATTGTCGATGGCGATGAGTCCGCCCCGGCGCACCAGCTTCAGCGCGTACTCGTAATAAGTATCGTAATTCGTCTTGTCGGCGTCGATGAACGCGAAGTCGAATGTGGCGGCAGCGCCTGCCGCCAGCAGCTCCTTCAGGCTCTCGGCCGCGGGTCGAAGCCGCAGCTCGATGCGATCGGCAATGCCGGCCTTCGCCCAATGACGCCGGGCGACGGCTGTGAATTCCTCGCTCACATCGAGCGCCAACACCCTGCCTGCGGGGCCCATCGCTTTTGCAACCACCATGGAGCTATAGCCGGTGAAAACGCCGACTTCCAGAGTCTTGCGTGCGCCGAGCATACGCACGAGCAGGCCCATGAAAGCCCCCTGCTCCGGCGCGATCTGCATCATGGCGTGAGGATGGTGCGCGGTCTCTTCGCGAAGCGCGGCGAGGTCGGCATCCTCGTGGAAACCGACGCTGCGGATATAGGCAATCAAGTCGCCCGTCATATTGATGGTGTCGCGAGACATGCAGGTCTCCTTAATGGCGGTGAGTCGAGAACGCGCTTTGGCGGCGGGTCGCCGGATTATCTCAGGGGTGCGCTTCGGGGGCGAGCCCGCGCCACATCACTCCCGATCATCGCCCAGCCGCTCACTGCGCTCATCAGAGCGAGTGCCGCCGCGATCCACATGACGCGGCGAAATCCCGATAAGAACGCCTCATCGACGGCATGGCGAACGGCGGCCTGCAGATCCGCGCCCGCCCCCGCGGGCGCTTCGATGGCGGCGAGTTTGGCATGCTGCGCGATCACTTCCTCGCCGATTGCTGCAGGGACTACCGCGGCGGCGAGACGGCGTTGCAGATCCGTGTTGAACGTGCCGGACATGACGATCCCGAAGCTCGCGATGGCCAGCAATCCGGCTACGCTGGCAATCGCATTGTTGATCCCCGAAGCCACCCCGACCGCTTCCGGATCCACCGCTTGCATGACCGTGGTGGTGAGCGGAGCGACGGTGATGGTCATTCCAAAGCCCAGCACGAGCGCCGCCGGGAAGAAAGTCGTCCAGTAACTTCCCCCGATGTGAGGAACGGCAAACAACGCGAATCCCGCTGCCGCGATGGTCGGCCCGATCACCAGAGGAGGCTTGGCGCCGTATCGATCGACCAGGCCACCCGCCCAGCGGGACAACACGAACATCAGCAACACGAAGGGCAATAGCGCCGCGCCCGCGGCGGCCGCGGGATAGCCTTGCACCTGAATGAGATTCAGCGGAAGGAAAAATAGACTTCCGCCGAGCGCGGCATAGAGCAACAGCGTCAAGAGATTCGTTGCGGCAAAGTTGCGCGAGCGAAATAGACGGAGCGGCAGTATGGGCGCCGGCTGACGAGATTCGACCGCGAAGAATACCGCGAGCGTCGTCACGCCGATCAGCAGTGCAGACACCACCCGTCGGTCGGACCAGCCGGCGGTTTGTGAGCCAACGAGGGCATAGACCATGCCGCCGAGCGCCACTGCAGCCAGCGCAGCGCCCCACCCATCGATCCGTCCGGGCGAGGAGTCGTTGCGGCTCTCGGGAACGTAACGATAAGTCAATACCAGCACTGCGAGTGCCAGTGGTACGTTCAAGAAAAAAGCACTTCGCCACGTGGTGTGGTCGATGAGAAAGCCGCCGAGCGCCGGACCGAAGGCACCCGTGATCGCGGTGAATCCGGACCAGGTCCCGATAGCCCTGCCGCGCCTCTCTGGGTCGAACGAAGCGCTCAACAGCGCCAAACTGCCGGGTATCAGTAAAGCGCCGCCCACCCCCTGGAGGGCCCGGGCCGCAATGAGCATACCGACGCTGATGGACAGGCCGCAGATCATCGAGGCCACGGTGAAGACGACCACGCCGATCACGAAGACACGACGGCGTCCGAAGCGGTCGCCCGCCGCACCGCCGACGAGCAGCAAAGCAGCCAGCATCAACTCGTAGGCCTCGACGATCCATTGGCTGCCGGCGAGCGTCGCGCCGAGCGAGCGTTGCAGCGCAGGCAGCGCGACATTGACTACGGTCCCGTCGATAAACGCCATACTCGAAGCGATGATGGTCGTGGTCAGAATCCAGGGCTCCGCGTTGCGCGCACAGGGCGACGCGGGGGGGCCTACGGCGACCGGCTGCCGGCGGGGAAGGATAGTGGAAATCTCAAGGCCTCACGCGCAACCCATCGCTCGCAAATGCGACCGGGCCGGCGTAATGGGTGGCGATCGAGGCGGTCACCGCCCTGCGATTTTCGTCCACCGCGGGAGACAGATGGCTCAGCAGCAAGTGGCCGATGTGATCGCGAGCGGCGAGCTCGCCGATGGCTTGCGGCGGGCTGTGCAGTGAATACAGAATGGCCGGCGAGCCGGGCGGATCGAGCACCACCGCATCGAACACCAGCAAATCCGCGTCTCGCGCGATGCTCTCCAGCGCGGGAAGTCCCTGGGCATCGATGTCGCCGCTGAACACGATGCTTCGGCCGCCGACGTCGATTCGATAGATGACGGCCGGTGCGTCATCGTGATGACCCCGTAGGGCGCGGATGGCGACATTGTCGTGTGCATAGATGACCTCAGGCCCGACGTTGCGAGCCGTCCGCGGCAGGTCCGTTACCGTAAAGCTCACCGGCGCCGCGAAGTCCTTGAGATAGGCAAATGCCCCGTCGGGGCCGAACAGGATCTCCATGAAGCGGCGCGTGGACGGGAAAGAGGGAACGTCGCCCTGTGCCGGAAGACCCTCAGGACCGAAGACATCGAAGTGGATCGGATGCGCTGTCGCGACCGCGCGCGCCTTGACGATGCCGGGTAACTCCGCAGCATGATCGACGTGCAGATGGGTGAGCAAGACGACGTCGAGCCTTGCGAGATCGACATGCGACTCGCCCAGACGGGCGAAGGAGCCCGGACCCGCGTCGATCAGGATCCGCGGCGTCCCCGCAATGATGAGCACGTAACTCGAGGACGCTCGGCCTTCGGCGCCCGGACCGCCCGAGCCGAGCACGAGCAACTCCACGCTGCCGGACGATCCCCTGCTCTCCGCGGGTGTTGGTGCCGGTGCCGCGGGAAGGATCGTCGGGAGGGCGACGAGCATCAGCCAGGAGAGCCTGGAGAGGATCTTTCTCATATCGAAAGCCAGCGGCGCTCGCTATCCCGACAACAGGTAAGCATACTAACCTGACTCGACTTGCGGTGGCACCGTGCGCAAGGGGCAGATCGTCCACGATCAGGAGTTTCGCATATGAAGATACGTGCGGCGGTCGCGGTCTCCCTGTGGGTTGCAATCGGTCTGGCGTTGGTCGCGGCTTCGGCCAAGGCGGCCGACCTCTACGATGCCGCATTGACTCAACCCGCGCGGCCGGCAGCGGACAAGCAACGCGATGCCCTCGATCATCCCGCCGAGCTGTTGCGCTTGGCCGGCATCGCGCCCGGGATGCACGTGGCGGATGTGCTCGCGGGCGGTGGGTACTACAGCGAGTTGCTCAGTTATATCGTCGGCCCCTCCGGCAAGGTGCTGCTGATCAACAACGCGGCCTACGACGCCTGGAGCGATGACTTGAATGCGCGCCTGGCGGCGAATCGATTGCCGAACGTCGAGCACTTGACCGTGGACCTCAATCATATGAACTTGCCCGCGCATAGTCTGGATGCGGTGCTGCTCATCAAGGTGTACCACGACCTGTACTGGGTCAGCTCCAAGGACGAGTGGCCGGCGATCGATGTCGATTCTGTGCTCACGCAGTTGGCTCGTGCGCTCAAGCCCGGTGGCAAACTGTTGCTGGTCGATCACTCGGCCAAAGCAGGCACAGGAGCCTCAGCGGCCACTCCGCTGCATCGCATCGACGAGGCCTATGCAATCAAGGACTTTGAGGCTCACGGCTTCAAAGTCGTTGCGAAGAGCGACCTGCTCCGCCGAGCCGATGACGCGCGAGATCAGCTGACCTACAAAGGGCCGATGGTCGGAAAAACCGACCGCTTCGTGATTGTGTTCCGCAAAGTCTGACTCGAGTCTAGGGAGTCGACCAAGTCGAGTCCGCAAGGTGCTCGTCCAGGGCCAGCCCGGGTGCGCATTGATCTGAATAATAGGCGCTCTGCATCCCGCCTATCTTGCCGCGTTGCTGGTAGCTGACGTTGTAAATGTCGAGGGCGTTTTGTCTGGCGACGTGGTCGGGCACTCCCAGGAGCTTCGCCGAGCGGTAATTTCGTTGGATCGCCTGGCATTCGGTGCGCGCCTCATTCATCTCGCCGCGGATATGCATGCTCTCATGAGTAAAAATATCCAGGCTCTCGAGCTCCTTTTGATTGGCGCGGGCCGGATGACGCAAGTAGGCCGCCAGAATGTCGCACCACGGAGCCTGGATCCCGATCTTGCCGGTGCGCGGATTCGCATGCCCTGCGAACAGCATGTCGGGGTCGACCATGGTGTCGAAGGCGGTGTTGCAGTGAACGCTCGCCCGGTGATTGTCGGCCAACACGGTCGCCATTCGGGACAGATACCATTCGAAATACCAACGGTGGACGGGCGTCCACGCGAGCAGCACGCCGAGCGCCAGCACGAGCGCTAGATAAGGCTTGGTTATCGGCGTGGGATGGTCATAGCCGGGACGCGGGACGATGCTGTAGCGGATTTCGCGAAATGCGCACCAGAAGAAGAACAGCGATGCAAGAATCCATAGCATGAGCGCTCGACCTCATTTCGCAGCCGTCTGCTCCTCGCGCCACCCACCACCCAAAGCCTTGAAGACCGCGATCTGATCCTGGATGAGCTCAGCATCGGCCGACGCGACCGATGCATCCAGAGCGACCAAGGATTGCTCGGTGGTCAGCACATCGAGGTTGCTCACGCCGCCCGCAAGGTAATCATTTTTTGCGATGTCGAAGGAGGCGTGAATCCTATCCTGCGCCCGCACGAGCGATCGCCGATGATCGAGCGCCGCAGCGTACGAAGCCAACGCCTGCTCGGTTTCCTTGAGCGCGGTGAGCACCACGGAGTCGAACGAGGCCAGTGCGGCTGCCTGGTAGGCTTTCGCTTGCCGAATGCGGGCGCGCGGCCCGGCCTGGTTCGGGAAAGTCCAGCTGATCGAGGGACCGATGCCCCACGTCTCGCCGATGTTGGTGCCGAGTTGGGAGACCTGGACCGCCGCTCCGCCATAAAAGGCCGCCAGGCGAATGGTGGGATACAGATCCGCCGTCGCCACGCCGATCTGCGCGGTCGCGGCCGCCAGCCGCCGCTCGGCTTGCCGCACGTCGGGGCGGCGCCGGATGAGCGCCGCGCCGTCGCCAATGGGCAGCAGCGCCGTCAGTTGCGGCGGTCGCCTGCATGCCTCGACGTCCTGCGGCGCCTCAGCAGGCGTTCGGCCAAGCACCGCCGTGAGCTCGAACAGCGCGGCGCGCCGTTGGCCTTCGAGGGTCGGAATACTCGACTCGACCTGCGCCACCAGGGCTTCCGCCCGTTTCACATCGAATTGCGAGTTGCCGCCCGCTTCGTATTGGTGGGTGGTGATATCCGCCTGGTGCGACACCACATCGAGAGAGCGGTGCGCGACGTCGATCTCCTCGCCGAGTGCGCACAGCGCCGCATAAGCTCGCGCCGTCTCCGCCGCGACCACGACCCTCACATCGTCGCGGGCGGCGGCCACCGCGTCTGCGTTCGCATTCGCGGCCTCGATGGCCCGGTGCACTCGGCCGAACAGATCGACCTCGTAAGCCACCTGAAACGCATCCTCGAACAGCCAGAGCTTCTGGGGACGCTGGCCTTGCAGCTCCAGGATCTCTTCCGTGACGGGATCGCGGCCATACACACCGCCCGCGACGATCCCGGTGGAGGGATAGCGATTCGCATGTACGGCGGACAGAGCCGCCCGGGCGGCCGCAAAGTTGGCATCCGCCGCCGCGAGATCGAAATTCGCCTTGAGCGCCTCCTGTACGAGCTGATCGAGCCGTGGATCGTCGTATAGGCGCCACCACGCATCGGGAGGCGTTGCCGTCGTTTCCGCAGCCGCGTTCAAGGAAACCAATGGCGCCTCCGCCTTCGGCGGCAGCGCAGGCGCATGGTAGTTCGGCCCGACGCGGCAGGCCGCGAGGCAAGCGCCCGCCAGGACGGCCGGCAGCAGGCGGCTGCCGCGCGCACGCGCGCTCATCCCTTCGCCTCGCGCACGGGAAAGAGCGGCGGCGGAGAGGCGGGGCCTACGGGAGGCGCTTTTCGGAACACTACGATCACAAGCATCACCGCCGTCAAGAAGGCGACGGCGACGAAGCTATCCATCACGGCCTGTGTCGTTGCCGCGATGCGCACTGTGTTGCTCAGCACCGTTTGCCCGCGCTGAACCGCGCCGGTGGGATCGATGACGCGGGTCGTCACGGCACCATAGAATCGCACGCGCTGAATCACGTCGGCATCTCCAACCCTGACGTGCTGCCCGATCAAGTTCGAGGCCACTTGCTCCCGCACCCGCGCCAGCGTGGTGACGAAGGCCGAGCCGATCTCTCCGCCCATGAGCCGCGCCGTCTGCAGCATCGCGCCGAACGTCAGGGCGTCCTGGGGTCTTAGGTGCAGAATGCCGAAGAAGATGACGCCCGACAGGGCAAAACTCTGACCGACAGCCTGTAGCAGCGCTGAGGGAAGAAACTGGAAAGATCCCCAGATGGGGCGTCAGGTTATATGCCACCATGAGACAGGCGACGCTGATGAAAATGAACCCGATCGAGGCCACCAGCCGTGGGTCCGTCCGGCGCAGCATCAGGCCCGCGAGCGCACAGAATCCGAGTTGCGGAATCGCAATCCAGATCAGCGTGTCCCCGACTTCCAGATCACGATAGCCGCGCACCGAGCCGAGATAGAGCGGGATCAGATAGGCCGTCGCAAGAATCGTGAGCCGCAGGAATGCGATGAAGGTGAACTGAAACGGCAAGGGCGAGCCGAAAAGCACCTTGAGGTTGACGAGCGGGCGAGGCGTCACGGCTTCGTGAATCAAGAATGCGATGAGCAGCAACGCACCGGCGGACAAGAGACCCCATACCAGTCCCGAGTGGAGCCAGTCGAGCCGGTTGCCCTGATCCAGGCCCGCGTAGATCAGCGCCAGTCCGGAGCCGCCGACGAGCAGCCCGAAAATGTCGGTGGGCGGCCGCACCGTGATGGCTTTCTCGGCGATTCCGCGATGCAGGCACAGCGACATGATGAGTGCGAGCGGCACGTTCTGCCAGAAAATCCAGCGCCAGGAATGATGCTCGACGTACCAGCCCTCGAGCGACGCGGAGATGTTGAGCGACAGCTCCAGATTGAGGGCATAGATCGCGATGCCGAAGGCCCAGTACTTGGGCGGCGTGTTGAGCAATATGAAGCTCGAGCGTCAGCGGTATGAAACATCCCGACGCCAGGCCGCCCAGGAACTGCAGCGTCAGGAACATCGGCAAGGTCGCCGAATAAGGCGTCAGCAGGGATATGAGCGCAAAGGCGATGGACGCGCCGATCAAGACACGCCGCGGACCGTACGCCGCTCCCATCCAGATCGCGGCCATGGTGACGAACATTTGCGCGACCGGTCTGCGCCGTGGTGATCCACGCGCCTTCATCGAAGCCCGCGCTCGAGGGCACCTCGTATGTCCGCGAGACCGAACGTGGACAGGCGACCGTTCAACGTCGATATGAACGTGCCCATGAGCACGGCGAGGAGCCCGAGCCAGGGTATGGATGTCGGCGGGGTGACCAGAGTCGGTGCGGTTGCGCCGGAACCGGCCGTAGGCGCCCGCGGTATTCATCAGCGCTTGCCGTCTCGGGCGTTCGACTCTCGCCTCGACCGACATGCCGGGCACGAGTCGATCGGCGAGGCCGTCCGCATCGTCGATCACGATCTTTATGGCGATGCGCTGCACGACTTTGGTGAAATTGCCCGTCGCATTGTCGGGAGGCAGTAGCGCAAATTCCGCACCCGATGCCGGCGAGAATGCCAGCAGATGTCCGCGCAGCTTGTGGCCGGGAAAGGAGTCGACGGTGATCTCGGCCTTTTGGCCGACCGCCATGTGGGTGATCTGTGTCTCCTTGTAATTGGCGATGACCCAGACATTCGGCACTGGGCTGAGCGTCGTGACCTGAGTGCCCGCGCCCACCAGTTGCCCCGGCTTTACCTGGCGCTGCCCGATGACCCCGTACTGAGTCGCCGTAATGGTGGTATAGCTCAGATTGAGCTTGGCCACCACGAGTGCCGCTTGGGCCGCGGCAAGCTGAGCCTGGCTCTGCTGCAATTGTGCCTGGAGCACGGGCAGTTGGCGCTCGGCAGCGCTTGCCTGCGCCCGGTTTTGCGCCAGCTGCGCGGTCAGCTGCGCGCGTGTGGTCTCCAGTTTCTCCCGGGCCTCGATCGACGAAGACCCGGTCTGCAGGAGTCGCTCCTGGCGCGCGACGTCGCGGTCGTTCTGAGCCACCACGGCGCGTGGTGGCCGCAACCACCGCCCGCGCGGCCTGGATGGTCGCGAGCTGCAGCTCCTGCTGAGCCTTCAGGGCCTCGGCTTGCGCGGTCGCAGATTCAATACTCGCTTGCGCCTGCGCGACGGCCGCCCGGTAGTCGTCATCGACCAGCTGCGCGATCACCTGGTCCTTGTGTACCCGCTCGTAATCTTGAACCGGCAGCTCGCGCAGGTAGCCGCCGACTTTGGCGGATATGGGCGTCAGGTCAGCTTGCAAGTAGGCATCGTTCGTCGTCTGCCACCCGGCCCCACCCTCCCATCGGCTCCAGTTGGTCGATACGATGATAATGATCCCGATGGCGACGATGAACACGAGGATCCGCCACGTGAACTCGAAAGCTTTGTTCCAATCGAGTTTCAGAATGGTCTTGGCTCCCTGAATCATCGTTGTCGGCGGCTCGGCAGGAATTTGACCATTCGACGCCGGAGACGGCAAGCCCCTTCAAGGGGGGCGTAGACCGCGGGCGCCGGCGCGATAACCGGCGTCCTCAGTGGAGCGCGCAGGTGGTCAGCGCTTGAAGAGTCGCAGCGCGAGCCGGACCAGCCGCGGCATGGTGGTAGGCCTCAAGAGACGCGGGTCATAGCCGGCGAAACGTCGATCGTTCTCGTACAAACAAACCGTCATGAGCTCGCGAATATTGATCTCGCTGTCGCTCACCGCTTTCGAGCCGTTCAACGATGAAGTTGTTGTCCTGAAGAGTCTCGTTGCCGTTCGCATCGATGCTGCGAGCCATACCGATTCGCTCCCAGCCCAGGAATATCCAGACGGCCAACACCTTGACCTCGAAATGTGCTCGTCGCCACCAGGGTAAATTCGCACGGTGCCAGGCCACCCAGTTGGCAAAGAGCAGGATGTGGCGGCATTCGTCCTGCATGACGGGCTCGAAGGTCTCCGACGAGCTCGGGAGGAAACAACCCGGAGCGGCGCGCCATCTCGAAGAGGCCAAACGCAAAGAAGCTGTCGATGCATTCGCTGTAGCCGGTAAGCAGGTATTCCCATTCAGCGTCGCGGGGAACCGGGTAGCTCGGCTCGCCG
Source organism: uncultured Gammaproteobacteria bacterium (assembly GCA_963801685.1). Taxonomy (GTDB): domain Bacteria; phylum Pseudomonadota; class Gammaproteobacteria; order Steroidobacterales; family Steroidobacteraceae; genus Bog-1198. The sequence continues at coordinate 81,745 of CAWDFR010000011.1, forward strand.
CCGAGCGGGATCCCGTAAGCCTGCACCATCTTCGAAAGCACCTGCTTGTGCCTGTTCTCCTCCCAGGCGTTAAGCGCAATCGCCGACCGCATCTCCGGATCCTTCACCAGTCGCGCGTAGGCGGCCATGCGCAACCGGGCCTTCCCCTCTGTTTGCACGGCAATGTCCCAAATCGGGAGCGCTTGCGGCTCCTGCCCCGCCTGCCCCACCGCCCTCAAGGATCCGCGGCGTAGATTCGCGCCGCTACATCGCTGATCGGCAGGTCGCGCCGATATAGCTCCGCCTCGGGCATGTCAAGCGCGCGCGCATAGCGATGTCCGCTATGCACGGCGTGCACAATGGCGCCCGGAGCGCTTGCATCTCCTATGCAGGTCACCGATGCGATGTGCGCTGACTTGAGGTCATCGCCGCGCGCTGCGAGCGCGTGATAGAGCGCATCGTTCGGCCGCCGCAGTCCGACGATGAGCAACGATCGGCAGGGCAATCGGGTCTCGACGTCGGTGAACTGATTTCTCACGGTTGCGGTCGCTCCGTCGAAAGCCTGCACCCGGCTCAAGGTATGCAGGGCGACCTGGGCGCGCGCCAGGGCACGGTGCACTTGCGGCTGCTCGTTGGTCATGATGGTCCATGCCGACGCATGTCCCGCGGGCGTCACGTAGCTGACCGGTCCACCGGCAGCCGCGAGGTGTTCCGCGAGCACGCCACCCAGATAATAATTGTCAAAATCGAAGACCACGACGGGTGCCTCGAGCGTCGCGCCGGCGGCCACATCGTCCGGGGTGTACACCCCGGGTACATCGAGCTCGGCAATCGGCACTTCCATGGCGGAGTAGAGCATGCGCGACCATCGCGCACCGGTCGCGACGACGACGTGCGTGTGCTCGAGCTCGAGGATCTGCTCGTCGTCGAGCTCGTTGCCGGGGTACAGCGTCACGTTGGACAACTGCGCGAGTTGCGATAGCCGCCAGTCGCGCACGCGCCCCCAAGTGGCGAGTCCCGGCAGGCGCGTCTCGAACCGCAGACGGCCGCCGAATTCCCGCGCACTGTCTGCCAGGGTCACTGCATAGCCGCGGCGCCCCAACGTCAACGCGCATTCGAGACCGGAGGGACCTCCTCCCACGACGAGCACGGATGCGTCGCTTGCGGCGCGGGCAACGCGCTCGGGGTGCCAGTCGCGACGCCATTCCTCGCCTGCCGTGGGATTTTGAGTGCAGCGGACGGGCACGCCGTCATGCCAGCTCGAGATGCAGATATTGCAGCCGATGCACTCGCGGATGTCCTGCTCGCGGCCCTCGCGGATCTTGTTGGGCAGGAACGGATCGGCGATGGAGGCACGCGCACCGCCGATGAGGTCGAGAACGCCCCGCCTGATCTGCGACACCATGGTGTCGGGCGAGGTGAATCGCCCCACTCCGACCACCGGGCGCGAGGTCAGGCGCTTGACGAAGTCGATCACCGGCTCGTGGCTCGCCTCCGGAGCGAAGCGCGACGGCGCGCAATCCGTGGGACTCGAGTCCATCTTGACATCCCATAGATCCGGCAAGTCCGCGAGCAGCGTCACCACCTCGTGCGCTTCGGACTCGCCGTGTCGTCCGGGCCGGCCGCGAAGCTCTTCGAGACTGATGCGCAGGGCCACCGCCGCATTGCCGCCTGCCGCCTCTCGAGTCACTTCGATGAGCTGCCGCACGAGGCGCACACGATTTTCGATCGAGCCGCCGTAAGCATCGGTGCGCCGGTTGTACTCCGGCAGCAAGAACTCGTAGGGAAGATATCCCATGCCGGCATACACGTAGATGATGTCGAATCCGGCGCGCCGCGCCTTGCGCGCGCCCTCGGCCTGCCACGCGAGGAGCCTGCCGATGTCGCGCTCATCCATCGCGCGGGGGCGCTGATTGCCCATGAAGCCGACGTGGGTAGCCATCCATGGAACGCCCGAGGGCGACAGCGGCGGTAGGCGGCTCGCTCGATTCATCACCGAGGCCCCGCCGTGCCAAAGCTCGATGCCTGCCAGCGAGCCGTGGCGGTGAACGGCGTCGACCGTCAGCGCATGCGAGCGCACGTCGTTTTCGTCCCACAAAGTCGCGAATGGCAGCGGCGCATCGTCCGAGCTCGGGTGAATCGACACGGCTCCTGTGCATACCACGCCCCAGCCGCCTTCCGCCTTGATCTCGCGAAAGCGCGCACGCACGTGCGGCAAGGCGTTCGTCATCCCGCTCGCGTGGGGGACCTGATAGAAGCGATTGGGCGCGATGACCGGACCGATGCGGACCGGATCGAACAAGACGGCATATCTTGGGTTGACGGCGTGCGGCGGCCCAGAGGGCGACGCCGAGGCTACAACCTCATGGGAGACTGAATGCTGGGACATCGTAGTGTTGCTCCGAACTCAGAACTTCTCTTGTGCTTATTCACTCGCCCGGCGCTTCTTTCGAGCGCGTCGTAGTCAACTGGGCGAGATTGATGTTTTCGATCTCCGGCAGCGCCATGATGACGCGGGTGGCCCAGCGCTCTCCCGCGGCCAGATCGGCCCGGTACAGCTCTCGAGCCAATTCGCCGTCGCGCGCGACGATAGCGTCGCGAATCTTGACCGGTCCCGTGCTCCAGAACCTCGCAGCTTCCCGCGGCGGTGTTCCGAGGAATAAGACCCGCAGCGACAGGTTCTGCAGATGCCCGATGGTGCGGGCGAGCAGCGCGTTGCCCGTGGCATCGGCAATCGATGAGTTGAAGTCTCGATTGGCGAGCAGCACCTGCGTGAGCGCCTCGTTCTCGTCCGCCCATCGGGCCTCGCAGACCTGCTGCAGCTGATCGAGCCGTTCGATGTGCGCGACGTCCATCCCCCGCTCCGCCGCGAGCCTGGCGGCCTCGGGCTCGAGCAGATAGCGCATCTGATAGAGCTCGCGAACTCCGCGCAAGGTGAGAGGCGAGATCATCGTGCCTCGCTCGAGGGATTTCTCGACAAATCCCTCCTGTACGAGGCGCGGGAGTGCCGCGCGCACCGCCGCCATGCCGAGCCCGTAGCGTGCCGCCAGCAGCCGCTCGGATGTTCTCTCGCCGGGCCGCAAGCGAAAGGTTAGGATCTCGAGCCGAAGGAGCTCATACGCTCGATCATTGAGTGTTACCGGCGCCGCTGCGCGCCGCTCAGCGATCCCGTGAGCAAGCCGCGGTTTGGCTTGAGCTTTCCGCATGGGCGTCCCCTGCTTAATACCGCGCAGAGTCTGACATGTCAGATCTGTATTGTCGACATGTCGAGGTCATGCGACGATGCAGGCCACGCCGGGAAGCCCTTGCTCTTGCCCTCATGGGTAACGTCTCTCCATGCAAGACGTCAAACCTGACCCTGAAGGGCGACTGGGCCAAGCTCGGGAAACTCATTCGGGACATTCGAGTCGGGCTGTTGACGACCGTCGATCTCGACGGACACTTCCACACGCGCCCGGTGCAGACTCTGCAACTCGAGGGCCACGATACGCTGTGGTTCTTCACTGACTGGAGCAGCCCGAAAGTGCACGAAATGCATCGGGATGTCCGAGTGGCCCTGGGTTACGCCGATCCCCGTCAGCATGCTTACGTGGCGGTGAGCGGCACCTCGACCCTCCTCCGCGACCCACAAAAGGCCAAAGAGCTCTGGGGCGTCGAGCAGCGTGCGTACTATCCCGACGGCCCGCAGGATCAACGCTTGGCGCTGCTTCGCGTGAGCATCGAGCACGCCGAGTATTGGGTCGCTCCGGGGCCGGTGTCCTATCTGCTCGCCGCGGCAAAGGCGGCGGTCACGGGTGTCCCCGCCGCCGTGATCGGCGAGAACCAGAAGCTCGAGTGACCGCACCTCGCCGCGGCCGGCTTGCGCCCCGCCGAGCTATGACAGAGGTTGCGCGGCTCGCACGGCATCGATCACATCATCGATCGAGCGGAACTGCGCCGGCGCCTTGAGCAGCGTCGTCGCCATCGCGAGGGCCGCCGACTCGCACCTCGCGCGCATGCTCGTATCGGCAATGCCGTCGAGATCGAGCACGTGCGCAAACCCGAGGATGCGCCGGATCATCTTGCAGGCGCCGAAGCCGAGCATGTCGGCAAAGAGGCTCTTCATGAAGTCCGCTCGCGCGCGCGCGAGCGCGGTCTCGTCGCCGCGCTCGCCGAACATCCGCTTCGAGAACGCATCGCCCTCGCCGGCGTAGGTCCAGAGCGTCACGAAGCGGTCGTGAAACGTCGTCCAAAAGACCCGCGCCTGCTCCAGGATCCAATCGCGGTAGGCACTGCGATCGTCTGCGCCTGCCGCATGGCCGGGCTGTGAATACCAGCTCAATAATAAATTCGCGAAAAATGCGCCCAGATCGAAGCCGATGGGGCCGTAGAACGCGAACTCCGGGTCGATGACGCGGCTGTCGGCGGCGGTGACCATGACCGAGCCGGAATGTAAATCGCCGTGAATGAGCGCCTGCGGGCAACTGAGAAACTTGTGCCCGAAGCCCGCGGCCGCGGCCTTGACGGCGCCGTCGAGTCGCAGCGTGCGTGCCGCGCCATCGAGGTGCGGCGAGGTGTGACGGTTGCGCTCCGCCGCGAAATACGGCTCGGCGAAAATCAAATCCACCGTGATACGCAGCAGCGGCTGATTGCGCGCGAACAGCGCGATGCCGTCCATCTTTTGCTCGAACGGCCGCGCGAGATCCGAGGTGAAAAAGCAGGCACGCGCCACGTACTCACCGATGTCGCGGGCGACGCACGGGTAGCGCCGCCCCGCGATCAGGCCCTGACGCAAGATAATGTGCGGCGAAAGCCGCTCCATGACGATGCACTGCAGCTGCGGGTCATAGTGATGGATCTTGGGAACCGCGGCGCCGACATAGGGAGCGACGCTACGGAAGTATGCCTGCTCGAAATAGGCTCGCTGCGGCGACATGGGCCAGCCCGGGCCGGCCACACGCACGTACGGCAGCGCTTGCTTGACGCACACCGAACCCGCGCGGCCCTCGACGATGAAGACCAGATTGAGATTGCCGTCCCCCACCTCCCGCACTTGCCACGCAGCGGGCGGTCCGTCGAGCACGGTACGCACCTCCTCGAGCGTGGCGAGATACGCGGGCAGCGTGTCCGCATCGAGGACTCGGTACGCGCTGTCGCTCACCGCGAATCCGCCGCGGCCGGCGGCACATCGCCGCCGAACTCGAGACCGGGCTCGGCGACGTCCTGCCGTCCGTAGGTACGAAACTTCTCGACCACGCGCGCCATCTCGTCCGCGCCGAGAATATCCACCTTCCCCAAGGCGAGCGCTGCGCAGTACTTCATCGCCAGATCCTCGACCTCTGCGGCGAGCGCGAGCGCGGCGCCGACGTCCGCCCCCAGTGCGATCACACCGTGCTGGGCGAGCAGGCAGGCGCGCCGGCCCTCGAGCGCCTCGAGCGCGGCGTCCGAGAGCGCCTGGGAGCCGAAGGTGTGGTACGGCGCGCAGCGAATATCGGCGCCGCCCGCAACCGCCACCATGTAATGAAAGGCGGGTATCGCGCGCCCCGTGCACGCGAGCGCGGTGGCCTGCGGCGAGTGCGTGTGCACGATCGCGCCGATCTCGGCGCGGGAGGCGAAGATGTCGCGATGAAACCGCCATTCGCTCGAGGGACGGCGGCGGCCGTACCAATGCCCGTCGAAGGTCACGAGCGGTATGTCGGAGGGGTCCAGTCCCGGGTACGACATGCCGGTCGGGCTCACGAAAAAGCCGTGTGCATCCCGTCGCGCGCTGATGTTGCCGGACGTGCCGGGTGTGAGCCCGCGGCCCGTGAGCTCGCGGCAGCCGATGACGATGGATCGGCGCAAGTCCTGGTCGTGCTCCCCGCTCATGAGGCCGGGCACTGCGCCGGGGACTTCTCGGGATAGAGAGTCAAGAGACCCTCGGAACTCGCAGCGCAGATCCCGCGCTCGGTGATCAGGCCCGTCACCAACCGCGCCGGCGTCACATCAAAGGCGAAGTTGGCGGCCGGGCTCGTTTCGGGCACCACTCTCACCGTCTCGAGCGTCCCCGCAGCCGTTCGACCGGTCATGTGGGTGAGCTCCGCGCTGGCGCGCTCCTCGATGGGAATGGCGCGCCCATCGTCCAGCGACCAATCGATGGTGCTGGCGGGCAATGCCGCATAGAAAGGCACCTCGTTATCATGAGCCGCGAGCGCCTTGAGATAGGTGCCGATCTTATTGCAAACGTCCCCCGTCGAAGTCGTTCGGTCGCTGCCGACCAGCACCAGATCCACCAAGCCGCGCTGCATGAGATGCCCGCCCACGTTGTCCGCGATGACGGTGTGCGGCACGCCGTGCGCCGCAAGCTCGTAGGCGGTGAGCAGCGCGCCCTGGTTGCGAGGCCGTGTCTCGTCCACCCAGACATGGACGGCGACGCCCCTATCGTGCGCCATGTAGATGGGCGCGAGCGCCGTGCCCCAGTCGACGCACGCGAGCCAGCCGGCATTGCAATGAGTGAGGATCTGGACCGGACTCGCGGCGGCGAGCCGCCGAATGATATCGAGACCATGGGATCCGATGCGGCGGCAATGCTCCACATCCTCCTCGCAGATCCGGGCGGCCTCCTCGAAGGCTGCCTCGCAACGAGCCGAAACGGCCAACTCGGCCAGCGCGCGGCGCATGCGGCGCAGCGCCCAGACGAGATTGTGCGCGGTGGGGCGCGTGGCCGCGAGCATTCTCTCGGCCGCGTCGAGACTCGCATCCGAGGCATCCGAACGCGCGGCAAGCGCGAGCCCATAGGCTGCGGTTGCACCGATGAGTGGGGCGCCGCGCACGGCCATGGTGCGAATCGCCTGCGCGGCCTGCTCCACGCTCGACAGCTCCAATAGGCCGAACTCGAAAGGCAGCCGCGACTGATCGATGACGCGAACGGCCCCCTCGGCCGTCGGCCAGATGGTCCGATAAGGAATCCCCGCGATGTTCACGGGCGAGCCCGGCAACCATCGAGAAAGGCCTGCCGGGCCGGCGGCGCCTCGATCTCGGCGGCAAGCTGCGCGGTGAGCGCGGTCCAGCTGCGATGCGCTCGCCGCCGCCCGCTTGACCAGATAGCCTGCGACCGGCCCCACATGGTGCGCCAAACGCTTCTGCAAGGATCCGAGCTCCTCGTCGGTGAAGGCGGCCCGCAGGCCCTGCCGTGGCGTCGAGGGTGCCGCCGACGGATCCGCGCCAGGCACCGGCGCGGCTCCGAGCAGCACGCTCACTTCCCGGCAGAGCTGTTCGCAATAGAGGGTAGCCGGTGGGGGAAAGGCGTCCAGCCAGTGCTGCGCACTCAGGAAGTATTCCATGCTCTTCGTCGGCAGCGCATCCTCGATACGCACCGTGAGGATGGGAACCTGCCGGTGGACCGCCCGCTCGACCTCCCGGCGCACCTGCGGCGAGCTGTTGGAGGCCCCGGAGAAGACGAGCACCATGATCTTCGAGGCGCCAATCGCCTCGATGATCTCCGCAGCCCATTCGGCGGAGGGAGCGATATCGCGGGGTGCGACCCACACCTTGATATCGTGCGCCTCGAGCTGAGACACGATCTCAAAGGCCTGCGAACGGTCCGGCTGCGAATACGATACGAAAACGTCAGCGCGCATGGTTCAAGGCTCGAGGAGCTTCAAGGCTTTTTCGAGACTGATACGCATGCGCTCGAAGGCGCGTGCCAGCGCCGTGATCTCCGTGCTCCCGCGGCCGGGAAACTTCTCGGCCGGCGACTCGCCGCGGCTCAAGGCGTCGGCGATGCGCGAGATGCGGCGCAGCGGGCGCACGGTCAGACGGTAGACCAGGGCGTTCGCCAGCAGCAGCAGCAGCGAAAACACCACCGCGACCGCGATCACGATGCCTTGCAGAGCCCGGTGCGCATCGGCTTCAGCAGCCGCCAGCGGCACCGACATGACTCGAGCGCCAACAATCTCGTCCTGCTGCCAGCCGAATCCGTTGTTCGTTCCATAGCGTGCGCGCAGCGTCGCCGGCGCGGCGCTTGCCGAGCCGTGACAGGTCAAGCATTCGGCCGTGGCCCGGATCGGCCGGGCGAGGTAGAGCGAGCGGCCGAGCGGCGTGTCGCGCTCGCCGACGATCTCGTGGGACGTCGCCGAATTGCGGAACTGCTCAATGAGGTCCGCCTCCCAATCCATGGCGCGATCGCGGGGATTGGTCGGGTTGAGCGTGGCCTCCTTGAATGAGTACTCCGGATGCTGCGCATGCAGCTTCAGGAAATTCTGGGTGGTCGCGTAGAAAGGCACCGATTGCGGCAGGAACGTCGACTGCAGCGGCGCCTGCAGCAGCGGCAGGATCTCCTCGGAGGTATAGGCGAAGGTCGCCACCGCGCTGTCCATCATCAGCCCGGCTTCGCGCAGGAGCTCCCGTTGCGCATTCGTCTCCAGAAGCCGCGAGCATATGTAGACCAGCAAGAGCGCCGCGAGGACGAAAGCGGTCCCGAGAGCAAGATTGATTCGCAAGAGCAAATTCATGACGTCCCGGTGCGGCGCAGGCGCGCAGACCAGAGTTTGCCAGACACGCGCCCGGCATCGCAATGCGACGCTCGGGGCGCCGGCCCCCATTTGAACGGGTATCCAAAAGGCGCCGCGATTGCCAAGCGCAAGCGGGATGTGTGTAATGAGGCGACGGAGATCCGAACCCTATGAGCGAATTGCCCATCTTCCGCTGTACCGGCAAGCCGGGCTTTTCGAGTGCCGTTCGCGATGTGCCCGCGCACGTGATCGCGCGCAAGCTCGCGCGTGAGGTCGACGTGCGTTTTGCCGATGAAGGATGCATCGTTCGCACGGCCGAAGGCGCAGTGCGCGCGAAGCCGGGCGATGCCATCCTCACCGGCACCTCCGGTGAGCACTGGCGCGTTTCCCGGTCCCACTTTTCCGATAAATACACGCCCGTCGCGCCCACCGTCGACGGCAAGCCGGCCGCTACCGCGCCAAGCCTTACCAAGTGCTCGCCCTGCGCATGGACCAGGACTTTCGGGTGATTCTGAGCGACGGCGTGTCGGAGCTCACGGGACGCGCCGGCGATTGGCTGGTCGACTACGGCGATGGCAGCCTCGGCATCGTTTCCCCGCTCGTTTTCGGCAACACCTACGAAATCGTGAGCTAAGGCCCGTGCTGCACCGTTTCGTCGAAAAAGTCTTTCTATTCCACTCGCCCGTCAGCCGTCTCAAAGCGCCACCGATCGCGGACCCCCCCGCCGCTCTCACTTCCCTCATCCAGGCACTCGACCCCGAGCGCCGCCGCTACGACGAGCGCGCGCTGTATTTCGGCGAGCGCTACCGGAGCGGTTTCTGGCTGATTTATTTGCTGAGCGCCGTGGCGGTGCTATTTGCAGTTTTGCCGCTGGCGCTGGGGTGGGACGACAGCCGCCACCTACTGCACCCCTATCTCGGCATCTGGGCGCTCGGTGAGGTGCTCATCATCAGCGCGGTCGCCGCGGTTTACTGGATTGGCCACCGGCGCGACTGGCAGGGCGAATGGCTGCGCGCGCGCACGACCGCCGAGCTCATCGGCTATCTGCCGATACTCGCACCGCTGGTCGACTTCCGGCACGGTGCCGACGAGACAGACTGGTATCTGCGCGTATTCGATCCCGGCCAGCATTTGCGAGGTAACCGCGAGGTGAGCACGCTCTGTCGCCGCCACGAGGCGGAGATGCGCGAGGCGCTCGCCTCCGTGTGGGCCGATCCGCAGTTCGTTGCCGCCTATGCCGCTTGGGCGGCAAGCATCCTCGAGTCCCAGGAGCACTATCACCGCTCGGTGGCGCTTCGCCAGCACGTGCTCAAGCATCGCATTCACACGGTCAACATCTGGCTGTTCGGTCTCACGGCCCTCGGTGCCCTGACCCACCTCATTCTGCACTCGCTGTATCTGTCGATCGTGACCACGTTCTTTCCCGCCCTCGGCGCCTCGCTCCACGGCGCACTCGCGCAGTCCGAGGCATACCGGTTGGAGGTCGCATCTGACCGGCTGGCAAAGGATTTGCAGCTGGCGGTTGCCAGAATTCGCGAAGCCGCCGTCGGACCCGAGCCGGCCGCGCGCAAGCTCGCCGCGGGCAGCACGGTCTTCGTGCACGATGCTGCGGCCGTGGCGCAGCTCGTCAGAGGCGCCGTGCAATCCGCACTGTCGCTGATTCTCGAAGAGCACCAGGACTGGCACATGCTGGTAAGGCCGCACCGCCTGCCGCTTGGCTAAAGCGCGGTCTTTCTCAGGCGGATACTTGGCGCAATTGAATTTCATGCTTCTCGATCCCCGTGAACCGCGGACACTATAGCGTTCGCGGTCCTTCTGCCAAGTCCGAGCGTCGGTCAAGGTCGATCGAGAAACTCGCCGATGATGGGATTCAGCCAGTCCGAGCGGCTCGAGAAAGTCATGTGGTCGGTCCCTGGCAGCACGCAGAGCTCGGCGTTCGGGAGCGCGTGGAATATTTTCAACGTGTGCTCCAGCGTGATGGCGTCTCGATCGCCGGAGATCACGAGAACCGGCTGTTGAATTTTCTCGAGCAGCTCGAGATTCAGCTGCTGGTAGGTGGGCGACGTGAGCCACAGCTGTGCCAGCTTCTCATCGATCGTTGTCGGCTTCGGGATTTGATTGGCCCGCAAGTCCTCCAGACTATCGGGATTCAATCCTTCCGGAGCAATATTGACCCCGCTGATAATGAGCCTGCGGACCAGATCGGGATGCCGAATTGCCAGCATGAGCCCGAGGATGCCGCCGTCGCTGAATCCGACGATATCCACTCGCTTGAGCTTGAGCTTGTGCAGCAGCGCGACCGTATCCTCCATCATCGCTGTGTAGCTCAAGGGTCCCGGCACATCGGGGGTTCGGCCCTGACCGACCTGGTCGGGCGCGACAATGCGATGTTGCTCGGAAAGGAAATCGAGTTGCCGCTCGAAGGAGTGCTCCCCCGAATCGCCTCCGCCATGCAACAACACCAGCGTGGGTCCGGTCCCGGTCACCGCGTAAAAGAGCCGGTGGTCGTTGACGACAGCGACGTGCCAGTCCTCCGAGGGAATCGCCGCATGCGCACCGCCGCTTCCGAGACTCATCAGCCACCCCACACAGCAAGCCAGACCCCAATACTTCATCGCGAACGCATCATTTGATCTCCCGCGGCACGGCGCTCTCTGCCGAACGTTGCCGTGCCGCATTGGTTGACGAATGCGGCCAAATCACAACGGAGCGCCGCTGCTGCTAGCTAATTTCGCAGCTGGAATCTGATTTTGATGGGATAGCAGTCGGCCACGGGCCGGCCGTCTTGGGTCGTTGGCCGATAATGCCCCGTGCCGGCTTTCGCCAATTTGATCGCTGCGGCATCGAGGCGTCCGCTTCCGGAGCTTTCGGTGCTGACAGGATCAGAGGTCAATCGACCGGCCGCATCGACGCAGACCCGCAGGACGGCGGCTCCCTGCTCCTCCGATCGTCTGGAGGCATCGGGGTAGTAGTCGCCCGCGTGCGGAAACGTCGTCCCGGTACCGCCCTGCACTCGTACGATCTCGCGCGGGGGTGAATTCCCGATCGTGCCGGGCGGCTGCGGCGGCGCCGGGGGGTCGTTCACGATCTTGGGCAGTATGGGTTCCTCAGGCGGATCCACAGGCGGCAGCTTCGGAAGCACCGTGAACTCGTCGACGAACCAGCGCGGAGTGTTCACCGGGGGCGCCTTGATCGTCGGCGGCGGCTGATCGATGAAGCGGGGTTGGATGGCGGGCGGCTCCACCGGCTTGAAGAGCTTGGTGCCGGCCATCATCAAACCGGCAAAAAGCGCCGCATGCAGGCTCAACACCAGTCCGAAGGTCACCGCGCGAGACGAAACGAAGCGCGGCGGCTCGATGATCAGCGAAACGTCGCCTTGCGCGGTGCTCGCCACAGCGACGCCGGCCGTTCGATGCTCGAGGCCGATGGCGACGCTCGCCCAGTAGCACCCGACGGCGAATCGGAGGCGCGACAGCCCGGAGGTGCGCTCCTGCATATCCGCCAGCCACTCCTCCTCCAGGCGCGCGGACAGGGAGCTGGGCGCCGTGCGCGCTGCGCGGCGAACCAATGCGCTGATGAATGCTTCGGTCGTCTGGCTCATGCTAGAACCCCCCTGGTGAAGCTCGCGAATACTTCGCTCGCCCGTTTCAGTCCCGTGGACGTCAGACGATAAAGCCTGCGTCGCGGGCGCCCTGCGGCGGATGGGTCGATGTTCTCCCATCGACTGACCAGCCATCCCGCGCTCTCGAGCCGAAGCAATATGGGATACAACGTACCCGAGGCAATTCGGCAGCGCTGATGAATATCCGCGCCCGACATCTGCTCGAGCGGATTCTCGAGAAAGGACTCCAGCACCCGCAGGGTCTGCAGGGACATGCGCACATTGCCGGTCGTCTTACCCATGGTAGCAAGTCTACATAGGGTGAGGGACGAGCGCAAGTCCTGTGCAATCTGTTACATCGGCATGAGACGCAGGCGACCTGGGCGGCCGAGGACACCGTCATTGGGGGGGTACGTAGATCGCGCGCGCTCTCCCCGTCTTTTTGAACACGCCGAACGCGCCACCGGCGCTCACGCCGACTGCCGTGTTGCCCGAGTAGGACTGCGATCCCACACCGGTGCCCACCGATGCGGTCTGCGCATCCGAGAAGCCCTCGAGCATCAGGCCGTTGGCGCCGAGCTTGGCCGCTTCCACCTTCAGCTCCGCAATGACCTTATCCATTACCTGCTGCCCGCCGGGCTTGAAGACACTGTGGCTCGAGGCGTTAAGATCGGCGATCGGCTCGAAGCTCGCGGGAGGGCTCCAATAGAGTTTTACTTGATCCGGGGTAATGGCCGGCCGGGCCGGCCCCAGCATGACCGGTCCCGGGGAGGCACAGGCCTCGAGCAAGCCGCACACAATCATGAAAACCGATAGCGGGCGCATCTGGGTGATCACTCCGTCGAGGGGGATGGGTGCGCGACCAGCACGCGCTGCAGTGCTGAAAATTCCACCGGCTTCACGAGATGGGCGTCGAAGCCGCTCGTCTTGGCCCGTTGCCGGTCATCAGCCTGACCGTACCCGGTCAGAGCAATGAGGCGCACGTGGCGCTGATCCGGTAACGCCCGGATGCGGCGTGCGATCTCGTAGCCGTCGATCTCCGGAAGCCCGATGTCGAGCAGCACGATGTCGGGCCTGAATTCGGCGAGCTTCGCCAAGGCGTCAGTCGACGTATAGGTCACGACCACGGTGTGACCTTCGAGCTGCAGCAGGCTCCCGAGAGAATCGGCGGCGTCGGCATTGTCGTCGACCACGAGGATCCGGGCAGCCGGCATTGCGAGCGGCGACTCGAGGTGGGTCTCGATGTCCTGCTGCGACAACGGCAGGCGAATCTCGAAAATCGAGCCCTCGCCCGGACCCGGGCTGCGGGCCGCGACGCGGCCGCCGTGCATCTCGATCAGCCGCTTGACGAGCGACAGGCCGATGCCGAGACCGCCCTGAGACCGATCGAGAGTGCGCTCACTCTGCACGAACAGATCAAAAATATGCGGTAACAGGTCGGATGAGATACCGGGACCGTTGTCGGCAATGGTGAGCACGGCCTCACCGGCCTCCTCTGCGGTTTCCACGCGGATCACGCCGTGATGGTGCGTGTACTTCGCCGCATTGGTAAGGATGTTGACCACGCACTGCACGAGACGCGTCGAGTCGGCATAAACGCGCAAGGGCCGATAGCTCACCACCGAGATCTTGTGATGCTTCTCCTCGATCAGCGGCTCGACCGTCTCCATCGCCTGAGCGATGATCTCGGCCAGCAACACGGCGCGGCGCTTGAGCGCGATCCTGCCCTGCGTGATGCGCGAGACGTCGAGCAGGTCGTCGACCAGCCGGACCAGCACGCTCACCTGGCGCTTCAGCATGTCCACGACCGCCTGTCCGCGCGGGGTCGCCGGTAGCGAGCGCGACAGCAGCTCGCTGGCATTGCGGATCGGCGCCAGCGGATTGCGCAGCTCGTGCGCGAGCATCGCGAGGAATTCGTTCTTTTGACGATCGGCGGCTTCCAGACGATTTCTAGCCATCACGTTCTGCAACGTCCGCTGACGCAGCGCCTCCTCGACTTGCTTGCGCCTGGTGATGTCCACCGCGACGCCGGCGAGGCGCACGGCCCTGCGCGCCTCGCCCTCGAACTGCACTCGACCGGTGATCTCGACCCACCGCTCGGTGCCGTCCGGATGTCCCACGCGGATGTCGACGTGCAGTTCTCCGCTCCCGCTCGGCTCGAGCGCCTGACGAACCGCCTCGAGATAGATCGGCTTGTCCTCCGGGTGGATCATGGTGTCGAGCGCTTGTTGGACCGTGAACGTGCTCTGCGGCGGCAGCCCGAGCAACGCCCGCGTCCGGGAATCCAGCTGCGCGACGCCGCGCTCCAAGTCCCAAACGAAGGTAGCCATCGAAGCCGCATCGAGTGCGAGGCGCAACCGCTCCTCGCTCTCCGCCAGGGCGGCGGTCGCCTCGCGCCGCACCCGCGCGAGCTCCAGATGGGCGCTGATCCGTGCCGTGAGCTCGCGTGCCGAGAACGGCTTCGCCAGGTAGTCGTCCGCACCGGCCGCGAGCCCTTCGATGCGCGACTCCTCGCCCGCCCGGGCCGAAAGCAGAATCAGGGGTATCGAGCGGAGCGATTGGTCGGCCCGCAGGGCCCTGAGCAGCGCGAAGCCGTCGAGACGCGGCATCATGACGTCGGAGAGCACCAGATCGGGCCGCTGGCGCGCTATGGCGGCCAACGCCTCTTCCCCGTCGGCCACCGTCTCGACCAGGTAATACGGCGCGAGCAGATCGTGCAGGTATTCGCGCATATCAGCGTTGTCGTCCGCGATCAGGATGCGGGCGCCGGCGGTTACCGAGAAGCGCCTATCGGCGGCCGCGGTCGGAATCTCTTCGAAGGCGAGCGGGGTGCCCATGCCGCTCGGGATCCAGCGCAATGCCTCCTGAACGTAGTGCTGGCTCGAGGCTCCGCTGGAGATGAGCGGGCGCGGGACCTTGATGCGGTCCCTGGGCAGATGGGCGGCGCCGAGCGGCACTCGAACGCGGAACGTCGTGCCTTGGCCGAGCGTGCTCGAGACCTCGATGCGACCGCCATGCAGCTTCGCGAGCTCATGGACCAAGGCGAGCCCGATGCCGGAGCCTTCCTGCGTGCGTCCTTTGGTGCCTTCGACCCGGTGGAAGCGCTCGAAGAGCCGCGGAATCTCATCTTCCGGAATGCCGACCCCCGTATCGGCCACTTCGAGCACTGCCTCGGCTCCTACGCGCCGCAAGCGCACGGCGATGGTGCCTGCGAACGTGAACTTGAGAGCGTTCGAGAGCAAGTTCAGTACGATCTTCTCCCACATCTCTCGATCGAGAAACACCGGCTCATCGATCGGCCGGCAATCGACGTCGTATGCGATGCCGGCGGATTCCATCGCCGAGCGGAAATTGCTCGCGAGATCGCGCGTGAACAGCGCGGCGTCGATGGATTCGAAAGACGCCTGCAGCCGGCCGGCCTCGATGCGCGAGAAATCGAGTAACGAGTTCACGAGCTTCAGGAGCCGCAACGAGTTGCGCTGTGCGAGCTCGAGCCCGGCACGCACCGCCGATGGCGTCGCCGGATCCGTGCAAGCCGCCTCGATGGGTCCGAGCATCAACGTGAGCGGTGTGCGAAGCTCATGGCTCACGTTGGAGAAGAACGTGGTCTTGGCGCGGTCTATCTCGGCCAGCGCCTCGGCGCGACGCCGATCCGCCTCTTTCTGCTGGGTATCGACGATGGCCGCCGCGAATTGTGCGGCGATGAGATCGAAGAACCCTCGATAGCTGTCATCGAGCGCGCGGCGCGGCGAGACGCCGACGATGAGCACCGCGACGCCGGCGAGCGAGCCCTGGCGCTGCACGGGCAGCACCAGCGCCTGCGACACCGCTTTATTCCAAAGCGGGCTTGGGACGGAGTGCTCGCCCCTCGGCAAGGAGACGGATTGCGCCTCGCCGCTCGCGACCACCGTTGCCAAGGGCCAGGGGAAACTTGCATCGTCCAAAGCGACCGATTCGCGACGCAACGGCGCAGGGACGGCTCCTGCGCATGCCGCGAGCCGCGCGTTGGCAGCGTCTTCATCGAGCAGATACAGGCAGGCAAACGGCACATCCCAAGCATCCTCGCCCAGCACGCCGATGAGCCGATCGCAGGCCTCCTGCACGCTCTCCATGCCGGCCGCGCGTGCGGCGAGATCGCGCAGCACCCGCAGGCGCCGCTCGCCGATCACCCGCTCGGTGACTTCCGTGACCACGCACAGCATGCCGGCGATGCGGCTATGGTCGTCGTACACCGGGCTATAGGAGAATGTGTGATAAGTCTCCTCGGAAAATCCGCTGCGCTCCAGAAACAGCAGCAGACCTTCGTCCCACGTCGCCTCGCCGTTCTCGAGCACATGCGTGATGCGCGGACCGATGTCGGGCCAGATCTCTTCCCACACCTTGTCCGAGCGGGCGCCGAGCACCCAGTCGCGTTTGATGCCGACCGTCGGCAGATAGGCGTCGTTACAGAAGAACGTGAGCTCCGGTC
The DNA here is from genome assembly GCA_963801685.1 of uncultured Gammaproteobacteria bacterium. Taxonomy (GTDB): domain Bacteria; phylum Pseudomonadota; class Gammaproteobacteria; order Steroidobacterales; family Steroidobacteraceae; genus Bog-1198. The sequence continues at coordinate 98,264 of CAWDFR010000011.1, forward strand.
CCCACAGCATCCACATCGCATAGCGGGAATCGAGCATCACCCGCACCACGGTTTTCAACGATTGCGGCCAGCCCGATGCCGCGCCGAGCGGCGTGCGAGCCCAGTCGAGGGCGCGCATGCGCGCACCCATTTCGCCGCCGCCCCGTAGAAATCCCGGTACGTGAGGTGAATCCGGCGCGGCGGCGTCGGGGATTGCAGAAGCGGCGCACATCGGGGAAAGACTAACCGATTGCCGTGAGCCGATCACTCACCGACGCCGCAGGCAGAACGTGTAATTCTTACAACTGCGCGCCGGCCACGCTGTTGCGGCGCACGCCCTGCCCGCGCGTGCGCAAATACCAACGCTCCAGCCAATGATCGATCGAAACAGTTCCCGCCCCGGCGATCGCAAGCCACAGAAACAGGGCCAGGTATTCGAACTCGTCGAATCCGAGCAGCGTCTCGAGGGAATCGACGTCGCCCCACTTGGCCGCCTTGATGGCGACGATCATGGTGATGCCGAGGGCGCCCGCCGAGATGCGCGTGAGCAGTCCCGCGAGCAGAAACAGACCGCCGAAGAACTCGACTCCCGAGGTGAACGGGGTCAAGAGGTGCGGCAACGGGATGCCCCAGTCGATGAAATTCTGCGTCACCTGCGGCAAGTTGTTGAGCTTCCCCCACCCGCTCCACAGGAACACCCAGCCCACCGTGATGCGCGCGAAGAGCGGCGCCAACCACAGCAAATGCTGCGCGACCTTCCGCGGCCAATCAATCAATGATCCCACCACAATATTCATGAGCGCTCCCTGGCTAATAGTGATGATTAGACCGTCTTCCGGGGGAATTTATGTCACGGCAATGGGTGAATACACGTGTTGAACAAGTACTGGCTCTGGAATTCGGTCTCATCGCCCGCCTTCTTATCCTTCACCGGCGGCAGACCGGCGATCGGCGTCGCACGCAGATTACACCGAGTTCTATAGACTGACTATGCCATCCCTTCTTACCGCCGCTCTCACCTGCGCCGCAAACCCCGTTGCCATCGAGTCGTGGATTGCGGGCAGGAATCCTTCCTGACAGTTGACGTGCGCCACCCCGCCGAAGTGCATCCCGAGATAGTTGAAGGTCTCGATAAACGCATCCAAGAACGCGCCCGAAGGTTCATCGCTGATCGAGGTGCAGACCACATACGCATTCTTTCCCCGCAAGCGGCGACCTTCAGCGAGAAGGTCCGGCAGTTCCAGAAGATCGGATATTCGATCGAGAAATACCTTCATCGCTGGACTGACCGCGTACCAATATATCGGCGTTGCAAAGATGATCTGATCGTGCGCCAACACACGCCTCATCAGAGGCTCGAAGTCATCGTCTCTGTTACGGTGGTCGTAGTCATACGATGACATGCGCCGGCTGGCGAGATCGACGATCTCGATATTCAGTTCCGACGCGATTCGATCGATCAGCCGGCCGGTATTCCCGCGGCGGCGTGAACTGGAGAAGAGCGCGATCGTCTTGAGCACGGGTGCCTCGATTGCCGATGCTCGCGAGCGTACAAGCTCAAGCGCACTTGAGGTCAAGCGCTCTGCAGCGGCTGTGAAACGGACTCGAGCGACTTGCCGGCCGCCTCGACGCCGATGAGATACTCGCAGAGCGCTCCCGCCAGCATGAGTGCGGCGCCGAGGAGATATCCCAGGGCGAGATGCGCTCTCGAGCCGCCGGCGATCAAGCTGCCGAAAAAGAGCGGTGCGCCGACGCCGCCGATGAGCGTCCCGAATGCATAAAAAATCGCGATGGCAAGCGCTCTGATCTCCAGCGGAAATATCTCGCTCACGGTCAAATAGGCCGCACTCGCCGCCGCGGAGGCGACGAAGAAAATCACCGCAAAGCCCGCGGTGAGGGCGTTCAAACTCAACACCCCGAAGCCGAACAGCACGGCGATGACGGCAAGCCCGATCCCCGAAACCGCATAAGAGCCGGTGATCATGGGCTTGCGTCCGATCCGATCGAAGAACGGTCCGAGGATTACAGGCCCGAGAAAGCTGGCGATGGCAAACGGCAAGAGCTGCAAGGGCAACAGGGCATCGCTGCGATGATAGAACTGCTTGGCGACGAGGCCGAAGGTGAAGAACATCGCATTGAAGAAAAACGCCTGTCCCACCATGAGCACCAGCCCGAGGACCGATCGGCTGCGGCTCGGGCCGAGCATGTGCCGGAAAATCTCGCCCCAGGGCGTGTGGTCGCGGGTCTTGAGCCTGAGCGGTTTCTCCGCGACGGCAGGGAGCTCCCGGATGTGCTCGCGAATCTCGCTCTCGATGGCCTCGACCACGGCGCTCGCGTCGCGTTCGCGTCCCCGCAGCATCAGCCAGCGCGGGCTCTCGGGAACCGCAAGGCGCAGAATGAGCACGCCGAAACCCAACACCCCGCCGATGCCGAACGCCAGGCGCCAGCCCCAGGCATGCGGCGGCCCGTAGCTGCTCAAGAGCAGGAGCGTTGCGACCGCGCCCAAGGAAGCGCCCACCCAGAAAGTGGCGTTGACGAAGAGGTCCACCCGGCCGCGAATCTTGCCGGGTATGAGCTCGTCGACCGCCGAATTGATCGCCGCGTACTCTCCGCCGATACCCATTCCCGTGACGAATCGCGCGATGGCAAATGACAGGTAATTCACCGCAAAGGCCGTTCCCAGAGTCGCGATGGAATACGTCGCGAGCGTGACGAGAAACAGCCGTCTGCGTCCGTGACGGTCAGTCAGACGCCCGAAGAGCAGCGCGCCGATGACGGCACCGGCGAGATAGACAGTCGCGGCGCCCGTCACTTGCTGGTCGGTGAGCGAGAGGCCGTTCTTGGTCTGCAGCACGCCGGACAGCGAGCCGACCAGGGTGACCTCCAATCCGTCGAGGATCCAGGAGGTGCCGAGCGCCACGATGATACGCACATGCCATCGCGACCAGGGCAGCCGGTCCATGCGGGCGGGAACGTCGCTCTCGATCACTGCCCCGTCCATGTCCGCTCCGTCGTTGAGCGCGGCGCCGCGCAGAGCCAAGCTACGGGTTCAAGGAGTAACGCGCCGTCCGCCGCGCGCCTCGGATGTCGTAGGAGAAACGCTGACCGCTCAGCGGCCGAGGCTTTCGCGCAGCGACTCGAGCGTGTGCTCGGTATGGCGCAAGATAGCGCGAAGATCCTCTTCGCGGAAGCCGAGCGCGGCGAATGCGTTCACTCCGGCGCAGCGCCCCAGATCTCCCTGCCGTTCGAGCAGCGCATCGGCGAGGACGACACTCGCGATCAACACATCCGTGATGTCCGCCCTGCGCTTGGATGTTCGTTGGTAGTCGTGTTGCTGGCCGACCGCCTCGCACATCACCACCTCGAAGCCCCATTTCTCCATCACCGCCCGGCCGATCGCCGGATGCCGCTCGGCCACGAAGTCCACGAACGCGCTGTCGAGATCGATACCGCTGCCGCGCTCGCCGGCGCTGACCATGATGTAGAAATAGCCGATGCCGTGCAGGAGGCCGGTCAAAAAGACCTTGTCCGTGGGAACCCGCAGCCGGGCGGCGATGACCTGGCATATCGAGGCGACCGCGACACTCTTCTCCCAGAGCGCGTTCAATTGCTTGGCGACGGGCCGCAGCGATGGCTCAGCCCTGAGCTGCTGCAGGGCGAAGGCCATGGTGACGGATTGCACGAGGTGATAACCCAGCCGGGTCACCGCATGGCGCAGATCGGAGAACGCGGCGCCTGCAGGGTTGAACACCACCGAATTGGCGGTCTGCAGGATGCGGGCGGCCAAGCGCGGCTCGGTGCCTGCGATGCGCACGATATCGTCCGAGGTGCTGGCGGGGTCGCCCAGCGCCTGGCGCACGCGGGGCACGACGTCCGGAAAGCACGGCAAGTTGAGCGGCCCGGAAACGAGCTCATCGCCGAGCTTTTGCAAAAAGGCGAACGCCGCCGCTTCTTTGGGATTGGACGGAGGCGTCAGGGCAAGCGGCAGAGTCGGCGCCTTGGCGACTTTGAACGCCTTCGCGGATACCGGAGGCTTTTTGGGGCGGTCTTGAGGCAACACCTCACTATCATCGGCCGCCCCGGCTAAAAACGGTGCGAAATAGGTCTAAATTCCGTCAGGCCGCCGATACGGTGCGTCCGTCGGCCCATTCCCGCAGGGCCTCCACTTTCTCGGACATGACCACGGCGAGGGGCCGGGTCGCGGCAATTTCGGCGCGCAGAATCTGTGCATCGGGCGCGCGGTGCTGCGCATTCGCGCTATAGACCGCGGCAACCACCGCCTGCTCGATCTCGGCGCCCGCAAAGCCGTCGCACGCTTGGGCGAGCATCTCGAGCGATGCGGCGTCGAGGGCGATGCCCGCGGCGCGCGGCGTGAATGCGCAGGATCTCCGCCCGCGTCTTCTGATCGGGAAGATCCACGAAGAAGATCTCGTCGAAGCGGCCCTTGCGGATCAGCTCCGGCGGGAGCGCGGAGATGTCGTTGGCGGTGGCCACCACGAACACGCGGCTGCGCTTCTCAGCCAGCCAGGTGAGAAAGGCGCCCAGCACGCGGCGCGACGATCCGCCGTCCGAGTCGCCCGTGCCGAAGCCCTTCTCGATCTCGTCGATCCACAGAACGCAAGGCGCCAGCAGATCCGCCGTGCCCAGGGACTCGCGCAAATTGCGCTCGGATTCGCCCACATACTTGTCGAACAGCGCGGCGCAGTCGAGGCGCAGGAGCGGCACGTTGAAGATGCCGGCGCAGGCGCTGGCCGCAAGACTCTTGCCGCAGCCCTGCACGCCGAGGAGCAGTACTCCCTTCGGGGCATCGAGCTGCGGCGCCGAGCCGTCGAACGCCGGACAGCGCTTCTCCAGCCACCATTTCAAATTCGACAAGCCGCCCACGTCGGTGAAGTGCGCGGTGTCGTGCTCGTAGCGCAGGATGCCCTGGCGGTTCAACAGGTCGTACTTCGCGCGCATCACCATCGGCACATCGGAGGCGAGGATCGCGCCGTGATCGAAAATGGCCTTGCGCGCCAGACGCTGCGTATCGGAGGCGGACAGGCCGCTCATGTTCTCCACCAGCAAGCGCGAGCGCGTGCTTGTCGATGCGCAGCGCCTGCTTCGGGTTGCTGTGCATCCACTGGCGTGCGACATCCTCGATGAGCTGGCGGCGCTCGTTGCGATCCGGCAGCGCCAGCGCGCAGCGCGCAGTCAGGTGCTCGATCTCGGGCGGAGTGGCGAGCTCGTAGCTGATGAGCACGATGGTGCGCGCGCAGCGCTCGTAATCGAGCGCGATATCCTTGAGCAGCCGCACATGGGTCGGATCCTGCAGGTAAGGATGAAAATCGAGGAGCGCGAACACGCCCGGGAGATTGGTCGCACGGATGTGACGCAGCACGTCCGCCGGCTCGGCGACGGTCCGCTGGGAGGCCCCCACGTCGCGGTCGATGCGCTTCAGACCGTCCGTGACCGTCCATTGAAACAGCGGCAAATCGCTCCCGCCCAAGGCCTGCGACGGGCAGGCACGCAGCAGCGCTTTGAGCACCTGCGGCTCGTCGCGCGACTCGATGACGATCATCGGGACCCGCGAGCGCAGCAGCGCCCCGAGATCATCCGGCGGCACGTCTCGAAGGCAGGGAGCTTCGGGCGGGCGCGCGATCGGTCGCAGCGGTTCTTCCATGGCGGCACTTGGTACCATGCGTCCACCGGGCGCGCCGATACCCAGGCCACGTTTTGAGCCAGGATGCGTACGCAGCTTGGCAGGCGCGTTGGAATACGTGACCCCCGTCCGGTATCTGCTACCGGCACCTGAGCCTCGCTCCCCGGCCTGCGGGCAATTATGATAGGCGGCGTCGCAATAACAACGCTCCATTGGGGAACTCATGCTCAAGATCCTGGTGTTCGCCGGCTTTCTCCTGCTCGACTATAAGTCTCGATGCCGCAGCTGCCGGCAGCCCGGGAGAGGCGTCCTTCAGGGATCTTTACAAGGAGCTGGTCGAAACCAACACGACGCTCTCGAGCGGCAGCTGTACCCTCGCCGCCGAGCGCATGGCGGCTCGTTTGAAGGCCGCGGGCTTCCCCGACTCGGATCTACACCCCTTCGCGGCGCCCGATCACCCCCAGGAGGGCGGACTGGTCGCCGTCTATCCCGGCCGCGATCCCAAGCTCAAGGCCATTTTGCTCCTGGCGCACATCGACGTCGTCGAAGCGAAGCGCGAGGACTGGGCCCGCGACCCGTTCAAGCTCGTGGAGGAGAACGGCACCTTCTACGCGCGCGGTTCCATCGACGACAAGGCCGAGGCCGCGATCTGGGTCGACACGCTGGTGCGTTTCCAACAGGAACACTTCCGCCCCCGCCGCACCATCAAGCTTGCTCTCACTTGCGGCGAGGAGACCGCCGGTGCATTCAACGGCGCGGAGTGGCTGGTCGCCCATCAGCGCGACCTGATCGATGCCGCCTTCGCGGTGAACGAGGGAGCGTCGGGCGAACTCGACGCCGAGGGTCACCGTGTATTGCTCGAAATCCAGGCGGGCGAGAAGACTTCGCAGAACTTTCGACTGGAAGTGACGAATGCGGGCGGACACAGCTCGCGGCCGGTCAAGGACAATGCCATCTACCATCTGGCCGCGGCGCTCCTGCGCATCCAGAGCTACGAGTTTCCGGCGCAATTCACCGACGGGAGTCGTGCCTACTTCACCGGCATGGCGGCCGTTCAGGCAGCTCGCGGCAACAGTCAGGTCGCCGGAGCGATGCGTGCGCTGGTCAAGGATCCACACGATGCTGCCGCCATCGAGCTCGTCTCTTCCAAGGATCCGAGCTGGAACGCAACCCTGCGCACGACCTGCGTCGCCACCATGCTCGATGCCGGTCATGCCACCAATGCTCTGCCGCAGCGGGCGCGGGCCAACATCAACTGCCGCATCTACCCGGGCGTGGCGGCTGAAACCGTGCGCGCGAAGCTCGAGGAGCTCATTGCGGACCCGGCGGTCAAAATCACAACGTTGGAAACCCGCGGCCCGAGCTCTCCGCCCCCGCCTCTGACTGCGGAAATCTTGGGCCCGGTCGAGAAAATCTCGGCAGAGATGTTTCCTGGCATTCCCGTCGTGCCGATTCTGCAGCCGGGCGCGACCGATGGACAGTTCTTGAATGCCGCCGGCATCCCGACATACGGCATCGAGCCTATATTCGTCGGCCCGGACTTAGGACACATCCACGGTCTGAACGAGTATGTGAGCGTGCAGTCGCTGCTCGATTGCCGCGAATTTCTCTATCGACTGATCAAGGTCTACGCGGACGCCCGGTGAGTCAGGGCATTCACCCGGCTGCGCACATCGAGGAAGGTGCCCGTCTCGGTGAGGGCTGCGTGATTCACGCGCACGCGCTCATCGGCCGCCACTGCCATCTCGAGGACGGCGTGGTGGTGCATCCCTATGCCGTGCTCGGCGGGGATCCGCAGGATCTCGGCTTCAAGCCGGAGACGCCGTCGGGTGTGCGTATCGGGGCACGCACCGTGATCCGCGAGCACGTCACCGTCAATCGCGCGACCAAGCCCGGCGAGTCGACCACGGTCGGCGCGGACTGCTTCCTGATGACCGGCTGTCACGTGGCGCATGACTGCCGCATCGGCGAGCGTGTGGTAATCGCGAACGCCGTACTGCTGGCCGGTCACGTACACATCGGCGAGCGCACCTTTCTCGGCGGCGGTGCAGTCATCCACCAGTTCGTGCGCATCGGCGAGAGCGTCATGATCGGTGGCGGCGGACGCATCTCGAGCGACGTCGCGCCTTTCTGCCTGGCGACGGAGCGCAACACCGTATACGGTCTGAACATGGTGGGTCTCAGGCGCCGCGGATTCAAGCGTGAGGTGCTGTCGGAGATCAAGCAGGCGTATCGCGAGACGCTCGCGCGCGGAGGCAATCTGCGCGAGCGCGCCGCTGCGGAGATCGCGAGCGGCCGCTATTCGAGCGCCGAGGCCCGCGCCTTTCTGGAATTCATTGTGGCAGGACGCCGCACGCTCGCGCGCGTGCGGCACGATGCGGCGGCAGACGACGAGTAGCCTGAAATGCGCCAGGCGAGCGGCTTTTTGTCGGTGCGCACCCGCGGACGCGGGCTCCTCGACATCACCGAGGAGGACGGGCGGCTCGGCCTCGGTACTTGGCAAGCGATCTATCTGTTCGAGCATCGCCGCCGGCCCCACGAGCGCCGCATCGTGCTGCACGTGCTCGGCGAGTAATTGCACCCACGATCGCGCCCTCGTAAGGCGCAGCTTTATTGCTCCAGCTTTATTGCTTTTGGGACTGCTCCGTCGCCTTCGCATTGGCCTTGGCAGCATCGTAAGCGGCGTCGGCCTGCTTCCGGCACGCAGTTTGCGCATCGCCGCTCATGGAATCGCACTGCGCGAGCGCGACCTTGTGATCACCGTCCGCTTGCGCGACAGCGATTTTGTAGGCGTCGCCGGCCGCGTCGTTGTTGAGATCGGTCAGTTTATCGCCGACCTTTCCGGCCGCGTTGGCCACATTCTTGTCGGCGCTCTGCTCGGCACCCGCAACTTCCGAGTTTGCCTTGTCCTGTGCTTTCGCGACTTCGGCGGCCACCTGGTCAGGCGACTTCGCTTGATGGCATGCCGCGAGCATGAAGGCGCTGAGCGTCAACGCCGAGAGAGCGGATAATGATCGCAAATGAGTTCGCATGGGTTTACCTATTGTTGCTGATGGGATTAGCCGAAGCGGCCTTACGGAGTTTTTTGCAGCTGCGCGACGCGCTCAGCCTTGGCGTTGGCTGCCGCGGTCTGGTAATCGTCGTCCGCTCGGTTTTTGCAGGGCTGCTGCTCGGGCGGCGATAAAGTCAGACACTGCTCTACCGCGACCTTGTGAGCTCCGTCGGCATTCGCCATGGCGATGTCGAAGCTGCCGGTCACCCTGGCAAGCGCCACGTCCTTGGAATCGCCGCCCGCGAGCTTCGCGGCATTCTTCACATCTTTCCTGGCCTCGACGTGCGCCTGCGCGATCTCCTTCTGGGCGTCCGCTTGCGCTGCGGCGATATCCGCGGACGTCGCGACGGGTTTAGCCTTCTGACAGCCCGCAAACGTCGCACATATCATCAAGGCCGCGCCTACGCCTGCGAGGCGTCGAGATACCTGCATGCTGTTCCCCTCTTAACTTTTAACTACTTTTTAACTGCTTGATCGCAGTGTAGGTGGGCGGCCCCCTGACCTATAGGGCCAGGACGGCCGTTTTGCCGTCGGCGGAGTCCTGCAATTGCACGGCTGTGGCGGTGCTAATACGCAGGATAATCCCTTAGTTATCTGCACACTAGACTTGGTTATTCTAGTTATTTCTAGCCTATAGCTTTCGTGTCGTCCCAGACGCCTTTATTACCGCCCCCACTTCTAGCGCCCACACGCGCTTGCTCATCGAGCGGGCGTGGCACGTGCGACGGTGACTGAGCGTGCCCCTCCCCGGGCGAGGGGCACGCCTCTGCCGCCTTATTACTTCAGGGACAGCTCCGCGGCCTTCGCGTTGGCTTTCGCCGCGTCATAATCGGCACCGGCTTGACTCCTGCACGCCTTCTGGGCATCGCCGCTCACCGAGTCGCATTGCGCGAGCGCCACCTTGCGATCGCCGTCCGCCTTAGCGAGCGCGACCTTGTAGGCATCGGTGGCCGCACCGTTGTCGAGGGCGGTCAGCTTGTCGTCGACCTTGCCTGCCGCGTTCTCGACATCCTTGTCGGCGCGCTGCTCGGCGCGTGTGAGTTCCGCATTTGCCTTATCCTGCGCTTTCGCGACTTCGGCGGCCACCTGATCGGGCGACTTGCCCTGATGGCAAGCGGCGACCAAAAAGGCGCCAAGGGCCAGAGCGGATAATAAACGCAAGTGAGTTCGCATTGGGTCTCCCTGTTGTTGCTGAGAATCGTCGACCGGCCTCTGAGTCTAATCCGGCCTACGAGGCTTTGTGCTTATCAATATATTACTACTCGTTATTCAAGTTAATTATATTTCAAGGACGCTGCACGTACTCCTCTCAGTGACCGACGCGCCGACCGCCGTAGCAGCCTGATCGACCTCGCTCCTCGGCGACGTGCGCTTCGAAGCTCGGTCCACTCGCGCGCGCCTCGAGCAGGCGCGCTTGCGCGTCGAGCCGGCGCAGGGCCGCAAGCGCCTCGCTCGAGCCGAGATGCGCCCGCTCAACCGCGCGCTTGAGCACGCCGAGCGTCGCATCGTAGACCTTGAGCGGCACCGGAAACGGATGCCCGTCCTTGCCGCCATGGGCGAACGCGAACCGCGCGGGATCGGAAAAGCGCGACGGTGCCCCGTGCACGATCTCGGCAACGAACGCGAGCGCGGCGACGGTGCGCGCTCCCACGCCGGGCTGGAGCAGCAGCTCGGCGAAATCCCGCGGCTCGCGCTCGGCCGCGGCCGCGAGCGTCGCGTGCAGGCGCTTGAGCGAGACGTCCGTCGCGCGAATCTCGTGGTGGTGCGGCAAGTCAAGGTGCGGCTGTGAAGACGCCGCCGGCTCCGGCGGCGCAGCATCGAGTTCCGGAAATAACGGCAGCGCGAGATTTCCCGCCTCGCGCCAGCGCCGCAGCACCGCGAGCGTGCGATCGGGATTCGTGCGTGCGAGCTCCAGGCTGGCGAGGCGGCTGCGTTGCGCGCGTACATCGGCCAGATTGACGATGACGCCCACGTTGCGTCCCTCGATGCCTGAATGCGGCGAATCGAAGAACCCGTCGAGGTTCTCCGATTGCCAGTGGTAGCGCCGCGCTTCTTTCAGCGTCTCGTTCATGCCTTGCTGGACCACGCACCAAGCCCCCTCGATGCTCACGACGAAGGCGTGCAAATACAGATCGAATCCGTCCTGCACGGCGGCTGCGTCGATCTTGGCCACCAAGCGGCTCGAGGTCGCGAGGGCCTGCGCGTCGATTCCTGTGCTGTCGCCGACCGCGGCGAGTTCCGCGGGGGTCTGCCGCGCTTTGCGCCCTTTGCCACCGCACACATAGATGCCCAACTCGCTCTGGATCGGCGCGAGCCCCCGCTTCAATGCCCCGACTACGCTCGTGGTGATTCCCGAGGAATGCCAATCCATTCCCATCACCGCGCCGAAGGACTGAAACCAGAAGGGATGCGCGAGCCGGCGCAAGAGTTCCGCTCGCCCGTATTCGAGCACGATGGCTTCGACGATGACCCGCCCGAGTTTCGCCATGCGCCCTGAGAGCCACGCGGGTACGTGACCGGAGTGCAGGGGGAGATTGGCACTGCCCGAACGTTGCGGCATGCGATTCGAGCCGCGCTGCCTTACATCGAGCGCCGCAAGGCCGAGCGTTGTCTCGCTCGCTGCAGTGCGAGGTCGATCAGCCTCGAAACGAGTGCCCGCGGCGTCAGCCCGGACAGCGCCCAGAGTTTGGGGTACATCGAAATGGCGGTGAATCCCGGAAGGGTGTTGATCTCATTCACCAAAAGCTCGCCTTGCGCGGTCAGGAATAGATCCACCCGCGCCAGGCCTTCACATTCCAAAATCTCGAAAGTTTTTAGAGCGATGGCCTGTGCTTCGGCCTGCACATCGGGCGTGATACGCGCGGGCAACGCGAGCTCGACCCCCTTATCGTCAATATATTTCGCGTCATAAGAGTAAAAGCCGTCGCGGTGCCGGACGATGATCTCGCCCGCCACGGACACCGTGGGCGGATCGCCGCCGAGTACCGCGAGCTCAATCTCGCGGCCCGAGATCCCGACTTCGCCGAGCACCTTGGTGTCGAATTCAAAGGCGTGGCGCACCGCCTTCTCGAGGTCGGCCGGATCCTCTACCTTGGTAATACCGACCGATGATCCCGCATTCGCGGGCTTGATGAAGAGCGGAAAGCCCGGCGCAGCCAGCTCGCGGCACGCGCCCTCCGCGTCCCGGTCGAATGCACGTCGCCGCAGGGTCCGAAAATCCGCGACAGCGATGCCTGCATCCCGCAGCAGCCGCTTCATGACGTCCTTGTCCATGCCAACTGCCGAGCCCAGCACGCCCGCCCCGACGTAGGGAATGCCGGCCAATTCAAGGAGGCCTTGGACGGCTCCGTCCTCTCCCATCGTGCCGTGCAAGACCGGAAAGATCACGTCGGGCAACGAGGAGGGAGCCTCCCGGGGCGGCGCCGTTTCTCCGAACGCCGAGGGAAGTCGCGCGGGTGCGCCCTCTTCGATGCGCACCTGTCGCGGGTCGCGCGCGCTGCTGAGGAGCCTCTGCGCGTCCTGTATCAGCCATCGTCCGCTCTTGTCGATCCCGATCAGCAGCGGCTCAAAGCGCGAGAGATCCAGCGCCTCGAGGACGTTGCGTGCGGATAAGATCGATATTTCGTGCTCGGCGGACTGGCCGCCGAACAGGATGCCGACGCGAATCTTTTGAGCCATACTTTGCGCTCGCCCCCGCGGCACTCCTCGGCCAGAAAGACCGGACGGTAGCAGAGGTGCGTTGCGAAGGCACGCTGATCAGAGGGACGTGCCGATTTCAGACTGAAGCGGATCGTGGAAATCGCAGCTGCTGGACTGGGCAGCATATCGGTCCCGCAACGTACATAATCCGTCTGCCGCCCGCACCGAGGCATACGCGGAGCTCAGCGCAGATAATCCCGGCAGCATCGATTCCAGGACCCGCGCGCGTTGCTCGAAGTGTCGGCACGTCCCGCAGGCGCCCGCGTCCTTCGCACTCATTGTCCCACTCGACTCCAGAAATCTCCGAACACTCGAGTGGACAGCACAAAACCGAGCGCCAAATTGACGCATACGCCGATGGCGAAGGCATAGAACGGCCGCGCGCCGACGACCTTGAACTCGCGCAGGCGCGTGGTCAGTCCGATGCTCAAGAATGCGAACGTAAACGCCCACGTGCGCAGCACTTGAAGCGGGGCGACCAACGCGGGAACCACCTCTTTCTTGTAGTCCCCATAGGTGTAGCCCCGCGACACCAGCGTGAGAATTGCGGAGGCGAGCAGAAAGCCCAACACGAACTTAGGAAAGCGGCGCCAAATGTCGCGCGCGCTCGCCCGGCTTTGCACGCCGCTCCGATCCCAGCGATGAGTGGCGACGAGCGAAAGCACGAAGGCCCACACGCCGATCCCGACGTCGCGGCCGATGACTTTCATCAATGTGAAAGCGGCCACGGCGTCCTCGGAGCGCCCGGCGATTCCCGCGACGTGGCCGGCATAGCCCCCATAGGCCTGCGCCGCGGCCAATCCCGCCGCATCGGCAAACTCCGACGTTCCGATCCAGGCACCGGCGACCCCGGTCGACAGGCCGAGACTCCGACAAACCAGCGGCAGAGCGAAAATCATGACGACGGCCCACACGACCACCAACGAAATCGCCACCGAAACGTCCTGCTTCTTGGCACCGACCGCCCCGCCAATGGCGATGGCGCCGGATACGCCGCAGACCGCGCCGCCGGTTCCCAAGGTCGCAGCGAACCGCGGCTCGAGCCCGAGCCGCACAGCGCTGAAATAGATGACCGAAAAAGTGACCACGCTCACGATCGCCGCTTGCACGATGGCGACCGGTCCCGCCCAGGCAAGCAGCGTGAGAGGCAAGCTCGCACCGAGCAGCACAATACCGGTCTTGATGTAGAACTCCACCCGCAGCGCAGGTTCGAGCCAGCGAGGAGCTCCGATGGTATTCGACACCAAGAGGCCCAGCCCGAGAGCAACCAGCGGCGGCTCGAGGTTGTAATGCGCGGCCTGAGCCCACAGGCCGAGAACATAGATAGCCGCCGCAGCGAGAAAGAGTGGAACAAATGCGAGTAGGAACTTCGAGAACCTCAGACCCAATGCCGCGGCGCCCGTACCGAACAATACGGCCCACAACAGGCCCAGAGCGAGGTAGCGGATTCCTTGCGGGCGGAGTTGGCCTGCCAGCTCAGTGGCGTTGCCCCATTTCTGGGGGGCGACCGCAATCCATTGGAGCGAGCCGCCGCTTGCGAACTTCGCGATGGCAACACCGATCAGCCCCAAGCTGATCCAAACGGCCCACCAGTCCTCCTTGCGGATGAACTCGGTCCACAGGGATTCCCGGACCGGAAGGCGAAGGCCGCGCAGCTCCACATTCGCCATGAGAGGTCTCTACTGACTTAAAGGGTGTTCAGGTTAAAAGACCCCCGTTCTCCCGTCGCATAGCAACTGAGCATGTCCTCATGCCGCCGCGCTATAGCCCTGTCTCCCCGAGAGCCGGAAGTGCATGTTCTTATGCACATTCATGCTTTGACGGGAAGCCCGCAATTCATAACGATGCGAGTCTGCAGCGACTTCTAACAAGAAAACGGGAGACAAGAATTCAATGGATCGCACAATTGGATGGCCGCCCAATGGATTTGGCCTAAAGCGCGCCTGGTGCGCGTCGCTCCTATTGACGGCGCTGATCGCTTACCTCCCCGCGGAAGCTCAACAAAAGACAGGGCCCGGCATCACGGGTGACGACAGCCTGACCTGGCACGGCATCACGCTCTACGGCGTGATCGACCTCGGCGTGCAATACGATACCCACAGTGCGCCATTTACGCCTTATCGGCCCGCTGCCAGCGGAAACATCGTCCGTCAGAACAGCAACGGCTCCGTGGTCGGTGTCACCCCGAGCAACATGGGCCAGTCGCGAGTCGGATTGCAGGGAATCGAACCCCTCAACGACGACTTGTCGGGAGTATTCCAACTCGAGACTTTCTTCAATCCGCAATCGGGTGAAATCGCCGATTCTCTGAAGTCGCTCGCTGTGAACAACGGCCGATCCCTGACCGCTCAGACCGTAAACGTCGACGGCAGCTCCGCGGGGCAGGCCTTTCAAACGGCCTGGGTCGGTCTCAAGTCGGCGCGATTCGGCACACTGACCTTCGGTCGCCAGGTGACTCTGCTGATGGAGGGCGTCATCGAGTACGACCCTAACTACAATGCCACGGCGTTCGGTCTGCTGGGCGCCTCCAACACCTATTCCGGCGGCGGCGCCCAAGAGGACAACCGGCTCGATTCGACGGTGAAGTACACCGTTAGAGTTCAACGATCTGGTGCACCTCGGCGCCTTCTACAAATTCAACAATTCGAGCGGCTCGGCCAATACGGCCTACCAGGCAAATCTGGGCGGCGATTACGCGGGCGCGTCGATCGACGCCTATTATTCCAAAGAGAATAGCGCCATCACCGCCACCTACCTAACCGCCGCTCAGGTCGCCAAGCTTCCGGGATTGGGCTATTCGATCTCGAATTCGCTCGCCGCGACCATCTCGGACAATACGGCCTATTCACTCATGGCGTTTTACAAGCTGGACCCGTTCAAGTTCTTTGCCGGCTACGAGTACATCAAGTATGAGAATCCCACGCGGCCGTTGAGCGCCGGCTTCAACGATATCGGCGGTTATGTACTCGCCTTCGTCACCAACAATGCCTACAACAAGTCGAAGATCGTGAATGTATATTGGACCGGTGTTCGTTATACGGTCATCCCCGGCCTCGACCTGACCGCGGCTTACTATGGTTACAACCAGAACGCCTACGGCACGGGAGCACAGGCGGGCTGCACGACGACCGCGCACAGTACCTGCAGCGGGAGCCTCGACGCCTTCTCCTTCGATGCCGATTACCGTTTCACCATTCACTTTGACAGCTACTTCGGCGCCATGTACAGCGGCGTGCACGACGGCGCGGCGAGCGGCTATCTGCATTCCACCAATATCAACCCCACCATCGGCGTGCGTTACAAATTCTAGCTGCGCCCCTAGCGGGACGTATCCCCTCGCTGTTTCTCTTCGTCTTTCTTGTTTTGCGCGGTGACCGACACCGCGACATCCCAGGAGTTATGTATGCCGACGAAAAGCAGCAGCACCAATGCGGCCGCGATGCCGTACATGCTCTCGCGCGGCTCATGCCAGAGGAAAAATGCCATGGCCAGCAGCACGCCGTAGACGAGGGCCGGCAAGATCACATGCCAGATCCAGTCCTCCAGCACGGGAACATACTGGAATGAGAAGCGGCGCATATTCGCGCTGATGACGCCCGTATAGATCAGCAAGCCCGTGGCCGTCGAGCCGAAACCCAGACTCAGGGCTATGACGTTCTGGTGCGGCATACTCACGAAGCAGGACAGGCCCAGCACGGTCCCGAAATGCACGACGGTCGGTGTGATATAGCCGGACATGCCGGCCGGGCTCGCGCGCCGTTCCGCTAGCAGCGCGATAACGACGAACGTGAGCCCCAGCAAAGCCGCGGCGCCCGAGCCGAGAATCACGTAGAAATTATCCCATCCTTCCAGCGGTGCCATGCTTCTCGCTTCGGCGCGGCGCGCCCTCCGTGTCAGACAAAGCCTGCGCTCAAACGGGATCTTCTCACGATGCCCGAGTCCGCTAAAGGCACGTTACCATGGATACATGAGCGTTAGATGCATGAGCGTTATGCGGACGCGCGACGATTGCTGGACGCCCGACCGCCGTTATTTGATCATCCGCGGCCGGCTATGGCGATTGAGCAACCCATTTCTGGACCCGGCCGAGCACGCCAAGCTTGTGCACGAACTCATGAGCGCGCGGCGAGCGGTGCTGGTGGCGACGGATTCCCGTGACCGGATGGCCGCAAGGCAGCGAGTAGATACTGCCAAGCGGGCCCTCGGGGAGCGCGGCGAGGTCTGGTGGGAAGATGGCTCGCCGGACTACAATCGCCGCCTCGTCCGCAACACCCCGTATGCCGCCTGGTTTGCAAACCGCATGGGCAAACCCTCGACCGCTTTGCAGGCGTAGGCCTTTGCCGGCGCGAGCCTTCCGCGGAGGCTACTTTTTCTTGCGTCCCCCGCGGCTGATGCGCCACTCGGGCGGATAGCTATTTTCCAGATCCTTGACGATGCTGGAGATATTGGTTTTGCCCATGGCATCGCGAAAATCCAGATCGCCCGGCTCATGTTTCATGTAGGGCCAGAGTCCCTCTAATTGAGCGGACAAGAGGCTCCCCATGTACTCGCCGCGGTATTGCTTGTAGATCTCCAGAAAAGTTTTTTGCACCGCCACCGTGTCGATGGGCCGAGTTCGTGCGCAAGCGCTCGCGTACTTGAGCGTTTCCTCGTCCAGTTTGTCGCGGGGTACAACGCTATTGACGAATCCGCACTCTTTCATCTCCGCCGCGGTGAAGGGCCGCCCCGTGAATAGCATCTCCTGGAATCTGCGCAGCCCCATCGTTTCCAGCCATGTCCACAGCCGCGGCGCAACGCCGACATAGCGAAACGAAGGGTGGCCGAACAGAGCATCCTCGGACGACACCACGATATCGGCGTCACCGGTCTGATAGAAGTGCCAGCCGTAACAATAGCCCTTGGCCTCGACGATACTGATCTTCTTGAACTCCTGCAGGCTCCGGCAACCGCCTCGCGCTTTCGTGTAGTGCTCGCACAGCCCGTGGATATAGCGGAACGCGTCCTTGCTCGGGTACTTCACGTCAGGGTCGTCGATCTCGAATTCATGCAGCAGCGACGGGTCTCCGCCGCCCTCGTACGCGCCACTTTGCTCGTCGAGATCACCGCCCGTGCCGAAGTGATCCCCTGCCCCGCGGACGACCAGCACCTTGACGTTGTCATCGATGTTGGCGCGGTGAATGAGGTCGCCGTACAGCAGCCGCATGCCCACCGTGGTCGCGTTGTAATGATCAGGCCGGTTGAGGGTGAGATACGCGATCTTGGTCTTCTTGTCCTTTTTGTACTCGATGTATTCCTTCGCCTTCTTGACGAGATCTTCAGCCTTGATCGCCATCTCTATTTCCCCCACACGCTGTTAATAAATGACCTTTTCCGCCACCAGCCGCTGCCGTTGCTCGGTCGATAAGCCGAGCAGTTCCCCGAGAACGTAGTCATTCTGCTCGCCCAGGCGCGGGGCAGCACGACCCATCGAGGGAGGCGTGGCCGACATCCGCCACGGGGCGCCGACGATCGGAATCGAGCGCTGCGCGCGATCGGTGACATGACTGTAAAACTCACGCTGCCACAACGTCTCGTCACTGACGAGATCGATGGCATTCAGACTCTTGAATGCGGCGACACCGCGGCGCTGCAGCTCGCCACTGAGCTCCCGAGCGGATTGGTTGCGGGTCCAGGCTGCAAGCTTGTCGTCCAGCTCGCGCACATTCTGGCGGCGCGAGCGCAGATCGGGATACCGGGCCGCAAGGGCCGGCTGTTCCATGGCCTCGCACAAGGCGCGCCACTCCTCATCGGTCTGCACGGCCACGCTGATCCACTCGCCATCGGTGCACGGATACAGGCCATGCGGCGCCATCTCGGGGTGCCGCGCGCCCTGCCGCTCCGGCACTTGGCCCGTCACGAAATACTCCATGAAGGAATCGCCGAGCATTGCAGTCAGCGACTCCACGGCAGAGACGTCGACGAATTGACCTTCGCCGGTACGGCGACGATGGAGCAACGCAATGACCGCGGCATAGGCGGCGGCCGTGCCGTAGCTTGAGTCGCCATAGCGCTGGTTGAGCAAGACCGGGGGTCCGCCCTCGTAGCCTGCCATGTGACAGATCCCCGCGAGGGCAGAGAAGCAAGGTGCATAGCCCGTCTGATAGCTCAACGGACCCTCATTCCCATGCATGCTCATCGAGACGGCGATGATGTCGCGCTTGACCGCGCGCAATGCCTCATAGCCCAACCCCATGCGCTGGGCTGCGCCGGGGCGCAGATTCTCGATGAAAATGTCGGACACCTTGGCGAGCTCGCGCACCAGCCGGCGCCCTTCCTCGCCCTTCATGCTGAGCTGGACGCTGTACTTGCCGGGGTTGATGGCCTGAAATCCCGGTGCGTCGTTGATGTCCTTGTTGCCGAAGGCTCGCGTTGCATCGAGCGAATCGTAGCTCTCGACGCGGATGACCTCGGCGCCGAGAAAAGACAAGAGCTTGCCGGTATAGGGGCCGGCCCAGATCTTGGTCACTTCCAGAACCCGCACGCCCTGCAGAGGTCCCCCGCGCGGCGCGCGCTCGTCCCGCGGCACGGTGTCCCGCTCTTGCGGGCGGCGATACCGCGCGCGACTTCGCGCATGACTTCATCCGTGTGTTGCCCGAGGAGCGGGGCCGGTTGGTCGATTCGCGCCGGCGTCGCGCTGAGTCGATACGGCACGGTCGGATAATGCAGCTTGCCGAGGGTCGGGTGCTCGATCTGCGTGAAGAACCGGCGAAACTCCAGCTGCGATGAACGGAAGACATCTTCCATCGTGTTGACGGGAACGAGCGGCGCGCCCAGCTTCTGCGCCCGCGACGCCACGTCGGACTTGTTCTGATCCTTCATCCACCGAGCGATCTCGGCGCGACAGCGATCGATGCGCTCCGGGGTGACATGGAGCTCCAGCCAGCGCTCCGGATACTCGCGCATCCAAGCTGGATCACCCATCAAAGTCGACATTCCGTTCCAGTGACCGGGCTCGGACATCCAAAGATAGACATATCCGTCGCGGCACTGAAAGAACGTCGCCGGTCCGCCAAGATCGTAGGCCTGGCGGCGGGCGCTCACCTCCATGGTTCCCGCCACCATCTGACCGAGGACGTAGTCGACCAAGCTGGCCATCGACGCCTGTTGCGAGACGTCGATGAACTGACCGCGGCCTGAGCTCTCGCGCCAGTACACGGCAGCGACCAGGGCGAGCGCCGCAACGAGGCCCGACTCGTAGTCCGGAAGAAAACGGCCGACGCCGCTCAAGGGCGGTTTGGCAGAATCTGCGTGGCACGGAGAATGATATCCCCAGCTGCTATGCAGCACATTGACGCTGCGCGCGCTCTGCAACGCGGCCGGCGCCTCGTAGCCGAATGGCGTGATCGAGCAGACGATGAGAGCAGGATGTTGCGATGAGCAGGTCGCCGGGTCTATCCCGAGAGCCTCGAGCCAACCCTTCGGATGATCGTCGATGATGACATCGACCGAGCGGATCAGGGAGCGTAGCGCCTCACGACCGCCGGGACTTGCCGGATCCAGCACCACGGATTGCTTGTTCGTGTTGAGATACGCGAACAAACCGCTCCTTTCGCTGGACTCGCCGCCGGCGGCGAGCGGTTCCATCGCGCGGGTCTTTGCGCCGACCACGGGCGCTTCCACCTTGATGAGGCGGGCCCCGAAATCCGCAAGCAGTTTGCCGCAGTACTCGGCCGCGACACCGCTCGACAGCTCAAGGACTCGCAGATCGCTCAGTGCGGACACGCCCTCCTCCTCCTTCGTCAGATCTGAATATCCCACTATCGCCGATCGGGCGAGCGCTTGCCTCGATATCTGCTACGCCATGCATGTCGCATTGCAAGCCCAGGCAAGAGTGTTCGCGCCAGGACTACCCCGGGCCCTCATTCCAGGAGGCTTTGCCGCATGGTGAATAAAGCCTCTTCGGTGATGCCCAAAGCATCCCTCAGATAAGCCGCAATGCTCCCGTGTTTCTCCTCCACCGCGTCGAGCGCCGCATGCAGATAGCTGGGGTCGGCCTTCAATATGGCCGTCACCACACCTCTCGATTGGTCTGTCAGCTCGTTCCTGCGCCTGCGGTCCATGAAAATAGCCTCGAGATCGACAACCCGGTTCGTAAGCACGTAATCATCCACCACGGTTTCTCTCGGGACGCCCAGCGCGCTCAGGATCAGGGCGGCGGCGGTGCCTGCCCGATCTTTACCGGCCGCACAATTGAACGCCAGCGGGACTTCGCCGGCGGCCAATCGGCTGAAGAGCGCCTGATGCGCGGGCGCCTGCTCGAACGGCAACCGTCGATAGCCTTCGATCATCGCGGCACGAGCCCTCTCAGCCGTCGATACACCCGATACGATGACCTTGCGCAGCTCACCAAAACTGTCGCTATGATCGCGCGCCCAATACCCGATGTTTGCAACCTCGCACCACCGGTTCGGCTCGGCCGTGCGTTCCTGGACAGTGCGTAGATCGCATATGGTTTTGATCGCAAGCTTCGACAGCCGCTCGTAGTCGGCCGGCGTCAGCCGCGCCATGCTGCCGGAGCGATACAGCTTGCCCCATTTTACGCGCCGTCCGTCGAGCGTCCGATAGCCGCCAAGATCTCGAAAATTTCGGCCGCCCTCGCAGGGAAATCACGCGGCGCGCATCGAGCGGCGGGGGAGTGCTCGTATCAGTGTCCGCTGGTGCCACGTTTCGTCTCGCTCGAGCTATCACCCCAACCGCACGGGCAAGCTCTTCAGGCCACGAAGAATGACCATGGTGTCGCTCAGGTCGAGCTGCTTCCGGCGACACCGCCAGCTCGAGCGATTGCACGTTGTTGACGATCTCCCTGACCGCGCACTTCATCTCTTGACGCGCCAGCATGGCACCCAGGCAGTAGTGAATCCCGGTGCCGAGGGCGAGGTGCTGGTTGAGACTGGCTGCGATCCATGTCGAATTTATCCGGCTCGGCGAAGCGCTGCGAATCGCGATTGCCCGACGCCCAGCAGAGCATCACGAATGAACCTTCCGGGATGGTCTTGCCGCGCAGCACGGTTTCCGCCCGTGGTGATGCGGGGCAGCTGCGGCACCGGCGAGTAGAACCGCAATGTCTCCTCGTTGAAGCGTCCGATCTCCTTGTCCTGCTCCTTGGATGCCCGCAGCCGTGCCCGTAAATCCGGCCGCGTCGCAAGAGCATGCAGCGCGAAAGCGATGCCGTTGCGGGTCGTGTCTACGCCTCCGGCGAGTGCCACCGTCGAGATTGCCATGAGCTCGCGCTCCGTGAGCTGCGACTCGGCCGAGTCATCGATGCGTGCGTGAACGATTTGTGAAATGAGGTCCGCGCCGGGCTTGCGCCGCCGCTCCTCGATGGCCTGCCGGATGAAGCGATGCATTTGCAGGACGCTCTGTGCGCGTTGATAGGCGACTTCCCGTGACGCGCCCGCCCCTACCTGCGCCACCATGGCGTCTGCGCCGCGGCTGATTTCATCGACGTGATCCATCGGCAACCCGAGAGCATCGCAGATGACCAGGATGGGTATCGGCATTGCATATTCCCTGACCAGGTCGGCCTGCGGCCGGCCCAGGAGAGCCGCCGCCTTATCGCGGCAGATCGCGGCCACTCGCGCTTCCATGGCAGCCACGGTGGGGCCTGTAAAGGCATGTGCCACCAGCTTGCGGCGCCGCGCATGCAGCTCGCCATCGACCTTAAAGCTGTCCGCAGGATCGAGCACCATGAAGCCTTCGCTCTTCATGTACTCCTCGACCTCGTCCTGGAATGGGGAGCGAATCGCCTTGGAGACGCGCATCTCGTCGGAATAGACCTCGGTGTTACGCGCCACCGTCAGGATGTCGTCGTGGCGGGTGACGAGCCAGGTCTTGATACCCTCGTCGAAGTGCACGGGGTCCTCCGCGCGCAAACGCTCGTAATACGGATACGGGTTCTGCATGACCTTGGGATCGGCGAAGGTATAACTGCTCAACGGTTGCATGCTTGATTCGTCCAGTCTTCCAAGGGGGTGGGCGACCACGCCGCCGTCTTGTGCCGGATTTGAGGCTCCGCGACTTGCACGACGGCGTAGTTGCCCGCTTCCATCGAGTTGATCTTCAGCCGAATGACCTCGGCATCGGCGGCGCCGACCGCCTTGGTGCTCGCCGCCTGCGCCACAACCGTGCGCAGCACATCCGCGTCCGCTTCGGCGTTGATTTTCTTCGCTTGGCCGGCGCTCGGCCGACTTGACCGTGGCTCGAGCGCTGAATTCGGCGGGCACCTGCGCGATCGACCCCGGCCTGCAGGCCGAGCGTCTTCGCCCTGCCGCATTGCGCCAGGCGCTGTCTCGTCCGCCGCGATCTCGTCGGCGCATGAGTTGATCGGGCGGCACGATATCGCCGATCAGCGTATCGACGGCGCCGACGTTGTACTCGGTGAGTGCCGCCGAGATCGCCGGGCGCCTCGTTCTGCCGCGATGGATTTAGCCCTGCGCCGCATTGCGAAAGGCCTCTCGGCTGGCCTGCGTTCGGCAGACTGTCGCCGAAGCGCGCGTCCCTGGGAGCGTCAGTCTGTTGATTAATATGGGCTTCGAATGGCCGAGCGCGGCGTGAGCCAGTATCACTTACAGCTTGCAGCTCTGCTTCGCTCCTTGCGCAACCGCCGCCGCTGGGTCGCGTCCTCCATGACGCTCCGTTGAATTTGACCACTGCGGCCGGCGGCGCCGAAAGCCGCGCGCGTCAATTAGCCGCCAATCCCCGCAAGGAGTAAACTCGCCCATCGTCCAAGGACAGCCACCGTTCACGATGGAGGCAGGTTATGGAAAGGATTTCATCCGCGCTCGCACGTCTCGGCGATGCGGCGGCGCTGAACGAGCTCCTCGCTCCGCTGCGCGATAGCGCCGCGCTCAAACGGAAACTCCGCTTGGGGTTCCGCGGCCACAAGTACACCTACGACGTGCAGACGCGCATTGCGCGCTGTCTGCTGACGAACGGTGAAATTGTCGCTTGCTACAGCGTCACCGAGGTGTCGCTCGAGGAGGCGAAGATGATCGCGATGGCGTGCGAGGATCTGCGCGAGTGGTCGATGCGGACCTTCCAGGCGGCGGTCGCCCGCGCCCTGGGCGCGGAGGGTCGTCGCACGCATTAGGGGCGCACACGGCCTCATACGAGACCGGCTTCTCGCGCGAGCAGAGCCAAGCCCGCTGCCATGACCGCGGCCCCGATGGCTCGCGCGACGCGCTTACCGGCGAGACGTTCGACGTTGACGGCGGCCGTCGTGACCGCCATCGCGCGAAGATCCATCACCCCGATGACAAGCAGACTCACCGTCAGCCCGACACAGCAGTAACAACAACGTAGGCCAAGGCGCATGCCATGGCGCCAGGCGGTAACGGCGTCGGCCCGCAAGCCACATCCCGGGGTCTCGCGGCAGCAGTCGAGTTGACGCGCCTTCCACGCGGTGAACTGCAGCAGGCCGGCGGTCAGGACGACCGCGCCGACCGCAGTCGGCACGGCGCGCGCCACCGCCGGCAGCCGCATCGCCACCCCCGCCAGCGCTACGCCCAGAGGAAAAGCGGCCAGGCCGAATACCGCCCAGATAGAAAAATACCCCGCGCCCACCAGCGCCGTCAGTCCGCCCAGGTGCGCCGTGTCCGTCGTAGCGGCGGCCTGACGGTAGCGCCAGAGCATCGGCACCAAGGAGGGCAGCATCATCGCGGCCATCATCACGACCCACATTGCGAGAAACGAGGCGGCGGCGCCGAGCCAGGTCTGTCCGGGCATCCGCATCCAGGCCATCGACATCGTCCAGCCGCCGGGCATGGGCATCCCGCCTTGGGCGGACATGGATGCACACCAGACGGCCGTCACCGTCGTGCAGGCGGCGAAGAGCAGTGCCGCTACGCCGAGGAAAGCTCTTGATCGCACGACCATGGTCGATTCAGCGGGTTCCGGTTTTGTGCTTCGTCATCGTAGTTTCTCCTCTGGCTGATGGACGTGAGTTAGATTAGAAGCGGGCATCGAGAGGGTGGGAGTGACAAGTGTGACGGGATTACGATGGACTCGTTGATCACCGCCGCGGGACTGGCACTGGCGAGGGGTGATCCGCTGGGCGCGCTGAAACGGGTTGCCCTGCGGGACGACGCGCCCGCTCTCGCCCTGCGCGGCATCGCAATGGCGCAGCTTGGTGACTTCGCCCGAGCGAAGGCGCTGCTGCGAAGCGCAGCGCGAAAATTTGGCGCCACGGAGGCGGTGGCCCGCGCCCGCTGCGTCGTTGCCGAGGCCGAGGTCGCGCTCGCCTCCCGTGATTTGCACTTCGCTGCCAAGGCGCTCGGCGCGGCGCGCGCGACGCTCGAAGCGCATGGCGATCGGGTCAATGCTGCGCACGCGCGCTATCTCGAGGTCAAGCGCCTCGTCTTGATCGGGCGTCTGGATGATGCCGAGGGTGCGCTCGCCGCGCTCGACCCCACCGCCCTCCCGCCCGCATCGAAGACAGCCCACGAGCTCATGGTTGCGGGGATCGCCATCCGACGCCTGCGCTCGGGAGTGGCACGTGCAGCGCTCGCTCGGGCCGAGGCCGCGGCGCGCCAGGCACGTATCCCCGCGCTGGCGGCAGAGGTCGAGAGCGCGCGTCGTATCCTGAACACCCCCATTGCACGACTGAGCGCAAATGGCGAGAACAGACTTCTCCTGCTCGAGGAAGTCGAAGTGTTGCTGGCGTCGCAGGCGTTCGTCGTGGATGCCTGCCGTCATGTCGTGCGTCATGAGCGCGACGTGATCATGCTGGCGAAGCGTCCGGTATTGTTCGCGCTCGCACGGGCGCTCGGCGAGTCATGGCCAGGGGATGTTGCGAGAGACTCGCTCATCGCGCGCGCCTTTCGATTGAAGCTCGCCGATGAATCGCATCGCGCACGCCTGCGAGTGGAGATCGGGCGGCTTCGCCGCGCGCTGCGGCCGCTGGCCGATGTGCAGGCGACGAAGCGCGGTTTTGCCCTGATTCCACGCCGCGCACGCGCAGTCGTCGTGTTGGCGCGGCCGGTCGAAGAGAAGCATGCGCCGGTGCTCGCCTTTCTCGCCGATGGCGAATCGTGGTCGAGCTCGGCTCTTGCGCTGGCGCTTGCGACGAGTCAACGCAGCGTACAGCGGGCACTTGACTCTCTTGCGGCGGCCGGCAAGGTACAGTCGTTCGGACGCGGACGAACACGCCGCTGGATGAGCCCGCCCCCGCCGGGATTCACGACGACGTTGTTACTCCCCGGCGCTCTTCCGATCGACTAGCATGGCCCTATGAATCGATCAAAAGCCGAGATCTTGCGAGAGTACGGTCCCTTTGAGGGGGCCGACCGCGTGAACGGAGTGACCTACGACGGCAAGAGCGTCTGGTTCGCGGCCGGAGACAAGCTGCAAGCCTTCGATCCTGAGAGCGGCAAGATCCTGCGCTCCATTGATGTCCCCGCGCATGCCGGGACGGCCTTCGACGGAGAGCACCTGTTTCAGCTCGCCGAGGATCGCATCCAGAAGATCGATCCGAAGACCGGCCGCGTGCTCGCGACCATCCCTGCACCGGGCGGCGGCCGTGACTCGGGGCTCGCCTGGGCCGAGGGTACTCTGTGGGTCGGGGAATATCGGGAGCGGAAGATTCATCAAGTCGATCCCCAAACCGGCAAGATTCTTCGCACCATCGAGTCCAATCGCTTCGTCACCGGCGTCACCTGGGTCGATGGCGAGTTGTGGCACGGCACTTGGCAGGGTGAGGAGAGCGACGTGAGGCGAATCGACCCTCGCACGGGAGAGACACTGGAAACTCTCGACATGCCGCCCGGAGTAGGCGTGTCGGGGCTCGAGTCCGACGGCGCCGATCAGTTCTTCTGTGGAGGCGGAGACAGCGGGAAGGTAAGAGCCGTGCGTCGGCCTAGGTCGCGCCGCTAGCCTTTCGATCCCGTCGCCCCAGCTCATCGACCAGGACGCGAATGTTCTCGCGGTAATCGACGGGCACGGCCACGAGATGTACGCCCCCCGCCGCAAACGCCGTCGCGCAGCGTCGGCACGAGCGCCTCGGCCGATCCGACGTGATGGCCGTGCGCTCCATAGGCGGCCGCGTACTTCACGAAATCGGGATTGCCGAAGGTCATGCCGTAGTCGGGGAACCGGTCGACGGCTTGCTTCCAGCGGATCATGCCGTAGGCGCCGTCGACGACGATGAGCACCACCAGGCTCAACTTGAGCCGTACGGCGGTCTCGAGCTCCTGACTGTTCATCATGAAGCCGCCGTCGCCGCACACCGCGAGCACGGGCAGGTCCGGATTGAGGAGCTTCGCCATGATGGCGGACGGCAGCCCCGCCCCCATGGTGGCGAGCGCATTGTCGAGCAGCAGCGTGTTCGCGACTCGGGTGCGGTAATTGCGCGCGAACCAGATCTTGTACATCCCGTTGTCGAGGCAAACGATGCCATCCTCGGGGACCACCGAGCGCACGTCGTGCACCAGGCGCTGCGGGATGATGGGAAACTGGCTCGATTCGGCTCGCTCGTTGATGTGCGCGAGGATCTTGGGACGCAGCTCCTCGAACGTCGAGTCCGTGGCCGTGTTTCCCTCGAGGTGAGCCGCCAGGGCCAGCACGTTCGCGCCGATATCTCCGATGAGCTCGGCATCGGGATAGAACACCTGCTCGACATTGGCGGGCAAGAATCCGACATGCACCAGCCGGCGCGCGCCCGCCGGGCTCATCCATCAGGAAGGGCGGCTTCTCGACCGTATCGTGCCCGATGGCGACGATCAGATCCGCCTGATCGATGGCATCGTGCACATAGTCCCGCTCGGAGAGCGCCGCGGTGCCCATGTAGAGGTCGGAGCTGCCGGTCACTGCGCCTTTGCCCATCTGTGTATTGAAGAACGGGATGCGCGGCCCGCCGCACGAAATCCGACAAGGGATCGACGAGGCGCGGGCGATTGCCGGCAGCGCCGATCATGATGAGCGGACGGCGCGCGGCGCGGATCATGCCGGCCACCCGCGCGACCGCGTGAGGTGCGGCAATCGGCCAGTCGATGGGATGCGGCGGCACGAGCGGCGGCATCCGCTTCCTCGGCGGCAATGTCCTCCGGAAGCTCGAGATGCACCGGGCCGGGGCGTTCTTCCATGGCGACACGGAAGGCGTCGCGCACCAGCGAAGGAATCGAGGCGGCCGCGACGATTTGCCGCGTCATTTTCGGTCAGCGGCCGCATGGTGCCGACGATGTCGACCATTTGGAACCGGGCCTGCCGGGGATTCTTGATGGGCTTCTGGCCGGTGAGCATGAGCATGGGCATGGCGCCGAGATGCGCGTAGGCCGCGCCGGTCGTGAAGTTGAGGGCGCCGGGACCCAAGGTCGATAAGCACACGCCGGGGCGTCCGGTGAGGCGGCCGTGCGTCGCCGCCATGAAGGCGGCCGGCTGCTCGTGGCGCGTGACGATGAGCTCGATGCGCGACTTGCGCAGCGACTCGACCACGTCGAGATTCTCTTCCCCGGGAACGCCGAAGATGCGCTCGACACCCTCGTTTTCGAGCGCAGCGACGAGCAAATCCGATCCCTTGCTCATCGCAGGGGGCCGCATCGCCGAGCTCCGCTTATCGCGGCATTGCGGAGCGCCGGCCCGGGAGAACTGTCGAAAACCTCATCCGCCATGACGATAGTGTACTCGCCCGGCGCATGAGAAGAATCATCGGTCCGCCGCGCACGAAGCCGCGGCGTTCCGCTCAGGCCAACGCCCTAGATACGCCGTCCGCTGTGCATGATGAAGGTTACGACGGCGCCGATGAGGAAGATGACGAACAGGATCTTGGCGATCCCCGCGGCACCGGCCGCAATTCCGCCGAATCCGAACACAGCCGCGATCAGCGCGATGATCAAGAACACGATGGCATAGTGCAACATGGTTTAATCTCCATCCCGATTGGATCTGGATGACGTTAGATGAAATAATCGCCCTCGGGGTGGAACCTTGCGCGGCAGCCCTGCTGCGAACCGGACCGCGATCTCCTCGCCCGCTCGACTACACTAACGTATCAAACGATTGCGCCCACCTACCCAGAAGACCGTTCGAGTGTCAGTTGACGCTGACAGCGAGGCTCGTGGGCGACCCGCCGATCGCGGGAAGTCGCCCGCCAGGAACGATGAATGCGGGCAGACTCCTGGTGCATCGGCGCCCTCGGGCTGTTGCTCTACGAAGCCCATGCGGCCTTCACACCCATCGCGCTCGCCCTGCTGTTCGCGCTCATCTTGTCGAGCCCAGTCGAGGCGCTGCATCGCTGGCGAGTGCCCCGCGGCGTGAGCGCCCTGCTGATCTTGATCCTGAGTCTGGCGCTGGCGGGGGGCGCTGTCGATCTGGCCTGGAAACCCGCGCAGCATTGGTTCGCCACCGCGCCCGAGACGCTGCAGACCATCAAACAGCGCATCACTCCGCTCGCCCGCTTCATGCGACACGTGGACGAGCTGCGCGGCTCGGCCGATACCTTGGCGGCCGTGCACCCCGGCGTCCCGACGCGCACGGCCGTGGCGGTCGAGGCGCCCACCAGCGGCCCGGAGTTGCTGCTCGATGTGACCCGCAATGCGATCGTCGGTGTGCTTACGTTCGCCATCGTGACCTTGTTCCTGCTCGCGGGCGGACCGCCCATGCTCGCGCGCATGACGTCGGCATTCGTCGATGACCTGCATGCCGGTCACGTGCTCGATGTCATCGAGAAGATGCGCGCCGAGATGGGGCGTTTCTACCTCACCATGACCCTCATCAATATCGGCCTCGGCGTCGCCACGGCGGGTGTCATGATGCTCTGGGGCATGCCGAATCCCTACCTCTGGGGAGTTCTCGCGGCCGTGCTGAACTACTTTCCCTATGTAGGACCCGGAACGACCTTGCTGGTGATCACGATCGTCGCGACCGTGTCGTTCACGGATCTCGGGCGCATTGCGTGCATCGCGGGAAGCTTCGTCGGCCTGGCCACCGTGGAAGGACAGATCGTGCAGCCGCTCCTGGTAGGCCGGCGCCTTGCGGTCAATCCTCTCGTCGTATTTCTTTCCTTGTGGTTCGGCGGCCTTTTCTGGGGTATCGCCGGCATCATCCTCGCAACGCCGACGCTGCTGGCCATCAAGGTGGTCGCGGCGCATACGGCGCACGGCGAGGCGCTGCTCGAGTTCCTCGGTCCCAACAAGGAGGTCATCGAGCGCGAAGCAGAAGCTGCGTCAATTCGCGCGGCGCGTCACCGACTGAAAGAGACGCTGACCGAGACGCGTCGCGCGACGACTCGCCGTGCGATGCGTTCTTGTATCATGAGTGCAATGAAATGGTTGACTGCTTTCCTGGCGGCATGCGTGGCCGTCGCCTCGTCGACCGGCCTCTGCGCGGACACCTCGCCGGCTGCCTCCGCAACTGTCGCGCCCGTGACCGACCAGCTGCAAGAGCTCGTGGTAACCGGCGAGCGCACGGGCCCCGGCCTCTGGCACGTGCACAAGGGTGCGGCGCACGTCTGGATACTCGGCAGCATTTCCCCGCTGCCCCAGGGACATCACCTGGCGCTCCACTCAGGTGGAGCGGCTCCTCGCCTCCACCCATCAAGTCCTGGTGCCGAAACCTTTCGAGATCGGCATCGTGCGCATCCTGTGGCTCTTGATCACCGAGCGCAGCGTGCTCATGGTCCGCGGCGGCAAGCATCTCAAGGACGTGATGCCGCCCGACCTCTATGCGCGGTTCGCCAAGGATCGGGCCCGGTTCACGAGCGATGCGGACAAGTGGGAGCGTTTTCGGCCCATCATTGCCTCCGCGTTTCTCGAAAGAGAAGCATTTCACAGCGTCGGACTGTCGGCGCGCTTGGATCTTGGGGCGGCGCTGCGCGCGCTTGCGAAGAAAAAGAACGTTCACGTGGAGGAAGTGAAAATCGCGGGCGTGGGCGACGTTCTCGATGCGCTGAAGACCATGCCGCCGGCGACCGAAAATACCTGCGTCGATGCCTCGCTCGTCACGATCGAGACCGGGTTGCCCCAGCTGATCGAGCGAGCGCGGGCCTGGGCCACCGGGGACATCGACAACATCCAGAGCCATCCGGAGCCTGCCCAGGTGGACGCATGCGTGAAGGCGCTCGACTCGGGCGCCGCTGCGGGCGACCTCATCGGCCGCATCCGCCGCACCTGGCTGCAAGCGCTGCTTAAATCTCTGGATAGCGCGGGCACCACCATCGCCGTGGTGAACATGGACTTATTGCTGGAAAACGGCGGCTTGCTCGACGAGCTCAAGCAGCGCGGTTACGAAGTCGACCCGCCGGTATCGACGCCCCCGCCGGCATCCCCGCCCGCCGGCTGAGCCCAAGGTTGCGCGCTGATGCGCGAGACCGCGGAAGTCCGCGGTCGCACGCTCAGGCGCTGCGGCTTAATCTCTCCGGGTTTAACTCTTTAGCGATGGATACGCGGCGCCGTCGGGTCGACCGGATCGACCGGCGGCTGGCCGGCGATGCGCCCCGCGCGGACTTCGCGAGCCACGGCTGTCTCCGCGGCGTACGCGGGCTCCGCCATACTCGCAGGCGTCGTGTCCGCAGTGAAACTCGCGACGCGCGGTTCGGTTGCTGCGGAGGCTTCCGACGTCGAGGAAATATCCTGCGCCCCGCTCGATTTCAGGAGATCCTTCGCCCGGCTTACCTGATCCGAGGTATCGCAATGGACGGAGAGCAAAGTCCCTCCATCTTTCACGCGCCCTTCGTAGCGCTTCGCCTCATATTCGGGAATGCCCATGCCGATCAGCGCGCCGACGAGCCCGCCCACGGCACCTCCGACGCCGAGCCCCGCGAGGCCCGCGACGATGGGGCCGGCCGCGATCAAGGGACCTACGCCGGGAATCGCCAGCGCGCCGATGCCGACGAGCACTCCGAGCGCGCCGCCGATGACCCCACCCGTAGTCGCGCCGGCGGTGGTGCCCTCGGGCGCCTTGGTATCCTTGTGGTGCGCGAAGGCGCGGGTGCTTTCGTTATCCGGTAGCAGCACGGAGATCGCGCCGCTCGAAAATCCGTTGCCCATCAATGCGTCCACGGCGCGTTCCGCGTCCTCGGGTGTGCGGTAAATGCCGAACACCGCCGTATTCTTTGAAGCCATATTGAGATCCTCCGGTAATGAATGACGATACATCGCTGCGCGGCCATGTTTCCAGCTGCCGCAGATCGGCGACCATTACGCTCGTTCCCTTGCGCGACCGCTGTAGGAATGCGACGGCAGTTGCGTCGGCAGCGGCCTTGAGAACAAGTCGGCGCTTTCGAAATTCGGTACTATTCGCGCCCTCGGTGCCGCGCGCATCGGCAGGGTTGATCGCACGCATGATGGAGAAGAACCGCCGTCGTACGGAATCACCACAGGTGCGTGTCTGACCGCCAAGGTGGTCATCGCGGGCGGCGGCGCCATCGGCTCCGCCTGCGCCTACTTCCTGGCATCTTGCCCGGATTTTTCCGGCGACATATGGGTGGTCGAGCCCGATCCCACCTATCGAGAAGCGGCCAGCACACGTTCAGCGAGCTCCATACGTCAGCAATTCTCGACACCCCTCAACATCGACATCTCGCGCTTCGGCATGGAGTTTTTGCGCGAGGCGCCGCGGCGCCTCGCGGATGCGCGGCTCGATCTCGGTCTGGTCGAGTCGAGCTATCTCTATCTCGCGACCTCCCAGGGCCGTGAAACGCTCGAGCAACGGGCTACGATCCAGCACGAGCACGCGGTCGCGGTCCAACTGTGGGATCGCGCGGGGCTTGCGGCACGCTACCCCTGGCTCCATACCGACGATCTCGCAGCGGGTTGCGATACCCTGCACGGCGAAGGCTGGTTCGACGGCCACGCGTTGCTGACGGCGCTGCGCCGCGCCGCCGAGCGGCGCGGCGTGCGCTACCTGCGCGACCGCGTGGTCGGATTCGAGCGTTCGGCGGGCGGGCGTATCGAGGCAGTGCTGCTCGAGGAGCGCGGGCGCACCGGCTGCGATTACGCAGTCAACGCCGCAGGGACTCGCTCCCGCGCGCTCGCCGCCACCGCGGGGCTCGAGCTGCCGGTCGTCGCGCGCAAGCGCAACGTGTTCGTCTTCACCTGCCCCGTATCCATTCCGCGTTGTCCCCTGGTCATCGACCCCTCCGGACTGTGGTTTCGTCCCGAAGGCAACCGATTTCTGTGCGGACCGCCGGAAGATCCGGATCCCGACGTCTCACCGCAGGATTTTGAGGTGGATCTTGCGGCATTCGAGACGCGTGCCTGGCCGCTGCTCGCGCATCGGGTACCCGCCTTCGAGGCGGTGCGCATGACCTCCGCATGGGCCGGACACTATGACTATAATACGTTCGATCAGAATGCCTTCATCGGTCCCGCACCCGGCATCGGTAATTTGCTGCTCGCGAGCGGGTTCAGCGGCCACGGTATCCAGCAATCGCCCGCCATCGGCCGCGGTCTCGCGGAGCACATTTGTTACGGCGAATACCGCACCATCGATCTCGCGCCGCTGTCTTATGCGCGCTACCTCGCCAATGCGCCGCTGCGCGAGCTGAACATCATTTGACGGGATCGTAGCTCCGTGATGCTCCAGCTCGACGCCTCGGCACTCGCGGCGTGCCTCGACCGCGAGGCGCTGATCGATGCCCTCGACGCCGCCTTTCGCGGCTCCGCCGTGGTTCCCCCGCGCCAGCAGTACGCCATCAAAGAGGCCGGCGCACGCGGCGGCACGCTCCTTGTCATGCCGGCGTGGCGAGCCGGCGCATCGCTCGGCATCAAGCTCGTGACCGTCTATCCGGACAATGCACAGAAAGGCCTGCCGGCGGTCGCCGCCACCTATATGTTGCTCGACGCCTCGACCGGTGTGCCGCGGGCGTTGCTCGACGGCGAGGAGCTCACCTTGAGGCGCACGGGCGCCGCGTCGGCGCTCGCCTCGCGTTATCTGTCCCCACCGGGCGCTTCGCGCTTGGCGATGGTCGGCACGGGGCAGCTTGCGCCGCATCTCATCGAAAGCCATGTCCGGGTGCGGCCGATTCGGGAGGTGCGAATTTGGGGTCGGCGCAGCGAACGCGCACGCGCCGTGGCTGCATCCCTGCACGGCCCGCAGTTGCGCGTCGAGGCCGTCGATGATCTCGAGGCGGCAGTCCGCTGGGCCGACATCGTGAGCTGCGCGACCTTATCTCAACAACCGCTGGTGCGCGGCGCGTGGCTCCGCGCGGGCCAGCACCTCGATCTGGTCGGCGCCTTCAACCCGCAGATGTGCGAGGCCGACGACGAAGCTGTCGCGCGCGCCGAGCTCTATGTAGACACTCGAGTCGGTGCGCTCGCCGAATCCGGCGAGATCGTGGGCGCCATTGCGCGCGGCGTCATCGGTCCGCAGGCCGTGCGCGCGGAGCTGGGCGAGCTTCAGTCCGGTCGTTTCAAGCGGTCCCATCCCGCCGCCATCACACTGTTCAAGAGCGTGGGCACGGCCCTCGAGGATCTCGCGGCGGCGGAGCTCGCCATCGCCCGAATGGCTCCTACTTGAGGCCGGAGCCGCTGGTGAGATACACCGCGAATGCAGCGAGCCAGTGGCCGCCCTCGTAATGCTCCCCGGTCACCGCCGGCAACGCCGCGTCCCGGTGCAGTTGCGCGGCGGCGCGCAACGCCGCCACGCGATGATCGCTCGCGGGCAACCCGTCGGCAATGCCCTCGAGCATCCACGCTCGGCTTAGATTCAATCCATCCGTATGCGCAAGCTTCGGATCCGAGCGATCGCTGACAATGGCCGGCTCGAGCCAGGGTTTGCCCGGGTTCGTGGGAATGTCCGGCAGAAAACCTCCGAGCCAATGTGCAAACAGGTCGGGCCCGAGCACGCGACGCATGAAGTCGGCTTCGCCCAAGCACAGAGAGTAAAAGTCCTCGCCCGAGGGCTCGTAACTCAGCGGACAGTCGCGATCGGCGAGATAGAACCGGCGTGCGGCATAGGCGAGCACGCTGCGCATCTGCGGATCGTCCGCGACACCCGCCCAATCCCACACCAGGCTGAAGGCGGCGGCGGTCTGATCGTGCTCGCCTACGCGTATGGGGTAGCGGAGCTTCCCGGCCCAATTCTCCAGCCGCGTCGCGGCCTCGCTCTCCAGCGGCTTCAGCACGTTGGACCATTGCGCGGCCTGAGGATCGTCCCAGGCGCGCAGCTCCGCGCACAGCTGGAGAAGCCAGGCGAGCCCGTAGGGCCGCTCGAAGTAGGCCCGATCGTCGCGACGCAGATAAGTCAATTCGCCTGCAATGTTCTGCGGCGTCAGGCTCTGGGCCACGGCGGCGCGCGCCACGGGCGTGAAGTCCGCATCCGGAAAAAGCCTCATGAGGCGCACCAGCAACCAATGCGCGTGCACGTCCGAGTGCCAGTCGTAGCAGCCGTAGAAGGCGGGCGTGAGCTCGCGCGGCGTCCGCGCATCGGCATCGCTGGTGAGCGTGTGCAGGATGTGGTTCGGGTATTCCTGATGCAGGCACTTGAGCGCCAGCGCCGCGAAGCGTCCGGCGGCTGCCTCATCGAGGGCCGCAGGCCGAGGTCCGCTGATCGAGCTCGGGGCGACGTCCGCCTCGGCGACGAGGGCGCACAGCGAGAGGAAGAGGACGAGGCACGCAGCTTTCATCGAGCCAGTATAAGCGACACATGATCGGTCATCCTCAATTCGAAGTCCGGAAGCGTCCAACATGGGGCACCGTCGCCGCCTATGCTGAGCGCCATGATCTTGCGCGCACGCTCATGGGTCGGACTACTCGTTGCTTGCGGGGCCGTGCCTTGCACGGATTCGAGCCGCTCGCAGCCGGTCGAACTAAAAGCTTGCGCAGCGCCCGAGCACCGGCAATTCGATTTCTGGATCGGAGACTGGGATGTGTTCGAGCGCGGGGATGCCGGACGGCGCGTCGCGCGAGCGCGGGTGAGCCTCATTCTCGACGATTGCGTGCTACTCGAGGAATACGACGGAGCCGACGGGCACCGGGGCAAGAGCTTCAGTCTGTACGATAACGCGACCAAGCGCTGGCGGCAGACCTGGGTCACGAATCGGGGCGAGGTCCTCGACCTCCAGGGTGAGCTCGATCCCGGCGGCGCGATGGTGCTCGGCGGATTCGATCGCGATCCGGCGGGCGCTCCCCGTCAGGTGCGCGGTCGCTGGATTGCGCAGAGAGACGGCGCTGTGCGAGAGATCGCCGAGCGCAGAGGAGCGGCTACGGCGTGGACTCCGTGGTTCGATCTCGAGTTTCGGCACCACCCCTGATCCGCTCGCGCTACGAAAAAGTCGCGGCCGCCGCTCCGCTGCCGCCGAGCTGCGCCTCTGCAAAGCGGCGCGACAGATCGACCAGCAAACTCGAGCGCAGCTTGTCACGATGCGCGGCATCGTTGGCGACGAGCCGCAACTCCAAGGTGATGGCCTCCGCCTCGACCTTGGTCAGATAGCACCCGAGCACCCGCGCAGGGCCGCTCTCGTTCGCCACCTTCACCGCCAGGTCCCGGGCCGCTTCGACATCGGCCGTCCGAGCGAGCCGAATGCTGATGACCAGCGGCCACGGCGAGAACGCGGTATCCGAGTTCAAGTTGATGGTCACCTGGCTCGCGGCCACGCTGTTGGGCACCACGATCAGATGACCGGAGGGCGCGCGCAGGGTCGTGTATCCGAGCGAGATCAGCTCGACCACCCCGATCTCGGTGCCGGTGGGTGCCGCGATTTGCAGCGTGTCGCCCAGGCGAAACGGTCGATAGATCGTGATCGATACGCCCGCCACCAGATTGCCGAGCGTGCTTTGCGCCGCGAGTCCGATCACGACGGAGGC
Organism: uncultured Gammaproteobacteria bacterium; assembly: GCA_963801685.1. Taxonomy (GTDB): domain Bacteria; phylum Pseudomonadota; class Gammaproteobacteria; order Steroidobacterales; family Steroidobacteraceae; genus Bog-1198. The sequence goes on from CAWDFR010000011.1 coordinate 134,409, forward strand.
CACACTCGCTCCGGCCAGAAGCGCTGTGCCCAGCGAGCGCAGCACTGGAATGAGGTGTGCGTACAGAATGAGCATGATCACCCAGATGAGCGCGGTGAGGATCTGCTGTAGAAAGCTGATGGTCGTGCGGTCGAGATGGCCGGCACGGGTCATCGATGCGTGCACGGCGGTGCGCAACAGGCGCGACAGCACGTAGGCAAGAATCACGAAGAGCAGGAAATAGGCCAGCGCCCCGATCAGCGAGCTCGGACTGATGAAGGACAGAAGGTCGTGCTCGCCTACTTGGACTTCATTCATGGCAATGGCAATTTCCGCTCGTTCATGGGCGGCGAGAATACTGCGTCAGGCGTGCGCGGGCTGTAGGCCTATGCCGACAGGCTTCAACCGGCCGCAAGTGCTCCCTCCACCGCGCGCGTGAGCTTCACGATGATCTCCTCGAGCTCGGCATCGCTCGCGTTGTAGGGCGGCGCGAGGATGATGGTGTCGCCCGACGATGCCGTCGACGTTGCCGGAGCACGGATAGCAGATGAGACCGTCGCGCGAAGGCCCGCTGTCCGATGTCGAAGCTCAATCCGCGTTCGGCGGGAAAGGGCGCGCGCGAGATTGCGGTCGCGCACGAGCTCGATGCCGATGAAGAAGCCGCGGCCGCGCACATCGCCCACCTCCTCGAATCCGGCGAGCGCGCGGCGCACGCTGTCCTGAAAGATCTGCGCCCACACGCCGAACCCGCTCGAGCAGTCGGTCGCGCTCGATGATCCTCTGCACGGCGAGCCCGGCCGCGCAGGCCGCCGTGTGGCCGGAGAACGTGTGCCCGGTCATGTACGCCCCATGCTCACTCACGATGGGGCCTGCCACCTGCGCAGCGACCAGCGTCGCTCCGAGCGGGATGTAACCGCCGGCGAGGCCCTTGGCAACGCTCATGATGTCGGGCGCCACACCATCGTGCTCGAGCGCGCGCCAGGTGCCGCTGCGGCCGACGCCGCACATGACCTCGTCCGCGATCACCAGAACATCGTATTTGCGACACACCGCGCGCGACGGCGGCTGCATAGCCCGGCGGCGCGGGTACGACGCCGCCCGCGGCGCCGACGATCGGCTCGAAAATGAAGGCCGCGACCGTGTCGGGACCGGCGTCGAGAATGGCTTGCTCCAGCTCCGCAGCCAGATACGAGACGAGCGCGCCCGGCTCGCAATCCGGCGGCGGGCGATAGGCGTTCGCCGCCGACACGAAAATAGCATCGAGAAGACTGCCCTCGAATGCACGCCGTCGGGCGGCGAATCCGGACACCGACAGCGCCCCCAAGGTGTTGCCGTGCCAGGATCGGCGACGTGCGATGAAGCGCCGTTTCTTCATCAAGCCGCGGGCCGCGAAATACTGTAACGCGACCTTGAGAGCGGATTCGACCGCTTCGGATCCGTCAGCGCTATACAGCACATCCTTGAAGCCGCCGCCCGAGAGTCGCAGCACCGTCTCGTTGAGCGACTCGAGCGCGGCGCTGGTGAACAGATACCGGTACGCGTAGGCGATCGATTCGAGCTGCGTCGAAATGGCAGAGTTCACCTCCGGGTGGGCATGCCCCAGGCAGAACACCGCGGGACCGCCGGACCCGTCCAGGTAAGCCTTTCCCGCTTGGTCGTATAGGTAGGAGCCTTTGCCATACGCAATGCGCGGCAAGTCGCTCAACCCGAACCCGCTTCCCACCCCTCTCGCCATGATTCCGAACCCCCCGCAACTGTCGAGGGCGGCAGTTTACCTGCGCGCGCGATTTTGCGCCGCCGCACCGGGCGGGTCAGCGATCGCCGACACGCGAACAGGGCAAATTCGCCGTTCGAAAAAGGCGCTCGACGTTATCCGCCGGCCAATACTCCCACCGTCGCGGACTCGCGCTGCTGACAGCGGCGAGACCGACCGAGGCGGATACTGCCACGCTATGGAAACCGAACCTGCCGATGACATTGAGCGCAGCGACGGCGTAGAAGGGGTGGAGGACGTCGAGCGCGACTCTTGCACCGTGATGCCGTCGCGTGGGCCGGCCGGCGTCGTGGGCGTCATCGCGGCTGCGGCGCTTTCGCTGCTCGGGGTCGCGGGCGGTTCAACGCCCGGCTGATGCCGCCGTCGCCCCCATGGACGAAGCCTTACCGCCGCCCGAAGCCGCTACACCACCCAAGACTGCGCGCACGAAATCGCTGAAGCGCATCTCTCCGCTGGAGAAACTGAACATCGATCGCTCGGGTCGCAAGCGCTTCGGCAAGGCCTCCTTCTATGCGCGTATGTTTGCCGGCCGCAAAATGGCTGATGGGAACCGGATGCGTCCCACGGGCAACAACGCGGCAAGCCTCACCTTGCCGCTCGGCACGACCGCTCAGGTGACCAATCTGGAAACCGGTAAGACGGCCGTCGTGACCATCCAGGACCGGGGTCCGTATGTCGAGGGCCGCATCGTCGATCTCTCCCCGGCGACCGCGAAGCAGATCGGGCTCGACCACAGCAAGGGCGTGACCGCCGTCGAGGTGGCCCCGATCACCGTGCCCCAGCCCGATGGTCACATCAAGCTGGGTGACGGCGCCCTTGAAGCCAATAACAATGTGACGGTGACCAACAACAACATCACTGTGACGACGAACTCGCGCTAGGTGCCACCCACTCGCGCCAGGTGCCCGGCGGCCCAACTCGGAGTAGCATGAGCGCCCCAGTTGCGCGAGGGATGTGCTCATGGCCACCGATCAATCCCGCCTTCGAAGGCGTTCAGGCCGCGGTAGCGGCATCACTGCATTTGCACTGGCGCGCCTTTCTCATCGAAGGCATCGTGCTGCTGATACTCGGCCTCTTTGCCATCGTGATTCCAAACGTAGCTACCCTCGCCGTGGAAATCTTCATCGGCTGGGTGCTCCTGCTGAGCGGCGTCGTCGGCTTGATCAGCACGTTTCGCATGCGCAACGCTCCAGGATTCGGCTGGTCGCTTTTGTCGGCGGTGATTGCCATCGCAGCGGGCGTGATCCTGCTCGCGTGGCCGTTGTCCGGCGTGCTGTCCCTCACCTTGATCCTGACTGCGTTTCTGACCATCGAGGGCGTCGCCTCGATCATGATGGCGTTGACTCACCGGCACGGTTTTTCCGCACGCTGGGCGCTCTTGCTGGTGAGCGGTCTGGTCGACCTGATCCTGGCGGCGTTGATTGTCCTCCGTCTCCCGGCAACCGCGGCCTGGGCCATCGGCCTCCTGGTCGGTATCAACATGGTGTTCGGCGGCTCGACGCTGATCTCGATGGCACTGCAGGCCCGATCGCTCGCACCCCCCGCTCCGGGTGCATCGGCCGCCGCTCGCTGATCGCGCTCACGGCATGGTCGCCGCTACCGCGAGCAACCACTCGCGAAATTGCTGAACCTCGCGGCGCGCGCGCTGCGGCCGTTCCGGCGCAACCACGAAGTACGAGCTGTCGTCCGCAAAGTCGTGCTCGAGTGCGACCACCAGGCGCCCGGTCGCGAGATAGGCCTCCAAGAACAGACGATGGGCAAGCGCGCAGCCTGCGCCGCTCGCCGCGAGCTCGAGCGCGGCGATGGTCGTGTCGACCGCCGGCCCAGGCGTCTCTTCACCCTCGTCGAGCTTGAGTGCCTGGCGCACCTGCGCGCCGTGGTTCTCGTGTCCCATGATGGGAACGAGATGACGCAGCAGCCACGCGGCCGCGTCGCCGCTCGCCCGTGCTTGCTCGAGCAGCTCGAGGCTGCAAACGGCGACGATCCGCTGGTTGCAGAGGAATTCGGAAGCGTAGCCGCGCCACTGTCCCGCGCCGTACCGAATCTCGAGATCCGTGCTTTCGGTGGGCGCCGGATGGTCCCAGATCACGGACGACAGACGCACGTCGATCCCGGGAAAGGCCCTGCTGAATGCCGGCAGCTGCGGAGCGAGCCAGAGCGAGGCGAGCGAGACCGGCGCGTGAATGCTGATCTGTCCGCGCTCGGACCCGCCGAACAGACCCAGCGTCGAATCGGCGAGCTGCTCGAACGCCTTGCGCACCGGCGGCAGATAGGCGACGCCCATGGGCGTGAGCTTCACGCCGCGCGGCAGCCGCTCGAACAGCGCAAATCCCAGGTGCGCCTCGAGCGCCCGGATCTGATAGCTGATCGCCCCCGGGGTGAGGCGGAGCTCCAGGGCGGCGGCGCTGAAGCTCGAGGTGCGCGCGGCCGCCTCGAAGGCGCGCAGCCAGGTCAGGGTCGGCAAACCGACCAAGGGACGGGGCTTGTTCAATCGATACCTTTCAAAAAAATATGCCCATTGAGGCTAAAATACTCGGTTGTGCGCCCATGAGGGGCAATTTATTGTGGTCTTATCCGGCTGGAACGGGTTTTTAATGAAAACACACGCACGCGTCGTCGTCATCGGCGGCGGGATGATGGGCGCAAGTCTGCTCTACCATCTCGCTCTCGAGGGCTGCACCGACACCCTCCTGATCGAAAAAGACGAGCTCACCTCCGGCTCGACCTGGCACGCCGCCGGCCAGTGCCCAAGCATTACCGGCAGCTACAACCTCGCCAAGATCCACGCCTATAGCAACGCGCTCTATCCACGGCTCGAGGCGCTCACCGGCCAATACACGAGCTGGCACGCGAGCGGCGGCCTGCGCTTCGCCAACAATCCCGCCGAGCTCGCCTGGCTCAAATACATCCTGGGCTACTCGAAGAGCATCGGCTTCCGCATGGACATCGTCGGTGTCGACGAGATCAGACGCTTGAATCCGTTTCTCACCACGGACGGTGTGCTCGCCGCCGCCTGGACCCTCGACGACGGCCACGGCGATCCCTCCGGGATCTGCAACGCGCTCGCCAAGGCGGCGCGCGATCTGGGCGCGACCGATCGTGCGCCACAATCGGGTGACCGACGTGCGCCGGCGCCCGAGCGGCGAATGGGAAGTGATCACCGAGCAGGGTCCCATCGTCGCGGAGATCGTGGTGAACGCGGCGGGCTGCTACGCGCGCGAGGTCGCCGCCATGGTCGGCGCGGACGCGCCCATCACCAACATGCAGCATCACTACGTGATCACGCATCCCGATCCCGGCGTTCCAGGAACGGCGCGAGGAGATCCCGGTGATCCGCGACTCCTACACCTCGGGGTACCTGCGGCAGGAGCAAAAATCGGGGCTCATGGGCATCTACGAGAACGCGGGCTCACCGAGGCCTGGGCGCCGCGGGGACACCCGGAGTGGGACGCCTCGAACGAGCTCTTCGCGGACGATCTGGACCGCATTGCGCCCTGGCTCGAGCGCGCCATCGAGCGCATGCCGATCTTCGGCGAGGTGGGTATTCGCCGCGTGATCAACGGCGCCATTCCCCACACGCCCGATGGAGCGCCGCTCCTCGGGCCCGCGCCGGGACTCAAGAACTACTGGATGTGCTGCGGAACCTCGTTCGGCATCGCTCAGGGCGGCGGCTGCGGCAAGTATCTCGCGCAGTGGATGGTCCACGGCGATGCCGAGATCAACATGACGGAGTTCGATCCGCGCCGCTTCGGCAAGTTCGCGGACAAGACCTACGTGCACGACAAGGTCTTCCAGGATTATCGGCTTACCTTTACGACGCGCCTGCCCGGCGAGGAAGAGCCCGCGGGACGGCCGAGCAAGACGAGCCCGCTGTACGAGCGGCTCAAGGCGCAAGGGTGCGTGTACACCGAGACCTTCGGTTGGGAGCGCCCGAAGTGGTTCTCGCTCGACGGCCGCGTCGAGGTGGCCGACTATCGCCGCACCAATGTCTTCGAGGTCGTGCGCGACGAGGTCGCCGCCGTGCACCAGCGCGTGGGCATTCTTGATCTCAGCGGATTCGCCAAGTACGACATCAAAGGCGCCGATGCCGAAGCCTTCTTGAACCGGGTCTGCGCGAACCGCATTCCTCGCAAGAGCGGCGGCATCGCCCTCGTGCACCTGCTCTCCCCCCAGGGCAGGATCCTCGGCGAGATGACGGTGACGCGCTTGGCCGACGATCGCTTCTACGCCCTGTCGGCTGCGGCCGCGGAGCTGCGCGATCGGGACTGGCTCACCCAGAGCCTGCGGCAAGACGAGCGCGTGCAGATCGATAACGTCACGGAGGATCGCGGCGTGCTCGTGCTGTCGGGACCGAAGTCGCGCGAGCTGCTGCAGAGTCTCACGGATGCGAACCTCGGCAACGACGATTTTCCCTGGCTGACGGGGCGCGAGATCCGCCTCCTCGGCGGCGACGTGCGGGCGCTGCGCGTGAGCTACGTGGGCGAGCTCGGCTGGGAGCTGCATCCGCCCATCGCAGGCGCTGCCCGCGCTGTACGAGGCGTTGTGGGAGCGCGGCCGCGGACTCGGCATCGCGAACTACGGGCTCTATGCGGTCAACGGCATGCGCATCGAGAAGGGCTACAAGGCCTGGTCGAGCGAGCTCACCAACGAGCTCAACATGCTCGAGGCCGACATGGCGCGCTTCTTCGCCGCGAAAAAGGATGACTTCGTCGGCAAGGCGGCGACCCTGGCCGCACCCGAGCGTCCTTTCAAGATCGTCTATGCGGAAGTCGACGCCGCGGACACCGATGCCCGCGGCGGCGAGCCCGTGCTCGCGGGCGGCCGCTGCATCGGCGTGACCACCTCCGGCGCCTATGGCCATCGGGTGCAGAAGAGCCTCGCGTTCGCGTGCGTCGATCCCGAGTTTGCCGCGCCCGGGAGCGCCTTCGACATCCTGCTGCAGGGCGAGTCCCGCGCGCGCACGCGTCCTTGCCGCGCCCTGCGTTCGATCCCGACAACGCGCGCATGCGAGCCTGAGCCATGGCCGATCTTCCCAAGCACGCTCGGGTCGTGATCGTCGGCGGCGGCGTCATCGGCTGCTCCATCGCCTATCACCTCGGCAAGCTCGGCTGGAGCGACGTCGTGCTCATCGAGCGCAAGCAGCTCACCAGCGGCACGACCTGGCATGCGGCGGGACTCATCGGTCAGCTGCGTCAGAGCATGAACATGACGCGTCTCGCGCGCTACACGGCCGAGCTCTATCGCGGGCTCGAGGCCGAGACCGGCCAGGCGACGGGCTACCGTCAGTGCGGATCCGTCTCGCTCGCGACGACGCCGGGACGCATGGAGGAGCTCACGCGCAACGCCTCCATGGCCAAGGTCTTCGGCCTGCCCGTCCACGTCGTCTCGCCGCGCGAGATTCGCGAGCTGTATCCGCTCGCCAATCTCGACGATGTGATCGGCGGCATTCACATTCCGAGCGACGGTTACGCGAACGCCGTCGACATCACGCAGGCGCTCGCCAAGGGCGCGCGCGCGCGCGGCGTGAAGATTTTTCAGGACTGCGGGTGACCCGCATCCGCCACGACGGCCGGCGCGTCAGCGGGAGTCGACACCGAGCAAGGCTCCGTCGATGCGCAGTATGTCGTGCTCTGCGCCGGCATGTGGACACGCGATCTCGCGGCAAGCATCGGCGTCACCGTGCCGCTGCAGGCGTGCGAGCACTACTACGTGCTCTTCCAGGATGTGCCTGGACTCGATCCGCGCATGCCGGTGCTGCGCGATTACGATCATTGCAGCTACTTCAAGTACGACGCCGGCAAGCTGCTCGTGGGCGCGTTCGAGCCGAATGCGCGGCCCTGGGGCACGCAGGGCATCCCCGAGGATTTCTCGTTCGGCGAGATCGAGGGCGATTTCGCGCACTTCGAGCCTGTGCTCATGGATGCCATGCGGCGGGTGCCGGCGCTCGAGGGCGCGGGCATTCAGAAGTTCTTCTGCGGCCCGGAGAGCTTCACGCCGGACGTGCGCTATCACCTGGGCGAATCGGCGGAGCTCGAGAACTGCTTCGTCGCCGCCGGCTTGAATTCCATCGGTCTGCAGTCCGCGGGCGGCATCGGCAAGGTCGTCTCCGAATGGATCCGCGACGGTCATCCGCCGGTCGATCTGTGGGAAGTGGACGTACGGCGCAATATGCCGTTTCAGGTGAACCGCAAGTACTTGCAGGCGCGGGTGCGCGAGAGCCTCGGTCTTCTGTACGCGACGCACTGGCCGTTCCGCCAGTACGAGACCGCGCGCGGCGTGCGCCGCTCCGCCGTGCACGATCGCCTCGCGCGGCGGGCGCCTGCTTCGGCGAGGCGTTCGGCTGGGAGCGCGCGAACTGGTACGCGCCCGCCGGCGTCGTGCCGGTCTACGAGTACAGCTACGGGCGGCAGAACTGGTTCGAGGCGAGCGCCCACGAGCATCGCGCCGTGCGCAACGCCGTCGGCCTCTTCGATCAGTCCTCGTTCGCCAAGTTTCGCCTCGAGGGATCCGATGCGGCGCAAGTGCTCAACCGCGTGTGCGCGAACGACATCGACGTCGCTCCGGGCAGGATGGTGTACACCCAATGGCTCAATGAGCGCGGCGGCATCGAGGCCGATCTCACGGTGACGCGGCTGTCGGAGTCGCTGTTCCTCATCGTCACCGGCGCGGAGACCGAGACCAAGGACTTCAACTGGCTCAAGCGCCACATCGATGCGGGCAAGCACTGCGTCCTGACCAACGTGACCTCCGGCATGGGCGTGCTTTCCGTGATGGGTCCGCTCGCCCGCGAGCTGCTGCAGTCGCTCACGCCCGAGGATCTGTCGGATGCTGCGTTTCCCTTCGCCACCAGCCAGGAGATCGAGCTCGGCTACGCGCTGGTGCGCGCATCGCGCATCACCTACGTGGGCGAGCTCGGCTGGGAGCTGTACGTGCCGACCGAGTTCATGGTCGGCGTCTACGACGAGATCGTTGCGGCCGGGCCGCAGCATGGGCTCGTGCACGCGGGTTATCACGCCCTCAATTCGCTGCGCATCGAGAAGGCCTATCGCCACTTCGGCCACGACATCACCGACGAGGACACGCCCTGGGAAGCGGGTCTCGGGTTCGCGGTGAAGCTCGACAAGCCGGGCGGATTCATCGGGCGCGAGGCGCTGCTGCGCCAGCGCGAAACGGGCATTGCGAAGCGGCTGGTGCAATTCCAGCTGCGCTCCCCCGAGCCCCTGCTCTACCACAACGAGCCCATCTGGCGCGGCGATGCCATCGTCGGCTTCGTCCGCTCCGGCATGTACGCGCACACCCTCGGCGCCGCCGTGGGCCTCGGCTACGTGACGGATGCCGCCGGCGGGATCGACGCCGGATGCCTACGAGATCGAGGTGGCGGGCGTGCGTCACGCCGCCCTCGCCTCGTTGCGTCCCCTCTACGACCCCAAGCAATGAGCGCATCCGCCGCTAGGCGCGAGCGTTTGTCTCCGGAGATACCGATGCAGAATCAGGAACGAGCGGTTGCGCAATTGAGCCTCGTCGCGGCATTGGCCGCGAACCACCGGCCGGGCTATAGCCTGGACCAGCGCTTTTATTGCGACGACGAGGTGTTCGCAGCGGACATGCGCGAGATCGTCGCGCGCAAGTGGATCGTGGCCGGACACGTCGATCGCGTGCGCCGCAAGGGCGATTACTTCCTGTTCAAGGTCGGCAAGGAATCCATCATCGTCGTGCGCAGCGACGAGAACACCATCAACGCCTTCTACAACGTGTGCCGACATCGCGGCTCGGTGATCTGCACCGAGCCGCAAGGACACGTCGCGCGCCTCACCTGCCCCTATCACGCCTGGTCCTACGGCCTGGACGGCGCGCTGCTCGCCGCGCGGCTCATGCCCGCCGATTTCTCCAAGGCGGAGAACGGTCTGCACCGCTGTCACGTGCGCGTGTTTCACGGCTTGATCTTCATCAATTTGTCGGAAGGTGCGCCGGTCGATTTCGATGCCACCTTCGCCGACCTCGGACCGTACCTCGATTTTCACGGCCTCGCCGACGCGAAGATCGCCCACGCCGAGTCCTACCCCACCGACGCCAACTGGAAGCTCGTGGTGGAGAATTTCGTCGAGTGCTATCACTGCGCCCCTTCGCACCCGGAATTCACCTCCATGCATCCGCCGCAGGCGCTCATCGCCTTCGGCGCGGGTCCGAGCTCGGGACCGGCCGAGGCGGTGGATGCCTATCTGCCGGTGCTCAAGGCGTGGGAGGCGCGCGCAGCCGCGCTCGGGCGGCCCATCGGCACCATCGACGACGGCCCCGATTCCTCGCATCTGCGGCTGCTCCTGCAGCGGACCATCCGCGAGGGATTCGAGACCGAGACCGAGGACGGCAAGCCCGCAGCGCCACTCATGGGCAAGCGCACGGCATTCGATCAAGGGCGCATGTATCTCTCGTTCAGCCCGTTCACTCAGCTCGTGGCGACGAACGATTTCGCCGTCTTGTTTCGTGTTCACGCCGCGCAGCACGACGAAAACCGACGTGGACCTTTACTGGCTGGTCGACGGCAAGGCTCGCGAGGTCGATGTGCCGAAGATGATCTGGGGCTGGGACCGCACCACGCGTCAGGACAAGATCATCACGGAGAACAACCAGGCGGGCATCGAGTCAACGCGCTACCAGCCCGGGACGCTACTCCGAGCACGAGCGGCGCGTCGTGACGTTCCAGCAATGGTATCTTGGGCAGTACGGATTTACCGCGGGCTGGCCGTAGCGGCTCGGCTGATCGTCCAACTCGCAAACCGCGGCCTCATGAGGCCGTGCTCATCTTGCGCCTGACGATGGCCTCGATCTGAGGCTCGCTCAACGCGGACAGATCCACCACCTCGACTCCCTTGACTCGCTGCGCAAGATCGGGGTGATGCGCCTTCAAATGACTCAGCAGCGCGTCCAGGGCGCTGCTTTTGCCGACTCCATGGCCGACGAGGACAACCTCCCGGGCGGAGACGAGTGCCTGTGCGATCTCCTCATAGAACGAGGTCTCTTCGGGAACCCGGTCGCCTTGGTAATGCGCCTCTTTGCGATGAACGAGATGATGGTGGAAGTGATGAGGATCATACGGCTTGATCTCGACATCTCGCTGTCCGCCGGCGGCGTTTGCATCACGATAAACGTGCGCCGAGTGATGATCGATGACGACTACCGTGGTGGAATTCTGTATGTGCTCGGCGGCGGCGGATTCGGCCGCGGCCGCCTTCAGGAACTTCCGCAGCCGCGACACCTCGTCGATCCCGAGATCTTGCCCGTGCGGCCGCTTGAATAGCTCGCGGTGCGCGCCGACGACAAATGCGAACTCCTCCCCGCCGTGCGCCTCCACACGACCCAAATGCCCGACGAGCTCGAGCGCCTCGTCCCAGCGCACGCTGCGGGGCAACTTGCCCTGCAACAAATTCTGCCGAAGCACGGCGAGCTTATGATGAAGATGTTCACTCACGTTCGTTCTCGCTTGAAGCGCCGAGATTTGCGCGTGGCCCGAGATTACCATGGGAACCTACCCTCTGCGGGGTTGTCCCTTTGCCATGGCCCGCAGGAATCAGCCTCGGATGGTTGCCGGGCTCGGATTGCTGGTTCTCGCCGGCTGCAATTCCGGGACGAACAGCGGTATGGGCACGGGCGTAAGTCCGTCGGCTCCGCAGCGCGGGCAGTTGCTGACCAATCCGCCGACCTTGCTCGCATCGTATAGCGCTGCGGACCTGCTCGGGCTGCTGGGCGTTGACCCGCTCGGGCAGGAGCTCCTGACACTCGCCTACTCACCTGTCTGCACCGTCAATGTCTTTCGCTTGCAGTACGAGACCGTGGGGGCCCAATCCGAGCCCACAACCACCACCGGTGCACTCATGGTGCCGAGCGGCAGCGGCTCTTCCTGTCAAGGACCCCGCCCCATCGTGGAATACGCGCATGGCACGTCGCCGGACAAGAACTACGACATTGCGCAGCTGTCGGGCTCCAATGCGAGCAGCGAGGGGTTGATCCTCGCGGCCCTCTTTGCCGCCGAAGGCTATATCGTCGTGGCGCCGAACTATGCGGGCTATGATAGCTCCACGCTCGGCTATCACCCCTATCTCGTCGGCGCACAGCAAGCGGACGACATGATGGATGCGCTGACCGCCGCACGCAGCGCGCTACCGGTATCCCAAGCGTCGAGCGCGACCGACAATCACAAGCTCTACGTGACGGGCTATTCGCAGGGCGGTTACGTCGCGATGGCCACGCATCGCGCGCTGCAGGCTGCGGGGCAGTCCGTCTCGGCATCGGCGCCCATGTCCGGCCCTTATGCACTCGCCGCGTTCGGCGATGCCATCTTTCTCGGCGAGGTGAATCTGAGCGCGACGGAGAACGTCGCGCTCCTGGCGAACGGCTATCAGCACGCCTATGGGAATCTCTACACCCAGCCGACCGATGTCTTCGCATCACCGTACGCGAGCGATATCGCAGGGCTGTTGCCGAGCACGACTCCCATCAGCACGATCTATTCGGAGGATTTACTCCCGCAGAGTGCGCTCTTCAGCAGTACGCCGCCCGCCCCGCAGTACGCTTCCATCACACCGGCGACGACGCCGGCAGACCTTGCAATCGCCTTCGCGCAGGGCTTCGGCAGCGCCTATCTCATCACCAACGCTTACCGGCTTGCCTACCTGCAGGATCAGCAGGCAAATCCCGACGGGGGCTATCCGGCCACGACGACGGGAATGCCGGCCGCCGCACCGGCAAACACGCTGCGTCAGGATCTGAAGACCAACGACTTGCGCAACTGGACACCCACGGCGCCCCTGTTGCTGTGTGGCGGCGGCGAAGACCCCGACGTCTTCTTCTTCGACACGCAGCTCATGCAGGGGTATTGGGCGAAAAATTCGCCGAGCGCACCCGCGAGCGTCGTGGACATCGATTCGTCGCCGACGACTAACGATCCTTTTGCGGACGAGAAGATCGGATTCGCTGCCGCTGTCACGGCCATCGAGCTCGCTGCCATCGCGGGGGGAGCGAGCGACGGCGGTCATGCGGCCGTGCTCGCGCATTACCATGCGCAGCTGGTACCGCCCTTCTGCCTCGCGGCTGTGAAGTCGTTCTTCGACGGACAATAATAACGGCTCTATCACCAATTCGTGTTGGTGAGGCATCTCACCATTACAACAAATGCGTTCTTGCCCGCGGCATCGGATGTCCGGGTTCGACCCCTGTAGCGAAGAGCTACCCCGTACGCGGCGCTAATCGGCCGTTTGCGCAAGATACGTCATGATATTGATCGCCACCACGAGTGCACCACTCAACGCCAACGCTGGATGCAGACGCCGATGCCGAACGGTATCGATCAGAACGCATGTTCCCACCGTCGTGCACATCAGCCCCAATACAATCTCGGACACATCGACTCGAGTGAAATACGCTACAAAGCGACCGAACGCCGGCGGCAGCAAGGAAACCATTGCCATGACCATTACACGTTTATGCGTCTGCGGGCGAAGTCTGACCCGCACCGCCGTAACCACCAATCCACCGAACAAAAGAAGGCTCAAACCATCGAATGCCACGAATAGATTCGTAAATCGCTCAACGTCGGCGCCTGGGTGGCGTCGAAAGATAGAGGCCGCAATCGTGTATAGGCCAAGCGCCACCACGATACCAGCGAGGGTAGTTCCAGTTGTCCCCAGTTTACGATGCAGATCGGTGCGGCGATTTGCGACTAGAAGCGTTTGCGCAACAAACAGTATTATCCATGCCGTCATGATCAGGCCATGCACGTGGACCATGACTGATATGGGGCGAGTACCGACCCAAGTTCTCAAATAGTAGTTCTTGGCAAACCCCGCAAACATAATCCCGGCAAGGATTAGTGCGGATACAAAATAAGCGGAAACGCCACGCCTATTGGCCGACCCAGTCGTTGGTAGCATGCGACCTCGCGTCACGTACACGGCAATGGCGGGATTAATAATGGAATCAGACCGCGCATCAAGCGCGGTGGAAGATTTCCACGTGACCGCTGATCAACCGCTGCTCGCAGGCCAGGGCAGCAATTGCAGCTCGGCCCGGTCGTAATCGATGCTGAAGTACGCGAGCGAGCCCAGCACGTCCATGCCCAGCAGCAACGCCGGCTTGCCTTGTAGACCCCAGGTCTTAAACACCCCGTAGTCTCCAAAAGTCACCTGGAGGTCGTTGATGCCGGCTGTGCCGAACTGCAGTGTCGGAATGCGGCGCTCGGTGCCCGGCTGGGCGGTGTCCGTTACATCGACCCCCCCCTCCTTAGCGGAGGCGGTGGCGGCGGGGTAAGCATGTGTCAGTGCCGCGAACAACGCCTCATTGCCGAGCGTGCGGGTCGTTCCGGTATCGATTACGGCTGCCGTAGGGATGCCGTTGATGCGGCCCTGCACGAGCAGCAGCCGGTCCGAGACGAATCGCCCGTGCAGGGCATAGAGCGCAGATGGCGGGGCGCCGGAGGAGGCGCTGATGATCACCCGATCGCGTACGAAGTCGGCCGTCAGACGCATACCGGCAAGTCCGTCCATGCCGAGGATGCCGTCGATGCCCTCGAACACCGGTCCGGACATTACCGGGGCGCTCAGGTCGTGGATCTGCAGCGTGCCGCTGGCCACGGAAGCGACATGCACGAGCGGTACGGCGGTGAGGCCACTGATCCCGCGTACCAGGATGCGGTCATCGGGAGAGGACTCGAGCGCCAGCTTCTCGACCGTGCCGCTGGCGAGCACCGTGCGGTTGGCCCCCGTATCGAGCATGAAGCGGAATGGCCCTTTGCCGTTGATCATGACGGAGGCGACGATCATGCCGATGCGTCCGGGACGGGTGGCGATGGCATAGCTCGACGTGGTCGGCAGCGTATGGGTCCAGTAGCCCGAGCTGGGAGCGTAGAAGCGGAGCGCGACACCGCGCAGATTCCCATCGGACGGTCGAAACGCCCCCCGGCCATCCCGGACGGATGTCCCGGATGGCCGCTCCACGCCGGATGCGTGAGACCAGGCCCCGGCCGCCAGGGCGCTGGTCGCGCCGAGCAGCCCTGTAGCCGCTGCGCTCAGTGCGCCCAGGAGCGCCGCATGGAGCCGCAGTCGTCGAGTGTGCATGTACATTGGAAGTCCTCCCGCCGCACTGCCGAGGCCCGGGGCCGGCTGGGCTTGGTACCAGCTTTGATTATAGACGCAATGCGGGCACCAACGCGTCTCAGGCCCTCGCCGTCTCGATCTCGAGTATTGCGTGGCGCTCGATGTACTGCAGGTTGCTGCAGAAGCGCAACGGATCTAGGACTATGACCAACGTCTTGACAACTTCCTCGAGCTCTCGCTGCGGCTCGTTCGCGAAGAGGATCAGCAAGTTAGGTTTGCATTGCGCTTCTGTTTGATGAGGCGCGCCGACTGCGTCAGCGACCGCGGCGATGCGTGCCGATACGAAGTTGTTCATCGCAGGCGATAGACCCAAGGTGATGGGACAAATGCTGCCTCGCCAGCGCATGAGCTGGTGAATGACAATACTGGGTATCGCGTGGGACTCGACGAAGTGCGGTACGGCTTCGGGTGAGCGCTGTCAGCATCGGGGATGAGGTCTATCGAAAAGCTACTGAACGCCGTGGTCCCTCACTCGTGGCTCCGGGCATTCAGCTGCGATTCGCGCTTCCCTGAGGGTTCCTCCTCAGTAGATTTGCCCCTTCATGTGCCTATTGTCCCTATGAGTGTCAAAATCCCGGTGGCACCAATGCTGTACATCGAGACGTCGTTCGAACCGGAATTCGTCACATAGGCGAACTTGCCGGACGGATGTATGGTTATCGAGGAAGGAGACAGCCCCGCCGCTATCGTTCCTATGAGTGTTAAGGACCCGGTAGTACTGTTGATGCTGTACATCGAGACATCGTTCGAGTTGTAGTTCGTTACATAGGCGAACTCGCCCGCAGGATCCAAGGCTACGGAGAGCGGATCTTTTCCCGCGGCGATCGTGCCTATGGACTTTAAGGTTCCACTCGTGGCGTCGATCGCGTACATGGACACGTTGCCAGCCGATCCGAAATTCGCATTCACCACGTAAGCGAACTGGCCGGATAGACTCCACGGCTACGGCGACCGGATCTTCTCCTGCGGCAATCGTCCCTGTGGACGTTAAGGCTCCAGTCGTGGCGTTGATCGCGTACATGGACACGCTGCCGGGCGATCCGGCCGTGGCGCTCGCCGTCACCACGTAAATGAACTTGCCCGCAGGATCCACAGCTACGGCTTGAGGGTATCCTCCCGCGGCGATCGTCCCTATGGACGCTAAGGCCCCGGTCGTGGCGTCGATGGTGTACATCTCGACGTTGAATGGAAAATCAGCGCCGCCACTCGCCACATAAGCGAACTTGCCGGATGGATCCACGGCCACCGACGAGGGAAAGCACAATCCCGGACAATTTCCGCTTAACATTCCTGTGTAGGTTAAGGCCCCGGTCGTGGCGTTGATCGAGTACATCGACACGCTGCCATAATCAGGACTCCAGGGATCACCCGGGTTTGCCACGTAGACGAACCTGCCAGAGGGATCTACGGTCATGGAGCCAGGGGTGTCCGCGTCGTATGTCCACACCGGGGGTCCAATGGACGCCAGGGCCTGGGTAGCGGGGTTGATCGTGTACATGGACACGTAGCCACCAATGCCACCACTGCAGCCGCCGTTTATGACATAGGCGAACTTTCCGGTGGGGTCCACGGCGATTGATTGCGGATCAACTGCTCCTGTCGTGATGGTGAAGGTCAACGAGTTCGAAAGGCCACCGCCGGGTCCCGGGTTGAAGACGGTGACCACGGCTGTCCCGGCAGCGGCGATGTCACTCGCCGAAATCTGAGCAGTGACTGCGTTAACTGCGCCAGTGGGACTGGTGGGCGGTAAGTGGTCGGCCGGTCGCTACCGTTCCAGCGCACGACTGAACCCGCCACAAAACCAGGCGGAGGAGTCGGGTACGGCCCAATTACCGTCAATTGATTATCTACTCCATCAATGAACTGTTCTCCGGCGGGAGCGCAGCTCGGAGAGAGAACACTGATCGTCGGGACGGGGTTGGGACTGGGGGGGGGTGGACTAGATCCGCTGGATAGCGGGCTGATTGATCGATGACTGACTCGTGCTGCCACCGCCACCGCCGCCACCGCACGCGGTAAGCGCTATCAGTGAAGAGCCCTGGGAAGGTAAAGTGAGAAGACATCGCGCAGAGTTGTTTTCACATGTCACCCCTTTTCAAAAGGCGGCGGGCGCGTACCGTGCCGGCAGCACTACGAGCGTCAGCCATACATAGTCTTTCCAGACTTTGCGGTACAGCAAGCGGCAAGGTCCCGCGTTGCACCGCAAAGCACGGTAAACGGTAGAAATGGTGCTCGACACTGCAGTAGCAGAGAGCAGGGTGCCGCACACTGCGGCAGCCGCGACGAGTGGCGTTCTCATGATGATTGACTCCTGTGCGGGAAAGTGTGGTTTGTCAAACGAGTTATTGGTAGTGCGCCCGCGGTCTTGCCGCGGGCTCAAAAAATCCACCAGTTCTAGCCGCCTCACCCATTAAGACACGACCCAAAGACCAAACCCGACATTGGCAGGATCGATGACCCTCCGCATCCGAGAGACGGTAGCTGCTGCTGACCGGAGATGACGAGAGCAGGATCGCGAAGCGTCCAGCCGAGCAGCGGTCAGGGGCTCAACCGGGTTCAGGCCCGGGAAGAGCCACCCACCCTCGAGCATCTTGCCCTGGGCTCGCGCGACCCGCCACCAGGTGCGCAGGCGCTCGAGCATCACCGGGGAGAGCATGGCGTAGCGATCCTTGCCGCCCTTGCCCCGTTGAATCCGCAGCGTCATGCGCGTGCTATCAATGTCTCCCGCCAGCCGTCGAACTGCACGCACGTAAGACGCTTGAGTCTGCGGCGCGAGCTTGCGCAGTCGCATGTCTTCCAACATGCGTTGACGCAGCGGTGGTGACCGGCGGCTTCGGAGCAGCCAAAATCGACGGCAGTCAGCGTAATGGCACCTCGGTCATTAGGGGTGCCCGCCGGCGGTGGATGGCTTCTAAAGCCGCGCGCCGTAGCTCAGGCATATGTGGTTCATGGCACGCTCCTTATTTCGCGAAATCTTCGGGCCCAAAGATTTGCCGGATCTCAATGGTGTCGCCTTCGTCCGCCGGGCAGCGCTGCGCCCACTTCACCACTTCTTCCTTGGACGGCGCTTCCACCAGCCAGTAACCGCCCACCACTTCTTTCGTTTCGATGAACGGTCCATCGGTCACGGAGGGCTTGCCTTTGGCGAACGACACGCGCGCACCCTTGGCGAGCGGATGCAGGCCGTTGAGCGACTCAATTTTGAACGCTTTGCCCAATTCCTCGTTGAACCGGCCCATCTCTTCCATCTTCTTCGGGTCCGGAGTAAACCCTGACGGCGGTTTGCCACCTTGGTAAACAGCGGGAATCATCAGCATCATGAATTTCATAGTTGTCTCCTTTGGTTTGTCTGTACCAATAGTAGACGTTTGAGTCGGCCCCAAATCGACAACCGACAAAGATCATTTATTTACTTCCAGAATGCGCCGCTGAAGAAAACGATTTTCCGGCTATAATCGACTCAATTACCGCCGACCCCAAACACCGGCGTCGAGCGAGTACTGATCTGAGCGCCTCGCTCGCCGGCGAGGGCGACCACCTACGCGACGCGCGCGCCTTCCAGGAGGCCTTCACCCGCTCACGCCCGGATTCTTGAACACTACTGTGTGCCCTGTTCCAGGTCCTCAGCAAGTCCACCAGGGCTGAGCAAGGGCGAGCTTCTCTAGCTGCGCTCGACGGGGTTCATTTTGTCCTCAGAGGCCTGTTCGAGCTTGAGAAGTTGCGGGCCGACGACGGCCAATAGCGCGTAAGCAACGGCTCCGACCCACAGCGAAACGTTGAGCGACGTATTAATACTCACCATAACCACAGCGCCGGTCGCCAGCACTCCGGCGGCGCCGTTTACGGCCCATACCCAGGGCGTGATGCGGGGGTCAATACGGTTGCAAAGCCGCATACCCGTTGGAAACATGAAGCCCATGAGCACGCCGGCTGGGACAGTCATCGCAAGGCAAACCGAAGCACGCTCGATCAGCGAGCCCGTCTCCGTCTCGCCCAACAACTTTCCCCACCACAGCGGCAGCAGGCCCAGGTAGACAGCCAGTATCAACGGCCATCCCACCAGCGAACCGACAGACAACGGAACTGCTCTATGAGAGAACAGGCTACCGACCCCAGTGGCAAGGACAACGCTGAACAGCACAATTGCGAGACTGTATATTGGGTGCCCGAGGAACAGCGACATGCGTTGGATCAGAGTGATCTCAACGAACATGAAAGCCACTCCGATCAGCAGGAAGTACCCGCTGCTCCACAGGGTGACGCTCGCACTGGACCGACGTGTCGAAATCATTGCCGGACCAATGATGACCATCGCAACCACAACTATCGATATGAATACCAGAGTCAACAACGTCAGAGACGCGCTCAGATTTCCGTGGAGCACACCCGATTCCCTAAGGGCCGTTTGCAGCCTCGAAGTGGAAAAGGCGGGGTCGGGAAGGCGTAGCTGATTGAAGAAGAACGGGTTTGCGTCCCACGTCGGTGCGAGATTGAGCGGTGTCTCCCTGCCAATGCGTATCAGTTCATCGACCGTTTCGGCATGCAGGATACGTTCGATAACCGGGTCGGCCGACACTCGATTGGGCGCAGCGAGCGTCTTGTAGCGGAGCCACCGAACTGTCTCGTCGAGTGTACTGAGGTCGGTCGTCGAGAGCGGTGCGCGCCCAACGATCAGCGTGGAGAGCCTCCCGTTTGCTGCAAGATATAGATGTTCCGCCGGCTTCGGTTCTCCCATCTCAATCAACGTTGCCATCGCCAGGGACAGGACGCGCGCAGCCTCATCCGGATGCTCTGGGTGGTACCACCGAGAAACAGTGAACACGCCGTCTGGGGTGAGTCGGGAAACGAACCGCTTCCAGCCGTTCACGGTGTACAACGGGTTCGCGGAGATCGTGAATGCTCCGGCCGTTGTCCCGGCCCAGCTGTCGATCATACTCATCTGAATGAGATCGAACTGTTCGTGGCTTCGTGCAAACCAGCTGCGCGCGTCATCGACAGCGAGCCGCAACCCGGAAATCTTCCCGGCGCCGCTAAAGTCGCGGTAGTCGTGAGCGAACAAGCGCACGAGAATGGGGTTGTATTCTACGCCCGTAATATCTCTGAACCCGAAAATACTCGCGGTCAATAGATCTCGGCCGCCGCCAACTCCGATGACGGCGGACCGTCCCTGATGTCGGATGAAATAGGCGAGTGCAGTTGCATCAAACCGCAGAAAATCCATCTCACGTGGATCGCCACTGAATCTGTACATCGCCGTATTCGCTTCTGCATCTATAGTCATCATCCCTTGATCCAACCGCGCGTGCGGCGCGATCTCGGATGCGCTGAACATGAAGGCATCTGACTGCGGTTGCATCGTCATCGCGATTCGAGAGAATGAATTCCACCGCTCTTCAGTGAGCTCATGGGACCGTGATACCCAGCCCTTGAGCAGGGTTGGGCGCAGGCCATGGGTCCCCAACAGAGCATTCACCCCTGCTACAAGCACCAGGACGCCGAGCGCAAGGCCCGGCCTGTTTAGGAAGCTCGGCGTACCTTTCAGTTCCGCCGCCTGCGTTCGGACTCCACCAATCCGGCCGGCAACGCTGAACGTGCCCGCGGCAATGGCTCCGATGGCGCCAACGACCAACATCGCGTCATACGTATCGATGGCGGTCAGCAGCGCCAGCGTTACAATGCAGCCTGACGATGCACCTATCAGATCGACGCCGTACACCAGACTTATATTCTGCGAGCTGCGCGTCAATGCGAGACTGACAGCGACGCCCAGCAGAACGTACGGCGGTAGCAATACCAGGAGAGTGAGCGTCCATGAGACGACGAAGCCCAGCGTCGGCTCGAAGGTCGGTATGACGGCCAGATTCAACAAGATGCCGAAACTACCTAGCACAGACCAAGCGAAGTAGGACATCACGCGCGCCATCGCGCCGGATAATCGGGCGGGGGAATACGTCGTTTCGAATCGGTAGAAGACCAGGAGCGCGCCTGCCGTCATGCCGAGCATGGCAACGCTGATTGCAACAAACGCCAACGTATAACTGGCCAGCACGGACAGCACGCGCGTCTCGATGATCTGCAACATCAGACCGCACATACAGGTCAGAAAGACCCCGACGAGAAACCAAGCTCGGTGCGTGTCGATTGTCTTCACCAGGACAACAACCTGATTGTTACTCCGAGAAGGAACCGCATAGCGAGGCGAGGTGTCTCCCGCGGCCGGGGTGCAGCGAACCCCTCAATGCGGGCGCTGCCGTCGCTTGCGGGAGAGAGGCCGTTTTGGCGCCCGACCGTGGCGCAGGATAAGATCGAAACTTTCATTGAGACGAATCTTCAGGAGAGCCCCATGAGTCGCGCGAATGTTGAGATCAAGACCAAAGATGGCGCTTGCCGTACCGCAGTGTTTCGTCCCGCGTCAGGCGCGGGGCCCTGGCCGCCGGTGATATTCTACATGGACGGCGTCGCCATCCGCCCTACGCTCTGCGACATGTGCCAGCGTCTGGCCGATTTCGGTTATCTGGTGCTGCTGCCGGATATGTTCTATCGCATTGGCGCTTACGAGCCGTTCGACGGCAAGACGCTTTTCACCGATCCGGTACAGCGCGACAAGCTCATGTCCATGGTGCGCTCCGCCACAAACAAGCAGTTGGCGACTGAAGACACCGAATCCTTTCTGGCTTATCTCGACAGCCTGCCGGATGTGAAAGGGAAAAAGGTCGGTGCGACCGGGTATTGCATGGGCGGCGGCTTCGTGTTGACGGTCGCAGCCGCGTATCCCGATCGCTTCGCGGCGGCCGCAAGCTTCCATGGCGGGAGCTTGGCGACGGATGAGCCCGACAGTCCGCACAGACACTTCGACAAGATCAAAGCGCGCGTGCTAATTATCGGGGCTGATCAGGATCAGCATTATCTGCCCGAGCAAGAAGCGCGCGTGAAGGCGGCACTCGATGCGGCGCACGTCGAGTATCGCGCCGAAATCTGGCCCGGCGCGCTGCACGGTTGGACGATGGCGGATCTGCCGGTTTACAAGCGCGACGCGGCCGAGCGGCATTTCGATGAACTACGGAATCTGTTTGGCGTGGTTTTGAAAGGTTAGGCGTCGCCCGCTGGCCATACCCATCCCGGGCATCGTGCCGAGCGCGTGTGAAGACGCCGTATCGGTTGTAACATGAGTCAACGCGCTCGAGACGAGCATGCGGAGGGCGTCTTGGAAAGCATAGGTCAAGCGGGTGAGAAATGCCCGTTCGAATTCAACTTCGATCCGGAGACCTTCAAGCCAGGAGATCTCGTCTCCTATCGCATTCCGGAGCGATTCGGAGAGATGCCGTTTGTGGGCACGATCTTGGCCGTGTTCGAGGGCCATGTTGAAATCTCTCCGAATGACCCCTCCGATCCTGATCGCCGCATGCGCGGCACGCGCGAGAGTCGCCCCGTGGTGAGCGCCGCAGCGGCGCTGGATTGAGGCTCGCGTCAAACACCGGCAGCGGATGCCGACTGCCGCCGATGTGGAGACCTGCTCTACTCCGGCGTGGTCTTCTCGGGTACCTCCAGCATCGCTGGTTCGAAGCCTTTGCCCCGCAGCCAATCGCGCAACGCGAGACCCGTTCCGCCTGACCAGGCCTTGCATTCGGCTGGGCGCACGTGGCAGAAGTCGTCGAGTTCATGGTTTAGCTTGACTGCGCCATTAGCGGGGACGTGGTACGCGATGATCACCTGATTCATTTGCTGGAATGGATAGACACCAATGAGCGTCGCCGCTGTACCAACGAGATCGAGCTCTTCCTTCACCTCGCGCAACGCGCACTCTTCTGGTGATTCACCGCGCTCCAAAAAACCAGTGATCAGTCCGTAAAACGATCTGAATGTTTGCGGCCATGCGCAATTGTGTGCGAGCACTATCATTCCGTTGTGCTCGACAACCGCCGCGACAACCGGCGTCGGGTTGTCATAGTGCACGAAGCCACAGTTCGCGGAGCAGCCGCTGCGTACTTCGCCTTGCACCGTTCGCTCGGCGAGTGGGGCGGCGCAGTGGGGACAGAAATGGAATTCAGACATTACACATGCATCCCCGCTCGCGACCATTTCGCCTCTTGCGGCGTTTCCCCGAGTGCTAAGCGCCGGCCGCCTCAACCTCGACCAGGCAATCGTAGAAAAGCGGCCCACGCCCCAGGTCGGTGAGCGCATCGCTCGCGGGTGAGCTCGTTCGCGTTCTTGCCGTCGCGGGTGAGCTTCTTCCACCAGACGGACAGCGCCACCACCACCCCGGGCCGGGCCCGGTCGCTCACGCGGGCGCGCAACTCGAGCGATCCGCGGTCGTTGAACACGCGCACGTAGCTGCCGTCGCAGACCCCCCGATGCTGCGCGTCGCTGCGGATGAATATCGAGCCACGGCTCGCCTTCCACGGCCCGGAGGCTCGCCACGTTGACGAAGCTCGAGTTCAAGAAATGCCGCGCCGGAGGCGAGATCATGGCGAGCGGAAATCGGCGCGCGAGATCGCCGCGCGTATCCTCGAGCGGCGGGATGTAATCAGGCAAGGGATCGAGCCCGAGCGCGACCGCGGCGTCAGAATGGAATTCCACTTTACCCGACGGCGTGGGGAACTTCCCGTTCGCAAAGCGCGCAGTGCCGCGCGGCGCAGCGAAGCGTTTCCAGCCTTGCTTGCATACCGCGTCGAAGTCCCAATCCGCGGCCAAGGCGCACTGCGCAATCTCGCGATCGGACTCCTCGAAGCAGGGCTCGACGAATCCCATGGCGCGCGCGAGCAGTCGAAACACTTCCGTGTTGGGCTTTGCCTCGCCGAGTGGGCGTATGGCCGGGTTGTTCGCGACCAGGTAATAGTGTCCGTAGGGCCGCACCACGTCGAGGTGCTCGAGCTGCGTCGTCGCCGGCAAGAGAATGTCGGCATGATCGGCCGTGTCCGTCTGGAAATGCTCGAGCACCACCGTGAACAAGTCCTCGCGCGCGAACCCGGCGGCGACCCGCCTGGAGTCGGGCGCCACGGCCACGGGGTTGGAGTTGTACACGATCAGCGCGCGAACCGGCGCCACCGTATCGGCGAGAGCCGTTCCGATGCACGACATGTTGATGGTGCGCGGCTTGCGCGCGCCGAGTAAGTCCGGCCGGGACAGCGCTGCGTGGTCGATGGCGAAATTGCCGCTGGTGGAGAGCAGGAGACCGCCCGCCGCATGGCGGAATGCACCTATGAGCGCCGGCAGACAGGCGATGTTGCGCATGGCCATGCCGCCGCCGCGCACGCGCTGCAATCCATAGTTCGCCCGGATCAGGGCGGGCTCGATGGTGCCGTAGGCATGCGCGAGCGCCTCGATTGCGCCGGCCGTGATGCCGCAAGTGGCGGCGACGCGCGCCGGGTGGAAGCCGCGCACGCGTTCGCGGAGCCCCTCGAAGCCGAGTGTATGGCGCGCGACGTAATCATGGTCGATGAGGTCGTCGCGGATGAGCACGTGCATCAGGCCGAGCGCGAGCGCGCCGTCGGTCCCCGGGAGCAACGCGATATGCTCGTGACATTTCTCCGCCGTGAGCGAACGATAGGGGTCGATCGCGATGAGCCGCGCGCCGCGGCGCTTCGCCTCTTGCGCGCGCGCCCAGAAATGCACGCTCGAGGTGACCGCATTGCATCCCCAGAAAATGATGAGCTTCGCATCCTCCGCGACCTCGACGTCCATACCGATGCTCGGGCCGAGCGTGATGCGGTGGCCGGCGGATCCCGCGGCGGCGCAGATGGTGCGCTCGAGCAAGCTTGCGCCGAGCCGGTGAAAGAACCGCTGCGACATGGACTCGCCTTGCACGAGACCCATGGTGCCGGCATAGCTATACGGCAGGATGCCTTCGGGATCGTCGGCGGCGATGTCCCCGAGGCGCTCGGCGATGCTCGCAACCGCCTCCTCCCAAGAAATTCTCTCGAAGCGCCCTTCTCCTTTCTTGCCGATGCGCCGCATCGGATGCAGCAGCCGCTCTGGGTGATAGGTTCGCTCGGTGTAGCGAGCCACCTTCGTACAGAGGACTCCCGCCGTCGGGCCGTGATCCGCGGCGCCCGCGACCTTCAAGGCGACGCCGTCCTTCACGTGCACCTCGAGCGCACAGGTATCGGGACAATCGTGCGGACACGCGGCTTTCACGATCTGAACGCCGGTGTCGCTCCGTCGCGTCACGCCGGAAAGCCTCCTTCGAGGATACGTCCCATGAAGACCTCGCAGAGCGCCAGCTGCTCGAGCGCCACGAATTCGTTCGGCCGGTGTGCCTCGGCGATGTCCCCAGGTCCCAGGATCACCGTGGGCACGCCCATCTGCTTGAACAGGCCCGCCTCGGTGCCGTACGAGACCTTGCCGGTCGATTTGCTGCGGCTTTGCTTCATGGCCCACTGCACGATCGCATCGCTCTCGGCCGCCTCGAGGCCAATGGTCTGACTCGCCCATTCGAGGTCGATCCCCGCCAGCGGCTCCGTGGCACGCATCTCGCGGGCGAGGAGGTCCGCCTGGGCACGGATTTCCTGATAGAGAGCATCGGCAGACGCATGCGGCAAGGTACGCAGGTCGAACTGAAACTCGCATTCCTTCGGCACGACGTTCGCGGCGATGCCGCCGCGGATGAGGCCGGTCGACAGCGTCGTGTACGGCACGGTGAAACCGACATCGCGTTGCTCGAACTGTGCGAGGCGATCCGCGATCTGGCGGATATACACAATCAGGCGCGCGGCATACTCGATCGCGTTCACGCCGTGCGTCACATAGCTCGAGTGCGCCTCTCGCCCGCGTACGGTGCAGCGAAAGCGATTCATCCCCTTGTGGGCGATGATGGGCTGCATGGAGGTGGGCTCGCCGACCACGCACCCGGCCGGCTTGATGCCGTGCTCCTGCAGATCGCGAATCAGGCCGCGCACGCCGATGCAGCCCACTTCCTCGTCATAGCTCAGCGCATAGTGAATCGGACGCTCGAGACGCCCGGCGCTCAAGGCGTCTGCAAACCTCGGCGCCTGAGCAAGCGCGACGGCGATGAAGCCCTTCATGTCCGCAGAGCCGCGCGCATAGAGCTTGCCGTCGCGCTCGACGGCGGTGAAGGGATTCGTATCCCAGCTCTGCCCGTCGACGGGCACCACGTCCGTGTGGCCGGAGAGAACCAGGCCGGGCACCCGCGCCTCGCCCAGAGTGGCGAACAGGTTGGCCTTCTTGCCGCTGTCGTCATAAGTGAGCCGGGCCGTCGCGCCCAACTTGACGAGATAGTCGCGAGCCCACTCGATCAAGCCGAGATTGGAGTCGCGCGATACGGTCTGAAAGGCGATCAGGCGCTCGAGCAGGGTGCGCGCCGCGGCGCTTGGGGCGGCGGAATTGGCGGCAGCGGCCACGTCATTTGCCTCGGAAATAAAGACCTCAGTCTACCGCAACGCGCCGCCTGCGGCGCAGGCGTCGGGTGCGTCCGCGGCGCTGGAGCACGCCTGCCCGCCTAGACACCCGCGATGATGCGGACGTCTCGCACGGCGCCGTCCCCCAGAGCCTCGAGCGCTCGCCGATAAGCGGCGCTCTCGTACGCCGCGATGGCCTGCGCGACGGACACGAATTCGATGATCACGGTGCGCTCCAGCTGTCCGGCTTCATAGGCTTGCGCCGCGATACCTCGCGCCAGGAAACGGCCGCCGGCCGCCTCGAAGGCCGGGCCGGCCAGCTTCGCGTAAGCCGCCAGTTTGTCCGGATCCTTGATTTGCCGGTACACACTCATGAAATAGCCTTTCGCCATGAAGACTCCCCGGGGCTTGCGATAGCCGGTTTCGCCATCAATATCAATTCGGCCGCCGGCATGCAAGCCACGCGCGGCTCATCGGCTATGATTGACCAGGGCAGCTCAAAGAAGGCAGTGAATGCAAAAGAGCTTTGATTCCAATCGCTTCAGGCAGGCGCTCGGCGCGTTCACCACCGGCGTCACGATCGTGACGACCGTCGATGCCGTCGGCAAGCCGGTCGGCGTCACGGCGAACAGCTTCAATTCGGTGTCGCTGGCGCCGCCCATGGTGCTCTGGAGCCTGGCGCGCACGTCGGCCAATATCGACACGTTCCTCGCGGCGCGCCACTTTGCCGTGCACATTCTGGCGAGCGATCAGCAGACCCTTGCAACACGCTTTTCGCAAAAGGGCACGGATCGATTCGCGGGACTTAAGGTCGGCAGCGGCATCGACGGCATCGCATTACTCGACGGTTGCGCCGCGCGTTTCGAGTGTAGAACCGCCTTTCAGTACGAGGGCGGCGATCATGTGATCTTCGTGGGCGAGGTTCTGAACTTCGAGCACTGCGAGAGCGAGCCGCTCGTGTTCAAGCGCGGCCGCTTCACGCTTGCCGTCGGCAAAACGCCGGCCTCCCCGGGGGCAGCCAGCGCGCTGTCGGCGGCGGCTGATGGGGCGTTTGGTGAGGATTTTCTCTTGTACCTGCTCGGCCGTGCTTACCACCAGATCTACCATCGCATGAAGCCGGAAATCGAGCGACGCACCCTGGAGGACGCGGAGTACCTGGCTCTTACCCTGCTGGGGGTCCGGGACAGTCGCAGCATCGACGAGCTCGACGCCCTCGTGGCCTACACGGGCACGCGCATCACTCAGCGAGTTGCGGAACGACTGACGGAGCTCGGCTATGTCGAGTGCGAAGCGTCCTCCGCGACCGGTGCGCAACGACTGCTGCTGACCGCAGCGGGGCGACGCACCGTCGTCGAGTTGCTGGCGGTGGCGGAGGCGGCCAGTACGGATGCCGAACAGAAACTGGATCCGAGCGAATCGCTTGTCTTGCGGCAGCTGCTTGCGAAAATCGTCGAGGCGAGCAATCCGGGAATTCCCCATCCCTGGCAGAGCTGAGCGCGGCCAGGGCGCGGCCCGGCTGGGCTGCCCGCTCAGCCGCTGCGGCGCTGCATATCTCCGGGAATCGGCACCAAGGTCGGATCATCATCCGCGAAGTAAGCATCGGCAATCGATGCAGGGGCCCCGGGCTCGCCGATGAACCGCGCGAACTTATGCGCTTCGAAGGTCGCCGCCCCCCACATCCTCGGCGCAAGCGCATCGCCGATCGTGAAGAGCTGCGCCACCTTACCGTCCAGATCCTTCTCGAGGTCGTTCACCGGCACACGCCCGGTCGTCAGTACCAGCGCATCGACATCGGTGATCACCCGGACTTCATCGGAGTGCACATCCTCGACGAGAAGCTCGTGATCGCGGATCTCCTTGATGAATGACATCGTCGAAATCCGGCCGCCGAGTGCGCGCAGGCGCTGCACCATAGGGCGTCCCTCTTGAGCAGCCATGACCCGCGAGGACAGCGGCAGGAAGTTCGGTGTCAGAAACTCGACGTCCGCCCCATTCCTCGCAAGAAGCTCGGCGATGCCCATGCCGGTTTGCAATCCTTCATCATCCTGCACGACGATCTTGCCCCGCGGCAGAACCGATAAAGACAGGATCTCCTCCGGTCGATAGACAAAGTCGCGGTCGTAGCCGGGTATGTCCTGCTCGCTATAGAAACCGCGGCCGCTGCGATGGTAGGCGGCGCCGGTCGCGACCACGACGGCATCGGGCTTCTCTGCGAGGATCTCGGCGGCGGTGGCTCGCGTGCTCAGTCGGATGATGACGCCGAGGCGCTCGAGCTCGCGCTCCCACCAATCGATCGCCAGTTGATAAGCGCCCCGACCGGGCAACGCCGCCCACAGCGCAAAGGCGCCGCCGACCCGCGCACGCGTCTCGATCAAGCTCACCTCGTGGCCCCGTAACGCGCTGGTACGCGCCGCCTCGAGGCCACCCGGGCCGGCGCCCACAATGATGACTTTCGAGGGATGCGGGGCCGGCCGCGGCGCGTCCGGCCCCCACATGCGCTCGCGATAGCTGACTGGATTGATGGCGCAGCCGGCCGAGCTGTCGTGGATGCCCGCCATGCACCAGTTGCAGGCGATGCAAGTGCGGCTGCGCTCCTCTTGTCCCGCGTAGGCGTTACGCACGAGATCGGGTTCGGCAATGAGCCCGCGCGCCGCACCCACCATGTCGCAGACGCCGGCGGCGAGCATCGCTTCGGCATCGGCGATGGACGTCATCCGGCCAAGGACACTGAGTACCGGAATCTTTCCCGCGGCGCCGCGCACCGCCTCTACATAGGGCCGGTAGAGGTGCGGGTCCATGAATACGGAGGGCATGCCGATGTAGTACTGCTGTGGCTCCGTGGCGACGTCGAGATCGGCGTAGTCGATCAGTCCCGCACCCGCTACCGACTCAAGAACCCCGTAGGCTTCCGTCGAGTCGTATCCGCCTGCAAGCAGCTCGTCGCAATTGAACCGCATCCCGACGGCCATTCGATCACCGGCCGCTTCCCGCGCCACCTGTAATGACTCGATGAGGAATCGCATCCGGTTCTGAAGCGTGCCGCCGTATTCGTCGCTGCGCCGGTTGAAATAGGGCGAGAGGAACTGCTCCGCCAGCGCGCCGTGCGCGCCGTGGATCATGACGCCATCGAAGCCGGCCTCGCGCAGGTGCTCGATCGACTGCCGCAAAGCTCCGATCATCATGCCGATCTCGCGCCGGGTGATTGCGCGCGTGGCAAAGCCCTTTTCATGACTGCGGTACTGCACCGGCGACGGCCCGAAAGCAGGCGCCGGCGGGCTCAAGGGTTGCCACTGTCCATGCGTAGCCCATTGATAATACGGCTCGGCGAAGATCTTGCCGCCCGCCTCGTGCACGGCATCGGCCAAGGCGCGAAACGCGGGAATGTTCTCTTTTGGATAGGACGAAGGCTGGAAGATGCGGGCGCGTCCGTGCAGGGTCGTCGACAACATGACCAGGCCGCAGCCGCCTCTGATACGCGCTACGTTGTAATGGATGAAGTCGTCCGATGGCTTGCTGCCGACCGTCATCGGTACGGCGTGGGGCGACATATAGAAGCGGTTTGCAAGCTCGATCGGGCCGAGTCGGATCGGGCTGAAGATGCGAGGGTATTTCGGATGCATGGTCAGCCAGCCGCCGCGATCGCAGCCACTCGCAACAGCATCTCGGCAACTGCCTCGGGCTCGGTGATCATGAGGTCATGACCGGTATCGATCTCCCACACTCGTTCCCCCTCCGAGGCCCGTCTCGCGGATTCCGGCGGACGCACCTTGAACGACCATGAGGCATTGATGTTGGTGAACGGGATGCGCCTAACCGCCGGCTCGTTCGCCAGCCGCAACGGCTGCTCGAAGCACTTCCACGGGTGCGGCGTCAGCTTTCCCGCCAACCATGCCACATCCTCCGGACGCACCACACCCATGATGTCGACGATCTCTTGGCTGGGCCACAACACGAGCTCGACGCCATTGACGATACGGGATGATTTGCGCGCAAACTCCATCAGTGCCGGCGATTCGCCCGCCAGGGATTCTCCGTCTCGCGGATGGGAAGCATCGAGAAAGACGAGATGACCGACGCGCGACAGCGCGCGGTCTGCTACGCCGGTGATCACCATGCCGCCGTAGCTGTGTCCGACGAGAATGGCGTTCGTCACGTCCTCGAACTTCAGAACGCCGACCACATCGGCAATGTGCGTGTCGAGGTCGGTGCCGGGACTCACCAAATGCGATCGCTCGCCGAGGCCCGTCAAGGTCGGTGTGTAGACCTCGTGCCCCGCCGCCCGCAAGAGCGGCGCGAGGCGCGACCAGCACCACCCACCGTGGCCGCCGCCGTGTACCAGCACAAAACTCGCCATAATTCCCCCCCGCTACCCGGATTGCCGCTCGGGCTCGAGCACCCTCAGCATGCGCTTCAGCGCGAAGTGCCGATAGCTTTGCAGTGCGAGCGATGCGATCTCGGACCGATCGCAATGCTCGCTCACGTCGAGCGCGATCCAGCCGCGGTGGCCGAAATACGGCGGGATGCGAAAGCGTGGATCGCTGGTCAAGAGAGTTTGCTGAGCGGCGCCCACCCAAAAGCACGCTGTCAGGGTCGCCCCCTCGTAGCGCGCGATGGCGAACGCGCGCGTTCCCACCTTCCACACCGGATGGCCGAACTGGCTGCCCTCACTCGTCTCCGGCAGCTCGAGGCAAACGCGCCGCAGAATCGCGAGCACGGCTTTCCCCCGCCGCGACTGGAAGGGATCGATGTCGCGCAATGTCGGCATTTTTCGGGGGGCGGTAATCGCGGGGACCGCGCCCACGCGTAAGCGGAGCCGCTGCGGCGCCACGTGCAGATAGGCTTCGCGCACGAGCCCGGCCACGCGCTTCCACCCAAGACCTCGATCGAGTCGCACGCCCAGCCAGCCGCGCACACCGACGTAAGGAGGCACGAAGAAGTGTGCCGCAGAGGCCTTGACGTGATGCTCCTGCGCCCCGGCAGGCGCGGGCAGCCAGAGCGCAACGCGCCCGTCGCCGTGATGATTGACGACGTAAGTCGCGAACGTCTTGCCGCAGACACGAAAGTTGGGCGAGCCGTGCGACATGAATTCCTCTGCCTCGGGAAGCCACAGGCAGAGGTCGCGAACGGTTTGCTGGAGATCCTTTCCCGCCCCGCTCAACTCAGGTCTTCTGCGCCCACACCTTGCACCACCCGGTCGCCGGCACCGTGTGTCCGACGAAGATGTTACAGCCGCCGCTCGTCGCGCCGGCCTTGCCCGTGAATTGCGCGCAAGTGCCGCATTTCTGGCCAGCCTTGTAGGTCGGATTCGCCGCCGCATCGACCTTGCTTGCGTCAGTCACGAAGCTGAGCGACTTCGCGGTCGGGTCGTTCGGGTCGAGAGGCGTCTGGGCGCCGGCCGTATTGGCAAGAAGTCCGAGGGCGGGAACCAGACTGCCGGCAATGAGGCCGCTCTTGACCATCGCGCGACGAGACATTTTGTGTTGCATCGGTGTAATCCTATCGGGTGGGGACTCGAATCGATTGCCGTGACCGCGTCATCGCGGGGAGCAAAGTCTAACGAAATCTTGGTCGCGGCGAAACGGCACCCCCCAACCGGCGGGCCAAGCGCAACTCAGCCCTTGTCGCCGTTGCCGCCTTTATCGCGTTGCTCGTGCCCGCCGGCAGCGCTCGCCGCAACAACGGGGGCGACGCCGGCCGTGGCGGGACGCTCTCCTTGCCGGACCGCAGACTTTGCCTGGGCCTCCGGCATCGACAGCAATCGCGCGGTATTGACGAGCGCCATATGCGTCAAGGCCTGCGGAAAATTCCCGAGCATGCGCCCGCTGCGGGGATCGTACTCCTCGGCGAGGAGTCCCACGTCGTTGCGCAGTGCGAGCAATCGCTCGAACAGGGCCTCGCTCTCCCGGCGCCGGCCGGTCAGCGCGTAGCAATCCGCCAGCCAGAACGAGCACGGCAAGAAGGCGCCCTCGCCCGCCGGCAGTGCGTCGACACCGGTCAACGTGGAGTAGCGCAGCACGAGCCCATCCGCCATCAAGTCCCGCTCGATGGCCGCGACGGTGCCGCGCACGCGCGGATCTTCGGGCGGCAGGAAACCCACTTGCGGTATCAGCAACAGGCTCGCATCCAGATGCGAGGATTCGTAGGACTGCACGAAACAGCCGCGCTTGGCGTCGAATCCCTTTGCGCAGACCTCCGCGTGAATCGCATCGCGTATCTGCGTCCAGCGCTCGAGCGGCGCCTCCAGGCCGTCGCGCTCGGCGTCCTTGATGCCGCGATCGAAAGCCACCCACGCCATGACTTTCGAGTGGACGAAATGCTGTTGCGGTCCGCGGATCTCCCAGATCCCGTCGTCGGGAAGCTGCCAGTGGGACTCGAGAAACTCGAGGAGCGCCACTTGTAGATTCCAGGCCTCAGGCTCGGGATCGAGACCGCTCATGCGCGCCAGATGCAAGGTGTCCATCACCTCGCCGTACACATCGAGCTGGAACTGCTTGGAGGCGGCATTGCCCACCCGCACCGGGGCCGCGCCTTGATAGCCAGGCAGCCAGGAGACCTCGTACTCATCGAGGCGACGAACGCCGGTGACGCCGTACAGGATCTGCAGATCCTTGGGCGATCCGGCTACCGCCCGCAGCAGCCATTCGCGCCACTGCGTGGCTTCGTCGATGTAACCCGTGAGCAACAACGCGTTCAAGGCGAAGGTCGCATCGCGCAGCCAGCAGAATCGGTAGTCCCAGTTGCGCACACCCCCCGGTTGCTCGGGCAACGAGGTCGTGGGAGCGGCGATGATGCCGCCGCTCGGCCGGTACTGCAGCGCCTTGAGCGTGATCAAGGACCGCACCACGGGCTCCTGCCAGCGGCTGTGGATGTTGCTGCGCCCCGACCACTTATGCCAAAGCTTGTCGGCCTCCTCGAGCTCCTCGAAGGGATCGACCGGCGGCAACGTGTCGACGTGCGAGTGTCGGTAGTTGAGCGAGAGCCACTGCTTCTCTCCCGCGCCGACCGTGAACTCGGCGACGGTCTTCATGCCCTTTCCTTCGACGGCAAGGGAGCCGGCCAACTCGAGAGTGTCGGGTCCCGCGGTGAACAAGCAGCACATCGCCGCAGCGGCGCACCCACGGCACGATCGAGCCGTAGTCGAACCGCACGATGAGCTCGAGGCTCATGGCGACCCGGCCGCTCAGGCCTTCGACGATGCGGACCACATCGAAGCGAGTCAGCGAGGCCGGCATGAAGTCCGTGAGCCGCACGCGTCCCTCGGTGGTCTCGAACTCCGTCTCGAGAATCAGCGTGCCTTCGCGGTACTTGCGGCGCACGGCCGTTATTTTGCCGCTTGGCCCGATGCGCCAGCGTCCATGCTCCGGGGCGCCCAGCAACGCCGCAAAGCAGGCGCCCGAGTCGAATCGCGGAAAGCACAGCCAATCGATCGAGCCGTCCAACCCCACCAGCGCCGCTGTGTGGCAATCGCCGATGAGCGCGTACTGCTCAATCGGCAGCGGCATTCAGCGCTCCCAGTGACAATACGTGCGAGCCGCGCGAGTACGCGAACGCGCGCGTGAACTCGGCACCCAGGAGAAAAATCTGCGCCGAGTAGTACACCCACATGAGCAGCACGACGAGCGAGCCGGCTGCGCCGTAAGCGCCGCTGAAGGAGCTTCTGCCGAGATAGAACCCGATCAGCGATTTGCCGACGGTGAACAGAAACGCCGTCACCGCGGCGCCGATCCATACGTCGCGCCACGCGATCGTCTCGCGCGGCATGTATTTGTAGATCATCGCGAACAAGAGCACGGTCATCGCGAAGCTCACTATCACGTCCAGAATCGGCAACGTGACGGCGAGTCCGGGCAGGCGCGCCCGCATCCAGCCGGCGAAGGCCGCGAGCACGGCGCTTGCGATGAGCGATACCAGCAGCAAGAAGCCGACACCGAGGACCATTCCGAATGATAGCAGGTGCCGCCGCACCATTGTCCACCAGCCGGCAGCGGGCTTGACTGTCGAGCTCCAGATGACATCGAGGGCGTGCTGCAGCTCACCGAAGACGCTGGTCGCACCGATGATCAAGGTCACGACACCGACCACGGCCGCCATCCCTTTCTTGTCGCTGTATTGCGCGCTGGCGAGGACGCCGCGTACCGCCTCCGCACCCGCATCACCCGTGAGATCGCGCAACTGCACGAGCAGCTCGGTCTCCGCCGTATGCGGCCCGAAAAAATAACCCGCGAGCGAAAGCGCGATGATCAGGATCGGCGCCACCGAGAACAGCGTGTAGAAGGCCAGAGCCGCGCCCAGGCTCGAGGCGCTGTGATCCACCCACGCGGAGACGGATTTGACAAAGATCCCGCCAATGTCCCGCAGCTTCGCGCGCAGCGGAACGTTAGGGACGCAGCTTTCTTCGGGTTCTTTCGATGGCCTCATTGGGATTGGTGGGATCATCGGGATCGTTCTCGAAGCCGCCCGGTTTGGAGACGGTAGGTTTGCGACTCTCCTCGATGGCTTTTTCTTCGCCCTTGTCCGGATGCCGGTCCGTGTGACTCGGTCCTCGATCGCTCGGGGGCACGTTGGGGGTACTCGCCATAGCGTACTACTCCTTGAAAGCTTGAGAGCGAATACCCTACGGGCGCACGGCGCGCACGCCCAGTCCCAAAAGACAAGCACGCCCGGTAGGCGCGCGCCGACACTCGCGTTGCGGCCGCAACGGCATGCGCGCACCTGCGGGCCACGTCGCCCGCGCCGCGAAGCCCCCCGGCCGTGAGGTCCCCTGGCCTTATCAGCGTCTGTCCTTACTCTAAATATATAATTACATTTCATATACTTGCACATTATTTGTAATTTTAATTGGATTATTGGCGAGCAGCCCATGCGCGGGCCGCACAAGCTTATGCCGCGCCGGCAGAGGACAACCATGCGCCACCTCGCGATGATGCTCTGCTGCATGATTCCTCAACCACTTTTGTATGTTCTCTGCGGCGGGGGCGTGGGCCTGCTCATCGGGCTGACCGGCGTCGGGGGTGGCTCGTTGATGACGCCGCTACTCGTCCTCGGATTTGGACAGACGCCGGCTATGGCGGTGGGAACGGACCTTGTGTTCTCGGCCACGACCAAGCTCGCGGCAACCGCCTCGTCCGGATTCAGCCGGCGGGTCGACTGGCGCATCGTGGGGCGGCTTGCGCTCGGCAGTGTTCCCGCCTGCGCGGCGGTTCTGGCGTGGCTCTGGATGGCGCATCGAACTCCGGGGGCGCTGGACGCGGTGGTCTCCCGCTGCCTGGCGGTGATCCTCGCCATAGCGGCGCTCGCGTTGCTGCTGCAGCCGTGGCTGCGGCGAGCAGGACTGTCACTCACCGCAGCGTGGATCGACAGCGCGCAACGGCACAAGATGACCTTCACCGTGGCCGCCGGCGCCCTCCTCGGCGCGGGTGTCGGATTGACGTCCGTCGGCGCCGGCGCGCTCGGCATCGTCGCGCTGCTGGCCCTGTATCCCCTGCGCCTCACCGCGGAGCGGCTGGTGGCAACCGACATCGCTCATGCGCTGCCGATCACGGCCCTCGCCGGGGCGGGCCACGCACTGCTCGGCCACACCGATCTGCGCGTGCTCGCATGCCTTCTGGTCGGCTCGATACCGGGGATACTGCTCGCATCGCGGCTGACCATCCGCCTGCCCGCTGCGTTCACGCGCACGCTGATCGCCGTCATGCTCGCAGTGGTCGCAGAGCGCCTGCTGTTTGGGGTCTACTAGGCGGGCCGCGTAGACCGGGCCGCGCACGCGGGCCCCGCCCAGGTCGCGCCGCGTCAGGTCTCGTGCAAACCGCACTCGCGCTTCAGACCGAAGAAGCGCAGATCCTCGACGCGATCCACCTCGGCCAACGAACGGGTCGTATGCCAGTCGCCGATCGATGGATAGCCCTTCTCCCACAGTGGGTGGTAAGGCAGCTGGTGCTGCGCAAGGTAGCGCCCGACGTCGCGGTCGGTCCAATCGAATATCGGGTGAACCTTGTAGCGCCCGCCTTTATGCTCGATCGGCGCGATGTGGGCGCGCGTCGCCGCCTGATCTCGCCGCAATCCGGCGAACCAAGTCTCGGCGCCGAGGGCGCTCATGGCAACCTCGAGAGGCTCACGCTTGTTCAGGCGATTGTATTTCTCGATGCCGTTCAGGCCCTGATCCCAGAGTTTGCCGAAGCGCGACTCCTGCCATGCCGGCGAGGCATCGGAACGAAACACCTTCAAGTTTAGGTCGAGACGGCTGGTGAGCTCATCGATGAAGCGATAGGTCTCGGGAAACAGATAGCCGGTGTCGATGAGAATCACCGGAATGCGAGGAATCACCGTGTTGGTCAAATGCAGCATGACCGCGGCTTGCGCACCGAAGCTCGAGGTGAGCACATGCTCCGCCGGCAACAGCTCCGCGGCCTGCTCGACGCGCTGCTGTGGCGACAGCGAGACGAAGCCGCGATTGATATCGGCGAGCGCGCGCGCATCGGCGGACTCGCCGCCTGCACCGAGCCAGCGCGCAAGCGTTGCCTTCAGTCCCATGGTCATGGCGCCATGATAGCCCGCACAGAAGGTCACGCTAGTTCGCATGTGTTATGGACTCATAACCGGCGGTTGTAAGCGGCCGCAGAGACGGTCAATCGGCCGCGGCGGCAAGCATTTGCCTCAGCGATTCGCCTGGATCGGCGCGCTCGACTCCGGGATCGCCCAACCCGCCCCGAGGGCCTTGTAGACCGCTATGAGCGAGGTCGCCGTGTCGGTGCGGCTCTGTGACAGGGTCAACTCCGCACTCAACGCGGTGCGCTGTGCGTCGAGCACTTCGAGAAAGTCGATCAAGCCGCCTTCGAAGCGTTTCTCGCGAGGTCGGCTGCCTTGTCGCTCGCGGCGGCCGCGAGCTGGAGAGCTTCGCGGCTGGACTGCGAGCGGCCGTAGGTGATCATGCTCCCTCGGCATCCTCGAGCGCGTTCAGCACGGCACTCTGATAGTGCGCGAGCGCGGCGTCGGTTTGCGCGCGGGACTCACCGATTCGGGCGAGCACGCGTCCCATGTCGAACGCCGCCCAGGAGATGCTCGGGCCGGCCTGGAAAAATCGCGCCTGGCTCTGGCCGAATTCGCCGAAGGTCGCCGCCGAGTATCCGACCTCTCCCACCAGCGTGACCTTCGGGAACAGATCGCCCATGGCCACGCCGACGCGCGCGGTCGCTGCGGCGAGCTCCCGCTCCGCCACGCGCACGTCGGGACGCCGGCGCAGCAATCGCTCCGGCGTGCCGATGGAGCTGAAGGCGGGCAGCTGCGGCATCGGCGCGGCGGCCGAGAGCTGCGCAGTGAGCGCGGTCGGTTGGCGGCCGGTGAGCACGCTGATGCGGTAGATGGTCGTCGCGATCGACGCCTCGAGCGACGGAATCGTCGACAGCGTGGTTTGATAGTCCGCCTCGGCGCGCGAGGTGTCGAGCTCGTTGCCCCTGCCCGCCTCGAGCCGCACGCGCGTGAGCTTCAGCGTGCTCGCCTGCACGTCGGCGTTGCGCCGCGTGAGCGCGAGCTGATCTTGCAGGCCGCGCAAGATGAAGTAGTCGCGCGCGACCTCGGCGATGACGCTCACCCGCGCATCGCGCAGCGTCGCCTCGCTGGCCCCGACGTCCGCGCGCGCCGCCTCGACATTGCGCCGCACCCGGCCGAACAGATCGAGCTCCCACAGTCCGTCGAAGCCGGCTTGCGCGGTATCGAACTCGCGCTGGTTGAATGTGTAGCCGGGTAGTTCTTGGCTCGACTCGAGCATCTTCGCGTAGCTCGCGTTCGCGGTGACCGTCGGAAACTGATCGAAGCCCGCGAGCCGGCGCGCCGCTCGCGCCGCCTGCAGGTTCGCCGTCGCCGCCTGCAGATCCGTGTTGTGCACGACCGAGTCTTCGACGAGTTGCGTGAGCAAGGGATCGTCGAAAGTGGTCCAGTAGCGTTCCTCGGATCTCCTTCGGCGAGACCGGGTTCCGACGCGTTCGCGAAGCGCGCATCCACGGCTTCCTGCGGTCGATGATAGTTCGGTCCCACGGCGCAGCCTGCCAGCAGTGCGCCGAGGGCGATCAAAAGCGCAGCCGCGTGTAATCGCGGCTCACGCATTGCGCGGCTCCTCCGTCGCGAGCGCCGCGTGGCCGAGATGCCTGCCCGGAATGGTGGGCCAATGACGCGCCAGAAACAGCTCTATGGTCACGAAGAATACCGGCGTCAAGAACAGCCCGAACGAGGTGACGCCCAGCATGCCGGCAAAGACCGCGATGCCGATCGCCTGACGCATCTCGCTGCCGGCACCCGCGGCAACGACCAGGGGAATCACGCCCATGATGAAGGCGAACGAGGTCATGAGGATCGGCCGCAGCCGCAGCCGGCACGCCTCGATGGCCGCATCCACCGGGCTCAATCCGGGCTCGACGCGCTCGCGCGCAAACTCCACGATCAAGATCGCGTTCTTGCAGGCGAGACCGACGAGGACGATGAAGCCGATCTGCGTGAGCACGTTGTTATCCGATCCCTTGAGCCATACCCCGACCATGGCCGACAGCAAACACATGGGGACGATGAGGATCACGGCCAGCGGCAGCGCCCAGCTCTCGTACTGCGCCGAGAGAATCAGGAACACCAGCATCACGCAGATCGGGAACACGATGAGCGCGGTATCGCCGGCGGTTTTTTGCTGGTAGGTGAGATCGGTCCATTCGTAGCCGAAGCCGTTCGGCAGCGTGTCCTTGAGCACCCGCTCCATCGCGGCGGTGGCTTGGCCGGAGGAGACGCCGGGGGCGCCCTGACTGTTGATGTCGGCCGCCAGATAGACGTTGTAGTGCGATACTCGATCGGGCCCGGATTCGAAGCGCACGTCGGCCACCGCACCCATGGGCACCATGTCGCCGTGCACGTTGCGCATCTTCAGGTTCGCGATGTCCTCGGGCTGAGTGCGAAACTGCGGCTCGGCCTGCGCGTACACGCGATAGGTGCGCCCGAAGCGGTTGAAGTCGTTGACGTAGACCGAACCCAGATAGGCCTGCAGGGTGTCGAACACGCTCGACAGCGGCACCGATTGCTGCTTCGCCTTGACGCGATCGACGTCGGCGTACAGCTGCGGCACGCTGTTCTGAAACGTCGTGTACGTCGCGTAGGGATTGAGCTCATGCTGCTGGCGCGCCTTGCTCATCACCTCGTTCGTCACCCGAGCGAGCTCGTCGTAGCCGTGCGCGCCCCGATCCTGAATGAACAGCTTGAATCCGCCCGTGTTGCCCAGACCCTGCACCGGCGGCGGCGGCACGGCGAAGATCATCGCATCCTGGATGGCGCCGAATTTTTTGTTGAGCGCGGCGGCGATGGCGGCGAGCGGACAGATCCTTGGTCTTGCGCTCCTCGAACGGCGTCAAGGGAAAGAAGCACACGGCCGCGTTGCTCAGGTTCACGAAGCCCTGCACCGAAAGGCCCGAGAAGCCGATGACGTGATCGACGCCGGGCGTGTGGGCGGCGATTTCCGAGATCTGCCTCACCACGCTCTCGGTGCGATCGAGCGAGGCCGCGTCGGGCAGCTGCACGATGCCGACCAGATACTGCTTGTCCTGCGCCGGAATGAAGCCGCCGGGCACGATGTGAAACATGCCCCAGGTGCAGACGAGCAGCACGGCGAAAACCGCCAGCACGACGCCGCGCATCGCGGTGAGACGCGACACGCCGTGGCCGTAGCGCTCCGAGGCGCGCTCGAACACGCGGTTGAACAGGCGGAAGAACCCGCCCAGCACTTTGTTGATGCCGCGCTGAAAGGCATCGGGCGGCGCGTTCCTCGGCTTCAGCAGCAGCGCCGCGAGCGCCGGCGACAGCGTCAGCGAGTTGAAGGTCGAGATGATGGTGCTGGCCGCGATGGTGATGCCGAATTGCCGGTAGAACTGGCCGGTGAGCCCGCTGACGAATGCCACGGGGATGAACACGGCGCACAGCACCAGCATGATGGAGATGATCGGCCGGGTGACCTCGCCCATGGCCGCGTGCGCCGCGGCGTGCGGGTTCAATCCGTCCTCGATCTTGCGCTCGATGTTCTCCACCACCACGATGGCATCGTCGACCACGATGCCGGTCGCGAGCACCAGGCCGAACAAGGTCAGGGAGTTGATCGAGAAGCCCGCGAGCAAGAGCGCCGCCATGGTGCCGATGATGGCCACGGGCACGGCGACCAGCGGAATGACGCTGGCGCGCCAGGTCTGCAGGAACACGACCACGACCAGCACGACCAGCATCACCGCCTCGAACAGGGTGTGCACCACCGCCTCGATGGAGCTGCGCACGAACACCGTCGGGTCGTAGTCGATCTCGTAGCTCACGCCCTCGGGAAAGCTCTTGGCGAGCTCCTTCATGGTCGCGCGCACCGCGGTCGACAGGTCGAGCGCGTTCGCGCCCGGCAGCTGGAATACCGGAATCGCCACGGCCGGCCCGCCGTCGAGCATGCTGCGCAGCGCGTAGGTGTCCGGACCCAGCTCGAGCCGCGCGATGTCGCGCAGGTACGTGGTCTCGCCGTTGGCGCCGTTCTTGACGACGATGTTCTCGAACTCCTGCTCGGTCTGCAGGCGGCCCTGCGCGTTGACGATGTACTGGAACTGCGTCCCCGGCAGCGCCGGTTGGCCGCCGATCTGGCCCGCCGCGACCTGCACGTTCTGCTCGCGCACCGCCGCCAGCACCTCATCGACGTCCATGCTGCGCGCGGCGATCTTGCCGGGATCGAGCCACAGCCGCATGGCGTAGTCGCCGGAGCCGAACACCTCGACGTCACCCGCCCCTTGCAGGCGCGCCAGCACGTCCCTGATCTGAATGACGGCGTAGTTGCGCAGATACAGCGAATCGTAGCGGCCGTCGACCGAGCGCAGGAACACCACCATGGTCAGATCGGGCGAGCGCTTCTGCGTCACCAGGCCGACCTGCCGCACGACGTCCGGCAGGCGCGGCTCGGCCTGCGAGACGCGGTTCTGCGTCTGCACCTGCGCGATGTCGAGATTGGTGCCGAGCCGGAAGGTCACGGTGATCGAGAAGCTGCCGTCCGGAGTCGCGGTGGAGTTCGTGTAGATCGCGTTCTCGACGCCGTTGATCTGCTGCTCGAGCGGCGTGATCACCGTCTCGGCGATGGTCTTCGGCGAGGCGCCCGGATATTGGCCGCTCACCACGACGGTCGGCGGCACGATCTCGGGATACTCGCTGATCGGCAGCGACGGTATCGACAACAGCCCGGCCACCGTGATGATGATCGCGAGCACCGAGGCGAATATCGGCCGCTCGATGAAGAACGAGGAAATGTTCATGGCGCTACGACACGCCCGGCGTGGGCGCTCCATCGTCACCCGCTGCGGCGTCACGGTGACGCCGGGATGCACGCGCTGCGCGCCGTTCACGACGATGACATCGCCCGGCTTGAGGCCCTCGCGCACGATGCGCAAGCCGTCGACGACGCGTCCGAGCTTGACCTTGCGGTATTCGATCTTGTTGTCGGGGCCGAGCAAGAGCACGTACTTCTGACTCTGATCGGTGTTGACCGCGCGATCGTCGATCAGGATCGCCTCGTATTCGTCGCTGCCGACAAGTTGCACGCGCGCGAACAGGCCGGGCGTGAACAGGCCGTCCTTGTTGTCGAGCACGGCGCGCGCGCGGATGGTGCCGGTCTGCGGATTGAGCTGATTGTCGACGAAATCCATGGTGCCCGAGTGCGGGAAGCCCTCCTCGTTGGCGAGGCCGACTTGCACCGGATTCGGCGCATCGCGCGAGCTCGCGCGCTCGCCCGCGCGCGCCATTTGCGCGTAGCGCAGGTACGCTTGCTCGTCGCCGTCGAAGTACAGATAAATCGGATCCATCGACACGACCGAGGAGAGCAACGTCCCGCCGTTGCTGCCGCCGGTGACCAGATTGCCGCGCGTGACTTCGGCGCGGCTCACCCGTCCGGCGATGGGGCTGGTGACGCGCGTGAAGCTCAGGTTGAGGCTGGCCGACTCGAGCGCCGCCTGCGCGCCCGCGACGTTGGCCTCCGCCTGCGCCACGGTGCTGGTGCGCTCGTCGAGCTCTTCCTGCGACACGGCGCCGCTTTCGCGCAGCCGCTGCACGCGCGTCGATTCGATGCGCGCGAGATCGAGCGCGGTCTTGTAGCGCTTCAGGTCGGCCGCCGCGCGATCGTACTCGGCCTGATAGGGCCGCGGATCGATGACGAACAGCAGATCGCCGTGCTTGACCAGGCCGCCCTCCTTGAAGGCGACCTTGTCGATGTATCCCGAGACGCGCGGACGTATCTCCACCGTCTCCGACCGCCTGAAATCGGCCGGTGAACTCGTCCCAGTCCTTGACGCGCTTCTCCAGGACCGCGCGACGCTCACCTGCGGCGGCGGCGGCGGCCTGCGCAGCACCGCCCGATCGTCCGCAGCCGCCAGCAAGGCCGCGGCCGCGACTGTAGCCGCAAGAGCCCAATGAATCTTTTCGGACACCCCGACCCCCTCGTTTTGATTGCTTCCCCGATCTGGGGTGCGACCTCGATCTTACAAATTACATCGAGCTATAGCGAAAGATATTTTTGGCATGTAGCCGCTTGCCACGCCGGAGGGAGAACGTTCCGTGTGCCGATTTCAGCCCAGTGCGTCCGCCGCGGGGCGGCGCGCATAGACTCCGAAAGCAAGGATGCCCGCATAGCACAACGCCGGCGCGAGCAGCGCGAATTGCAGTCCCCGCCAGTCGGCGAGGTGTCCGGCAATGAACGGCACGATCGCGCCGCCCGACGATGGCCATGCTGAGAAGACCGGAGCCTTGCTTCGCGCGCGGCCCGAGGCCCTCGCTCGCCAGCGAGAAAATGGTGGGGAACATGATGGAATTGAACAGCCCGATCGCCAGCAGCGACCAGGCCGCGACAGGTCCTGTCGAGTGGGCCGAGGTGAACAGCAGCACGAGCACCACACCCGCGTTGAACGCAAGCACCTTGCCCGGAGAGATGAGGCGCAACAAATAGGCACCGATGAATCGCCCGATCATGGCGCCGCCCCAATAGAAAGGGACGTGCTTGCCGGCATCGACGGCGCTCAAGCCGAGGACGC
This sequence comes from uncultured Gammaproteobacteria bacterium, assembly GCA_963801685.1. GTDB lineage: Bacteria > Pseudomonadota > Gammaproteobacteria > Steroidobacterales > Steroidobacteraceae > Bog-1198. Next base: position 177,724 of record CAWDFR010000011.1, read on the forward strand.
TCTGCTGCTCGAGGTAGAAGACGATGAGCGAGCCGATCGACACCTCGGCGCCGACGTAGAGAAAGATGCAAAGCACACCGAAGGCGAAGCGCGGCCGGCGCAGCAACGCCCCCGGATGACCGAGCGCCGAGGGGTCATCGTCGGGAATCTCCGCGAGGCGGCGGCGGCGCGTCCAGACCACCGCCGCGACCACCAGGATCGCGGCCGCGAGCCCGATGTAAACGCGCACGATGAGATGGCTTTCCTGGGCCCTGAATACCGCCCGCGGCCGCGTCGGACAGCCGCGCGGGATCGACGGTCGAGATCGATCCCAGGATGAGCACCGATCCCACATAGGGAAAGATCGTCGTGCCGAGGGAGTTGAACGCCTGCGCAAACGTGAGCCGGCTGTGGGCGGTCGCGGGCGGCCCGAGGAGCGAGATGAGCGGGTTCGCGACCACTTGAATGACCGTGATGCCCGCGGCGAGAACGAACAGCGCGGCGAGAAATGCCGCGAAAATGCCGGCCGCCGATGCGGGCACGAACAACAGGCAGCCCGCGGCCATGAGCAACAGGCCGATCGCCGCCCCGCGCATGTAGCCCGCGCGTCTCACCAGCACCGCCGCGGGCAGGGAGAACATGAAATACGCCGCGAAGAAGGCCGACTGCACCAGCATGACTTCACCGTTGGTAAGCGTGAACAACCCCTTCAGCTTCGGGATGACGACGTCGTTCAAGCTGGTGATACCGCCGAAGATGAAGAAGAGCGCGAACACGAACCACCGCAGGCCCGGCGGCATCGACATGCGCGGCGCGGCTCGCAGATTCTTGCGGCGTGCGCCCCACGGCGGCGACCGGCGAGAGGGTCGGGTGAGACGTTCATGACCGCGCATCATGCCACGGGGATGGCACGAGGGTGTGTTGCGGCCATTTCATCCGCCGACGCGTACCCGAAGCCCTTCGCTTTTTGCCGGCCTTGGCGCAAAATCCTGGTAGCTCGGCCTCATCGCGTGAGCGGAGACAGAAAATGTATCAACTGACGATAAACGGTGAGCAGCATTCCGTCGACGCCCCCGCCGACATGCCGTTGCTATGGGTGCTGCGGGACATCATCGGGCTGATGGGAACCAAATTCGGCTGCGGCATCGCCCAGTGCGGGGCATGCACGGTGCAGCTCGCGGGCGAGCCCGTGCGGTCCTGCGTGCTGCCCGTGGGCAATGTCGGGGACAGGCCCATCGTCACCATCGAGGGCATCGGCAGCACGCCCGCCGGCAAGGCCATCCAGCAAGCGTGGCTCGACGTGGACGTCGTCCAGTGCGGCTATTGCCAGTCGGGGCAGATCATGTCCGCCTCCGCGCTCCTCGCGCACACGCCGAATCCCACCGACCAGGATATCGATGCGGCCATGGCGGGAAACATCTGCCGCTGCGGGACCTATGTGCGCATCCGCGCCGCCATCAAGCAAGCCGCAACCGGCAAGCCGCAAGGGCCGCAGACGATCGCCGCGGGTGCCCCATGAGCTCCGGCGCGATCGATCTCGGACGACGCAAAGCCCTGAAGCTCGGCGGATTCTCGCTCGCCTTCGTTTGGCTCGGGGCCGGCAAGGCCCAGGCTTTCATGAGCGCGCAGCCGCAGCCCGGCGATCGCGCCATGGCGCTCGCCGACGGCCATCCCACGTTCGCGCCGAATGCCTTCATCCGGATCGACACCGCAGGACCGGTCCGCCTGGTCATGCGGCAAGTCGAAATGGGCCAGGGGATCTACACCGGCGCGTGTGCCTTGTTGGCTGAGGAGCTCGACATCGGCATGGATCAGATCAAGATCGAGCATGCGCCGCCGAGCGACGAGCTCTACGGCGTCCCGTCGCTCGGCGGGCAGGCCACGGGCGGCTCGACCAGTACCCGTACCCAGTGGGGCGTTCTGCGCGAAGCGGCCGCGATCGCACGCACCATGCTCGTCACAGCCGCCGCGAACCGCTGGCACGTCGATCCTGCCGAGTGCGCGGTGCGCCGCGGCGTGGTATCGCATGACAAGTCGGGGCGGAAGCTCGCCTTGGCGCGCTTGCGACGGCGGCGGCCGCATTGCCGATTCCGGCCAAAGTCACGCTCAAGGATCCCGCGGCTTTCAGCTTGATCGGCAAGCCGTTGCGGCGCGTCGATTCGGCGGACAAGGTTATCGGCGCCACGCAATTCGGCATCGATGCGCGCGTGCCAGGCATGAAAATTGCGACCGTACGGGGCTGCCCCACGTTCGGCGGCAAGTTGAAGTCCGTGCAAGATGAGCGCGCCCGCCAGGTTCCCGGCTTCGTCGCGGTGCTCAAGCTCGACAACGCGGTCGCCGTCGTCGGAGAGCATTTCTGGGCGGCCAAGCAAGGTCTCGACGCGCTCGACATCGAGTGGGACCCGGGCGTGAACGCCAACCTCACGACGGCACATATCACGGCAGGCTTGGCGCAAGCCTCGCGCAGCGCCCCGATCATTATCGGGCGTAAGCGCGGCGAGAAGCCGGCGGCGGGGCGCACGATCGAGGCCTTGTATCAGCTGCCGCTGCTCGCGCACGCCCCCATGGAGCCGCTCAACGCGACGGTGCATGTGACCGGTGACAAGTGCGAGATCTGGGTGGGCACGCAGGTCCCGACGCGCTGTGTCGCGGCTGCCGTCAAGGTCACCGGACTCGCCGAGAGCCAGATCGTGGTCAACAATCATTACATCGGCGGCGGTTTCGGGCGGCGTCTGGAGGCCGACTCGGTCGAGCAAGCCGTCGCGTTCGCCAAGCAGGTGAGCTATCCGCTCAAGGTCATCTGGACGCGCGAGCAGGATATTCGGCACGACATCCCGCGTCCGATGTATTACGACCGCATCTCGGCCGTGCTCGGCTCCGACGGACGGCCGGTGTGGTACGAGGATCACATCACCGGCGCGAGCGTGCTCGCCCGCTGGGCGCCGCCGGCCATGGGCAAGGACGGCCTGGATGATGATCTCGTCGAATGCGCAGCCGAGACGCCCTACGACATCGCGAGCATGCACGTCGATTGGGCGCGATACGACATGCCGGTGGGCCTCGACATCGGCTGGTGGCGCGGCGTCGGTCCTACGCACAACCTGTTCGTGGTCGAGAGCTTCATGGACGAGCTCGCGCACGCTACGGCTACGGATCCGGTCGAGTATCGGCGCGCCTTGCTCGGCAACAACCCGCGCTCGCGGGCTCTTCTCGATCTGGCGGCCGGTAAAATCGGCTGGGGCTCGGGATCTTTGCCGGCACGCGTCGGACGCGGCGTCGCGATGGGGGAGCCCTTCGGCAGCCGCATCTGTGTCATCGCAGAAGCCGAGGTGAGCCCCCAGGGCGCGGTACGGGTGCGTCGCGTGGTCGCCGCGCTCGATTGCGGTATCGCGGTCAATCCGAGCTCGGTCGAAGCGCAAGTCCAGGGCGGTCTGATATTCGGTCTGAGCGCCGCGCTCTACAGCGGCATCACACTCAAGAACGGCGCCATCGAGCAGAGCAACTTTCACGACTACCGCATTTTGCGGATCAACGAGGCGCCGCTCGTCGAGGTGTATCGCATCCAGAATAATGAGACGCCCGGCGGACTCGGCGAGGTCGGCACCGCCATCGCGGCTCCGGCTCTCGCCAATGCCATATTCGCAGCGACCGGTGTGCGCCTGCGCGAGCTGCCCATCGATCCCAAACTCCTGGTTCAAGATTCCAGCGCGCTCAAATCGGTCGTCGCAAAGCGGCCTACCTTAGGCAGCGCGGAGACCCTGGCATGAAACGCTTGCTCATCGTCATCGTCATCCTCGTCATTTTCGGAGCCGTGGCGCTCGCTCTTCTCAGCCGCACCGACCGCTCAGCGGGTACGAGTCCCGCCATTGCCGGCGCGCCGGCGAGTGCCGCCGCCGTGGCACGCGGCGAGTATTTGCTCAAGGCGGCCGATTGCGTCGCTTGTCATACCGCGGGCGAATCCGGAAAGCCGTTCGCCGGCGGTGTCGCATTCAAGCTGCCGTTCGGCACGATTTATTCGTCCAACATCACGCCCGATCCGACCTACGGCATCGGCAGCTACACCGACGATGAATTCGTGCGCGCGGTGCGCGAAGGCATACGCCGGGACGGCAAGCACCTGTACCCGGCCTTCCCCTACACCTCGTATACGCAATTGAGCCGCGACGATGTGCTGGCGATCAAGGCGTATCTCTGGACTCTGCCGCCGGTGGCGCAACCCAGTCGTGCGAACGAGCTCGGGTTTCCGTTCAATCAGCGGTGGGGCATGATCTTGTGGGATGCGGCTTTCCACAAGAGCAGCCGGTTTACGCCCGACCCCACGAAGTCAGCGCAATGGAACAGCGGCGCTTATCTCGCCACCGCGCTCGGGCACTGCGGCGAGTGCCACACGCCGCGCAACCTCGGGTTCGGACTCGAGCACGGCCGCGAGCTCTCCGGCGAGGAGCTGCAAGGTTGGCGCGCCTACAACATCACTGCCGACTCCCAGCACGGCATCGGCTCTTGGACGCGACGATCAAATCCTTGCCTATCTCGCCAGCGGTCACGCCCCCTCGCATGCCTCGGCCGGCGGCCCCATGCTCGAGGCGGTGTCGCACAGTCTGCAATTCCTGAATCCCGCCGACGCGACTGCCTTGGTGACTTACCTGCGCACCGTACCGGCCCACGAAGGCAAACAGCCCATCACCGTCGATGCGCAGCCAGCCGCGGTCGTCGCTTCGAACGCAATGCTGCCCAGTGCAGATGAGCTGCGCAGCGAGTCCCAAGGGCTCGCGCTTTTCGAGGGCGCCTGCGCGAGCTGCCACCAGTGGAACGGTTCGGGACGCCAGACACCCTACGCCTCCCTCCAGGGCACGCGTTCGGTCAATGATCCGAGCGCCAGGAACGTGACCGAGGTGATCCTCCAAGGGGCGAAGGGACGCGTCGGTGACAGCGACGTGTTCATGCCGGCATTCGCCGACGCTTATTCGAATGCCGAAGTGGCGGCTCTCGCCAACTACGTCGTGGCGCATTTCGGCGGCAAGCACGCCAGCGTCACCGCCGACGATGTCGCCGCGCGACGTAAGCTTTAACTTATTCCCGGCAGCCGAAACGCGCCTCGACGCCGCTTTAGATGTGCCGCGCTCGCGGTATATAATTCAATCGGATTGCGCCGACGCGATATCCACGGAAGGATCCTAGACACATCTGAATCGCCGCGATTTTTGCCGCGATGGAGCCTGCCCTGAAAACAGTGGCATTGATCTGCGTTGCCGCCAGCTGCCTGTTCACGGCGTGCGATTCCGATTTCATTTTATCCGCGTCGACCTTCACCGTCGGAGGCACGGTATCCGGGCTGACGGGTTCGGGCCTCGTGCTGCAGTACGTGTCGGGCAACGTAACTAGCTCCCTCACGATTTCCTCGAACGGCAGCTTCGCGTTCGCCCCGCACGTCGCAAACAATACTGCCTATTCCGTCAGCGTCGCAACGCAGCCCGTCAACCCGGCACAAACTTGCTCGGTGAGCAACGGCTCCGGAACCCTGGCCGGAGCCGACGTCACGACGGTGACCGTCAACTGCGCCCCCACCACGCGGTTTGCCTATGTGGCGAATAAGCTGTCGAACAACATATCGGTCTATATGATCAATTCGGCAGGCGGACTCACACCGATCGCGGGTTCGCCCTTCGTCTCGACCGGCAGCCAACCCGATGCCGTGTGGGTCGGTCCGAGCGGCAACTTCCTGTATGTCGCGAACAGCGCTTCGAATGATCTCAGCATCTTTTCCATCAATACGGGCACGGGGCTCCTCAATCCGCTGGGCACGGTCCCCACCGGCCTTGCTCCCTATGGCATCGTCGTCGACCCCACCGGCAGCTATCTGTATGTCTCCAACTATTCATCGAATGACATCTCTGCCTATACCATCAACGCATCGAGCGGCGCATTGACCGAGCTCTCCGGCTCTCCTTTTCCCGTCGGCGTCGCACCCACCTCGCTCAAAACCGATCCGAGCGGCCAGTTTCTCTACGTTGCCGACTACGGCAGCCGCAGCATATCGGTGCTGCAGCTGGACTCCGCCACGGGTGCGCTCAGCGACGCCCCCGGTTCGCCCTTCGCGGCCGGTGTCGGCCCGATATCCATCGCCATCGACCCAACGGGAGCGTTCGCCTATGTGGCGAATCAATCCGCCGCGACCATTTCCGAGTATTCGATCAACTCATCCACCGGTGCATTGACGGCAGTCACGGCGCCGCTGGCGACACAGTCATCGCCGACCTCGTTAGCGATCGCAGGGGGATCCCTGATCGTCACGGACGTCACCGAAGCAAACAATGTGGGGACATTTGCCATCGCCGGCACGGGTGTCCTGAGCTTTTCCGGGATGACCCAGACCGGAGGCTCGCCGGTCGGCCTGACCATCGACCCGTCGGGCCAGTTCGCCTACGTTGCGTGCGAAGGCACCAACAATGTCTTCATCTACACGGTCAGCGGCGGAGCCCTGACGCCGGCGGCGCCATTGTCCGTTACCGCCGGCACGGGCCCCGTTTCGATCGCAATCAACTGAACGATGCGTCCCCGCGCGTCGCGCAAATCCCGGCCCCCTCGTATACTTACGAAAATTTGATCGGGACGCGACCCATGACAATCAGGGCGGCACCCTCGAGCGGCGAGCTGGTGCGCAAATGACCAGCCGGGCTGAAGCCTTCGAGCAATGGCTGCGTACATCCTTCGTTGAGATGAACACGGAGCTCGAAGAACTCTATTTCGCGCAAGCCGATCGCGCCGCCGTCATCGGCCGCGGCGATCCGATCAAGGCGGCGCTGCGCGACGAAGGCCGCATCTATGTCGCGCAGCTCCTCGCCGAGGGCAATACCGGAGACGGCTTCGACAGCGCCTTCGGCGTGCTCGGCAGCGTCGGCATGTACCTCGCCGCGCTGCGACGCCACGAGCTCACCAATCCCATGCGCGAGGAACGCTCACCCTTCGTGGAGGCGTCCTCGCTGGCGCTGCACATCGGCGCCTCGCTCGGCATGGCGCCGCGGTTCTCGACTGCGCACCTTTCCACTCACAATCGGGCGCACGCCGGCATCCGCAAGAGCTTCACCTCGCTCGCAGACGAGTTCCTGTTCATCGATGAGAACACCCGCGGCATACTGTGCTTGCAGCGGGCCGCAGACGCACTTGGCAGAATCGTGCAACTCGGTGTCTCGAGCCCGGTGGCGGATGTCTTGTTCGAGGACGCGAAGGCGGCGCTGCACGAGGTCCTGCGGATCAATGAGCGGCTGATGCGCGAGCTCGACGTCGACCGGTTCTTCTATTGCGTGCGGCCCTATTACAAGCCCTACCGGGTGGGGCGGCAGGAATACCGCGGTGCGAACGCGGGTGATTTCTCCGGCATCAACGAGATCGACCTGCTGCTCGGAGTGTGCCGGGCGAACGATCCCTACTACGCGCAGCTCCTGGTCGACAAGATGCTCTTCATGATTCCCGCCGATCAGCAGCGTTTGCGCGAGTGCATGACCCGCACGAGCTTGCTCGACGAGTTGCTCGGCCTCGCGGGCGAGTACGCGGGGGCCGACTGGTTTCAGCGAAATGCCGCGGCTTATCTCGAGGTATGCAACCTGTTTGGACGTTACGCGGCTCAGCATCACGACGGACTCGTGCAGCGTTTCATTGCGGCCCCCGCCACCGCGTTGGATGATCAGGGCTTGCAGGGCATCACCGCGAGCGGTCCGCCGCTGCCGGTGCTGCTGCGTTCGCTCGAAGTGCTGCGCGACTTGCGGCTCGCCGCACCGCGCGAAGGGGTGGCCAGCCGCCACGAGGATTTGCGCCGCCTCGAAAGCCTGGTGCGCCGCCATGAGCGGCAGAGCCCGCCTTTGGTGGTGAGCGCGCCGTAGCGCGACGGCAGCTCTCTCCTAGCGCGACAGCATTTCCCGGATGCGCTCAGCCACGGCGGAGAGGTCGTAAGGCTTCGAGAGAGTGGCACGCATTGCACCCACGCTGACGCGGCAGAGCTCCTGACGATCCGCCGACGTCAGGAGCATCGGGATATGCGGACGGTTGCTCGCGAGCCAGCTCGCGAGCGCATGACCGTTCATCTCCTCGGCCAGATTCACGTCCGAGAACACGAGATCGACCCGCGTGCAGCTCGCCAGCACGGCGATCGCCTCGCTCGCGGTCGCCGCCTCGATGACGCGGTACCCCGCATCACGCAAGTACTCGCCCGTCGGCCAGCGCAGCAAGAGCTCGTCTTCTACCAGAAGGACGGTGGAGCGATGCTCGTCGGTTTCTTGCGTCGCCGAGACAGGGCCCATTCCCAATGCTCCTCAAGTTTTTTTAGCGGCGCGCCGGCGTTCCAGCAATATCTTGATGCGGGCCTCCACATCCTTGGGCTCGTAGGGCGTTTTAATCGGCCCTTCCTCGCATAACTCATGGGATTGCTGCACGCTGCCGGCAACTCCTGACGTCAAAATAACATCGACTTCGCGGCGTGTCTGTCGGATGCGGTGAGCGAGCTCGAAGCCGTTCTCAGCGCCCGGCAGGCTCACCTCGATGAGCAGCACGTCGACGGCGTGGCCGCCGTCCAGTACGGCCCAGACTTCTGTCGAGCCTGCGGCCTCGATCACCTTGTACCCGCAGTCGCGCAGGTACTCCGCGATCACCATGCGGACGAGCACGTCGGGCTCGACCACCACGACGGTGCGGGTCTCGGAAGAACTTGCGGTCGGCATGGCGCTACAGGTCGGGGGTCTTGCCGTCCTTCGACCGCGCCTCGGATGAGGGTCCCGCGGCCTGCACGAGCTGAGCGGCTTTGCGCGCGCCCTCGAGGCCGAGGGCGGGGCTGAAGGCCGTCACGGTGAAGCGCGTGACCAGCCGATCCGCGGGCAGCGCGCCGCCGTTTGGTGTGAAATGATCCGCTGTCACGGTCGCATCGCCGCAGCGCTCCACCTGCGATTGCAGCTCCTGCTGCGTCCTGCGCAGCGCCAGATTCTCGCGCGGGGCGTTCGCGACGCTGAGCCCGCCGAGGCCGCCGAACGCGCCGCGCCGCCCGCACGCATCGCCAACTTGTACGCTGCCATCGCTCTGAAAACGCCACGTGACCGACTCCGGCAACGCACCGGCACTGACGTAGCCGCCGTATTTCTTGACGAGACCCTCATCGAGCGCCGTCTCATGAATCGCATCTTGCCGCGAGAAGCCCTCGCTGTGGACGATGGCCATCGCGCGTTCCCTGCCGGGCACCGGCGTGAACATGACTTCGAACGACTCGCCTGCGCCCTCGAAATCCTCGCCCCCCGCGGCGGCAGCGGTCGGCGTCCAAGTCGCAATGACGTTCACGAAGCGGCCGTTCGGAATCGGCTGGCTGACACCGGCAGCACTCAAAGAGCTGAGTGTCTCAGTCCATTCCTTGTAATTATGCAAATTCTTGGACTTGAGCACCGCACGCACCGCATCCGGCGACATCCCGAGCTTGACTCCGGCCACGTCGATCTTGTCGGCCGCCATGCGCACCGGCGGCGCCGCTACCGGGAGTGGCGGCGCCACGCTGGGCGGCGACGCTGCGGCAGGTGGCGCGGCGGCGACGGCAGGCGCGGCGACGCCCGGCGCAACCGCGGGCGGCGGCGGCGGCGCGGCCGCTGGGGCCGGCGGGGCCGCGTGCGCCAGCGCGGGTCCGAGCAGCAGGTACCCCGTCGACACGAGATAGCCTTTCTGTTCGGCCATGGCGCAGGTGTACAGCGAGACTGCGTCGAACTTGATGCCGGTCATGCCGTCCGGTCGCGGCAGGGGATCACCCAACACGCCGTTCGGCTCGCGGCGGCCGCTTTTCGGGTTGACGAGGCAGTAGTACCGCCGTACATTGGGCGGCTCGCCGAGGTCGAAATGCCCGCGCACCACTTCTTGTGCGCTCTCTCGCAGGTTCTGCTTGATGGAGGAGAACAACCCATCCTGAGGCATGGAGTGCCACTGGCTCGGGGCGTCCGCGGCGGACGCGGGCGGCGGACTCGCCGGCGAACTCTCCGGCGGATAGGCGATCGCGGCACCTGCGGCGAGAATCCCCATCATCCCAGTAGCGACTCTCGAAGCATTACTTCGTGCACAGGTTGTCACGCGTCCCCCTTAAACTCCGGGCATATTGCTCTTGTCGCCCGGATTCTAGTCGCTGCTCCGCGATTGCGCACTAACCAGGCGCCGTTGATAGACGCAGAGATTTGTATAAGCCGCCGCCAGCAAGGGCGTCGACAACGCGTCGTGAGCGCGAGCGCGAGCAAGTAGATCACCCACGATTTGATCGGCCTCGATCGGACGATGAGCCATCAAGTCGCGGTACATGGAGGACGTCAGAGACGATCCCTTCGCCGCCGCGAGCAACGCTCGGGTCTGCGAGAGAAACGCCGCATCGACGGGCATGCCGACGGCGCCGATGACGGAGGTTACTTCCTCGAAGAAGCGCATCAAGAACTCCGCACCGCCGGGCGATGCCTCGATCTCGCCGAGGTTGCCGCGCATGAGACAGGTCACGCCGCCGAGTGTCGCGAGGAGCGCCCATTTCTCCCACATCTCGAGGGCGATATTGGCAGACAAGCGCGCCTCGAAGCTCGCGCCTCGCATGAACTCATCGACCGCCATGATCCGCGAGGAGCGGCTGCCGTCCATCTCGCCGTAGGCGATCTCCTGAAACGGCGCCAGCTGGACGATGCATCCCTCATCATCCAACACCGTCGCCACTTTCGCGGCGCACCCCCCGACCGCATTGCGGCCGAAGCGCGCCGCGAGCCGATCGACGTGCCTCATTCCATTGAGCACCGGCAAGATGATCGTTCCCTCCCCGACGGCCGGGGCAAAATCATCGAGCGCCGCCTCGAGAGAGAAGGATTTCACGGTGAGCAGTACCGCCTCGTACGTGCCGTCGATCTCGCCCGCCGTCACGAGCTTCGGCTGCACCACGGCATCGCCCTGCGGGCTTTTCACGCGCATGCCGCGCTCGCGCAGCTTCGCCGCCCGTTCCGGCCGCACCAGAAAGGTGACGTCGCGCCCGGCTTGCACGAGCCGCGTACCGAAGAATCCGCCGGTAGATCCGGCGCCCACGACCAGCATCCGCATGCTCCCATGGTAGCACTCAAGCTGACCCGGATATGCCGGGGCGATCTAAGCAGATTCGGATTGCTCAGTTCCCCGCCCCCCTGCCCGGGCATAAGCTCTGGGAGGCCCATTGCGGCGGCAACGAGGCGGAAGCGATGAACGAAGAACTGACGCCTCGGATCTACCGCGAGTACTGCTGGTTCGCGCTGTTACTCCTCATGATGACGATCGGCTTTGTCGGTCGGCCATCACCCGGCGAAACGAGCGCGCGCGCCGGCTCGGCCGGCACGCCCTCGGCGCCCGTGGTATCGGCGGCCGTGGCGCATAACCCGCCGTGACAACCTCCCTCCCCGGCTTGGCCTGGATCGCCGGCGTCGGCGCATCCGCAGGCCTCGGCGCCGCTCTCGCGAGGCGTTTCGCCGCGGGCGGCCTCGTGGTGGCGGTGACCGGCCGACATGCCGTGCGCCTGCAGGCGCTCGCCGCCGAGATCGTCGATGCCGGCGGCCAGGCGCATGCGCTGCCGGGCGATGTCAGCTCAGAACACGACGTGGAGCGGCTGTCGCGCGCGCTCGAGTCGCTCGGCACGCTGCGCAGCGCGGTGTTCAATGCCGGCAATGCCGTGAGGGGAACTCCGCTCGAGCTCACGCCCGCCGACTTCGAATCGACCTGGCGCGGCAGCACCTACGCCGGCTTTCTGTTCGCGCGCGCCGCGCTGCCCCATTTGTTGGCTGCGGGCGGAGGCTCGCTGCTGTTCACCGGCGCCACGGCATCGCTGCGAGGCCGTGGTCCGTTTGTTGCGTTTGCCGCCGCCAAAGCGGGGCTGCGCTCGATCGCGCAGAGTCTCGCCCGCGAGTACGGCCCCCGCGGCGTGCACGTCGCACACGTCGTTATCGATGGCGGCATCGACGGCGAGCAGTTGCGGCGCAATGCTCCCGAGCTCGTCGCGGACACGGGCGCGGATCGGCTGCTGAGCCCCGCTGCCATCGCGGAAACCTACTGGCAATTGCATGAACAGCATCGCAGCGCTTGGACGCACGAGCTGGATCTTCGTCCCTACCGCGAGACCTTCTGAACGCGCGCGGCTCGCGACCGCGGTCCACGCCGTACATCAGGAGCAACGGCGGCTCCAGCGAGGCACCTAGGGAAGGTCTTTTTCTGCGGCGAAGGTCCCCGGCGACCCGGCGACCTGCAGCAGTACGCCCGGGTTGTTGGTGTATACGCCGCTCACCAGCGGGTGCGACACCCCGACCGGCACCACGATGTCGACCAACCCGTCGCCGTTCACGTCGGCGATCGCGACTTGCGTCGCATTGGTGGTCGCATAGCTCGCTGCGGCAAGGAACGTGCCCGGCGCAGAGGCATTATTGCAGCAGTACGTTCGACCACCGTCGAGCCGCCGATGACGATGTCGGGGTGGCCGTCGCCGTTCACGTCCGCCACCACGATCGATTGCGGAATGCTGGTCGCCCGACAGCGTGTAGCTCACCGGCGCGAGGAAGGTGCCGGGTGCGCTCTTGTTTTGCAGCAGGATGTTGACCGTGGGCGGACTGCCGACGGGACCCGGGTCTGTAATCACGAGATCATTGAGACCGTCGCCGTTCACGTCCGCGATGGCGATCAAGTTGGCGCCCGTGATACCGGGATTCACGCTCTGCGTAAAGACGGCGACCGGCGCCGCATAGGTGAGGCTGGCGGCGGCACCGGTGTGCAGCAGCACTTTCACGCCCACGGAATCGGTGAGCGCGACATCGGGAATGCCGTCGTTGTTCAAGTCGCCGACGGCGACCCAGTTGGCGCCGCCCGGGTACAAGCTCACCGGCTTCGCGAATGTGCCCGGCGCGGTCTGGACGAACAGCGACACGTTGAAATCGGCGGATACGAGATCTTGGAGCCCATCGTTGTTCATGTCGCCGATCGCGACCTGCGAGGCGCCGGGCGAGGACAGGATCAGCGGCGCGCCGAACGTGCCGGGTTTTTGCGCGCTGTTGTAGAACACCGTGAGCGTGCCGTCGTCGAAGCTCGCCGACACGACGTCGAGCGGACCCGCGCCCGTGAGGTCGGCGCTCGCCAGGTAGAGCGGATCGTCGCCGTCCGGGGTCAGCACCGGAGCACCGAATGTCCCCGCCCCGGTCGAGGGGTAGATCTTGAGATTCCCCGGATTGTCCTGGGGATAGTAGTAGACGGTGCTCGTTGCGATCACCGAGGTATGACCGTTCTGGGTAAAATTGCCGGCAACCAAGCCGTACGAGGCCTCGCTCGGCGACGTTGGCGGGTAGCCGCAGTTCCCGCACCAATTGTTGTCATCGCAACTCGCGAACAGCGGTACCGTCACGAGGACCGCGCAGGCGCGCAGCCAAGTTCCCGACCAGGCTCGCAATCTTCCCCGCTCGGCAAGTTTTTTGGTCGACATGGCCTCTCCCTATTCGAGCTTGCTGCAGACCTTAACGGCTACCGGCTGGGACGGTTGACTCTGCGCAACTGGGTTGTAGACCCCTCGGCCGTCCAACCCATTACTTATCATACCCTTACGGGTTTAATCTAAAAATTGCCCTTTCTACCAATCAGGCAATTCGCGCCATGGCCGGCCCAGGTTTCTTCGCCGCACGCGCGCCTCTGCCGCCTCGCTCGCCTGGCTCGGCTCCGCGCAGCCAGGCGATGAGCCTCTCGCCACCGATGAGCTCGATGCGCGTTGAGCGCGCGAATTCGCGGGCTTCGCGAGTGAATCCGCCCGCAGTGAGCACATAGCCACCCTGCGCTCTCACCGCCTGCAGCGCGCCACTCAATTCCCGAACTGCGAGCACGCCGATCTCTTGCTTGCGCCAATGCCGGCAGTGAACCAGGAAGCGCTCGCCCGACTTGAGCAGCGCGAGATCCGCCGCACCGCCGGCGGCGCGCATGCCGAATCCTGCCACGTAAAATCCCCGTCGCCGGAACGTCTCGCCGATCAGCCGCTCGAAATCGCGACACGACATCGCGGCGATCGCGATGGGGTTGAAACGCGCCGGGGCGACGGCTGAGTGGGAATGCAATTGACGGGAAATGGCTGGCCACCGCGAGGGTCACGACAATCGGCGCAGATTGACTCAGCAGGCGGCGAAAAGCGATGAACGCGGTCACAGCCGCGCCAAACTCACCCGCGCGTGGGCACGATCGGCAAGACCAGCGAGGCGCGACGCTCATCGAGGAACAGCGTGTTGGGTGCGATGTTGCGCGTGAGCCCGGTGCCCTCCGGCCCGTCGGTGTTGGGCTCGTCCCCCGCCGGCGGGCGTCGTACAATGGCTCATGGCCAAAGACACCGACCTGTTGCCGTGCGTGCTCGGCGCGATGTTCGCGCTCGGCGCGTTTGCCGCGACCGCCATCGGCTTACCCGATCCGACACCCGGGGGCGCGCCGACCGCGCCCAATACCGCGGTGTCTGCGAGCAAGCAGCAGGCGGCGCCGAGCGCGGCTTCAGCTGTGCATGCCGCCGCACCGGCCGCCCTCTCGCCCCTGGCCGCAGCGACGAACGCGCGGCCGCAGCTGCCGCCGGGTCAGGTATGGGAATGCAATGTCAACGGCCAGCGGGTTTTTTCCGACGTCCAGTGCGGCACCCATGCGACGGTGCGCCAGCTGACTGAATTGAATGTGTTCGATTCGACTGCGGCCTACGGACGCGGCACGCCCCGACCTTATGGTTATGGCACCGGTCCCAGTTACTATCCGCAATCAGCGAGCGAAGCGCCGCCCGATGACGTGGATGCCGGCGGCGGCGATCCGATCTACACCCAAGTCATCGTGGTGCACGACCGCCCGCACCGGGATCAGCCGGCTCATCACGGCAACCATCCACACCCACGAGCTGCGCACCCGTAGCGGCGCGCCGGCCGTGGCTGCGAACAGCGCAGCCGGCCGCGGATCAATTCCAGTCGTTCGGTCGACTCGAGGAGTTGTTCGAGAGCAGGCTGCTGAGTAACCCCCCGACGATGGCGCCACCCACCTGAAATGCGATCTGCGCCCCGGCACCCGGCACGGGCCCCGCCTCCGCACCGAACATTTCTTCCTGCGCGATTCGCGACACCACCCAGTCGAATTTTCCGCTCGTCACGGCCGCCTTGCAGTAGCGGCACTCGCCGATCTGTGTCAGCGAGACGGGCGCTCCGCAATTGGGACACGTGTTCTCGAGTGTCCCCGGCTTCTGCGTGGTGGCGACGCCCACCGAGCGCTGAAACGTCCAGTCCTCCGTGAAGGGACGCACGACTCTGTCGCCGAAGACGATGCGGTTGTCCTTGTCGACCTCGAAGTCCGCGGCAGCGGCCGAGATCCGCACGGTGATGTCGTCGTACACGCGGCCGTGCACGATAAGGATGGGCTCGATGTGTTGCACGGTGCTGTGCTCCATCACGTTGCGGCGACCCTCGGCTGCCAGGGTCTCGAGTTGCGTGCGCCACGTGAAATACGCGCCGGGGCTCAAGAACGCACGACCGGCGTCGAGATTCTGCTTGCACCACGCATCCTGCAAGGCGACAAAGGCAGTCCTGACCCGCACCCGAAAGGCGTCCGGCGAGAAGGCGGGATCAGCGGCGCGAAGCGCGGCGATCCCCTGCCCGACGCTCGGCGCGGCGACCGCCAGGGACGAATCGTTCGGGTATCCGACGAAGGGGGCTTGCTCGACGCCCGCAACAATCCAGTCGACGGTGCCGTTGGTGACGCTCGCCCGACAGTGCGCGCACGTGCCGTCGAGATTCAGGCGCAGCTCCGCGCCGCACGCAGGGCAACGCGCAGCGATCACACCGCCGTTGGTCGGGGTGATCGCACCGGCCTGGCGTATGAAGGTCCAGCGCTCCCCGTGGCGGTGATCGGCTTGCTCGTCGGCGATCACCTGATTGGCATCGTTCAAGACCTTCGCCCGATACACGAGATCGAAGTGAACTTGCAGCTTTTGACCCGCAGTCGTCGCATTGCGCATTCTGGATGTGCACGGCGCGCACGTTCAGGCTCTCGAGCAACGTGTGTCGATGCTGCGCGGCGGAAGCGGCGATGCCGCTCGCGACCTGCTGGAATACCGCATCGCTCAGAAAGGGTCGCAACGCTGCGGCATTGTTTTGCTGAATACCGCGCTTCACCAGAAAGAAAGTCATTTCCGCGCGCTGCAGGAACACCTCGAGCTCGAAGCCCGGATCCTGTGCGCGGATGCGGTCGACGACGGGCCGCAACGTGGCCGCGAACGCTGCGGCGGGCAATGATTGCGGCCCCATGCGGCTCGTCGCCTGGCCCGTTGCCGCGCCGGCCGCAACGTTTTGGCCGAGAGCCGCGCCGAGCACGCTCATGACCGCGGCTTGCGACCCGGACGCCGGCTCCGACGAGGCCCCGGCTCCGCCGCGTTGCGAGCGGCGATACCAGAAATAGAGGAGCACCGCGATGAACAGCACGGCGAAAAATCCTCCGCCGCCGCCCGAGCCTCCGCCATGAAACGAGTGGCCTCCGCTCGAGTGGCCGCCGCCGCCGCCGTGCCCTCCGCCTCCCGCCCGCGCGAGCGCATCGCCCGTGCCGCTCAGCACGGCGATCAGACGGAGCGTTGCGCCGGCACGCGCAACGCGCGTCATGCAGAGAGCGCGTTGCCGCAGTTGGCGCAGAACTTGGCGCCCGGCGCGGCCGACGTGCCGCATTGCGTGCAATGCGTGACCTTGGGAGCGCTAATCGCCGTACCGCAGCTCGAACAGAACTTTGCGCCGGGTGGGTTCATCGCGTGGCAATTCGCGCACGCCACGGCCGCCGCGGCCGCCAGGGCCGCCGCCCCCGCGGGTCCCGCGCCGCCCGCGGGCGGTGTCGCGACGGCAACTCCGCCGCCGCTGCCGGGCGCGGTGCCGCCCGAGCCGGCGCCGATACCCGCCACGAGACCGCCGAGTCCCATGCCGACACCGAGGACGGCGGCGCTGTTGCCGCCGCCGGCCGCCGCACCCTCGCCGATACCCTTCAAGGCAGCCCCGACGCCATATTCGCGAAAGCCCCCGGCGAGACGCGTGTACGCGCTGTCCTTGCGCAGTCCCTTGAGAGTCTGCTCATCCTCGGGAGTGAGACTGATGGTGACGTTGCCCAAGCGCGTGATTTTCACTCCATAGGGCACTAGCGCTGCCTGCACGTCGGCGAGCAGCGCCGCTTCGATCTCGGCCGTGCGCCCGGCGATTCCGAGCACCGGCCATTTCTCGGCGGTCAGCTTGCGCACTACGCCCGTGCGCAACGACTTCAAGATCTGTTCGCGCGACCAGTCGGTGACGAGATCGTTGGTCGCCTGCCGCGTGCCGATGAGGGTGAGAATCAACGTCGCCGGATCGTTGATCTTGAGCGCGTATTCTCCGAAGACACGTAAGCCCACGGCGAGGCCGGTTTCGGGATCCTCGATGTTGTCGATGGGACCGCCGAAGGGCAGGCTCACGAATTCGCGAGAGCTCACGAAATAGAGCTCCGCGCGATACATGTTGTCGCCGCTCGCCCAGTCCACGATGTCGCCGAGGAATGGGAGCAACGCGCCGTCGAGCGTCGAGCGCCCTTGCGGCAACGTGCCGGCCACCTTGCCTTCCTTGATGAAGAGGGCCGTCTCGTCGGGCTCGACCGTGACCTGCGTGAACTTGCGGATGGTGAGGTCCGGCCACTTATACAGAATCGCACCCTTCGCCTCGTCCGGACGCGCGATGAACTGACGGTTCAGATCATTCCCTTTTCCGAATAGGCTCACGATGCACCTCATCCCGTGTGTGTGTAGCGCACGAAATATAAGCCTAAATGGGCCGGACTGCGAACACCGTGAACCAGCGCACAGCGATCAATCGTGGTAAAACCCTCGCTCACTCGGTATCACAAGGTTTCTGCATGCACGACGTCAAAACTTCGGTCTCCGCGCGATCCGCACGGCTCGCATTTTTCGCCTGCCTCGCCGCCGCCTGCTTCACTCGGGCGGCGAGCGACGCACCTCCGGCCCCAGCAAGCACCGCCGCCGCACCGCCCAGTGCCGCGACGCCCGCCCCCGCGCCGCCGCCCGCCGCCGCTCCCGCCGATCAGCACATCCCCGCGACGATCGCACCTCAATATGCAGAGCTCGCTCGCAAGCTCACCAAGGCGCTACCGGAGTATCCCATCGTGAGCATCTCCCCGAGCGGTGTCGACGGCATTCTGGAAGTGCTGATGGAAGACAATCGCATGGTCTACATCGACGCCTCCGGCAAGCACCTCTTCAACGGACACCTATTCGATCTCGACGCGCACGAGGATCTCACCGAGCGGCGGATCGAGGCGCTCACTCGTATCGACGTCAAGCAACTGCCGCTCGCCGATGCATTCGACATCGTGCACGGCGACGGCAAGCGGCAGCTTTATCTGTTCGAGGATCCCGACTGTCCGTACTGCAAGAAATTCGAAGAGCAGCTGACGAAGATCAACAACGTGACGTTGCATATCTTTTTGTTCCCGCTCACGACCATTCACCCGCATGCCTATGAGCATGCGCTCGGCGTGTGGTGCGCGAAGGACCGCCAAAAGACCTGGAGGGACAAAATGATGAAGGACATCGATCCACCCGCGGTGGCGAAATGCGCCAATCCGATCGATCGCAACCTCACCCTCGGCGAGAAAATCCATGTCGACGGGACGCCGACGATCGTGTTCGCCGATGGCCGCGTGCGTGCGGGAATGATGTCGGCCGAGGACCTCGAGCGCATGCTCGGCGGCAGCTAAAAGAGCAGGCGCCGCAGAGCAGCGCCGCTAATGCGACTTCCCCGACTCACGCGCGTAGATACGCGCGTGAGTCGGGAAGAGCATTTCCGAGACTATTGAGAGATCGTGTACGAGTACGGTACGCGTACCACCTCGTCGCCAGTCCCCGTTTGGGGGTTGTACGTGTCGACGTACAGGTAGCCGTTCACCGTGCTGCCCACTGCCGAAGCATTCGGCGTCAGCGTCACCGTCATGGTCCCGCTCTGGCCCGGCGCGAGTATCAACGGACTGTACGTCGTGCCGCCCAACACCAAATCGGCCCAGGGATCGCCGGTGCTCGGCGACATGGCGGCATCGAACGGCTGCATGAGCGCAAACGCCGCGGTGACTACCGGCGTGGTCGGAGCGCCGGCGGGTCCATACGGCCCGATCAATGACGGGAAGGTCAGCCAGCCGCCCCATGGCACTTCCGGCTCGCTCAACGTGGCGAGCACGGAAGTCGGTCCTGCCGGCACGGCGAAGATATCCGGATTACCCGTCCCGGCGACGTTGATCCCCACATCGTTTTCGGCATCCATGGTGATCGGCGCGGTGGCCGTCGCAAAGAATTGGATGGTGCCGACCTCGGTGGGCAGGATGAACTCACCGCACTGATTCGGCAGCGTGTTGGTGCCGCTACACGCATAGGCCGGCAGCTCCTGCAGGGCCGGCGTCCGCAGTCGCGAGTCGGCAAAGTACGCTGAAGTCACGGCACCGGTATTCGTGACGTTAACCGTGACAGTGACCGGTTGGCCGCTCGCGGAAAGGAGCGTCGCCGGGTTGTCCGGCAAGCCCTGTACGTCCACACCATTGGCATGACTGAACGAGACTCGGCCCGTGAAGGGTAAGGACGTCTCGTTACCGGAGACCGTGAAGTTCGTCACCAACGTGAATCGCCACCGGCCGGCTTGCGGGGCGTAGTGGCTCAACGTCATCCCGAATTGCTGATTGCCGAACACGTCGGCGTTCGGCTGCACGCTCAGCTGCATCCCGTTGGGATCAACGAGCACCCCTTCGAGGATGTCACCGTTGTCGGACGTCTGCAGATTGAGGCTCATGGTGCCGTGGCCCGCAGGAACGTTGAACTCGTAGGTCTGGTAAGGGCCGACGCCCGCACGGCCGTTGCCGCCGGTGATGGTGCCTGTGAACGAGCCGCCGGTGGGACCGACGGGTACCAGCGTACGCAGGCTCACCGGGATTTCCGCCACGGCCGTGCCGCTCGCGGTGTTCGACCCTACGAAGCGAATAGCCGCTCCCAGATCGCCGGACTGCGCGGGCATGTGGTAATCGACCGTGAGCGATTCCGACCTACCCGGCGCCAGATCGAGTGCGGACGGATGCACGCTGCCGATCTTGACGTAATTTTCGGCGGCCCAGGTGAATTGGACGGGGCCCGAATAGGAAGCCGCAACACCGGGCGGACGCGTAAAGAAGACCGCGGTCCAGGTGCCGCGGGCCGGCTTCACCACATCGACGTGGCCGTAGCCCTGCCCGAACCCTTGCGGAACCGAATACACCGCTTGGCGCCCCGACGGATCGAAGAGCGACAAATACACGACGAGGGACGTCGACGGCGTCTCCTGCCAGGCAATCGACGCGTCCAGATGCGCGGCGCCTGCCGGGACGGTGAACTTGCGCGTCGTATAGGAGCGCGCAGCGCCGGTGACGTTGATGAGCACCGGGTCGGAGGCGGGGTCGAGGTTGACGCTGGTCGTCGCTCCGGCGATCGGCGGCCCGAGCGTCTCGAACGAGGGCGTCAAGTACTGCTTGGATGTGCCCGTATTGGTGATGGTCACCGCGAAACTCTTGTACGTATTCGGCTCGGCGACGGAAATCTCGCTGGTCGGACTCAGCAGCAGGCCTTCGGCCTGGCGTGTCGGAGCGCCGTTCTCATCGTGGATCGACAGTGCCATGTTGACCGCCGCCAACGCATCGATGCGTCCCGCGCCCTGCTCGGCTGCCGGCGCCCCGAGATCCTGGGCCGTGCTCATGATGATCTGCTTCACCACCGCAGGAGTCGGACTCTTGCCGTGATGGGTGCTGCGGTAAGCCTGGATGACCAAGGCGGCCTCGCCGGCGGTCAGCGGCGCGGACTCGCTGGTGCCGCCCTGTTGCTGGATCGGCGTCGGACCGCCGTTGTAGTTGACGCAGTCGGTGAACAGGGCTTCGTTGGGCGAGCACGCAGCCCAACCGAGCTCGCCGGGCGCCAGGATATCGATGGTGCGCGCCGTGGTCTGGGCAAAGCCGCCCGAGCTGAACGAGGAGACATTGTCACTGATCCAGCCCGGCACCTTGACGAGGTCCTGCGCACCATAGATCGTCTGCACGTACGAGCGGTATTGCGTGCTGGCGCCCGCGTTGATGACTTCGAGGCTCGTCCCCGGTGTGCCGAGCGTTCCCGAGTAGCCCGCATCGCCTGAGCTCACGGTCACCGTCACGCCGGCGGCCACGGCGGCCTGGTCGGCTAACGATATCGGGTCGTTGTTGTTGTCGGGATAGGGGTTGCCGCCGAAGGATTCGTTGAGCACGTCCACCTTGTCATGGACGACGGCCCACTCGATGGCCTGTACGAAGAAAGACGTCGTGGTAAATCCCGCGAAGGAAAACACCTTGAGGCCGACGAGCGAGGCGCCGGGCGCCATGCCGCGGATGCGGATGTTGCAGGGCGAAGGCAGCGGATGCGCCGTGGCGACGTACTTGCTGATGTCGTAGGTGAGGACCTTGCCGTTGGACACGTCCTGTGCCGCGATCGAGCTCGCGTCCAGGAAAGCTTCACCGCCGTCGGTGGGAGTGCCGGCCGGGTCACCCGAAAAATCTTCATAGTCGATGAAAACGGGCGAGCCGTTCGCACGGATGAAACTGGGGTTCTTGATATCGATGCCGTCGGCGATCCACGCGACCTTGACACCCTTGCCGGTGACCTTCTCGCCGTTGCCGTCCACCACCTCCTGCGCTTGAGGCGTGGACGTGTCGAGATACGCGGTATGGGTGAGCTGCAATGCCTCGGGCTCGAGGGTACCGCACAGCCCATTATCGGTCGGCGATGCGCTCGCCGCGCCGGACGCCTTGCTAACGAGGTCTTTTTGCAGACGCGGAGACCGAATCACGGCATCGGGCACCACGGCCTGCACGTCGGGATGGTTCGCAAGCGCCGTTGCCTCGCTCGCCGTCACCTTGGTTGCGAATGCATTGATGGTGCTGAACGAGTGCACGGTGTGGTTACCGGATCGTTGCAACATACCAAGCACTTCCGTTTGCGCGGTGGCGATGGCCGCCGCGCGCGGCGTCATCGATTCACGCGACGGCGCCTGGCTCGGCAGCTGATCCTTGAGGATCACGATGACAGGAACCTGCGATACCTTGGACATCTGGGCGGTCGTGAATGAACCCGACAGCGCGCTGCTCGCCGCCGCGAGAACGGCGCACGAAAACACAAACTTAAATAAGGTTGAGCCCTTCATAGATTGAATCCCCTCGAGTCCGTTTTGTTGATTGATTAATGGCCTTCCGCTGCACTCCGTGTCTTTCTGGGGCGACGTGCAGACTAAGGCCGCGCGCGTTGCGGCACCTAATCAGCGGGTTGCGTTATGTCAAGCGTTCCTTGCCCAGCACAGCGCTCATCATATCCCTGATCTTCTTCTACAGGAAACCCGTGTCACGCTCGTGACGTGCGACATCTGCTACGATGTAGGCTTGGGCCGTTTCTGCAAGCCGACCTCGCCACTAAAGTCGCGCGGACGCTCAGTGCAGCTAGGGCGGACCCTGCGCGCGCAATAAGTAGCGTCCCTGTGTGAGCACGAAGCGCTTGAACGCCGCGGCCGTCGGCGAGAGGCGCTTCTTCGCCAGATGCGCGACGTGCCACTCCCGGATCACCGGCGTGCCGCTCACATCGAGGATCACCAATCTTCCGGTTTGCAGCTCGAGGTCGAGGGTGTGTCTCGAGATGAAGCTCACGCCCATCCCCGCCATGACCGCTTGTTTGATGGTTTCGTTGCTTGCCATCTCCATGGCCACGCGAAAATTGAAGCGTCGTTCATCGAAGAACTGCTGCATGGCGAGGCGCGTGCCGGACCCGGGCTCGCGCACGATGAACGTCTCGCGCGCCACCCGGTCGGCGGGCACACGTCGCACCCCGGCCAGAGGATGGTCGGGGGCCGCGATGATCACGTGGGGATTCGGGGCAAACGGCTCGGCGACCGTGTCGAGCGTTTGCGGCGAGCGGCCCATGATCGCGAGATCGACTTCGTTCGCGACCAACTGCTCGATCACCGAATCGCGATTGTTCACCGCCAGCCGGATGTCGAGCTGCGGAAAATCCTTGCCGAAGCGCGCGAGCAGCCGCGGCGCGAAATACTTCGCCGTGCTCACCACGGCGAGATTGATGCGCCCGCGCTTCAGTCCCTTCAGGCCATCGATCGCTTCCTCCGCATCCTTGAGCGAACGCAGGATCTCGCGCACACGCGCGAGCAACTCCTGCCCGGCCTCGGTCACGTGCAACTTCTTGCCGAGACGCTCGAACAACGGCAGGCCCGCATTGCTCTCGAGCTCCTTGATGTGCATCGAGACGCCGGGCTGGGTGAGATGCAGCAGCTGCGCCGCCTTGGAAAACGAGCGGTTGCTCGCGGCGGCCTCGAACACCTTCAGCTGCCGAAGAGAAACGTGTTGAATCGACATGGGATCCCTCGCTGCGCCGGCAAGCAGCACCGGCATAAGGCAAAGCTTATTCTGTACCGAACTATTATTGATTATCACTGATGGATCGGCGGGTCTAGAGTCTGACGAGTCCGAGGCGTCAAAACCCACTCTCAGGAGCCGCGCGAGATGGCCGAGCAGCGAGATCGATACCAGGCCGGGGTCATGCCCTACGCCCAGATGGGGTATTGGGACCCTGACTACGAGCCGCTCGACACCGACGTGATTGCCCTTTTTCGCATCACGCCGCAGGACGGCGTCGAGGCGGTGGAAGCGGCCGCCGCCGTCGCCGGCGAATCTTCGACCGCCACCTGGACGGTCGTCTGGACCGATCGGCTGACCGCCTGCGATCGCTATCGCGCCAAGGCATATCGCGTCGACCCGGTGCCCGGTGCTCCTGGACAATACTTTAGTTATATCGCGTACAACCTTGATCTATTTGAAGAAGGGTCGATTGCTAACCTGACGGCGTCGATCATCGGCAATGTCTTCGGCTTCAAACCCTTGAAGGCGCTGCGGCTCGAGGACATGCGCTTCCCGGTTGCGTATCTCAAGACTTTTCAAGGACCCCCGACGGGCATCGTGGTCGAGCGCGAGCGCCTCGACAAGTTCGGGCGCCCGCTGCTCGGCGCGACCACCAAGCCCAAGCTCGGCCTGTCCGGTAAGAACTACGGCCGTGTCGTGTACGAAGCCTTGAAAGGCGGTCTCGACTTCGTGAAGGACGACGAGAACATCAACTCACAGCCGTTCATGCACTGGCGGGACAGGTTTCTTTATTGCATGGAGGCAGTGAGCAAGGCGGCAGCGGCAACCGGTGAAGTGAAGGGCCACTACCTCAACGTCACCGCCGCCACCATGGAAGATATGTACGAGCGCGCCGACTTCGCGAAGGAGCTGGGGTCGTGCATCGTGATGATCGACCTCGTGATCGGCTACACGGCCATTCAGTCCATGGCCAAATGGGCCCGCCGCAACGACATGATCCTGCACCTGCATCGCGCGGGGCACAGCACCTACACCCGTCAGAAATCCCACGGCGTGTCCTTCCGGGTCATCGCCAAATGGATGCGCATGGCCGGCGTCGACCACATCCATGCCGGCACTGTTGTTGGCAAGCTGGAAGGCGATCCCAATGTTATCAAGGGGATATATTCGAATTGTAGAGATAGCTTCACTCAGAGAAATCTCGAGCATGGCGTTTTCTTCGATCAAGACTGGGCGGGATTGCGCAAGGTGATGCCGGTCGCCTCGGGCGGCATCCATGCGGGGCAAATGCATCAGCTCATCTGCTATCTCGGCGAGGATGTGGTGCTGCAGTTCGGCGGCGGCACCATCGGCCATCCCCAGGGCATTCAGGCGGGAGCGACCGCCAATCGGGTGGCACTCGAGGCGATGGTCAAGGCGCGCAACGAGGGGCGCGACATCTGGAACGAGGGACCTGAGATCCTCGCCGCCGCCGCCCGCTGGTGCGCACCCCTCCGTGCCGCGCTCGAGACTTGGAAGGATGTGACGTTCAATTATCAATCGACCGACACCGCCGACTTCGTGCCCACGGCGACCGTCGCCTGAAAGGAGTCACCATGCGCATCACCCAGGGGACTTTCTCCTTTCTTCCCGATCTCAGCGACGACGAGATCCGTGCCCAGATCGACTACGCCATCGAGCAGGGCTGGGCGATCGGTGTCGAGTACACCGACGACCCGCATCCGCGGAATTGTTTCTGGGAGATGTGGGGAAATCCCCTGTTCGACCTGCACGATTCTGCGGGCGCCCTGCGTGAGGTGCTGGCCTGCCGCGACATGCACCGCTCCTGCTACGTGCGCGTGAACGCGTTCGACTCGACGCGCGGCTTCGAGACGACGCGCTTGTCCTTCATCGTGAATCGGCCGGCGGAGGAGCCCGGCTTTCTCCTCACGCGCCACGAGATGCAAGGCCGGCGCATTCAATACACCCTCGAGAGCTATGCCGCGCAAGCTCCCGCGGGGCGGCGCTACGAGTAGGACATGGTGTGAATCAGGCGAGCGTGAGCGCGCTGCAGGCCGACGGGCGCGACGCTACGTCCGAGCGCATCGACCTGCGCGCGCTGCTTGCAAGCTCGCAGGTGAACGCTGTGCTGGACGAGCTCGACCGTGAGCTCATCGGACTCAAACCCTTGAAGGCGCGGGTCCGCGACATCGCCTCGCTCCTGCTCATCGGGCGCGCCCGCGCGCAGCTCGGTCTGGTCGCCGGATCACCCTCTCTGCACATGTCCTTCACGGGCAATCCTGGCACAGGCAAGACGACGGTGGCGCTGCGCATGGCGCAGATCCTGCACCGCCTCGGCTACGTGGGCAAAGCCCAGGTGACGGCGGTGACGCGTGACGATCTCGTGGGGCAATACATCGGCCATACCGCCCCGAAAACCAAGGAAGTGCTGAAGAAGGCGATGGGCGGCGTGCTGTTCATCGACGAAGCCTACTATCTGTATCGTCCCGACAACGAGCGGGACTATGGTCAGGAGGCGATCGAGATCCTGCTGCAGGTCATGGAGAATCAGCGCGCGGATCTGGTCGTCATCGTGGCCGGATATCGCGAGCGGATGCAGGTTTTCTTCCGCTCCAATCCGGGGCTCTCCTCGCGCATCGCGCATCACCTCGATTTTCCCGACTATGGCGCGGACGAGCTCGAGGCGATCGCGCAGCGCATGCTCGATTCCATGCAATATCGGTTGAGCGACGAGGGCCTTGAGGCCCTGCGCGAGTACATCCCCTTGCGCATGCGGCAGCCGCACTTCGCCAATGCGCGCTCGATCCGCAATGCCCTCGACCGCGCCCGGCTGCGGCAGGCAAACCGGCTGTTCGCACAGGCCGGCCACGAGCTCACCCGCGAGGAGCTCATGACCATCGAGGGCGAGGATTTGCGGGCGAGCCGGGTGTTCTCGTGAGGATCAAGGCGATCATTTTCGACGTCGACGGCACGCTTGCGGATACCGAGGAAGCGCATCGCGAAGCCTTCCACAGCGCCTTCGCGGAGCATCGCCTCGACTGGCATTGGAGCACGTCGGACTACGCCCGCTGGCTCGCCGTCACGGGGGGCAAGGAACGGTTGGCGGCATTCGTCGAATCGCTTCGCCTGTCGAGCGAGGAACGCGCCGCGCTCAAGGCGCGCATTCCGGCCATTCACCGCACGAAGAGCGACCACTACGCGCGCCTCGTTCGCATGGGCCGCGTGCCGTTGCGCGCCGGGATCAAGCGCCTGCTCAAAGAGGCTGAGAGCGCCGGTGTAACGCTCGCCATCGCCTCCACGACGACGCGGGAGAACATCGACGCGCTGCTCGGCGCCCATTTCGGCGAAGGCGCGACCGGACGCTTCAGCGTCATCGGCGCGGGCGATGCGGTTCCGCAAAAAAAGCCCGCGCCGGACATCTATCGGTTCGTGCTCCGCGAGCTGGGTGAATCGTCCGCGGACTGCGTCGCCGTCGAGGATTCGGTGCAGGGACTTGCCGCCGCGAAGCGCGCCGGACTCTTCACCGTGGTCACACCGAGCGATTGGACCTGCGGGGAGGATTTCTCCGCGGCGGATCTGTTACTGACCTCCTGGGATTCGTGCGATCAGCCGTTCCTGGAGCTCGAGTACGCCTTTGCGACCAAATCGGGCCGGCGCCCGCGCTACGCTGCTGGGAGGGAAGCATGAGCACACGAGAAAAAAAGACCATCACTGAATTCATGATCGAGGAGCAACGGCGCTTCCCCGAGGCCACCGGTGATTTCACGGCGGTGCTCAATCACGTGCGTCTCGCCTGCAAGCGGATCAGCTTCATCGTCGGTCGCGGGGGGCTCGGCGCCGCGCAGGACGACGCCGAGGCGAAGCTCGACGTCATCGCCAACGATATTTTTCTGCGCACCAGCGAGTATGGCGGGCATCTGGCGGGCATCGTGTCAGGCGAGCTCGCGGCACCCTACGCCATTCCGGCGGAATATCCGCTCGGCAAGTACCTGCTCGCCTTCGATCCACTCGACGGCTCGAGCAACCTCGACGTGAACGCCCCGGTCGGCAGCATTTTCTCGGTGCTCGAGGCGCCGCGCAAGGCTAAGCCCGCGTGCGCGGAGGACTTCCTGCAGCCCGGGTCGCGGCAGCTGTGCGCAGGCTATGCGATCTACGGAGCGACGACCATGCTGGTGCTCACCCTCGGGCGCGGCGTTCACGGATTCACCTTGGATCGCGGGTTCGGGGAATTCGTCCTCACCCATCCGAACATGACCATCCCCGCGGATACCTGCGAATTCGCCATCGATGCCTCCAACGAGCGCTTCTGGGAGCCGCCCGTGAAACGCTATGTGGTCGAGTGTCTGCAGGGCCACGCGGGCTTGCGCGACAAGGACTTCAACATGCGCTGGATCGCCTCGCTGGTCGCCGAGGTGCATCGAATCTTGATCCGCGGCGGGCTGTTCATGTATCCGCGGGATACCAAGCTGCCGAGCAAGCCCGGCCGCTTGCGGCTCCTGTACGAGGCCAATCCCATGGCGATGATCGTCGAGCAGGCGGGCGGCGCCGCCTCCTGGGGGCGCGGCCGGGTCCTCGATTGCGTACCGAGCGAGTTGCATCAGCGCGTCCCCCTGATTCTCGGCTGCCGCTCGGAGGTCGAGCGCATCGAGCGCTACCATCTGGAGCACGACCAGGGGCTGGACCGCATCTACAGCTCGCCGCTGTTCAAGGAGCGATCGCTTTTCATCCAGAGTGAATGGACCTAGTC
Source organism: uncultured Gammaproteobacteria bacterium (assembly GCA_963801685.1). Classification (GTDB taxonomy): domain Bacteria; phylum Pseudomonadota; class Gammaproteobacteria; order Steroidobacterales; family Steroidobacteraceae; genus Bog-1198. The sequence continues at coordinate 205,913 of CAWDFR010000011.1, forward strand.
AGAGGGCCGATCATGTCAGCCAAGCATCCCATCATCGCCGTCACGGGCTCCTCCGGTGCGGGCACGACGTCGGTAACACGCACGTTCAACTCGATTTTCCGCCGCGAGCGCATCAACGCGGTGCTGGTGGAAGGCGACTCATTCCACCGCTACGACCGGCAGGAGATGAAAGAACAGATGGCCGAAGCGGGCACACGCGGCGATCAACATTTCAGCCATTTTGGCCCCGCCAACAACTTGTTCGAGGAGCTCGAGACGCTGTTTCGCCGCTACGGAGAAAGCGCAGGCGGCAAGACCCGCCGCTACCTGCACAATGAGAAAGAAGCGGCTCCCTACCGGCAGGAGGCGGGCACCTTCACCCCCTGGGAGGAGATTTCCGAGGGGACCGACCTGCTTTTCTACGAAGGCCTGCACGGCGCGGTGGTCACCCCCGAGGTGAACGTCGCGCGGCACGCCGATCTCATCATCGGCGTGGTGCCCATCATCAATCTCGAGTGGATCCAGAAGCTGCATCGCGACCGCGAGACACGCGGCTACTCCACCGAGGCGGTGGTCGACACGGTCCTGCGGCGCATGCCCGACTATGTGAACTACATCTGTCCGCAGTTCTCCCAAACGCATATCAACTTCCAGCGCGTGCCGACGGTCGATACCTCCAATCCCTTCACCGCGCGCTACATTCCGACCGCGGACGAGAGCTTCGTGGTGATCCGCTTCAAGAATCCGAAGGGAATCGATTTTCAGTATCTGCTGTCCATGATTCACGACTCCTTCATGTCGCGGCCCAATATCATCGTGTGTCCCGGCGGGAAGATGGAGCTTGCGATGCAACTCATCTTGACGCCCATGATCCTGAAGCTCATGGATGTGCGTCGCCGCGCGCTGGGACTGCAGCCCGCGCGCGTGCCTGTGGGAACGGTTTAGCGCTCCTCGTGCGCGAGTTGTCGGCCGCGCGAGCGGGCGATGAATTACAATCGCTGCGCAACCATGCGCAACCCCACGCTTTCCATCATCACGGCACTCTCGCCGTCCAGCAACCGCCTGCGCGGCATCATGTCCATGATCGCCGCGGTGTTCGTCTTCGCCATCATGGACGCGCTGCTGAAGCGCTTGTCTTCCCACTACGGGCCGATGCAGGTCGCCTGCCTGCGCTGCCTTTCCTCACTCGCGCTGCTCACGGGCACGATTGCATTCCAACGGGCGTGGCCGCAGCTGCGTGGCGGTCAGCCGCTCTTGCATTTGCTGCGCGGCGCGCTCGGCGTCGGCATGCTCGGCTGCTTCGTGTTCGCCGTGCACCGGCTCACCATGGCGCAGACCTATTCATTGTTCATGGTTGCTCCCCTCCTCATGACGGCTCTGTCGGTGCCGATGCATGGCGAGGCGGTGACCGGGCGGCGCTGGTGCGCCATCGCGGTGGGCATGGGCGGCGTGCTCATCATCCTGCATCCCTGGAGCAAGGGCTTCATATCCTTCACGGCGGCTGCGGCCGCGACGGCCGCGACGGTGTGCTACTCGCTCTCGGCATTGACGGTGCGCTCCCTCGGCCGCCGCAATTCCAACATCGGCACAATCTTCTGGAATTTCACGCTGGTGGGGTTGGGATCCGGGGCTCTCGCCCTCTTCGATTGGCGTCCCATACCGCCGAGCGAGTGGCCCTGGCTCGGTGGCGTCGGCATCGCGGGCGCGCTCGGCCAATACTGGATCACCGATGCATTCCGGCGCGCGCCGCCATCGGTCGTGGGTCCGTTCGAATACACCTCGCTCTTGTGGGCCTTCGGCATCGACTGGATTTTCTGGTCGGCCTCACCTACCGCGAGCTTGCTCGCCGGCGCCGCCGTCGTGGTGGCGTGCGGCACTTACGTCATCTGGGACGAGCACCGCTCGGGGAACCTCGCCCTGATCAGCGCGAATCCGCCTCCCTGAGCAACGCACGCCCGCAGCGAGCGCCTATATCCGCCCGGCGACCACCAGTACCAGCAAGATAATGACCACCAAGCCGAGGCCGCCCGAGGGGTAATAACCCCAGCCTGTGCTGTACGGCCAGGTGGGTAATGCGCCGAGGAGCAGCAGAACCAAGACGATGAGTAGGATGGTACTTATTGACATCTTTTATCTCCCAAACGTGTTGATTCCGATATGACCGCGAGAAGAGACTATCTGTGGAGCCCCGCAGCGACAGCAGGGCCCGCCCGATACCCCGTGTAGGGGACCTCCTACCCGGGCGGCGCAGGCTCGCGGTGAATCTCTGCCGCGGAGGGGCGCTGCCGTGCCCAGTACCAGTAGAACGGCAGGCCGAGGATGAGTGTGACCGCTGCGTACACCGCCTGGCGCGGCGTCGCGATGAAAGTGTTGATGATGAGCGCAGCGGTCGCCAGCAAAAAAACAATCGGGATGAACGGATAACCGGGCGCGCGGTACGCCCGCGGCGTATCTCGCAGGGTGCGCCGAAACACGAATAGAGCGCCGGCCACGAGCCCGTAGAACAGCCAGGAGGAAAATATCACCGAGTCCGTGAGCGTGTCGTACGTCCCCGAGATTGCGAGGAGACTTGCCCATGCTCCCTGCGCGAGGAGCGCACGCACCGGTACGCTCGAGCGCGCGGACAAGCGCGCGAGTCCCTTGAAGAACAGGCCTTCACGCGCCATGGCGTAGGGAATGCGGGAGTTGGAAAGCACGCTCGCATGCAGCGACCCAAACGAGGAGATCATCATGGCGACGGCCATGAAGGCGACGGCCGTCGGTCCCAAGAACCGCTTGCTGACCTCGGTGGCCACCGATGAGATCTGCGGAACGCTGGCAATTTGCAGCGGCGTGAGCACGTAGTAATAGGCGGCATTTACGAACAGATACAACCCCGCGACCAGGAGCGTCCCGCCGATGAAAGCTCGCGGCAGATTGCGTTGCGGATCGCGAATCTCCCCGGCGAGAGGCGCCACGTTGTTCCAGCCGTCGTAGGCCCACAGGGCGCCCAGCATGGCCGCGCCGAAGCCCGCGATGCCGCCGCGCGCGCTCGCCGCCACGCCCTCGCAGGTGCCGCCGAGACCGGATTCGCTGAAATGACTCAAAGCGCCCGGCGCGAGCAGGAAGCCGCCGACCCCGACGCCGATCACGAGCACCACTTTGGCGATCGTCACCACGAGCGCCGTGCGCCCGCCGGTCGACACGCTCGCACAATTGATGGCGGTGACGACCCAGATGGTCGCGACGGCGACGAGCGTCGTGCCGCCGAGGCTCGCGTGCACGCCGAGAACGTGCGCATCGGCATGCCAGCGCTCGATCACGCCGCCCAGCGCGACGTTCATGAAAATGGCGAGACCGACAGCCAGCGCGGCCTGTGATCCCGTTCGAAAGACGGTAAACGCCATCCAACCGAAGAGGTAACCGACGACGCGCCCATAAGCGCGGCGCAGGTAGACGTAGTCTCCGCCCGCTTCCGGCATGAGCGCCGCGACTTCCGAATAGCAGAACGTGCCGGCGAGCGAGAGCAATCCCGCGGCGATCCACACCAGCATGGCGATCTTCGGACTGCCGACGTTGCAGGTCATGACGCGCGACTTCAGGAAGACCCCGGTGCCGATCATGTTCGAGACGTTGACGGAGATCGCCGCCCACATCCCGACGCCGCGAATCAGCTGAGGAGCCGCCACTTGAACGCTCGGTTGGCCTATCCCTGGTGTAGTATCGATGAAATGCCGCCCGACTACTCGCGAATTTTGCCCTGGGTCTTCGCGCTACTCATTCCGCTCGCCTTGTACCGGCGATTCAGGCGCACCTTCGGGCGCCAACCCTTGGTGCCGGCGCGGATGATCGTGCGCATCGCTATCTTCCTGCTCATTGCCGTCTTGCTCACAGGGGGCGCGCGCAACTTTGCTCTGCAAGCGCTCGGCGGCGTGGCCTTAGGAGCCGCACTTGCGTTGTGGGGAGCGAGCCGCACGCGCTTCGAGACCGAGAATGGACGGCGCTACTACATACCGCACACCTATACGGGCATTGCGGTCACGTTATTGTTTGTCGGCCGTTTGATCTATCGATTCACGCAGTCGAGCGCCCTGGGCGCGGCGGGCGACACCGCGACAACGGGCGGGCCGAAGGCAGCGGTGCAAAGCCCGCTGACGATCGGAATCTTCTTCGTGTTAATCGGCTATTACGTGTGCTACTACAGCTGGGTGCTGTGGAAATCGCGGCACATCACGGCGGCGGACCTGGAAGTCCCGCCGGGTACTCGAAAATTTAGCGCGTGACGGACAGAACCGCGAGAACCAGGAAGCTGGCTCCCACGAGTAGCACGTTGTGGCCCCAACGGGCGATCAGACTAAGCATTGCTATCTCCTACTCCATGTATCCCCGTCGCACCTTGCGAGGGGACCACTTACATGGGGGCGCAAGTTAACATTTCCAGTGTTTTGGAAGATTGCGCCAGGTCGCAGAATCACTGGAAAACCCCGGAAAACTTGCGTTTCCGGGGCGCCTCCAGCCCTCTGGCGGCGCAAGCGGCGCCCCGGCGCCGCCACCGCCCGTCACTGCCCCGTTTTGATGCGCGTCCAGACGCGCGTGCGCGCCCGTTCGTAGTCGGGGCGGAGCTCGGCCGGCAAGTACAAATGTGCGCGTAGCGCCGCCGGTGGGTACACCGACGGATCGTCCGAAATCGCCTTGTCGACGTACGGACTCGCACGCACGTTGTCGTTGCCGTAGTGGATGTCGTTGGTGATCTCGGCGATCACCTTCGGGTCCAGGATGAAGTTGAGAAACTTGTGGGCGGCGTCGGGATGCGGCGCCGAGGCCGGAATGAGCAAGGCGTTGTAGGTGATGTTCGAGCCTTCCTTGGGCAGGGTAAAGGCGAGGTGCACGCCGGTGCCGTCCTCGCGGGCTCGCGCCTGGGCAACGTAATAGTCGCTCGACCAGGCAATCGACAGGCAGACATCCTTCGCGGCCAGCTGATGCCAGTAATCGTTCGAATCGAAGGTGCGGATATAGGGCCGTACCGCCATCACCACGCGCTCCGCCGCCTGCAAGTCTTCAAGACTCTGCGAGTTCGGGTCGCGATGCAGATAGGCGAGGGCCAGCTGGATCACGTCCGGAGGTGAATCCAGAAACGTCACCCCGCAATCGGCAAACTTGGAGATCACCGCAGGGTCGAACAGCATGGCGAGGCTATCGGTCGGAGCGTCGGGCAGACGTCGCTTGATCTCGTCGACGTTGTAGGCGAAGCCATTCATCGCGTGCAAGTAGGGCACCGCGTAGCGATTGCCGGGATCGGCCTCGGCCTGGATCGCGAGCACCTGCGGATCGATGTTGGCGAGGTTCGGCAGCTTGCTCTTATCCAGCGGCAGGTATGCGCCGGCGCGGATCTGCCGGGCATAAAAGGCGGTGGTCGTGCTGACGAGGTCGAAGCCGGAATGCCCGGCCATGAGAACCGCCTCCAGCGTCTCGTTCGAGTCGTAGGTCTGATAGACCACCTTGATGTGCGTCGTCTGCTCGAACTCCGCGATGGTGCGATAGCCGATGTAATCGGCCCAATTGTAGATGTTGAGGACCTGCTCCTGCGACGCCGGAGCTTGCGGAGTCGAACGGCCGCAGGCGCAGGCGAGAAACGCGGCCGCCAGCGCCCAGGGGAGCCTAGACACGTGTCAGTTCTAGGCCGACCCACTCGTGAAATTGTCGGATGACATACTCTTCCGGCATCACCACGCCGCGCACGTGATCGCGCGCGCGCAGTCCCCGCTGATTGATCTCGCACACCTCGGCATCCTCGATCATCACCTGATTGGTGAAATCGACGACCTTGCTCATGTCGAATGCGGGAGCGTCCAAGGTTTCGCGGGAGAACAGATACTCGACGCGCAGCTCGGTACGTTCCGGTCCGAGGGGCAGCAAGCGCACCACCCGCACGTAATCGACATGACCGACGATGAACATCGAGGGCAAGCCGGTGAGATAGATGTGACCCGTCCTGCGATCCTCCTCGGTCAACCCGGGAAACGCTACGCCCACGGCCTGACCGTCCGTCGACCAGGTGGCCGCTCCTGCGCGCAGACCTCCCTTGTACTTCGGATCGGAATCCGCCGCGTGCCGGCCCCACTCCGGATCGTCCCGTTCCTCGAGGAGTCCCCGCCCGAAGATCGGCACGAGGCTCGAGAGCCTCGGATGCACGCTCGGACAGTGCAGGCACTCGTTGTAATTCTCCCAGAAGATTTTCCAGTTGCTCTCGATAGTCTTCGAGAGCACATGACCGATCACGAGATCGCCGAGCGGCCATGCATCCATTCGATTCAGGGGCAGATCGAATTGCCGCTCGAGCGGCGGCGGATTGCGGGCCAAACACACGAACACGAAGCCGCGCCACTCGAGCACTCGGACGCCATAGAGCGGATAGTCGGCGACATCGAAACCCTGAGCATGTGCCTTCGAGGAGGTGCGCAGCAGCTCGCCCTGCAGGTTGTACACCCAGGCGTGATAGGGGCAAACAATGGCGCCGGTGCGCAGCGACCCGGCGCTCTCGCGACACAGCTCCGCGCCCCGGTGACGGCAAGTATTGTGGAAGGCTTGCAAGCGGCCCGCGTCGTCCCGCACCACCAGGATTTTTTGATCGCCGATTTGAAAGGTTTGAAAGGCGCGCTTCGCCGCGAGCTCGCTCGAGCGACCGACGTAGATCCAGTTGCGGTACCAGATGCGCTGCAGCTCTCGCTCGTACCTGAGCGGATCGAAATAAGCCTCCGCCGGCAAACCTTCGGTGAGCTCGGTAAGACCGGTGTAGCCCGGCGCGCTATTCGGGGTGCTCGACATCCATCCTCCTGTCGGCGTGGTGCCGCAGAGCCGTTGCATTATACGCACGCGTCGACGATCCGGCGCGAGCCATCGGCGGCTCACTGATTGGATACTGCCAGGTGCAGGTTGGGCGCCGCCGCGCCCGTGGTGTTGCCGAAGCGGTCGATCAGCCACGAGCGGAACAGCGCAATCGCCGTATCGCCGAGCCCCTCCGGGTGGGTGACGAGGTAGTAGCCGAAGCCGTCGTCCAGCACCTCGTCGAACGGCCGGATCAGCCTTCCGGAGCGGATATAATCGCCGAACAAGTAGTTGTCGATGAGTGCGACGCCCTCGCCGCTCAGCGCATACTGCACCGCGAGCAGCGCGGTATCGAACACCAGACCGCGCTCGACGTTCACGGCGTTGAGTCCCGTGTGGCGCGCGAATTGCGTCCACAGGTAGTGGCGCGGCAAGTCGGAGAGGCGCACGTGGATCAGCTCGTTCGCTTCGATGAACTCCGCGAGACTCTTTCCCTTGTTGCGCTCGGCGACCGTGGGATGACAGAGCACGCTCTGGCGCACCGACCACAATAAGTCGCGCACGAGATCCGTCACCGTGGGCTTGGAGTACACGACTGCCACATCGACCTCGTTGAGAGGCGGCCCGACCCCGTGGGGACTCACCAGATCGATTTCGACATCCGGAGCCGCATGCCGGAAGTCGCGCAGGATGGGCACTGCGAGATGGGCGGCGAACGTCGGCGGCATCTGCACGCGCAGCGTACGCAACGGGCTGACACCGTCGTTGCGAATATCGTCGAGGGCGAATTCCAGGCGGTCGAAGGATTTCATCACCGCCGTGAGCAGATGTTGACCGGCCTTGGTCAGCACGAGCGCATGAGGGCGGCGCTCGAAAAGCTGTACGCCGATCAGCTTCTCGAGCGCAATCACGTGGCGCGACAGCGCGCTCTGCGAAATCAGCAGGGCATTCGCCGCGGCCGTGAAGCTCAAGTGCTGCGCGACGCCCTCGAACGCGCGCAACGCGTTCAACGGCAACCAGCGTCGATCCATCGAAGTCCTGCCCATACCCTACAGCCTCAGGGCGACCAGGCCTTGGTGTAGCCGATCGCGCGCTTCTGATCCTCGATGATGGTGCGCGAGGCGAGCCACAGATGATAGGCGGCCCAGAATCCGCTGGGGGCGAGCACCAGCATGGCGAAGCGCAGGGATGCCGCATCGCTTGCGTGCGGGCCTGCGTACCAGTCGCTCAGCGCTCCCACCATGGAAGGGGCCACGATCCAATTCAACACGTTCGCCACCAGAAGAGATACCGCAATGAACATGTTGCGCATGCAGCAGGGAGCCAGATTGTTGAGCAACCCGAAACATGGGCCGATGTAGAAGTAGATCGCCGGGATGAAAATCCAGAACATCAGCTTGCAGACAGCCTGATCGTGAGTCCAGTAAGCGATGATGGAGGGAATAGTCGCCAGCGCGATGCCCGCCGCGAGGAGCCACACGACGCGACGGGGGTTGGCCATAGACGGCCGGGAAAGGATCATCGCCGTCGCGACAGTTGCAATCGAGCCGCCGATGAGATGAATGTTGCCCGTAAACGCTCCTGCCTGCGCCACGTTCAAGTTGTATGCCCGCTGCAAAAACGCGGGAGTCCAGGACATCAGGCCCCATCCCCACAGCGCACACAATCCGCCGCCGATGACGACGTGAAAAGCCGCACGCTGGCGCCATAGGAACTTGAGCGATGTGGCGAACGAGGCATCGATCTCGTCAGCGAGCGCATCCAGCCGTCCGCGCTCCGGCTCTCGTACTGTGAAGTAAACGAGTATTCCCACCAGCAGCCCGGGGACACCGAGCGCGAGGAAAGCGCCTCGCCAGGTATATAGGTTCGCCACATACCCGGCAAAGTTCGCACCCAAATAGGCTCCGATCGGAGCGCCCAAGGCGAGGACGGTCATGGCCATCGGGCGGCGGTCGGGGGGGAAATAATCGGAGACGATGGCGGTCGAGGGCGGCGTTCCTCCTGCCTCCCCGATGCCGACGCCCACACGCGCGAACAGAAACTGCCAATAGGTTCTGGTGATGCCGCAAACGGCAGTGAACGCGGACCACACGATCAGGGAGGCCGCGAGAATATTGCGCCGATTTACCCGATCCGCCAGCCATGAGAGGGCGATTCCGAAGGTGCCGTAGAAGATTGCGAGCGGCCAGCCGGTCAGGATCGCAACGCCCCTATCTGTCAGGTGTAGCTCGAGGCGGATCTGCTCGAGCACCGTCGACACGACATAACGGTCGGCGATGTTGATGGCGTAGATGAGGCAAGTGAGGATCAGCACGTACCAGCGCAGGATCGAGGTCGGTGAGCGCGCTTGCGCAAGGTCGATGGTGGTGCTGCTCAAATCTGGACACCCCGTACGTATGGCCTTTCGCACCATACATGGTTCGTCCGCGAGATGCGACGGCCACCTTGTCCGGCCGGCCGCCACGGATCCCGCGCGCCGCGCGCCGCTTGCCGCGCGCCTAAAAATAACATGGGCGAATCGCGAAATTGCATAACGCGTCCCGCCCGGAGGATTAAGCTGCCCCGCGTGGAGAGCTTCGACTACGTCATCGTGGGCGCGGGCACCGCGGGATGCGTACTGGCGGACCGGCTGTCCGCCAGCGGGCGTAATCGCGTCCTGATCCTCGAGGCGGGCGGCTCCGACGCGCGCTTCTGGATCAAGGCGCCGATCGGCTACGGCATCACCTTCGCCGATGCACGCGTGAATTGGAAATATCAGGCCCGCAACAGCCCCGGCCTCGACGATCGCGACATGTACTGGCCCCGCGGCCGAGTGGTCGGCGGATCGAGCTCCATCAACGCCATGGTGTACTGCCGCGGCATGCCGGCCGATTTCGACGACTGGCGCGAGCTCGGCAATTACGGCTGGGGCTGGGACGAGGTGCGTCCGTACTTCGAGCGATCCGAGCGTCGCGTCGCTGCCGATGGGCAGGCGCTCACGGACGGCCCGCTCGACGTCAAGGATGTCACTCCTTACCTGCACCCGATGGGCAGGGAGTGGCTGGAGGCCGCGGCCGAGCTGAAGCTCCCGGTCACCGACGATTTCAACGGCCCGCGGCCTGAAGGCTTCGGCTCCTACCAGGTCTCCATCCGCAATGGGCGCCGCTGGTCGTCCGCGGATGCGTTCCTGCGTCCTGCGTTGAAGCGCCGCAACGTGAAGCTCGTGACCGGCGCCTGGGCAAGCAAGCTGCGCTGCGAGGGCCGGCGCGTGTGCGGCGTGGAATTCTTCCGCGACAACGAGCGCTGCTTCGCCGCGGCGGACCGCGAAGTCATCCTCAGCGCAGGGACGGTGAACTCGCCGCAACTGCTGCAGCTTTCCGGTATAGGCCCGGGGCGGCTGCTCCGCGAACACGGCATCGACACCGTGCTCGATAATCCGGCGGTCGGCGGGAATCTGCAGGATCACTTGGCGGTCGTCTATTCATTCAAAGCATCGCGCCCCACCCTCAATGACGAGCTGAATTCGCGCATCGGCCGCAGCATCGCGGGCGTTCGGTATCTGCTGAGCCGCAGAGGTCCCGTGAGCTTGAGCGTCAATCACTTCGGCGGTTTCGTGCGCGCCAATCCGCAAGCCTCGCGCCCCGACGTGCAGCTCTATTTCAATCCAGTCACCTATCAGGCGGGCGATGCGACGCGCACGCGCATCCAGCTCGACGCATTTTCCGGTTTCTATCTGTGTTTCCAGCCGACCCGCCCGACCAGCACCGGCCGCGTCGATCTCGCGAACGGCGATTTCCGCACGCCCCCCGCCATCGCGCCCAATTATCTCTCCACCGAAAAGGACGTCGCCGACGTCGGACACGGCGGCCGATTGATGCAGGCGATCGCCCGCACGCGTGCTATTCAAAGTCTCATACGCGAGCCGCTCGCGCCCGACCTGCTGCGCATGAGCGATGCGGATCTCATCGCCGACTTTCGCGCCCGCGCCGCGACGGTCTATCACCCGGTCGGCACCTGCAGGATGGGGCCGACCCCGCAGGGCCCAAGTGCGCAGGGCCGAAGCCCGCAGGGCTTCGTGGTCGACCCCTCACTGCGCGTGCACGGGATGGAGCGCTTGCGCGTCGTCGACGCCTCGGTTTTTCCGACGGTCACCTCGGCCAACACCAACGCTCCCACGCTCATGATCGCTCAGAAGGCCGCCGATCTGATCGCGACGGGATGAGGCCAGCCAACGTTAAGGACGAAAACACGCCATGAAACTCGAGAACGTCAAAGTATTCGTCGTCGGCAATCCGCCGCCCGGCTACGGCGGCCGCTATTTCGTGTTCCTCAAGCTCAGGACCGCGTGCGGCATCGAGGGCGTCGGCGAGGTGTACGCCGCGACCTTCGGCCCAAAAATCATCGCCTCCATGATCGAGGACGTGTTTGCGCGCCACTTTCTCGGACGCAGTCCATTTCACATCGAGGCCCTATGGCGCGAGTGTCACGGCACGGGCTTCACCTTGCGGCCGGATCTGTCGCTCATGAGCGTCGTCAGCGGATTGGAAATGGCCTGTTGGGACATCATCGGCAAGTCGGTCGATCAGCCGGTCTATCAGTTGCTCGGCGGGCGTGTGCACGAGCGCTTGCGCACTTACACCTACCTTTATCCCGCGGATGGCGAGGGCGAGGATTTCTATCACGACGCCGAGCGCTCGGCAGCGCGCGCCGCGCAATACCTGAAGCAAGGATTCACGGGCGTCAAGTTCGACCCCACCGGCGGCTTCTCCGCTTACGACCCACGGCAGCCCACGCAGGAGCAGATCGAGCGAACGGTGCGCCTCGTGCGGCTGGTACGCGAGGCCGTCGGCGTGGGCGCGGACCTCTTGGTGGGAACGCACGGACAATTCACGACCTCCGGCGCCATTCGATTGGCCAAGCATCTCGAGCCCTACGACCCGCTCTGGTTCGAGGAGCCGGTACCGCCCGAGATGCCCGAGCAGATGGCGCTCGTCGCGCGTGCCACCGCCATCCCGATCGCGACCGGCGAGCGCCTCACCACCAAGTATGAATTCGCCCGCGTGCTTGCCGCGGGCGCCGCCAATATCCTGCAGATGAATCTCGGGCGCGTCGGCGGCCTCCTCGAGGCGAAGAAAGTCGCGGCGCTCGCCGAGGTGCATTACGCGCAGATCGCCCCTCACCTGTATTGCGGTCCGGTGGTGGGCGCGGCCAATATTCAGATCGCGACGTGCTCGCCCAATTTTTTGATCCTGGAAAGCATCCAGCAATGGGGCGGCTTCCACGCGAAAATCCTGAAAAAACCCATCCGCTGGGAGTCGGGCTACGTGATTCCCCCGACCGCTCCCGGGCTCGGCGTCGAACTCGACGAGGCCGTCGCCCTCGCCCACCCGTATTCGGGCGACGGGCTGCACCTCGAGATGGTAAATCGTCCCCTCGGTTGATTCACCGCTCGCCACACCCTGGAGAATCATGCGCTACGGCTTCGTCGGACTGGGTCATTTGGGCCGCCACCTCGCGGCGAACCTTGCGCGCGGGGGCTTCGAGCTCGGCGTCTTCGACCTCGATCGGTCCGCCGCACAAACGCCGCTCGAGGCCGGGGCGACCTGGGTGCCGACCGTTCTGGATCTCGCTCGCGTGAGCGATGCCCTCATCACTTGTCTGCCTTCTCCCGGTGCCACGACCGCGGTCCTCGACGAGGCCCTGCCCGTCATGCGTCGCGGCAGCGCTTGGATCGAGATGAGCACCAATGACTTCGCGGAAATCGAGGCTCTCGCAAGCCGCGCCGCGACCCGCGGCATTGGTACCCTGGCCTGCCCCGTGACCGGCGGCGTGCATCGCGCCGCAGCCGGCGAGATCACCGTGCTTGTTGGCGGCCCGCAACAGCTGTTCGATGCTCATGCTGCAGCGCTCCGGGCCATGGGCGGACCGCGTCATTCATCTCGGCGGTATCGAGCAAGCAGCCGTTACCAAGGTCGTGACCAACATGCTGGCGTTCATCCATCTGATCGCGGCCGGCGAGGCCCTGATGCTCTGCGCCAAGGGCGGCGTCGACTTGCGCTCCGCATTCGAGGCGATCGCCGCAAGCTCGGGCAACAGCTTCGTGCACGAGACCGAGAGCCAGGTGATCCTGAACGGCAGCTATGATATTGGCTTTACAATGGATCTCGCCTGCAAGGATGCGGGATTCGCGCTCGAGTTCGCGCGCCGTTTCGGGGTGCCTGTGCGGCTGGCGGCGTTGATGGAGCAGACGTTCGTCGAGGGTCGCGCACGCTATGGGGGAGCGGCCTGGTCATCCATGATCGTGAAGCTCCTGGAGGATGCCGTGGGCACCCCGCTGCGCGCGCCCGGTTTCCCCGCGCGGCTCGGTCCGGAGCATTCCTGAGGTACCCCGGCACGCGCATCTAATTTACGCATAGGCGGATCGCAATTCGGCATGCGAAGGGCCTGGAACCGCCTCGATACGACCGGAGTTTCACAAAACAGCGCGCGCCGTGCATAGTGCGAGTCGGGGCGAGTGCGTAAAACACACACAATCGGGGGGACTCGGCGAGTGCATGAGGTGACGAATCGTCCGACCTCCCGAGTCGAAGCGGAGGTGCTGCGCCTGCGCGCCCTCCTGCAGAAAGGTGAGTTCGCGGCAGCGTTGGCCGATGCCGAGACGCTGCTTAACCAAGTCCCGGAGAATCGCGACGTCTGGTACGTCATTGCCGTCAGCCAGAGATATCTACAGCGCATACCCGACGCCCTGACGACGCTCGCGCGGTTGGAGCAATTGCATCCGAACTTCAGCCGGCTGTTTCAGGAGCGCGGCCATTGCCACGTCGCGCTGAAGGAGGCCGAGCCCGCCATCGAGGCGTTTCTGCGGGCGGTGAACATCAATCCGGCGCTGCCTGCGAGCTGGAATGCCCTGAAAACCCTGTTCAAAATCACCGGACGCACCGCGGACGCCGACCTCGCCGGCCAGCACGTCGCCAAGCTCGCAACCCTGCCCGCGGAAGTGATCAACGCCACGAGTCTCTTTTCGGACGGCGAGATCATTGCCGCCGAGCAACTCATCCGCCAGTTCTTGCTGAGGCACGGCGATCACGTCGAGGGGATGCGATTGCTGGCAAAGATCGGGATGAAGCTCGACGTGTATGACGATCCGGAGCTGCTGCTCGAGCGCGCATTACTGCTCGAGCCCGATTATCACGCCATGCGCTACGACTACGTGCTCGCGCTCCTCGGGCGGCACAAGCATGCGCAGGCGCTCGAGCAAATCGAGCGGTTGCTGAAGATCGAGCCGCGCAATCGCGCCTACCGCATCACGCACGCGACCGTGTCCGTCGGCATGGGCAAGCACGAGCAGGCGATCGAGGAGTACCGGCAGATCCTGGTCGAGACGCCGCGCGCGGCCGACGTGCATCTGTCCGTCGCGCACGCCTTGAAGACGCTCGGCAGGCAGTCGGAGGCGGTGGCCTCCTATCGCACCGCATTCGAGCTCCGGCCGAGCTTCGGCGATGCCTACTGGAGCCTCGCCAATCTCAAGACCTATCGCTTTGCCGGCGAGGATATCGCGCGGATGCGCGAGCAAGAGCGCGCCGCGGACATCGGCGCCGAGGACCGCTATCACCTGTGCTTCGCCCTCGGCAAAGCGCTCGAGGACCGCGGCGACTACGCCGAGTCGTTCGGCTATTACCGGCGCGGCAACGCGTTGAAGCGAGCCGACCTGCGCTTCAAGATCGAGCCGCTCGAACGCAACGCCCGGCTGCAAGCCGCCGTCTGCACACGCGAGTTCTTCGCGGCCCGGCGCGGCTCTGGTTGCGATTCGGTCGAGCCGATTTTCATCGTCGGATTGCCGCGCTCCGGCTCGACCTTGCTGGAGCAGATTCTCGCCTCTCACTCGCAGGTCGAAGGCACGACCGAGCTGCCGAATATTCTGCGCTTCGTGGCCGAGCTGCAGGGACGCGATCCGGATACCCAGGAGCCGCGCTATCCCGCCATCCTCGAGCGGCTGACCCCCGCGGATTTCCAAAGGCTCGGCGAGAAATACCTCGCCGATACCCGCGCCTATCGCTCCGGCAAGCGGCGATTCATCGACAAGATGCCGAACAACTTCCGGCACATCGGGCTCATTCACCTGATACTGCCGAATGCCAGGATCATCGATGCGCGGCGCGAGCCGATGGCGTGCTGTTTCAGCAATTTCAAGCAACTGTTCGCATCCGGGCAGGAATTCACGTACGACATCGAGGATATCGCGCGCTACTATCGCAGCTATGTGCAGCTGCTGCGCCATTGGGACGACGCCCTGCCGGGCAAGGTTCTGCGGATTCAGTACGAGGATGTGGTGGAAGACTTGGAAGGCAACGTCCGGGGAATTCTCGACTTTTGCGGTTTGCCTTTCGAGCCGGCATGCCTTGCGTTTCACAAGACCGAGCGCAGCGTACGCACCGCGAGCTCAGAGCAGGTGCGCAGGCCGATTTTCAAGGAAGGGATCGATCAATGGCGGCACTTCGAGCCGTGGTTGGGGTCCTTGCGATCGGCTCTCGGCGATCTAGTCCCCGCCACGGAGGAGTGCGCGGAGGTATCAGCCATGTAGTGCCTGATAGTCTTCGAGTTTGGGAGTGAGCAACGATAATGACGAGGGGATGAAGCATGAATGCCAACACCAAATTGTGTTACGCCATCGCGGCCATTTTGAGCGGCTCTTCCGCGGGGCTCGCCTACGCGGATCCGACGCCCGACACCGGCGGCACGACTGAGACAGCGCCATCGGACTCACTCGCTGAGATCACGGTCACCGCACAGCGCCGTACTGAGAATATTCAAGACGTTCCGATTTCCATTCAAGCGCTGACCGGCGAAACGCTGCAGCAACTCAACATCCAGACGTTCGACGACTACGTCAAATACCTGCCGAACGTCACCATGGCGAGTAACGGCCCGGGCCAGAACGAGGTCTTCATGCGGGGCCTCAGCGCCGGCTCGCAAGCGAGCCAAGGCAGCGGCTCGACCGGCTTGTGGCCGAACGTCGCCATTTATCTGGACAACCAGTCCGCACAGCTCCCGAATCGCAACCTCGACATCTATGCCGCGGACTTGAACCGCATCGAAGTTCTGGAAGGCCCGCAAGGCACGCTATTCGGCGCCGGTGCCGAGGCCGGAGTGATCCGCTACATTACCAACGAGCCGAAGCTCGACGTGACCGAGGGGAACGTCAAGGCCGGCTACAGCGTGACTGCGCATGGTGATCCAAATAGCGACGTGACAGCCGTATTGAACGTACCGATCATCGAGGGCACGTTCGCCCTGCGCGGCGTGATCTACGACGACCATCGCGGCGGCTACATCGACAACGTGCCGGCGACGTTCACCCGCAAGGATACCGACCTCGGAATTGCCGAGGAAGGATACGGCGGCTATCCGACGGGTTGCGTCGGGGGCGGAACGCCGGCTTGCCAGGTCCCGCCGGGCAGCCCCACCCTGCAGAACAACAGTCTCGTCGGCAACAACATCAACCCCGTCGACTATCAAGGGATTCGCGTCGAGGCCTTGTACAAGATCAACGAGGACTGGAACGTGCTGCTCACGCAGTCCTACCAGGAACTCAACTCGCAGGGCGTGTTCTACCAGCAGCCGAATGCCTCGGACGGCGCGCCGCTGCAGCCGCTCGAAGTCACGCTGTTCAATCCGGCCTACGACAAAGACAAGTTCGAGAGCACGGCCTGGACCGTGAACGGCAAGATCTGGGATATCAAGGCCGTCTATACCGGCGGCTACCTCGATCGCCACGTAACGCAGCAAGGCGACTACACGAATTACGCTCGCGGCTTTTATGCCGATTACTATCAGTGCCATGGCCCGTCAGCCGGCGTCGCTTCCGCGTGCTACTCGCCCAGCGCCACCTGGCACTCGAACGAGCAGAACGAGCACGAGCAACACGAGTTGCGCTTCAGCACGCCGGACGACTGGCGCGCGCGCGGCATCCTCGGCGCCTTCTACGAGATCAACAAGCTCTACGATCAAACCGGCTGGATGTACAAGTCCCTTCCCCCGTGCACCTCGGACACCGGGGCGGGCAATACCAACTGCTTGTCGAACGTCGGCACGTTCCCGGGCACTTACGTCCAGAACCCCGGTGTGCAGGGCGACAACACCTCGTTCTATCAGGACCAGTTTCGCCAGACCAAACAGACGGCGTTCTTTGCGTCCGGTGACTTCGACATCATTCCCAAGGTGCTGACTGCCACGCTCGGCACGCGCCATTTCCTGTTCCAAAACTCCATGCAGGGCAGCGTCCTCTCGAGCTTCGGCTGCTTCGAGGCAGGCGTGCCGCCTGGCGGCTGCCACGCTGCCGGTTACAGCTACAATCTCAATGCCGACAATCTTCGCGACACCGAGACGGGCTTCAAGAGCCGCGGCAACCTCACCTGGCACATCACGCCGGACATAATGGTCTATTACACGTACTCGCAGGGCTTTCGCCCGGGCGGCTTCAACCAGAATGGCGGCGCCCAGCATACTTACGGCACCGACGGGAACCCGCAGTACGCAATTCCCACGGCATACTCCTCCGACAAATTGACGAACAACGAGATCGGTTGGAAGACGGAATGGTTCGACCATCGCCTGCAGTGGAACGGTGCGGTTTACCGCGAGAACTGGGACAACGTCCAGATCGAGTTCTTCAACCCAGGTGTGGTCGGCAACCTGTTCTACGACACCAACGGTCAGAACTTCCGCATCAAGGGAATCGAGACCTCGTTGGTGGCACGGGTCACGAGCGGGCTGACGCTGCAATACTCGGCAGTCCTGGAACCAGAGCGTGCAGACGAATTCACCCAGCCTGATCGACAACATTCCGGGGAGCGCGAACTACGGCAAGCCGATCACCACGGTCTGCGGCGGCTCGTTCTACACGGGGACTTGCAATCCGGTCTCGAATCCCTTCGGCCCGATCGGCGCTCCGAGCGCCGATGCGCCGCCGATTCAGATGAGCGGGCGCGCCCGCTACGAATGGAACCATCGCCGAATACACGCCTTTCGTGCAGGTCGGCTTCACCCATACCGGCATTTCATTCACGCAGGCGGGATCGAACCCGACGATTCTGCCGGGCGGCGCCATCAACACCTCGCGCGGGCGGTTCGAGGTTCCCGCGTACTCGACGGTCAACGCCTCGATCGGCGTCTCCAAGGATAACTGGTGGGTGAACCTGTACGGCGAGAACCTCGCCAATTCGAACGCGAGCACCTTCATCAGCACCGATCAGTTCATCGTCGAGCAGACGCCCCTTCGGCCGCGGGTGCTCGGAGGCTCGTTCGGTTACAAATTCTGACAGGACCTCCTCGCGTCAAGGGGCGCGAGGGGTTTTCGCGGGCGGGCGGCGTCTCGGCGCCGCCACGCCCGCGCGCTTTAGACCCGCTTGATCAGGCGCGTGATCCCGACCAGAATCACCGCACCGATGAAGGCGACGATGATCGATCCGACCATCCCGCCTCCCTGCCATATGCCCAGCGCGCCGAACAACCAGCCGCCGAAAAGACCACCCAAGATTCCGAGAATGATGTCCATGAGGATGCCGTAGCCACCCCCTTTCATCACCTTCCCGGCGCCCCAGCCCGCAATCAAACCGACGATGATCCAAGCGACAATACCCATGATGAGCTCCATTTTCTAAGGCACCCGAAAGTGCCGGTGTTTGCCTTCCGCGATTTCGCTCTCACGGCGTATGGTACGCCGAATGTCTCGGTGGGGATGCTAATAGCGGGCGGCGCGGACCCTTGCAGGCCCGCGCGCGCTTGTCAGACGGGCTGCTTCAGCCGCTCTTCGAGCTCCGCGCAATACCAGTCGACGAACTGGATGACGCCGTTTTCGTGCACGGGTGAGTAAGGCGCGGGATCATAGGCGGGCGAGCTCACGCCGATCTGATTTTCCTGGCACACGCGCCGGTCCGACTCGTTGGTGGCGAGCCAGACTTCCGTCATGCGCTTGACGTCGTAGTCGACGCCCTCGACCGCATCCTTGTGAACCAGCCACTTGGTGGTGAGCAGGGTCTCGTTCGGACTCACGGGCAGCAGTCGAAACGAAATCGCATGATCGGCGAGCACATGATTCCAGATGCTCGGATAGTGAAACAGCAGCAACGTGCCGAGGTCCGGCTCGGCGATGCTGTCGATGAGCGGCCGGCGCACCGCCGCCTTGCCGTCCATGGTGAAGCTCACGGTGCCCTCGATGAGGGGCATGCGCGTGGTGCGGTACTGGCCGTTATCGGACAGATGAAAGCGGCTCGGCAATCCGAGGGATTCCCAGTGCGCCCACTTGCCGGTGATGACCGGATTGCTGTCCGCACCCTCCACCCCGGTGATGGTCGGGGTCTCCGGAAAGCTGCGGATCAGCTCCGGATGGTTCGCGGAGCAGTGATAGCACTCGCGGTTGTTCTCCCAGACGAGCTTCCAGTTCGCGCGCTCGACGATGGTGGTCTCGAACGCCACCTTGCTCCGCTGCAGATTATGCGGCAGGAAATAAGGCTCGATGTGGCGGCGGATCGGCTCGAAATCCGGCGCGACCTTGGCGAGGCACACAAAGATGTAGCCGCCGACGCTCGCGCAGTGCACCGCATGCAGAGCGTACTGCGAGCGGTCGAACCCCGCTCCCATGTCGCGCGCCGCGAACAAGCGTCCGTCGAGGTGATAAGTCCACTGATGGTACGGGCACACGAGCCGCGTCACCGAGCCGCGTTCCGCCGAGCAGATTCTCGAGCCGCGATGGCGGCATGCGTTGTGAAAGGCATGCAGCTCGCCGTTGCGGTCGCGCACGACCACGACGGGATACTCCCCGATCTGCACCGTCAGATAATTCCCCGGATTCGGCACTTCGCAGTCGTGGCCGACGAACAACCAATCGCGGTACCAGATCATCTCCAGATCGACCCGGTATTCCTCCTCGCCGCAATAAAACTCACGTTCGAGGGCGGTCTCGTGCTTGCGTCGCTGCAATCGATCGAGGATGACCTTACGCGTGCTCATCGTGAATCTCGCATGCTGGTGGCGTTCAAAACGTGGAAGAGCCCAGTCTAGCAGCCCCACAACCCGCGGCAGCATGGCTGCGCGCGACATGTTCCACCATGGAAACGACGGCGCAGCGGAAACCTAATCAGGCGCGAGGTGGGCGAGATCTGGGTAATATCGAAAATATGAAAGGCCTGTCATACAACAAGATCCTCAGCCGGATGATCGTCGGCCTCGCATGCGCGGGCCTCCTAACCCCGTGCAGCGGGCATGCGGCGGCGGCTCCCGACCGACTCAAGCGCTTTGGACGCATGACGCTCGAGCGCTGCGCCGACGAGCCTGCTTATTGCGGCCGCATCGAGCGACCGCTCGATCCGACCGGTGCGATCGGCGGCCGCATCTCGATCTATTTCGAGTTCTACCCGCATACCGCCACCGGTCCGTCCGCCGGGACCCTGGTCGCCACCGAAGGCGGTCCCGGGTATCCGGCGACCGAGTCGCGCGCGGACTATCTCGCTCTGTTCCGGCCGCTGCGCGCAACACGCGATTTCGTCCTCATGGACAACCGCGGCACCGGCAAATCGGGTGCCATCGACTGCCCTGCGCTGCAGAGCGCGCCGCGGTGGACGGTGGATCTCGTCGGGCGCTGCGGCGACTCGCTCGGCGAGCGCTCGGCGCTCTATAGCACGGCTTACGCCGCCGACGATCTGGCCGCCGTCCTCGAGATGCTCGATGTCGGCCCGATCGATCTCTACGGCGACTCCTACGGCACGTACTTCGAGCAGGTGTTCGCCGTTCGCCATCCGCGCGCGCTGCGCAGCGTCGTGCTTGATGGGGCCTATCCCGTGAACGGCCCCGACTACGCCTGGTACCCCACTTATGCGCCGGCGATGCGCGCCAAGTTCGATCTGGCGTGTCGGCGCTCGGCGTCGTGCGCACGACTGCCCGGCAGCTCCCTCGAGCACATCCAGCCCGCGCTCGAGGCGCTGCGCGCGTGCGCCGTTTACCGCGCGCGCCTTCGACGGCGACGGCCGCGAGCGCAACTTTCAGGCCAACGCGTCGCAGCTCGCCATCGTCATGTTCGGCAGCGCGCCGGCCCTGGCTACCATCAAGGAGGTCGACGCCGCGGCCCGCGCGTTCCAGGCGGACGATCGCGCGCCGCTTCTGCGGCTCATGGCCGAAACCCTGAGCGGAGTCGATTCCCGCGATCCGGCCGCCGATCCGGCCAAATGGAGCGCAGGACTCGCCGCGGCGGTGATGTGTCAGGATCCGCCGCAGATCTTTGACATGCGCTTGCCGCCGGCGCTGCGCGCCGCCGACCGCGATCGGGTGCTCGCCGAGCGGCGCCGCTCGCTCCCCGACACATACGCGCCGTTCACCATTGATGAGTATCGGGGCATGCCGCTCGACTACAGCTTTCTCGATCAATGCGTCGCTTGGCCGGTCGCGCCCGCCGGCCACCCGGCCTCGCTGGTCGTGGTCCCGGACGCGGCGTATCCCGCTGCACCGGCGCTGGTGGTGTCCGGAGATCTGGACAACATGACCACGGTCGCCGATGGCGCAGCGGCGGCGCGCGCGTTTCCGCACGGCCGTCAAGTGATCGTCGCCAATGGCTTGCACGTCAACGCCCTGCCACGGGCCCGCAGCCCCTGCGGCGCCGAGCTCGTGCGGCATTTCATCGAAACTCTCGATGTCGGAGATGCGCGTTGCGCGGTCGAGGCGCCGCCGGTGCGCCTGGTCGGCAGTTTCGCGCGGCGCGCCGCCGAGCTCGAGCCGGCGCAAGGTCTCGCGTCGAATCAGGCGCCCGATCTGCAGCTGCGATTCGCGAGCGCGGCCGTGCTCACCGCCGGCGACGTCGTTACGCGCTCAGGCTTGAGCTCGAGCGGACACGGCGTGGGCCTGCGCGGCGGCCGGTTCACCAGCATCGAGCGCAACGGCGTGCAAGTGGTCACGCTGGACGCCGTGCGTTGGACCGAGGATCTCGCCGTGTCGGGAACGCTCGAGAAAACGCCCGGTCCCGCGAGCCGCGTGCGCGCGCATCTGCGGCTCGCCGGCACCGACTCTCTCGAGGGCGCGCTGGAAATTGTCTGGGACGATGCGCCCGATGCCGTCGCGGACATCCGCGGGAGCCTGGGCGGCACGCGGCTGGCCGCGCGGACGCCCGCGCCGTGAGTGCTACGCCGCGGCGCTCTGCTCCGCGACCCCGCGGGTCTCGCCGATCTTGCGCTCCGCGCTCGGCGGATAGCCGTATTGATTGCGATAGCACTTGGAGAAGTGCGGCGGGGATTGAAATCCGCACGCCGCCGTGATGTCCATGATGGGCATCGCGGTCTGCAGGAGCAGCTCGCGCGCGCGCCGCAAGCGCATCTCGAGATAGTAGCGCTTCGGCACGCAGTTGAGATCGCGCTTGAAAAGCCGCTCGATCTGCCGGCGCGAGAGACCGGTGGTGCGCGCGATCTTCTCGAGCGACAGCGGCTTCTCGATGTTCTCCTCCATGAGTTGCGCCACGCGAATGAGCCCGCGGTGCGACACACCGACGCGGGCGCGCAGCGGGATGTACTGACGATCCCGGTCCTTGCGCACGCGATCGACGATGAACTGTTCCGATACGCGCTGCGAGACCCGCGAGCCGAGCTTCGTCTCGATGAGGTTCAGCATCAAATCGAGCGGCGCCGTGCCGCCCGAGCAGGTGAAGCGGTTGCGGTCGATGGTGAAGAGCTGGTCGCTGATGAGCACGCGCGGAAATTCCTCGCGCAGCGCCGAAATGTTCTCCCAGTGAATGGTGGCGCGATAGTTGTCGAGGAGCCCCGCGCGGGCGAGCGCGTAGCCCCCGGTGCACAGCGCCCCCAGAGCGACGCGGCGCTCGGCGAGACGGCGCAATGCCACGAGCAGCGCGGGCGAGACAGCCTCGCGGATGTTGACGCCGCCGCATACGAACAGAATGTCGAGCGGCTCGAGCTTATCGAGCGTCGCCGTGGGCGAGAGCTTGAGCCCGGAGCTCGATTCGCTCGGCGCCCCGTCGAGACTGATCACCGACCAGTCGTAGACGTCCTTGCCGACCAGGCGATTCGCCATGCGTAAGGGCTCGATGGCATTGGCGACGGCAATGAGGGAATAGTTGGCGAGCGTCAGAAACGCGTATTTGCACTTGCGCAAGACCGCCGGCGATTCCACGGAACTCACTCCCCGCCGAGAACCAAGCCCCGGCCCCCTTATTATGCACCCAAGCAGGCCGAAAGTGCCTGTTTCCGACATATCCTGTCGTTTTCCAGACAGCGGCGGCGGCGCGGAGGGCAACGCCGCGTCCTGGCGGGCCGAGGCCGTGGGCAGGCGGGGACCGGGAACGGGGTGACGCATTTGCACAAGTGACTGTCGCTATTAGCGTCTTGTTTGGCCCCCCGCTCGCTACACTGCCGTGCGCATTCACTCGGGGACCCCTCAAATGAAAACTCATGCCCGCGTCGTGGTGATCGGTGGCGGCGTGGTCGGCGTCAGCACGCTCTATCATCTGGCGCACAAGGGCTGGTCGGACGTCGTGCTTCTCGAGCGCTCCGAGCTTACCGCCGGCTCGACCTGGCATGCGGCGGGGCTCTTGCCGCTGTTCAACATGAGCTACACGGTCGGGCAGCTGCACAAGTACTCGGTGGACCTCTACAAGCGCTTGCCCGCCGAGACCGGGCAGGATGTGAGCTTCCACGTCACCGGAAATTTGCGCCTCGCCACTTGCCGTGAACGCATGGACGAGTATCAGAAGTATTGCGGCACGGCGAACACCATCGGCGTGCCGTTTCAGATCATCACGCCCCAAGAGGTCAAGAAGCTCTGGCCGCTGGCCGAGCTCGGCAACGGCGATGATACGCCGAATATCATCGGCGCGCTCTACCATCCCGACGACGGTCACATCGCTCCGGCCGATCTCACCATGGCGCTGCGCAAAGGGGCGCGAGCACTCGGCGCCGAGATCCACGAGCAGACCGAGGTGACGGGCGTCAAACGCACGGCTTCGGGCGAGTGGCAGCTCATCACCAACAAGGGTGAGATCACCGCGGAGCACGTGGTGTGCGCCACGGGGAACTACGCACGTCAGACCGGACGCCTGTTCGGCTTGAACGTGCCCTCGATTCCCGTGGAGCACCAATACATCGTTTACGACGAGGCCGACGATCTCAAGGCGTATCGCAAGGGCGGCGGCCGCGAGCTCGCGGTGCTGCGCGAGTCCGATCAGTCGTATTACCTGCGCGAAGAGCGCATGGGCTGGATCTTGGGACCCTACGAGGCCGGCGCACCGGCGCGCTTCGCCGACGGCGTGCCCGACTGGTTCGGCAAGAGCTTGTTCGAGGGCGATCTCGAGCGCCTGCTGCCGCACGTCGAGGCCGCGCAGCGGCGCGTGCCTTCGCTCGCCACCTGCGGCATCAAGGACATCGTCAACGGCCCCATCCCCTATTCGCCCGACGGGAGTCCCCTCATCGGTCCGGCGTGGGGCGCTGCGCAACGTGTGGCTCAACGAGGCGCACAGCTTCGGTATCACCGCGGCGGGCGGATCCGGCTGGCAGCTCGCCGAGTGGATCGTCGAGGGCGAGCCGGGCATCGACATGATGGCGGTCGACCCGCGCCGCTATGGCCCCTACACGAGCAAGCGCTACGTCGTGCAGAAGAACGAGGAGACCTACCGCAACGTCTTCGTGATCCACTTCCCCGACGAGGAGCGGTCCGATGCGCGGCCGGCCAAGACCAGCCCGATCTACGACAAGCTCAAGCGCATGGGCGCGGTGTTCGGCCAGCGCTACGGCTGGGAGCGCGCCAACTGGTTCGCGCCGCCCGGCGTCGAGCCCAAGGACAAATGGAGTTTCCGCCGCTCGAATTACTTCGAGCACGTCGGCCGCGAAGCCGTGAATTTGCGCCGGCACGTGGGCGTCATCGATCTCACGCCCTTCACCAAGCATGAGGTCACCGGCCCCGGCGCCGAAGCCTGGCTCGACAGCCTGGTCGCCAACAAGGTGCCCACCAAGATCGGCCGCATGGCGCTCTCACACGCCCTCACGCGCCGCGGCGGCATTCGCTCGGAATTCACCATCACCAAGATCGCCGATGAGCACTTCTACGTGGTGAGCGCGGGAGCGGCGGAGCGCTACGACAGCGACTATCTGCAGACGATGCTGCCGCCTGCGGGGGTGACCCTGCGCAACATCACCTCGAGCCGCGGCTGCTTCGTGGTGGCGGGGCCGCGCTCGCGCGATGTGCTCGTCGAAACTCGTCGATGCGCCGCTCGACAACGCGGCATTCCCCTGGCTCACGGGCCAGGTGACGGAGGTCGGGCTCGCGACCGATGTCTATCTGCTGCGCGTCAATTTCGTCGGCGCGCTCGGCTGGGAGCTGCACTTCCCCATCGAGTACGCCCACCACCTGTTCGATGCCATCTTCGAGGCAGGCGCCGAGCACGACATCGCCATGGCGGGCATGCGGGCGATGGAATCGCTGCGCCTGGAAAAATCGTACCGCATGTGGGGCAGCGACTTGACGCCCGATTACACCCCCTACGAGGCGGGACTCGACCGCTTCGTGCGCCTCAACAAGGGAGCGTTCGTCGGCAAGGAAGCGCTCGAGCAGCAACTCGCCCGTGGCGTGCCGAACCGCTTCGTCACGTTCGAGGTCCACGGGGTGACGCGACGCCGATCCGCTCGGCAATGAGCCCCTGTTCGACCGCGGCGGCCGTCTCGTCGGCCGCGCGACGGCAGGCTACTACGGGCACGCGCTGCGCAAGAGCCTGGGGTTCGGCTATGTGAAGCCGGAGTTCGCCACCGTCGGCACCGAGCTTTCGATCGAGATTCTGGGGGAGCGCAAGCCGGCCACGGTGCTCATCGATTCGCCCTACGATCCGGAGAACAAGGAGCTGCGAGCCTGATCACGCCATGAGCCGGCAAAGATTCTCCGCTCTCGCGCTGATCCGTCGCGGTCTTTCGGGTCATCGCGGCTGGCAGCCGCAGTGGCGCAAGGCCTGCGCCGCAACCCGGCTACGATGCCGTCATCGTCGGCGGCGGCGGCCACGGCCTGGGCGCCGCTTATTATCTGGCGAAGGAGCACGGGCTCGGCCGCATCGCCGTGCTCGAGAAAGGCTGGATCGGCGGCGGCAACACCGGCCGCAACACCACCATCATCCGCTCCAATTATCTGTTCGAGGAAAGCGCCGCACTCTACGATCACGCGGTCAAGATGTGGGAGGACCTGTCGCAAGTCCTCAATTACAACGTCATGTTCTCGCCGCGCGGCGTGATGATGCTCGCGCATACGCGTGCACGACGTGCAGGTCTCCAAGCGCCACGTCCACGCCAATCGCTGCAACGGCGTCGACAACGAGTGGCTCGAGCCGGAGCAGGCGAAGGCGTTCTGTCCGCCGCTCAACATCTCGGACAACATCCGCTATCCGGTGCTCGGCGCCGCCCTGCAGCGGCGCGGCGGCACGGCGCGGCACGACGCCGTGGCCTGGGGCTATGCGCGCGCCGCCGACGCGCTCGGCGTCGACATCATCGAGAACTGCGAGGTGACGGGCATCCGCAAGGACGCGAGCGGCGCGGTCGAGGCGCTGGAGACGACCCGCGGGCTGATCCGCGCCCGCAAGGTCGGGCGTGTCGGCGGCCGGCTCGACCAGCGTCGTCATGAAGCTCGCGGGCGTGCGCTTGCCGCTCGAGAGCTATCCGCTGCAGGCGCTCGTCTCCGAGCCGGTGAAGCCGATCTTTCCGTGCGTCGTGATGTCGAACACCATCCACGCCTACATCAGCCAGTCGGACAAGGGCGAGCTGGTGATCGGCGCGGGCACGGATGCGTACACCTCCTACACGCAGCGCGGCGCGCTGCACATCAATACGCACACGCTCGATGCCGTCTGCGAGCTGTTTCCGCAGTTCCGCCGCCTGCGCATGCTGCGCAACTGGGGCGGCATCGTCGACGTCACGCCCGGACCGCTCGCCCATCATCGCCAAGACCCCCGTCCCGGGCCTTTACGTCAATTGCGGCTGGGGCACGGGCGGCTTCAAGGCCACGCCCGGCTCGGCGCATCTGTTCGCCTGGACCATCGCGCGCGACGAGCCGCATCCGATCAACGCGCCCTTCACCATCGAGCGCTTCCGCGACGGCTACTTGATCGACGAGGCCGCGGCGGCGGCCGTGGCGCACTAGCCTTAGGCGTTGCTATGCTGCTCATCGCCTGTCCCTACTGCGGCGAACGTCCCGAGATCGAGTTCTCCTACGGCGGTCAGGCGCATATCGCTCGCCCGGCGCGGCCGGCGGAGCTCGACGATGCGGCATGGACCGAATTCCTGTACATGCGCGACAACACCAAGGGCGTGCACGCCGAGCGCTGGCGACACAGCGCACGGCTGCGGGCGCTTCTTCAATGCGCTGCGCGACACCACCACCGACCGTATCCTCGCGACCTACGAGACCGGCAAGCCGCGACCCGATCTCGAGCGCGCACGCGGGAAGCCGCCTCGTGAGCCTGCGCACCGCCGCGCGCGGACGCGATCGACCGCAGCCGGCCGCTGCGCTTCACCTTCGACGGCCGCGACTACGAAGGCTTCGCCGGCGACACGCTCGCCTCGGCGTTGCTCGCGAACGGCGTGCACCTCGTCGGCCGCTCGTTCAAGTATCACCGCCCGCGCGGCATTCTCGCCGCGGGGTCCGAGGAGCCGAACGCTCTGGTGACCGTGGTTCGCGACGACGCGCGCAACACGCCGAATCTGCGCGCCACACAGGTCGAGCTCTACGACGGCCTCGTCGCTCACAGCCAGAACCGCTGGCCGAGCCTCGCCATCGATGTGGGGCGGGTGAACGACTGGCTGTCGCCGTTCTTTCCCGCCGGCTTCTACTACAAGACCTTCATGTGGCCGCGCAAGGCCTGGAAGAGCTGTGTACGAGCCGCTCATCCGCCGCGCGGCGGGCCTCGGCGTCGCGCCCACGCGCCCCGATCCCGATCGCTATGCGCAGCGCTACGCGCATTGCGACGTGCTCGTGGTGGGCGGCGGACCCGCGGGCCTCGCCGCGGCGCTCGCCGCCGCCGAATCGGGCGTGCGCGTCATGCTGTGCGATGAATCCTCCGAGTTCGGCGGGAGCCTGCTCGGCGATGCCGCCGCGCGCATCGACGGCTGAGCGGCGCTCGAGTGGGTGCAGCGCTCGCTCGCCGAGCTGCGCAACTGCCCGCACGTGACCTTGCTGTGCGCGCACCACCGCCTTCGGCTACTTCCCGCACAATCTTCATCGGCTCTGAGCGAGCGCCTCACCGATCATCTGGCCTCGCCCGCCCGCCCATCTGCCGCGCGAGCGGCTCTGGCAAGTGCGCGCGCGGCGCGTGGTGCTCGCGACCGGCGCCATCGAGCGGCCGCTGGTATTCCCGGGCAACGATCGCCCCGGCATCCTGCTCGCCGGCGCCGCGCAGACTTATCTCAATCGCTACGGGGCTGCGGGTCGGGCAATCGCGTCGTGATCGTGACCGCCTGACGATGCCTCCTACCAGGCGGCCCTCGACCTGCACGCCGCCGGACGGTCGTCGTCGCGGTCATCGCCGACCTGCGCTCCGAGCCCGCGGGCGGCGTCTGCCGCAGGCCGCGCGCCGCGCCGGCATCTCCTGGTGCTGCCGGGATCGACGGTGCTCGGCACCGAAGGCGGCCTGCGCGTGCGCGCCGTCTCGCATCGGCGCGACCGACGGCGCAGGCCGCGTGCGGCGTGCGGCAATTCGACTGCGATGCCCTGCTGATGTCGGGCGGCTTCACCCCGAGCGTGCACCTGTTCTCCCAGTCGCGCGGCAAGCTCGCGTGGAACGAGACCCTGCAAGGCCTTCGTGCCCGGGCGAGTCCGCCGAGCACGAGCGCTCCGCGGGCGCTTGCCGCGGGATCACGGACCTTGCAGCGGCGCTGGCCGACGGGGCGAGCGCCGGCGCGGGAGCCGCAGCGGCGTCGAGGGCGGAGTCGAGCGGTCGCCTCGAGCGGCAAGCTCGAGCGGCCTCACGGCGAAGCCCGCTGCTCAGTTCGCGGTCGAGGCTGCGCGCCGCGAGCCGGGCTCTCACTTGGGCCCGCTGCCCGCGGGCAGCGCACCGGCCCGCCAGAAATCGTTCGTCGATTGGCAGCACGATGTCACCCTCAAGGACGTGCAGCTCGCGGCTCGCGAAGGCTTTCAATCCATCGAGCACGTCAAGCGCTATACCACCACCGGCATGGCGACCGACCAGGGCAAGACCTCGAACATGAATGCGCTCGCGATCGTCTCGCAAGACCTCTCGAGCCCGATTCCGCGGGTGGGCCTCACGACCTTTCGCGCGCCGTACACGCCGACGACGTTCGGCGCCTTCGCCGGCATCTCGCGCGGCGATCTGTTCGATCCCAAGCGCACCACGCCGACACACGCCTGGGCAGAGGCCCAAGGCGCGGTGTTCGAGAACGTCGGACTGTGGAAGCGCGCGCGCTATTTTCCGCGGGCCGGCGAGGACCTGCACGCCGCGGTCGCGCGCGAGTGCCTCGCGGTGCGCAACGCCTGCGGCATCTTCGACGCCTCCACTCTCGGCAAGATCGAGGTGGTGGGCGCGGACGCCGCGGAATTCATGAATCGTCTCTACGTGAACAGCTGGTCGGGGCTCGCGCCGGGGCGCGCGCGCTACGGCATCCTGTGCCGCGACGACGGCTTCATCTACGACGACGGTGTGGTTGCGCGCCTCGCGGCGGATCGCTTCCACGTCACCACCACGACGGGCGGCGCGCCGCGCGTGCTCGCGCTCATGGAGGACTACCGGCAGACCGAATGGCCCGATCTCAAGGTGTGGCTCACCTCCACCACCGAGCAGTGGGCCGTGATCGCGGTGCAGGGACCGAACGCGCGCCGCGTGCTCGAGCCGCTCGTCTGCGAACGTCGACATGAGCGCCGCCGCCTTGCCGCACATGGGCGTCGCGCGCGGCAAGATCCTCGGGCGTGCCGATGCTCCTGTTTCGCGTGAGCTTCACGGGCGAGCTCGGGTTCGAGATCAACGTGCCGGCCGATTACGGCGCCGCGGTGTGGGAGGGTGTACATGCCGCCGGACAGGCGCACGGCATGGTCGCCTACGGCACCGAGACCATGCACGTGCTGCGCGCGGAGAAGGGCTACATCATCGTCGGCCAGGACACCGACGGCACCGTGACGCCGGACGATGCGGGCTTGACCTGGGCCATCGGCAAGAACAAGCCGGACTTCGTCGGCAAGCGCTCGCTCGAGCGTCCTGCCATGAAGGCCGCCGACCGCAAGCAGCTCGTGGGGCTCGCGCACGCGCGACGGCGCACTGCTCGAGGAAGGCGCGCAGGTCGCGGCCAAGGCGGGACAGAAGCCGCCCATGGAGCTGGTCGGTCACGTGACCTCGTCTTATCCGAGCAGCGTCCTCAAGGCGCCGATCGCGCTCGCGCTCATCGCCGGCGGCCGCGCCCGCCTGGGTCAGACGCTTGTACGTGCCCATGCCCGGAAGAGACGTCGAGGTCGAGGTCACATCGCCGATTTTCTATGACCCGAAGGGAGAAAGGCTCAATGGCTGAAGCAGCCCTGCGCCGGCCGCCGCCCGTGAGTGCGGCTGAGTGGCTCAAGACGCTGCCGCCGGCGGCACGCTGGGTGCTGCACGGCGATGCGCAGGCGCGGGCTCGCGCCGCACCGGTCTGGGGCGTCGGCTTCTCCGAGACGGCGTGCCGCGCCGTGCGCCGCGCAGAGCGCGCGACGCTCTGGCTCGGTCCCGATGAATACTTGCTGCTCGATCTCGCCGCTCAGGCGAGCGCGACCGACGCTCGCGAGCTCGCGGCCGCACTCGAGCGATGCGCTGCGCGATACACCGCATGCGCTCGTCGACGTGAGCCATCGGCAATTCGCGCTCGAGGTGAGCGGGCGCATGCCGAAGTGATTCTACGAGGCGCATGCCCGCTCGATTTGCGACATAAGCCAATTTCCGGTCGGCATGTGCACGCGCACGGTGCTGGCAAAGGCCGACATAACGTTCTGGCGCACCCGCGAGGATGCGTTCCATCTGGAGGTCTGGCGCTCGTTCGCGGGTTATGTCGGCGGACTGCTGCACGAGATTGCGCGGGAGTTCCATCCCGCGTAGAGGCGCCCTCTCGCTTTGCAAGCGCTGAGCTTTTAAGCTCCCGGAACACACCATGACCCAGGAGCAGTCACAAGCGCAGTTGCAGGCGGCCTACTCCGAAGCATTTGCCATGCTCAAGACCGGTCGCGCCGCCACGGCTGAGCGACAGCTGCGCGCCATACAGGCCGCGGGACCCGAGGAGGCGAAGAGCCTGCATCTGCTGGGTGCGGCACTCCTCTATCAGGACAAGATGGGCGAGGCGATCGACGTTCTGCGAGCGCGCAATCGTCCTCGCGCCCCGACTTCTGGCAGGCACGCACCGACTTGGCCCGTGCTTATCGCGCCGCCGAACGGCGGGACGAGGCTCGCGAGGAGCTCAAGCGAGTCGTTGCCGCGGCACCGCTGCTCGAGGCCGCCTGGCTTGCATACGGCGATGTGCTGGTCGAGCTCGAGAAATATCCGGATGCGATGTTCGCCTACGAATGCGCCCGACTGGCGGACCCGCAGATTCGCCGCATCGAGCAGGCACGGGAGGCGCTCACCTCGGACGATCACAAGACGGCCGAGACGATCTTTCGGGATATCTTGCGCGCTGACCCGGCTCACGTGGCGGCGCTCTGCGGCCTTGCCGCGGTGTCGCTCACGGCGAGCCGGGCGCAGGACGCGGTTCGCTTGCTGAAGCACGCGCAGAAACAGTCGGCCCATTTGCCGCTCACCCGGCGCGGCCTTTCGCAGGCCCTGCTCGCGCTGGGCGCTCTTCCCGAGGCCGAGTCGACCATACGCGGCCTGCTCAAAATGGAAGGCGAGAATCCCAACAATTGGGTGCTGCTCGCGACCGTGTACACGCGGCTCATGCGTCAGGAAGACGCACTCGTGGCCTTCGAGGAGGCAGCGCGGCTGAATCCCGACGAAGTCCGGCTGCGGCTCTCGGTCGGACACCTCAACAAGACGCTCGGCCGGCGCCGCGAGTGCGAACAGGCTTACCAGCGGTGCCTCGAGATGAGCCCGGGCTTCGGCGAGGCGTACTGGAGTCTCGCGGACCTCAAGAACTACGTGTTCTCGGACGCCGAGATCGCCTCCATGCAGCAATTGCTCAAGGGGGAAGACGGCGACGACGAGGACCAGGCGCACTTGCATTTCGCGCTCGGCCGCTCCTTCGAGCACAAACAGGACTACCCCAGAGCCTTCGAACATTATGCGACGGGTAATCGCCGGCGTCGCAAAACCGTGCCGTTCGACATCGAAGCGTTCGAGAACAAGACGCGCCGCGTGCGCGAATGCTTCGACCCTGCATTTTTCGCCTCCCGGTCAGGTGCCGGATATCCCGACCCCTCCCCGATATTCATCGTCGGCCTGCCGAGATCCGGCTCGACGCTGGTGGAACAGATACTCGCCAGTCACTCTTGCGTCGAGGGCACCTTCGAGTTGCCGAACCTTCTCACCATCGTGCGGGAGTTCGATCACGCCGACGCAGTGCACGATGCCTATCCGGAGATCGTGTGCACCGCCCCTGCGGAACATCTCGGCAATCTCGGCCGGCGCTACATCGAGGAAACCGCACCGCTGCGCAGCGCGCGGCCGCACTTCATCGACAAGATGCCGAACAACTTCAGCCATGTGGGCCTGATCCAGGCGATTCTTCCGCGGGCGGTCATCATCGACGTGCGCCGCCACCCGATGGATGCCTGCTTCAGCACCTACAAGCAGCATTTCGCCGAAGGCCAGTCCTTCAGCTACGACCTGGAGGATCTGGGGCGCTATTATCGCTGCTACCTGAGCCTCATGGACCACTGGGATGAGGTGCTGCCCGGCAAAGTGTTG
The DNA here is from genome assembly GCA_963801685.1 of uncultured Gammaproteobacteria bacterium. GTDB lineage: Bacteria > Pseudomonadota > Gammaproteobacteria > Steroidobacterales > Steroidobacteraceae > Bog-1198. Next base: position 238,566 of record CAWDFR010000011.1, read on the forward strand.
CGTCTACAATACGAGCAGCTGATCCGCGAGCCCGAAGCGCAGATCCGCCGTCTTTTGAGCCATTGCTCGCTGCCATTCGAGCCGGCGTGCCTGTCGTTCCACGAGACCAAGCGGTCGGTGCGCACTGCGAGCGCCGAGCAGGTGCGCCAGCCCCTGTACACGTCCGGCGTCGGCTACTGGCGCCATTTCGAGGCACAGCTCGCACCACTGCGGCGCGCGCTGGGCGACTCGCTGGACCGTTTCTCCGAGGGCTAGCAGCCGGCGGTCGCTACTGAACGCTCGATCAGCTTCTCGCTCGCCGGTCATTGACAGGCGCTGCTACCGCAGGACATCATCCTCGAAAGGCACCTCGAGCGTGCCTCGTAAACTCAAGAATAAGGGGATGATGCGATGCGCATGACGAAAATGCGTTCCGTGGGAGACCGGACTCGTGTGCTTCCGACGCGCCCGTTCCCCTCGCCTACGCGGTTGAGCCTCGCGATCGCTACGATCCTCTCCGGAGCCGCGACGGTGCACATGGCTCCCGCGCTGGCCGCAGACGCGTCGGCGGACCACGTCCACGCTCGAGGAAGTCGTCGTGACGGCCCGCAAGCGCACGGAAAATCTTCAAGACGTTCCGATGAGCATCGACGTCTTCACGTCCAAGGATCTGCAGAATCTCGGGATCTCGCAGTTCGAAGACTACGCGACCATGACGCCCTCCATCTCGTTCGTGAGCGCAGGGCCCGGCACTCAAACCTTCGTCATGCGCGGCGTGTCGGACGGCAGCAATCCGAACTACTCCAATACGGCGACCACGGCGTTCCTGGTCGACGACATGTCGATGAACTTCGAAGGCATCACCCCGGATCTGCACTTGTATGATATCGAGCGCATCGAGGTGCTGAACGGGCCGCAAGGCACCACGTTCGGCGCGAGCGCGATGGCCGGAGCCTTGCGCTTCGTCACCAACAAGCCGGATCCGAGCGGGTTCAGCGCGGGTGCGGATCTCGACGGCGGCAAGATCGAAGGCGGAACGAAGAATGGCACCGTCGAGGGCTTCATGAACATCCCGCTGATCCCCGACTGGACGGCGCTGCGCTTGTCCGCGTACCGGGATTATCACGGCGGCTACATCGACAACATCAACACGACCCGTAATTGGGTCAATGGGACCGTCTCCAACAATTCGCAGTGGGCGGGCCAGAACTATAACGTCGAGCGTGTGACAGGCGGCCGACTCGCTCTCGGTCAGAAAATCGCGGACGGCTGGAAAGCAACTTTCACCACAAGCTACCAGAAGCAGCTCACGCACGGCGCCTGGGATGAGAACCCGACCATCGGGGGAGCGATCGGCGTGGACCCGACGACGGGCGCGGCGACTCTCCCCAATGGCCCGGCGCGCTCTTTCGGCCAGAAGAATGTGGCTCGCTTCGGTCCGGAATTCAAGCAGTACTACACAAAGACTATCGACTTCCATCTCGAGGGCGACGTCGGGATCGGCGATCTCGTGTACGCGAATACCTACTGGGCACAGGACGATACGTGGGTGAACGAGTATTCGGAGTACATGCAATACGTGAACACGGGGCCGCCGAATAACTACACGGCGGTCAACCGCCAGGGGTTCACGTGCCTCACCGACCCGTATTGGACACCTCTCGTAACTGGCGCGGCCTCGGCGCCTTTCAGCGGCTGCGGCGTCCCGACCCAGTACTACAACTACACCACGAAGGTCTACCGTTGGTCGAATGAGCTGCGGTTGCAGTCGAAAGAGGACAACGGATTGCCGTTCCACTGGCTGATCGGCGCCTACTGGGAGAGGACGCGCGCTGACACCAGCGACTACTACGCAATCCCGGCCCTGAAACCCAATGGCGACGCATTTCAGTATTACTCGTCATATTACGGCGGCGTAAAGCCCGCGCGGCCGGGCGAGTGGTACGGCTACACCGAGCGCAACGATTACTTGCAGATGACCGAATTCCTCAACGTGACTTTCGATCTCACCAAGCGGCTGAAGCTCGAGGTCGGAACCGTCCACTTTGAGTCGCACTTCAACGCCATCGTGAACGGCGGTAACTTCTCCTATGCCCCGGTGACAGTGAGCGACGGGCCGGGAGGAACGGAAAAGTGGAGCAGCAGGGGGGGATTAAGCTACAAGGCGACGGACGATCTGCTTCTGTACATCGATGCTGCGCAGGGGTTCAGAGACGGCGGCGTCAACCCGGGACTTCCTGCTCCGTGTACGAAAAACGGCGTCCCCACGACGTTCAAGCCGGACACGTTGACCAACTACGAAGTGGGATGGAAATCAACCTTCCTCGACAGGCATCTGCAGTGGAACGGGGCTTTTTACCTGATGCCCTGGAAAAATTACCAGTCGCTGCTCTTCGATCCGAACGTTTGCGCATCATCCAGCTTCGACGCGAACATCGGCAATGCCAAGATTTACGGTACGGAGACCGAGGTCAAGTACTCGCCGAATTCGCATCTCAGCGTGGACGTATCGTTGAGCTACAACGACTCGCGAATCATCACCGATACCTACTACAGCGCCGCGAGCGCAGCATCGGGCGGGTTCGACGTCAGGCCCGGCGAGCGGCTCCCCTACGTTCCTTACTTCGATTGGAGCGGCAACATCCGCTACGAAGCGCCGATCAAGGACGAATTGCACTGGTACGGCCAGTACGATATCTCGCACAAAGGCGACATGTTCAATAACTTGCAGGCCTCGGGAAGCAATGGGCTGCCCTACGTACTGCAACCGGGCTACTCGATCATGAATCTGCGCTTCGGTCTCACCCGCCCCGACCAGGGTTGGACGACGGAGTTCTACATCACGAATCTCGCGAACAAGAACGCGGTCATCTACACCAATGAAGGCAACTTCGACCTGCGGCAGACCGTGAACGAGCCGCGGGTGTTCGGTGCCCGGTTGACCTATCGGTTCGGCAAGGGACAGGCATTCAACAACGAGGACTGACGATGTCCGCGATCCGCAGCGCAATCGGATAAGGCCCGGGCTCATCGCGGTTCGTCAGCACCAGCACCGTCAAACGGCGCTCGGGGAAACGCACCACGGCGTTGCGGAACCCGATCGACTCGCCCGAGTGCCACACATGCTCTTTGGTGATTCGCCACCCAAACCCATAATCGACCGACGGATCGTCGGTGGCAGTCGCCGCCGTGAAGGCGAGACGCAACGACTCCGGTCGTAAGCAGCCGGTCGTCCGAAAGCGCCGCGTCCCATTTCTCCCAATCGTCGGCCGACGAATAGATGCCGCCGTCGCCGAGCACCGCGCTCGTCAGATTCTGATCGGTTCGCAGCCACCGTCGCTGCCGCTCGCTGTATCCGAACGCGCGGTGGGAAACCGTCGATATCCCCTCCTCATGAGCCACGGTGTGATGCATGCCGAGGGGCGCGAAGATGCGCGTGCGCAGCACCGAGGCGAAATCCATTCCCGCAGCGACGGCGACTGCCAGCGCGAGCAGCGCATAACCGCTGTTGCTGTAGCGATAGCTCGTGCCCGGCGGGAAATAGGTGCGGTCTGCCGATTCCAGCAATTGCAGGACATCGGCGTCGTGCAATGGATCGCGACGGCTCGCAGGTATCAGATCCTCATAATCCAGGACTCCGGACGTGTGCGTCAGAAGATGGCGCAGCGTCACTCGATCCGCCACCGCAGGCAAACTCGGCAGCCAGGTACGGATGCTTGCATCGAGGCGCAAGCGCGATTCCTCGACCAGCAACAGCACGGTGGCCGCGGTGAATTGCTTGGTCAGCGAGGCAAGACGGTAGTTGGTGGCATGGCTGGCGGCGACGCGATGCTCGAGATCCGCGTAGCCATACGCTCGCCGCACGACCGCCTCACCCTCGTGCAGCACCAAAAGCGAGGCGCCGGGAACGTCGCCCTCATAGGCCTGCATCAGAGCCTCGATCTGCGAGTCTGCTTCCCGCGAAGGTAGCGGGCGACCTCGCGCCAAGATTTCACGCACGCCCGCGATCCTTATGAATTAGATCAACCGAGGTTATCATGGATATTGTGTCAACCCGCCGCCTGGTTCGCGCCGAATGGTTTCTGGCCGTGAGCATCGCCACGAGCCTCGCGTTCCTGCTGTTCGGCGAAACGTTGAAAGCGGACTCGGCCGACGCCACCGTGCAAGCCGTCGTCTTTATCTGGCTGTTTCTCGCCATTCTATGGTCCGCCATGTGCGTCGTGCGCCATGCGGAGCATCTCGCCGAGCGTCTGGGCGAGCCGCTCGGCACGCTCATTCTGACGCTGGCCGTCACGGCCATCGAGGCGGCGAGTATCTCGGCCGTCATGGTCCACTCGCGCGATCAGCCCACCGTGATGCGCGATACGGTGTTTGCCGTCATCATGATTATCCTCAACGGCATGGTCGGAACTTCGCTCCTCGTAGGCGCTTGGCGGCACCGCGAGCAGTCGTACAACCTGCAGGGCGCGAACATCTACCTCAGTGTGGTCGTCCCGCTCGCGGTCATGAGCCTCATCATGCCGAACTACACGCATACCACGCCCGGGCCGACGCTGTCCTTTTATCAGCAGGAATTCCTCGGCGTGATGTGCATCGGGTTGTACGCGGCGTTTCTGGCCGTACAGACCGGACGGCATCGGGGTTATTTTGCGCTCGAGGCCGAAGAGGATGGCCATGGGCACGAACTCGCCGGCGGCGCGGCGGCGCCCGGTGCTTCGGCGTGGCACCACGCACTGCTGCTGCTCGCGTACATGATCCCGGTCGTTTATCTGGCGGAGCAATTCGGCGAGCCCATTGACCATATGATTCGACGTCTCCACGCCCCCGCCGCCCTGGGCGGCGTCATCATCGCGGCGCTCGTTGCGACCCCCGAGGGGATCGGCGCGGTGCGCTCGGCGCTCGCGAATAAACTGCAGCGCTCCGTCAACATCTGCCTCGGGTCGCTGCTCGCCACCATCGCCCTCACCATTCCGCTCATGGTCGTCGTCGCCCATCTGATGGGCGCCACGATCTTTCTCGGCCTGGAGGGCACGAGCTACGTGATGCTGCTGTTGACGCTGGCGGTCAGCGTCTTGACCTTCGGGAGCGGGCGCACCAACGTGCTGCAGGGCGCGGTGCACCTCATCCTATTCATCGCCTACGTCCTGCTGATTTTTCAGGGTTGAGGGCCATCGCCGCCGGGGAAGGCTGTAGGGGAATGAGACTCACCTGGCAGAATGGAATACCCTAACGCGAGTTATGTGAAGTTCGCCGCGACTCCATTACCACCTGAGTTATGTTCCCGATCGCATGCTAATCGACAGAGGAAATGGTCCCAAGGAGCCGGGCGCCAAGCCCGCTAAGAGCCAGCCCCGCAACCGCTGGCACGCCGTTGCCATCGTGCCCGCCGCGACTCATTGCAAGGCTGCGGAAGCGGCCAAGGGACGCCGATTTCTCTCGACCGAAGCCCCTATCTTGCCGTTACGGGAATGCGATGTCGCTGCCTGCAAGTGCAAGTACCGTCATTACGAGGACCGCCGCGACGCTCCGCGCCGCTCGGAGGAGGCCCAGGCAGGAGGCATGCGCTCCCGCACCGGCGCCGATCGGCGCAATAGCCGCGGCCGCCGCGAGACCGATTAAGCCGGATCACGGGATTCGCGCGCCGAACCGCCGCAGCGGCCGCAGATACTGATCCCGCGACACTGCCACCGCGGCCGCGGCACCGTTTGCCGCTGCTGCATTCAGCGCCTCACCCGCCTGTCCGTGCCCGAAGTTCGCCACCGCGAGAAAAGCCGGCGTCACCGCACCCGTCGCCGGGCACGCGCCGTCCACCAGCACGCAAGCCTGGCCGGTGATTTCATTGCGGTCATTGATGCCTTCGGCATAAACGAGATACAGCGGTGAGCCGGTGGGCAGGAACTGATTGAGGTCGTAAGACTTCCCCTCGAACCAGATAAAGGCTCGGGAGCCTTCCGGACCGCCGAACGATTGTCCGACGACGACGCCTTCATCGTTGATGGCATAGGCGATGGCGAAAAGGTCCCCGGACAGCGGCGGAATTTCGACCGTGTTGGTCGCCTCACTCCAGATGAAGCCGAGCGGCAACGGAAACGGAGTGAGAACGCCGTCGCTCTCGTCATCCGCGATGTCGGCGAAACCGACCACTTGGCCGCGACTGTTGATGTCCGTGGGCGTGTTCCAGCCCTTGCCGCCGAATGTCTTGATCCTCTGCGGAACGCCGTCATGCCAGATGAGGGCGTGCTGCGCCGTCAAGGCGCCCACGGCGTTGTCGCACCGGCCCGATATGCCCACCGCATCGCCCTGCGCGTTGATGGCGGTCGCCGCCCCGTCGCTGTCACCGGGATAAGGCGGCAGCTCTTCTGTCTTGCCGTCGGCACGCCAGAGAACCGCCTCGAACTGCAGGACTTGCGGCGCCACGCAGGTCGAATCGTGCACGTTATTCTCCGCCCAGCCGACGATATCGCCGCGCTCATTGGCACCCGCAGCGTAGCCGTTCGGACCCCCGAGCGTCGGCAGTGCCGTCATGGTCCCTGCAAAATAACGAAAGCCGAGGCAGACGTGCAGAGTCGGCGGCTGCGGAAAGAACGCCGAACAGCTCCACGCTTCGCCCAGCTTATCGACCTCGGCAGTCTCCGCAAAGCCCGAGATCACGCCACGATTGTTATGCACCGGCCAATCGATCACGCTGTTCGCACCGCCGAGCGTACCGAGATCGAACTGCATACCGTCGATCCACACCGTTGCGCGCGTGACCTGATCGCCGGCGAGATTCGAATTGCCGAGCACCCAACCCAGCGGGTTGATGGCATTCCCCGAGCTCACCGTCCCGCCGAGGGTCCCGAGGTTGTAAACCGTAAACGCCGCCGATCCATCCGTGCTGGATGCTGCCTGCGCGGCGCGCGTCATCGGCACCGCCGCGAGCCAACACACCGCCAGGATGCCCCAATATCCCGAAGCTCTTTTGTTCATGTGATTCTCCCCGGTGAAATGCTCGCGATGACCTCTGAAAAAAGTCTAGACCCGCACGGGACGGACCGTTGGACGTTTCCGGACGTGCAATTTGTCGCTGACGCGAGCTCTGCAGGCACCTAGAATCCAGGCATGACGCTCGATCTACGGCTCTGCTCGCGCGCGCGGCTGGCGCGCGATGCGCGTTTCGACGGCAGGTTTTACATTGCCGTCCTCACGACGCGCATCTATTGCCGTCCGATTTGCCGCTCGCGCACCTCGCAAGAGAAAAACGTGCGCTACTTCCCCACGGCCGCCGCGGCGGCCGAGGCCGGTTTTCGGCCATGCCTGCGCTGCCGGCCGGAGTGTTCACCCGGAACCGCCGTCTGGGCCGGGACGAAGAACACGGTGTCGCGGGCGTTGCGACTCATCAATGAGAGCGGCCTCGAGGAAGGCGGCATCGAGGCACTTGCCGCACACTTAGGGCTCGGCTCGCGGCATCTGCGGCGCCTCTTTCTGCGGCACCTGGGCGCGAGCCCACGTGCGGTGGCGCAGACCCGCCGCCTGCACTTTGCTAAAAAGCTCATCGACGAAAGCACGCTGCCGATGACCCAGATCGCCATCGCGGCCGGTTTCGGTTCCGTGCGGCGCTTCAACGCCGCTGTGCACAAGGTCTACGGCCGCACCCCCACCGAGCTGCGCGCGCGAGTCGCAAAGAAAATCGCCGCCCAACCCGACAATCAGTACCTATTTCATCTCGACTACCGGCCACCCTACGCGTGGCACGCAATGCTCGCGACGCTCCGCGCCCTGGCGATCCCCGGTATCGAATGCGTGGCTGCCGACGCCTACCGGCGCACCGTGGGAGTGAACGGAGTGCCCGGCCATTTTGAGGTCACGCTGAACGAGGAGCGGCGCGCGCTCCGTGTGCGCGTCAACATCGAGGAGCCACGCTCGCTGTTTCTGATCACCGAAAGAATCCGCGCGATGTTCGACCTCGACGCCGACTCGCCGACCATCGAGCGCGTTCTGAAGGCTGATCCCGAGCTTGCTGCCCGCGTCAGGACCCATCCAGGGTTGCGGGTGGCAGGCTGCTGGAGCGGGTTCGAGCTCGCCGTCAACGCCATCCTACGCGGCCACGCTGCACCCGCGGCATCGTCGGCGCGTGCGTTGGTCGCCACGTTCGGTGAACGCGTCGATTTCGCTCCCGGGCTGACGCACCTTTTCCCGCGCGCCGAGGTGCTCGCGGGCGCGGACCTGGGACGGGCCGGTCTCAGCAAAGTGCAGGCACTCGCCGTGCGCGCGCTCGCCCGCGCCGTGCACGACGGACGCATCAGCTTCGAGAAAGTTGCGGACCCCGACGCCGTGCTCGGTAAGCTTGCGTCTATCCCCGGATTCACCGCGCAGGCCCTGCAGAGCGTGGCGATGCGCGCCCTGCGGGAGCCCGACGCCTTTCCGTTGCAGCAGCACGAGGTGGGGCGCGCGCTCGGCCTCGAGGAGCCGCTCGAGATCGAGCGTCGGATGAGCGCGTGGCGCCCCTGGCGAGCCTATGCCGCCGTGTACCTGGCGGCGCCGGCTGCGGGCGCGCCTCAGGCGAGCTTGCGCAACTCCCGCAGGAAGTCGTCGACGTCGGCCTCGGTGGTGCTATAGGAAGTGACGAGCCGCACCGCTGCACCGTCCGGAGTCTCGATGAGCGGCCAACGATAGAAATGAAAATCCGCCTGCTCGAGCCGCACGATCAGCTTTTCCGGCAGCGCCACGAACACCTCGTTCGCTTCGACGTTTTGTAGCAGCGGCGCGTACGGCAGCTCGGCCAGGCCTCGAGCGAGCCGCGATGCCATCGCATTCGCCTGCGCCGCATTGCGCAGCCACAAGCCGTCCTCGAGATACGCAAGCAGCTGGCAGCTCAGATAGCGCAGCTTCGACCACAGATGCCCCGCTTGCTTGCGGCGGCGCTCGAACCCTTCCGCGAGCGCGCGATTGAAAAAGACCACGGCCTCCGCGCACAGCGCACCGTTCTTCGAGGCCCCGAGCGAGAGAACGTCGATGCCGCGCTTCCAGGTCGCCTCCGCCGGCGTGCAGCCGAGGCGCACCAGTGCGTTCGCGAATCGCGCGCCGTCCATGTGCACGTTGAGCCCGTGCCGTTTCGCCGCCGCCGTGAGTGCCGACAGCTCCTCGAGACCGTACACCGTGCCGAGCTCCGTGGCCTGTGTGACGCTCACCGCGGAGGGACGCACGTGATGCACGCCCATCTCCTCGGCGAATGCCACGGCGGCGGTGAGCGCCTGGGGCCCGATCTTCCCGGTGGACGAGGGCAGTCCGAGCAGCTTCGCTCCTCCCGTGAAGAATTCCGGCGCGCCGCATTCGTCCGTGACGATGTGCGCACCCGTATGGCAATAGACGCCGCCGTAGGGCGGCGCGATTTGCGACAGGGCCAACGCGTTGGCCGCCGTGCCGGTGGCAACGGGGTAGATCAGGACCTCCGTCTCGAACAGATCCGAGGCCACGCCGGTCAAGCGCTCGGTGAAGGGATCCGCGCCGTACGAGCCCGTAGGGGCGGCGTTCGCCGCTTGAATCGCCGCCAGGATGGGCGCGCACACCGGGGAGACGTTGTCGCTACCGAAATTGCGGGTCAATGCATCTGCCATCGTCTTACCTCGCCGCGCATAGCACCCGCAGCTTGCTATCGAAGTCTTCCTTGTTCAAGTAGGCGCCGCACAGGCGCCGATAGCCCTGATAGGCGCGGCGCCCATGCAACAGGCGCCAGTTATCGAACAAAAGGGCAGTGCCCGGGGCCAGGCGCATAGTAATTTCGTTCGCGGGATCGTTAATCATCGCGTTAAATATTTTCAATGCCCGGTAAAATACACTCATGCGCGCGCTCGGCAAGCTGAAGGGAGCCCGGTCATAATTATTGTAGGCGATCTGCGCCGGCTCTCCCTGAGCATCGAGCCCGATAATTGGGTGTTCCGCCCGCAAATGCACGCCGTCGCCGAGGTACTGCGCGGGCACCTTCACGCTCGACAGCACCTCGAAGGCTGCCGGATCGCTGCGGCGGATATCCTCGGCGACCTTGAAGCCATCGACGAGGGTGCTGTCCCCGCCCGTTCCGTCGAACTGCAGGCAGTGAAACATCTGAAATCCGGGCGAATCGAGGCTGTACGTTCCGTCGGTGTGCGGTCCGATCGCCGACGACGTATAGGCGGTGTCCTTGAAGGCGAGGTTGGCGGTGAAGTCCCACATCCCGCCGAAGATCGTCTCGCGCACGTAGCCGATGCGGGTGGCCAGCTCGCGGGTCGCTTCGAGCGTGACGGGCACGCCCGTCGCCAACGCAAAGCCGTACTCCTCCACTTTCCTGAGCCACTTCAGGAGGGGGCCATCGCCGGACATGATCTCCTCGTGGGTCATGGTGGGCAGATCGGCCGCAAGGCTCGCCCGATCCCATAAGCGCCGAACTGGCGACTGCGATCGGCCCGATCGTTGAGCCGCGCTCCAGAGGAACTCCGCGGGCCACATGCTGATGCTGCCATCGTGCTTCCAGACGATGCGTAAAGTCTCCCCGCGCGCCTCCACGTCGATCCGCTCGGGCGTGATATCCATCGGAATGGCGAAGGTGTCGACTTGGCGCTGCAAGGTGTCCGGGTGCAGGCTTTCGCGCGCGTGGCAATGATCGCGCAACCAGAAGGGAGAGAACCGGTCGGTCGCGGGTTGTCCAACCCAGGACACTTCCACTTCGCCGCCGACCACCCGGGCTCCCGCGAGCAAGCCACGTCCGGAAATTTCGTCTCGAGCGCACGATTCCATCACGTCGTTCTCCTTTTTTGGCGAGCCGGGCGTCGCTGTCCGCTTGCCCGTGAGCAGTCTTGCTTATTGAACGAGTGTATAGCAACGGCCAACCCAGGGTCAAACCGGCCCGGCAAGCAGCCAGTCAGCCCGTCGAAAATTGCTGCCAACAAGTGGCTGGGAAGCGGTCTACTTGGGTGAAATGTCGGCGGGCGCAGCATTCGCTTCCACACCGGTGCGCGTGAACTCGAACTGTAAGAGCCATTTCCTCGATTGCCGAGCGGTCGCCGGGGCGAAGCGCCATGCTTTGGCGGATTCGCTCGCCATCTGAGCAAAATATCTGCTGGAGCCGGGATATTGGAGCGTGGTATCGGTCACATTGCCGGCATCATTGACCGCGACCCGCACCACCACCTTGACGCGGCCGTGGATGGTCCCGAGAGCTCCGCGCGGAACGCGGGGTATCTCCTCATGCAGCACGGGCCCCGTCGGGGCTCCCGCAACCGCTGCCGGCGGACTTGCCGGACGAGCCACGGCTCGCGAAGGCGCCTGCTCGGGTCCTGCCGCGCTCGCCACCACCGCGGATGCGGCGCCTGATATCGGCGAAGCCGGAGCCTGTGGCGCAGGACCGCCGCGGGCATGCATGAGATGCACGCCAGACCACACCGCGGCCGCCAACACGGCTATGCCGGCGAGAATGTAAGGACCTGAAATCGTATGGCGCGACCTCCTCGCGTCGACCCGAGCCGCCGGCGCCTCCACGGGAGGCTGTGGCTCCGCCGGAGGCTGAGGGACGGGTTCCGATGGGCTGAGATCCGCCGACTTGAGTTGCGCCTCGAGCTCTGTTGCCGTTGGTCTCCGGGCAGGATCGAGGCTCAAGCATTGTCTGATGGCAGCGGCGAATGCCGGTGCAACGCTCGCGGGCAAAATGATAGCGGATCGCTCGTGTCGCCTCGCTACGGGGTAGCGGGTGAGGGCCGCGACCACGGTCATGCCGAGACCCCAGAGATCGCCGGCACTCGAGCTGCTTCCAGCTGTTTCCTCCGGCGCGTCATACGGAGAGAACTCGACCGTCCCGACCGAGGACTCCCCAGCCGGACGGAGCACATCGCTCGCGAGCTTCAGGGCGTCGTCGACGACACAGACGTTCGACGGCTTTATCTGGCCATGCACCCAGCCGCTGCCGTGAATGAAGGCGAGTGCGGCCAGCGTCGGGCTCATCATTTCCCGCACTTCGTCGAATGTGAGGGCCCTATGGACGAGAATCTGCGCGAGCCTCTGCTCGGCATATTCCATGACGACGAATAGAAGCTCGTGACTTCCCAAGCGGCATTGTCCCCAGTCGAGGAGGCGAATCAGGTGAGGATGGGAAAGCGCAGCCGCCGCCCGCCAGCGCGCGAGTTGCAGGTCCGCGAGCGGCGTATCGGCGCGAATGAACTTGATCGCGGCGGCGGTGTTCGCCGCCCCGTGTTCGGTCAGGAAGACCGCGCTGTGAGTCGAGGCGCCGAGGAACCGCCGCAGCGGGTACAGTCCGTTGACGACCTGGTTTTCCCACTGCTTCCAGAACTCGGACATCAGCGCTGCAGATCCCTTTCCAAAACGTCGGAAATGCGCGCCGAGAGCCGGGTCGCTTCTTCCTGAAGCGCCTCGATCTGCACGTTCAGAATGTAACGCCGCAGGCGCCCGGGCGGCTCGTGCAGGCTATCGTGCTCCTGCTGGAGGCGATCGACCTCAGCCTGCACGAGGCGCTGCACGGCATATATCTCATCGAGTCTGTCGTTGGCGGCGAGCGGCACAGCCCACTGTACAATCACCGACGGTTTACCGCGATGGGAAAGCGCAGGTTGCGCACTGCGCAAAGCCCTCCAACGCCTTGCATTCGGCTCCCCGCTGCCCCTCTGCTCAGCGCTGCGAGCTTTGCCAGTTGGGGGCTCTATAGAAAGGCGCATCGTCCGCGGACAGCATGCCCCGGCCGAGAATGTGATCGGCCGCTTTCTCGGCCAGCATGATGGTGGGCGCATTCAAATTGCCGGTGGTGATCGAGGGCATGATGGACGAGTCGACGACGCGCAGCCCCTCGAGTCCCTGGACGCGCGCCTGCGGGTCGACGACCGCCCTCGGGTCGTCGGGCGCGCCCATCTTGCAGGAGCACGAGGGGTGATACGCGCTCTCCACCTTCGCGCGGACGAAGGCGTCGATCTGCTCGTCGGTCTGAACCTCGGCGCCGGGTTGCAGCTCGCGGCCGCGGTAGCGATCGAACGCCGGCTGCGCAAAGATCTCCCGCGTGAGGCGCACGCAGGCGCGCATCTCGGTCCAGTCATCGGGCTCGCTCAGGTAGTTGAATAGGATCTTCGGCTTGTCGAACGGATCCGGGGAGGCGAGCCGCACCCATCCGCGGCTCTTCGAGCGCATGGGACCGACGTGCGCCTGAAAGCCGTGCTCCTGCGCGAGCGTCGAGCCATCGTAGGCGACGGCCATCGGCAGGAAATGGTACTGAATGTCCGGATACTCGATGCCGGGGCGGCTGCGGATGAATCCGCAGGTCTCGAAGTGATTGGTGGCGCCCAAGCCGTCCTTGCGCAAGATCCAGCGCGCGCCGATGAGCGCGCGGCTCCACGGCTTGATCGACGAGTACAGAGTGATCGGCTCCTTGCAGGCGACTTGAAAGTAAAACTCCAGGTGGTCCTGAAGATTCTCGCCGACGCCCGGCAGATCGTGCACGACCTCGATGCCGAGCGATTGCAATTCCGCGCCCGGCCCGATGCCGGAAAGCTTGAGCAGCTGCGGGGAGTTGATCGGCCCTGCCGACAGGATGAGCTCCTTGTCGACGCGCACGCGATGAGTCTTGCCTGCCGCGCACATAGGTCGAGTCCGCGGGCACGGCGTCCCTCGAACAGCACGCGGGTGGCGAGCGCATGGGTGATCACCGTCAAGTTCGAGCGGCCGAGCGCGGGGTGCAGGTACGCGCGCGCGGCGCTGCAGCGCCTGCCCTCGCCCACCGTCATGTCCATACGGCCGAAGCCCTCTTGCTGAAAGCCGTTGACGTCCTTGCTGCGCGGATAGCCCGCTTGCTCGGCGGCCGCGAGCCACGCCGCGTGCAGCGGGTTGCTCATCGATCCGTAGCTCGTCATGAGCTTGCCGGAATCGCCGCGGTACCGGTCTCCGCCCTCCTGGCGGCGCTCCGCACGTTTGAAATACGGCAATACGTCGCGGTACGCCCACCCCTCGGCGCCCTCCGCCGCCCACCGCTCGAAATCCTGAGGATTGCCGCGGATGTAGACAAGACCGTTGATGGACGAGGAGCCGCCCAGCACCTTGCCGCGCGGGGTGTGCAGGCTCCGGCCGTCCAGATGCGGCTCGGGCTCGGTGTGATAGAACCAGTTGTACTTCGGCATGTTCATCGGAATGGACAGCGCCGAGGGCATCTGAATGTAGATCGAGCCGTCGAGACCGCCGTACTCGAGCAAGAGCACGCGGTCCCGGCCATCCGCGCTCAGCGGTCCGCCAGCACGCAGCCCGCCGAACCCGCGCCGACGATGACGTAGTCGAATTGTTGCTCCGCCAAGATAGACTCCGTTCGCCCGCCCGCGCTGCCCGCCGGCTCCCGACGCCTCAATAGGGTGCGTCCACATCCCCGAGGGCGACGTAGACGCTCTTCAGCTGTGTGTAATGCTCGATGGCGGCGCGCCCGTTCTCGCGGCCGAGGCCCGACATCTTCACGCCGCCGAAAGGCAGCTCGATCGGCGTGATGTTGTAGTGATTGATCCAGCAGGTACCCGCCTGCAGCCGGGCGATCACGCGGTGAGCGCGGGTCAGATCGTTGGTGAACACGCCCGCCGACAGCCCGAACTCGGTGGCGTTGGCGCGCTCGATGACCTCTTCCTCGTCGTCGAAGGTCAGCAGCGACATGACCGGCCCGAAGATCTCCTCGCGCACGATGGACATGTCGTCGCGACATTCGTCGAACACCGTCGGCGCGACGAAGAACCCCTTCGCGAGAGCCCCTTCGGTCACCCGCTGCCCGCCGACCACCGCGCGCGCTCCCTCGGCGCGCCCGCGCGCGATGTAGCCGAGCACCTTCTGCATGTGCTGCTCCGACACCAAAGGTCCGACGTGCGTCTGCGGATCCATGGGATCGCCGATGCGCATCGCGCTCACGCGCTTCACCAGTCGCTCGAGAAATGCCGCCTTGACGGAGGCGTGCACGAACACGCGCGTCGCGTTCGAGCAGACCTGCCCCGAGGAGTAGAAGTTGCCGAGGAGCGCGCCCGAAACCGCGTTGTCCAGCTTGGCATCCTCGAACACGATCAGCGGCGACTTGCCGCCGAGCTCGAGCGTGACGCTCTTCAAGGTCGCTGCCGCATCGCTCATCACGGCCTTGCCCGTGCCGACCTCGCCGGTGAGCGAGACCTTGCGGATGTCGGGATGCCGGGTGAGCAAACGACCGGTGTCCGCAAAGCCCTGCACCACCTGGAACACGCCCGGCGGCACGCCGGCTTCGAGCAATATCTGCTCGAGCTTCACGGCGCTGAACGGGCGTGATCTCGGCGGGCTTGAAGATCATGGCATTGCCGCACGCGAGCGCGGGCGCCGCCTTCCAGCAGGCGATTTGCAGCGGATAGTTCCAGGCGCCGATGCCGGCGACCACGCCCAGCGGCTCGCGCCGTGTATAGCCGAACGCCTGGCCGCCCAGATCGATGTGCTCGCCGCTCAAGGATTGCGCGAGGCCCGCGAAGTACTCGAAGCAGTCCGCGCCGGAAACGACGTCGACGACGAGCGTCTCCTGAATCGGCTTGCCGGTGTCGCGCGTCTCGAGCTCGGCCAGCTCGCGGTTGCGCGAGCGCAAGATGTGCGCGGCTTGACGCAGCACGCGGGCGCGCTCGGCGCCCGTCATCGCGGCCCAGCGCGCCTGACCGCGCTCGGCGGCGCGCACGGCGGCGTCGATCTCGGCCGGGCCGGCAACGCTCACGTACCCTAGTACCGCGCCGGTGGCGGGATTGATGGACGCAAAGCGCTGCGGCCCCGTCGTGCTCCCGATGGGTGCTCGCCGGTCCCGCGTGGCGCGCTCGTCGTCGGGCGAGGCGCGCCCCGCGTTCAGCCGACGGTCGACGAATTCCGTGAGCAGGGCGCGCGCACTCGCGCTGTCCGCCTCGCGCCAGCCGGAAAGCGCGGCCCGCAGCCATACGCCGTCGATCATCGCGGCAATCATGGCCGCGAGACTCTGCGCCTCCTCGGGAGGGACCAGTTTCTTGAGTGAGCTCTTGAGGTTGGTCAGCGTGCGCCGCTGGTACACCGACTGCACCCGCCGCAAGCTCGGCACCTGCAGCACTTGGCCCCAGAACGCGAGCCACGCGGTGCCGGTGCGCCGGTCGAATTCCTCCGGCGCGAGATTGGCATCGATGATGGCCTGGATCCGGGCGCGCGGGGTGGCGATCTTGCGCAGGCGCGCGCGCACCTGATCGCCCACGCGCCGCGCCAGCGAGCGGAAGGCAGCGTCCAGCAAACCGTCCTTGTCGCCGAAGTAGTGGGCCACCAATCCGGGCGACACTCCGGCCCGCCCGGCAATCTGCGCCAGCGTCGTGCCCACATAGCCGACTTCGGCTAGGCTATCGATCGTGACTTCGATGAGCTGGGAACGCCGCGACTCTTCCGGGGGCTCTCCCACCAGGTCAATCGAACTCGTTGATTGGTCGTTCAATTGCATTGTCCTTGCGCCTCGGCGCGCGTGGGAATGGACGCGCGGACGAGCGAACGCTTAAGATGCCGACACGAGAATTGTACTTTTATATCAATATTTTAGGGATGCAAGGTGAGCGCTGATCACAGCCCGTTGAACGGCCATTCAAAGCTACCTCGCGCCAAACCATCATGCCGCCCGCGGCCGCACCGGGTCAAGCCTCAGGCGGGGCTCCTGGGCAGGGCCGTCGCAGTCGCTCTCATCGCTCATGTTCGCGCTCGGACTGGGCCTTGCGGGGTCCGGGACTGCCCGGGGCGCCGTGGCGGCCGATACCGCGCGGCGCCGCCCAGGCGCCGCCAGCCGCCGCGTCCGCGCGACGTCGAGCCGCCGAGCTGCCGCACGGTGCGCTTCTCCGATGTGGGCTGGACGGATGTCACCTCGACCACGGCGCTCACCGCCGAGCTCCTGCGCAAGATCGGCTACACGCCGAGCATCACCGTTCTGTCGGTACCGGTCACGTTCGCCTCGCTCAAGAACAAGGACATCGATGTGTTCCTCGGCAACTGGATGCCGGCCCAGGTCGCCGATCGCGCACCGTACGACGCCGACGGCTCGATCACGGTCGTCGGGCCGAATCTCTTCGGGGCGAAATACACTCTCGCGGTGCCCGCCTACTTCTACGCCCAGGGACTCAAGGACTTCAGCGACATCCACCGCTTCGCCGACGCCCTCAACCATTCGATCTACGGCATCGAGCCGGGCAACGACGGCAACCGGCTGGTGCTCAAGATGCTGAAGGACAACCAGTACGGCCTGGGCGATTTCAAGCTGATCGAATCGAGCGAGCAGGGCATGCTCGCGCAAGTCGAGCGCGCGTACCGGAACAAGGAGCCGATCGTGTTCCTGGCGTGGGAGCCGCACCCCATGAACATGCGCTTCGACATCAAGTACCTGACGGGCGGCGACGCCGTGTTCGGCGCGAACTTTCGGCGGGGCGACCGTCTACACCGTGACCCGCAAGGGCTACGGCAGCGAGTGCCCGAACGTCGGCCGCTTGCTCGAGAATCTCAAATTCACGCTGCGCGGCGAGAGCGAGATGATGGCGGCGATTCTCGATCGGCACGAGCAGCCGGCCGTCGCGGCGGACGCCTGGTTGAAGGCGCACTGCCGATGTCGCCAAGACCTGGCTCGACGGCGTGCGCACGTTCGACGGACGCCGCGCTTATGACGCGCTCGCGCAGGGCACGCAGCAGCGCACCGGCGGCTTCGAGCACTGGGTGGTGAGCCACAAGATTCCGGTCGGCGATGCCATGACGGTCGCGATCGACTGGATCAAGACGCATGGGACGCTCCTGTTCGACGGCATCTCGATCGTCATCCGCGGCACGGTCGACGGCGTGACGGCGCTGCTGCGCGCACTGCCCTCCCCGCTCCTGATCGCGCTCATGGGCGTGCTCGCCTGGATCCTGCGCCGCTCGTGGTCGCTGACGCGTGTTCGTGGTGCTGGCGCTGCTGTTCATCCTGAATCAGGGCTACTGGGATGCGACGCTCGAGACGCTCTCGCTGGTCGTGGTCGCGACGCTCGCCTCCGCACTCATCGGCGTGCCGCTCGGAATCGCCGCGGCGCATCGTCCGCGGCTCTACTCGGCGCATGCGGCCCGTGCTCGATCTGATGCAGACCCTGCCGACGTTCGTGTATCTCATCCCGACCCTGGTGCTGTTCGGGCTCGGCGTGGTCCCGGGCCTCATCTCCACCGTGATCTTCGCCCTGCCCGCGCCGATCCGTCTCACGCATCTCGGGATCTCCTCGGTGCCGCAAGCCCCTCATCGAGGCCGGCGAGGCCTTCGGCGCGACGCCGCTGCAGCTTCTGTGGAAGGTCGAGCTGCCGAGCGCCGCCGGCACCATCATCGCCGGCATCACCCAGTGCATCATGCTCAGCCTCTCGATGGTGGTGATCGCGGCGCTGGTCGGCGCCGGCGGACTCGGCGTGCCGGTGGTGCGCGCGCTCAACTCGGTGCAGGTGGGCATGGGCTTCGAGGCGGGCTTCACCATCGTGCTGCTCGCCATCATCTTGGATCGCATCAGCCGGCCGAAAGAGCAACAGGAACCCGCGATGAGCGCAGCCGTCGAATTCCAGCAAGTCGACATCCTCTTCGCGCGGCAGCCCGGCCGCGCCGGCCGCGGCGCCATGCGCGATGCCCTCGCGGCGCTCGACGGCGGCGCCACCCGCGCCGATATACAGAGCCGCTTCGGCGTGGTGGTCGGCGTTGCCGGAGCGAACTTTAAGCGTCGCGCGCGGCGAGATCTCGGTGCTCATGGGACTGTCCGGATCCGGCAAATCGACGCTGCTGCGGGCGGCGAACGGCCTGAATCGCGTGACCCGCGGCCACGTGCACATTCGCGACGGCGAGTCCGACGTGGACGTGGCGACCTGCGACACCGCGCAGCTGCGGCGCGTGCGACGCGAGCGCGTGGCCATGGTGTTTCAGCAGTTCGGACTGCTTGCCCTGGCGTACGGTCCGCGACAACGTGGGCTTCGGTCTCGAGCTGCGCGGCGAGCCGGCGGCGACGCGCAAGAGCATCGTCGCCGAGAAGCTCGAGCTGGTCGGTCTGTCGCAATGGGCCGATCGCCGCTTGAGCGAGCTTTCCGGCGGCATGCAGCAGCGCGTCGGACTGGCGCGCGCATTCGCCACCGACGCCGACATCTTGTTGATGGACGAGCCCTTCTCCGCGCTCGATCCGCTGATCCGCGGCAAGTTGCAGGGCGAGCTGCTGGCGCTGCAGGAGCGGGTCAAGAAGACCATCCTGTTCGTGAGCCACGATCTCGACGAGGCCCTGCGGCTCGGCGATCGGATCTCGATCCTGCAGAACGGCCGCATCATCCAGACCGGCACGGCCGAGGATATCGTGCTCGCCCCCGCGGACGATTATGTCGCCGAGTTCGTGCGCCACATGAATCCGCTCGACGTGCTCACCGGCGCCATGATCATGTGCGAGCGGGCGCGCCTGCCCGCCGAGGACGGAGCGCTCTGGCTCGACGATCGGCGCCGTTACCGGCTGTCCGTGAGCGGCGGCGGCGAGGCCCTCGCCCTGCATCTCGACGGGGTCGAGCAGGCGCTGCGCCACGTGCGGGACGACGCTGCGCTCGCGGCGGTCGAGCCCGGGCTCGCGGTCGTCCCCGCCTCCTTCTCGCTGCAATCCATCATCCGCTTGCGTCAGGCCACCGGGCATCCCGTGCTGCTCGCCGAGGAAGGCAAGATCGTCGGGGTGTGCAGCGAGGACGAAATCATCGGCGCGCTCGCCCGCAGCCGCCACTAGCGACCGGCGGCCGGTTGCCGTGCTCCCCCAGTTGCCGTTATCCGTTTTAAATATTATCATCGAGATAATATAAACACGCCCACACGCTCGACCGCTCCCGTAGGCACCGTCACGAGGCACCCGCCATGGCCATGAATCACGACGTCATCATCTCCTGCGCCGTCACCGGCGACGACACCAAGGTCACGAAGAGCCCGTATTGCGCGATCACGCCCGAGCAAATCGCCGCCACCGCCATCGAGGCGGCCCAGGCGGGCGCCGCCATCGTGCACATCCACGTGCGCAATCCCGAGACGGGCGCCTTCAGCATGGAGACCAAGTACTACCGTGAGGTGGTCAAGCGCATCCGCGAGAGCAACGTCGATGTGATCGTGAATCTGACCTGCGGCATGGGCGGCTACATCGTCATCGGCGAGCACGGCTTGAAGGACACGCCGGCGCCGGGCAGCGATTTCGTGACCCAGGAAGAGCGCATGCGGCACATCATCGATCTGTGCCACGAGGGCAAGTACCGTCCGGACATCGCGACTCTCGACTGCGGGAGCCTGAACTTCGGCGACGGCAACCGCGCCTACATCTCGACGCCGAATTATCTGCGCCAGGGCGCCGCCATCGCCCGCGATCTGAAGGTCAAGCCGGAGCTCGAGGTGTTCGACACCGGCAACCTGTGGTTCGTCAAGCAGATGATCAAGGAGGGGCTGCTCGACGCTCCCTCGCTCATTCAGCTCTGCATGGGCATTCCCTACGGCGTGCCGGCCGACGTCGGCCATCTGATCGCGATGGTCAACGCGCTTCCCGAGAACTGCAATTGGGGCAGCTTCGCCATCAGCCGCATGCAGATGCCCTGGGTGGCGCAGTCGATCCTGCTCGGCGGCAACGTGCGGGTCGGCCTCGAGGACAATCTGTACTTGAGCAAGGGCGTGTATGCGAGCAATGCGCAGCTGGTGCAGAAGGCGCGCACCATCATCGAGGCCATGGGCGCGCGGATCCTCACCCCGGCGCAGGCCCGCGAGCGCCTGAAGCTGCATTGAGGACCGCGCGTGACCGAGCTGCCCGCTTACGTTGCGCAGATCGAGCCCGACTGGATCGACTACAACGGTCATTTGCGCGATGCGTACTACTGCGTGGTCATGAGCTTCGCCGTCGATGACGTGATGGAGCATCTTGGGCTCGATGCCGCGTATCGCGAGAGAACCCATTGCACGCTCTATACCGTCGAGCTGCACATGCATTACTTTCACGAGATCAAGGGCACCGACGAGCTCACGGTCTCGACCTCGGTTCTCGACTCCGACCGCAAGCGCATTCACGCCGGCTGCGATTTTCTCTGCCCCCGCATCGACGGTCCGGCCGCGACGGCCGAGCTCATGCTGCTGCACGTACAACAGGGCGAGAAGCCGAGCGTCGTCTCCTTTCCTGCCGGAAATAGAGCAACGGCTCGAGAGCTTGCGGCTCTCGCCGGAAGCGGCCGCGCAACGCGGTGTCGGCTCGCGCAAGATCGAGCTCAGGCGCCGATAGGCCCGATGCCGGCCTCCGACATACGACGTTTGATCGCGCCGCGCAGCATCGCGCTCATCGGCGCGAGCGCCTGGACCGACGCGGTGGCGGCCGGCAATGCCACCATCGGCTATCGCGGCACGGTGTGGCGCGTGCATCCGACGCGCGCATCGACGCCCGAACGGCCGTTCTATCGCTCCGTCGCCGAGCTGCCGGGCGTTCCCGATGCGGCCTTCATCGCCGTGCCGAATCACGAAGCGCCGGCCGTGGCCGGCGCGCTCGCCGCGCGCGGCGCCGGCGGATTCGTCTGCTTCAGCTCGGGCTTCGGCGAGCTCGGCACCGAGGTCGGGCGCCGGCTCGAACGGCGAGCTGCTCGAGCAGGCCGGCGACCTGCCCTTCTTCGGCCCGAACTGCTACGGCTTCGTGAATTTCTTCGATCGCGCGGCGATGCTGCCCGATCAGATCGTCGGCGAGCCGCTCGAGCGCGGCGTTGCCTTGATCTGCCAGAGCGGCACCATCTCGCTCAGCTTGAGCTTCAACGAGCGCTCGGTGCCGATCGGTTACTTGTTCTCGGTGGGCAATCAGAGCCGGCTCGCGGTCGAGGATCTGATCGAGGTGCTCTGCGACGATCCGCGCGTGACTGCATTCGGCCTGTATCTCGAGGGCATCAAGGACGCGGAGCGGTTCGCCGACGCGGCGGACAAGGCGCGGCGCGCCGGCAAGCCGATCGCCGTGATCAAGACCGGCCGCACCGCCGCCGCGGCGCGCACGGCGCATAGCCACACCGGCGCGCTCGCCGGAGCGGACAGCGTGTTCGATGCGTTCTGCCGGCAGGCCGGGACTCGCCCGCTGCGACACGCTCGGCGGCCTGTGCGAGACGCTCAAGCTGTTTCACGCCGGCGGCGCGCTCGGCGGACGCAAGGTGCTGATCATGGGCGCCTCGGGCGGCGACATGGCCATGACCGCGGACGTCGCACGCACGCTGGACCTCGATTTCGCGCCCATCCCGACGGAGCACGCGGTGACGCTGCAAGAGCTGCTCACGGAGCGCGTGACGGTCGCGAACCCCTTGGATATTCACACCTACCTGTGGTTCGATCCGCCGGCGCTCGAGCGCGTGTTCACGCACCGCGATGCGCGCGGGCTACGACGCGGTCGGCTTCATGCTGGACTTTCCCCCGGAGGGCAAGGCCGATGCGTCGTCGTTCGACGCCGCCATCGATGCGTACATCCGCGCATCGCGCGGCGCGCCGTCACGGGTCGCGCTGATCTCCTCGCTTCCCGAGACGTTGAGCGCGCGCGTGCGCAAGTATTGTCTGGACGGTGGAATCGTTCCGCTGCAAGGCCAGCGCGAAGCGCTCGAGGCGATCGCCGCCGCCGCCGCGGTCGGCATCGCGTGGCGCTCGGGACCCGGCGTCGAGCTGCGGCTTCCGCCTGACCTGAGCCCCGGAGCGGCAGGGGCAGACGTGTACAGCCTTGACCGAGGCGGAGGGCAAGGCCGCCCTGGCGCGCCACGGCGTCGCGACGCCCCGCAGTCGCGTGGTGGCGGCGGCCGAGGCGTCACGCTGCGCAGAGACGTTGGGTTATCCGGTGGTCATCAAGGCCGTCGGCGCGCATCTCGAGCACAAGACCGAGGTGGGCGGGGTCGCGCTCAATCTGCGTACCGCCGCGCAAGCGGCCGAGGCCGCGCTAGCGCTTGAGCGCGCTGTCCGACGACGCTCCTCGTCGAGGAAATGATCGTCGACGGTGTCGCGGAGGTTCTCGTCGGACTGATCCTCGATCCGCAGTTCGGGCAAGTACTGGTGATCGGCGCGGGAGGCGTGCTCACGGAGCTGCTCGCCGACAGCGTGACGCTGTTGCCGCCGTTCTCGCCCGATGCCGTGCGATCGGCACTCGCCACCCTCAAGGTCGCGAAACTACTCGACGGTTTTCGCGGCAAGCCGCGCGGCGATGTCGATGCGCTCGTCGAGGTCGTGTCCGGCATCGCCCGCTACGCGTCGGCGCAGCTGTCCACGCTTCAGGAAATCGATGTCAATCCGGTGATCGTACGGCCCGCGGGAAAAGGTGCGGTGGCCGTGGATGCGCTGATTCGTCTCAAGCAATCCAGGTCGTAAAAGGGGTTCGCCATGTCCGATGGAGTCAAGACCGTCACCGACGGCAGCATACTCGAGGTCACGATCGACCGGCCCAAAGCCAACGCCATCGATCTCGCGACCAGTCGCCGCTTGAACGAGGTGTTCATCAAGTTCCGCGACGACAAGTCGCTGCGCATCGCCATCATCACCGGCGCGGGCGAGAAATTCTTCTCCCCCGGCTGGGATCTCAAGGCCGCGGCGGGCGGCGAGAAGTCGGACGAGGACTGGGGCGTGAGCGGGTTCGGCGGACTGAACTACCCGCGCAATCTCAACAAGCCGATCATCGCGGCGGTCAACGGCATCGCCTGCGGGGGCGGCTTCGAGGTCGTTCTCGGCACTGACATCATCGTGATGGAGGAGCATGCGAAGTTTGCATTGCCCGAGATCAACGTGGGCGTGCTGGCGGACGCCGGCACCGTCAAGCTGCGCCGGCGTATCCCCTACCACGTGGCGGTGGAGTTTCTGCTGACGGGCCGCTGGATGGACGCCGCGGAGGCCAAGCACTGGGGCCTCGCGAACCACGTGGTCCCCAAGGGACAGAGTCTCGCCAAGGCGCGCGAAATCGCACACCAACTGGTCGAGGGGCCGCCGCTCCTCTTTCCCGCGATCAAGCAGCTGCTCCGTCATACCGAGATGGTGCCCGAGCACGAGGCCTTCGAGCTGCACGATTCACTGGACATCGTGCAGCAGGTCATCCGCTCGGAGGACCTCAAGGAGGGCACTCTGGCTTTCACGGAGAAGCGCAAGCCGCGCTGGACGGGGCGTTGAGAGGCGCATGAATAATGTCAAATTTTCAAACACCCTCTAGCCAGCGAGCTGAATTCCGTCCATGCTGACCACAGATGGAAGTATTGCTCGTCGAAGATAATTCCGAGGTAAGCCTGATAACCGTTGAATATTTAACGGAATTGGGACATTCGGCTGTTGCCGTCCCAGCCGCGGAGTCCGCCCTGGAGCGCTTGGCCGAGCGAAGTTTCGACGCCGTGCTGACGGATGTCAGCCTGCCGGGGATGTCTGGGATCGATCTCGCCAAGCACCTTTCAGCGCAGTACCCGAAGATCCCGGTCGTCATCGCCTCGGGTTATGGCTCCCACAAGCTGGAGTTCGGCTTGGGCCCGCACCGGCCAAACGTGTTCTTCCTTTCGAAGCCCTACGACCTGCCCATGCTCGAAAAGACCTTGAGCGAGGCGGTCGCCGTCTCCGACAGCTAGCGCTAGATCACTCGCAGCGTCGCCTGCTCCGCGCTCTGCGTGGCCATGGCACTCGGGCATTGCGGGCAGCAGCACGGCGCCGAGCTTAGGGTCTCGCTCAGCAAGTCCGTGAGCGCGTGCGCATCGTCCTGGAACTCACCCACGTAGGGCTTGTGTTGCCGCACCAGTTCCACCGCGAGCGCGAAGGCGCTGGAGGGGTCGACGTCGTCGTCGTAGAAGATCTCGTTGTGCACGGGGCAGGTCTGCAGCACGTGGGTCTGCAGCGCGATCTCAACAGCAATGGCTTGTTTGTGGTCCATGGTGTTTCTTGCGTGCAATGCCGGTGTCTTTAGCCGATCTCTTTTAATGGCGCGCTTTGGCGCGGCCGCGCTTGTGCGTTCTCCAAGATCGCACCCTGTGCGACTCGCCCGATGGGTGCGCGGTATTCTCCAAGAAGACCACTCGCAGCGCTCGATCCCACGCGGCGGCCTGCGGCGCCGGGTCGGGCGGATCGTGCGGCGCGAGCGGCGGACGCTCCGGACTCGCGGGCGGCGGCACGCTTTCCTCGCTCCTCGGAAAATGAATGTTGGACATGGCGGCCTCCTGGGATGACGCACTGCAAATTCGCCGCGCCATTATGGAAGCGGCCAGGAACGCGGTGGATCGGTCTGCAGCCTCGACGGCTGTAGGAAAAATCAGACGGCTAAGAGACGGCCGGAATGCTGATCGCGGAGTCAAACTGAGGGCGACGCACGCGGACCCCCGTAGAAGATGTGCTGTTCGATGAACTCATCGAGCACCGCGCTCGAATCTGATTCGAGGATTGCCAGCAGCTCCTCGTGTTCGGCGATCCACAGCGACAGCGGATCCGAGGTCTCCCCGTGCTCTCTCATCATGAAAACCAGCACGCCGCGGGCAAGCAGCCTCCAGCTCGCCTCGAGCATGGGACTCGCCGCGAGATCGATGATGCGATCGTGGAACCACAGGTCCGCTTGGCACAACGCGAGGCGGTCGCCGATCTCCGCCGCGCGGCGCATGGCTTCGATCGCGACGGACAGCTGACTCGCGATAAGCGCTTTCGGCGTCCTGCGTTCGATGATTCGGCGCAACGCAATGCGCTCGACTGCGAGGCGCAACTCGAACATCTCGTGCAGCTCATCGGCGGTGAACCCGGTCACATAGGTGCCGCGATTCGGCTCGGTGCGGACGACGCCCTGCGCCTGCAGCAACCGCAGCGCCTCGCGCACCGGGATGCGGCTAACGCCCTTCATCTCGCAGATTTTCTTTTCGAAGATGCGCTGTCCGGGCTTGAGCTCGCCGGTGGCGATCATGATCGCCAGCTGATCGGCCAGTTGGTCTGGTAGATTCCGCGCCTCCAAGCCCTGTCCGTCCCATCCCGCTCCCTCGGTTCGTATTCGCTGCTACGCCACATGATACGCGATTCAGCGAATCCCGGCACTCGAGGGGCCCTTCGCCCGGTCCAGTTTAGAAGGCTAGATAAGGCCAGTCCCCCTCGAAACCCTTGGCGAGCTCCCCGACCAGGCCATCGGTCGAAGCGGCGCTCCCCGTGCGCGCGGCCCCCGTGCGGACGGCGCGAACCGGCAGGCGCGTCTCGAGCGGTACGCTCTCTGTCTCGGCGCCATGGATCTCGACAGCGAGTGTCTGAAGCAGCGTCTTGATCTCGCTCTGCGAGCGCCCCAAGGCGTCGCTGAAGTCGGTCGACCACGTCAAGGCGCGCGCATCGCCCAATGTTCGCGAAAGGGATTCCAGCTCCGAGGCATAAGCCTTCAGTCCGGACGATCGATCCTTGCTCACCAACGCGATCCATGCGGCGGCGAGTCGGTTGCCGATGAGCGATCCCACGCCGGCACCCTGCTGATAGCGCAGATAGGGATGTTCGATGAGCTTACCGGTCACCACTCGCACGATGCGCCAACTGGCGCAGGCTCCGCGCGCAAGCAGCGGATTCTTGATGCCCCATCGAGCGGTGCCAAGACGACGAGCGATCTCACGTACCCGCAGCGCCTCGTCTCGCAATCGTCGCAAGCGCGCAACTTCTGGATCAATCATGCTCTTCCCCTTTGTGTTTATACGCAATACCGATATCGGTACTGCGTCACTATTCTCAAGGATTTTCAGGGGGAATGCTGTAGGAGGAACGCCGATCTGCTTGCGGGCAGGGAACTGTGAGATTATGTTGCCTAATTGTCACGCGAGGCACATTTTGGACGCCTGAACGCGCACTTAGCGGTCGCATTCGGCCAAACAACGGCCCGCTTGAAGTCCTTTACATATTCAGCGGAGCCACCGGCGTCTCGCTGGCTCATCCACCCAGCGGACGCAGCAGGGCTCGCGAGATGATGTGGCGCTGAACCTCGCTGGTGCCTTCCCAGATGCGCTCGATGCGCGCGTCGCGCCAGATCCGCTCGAGGGGCAGATCGGACATCACACCCAGACCGCCGTGGATCTGTAACGCCTCGTCCGCCACCATGGCGAGCATCTCGGTGGCCTTGAGCTTGGCCATCGCCATGTCCATGTCGGTGGCCGTCTTCTGATCATGTTTCCAGGCGCCCTCGAAGACCAGGAGCTCGGCGGCGCGCAGCTCCATCGCCATATCGGCGAGCTTGAAGCTCACACCCTGGAACTTGCCGATCTGCTGCCCGAATTGCACCCGATCCACGGCCCACTGCTTGGCGAGCTCGAGCGCCCGCTCGGCGCGACCGAGGCAGGTCGCGCCGACCTGCAGACGGGTAGCACCCAGCCAGTCGTTGGCCACCTCGAACCCGCGGTGAACCTCGCCCAGGACCGCGCTCTTGGGCACCCGGCAGTTATTGAACTCGAGAATGCTGTTCGTGTAGCCGCGGTGTGAAACGTTCTTGTAGCCGGCGCGGACCTCGAAACCGGGATGGCCCATGTCTACAAGTAAGGCGGTGATCTTTTTGCGCGGGCCGCGCGGCGTGGCCTCCTCGCCGGAGGCCGCGAACAGGATCACGAAATCGGAATGGTCGGCGTGGCTGATGAAGTGCTTGGTCCCGTTGATCACGAAGTCGCCGCCCGATTCGACGGCCGAGGTCTTCATGCCGCGCACGTCGGACCCCGCACCGGGTTCGGTCATCGCCAGGCACTCGGCCCGCTCGCCCCGCACCGCGGGCAACAGATAACGCTCGCGCTGCTCGTCCCGGCATGCGAGCAGGATGTTGGACGGCCGGCCGACGCAGGACCAATGCAGCGCATAGTTGGCGCGCCCGAGCTCTTTCTCGTAGAGGATCCACGTCAGGGTGTCCAGGCCGGCGCCGCCGACCTCCGCCGGCATGTTGGCCGCATACAGTCCCGCCTCGATCGCCTTGGCCTTGAGCTCGAGCCGCAGATCCTCGCGCAGGACCCCGGTCTCCTCGACTTCCTTTTCATGCGGATAGAGCTCGTTGACGACGAAATCGCGGGTCGTCTTCACGATCATCTGCTGCTCATCGTTCAAGGCGAAATCCATGCACGTTCTCCCTGGATTTAAGCGCGCGCCCCGCGGGCCAGCGTCGCGTCGTCACGGTTGGGCGCCGCCCAGCGGCGCAGCAGCGTCAGTTGCAGATCGAGGTGCTCGATCTGCCGGTGGGCGGGCCAGTCCCGCGGACTGGTCACCGCACCCGCCGTGATGCCGTTCATGCAGGTCACCACCGAGCGCAGCACCTGATCGTGCACGTCCGCCGTGCGCGTCTGCCACTGCGGCCAGTATTCGGCAAAGCATCGGGCGAACAGGCGCATGTACTCGCGATGCACCCAGACGTTCAGCCGCTTGAGCTTCGGATCGGCCGAGACCTGCCCCCAGAACGCCATCCAAAAAGCACACTCCGTGAAGCGCTGCGCGTCGATGGGCAGCGCCTCGGAGAGCACGCTCAGCAAGTTCGCGCCGCCGGCATCGCGCTCACGCGTCAGGCGCTCCTCGATGCGCTTCAAGATCAGCCGCAGCGCGGCGAGAATGATGTCCTGCTTCGACTCGTAGTAATGAGCGACCATGCCCGTGGTGTAGCCTGCCGCGGCCGCGATGCGCGCCACTGTCGTGCGCTCGAAGCCCTGCTCGGCAACGACCTGACAGGCGACGAGCGCGATTTCGTCGCGGCGCTTCGCATGATCGACGATCTTGGGCACGTTAGCCTTTGGCCCGGCCGCCCACGGGCTTCCCCGCCCCTGCCGGAGCGCCGAGCTTGGCGTGTGCCTGGCGCAGAGTCTCGAGCCTCGCGCGGAGCGCCGCGTCCATCGCCACCGCCTTGGGCTGGGTGGTATCCACGTGCAGATGCATCTGCTCGCCGCTCGCGATCAAGGCATCGTCCCGCCGACGGTAGAGGCGATGAAAAACGTGCAGGCGCTTATCGTCGACCTCGAGGATTTGCGTGGTCGCATACAAGTCCTCGCCGACCTTCGCTTCTCCGAGGTGCTTCACATGGCTCTCGGCGGTGTAGAACATCCGTCCCTTGCGCCGGGTGGCGTCGTCGATGCCGACGCTGCGGTAGAGCGCGTCCATGGCATCGCCGAACACATAGCCATAGAGGAAATCGGACATATGTCCGTTGTAGTCCACCCACTCCGCGCGCACGGTCGTGTCGAAGCGCGGCAGTGCGCCCTCGCCTGCCGGGGCGGCCGGACCGCCTTTCGCCGCCGCGCCGGGCGCCGCCGCGCCGGCCTTCGCGCGCGCATCCTCGTACAGCCGCTCCTCGAGCTTGCGCAGCGTCGAGCCCGCGCCGATATCGAACTGGCGCAGCACCTGCTGAATGGCGACCAGATAGTTGTCGCGCAGGCGCTCGAGCTCCCGGATCGAGCGGCCGGCTGCCTGCTCCTGGGTGCCCTCGACCATTCGGTCGATCAGGGTCTCGGTCAATTCCGGCGCTTCGAGTTTGGTCCACGGCCATTTCAAGGCGGGCCCGAATTGCGCCAGCATGTGCCGCATGCCGGTCTCGCCGCCCGCGAGATGATAGATGAGATTCATGCCCATCCCGGCCCAGCGCAGCCCCGGGCCATAGATGATGGATTCATCGAGCTCGCCCGTGGTCGCGACCCCGTCGTTCACGATGTGCAGGATCTCGCGCCACATGGCTTCCTGCAGCCGGTCCGTCAGATGTCCCGGCACCTCGTGCCGCACCCGCAGTGCGTGCATGCCGATGTAGGTAAAGAAAGTCGCAGCATCCTCGATGGTCTGGGGCGCGGTTTTCGCCCCGGGCACCAACTCGACCAAAGGCAAGAGATAGACGGGATTGAACGGATGCGCGACGAGGAAGCGCCCCGGCGCGACCATGTCGCGCTGCAGATCGGTGGGCGTCAATCCGGACGTGCTCGAGGCGATGATGACGTCCGCGGCGGCATGGCGGCTGACGTCCGCCAGCATGCGTTGCTTGAGCGCAAGCTGCTCGGGGATGTTCTCCTGGATGAAGTCCGCGGCCTGTGCCATCTCGCGGGCGTCGGTCGTGAACGAGAGTTTGCCCTTCGGCGGAAGCGGCGCGAAGGTGAGCTTCGCGAGCGCGGGCTCCGCGTTCGCGACCGCGCCGCGGATCCACTCCTCCATTTCCGGTTTGACGTCGGCGGCGATCACGTCGATGCCGAAATGCAGCGCGCGCGCCGCCCAGCCGCCCCCGATCACGCCCGTCCCCAGAAGACCGAGAGTCTTGACCTTCCGCATTGCGCAGTCCTTTAGAACACAGCCGTGTTTATAATATCCTCACTATAATATAAAAACCAGCGACGCGCGATGCACGTGCCGAGGGGCTGGAATGGCCGGAAGGCCGGCGCGGACGCGCGCGGGTTGCGACCTCTAGTGCAGCACGTCCGCGATCGGCACCGCGGCCTTCGGTACCGCGGCGTGATAGTCCTTGCCGAGGAGCGCCGCGACGGTGGCCGCGATCTGGCTTTGCGTGACGGGAGCGGCGTGCGTGCGCTCGCCCAAGGGTGATGTGTCGGGGCCGATCACCGCGATCCAGACGTTCTCCGAGCCCTTCTCCTCGACACCGTGCTCCTTCCACTCGGAGAGTCCGCTGCCGCGCCCGTGATCGCAGGTGATGATGAACGTGGTCGTGCCGCGATACTCGGGCATGGCCTGCATGGTCTCCCACAACTCCTTGACGAAGCCGTCCATCCGATGAGCGCTGTCGAGCACCAGATCGTAGCGCCCCTGGTGCGCCCAGTTGTCCGTCTCGCCGTAGCCGACGAACAGGACCCGCGGCTTCGCCGATTTCACATAGTCGATGAGCGGCACCTGCAGCAGGGCATCGTCGACGTCTTCCTCGTCGAATCGTGTGGTCGTCTCGTACAGGCGCCGCAACAGCGCCGCGCGCGCGGTGTCGCCCGTCGCGACGGGCGGTGTCCATCCGGTCTGCATCACCAGGCCGCTGCGGGCCTTGTTGAATATATCGTCAAAGATCTGCCAGGTGCCGTACACCGCCACCCGGCCATGAAACTCCTCGAGATGATTCAGCCATTCGAACACCGTGGGCGTCGGGTTCGGACCGAACTCGTTGCGGTCGATGGCATCGTTCGGAAAGCCCGTGGTCATCTCGTTGTAGCCCGGATAGGAGAATGCCTTGCCGTTGGTGACGTGCGCGTCGCTCCCGGCGGTGCGGTTGCCGAAGATCTGGCCTTGCTTGGCCACGGTGCCCCAGAGGAACGGGAACAGCACCGCGCGGCGCGCGGCGGGCGTCTCGCGCCAGTAGCGCTTGCGCAGATCCTCATCCGACATCCAGCTGCCGCCGGCCTTGTCGTTGAGCAGATCCGCTTCGGCGCCGGTAAAGATTTCCTGCCAGCGCAGACCGTCGCTCACGATGAGCACGACGTTCTGCGTCTTGCCCGCGAGCGCTGCGGCGCTCCAGAGGAGCGTCAGCGCGAGCGTCGCGGCGGCCGTGAGCCCCCTCACTGGTGCAGCACCACGGCGCAATCGGCCGTCCAGCTCAAGTACACCTCGTCGCTCCAGTCGATGGACCACTCCGCGGTGCGGCGATCGTTCTGCGCGAATACGGTCACCATCTTGCCGGTCTCCGTCTTGATGCGATAAGTCGAGCGGTTGCCGAGGTAGCCGAGCTCCCACACCATGCCCTTGATCTGGTTGGTCGCTTCGCGCGCGACCGGTTGCTTGCTCAGGCGAATTTTCTCGGGGCGCAGGGAGACCCAGACGCGTTGCCCGTGGTTGAAGCGCCCGGCATCGTCGACGACGAGATCGCATCCCGCCTCCGCGCTCTTCACCACCACGTTGCCGGGAACGCCGCCGTCGACGGTGCCCTCGAACATGTTCGTCGTGCCGATGAAGTCGGCGACGAAGCGCGTTTGCGGGAACTCGTAGATCTCCGAGGGCGTGCCCACCTGCACCACCTGGCCGCGATTCATCACGGCGATCCGCGTGGACAGGGCCATGGCCTCGTCCTGGTCGTGGGTCACGAACACGAACGTGATGCCCACCTGATACTGGATGTTCATCAGCTCGAACTGCGTCTGCTCGCGCAGCTTCTTGTCGAGCGCGCTCAACGGCTCATCGAGCAGCAGCACTTTCGGGCGGCGGATGAGCGCGCGCGCGAGCGCCACCCGTTGCCGTTGCCCGCCGGAGAGCTGATGCGGCTTGCGCTTCGCGAGCGGCGCAAGCTGCACCATGTCGAGGGCCTCCTCGATGCGTTTCGACCGCACGCCCTCCTCGAGCTTCAAGCGCCGCAGGCCGTAGCCGACGTTCTGCCCCACGGTCATGTGCGGGAACAGCGCATAGGATTGAAACATCATGTTGACCGGCCGTTCGTAGGGCGGGACGCGGCTCATGTCCGCATCCTCGATCACGATGCGTCCGGCGCTCGGCTCCGCGAAGCCGGCCAGCATGCGCAGCAGCGTGGTCTTGCCGCATCCCGAGCCGCCCACCAGCGCGAACATCTCGCCCTTGTAGATGCGCAGGTTGATGTCCTCGACGGCGGTGAAGGCGCCGAAGCTCTTGCTGACCCCCTCGATGACGATCTGCGGCTTGGCTTGGCTGTCGAGCCAGGGCCGGTCGGCGTTGGACTTCTGCTGCGGCGAGATCACGGCGCTAGAAGTCGCCCGGCGGCGTGGCGCGGCGGCGATCCGGCGCGAAAAACGGCCGTTCCACAATCCGCGCGCGGCACATGCGCCGTTCCCAGACGAGCTCTCGATTCAAGTAGATATCAGCCCAGATGGTGCCGCCCATCGAGAAATACGGTGCATCGACCATAGCAAGCGCGATGTTGCGCTTGCAAGTCGGCGACCAGGTTGCGGAGGTAACGCTCCCGACCTCGCGCTTACCTGCCTTCTCGGCATAGAGCAGCGCATTATGCGCGGGCTTGTTGCCGTCGATATCGAGCCCCACCAACCGCCGGCGCGGACCCCTGGCACGCTCGGCGAGCAGCGCACGGCGGCCATTGAAGTGACCCTTGTCGAAGTCGATGATCCACTCGAGGCCGAGCTCGAGCGGCGAGCGCTCGCGGCCGACACGCGTGGATTGCTCGGCCGACAGGAAGTCCACCTTCGGGGCTAGAAATCCCGCCTCGATGCGCGCGACATTGAGCGCCTGCGAGCCGATCGCGCGGATGCCGCGCGTGCGGCCGGCGTCCATGAGGGCATCCCAGACGCCCACGGCGTCATCGGGGGACATCCACACCTCGTAGCCCAAGTCGCCGGTGAAGCCCGTGCGCGACACCATGAGCGGGCCCTGGCCGAGCACGAAGTAGCCGATCTCGAACGGCTTGAGTCGCTCGATTCCGGTGAGGCCGGCCTTCTTCAGCACCGCGCAGGACGTCGGGCCTTGGACCGCGAGCGCCGCGGTCTGCTCGGTGGTCTCGCAAATCTCGACATCGAATCCCAACGCGGAATCGAGCAGCCAGTCGAGCTGCCGCTCCGCCGTGCACAGCCGGTACTCGTCCTCCCCGAGGCGAAACACCGTGCCGTCATCGAGCACGTGTCCGGCGTCATCGCACCACACGACATAAGCCACCCGGTCGGGCTTCAACTTGGCGATATCGCGAGTGACCAGGCGGTTGAGATAGCGCACGGCGTCCGGGCCGGCGATGCGGTACTTCACCATCGGCGTCAAATCGTAGAGCGTCGCGGCATTGCGGATCGCGAAGTATTCCTGCTCCACCGTGGTGAACACATCCACCGTGCTGTATCCGGCCCACGGGATAAAGCTGTCGATCTGGCTCAGCGCCCGCGCGCGCTCGTGAAACGGCGTCCGGAGCAACGGTTGGCTGAAGTGGGAAGGACTTGGCATTTAGGCCGCCTCCAGAACTTGCCGGGCGGCGTTCAGGCCGGCGGTGCCGATCACGCCACCGCCCGGATGACAGCCTGCGCCGCACAGATACAGGCCGGGGACCGGCGTCGCGTGCTGGGCTGCGCCCGGCACCGGCCGCACCATGAAGAACTGGTCGAACGCGAGGTCGCCGTGATGCCAGTGACCGCCGCTGATGCGAAACTCTTGCTCGATATCCGCGGGCGTGAGCAGCTCGACGCCGACGACACTGCTCGACAATCCCGGCGCGTAGCGTTCCAGCAAGGACAAGCACAGCCCCGTGAAGCGCTCGCGCTCGTCGAGCCAGCCACCCTTGAGAGCATAGGGAACATACTGCACGAGCGCCGACAGCACGTGCTGGCCGGGGGGTGCGAGCGCGGGATCGTTGAGCGTGGGCACGGTGATCTCAAGGGCCGGCGCGCTCGAATACTCGCCGTATTTCGCGTGGTTGTAGGCGTGCTCGAGATACTCGAGCGAG
Source organism: uncultured Gammaproteobacteria bacterium (assembly GCA_963801685.1). Taxonomy (GTDB): domain Bacteria; phylum Pseudomonadota; class Gammaproteobacteria; order Steroidobacterales; family Steroidobacteraceae; genus Bog-1198. Next base: position 272,822 of record CAWDFR010000011.1, read on the forward strand.
GGCGAGATGAGCAGGCGCCCGCGCAAATCGGACTCCGTTGCTCCCGTGAACTTAGGCAGTCGGTCGAGCGCGAGATGCAGCTTTGCCGCAAGGCCGCGCGAGCGCAAATGCGAGACGCGGCGTACGAAGCCGGTGTCCAGCTGCGCGGTGCCGAGCAACTGCAAGAAGGTGGTCTTGGGATCGGCGCTCGAGATCACGGTGGCCGCGGCGATACGCTCGCCCGACTCGAGCTCGACGCCGGCCGCGCGATCTGCCTCGACCAGGATGCGCTTCACCGCCGTGCGCGCCCGGATCTGCGCGCCGTGCGCAGTCGCGGAGCGCGCCAGCGCTTCGCAGAGCGCACCCACGCCGCCGACCGGTTGCGATAGACCGCCGCCGGCCGCGGCTTGCGTCGCGAGCCGATACAGGAGCGTCAGCACCGTGCCCGGCGAGCGCGGACCGAAATTCGTGCCGAGCACGGCGTCGAACCCGAGAGCCCCCTTGAGCAACGGCGTCTCGAAGTGCTCCTCGAGCAAGTCGTACACGTTCATCCCGCCGATGCGCAGGAGCTCGCGCATGTCGTCGCGGCCGAGTCTGCGGATTTGCCAACCGAGTCTCGCGAGCGCCGCGTAGTCCTTCCAGTCGGAAGTGCCGAGGCGCGGCGGTACGCGGGAGAGCACCGGCACCAGCGCCTCCGCGAAGCGCCGCATTCGTGCGCTATAGGCCTTGAAAGCCGCCGCGTCCGGTCCGCCTGATTCATCGCCCACCCGCAAGCGGGCGCCGTCCGGTCCCAAGGCCGTGGTGGGCATGGTACGCGCGGCCCATTTGAGCCCATGCGCCTCGAGCTCGAGATCGCGCAAGACATCGGCGCGCAATTGATGGACGAGGTGCGCGCATGCCGAGACTTGAAAGCCCGGGGCGAACTCGCGCGTGAGCGCGGCGCCGCCGACCTGGGCCTGCGCCTCGAGCACGAGTACCGAGCGGCCGCCTCGTGCCAGCGTCGCGGCGCATACCAAGCCGTTGTGACCGGCGCCCACCACGATGCAATCGTAGCGCTCGCTCAATGCAGTCTCCCGAGATCCTTGAGCACCGCGCGAGCGGCATTCGCGCCGGGCGCGCCCATGACTCCCCCGCCCGGATGCGTGCTCGAGCCGCACATGTACAGGCCGCGAACCGGCGCGCGGTATTGCGCGAAGCCCGGCACCGGCCGATTGAAGAGCAGCTGATCCATGGTGAGCTCGCCCTGGAAGATGTTGCCTTCGGTCAAGCCGACCTCGTTCTCGATGTCCCAGGGGGTGCGAATCTCGGCGTGCAGGATGAGGTCCTTGAAATTCGGGCTGTGCCGGGCAATGGTCTCGATCACCGTGTTGCCGAAGCCCTGCCGCTTGTCCGCGTCCCACGCGCCGTCGGCGAGCTCATAGGGGCAATACTGCACGAACACGGACATGTAGTGCTTGCCGTCGGGCGCCATGGTCGGATCGATCTGCGAGGGAATCAGCATGTCGATGTAGGGAGCGCGCGACCAGCGCCCATCTTTCCAATCGTCGTAGGCGCGCTCCATCATCTCGAGGGTATCGGTGACGTGCATGTCGCCGCGCGTGCAGGACGAGCCTTGCGGAATCGCGGGCCATTGCGGCAGGCCGTCGAGGGCGATGTTGAGCTTGCCGGAGGAGCCGCGGATTTTGAAGTTGCGCACTCGATGTACGAAATCCTGCGGCAAGTCCTTTGCGTCTACCAGCTTGAGGAAGGTGCGGCGCACGTCCAGATTGGAGATCACCAGGCGTGCATGGATCTCCTCACCGTCCTCGAGCACGACGCCCGTGGCGCGGCCGCCCTTCACGAGAACCTGGCTGACCGGCGCCGCGGCGCGGATCGTCCCGCCGCTCGCCTCGAACGATTTGCCGAGCGCATTGCTGACGGCGCCCATGCCGCCGCGGGCAAATCCCCAAGCGCCCACGGTGTCGTCGATATCGCCCATGTAGTGATGCAACAAGACGTAGGCCGTGCCCGGCGAGCGCGGCCCCAAGGCCGTGCCGATGATGGAGCTGCCGGCAAAATGCGCCTTGACGATCTCGCTCTCGAAGTACTCGTCGAGAAAATCCGCGGCGCTCATGCTCCAGAAGCGCAGCGTGTCGTACATGCGCGCCTCGCCCAGATTGTGAAACCGCTGGCCTAGATACAGGAGCTCCTTGAGGTCGCGCGGCTTGAACGAGGTCGGATCGGGAGGCTCGCGCATCAGCAACGGCTTGATGAACTGGCACTGACGCATCACATCGCGCGAGTAGCGGTCGTAGGCTTCCGCATCGCGCTTCGAATGCCGCGAGATCTCGCGGCGCAACGCATCGTGATTGTCGTAGAGCGCGAGATGGCCGCCGCCCTGCATGAACGTGCACCCGCCCTCGTAGGGGATCACCTGCAGGCCGTGCTTCGGCAGCTCGAGCGCCCGCATGATCTCCGGGCGCAGGAGACTACACACGTACGAGCAGTTCGAGTACGTGAAGTCCTTGTACAGGCGCCGGCTCACCGCCGCACCGCCGATGAACGGCTGGCGCTCGAGCACCTGCACCTTGAGCCCGGCCCGCGCCAGATAGCAAGCCGCCACCAGCCCATTGTGGCCCGCCCCGACGATCACCGCATCGAGGGGCTCGCGCGCCGCAACCGCGGCACTCAAGCGGTGACTTTATGGGTTGCACCGCCCGCGCGCAGCGTCGTGTCGACGGCGATCTCGAAACCCTTCAAGGTGTCGCTCAGGCACTGCGCATCGTGCGCCGCGGACACGAACCACGGCTCGCGCGAGTCGGGCTCGCACAGCACGCCCTCATCGTGCAGCACCTGCGCCATGGCGTCGTAGAACGAATAATCGCTGCTCTTCCAGGCGCGATAGTTGCGCGGTGGGTTTTGCGCGAAGTACAGCCCGCTCATGGACGGATGACCGACGAAGCTGTGGGCGATGCCGCGCGCCTGCAGGATCGCACGCATGCCGGTGCGCAGCTTCGTGCCGTAGTCGGCGACGCGCTCGAGCGCGTCGGTCTCGTCGAGAATTTCCAGGGTTTTCTCCGCCGCGGCGAGCGACACCGAGTGCGCCGTGTATGTCCCACCGTGCGCGACGCCGCGCCCGATCTTGCGCATGATGTGCTCGCGGCCGGCGAGCACCGAAATCGGGTAGCCGTTGCCGAGCGCCTTGGCGAACGTGCACAGATCCGCATGCACGCCGTAGAGCTCCTGCACCCCGCCGCGCGCGACGCGAAAGCCGGTCTTCACCTCGTCGATGAGCATTACGACGCCGTGCTTGGTGCACAGCTCGCGCGCCGCGCGCAGGTATTCGGGCTCTGCCGCGATGCCGAGACAGTTGCCCATGATGGGCTCGATCAGCATGCAGGCGATCTTGTTGCCGTGGCGCTTGAACACGTCCTCGAGCTGGTTGGCGTCGTTTGCCTGCACGAAGTGAGCGAAGCTCTTCGTGCTCACGGGCACCCCCTCGCTGTAGGGCTTGATCTCGGGGTCGCCCACCTGCGTCCACTTGTCCATCGGCGTGAACCACATGGCGGCATCGAACAGCCCGTGATAGCTCCCCTCGAGAATCACGTAATCATCCTTCCCGGTGAAAGCGCGGGCGAGCCGCAGCCCCGCCATGACCGCCTCGGTTCCCGAGTTCGAGAAGCGCACGAGCTCCGCGGCCGGCACCATCTTGGCGATGCGCTCGGCGACGTTGAGCTCGCGCTCGGTGGCGAGCGCGAACACGCCCCCGACGCTCATTCCCTCGCGCGCGGCGGCATCCACGCGCTCGTCCGCATAGCCGAGAATGGCCGGCCCATAGCCCATGCGGTAATCGACGTAGACGTTGTCGTCGAGATCGGTGATGCGCGCGCCCTTGCCGTGCTTCACGTAGATCGTCCGGTCCTCGCCCCAGTAGCGGAAATTGGAGGCAACGCCCAACGGCAGCCGCTTCACCGCGCGGCGGAATTGTGCATTGTTATTGGTCAGTTTTCTGGCCATGGTGCTCTCCTTGGTTTTGTTGGCTTAGGAAGCGTTGCGCGTCCGGCCGGGACGGGGAGTTTATATGACTATATAAGCGATTGCACCTGTCCAATGCGGGTGCTGCAGTTGCCTGGAGAGCCGGTCTTTATTGAGGTTTTCCACAGGATTTTCTGCTGCACCGCCACTTGCCAAGCAAGGCACCCGCGGGTAAATTGCATGACCATATAAGGTGACGGAGGATAACATGACCGGCCTGTCCGCCACGAAGCCCGACGCCGCCACTGCCGCCACTGCCGCCCCTCCGACCGCCGTCCCGAGTCACCGCGCGCTGCCTGCCTGGGTGTACGGCCATCCGGCGCTCACCGCGCTTGAAATCGAGCGGGTGCTCATGCCGAGCTGGCAGATCGTCTGTCATGTGAATTCGATCCCTCGGCCGGGCGATTACGAGACTTTCGATCTGGGTCCGGAGAGCGTCTTCGTCATGCGCGACAAGGACGGCTCCATCAGGGCTTTCCACAATGTCTGCCGGCACCGCGGCTCGCGCCTGCTCGACGGCGCCGGCACTTGCGCGGCGACCATCACCTGTCCCTATCACGGCTGGAGCTATCGCCACGACGGCGGCCTCGTGGGCGTTCCCATGCGCGATACCTTTCCGGGTCTTGATCGTGCCGAGCACAGCCTGCGGCCGGTGCGCGTCGACACCGCGCTCGGCTTCGTTTTCGTGTGCCTCGCGGGAGATCCGGCGCCGGTCGCCAAGACCTGGGGGAAGCTCGCCGAGGAACTCGCGCCTTATCGCTTCGAGGACATGGTGCCGCTCGCGCCCATCTCCACGGACGTCTGGAACGTCGACTGGAAAATCGCGATGGACAACTATCTCGAGTCCTATCACGTGCCCATCGGCCATCCGGGGTTGTATCGCATGTTCACGCCCGACTACGAGGACCAGGCTCAGGTCCCCGGTGTCGCGCGCGGCTTGAGCTGGATGCGGGAGAAGCCTTCCTCGCGCTGGTCGGAGCGAGCCTATCAGAGCATCATCGGCGAAGCGGCCGGCCACTTGCCGGAGAAGCTGCGCCGCTGCTGGCGCTTCTACAGTGCGCTGCCGAACCTCGGCATCGACGTGTTCCCCGATCAGATGGACTTCTTCCAGCTCCTGCCCGGAGCTCCCGGCAAGTGCATCGTGCGGGGTACGACGTTCGGCCTTGCCGATGCGAGCCCGGCGCTGCGCGCCGCGCGATTTTTGTCCAACCGCATCAACACGCAAGTGAACAACGAGGATAAGTGGCTGTGCGGACGCGTGCAGCGGGGCCTCGCCTCGAGCAGCTACCGGCCCGGACCGCTATCGAGGCTGGAAGGCTACATGCACGAGTTTCACAACCTGCTGCGCGAGCGCATTCCCGAATTCCGGCTGCCGAATCCGCCTGAAGTGTTCGCCTAGCGCGGTCGCCCGTTATCCACCAGGCGACGCGCCGCCGCCAAGACCTCCGGCGGCATGAGCCGGGCGTTGACACCCATTCGATCATAGCTTTTGTCGACGGCCGCCCAGTGCGTGATGCAGCCGCAATCCTTGCATCGATGGAACTCGAGCCGCCGCTCGCCCCACATGTAGATGTCGGTCGCGCCGCTGGGCGGCGAGACCTTTACAAGCTGCGGCGAGTAATACGCCCAGAGCGTGCCGTAACGTCGGCAAATCGAGCACGTGCACTCGTTCACCGTCTCCGGCGCCTGCGGGACGTCGATGCGGACGCGACTGCAATGGCACGACGCTTCGATCATGGCTCTGTCTGAGCGAGGCCGTCTAGCCGAGATTGATCCAGGCCGACTTCGTCTGCGTATATGAAATCAGACTCTCCACGCACTTGTCGCGGCCCTGTCCGGATTGCTTGTAGCCGCCGAACGGCTGAGTCATGTCGCCGTGATCGAAGCAGTTCACCCAGATGACGCCGGCCTCGAGATCGCGCACCGTCTTGTGTGCGACGGTCAGATCCCGAGTCCAGACCGAGGCCGCGAGGCCGTAGATCGAGTCGTTCGCGACCTTCAGCCCCTCCGACACGCCGTCGATCTCGATGGCCGCCGCCACCGGCCCGAAGATCTCCTCCTGCGCGATGGTCATGCCGTTCTTGCACGCCCGTAAAGAGAGTCGGATTGACATAAGCGCCGGCCAAATCGGGGGAGCTGCCGCCGAACTCGAGCCGCGCGCCCTCGCGCTTACCCTTGTCGATGTAGCTCAGCACGCGCGAGCGGTGCGCCGCCGTGACCATGGGCCCCAAGTTGGTCGCCGGATTCAAGGGATCGCCGGCGCGGTAGGCATCCTTGCCCTTCTCGATGAAGCGCTCGATGAACTGCTTGGCGATCGGCTTGTCGATCAGCAGGCGCGAGCCCGCGTTGCAGACCTCGCCCATGTTGCCGTAAATGCCGTTGATGGCGTACGTGACCGCCGCATCCAGGTCGGGCAAATCGCGCAGGAAGATCTGCGGCGTCTTGCCGCCGCATTCGAGCGCCACGCGCTTCATGTTCGACTGCCCCGCATACACGAGCATCTGCTTGCCGATCTCCGTCGAGCCGGTGAAAGCGATCTTGGCGACGTCCATGTGCAGCGCGAGCGCCGCACCGGCGGCCTCGCCCAGACCGTTCACGACGTTGAACACCCCAGGCGGCCCGCCCGCTTCCACGAACAGCTCCGCCATCAAAAGCCCCGACAGGGGCGATTGCTCCGCCGGCTTCAGGACGACGGAATTTCCCGCCGCCAACGCCGGCGCCACCTTCCAGGCCGCCATCAGCAGCGGATAGTTCCACGGCACGATGCAGCCGACGACCCCGAGCGGCTCGCGCAGGATGTAATGAAACGCATCCTGCGCCGTGGCCGTGACCTGGCCGTCGATCTTGTCGATGAGCTCGCCGAAGTAGGCGAAATTCAGGGCCGCCGCCGGCACGTCGATGGTGACCATATCGGTGATGGGCTTGCCCATGCACAACGTATCGAGCAGCGCGAAGCGCTCGGTGTTCTCCTTGATCAAGCGGCTGAAGGCCGCGAGCACGGCCATGCGCTCGCGCGGCGCCTTGCGACTCCACACCCTCGAGTAGTAGGCCTTGCGGGCGGCCGCCACGGCCAGATCGATGTCCTCCTTCGTGCCCGCACTGACCTCGCACAACACCGTGCCGGTCGCGGGATTGACCACGCTGAAGCGGCCTTTTTTGACCGAATCGACGAAGTTCCCGTCGATGAAGTGACGTGTCTCGTAACGCGCGCGCGCCGCGCGGCCCTGCCAATCGCTGGTGCTCAAGGAAGCCAGATTCATTGCGTTCTCCAGAAACGCCGCAACTCGGTGATGCGGCCGACGGATTATAGTGAATTACGCTAAGCAGGTGGTCGCTCGAGTGCGAGCGCCGGCACGTGAGCCGTCAGATAACCACGAAACCAGCTCAGGGCAGGCGCGAGACCCGGGCCGGCCCGATATCCGAAGTCCATCACGCCGCGCTGCGCGGACTCGGCGACCGCGCGCGTCGAGGCCCGCGTCCAGCGCGTGAGCCGCGTGGCCAGGTAGTGGCCCGCGCGCACCTCCGGCCCCTGGGGGCTGCGGGCAACGCAAATGAGGCGCAGGCGACAGCTCTGGGGCGAAGCGGGGATCGCCTGGATGACCGTGAGCCCGTCGGGACGCCATTGCAGCAACTGGTTCGGCGCGACGAAGCGCTGCAGCCAAGGCTCGTCGATGGCTTCCTTGACGAGCGCTCGATAGCACCGCGCGCTGAAGCTCGTCCCCCCCTCGAGAGGGCGCGAGGACCAGGTGATGCAATCCACCGAGGCCGCCCCTGCCGCATCGGCCGGCACCGTCTCGAGCCATTGCTCAACGAGGAGTTTCCAGTTCGCGGCTACCTCGATCTCGCGCTCCGTGATCGTCGTTGCGGTGTAGAGTGCCTCGCGCGCGCTCGGCCTGTTGCCGCCCGGTCCCAGCGGTCGGGGCGGATGCTGCGCCCGCGGCGCCCCGACCCAGATCAGATGATCGGCGGTGCGCAGTTCGAGTCTCGTCAGATCGCCCCGCCCCCCGCCCACGCAGCGACCCTCGAAATCGAACTCGACGCCATGCACCTGGCAGCGGAACGTGCCTGCGGAGCGCCCGCGGCTTTCCACCACCAAGGCGTGAGGCACTTTCGGGCAGCTATTGCGCAGCGCATGCAGGGTACCGTAGGCATCGCGCACCACCAGCACGCGCTCCGCACCGAGATCGGCCGTCACGAAATCGCCCGCACGGGGGATCTGCGCGACGTGTGCGGCGATCTGCCAGGTACATCGAAACAGCGCGTCGCGCTCGAGCAACGCGACGCGCGCATTGCCGTACGCCCACCCCGCGAATCCGGCGGCAGCGCGCGACGCGGTCTCGTGCGCGCCGCGCGGCTGCGCGAACTGGCCGGGAAATACCGAGCGCAGGTACGCCATACAGCGCCGCTTGGCCGCAACCCGATCGATGTTCTCCTCCGAACGGAATGCGAAATCCTGCCAAAGCATCTCGAGCACCCCGATGAGTCCCAGCGCGACGCCGTCGGGATCGAGTTGCGGCTGCGAGGTCTCGTCGATCAGCCGACCGATGAGCTCGCGCACCATCGCGGCGAAGCTCTCGTCCTTCTGTCCACAAATGTCGTAGTATTCCTGCCGCGAGCTGGCCTCGCCCCAGAAGGCATACCAAACGGAGACCTTGCGCGGGCTGGCAATCTCGGGATCGAGATAAAGATCGACCAGGAGCTCGAGCGCCGGCACCGGGGTCGACTTCAGCCGGGCGACCGGCTGCAGCACCCTCTCCTCGAATTCCGCGGCGAGGAACTGCAACGAGGCGACCAGCATCGCGGCCTTGGAATCGAAGTAGAAACGGACGATGCCGGGAGACATTTTGGCGATCGCGACCACTTTTTCCACCGTGGTGTGCGAGGGGCCGTGAATGTGCAGGGCCGAGATGCACGCGTCGATCAAGCGTTGTCGTTGCAGGCCGCGCGCGGCGCGTGCGCGAGGCGCGGCGTCGGCCAGGGGTTTCTTCTTGCGCGCGCTCACGCGGGGGGATGACGGGAAATGAGGGACGGAATCGATAGCGTCAAGGACCTGATCGCGGCACCGCGGGGACGCGGGGAGTGGCTGATGCGCAACGGCAAGTGGTTCATCATCTTGCCGCCGATGCTGTATCTCTTGGTATTTTTTCTCATTCCATTCGCCTTCGCGCTGAAGATCAGCTTTGCCGACACGGCGTTGCGCGTCCCCCCCTTCACCGACATTCTATCGATCAGTCCCGATCGGCACATCCATTTGACGCTGAGCCTCAGTAACTTCCAGTATCTGTTCACCGACGAAGTCTACGGCCTGTCCTACATCTATTCGATCAGGACGGCGTTCTTTTCCACGCTCATCTGCCTCGCCGTGGGTTATCCCATGGCCTATGCGATCGCCCGCACCTCGAAGAGCACGCAGAGTGTGCTCCTGCTCATCATCATCTTACCGTTTTGGACCTCGTTCCTGCTGCGGGTCTACGCGCTCGAGGGCATCATCCGCGAGACCGGGCTCCTCAACTCGGCGCTGCTGTGGCTCGGGGTCATCCATCAGCCGCTCAAGATCATGCACACCACCCTCGCCGTGTATCTGGGCATCATCTATTCGTATCTGCCCTTCATGGTGCTGCCGCTATTTGCGACGCTGGAGAAGCTCGAATACCCGCTGCTCGAAGCGGCGGCGGACCTGGGCAGCCCGCCTTGGCGCACGTTCCTCGACGTGACGCTCCCCTTGTCCATGCCCGGGATCATCGCCGGCTCGATGCTGGTGTTCATTCCCGCGGTCGGCGAGTTCGTGATTCCCACGCTCCTCGGCGGCCCCGATAATCTCATGATCGGCCGCGTGCTCTGGGACGAATTCTTCGGCAATCGCGACTGGCCGGTCGCTTCCGCGGTCGCCGTGGCGTTCCTGGTGCTCCTGGTCGGCCCGATCGCCCTCTATCAGCACTACAACACCAAGCAACTCGAGGCCTGAGGTGCAGAACCGCCCTTCGCCGCTGCTCATTTCCATCCTGTGCATCGGTATCGCCATCCTCTACCTGCCGATCATCGTGCTGATCGGGTACTCGTTCAACGCCTCCGCCCTGGTGAGCGTCTGGGGCGGATTCTCGACCAGCTGGTACCGTCAGCTGGTGCACAACGATCAGATCCTCGATGCCGCCTGGTTGTCACTGGAGATCGGCGTCGTCGTGTCGACCGGAGCCGTGATTCTCGGCACACTCGCAGCCATCGCGCTGGTGCGCTTCAGCCGGTTCCGCGGACGGCTGCTGCTCACCGGTATGGTGAATGCGCCCCTGGTGATGCCTGAAATCATCACCGGCATCACACAGCTCTTGCTGTTCATTTCCATGCTCCACGTGATCGGCTGGCCGCATCGGGGCTTCACCACCATCGCCATCGCGCACATCGCATTCTGCACGGCGTACGTCACCATCACGGTGCAGTCGCGGCTCGCAAGCGCCGACCGCTCGCTGGAGGAGGCCGCCATGGACTTAGGGTCAGGCCCCGTGCGCGCCTTCGTCGATACGACCCTTCCCATCATCATGCCCGCACTCGCTTCGAGCTGGCTCCTCTCCTTCACCCTGTCGTTGGACGATCTGGTGATTTCGAGCTTCGTCTCAGGGCCCGGAGCGAGCACCCTGCCGATGGTGATTTTCTCCAAGGTGAAGCTCGGCGTGAGTCCGGACATCAACGCCCTCGCGAGCCTCATCATCTGTCTGGTCGGCGTTTGCGTCCTGGCGGCCGGCTACCTCATGCGCCGCACCGAGCGGCAGCGGCTGCTGGATGCACAGATGGCCGAGCGCTGACTCAAAGCGCAGCTAGCCTATCCGCTGGTTCCGACGTGGCGGGGATCCCAGGCCTTGCGGGTGAAAATCTCGCGCACCAGAGGCTCGAAGGATTGCAGCGGCTCTGAAGCGTAGCTCGGATCGAACGAGCTCTGGTCCCAGTTGGCGCAAAAGTCCTCGCACGCCCGATACCAGCGGTGCTCGCGGTGCCGGTCGCGCCCGTGGCGGTCGCCGCCGAGATGATGAGCGTAGTAATAGCTCTGAAAGAGGCCGTGCTGCTCGACGATCCACGTCACCTCCGGCCGCACGAACGGGCGTAAGGTGGCGGCTGCAATTTCCGCGTGATTGAAGGGCGCCACGATCGTCGCCGATGTCGTGGATGAGCGCAGCCACGATCATCTCGATATCCGCCCCGTCGCGCCGCGCGCGGGTTGCCGCCTGGAGGGAGTGCTCCAGGCGCGTGACCGGATAACCCCCGAGCCCGCCCTGCAGCCCCTCGAGGGCGCGCAGGATGCGGTCGGGGAGCATCCGCAGGTAGTCCCGCTCGTGACGCTCGAGCAGCTCGTAGTCCTCGCGGGTCCCGTCCTGCATTTGGGTGAAGCCGACGATGCGGCCCAGGTGCGATGTGTCGTTCAGCACGTTAACCTCATTTCGCGGTCTTGATCCGCGTCCAAGTGCGCGTGCGCAGACGCTCGGTGGCCGCATCGATCTCCGTGGATTTATAGAGCCTTGCTTCGATCTCGGGCGTGGGATAGAGCGTCGCGTCGGCGAGAATGCGCGGATCGACCAGAGGCCGGGAAGCGATGTTGTCATTGCCGTAATAGATGGCATTGCTGACCGCGGCGATGACGTCGGGACGCAGAATGAAATTGATGAATTGATAGGCGGCCTCGGGGTGCGGCGCCCCCGCGGGGATGAGGAGCGATGAGAACGTCTCGTTCGCGCCTTCCTTGGGCACGGTGAACGCGAGATTCACGTTGACGCCCGCCGCGCGGGCGCGTGCATGCGATATCGCGTAGTCGGGCGACCACGACATGGCGACGCAGATCTCCTTGTTCGCGAGTCCGTTGATGTACTCGGAAGAGTCGAACGAGCGGATGTACGGGCGCACCTTGAGCAGCATCTCCTCGGCGGCCTTGAAGTCCTCGCGCCGGGTGCTGTTCGGATCGAGACCCAGGTAGTTGAGCGCGAGCTGGATGACGTCCTCGGGGGAATCGAGAAACGTCACGCCGCAGTCGGCGAATTTCGCGACGACTTCCGGCTTGAACAGCATGTCGAGGCTGTCGACCGGCGCATTCGGCATGCGCGCCTTGACCATGTCGACGTTGTAGGCGAAGCCGTTGATGGAATGCAGGTAGGGCACCGCGTGGGCATTGTTCGGGTCGTAGGCCGCCTGGATCTCTAGAATGCGCGGGTCGAGATTCTTCAAGTTGGGAAGCTTCGATTTGTCGAGCGTCTCGTAGACCCCCGCCTTGATCTCGCGGCTGAAGTAGTCCGATGGAGGCGCTCACCAGGTCGTATCCGGATCCGCCCGCGAGCAACCGGGCCTCCATGGTCTCTTCGGCATCGTAGACGTCGTAGGTGACCTTGATCCCGGTGAGCCGTTCGAACTGCGCGATGGTGTCGGGGCCGATGAAATCGTTCCAGTTGTAGATGAAGAGCTTCTTTTCCTCCGCGGCGAAACTCGGCGCGGGAATAGCCCAGACAAAAAGCAAAAGTACTGCGAGAATGGGCGAGCGGCTGCGCGGCATCGGCTCGAGTGTACCATCGCTCGCGGCCGGCGCGGCCGGCCAGGCCCGGCGCCGCGGCCCGGCCGGCATACGAAGATTAAGGAACAGAACCATGCGCCTCACTCAATCGCGTCGCGCCCTGCTCTGCGCGCTCATCGCCCTCTCGGGCATGACCGCGGTTGCGGCCGCTCGCAAACCGGCACCGGCGCCTCCGGCCAGCACTCTGCCGCAACCCCGTGCGCGCGATCTCGGCATTCCCTTCGACGGCACTCCGGGGCCTCTCAACGCCATTACCGACGTCGCGGGCGTCCTGGTCGGTCACACCACGCTCATCTCCGGGCTCGGGCAAGCTGAAAGTCGGGCGCGGGCCCGTGCGCACCGGCGTCACGGCCGTCCTGCCGCGCGGTCCTGACTCGATCTCCGATCCGGTCTTCGCCGCCTGGTTCGCGCAGAACGGCAATGGCGAGATGACCGGCACCACCTGGGTCGAGGAGTCGGGCTTTCTCGACGGGCCCGTGATGATCACCAATACGCACAGCGTCGGCGTCGTGCGCGATGCCGTCATACAGTGGCGGGTGGCGCACGGCAGTCCGGGCCCGGACGACGACTGGTGGTCGCTGCCCGTGGTCGCAGAAACCTGGGACGGGTGGCTGAACGACATCAACGGCTTTCACGTCAAGCCCGAGCATGTCTATCGCGCGCTCGACGGCGCGCACGGCGGTGCGGTCGAGGAAGGCAGCGTCGGCGGCGGCACCGGGATGATCTGCAACGGCTACAAGGGCGGCATCGGCACCTCCTCGCGACGCCTGGGTGCGAAGAACGGCGGCTACACGATCGGTGTCCTCGTCCAGTGCAACTACGGAACGCGCGACAATCTGCGCATCGCGGGCATCAACGTGGGTCGCGAAATTGCCGCGCCCGAGCCGTATGCGTTCATCCCCTCGGATAAACAAGAGCTCGGCTCCATCATCGTCGTCGTCGCGACCGACGCACCGCTCCTCGCGCATCAGCTGAAACGGCTCACCCGGCGGGTCACGCTCGGGACTCGGCCGCAACGGCAGCATTTCGGGCAACGGCTCGGGCGACATCTTCATCGCGTTCTCGACGGCCAACTCCGGCGCCGCGGCGGCGGACCACGTGGTCGATCTCAAGATGCTGCCGAACGACTTGCTCGACCCCGTGTTTCGCGCCACCGTCGAAGCCACCGAAGAGGCGATCGTGAACGCCATGATCGCCGCGCACGACATGCTCGGCGTGGACGATCACAAAGTCATCGCGCTTCCGCACGATCAGCTGCGCGCCGTGCTCAAGAAATACGGGCGGCTGAACGATTGAGCGGCCGAGCGCGGGCCGGCCTGCGCGGCGTGCGCGGCCCGCGCAGCGCGGCGCGGTCAGACCGCGGCCACTCCTCGATCGACCGGCGGGCGCTGATCGGCCAGCACCTCATCGAGCGACTGGCTCAGCAACTCGATCGCCTCGTCGACGTCGGCCTCGCCGATCATGAGCGGTGGCATGAAGCGCACCGTGCTCTGGCCGCACATCAACAACATGAGGCCGTTGTGGTAGGCACGGTTGATCAGAGCATCGCACAGCTTCTTCGCGGGCGCCTTGCTCGAGGGATCGAGGATGAGCTCCATGCCGATCATCAATCCCTTGCCGCGAATCTCACCGACGACGGGGTATTTATGGGCGAGCGCATGCAAGCGCTTCATGAAATAGCTGCCGACCTTGGCGGCGTTCGCGCAATATTCCCGCTCGACGAGATCGAGGGTCGCGAGCGCGGCCGCGCAGCACACGGGGTTGCCTCCGAAGGTGTTGCCGTGCGCCCCGCGCGTCCATTTCTGCATGATGCTGCGCTTGGCGACCACCATGCCGATGGGCAACCCCGATCCCAGACCCTTGGCGAGCGTCATGATGTCCGGCTCGACCCCCCAGTGCTCCGCCGCGAACATTTTGCCGGTGCGGCCGACGCCCGACTGCACCTCATCGAAAATCAATAAAATGCCGTGCCGGTCGCAGAGCTGCCGCAGGCCCGCCAGAAAGCCGTCCGGCGGAACGAGATAGCCGCCCTCTCCCTGGATCGGCTCGATCAGCACCGCCGCCACTTCGCCCGCGGGCACGTTGCGAACGAACAGTTCCTCCTCGATGTAGCGCAGCACCGCCTGGCCCTGATCGGCGCCGGCGAACAGCGGCCGATAATTGTTCGGATAGGGGACGTGAGTCACCCCGGGCATCGTCGGGAAGAAACCCTTTTGCTGGGTGTACTTGCTCGACGTGAAGGAGAGCGACCCCATGGTGCGGCCGTGAAAACCGCCGAGAAATCCGAGGAAGCGCCCGCGCCCGGTGACGTCGCGCGCGAGCTTCAGCGCTCCTTCCACGCTTTCCGTCCCGGACTGTGCGAAAAAGCTCATCACCGGACCCTCGATCGGCGCCAGATCGTTCATGCGTTCCGCGAGGCGCACCTGACCTTCGTGCCAGTAGTCCGAGGAGATGTGCAGGAAGCGCTCCGCCGCATCCTTGATCGCCTGCACCACCGACGGGATGGCTGTGCCCGGTGCTGCACACCGCGATGCCGGCCGCGAAATCGAGGAAGCGGTTGCCGTCGACGTCCCACACCTGCGCGCCCTTGCCATGGGACATGACGAACGGATATTCACGCGGATACGAGGGCGAAACCACGAGGGCATCGCGCGCTATGAGCTCGCGCGCCTTGGGTCCGGGTAGATCGGTCTTGATGTGATGTTTCTTCATGCGGAATCTCCTGTGCCGGAGGAAGCGATGCGCCCCGGCAGGAATTATATCGCGGCCACGCCGCGGCAGGCGCAGCGCTTGCAATTGAACGGTCGAAACGGCACCCTTCTGACAAATACCCATCCGCTCGACAGAGCGAGTAATTTCGAGGAAAAACAGCCGATGGCCATCGCCGGATATTCGCTCACCCAAGCGGCGCCCTCGCGCCGGGCACCTGCGGCGCTTTCTCTCGCGGCCCTCGCGGCGCTGCTCGCGGCTCAGCGCCTTGCCGCGCGGCGCGTGCGCCGCGTCCTACCAGATCGTGGTGTCCAACGAGCGCTCGAACGACGTCACCGTGATCAGCGGCGCCGATTATTCGGTGCTCGCCACCATCCCGGTCGGCAAGCGGCCGCGAGGCATCCATGGAAGTCCGGACGGCAAGCTCGTGTACGTTGCCTTGAGCGGCACGCCGATCGCCGCGCCCCCGCAGCTCGACGCCCACGGCAATCCGATCTTCAAGCGCGGCGGCGACGATGACGACAACGACGCCGAATCCGACAAGACCGCCGACGGCATCGGCATCGTCGATCTCGCCGCCCGCAAGCTCAAGGGCAAGATTTTCGCCGGCTCCGATCCCGAGGAGTTTGCGCTGAGCAAGGACGGAACCCAGATCTACGTGTCGAACGAGGACACCAAATCGGCGAGTGTGGTCGACATCGCCAAGGCCAAGGTGGAGCACATCATTCCCGTCGGCCAGGAGCCCGAGGGCGTGGCGGTGACGCCCGACGGCAAGCAGTTCTACGTGACCTGCGAGAGCGGCGGGGACGTGTACGCCATCGAGACCACCGGCTACACGGTGGTCGGCCATTTCAAGGTCGCGCCGCGGCCGCGCACGGTGGCGTTCCTGCCGAGCGCCGGCATCGCGTTCGTGCCTTCGGAATCGGTGGGACTGGTCAACGTGATCGATTCCAACAAGTTCACCGCCCTCAAGACCATCACCCTGCCGACGCGGTGCGCGCCCGATGAGCGTGAAAATCGGCAGCGACGATCGCTATCTGTACGTGAGCAACGGGCGCGCGGGCACGGTGTCGGTGATCGACGTCGCACAGCGATGAGGTCGTGACGAACATCAAGGTAGGCACGCGGCCCTGGGGCATCGCTCTTTCGCCGGACGGCAAGTACCTGTTCACCGCCAACGGTCCGTCGGACGACATCTCCGTGGTCGATCTCAAGAGCAACCAGGAGATCCAGCGGCGTCAAGGCCGGCAAGAGTCCCTGGTCGATCGCCGTCGTTGCGAGCGATTAGCGGGGCCACGACGAACACTTCCTGCGCGGTGATGCTGCGGGTGAATCCGTCCTTGAACGCGCTCGCGCGCACCACCGCGGGACCCGAGAGCACGATCGGCTTGTCGTAGCGCGCGTCCGAGGGGCCCGGGACGCTGCCGTCCAGGGTGTAGCGGATGTCCGCATCCGCTTGGCTCTCGGTCAGTCGGATCTCGACCGGCTTGTTGAACGTGCCGCCTGCCGGCTCGATCGCCGGCGGAGCCAGCACGGGTCGCCCGGGCATGCTGTCGATCCACTCCCGCATCAGGGCGACGCCGTGCTCGTCGATGGTCTCGCGGTCGATCGGCGGCATGCGGATGTCGCCCACTGTGTCGATGCGCATGTAGGCGATCGATCGCCAGATATCGTGCGGCGAGATGATGCGCGGACGATCGATGCCCTGATCGAGCAGCACCTCGCCGTTCACCAGTCCTTGCCGCTCGAGCGGCGTGTCGTAGCGCGCGTCGAATCCCGCCACCGTGCCGCCCGGTCGATGGCACTGCGAGCAGTTCGCATCGAGGTAGGATCGCGCGCGATCCTCAACGCTGCGCGACTTGTCGTCGGGCGCCGCGAGCCGCGGCAAGTCTCTGGATGTCGGCTTCCCGAAGGGCGTCGCGAACAGTCCCAGGTGATTCCACTCGCGCAGCTCGTTGTCCGACGACGCCCGACGGGTAGGCGAAGTCGTGATTCAGCTGGCGCGTCTTGACGCCGAGCACGCCGCCCGAGAGCTTGGTGTGGCAAGTGATGCAGTCCTTGCGGCTCGGGTAGTCCCAGGTCTGCGAATGCGTCTCGACCCGCCGCGTTCGTGATCGGCACGCTTCTCGGTCAAGCCATCCGGCAGCAAGTCGGCATCGCTCAGGTCCGGCCGCCATTTGTAGACCACGCCGTACACCAGGCCGCCGCCCTGGACCATCAAAAGACGGGTCTCGAGCCGACGCTTGCGCGTCGGATCGCGCGCATCGATCGGCAGCTCGAAGGTCTTCACGAACACGGTACCCGCGGGAAAGACCCACTCGCCGCTCGGCGAGAACTTCGATCTTCCCGGCAGGCACGGCGATCCACCGCAGCTTCTCCGCGCCGTCCGACCAAAAGGGAAGGATCAGATCGTAGGGCAGGAGCTCATCGCTCGGCACCAGATGGGGCGTATCCTTGAATGCGCCGGTCTGCGACAGGAGCTTCGGAATAGGGCCGTCCGGCCGTCGCCGGCATGCGCAGATACGGATGCGCCTCGATGCGGGAGGCGATCGCATAGGGCGGTGCCGCCGAGTCCGGCGCGCCGCGAGCGGAGTACCAAGACGACAGGGCGGCCATCAGCAACGATGCGTATCTCCACCCTGACCCTCATCCTCGACCTCGACTGCATGCGCAAGTAGACCGAACCACGGCATGATAGTGCCGTAGCGCGTTCCGTGGGAGCCGGTGCTTTGCGTCGGCCTTGCAAACCGATTACGATCGGGCCGATGCGATTTTCCTCATGACCGCACCCGCGCGCGCCCCGCTGCTTGGGTTTTGGATGTGCGTCGCGTTGGTGGTCGGTAATTCCATCGGCTCCGGCGTGTTCTTGCTGCCCGCCTCACTGGCTCCTTACGGCCTGAATAGCGTCGTGGCCTGGGGTTTTACATCCGCCGGCGCACTGCTCCTCGCCGTCGTGTTCGCAAGCTTGAGCCGATCCTTTCCGCACGCGGGCGGTCCCTACGGTTACGTCAAGAGCGCCTTCGGACCGTTGACCGCATTCCTCATGGTGTGGGGCTATTGGATCTCCATCTGGGTGGGCAACGTCGCCATCGCCACCGGGGCCGTCAGCTACCTCACGCCGTTGATGCCGTGGATCGCGGACGTGCCGGGTGCCTCCGTCGGCGTTACGCTATTTGCGCTGTGGCTGTTGACCTTCGTCAACTGCTTTGGGCTCAAAGAATCCGGACGGGTGCAAGGTGTCACGACGGTGCTGAAGCTCATGCCGCTGATCGCGATCTCCGCGCTCGGTTTATTCGCGGTGCGCTCGACCACGGTGCGGGCCGCGGCCGGCATTCCGCTATCCGCCGGAGCCACCACCGCGGCGGCGACGCAGACTCTCTGGGCGCTGCTCGGCCTCGAGTCTGCGACCATCCCGGCGAGCAAGGTGCGTGATCCGGGACACACCATTCCGCGCGCCACCCTGATCGGCGCGGCGCTGACCGCGTTGATCTGCGCCATCGCTTGCACCACCGTGCTCCTGCTCGTGCCGCCGGCGCAGCTTGCCTCCTCCAATGCCCCGTTCGTCGATGTCGCCACACGTTTCTGGGGCGCGGGGGCCGGCAAGGTACTCGCCGTGTTTGCCGCGATCAGCGGACTGGGCGCGCTCAACGGCTGGATTCTGCTGCAAGGCGAGCTACCCAATGTGCTCGCCAAGAACGGCGTGTTTCCACGCATTTTCGCCCGCGATTCGCGCCGCCTCACGCCGACCTTCTCGCTCGTGTTCACGAGCGCGCTGGTGTCGATATTGATCCTCATGTTCTATCAGCAGTCGATGGTGAAGGTATTCACGTTCATGACGCTGCTGTCGACCACGGCGTGTCTGGTGCTGTATACGCTGTGTTCGCTCGCGCTTCTGAAGCTCCATTGGCGCGCCGGGCGCGCGGTGCGCAGGCGCCGGACGCTCGCGATCGCGGTCGTCGCCGTGCTCGCCACGGTGTATTCGGTCTGGGCCATCATCGGCGCAGGTCTCGAGCCCATGGCCTGGGGCGCGGCACTGCTTGCCGTGGGCGCGCCGGTCTACTGGCTGAGCGTCAGGAAGGCGCCGATATGATCTGGTGGAGATCACTCGTGGCCGTCGCCGTCGGCGGGATGCTCGGCTGTCTGCTGCGATGGGTGCTCGCGATATTCCTGAACAAACTGTTTCCGGCGATTCCGCCCGGCACGCTCGCCGCGAATCTCATCGGCTGCTACATCATCGGCGTCGCGGTGGCGTTCTTCATCCAGTACCCGGCGTTCGCGCCGGAGTGGCGGCTGTTTCTGACCACGGGATTTTGCGGCGGACTCACCACGTTCTCCACGTTCTCGGCGGAAGTGGTCATGCTCATGCAATCCGGACGCAAGAGCGTCGCCCTAATGGCGATCGGAGCGCACCTTATCGGCTCGCTGCTGATGACCTTCGCGGGCATCGGCACGGTGACCTGGCTTCAGAGGAGCTGAGCCGGCGCCCGCGAGCTGACGCATCAAGCGCGAGCGGGATGCGAGGGCACGCACCACGCCGTGCGAGGTCTTGCGGTCGACCTCGATGACGAGCAAGTGGGTGAGATTTCTTTGTTCGAACACGGCCAGCAGCTCGCCGGCGCGCGCGGATTCGACGCTTTCCCAGTCCAAGGCGACCAGCTCGTCCCACGGCGTCATCACGTCCATCACGCGTATGTCCTGATGACGGCTGTAGTTCGAGGACTGCAGGAACTGCATGGGGCGCTCGCCCTGAATGTCGTATGAAGTCACGAGTCCCACCAGGCGCTGATCCTTGGCGACCAGCAGCGCGCGCACTCCCAGGCGAATCATGTCGGTGAGCGCATCGTCGATCTGACGCTCGGCCTCGACGGTCATCGGATAATCGCGTTTGAAATCGGTGACGGCGTAAATGGCCGGATCGCCGGGCTGCGAGGCCCTGACCGTCGAGAATCGATCGACGCGGCAATACCGGATCGCCGAATCGCCTCATCGGCACCAGCGACAGCGAACCCGAGGGGATGCCCTTCATGAACGATATGAGCGCGCCCGGGATGGGAAGGTTCCCGGTTTTCATTGGTGCACGCAACGCGGCGCGTTGCGAGCTCTCGAGGCTCAGCTGCCCATACCGGTGCCGGGCGCGCTGGCGCCGGGGAGGGAGCGCCGTGCCACCGGCCACCGGCGGCCGAGGGAGCGCGGCGCCACCCTCACCGGTCACGGTGCCCGGCGGGGGCGCCAGCAGCTTGCTCGCGCGCGGCGCCAGCCAGCGTTCGAAGTCATCGAGAATGGTGAACACCGCGGGCACGACGACCAGGGTCAGCACGGTCGAGGTGAGCAGTCCGCCGATGACGGCAATCGCCATCGGTGCCCGAAACTCGCTGTCACCACCCCAGCCGATGGCCACCGGCAGCATGCCGGCGACCATGGCCACGGAGGTCATCACGATCGGCCTCGCACGCTTGTGGCCGGCCTGGAGCAACGCCTCCATGCGCGACTTGCCTGCCCGCATTTCCTCGATCGCGAAGTCCACCAGCAGGATGGAGTTCTTGGCGACGATGCCCATGAGCATCAGAAAGCCGATGACCACGGCGAGCGAGAAAGGCTGTCCCGTGATGACCAGCGCGAGCGCGGCACCGCCCAGAGACAGCGGCAGCGCGGACAGGATGGTCAGAGGGCTGGAAGACGCGCACGAACAGAAGCACGAGGACGGCGAGCACCATCAAGATGCCCGCGCCGATTGCGAGCGCGAAGCTCTTGATCATCTCGCCGAAATACTCGCTGTCGCCTTTCGGCACGAGGTGCACGCCTTGCGGCAGATGCGTGAGCGTCGGCAGGGCGTAGACTTTCTTGTTCGCGGTTCCGAACTGCACGCCGGGACTCAGATCCGCCTCGATGAACACGCGCCGCGTCTGGTTGTAGCGGCGCACCGCCGAGGGGCCCTGCCCGAAGCTCAAGTCCGCCACGGTCTTGAGCGGCACCGCGCCCCCGGAAGAGGTCGGCACGGGCAGGTTCTCGAGCGTGGTGAGATCGCGGCGCGCGCTCTCGAGCAAGCTCACGCGGATTGGAATCTGCCGATCGCTCAACGAGAACTTGGCGCCGTTCTGCGGCAGGTCGCCCAGAGTCGCGATGCGGATGGTCTGACTGATGGCCTGCACGCTCACGCCGAGCTGCGCAGCGACGGCAAAGCGCGGATGCACGATGATCTCGGGGCGCGGCAAGTCGCCGCGGATGCGCGGGCCGCGGATTTCGTTCACATCCTGCATCTCGGCGATCACCCGGTGTGCGGTTTCCTCCACCAGCGGCGGGTCGTCGCCGGTGAGGTAGAACTGCATGTCGCGCCCGCCGCCGTTGTCGGAAAAATACAGGTTGCCCGTCGGGCACCTGGTTGAGCAGGGGCATCATGCGCTGTTCCCACTGCTTCTGGCTCATCGAGCGCTGGTTGCGCGGCACGAGACTCACGTAGATGGCGGCATTCTGAATGAGACCGTCGCTCGATCCGACGAACTCGACGATGTCGGTCACTTCGGGCGACTTGCGCAGGATGGCGCTCGCGGCGGCGGACACGCGCGCGGTGTCCTCGAGCGTGCCGCCCGGCGGCAGCTCGATCGAGAGCTGCGCGTTGGCGAAATCCTCGGGCGGCATGAACGTCGGCGGCACGAGGAACGCCACGCGCGATGGAGGCGGCCAACCACAAGAAGGCCAGGCCGATGGTCTTCCAGCGATGCACGGCGCACCAGCGCAACGCCGACAGATACGCCGTCATGATGGGCCCGTCGGCCTCGTCGTGCGGCATCGAGTCGCCGCTCAGCGAGTAGGCGGCGAGCACCGGTGTGATGAGCCGCGCGACCATGAGCGAGATGAACACCGCCACCGCGACGGTGAGACCGAACTGCTTGAAGAATTGACCGACGATGCCGCCCATGAAGCTCACCGGCAGGAACACCGCGATGATGCTGAAGGAGGTCGCCACCACCGCAAGACCGATCTCGTCCGCCGCATCGAGCGCGGCCTTGAAGCCGCTCTTGCCCATGCGCATGTGGCGCACGATGTTCTCGATTTCGACGATGGCATCGTCCACCAGCACGCCGGCCACCAGCGAGAGGGCCAGCAAGGTGATCTGGTTGAGGGTGAAGTCCATCCACTGCATGAAGGCGAACGTCGGGATGGCGGACAGCGGAATGGCGAGCGCCGAGATGATCGTCGCCCGCCCGCTGCGCAGGAACAGCCAGACGACGCCCACGGCGAGAATCGAGCCCTCGATGAACGCGCTCAGCGAGGAATGATAGGTGCGCAGCGTGTGATCGACGGTGGTCGAGATGAGCGTGATCTGCGAGAAAGGAATTCTCGGCATGGATCTTGTCGAGCTCCGTCTGCACCGCCTTCGCCACGGCCACGTCCGAGGCGCCCTTGGCCTTGAAGACGCCGAAGGCGGTGGCCGGACGGCCGTTCAGGCGGGCGATGGAACGCACCTCCTCGATGCCGTCGTGCACCTCGGCGACGTCGCGCAAGCGATAGAAGCGCCCGCCCCGCGCGATGATCTGCGTGTCCGCGAGATCCTCCGCCGATTTGGCGCCGCCCAGCACCCGGATCGATTGCTCGCCGCCCCCGACCTCGGCGCGGCCGCCCGCGGCATCGAGATTCAGCGCGCGCAATTGCTCGTTCACCTCGACCGCGGTGAGGCCGAGAGCCTGCAAGCGCGCCGGATCGAGCTCGACGCGGATCTCGCGGCTCACGCCGCCGCTGCGCGACACCTGCGCGACGCCCGGGAACCGCCAGCAAGCGCTTGGTGACCGTGTTGTCGATGAACCAGCTGAGCTCCTCCGGCGTGCGCGAGGTGGTGGTGACCGCGTAATAGGCGATCGCGTCCCCGTCGACGTTCACCCGCTCGATGAGCGGCTCCATGATCCCTTGCGGCAGATCGTTGCGTACCTTGGTGACGGCGTCGCGCACGTCGGTGACGGCCCGATCGATGGGCGTGCCGATCTGAAACTCGATGTTGATGATAGACCTGACCCTCGATGATCCAGGTCGTCATGTTGCGCACGTTGCCGATGCTCGCGATCGAGCCCTCGACCTTCTGCGCGATCTGCGTCTCCATCTCGGTCGGCGCCGCGCCGGGCTGCGAGATGGTGACGTTCACCATGGGATAGGAGATATCGGGATTCAGATTGACGGGCAGCCGGATGAACGCCACCACGCCCATGAACGTGAGCACCGCGAACAGCACCAGCGGCGTCACCGGATGACGGATGGCCCATGCGGAAATGTTCTTCATGAACGACCGCCCCTCACGAGATGCCCCCTCAGGAAGCGCTCGCCGACGTGCCGGCCGCGTCGGCCGACACCGGCTTCACGCTCTCGCCGACCTGCAGGAACGCGCCGGCCGTCGCCACGACCCGGTCCGTGGCGCTCACACCGTCGGCGATGGTGACGCCATTCTCCACCATGCCCGACACGTGCACCGGCCGGCGCTCGATCTTGTCGTCCGAGTTCACGACCAGGACGTAGCTGCCCTTCTCATCGGTGAGCACCGCCGTCTGCGGCAGCACGATGCGCTGCGCATTGCTCACCGTCACCTCGGCGCGCGCAAACGCACCCGGGCGCAGGTTCGGATCGGGCGCGAGCGAGACGCGGATCATGCCCAAACGCGTCTGCGGATCGATGACCGCGCCGAGCAGGCGCACCCGTCCCGGATAGACCTTGGGATTGCCCGTCAGCCGCACATTCACCGCCTGGCCCACTTTCAGGAGCGGCAAGTCCGTCTCGGCGACATCGCCGCGCAACTCCACTTCGTCGCCCTCGGCCATGCGGAACAAGGCGCCGCTGCCGGCAGGGCTCACGGTCTGCCCCACCTCGACCGTGCGCGTGAGAATGACGCCGTCGGCGGGCGCGCGCACCTCGGCGCGCGCCAGGCGCGCCTGCGCCTCCGCGAGCTGCGCCGCGGCCACCTTGACCTTGGCAGCCGCGGTGACGGAACTCGAGCGGCGGCGTTCGGTCTCCTCGGCCGACAGGGCGCCCGACTTGCCGACGGCGACCGCGCGTTGATATTCCGCGGCGGCGAGCTCGGATTCGGCCCGGGCGAGATCGAGCGCGGCCTGCAAATTGGCGACTTGCGGGACGCAGCACGGACGTATCGATGCGCGCGAGCACCTGCCCGCGCTTGACGTGATCGCCGGCCTCGACGTACACGGCGGACACGCGGCCCGCATCGCCCTCCGCGCCGATCGGCGTGTCGTAGCGCGCGCCGATGGTGCCGGTGATGCTCACGGTCGTCGGCGCGGCGCTGCGGCCCGCCTCGGTGACGGTCACCGCCGGCGTGACCCGGTTGGTGACGGGTTTCTTCGCCGCGAGCGTCTGGGTCAATCGAGCCGCGATCGCGATGGCCACCAGCGCGACGGCCGCTGCGAAAATCAACATGACTCGGCGGGGCGTCAGCCACGCCGCCCCGGCACGGCGCCCCGGCGCTCACCGGCGTCTCGCCACGCTCATCCCAAGAGATGCTCATTTAACGATGTCCCACGGATAACGTCCTCTGTCCACGATGAACCCCGCCAAGAGGTCCATCTCCTCGTCTTCGTTCCGCTCGATGCGGCGCACGTTATGGGCCAAGCGGCGCTTCGCCTGCCGCGCGAATGCGTGCGCGATGACCATGGCCTGAGCGCCCTCCTCCCCCTGTTCGGCGGAAAGGGCTGTCGCCCGCGACAATACGCAAAGGCCGACGAACAAATCAATGGTCATATCGGCCACACGCTTCAACGCATGCTGGCGGCCGGCGATGCTCTTGCCGTATTTACGTAGTAGATAGTCGGAAGCCTTCGCAAGTTCCACGGTGTATTTTTCGTACGTCGTGGTCGCCTCGCGCAGCTGCGGCGGGATCTTGCCCAGGATCTTGTCGCGCCCGACTCCCGTGGCGCGGGTCAAGCGCTTCTCGGCGTAGTCGGCCAGCACGCCGAAGCCTTTGATCGGACTGTTGAAGATGTCGTCGACCGCCGCCCTGAGCTCGCTGTAGGACTTGCCGATCTCCTTCAGACCGGAAAGGGCGATGTAGAGCCGCAGCACCTCGTTGGTGCCCTCGAAAATGGACAGAATGCGGCAATCGCGCGTGGCCTGCTCGTAGGGGAATTCGCGCATGAAGCCGTTGCCGGCCGCGATCTGCAAGGCCTCGTAAGCCGCGCGCTGGATGGCCTCGCTCGCGTACACCTTGCTGATGGCAGCCTCGACGGAGTAGTCCTCGAGCCCCGAATCGATGTAATGCGCCACCATCCAGACCACGCTCTCGGCAGCAAAGCACTCGACCGTCATCTGCGCGAGCTTCTCGCGAATCAATCCGAAATTCGCGATCGGCTCGCCGAATTGCTTGCGCGCGAGCGCCTGCTGCGTCGCGAGCGCGATCAGGGTCTTCATGCCGCCCACCGCCCCGCCCCCGAGCCCCGTGCGGCCGTTGTTGAGGATGGCCATCGCGACTTTGAAACCCTTGCCCTCGGCATCGAGCAGGTTCTCGGCCGGCACTTTCACGTCCGCGAAGCTCACCGTCGTGGTGGAGGAGGCGCGGATACCCATCTTGTCCTCGTGCTGACCGTGACTCACCCCCGGCCAGGCCGCCTCGACGATGAAGGCCGTGATCTTGCCGGCCTCGGAGGGGGTGCGCGCGAACACCGTGTAGAGATCGGCGATGCCGCCGTTGGTGATCCAGATCTTCTCGCCGTTGAGCGTCCAGTTGCCGTCGGCGCCCTTCTCGGCGCGCGCGCGAATCGACGCCGCGTCCGATCCCGCCCCCGATTCGGTGAGGCAAAAGGCAGCGATCATCTCGCCGGTCGCGAGCTTCGGCAGATAGCGGGCGCGCTGCTCGGGCGTTCCGAACAGCAAAATGCCCTTCATCCCGATCGAGCTGTGCGCGCCGATGGTGAGCGAAACGGAGCTGTCATGGGAGCTGGTCTGGCTCAGAACGCGCGCATAGCCCGCGTTCGATAGCCCGAGACCGCCCTCTGCCTCGGGAATGATGAGGCCGAACAGACCGAGATCGCGCAGCCCCTGGATGAATTCCGCCGGTTGCGCCGCGTCCCGGTCCCAGCGCTTGAAATCCTCGCGCCGCGGCGCGAGGAACTCATCGATCGCCTCGAGCATCATGCCGAGCACCTCCCGGTCCTTCTCGCGCAGCCGCGGATAGGGAAAAAGGTTGTCCTCGACGATGCGCCCCGCCAGCAAATTCTTCGCAACACTCATGATGGAGACCTATTGTGCAATTCGATCGATGACGAGGTCCCGCACCCCGTCGTGGCCGACATCATAGGTAAGTTCGCCGTATAAATCGCCGGCAGCGGGCAGAGGCTGGCCGCTGAAGGAGATTCGCGCGGTGATGGACACCTTCTGTCCCGCGACCAGCGAACGTCCTGGGATCAAGGAATCGGCCGGGGACAGACGCACCTCGGAACCGAGCGCGGCACTCGTCAGGCGCTTCGCCGCCAACGGCGGCCCTCCTCCGCCGGGCTCGCGCGCGAACACGAACAGGGGAACGTCGCCCGTGAGGTGCGACTTGAGCGCCGGCGCGATGCGGATGTTCACGGTCGCAAGGGCCGCCGCGGCGCTCACGGCGCCTGCGCCTGGGGGCGCCGCTCCCGTTGCCACCGTTGCCGCCGCGGCGGGACCCGTCGCGCCTGCGACCGGTGCGCCGGCGGCGGCGGGACCCTGCTCCAGATCGGACGTGCCGAGCTCGGCGATGCGGTCATTCAGCATGGCGTCTATTTCCGCCGGCGGGTGCATGCCCTTGAGCTTGAGCCACCGTTGCCGTGCCGTCGCGCGATCGCCGCGCGTTGCCGCGCCGAAGCCCGAGTAGAGCAATGCCCTGGGATTGTCGGGCTCCAGGGCGACGGCGCGTTCGAACAGGTCGCCGGCCGGTGGAGTGACGTTGCCGCCCGCGCGCAGGCTCAGCGCCTCGCCGAGGCCGAGCAGCGCCACGACGTCATTGGGATCGAGGCGATGCGCATGCTCGTAAGCGTCGATCGCGCCGTCGGCGCGCTCGAGCGCCAGATCGGATTGCCCGAGCAGCAACCAGCCCTTGATGTCGTCCGGCGCATCCTTCATGTGCCGCTCGAGCTTCGCGACCATCTCGAGCACCTGCGTGTCCACGGCCGGCTTGGGCAGCCATGGCCGCGCGCCAGTTCCAGTTGGACCAGAGCGGGTAAAGGCCCGCCGCCGCCGCCATCACGAGAACACCGGCGAGGGCGCCCGCAAGTCGGCTGCGCGGGTTGCGCAGCAGCGGAAACGCCACGGCCGTGGCGGCGATCGCAGCCATCACCGCCGCGATGAAGATGAACGTATTCATGGATTACATCGATCCGGGCGCGGGCTCATCGTCCAGCGGCATGCGCGAACGCTGGCGCGCAATGCGGTAAACGATGAGCACACCGAGGAGCAGCATGACGAACGGTGCACCCCAGATGAACAGCGTCTTCGTCTCGAGCGGCGGATTGAAGCGCACGAACTCGCCGTAGCGATCGGTCATGAACTTGAAGATCGCATCGTCGCTCTGTCCGGCAACGAGCATCTCGCGAACCTGCCGGCGCAAGTCGGAGGCGAGCTCGACGTTCGAGTCCGCGATGGACTCATTTTGACAGACGAGGCAACGCAACTGGACCGCGATGTGCTCGAAACGCGCTTGCAGCGCGGGATCCTGTAGCTGCCCATAGTCATCGAGCGCGCGCGGGGCCTGCGCGCGCGCCGGTGTGCTGGCCGCGGCCAGCACCGCGCCGAGCACCGCCGCGAGCAAGGCCGCGAGCAAGGCCGCGAGCAAGGCCGCCGAGGACGCGCCTGCCGCCACCGCTCCCTTCATGCCCCGCTCCGGCGCGCGGCCTCGATGCGCGGCAAGAAGTCGTGCTGCCAGACCTCGGCGGTCATGGGCGAAATGAACTTATAGATGACTCGTCCTTGGCCGTCGACCAGGAAGGTCTCCGGCGCACCGTACACACCCCAGTCGATCGCCGTGCGCCCATCCGTGTCGAAGGCGACCGCCGAGTACGGGTTGCCGAGTTGCGTGAGCCACTGCTGCGCTTTCTCACGCTGATCCATGTAGTCAAGGCCGACGATGGGCAGAACGTGCTGGCGCGCGATGTCGAGAAGCGCCTCGTGCTCTTGTCGGCAGGCGTAGCACCAGGTGCCCCAAACGTTGAGCATGTACACCTGTCCCTTCAACGCTGCGTTGCTCACGACGCGCGCGGGATCCATGACATCCGTCAGGTTGAACAGCGGCGCGGACTTGCCGATGAGCGGCGATGGCAGCGCATGGATGTCGCGGTTCGGGTTCAGGCCGAACGCAAACAACACGGTAAGCGCCACGAAGGCCGCCACGGGCAAAAGAAACTTCCACATCAGGCGGGCCCGGGGCTCGGTTCCGGTGCGCCCGGTACCGGATCAGCCGACGTGACCCTTACTCGGGACCGATAGCGCCGATCGGTCGCCGCCACGATCCCACCCACCGCCATGATGATCGCGCCCAGCCAGATGTAGCGGACCAGCGGCTTGTACTGGATGCGCATGCTCCAGGCCCCCGCCCCCAGAGGGTTGCCCATCGCGACGAACAGATCGCGGGCCCAGTTCACCGAGATCGCCGCCTGACTGTTGTCGGTCTGCTGTACCCAGAAATGTCGCTTCTGCGGCTCGAGTGTCGTCACGAGCTTGCCGCCGTGGGTAACCTCGACCGTGGCCTGCACTGCATCGTAGTTGGGGCCGCGCACGTCGATGGCCTTGACGAAGCGAAATTCGTATCCCGCGATGGAGTAGGCCATGCCCGGCTTGAGCGCGACGTCCTTCTCGATCTTGTAGGTCTCCACACCGCTTGCGCCGATGGCGAAGACACCGACCCCGGCGTGCGCGATTGTCATTCCCAGCAAGCCGGCCGTGAGGGTTTGTCCACGGCGCAAGCGGCGCACGGGCTCGAGGAGCGCTGACAGAATGATCCAGATGCCGAACACCACGCCGACCAGGCCCACCCAGTGAACCTTGCCTAGCCTAAGCTGCAGGGCGAGGGCGAGCAGCGCGGCGGCGGCCAGCAGCCACCAGAGGGGCCGCGCGGCAGCCACCAGCTTGCCGCGGCGCCACACCGAGTGCATACCGATCGCCAGGAAAATCATGAGCGGCAGCATGGGGACGAGGAACATGACGGCGAACACCGGCGGACCCACCGAGATCTTGCCGATGTTCAGCAGCTCATACACCAGCGGCGAGAGCGTTCCCCACAGAACGAGCCCCGCTACGCTCACGAGAATCACGTTGTTCACGAGCAAGAAAAACTCGCGCGAGAACGGCTCGAAGCCGCCCGGCACATAGAGCTTCGGCGCCCGCCACGCGTAGAGCGTGAGCGAGCCGCCGATGGTGGTCACCAGGAATGCCAGGATGTACAAGCCGCGCGTCGGATCGGTCGCAAACGAGTGCACCGAGACGAGCACGCCCGAGCGCACCAGGAACGTGCCCACCAAGCTCAGCGAGAAAGCGAATATCGCGAGGAGCAGCGTCCAGCTCTTGAAGATCCCGCGCTTCTCGGTGACGCTGAGCGAGTGAATCAGCGCCGTGCCGACGAGCCAGGGCATGAACGAGGCATTCTCGACCGGATCCCAGAACCACCAACCGCCCCAGCCGAGCTCGTAGTACGCCCACCAGCTGCCGAGCGCGATCCCGATGGTCTGGAACACCCAGGCGAAAATGGTCCACGGCCGGGTCCACTTGGCCCAGGTCTGATCGAGCTTGCCCTCGAGCATGGCCGCGCAGGCAAATGCGAAAGCGACCGAGAATCCGACGTAGCCCATGTAGAGCATCGGCGGATGAATCGCGAGCGCGAAATCCTGCAGCACCGGGTTGAGGTCCGCGCCGTCCCGGGCGGCCGGCATGAGCCGCTCGAAAGGATTCGAGGTCCACAACGTGAACAGCAGAAAACCGCCGCTGATGAGGCCCATGACACCGAGCACGCGGCTCGAGAAGCTCGCCGGCAGCTGCCGGCTGAATGCGGCAACCGCCAGGCTCCAGAAAGACAGGATCGATATCCACAGCAGGAGCGATCCCTCGTGCGCGCCCCATAACGCCGCGACTTTGTAGAACAGCGGCAGGTTCGAGTTCGAGTTGCGCGCGACGTAGAGCACCGAGAAGTCGTTGTTCACGAACGAGTACACGAGACAGCCGAACGCCATGGCGACAAACACGAACTGCCCCGCCACCGCCGGGCGCGCGACGCTCATCCACTCGGCTTTGCCGCGCCAAGCGCCGAGCAGACCGAAGAACGCCTGTGAGACACTCAGCACGAAGGCGAGAATGAGAGCAAATACGCCGAGCTCGGGAGCCATGAATATTCCTCTAGCCTGCAGGCTTTGGCCCAGCCGTGTTGGCTGCTGCCGCTTTTTGTTTGAGCGATGCCGCGACTTCCGGCGGCATGTACTTCTCGTCGTGCTTGGCGAGCACCTCGTCCGCGACGAAAGCTCCGTCCGGACCCATGGTGCCGTGGGCAATGATGCCCTGTCCCTCGCGGAACAGATCGG
Source organism: uncultured Gammaproteobacteria bacterium (assembly GCA_963801685.1). Taxonomy (GTDB): domain Bacteria; phylum Pseudomonadota; class Gammaproteobacteria; order Steroidobacterales; family Steroidobacteraceae; genus Bog-1198. Next base: position 303,584 of record CAWDFR010000011.1, read on the forward strand.
GCAGCACGCCGGTGTACTCGACCGGAACCTGATGGGCGAAGTCGGTGAGCACGAACCGCACCTGCAAGTCCCCGGGCTTGCGCGCAACGCTCCCCTTCACCACCATGCCGCCGATACGAAAGCGTTTCTGCAGCGGCGCTTGGCCGGCGGCGATCTGGCTCGGGTCGTAATAGAACATGATGTTCTGGCGCGACGCCACCACCGCGAGCGACACGGAGGCTGCGACGCCGACCAAGATGGCGAGCACCACGAACAGGCGTTTTCGACGCGGAGTCATCTATTCCTCTGTCATGAGAATCGCACGCGCCACGCGCACCCGGGCCGCCGCGTGAAAGCGGCGGGCCGACCACACGTTCCAGGCGAGCACGAGCCCCGCCAGTCCGAAGCACGGCCAGACGAACCGTGCGTAGCCTCCCATGGCCCAAAAGTTCACGACTTGATTGCCTCCCGCACCCAGGCCGACTGGCGCTCCCGATTGAGCACCTCGCCGCGCAGCCGCATGCATACCACCGCCCCGTAGAAGCACATGAATCCGAGCAGCATCGTCAACAACGGCCACAGCATGCTTCCAGGCATGGACGGCTTGCCGATTTTAGCAATCGTGGCGCCTTGGTGCAGTGAGTTCCACCACTGAACCGAATAATGAATGATCGGGACATTCACGAAGCCCACGATCGACAAAAGCGCTGCGGCGCGGTCACCGCGTGCCGGGTCCTCGAACGCGGGCCGTAAGGACATCACTCCCGCATATAGAAACAGCAAGATCAGCTCCGAAGTGAGACGCGGATCCCACGCCCAGTAAGTTCCCCACATGGGCCGTCCCCAGAGCGAACCGGTGACCAGGGCGAGCGCGGTGAACGAGGCGCCGACGGGCGCCGTCGCGGCGGCGAGCGCATAGCTCATTTTGATGCGCCAGATGAGCCCGATCGCGCCGGCCAATGCCATCGCCGAGTAGCAGAACAACGACATGTACGCGCTCGGGACATGCACGTAGATGATGCGAAACGCATCGCCCTGCTGATAGTCGGGCGGCGCCAGACCTAAGCCGCCGATCAGTCCGCAGAGGATCGCAATCACGGCCACCGTCATGAGCCACGGCGTGAGCGCCGCAGCAGTCCGGTAGACGTAGGGGGGCGAGGCGAGCCTATAAAACCAAGTCCACATAGCTTCCGTGTGCTCGCCCTATTCCAGCGTGATCCGCAAAGCCGCGGCGGCCGCAAAGGGCGCCAGGGTACAGGTAAAAACGCATAACGAGGCCAGTAAATACAGCGCTCCCGCCGAGCTGATCCCCGCGGCGGCGCGATCCGTGGCGCCTGCTCCGAAGATCAGCAGCGGCATGGCAAGCGGCAGCACGACGAGCGAGACGAGCACGTTGCCGCGCTTCAGCCCCACCGTGAGACCCGCACCGATGGCCCCGAGCCAGCTCAAGCTGAGCGTGCCGAGCGCCAGGCTACCGAGCATGGTCGGGAATACGCTCACGGGGATCCCGAGCGCGATTCCCACGAGCGGCGACACCAGTACCAGCGCAGCCCCGCTCACCAGCCAATGCGCGGCCGTCTTGGCTACGACGATCGCCGTCAGGCTCTGACCGGACAGCGCGAGCTGATCCAAAGTTCCATCGTCCGCGTCGCTCTTGAACAAGGAGTCGAGCGACAGCAGTGACGATAGCAGCGCGGCTACCCAAAGGACACCAGGTGCCATGTCTCGCAGGAGCGACAGCTGCAGGCTCAAACCGAGCGGAAAGAGCGTGGTAACGATCAAAAAGAACACCAGGGGCTGCAGCACTTGCTCGGGCCGCCGGAAACTGAGACGCAGCTCACGCCGCACGATGAGTGTCATGGCGCGCAGCGCGGACACTTCCGGCCCCGCGGCGAGGGCATTCATCCTGGCAATTCCAGCCGCCGCAGGCGCGCCGACAGAGCGATCTCATGGTGCGCGACCACGAGCGCCATCCCCGCGGCACTCACGTGCTCGCGCAGCAGGTCGGTCACCAGCGCGGAGCCGGCCGCATCGAGATTCGTGAAGGGCTCATCGAGCATCCACAAGGGACTCTGCATCGCAAGCACGCGAGCGAGCGCCACACGCCGGCGCTGCCCGGCGGAAAGCACGCGCACGGGCAAATGCGCGCACGCGGCAACGCCCGTGCGCTCGAGGGCCGCCTCGAGCTCGGTCGTGCGGATCGAGCGCTTCAGGCCCACCAGATAACGCAGATTCTCCAGCGCCGTGAGATCGCCCTTGAGCGCGGGCTCGTGTGCGGCATAGACGAGGGCGCTTTGGAATTGCGGACGGATGCCCGCAATGGGATGGCCACACCAGGCCACGCGGCCCTGCTCCGGCCGCAACAGGCCGCAGGCCACGCGCAACAGCGTGGTCTTGCCGGTGCCGTTGGGGCCGGCCACCTGCAACAGTTCGCCCGGGCCCAGGGCGAGACTTACCCCTTTGAGCACATGACGATCGCCGCGCCAAACGTGGATCTTCTCGACCGTGAGACCTTGGGGCGGGCTGTCCATGAGGCCGCGATGGTAACTAAATCAATGGGTTGTGGCTACCAATTCATACGTGACGCATCTCGCACCTGTGCGCCCCCGCGCGGCGCGCTAGAGGGCCAACGTGGCACTCAGGCCGGGCAAGGGGCGGCGCGTCGACAGATCCAGGAGGCGTACGTGCAGTCGCTTACCGCGAATCTCGATCTCGCCGGCGGCGACGGGCAAGCTGAAGCGGCGGGGCCCCGCGCTGCCCGGATTCACGAGGAGCCCACCGTCCCACGTCTCGATGAGCGGCCTGTGCGAATGGCCCGCGATGATCACACGCGAGCCGCCGGGTGCCGGCTGCTTGGCGAGGTCTGCGCGGTCGTGCAGGACGTGAATGCGCACACCGCCCAGTCGCAGTGTGCGCCGCTCGGGAATGCGCGCCGCCCAGGGCTCGGTATCGTTGTTGCCGCGGACGGCGAACAGCGAGGTAAGCGCGCGCAGCTCACGCAGCACACTTGCCGAGCCGATGTCTCCCGCGTGGACGATGCAGTTCGAGTGCTCGAGGAACGCCTTTGCCTCGGGTCGCAAAAGGCCATGCGTATCGGAAATCAGGCCGATACGAAAAGAAGATGCGCGGGGCGGCCTCGATGCGCCGCCCCCGCGCGATGCTGGAATCTCAGCGCTCCCAGTGGCCTTTCCAGTAGTGGTAGTGATCGCCGCGCTGCTCCCAGCGGTCAGGGACCCAGTGGTAACCCCGACGCTCACCCATCCAACGACCGCCAACCCACACGTGCGCCCCGCCACGCCATTCCCAGTAACCCGGAGCCCACACGTAACCCGGCCGCGGCGCCGGCACGACTTCCACGCGCGGCACCGGCGGCGCCACCGTGATTTCGATTTGCGCCGAGGCAATGACCGGTGCCAGCAGCGCGCCGGCAGCAATGCTGAGACTCAAAATCAACGCTTTTCCACTTTTCTTCATCTTTACAGCTCCTGCAAGACAATGATGACAATTCAACGCTCGTCCCTGATCGTCGGTTGACACCCGCATCCAGTCTGTAGGACGGTTTCCCAAATGTGACACGTTGCCGAAATTTAAGATTACGCCCCTCGCAAAGACTCAGCCCGCGAACCTCGGCGGTGAGTGCATCGAGCTGCCGCGCAGCGCGCGCTTCGCCAGACTGAAGGCGTGCTCCTCCGCAATGGACCCGGCGAACGGCAGCGGTCCGCAATGCTCAGCCTCGTCGTATCTCCAACGCTCCGCGGGTGGTAGAGGCTGATCGTTCAGAAAGGCCAGCAGCGCCTCGTTGGTCGCGCGTACGGAATCGAACGGCGTGCCGTGCCGGGATCCTCGCACCATCATGAAATCCGCGCCGAGCCGAGCCGCGAGCACGCGCTTCTCCTCGAGGGGCGTGAAGTCGTTCTCGGCGGCAATGACGAGCGCTTTGGCTTTGAGACGTTCGAGACGCTCGATCGCCGACCACTTGAGCAGCGCTCGCCCGGTGCCGAGATAACGTGCGGCCGGCACCGCGCTCACCGCGGCGGCCGCGCGTTCGCGCAGCCACTCTTGCCAAGGCATCGGAAACAGCCGTCGTGCCGCGAACCGCGCGGCGTGGCGCATACCGATGATCGGAATGAGCACCAACGTCAGTGCGGCTTCCAGCCACTTGCTCCAGTGATCGAGCCGATAGGTGGCCAGGCTGTTGATCAGGCCGAGCTTGCTCACTTGCTCGGGACGCTGCAGCGCCATTTCCAGGCCGACTGCACCCCCCAGCGAAAAACCGACGATATGCACCCGGCCGACAGCCAGGTGATCACAGAGCGCCCAGAGGGCCGCTGCCATGCCCTCGACGCTGTAACCCTCCCGTAACGGCTCGCTGTGTCCGCTGCCCGGCAGATCCGGAACGATGAGGCGGCAGCGTCTTTCGAGGCAAGGAACCTGCAGGGCCCAATCGGCACCGCTCGAGCCCAGCCCATGTATCAGAACGAGAGGATCGCCGCAGCCACGCTCCAGATAGTGGATCGACCTTTCGTTATGTTCAAAAAAAGCCATGTTGCCCGACCCAACGCCGCAGTTCGCGTTTCTCCCGTTTCTTCGCCGACACCTATTTGTAACGTGTCTGCGGGTGAACGGTTGATCGGGCTGCGGCTAAAATAGATTGTCGGACTGCTCCGATTCGGGTGTAGGCGATCGCTTGGGCCGGGGTGATGCTCGGCGTACAGCCGAGCGATCACTATCGAGGGCGCTCTAGGAGAATACTCCGTACTCGACCTGCAGGATTTCACCGCTGTTCGTGTCGATGAGCAGCGCATCGTTACCGTCGCGCACCCACTCGTAGTTGACCGGCGGAACTTCGAGCCCGAACAGCCAGTAGTCGCCGATCAGGTACTGAGGTGCCCAGTAAGCGCGCGGTAAAATTTCACCATAGCCCCAGCGATGCGAGGTCCAACCGGGAGGACGCCGGTACGGGCCGATATGATAGGACCGCGCGGCGCTGTAATTATGTTGGTAGGCCGCGCGATCGACTTGCGCAGGGCGCTTGTTCCAGCCCTGCGGTTCCGCAGGACGCTGATAGCCTTGCGGGCCTTGATGCGGCTCGCCATGAGGAGCCGCGTGCTCGGGCGGCGCGTGCTCCGGTGCGGCATGTGGCGCGCCCGCCGGGCCGTGCTCCTGGGCAAGCGCCGTGCTTCCCGTACCCGCAGCGAGCAGGACGCAACACAACCATGAACTTCGCGAGACGAAGAATCTTTGCATCGCAGGGCTCCGGAGGAAAATTTCGACCATGGATCGTACGTCAACACGGTTCCAAAAATGTATCGGCGCCCGCCGACACGCGCGCGCGGGTTACGCCGATTGCCGGGGGTCGCAAAGCTCCCCTCGCGCCCCATCTGTGCTATAGATAACGCATACGTTGAGCGCGCGATGCGTCACGAGCAACCGGGAGAGGGGATGGGAAAGAGAGTGATCGGCGGAGCGGTGACGCGTCGTCAGCTGCTCGCCATGATCGGCACGTGCGCGGGCAGCGCGGCCATGTATCAGGCGATGTCGAGTCTCGGTTTCGCGGCGGAGTCGAGCTTCAAGGGCCCAACGCAATTCAGCGCCGCGCCCCCGGGCGCCTCCGTGCTCATCCTGGGAGCCGGGATCGCCGGCATGGTGGCGGCTTACGAGCTGCGCAAAGCCGGCTATCGCGTGCAAGTGCTCGAGTACAACGCGCGCGCCGGCGGCCGCAACTGGACTTTGCGCGGCGGCGATCGCTACGTCGAGCTCGGCGGCAGCGCTCAGGAATGCCGCTTCGATCCCGGCCTCTACATCAATCCCGGCCCCTGGCGCCTGTCGTATCATCACCGCGGCATGCTGCACTACTGCAAGGTCCTCGGCGTTGCGCTCGAGCCCTTCATACAGACCAACTACCAGACCTATATCCACAACAGCAAGGCCTTCGGTGGCAAGCCGCAGCGCTATCGCACGGTCAAGGCCGACTATCAAGGCCATGTCGCCGAGCTGCTCGCCAAGGCAACCCACGCCAAGGCGCTCGATGCGGCGGTGAGCGCCGAGGACCAGGAGAGGCTGCTCGAGTCCTTGAAGCAATGGGGTGCTCTCGACAACAACTACCGCTACGTGAAGGGCCTGATTTCGAGCGAGGTGCGCGGCTACGATGTGAGTCCGGGCGGCGGCCTGAGCGCGCGGCCCGTTTATTCAGACCCCGTGCAGCTGTCCGAGGTGCTCGGCTCCGCGCTGTGGCAGGGCATGCTGCTCGCCGATAATTACGACATGCAAATGACCATGTTTCAGCCGGTCGGCGGCATGGGCATGGTCGGTCAGGCCTTCGCGCGCGAGCTCGGGCCCCTGATCCGTTACAACGCCAAGGTCATCGACATTGCACAGGACGAGCGCGGCGTCAGCGTCACGTTCGAGGACACATCGCAGTCCATGAGCCGCCAGACGGCGCACGCCGACTGGTGCGTGTGCACCATTCCGCTGTCGATCCTCGGTCAGATTCCCATGAAAGTCGGCACGCCCATGGCCGATGCGATCGCCGCCGTCCCCTACGCCGCCTCCGTCAAAGTCGGTTTGCAATTCAAGCGGCGCTTCTGGGAAGAGGACGAGCAGATCTACGGCGGCATCACCTATACCGACCTGCCGATCAGCAACATCTCCTATCCGAACTACGGCTTCTTCTCGAGCGGCAAGGGCGTGCTGCTCGGCGGGTATCTGTTCGGGTTCGATGCGGCCGAGTTCACCTCCATGTCGCCGCAGGAGCGAGTCGCCAAGGCGGTCGAATACGGCAGCCGCATTCATCCGCAGTACCCCGCAGGAGTTCGACAACGGTATTGCGGTCGCCTGGCATCGCTCGCCCTTCACGCTGGGCTGCTTCGGCATGTGGACCGAGGAGGCGCGCGCCAAGCACTACGACAATCTGTGCACCATCGACGGGCGCATCGTCCTCGCCGGCGAGCACGCCTCGTATCTGCCCGCGTGGCAGGAGGGTGCGCTCACCTCATCGGCTGGATGCCATCGGTCGCTTGCATCGTCGCGCGTTCGGGAGCGTCCTCGTGAACGGCGTGCGCACATTGGCTGAAGCTCGCGCCACGCGCCGCGCTGGCCGCGGTGCTCGCTCTCGGCGGCCGGCGGTGCTCGGTCCGACAGCACCGCGTCCGCCGGCATATTCGGCGCCGGCCATGTCGAGAGCACCTCGGGAGAGGTGATCTACCAGCAGATCTGCCAGGGATGTCACATGCCCGACGCGCACGGCGCGAGCGGCGCGGGCCACTATCCCGCGCTCGCCGGCGATCGCGCATTGCTGTCGGCGCAATTCATGGCGCTCACCTTGATCGAGGGACGGCGCAACATGCCGGCCTTCGGCGGCATAAGCCAGGAAGGATTCAACTACATCGTGCCGACGCTCGACGATGAGCAGATCGCCGCCGTGACCAACTACGTGCGCACGCACTTCGGCAATCACTTCAAGGGCACGATCAGCGCCGGCGCAGGTGAAAGCGCTGCGCCGGCCGCACTGACACCGCATGAACCGACAACGAGGAGATCGTCATGCAAAAGCCCATCCGCCTGCTCTGCCCGCTCCTGCTGCTGTCCTCGCTCGCGGCGGCGCAGGACGTCGTTCGCCACAAGCTGCCGAACGGCAATCCCTTCCCCATCTCGGCCGCGGTGGAGGTGCCCGCGGGCAAGACGCTGGTGTTTCTGAGCGGCATGGTGCCGCCGGTGGCCGATCCGAAAGCGCCGAAGGACAGCATCGCCGCGTACGGCGACACCAAGACGCAAACGATCGGCGCGTTCAACACCATCAAGGCGGAGCTCGAGAGCCTGCATCTCACGCTCGGCGACGTGATCAAGATGCAGGCGTTCATGGTGGGCGATCCGGCGAAGGGCGGGAAGATGGATTTCGCGGGCTTCATGCAGGGCTATACCCAGTTCTTCGGCACGCCGGCGCAACCGAATCTGCCGGTGCGCTCCGCGATGCAAGTTGCGGCGCTCGCCAATCCGGGATTTCTGGTCGAGATCGAGGTGACGGCGGTCCGGCCTTAGCCGACACGCAGCCGCGCCCCGCTGACGGTCCGCGGTAACTCAACCGCCTCTGCTTCGGCGGCGCGCCTTCGTCGGCGCCGCCACCGCATCCGGCCCGAGGAGATAGGCATCGAGCACCTTGCGCGCGATCGGCGCCGCGGCCGTCGCGCCGAATCCCGCCGTTCTCCACCAGCACCGACACCGCGATCTTGGGATCATCGGCCGGCGCGAAGGCGATGAACCAGGCGTGGTCGCGCTTGCGTTCGTCGGCTTCGACGTGCTTGGTGCTCTCGTTCTGTTTGACGTGTAACCACCTGCGCGGTGCCGGTCTTGCCGGCGAACTTGTACTTGCGCACCGGTGCCCGCCACATAGGCGGTGCCGCCCGGTCCGACACCGCGCCCAGCATGCCGTCGTGCACGACCTGCCATTGCTCGTCGGTGCCGATGTCGATCGGCTTCATCAGCTGCGGCTTGCGCGATTCGATGACATCCGATCGCGCCGGCGGGTCGCATGCCCGCGACCAGGCGCGGCGTCGCGACGATCTTGCCGCTCTCGGCGATCTCGCGCGGCGAAGTGCGCCTGCTGCAGCGGCGTCACCGTGATCGGGCCCTGGCCGATGCCCATGCTGATGGTTTCGCCGGGAAACCACACCTGATCGGCCTTGCTTCTTGAAGACGTGCCGCTTCCACTCGGGCGAGGCATAGAGCCCGGCCTTCTCGCCGGGAATGTCGATGCCGGTGAGCTCGCCGTAGCCGAAGGCTGTCATGAATGGCGCCATGCGCTCGATCCCCAGCCTGTCGGCGACTCGGAAGAAGTACACGTCGCAGGAGCGGCGATGGCGCTGCGCATGTCCAGGTGCCGTGCCTCTTGTCGTCGCGGTACTGGTGGGCGCTGCCGGGCATGGTGAAGACGCCCGGGCAGAATTGAGTCTGCTGGGGCGTCAGGACGCCGTACGTCTGCGCCGGCAAGCGCGTACAGCGGCTTGACCGTCGAGCCCGGCGGATAGGCGCCGCGCAGCGCGCGATTCAGGAGCGGCACGTCGATGTTGTTCGATAGCGCGCTGTACTGCGCGACGGTCAGTCCCTTGACGAAGTCGTTGGGATCGAACCCCGGCGTGCTCGCGAGAGCAATGATGTCGCCGGTCTTCGGATCGAGCGCCACCACCGAGCCGCGCTTGCCGGTCAAGGCCTCCTCGGCGACCTTCTGCACGCGCAGATCCATGCCGAGCACCAGGTCGTCGCCGGCGACCGGCGGCCGCGAATGCAGCTCCGGCGCGTACTCGCCCACCCGCTCCACCGGCCGGCCGGCGGCATTCACCAGAATCTCTCGAAATCCCGGCTTGCCGTGCAGCTGCGCCTCGTAGGCACGCTCGACGCCCAGCTTGCCGATGAGGCTCGTACCGGCGTACTCGGCGCTGTCGATGGTCTTCAAGTCCTCGTCGTTGATGGCGCTCACGTAGCCGATGGCATGAACGCCGATCTCCTTCAGCGGATAGTGGCGCGCCAGACGCGGATGGATGTCGACGCCGGAGAACTGGAAGCGGTGCACGGCGAAGCGCGCCATCTCCTCCTCGTCCATCTGCATCTTGATCGGAACGCTCTCGTACACCTTGTGCGAGAGGATGGTGCGGCGAACGGCGCTCACCTCCTCCGCGCGCAGCACGCCGATGCCGACGAGCTGCGCGAGCGTCGCATCGATCGCCTTCTTGTCGCCGACCTGCTCGCGCACCAGCTCGAGGTTGAAGGCCGGCGCATTGTCCGCGAGCACCAGCCCGTTGCGATCGAGGATCAGTCCGCGGCTCGGCGGAATCGGCTCGTTGCGGATGCGGTTGCCCTGCGAGAGCTCGGAGTAGTACTGGTACTTCAGGACCTGCAGGTAGAAGAGCCGCCCCGCGACTGCCAGCAGGAGTACCGAGGCCAACACGCCGGCGACGATGCTGCGTATCGTGAACAGTCGATTCTCGGCGAAGGAGTTCTTGATCTGTGCCCGACGGCTGTTCACCATCTCTGTCGCTCTATCCTCGGTAAGTCATTGCGCGCGCGGATTGTAAGCACTCGAGCGGCGGCGCGCTTTGCGCCTTTCCACAGGTCGAGCAATCGAATCGCGCGCGGACCATAACAGAAATCGTTGGAGATTTACATCGTAAGACATTGTATTCCAATAATTTAGTATTGCCCGGTCTCAAGCGGATCATCGGTTGCACACTGCTTGACGAACTTAAGGAGGGGGCGAGACGCGCACGTTGCCACGAGATTCACGCAAGTGCCAGAATGCCCAGGGATTCCAAAATCGCTGGAAATCAGGGTTTTCTAGCGTTTTCGAGCATGGGACGATGGGAAGGAGCAGTCCTTGACACTGAAGTACAACCACGTCGGCATACCGACGACCTCCAGGTTCGATGGCGAGATTCCGCTGCCGCATTTGAAGGTGACGGTAAGCGATCACCAGAACAACCCGTTCGGCATTCAGTGGCAAAGATACTGGGACGGCGCGCCGTATCCAGACCTGGTGAAGACCGTTCCGCACGTTGCCTTCGAGGTCGACGACCTGACGGAGGCGATCCGGATCAGAAGGTGATCATTGCGCCAACAGTCCGAGTACCGGGGTGCTGGTTGCCATGATTGAAGTGAACGGAGCGCCGGTGGAGCTTATGCAAATCGATCATTTGGTGAGGCCGGACTTGTAGCCGCCTATTTTGAGTGGTGCCCCCGGCCCGACTCGAACGGGCACTCCCTTACGGGAAACGGATTTTAAGTCCGTTGCGTCTACCGATTCCGCCACGGGGGCTCGCCGCCCTAAAACGTTACGCGCTCGGGCGCGGGGACACACCAGATATCGAGCGGCGCCGTGCGGCCGCGCAACTCGAATTGCGGCAACTGCAGAAACGCAACGGGCATGGGAAGGTGGCCGTTCAGCGCGCGCACCGCGTCGAGCGCCGTCGCCACGGAGCACGACAGCAAGAGCTCCCCCGCCCGTGCGCGCCCGCAAAGCCGGGCCGCTACGTTCACGGTATCCCCGACCAGGGTGGTGCGCTTATGGCCCGGCGGTCCCAGGGTGCCGAGCGCCAGCTCTCCCAGGTGCAGCCCGATGCCGACGCCGGTCTCGATGGAGAGCTCCTGGCGCCAGCGTGCCGCCACGTCCGCGAAATTCTGCAGAATGAGGTGGCCCGCGCGAATGCCGTCCTGGGCACCGTCTTGCAGGCTGCCCACGCCAAAGCCGGCCATCATGCCGTCGCCGGCCATGTGAAAGACCTGGCCCCCGTGCGACGCCGTCGCAGCGGCCAGCACGCCGAAGAATTCGTCGAGTAGGGGCACGATGCGCGCGGGTGCCAACCGCTCGGCAAGGGCCGTATAGCCCCGCAGGTCGGCAAACAGGACCGTGCCCCGAGTGGTCTTGGTGGCCTTTGCGCGGGCAACGCGCGTCACCGTCATCGAGGCAGTCGCTCGAACCTTGGGAGAATCCCTCAACCGTCAGCCTCCGAACATCCCGGCCGAAATCTCCATGAAACTTTCTTTTCCCCCAGCAGCGGCCGCATAGCCACGAGTTTGCGGCAGCAAGTATGCACTAATATGACGCATAACGGCGACAAGTTCCCTTCATGCACGCTTTGGGATATCGAGCCCACGCACCACGGCCGGACGCGCAAGGAAGGCTTTCAGAGCGCGTGCGACGTGCGTGAATTCGCTGAACGTCACGAGCTCCGCTGCGCCGTAGAAACCGATTAAATTGTTGACCCAGGGGAAGGTCGCGATGTCGGCGATCGTGTAGTCCTCGCCCGTGAGCCACGTGCGATCGGCGAGCCGCCGATCGAGCACGCCGAGGAGCCTTCGAGCCTCGGCGACATACCGGTCGCGCGGACGCTTGTCCTCGTACTCCTTGCCCGCGAACTTGTGAAAGAAGCCGACCTGCCCGAACATCGGGCCCACCGCGCCCATCTGGAACATGAGCCACTGCAGCGTCTCGTAACGTCCTGCGGCATCCTTCGTCATGAAGCCGCCGGCCTTGTCCGCGAGATAAACCAGAATGGCGCCGGACTCGAACAACGGCAGCGGCCGTCCCGCCGGGACCGTTCGGATCGATGATGGCCGGGATCTTGTTGTTGGGATTGAGCGAGCTGGAATTCCGGCGACAGCTGATCGTTGCGTCTCGAAGCGCACGAGGTGCGGCTCGTAGGGAAGCCCGGTCTCCTCGAGCATGATGGAAACCTTCACGCCGTTCGGTGTCGGCAGCGAATAGAGCTGAATGCGATCGGGGTGGCGAGCGGGCCACTTGGTCGTGATCGGGAAGCTGTCGAGTGACCGCACGAGTGACGCTTCATCGTTGCATTTTCATCAATTCCTGCATCGGCACCATGTTGTGATTCAAGTGCTCCATGACCCATAAGGAACCGAACACGATCAGACACACGATCAAAACCCCGAAGGCGAGCGCGAGCACGTTGTTCGCGTTGTCCGGATCCGTGGTGATGTGCAGGAAGAAGATGAGATGGATGCCCATCTGGGCGACGGCGAGCACGAGTAGCGCCATGGCAAGTCCGGGTCCATAGACCAGGTCGGTGCCTCGGACCCAGAACGAAGCTGCGGTGAGCCCCACGGCGAGGGCGAGTCCGAGTACGTAGCCGCCCACTTCCTGGCCGAGGGTGCGTTCCCGGGCGGCGGATTCGGCTCCGGGCAGGCGGTCCTCGCCGACGTTCGAGCCTGCATCGAATTCGTGTTCGCTGCTCATGGTAGAAGCTCCGGGGGCAGGGTTCCGACCAGGTATACCAAGCTGAAAATACCCACCCAGATGATGTCAAGGGCATGCCAGAACAGGCTGAAGCACAGGAACCGGTGGCGGATATCCTGGCGGAACCCTTTCGCATAGAACTGCGCCATCATGGTGCCGAGCCACAGCAGGCCCGCGGTCACGTGCACGCCGTGGCATCCGACCAGAGGTGAAGAAGGAAGAGAGGAAGGCGCTGCGGCTCGGACCGGCGCCGCGGTGGACCAAGCTCACGAACTCGCGGACCTCGAGCGTGATGAAGGCGAGGCCGAGGAGTCCGGTGGCAAGGAGGACGATCTGGGTCCACTTCTGATTGCGCTGACCGACCGCAAGGCTCGCCATCCCGCAGGTAAAGGTCGAGGCGAGAAGGCAGGCGGTCTCCACCGCCGTATTGTGCAGATCGAACAGTTGCTGGGCGGCGGGGCCGCCGGCGGTGTTCTTGAAGAGCACCGCGTAGGCGGCGAAGAAACTCGAGAACATGATCACGTCGGAGAGCAGGAATATCCAAAAACCGTACCCGACGACGATGCGCTTGGGCGCCGGTCCGCCGGCGCCATGCCCGGTCACCGTCGGCGGCGCATGCGCGCCCGCCGGGCGGGTCTCCAACGGATAAGGATCCGCGCCGCGCAGCGCCTCAGTACTCATGGGCGTGCCTCGGGGCGAGCTCGCGCAGGTATTCGGCGCGCGCCTGACGATTGGCGCGGTCGATCCGCGCGACCTCCTCGGCCGGAATCTCGAACTCGGCGACATCGCGCCAAGCGAACACGACGAAGGTCGCGTAGGCGCAGAGCAGCCCGAGCACGACGAGCCACCAGATGTGCCAGATGAGGGCGAAGCCGGTCAAGGTCGCGAAGAACGCCGTGACGAAACCGACCGGACTGTTGCGCGGCATCTCGATGGGCTCGTAGTGCGGCTCGAGCGTGACCAGGCGCATCTGCTCGCGCGCTTGTTGCTTGACACTCCAGTAGGGCTCATCGTCGCTGACGGTGGGGAGGACCGCGAAGTTGAACACCGGCGGAGGCGACGAAGTAGACCATTCCAGGCTCCGGCCGTCCCAAGGGTCTCCCGTGGGCTCGCGGCGTTTCTCGCGGCTGCGGATGGAGACCGCGAGCTGCGCGACCTGCAGGGCAATGCCGCAGAGAATGATCAGGGCGCCCACCACGGCGACCAGCATCCAGGGGTGCCATTCCGGGCGATCGTAGTGCTGCATGCGCCGTGTCATGCCCTCGAGGCCCGACGATGTAAAGCGGAACGAAGGCGCCGTAGAAACCGACGAACCAGCACCAGAACGCCGCCTTGCCGAGCCGCTCATCCAGAGTGAACCCGAAGGCCTTGGGAAACCAATACGTGTAACCGGCGAACGCCCCGAAAATCACGCCCCCGATGATCACGTTGTGAAAGTGCGCCACCAGGAACAGGCTGTTATGCAACATGAAGTCCGCCGGGGGCTCCGCAAGCAACACCCCGGTCATGCCGCCGATCACGAAGGTCACCATGAAGCCGATCGCCCAGAGCATCGGGGAGCTGAAGCGCACGCGGCCGCGGTACATGGTGAAGAGCCAGTTGTATATCTTCACGCCCGTCGGGATGGCGATGAGCATGCTGGCGATGCCGAAGACGGCGTTCACATCGGCGCCCGCGCCCATCGTGAAAAAATGATGCAGCCACACCGTCAAGGAGAGGATGCAGATCGCCATGGTGGCGATCACCATCGAGCGATAGCCGAACAGGGGCTTGCCGGAGAACGTCGCGACCACCTCGGAGTACACCCCGAAGGCCGGCAGAACCAGGATGTAGACCTCGGGGTGTCCCCACGCCCAGATCAGGTTCATGAACATCATCGCGTTGCCGCCCGCCGCGTTGGTGAAGAAATGAAAGTCGAGGTAGCGATCGAGCAGCAGCATGGCAAGGGTTGCCGTGAGGACCGGGAAAGCCGCGACGATCATCAGACTCGAGGCGAGCGAGGTCCAACAGAAGACCGGCATGCGCATGTAGGTCATGCCGGGGGCGCGCATCTTGAGAATCGTCGTGACCATGTTGATGCCGGTCATGAGCGTGCCGATTCCCGAGATCTCGATGCCCCAAAGATAATAGTCCACCCCGACTCCCGGCGAGTAGGTGAGCTCGGACAGCGGCGGATAGGGCAGCCAGCCGGTGCGGGCGAACTCGCCGACGACGAGCGAGAGGTTGACCAGCAGTGCTCCCACGGCCGTGAGCCAGAAACCCGTGGAGTTCAATGTCGGAAAGGCCACGTCGCGTACGCCGAGCTGCAGGGGAACCACGAAGTTCATCAGACCGATGACAAAAGGCATGGCGACGAAGAAGATCATGATCGTGCCGTGCGCCGAGAAGATCTGATCGTAGTGCTCCGGAGGCAGGTAGCCTGCGGCGTGGAACGCGAGCGCCTGCTGCGAGCGCATCATCGATCGCATCGATGAAACCGCGCAGCAGCATGACGAGCGCGAGGAGGCAGTACATGATGCCGATACGCTTGTGATCGACGCTCGTGATCCATTCGCGCCAGAGATAGGGGATGTAGCCCTTGACCCATACCCAGATCACTCCGCCGACGATCACGAGAACCACGAACGCCCCGGCGGCGAGCGGGATGGGTTGATCGAAGGGGATGGCCTGCCAAGTCAGCTTGCCGAACACGTCAATTCTCCTGCTGCGCTGATACCGCGGTAGTGATCGGCCCCGTCGGCGGCCCCTCTCCCGGCGGCAGCCTCTGCGACACGATGTCGCCGAATAGATCGCGCTGCGACCGCCCGATACGTGTAGGGCTTGAGGTTTTGCGTTTGCGTCAGGAGCTTGCGATAGGCCGCCTCGTCCAGCACCGGGCCCGAGGCGGAGGCGCTCGTCGCAGCAGCCCAGGCCGAGAATTGCTCGGGCGTGACGGCGTGCAGGTCGAACGCCATGTCGGAGAAGCCGTCACCGCTGAAGTGAGCGGACAGGCCATGATAGATGCCGGGCTGATCGGCTTGCAGGTTGAGCTGGGTCGTCATGCCGTACATCGAGTAGATCTCGCTGCCGAGCCGCGGTACGAAGAACACGTTGAAGACGCTCGCGGAGGTGATTTGAAAATGCAGCGGAACCCCCGCCGGGGCCACCACGTCGTTCACCGATGCCACCCCCTGCTCGGGGTAAATGAACAACCACTTCCAGTCGAGCGAGACCACCTGGATTTCGAGCGGCTTGGTGCTGGAGGGGAGCGGGCGGGCAGGATCGAGCAAGTGAGACCCGATCCAGGCGATGCCGCCGAGAAAGAAAACCACGAGCGCAGGAATCGACCAGACGATGAGCTCGATGCGCCCGGAATAGGTCAAGGTGAGCGAGCGACGCGCGCGCGTGTTCGAGGCGCGGAACCACCAGGCAACTGCCAGCGTCGCCAATAGGGTCGGAACGACGATGGCCAGCATGATCGCCAGGGCATCGAGCAGTATCGTGCGGTTGGCCGATCCGATGGGACCCGCGGGAGACAGCACGGCCAGCTGCTCGCACCCTGCCAGCGCGAACGGCACGAGCAGTGCACACACTGAACGCAAGAAACACCTATTGGCTCGGATGCCCAAACCCTTCCCTCATTGGTTCGTTGTCATTCTTGGCGACCAACGGCATTTGAGACAGAAGCGCGGGGCGATTCTATAGTACGAAAGTGTATGGCACGACATAATCCGTGCGCGCGGTGCCGGCGGCTACCGCGCCGCAACATTCGAGAGATCTCGCGGGCGGGCAGCTAGAAGGGATAGTTGATGCCGGTGAATACGGCGGCGCCCTCGCTGCCGTAGCCGATGTCCACGAAGCCGACGACGTACGGCCGCGCGAGCCCGCGGAATCCGACGCCATACACCTTGTGCAGCTGCTCGAAGGGCAGCGTGCTGGTGCGGTCGAACACACGCCCGACGTCGATGAACGGGGCAAGCTCGATCTCGACCTGCGTGGCCACGGCTTGAAAGGTCGCGACGACGTGGCGAAATTCGACGGACGAGGAAAAGGAGTCGCGGTCGTAGAATCGCCCATCTCCGAAGCCGCGCAGCGGCTGGGCGCCGCCGATCACGGTATCGGCGCCGCCGAGGCTGGAGAGCGCCCAGAAGGGCACGTTGTTCGCCGACAGCAAGTAGCGCAGCGCCATGTGCGCGGCGATGACGGTCTTGTCGAGCGCCGGGAACGGGAAGAACGCGCGCCCGTCGAATCCGGTTTCCGTATACAGCGAATCGTTGAGAATGCCCTCGCGGCTCGCCATGCCGGCGTAGGCGACCAACTCGGCACCCTTCGACGGAATGATGATGTCGTCGCGGGTGTCGTACACGATGGACAGGCGATTCAGCACTTGCTTGTTGGTGCCCTCGCCGAGCAAGTTCGCGAAGCGGGTCTGGATGGAGGCGATCGAGGAAAGCGTCCCCGGGAGCACGTCCACGTCCTCGAAACGAGCCGTATATTGCAGCTGCCAGGTGTGGTTGAAGTTGTAGCCGAGCTGCCCCTGGACCAGGTATTGCTGCGCCGTGTAGTCGGTCTCGTTGATCGCCGGCGACTCGTTGCCGATGCCGAAAAAGCGCGGCGTGCCGTCGACATCGTAGACGGCGCTGCCGTTGAACGACCAGTTCGTGTTCCTCAAGCGGCCGAGCTGATATTCGCCGTCGAATTCGCGTTGCACGCGCTCGAAGATGCCGCTCACGATCGACCACTGCTCATCCGGCGAGGTGTAGTTGTAGATGCGCCCGTGCACGCCCCAGCCGAAGTACGGGTTGTGAACGAGGTCGGGCGCGATGATCTTGCGGATGTCGTCGTTTTCGTCCGTCACCAAGATCGTGGGTATGATCCCGAGCGTCGTACCGGAATCCGGATCGACCGCGATCTCCGGCACCGGAATGAAGGGCGCCTCGTGCGGATCGATCCAGCGTGTGATCGCGTGGTACCACTTCTTGGGCTTGGCCGGATTTTTCTTGGGTTTCTCGGGTCCCTGCGGCGCGCCCTGCTGCTGCTGCGCGCCCTCCTTCTCCGTGGGCACACCGGGCGGCGCGATCGGTCCGGGTTGGCCGGGCGCCGGCGGTGGCGCCGCCGGCGTGACCGGCGATCCGGGGACGACCTGCGCGAGCAATTCGGGTGCGGAGGGAGCGGGCGCGGCGCACGGCCCAGGACGCAGACAAGCACGGTGCACAAAGCCCCCAAGACACCGGCGCTGCACCGCGCCCTCGAGCCGGTCGCCAAATGCCTGCGGGGTAGATTTGCGGCCGGCGTCACTCGACCAACCGCGCGAAGCATTGAAGCAGGCGGTCGATATCCCCCGAAGACACATCGCCCATGGTGGAAATGCGAAATAGGGTTGATGTCAGGTGGCTCTGGCCCGCGTAGATCACAAATCCTTCGGCCTTCAATGCATCGTGCAGCATGGTGTAGGTCATCAATGGCGGCAACCGGTAAGCGCGCAACACCACCGACGATTCTCGTGCGGGAATCGCCGCTTCGATGCCGCGCTCGGCAAGGCCTGACCGAACTCGCTCGGCGAGCGCCGCGTAGCGGCGGTGACGGACTGATTTGCCGCCTTCATCGGCGAATTCTCGCAAGGCTTCGACCAGCCCATAGTACGCATGGACGGCAGGCGTGAACGGCGTTCCGCGCTCGTCTTGCAAGCGCGCGAGCCGGCCGAGGTCGAGATAATACGTGCGCTGGACGGCACGCGCCAGCGCCGCACGACGCGCGATGACGAACGAGACCCCGGGAACCCCATGCAGGCACTTGTTTGCGGTTCCCGCCACGGCCTCGAGGCTCGCATTCGCAAAATCGATTTCCTCGGCGCCGAAGCTGCTCACGCAATCCGATAAAAGACCGACGCCGCGAGTGCGACAGACTTCGGCGAGCGCGGCCAAATCGTTGAGGCGGCCCGTGGTGGTCTCGTGGTGCACAAGAGCCGCGTGCGAGAACGACCCTCGATCGAGCGCCGCGGCCACCACGCCCCAGTCGGGAGCGCGCATCCAGTCTCCCGAAACGCGCTCGTGTGCGATCCCGTACTGCGCACAGATCTGTGCAATACGATCGCCATACACGCCGTTTTCGACGACCAGCAGGCGCCCCTGCGCGGGCACCAGCGAGGCAATCATGGATTCGACGGCAGCTGGTGCCCGAGGCGGTGATCAAGGTGGCGGTCCATACCGCCGCGTCGAGCCCAGTACACCTCGAGGAGCCTTTGCCGCGCCTCGTCCTGAAGGTCGAAGAACTCGCTTTCGCGATGGCACAGATCCGGCTGCAAGAGGCTCCGCCGTACGCGCTCCGTGAGCGTCACCGGCCCGGGATTGAGGAGCAGCATCAGCGTGCACCGCCGGCAAAATGCCGCATGAAGCGAGTCTTCACGTCGGCGGGCGAGATCGACGGCCGCGGCAAATCGGCCGGCGTGCCCGCTGCGGATCCACAGGCGCGCAAAGCTCGGGCCGGAGCGCCACGGCTCCTCGAGCCACGCCGCCAGGTCCCCCAGATCGTCGCCCTCGATGGCGCGCGAATAGCCGCAGGCCGCCGCCACGCCGGCGAAGGAAATGCTCGGGGACACCGTTGCCTGTCCGCCGGTCGAGTCATGTGCGCCGTTGTCGAGCAGCAGATGCTTGAGATTCGGCGGCCCATACGCGCCCACGGTCGCCATGGCGCCCATCCTCATCAACGCCGCGCCGTCGCCGTCGACCGCCAAGACCTTCGAGATCGGGGCGCGCGAGGGCGAGTCCGAGGGCCCAGGGGATCACGCATCCCATCGAGCCCACCATGTAGATCTGATTCGGACGGTCGGCGATGGCGTACAGCTCCCGCCCGCAATATCCCGTCGAGGCGAGAACCGCCGTGGCGCCGGGCGGGGTACGCGCCACCACCTCGCGCAACGCGTCGTGCCGGGAAAGCGCGCCGTGCCGGACTTCCTCGGTGCTGCGCCGGCGAGGCGATCACCGTGCCCTCCGTTCCGCCCAAGCTTGCGAGGATTCGAGGCCATACGGCGCGACGCTGCCCTTCTGCATCAGCAGGCAATAAGGCCTCCCGTTCCCGTCCATGTGCGCAATGGCTCGATCGAGGGCCGCATCGATGCCGTCGGGGTCGGTGGGAAAGAGCTCCCAGGGAATCTGCATGCGTCTCGAGCAGCGCGGGCGTGATCGGGCCCATGAGGGCGTGCTGAGGCTCATCCGCGATGCCGGGCTGTCCCCGCCACGTGACGATGAGCAATTGCGGCAGCTGAAACGTCCAGGTGAGCGAGGTCAGCGGGCTCACGGCATTGCCCAACCCGGAATTTTGCATCATGGTGATGCCGCGCCGATGCGCGCCCTCGCCGTCGCCCCGCGAGCGCAACTCCCGCGATCAGCGCCACTGCGTCGCCTTCGTTGCCCATCGACACGTACCGGAGCGAGGGGTCCCGCAGCACGAAATTGATGAACGGCGTCAGGAACGAGCAAGGCACGCCGGCGTACCAGCGAAAGCCCCGTTCGCGCGCCGCCTCGACGAACTGATGCGCTTCAATCACGCGCGGGAGGAGCCGCGGCCGGCTCCGTGCCGAGCTGCGATTGAGCGTGGGCGAAATCGACGGCTTGACGCAGATCGTCGAAATCGTTGACTCCGCGCCAGTGGCCGTGCACGTACAGCACCTCGATCTCGGCACCGTCGGCAATCAACGCGTTGAGCAGCGCGGGCATGTCGAGCCGATCGAAATCGGGCCCCGCGCGCAGCCGTTCGAGCACGGTTTTGAATCGAGCAAGGCCGCGAGCGCCCACCTTCAACAGGCCGATCCACTGGCCCTGCGGCGGCGCCGGACGCTCGGCAGAGTCGCGCGCGCCCCCGTCCGGATCGGCCTTGCTGGTCACGCGCTCGAGCAGCACGCGCGTGCCGAACAGGCCGCGATCGTCACCGCGCGAGCAATACGCGAAGTCGCGGATGGTGCGATCGCCCGGCGCCGAGCCGAGCGAGTCCACCACCACCGTGAAATCCGCCTTGCTGTCGACCAGGTCGCGCAACACATAGCTGCGGAACAGGATGTCGCCGTAGGAGATGATCGTATCCGACTCGAGGGACTGCGCAGCGCAGCCGAGCGATGCCAGCTCGTCGGTCTCGGCATAGCGCTCGTTCACCACGAGCTTGATGTCGGCCGTGTCGATCGCTTCGGCGTGATAGCCGCCGACCACGGTGATGTCGTTGATGTTCTGCTTCTTGAAGCCGTCGACCAGCCAGCGCAGTAGCGGCTTGCCCGCGATCGGCAGCATCACCTTCGGCCGATCGGCGGTGATCGGCTCGAGCCCGCGTCCGCGGGTCGCGGCGAGCACGATCGCCGAGCCGCTCGAGGTGCCGGGCGCGAGATACAGCCGTTCGGCGGCCGAGTATTCCTCGGCATCCTGCAGGCGGAAGATCTCGTCCACCGACACGATGCGGTCCTCGACGTTGACGAGCGTCTCGCTGTCGTGAATCTCCTTCGCGACGCTCTGCATGGCCGTGGCCGCGGAGCGCACCAGGTGATTGGCCCAGATGACCGTGCTGATGCCGGCCTGCCGGAACACCTCGGTCGGCGTGCTGTAGTAGCGGGTCGGCACGATCACCAGAGGGCAGCGGCGCGCCCACTCGCGCGCGAACGCGAGAATCTCATCCGGCTTCGACAGTTTGCTGTGAATGAGAATGGCGTCCGCGCCCGCCCGCCGATAGGCCTCCGCGCGGCGCAGCGCCTCGTCCATGCCGCGGCCGGCGATCAGCGCCTCGACGCGGGCGACGATGGAGAAATTCGCATCCGTCTGCGTGTCCTTGCCCGCGGCGATCTTGCCCGCGAACTCATCGATATCGGCGAGCGGCTGCCGCTCACCGTTCAGGAAGCTGTTGGTCTTCGGGAATTGCTTGTCCTCGATGCATACGCCGGCGATGCCGCGCTGCTCGAGCTTGCGCACCAGGCGGCGCAGATTGTTGAAATTGCCATACCCGGTATCGCCGTCGAGCAAGATGGGCAGATCGCTCGCATCGGCCATGAACTCGAGCATGTCGACGACCTGCGTCCAGCTCGCCTCATTGTTGTCGCGCACGCCGAACTGCGCGGAGATCGACAGTCCGGACGCCCAAATGCCCTTGAAACCCGCCTCGCGCACGATGCGCGCGGACAGGCCGTTGTGCGCCTCCATCAGGAACTCGAGCTCGGGACTCTGCAGCATGGTGCGCAGCTTCTCGCTGCGGGTCACCGCGCCGCGCCCGCGCTCGGCCTCCAAGGGAGGATCGTTCGCGGATCTTGACGGCGAAAAGGTCGATGCATTCATGGTGTCACTCCGAGCTCCAGCTCGGGCAAAATCTCTCGCTCGGCGCGCGCCACATCGTTCGGAAAATCGATCTCGATCCAGGGCAGCCCGGTCACGTCCGCCACGTCGAAGGCATGACCGCGCTCGCGGATCAGGTCCCGGACCGCCTCCTCGTGCGGCATGTCGCTCGCGCCCCGCGCCACATAGCCGGCCACGATCTCCGCGAGACGACGCGCCCCCGCCTCGTCGAAGCGGAAGAAGCCGACCGACTCGCCGATGGTGTCGTATTGCAGATCGGGTGCGACGCGCTTGCGCAGCTCCACGGGCACGCCGCCGCGCAAACAGAGCTTGACGGGCTCATCGCCCGCCTCGAAGTCGCGGTCCATGAGCACCCGATTCACCGCCCGTTCGCCCGCCACGAGCGCTTTCAGGATCCGCCGTGATAAAGCACGTCGGCATCCATGAGGAGCACCTCCCCGCCGCGCCCCAGCGGCTCGCGCCGCGGTGTGCACCGTGAGCACGCTGCCCAGCTCGAAGGCCGGGTTGATCACGATCTCCGGGGCGCGGCGTCACCCGCATACGGTCAAGCTCCGCCTCGATCAGCTCGCGCTTGAAGCCGAGCGCCAAAACCACCTCCGAGACGCCGCATTCGCGCAGCGCGAGCAAATGCCGCTCGAGCAGGGTCTTGCCGCCGAAGCGCAGCAGACACTTCGGTATTTGCTGGTGCTCCGGCTGCTGCAGACGCTGTCCCCGGCCGGCTGCGAGAATGATGGCGCGCATTCGATCCTAAGGTCTGTGAAAGTGGGCGCCAAGATAGCCCAGATGCGGGCGGATTGCTCACGCGGAGCCGGGCGTACCGTTCTCGCCCCCGCCGCGCTCAGCCCAGTGCAGGTACAAAAGACCCGGCAGCCCCAGCAGGAGCTCGCGCGCACGCTTCGCCAGCGACAAAGCGAGCCCGGTCTCGGCGTGCAGACCGACGAGCGGTGCGAGCAGCAGGTAACCGCCCTCCTGCACGCCCAGAGCACCCGGAATGGCGAAGGCGGCGCCGCGAATGGCCTGCCCCACGCTCTCGAGCATCAGCGCATCGCTCCAGCCCACCGGCGAACCCAGCAATTGCAAGATCCAATACACCTCGACCGTGCCGACCAACCAGCCGATCAGGCTCAAGCCGAAGCTCGCCGCCACGGCCGCGCTGCGTCGATAGGTCACTTCCACGGCCGCATCGATCGCCTGAGCATGGCTCATCCAGTGCGACCAGTCGCGCTTGCCCGCGAAACGCGCCGCGGCGCGCAGCAGCTTGCTGAAAAATCCGCGCCGCTGCAGCAGATAGAACCCTACGATCTGCAGGGCGAGGAAGGCGCTCGCGATCAGCGAGGAGTTGCGCAGCGTGCTCTCCGAGACGTGTGTCGCGTGCGCGCCCAACAGGCTCACCCCATACAGGGCGAAACCGATCTGCGCGAACGTCTGCAACGTCGTGCTGACGGTGATGGTGGCGACCGCCTCCGGCATCGGCAGGCCGCGCAGCGATAAGTGCCGCGCCATCAACACCGGGCCGCCGATCTGGCCGCCGGGCATCAGGCTGTTCGCGGACTCGCCGACCCAGCGCGCCAGGATCGCCTCGCGCATCGGGGTCGCGGCATCGGAAACGAACAGAACGCGGATCGCCGCGGCATCGAGGACCAGCGGCACGAGATGAAAGAGCGCGACGAGAACCAGCCCCCAGCCGGCGAGGGCCAGGGTGGCAAGCACGGTGGACAACCCTTGCGAGGCCAGCACCGCGATGAATATCACGAGGCCGATGGACAGCAGCCAGCGCGCCGCGCGTGTCATGGCAGCAGGCGATCGGCTTTGATTGTCCGCCGTTGCGCGCGGCGCGCGCCGCCGCCGCCGAACACCTGGCGAAAACCGAAATAGGCCACCGCGTCCTTCATCTGGGAGATGAGCCGGCGCCCGCGACTCATCCGTGGATCGGTCACATACTCGAACGTGAGCGATACGCGTTTCTCGCCGGCTCGGAGCGGCGTGATCCGATGCCGCAATTTATCGCCGTCGAAAAACACCACCCCTCCGGGCGGCAACTGCACCGAGCCGGCTTCCGCCCGGGCTGCCGCTTCGCGGGTGTGCAATTCATAGTCGAGGCGGCAGGAGGAGTGATCGATGACGCCGAGCAGCAGCGTGTAACGGCGCCCGGCGTAATACGAGGTGTCGTAGTGCCAGCCGATGTGATCGCCCGCACGCGTATAAAAATACAGCGCATAGGCGTGCGGATCGTCCGCAGGCGACAGCTGCAGAGGCTCTCCAGCGAGCCGTGCCAGCCAGTCGGTCAGCCGCGCTGATCCGTACAGCTCCGCGATGGCGGGAGCCAGCCGGTCGATCGTATGGCGGCTCACGCTGCCGCCCTGCTTGTGACCGGGAAGATAATTGCGATTGACTGACGGCTCGGTCCGTTCGACGCACTCGCACAGTCTCGCGACGATCTCGCCCGGCAAAAAATCGGGGATGAAGACGAAGGACCCCTGATCCCGATAGTTGCGCTGCAGCGCGGGTAGATCCAGACGCCACCAGTCCTCGGCTTGTCGCTGCGGTGCCGGCGCCGGCGCCGTTTCGCTGGGTTGCACAGCAGCCACGACTGCTAGCCGCAGCTCGTGCTGGTCGTCGCCGCCTGTTGCATCACACGCCGATATTCGAACACCACCCAGACGAGATAAAGCGGTGCAACAGCCGCCGCCGCGATCAGCAGTGAGGCCGTGCGGTCACACAACGTTGCGAGGGGTATCAAGTACAAGACGTCTTCGGTCTCGAACCCGCCGAGCGACGCTTGCAGCGTGCCCGCCTTGCCGAGCCGCTGCTCGATTTGCATGCGCAGGTAAAAGATCAGCGCAATCGCGCATCCGGCGACGCAACCGAGCGCCGCGGGCGGCAGCGGCAACGCCAGGTGCGCGCCCACGCCGATGCCGAGCGCGACGAACACCAGGACGGTAACGAGCGCATCGCTCGCCAGATCGTACAGATGACCGGCGCGGCTCGATTTGCCGCTGATGCGCGCGAGCTCACCGTCGCAGTGATCCAGAAAGTTCGAGACCGCCAACAGCAGTGCACCCGCGTTCGACCAGGCATAGGTGCCCGGCACGAACGCGGCCGCGGCCGCGAGACCCACCAGCAAGCGCACGGTCGTCAGATGGTTTGGAGTGACCCAGCTGTTGCCGAGGGGGCCGACCAAGCGGCGCGCCAGGCGCGCATCCCATGGAAGACGTGCGGCGCTGCTCGCATAGATGAACTGTTCAAGCTCGGACATAGTCGATTAAGGCGCTCCCACAAGAATTCCCACACCCAATGTACGATTTTGTCACCAAAATGAAACTGACAGAACCCCCGAGCCGCCACAAACGTCTGAAAAGGCGTTAACATTGCGCTTGCAGCCACTCCTACAGGCGATGCGTTGAACTTCGGATTTCTCAGGCTTGGGCAATGGGTGGCCACACATCCGCGCACGATCCTCATTGCCTGGATCGTGGCAATCGCGCTCGGTGCGTGGGGCGAGCATCGCCTGCCGGATGTGACCGTGGGCGGCGCCGCCGGCGTCCCCGGCAGCCCCTCGGACCTCGCCAACGCCGCCCTGCACACGCAGTTCAGCAATCCTTTCATAGATCCCTTGATCGTGGCGGTGTCGGCCCCGCGGCTCGACGTCGCCAAAGAGCCGTACCTCGGTTGGGTGAGGCAGACCTCGCAGGCGCTGGCGACAGCTGCCCGGAGTCGCCCGCGTCGAGGATTATGCGGATACGCAGAATCCGGATCTGCGCTCGACCGACGGTCAGATCACGATGCTCATCGTCGGGTTGACGGCCGCTGAGGAACCCGCGCAGCAGCGCGAGGTGGCCGCGGTGCGCACTGCGGTCGCGAAGTGGCGCACCGCGCTCATGCAGCTCGACCCCAGCGCGCAGCTCGCCGTGACGGGCGGACCGGCCGCGGATTTCGACGTGAATGCCCTGAGCGCCTCAGGCGGCGATCGCGCCGAGAAAAGTGCGTTGCCCTTGACTCTCATTATTTTGCTGATGGCGTTCGGCACCTTGGTCGCGGCGAGCTTGCCGTTCCTCATGGGACTCTGCACGACCACGCTGGCGCTCGGCGCGGCATTCGTGCTCGCAAAGTTCATTCCGGTCTCGAACTTGCTGAGCAATGTCGTCACCATGGTCGGCCTCGCGATCGGCATCGATTATTCGCTGCTCATGGTGACGCGCTATCGGGAAAACCAGCCGAACGAGAGCGTCGCCGAGCGCGTCGCCGACACCGTCGCGCGCGCCGGTCAGACCATCACCTGGTCCGGCGTCACCGTCATGATCGGCTTTCTCGGGCTGCTGTTCAGTCCCATTCTGGAAACGCGCTGCGCCGGCATCGGCGGCGCGCTGGTGGTGTGCGTGTCGGTGATGGCGGCTTTGACGCTGCTGCCGGCGGCGCTGGTTCTGGTCGGACCCTACCTCGAGCGCTGGTCGGTGATTCCGGGCCGGTTGCGCCTCGGCAACACCACCACGATGTGGCTCCGGCTCGGCCGGTGGATCGTCAAGCACCCCATCAAGATGCTCGTCATCTCGGGCGCCTGCGTGGTCCTGCTCGGGCTGCCGCTGACCAAAGCGACCACGGGGGTGAGTAACGAGCGCTGGTTCCTGCCGCCGGCCGCCGAGTCACGCGTGGGCGCCGACATTCTCGCGAAAATTCACGACGACAATTCGTCCCTGACCACCTACGCCATCGTGCGCGCGACGGACGGTCGGCCGGTGCTCGACGCCGCGCACATCAAGCCCCTGGTCGAGTATGCCGAGCGGTTGAGCCGCGACCCGCGCATTGCCGCCGTCGCCTCGCCCTTCACGCTGCAGAAGGGCCTCGGCGCGAATGAATACGCCGCCTTCTATCAAAACCCCGCGGAGACGCTGCGTGCCCATCCGCAAATCGCGGAGCTCTACTTGAGCAACGATCGCGATGCGGTCTTGTTTCAGATCACGCCCGTGAGCACCCTGCGAGTGAAGCAGATCGAGCACCTCGCGCGCGATCTCAAAACCGTATCGCCCGCGGGTCCGTTCAAAGTCGAGATCGGCGGCGATCCGGCGGAGCACAACGATTTCGATCAGTCCATGTACAAGAGCCTGCCGAAGATCTTCAGCTTCGTCGTGGGCGCAACGCTCATCATGCTGTTCTTCGCGTTTCGCTCGTACTTGCTGCCCGTCGAAGCGGTGATCATGAATCTGCTCGCCGTGACGGCGGGAATCGGCGCGGTGGTGGCCGTCTTTCAGCTCGGCTGGCTCAACGGCCTCGTCGGCCTCGAGCGCCCCTTCTCGGCGATTCCGCTCGAGGTGCCGATGATGGTGTTCTGCTTGAGCTTCGGCCTGTCGATGGACTACGAGCTGTTCCTGTTGTTTCGCATCAAGCGCGAGTACGCCATCGATCAAAACAACAACCGCGCCACCGTCGCGGGCCTCGTCGCCGTGGCACCCGTAATCACCGGCGCCGGTCTCATCATGGCCGCGGTGTTCGGCGCGTTCGTCGGCGCGCAGCTGCCCGGTGCTGAAGATGATGGGAGTGGGCTTGTGCGTCGCGGTGCTGATCGACGCGACGGTGATCCGCACGTTCGTCGTGCCCGCCGCGATGACGCTCGGAGGCCGGTTCAACTGGTACCCGGGACACCCCGCGCGGCGGAGCCGCCGCTCGCTGCGGTGCCGGCGGTGCAGTCGGCGCCCAAGTAAGGCCGGCCGCCCGCAGCTGACCGCTCGTCTCCTACTCCATCGGTTTGCCGCAGCGTGCGAGCACGCCGCGCAAGTCGCGAATCGCGGGAAACACTTCGTTGTTCCAGTCCGCGCCCTGTGAGTCGTAGGCGCGCTGCTCGTATTCCACGATTTCCTTGTCCTCACGGAAGATGTTCTCGGTGAACCAAGTCACGAACGGCCACACCGCGTGGATCAACGATCGGGACCTTGGGCTTCTTCACCGAGAGATAGCCGTAGGTGCGATTGGTTCGTTGCTCGGCATCGAGCGGCGTGTACCCGAGCCACACCTCGAGCACGGGATCGTCGGTTTCCTGGATGTTGCGCCCCACCCAGACCTTGAGACTCTGGGTCGGATAATCGGTGCGGATGCGCATGTGATCGGAGAAGTCCTTCTTCGCCTCGGTGCGCTTGCGCATGAGATCGATGATCACCTGCTCGCCCATCGACTGCTTGCCGCCCGTGCGGCTGAAGCTGTACTCGACCTGCGCCCAGTCCTCGCCGTGCTTGCGTCCGAGACAGTTGGCCCGGATGGAGCCCATCTGCTTGCGGTGCATGAACTGATGATTCATGTCGAAGAGATTCTCGTGCATGAACGTGTAGTGGCAGGCCACCTCGCGGTTCAGTCGCCGCGTCTTGTAGTCCTTGCGTTGCGATGCACCGAGCCGCTGCGGCAGCCGGCTCTCCGCCAGCGCCGGGTCGCCGGGAAAGACGAAGATCAGACCGTCCACCTCGCGCGCCGGATAGCTCTTCACGCCGTTCGGCAGCCGCTCCTTGCCCATGCCCAGGTAGGGAACGCTGGTGCACTTGCCGCTGCCGCAGTAAGTCCAGCCGTGATAGTGGCACTTGATCTCATCCCCGCTCACCACGCCGAGGTGCAGCGGCACCTGCCGGTGCGCGCAGCGGTCCTCCGAGCGCGAACACCTGACCGCTCGACCCTCGATAGATGGCGATGGGCTCTCCCGCGAAACGCCGCCCGAGGACCTTGCCGGGCTTCAGCTCGTAGGACCAGGCCACCGGGTACCAGTAGTCCGGGTGCGCACCGATCCGCCGCAGGTCCAGGCCGTTGGGACTATTGGCCAGCCGTAGGCTGGTGAGACTTGAACTGTCTTCCGACGTCGACATCGCGAACTCCGATTGCACCCCCCCAAACCCGTACTTTAGCGCTTTGGGGCGTGCGGCACCTAGGAGTCTGCGGCATGGCGGGCACGCGGCCGCGCTCCCCAGGGCCGGCCCCTCAGAGGGGCCGGCCGCAGCCGGGCAGCGAAGAAATCTAGAACTTATAGGTCGCGCCGACCAGGAAGAACCGGCCGACCGCACCATCTTGATCGAGCGTCGTGTAGGCGAGCTCCGCGCCGCCGCCGTAGGTCTGCAGGTCGACCGGCGGCGGGGAATTGAACAGATTCGTGATCGATCCGTGGACCTGCAGATGGTCGTTCACCTGATAGGCACCGTACCAGTTGACGGACGTGAAGTGCTGCACGGCGCAGTACGAGTACCATTGCGGCGAGAAGCGTCGTGACGCCCGAACTGATCGCCGATCCATACGCGGAGGGCGCGCGGCCCTGCAGCGCCGCCAGGCAGGTGGTGGCAGCCGATCGACGGGTCCATGATCGAGAACGAGCTCTGGTAGTTCACCGAGAGGGTGCTCGTGACAGGACCCATCGTCCCAGGTCAACGATGCCACAGCGCGCTGTCTCGGATTGCCGGTGTCGCCCGAAATGCGTCGACGGTCCGTGCGTGCCGACCAGATCGAACAGCTGGTCGTTGGCGATGAGTTCGTACTGCTGGATGAAGGTGTAGTTGATCTCGGCCTTCAGGCTGACCGAAGTTACCGATGTCGAACTGGCTGCGCAGATCGACGTCGTAGCCCGAGGTCTTGGTCTCGCCCGCATTGACGTACGGGATGAGGGTATAGGCCGGATAACCCACGGGCGTAAGTTCGGGCGTTTGCGGACAAAGCCCGCCGTTCACACCGGGGATCCCGTTGGCGGTACATACCGGCAGCTTCGCCGACGGACCGCGCACGAGCGCGATGGCATCGGTGTAGAAGCCGCCCGCCGACGACGCCGAGATGATGTCGTTCGTGAGCTTGATGTAGTACCAATCCACCGAGACGTTGAACTTCTTCATGGGCTCGAAAATGAATCCGAACGTGCGCGTTCTTCGATTCGACGGCCTTCAGATTCGGATTCGCGGCCGCGACGCCGATCGCGGGGTAAGCGCACAGGGCATTGAACGTGCCTGCCACATTCGCCTTGCCGTTGGGGCAGAGAACCGGGTCATTGGTATTGCCCTGACCGAACGCCAGACCCGCAGTACCCGACTCGGCAATGGACGGCGCGCGGAAGCCTCGTCCCCAGGTGCCGCGAAGCGCGAACATGTCGATGGGGGTGAACTTGAGGCCGACCTTCGGGGTTGCGGAGCCGCCGTAGGTATCGTAGTGGTCATAGCGTCCGCTCAAGTCCACCTCGAGCATCGAGAAGGGTTTGCCCTGCAGCTCGATGAAACCCGCGGCGTCGTCTTGCGATCCGACGGAATAGAAGATGACGCCCTCCTGCGCGCCGGAGACCACCGAGGGCGGATCCGTGACGTTGAGGGCCTTGTGGATGTACTGCCCGCCGACCGCGAGCATCAGCGGGCCCCCCGGCATTTCGAACAGCTCATGCGATGCCGCTCACGCTCGCGACGCCCAGCGTGCTCGAGGGATGTTCCGAGGTCTCGGGAGCGAAAAGCGACTGGCCGTTCGTGCTGACGCCCGGAACATAGGCGCCGCTGTTGAGCGCGTCCTGCGCGAGCCCCGGATAGATGCTGCCGAAGATCTTCTCCGTCATGCTGGCATACATGACGCCCACCGAGCTGTGGAGGTCCCAGCCGGCGACGGTGCCTTTCATGTCGCCGAACAAGCGGTAGGTGATGCGTATCCACGGAGATCTGATAGGGGCCGACGTCGGGGAAGCTGTAGACCAGATTCGCAGCGAGCTTTGCGGCGGCGGGCAGTGTTCCCGAACGGGTTGAGCGGCGATGTCGCAGGCAGCGAGAGCGTGGGATACACGACGGTCGAGAACAGCTGACCGGGGGAACCCGTGATGTTGACGATGGAGCCTGCTTCCTGACCCGTGTTGTTGAAGGCATGACCGAACGTCGTGGCCGCGATTTGCTGCGCCGACGAGTCGAATACCGAGCCCGGTGACCGTCACCGTCCAGTCATCGGCGAGAGCCTTCGTGAATTTGCTGAGCAGGTTGATCTGCGTCGTCGGCGACTGAATCTTCCCGGGGAACGCGAAGGTGCACTTGTCGGCGTTCTGTGACGCCTGATCGCAGCCCGGCAGGAACGCGTAGGGTGTGCCGGACGTCGTGTTCGGGTTGATCAGGTACCCCGTGACGCTGTCCGGATAGGCGAGGCTCGAGGCGCCGATGGCGCCCGGCTGGGTATTGACGCCGCCCGGCAGAGACGACCAATTGGTCGTCGTGAACGCACCGTTGCGATTGGCGCCGAGAATCCCGTCCTGGTGATGCCAATCGAGCGCGACATAGAAGTTGTAGCCATCGCTGCTCAAATCGCCCATGCCGAAGATGCCGGCGCCG
Organism: uncultured Gammaproteobacteria bacterium; assembly: GCA_963801685.1. Classification (GTDB taxonomy): domain Bacteria; phylum Pseudomonadota; class Gammaproteobacteria; order Steroidobacterales; family Steroidobacteraceae; genus Bog-1198. Next base: position 334,912 of record CAWDFR010000011.1, read on the forward strand.
TGCTCGGTGGTGCCGTCGCCATACTGCGGTCGAGCCCATCTCCATGGTGAACTCGGAGCCCACATAGGTCTTCTTCAACTTGACGTTGACCACGCCCGCGATGGCATCGGCGCCGTACACGGCCGAAGCGTCGTCCTTCAGCACCTCGACGCGACTCGACCGCATTGAACGGGATGGCGGTCACGTCGACGAAGGCTGCGCTCGCCGTCATCGCTCAGCGGATAGGACACCATGCGCTCGCCGTCGATCAACGTCAGCGTGTCGCCCACCGACAAGCCGCGCAACGCGATGCCGCTTGCGCCCGCGGCGAATGCCTGGCCGAAGCCTTGGTTGAGAGTGCCGGAGCCGTTTGCCGACAGATTGCGCAACACGTCGACGACGTTCGTGTAACCCGAGTTCTTGAGATCTCTGATCCGTGATGACTTGCACCGGAGCCGGTGTCTCGGTGTCGGTGCGCTTGATCAAGGATCCGGTGACGACGATTTCCTGCAATTCGGTGCGTGCTCGACGCCGACGAGCTCGGCGCTTGCTGTGCGTCGGCGGGCGCCGCCCGCAAGGCCACCAGGGCGATGATCGGCGGCGGCGAGAGGTTTCATCGAGACGGCGGAAGTGTAAAGCGACGTTCCGGCGCCGGTACCTTTGTCGGTTCCATACAACTTCCCCTAAGCTGTTTCGTCGTTTGCAATATTGCACGTGCTGCATCATTGCGACCCTTAAAAGGCGGAGGATACTCAATCCGTATTTCCCGCACAACGGAGGCGAGTGACGGCGAAAAGGCAACAAATCGGCAGAGAGCTGAGAGTGCGGTGCGCTTGCCGACACCGCGGCAAGCCTACCGGCTAGCGTCTTTTTTCAATCCTTCGATGAACTTGGCGATCTTGTGCCAGCTCTCCCCCGCGACGAGAAGCTCGCAGTCCTCCACCTCCGGCGTGGTGAGGTCGAGGTACGAGGGGCATTTATCCACCGTAACGATCAGCCGCGCGATACCGGGTGGGATGTGCAGGGATCCGGACTTACAGTGAATGGATTCAAACGGAATCCGTGCGAGCTCGAGCTCCTCGCGCACGTGTGCCGCGATCTTGAGCTTGCCCTTTTCGAATGACGTGAGTGGCACTTCGCTTCCGCAGCCTTGAATTCTGAACGTTCCTACGGGACGAGTGGCAGTATGCTATTGCCTATCCTATCGCGGAATCGACGCCCCCCCTCCCTCCAGATCCAATTCCAGCTATGCCATCTCATAATGACCGCCGGCACCAGGGACGGGCCTGGTCCGTCGTCTTACTACCCCTCGTTGCGACCTTAGTCGTGCCAGCCGCAGCAGGCGCGGCGGAGTCAGTTCAACGGGCGTGCGACGAGATGAGCTTCAAGGTCATTGCTCAATTGATGGATGCGGCGAGCAATTTTGAAACGCGCCTGGTGCTCTTGGGGAAGTCCTTGCTCCAAGACAGAGAGGTGCAACACCTGGCCGACAATCAAGACGCAGCGACGGCGAGCGATATGGACGTGGTCAATGTCGGGGCGCTGCGCAACTCGCTCGGAGAGGTGTGGGGATATCTTCTGGCGGCGGAGAACCTCGCCGCCGTCAGGGACTTAACGGTCGATGAGCATGACCGCGCCGCCGTGGACCGGCAGTTAAAGCTCGTTGCCCAGCAGATCCAGGAGCCCCTCTCGTTCGGGCTCGACTCGGCGGAGAACGTCTCCGCCATGACCAAGCGCCCAGGAATCACCGCCGAAGTCGTCAAGATTCATGACTTCATGGACCAAACGCGCACGAAGTTTGCGGATTGTGCGGGACGAGCCAGCCACTGAGGCTGGAGGCTAAGGTCGGAATCCAACGTCGCTTGTAGGTCGCTGCTGCACAAGCATTAACTCAGCCGTGCTGATCCAGCCTACCCCAGGAAACCTACCCCGGTATCTAAGCGGCGCTCGAAATCTCGTTGAAACGGGCGCCCAAGCGAGCTATCGCCCTCGCGACGGCCTGAGTTTCGACCAGGCGCGTCCACGAGACGAAAGCCAGCACAGCGTATAGACCAAGGATTGTCGTGACGGCGAGGCGCCGCTGGAGCGCCTGGATGGCGCAGACCACCTCGTCGGACATCTGGTTGTACGGATGTCCAACGCCGGCACCGCCCAAGCTCTACTCCCTGACCGCGTGCTCGTAGCGCTTCAAGAGCGGCTCAGAAAGCGCCTTGCCGTTGGTCTCCGCCGCGGCTTGGCGCTGCTTCCAACCTCCGAGGTCGTCCGCTTCCGGGAAGGGAGGCGTGAGCGCCGGGTCTTTCAGGGTTCGCAGAAAGGCCTGCGCTTCCGCGAAGATCGTGTGCGGGATGTTCACATAGGGCTGATGTTCTGCTCAGCTGGTCATCGCTGCGCTCCCTCCGACTCGCGAGGTCGTTCGAAGAACAACCTAAAGAGCGCCCCCTTGCCCATCGCGCGGTCAACTTGTTGCAATACTAAATATGACCCGACGACCAGGCTAACGAGCAACACCATCCCTAGGAAGCGATCGAGATTTGCGTGGGCAATTACGAGGTCGATCCCGCCTTGAAGACTGCCGGTCTGGCGAGCGGCGTGAAAGATCCTCTCGCCGATCCCGAGCAAGATTACGACCAGACCGTAGACTAAAGTCTTGCAGGCGATCACGACGGCGGGGCGATAGGCGTTGAAGCGGTAACCGGATTGCGCCCAATCGAGTACCGGTATCAGTTTACCCAAGACCAATGCGGCCACCGCAGCTTTGCTCAACGCGGAAAACTCGATCGAATATTGCTCACCAAAGAGTTGGAAAATCAGAAAGATCAGCAGGAACGCAACGAAAAAGAAAAGTATGACTGGCGCAAGTGCGCGCACCAAATGGGCCAGCCGCTGTGTGCTTGTCGCGCGCGGGTTGCGCTGAGCACTATTCATGGCCGTCGAGATTGGGCTAGGGGAATACTCAGCGTTTCCCGCGCGCCAATTCTTCCTCAAGGATCGGCAGCCCGAGATTGCAGGCCTGCACCCCTTGAATGACGCAGAGCTTCAGCACCTCCATGATTTCTTCCATCGTCGCGCCGAGCTTCAGCGCCGCTTTGATGTGACGACGCGTGCCAGGCGGATACATGTGCGTGTACGAGGCATCGAAGGCGATGCTCAAGAGCTCGGCGAGCTTCGGGGATAGCACGGCGCCACTGTAGATGGGAATGCCGGCCGTCATGAATTGTTCCGTCCACTCCGGGTCGAGGTTGTAAAACGGTGTCCATGCCTCGTTCCAGCCGCCGCTTGCGCGCACTTTGTCGCAAACCGGCGTCGCGGGTTTCGCGTGTTCCTTCGGCTGCACATTCGCCACCTTGGCTTCCTCGAGGAGAATCGGTGCACCCAAGCTACATGTGTGGATCCCCAGAAAAGAGGCCATCTTGAGCACCGTCAAAATCTCCTCACGGCTCGCACCGGCATCGAGCGCTCCGCGGATGTGCCGTCGCGTACCTTCAGGATTGAGATTCGTGCAGGCGGCGTTGACGGCCAAACAGACCAATTCCACCGTCTTTCGCGGTAGAACGTCGTGCTTCCAGGGGTTTGACGTCACGCGCTCAGCGGCCTGCGCCCAGGCCGGGTCCCATTCGCGCAATTGTGCCAATGCGGATGCCTCCCAGGGACCTGGTGCAGAGGTCTTGCTGGTGGTCGAGGCCGCGGAAACGTTGTCCTTCATAGTCATTGGTTTCTCCTCATGTCATGAACTCTATTCAAACCGCGACGAGGATTTTTCCGTCCACGACCTTCGCGGGGTAGGCGGTGACCCCATATCCGGGGGAACTCAGGGTGCTTCCGGTGGTGACATCGTAGCGCCAGCCGTGCGCCCGACAGGTGACGACTTTCCCGGCAAGCTGACCGCCTCCGAGGGAGGCTCCCTTGTGCAGGCACGAATCATCCATCGCGTACACGGTGCCGTCGACATTGAAAATTGCTATTTGCTTATCGGCGACCGTGAAGCTCATACCGCTGCCCGGCGGCACCTGATCCAGCCGAGCCGCCACAATAAATTCCGTCATGAGCCTATCCTCTCGGTGTTTCGCTCGTCCTCTGCGCACGCCCTGCACCCCACGCGGAACTTCGGGACCTCCACGATCGGCGGCATCCGATGACGCGGGTCAGGTGAGTCGCCTGCCGGAACACAACGGTGGTACCGGCAGGCAGTCTTGATGCGCCGCTAGAGAATGCTCACGGAGCTGGTGGGTGCCTCACCCTCCTTGGGGAGCTTGCCGTCGGGCCGATCGTACGCCAGGAATCCGTGTTTGCCCGTGGCACGGTTAGGCGGCAGACCGAGATTGAAGAGTGTGTCCTCGACGCTGTCGTACCAGACACCGACCTTCATGATCTTGCGGGCCTCATCCGCCGTGGCCACTTTTCGACCGTGCTGCTCGGCCAGCTTGACGGCCCACTCGATCTGCTTGACGCTCGTCCAGGGCTTCTTGTTCATGTCCCAGAGATTGTCCTCGTTGCCCACGCGGATGTGGCAGCCGAGGATGAGCGCCAGGTTCTGGATCGCGATGTTGCCGCGCATGCTGCTCCAGAAGGTCACGCTGGAGGCACCATGCGGGGTACGGCGAACCATCTCCATCCAGTCAAATGGATTGCGGCCCAGGGTGCCGCCGCCATAGCCAGCCAGCGCGAGGTTCAGCGGGCCCATGTAGATTCCAGTGCGTATCAGGCGCTCGATAATCTCGAGCTGGTGGACGTGCCCGGGGACGAAGTAGGGCTGGATGCCGTGCGCCCGCAGCCGCTTCAGATGCTCTTCATAGAAGGCGGGCGTCGAATCGACCACCATGCCTCGCCAGGCAGCGAGTACCTTCGGGTTGTCGAGATGGGTTCCCTTGATGTCGTCCGCTGTCATGGCCATCGTGACGTCCCACAGTCCGCTGCCGGTCGTCACGGTCACGAACTCGGGTTTCGGCTCGAGCTCCGTGAGCATATGACGGGTGTCATAGTCGAGCCACTTGGCTTTGGCATCATCCGTATGCGGCGCGAACGAGATCGAACCGCCGACCTGGATGATCATCTTCGGCACGGCCGCCCTGACCTTGCCGAGGAGGTCGCAGTACTGCTGGAAGTTGCTTGAGCCCTGGCCAGTCTTGGGATCGCGGACGTGAAAGTGCAGCACCGTCGCGCCGGCGTTGTAGCAATCGACCGCCGTCTGCACCTGCTCGTCCCACGACAGGGGGAGATCCGCGCAATCGCCGGGAAGCCACTGCGGGCCGTAGGGTGCCACGGTGATGATGAGCGGCTGCATGTTCTCGGGGAATAGCGAATCATCGGTGAAATACATATCGTGTGCTCCTCTTCGAGAGTTAGGCTTCGTGGACTACCTTCCAGGGCTGTGCATCAACGGCAGCGAAGGAGAGGTCAATAGCAACAAATAGGATGGGCATTGAACAAGATCGGCATCTGGATCGGATATTGGACGATAGCCGTATGAATCGATTCCTTAGTTGCGTCAATGTCACAGTCGTCTCGCGTCGCTTGTGTTGGCGTGGCACTGAATTCACGCGAATTGGCCTAATGGATTGCACTTGAGTCGAAGTAGCGCTGCCCGGCAAGAAGCGCGTCGATCGCCGGCATGAGGTCGCGACCGATCGCACGCTTCAGTACCAGACCGTCAGCGCCCGCGGCGACGGCTGCCGCAAAGACCGTCGGCTCATCGTGCACACTCAGCAGCAACAGCTTCGTGGCCGGCGCCTGGACACGCAGTTCGCGCATCAAGTCCGGCAGGTTCCCCGCGGCGTACGACAGGTCCATGACAATCATGGTGGGCTGAAGCCTCTCTGCACCTTCGATCAATGAGGATCTGTCGGTCACAAGAAATACCTTGTCAAATGTCGTTTCAAGCAGGCCGCGGATCCGCTCGAACAGGCCGTTATGCGGATCCGCAATGAGTACGCAAGCCGCCATATCGGCAAACATGGGTAGTGCAACCTCATACGCCTTGGTCGATGGGACGGCTCGAAATGCTCTGGAAGGCAAGCTACCCGCCGCGCTGACAGTCATCACCCCGTAAAACTACGGGTTCTGGCTCGCGAAACTACGGGTTGTGACTCCGGATGGTACGGGGCAGCCGGATGGATCACGGACCGAGGGGCTCGCGATCCATTGGTATAGGGCGTCGTCGTGAAGCTTGCGGCAATTGCGCTGAGCATCAAGCGAGGCTGGTCCGACTCGTAACATCTCTGTTGACTGCGCCCTTGCCAACCAGGTTCTCGCAAACACTCATTTGGAACTTCAAGGCACAGTCGTCGCCCTGCGGATCGCGGAAGGTCTGAACTGCTGCTGGCGGTCCTCTTGTCGACAAACTGGGGAGCCCGACGCAGAGCGGTTGGCGTTAGCTTCGCGGCGGAGCACAAACAGCGGGCTATCGAATCGGAGGCATAACCTGCGATACGGCATTCACCAGAGCTCGAATATCGAGCGGCTTGCACAGATACTCAGCGGCGCCGGCGCCCATGCACTCCTCGCGTAGACTCGGCGAGTCGTGCGCGGTGATGATGACGATCGGAAAAGTCGCCCCGGCCGTCCTCAGTGACCGCTGCACTTCCGTGCCCGACAAACCCGGCATCTGCAGGTCGAGGATCAAGCAATCGGGCCGGTCAAAATGCCAAGACTCCAGAAATTCTTCCGCTGAGCCGAAGGCGCGTGCAGCAAAGCCCGCTGCTTGCAGGACGCGGACTATTGCCTTGCGAACCGATTCCTCGTCGTCGACTACGGCAATCACGGTCCATCCTTTGTATCGAGGCATCACCTGGTAAGCTCATTCGAACCGCTCTGACATGAGACATTGGGGTTGCCTCCAGCTCAGAACCGTCCCTCCATTGTCCAGAGCAGGCTCGATTTCCATACCCACGCGCGCACCGAGTTGCACGAGCTCGGCGAGCGAGCGGGCGGCCATCTTTGACATCACGCGTGCGCGGTGCACTTTCACCGTCTTTTCGCCCGTGCCCAGGTCCGCAGCAATTTGCTTGTTTAACCGGCCACGAACCACCTGCGCCATCACCTGCCGTTCACGCGGCGTCAGCGTTTCGACGCGATGGTGAATCACGCGGCGAATCTCGACATGCACGCGCTGCTCCCGGTCGCGCTGCAGCGCCTGCTCGACTGCGGCAAACAGCCGGACGTTATCGATCGGCTTGGTCAGAAAATCGACGGCGCCCTCCTTCATGGCCCCCACACCGGTTTTGATGTCGCCGTTGCCCGTCAAGAAGACGATGGGCCGCGGCAGCGGCGAACGACCCAGCTCGCGCTGCAACTCGATGCCGCTCAATCCTGGCAAGAAAACATCGAGCAGCAGACATCCCGGTTCCGCCTCGTCCTGTTCGTCGAGGAAATCCTCCGACGATTTGAACGATCTGACCCTGTACCCCGCAGCGTGCAACATGCGGGTCAGCGCCACACGAACCGCAAGGGCATCCTCCACAATGAACACTGTGTTCTCCACGCCGTTCACAGATCCCTCCCTAACACTCCCAATCTGACCACAGGGCTCGTCGCCCGTCTCCGGTGATCTCTTTCATTGCCGATGGGCGCTCCGACGTTCGCTCCTACGTCTGTGCCTGTGCAAAGTGACGAAGAGTCGTTGCCGCGACGGCAATCGTGGAGACGATGCCAACACAAGCGGTTGCGATCGCTGGAAGAAGCCCGATTTCGCGGGAAGGTAGCTTTGGCGAGCTAGGGGCACGCCGCCAACCGACGGCAGGTCGCGACCGATCGCACGCTTCAGGCACTGCTTCGATGTCCATCTGCTATTCATCCCCATCTGCCTCATCCGTTCGCCCAGGGAGGCGGCGGTAGCGCTATGGGAAGCACCCTACCCGCGGCGCGCACGGCCTTGAACCCGTAAAACTACGGGTTTGGCCTATGCGGAATTACCGGTCCGCACCCCGGAAACTACGGGAGGTCGTTTGAGATCAGGGACCCACGATGCCGTGCT
>CAWDFR010000012.1:0-413159 GCA_963801685.1 uncultured Gammaproteobacteria bacterium
GAACGTCACCAGCACCACCGCGAGCAGCAGCGTCCACTTGGTGTCGCGGAGCGAGGCGCGGGATGGTCTCGCTGCGATCCGACACGATGGTGAGGTTGCCACATCGCTCGGCAGCGCCGCCTGCAGCTGCGGCAGCTCCGCCTTCACCTGATCGACGGTATCGATGATGTTGGCGCCCGGGCTGGCGCGACAGGATCACCAGCACCGAGGGCTGGCCGTTCGCACGCCCCTCGTTGCGCAGGTCCTGCACCGAGTCCTCGACGTCGGCGACGTCGGCTAGTTGCACGGCGGAGCCGTTGCGGTAGGCGATCACCAGCGGGCGGTAATCGCTCGCGTGGCTCGCCTGGTCGTTGGTGTAGAGCTGGAAGCGATGCGCCCCCTCCTCGATCGCCCCCTTCGGACTGTTGGCGTTCGCGGAGGCGAGCGCCGCGCGCACGTCCTCCAGGCCGATACCGTAGTGGAACATGGCGGTCGGATTGAGCTCGACGCGCACCGCCGGCAGGGTCGCGCCGCCGATCGAGACCTGCCCGATCCCGTCGAGCTGCGAGAGGCGCTGCTGCAGGACGTTGCTCGCCGCATCGTAGAGCTGGCCGCGCGTCAAGGTCTTCGAGGTGAGCGCGAGGATCATCAGCGGCGCGTCCGCGGGGTTCACCTTGCGGTAGGTGGGATTGCTCGAGAGGCTGGTCGAGACGTCCGCGGCGGCCGCGTTGATCGCCGCCTGCACGTCGCGCGCGGCGCCGTTGATGTCGCGGTCGAGATCGAACTGCAGGGTGATGCGCGTCTGTGCCGGTGGAGCTCTGGGAGGTGATCTCGGTCACGTCGGCGATCTCGCCCAGATACCGCTCGAGCGGCTCGGCGACGCTGGTCGAAACGGTCTCGGGATCGGCGCCCGGGAGCGACGCCGACACCGAAATGGTCGGGTAATCGACCTGCGGCAGCGGCGAGACGGGCAAGTGCAGGTAGGCGAACGCGCCGGCGAGCGCGACGCCCACCGTCAACAGCGTGGTCGCCACGGGACGCTCGATGAAGAGGCGCGACAGATTCATACCGGCGCCGATCCTCGTGCCCCTCGAGCGGGCCCGACGCCGCGAGCGGCGGCGGCGCGCGACCGCCATACGGTCGAAGGCCAGATAGATCACCGGCGTGGTGAACAGCGTGAGGAGCTGGCTCATGATCAAGCCGCCGACGATCGCGATCCCCAGCGGGCGGCGCAGCTCCGATCCCGCGCCGTAGCTCAGCATGAGCGGCAGTGCGCCGAGCAGCGCCGCCATCGTGGTCATCAGGATGGGCCGAAAGCGCAGCAACGAAGCCTGGGTGATCGCCTCGCGCGGCGCAAGGCCGCCCTTGCGCTGCGCATCGAGCGCGAAGTCGATCATCATGATGGCGTTCTTCTTGACGATGCCGATCAGCAGGATGATGCCGATGATGCCGAGCACGTCGAGATCGTGACCCGACATCATCAACGCGAGCATGGCGCCGATGCCGGCCGAGGGCAGCGTCGAGAGGATCGTGATCGGATGAATGAAGCTCTCGTAGAGCACGCCGAGCACGATGTACATGGTGATCACCGATGCCGCGAGCAGCAGCGCTTGATTGGTGAGCACGTGCTGGAACGCCGCCGCGGTGCCCTGGAACGCGGTGACGAACTTGCCCGGCAGCTTGATGTCCTGCTCGGCCTCGCGGATGGCGTCGACGGCGGCGCCGAGCGAGGCGCCGGGCGCGAGATTGAACGAGATGGTGGTCGCGGGAAACTGCCCCAGATGCGTGATCTGCAGCGGGCCGGCGCGCTGGTTCACGCGCACGATCGCCGACAGCGGAACCTGACCGTTGCTCGAGGAGGTCGACGACGGCAGGTACAGCTCCGACAGCCCGGCGAGCGAGAGCTGGATCGCCGGATCGGCCTCGAGGATGACGCGGTACTGGTTCGACTGCGAGTAGATGGTCGATACGATGCGCTGTCCGAACGAGTCGTACAGCACGTTGTCCACGGTCGCCGGCGTGATGCCGAAACGCGCGGCGGTGGCCCGGTCGATCACCAGGTCGGTGGCGGTCCCCTGCTGCTCCAGGTCGCTCGCGACGTCGGCGAGCTCGGGAAGCGGGCTCAACTTCTGCACGAGCGGCGGGATCCAGGTCGCAAAATCGTTGTTGTCGGTGCTCTCGACCACGAATTGGTACTGCGTGCGGCTCACCGCCGAGTCGATGGTGATGTCCTGCATCGGCTGCATGTACAGCGTGATGCCGACGACGCCCGCGGTCTCCGCGTGAGGCGGCGGATGATTTCGCTCGCGGTCGCGTTGCGCTCGGCGTGCGGCTTCAAGTTGATCAGGAAGCGGCCGCTGTTCAAGGTCGTGTTGGCGCCGTCGACGCCGATGAACGAGCTCAGGGACTGCACGTCCGGGTCCTTGAGAATCGCGGCGGCGAGCGCCTGCTGGCGCTCCGCCATGGCGGAATACGAGATGGTCTGCGCCGCCTCGGAGATGCCTTGAATCTCGCCGGTATCCTGAACGGGAAAGAAGCCCTTCGGGATGAACACGTAGAGCAGCAGCGTCACCACCAGGGTGATGCCGGCCACGGCGAGGGTGAGCGGCTGACGATCGAGCACCCAGGTCAAGGCGCGCTCGTATTGGCCGATGATCCACTGAAAGCCCCGCTCCGCGCGCAAGTCCCAGGCGCCGCGGGCGGACTGTCGGGCGGTGATGCAGAAGCCGCGCGCACAGCATCGGCACCAGGGTGAGCGACACCGCGGCGGAGATGACGATGGTCACGGCGAGCGTGATGGCGAACTCGTGGAACAGCCGGCCGACGATCTCGCCCATGAACAGCAGCGGGATCAGCGCCGCGATCAGCGATACCGTGAGCGAGATGATGGTGAAGCCGATCTGCTGCGAGCCTTTGAGCGCCGCGGCGAGCGGCGCATCGCCGCCCTCGATGTAGCGGGCGATGTTCTCGATCATCACGATGGCATCGTCCACGACGAAGCCGGTGGAGATGGTGAGCGCCATCAGCGACAGATTGTCCAGGCTGTAGTTCAGGAGGTACATCGCGCCGAACGTGCCGACCAGCGACAGGGGCACCGACAGGCTCGGAATGATGGTGGCCGCCGCATTGCGTAGGAACACGAAAATCACCAGCACGACCAGGATCACCGCCAAGACCAGCTCGAACTCGACGTCCGCGACCGAGGCGCGGATGGTCTCGGTGCGGTCGCTCAGCATGGTGATGTCGAGCGCCGGCGGCATGTCCGCCTTCACCTGCGGCAGCAGCCGCTTCACCGCGTTCGGCCACCTGGATCACGTTGGCGCCCGGCTGGCGCTGAATGTTGAGGATGAGCGACTGGGTGCCGTTCGCCCACGCGGCGAGCTTGGTGTTCTCCGGGCGCCATGATCACGTTGGCCACGTCCGACATGTGCACGGCCGAGCCGTTGCTGTAGGCGACGATGATGTCCCGATAGCCCTGGATGTCGGTGATCTGATCGTTCGCGTTCAGGGAGGAGGACTGCGAGGGACCGTCGAAGCTGCCTTTGGGCGAGTTGCCGTTGGCGTTCGCGATGGTGGTGCGCAGATCGTCGATGTTGAGCCCGTATTTCGCGAGCGCGCGCGGATTGAACTGGATGCGCACCGCCGGCCGCTGGCCGCCCGAGATGCTCACCACGCCGACGCCCGGCAGCTGCGAGATCTTCTGCGCAAGCCGCGTGAAGGTCAGATCCTCGACATCGGTGAGCTTCAGCGTCTGTCGACGTGACCGCGAGCGTCATGATGGGCGCATCGGCGGGGTTGAATTTCGCGTAGGTGGGCGGCGTCGGCAGATCGTTCGGCAGCACGTTGCCGGCCGCGTTGATGGCGGCCTGCACCTCCTGCTCGGCGACATCGAGACCGAGATCGAGGCTGAACTGCAGGGTGATGACCGAGGCGCCGCCCGAGCTCGCCGAGGTCATCTGATTGAGGCCGGGCATCTGGCCGAACTGCCGCTCGAGCGGCGCCGTGACCGAGGATGTCATGACTTCCGGGCTCGCGCCGGGATAAAAGGTCTGCACCTGGATGGTGGGATAATCGACCTCCGGCAGCGACGAGAGCGGCAGGAATTTGAACGCGAACAGGCCCGACAGGAGGATCGCGACCATGAGCAACGAGGTCGCGACCGGCAGATTGATGAACAGCCGGGACGGGTTCATGCGGGCCTCAAGGGGTCGAGCTCGACCGGGGCGCGGGCGCCTGCGCGCGGGCGGCTGCGGCGTCACCGGCGCCGGCGGCTGCCCGCCGCGCGGCGGCGGCCCGGACGGCTGGTCCTCGTTGCCGGCTGCTGATGGTGCTGCTGGCCGTTGCCGTGACCGCCTGCCCCACCACCTTGGCCTTGGCCCTGCCAGTGTCCGTGCGCCGCGGGCCGCTCGGCGCCGCGGGAGCTCGCAGGCGTCTTGGACTGGTCCGGGAATGCTCACCTTGGCGCCGTCGCGCAAGCGGTCGGCGCCGTCGGTGACGACCACATCGCCGGGCGATAGACCCGACTCGACGGCGTAGAAATCTCCGTCCTGCGGGCCCAGCTTGATCGGATGCACCGCCACCGTGTTCTCGGCGTCCACCAGATACACGTAGCTTCCCGGCGCGCCGCGCTGCACGGCGCCCACCGGTACCCGCACGACGTCCTTGAGCGTATCGAGCAGCATCACCACGTTGACGAACTGGCTCGGAAAGAGCCTCTCGTCGGCGTTGTCGAAATTCGCGCGCAGCATCACCGTCCCGGTGGTGGTGTTGACCTGGGTATCGACGGCCGCCAACTGCCCGACGGCGAGCTGCGTCACGTTGGCGCGGTCGAAAGCGGTGACGGGCAGCACCGCGCCCGAGTGCACGCGCTCCATGATTTGCGGCACGCTGTCCTCCGGCACGGCGAACTCCACGGTCGTCGGCTTGAGCATCGTGAGCACCACGATGCCGGTGCTCGAGCTGGTCTGCACGTAATTGCCGGGATCGACCTGGCGCAGATCCGACGCGCCCGTCCGTCGGCGCCACGATGCGGCAATAGGTCAGGTTGAGCTGCTGCGCCTTGATCTGCGCCTTGTCGTAATCGACCGTGCCCTGATCCTGTTTGACGGTCCACACCTGGTCCTCGTAGGTTTGCCGGGCGATCGATTGCTGGCCGGACAGCGTCTCGTAGCGGGTCGAGGTCCATCTGCGCCTGCTTGAGCGTGGCCTCGTCGCGGGCAAGCTGAGCCTGATCCTGCTCCAAGCGCCACCTCGTAAGGACGCGGATCGATCTGCGCCAGCAATTGGCCCTTCTTGACCAGCTGACCTTCCTTGAAGCCGACGCTCATCAAATACCCGCTGATCTGGGTGGTCACGGTGACGGTCGCGAGCGGCGTGACCGCGCCGAGGGCGCGCAAGCTCAGCCGGATATCGCCGCGATCGATGCGCGCAACCCCGACCGGTTGATTATTCCCTTCCTGGAACCTGCGCCGCCCCTGCTGCTGCGGCGGTTGGCTCACGAACGTCACGGACCGATAGACGACGATCGCGACGGCTATTGCGACCGCGGCGCCGATGACGGCCCAGCGCCGCCAGCGCCGGCGGGCGGGCGGCGAAGGCCCAGAGATGTCATTGTCCATTGAGCGATGATTCCACGCAGCAAAACATTAGACCAAAAACGGCCCGCCAGTTTGCTCGAAAGCGAGGGTAAAGAAGTCACAACACCGACAAGAAAGGTCAGGGTGCGGACAAGTTACCTCACGGGCGGCGCGCGCGGGTCGCATGCGCGGTCAGCGCCGGAAAAAGTAGGGGATCCCCATCAGCACGACGCCGATTCCGACCAGCGCGATGACGTTCGGAACGAAATAGGGATAGACCATGAGCGCAATGCCGCACAGCAGGGGCACCACCGCGCGCTGCTGCTTGCCGTAGAGCGCAAAACCAAACCCTATGGAGCCGAACAACAGGCCCCATAGCAAGATCGACTCCGTCATATCGCCGACATCCTGTCAGGCGGCGTTGCGCCTTATTGGCTCTCTTTGTGGACCAGAAAATCGACCACATCCACCATCTGCGCGGGGCCTCCGGCCTCCTGCACGGTCACGCGATACTTGCCGTTGACGATGAGAGTCGGCGTGCGGTCGATGCCGTAGGCCTTCATCAAGTCCTCATCGTGGCGCACCTGCGTATCGACGCCGAAGGACTTCGCGGTCTCCAGAAACTTCGCCGCCGGCACGCCGGCCTGCTTCTGATAGAAGCGGGCGGCGTCCTCGATGGTCGGCATGTGCGACTTGAGCGTGTTGCCATCCGTCGTCGCGAGCTCGCCCGTCGTCCACACCGCGTCATACATGGCCTCGTGGGTCATGTTGGCGATGCCGAGGGTCTGCGCGGTCACGTAGGCGCAGCTGAAACATCGGCCAGTCCTCGGCCGGATTGAACGAGGCCGGAATGTAGTCGAGCACGGCATTCGGCGGCAGCGCTTGCACTCAGCTTCTGCATGTACGGTCGAAACTGATTGCAGGCCGGGCACGCATAGGAGAACACCTCGGTCACGAGGACCTTGCCCTTGGGCAGATTGGTCGGCTGCGGCTGCGCGATGAGGAAGTAGTTTTTGCCCTCGACCCAGTTCGGTGCCGCCGCGGCCGGTGGTTGTGCCGACGCGGCGCCCGCCAACGAGACCAGCGAGAAAAGAGCGATCAGCCGTGCTAGTGCCTTCATCGAAACTCCGAGCTGTGCGCGCGGCGCGCGTGGAGCGCTGATTCTAGTCAATCCGGAGCGCGGATCGCACGCGATTTGCTCTCGGTTGTGGCTCTTCAGCCGGGATCGTCGAGCGCAATGAGCGCGGCTGGGACGTGGCGGCGGAGCACGGCGTTACGCGCCTCCCACTCCTCCTGCGGCTCGAGCTTCTCCAGGAATTGGACTTCTCCGGCCGCATAGGTCGCGACCGGCAGGCCGTCCCGATAGAGAATCCGGTTGCCGGCAAGCGAGGGCAAGCGTGCCCCGGGCGTGACAATGCCCGAGAAGATTGAGTGGATCGGCCCCCGAGAGCGAGACGAGCTGGCCGGTGTGAGGCCGGCGGCGCGCCTCGCGCAGCGGCGCGATGGCCTCGGGCGCGGCGTACTGCTCACCCGAGAAGCCGGCGACAAAGCGTCCGCCGCGAATCTCCCCGCGTGCTTCCAGCCGCCGGCAGCACATCACGATATCGCGCCACGGCGGCAGCCACGCCGCTTCGCGCGCCAGCAGGCGCCAGAAAATCACGCCCCAGCGCCGCAGCAAGGTGCGCACGACGTGCTCGATCGATTCCTGGTCGGGGGCAGGATCGCCTGCCCCAGGCCGGCGCACCAGCGCCCAGCGCCCGGCATCCGCCATCGCAAACAAAGCCATGTGGCGTTTGCGCCGGCCGCCGCGGCCCGATGCCCGGCCACGCTGGCCGCTCGGCACCAAGAGCGCTCGCAGTCCGCCGAAGCTGTCCGAGTTCACCATGCCGAGCGCGACCAGCTCCGCGAGCGCCTCCTCGGCTTCGACCGGCAGCATGCCGACATGCTCGGCGATCTCATCGAAGAACGACGCACCGGAGGTCTTGATGTAGTCCAGCACGGCGCGGGCACGCGAGCCCAAGTGCTCCGGATCGTGCCCGGCGGTGAAAGCCGACCAGGCTTTGACGCTGCGCCTCGCCAGGAGCGTGATGGGCGTCGAGCGCACCGGCGAGGCGCCTCGATCGCGGTCGAAGGCGCGCGGCTCGAGCCGGGTCCACACGAAGCGGCCCGCGCGACAGTGCTCGTCCAGCCATTCGGGCTCGTACTCGGTGATGCGCGCGGGCAGGATGTCGGTCTCCCAGGCGCCGGCGGGGGCCTCGTAACCCTCGAGCTGCGCGAGCACGGCCGCGACGGCATCCGATCCCTGCATGCGGGCATCGGGCAGCACGCGCTGCCACTCGAACAGAAAGCGCAGGAAATCCCGGGCCGCCACCGGCTCGATCTCGGCGCGCAGACGCTTGACGGTATAGCGATGGATGCGCGCGAGCAGGCGCCGCTCGCACCACTCCTCCGCGAACGCGTCCGGGGTAAACCAGCCGCGCATCGCGAAGCCCTCGCCTTGCAGGGCCGCGAGCGCGCTTAAGACCGGCGCGGGCGGCAATCCGATCGAGTCCGCGATGGCCTGCGCGCTCGAAGGGCCAACGCCCTCGAGCCGCCCGCGCACGATCTCGACGAGCGCCTCATCCGAGGAGGGAACGCGAGGCTCGAACAGTGCGCGCCGCTCGGTCGCGACCCACAACGGCCGTCCGGCGCCGTCGGGGAGCCGTGCGACGCGGCCTTGTGCCTCGAGCTCGCGCAGCAGCTGCGGCCAGGCGGGCGTGCTGCGCAGCTTCCTCCTGCGTCAGGAACGTCAACCACAACAGCGCATCGTGCAGCTCGTCGAGCGTCGCCGCGTCGGGCCACGCCTCGCCGCGCACGCGCGCGATCGCATCGGCGTCGAGCTTGCCCAGATCCGCCGCCGATGCCGCGTCGATCCAGCGCCGGCTCATCACCGCCTGGGTTCTGCGCTCCTCGAGCGGTGCATCGTCGAGATAGGCATAGGGGCGCGCATTCAGCGCCTCGAGTGCCAGCGGCGAGGGCTCGGTGAGGTCGCGAGCGATCACCCGCACCTCGCCCTGCTCGAGGGCACGCAGGAGCGATTCGAACGAGCGGATGTCCATCGCATCCTCGAGGCAATCGCGAATGGTCTGGCGAACCAGCGGATGATCCGGAATCTCGATCTCGCCCGGCAAGTTCTCGGCGCACGCCACCTGGTCGGGAAACACGGACGCGAGCAGATCCTGAGCTTGCATGCGCGCGATCTGCGGCGGGACCTTCTTGCCGCCGCGAAACCGCGGCAACGCGAGCGAGATGCCGGCATCCCAGCGCCAGCGTACTTCGAACATCGGCGCCGCGCACAGCGCCTGCACCAGGATGTGCCGCGCCGAGCCCGATTGCAGATAACGGGCCACCTCGCCGAGCTCGAAGCTGTGCGCCTGAGTGAGCGAGAGCACGATGTGATCCTCGGTCGCCGCGGCCTGCAGCTCGAAGTTGAACGCGCGGCAGAAGCGCTTGCGGAGCGCCAAGCCCCACGCCCGATTCACGCGGCTCCCGTAGCAGGAATGGATCACGAGCTGCATACCGCCGGACTCGTCGAAGAAGCGCTCGAACAAGATGGTATCGAGAGTCGGCAGGGCACCGAGCGCCGCGCGTCCCGCCGCGAGATACTCGACGATCTGGAAGGCGGCCTCGGGCGAGAGACCCACCGTCTCGGTCAACCAGTCGACGGCCGCGCCCGGATGCGTGCCGAGGCGCTGCTGGATCTCTTGCCGCAGGCGCGAGACGGCTTGTGAGAGCTCGGTGCTGCGCCCGGGCGCCTCGCCGAGCCAGAATGGAATCGAGGGCGGCTGACCGTGCGCATCCTCGACGCGCACCGTGCCGCGCTCGACACGCAGGATTCGATACGAGGTGTTGCCCAGCTGGAACACGTCGCCCTGCAGGCTCTCGACGGCAAAGTCCTCGTTCACCGTGCCGACGAGCTGCGCCTCGGGCTCGAGCATGACGCGGTAATCGGCGTTGTCCGGAATCGCTCCGCCCGAAGTGATCGCCGTGAGGCGGCCGCCGCGCCGCGCACGCAGCATCTTGTGGACGGCGTCGCGATGAATGAGCGCGCCCTGCCGCCCGCGGCGCGTGCTGAACCCCTCGGCCAGCATCGCGACACATTCGTCGAACTCCGCCCGCGCGAGGTCCCGGTAGCAATACGCGCGGCGCACCAGATCGTAAAGGGCATCCTCCTGCCATTCCTGCGCGGACACCTCCGCCGTGATCTGCTGCGTGAGGACATCGAGCGAGCCCACGGGCACCTCCAGACGGTCGAGCTCGCCGCGGCGCACGGCATCGATGAGCGCCGCGCATTCGACGAGCTCGTCGCGCGAGGACGGAAACAGCCGGCCCTTCGAGACGCCGCCCACAGAATGACCGGCGCGTCCCACGCGCTGCAGGAAGGCGTTGATGGATCGCGTCGAGCCGATCTGGCACACGAGATCGACATCGCCGATGTCGATGCCGAGCTCGAGCGAGGCCGTCGCCACCAGCGCCTTGAGCTCGCCGCGCTTCAGGCGCTGCTCCGCGTCCAGGCGCCGCTCGCGCGCGAGACTGCCGTGGTGCGCGGCGACATGCTCCTCGCCCACCCGTTCCGACAGATGCCGCGCGACGCGCTCAGCCTGGCGGCGCGTATTGACGAACACGAGCGTGGTGCGATGCTCGCCGACGAGCTCGGCGAGGCGGTCGTACACCTGGCTCCACACCTCGCCCGACATGACCGGTTCGAGCGGCGCCGGCGGCACCTCGAGCGCGAGATCGCGCTCGCGCCGGTGACCGGCATCGACGATGCTGCAATCCCGCGCCGCGCCGTCGCACGCGCCTGCGGCCGCGCCGATCAGAAAACGCGCGACCTCCTCGATCGGCTTCTGCGTCGCCGACAGTCCGATGCGCGTCAGGCGGCGGCCGGCGAGCGCCTCGAGGCGCTCGAGCGACAGCGCGAGATGCGCACCGCGCTTGTTGCCTGCGATGGCGTGAATCTCATCGACGATCACGGTGCGGCAGGTCGAGAGCATCTCGCGTCCCGAGACGGAGGTGAGCAGGATGTAGAGCGACTCGGGCGTGGTGACGAGAATGTGCGGCGGTGTGCGGCGCATGCGGGCCCGCTCGCTTTGCGGCATGTCTCCGGTCCGTACCATGGCACGGATCGGCACCTCCGGAAGTCCGAGCGCCGCGAGCTCGGCGCTGATCCCCTCGATCGGTGCCTCGAGATTGCGCTGAATGTCGTTCGACAGTGCCTTCAGCGGCGAGACGTAGACGATACGCGTCTCATCGGGCAGCGCGCCCTCGATTCCTTCCCGCACCAGCTGGTCCATCGCGGCGAGGAACGCGGCAAAGGTCTTGCCCGATCCGGTCGGTGCGGCCACCAGCACGTTGCGTCCGGACTGGATCGCCGGCCAGGCTTGCGCCTGTGCCGGGGTCGGCGCATCGAAGGTCCTCGAGAACCACGAGGCGACCGCGGGATGGAAGGAATCGAGAACGCTCGCCATCGAGCTACTGGCCCTCGAGATTCTTCTTCAAGGTCGACAGGCCTGCTTGATAGACGCCCGTGATCGCGTCCGTCGCGGCCTTGTCGTTCTCGTTGTCGCCGGGGCTCGGACCCTCGTTCTTGCGCTTGAAGCGGCCGGACCAGGTCACTGTCGACTTGCCTTTCCCCCTGGATTTCACGGTGAATATGGAGGTGTAGTGGCTCACCGGCAAGACGCTCTCGATGATCTGGTAGCGGAACGTGCGCGCGGAGGGGTTGTACGCGAGGAGCTTCTCTTTGACGGTGCCGCCGCCCTTCAGCGTCAACAGGCGCACCGCGCCTACGGTGTTGTTCCGACCTGCGACGATCTCATCCGTGGCGACCGGCGGCAGCCAGGTGTTCAGCTGATCGAAATTCTTGGTCGCGTCCCACACCTTGCCCGCGGAAGCCTGGATATCGACCGTCTGGCTCACGTGCAGCCAAGGCGCGGCGGCAAAGGCCTGACCCGCGGCTACGACCAAGACCGAGGCGAGTGCGATTGCATTGATTATTTTCACGCGTTCTCCTTGATTGTTGCCCCCTAGGTGTCCGCCGCGGCCGAAGGCCGCAGCCAGCGAGCCGCGAGCGGGGGTATCAGCAGCAGGCTCACCAGCGTAGAGGATACCAGCCCGCCCAGTATAACAACCGCCATGGGCCCTTCGATCTCGTGACCCGGCTGGTGCAGCTGCAGCGCGACCGGCAGGAGCGCGAGCGCCGTGAGCAAGGCCGTCAGCAGCACCGGCGTCAGGCGCTCCTCAGCGCCTCGCATCGAGGTCGCGAGCGTCCACGGCTCGTGCTCCTCGGCCACCAAATGGTCGTAGTGCGAGACCAGCAGGATGGTATTGCGTGCGGCCATGCCGAAGAGCGCGACGAATCCCACCATGGCCCCGAGCGTGAGGGTCCCACCCGTGACGGCGACCGCCGCCACGCCGCCGATCAGGGTGCTCGGCAACGCGAGCAGCACCAAGAGCACGTGACGTGAGGATCCGAAGGCCAGCGCCAGCAACAGCACGATCAGCACGAATGCCGCCGCGGAGTGCAGCAGGAGCTCGCGCGCAGCCGCCGCCTGGGCCTCGGCCGCGCCGCCATAGCGCAGGTAAACCCCCGGCGGCAGCGGCACCTTCTCGGCCACCGCCTTGCGCGCCGCGCGGGCGAAGCCGACCTGGTCGGCGCCGGTGGGTGTCGCCACGACGATCTGGCGGCGCAAGCCGTCCTCGTGATCGACGAGGCTGCGCGCAAGCTCCGTCGTGATCTTCGCGACCGCCGACAGGCGCGTCACAGCGCCGTCCCGTCCCCGCAGCAACAGCGCGCCGACCGACTGCGGATCGGCGCCGGTGCCTGAGATGCGCACGGCCACCGGAACGCTACGGTCCGCCTGCTTGAGCTCCGCCGCCACGGTGCCGTGATACGCCGCATTCAGAGTCTCGAGCACGTCCGCCGCCTGCAAGCCGTTGGCGGCCAGCTGCGAAGGGAGGAGCTCCACGTGCAACTCGGCCTCGCGCGGCGGCACGGTCAGGCGCACGTTGCCGCTGCCCGGGAGATGCTGCAGCACCTCCACGATCTGGGCGCCGACCCGGTCGTCGGCATCGAGGTCGGAGCCGATCACGCTGATGGAGAACGGCGCCGATTCACCCGACAAGGTCTCGCCGATTCGCTCCGCCAGCACGGAATAGATCTCGACGAGCTGGTTCGGATAGTCGTCGAACACGTCGCGGATGGCGGCATCGATCTCGGCGGCATTGCGCAGCTTCGGATCGATCTGCACCTCGAACTCGCTCTTGTTCGGCGCGTCGGGATCCTGGCCGTTCTCCGCACGGCCGATCTGCTCGGCCACGCTCTTGACGCCGGGAATGGCGATGAGGCCTTTGGAGATCTGCTCGCCCACCCGCGCGGTCTCGGTGAGCGAGATGCCGGCGCGGAGCGAGGCGTGCGCGATCAAGTAGTTCTCGCGAAAATCCGGCAGCAGGCGCGCGCCGAGCAGCGGCAAGAACACGATTCCCGCGATGCCGGTCGCCGCGACGATGGCGATGAGCACGCGGGGACGAGCGTGCAGCCAGGCGATGGTGCGCAGCTGGCCGCGCTTGCAATACTCAAGGAACCGCGCCTCGGGCTTAGGTTGATGCTGCGCCATGATGAGCACACTCATCGCCGGCGTCGCGCTCATCGCGACGAGGAGCGAGAGTCCCACCGCCAGCAGAAACGCGATCGACAGCGGCCGGAAGAATGCGCCCTGCAATCCCGACATCATCAGGATGGGCAAGAATGCGACGGCCACGGCGGCGGTCGCATAGAACACCGGGCGCCGCACTTCGAGCGATGCGCCGATGAACAGCGCGACGAGATCGACCTCGGGTCCCGACAGGCGGCGGCGGCGCAGAATGTTCTCGACGTCGATGACGGCGTCGTCGACCACCACGCCGAGCGCCACCACGAGGCCTCCCAGGGTCATGGTGTTCAAGGACAATCCCACGGCCTGAAGGATCCAGACGGTGGTCAACAAGGCGAGCGGGATGGCGCTGAAGGAAACCAGCGCGCCCCGCCAATCGCGCAGCGTCACGAGCAGCAGTGCCACCACGAGCACCGTGCCGATGAGGAGCGAGTTGCGCAGCTTCTCGATGGCGCTCTCGATGAAACTCGCGGGGCGCAGCAGCGCCGGATGGTACTCGACGCCCTGCTTGGCGAGCGCCGGTGCGAGCGCATCGAGCCGCTCCTCGAGCGCGCGCGTGACGTCGAGCGTGTTCGCACCGAACTGGGTCGAGGTCTCGATGAGAATTCCGGGCTTGCCCGCGATCAGCGCATCGCCGAAGCGCGGCTCGGCGCCGTCGCGCACTTCGGCGACATCCCGGAGGCGTACGGGTGATCCCGCGCGCGAACTGACGACGGCGCTGCCGAGGGCCTCGAGCGTCGCGCCGGGCGCCTCGGCGCGGATCACGATGCGCTGCGTCGGAGTCTCCAGGTAGCCGCCGCCGATGAGCGTGGTGGCACGTTTCGCCGTCGCGACCACGTCCTGAAGCGTGAGTCCCACGGCGGCGAGCTTGACCGGATCGACTTCGATCTGGCGCTCGCGCACGGCCCCGCCGAAGATCTGCGCTTGCGCGACGCCCGGCACGGCGAGGATCTGCGGCTTCACGATCCATTGCACGATGTCGCGCAATTCCACGGCCGACAGCCGGTCGCTGGTGTAGCCGAAGTGCACCAGGTATTCCATCGAGGAGCTCAAGGGCGAGAGGAGCGGCGCGCCCGTCCCCTCGGGCAGCACGCCCGCAGTCTCGGCGAGGCGCTCGGTCACCACTTGGCGCTGGCGGTAGGGATCCCCGGTGCGGTCGAACACCACTTGCATCGCCGACAGACCCTGGCTCGAAGTCGAGCGCACCGTTTTCACGTTCTCGGTGCCTGCAAGCAGATCCTCGAGCGGCCGCGTCACCAGCGCCTCGACTTGCGTCGCATCGAGGCCGGGCGCCTCGGTCTGCACCAGCACGTGCGGCGGCGCGAAATCCGGAAATACGTCGAAGCGTGCCGAGACCAGCGCCGCCAATCCCAGGAGCGCGATCAAACACGCGAGCGCGGTCACGATGCGCGGGTGCCCGAGCGAGGCGCGGACGATGGCGGCAAGCATGCTCGGAGCTAGTCCTCGTCCTCATCATCGGCGGCACGCGCGCCGACGCCCTCGAGCGACCACAGGACTCCGACGCCGTGCACGACGATCGCGTCGTCGCCGTCGACCCCATGCACCAGCCAGCCGTCGCCATAGGGCATGAGGAGCGCCACCTTCACGGGCAGGTAGCGCGTCTTTTCCGCGGCCGTTCGAGCGGCTACTTGCTTGTAGACGTACGCGCCGTTCTCGTCGTAGAGGATCGCGTCGCGCGGCAGCAGCATCCCGGCGCGCTCGCTGCCGTAGAGCGCTATCGGTACTCGCGCCCCGGCGGCGAGGCCGAGCGGCGGATGATCGATCTGCAGCAAAAGGCCCGCGCTCTGCGAGTCGCTGAACTGGACGAGCGGCCCGAGCACGCGGCCGGGGACCTCGATGCCGTCCACATCGAGCACCGCGCGTGCCGGCAATGCGCCGAGGACGTGCTGCCCCGGCAAATCGGCGCGCACCAGCAAACTTCGCCCCGAGGTCACGGCAGCGAGCTGCAGCTGTCGCATCGCGGGCGATTCCTTCGCCAACGGTCCCCAGTGCTGTGTAAAGCGCGCCGCGGCGAGATCGGCCTCGGCACGCGCCTTGGCCTCCTCGGCCTGCGCCGTCTCGAGCATCTTGAGTGAAGTGCCTGCTCCGGCCTTGTACAGGCCGCGTAATCGAGAGGCTTCCGCCGAGACGGCCTGCTCCTGCGCCTCTGCGACCGCTCGCTCGCTCGCATCGGACAAAAGGCTCGTGGCGTCGAGCACCACGCCGAGCGCCGTCGTGCGCTCCGGCACCTTCACCGCCAGCGGATGAGCCACTTGGAGATTGACGGCGCGCTGCTGCTCGGCGTTGAGGGATGGCGTTTGGGAAGCATCCCCGGGTTTGGGCGCCTCGTCGTCGTCGCCGGCGAAGGCCAGGGAGCAAACGATCGCGTAACAGGCGAACTGCAATGCGCGCTTCGTCCGGACCTTCATCTGTCTTTTATTCGGTACGCAATCGGGAAATTCTCCCGGCATCGATCATACTCGGTCGCCTCCTCTGATCAAACCTGGGCATAATTTGAGCGCCGCGCATTGCGCGATCAGATACCGAACGACTCGGCGACGATGCGCCGGTACCACGACGCGGCGTTTCGCGCCTCATCCTTCTCGTTCATCTCGACCGCGCCGGGCGCGGCGGGCAGCGACTCCAGCACGCCGTCGCGGGTCGCGAAGCGCGCGTGAATGGACAGCGCCCGATCCGGCGCGAGCAGGCTGTAGCAAACGCTGTCCATCACGGATGGTGGTGAGGTTTCGCCATCGAATGCCGCGGCAAGGGCGCGCGCGCACTGCCGCGCCTGCGCCTGCGCCGCCGATGCGGCCTTCGGCATCGGCTCCGCGATGCAGGCATCGCCGATCACGTGCACACCGGGCACGAGGGTCGATTCGAACGTGGCAGCCTCGACCGGGCACCAGCCGTGATCCGAGGCGAGCCCCGCCTGGACGGCGATCGCTGCGGGGGCCTGCGGTGGAATGATGTTGATCAGGTCGGCGCGCTGTGCGCCGCGCGGGCTGTAGAGCGTCATCCGCTCGGGATCCACGCGCTCGAGCGCCCCGCCCTCGGTCACCGGGATCCACTCGATGGTGCCGGGATAGAGTTCCTGCCACGCCGCGCTGAAGGCGTCCTGCCGCGGGAAATGATTGTTGGCGTCGAAGATCAGGACTTTCGCACGGCGTCCGCGGCGCGCCAGGTACGCGGCCATGAGACTCGCGCGCTCGAAAGGTCCCGGCGGGCAGCGCATGGGGCCCGCGGGCACGCTGAGGGCGACCACGCCTCCCGGCCGCAGGGCCGCAAGCTGTGCCGCGAGGAGCTGCGTTTGCGCGCCCGCTTGCCAGGCGTGCGGCAGGCGCTCGGCCGCGCTCGCGGAATAGCCATCGGGGTGCCCCCACAAGAAGCGGATTCCGGCGGCGAGCACCAGCTTGTCGTAGGCGAGCGCCGCGCCGCTCCGCAAGCGCACCTGGCGGCGCTCGGGATCGATGGCGGTGACCGTATCGCGGATGACGTGCACGCCGGCGCGCGCGAGCCCCGGGCGCGACACCGTGATGGAGCTCATCGTCCGCAATCCCGCGATGACGCTGTTGCTCATGGGACAGGTTACATAGCGCTCGTCGGGATCCACGAGCAGCACCTCGAGCGCAGGTGTGAGGGCGCGCAGCTCGAGCGCGCACGCGGCGCCCGCGAAGCCGCCGCCCACGATGAGGACCCGGGCCGCGCCAGTCCGGGCCACGCCGGCAGCGCCGCCGCGCACGCGTCTGGTCAGCGCGGCGGTGGCGGCAGCACTCGCCGCAAGAAACGCGCGGCGAGTCACTTTTCCCATTCGAGCTCCTGGTACGCGCGTGCCACGTTGCGCGGGTGCACGTCGCTCCACAGGAGCCATCCGGACTGCTCGTCGGCGCCGACATGCAGTATCGCGTCCTGCAAGGATTTGCCCTCGGCGAGCTCGCGCCGCACCCCTTGAAGCAAGGACTCGAGATAGCCGCGCTCGCGCGCGAGCGCGTCGCCGGGATGTGCCGTGGTCGGACCATGCCCCGGCACCGCAAGCTTAACGCGCTGCGTCGCCAGCCGATCGATGGCGGCGATCCAGCCCGCCAGGCTCCCATCGAGCGCCGGCAGTCGCTCGATGAACAAAAGATCGCCCGTCCATAAGGTCGAGGTCTTTTGATCGTACACCGTGAGATCGCAGTCGGTGTGCGCGGTGGGCCATGCGTGCAGCGTCAAGGGTCTACCGCCGAGATCGAGCGTGAGCTCGGCTTGCACCAGTCGATCCGGACCGATTACCTGCTCGGGTGTCGCCGGCACATCGAGATCCTGTGCATATTCCTTCACGAAATAAGGCCGGCTGCGGACGATCGCCTGCGCGAGCGACGCGTGGCCGACGAAGCTCGGATGATCGTCCTTGAAGGCCCGGTTGCCGAGCACGTGATCGACGTGGACGTGGGTGTTGATCACATAGCAGATGGGCAGGGACGTATGTCGCCGCACGGCGGCGCGCAACGCGCGCCCGATTCGCACGGAGCCGCCCGTGTCGATGACGGCGACGCAACGGTTGCCGACGATGAAGCCGATGTTGGCGATGTCGTCGTGGCCGGGTGCATCGAGCGGCAACTGCGCGCCGCGGTGCACGTACACGCCGGGGGCAAGCTCATCGACCGCAAGCGCGCCGCCGTCGCCCGCACCGCCTAAGAGAAAGGTCGCGGCCAGGAGCGGCGCGGCCAGCCGCGCGCGGCAGACAATCCGCCGATCAGTTCCGGCCATTCGCCGGTGCGGGGACTTCCGTCGCTGCCGTGCGCGGGCTCGAGGTGCTCGCGGTGAAATGCGCCTGCGTGACCGAGTCGACGGCATCCACCGTCACCGGGGCCGGCAGGCTTTGATCGGAGGCGATGCGCAAGGTCGGATTCTCGCTCACGGAGATTCCGGTCTCGGCGTCGAGCAGCGTCCGCCCGGCCGCCTCGATGCGAATGTGCGAAACGTAGTGCGCGGGAATGTTGTCGCCCGTGCGCGGATCGATTTGAAAGCCGGAGCTGTTGGGATGGCGGATGCTCACGAGGAGCGACTTGGCATCCTCGCCGGGACGCAGGCGGACTTCGCCGAGCGTTCCGCCCGCCGCCGCGCTCGGCGGCGCCGAGCAGCCACCGCTCGCTTTCACCCAGGCGCTGCGCATCTCGAGTCCGCCGTCGGCTCTCTCGGCCACGGCGCGAACCGAGGTGAACCGATCGATGCGCACATGCAGATCGATCTGCGTGACCGGCGGGTCACCGAGCTCGAAGGTCGCCACCAGGGGTGAGGGGTTGTTGTCGACGAACACGCGCACGCGCTTGACTCGGGCAGCCGGGTCGTCGGCGAAGTGCAGCGTGAGCGGTGTGGCGGCGGGGTCGGGTGTATTGCTCGGCACCTCGAGACTCATGTAAGTCTCATCGACGAGCCCCATGGGCCTGTCGCCGTAATACTTCGCGCGCAGGAAATCCCACATGGCGCCCGAAGGTTGTTGATCGTCCGCGAGCGCGGCGCCCGCGGCAACGAGCAGGACCGCACCGCAAGCGGCGGCCCACGCGCGACGGCATGCGATCGCGACAGCGGCTCCTCTCATACCGCGAGTTTACTCCAATCACACGGGGCCGTCCCTGGCCCCGGCTCGATCCGAATCAGAAGAACAGGATGGCGCCGACTGCGACGTCCTTCTCTTGCGCTTCGTTGCCGTTCCACGCCTTTGATTCGCGTGTCGATGAACTCGCCCACGAGCGTCAGGCTCTTGGTGAGGCTGTAGTACAGACCAAACACGCCGGACTCGTTCTTGCTCACGAGGTCGCTCGCCGGCAGGCCGGTCGACGCGCCCGTGACCGGGACGACGCCGTAGGCTTGCTCGTCGCTCGCGAGCTTGAGCTGCGAAATGCCGTAGCTCGCACCGATCTTCAAGCGATCGATCTTGTAGGTCAATTGCACATAGCCGCCGTTGGATTCGCGCTCTTGCCCGCCTGCGGAGACCGCGAGGATGTACAGGCCCGTGGTACCGACGCCCTTGCCGTAGTAGCCGTAGAGGACGCCCTCGAAGCCCGCGAAGTCGAGCTTTACTCCGCCGTCGACCGCGGTGCCGTGCACTTCGTTCGGAATCCCGAGTGCGTTGTTGACCGGCACGCAGAAGTCCGACATCGGCGCGCAGTTGGTCGGGGCCTTTGACTGCTGAGTGACGACGTCGAACCAGGCCTTGCCGTAGAGCGGAGAAGTCTTCGGGTCGCCCCATTTATAGGCCAGTTGCGCCTGCCACTGGGGCGAGGCATGCGAGGTGTAGCCGCTGTTATCCAGCGGCTGGAACGCGCCGACCGATCCGGTGAACCCCATGAAGTTCGGCGTGGTGTAGGTGATCTGCGGTTCCCAGTCGGTATAGATGTAACCGAGTCCGATGCGACCTAAGCTCGTGTTACTCGGTGCAACGTTATTGCCGGACGCCGTGCCCACGCCGAGTAAGGTCATGTCATCGAGGATGGCGTCCTGAGCGAACAATCCGATGTCGCGGCCCATCTTCACCGTTCCCCAGCTCGCATCGCCGAAGGTCAGGAATTCCTGACGAGCATCGATGCCTGGCGTCTGCAGAGCCGCCGGCAAGCCGGGGCCGTTGACTCCCTGAGCAGCGCTGCTGTTGATGCCGGGATACAGGCCGATGGTCGCGCTGATATCGATATTGTCCTGGCGAGTGCTCACGCTGAACACGAATGCCGCGGGCAGCAGTCCGTTACGCACGGCCGTCGAGTTATCGCCGGTGCATGCAAGGCCTCCCGATGACCGTAGTTTCCGTGGCCGGACCATGGTCACAATTGGCGTCGACATAAAATGCATTGATGTTGCCGGAGAAGTCTATTTTCCAATCGCCGGCTTCGACATCGATTCCGGCTACCGCCTGTGTCAACGGACCTAGCCAGCAGGCGGCGCCGATAGCGATCGCACACTTGATTCGAGCTTTCATACAGCAACTCCCTCCGTTACGAGTTTCGATTCCTTCTTGACGTCGCGGATCGTCGACCGCGCTATTGCAGCCTGCCGGAACCCTGCAAGAGCTGTACCAATGACGCCACGGGGGGCGCCTTTCTCGGGCGCACGCCGACGGGGGCCGCGGTGCGGGTGCAGCGTCCCGGGCCTGAGAAAGCAAGATCTGCCGAGAATTCACCCGCCGGCGGCCCGCACGCCGAGGGCCTTCGCAGTTGTGGCGTGCGCGCAAAACAAGAGTTGTGCCGGTACCGGGTGTGACGCTGCCGCGACTGTCCCGATGCAGGGCCAGTTTTGTCGCACTCTGTGTTGGATTAGATACAGCGGAGGGTTAGGAAGGCGAATCGCATCTCGTCTGCGGGTGTATTACATGCGCGAAATGCCGCAACGCCCGATGACCGCGCGGCCGACGCGTCTCTGGCACGCAAGCTGCTTGACCTCCTCACGCGATGGCGCGTACGCGGAGCTCGAGAGGATGAAAACGAGAGCGGCTGTTGCCTGGGAGGCCGGTGCCCCACTGAGAGTCGAAAGGGTCGACCTCGCGGGTCCCGAGGCCGGCGAGGTGATGGTCCGCATGGTCGCGACCAGCGTGTCTCAAACCGACGCCTTCACCCTCTCGGGCGCAGATCCGGATGGCTTGTTTCCCATGATCCTGGGGCACGAGGGTGCGGGCATCGTCGAGGAAATCGGCGTGGGCGTGAAAAGTCTGCATCCCGGCGATCACGTGATCCCGCTCTACACCCCCGAATGCGGCGAATGCGCGGCTTGCCGCTCCGGCAAAACCAATCAATGCCAGCGGTTGCTGGCGACGCAGGCGCGAGGCGTGATGCCCGATGGAACTTCGCGCTTTTCCTTCAAGGGCAAGCCGGTGTGGCACTACATGGGCACGAGCACGTTCGCCGAGCACACGGTGCTGCCCGAGATCGCGGTCGCGAAAATCGAGGCCGCGGCGCCGCTCAACAAGGTGTGCCTCTTCGGCGGGGTCGTCACTGCGGGCGTCGGCGCCGCCCTCAACACCGCGAGAGTGACGCCCGGCGCAAGCGTCGCCGTCTTCGGGATGGGCGGCGTCGGCTTATCGGTGGTGCAAGGTGCCGTGCTCGCGCAGGCATCGCGCATCATCGCCGTCGACTTGAATCCCGCCAAATGGGCTCTGGCGAAGTCGCTCGGCGCGACGGACTATGTGAACCCGAAGGATTTCGCCCGCCCCATCCAGGAAATCATCATCGAGATGACGCAGGGCGGAGTGGATTATTCGTTCGAGTGCATCGGCAACGTGCACGTCATGCGTGCGGCGCTCGAGTGCTGCCGTGCGTGGGGCGAATCGATCATCATCGGCGTTGCCGGCGCGGGTCAGGAGATCGCAACGCGCCCGACGCAGCTGTTGCGCGGACGCGTGTGGCGCGGCTCCATCTTCGGCGGCGTCAAGGGTCGGTCGCAGCTGCCCGCCTACGTGCAGCGCTATCTCAAGGGCGAGATCCGGATCGACCCGTTGATCAGCAAGGTGTTGCCGCTCGAAAAGATCAACAAGGCATTGGACCTGATGCACGAGGACAGAATCGTCCGCTCGGTCATCGAGTACTAGCACCCCGCCGCTAGTGCTCGAGCAAGATGCGGTGCTTGTGGATCTTGCGATAGAGCGTATTGCGGCTGATGCCGAGCGTCTGCGCGGTGCGGCTGATGTTCCAGCGCATGCGCTCGAGCTCGCGCAGCAGCGCGGCGCATTCGGCCTCGCGCAGCGCCGCCGAGGGCGAGCTCTCCGCAGCGCAGGCCGCCGCCGGCTCGGTGTTGGCAAGCGCCAGAGGCGCCGGCCGCGGCTCGGTGTCGAGGATTTCCTGCGGCAAGTTCGATGCTCGAATCACGCCCTCGCGACACAGGGCCGAGGCGGTGCGCAGCACATTTCTCAGCTGCCGGATATTGCCGGGCCACGAGTACTGCATGAGCTTGCGGAACGCATCCTCGTCGATCTTGATGCAGTCCTGACCCGCATTCTCCTCGCGCAGCAGTGTACGGATCAGATCCGTCTTGTCGCCGCGGTCACGGAGCAGCGGCAGGTGCAGCGTGACGCCGTTCAGCCGGTAGTACAGATCCTCGCGGAAATCGCCGGTCTGGATCATCTGCAGCACGTCGCGGTGGGTCGCGCTGATCACGTGCAAGTTGACGGGCAGCGCCTGCTCGCTGCCGAGAGGCACCACCTCGCGCTCCTCGATCACCCGCAGCAGCCGGGTCTGCAGCATGAGCGGCATATCTCCGATCTCGTCCAGGAATAGCGTGCCACCGTTCGATTGGAGGATCTTGCCGACTCGTCCTTCTTTCGCCGCTCCGGTGAAGGCGCCGCGCGTGTAGCCGAAGAGCTCGCTTTCGATGAGACTTTCGGGGATTGCCGCGCAATTCACCGTCACGAACGGCTTGTCGGACCAGAGACTCCCGCGGTGCAGGCTCTTGGCAAACGCTTCCTTGCCCGTACCCGTCGCCCCATGCAGCAAGATCGGCACTTGCTTGGCGAACAGCTGCCGGCCGCAGGCGAGATTCTTGCGCATCTGCGCATCCTCACCCACATGCTCGCGCTCGAGCGGCCCCTCGGCAGCCGCGCCGAGCTCCTTCGACAGCGCAACCTGCGCATGCTCGGCGAGCCGCGCGGGCTCGCGCGCGATCGCGAAGAAGCGCCGGCCGTGTGCGACATCGCGAACCGGCCAGATCGCGCTCGGCTCGAATTTCGCGCGCTGCTCGAGCGCGCCGAAATTGAACTGGAAATACTTCCCGATCGGCTCGCCGACGAGAGACTGGCGAGTCGAGCAGCCGAGCTGCACCAGCGCGCTTTCGTTGACGGCGAGAATGTCGCCGTCGTCGTCGATCGCCATCAGCGCCTCGTGCAGGAGGCCCACGAATTCCGGCCGGCTGTGAAAACGCAGAATCCACGAGTGACGGTATTCGTTGAGGAAATTCCACCGTGAAATCAGATGCGCCGACATGTTGACGAGCGCCATCGTGTGGCGCTGGATGAGCCGGCTGTCGCTCGAGTTCGCGGTCGAGGCATCGAGAACCGCGAGGATGCCGCCGTGCGGATCGAGAATCGGGGCAGCGGAGCACGACAATGTCAGGTTGTACCCGCGGAAATGCTCTTCTCGATGCACTGTGACCGGCCCCGTCTCGGCGAGGCACGTGCCGATGCCGTTGGTGCCTTCATGGCGCTCGTCCCAGAGCGCGCCCAAAGACAGTCCGGCGTGTCGGAACTCGCGCTGTAGCGCCGGGTCGGTGATGGTGCTCAGCACAGCCCCTTGCGTATCGGCGAGGATCACTGCAAAGCCCGAGCCGGCGATCTGCTCGTACAGGCTCTCCATCTCGGCGCGTGCGACGGGAAGGAGTTGGCCCAAGCTCTCCTGCAGCTGTTTCACGGATTGCGGATTGAGCACGCTGATCTGGCGCGGAGCGGAAGGCTCGATTCCGTACTCCCGCAGGCACCGGTGCCACGACCGGGTTACCAGCGGCTCGATTCCCGCGGGCTGCAGACCACTCTCGACGACCTGAATAATGCGCGAAGCATGGCTCGTCACCAGACTTTCGTTTCTCAAGGTTCCCCCTTTGGAACGAGATGTGATCCCTGTTCGCCTCGCCATTTCTTAGATGTGTATCAGCGCGATGTTGCAATTCTGCAATGCGCGCTTCACAGCCGCCCATGAGAAGCCTGTGCCGTTTCGCTTAAACAGGCAATACGCACCGCAGCAAGAGTGTACCCGGAACTGTTGTTCCGTGGCACCCCGTACCTAGGGGTTCTTCGGCGCCCCGTATTTGTACGCCGGATCACCGTCGTAGTGAGCGCGAATGAATGTGATGATTTTGAACAGATCATCGGAGCTCTTGACGATGGACCCGAAGGGGGGCATCGGACCCACCACATTCTCGCGGCCGGTGCGGGAATAGCCGTTTTTCTGCAGCTCATCGCTCCCGAGCGTGACCAGGCGGAACAAGGTGTCGTCATCGCCGCCGTAAACCCAGGTATCGTTGGTGACGGGCGGGCACATACCGCCGCCGCCCGTGCCGCCGTGACAGCCGCTGCAGCTGTAGCTGCGGAACAAGGTCTCACCTTGCGCGACGATGTCGGCCTGCGTGTCCTTGTAGGGATCCTGGATCTGTCCCTTGGGCGTCTGCTTGACGAGGTCGAGCGGAGAAACCTTCGTATAGTCAGTGCTGCCCGCGGGCGCGGCGGCGGCCGGCGCAGCGGCGCGCACCAGCCCGATCGAGGCGAGCGACCCCAACGCGGCGAAGCCTGCAAAAACGCTGATGATGGATAAAGCTCTTCTCACTCAAATTCTCCTTGTTATCGACTGATCATCACGTTCGGCCGCCTGGCATGACAAACTAAATCTGCGGGACCCCTATCGAGCGGCGCAGAGGCGCCGCTCCCTTTCCCGTGTCAGACTCCGCCTACTTGCGCTCACGCTGCGCACCGGCTCGACTTCAACCGGTCGCAGAGGCACTGCCCTTGTGCGCGGCATCCTGCAGGAGTCGCACCATGGCCTCGTCGTTGTTCGACTGCGCGATGCCGAGCGCCGTGCGACCGTCCTGGCTGCGCGCGTTCGGATCCGCGCCCGATTTGAGCAATACCTCGGCGACACGCGGGTGATTATTGGCCGCGGCAATCATCAACGCCGTCACGCCGCCGGGATTCACCGCATTGACTTTGGCGCCGTGATCGAGGAGCGCGGCGGTGAGATCGGTCGAGCCGGAAATTGCCGCGAGCATGAGCGGCGTGTAGCCGCCTTTCGCCACCGGCGCGTTGACATCCGCCCCTGCCGCGACAAGCGCTTGCGCGGCCTTGATCTTCCCGTTCTGCGCGGCGATCGCCAAGGGAGTGAGCGCGTCGATTGACACGACGTCGATCTTGGCGCCGTGCTTTATCAGCATGGACACGAGCTCGGGGTTGTCCTGCCATGCCGCGTACATGAGCGGCGTCCAGTCGTTGCGGTCGCCCAGATTGACGTCCGCCTTGTGCCCTGCGAGGTAGGTGGCCACCTCGACGAAGCTGAAGCGCGTGGCGTTGATCAAGGGGGTGTACCCTTCGCCGTCGCGCGCGTCGGGATGGGCGCCGTGCGCGAGCAGATAACGCACCCGCTCGATGTCGTTGGCGACGATGGCATCGCCGAGCTCGTTGTCCGGGTTGGCGCCCTGCTCCAGCCACTTCTTCAGGTCCGCCATACGGGCACGGTGCTCTGCGTCGATCTCCGCTTTGGTCGGCGGCGCCGTATCCTCGGACTTGTACGGCCCGTGCGAAGGCAGATCGCCGGACACGAGGCAGGCGTCGCATTTGACCAGGGGAACGCCGAAATCGACGAGGATGCGTTGCACCTCGTCCTTATGTTGCTCGAGCGCTCCCTCGATGGCGGACGCGATCTCGGGCCGGCCGCGCGGCACGGCCAACGTCATGTCGAATTCCATCGGGACCTCATCTTCACCGATATTGACGGGATCGATCACCAGCGGCGCGTGCAGCATGCTCTTGTAGTAGCCGGCCATCGGACCCCACACGGCGGCGACGTCGAGCGTGCCGTCGATGACTTGCTGCACCTGATAAGAAGGCTGATTGTCCGCCTGCTCGTCGGCGTTGTGACTCAGATAATGGATCACCGTGTTGTTGACGACACCGTGCTCGGACAAGGCCTCGCGAATGGCGGACACCTGGAACACGCCGACGCGCAGACGCTTGAGCTGCGGATCTGCGAGTCCCTTGATGTGCAGTCCCTTGTCATTTCGATAAGCGAGCACGAAGGTCGAGCGATACAGCGGCTTGGGCAGCACCACCGCGCCTTCGGTGTCCGAGGCCATGTCCATCCACAGATCGCAGTTGCCCTCGCTCAAGGTCGTGCGCATCAGGCCGCGCTCGATCGAGGGGCGCCAGTAATACTGCACGCCGGTGCCGAGCGCTTTGCCGACGACCTCGGCGATCTTGTTCTCGAACCCTTCGCCTTGGCGGCTCGACAGCGGCATGTTGCCCGGATCCGCGCACACGGTGAGCGATCGCAGCGCCGACTGCGGGGCGTCGGCGTGCGCCGCGTTTCCTGCAATCGCGGCGACCGCAATCCAGGCGTAGATGAGTCGCGCGGTCTTGTATTTCATGTGATCTCCTCGCAGCGTCGTCGCGACGCCACCAGCCTTCTGTCTAGACTCCCGCAGAGCGCCCGAGGTTTCACACCGCAGGCCGCTACAGCATGGCTATAGCATATAGAAAAAAGCCCGGTGCCTTGCGGCACCGGGCAATCTGTTTCTCCACTCGACTCGAACTCTTAGTTCCCGGCGGCCGCACCCGTCGACGCCTGCGTCGGGCTGTCCGGCGTTGCATCGCCTATGCGGAACGTGTAAAGCGTGCCGCCCTGCGGAATGTGATTGAGGCCGGCGGCCTTCGTCATTGCCGTCGCTCCGATGGCGCCGAATTTGTCGCTCAGATCGAGTCCTGCCGTTACCGGCAAGCCGATCCAGCCACCGATTCCCGACCACACCGAGATGTATTCCTTACCCTTGACGGAATACGCGATTGGGTTGCCGATGATTCCCGAGCCGAGCTTCCGCGACCAGAGAATCTTGCCGGTGGAGCGATCGACGGCACGCAAATCGCCGCCGAGGCTGCCGTAGAACGCGAGCCCGCCGCCGGTCACCAACGCTCCGCCCCAGTTCGGATATTGATCGGGAATTTCCCACTCGGTCTTGCCCGTCACCACGTTGAACTTCTTGAACTTGCCCGTGACCCCCGGCTTCTCCGGATACATGTACACGTTCGCGAAGACATACACGGTGCCTTGCTGTGTATGCGAGCGCGCCTGAGGCTCGTCTTCCATGCACCAGTTGTTGGTCGGCACATAGAAATTCTCAGGATCGCTGGGATCCACCGCCACCGGCTGCTGGTCCTTGCCGCCCATCGCCGAGGGGCAGGCTTGCGTGTTGCCGCCCACCTTCAATGGCGAATGCTCGGGTACTTTCACCGGCCGACCCGTCTTCATGTCCACCTTCTCGGCCCAGTTCGTCGTGACGTACTTGTTGGCGCGCAGCAGCGTGCCATCCGTGCGATCGAGCACGTAGGCAAAGCCGTTGCGATCGAAGTGCACCAGGGACTTGTGCATCTTGCCATCGACGTTGAGGTCCACCAGGACCACCTCGTTGATGCCGTCATAGTCCCACTGGTCGAACGGCGTCATCTGGTAGACCCACTCCACCTCGCCCGTGTCGACGTTGCGCGCGAAAATGCTCATCGACCACTTGTTGTCGAACTTGCCGCTGTTGCAGTTCTCCTGGGTGATCGGCTCGGCGCAGCGATACTGCGGCGACCACAATCCCGGG
Source organism: uncultured Gammaproteobacteria bacterium (assembly GCA_963801685.1). Lineage (GTDB taxonomy): Bacteria > Pseudomonadota > Gammaproteobacteria > Steroidobacterales > Steroidobacteraceae > Bog-1198. The sequence goes on from CAWDFR010000012.1 coordinate 27,545, forward strand.
TTGCCGGTGCCGTAGTACACCAGGTGCAGGTTCGGATCGTAGGCATACCAGCCCCACGCTGCGCCGCCGCCGCGCTGCCACTCATCGCCCGGATACGTCTTGATGCCGAGGTCCGTGCCGGCCTTTCCATACTGCGGGTTCTTCGCATTGGTCTTCGGTGTCAAGCCGACATCCTTGTCGCTGCCGGTGGAGAAGAAATGCCACGCCACCTTGCCGTCGGCGAGGTTGTACGCCGTAACCGCTCCGCGCGCCGCAAACTCATCGCCGCCGAATCCGATGAATACCTTGTCGGAGACGATGATCGGCGCCGGCGTGATGGTCTCACCGTGCTCGGGATAGGCGCTCTTCACGACCCAGTCCTGCTTGCCGGTCGCGGCATCGAGGGCAATCACGTAGCCGTCGAGCGTGCCGAACACGAGCTTGCCGTCTGCATACGACAATCCCCGATTGACGGTGTCGCAACAGGCTCGCGGCACGGCCGACTCGTCGCGGCCGCTGGTCTTCGTATAGCTCCACACCTGCACCGGATGATCCGGATCGGTGAGATCCAGCGCCTGCACGATGTTGGGCCAACCGCTCTCAATGAACATCATCGGCTTGCCGCCGACATCCTCGATCACCAGCGGCTGTCCTTCGTGACCGCGCAGGGTGCCGCTCGACTGCGACCACACCATCTGCAGACTCTTCACGTTGCTGGCGTTGATGTCCTTGAGTGCGCTGTAGCGGTCCAAGTTGAGGTTCCCTGCGGGAGCTCCCCACTGATTCGGGTCCTTGAAGCGCTGAAATTGTTCCGTATCCGTTGCCGCGAGCGCTGCACCACAGGTCGTGACGAGCACTGCGACGGCAATAACTTTGACTCGACTTTCTGCTTTGAGCCACTTCATCTCAATTCTCCTGCTTGGGTCTGAGCGTTTTAGCCGCCGCCACGAACTCGGCGCGCACAGGGTGTTTTCCTGGGTGCATGCGGAAAAAAGCGAAACTCTTGGGTTTGTGGGTTACCTGCAAAACTCCCTCCTTCGCAATGCTGGTTGTATTTTGTCTGGTCGCAAACCTCGCCACCAGGCTCCCAAGTCAGCGACGCACCGCCTTGGATGGCTTTGGAATAGCAATGCTTATGCCATCCGGGGGCATCGCAAAATATTATCGTCGACGCAGCGGCACTCTCATGAAAATCAATGAGTTGCCGCGTGGCCGCGACGCAGCGATATTGCACCGCATTACGAAGTGTGCCAGGCCCGTTACACTGGTCCGGGAGAGTGCGCCGTTCATGAGGCTATGCGACGCCCCCACCCGAGGCGCACGCCCCCTCCGCGATCGCCGGACGGCGCGCGCTCACCTCCCTGGGCTTTGTACCGAAACTGTTACGGTTCGATGAATCGCGGGGCACTTTGTCACTCGTTGCCGCAAAGCTCGGCGATGTCGCGCGCACCCGCTGCGACGCGAATTACCGGCCGGCACCGCAGCGCGAGTGCGCCGGTCTTTTCGGCATGCAATTTGCACATCCGCGGACAGGACTTGCGATTCGATAAACCGGCCTCAAGTTCTGCGAGTTATGCTGCAGCCCCCTGGCAAGTCACGGCTCGATCCGCCAAGACGGCGGTGCAAGGACCGGTGCGCGGGCCAGCGGCAACGTTACTGAGGGGTAAAGGATCAAGACTATGAAAACCAAAGCTGCCATTTGTTACGCGGCAGGCAAGCCGCTGGAGATCGTGACGGTCGATCTCGATGGACCGAAGGCCGGCGAAGTGCTCATCGAGCTCAAGGCGACCGGCGTTTGCCATACCGATGAATTCACCCGCTCGGGCGCGGACCCGGAAGGATTGTTTCCGGTGATTCTCGGCCACGAGGGTGCCGGCATCGTCGTCGATGTCGGGCCCGGCGTCACCACCCTCAAGAAAGGCGACCACGTCATTCCGCTGTACACGCCGGAGTGTCGCCAGTGCAAGTCCTGCCTGTCGCAGAAGACCAATCTTTGCACCCAGATTCGGGCCACGCAGGGCAAGGGCCTCATGCCGGACGGCACGAGCCGTTTTCACATCGGCAAGGAGATGATCCACCACTACATGGGATGCTCGACGTTCTCCAATTTCACGGTGATGCCCGAGATCGCGGTGGCGAAAATCCGCGAGGATGCGCCGTTCGACAAGGTTTGCTATATCGGCTGCGGCGTGACGACCGGCGTCGGCGCCGTGGTGAAAACCGCGAAGGTCGAGCCGGGCGCCAACGTGGTGGTGTTCGGCCTGGGCGGCATCGGCTTGAATGTGATCCAGGGCGCGCATCTGGTCGGTGCCAACAAGATCATCGGCGTCGACATCAACCCGCGGCGCAAGGCGCTCGCCACGAAATTCGGCATGACCCACTTCGTCAACCCCAAAGAGGTCGAAGGCGACCTGGTCGCGCACCTCGTCGCCCTCACGGACGGCGGCGCGGACTACAGCTTCGAGTGCATCGGGAACGTCGACATCATGCGCCAGGCGCTCGAGTGCTGCCACCGCGGTTGGGGCGTGTCGGTCATCATCGGCGTCGCGGGCGCCGGCAAGACCATCCAGACGCGCCCGTTTCAACTGGTGACCGGCCGTGTGTGGAAGGGATCGGCCTTCGGCGGCGTGCGCGGCCGCACGGAGGTGCCGGGGATCGTGGACTGGTACATGGATAAGAAAATCAATATCGACGATTTGATTACGCATACGATGCCGCTCGAGAAAATCAACGATGCTTTCGACTTGATGCACAAAGGCGAGTCGATCCGCAGCGTGGTGATCTATTAATCCAATGAGGAGCTCAACATGACCGTGAAGATTCATCCCGCCGTCGACAACGGCGTCAAGGCCGGCACGCCCGGGTTTGCCGGTGGCACATTGACGTGCAAGTGCACCACCGACCCCGTGAAGGTATCCATCGAGGGCGACGTGCTGTTCAACCATGTCTGTGGCTGCTCACAGTGCTGGAGACCGGCGGGGGCGCTTTTCTCGATGATCGCGGTTGTGCCGACCCCGAAGGTCAAGGTGCTCGCCAACGGCCATAAGCTGAAAGTGGTCGATCCGACCAAGACCATTCAGCGCAACGCCTGCACGGCGTGCGGCGTGCACATGCACGGACCGATCAACAACCCGAAACATGCCTTCAACGGCCTGACCTTCGTGCATGCCGAGCGTTTCGACAAGAGCGGTTGGGCGGCGCCGGGGTTTGCGGCGTTCGTCTCATCGGTCATCGAGACCGGCACCAAGCCGGAGGACATGAAGGCGATTCGCGCACGCCTCAAAGAGCTCAAACTCGAGCCGTACGACGCGCTGTCGCCGGATCTGATGGACCTGCTGGCGGCCAACGCCGTGAAGGTGAACGGCGTCGCAAAGGCCGCCACGTCGTAAGGGCGCGGCCGCCTGAAGCGGACGGGCGGGGCTCGAGCGCCCCGCCCGCCGGTTCGTCTCAGAACTTCTGACCGAACTGCAGCCAGACCGTGCGCGGCTGCACCGGAATGACATACGGTTGATTGCACGTCGTCGGCGTACACGCCGCGAACCGCGTCAGCTCGCCCAGCGTGTTGATCACGTTGTCGACGCGCACCTCGAGCTGCATGCCGTTGTGCTCCGACGCCGTCGCGATGATTGAGCAGCGTGTAGGGCGGCAGCTCACCCAGATGCTGCTGCCCTTCGGGCCCTTCTGGTAGAAAGCCGGGAACAGCAGCGGCACCGAGGCGTCCTGGTAGACGACGGCCGCTTGCCCGTACACCTTGAAATCGTCGAACGGCTGCGTGTAGCGCGAGACGATATTCGACTTGAGCCGCGGCACGCCGGGCAGCCGCGTTCCCGACGGCGCATACGGTCCGTGGACCACGGTGCCGTCGGCAAAGCTGATCGGCGAGCCGGACGCGCCGCTACTGCTGAGTCGGGCAGTTCGTGGGGAACGCCAAGGTCGTCGTGCCGCAGAAGTTCCTCGTCAGCTTCGCATCGAGGAACGTCGCGCTGCCGGTAGATCAGCCAGCTCGCTGGTCGGCCAGCCCACTCGAGGTTGGTCTCGACGCCCCTGCTGCGCGCAGTGGCTGCGTTCTGCACGACCGTCACGCTGTTCGGCCCGAGGTAGGAGAACTGGAAGTTGTTCCAGTCCTCCCAGAACAGCGCGCCGTTCCAGCGCAGGTGTCTCGTCGAACCACTGCGTCTTCCAGCCGATCTCGTAGTTCTTCAGCTCGTCGGCCTGGTACGGCGGATAGATCGCATGAATGACGGTGTCGTACACGCGGTTCACGCCGCCCGGCCGGAAGCCCGGTCGAGATACGTCGAAGTACACCAGCTGATCGGGATCGATCTTGTAGCTTAAGGTCGCCGGCCTCGGTGTGTCCCTTGTCCGAGACGCTCGTGTTCAGATCCGTGCACGGCGCGAAATGAAACGGCGCATAGGTCGGGGTTCGGCGTTCCGCCCGGCGGCCCGCAGGTCCCCATGCCCGGAGGCAGTAGCCCGTGATCGCCTGATAGTTCGCGGAATAGCCGTAGAAGCCTTGCAGCGAGTTGTCGTAGTGGTAGTCGCGGATGCCGCCGGTCAGCGACCACAACCGGCGCCGACGTCCCAGGTGACCTGGCCGAACGCTGGCCGTATCGCGGTCGACACGCTGCTCGTCGGTCAGCCAGATCGAGTTGTTGTCGAGCGTCGGAATGGTCAGCGACTTGCGCGAGATCCTTGGGGGTTGTAGGTGTAGGGGTTGCCGCCGAGCGCCCGGCATCACGTAGTGCTCCCAGATCTCGTGGACCTGACGCTGCGCGAACAGGCCCACGGTGCCCTTGACCGGGTACTGCTGCGGCGTGGTGACGCGCAGCTCCTGGCTCCACTTCGTGTAGTGGCCGTTCGTGATCACGAACTCCTGCGGCTCCGCATAGGTTCCTGCGGGGGCGCCGGCCGCCGAACCGGGGTTCTGACGCCAGGTCAGTTGCCCGACCCGTAGTAATTTGTCGTACCAGTAGGAGTAGTCCGCGTAGTCCGCGATCGAGTGCTGTGTTGCGCTGCGAACCAGCCGCCGGCATAGACGATGTCGAAGTCGCTCACCTTGCCTTCGACCGTGAGCGCGCTCTGGGTGAAGGAGTCCTGATCGTTCTCCGGACCGAAGTGCACGAGATCGAGCGGCCCGATCGCCGGGTCAAATCCGAAGAAGCCGTTCGCCGCTGTCTGCTGGCCCATGAACGTCGGCGTCACCGTCCAGTTGTCGTTGATGTCCAGCTTCAGCGCGGCTCGGCCGCCCTCGTACTCGACGGTGTTGTAGTTGTTCGAGCACCGAACTGGCGTTATCGACGGGTGACGGTCCGGAGGTCGGGAACGTCCGCACGCCGTCGATGATGCCGGCATTGGCGTCGGTGCCCGCCACGTTGCTGATGTAGCCGGGGTCGTGCTCGTCCCAGCCGACGAGGCGCACCGCGGCCCACGGCGTCAGCGGGATGTTGACGAAAGCCTCCGCCTTCCAGCCCGTGCCGCCGCCGTTGTTGACCGCGTCGCCGCTCGATGTCGTAGCTCGCCGCGAACTTCGTCGGATCGGGCTTGTTGGTGATGATGCGGATCGTGCCGGCCTCCGAGCTCGCGCCGTAGAGGGTTCCCTGCGGACCCTCGAGCACCTCGATGCGCGCGATGTCGTAGACATGGATGTCGACCGTGCCGTCGATCGTGGTGACCGGCTGCTCGTCGAGATAGGTGCCGACGCTCGGCTGCGAGGCGGAGTGATTGCCGTCCTGGCCGCTGACCACGCCGCGCATGTACATGTGCGTCGTGCCGACGCCGTTGCCGCCCTGCCCGATGCTCTTGACGGTCGTGACGCCCGGCAGATACTGCGACGTAGTCGTCGAGATTCGTGATGTTGAGCTGCTCGAGCTTTTGCGTCCCGAGCGTCTCGATGCTGATCGGCACGTTCTGCAGGTTCTCGGTCACCTTCTGCGCGGTGACCGTGACCTCCTCGAGCGTGTCGGTCGGCGGCCGGGGCCGTTCCGGTCGCGGCGTACGCCATGGGCGCTCCGCCGGCGAGCACCGCGGATATGGCGGAGGCGAGCGGCAACCGGCGCAGCGCGAAGCGATGATGCGCCCGCGCGGTGCGCCGGCACGACGTCGAGGCGGTGATGCCTTCTGGTTGATCGGCTACGATTCATGATTCCCTTGCTCCCTTCAGTTTTAATAGGATGGAAGTCAACTGGACAGCACCTTTGACGGCGAAAATTCGGGCACGCCCGGGTAGGCATCCAGGACCGGACCGAGCGCTTGCTTCAGCGGCCCGAGCCACGGCTCGAAGTGCCGCCAGTGATCCATTCCGTCCCTGAAAATCGGCTGCCGCACCTGTTCCGAGCTCGCGGTGCGCACCGCCCGCTCGGTCTCATAAAAGCGCAGGCACTGCTCCTCGAACGGCAGTCCGCAATGCGCGAGCAGCCGCCGCACCTCGGTCTCGGTGTCCTCGATCACGGACTCGTAGAACACGCGGTGCACGCGGCCGGGCAGCACCGCATCGATGTGCGCCATCAGCTCGACGTAGTCGCGGTAATAGCGGCCGAGGTCCTCGAGGTCGTAGGTGAAGCTCTGGCCGCGCGCGAAGTGCTGTTTGAACGCGGAGAAGCAGCAGCCGAGCGGATGCCGCCGCGCGTCGATGATCTTGGCGTTCGGCAGGATCAGATGAATCAGGCCGACGTACAGACAATTGTTCGGCATCTTGTCGATGAAGAAGGGCGCTCGGTCTTGCGGTGCACGCGCGTGATCGCGAGGTAGCGCTCGCCGAGCGCTCGCAGCTCTGCGGCGCCGAGCGCTGCCAGTCTCTCGAAGAATCGGCCCTCTCGACCGCGCTCATCGTCGCGTCCGACGAGGCTCGCGCGCAATCTGCGGCATGTCCGGCAGCTCGATCGTGCCCTCGACAGCGGAGTGGCTCGCGAGGATCTGCTCGAGCAGCGTCGAGCCTGCGCGCGGCAGTCCGACGATGAAGATCGGGTCCGCGGACGGCGAGCCCGATCGCTGCGCGCGCTGCGAAAGAACTCCGGCGTGAACAGCGCGCTTGCAGCGGCCGACGAAGCGGCTGTTCTCATCGGCGCTGTACGGGTGCGATTTGCGGTGCAGCGCGTTGCCTCGGCGTAGTGCGCGAACGAGTCCTCGTACGCGCCCTCGTCCTCGAGCGCCTTGCCGAGCGAGAACTCGAAATGCAGCCGATCCTCGTCGCCCAGATCCGCGCGCGCAGACGCCTTCGCATCGCCTGCACGTCATCCGCGGCGAGAAGCGGAACGTCTTGAGGTTGGCGAGGCTCCAGTACGCCTCGCCCAGCGTCGGCTCCATGCGCGATCGCGCGGCGGTACGCGGCGATGCTCTCCTCCTGGCGGCCCTCGGTCTTCAGCGCGTGGCCGTAGCTCATCCAGATCTTGGGCTGGTGCGGATAATCGCGCAGCACGCTCTGATAGATCTCGATTGAGCCTCGATAATCGCCCAGGTTGGCGAGGATCGCCGCCTTCAAGTTCGGGTAGCCGGGATTGCGCGGCTCCTTCGCGAGCAGCTGATCCACGTGCGGAAGCGCCGCGGCCGGCTTCGCCTGGCGGTTGAGCACCACGGCGTAGTTGTGGCGGGCGGCATCGAAGCTCGGCGCAAGCTTGAGGCATCGCTCGAGCAGCTCCTCCGCATCCGCGTAGCGGCGCAGCCGGCCGGCCACCTCCGCCAGCATGCGCAGTGCCGCCACGTCGGTGGGATGAGCATCCAGATGCGCGCACAGCAGCGCGTCGGCCAGTCGGCAAGTTGTTTTCCACCAACGCCGCGGCCGCCGCCCGCAACCGAGGATCGTGGGTCGCCGCCTTGATGTAGCGGGCCCGCGCCTCATCGGCGCCGGCTGCATCGCTTCGCGCGTCCAGGCAGTCGGCGAGCAAGCGCCATCCGTCGGGCGAAGCCGGGTTGCAGCTGCACCGCGCGGCGCAGCGCCGTGACGGCCTCGGCGCGGCGGCCAGCCTCGAAGCAGGCGATGCCCGAGCTCGAGATGCGCCGGCGCCGAATGCGGAAATTCCGCTGCCAGAGCTTGCAGCACGTCGAGCGCCGCTTGCGCCGCCCGGCGCGCCGGTGCGCCGCGCCCAGGATGAGACGCGCCGTCGGGTGACCGGGATTGACGTTGAGGATTTCGCCGCGCCTGCTCCGCGGCGAGGTCGGCGTTTTTCTCGAGCAAGCGCCGCGCATGCGAAACCGCGACGTCAATCGACCCAAGGCGCTGCGAGGCCACGTTCAATCCTGCACCCGGTCATCCCCAATCTCGTTATCGCCTTATAAGAAACGCCTTGGGTCGCTTTGTCAATGACCCACTGTTGCGAGAAAGATGCGAAGCTGAGCAAATGATCGCGCGCTGTTTCGCGACGCAGGCTATGCTATGGACGCCGCCTACGACGCATATCCTATGAGTCGGGCGCATTCACATAATCAAGGGTTGGAAATCGAGTCATGGGTAAGGTTATTAGCCTCACGGTCGCATTGGTTCTTCTCGCCAACGTCTCGCTGGCGGACCCGCCGCACCACCACCACCACCATCACGCTCATCATCACTCCCACCACCACCATTCCCATCATTAATTGAGCCCGTGGGCCCCGGCCGTCGCGGTGCGCGGCCGGGTGCGCGTCAGCGAAAGCCGACACGCTTGCGGCAATCCGTCCGATACTGAACCCGGAACGGTTGGCACAAGCTAACCACGCTGCATCGACCCGAGACCGGCCGGATAGTGACGCGATCCCCAAGTCGTCCTGCTCCCGGGCGAACTACCCATCCTATCTGCCGGTCTCCTCTCGATGCAGCGTCGTGCCCGCGTTTTGCTGCGGGGGCTCATGGATAAAGGCTCCGTGGACGGCTTGGAACGCTACCTGGACGCTCAGGAGCCGGTGTTCGACCGGGTCCTCGAGGAGCTGCGCCGCGGCTGCAAAACCTCCCATTGGATGTGGTTTATTTTCCCGCAAATCAAAGGCTTGGGCCGAAGCGCGACGGCCGAGTATTTTGCCCTGCGGTCCTTGGATGAGGCGCGGGCGTACGCCGATCATCCCGTTCTCGGCCCTCGCCTGAGGCTCGTCACCGAGCTCGTGAACGCGATCGCCGAGCGCTCGATCCGCGAGATTCTGGGGTCTCCGGACGACCTGAAATTTCGCTCCTGTATGACGCTCTTCGCGCGAGCCTGCCGCGACGGTGGCGGCGACCCGCAACCCTTCGTCCGCGCGCTCGAGAAGTACTTCGCGGGAAAGCCCGATCCCCTGCACCCTGGCGTGGCTGCCGCCTTGAAGCGGCAGAGGAACTTCAGCGCAACGTCGCCACCCGGCCCGCGGTGGGAAATTTCTGAAACTGCAGTGCATCGTGCCCCGGAACGATGCGGTCCACGGAGCCGGCGAGCTCGATCATGCGCTGCTGCGCATCGCAGATTCGCTGGATAATCGGCCTCGGTGAAGGTCGCGCTCGGCTTGTGCTCCGACAGATTGCGGTACAAGTAGACATTGTCCGATGCGAGCACGAACGGTGGGTTGCCGTCCACGCGGATATATTGGGCGGCGTAGGTGTGCCTTCCCCCCGTATAGGCGCGGATCCCGGGAAAGAGCTCGATGTCGTCGCCGTCCACCAGATGCACCCGACCCTCGGTGTTCAGCTTGACCAGCTCCGACGATGTCGTCCGGATCGATGCCGTCATGATCGCCTCCCGGCTGCCACGCGGTTTGCGTGTAGTAGCGGAATTCTTCCTTCTGGATCCAGACCACGGCATTCGGAAAGAGGTCGATTCCGCCCAGATGATCCCAGTGAGCGTGACTGATGACGATGTCGGTCACGGCCGCCGGCTCGACCCCGGCCAAACGCACCGCATCATCCGGAGACAGGTAATCATTCACGGTCCACTCCTTGAACCAGCGGGCGCGATGAAACCCCGAGTCGAAGAGAATGGTTGCGTCCCCCGCCGCGAATGAGCCACACGGCATAGACGGTATCGACCCGCTCCTCCGGCGGCGCACCGATCACCATTTCCGCCACTTTGTCCTGCGGGGAATCGGCAAAGCGGATCGCCTGGATGGAATAGCGGGGCACCGGCCCGGTGGAAGCGGCCGTCGCGATCGCGAGCCCAGCGGCGGCGACCAGGGCCGCCGAGCAGCATGCCCTTGAGGCGCCGGATGAATGCGGAGCGCGAGCACACCACGATAGATGGCGCCAATGTTGCCGATAGAGAGCGCCAATTTGACTTAGGCCAAGCTCGCGGTCTACCGTCCCGCGAGGTTTCGGAGTGTAATTCATTTCCGAGCATTTCAATCGGAAGGAGCTAATCGTGAATTTAAAAGGCAGCAAGACGGAAAAGAATCTCAAGGACGCTTTTGCGGGCGAATCGCAAGCCAACCGGCGCTATCTGTACTTTGCGGCCAAAGCCGACGTCGAAGGTTTCAATGACGTGTCGGCGGTGTTCCGCTCCACGGCCGAAGGCGAGACCGGTCATGCGCACGGGCACCTCGAATATCTCGAGGCGGTCGGCGACCCGGCCACCGGGCTGCCGATCGGCGCAACCTCGAACAATCTGAAGGCGGCGATCGCCGGTGAGACGCACGAGTACACCGACATGTACCCCGGCATGGCGAAGAGCGCGCGCGAGGAAGGTTTCAGCGAAATCGCGGATTGGTTCGAGACTCTGGCGAAAGCCGAACGGTCACATGCCAATCGCTTTCAGAAGGCGCTGGACAACCTCTAAACCGGGCCGCGCCAGGCCCCGCCCTTGAGTGCGGGCGCAGCCGCCTCGAGGCGGCTGCAGCGCTAGCGGGCTCCCTCAAGGAGCCCGCTGCTTTATTGGAGATCGAAAAGTGTCCCAAGGACCCAGCAAAGCAGGCGGCGAGGGCAGTCTCGAGGCCCCCACGCGTCACGCACTCGCTTGGCAGGATCCGCAGTTCTACGACCACGCCGCGCTCGACAAAGAGCTCGAGCGGATCTTCGACATCTGCCACGGCTGCCGCCGTTGCTTCAATCTGTGCAACTCCTTCCCCACGCTCTTCGATCTGATCGACGCGTCGAAGACCGGAGAGCTCGACGGCGTGGACAAGAAGGACTACGCCAAAGTCATCGAGCATTGTTACCTCTGCGACATGTGCTACATGACCAAGTGTCCGTACGTGCCGCCGCATCCCTGGAACGTGGACTTTCCGCATCTCATGCTGCGCGCGAAGGCGGTGAAGAACCGCGAGGGCGACCTCAAGTTTCGCGACAAGGTGCTGAGCTCGACCGACACCGTCGGCAACATCGCCGGGATACCCGTGGTCGCGCAAGTGGTGAACGCCGTCAACCATAGCGCGCTGGGACGCAAGCTCCTCGATGCCGCGCTCGGCGTCGCTCGCGACGCGCCGATACCCGAATATCGGTCGCGAACGCTGCGCAAGCAGCTGCGCAAGCAAAGCGGGCCGGCATCGCCGGCGCCGTCCGCTGAGGCGGCGCAGCCTGCCGGCGGCACGCGCGGCAAGGTGGCCCTGTTCGCGACCTGCTATATCAACCGCAACGAGCCCGAGATCGGGCTCGATCTGGCGGCGATCTTCCGGCACAACGGCATCGAAATCGCCCTCGCCGAGAAAGAGAGCTGCTGCGGCATGCCCAAATTCGAGCTCGGCGATCTTCAGGCGGTGGCGGATCTGAAGAGCAAGAACGTGCCGCAACTCATCAGTATGATCGATCGGGGTTACGACATCGTCGCACCGATTCCCTCCTGCGTGCTCATGTTCAAGCAGGAGCTGCCGTTGATGTTCCCCGACGACGCCGACGTCGCCAAGGTGCGGGACAACATCTTCGATCCGTTCGAGTATCTCGCCCTGCGGCACAAGGCAGGCGCGCTGCGCACGGATTTCAAGCGCTCGCTGGGCAAGATTTCCTACCACGTCGCATGCCACCTGCGCGTGCAGAATCTCGGCCTGAAGACCCGCGACATCCTGCAGCTCGTTCCCGATACCACCGTCGAGCCCATCGAGCGCTGCTCCGGTCACGACGGCACGTACGGAGTCAAGCGGGAATTTCGCGAGACTTCGATGAAAATCGCCAAGCCCGTGATCCAGCGCGTCGAGTCGAGCGGCGCCGACTTCTACTCGAGCGATTGTCCGATGGCGGGCCATCAGATCGAGAGCGGCCTGACCCGAGAATCCGCGCCCGTCCATCCCCTGACTCTGCTCAGAATGGCCTACGGCCTTTAAGAGGATCGCATGCAAAAGCTCTCACGCCAGGACTTGATGACGCTGGAGCAATACGCGGTCGAGCGCGCGCGCCTGCGCGCCGAGATCATCGCCCACAAACAGCTGCGCACCGTGCAGGTGGGACCCAACATGACCTGGCTGCTTCGAGGACCGGGACGACCATTCGCTATCAGGTGCTCGAGATGCTGCGAGTCGAGCGCATATTCGAGGCCGCCGGCATCCAGGACGAGCTCGACGCCTATAATCCGCTGATCCCGAGCGGCAGCAACTGGAAGGCGACGCTGCTGCTCGAGTTTCCGGACCCCGAGGCGCGCCAAGTCGCGCTCTCGAAGCTGATCGGTGTCGAGGATCGATGCTGGGTGCGCGTGAGCGAGATGGAGCGTGTGTTCGCGATCGCCGACGAGGACCTCGAGCGCGAGAACGCGGAAAAGACCTCCGCGGTACACTTCCTGCGCTTCGAGCTGTCGCCCTCCATGATCGCAGCGGCGCAGAGCGGCGCCTCGTTGAGTGTCGGTGTCGATCACCAGAATTATCGCCATTCGATCGCGCCGCTCCCGGCGGCGGTGCGCGACGCTCTGCTACTCGACCTCGAATGAAAAAATAGCCGGGAGAGTTCAAGGGATGTCGAACGAACGAGCGCTTCGCCGAGAAGTCGGCACCATCGCGTTGATGTTCACAGGCCTCGGGTCGATCATCGGTTCGGGTTGGCTCTTCGGCGCGTGGCGCGCCGCGCAGCTCGCCGGACCCGGGGCGGTGTACGCCTGGATCATCGGCGCGGTGGTGATCATGTTCGTCGCCGTCAACTACGCCGAACTCGGCGCGATGTTGCCGGAATCCGGCGGTGCGGTGCGTTTCGGACATTACTCGCACGGAGCGCTGGTCGGGTTCGTCGCGGGATTCGCGGCGTGGATCGCCGTGGTATCGGTCATTCCAGTGGAGGCGGAAGCTTCCGTGCAGTACATGAGCTCCTGGCCCTGGAGCTGGGCCCAGCACCTGTATGTGCATGCGCCGAACGGCCACGGCGAGCTCACGTTGCCGGGACTCGCAATCTGCGCGGTGCTGGTGGTGATCTACTTTCTGGTGAATTTCTGGAGCGTGAAGGTGTTCGCGGGCACGAACAGCGCCATCACGTTCTTCAAGCTCATCGTGCCGGCCGCCACGGCCATCGCGCTCATGTGCTCAGGATTTCACCCGGGAAATTTCAAGATCGGCATCCACGGCGGCCGGCACGTCACGGATCTCGCCTCCATTCTCACGGCCGTCGCCACCAGCGGCATCGTGTTCAGCTACAACGGATTTCAAAGTCCCGTGAATCTCGCGGGCGAGGCGCGCCACCCGGGCCGCAGCATCCCCATCGCCATCTTCGGCTCATTGGTGCTGAGCACGGCGGTGTACCTGTTGTTGCAGGTCGCGTTCCTCGGGGCGGTCGCGCCCGAGCACTTGAGCGAGGGCTGGGGGGCGTTGGAGTACAGCTCGCCGTTCGCGCAGCTCGCCCTTGCGTTGAACTTGAATTGGCTGGCCCTGCTTCTGTACGCGGACGCCTTCGTGAGCCCGAGCGGAACGGGAACCACTTACACGGCGACCACCGCGCGAATGATTTACGCGATGGAGCGCAGCGGAACTTTGCCCGCCTTCTTGGGACGGGTGCACCCGATCTTCGGCATACCCCGGCCCGCGATGTGGCTCAACTTGCTCGTGTCGTTTACTTTTCTCTTCTTCTTTCGAGGCTGGGGCACGCTCGCCGAGGTGATCTCGGTCGCGACCATCATCACGTATCTGATCGTGCCGGTGAGCGTCGGCGTCTTGCGGCGCACGGCACCCGGCCTGCCGCGTCCGCTGCGCATACCGGGCATCGAGGTTCTATCTCCTGCGGCCTTCATGTTCGCCACCCTGATGCTGTACTGGGCGCGCTGGCCGCACACCGGACAGATCATGCTGCTGTTGATCGTGCCGCTGCCTTTGTATCTTTACGGGCAAGCGAAGAGCGGCTGGCGCGATTTTGCACGACATCTTGCGGGCGCCTGGTGGATGATGGCCTACTTCGCGCTTCTGGTCGCGCTATCCTTCGTCGGCAGCCGGGAATTCGGCGGACGCGGCTATCTGAGCTACGGCTGGGACCAAGCATGCGTTGCTTTGATGGCGCTCGTGTTTTATTACTGGGGACGGCGCAGCGGCTGGCACACGCCGGCGCTCGCGGCGCTGGAAGCATCCAGAGCGAGGTAATCTCTTGAACATCGGACGCTTTGCCCGTATCCGGCTGGCCCACCTACCCACGCCCCTCGAGTATCTGCCACGGCTGAGCGCGCGCGCTGGGCGGTCCCGAGGTGTGGATCAAGCGCGACGATTGCACGGGTCTCTCGAGCGGCGGCAACAAGACTCGCAAGCTGGAATTTCTGCTCGCGCAAGCGCGCGAGCGCGACGCCGACGTCGTGCTGACGCAGGGCGCCACGCAGTCGAATCATGCGCGTCAAACCGCCGCGGCCGCAGCCAGGCTCGGACTCGCGTGTCATCTCTTGCTCGAGGACCGCACGGGAAACACCGAGCGCTTCTACACCGAGAGCGGCAACGTGCTCCTCGATCACTTGCACGGCGCCTCCGTCGAGCATTGCGGCGCCAAACCCCGACATGAACGGTGAGCTGGAAAAAATCGCCGCGCGCATGCGCGCCGCAGGGCGCCGCCCCTATGTGATCCCGGGCGGCGGCTCGAATCCGACGGGCGCGCTCGGCTATGTGAACGCGGCACTCGAGCTCATCACCCAGGCGAACGATCTCGGACTCAAGATCGATCATGTGGTGCACGCAACCGGCAGCGCCGGAACGCAGGCCGGCATGATCGTCGGCTTGGCAGGCAGCCGCTCCGGCGTACCGCTCTTGGGTGTCGGTGTGAGAGCTCCGCGGGAACGGCAGGAAAAGAGCGTCTTCGATCTTGCCTGCGCCACCGCCGATTTGTGCGGCATCGCGGGCGCGGTCTCGCGCGATGACGTGGTGGCCAATTGCGACTACGTCGGACCCGGCTATGGCGTCTCCACTCCCGGCTCGATCGAGGCCATCGAGATACTGGCTCGCCTCGAGGGAATTCTGCTCGACCCCGTGTATTCGGGCAAAGCGATGGCGGGACTCATCGATCTCGCGCGCAAGGGCCGCTTCAAGAAAGGCGAGAACGTCGTGTTCATCCACACCGGCGGCAGCGTCGGATTGTTCGGTTACGTGGCGGATTTCGGCTATCGGACCCGGCGCGCCGCGTGAGCCGCATCGTGTGGTCGGCATCATCGGCGGCATGGGCCCCGAGGCCACGGTCGAGCTGATGCGCCGGGTGACGGCGCGCACTCGCGCCGAGGACGATGCCGACCACGTGCATCTGCTCGTCGAGAGCAATCCGAAAATCCCATCGCGAATCGCGCATCTGATCGAGGGCACCGGGCGACGATCCGTTGCCGGAGATCCTGCGCGTCGCGCGCAATCTGCAGGGTGCCGGCGCGGATGCGCTCGCGATACCCTGCAACACCGCCCATCACTATGCGAAGCAGATCCAGGCGGCGGTGACGATTCCGCTGCTGCACATGGTGAAGCTCGCGGTCGCGCGGATCGCCGCGGCAAATCCCGCGGCGCGCGTCGGTCTCCTGGCGTCGACCGCCGTGCACCGAGTCGGGGTCTACGAGCGCGAGTTCGCCGCGCGGGGCCTCGAGGGCGTATTGCCTCGCCGGCAAGACGAGCTGATGGCATTGATACGGGGCGTCAAACGGGGCGAGACCGGCGCGCAACGCGGCACGACGGCTCGCCGAGATCGGCGCCGAGCTCGCGGAGCAGTGCGAGATCGCGCTGATCGCCTGCAGCGAGCTCTCGTTGATCTCCGCGCACCTCGCGCACGCGTCCGCGTTCTCGATTCGCTCGACGTCCTGGCGGATGCCATCGTCGAGTTCGCCGGCGCGAGAACCCGCTAGACTCGACCCATGCCGACGGCTTGCCTCGCCTCGAAGGCGCCTGAACGTGCTGTTGCCGACTCTCGGCAGCGCGGGCGACGTGCATCCGTTCATCGGCCTCGGGCTTGCGCTCAAGGCCCGAGGGCACCGCGCGACCCTGCTCACCAATCCCTATTTTCAATCCTCGATCGAAGCGCAGGGGCTCGGATTCTTGGCCGTGGGCAGTCTTGCGGACGTCGAGAGCGCGCTCGCCGATCCGGATCTGTGGCACGCACGCAGGGGATTCGAGGTGGTCGCGCGCCGCGTGATCGTGCCTTCGATCGAGACGGTATACCGGCACATCGAATCGCACGCCGATGCCGACACGGTGGTCGCGGCGTCCAGCATCTCCTTGGGCGCGCGCATCGCGCAGGAGCGGCTGCGACCTTCCCACCGCCTCCATCCATCTGCAGCCGACTGTCATTCGCAGCCTCATCGACAGCGGGATGTTCGGCGACGTGCGCATCTCGGCGGCTCAGCCCGCGTGGTTCAAGCGAGCCCTGTTTCGTTTCATCGACTGGGCCGCCATCGACCGCATCCTCGAGCGGCCGCTGAATGAGTTCCGCGCCGACCTCGGACTCGCTCCCGTGCGGCGCGTGCTCGCGCGCTGGATCCACTCGCCCGAGTGCGTCATCGGCTTCTTCCCGGATTGGTTCGCGCCGCCCCAGGCGGATTGGCCGCCGCACACGCATCTCGTCGGGTTTCCTCTGTGGGACGGCGGCGGCGCGGGCACGGTCCCGAGCGACGTGCAGGAGTTTCTGCGCGCCGGTCCGCCGCCCATCGTGTTCACGCCCGGCTCCGCGGCCGCGCACTCAGCAGCGCTTTTTCGCCGAGTCGGTCGCGGCGGTGCGCCGCCTTGGCGCGCGCGCCATGCTGGTGACGAATTTCCCGGAGCAGCTGCCGCGACATCTGCCGGCGGGAGTGCAGGCCTTCGGCTATGTGCCGTTCAGCGACGTCCTGCCGCACGCGGCGGCGCTCGTGTATCACGGCGGCATCGGCACGCTCGCGCAGGGAATCAAGGCCGGCATCCCGCACCTCGCGGTCCCAAACGCTCACGATCAGTTCGATAACGGCTGGCGGATCGAGCAGCTCGGCCTCGGGCGCAGTATCGCGCAGCAGCGATATCGCGCGGCGGGTGCCGCCGCGGCGCTGGCGGCGCTGCTCGATGACGCGGCCCTGCGACAGCGTTGCCGCGCCTATGCTGCACGCATGGATGCGGATGCCGCACTGCACCGCGCCTGCGAGCTGATCGAGGCGCTGGCTCCCTGAACGCGAGTCGGGCGCCCGAATCGCCGAATTCTGTGACCGGTTACCGCCCGGCTCCGGTCATCCGACACGGCGCTCGCGCCGTTTTCTCCCCTAACGTCCTCCGCAAGATCAGGTAGGAGCCATGCACAAGCCGCAAATCCGACATCCGCGTCGTGGACCGGGCGCTCGCCTCGGCGCACTCGGCGTCGGGAGCGTTCTGGCACTCGCGGCGGCGGCCGGGTCGAGTGCAGGCCGGCCGATGGATCCGATCCACGCCGTGCAGGTGCTGCGCGAGGGCGGATGCGGCGGAATTCTTCCGCCCGTGCGCAGGCTCGAGCAGGATGCGCTGCTCGACCGCGCGGCACGCGAGTGGGCCGCCGGGCGTACGCTCGGCGATGCCACCGAGAGCAGCGGCTATCGGTCGGAGAAAGTGGCGGGTCTGCACATCACGGGCGGCGACTCCGCGATGATGCAGCAGCTGCGCAGCTCGAGCTGCCTGACGGTGAGCAATCGCGACATGCGCGACGTCGGCATGTACCGTCGCGGCACCGACACCTGGCTCGTGCTCGGATACAAGTACGTGGTGCCGTCGAGCCAGGAAGCGCCGCGCCTCGCCGCGCGTACGCTCGAGCTGGTGAACGAGGCGCGATCGCAGCCGAGGCGTTGCGGCAGCCGCTCGTTCGCCCCGGCGCCGCCGTTGACGCTCGACCGCACGCTCGACAGCGTGGCTTACGGGCATGCCACCGACATGGCCGAGCACAACTACTTCGAGCACGAGGATCTCGCCGGGCACACGCCCGCGGACCGCGTGCGCGCGGTCGGCTATCGCGAGAAGCTCGTCGGCGAGAACATCGCGTTCGGGCCGCGAACGGCGGACGAAGTGGTGCAGGGATGGCTCGACAGCCCGGGACACTGCGAGAACATCATGGATCCGCGTTTCGCGCAGATGGGCATCGCCTATGCCGCGGGACACGCCAAGCGTGGCCTATTCTGGGTCCAGGTGTTCGCGCAGCCCAAAGCCTGAGCCGGTGTAAACGGCGCGCCGTCGCAGCGGCGCAGCGCGAATCAACCGCCGCCGCCGGCCGCCTCGCAAGTCGAGTCCAGCAGAATTTCTCCCGTGGGGCCGGTTCCCGTCAAGAGAATGAAGCCCGGACCGGACGCGAACTGCGCACCCACGGCAATGAGCGTGTAATCGCGCAGACGCTGCGCGCCACCGGGTTTCAGTGTGGCCAGCGACTCGTACAAGTTCGCTCCGTCGAGCGAGTCGCTCGCGATGCGCATCGCCTGAAAAGTGGTTCCGCCGACCATTTGCGGCGCCCAGGTATCGGTGACCCCCGACGAGGCCGCGCGTATTGCATCGGCGACATCCTGCCTCAGGCACGCGATGTGAATGTGGAACTGATCGTAGGCGCGGGTTCGCTCCGTGTTGACGACGAGGCCGATGTCCGTCCGTGGCACCGTATGACCTATGGCCTTCGCGAGCAGTTCGTGCACCTGCCACGCTTCGGCGAAGTAATTGGGCGCATCGCGATCGAGGAGCTCGCTGTTTTCGAGGCCGGCCATCGTCTGGGTCGGCACCAGAAGATAATGCGCGCCGCCGCCCGGATCCTGCAGAACCGCAAACCCTAGATCGCTGCCGTTCGGATCGTACAGCGATACGCGCTCGCAGGGCGCGGGATTGTGACGCTGCTTCCAGTTGAGCACGCACTGATGTCTGCACGATCTGCCGCAAAGCGCTGCGACCCGTGGGGAGCGCGTTGTCGTCGCCCGACGAGCCGGATGAGTACCCGGTCTTCGGCGCGTGACCTCCCGCGCCGAGGGCCCAAGGCGCGAGCAACAGCGCAGCGACGGCCGCACCGCTGCAGAGAAGCTCGCGCAAGATCGCTTTCAAGTAGATGAGTCCGTCACTGAACCCCTATCATGGCAAATCGCGTGCGCTTTCGCATCAGCGGATTTCGGCTGGCCCGCCAGGCGATGCGCACTGCTCGCAATGTGCCGGGGGTCACGTCATCCGATCGATCGCGTATGCGTTAATTAGAATGCCCGAGTTTAAGCGCGGAGCGATCATGGATTCAGTACGAGGTCTCAAGGCCGGCATCGGCTGCTTGATCATGGGCGGCGCCCTACTCGGCGGTTGCGTGGTGACACCGGCGCCGGGTTACTACGCAGGCGGCGTGGTCACCGTCGCGCCCCCGCCGCCTCGAGTCGAGGTGCTACGGCGCTCCGCCGGTGCCCGGTTATGTGTGGATAGGCGGCTACTGGGATTGGGTCGGCGGCCGGTATGCTTGGCATGCGGGCTCTTGGGGTCAGGGACGACCCGGCTACCACTGGGTAGCGCATGGCTGGGTCCGCTCGGGCGGCGGATACCGTATGGCTCCGGGACACTGGGCGCGCTGAGCTTATTCGGGCCTCGAGCCTCCGACCGGCGGCCAGACGCACTTCCGCTTTCGACGCCGAGCGCGTTCCTGCCTTCGGCGCATTGCTCAGGCCGTGATACGTGTAGACGAGCGACAGCTTCACGGCGTCGCTCCTGTTTTGCCCCGCCGAATGCAGGACATTGCAGTGAAAGAACACGGCATCGCCCGGCGCCAGCCGCGGCGACACGGCCGAGCGCACGATCTCGGCATTGTCTCTCCGATCGAGACGGAAGAATTTTGCCGCGTCGAACTGCTCTTCGCCGAACGTCATTGCGTGCGAGCGCGGCACGAGCCACAGCCCGCCGTTGTCGCTCGTCTCCTCGCCGAGCGCCATCCACACCGAAACGAGGTCCTCACGCTCGAACGACCAATAACGGATGTCGCGATGCCAGCCCGTCATGCTGCCGTAGCGCGGGTGCTTGGTCATCAGGCAATTGTGATGGGCCCGCGACATCAACACATCCTCGCCGAAATACGCGCGCATCCAATTGCCAACGCCGGGCGCAACGCCCCAGAACGCGAACAGGGGATCGCGGCCGTAGGCATCGAGCAGGCGCCGCACCGTCTGGCCTCCCGCGGCATCCGGCGACGGCGGCGCCCCCGGGTATTTGAGGTCGGCCTCGAGCTCGAGCGGCGGCACGCGCGCAGCGAGCTGACCAAGAGCCGCGCGTCTTGCGGCCTCGAGCGCATCGTCGGGCAAGAAGTTCGGCACGACGACGAAGCCGTCCCTTCGCAACGAGGCGATTTGTGTCTGCTGGGCCGGCTGCACTTAAGCGTCTATTCACCGACTGAAACCGCAAAGGAAGAGCATGCGCCGGGCGCACCGCGCTCGCAAGCCGGGCAAGCGGCGCCGCGCCACGAGGCGCTCGGCAGGTGCCACGAGGCTCGCGCGAGGTGTCGGCAAAAGGGTTTAACATGCCCGAGTTCGCAATGGCGCTTGCTCGCAGGGTGGAGACATTTCAACATGCCGGATCGGACAGATTGGGTCGCGTTCGGGTCGAAGAGTTTGCGTGCCCGTGTGGACCCGCTTGGCGCGCAGCTCTCAGAGCTCACGGACGCGGATGGACGCCCTCTCTTGTGGAGCGGTGATCCTACGGTGTGGAGCGGGCGTGCACCGCTCCTGTTCCCCATCGTCGGCGCGCTCGCGGGCGGCCGATACCGGCTCGGCTCGCGGCACTATGCATTGCCGCGCCATGGATTCGCCCGCACGACACTATTCGAGCAGATCGAGACGACTCCCGTCTCCGCGACCTTTCGCCTGCGGTCGGATGAGAACACGCGGCAGGTCTATCCATTTCGGTTCGAGCTGCAGGTGCATTTCGAGATCGTGGATGCGACGCTTTCGGTGCTGAGCCTCGTGCACAATGCCGGCGATGAGGACATGGCCGCCAGCTTCGGCTATCACCCGGCCTTTCGATGGCCGCTGCCCTACGGACAGCCGCGCGAGGCGCATTTCGTCGAGTTCGAGACGGATGAGCTTGCACCGATCCGGCGGTTGAATGCGGACGGATTATTGACGCCGGCGCGCCTTGCGACGCCGGTATCGGGCCGGCGCCTCATGCTCGACGATGCGCTGTTTCGCGAGGATGCCGTCATTTTCGACGAGCTCGCGAGCCGATCGGTCACATACGGCGCCGCGGGCGCACCGCGCCTGCAGGTGCGGTTCCCGGACACCCCTTATTTCGGACTCTGGACCAAGCCGCGGCGCGCGGGCTTCATCTGCCTCGAGCCGTGGCACGGCATAGCCGATCCCGAAGGTTTCTCGGGAGACTTTCTTGAGAAGCCGGGCGTTTTCATCGTCCCCGTCGGCGCGGCGATGCCGATGAAAATGACCATCGAGTTACTCGCGGCCTGAGCGCAACACGCCTGTCAGGCGGCTTTCGCAAGCTCGCGATCGATCGCGGCCAGCAGTCGAGGATCGTCCGGAGCCACGTCGGGCGCGAACCTCGCCGCAACCGAGCCGTCGCGGCCCACCAGAAACTTCTCGAAGTTCCAGAGGACCTCATCCGGCGCGCCCGGCTGGATACCATACTCGGTGAGACGCTTGCGCATGGCCCCTTCGCCCTGCGCCTCGGGACGCGCATGCGTGAGTGCACTGTACAGCGGGTGTCGGGCCGGGCCCTTCACGCTGATCTTGCTGAACAACGGGAAATGCACGTCGTACTGGGTGGAGCAGAAGGTCGCGATCTCGGGATCAGTTCCCGGTTCCTGCCCCATGAAGTCGTTGGCGGGGAAGCCGAGGATCTCGAGCCCCGCCGCACGCTTCGCTTGGTAGAGCGACTCGAGCTGCTTGTACTGCGGCGTGAGCCCGCACTTCGACGCGACGTTGACGATCAGCAATACGCGGCCGCGGTACTGATCAAGAGTCGTTGGCCGGCCGTCGATGGACTTCACCGGTATTTCGAGCACGGAATCGTTCATGCGTGTCACCTCGGTGAGAGATCATAGCTCAAGCGCGCGGCGCGCGGGCCGCGCTCGTCGCGCTACCAACGATTTGTGCGGCGCGGTTAACGCGCTTCGCCTATAGTTCGCGTTTCGTGTCCTTCCAGGAGGAACCTCATGCCCGTGCGCGCCGCCGCCAGGATTGCTTTTGCGCTGCTCATGCTCACACCCGTCATCGCTGCAACGGCGCCGGTGAGCGTTCACGACATCTTGCGCATCGTCCGCCTCACGGACCCGCGCTTTTCCCCAGATGGCAAGACGGTCGCCTCGGTCGAAACTCGAGCGCACGTCGACACGGACGAGTACCAATCCGAAATCATCCTCGTCGACGTCGCCAGCCATCAAGTGCGTCCCCTTACTCGGGAGCGCCATCATGCCGTTTCGCCCCGCTGGTCTCCGGCCGGTGATGCCATCGCTTTCCTCGCGCCGGACGCGAACAAGGTGTTGCAGCTCTACACCATGCCGCTGGCGGGCGGCGATGCGCAGCAGCTGACGCACGCGAAAGATACCGTCGAGCAGTTCGCCTGGAGTCCGGATGCGTCGACGATCGCGATCGCTGTGGCCGATCCCAAGCCGGAATTAAAGGGAGAGGACAAGTTTCGCACGGCCTTCAAGGTGGGCAACGATGACATGACCGTGAGCGAAGCCGTGCGGCCGGTACACCTGTATTTGATCCCGGCACTAGGCGGCGAACCGAAACGTTTGACCAGCGGCACGTGGTCGTTGCCTTCCAGCCTGCCGCCCGGGCCGCCCTCCTCGCCCATCGGCTGGTCGAAGGACGGCAAGTCGATCATTCTGGTTCGACAGGAAACCCCCTCGACGGGCGACCAGTTCCTCGCCCGCGTGCAAGTGCTCGATATCGCCACCGGCAACTTCCGCTCTCTGACGGGCGACACCTTGCTCGAAGGCTATCCCACACTTTCTCCGGACGGTGCGAGTGTGGCGTACTGGCGCAATCGCGACGCGCACCCGTGGAATTTCCAGGACGTATGGTTGGCGCCGTTCGCGGGCGGCGCGGGCCGCGACATCAGTGTCGCCCTCGACAAGAACGTCTACGCGACGCGCTGGTCGCCGCAGGGCGATTGGTTGCTGGTCGGCGGCAACGTCGATACGACGGTCGGACTTTGGCGCCTGACGACCGCCGGTGCCGTGACCCCATTGAACCTCGGGAACGTCATGCCAACCAACAGTTACTGGCTCGAGCTCGATATCGCCTCCAACGGCCCAATCGCATTCGTCGGCCAGACCAAGACCGATCCGTACGAGCTTTACTTGCTGCCCGCCGGCACCGACACCGGACCGCTTGCCCTGACGCAAGTGAATGCGGGCCTTGCGGACCTCACGCTCGCGCGCTCGGAAACGATTCGCTGGAAAGGGCCTGGCGGCCGCATGCTCGATGGCGTCATCACCTATCCCATCAACTACACCGCGGGTCACGCGTACCCGCTCGTGCTCTACATCCATGGCGGACCGAATTCCTCATCTCGGGAGCGCTTCAATCTCATGCCGCAGGTCCTCGCCGCGCATGATTGGATTGTCTTCGAGCCCAATTACCGCGGCAGCGACAACCAGGGCAACGCGTTCTTTGCTGCCATATACAAGGACGCTGGGCAGGGTCCGGGCGAGGACGTCATGTCGGGTGTCGCCTATCTCAAGACCCGCGGGCTCGTCGATCCCGCACGCATGGCCGTCACCGGCTGGTCCTATGGCGGATTCATGACCACCTGGCTCGCCGGTCACTATCCCGTGTGGAAGGCGGCGGTGGCGGGTGCACCCGTCACCGACTGGGTCGAGATGTACGACCTCTCGGACGGCAACGTGACCGAATACGCGGCCACGGGCGCCTCGCCCTATGTGGGGGACGGCATGGCAATCAACCGCCGCCAGTCACCCTCGAGCGCGGTCACCAAAATCACCGCGCCCACGCTCATCATGTGCGACACCGGCGACTTTCGCGTGCCGATCCCACAGTCCTTCGGCCTGTATCGCGCCCTCAAGGACAATCACGTCACCACCGAATTCTATGCCATACCGACCGGCGGCCACTTCCCGGGCGATCCCGTCATGCAGATGGATGTGTATCAGCGCTGGGTCGACTGGCTCGTGACCTACTTAAAGTAAGCCGCACGTTGCCGCGCGTGCCGGTCCTCAGGCTTTCCAGTCGACCGTGCAGATATTCGGTTAAGCGCGAGGCGGAAGCGACTTACTGGGTCGGCCGCCGCGGCTGATCCGCGGTACCGGCGGCCGCGTTTCCCGCAGCACCGGCTGCCGCACCATCCGGCGCAGCCTTGTCGCCGACGCAGGTCGTCGTAGGAGGATCCGTTTCTTGGGGCCTGCCCGGGTGCCAATGCGCCACCTGGTAACAGTCGGAATCGATCCACACGATCCAGTCGCCGTTATCGGTTCGCAATCGCTCTCCGGCGTGATGCGGTTGCCGCGCCAGCCAGCTGTCCCACAAGGAAATGCCGAGCGTCGAGTGAGTCACTTGCTGATCCCTTCGAATCTCGAATGCCTTCACCGCGCGACGCGCCTCCGCTGCCCAATTTATGCCGGGGGTACCGCCATCGGACCCGCCCGCGGATTCGCTCTGCCAGGAGGCGTCGAAGGACGGTGGTGCGAGCGAGATCCCGACGTCAACCTTCAAGCGCTTGAGATGAGCGCCATCCGCGAGTGCCGTCGGCATCTTCGCCGGCGGCAGGATCATGACCTCGATGGCGGGGCCGGCGGACGGGAAACCCGGCGGCGAGCGGCTACCCATCCAGAAGAGCGCGACAACGGCCAGGTGGAGCGCCAGCACCGCAACGACGGCGCTCCATCGCGAAACATTCCAGGCGCTTGATTTCCTTTGTACAGGCACGTTGTTACACATCGAGGGGGTTGGGAGTTTTGACCCCCTGTCCAGATCCGGGGTTCCCGGCCCCCTCACCGCTTCCGTCCATGCACTTGCATCCTACACATCGGCAGCCGAAACTTAAGCGCGGGCCGGCCGTGGGATCTCGCCCGATCGTATCTTCAGTGCAAGGGGACTGGTATGGCCAGATCAGTAGCGGATCAATTCGTCCAGACGTTGGCGGCGGCCGGTGTCAAGCGCGTGTTTGGCATCGTCGGCGACAGTCTCAACGGCATCACCGATGCGATTCGCCGCGAGGGGACGATCGAATGGATTCACGTCCGCCACGAAGAGGTCGCCGCTTTCGCGGCAGGGGCCGAGGCGCATCTCACCGGCAACCTGGCGGTCTGCGCGGGCAGCTGCGGACCCGGGAAACCTGCATCTCATCAACGGCTTATTCGAGTGCCACCGGTCGCGCGTGCCCGTGCTCGGTATCGCGGCGCACATCCCTTCTTCGGAAATCGGCTCCGGCTATTTTCAGGAGACGCATCCGCAGACGCTGTTCAAGGAATGCAGCCACTATTGCGAGCTCATTTCTTCCGCCAATCAGATGCCGCGCACGCTCGAGATCGCGATCCGCGAGGCGGTCGGTAACCGCGGCGTATCGGTCGTCGTGATCCCCGGAGATGTCGCGCTGCAGGCGGCATCCGAGCGGCCCGTACCCAACCCGGCAGGCCTCTTGCCGGCTCAGCCGATCGTCACGCCGGCGCGCGAAGATCTCGAACGGCTGGCGGCGCTTCTCAACGGCGAGGGTCGCGTGACGCTGTTGTGCGGCTCGGGCTGCCAGGGCGCGCATCAGGAACTCCTCGCCGTCGGCGAACGGCTGCAGGCGCCGATGGTGCACGCGTTGCGCGGCAAAGAGCACGTCGAGTGGGAGAACCCATACGATGTGGGCATGACGGGATTGATCGGTTTCTCGTCGGGCTATTACGCCATGCGCGACTGCGACATTTTGCTGATGCTCGGCACCGATTTTCCCTACCGCCAGTTCTATCCCGAGGAGCCCGGGGTGCGCATCGCGCAGATCGATCTGCGCGCAGGACAGATCGGGCGGCGCGCCAAAATCGATCTCGGCATCGTGGGTGATGTGCGCGCAACGCTCCAGGCGCTCCTCCCATTGCTCGAGAAGAAAAGCGACGGCGCGCATTTGGAGCAAGCGCAGCGCCACTATGCGAAAGCGCGCAAACAACTCGACGAGCTCGCCGTGGGCTCGAAGGGCAAGGGCCCCATCCATCCGCAGCAAATCACCAAGGCGATCAGCGACCGGGCCGCGGCGAACGCCATCTTCACGGCCGACGTCGGCTTGCCGACGGTGTGGGCGGCGCGCTATCTCGCGATGAACGGCCAACGGCGTCTCATCGCCTCCGCGTTTCACGGATCCATGGCCAACGCGATGGCGCAGGCGATAGGCGCGCAGGCGACCTCGCGCGATCGGCAAGTGATCTCGCTGTCGGGTGACGGCGGCTTCACGATGCTGATGGGGGACTTCCTCAGTCTGGTGCAGCTCGAGCTCCCCGTGAAGGTCGTCGTTTTCAACAACGGCGCGCTCGGATTCATCGAGCTCGAGCAGAAGTCGACCGGCTTTCTCGACTTCGGCACCGATTTCAAGAATCCGAATTTCGCGGCCATGGCGCAAGCCGTGGGCATCAAAGGCATCCGGCTCGAGAATCCGGGCGACGTCGAGGACGGCATTGCCGAGGCGCTCGCCCACTCGGGTCCGGTGCTGGTCGACGCCGTGGTTGCCCGCACCGAGCTTGCGATGCCGCCCTCCATCACGGTGGAGATGGCGAAGGGATTCTCGCTGTATATGGTCAAAGCCGTCATGAGCGGGCGGCTCGACGAGATCATAGACCTCGCAAAGACGAATCTCTGGCGTTAGACATCCTGGTCGCACTCGGGACCGCCTGCCACTGCCGAAAAATTCCAGGGGACCCCGAACCAACATGCGAAACTCTATCGCGCCCGCGCTCGCCTGCCTGTGTCTGGCGATATCGGCGGCGGCGGCGGACGCGCCCGGATTTTCCATTGAACAGATCCTGAGCGCGCCATTTGCTGCGGGCATCGTGGTTGCCGCGGATGGACCCGATGTCGCATGGGTCAGCAACGCAGCCGGTCGGCGCGGCGTGTGGCTTGCCACGGCGATGCCCGGCAAGACGGAGTTCTCACCCCGACCGGTCACCCGCTATAGCGCCGACGACGGCTTGGATAACGGCGACGGCGAGATTTTCTGGACGCGAAGCTCGCGCCGTGAAGACGCGAGCTTGCGCTGTGAAACCCGAAGCTCCGGCCGTCAATTAGCTCGGCAGATCGAAGACGAGAACTTCCGCCGCGCGCCCGTCCGAGACGGTCAGAGCTGGACACGTCTGATACTTTCAGACCATCGCCTGCAGCGAGTTCGACTCCGTTCACTTTCAAGTGACCGAGCGCAAGGTGCACATAGGCTCGGCGCTGCGGTGCAAGCGGGAGCTCGGCGCGCTCCGATCCGTCGAACAACCCCGCATAAATCCGCACGTCCTGGTGAATCCGGACCGAGCCGTCGGCCCCATCCTCGGAAGCCACCAACCGCAGTGCGCCCCGCTTCTCCTCAGGCGTGAAGTGCTTCTGTTCGTAGCTCGGAGCTATTCCCTCCGCGCTCGGACGAATCCAGATCTGCAGAAAATGCACGGGCTCGCTCGCCGATGGATTCATTTCGCTGTGCAGGACCCCAGTTCCCGCACTCATGCGCTGAACATCACCCGGCACGATCACCGAGCCGTTGCCCATCGAGTCGCGGTGCCCGAGCTGCCCCTCGAGCACGTAGCTCACGATCTCCATGTCGCGGTGCCCGTGGGTGCCGAATCCCTCGTCCGGGTCGACGCGGTCTTCGTTGATGACGCGCAGTACCCCGAACTCGACATGCTTGGGGTCGTAGTAGTCCCCGAACGAGAACGTGTGGCGCGACTTGAGCCATCCGTGGTCCGCATGGCCCCTCTCTTCACTTTTTCTCAGGTTCAACATGGTTTGCCTCCAAATCTCTGATGTCGCTATGCTATGTTCTTAAAAATGAAAGATACAGGCATAAAAACCGGTCAAAACGTTCGACAAATTCGAACGATCACCGAAACATCGCCCAAGACGACGCCGGACCAATGGGTCGCGCTGGCGAATGTGGTCGATCACGGAGGATATGCAACGGCCGCCGAGGCGCTCGACCGCAGCCAATCGGCCGTGAGTTATCAGGTCACGCGCCTTCAGGAAGCCCTCGGATGCCGCTTGCTCGAGGTCCAGGGTCGCCGGGCGGTATTGACCCCGCAGGGCGAGGCGCTGCTCGCTCGAGCGCGCGGATTGCTCGGGGAATGGCGCGCGCTCGAGGAGTTCGCGCGCAGTCTCGAGCGAGGATTCGAGGCCGTGCTCAAGGTCGTCGTCGATGCCGCCTTTCCGCGAGCCCGACTTCTCAGCGCATTGCTCGAGCTCCGACAACGCTGCCCGTCGACGCAACTCGATCTTGCCGAGGCAGTGCTCTCCGGTGCCGAGGAAGCGATCGTCAACGGCGCTCTGGACCGCTCCGCCGACGTCGTCGTCACGACCCGCGTACCATCCGGGTTCCTGGGAGATTGGCTCTACGAGACGACGTTCGTCGCCTGCGCAAGTCCATCGCACCCGCTGTTCGCTCTCGACAGAACGATCTCGCTGCACGATCTGGAGCAATACCAGCAGGTGGTCCTGCGCGATTCGGGCACGCGTGCGCCGAGAGATGAAGGTTATTTGGGAGCAAAGCTGCGTTGGACCGTCGGCAGCCTCGATACCTCGATTGCCATCGTCGAGCGCGGGCTCGCCTATGCCTGGCTGCCGCAGCACACCGTCGCGACATCACTCGCTGCGGGGCGGCTGAAAGTGCTGCCCCTCGAGGCCGGAGCCTCTCGCAAGGTGCCTCTCTATCTGGTGCTGGTGCGTCCGAGCGAAGCCGGCCCCGCGGCACGCGCGGCGGCGGAGCTCTTGCACAAGTGCGCGCTGGGCGATGAGCAGCCACCGCCGTGATAGGCTAGGGCTGGTAATCCGGAGGGACCATGACGACATTCAACTTGACCCCGCCGACCGAGTCCCAACGTCTCGAGATCACCAAAGGCCTGAGCAACGAAGAGCGGCACGTCCTGCTTCAGCACGGCACCGAAGCGGCATTTTGCGGCGTGTTCCTCGACAACAAGAAGGATGGCATCTACACCTGCCGTTTTTGCGGTCTCCCGCTATTTCGCTCGAGCGCCAAGTTCGATTCGGGCACGGGCTGGCCGAGCTTCTTCAAGCCCTTCGACGAAGCGCACATCAAACGCATCCGCGACTCAAGCTACGGCATGGTACGCGTGGAGGAGGTCTGCGCGCGCTGCGGCAGTCACCTCGGACACGTATTTCCTGATGGTCCGCCGCCGACGGGCGAGCGTCACTGTCTGAACTCCGTGTCGCTGTCCTTCACAGAGAAGGGACGAGCATTGCCCGACGTTTTGCATCGCGGCGCTCCGGAAGGCGCCGTGGAATCGGCAAGCTAACGCATCGGACCAGGATGGGCCCTCTTCACGGCGCGCGGGTCTCGCAGCTCGGCTGCGGACACGACCATGGCCCGGTACCAATCCCCAAATCGAACCACGAAGTCCTCGTCCAGTGAATATGGCCCGGGCACGTAGCCGATCCCGTTTACTCCCCGCTGATTGTCTCTCGGCGAGCTCGCGGTCCTGCAGATTGGTCTTGGTCCAGGTCTCGGTGAGACTCTCGATCGTATAGTCGACACCTTCGACCGCGTCTTTGTGAACCACCCACTTGGACTCGACCCGGGTCTCTTGCGGACCCACGGGAATGACCGAGAACATGAATGCATAGTCGGACAGCGCATGGCAGAAACTGTGTGGTTGTATCGCCCACCAAAGCCCGCCGATCTCCTTTTCATCGACTCCGATGAGCCGCCGGCTCACGACCGGCTTACCGTCCATCGAGATGCTCTCCATTCCCGGATTGAGGGGATAGCGTTCGACGTGCCACCAACTCCCGAAAGCCTCCGCGGTCGACAAACCCAACCGCTCGACTCTCTCCGCCAGTCGCTGGTTGTAGTCGAGCCTGTCCTTGCCGACTGCGGCGCCATAGCTGACGGGATAGGCGAGTTTTAGCTCCGGATGCGACGCGGCGCAGTGATAGCACTCGCGCGCATTTTCCATCACCAGCTTCCAATTGGCTTTCTCGATCAGGGTGCTTTGAAAGGCCACCTTGGCATGCGGCCAACCGGTAGACACCCAGCCGCGCCTCGAGAGCGGTCCGAAAGGGCGTGAAGTCGGGTGCGCCGCCCGTCAGCGCCACATAGATGCATCCCGCCGCCAGCTCGCACCTGGACCGGCACGAGGCCGTAATCGCC
The DNA here is from genome assembly GCA_963801685.1 of uncultured Gammaproteobacteria bacterium. GTDB lineage: Bacteria > Pseudomonadota > Gammaproteobacteria > Steroidobacterales > Steroidobacteraceae > Bog-1198. The sequence continues at coordinate 58,031 of CAWDFR010000012.1, forward strand.
GATTTTGAAATCGGTGGGCATTCTCGCGGCGCCGATCAGCCGACCGTCGAGCTCGTAAGTCCACTTGTGATAAGGGCAAATCAACTTGGCACTGCGGCCATGGCCCTCCTCACAGAGTCTGCGAGCCGCGATGGCGGCAGGTGTTGTGAAAGCCGCGAATGACGCCGTCGCGGCCGCGCACGAGCAGGACCGGGTTTTGGCCGATCGTCACCGCCAGATACGAGCCGGCCTCGGGCAACTCCGACTCGAAGCCGATCATCAGCCACGACCGGCCAAAAACCTCGGAGATGTCGAAGTCGAAGATATCGGGGTCGGTATAAAACGGCTGTGGCAGCGTATATCCGCCGGCCGAGCCGGAGAGTAATTCCAATACTTTACGTGGATCGTACATAGGTGTACCCGGTCATTTCGAATAACACAGCCGGCGGTAGATCATGGGGCGGCGGCTCCAGTGGGTCCAGCCGCCGCGTAGCGGCGAAAAAAGCTGTCCGGCTTCCACGCCGGTCGGACGGGATCGTCGGCGACCATGAGGGTCAGCGCTCGGATCACCTCCTCGTAACCGGCCGCGGTCGCCAGGTTCACGGGCTGGTTCACATCGTCCGAAGGAGCGTGGTAGCGGTTGGCTCGCCAGTCTTTCAACGTTTGCACATCAGCCTCGTCGGTAGCGGCCACATCGATCATCACGGAGGGGATGCCGTGGCGGACGAAATTGTACTGGTCGCTGCGGATAAAGACATTGTGCAGCGGCGCAGGATCGGGTTGCACACGCAGGCCCTGGTCAGTGGCTACCTGGGCCACCCGGTCGCCGAGATCGGATTCTGCCAGCCCGTAGACGGTGAGTGCCTTGAGCGGAATGACGGGCAGAAACATATCCGTATTGATGTCGGCGATCATTGATTTGGGCGGCACGGTCGGATGAGCTGCAAAGAACTTCGATCCCAGCAAGCCTTTCTCCTCTCCCGTGACCCACACGAAGAGCACCGACCGCTTGATGGGCGCGCGCGCCTGCTTGAGCGAGCGCGCGACGTCGAGCAATAGCGCGCTGCCCGATCCATTGTCCATTGCGCCGTTGTAAATTCGGTCGCCGTTGATCGGCGCGCCCACGCCCAGGTGATCGATATGCGCCGACAGCACGACGTATTCGCTCCTGAGCTTCGGATCGTGTCCCGGTATACGGGCGATCACGTTGGTCGAGTCCACCTCATGTGAGGTCGTATGGATAACGGCGCTTATTGACAGTCCCAGCGGGGAACGCGGCAACGCCTTGCGGTCTTTGCCGAGGGCCGCAATCTCGGCAAATGTGTGGCCGGTCCCCTCGAAAAGCAGGTCGGCGTACGCCGGATTGAAGGTGACGGCGATCTGCGAGCCGGCGGTCTCGTCGAACTCGGGTCCGACCAGGTCCATGCTGGGAAGATTGCGGTTGAGCGCCATGCGCGACCACGACATTTCCATGGACGCGGGATTGGGGATGGAAATCATGCCGATCGCGCCGGCGGCCTTGAGCACCCTCCAGCGTTCGGCGCGCGACTGATAATGCGCGCTCAAGGCCGACGGAATCTCGGCCGGCGAGCCCGTTAAAAGGACCGCGACTTTGCCCTTCAGATCGAGGCCTGCCAAATCATCGTAGCCTTGCTCCGGGATCTGCAGCCCATAACCGACGAACACCAAAGGCGCATCGACCTTCGGCGCGAGCACATAGCGCGTGCTGAAATACGCTTGCTCACCGAGAGTGAGCGGTTGCGCGTGGCCGTTACGCACGAGCGCCAGACTGGAAGACCCTTCCTGAATGTCCGTCGTCCGCAGCTTGACTCTTTGGTAATAGCCGTCGGATCCGGCCGGCTCGATGCCGAGCGCCTTCAATTGCTGCACGATGTAGCCTTGCGCCTGCCGCTCGCCGGTACTTCCGGTCTCCCGTCCCTCGAACTTGTCGTCCGCAAGCGTTTTCACGGTACTCCACCAACTCTGACCGTCGAAGTTCGCCGCGGCCTGCGCCGCACACCCCAGGACTGTCAATAAGAGTCCCAAGAGAGTCCGCAACATCATCTCTCCCCTTGCTACTGGTCGCTGCGCCCCACGGGCAGGGGCAAGTATATCTTCGTAACGGCGGTACCGCCGCTCGTTCCGCTCCGCGGACTATTTATGCTAGTTTGTGGGCAAAGGATATCGCTCGCCGGCCAGGGGGAATGCCATGCGCCATTCGTCAGTCGTGCTTCTGGGACTTTTGCTCCTGACCGGCATCCGAGCGGCAGTTGCCGAAACCCCGGCGGCGCTGATCCGCAGCCCAGTCGATGAGAGCGATCGAGTAACGCTCGGCGGGAATACACCGCCCTCCGCGAGCATCGGGGCCCGCGATCAGGGCGCGGTCGATGACGCCCTACCCTTCGAGCATCTGCTGTTGATGCTGAAGCGCGACGCAGCCACGGAAGGCGCGCTGCAGGGGCGCATCCTGGCCTTACATACGCCGGGGTCATCCGAGTTCCACCACTGGTTGACCGCGGAACAGGTCGGCGCCCAGTTCGGAGCGAATCCTCAGGATGTCGCGGTCCTCGAGCAGTGGCTGACGTCCCATGGGTTCGCCGTGAATCGTCTTTATAAGAGCGGACGGGTCCTCGACTTCAGCGGCACGGCCGCGCAAATCCGCGAAACCTTCCATACCGAGATCCACCGCCTGCAGATGGCGAATGGCGAGAAGCACCTGGCGAACGTCTCGGATCCGCAGATTCCCGCCGCGCTGGCGGCTGCGGTCGTGGGCGTGCATTTGCATGACTTCTTCGCGCGGCCGCGCCATTCAGCGATGCACCCGATGCATTACGATCACGCCGCCCAGCGCTGGAACCCGCAATTCACGCTTCCCTTTCAGGGAAGCGATTTCTTCGTCGTGGCACCGTACGATTTCGCGACGATCTACAACTTGCTGCCGCTGTGGCGGGCGGGGATCACGGGCAAGGGCATCACCATCGCGACCGTGGAAGACTCGAACCTCAAGCATCCCGGCGACTGGTCGACCTTTCGCAAGACGTTCGGCCTGGAGGACTTCAAGCAGGCGACGTTCGAGCAGGTCTATCCTGCCTGCCCGAACCCCGGTCAGAACGGCGACGAGATCGAGGCGGCTCTCGACGTCGAGTGGGCAAGCGCCGCGGCACCCGATGCGCATATCGTGCTATCGGCTTGCGGCAACACGGCGGTCACGTCGGGACTCGACCTGGCGATACTGAATCTGCTCGAGACCTCGCCCCCCGACATCATCTCCGACAGTTACGGCCTTTGCGAGACAATCACCGGACAAGCCGAGGTCGCGCTCGAGAACTTCGAAGCCGAGCTCGCTTCGCTCGAGGGCGTAACGTTCTTCATCGCGCAGGGCGATACGGGAGCCGATGAATGCGCGCCCGTCGAAAGCACCAACTACTCGACCCTCGGCATCAACAGTGGGGACAACACCGCGTCGGCATTTGCCGTGGACGTCGGCGGCACGGACTTCATGGCGCAGTTCAATGCGGATACGGGTGGTCTGCCCATCTCAGCCTACTGGAGTGCGCAGAACAACCCCAAGACGCTTGCCTCCGCGCTCTCCTATATTCCGGAGATCCCGTGGAACGACGGCTGCACCAGCCAGCTCATCTACACCGATCCGACCATCGCCACAGGGTTCACCCAATCGTTCGGCGCCAAGGGGTTCTGCAATTCGGAGAACGGCCAGCAGAACTTTCTCATCGACGTCGGGGGCAGCGGCGGACCGAGCACCTGCTTCACCGGCACGCCCTCGATACCCGGCGTCGTGAGCGGAACCTGCGCGGGTAACCCGAAGCCGTTTTATCAATATCTCGTGCCCGGAATGCCCATGGATGGCCTGCGCGACCAACCGGACGTCTCGCTGTTCGCCGGGAACGGCGTGTGGGGGAGCTTCTTGGTGGAATGCCTGTCGGACAAGCAACAGGGCGGCACCGCGTGCACGCCATCGAACGACGCAATTTTCCTGGGCGGCGGCGGCACCTCGTTCGCCTCCCCCGCCATGGCCGGCATCCTCGCACTCATCGAGCAATTTCACGGCCGACAAGGCGATGCGAACTTCGTGCTGTATGCGCTCGCGGCTGAACAGTTCCTCTCGCCGCGGGCCTCCGGATGCAACGCAAGCCGCGCCGACGGGCAATTGCCCGCGAGCAACTGCGTGTTCAACGACATCACGCGGGGCGACATGGACATCCCCTGCGGACCGAACAGCGACGGGAATTTCTACGATTGCCATGGCGCGAGCGCATCGCTCATCGGCGAGCTGTCGACGTCCGCCTCTCAGAATGAGCCGGCCTATCGGGCCGGCCGGGGCTACGATCTCGCGACGGGCTTAGGCTCGGTGAATGCCACCAATCTGTTTAATGTGTGGCCGGACTAGCTCGATCGACGCGCCGAGAACCAACTGCCCGCTCGGAATCCGCGCCGGTCGGCTTCAAGTAGAATGTATATTGAGCGAAACAGGCGCGTAGGAAGCTGCGCGCACTGTGTCCGGCGCGGCGCAAAAGGCAACGGTGCGTCGACCAGACCACGATCGCGGTGCCGGCAAAAAACATCAGATGGACCGAGCGTGTCATGGCTTGCGAGGCAGCGCCGCGGCGCGCTCGCAGGGCTGGTAGCAACTGCGACTCGAAGCCGACATGGGCGAGCTCATCGGCGACGAGAGTGCGGCAGAGAACCTGCAGGCGCCGGCAATTCGTGGCCGATTCAAGGGCGCGGTAATAGACGGTCCCGATGAGCTCGGCGCTGATGAGAACGCTGAGATACAGCTCAAGCCCCGCAAGCCGTCGTATGCGGCGAAAAAACCGATCCGTCCAGTGGGTCCTCTGCAACCGCATGCGGTGATCTTGCATGAAAGCCCGCAACAGCGACGCATGACGCCGCTCTTCTCGAATCAGCAAGTCGATGATCCGGACCAAGTGAGGCATCTCATTCGTCCGCGCGAAGGATTCTGCCGCTCGCAGAAGCGTCCGCCCATCAGAGTGTTCGCCGAGCTGAAACGTTGCGATCGAGCTCGCGATGAGCTGTGATTCCTCGGGAGTCAGCACATCGGAAAGACCGTGCGGTACCCGGCGGGGACGCAAGGCGTGATGCTCGAAGTGATTCAACCAGATCTCGAGATCCCGAGGACTCATGCCGCCACCCTCCGATTGCACTGACATGGAGTGTGCGAGCCCATTCGGGTATTCCCGTGCGGGAATTCGGGCAGATTCTGGCGGCGGTGCCGGCTCGGTAGGGGATCCGGGCCGCCTTATTCGGCGGAGCCGGCCCAGGGCAGATCCAGGCTCACGGACAGGCCGCCAATTTCGCGATTGGCGAGCTGAATGCGGCCGCCGTGCGCCTCCGCGATTTCGCGAGCGAGCGCGAGGCCGATGCCGGTGCCGCTGCGCTTGGTCGAATAGAACGGCAGCAGCGCCTGCGCCAGCACGGTTTGGCTCATGCCGGCGCCGCGGTCGCGCACTTCGATGCGCTGCTCGACGCCGCGCAGACGATGCAGAAGCTCCACCGCATCGGCCGGCGCCGCCCGCCTCGTGCGCGTTCTTCAGTAGATTGATGAGCGCCTGCTCGATCTGCACCCGATCGAACCATCCGGCGACCGCCGGCAGCGCCCGCCACGCAGGGCGAATGTGTGCTGCTGCGCGAGATCAGCGACGAATCCGTGCCACTCGATCCGTTCGGGCCGCGGCGCGGGCAGTTTGGCGAACGCGGCGTAGCCGCCGACGAAGTCGATGCAGGTGCGTCGACGCGTTCCGCGATGGCCGCAAACACGCTCGGCAGCATGCGCGTAATCGCCGCGCCGCGCGATTTCGGCGCCGGAGTGCGCCAGCGAGGACAGCGGACCCAGGGAGTTGTTGAGCTCGTGGCTCAGCACTCGGATCAGCTTCTTCCAGGTCGACGACTTCCTGGCGCGACAGCTCGCGCGTCAGCCGCTTGAGCAGATACAGGCTGAAGCGTCTGCCCTTGCAGAATGAAGGCGCGCTGCGAGAGATGAAATGTTTCCTCGACGCCGTCGATCTCGGCGGAGAACAAGGCTGTCGCCCTGCCCGCGCGCGGCGTCGCGCAATGCCGCCGGCGCATCGTGCCAGCGCATCGGCGAACCGCAGCCCATTGAGGCTGCGGCCCGCGCTCAGCAGCTGCCGCGACGCGATGTTCGCGATAGGCGATGCGCCCGTGCGCATCGACCAGCACCAGCGCCACCGGCGAGTTCTGCATGACGGTATCGAGCAGCAGTTCGCGCTGCACCAGGTGCGCGCGCTGCGCGCGCAGCGCGGCGGCCAGCTCGTTGTGCGCCGTCAGCAACTCACCGAGCTCATCGTTGCGGTCCGCGACCAGCGACATGCTGAAATCGCCTTCGCGATAGCTGGCCACCGTGCCCGGTCAGGGCGCGCAGCACCTGCCGGATCGGCCGCATCAGGCGCGCCGCCAACCAGAGCACCACGGGTGCCGCGACGATCGCCGTGCCGAGCCATCCGCGTAACGGGCTGTGCAGCGCCTGCGCGAGCCATGCACCGGCCGCCGCCGCCGCCGCCGCCACCACGAACAGGAACAGCGTCAATCGCGTCCGCAGGCTCACATAATGCTCTTGGGCTCAAGGCGACGCAAGTTGAATCGCTCCATGCGGCGATACAGGGCCTGGCGCGACAGACCCAGGCTTTGCGCCGCGCGGCTGATGTTGCCGCCGGCCTCGCGCAAGCTGGCCTCGATCAGCTCGCGGCTCGGCTGCTCGACGTCGCGGTCGGCCTTGCCTGGCTCGGTGCCGCGCCGATTGGCCTCGCCGTGGGCCGCGCTGCGATGCGCCGCGGGCAGATTGAGGTCCGCAGCCGTGACGCTGCTCTCGCGCGCCAGGAGCTTCGCGCGCTCGATCGAATTGCGCAGCTCGCGCACATTGCCCGGCCAATCGTGCGCCAGCAGCGCCGCCTCGGCGTCTTCGCTCAAGCGCCACGGCGACCCCGAGAAAGTGCCGCGCCAGCGGCAGGATGTCGGCGCGGCGCTCGGCCAGCGGCGGCAACGGCGATCTCGATGACATTGAGCCGATAGTAAAGATCTTCGCGAAAGCGACCGTCGCGGATCAGCGCGCGGAGATCGGCATTGGTGGCGCTCAGGACGCGCACGCGCGTGGTGCGCGTCTTGCTCGAGCCCAGCATCTCGAACTGGCCCGTTTCGAGCACTCGCAGCAGCTTCACCTGTCCGGCGAGCGGCAGATCGCCGATCTCGTCCAGGAACAGGGTGCCGCCGTTCGCCGACCTCGAAGCGTCCGGCGCGCGCGCGGGTCGCCCCGGTGTAGGCGCCGGCCTCGGCGCCGAACAATTCCGCCTCGATCAGCTCGGAGGGAATCGCACCGCAGTTGATCGCGACGAAGGGGCCTTTGCCGACTGCGGAATTTGCATGCACGATCTCGCGCGATGCGCTCCTTGCCGGCACCGTTCGGCCCGGTGATCAGCACGCGCACATCCGCGCGCGCCACGCGGCAGGCGAGCTCCACGGCGCGCTCCATCGCATCGGAGGCGAACACGATGTCGCGCAAGTCGTACTGCTCCGCCAGGCGTTCGCGCCGCTGGCGCTGCTCCTCCTGCAGCACGCGGCGCTCGCGCGTCGCCTCGGACAGCTCCAGCAGGTTCTCGACCGTCGCCAGCAGCTTGTCGTTGTCCCAGGGCTTGCCGATGTAGTCGGCCGCGCCGGCCTTGACGAGCTGCACGGCGGATTCCAGGTGAGTCCAGGCCGTCAGCAAAATCACGGGCAGATCGGGCTGCGCGGCGCGCAGCGCACGAAACAGCGCCGCGCCTTCGTCGCCGGACGTCGTGTCGGCGCTGAAGTTCATGTCGGCGATGACGAGGTCGACCGGCTCCCGCGCCAAGAGCGCCAAGCCCTGCTCCGGCGTCGCGGCGGCGAGCGTGCGGATGTCGTGCAGGCCGAACAGCAGCCCCAGTGCCTGGGCGACGGCCGGATTGTCATCGATGACGAGTACGGTGCGCATGGTGGAATGTTATCGGGTGTGGGGCGGTTGTCATACACCGCGCGTCGCCAAGGCCGGCGGAATCGAGGCGGCGCGCAGCGCCGGCCAGAGCACGGCGAGCTGTCCGAGGACCAAAACCACGAGCGCGCCCACGATGGCATAGACCGGATTCAGCCGCTGCATTTCGAAGCTGCTCACCATCCAGAGATTGCGGCGATGGCGAGCGCGATGCCGAGGGCCGTTCCGGCCGCGGCGATCAGCAGGTTCTCGGTCTGGAAATAACGCACGATGGCCTGCCGCGTCGCACCGAGCGCGCGGCGAATGCCGATCTGGCGCCGCCGCTGCGCGACCCAGTAGCTGGTCAGCCCGACGATGCCGAATCCGGTGACCAAGAGGAGCGCCACGCACACGGTCCCCAGGATCACCGCCAAGCCGTGATCGTCCTTGTAGGAGTCAACCCGCGCGCCGCTGAGCGGCTCGACGCTCACGATCACCCGATCGCGGTTCAAATCGATCAGCGCCTTGGGCGCCGTCTTCATGACCGCCGCCAACTGGCCGGGCTTTGTCCGTACGACGTAGTTCGAATACGGGACTGACCATCGGTACGGGACCAGGATGGAGTTGTAGAAGAACCGGCTGCCCCAGCCACTGGCGGAGCTCCAAGGCACCTGCAGCAGGTCGATGACCCCGACCACGGGAACGGCGTGCTTGTCGAATGAGATGTAGACGGGCTTGCCGATCGGACTCTCGTGCGGGAACAGTTTCTCCGCCAAGGCGCGCGTGATGATCACCGCGCTGGGCGGTAGGTGCTGGTTGTAGCTATCCCGCTCCACGATCTCATCGGACTGGAAGTTGCGCCCGGCGATCAGCTTGACGCCCAACGTCGACAGCGCGTGCTCATCACCGTAATACATCGCGGTCAACTGCGTCTGCTCGACTCGATCCGGATCGCGGCCGAGGCCCTCGCCGTCCCCGCCGTTGCTGAGCGGAACCGAATTGGTCGCGTACGCATCGACGACACCGCCGAGGCCGCGCAGCGCGTCGAGATCCGCGCGCAGGCGTGCGGGGAGATCCTTCGGGTCGCCGACCCATTGATTCTTGACCCTGAAGATGTTCGCCTCGTCGACCCCCGAGGGACGGTGGCTCGCCGCCAGGCGCTGCTGAATGATGAACAGCGCATTGCACAGGATCGCCAGCGTGACGGCAATTTGCACGGCGATGAGGACGGCACCGATCTTGTTTCGGCGCAGGGATTTCAAAATGACAGCCAGTTCCATGGGTTGCTCCTCACTGCGCCTTGAGTTGCCAGGCCGGCTGAACATGCGCGGCGCGCCAGGTGGGATACAGCCCGGCCAGGGTGGTGGCGCACACCGCCAGACTCAGCGCGATCGCGATATCGGTCGGACTGAGATGCGTGAGCCGGGCGGTGGCTCGGCGAAACGATCAAGCGCACGCCGGCGAGACCGAGCGCCGTGAGCGCGAGACCCACGAGGCCGCCCGCGAGACCCACGACGCCGGCCTCGATCAGGCATTGGCCGAAGATGGCGCCGCGATTGGCGCCGAGCGCGCGGCGCACGCCGATGTCGCCGGCGCGGTCCATGATTTTGGCCAGCATCAATCCCATGGCGTTGAGCAGGCAGACGAACAGGAAGCTGAACGCGACGAGCACGAGAATTCTCACCTCATCGGAAACGACGTGCCAATGAGCCAGCCACTCCCTCACGTCGCGCAGACGCGTGCGCGGCGGCCAATTGAAACGGCCGGCGCGCTGCTGATCGGCGCGCGTAGTTGTTGAGGAAAGCGCGATAGCGAGCGGCATCGGCCGCGGTCGGCAGCTCCACCCAGAACTGGATCCAGACGCACTCGGAACGCAGGAAGCCGTCCCACCCCGGCTCGCCTGTATCGCCGGCGCAGTTGCTCGATTCCCAGCTTTCCATGTGGCCTTCGATGGCGCGCGAGAAGGGGATATAGAGCTGCTCTCCGTCGCCGTATTTGCTGGTGGTGAGATCGTAGAATTTCGGCAGCGGCTGCCAGCGGTCGAGCACGCCGACGACTCGATACGTCGTGATTGTCGAGGTTCAACGTCTGACCCACGCTGTTCGCGCCGCCGAAGACCCGATCGTTCAAGTCGCGCGTAATGACCGCGACGTCGGCGCGGTCCGTCGTCGTCCGAGGCGCTCCACGGGCCGCCGTAGAGAAACGGCACATCGAACATCGTGAAGAAATCCGTGTAAGTCGCCCGCGCCTGCACCTGGAACGGCAGCAGCTCGCGGTTGGGCGGCGTCAGCGGCAATCCCGTCACGTACATGGCCGTTTGGCGAGCCGCCGCATGGGCGTTCATGAGGTTGACGGCGTCGGTATAGGTGATCTGATCCTGCAAGTGCTCCTCATCGCCCGTCGACCACCTTCTTGTTCGTGGGTCCCCAGTTGTCGATCTGCGGCGCGAACAACTGCGCGGACTTCTCGGGTATCGGGATCGGCGTCCATGGCGCGAAATATGGTCAGGGTGGTCATCGAGGCGCCGATGCCGACACCGATGGCCGCGATCATGAGCAGCGGTGAGCACCACGTTGCGCTTGAGGCTGCGCAGCGCGAGCTTGAGGTAGTAGCTGAACATGGCGCTCTCCTTACAGCTGTGCGCTGACGCCGAGCGACCCGGCGCGACGGCGCCGCGAGATCGACGACTTGACCGTCGACGATGTGCACCTCGCGCTGCGCGCGCACGGCGAGCTCCGGATCGTGCGTCACCATGACGATGGTGGCCCCGTCGCGGTGCAGCTCCTCGAGCAGTTCCATGACGCCGCGCGCCATCTGCGTGTCCAGATTGCCGGTGGGCTCGTCCGCCAGCAGCAGCCGCGGCGAGCCGGCCAGCGCGCGCGCAATCGCGACGCGCTGCTGCTGGCCGCCGGACAGCTCGGCCGGATAGTGGCGCGACGCGCGCCGACAGGCCGACGCGCTGCAGAGAGTCCTGGATGCGGCGCTTGCGTTCGCGCCGTGTCGAGGCCCCGATAGCGCAGCGGCACCTCGATGTTGTCGTAGACGTTCAGGTCCGGGATCAGATTGAACGCCTGAAAGATGAAGCCGATTTTCTCGTTGCGCAGCCTCGAGCGCTGATTGTCGTTCAGGCCGCGCACGTCGGCGCCGTCCAGCAGGTATTCACCGCCGGTGAATTCCTCGAGCAGGCCCGCGATGGTCAGAAACGTCGTCTTGCCGGAACCCGAAGGTCCGGTCACCGCGACGAATTCGCCTTCGCGCACATGGATGGAGAAGTCGCGCAGCGCGTAGGTCTCGACGACTTCGGTGCGGTACGCCTTCGACAGATGGGTCATTTTCAGCATGGTGCGGCCTCGTGCGCGGTTCGGTCAATTCTATTCGGTTAGCGGAGTTCTCGGTTCAGCGGCTCAGGATCACGCGCTCGGCGCCGTTGAACGCATCGGTGCCGGAGACGACGACTTGATCGCCGACGCGCCAGGCCGTCGAGAATCTCGACCTTGGCGACGCTGGCGGCGCCCAGGCGCACGGGATGCCGTTCGGCGACGTTGCCGTGAACGAGGTAGGCGAAGCCGCCGCCCTCCTGATCCATGAAGGAGCCGCGGTCGACCATGAGCACGTTCTCGCGCCGGTCGATGAAAATGCGCACCGACATACGCTGGCTCTGCCGCAGGCCCGCGGGCTTGTCGCCGACGAAGCGCAGGCGAGCGGTCACCTGGCCGGCGATGACCTCGGGCGATACGCCGCTCACGACGGCCTTGCAAGTGACCGCCCGCCGCCGTCGAGGTCGGCGCTCATGCCCGAGCGAAGATCGCGCGCGAAGCTCTCGGTCACCTTGATTTCCACTTCGAGCGCGGACAGATCGACCACCGTGAGGAGCGGCGCATCCTTGGCGACGCTGGCGCGATCGGCCACCTCGACCTGTCCGACCTGGCCGTCGACCGGAGAGCGCACGTTCGAGTCCCTCGACCTGCCGGCGCAGATCCGCCACCAGGAACTGCTGACGGTCGTAGAGCGCCTTCTTGCTGTCGATGTCGAATCGATTCTGCTTCGGCTGCGATTCGTAGTTCAGCTTGGCCTGTGTGTAGCGCGAACTGCGCCTTTTCCAGGGCATCCTGCGCCTTGAGCGCCTGCAGCTCCGTGTAGGAGCCGAGCTCATAGGCCTTGCGGCTGCGATCGAGCTCGCGCTGCGCGGTCTTCTGGTCGACCTGCGCTTGCTCGAAGGCGTCCTTGAGCTGCGAGAGCGTGCGCTCGGCCTCGAGCGTCGCTCGTTGCCAATCGATGTGCAGGCTGACGGCGGTGCGCTTCTTCCTGCGCCAGCTTGGCCGTCAAGTCGGGGCTGTCGACGACGGCGAGCACCTGCCCCTTGGAGACGCTGTCGCCGGCGTGCACTTTGAGCGAGACGGTGCCGAGCGCGTTCGCGTAGAGCGTCGGGCTCACCGCCGCCACCACCTGTCCGTCCGCGACGATGTCGCGCACGAAGCTGCCGCGCTCCACCGTGGCGATGGTCAGTCGCGAGCGGTCGACGGAAGCGCCCGCGCCGGAATATCGCAGCCAAACCCCCACTAGCACGCACAGGCCCACCACGGCGACGAGCGCTGCCGCCGCGAGCTTGCCGTGCCGGCGCCACGAGGCTCGGACGCTCGATCGGCCGGTCCTGGGCCGCGGTGTCGCGCAGCATGACGGGCTCCTCCCGGATGGGCCGGATACTCATGAGCTCTTCTCGATGAGCAGATCGTCGATGGCGATGAGATCCTGCTCGGTGAGGCGCCCGGCCTGTTGTTTGAGAGTGAGCACGCTGGTCAGATAGTCATAGCGCGTCTGACTATAGGCGCGACGCGCCGCGAAGTAGTTGTTCTGGGCATTGAGCAGATCGAATTCGGTGCCGGTGCCGAACTCGACGTTCCGGCGGCTCGCCTCCACCGCCCGCGCGCCGGAATCGACCGCGCGCCGCGCGGCGCTCGATGCGTTGAATGCCGCTCACGATATTGCGAAACGCCGCTCGAGTCTGGCGCTCGGCGTCGCGCTGCGTCGAGTCGTAGACGGCTTGGGCCTGGCGGTAGAGCGCGCGCGATTGACGAACCGCCGAGGCCACCGCGCCGCCCTGAAATAGCGGCCAGCTGAAGGAAACTCCGACCGTGTCCATGCTTTCGTTGCCGCCGAGCACTTCGTCCTGGGTGATTTTGGAGCTCGATCCGGTCAACGCGAACGTGGGCAGGCCACGCCCGCGCTGCGCCGAGATGTCGCGCTCCGCGGCTTCCATTTTGAGCGCCGCGGAGCGCACGTCGAAGTTATCTTGTCGTGCGGCCATCACCCATTCATCGGCCGAGTCCGGCTCGGGGGAGGTCAACGGAATGTCGTCGCGCAACGGCGCCGCGGCGGCGATGGGCGCACCGACAATTTCGCTGAGTGCGAGGTTCGCATCGTCGAGCGCGTTTTGGGCATCGATGACACCCTGTTCCGAGGCATCGTAGAACGCCTGCGCCTGCTCGACGTCGCTGCGCGGGCCGACGCCGGTCTTCTCCCGTGTCTGGGCCTGATTCAAGAGCTGAGCGAAGGCTTCGCGCTCGCCGCGGTTGGTCGCGAGCTGATCCGCAGCGGACAGAATGGCGAAATAGGCCTGCGCCACGCGCAGCAGGAGATTCTGGCGGGCTCCCTGGTAGGCGGCCTCGGCCGCCGCGGCCGCGAAATTCGCTTCCTTCAGTTGGCTGAAGGCCTGGAAGCTCCACAGCGTCTGCGACAGATTGAGGCCGAGGCTATGCACGGTCCCGTAGCAATGCTGCATGCCGGCCGCCGCCGTCAGCGCACAGTCGGCCGCTTCGGCGTTGCCCAACTGGCCGCTGTCGAACCCCTGCCGCTCTCGAGCGGCGGATGCATTCGCGGAGATCTGCGGCAACCATTGCGCGAGCGCTTGTGGCCGACTTTCGATCGCCGCATCACGCTGAAAGCCCGCCGCCTGCAGCGACGCATCGCGCGTCAGCGCAAGCTCGTAGAGCTCCTTCAGATCGTTGGCGTTAGCAGCCATGGCCGCTAACGCCGCTGCGATGAATGCTGCAAGGTGGCGCACTACAGTCATAGAAGGCAACCTTCATGCCAAGCAGCATCGGCGGATTAACTTGTTGTTTTTCATGCAGTTATGCAGCGCGGTGCGGGCGCCTAGTGTCCGCGGACACTGTCCGCGGACACGAGACACACGAGGCACACGAGGCAGCAACCGCGTTTCACGCGGCTCACGCCGCGTCGTGCGCGGCCGGGGACGTGACACGAGCAACCACGACGCTGAACGAAGGCTGCTGTATGTGACCCTCGAGCAAATACGCGACACCGCCCATGATCAAACTGCTCATCATCAGGGCAGCGGCGAAAGCGGCGAGTTTTGACGAAATTTGAGTATTCATGAGCGTCTCCTTGGTTGGTGCTGTCATCGGCTCATTCGAGCCTTGCACTGAGGAGAGAGCAAGAGCCGTGCCAAGACCGCAGCCTCGCTGAAACGCTTGTTTTTAAGGCATTTTATTTTGCACCCGGCGAGGCGGAGTGCCCGCGGACAATGTCCGCGGACGACTGCGGACAGTGCGTCACACAGCAAAAAGACGCCAGCGCGGCACTCGAGGCGGTCGCTCGCCAGGCAGAGGGCGGTCGGCGCCGTCCTACTTGGACGATCCTTTGCCGAAGAAGACTTCGCTGTAGTCACCCACCGCACGGCCGGAGTAACGCTCGTTGCTGAAGGGTAGGCCCATCACGCCTTGCGACCAGTCGATTGACCGTCCCCAGTCCTGATACCAGTCATAGAGCATCGCGCGCGCGCTGATTCTCCATTCGCCGGCGCGCCTCTCCAAGCGGTCCAGATAGCGGCCGCCGATACAGGTATCGTGCTCCTCATCGCCCATGGCCAACCGGTGGTACGAAATCACATGCGTTTCTGCGCGCGCATCTTTGCCTTCGATTTCAATGACGCTTTGGCCGAGAACGTGCTGCGTATTCTTGATGGCGTCCGATCCCGGCACCACCCAGGCAAGATAGTCGGAGAACGTGCCTTTGAACACGCCATAGTCGGTCGTTGAATCCGGCCAGTAAGAGGCGCTGATCATCTGCGCGTTGCGACGATCCTCGCCGCGGGCAAGCCGGGTTATGCACTCGCGAATCTGCTCCCGTTCGAGCAGAACCTTCAGTTGCTCCGATATTGCGTCCATGGCGCTCTCCGCGGTCTCACTCGCGCCACCTTACCAGGACTTCCGCGAGTCCGCGCCAGCAAACATTCGGGATCCGCAATACACGGCGGCATGGCGGCCGGCGGCTTTACTTGGGGTGCTTGAGCCTGACCCGCAAACCGTTGACCTGCAGGTGAATGCGCCATGCAGCATCAGTCGCGGTCAGCTTCATCACCACCCCACGTTCATTCTTGAGGAAGGTCACCGGGCCACTACCGGCCACTGGCGGCTCGGGGATCGACGCCGAATAACTGCCGCTGAAGTCCGACAACTTTCTCAGGTGCATCACACTTCCATTCGCACACACGCTCGCGGCGCCGATATTCGCTATGGACAAGCCCGATAGCCGGAAGCCGTGGTTGCGCCCTTGATAGCTTAGCTCGCCGTTGCCCCACACGAACCCCGAGCCTGCGCGCGTTATTCCGCCTTCCAGCCAAAATGCGGCGCTCGTTTGACCTGGCTCCGCGCTCGAGTCATCGCCAATGGCATCAAACGCGGCCGCGAATTCGGCCGGGCTTGAGACGAGTAGCTGATTGAGCTTATCCATAATCCGAGACCCTCATAGCGACGGCTGGTACTGGGATCCTTGGCTCATGCTAGGAGCGCCTGCGACCGAATGATTGTAAGATCCAGTCCAACTTGGATTTGAATGCTCACGCAGGAGCCCCCCGCGTCTAAAAGTTGATCGCAAGCTTCAATCCCGCGATCACATCGTCGCGCACGTCAATAATTGGATGGCCGAATCGCCGCGGCACTCGGATTCAATGAGGCGGGCGCGATGCCCACGCGAACGCGCGAATTTCCGCCGGCGGCGGGCGCTAGCAGCGGCTCAGGGCGCGTGAGGCTGCACTCAATTGCTCGATGATGAGCGCGTCAGGTTCCACGCCTCGCGCGCTCGGCTGCATTCCTCCGCGAGGGTAGATACGAGCTCAGCTGCCGGCAGCTCGCGGGCGAGCGGCGCGCCCTGCCCGGCCCACTGCGCGCCGTATCCCGCCTCGTGCGCGGACTTTGCCGCGCTGTTGAGTGCCTTGCCGGCATCGTAGGCAATCGGGTAAGACGGAATCTGACGAGGCGCAATACCTGCGCCCAAGACGGTGTACCGATTGCTGAGGCAGCGGGCCGGTCGCCCGGAAATGACGCGTGTCATGACGGTGTGGAATGCCGCATTGCTCGCGAGAGCCTGGCGATACCCCGCATCGGCATCCGACTCGGGACAGGCGACGAAGGCGGTGCCGAGTTGCGCCGCACTGGCGCCCAGGCGCAGCACCGCAGCGATGCCCGCGCCGTCCATGATGCCTCCCGCGGCGATGACCGGAACGTCGAGTTGGCGCACCAAAAGACGTGTCAGGGCCAGGGTACCAAGACAGTCATCTTCGGCATCCGCATCGAATACACCCCGATGCCCGCCCGCTTCATAGCCTTGCGCCACGACCGCCTGCACGCCGGCGTCGACCGCGGCACGGCCTTCGCCGACACTCGTCACGGAGGCAAGCAATACGATGCCCGCCCCTCGAAGCGCATGAATTCGCTCGGCGGAGGGCAATCCAAAATGGAAGCTCACGACGCGCGGCTTATCCTTAAGCAGCGCCGCCAGCATCGCGTCATCTTCCACGAAACTGCGGTAGATCTCTTTGAGATGCAAGGGAGGTTTTGCGCTGAACCGCTCGAAGTGAGGCCGCAGATGCTCGAGCCAGGCGGCCTCGACGGCACGGTCGGCTCTCGCCGGCTGGTGACAGAAGACATTCACATTGAGGGAGCGCTGGGAGCGCTCGCGGACCGCCGCAATCATTCTGCGCGCGCCCTCCGCATCGGTCGCACCCACGCCGATCGAACCGAGCGCGCCGGCATTGGATACCGCCGCAGCCAGCGCGGGCGAGGACACTCCGGCCATCGGCGCTTGGATAATCGGCAGGTCGATCGCCAGCGTTTCGAGGAGTGTCATTGCGGACTCTATTCAACGCGTGGAAGCGGAATATCGTCAATCGTACCTTGGTATTGCCCTCCAGACTGTGCCGTCGCATGTCGCAATGCGGGGCCGAGGTCAGCAGACGGTAACTTTCGGAGCGGGGGTCGCTCGTTTTAAACGCGATATCGATACCAACCGTTTAATATCCTCGGCTTCACGCTTGGGGTTTAATTCACCCACGCCATGACTGCTCCACCCATCCCGTTGGAGCGCGGCTTTTTGCCGGCGTGCCACTTGGCGCGGTGCAATGGTCCTCGTCATCCTTGCGCTGGCTGCGACGCGCGGCGAAGCCGCAGCGGTCGGAGCCTACACCAACGAACAAGCCTCGCGCGGGGCGGCCGTCTATACGCAGTATTGCGCCGTGTGCCACGGCGCGAATCTGCAGGGCGAAGCAGGGACTCCCCTCATGGGTCGGACGTTTATGCAGGCTTATGGCGCCGGAACGGCCGCGCAGTTGTATGATTTTCTGAGCCGCCAGATGCCTCTGAACGCGCCCGGCAGCTTGAGCCAGCAGCAGTATCTCGATGTGACGGCCTTCATTCTCGAGCGCAACGGTCTTCCCCCGGGCGATGCACCGCTGAGCGCCAAGTCACTCGATCACGTGCGCCTCTCGGGAATGCGCATGGCGGGGGCCGGAGGCTCATCCAATACCGACGAGATCGTGCGCGTGGCACCGCCGACCCGCAAGGTTTTCGCGCAGCTTCCCGCGGGGGCGAACGTCAACATCACCGATTCGATGATGCAGAGTGCGGGTTCCGATGACAACGATTGGCTCTTGCACGGGCGAACCTATGACAACCAGCGATATTCCCCCCTCAAGCAGATCACCGCCGAGAACGTGAGCTCGCTGACGCCGGTGGCGCTGGTTCAGACCGGCATGACCGCAAGCTTCGAGTCGACGCCGATCGTCGTGAACGGCGTGATGTACTTCACGACCCCCGTCGTCGATCACAAGATGAAGATCCTCGCGGTCAATGCGGTAACCGGCGAGCGGCTCTGGGAGGTGACCTATAACCTCGGGGCATTCCAGATTTGCTGCGGTCCCGTGAACCGGGGCGTGGCGGTCGGCTACGGCAAGGTCTACGTGGTGACCTTGGACGATCATCTGCTGGCGCTCGATGCGGCCGATGGCCACACCGTCTGGGACACGACCATCGTCAGCGCGCAAAACGGCTACTCGGAAACGCTCGCGCCGCAAATCTTTGACGGCCTGGTCATCGTCGGCAGCGCGGGCGGCGAATGGGCGTTGCGCGGCTTTGTCGCAGCCTACGACGCCACGAATGGACAGCAGCGCTGGCGCTGGATGTCGACGGATCCGAAGACCTATGCGGGCAACTCCTGGGAGAGCGGCGGCGGCATGGTGTGGACCACACCCGCGATCGACCCCAAGCTCGGACTCCTCATCTTCAGCACGGGCAACCCAAATCCCGATCTCGACGGGACGATCCGCCAGGGGGACAACCTGTACACCGATAGCATCGTCGCGCTCGATGTGCACTCAGGCGCACTCAAGTGGTATTACCAGGAGGTCAAGCACGATGTATGGGACTACGACGCCGTCAGCAACGTCGTGCTCTTCGATGTGCACCAGAACGGCGCGGTGATCCCGGCCGCCGCCGAGGCGGGCAAGGTCGGCTGGGTATTCATACTCGACCGGCGCACGGGCCAGTTGATCCGCAAGTCCGATCCCTACGTCATGATGTCGAAGAACATGTTCTCGACGCCCACGCGCGAGGGTGTGGATATGCTGCCGGGTGCCAACGGCGGGGCCGAGTGGTCGCCACCCGCGTATTCGCCGGAAACGCACTATCTGTACATCATGGCGATGGACCAGTTGATGCGCTTCACGACCAAGCCTACCGAGAGCGCGCCCGGTCTCATTCGCCTCGGCAGCGCATTCACGAACATCGCGCCCAATGGGATTCAGGATGGTCCCTTCGTCGCGCTGGATGTCGAGACAGGCAAGATCGCCTGGCAGTACAAGACCCCGCAGCCCTTGATCGGCGGGGTACTGGCGACCGCGGGAAACCTCGTGTTCATGGGCGAAGGCGACGGCTGGCTCGACGCGTTCAATGCGAAGTCCGGCGAGCGCCTCTGGCGCTATAACTTGGGTGCCGGCGTCAACGCTCCCCCGATCACCTATCAGGTGAATGGCGAGCAGTACCTCGCGGTTGCTGCCGGGGGAAACTTCCAACTGGGATATTCCTACGGCGATACCCTCGCCATCTTCAAACTACCCTCTGCGGCGGGCAGCGCGCACATGCATTAGAAGCCCGGGTTTCGTCACTCGACGCCGCGTGCGTAGATAAATGCGGTTCCGATTGCGAGCACGGGAATCACCAACGCGGCTGTGAAGTGCGTTGCGATCGTGGCTCCTGCGGTCAACGCGCCGATCAAGTACGCGATGACGACGGCCGTATCACGCTGCCGTTCGCCGGCGCTACTTTGCTCGCGCGCTGATCCGATGGCCGCCGAGACGATTTTTATCAGGGTCGTGGTAAAGACGACATTCGTCTGCTTGAGCCGGGCACCGACGATGCTCTGCAGACCCATTGCGAACGCTAACAGCAGGATTTCCACCTGCATGAAATCACTGCGGGCAGAGAGAGAGGACTGCATGCTGCCGATGGCGCATACCACGATAGTCAAGGTTTCGAGACCCAATATGCGCCTGACCGCGGCGCGGGCCGTCGCGTGACGACTTTGTATCGTGCCAACCGCGCAGCCCACGATAAAGCCGACGAGCGCGCTCAGCGACTTGATCGCCGAGTGCACGGCACCCGTAGCGGCATAAAATCCGAGCAGGGCGAGGTTGCCGGTCATTGCGGAAGTGAAGATTGCGCCGAGTTTGGCGAAGCTGAGGACGTCGACCAGGCCTGCGGTAAAGACCGTCAGCACGAGGACGCCGGTGGCGCAACTCACCTTATTCATCAAAGGAAGTGACACGATTACCGGCTCCATGCAATCCACCTCGGCGGTGGAGGATCGGGTAAGCGTAATCGGATATCAGATCGAGTTGAAGGACGCCAGGCGGTCCGTGCCGGCCCGGACTACGTCACCTCTTGGGAAACTCCGTGAAAACATAATCCTGCTTCTTCACTACCGTGTGGCAGGCGGCGCCGCACTTGGCGTCGTTCGCCTGCGGCGGCTGATCTGTCAGTGTGCCCGGCCTGAATGTATCAGTCGCGGAATCATACTCAAACTCGCCATATCCCCACCCGCCGGTCTCCGCGAACCGCTTGCTATCCTTCACCATGAAATCAATGTCATGCAGCGTATTCGGCACCAGCGGCTGACCGGGGTACGTCACTTGGGTTTTGGGGTTCCAATGAATTTTGGCCAGTTTGGCGCCTTCGGGGAAAGGCTTGCCGTTACCGGGAATACCCTCCTTATACGCGTCGACCATCGTGGGATTCCCGAGGATCACGGCCATCAGCGCTCCATTATGACTGATGGAGATCACCTGCCAGAGCTCGTATCCCTTGAACTCGGAGAACGCGAGCCCATTCGGCACTTTGAGGGTGTACCTGTCTTGCGCTGAGATCGCAGCTCCGCTGGCGAGGACGGCGAGCGCTGCCCCGATACCCACACTGATCAGTATCCTTTTACCCTTCATCGCCGCAGCTCCTTTATCGGGTCAATCAACCATTTAGAATCAGACCATGAGCGCTCGATCGCCTCCATAGCACCAAGGTATCGCCCACGACCGGTTTGCGACGCCGCGGCGGCGGGCGAGCGCTCAGCCCGGATTCTCTGCCCATAGGTGCGGCACCGTCCGTCTGTTACCGCACATGCGATGCCTGCTGCATGCAACGCGATAAAGCCAATACTTTCAGTGACGTGCAATGGGGTTTGCCGGCGCGGAATCACGCTCGGGTACTGTGTGTTCGATGCCGCACAGACGCGAACCGCTTTGACTTGTAACCTATGCTGCCAGCGCACTGCGAGGTCTTGAGTTTTCCTTACCCCTCGCAAGTTGACATCCCCACATCGCTGTCATCACGCGCACGCTACGGAGGCGGACAATGAACCACATGGACGATGATGCTCCAGATATCGTCGAGCCGGTGGCGGTCATCGGTCGCATCGATGTCGTCCCGACGCTCCTCAAGGTCCTGTGCGAGATGACCGGGATGAGAGTTGCCGTGGTCGCACGAGTCACGGATACCACCTGGACCGCGTGTGCGGTCAAGGACGACATCAAGTTGGGGTTGGAGCCGGGAGCACAGTTTCCGGTCGATGCGATGTGTGAGGCACTTGCATCTCCCGTTCCGCTCGTCATCGAGCACGCGAGCGTCGATCCGCTCCATTGCCGCCTGCGGGCGCCGATACTTCCTCCGATCGAGAGCTACATTTCAGCGCCGATCATCATGGCCGACGGTCGCCACTTCGGCAACCTTGCGGCACTCGACTCAAACCCCGCGAAGATTGGCGAGCGACGTATCGTGTCGATGTTCGAGCAATTTGCCTCGCTCATTGCCGCGCAACTCGACAATCAGCAGCTGCACGATCGAGAACATCATGCGTTGCTTGATGAACGCGCCGCCGGCGAACTGCGGGAGCAATTCATTGCAATTTTGGGTCACGACCTGCGTAATCCCCTGCACGCGGTCTACGCCGGCAGCGATATTCTGGTGCGCCGCCTTGCAGATCCGGCCTTATTGACCATCGCCGCCCGGATAAAAAACAACGCACGACGCATGTCGGGCCTGATTGACGACATACTGGACTTCGCCCGCGGACGCCTGGGCGGCGGAATCGGCGTCGAATTGACCGAGATTGAGAATCTCAATGCCGGCCTGCTTGCCGTGGTGCAAGAACTCCAAGACGGCCAGCCGGACTGCCAAATCATCGCCGACATCGGCGTCACCTGCCCGGTCCGATGCGATATGGGGAGGCTCCAGCAAATCGCCTCCAATCTCCTGGGCAACGCCTTGACCCATGGCCTCCCGCATAGCCCTGTAAAGATCAGCGCGAAAGCAGACGCCAATGATTTTGTGTTGGACGTGTGGAACGCGGGCGAACCCATACCCGCAGAAAGCTTGGATAAGATATTTGAGCCGTTTTGGCGACATTCGGTGTCCGCCGGTCGAAATGGCTTAGGCCTGGGTCTGCACATCTGCTCGCAAATTGTTCGCGCCCACCGGGGCCGAATCTCCGTGACCTCGACCCTGGAAGGCGGCACTCAATTCACGGCGCGTTTGCCGCTGGGCACCCATGTCACCGAGCGAAGGCAGGCGCAAGCGCTGATGCGCTAGGCGTCGCTGGGGCCGCGCATGAACTGCGGCGTGTTCGCTAACGTACAGATAATCTTCGATTATCCGAGCAATGTAGGGCTGCCATACGCTGGTGAGCACCCTTGCCTACGGACCAAAATCACTTGATCGAGTCGCTTCCGAGCAGTTCGCGCTCGCGGCTGCTTGCGATTTGCGAGCCGGTAGAGCTCGCCATGGGCGAGATCCTTGGCGAGGTCGACACGCCGACGCAGTATGTCTACTTTCCCACCGTCGGCTTTATCTCGCTCGTGACCGCCGTCAAGGGCCGACCGACGCTGGAGGTCGGCATGGTGGGCCGCGAGGGGATGCTGGGAACACAATTGGTATTGGGTGTCGAGTCAGCTCCGCTGCATGCCGTGGTCCAAGGCGCGGGAGCGGCTTGGCGCATCGGCGCTTCCGGGTTCTCGAAAGAGCTGGCGCGCAGTCCGGCGCTGCAACGCGGGCTCAATCGATACGTTTCGTGACGATGACGCAACTCGCGTCGTCCGCATTTTGTCTGCGCTTTCACCAAATCGGGCAGCGCTTGGCGCGCTGGCTGTTGATGACCCAGGATCGGGCTCATTCGGACAGCTTTCGCATCACCCACGAATTCCTCGCGTACATGCTGGGCGTTCGCCGCGTCGGCATCACCACGGCGGCCGGCGTACTGCAGCGTGAAGGGCTCATAAAATATCGCCGCGGAGAGATTCAGGTGCTGAACCGACGCGGACTCAAGGCGTCAGCCTGCAGCTGTTACGCTGCCGATCGAGAGGCCTACCTAAAGGTCTTAGGTTGAGGATGCGATGCTGATTGCAAGGGCGCCCGCAGCATTCGTCGCGATCAATATCTTTTGACGCGGTCCGGCACGCGCTCGATATACGACCTATACTCCGCCCCCTCAGCCGCATACGAGCTGAGTTGGCCGGCATATTCTTGCGGGCTATACGTCAAGGTCATTATCCATGGAAGAATCAAATAATTCCTCTACGAAGCAGCAGAGCGGTGGCTTCTATACAGCCCCTTCCAAGGACATCATCGACATGGCGATCGCCGCCGGCAATCTCACAAAGTTCATGTCAGCCGTCAAGACAGCAGGGTTGACCGATACGCTGACGAGCAAGGGTCCATTCACTGTCTTTGCGCCGACCGATGAAGCCTTCGAGAAGCTCTCCTCGGGTGCGCTGGAGGCGCTGATCAAAGACACGGCAAAGCTCAAGGCTGTGTTGAGCTATCACGTGGTCAAGGGGCATTTTCTGGCAAAGGACGTGAAGCCGGGGGAAGTGATGACCGTGCAGGGAAGCCCGCTCATGGCTTCCGTGTCGTCATCGGGCGTGGAGGTCAATGGCGTTCCGGTCAAACAGGCGGATATTATCGCGACCAACGGCGTCATCCACATGATCGAGGCAGTGATCATGCCGAAGCATTGGCGATTGCTGGCGGCGGCAGCCTGACGATCGACTGGCGCCGCTTTCGACGCATCGAAAGGGCCCTGTTCGCAGGGTCTTTCTTTTTCCTTGGTGCAATCTAGCGAAGCAGCCGAGTGGTTCGGTGCGGTAGCGTACAGACAAACACGCAATCCTCCGATGATATGGCCCACAGTGGCTCGAATCGCATGAACAGTATCGATACCGCAGATTCCGCGGCGAGCGCTCCGCGCTGGAAAGCCGTCGTTTCTCGATTTCAGCGGCCGTCGCGCGGGAAAGCGACGTGGCAATTGCTCAATACCTTGGGCCCCTATGCCGCTCTCTGGTATGCAATCTACCGCAGCATCGCCGTATCGTATTGGATCACGCTGCCGCTGGCCGTGCTATCGGCCGCGTTCCTCGTCCGCATCTTCATCATCTTTCACGATTGCGGCCATGGATCGTTCTACGCATCCCGATCCGCCAATCGAATCATTGGATTCATCACCGGACTGTTGACCTTGACTCCGTACTACCATTGGCGCTGGCAGCATGCGTTGCACCATGGAACTTCCGGGGATTTGGATCGACGCGGGGCTCGGTGACATTTGGATGTTGACCGTTCAGGAATACCTGGATTCGTCACGCTGGCGGCGGTTCGCCTACCGACTGGCGCGCAACCCGGTCGTTCTCTTTGTCATCGCTCCGTTTTATGTCTTTGTGATTCATCACCGCTTCCCATCTTCGGCGGCACCCGGGCGAGAGCGACGCTCGGTTCGTTGGACGAACCTCGCAATCGTCGCGATGGCGTGCGCCATGGGCTTGTTGATGGGCTTCAAAGCGTATCTGGTGGTCCAGCTCGGCGTATCTACGCTCGCGGGCGCGGCAGGGATTTGGCTATTTTACGTACAACATCAATTTGAAGGGGCCTACTGGGAGCGCCGCGACCAATGGAATTACACGGAGGCCGCACTGCAAGGGAGCTCTTTCTACAAACTGCCGAGAGTGCTGCAATGGTTTTCGGGCAATATCGGATTTCATCATATCCACCATTTGAGCCCGTTCATTGCCAACTACCATTTGCAAGAATGTCACGACGCCGATGCATTCTTCGCGCAAGTCAAGCCCATTACCCTCGTCGCGAGTTTGAAGTCCCTCGCGTTTCGTCTTTGGGACGAGCAGCACAAGAAGTTGGTGGGGTTCCGGGCGCTCGCGTCCTGCCGTGTCGGCAGGCGCTTGATTGCGCTGCCGCGCCGCGTCGCCCCGCAGAGCCCTCCAAAGGACGCACCGCGATCTGGCCGATCGTGGTAGCGCTATGTGCGCTATCGGACATAAAGGCGCGCCGTTTTCGGTGAGCCTGGGGCTCAGCCTTCGAGATTGGCGCACTCGGGCACACTCATCGTTTCCTCCCTAGCCGAACTACTCGTGCAGACATACGACGATCTGAGGAAAAATCAGGCTCCTGGCCGCATTGCCGCCCCAGGAATGGAGCCGTTGGGCACCCTTGCTCGAACGCGTCGACATGCCGCTTGGGGAAGTGATATACGAGTCTGGCGTCGCGCTCAATTACGTCTATTTTCCCATCACCGCCATCGTCTCCTTGCTATACGTCATGGAAAATGGCGCCTCCGCGGAGATTGCCGTCGTCGGGAACGAAGGCATCGTCGGCGTATCGCTTTTCATGGGCGGCGAATCCACGCCGAGCCGGGCGGTTGTGCAGAGCGCGGGGCTGGGGTGCCGATTGAAGGCCGCGCTCATGAAAACGGAATTCGATAAGGCAGGGGCGGTGCTTCACTTGCTCTTGCGATATACCCAGGCGCTCATCACGCAGATGGCGCAAACCGCGGTGTGCAATCGGCACCATTCCCTCGATCAACAACTGTGCCGCTGGCTTCTGTTGAGCCTCGATCGACTGCAGGGTCCCGAACTGGTGATGACGCAAGAACTCATCGCCAACATGCTCGGCGTTCGCCGCGAAGGCGTGACCGAGGGCGCGCTCAAGCTGCAAAAAGCGGGTCTCATCCAATATGCCAGGGGGCGGATCACGGTCCTCGATCGCAAAGGTCTGGAATCTCGCACCTGCGAGTGCTACGCAGTCGTCAAGCGCGAATACGACCGATTGCTGCCCGCCCTCGCATAATTGAGAGTTCTGCAGCGAGCCGGCCCTTCACGTATCCACGGTGTGCGAGCCGGTTGCAACCGACAGTTCCTCGACCATGGCAATGACGCTCGCAAGCACTGCGCCTGCTACCCGCAGACAGCAGCCTTCGATTTGCTTTCGATCGAACGATATTCCCACAGCTTTGCCCTTTGCGTGAATCTCGACTCTTGCGCCGCGCGAGATATCATGCGGGTCATCGTCACTCGTAATCGTGCCAAAGAGGCCCTGTAGAACCAGCCGGTTCTTGATTTCATGCTTGATTTTCTTGAGCCCGGTGTCGAATTGCTCGTGCAGTTGCTCGCCTTCCATGCGCATCTACCCGATCTGGGGGCGGGGCGGCCAATGGCCGGCGTCGTCTGCGGCGCGGACCTGATTGCGCAGCTTGTCGGACCTCATTCGGTCGGCGCGAATCTTCAGTATTCGCGCCTGATTACGCAGCGCCAGACTTTCCCCCTGAAGCACCTGCCTGCGGCCGCATCGGCACCCTCGATGATTTTCAGCGCCTCGCGATCGCGTGACTTGGCCCTCGCTTCGAGCGACCGTATTTGGGACCAAAGCTCAGGATGAGACTCGTCGCCGGCGCCCCCAATGAGGAAGCCATTGCCATCCACCTCGTGTGATCGACGACACGCTGCGACTGCATGACGGCTTTCCCCCGGTCCTTGATCGTTTCAAGGGTTGCGCGTCGCTCGGATAGCAATTCCTTGCCGCCGGGACCGCCGTGGCGCACAAAGTAATAGACGGAGACATCGGTCATTAGAATCCCTCTCTGGGTCGCCGCCTCATTGCTAGTGACGAGCGCGCGTCTCGTCGGTGCGTTAGCGAACATGATGGCGGGTGCGCTTAAGTGCGGTAACGCACCGACGAGCTCGCCATGCGTCAGGTATGCTACCGAATTCCAGACGGGACGGCGGCAATGCTAATACACGGATCGCCTGTCTCTCCTTGGGACAGCGACGAGATTGTCCGCGCCGAACTCTTCAGCAGCGAGCGTCTCGAGCAGCATGCCGCGAGTCTCGCGGCAGCCCAGCAGGTTACGCGACGGCGCTCGGCCCGCCGCTCCCTCGTCGCTCGATTAAAAGACAACGAGTCCGCCCTGCTCGCCGCATATCGCGCGATCGGAGCAGCGGTCGGTGAAGGCCGTTCGATAACGCCCAGCCGCCGAATGGCTGCTGGACAATTATCATCTCGTCGAGGAGCAGATCCGCGAGATTCGTGCAGATCTACCCCCTGGATTCTATCGGCAGTTGCCGAAGCTCGTCGACGGCCCGTTTGCCGGCTTCCCTCGAGTATTCGGACTGGCGTGGGCATGCATCGCCCACAGCGACAGCCGATTCGATCCTGACTCGCTGCGTCTATTTGTACGTGCCTATCAGCGGGTTCAGCCGCTGACCATCGGGGAGCTCTGGGCAGTCGCCATCACGCTGCGCATCGTGCTTGGTCGAGAACCTGCGCCGTGCCGCCGCGCGTATCGTCAGCAGCCGTGCGGCGCGCCAGGACGCGGACGGTGTGGCCGATCGGTTGCTGGGGGTAAACGGATATGCGGCGGAGCCGGACGCGCTGTCGCGCCGAGGCTCAACCGGCACCTCCTTTCCGCCGGCCTTTGTCGTTCAGCTGGTGCTGCGGCTGCGCGATCAGGATCCCAACACGACGCCGGCACGGCAGTGGTTGGATGAGCGCCTGAACTCGCAGGGAACCACGGCCGACGAGATCGTCCAGGAGGAGCATCAGCGGCAGGGCACATCGAACGTAACCGTGCGCAACATCATCACGAGCATGAGATTGCTCTCGGATGTCGACTGGCCCGAGTTTTTCGAGAGCGTGAGTCTCGTTGACGAATTGCTGCGCTCTAAGAGCGGATTCGCGGCAATGGATTTCGCGAGCCGCGATCTGTACCGTCGCGCGATCGAGCAACTGGCGCGCGGATCGAGGCAAACCGAGCTCGCCATTGCGAGCGCGGCCTTGTCGGCCGGCGACACGAGCGCAGCGATCGATGGCGGGGACGCGGAGCGCAGGCGTGATCCGGGTTACCACCTGATCGGCGCCGGCCGGCGCGCGTTCGAAAGGACCGTCGGCTATCGAGCTTCCAGATGGAGCTCGGCCGCCCGTTTCACCGCCCGCGGGGCCGGCGAATATATCGCCGCCGTCGCCGCGGTCGCCGCCATCGTCCTCCTTCTCCCCCTGATCGAAATGCACGCGTGGGGTGTCGGCAACTCCTGCCTCGGGCTGCTGGCGCTGCTGGGAATGGTGCCGTCGATCGACGCAGCAATCGCTCTCGTCAACCGCGCCATCACGCGAGGGCGGGGCGCGACGATCCTTCCTGGTCTTTCGCTGCGCGAAGGCATCCCCCCGCATCTTCGGACGATGGTCGTGGTGCCCACACTGCTGACGACGCGCGCGGCAATCGAGCAGCACATCGAGCGCCTCGAGATCCACTATCTCGCATCCCCGGACGGTGAGCTGCACTTCGCGTTGCTCTCGGACTGGACCGATGCGCCCGCGGAGCACACCGCGGGCGACACCGCGCTGCTGGACATCGCCATCGAAGGCATCGCGCGCCTGAATCGTCTACATGGCGCTGCCCCCGCAGGCGACCGCTTCGTGCTGCTTCATCGGCGGCGGGTCTGGAGCGAGGGGCAAAAGCAGTGGATGGGCTGGGAGCGCAAGCGCGGCAAACTGCACGAATTGAACCAGCTGCTGCGCGGCGCGCCGAACACGACTTTCGTCGATGTCGGCGGCCGGCCGCCTGTCGTCCCATCCGATGTACGGTACGTCGTCACGCTGGATGCCGATACCCGGCTGCCGCGAGATACCGTGCGGCGTCTGGTCGGCAAGATGGCTCATCCGTTGAATCGGCCCAGGTTCGACGCGGCGAGCGGTCAAGTCGTCGAAGGCTACGCGGTGCTTCAGCCGCGGGTCGCGCCGTCTCTGCCGATGGGCTGCGAGGGCTCGCTCTTTCAGCGCGTGTTCTCCAGCGCCGGCGGAATCGACCCCTATGCAGCCGCAGCCTCGGACGTGTACCAGGATCTCTTCGGTCTGGGTTCCTATGCCGGCAAGGGCATTTATGACGTCGACGCCTTCGAGGCTGCGCTCGCCGATCGCGTGCCCGAGGGAACACTGCTCAGCCACGACCTCTTCGAGGGCACGTTTGCCCGGGCTGGACTGGTCTCCGACATCGAAGTGGTCGAGGAATTCCCGTCGCGCTACGACGTGGCCGCGGCGCGTCAACACCGCTGGTCTCGCGGAGATTGGCAACTGCTGCCCTGGATACTCGGCCGGGGCGATGCGGCGGGCGACAATCGCGGCAGCGGCACACTGCCGCTCATCGGCCTGTGGAAAATGCTGGACAACCTGCGGCGCACGCTGTCGGCGCCGGCCGGGGTCGCCGCTCTTTTGGCGGGCTGGCTACTTCCGTCGAGCTCCGCTCTGCTATGGAGCGCCTTCATCTGCGCGACGATCGCATTGCCGGCGCTGCTGCCGGTCTTCGCCGGGATCCTCCCGAGCCGCGCCGGCGTCACGCTTCGCAGCCATCTGCGCGCGCTGCGCAAGGATGTCTGGCTCGCAGCCGTACAGACGGCTTTTATCGTGACGTTTCTGGCGCACCAGGCAACGCTTGATGGTGGATGCGATCGGCCGGACGCTGTTTCGCTTGTTCGTGAGCCAGCGGAATCTGCTGCAGTGGGTGACTGCGGCGCAGGCGAGACTCAGTTCCCGCCTCACGCTGCCGAGCGCCTATCGCCGCATGGCCGGCGCTGTCGCGATCGCCGCCATCGGCGCCCTTATCGTCGGCCACTTCCGACCGGATAACGGCTGGCTTGCAGCGCCTTTCTTGATTCTTTGGGCGGCGTCCCCTGCCGTGGCAGTCTGGATCAGCATATCTCCGCTCGTGGCGGGCCGTCTTGCCATGTCGGCCGCGGACGCCAGCGCCTTGAGATTGGTTGCACGCCGAACCTGGCGATACTTCGAGACCTTCGTGACGGCGGACGATCAGATGTTGCCGCCGGATAATTTTCAGGAAGATCCTCGTCCCGTGGTGGCCCACCGCACATCGCCGACCAACATGGGCCTCTACCTGCTTATCGGCGGTCAGCGCCCGCGACTTCGGCTGGTTGGGAACCCTCGACTTCGTCGAACGTGTGGAAGCGACCTTCGCGACCATGAATCGCCTCGAGAGATTTCGCGGTCATTTCTACAACTGGTATGACACGCGGGATTTGCGCCCTCTGGATCCGCGGTACGTCTCTACCGTCGACAGCGGCAATCTTGCGGGCCACCTGATCGCTCTCGCGAACGCCTGCCGCGGTTGGATCGATCGGCCACTCGTACCGGCCAGAGTCCTTTTCCGGCATCCGCGACTCGTTGAATCTCGCGTGCGAGGCCCGACTGGCGCTGCCCAACGACCGCAGGATGCTCGCCACTTCGCGGGATCAGATCGATGCAGCCATCGCGGCTCTCGCCGAGACGCTTAACGCTGCCGAAGCCGCGAATTCGGAGATTGCGACACGATTGGCGAGCGCTCATCCCGCTCGTCGTGACGCTGGTCGATATCGTCCGAACGCTGGCCGGCGAGTGGAGCGACGATGCCGCGGGGGAGCTGCTTTTTTGGAGCGAAGCAACGAAACGGTCGATGGAAAGCTGGCGGCGGGATGTCATGCAGACGCAAGGCTCGTCGGACGATCTGAAGCAGCGCCTGGCCGCGATTGAAGTGGCCGCGCGCGCGATGGCCGAAGGCAATGCAGTTCGATTTCCTGTTGGATCCGCAGCGCCGGCTTCTCTCGATCGGCTGTACGGCGGAGGGGACGCTCGACTCCAATTGCTACGACCTGCTCGCCTCCGAGGCTCGCCTGGCGAGCTTCATCGCCATCGCAAAGAACGACATTCCGGCCCGCCACTGGTTTCGCCTCGGACGGTCGGTCACGCCGATCGGGAGGGGGGCCGCTCTCATCTCCTGGTCCGGCTCCATGTTCGAGTACCTCATGCCCTCGCTCGTCATGCGCGCACCGGCCGGAAGCTTACTGGAGCAGACGAGTCGCCTGATCGTGGAGCGACAGATTCGTTATGGCGCCGAGCTCGGTGTTCCGTGGGGTATTTCGGAATCCGCCTACAATGCGCGCGACCTCGAGTTTACCTATCAGTATTCGAATTTCGGTGTGCCCGGCCTGGGACTCAAGCGCGGCCTGCGCGAGAACACCGTCATCGCGCCCTACGCCACGGCGCTTGCCGCCATGGTCGACCCGCAAAGCGCGGTGCGCAATTTCGAGAGACTCGGCACCATCGGCGCGCGTGGCCGATACGGCTTTCATGAAGCGCTCGACTACACGCGCTCGCGTGTCCCGGACGGCGCCGAGGTCGCCATCGTTCAGGCGTACATGGCACATCATCAGGGCATGACCATCGTGGCTATCGCGAATGTCCTGCTCGACGGTGAGATGCGGGCACGATTTCATGCCGAGCCGAGCATCCAGGCGACGGAATTGCTCTTGCAGGAGCGCGCGCCGCGCGATGTCTCGGTGGTTCGTCCGAGGGCGCAGGAGGTGGCGGCGGCTGCGCCGCTTGCGAATGCGTCTCTGCCCGAAGTCCGGCGTCTACACAGCGCCCACGATGCCACGCCGCAAACGCATCTGCTCTCGAACGGCCGCTACTCGGTAATGCTCACGAGCGCCGGTTCCGGCTACAGCCGCTGGCGGGATATGGCCGTAACGCGCTGGCGGGAGGACGTCACGCGTGACGACACGGGCAGCTACATCTTTCTGCGAGATGTCGCGAGCGGTGTGATCTGGTCGGCGGGCTTTCAGCCGAGCGGCGTCGAGCCTGAGGCCTACCAGGTCACCTTTACCGAGGACCGCGCGGAATTCATTCGCACGGACGCGACGATCACGACGACCCTGGAGATCGTCGTATCGCCCGAAGACGACGCCGAAGTTCGGCGGTTGTCGATCACCAATGGCGGTCATCGCGACCGGGAGATCGAGGTCACATCCTATCTGGAGCTCGTGCTCGCGCCGCCTGCGGCAGATGCGTCGCATCAGACCTTCTCGAAGCTCTTCGTTCAAACGGAATATGTCGCGAAGCGCAACACGCTCCTCGCGACGCGTCGAAAGCGCGCGCCCGACGAGCCTGACATCTGGGCGGCTCATCACGCGGTCCTCGAAGGCACCGTGTTGGGCGAGCCGGAGATCGAAACGGATCGGGCACGTTTTCTAGGTCGCGGGCGCGAAATCAGGTCGCCGCTTGCCGTGGTGGATGGCCGGCGGTTGTCCGGTACCGTGGGAACGGTCTTGGATCCCGTGTTCGCGCTGCGATACCGAATAAAAGTGGCCGCCGGCACGACCTCACGCATTGCCTTTTGGACGGCAGTCGCGGCGTCGCGCGAAGGCGCGCTCGACCTGCTCGATAAGCACCACGAGGCGAACTCGTTCACGCGCGCGGCCACCCTCGCCTGGACGCAGGCTCAGGTGCAGTTGCGTCATCTCGGCATCGACTCGGCCGAGGCGGGTCTATTTCAACGCCTTGCAGGCCATCTGCTCTATGCCGACGCTTCGATTGCGGCCGCCGTCAAACGTGATACGCGACGGGAGCGGCCCACCGTCAGGATTGTGGAGTCAGAGAATATCGGGCGATCTTCCGATTCTGCTCCTGCGAATCGACGCCATCGAAGATATCGCCATTGCTCGCCAATTGCTGCAGGCGCATGAGTACTGGCAAATGAAGGGCCTTGGCGGCGGATCTGGTGTTGCTGAACGACCGTGCGGCGTCCTACGTCCAGGATCTGCAGAACGCGCTCGAGACTCTGGCACGCATGAGCCAGTCGCGACCGCGGCCGGGGGCGCACAGTGTACGGGGCTCCGTGTTCGTGCTTCGCGCGGATCTGATCTCCGATCAGACGCGCAGACTCCTGTTGGCCGTTGCGCGAGTCGTCCTGGTTGCGCGGCACGGCGGCCTCGCAGATCAACTCGATCGCGTTCGCAAGCCTGTCGGACTCGCTCCGCTTGCCCGTGAAGAGTGCGCCGACGACCGAGGCCGCCGCGAGCGCCAACGCAGGTCACGATCTCGAATTCTTCAACGGCCTGGGAGGGTTCGCCGCCCAAGGCCACGAATACGTGATTCATCTGGGACCGGGGCAGTCGACCCCCGCGCCGTGGATCAACGTGATCGCCAATCCGCACTTTGGATTTCAGGTTGCGGCCGACGGCAGCGGTTTCACCTGGGCCCTCAACAGCCGGGAACATCAGATCACCCCGTGGTCGAACGATCCGGTCGCGGATCGTCCCGGCGAGGTGTTGTATCTGCGCGATGAGGAGACCGGCGAGGTGTGGGGGCCGACGGCCGCGCCCATCCGCGACCCGGGTGCGACTTACACTGCGCGGCACGGACAGGGATACAGCCGATTCGAGCTTGCCGCGCGCGACCTCGAGCTGGATCTGTGCATGTTCGTGCCCATGCGCGATCCCATCAAGATCTCCCGCTTGAGGATCCGCAACACCTCGCGGCGCCCGCGACGGCTTTCGATCACGGCTTACGCGGAATGGGTGCTCGGCACTTCGCGTGGGTCGTCGGCGCCGTTCATTCTGACTGAACTCGATACCGACACCGGCGCCTTGTTCGCCCGCAATCCGTGGGATGCCACCTTCGGCTCCCGAGTCGCTTTCGCAGATCTCGCCGGACGGCAATCGCAGTGGACCGCGGATCGGGGGGAATTCCTCGGCCGCCATGGCACACTCGAAATGCCCGCTGCCTTGGCCGCACGGGTGCCCCTGGCCGAGCGCGCCGGTGCCGGCCTCGATCCGTGCTGCGCACTGCAGACGTCGGTGGACCTCGAGCCGGGAGCAGACGGTGGACGTCGTTTTCTTCCTCGGCGAAGCCGACGACGCAGCGGCCGCGCGGTCGCTGCTCACTCGCTACCGCAACGCCGATCTCGACGCCGTCTTCCGATGAGGTCACCGAGCATTGGGAGCAGTGTTCTCGGCGCGGTCCAGGTGAAAACGCCGGACCGGTCCCTGGATATCATCCTCAATCGCTGGATGCTCTATCAGGCACTGGCCTGCCGCATCTGGGCGCGGAGCGCTTTCTATCAGGCCAGCGGCGCATACGGCTTTCGCGATCAGCTTCAGGACGGCATGGCACTTGCCGTGGTGAGACCGGACCTGACGCGTGAGCATTTGCTGCGTGCCGGCGGACGGCAATTCAGCGAAGGAGACGTGCAGCACTGGTGGTTGCCTCCGGTCGCCCCGGGCGCGACCGGTCAGGGCGTGCGCACTCGGATCAGCGATGATGTGGTCTGGCTCGCCTACTGCGCCGTCCAATACATCGAGACAACCGGCGATGCGGCAGTACTCGACGAGAAGATCCCGTTTCTCGAAGGCCGTGCGCTGCAGCCCGAGGAGCACGACGCATTCTTCATGCCTGGGATCTCGGACGAGACCGGGACGCTTTTCGAGCATTGTGCCCGAGGACTCGATCATGCGTTGCAAGTCGGAGAGCACGGCCTGCCGTTGTTCGGAACCGGCGACTGGAACGACGGGATGAACCGCGTCGGCGAGAAGGGAAAGGGCGAGAGCGTCTGGCTCGGATGGTTCCTGCAGACGACGCTGGTGTCGTTCGCGCCCGTGGCCGCGGCGCGCGGCGAGCATGGTCGCGCAACCGGGTGGCTGGCCCACGCGGCGGCGCTCGGGAAGTCCCTCGAGCAGGCGTGGGACGGCGACTGGTACCGGCGCGGCTACTTCGACGACGGCACGCCGCTCGGGTCTGCCGCGAGCAGCCGAGTGCCAAATCGACTCGATTGCCCAATCATGGAGCGTCATTTGCGGAGCCGGCGATCCCGGCCGCGCAGCGCTCGCCATGGCAAACGTGGAAAGCCGGCTCGTCCAGCCCGACGCCGGTCTCGTGTTGCTCTTCACACCGCCCTTCGACCACACCCCGCATGATCCTGGTTACATCAAGGGCTACCCGCCCGGCATTCGAGAGAACGGCGGACAATACACCCACGCCGCCACCTGGGCCGTGATCGCACAGGCCATACTCGGGCACGGCGCTGAGGCAGCACGGCTATTTTCGTTCCTCAATCCGATCAGCCACACGAGCAGCCGGGCCGACGTGCAGCGCTACAAGGTTGAGCCCTACGTGGTGGCCGCGGACGTCTATTCAGTGGCGCCGCACGCAGGGCGCGGGGGTTGGACGTGGTACACCGGCTCGGCGAGCTGGATGTACCGCGCCGGTCTCGAGTGGATCCTGGGATTCCGGGTGCGTGCAGGAAAACTTCTACTGACGCCGAACATCCCCGCCGACTGGCCCAGCTTCGAAATCCTCTTCAGGCACGCATCCGCGCGTTACGAGATCCTCATCGAAAACCCCCATCGGGTCAGCCACGGCGTCGCTCGAGTCGAGTTGGATGGCATGAGGCTCGCGACCGAGTCATATCGCGTTGGCGGACGATGACCGCACGCACGAGATACGCGTGACACTCGGCGAGCCGTCGGATATTTCAGACGACCGCGTCGGACCCGCGGTCATCGACGCATCCCATACGGAGTAGAGCGATCGACGAGCACTCGGTTGCAGATACTGATGAATATTTCAAATGTGATTCGTGCGCCGCGGATGATTTCGTGGTCGTGCCCCGCCCTCGGTGGATCTGGTGGTGATTCCAGCTGCGCCAAGAATTTTGCCCAGGACACTGCGGGCATGAAATCCAAATAGGCTGTGGGGTACTGTCTCGGCACTCGGCGGCGCAGGAGCGGCGCTGCGAGTCGTGAGCCGCGAAGAACATAGGCCACCCCGAGACGATTGTGAGCGTGCAGCGGCGCGCGTCCGTTCGGGGTAAGCGGCGGTGTCGCTATCCGGAGGGCATCCAGATCGCTTTGTACGCATCGTAGCATCGCTGCGAAATCGGTTTGATCCTCTGCTGACCAATCGCGCTCGAGATCTCGCAGCACTGAGTAGTGAAGGTGCAGAAACCGCCCGTAATGATCTCGTCGGGTCAAATCGAAACGCAGCATCAACCGATCGAGCTGGACATCATCGCTGCGTGTGGCCGCTCGAAGCGCACGGTGCAACACGCCGGGAGTCTCGGTATTCACGGGAGCCGCCATGCGCATGGAACGGGGCCCGAAGTCCGAGCCCGCCTTGCCGGCGGCGGTGGCGGCGCGCGCAGAACCCGGCAGGGTTACGATTGAGTGATCGGTCATGGGAGGTGGTATCTGACGACCGCGAATTGCCACGGACGACACCGATGGCGACGGTCGTGAGCTCAGGGCGTCAGGAACCGTCTGCCCGCATGAATGCGCAGTACAGGTATACGCCATAAATCGCGTCGATCGGCGATTGTGAGCAAAGATTCCCGCAGGAGAGCGACTCAATTGACGATATCGCTGTC
Organism: uncultured Gammaproteobacteria bacterium; assembly: GCA_963801685.1. Lineage (GTDB taxonomy): Bacteria > Pseudomonadota > Gammaproteobacteria > Steroidobacterales > Steroidobacteraceae > Bog-1198. Next base: position 94,347 of record CAWDFR010000012.1, read on the forward strand.
TTCTCCCCTGAATGGGGCCATACTCTGAGAAGTTCCGCGCCAAGTCACATTTATGGCCGCGGTGTCGAGCCCGCCCGCTCCATTGCGCGCAATTCCGATTTAATTATGACATCAAAAGCCCGATATACCTCGCGGTACGTGCGCGTCACGCCTGCCGAGTTAATGCCGCCGAATTTGCAAGACATGGGATCGCTACCTTTTACGGCGGATAGCTTCGCCGAGTTGGACGCTTGGCTTGCGGAGGAAGGGTGGCCACCCGAGCATATGGATGCCGCAATGCTCGAGGGTTATTTGGTCGCCCTGCTCACGTGGCCCATTGAGCTCTCCGCCGGCGCATGGCTTCCGCCCATCTGGGGGATACGTGGCTGGAAAGTAGCCGCCAAGATCGCCACCAGGGAAAAATACGACCGGTTCCTGGCACTCGTCATTGGCTTTCTTCAAGATTTGGAACGTCGGCTGACGGCTTCTCCGCCGCTACCCTCGTTTGTACTCGACCACCGCGCACCAATCCTGTCTGCACACTACTTCGCCGGCGCCGCATGGGCAACGGGATTCATGATTGGGCTACACGAAAATTCCGCCGGCTTAGGTTCACGTTCTGCGAATGCTCGCTCGGCGGTTGAGGGTATCGCGCGCTTTGCATCGCTCCGGTCGGCGAAGACGGACGCGATGGCCTCTGTTTCAGTGGAATTGAAGGCGGAGATCGCCAAGCTCATGGGCGAGAGGCCCTCCCGCCTGGAGCTTGGGCCACTCTCGCTGCGCCTCTCGGGAGGGGCTCGGGGCGGAACGCCGCGCCACGTACCTATTGAAAAAGTAAATATTGCCGATGCGGCACGAATCGGACAGGTGGCGTGACGTTTAAAAGCGCACCCGGGCCACCATGATCCCCGTCTCTCACGTACCGGCCATATCACCTTCATCCAATTTACTCGGCGGACCTGCGCTCGTCCCCAGCAACTCCTCCACCGCGGCATTCGAAATGCTGCGTAGGTGGAGTTCACGCTGTGGCAACGGAACCTCGACACCCGCCTCGGCCAGTCCGTCACGGATGCTCACGTTCAGAAGGCTGCGCGTGTGCACCCAATCGGTCTTGTCCTTGGTCCATGCCATGAGACTGAACTCCAATGCACCGGCAGTCAGTCCGGTCAATATCGCCACCGGTGCGGGCGCGGATGCGATCCCCTCGACCTTGGTCGCGAGTCGGGCCAACAGCTCCAGCGTTTTCAGGGGATCGATCCCGTAGCTGGTAATGACGCTGACGGTGATCCTCCGGCTGTTGCCGCGCAACGTCCAATTGGTCAACTTGTCGGCAAGTAGCATGCCGTTGGGCAGCACCACATGGGCACCGTCGGGGGTCGCCAGAATAGTGGCCCGCATACCGATCTCGCGTACGGTGCCGGACACACCGGCGACATCAACACTGTCGCCGGGCTGAATCGGCCGTTCGAACATCAAAATCAGCCCGGACACGAAGTTCTTGACGACATCCTGCAGTCCGAAGCCGATACCGACGCTGAGCGCGCCAAAGACGATCGCCAGCTCGCCGATGTGGAAACCTGCAATCGCCAGCGCCACCAGTAGACCGAGGAAGAGGATTGCGTAATAGGTCAGGGTCGAAATGGTGTTGCCCAGACCACGCGGCAGGGAGATCTTTGGCAGGACGTCCTGCGAGAGCACCAGGCGAATGGTCTTGGCCAGATAAGTCGCCACCCACACGGCGGCCACGAAGCCGGCGCTGCTCCCGAGACTGATGGATAAGACACCGATCCGGATGTGATATGAAAGAACAGCGATCGCCCAATCCAGCAGGGGCCGATAGATGCGGAATAACCGCAGCACCACCACCACCCACGCGATGATCAGCAAGGTGCGCCCGAGGCGCGTCGACACATCCAGAAGCGAGCTGGCATTCTGCGTGGCGAGTCTTGAGACGGTGGGTCTGAGTGCTTGGAACAATGCGACCAACACCGTGGCACCCGCGTAAAGAACCAACGCAACGTAGCTGCTGTCCAAGACCGCCCCGGTGAGCATCGTCGCCAATGACACATTGCCCAGCACGTTGCAGCCCAGCGCCACCATCAACACTGCGATGGCGCCAACGAGCAGAACGCGCAGGACAGCGCGCTTATTTGGCGTGCTGACCAGCAGTGACGATCGGCGCAGCCGCAACCTCAACCAAACAAAGTTGCCAAGAGCAAGCACGTCGATAAACAGCAGCAACGTGCGGTACCAGAGTTCGTTTGCCACCAGGAACGATGCGCCCGCATTCAGGAAATAACACGCAGCGGTCAAATACGCCCAGGGCCCGAAGATCGTCAGCATTTGCGGTGGTAACAGCAGAAGCACGGGAATCCAGGCGAGCACGATCACCACTTCCTGTCGAATCATCGGCCCGCGGAAACCGAGGAACACTTCTTCCATCGCTACGAGCACGAGCCACGCAGCCCAGGGACGCAGCAGAACATACACGGAATCTTCAGTGGCTTGTCGCGCGTCCATCGCTCGTCGCGCTCGCGATCTCAGCCAAAGCATCACGGGCAGCAACAAGATCGCGCCCGCGATCGACACGCGGGTCGCATTGACGTGGGCGGCATCGTAATCTCGCCCGAACGCCGCATCGATGGCGAGGCTCTCGCGCATGCCAATGTCGATGGATTTGCGGGCCGCCTCGCCGCTCGCCGCTTCCCACAGCGGCGGCGCGTCGATGGTCAGCAACCGCCGATCCTGATCGGCAATACTGGTGAGCACATCGGCTTTTGCACCGTCCACCTGAGCCAGGAGCGCGTTACCCTGTCGCTCGAGATCGAGTGACTTCGTCACCGAGGCAGCCACCAGCGCTGCGGCCCGATCAATATCATCAATTGTCTCGTCGACTCGCTGCAGCAAGCCCGGCGCCGCGTCGGCATTGGCAAGCCGCGTCGCCCGCCACACGGCCAGCCGGCTGGCGATAGCGGCGCTATCCTCGAGACTGGCCTTGGTGGCTCGATACAGACCGAAGCGCCAGCGCAGTATCGCACGTTCATAGAATTGCCAATGTCGCTGCAGGCTCTCGAGTGTGCGCGGCGAAACCGTCGGCAGTGCGGGGGCATTCGCGTGCCCGGCGAGCTGCTGCACCCCGGAGGACAAACTCATTAGGGATTGTTCGAAGCGGCTATCGCGATCGGCCGCTTCAGACCGGCGTACGGCCGCCCGGATGAACAGCTGATCCGCGTCCGCGCGGTTCGGAATGTCCGTGGCCGAGATGACTTCGACCTTTTGCTCCGCCGGCGCCTCGACGGCCGGGGTCGCCGCCGAGGCGTGCTGAGCCCCGATTAAAGACATCACAGCCCACGCCAGAACGAATGCAATGTATACCACCGCGGCGCGCGGCGCGGTTGGGCGACATCGACAGCATTTCGAGCTAATGAAGATCACTTGCGGGCGGCAGACCTCTCGCCACTGAAGTCAGCTCAGCGGGCCGGCGCCGGTCAGCATGGCGACGATAGCGCTGACGCCGACAGCGAACAGCAGGACGGCGATCATCAGCGTAAATGACGCCGGGAATTGGCTCTCGGCGTGAAGCAACCCCGCCCGTCTCAACATGGCGCGTTCGCGTCGTAGATCGATCATGAAGATAATGTGATAGCCGATTCCAACCACCAACATCCCCAAGCCCAGGTACACGAGCGTCTCGCCAAAATTGCGAGCCGTGCCGCTGCTCTTCACGACCTGAGCTTCGTTTAATTTTTTGAATACCTGGAAAATCGTGAAGCCGAACCCGATCAGCGACAGCGCGGTGCGGATGACCGACATCAGCGTGCGGTCGGCGCTCATCCGCGTGCGTTGGAAGGACATGCCGGTTCGGCGCGAAGAGAGCTCGACCGATATGGAGTCTGGATCCGAATTGATATCGACCGGCTTGAGCTGGGGTTCCGATTTCACCTTGAATCTCCTTATCGGAAGGAGCGATTGCTAAGGTTTCGCCGCTACGCCGCGGTGCTGCAAGTCGCGAGTGTCTTCGACTTCGCGATCGAGGAAGAAGCTGAGGAACGTACGGATCGCGGCGATCGTGGCAAGACGCCCCAATTCGTCCCACGTCGGCTCGAACGAGGTATTGACGACGTCGGCCGCCATCTGAAATGTGAGGCCGGCCACCAGCCAGCGCGCGAACGTGAGCCAGACGGCACGGCGATCTTGGTTCGTCGCACCGGGCCGCACCGCGATGCGCGCGATGCCGGCGAGTGCCTCGATGACGCCGGCTGTAATCAATGCGATCGCGATCACCTCGATACCGAGCGCCACGTAATGGGCGACCGTGTGCAGCAGTTGTTCCATTCGTGCCGTCAGCGTTGCGCCGGCGCGTGTGACACACAGCGGAACCCGAGGTGACAGGTCGATGTGTCAATGGGCTGCGCCATCCGGGCGGCCGGACGGTAGCGCTGACAATAGTTCGGAGCGCAGAGGAAGGATCCTCCCTTCATGACTTTGCGCGGAATGCGCACATCGGGACAGCGGGGGTCGTAGCTCGTCTCGAGCGTGCCTCCCCGCGGGTTATTGATCGTGCAGCAGGCCTTCTGAATCTTGTCGTGATCCTGAAACCAATCGACCGTCCACTCCCAAACATTGCCGGTCATTTCGTAGAGACCGTAACCGTTGGGCGGAAACGAACCTACCGGCGCGGTCCACTCATATCCATCGAGCGCGAGATTCTGCCAGGGGAATTCCCCCTGCCAGGTATTCGCCATCTGCTGACCCTGCGGCAGCATGTCCTCGCCCCAGGCAAATGCGGCGCCCTCGAGCCCTCCGCGAGCGGCGAACTCCCATTCTGCTTCGGTCGGCAGCGACTTACCGGCCCAGGACGCGTAGGCCTCGGCGTCCTCGAATGCAACGTGCACCACCGGATGCTGCAATATGCCTTGCAGCGAACTATCGGGCCCGCGAGGGTGGCGCCAGTCGGCGCCGGGCACGTAAGTCCACCAATTGTAGCGATCGCGCAAATCGACGGGGCCGTCCGTCTTCTTGAACATGACCGAACTCGGTGCGAGGAGCTCCGGCTTAGCCCCCGGATAGTCAGCCGGATTCGCCGGGCGCTCGGCCAATGTCACATAGCCGGTCGAATCGACGAAGCGGCAAAAGTCTTCATTGGTCACCGCATAGCGGTCGATCCAGAAGCCATTCACGCGGACGTTGTGCGCGGGTGCCTCTTCCGCGTAGTGGCGGTCAGAGCCCATGCGGAACGTTCCACCGGGGATCCGGACCATCTCGGTGGTGAGGTCTGCCGCCTTTGCCGGCTCAGTCCGTTCTGTCGACGCAATCTCTATGTCCACGCGGGTCTCGCCTCCACTCAATGGTTCACTTGGATGTACGGCGCGCCGCCGACCGTCGGCTTGCGCCACTTTTGATATGGAAGAGCAACGAATGTCGCGACCACCAGATAAAGTAGGATGATTGCGAGCTCGGGTTTTGGCTCGGTCACGGCACCTGAGGTTGCGATCGCCAGCGCGACCGCGGGGTGACGTGATGAGGTTGACATGGCGAGCGCGGTCCGATCCCCGGGGCGCGGTCCGCCGAGGATATGTCCCACCGCGAGTCCTATGACCGCAAGCGCGGCGAGCATGGCGACGACCCCGTTGCCGATGTAGGTGCGTGTCACCGGCCAGAGTCCGTACAGCAGCAGCACGACCCCGACGACGAGCAGAAGGCCGGCAACGGCGATGATTGCGCCTGCCGCCTTTTCTGCGGGCGGCACCCAATGCCGGAGCAGGAGGCCCACCACGAGCGGCGTAAGTACCGTCATCAGCATGATCTTCGCCACACTGGTCGGCGTGATCCTCGCTGCGCGCCCGAAAATCTCATCGAAAATCAGGACCGTCAGCGGCACGAGCACAATCGCCAGTAGCGACATGGCCACCAGCAGTCCAACGACATATTCCTGCCTTGCGCCGGCGCTGATCTGCTTCTTCTGGATGATCGGCGGCACCGGCGACACGGCGAGCGCCACGAGTGCCACCTTGACCTCCAACGGCAGCGCAAACGTCGTTGCAATCATGGCCGCGATGATCGGCATGGCGATATTCATCGATATCACCGCGCGCGCAAGCAACCTCGGACGCCGCAGTAAGTACGTCGCGTCTTGCTGCGTCGCCGTCAGCCCGAGTCCCAGCACCGTCAGCATGATGCTGACTTGAAGAACAAGTCCCAGCCATTGGGCAGCAGTCATGTAGGCTCCTTACAGTGACCTTGCGGTGCACCGCAGGTTTGCTTAACTCCACGGTCGCCCGCGATTCTCCCGCAGAATGCTCTGCAAGCATTCGCCCCAATCCGTCCGGCGGACATTAGACCAAGGTCCGATTTATCGGTTGGCGAAGTGACCCCCAAATGCTCAGGGGGTACCCAGCCAGGCAGGGACTGCCTCCAATCGCGGCGCGATGCGTTCTTGAGCGCCACTGAGCGTTGAAAATGAGTGCATCCGAGCCGACCCATCACCGCAGATTTCTGGTCACCGGCGGCGGGCCTTCGCACCGGCTGGAAGTGCGCCTGGGACTCATACGGACTGACCCGCGCGGTATTGTCCGAAGGTCGCTCATCTGCATTCTCGCCACTTGGGTGCCTTTGCTCGGGCTTTCGGCATTGCAGGGACACGCGACCGGGCGCCTTGTGGCCATACCCTTTCTTGGCGATTTCGCGGTACATGCAAGATTTCTATTGGCCGTCCCCGTGCTGCTGGCGGCGACAGTTCTAGGTCCGTGGCTCGCCGATGCCGCCGGCTACTTTGTCGGCTCCGGTTTGGTGGCCGCAGAGGATTTCAGGAAGTTCGACGCTGCGATCGATCTCGGACTCAGGTGGCGCGATTCCGGCGCAGTTGAACTCGTGCTGGTTCTGCTGGCGTATGCCCTCTCGGTTGCGAACTTGACCTCCATGGCGGTCCACGTATCCACGTGGTATGCGGTAAGGACCGATTCGGGGATCACCATGACCTGGGCCGGCTGGTGGTTTGTGGTCTTTTGCGTCCCGTTGATGCAGTTTCTGATCCTGCGCTGGCTGTGGCGCACGTTTTTGTGGGCGCAGTTTCTATGGCGTATGAACCGGCTCAAACTGCAACTTGTACCGACACATCCAGACCAGGCGGCGGGCCTCGCGTTCGTAGGTGAGGTCCAACAGTACTTCGCGATCGTGCTGTTTGCCTTCTCGATCGCCGTTGCGGGCGTGCTGGCCAATGGCATTATCTATGACGGCGTGCCTCTCTCGCACTATGCGCCGGTTATAGTCATTTACGTCGTCGCGGCGGTCGCCCTGTTCTTGACGCCGATTTTTGTGTTCTCCGCAACTCTTTGGCGGACGAAGCGAGTCGGCTTGTTCCAGTACGGGAGGCTCGGCAACGAATACACCGCGGCGTTTCACCGGAAATGGATCTCAAATGGGGCGCAAATCAAGGAAACACTGCTGGGAACGGGAGACATTCAGTCGCTGGCCGATCTGGGGAACAGCTATTTGTTCGTGAGAAAGATGAATCTGGCGCCGATGCGATTATATACGCCGGTTTGCCTGATACTCGCGTGTCTTATTCCGATGGCGCCTCTGACTCTCACCATGATGCCAATCGAAGAGATCTTGAAGATGGCGATCAAGGTGCTGCTGTGAGAGCCCGGCGGGATCAGAGTTGCGCGCTTCGTGCGCCCGCCTCGGCTCCAATCTCGAGGTATGACTTCGCATCCAACCGACCGTGCTCATAAATCAGCCTCGCAGCGAGTCCTGTCCAACCGGTCTGGTGACTCGCGCCGAGTCCGGCACCGTTGTCGCCATGGAAATATTCATAAAAGAGTATGTGGTCACGCCAATGGGGGTCGGTTTGGAATTTCTCGGTACCTCCATAAACCGGGCGTCTGCCCGCACCGTCTCTGAGAAAGGTCGATATGATTCGTTCGTTTATTTCCCGGCCAACTTCATAAAGGTTCTTCATCTTTCCCGATCCCGTCGGGCATTCCACTTTGAAGCCATCGCCATAGTAGAGGTAGTACCTCGTAAGTGCCCGGATGATAAGGACATTAATCGGCATCCAAACCGGGCCGCGCCAATTCGAGTTGCCACCGAACATTCCCGTATTGGATTCAGCCGGCAGGTAGTCGACACGATATTCCTGGCCCTGCAATTTGAGAATGTACGGGTGATTCTGGTGATATCGAGACACCGATCGAATGCCATGCGGGCCCAGGAATTCATTCTCATCGAGCATGTAGCGCAAGACACGTCGCAGCCGCTCTGGACCCATGAGCGCGAGAATACCGCGGTGCTGTGCTCCTAGATGGTCCGGCCCGGTCGGATGAATGCTGGACGCGACTTCCGGCATGCTATTCAGTCGCGCCAACAAGTGCTGCGCCAGGTGCGGAAGCTTGTCGCGGTGCGCTTTCTCGACGATTGCAATGGCACACAACGGGAGCAGTCCCACCACCGAGCGCACCTTCATCCGTGATGCACGACCGTCCGGCAGACGTAGCGTATCGTAGTAGAAGCCATCCCCTTCGTCCCACAGGCCTTCGTCCCCTGCCTTATTGATCGCGGCGGCGATCCACAGAAAATGCTCTGCGAATTTGATGACCATCGGCTCGAACGCCGAGTCGGCCACGGCCAGTTCGGTGGCGATTTCGAGCATGTTGAGAGAGAAGAACGCCATCCACGCCGTGCCATCCGCCTGTTCCAAGTAACCGCCTTGCGGCAATGGCGCACTGCGATCGAAGACCCCGATGTTGTCCAGTCCGAGAAAGCCGCCCTCGAAGACATTCCTGCCGTCGCGGTCTTTGCGATTGACCCACCAAGTGAAGTTCAAAGCGAGTTTGTTGAAGATGCTCTTCAGGAAGGTGATGTCGCCTTGTCCTCGCGCGGCTCGCTCGAGCGTATAGGCGTAGAACGCCGCCCAAGCATGCACCGGCGGGTTTACATCGCTGAAATTCCATTCATAGGCCGGAATTTGACCGCTGGGATGCAGATACACAGCGTCGGTCATCAGCTCCAGTTGCTGCTTGGCGAAATCGACATCGACCAGCGACAGCGCGAGGGTATGAAACGCCAGGTCCCACGCGGCATACCAGGGATATTCCCATTTGTCCGGCATGGAAATGACGTTGTCGTTCACCATGTGGCGCCATTCAGCGTTGCGCGCAGCGCGCGTTCCATGCTCGCCCAGCCAAACTCTTAGATCGTAGCCGTAATACTGCTTCGTCCAGAGCATTCCGGACAATGCCTGGCGCATCACGTTGCCTTCATCGGCCGAAAGACTCGGCGGCGTGATCGATCGATAGAACTCATCCGCCTCCTCTCTGCGTTCGGCGAAAATCGCACCCGGTAGAACACCCGGATCCGGATGAGGCCGGCTCGCTGCGCAAAGGCGTAGGTTGATCGTCCACGTTGTTCCGGGTGGCACGACGTTCGCATACAGGGCTGCGGCCTTTGTCCCCGCTTGCGCGGGGTTTACCGCGTCCGCTTTTCCGTCAATGAGGTAGTCGTGAAAAGCATCCTTGACGTAGCGGGAGGGGTTGGGCCTGCCGAAGAGCCGTTCCATGTTCGACTCATTGTCCGTAAACAGCAGCTCCCGCGGGGCGTCGACGTACAAACGATAGCTTCCAATCTGGGCATCGGTGGCCTCGATCACCGGCCCGCTCGCGTTCGCAACGCTCCGCAAAGTCGATGGCGGTACGCGACCGGCAAAACCCTGGCGAAACCAGAGGGTCGGCAGAAGATGCAGGGTCGCGGGTTCCGGCCCCCGATTGGTCGCACTGATGCGGATGGCGATGTCTTCGGCGCACTCCTTGGCGTATTCGACGACGACGTCGAAGTATCGATCCTGATCGAAGATCCCCGTATCGATGAGCTCATATTCCATTTCTTCGCGGCTGCGCCGCCGGTTCGCGACCAACAAGTCCTCGTAGGGATAGGCTGCATGCGGATACTTGTACAAATACCGCATGTAGGAGTGCGTGGGCGTGTTGTCCAAGTAAAAGTAATATTCTTTTACGTCCTCTCCATGATTGCCCTCGCTGTTCGTGAGCCCGTACAGACGCTCTTTGAGGATGGGATCTTTACCGTTCCACAACGCGACGGAGAAGCAAAGGGTCTGCTTGTCATCGGAGATGCCGGCGATCCCGTCTTCTCCCCAGCTATAAGCGCGCGATCGCGCTTGATCGTGCGTGAAGTAGTTCCAGGCATCGCCGGAATCGCTATAGTCCTCGCGCACAGTTCCCCACTGGCGCTCGCTCAAGTAGGGGCCCCATTTACGCCATACCTGGACTCCGTCACGTGCTTCCTGCAGCCGTGCCGCTTCGCGCGTCATCCCCGCGACCGCCTACCTGTGGCAGCCGGTACGGTGCAAGACCACGCGCCGGTTGTGGGCCCGCCCTTCACGCGTCTTGTTGTCCGCCACCGGATTCTCCTCGCCATACCCCTTGACCGTCATCCGGGCCCCGGCAATCCCGTGGTTGATCAGGTAGTCCGCGACTGCTGCAGCGCGCCGCTCGGACAGCTTCTGGTTGTATGCCGCGGTACCGGTCGAGTCCGTGTAGCCATCGATCTCACCGTCCACGAAGTGCAGGCGCTGGAGTGTCACGATCATCTTGTCGAGCGACGCCTTGTCCTCGTCCGTCAAGACCGACGAATCAGTCGCGAAGTGCACTTCCTGCGTCATATCGCACGGACAACCGTACTGATCCACCGCAACGTTCGGCGGAGTCCCCGGGCACAGCGGTGGTGGGGGCGGTGGTGGGGGCGGCGGCGGGGGCGGCGGCGGGGGCGGTGGTGGTGGCGGCGGCGGGGGCGGCGGGGCCGGCGGGGGCGGCTCCGACCGGCCGAAGGCATAGTGGAAGCCCACCCGAAACATGTTCATGGTGAAGCTGTTATGGATGTTATCCAGCGAAAAATTGCCGTAATTGGTGCAAATGGGCGGCACGGTTCCGCGCGCGGTGGCACAGGCAAAGGTGGAATTGGTCCCCTTACCGAGGTTGACGTAGTTGTATTCCGCTGTGAGCGACCAGGGTCCGCTCACTTCGTAGTCAAACCCGACGCCGGCGTTCCAGCCGCTGGATTTGAAGTTTTTACCGCCGCTGATGCTGTTGGTGGGTGTTGTGTCCCCCACGGGCGTATACGAGAGCGTCGCCGTATGTTGCCCGGTCGCGAAGGCGCCGCCGACCCGAATGTAAGGCAGGAACTGATCGAACGAGTAGCCGACACGGGGGCCGAGGAGGAAAATCCCGTTCGGGCTCAGCTTGCCGGACGCGGTATAGGTGCCGCTTGGAATAGGATCCGTAGGTGATACCGCTGTGTAGTTGTACGAGCGCGTGTTGCTCTTGTTGCCGACGGCATCATAATCGGCCTTGAAACCCCAAACCCACCGGTCGAACTGAAAGTTGTAGCCTAAATCCACACCGCCGATGAAGTTGCCGTTGTTGGGGCAATTTCGATTGTAGAAGGCATTGGCAAGGGTCGGATTAGTCCTTATGAGCTCTCCGGGCTCCCAGCTGCTGCACGTGTGATTCCAGGCTCCGCCGATGTTCCCGCCGGCGTAGAAGCCACGCCAATCGGTCTGCGAAGTGGCAATGATATCTTGCGCGTGGGCAGCACCGAGCGCCGCCAACGTGACCAACAAGGCCGGGAAGATTCGACGTTTCATAGTTTCGTCCCTTAGCACATCCAAGCTGTACGCAGACTCCCGCGAGCGACTTCGCCGCTCGCCAATCTTCCCCCGGGGGTGTCGATAGGCAATTGGACTTTGATCCATCACGACCGCCGCGCCGAACGACTGAATACTGGATTCCTGGGACGGGGGAACCCCCTGGAGACGAAGATGCAGCCGCAGGATCAACCATCATGAAAGCCTTTCCTCGCTTATTCACCTTCGCCGCCACCCTGTTGCTTGCCGCGGGCGCCGCCCACGCCGACAGCTACAGCGACACCGTGGAACTGTTCAGGAATGCCGGCGCCAGCGCCGGTTTCTTTCGCAAGAGTTACGCGTACGCGGTTTTCCCGACGGTAGGTGAGGCCGGCTTCATCGTAGGCGGCGCGGGCGGAAAGGGTCGTGTCTTCGTTCGCGACAAATACGTGGGCGACACGACCGTCGGGCAGGTCAGTGTGGGTTTCCAACTCGGCGGCAAGGCCTATAGCGAAATCATATTTTTTGAGGATAAGCGGTCGCTTGATGAATTTCAGACCGGTACATTCGAGTTCTCCGCGGGCGTCAGCGCCATAGCCATTACGGCGGGCGCTTCCGCCAGCGCCGGCACGAACGGCGCTACCTCCGGCGCGAGCGGCGGAAAGAAGGACGCCGTCACGGCGAGCGGCGGCTTCCGTAAGGGATTGATCGTATTCACGATTGCGAAGGGCGGACTGATGTACACGGCCACGGTCGCAGGTCAGAAATTCAGTTATACGCCGTTGCCTACAAAGTAGCGCACGCGCAGCGAACCGCAGCGCACCGCCCGAGTGCCTCACCGCGTCTGCCGCTATTTCACCGAATAGTTGCGGGATTCCAGGCACGCGGTCATCGCGCGCTTGAACGTGTCCCCGCATCGAACCCGTTGCTGTCGAGACTGTATATGCGACAAAAGGCACATTTACTTCCGCCCTCCCCGCCGAACTAAATAGAGAATGGGCAGTGGCGCGCAGTCGTGCACCGAGTCTGCGGGGCGAGTGCGGTTTGCTCTGCGAGTGAATCACTAAGCCCAATCAGCAAGAAAACTTGATCCAACATTCGATGATGTCGTGGACGCCGCTATACACAACCAAGTCGAGCGGCTCTACGCGGATGACAACTCAACGTCACTTGCTCCGAAAAGGTGATTGGCGGTCGCTCGGCCGGCTGGCGCTGCTTTTGTGCGTTTTGTGGTCCGCCACCGCCATGGGCGCCGTAAGAGCGAAGACCGACATCGTTACGCTGCAGAATGGGGACCGTATCACCTGCCGGATCCTGTACCTGAAATTCGGCCTTCTGCAGGTCAATTCCGCGCACACCGGCAGCATTTCGATCGAATGGCCGTCCGTGCGCTCGATCCAGAGCAATTATTCATTCCGGGTGGAGAAATTCGGGGGCGAGCATTTCGCCGGGATGATCAGTACCGATCCGGACGGCACGAACCTCCTCGTCGGTACCGGTGGGGACACCGTGACCATACCGATTCGGGAAGTCACACGGATACTGCCGTACGAGTCGGATTTCTGGCAGCGCATCAATGGCTCGGTCGCCTTCGGCTACAACTTCACCCGATCCAGCGACGTGTCGCAGCTCAGCTTTCAATTCGACGAGCAATACAGCGACGAGTCTCGAGAAGCGCAATTGAACGCACAGTTTGCGTCAACTCGCTCATCATCGGGCGACGATTCCACGCAGACTGATATCTCCTCGACCCTCTTCTTCCTGCGCCCCGGACCCAACTTTTGGGGATTACTGAACGCGCTCCAACGTGACCAGAACCTCGGCATCGATGGGCGCGTCGTCCTCGGATCCGTGCTGGGACGGCACCTGTACCAGACGGGCGATACCCGGCTCAACGGTGTTGCCGGACTCGCCGTCGATCAGGAATGGGCGGTAGACGGCGGCAAAAGTCATAGCAGCCTCGAGTCAGTGTTCGGCGGTCAATGGCGGATGTTTAAGTTCACCTACCCGAAAATCAATCTCAATACCTCGCTCCTATTGTTTCCAAGCATCACCGACGCCCCACGAGTACGAGCGACTCTCAACGTCACATTGACGTTCAAGCTGACGGATCGTTTCTCCCTGAAGCTGAGCAACTTTGGAAACTACGACAGCCGGCCGCCCAGTGCCCAGGCAGTAACACTCGACTATGGGGTGAATACCTCCATTGCCTATGAGTTCGGCAACGTCGTACCCTGAACCGGACGGTCAAGGCGACCACGCACCCGAGAATCAAACGATGACCACGTCCAAGTGGGTCCGATATCCCACGTTGTATGAAATCAATACCTGGGTCTGGCTTGCCGAACTCAGCCGGACGGCGGGCAAGCCTATTGACTTGGGCTGCGTGCCTGGGGATGAGTGGGATCGCATCGCCCACTACGGATTCCACGCCGTCTGGCTCATGGGCGTTTGGGAGCGAAGCCCGGCGGGCATTGCGATTGCCAATCAGAACAAGACTCTGGTTGACGAGTTCCGACGAGTCCTGCCCGATTTTAGGTTGCAAGACAATGTCGGGTCGCCCTACGGCATTCGACGCTATGTCGTGGACGGCCATCTCGGTGGCGCCGAGGGTCTGGCCGTTGCCCGACGAGAGCTCGCAAACCGGGGCATGAAGCTGCTCCTGGATTTCGTGCCGAACCATGTGGCGCCGGATCACCCGTGGGTCAGCGAACACCCGGAATACTTCATTGGCGGACATAGCGAGGAAGCGAGGCAGGACCCCGGATCCGTCATGGAAATACAAGGAAGGGTGTACGCCTGCGGACGTGATCCCTTTTTTCCCGCTTGGCCCGATGTTCTGCAGCTCAACGCGTTTGAGCCCGGCCTTCGACAGGCCGCAACCGATACTGTCTGCGGTATCGCGGCTCAGTGTGACGGCATTCGTTGCGACATGGCGATGCTATTGCTGAACACAATTTTCGAACGTACTTGGGGCGGGCGCGCCGGACAACGACCGCCGACCGAGTACTGGGGTGATGTCATACCGGCCACGACAAGAGCGCGCATCCGAACTTCCTCTTCATTGCCGAAGCCTATTGGGACCTGGAGTGGGAGCTGCAACAGCTTGGGTTTGACTTCTGCTACGACAAGCGGCTCTATGATCGTCTGGAACACGAAACTGCCGAAAGCGCGCGACTTCACCTGTGCGCCGATCTCGCGCTACCAGCAGAAGCTGCTCCGATTCCTCGAGAACCATGATGAGCCGCGCGCGGCAGCGGCCTTTTCTCCTGCGAAGGAACGCGCAGTGGCCGTCGCGTTTTCCTCCCTTCCGGGAGCAAGGCTCTTCCATGAAGGACAGTTTGAAGGCCGCAAGGTCAAGGCTGCCGGTCTTTCTCGGCAGACGCCCCGCGGAGCCCGCGGACCCGGCAATTCAGATGTTCTACACCAGGCTGCTGTCAGCCATCAGAGCACCGATATTCAGCGAGGGCGAGTGGACGCTCTGCGAACGAAGCGGCTGGTCCGGACAATTCAAGCTTTCAAAACTTGGTTGCCTGGAGCTGGGTCAAGGACACCGATACGACGTCTCATCGTGGTCAATCTCAGCGACCAGAGCGCTCAGGCACAGGTGCGCGTGCCTGGGAAGAAGTGCGAGGAGCCACTGTGCATCTGGTCGACGCCTTGTCGGATGCGAGCTACGATCGGTCCGGGTGCGACCTGCTATCGCCGGGATTGTATGTGGAGTTGGGCCCTTGGGGCTGCCACTTTCTCAAATGTGACCGCATCACGATTCAGGCGGCATCGGCCGCCGGGCGCGCCTCCGGATCGTAGCCGAGATTCGGTGCGAGCCAGCGCTCCATCTCGTCGAGACTGACGCCCTTGCGCTCCGCATAGCTCGCCACTTGCTCGCGGTCGATCTGCCCCACACCGAAGTAATGGGATTCGGGGTGCGAAAAATACCAGCCGCTCACGGCCGCGGTGGGAAACATGGCGTAGGACTCCGTCAAGCGTATGCCGCGTGGTGCGCTCGGCGTCGAGGAGCCGCCAGAGCGCCGCCTTCTCGGTGTGATCGGGACAGGCCGGGTATCCGGGGGCCGGCCGGATGCCCTTGTACTCCTCGCGAATCAGCGCCTGGCCGTCGAGCGACTCCTCTGCCGCATAGCCCCAGATTTCGCGCCGCACGCGCTCGTGCATGCGCTCCGCGAGCGCCTCGGCCAACCGGTCGGCGAGCGCCTTGAGCATGATGCTGCTGTAGTCGTCATGCGCCGCCTCGAAGCGCGCGACGTGCTCGTCGATCCCGATGCCGGTGGTCACTGCGAACGCGCCGATGTAGTCCGCGCGCCCACTCGAGGCGGGCGCGACGAAGTCCGACAGGCAGAGCTGCGCCTGGTCCTGCGACTTGGCCTTCTGCTGCCTGAGCTGATGCAGCTTCGAGAAGCGCCGCCGTGCGCGACTCGTCCGTGTACACCTCGATGTCATCATCGCCCACGGTGTTCGCCGGAAAGAGTCCCACGACGGCGCGCGCCTTGAGCCAGCGCTCGCGGATCAACTGGTCGAGCATTTTGGTCGCATCCGCGTACAGGTTGCTCGCCGCCTCGCCCACCACGGAGTCCGTCAACACGTCCGGAAACTTGCCGGCGAATTCCCAGGCATTGAAGAACGGCATCCAGTCGATGTAGGGAACCAGTTCCTCGAGCGGGTAATCGTCGAAGGTCTTGAGGCCCAGAAAGCGCGGCGTGGGCGGGACATAGCGCGCCCAGTCGATCTTGAACTTGCGCGCGCGCGCCTGAGCGAGCGAGAGCTGCGGTGCCTTGGCGCTCTTGTTGCGATGCTGCTCGCGCCGCCGGGCGTGCTCGGCCTTGACCGTCGCGACGTACGCATCGCACGTCTCCGGTGTCACGAGCTGCTGGCAGACGCCGACCGAGCGGGACGCGTCCTTGACGTACACCACCGGACCTTCGTATTGCGGATCGATCTTGACGGCGGTGTGCGCCGGCGAGGTCGTCGCGCCGCCGATCAGGAGCGGCACGTGAAACCCGAGCCGCTGCATCTCCTTCGCGACGTGCACCATTTCGTCGAGCGAGGGCGTGATGAGGCCGGACAATCCGATGAGGCTCGCCCCCTCGCGCTTGGCGGTCTCGAGGATTTTCTCGCAGGAGACCATGACGCCGAGATCGATGACCTCGAAGTTATTGCACTGCAGGACGACGCCGACGATGTTCTTGCCGATGTCGTGCACGTCGCCTTTCACGGTGGCCATCACCACCTTGCCGTTCGAGCGCGCGCCGCCCGTTTTGCCGCGCTCGATGTAGGGCACCAGCACCGAGACCGCCTTTTTCATCACACGCGCCGACTTGACCACTTGCGGGAGAAACATCTTGCCCGCGCCGAACAGATCGCCCACCACGTTCATCCCGTCCATGAGGGGGCCTTCGATCACATCGAGCGGCCGCGCGGCCTGCGAGCCGCGCCTCTTCGGTGTCCTCGAGGACGAACTGGTCGATGCCCTTGACGAGCGCGTGCTTCAGGCGCTCGGCGACGGGCGAGCTTGCGCCACTCGAGGTCGTCCACGCGCTTCATCGCGCCGCCGCCCTTGAAGCGCTCCGCGATCTCGAGCAGGCGTTCGGTGGCGTCGGCACGCCGCGCCAGGATCACATCCTCGACGCGCTCGCGCAGGTCCGGCGGAATCTCCTCGTAGATCGCGAGCTGGCCGGCGTTCACGATGCCCATGGTGAGGCCCGCTCGGATCGCGTGATACAGGAACACCGAATGCATGGCCTCGCGCACCGCATCGTTGCCGCGGAACGAGAACGAGACGTTGCTCACGCCGCCGCTCACGTGCACGGCCGGCATGCGCGCCTTGATCGCGGCGGTGGCCTCGATGAAGTCGAGGCTGTAGCGGTTGTGTTCCTCGATGCCGGTGGCGACAGCGAAGATGTTGGGATCGAAGATGATGTCCTCGGGGGCGAATCCGACCGACTCCGTGCAGGAGCTTGTAGGCCCGCTCGCAGATCGCGATCTTGCGCTCGACGGTGTCCGCCTGCCCCTTCTCGTCGAACGCCATGACCACGACGGCCGCGCCGTAGCGCATGACCTTGCGGGCGTGCTCGAGGAACACCTCCTCGCCTTCCTTCATGCTGATCGAGTTCACGATCGACTTGCCCTGCACGCACTTGAGGCCCGCTTCGATCACCGACCATTTGGAGGAATCGATCATCACCGGCACGCGCGCGACGTCGGGCTCGCCGGCGATCAGCCGCAGAAATTTCTCCATGGCGGCCTGCGAGTCGAGCATGCCCTCGTCCATGTTGACGTCGATGACCTGCGCGCCGTTCGCCACCTGCTGGCGGGCGATGTCGACCGCCGCCGCGTAGTCGCCCGCCTCGATCAGCTTGCGGAACTTGGCGGAGCCGGTGACGTTGGTGCGCTCGCCGACGTTGACGAACAGGCTCCGCGCATCGATGGCGAGCGGCTCGAGACCGCTCAGCCGGCACGCCGGCGCGATCGTCGGCAGGACGCGCGGCGCGATGTCCGCCACGGCCTTCGCGACGGCGCGGATATGCTCGGGGGTGGTGCCGCAGCAGCCGCCCACCATGTTGACGAAGCCGCTCGCGGCGAAGTCGGCGAGGATCTCCGCCGTCTCGCGCGCGGACTCGTCGTAGTCGCCGAAGGCGTTCGGCAAGCCCGCGTTCGGATAGGCGCACACGTAGGTGTCGGCGATGCGCGCGAGCTCCTCGATGTACGGACGGAGCTGTTTGCCGCCGAGCGCGCAGTTGAGGCCCACCGCCGCCGGACGCACGTGACGGACGGAGTTCCAGAACGCCTCGGTCGTTTGCCCGGACAGAGTGCGCCCCGACGCATCGGTGATCGTTCCGGAGACGATGATCGGCAGATCGATCCCGAGCTCGTCGAGGGTCTCGCGGACGGCGAACAAGCGCGGCCTTGGCGTTCAGCGTATCGAATATGGTCTCGACCAGGAGCACATCCACGCCGCCCTCGATGAGCGCGCGGGCGGCGCCGGCGTAGCCCCGGGCGAGCTCGTCGAAGTCGACGTTGCGGAACGACGGATCGTTGACGTCGGGCGAGATCGAGGCCGTGCGGCTGGTGGGGCCGAGAGCGCCGGCAACGAAGCGTTGCCGACCGGAGCGCTCGGTCGCCTCGTCGGCCGCCTTGCGGGCGAGGCGCGCGGCGGCGAGGTTGAGCTCGCGGGCGAGCTCCTGCATGCCGTAGTCCGCCTGCGAGACCGGGCTCGAGTTGAACGTATTGGTCGTGATCACATCGGCGCCCGCGTCGAGATATTCGCGGTGAATCGACTCGATCAGCTGGGGCTGGGTGATCGACAGGAGATCGTTGTTGCCGCGCAGGTCCCGCGGCCACGCCGCGAATCGGGTGCCGCGGAAATCGGCCTCGCCGAGCTTGTGGCGCTGGATCATGGTGCCCATGGCGCCGTCGAGGATGACGAGTCGTGTTCCGAGCAGCTCGAGGAAAGCGGCGGCACGTCGGCGCTGCGACGTCCCCGCGCTCGCGGCCGGATCTGCGGGAACGCTCATCAAGCCACCCGGGTTTGCGGAGGGTCTGCGGACGCAGCCCGAGCGCGTGACAAATCGCGTAGGCGAGCTCGGCGCGGTTCAGCGTGTAGAAGTGGAACTCATCGACGCCGTGCTCGACGCAGTCGTTGTACCTGGTCGATCGCGACGTGCGCCGCGATCATGCGGCGCGTCTCAGGATCGTCGTCCAATCCATCGAAGCGCCGGCGCAACCACTCCGGCACGCTCGCACCGCATCGCTCCGCGAAACGCACCAGCTGAGGGAAGCGCGTGATCGGAAGAATGCCCGGCACGATGCATGCGCCGATGCCGCGGGCCGCGCACCGATCCCGGTAGCGCAGAAACACATCGGTGTCGAAGAAGAATTGCGTGATCGCCCGGTTCGCGCCCGCGTCGATCTTGCGCTTCAGGTTGTCGAGATCCGCCTCCACCGTGCCGGATTCCGGATGGCCTTCCGGATACGCGGCGACCGAGATCTCGAAAGGTGCCGCTTTGCGGACGCCCGCGACGAGGTCCGAGGCGTACGCAAACCCGCCCGGGTGGGGTTGGTAGCGGCGTGGCGCATCGAGTGTGGCCGCCGCCGGGTCACCGCGCAGCGCCACCATGTGCCGCACGCCGTTGCGCCAGTAGTCCTCCGCGATGGCAATGATGTCCTCGCGCGGCGCGCCGACGCAGGTGAGATGCGGCGCGACGACGAGATCCGTCTCGCGCAGGATGCGCAGCACACAGTCATGCGTGCGCGAGCGCGTCGAGCCGTCGGCACCGTAGGTGACCGAGACGAATTTCGGTCGCAGCGGCGCCAGGCGCTCTACGGCGGCCCAGAGACTCGAGGCCGCGGCATCGTCGTTCGGCGGAAAGAATTCGAAGGAGACTGCAACCGAATTCGCCATGGTCGCTGACCTCGCCGAGGACTTCGCTTCCTCAACGTCACAATGCGAGCGCCCGGGAATATGATTCAATCTCATTATCTTCATGGCCGGGATGAAAACGGCTCATGGACGGAATCTCGTGGGAATTCAGATACATGGGGTCGCCACGAGCTTCTGTGTCGCCAATGTCTCCGCAGATATGGCCGGCACACGATGGCCGTCGACTTACTCCAGGAGCGCGTCCCCAATTACTCCGGTTGGGTATCCGCTTCGCCGCTTGTCCAACGCCACAGCCAGCAATGTGCCCGTTAAGGCGTCGTTACTCGCAATACGGGGCCGGAAACGGCGAATCGGCGGCGGCAAACGACGGAGAGAGAACAGCCAAGATGAGCGCCGCCGCAAGGCGGCTGGCGTGCGCGAGCTTAAAATCTGACGGTATATTTTTTTGCCTCCAAACACGCCGAGAAAGCCTTCTTAAACTCATTCATTTGGGCGGTAGATGTTCTAGCGGCGGCTTGCGATTGCTGAGCCGCCTGCTGGCTCGCTTGATTCGCTTGGCTCTGCGCCCGCGCGTGATTACCGATTGCGCCCACACCCGCACCGATCGCCGCACCTTTGCCCGCGTTGCCGGCGATGGCACCGATGATCGCTCCGCCGGCTGCTCCGCCCACCGCACCCTTCACCGCGGAACCAGAGGTGGACTGCTGCGCTTGCTGTTGTTGTTGCGCGGCCTGCTGCTGTTGCTCCGCGGCCTGGTTCGCGATATGGAAAGGGTCGAGACCGGTCTCCTGTCCTGCCCAGTTGTAGCACTCCGTTTCGTCTTGCGATTGCTGCTGAGCACTCTGACCGGCGCCCGGAAAGGCGTAGACCTTGAGGGTTGCCGCCAGCGTTTTCGTACCGCTCGGCGCGCTGATGAGAGGGGTCTGGGCTTGTGCGGCGGAGAGGGCGCAGGCCGTGACGATTAAAACGAACATGTTTGAGATCTGCATGCCGACCCTATTAACGCTAAGGCCGATTTCGCGTCCATGAGACCTTCGGCCAATCACTCTCCTTGCCCCTTCTCCTTTAGTAATTCAGTTATCTTTCGCAGCGCATCTTGTTGACCTGGATCAGAACCGCGACTTCGCTGATTACCTGGTTGCGCAGCAACGAGGTAATTACACGTATATTGGTTGAAATGAAAATCCCGCCGCTCTTATTCGCTTGTTTTGCTCTGCTGCAGGCGCCCGTCGGCCTCGCCGCCACGGGGAAGGCTCCCCCGAAGCACACCTCCACCTTGGGCACCGCCAAGACGGTGGTGCCCGCCAAGCTCAAGCCCGGTGAATACCTGTGGGTCCCCGAAGTATCACCGCGGGGGCCGATCGTGTTGGTCGTGTCACTGCCCGAGCAGTTGGCCTACGTATACCGCAATGGTGTGATCATCGGCGCATCCACCATTTCCACCGGTAAAAAGGGTCACCGAACACCCACTGGCGTATTCACGATTCTGCAGAAGAAAGAGGATCACTACTCCAACCTCTACAACGCCGCCCCGATGCCCTACATGCAGCGACTTACCTGGGACGGAATCGCAATCCACGCGGGCCGCCTTCCGGGTTATCCGGCATCTCACGGCTGTGTGCGCCTGCCTTATGAGTTCGCCCGGAAGCTGTTCGCAGAGACGAAGACCGGCCTGACCGTCGTGGTGTCCGACGAGAAGGTATTTCCAGACGACGTGGCACACCCGGGCCTGGTGGCGCCGGTTAACGCGAGCGGCACGCCGGTCAACGGGCCTTCTCTCGTGAACGGACTTGCCTGGCAGCCGGAAGCGGCGCCGGAGGGCCCGGTTACCATCCTGCTGACCAACGAGGATCAGCGCATCCGCGTGTTCCGCAACGGCATCGAGATCGGTCATGCGCCGTTCACTCTCATGGATCGGCATCGCAAAATCACGCTGCATGTGCTTACGAGGCTCGAACTATCGGGCGCCGAACCCTCGGATCCGGCTACCGGGCGACCCATACCAAGATGGCTTGAGGTCTCAGGGAAGGACGAGAACACCGTATCCACCGCTGAACTGCTCGCCGTCTTCAACATCCCGTCCGAATTCCTCACTGATCTGGCCACCGTGGTCGGGCCAGGCACCACGTTGGTGATCACGCAGCCGGCGGCGAGTACCTCCACTCGCACGACGCTGACCAATGGCGTCGTCGCCATTTCCGCGGACAGCCCCGCGCCCAATTAGACGCGTCGACCGCGACGCCGCTCCTCGCTCTCCTTCACATAACTGGGCTGGGGGGAAGTAGGACAGGGCGTCGATACCGGAAGTTATACAGCTGTCCCGTGCGCATATACTGTACGAGTTATCCCGTGGATACTCACAGCCGATAGGCGCTAACGTGCGCGGGATGCGCCGCGGGTTCAAAGTCGAGAAGCTCTCCGACGAGTTCGGACAATATGAGCTGATCTTGAAATGCGCAGCCTGCGGACATGAACGGCGAATACTTCCCAGGTCGCTGGCGAACGTTTGCGGTTGGGACGCCAAGCTCGAGGAAGTGACGCGCCGGCTACGCTGCAGCAAATGTGGCGAGCGGCGTTGCACGGCCCGAGCTCTGCCGCCAGTGCTACCGCGCGGCTATAAAAGCCATTGAGCGAGTGTTTGGACGGTCGCCGCTCGAGACGTTACTGCGACGCTTGATTTTTGGCAGCGGCCACCGCTATCGCCAGGTCATCGCGGTTCCACCAGCCGCCGCCCAGCGCCTGAAACAGCGTCACGGTATCGGTGAAACGGCTCGACAAGGCGCGCACATAAGCGATGCGTGCCTGCTGATAGGCCTGCTGCGCCGTCAGCAGCGTCACGTAGCTCACCGCACCGGCCTCATACTGCCGCTGGATCAGCTCGAAGCCGGCGTTGGCGGAGCTGACCGCATCGTTCTGCGCCTTGAGCGCCTGTGCGTCATTGCCGAGCGCAGTGAGCGTGTCAGCGACGTTTTGAAATGCGTTCAGCACCACCAGCCGGTATTGCGCGCTGGCCTGATCGTAGAGATCCACCGCCGCACGGCGCTTGGCCCGGAGGGTGCCGCCTTCAAAGAGGGGCTGAGTCAAGCCGCTGGCGATGCTCCACACGCTCGAGCTGCCCTGCAGCAGGCTACTCCATGCGAGACTCTCGCCACCGGCTGAGCCGGTGAGCGTCAGTTGAGGCAGCATGTTGGCCGTGGCCACACCGACGGCCGCGCTGGCCTGGTGCAGTTGCGCCGCCTGCGCCTGGATGTCGGGACGCTGTGCGACCAAGGTCGAGGGCAGACTGACCGGGATTTCTTCAGGTAATTTCAGGTCCGACAGCCTCAGCGCGACGTGCGCGGCATCATGTGGAAACTGCCCGGTCAGTGCCGCGAGTGCATGCTCGTAGCTCGCCAACTGTTGTTGCAGCGCCGGCAGCGTCGCGCGCACGGAGGCCAGGTTCGACTGCTGCTGCAGTACATCGGCGCGCGTGCGCACACCCGACTCATACTGACGCTCAATCAGGTGCAGCTGGTTCTCTTCGACCGCGATGATCTGGTGAGTGACCTCGATCTGCTCACGCGCCGCAGCCAATCCGATGGCGCTGGTTGCGACGTTGGAGGTCAACGTCAGCACACTCGCCTCCAATTGATAGGTTTGATTCTCCGCTTGCGCGCGCAGCCCTTCGAGCGTACGCCGCTCCGCGCCGAACACGTCGAAGGTATAGGAAACGTTGACGTTGGCCTGATAGAGACTGGTGATGAAACTCGGAAATCCGGGCGAAATCGAAGCACCGCTGATCTTCGCGCGTTGCTGATTCACCGTGCCCTGCAGCTGGGGTGCAAACACGCCCTGCTCGGCCCGCACATTCTCGCGCGCCGCACGCAACGCCGCCTGCTGCGCGGCAATGTCCGGATACTGCTTCAGGGCTTGCGCGATCAGCGCATCGAGCTCCTGGGATCCGAACAGCATCCACCACTGCCCCGGCAAATCACCCCCGAACGCAAAGCGCTGCGCCTCACCACCGCGGACGGCGGTGGCCTCGGTCGCGCTGGGCAAGGGATCGGGGGTAAACCCTTGCGTCTTCGGGGCCGCCGGCGAGTGATAGTTTGGGCCCACCGCGCAGCCTGCCAGCAGCGCGGTGGCCAACGCCATCCAGACGGCCCCGGTTCGCGGCGCCGCCAACGCCTTGCTTCCGCAGTCCCGTGGGCAACGGCTCATATCGCACCTCATGCCGCGGCGTCGGGCAGCGGGGTGCCCGGCAGATCCTGCTCGTGGCCGCTTGCCGCGCGTACTTGCGGCGATGTGGCGCCAGGTGCCCCTGATACGTCCGCGCCGGCGATAGTGCTGTTGATCCAGCGATGACCGATCTTGCGGCTGACCCAGCGCTCCAGATCATCGATCCAAGTGAATGTCGCCGGCACCATGACCAGCGTCAGAGCGGTCGAGGTCACCAATCCGCCGATGACCGCCAACGCCATCTGCGCCTGAAATGAGGCACTCGCCACCATCGCGACCGGAAGCATACCCGCGATCATCGCCACCGACGTCATGACGATCGGACGTGCGCGCTTGTGTCCCGCTTCGAGCAACGCCGTGAGGCGATCCTTGCCGCTGCGCATTTCCTCGATCGCAAAGTCCACCAGCAAAATGGAATTCTTCGCCACAATTCCCATCAACATCAAAATGCCCAGCACCGTGGGCAGCGAGAATGGGCTATGGGTAACGACGAGTGCCAGCACCGCGCCACCGATGGAGAGCGGCAGCGCGGAAAGTATCGTGATGGGTTGAAACAGACGCACGAATAACAGCACCAGCACCGCGAACACCAGCATCACCCCCGCAATCATCGCCCACACGAAGCTTGCGAACAGCTCCTGCATGTACTGCGCGGTGCCGATCTCGACGATTTGCACGCCGGCGGGCAAGTGCTTGTACACCGGCAATGCCCGGATCTTATCCAGCGCCGTACCGAGCTGCGAATTGTTCAAATCGGCTTCGAGCGAGACGCGTCGATTCTGGTTGTAGCGACGCACTTTCGACGGCCCCTGCCCAAAGCCGATATCCGCGACCGCCTTGAGCGGCACCGTGGCGCCGCTGCTCGTGCGCACCGGCAGATTCTCGATCGTCGCCGGATCGGAACGCGCCGATTCGATCAGGCTGACGCGAATCGGGATCTGCCGGTCCGGCAGCGAGAACTTGGCGTTGTTCTGCGGCAAATCACCCAAGGTCGCCAGACGCACCGTCTCGGAGATACTCGCTGCCGTGACGCCCAGTTGCGCGGCTTTGTCCAGATTGGGGCGCACCTGCAATTCCGGCCGCACCATATCGCCATTGATGCGCGGATCGCGCAGCTCCTTCAGTCCGCGCATCTGCTCGATGGCTTCGCGGGCGGTTTGATCGACCAGCTGCGGGTTGCTGCCGACCACGTACAGCGTCAAATCACGACCCTCGCCGTCGGACTGGCTCTGAAAGGTGATCCGCGCATCCGGAATGCTGTGCAGCGCCTTGATCGCCTGCTTCTCCCACTGCTTCTGCGTGAGCTTGCGCTGCGACGGCGGCACCAGCTGAATGTAGAGATTGCCGGAGCGAACCTCACCGTCCTCGCTCTCACCGAGCGACTCGACCACATTGGCGACCTCGGGATAGCGCTGCAGGATCTGATAGGCCCGGGCAGACGCTGCGGCGGTCTGCGACAGCAACACACCCGGCGGAAGCTCGATCCGCAACGTGGAGGAGGCAAAATCCGCGTCGGGGGTGAATGTCTTCGGGATCAACGCCAAGCCCGCCACCGATACCACGAAGATCGCCAATCCGGTTATCAAGGTCTTGACCCGGTGCTCGACCGACCAGCGTAGCGCGCGCAAATACCAATCCATGATCTTGCCGTCGGCGCTGCGCAGCCCCGCGTGCGGCTTGAGCGTGTACGCCGCCATCAGCGGACTGATCAGGCGAGCCACCAGCAATGACATGAATACGGCCACCGCGACGGTGAATCCGAACTGGATGAAGAACTGGCCGACCAAGCCGCCGAGAAAGCTGACCGGCAAAAATACCGCGATGATGGCGCCCGAGCACGCCACGACCGCGAGGCCGATCTCATCCGCCGCGTCCATCGCGGCGCGATACGCGCTCTTACCCATCTTCATGTGTCGCGTGATGTTCTCCACTTCGACGATCGCATCGTCCACCAGCACGCCGGTGATCAACGACAGCGCGAGCAGCGTCATCTGATTGAGCGTGAAGCCGAACCATTGCATGAAGGCGAAGGTCGGCAGCGCCGCGAGCGGAATGGCAAGCGCTGCGATCACCGTGGCGCGCCAGTCGCGCAGGAACAGCATCACGACCACGACCGCGAGCAACGCGCCTTCGACCAACGCTTCGATCGAGGACTTGTATTGCTGCTGCGTGAAGTCGACGGTGGTAAAGACCTGCTTGAGCGTGATACTCGGTGCTTCCCGGCTGATCTTGGCCAGCTCCTCCTGCACCCGATGCAGTGTGGTCACGTCCGAGGCGCCCTTGGCCTTGAACACGGCAAATGTGGTGGCGGGCCGGCCATTCAAGCGCGAGATGCTGCGGACCTCCTCGACGCCATCGCGCACATCGGCAATATCGCGCAGGCGCGCCACTCGGCCATCGGGCATGGTCAGACGCACTTCACCGAGCTGCAACGCGCTGTGCGCACCGCCGAGCACCCGGATCGACTGCTCGGAACCCCCCACCTGGGCGCGCCCCCCTGCGGCATCGACATTCACCAGCCGCAACTGCTGATTGACTTCGCCGGCCGTGATGCCGTAGGACTCCATGCGTGCCGGATCGAGATCGACCCGAATCTCGCGACTCACACCACCGGAGCGACTGACCTGTGCCACGCCGGAGATCGCCAACAGCCGCTTGCTGATCGTGTCATCGACGAACCAGGACAGCTGCTCCTCACTCATCCCCGTGGTGCTGATGGCGAAGTACACGATCGGGCCGCCGTCCGCGTCCAAGCGCTGCACTTGCGGCTCGAGGATTCCCTGGGGCAGATCGGCGCGCACACGAGCTACGGCATCGCGCACGTCGGTGGTGGCGCGATCCACGGGCGTGCGAATCTGAAATTCGATCACTGTCTGTGCCGACCCTTCGGTCGCCGTGGACGTGATGTTTTTGACGTTGCCGATGTTGGCGACCGCCCCCTCGACCTTCTGCAGTATCTGCGTCTCGAGTTCCGCCGGTGCCGCGCCTGGCTCACTGATCGTGACCTGGACGAAGGGAGCGGAGATATCCGGATTGAGTGTGATCGGCAAGCGGATGAACGCCACGATGCCGAACACGCTCAGCACCGCGAACATCACCAGCGGGAACACCGGATGTGTAATGGCCCAGGCTGATATGCGTTTCATGGTCAGCTCGCTTTGCCGGCGACGGTTACGGTCTCGCCGGTGCGCAGGAAGGCGCCGGCAATCGCGACCACCCGCTCGCTGCCATCAAGGCCTTGGCGCACCAGCAGGCCCTCGGTGCGCGCGCCGCCCACAGTCACCGCGCGCCGCTCGAGCTTGTTGTCGCTGCCGACGACCAACACGTAGTTGCCGTGCTCATCGCTGAGCACGGCGGTCTGCGGCAGCAATACTCCCGTGGTACTGCCCACCTCGATATCGGCGCGCGCAAAGGAGCCGGGCCGCAGATTCTGATCCGCCGGCAGGACGATACGCACGGTGCCCTGTCGCGTGCCGGCATCGATGATGGCGCCAATCTGCCAGATCGAGCCGGTGAAGCTCTTGGCCACCCCGTCGAGTCGCACCGTGGCGGTCTGCCCGAGCGCCAATCGCGGCACATCCTGCTCGGCCACCTGCCCGCGCATCTCGATCTCGGCATCGCGCGCGAGATGAAATAACACCGTGGACCCCGGCACGGCAATTTGACCCACTTCAGCGCTGCGCGTGAGCACAATACCGTCGGTGGGCGCCAGGATGGTGGTTTGCGCCAGCTTGTTGCGCGCATCCCGGACCTGCGCCCGAGCGGCTTTGACCTTTGCCTGGGCGGTCAGCGCGGTGGTGCGACGGCGCTCGTTTTCTTCCTTCGAAAAGATATCCTCGCCCTGCTGCGCCCGTGCCCATTCGCTCTGCGCCACCGCCGCGTTCGCCAGCACTTCATCGAGCGATGCTTCAGCGCTGTCGAGCTGTGACTGCGCGGTAATCGGGTTCAAGCGCGCCAGGACCTGGCCCTTGCGGACCCGATCGCCGGCTTCGACCAGCACTTCGGCGATGCGGCCCGTATCCCCCTCGTTGCCGATAGGCATGTCGTTGCGCGCACTGATCAGCCCGGTCAAGGAAACCTTCGCTGTGACGGCACCCAGCGCGGGCACGACCACCGTCACCAGTGGCGGCAATGCAGCATCCTTATCCGAGGCGGGGTCGCCCGCATGCGGACGCGCCAGCAGCCACGCCACGACCGCCAACGCGAGGACGGCGCCGGCACCGGCAAAACGCCACCACCATCCTGGTCGAGTTTCTGGCGCAACCGATTGATTCATAGCGGTAAACATCCCCAATCTGCCGCAAGCTCGGCAGTGAGAGCCAAAACCATTGGGGGCGTACCGCGACATGCGCAGTACTGCCACCGCATCTGCCGGCCCAAGAACACCGCAGCGAATCCCAAGGTTGCAACTATTTCCACATTTTCACGGTAACGCGTGGCGCAGAGCCTCGCGGCGACTCCTGTCGAGCGGCAATTTGCGGTCGATGAGCGGTCGAATCTGGCTGACTACTTTGAGCAGCGCCGCGACCACGGTCACGCACCGGTCTGCTACCGCCTAGCTATCGCCTCCCGACAACACGCCCAGACGATCCTGAAGTCCCTTGCGAAAGCGTCGGCTCAGCGGCAATCGGACCTTGGATTTCAATACGACCTCGTACTCGCCTCCGCTCTGGAGCTCCAGCGCGCGAATGCGCTCGAGGTTCACGATGATCGAGCGGTGAATACGGGTGAACTTTTCTTCGCCCAGGTCTTTCTCGAGTTCTGACAGCGTGCGACGCAAGATGTGCGTGTCGGGACCCACATGCAGGCAGGCGTAGTAGCCCGCAGCCTCGATCCAGTCGATGTCCGCCGCATCCAGGAACAGCACCTGACCCCGACTTTTGACCACCAGTCGCTTCGCGGGCCGCGACTGCGCGTAGTGGGCGAGTTTGTCCTTGGCGCGACTCAGCGCACGACGGAAGCGCGCGTCATCGAATGGTTTCAGCAGGTAATCGAGCGCCCCCGCCTCGAAGGCCCGCAGCGCATATTCGTCGTACGCCGTTACAAAGATGACGGTCGGCGGCACCTCGCTGCCCAGCAACTCGAGGACATCGAAGCCTCCGCATTCGGGCATCTGCACGTCGAGAAACACCAGGTCAGGCTTGGATTTTTTGATTTGCTCAATGGCTTCCGGCCCTGACCCGCATTCCACTACGGACGCAATCTCCGGATCATCGCGCAAGAGTACGATCAAATTACGTCGTGCCAACGATTCGTCGTCGACCACCAGAGCGTGTATTGACACGGGCCGCTTGTCGAGGGGCACGATTCATGCCTCTTTAAGGGGCAGGGTCACGACCACTTCCACGCCTTCGGGAGCGGCACGCCTCAGCTGCAACTCGGATTCGCCACCGTGCAGGATTTGCAAACGTGTGCGCAGATTACCGAGGCCGACACCCGTGTGCGCAGTCTGCCAATCCGCGGGGTCGCTCGGGCCGTCATTGTAGACCGTCAGGCGAAGGGCGCCATTGTGGCGCGCACCGGCAATGCGTATGGCTCCGCCGGCAATACTCTTGGCAATGCCGTGCTTGATGGCATTCTCCACCAGCGGTTGCAGCAAAAGGGTGGGAACTTGTGCACGCAGCAGCTCAGCCGGAATATCGACGCTCACCTCAAGCCGTTCTCCAAAGCGAACTTTCTGAATCTCCAAGTAGCGTTGTAGATACTCGACCTCCTCCGCAAGTGTCACCTGCGATCGATCGGAATCCGCCGTGGCGCGGCGCAAAAAATCACTCAGCCCGACGATCATACTGACGGCGGCGTCGTTGCTATGATCGCGCACCAGGCCGGCGATGGAATTGAGCGTATTGAACATGAAGTGCGGCTCCATCTGCCGGCGCAGTGCTGCGAGCTGTGCCTTCGAGAGCTCCTCATTGAGCCGCGCAGTCTCCGTCACCTGTCGGGCCATGCTCTCTCTCGCGTCCACCACATAGGTAACGGTCAAAATCAGGGCATACGCGATCAGGAACGTAAGCGCTTGGAAGATGAATGTCGTGGTCCACGTGTCCACAAATGTCGGCCACTTTCGATTGTGATACGGGTTGAAGAGCATCTGCAGCACGGTGGACCACGTCTCGGTAACCGCGCTTAAGACGGCGAAAGCCAGGAGGTGCACGGCCACTGTCCGCGCGGTCACGCCGCGAACCATCGGGTATCGCCGCGCCAGACGAATCACGAGTGGAGTGGCCAGCGCCCAGGGAAGCCACGACACCAGCTCGGTTCCGAAGAGCGGCAGCCAGTTGTAATGCCTACCCTCGGCATGCATGATCAGTACAGTCTGACTCGCGTCGAAAAACGCACCCGCGCACCACAGCGCGGTAATCCAGCGCCAACCCTTCGCGCGTTGGCCGGTGTCGGTGTCGGTCATGGGCGGCTACTTTACGCCATGGTACTGGCCGAATCTCATACCGTGCAGTGAATCGACAGCCCTATGCAACAAGCGGTCTGGGGTCTCCTCTCTCGCGAGCCTATGCTGTAATCTCGCCAAGCCGAACAGGAGATTCACAGATGAACAAGCTCATCGTGCTGATTCTGTCCAGTGTATGCATGGGAGTGGCTTTCGCCGGGCCGCCGCCGCCCCATTCCTGCAAAGATCTAACCGCCGTGCACGCTATCGAGCAACTCGAGCAGGACATGGGGGATGCAATGGTGCGTGTCGATATCGACAGGCTCAATCAGATCTACGCCGACGATTTCGTGAGCGTCGGATCCTCCGGCAAGATTTTCACCAAGGAGGACCTGCTACGCGATTTTCAATCCTTCCACGACAAACTCGTGTCCTTTGAAATTGGACCGATGAGCGTGCAGGTGTTCGACGATGTTGCTTTGGCGTATGGCAGCGTCAGCGAAAAGAGGATTCGGGACGGAAAAGACACGAGCGGTGAGTTTGTTTGGATGGATCTCCTCAAAAAGCGCGCAGGCAAATGGGTGGTCGTGCGCAGTACGGGTGCCCGCTTGACACGGGTGCCCGCTTGACGTGAGGCTGCCGCCCTAAAGGTTCATCCCGCCCGATGCCTCGATCCGCTGGCCATTGATCCAGCCCCTTTCCGGCGCGAGCAGCATTGCCACGGCTCCGCCGATGTAGTCGGGCAGACGCACCCAGACCGCCTACTGCGCAGAGCTTTTGATTCGCTGCACGACATCGATTGCCGACACGCACATGCGCAATCACTTATGTGCGATCGAGAGATTGCGAGATTCCGATGATACTTCTCTTGGGGCGGCGGCACTTGCCCGCGACTTCGGAAGTGCCACGCTGCGCGCGCAGCGTCGGCCTCACGCCAAGTGATGGTTGCTGTGAATTGCCGTCTTCGTGCAGCGAGCGGTCTGGGATCTGTTCGCTCATGACTCTAAGCTGGGATCCGGCCCAATATGGAGATACACAGATGAACAAGCTCATCGTACCGGTTCTGTCCGCGTGTGCATGCATTGGATTGGTTTTGGCCGCACCGCCCCAGCCATCCAAAGATCCAACCGCAGTGAGTGCAATCGAGCAGCTCGAACAGGACATGGGGGATGCCATGGTGCGTGTCGATATCAACAGGCTCAATGAGATCTACGCCGACGATTTCGCGACGGTCGGATCCTCCGGGAAAATCATCACCAAACAGGACCTGCTGCGCGATTTTCAATCCTTCCATGACAAACTCGAGTCCTTTGAGAGTGGACCGACGAACGTGCAGGTGTTCGGCGATGTTGCCCTGGCGTCCGGCAGCGTCTCCGAAAAAAGGACTCGGGACGGAAAAGACACGAGCGGTGACTTTGTTTGGATGGATCTCCTCAAGAGGCGCGCAGGCAAATGGGTGGTCGTGCGTAGTTCGGGCGCCCGGGTGACGTTCAAAGCCGCCCCGCTTTGATACGGCCGAGGGACTTCAGTCCATTGCGACTGCAGCGGCCATGAGCCGCAACGTGGCCGCGAACGCCGAATGCCTCATTCATCGCAGACCAGCCACGGATTGGCCGCGAAACCTTGCGACAAGGAATCGAGCAGCGAGCGCACCGCGGGCACCATCCCACGCCTCGATGGGAAAATAGCGTGCACGACACCGGATTGAGAGCTCAACGACGGCAACAACCGAACAAGCGCTCCGCCGGATAAGTCGTCCGCCACGAGCAGCGCGGGCAGGCAGGCCACACCGATGCCGCAAATGGCTGCTTGGCGCAAGGTGTAAAGGTCGTCAGTGTTGAGACGCGGACTGTGAACCAGTTCGACCGATTTTGAATCCGTGTCGAGAAAACGCCATGAATGCTCTTTGCCGGCGGTCCCCATCGACAGGGTCGGCATACGCTCGATGTCCGTGAGGGCTCGCGGCTGTCCATGAGCGGCGACGAGCGCGGGACTCCCCACCAGGATCATCTGCGACCCCCCGAACGACCGCATCGCCAAGTCCGAATCCTCGAGTGGCGGCAATCGGACCCGAATCGCGATATCGATTGCGTCATCGACGACATCCACGCGGCGATTGGTCGCTTCGAGTGCGATGCTAACTTGCGGGTGCGCGGTGAGATACCGTGCGAGGATATCGGCCACGCCACCTTGCAGCAGGCCAGTCGGGCAGCTGACCCGAACCACGCCTCGGGGGGAAGCCAACGTTTGGTTGATCGCATCCTTCGCGGCGTCGGCTTCGGCAATCAGCGCCACACAATGACGATGGAATGTTTGACCTGCTTCGGTGAGTGACAACTTGCGCGTCGTGCGATTGAGCAGCCGTACACCGAGCTCGCTCTCGAGTGCACCGACCCGGCGACTCAGCTTCGAGGTCTGCAGGCCAAGCGCCTCGGCGGCGGCCGTATAGCTGCCGAAGTCCACGACTCTGGCGAAGAAGTAGAGGTTGTTCAGGTCTTTGAAGGGGTCCATGGGCTGTACCTCGTCGATCCCAGCGGAACTTATTATTCTATTATAGACAACAATCTTTTCCACATTGGGGGATAAACAGGCAACTGTTGCACATATAAGCTCTCCACATCGGCGGGAGTGCCCTAGCGGACGCCCGACTGACGGAGAGACCACGATGCTGCAACTTCGAACTTGGGCCACCCTGGACGGTGCAGATCACGACTGGCTCAAGGCCAAGCACCACTTCGCGATCGACAGCCAGGGCAATCCCGCGCATACGCGACTCGGCGTCTCGTGGTCTGGAACGACGATGAGATCGCTCCGCACGGCGGCTTTCCGATGCATGCGCACCGTGACATGGAGATCGTCACGTACGTCCGCGAAGGCGTACTCCACCACCAAGACAATGCCGGTGGTCGCGGTGAGATTCGCGCCGGAAACGTGCAGGCCTTGAGCGCCGGCCGTGGCATCCGGCATTTCGAATACAATGACAGCGATGCCCCGCTGCGGCTTTTTCAGATTTGGCTATTGCCCCGGCGGCGCGGAATCGATCCCCACTGGGCAACCAGATCCTTTGTCGAGGCGCGCCGCGCTGGACGCCTCGCGCCCCTTGCGAGCGGGTTTCCCGAAGACGAGGATACGTTGCAGATCGATGCAGATGCCCGGGTACTCGGCGCGACAGTCGAGGCCGGACAACGCATTGAATATGCGTTGCCGTCGACTCGATACGGCTATCTCGTGCCCGCCCGAGGACGAGTCTTGGTCAATGACCAATACGTCGGAGAGCGTGACGGCATCGCGATCAAGGGTGAATCCGGAATTGCAATCACAGCGCTCGAGACCGCCGAGATCATTCTTGTAGACGCGGCATAACAACCAAACTAACTCACTGCAACAACTCACAACAATTCACTGGAGAGAAAAATGGAGAAATCGAATCGCTATCTTCCTCTGCTCGGCCGAGTCCTGATCGGCGCTCCCTTCATTCTGAGCGGCCTCGGCAAGCTCATGGCTCACGACGCGACCGTCGGCTACATCAGCAGCGTGGGACTTGCGTTTCCGCAACTGGCATGGCTCATCGCGATGACGGTGGAAATGGGTGGAGGCGCGCTGCTCGTGGTCGGCTACCGGGCGCGCCCTGTTGCGCTGGTAGTTGCCCTGTTTGCCTTGGCAACTGCCATTTTCTTTCATCGAAATTTCGCCGATCAGAACCAGATGATTCATTTCCTCAAGAACGTGATGATAGTCGGCGGCCTGCTGCAGATCGTCTATTTTGGCGCGGGACCGATGAGCATTGATGCCGCGCGCAAGCAGTCGCAGGCCTGATTGACCTTCCCTGGGAGAACCTAAGATGAGCCGGATCCTATTGCGGGGTCGCAGCTGCGTTCCACAATCCAGGTGCATCGCGATTGCGACCCTGGTACCTTCGTTTCTTCGTGCCGCGAGGCCAGGGGGGCGACATCGGGATGCGTGCGCGTCGACTGCCGCCGATCTGGGTCCTCGGGATGGCGGGTCTCAGCTTCGGATTCGTGGGCGGTTACGTGGCCTTCGCGCTACCCCAGGCGCTTGCGGCCCGCCATGTCCCGGAGCCCGCGATCGCGACCGCATCCGCCATAGCACTCTCGCCGAGCTTTTATGCGTTTCTGTTGAGTCCGATGCTCGATGTGTGGTGGAGCCGACGGACCTATGCGCTCCTGCTCTGGGCGCTCGCCGCGATACTCACGGCCGCGAGCACGCTGCTCCTTGACCATCTGCAGGCGCTCGAGATCGTCGCGGCGCTCGGTTTCGCCGCGAACCAGCTTGCCTATGCCGCGCTCGGCGGTTGGCTCTCGACGGTTTGCGGCCGCGACCAGGAGAACTCGCTTTCGGCGTGGCTCACTGTATCGAACATCGCGGGGTTCGGCCTGTTCGCGATCGCCGGCGGCGAGTTGCTGCGGAACCTCTCGTCGGGGCCGGCCGCCGTGCTCATCGCGCCCTTGATCCTTGCCCCGCTCACCATCTTGCCGTGGATACCGGCAGCCGCTCCCGACCGCCGGCTGGTCGGCGAGAGCTTTCGTCAGTTCCTGGGCGATTTATGGGCGCTCCTCCGCCGTCGCGAAGTACTCGTCGCAATCGCGCTGTTCGTCGCGCCGTGCGCCACGTTCTCGCTGACCAATATGGTGGGTGGATTTGGTGCGGACTTCTCGGTCTCGCCGCGCACGGTGGGTCTGCTCGGCGGCGCCGGTGTCACGGTGG
Organism: uncultured Gammaproteobacteria bacterium; assembly: GCA_963801685.1. GTDB lineage: Bacteria > Pseudomonadota > Gammaproteobacteria > Steroidobacterales > Steroidobacteraceae > Bog-1198. The sequence continues at coordinate 129,684 of CAWDFR010000012.1, forward strand.
CAGGCGTCTTCGGGAGCCTGATGCTGCCGCCGCTCGCGCGACGGATGCCGCTGCGCATCCTATATCTCTCGATCGGAGTCGGCGGGAGCTTTTTCACCATGCTGATGCTCCTGTTGCCGCACGTGCCATCGACGTTTGCGCTGCTCGTCCTTGGCGAGAACACGGTTCAGGCCTGCGCAATCGCCTGCTCACTCGGGATCACCTTCGAAGTGATCGGCGCGCAGAACCCGCTGGCCGCGACGAACTATGCGGTTCTGAACGCTGCTTACAACGTCCCGATCACGTACATGTTGCTGGTCGATGGCTCAGGCTACGAGCGCTGGGGCGTCGCCGGCGCCCTCGCCGTCGATGCGGTGGTCGGGCTCATTGCCTGCCTTGCGCTCGGTCTGCTCATCGGCCTGCTCGCGCAACGCCGGGTGCCCCAGATACTCCCGGCCGACTGAACGGGACAATCGCTTACCGGAGGAATCATGTCGACGATTGATCACCTGCTCGCCGAGATGGCCATTCGGCAACTGCATGTCAAATACGCCGATGCCGTGTGGCGTAAGGACTTCGTCGCGTTCGGCGATTGCTTCGCGGAAGACTGCGAATGGCGCATCGGCGGCATGATTATGCGCGGACGCGAGGAGATCGTACGTACGTTCGAGGGCATCATCAGCCACTTCAACCGGGTTCTGCTCACCTTTCGCACGCCGATCCTCGAGGTGGGTCAAGGCACGGCCTCGGCCCGAACGTATGTCAATGAGATGACGGCGCGCAAGGACGGAGGGCCCAGCACGGCGCTCGGCCTGTACTTCGAGCGTTTCGTCGATCAAGGCGATCAGTGGCGCTTCAAATGGCGCCTATGGCAGACGTTGTATCGCGGGAACGCCGATCTATCCGGAGTGTTCTTCGACAACACGGATTTCGGCACGCCCCCGAGAATGCCCGACTGGGATACGCCTCCGCCCCACTATCCCGGATTTCCGGGCCAGAGCGACAGCGGAGCGCCTGGTTCCGGCGGTTAATCCGGACAGTCTCCACCGAACAATTCATCATCCGCGCATTGCGCAGGGCCGGTGTGCTCGCGATATCACTCGTCGCGGATGCGCAAGGCACCGTGATCGGCCAATGCGTTCTGCGCGTGACGCGGCGCGTTCGGCGGCTCCCCCATGGCATCGAAAAGCGCAGCGCTGTCGGCGAGGCGCGCTGCGCGTGCGCGCGAGTCCTGAGCAGCCGCACTCTGGTATTGCTCACGCGCCGACAGCACCGCAAACAGCGGCACTGAGCCGAGCCGATACCTGGATTCATTGTCCTGTTGCAGCGCCCGCGCCGCATCGGCGGCGCGCCGTGTCTCGGCGACCGTGTGCGCATCTTCCTCGAGCGATACCAACGTGTCGGCAACACTTCGAAACGCCGAGATCACGGTCAGCTTGTACTGCGATACCGCCGCCTCATAGTTCGCCTGATATTGCCTGCGTCGCGCCATCAACGCGCCGCCATGAAACAGGGGCTGCGTGAGCTGGGCACCGACACCCCAGATCGCGCCCGCCGGCGAAGTGACGGTCGACCAATCGAATCCGCCGCGGCCGTAGGAGGCGGAGAGCGACAACGACGGAAACATCGAGGCCGTGGCTGCGCCCGCCTCGTCTGCGGCGGCGCGCACCGCGGCTTCCGCGGCAAGGATGTCCGGCCGCTGATGCAGAAGCTCGCTGGGCACCGACACCGGCAACGTCTCCGGCAGATGCAGCGATGCCAAGGGCAATGGCGTGGGCGCTTGGTCGGGCCTGCGCCCCAGGAGCACAGCCTGCGCGTGCCGGACCGCCAGCAGCTGCGCGCGCAGCGGCGGCAAGGTCGCCGCCGCATTGGCCGCATCCGCCTCCGCGGCGAGCATGTCATCGCGTGCCGCGCTGCCGACCTTGTAGCGAGCCGCGGTCTGGCGGGCGCGCTCCTCACTCGCGGCGACGAGCTCCGACACGGCATCGACTTGCGCCTGGAGCGATGCGGCGTTGATCGCCGCCACCACCACATTGGTCGCGAGCGCCCTACGGGTCGACTCGAACTGCAGGGCCTGCTCCTGAACTTGGCGCGCCAGCGCGCGATCGGCAAGCAGCGCCGCGCCGAAGAAATCGAACGTATAGGACGCCTGCACCTGGGCCACGAAAATGTTCTCGAGGAAGGTCTCCTGCGCCGGGACCGGAATGCCGAGGGCGCGCTCGCGGTTCGGACTCGCCACAAGATCCACGCTCGGCAGCATGGAATTGCCGATCTGCGAACGCAGGGCCTCGCGTGCCGCCTTCAGATTGCTTTGCGCGGCGGCGAGCGAGGGACTGCCGGCGAGTGCCTCCTCCACCATGGGAATCGAGCTCCTCCGATTGATACTCCTTCCACCATTGCCGGATCGGCGGCGCGTTTTGCAGCAGCCGCTGCGCGCCACCGTCGGCGGCAGGCAACTGCGCCGGTGGCGCTGCCAGGGAATAATTCGGGGAGGTGGGAATATGCGGCGGATCGCGCGGCGGACCGAACGCCCCGCATCCGGCGAGGGCCACCAACGCAAGAGAGGTCGTAAGGATCAGTCTGGATTTCATGACGTCGCCTTCTTCAAGCCGTCGCATCGCGCCGCACACGAAACCAGAGTGTGTAGAGCGCCGGGAGAAAGAACACCGTCAACAGGGTCGCGACGGTGATTCCGCCCATGAGAGCCGTCGCCATGGGACCGAAGAACTGGCTGCGCAGCAGCGGGATGAGCGCGAGCACGGCCGCCGCCGCCGTGAGCGTGATGGGGCGGAACCGCCGCACTGTCGCACCGACCACGGCGTCAAAGGGGCTGTGCCCAACGCGGATGTCTTGCTCGATCTGGTCGACCAGGATCACGGAATTGCGCATGATGATCCCGAACATGGCGATCGTGCCCAGCATCGCGACGAAGCCGAACGGCATGCGGAAGAGGAGCAGCGCCGTGACCACGCCGATGAGTCCCAAGGGCGCGGTGAGAACCACCATCAGCACGCGGCTCAAGCTTTGCAGTTGAACCATCAGGAACACGAGCACCGCGACGATGAGCACGGGCAGCTGCGCGTTGATGGACGCCTGGGCCTTTGCGTTCTCCTCGACCGCACCCCCGATCTCGATGCGGTATCCGCTCGGCAGCGTCGAGCGCAACTTCGCGAGGGCCTTCTCGATGTGGGCCGTGACATCGATGCCTTGCGCATTGTGCTGCACGTCGGACTGCACGTTAATGGTCGGCCGGCGGTCCCGCTCCCACACCACACCGTATTCGAGCCCGTAGCTGAAGGTGCCGAGCGAGGCAAGCGGAACCGCCGTGCCGTTCGGCGAGGGAATGGCCAGCCGCTCGACCTGGGACGGATCGATGCGGTCGCGCTCCGGCGCGCGCAAGTCGACACCGATGAGCTTGTCGCGCTCGCGCAGCGGCGTGAGCGTGTAGCCGGTCAAGGACATCTGCAAATAGTTCGCGATATCCTGGGAAGAGATGTTGAGTTGCCGCGCCTTGGTCTGATCGACCGCGAAGTGCACGGAGCGCTCGGCGGGCTCGTCCCAGTCGAACTGCACGTTGTAGGTGTCGGGATCCTTGCGCATGACGGCGGCGACCTGATCGGCGAGCTCCCGCACCGTCGCGATCTCGGGTCCGCTCACGCGAAACTGCACCGGAAACCCGACCGGCGGCCCGTTGTCGAGCCGTGAGATCCGGGTGCGGAGCGAGGAATACTTCGTGTCGAGGAGCGGAGCGAGATCGCGGGCGAGCTGCTCGCGCTCTTTGACACCTTTGGCGGTGATCACGAACTGCGCGAAGTTGGGCGTCGTGAGCTGCTGATCGAGCGGCAGGAAGAAGCGCGGTGCTCCGGCTCCGACGAAGTCGACGACGTGGTCGATTTGCGGACGGCCCTTCAAGTCGGATTCGAAGCGCTGCGCCTCACGCAAGGTCGCAGCGAATGAGGCGCCGTCGCGCAGCCGCAAGTCGACCAAGAGCTCGGGGCGCTCCGAGCTCGGAAAGAACTGCCGCGGCACCAGCGAGAACGCCGCGAGAGACAGCAAGAAAGCGAGGACGGTCACGCCCAGCACGAAGAGGCGGTGATCGATGCACCAGGCGATCCAGCCACGCAGGCGCCGATAAAATCGTCCGTCGTAGACATCGTGTGGCTGGTGCGTGTCGCCCTTTAGCGGTCTGCGCATCCGGGTGACCCAACGCCCGCCGGGTCGGATGCTCGGAGAGAATCCGATAGCCGAGGAGCGGAATGACCACCACCGCCGCGAGCCAGGACAATATGAGCGCAATCGCCGAAACCTCGAATATGGAGCGGGTGTATTCGCCGGTCCCGGATTTCGCAAGCGCAATGGGCAAAAAGCCCGATACGGTGACCAGCGTGCCGGTGAGCATGGGAAACGCCGTGCTCGTGTAGGCGAACGCCGCGGCTTTCACCCGATCGTAGCCCTGCTCGAGCTTCACGGCCATGCTCTCGACGGCGATGATGGCATCGTCCACCAAGAGCCCGAGTGCCAGCACCAGCGTTCCAAGCGAAACCTTGTGCAGACCGATGTGAAACAGGTACATGCAGAGCGAGGTCGAGGCAAGCACCAGCGGGATCGAGATCGCCACCACCATGCCGGTGCGAAAACCCAAGCTGATGAGGCTCACGATCAGCACGATCGCGATTGCCTCGGCGACGGCCTCGACGAAATCGTCGACCGAGTGCGCCACCGCATGCGGCATGCTCGAGACCTCGACGAGCTCGAGGCCCGCGGGGAGCGAGCGGCGTAGCTCTGCGGCCTTACGATCGAGCGCCTTGCCGAGCGTGATGACATCGCCCGATGGCGCCATGGTCACGCCGATGCCGAGCACATTCTGTCCCTCGAACCGCATGTACTCGGTGGGCGGATCGGTATAGCCGCGACGCACGACTGGCGATGTCGCCGAGCCTGAACGTGCGCCCGTTCACGCGAATCAGCGTTTCACGCAGCGCCTCGACGTCCTTCAGCTGCCCGCTCGTACGCACGTACACCCGATCGTCGGCCGTGTTGTAGACGCCGGCACCGGCTACCGCGTTTTGTGCACCGACGGCGTCCGCGATCTGCTGCGGCGTGAGATCGAGCTTCGCGAGCTCCGCATTCGCGATCTCGATGTAGACGCGCTGCTCCTGATCGGCGATGAAGTCGACCTTGTTCACATCGGCCACGCGCAAGAGCTCGGCACGCAGCCGCTCGCCATAGTCATAGAGCTGCGCGGGCTCGAAGCCGTCGCCCTTGAGCGCGTAAATATTGGTGTAGACATCGCCGAACTCGTCATTGAAGTACGGACCCTGGACGCCGGACGGCAACGTGGAGGCGATGTCACCCACCTTCTTGCGAACCTGATACCAGGTATCCGGCACCTCTCCTGGCGGCGCGGTGTCCTTGATGGTGAAAAAGAGCTGCGACTCGCCGGGCCGAGAGTAAGAGCGCAAGAAATCGATATCGGGAGTCTCTTGGAGCTTACGGGCGATGCGGTCCGTTACCTCTTCTTGGACTTGGCGGGCCGTGGCGCCCGGCCAGAGTGTACGGACCACCATCACCTTGAAGGTGAACGGCGGATCCTCGGACTGCGCGAGGCGGCCGTAGGATGCGATCCCGAACAGCGTCAGCAGCGCGAGGATAAAAATCACCAGCGGCTGGTGGCGAAGTGCCCAGGCCGACAAATTGAAGCGATGCGACTCACCCGCCGTGAACGGTCCCATGGGCAGCGCATCGCTCGAGACTTCCGGACTCATCGACCCATGCTCGCGGCGCGCGGAAGGGCCGCAGTCTTCTCAGCCTCGCCGCGCGTATCGTCGGCGGCAAACAGGGGCTTCACGGGCGTGACGTGTTCGCCCGCGTACACGGCATGCACTCCGGCCGCAACGATGCTGTCGCCTTCGCCCAGACCTCCATCGACGTAGGCCGTACGCTCACCGTACCCGAGCACCTTTACCGGGCGAAGCTCGAGCCTCGAGTCGCTCGAGCGAATCGTCCAGACGGCGGCATTCTCGCCCTGGTGAAACACGGCAGTGGCCGGAATCTCGACCACGCCGCGCGTCGCGCCGGCCTCGCCCGGCGACGCTGCGCGCGCGATCGTGGCCTCGCCCGTCATGCCGAGGCGCACATCGGGGCCTGGATCGGCCAGCGTCAGCTTCACCCGATAGGTTCGGCTCTGCGGATCGGCCGCCGGCGACATCTCGCGCACACGCGCCTCGAAGCGGCGCTCGGGGAGTGCCGAGAAGGTGACGCCGGCGGCCCGGCCCACCGTCAAGAGCCGCAGATCGCCCGGTGCGGCAGTCGAGGATGACGTCGGTCTCGTCGGACCAAGCGAGTCCATAGACGGCTTGACCCGCCGACACCACTTGTCCCGTATCCGCATTTTCACTGGTGATGACTCCGTCGTGCTCGGCGACGAGCGAGTTGTAGCGCAGCGTGTTCAGGGCGAGCACCAACTGGTCCGCCGCTTGAGCTCGCGCCGCCAGCGCCGCGCTGTACGCATCTTGGGTTTGCTCGAGTTGACTCTGCGCAATGAGCTGTTGCGTGGCTTGTGCCCGATCGCGTTCGATCTGTTGCTTCGCGAACGTGAGCCGAGACTCGGCGGCCGCCAGGGCAGCGCGCGCGGTTGTCGCCTGCTTCTCCGCGTCGGCCGAGTCGAGACGCGCGACCACCTCGCCCTTGCGCACGACATCGCCCAAGCGCACTCGCCGCTCGATCAACTGGCCCGCGACACGGAACGACATGGCATTCGAGTAGCGTGCCGCGACTTCCACCGGATAGCGCAGCGGCGCGCCCGCCTCGTCCGAGGAACTCGCATGCACAGCGACCGCGACCACAGCCACGGGAGGTTGCGCTGGGGCTTGCGACTGATGACACCCCGCAAGGAGTGCCGCGAGCACCAAAGCCGCGAGTTCGCCGGCGGAGGTAAAGGCTGCCCGGCGCCGCTTGTCACTTGATTCCTGCACCGCGCTCTCCTCTAGTCATCTGTTCATCCCTTAGACACTCGTCACATTCAAGGCAAAAAAAGCTAGGCCGGCCGATATTGTTGCATTGCGTCGTTTATCAGTTTGAACGCGTAGTTGCTGAAATCGGGTATTGCGATTCCGCTTCGCGCGAGATCCGCGCTCTTTGCCATGACCAATTGGATGACGCCGTGGGTGAAGGCCCACAAAGTGAAGGCAAGCATGAGTGGATCACCGATGTCCTTGCGCACGCTGCCGTCGCGGATTCCCGCCTCGATGACCGCGATGACCGTGGCCTTCACCTGATCGCCCGCGAAGTGGCACGCAGTCTCGTTGGCGCTCGGCTCCGACCCCATGGTGTGGGCCTGAAAGCGCGAGCAAACATCGAAATAATGCGGAAACTCCAGTGCATATCCCATGTACGCCCGGCCGATGGCCTCAACGTGCTGCAACCCTGAGCCAGGACCCGCGGCCGCGGCCTCAAAGCGGGTCTTCAGCAGCTGCATGGCCCGATCGCCGATGGCGAACAAGAGGTCTTCCTTGTCCCGGAAATAGACGTAAACCAGGGCGCGCGACAGGCGCGCGCTACGCGCCACTTGATCCATCGTGACAGCGTCCCAGCCATGCTTGGCATAGAGCGCTTCCGCAGCAGCCAGGATCTCCGACCTGCGTCGCTCCTTCTCCTCCTCACGGCGCTCGGCGATGTATGACATGGCGATACACTAGTCACTTATTGACATTGTGTCAACATATTCGGCGACGAGGGTGCGCGGCCGTCGCCGCGCCATCGTGGACCGTATCACGCCTTTTCGCCTTCCTCGGTAGCCGCAGGCCATTCGACGACTCCCATCGGATGCTCGTCGAGATCGTCAATCTCCGTGGTTTGCTCGAGTTCAGCGGGGCGTGCAACGGGATTGAAGCCGCCTGACTGCCTGCGCCACAGGTCGGCGTAAAGGCCACCCTGTCTCAGAAGCTCGCCGTGTGAACCGTCGGCGACGATGGATCCCCGGTCCAACACAATGAGTCGATCCATGTCCATGACGGTGCTCAGGCGGTGAGCGATGGCAATCACCGTCTTGCCGGCCATCGCTTCGCGCATGGCCGCTTGGATGATCTGCTCGCTGTGACTGTCGAGTGCGCTGGTTGCCTCATCCAGCAGCAGAATCGGCGCATCCTTGAGAATCGCCCGCGCGATCGCGATGCGCTGCCGCTGTCCACCGGATAGCTTGATGCCGCGCTCACCCACCAGGGTCTTGTAGCCGTAATCGAGCTCCACGATGAATTCGTGCGCATGTGCCCGCCGAGCTGCCGACTCGACGTCCTCATCAGTCGCGCCCGGTCTGCCGTAGCGGATGTTCTCGAGAAGACTTCGATGAAACAGGCTCGTGTCTTGCGGGATGAGCGCAATGGATCGTCGCAGACTTTCCTGCGTGACTTCACGAATGTCCTGGTTATCGATGCGAATGGCGCCTTCGGCCACATCGTGCATGCGCAGCAACAGGCCCATAAGGGTGGTTTTGCCGGCGCCGCTCGGTCCCACAAGGCCGACGCGCTGCCCTGCCGGGATGGTGAGCTCAAAGGCTGTGACGACGTTGCGAGCATGCCTCGCCTTGTCCTTGGAGGGTGCGTCGTAGGAGAAAGCCACGCGCTCGAAATGAATGATGCCCTGCGTCACCGTCAGCTCCGGCGCGCCCGGCCTGTCCACGATGGTGGCGGGCACAATCAGCGTCGCGATGCTCTCGCGGGCGGAGCCGAGCTGGTCATAGAACTCGGGGATTCGCTGTCCGATGTTGTACGCGGTCTGCAGAAGAGAGCTGGTGAGTGCCGTGATCATCACAAAGTCGCCCGCGCCGATCAGGCGGTGCACCCAGGCATAGAGGGCACCGCCGACGAAGACGATCCACATCGCAATGTCCATGACGTATTGGACGGCGCGCAGCCGGACGACGGAGCGATAGGAGGCGCGCCGGCGGTCGCGCTCTTCACCGGTGTAACGCTTGATCTCCTCGTCTTCGAGCGATTGATTGGCAAAGAAGAAGACGTTGCGGATGTTGGTGAGGACATCGACCACGCGGCCGGTCACGGCCGCCCTCGCCTCGTTGTTTGCGATGGCGCGCCGGGTGCATTCGCGACCGACGAACAGGCTGACGGTAAAGTACACGACGATCGCTGCAACGGCTGCCGCGCAGAATAGGGGACTCGCGACATAAAAGTAAGCCGCGACAAACAGGAAGAAGCATGCCCCGGGGACGAAATCGAACACGGTCATGTCAAACAGCGCGAGTACCTGGTCGGGCAGCAGCACGGCCCGATGCGCGATCTTTCCGGAGAGGGTATTTTCGAAATAGGCGCTTGATAGACGCTGCGCGTACGCGAAGACCTCCTCCTTGATCCGCACCAACATGGGCGAGCGCGTATGGTAAGAGCTGAACCACATGCCGCTGTCCATCACGAAACGGGCGACGACGAGGAAGACGAACAGCATGAACGGACCGCGAAGCGCGCCCGCTTCGGCGGCCGGGTTGTGCATTGCCAGAACGGTGTCGGTCAGCCGTTTTGTGGCATAGGCAATTGAGGCGAACACCGCGCGGCCGAGCACCGAGAAAACAAGGAGCCCCAGACAGCCCCAGAGGAACTGCCGGAAGAAGTGCAGCGCGAACGGCAATAGCCGATTGGGTAAGGTCGGAGCATTCATGGACAACGTCGACCGCCGCGTGTGACGCACAGTTCCCCGCGGCTGCTGCTGCCGCCAGTTCGAGCGGTTAGTGGGAGAAGTGTCAAAGTAGAAGGTTAGCCTATGCGCTCAGAGCAATGCTGGCAACCGTGACTGTGGGTCGTATCCGAATTACCCTGAACGCGGCTGAGGGACGCGCAGTCATGATGGCTTGGCTTGTCCCCTGAGGAGAAGATCACGGACACGAGCAAACGACGCCAAGGCGGCCGCGCGAGACGGCTCGATACGAGCCATCTAGCGCAACTCCCATGGGTGGAAGTTCGCAATCCCTATGCGCCGATGGAAGTGCTCTCGGCGGATCAGCTGGAAGCAATTCACTTGACCTCGCTGCGCATCCTGGAAGAGTTGGGAATGGAAGTGATGTCGCCGCGCGCCCTTGCCCGGCTGCGAGCAGGCGGGGCCGAGGTCGACTCGGGGCAGAGAACAGCGCGTCTCGATCGCGGACTCGTTGAGACGGCACTGAAACAGGCGTGTTCGTCGTTCGACCTCACGCCGCGCAATCCCGCCAGGCGCCTGAGCCTCGGCGGCAATCGCATCAACTTCGGCATGGTTGCAGGACCGCCCAACGTACATGATTGCGAAGGCGGCAGGCGAGCGGGGAATTATCAGGATTACTGCAACTTCACCCGGCTCGCGCAATATTTCAACACCATTCATCTCATGGGCAATCAGGTCTGCGCACCCACTGAATTACCCGCAAACTCCCGGCATCTGGACACTTATCGAGCCAATCTCCTGTATTCCGACAAGGTTTTTCACGTGAGCGCAATCGGGGCGGGACGCGCGCTCGACGGCATACGCATGATGGCGATTGCGCGCGGTATCAATCTCGAGGAGATTGCTGGAAGTCCGGGTGTTCTGACCATCATCTCGGTCAACAGCCCGCGACGCTTCGATGAGGCGATGTGCGACGGCCTGGTCGCGATGGCAGAGCATGGCCAAGCCGTGGTCATCACGCCGTTCACCCTGATGGGAGCTATGGCGCCCGTATCGCTCGCGGCGGCTCTCGCGCAGCAAAATGCCGAGGCTCTGTTCGGCATCGTCCTGGCTCAGCTGGTGCGTCCCGGCTGCCCGGTCGTCTATGGCGCATTTACCTCGAATGTGGACATGCGTTCCGGAGCGCCGGCATTCGGCACGCCCGAGAATGCCAAGGCCAATATCGCGAGCGGACAGCTGGCCCGCCGCTACGGGCTTCCCTACCGGACTTCCAATGCGAGTGCCTCCAATGCGGCCGATGCGCAGGGTGCCTACGAAACCGAAATGTCGCTATGGGGCGCGGTCCTCGGGCACGGCAATCTCGTTTATCACGGCGCCGGCTGGCAGGAAGGCGGCCTGACGGCGTCTTACGAGAAGTTCATTCTAGATATCGAGATGCTGCAAATGATGGTCGAGTTCCTGAAGCCCATCGTCGTCACCGAGCCGGAGCTTGGCTTCGAGGCAATTAAAGGAGTGGCAACCGGTGGACACTTCTTCGGCGAGCCTCATACACTCGAGCGTTACGAGCATGCATTCTACCGGCCGCTCGTCTCCAATTGGCAGAACTACGAGAGCTGGCAGATCGCCGGCGGCAAGGACGCTACACAGCGGGCCACGGATTTGTGGAAGCAGGCGCTAAAGGATTACGAGGAGCCGGCGATGGATCCCGCCATTCGCGATGCACTCGATGCCTACGTCGCGCAGCGGCGAGCCGAAATCGGCGCGGGTGATCCATGAGATCTCACTCAGTCCTCTCAATCCGCCGTCAACTTTCCAATCCCTCGACCTATTCAATGCGCAACATTCCCCGGGCCGTGACGTCAGGCAAAGATGTCGAGCAGCGTGCCGAGCATATTGTTCGATGCTCGAATCACGTCAGCGCCGGCTTCGGCGAGCAGATTCGATTGGCTCAAATTCGTCAAAGGATCGAGGAGGTCCTGATTGTCGGGGTTCGCTATCTGTTGCGCATCCTGGTTGAGCAGCTGGCTGCCGCTCGCAATTGCGGCACTGCCGCTGCTGACTGCGCTCGGCAAGCTGATCAATGGAAGTGCGCCGCTGATGGAGCTCATCTCAGGTGTATCGGCAACAGGCGCCCGAACTTTAGAGTCGGCTATGATTTGACAGATTAGCCGATCTGGCCCCTGCCAATGAGTGGCCCACGCATATCCGGCGTCACGGACGCGCCACCGATATCCTCTAAGGGATATGTCCTTATATGATGTCCTCTATCGCCGAGAAGGTCCCCTCTGCGGCCGTGAGCTCTGTCATCTAACCGATCGACTTTGCGATCTATGCTCGAGGCCACCCAGAACCCTGATACGCCCGGAGGCAACCCATGAGTACCACGCCACAACCCCGACCGGCCGCACCGGACCCCGCCTTCGATCAGACCGATCCTGCGATGGCGAGGCGGCTCGAGCGACTCGGGCTGGCGCACCACGAAGAGCAGTGGACCGAGCGGTATCTGCTTTGTCAGCACCTCGCCGATCCCGCGCTGGCGACTCCGCGAGAGGAATTCGAGGCCACCAGCCGCTTCATCCGCGACCTGGTCGCGCACCGCTGGGTTTCCACCCGTCAGGCGCGAGAGCACGCGCACGCCAAGCGCATCCACTACCTCTCCTTGGAGTATCTGCTCGGCCGCACGCTGCGCAACAACATGATGAATCTCGCCGCGGAACCGTTGGTTCAACGTGCGCTGCAGAAGCAGGGCTGGAATCTCGATGCGGTGATCGAGGAAGAGCCCGATGCAGGACTCGGCAACGGCGGCCTGGGGCGGCTCGCGGCCTGCTTCATCGACTCGCTCGCCACGCTCCAGTACCCGGCCATCGGCTACGGCCTGCGCTACGAGTACGGCATCTTCCGGCAGGTGATCCGCGACGGCGCGCAGATCGAGCGCCCCGACAACTGGCTGCGCGCCATCGATCCGTGGGAAATCGCGCGGCCGGCGAGACGCTACACCGTCCCGCTGCACGCCAAGTTCGCCTTACGCGGCTCAGAGCTCGAGCTCACGCCCGGCCGACCCGCGAGCCTGATCGGGATCGCCTACGACCGGCCCGTCGTGGGCTACGGCGCCAAGTGCATCAACACGCTGCGACTGTGGGCCGCGGCCGCACCGGAGTCGTTCGATTTCGCGGAGTTCTCCCACGGCGACTTCGCCGGCGCGGTGATCGATAACGTGGCCGCCGAATCGGTGACCCGAGTGCTGTACCCGGACGACTCGACCGAGGCCGGGCGGACGCTGCGTTTCCTGCAGCAGTATTTTCTCGTGAGCTGCTCGCTGCAGGACATCGTGGCTCGGTTCATGCGCCAGACTTCGGACTGGTCGACGCTGCCGGACCGAGTCGCCGTGCAGATGAACGACACGCACCCGGCGCTCTCCGTGGCGGAACTCATGCGGATTCTCTTGGATCAGGCGGGTCTCGGCTGGGATGAGGCATGGAACATCACGCTGCATACGCTCGCCTACACGAACCACACCTTGCTGCCGGAAGCGCTGGAGAAGTGGCCTGTGCCGCTGTTCGAGATGCTCATCCCGCGGCAGCTCGAGATCATCTACGAGATCAATCGCCGCTTCCTGGACGACGTGCGCCGGCATTTTCCCGGCGATGAGGCTCGCGTGGGACGCGTCAGCCTGATTGAAGAGGCGCCGGCTCGCCGCGTGCGGATGGCGCATCTCGCGGTGGTCGGCTCGCACAGTACCAACGGCGTCGCCGCCATCCATTCGGATCTGTTGCGCACGCGCGTGCTGCGGGACTTCGCCGAGGTGTTTCCGGAGCGGTTCAACAACAAGACCAACGGGGTGACGCCCCGCCGCTGGCTGCAACAGGCGAATCCCGCACTCTCAAAGCTCATTACCGAGACCATCGGCGATGGATGGATCCTCGACCTGTCGGAATTGCGAAGGCTTCTGCCGCTCGCCGAGGATGCCGGGTTCCGCGAGCGCTTCGCCGCCGCAAAGCGGGAGTCGAAAGCACGGTTCACCGATTGGCTCAGGTCGACGCAGGGGGCGATCGTCGATCCGCAGTCGATCTTCGACAGTCAGATCAAGCGCATTCACGAGTACAAGCGCCAGCTGCTCAACGTTCTGCACATCCTGGTGCTCTACAACCGTCTGCACCAGAACCCCAACGCCGAGACAGTCCCGCACACGTTCTTCTTCGCGGGCAAGGCGGCGCCCGCCTACCACTTGGCGAAGCTCATCATCAGGCTCATCAATCGCGTCGCGAGCACGCTCGACAAAGATCCCCGCACCCACGGACGGCTCAAGGTGCTGTTCCTGCCGGAGTACAACGTGAGTCTCGCCGAGCGGCTCATTCCTGCGAGCGATGTGTCGGAGCAGATCTCCACCGCGGGCTACGAGGCAAGCGGTACCGGGAACATGAAGTTCATGATGAACGGCGCACTGACGATCGGCACGCGGGACGGCGCAACGATCGAGATGGCGGCCGAGGCCGGTGAGGAGAACTTCTTCCTATTCGGCCTCAACGCGCAGCAAGTGGCCGAGAGCGCCGGGTGGTACAACCCGCGCTGGCACTACACGCGGGATCCCGAGATAAGGGAGGCTGTGGATCTCATCACGTCCGATCTTTTGACGCAGCATGAGCCGGGGGTGTTCGACCCGATCCGCCACGCACTGCTCGACAGCGGTGACTTCTACCGACACCTCGCCGACCTCAAGGACTACGCTCGCGCGCACCAGGAGCTCGACAGCTGCTACGCGGATCGCGCGACGTGGAACGCCAAGGCCATTCGTAACGTCGCGAGCTCCGGGAAGTTCTCGAGCGATCGCACCATCCGGGAATATGCCGATGAGATCTGGAATTTGAAGGTTTCGCCGGTTTCCTCTGACTGAGGCGGCGCAACCTAATGCGCGCGCTCGTATTTGAGCTCGCCGGCATCGATGGCCAAGGCGAGCTGATTCTGCTGCGGCGGCAGCGGGCAGGTCGCGAAGTCCGTGAATGCGCACGGCGGATTGAAGGCTTCGTTGAAGTCGACCTCGATGCGATCCGCGTTGGGGAATCCGACGTATAGGAAGCGGCCGGCGCCATAGGTCTGCTTGCCGCTCGTCGCATCCGAAAACATCACGAACAATTCCCGATCCCCGGGCGCCTCCAGAATCACATCCAATCGCCAGGAGCGCCCGTCGCGCTCGAATACGATGGCCCCAGGCGACGTCATCTCCTCTGTCATGCCCAGAATATTGACGATCGGGATGTGGCGCTCGGGCACATAGGGCTCGAAGTGCGCCTGGATATGCCAGTCGGGCCGAACTGGAAAATACTGCAGACCCTTGAACTGCAATCGGTTCGGGCTGACGCTATCGCGCACGCGAATGCCCAGATGTCCCGCCCGTTCGATCAGCATGAAATGCAGTGAGCCTGCGATCAGCTCCGTGGGTTTCTCATCGACGTCGGATACCAGGTCGAGGCTCGTGACCGGCTGGCCGAGATAGGTCATCGCCTTCGAAGCGTGCGCGACATATCGAACGCGGCCATCCGCCAACACGAAAGCACCCGTGTCGGCCGCCAGCGCAGCATCATCCACCGAGAAGGCTCGGTCCGACGCTCGACCGAAGCTGTTCTCGCCGTCCTTGAGCCAGTACAGCGCAATAGGCGTCAACCAGCCCGTTTCGCTGGTCAGCGACGCCAGGCGCTTGGCGCGCCAGTCGTCGATCCGAGCGTGCTCGTCCTGCGAATTCTCGGCCGCGGCGATGTGCAGGGAAATCGCGGCGGTCAGCAATATGACGGCCGCAGCGCGCATGGGTCCATCGAAGGGATTCGAACGCATCGGAGTATTCTACAGATCACTGACGAGCGACCAAGGGCGTCCCGCAAGTGACTCGCACGATCGCGGGTGCATAAGTTGTTGATCTTTACATCAACTCATGTAGACTTGTGGTTGATGTCAACATCAACTTCTGAGCTTAAAAGACTGCTGGATTCACTTACACTCGCAGCCCGCAACAAGGGGCTCAACGATGCATCCTGGGCATCGGCTGCGGGCTTCAGCAAGGAAACTCTCTCTCGGTTGCGCCGCCGCAGTTCTTGCGATTTATCCACGCTAATAGCACTCGCCGATGCGGCGGGCGCCGGCTTGTCCGTCGCTGTCGCAACCCAGCCCGCGACCACCTCCGACGGTCATTTTCCCAGCGAGTTATCGCGCGACTACGAACGTCGACTGCTGACGCTCTGTGCATCTCGACAACTCGACCCAGCCGCGTGGGCCGCCGCCGGCCCTGCTTTCTTTATGGCTGGCCTCGCCGTCATGCTTGCCAGCAACGGCGACGCGGATCGCCGCGGCCTGCTCGCCCTCGCCGAGGTCTTGCATCCCGGCGCCACTGAAGTCCCGGTCTTCGCCCGCTGGTTGAAACGCAGTCCTCTCCGTCCCTCGCGCTTCTTACCTATGCTGGCAATGGAGATCAGGCATGCGGCCTAACAGCGCGACGCGGCGGGAATACCTCGCCGCGTTCACCGAGCTCGTCCAGCGTATCGCCGCGCCGCTCGGCGCATTACCGAGACGAAGCTTACCCATCAAAATGTATGTGGCTGGTGGTGCAGCCATGCATTTTTATACCGGCGAGCGCGTGTCCAACGACGTCGACGCAGTGTTTTCCAAGCGAATCGTACTACCCAGCGACCTGGAGGTTACTTACCAGGATCCCGATGGCGCCGCTCGACTGCTCTACTTCGACCGCCAATACAACGACACTTTGGCACTCATGCATGAAGATGCACACGACGACTCTGTCCCGCTAACGCTCAAGGGCATCGATGCCTCGATCCTCGACGTGCGACTGCTCACAGCACTCGACCTCGCGGTCAGCAAAATCGGTCGCTTCTCCAGTCAAGACCGCAACGACATCACGACGCTCGGCAGGCACGGTTTGATTAAGTCCGCAGGACTGCGCCGTCGCGCCGAACAGGCCATGGAAAACTACGTCGGCAATCTCGATACGATCAAAGGTTCGATCAAGCTTGCCTGCCGCATTGTGGAAGATGCCGAGCGACGTAATAATCCGTAATCGATTGATGCCACAAGACGAACTTCGCCCGCCAGCTGCACTTCAAACGCCGCCGCCGGGAAGCTCAGCGCCGATCCGCTCAAAGCGCACATCGACCGTCTGCGGTCCCCGCAGCATGAAAAAGCTAATACGCCTGTATCGATATCCTGGAATTAGCTCCATCCGTGCCGCGCGATTGAGCACCGCGTTCAGGGCACACGAGGTTTCCAGCCGGGCAAGCCCGGCACCCACGCACAGATGAATGCCGTGCCCGAACCCCAAATGAGGCTTGGCCTTGGCGGCGCTTCGCTCGAGGCTGAACGTGTCTGGATTCTCGAAGACCTCTTCGTCGCGATTCGCCGATGCGTGACCCACCGCCACAGTGGACCCGGCTGGAACCGGACAACCGCGGATTTCGACGTCGACGCTCGGAACCCGGAACAGGATCTGTACTGGCCCATTCAGGCGGAGAGTTTCCTCTATCGCCAGTGGCACAAGACTTCGATCTGCCCGCACGCGCTCATAGGCCCCGGGCGTCCTGCACAGGTTATATAACAGATTCCCAATCAAGTGCTTCGTAGTCTCCGTTCCACCGACGATCACATCCTTGGTCATGTGCGTCAGAATCTTGTCTTCCGAGAGAGGCTTGCCGTCTGCAGTCGAGGACTCGATCAGGCCGGTCAGGACATCATCCGGCCGGTCGGTGGAAGCCATGCGTTTCCGGATGACCTCGCGCGCAACTGCATCGAACTGCTCTACTACCCTCTGCGCCGCCTTGACCTTGCCCGGGTCGGCATCGGTACGAGTCATGAACGCATCTGAATAGGCCCTGAACTGCGAGTGATATTGGTCCGGCATACCGCTAAGCGAGCCGATGACCGCGGCCGGCAGTGGTCCAGCCAGATCGGCAATGATGTCCGCGGTGCCCCGCTCCGCAAACCGCGCCACCAGAGTGTCGCAAATCCGGCGGATAAAGGGCTCCATTGCGCGCACCTTTGGTGCCGACAGCAATGCCGCAAGCACCTTGCGGACTCGCATGTGCTCGGGAGGATCGGTCTCCGCAAGATTCAGTTGATCCTCAGTTCGAGTGTCCATGTGGCGCGGGATTTGGCGCCCCTGGCGGAACACCCCCGGAGCACGACACACGTCCAGAACATCTTGATAACGCGCGAGATAAAAAAAGCCGGGCTTTAGCTCGCTTACCGGCGACTCACGTCGCAAACGCGCGAGGACAGAGTCATGAGCATCGACCTGTGCCGGATCGAAGGGATCGTATTCGATCGTCATATAACCGCCTGACAGCTCCTCGAAATTGCGATTTCGCGTATTCAAGCGGAGCGCTGTCTCAGAGCCTGGCAACGCTTCCCGTTAGCGCAATCCGAGCACCGGATAGGACAGGTCGGTCTTGTCGAAAGTGCCGCAGACGAACTGACCGTCCTTGTGCCATTCGTGCTCGACCTTCATCGTGAACGACCATTCGCAGGTGCAGACGCGGTCTTGGACCCGCCACTTGCCATCTTCACGCCGTTCCAGCTTGTCGATGTAGCGCCCGCCCATCATGTCTAAATAGCGAATGCCGCCCTCGTTGCGGGCGACTGTGGCGTTGAAATAGGTCTCGGCCCCGGCTTTGTCGCCATTCAAATGGATAGTCGACTGGCCGAGCAGGTGCGACATGGTTTCCCGTTGCCTGTTGCCTTCGCAGACAACCTTCGCAAACGCATGGCCGGTACCTTGATAGCCACCGTGATTGTCCCGGGCGTCGGGATGATAAGTATCGATGAGACGCGGCTCGTCGCTGCGGTCACACGCATGTACATACTGATGCAGGACGTCGAGAATCTCGGCACGATCAATGACCGCTTGCAATTTGGGGTCCATTGCTCTTTCTCCTCGTGTCCTTCGTTAATTTCGGCTCGTAGATCGTTACGTTTCGTGTGGCTGGCTTTGAGTCAGCTGCTTTTGCAATTGAATCAATTGCTTTCATTTTTACTCCGTTTTTCTTAATAAGCACACAGTAAGTATCAAGGCAGCCGTCGCCTGATTCAAGCGACCGCCTGCATATCCGCCCGAGGCGGATTGAGGAACACGCGGCTCTTCTCTCGACTCATCCGACGACGCGCAGAGCTGGACACGGGTGTCTCGTGCGGTCAAGACGATTCGACTTTTTCCGCTGTATCGTTTTTGAGCGTGACCCAATACGATCTAATTATTCGAAACGGGCTCATCGTCGATGGCACGGGGCAGCGTGGATATTCGGGCGATGTCGCCATTACGAATGGACGCATCGGCGCGGTTGGCGTCGTAGAAGGCGAATCGAAAGATCAAATCGATGCGGCCGGTCTTCTTGTCACGCCCGGATTTGTTGATATTCATACACATTACGACGGCCACGCCACTTGGACCAATCGTTTGGGCCCTTCCTCCGACCACGGCGTTACTACTGTGCTCATGGGAAATTGTGGCGTGGGATTTGCGCCATGCCGGCCACAAGATCGCGAGCGATTGATGGGCCTGATGGAAGGCGTCGAAGACATTCCCGAAGCTGTAATGCGTGACGGGTTGCCTTGGAACTGGGAAACCTTTCCAGATTACCTCGATGGTCTGCAGAGACGGTGCTTTGACATGGACGTGGCGGCCTATCTGCCACACGCGCCGCTGCGAGTTTACGTGATGGGTGACCGAGCGGTCGGTCGTGAACCAGCACGTCCGGAGGACATTTCGCGAATGCGCGAGATTGCTCGTGAGGCCGTCGAAGCCGGAGCGTTGGGTTTCTCCAGCTCCCGTAGCCTGAATCACCGCGCAACTGATGGCACGCTCACACCGAGCTATGCAGCCGGAGCGGAGGAACTGACGGGCATCGCCCTAGGGCTCGCTGACGCAGGAATGGGCGTTCTGCAAATCGTCAGCGATTTCGATGACGTCGACGCAGAGTTTGCCATTATAAAACGAATGGCCCAAGAGTCGGGACGGCCGCTGTCTATGACGGTGCTCCAGATACCGAGTGCGCCGAATCGCTGGAAAGAGGTTCTCGATCGCATCGAAAGCGCGAGCGATGAAGGTCTGTCCATTAAAGGGCAGGTCAGTGGTCGCGCCGCGGGCGTACTGAGCGGTCTGCGCCTTACGCGCAATCCATTTATGCGGACACCTGGATACGCTGAAATTGCGCATTTGCCCATACAAGATCGACTGATCGCAATGCGTAACCCGTCGCGGCGCACGCGCATTCTGAATGAGATGCCGGGGAGGATGTCGGATCTAGAGCGCTATGTTCTCGCAAATTTTTCGGCCGTCTACGACTTTGCCGATGGCTATGAACCGGCGTCCGGGCGGGATATGGCGGCCCGGGCAGCCGACGCTGGGATGGAACCGGCGGCGTTTGTTTATGATTTGCTGACAGCGAATGACGGCGACGCAATACTTTACTTCCCGGCGGTTAATTTCGTCGGCAACAATACCGCCGCGATGGAAGCGATGATGGCGCACAAAGACACGCTGCTCGGGCTAGGTGACGGGGGTGCACATTGCGGATTGCTTTGTGACGCAAGCTTAACCACCTTTATGCTGCAGCGCTGGTCCGATCGGGGAGCGGGCTATATGCCGCTTGAACATGTAATCCGACGACTCACCTCTGAAACGGCAAGGGCCGTCGGGCTGAACGACCGAGGTGTCATTGCGCCCGGCTATCGCGCCGATCTGAACGTGATTGATATTAAGCAGCTCGCGGTCGGAAAACCTGAACTCGTGGCAGATTTGCCGAATGGCGGCGAACGTATTGGACAAAAAGCCAGCGGCTACGCCGCAACCATCGTGGCGGGCAAGGTGACCTACCGCCATGGTTCTCCTACGGGCGCTCTACCGGGGCGTTTAATCCGAGGTGCGCAAAGCGCTCCCTGAAATCCGCGCCAGGCAGGCTCCTTTGTCCTTCCGGGAGAAGTAGCCCGCAGTGGTTCGCGGCTTCCATTTACACACCTTGCCGGCTTAGCCGCGCACGGAGATGCATATGCAAATCGGTAAAGTAAGCATGCGTCCCGTGATCGAAATGGATGAATTCCGCCTACCCTCACGAATGTTCATCGAGGGAATCACGTTCGAGGACATCGAGCCGCACAGGCACTGGTTGAGTCCGCAATTCATTGACTCCGAGACGGGCGACTTTCGACTTTCGCAGCACGCGTGGCTGATCGAAGCGAACGGCAAACGCATCGTGGTCGACCCCTGTGTTGGCCACCGGCGACATCGCCCACTCTTGCCGTTTTATCATATGATCGACTCGCCTCTGTTGGAACGGCTCGAGGCACTTGGCGTGTCGCCGGCCGGCGTTGACTATGTTTTTTGCACGCACCTGCATCTCGACCATGTCGGCTGGAACACACAGCTGAGGGACGGTCGTTACGTTCCTACATTTCGTAACGCCCGGTATCTCATTCCCCGCGTTGAAGATGAGTACTGGCGCCGTGAATTGACAGGAGAGCTGCCCGACGCGGAGCGATACAACGCGGGCGTTTACACCGAATGCGTTCAGCCAATTGTGGAGGCTGGCCTCGCGGACCTTGTCGAGGAGGGGATTTGCATCGCCGATTGCTTGACACTGATCAAAGCCGCGGGGCATACCATCGGCCATATGGCGGGCCTGCTGGAGAGCGGTGGCGAAGGCGCTGTTCTGGCCGGAGATGCGATCCATCACCCATTGCAAGTGCTCTATCCCGACCGGCACATGCAGGCCTTCGATGCTGAACAAGCGCAAATCACAAGACACAACCTGCTCGACCTTTGTGTTGAGAAGGATTACTGGCTTGCGCCCGCTCACTTCCGGCCGCCGCATCTTTGCAAGGTCAGCAAGAGCGGCGGGAAATATCGGATGGAATGGGCTTAAGACTGAGACCGGCGGCCCGCATACATCCCGCATAGTTGCCGCATATTCGGTCGGCGCTCTGACGATCTTGATCTATTGCGGTGAACCGACAACCGTTTGTTCCAACCGTGGCGGTCTCTATGCCAGGGCTGAGTGATTTGAGCCGCCGGACCGTCTATCAAAGCGGTATTGCGGCCAACGAATCGTCCAGCGTGGCCGGCGGCCAGCCTATTTTAATTCCGGACTCAAAGATCTTGTTTCGATTCCGCCAAGTACTGCCGTACCTGTCTCCTTCAGAAGCGTGGTCAAGGTCAAAGCAAGCGCGATGATCGCGATCCAAAAGAGATGTGTATGACGCAGATGCATTGCATGGTCGAGCGTCGTTCCCAATGATTTCCCGAAGTAGCTGGCGAAAATCGGACCTAAGACCGCGGTGACGCTAAAGGTAAGAAAATTCATCGCGCCCGTGGCGCTGCCCTTGACGCGATCGGGATTGACCTCTTTGATGATGCTATAGGGAATCATTGCCGCACCGGAGCCGATGCCAAACGTGAGCAACGTGACCCATGTGGGCGCCAGAGTCGGCAGAAAAGTGAGTTGCAGGATACATATCAACATGACCGAGGCGCCGAGCGCGAGCGCCGGTTTACGCCGGCGCCAATGGTCGGCGAGCCAGCCGAGCAGGGGGCAACCGATGACCCAACCGAAAGGAACCATGGATACCGCGAAAACCGCGCTGCGGTAGGGGAAATAACTGTCCTCTTGCAGGTACCGCACCCCCCACACGAAATCGAGTATGGTGGTCGGCGCAAATAGCAATCCGGCGATTACCCCGCAAAGATACGATTGCGGATTGGAGAACACTACTATGTATGGCTTCAAAATGCTCGACGCAGAGGACGCGGCATTTTCGAACCGCTGCTCTTTGGGCGTGATCACCACCAAGAGCAACGCAACGACTAACACAACGAGGCCACTCAAATACCAAAATGCGGACACCGCCATGACGCCCTTGATCAAGGGACCGACCACTATTTGCCCGGCTGAACCGCCGAGCATCCCCAAACATTGCGTGACACCGATAGCGGTGGCCAGCCGCTGTGCGGGCAGACCGTGGGCCGCGAGATAGACCGCACCTGTGAAGGCGAAGGCAGAACCGGCGCCCTGCATGAGCCGCCCGATGTCTCCCGCGAGCGGATGGGGCAGCGCGAACAGCACACATCCACAGGCGAGAATGAAGGTACCCGCAGGTATCACATATTTAGCGCCGTAATGATCCAATAACACGCCCGCCACCAGACTGGTCGCCGCATAGGTGTAGTAATAAATCCCGACGATCGCGCTCACGCCTACGGCGGATACCCCGAAATTCTGCGCCAGTTCCGGGATCATCACGGCGGGCGCCGAACGTATCGCGTACTCGAGAAAGTAGAAAACTGTGCAGCACAGCCAAGCGATGACGAAGGGACGCATCTGGACCCGTGAGGGCGCGGAAAGCGCGGCAGCATCCTCTAGCATGATCAGCGCTCCCAGGCGGAGCGTGCGAGCTCCACCAATTCATTGCCTTGGCCGTTGAGCACGGCCTTCATCATCCAGACACTGAATCCCTTTGCTTGTTCGAGGGTCACTTTCGGCGGCATCACCAACTCCGTGCGGTCGGTGATCACGTCGATGACCGCGGGTCCTTTATGGGCGAAAGCCGATTGCATGGCGCTCTCGAGCTCACCCGGATCCTCGATACGTACCCCGTAAATGCCGATCGCTTTCGCCATTTCAGCAAAGTTCGGATTATCCAATCCCGTGCCCGTGGGAAGAAAGCCCGCCGCCTTCATCTCGATATCCACGAATCCGAGCAAGCCGTTGTTAAAGATCACGATTTTTACGGGCAATTTAAGCTGCCGCAGCGTCAGCACATCGCCCATCAGCATCGCAAAGCCGCCGTCACCCGACATCGATATCACTTGACGCCCGGGACTTGAGAGTTGGACGCCGATGGCTTGCGGCATGGCGTTCGCCATCGATCCATGCAGGAAGGAACCAATGAGCCGGCGCTTGCCGTTCATACGAAGATAGCGCGCGGCCCAGACGGTCGGTTCTCCCACGTCGCAGGTGATGATGGCATCCTCGCTGGCTACTTCGCTGATAACTCTGGTCACGGTCTGAGGGTGAATCGGCCGACGCCCAGGCGTTGCGACTGCCAATGAGTCGAGCTCCGAACGTGCTTTCTTGTAATGTGCGAGAGCCGTTTGCAGGTGTTTGCCGTCAGTCTTCTCCTTGAGCTTCTCCAGCAGACGAGGAATCGTTTCTCTCACGTCACCGATGATCCCCAAATCAAGCCGGCACCGGTTGCCCAGGTTTTCGCCGCGGATGTCCACCTGAGCAATGCGGGCTTCTTGTGGATAAAACTGCCGGTACGGGAAATCCGTGCCGAGCAACAGCAATCGGTCGCAGGCGAGCATCGCGTAATAGCCGGACGAGAAACCGATCAGGCCGGTCATCCCGACATCGAACGGATTCTCCCACTCGACATGCTCCTTTCCGCGAAGCGCGTGGACGATCGGCGCTTTGAGTTTTGCGGCGAGAGCGACAACCGAGTCGTGGGCGCCGGCACATCCGGCGCCGCAAAATAGCGTTATCTTGTCTCCCGAGTTCAGGAATTCGGCGAGCGCGTTCACGTCCGACGCGCACGGCACGATGGCGGGAAGTCGCGGGATGAGACTCGCCGACGGAGATCGCGGCCCGGCTTCGTGCAGTGCCGTATCGCCGGATATGACGATGACGGCCACGCCGCGCTTGGTGACCGCCTCGCGAATGGCCGTCTCGACAATACGCGGAACGTGCCCGGGGTTTGAGATGAGTTCCACGTAATGGCTGCATTCTTTGAACAGACTCTGCGGATGAGTCTCCTGAAAATATTTCGATCCGATCTCCTCGCTCGGTATGTGGGCGGCGATTGCGAGCACCGGAACCCGGTTGCGATGACAGTTGAAAAGCCCGTTGATGAGGTGCAAATTACCGGGCCCGCAACTGCCTGCGCAGACCGTGAGGTTGCCGGTAATTTCGGCGTCCGCCCCGGCGGCAAACGCCGCGACCTCCTCGTGACGCACGGGCATCCATTTGATTTCGCTGTGCTTGCGCAGCGAATCGGTTATGCCGTTCAAGGAGTCCCCGACCAGCCCGTATACACGTGCTACGCCGGCAGCGCTCAAGACTTCAACGAGTCGATCGGCCACGCTAGGCATGATGGCAAGGTCTCCTATTGCGTTGGCGATGAATTGTCGGCATTGGGGTTTTTCACAGGAAGATCACCGCCGAGGCCTGTAGCATATGGGCACAGCGCCGATTGCTCTTGGATGATCCTGCTGATAGTTGCGCCACACTACCGATTTAAGTGGGTGCCCACGCTACCGAGCCCCCGCATTTCTCGCGCACACAGTTGCGACTCCGTCAGCGCCAGGATCAATCCGGGTCGCGGAAGCCGTGCCGATCGTGCCGTCAACGAGACGGGGGGCCGAAGCCCCCCCCCTCGCCCCTCATGACCCGAGCACACACGCCCAGCAAGCCAACACGCTTGTAAACGTCGTGTAAAAGCCGTAGTCCATATAGATGTCGCTGGACTCCTGTTTCGACGCACCGGCCGGCATCTGCGGATCCGATGCATTCCGAATCGCAAGCCAGTTCGGTCGGTTCGTCGAGATTGCCTGCACAGCGAGCCCCACGACGGCGTCGTCCATCTCCACCATGCAGCCAAGCCCTTGCAGGTGATCGGTGTTCTCCGCGTCGTCGTAAAGAAAGGCGTCGGTCGTCACGCAGACATTCGGGTCGCCGCCGAACACCGCGGTGCCCGATGCGATCGTCGGCGTGCGTTTCGGCGGAATCGGAGATGATTTCAGCCGGCTGGCGTTCACGCCGATCAACGTCTCGTTCGCGATGTCGAGATAGCTCGAGTTCTGGAGCTTGAAGGCGCTTTCCACCGTCGTACCATTGAATGGCTCCGATGCGAACATCCGCACCAGGTCGAAGCGGCAGGCGGTGGTGATCGCCGCGTCTCCGAGTTGCACGCTGGCGCCGATTCCGCCTGCCGTTCCGGTCGTGATGATCAAGCCGGCACCCGTCTCCGAGTGAATCTGCTGCACCAACCGCATGATCGGGATCGACTTTCCATCCCTGGCGAGGTGCAGGCTCGACTTGAAGCACAACACGCGTTTCGTTCCGATCTTCACCAGCTTGTATAAGCCGAGGTTGTGTGAATCGAGCGCGGGCGATGAGCCGCGCAGTAAGTCGGGGACATAGGATGCGTAGTCGTGTGTGTAACTCTTCCAGGCACGCACCGAGCTTTTGTTCGGCGGAATTGCAAGAAAGCCGGGGGTCAACACGGCCGCCATCGCGTTCGCCTCATCCGTCGTGTACGTGATGAGCACGACGTCCGCCGCCGGAAGGCTTTCCGACGCAGAATCCGCCAGCACCGAGGGAGCAGTCCCGCTCGGGAATGGAATATCCGTCCACGCTTGGATTCGCGACGCGGCACTGAGCATCGACTGCTTGGCAGCTTGGTCGTTCAGGAAGTCATGGTCGATGAGCAGCGCCGCGTAGGGATCATGCGTCATCGACGAGCCCGCGGCGCTCTTCGGACGTCCGGCTCCCGTTGGAAGGGCTGCGAAGAGCGAGTGAGCGACGGAGGCGCTGCCGCTGCCGGCGCGGCGGTGGGGTCCGGTTCAGGAAGCTGGTGCTTCCCCCGAACGATCACGGTCACCGTGACGAGTTGACTGGGATCCGCAGGCCCCAATCTCCTGGCGCCCTGCTTTAAGGGACGATTGTTCCCCGGTAGGTCGACGTGTGAGGTTCTCATAACCTATCTCCTTCATGTTCGCTGGGCCGTTGTTCGTTACCTTCATTTCGTGAAGCCGCTAATCTAATCGTCCTATGCCGGCGGGATGTCGCCGTCGCGTTGCTCGGCGCCGATCTTACGAAAATGGTCTGCCGGAAAAAGCCTCTCTGAAATGCTCAACAGAAGAGCAATACAAGCTTTGAATCCGTCTGCACGGAAAAAATCCCCGCACTGGCAGCACGCTCGCAAAAAAGACGATTGCAGCCCGGCCGGTTGCCGGTCTGCACCTGAAGATTCGACTGTCGAAAATCAGTGCCCGGCGCTGGAACGCCGAAATCTCGAGCGGGATGGCAGGGAGTGGAATCGGTTGAGGTCGTGCATCGTTTCGCTCCTTGAGTACGACTTCGACGGTGAGACCACGAGCGAATAGGGCCGGCGGCTTTCGAATTTCTAACGTATCACGACTATTGACGCTGGACAACGGCGCATCGCGGTGCACCACTGCACCTGAGCGCGCCGCAATCCGCAGCACGCCTTCCGGCAAATCTCTCGTAGCTCGTGTCGAGTCATGGGCGCTGGAGCTTGGGATCTCGGCAGGGGTGTGATGAAGCCGGCTGGAGGGAGCCGACAATGCTAAGGATAGCTTGGAAGGACGCCGTGCCCGCGGCAGCGCAAGGATACCCGGCGACGCTCCGGTACTTGCTGATGCTCGCCCTGATCACATTCGCCGGCGCATGCTCGACCAACGACCCTCGCCGCCACGCCAACTTCCAGGACGGACAAGACCCGAATTGCATCCGCGAATATGCCCGCCTCGACACGGAGATCTGGACGGAAATCACCAATCCCGCCACGAGCGATGACTCGCGGCAGAAACTCCTGGACGCTCAAGGAAGAGAAATCCGCCGCGAGATGCACGATCCCCAGTACGCGAACTGCTGGAACCTCGCCTACGAGCATCACCCCGCAGACCCGCCCGCCGACCCCCTAAAGCCGCCGCCGCAGGAGCCGTTCGAGCTGTTCTATGCCGAGTTTGACGATCAAGGCATGCCGACCGACAAGGTAGCGGGCCATCTCAACTTCGCGCAATCGCAGATGTACCTCATCCAGACCCGACTGCGCGAGATCCTCAAAGCGGAGACCAAAGCGGGCGGCGGCATCATCCTGGTCGTATTCACCCACGGTTGGCACGGCAACGCGAGCGCGGATAACGACTACTCGACCGAGTCAAGGCCATCTTGCAAAAGGTCACGGAGGAAGAAGCACGAGATACGCGCGCTGATCGCGCCACCAATCACCCGTAATTGGATCCCGCATCGCGGGGGTGCTGGCGGCTCTTTTCGTGGTTTAGATTCGAACAACGTGAATCACGCCTTCCTCGTGTTGCCTTCTGAGTGGTAATTGACGGAGGAGTCAGACGCTGATCAGCGGGTTCTCTCGGCGAAACCCGCCGATGAGGAAACGAAGGCCCCCCACAAGGATTGTGGGGGGCTGAATTTACTGAGAAGTCGCCGGCTGAAAGCCGGGTGGACACTCGTGCGTTAACTCTTTCGGATCCTCGAACGGCCGCCCGCACCGAGTGCAGCAGAAGACCCACTGACGGCGGCAGGCGGGCCCGCAAGCGTCCCGCATCATCGCCGCGCATCGATCCGAGGTGAAACGACAACCAATTGATTTCTTTGGTGGTGAGGACAAAGAGTCGAACCCTCGACCTCGGCATTGCCACTGCCCAGGTCGCTGGTCGCTGGTCATCCGTAAGTTGATCGGCGAGAATAGCGCTCGCTCTGAAGATGGTCATCCTGAAGCATGACTGAGGGAGCTTCCCGAGCTGACCCCTTCCGTGACAACCGAGCTCTACCTCACCGGCGTGTTTGCGCCCGTGCTCGACGAGATCACGGACGGCGAGCTTGCCGTTATCGGGCAGATACCGCGTGACCTCAACGGGCTGTTCGTCCAGAACGGGCCCAATCCCCGATTCAGGCCCAACATCGGGCACTCGTGGTTTGATGGCGACGGCATGGTGCAAGCCGTCGAACTCACGGAAGGTCGGGCAACCTTCCGCAGCCGTTGGATCGAGACCGCCGGGCTCAAAGATGATCTTGAAGCCGGCCACGCCACGTATGTGGGCTCGCTGTCCAAACCCGGCGCGGGCAAACGTCACAAGAATGTGGCCAATACCGATGTCATCTATCACAGCGGGCGGCTACTGGCGTTGTGGTGGGAAGGGGGTGAGCCGTACGAGCTTAGCCTGCCGGACCTGCGTACACGCGGAACCTTCACCTACAACGATTCGCTCGCCGGGGGCCTCACGTCCCACGCGAAGATTGACCCCAAGACTGGCGAGCTCTTCTTCATCTCCTGGGGGCGTAGGGCGCCATTCCTGCATGTCGGAATCGCGTGCGATGACGGAAGGATCACGCGCCACATCCCGGTTCTGCTCCCCGGGCCGCGCGTCCAGCACGACATCGCGATCAGTGACCGATTCATCTGCATCTTTGATTTCCCGCTCATGCTCGACTTGCAGCGACCGGATCAGGATACGCTCGGGTTTGTCTTCGATGAGGAGTCACCGGCTCGAATCGGTCTAATCGATCGCCGCGACGCCGCGGCGCCGCCGCGGTGGTTCCCAATATTGCCGAGTTTCATGTGGCATCTATCTTCGGCCTGGGACGAGGGCGATGAGTTCGTACTGGTAGGGGCACGAATCCGGCATCCGACGCGTCGCGATAGCCGCGGCCGAGTTCGCGACGAGGGGCCGATCGTCGATGGAGAGCATCGGTTCGATGCGCGCCCCTACATGTGGCGCTTGCATCTCAAGACCGGCGCCGTGCGTGAGCAGCAGCTGGACGATGCCTGTGTCGAGTTCCCGCGGGTCAATGATGCGCATCTCTGCGCGGGCGCGCGCTACAGCTACATGCTCGAAATCGATCGAGGCGAGCCATCGGTGAAGGCCAAAGGGATACTGAAGTACGACCTCGCGCAGAGGCGTCGAGAGCGCCTGCGTCTCCCGGACGGCCACATGGGCTACGAGGTCAGCTTCGCGCCGCGCGACGCTAGCGCGGGCGAAGACGATGGTTTTCTGGTGGGATTCGTCACTAACGAAGCCGATCTGACCTCTGAATTCTGGATAACTCCCGCACAGGCTCTAGCGGACGGGCCCGTGGCCCGCGTGAAGCTGCCGCAGAAGGTCGCCCCGAAGTTCCATGGCCGATGGCTGTCCGCGGACAAGTTGCGCTGAGCCGCGCACGCCTATCAACGCACTTTACCGCCGGGCCGCCTCAATCTGTCCACGACGTCGGCCGGGAGGCGGCCGAAAAAGTGGCCTACCGTTCTCGGTTCAATATCCGCCTTCATCTTCCACCGCCGGTCGAATTCATCACGTCGATGGAAAGGAAGCGGCGTTTCGCTGCCGATGCCGGCAAGCCGCCGGCCATAGTCGGCGATGATGCTGGCCCGCGCGGGGTCATCGGAATAGGGCACCGAGTCGGCGACGAAAGGAGCCAGGACATCAAAGCCGCAAAAGGCGAGAACGCCATTTTGTATCGGCCATAAGTTGACCTCGAGCAGACCGTTGAGGCCATCCGGCGCCATCATCTCAGGATAAGCCGCCATGGTCATCGCCAGCATGGCGCGTTTTCCGGTGAGTCCGCCCCGTTCGTACCATTTACCGCTGCCGAACGCGAAGCCGGGTACGAACACCCGGTCAATCCAACCTTTGAGTATGGCCGGAACAGAGAACCAATAGAGTGGAAACTGTAAGATCAGCAAATCGCACCACGCGATCTTTTGAATCTCCGTGGCAATGTCATCGGCAAGCGTCCCAGCCAGGTAAGCTCGCTTCTGCTCGGAGAAGTAATCCAGTCGATCGGCCGCAAAGTCCTTGAAGTCCGAGGCGCGGGCGACCGGATCGAAGTGCATGGCATAGAGATCGGAAACTCGGACCTCATCAGCGGCTGACTCAAGGGTGTGCTTGGCGGTCTCCAGCATCGCACCGTTTAACGAGCGGTGCTCGGGATGGGCATAGACGATGAGCACTCGGGACACGGCGCCTCCATATGGCCGACGGGCTTGCTAGATGATTGGAGGCTGCGCTCCAGTTAGCGAGAGATACTCGGGCTCTCGTGCGATCTCGATGTACATATCGCGATCGATCGCATTGACGGGTGGACGGGCGAGGCGGACCACCACAACTCCCGAATTCCCATATTCGGCGGTAAGGAATTTAAAGCTGCTCATTGGGCAAAGTGTATTAGATTTCGCATCTGGGCGCGTAACGTGGCATAAATCCTACGCTGTCACGAGGGGAGCAAGGGGAGTTCGACGCCAGAAAGACCACTGCCTTCCACGCGGCTCTGCCGCCAAGCCGGGTGAGCGGCGTCTGCCTCATCTCCGCGATTTCGTCATCGATCCGGCTGTACAGCTGTCCCGATGAAGATCTAATATCTCGCCTAGGGTCCAGCTCAATGCCGGTACATATACAAGGAGCCCCAGATAACTGCATGACTCAATCGAACTCGCCCTCACTATCCCGCGCCACGCTGAAGCTCAAGGTCGGCGCGCGAAAGTCGCCCCGAGAAAGTAAGACTGCACCTGTTACGCAGTCCACTAATCCCAATAAATCGAAGCCTGGCGCTCACTGGTCTGACGAGTACAAAGCGCGTATGCAAGCGGATATGGATAAGTTGGCGTCTCGTTAAGCTAGCCAGAGCCCTGTCTCATGTCCCGGGCCGCCGGGCGCCGGAGCGCTGTGACCCGGTCCCCGACGCTACGGGCAAACCTTCCGTGGTTTGCACGCCCCGGCACATGAGAGATCCCGTGTCGAATTCTCACAACACGGTAGAACGACTCGCAACAGGTATTGCCCCCGGGTGAGTCACAGACAACCCATTCCACCTTCGGCGAACAGGGCCTCGAGCTCCATTCGTGCGCAGTGTTCCTGATAGCGCATCTCAATTAATTCTAAGGCCAGTTCCTGTGCATCGCGCTCTTGCGACACAACCAGTAACGCGGATGTGCCCTGCGGACGTGTTACGGCAGTGTTACGGTCCGATGACAATCGAGCCGACCGCGCGCGCATATCTTCATCTAACGGTGGCGTTTGCATCCTTGTACTCCTAGCCAATAAAGGTGTCAGACAGCGTCCTGTCCGGATGGGACCAGGAGCACGGTGACATATGCGGCGAATCGCGGCGGTGGGTACGCCGCGATACGTTTAGATCGACCCGAAGATATAGTGAGCCCAGAGCCGACGCTAAAGTTCCCGAGCCGCGGAGGCGGCGCCTGACTTATCCTTACGATCTATTGCTTTCGAGTCTCTCGGCTCTCGATCAGGCCTTGGATTCGCACGAGCGAGTCCATGTAGACGGCAGTCAATTCCTGAGTCTCCTTCTCCCCAAGGCCTTCGGCCAATACATTGGCGAGCGTGTCGATGGCGACGCGCACCGTCATCGACTCGGCATCGCTCAATTTCGCACCATTGATTGTAATGACCGCTTCGTCCTGCATCGCACCTCCGGCGTACCCAAGCAATACAGGCACGGTACACGAAATTGAGTGCGGTGCCTAAGGCGTGCTGAGGTTCTCGAAACCCCAGCGCTTACTGGTCGGGCGGATGCAAGGAGCATATGCAAGCCTAGCGCTTGGTGGGAGAACTGCGGAACGCCAATAGAGGATCCATTGGCGATCGAGTTCATGGTAATCCGGCTTCGGGTGCCGAAACCCACTGAACCGCGACGGCTGGAAGTCTTGAGATGAGTACGCGGGTACGGTGGTTGCCACGCCGCCGATACCCGAGACGGACTGCGGAATAGATCGCCGACACGACGCCGCCCTGTGTTAAAGACGCCGTCGCTGGGAGTCCAAGCCAAAAAAATGCCCGTCTTCTTGCCGAACCATCGGCGAACCCCCGCGCGGGGGCCCATTTCTTGGTGGCAGCACAGGTTAGCGAGTGGGGGTGCGTGCCTGAGAAATCTGATACCCCACGACGAGGAGGGCGGCGAATGATCCGAAAAGAGACGACGCAAGCGCCGTTCGCACCACATTGACCAACTCAGGGACGACGATTGCGTTTTCAAAGAGCATGGTGAATAGGAGTGGTGCGATATAGAGCATTACCGTGGTGAACGACATCCAGAACGTTGTCGCATCGCTCCGGGGGCATATTTGCTGCAGCACGCCGCGGAGCGGCTTCATCAAGACAGCGATGATGAATGTGCTCAAAACGACGCTGACGGCGATTGCAAGTGCTAAGGCAGATAGTGGACTCACGACGACCTCCTTTCCGTTCACAACAGATCCCGATTCTTTTTCCCTCCGCGATCCAGTAAGCGTCCAATGCCACCGCCCAGCTTCATGAGTGTGGCGATTGTGGATCGCGGGAGAGCAATCATCTGGTCGTACCACCGGCTAATGCGCTCGACGAACTCGAGCATCTCTCTTAATCGGAGCTGAACGACCGGATCCACATGCTCATCGTCCCGCGACATTTCCACGCACTCGCGCAGTGCCGCGGCCGCGGGATCTAGTTCGCGAGCCTTGCGGCCTGCCGCGATGCGCGAGACCAGGTTCCAAAGGTCAGTTTCAGCCGTGTAGAACGTGCGTCGGTCGCCAAGAATCGGCACCGAGCGAATGATGTTCCAGGTTTGAAGTTCCCGTAGGGAGTTAGACACATTCGAGCGTGCGATTCCGAGCGTGTCCGCGATGTCTTCTGCCGCAAGCGGATGCTTCGAGGCGTACAGCAGCGCATGAATCTGGCTCACCGAGCGGTTCACGCCCCAACGCTCCCCCAGGTTTCCCCACTCCAACACAAACCGGCGAACGGTCTCTGGAAGGTGCTCTCTCGTATCTGTTATATTCTGTCATGACAGATATTACAGACTAAAAGAGACAGTTTGTCAAGACTGGGGTTCCCATTTTGAAGTTGCATAAATGCATTGAATCAATGACTTGCGATCAAGCTGAGCTCAGACGCCACTCGCGGAAAACGGGAAGAACGCTAGCTAGGGTCCGGGTCTGAGGTCTGGTCCTGCCCGATTTCATCGCCAGCCCCCTCTGGGCGGCGCCACCGCCGAGACGCGAGAGCGGCGTCTGCCTTACTGACTCGCCGTGCTCATCCTTAGCTCAAGGCCGCAACGACATCCCAATCCTCCGCCACTGCACCCCGCCCGCCGCCGTCGAATACCAGATGTATTATTCTGCGAGTGACCTGTGCGTTCATTGCTCCCAATGTCCCAAACATCCCCTCAATCGCTTGACCTTGCGCGACGTCTTGACACTGCGTCGGCTCCGCCGATCCAGAACAATATCAGTATCGCAGTAACCAAGAGAGCCGCCACGCCACCGAGCGCGAGCAATACTGTGCGGTAATTGATCTCACCATCGGTATATCGCCACGCCAAACCAATAACAAGGACGGCGCAGCAAAACATGCCTAGGTTGACGAGCCACGCAAATGCCGCTCCTTCACTCGACGGCTTAATATCTCTGGGTTCCTGCATGGCACACTCCTAGAATGATTGCTTCTGAATAGACCCGTTGCCCGATAGCGTAACTTGAAAGTACTGCTGATCGGTGCGGACGTAGTCGCACATAAGGTTCAAGGTCACATCGAATTCGACCACCGCGGCCGTCTCGCAGCAATCTCTGCAACCGGTTGTGTCCGAAATCTTGCTCAGCGCGCCTTCGGCCACAATGTCGAAGGTGCTCTTGTCGTTGTACCAACGGCTGTAGCTCTTGCTGGATGGCACCAGACGAGCATTGTGAACATCACAGCCGTCATACTCAAACACGATCTGCACCCACACTTCCGCCGCATACCAAGACTTAAAGGGCCAGTTGTTTCTGCGATTGATCAACCAATCTTCTCGTTTCTTTTGCCATTGGCAGAGACCTTTTGCGCATTTGTGAACCCTCGAAGAGACCCGGTCGCTCTTCAGCGTCATGCTCTTGCCGGAGAAGGATTCCGCAACGCCCTTGATAACTTCGATCACTGGGGTCAAAGGTGTATCCATTTGAACTCCCTCCAAATTGGCGCCGTCGCGAACCAAAAAACTGCCCTCACCACCGCCGAACTGTCTTGTCGGCTCCGCGGCGTCTCCCTCGCTCACAACTTCGTCGACATCGCTAAATACCCACAAAGCGCAATCGCCATCCACATCTGCGTCTTCGTCTGGCCGGACCAGGCCGGCCGCGCCATTCGGACTCCCGCCCTCCCCCAGCGCCGGCGGCCCGCACGTCGCGCCCTATGACCCTTGCTGTTATGCAAGTCATCTTCAACGCAGTTTCCACCCTATAAGTACCTGCTCGATCGATGTTTTTGGAATTATCGCGATCTTGGATTTATAAGTAGTAATCACGTTATGAGCAGTTACATAGAAGCAGATATCCTGAGCACTGACGGCGAGGTCAAACCCCGGTTCCGGCGGGATCGATGCTGGATTAGATTGTCGGCTCACGTCTATAAGAAAGAGAAATCGCTTCACCAGCGTTTCTCTCCCCGCATCTGTGCGATCGACGTACACGCCGGAACTACCGAGCGTGCCAAGGGCGTCGCCCCGGCCACAAAAGTACGTATGCACGAACAAGATATTGCTTTCGCGTGCCACCAGGTTCCTAAGATCCATGCCAGACGTGAAATCTACCCGGATCAAATCCCTATGCGGTAGTGACACCCCGCCGGCTACGCCTGATGATAAGTCGGTAATTGAATTGCGGGATGGATCGTACGGCTGTAGCGGTCGAAGCGAGTCAAAGGCAATCGACCGACTGGCGCAGCCTCCTAAACAAAACCACGCGGCGACCAGCGTCGCGACTCTGAGTCCCGCTGCGCGTTTCGGCCGCTTGATGTCAGGGATGCGATACGTCACTTGTCTGACTTCTCCGTCTGGCCGGGGTTAGCCGGGCCGCACCGTTCGGGCTCTTAATCCTCGCCTTCCGCACTCCGTCCATTGGCACGGTGGTTAGCCGCGAAGCCAGCATATCTATCCAGTATGCGAGTCTCGAGAGCACTGTATAGGCCGAGTTAGCCGCGCCAGCAAGAGTGCGGTTAGGCTATCAAGCCCTATCCACCGGCATACTCGCTTGAGCGCTGCCCAAACGCCTTCGAGCCCGTTGCGACGTCCTGTCGCAATTCAACCTTGCCAAACCCTCCGCGGGCCGCCCTCTTGGTGACACCGCCGTGCCGCGAGCGCAGCCACCATCAATTCCCTGCCGAACCCTTGAGGACCCCAGCGCCTTTAGCCTTCACCCATCCACCATCAAGGACGCCATCTAAAGGCACTGCGCCTTGCGACGGATCAAGTCTCAGTGGATGGGACGTGACGGCGACGACCAGGGGCCACCAAACCAGCAACGCCAACATCCTCAAAACCGCGCCGCGAGGCCGGCGAGCACCTCTCCCTCAAACAAAGCGGTGCCCTTAATGGCGACCGTACAACCACTGTTGCCCCCGCAGAACAGCACGCCATTATGGTTGAGCACAATGCCGTAGCCGCGGGCTTCGAGTTTAATTCCAATATGTGCGCCGAGCGGCACCATCCATCCAATGCCGATATTGCCGGAGAAGAACGTCTCGGAATTTGAACCGGCCTGATTTGGTGTGGCGGTCGTACCCCCAAGCCCTCCCATGACATAGAGACCCCGGCCGGTTTCCTCGATAAAGTTCGTCCCGCCGATTTGATAGTTGTGGAGCGTGAGGCCTCCATTGCTCGCGGGTGGCGAGAAGCCTCTGGAAGTTAGAGTTGTGCGCTGTTGACTGTAAAAGAGTTCAATCTGTCGGTGGGGATCCACTCCGATGTCACCAGCCACGGCAAAGCTCGAGCCATTACCAAGATCGATAGCAGTGTCGTTCGCGGTATCCGTCACGCTCCCGCCAAATCGGTAGCCGCCATATAGCGTGAAGCCATTCTCGTACCGCGGGCCGGAATTGCCTTGGCTCTGCGCGTGCCGGATCGGAGCGATGAGCGCAGCGATGATGCCTAACGTCATCGGAACAATTCGAATCGGCGCGATCAGTCTGTGCAAAACCTTAGCCCCCATAGTCCTTGCTAGCTGTCGCCTTTTCGGACTTCGCGCGACTCATTTTGGGATCCCTGACAGATTTCACAATAGGCCATTAACGTGCCTACGTCCCGACCGCTGTCACGATACTGTGAGCTGTGCCACGGCTCTCTACTACTCCCCAGCGTAGTAATCGATCTCGCGCCTATTGATGCTGGACGCCGCCGCAGACCTTCTCGACATGAAGTCGCCGAGTCCAGTATGAGCGACCTGAAATCTCTGCGCGGTTTCCGTGACGCAAGTCCCTGCGGTCCGGCTGCGTGCGGTAGCGTCCAGACGGCCCCTGGCGCGCGTGCTCTGATGAAATGAGTCGACCGGCCGCAGGTCTCATGCCCGGTTTCTTAGGAGCTCCCTTGAAGTCAATATGCGCGGTTCTTGCGGCGGCCTGGTTGCTGTCCGGTTGCCTAAGCAGCGTTTCCCATGATGACAGCCCTGGAGCGAATAATCGGGACCCACGCACCGGACTGTGCGACGACGCGAGCCCGCCGCCCTGTGGCGGCGTTCGAGATTAAGGTTGACTCCACTCAGCGATCCTGCAGGACCTTCGGTATTGCGGGGTCGAGACAATCCCAAGGCTGCGCACTCCCGACCCAGACATCCTTCACCGGGCGATACCAATGCTCCTATGTTAAATACCTGTATGCCCCAATTTGCGTGAACAAGGGCCTGTCTAGCCGACGCTATATGCGCACAATTTATTGCCATCGAGGTCGCGAAAATAGGCGAAGTACATGTTGGGCATTCGCTCGCCAGGCGCCCCTTCATCCGTAGCGCCAAGAGCGAGCCCCTTGGCGTGCATCGCACGGACTTCATCCTGCGTGTCGCACTTGAAAGTCACCATGCTGCCATTACCAACAGAAGCGGGTTGCTTATCGTAGGGGCCTAACACGCAGAATATCGCCGCCCCATTTTTTCCATAGATTCGACCCCCGGACGGGTGCTCATACATCGGTGTAATGCCGAAAGCTCCAAAAAGCGAATCGTAGAAGATCTTTGCCTTCGTGAGGTCATTTGATCCTACTGCTACGTGACTGAGATCCACCATGATTTGCTCCCATTTAAATTCCGAAGAGAAACTTTACATCATTCCGGCGCTCTTTCACCACCTGATGCAAATTCCACTCCACCCTTGACGGGGCCCTGCGCATGACGTCTACTTCAAACGTCACAATTTTCGAGGGAGCGAAAATGACGAAACCTTTGGCCCCGTGCGGCATGCTTTTGATCCTTCTCGCAGTATTCTCGCACTCCGCCTCCGCAGCGCCACTGTCAGCGTCCGCGCTTGCTAGGAACTGTAAGATTCAAGTCGACTCGTACACGATGAGGCGGCAAAAGGCCGGCAGCACCTCGAATGATGCAATTGTTAGCGACGCGTCTCTTTTCGATACTCCCTATGAGATACATATCGGAGGTCGACGCGTGCCTGTGTATCCATTTAGGCAGGGAATTAGTAACGCGACGCTGATCGCACTCGTTCATAACGAAAAGAATTCCGCCACGGAACAGCCAATTGTTGATGGGATATGTCCCGATAACACGGGCCATGAGTTCTCGTATGACGAGAGCACGAAGACACTTAACTTCGCTAGCCAACGGGACGAACTATTAACTTTACTCTTTCGTCTGGATGCCCAGACGCTTCCTAACACTACCTGGCACACCTCTGCTAGCGATTCCGTCTACATGGTTGACACTTCTGTTCCACCGCCGGCCACCTTGCCCAAGCCAAAAAAAGGAGACTGGTGCAGCGGCCGAAACAATGATGCTCACGTTGATGGCCATGACCTATGGTTCACGATGTGTCCGCATCATGGGATGCCGCGCGAATTTGTATATACGCTTGAGGTATTAGTGAACGGCAAAGAAGTTCTTATAGATCCGCAGATTATTAATCGCCCCCATTAGGCAACTCTACTTTCGGCAACATCGACCTCTATTCGGCTGCGATTGGCCCGTGACCACATTGTCCTCTCGCTATTGGGCTTTTCTCAGCTATAGCAGCTCCGATCGCGCGGCGGCTACTTGGTTACAACAGGCGCTCGAAACCTACCGCATACCGCGCCGACTCGTCGGCCGAGTTACGCCCGCCGGCATTGCACCACATCGACTCACTCCGATTTTTCGAGATGGCACCGAGCTTGCAGCGGACCCAGATCTGTTTGTACGCATAGTCGCTGCGCTTGAGCAATCGGCTTATCTCATCGTTTTATGCTCGCCCCACGCCGCGACGTCTCGCTGGGTGAACGAGGAAATCGTGCGCTTTCGCGAGCTGCACGGGTCCGAACGCATACTCGCGGTGGTGCTCGAAGGAACGACGCAGGGGATTACGCAGGATTGCTTTCCACCGGCCCTTATCTGGCGATCAACATCCGCAGATGGCCATCAGCGACTTGAACCGATTGCCGCCGATCTACGAATTGGAGGTGATGGACGACGCCGGGCAAAGCTCAAGCTAGTGGCCGGCATGCTTGGCGTCGGGCTGGATGAATTGGTCCGGCGCGACGCGCAGAGACGTTTACGCGGGTGGATAGCGCTTACTGTCTCGTCACTGATCGCACTGGCGATCACCGGCACATTGGCAACAGAGTATTTCTTTGCTCGTAACGACGCTCAACGACAACGAACACATGCAGAGGGGCTGATCGAATTCATGCTGACAGATTTACGTAGACACCTTGAACCGATAGGTCGGCTTGACGCCATGGATGGTATCGACCGAGAAGCACTGAAATACTACGAAGCTCAAACACCGTCACATCTGGATGCGCAATCCTTGTCGCGACGCGCTCGCGCACTGCGTTTGATGGGCGAGATCAATTTTCAGCGAGGCGATCTTGAAGATGCGTTGCGTAACTTTGAGCAAGCCTCTGCTACTACGCGTGAGCTGCTCGCAAGGTCACCGATGGACGGTCGCAAACTCTTTGATCACGGGCAGAGCGTTTTCTGGGTCGGTGAGATTGCCCGTCAGCGCGGAGACCTGCCCAAGGCCGAGTCGTCGTTCCGACAGTATCGCGACCTTGCAGTACAACTGTCGGCGCTAGATGCGCACAATGATGACTGGCGCGCAGAGACCGCGTACGCCGAGAGTGCGCTGGGTGTTTTGTTCTTGGGTCAAGGGCGGACCACCGATGCAACGACATCTTTCAGCCGCGCGCTCGAAGTGGCGGAAGAATTGGCGAGTCGCCATCCTGGCGATGTCAATCTCCAATTAGAACTGGCGCAGGCGCACGCGTGGCTGGCTGATGCCCTCCTAAAAAGCGGCCGTCTGGCCGAAAACCGTGCCCATCGTGAGACTGAATTGGTCATTTATCGGACTGTACTCCGTAAAGATGGATCGCTTCGCCAACCGAAGTATTCGATAATTGTAGTTCTCCAAGCGCTTGGCCGCTTGGCGAGTCTCGATGGCAACTCGAGCGCGGCAAAGCTCCTGTTTCAGGAGTCGTCCGATCGAGCTGAAGCGTTGCTAGCGAGCGAAGCTGACAATATGGACACGACTGCGGCGGCGGCAATTGCTCATGTCGCGCTTGGTGAGGCATTACTCGGTCAGGGCGAGGTTGGAGGCGCGAATGTGGAGAGTCGACGAGCCCGGGTACTGCTGGATAAGGCGTTCGCACACGACAAGGAAGTTGCTGATTGGCGCGACTACAGCGACGAATCGGCCCTGCTGGAGGCCAAAATACTTGCTAAATCTGGCAAGCCACTAGACGCTCTCAACATCGACCAAACCGTTTTGAGACGATTGAGTAAGCCGCCAGCGCCGATAGTCAACACTCAGGGTTTCTGGCTTCTGCAAGAGTCACTTCTTCAAACTGGCAACGATCTCGCGGCAATCGGCCGACAGCAGGAGGCGCGTGATCAGTGGATCATGGTGGTGAGAAACCTCTCAGGTCCACTCTCGACTTTTGAGCCGAGACTTCTTGAGACTCTCGCGCAGGCCCAGAATCGTCTCGGCTTGAATGGCGAAGCGAACGAGACCAGCGGCCGTTTGCGCAATCTCTTTGGCACTCCGTCCGGTGCAGCAATACCCTGACATGCCTATCGCATACGATGCGGGTAGTTGTTGTTTGCCGCGAGTCGCCGGACCAAGCCGATCGGATCGACGTGGGCGTTATGCGATGAGGAGGGTGGAGTTTGGCATCGCGTGTGCCACGGTGGCATTTTTTAAAGTCAATTTACTGCGCGCGAATCGGCCTTCAAAGCACTCGGGTTGTCTCCGCTCCTTTGCATGCGGGGATTTTGCGGGCCTTGACGTCAATGCCTTGGGATTGGCCGACAGCGCTGGATGTGTCTCTTCTTGGGCACGGGGAGGCCTTTACCAGCCGAAACCGCTAGGAAATATATCTTTACTAACGGTGGGACTTAGTAAAGAATCCTTTATTAGAGGACCAGGAATGCGAACCACAGGACAAACGTTAAGGAGGACCGTCGCAGGCGAGAAAGTCGCCACGTTTGTTCCCTTCCCGCTGCCGCCCCGTAAACCTGCACTGAATGTGGACGGCAACCTCGCCGCGCCGCTCCGGCGCGCCGAGCAGGCGCTTGCCCGTCTTGAGGTGGCCGGGGAAATGGTCCCTTCAGTCGACTGGTTCGTCTATGCCTTTGTCCGCAAAGAGGCAGTCATCTCCTCTCAGATTGAGGGTACTCAAGCCACCCTTATAGATCTTTTCGAATACGAAGCTGAAAAGGCTAGCCGAGTGGGCGGCGATGACGTACACGATGTCTGCAACTACCTGGACGCAATCAAGTACGCGCGAGAACAGATAAGGAGCGCTCGAGGGCTGCCGCTCTTCATGCGTCTGCTGAACGAGGCGCACCGCCGCCTAATGCGCGGAGTCCGCGGTGCCAGCAAGCAGCCCGGCGAAATTCGCCGTAGTCAGAACTGGATTGGTGGAACGCGTCCTGGCAACGCGGCTTTGGTTCCTGCACCACCGGAGGAGCTGACAGCGCTCCTGGCAGACCTTGAGAAGTACCTTCACTCGAAGAATGGCTTGCCGCCCCTCGTTCGCATTGGGCTTGCACATGTCCAGTTCGAGACCATCCATCCCTACCTCGACGGGAATGGCCGTATCGGTCGCCTGCTGATCACATTGCTTCTCGAGCATTGGAGGTTGCTCTCGGCGCCACTTCTGTATCTCAGTCTCTTTTTTAAGCGTCACCGGGCCGAGTATTACCGACTGCTTGGTGAAGTGCGAAGAAGCGGTGACTGGGAAGCCTGGACCGGATTTTTCTTGGAAGGCGTTGCGACGATCGCGGACGAGGCTGTCATTGCCGCCCGAGAGGTCTCCGCACTCGTCTCTGAGGATCGCCAGCGCCTAATCGCCGCGCCTCGCGCCTCCGTTATAGCAATCCGATTGATGGACCGACTGCCGGTACACCCTGTCGTCACTATTCCGACAGTAGTCAAATTACTCAAGACGACGAAGCCCACCGCGGGTAAAGCCGTCCAGCTTCTTGAGAATTTGGGCGTGCTCACCGAGACCTCTGGTAAACAGCGCGATCGCACTTTCGCATACGCCGATTATCTTGAGAAGCTGCGGGTTGGGACGGAGGTCGAAAGATAGAACGCACTCCCAGGTCAGCACAATCCCGAAATAGTCCCGCGAACGCAATGAGACGGCGAAAGAAAACGCTCTGACCCATCGATTTCATAGAGATGCAGCTGTCGCGAATCCTCGACCGTGGTATTGCCTAGGCCAAGGTCGGTTCAGCGCAACGACATCCGAGGGCCAATGATTGTTCTCACCGCGCCCCGCAAATT
This sequence comes from uncultured Gammaproteobacteria bacterium, assembly GCA_963801685.1. Lineage (GTDB taxonomy): Bacteria > Pseudomonadota > Gammaproteobacteria > Steroidobacterales > Steroidobacteraceae > Bog-1198. The sequence goes on from CAWDFR010000012.1 coordinate 171,835, forward strand.
TCCCGCATTCGATTGATCGTTGGTATAAGTAAACCGATAAATCTATACTTGTACAATTGTACGTATATGTTAGAATCTGAGGAATGGAGATAGTCATCGACACGTCGGCGATACTTGCTGTCGTGGGTCTTGAGCCTGAAAGGGCCGAGCTGATTCGCCTTACCAAGGGCGCAACGCTAGTGGCTCCTTCATCGGTGCATTGGGAAATCGGTAACGCGATATCCGCGATGTTCAAGCGTAAAGCAATCGAGTTGGATGATGCGCTAAGGATGGTGGATGCATATGCGGGTATTCCCATTCGGCTTATCGATTCGACGTTGCCTCAGGCCGTGGAACTCTCGCACAGGCTGAACATTTATGCGTATGACGCTTATATCATAGGGTGCGCAATAAACCAGCGAGCACCAATCCTGAGCCTCGACAGCGTACTGCAGGAACGGGCCAGAAGCCTGAACATTGAGGTCATTGAGGTCAAAACCGCATGAAGGCCTATACATATTCAGAGGCGCGAGAGAATTTCGCGACGGTATTGGAGGAGGCGGAACGAGATGGCGCTGTCGAAATCCGAAGGCGAGACGGCGCAGTATTTCGATTGTCACCCGCACCAAAGTCCAAGGCATCGCCTTTGGACGTCCCTGGTGTGAAGCTTAACGTGAAGACGCAGGACCTAGTTGCAGCGGTGCGCGAGGGACGAGAACGTCCACGCCGCTAAGATAGCTGAGAACCAGGAAAAAGGTCGCAACCGTACCGTTATGACTGCCGAGGTCGAACTAAGTGTCTGCGCAGTTGCCGTAAGGGGACCTTGACGCTCCATCCAAGCAAGCCTCGGCTGGCATAACTTGAGATCACAGCTTGTGATCTCAAGTTGAAAGGCGTGACCCCTGGTGATGCACCGGTTTTCGCATTCCGCTACAGTGCTAGGGCCGCGGCCCGAGGTAGTGCTACGAGATCCTGGCCACCAGCCGTACGCCCACCGGCAGCATGAGCAAGAACAACAGCGTGAAATCGAGCGCGCCACCGCCGCCGCCACTCGATGAGGATGTGGTGCCGCCGCCGCCGCTCGACGCGCTCGTGATGACGACCACAGTGCTCGCCTCCGCCGCCGGTGGGGCGCCGGTGCACGTGATGGAATACGTGACGCTGCCTGTGCTCGACTCGGTAATGGACTTCGATCCCGAGGAGGCGAGATTCCCCGACCAGCCGTCGCCGGCGGTGCCGCCCGAGGCCGAACAACCATCGCTGTTCTTGGCGTTCCAGCTGAGCGAAACGCCGTGGCCTGCACTCTCGGTCGATGCGCTTGCCGTCAGCGTCACCGAGGGCGTGGGCGTCGAGGCCGATGTGGGGGGTACTGCCACATAGGTTACGCTGGCCTGTATAATCTGATTGCCGCAATTGATGCCGTATGTCAGCGTGCCCGCATAAGATGAGGTCACAATAAGCGACCCCGATCCGGTACCCGGCAGCGTCCCTGTCCATGGCGCGGTGCCGTCTCCGCCCGACGCGTAACAGATGCCGTAGCCGGCAGAATTCCAGGTCAGAGTAACCGGCGAATCGACGGCGGTCGCGTTGACGCTCGCCGTGAGAGTCGTCGGAATCGCCGGCGCGACCTGAGCGATCGTCGCGGCGGAGAGCGTGTTCGGCCCGCTCCCGCAGGTTAGGGTGAACAGATAGGTTCCTGCCACCGCGGGCGCGGGCACGGCCTGACCCTCGGGAGACACCGACACTCCGGTGTTGGTCGGCGAAGAGCCATCGAGGTACGTGCAGGGCCCGAAGGTCGAGCGCCATTGAATCATGGTCTCAGGCTGCAAGGTCGCTGGCGATGAACCGGGCATCGAATAAATCTGGATCACCGGCAGCGGCACGTTCACCGCCACTTTCGAGGTGACCGCGGTGGCCCCGGATCCACATATGAGCGTGAATACATACGTTCCAGACTGCGTCTCCATCAAGGATTGGCTGCCGGATGTCGGTTTCGATCCCGACCATCCGTCGCCCGATGCTCCTCCGCTCGCAACGCACGGGCCCGCGCTCGCGCTCCAGGTGACGGGATAGGCAACGCCTGCCGCCCACGAGTCCGTAGTGACCGACAGGATGCTGGGCGTCGGAGTCGCGACCCAGTCGATCGTCGTGCTCGCAGTGAGCCCGCCGTTGCAATTCATGGTGTAGGTCACGACCTCGGGTTGCGACTGGCCAACCGCTATTGCACCGTTCGGTTCTCCAAAGGAGATGACGTAGCCCATATCGTCGCCCGAGTCGGTGATGACGCAGTTGTTTATATTCGAGGTCCAAAGCAGATTGAGCGCCGACGTCGCACCCACCTGCTGCTGTGGGGCAATCGGCTGAAGTGAAATCGCCGGTGGATCGCCCACCACTACCACTGTCGCGCTCGAGGTCGACGACAGGCCGCCACCCGTGCAGGTCAACGTGTATGTGAAGGTCCCGGCAGCCGGCTCCGAGAGTGTGGGGAGTCCTCCGCTCGTAGCGAGGTTCAGGTTGCCGTTGGGCCAGTTGTCGTTGCCTGAGCCTCCACTGGCGGAGCACGTGGTGACACCGGCCGCGTTACTAATCAATCCCAGCTGAAAGGAGGTGCCGATGCTTACCTGGGTCGACTCCGCAAACAACCGGATCTTGGGGGCGGCGCCGTCGATGTAGATCGAATTCCTGACCGACCGGGGCGATGAGCCGCACGTGAGCGTGTACTGAGTCATGCCCACCTGTGTCACCGTGAGGCCAAAAGTGCCGGAGGTCGCCTGCGGGCCCGCCCAGCCGTCACCCGTCACTCCTCCAGTCGCCACGCAAGGACCGACCGTCGCATCCCAATTGATTTGAGTTTGCTCCCCGAGCACCCAGGGCCCGGGCGGTTGCCCGCTGAGGTTGGTGAGCGGCGCGACGAAGTTCCAAGTGACGGTTGCGGCGCCATTCCCGATCTCGTTTCCGATCAGGCAGCTCAGCACATAGTTGACCGTGCCCCCCGCCTGATTCGTGACCTGAACCGATCCATTGGCGGCGCGCGCGCCCGCCCAGCCGTCTCCCGACACGCCCCCCCACGCGGTACAGGATTCTGCGCCCGGCGCATTCCAGGTCAAAGTCACCGGATCACCACTATTCGCGAACGAAGAACTCGCGGTCAGCGTAAAAGTCGTCGTCCCGAGGCCGGCATTCGTGAGCTGGCCCGTTGCGGCGGGATCGAGCACCGACTTCAGCGTCTTGGGGCCCGTCGAGCTAGTCGGGTCTGCGGTCGAGCTCCAGACGCCCGATAGCGCGGTGAACAGAGCGGTCGCAGTGCTCGGACTCGGAGCGGGCGGTGAGTTCACCGGGCATATGCCCGAAGAATTCTCGCCCTGCGTCAAGATGGCCAGGCTCGCGCTGCCCGCGACTGCGTTGTTGGGCGTGAACAGAGCTGAGCCGGAACCGCCCGCGCCGAGATTGCCGACAGAATTCACGACGCCCCAGAAGGACGAGTTGTAGGCGACGCCCAGCGTCGCTCCGGGAATCTGTTCAAGCTCCGCGGTACCATTCCACCCGACAAACTGTTTGTCCTGACCGAGTGCGTGATCGATCGTGTAGCCGCCCGCGAACGCCGAGCCCGTCGCGTCCCAGCCCGCATAGAACGCATCGGTCGCCGCGGGAGGTGAGTCCAACTGAATGAGCCAGCTGTCCTGCTGCTCGACCACGGTGGTCGCTCCGGTCTGAGCGGTCGTACCGCTGTCATAGATCGAACCGAGCTCGGTGCCGCAAGGAGTGACCGCATCCCAATAGATGGACACGACGGCAGCAGCGTCCGGGTCAGCGCCGCCGAGCTGACCTTTCTCGCAATGTCGCGCGGTCAGAACATACGGGGCACCGTCGCCGCGCGTATCGTTAAGTAGCGTGCCGGTACACTGGTAGAGGTTGGCGATGATAAGTGCCACGGTCGCGTGGGCGGGACCTGCGTTCGCACTGGTCGCGTGGCAGGAGTAGTTCTCGGTACAGCTCGTCGATGCCGCTGCCGTTGCGCGCTTGACCTCTTGGTAGTGCGGGTGATCGGGCACTCCGCCGCCCAAGCTGCGATAACCCGCCTGCACGTTGTCGATGTGGAGGCGAACCTGACCTGCCTCGGCATTGTTGACCGAGAGCGAGAGATTCAGCGTGTCGCCGGCCAAGGGGCGCGTCCACAGTCCAGTGCGGCTGACATCGCGGGCCGAATACCTGACCGTGGTCCGATCGGTGCTGACAGTAAGCACCGCGCTCGGCGGCAACACCACGTGCGAGCCGTGAATGGACATCGAGATCGCGGTCGGGACGCGAGCGCTGTAGGTCCAGGTGCTCATCGACCCGCGCCGCGACCACACGCCCTGCGCCGAGCTCGAGACGGAGTGCGGTAGAGGCACCGCAAATTGCTCAGGTGATCTGGCGGCCTTGTCGATCAATGGGTCCAGATTGACGCGCAGCGTGTCGACCATGGGGGCGGCGCCGAGCGGAGATGCCGCGCACAGCGCAAGACACAGCCATGCGGCAACAGCAGTCGAACTCCCTTTCATGAGCATCCCCATTTCGCTTCGGCAGCGACGCCAGATCGTTTTGCAGGATGCTAGCTGCACACCGCTTGCGGGTCCAGTGGATCTCGCAAGTTGCGACGAACAACCATGCCGGTATCGCCGCTGCTTGAGTTATGTCAACGGCCGCACGCCAGGTTTCGTCAAATCCCCGCAATTCTCCCGCACCCGACACGCGCGGGCCACGAGACGCGCCAATGCCCGCGATTCCCGGTCAAATGCGGCACGCCGCTCCGCGACCTCGGCATTGTCACTGTCACGCTTTCGCGCCGCCCCGGCAGTCCTCACGATCTGAGAGGATAATGGTCTTGAGCGCTACCTCTTTCACGTGATCGCTAGAAAATTACCGGCCCCTAAGTTACGCGGGGCCAACGACAGGTGTCGTGCCATGAGCGTCTTCACACCGAGTCATTTTGACCCGTCGACGTTTCCTGCTGGCCAGGCAGCCATGGCCGCCGCGGCCACGCCTCGCAGCTCCGCGCGACTCGCGCCATCCCGCGCCTGAATGGCCATCCCCTCAAAAACGCTGAGATAGAACCGGCTTAGGTGCTCGATGTCCGTCGCGGGCGGCAGCTCTCCCTCGGCCACTGCCTTCTCCAACCGCGAGCGTAAATTGCCCAGCATCTTGGTCCGGACCTTCCTTACGACGTTGGCGATTGCGGTCGGCCATTCATCACCAACGGCGCCGAGCGCCGCCATGCAGCCCGCGGGTGTCGCTCGCGACTTCGGCAAGCTTTCGGTCGCTGCCAGCAGCACGCTTTCCACGCTGGCGCGAGCCGTCGCCCCTTCCGCAAGTCGGTCCCAGATCGGAGGTCCTACGGTTTGGACGTAATGTTCGAGGGCTTCCAGGTAGAGCCCCTCTTTACTGCCGAAGGCCGCGTACAGGCTCGGCGAGCGGATGCCCATCGCCTCGCACAGGTCATTCATCGAAGTCATCGCGAAACCTTTGCGCCAAAACAACAGCATGGCGGCCTCGAGCGCCGCGCCCCGATCAAACTCCCTGGGTCGACCAATAACCGCCATGGCTCATCCTTTTGTAGTCGAACAACACAGAATTCACTTGACTGCGCCATCGATCCGTCAGAGACTTCTGTAACGATCATTATAGAAGGAAATTGACCATGCTGCTGACAAATAAGCGAGCCCTGGTGACGGGTGCGAGCCGAGGAATAGGTGCATCGATCGCCAAGCTACTGGCCGCCGAGGGCGCGGACGTCGCGATCACCTACGAGAAATCCGCGGAACGTGCGGCGGAGGTGGTGCAGGCAATCAAGGCGCAAGGGCGCCGGGCGGTGGCGATCCAGGCCGACAGCGCGGATCCGAAGGCCATCCAGAGACTCGATCGATAAGACCGTCGCCGAGCTGGGCGGGCTCGACATCCTGGTCAACAATGCCGGTATTCTGCGTTGGGGGAACTGAAAGACATCTCGCTCGAGGATATTGACGCGATCCTGGACGTCAACGTACGGGGACCGATCGTCGCAAGCAAGAGCGCCCTGCCCCACCTCGCCAAGGGCGGTCGCATCATCACCATCGGAAGCTTCTTCGCCGACCGGGTTCCTGCATCGGTGCTGAGCGTGTATGCAGCGTCGAAATCAGCGCTGGTTGCGTTCACCAAGGGATTGGCGCGTGAGCTCGGCCCGAAGGAGATCACCGTCAACCTCGTACAACCGGGCTCCATCGACACTGACATGAACCCGGCGCACGGCCCGTTTGGAGACACACTCCGGCAGCTCACTGCATCCGGTCGCTATGGTGGAGTGGAGGATATCGCCAATTTCGTCGCGTTCCTCGCGAGTGACAAGGCTCAATACATCACAGGCTCGGCGCTGATGGTCGATGGTGGCGCGATCGCCTGAAAGGACAAAGGTAGGATCGGGTGGTACTCCACCCGACCCGCCCTGAATTGACGGATGCACCGTGAGCCCACCGTATACATCGGAAGTCGTACCGCGTGAGGCGAGCTCGGCAGCTAGGGACGTAGCGCACGCTGCAGCGCTCTGACTTCCTCACTGGCTCGAGCGATGAGGCTTTTGCAAACCTCAGCTGTTAGGTCAAGCCGCGCGAAAGCTCCGCCCGCATTCAAGCTCTCGGTCTCGGAGCTACTCTGCATTCGCGCTGCAAGCCGAATGCTCGCGATCAAGACATCGGTGAGCGTCGGGGGGCCGGGTCGTACGATGTTCAACTCCGCCTGCGCGCCCGACCGCTTTGCAAACCGCCTCATCGATCTGCCAGTTTTTGAGCACAGCCTTTGCAATTGCCGGATGCCATGCATCGACAAGCGCAGGGTTTAATGGGACTTGCGGGATCGAAGTTTCCTGCTTCGCGGCCTGCACCATGATGTAGAAGCGTCCGATACCGTGCAGCAGTCCCGCCGCAAAGGCGCCGGGTAACGGGGGCGAACTGCGTTTGGCCACTGCCTCGGTAAAATGAGCGACCGTAACGCATTCGGACCAAAGCTCATCCAGCCGCGGGGCGATGGATCGCAGTGATTCATTCTGCCGCATATGCGCAACGGCATGCCCGAGAGCGACACTGTAGACCTTCTGGGCGCCCAGGCGATTGATGGCGACGCCCAGATCGATGATCACCCTCCCCGTCGCGTTGAAAGCCGTCGAATTTGCCATCTGCAGCAGCCGGTCGGCGAGCGAACGCTCGGTCGCTATGACGCGCGCAATCTTCTGCGGCGTATAGTTCGGATCCTTGAAGGCCTCCTGCACCTTGATCACCACCTGCGGAAAGGCGGGCAGATCCACGGTCCCGGCCGCCAACGTGTCCAGCATGCCGCTCAAGAATTCGACGGTTGGGAGATCTGCAACTGTCACGTCCGACCAGCTCTCCTGCGACAGGCGACGAGTTCCTGTCTCGAGGCCGTCAGTATAGCCAAATGCTGAATCAATCTGCTGTCAGCCGGACCTTCTCTCGGCATTATCACGGTCAAGGTGGGCCGGGGATCGGTCCCTGCCGGGCCACAGCCTCGATCCGTACGCTGCGCTCTTGGTAACTCCCAGCCACTATTTGACCATATGAATCCACACCGACACATTTTGGTTAAATTTGTTGACACGCCCTAATTTTCGCGTAAATTGCGCGCCCCTATGAGTCATCAATCAACAATCTTTTGCACGCGGCAGCGCTCGGCGCTGAAAGTCTGCGCTAGGAATCTCTTGAATTCCCGCGGCGCACCGCCGCGCGCGTTGGAAGTCGTGATTGCGTTAGCCCTGTTCGCATAAGTTTGCGGGGCTGACCGAATGGCAGTCCCCGGAACAATCTCTCCTGAGACCCCGGAAGGCACTGCCGACCGGGGTCTCGTCGTTTTGGGCGATGAGAAGTCGTTGGCGAGAACGAGATGGAGGATTTGAGACCGCGGATTGCCGCGGTCTCGAGACGAGGTCGAAACATCGATCGTGCAGCGACAGTGGGTTCATAAGCCCACCTGGCGCGCTTGTGCCCCGCTTCGGGTTGCGCAGGCGCGTACCGCACGGCCGCTCTGTTTCATGCCACCACAAGTTAGCTCAGATGGGTAGAGCAACGGTCTGATAAACCGTGTGTCGCGGGTTCGACTCCCGCACTTGTACCAGTCTCGCAAAACTGGGACTTGATGGTGTTGAGGCGAGGTTAACTCCCTCGCATCGAGGTGAGCTTCGGTGGGGGAACGATGTGCATTTCGACATCGATCCACCACAACGTCTGCAACGCTTTGAGCGGTGGGACGCGCGGTATTCGCTCCGATGGCCGCTGCAGTCGAGTCGATGAAGTTTGGTTCGCTCTCGCGAGGAACCAGGCTCCAGGATCGACGACTGCAGCGACATCGGCTCGACGAGTGCCGCGGCACCCACGGGCCCGCGCGGCATGCGGAGGTGAACCTCGACTTGTTGGATGGCCGCCGTACATGGGGTACGGCGGCCGGGGTGAGGAGAAGAGAAGTGAACACGATGATGGGAATGAAGCGAATCACGATTGCGCAGTATGAGCGCGGACTTTTGTTTCGTAACCGCAGCTTCGAGGCGGTTATGGAGCCCGGCGTGCACTGGATGTTCGATCCGCTGAACCGGATCGAGATCAAGGTGTACGACGTCGCCGTGGCGGAGTTCGAGCACCCGCGGGTGGACGTGCTGATCACGGAGGCACGGGCGCTGATCGAGCGGCACTTGATGATTGTGGAACTGGGCGACCGCGAGGTCGGACTGGTCTACAAGAACGATCGCTTGGTATCGGTGTTGCCGCCGGGTAAGCGTCAGTTGTACTGGCGCGGACCGGTCACGGTTCGGGTTGACGTGAAGGACATCTCGCGCGATATCACGCTCGATGCCGACACGGCTCGAATCCTCACCCGCGCGGGCGGATCGGCGATGAACGCCGTGGCGATCGGGTCGGTCGAGGTGCCGGACACCTCGGTGGGTCTGTTGATCGCGGACGGCGAGCTTCGCGACGTGCTGAAGCCAGGCTTGACGGCGTTCTGGAAGTTCCAGCGCAACGTCAAGGTGGAGTTGGTGGATCTGCGATTGCAGACGATGGAGGTCGCGGGTCAGGAAATCCTGACGCGCGACAAGGTGAGCTTGCGCGTCAACCTGACGGCGCTCTGGCAGGTGCTGGACGCGGTTCAGGCCCGGACGCGGCTCGTCAACTTCGTCGAGTACGTCTACAAGGAGCTGCAGTTCGCACTGCGCGAAGCGGTGGGTGCTCGCACCTTGGACGAGTTGCTGGGTGACAAGGGAGCGTTCGATCGCGAGATCAGCGCGATCGTCGCCGCGCAAGCTCGAGGGCAACGGTGTGGTGGTTCGTTCGGTGGGTGTGAAGGATGTCATCTTGCCGGGTGAGATGAAGGTGATTCTCAACCAGGTGGTCGAGGCGGAAAAGATCGCGCAGGCGAACTTGATCCGCCGGCGCGAGGAGACGGCGGCGACTCGATCGCTGCTCAACACCGCGCGCCTGATGGACGACAACCCGACGCTGTTGCGGTTGAAGGAGTTGGAGACGCTGGAGAAGGTGACGGAGAAGATCGACAAGTTGACGGTCTTCGGCGGCCTTGAAGGCGTTTTGAAGGATGTCGTACGAATTCAGGTGCCGGGTGCCTGAGAACCGCACGACAAACGGGTGTCCGGCGGTCGCAAGGCCGCCGGGCTCTTACGTGATCAGGATACGACGGACATGAGCATTCATAAGTTGGCACCGGACCGGACCAAGGACAGTTCGACTCCTTTCAGCGTCAGCGTAGCCTTTCAACACGATTTGTGTGAACTGGGCGAGGCGGTGATCAAGACGCGCGCAATCCAGGCGTTCGATAACGCCGCCACGCGTTATCCGATTCATCGGAATATCCGTTGCGCCGCAAGCAACAAGCTGCAGGACGTCTTCGACAATCTCGCGCTGAACTCCGGTCTTGCACCTCAGCGACTGGATACGGGAACCTTGCTGCTCGATGGAGACGGTGTATTTGTGAGTGCCGAGGGCTATCGAAAGCCGGGCTATTGTTCCTGTACGTTCAATTTATGGGCGGAGAGCAAGGAGTTGGCCGATGAGACTCGTACGATGCTGCTTCGTGTAGCGGGTCCTTGCCGGGTACGCGATCAGATGTTCGTGATCGATTGGCAGTTCTGCAACAGCCGCGGTACGCTGGTAAGCACATCGTTTGACGAAATTGCCGACGATTTCCTGTTGGACGAGGCCTATCCGCACTTGGGGGCAGCCCGTAACGCAATTCATCGAGCGCTACTTGTCTGCGCCCGAGACGGTGCTGATTTTGTTGGGCCCACCCGGGATGGGCAAGACTCGGCTGGTTCGAGCGATTCTCGCGGCGATGTCCCGGCGAAAGGAGGACAGCGCCATGGCGATGTACACGGCGGACAAGAACGCGTTGGCAGGCGATGAGATTTTCGTGGATTTCATCACTGGCCTTCACGATGCCTTCGTCATCGAAGATGCCGATCATCTTCTGCAGCCGCGAACCGACGGCAATCGGAATTTGCATCGATTTTTGATGGTTGCGGATGGCGTGGTGCGCGCACAGAACCGCAAGATTATCTTCACGACCAATCTCCCGAACATTGGCAGCATCGACGACGCGCTGCTGCGTCCGGGTCGATGTTTCGCGACGATTCAGATGCGCCCGCTGCTTCGCACGGAGAGCCATGCCGTCCTGAACCGTTTGCTGTCCGGCAATCCAGATGCGGCAGCATTGGCTGGCGAAACGCTGTTCGCCTCGGGTGGCAATAGTAGATCACTCGCAGCGGTTTACCGGGCGGCAAGTGCCAACAGTGCGGTGGCCTAGTTCGGCGACAGCGTTAGCGCCGTAACCCTTGCCGTCGCGTTGAACGTAGTCGAGTTCGCCTCTGCAGCAGCCGGTCGGCGAGCGCGCGCTCGGTCGCTACGACGCGCGCGATCTTCTGTGGCGTGTAGTCCGGATCCTTGAATGCCTCCTGCACCTTGATCACGACCTGCGGAAAGGTCGGCAGATCCACGGTCCCCGGCCGCCAAAGTGTCCAGTATGCCGCTCAAGAATTCGAGGGTTGGGAGGTCTGCTACTTTCACGTCCGGCAAGCCCTCCAGCGACAGGCGACGAGTTCCTGACTTGCGGCCGTCAGTACAGCCAAATACTGAATCCTGCAATCGACCCACCTCGGTGCCGTCGGTCGTGCAAACCTGACGCCTATCCGTCGGCTAAACTGAACAATTGCGGATCATTGACTTCTCAATCTCGACATTACAACGCGACGAATCGAGCGCCTTAGCACCGAAATTCCGTAAAAACGCATGCAGAATCGGGGCTGCCCGCGGAGCACCCTGATTGGGGAAGGTCCGACTCATTTTTTGGGGGTCCGCGCATCCAGACGCGTAAGCTTCGGTTGTAGCTCCGTTATTACTATTGTGGTAACATACGGTTGTTACTCCCGCTCGGCACAAAGGCCGTGTGTCGGTTAGTTCGAGGTGAGATATGGTGGCACTCAAGGTCCGCAAAGTTGGGAATTCGCTCGGGCTGGTGCTTCCCAAGGAGGTGGTCAATCGCCTCCGTACCGGTGAGGGGGAAGAGGTCTTCCTTATCGAGGGTCCCAATAATACTTACCGTCTCACGCCCTTCGATCCGGCTTTTCAAAAGAAGATGGAGAAGGCCGAAGACATTATGTCGCGCTACCGGAATACGCTTCACGTTCTATCGAAATGAGCGAGCCGATCTGGATCGAAGACGAGCTCGTGCTCGCGATCCATGATCGGCAACTTGTCGAACACGGGGGTGCGGAGGGTCTGCGCGACGAATCGTTACTCCACTCCGCACTCGGTCGGCCAATGAACCAATTCGCCTACGAGACTACGGACGTCGTCGAGCTCGCGGCTAAGTACACCGCGGGCATTGTCCAGAATCACCCTTTCGTCGACGGCAACAAGCGCACCGGCTTTGTTGTCGGCGTACTGTTTCTCGAACTGAATGGCTATCGCTTCACGGCGAGCGAGGAGGCGGCGGCGCGGGCCATCCTTGAACTTGCCGCCGGCAGGATGGACGAAAAGGGTTTCTGCGAATTTGTGCGTGCCAACTCGAAGCGGTCGCGACCTCGCCGCTAACCCGCGAGGATTGTCACTTTCGAGTTGTTGCGTCCCGCATTCGTCCCGCGGCGTCGCGGGCGCAGAAACGGGAATCGAGGTTTTTACTTGGAGATTCCGGAAGATGAGGCAGCCACCCCAACTCAACCTCGGCATTATCCCTGCTGCGGTCGCGCCATGCTCAAACGCATCGCGACCCCGCTTTTTTGGCCGCCTGCCGGCCGAAAAGATCTGCAGCGCCGCCCGCGACCCGTCTCAGCCGATTGCGAGCGGCAGGTACCTGGAAGCAGAACATTTGCGAATGCCTTCGCTTTCGGACCCTCGCATTCGATAGGAAAGCTCGCGCCCGCGCAGCCCTTAGAGCTGGTAGCGCGTAACGCCACCGACGACTGTGCGCAGCACTTTAATGTCCTTGATCTTACCTGGGTCAATCGTGTGCAAATCTTCGGCCAACATCACGTAATCCGCGAATTTTCCCGGCGTGATCGATCCTTTAATCCCTTCCTCGCGCGTCGCATACGCGCCGTTCAGGGTATTCACCTGTAACGCCTCGCCCACGCTGATGCGCTGATTCGCACCCCACACCTCGCCATTCCAACCGGTCCGCGTCACCATGCCTTGAATACCCATGAGCGGCGAAAACGGACCCGGATCGAAATCCGAGCCCGCTGCAGCGGGCACTCCCGCGTCCATCAATGTGCGAAAAGCCATGCAGCGCTGCATGAGTTCTTCACCATAGAAATGAAACTTGTCCGGATTGTAGTACGCGTACGACGTAAACAATGCCGGCACAGCCCCAATAGCTTTAATTCGGCGTACCAGGTCGTCATTGACGAGTGTGCAGTGCGTGATCTTCGGACGAGCATCAGGTTGCGGAACCAATCTCAAGGCGCGCTCGTAGGCTGTCAGTACGTGATCGATGGCGATATCGCCGTTGGCATGGCAATTCATCTGAATGCCGGCCCTATGGACGCGTTCACACCATGTGTTCAGCACGTCTTGCGTTTCGATCAAATTGCCCTTGTAGCCGTTTTTGCTGTCGGGATACGGCACGCTCATGGCCATGGTGCGTTCCGAGAACGATCCGTCGACGCCATGCTCGTAAGTCGCACCCAGTCGCAACCACTCATCACCGAGGCCCGTCGCCATGCCGCCGGAGATCATAGCCTCCAATTCCGGCCCATCCGCCTCGTAGCTCACCCGATGCAGCAGGCCGCCGCGTTCGCGCACTTGCTGTAGCGCGTGGAGATTGCCGCTTTCATGACACACGCTCGTGAGACCAAACTTCACGAACTGCTTGGAAATATACGCCAGGCCATCCCGGTCGCGGCGCAGTGCCTCGTCTCCAGAATATTGGCGACGCCTGGCCGCCGAGTCGATACTCGCACGCGCATTGTCAGTTACGCGCCCCGTCAGTTCTCCACTGGAATCACGATCATAGGTGCCACCCGGGGGATTCGGCGTCGAATTGCTGACGCCGGCCATTTTGAATGCCTTGCTGTTGTAGAAAGCCGTGTGCCCGCCGCGGTGAATCACCACGACCGGCAGATCCTTCGATACTAAATCCAGATCGTGCACCGTAAGAGCACGCTTATCCTTGGACTTGGTGTCGTCGTAAAAATATCCTTCCACCCAAGTCTCGGCCGGAGTGGTTGCCGCTCGCTCGCGAAGTTTGTCGATGATCGAGGCAATACTGACGAACTCAACATCGTACGGATTGCCCACCAGAACCTCGTACAAAAGCTCATTGCCGGGAGCATGATTATGGCTGTCGTTGAACCCCGGTACGATGGTCATGCGCTGCGCATCAAAGGTCTCCGTGTTTACGCCGGCGAGCGCACGGATGTCAGTCGTACTGCCGACGGCAACGAAGCGGCCGTCTTTGACCGCAAAGGCTTCAGCTGTGGGTTGGCGCGAATCCACCGTGTAGACCTTACCGTTCACCACGATGAGGTCCGGATCGCGTGTCCCCATCGCGTTTGCGGCCCGCGCCAAAGTCCCCCGACCCAGGACAGCAAGGCCGGCTGCGGTGAGCCCGAGAAACGACCGCCGATTGAGCATATGGTTTTTTCTTCGCATGGATGTCAAATCTCAACGCACGAGGACCTAGGTCCAGTTCAAGCCATCCCTGACTGAATATTACGACAACTAGCTAATGCCCGCTTCAAGGCGCTCATTTGTGACGAGTGCCCAGTTGTGGCCAGCCAGAGACCGTCGCACGGCATCGGGACGCCAACGCGTACTCTCGACCCCATATGCTGTCCGATGCGGCCAGGGGCCTTCAGAGAGGAGGTGCCGGTAAAAAAGCATTGTGTCGGGTTCGACTTTCACAAGATACTAGACGAGCGCCGACCACGCGCTACGCTCCTCATGAGGCAAATCAGTGAAGACCATTATCGTGCTAGCAACCGCATTGCTCGGTGGATGCGCCGTGATGGTGCCGGGGCATCTTTATCCGGTGCAAGGTCCGCTGTCCAAAGAGAGCACGCCACCCATCTATACCGTTACCCTGAATGGCGGCGTTTTGCCCTCAGGGTCGATCACGGTCCACCTGGCATCTGGGATCAACTGTCGTGGGGACTGGCGGGCTATCTCTGCGGATGACCCTACGGCAAGACAGATGTCCGTTGAATGGGATGACGTCTACGGTAGCGGCTACTTTGTTGCGCACGTCCTTGGGAAACGTACCTTTGCACGCGCCGTTTTAACGTGCACCAACGCGGAGAAGCTGAACCTCGAATTTCTTGTGGTCAAACCCGGTGAGCCTTCGTCGACAATTGGTGTGGTGAGTGACAGCGCAGGGAACATATTCAAATTGTCCTTTTGACGCCCCCTCACACGATGTCGTAATTCCCGTGGGTAGCCGTTTTCTCGCTTTGTGAGACGGTTGACATTGAGATCTCCGGATCTATTTGTCCACACTCGAATTTCAGAATTGCCGCTCTTACAGTAAGTACGAATGACTCCTTACGGAGAGGCTTGAAGCATCGCACGTAGCTTACCGCAGGCTGCGAACGGCCGCTTCACGCTTGGTCCAGCGCCTGGTGTTGGCCGGCTGCCGCCCGATGCGGTTGGGACCGGCGTCCAGAGACGGGTTGCGACCCCGTGCTGTGCTTGGCGACCGTCTGCTTAGGAGGATTGGAACTGATTCGAGCTGATCGGCGTGCCCGGCTGATACTGAGAAGAAGCCCTCTATTGTGCGTCGCCCACATGAACTAAGATCGCTCCACGAATCTATGCAGTCGCGTCGAATGTCGTGAAAATCCAGTACGAATTTACAGTGACGGACATGGCGGATGTCATGCGGCGCGGGCTCACGCGAAAGAGACTATGGCTGACGTGGCGTTGGCGTCGTAGAGCGAGCGAATCCGTGTTGCTGGGCTCGGTCTTCTACTTGATCATTGAAGGGTCGGCGACGAACCGCGTGGCAGGTGCCGCGCTTTTCGCGGTCATAAGTTACTTCGCAACATGGTTCATCCGGAGTCAGTCTCCGGATGCAAACTATATGCGCTTCTTTCGTGAACGAGCGGGCAGCGATGGACCGTTCGTCTTTGAGCTTGAAATCACCGGCGATGGCCTTATCGCAAAACAGCTCGGCGAGACACATCGTCGCGAATGGTCCTCCGTTACCAAGATTACTGAGGCCAAGGGCGGAATAGAGTTCGATACGCGCAGCGGGCTGGTGTTTGTTCGCGATAGTGGATTCAAGTCATCGGCGGAAAGGTCTGAGTTTCTAGATTTAGCCCGACAATTTCTCAGAGGAAGCCAGACTAAGGCGTCTTGATGCAAATGGGTCGCTTTCAGAAAGCACCTTTCATGGCGTCATTGCTTGCTTTTTTTGCCGGCGGAGTCGGGGACGAGGCCGACTCGTGGCGACCCGGATCGGCCAGTTGCCAACGTCAGCTATCGTAGACGAGAGAATGGGTTGCAGATGACTCAAGTCAATTCTCAGCTACGGTTCTCTTGCGCTCGCGCCCTTTCTGAGCAGCAACACGACTCCGCAGGCCACAGCGGTCGAGACTACAACAATTGCTGCCTTCTGCATTACACTCGTTGTCGCCACTAAGGGATGTGCGGCCGCGTTGACAAGCAACATTATCCCCGTCGCCACCACTAATGTTGCGCCAACCAACCCTCCAACACGACGGCCGACATTACGGCGCGCGTCAGTTATAACTAACAACAACACAAATACACCGGCTAGTCCTAAAAACAGATCTGTACCCGTAAATTGCATAGTTATTGCTCTCAAGGGCTACAAAAAAACGCTGCGCCGCCAACAGGCAGTGTTAGTTTACCGCACGCCACGGTCGGGTCGAGGACTGGCGCGCCGACTGTAGGCTCCGGTGGGTGTTCCGCCGCTTTCGCGGTGGCCCTCAGTCCGGCAGCCATGGTCACGTTTCCAGTCCCCGCCGCATCGAACGTAGCGTGCGAGTTTCTCGCACTACGCTCACCTGTTCGCTTCGGGCCACGGCTTATGAGACCTATTCGACCGAGACGACTTTCCGCAGATCACGACGTAGTCGGTAGCCGTTGAACAGCCCCAGAGTTGTCGTGGATCCACTGCGTACTCCATCGTTCCCAGCCGAGGCCCCAGCGTTTCCGGGCTCGCATCAAGTGGCGCCTCACTTTCATTTCCACCCACCGCTTAACGAACTGGAAGCACCGACTCGAGTAGCCAATGGCAAAGTAGTTCACCCAGCCGCGCAATATCGGGTTGATATGTTCAACCACCCATTGCACGGGTTGGGATCGATATCGCCGTAAAGATCTCTCGCAGCTTTTGCAGTAGCGCCGTGCGCTTCTTCAGCTTGGGCGCGTACTGCGGTCGCCATCGGCCCGCCAGAGCTGCGGACGCGACGGAAGTCGAACCCCAGGAACCCAAAGCTCTCGCCTCGGGCTAGGTCGACGGTTCGGCTCTTCTCCTCGTTAATCTGGACGTGTAGCTTGGCCAACTCCTCCCGCAATCGCTTGTCGACCGCTCTCGGCAGCCAGCTATTGCGCGGATCGGCGTGGATCAAGATGACGAGGTCGTCCGCGAACCTTGCGTACTCGACGGCCGTGATACTTGCCGCGGCGCGTGCGCTCTCGTGCCCGCTCCAGCATCTGGTCCACCTCATTGAGGTAGAGATTGCTGAGGACGGGTGAGATCACACCGCCTTGTGGAACACCCCGTTTTCCGTTCGCCTTCAGTATGATCTTGAGCAGATGCAAGACGTCGTCATCGCTGATCCTGCGGGCCACCTTGGCGAGCAGCACATCGTGCCGAACGCCGTCAAAATAGGCCTTCAGATCCAGATCGATCACGTGCGTCTTCCCCATCGCGATCGCGTCGGCGACGCGGATAATCGCTTGTTGAGCTGAGCGCTTCGGGCGATATCCAAACGACCCCGGTTGGAAGTCGGCTTCGAAGATCGGCTCTACTATCAGCTTCAGCGCACCCTGAACGACACGGTCGCGGATACTAGGGATCGACAGGGTTCGCACCTTCGTGCTCCCCTCCTTCGGTATCTCCTTCTTCCGTGCCCGCAGCGGCACATAGCTGCGCTCGAGCAGTTCGCCACGTATCTGCTCGAGAAAACTCTCCACACCGTGTTCCTCAATGGCCTCGAACGTGACTCCATCACTTCCAGGAGCCCCATCGTTACTCTTCGCCATCTCGTACGCAGCGCGCAGCGTCTCGCTCTTGCAGACGTGAACGTACAGACCCCAGAAACGCCAGTGCGTTTCAGCCTTCGCCTTGGCGTATATCTTCCGTCTCAGGTCCTGCAAATTATCAGGCGCCTTTATCATGTCGCCCTTGCCTCCCATGTTGCCGGAAGAATCACTCACAGCAGGGCCGCTTCGCTCCGCGGGCATTACCCCGCCTCATCGCTACTGTCGACCCGTCCGACTCCCTCTCGCCTTCGGTCCGCTTTCCCGGTGTCCCCGGTTATACGGCCTACCTTTCTCCGCCGATTTCGCGGCCGGGACGAGGAGGGTCTCTCCAGTTGCTCAGCACGTCCTTGTCACCATGCCGTCGATAACCACCCCGCCGGAGTGTCCCAGCGCATCAGTCGCTTCGCGCTGGCCCATGTTGCCTTCACCGTAGCCATTGCCGGCTCGGCCTCCGAGGTCTAAAAGTATCGAGGCCACCTCTCGTTCGCTTGCGCTACGGCCTGGTGACTCGCCGCCATCCTTACGATGGCGTTGTCGGTAGGCTTCAGAATCACGGTTTCCCTACTGATCCTGCTACCCAAGCTACGGGGTTCCGACTCTTACCCCGGTGGGACTGACTCCCACAGAACGCGCCAGCCTTCGCTGGACGCACAACGGCCGCTTCGTGGCAGGCATCTTTTGAAGTCGGAGGACTGCTGTTGGTCGTGTGTCGACCGTCGCGAATCGGAAGTTCGGGATGCTGTACGAGCTTCTATTAGACATCACGAGCTGGGACGCGACTGCCGAAGTCTGATAGGTGTCGTCCCCATCTTCACGACGTCATAAGTCATCGCGTGCTGCCGCACCGGCGTCCGGTATCACCTGTAGCAACGGATCGGGCCCGACAGACATTTGCCCGATGAATGGCCGATCGTGAGAAGCAATCAGCAGCACGCACGCGGCGACACCCGAAGCAAAGATCCCTAGTGCGATCGCGGAGGCGAGCCGCTCACCGCTGTGAACCAACGCGATCGCGAGCAGAGCGCAGATCGCCTGCACGAACAGACATGACCACTTGACCCAATTGACTTGCGATCGGCTGACGATGATGCGCTGCCGACGCGCATCGAGTGTGTTTTCAAGAGCGGTGGCGATCTCTCTCTGCGCGATTTGTTGGCCTTGGCTGACGGGTGTTATAGCAAGGGTCAATTGCAGCGCCTCGGCGAGGGAGCGTGGTGTGATCCTCAGGGTGGCGGTTTGCAGGGCCATCGTCTGCCATTCCTGGGTTGCAGCTTTCTCGATGTAGTCACGGACTAAGGCGCGTACACGCGCTTCGGGCTCCCCCGGGAAGCTGGCAGCAAAAACCACGACGGATCTTAGCGCGCTAGCTTCGCGGTTAACCGCCGCGTTGGCCCGCTCGTTATCGCCCCACACCTGCGCAGCGGTGAACGCCACGAAAAGCCCGAAGATGATGCACAGCGGCGGCAGCATAGCCGGCGAAACGGCCTTAAATGAGCGCGCACGCTCGCCTACCGCGAGCATCGCGACCACGGCGTAGGTTGCCGCTGCGACGAGGTACGTAACTCCGAAAATGACCAGCGCCATCCACACGACAGGGAGATTGTGCAGCCAGTTATTCATGTTCTGGTCCCTCGCCAGCAGTCGCAGACCTCAGCGGGTGCTCAGTTCTTGCGAGCTTAGTCCCGACCTTCGCTCTCCGCCTTGTGGCCGAGAGTCAGGGCGCTAAAGAAAATCGTCAACAGGCAGCAATCCCGGATCTCCGTCTCTCTTGTTCTTCGGCCATGGTCGTCTATGGGCTTGCCCTTGGCAACCAACGTCAGCTAAATGGCGGCGATTTCAGCACCCGGACCGACGAGTTGTGGCCGATCTGCGACGGTCGCGCCCCGGTCCCGACCCGGTGTCTCTCGTCGGCCCTATTCGGCTGTTCGCCAGCGTCTGCCCTCAGAAAGCAGAACCGTGAATTGCTCGATCCCATTGTTAGGCCGTGGTTCCACCCCGCTGCCGCATAGGCAAGCAAGCCGGACTCATCGGTTGCGAAGCGCGGTGATGTTTAAATTCACCGAATCGGCCCTTAAGTGTCATCGTTCCAGACGTCAACGTGACTGTGTCAGTGCCCCAAATATTTTGCCATTTGATTGAGTTTGGAGAAACGAAGATACCGCTCCCGGAAAAAACTGTTCCTTCTCTACCGATGCGACATTGATATGAAGCGCCCCTTTCGTCAATTTGAATCCACACATTCTTGTCCTCGAACTGCCAAAGCCCCGAGATCGAGGCCAAGAGGGATGGCTCATTCGCAGAACCTAGGATAGAAAAGAGAATGAATGTTGCGGTGGCGACTTTTGGCATGGGTCTATCCATTTGACGGACGTCGAGATCGTAGCGGGGCGCGACTAATTTATCTGATGGCATTGTGCGCTCCTTGCTATGCGGCTGGGCTCCACAATCGTGGGCCTAATATTGCCGCTTGCCGCGAATGGCAGGTTCAAGGCGATCATTTCGTGTGATCCAGTGCCCGGTTTTGGCCGCCCGCCTGCCGACGAGCTCCACTTGCCCCAACGTTTGCCCGGCTACCCTGGAACACTCACTTCAGGCTTAACGCTGTTGGCAGCCGCACCGTACAGTTTGGGTGCCGTTCAACCGGGCACCAGGCGATAACAGATTGAGGCTTGAGGTGCCCGTATACATGCGGAAATAGCTGTCCGTTCCGGGAGGGTTCCCAACGAACCGCATCGCCGAGTTCCGCGAGATCGATGGCGGCGATGACGAGGTCCTTCCGGCCGGAGAAGTGCCGGTCGACCGTTTCGGTGAGCTGCGACGCCGTCGAGAGGTGGATGAACCCATCGGCCTTGTCGATCGGCGCCCCCTGGAAAGTTCCGGCCTTGAGTGCGGCCCATTCATCGGCGGTGAGTACCTTGTACGCAATCTGGTCTGCTTTAGGGTGAGTAATCATTCTATGAGATCGGCGACGGGATTCTGTAGACAACGTTCGCGCTAGGCTTCAAAGCCACCACCGATCGGAATACCCACCGGATGCTGATCGCCGACTGGCGACCGATGGAATTCGTATGGTCGCCGAACTCACCCTTTCGACCCACTGCCGCCTGCCGTCGACGACCGCTTCGGGCAGCAGAAATGGGGACCCCTTCACGCGTCACGTCCGCTCCGACGCATGCTAGGCGCGCGCAGGAACGTGTGCCACAGAAGACTCAATGAACCCACCCAGAGACCGACAACGATACCCCAGTGCGTCACCGGCAGTGTCCAGCCAACTCGATTCATCGCTGTGCCGAAGTCGTCGCGTCCGCCAAATGCGTAAAACCCCACGAGCGTGCCGATGATATAGCTGAGCGCGACCAAGCTGAATCCCGACGCAATGAGCGCTGTGACGACCGTTCGATGCTGCCACAGGAGCGCGATGCCAACGACCGCCAGAGCGATGAAGGGAACGAAAGCCACTAAGGTGTGCGTCATGTATTCCACTTACGATGTTCTACGCCTAACTCAATGTTGAGCGGCACGCGGCCGCGTTGACCCAACCGAAGCTACTTTATCCCAACTCATCGATTCCCTCCGGCGACCAACGCAGACGCCGCGGCGTGTCCGCTCCAACGCGAGCTAGACCGGCCTTTGTTCAATAAGTCCGCGCTGAAGCATTCGGCGCCGGCATCTCCTGCGACTATATCCGCCTTATCAATTCGCAGGCCTACCTCTTCGAGATCTACCTGTAAGCAATAGCGGCCATCTTCGTCCTTTGGCGAAAGCGTCACGATGTAGTATTGCGCGCCAGACGACTTCCTGATCTGGCGATCCGCGATCGGGCGCAGCACGAACAGCTCCACGGATCTAACAAATTCAGATCGTGCTTCGGTGTGTTGGGATGCAATGGCCTTAACTCTGCCAGATACGTGCGGGCCCACCACGGTGCGATTCGCACGCAATACCCACAGGAAATCGCCGTCCATGCAGATGGTGACATAATTGGCGTCGGCATCTTGAGGACACGGCGGCGTAGAGAGGTAGCGATTGCTTATTCCGTGTCCCAGTACCACGGAATCGACCGCCGAGGCGCGACCGCCGACTGCGAGACTTCCTAGCAAAAGAAGGAGCGCAGTTTTCATGAGGTCTAACCACTAATTGGGTGACGCAGGCGTCGTGATGAATCGCAATACATGGGCGTTAGCTTACCGCAGGCTACGAATGGCGGCTAAGTGGCAATAATTCCAATGCACCCACCGTCGGCTCCTTTGGCCGGGAGGCGCCTATCGAGGACACTACTGTCGCCCATTGCTGCGCCTGGGGTCGTTCCGTGAGTTTGCCCCAGCAGCAACTCTCCGATGCGGTTGGCAGGTCCTCCTGCATCGGCTAAGGTAGAGCGATAATTGTACGGACGGAGCTTCGTTGCATGGACATCGTCATTCCAAACGCGACGTCGATCGGAGTTTTTTCCGTGGCGGCGATCCTGCTGCTGCTGACACCGGGTCCGGCCGTTCTCTATATCGTCGCGCGCAGCGTCGAGCAGGGCCGTATCGCCGGGCTGGCCTCGGTTTGCGGTATCACAACGGGAACGCTTGTACACGTGCTGGCGGCGGCACTGGGGCTGTCAGCTCTGCTGGCCTCCTCAGCGCTTGCCTTCGCGGTCGTCAAATATGCGGGCGCCGGCTATCTAATCTATATCGGCGCGCGGCGGATTCTCAGCCGGACTGACACTCCGGCCGCGCAGATTGAGCTGCCGCGGCGTAGCCTGGGGCGGCTCTATCGCGACGGTTTCGTCGTCAATCTGCTGAATCCGAAGACGGCGCTGTTCTTCTTGGCGTTCTTGCCGCAATTCGTCGATCCGTCGCGCGGCGCGGTGGCGTTCCAGATCGTCTTTCTCGGTCTGCTGTTCACATTGATGGGCCTGACGAGTGATGGTCTTTATGCGTTGGTCGCCGGCACGGCTGGGCGATGGGTCAAGCGCAATGAGTCACTACCTGCGCTGGGAACGTTACGTCACCGGTGGCGTGTTCATCGGCCTCGGTGTGACCGCCGCCATTGCTGGCAACGGCCGCAAATAGCCGTTTGGAGTCCGATACATCAATCCAACGCAGTTAGCTCGTGGCGCGAAACGAATGTCAGCTGTGGAGCAGCTAGTTTGCCACCGCCGCAGACGCGAATTGCTGAGTGGAGCCTATCGCGGACACTACCGCGAGCGACAGGCGCGTCACGTTAAGGATTGTCCGACTCCTGCCCGCGCGCGCAACTATCCAAGCTCGTAGAGCCTGATGGGCAGGGGTTGGGCAATCCTCGAGGGAGGAAACCGCGGGGACGTGCTGATGAGGTCAGCGGTGCCGGCGTGCTATGGCGATTTGAGCGTTGGCGTTGGGATATGAGAGGACGATTCGCGCTGCGAGCATGAGGACGATGGCGCGGTGATGAGGGAGGAGACGAGGGCAACAGCGGTTGTCGTGTCGTTGGTGCGTGCAAACCGAGCACGTTTTCCGGAGCAAGGCAACGGGCGTTCGCATCGGTACTGTGCGATGAAGTGCCGACGGCGAGGTCCGTGATGAGCGGTTGGCGTTCATGGTGAACTGGGTGAGCACGGTGGCCCACGGATATGCTGCGCGCGAGCGAAGGTCGCGATGACGATCATCGGTGCTCCGCAGTGCCGGCACACGAAGGTGGGCTGTACGGAGTGGTTGGCGGTGCCGTGATGGGGGAGATCCGCGGGCGGCTCTGGCGCCGGTTGATGCAGTAGTTCTCGAGCGGTCGCGATGTCGTGCTGGCGGCTGGCGTTGGCGAGCAGTCCGTAGTGGCGGATGCGATGAAAGCCTGAGGGCAGCACGTGCAGCAAGAAGCGCCGCATGAACTCCTCCGTGGCCACGGTCATGGTTTTGTAGCGCCTCTTGCCGTGGGCCCGGTAATCTTTCCAGCGGAACGTGACGCCACCGTCGTCCAGCGCCACGAGGCGTGAGTTGGAGATCGCCACCCGATGGGTGTAGCGCGACAGATAGGCGAGAACTTGCTCGGGTCCGGAGAACGGGCGCTTGGCGTAGACCACCCACTCGCACTGGCGAAGCGGCGCGAGCCAGTCGGCGAAGGCGTCGGTGTCGGCCAAGTCGATGTGCTCGCCGAAGAACTTGAGCTCACCGTCACGATGGAGGTTCTGGAGTTCTTCGAGGAAGCGACGCCGAAAGAGGCGCGACAGTACCCGCACCGAGAGGAAGAACCCCGGCTTGCACGGCACCCAGCGGTCGGCATCGGGCGCGAGCCCGCCGCCCGGGACGATGCCATGCACGTGCGGATGATGGGTCATGGCCGAACCCCAAGTATGCAGCACCAACGTCACTCCGATCCGAGCACCCAAGTGCTTCGGATCGGCGGCGATCGTGCGCAGCGTCTCGGCGGCGATGTCGAACAGCAACCCATAGATGAGCTCCTTGTTGGTGTAGGCGATGGCACTGATCGGTGCCGGCAAGGTGAAGACCACGTGGTAATACTCGACGGGCAAAAGGTCAGCCTGGCGTGCTTCGAGCCAGCGCTTTGCGGCGCTCGCCTGGCACTTCGGGCAGTGTCGGTTGCGGCAGGAGTTGTAGGCGATCTGCGGTTGCGCGCACGCTGAACAGCGCAGCGAGTGTCCGCCCAAGGCGGCGCTGCGACACTGCTCAATCGCCGACATGACCTTCAACTGGCCGAGGCTTAAGTGCCCCCGCGGGTGCTGGCGCAAAGTCGGCCCGTGAGCGCGGAAGATGTCCGCGACCTCCAGAGCAGGCACGAACGTGCCCTACTCGGGTCGAGGGCTCTCCAGCGGACTTAAGACCTTACGCAAGGTCTCGGTGGCCACCTGGGTATAGAGCGCGGTGGTCTCGAGCTTCTTGTGGCCAAGCAACACTTGGATGGTGCGGATGTTCTCTCCCTGCTCGAGCAGGTGAGTGGCAAAGGAATGCCGAAGCGTATGCATGCTGACGCGCTTCTCGATGTGCGCGGCCTGCGCCGCTTCGTGTACCGCGCGGTTCAGTTGTCGGGTGGAAAGCGAATCCATCGGATCGAGGCCCGGGAAGAGATACCCGCCAGGCAGCACCTTCCCCTCGGCCCGAGCGTAGCGCCACCAGGTGCGTAGGCGCTCGAGCAGGATCGGCGGGAGCAGCGCGTAGCGGTCTTTTTGTCCTTTACCCTTCTCGATGCGCAGGAGCATCCGTTCGCTATCAATGTCGCCGACCTTCAAAGCACACACTTCGCTCACCCGAAGGCCGGCGCCATACGCCACCGAAAGGGCCGTGCGATGCTTGAGGGTACTCGCGCTCTCGATCAGACGGCTCGCCTCCTCGCGGCTCAAAACCACCGGGAGCGTGCGGGCCACGCGCACGTGGCGCATCTTGCCCATTAACTCGGGACGCTTGAGGGTCACTTCGAAGAAAAACTTCAATCCCGTGATCGTCGCGTTGAGCGTGATCGGCGAGATGCCTCGATCCACGCAGTGCAGCTGGTAACGGCGCAGGTCCTCGTCCGTGGCCGCATCGGGCGAGCGGCCCAGGAATCCGGCGAAGTGCCGCACGGCACGCACGTAGGTGTCCTGAGTCTTGGTAGACAGTTTGCGCATCCGCATGTCCTCGATCATGCGACGACGCAGCGGTGAGATCTTCTCGGGTGAATCCTTCATGGCTCTGCTCCGGTTGCGAGACGAGGCGGATTGCCTCACCATGCAACATACGAAACAGAACCTCAGACCTCAGCTACCCCTCGGCCCCTCAACGAAGCTACCCCTACCGCGCGAGCGGTTTAGTCCCTCGACACCGAGGAGACGGTCGCGAGGGACAGCTTTGGGGACTGTCAACTTGGCTAAATTAAAAGCGACAGCCGTAGATCGGTATTGAGCCACCTCGGAGCTACAGTTCGCAACAAATCCACCGGAGTACTAGGCTTAATGGCCCGCGCTAACAGCGTCGTGAGTTAGCTTGGCTCTGCGGCGGGCGTCTGGGCGGCGAGCACGTGGGATCAGAGGCTCGAAATCGGGACGGTATTATCGGTGGCGCGGACGCGGCGTTTGCCGGAGTTCGGGAAGCAGACGATCTCATCGGCGTGGTTGTCGCCGATCCCCAGGAAAGGAGCACTTCTCTTGAGAGTGATTGTGGAGCTGAGAGGGACCTCACGAATTTGGCACACCTCCCGGCGGGAACCCCACGACTTCTGCACGTGGCCTAGGTCGCGGGCCGATGTTTTTTGCACACTCCTCGCCTCACGAGAACTGCATCGTGGTGCGGGTAAGTTGCAGAATTTGCGGGGTTTTCGGGACGTCGGCTACGATTTTTGACAGTGGGCCAACTCCACCAGTGCGGGGCTGTGGCTTACCACGCGGGCTTTTTCTGGCGTGGTTCCTTATGTGAACTATCCTCGCTATCGGCCGGCCAGGGTCTGTCGGATAGACAGTGATCTTGAATGAGTACTCTTGACCCCGACTGACCGTCGTGGGTGTCACCTCTTGGACAACCCTGCGCCCAGCCGACCTAAGGCGCACTATGCGGACCAGGGTAGCAACACGATCTTGCCGCCCAGTCCACCCTTGTCGACGCGGGCGTGTACCTCGCTTGCTGCTGCGAGCGGCAGTCGTTCGATCACAACTGGATGAATGGCGCCGACGCGCAACAGCTGGAACAGCGCCGCCATGTCGGACTTGAATTCCTCCGGGTGAGTCGATCGACGGGCCGTTATGCTGTAAAAGACGGCGCTGCGGCCGCCGAAAAGGAAGCTCAATGCGCTCCATAGCTTGAGCCTGGCCAAGCCGAGGCCTGCGGCAATAAGGCTCTCGCGGCCCACTGCCATCGTTTGCGACCCGTAACCAACAAGCAGCCCGCCGGGTGCGAGACACGCAAACGAACGGCCGAAGTGCGCACCGCCGATTGCATCAAAGGCGATATCAACACCGGCGCCGCCCGGGGTCAGTTGGCGCACGGAAGTCACGAAGTTACCCGCGTGATAGTCAATCGCCGCTGCCCCGAAACGCTCAACCACCGGAAGGTTCGCCGCGGAGCACGTGCCAATCGCCTTCAGTCCGAGGTGGCGTGCGAGATCGAGCAACGCCGTACCGACCGTGCCCGAAGCGCCTATAACGAGAAGTGTGGCGCCGGACGGTAGCTTGCGGCAGCGAGTCAGCATTTGAAAGGCGGTTAGGTAAGCAAGAGGAATGCAAACCGCCTCGGCCGGATCGATGTTGTCAGGGACTGGCACGAGAAAGCGCGATGGCCGGATCGCATACTGCGAATAGCCACCAACCACACACAAATCAGCCACCATCTCGCCCTCTCGCGACGCCACCACGGCGGCCCCCGTCTTCTCGATGACACCAACGATTTCGTAGCCAGGCGTGAACGGCAGCGGGCCCTTGAAATCCGGATAGCGGCCGCGTCGAATCATCGTGTCGGTAAACCCGGTACCGGCGGCGAGCACCTTGATGCGAACCTCCCCGGGTCCCGGCTCAGGAATCGCCGACTCCTCCACCATTTGCAGGACTTCGGGACCGCCAAATCGCGAGATGCGCAGGTGTTGCCAAGGCATTCCACCAGCATAGGCACATGGCTATTGCGCGTCGAGCGGTATGTTAATCATCGGTGGGTGCGGTCGACCGAGGCCAGCGTTCTCACAACAGTCGGCCCGGCTGCGGCGGGACCCACCTGAGGGTATAGTCGGTCAATCCATATGGAGTAAGGAGTCTACTCATGAACGGCGCCGCTATAGACCCACTCAAGGGATCCTGCCACTGCGGCGCGGTGCAGTTCAGAGCAAAGCTGACCGACGGGCTTCGTTCGGCGCGGCGTTGTACGTGTTCGTACTGTCGAATGCGCGGCGGGATTGCGGTGTCGGCAGACCTCGACGGCATCGACATTACTCGGGGAGCCGAATTGCTCAGCGTCTACCAATTCAACACGAAGACCGCAAAGCACTACTTCTGCTCGCGCTGCGGAATTTATACGCATCACCAGCGCCGTTCGAATCCTAACCAATACGGTGTCAATGTGGCGTGCCTTGATGGGGTGAGTCCATTTGATTTTCAGGAGGTTCCGGTCTACGACGGTACCCGCCATCCACGGGACGGCTATCCATTGATGCGGGCTGGCACGTTAATCTTTAAAGCTGCTGAATAAACCGTCGCCCGTCGCGGTCATGGCTGCTGTGGATAACATCAAACAGCTTCCCCGCAGTCGATCACCAACCCCTCGATTCAGAGCGGGCTCCGAGAAGGTGAATTCAAGTCTACGCTCGCTGTCCGTTGGCTCAGAATGGCAGCTGCTGCAAGTCCGGCTCGATCCATGCCTTTCGGGCAGCCGCCGAGAACAACACCGACTTCGACCAGTAGGCAAGCAGCCAGTCCGGACGCCCGTATTCGGACGCGAGCAACTGCCGCAGTGCCTCGTATAGCGCCACGCCGGGCCGGCTCGCCAGCCACGCGCGGGCAGCCCGCAAAGAGCCGAGCGTGATAGTTTCGTGATAGCCGCTGGTGTCTGTATTCGGCACACCAGTGGCCTCGTTGTATGCACGAATCATCCTCGGCATGTCGCGATCAGCGTGCATTTCCGGCTGCCTCAGTAGCCACAGCGCGGCGGCGAAGTGCGCAGCATGGGTCCACTCGACCTTTGGCAGCGAGCGGTCAAGCAGGCCTCGGCCGATATGTTGGATCTCGGCGTCGGATAAAAAAAGCGGCATCGTTGAGCTCCTTCGGTACACAGTCCCGGCGAAGCCCAATCCAAGCCCCGCCGACGAGGGCGGGATTTGTGAGGGTTGTTCCTTGGATTGTCGGACCGTTAGGTCTCAGTTCTGGAATGCACGCACACAGGTACCGCCTTTGAAACGGCATTGTTGTTGTAATTTGCGCGTCACGATCCGGAACATCGCCTGAACGTAGCGTCGCGCTTTATGCAGGTCAAGCCGCGCGTCCAGCCAGCGTTTCGGCGTCGCGGCCGGCGACGGCTGGCCGGCTGGCGACCCATGGGATTCGCATTGCCGACGAACCCACCCTTTTGACCCTCTGCGGACCTCCGCGTACGGCTGCTTTGGAGTGATCAAATATATGGCGAGTGTGGGGGCTCCGTGTGGCGAAACGCAGGCGCACAAGCAATCGAGCGGTATGGGAGGTCGTTTGCATCGGCTGTGCTCTGGCGTTAGACTTGTGACAAGTCGTAACATGTTACCATCGGTAGCCATATGAAACGCAAGCGCCCCCCTCTCGGCGATCTCGAGCACGAGTTACTCACAATCCTGTGGACTCACGGGGAAATGACCGCCTTTGCAGTCCGCAAGCACGTCAGCCGGAAGCTCAAAGATCCAACCATCCGTACTGTATTGCGTCGTTTGGAAGATAAGGGCTACGTGACTCACTCGGTAGTGAGTGGAACGTTCATTTATCGAGCGACCGACACGGCAGAAGCCGCCGCCGCAAGTGCCGTCCAGGGCATTGTCGAAGGCTATTGCGGAGGCTCGCTCGAGCGCGTGCTGCGCGGGCTGGTAGATGCGGGCTTCGTCGACACCACTCGCCTGGAGGCTCTCATCGGCAAAATCAAACGCAAGCAGTCCTCCACTTGAGCGAGGAGAGGAGCAACCTTCATGGCGGTCCCCGCGCTGAAGCTCGAAGCTGCTGCGCCAGGCGGCATGGATCGAAGGATTCCACACGGGCGGTGGTCGCCGACGCGATGGCCGATCGCCCTTAGGGTGGTGATCGCAGTAGCGGGCGCCATTCTCTTAATTCTGTCTGGTCGTAAGGCTTCTTTCTGGCTCGGGAGAGCGAACGGTGCAGCTGCCAGCTGCGCAAGTCACTGTGGCGACAGTCGAGAAAGGAATTTTTCACGATCTGATTCCATTACGCGCGAGCGTGGTGCCCCGCGAGACGGTCTACGTCGATGCGATCGATGGGGGGCGTGTGGATCGTGTGCTTGTGGAACCAGGGGATATGGTACGTGCTGGCCAGCCGATGCTCGAGTTGAGCAACACAAACCTTGCTCTTCAGGTCATCCAGCAGGAATCTCAGATTAACCAAGCCATCTCAGAGCTCCAGCAAAATGAGATCGCTCTTGAACAGAACCAGCTGTCTAACGATCGCGCACTGGCGGAGATCGATTACAACCTGGTTCGCTTAGGACGTGCCGCGGGGCGGCGCGAGGAGCTCGCCGCGAAAGGCGCCCTTTCGCTCGAGCAGCGCGATGTGGCCTCGGACGAGCTTGCCTACTACAAGCGATTACGGCCCATACAAGCGGAAAGCGGGGCGCGTCAGTCCGCTCTTCGAGAGCGGTTGCTCCCATCAATACATGAGCAGCTCGAAATCCTTCGAGGGAACCTCGCGGTGGTGCATGACAAGCTCAATGGTCTCGTAATTCGTGCGCCCATTGCCGGCAAGGTGAGCGCGATCGATCTTAAAGTCGGCGAAATCCGAAGTTCTGGCCAGCGCCTCGCCGAGGTGACGCCGCAGACAGGGATGAAGCTGAATGCCGATATCGACGAGTTCTACCTGACGCGTGTACGGGTTGGCCAAATCGCCACTATTACCGTCAACGGTGAACCTGTTCCGCTCACGATCAAACGGGTCTACCCCCAGGTGCAGAACGGTCAGTTCCGGGTCGATCTCGATTTTCAGGGGGCGAGCCCGCCCACTCTCGTCGAGGGTGCGACTGCCCAAGGCCGCTTGCAGCTCGGCGGCGATACGCAAGGGACCATCCTCGCTATTGGGCCCTTCCTGGAACGCACCGGCGGGGATTGGATCTTTGTTCTCCGACCCGGGAGCGACACTGCTGAGCGCCGTCGCATCAAGGTGGGGCGCCGTACGAGTGAGCAAGTGGAGATCCTGGCGGGGCTCCGCCCTGGTGAGCGAGTGATCACGTCCGATTATACGGGCCTTGAAAAGGCCGACCGGGTCGTCCTGACGCACTAAGAAGGAATGGAGAATGCTAAAGCTCGAACACGTCTCGAAGGTCTACCGCACGACCGATGTGGAGACGGCTGCGCTCGACGACGTGTCCCTGGAAGTCAAGCCGGGTGAATTCCTGGCAATCATGGGTCCATCGGGTTGTGGTAAATCAACCCTCCTCAATATCCTCGGATTGATCGACAGCCCAACCTCCGGGTCCTACTGGTTTCGTGGCGAGGATATCGCTCGCTGCTCGGAGGAGGAGCTCACCCTACGCCGACGCGCCGGGGTGGGCTTCGTGTTTCAAAGCTTCAACCTCATAGATGACCTGAATGTCACTGAGAACGTCGAAGTCGCACTTTTGTATGTGGGGGTGCCGCGCGCCGAACGACGCGAGCGCATTGCTGCCGCGCTCGAGCGCGTCGATCTCGCCCACCGCGCGCGTCACATGCCGAAGCAGCTCTCCGGCGGCCAACAGCAACGCGTTGCCGTCGCTCGCGCGCTGGTCGCCAATCCCAAGCTGATCCTCGCCGACGAACCGACCGGCAACCTTGATACCGCTAATGGCGAGGCCGTGATGGAAATGCTCACCCGTATTATGAATGGCGGCACGACCATCGTTATGGTGACTCACTCGGAGGAACACGCAAAGCGTGCCCACCGGGTGGTGAACATGCTGGACGGACGCTTAGTGGACACCACGGAGGCTTGAGTCAGCCGTGATGGGAAATTACTTCGCAGCCGCACTCCGTAACCTGCTTCGCAATCGGGTCTATACGGCAATCAATCTCTTCGGGCTTTCGCTGGGATTCGCCGCAGCGTTGCTGATCGCGCTCTACGTGCGCGATGAGTTGAGCTATGACCGGTTCTTCCCGGGTTATCACGACGTCTATCTGCTGACTGAGACAAAGGATTACACCAATCGTAGCTTGCCTGTAGAGCGATGGGATTTTTCGTTTCCCGACCTGGCAGCAAAGCTGAGCACACAGTTCCCGCAAATCGCGACCCTTGCTCGGGTCATGACTCCGGATGATCCGCCGCATATTCGGCACGACCAAGTAGAAGCGGATGAGACGGATTTTCTCTGGGTGGACCCGTCATTTTTTCGGGTCATGCCGCTGAAATCATTGGCCGGCGATGCTCAAACGGCGCTGACCGCGCCCGACAGCGTCGTCCTGACCCGAACGGCCGCGCGAAAGTACTTCGGTAAGGATTTACCGTTGGGCGAATTGTTGGAAGTCAATCCTGCCATGGGCACTGACGCTGCCAAGGTATCGACTGCCTTCAACACACCTCATGCGATGCGAGTGGCGGCGGTAATAGAGGATTTGCCATCCAATAGCTACGTACAGGGCGAGGTGTTCGGCTCGAGCCTCGCGGCCTACTCCAAGTTTGCGCTGTATGATCTCACCCAAGATCAGGGGCCTTTTCGGATGAACGCTTATACCTTCATCCGCTTGCGGCCGGGGGCACCGGTACAGGAGTTGCGACAGGAACTGTCAGCCTTTGCCTCTCACGATGCTCCCGTTTATCCACCTGGGTTTACCGTTGGAATGCATCTGACGCCCATTAGCGACTTACACCTGTCACCTGCCGGCGAATCACCGATATCCCCGAGAGGGGAGAGGAGCCATCTCGTCGCCCTCATCGCTATTGGCCTATTGATCATCCTCTCGGCATCGTTCAACTTCGTCTCACTGATGACTGCTCGAGCGGCCCAACGTGCCATCGAGACCGGCGTTCGCAAGGCATCCGGTGCGCTTCGCAGCCAATTGATCACACAGTTTTTGGGAGAGGCGATCATCTATGTCGCCTTGGCCATGGCAGTAGCCGTAGCGCTCAGCGAAGTGCTGTTGCCTCGAGTGAATTCTGTCTTGAAGCAGAGAATCGCCTTCGACTACCTGGGCGATCCGGTACTGTTGTGCTCTCTGTTGCTGACTACCGTATTGCTAGGCTTGCTGGCCGGTGCATACCCGGCTTTTGTTCTATCTGCCTATCGGCCAGCCGCGGTGTTGAAAGGGACGCTTGCCCAAGGAGTATCCGGCGGAATGGTCCGTCGTTCCCTGGTCACCCTCCAATTCGCCATCATGATTGGCCTAGGGGTCACCACGGTAACGATTTGGCGCCAGACGCTGTTCTCTCTCGACAACCAACTGCGAGTCGATGGCTCCAGCATCCTTCTCATCGACGACGCTTGCGACCCTTCCGGCCGAGCCTTTCAAGACCGGGTAGCCACGCTACCTGGGGTCGCCGCGGCCGCTTGCGCCAACTACGCGGCACTCTACAACGGCGGAATGATCGTTTCTGCACGGGTTCAGGGCGGGGCTGAAGTTCCCATGGTGAGCGGCGCTGTCGACTACAACGCGCTCAAGTTCTATGGCCTACAGCCGCGGGCGGGGCGATTCTTCGATCGTGACCACGGTGATGATGGCCGCCTCGTCGAAGGAGATACGACGGGGAATCCGTCCATCGTCATCAACGAAACGGCAATGCGGAAACTGGGTTTTACGTCTCCAGCCCAGGCGGTTGGCCAGATTGTGACCTGGAATCGCCGGCGCTGGAGTGCAAATCCCAACCCCGGCACCCTTGGACCGTCCGAGATCATTGGTGTATCGCCGGATTTCGGCCTGGACACCCGTAGAGGTGTGCTCCCGCAGATACTCTACGTAGACCCGATCTCTTTTTCGGTTCTGAGCGTTCGGCTGACGGGGTCGCAAATCCCGGAGACTCTGACAGCAATCGATGCCGCCTGGTCCGAGATAAAACATACGCGCATTCATCAGCGCTTTCTGAGCCAATATTTGCAGCACATGTACGCCGACGTGATACTGCAACGGACAGCGATCAGTCTCAGCACTGCCCTTGCCGGTGTGATTGGTATGTTGGGACTGTTAGGGCTATCAGCACATTCCGCCGCACAACGCACCAAGGAGATCGGCATCCGAAAGGCCATGGGCGCAAGTCGGCTCGATATCCTCCGCTTCTTTGTCTGGCAGTTCGCGCGTCCCGTTCTATGGGCAAACCTTATTGCGTGGCCATGTGCGTACTTCCTCATGAGGCATTGGCTTGACGGATTTGGGCATCACGTTAGTCTGAGCCCCCTGACGTTTCTTGCTGCTGGAGCGTCAGCACTTCTCGTCGCGTTGGCGACGGTGCTCGGACACGCGCTGACGGTCGCGCGCGCCAAGCCGGTTCATGCGTTGCGCTACGAATGAGTCAGGAGTAAGGGCTTCCGCAATGACCCCGCAAATGAGCGCTGTGAATGACCGCTTACCGCCGCGCATTTTGGGCGGTCGAATGTCTCAAAGTGGGCCGAATCCAAACACTGGGCAGCCTCGAAACCGATCATTATTTGATTAGCGCTGCTCGGGCCGGAGTGACTTTAGTTGATTTCGGAGAAGCGCCGGCAGTCGGCGTTTTGGTGATGGCCGCCGACCTGTCGACTTTCGTGGGCATCGGGGTCGCTGCGCCAGCTCCGTCGACGATGCTCCGAGTGGCCGTCCTGTTGGTGGATCCTGCGAGCGATCGGTGTTGTGACACCGTGTGGGTGGAGTCGCCATTGCGCGGCCAACCACTATAGCTGAGGGCACCTCGAGAACCTTCGCCGGGTACTGACTGCGCATAAATATGATGGGCGACGGCGGCATCCACGTGGTTTACCGCGCTGTTGTAGGCGAACGAGTTGCCGATCCAGTGACCGCCCGTGTAGCCGTTTCCAAAATAGCCATATCCGTAATTGACCCCACCGTAGACGCCGACGGTAGAACCCCAATGTCCTGGATGAAAGACGAATACAGTACCGGCCTTGCTCCAGTATCCGGGAGTCCAGAGAACACCTACGCGGGGTGGCCTCTCCCAACCGCCGAGGATCCAGACGTATCCTGCATCGCGCCAGTACCAGTACCCCGGAGTCCATAGGTAACCATCTTCGGGGAGCGGGGGTTGATCCTCCTCAGGTAATGGCGGCGGCGGCGCAACGCTACTCACGGCAGCGATGGTTGCCGAGTTGAGATTCGCGGCCGTATTGGCATCACGCTCGGTATTGCTGCCCGGAAGATCATTTAGCGCCGTAGCCCAGGAGGCGTCGATCCCGCTTGTGGGCTTCCCGTTGACCGTGACACCGACCAGCCGGTCGTTGGACACCTGCCCCGAATAGACCACATCTTCGCTGTGCCCGTTCCAATCGGCAGGCGGGTCATGTCGATGCAAAACGATGGCATCGGCGGAAAAGGTCTCTACTGTCCAGCTCTCCTCGGTACCGTCGACACGGCGATACACGCCATTGTCTAGAATCAGAGTGAAGCAGTTGGTCCAGCAGAAATGCAATTGGCTGGGCGGAAAGCGCGCATCGTCGAGTTGCACCAGGCTAGACTGCGATAGGGAGGGATCGAGATGATCCGAGTACACGACTTTCCCATTCGCATCGACCGATTTGTAGATCTCGCCCGCCTGCACGATACCTGCAGCAGTAGCCAGGCCGAGGATGCCCACAAGAAGTGGGCGCAGAAGATCAGACGTCGCCTTACAATTCGGTCCGTATCGGCGCATGAGGCAATGTAGCCTCAATGGCCACGAATTTTGCCGACCTCAGTCACACTCCCATATTTGGCCAGATTTCGTCAAATCCTGTCCTGAGAAACACGTCACGTCGAACGCTTATGCCGGCTCCAGCCCACAGCGCCGTCCCTCGTCGGACACTCGGCGCGCACCCAACCCCGATTCGCGTGTAGAGCTCGCGTCGAGGACTCGATCCGAGAAATGCTCGACGCCGTCACAGATGACGATACTTGATTTCAGGCTGTCGAGATTCGGGACGATAATCAGCCGGCACTGTAGAGCCTTTAGGCCTCAAAGGAGTCGGGTGATGAAGAAGCAACGTGGCGTAACGCAAGCAGAAAAGGAATTCGACGCCGAGGTAGCGAAGTTCAATCAAGAGGCCCGAAAAATAATGGATGACCGCAGTCTGTCCATGAGCGCGAGGAGAAGGCTCATTAGCCTCAAAGGAAAAGCATTGCTTCGTCCTTCCGCATCGGGTTCCCAGGTGAGCTCTACTCGCTGAGTCATGTGCCGAGTCTCACCAAGGGTGAGTCTGAGATCGAACATCCCTGCGCTGGCTAATTCAGCCCCGGAGGATACGCTCCAGTACCTCCAGCGCGTCTTTGCTGAACCGCCTACCTGGGGAACAGGAATTGCACTTGGGCGCGGATCTGCCAGTTATTTGAAAACTCGGGCCTGACCACATTGTAGTAGCCGGATAGCTGCGTATTTACCGGCAGTCTGCCGATCTTGAACAGCACACCCGCGCCGCCGCCCATCGGTACGGTCCACACTTGCGAACCCCTAGCTTCCCAGTTGGCGGTGACGATGGGCGAGGTCGTAAGATAGGCGCCGCTGTGGAAGTTGTAGTTGACGAACGGTTGCACCAACCCATTGCTGTATTTGACGGCGTTGCCGAGCGGGTTAGGGCTACTCCCCACCGACCAGACATTGTTGACGAGCACACCGTATACCCAGGGGCTGCCATGCTCGAGATGCAGCACCACGGCCGTGGGTCCCCATCCCGAGTTGGTGTTACCGAGCAAATTGTCATTGTGAGTCGGCAGTTGCGTGACGGTGCCCACACCCCAGATCCAGGCACCCGGCTTTCCAGGCGAGAGAAATGCGGAGATTTGGAGATCGCCGATGCCGGTTGTGCTGCCTTGGCCCGGTGCAAATGCAGGCAGCGAGATGATGGGCAGAATGGTGCGCGTGATGATGTTCCAGTCATCATTGATAGAAAACGGGATCACCGGCTGAATGTTGAGCACGTTTTGCGTGCCGTTGAGAGGCCCCACGTTGAAGTATGCGTTCTCCTGAAACGGCACGCTAATGAGGTTGCCGACGGGGTTTTGCGCAATCTTTGCCAGATCCTCCGCGCTCAATTCGGCATGAGCCGATGTAGCCGTAAGCATCGCCGAGAAGATTGCAAGCGGCGCCAAAATCCGCGTGGCTAACTTCAAGACTACGCGCTCCCGGTAAAGCCGAATAGGTCCAGCGTCGAACGGCCAAGTACCCGATTGTCGATGCAGATTAGCTTCCCGGGATTGGGGGGCGGAAGTGGACCTTAGTCCACGCCCTTGCGTTGCGAGCACTTCGCGAGCAGTGACTAGAGTTTTGAGCGGACGGTTTGGAACCGTGCAACCCAAGGTTTGAACTTCGGCTTTGGCCGGCAGCCGCCCGATACCTGCGCCCGAGACCGTCGATTCGGCTGCGATCGGCATGAATGGAGGGACTCGACCCACCGGCTGCTCCGCTACGGCCCTGAGAACGCGCCTGAGAGGACGCACGGTGATCCGCCCAGGCCCCCGCGCGCGCGTATGGCAATTCCCCGCGAAGGTACACCCTAGGGCGGCCTATCCCGCTCCCGCGGCATCGCTAATGCGCGCCCGCTGCGCTCAGCCGGTTCGAACACGCCCCTGTGGTGAAAGTAGACGACGCTGGCCGCGGCGCGCATCGGCCGCGTTGCAAGTAACCAGTTGAATACGAGGTCGGACTGGAAATGGTCGAACAGGACCCGCAGGAGCCGCTTCATGCGGAACTTTGGGTACGAGCGCACGAACCGGCCGCTCGGGTCCTCGGCCCGCCCGTGCAGAAAGTCCGCCACAGCATTACCAGCCGCCAACCCGTGCTTGAGCGCGGTGTGGATGCCGCCTGCGGTGACGGGTGAGACCATACCGGCGGCGTCACCGACGAGGAGCGCGCGCGATACTGTCGCGCTTCATGTCAAGCCGGACAAAATGCCTGAGCTAGAAAGAGAGACTTTCACTGCTTAGGCCGCCTCGGTAAATCGCTGCTGGTTGGTCATTCTACGATGCGCACGGGCCGCAGCTATTCGCCGCGCACGCTCGTTTCGAACTTCATCCGGTTGCCCACGATGCCAGGTCGCCGGCGTCATGTAACCTAAGGTCGCATGTAATCGCTCTTCGTTGTAGTGCTGCATGAGCTTGGCGATGATCGCTTCGGCCTGCAGATAATTGTCTCCGTAGTCGTTGTCGCGTTTCGTCGCGCACGGTGCCATTGAAGCGCTCGACGATACCGTTCGATTCCGGGTGCCGCGGTTTCGTTTTGATATCGATCAGGTTGTGCGTCTTGATCACCGCCGCGACATCGCGATTGACGAACTCGCTGCCGTGATCGTGCACGACGCGGGGTTTGACGTCTTTGGCCGCCTCGAGCGCCGCCTGCAGCTCGATCGCCACCGATTTGCCGTCGAGGCTCATCAGCAGCTTGTGGTGCACGATATAGCGGCTGTAGGCATCGACAAAGCTCACCAGAAAGTAAAATCGTGCGGCAACCCACACGTACATGACGTCGGTATGCCATTGTTGATTCGGACCGTTGGGCCGGAAGTTGTATTCGCCGCTCGAGACCGTCGATCGCTTCCAGCGCGATAATAGGTCCGCATCGCTCAAAACCCGGTAAACCGTGCTCTCCCCGACGCAGGCCGTCCCCGCATCGACCATCATCCAGGTGAGCTTGCGATAGCCGATCTTCGGGTACTGCAAGGCAAACTCGCAGATCGCCGTGCGCTCCTCGGGCAGCACTTCATACACCCGGCAGGGCTTTGCCGTCTCGATCCTGCAGGTCTTCGCGGCTCTTCCACGCGTAATAGACGCTGCGCGGCACGCCCAGGGCGGCGAGTGTCCGATACACCCGCCACCCGGAACGTCGTTTGGTTTGCTCAACAATCTGCATCACGGCCGCTTTCGTCTCCGCCGGTACTCGGTATAAATCGTCCAACTTCAGATCTTTTTTTTCAGCTCCAAGTTCTCCGCCGTGATCTCGGCGATCACCGCGCGCATGCGCTCGATTTCCGCCTTGTGCCGGGCCTCCGGGTCATCTTTGCGCGGCGTACGCTGCGCGTCGCGCTTCAGCGCCACCGCCGAGCCGCCCTGGGCCACCGCCCGCCAGCGATAAAATACCGATACAGCCAAGGCATGGCGCCGGCACACCTCGCTCACGGTCACGCCCGGCTGATCCGCCTCCTTCAAAATCTCCAGTTTCTGTTCCGCCGTAAATCGTCGATGTTCGCGTTTGCTCATCCACTTCGCTCCGTCTGCGGGGCGTCCGCAGCAGATCGAAGTCTCTCATTTTCCACGCTAGCATTTTGTCCAGAAGTCGCTGAAGCTACACAGATACGGCGACGGGATGCACTACACCGCCGCACGGAATTATGCCTGCACGTATCCCGGTCGGTTTAGCCCCGCGTAAGTCGATCACTGGCGCGATCTTCGCCAGGAACTCGTCCATTGCCTCATCCGGCTTGAGCACCCCGGGTCCGTCGAGCCGCCGCGCGAGCCCGGCCTGCACGCCGTTGACGCCTGCAAAGATCCAGCCGATGTAGCCGCGCGCGAGACGGCGATTGATGAAGCAGTGCAGCTTGTCGTGTGCCGCAAGCGTCGCGCCTGCGTATTCGTATTCGACACCGGCGAGGAATCGCGTGCTTGCACCAAGGCCGAGAGCACCCGCGACACGCGAGCGCGGACCATCGGCCCCGATCAGGAATCGCGTTGTTCCTGAACCGGCCACTTCGAAGCCGCTCTGCAGTCGCCTCGCACCAGTGAACGCCGTCTTGTAGGCGATTGTCGCGCCCGCGCGTTCGGTCTCGCTCGCGAGCCAGCGCAT
Source organism: uncultured Gammaproteobacteria bacterium (assembly GCA_963801685.1). Taxonomy (GTDB): domain Bacteria; phylum Pseudomonadota; class Gammaproteobacteria; order Steroidobacterales; family Steroidobacteraceae; genus Bog-1198. Next base: position 211,096 of record CAWDFR010000012.1, read on the forward strand.
CACGGCCGGGGTGTCGGTCGCGAGGAAATAATAACCCGGCGCTTCGAGATCCACATGACGGAGGTTCGGCGCATACAGCCGCACGCCCGGAATACGACGCACAAATGCGGTCGGTAGCGTATCGAGCAGGGCGATCTGGTCAATCGCATCCTTCACGATGATTCCGGTCGTGTGGAGCCTCGCTCCGGGATCGGGCTTCTTCTCCAGCACCGTTACGCGCAACCCGGCGCGGGCGAGCGCGAGCGCGCTCGCGAGGCCCCCGAAGCTCGCGCCGACAACCACGCAATCGGTATCAGACTGCGCGTTCATAGTTGCTTCCTGATTACATTGCACTCTGCGGCGCAGAGCGTATTGAGTGTAGACCTGAAGCGCACGATTGTCCAAGATGGCTGACCCACATGGCTCCAGGCGTGCGGTGATTGCTGGAGAAAATCACGACCGCCCCCGCGTCCGTACCGATGGGTCCTTCAGTCGCTCGATCCACTTCTCGAGGCCCCCGTCCTGGACCCAGGATGGCACCGAGGCGTCGAGAGAATAATGGAGTGGGGCATTGACCGCACTGCCGGTCGATCCGGACCGATTGTCCCTCAACCGGCAACCCAGCTCGCCGAAACTTAGCCACTTCAGCTAAGCTGCCGCCGAGAAGATCTCCCCCAAGGATGATCCTGCCGGTGACTGAGCCCTCGCACGCGGTGTTTCTAAGCTACGCCTCACAGGATGCGCAGGCTGCCCAGAAGATTTGCGAGGCACTGCGAGCGGCCGGCATCGAGGTTTGGTTCGACCAGAGCGAACTGCGGGGCGGGGACGCCTGGGACCAGTCGATCCGCAAGCAGATCAAGACCTGCGCCCTATTCCTCCCGGTCATCTCGCACACTACGCACGATCGCGTCGAGGGGTATTTCCGCCTCGAGTGGAAGCTCGGGATCGATCGCTCACACCTGATCTCGGCCGACCAAGCTTTCCTGTTGCCGGTCGTCATCGACGACACGCGTGATGATGATGAGAGGGTGCCGGAGCGGTTCCGGGAGGTGCAATGGACGCGCCTGCCGGGCGGGGTCACACCCGCGGCCTTCGTCGAGCGTGTACGGCGTCTGCTGTCAGGGGAGCTGTCACAGGAGCCGACGAGGACCGCCTCGGCAGCCGCTCGCATGCCTGCCGCACCTTCGACCCGACGGCCCGTCCTCGCGTCCTGGTGGTCGAAGGCGGCGCTCCTCGCGACGATTGGCGTGGTCGTGGCCGCACTCGGTTACCTCGTGGCAAACCGACTCGTGCTATCGAATCGTGGCGCGGAGGTCGCTCCAGCCGCGTTCGCTCCGCCGCCGCACTCGATCGCAGTACTGCCGTTCGTGGACCTGAGCGGAGACAAGGAGCAGGAGTACTTCTCCGACGGCCTCACCGAGGAGCTGCTCAACTCGCTGGCCGCGATCAACGAGTTACAGGTCGCCGCCCGCACCTCGGCGTTCTCGTTCAAGGGCAAAGATAACGACATCGGCGTGATCGCGCGCAAACTGAACGTAGGCGCCGTGCTCGAAGGGAGCGTCCGCCGCTCCGAGCACACCATCCGCATCACCGCGCAGTTGATCAATGCCGTTACGGGCTTTCACCTGTGGTCGAAGACCTACGACCGGGACCTGGGCGATGTGCTTGATCTGCAGACCGAGATCGCGACTGCCGTCTCCGAGGCCCTCAAGGTGACACTGCTCGGCGATGTCGCCGCGAGGATCGAGCTCGGCGGCACTCACAATCCCGCAGCCTTCGACGCGTACCTGCGCGCGTCCAGGGCGTATGCCTCGAGACACGAAGCCAAGTCCGTACCCACTGCGATCACGGCATATACGCAGGCCATCGACCTGGACCCGAACTATGCGCTCGCGTTCGCCGGGCGATCGCGCGCGTTCGCCACGTACGCTTCGGAAGTGGCGGAGGGAGCCGAGGTCGGTGAGAGCTTTATAAAGGCCGAGGCGGATGCGAAGCGCGCGCTCGAGCTCGCCCCAGATCTGGCGGCGGGGCACATGGCGCTGGCGCGAGTCTTTCAGATCGGAACACTCGACTTCGCCCGGGCGCGCGAGGAATACGAGCGGGCCCAAGTGCTTGCGCCCGGCAACGCGACGGTACTGAGCGCGAGCGCGGGGTTTGACGCCATCATGGGACACTCGGGCGCCGGGATTGCCTCACTCCGTCGCGCGGTCGTGCTGGATCCTCTTTCCAGCACCCCCTATGGCGCCCTCGGCGAGGCGCTGTACGCAGCGCGGCGCTATGGTGAGGCGGCAACCGTCTTTTCACAGGGCATCAATGTCGACCCCAGCTTCAAACTGACCTACGCCTTTCGCGGGCTCGCTCTCTACGGGCTCGGAGACCTCGAGAAAGCGCGCGCCTCGTGCGAGAGCCAGCGGGACGACTGGCTCAGTCAGGTCTGTCTGGCGATTGTGTACAACAAGCTGGGCCGACGCGCGGATGCGGAAGCTGTACTCGCTAAGCTCAAGGCGACGCAGGGCGATGACGCGGCCTACCAGTACGCGCAGATCTACGCGCAGTGGGGCGCACGCCCCAAGGCACTCGAGTGGCTCGATAAGGCGATGAGCGTGCGCGATCCGGGCCTGGAGTTCCTAAAGGCCGATCCGCTCTTTGATCCGCTGCGCAAGGAGCCGCGCTTCCAGGCGATCGAGCAGGAGTTGAAGTTTCCGTATTCGTGATCTGCTGCACCCGGCCGGAGACCCCCATCGCCGGAGCGATGTGGATGTGATCAGGAAACCTGAGACTGCAAAGAACATCTGCACGCCATACTGGGCGCTCCACCCGAGCGTGCTGAGCAGCTGATGCGGGAGGCTCTGACCGTAGGGAACGTGCCCCAGGCGCAGACGCATATTGACGTGGTTCATCAACACAAAAAAGATAGCCGCGCCTCGGAGTAAGTCGATGCCGTCGAGCCGCCTCCAGCCATGCACCGGTGACCCCCACGTTATAGGGCTGCGCAGAGGCTTCGCGATCGCCTCAAATCCCTTTAGATAGCTGGGCGCCAACGAAGCGGCCAACCCCTGCGAAGGCGGAATCGAGTTGCTGAGCTGCCGGCGCGCCGCCTCGTGTATATACGCATACGACGATTGGGAAGTTGGCCTTAGGCCAGACGACGGCAATGTCACCCGCCGCATCGTTGCCGTTGTTCCCGGTCTTGTCCCCAATGACCCAAGTGGTGGGGAGCCCAGCGCGCAACCGATTAGCACCGGTTTGACAGCCGACTAACCACTCGGTGAAAGCAGTACGCGATGGCTCCGACAGCACTCGACCAAGGACAAAGCCGCGCAGAGTTTGCGCCATTGCAGCGGGGGTGGTTGTGTCCCGCGGATCGCCAAGTGGTGTCCGGTTAAGGAATGGTTCCGGCTCGTCAAGGCGGGTTACCTGATCTCCGTTCTTGCGCCAGAATGCTGTCAAAGCTGACGGCCCGCCGACACGGGCAAGTAGAAGGTTGGCGCAGGTATTGTCACTCTCCTCAACCGAAGCCCTACACATTTCCCTTACCGAAAGTGAACCCTTGGATAGGTTCGCTTTTGCAACAGGGGCGTACCAGTCCTGGATATCCGTGGCGCTGTAGGAGATGAGGGTCTCAAGACTGTCCTGACCACGATCGACCCGTGAGAGAATGCAAGCAGCGAGCGACGCCTTGAATGTGCTACACATGACGAAGCGCTCGTCAGCCCTCCAGGACAGTTTTGCACCGGTTCGAATGTTTTCTGCATAAACACCGATGTGCCCACCGCTGCTTCTTTCATAGTCCGAAATCGCAGCGATCGGGGCCTCTTGAGCGTAGGAGGAAGCGGCGAGGAAGGCCGAGCCGCTGCAGAGAAAGTCACGTCTGTTCAATTCGCTCCTTTGACGCAGGTAAGAAACATATCGGGACGTCGCCGTGAGCTGGCGACGAGACATTTTCGTTCTCGCGAAAGTTCTTGCAGCTGCCTCCCCCTATCCGATCAGTCTACCGCGCGCAGCTTACCGGAGCGCACTTTCTGCGGTCCAATGTCTCAAAGCGGGCCGACTGCAACCCTACCGTTTACGCCCCACAAGTGTCGCCAGCGCTGCGAAGCGGTTCAATCGGCGTTTAACCCAGGGGCAGCGGCTGCGGCGCTGTACAGCTCGGACCACGGCAGCGCGACTTCGTGGGCGAGTACGTCCTTTTGGGTGAGCGCGAGCGCCGGGAGTCCCGGAATCTCGGCGCGCGCTGACCTATCATCCGCTCCATTCTGGCGCCATCCGCATCGGTTTATACTGCCTGCATGCGAAGTTCCCCCGTACCTCCGCCGCTTTGGATGTTGATATTCGCTATAGCCATGTGGGCATTGAACCGTTGGCACCCCTTGCTAACCGTCATTCCGAAGCCCTGGAATTGGCTGGGATCGTATGTGATGTGGAGCGCCGCCATAGCACCCGTGATGGCATTTTTTCAGTTCTGGCGGGCGCATACGACCATCAACCCGCACAGACCGGAGAGCGCAACCAAACTCGTGACATCCGGCGTCTATGCCTGGACACGCAATCCCATGTACCTCGGGCTGTCGGTTCTACTCTTGGGTTGGGCCATCAATCTAGGCACGCTGACCCCACTTGTGCTGGCGCCGCTATTTATTCCGCTCATACGGCATGTACAAATCCGTCCGGAGGAGCATGCCCTGCGGGCGCGATTCGGCGAGGACTATGCTCGATACTGCCAGCGTGTAAACCGCTGGTTGGGGCGCAGAAGGTCAACCACCCCTTGAACGGCGTACCGGCATCTTGATCGCGTCACTCTTCTCGACGGCGGGCATTGTGCTGTCGGCTGGGTGCCAATTTTATGGTCACTGTCGGCGAAAGTACTGGACCATAGCTCCGATACCAAACACGATGGCGGGGAACAGAATCGCGACGACGATCGGCGGTCGAGCGGCCGGGTTCGGGGTCATGAGCCGCGGCGCGATAGTAAAAAAAGCAGCCGCGAGGCCTGTCATTGCTACCCAGCGCTTGGCAATTCTCGAAAAGCTTTGACTTCCGGTTTCTCGAGGAAAAGATCCTGGCTCGGGCCAATGATTACCGGCCGCCCGCGCCATGCGATCGGCGACCTCCGCGAACACCTTAAGATTGCCGTTTGATGGCTGCCCGAACGATAGTTTGGCAACCTTCCAGAAAACGCGATCATTGCGTGTGACCTTGATTTCGCTCCATGGCACGAGGAAGTCACGGCAGAAGGGGCAAAAAATTCGCATGATTCCGATGCGTAGTCCAGAAGTACATACACTGAGCTTCAGCACACCACGCATGGAGACTAAGCCCAGCGACCCCGATTGATTCGCCAACGTGACGACCGGTATCTCGTCGCGGTCCGGGTATCTCTCCATCAAGCCGAACCAGCCGGAGAGAAAGCTCAAAATCATCGTCACCGCGCACCAAAGCAGCGGAAAGGCGATCAAGAAATAGAGGGGATTAGGCGGAGCGTTCATAACGCATCATTTGGATGAGTGGTATTGAGTGCAATAGAACACTTGTCATTTGGTCGGTCAAACACCAGCAATGGGGAAATCGACAAAATCGTGACCGATTCCTCGCTTTGCGAATGACCCCGAACCGGAAGGCAGTTTGGAATGGTAACGGCCGCTTCTGGGCCGCCTGTTGACGGATTGTCTGGTGCCGCCACTCTCGACCCTTTCCGCCGGTGGTGAGGGTACGCTTTGCACATACTCCATTTGCATCCGGCGATAGCGAATCCCCAATCAGCGTTTTTTCGTGAAAGAATACTGAGGTTTTCGACTGTCTCAGTAGATGCCTGGAAATAGGATCGTCGTCGTCCCTGCGGCGCTAACCCCTCGTAAAACCCTCCTGGCGGCGGGGCCGCCCCAGGCAGCGCCGCCGAGCCGCGATCAGCGGCGTCTGCCTTTGGTCGGCGGTCTCAGGTGACACACTTGATCGTAACGTTCCGTCCCGTTCACCCCATTTGACTCAGCCGTTTGACTCTCAGGGATTAGACTGGAGCGACACGGATCTATGCCCTACTCCACCCCCACCTGGCGGCATTCGCCGCTCGTCCCTCTCGCCGCACTGTGGGCGACGTTGTGGACACTCGTCACGGTGATCGAGAGCTCCTATTATATCCACACTCCGTCGATTCCCCGGTGGCAGCCCCTCACCCTGATCCTATCGGTCACCGGCACTCTCGTGATCTGGCTGATCTTCGAGATTCGCTCGGCGCGATACCTGCACTTTCCCTTGGACCCGCCGAAATCGTGGTTTCTTCATCACCTGCGCCGCCTGCCCATTCTAGCGCTGGGTTACGTCGTGATTGTTTTTGGGCTTCGCCATGCGGTGTTTGCACTGGCCGGCGAGCCGTATGTACACCTCCCGTGGCAGGGCCAAATTCCCTTTGAATTGGTCAAGGCCGGCCTTTTTTACGGTCTTTGGCTCGGACTCGTCTACGGAACACTATCGCTTCTCAACTCTCGCGAGCAAAGCGCGAAGCTCAGCCTGATCCAAAAAGCGCTCATCGAATCCCAACTCGCCCGCCTCCAGGCGCAGCTCCAGCCGCACTTTTTATTTAATACGCTCAACACGGTTTCCTCTCTCATGCAAGTCGATGTCGGCCGGGCTGATCGCCTCCTGTCGCGTCTCGGCGATCTCTTGCGAGCGAGCCTCGGGGCGGGAGATGCCAACACCGTTCCACTGCAACAGGAACTGCATTTTCTACGTCTGTACGCGGAAATTATGCAGGAGCGCTTTTCAGGACGAGTGCAGATGGACTGGGAAGTTACGGCGGCCGCGGCCGATGTCCCAGTACCGGCCATGATCCTTCAGCCGCTCTTGGAAAACGCCTTTAAACATGGCATCGAGCAGAGTCCCGGTAACGAGCACATTCGCGTCCTCTCGACTCTTGAGCGAGGTCGGCTGCAAGTCACCATCCACAATACCGGTTCGACGCTGCGCAACGGCTGGCGAACAGGTATTGGCATCACCAACTGTCGCGAGCGGCTGCGAGTGCTGTACGGCGAAGCCGCGACGGTCGAGCTGGCGAATCACGCTGAAGCCGGGGTGGTCGCCCAAATCTCTCTACCCGCAACTGCAAGCTCCCATGATTAGAGCGATCATCGTCGATGATGAGGATCCCGCCCGGGCAAAATTGCGTCGCTGGCTCGGCCGTGAACCCGATGTCGAAATTGCGGGCGAATTTGACGACGGCTTGAGCGCCGCTCACGCCATCACGACCCATTCGCTCGACCTGGTATTTCTCGATATTCAGATGCCCGGCTTGAGCGGCTTACAGGTCGCCGCGCAACTCGAACCCGAGACCTCGCCGCTCCTCGTCTTTGTCACCGCCTATGACGCGCATGCGCTCGCTGCCTTCGATCTGAATGCCGTCGATTACCTCTTGAAGCCCTACGATGAAGAGCGCTTCCGCCGCGCTCTCGACCGCGTCCGAAGCCGCATTCGGGAGCCCGAGCACCGCCAATCCGCGGTTCGGGTCGCGCGACAGCAAACCGGGACGAGCGATCACTTGTTGGTCCCCACAGGCGACGGGCTGCGCCTGATCGACTGCACTGCCATTCATTCTCTCGAGGCCGATGACAACTACGTGCACGTCCATACGGCGGCGCAGAGCTACCTGCTGCGGCGAACCCTCCGAGATCTGCTGCAGCAGCTGGGAGAACAGCGCTTCGTGCGCATCCACAAATCCGCCGCCGTCAACATCGCCGAGATCGACGCACTGACGCCCCTCTTCAAAGGCGATTACGAGCTGCGACTTCGCTCAGGCCGACTCCTGCGCCTGAGCCGGCGCTATACCGCCGAGCTCTTCAGTCGCACCGGACGCTGAGGCTCCGCTCGCGTTGCCCACGCTCCTCTCACCCCGGGGAGGTCGACCAACGCATCGCCCTGACCTACCGTCTGCGGCATGTCATCACTACCGCTGATTTCCATGAGCCGGGTTACCAAGACTTACGATAGCGTCGCGGGTCCGACCCTTGCCTTGCGCGAGATCTCTCTGGATATCCGCCTCGGCGAGTTCGTCGCCATCATCGGCAAATCAGGCAGCGGCAAAACGACCCTGGTCAACCTGCTCACGGGAATCGACTCCCCCTCCGCTGGAACCATCCGGGTGGCATCGACGGATGTGCACACGCTGGATCAAGAGGCCCTATCCAGCTGGCGGGGTAGATCGGTCGGGATTGTCTTTCAATTCTTCCAGCTCCTGCCCTCGCTCACGGTGGCTGAGAATGTCATGCTGCCCATGGATTTCTGTAATACCTACCCGGTACGCGAGCGTCGGTCGCGGGCCATCGATCTCCTTGCAGCCTTAGGTATCGCGGATCAGGCCGACAAGCTGCCCACGGCGCTCTCCGGCGGCCAACAGCAACGCGCCGCCATCGCACGCGCCCTGGCGAACGATCCGCCCCTGATCGTCGCCGACGAGCCGACGGGAAACCTAGACTCCCGCACAGCGGAAGAAGTGATGGCGTTCTTCGCACGGCTGGTCGCGACCGGCAAGACGGTCGTCATGGTGACCCATGAACGGGACCTCGAGCGCTACTTCGCCCGGTCAATTACGTTGCTGGATGGAACGATCGCGGGTCAGAAAGCAGCGCGATCGTCGTGTTAAGCCCGCGCTTTAGAAAGCTTCGGGGGGACATCGAACAGGCGCAAGGTCGACTCCTGATGATGATCGTCGCGATCGCAACCGGCGTCTTCGCGGTGGCGTCCATCTCGACCGCCTACACGATTCTGGTGCGCGACATTGAGCGCAATCATCTCTCCACGAACCCAGCCGCCGCGCTTCTCGAGGTTGATCACATTGATCAGGCCGTCCTCGACGGCGTCCAAGCTCGGCCCAGGATCACCGGCGCGGAGTCCGCTGGCAGGCTCACAGGGCGAATCGAAGTTCGCCCCAATGAGTGGCTACCCCTGCTGCTCTTCATCGTGCCCGACTTCCGCGCCGCTCACATCAGTACCGTGCGCCTCGAGGCCGGTCGCTGGCCCGTCGCGCCAAATAGCATCGCCCTTGAGCGCACCGCGGTTTCGTTGGCCAACGCAGCGGTTGATCGGGAGATCACACTGCAGACGCCGCATAGTGGGCCACGCTCCCTCACCGTGACCGGAGTCGTTCATGACCCAGCCCTTGCGCCCGCCTGGCAGGAGCAGACCGTCTATGGCTACGTAACTCCCGCGACCCTGCGCCTCCTCGGGGAGGATCCGGTCCTTCGCTTGCTGAAAGTGACCGTCAAGGACGCCGCCGGCGATCGTCGCGGACTCGAGCGCACCGTCGTCGGCGTCGCCGATGAGTTGCAGCGGTCCGGGCACTCCGTGGGCGAGATCCGCATTCCACCCTTTCAGCATCCGCATCAGGGCATAATGACCAGCGTGGTCCGGATGCTGTTGGCATTCAGCGTCTTGACGCTTCTCCTCAGCGCCGTGCTAACGGCAACTTTGACGTCAAGCTTATTGGCTCCCCAGGTCCGGCAGATCGGCCTGATGAAGGCGATCGGCGCGCGAAGCGCTCAGATCATGCAAATCTACGCGGTGTTGATCCTGGCGATCGGCCTTCTCGCGGTCGGCATTGGCCTGCCGCTCGGCATCGCTGCCGGGCGCGCTCTGGCGGGCAACACCGCCCGCATGCTCAATCTTGAATTGGCTCGCCAATCCGTCCCCGCCTGGCTCTACGCGAGCCAAGTATTGATCGGTGTCGGATTGCCGCTTGCCGCCGCGCTGCTGCCCATCAGGATTGCCGCGAGGCGCACGGTTCGGGAGACGCTGAGCGAACACGGCGTTCGCATTGCCATCGGTCCCGGCCGAATCATTCGTTGGTTCTCCGGATCGGGGCGCCATCCCGCATTCGTACAGGCCATCCGCAACATCACCCGGCGCAAGGGCCGGCTCGCCCTGACGCTTGCACTGCTTGCGGCTGCGGGGGCGCTGTTCCTAACCAGCCTGAATGTCAGGGCGGCGTGGCTGCGCACTCTGGCCGCGGCGACCATTGAGCGGCATTTTGATGCAGAGATTCAATTCACGCAGCCTGGAACGGAGGCCGACGTTCTGCGTACTGCCTCCACCGTCCCCGGCGTGCTCGAGGCAGAGCCCTGGAGCGTCGAAGCCGTCGCACTTGCGCGTCCGGACGGGCTTCACATCGTCAGGACCTACCCCGACGGCGGCCACGGGAGCTTGCGCCTCGAAGCCGTCTCGAGCGAGAGCGCGTTCCTGACCCCAACCATGATCAGCGGTCACTGGCTGATTGCGCGCGATGAGGACGGCGCCGTGCTCAACGCACAGGCGCTCTCGATGTTCCCCGGCTTGCGAATCGGCGATCGTATCCATCTCATCGTCCACAATCGCGCCGCGGATTTACACGTCATTGGCGTCGCACAGGAGCATCTCACCCAAGCAACGGTATACACCTCGCCCGGGCGATTCGGACTGCTCATGGGCGAACCTGGTCTGACCAGGGGAGTTCGGCTTGCTTTAGCGAGCGTCGACGAGGCTTCTGCCGCCGCGCTGATTGCGCGAGTCGAGCGCGCACTGGACCAGTCAGGTCTCACCGTCAGGCAATCCATTTCCCAGGCTCAGCTCGGCCGGGCCCTGGGCGGTCATCTGTTCATTTTGATTTTCACGTTGCTGGTGATGTCCCTACTGATGGCGATCGTCGGGATGTTGGGACTCGGCTCGGCCATGACCATCAGCGTGCTCGAACGTGCCCGCGAGCTCGCCGTCATGCGCGTTCTCGGCGCGCGTGCCGGCATGATCCAACGCACGGTTATTGGCGAAGCCGTGTTAATCGCCGTCCTCAGCGCCGGCATCGCCCTCGCACTATCCGCCCCGCTCACCCTGCTCGTGGATTCAGTGGCCGGTGTGGCATATTTCGGCCCCGCGCTAGGCACCGTCATATCGACAGCCCCGCTCGCGTTGTGGCTTTTAATTGCGCTGTCGGTGGCAGCCGCAGCGAGCGCCTATCCGGCATGGAAAGCGTCCAAGCTCACCATTCGCGAAATGCTCAGCATTTAATAGAGGCGTCGCATGAACAAGATCACCAAGGTCCTTATCGTCGTGTTGCTCGTCTTGACAGCAGTCGCATTCATGCACCATCTGCCCAGTTTCGACGCGCTAATGCGCAAAATCCACGGCCACTAATGCGCGGGCTCGCGAGATTTCCCTCCCCTATTCACCCGCACATGCTCAAGCAACGGTGCGCTACACCGAGCTCAGTCCCGAGCGGTTTAAGAACTTCTCGGCCGGAGCCCGCTTTGGAAGCGTGTCTTATTTCCACCCTTCCGTACCTGAGCTGAAATCGATGAAGAAGGAATTGGTTGTGAAGTAGCCGATGCCAATGATCGTCGAGCCGCTAAAATCTGTGTTTACGATTGTCGCGAGGGGATCTGAGATTGTGCTGCTATAGCTATAGGTGAATCCTGACGGCGTGGTAACGAGCACCGTTGAACCAGCAGCCACGGTCGAAGGAAAGGAGCTACCTGCGGGTGTCGCGATTTGCATGTTAGCCGTACCCGTGTCGAACACCACGCTCGCGATAATCGTGCCGACGGTGCCCTCTGACAGCATGACTGTCGTATTGTCGATGATTTTTTGGCACACCGGATATCCGGCTATGCTCGCCGGGCCGATGTAGCCATTCGGTGGGCACGGCAGCGATACCGTGCTGAATCCCGCTTTCAACGTCGCGGTGAGGCCGATCGTCAGCACGGGTGCGGGTGCACAGCTTCCGGCCGTACTGATGTCACAGGATTGGATCGGTGCCGGCGAAAGCATGAAACCTGCGCTTACCGAACCGCCGTACTTCAGATATTTCAGCGCACTCACCACGTAACATGTGCCGTTGGTTTCCGTTGTGCAGGCCGGATATCCTCCCGCAGGCTCGACCGAGCCGGGCAAGACAATGCTGCCGCTGGTGCTGGCGACGCCGAAGACGCCTTGTTGGAACGAAGGCACCTCGAGCGGCTGTCCTGTCCGGACATCCGTTATCGAGTAATAAAAAAGGACCGGCATTACCTCGGTCGTGAGCTCGCCCTGCGCATCCCCGAACGTCACTTGCGCGTAGCCGATATTGCCGTTCTGCGCTCTGAGATCAGTGCTACCGTACGTTCGCGTGCCCTGTTGATTGGTAACGGTGACGCCATTGTAAGTTATCGAGGTTTGTCCGGAGGGAAAGACGAACCCGGCCGAGGTCACCATGTTCGAGGGAAATATGCTCGGCGCGTAAAGAGTTACTCCCGCGGAGCCGGTGTCAAAAATCAGCGGCATACTGACAGGAGTGGAGCCGATTGAAGTGGCCATCACCACGAGTCGAGGAACCGCGGTCGCCGACTGATTGGGATATAGATTGATGACGACTGGCTTTTCGATGGGTCCGTTGACCGCACTCACAGCGGGGACCGAATTCGACGAGCCACCGCAACCCGCGGGAATCGAGGTAACCAGCATGGCGGCCAATGGTACTGGGCGGGCCATGCGCCAGCGTCCAAAGTGCAGGAAGTGGAGCATTGACCGTAACATCCCTGACCGGAGAAGAGCAGTTTAGCTATAACCGCGCCAGTTGTCGTTCCAGACCACATGTTCGGGCAACTGTGGCTGGGGCGGCTAACCGCAGCTGTCGTTAAGGGTTGCTCGATGTCTGCCCGTGAGCGCGGATGCCAGCATGCGTGCTGAGGTGTGAGGGCAGGCGTCGAGCAACCCTTAACGCCGGAGCCGGTCGCCGACGGTTACGCCTCATGTTCAGGTCGAGTTTGACCGCGCGACGATGAACTGCCAGCGAGAACATCCTCGAGGCTGGTGAGTGAGCCATTTGGTTTTGATGCAGGGTGGGCACCAGGTTGCCCAAAACTCCACCACATAAACGCGGCCAGGAGCGTACTTTGCTACCGGGCTTCCTTTTAGCCACGTGACCGGCGTAATCACGGGGGCCGAGTCGCCGATCTTAAAAGTTGGTTCGGCGGCACGCAAACTAGCGAAAGCCACTAGTCCAATCGAGAAAGTCGTCGCCACCAGAATCCGTGCCAATGTGTTGGTGCTCACGTAGGCCCTCCTGGGATCACGATCTGACGAAAAAACAGGTCGTGATCAGCCAACGTAACAGATACGGCATTTTCGCCGGTCTAGCAACACTGCGGATATGAAAAAATCCGAACGTCCGCTCAAGGGCAACCAGTTGGCGGGACCCATCGACAGGTCGTCGCCGGCTGCCGACCGACATGCTTCTCCGAACCCGTCATTCAGCACGAGGAACTCGGGGCCGTCGGCATCCGGCAGGTCGCGTTAAGGATTGTCCGACTCCTGCCCGCGCGCGCAACTATCCAAGCTCGTAGAGCCTGATGGGCAGGGGTTGGGCAATCCTCGAGGGAGGAAACCGCGGGGACGTGCTGATGAGGTCAGCGGTGCCGGCGTGCTATGGCGATTTGAGCGTTGGCGTTGGGATATGAGAGGACGATTCGCGCTGCGAGCATGAGGACGATGGCGCGGTGATGAGGGAGGAGACGAGGGCAACAGCGGTTGTCGTGTCGTTGGTGCGTGCAAACCGAGCACGTTTTCCGGAGCAAGGCAACGGGCGTTCGCATCGGTACTGTGCGATGAAGTGCCGACGGCGAGGTCCGTGATGAGCGGTTGGCGTTCATGGTGAACTGGGTGAGCACGGTGGCCCACGGATATGCTGCGCGCGAGCGAAGGTCGCGATGACGATCATCGGTGCTCCGCAGTGCCGGCACACGAAGGTGGGCTGTACGGAGTGGTTGGCGGTGCCGTGATGGGGGAGATCCGCGGGCGGCTCTGGCGCCGGTTGATGCAGTAGTTCTCGAGCGGTCGCGATGTCGTGCTGGCGGCTGGCGTTGGCGAGCAGTCCGTAGTGGCGGATGCGATGAAAGCCTGAGGGCAGCACGTGCAGCAAGAAGCGCCGCATGAACTCCTCCGTGGCCACGGTCATGGTTTTGTAGCGCCTCTTGCCGTGGGCCCGGTAATCTTTCCAGCGGAACGTGACGCCACCGTCGTCCAGCGCCACGAGGCGTGAGTTGGAGATCGCCACCCGATGGGTGTAGCGCGACAGATAGGCGAGAACTTGCTCGGGTCCGGAGAACGGGCGCTTGGCGTAGACCACCCACTCGCACTGGCGAAGCGGCGCGAGCCAGTCGGCGAAGGCGTCGGTGTCGGCCAAGTCGATGTGCTCGCCGAAGAACTTGAGCTCACCGTCACGATGGAGGTTCTGGAGTTCTTCGAGGAAGCGACGCCGAAAGAGGCGCGACAGTACCCGCACCGAGAGGAAGAACCCCGGCTTGCACGGCACCCAGCGGTCGGCATCGGGCGCGAGCCCGCCGCCCGGGACGATGCCATGCACGTGCGGATGATGGGTCATGGCCGAACCCCAAGTATGCAGCACCAACGTCACTCCGATCCGAGCACCCAAGTGCTTCGGATCGGCGGCGATCGTGCGCAGCGTCTCGGCGGCGATGTCGAACAGCAACCCATAGATGAGCTCCTTGTTGGTGTAGGCGATGGCACTGATCGGTGCCGGCAAGGTGAAGACCACGTGGTAATACTCGACGGGCAAAAGGTCAGCCTGGCGTGCTTCGAGCCAGCGCTTTGCGGCGCTCGCCTGGCACTTCGGGCAGTGTCGGTTGCGGCAGGAGTTGTAGGCGATCTGCGGTTGCGCGCACGCTGAACAGCGCAGCGAGTGTCCGCCCAAGGCGGCGCTGCGACACTGCTCAATCGCCGACATGACCTTCAACTGGCCGAGGCTTAAGTGCCCCCGCGGGTGCTGGCGCAAAGTCGGCCCGTGAGCGCGGAAGATGTCCGCGACCTCCAGAGCAGGCACGAACGTGCCCTACTCGGGTCGAGGGCTCTCCAGCGGACTTAAGACCTTACGCAAGGTCTCGGTGGCCACCTGGGTATAGAGCGCGGTGGTCTCGAGCTTCTTGTGGCCAAGCAACACTTGGATGGTGCGGATGTTCTCTCCCTGCTCGAGCAGGTGAGTGGCAAAGGAATGCCGAAGCGTATGCATGCTGACGCGCTTCTCGATGTGCGCGGCCTGCGCCGCTTCGTGTACCGCGCGGTTCAGTTGTCGGGTGGAAAGCGAATCCATCGGATCGAGGCCCGGGAAGAGATACCCGCCAGGCAGCACCTTCCCCTCGGCCCGAGCGTAGCGCCACCAGGTGCGTAGGCGCTCGAGCAGGATCGGCGGGAGCAGCGCGTAGCGGTCTTTTTGTCCTTTACCCTTCTCGATGCGCAGGAGCATCCGTTCGCTATCAATGTCGCCGACCTTCAAAGCACACACTTCGCTCACCCGAAGGCCGGCGCCATACGCCACCGAAAGGGCCGTGCGATGCTTGAGGGTACTCGCGCTCTCGATCAGACGGCTCGCCTCCTCGCGGCTCAAAACCACCGGGAGCGTGCGGGCCACGCGCACGTGGCGCATCTTGCCCATTAACTCGGGACGCTTGAGGGTCACTTCGAAGAAAAACTTCAATCCCGTGATCGTCGCGTTGAGCGTGATCGGCGAGATGCCTCGATCCACGCAGTGCAGCTGGTAACGGCGCAGGTCCTCGTCCGTGGCCGCATCGGGCGAGCGGCCCAGGAATCCGGCGAAGTGCCGCACGGCACGCACGTAGGTGTCCTGAGTCTTGGTAGACAGTTTGCGCATCCGCATGTCCTCGATCATGCGACGACGCAGCGGTGAGATCTTCTCGGGTGAATCCTTCATGGCTCTGCTCCGGTTGCGAGACGAGGCGGATTGCCTCACCGTGCAACATACGAAACAGAACCTCAGACCTCAGCTACCCCTCGGCCCCTCAACGAAGCTACCCCTACCGCGCGAGCGGTTTAGTCCGTCGACCCCAAGCAGCCGCCGGTCACCGACGGCTTTGCGGCACCCTAACGGGCGATCGCTCGAACCGATTGGTAGAAGGCCGACGGCGCGAAAGCAATACCAGAGCTGGCGGCGCCCCAGCAAACTGAGGGTCCAGAAATTCGGACGGACCGTTACGAGGTAAAGGCATCGCGAAAACGCCGCCCGAAGGCGGCGCTTTGGTTTGAGCTGGCCAAACCAGTGTGCAGGCGGCCTACACCCGACCAGCGAGATTCGTTTCGTCCGTCAATCACGTTTCGGTGGCAACAACACGAAGCCGTGGATTACGTTGTTCACGTCATAGATATAACCAGTGACTACCCCTTGGTCGTTGATGCTGACAGGAAAGGTCCCGTTATAGTCACCGGGCGTCAAATCTGCGCCGGGCGCATCGAAAGTAGTTACCTTACCCTCAGGGCTGCGCACGAAGCCGTGGTACACGTTATTCGCGTCCAAGTAGTATCCCGTAATCGCCCCCGAGTCGTTGAGACCCACAGAACAATCAGAGTAACAGCCGATGCCCTGGGGTCCTTCGCCTGGGACGTCGAACGTCGTGAAATCACCCCAGGGACTCCGTAGGTAACCGTGAACGACATTGCTCGCGTCAATGTAGTAGCCTGCGATCGCGCCGAACTGATTGAGGGGGACCGAAGAACCGGGAGAGCCTGTGCCTTGGTAGGGACCGGTGCCCGCGCCAGGAGCGTCGAATGTCGTGAACTTGCCTTGAGGGCTACGCACGAAGCCGCGGTCAACGAAGTTGCCGCTGTTGTCTTCGAAGCCGCCGGCGATCGTTCCAAAAACATTGATGCCGAAAGCGCCCGTGCCGTAACAACCTGTCGCGGGGGTGGCATCGCACGCGCCTGGGCCGCTCCATGTTTCAAAGGTGCCGTCGGGACGGCGTAAGAAACCCTGAAACACACCGTTCTGGTCTAGGTAGTAGCCGACGATCGCTGCTTCCAGGTTAAGGGCAATTGGAGTGGTGGTGCCGATGGTGCCCCCAGTAACATCGAAAGTAGTGAATTTGCCCTCCGGACCGCGCAGGAAGCCGTGACCCTCATTGTTCGCGTCGTAGTACACCCCTGTGATTGCCCCCGCGTCGTTGATCGCGTTAGGGAGGGTGCCGTTGAAGTCACCCGGGGTCAAATCTGCGCCGGGCGCGTTGAGAGTAGTGAACTTGCCGTCGGGGCTACGCAGGAAGCCGTGGTACACGTTATTCGCGTCCAAGTAATATCCTGTGATTGCCCCAGAGTCGTTGATGAGCACGGAACAATCCGTATAAGCGAAACACCCCGTGCCTTGGTTGGGGCCAGTGCCCGCGCCGGGAGCGTCGAAAGTGATGATGCGGGAGGCCGCGTTCTGCGCAGCGCCTACCGGCACTACCAACGCACCCGACAAAGCTATCGCGCTCAAAAATTTCAATATATCTACTTTCATGTTGTCCTCCGATGACTGAAATGTTTAGTAAATTTTTAGAACAGCTATTACTGTAGCGCGGCGCGCGGGAACTGCGCCTGGTGCGTAATATTCATATCCTCGAAGGGCTGCGAGACCCTCGCGGCGCCAATCCTGGGGCACGAGTGCGAACGTTCGTACCCGGGACATTTGGCAGCGTGTACCGAGCCGCTAATAGACATCGAGAGTCGGCGGCGGGACGGACGTCACTTCGGCATATGCGAGCAGCCAGTGGCCATGCACTTTCCTCGCCCGGCCGGTGCCGGGCACTCCGGGAACACCGATGGTGACGCTGGAAACCATCTTGTCATTGTTGTTGACGTCGAAGTAAATGCATTGGAAGTAGATGTCGGCGTGATCGCGATCAAGCACGGTGATGGCCTCGGTGAAGATCGGCGTCAACGATACCCAGTCGTGACCCAACACAAAAGCCCCGGCGTGGTTCGTGTAAAGGTCGCACAACGTATACGTTCCGGGGTCGCAGCTGGCCGTGCCTGGTGTGCCCTTACCGCTGTAAGTAACGCCTCCCGTGACGAGAGTGCCGTCGTCCGTCCAGACCGCAAGTACATCTACGACGTGCTGCGCCTTGGTCGGCGCATCGATTCCGGCATGCGAGACGGCCTGGTGGAAGGCGCTGTGTAGTTGTTTTAATTCGTAGAGATCCTTGTAATGCGAGTCATTGTCCCATGCGAAGGCCGTCATTGATCCCGCGATCATGGTCACAGCGGAAAGGGTGGTTGTGAGAATGGTTTTTTTCATAGTGTTTCCCCTAAAAATAAAGACAGTGGGTGGTTTTGCTGCAGTCATCTGCATAAACATCGTCTGAAAGGTAGTTTGATTCCGGTTCCGCCCGGTTGCCGGATCGACCAACGCGGAAGTCCGAATCAATCGATGAGAAGCGTCTACTGAATCCCCCTTCTTTAATTATTAGAGGGTCATCCCTCAAAATATTAAAAGGTTTCCTCTTTATGCTACGCAGTCATGGATCTGATATCTTCACCCGTTAGGGTGAAATGAGAGATAAGGACCGGAAGGGGTGAGCCATGGACAACGGCGAACTAACTGAGCTGATAGGCTGTATCTACGAATCGGCCAGCGACTCCAAGCGGTGGGGTGATTTCCTATCTCGGCTTTCGCGTATTTCTGAGGGCAGCGCCGCGATCTTGGTAATGCACGACGTCACCCAAGCAAAGCACACCATATCGTCCTCCTCGGGCCTCGACGAGCGCGCGCTTCGACTCTACGAGACGCGATACGGGGCCTTGGATCCGTGGACTCAACGAAGTCGCTCTTTGCCAGCTGGACATGTTTGCTTTTCCGAAGCGTTGTGCCCTGTAGAGGAGCTAACACGTACGGAAATCTATAACGATTTCATGCGCCCGTACGACGTCAAGCACGCGATGTTCGGAGTTGTCGCCAATGATTGTGAGTCACTCTCATCTATCAGTCTTTTCCGAGATCCTGCACGGGGGGAATTTCAACAGCCGCAGCTTGAAATCCTGAGATTGCTCGTTCCGCATGTTCAACGTGCTTTCACCATTCACCTTTCACTTGCAGATGTTAGCGCGCGTTGTGCAGGTTTCGAGAATGCAATCGACATGCTCCGGTTCGGTGTGATCCTCATAGGCGTGAACAATAAGATCCTTCATGTGAACAAATACGCACAACGATGCCTTGGTGGGGAGAGCGGGCTCCGGCTTCGGAAAGGCAACCTGGTTACCTCAAAAGAGTGCGAACAAGAGCGCTTGACGGCTTTGATCACTGAATCTGTACGAACAGCGCGTCGCGAGGCATGCGGTGCAGGTGGGACAATGTTGATTTCACGGATCTCCGGTCGATCCCTCTCGATAACCGTGGCGCCACTTCGAACCGTTGGCTGGCCAGAGGAGCCGGCCGCCGTTGTATTCATATCTGATCCCGACGAACAGACCGAACTTCCGCGAGACTTGCTACGGCGGCACTACGGACTGAGTCCTTCAGAATCTCGCCTAGCCCTAGAGCTGATACCAGGACATTCGCTCAAAGAAGCGGCGGCTAAGCTGCATATCTCGCTAAATACTGCGAAAACGCAACTCAAAAGCGTCTTTGAGAAGACGCAAGTCAAACGCCAAGGGGAACTTATTAACCTACTGCTGCGGAGCGGCGGTCTAATTTCTTCGTGAGTCCGGCGCACGCAAGTGGTTCCCGAACCGTTCAAAGCGGCAACTTGCCCATTAGGAAACGGGATAATTCGATTTGCATGGCCGATCTGGCCCTCCGCGTAGCTCACCTATCGCAAACTACGAGCGGCCGCTTCGCGGTGCTCCATTCTAACGGCCAATGCCCGGTTGTGGCCGCTAGCACCCACTCGGCGCCGCCGCTAACACGAATATGATCGCCGGCAATTGCCTCCGTCGAAACGTGCGCTATACGTCGCATCCGAGAGATCTCCCTCGGCTCCGTTTACGTCCAAGTATGGCCCGTGCTCACCTCTCTTAAGGTCGTAGGAGCAAGCTCCGAACCCGGTAAACGTCCCGGCGCTGTCACCGACCTTCATCAGCAGGTAGTTGCCGACTATTCGCTCGTCCTTGTCTTCCGAGCGCCCGTTCACGACTGCGTAGCGTATAGATCCATGTTCGCCCGCCCGACTGACGGTAAGGCCGCCGGCCCTGAAGCCATTGCTGGGGGTCCAATTGACGTCTTTCCCAAAAAATACCTTGAGGCCACCAGGGCTCGCGACGACATGGTCGACCCCGCCAGGCGGCGTGCCCGGACCAGGCGTAGCACACCCGGCTAGGGCCAGGATCGCCATAGCACTCCGGCAGTAGTCCGAGATACTCATCGCCATTCCTTGGGTAGTCCGGGACGGGAGCTCTTTGTCATTTCAAGCATGTATACGATGCCGCCAAGAATGACACCCACGATGACGACCGCCATGAGCATGGTGCGGCCGGCCGCGGAGCTGAGGAGATCCATGAACTCCCCGTGACTCGGTTGCGCGGCCGCGCGGTGGGGTAGAAGGCCATCGAACACTTGGCATAGCGCGAAGACGGTGGCGGATAATGCGCCGCAAAGCGTCATGTAAACCAGCAGTAAGCCCCGCCTTCCCAGGCGGCTCGACACCCATCCTCGAACCGGTAATCGTGCTAACGCGGCGCGGAACAGAAATGCCGTACCCAGCGCCGGTATCCAAGTTTGTAGCCACGCCGGCGGGAAGAACAAGGCCCCGTACCACACGATTAGGCCGACCGGCGCCAGCAACGGCAGGCTGAGCGCCAGACCGAACGGCCGCGCGAGAGGTCCCGCCAGAGGCCCGATCGGGGACACCGAGAGAATCGAGATGAGAGGCATATACAGCAGCGGACCGACAATGAGGAACGTGAACAGCACCAAGCGAAGCGACGGTGCAGGAAGCGATACGGGCGGTGGCGCAACGACCGGCCGTATGGCCTCTACTGCGGGCACTACGACTGTGGGCCAAATTGCTCCGAGCACCGCACCTAGGATTCCACCGATTATCGACACCATTCCGATGAGGGTCGCACTGGTCAGCACGAGGTTCGGAACGCCGAACGACTCATGCGGTGCGGGGGCGGTGGGAAGCAACGGAGCATGCAAGCCCAGCAGCGCACCGACTGCGAGACAGGAGGCGAAAACCATTGCAGAGATCGCCGCCGCGAGAGCGAAGTGCAGCACCATCGAGCCTCCCCGAGCTCTCAACCACGAGACGCGTGCGAGCGGCAGACGGCGCACGAGATTCGCGTAGAGCAGAGCCGTGCCGAGCGTGGGAATCCATGTGTACAGCCAATTTCGCGGGAGTAATGCCACCATGTACCAAAGAAATCCGCCCATCGCCGGAGATAGCAACAGGCCCATGCCGCCCTGGCCGTGAAAATCGTAACCGCTGATCGCCGCCCAAGCGAGGAAAACGGGCAGCCACAGTAACGGCCCGCCGATCATGAAAATCAGGATTGCAGTTCGTCTGGACACCATCGGTTGTTCCCTCACGCCTAGATCCATCTGGCCAGCTTGCCACGATGTCTATCGCAGCGTCCGGCAGAGCGCATGCAGTGACCAGAAAACTCTACACTGGACCTCGGCTCAAAACAGGGAAGACGTCGACCGCATGACGGCATCGCGATGTGATTTACATGCCGTTTTCGCACAAATAACGGCGTGGTCGCCTGTTACGTTACAAAAACCTATCCGGTTTGGGTGTTCAAGAATCTTGCTGCCCGACCGTGGCAGCCGCGTCAGCCCGATTGCGAAGGCTGACCAATAGAGAAGATTTTTAAGGGGCGATTTGCGTCTCGCAAATGGCTCCGTACCCCGCCGCGAGCGAAATCACGGTCTTCTCATCTGCCGAAATCGTAGCATCGGTTGTTTCGTCGATTACTGATTGACACTCGTTCTGAACGAAGCTGAGTACCTTCAAGTCATGAAGCTCCATGGTCAGTACGTTCTGTCCGCTCACCAGGTAGTAACGATCGGGATTGCTTGACGCCAGCGCGAGGCCTCCAAAATAGTTGGCGGTCTGCTGCATCGTATTGGTGTCAATGATGACTCCGCCGCTGATCAGGTACGCTCCGTCCGGCGTAAGCACGGGCATGCCATCGCCCTCGCCATATCCGCCCAAGGGTCCAGACACGACAACCGGATAACTCGGCTGGGTGAGATCGCGCTTCTCCCCGATGGCACATGTGGAGTAGCCAAGTATGTAGAGGTAGTGACCATCTGGGCTGACGACCGGTAGAGCACCCTGATAGCCCGAAGCGCAACCCACGCGCTGTGCGCTGCCAGGATTGGACAGCACAACATCGACGAGATAGGTGTTGGGGCCAACTCCGCCCTCACTTGGACTCGAACTCACCAGGACGTGTCCGGGGGAGATCTCGGCAATACGCAAGATGTCGGCCGTCCCAAGCGCGCTCGTCAGATTGACGCTATTAGTCACCGTGTTTGTGCTTCGATCGATGGTCACCACCGCCCCGACGTCAAATAGTCCAGCGTAAAGAGTCGTGCCGTCACTACTGAGTGTCACGACCTGGGGCTTTCCCGGGACCGAAATCGACCCGACAAAGGCGCCCTGCGCTAGCGAAAAGATGTCTACCGTCCCTGCCCCATTGGCCACATAGGCAACACCTCGAGTGTTGTCGATGACGGCGCTATTCGCGGGTTCGGAGATCTCCACCCACGGCACCATCGTAATCGGTGGTTCATTAGGTGGTAACGCGCGACTGCCGGCTGCGCCGGGAGCGCTGGCAGCATTCGTCGTCGACACCACGCAGAGGAGGTTTGCGACCGTCCCGATGATCCATGTGCCTGTAGCCGGAGCGGCGGTCATAGAAGTCACAAATCCACCAGGGCAATCGTCGGTGTAAGCGACCAAGGGAACGAAGGAACTACCGTCAACAATCGCTAGAGCACTTGCGTCGACCGCTGAGGCGATGAGACTATCGTTCTGCGTCCCCCCCACGGCGCCGAAGCCCGTGTCCGCCCCAGCCGACAGTACGCCCAGCGCAGTTGCGTCGAATATTGCCCCGGTATCCGCCAAAATCTTAGCGCCGTCTTCGCTGATGGCGATGTTGTTCACGCCATCGACCGGCGCAGTCGCGATAAGCGGCATACTCGGTAGCGTGGCGTCGAGGCTGAAGAGCACTTCCTGACGGGCCATTCCATAAAGATAGCCGATTCCATACACCCTTCGCCCGTCCGGGCCTCGAATAAGCGCGGCGACGTTTTCAATCGCAAATCCGGCGGCCACCGGCTGCATCGCACGGGTCGCGATCGTGAGCGTCATCAGGTTGCCATAGCCGCTCTCCGCCGTGCCGGTTCCATAGCCGGCACCGCCGACGAGAAGCACTCCCGGTTTTAGCTCGACCAGGCTCGTTACGAACGACGTTCCCATCGCGGTTGCCACCGGAGTCGTCGTCACAGTTTGAGTATCGGGATTGACCAGTACGACGGCTCCGCCTTGACTCAAACCCACATACAAAATGGATGAGTCCGAACTTAGGACCATGGCCTGGGGAGATGAGCCGACAAAGAAATGGCTCAGCACCAGATAGGAGGTGGCGTCGAGTACGACGACCTCGTTGCGGCTGGTTGCCGCGACGTATATTCGATTACGGGATGTGTCGGCTACCACCGCACCGAGGCTTCCGCTCACGAAATCAATCTGCCTCGAAGTCAGCACCGTGGATGCACATGTGATCGATACGGATGGGCTACTTGCACCTACCGTGCCGCTTCCACCTTGTAAGCTGCAATACTGCGGTGGCGCGCCGGGTTGAGTAACGATCGAGACAGTGTACGTTCCGCCGCTCGAGACCAGTGAGGCGAATGCGAACCGACCGTTTGCGGACAGCGTCAATTTGTCGCTGCCATTATTCTCGATAGTAATGCTCGACCCGAGCAGACCGCTGAGGACGACCCCGATCGGATATTGAGGCTCCGCGCATGTTACGGAGACGCCCGACGCATTCGCACCGTCGATCACTCCAGCTCCGCCCGTTAACGCGCACTTTTGCGTGGGATTCGACGGCTGTTGGGCAATCGCTACGGCATACGATGTCCCACTAGGAAGTGCCTTCGGCAGAGTGAATCGGCCGTTTCCGGCAACCGCCAGGCTGCCGGCCACCGAATCCTCAACGGTCAGCCCTGTCCCGACCAGGCCGGAGACAGTTCCCCCTACGGAATAGCTGGGAGTACTCGTGGTAGTGGGGCCTTCTCCCGATCCGCCGCCACAACCACAGAGCACAAGCGAAGCGGTGATCGATGTGCTAATGCCGGACAGACACAGACGACGCATGCCTCCCTGCTCCCTATTTTAGTGCCTGCTTCCGACGCGTTCTCGCGAATATACAGAATGCCGATCCGTCCTGCCGCCGCCATTTTGCATATGCTAGCCACAAAACCATTCGAGTCATTCGGGCCGGACGAATGCATCATCACCCTGTAAGCCGAAGAACAGGGCAGGGCGTCACAATGCGGACCGTTCAACTTCAATTCATAAGCGACCCAGTTAGACCTCTTCTGCATGAGCCAGACTCAAATGACGTTCGATGACTTCAACGACTCACTGACGGCCGCTCAACCACCCGTCGACCTCACACCCGCCCTTGCCGGTCTGTGGTGGGATGCCAAAAGGCGACTGGACGCAGGCACATGATCGGGCACAGGAGGACGAAGGGCCGGCGGCTGCCTGGGTACACGCTTACTTGCATCGCAAAGAAGGCGATCAGGAGAACGCCATCTACTGGTACCGGCGAGCGGGAAAGCCCGTCTGCGACGCCCCATTCGGAACCGAGTGGCGGGCATCGTGAGCGACTTGCTGGGCTAGTCGCCACGGCGTATCGATCGGGTTCATGAGGATCAATGGACTGGCAGTTGTTCGTTCTCGATGCTCATCCGGCCGTCATCAACCCTCTGCCGCCGGCCACGACAGGCGGCTTTCGGGCCGTTCGTCAATGGAGCGGTTTGGGAGCGGCTAGATTCGCATCACTCTTTCGTGGATCGCCGCGCAATGGCGCACGAGGTCTCGCCGCGAGGAAATGAAGTGCTTTAGCGGCGTGTCAATGTCAAAAAACTGGATGTTCGCGACGAAGCCGTAGATGCCGGCGTCGACGCTCGTCGGGGTTGCACCGTGCACGAATCCGTTGGCTGGTACGAGGTCGGCGAGGAGGCCGAGATCGGCGAGGCCCCGCGCATAAGCAGCGTCCGGCTCATACCGGCCGATCCCCTGAAAATGATAACGCTGAAAATTGAATTCGCGCGCTTTAGCGAGTCCCTCATCGGTGAGGCCTGCGTGCTCTCGCATGAGCGCTGAACGGAACGCCGGCCAGTAACGCTCGTCCTTCCAGCGTGAATAGGACATCACCCAGTAGAGATCATCGAGCAGTCGCGTGATGAGTAGGCTCAGGTTGCGCTCTCGGACGCCGAGCGCCGCATCGATCGTTAACCTGTACTTACCGATGAGATGGCTAATGATGGTCTCGCTGTCGCCGAACGTATCGCCGTCATCGATGATGTAGGGAAGCTGCCCACGCGGCGCCGCCGATGCGTCGAAAATGTGTTCATGCACGAACGACAAGCCAACGAGTCGCATGAAAGCAAAGACCTTCAGCCCGTAGCCGTTGTTGTCGGCTACGCCGAAAAGAGTCGGGTAAGAGTAAAGCGTGATCATGAGCGCAAGATTTTACGCCAATGCCGGCCGTCCGAGGAGTTGTGTTTTCCCCGCGCAGACCCCGTCAGTGGCCGCTATCGGCGGAATTGCAATCGAGGCTCCAGCGACAACTTGTGGCCGATCCGAGCCGACTTCGCCCCCGCACCCCGTCTCAGCTTCCACGACTCAACGGGAAACAAAGAGAATGGCCAAGCGGTGCTACAGTATCCCAACACCCCATGGCCACCAAAAAATCTCCGGCCCGCTTCATCGACACCATTATGAATTGCCACCCGGTCTCTCGAATCCCGGAAGGCCCCAATTGGACCTACGAAATCAAGCTCGACGGCTACCGGCTCGAAGCGGTTAAAGCCAAGGGACGGGTGACTGTCTACTCCCGCCGCCGCACCGTCCTAAACCGGCAAGTTCGGCTATATCGCCGAGGCTCTCGAGGATCTACCCGATGAGACAGTCGTGGACGGCAAGCTCGTCGCCATGGACGAGGAGGGCCGCTCCAACTTCACCCTACTGCAGAACTTCAAGTCGGCCGAATCGAAGATCCATAATTTCCCGTTCGACATGAAATATCCGAGCAGCATAGTCAACGCCCACAATTGGCTGGCTGGCGCCGCATGACCAGCATCGCTAAACACGCCCATGATGGGTCGTTCTTCGGAAAGCTCAGGCGTCTGCCGTGGGCGTGCATCCGTTCAGTTGTCACGCTGCGCTCCAAGGGCCGCGAAAGCATCCAACTCGTGTGTTGCCTTCTCGACATTAGCTTCGTCAACTCCGAAAACCAAAATTACCGGATAGATGGGTTGCACATCTCCGAGGCTATAGATCACGGCCGACTGTCCAGCGTGCGTTGGCAGCGGCGCACACTCTGGCCCAAGGCACGGTCCCGCCGTGGCAGCAGTCATGGTGGTGCCCGCAGTGAACGGACCCCTCCAAGAGCGGATTACGAGAAACTTGGATAGCGGCCCCAAACTGGAATCGCGTGGGTCGATTTGAGGTGGCTCGAGCAAGCGAACGAGCGCTACAACCTTGGCAGCACGAAACCGCTCTGCCGCAGTAGTATCCCAGGCCAGTCCGGGCTTGTGCTTTATCCTTTCCACCCATCGCAGGTACCCTACATCGAGATGCTCGTAATGAGTTTTGCGAATGAGGTGTCGATTGACATCGAACTCAAAATAGTAAGCCTGGCTCCGAAATACGGTGGTCGGATCAGGCCACCATAATCGCTCGTTACAGGGTAGGGTACATGGGAACACCGTAAATCCCTGAAAGTAGCCTGAGTGCAGAAACTCAATATTTGGCGGGGCACCAAATCGATGCGTAACAATTTGAGGCGAATCGCCGAGACGAGTGTCTGCGAACGCGCTTGCATATCTGTGGCTCTTGTACACGTATAGCCCCGCATAAACGCAAAGGGCGGCAGCGACCGCGCCAATCAGAACCTTCAGCAAGAGGCGTGACTTCATGGCATCCTGCACTGCCCAGCGCTCACACGAGCTCGTCAAACATTGGGGCTTAGATTACCGCATGCCGCGAACGGCTGCTTCCTGGCAAGCATTCCAATGTGTTCTAGTACCGCTGTTGGCCGACAGGCGTCAATGCTCGCGCTGAACGTTCGAATGGCGATTCGGGGTGATTCGATTTTAAGGCCGAGGATTCTTGCTGGGTTTTTACGCCCGACAACGCCAATTTCTTAGAGCAGGGATCTGTCTTGTCATCTTGTCAAACGGGACAATTGCACCGAATGGCGCTGCCGGAGTTCGGGCAATGCAATGAGCCCCATGATCGCGCATATGCGCCCGTCGGGTACCAGCCCCTGTCATCGCGGGGTCAGCCCCGACGTTAATCGCCCATCTATTTCTGCAACTTCACAGCCCTTGCTGTGTTCTGTCAGTAGGAATCGAACACAAACACACTGGTAGACACACATGGACACCCTAACAAGCAAACTCGCCGCTCTCGCCGGCACACTGTTTATGAACACGCTCGTGATGGGCGCCGTCGCATACTGTTTTGCTCTTCAGCCGAACACGTACATGACAGCAGTCGCGCTCGCCAAGGCCGTCGCTACGCAGCAAGGGCTGGGTTGAAGTCGAGGACTTTGCCGCATCACAGACCTTGTGATGCGGTAATGCAGAATGACTTCGGTCCAGACGGCGCGGGAAACACCGACGGACTCTAAAGCCGTAAGGGCTTTGCCTTCAGCCTTTCGAGAACAGCTTGCGGCCGCGACTCGAGCCTGCTCGAGCGCGCGACTCGCGCCTTGCGGGCATGCTCTCTTGAATGTGCGCCGCCCGCTCCGCGCGCGAGAGAGGCTCCGGGGAGGCCTCAACCAAGTCCTCTGCGGCCACAAAGTCCGGCCCAATGTCAGCCACGGGATTCGGGCGAAACGGGAAAACCTCTTGGATTTTGCCCGCGGAAACGAGCTCCATGATCCTCGCCTCACCGAGAGTGCTGAGGCGCGTGATAGCCTCTACCACCGCCCCCAAGGTGGCGGGTGCCTTGGCGTCTAACTCAATGAATTCGCTCATTTTTCGGGAGCGAGAATCAAAACTCGAGCCGCAACCTTTCCTCCAGTCCCTGCCGGTGTATCGTTACACACGATCACCCTAATCGAGAGATCGGTATGGCGAAAGTCGCGTTCATCGGCTTGGGCAGGATGGGTTCGGGAATGGCCGGATGTCTGCTCGATGGCGGTCACGAGCTCCGGATGTTCAATAGGACTGCCGCCCGCGCCGAAGACCTCGTAAGGCGCGGAGCCGTGCGATGTGCGACGCCGCGCGAAGCCTGCACCGGTGCCGATGCGATCGTGTCCATGGTGACCGACGATCAGGCGTCGCGAGCGATCTGGCTAGAGAATACCGGCGCCCTCACCGCGCAGTTTGCACCGGACGCCTTCGCCATCGAATGTTCAACCCTATCCTACGACTGGGTGCTCGAGCTGAGTGTCGCGGCAACCCGGCAAGGACTGCGGTATCTCGATGCGCCGGTCACCGGTCTCCCCGACAGCGCCGCCGCGGGCGCACTCACCTTGCTGGTCGGTGCCGATCTCGAGAACTTGAGCGCAGCACGCCCCCTGCTCGCCACCCTCTCGAAGAGCATCCTGCACTTCGGCCCGGTCGGTACCGGCACCGCCTACAAACTGCTGGTCAACATGCTCGGCGCCGTACAGATCGCCTCCGCCGCAGAGACCATGGCGATCGCCGAGAAGATCGGCCTTGATCTCGGCATGGTCGCCGACGCGCTCGCATCCGGCCAGGCAGCCAGCCCGCAAGTAATTCGAAACACCCGCCGAATCGCCGACGGCCACCACGACCGCGATATCGTGTTCACGCCAGAACTGCGGCTGAAGGACGTCGACTACGCTCTGGCACTCGCCCGCCAGTTCTCCATCGGCAGTCCCTTCGGCAGACTCGCCGGCGACATGTTTCGTCATCTCTGCGCACTCGATCTACGGCACGCCAACGAAAGCAAAATCATCGACATCGCCCGCTTGCAGGCGTCCGACGATCCATGAAGACGTTGAACCGACGCGAGACCCGAGTCTCGAGACGGAGAACGGCGCCGCCCTTCCTCATCCGCCGCGCCTACCGCGCATTGGGATTTCGAGAGTCAGCGATAACCTTCGAAAGGCCTGTCGCGCTTTTGCGGCGTCCACCGGCGCAGCCCATTCACCTGGATTAAAGCAGCGGCGCAGTGGTATCCATCAAAATAGTCAGCCTCTGAGGCGAGAAATGAAAGAAGCAGTATTCACCTCTGCGGGTTCGGCACGTGCGCCGAGTACCACTGCCCCGCTTTCGCGGCTTCGCGAAGGTCCAGGAGCCATCCTATCGGCATACAAGTACGATCTTTCCTAAGCCACCTCTTTGCGCCAATGCCTGCGCCTCACCCGCATCGCGAAGCGGCATCCTGCGACTAATTGGCAGTAGGAATTTCCCGTCTCGGACGTCATCGGCAAACTCGCGGACTTTCGAGGCATCTGGACGCCCGTGTACCCGGTTGACAGTGACAGTCGGATTCAGTTTGGATACCTCGTCGGGGAACACCGAGGCATAGCCGAAGTTTCCACCATTCTTCACCCTGCCAAATAGTTTCGCGGCCGTTTCGCCGCCAACCGTATCGGCAACGCCGTCCACCATCGCAAGCCCCGCAATCGCGGAATCGTCGTCAATGGCCACAGTATCGGAGACACCCAGCGTTCGCGCTTCCGCCAGCTGCCGAGCGCGGACGCCCGCGATCACGGTGACGCCGAGTTTCTTGGCGGTGTGCACGGCGACCCGCCCGACGCTTCCCAGCGCCCCGCTCACGAGAAGCGTCTGGCCACGTTGCGCCCGAGCCGCCAGCCGCACGAGCTGATCACCCGTCAAGGCTACCAGCGGTATGGCTGCGGAATCGACCAGGTCCAACCCGTCAGGTAGATGGGTGAGAATGGACCCTTCAACCGCTACAAGCTCAGCATAGGTCTCCCAGGCTAATGCCAACACGCGATCACCCGGCTTGAAGGAGCGAATGTTGCGCCCTACCGCTCGGACCACCCCGCTCACGTCTCTGCCGAGTATGGCCGGTAGCTTTAGTGGAAAATCCTTTTGCCGCGCGCCCGATCGTATTTTCCAATCAATGGGGTTCACGCTGGTCGCCGAGGCTTCCACGAGCACAGAGTCGTCGCTCAACGCCGGCTCGGGAACATTGTCCTCATACTTCAGGTTCTCAGGTCCGCCGTATTCGTACATTCGAACTGCTTTCACTTCAGCCTCCAAATCCGGGTAGCGTCTTGGGTGCCGCGCAAAGGGGATTCGTTCAGTTTACAGAGAGACTCCAACGGTGGCCAACTGGCGACAATTTCGGTGCCGGCACCGACCGCTCATGGCCGATCCACGGCGATCGGCGGTGCGAACAGATCCCGCTGTCTCTGATCGGACGCGGAACTGCCGATGTCGGGTGGCTTCTATTGTGTAAGCTAGCGCGGGCGGCCCCAATTGAGTCTCCAAGGAAAAGACATATGGCGAATGAGTTTGACTCGCGTAGGGGAATTTCGTGGCATCCTCCGGTGCTGATTCTATGCGCGCTAACGTTGGCCGGTGCGCACTGCACAACCGCAGCCGCTCAGCGTATTGGCACGGCCGAGCTGCTTTCGTCCACGTGGTCTGGCGGAGTGACCGCCAACAGCGCGTTCATACCGGGTTCAGATGCTGTCGCGGAGCACGCGCCGTTTTTGGGAACGCTGCGATTGACCGAGACGGAGATGACGACAAAGCCTGCGGTGTTCTCGCCGCCGTCAGTCCTCGGTCGGGATCCGCATTTGTTTCCGGGCGTCGCCATCTCCTTCTTCACCGACAAGGGCGATCTCGTTCCCTTTACGCAAGACGTGATCCGATACGCTTCCAACAATCAAGGGCGCAGCTACTGGGACGTCATCGTGCAGCCCGGCCGGGTTTGGTCTCAGCCGGACGATAGCGGCTGGTCGCGCGCCGGGTTCCCTTTTGCGCTCGTGAATTCCATCGAGGGCGAGACGCACAATGGCTTGGCGACATTCCTTTACAAGGACGGTCGAGTATCGAATTTGCGCTTTCAGATCGTGCAGCAAACGGCACCGTACTACATCAAGGATGACTTCGTCGCCGCCGGTCTCGTTTCGGCAACCTTTGCGCCCGTGGCGACCGACCAATTGAGTTCCCTAAAGCGAGGGTACGAGGCCGATCGCACCGATGCGAGTTCCGATTGCCGGTTGGGACGAACTCGCGGCAAAGGTTAGCGGTGCCAACCTCGCCAATTTCGATGGCCCGATGCGAGCGAGCGACATCGTACTGTCCGGACTCGACTATCAAGGTACCTTCTACCTGAAGGGATGCCAGAGCGCCGGTGGTCAGTTGCCGTGGTGCGATCGCGCGCGCTTCGGAGTCTGGTCTGCCACCAAGGCATTGGCGAACGAAACGGCCCTGTTGAGGCTCGCCGAGAAATACGGCCCGGCCGTGTTCGAAATGAGGATTGCAGACTATGTGCCGGAGGCGGCCCGCTATCGCGGGTGGCACAACGTGAGGTTCGAAGATGCAATCAACATGACGACGGGAATCGGCAATGGCAGTACGAAACGCGAGCCGAATGACACCAGTGATGGTTATCTCGACGCCAGTTACTCGAGATGGTACGAGGCCCGCTCGACCCAAGAGAAGGTGGCCGCGCTGCTCAAGGACGGCGGCGTGTATCCGTGGGGCCCCGGCCAGGTCACGCGCTACCGCGATCAGGATATGTTCATTCTCGGAGTCGCGATGGACCGCTTTCTCAAATCGAAGGAGGGACCTACGGCCAACATCTGGTCGATGTTGCAGCGAGAAGTGTTTGCGCCAATCGGTATTCATCATGCACCGACCAACCGCACCATCGAAGCGGATGGCAGCGACGGACATCCGCTCATGGCCTACGGCTACTACCCAACCATCAGCGACATGGTGTTAATAGCACGGCTTTACCAAAACGATGGCAAGCACGGCGACCAGCAGATCTTGTACGCGCCGCGGATACGAGAGTTGCTAGCCGGCCCAAATCCGCGGGGATTTCCAACCGGCGAGAAGCTGCCGGTGGGTGAGACAACCTATATCAATGCGTTCTGGGTCACATCGTACGTTGCATCGCATGATTGCCGAGTGTTTTATCCCCGAATGATCGGCTGGGGCGGCAATATCGTGGCTTTGATGCCCGGAGGTTTGACGGGCATCCGCCTCGCCAAGAGCGGTGAGACAGCGGATAACTCCGAGGTCGATACCAGCGGGATGGCGCAGGTGGCAAACTCCTTGTCGAGGTTCTGCCACTGACATTTAGGCTGTGGCTTCCCTTCGAGTTGGTGGAAGCGCAAGCCCGGCGCGCCATTGTTAAAGCCAACGCCACTTCGTTTTGATTAAGAAGCGGTTAGTTAAAGCCCTGTTTAAGGGGTGTGGTCGGCGGGACCCCGCAATAATCCCGCGTCCTCGAGGAGCGCGGACCTGAAAGAAGAGCAACGCTCATTGATTTCCGACAAATCGAACCGCGCTCGACCACCCGACCGTGGCATTACATTGCCACCGGCATGTCCGAAGCGTCGCTCGAGTCGCAAGCTGGTGGAGCAGCGCGGCAAGTCCTACGCGTTTTGTAAATTCATTGCGTGGGGGAGTGGAGGATTATCCTTACAGGTTACCGCGGCATTTGCTTGCTGGCGGAACGGGCACATAAGCGAAAGACTTTACCCTCACGGAAATTATCTGAGGAGTCATTCGATGAAAGCCATTCTAGCCGCTTCACTTTTCTTCGCACTTGCTTCTGTCGGCATGGATAGGCCTGCCAACGCGGACGAGCACGACAACCACCATTACGTCCGTCACGACGATTGGAAGAAAGGCGCCAAGATTCATGACGAGGATTGGCAGCGGGGTGAGCATGTCGATTACCACGACGCCCATCTCCGCGCTCCCCCGCGTGGATACGAGTGGCGGATGGTGGACGGTAACTACGTTCTCGCTGCGGTGGCCACTGGCGTGATCGCATCGGTGGTTGCCGCCGACATTGCTGCACACTAGCGCTGCGGTCCGGTCGCACTCGAGGCGTCGGCGAAGCCGACGCCTCGAACGATGGACTGGCGAAGACCGACTTGGTTCGACGTTGCGCTATACTGCCGTCATGACGCTATCTAAGAGACATCTTGATGTCTAGAGACGCTGTCGGTATGTGGCGCGAGGCACCCCCTGCCCTACTCAAGCGGAATGATTTCGACACGGCTATTTAATACACCTCCGGCACAACCATCTCCGCGGCCACCGCCTGTCTGGAGTAATGCTCGTGATGTTCGCGTTGCGGCAGCACAACCAACGGTTTCGGCGTGACTGTGTAGGGAAACTGCTGCAACAGATGATGTACGAAGTTGAGGCGCGCGCGCTTCTTGTCGACTGCGTGCACGACCCACCACCGTGCCTCAGGAATGTGCGAGCGCTCGAGCATCACTTCCTTCGCCTTGGTGTAGTCTTCCCAGCGGCGGCGCGATTCGAGATCCATTGGGCTGAGCTTCCATTGCTTCAGCGGGTCGTGAATACGGCCGAGAAACCGCAAGTATTGTTCCTCGTCCGTAATCGAGAACCAGTATTTCAGCAACTTGATGCCCGAGCGAACGAGCATGCGCTCGAACTCCGGCACGGAGCGGAAGAACTCCTCATACTCCTCGGGCGTACAGAACCCCATGACCCGCTCGACGCCCGCACGGTTGTACCAACTGCGGTCGAACAGAACGATTTCGCCGGCGGCGGGAAGGTGCGAGACATAGCGCTGGAAGTACCACTGCGTGCGCTCGCGATCATTGGGTGCCGGCAGCGCCACGACGCGACATACCCGCGGATTGAGCTTTTGACTGATGCGCTTGATCGCGCCGCCTTTGCCGGCAGCATCGCGTCCTTCGAAGAGGATCAGGACCTTCTGTCCCGTAGCGACCACCCAATCCTGCAGCTTCACGAGCTCAGCTTGGAGTCGAAATAACTGCTGGAAATAAACCCGCCGATAGTCCTTCTCCGCGTCGGTTTCGACGGCCGAGGGCACGCCTGGCAGCGGGTGGCGGTCCTCAATCTCCATCTCCAATTCTTCATCGTAGCCGTCTGCAAGATCGCGGCTGACGCGACGCACGAGCTCGTCGTGATCGATCGGTGATCCCGTACTCATATACAACTCTCCTCGTCGCAAGATATTGAAAAATCTTCTCTCATGAATGTGTCAGTTGTAGAACAAAGCCGCCAGCCAGGGGAGTTCCGGCCGTCGCGATCAAAGGCTTCGTTTCGCAGAACGCTGCAGCCGCAACTCGTTGAATTCATTGGTGAGAGCCCGCGTGTGAGGCGGTCTAGTCCCCCATCTTCGCAGCGGCGGCGCCCAGACATTTCAACACCTTCGCAGTGGAAAGCGGTGTTCTATCGCTGTCGCCAGGAATGCGATCTTTCGCATCCGGATGACCGCCTCTTTCTGCGGGAGCGAGGTCCTCCATCCGAATCTCAAACGCCGCCCCTCACCTCAACGCCATGCCAAAATTGAGCGCTGCGTCCTTTCCAGGAGCGGGACTGGGTCATCAAGATAGCCTGGCATCCGGCCATTGGAGTCACCCAATGAAACAGGCAATTTTGGGGTTCTTGGCGTGTCTTCTGCTCGCCGCCTGCGGCGTCGGTGAGAGTGCAATCTCGGCCGCCGCTGGCGGCGCCTCGGAGGCCCAGCAGGCCAAGGAGGCATTGAAAACGGAGGCCCGCGTCAAGCAACAGCTCGACGCAGCGGCAGCACTTGATGCGCAGCGTCGACAAGC
Organism: uncultured Gammaproteobacteria bacterium; assembly: GCA_963801685.1. Lineage (GTDB taxonomy): Bacteria > Pseudomonadota > Gammaproteobacteria > Steroidobacterales > Steroidobacteraceae > Bog-1198. The sequence goes on from CAWDFR010000012.1 coordinate 245,842, forward strand.
CGCTGAGAGGGAATCGCAGTAGCGCGGCCGACTCCTGAGCAATCAACCATCGGACGAACCGTTGGAGTAGGCTAGTCGCCAAGATCAGGCCAAGGGAGGGCGACTCGATGGACAGCCCATTCAGCCGCGATTACGCGGAGGCTCGGGAGAAGTTCCGGGCCGGTGCGACTGCGGCAGGAGCCGAGGTAGAGACGTTTCCCCTCGACCATCGAGGACCCAATGATCTCGATCTCACGACCGATACGGCGTGGGTCGGCCCGCGCGGCGCACGCGCCGTACTTGTCACTGTCTCGGGCACGCACGGCGTCGAGGGATTTTTCGGCTCGGCTGTCCAGGTCGAGTGGCTGCGACGGAGCAAGGCCGCGGCGCTCGCCGACCATGTCGCCGCTCTGCACATCCATGCCATCAATCCGTACGGCTTTTCGTGGCTGAGACGTACGAACGAGAACAATGTCGACATCAACCGCAACTGGATGGACTTCGACGCTTCGTTGCCGGCCAATCCGGCCTATGACGAGATCTCCATGGATCTCTGTCCTTCGGATTGGAGTGCCGCCACACAGAAGGAGACCTGGCAACGACTGCAAGGATGGATCGACCGCCACGGCTTCGCCGCATTCCAGAAGGCCGTCTCTGGCGGACAGTGGACGCATTCCTCGGGGCTTTTCTACGGAGGTCGCAGCGCTTCGTGGTCCCGAAACACCTTGACGAGCATCGTGACCGCGAACCTCGCTCGTGCCTCGCGAATCTGTCTGCTCGACTTCCATACGGGACTCGGCCCCTACGGTTACGCCGAACCGATCATCGGTCAACGACGGAAGAACCCTGCCTTCGTGCGGGCCCGCTCCTGGATCGGAGGCGGCGCGAAATCGCTGTACGGCGACGCGTCGGTGTCCGCTGAGATCAAAGGGGACAGTCTCACGGCGCTACCCGGCCTCCTGCCGCACGCCACTGTCGACGCGGTCGCGCTCGAATGCGGCATCCGGCCGATACTCGAGGTCGCTCAGGCGCTCAGGGCCGATGCCTGGCTCCACGCGCACGGCGATCCGCTCTCCGACGCAGCCAAGCCGATCAAGCACCTGATTCGCGCCGCGTTCCACAGTGACGATACCCTTTGGCAGGGCATGGCCCTGGGTCAGGGCATCGCGGCATGCCAGGCCGCGATCGGCGGCCTTGCCGCGCTGTGATCACTCAGACCGGCGCGAGCGCCGGATACGCGTTGGCGACCTCGTCGATCACGATCTAGCGCTCGAGGAATACGGGCAAATGATTCGAGCATCGGCAAGATCCACAGTCAAGGCTGATCGAGTCATCCGAATCGCCTGTGTTGGCGTCAGTGAGGCATGGGAACACCAAAACCAGCGCCGGTCGATTGCACGATGGTATTGATCAGCTGGTGCCGCGCACCAGGAACTCGATGCTTTGAGTGTCGCGCGTTCTCGGGATCGCGACCGCCGACAGCCGACAGCCGTGCGACCATTCTCGATTTTAGAGATCCGCCGATACCATGGTGCAATCGATGCGGCTTCGGCGATCTGCTCTAATGGCGCAGATGAGTTGCCCTATGTGATTCGACGCCGAGCAGGCCGGGAAGGCAGCCCGTCGTGATCTGTGTTCAGCCGTTTCGCACCTGCGCCTATCCTGAAGACTGCATGAAAAACGGCGTCCTGAAATGTACGTCACGCGGAATCGAGGTGGCGGCAACGTATCTTGTCTTTGTGCTCTTGACCCTAGCCATGGCCTCCAGGGGATCTGCAATGAATCAACCTTCGACATCGGCGACCACGACGTACCATCGCATGCCGGTACAAGACATCAGCATTTTTTACAGGGAAGCCGGACCGAAGGACGCCCCAACCATCGTGCTCTTACACGGTTACCCGTCCTCATCGCGAATGTTTGACGCCCTCATTCCCTTGCTGGCGACGCGGTATCACCTGATCGCACCTGACTATCCGGGTTTCGGTCAAAGCGAATCACCCCCTCCATCCCAGTACCACTACACATTCGATCACCTGGCCGAGACAACCAATGCGCTTCTGGAGCAACTCCAGGTGGGGAAATACGTTCTTTATCTTCAAGATTACGGTGGACCTGTCGGCTTCCGTATTGCGTTGGCTCATCCGGAGCGGGTCCAGGCGCTGGTCATTCAAAACGCGAACTCCTACAAGGAAGGGCTCGGCGCGAAATGGGCAGGGATTGCGCAATATTGGGAAAAGCCCGCCGCGCATCCAGAGCAAGTTGACGCGTTTCTCTCCCTTGAAGGGACGCGCTATCGGCACATTGCGAATAGCCCGAATCCGGAACGCTACAATCCGGATACCTGGACGGACGAGTACGCCTTTCTCTCGAGGCCTGGAGAACGGGAAATCCAGGGTCAGTTACTCTACGATTACCGGACCAACGTCGCTTCATATCCTGCTTGGCAGCAATGGCTGCGACAGCACCGGCCGCCGACACTCGTGGTGTGGGGGCGTTACGATCCCTCCTTTATTTCACCGGGTGCAGAGGCGTACCAGCGCGACGTGCCGGATGCGGAGATTCATCTGCTCGATGCAGGCCACTTCGCGCTGGATGAAAAGGTCGACGAGATCGCGTGGTTGATGTTTGCATTCTTGCAGAAACACGGTGCGGGCCAGCCTCAAGCACCTGCCGTCCAATGACCAGCGCGCGCCCACGACCGTTCCGATTCAACACAAAGCCAGTTGTGACACGATCCGGAATGCAGCACTATTAAATTTCCTCGCCAAGGCGGCAATCTTCAAGGGGGACTGGTATGACCGACTTAATGGTGGCCGAGTTTACCGTTCGTCAGCTGCACGCGCGCTACCTCGACGCTGTCTGGCGCAAGGATTTTGAGGCTTTTGGAGATTGCTTCGCGGAGGATGCCGAGTGGCGAATTGGCGGCAGAATTTTGCGCGGCCGCGCGGAGATCGTCGGCAATCTCGAGCGTCTTATGCCCAATTTCCAGCGGGTATTGATGACCTTCCGCACGCCGCTCGTTCACATCGAGGATGGAGCAGTGACCAGCAGGACCTATGTCACGGAGCAAAACGCCTTTCTTGACGGACGCCCTGGCAACTCTATTGGTATCTACTTCGAGCGGTTTGTGAAGCAGGCGGATCAGTTGAGATTCAAGTGGCGCCTTTTTCAGTTGCATTACCTCGGAAAGATGGACATCACGACCCGGCTCTTCGAGAATCCCGACTTCGGGCCACCGCCCGGTATGCCGCCGCTCGACGCGCCGACCTACGATCACTCGGGATTGAGTACCGATAGAAAGACGTAGCGCCGACGGACTCAGCGGACTCCGACCAATCTGGGAGGCCGGATTCTGGATGCCACCTCTTGTACGAAGTCGATGAAGGCACGGATTTTGACAGGCAGGTGCTTGCGGCTGACGTACACGACGTGCACCGTCGGTTGCTGCAAGGGATAGTCGGTAAGGACGGGTTTCAGTACGTTCTTGAACATCGGGTCTTCGAAGAGCAGGTCCGGCAGCGCAGCCAGTACACTCGGCCCGGCTCAGTGAGACTCAACGTGTGGCTGTTGCGGTTCAGCAGACGCACGCCGAGGCGCTTTTCCACGTGCATCACGTGCTTGCTCACCATGGCGGTCGAGAGATCCATTCGCTCGGCGGCAGCCACGAAGGTGCCCGACTCGATCACCTGCCGGAACACCCGAATGCTGGTCAGCGTGTCCATGCGAGTAGTTTACACTGCGCTCCGTCACTCGAGACGGACCACGACCTTGCCAACGTGACGGCCGGACTCGAGGTACTTCAGCGCCGACACAATGTCCTGCATCTCGAATGTCCGGTCAATCACCGGCCTGATGTGCAGCGCTTCCAACGTGCTGGTCATTTCCAATGTGCTGACCATACGTTCGAGCATTTCCACCGATCCCAATACGATGCCCTGTAGACTGAGCGTCTTGCGGAGAACCGGCAGCGCGTCGAAGGTTCCATACGCTCCAGTCAACATGCCGATGACGCTGATGGAACCACCGACCGCCGCCGATTTGATGGATTGGTCGAGGGTGCCCGCCCCGCCCGTCTCGATGATGTGGTCGACGCCGGCGCCGCCCGTGAGCTCGACTACTTGCCGGCTCCAATCAATCTGTTGTCTGTAGTTGATGACGTGTGCGGCACCGAGCCGGCGCAGGGCTTCGGATTTCGAGTCGCTGGAGGTGGTCGCGATCACGCGCGCGCCGGCAGCGAGAGCCAACTGCAGCGCGAATAGGCTCACGCCTCCCGTGCCTTGGACAAGCACAGTTTTCCCGGGCTTGAGGTTGCCACTTTCGAACAGGGCGTTCCACGCGCTCAGCGCGGCGGACGGCAGCGTCGCCGCTTCTTCGAAGGAGAACCCATCGGGGGCGCTCACGAAACAGCGCTGATCGCCCGTGAAGTACTGACGCAAAACGCCGTCAGCTGGGCCACCGAGCGCAGAATCCATCATCTCACTGGTGAAGGGACCACTGATCCAGGCGGGTAACGGCGCCCCCACAACTCGGTCCCCGATTTTGAATCGACTGACGTCGCGCCCGACGGCGACGACTTCTCCGGCGCAATCGGACAACAACACCAAGGGAAGCAGGGCAACGGGAGATAATTGCCCGCGGGCTGTGAGCAGGTCCCGATGGTTCAACGATGCCGCCCGTACGCGCACCCGGATCGACGAGGCCGCGAGGCTTTGCAAGGGCCTCGCGCTGATGCTGACGTTGTCCAGGCCGAAAGCGTCGAGCTGCGCGACAACATTTGTGCGCGGTTCACAGCCGCTTCTAAACATAACCATAGATTACGACCCACCGATAGAACCGAATTTCACCTGACGCTGCACTACGCTACGTCAGCCCGCCCGACTCGGCTGCGCCCCGAAATCATCTCTTCGGAGGCGTCCCACAGGCGCCTCGCAAGTAATTCTTCATCGACCGGGGAGCCGCGCTCCGCGACCGTGCCCTCGATCCAGAATTCACCCGAGATGCGTTCAACCTGCGGGCTCGCGGCGAGCAGCACGACGGTGGCCGCTCCTTGGGCGGCTGACCTCGTGAATAACCGTGTCAGCGAATACCAACGCCGTCGATTCCATGTTTGTCGGCTGGGATCGAGCAACGAATGCGCAATACCGGCATCGACGCCATTGGCCGCAACGCCGCGCACGGCGAGGCGCCGAGCAAACTCCTTCACGTATAACCGGATCGCTGTGGTGGATTGAGCATACAAAGCCGAGGGGTCCAATGCTTGCGAAAATCGCGTAGATGCACCCGCCGTCGCCGCCATGACGATACGTCCACTGTTGCGGCGAAGTAGATCGCAAAGACGGTTGAGGAACGCGAACGCTCCCACGTGCTCGAAGACGGCATCCGCCGCCGGCTGGCTATCGCTCTCCAAATTGGTGACGACGGCGTCCAAGGGCGCCGAGTCGCGCCGTATCAAGGACACTGCGGCATCAATCGAACGCAAATTGGTGAGATCGCAGCTGATTGGGATACAGGAACGGCCGGCAGCGTCGCAGGCCGCGCGTGCCTCCTCGATTGTTCGCGCGAGACCGATGACTTGAGCGCCATTCGCAGCGAGAGACTTCATGGCCTCGAATCCGATGTCGCTGTGGCATCCGGTCACCACCATGCGCTTTCGATACAGATCGACGCCTGCCAACACCTCGTCGGCGGTTGCGCGAGCTAGCGGCGTGATAGGCGACATGAGGGCACCCGAGAGGTTGTATTGGATGGAGGTACACGGGCGCATGGCATCGTCGTTCGGCTCACAATTCACCTCATGAATATCTCTTGCGAAAAACACCATATGAGTGCAACCCGCAAAAAGGCAATGGACCTAAGAAAGTCGCTGTGTTTCGCAGCGGTGAACGTCAGGTTGAGTACCTTTCACTGACGATGATCATTCGCCGATGCCGCTCTTGGCACAACGTCTGAAGGGTGGATGCAGCGTTTCACAGCGGGTAACGTCGGGGGGAAGAGCCCTCCGCGTCAGCCCCCGATCGGAAACGCAGCATCAACCAGCCGCGCATTGTTCCCGCCACGATGGGACGTTACCTTGCGCCCCTGCATCAAAACATCCCCCAAACGGATGGTGTCCCGCAAACGGATGGATGTGCGCAGCGGAAAAAAACGGCATGAAACATCGCTTCCCACGAATGACTCGTGTTGCAATTCCAGCACTGCCGGCAATCGCAACCGCTGCCTGCACCGTCGGCCCCGACTTCGTGCGGCCGCAGGCTGCGCACAGCTCGGCCTACGGCAAATCCGTGCCCTCCGCCGAGTCGGCCACGAGCGTCACCTATGGCGGCCAGGTGGCGGAGGACTGGTATGAGTTGTTTCACTCCGCGGCTCTGAATGAGCTGGTGCGCCAGGCGCTCGCCGGCAATCCGGATCTGGAGGCGGCCCGCCATGGACTGATGGCGGCGCAATTCGAGCTCAAGGCGGTTGCGGGCACAGCGCTGCCGCAAATCGATGCCACGGGGCAGGTTGGTCGCGCGCGCGTCAACGGCAGCTTCTTGTACGGTCCCGTGAATGAGATCTCCGCCAGGGGTAACCGCTTCGCTCTCGGTGCGTCGCTCGCCTATGACCTGGATCTCTTTGGCGGCGTGCGCCGCACGATTGAGTCGCAACGCGCCGCCACGTCCGGCGTCCGGGACCAGGTCTTGAACACCTACGTGACCTTGGTGAACCAGGTCGTCATCTCCGGTTTCGACTATCCCGCGACGCGCGCTCAAATCGAAGTCAGTCGGGCATTGGTGCAGGAACTGCAGGCGCAGTTCGATCTCACGCAGACGCTGGAGCGGGCCGGAAAGGTCACTCGCAGCGACAGCCTGCTGGCCCAACTTCGCCACAACAGCGGCGCACTAAGCCGCGTTATCGACCAGTTGGTTCATCGCGGCCTGTTGACGCGCGTGCGGCGCGATCACGATCGCCGCAAGGTGGAACTGCGGCTTACCCCTGCGGCTCGTGGCACCATCGACGGTCTCGTCGAGCTGGTCAATGCGGAGCCTCGCACAACGCGGTACCTAAAAGTTATTCTGTCAATGCCAATATTGTGCGGAGAGATTCCCACAGTGAATGCTAAATGAGATCCTTGGGGCGCAGTAGAACCGGCAGGTGACTCATGAATCGAACGACGTTCTTGAACGCGAGGATTTTCGACGGCGTGCAGGCCGAGTACCTCGATGAGTCGGTTGTCATCGTCGAGGGCGACCGCATCGTGGCAGTGGACCGAACGCCGGGTGCTTCGATGGGCGGGAACGTCGTCGATGTCGCGGGCAAGACCCTGATGCCCGGATTGATCGATGCACACTGCCATGTTCTGGGCGCGAGTCTCAAGGTGACGGACGTCGAGACGCAGCCGCTGACCTACGTCGCCGGCTACGCCTCCAAGATGTTGGGCCACGCCCTCGACTGCGGTTTCACCACGGTACGAGATGTCGGGGGCGGCGATGCGGGTATCGCGCGGGCCGTTGCGGATGGACTGATCCGGGGACCGCGCGTGTTCTTCGCCGGTCGCGCCCTTTCCATGACGGGCGGACATGGTGATTTTCGAGAGCCTTTCAGCGATGTGGGCGCCTGCGGATGCTCGGCGGACGGCCGCGTGGCACTCGTCGTGGATGGCGAGGATGCGGTCCGGGCGGCGGCTCGAGAGGAACTCCGCCGCGGGGCTCATTGCATCAAGATCATGCTGTCGGGCGGCGTTCTATCGCCGGCGGATCCCATCTGGATGGATCAATTCACGGACCGGGAAGTTACGGCGGCGGTCGAGGAGGCCGCTCGGCGGAGAAAGTATGTCGCCGCTCATTGCCATCCGCCGAGCTCGATCGCGCGAGCGGCGAAGCTGGGTGTACGCACCATTGAGCATGCGACGCTGATCGACGAGAGCAGCGCGGCGGCGGTGAAATCCGCGGGCGCATACGTGGTGCCGACGACCGTCATCGTCAGAGCGCTGCTCGACGATGCCAAAGCCGGCCGGCTGCCGTCCTGGATGAGCGCCAAGCTCGCCGAGGTGAGCGATCAATCGCTCAAGGGCCTGGAAATCATGGATCGCTCGGGGCTCAAGATCGGTTTTGGAACGGACCTTCTTGGGCATCTGCACACGCATCAGACCCGCGAGTTTCTCATCCGTCGAGAAGTACAATCGGCCGCCGCGATCTTGCGGTCGGCGACCGCCGTGAATGCCGAGATCTTGATGGAGCCGCAACTCGGTAAGATCCAGCCGGGCTGCTGCGCCGACATTCTGATCGTTGACGGAGACCCGCTCGAGGATATCGGCGTGCTCGCTCAGGATGGCCGGAGTTTGTCGGCCATCATGAAGGCGGGCGAGTTCGTCAAATTCTGCCCGTGATGTCCCGGTCGATGCCTTGCTGCGCATCGAGCCCTTTCCGAAACACGTGGATGAGCCTTTCGATCGGAATCGGTTCCGGCTCGCGATAGACGAGATAGAAGCCTAACCCCGTTCGAACCGATCGGTCGGACAGCCGAACGATGCGCCGATCGATGAGCAGTTGGTCGACAATGTTCGTGTACCCCAGCGCAACGCCGCGCGCCGCCACCAATTCCAGGAGCAAAAGGGAAAATGTCGAGAATACCGGACCGGTGACCACCGGCAGCTTGACGCCTTGATGGGACAACCAGTCCGCCCACTTCAGTCCAATCGCGTCCTCGCTCGCGAGTCGCAACAGAGGGAATCTCATCAGCACGTGCGGCGCAGCGTTGCGCAGCTCCGGATGTCGTGCAAGGAGCTCGGGGGCGCAGATCGGGAATCCTTCCTCGTCAAACAGATGCGCAGTCTTGAAGCCAGGCCATTTCCCGTCGCCAAATCGGATCGACAAGTCGATATCGGGTGCGTCGAAACCTTCGTAGCTGGTGGCGGTTATGACCCGCACTTGTCGATCGCCGATGTGTTCGGCGAGCTCACGAAAGCGAGGCATCAGCCAGATCTGGGCGAGGTCGTGGCTGCAGGCGATGGTCAACGTCCGTTTGACTGCCCCGCTGTTTGAGCGAGGTGAGCACATCGCGCACGTGCCCGAGCCCGGCCCCTATCGCGTCCGCCAGGCGTTGTCCCGCCGCGGTCAACTCGAGCCGGTTTCCGTTGCGGATGAAAAGACTGAGGCCGGTTTCGCGCTCTACGGTGGCGACGTGACGACTGACCGCAGACGCCGCAATGCAGAGCTCGGCGCCCGCCGCGGTGAGATTTTGATGCCGGGCGGCGACTTCGAACACGACGAGCGCATTGATGGGGGGCAGCGACCGCCGCAAAGTCAGCATATCAAAATTATAGCGAATACATAGAAAATCTCTAGTTTAGAGCCACTAATTTTCGAATATAACCATAAGAAAAGCATTGAAGCACTAGAGATCGCGCGGTTGCCCGGAGTTGGAGAGAGTTATGTCCGAATCGCTGTCCTTATCCATGTTGGTGGACCTGGAACGCTACCCGCTCGGCGATGACGCGGCGTTCGCACCCGTCGCGGAGCGCTGCAAAGCTCAGCTCAAGGAGTCGAGCTTCGCGAGTCTCCCCGGCTTTCTGCGTCCCGGCGTGGCGGAGGCGATGACCCGTGAAGTGTTGGACGCGATACCGCGCGCCTACCGGCGCGAACAATCGTTCAGCGCGTACGATGAATCGACACTGGAACAATACCCGTCTGATCACGTACGGCGTCGCAAACACGAGAGCCGCCAGTTCGTTGTCGCAACCGATGTGCTGAGCGGAGCGGGTCGACTACGGACGCTATATCGCAGTGAAGTCCTGACGCAGCGCATCGCGCAGATGCTTGATGAGCCTGCGCTCTTCCAATTGGCCGATCCCGTCATGGGATGCACGTCGACCGTCATGTACGAGGGCGACACGCACGGCTGGCATTTCGATCTCAACGACTTCGTGGTCTCAATTTTGCTGCAAGCGTCGGAGGCGGGCGGGACGTTCGATTTCGCGCCCAATATCCGAAAAGACGGCGATGAGAATTATGCGGGCGTGGCTGCTGCCATCGACGGGCATTCCCAAGCGGTGCGCTCGATCAAAGTCGAGGCAGGGACGTTGCTGCTTTTCTGTGGCCGCAGGGCCTTGCACCGCGTGCCACCGGTTCGCGGCCCGCTGCCGCGCGTCATTGCCCTCTTCAGCTACGACAGAAAGCCGGGTGTGCGCTACGGGAGCGAGGTGTACGCCCGCGTTGTCGGGCGCACCGCCCCGTTCGAGCGGTGAACGTGAGCAAGGGAGAGTCATGAAACTTATCTGTCCGGCGCTGGCGCTGGGGAGCCTCCTCGCCATTCAGCCGGCGCTGGCGCAGAACTCGGGCGATTCGCTTGACGAAATTGTCGTCACCGCGCAGCGGCGGGCCGAGCGCCTTCAGGATGTGCCCGAAGCGATTTCGGCGTTGAGCGGCGATATGCTGAATCAGATGCGCTTACAGGGTAACGCGGATCTGGCCGCCTACGTGCCGAGTCTCTCCTTCGACGTGCTCGGTCCAGGAGAGACGACGCTGGCAATCCGCGGCCTCGGCACCGCCTATGGACTCGAGCCCGCTGTGTCGCTTTATGTGAACGAAACTCCACTTGATATCCGCACCGACGGCTACGCCGGTGCGCCGGACATCGATTTCTTTGACGTCGATCGCGTCGAAGTGCTGCGTGGGCCGCAGGGAACGCTCTATGGCGCCAGTTCCATGGGGGGTGCGATTAGGATCCTGACCGCTCAGCCTGATCCGAAGGCCTTCGCCGTGAACGCCGAAGTCGGCGGCTCGAGCACCGACGGCGGTGGACTCGGATATCTCACGAAGTCGGCGGTGAATCTGCCATTGTCTCCCGATGCAGCGATCCGCATCGTCGGTGCCTTCGAGCACGTCCCTGGTTATATCGATCGAGCGGCTCCCGGCGACTTCAGCGTCGCACACCCCGACCTCCCGGTGACCGCAAGACGAATAAACGATGTCGATCTCAAGAGCGGTCGAATCATCGGCCTGTGGAAGCCGACCGATGCGTTGACCATTAAGCCGACCTTCATGATCTCGGAGGTCGATGCCAGCAACAACTCGGATTATTTCAGCAACCTGCCAGAATTTACGATAGCAGCCGATTATCCGTCACCGCAGCAAAGTCGGCTTGAAGTCGGCAACCTGGAAGTGGATTACAACTTCGACTACGCGACCCTGATGTCATCCACATCGGTGCTCTCTCGGGACGTGCAGACTCAGAGCGATTTCACTCTCTATTGGGCCAATCTCGCGCCGCTGTTCGGTGTTCCGTATCCGCCTAATTATCCGACCACCGATTTCGACACCTCCCACAACGACGGCTTCATTCAGGAATTGCGCTTGACGTCCCCGACGGACCAACGGCTACGTTGGGTCGGCGGTGCCTATTTCAGTCACTACCGTCAGCATTCAACCGAGTCAACGAACAGCACTGCGTTCGCGGAGGCAATCGGACAGACGACCGGTCCCAATCTTTACAGCTTTGACCAATCGGTGATCGACCAGCAATCGGCGGTTTTTGTGGATTTGACCTACAAGATTGTGCCTCGTTTCGAAATCACCGCGGGTGAACGCTATTACGAGTTGCGCGATAGCCTGGAAAATACACAAAGCGGAGTGCTCGCTGCACCGAATCAGCCTTTGGTGCATGCCAAGGCGAGCGGCAACAGCCCCCGGGTCGTTCTGACCTATCGCCCGATTGACGATACGACGATCTATGCCACGGCGGCGAAGGGGTACCGGCCAGGGGGACCCAATGTCGGGCTTCCCACGGGAATCGGTTGCACGCTGAACAATGCTTATTCGCCCCTGTACCAGCCCGACACCGTTTGGAATTATGAACTGGGCGCGAAGTCCGAATTTCTGGATCGCAGGCTATCCATTGACGTGGCCGCGTATAAAATCGATTGGAAGAATGTACAGCAAGCGGTCACCGATCCTGGGTGCGGTTATCTATTTGTCGCCAACGTCGGTACGGCGCAGAGCAAAGGGTTGGAAGCGGAGATCAATTTCAAGCCGTTTGAATCATTGCTGTTGAGTGCAAGCGGTTCCTATGATCACGCAGAATTCACATCGATAGACGTCGCATTTCAGGGGGCAGGTACTGCACAACCCGGAGAAGCGATTCCCGGTGTGCCGCATCAGAAATTCAATATCGGCGCCGAATACACGAGAGCCGTCGTTCGCGGACTACACCGGTTACATGCGCCTCGATTGGAGTCACCTGGGTAACATTCCGGCCGGATTTACCTACAACGCCACGCGGCCCGCGTACAGCGCGCTCGAAGCAGCCGTCGGGGTGCGCACGGGGCGTTTCGATCTATCGCTTTATGGCCACAATCTTACGAATTCGAACGGTATTTTGGAAATACAAGAGGGAGCGTTGTACGGCTACGGCAACGTGTTTCAAACCGAGATCTCCACGCCACCCAGAACGATTGGCGTAGATCTCAAGATGCATTTTTGATATGCCTCCGGGTCAGAACAAGCCTCAATGCACGGTCGGCGGCGCGGCAGGGTGAGGCATTCGGTGAGGGGTTCTGCGATGACTGTCGCGCGATTTGACCTGCTCGGGCGTCTCATCTACGTGAACGCGCTGTTTATCGTCGGTACTCTAGGCACGCTCATCACGCCGGCAATTCTCGAGTCCTGGGCCACGCTTCAATGGAGTCAAAGTCAATTAGGGCTGGTTGCCGCGCTTGAACTCGTCAGCACTGGCGTCGGGTTCCTTATCGGGGTTGTATTGGCAGCGTCGTTGGCCCTGGCGTCATGTTGCCTTGGTGTCTTTGGTGCTGGCCATAGTCGCCAACCTGGCGTGTGTCATCGAGCACGGCTTCGTCATCGTGTGCATTGCGCGAAGCGCGGCCGGCTTGGCTGGCGGCTTTTTATGCGCAATTTATTCGGCGTTCCTTGCCAACACTAAATCGCCGGGTAAGGTGATTGCGGTCACGAACTTCATCATGATCGGCATTGAGGCGCTCTTTGTATTCTGCGCAGCGACTGTGTTCCAACGCTTGGGTTCCAATGGCCTCTTTATTTTAATGACCGCGCTTTCTGCGTACTCCTTCCGCTGCTGGGTGTCTTACCGCCCGGCTGGCCGGGAGGCGACCGCAGCGACGCGAGACACCCTTCAGGCTCTCAGAAGCGATCGTTGATCGGATATATGCTCGTCCTGGCGTTTGTTCCGTACATTATGGTGCAAACCGGTGTGTACACTTTCCTGGGTGAATTCGGTCGCCTGGTGGCACACCTTTCCGCAGAACAATCGCTGCGCACTATCGGCATCAGCGTGGTGTTTAGTTCCCTTGGTTCGGTCGGTGGCGTACGTTTTAAACGATCGTGCGGGCTTTGTGCTTCCGATCGGCGGTGCGATCGCCATGACGGGCGGCATGATGTTTGCGGTGATTTTCGCATCTCGCTCCCCCTTGTTGTTCCTGCTCAATATCTCGCTGCTACAGATTGCTTGGATCGCTCTGGGCTGCTACTTGTACTCCGCCCTCATCCACTACAACAATCTTTTGGTGCCGGCAGCCACTTCGTTGTCGTCATTTGGCTCAGCGTTCGGCGCCGGCGCGGTCGGTTTCGTACTCGAGCATGGCGGGGTGACAGCAACTCTCATATTAACGACAGGAGCGTTGGCGCTGACGGCGATGCTGACAATTCCAGTGTTGATTCGAGCGCGCCAGGTGGAGAAAACGATCATGCCAACGCAAATGGCCGTAGGCCTACCAAACCTCGGCCTCGACTGATGGTTGCCGAGAGAATGACGCCATCGGGCTAGCTGAAACGAATACAACCCATAGTCTTGCGCGACAAGCTGACGGGCACTTTCCTTCAAATGCCAGGGAGCATGCACGATGACGATTTCGTACGAACTTGCGGAATATCTCAGTGTTAAAAAAACTATTGGCGCGCCTGTCAGGAAAGTATGGCCCGTATTCTTGGATATGAACCGATGGTACACGGATTACCACTGGGACTGGATTTCGGGCCCTCCATACCAAGGTGTCGGACTCCAAGAAGGGCAGGTCCTCAAGGCAAGTCCCTTGTACGGTGTGGGCATGCAGGATCCCACACTGTATTACCTTCAGGAGCAGGTAAAAGTTACGACCGAGACCGAGATAGTCGTAAAGATTACAGCCGCGAATCCTAAATCCCTGTCGACAGACTACGCCACGGAAGTCCGCGATGTCGTCGCGTTCTATCACTGGGACTTTGTGGAGGCGGGGAACTCGACGACAATCATAATTCGTTCGTATTGCAACTTGAGAACGGATAAGCGGCCCGCCGAGACGGTACTGGCAGACCTGACTACGGCGTTCCATCGATCCTGGAATAAGAGTCTCAACACGCTAGAGACAATTGTCTGCGATTCATCCGCCCAGCGGACTCCTTGAAAAAATGCGCAATAGACACATCGGCGGGCGTTCGCGCGACGGAGAGGGCTTCGTCGACGGCAGTGGTGTACGCATCTACTACAAGACACTCGGTAGTGGTGTACCGTTGCTGCTGCTGCACGGGGGCCCCGGAGCGGATCACTCGGACTTTCTCCCCGCGCTTCAACCGATGGCGCGCCACTGTCAATTGGTGTTGATCGATGAGCGCGGATCGGGCCGCTCGGAACGCCTCAAAGACCCGAAAGGGCTACACCTTGGATCACATGGTCAAGGACATCGAGCGGGTGCGACAGCACTTAAAGCTGCCGCAGCTCGTAGTGCTGGGTCACTCCTTCGGCGGCATTCTGGCGCAGGCTTATGCCGCGCGTCATCCAAACCGAATTCTCGGTTTGGTGCTCGCCGGCACGGGTTCGAGCGCGCAGTGCATCGATAGGGACTTTCGCAACCTCCGCAAGCGCCTACCCGCGCGACTTCGCGCTCGGCTCGCACGCCAGGAAAAAGCCGGTATATTCCAAGCCGACGGCGCTTACAAGAAGGACTATGCAGCGGCCTCCGCTCAGGCCCTTGCGCCTTATATGTACGCGAAGCCCCCGCCGGCGCGATTCAAGCACACGCCACCGTTGGGCATGGACGTGCTTCGCGAAATGTGGGTGCGTCGCTCCGATTTTCGCATCGACGGGAATCTCAAGGGTTTTGATTTCACCCATTCACTCGCGCGCGTGAAGGCGCCGAGCCTCGTCGTGATCGGCGATCGCGACTTGGTCTCGACGGCAACGGCCGACATCAGCCGGGCTTCCTTGCCGCGAGCCACGTTGGTCGTGATGGCGGAGTGCGCGCATATGATGTTCATCGATCAAACCGCCCGGTTCAATCGACTGCTGGAGGAATTCTTGAGTTGTTGCACTACGCGGCGGCGGCACTCATGAAGGGCATCCGATCCGACTTGTTTTTCTCCCCCGAGGAGTACCAGGCGCGCTGGGCGCGGGTTCATCAGGCCATGGCCGCCCGCGGTTATGAGCATCTGCTCATCTGGCAGCGCGGAGCGGGCACTTTCGATCGGGTGGGCGATGTCTGGTGGCTGACGAATTTCGTGATGAACGGCTCGGGTCAGGATCCGGCGAGCGAGGAGAGCGGGGCGCCGTACACCTTCTGCGCCGTGTTGATCCGCCGAGGCCGGGAACCGGAGCTTCACGTGGGGTTGCCGGCGGAGGACCTGGACTTATCGCGCGTGGTCTGCGGCGAAGTCATCAGTCATCCGGAGAATTTGATGACCGGTCTCGCCGCATACCTGAGCGCCCAGGGCATCGAAGGCCGGATCGCAGTGGTGGGCGATGATGTATTGCCGGGCATGTATGACCGGTTGCTGCGCCGGCATACGCCCCAGATAGAATGGCATGCCGATGAGACCTTGCTGTTAGGTCCCCAGTCGATCAAGAGCGCCCGGGAGCTCGAGGCGTATCGCACGGCGGGAGACATGGTCACCCGCGCGCTGACTGCGGCCTGCGAGTCCCTGTTGACCGGACACTCGAGTGCCGAGGCGGCCGCCGTCGGCCGCAGCCATCCTGATGCGTGCCGGCGGCGGCTTTCATCGCATCGATATTCATCACGGGCGAGACACCGAGCACCACGTGATCAGTATGGATCTATACGGCTATCACACCACGCCCCCGGCGGCCGGAGACATGGTGCGCGCCTGGATCATGGGACCCATTTTCCAAGGCTATTGGATGGACCCCGGCCGCTCGTTGATCTGCGGCAACCAGCCGACGCAGTCCACAACGCGCATTGCTGGAAGGCGCCGTCGAGGTGGTGGACGCCGTGGTGGCGGCCATGCGCCCGGGTATCACGCCGCGGCAGTTGGGCGTTCTCGGCGGGGCGATTGCCCGCAAGCACGGCTACTTCGACCATCCGCAATTGAAGGTTCCACTGCTGGGGCATGGCCTCAGCACGAATTTCATTCCCTATCTCATTCCCATCGGCGAAGGCGAGCGCGGATCCCGACGGCGCACTGCGTTACGATGTGCCGCTCGAAGCCGGCATGGTGATGGCGGCGGAGATTTTTCTGACGCATCCCGGCGTCGGGACCGCCGGTTTCGAGCAAAACCTCATCGTGACGGCCGGCGCGCCCGGAGCTCCTCACCCGCACACCGATGCTCTTCGGGTGACCCGCCTGCCACCGCAAGGGCCGCGCTTCGACTCGCTGGGGCGCCTCGCGTATGTCAATGCGCTGTTCATCATCGGCACGCTTGGCACGCTCATCACACCGGCGATGCTCGATGGCTGGGCACAACTGAAGTGGACGGCGACTCAGCTCGGGGCCGTCGCCGCGATCGAACTGGCAGGTCTCGCGCTGGGCTCGCTGTCCGGCTTGTATTGGCAGCGGCGTTGGCGCTGGCGCCACGTGGCGTTGCCTTCTATTTTGGTGGCAATCGCCGGCAATGTCGCCTGCGTGATCGTGAAGGATTTCGCCGGCGTCTGCGTATTGCGCGCCCTGGTCGGCATATCGGGGGGACTTCTATCAGCCCTGTATTCAGCGGTATTGGCCAATTCGAGATCGCCGGGACGCATCATTGCCGTGACCACGTTCATTCAGATCGGCGTCGAGGCGGCTTTCATGTTTTCCACCGCTTCGGTGTTTGAGCGCTTGGGCAGTTCGGGCCTATTCGTCTTGATGGCCGGGCTTTTCATCGCGCTCCTACCTTTTTTAAGGCTGTTGCCGCCGAAGTGGCCCACAGCGACGGCGGCCGACGCACGCGATCCTGAAGGAACCCAAGGATCATGGCGCGCTTACCCTTTGCTCCTGTCCTTCGTCCCTTTCATTGTGGTGCAGGCGGGGGTCTACACCTTTCTCGGAGAATTCGGCCGCGTCGCGGCGAATCTGTCGGTCGACGCGACGTTGCACGCCATCGGCATTTCCGTGGTGTTGAGTTCGCTGGGCTCCGTGGCAGCCTACTGGCTCAACGATCGGATCGGCTTCAGGCTCCCGATCGGGGGCGCCGTTCTTTTGATGACCGGCATGCTCTTCGGAATGATCTTGGGCTCCCGGTCTGCCGCATTGTTCCTCTTGTATATCTCTCTATTGCAGATTGGTTGGATCTTTCTAAACTGCTACCTCTACTCGGCGCTCATCGATGCCAACAACTTGTTGGTGCCGGCGGCAACCCCCTTCTCCGCCCTCGGCTCGGTCGTCGGCGCGAGCGCCATGGGTTACGTGCTCGACCACGGCGGCATGATCGGATCGCTGAGTTCTGACTGTCGGATCGATGTTGCTGACGGCACTCCTCACCATGCCCTTCCTGCGATCGCGCGCGACTCGACGAGTCTCGCATGCAATTTCGGTCATTCAATGATGTGCGACGAACCAATGCTGTACATGCCGGGCGATGGCATCGTCGAATGGCAGCGCTCGACGCTCAAATGCAGCTTGCACCTAAGCGTAATGTTCAAAAATGTGCCCGCATCAGGTGGGCCAGCACGCGAGACGTACCACCGCACCGAGCCGCAAGTACCGGTTACGTGATCCTCGGGTAGGGTACTTAACGGTCCACGAACGCCCGCTCGATTACATAGTCGCCTCGTTCACCGATGTGCGCTGACACCTTGAAGCCGCGTGAATCGAGAAGCCTAGCAGTGTCCGTGAGCATGTCGGGGCCACCGCAGACCATGACACGGTCACTGGCTGGATCGAAGGGCGGAAGACCCAAATCGCGAAAGATCTTTCCGGCGACAATCTGGGTGGTGATACGTCCCCGATTGGGGTACGGCTCGCGGGTGATCGTTGGGTAATAATCGAGCTTTCCGCGCGATAGAGGACCCAGGATGGTGTGCTGCGTGATCTCTTCGACGAAATGCTTGGCGATCGCGGTCTCCTTGGCCCAGCGTACCCCGTGCACCAGGATGACCCGCGCAAATCGTTCGTACACCTCTGGATCTTTAAGAATGCTCATGAACGGTGCGATGCCCGTTCCGGTGCAGAGCAGATATAACCGCTCGCCCGGATTTAGATCCTGAAGCAGGAGCGTCCCGGTGGGCTTTTGGCTGATCAGTACCGGGTCCCCCTCTCGGATGCACTGTAGCCTTGATGTCAGAGGCCCATCGGGAACCTTGATGCTCAAGAACTGCAGGTGATCCTCGTGGTTCGCGCTCGCGATGCTATACGCGCGCAGCAGCGGGCGATACGCGACCTCCAACCCCAACATCAGGAACTGGCCATTCTCGAATCTCAGGCCCGCGTGCCGTGTAGTCGATATGGTGAATTGCGTGTCGGTCCAATGGCGGACACCAAGAACACGCTCGGTCAGTATGGCTGCCAAGATTCTCCGCCGGTGTAGCTCGAAAGACGCCAAATGGTAGCGAACGACAGCAGCGGCGCAAGCGTCAATAGTGAATAGCGTTAGATCACTTGGTTATTAGACGTGTCCAATAATTGTGAGCGTGGCCTTCCTCAATTGGTACCGAGCGGTCCTGGGCTGCTTTCGACGCGTCCTCGCCGGATGCGGGACGCAAAAGGAATTGACGCCGCCAGGTCATGGGATTGGTTCCGACGATCCGACGAAAAGCGCGTGAGAAATGAGCCTGATCGCACATGCCGCACTCCAGGGCTACCTGCGACAGGGGTACCCGTGACTTCGACATGAGTTCCTGAGCTCGCACCATGCGCCGCTTCATGACGTAGTCAAGAGGGGACTCTCCAAAAGTATCGCGAAAGGCACGGAAGAAATGGCTCGTGCTCAGCCGAGCGATACCGGCAAGGTCGCTGACTCGGATGGTCGAATCGAGTTTGTCCTCGATGTAAGATGCTCCGCGATGCGGGCCGCCACGTCCTGTGGAACGTGGCGGAGGTTCCGGCCGCGGTAGTTGGCAGCGGTGGTGGCGGTAGCGGCGGGGCTTTCGACGGGCTGGCGCTTGGAAACTCGCTCTAGTGAAGATCCTCGGATCCTATCGATGCCGACGTGAGCAACTCGACAATTTGGGCCGTCAGCAGCTGGCACACGATTCGCTGGCCGGCCTGATTTGGGTGCATACCATCACCGGCGAGCAGGATATCGTCAATTGTTTGCCCCGGGGCTTTTCCGTAGCGCTCGAAGGCATCGAAAACATCGACCAAGGGTAGTGACTCGGTTTTCGCCACGTTGCGAACATCCTCGGCGTACTGATCCAGCAGCAGGTCAATACCGCGATCTGCTCGCACATCGAGCAACCCTGGATGCTCGGTAAATGCTTTGATGTAAAACGGATCGCGCCAACGCATTGGGTTCGGCGTCATGAGAATGACCTCGGTCCCATCCTGTTTCAGCCGTCGGGCAATGATGGTGAGATTGCGCCGGAACTCGGCGCGGGTGAGCCGAGGCTTGGTCTTTCCCTCATCCACATCGATCCACGAGTCATTGATACCGAACTGCACGACCACGAGGTCCGGGTGATGACGGCGAACGTCGCGATCCAAGCGGGCCACGGCCTGCCGGGTGGTGGTATCCCCGATACCGGCGTTAGTGACGACCGCGCGGATGTCCTGCCGCGCAAGTTCCGCGGGCAGGCAATCCGAATAGACCTCCTTGATCTCGGGGGCCCAATCTCGAGCGGTGGCGGTCGTGGAATCACCGAAGGTCACGATGCGGACCGCATGACTCGCTGCGGGCGGACTTCCAACGCCCCCGAGTTGAGTGGCGCCATGCGCGAAGGTGCCTAAGGATGCGAGCGCCAGGAACCACGCAGACGCGCGCCTATTGAACGTCGCCATCCGCCCAGCGCTTTGCGGGCTTTGAATGCCGCGACGCAGATCGGCAAGTCGCCGAACATTCTCGGAACTGTTCCGCCATTTGCGGTGCGCACCGAATTTCCATAATCCTTCCAAAATCGCTCGCAATATGCGGGGTCATCGTTTTGATCCGCCTTGCATTTGGCTATCTCCGCGTCGCGCAGCGGCTTGATCTTGGCTTCCCGCTCCACCTCGCACTTAGCTTCAAGCGCGGCGACGTCACTCGCTTGATCCGCAAAGACGACGGCTGGATTCCCGCAGACAACGAGCATCGCCGCTATGGCAAGCCTTCGGCGATTCCAGGAAACCTGAGTTATGTGCAGCCGCATTCTTAATCCTCCGGATCCGAAGTACCGCTTCCCAATGACCGGGCCCTACTTCAGGACACCGTGTCTGCGAAGCATGTCAATTAGTTGACCGTGTGGCAACGCCAGAACCGCGTTGCAAAGCGCACCTTAGTCATTCAAGATCGAATGCAGGGAGTTACTTGCCCAAACTATTCAGGGATGTAGCCGTCTGGACACCAACGATAACCCCGCGCGCGCTTCGCTGGCGCCTCTCAGCCGAAAGCGACGGGCAACATGAATGACAATTACTTCGTGCCGCTTGCCAATCTGGTGGCCCCCTACAAGGCTCTCAAAGAGACCTTCCAAGCAAGTCATCCCGAATTCCGTCCGGACGCACAGCGGCTGGAATGGTCCGATCCTCCGAAACTGCTCCCATTCTGGTGGGCTCTGTGGCTTGCCAATGGATTTCTTGGACAAGGGATTTTTGAATACTCTCACTATGCCAAGACGCTCCCCCAGTTACTCAATCTGTCGTGGGCGCAGTTGGCCGACGCAGTTTTTCACCTGCCCCTGATCGCAGTGGTTTGGGTTTTGATTTCCACCATGCAACGCTGGCAAACCGCCCGTGTCTCCGCCGGTGCGGGTACGGTCACCTGACTTCCGGCTCGAGACGACCACTCGGACCCGCAACCGCCACGCAAGACCGCACGCGCCGAAGGCGCACACAAAGTTAACTGCTACAACTGCCGCGCGAACGGCACCCGCCAGGAAACGGTCTCAGGCGCTACGCCACACGACCGGCCCCACTGGTGGATGCATTTCATGATGGTGAGAGAGGGACTCGAACCCTCCACCTCGGCATTATGAGGTAGGAGTACAGCCACGTCCCCAAATTAAATCAATGACATAGATCGCCGATTGTCGTCACGAGGGCCACATTCGCCCGTATTTATCCCGATGGTTGCCGTTTCGGGAGCACGAAAAGTGACACGGTGCAATTGCGTCGCTCGAGCGTGGTACGTGGCGTATGATGTGTATATGCATCCACATCGAACTCCACATTCATGAAGACCATTCAAATGACTATCGATGAGCGGCTGCTGAAGCTTGTCGACAAGATGAGCCAGGCGCGGAAGACCTCCCGCTCGGCGTTCATTCGCGACGCACTCGAGGCAAAGATCCGGCGAGAGCGAATTCGAGAGGAAGAAGTTCGTCACGCCGAAGGCTACACGCGCAAGCCAGTCGAGCCAGGCGAGTTCGACGTCTGGCTGAACCAGCAAGACTGGGGCGCGTCATGAATCGGGGTGACGTCTGCTGGTACACATTCAACGCACCGGACAAGAAGCGACCAGTGTTAGTGCTCACTCGCGAATCCGCAATTTCGGTCCTGAATTCGGTCACCGTCGCGCCCATCACATCGACGATCCGCAGCATTCCTACCGAGCTGCTGTTGACGGAGCGGGATGGCGTGCCTCACACCTGCGCAGCAAACTTCGATAATCTTCAGACCGTACCCAAGAGCAACATCGGTGATCGCATTACGCGATTGACGTCGCGGAGAATGAAAGAGGCAGCGGCTGCGGTGTCATTCGCGCTCGGGTTCGACGATGAATAAAGGTCGCGCTGCGCAAGGAGCGAAGTGACGTCAGGTGTGGCCCACGGTCCGGAGGCACTGGCCTCGTGTAGTACCTTCAGCCGCCACGCTAGCACTCGGTTCCGCCTCCCGATGTGTTCGGTAAGGACCGGCACCTTGATTTTATGGTGGTGAGAGTCGAACCCTCGACCTCGGCATTATGAGTCAGGTCGTCTGCGCGCTCAGCAGCTTTTGGAGTTCCTGCTGCTTCTGCAGGGCGTCCGGTATTCGTCCGTACCTCAGCGACATCGTGCAATCGTCGAGCGCTTTGTGGAGTTCCCCGAGCTTCATATAGGCAAAGCAGCGGTTGTTGTAGACGATCGCCAGATCATCAGGCGCCTGCAGGGAAGGGTCGAAGACAAAGGGATATTTATCGAATATTTGCAGCTCGACAGCATACTTGCCGAGCAGCGCATTGATGTGGTCCATCTCTATGACGGCTCCGTCCCGCAGATAGTTGTTGAAGCCGTCCTCGGCGATCAGCGCATAGTCCGCGAGCGCCGCGACATAATTTCCAAGTCGCTCATAAGACTGAGCTCGATCGTAGCGGGCCCCGGTCACATCCCGTCGGCGGTCAATCTGCTGCGTGCACTCGTCCACGGCCTCTAGAAAATGATGCAGCTTGTAATAGGCGTTGCACTTCCAACCCCGAGTTCCGCCGCGATTTACTCCGGCCACTGCATTGGCGGCCTCATAATCCGCGATCACTTTTGCATACTGCGAGGTATTCTTGGCAAACCGCGTCATGTTCTCATAGATAACCCCGAGTGCTGCGTCCTTGTCATCCTCATTGGGAAACGACATGCGCTCGACGTCGGCCAAAGCTTCCCTGAATTTCTGTTCGACATTGACCGGGTTGTCGAGGTTCGACCAAACCCGCGCCGTGATATCGTCGAGCACATAGTTGTTGTGCCCGGGCTTGTGAATCAGCTGGTTATCGCTCCCCATGGCGTCGCCGGCCAATTGAAGCACGGTGCTGATCACGGTTGAATCGCCCGGGGTAGTGATCATATCGCCGAGAATCGGCCACAGTGCAGTGCTGAACTCGATAGGGTCGGTGTGCTTATAAACACTGAAGGCTTTCGCCACGCCGTCAGCCAGTCCCGCGGTGACGTACTGATTCATGTAGCGGTCGATGCACGCGGTGAGCATCTCATGCTTGAAGTTGCGGCACTCTATCGACGCCGCATCCAGAAGGTTGGCCGTGAGCTGCAGATAGAGCAACCTCAGCGGTGAGGAAGCCGGCGCGGTGCCGGCATACAGGTTCACGAACTGATGCATGTCCTCGGCCGAGCCGCCCCATTTGGGCTGGAGGTAGTGAAGTCTTATGCGATAGAGCTCGTAATAGGTGGGAAAACGGGCGACACTGTCGCGAAACACTTGGTCGATTTGTTGCGAGTTTTCGCGACTCCCTGAAATTTGGAGCAGCAGGAAATAGCTCCAGGGAATACCAGGGTCCAGTGCGATCGACCGACGCGCGTCAGCCTCCGCACGACCCATAAATTCTTGGAATGCTTGCTTGTGCTTCTTAGGGACGGCCTCGTCGAAATCGGCGCCGCGGACCAGCCAGGCGGTGTCCGTGAAGTACTTCGCACGGATCAGGTGAGGCAGCGCCGACTGAGGGCTATGCGAGATCCACGCGTTCAGCCCCTCGAGGAGTTGCGGATCGCCGCCCTCGGACATGGTACTGATAAAGGTGTTGAATGGATGAAACGAGAAGGACCCCAACTTGGATTGCGCCAGGACGTTCTTGGCAATCACGTCGGCCGATTGATAATCCCCGCGTCGCAATGCCTCGGTCGCCGACAGCGCCTTATCAGTGGTCAAGACGATGGTGTGCGGCTTGACGTCGAGTTTGGCGGTTTCCTCTGCCACAAGCGCCTTGAGCGAGTCCATGCCATCTGAGGCGTGAGCCGGGGAACGTGTCGCGTCGGACGACTGCCCGAAGCGCTGCCACAGCAGGAAAGCGCCTGCCAACAGCAGGACGGCCGCCAGGAAACCCGTCAGGAACGGACGGACGGAAGCGCTTTTAGGATCCGATGCAGGTTGGTCGTGGAGCACATCCCTATCCTCTGTTCGAACGCACGCTGGCCGTGAACGACTGTGGATAGAGTATGCCGCCGATCGGACCTGCAGTCCGTGCGGCCCGTCAAACTGCGCCGCTAATCGGAGCGCGCGAATTCGCGCCAATCACAGCCCTTCCGCAAACGTGGACACCTAGAGCAATTCGAGCTGTACGCGAATAACCATAGCGTTTCACTTACCGACGAATGCCGAGGTCGTGCGTCCCTCGGTAACATTTTGATTCGATTGGTCGTGACAAGGGACTCGAACCCTCGACCTCGGCATTATGAGAGCACTCAGTCAGTCAATGCTGCTTGTATATTCAACAACTTACCGCGTGGCGCCGTTGCATTTGGCACCACCGAGCACAACGAGGCAGCACCGGGTCCCGCAAGATTGATCGGCTCACATCCCGGATGTGTGTTACACTTTCGCCATATGCGTAAGACAGTGACAATTCGACTCCCGGAAGAGCTCGCGACTTGGCTTGAGCAAGCGTCAAGACAATCCGGGATTCCAAAGGGACGCATTGTCCGTGAGCAACTCGAGAAAGCCCGCGACGGCGGCAAGGAGCCTTCATTTATGAGGCTAGCCGGTTCTGTGCATGGGGTGCGCCATCTGTCGACACGCAAGGGATTTTCGCGTTCGTGAAGGGTATCGCTGACACGGGCTTCTTGGTGGCGTTCGCGAATGCCAATGACAAACATCACAAGTGGGCAGCGCAACTTGCCACTGGAGTGACGGAGCCACTACTGACCTGCGAGGCGGTTATCGCAGAGACAGCATTCCACCTGGAGAGTGCGGCCGTGGCTCTAGCGATGGTCAATGAAGGACTCGTCGCGTTGGCATTCGATTGCCGAGAGCATCTCGTTCAGCTTGCTCGTCTGGCCGATCGCTTCGCGGACCAAAAGCCGGATCTTGCTGATTTGTGCTTAGTCCGGATGAGTGAGTTATTTCCGAAGCACTCCGTAATAACGATCGATCGTACCGACTTCCAGGTCTATCGGCGAAACAAGCGCGAGGCCATCCCGCTTCTCTGTCCGCCGGTACGTTGACTCGCAGCGTGCAACTGGCGCGGACTCGACGGCACGGGTGCCGAAGGAAAAGCGACTTCTCCTAGGAAAGCGCGGGTCTTTCACATAACGCGCGCCGCATTCTTCACCCCGTCCTCTACCTGCCGACCTCGGCGCTTTCCTGAGTCGAGCCGTTGCGCGGCATGCGCAGGTTGGGCCACAATTACCAGGGGAGAACAAAAACGGGGATACGGATGTCTGATTTCTGGCGAAGGAGTCGAACCTATTTCCTTGCCGCTTTTGTGTGTGGGTGGCTAAGCGCGTGCGGCGGCGGTAGTGGCGGGAATGGCCAGTCGGTTCCCCCGAGCTTGACGGTCACTGCATCCACCATTTCGGTATCGGCAACCACGGCCCAGACCACCCCGACGTCGCTGATCAACGCGAAGATCTCGAATCCCGGGTCAGGGCAATATTATTTCTCCAAGAGCTTTACGACCAACGGGCTGGCTTCGATCAGCGCAACGAACGAGGCCGACGTTGGTAACTTCACCCTCGAATTCAAGACGCCTTCGTCGCTGGCGCCCGGTAGTTACAGCGATACGCTGACCATCGAAGCGTGTGAAGACAGCGCCTGTCAGCAACAGATTGCGGGCAGCCCGGCCAAGATCACCGTCAACTATGTGGTGAGCGAAGGGCCGGGCACGGCGCCGCAGCTGAGCAGTTTGGGACCCAATGCGGTCATGGCTGGAGGATCGAGCTTTCAGCTCATCGTGACCGGCACGAACTTCGACGGACAGTCGATCGTTCAGTGGAATGGCGCGCAGCAGCCGACCACCTTCATCTCCTCGACGCTGCTCGTCGCATCGATCAGCTCATCTGACATCGCCGCGAGCGGTAAGGTACCGGTGACGGTCGCTAAGTTCGATTCTGCCGGTGCGACCGTGTCGAACGCTTTGACCTTTGCGATCTCGGCCACTGCTCTCCCGACGACGCTCGTCCTTTCGACACAGGCAGTCAATGTTTCCTCCAATACGTTGCTCGGCGGCAGCCCCATCCTTAATAACCCCGTTGCCCTTATCGTAAGCGGATCGAGCAGCGCGACTTATTACTACTCGATCTCCTTTACCGGAAGTGCGGTGGCCGGCGTGACGATCAACGGTCAAACGGGCCTCGCGTCAGGCATCACCGTTCCGTCAGGACCGACGGCCAGCCGCATCACGGGCGAGCCGAGCCCGGGGCTCGGTGAAAGCATCACGGGAACCTTTACCGGGCCGGTGAATTTTATCGATCAGATAGAGTTATTGGCGGCATCGACTCTCGGGGCGGGAACCTACACCGACACCATAACCGTGAAGGTTTGTACCGACGCTCAATGCGCAGAGCAGGTCGCAGGCAGTCCGCAATCGGTAGCCATCAATTACACGGTCACGGGCAATGGGATTCCGAACGCGCAGTTTACGCTCACGAACCCCTCGATGGTAGTGGAGGCACCGACCTCGGGAGCAGCCGCGACGGGCACGACGAAGATCACGACCAACGGCCTGCCGCCTTACGGCGCCTATGTTTTCCCGGCCATCGGTTCGGGAGCCGCGATCGCCAGTGCAACCGTGCAGTCGAACCTCGATGGCTCAGCCACACTGAGCGTAACGACCAAGCCACCCGCATCGCTGGGCTCGGGCATATACACCGATAGCGTACAGCTGCAGATCTGCTACGACAGCGCCTGCTCCAAGCCGGCCACCTCGGCGCCCCTGCAGGTTCAAGTCATGTACATCGTCGATGCCTCGCCCGGCGTCGATTTCACACAGGCGGCCATCCCGGTGCAAGCCGGCGACATGGCGTGGAACGCGACGCGACAGCGGATCTACGCGACCGCCAATTCCGATACCGGCGGGATCTCGCAATCGTTGCTCGTGATCAATCCGACGACCGCCAGCATCGAGCAGGTGGTATCGCTCGGACAGGGCAGCTATCCCACCTCGATTGCACTATCCGATGATGACCAGTATGCCTACATCATCAGTTCTATTCAGGTGCTGCGGGTCGATCTCGGAACCCTGACGGTCGATGAGACACTCAATGTCTTCGCCGCTTCGATCGAGGCGGTGCCCGGCGAGCCCAACGCTTTAGCGGTGGAGACCGTCAGCAATACGCCGACGCTCGTCATTTACGACGGAACGACTGCGCGGCCTCAGAGCTTCACGCCCGGTGGGCTCGAGATCCCCGTCCTCTACACGTTCGGTGCCGACGCAAGCACGCTTTATGCCTATGAAGATGCCGTCACATCCCCGACCATGTACCAGCTGTCGGTCTCGAGCAACGGGCTCACCGTCGCGCAGCAGACCGCGAATGTCGTACTCAACCAGGGAAATTTCAGCGATATCGAGTATGCGAGCGGGCTGATCTACGCAATCCCCGGTTCCGTCTACAACCCTTCCACCCAGAGCGTGCAGCCATCCTTCAAATTCCTGAGCTCGAACCCTTTGGGGAACTCCTATAGCTACTCGTTCGCGATCGACGCCTCGTTGAACCGAGCCTATTTCATCACCAGCGACACCCCGAATGGGACAACGGACGATATGACGCTCGAGGGCTTCGATCTGACGACACAGACACCGACGTGGGTTACCCGGTTTCCGTCTTCGAACCCGGTGGGCGGCCGGATGATCCGGTGGGGCACCGACGGCATTGCGTTTATCGGAGGAAATATAGCCGCGCCGACCATCACGTTGATCTCCGGCAGCGTGATCAGCCGTTGACGTCCAACACCACACAGGGATGCACGGTATGTCAAAGATGATGTGCATGAGGATCGGCGCCGTCCTCGCGTTGGCGCTCGCGGGTCGCGCGAGTTGGGGCGCCACGATCGTGGTTCCCACCCAGCAACCCACCATCCAGGCGGCGATCAACGCCGCCTCGAACGGGGACACCATCACCGTGGCGCCGGGAACCTATAAGGAGAATCTGGATTTCAATGGCAAGGCGATCACGCTCGTAAGCACGAATGGAGCGGCCTCGACGACCATTGACGGCGGCTCGACCAACTACGTGATCTACTTTCATACGAGCGAAACCCCGGCGACGGTCGTCTCCGGTTTCACGCTCATCAATGGCGGCGGCAACTTTGTCGGTATTTTCTCGGCTGATTTCGCTTTCGCCGGCACAAAAAATGACACGGTGGTGCTGCGCGCGCCGGCGAAATCCGCGCAGCCGACGCGGAGAAGTCGCCGCCTCCCTCCTCGGGCGTCCACTCCTCACTCAGGAGATCGATGCATTGGCAGTGTTGGAGGTCATCGGGTGAGAGAGAAAGAACTTCGCCTGCTTGAGCATCCCTTCGGAAATAGGTACCCACACCGCCTGTGCAAATCCGTTCGGTAGTCGCCGCTCCACCGCCTTAATCGCTCCCTCGACACGATGCGCCAAATCGATCATTGCCGGCCAGGCCTTCGCATCCGGATATTCATCGGCGAGCGCCCGGAAGTGTCGCGGCTGGATCTCGATAATTTTATAGTGCGCGCTCTTTCCGCGAAGAGCCATGGCAAGTTTGAGCTCGTGAATGTCGAGTTGATCGGCACGCTTGCCGACCACCGGCCAAGTCGACAAGACGTCATAGAGCGGAGTAAGGCCGAAGGCTCCTCCGCGATGGTGGTAGATCGAGAAGTTCTTGGCATGCCCATCGGTTGCTGCAAGCATCCAGAATACTAGCTGCGCCAGCATGAAGAGGCGCTGATCTGAGGCAGGACTCTCGGCGCGCGCGAGCACATCCAGGATGCCGCGCATCGAAGGGCCGCCTTCGTTTTCATACTTCGCAGTGTGCGGACGAGCGGTAACCTGACAAAAATCTTCCTGAGGGAGCCGCGCGATCCACGTATCCTTGAGCGGCGCGAAGTTCCCGGCGTGCGGGTCACCATCACCCACGTTTTGCCATCGACGATCGAAGCGTTCCACGATGAGTGCACGCTGATCGCCGAATTGACCGATGTCCGTGTTGGCTACAGGCAATCCCAGCTCTTTCAGCAACTGCGCACATAGCCACTCGTTGTCGACGGAATGGGAAAGATCGAGTCTGCGGTTGCCGACCAATCCGAGCGGTAGCTTCAGGATGTGTGTCGTTGGGGTCGAGCCCAGGGGCTTGTACCAGTATCGACCGACCTTGGTGAGCGCGGTCTTCTCCTGCGCACCGGCGAGTGAGATACGGAAATCACCGCCCCCATCGGCGCGGTTCAAGAGCGGTGCTGAGCTCGTCGGTACCGCACGCAGGATGGCCTCGATCTCTTTGGACTTCAAGCGCTCTACGTTAAGCGTGTCCCAACCGCTTGGCTCCGTGCCTTGCGGTAGCAGCTGCACGGCGCCGACGCAGTCGCGACCTATGGCCTCGAGCAGATCGAACGTGCTCGCTGAGCGCGTGCTGAATCTGGTCTGGATTCGATCCCGTATTCCCTGAGTGTCCGGCAGAAGATTATCGAAGTAATACCCGACCGCATCGCTCGTGATCTCAGCATCCGAGGTCATCGGCAGCGAAAGCGATAGCGCACGACTCTGTGGATCGGAGAGCCAACCCCTGGCGTAGCTGAAACGGTCCCGCCCTCCGCGCACCTGCTGCCAAGCACCGACGTAGCGGCCGTTCATCCATACGCCGAGTGTGCTCACCAGTCCTCACCGCGACGAGTGGGGGTGGGCGTGGACGTTGGCATACGAGAGCTCTCAGGTGGGCGCAATTTCAGTAGTACATCCACCCCAAGATGGCCGAGAATCTCGAGAAGTCGACCGGTGGCGATCAGTTGTGGATTGCGCTCCATTTTGGAGTAGCGTTCCTGTGTGATCTGCAAGCGTTTGGCCATATCGGCCTGAGTCATCTTGCGAGACTTGCGCAGTGACTTCAGATGCAGGGGAAGCTGCGAAGGGCTTTGCAGAAGTAGGGTGTTCATCCCTGCATTATATAACTCTAAAGTTCTGTTTTCAAGATATAACTCACAAGTTATAAATGTTAAATATAATCTGAGAGTTATAATTGCTATAAACCTTGACCTTTGAGCTGTTGTCGCGATCCAAGGCTCAACTTTCGAAGATGGCGAGGAACCCGTCCAATTGCTTTTTTGACGGGAGCAATCGCCTAACGTGATCGGTCACGCAGTGAGGTCTCGCGCATTCGACCTTAGACGACCCTCTCGAAACAAGCTCGAGGCGATCCCCCTTCTATTTCCGCCGGTACGTTAGTCCGGATCGAGGCCCGACCCGGTCCCACAAATCCCCGAATCGGCGCGGCGCGAGACCGTGGCTCTTCGGACCCATTGATTTTGGTGGTGAGAGAGGGACTCGAACCCTCGACCTCGGCATTATGAGTGCCACGCTCTAACCAGCTGAGCTACCTCACCACGAAGAGCCGAGCATTGTCAGGAGCCGGCGTCTCTCTGTCAAGCCAAAAATCCTGCGGACCTGTGTCAAATCAACGAGTTACGTGTACCTTCGAGTCGCTCGACATTTGCCATGCTTACCATGCCGCCTTTCCTGGCCTGGTCGGGGCCGCCTCCGAGCACCTCGCGCACGCAGCGCGCGCGGCGAAGCGGCGCTTG
Organism: uncultured Gammaproteobacteria bacterium; assembly: GCA_963801685.1. Lineage (GTDB taxonomy): Bacteria > Pseudomonadota > Gammaproteobacteria > Steroidobacterales > Steroidobacteraceae > Bog-1198. The sequence continues at coordinate 276,538 of CAWDFR010000012.1, forward strand.
CGGCCGCCCGGACGTACGCGCATAGTCGCGCGTCGCGTCCGAATCCAACGGCCGCGTTTGCCCACCAAGTAGAAGCAAAACATCAAAAGGGGAGAAGGGCTATGGTAAAGATTGTAGTTATCGCACTGCTCAGCACGCTGTTCCTCGGCACCACCGCTTTCGCGGCCGATGCCGTGGACGGGACCTGGAAGCTCAATGTCGCGAAGTCGAAGTTCAGTGGCACGGCGCCACAGAGCGGGACACGCGTGTACAGCGACGGCGCCGACGGCACGACCCTCGATCAAAAAATGGTCGGCGCTGACGGCAAAGAAATGTCCATGCACGTGACCCTGGCATACGACGGCAAAATGCATGCGATGACCGGCAATCCCGACGCCGACAGCGGCACCGGGAAGGCAATCAACCCGCGCACCAGCGACTTCGCGCTCTCGAAGGGCGGCAAAGCGGTCGGCACAGTGCATCGCGTCGTGTCGGCTGATGGCAAGACGCTGACGGTCCATAACAAGGGCACGCACGCCGACGGCACACCATACGACGATACGTTGGTCTTCGACAAGCAATAAGGCCGTGTAAGGCACTAGGCGAGGCGCGGGTTTCGCCCGCGCCTCGCTGCTCCGTGGCCGCCCCGAAGACAAAGCGCGACAAGGCCGCGCCATCCAACGCGAACTACACGGCTGGAGCAAAATGGATGTAGCGAAACAGCACTCGCCAACGGTCTCCGAACCGACCTAACACAAGCCGGTCGCTACCCGATTCGAGTTTGGGACCATTTTCTCGTTCATATGTCATCTGCCAAGCAAATGTATACACAGCCGTGTCTGGCCACACACGCAACTTGTGTTCGCGTTCTGAGTAATCAAGTGCCGACGCATTGCATGCAAACTCTCGATAACCCTCTGCGCAGGCCTTTCCACCAACCGCATATTCTGCATAGTTGGGCCCGACGATAACTGCGCCGTCGTCGAAGCACTCCTCGAGTCCATCGAACTTCTTTTCCCGCCATGCGGCATCGATGCGCGTAAGCACCGACCGGATGGCGTTCTCGACAGAAATGTCTGGCATGGGTTGCCTCTGACAGCTCCGAGCAGACTCCATGTACTTAGCCGTCTATTTTATCGACATCAGTGTACATTTTTGATAGCCTTGATTATGTCGACCCTATCTCAGAGAGCGCCACTGATGTCGCGCGACCCGCTCCTCGAGCCCTACCAGCTCAAGCATCTGACTCTTCGTAACCGCATTATAACGACCGCGCACGAGCCAGCTTATGCGGAAGACGGCATGCCCAAGGAGCGCTACCGTGCATATCACGTCGAACGAGCCAAGGCGGGTATTGCTTTGACGATGACCGCGGGATCCGCCGCGGTGTCGCGCGACAGCCCTCCCGTCTTCAATAACATTCTCGCTTACAAGGATGAAGTGGTTCCCTGGCTGCGAGAGCTCGCCGACGCCTGTCACACTCACGGCGCGGCCGTGATGATCCAACTGACGCATCTGGGACGACGCACTCGCTGGGACAAGGCGGCGTGGCTCCCGGCGGTGTCCGCGTCACACGCGCGCGAAGCTGCCCACCGGTCATTTCCAAAAAAGGCCGAGGATTGGGATATCGAGCGCATCATCCGCGATTACGCCGATGCGGCGGAGCGCATGCAGGCGGCGGGCCTGGATGGGATCGAGCTTCAGGCCTACGGTCATCTGCTGGACCAGTTTTGGTCGCCGCTTACAAACGATCTGGATGCGCCTTACGGCGGATCGCTCGATGGCCGTCTGCAGTTCACCTTCGACGTTCTTGCGGCGATTCGCCGGCGGGTGGGCACCGCCTTTATCGTGGGTATTCGCTACACAGTGGACGAGATGCTGGAGGGAGGCCTCACGAAGTCGGACGGCCTGGAGATATCGTGCCGGCTCAAGGCTTGCGGCATGATCGATTTTCTCAACGTCATCCGCGGTCACATCGATACCGATCCGGGTCTGACCGACGTCATTCCAATACAGGGCATGGCGAGCTCGCCGCATCTCGAACTGGCCGGAGAAATTCGCGCGGCCACCCGATTCCCGACGTTCCATGCCGCTCGGATCGATGACGTCGCGACTGCCCGGTACGCGATCGCCTCCGGCAAGGTCGACATGATCGGCATGACTCGTGCGCACATGGCCGACCCGCATATAGTGCGAAAGATCGTCGAGGGACGTGAGGATGAAATTCGACCGTGCGTGGGCGCTAACTACTGCCTCGATCGGATCTATCAAGGCGGATCTGCGTATTGCCTGCATAACGCCGCGACCGGGCGTGAACTATCCATGCCGCACGAGGTGCCGCGCGCTGCAAGCGGGCGCAAGCTCGTAGTCATCGGCGCGGGTCCGGCGGGACTGGAGGCGGCTCGCGTCGCAGCGGAGCGCGGCCATCGGGTCATCGTATTCGAAGCAACCGGGCAGCCCGGCGGTCAAGTGCGGCTGACGGCTCAAAGCCCACGTCGCCGGGAGATGCTCGGGATCATCGATTGGCGGGTGGCACAGTGCAGCAAGCTTGGAGTTGAATTTAGGTTCGACACCTTGGCCGAAGCAGCCGACGTTCTCGTCGAACAGCCCGATGTGGTAATCGTGGCGACCGGCGGCGTGCCGCATACGGAAGTGTTGCAGTCAGGGAACGATCTTGTCGCCTCAACCTGGGATGTGATTTCTGGTCACATCAAGCCGGGTCGCGAGGTCTTGCTCTTCGACGACGCCGGCGATCACGCGGCGCTGCAGGCGGCCGAGTTCATCGCAGCTGCCGGCGCCAAGCTGGAGATCATGACACCGGATCGCACCTTCGCGCCCGAAGTGATGGCCATGACGCTAGTGCCCTACATGCGCAGTCTGCAAAAACACGATGTCACGTTCACCGTTACCTTTCGGCTGGAATCCGTTGCCCGCGATGGCAATCGGTTGGTGGCCGAAGTCGGCAGCGACTATGGCGGGGTGCGAAAGCAGCGGCACGTCGACCAGATCATCGTCAATCACGGCACGCTACCGCTCGATGATCTGTATTTCGCGCTGAAGCCACTATCGCGAAATCTGGGTGCCATCGACTACGAGCAGCTGCTCGCCGGAGCGATCCAGACCGTTGCGACCAACCCGGCCGGAACCTTTCAGCTATTTCGGATCGGCGATGCCGTTGCGGCAAGAAATACGCATGCGGCCATCTACGATGCTCTCCGTCTCGTGAAAGACCTGTGAGCTGGAATCCTCCGCACTAGATCAACCGCTCGGCAGGAATTGGTTGAGGGTCGCGCGGTAGCGCAAAGGTGACTAGCTGGTTGATTGCGAGCAGCACGAGCGTCACCATGGCCGCGACGCGCCAGGAGGTCCCATCCATGACCGCGCTGAACATCCAGACGAGCGTGACCGATCCAACGCTATTGATCGCCCAGAACAGGCTCAAGGCCGAACCGGCCTGCGCAACGCCGGCACCCCTCTCCATCACGGTGTAACACACAGGAATATTCCCCATCCAGAATATTCCCAAGAACACCGCAATGACATTGCCGACCAGGGGGTTGGGTGCGATCAGTAGCGGATATGTCAGCAGCAATGCGCCTAAGGAGCAAAGGACCAGCACTTGCTTGGCATTATTCAACCGCGTCTGCAGCAGCGGCATCAGGAAACTACCGGCAATGCCGCCCAATATGAACATGCCATTCGCCAGGCCCGCCTGCTCGGGCGTAAAGCCGCGCAGTGCCCAGATCGGCTCGAGGGCCGTCGCGACGGCACTGAACAACCCGCCCGTCAGATAACTGATGACGAACACGAGTGCGAGCGTCCGATTCTTCACCAGCTGCAGGCTGGATGCAGCCGGTTGGCTGCCACGAATAGGTGTGACGGCGCGGCGCTGGCGGATTAGCGGGTAGGCAATGAAGAGAATCAGGACCGACGCCGCAGCCGTGATTCGCATGGTCCCGCCGAAGCCATAATGACCCACCAGAACCGGCGTGATGACCATGGACGATCCGAGACCGATATACAGACCAATCACGCAAAGTCCCGTCACCAAGGCAGTGCTCTTCCCCTCGAACCAGTCGACGACATAGGACGACGTTGCGCCGGCGATGAAGGAGAAGGCCGCGCCGATGGCTCCTTGAGCCACCACCAACAACCAGAATGGGCCATCGACTGCGCGCAGCAGCGAAAACACAGCGAGCATGCCGAGCCCGATGCGCGTCGACAGCTGGTATCCTTGCCGATCGATGATTTTTCCGGCGATGCCCGCCGACAGAACGGTGCCGACGGAGAACATGATGATCGGCAGACTCGCCGTCGTCTCATTGATCCGGTACTTCGCCTCGACAAGCGTCATGATCGGCGGGAAGTTGCTCCACAGGAATTCGGGCAGCGCATTGGCTACGAAGAAGGCTGCGAGCATCAACCCGCGTTCCAGACCAGGCTTGTCGCTCAAGTGAAATCGCGCGGAATGCGCTCCGACCAGCTACGCGAGAAAACGCGCTCCTCGCCCTCGAACGCCTCGAGCTCGGCTTCCAGCAGGTAATACTCCGCGGTACAACCAATCGCTGAACGGGTCCGTATGGTCGTATCCCAGCCGTGCGCGTGTCGATGGATCACCTCATAGTCTGCCTCAGCGCGCGCGGTCGATGGATCGGCGGGATGAATGCGATAGCGCAAGATCTTGCGAAATCCCGTTTCGACGCCGACGTCTTCGATGAGCGCGCGGCCGTCGTCGCGCAGCACTTCGATGCGCTCGATGCCGCTGCCGACATCGATGGCGAGGGTTCGGTGGACCCCGCCCGGCTGCAGCACCTTGCGCGGTGCCGGCGTCGCGCCTGAGACGGGCGCGAAGGCCAGCGGCTTTTCCGGCTGGGCGGCTGCGCGGACGGGCAAGCTCAAGCGACTCGATCCCGGTACGATGCTGAGGCGGCCGGATTTGGGTGCGGGCCAAACGATCGGCCAGTAGCAGGTGGAGATCGCAACGCGGACACGATGTCCAGTGCCGAACCGATAGCCGGCATCGTTCAACGCCAGCGTGACGTTATAGCGGCGCCCGGGTTCGAGAGGCTCCGGACTCTCGTGACTGCCGCGATGCGCGAGATTCAACACCCCGTAAGTCACGCGCGCCACTTGCCCGTCGGGCGCGACATCGCTCAGGCGGGCAATCAGATGCATGATGGCCTGATCGGCGAAGAGCGTCAGATCGAGCACTGCGGCACCGAGGATCTCGAGCGGGGCAGTCAGCGGCGCGGCGTCGAATACGAGCGAAAAGGCATCGTCGCGGCGCTGATCGAGCGGCAGTTCAGGGCCGATGCCGCCTAGAGAATAAGGGCACCACTCACCGCCCGCCGCACCCGTGGTCTGCGGCGAGCTGATCGAGAGCGCCGGGCCCTCTTGCGGCTGGGTGCCCAGACTACCGGCATTGATAGACCAGTTCCGCATGACGATCTGCGGGCTCGGCCAAGATTGCTCTCCTACCCACCGCCCCGGCCGCAGGTCATGGTGGCTCGCCGGGTCGATCCAATCCTGCACATAAGCTCGCAGCATCGGCTCTTGCATGATGCCGGTATCGATGCCCTTCAACCAATGGTCCCACCAACGCCGCGCCTCGGCGAGATAGCCGATGGCCGGCCCGGGGATGCCGAGGTTCGGATACTTGTGTCCCCAGGGGCCGACGATCCCAAGACGCGGAACGTCGAGATCGCGCAGCAAACGAAAAATAGCGTTCGAGTATCCATCGACCCACCCGCCGACCGCCATCACGGGACAGGTAATGGCGCCGATGTCCTCGCAAACCGAGCCCTGTTTCCAATATGCATCGCGGCGCTGGTGTTTGAGCCAAGTGCCTGTCACCGGCCTCACCGCACGAAGACGCTCGAGCCACTGCGCGCGCCAGCCTTCCCCCACGACCAACGGGTCCGGCGCCCGCGCCATGATCGAAAAAAATGTCGAGCCCCACTCTAAATTGCCGGTGAGATGAGCACCGCCCATGTAGTGCATGTCATCCGCATAGCGGTCATCCGTCGAGCACACGGTGAGGATTGCGCGGAGTGCCGCGGGGCGACGTGCCGCCACCTGCAGCGCATTGAAGCCTCCCCAGGAGATCCCTGCCATGCCGACGGCACCACTGCACCAGGGCTGGGAGGCGATCCAAGCGATCGCCTCCACTGCATCGTGTTGCTCCTGCGGCAAGTACTCATCCTCGATGATCCCTTCCGAATCGCCCGAGCCGCGGATGTCCAGGCGGACGCACGCATAGCCGTTCGCCGCAAGGTAGCCGTACGTTTGATCGTCACGCTCGCGCGCGCCGTCGCGGCGACGGTAAGGAATGTACTCGATGATCGCTGGCACCGCCTCTTGCAGCGCCGACTTGGGAATCCACATCCGCGCCGCGAGCCGAATGCCATCGGACATGGGAATCCAGGCGGTCTCGATTTGATCGAACGCGCCCGGCGAAGCGATTCCAGACATAGGCAGCCCAAGAACGGCGAAGTGCTGCGATCGATGCTAACGAATGCCCAAAGTATGTACAAGCATGTCAATACAGACGACACATCAGTACAGGCGTCGAAATGAAGCATAGGAAGATTATGATAAAGTCGGACATGGACCAGTCGAACATGATCGAGGCGGGATGGCGGGGATCGGCAGAAGCATGGCTGGACGCCGCTTATGAGATTCTCATCGAGTCCGGCGTCGACGCGGTGCGCATCGTGCCGCTCTCCAAGAAGCTCAAGCTCTCGCGAACCAGCTTTTACTGGTTCTTCAAGGACCGAGAAGCGCTCCTGACCGCGCTTCTTGAGAAGTGGCGGGCAAAAAATACGGGAAGTCTGGTCAAACAATGCGAAAGCTACGCTGAGAGCATCACGGAGGCGATCTTCAACGTATTCGATTGCTGGCTCGATCCCGCTTTGTTCGATTCCAAGTTCGAGTTTGCGATTCGCAGCTGGGCGCAGCAGTCGCCGAAGGTGACCGCTGCCATCCGCGCGGCGGATGCGACTCGAATCCAGGCGTTGACGGACATGTTCGTCCGCTGCAAATATGAGCCGCTTGCTGCGGATGTCAGAGCGCGAACCATTTATCTGACGCAGATCGGCTATATCTCCATGAAGACCAAAGAGGATCTGGCGACACGGATGGCCCGGATCCCTGACTACGTCGAGATCTTTACGGGGTCCGCCGCCCTACCCCGCGAGCTCCAGCGCTTTCATGCGCGGCACGGTTTCACCCCTGGGGGCGCGGTGCGGCCGGCAGCGAAAAACCTCCAGGGACATCCCCCTCGCCGGAAGACCCGCGCGGCTGGCGTCGTCAGCCGGTAACGACTCCATCGACTCCCGTGACCCCCGTGTGCTCGCACCGTGACCGGGCGCAGCATGCCAGCTCTTGGTGCACGACCCTGGTCTCCCTGTACGCACACGTCTAGAAACGTGACAGTGGTGTACAGATCATATTACTATCGACTCGCACCGCTTCGCAAAAGTCCCGTCGCATCCGGGAGGATGCCAAGGAGGTGCCGCCCGGCCGCGGTAACGTGCGGCCTGCACGCTATTACAAAGGGAGAAACCAATGGGAAATGCACGTTTGAGGCGCTCGGCGCAGACTCAAGCCCGCTGCGGGCTACCGCGCAAGAGCACGGTCGGAGCAGCGGTGTTTTTCGCCCTTTATGGACTGCCGCGTGCTTCACTCGCGGACCAGGGCGATGCAAGCTCAGCAACCTTGCAGGAAATCACCGTCACGGCGACTCGGCGCGAGCAAGTGCTCGAATCGGTGCCTTACAGTCTCTCGGTAATCAGCGCCGAGCAACTGAGCCAAAGCGGCGTCTCCGACATCATGTCCCTCGCGAACAATGTACCGGGCCTCTCCATGTATGATACCGGCGCCAGGCTGTCGGCGTCCGTGTCGCCCATCATTCGCGGCATCAATGCAACCGCCGAGCCGCAGCGGGGCTTTCGTACTTTCGAGCAAAACCCCGTGGGCACGTACATCGGCAATTCGCCGGTCGACGGCTATTTCCAACTGGATGACCTCCAGCAGATCGAGGTGCTGCGCGGACCTCAGGGAACACTGTATGGGGCAGGCGCGCTGGGGGGCGCTCTGCGCCTGATTCCGAACGCTCCGGATCCGAGCGCCTTCGCGGCATCGGTCGAGGCCGGCGGCGACCGGTTCTACAATTCGAGCGGCACGGGTTATACCCTCAAGTCCATGGTCAACATACCGCTCGCCGATACCGTGGCGATTCGCGCCTCGGCGAAGTATGAGTACGACCCCGGATGGATCGATGTCTATGGCCTACTGAAGCGCACGAATAGCGGCCCGAACGGAATTCCAGTCCTTGCGGACCCTGGCGACCCGATCGACAGCCCCGCGATCTATTCGAGCCGCGAAGATTGGAATTTTCAGAAGACTTTTACCGGACGCATCGCCGGCCTTTGGAAGCCGAACGAGACATTCAGCGCCACCCTCGCATTCCTGCACTCGGGCGTACAGGGAGATGGCGGCCCGTCGGTCAACCTGAATTTTCCCGGGGGTCCGTCGCCTCTCGATCCGCGGATTACGTTGCCGCCGGGCGGAAAGTACCAGGAATTCTCGCAAATCAATCAACCATTTTCGCGCTACACGAATCTCACCAGCGCCGATCTGAGCTACGACGCCGGGTTCGCCACGCTGTCGTCGACGAGTTCGTACTACACCACCACCGGCTCGGTCCAGCAGGACCAGACCTATAACCTCGCCGGCTATTATGACGGGGCGGCGTTCCCTTACTACGCCGGGACGCCCACCAATCCTCGGTTCGTTTACGATTATTTCTTCGCCGATCACCAGCACACGTTCACCGAGGAAGTGCGCCTCGTGTCGGACACCAAGAAACAGAACGTGCTGGACTATGTTCTCGGCGTCTTTTACGAGAAGCAGACCAGCACCGGTGACTGGACCATCTTCGATCCGGGATCACCCGAACGCGCGGCACTGCTGGGTCAGACAATCTTGGCGGCTCCCGGCGATGTCGTTTTCCAGCAGATCGACACGCAGAATTTCACCGACAAGTCGGTGTACGGCGAACTGACCTGGCATTTCATCGACCACGGCCAGATCACCCTCGGAGTCCGGCACTTCGAGCAAACTTTCACGGACGCCCAGTCTTACGTGGACTATACGTTTCCGGTCGACATTCCGGCCACCCCGCACAACGCGCCGGCCTCCAAAACCGTCGGCAAGGTCGATCCATCGTACGAGTACGCTCACCATCAATACGTGTACGCCTTGTGGTCTCAGGGCTTCCGCCGCGGCGGCGCAAACTCCGTTCCGTTAACCGGAATTTTCCGGGAAAGTCCGTTGTTGGCCACGTATCAGCCCGACAAGACCAACAACTACGAGACCGGACTCAAGGGCCGGTTCGACAACGGCTTGAGCTACACCGTGGATGTCTTTTACATCGACTGGGATAAACCGCAGATCTCATCCAGCCTGCCGTCGGGCAATCTTGCGGTGTACAACGCCAACTCGGCCGTCTCGAAGGGTTTCGAGTTCGAGACGACCGGGCCGTTGGGGCTGCCGGGGTTTAGCTACGCGGTCGGCTTCGCCTATGCCGATGCGAGGTTGAGCAGCGACTTCTCGCTTCCTGCCAACAACGGCGAAAGTACCGGCACGGTCGTGCCTGGGGAGCTTCATGGGAGTAACGGCCAGCAATTGCCGGGGAGTCCCAAAGTCAGCCTCAACGCGGCTCTGAACTACTCGAGGCGATTGGTGCAGGACTACGATCTCTTACTGTCGTTGAATGGGTCCTACCGATCGTCGGAAACGATGTCGCTCGCGCCCGTGCTGGGCTCTACGACCGTACAGCAAAACTCCTCCTATGAGGTCGTGAACCTGTCCGCGACCGTGAATCACAGGCCCTGGCGTTACACGGCCTATGTCACCAACCTCCTCAACAGAGAGTCGGTATTGGTGCCGCCGCCGCAGGCGGCTCCGGGGCAGAATTTCTATGGGCTGGCCGATGATTCTCTGGTGAACCCGCCGCGGGTCATCGGCATTCGAGTGGGCTACACTTTCTGACCCGGAGCCTCCGATGCCACGACAAATTCTCCTCATGCCCAGGGTGGCGCATCCATTGAGCGCCGCAGCCGTGGCCCTCTGCGTCGCGGTGTCGGCGGGCATCTTAGCGAGGCCGGCGCTGGTGTCAGCAGCGGAGACCTTGGCGCTGGAGCAGTCCTCGACACCGGCGACTTGCGATACGCTGCAGCACCATTAGCTTGATTTCTGGGTGGGTGACTGGCAGGTGTTCGATGCCGACAGCAAGCGGCTCGTGGCATTCGATCGAATCGAGAAGCACGCCGAAGGCTGCATCATCCAGCAGAATCTGACTTTTATTACCGACATGTATCGGCGCCCGGGGGTCAAGTACCGGTTCGGCGGCATGAGCATTAACCGCTTCGATGGCGAGCGCTGGATTCAGATGTGGGCGGACAATCAATGGGGCGCTATCCTTATGTACGGCTCACTGGCGGCGGATGGATCGTTCGTTCTCACAAGCGTGGTGCCGTCGCGTAACCGTGACGTCAAGGACACCTGGGAAAAGCAGCCCGATGGCTCGTTGCGCAACCTCCACTTTGTGGCGCCCGCCGGGAGCGGTCAATGGAAGAAGTACGGCGACCTCATTTACCGTCCCAATCGATAACGACCTCGGCCAATCCGCGCCGCGACGCTGCAAAGCCGCCGATCTGTTTATGACCTAAGCTGGAGATGTGATCCGTGACCCTTGTGAACAAGATGGGCGCGCTTTTTGCCGAACGCCGGCCTGCACACTCGCTGCCCCAAGCGCTCTATCTCGATCCGGCGATGCACGACTTTGATATCCAGGCCATTTTCCAACGGCAGTGGATTCAGGCCGGATTGGAGGCGGAGATCCCGAGGCCCGGCGATTATTTGACCCACACCATCGGCACAACCTCGGTCGTGGTACTGCGCAACCAGGATGGGGAAATCGGCGCACTGTTCAACACCTGCCGTCATCGCGGAGCGCAGATTTGTCGCGAGCGACGCGGGCACGCCCGGCGTCTGGTCTGTCCTTATCACCAGTGGACTTACGATTTGCGCGGCAAGCTCTTGCAAGTCTCGCGTATGCCGGCGGATTTTGATACGGGGGCGTATTCGTTGCGGCCCGCGCGCGTCGAGACCGTGGCGGGAGTCATCTACGTGTGCCTCAGCGACGATCCGCCGGACTTCGCCCCCTTTCGCGCGATGCTCGAACCGATGCTCGAACCGCACGACCTGCGCAACGCCAAGGTGGCGCATACCGCCGTGCTCATCGAGCGCGCCGACTGGAAACTCGTCATGGAAAACGGCCGTGAGTGCTATCACTGCCGTGCGGGACACCCCCAGCTGATGCGCACCTATAACGATTACACGGCGCCAGATGTACCGGGCCGAACGCCCGCCTTCGTGGCCGCTTACGAGGCCCGATGCGAAGCCAAGGGCCTCAGGACGGGCTCGGTGATCGGTTCCTGGTACGAAATTGGCCGCTACCCTCTCGCCGAAGGCGCGGTCTCTTACTCCATGGACGGCAAGGCGGCGGTGGCGAAGACGCTCGGGCGGGTCGGCGACGGCGATGTCGGGGACCTGTGGTGGGCGGTCCAGCCCAATGGCTTCAACCACCTGGTCGGCGATTATGGCTTCTTCTTCCAGGCGCTTCCCCTGGGCCCCGGACAGACGGCCGTTACGGGAACCTGGATCGTGCATAAGGATGCGGTCGAAGGAGTCGACTACGATCTCGGGCGCTTGATCGAGGTGTGGAGCGCGACCAATGATCAGGACCGCGCCCTGAGCGAGAACAATCAGCGCGGCGTCGATTCGATCGCCTACGTACCCGGTCCGTACTCACAAGTCAGCGAACAGCTGGTGATGCGATTTGTCGATTGGTACTGCGCCGAGGCGCAAGCGTACATCGCGGAACACTCGAGGAGTGAGCAGTGACGGACGGCCCGACATGACGGTGCATGTCGAGGAAAACATCTGGATCACGCTGAGTGATGGGTGCCGGCTGGCCGCACGGCTTTGGCTTCCGGACGGCGCCGCGCGCACGCCGGTCCCCGCCGTGCTCGAGTACATTCCGTACCGCAAGCGCGATGGCACGCGTGCACGCGACGAGCCGATGCACGGGTATTTCGCTGCACACGGTTATGCCGCCGTGCGGGTCGACATGCGCGGCTCCGGCGACTCCGAGGGGTATCTCGCCGATGAGTATCTCAAGCAGGAGCAGGACGACGCGCTCGAAGTGATTGCCTGGATCGCGCGCCAGCCGTGGTGCAGCGGCGCAGTCGGGATCCAGGGGAAATCATGGGGCGGCTTCAACGGTCTGCAGATCGCTGCACGGCGCCCGCCGGCATTGAAGGCGGTCATCACCACGTTCTCGACTGACAATCGCTATACCGATGACATCCATTACATGGGAGGCTGCCTCCTCAACGACAACCTTTGGTGGGGCAGCATCATGCTCGCCTACCAGAGTCGTCCCCTCGAGCCGCAGATCGCGGGGCCGGAATGGCGCGAGCGCTGGCTCAAGCGCATCGAGGATCTACCGTTTTTCCCCGCGCTGTGGCTCGGCCATCAGCGCTACGATGCGTACTGGAAGCACGGCTCCATTTGCGAGGACTTCGCCGCGATCGAGTGCCCGGTGCTCGCGATCGGCGGCTGGGCGGACGCCTACACCAATGCGGTCCCGCGGCTGCTCGAAGGGCTCAAAGTACCGAGGCTCGGTATCATCGGTCCGTGGGGTCACCTCTATCCCCACGACGGCGTGCCCGGTCCTGCGATCGGTTACCTGCAGGAAGCCGTGCGCTGGTGGGACCAGTGGCTGAAGGGACGCGATACCGGAATCATGAACGAGCCGATGTTGCGAGCCTACGTGGAGGACCCGGTGGCCCCCACAGGAACGCGCTCGTTCGCGCCGGGGAAGTGGGTCGGCGAACCCGTGTGGCCGTCGCCGACCATCGAGCCGCTGCGGCTGCACTTGCGGGCAGACCAGAGTCTCGGTGAGCGGCCCGATGCGGGCGGCACCTTCTCCATCCGCTCACCGCAGAGCCACGGCAAGGCGTCGGGGGAATGGATGGCCGCGGGCTGCCCGGGCGAGCATCCCACCGATCAGCGACTCGATGACGGCGGTGCGCTCGTGTTCGAGACGGCGTTGCTCGAGCGCGATATCGCGGTGCTGGGTGCGCCGCGTCTGCGGCTGCGCATCGCCGCCGATGCCAGGATCGCGCAAGTCGCCGTGCGCCTGTCGGAAGTCATGCCGGATGGAAGCGCCCTGCGCGTCAGCTACCAGGTCCTCAATCTCACGCATCGCGACAGTCATGAGCACCCGCAGCCTCTCGAACCGGACGTCGCCTACGATGTCGACCTGACGATGAACGTCTGCGGTCACCGCTTCATGGCGGGGCACCGTATCCGGCTGTCGCTCGCGAGCGCCTACTGGCCCATCGTATGGCCCGCGCCCTACCCCGCGACGCTGACGATCCAAACCGCCACCAGCGTGCTCGAACTGCCGGTGCGCCCGGCCGATGCCGGACCCTCCGTTTCGTTTCCGGCGCCGGCACATGGCCCGCGAACTCCGATGACGCAGCTCGATCCTGGCGTCGTGCGCCGCTACAGCGTGCAGGACCACGCGACCGGCGAGACAACGTACGTGACCGAAGCGGTCGGCGGCGTCTTCGGCGAAGGCGTCCTGCGTCTCGACGCCATCGATGTGGAGGTTGCGCACAGCCTCAAGCGCGAGCTCACGATCCGTGACGACGACCCGCTGTCCGCGCGCTCGGTAGTCACACAGTCGTACGCTCTGGGCCGCAAGGGCTGGCGCTCGGTGATCGACACGCGCGCGGAGCTCTCCAGCGACCGTGGCAACTTCTACTTGTCGGGCGTCGTCACCGCGCGCCTCAATGGTGAAGTGGTCGCCGAGCGACGCTGGAGCGAAACGTTCGCACGGGACTTGATCTGAAACCGGCGCCGGCGGCGCGGGACCTCTTTGGCCAGCCGCGGGGGCTCGCAACGCTCTTCCTGACCGAGATGTGGGAGCGATTCTCCTACTACGGGATGCGCTCCATCCTCATTCTGTATGTCGTCGCCGCTGCGAGCGAGGGTGGCTTCGGCCTCGATGACCGCACGGCGAGCGCCATCTACGGACTCTACATTGCCGCGACCTACGTATTCGCCCTGTTCGGCGGTTGGATCGGTGACCGTCTGCTCGGTGCACAGGGCGCAATTATCGCAGGAGGCAGTTTCATCGCGGTGGGCAATGCGCTGTTGGTCATGGCCGGGACCCAGTTTTTCTTTTTGGGCCTTGCCGTAATCGTCCTCGGGGTGGGCCTTCTCAAGCCGAACATCAGTGTATTGGTGGCAGACCTGTATCCGGAGGGTGGCGCGCCCCGAGATGCGGGATTCTCGATCTTCTACGTCGGCATCAGCGTCGGCGCGCTGCTCGGCTCCCTGCTCGTGCCGCTCTGCGCCGCGAGGTTCGGCTGGCGCTGGGGCTTCGTCCTTCCCGTCGTGGGCATGATCCTGGGTCTCGCTCAATTCATGATGACGCGCAAGTGGCTCGGTCAGAGCGGGCGCAGGGCAGCGAGTGCAGAGCGTGCCTCCTGGCTTCCCGTCATCGTGTTTCTCATGGTCGTGAGTCTGCTGGCGCTGCTCGCATTCACGGGGCGATTGGTACTGAACCCGATACAAATCGCAGCGGGTGCATCGTGGGTTATTGCACTCTGCGCGGCGGCGTTCTTTGCTTACCTGATATTTTTCGCCCGCCTCGACGGGACGGAGCGTCGGCGGGTGTACGTCATGGCCGCGCTGTTCGCCGCGTATGCCGCCTTTTTTGCCGGATTCGAGCAGGGCGGCGCATCGCTGAACCTGTTTGCTGAACGCTATACAAACCGCCACATCTTGGGATGGATCTTGCCGGCGGGTGTTCTGCAGGGGACGACTGCACTGGTCACCATACTGTTCGCGCCCCTGTTTGCCGCCCTCTGGATCGCGCTCGGACGCCGCGACAGGAACCCGACTCCGCCGGTGAAGTTCGCGATCGGTCTTGGGCTGCTTGGCCTCGGATACATCGTGATGTTCTTCGCCTCCCGATACGTGCTCGGCGGGATGCAGGTATCGCCCATGTGGCTCCTTGTCACATACTTCCTGCAGGAGTGCGGCGACCTGTGCCTCTCACCGGTAGGACTCTCCTCGATGACGAAGCTCGCGCCCACCCGTTTCGTCGGTCAGGTGATGGGGCTGTGGTTTCTCGCGCTCGCTCTGGGAAACAATCTGGCCGGTCAACTTTCGGGCGAGTACGACGCCGCGAATCTCAGCTCTCTGCCCGGACTGTTTCTGAAGATCTGCGGGTGGTCGCTAGCCAGCGCCGCTGTCATGGTGCTGTTGACGCCACTCATCAAGCGGCTGATGGGGGGCGTGCGATAGCCGCGGTGCGGCTGCTAGACATCGTCGGGCAGGGAAATCCCGCGCTCGCGCAGCGCCGCGATCAGCGGCGCAAGATGCCGCCGGTAGTGCCGCCAGCGGCCCGATGAGCTGCCGTAAATCGGCCGACGCACTTGCGCGGCACTGGCGGTGAGCGAAACGGCGGCGTTGTTCTGAACGTCGATGGCGCTCGCACTCCAGGATACTCCGCAATGCTTTGCAACCGCCGCTCCGATCTGTGCCGGAGCAAGCACGAGATCTTCGTACGCGACCTGGTGGATCCCGTCGCCGAACTCGCGCAGCCAATGCGCAATGAGTCGCTCGTAGGCGTCGTAGTAGCGCGCGATATCCTGGAAGTCGTAACTAAAAGGATACGCCTCGCCAAACAGCGTGCGGTACATCGCAAAGCAACTGTCGAGAGGCGCGCGTCGGACGAGCAGCAACTTCGCCTCCGGCAGCGCGCGCCGGATCGCGCCCAGGTAAAGATAATTGAGCGGCATTTTCTCGATGACGTGGGAATCGCCGCTGCCGCCGGCGAGACGGTCATAGTGCGCGCCGACCGCCACAGGATCGGCGGCCGCGGCGCGAGCGAATACGTCCGCGCCCTCGGACGGTGAGACCGCCAGGAGCGCGCGCGAGAAGTTCTCGGTCTCGCCGTTGGATAGCACTCCCGGCAGGCCGGTCAGAATCCGCTCGAGCAGCGTGGTGCCCGAGCGCGGCAATCCCAGAATGAAAATGTAGCGTGCGGATCGCCGGTCGTCGACGCCTATGCGCATCGCTTGCGCGGAGAATGCGGCCGCAATTCGCCCGAGCTTGCGCTCGTCCACGGCAACATCGTAGGCGAGGTGCCGCCGCCGGGTCGCGGCGGCATGGGAGAACCAGCGGAAGGCCTCGTCGTAACGCTCGACGTCGTCGAGCTCTTTCGCGAGAGCATAACCCAGGAACATTTGCGCGCGATCGTCCGCCGACCGCAGCGACAGTTGCCGCTGCAGCTCATCGATGTGGTTGGCTGTTGCGCTCTGCACGCGCAACTCCGAGCGCAGCAGATAACTCGGGTATTGCGCGGCATCAAGAGCGATAGCGCGGTCGCAGGCCGACGCCGCCTCTTCCAACCGGCCGAAAGTGCGCTCGCTCGACGCGAGGTTGTACCAAAAGCGGGGATCTCCCGGCGCTAGCTCGACGGCTCGCCGGTAGAGAGCATTGGCGCGTTGGTGCCGGCCCAGCTGCATCGAGACGTATGCAAGCGCGTCGTAGGCATCGGCAACACCTGGGGATTGCTCGAGCGCCTCGACGACTGTGCGCTCAGCCTCGTCGATATGGCCCAAGCCCCGGAGAATGGTCGCAAGAAGGGCATGTGCGGGCAGGCACGTCCCCGCCCCTGCGACAGCTCGAAGCGCAAACTCTCGAGCCTCTTGGAGCTTGCCCGCGCGAAGCAGCCGTAGTGCTTCAACATCGGGGCGTGTTGTGGTGGCAGCCATGCTTGCTCGATTGAATGGGTCTAGCGCCCATGGTATGACGCGCGAGTGCCGCGTGTCGCAATTTTGTTCAAGCGGGCCTGAGAGTGAACCGATAGGTCCGTGCGCCAAACTACCGATCGCCTCTCATGGCCGGTTGTCGCCGGTGAGGCAAGCTAACGCAGTGAGCTGAATGGCAGCCATCGGGCGCGCTGTCTCCACATCGCGCAGCGGCTTGATCTTGGCTTCCCGCTCCGCCTCGCACTTAGTTTCAAGCGCCGCGACGTCGCTCGCTTGATCCGCAAAGACGACGGCTGTCTCCTAGCGCGACGCGAACTGGCCGGTCTTCGCCCAGTCGGCGAGCGAGTCTGCCGCCTCATTGCCCAGCTTCTGCGCGAGATCATCCATGTCCAAAAGACCGATGCCGCCGATACCGGCGCCGCCCGCGTAGGTCTTTCGGACTGAATAAGTGCCCAGAGAGGCGCCACTAGAATCCTTGAGTTGGAATTCGGCCGTGATGTGGGCGCGCCCCGCACCTAAACCCACCAGCATTCGGGCAGCCATGCTGCCTTTATCGACTTCAGTAATTTGACCCGTCACGATGACGGCGTGGCCGCCTGGCGGGGGCGCGGATTCCAAGATCTGGCTGAACGCCTGGCTCTCATTGAGTTCGCTGATAAGTTGGCGGCGCGCTTCGATGGTATAGGCGTGCCACAACTCGTCATTGGCTGTGATTTCCCCGACCACCGCTATGGTGTACGTTTTTGGAACAATCTGCTGAGTATTGCTTGGGCGGACCGTGGTTCCGGTGCATCCCGCCAGAATCGCCAGCAGTAATCCGCAGATGGCGACGCTCAATCCCTGCCTCATTTTTTTCTCCCGATGCAATCCGTTGCTGTTGTGATGCAAATTTTTCTAGCGCACGGACTTTACAAGGTTGGGATGCCCGGTCAGGAGATGCCCGTCACATAGCTGACGGCAACTTCGCCCACCCCCGCCGCCGAGACGACTTCGTTTCATAGCTTGATTGCCGGATGCTGCTTGATCGCTGCAAACCGGCCGCCCGCCTCCACAAACGTGCCCGCGGCGTCGAGGGGCCTGCGAATTAGATTTTTTTTCATTTGTTTTTCAAAGACTTAGGCGTCTCCACCCCCTGTTCAATCATACTGCATCAATGCTGCGGATCGCCGATAATGTGACTGTCAGGAGTCGCATCATGGAAAAGCCGGACGGCGCCGCGCGGCGCGATCTCATCGACGCTAAGACACTGCGGGGTCTGTGTGTCGCTTCGAACTGGGCCGGTGCCGTGCAGACGGCATCGCATGTAGGCGCCGTGGGCGCAACCGGTGCTCTCTTGTGGCTGTCGTGGGGGACCTGGTGGGCAGTTCCGGCCTTCATGGTTCACGGCACGCTCCTCAATTTTCTCTATGCGGGACAGCACGAGCTTAGTCATAGCACGGTATTTCGCACTCGCTGGCTCAACGAGTGGGTCGGTCGGGTATTTGGATTCGTGCTCTTTTATCCGCGCACCTTCGATCAGGTGCAGCACATGGCGCACCATCGTTACACCCAGGACTGGGCGCGCGACGGTGAGCTCGCGCGCGATTCCTATACATTGAAGTCCTACCTCCTGTGGATGAGCGGCGTGAGCTACTGGTACACCCGCTGGCGGCGCATCGTGCGCTTCTCGGCAGGGGTCGTCACCGAGCCATACCTCCCGGAATACCGGCACGCGGAGTTGATTCGCGAGGCGCGCGTCCATCTCGCCGGATATGCGCTGATTGCCGCCTTAGCGGCACTCGCGCACAGTTGGGCGGCCGTGCTCTTGTGGCTCGCGCCGATGTGCGCCATGAAATTCACGCATCAATTGCAAAACACCATCGAACATCTCGGCTTGCCGCATGACGACACCCTCGACAACACGCGGAGCACCCGGACCAATGCCTTGGTGCGCTGGCTGGCCTGGCAGATGCCGTATCACACCGCGCACCACGCCTTCCCCGCAGTGCCCTTTCATCGGCTTCACGAACTGAACAAGATTCTCTTCACCGATCGTGGAACCGTAGCCCCAACGATGACCTACTGGGGATTCCAGCTCGCCGCGCTGCGCGCCTTCGCGGGCGGCAAGACCGAGGCCGACTATCCCCAAGACCGCGCGTGGATCTTCGAGTGATCCCTTGATCGAGCCGCCCCCTGAGTAACCGACTGCATGTCTACCAGGCGCTTTGGGCCATGGACAAGTTGGTCTCGCCCGAGCTGTCCACCGCTCAGAAATTCGACCGCGTACGCGCAGCGGGCTTCGATGGCATGGCCATCGACTTGGGTGCACTCACGTTCGCCGAAGCCGAAGCCACCGTGCCTCACTTCGCCCGTACGGAATTGCTCGGCGGCCTGACCGCCTTTCCCAAATCCATCGAGGACCTGCGTCCGGCACTCCGTCTGGCGCACCGGATCAAGGCCCCCTACGTCGTCGTCATCGGCCAGGAGATGCCCATCCAAGTGGCCGAGATGATTCCTGTGATCGAAGGATGGCTCAGGGTCGCGGACCAGGAAGGCATGCCCATCCAATTCGAGACACACCGCAACTGCATTACCAATGACTTGTTCACGACGGTGCAATTGCTCGATGCGGTACCCGCCATGCGTCTCGCCGCCGATTTGTCGCATTACGTCGTGGATCGCGAAATGCCCTGCCCGCCTCCCCCCTCCTTGCAGGCGCTGATCACGAAAGTTTTAGAGCGCTCGGACTCCTTCCAGGGAAGAGTGGCCGCCCGCGGTCAAATCCAGATTCCCTTGAGCTTTCCGCAGAGCGCCAAATGGGTGGAATTGTTCCGCCGCTGGTGGCGCGAGGGATTCATAGCATGGCAGGGGCGGCACCGGACTGTTGACGCGGCGCTGGTATTCTTGTGCGAGCTGGGCCCGCCGGACTACGCAATCACCGCTGCGGATGGTCGCGAGTTCTCGGATCGATGGGAAGAGGCCCTGACGTTATCGCGCTGGGCGCGCGAGCTCTGGCGCGAGGTATGCCCCGAATCGACACGTTGATCAATAGCCCCGCCTAGTGAAATACCGCCCACGCGGACGTCAAATCCGCGAGCAAGTCGCCTATCGCTTCCAGACCCACGTTGAACCGCACGATCCGCCGCGCCGGCACCGGGGTCGTCCGTGCAATCTCCTCATACCGCATGACGAGACTCGTCACTCCGCCCCAGCTGAAGCCGAGCTTGAATAATTTCAACTCATCGATAAAACGAATGATCGACTCAGGGCTCACGTTCTCTTTGAACAGGACCGAGAACACACTCGCGGATCCTTTGAAATCGCGCTTCCAGAGCTCGTGCCCGCGGCACGAGGGGAGCGCCGGATGCATGACTCTCTCTATCTCGCGCTGTTCAGACAGGAAGCGCGCGACCTTGACCGTACTACTCTCCAACTGATCGAGGCGTACCGCCAACGTCGACAGGCCCCGCAGCGCCAGCGTGCAATCATCGGGAGAGGAGTTCATGCCCAATAACTGATGCACATCTCCCAGTTTGCGATGCAGATCGTTGTCGCGCACGGTAACGGAACCCAGCAATAAATCGCTGTGGCCTCCGACATACTTCGTAAGCGCTTGCATGGTCACATCGATGCCGTGAGAGAAAGCGTCGAACAAGACTCCCGCCGAATACGTATTGTCCAGCGCGGTCACGATGCGGCGACTGCGGGCGATTCTTGTAATTGCCGGAATGTCCTGAATTTCCATCGTGATGGATCCCGGGCTCTCGCACCAGATCAGCTGAGTGTTATCACGGCACAGAGTCTCGATGTCGCTGCCGATAGACGGGTCGTAGTACTCAGCCTCGATATTCATGCGAGCTAAAAGGCGGCTCACGAAATCGCGGTTTGGCCCGTACACACTGTCGGGCACGAGTACATGCCCGCCCGCGCTCACGAAGCTCAAATAGACAAACGCGATCGCCGCCTGTCCGCCGGGCGTGATGAAGCAATGCGCGCCTCCTTCGAGTTCCGCGATTCTTGCTCCGAGTTCAAGGGTGGTCGGAGTTCCATAAAGACCGTAGCGATACGGGGTTTGCGACTGATCCCAGTGATCAGTGACATCCCCCGCAGACCGGAGGATGGTCGTGGACCCGCGGAAGGTAGGCGTAGCGAGCGAGCGAAATCCCTGCGGCGCGGCAGCCGTGGGGTGTATCAACTTGGAGCGCCAGTCGAGTGTCATTGTGGTCGTCCGCTACGAGTTAGTGGGGATCGCGCCCATCCGCTCAGTTCAATATTAGCATTCGGGGATACCCCACCGCGTGACTCTACAATGGCTTCAATGATTCGCCGGTTCGTGAGCAGCCACGCCCGGCTTAACGTCCCCATTTGGCAAAGGCACCGCGATAGGTTCGACGCTCACCTTAGCGACGCCGTTCTTTGAATCGACGCCGATCTTCTGCGCTGTCGCGGGGGAGAGGTCCACGATTCGACCCTTGACATAGGGTCCACGGTCCTCGATTTTGACCACGGCACTGGCGCCGGTCGCCACATTGGTCACCTTCGCCGTCGTGCCAATGGGCAGAGTCTTGCTCGCCGCGTTGTCGCCCTCGGGCGACATGGGTGCACCGTCGGCCATCTTGTGACCGGCGAGGCGTTTTGCATAAATTGAGGCTCTACCGACCTGCTTGTGCCCGGTCAGATCCGGAGCCAGTTTTTCGGTCTTGTCTTCGTGTGGCGGCGTTACTTTCGGACTCGGCGGCTCGTCGCCAAACGTCGGCGTCGCGGAAGCAGCGAGCATCATGCACGCGGCAAGAAGCGCCAGCTGTTGCGCAGGGCTATTCATTATAAGTTAGCAACTACCGACTCATTCAGGTGCAGGTACCTTTGCGCCATGGGCCATGCTACTACGTATTCCTGGTGTTGGACGATCGCGAGATCGAACAGGCGATATAACCATCTGGCCGTACGGTCGGACACCGGGAATTGACCGCATCGGGCAATTGCCCGCCGTGAAACGGCTTCGGCGAACTCGTCAGCATCCACGATCACTCGCGGCGCGCACGATGTGGCCGCCAATATTGTTACCGGGCGTACCCCGATAGTTCGGAAAAAATCGGGCTCTGATTTCCACAGGCCCCAAGTCTTCAATGTCCGACATCCCCAGGCCAACGAGCGTCGCCAAGAGAGTCTCCGTTTCGAAGTAGCTCTTAAACGGCTCTCCAACGCTCGCAACACGAAGGGCAAGAGCATCGTGGTCCGCATCGCGCTCAGCTCGCACCGACCCGGACCAAGGATTCGCGTAGTCGAATACCACCTCACCACCTGCTGGCAGGTTCGCAATATAGCGAAGCGTCTCCAAAAAGGCAGACTTCGTCAGGTAAGGGACGACGCCAAGCCAGCTGAAGAATGTGCGTTGACCTGGGTCGAAACCCGCGTACTCAAGGCCGGATCCGAGTGCTTCACGCTCAAAGTTCACCGGCGCAAAGGTAAGCGCCGGCGGCGCAGGGATCGCAACTTCCGCCAACCGCTTTCGCTTCCATTTCTGTGTAGCAGGGTGATCGACCTCGAAGATGCGAACGTGCTCTTGGACCGCAACGCGATAGGCAAAAGTGTCGAGACCCGCACCGAGCACCACGATCTGGCGGACTCCGCCGGACAACGCCGTGACCAGCGCGTCTTCCGAAAATCGCGTCCGGACGGCAATGAATAGGCGCAACTTTCTGCTCGACGGGTCCGCTGCGGCTCTCGCAATTAATTCTCCGCTCTGGGCGCCCAGAATTCGGACGGCAAGTGGGTCAGGAAAGATGAATCCCCGGTCCAACACTTGATGTGCGGCGCGCTGTGCAGCGGCACCCAGTGCCGTGCGGCTGGCTTCTCCTGCTTCCATTCGGCTAACCGTACACTACGCGCCTTTGGCGGAAAAGCCGTTCAGGGTTGCTTACCCGTGAGCCGACGTTCACCGATGCCCGCGACCGGTCGATGAGACATCGCAACGCGGTGGCCGGAAATGCGGACGGTACCGCCGCTGCGCGGCCAACTCCGGCCGGCGGCGATGCTGAAGTGACCGGCAGTCAGCCGCCGTTCATTGTGAAAGCCAGTCGAGCACTACACGTATGGCGTTACCGTTTCGATATCTTCGTGCCTTCCACGTAGTCTTGCAGCCGATCGAGGCGCTGATTCCAAGTCGCGCGCTGCGCAACCATCCAGTCTTCGGCAGTTGCGAGCGGCTTCGGCGCAAGGTGAAATCTGCGAACTCGCCCTTCCTTGTTCGATCGCACCAAACCACATTGCTCGAGCATGACAAGATGTTGAGCAAAAGACGGCAGGGCCATGCTGAATGGACGCGCTAGCTCCGTCGTCGAGGCGGGACCCCGAGCCAGCCTTTCGACCACAGCGCGCCGGGTCGGGTCCGCCAGCGCCTGAAACACTCGACTGATCTGGTGACTTCGCGCCGCAATTCCTCGACCCACAGCGGGCCGAGCACCAATGTCAGTGCCCACGTAGGTACGCATCCATTTTGTCGAGGGTTTGATATCCGAGCTCGACGGCTCCGAAACCGATAGTGCCCTCGCGTTGTTCTTTGCTCGGGTGCAGCTGCCGGAGCGTAATCACTGTCTTGCCATCGCTCTGCTGATCAAAGGTAATGGTCACCCTGAATCGGCTTGGGTCGTCGTCTTTGTCCGACCCGTGATCGAGAACCAGCCGTTCGTTGGGTTTCACCTCTAGAAATACCATTCGACTGTCGAATCGCTGACCATCGGGCGCAATCATGACGAAACGCCACATCGCGCCGGGCCTGGCTTCGTTGACTTGGCGAACTTCGCAGCGAAACCCACGTGGGCCAAACCATTGGAACATGCGTTCAGGATCGACCCAGGCGCGGAACACTTGATCTCGCGGCGCATTGATGACGCGCGACAACACTATCTCCCGTTCGAGCTCTCCATTGGCGTATGCAGCATTAGCGACCATGATGTTTAAGTCTCCGCGTGCAACAATAGTAAGGTCGAGACCTTAGTATCAGATATGACAATACTAAGGTCAAGACCTTTGTGTACATTGGCCTTGCGCGATATCCGATTCCGGGCCCTGCGCATATGCACACGCTGGTGCAAATCGTCGTGGTCAGCAAGACACCCTAGCAATCTGGACCCCTCTTGACGGTCGGATCAACCAGCCGTGCGGCTGCGAGTTGCGCCCCGAATCCCTCGCGCGCATCATCGACGTGGCTAAGCGGACCGGGGAGGGTCATGAAAAGGCGAAATTTCCTCAAAGTGTCGGCAGCATTTGCAGGGGCTGCCGCCGGAGGGTTTTCCTGCGTTGCGATTGCCGGTGCTGCACCCATCGAGGTGCCTGTCATTGACAAACTCTCGGTCCGAATGCTTGTGGACGTCAACAACAATAACTTCCTGCGTCCTACAACGTTGAATGGCGTCTCATTAGTCCCCGCGGCGAGGCCGAAGGACTACACCAAGGCACTCCATAGCGAGTTTGGGCTGTCGTTGTACCTCGAGTCTGTCAAGGCCGGTGAAACGCGCACGATGATGCTCGATTACGGCTATACACCTGAAGCGCTCCTTTCCAATTTCGACTATCTCGGATTAGATGCAAACAAAATCGATGCTCTCATCGTCAGTCATGGCCATTTCGACCATTACGGCGGACTGATGGGATTTCTCGACAAGTATCGCGACTCGCTGCCCAGGGATATCCGGCTCTATGCAGGAGGCGAAGACAACTTCTGCCACCGCGTACTCCCGGCGGGAACGGTTGGGATGTTCAGCGACTTCGGCTATCTCGATCGCCGCGCTCTCGCGGCAAAAAACGTATCGGTGGTTCTTTGCGAGAACCCGACTGTTATCGGTGGACATGCCTTCACGACCGGCCAGGTGAAGCGGCGAACCGATGAAAAGATTCTTCCCAACACACTCGAGGAATTCGGTATCAAGGATGGACTCGGATGCGACCCAGCGCATTTTGCCCCCGCCGCATCAGTAGGAAAACCTGTACCGGACGAGCACTATCACGAACATGCGACAGTTTTCAATGTGAAGAACCGGGGCCTGGTCGTCATTTCGTCGTGTAGTCATCGGGGCGTGGTCAACGCGGTCAGGCAGGCGCAGGAAGTTTCCGGGGTCGAGAAACTGCATGCCCTGGTCGGTGGGTTCCATCTCGCGCCGGCGCCGATGGATTACACCAGGCACATTACCGCGGAGATCCTGGAGCTCAATCCGGACGTCGTCGTACCGATGCATTGCAGCGGGGAGAATTTTGTGCAGGCCATGTACGCCGCCGCTCCGGATCGGTTGCTGCTCGCCGCGTCGGGGTCGCAGCTGACTTTCGGGGCGTGACGCTTCGAGCGATTGCATCCGTGAGTCCGCGAGTCTCGGTCTGGGCGCGCCTTGGCAGTTTGGGCGCCGTTCTTGTTCTTGTGCCCCTGGCGCTCAATCCGGCGCGGTCCCAGGAACCGGACCCCGCGAGAGCCGCGCGCTGGATGGATGATTTGATGTGGGGGCACGGACACGTCGGCGGACCGTTCGCCTTGATCGATCATACCGGCAGGAAACGGACCGATGCGGATTTCCGTGGCAAGTTGCTGATCGTCTACTTCGGCTACACCACGTGCCCCGACGTTTGTCCGACGGACTTGATACAGATCAGCCTCGCGATCGATAAGTTAGGTACGGCAGGCGAGAATATACAGCCGCTCTTTGTATCGCTTGATCCCGAACGGGATACTCCGAGCGTTCTAGCTCGATATGTTTCGAGATTTCATCCGCGCCTCATAGGCCTTACGGGCACACGAGAACAAGTTCGCGCAGTGGCTGATTCCTACAAGGCTTACTATGCCCAACACGTGCCACCGGACGGAGCTGCCGACGTAATTGATCACACTGGCTTTATCTACCTAGTGGGCCGAGACGGCCAATACATTGGCCTCTTTCCGCCGGGTACGTCGGCGGATCGCCTGCTCGAAATCATACGTCCATACCTGGTTCACCACTAGGTCGGCCAGTCCAGAGAGGTAGGCTGGATTCGGTTTTCATTCTATCGAGCGGGCGCCGCTGCTTTTCGCGTCTGCGGCGCGTACTCAACGAACGCTTGGCTTTGCTAAACAAACGCAGCTTCAGACGTTGAACCGAAAGTGCATCACGTCGCCCTCGCGCACGACGTACTCCTTGCCCTCGAGCCGCAGCCGGCCCGCCTCTTTGGCGCCGGCCTCGCCCTTGTACGCCACGAAATCGTCGTAACCGATGACCTCGGCGCGAATGAACCCGTGCTCGAAGTCGGTGTGGATGACACCCGCGGCTTGCGGCGCGGTCGCGCCGATGCGCACCGTCCATGCGCGTACTTCCTTGGGGCCCGCCGTGAAATAGGTCTGCAGCCCGAGGAGCGAGTAGCCCGCGCGGATCACGCGGTTCAAGCCCGGCTCATCGAGCTTCAACTCCTTCAAGAAATCCGCGCGGTCGGCCTCGTCGAGCTGCGAGATCTCCGCCTCGATGGCGGCGCACACCGGCACGACCACCGCGCCTTCGGCCTTCGCGATCTCGCGCACGCGATCGAGCCGCGGATTGTTCTGAAAGCCGTTCTCGTCGACGTTGGCGACATACATGACCGGCTTCTCGGTGAGCAGGTGCAGGTCGCGAAGCAGCGCGCTTTCTTTCGGATCGAGCTTGAGCGCGCGCACCGGCTGCGCCTTGTTGAGCTGCTCGCGCACGCGCTCGAGGACGTCGCGGTACTTGAGCGCCTCCTTGTCCGCGGTCTTGGCTGCCTTCGCCGCCTTCTGGTGCGCGCGCTCCACGCTGTCCAGATCGGCGAGCGCGAGCTCGGTGTTGATCACTTCGATGTCGCTCGCGGGGTCGATGCGGCCCGCGACGTGGATGATGTCGTCGTTCTCGAAGCAGCGCACGACGTGCGCGACGGCGTCGACCTCGCGGATGTGCGACAGGAACTTGTTGCCGAGCCCCTCGCCCTTCGATGCGCCCGCGACCAGGCCGGCAATGTCGACGAATTCGACGCTGGTCGGCACGATCTTTTCCGGCCGCACGATACCGGCGAGCGTCTGCAGGCGCGGATCGGGCACTGGCACCACGCCGATGTTCGGATCGATGGTGCAGAACGGATAGTTCTCCGCAGCGATCTGCGCGCGGGTGATGGCGTTGAAAAGCGTCGATTTGCCGACGTTCGGCAGACCGACGATACCGCAGCGGATGGCCATCAGGCTTTGACCGCGCGGCTGTGCAGCCGGGTCATGGCGCGCTCCGCGCCCTGCTCGACGAGGATCGGCACGCTGTCGGCCGCCGTGCTCACCGCCTCGAGGATGAGATCTTCTTCCGCGCGCGGCGCGCGCGTCAGGACGTAATCGATCACTTGTGCCTTGTTGCCGGGATGCCCCACGCCGAGCCGCAGACGCCAGAAGTTCTCGCCGATGTGTGCAACGATGTCGCGCAGCCCGTTGTGGCCGCCGTGCCCGCCGCCGTGCTTCAAGCGCACGGTGCCGACCGGCAGATCGAGCTCATCATGCGCCACCAGAATCTCCTCGGGAGGGACCTTGAAGAAATCGCTCAGCTGCCGCACCGACAGGCCGCTGCGATTCATGTAGGTGGTGGGCTTCAAGAGCACGATGTCCTGGTCGCCGATGTGGATGCGCGCAGTCTCGCCGGAGTACTTGCGATAGTCGCGAAACTCCGCGCCGTGGCGCCGCGCAAGCAGGTCCACGAACCAGAAACCCGCGTTATGACGGGTGACCAGATGCTCGGGTCCCGGATTGCCGAGACCGACGATGATCCTCAACGGTAATCCAGCCATCGTAGAGGTGCCTACCCGCTATGTTGCAAATCGCGAACTGTAGGAAACAGCGAAAAAATGAAGGGCCGCCGTGTGCGGGCGGCCCCTCGCTCGGACGCGTCGCTTATTTCTTCGCGTCTTTCTTCGCCGGTTCCTTCTTGGCGTCCGCCTTCGCGGGTGCTGCCGCCTTGGCTGCATCCGCCGCGGGCGCCGCCGCCGCGGGTGCCGCCGCCGCTCCCGCCGCGCCTTCCGCAGGCGCTGCGCCGGCCGCTGCCGCCACCGCCGTCGGCTCGGGCTCCTCGGCACGTGGGCTGTGAATCGCAACCACCGCGGAATCTTCCTTGGCGAGATCCATGAGCTGCACGCCCTCCGGAATCTTGAGCTGCGAGAGATGGATGCTCTCGTTCAGCGACAGTCCCGACATGTCGACCTCGATGAACTCCGGCAGATCCTTCGGCAGGCATGACACCTCGACCTCGTTGCGCATGTGCGAGACGATGCCGCCCTGGGACTTCACGCCGGGCGAAACCGCCTCGCCCTTGAAGTGCAGCGGAATGGCGATGCGGATCTTCTCGTTCTCCTCGACGCGCTGAAAGTCGACGTGCAGGATGGCGTTCTTGAACGGATGCCGCTGCACGTCCTTGAGGATCGCAGCCTGCGTCTCGTTGCCGACCTTCAGACTCAGGATCGTCGAGTAGAAGCGCTCGTTGTCGAGCATGATCGCGAGCTTCTGATGGCTCAAGGTAAGCGCCCGCGCCTCCAGATGTCCGCCATAAAGAATTGCCGGCACTTTGCCGTCGTGACGCAGGCGGCGGCTCGCACCTTTGCCTTGCGTCTCGCGGAACTCCGCCGTGAGCTCAAAAGAGGTTTTCATAGTCTTCTCCAGTTACATTCACCAACAAGCGCCCCGGACCGCGACCAGCTCCGGAACACCCACCATCGATCCACCCTTCATCAATCGACATACAGCGAGCTCACCGAGTCATCGTCGCTGATTCGCCGTATCGTCTCCGCCAGCAGGCCCGACACCGTCAGCTGGCGGATGCGCTTGCAGCCGCGCGCCTCGTCCGACAAGGGGATCGTGTCCGTCACCACCAGCTCATCGAGCACCGACTTCGAGATGCGCTCGATTGCAGCGCCCGACAGCACCGGGTGCGTGATGTAGGCGACCACGCGGATCGCCCCCTCGTCCTTCAGCGCCTGCGCGGCCTGGCAGAGCGTCCCCGCGGTGTCCACCATGTCGTCGATGAGCATGCAGGACTTGCCCTCGACCTCGCCGATGATGTTCATCACCTTCGACTCGTTCGGCCGCGGGCGCCGCTTGTCGATGATGGCGAGCTCCGCATCGTCGAGGCGCTTCGCGAGGGCTCGCGCCCGCACCACGCCGCCCACATCGGGCGACACCACGATCATGTTCTCGTGCTTTTGCTTCCACGCATCTCCGAGGAGCACGGGGGAGGCGTAGACATTGTCGACCGGTATGTCGAAAAAACCCTGGATCTGGTCCGCGTGCAAATCCACCGTCAGCAGCCGATCGACGCCGGCGCTCGCAATCATGTTCGCGACCAGCTTCGCCGCGATCGCGACGCGCGTCGCGCGCGGCCGCCGGTCCTGGCGCGCGTAGCCGAAGTACGGCACCACCGCGGTGATGCGCTTCGCCGATGCGCGCCGGCAGGCATCGGTCATCAGCAGCAATTCCATCAAATTGTCGTTGGTCGGCGGACACGTCGGCTGCACGATGAACACGTCGCGCCCGCGCACGTTCTCCATCAGCTCGACATTCACCTCGCCGTCGGAGAATCGCCCGACATAGGCGCGCCCCAGCGGCGCGTGCAGGTGACGCGCAATGCCCTCCGCCAGCAACGGATTCGCATTACCGGCGAACACCGAGATGGACGGAGACTCGAATTCTTTGCTCAGCGAGGACGACATAGATCCATATCATGAATTGGCTGGGGTGGAAGGATTCGAACCTCCGTATGGCGGGATCAAAACCCGCTGCCTTACCGCTTGGCGACACCCCAATTGAAACTCGAATGGGCGCAACTCCCGCGCCGCCGCTTTAAGCCGCTAACCTCTCGAGCAAGGGCGAATCGTTCAGTCCACGAACCATGAATGCCTCGTATCCCGCCGGCAAATTGCCGACGATCTTTCCTGCCTGCGCCGGCTCGCAGGCCATGAAAATGCAGGCCCCCGTCCCGGTCAGGCGCGCCGCGCCATAGGTCGAAAGCCAGTCGATGGCGCGCGCAACTTCGGGATATCGGCGCCGCACCACCTCGAGACAATCGTTCCTACCGCCGGTCGCCAGAAAACCGTGAATTGTGATGGGCGGGGTATTCCTTGTCAATTCAGGATCTTGGAACACATCGCGGGTGCTCACGAACACATTTGGCTTAATAATCAGATAGTTACGCTCTTCTGGAGCTGCCGGCGGGTAGAGTGGGGTGAGCCGTTCCCCCACTCCTTCCGCCCAGGCGGCGCGGCCGCGCACGAACACGGGCACGTCGGCGCCCAGTTTGAGGCCGAGCGCGGCCAGCTCATCGACGGTCAAATTAAGATCCCAGAGCTGGTTGAGAGCGACCAGGCAGGTGGCCGCATCCGAGCTGCCGCCACCGAGACCCGCCCCCATGGGAATGCGCTTCGACACGCTGATGTCGGCACCGTGGCGCGTTCCCGTGGCCGCCTTGAGCGCTAGCGCCGCACGCACGCACAGATCCTGCTCGGGATCGACGCCGGCAGCGCCCGCGCCGCGCCGGATGGCGCCGTCGTCGCGCGGTGCGATCGTCACCTCGTCGCACAGATCGACGAACTGAAAGCAAGTCTGCAGCTCGTGATAGCCGTCCGGCCGCCGGCCGACGATGTGCAAAAACAGGTTCAGCTTGGCCGGCGCGGGCCAGACCCGCGGACTGGGGTGGCGGGCACTCACCGCGAAACCTCCCAGCGGTCCACCGCAATGCGCACGCGCGCATCCGCTCGGCTCAGCACGATGCGCGCGGGCAACTCATCGCCCCCCTGCGGCCGGTACTGGTCGTAATCGATGCTCCAGCCCGCCTGGGAGAGATGTTGTGCGCGATCCTGGGCGTTGCGAGTGAGCTCGAAGGGCGCGTCGGGATTGGGGATGCCGAGAAGCCAGAAGCGCAGATTCTCGAGCGGCAGCTCGAACCCGAGCCGCGCCTCGAGCTGCGCCGCCACCGCAGGGCTCGGCGCTGCGCCATTGAGCGCGAGCCCGTCGGGAGACATGTTGAGGACGAGCGCGCCGATGCCTAAGGGCCCCGCGAGATGCAGCTCGCTCGAGTTGCCGCTCTGTCGCCAATCGAGACTCGCCTGCCAGCCTTGCTGTCCGAGCGCCGCGGCCGCTCGACCGTCGAGCTGCCAGGTGCGGGCGTGCGCGAGCGCCGTCACGCGCTCATCCCACGGCGCGAGCGGGACCGTCGGCCGCAGCTGCGTGGTTTTGCAGCCGACCAGCAGCGACACACACGCGAGCAGCGGCAGCCAAGACCGCATGTCAGGGAGCGACGGAGGCGTGCAGGCGCCGCCGCGTCTCATTCAGCAGGTGATTATCGGAGTCCGCGCGCGCCGCCTCGGTCCATATCTGATCCGCCTCGGCATGTCGGCCGAGGTGCCACAGCACTTCGCCATAATGTGCGCCGATGTCGGCGCCGCGGTCCTCGGCGTAGGCCGCAGCCGAGTACGGCAGCGCCTGATCGTCGTGCCCTTGCCGGTACAGCACCCAGCCGAGGCTGTCCAGAATCGCGGCATTGCGCGGAGCCGCGGCATAAGCGCGCTCGATGAGCATGCGTGCCCGCGCGAGCTTGCGATTGTGATCGGCAAGCGTGTAGCCGTAGGCGTTCAGGGCCGCGGGATCGTCCGGCCGCTGCTTCAACACCTGATTGAGCTCCTGCAGGGCGGCGCCGACGTGTCCGGCTTCCTCGTCCGTCGTGGCAATGGCGTAGCGCAGATCGACGCTGTCGGGATATTGCTCCCGACCGCGACCGAGCACGGCGAGCGCCTGTCGCGCATCGCCCGCATCGGCGTAGATCTTTGCGCGCGCCGCGACCACCTCGGGCGCGCGCGCCGGCTCGTCCTCGATGAGATGATCCAAGATCTCCTGCGCGGCTGCGGCGGCGCCGTGAGTCTGCAGAATGGTGCTTGCGCGCACCAGAGCCGGCGCCGCGTTGTCCCCGCCTTGCACCTGCGCGTAGAGGCGCAGCGCCTTCTCGAGGTCCGCGTGCCGCTCGGCAATCACGCCGAGATAATAAAAAGCGTCATCGACGTACTTGCCGGTGGTTAAAAGCTTGGTGAAATCCCGGCCCGCCGCGTCGAGATCGCCGATCTGAAACTCGACCAACCCGAGGAGACGCAAGGCCACCGGCTGCGACTCCGGATCGCGCTCAAGCACCTCGAGCTGCGCGATCGCCGCCTGATCCTGGTGGGCGGCGAGCAGCAGGAGCGCGTAGTTGAGTAGGTTGGCCGGCGTCGCATCGTGCTCGGCCAGCGCGCGCGATTGCGCGAGCGGCTCTTGCGCGTCGCCGGAAAGAATTCGCGCGCGCCACAGTCCCTGCTGGAGCTCACGGCGTGCCTCGCCCGCCTCAGCAGGCTCGTTGCTCGTTGCCGCCGGCATGAGCGCAAGTGCCCGCGAGAAATCGCCAACCGCCGGCGCCGGATCGTCGGCGCGCAAGGCAGCGAGTCCTTGCAGGCGCAGCGCCACGATGGAACTCGGGAAATCGGCCGCCAGCCGATCTGCCAGCCGGCGCGCGGCGAACACGTCGTCGCTCGCCTCGAGCTCGATCTCGAGCTGCTTGAGCTCCACGTCCGTGCCGCGCGGCGAGCTCGACAGCACGATATGATATTGCCTGGCGGACTCGTCGATTCGACCGAGCGCGAGCGCGGCCTGCGCAGCCGCACGGTGCGCTTCCAGCGATTTCGGATCCAGGCTGAGCCAGCGTACCGCGATCGCCGCGGTCAACGAGGGCTGCAGGCACTCGCTCGTCACGTCGCTCGCGTGCGCTATGAGCGAAAGGTCGGTCGCGCCCTCGGCCGCGGCGGCGTACTGCAGCGCCGCCGTGCGCGGCTCGCCGCGCACGAGCGCGATCTCGCCGGTGACGGTGTCGAACACCTCTGCCTTCTCGATGGGCACGGGGGCGACCGGCGGTCCGACGCAGGCGGCACAGACGAGGAGCCCGAGCGCCAGGCAGGCTTTAGCGGGCAGAGCGCGGACTGCCGGGTGCATCGCGAGGATCGATTTCGAGAACACGCCCGCACTATAGCCAAATGAGGGGGGCATTGCCCCGGATTCCCGCTTGATCTGGGGGTGTTTCTTACCCAAAATCGATGGGTTAAGGAAGCACCGCGCACTCATGGCATTCAACGTTCTCGGACTCAACCATAAGACCGCGCCGCTTGCGTTGCGCGAGAAAGTGGCGTTCAACGAGGATCGCCTCGCCGCGGCGCTGCGCGCCTTGAGGCAGGAACTCGGTGTCTCCGAGGTGGTGATTCTCTCGACCTGCAATCGTACGGAAGTGTACTGGTCGGGCGATGCGAGTGCGGCGGCGCTGTCGCAGTGGCTCGAGAATCACCACGGCAACAACTTCAATCTCGCCTCGAGCCTCTATGTCCATCAGGAACAGCTCGCCGTCGCCCATGCCTTCGCCGTTGCCTCAGGACTCGACTCCATGGTGCTCGGCGAGCCTCAGATCCTGGGCCAGCTCAAGGATGCCTATCGCGTAGCGCACGAGACCGGCAGCACCGGGCCATCGCTCAACAGGCTGTTTCAGGCCGCGTTTTCGGCCGCAAAGCGCGTCCGCTCCGAGACGCAGATCGGCGCTAACGCCGTCTCGCTCGCCTCCGCGGCCGTCGGCCTCGCGCGGCGGATGTACGCGGACCTGAGCGAGCGCACCGCGCTCATGATCGGCGCCGGCGAGATGATCGATCTCGCCGCCCGGCATTTCGCCAGCGCGGGGGTGAAGCGGCTCGTGATCGCCAATCGCACGCTCGCGCGGGCGCAAGCGCTCGCCGCCGAGATCAAGGCCTACGCGGTCGACTTGAGCAGCCTCGAGAAGGAGCTGGTCGAGGCGGACATCGTGGTGAGCTGCACGGCGGCGCCTCAGCCGCTGATCACCAGGAGCGCCGCCGCGGCGGCGGTGCGCAAGCGGCGGCACCGCCCGATTTTCATGGTCGATCTCGCAGTGCCGCGCGACATCGAGCCCGACCGTCGCCGAGCTCTCCGACGTGTATCTCTTCTCGATCGACGACCTGCAGCACATCGTCGAGGAGAACCGCCGCGAGCGTGAGGCGGCTGCGGGCGACGCGCGGCTGCTGCTCGAGGAGGAAGTGGCTCGATTCGTGGCCGAGCGGCGCGCTCATGATGCGGGGCCCGCCATCCGCGCGCTGCGGCAGCAGGCCGATGCGATCCGTGCCCAGACCGTCGAGCAGGCCCGGCGGATGCTGCTCTCGGGCAAGTCCGCCGACGAGGTCATCGACTACCTCGCCAACACGCTCACGAATCGGCTGCTGCACTCCCCCACCCAGGCGCTGCGCCAGGCCTCGGAGTCCGCCGACCCCGAGTTGGCGCAGCTCCTCACGCGCCTGCTTTCGGAAGAACGCGACCGGAGCCCCGGCAAAGGCCGCTATAATTTGCGGCATGAAGGACTCGATCCGACGCAAGCTCGAGAAGCTCGACGAGCGGTACGAGGAGATCGGCCGCCTCCTGTCCGAGCCCGATGTCATCGGGCGCCAGAACCAGTTCCGCGATCTTTCCATGGAGTACGCCCGCTTGGGTCCCGTCGTCGATCGCTATCGCGGGTTTCTCGCCCTCGAGGAGGACCTCGCCACCGCCCGTGAGCTCGCGATGGAGGATGAGCTCAAGGAGCTCGGCCCCCGCATCGATGGGGAGGAGCAGGCGCTGCAGCGACTGCTCGTGCCCAAGGATCCGCACGACGACAGCAACATCTTTCTCGAGGTTCGCGCCGGCACGGGAGGCGACGAGGCCGCGCTGTTCGCCGGCGATCTGTTCCGCATGTATGCGCGCTATGCCGAATCGAAGCGCTGGGAGGTCGAGGTGCTCTCCGAGAGTCCCGGCGAGCACGGCGGCTACAAGGAAATCATCAGCCGCATCATCGGTCGCGGCGCGTACTCGCTCCTGAAGTTCGAATCCGGCACGCACCGCGTGCAGCGCGTGCCGGCCACCGAGGCGCAAGGACGCATCCACACCTCCGCGTGCACGGTCGCGATCTTGCCCGAGCTCGAGGCGGTCGAATCCGTCGACCTGAATCCCGCGGACCTGCGCATCGATACGTATCGCTCCTCGGGCGCCGGCGGACAGCACGTCAACAAGACCGATTCCGCCATTCGCATCACGCATTTGCCGACCGGCATCGTGGTCGAATGCCAGGACGAGCGCTCGCAGCACAAGAACCGCTCGCGTGCGCTGTCGCTCCTGAAGGCGCGGCTGCTCGCCGATGAGCGCGAGAAACAGGCGAGCGCAGCAGGCGCAGTCGCGCAAGCTCCAGGTGGGCTCGGGCGACCGCTCCGAGCGCATCCGCACCTACAATTTTCCGCAGGGCCGCGTCACCGATCACCGCATCAACCTGACGCTCTACAAGCTCGACGACGTCATGAACGGCAATCTCGACGAGCTGATCGCTGCGCTGAATCAGGAATACCAGGCCGAAGAGCTCGCCAGCAGGTCGAATGAGGAGCCCCAGCTCATCGAAGCGAATCGATCCGCCGATGCGAGCACGGTCGCGACACCTTGGGACACGGCGTCCGCACGCTCAGCGGCACAGCGATTCCCCGCAGCTCGATGCGGAGGTGCTGTTCAGCACCGTGCTCGGCGTCGCGCGCTCGGCGCTCATCGCGCGCGGATCCGACCTGCTCGCCGACCATGAGCTCTGCGCGCCTATCGAGATCTGATCGACCGGCGCAGAGGCGGCATGCCCGTCGCGTATCTCACCGGCCGGCGGGAGTTCTGGTCGCTGCCGCTCAAGGTCACTCCCGCCGTGCTCGTGCCGCGCCACGAAACCGAGCTGCTGGTCGAGGTCGCCTTGAAGCACATGCCGAAGTCCGAGGAGCGCGCCGTGCTCGATCTCGGCACCGGCAGCGGCGCGGTCGCGCTCGCCATCGCCTCCGAGCGGCCGCTCGCGCGCGTCATCGGCGTCGACGTGTCGCCGGGCGCGCTCGGCGTCGCCCGCGACAATGCGCGCGCCCTCGCGCTGCCGAACGTCAGCCTTTCGATTGGGATCCTGGTTCGACGCCGTCCCGGGCGAGCGTCTTCGACGTCGTCGTCGCCAACCCGCCTTACGTCGCGGACGGCGATCCCGCGCTCGCGGCACTCGCCGCCGAGCCGGAGCTCGCGCTCGTCGCGGACCCGCGGGACTCGATGCGCTCGACGGCCATCATCGCCAAGGCCCCGCGGCATTTGACGCGCGGCGGATGGCTGCGTGCTCGAGCACGGCAGCACCCAGCAGCACGAGGTCGCGCAGCTGCTCGAGCGCCGCGGCTTCGCCGGCGTCGAATGCACTGCGATTACTCCGGCCTTCCTCGCGTCACGCGGGGAACCTTTTCATCGCCCCTCAAGGAACGCACATGATCCACTTCGAGACAACGCTGGGTCGAATTCACCGTCGAGCTGTTCGAGAAGGAGGCGCCGGTCACGGTCGCCAACTTCTTGAAGTACATCGACGAGGGCTTTTTCGACGGCACCACATTTCACCGCATCGTCCCCGGATTCGTGATCCAGGGCGGCGGCTTCACCGAGGACATGTCGCAGAAGCGCACCCATCCGACCATCAAGAACGAGGCGGACAACGGCCTGAAGAACGCGCGCGGCACGCTCTCCATGGCGCGCACCAACGACATCAACAGCGCGACCTCGCAGTTCTTCGTGAATCTCAAGGACAACGACTTCCTCGATCACACGCGCGGCAATTTCGGCTATGCGGTATTCGGACGCGTGACCGAGGGAATGGACGTGGTCGACAAGATCGCCGCCGTCAAGACCGGCCGGCGCCATGGCCATGAGGACGTGCCGCTCGAGGCCGTGACCATGACCCGCGTGCACCGCGCCGAGAAGAAGGCCGACAAGAAAGTCGAGAAGAAATAAGCCGCGACACGCCGGACCGGACGAATTGGCGCGCAGCAAGACCTTCGTCGGCCGCCTCTGGCGCGCGCTTGCGTGGCTCGTGCTGCTTGTTCGTGGTGCTCTCGGTCCTCGCGGTGGCGCTGCTGCGGTGGATCGATCCGCCCTACAGCGCCTTCATGGCGGAGAGACGGATCGAGGCGTGGGTCACCCGCGACCGGAACTACGTGTTTCGCCACACGTGGGTGGACCTCGCGCGCATCTCGCCCAATCTGCCGCTCGCCGTGGTCGCCTCGGAGGATCAGAAATTTCCCGGAGCACTGGGGGTTCGACGTCGAGGCCATCGAGAAGGCCTATCAGCTCAATCAGCACAGCCACCGCGTGCGCGGCGCCAGCACCATCAGCCAGCAAGTGGCGAAGAATCTGTATCTGTGGTCCGGCCGCAGCTATTTCCGCAAGGGCCTCGAGGCTTACTTCACGCTGCTCATCGAGGGCTTCTGGCCGAAGCGGCGCATCCTCGAGATCTATCTGAATATCGCGGAGTTCGGCGACGGCACCTACGGCGCCGAGGCGGCCGCCGAACGCTTCTTCCACGCCCGGCGGCGCGCCTGTCGCGGAGCGACGCCGCGACGCTCGCCGCCGTGCTGCCGAGCCCGGAGCATTACTCGGCGGCGGCGCCCTCGCGTTACGTCCTGCAGCGGCGGGACTGGATCCTGAGTCAGATGCAGGCCCTGGGCGGCCCGGAGATGCTGAGCGAGATCGACGCCTATCCCGACCGTCGCCGTTGAGCAACGCCCAACCGCAAAAAGAAGCCGCCTGCGGAGCGGGCGCGCTATGATAGCCGCGAGGTCGAGTCGCAAGGAGCACGCCGTGTCGACACCGAATAACTACGCCCCGCCGCAAAGCGTCGTCGCCGACATATCCTCGATCCGATACTCCCTTCGAGAAGGCCACGCGCCTGTCCCGCCTGGGCGCGGTGATCCTCGATGGCCTGATATTCAGCATTCCGTTGATGCCGAGTTACTTCGCGGCCTTCAGCGTGATGGCTCACACACCGTAGGAACCGTTCAACTATCGTCGCCTTGTGGTGCCGCCATGGCGAGCTCGGGAATCTCTCTTCTACGTGGCGTGTGCTCATCAATCTCGCGCTGATCGTGATCACGACCGTGCTCGTCTACCGCAACGCCCAGACCATCGGCAAGAAGCTCGTGGGCATCAAGGTCGCGCGCACCGACGGATCGCGCGCCATCTCTGGCGCGGATATTCTGGCTGCGTTACTTGCTCAACAGCCTGATCATCGTGCGGTGCCGTTTTTCGGCGCGCTTCTATTTGCTCATCGACAGTCTCATGATCTTCGGCGAGCAGCGGCGCTGCTGCCACGACTACATCGCCGACACCATCGTCATTCGGGCTTGAATCCGGCGATCGACACCATTCTCACCGCGGAGACCCCCGAGGGTATCGCGATCTCGATACGCCCCGCCGGTTTCGCGGTGCGCGCCACGGCCTTCCTGATCGATGCGGCGATCCGGATCGTATTTCTCGCTGATTTGCGCCACGGCGCTTCGCCACCGGCGGATAGGTTCGGCGCGTGGGCGTCCTCTTCATCTTTCTATTCGTCTTGAACTGGCTTTATCCCGTGATCTTCGAGCTGACCGCGGCGGCCGCCACTCCCGGCAAGCGCATCATGGGCCTCGTCGTGCTCATGGCCAACGGCCTGCCGATCACCCCGGCGGGTTGCTTGATTCGCAATCTCTTGCGGGTCGTCGATTTCCTGCCGCTCTTCTATGCGTTCGGCATCGTCTCGATCCTGTTGCGCAGCGACTCGCGCCGCATCGGCGACCTGGCGGGCGGCACGGTCGTCGCCTACCGCGACGACGTGCAGCCGGCGGGCTCGCTCGCCGAAGCGGACCCCGTACCTCCGCCGATCGCCCTCTCCAGGCGCCAGCAGATCGCCATCATGGCCTTTGGTTTTCGGGTGGGGCGCCTCACCCCGCAACGCGCCGAGGAGATCGCCGAGCTCGCGGCCGCCGCGGTCGAGACACCGCCCGCGCGCCTCTCGCTCACCACCCGGCTCGTGGGCGTCGCGCGCTGGCTGCACGGCGAGCGCCGGCGCCGCATGCGCGGCTCCGCCGCGCCATGACCGCGCTCGAGTTCCAGACCGCGCACGAGGCACTGTGGGCCGAGCTCGAGCAAGCAGTCCGGCTGCCGGAGCGCCAGCTCGATCCGCAGCGCTTCCTCGCGCTCTACCGGACCTGCTGCGAGCATCTGGCGCTCGCCGAGGCGCGCAGCTTCCCGTCCGCCATCGTCGAGCGGCTCTCGATCGTCACGGCGCGCGCCCATCAGATCGTCTACCGGCAAAGCGACTTCGGAATGGCGCGCATCGCGCGAGTTCTCTTGAACCGCTTTCCGGCGATGGTGCGCGCACACCGCGGCTACGTGGCGCTCTCCGCGCTCTTGCTCCTCGGACCCGCGCATGGCGCTCGGTATCGCCGTGTATCACAAGCCGGACCTGATCTTGTCGATCGTCGACGCCGGCACGGCGGCGAAATTCGAGAAGATGTACGACCCGTCGAACGAGGTGCTCGGACGGCTGCGCGACGCGGGAAGCAACTGGATGATGTTCGGCTTCTACATCATGAACAACATCGGCATCGCCTTTCAATGCTACGCGACCGGGATCTTGCTCGGCATCGGCAGCGTCTACTTCATCGCGATGAACGGCGCGTTCGGCGGCGCGATCGCGGGATACGTCGCCTCCGCGGGCTTCGGCGGCACGTTCTTCTCGTTCATCGCCACGCATTCCGCGTTCGAGCTGACCGCCATCGTGCTCTGCGGCGCGGCGGGACTGCGGATGGGTCGCGCGGTGCTCCTGCCCGGGCGGCTGCCGCGCACGGCGGCACTCGAGCTCGCCGCCAAAGACACCAGCATCATCGTGTTCGGCTCCGCGGTGATGCTCGTCATCGCCGCGGCCATCGAGGCATTCTGGTCGTCCGCGGCGTGGATCACGCCGACCGCCAAGTACTCGGGTGCCGCCGTCTGCTGGATTTTGGTTGTCCTGTTCTTTCTGCGCCGCCCTTATGCAGATTGACGCCATCGCCCTGACGCTGCGGCCGCGCTCCATGTGGGAAGGGCTGCGATCTCGGGGTTCGGCTCCTGCACTTCAGAATGCGATCGGTTTACGCGTGCTATCTCGTCGTCGCCGTGCCCACCTTTCTGCTGTGCCTCGCGACCTATCCGCTCGAGCCCTGGCTGCCGGCTTTGCTCATCTGGCTCGCGAAGCCCTGGCTCGACCAGCGCCATCCTGTTCGCGTTGTCGCGTGCGCTCTTCGCTGAGCCCACCGGGCCGCGCGATCTATGGGCCGCGCGCAGCCTCCTGCTGCGGCCGAAACTCCTTGCGCTTCTGCTGCTGCGCTTGAGCGCGTCACGCTCCTTCAAGCTGCCCATCGTGCAACTCGAAGGGCTTAGGGGCGGCGCGCAGCGCGACCGCGTCAGACAGCTCACCCTGCGCCACCGCGGCGTCGCACGGACCATGACGCTCGCCTTCGCGAATGCGGAGCTCGCCTTGTGCTCGAGCGTGCTCATGCTTCGCGTCATTCTCGCGCCGCATATCTTTGGCCTCGAGGGCGGGTGGCTGGCCGGACTCGCTGCCACCCAGGCAGGGCTCATCTCCTCGATCGCCTACGCCCTTGCCGTGGCGTTCCTGGAGCCGTTCTATGTGGCTGCCGGTTTCGGGCTCTATATCAATCGTCGCGTCGAGCTCGAGGCGTGGGACA
The DNA here is from genome assembly GCA_963801685.1 of uncultured Gammaproteobacteria bacterium. Taxonomy (GTDB): domain Bacteria; phylum Pseudomonadota; class Gammaproteobacteria; order Steroidobacterales; family Steroidobacteraceae; genus Bog-1198. The sequence goes on from CAWDFR010000012.1 coordinate 317,037, forward strand.
TCGAGCAGGAATTTCGACGTGCATTTGCGCGCTGAACGCGTTGCCGCATGTCTCGCCGCATGTCTCGCCGCATGTCTCGCCTCGTGTCTCGCCTGGGGTCTTGCGAGCAACGCCTGGGCGGCGGCGGCATCCGGCACGCCCGCGGCGAGCGGCGCGGCGGCCAATGCCGCTCCCATCGGTACCTACTTCACCCGCGAGGAGATCCGCGCAGCGGCCGCGAAGCTGCGCGCGGATCCGAATCTCGGCGGGGAAAAGACCTTGCGGACACTGCGCTGGAACGAGACGAATCAACCGCAGGCCACGCCGCCGCCGCGCTGGCTGACGCGGCTATTCGATTTTTTTGCGCAATCCTCGAGCCTCCTGCTGTGGATCCTCGGCGCGGTGTGCGTGGCGATGGCCGCGGTATGGGCGATCCGGATGCTGCGGCAACGAGCGCCCGTCGCCCCGGTCGAGGAGCGCGCGGTCACGACCGTGCAAGGGCTCGACATCCGCCCCGAGTCGTTACCCGAGAATATCGGCGCGGCCGCCCTGGAGCTTCTCGAGGCGGGTCGTGAGCGCGAGGCGCTGTCGCTCCTTTATCGCGGCGCGCTGTCCCGCGCGGTGCACCGCTACGGCATCGCGATCCTTGCCTCGGCCACCGAGGGGGAGGCGCTGCGTGCCGTGAATGCAACGCTCGATCCGCCTCGAGCGGCCTATTTCGCGGACTTGGTCGCACTCTGGCAGCGCGCCGTGTACGCCGGCGAGTGGGTCAGCGCTAAGCCGATCGACCGCCTGTGCCGCGGTTTCGCCGCCTCCCTCGAAGGCTCCGCGCCGTGAACGCGAATCTCGCGCGCAGCCTCGGCGGGCTTGCGCTCGTCGCGGCGCTCGCGACGTGGGTGGCCTTTAAACTCCATTGGGAAACCATTACCGTGCCCACGCCGGCGAAGGGCGAGGCGCTGACCAACCCCTATTACGCTCTCGAGCATTTCGTCGCGAACTTAGGGATTCATCCACGGGAGATCTCGACCGTGCGCGGACTGCAGCCCGAGGCCGTGCTGGTTCTCGAGGAGTGGGGCGATGAGCTCACCCACCCGCCGGTCGCGGCGCTCGAGAGCTGGGTCGAGGCGGGCGGCCGCCTCGTGATCAGTTCCGCGCTGCTCGAGTCTTATCCCGCGTTGAGAGCCTGGAGCGGCATCAAGCGAGCCCGGGCAACGCGCGCACCGGCGGACGGCAAGCCGGCATCGCCGGCTCCTGCGCAAGGCAAGCCGGCCGCATCGCCCCCCGTCCCGCCCGCCACGACGGGCTCGGGCGCGGACTGCCCGCTCATGACGGTGCGCGCGGACGGCGCGCCGACGGGCCAGTCCTTCCGGGTGTGCGATGTGGGCCCGACGCTCGCGTTCGACGGCGAGCGCGCGCCGGCTTGGTCGCTGGCGGACAATCGCGGCATGCACGTCATTCGCACGGGCGTGGGGTTCGGCGAAATCACGGTCCTCGAGCCACCCGACGTGCTGAGCAACGCGATGCTCAAGCGCGCGGACCATGCGGAAATGTTCGCAGCGGCGGCGGGTCTGCGCCACGACGACACCCTGCTCATCTTTCATCCCGCCACCGCCGTGCCGTTGCCGGTGCTCTTGTGGCGCCTCATCGCTCCGGCAATCCTGTTTTTGCTCGCCACCCTGCTCGCTTTGGCCTGGCGCCATGCGCCGCCCTTCGGTCCGCCGCTGCCGCTGCCGAGCCCGCTGCGCCGCTCTCTGGCCGAGCAGATTCGGGCCAACGCCCGCTTCGCCTGGCGAACAGGCAGCCTCGGCGGGTTACGGACGTCGGCGCGGCGGTCCTTGGACGAGGCGGCGGCACGGCACATCGCCGGATATGGCTCGCTCGACGCCTCAGAGAGAGCGGAACGCCTGGCGGAACTCACCGGTCTCGACCCGGCCGCGATCCGCGCCGCGCGCGACGAAGGTGCCGCACGCCGCCTCAACGAAGAGCGCGCCGCCATCACGCTCATGGAAGTTTGCCGGCGAATCTTGCTTAGAATGCACTCGGACCACCAAAGGCGACTCGTATGATCGACGAATCTCCCGCCATTACGCGCGCCGGCGAGCTGCTCGGGAAGCTGCGCACTCAAATCGCCCGCGCGCTGGTGGGCCAAGCCGCGACCGTGGATCAGACCATGATCGCGCTCCTGGTGGCGGGCCATGTGCTCATCGAGGGCGTGCCCGGGCTCGGCAAGACTTTGCTGGTGCGCGCCCTGGCCCAGGCGGTGTCGCTGAAGGTGGCGCGCATCCAGTTCACACCCGACTTGATGCCCTCCGACATCACCGGTCATGCCGTACTCGATCCCGAGACCCACGCGATGCGCGTGGTGCGCGGGCCGGTATTCACCAATATTCTCCTTGCCGACGAGATCAACCGAGCCCCCGCAAAAACGCAGAGCGCGCTCCTCGAGGTCATGCAGGAGAACCAGGTGAGTCTGGAGGGCGAGACCTTGCTGCTGCCGCGCCCGTTCATGGTGCTGGCGACGCAAAATCCGCTCGACACCGAAGGGACGTATCCGCTCCCGGAGGCGCAGCTCGACCGGTTCCTCCTGAAGATCGACATGCGGTACCCCACCGAGCTCGAGGAGGTCGATATCGTCACCCGCACCACCACCGATCAGACCGGCGATCAATTGCCGCTCTCCCAGGTGGCCGCCGTGCTGAGCGACCGTGCCATCCTCGCCCTGCAAACTCTCGCGGCGCGGCAGCGGGTCGACGCGGCCGTGGTCGACTATGCGGTGCGCCTTGCACGCGCGACCCGCGACTGGCCCGGTATCGCGATCGGCGCGGGCTCACGCGGCCCCATTGCGCTCATTCGCGCAGCGAAGGCCGCCGCGTTGCTCGCCGCGCGCTCGTTCGTGACGCCGGACGACGTCAAGGGCGTCGCGCTCGCGGCGCTTCGCCACCGCATCGCGCTCTCCGCGGACGCCCAGCTCGACGGCCGCAAGCCGGACGATGTCTTGATGACCATCCTCGAGGCGACGGCGGCACCCCGGCTGTGAAAGCACTGCTGGCCTCCATGCTGCCGTCACGCACTCTGATCGGGTTGCTCGCAGGCACCGGCGCCGTGCTGATCGGCCTGAAGTTTACCTCGCTGACGCCGGGCGCGATCGCACTCGTGGCGGCCGCCTTGAGCGTCGCGCTGCTGGGGCTGCTCGTGCTCGACGCACGGCTCAGCTGGACGTCCTGGATGCAAGCGCCGCTCACGCTCACGCGCCGCTTGCCGCATGCATTCGCCGTCGGCTCCGCCGTCGGCGTGCAGGTAAGTCTCGCCAATCCCGGATCCTGCAAACGCCGCGGGCGCTACTTCGAGCTCGCGGATCCGAGTCTGGCGATGCCCGCCATGCCGCTGCGCTTCGCGGTAGGACCGGGTGAGCGCGAGACGCTGGAGTTCAGCCTCACACCCACGGCGCGCGGCATGAAGTTCTTCGAAGCGGGGCAGCTGCGTTTGCGCTCGATCCTGGGGCTCCTCGATTGGAATCTGCGCATTGGACCCCGCGAGTCGCGGCGCGTCTTCCCGAACTTCACGCGCCAGGCCTCGCTCGCCTGGCTCGCGAGCGATCGGCGCCTGGCCGAGCTCGGCATCAAGAATGTGCGCCGGCGCGGCGCAGGCACGGACTTCGACCAGCTCAGCGAATACCGCGCGGGCGATCCGGTGCGAAACATCGATTGGAAAGCAACTCTCAAGCACGGACGTCCCATCGCGCGGGTCTACCAGGACGAGCGCGATCAGAGCGTGCTGTTCATGCTCGATTGCGGGCGGCGCATGCGCGCCGACGATACGCAGTCGGGCATCGGTGCGAGTCATTTCGACCAGTCGCTCGATGCGTTGATGCTGCTGACTTTCGTCGCGCTGGCGGCCGGCGACGCGGTCGGCGCCATGACCTTCGGCACCGCCGCGGGCCAGGAAAAGCGCTTTGCGCCGCGCAAGGGCAGACAAACGCTCAATGAGCTCATGGCCGGGCTCGGCGACGTCGAGCCCTCGCCCATGTTCTCGGATTATCTCGAGGCCGCCGCCGACGTGATGCACCGGCAGCGCAAGCGCGGGCTGATCGTGCTCATCACCAACTGCCGCGAGGAGGACTCCGTCGAGCTCCTGGCCGCCTTGCGTCTGCTGCGCTCGAGACATGTGGTCGTGGTCGCGAACCTGCGCGAGCAAATCGTGGGTGCGATAGCCGCGCAACCGCTCTCGCAGCCGGAATCCGTATTCGAGGTCGCGGCGGCGCTCGACTACGAGCAAAGGCGCCGCGACATGTTGCGGCACCTGGCAGGCGGCGGTGCCGTGCTCATCGATTGTGAGCCGCGATCGCTCGGCGTCGAGCTCGTCAAGCGCTACACCGTGTTGAAGCGCACGGGAGCGATCTGAGCATGGCCTCGGGCTGGCTACGCGTCGCGACGCTTTGCGGCATGGTGTGGGCGGCGAGCGCGCAGGCGACCCCCACACCGGAGCACATCAGCCACGGGCGATTTCAGGATCTCGCCGTATACGTGCCGGACGGCACGCCGCAGAGCATGGTGCTGCTGCTCGCGGATCCGGGCGGCTCGAACGCGGGCGCAGACCTTGCCCTCCAGCTGGCACAACATGGTGCGATGGTGGCCGTGATCGACGTGCGGAAATTCGATGAGGCTCTGGCAGCCGACGCTGCGGACTGCGTGTTCCCCGATGGGGACCTCGAGAACCTGAGCCACTTCATCCAGGCGTATTATCACTTGCCGCTCTATCGGCCCCCGCTGCTGGTGGGCTATGGCGCGGGCGCGAATCTCGCTTACGCAGTCCTGGCGCAGGCGCCCGCGCAGACCTTCGCGGGCGCGATCACGATGGGTTTTTGCCCCGAGACGAGCTTGCGCAAGCCGCTGTGCAAGGGAGGAGCTTTGCAATCCGAGCGCACGGCGAATCAGGAGCTGCGCTATCTGCCGGCGCCGCAGCTCGACGATCCGTGGGTGGCGCTGCAAGGCGTGCGCCAGGACCGGTGCGGCGTGGACGGCATTCGCGAGTTCACTGCGCACATGCCCGGCGCTGCCGTCGTCGCGGTCCCCGGGGGTGATCCCGAGAGCTCGAGCCGATGGGTGCCTGCGCTCCTCGCCGCCTTCGACACATTGGCGCAACGCACCGCGCGGGATAGGGCCCCACTCGCGCCGGTCGCGCTCGGCAACCTGCCCGTGGTCGAGGTCGCCGCCCGGGTGGGCGCGCCGCCGACGGACCTCCTCGCCATTATCCTGTCCGGCGACGGGGGGTGGGCGGGCCTCGATAAGGAAGTCGCGCAAGCACTCGCCGAGCACGGCATTCCGGTCGCCGGGCTCGACTCGCTGCGCTATTTCTGGAGCGTGCGCACTCCGCAGAGGCTCGCCGGCGACATCGATCGGATGATCCGCTACTACCTCGAGCATTTCGGCAAGCAGCGGGTGCTCCTCATCGGTTACTCCCAGGGGGCGGACGTCCTGCCGTTCGCGGTGAACCGCCTGGCCGCCTCCACCCGCGCGCATATCGCGCTTGGGGTGCTCATGGGCATGTCCGAGCATGCAGTATTCGAATTTCACGTGAGCAACTGGATTTCGAACGATAATTCCGGACCTGCGACGATGCCCGAGGTGAACCGCATCGCCGGCATCCCGATACTCTGCATTTACGGAGAAGGTGACAATGAATCACTCTGCCCGAAGCTCGATGCGGCGAAAGTGCGAATCGTGAAGCTTCCGGGCGGTCATCATTTCAACGGCGACTATGCGGGGCTCGCGCGGGAAATCCTCGCGGCCGCGGCGCGATGATCCGCGCGGGTCGTCGCTCGTTCTTGAAAGGCGCCTGCGCCTGGTCGCTGCTGGCGGCGACGGCCACCCGGCGCTCCGCCGCGGCCGACCCCGCGGCAGCCGCGCCCGCCCCGGAGCTCAAGCCGATCACCGGCAATGCGCATCCGATATCGGCGGCGGAGCGGCGCGCGCGCATCGCCAAGGTGCAGGCACTCATGGAGCAGCGCAAGATCGGTGCGCTGCTGATCGAGTCGGGCGCATCGCTCGAGTACTTCACCGGCATTCGCTGGCGCCGATCCGAGCGCACCACCGCCGCCATCATTCCCGCACGCGGCGACGTGCTCATCGTGACGCCGGCCTTCGAGGAGCCCTCGGTGCGCGAGACCCTGCTGGTCGGCGGCGACGTGCGACCCTGGGACGAATCGGACAGCCCATTCACGGCGATCGTGCAGGGGCTGCGCGACCGCAATGTGCGTGCAGGCCATATCGCCGTGGAGCCGACCATGCGGTTCTTCATTGTCGACGGCGTGCGCAAGGCCTCGAGCGCCTACGATATCGTGTCGGGTGATCCCCTGATTCGCGCTTGCCGCATGATCAAATCGCCCGCCGAGCTTACGCTCATGCAAACCGCGAACGACGTGACCATCACCGCGTTGCGTTACGTGCATGCGCGTGTCGAGCGCGGCATGAGCGGGCCGGAAATCGGCGCGCTCATGAACGGAGCGACGGTCGCCTTGGGCGGATCGCCCGAGTTTGCGCTGGTTTTGTTGAACGAGGCGTCCGCCTACCCGCATGGATCGTTGCAGCCGCAAGCCGTGCGCGATGGCTCGATCATCCTCATGGATTGCGGCTGCACCGTGGAAGGCTATCAATCCGACATCTCGCGCACCTGGGTTTACGGTCCTCCGAGCCCGCGCCAGCGCCGGGTCTGGAACACCGTCCGGCGAGGTCAGGAGATCGCACTGGAGGAAGCCAAGATCGGGGTCACCGCGGGCCAGATCGACGACGCGGTGCGCGCCTACTACGAGAGCGAAGGCTGGGGACCGGGCTACAAGCTCCCGGGACTTTCGCATCGCACCGGTCACGGCATCGGTCTCGACGGTCACGAGCCCGCTTATCTCGTCCACGGGGACACGACCCCGCTCGAGTTCGGCATGTGCTTCTCGGACGAGCCCGGAATTTACATTCCCGGAGAGTTCGGCGTACGGTTGGAGGACTGTTGGTACATGACGTCGGGCGGCGCGAAGCTGTTCACACCGCTCGCGAAGTCCCTCGAGGATCCCGTTTGAGCACTCAGCCAATCATTGAAGGAAGCCTATGCTCACCGTCCACCACCTCGGCATTTCCCAATCGGATCGCATCGTCTGGCTCTGCGAAGAGCTCGCCATCCCTTATCGGCTGATCCGCTACGAGCGCGACCCGAAAACCCAGTTTGCGCCGCCCGAATACCGCGCGCTGACGCCGTTCGGGACGGCGCCCGCGATCACCGACGGCGATCTCACCCTCGGCGAATCGGGGGCGATCATCGAGTACATCATCGCCAAGCACGGCGGCGGTCGGCTCGCTATGACCTCCGACCGGCCGGAGTTTGCCAACTATCTGTTCTGGTTCCACTTCGCCAACGGCTCGTTCATGCCGAGCAGCATGCTCGACATGGTGGCCACGCGGTTGGGCGTCGATGCCCGCAACGAGTTCATCCACGCCCTGCGCGACCGGAGCGATCGGGCCTATGCGCTCGTGGAAAGCCGCCTCAAGGAGGCGCCCTATTTCGCGGGCGATCAATTCACGGCGGCGGACATCATCATGTTCTTCCCGCTCTCGACCATGCGTGCTTTCGTGCAGCGAGACCTGTCCGCATCACCGCACACTCGCAGCTACTTGAAGCGCATCGGGGAGCGCCCGGCCTACCGGCGCGCCATGGCCGCCGCGGATCCCAATTTCACGCCGCCGCTCGAGTAAACCGGGATCGCATGGCCACGACCGCCCTGGAATTCCGGCACATGGAGACGCTCCTGGCCCTCGCCGAGTGCGGGAGCCTGTCGAAGGCGGCTGAGCGCCTCTGCCTGACGCAGTCCGCGCTCTCCCACCAGCTCAGGGCCCTGGAGAGCCACTACGGCGCGGCACTGGTCGAGAAGAACATCCGACCGCTGCGCTTCACCGCCATCGGACAGCGCCTGCTGACACTTGCTCGCCAGGTGCTGCCCCTGGTCGCCGAGGCGGGACGCGACGTGGCACGCCTCGCGCAAGGGCATGCCGGACCGCTGCGCGTCACGGTGCAGTGCCACAACTGTTTCGATTGGCTCATGCCGGCGATGGATTCCTATCGGTCGCTTTGGCCGGAGGTGGAGCTCGACATCATTTCGGGATTTGTCGTCGACCCCCTTCCCTTGCTCGAGCGCGGCGAGGCGGAGCTCGCGGTGATTCACGACCGTCCCCCGCCGCACCCGCACGTAACGTTCAGCCCGCTGTTTCGCTATCAGAGCGTCGCGCTCATGAGCCCCAAGCACCCCCTCGCCGCAAAGGGCTGGCTGGAAGCGCGCGATTTTGCGGACGAGACGCTGATCACCTATCCGGTGCCCGACGAGATGTTGGACGTGATGAAGCACTGCTTGATTCCGGCGGGCGTGAATCCCAGGCGCCGCACGGCCGAGCTCACCGTCGCGATCCTGCAGCTGGTCGCGAGCGGCCGCGGCATCGCGGCGCTGCCCTCCTGGACCGTCGGTAATTACATCGAGCGGGGCTACGTCGTATCGCGGCCCATCGGACCTTCCGGGCTATCGTGCGAGCTCTATGCGGCAACCACTCATGCCGGCGCCGAGGCGGCCTATATTCGTGAGTTCATCTCATTGACGCGCGAGCAAAGCCTGACCGAGCTCACCGGCGTCTCGGCGCTCTGAGCCGCTCCGCTCCGCCCGGCACGCTGCTACGCGCGCCGCTAGGCGCGCACGACCTCGTACGGCCGCATCATCTCGTTGTCCTCGTGCTCGAGGATGTGGCAATGCCAGACATAGCGGCCTGCGTATCCCGACGAACGGCACGATGATGCGCGTGACGGTCTTCGCGTTCACTCGCACCGTGTCTTTCCAGCCCATCTCGTTGGGGTCCGGCGGCATCACGGGTCCGACGTAACGCAGCGTGTTTTGCGTCATGTATTGAAACGCGTCGAAGCGCCGCCGATCGAGAATCTGGAAGCGCACCAGATGCAGATGGATGGGATGCGTATCGTCGGTGAGATTGACGAGCTCCCAGATCTCGGTCGTGCCGAGCACGGGCTTTTCCGTGATGGGCATGTGCCACGGCGTCTTGTTGAGCAGCATGCCGGTGGATTCGGCCACCAGATTCTGCGACTCATCCAGCGTGAGCCGGCGCGTCTGCACGGCGGCCGACTCCGCGAGGCGCTCGAGGCTCGCGAGCGCACGCGGCATCTCGCTCGGATCGGGCACCGGCCGCGTCGCCCACGCGAAACTGCAGGAGCGCAAGCGCATCGCTCGCAAGCTCGATGCGCGCGCCGCGGTGCGGCGCGAAGTCGATCACCAGATCGGCGCGCTCGGCCGGCGCGAGCAGCACGTGCTTCGACCGCGATGGGCGCCGGCAGGAGTCCCTGATCGGTGCCGATCTGAAATACATCGACCCCGTCGGGCACCGACAGACGATAGAAGCGGCCGTTCGCTGCATTCAGGATGCGCAACCGATAGCGGCGCGGCTCGACCTCGAGATACGGAGAGATCTTGCCGTTGACCAAATGCAGCTCACCGAAAACCTCCGGCACCCAGGGTCGCTCGGGATCGGCGGAGACCGGATAGCTCAGCTGCCCGTCGGCGCGCGCGATCGCGGTCGAAAAGCACCAGCGGAATCTCGTATTTGCCGGACGGGAAGCCGAGCGCGCTGCTCGCGGGCGTCCCGGATCACGTACAGGCCGAAAAGGCCGGCGTAGATGTTGAGCCGATTGATGCCCATCGCATGATCGTGATACCAGAGCAGCGCCGCGGCTTGATCGTTCGGATAGTGATAGGTGCGCGATTGACCGGGCACGTACCAGTCCTCCGGATAGCCGTCGCTCTCGGGCGGCGCCTTCGCGCCATGCACATGCACCACGCTGCGCGCCCTCGGGCACCCCCGGCTCGGCGCCGTGCAGCGAGTGATCGATGGGCAGAAAATGCTTCGACGGCAGCTCGTTCGCCCACTCGATCAGCAGGCCCTCGCCGCGCGCGACTCGAACATCAGGCCGGGCACGCGTGCCGCCGTACGACCACAGCGGCGTTGCGGGGAGGTCGCGGTGCAGTTTCTGGGTCACGGCCCGTGCGGCCACGCGATAACACCGGCAATCGGCTGCCCGGGCTCCCGGGCAAGGATCGATGTCCCGTCGGCACCGCGATCGCGGGCAACGGCAGCGGATCGACGAAGCGCGCGAGGCTGTTCGGATCGAGATTCGGGATCGCCCGCGCGGCGCTCGGCACCATTCGGGTGCGGCTAGCGCCGGACGCGCGAAAAACACTGGCCGCGGCTCCCGCCGCGGCCAGTGCAGACTGCTCGATGAATCTACGGCGAGTCGTCTACCAATCAAATCCGCCGCCGCTCTCCACCTCGCCCGTGCTCGGGTCGAGAATGTATTCCGAGCCGAACAAGGGCTCCGGGTGCGAGAAGTCGAACATGTTGTCGATCGAGTTCGCGATCGCGTCGAACGAGCCTTGCGCCGATGCGCTCGCCGCCCAGCCAGTTGTCCTCGACGAAGCGCAGGATCGAGGTCTGATCGGTCAGCGTGTGGTCGACAAAGTTGCGCTTCGCCCAGGGCGAGATCACGAGCAGCGGCAGGCGCGGCCCGTAGCCGCAGCGGCCCTGCGCGTGCAGCGTCTGCGGGATTGACGCCCGGCAGCGCGGTGGCGCCGTTGCCGCAGGCGTCCGGGACCCGTCAGCGCATCGGCATCGGTGCTCGACTGATTGACGATCTGCGCCAATCTGATGGTCGTACCAGCCGTCCGAGTCGTCATAGGCGATGACGACGGCGGTCGAGCTCCCAGTCGCGCTGCTTCTGCAGGAAGTTGATGACGGTGACGACGAAGGTCTGCTCGTCCAGCGGATCGGAGTAGCCGGCATGGCCGTCCTGAAAACCCGGGCGCCTTCAGGTACGAGACCGCCGGGAAGTTGCCCGCGCTCACCGCATCGAAGAAGTCCTGGATGTCGTACTGGTGGTTGCCGGCATCGCCTGCTGTGGCCGATCGTCGCGACCGAGGTCGGACGCGCGTGCTTCGGGTTGGCCGTCGAGACGTAGTACTGGAACGGCTGGTGATGCGGAATGTAGTCCGCTTTGTTCGTTGCGTCACCGTCGAGGTTGTGCTGCGCTTGCAGCCCGTGGTGCCGTTCGGATTGACAGTGCTCAGGTTGAAGCCCGCCTTCGAAGAATCCCCAGGTGATGCCCGCGGCGTTCAAGCAGGTCGCCGACGTTCTTGCCGCCGAACTGCACCGTCTCGCCCGTCGTGGTCGAGCACACATCGCCGACCGGATCGGCATCGCTGATGAGCGTGAGGCCGCCGTTGCCGTCGCCGATGGTCGAGCCGCCCGGCATTGACGTCTTGGATCACGCCGTTCAGCTGGCCCGAGATCAGATTGACCGCGCCGTCGGTCGAGGGGCCGAAGTTCGTGCCGTAGGAGTTATCGCTCATCGCGTAGCGCTGCGCGTAGTTCCACAGCGCCGTCACGGTGTTGCCGTCGTAGTAGCCCATGGTGAGGCCCGGTGGTCACGGCGATGGGCGTGCCGGTCGGCGGCGGCCCCGCCGTGCCGACCGAGGCCGGGAATGCGTCCATCAGGCCGTGATCGAAGGCGAGCTGCTCGGGCGTGTAGTCGTGATCCTGGTCGGCGGTCGCCGCCTCGCTGCGATCGAGGCGGAACGGGATTGGTGGCGCCTGCTCCGTTGACCTGCGGAGTTGAGCGCATTGGGATTGCTCGTCAGCAACCCGTGCGTGAGGCCGTTGACGCTGGGCGTGCCCGGCGCGGCACGAAACTGCGGCTCGCCCGCGGGATTCGTCGCATGCGGATAGGTGCCGAAATAATGATCGAACGACATGTTCTCCTGGAAGATCACGACCAGGTGCTTGATCGGCGTCGCCGTCGCGGGCGCAGCCCTCGACGCACTCACCGCGACATCGGCCGCTGCTGCGGTATCGGGTGTCGCCACGATACCGATGAGCGGGCTCGCGACCGCGGCCCCCATAAGAATCGATAGGATTGAAGTTCTTACATTTCGCATGAGAGTCCCCGGCGATCAGTTGATAAAATTAATGGCCGAGATTCTTAGCTCTCAATGTGAAATTCCAGTGACAGACTTTCTGACTTGCCGGCGTTTCGTCCGCGTGATAGCCGTCGCTGAGCGCATTCAAGAACGCGACGATGTCGCGCACGTCCGCATCGTTCAACCGCGGCCGCTCGCCCGGGTGCCGACCGAAGGGAGGCTGCCTGATCGACATTGCTCGCGGTATCTCGCGGGCAGGTCGTCGAATTTCAGCGCGGCGCCGTTCGCGTCCGCGCGGGTACCATTTTTCGGGAGCCGTGTCGCGCTCGGCGTAGAAGCGCACCACGTCCTCGAGCGCATGGAAGACGCCGTTGTGCAGAAACGACGCGCTTGCGCGCGACGTTGCGCAGAGTCGGCGTGCGAAACAGTCCGCAATATTCCGCGCGTCCCGTAAGGTCCTTGCGCAGCGGACCGCACAGACCGAGGTCGTAATAGCGGGGATCGGCATTCGCCGGGAATGGCCGGATTGCGCGGCGCGCCGAGCGCGGCGAAGCCGAAGTCCGTGAACTGCGGCAATGCGCCCTCGCGCATCGCGCTCGGGTGACAGCGTGCGCAGTTGCCCCGCGCCGGATCGTTGAACGCCGCGAGGCCGCGCTGCTCGGCGGCGCTGAGCGAGGCGCTGCCTCGCAGGAAGGCATCGTACTTGCTCGAGTAGGGATAGAACGTCGGCGGGCGACTCCTCGAACGTCTCGAGGGCGAGCAGCACCGCCTTGAAGGCGCGCCGCCGATCGGCGAATACGCCTGCCCCGAACGCGCGGCGAAACTGCGCGGCATAGGGCGCGCGCGCCACCTTGACGACGACGTCATCGTCGGAAGGATTGGCCATCTCGAACGGCGGACAACAGCGGCACCCGCGCCTGCTCGTGCGCCGACTGCGCGCGGCCGTCCCACAGGGTCCCGCCCGGCGGGTCCCTGATCGACGCTGTCGTCTCCTCGTCGGCATCAAAGAAGTGCTCCGTGAAGGGCGGCATGTTCTGCTCGTACATGAGAGAGGGCACCGCCCGCACGCCCGGTTGCCCGCGATCGGCGCCGCCGCGCTGCACGGCGCGGCGCGTTCGGTGACGCAAGCGCATGCGCAGGATCGTGGCAGCTCGCGCACGCGAGCGATCCGGAGGCCGACAAGCGGGGATCGAAGAACAGCGCTCGGCCGATGGCGGTCAATGCGGCGGCCGAAGGAGTCTTGTCGAACGAATTCAAGTAGAACGGGGCATCGGCGCCCGGCGCATCGTCGCCCAAGGCCGCGGCGCCGGCGGTCGCCGTCCAAACGAGCAGTGCGGCGCCCAGCATCGCGCGGGCTAGCCTTGATGTCCACGACGCGTGGGCATCAAGGCTAGTGCACTCGGCCGCCGCCGTCGCTCGATGCGCCGGCATTGAACAAGCCGCGCGACGTCGACCGCGTCGAAGACATAGGCGCGATTGCAGAAGTCGCAGCGTACCTCGACCTCGCCGCGCTCGGCGAGGATGGCGCGCGTCTCGGCCTCGCCGAGCCCCTGCAGCATGCCCGCAACGCGCTCGCGCGAGCAGCGGCAGCGAAAATACACGGGCGAGGGCTCGAACAGGCGCAGGTCGTCCTCGTTGAACAGCCGCCGCAGGATCTCGCAGATCGGTGAGCGTGCGCAGTTCCTCGCGCGTGAGCGTATCGCCGATCAATTGCACGCGCCGCCAGGCATCGTCGACCTCCGCATCCGCCGCCTGCGAGCCGCCGCCGCTCTCGCCGGGCAGACGCTGCAGCAGCATGCCCGAGGCGCCCTGTGCGTCGGCGTACAGCCAGAGCCGCGTGGGTAGCTGCTCGGAATTCTCGAAGTAGCCCTGCAGCGATTCGGCGAGCCGCTCGCCGCTGATCGGCACGATGCCCTGGTAGCGCTGCGCACCGTCGTCCGTCTCGAGCGTCACGGTGAGATTGCCGGCGCCGATCAAATCGGCGACCCGCCGCTGCGATCGCCGCGTCGGCGACGCGCTCCGCGTCTTCCTGATAGCGCGCGAGGCCCCGCACGCCGAGGCCGCTCGTGCATTGCGCGAGCATGAGATGCACGAATCCGTCGCCCTGCAGCTGCAGCGACAGGACGCCGTCGAACTTGATCGTCGCGGCGAGCAGAAGCGACGCCGCCACCGCCTCGCCCAGACAGGTCGCGAATGCCCTCGGGTATTCGCGATGCTCGATCAGCGCGCGCCAGGCGGCGTCGAGGTGCACCAGGTGACCGCGGATCGGGTAGTGCTCGAACACGAAGCGGTGCATGCAGTCCCGGTCATGCATCTCGTTATGAAAGCCGCGCGGGCGCGGCTTACCCGCCCGCCAACTTGGTCTTGAGCAGCTCGTTGAGCTGCGCGGGATTGGCCTTGCCGCCCGTCGCCTTCTGGACTTGGCCCACGAAGAATCCGAACAGCTTGTCCTTGCCGCTGCGATAATCGGCGAGCTGCTTCGGGTTCGCGGCGATGACCTCGTCGATCACGCGCTCGATCGCGCTCGAATCGGTGATCTGCTTGAGGCCGCGTTCCTCGATGATCGCATCGGCGGATTTGCCGTCGGACCACATCGATTCGAACACCTCCTTGGCGATCTTGCCGGAGATGGTCGTATCCACGATGCGCTTCAGGAGACCCGCGAGCGCCTCGGCGGAGATGCGCGATGCGCTGATCTCGAGATTGTCGCGATTGAGCATGCCGGAGAGCTCGCCCATGACCCAATTCGCCGCGAGCTTCGCATGCGGTTGCCCCAGGGCCGCAACCACGGCCTCGAAGTAGCCGCCCATCTCGCGGCTCGCGGATAGGACGCCGGCATCGTAGGTCGATAGCGCGAAGTCGCGCGCGAAGCGCGCGGCCTTCTCGTCCGGCAGCTCGGGGAGCGTCGCGCGCACCGAGGCGATCAAGCCCGCCTCGATTTCCAGCGGCAAAAGGTCCGGATCGGGAAAGTAGCGGTAATCGTTCGCCTCTTCCTTGGAGCGCATCGAGCGGGTCTCGTGCTTGTCCGAGTCGTAGAGCCGGGTCTCCTGGACCACTTTGCCGCCGCTCTCGATGATCTCGATCTGGCGCGCGACTTCGTATTGAATCGCCTTTTCGACGAAGCGGAACGAGTTCAGGTTCTTGATCTCGGCGCGCGTGCCGAACTTTGCCGCGCCGCGCTGCCGCACCGAGACGTTGGCATCGCAGCGGAACGAGCCTTCCTGCATGTTGCCGTCGCAGATCTCGAGATAGCGCACCAGCGTGTGTATTTTCTTCATGTACGCGACCGCTTCCTTGGCGGAGCGCATGTCGGGCTCGGAGACGATCTCGAGGAGCGGCGTGCCGGCGCGATTCAGATCGATGCCGCTCGCGTTCGCGAGGCCTTCGTGGAGCGACTTGCCCGCATCCTCCTCGAGGTGCGCGCGCGTCACGCCGACTCTCTTCACGGTGCCGTCGTCGAGCAGGATGGTGATCGCGCCCTGGCCGACCACGGGCTGCTCGTACTGGCTGATCTGATAGCCCTTCGGCAGGTCGGGATAGAAGTAATTCTTGCGCGCGAATATCGAGCGCGGCGCGATCTTCGCGTCGATGGCGAGCCCGAACTTGACCGCCATGCGCAGCGCCTCGCCGTTGAGCACGGGCAGCACCCCCGGATAGGCCAGGTCGACCAGATCCGCCTGCGTGTTGGGCGCAGCACCGTACGCCGTGGGCGAGCCCGAGAATATCTTCGAGCGCGTCGCGAGCTGCGCGTGAATCTCGAGACCGATGACGACTTCCCAGTTGCTCATCACTCGTACCCGCGCGGCCGCCGGGTGTGCCAGTCGGTCGCGCGCTGGAACTGATGCGCCGCGCCCAGCAGCCTCGCCTCCGCGAAGTGCGGTCCGATGAGCTGCAGTCCCACCGGCAATCCGTCGACGAAACCGCACGGCGCCGAGACGCCGGGCAGTCCCGCGAGATTCGCACCGATGGTGTAGATGTCGTTCAAGTACATGGTGACCGGGTCGTCGATCTTGGCGCCGATGGCGAAGGCCGGAGTCGGCGTCGTCGGCCCGGCGAGCAGGTCCACTTTCTCGAAGGCGGCGCGAAAATCGTCGGTGATCAAGCGGCGCACGCGCTGTGCCTTCAGATAATACGCATCGAAATACCCTGCCGACAACACGTAGGTGCCGGTCATGATGCGGCGCTTGACCTCGGCGCCGAATCCCTCGCCGCGCGAGCGCTCGTAGAGGTCGGTCAGATCCTTCGGGCTCGCGCAGCGATAGCCGTAGCGCACGCCGTCGAAGCGCGACAGATTCGACGAGCACTCGGCCGGCGCGACCACGTAGTAGGTGGGCACCGACATCGGCAAGTGCGGCAGGCTCACTTCCACCGTCTCGGCGCCGAGCGAGGTGAACACCGCGAGCGCATCGCGGATGAGCTTCGCGTTGCGCGGCTCGAGGCCGTCGAAGAATTCGCGCAACAGGCCGATCTTGAGACCCTTGAGCGGCGCATCGAGCAGCGCCGGATAGTCCGGCACCGGCGCATCGACGCTGGTCGAGTCCTTCGGATCGAAACCCGCCATGACCTTGAGAACCGCCGCCGCGTCCGCGGCGCTTTGCGCGAGCACGCCGGCCTGATCGAGGCTCGATGCGAAGGCGATCATGCCGTAGCGGGACACACGTCCGTACGTGGGCTTCACCCCGGTGATGCCCGTGAGGGCCGCCGGCTGGCGGATCGACCCGCCGGTGTCGGTGCCCGTGGTGAAGGGCGCGAGCCGGGCCGCCGCCGCCGCGGCGGAGCCGCCGGAGGAGCCGCCGGGCACCTTGGTCGTGTCCCAGGGATTTCGCACCGGCCCGTAGAAGCTCGTCTCGTTCGAGGACCCCATGGCGAATTCGTCCATGTTGGCCTTGCCCAGCATGACCACCCCGGCGGACTTGAGCCGCGCGACGACCGTGGCGTCATAGGGCGCGATGAAGTTGTCGAGCATCCGCGAGCCGCAGCTGGTACGGACCCCGTCGGTGCAGAAAATATCCTTATGAATGAGTGGGATGCCGAGCAAGGGGCCGCGCTCGCCTGGCCTAAGCGCGCGTCCGCACGGGCGGCGTCGGCGAGTGCCTCCTCAGCCGTCACCGTGATGACGGCGTTCAAGCCCGGGTTAAGCCGCTCGATCCGCGCCAGGAAGTGGCGCGTGAGCTCGACGCTCGATAACTCCCGGGCGGCGAGTCGGTCGGCGAGCGCGCCGATGGACAGGTCGTGCAGCATCACAGGGCTCAACGATGCGGCTACTCGATGACCCGCGGGACGAGGTACAGCCCCGCTTGCACCTGAGGCGCGTTGCGCTGATATTTTTCGTGGTGGTCGCTGTCCGTGACCGCGTCCGGCCGCAAACGCTGGTGTTGCCCGACCAGCGGGTGCGCCATCGGCTCGACGTTCGCCGTCTCGACGCGTGATAACTCGTTCACAAACTCGACGATGCTCGACAGGCTCGACACGTACACCGGCATCTCTCGATCGGTGATCGACAGGCGTGCGAGGTGCGCGATCTTTTCGACGTCTTGACGGGTCAGGCTCATAAAGAGTTGTTAAAAATGCGCGCGAGTGCGCAAAAATAAGCACATTCCATGATACACGTTGCCTTGCTGAAAGTCGTGTCGGTTGTTACATTAGCGCAACTTTTTTCACCCCCTTCCTCACTCGAAACACCGCATGTTCAAACGCCTCAGGGGTTATTTCTCCAATGACCTCTCCATCGATCTTGGAACCGCCAACACGCTGATCTACGTGCGCGAGCGGGGCATCGTGCTCAACGAGCCGTCCGTCGTCGCAGTGCAGGATGAGCCCACGCGCGGCGGCAAGATCATCGTCGCGGTCGGCGTCGAGGCGAAGAACATGTTGGGCCGCACGCCCGGGCACATCACCGCGGTGCGCCCCATGAAGGACGGTGTCATTGCGGATTTCACCTACACCGAGAAGATGCTCCAGTACTTCATCAAGAAAGTGCACGGCAACCGCTTCTTGAGCCCGAGCCCGCGGGTCCTCGTGTGCGTGCCGTTCGGCTCGACGCAGGTCGAGCGGCGTGCCATCAAGGAATCCGCCGAGGGAGCCGGTGCGCGCAGCGTCGACATCGTGCCCGAGCCGATGGCGGCCGCCGTGGGCGCCGGTCTGCCGGTGCAGGAAGCGCGCGGCTCGATGGTGCTCGACATCGGCGGCGGCACCTCGGAGGTCGCCGTCATTTCGCTGAACGGCATCGTCTACGCCGCGAGCGTGCGCATCGGCGGCGACAAATTCGACGAAGCGATCACCAACTATGTGCGGCGCAACTACGGGATTCTGATCGGCGAGGCGACCGCCGAGCGCATCAAGCTCGAGATCGGCTCGGCCTATCCCGGGCAGCAGGTGCGGGAAATTTCGGTCAAGGGCCGCAATCTTTCCGAAGGCGTGCCGCGCAGCTTCACGCTGAACTCGAACGAGATCCTCGAAGCGCTGCAGGAGCCGCTGCAGGGCATCGTCGGCGCGGTGAAGCAAGCGCTCGAGCAGACACCGCCCGAACTCGGTGCCGACGTGGCCGAGCGCGGCATCGTGCTCACCGGCGGCGGTGCGCTGCTGCGCGACGTCGACAAGCTGCTCATGGAAGAGACGGGTTTGCCGGTTGTGGTCGCGGACGATCCGCTCACCTGCGTCGCTCGCGGTGGCGGGCGCATCCTCGAGCTTACCGAGGAACATGGACCGGGCATCTTCGGACTGGAGTAATGCAAGCGACTAGGGAATTCCCCGCCCATGGTCGCATTCCGTAGCACCGACACGTCGGGGCGCACCTCTGGGCTGCTGCGTTCGCTGCGTGCTGTACTCCCTGCTGGCGCTCGGCCTCATCATCTTCGACAAGCGAGTACGATCACCTCGGCAAGATTCGCCGCGCCCTTTCCTTCGTCGCCTACCCGGTGCAGCTCGCGGTAGCAAGCCCGTTCGAGGGTTGGCATTGGTTCCGCGAGAGCGTCAGCACACGCGATACCCTGCGCGCCGACAAGGCCCGGCTCGAGGCGGACCTGCGCGTCGCCGAGTTCCGCCTGCAGCGCTACGAGGCGCTCGAGGCGGAGAGCCAGCGCCTGCGCGCGCTGCGCGAGAACACCGCGGGTGTGGCCGATCGCTTCATCATCGGCGACATCATGGACGTCGACCTCGACGCCTTTCGCGAGCGCGTGCTCGTCGACAAGGGCGCGAGCCAGGGCGTCTTCGTCGGTCAGGCAGTCCTCGACTCGGGCGGCGTCTTCGGCCAGGTGGCCCGCATCGAGCAGTATACGAGCGAGGTCATCTTGGTCAGCGACCCCGCGCACGCGATTCCGGTGCAGATCAACCGCACGGGCTTGCGCACCGTGGCGGTCGGCACCGGCGACACCTCGCGCCTGAAGCTCCCTTATCTGCCCACGAGCGCCGACGTGCAGGTCGGCGACTTGCTGGTCACCTCGGGCCTCGGTGGCGGGTTTCCCGTCGGCTATCCGGTGGGAACCGTCGACCGGGTGAGACGCGATCCGGCACAGTCGCTGGCCGATGTCGACGTACGGCCCGCCGCCGCGCTCGATCGCTCGCGCGAGCTCATGTTCGTTTGGCTCAAGCCCGGACCCGCGCCGGCCGCGACCACCGCTGAGTCCACGGCGCCGCCGCCCTCGACTGCGGCAACCGCCGCCGCCCCGACGACCGCTGCGCCGGCCCCGGCGAAACCATCGGCAAAGAAGGCGGCGCCGGCGGCCCCAGGCGCGAGTCAGGCCAAGGCGCCGGCACCTGCCCAATCGAAGGCGCCCGTCAAGACTGTGCCTGCGACCGGAGCGAGCCACCCATGATGCGCGAGGATAAAGTCCGGCGCGTGCCCATGCTGATCTCGGCGCTCGTAGCGCTCGCGCTCGCCATCATCCCCTTGCCATCGGTTCTCGATTCACTGCGCCCCGACTTTCTCGTGCTGGTGGTGTTTTACTGGTCGATCGAATCGCCGCGCGCGGGCGGACTCGCGCTCGCATTCTTCTCCGGCCTCGCGCTCGATGTGATCAACGGCGTGGTGCTCGGCCAGCACGCGCTGGCGTTGACGCTCATGGCGGCCTGGGCCACCAATCTGCGGCTGCGCCTGCGAGTGTTCTCGGTCTTGTCGCAATCCTTGACCATCTTCATGTTGCTCACGCTGTATCAATTCATATTGTTCTGGATAGACGGCGCCACCGGCAATCCCGTGGTGAACTATGGCCGCTGGCTCGCGCCTGTGATCGGCGGGGCGATCTGGCCGATTCTATCGGCCACCTTGAGCCGAGCCAGAGAGCGCTAGCGGGAAGCTTCCAATGATCTTCGATGAACTGTCTCAGTCGCGCACGCGCCGCACACTCACTGCGGGCACCCGTGCCCTGCGAGCGCTCGGCCTCGACGGACCGCTCACCGGCGTGCTCGCGCTCATCGTGTGCATCGGCATCCTGGTGGTCTACAGCGCCTCGGGCCAGAACGTGAAAATGGTCGAGCACCATCTCGGCAATATCGCCATCGCTGTCACGGCGCTCCTGGTCCTCGCGAAGTTCTCCAGCCCGCAGTACCTGCGCCTCTTCTCGCCCACCATTTATATCGTAGGCATTCTGCTGCTGGCCGTCGTCGCGGTGACCGGGCACATCGGCAAAGGCGCGCAGCGCTGGTTGGACATCGGCTTTCTGCGCTTTCAGCCCTCCGAAATCATGAAGCTCGCCGTGCCGATGATGTGCGCCTGGTACATGCACGAGCGTCCGCTGCCGCCGACGTTCTGGGACCTGCTGGTGATGGGCGTTTTGATCATGATCCCGACGGCCATGATCGTCGTGCAGCCCGACTTGGGCACGGCGCTGCTGATCGCTGCCTCCGGACTCATCGTGATGCTCCTCGCCGGCATGGACTTTCGTATCATTCTCGTCTCCATTCCGCTGCTCGGCGGGGCAGCGATGGGAGCGTGGCATTTCATCCACGATTACCAGAAGCAACGCATCCTGATGTTCCTCAATCCGGAGACGGACCCCCTGGGCGCCGGCTACCACATCATCCAGTCGCAGATCGCGATCGGCTCGGGCGGTGTGTTCGGCAAGGGCTACATGCGCGGCACCCAGGCTATGCTCGAGTTCTTGCCCGAGCGCTCGACCGACTTCATATTCGCGGTGATCGGCGAGGAGTTCGGTCTTCTCGGACAGCTGCTGATTTTGACTCTCTATGCGGTGGTTACCGGGCGGGCGCTGTACCTGGCGATGCAGGGACAAGATACGTTCGCGCGTCTGACCGGCGGCGCCATCGCCTTGAGCTTCTTCGTCTACGTGTTCGTCAATTCCGGCATGGTGAGCGGCATCTTGCCCGTGGTCGGTGTGCCGTTGCCCTTGATCAGCTATGGTGGCACTTCCATGGTGACACTGCTCGCGGGCTTCGGCATCCTGATGGCGCTTCATTCTCACCGCAAGTTGATCGGTTCGTGACCGCGCGCCCCCTCGCCCGCCGCCCGGCCGCGCTTCTCGCCGCCCTGTTCTGGCTCGCGGGCTCGCAGCCGGCCGCCGCGATAAGCACACATCGGGCCGATGTGAAGGCGTTCGTCGCGCAGATGGCGGATCAGTACGGGTTCAAGAAGAGGGCCGTGCGTAAATGGCTCGACGCCGCGAAAAGCCAGCCCGCGATCCTGGAAGCCATGGAAAAGCCGGCCGAGAAGGCCAAGCCGTGGTACGAGTACCGGCCGATCTTCCTTAACGAGCGGCGCATCCGCGAAGGCACGGAGTTCTGGCTGGCGCATCGCCAGGAGCTCGATCGAGCGAGCGTGCGCTCGGGCGTGCCGCCCGAGATTCTCGCCGCCATCCTCGGGGTGGAGACTTACTACGGGCGTCTGACGGGCTCCTACCGGGTCATCGATGCGCTCGCGACCCTCGCGTTCGACTATCCGCCGCGGTCCAAGTTCTTCACGGATGAGCTCGCCCAGTATTTGCTGCTGACGCGCGACCTGCACCTCGATCCGCTGAGCGTGAAAGGCTCTTATGCCGGCGCGATGGGCGCGCCGCAGTTCATGCCGTCGAATTACCGCCGCTTCGCGGTCGACGCGGATGCGGACGGGCGCGTCGACTTGTGGAGCAACTGGTCCGATGTGTGTGCGAGCGTCGGTAACTACCTCAAGGAGCACGGCTGGAACGAGGGCGAGCCCGTGCTCAGCGAGGCCACGCGTGGACCCCGCCAAGGCGGAGGAGCTCGACGGACGCAAGCTCGCGCTGGAGGAGACCGTCGGATCGCTCAAGGCGAAGGGCGTCGACTTCGACTCCTCCCTGCCGGCCGATGCGCCCGCTCTGCTGATCGCCGCGGACGAGCCCGACGGCGTGCACTGGCGCGTCGGCTACAGCAATTTCTACGTCATCACCCGCTACAACCACAGCGCGCTCTACGCCATGGCCGTGTACGAGCTCGCCGCCGCCGTGAAGCAGCAAGTGCTGGCGAGCGATGCGCAGCGCGGTGTCCCGCCGAGCACGGCGCCACCCGCGGCCGCACCACCCGCGAGCGCCCCCCACACCCCTGGCCGCCGGGTCGGCACCGCCCGGCAACCACCCGTGAATGCCTACCGTCTTGCCTCGATCGCACTCGCGCTCGCGGCGGTCTTGAGCGGCTGCGCCAGCGCACCGCGTGTCAGCGCACCGCCCCCCACGGTGCAGGTCCCTCCCCGCAGCACCCCACCGCCCCCCGCCCGCCTCCTCGACGTGCCCGAT
Organism: uncultured Gammaproteobacteria bacterium; assembly: GCA_963801685.1. Classification (GTDB taxonomy): domain Bacteria; phylum Pseudomonadota; class Gammaproteobacteria; order Steroidobacterales; family Steroidobacteraceae; genus Bog-1198. Next base: position 339,726 of record CAWDFR010000012.1, read on the forward strand.
GCGATACCGCGCTGCCGAGCCGCGCTCGATCTACGGCAATCCGCCTTCTTACGAGGTCTTCGGCAAGCGCTATTACGTCATGGCATCGAGCGTCGGCTACGTGGAGCGGGGCGTCGCCTCCTGGTACGGGCCGGGGTTTCACAAGGAGCTCACGTCCGTGCGCGAGCCGTACGACATGTACGGCATGACGGCGGCGCACAAGACTCTGCCGCTGCCCGCCTACGTGCGGGTCACCAACTTGCAGAACGGGCGCAGCTGCGTGGTGCGCGTGAACGATCGCGGACCGTTCGTGGGCAACCGCATCATCGATCTTTCCTACACGGCCGCCGCGAAGCTTGACATGCTGCGCGACGGTACCGCGATGGTGGAAGTGCGTGTGCTGCAGCCCCTCGATCCCGGCCTGGATACTCACCTGACCGTGGCCTCGGTCGGTGCCTTGCCGCTCGCGAGCCCGCCCGCGGTGAGTCCGCCCGTGCCGCTCACGAGCTCGCCCTCGGTGAGTCCCCCTGTGCCGCTCGCGAGCTCGCCCTCGGTGAGTCCCCCCGTGCCGCTCACGAGTCCGCCCGCGACGGTCGCCGCTGCAGCACCGCTCACGACTGCGCCGGTGGCGAATCCCGCTGCCGTACCGCCCGTGATCAAGCCGGCTCCCGTGACCTCCGCCCCGGTGCGGACATTGTTCGTGCAGGCGGGCGCGTTCGCCGCACCCGACAATGCGCAGCGGCTCGCCGATAAGCTCCGCTCGGCAAGGGTATACCCAGGTATTCGTACGCGATGACCTCATCGCCGGCCGCAAGCTCTATCGTGTGCGCATCGGTCCCATCCCGGACGTGCCGCAGTTCGATCGCATCGTCGCTGCGCTCGAGCAGGAGGGCGTGCGTGATGCGCATCTCGCGCTCGATTGAATGCGTTTCCTCTTGACGCCAGGCCGACTACACTCTCTCCCTTTTTATTCAAGGTGCCCGTTCAACATGTCTCGTCCCCTGCTCGCCCTTCTGCTGCTGACCGCGCTCAACTTCCGCTCCTTCGGCGCCGATGTTCCCATTCCGACGCCGCCGGCGGTCGATGCGCGCTCCTACCTCGTCGTCGACTACCGCACCGACAAGACCCTGGCGGCGCTGAACCCCGACGCCCGCATGGAACCGGCGAGCCTCACCAAGCTGATGACGGCCTACATCGTCTTCCAGAAGCTCGCGGCGGGCGCGCTCAAGCTGGATGAGCCTGTCGTGGTGAGCGAGCACGCCTGGCGCTCGGAAGGCTCGCGCACGTTCATCGAGCTCGGCAAGCCGGTGACCGTCGAGTTCCTGGTCCTCGGCATGGTCGTGCAGTCGGGCAACGATGCCACGATCGCGCTTGCCGAGCGCATCGCGGGCACCGAGGAGACCTTCGCGCAGCTCATGAATTCGAACGCCCAGCGGCTCGGCATGACCGGCACGCATTTCGAGAACAGCTCGGGTCTTCCCTCCCCCAACCACTACACCACCGCGCACGACATGGCGCTCCTCGCGATCGCCTTGATCCGCGACTTTCCGCAGTTCTACAAGTACTTCTCGGTGCGCGAATTCGAGTACAACGGCATCAAGCAGCAGAATCGCAACGGCCTGCTCGAGAAGGATTCGACCGTCGACGGCTTGAAGACCGGTCACACCGACTCCGCCGGCTTCTGCCTCGTGACCTCCTCGCTCCGCGACGGCATGCGGCTCGTCTCCGTGGTGCTCGGCTCCACGAGCATGAAGGCGCGCGAGAACGCGAGCGCCGCGCTCTTGAACTACGGCTTCACCTTCTACGACACCAAGCTCGTGGTCCGCGGCGGCGCCAAGCTCGCCTCGGCGCCGGTGTGGAAAGCGGCCTCACGCCGGTCGATGTGGGATCGACAGGGATCTCTACATCACCTTGCCGCGCAGCCAGTCGGGCGACATCAAGACGAGCGTCGACTTGCAGCCGCGGCTCATCGCGCCGCTCGCGCGCACCGCCGACGTCGGGCAACTGCACGTGAGCGCGCAGGGACAGTCTCTCGCGACGCTGCCCGTGCATCCTTTGACGGCGGTGGATGCGGGCGGCTGGTGGCGCCGCCTCATCGACACCATCAGGCTCTGGTTCAACTAGCGCGAGTTTCGAGACTCGCGCTAGTGCCGCTGCCTGTCTGCTATCTGAATGGAGAGTACCTGCCGCTCGCCGAGGCGCGCGTCTCACCGCTCGACCGGGCGTTCTTGTTCGGCGATGCCGTGTACGAGGTCGTGCCGGTGTACGCGGGCCGGCCGTTCCGGCTGCGCGAGCATCTCGACCGGCTGGCGCGCAGCCTCTCGGGCATCCGCATGGATCCGCCCCTCACGCATGCCGAATGGGACGGGATCCTCCACGACCCTCATCGAGCGCAACGGCGGCGGTGATCAATACGTCTATTTCCAGGTGACGCGGGGCGCGGAGCTCGCCAGGAATCACGCCTGGCCGGCGGGGCTCGAGCCGACGGTGTTCGCCTTCGCCAACACCCTCGAGCCCGCCGTCGGCGGCATTGCTCGAGCAAGGGGTCGCGGCCATCACGGCGCAGGACATCCGCTGGGCCCGGCGCGACATCAAGTCGACCGCGCTCCTCGCGAATGCGCTCCTGAAGAAGCTCGCGGTCGACGCCGGCGCATTCGAGACCATCCTGCTCGAGCACGGCGAGCTCACCGAGGGCTCCTCCACCACGGTGCACGTGGTCAGAGGCGGTGAGATCCACACCCCGCCCAACGGCCGTCACATCCTGCCCGGCACGACGCGCGACGTGGTCACGGAGCTCGCGGCGCGCAGCGGCATTCCGAGCGCGAGCCGCCGCGTCACCGAGGAGGAGCTGCGAGGTGCAGACGAGATCTGGCTCGCCTTTGCGACCCGCGGCGTCTTGCCGGTGACCCGGCTCGACGGCAAGCCGGTGCGAACGGGCAGGCCCGGACCCTTGTTCGCGCGCATGCACGCGGCGTTCGTGAGCTACGTGCGCGAGCTCGCCGGGACGCCGGCGCTGTGAACTCAGCCTCTCGAGTTTCCCACCGAATTCCCCATCAAGGTCATGGGCCGGCACGACAGCGACCTCGAGGCCCTCACGCGCGAGATCGTCGAGCGGCACAGCGGGCCTCTCGCGGGCGACGAGGTGCGGGTACGCACGAGCGGCGACGGCAACTTCCTCGCCCTCACCTACGTGGTGACCGCGCAGAGCCGCGAGCAGCTCGATGCGATCTACCGCGAGCTCACCGCCTGCAAGGCGGTGCTGATGGCGCTGTAACGGTCCGCACCGGTCTCGGCGGGCAGCGCCACCTCAAAGCCGAGCTGCTGCAGCAGATGGGGCACGAGTCCGCGGGCGGCCGAATCCAATTCGCATCCCGGGAACGAGGTCCGCGAGCCGCGTGACGCCGAGCCCGGGATAGCCGCAGACGTTGATGCGCCGGAACGGCTCGAGATCGACCGTGACGTTGAGCGCGAGCCCGTGATAGCTCGAGCCGCGACGTACCCGCAGGCCGACGCTCGCAAGCTTCGCGCCGTCCACGTACACGCCGGGTGCCTCGCGCGATGCGCTGGCGCTCACCCCGAGCTCCGGCCGCGTAGGAGACGACGGCATTCTCGAGCGCCGTCACCAGCTGGCGCACGCCCAAGCCCCGGCGCTTCAAATCGATGAGCGGATAGATCACGAGCTGGCCCGGCCCGTGATAGGTGACTTGCCCGCCGCGATCGATCTGGATCACCGGAATGTCGCCCGGCGCAAGGACGTGCTCGCGTTTCGCGTTGAGCCCCAGGGTAAAGACGGGCGGATGCTCGAGCAGCCAGATCTCGTCCGGAGTGGCGGCATCGCGCTCGTCGGTGAAGCGCTGCATCGCGCGCCAGGTGGGCTCGTAGGGCACGAGCCCGAGGTGACGAATGAGCGGCGCAACGCTCATGCAGAGTCCGTGCGCACCGGGCGCCGCGCGAGCCCCTGATCGAGCCCCGCGTTGTTGCGCGCGAGCGCCTGCTCCGCGCGGTAGCTCGAGCGCACCAGCGGCCCCGACACGCATTCCAGGAATCCGAGATCGAGTGCCCAGGCGCGGTACTCGGCGAACTGCTCCGGCGTCACGAAGCGCTCGACGTCGAGGTGGTTGGGCGTCGGCCGCAGATACTGGCCCAGGGTGAGGATGTCGACCGCCACCGCGCGCAGATCCTTCATCGTGTCGCGAATCTCGGCGTCCGTCTCGCCGAGGCCCAGCATGAGGCTCGTCTTGGTGAGCACGGCCGGCCGGTAGGCCTTCGCGGCGGCGAGCACGTCGAGGGTGCGGCGGTAACCCGCGCGCGGATCGCGCACCGGGTGCGTGAGGCGCTCGACCGTCTCGACATTCTGTGCAAATACGTCGAGCCCCGAATCCATCACGGTGTACACATCCGTCGAGGACGCCCGGCAAAGTCCGGCGTGAGTGCCTCGACGGCCGTGTGCGGCGTGCGCGACTTGATGGCGCGGATGGCCGCCGCGTAATGCGCGGCGCCGCCGTCCGGCAAGTCGTCGCGGTCGACCGAGGTGAGCACGACGTAGTTGAGGGCCATCAATTCGACCGAGCGGGCGACGTTCTCGGGCTCCTCGGGATCGAGCCAGCCTCGCGGATTGCCCGTGTCGACCGCGCAGAAGCGGCAGGCGCGCGTGCACACCGCGCCCATCAGCATGATGGTCGCCGTGCCGGCGTTCCAGCACTCGCCGATGTTGGGGCACTTGGCCTCCTCGCATACCGTGCTCAAGCGATGCTCGCGCACGATGTGCTTGACGGCCTGGAAACCGGCGCCGCTCGCGAGCGGCGCCCGCAGCCAGGCGGGCTTGCGCCGCGGCCGCCGGGGGCGGCGTCGCGGCTGCCTTGATCCCGTCCTTGATGGCGGTGAAGCCCTGCGCGGTGCGGTACTTCTCGCCGCTGCGCGGCAGGCTCGCCGGCGCGGGCCGCGCCGGCGACGCGTCGCCCGCGCTCAGAATCGGGATGCCTTTGAATTGCGCCATGCGCCTCATTTTACCCCACCCGGAGCATTGAGCGCCGCGAGCCGCTCGGGGGTGCCGACATCCTCCCACAGGCCCGCGTACAGCTCGGCCGAGCAGCGCCGGGCCGCCATCGAGCGCAGCAGCAGCGGCTTCAAGGGAAACGCGCCGTCGACGCAGTCCGCAAAGAATTGCGGCCGGTAGACGGCGATGCCGGAGAAGGTGTACTGCACGGCAGCGCTCGGCACGGCCAGGCCGTGTTCCAGCCCGAAATCGCCTCGTGCGTGCTGTGGCGGGTTCGGCACCAGAACGAGGTGCGCGTCGCTGTCCTTCCCGAGCGCTACGCCGGCCACGGGATAGTCGGTGAAAACATCGCCGTTCAGCACCAGAAAAGGCTCCTGCCCGAGCAGCGGCAGCGCGCGAAAGATGCCGCCCGCCGTCTCGAGCGCGTGCGGCGACTCCTCGCTGTAGGCAATGCGCACGCCGTACCGCGAGCCGTCGCCGAGCCGGTCGCGGATCATCGCACCGAGCCACGCCAGATTGACGACGACTTGCGAGATGCCGGCCCGCGCCAGACGCTCGAGGTGATATTCGATGAGCGCCTTGCCGCGCACTTCGAGCAGCGGCTTCGGCACGCGGTCGGTGAGCGGGCGCATGCGCTCGCCGCGGCCGGCCGCCAGGATCATGGCGATGCGCGGGCGAGCGAGGGCTTCGGTCATCAGCGGCTCGGTGGGCGCAGTGCAGGTGCCGCGCCGGCAGCCGCCGCGCCGCCGGCTTGCGCGCGCGCCTGCGCTTGCGCCGCCTCGAAGCGTGGATCGATACGTGCGTCGATGTAACGCGCGAATTCGGCGGTCTCGGGATACAGCGCGGCGGCCTCGCGCGTGTAGGCGAGCACACGTGGCAGATCCTCGAGATACCCAGCCTTGCCGTCGCGATAGAAAAGGCGCGCGAAGATGCCGAGAACCTTGATGTGACGCTGCAGCCCCATGAGATCGAAGCGGCGAATGAGCTCCTCATCCGTACCGAGATCGAGTCCGGCGCCCTTCAGCCGCTCGCGATAGCCGACGAGCCAGCCGATGACGCGCTCGCGGGGCCACGCAATGTAGCAATCCTTCAGCAAAGAGACCACATCGTAGGTCACGGCGCCGCGCACGGCATCCTGAAAATCTAGAATGCCCGGATTGGCCTCGTCGCTGACCAGCAAATTGCGCGAGTGATAGTCGCGATGCACGAACACCGCGGGCTGCGCGAGCGCGCTTTGCGCGAGCGTGTCGAACAGCCGGTCGAGCATGGCGCGCTCCGCGGCGGTCGGTGCCTGCCCAAGATGACGGCCGAGGAACCACTCGGGCAAGAGCTCCATTTCGCGGATGAGCGCGGCGCGATCGTAGGGTGGCAGCGCACGCGCCGCTTCCCCGCCGCGGGTCTGCAAACGCACCAGCGCATCGAGCGCATCGCCGTAGAGACGCTCGACGTCGCGATCCGCGAGCAGCTCGCTCAAGTACAGGCGCGTCCCCAGATCCGACAGCAGCAGCAGCCCGCGCGCCGCGATCGCGCGCCAGAATCACGGGAACGTTCAAGCCGATGCCGATCAGTGACTGCGCGACACCGACGAACGGCGCGAGCGCCTCCTTGTCGGGCGGCGCGTCCATCACGATGTAGGAATCCGCACCGCGGATCAGGCGAAAATAGCGGCGAAAGCTCGCATCCGCCGACGCGGGCTCGATGTGTGCCCCTGCAAATCCCAGGTCTTCCGTGACCCATTGGCGCAGCAGCGCCAGGCGGGAATCGCTTGCATCCATCACATGCATGCTTGACCATTCGACAACCGCGAATGCGGCGGTACCCAGTATACCGATTAAGGCGATCGAATTTGCCCAAGGGATATCAACGAGCCGCATCGGCCGCCGTTTTCTGCCTGCTGGCGGCCGGCGCGGTTCGCGCCGCCGACGTCTGTCCCGCGCCCCCCAAGCACAAGCGCTCGACCAGCGCCGTGATCATCCCGAGCGACGATCATCGCATCCGGATCGAGAGCGACGGCGCATCGCTCGATGCGAACGGGTTCGCGGTGCTTACCGGCCACGTGCAGCTGCATCAGGACCAACGCACCATCTCGGCCGACCGGGTCACCTATGACGAGAAGACCGGCAAGGTCACGGTCGCGGGCTCGGTGGACTTCGAGGATCCGCGCCTCGGCGTCAAGAGCAGCGACGGCGCCTACGATGCCCTCGGCGGCGGATTTTTCGACCAGGCCACGTTCCGCATCTTCGATCGCAGCGGCCGCGGCTACGCCAAGAAAATGTCGGTGAGCCCCGATGGCATCGTGCACATGGACACGGTGCGCTACACGACCTGCCCGGTCGGCAACGAGGACTGGATGATCCAGGCTCACAACCTCAAGCTCGACACCGACGCCGAGCAAGGCATCGCGCATGGCGTGGTCATGCGCTTCAAGGACGTGCCGGTCTTCTACACACCGTATCTCGCCTTCCCCTCTAGGGGACGACCGGCAGAGCGGCCTGTTGTTTCCGAGCTTCGGGCATTCGGGCAACAACGGCTATCAGCTCGACGTGCCCTACTACTTCAACCTCGCGCCCAATTACGACGCGACCTTGACGCCCGGATATCTCTCCAAGCGCGGCGTGCAGCTCGGCGGCGAGTTCCGCTTCCTCACGGAGGGGTCGCACGGCCAGCTCGAGGAGAATTTCCTGCCGAACGACGCGATCGCGAACAGCGACCGGTATTTCGTGCACTTCACCGACATCACCAATATCGCTCCCGGGTCTGCGCTTCGACACCGATATCGCCGGGGTGAGCGACAGCAACTACTTCTCCGACTTCGCGGTGGGCGCGGACCAGACCAGCGTTACCTTTCTCGAGCGCCGCGCCGAGTTCCTGTACTACGACGATATCTGGCGCATCCGGGCCCAGGGACAGAATTTCCAGACCATCGACACCTCGATCGAGGCCGGCGATCGGCCCTACTCGCGCGTACCGCGGGTCGACGCCTACGGGCTTTTCCCCTTGATCGGCGGACTCGAATTCGCCGTCTCGAGCGAGGTCACGAACTTCATTCGCGAGGTGGGGCCGGCCGGGGTACGGGCGGACGTGTCGCCCGAGCTGCGCTGGGACCTGCGCGCGCCGGGCTATTTCTTCGAGCCGATCGTCGGGCTATCACTTCACCCAGTACGACTTGCAGAACGCCGCGTCCGGCGACCCGAGCACGCCCAGCCGCACGCTCCCCTGCGCGAGCGTCGACACGGGTCTCGTCTTCGACCGCGATGCCGGTGCCAACGGTCAGCGCATCGTGACCCTCGAGCCGCGCCTCATGTACACCTACATCCCGTACCGCAACCAGGACGAGCTGCCGATCTTCGACACCGGCCTGCCGGACTTCAACATGGTGCGAGCTGTTCCGCTCGAATCGCTACGTCGGCGACGACCGCATCGGCGACGCCAATCAGCTCGCTTTCGGTCTCACCTCGCGCTTGTTCAACGAGTCGACCGGCACGCAGTACCTGTCGGCCACCCTCGGCGAGATTCGCTATTTCACGCTGCCGCGTGTGCTCCTGCCCAACGAGATCACGCAGACGCTGCCCGGCCAGACGCTGCCGACGCTGCCCGGCCAGACCAGCCAACAACAGCTCATCCTGCCGGGACTACAATCTCCCGACACTGCCCGGTCAGACCCTCACCACCGCCCCGCAGGAAATCGCCCAGGTCTATCACGCCTCGGACATCGTGAGCGAGATCTCGGTCTCGGCCTACAAGAACTGGAGCGTGAACCTCGATTACCAGTGGAACCCCTATACCTCGCAAACGGATAAGGACGAGATCCTGGTCCAGTACCACCCCGATCAGAACAAGGTGATCAACGTCGGCTACCGGTTCCAGGCAGGACATTCTGAAGCAGTACGACGTCTCCTTCGCCTGGCCGATCGCCAGCCACTGGAACACGGTCGGACGCTATGTTTATTCCATCCAGGACCACGAAGTGATCGAGCAGCTGGCCGGATTCGAGTACAAGAGCTGCTGCTGGCGCATCCAGGTGTTGCAGCGGCGCTACTTGACCAACCGAACCGGAGGACTGGATACCTCGGTTGCTTTACAATTGGAACTGACGGGCCTCTCCTCGGTCGGAAAGCGGTCGGACACGTTCCTGTCCAAAGAGATCAGCGGATACTCGACGCGCGAGCCCGACGAGCAGTAAACGGCATCCCAACAGGAAGATTTATGCGAAACCCAGTGGTCCTTTGCGGACTCCTCATGGCGGCACTCTTGGTCGGCACCCGCGCGCCGGCGCAGACCCGGGATATCGGCGCTCACGGCGAGCTGCTCGACCGCATCGCGGCCATCGTGAACGACGGCCTGGTGCTCAAGAGCGAGCTCGACGAGCAGATGGACGCCGTGTCCAAGCGGCTGCAGGAGCAGAAAGTGGAGCTCCCGCCGGAGAGCGTGCTGCGCCAGCAGGTGCTCGAGCGGCTGATCCTGCAGGAGATCCAGACGCAGCGAGCCAAGCACGTCGGCTTGACCATCTCGGATGAGCAGCTCAACGGCGCGCTCCAGGAGATCGCCCAGCGCAACAAGATCCCGTTCGACCAGCTGCCGACCGCGCTCGCCGCCCAGGGCGTCGATTACAAGCAATATCGCGAAAGCATGCGCAAGGAGCTCACGTTGAGCACCTTGCGACAGCGCGACGTGATCGCGCACATCAACGTCTCGCCGCACGAGCTCGAGCAGTATCTCGCCCGGCAGCAATCGGCCGCGTCGAACGATGAGTTCAACGTCTCGCACATTCTGCTGTCGCTGCCGCAGGCCGCGACGCCCGCAGCAGCTCGAGGACATCACCAAGAAGGCGAACGACATCGCGGCACGCGCCGCCAAGGGCGAGGACTTCGGGCAGCTCGCGATCGCCAATTCGAACAGCCAGACCGCACTCGACGGCGGCCAGCTCGGCTGGCGCAAGGGATCGCAGCTGCCGCAGTTCATTCTCGATCTCGTCGTCAAGATGAAGCCCGGCGAGGTGAGCACGCCGGTGCGCACCCCGAGCGGCTTTCACATCGTGAAGCTCAACGAGCGCCGCGGCGGCGAGGCGGCGGTGATCATCAACCAGATTCACGTTCGGCACATTCTGCTGAAGACCAGCGAGCTCGACGACGATGCGACGGTGCACGAGAAGCTGGCGAAGCTGCGTCAGCGCATCCTGAACGGCGAGGACTTCGCGGGCATCGCCTCGGCGACGTCCCAGGATCCCGGCTCCGCGCCGGATGGCGGCGATCTCGGCTGGTCGGGTCCGGGAACGTTCGTGCCGGAATTCGACAAGGCCATCGCGGATTTGAAAACGAACGAAATCAGCGAGCCCTTCAAGACCCGCTACGGCTGGCACATCGTGCAGATGCTCGGCACGCGCACCTACGACAGCACCGACGACGTGCGCCGTCAGAAGGCCTTTGCCGCGATCCGCGAGAGCAAGACGGACGAAGAGACCGAGCTTTGGCTGCGGCGGCTGCGCGACGACGCGTTCGTCGAGATCAAGATGTAGTGCGCGTTCCGCGCATCGTCGTCACCTCGGGCGAGCCGGCGGGCATCGGACCCGATGCCTGCGTTGCGCTTAGCCACAGGGACTGGCCGGCCGATCTGGTGATCGCCGGCGACGCGAAGCTCCTCGGGGAGACTGCGGCGGCGCTCGGCGAAGCGCCAGGCGTCTGCCTCTACGATCGTTCGGCCCCTCCCGTGATGTCGCGAGCCGGGGCGCTCAAGCTCCTCGATGTGCCGGTGCCGCATGCGGTGGTGCCCGGCCGGCTGGATGTGCGCAACGCCGCTTCGGTCATCGCCATGCTCGATCGGGCCTGCGACGGCGCCTTAAGCGGCGAATTCGCCGCCATGGTGACCGCGCCGGTGCAAAAGAGCACGCTCATGGAGGCGGGCTTCGATTTCATGGGACACACCGAATATCTTGCCGCGCGCGTAGGCGCCGCGCTGCCGGTCATGATGCTGCAGAACGCGGCACTGCGGGTCGCGCTCGTCACGACGCACGTGCCGCTCGCCGAAGTACCGCGCGCAATCACCGCAGAGCGTCTGCGGGCGACTCTCGAGATCGTGCACGAGGACCTGCGCCGCCGCTTCAAGGTCGCCACGCCGCGCATCGCGGTGCTCGGCCTCAATCCACACGCGGGCGAGTCCGGTCATTTGGGTCGCGAAGAGATCGATGTGATCGAGCCGGTGATCCGGCAGTTGCGTGCGCAGGGACTCGATGTGCGCGGACCCGTTCCCGCGGATACGGCATTCACGCCGCAGTTTCTCGCGGGCGGCGTCGATGTCGTCGTCGCCATGTATCACGATCAGGGTCTCCCGGTCATCAAGCACGAGGGGTTCGGGCACACGGTGAACGTCACCTTGGGGCTGCCGATCATTCGCACCAGCGTGGACCACGGCACCGCGCTGTCGTTGGCGCGCAGCGGACGCGCGGATACCGGCAGCCTCGAGGCTGCGGTGCGGCTCGCAATCGAGCTTGCGAGCCATGGTGATTCGTAAGCGCTTCGGACAGCATTTCCTGCACGATCCCGCGGTCATCCGCCGCATCATCGATGCCGTGGCGCCGACGCCCGGCGAGCGCGTGGTGGAGCTCGGTCCGGGCCGCGGTGCGCTCACCTTCGGCCTGCTCGAGCGTGCGCATCGCCTGGACGCCATCGAGATCGACCGCGATCTCGCGCGGCTGCTCGAGGCGGATCCGCGCGCGCAAGACCGCCTGCACCTGCACGTCGAGAACATGCTCGATACCGACTTCACGCTGCTGCGCGGACAGGGACCGAAGCTGCGGATCGTCGGCAACCTCCCTTACAACGTGTCGACGCCCGTGATGTTTCATCTTCTGAGCCAGCGCGGCGCCATCGAGGACATGCATTTCATGCTGCAGAAAGAGGTCGTCGACCGCATGGCGGCCGCGCCCGGAGGCAAGGAGTACGGGCGGCTCACCGTCATGCTCGCCGCCTACGCCGAGGTCGAGGCGCTGTTCGAGGTCGGGCCCGGCGCTTTCCGGCCGCCGCCGAGAGTTCGCTCAGGCGTAGTGCGTTTGCGCCCGAGCACCGCGCCGCGATTCGCGATCGGCAGCGACGTCGCACTGCGCACGCTCGCTCAGGCCGCGTTCTCCCACCGCCGCAAAACCCTGCGCAACGGCCTCAAGGGCCTCTTGAGCGGCGCGGACGTCGAGGCCTGCGGGATCGATCCGCAACTGCGCCCGGAAACGCTCACACCGGAGCAATTCGGCTGCCTTGCCGTCACCTACGAGCATAAACGCGCTGCGGACGCGCCGGCACGAGACGCCTTGAGGAAGCGCGGCGCGCGGGAGGGCTGAACGCCCCCGCACTCCGCTATACTGGAGTCCAGATGCCCGGATATCGAAAAGTGCTGGTGTTGTTGGACCTCGCGGAAGGGAGCGAGCGGGTGTTCGCCGCAGCGCGCGACATCGCGGCGCATTCGAATGCCGGCATCGTTGCGCTGCACGTCGTCGAATACGTGCCCGCCGAGCCCATGGGCGAGTCGCTCATGCCGACGCAGCTCGACCTCGAGACAGACCTGGCCAAGCGCGCGCGCCCGCTTCTCGAGGACATGGCGAAGCGCAACGGTACGCTAAACGCCCGCGTGCGCGTGGAAGTCGGCAACACCAAGGCGCAGATCCTGATGGTCGCCGATGAAGAGCGGCCTGACCTGATCGTGCTCGGCAGCCGCGAGCGCCACGGCCTCGCGGTCCTGGTCAACTTCACCGAAGATACCGTGCTGCATGCCGCTCATTGCGACATGCTCGCAGTGCGACTGAGCTGAGACGGCCATGACGAGCGATGCGCAACGGCCGAGAATCCGCGTCGACGTCGAGACGGCCTATATCGAAGAGCAATCCGATCCCCGCGACAAGCGCTTCGTGTTCTCTTACACCATCACCATCCGCAACGAAGGCCAGATCCCCGCTCGATTGCTCACGCGTCACTGGATCATCACGGACGCAAACGGCAACGTGAAGGAGACCCGCGGCGACGGGGTCGTGGGCGAACAGCCCTATCTCAAGCCGGGCCAGGGATTCCGCTACTCGAGCGGCGCCGTCATCGAGACTCCGGTTGGCACCATGCAGGGAAGCTACCAAATGATGGCCGACGACGGGCTCAAGTTCGACGCCCCGATCGCGCCCTTCCGCTTGGCCATTCCGGGAGTCTTGCACTAAGCCGGTGGCGCTCTACGCCATCGGCGATATTCAGGGCTGCGATGCGGAGCTCGAAGCGCTGCTCGCGACCCTGAATTTTTCTCCGCACCGCGACCGGTTGTGGTTCGTCGGCGATCTGGTCAATCGCGGGCCGGCCTCGCTCGAGGTGTTGCGCCGCGTGCGTGCTCTCGGCGACGCGGCAACGGTGACGCTCGGCAATCATGATCTGCATTTGCTGGCCGTCGCGTTCGGCTGTTCGCGTCTAAAATCCGACGACACCCTGACGCCGATCTTGCAGGCCCCGGACCGCGACGCGCTGCTCCAGTGGCTCCTGGAGCGCCCGCTGCTCGCCGAGGATCCCGCCTTGAATCTGTGTCTGGTGCACGGCGGATTTTCCCCCCAGTGGGATCTGCCGGTCGCGCGGGCGTGTGCACGCGAGCTCGAGCAGGCGCTGCGCAGCCAGCCCGAGAAGCTGTTCAAGCACATGTACGGCGACAAGCCTGACCGCTGGGATGAGGCTCTCGAGGGATCGGAACGGCTGCGTTACATCGTCAATTGCTTCACCCGACTGCGTTATGTGGACGAGCACGGCCGGCTGGAGCTGCACGCGAAGGGCTCCCCGCGCAAGGCCGAGCGCGCCGCGCTCATTCCGTGGTTCGAGGCGCCCGGCGCGCGCTGGCGCGGTACGCGCATCGTCTTCGGCCACTGGTCGACGCTGGGATTCTTTCAGAACACGGACGTGATCGGGCTCGACACGGGCTGCGTCTGGGGCGGAAGCCTCACCGCGCTGCGCCTCGATGTCCCGAGCGCCGTGCCGATACAGGTCGGATGCCAGGGCTCGGGCGCGGACGATTAGCGGGGGCGCCTCGGCCGGGCGCTATAATCGCAGCGATGCACGTTTCGTCGCCGCTCAATCTGCGTGCCTGGGTCGACCAGAACCGCGCACTCCTCAAGCCGCCCGTGGGCAACAAATTGCTGTTCGAGGACGCCGAGTTCATCGTGATGGCCGTGGGCGGTCCCAACGCGCGCAAGGATTTCCACCACGACCCGGGTCCGGAGCTCTTTTATCAGCTCGAGGGCGATATCGTGCTGCAAACCATCCAGGGGGAACGCAGGGTCGACGTGCCCATCCGCGAGGGCGAGGTGTTCCTGCTGCCCGCCGAGATCCCGCACTCGCCGCAGCGCGGCGCGGGCACGGTCGGCATCGTGGTGGAGCGGCGTCGCACCGCCGCGGAGCTCGACGGATTTTCCTGGTACTGCGAGCGCTGCGGCCATCGTCTGTATCTCGAGCGGCTGCACATCCATGATATCGAGACGCAGCTCCCGCCCGTCTTCCGCCGATTCTTCTCGAGCATCGAGCACCGCACCTGCGCGGTGTGCGGCGCCGTGATGGCGGCGCCGGACGCGAGTCCGGACCGATCGGGTGCAGGCTGACTGCGTTGCCGCAACCCGAGGCCGCGAGCGCATTCGAGCTCGATGCCGGCGATCCGCTCGCGCACTTTGCAGCGGAGTTTCACCATCCGGTCGATGCCGGCGGCCGCAAAGCGGTGTATCTGTGCGGTCACTCCCTGGGCTTGCAGCCGAAATCGGCCGCGTCTTATGTGAGCGAAGATCTCGCCGAATGGCAGCGCCTCGGCGTCCTCGGACACCATCAGGGTACGCGCGCAGGCGCGCGTCCTTGGATCGGTTATCACGAGCACGCCGCGCGAGGACTCGCGGCGCTCGCCGGCGCCTCCGAGATCGAGGTGGTCGCGATGAATTCGCTCACCATCAACCTGCACCTGATGATGGTGAGTTTTTTCAGGCCGGCAGGCCCCCGCAACTGCATACTCATCGAGAAATCGGCGTTCCCCTCCGATCGTTATGCCGTGCTGTCGCAGCTGGGCTTTCACGGGCTCGATGCCCGGCATCTCATCGAGGTGGCGCCACGGCCGGGCGAGCACGCGCTGCGCACCGAAGACATCATCGAAATTCTGGAACGCGACGGACCGCGGCTCGCGCTCGTGCTCTGGCCGGGGGTGCAGTACTTGAGCGGCCAGCTGTTCGATATGGGTGCCATCACGGCCGCGGCGCGAGCTGCCGGCGCCGCGGTCGGTCTCGACCTCGCGCACGCGATCGGCAACGTGCCGCTGAAGCTCCACGACTGGAATGCGGACTTCGCCGTCTGGTGCAGCTACAAGTATCTGAACGCGGGGCCGGGTGCCATCGGCGGATGTTTCGTGCACGAGCGCCACGCGCAGCGGCCCGACTTGCCGCGCTTCGCGGGGTGGTGGGGGCACGACAAGGCGCGCCGCTTCGAGATGGGCCCGGACTTTCATCCCATCCCCGGGGCCGAGGGCTGGCAGGTGAGCAATCCGCCGGTGCTGTCCGCCGCACCGCTCCTCGCATCGCTCGAGCTGTTCGGGCGCGCGGGCCTTGCGCGGCTGCGCGAGAAATCCGTGCAGCTCACGGCCTTCATGCAGCGCTCGATCCAGAGTCGGTCTGGGAGCTGCAGTCGAGATCATCACGCCGCTCGACGCGGCGCAGCGCGGCAGCCAGCTGAGCGTGCGGCTCGCCCTCTCCTCGCAGGCCGCGCGGCGCTGCCACGAGCGCCTCACGGCGGCGGGCGTGATCGGCGATTGGCGGGAGCCGGACACGCTGCGCTTTGCCCCCATTGCGCTTTATAACTCGTTCCGCGACGTCGCCGCGGCGGTCGATGCGCTCGCGGCGGCGGTCAAGGCGTGAGCCTGTCGGGCGAGGCCGTCAGCATCGTCGGTGCGGGACCGACCGGCGCCCTGCTCGCCGTGCTGCTCAAGCGGCGGGGCATGGCCGTCACGCTCTACGAGAGCCGCGCCGATCCGCGCGGCGACGGCGCCGAGGCCGGCCGCTCCATCAACCTGGCGCTCGCCGACCGCGGCACGCATGCGCTCGCGCGGGCGGGTCTGCTCGATGCGATCCGGCACCTCGTGGTGCCCATGCGCGGGCGGTTGGTGCATCAAGCCGACGGCTCCACCGGCCTACAGCCCTACGGCCGGCTGCCGAACGAGGTCATCTATTCGATCTCGCGGCGCGAGCTCAACAACGTGCTGCTCGATGCCGCGATCGGCGCAGGGGTCGATGTGCGCTTCCAACATCGTCTGGAGGGTGCCGACCTCGCAACCGGAACCGCTCGCGTGCGCGATCTGGGCCGCGGTGTCTCCCTCGAGATTCCCATGAAGCCCCTGCTCGGCGCGGATGGCGCAGGATCGCTCCTGCGCCGCCGGCTCGCCGCGCAAGACCTGATCGAATCCGAGGATGTCCCGCTCGAACATGCTTACAAAGAGCTCTCGATTGCCGCAGGTCCCGGCCGCAGCGCTCTGCTCGAGCGCGAGGCGCTGCACATCTGGCCGCGCGGCGGGTACATGCTGATCGCACTGCCCAATCAGGACGGCAGCTTCACGGCGACGCTGTTCCTGCCGCTTCAGGGGATCTCGAGCTTCGCGGCGCTGCGCTCGCCGCGGGCGATCGATGAGTTCCTGTCGGCGAATTTTCCGGACGCGCGGGCACTCATGCCGGATTGCGTGGCGGAATTTCAGCGCCATCCCACGGGATTCCTGGGCACGGTGCACGCCCGCACCTGGGCTGGGGAGGCGCCGCGGCACTGATCGGCGACGCCGCGCACGCCATCGTGCCGTTTCACGGCCAGGGCATGAATTGCTGCTTCGAGGATTGCCTGGAGTTCGACGCCTGCCTTGAGGGCGCCTCATCCTGGGAACCCGTGCCCTGGGCACACGTGTTCGCGGAACTTTACGCGCGGCGCAAACCGAACGCCGACGCCATCGCGGAGATGGCGCTCGAGAACTATCTGGAAATGCGCGAACTCGTCGCGGATCCGCATTTTCGGTTGCAGCAGTCGCTCGCGCTCGAGCTCGAGCGGCGCTACCCGCGGCGCTTCATTCCACGCTACTCGATGGTGATGTTCCATCACGAGATTTCCTATCGAACGGCGCAGGAGCGCGGCCGCGTCCAGGCACAGATTCTCGCAGAGCTCACCCGCGAGGCAGAAAGCCTTGCGGACGTCGACTATGCGCGCGCGGAACGCCTGGTCGAAGCGGGGCTCCCGGAGTTTTCCGATCTTTCCAGCGTGATGAAGCTGTAGGCGGCGGAGTTCTTGTCGTCGGCCGCGTGCCGCTCGCGCGCGGTCTCGCGCCATTCGGGGCTGCGCCAGCCGTCGAAGAAGGCATCGCCGTCCTCGATGTACGCGTGCACGAGCGTCAGGTGGATGCATTCGGCCGCGGGCGCACATTGGCGGAAGACCTCGCCGCCGCCGATGACCATCAAGGGTGCATCGCCCGCGGGCCCAGCCGCGGCCGCGCCCGCCGCCTCCCGGGCGGCCTCCAGCGTCGGCACGACGGTGCAGTCCCCGGGCGCGAATCGGCTCGAGCGGCTCAGCACCAAGTTCAAGCGCCCCGGCAACGCGTGGCCGATGGATTCGTAGGTCTTGCGACCCATGAGAATGGGCTTGCCGAGCGTCAGCGCCTTGAAACGGCGCAGATCGGCCGAGAGCCGCCAGGGCAACTGGTTGCGGCGTCCGATGACGTCGTTCTCGGACACCGCAACCACGAATTGCATGCGCATGAGGCTCATGCGCACATGTTAATCGCGTCGCCTAGCGCTGCGCTACGCGCGCCGGTGATTGCGTTGAATCGAGCAGGGATGTGAGCGCGACGCTGCCGTGACGGTCGGCCGAGCAACGGACCCGTGCCACGACTTCGCCGGTCTTCGGATTGTCGGCCTGCAAATCGAACGTGTAGGAAGTCGGATAGTAGTCTGCGATCGAGCTCGTGAACTGCTCGCTCTGATACACCACTTTGAAAGCGATGGCTCACCTCATCCGAGGGCGCGAGCGTCTTCTCGAACGCCGTCACGCAGGCATCGAGCGAGGCTTTGGCGGGCCACGCGTTGCACACGGCCGGGCAAACGGCGGCGAGAGCGGCAATTGAAAGTCCGAGATGGCGAATTGTCATGCTGGTACTCCTTGCGAGTCGAAATACCAACGCCCCAGGATCACCATAGGCTCAGCCGCTCGGGCTCCCGCAAACGACAAATCTTTCAGGTGCGTGCGATTCGGCTCATGGCGACGCGGCACTCGCTCAGGATCCAGCGCGTGAGCTCCTGCAGGTCCTCGCGCTCGCCGTCCTCCGGACGATGCAGGAGCACGTAGCTCTCGTTGGTCGTGAGCTCATCCGCGAACAGCTTGACGAGGCCGCCGGCCGCGAATCGATCGGCGCTGAGACGCGCGGGCACGAGCGCGACGCCGACGCCCTGCTCGGCGGCGAGCACGACGGCGGACATGGTGTTGAGGCGCACCAGGCGATTGGGCTTGATGGGCGGGATCTTGAGCCCCGACGCCCAGCGCTCCCAGGCGTCGCGGCGCTCCTCGTGCAGCAGCAAATTCTTGCCGTTCAAGTCCGCGTAGGTCTCGATCGGGTTCTCGAGCAAGAATCCCGGCGAGCACGCCGCGATGAAGCTCTGCGCGAACAGCTCGTGCACGGTGAGGCCTTCCCACGGTCCCATGCCCACCACGATCGACAGATCCGCCTCCGGCGGGTGACTCTTGGGCGCCGACGAGGAAGTCTCGATGCGGATGTCGGTATCTTCGCGCGCCTGCGTGAAGGACGCGAGCCGCGGCAAGAGCAGCGCGCGAGCGAAGAACGGCGGCACGTTGAGCCGCAGGATGCTGCGTCCGTAGCGCATCTTCAGCTGCTCCGTCACCGACTCGAGTCGCGCGAAGATGTCGCTGATGTGCTCGAGATAGTGCGCGCCCGCGTCGGTCAGCGCGAGCGTGCGCATGCCGCGCTCGAACAGCGCGACGCCGAGCTGCTCCTCGAGAGCCTTGATCTGATGGCTGACCGCGGAAGGCGTCAAATGCAGCTCTTCCGCAGCCGCCTTGAAGCTCTTCAGCCGGGCGGCCACTTGAAAGGTCTTGAGGAATTTGAGCGGACGGTAAGCGCATGTCTCGACCATCTTAGCAATATCTGATGACAGCAATATTCATGCCAACGAAGCGTGGCAAGCGGCGGTGCGCACCGCCTTGCGAGCCCGCCCGTGCCGCCTCAAGGGGCGCCGCCGAGCTTCCCTGCACAAACCCGGCGCAGCAGGCCGTCCTCCGCCCGAGGGGCGCTACTCGCGGCCGCGGAACCATCCCGTCAGGCTGAGCCGCGGGACTTGCGTGAGCAGCACCTCGTGCTCGCGCGATTCCGACAAAAACAGCACCAGCCGACCGCCCACGGGCTCGATGTCGCGGAATCGACCGTCGTCGCCCGAATCCTCAAGGCGCCGCCGTCCGCCGGCGACCGGCGCTCGTTGAGGTAAAGCACCAGCGAGACGCGACGCGCCGAGCGCCCTGGCGGCCGATCGACGTGACGTGAATAGGCCGCGCCGGGCGGATACCACGCGTAGTGGATCTCCAGATCGAGCAAGCCCAGATACGCGCCCTCATTCAAGCACAACCGCAGCTGCTCGAGCGCGCCCAGTACACGGGTCTCGGCGGGAAACAGCGCCCCGGCCAGCCAGCAAATGAGATCGCCGCGAACGTCCTCACGGCGCTGCAGGCTACTGTCCGCACCGATGCGCGCCTCGAGGAACTCGCCGCGGGCACGGCGCAATGCGGCGCACTCGGCGAGGGCGTCGACGTCGAACGGCGGCAAGAAACCGTCGCTGACCGCGATCCCGTCGGCGCGCAATTGCTCGAGGATGCGATCGAGCAGCCGGCGGTCAATGTCGCGCACGGCGCGATTGCCGAGCCGGGCGAGCGCGCCGGGCACTCCCTCGCCGGCGGCGGCTCGTCGACGTCTTCCGCGCGCGTCGTCCGCGGGGCCGAGTCGCGCTTGCGCGACCTGCGGCTTCTTGCGCGGCGGCTTCTTCGGCTCGAGCATGCTGCCGCGACAGCCCGGCGCGCCGCATCGGCAGGCGAAGATCTCGTCGACATCGTCGGGATCGTCGGGATCGCGCGTGATCTGATAATCGTAGACCAGCTCCTCGCCCGGCTGGATGGTGCGGATGGCATCGATGAATACGCGTTTCGCCATGATGCCGCTTTCGCAGTTCGGATCGCAGCCATGGTTGATGAATCGCGCCTCGTTGCCGTTGCGGCCGGCATCGATCACGGTCTTGGAATCCACCGTGAACAGGAACGTGTGATTGTCCTTCGCGTCCTTGTCGGCGTAGCGCTCGTCCGCCTCCTCGTGGGTGATCCGATCGCCGAGATACTCGATCACGGTCGTACCCTTGCGGATCCGGCGCAGGGCGAACACGCCGTAGCCGTGGACGGGGGAATGACGGACTTCAATCATCGGCTTGCGGCGGTCGCGGGTGCTCATGGGGGTACCTGATCAAACGGCAATCGGCGCTTTGATCGCAGCGTGATGCCGGTAATTGCGAAATTCGAAATCTTCGTAAGCGTAGTCGAACAGGCTCGGGGGCCGGCGCTTGAGGACGAGCTCGGGCAACGGATACGGGATGCGCGACAGCTGCAGAGTCCGCTTGCTCGAGGTGATTCAAGTACAGATGGCAGTCCCCGCCCGTCCAGACGAACTCCCCCGGCCGCAGGTCGCACTGCTGCGCCACCATGTGCGTGAGCAGAGCATAGGAGGCGATGTTGAACGGCACGCCGAGCAGCGCATCGGCGCTGCGCTGATACATCTGACAGGAGAGGCGGCCGCCCGCCACGTAGAACTGAAACAGCGCATGGCACGGCAGCAAGGCCATGCGCTCGAGCTCGCCCACGTTCCAGGCGCTCACCACGAGACGGCGCGAGTCGGGATTCGTCTTGATCTGCTCCACCACGCGGGCGAGCTGATCGATGGTGCGCCCATCCGCCGCGGTCCAGGCGCGCCACTGTTTGCCGTAGACCGGACCGAGCTCGCCGCGCTCGTCGGCCCATTCGTCCCAGATGCTCACGCCGTGCTCGCGCAGGTACTTGACGTTGGTCTCGCCCTTGAGGAACCACAGCAGCTCGTGAACGATGGATTTGAGGTGCAGCTGCTTGGTCGTGACCAGCGGAAATCCCTCGGCGAGGTCGAAGCGCATCTGATAGCCGAACACGCTCAGCGTGCCCGTACCGGTCCGGTCCTCCTTGCGGGCGCCGCGCGTGCGGATGTGGCGCAGAAAATCCAGATACTGCCGCACGTCAAGCCTTGGCGGCGGCGAGATTGCCGCTCGGTTGCGCGCGCCGATAGGCATACAGCATCACGATCACGCCCACGACGATCATGGGAATGGTCAGGAGCATGCCCATGGTCAACCAGTCGCCCACCAGATAGCCGATATTGGCATCGGGCAGGCGCACCCATTCGACCGTGAAGCGCGCGCACCCGTACACGACGAGAAACAGGCCGGTCGGCGCCAGACGCGGCCGCGGCTTGCTGGTGAACCACCACAGGATCACAGAACAGCACCAGCCCCTCGAGACCGGCCTCGTAGAGCTGCGAGGGGTGACGCACCGTCACGGTGCCGTCCGGGCCCGGCGACGGCGAAGCCCCAGGGCACATCGAGTGGGCTTGCCCCACAGCTCGCCGTTGATGAAATTGCCGATGCGCCCCGCCATCAACCCGATGCCCGGAAGAGGCGCCACGAAATCCATGAACGTCCGCGAAATTCTTGCGCTTCACGCGAGCGAAGATGAGGGTGGCGACGATCACGCCGAGCATGCCGCCGTGGAACGACATGCCGCCGTCCCAGATGCGAAAGACGTTGAGCCAGCTCTCGGCGATCACGTCGTGGCCGTAGAAGATGCACCAGCCGATCCGTCCGCCGAGAATCACGCCCACCGCGCAATAGAAGATGAGATCGTCGACGTCGAGCGCCGTCCAGGTCGAGCCCGGGCGGCGCGCGCGATACCGGGCAAGGAGCCAGCCCGCGACGAATCCGATCAGGTACATGATGCCGTACCAATGGACGTGCAGCGGCCCCAGGGAGAAGGCAATGGGATTGATGTGCGGATAGGTGAGCATGGCGCTACTTTAAACTTTCGTTGACCCGGCAGAAATAGGCCTTGAGATAGCGCGTTTCCGGAATGGCCGGATGAAC
The DNA here is from genome assembly GCA_963801685.1 of uncultured Gammaproteobacteria bacterium. Classification (GTDB taxonomy): domain Bacteria; phylum Pseudomonadota; class Gammaproteobacteria; order Steroidobacterales; family Steroidobacteraceae; genus Bog-1198. The sequence continues at coordinate 361,916 of CAWDFR010000012.1, forward strand.
GGGGTGGTCCGGCGCCTGCCCGCCCAGCTCGAGTACTTGCAGGTGCTTGCCGGCGCCGCGCGCCGCCCTTGGCGATCGCATCCTGCAGGTCCTCCGCGCTCACGTGATACGAGCACGAGCAGGACACCAGGATTCCATCGTCCGCGAGCAGCCGGAGCGCGAGCTGATTCAACCGCTTGTACGCCGCGAGCGCCTTCGGCAAGTCCTTCTTGCGCTTGGCAAAGGCGGGCGGGTCGACGATCACGATGTCGAACCGCGCGCGCTCCTCGACGAGCGCCTCGAGCACGTCGAAGGCATCGCCCTTGCGGGTGGCGACCGACAGCGAGTTCTGGCGCGCGTTTTGCGCCGCGAGCTCGAGCGCGTGCGCGGAGCTGTCGACGCAGATGACCTCGGCGGCGCCGTCCTTGGCCGCGCGCGTCGCCCCACGCGCCCACGTAGCTGAACACATCGAGCACCCGAGCGCCGGCGCGCACGTACTTCGCTGAGCGCGCGTCGATTGGCGGACTGATCGAAGAACCAGCCGGTCTTCTGGCCTTCGGCGAGCGGAACCCGAAATCTCAAGCCGCCTTCGACCACCGCGGCGGTGTCCTCGAGCCGGCCCTTGGCCGCCTCCACGTAGGCCGGCAAGGCCCTCGAGCTCCCGTGGCCGAGCCGTCATTCTTGAAGATCAATGTCTCGCACTCGAACACGCGCTCGGCCGCGGCCCGGATCTGCGGCTTCATGAGCTCCATCCCGGCGGTGCCGATCTGCGCCACGCAGCGCTCGCCGTAGCGGTCGATCACGAGGCCCGGCAGTCCGTCGGCCTCGCCGTAGACCGCGCGGTAGTAGGGCTTCGGCGTACAGCCGCTCGCGCAGAGGCGAGCGCCGTGCGCAGGCGCGCCTCGAACCAGCGGGCATCCGGGATCGTCCACGTCTCGAGCAGCCGCGCCGTGATCAGCGAGGAGGGATTGGCGTACGCGAGTCCCAGGGCGCGGTCGTTGTGCGCCAGCACCCGCACGAGCTCGCCCGGCTTGAGCTTGTTGAGCGGCGTCTGCTGCGTGTCCACCTCGTTGCTGAACACCCACAGGTGTCCCGCTTGCAGACGCCGGTCTTCGTTGCGCTTCAGCCGCAACGCCGGCAAGTGCGTCACGTCGAGTTCGGACATGTCAAGGAGCTTCGGGTTTATGATGGCGCGCATTCTAACCGACGCGGGCACCGACGATGCAGCGCAATCGACTCGCCGCGGAAACGAGTCCCTATCTTCAGCAGCACGCGGACAACCCGGTGGACTGGTATCCGTGGGGCGAGGAGGCGCTTGCGCGCGCGCGGCGCGAGGACAAGCCCATCCTGTTGTCGGTCGGCTATTCGGCGTGCCACTGGTGTCACGTCATGGCCCACGAGTCCTTCGAGGATGCCGCGACCGCGCAGGTCATGAACCGCTTGTTCGTCAACATCAAGGTGGATCGCGAGGAGCGGCCGGACCTGGACAAGATTTATCAGACCGCGCAGCAGCTCCTGACGCAGCGCGCGGGCGGCTGGCCCTTGACCATGTTCCTCACGCCCGACGATCAGCAGCCCTTTTTTGGCGGCACGTACTTCCCGCGCGAGCCGCGTTACGGCATGCCGGCCTTCACGGATCTGCTCGAGCGCGTGGCCGAGTATTACCACGGCGAGGGTGCGGCAATTCGCGCGGCAGAACCGCCATCTCGCCGCCGCCTTCGAGCGCCTGCAGCCCGCCGGTACGGTCCGGACGGGCACCGCGCAGGCGCGCCACGCTCGATGAGTCCCCGTTGCAGCTGGCGCGCACCGCGCTCGAGCGGTCCTTCGACCGCCGCTTCGGCGGCTTCGGCGCGGCGCCGAAGTTTCCGCATCCCGCAGAGCATCGAGCGCTGCCTGCGCGATGCGAGCCCCGCGTCGCTGTCCATGGCCTCGCTCACGCTGACGCGCATGGCCGAAGGCGGGCTTTACGATCAGCTGGGCGGCGGCTTCGCGCGCTATTCGGTGGACGAGTCGTGGACCATCCCGCATTTCGAGAAAATGCTGTACGACAATGCGCAGCTGCTCGGCACCTATGCCGCGGCCGCTGCCGTCACCGGCGACAAGCTGTTCGCGCGCATCGCCGGCGAGACCGCGGACTGGGTGCTGCGCGACATGCATGCGCCGCAAGGCGGCTTTTACTCGAGTCTCGACGCGGACTCGGAAGGACACGAGGGCCGGTTCTACGTCTGGACGACGCGCCGAGGTGCGTGACCGATTGAGCGAGGCCGAGTACGCGGTGTTCGCGCGCCGGTTCGGCCTCGATCAGGCCGCCAATTTCGAGGGCCGCTGGCATCTCTGCGTCCGCGCCCCGCTCGAGGGAGCGGATGAGCGCAGGCTGATCGACTCGGCCCGCTCGAAGCTGCTTGCCGTACGCACGCTGCGCGTCTGGCCCGGCCGCGATGAAAAGGTCCTGACCTCGTGGAACGCGCTCATGATCCGCGGACTCGCGATCGCCGCCCGCATCCTGCATCGACCGGATCTCGCCGACGCCGCGACTCACGCCGTCGATTTCATCCACCGCACGCTGTGGCAGGAGGGACGGCTGCTCGCAACCTACAAGGACGGCCGCGCGCATTTGAATGCCTACCTCGACGATTACGCGTTTCTCGCCGAGGCGCTGCTCGAGCTCCTGCAGGCTCGATGGCGGGATCGCGACCTCGAATTCGCACGGACACTCGCCGAGGCGATCCTGGATCGCTTTGCCGATCGCGGAAGGCGGGGGATTCTATTTCACCGCCTCCGATCACGAGCGGCTCATCCATCGCAGCAAGACCTTCGGCGACGAATCCATTCCGGCAGGTAATGCCGTCGCGGCGGCCGTGCTCTGCCGGCTGGGGTTTCTGCTCGGCGAGCCTCGCTATCTCGCGGCCGCCGAGCGCACGCTGCGCGCGGGCTTTGCGGGTATGCGAGAGTACCCCGAGGGACACATGAGCCTCATCGCCGCGCTGGAGGACTACCTTGAAGCCGCTGCAGATTCTCATTCTGCGCGGCCCCGAGGCGCCGCGCTGGGCAACATGCGCTCGCGCGCGCGTTATGCGCCCTCGCGCATGGTGTTTGCGATTCCGGACGATACGTCCCGACTTGCCGGCGGCCATCGCGGCGAAGCGTCCGCAAGGCGCAGGCGGTCGGCTATCTTTGCACCGGCACGAGCTGCTCGGCGCCGTTCACGCGCCTTGGAGGATCTGGAGCGTGCCCTCGACGGGAAAAATTGAGCTAGGAGGCAACGGTGAAAGCCAATCGCGCCTTGGCAACCTGCCTGATCGTTGCGGCCATCATCGTGGGCGGCGTCGACCAGCCTCGCCGTGGATAATCCGCCGTTCGTCCGCATCACGCCTGCCGACGTGCACTGGCAGGACCTGCCAGGCGGCCACGGCGTGCAGATCGCGACGCTGCTCGGCGATCCGAGCAAATCCGGCATTTATGTGATCCGCGTGAAGTTCCCGCCGCACCTCATGAGCGCACCGCATTGGCATCCGCACGATCGCTACGTCACGGTGCTGGAAGGAACCTGGTATACCGGCACGGGCGACACGTTCGACCTCGCCCGCGCGGTCCCTTTGAAGCCGGGCAGCTTCATGTTTCATCCGGCGAAGGCGACTCACTGGGACGGCTCCGCCGGAGACGAAGCGGTGATCGTTCAGATCATGGGCGAGGGTCCCGGCCACCACGACACCGGTCGATCCGAAGCAGCCGGATTGGATCGAGGCGCATCGCTAGGTGCAACCGCCGGTTCTGCACGCCCTGACCCTCCTCGCCTTTGCGCTGCACATCGGCGGCGGCGCGGTCGGCCTCGTGTCCGGCACGGTCGCGGTGATCGCACGCAAGGGCGGCCGCCTGCACCGCAAAGCGGGGACGGTGTTCGTCATCTCCATGGTGGTGATGGCGGTATTCGGCTGCTACCTCGGCTTCGTGATGCCCGATCAACGAGTCAACGTGTTCATCAGCATCTTCGCGCTGTATCTCATTTTGACGGCGTGGCTGACCATCCGACGCAGAGACGGCGCCATCGGACTTTCCGAGAAGATCGCCCTGCTCGTGGGCATCTGCCTGTGCGCACCCTTTGCGATTCTGTCGTTTCAGCTGGCGTTGGGATTGACGCCACTGTTCAAAAGCGCGGTGCCGTTCAAAGGTCCGGTGCTAATTGCGCTCTATGGCTTCACGACGGTGCTCGCCATTGCGGCGATCGGCGACGCCAGGGTCGTCCTCGCCGGGGGTATCTCAGGCGTCTCTCGCATTTCGCGCCACCTGTGGCGCATGTGCCTCGGACTCACGTTGGCGGCCGGCTCGGGCTTCACCAACGGATTCGCGCGACTTCTCCCCGGCCCGTACCATGTGCCGCTGGCGTTCTTCTTGCCCCAGTTCATCCCGCTCGGGTTGCTGATCTTCTGGATGATCCGCGTTCGTACTCCCGGCTGGCTCAGGCTCGCGCCTGCCGTGCAGGAACGTTGAGCAGGTCGTGACGAACGAAAGCAGCTCAGGTCGAGGGTTCAAGTCCCGCCGACCCACTCTGAGTAGACGCCCTCGCATCGATTGAGGAGGAGCTACGATACTTTCTTCACCGCTGACGGACTCCATTTGCCGGTGAGGGCGTCCGATGTGGGGCCATAAAGGCGCATGGTTAGATTGAACGCCCCCTTCGGCGCTGGCAGCCAGTTTGCTTCTTTGTCTTTGCCGGGACTCTCGTTCTGGAAATACAGGTCGAGTGACCCGTCCGCGTTGGTTGTGAACGGCATCCAACTGCTAACCGCGAATCGGTTGAGTACGTTCGCTACCTGGAAGCCTTCGGCATCGTAAAGCGTGATTGACCAGAAGGCGTTCACGGGAGGCGTTCCTCCTTTGGCGAAATGGATCACGTACTTGTTAGCGCCGTCGAGCGGCTTGCCGGTGTCGTCGGCGAGGTGGAGCGGGTAGATCGCGTCCTCGGGCAAGTTGGCGCCGAGGCCGACCTGCGAGACGATGGCGCGCTTCAGATAGTAATTACCATAGACGCCCATGGTGTCGGTATTCATCGACCAGCCATTCACGACTCGGGCAAGTGTCGGGATCTTCCACGTCATCAGCTGCTGCGCTTCCTCGGGAACACCCGCGAGCGCCTTCTTGACGGCGGGGTCGAGCTTTTCGAAGTCGAAGCCCTTACCTGGCTCGATCCCGATGCGTTTCATCTGCGCGATGATCGACTGATCTGAGAGGTGGGGCGGGTGCAATTTGAGTAGTTCGGCCGCGTAGGCAAAGTATTTAGCAACTGGCATGGTGTCGACCTGGATCTTGGGCGGCGTCTTCATATCCATGGTAGAGTCGATCTTAACCGCCACCGGCTCCGCCGCCTTGCCCCAGCCCGAGAGCGGCGTGACTTTGTAGCCCGCTTGAATCCTATGCACGGCATCGTAATCCGCCGGTCCGTCCGTCCGAGTCCGACCGATGATCCAGAGATGCGGCGTGGGTGCCAATACGCGCGTGAAACCGGCTGGAACCGTTCCGCTCCAACCAGGAGGGGTGACTAGGAAATTACCCGCCTTGGTGCCGGTGGTTCGCCAACCTGGCGACGCGAAAACATCCGTCCACATGTCGATCATCGGCAGTAGGTAGAAACGTCCGTCTGTGTCGGGCGCGGAAACGACCTGCGGTTCGCGGATCAGATCCAGCCACGCAATGGAATAAAGCGTGTCAAAGTTCGAGCGCACGACGCCCTTGAATTCGGCAGGCGGGTAGGCCGGGTACGTTGACGAACATGTTCATTGGGCCTTTCCCAAACTCCTTACCGGGCTCGATGTTTGTAAACTGCCTCCGCGTGATGTCCATCGACAGGAGCGGGTAGAAGTAAATGTAGGCATCGATGCCGATAGCGTGGGCTGCTTGCTCAGTTATCATGACCGGGTATTTCCTTCATCTTCACAAAGCTAACTTGACGCGGTGTAGGTCGGCACAGGGCCGCTATCTCGTCGCTGATTCATGGATCATCGAGTAATACACGTGCGTAGAAAGCGTGGCTATTGGCACATGGTCCAGTACCGGTTGTGGCATAGGCGAGCGGCCACTTTGCGCTTCGCTTTTATAAACGTCGAATGTCAGGAAATGGCCCAATTGCGGACGGTCGAACCAATGACGTAATACTGGGTCGGATGGGATTTCGCGACGGTAATGAGAGGCACGCGTGGTAGTTGATCGACGAACTTTTTTGGCAATCGGCGCCTCTGGTTTGGCTGCCGCCGGGGGCTCACCAGCCAGCTCGCGCCAAACCTCCGGATGGTCCCAGATCAAGGCGGTGGCCTTCGATGCCTTGCCGGTGTTTGACTCCCGCGCATTGCGAACGGGTCAATGATGCTCTTCGGTGACCGAGGGTTTGCACCGGTAGGCGGTTCCCTTGGGCGGGTCCCGGTCACGTGTGAGTAGGATCGTATCGCCGCCGAGCCCCACCGCTTGATTCTGCATCTCCCGGCGCTCATCTCTGACGTAATTCGTGTCCGTTAGCCCAACGACGTTGCCGAGCACGGTACAGGATGCAACGTCGGCCTCCTTGTGAGTCATGGTCACGTTTTCTGCACTCGGCTCCGACGGAATGCTCACAAAACACCCGGCGGACAGCAGAGACAGGGCCAAGGTGGCGCCCGTGCCGGCGAGTACCGCTCGACGTCCGATGGATTCAGCCACGCACAATCCCCGTAAGTTGGTGAGGCGCGCAGTCTACTTCAGATGGCTCGCGATCCGCCCCTGCAGCTCAGCATGCAAGGCCGGCGAGAACGGGGGCGCGGCCTGCCAATCGAGCGCCCAGGGCTGCGCGCGTGCGAATGCCGGGCGCCTCGTCCGCCCGCCGGGGAAAAACGTGCGCGTGCAGCGCGGGCTCGGCGTTGCCGAACAGCGCGTAATTGATTCGCACGGCGCCGGTCGCCGCGAGCACGGCATCGCCGACGCGCGCCATGTCGGCGAGAAATTGCGTGCGCTCGAGCCCTTGAAGGACATTCAAGTGGGCGACCACGGGGTCGGGAAGCAGCAGGCAGTACCCGGCGAAGACCTGGCGCTCTCCCATGACGACCCAGCCGGACGGAAGTCTCGCGACGCGCGCGGGATAAGCATCGGCGCGGCAGCGCTCCACCATGCGATGAATCGCGGTGAGCGCCAGGGCCTGGCTCAGGCGGCATCGCGCGACGTCGCCGCAGGCATCTTCGTGGCGGGTGCCGCAATCGGCAAGCGCACCACGAAGCGCGAGCCCACGCCTTCCAGGCTCTCCACGAAACACCTCGCCCTGATGCATCGCCACCACCATGGAGACCAGATGCAGCCCGACGCCGGTGCCCGCGACCCGGGTCGCATTGCTGCCGCGAAAGTAGCGCTCGAACAGCCGCACGCGGTCGCGCGCCGGAATGCCGATGCCGTGATCGCGCACCTGCAACGACCAGCCATCCCGATTCCTCGCGCGCCTTGACCTCGGTCGGACTCGAGGCCGGTGAATACTTGATGGCGTTGGAGATGAGATTGCTGAACGCGTGAAACAGGAGCTTCGGATCGCCATGCATGGTCGGCAGGCAACGACTCGAAGTCCTCGATGATGATGGCGCCGCGGTTCGCATCGCGGTGCGCCTGACAGGCATCGCGCAACAGCGCGGTCGGATCGAGGTCGCAGGGATGGAACGCCGCCCGGCCGTCGAGGACCCGCGAGGCCCCGAGCAGGCTGTCCATGATGTTGGTGATGCGCTGCACGGCGCTGCGGATGCGGGCACCGCGCTCGGCGGCGTCCGCGGTGTCCAGGCGGTCCTGCATCTTGATGAGCCGCTGCGCGTGACCGTCGATGATGGTGAGCGGCGTGCGGAACTCGTGGGAAGTCATGGTGACGAAATCGCGCTGCTGCTCCATCAGGCGCCGCTCGTTCTCGAGGCCCGCCTCGAGCGCGGCCGCCTGCTCGAGCAAGCGGCGCTGGCTGGTCACGAGGGCGACCGCGTTGTCGCGGAACACGGCGACGGCGCGCGCCATCTCGCCGATCTCATCGCCGCGCGCAACGCTCGGGATCGCGATCGCGGTATCGTGATCGGCCAGCCGGCGCATGCCCGTCGCGAGCTTCACGAGCGGCGAGAGGATGCCCGCGAACCACGTACACGATGACGGCGAGCAGCAAGAAGGCCGCGAGCAGAATGGCGGTGACCAGCATGGTGCGCGCATGCGCATAGGTCGAGGCGGCGCGGTCGCTGTCGCGGCGCGCCTTGACGAGGGTCTGATCGGTCAGACGGCTCAGCGTGTCGCTCGACAGATCGAACGCTCGCCGCGATTGCGTCTTGTACAGCTGGGTCGCCTGCGCGCTCTCGCCCGCGCGCGCGAGCGCGAGGACGCGGTCCGCGATGCTCTGGTAGGCGGCCCACTGCTGCGCGAATTGCGCGTAGAGCTGCGCCTCGGCGGGATCCTGCGGAATTTGCTCGTAGGCACGCTGCCTCGCTGCCACGGTGTCGCGCAGCGTCGCGATCTCCGTGTCGCTCGCCGCCTCCTCCGCGGCGGTCGAGGACAGCAGACGGTTCGCCTCGGCGGCGCGGTAGTCGGACATGTAGTTCGAGATGTCGCCCGAGAATCCCGGTATCGCGCAGCCAGTGGTTGCGTATGACCTCGGAGGCGTGATTGACATCGCTCAGGTGCGCCGAGCCGAAGGCGCCCAGACCCACGATGAGTGCGAACAGCAGGACGATGACCGAGTAGAGCCGGACGCGGATCGAATGGGCGCGGAGCCAGCGGCTCGAGCGTCGCCAGCGCTCGCGGATGCCACCCATCGGGGCAGTAGTGCAGCGGATTGTCGACGGCGGTTTGCATCGGGCTCAAGGATCGATCAGGCGCCCGGAGGTCGCCTTCACGACGGCCTCGGTTCGCGTGGCGACGTTGAGCTTGCGGCACGCGTTCTCGATGTGAAAATTGACCGTGCGCTTGCTGATGTTCACGATTTGAGCGATCTCGGGCGAGGTCTTGCCGCGCGCCGACCAGGTGAGACATTCGATCTCGCGCTCGTTCAGCGCGACGTGGCGCGAGAACACCTCGTTGCGCGGCGACTTGCCGAGCCGCGCATCGATGATGGAGGCGAGGATCTCGAAATCGACGGGCTTGGTCACGTAATCGTCCGCACCGAGGCGCCGGCCCTTCAGCTCGCTGTCGCGGTCCGTGCGCGCGGTGAGGAAGACGAAGGGCACGGCTTCGTGCGAGGGAGCGAGCGCGACCAATTGCTCCATCACCTCGAAGCCGCTCATGCCCGGCATGTTGATGTCGCAGAGCACGAGGTCGGGGTCGGTCTTGAGGATGGCCGACAGTCCGCTGTGACCGTCGTTCGCGATCGAGACGATGTAGCCCCGCTCCTGCAGGTCCTCCGCGATCAACTCCGCCGTCTCGGCGTCGTCCTCGACCAACAGGATTCGTTTTGCCGACATGACCGCAGCGCCCCGCTAACGCCCCGTTAATTCGGGGCGCTCTGCCCCCGGATCTGTCTTTCGATTCCACCACCCACCGCCCAGCGCCTGATACAGCGCCGCGCTATCCCCGAGCCGGGTCGCACGCGCCTGCACCTCTGTCAGAACTGCCTGCTGATATACCACGGCGGCGGCCAGCTCGGTGAGGTAGTCGCCGTAGCCGTTGTCCAGGCGCTTCTGCGCGAGATCCATCGCCTTTTTGGCGGCCCGCTCCGCGTCAGCCGCCGCCGCGAGCGCATCGGCATCGGTAACGACCGCATGCAAGGTGTCGGCGACGTTCTGGTAGGCCTGCAGCACCGTGTTCTGATACTGCGCGGCCGCTTGCTGGAGCGCCTGATCGGCAGCCTTCTTGGTATGCCAGAGGGTGCCGCCCGCGAAGATCGGCTGCGAGGCATCGCCGATCAACGACCAGAAGGGCCCGCCCTTGGCGAACAGTTGGCTGAACTGCGTCGCCATGCCACCCGCCGCGGCCGTGATGGTGAATTGCGGCAGCATGGCCGCGATGGCCGCGCCCACGTTCGCGTTCGCCGCGCGCATGCTCTCTTCCGCGGCGCGGATGTCGGGACGCTGCTCGATGATTTTCGACGGCAGGGACAGCGGCAGTTCCGTGGGCAGTTGCAAGGACGTCAGCTCGAACGTCTCGGACACGTCCTGATCCGGCAAGTTACCGACCAGCTCGCGGATCAAGTCGCGGTTCTGCTCGAACTGCTTTTGCAGCGGTGGCAGCTGCGACTTCGCCTGCGCGAGCGCGAGCTCCTGGGTCGCGAGCTCCACGGCGCTCGCATAGCCGCGCTCGACCTTGTCGCGCAGGATGGCGAGCGATTTCTCGTTGTGCACGATGATCTCCCGCGTGGCCTTGAGCTGCGCGCGCGTCGCGGCCTCCTGGATCGCTGCGGCCACCACGTTGGCGGCAAGACTGATGTAGGTCGCCTCGAGCTCGAAGCGTTGATTCTGCGCCTGGGCATCGAGCGACTCGACCTTGCGCCGGTTCTCGCCGAACACATCGGGCACGAAGCCCACCGTCAGCTGCGCGGTCTGGAAGTTGTAAATGAGGGGCTGTGCCGGCCCGCTCGGAACGAGGACCTGGCCGTTGCCCTGAACACCGGGCGCCGTGCTAGTCGCGGTGTTGCCCGGCAGCCGCTGACGCTCGAAGTTGTAGTCCGCGCCGACGCTCGGCCAGAAGTAACCCTGCTGCGCGTAGACCATCTCCTGCGCCTGGCGCAGCGCCGCTTGCGCCGCCCGCACCGTCGCATTGACGCGGAACGCCCGCTCGACCAAGGAATTGATCCCGGGGCAACCAAACGCTTCCCACCACCGATAATCCACATCCTGGCCCAGGACGAATTGCTGGGCATCGCCCGAGGGGCCGGGCGTCGCGGTCGTCTTCTCCGGGAGCGCCGCGACGCTGTAGCCCGCGTCTTTGGGCGCCTGCGGCCGATGAAAATTCGGGCCCACGGCGCATCCCGCGAGGCCCGCGAGCACGATGCAGCAACGCGCGCTCGAGCCTAACGAAAGAGCGCTGGGGCGCAACCAAAATCTCATGACCTTGGCATTCTGCGCCTCCGGCGCGGACAGGTAACTGTGAATGTTCACAGCGATTAGTCTCAGTAGCGCTTCCACGGCGACACGGACATCATTCCTCGATTCTTTGACGGGGTATTCACTTGCCTTGCTACCCGGGATTCGGCGGCACCACCGCCTGGCTCGCTCTGACTTGCATGGCAGCCGTTGCGGCCGTCGCGGCGCAGCCCGCGGACACCGTGAAGCTCACGGACTCGCAGCTCCACTCCATCGAGGTCGCACGCGTCTCGGAGCGCCGCTTTCTGCAGCAACGCGAGGCCGTCGGCAATGTCGATTTCAACGAGAACGCGAGTGTGCAGGTGTTCTCGCCTTATCAGGGCCGCATCATCCGCGCATACGTGGACTTGGGCGATGAGGTGAAGAAGGACCAGCTCCTGTTCACGATCGAAAGTTCCGACTTCCTCGCGGCCGAGTCGAGCCTGATCTCCGCCGACGCGACGCTCGCGCAAACCAACAGCGCACTCGCGCGCGCGAAGAAGCTCTACGCGGACAAGGCCATCGATCAGAATGACTACGAGACGGCGGTCGCCAATCAGCAGAGCGCCGAGGGCGCGCTCAAGGCGGCGCGCGACGCGCTCGCGATCTTCGGACGCACACCGGCGCAGATCGATCATATCGTCGCCACCCGCGAAGTCGACCGGGCGCTCATGGTGAAGAGCCCGATCACGGGGCGCATCACGGCGCGCAGCGCCGCTCCCGGCTTGCTGGTGCAGCCGGGCAACGCGCCCGCACCCTACAGTGTCGCCGACGAGTCCACCATGTGGATGATCGCCGACATACCCGAGACGGACACGATCGAAATCAAGGTCGGTGCGCCGGTCAGCGCCTCGATCCTGGCGCTGCCCGGTCGCGTGTTCGCCGGCAAGGTGACCGCCGTCGGGGCGGCCATCGACCCGAATTCGCGCCGCCTCAGCGTGCGCTCCGAGATCAAGAACCCGACGCGCGAGCTGCGTTCCGGCATGTTCGCCACATTCCTCATACAGACCGGCGAGCCTGTGCAGTCGGCCGGCGTACCGCTCGACGGCGTCGTGCGGGAGGGGGACGGCACCCTATCGATGTGGGTCGTCGGCAGCGACCCGCACGTGTTCACCCACCGCTCGGTCAAGATCGGACTGCAGCAGGACGGTTACGATCAGATCCTCGAAGGAGTAAACCCGGGCGAAAGCATCGCGGTGAACGGCGCGATCTTCCTCAGCAACATCCTGTACGGCGGCGCGACCTGACTTCGAGGCCGCCGCGCAGACACCAGGGTGTTCAGAGCCGTCATCGGATTCGCGCTCAGCCGCCGGGCAATCATTCTGCTCGGCCTGCTCGTGTTCATCGCGGCCGGTGTTGCCGCCTACATCAAGCTCAACATCGAGGCGTATCCCAATCCGGCGCCGGTCATTCTCGAGATCACGGCACAAGCTGCCGGCCTCTCGGCCGAGGAGATGGAGAAGTACTACACGACGCCGATGGAGGTCGGACTCTACCCGACGCCCGGCATCGACAACATCCGCTCGACCTCCTTCTATGGCCTATCGTTCGTGAGGGTGACGTTCAAGTACGGCGTCGATTATTACTTCGCCTACACGCAGGCGGCGCTCAGCCTGCAGCAAAACGTGAATCTGCCGGGCAATCAGGTCCCGCAGATTCAGCAATCGAGCCTCGTCGGCGAGGTCTACCGCTATCAGGTGGTCGGGCCGCCGCATTTCGGCCTCACCAATCTGCGCACCGTTCAGGATTGGATCGCATTGCGCCGACTATCCACGGTGCCCGGCGTGGTCGCGGTGAACAGCTGGGGCGGCACCACCAAGGAATTCGAGGTGCAGGCCGACCTCGCGAAGCTGCAGGCCTACAAGATCACCGTGCCGCAGCTCTTGAGCACGCTCGGCAACTCGAACGTCAATGTGGGTGGCCGCGAGATCACCGTGGGCCAGCAATCCGTGAACATCCGCGGCGTGGGGCTCATCAACGATGGTGGCGACGACGATCTCACCCAGGGGTACCACGTCGACGATATCCAGAACATCGTCCTTGGCCAGCACAACGGCGTGCCGGTGCTGGTGAAGGACGTCGCGCGGGTCTTGGTCGGCAACGTGCCGCGCCTCGGGATCGCGGGCCGCGACCACGATGACGACGTGGTGGCCTCGATCGTGGTCATGGGACGCACCCAGCACACGAACGACGTCATACCGCGCATCAAGGCGGCCGTCGCCGCTCTGAACAGCGACGGCACGCTGCCGCCGGGCGTGAAGCTCGTGCCTTATTACGACCGCACCACGCTCGTGAACGTCACCACGCACACCGTCCTGCACAATCTCGTCTTCGGCTGTCTGCTGGTGTTCCTGATCCAGTGGATTTTCCTCGGCGACCTGCGCAGCGCCGTCATCGTCGGCGTGAACATTCCCTTCGCCTTGTTCTTCGCCATCATCCTGATGGTACTGCAGAGCCAAGACGCCAACCTCCTGTCCATCGGCGCCGTCGACTTCGGCATCATCATCGATTCGGCCGTGATTCTGGTCGAGAACATCTTCCGCAATTTGCAGTCCATGCCGAGCGTGCAGCAGCAGATGGTCGAGGCGCTGCGGCAAGGAACTTACGGCAGGGATCCCACGACCTCGGGCGCCGGCCCGACCTGGACCACGCGGCTGCAGATGATTTACGTATCGGCCCTGCAGGTCGACAGAGCCATTCTGTTCTCGACGGCCATCACCATCGCCGCCTTCGGTCCACTTTTTGCCATGCAGGGCGTGGAAGGACAGATCTTCGGTCCCATGGCGCGTACTTACGGCTATGCCCTCGCGGGCGCGCTCATCGCGACCTTCACCGTGACTCCCGTGATGTCCTCGTTCCTGCTGCCGCTCAAGTTCAGGGAATCCGAGACGATGATCGTGCGGTTCCTGCACCGTGTGTACCGGCCGGCGCTCGAGTTCGCCCTCGCCCGTCGCGGGCTGGTCGTCGGGATCGGCTGTACGCTGCTCATTGTCGTCGGGCTCCTCACGCCGTTCCTGGGTTCGGAGTTTCTGCCGGCGCTCGAGGAAGGCAATTACTGGATTCGCGCCGCGATGCCCCAGTCCATGTCGCTCGACGCGGGCACGGAAGCGACCCGTAAGATGCGCGAGATCCTGCTGAGTCATCCCGAGATTATCACCGTCGTATCGCAGCATGGACGCCCCGACAATGGCAGCGATGCCTCACCGTTCTCGAACGTCGAGCTGTTCGCACCGCTGAAGCCTTATGACAAGTGGCCCGCCGGCATGACCAAGGACAAGCTGACGCTGCAATTACAGCAGGAATTCGACGCGGCTCTTCCGGGTGTCGTCTTCAACTTCTCGCAATACATCCAGGACAACGTCGAGGAAGCGCTGTCGGGCGTGAAGGGCGCGAACTCGGTCAAGATCATCGGGCCGAACCTGCGAGTGCTCGAGCAATACGCCGGACGCATCTTGAAGGATATGGAGCGCGTCAAGGGTATGGAGGATGTCGGCATCTTCCACATCGTCGGGCAGCCCAATCTCAACATCCGGATCGATCGCGTCAAAGCGGCGCGCTACGGCCTGAACTCGGGGGATGTGAATGGCGTGATTCAAGCCTCCATGGCGGGGGCGGTCGCGAGCACCGTGCTCGAAAGCGATCGTCAATTCAACCTGACCGTGCGGCTTGCGCCCAAGTACCGTGACAACATTGAGGCCATCAGCGCAGTGCCGGTCGCGTATCAGACGCCCGCCGGCACGACCGCCTATATCCCGTTGCGGGAACTCGCCGACATCAGCCTGGACTCCGGCGCCTCGTTCATCTATCACGAGGGAACGCAGCGCTACATCCCCATCAAGTTCAGCGTACGCGGCCGCGATCTCGGCAGCACGGTCGCGGAAACCCAGGCGCTCATCGCGAAGGATATCCAGCTGCCCAATGGCTATCGCATCGTGTGGGCCGGCGAGTTCCAGGACTTGCAGAACGCCAAGCAGCGGCTCATGGTGTTCGTGCCCATCAGTCTCGGCATGATCCTGGTGTTGCTCTACAGCCTGTTCAACTCGGCCACGGACAGTTTGCTCGCGCTCGCCGGTATACCGTTTGCGGTCGCCGGCGGCATTCTCGCGCTGCTCGTCACCGGATTGCCGTTCAGCGTATCGGCGGCCATCGGGTTCATCTCGCTCCTCGGCGTGTCCGTGATGAACGGCATTCTGGTGCTCACGTATTTCAACGAGCTCAAAGCGCAAGGCATGACGCCGTTCGACGCCATGGAAAGGGCCGCCGAGAAACGCATGCGCCCCCTGTTGATGACCGCCCTGTCCGCGTGCATCGGTCTCGTTCCGGCCGCCCTCTCGCACGGCATCGGCAGCCAGGTACAGCGGCCCCTCGCGACCGTCGTGGTGGGCGGCATGCTGCTGGGACCGCTCATGCTGCTGGTGGTCGTCCCGGCGCTGCAGCTCGTCTTCCTGCGCAAGACCCACGACCCATCGGAACCCGCCGCTGAGTCGACGGACGTGTGATCATGCCGCACAGACCTTAGGAGACCTTCGAGCCTCATGTACCGCTTCGCATTCCTCGCCCCGCTGATGGTGAGCGCGGCCTGCTTTACGGCGTTCGCCGCGGCACCGGCTGCCGCAGCATCTATATCCAGCCCACCCGCGCCCTGGCAAACGCTCCCGCCCCTGCCCTCGTTACCCGCGGGAACCGTGGGCCGCCACGCCGAAATAGGGGGTGCGCGGATTTGGTTCGCCGAATGGGGCCCGAAATCCGCCGGCGTACCGGTCTTGCTCCTGCACGGCGGGTTCGGCAACTCCAACTATTACGGCCGCTTGATCCCGGTGTTGGTAGCGCACGGCTATCGCGTGATCGCGATGGACAGCCGCGGGCATGGCCGCAGCACGCGCAGCGACGCACCGCTCACCTACGATTTGATGGCGCAGGATGTGCACGGACTCCTCGACCAGCTCGGGATTTCCAAGGTATCCATCGTCGGCTGGAGCGACGGCGGCATCATCGGCCTCGACCTCGCCATGTCTCATCCGGACCGCTTGGCGGGCCTGTTCGCTTTCGGCGTCAATGCCGACGTGTCCGGGCTCAAGGAGGGAGCGGGAACAACTCCGGTCTTCGGCGCCTACCTGGCGCGCACTGCGCAGGAGTATCACGAGCTCTCGCCGACGCCGCAGCAATGGGAAGGGTTCAGCGCCGCGGTGACCAAAATGTGGGAGACGCTGCCCGCGTACACGCGAGCCGACCTCGCCTCCATCAAGGTGCCCACCACCATCGCCGACGGCGAATTCGACGAGGGGATCAAGCGGACGCACGAGGAATACATGGCGCGGACGATTCCCGGTGCGCGCCTGGTCATCCTGCCCAACGTGAGCCACTTCGCCATGCTGCAGGATCCGCGCGCATTCAATGCGGCGGTGCTGAGCTTCTTGAACGAGATTCGCTGAACGCGCCGATCGCATGCCGCCGACCCTCGAGCAATTACGCCGCTACGCCATCGCCCGCTCGCTGTTCAAGCCGACCACACTCCCTCGCGCCATGCGGAAATTGGGCTTCGTGCAAGCCGATCCGATCCGCGCGCCGGCCCGCGCCCAGGATCTGACGCTGCGCCATCGCGTCATCGGCTATCGCGCGGGCGATCTCGAGCGACGCTACCCGCGCTTGGGGCTGGAGGAGGATTACTTCGTCAATTACGGCTATCTGCTGCGCGAGCATCATCGACTGATGCATCCCCGCAGGCCGCCCAAGCGATGGAGCCCCGCGCGCGCGGCTCGAGCGCAGGAGCTCCTCGCGTTCATCCGCGAGCGGGGCACCGCTCACCCGCGCATCGTCGACCAGCGCTTCGCGCACGGCAAGATTCTCAACTGGTTCGGCGGGGCGACCAACGCCACCACGCGGCTGCTCGATGAGATGCATTATCGCGGCCTCCTGCGGGTGGCGCGTCGCGACTCGGGGACGCGTGTCTATGCGCCTCGCGAGGCGGATCCGGAGCCCGCGGCAGGCGACGAGATCCCGGTGAACGCGCGCATCGACACCTTGGTCGACCTGATCGTGGGCAAATATGCACCGCTTCCCGCCCGCAGTCTCACGCAGCTCCTGCGCTTTTTGAGCGGCGGTATCCCGCAGTGGTCGCGACACCGCGCAGCGTCGCTCGAGCGCGCGAAGCAGCGCCTCGCCTGCGTCCGCATCGACGGCATCGACTGGTACTGGCCGGCTGCGGAGGCCCCGGCGGGAGGCCGCTGGCGCGTCGAGCCCGCGGTGAGGCTGCTCACGCCTTTCGATCCGGTAGTCTGGGATCGGCACCGCTTCGAGCTCTTCTGGGGTTGGCAGTATCGCTTCGAGGCGTACACGCCCGCGGCGAAACGCAAGCTCGGCTATTACGCACTGCCGCTCCTCTGGGGCGAGCGGGTGATCGGCTGGGGCAATCTCAACTACGTGGCGGGCTCGCTGCAGAGCTCCTTCGGTTACCTCGCCGGCCGGCCGCCGCGCGAGGCCGCATATCGCAACGCCCTCGAGGCGGAGCTCGGGCGCATGCGCATGTTCCTAAGCCGCGCGGCCGATTAACCCCGCCAGGTACGGACTCGGCCGGTATCGAGGTGCACGAAGTCGCACTGGCGGTAATAGCCGACGCCGCCCCGCTGCATCGCCAGCGCCTTATCCGCCAGATCGGTGCAATTGACATGAGTCAGGCGCACGTCGATCGCCCGGCCCTCCATGTGCAGGCTCCGGCTCGCCACGCCGGCCGAGCGCTCGTGGAGCAGGGCGTTGGTCTGCGGCGAGCGATACCCCGAAATCACGCTGAATACGGGGTCGACGCCGATGCTCTGCGCGACTTCGCAAAGGATGTCGAGGAGGTGGGGGTCGATCGGATGCCGGTCGCCCGTGCGGTAATCGCGCAACAGCACTTCGACCTGGGCGAGTGCCTCCGGCAGATACTGATCGCCGCGCCGGTAGACGACCTCGAGGACCTCGGGCGTGTGCAAATTCTTGAGCGTCAGGCGTTTGACGCTCTCGGCACCTGGCCCTGCCTCGGCAGCCGCAGTGGCGAAGGCACGCGGCGTCCAGCCGAAGGCGGCCGTGGCGCCGGCTATTGCGCCGCCGGTCAGGAGGAGCCGCCGCCGGCTGAGCGTCTAGGGGGTCGGCTCACGGAGCGAGGGCTCCCGGAGCGTCTGCTTCGCCGATGCGGCGGCCTCGGTCGAGAGCCAGCACCGTCGGGCGCGGGAAAAAATTGAATTCCGAAGCGGAGGCCCAGGTATAGGCACCCATCACGCGCCCGACCACGAGGTCTCCCTGCTCGAGCTTGGGCAGATCGATGTGCTCGCGGATCACATCGATGCTGTCGCAGGTGGGACCGGCGAGCACCGACGGGTAGGTGGGGCCGTCGGCCGCCAGCGCCTCGATCGGGTATCTCGCGTGGTCGTACATCTGTCCGCTGTAGCTGCCGTACAGGCCGTCGTCCAGGTAGTACCACCATCGCCCGTCGCGCTGCGCGCGTCCCATCACCGAAGCCACCGCCACGGCGCACGGCGCCGAGAGATAGCGTCCCGGCTCGGCGATGATGCGCACGGCGCCGCCGAGCGACTGCAAGGCGCTGCGGATGGGTGCGCAGAACTCCTCGATGGCCATGGGCGGCGAGCCATTCAGGTAATCGGTCGGGAACCCGCCGCCGATGTCGAGCAGCGACAGCTCGTGTCCGCGTCGCGCGCGCGCGCCGCATGAGATCGCCGCAGACTTCGATCGCCCGCACGTGCATCTGCGGGATTGGCTGCCTGCGATCCGGCATGGAAGGACAGACCCACGACCTTGATACGCAGCTGCGCCGCGAGCGCGAGGAGAGCCGGCAGAGCCTCCCGCTCGCAGCCGAACTTGCGCGACAGGTCGACCAGGGCATCGCTGCGGAACGCGAGGCGAATCAGGAGCGTGGCGCGGTTTCTGTAGCGCACGAACTTGCGCAGCTCATCCTCGTTGTCGACGACGAAATGCGTGACCCCGAAGTTGAGCGCGGTGCGGATGTCGCTGTCGCGCTTGATGGGATGAGTGTGGATGCAGCGCTCGGGCGCGACGCCCAGCCGGCGCACGAGCTGCACCTCGCCGTTCGTGGCGAGATCGAAGCAGGCGCCTGCCTGCTTGAGCACGGCGACGATCGCGGGATGCGGCAGGGACTTGATCGCGTAGTAGAGCGCGACGCCCGGCAACGCCGCGGCGAGCGCGCGGTATTGAGCGCGCACGCGCTCGGCGTCGATCAGGAACAAGGGCGAGCCGTATCGGCTCACCAGGTGCTGGATCGACTCGCGGGCGAACGGGTCCTGACCCGGATCGAGCTCGAGCTCAGGTTCGTGCGACAAACGCCGGATTCGGGAGGTCTTGGCCACTCGTTACGCCTTAGGATTAAAGCGGGAAAGGAAAACTGCTAGCCTGCGGACAGCTCGAGGGGATCCTCGCCGCACGCCGCCGCTCGCACGCTGCAACCGATCGAGGATCGCCGCCCAGCGCTCGTCCTTCGGCAGCTCCTGCACGAGGATTCGAACGCATTGGGCGCGATCCAGGGTACGCAGATTATTGTAAAGATTGTGCGCGTACGCTTCGGGCTTTTTGCCGGCATTGATCCAGGTCATGTAGCGCCGCGTGTGCAGCGGCGGGCGCATCGCGAGCACCGCCACCTTCTCGTCGCGCTCGAGGATCTCAGCCGCTCTTGCCTCGAGGAGCTCCCAGGGAATGATCTCGAGCGGCGTGGACGGCGCATAGTGCTGCGCGCGGTCGCCGGGCACGCGCGGTGCCTCGCCGCCCTCGGTGAGCTCGCCCACGACTTGCTGAATCTGCGAGCGGGTGATGAAGCCGGGCCGCAGCAAGCGCACCTGCGCCGTCGAGACACGACACGATGGTGGACTCGAGGCCGATGGGCGAATCGCCGCCGTCGAGCAGCACGTGCACCGCATCGCCCAGCTCGTCGCGCACGTGCTCGGGCTTGGTCGGGCTCAGGCGTCCGTAGCGATTCGCGGACGGCGCGGCGATGCCGCCGCCGAACGCGGTCAGAAGCTGCTGCGCCATGGGATGGGAGGGGATCCGGATGCCGATGCTGTTCTGCCCGCCGGTGACGATGTCGTTGACGGTTTCGCCCTTCGGCAGGATGAGCGTGAGCGGACCGGGCCAGAACATCGCCGCCAGCCGTTCCGCCTGCGGCGGCATCTGCCGACACCCAGCGATGCAGGTAGCGCGGATCGTCGAGGTGCACGATCACCGGATGATCGGCCGGGCGGCCTTTCACCTCGAATATCTTTCGCACCGCCGCCGGATTCGAGGCGTTGGCCCCGAGTCCGTAGACCGTCTCCGTCGGGAATACCACCAGATCGCCCGCACGCAGTGTCTCGACGGCTTTCTCGATTTCGGTCTGTGTAGCTCTTACCACGCGCCCATGATATCAAATGAGCCGCTGCATGAACTTGAGGTCGAGCCATCGGCCGAATTTGAAGGCGACTTCCTTGCAGCTCGCCGACCGTTTTGAATCCGAGCTTTTCGTGAAGCGAGATGGACGTCACATTTTGCGCATCGATTCCGGCGATCATGACGTGCATGTGCATGCGCGCCGCCTCTTGCAGCAGCGCCTGCACGAGCGCGCGTCCTACACCGCGGCCCCGGCAATCGGCGCGCACGTGCACGCTGTGCTCGACGCTGTAGCGGTAGCCGGGCCAGGTGCGGAACTCGCCGAAGGTGCCGAATCCGACGACGCCCGAAGGATCGGTCGCCGCGAGCACCGGAAAGCCGGCGGTGCGCTTCGCGTCGAACCAGGCCTCGCGGTTCTCGAGCGTCACCTCCACGTCGGAGAACACGGCGGTCGAGTTGCGGATGACCTCGTTGTAGATGTCGCGGATCTCGGGCAGCTGGGCTCGCGCCGCCGCCGAGATCGTGAAGCTCACGGCTTCGGCCCGATGACCGGCGCGCGCGCCATGGCGACGTCCGCATCGAGATCGACCCGCCGCCAGCTCCCGTCGCTCTGGCGATCGAGCTCGTACGCCGGCCAATAATGATTGTCGAGCTTCAAGGTGATGACGTCGGTCATGCCGTTCCAGCTGACGGTCTTGAGCCTGAGCGAGGCCCGGTCCGGCTTGCCGCGCACCGCCTTGATGAAGGCGTCGAGGTCCGGCGTCGGCTGTCCGTCCACCTCCGTGATGCGCCGCCCGGCGTACAGGCCGTAATGCGTGGCGGGCGATCCGTAGAAAAAGAACGAGACGAAAACCCCGTAGGGGGCGATGCCGCGCTGGGCCGCCATGGCGCGATGCGGAGCCTGCAGCGTCGCGCCGGCCCAGATCAAGACCCGGTCGATGTCGCGGCCATTGAGCGCGACCGTCTTCAGGCTCAGCATTTTCGCCGCGCCGTCGCGCCAGACGGTGATCTGCACGTCGGGTTTCTGCACGGCGCGCTCCACCTCGCGGAAGCGGTTGACGACCTTGCCGTCGATCGCGAGCAGCAGGTCGCCGGGCTCGAGCAAGCCGGCGGCCGGGGAGCCCGCCACCAAGCGGTCGATGCCGAGGACTTGGCGGCGCTGACCGTCGTGCTCCTCGAAGCGCTTCACCCACTCATCGCTCAAGCCGAGCTTGCGGGCGCTCGCCAGGGACTGCACGTTGAACTCCGCCTCGAACGAGTAGAGCTGCCGCTCCGCGCTCACGACGTTGATCATCTCGGTCACGAGATCCGCCGGAATGCCGCGGTTCACCTGCTCGAGCTCGCGCTGCGTCTCGAAGGCGAAGCTCGACCAGAGCGCGAGCACCTCGCCCTTCTCGTTCGCGATCACGCCATCGACGTCGCTCGGCGCATTGACCAGATTGATCGCCTCGAGATTGCTGTCGCGGAAACGCAGGGTGCGCGACAGCGGGAACGCGACAGGGTCGACGCTCGCGACCTCGGTGCGCTGCGACATGACCTTGGAATCACTGCGCTCGCCCGACCACCCAGACGTCCTCGCCGGGCGCGAGCTCCTTGGTGACGAACGTCGCGGCGCGCACCGGCGTCGAGCCGATGGAGCGCGGATCGTAGGAGACGAGGGCGAGGTTGTGCAGCGGGTGGATGAACTCGACCTTGCCGGGCACTTCCACGGTGCCGTTGAAGGTGATCCGCACGTCGCCCATCGCCAGCGGCACGGTGTTGCGATCGATGGCCACGAGGCCGCGCTTGGCGTCGACGATCACGCCGGTGCCGTGATAGTTCTTTTCGGTCACGCCCGACACCGAGTAGGGCATGTCGAAGGTGATCATCACCAGCGAGGGCGCCAGGCGGTCGATGCGCGGATCGCCCGTCTTGGTGAACTCGGTGGAAGCCGGCTCGAGCGGCGGCGCCGTGGGTCCGGCGGCGAGCGTCACGCAGGGCCACACCCCGAGGGTGTCGTCGCGCTTGCACTTGCGCGCCGGAAACCAGCGCCGATCCATGCGGATCACCTTGAGCTGCGGCGTACGCGGATCCTCGAGCGTCACGTAGCGCACCGGCGCGCGCGCGCCGTCGGCGAGCTCCGCGAGCGCGGCCTCGAAGTCGGCGAGATTGTCGGTCTTCTTGCCGTTGAAGGAGCTGATGAGCGCGCCGTGGGGAATGCCGGCGGCGCTGAACACGTAGCCGGGATTCGCGACGTACACGCCCTTGATGGGCAGGCTGTAGTGACGCGCCTGCTGATAGGACAGCGTGTGCACCACGGCCTCGCCGAACTCGATGTACTCGTCGGCGGTGATGGCGTTCAGCGACTCGACCTCGAGCGCGTGGCGCAGCGTGTCGTTGCCGCGCTGGATCTCCACCTTGACCTGGTCGCCGACATGATTGTCGAGCACGTCCTCGAGCGCGAAGAACTCGGGGATCGGCTTGCCGTCGATGGCCACGAGGATGTCGCCCGGGGAAAGCACGCCGTCGGCGGCCGATCCGGGCTGCACCTCGTCGACCACGAGCATGCCCGTGAGCTTCGGGTACGCCGCGCGCATGCGCGCCTCGGTCTGTGCGCTCAATCCCAAGCGGCGCAATTCGTCGTACGGGGTGTACTTGAACACCGTCTCGAGCGTGCCGCGCGGCACGGGCTTGCCGGCATCGATGAACTTGAGCGCGCGCGTGATCGCCGGCAGCGGCAGATAGAAGCTCGACGCCGCACCGGTCGCGCCGCCCGCGTTGAGCGCAACCACGCGGCCCTCGATATCGATGACGGGAGAGCCCGAGGAGCCGCCCGAGGTGCCCGATGCGGCCTGGTAATAGAACGTGTTGAAGTCGTTGTACTTGCCGTAGCCGTATTCCGGCGCCTCGCGATCGAGACGTGCGAGCGTTCCCGCAAGGATCGACAGCTGCTCGCCGGCGTCGTTGCCGACCACGCGAATCTCACGCCCGATGACGGCGCCCGCCGGATAGAGGGGAAGCTCCGCCGGCCGGATGAAGCGCAGCTTCGTCGGATCGTAATGATAGATGCCGAAGTCGTGCACCGGATCGCGGTACACCGGGAAGAGCTGCACTTCCTCGCGGTTCTGGAAAATGGCCTGCGCCGTGACCGGACCCGGAGTCACCACGTGGCGATTGGTCAGGATGAGACCGCGCTTCGCGTCGATCACGAACCCGGTGGCCTGCGCGGTCGTGTTCCACTCCGTGTCGAAGGCCCGCGTGCTGTCGATCTGAATGGTGACCACGCCGGAGGCGATGCGCTCGAGCGTCTGCGCCCAGTTCTCGGGCGTGCCGACGGTCGTGGGTGCCGGTACCGGCAGCGGCGCCGGTGGCGCGGGAGCCACGGGGGTTGCGGCCTCGGGCGGCGGCTCGGCGGGCGGCGGGTTCTCCGCCGGAGCGGCCCCGATGCGCACGGACAACAGAAGAGCCGACAGAAGCAAGGTGCTGCGAAGCATGCCGATCCTATAAAATGAGCGCTAGCGCTGCGCTAGTGGTCGGACAAGATCAGGAGCCACACGGTTCCTAACATCCCAAAACTCAACAGTACGGCGGCCGACCCCATGTCCTTGGCCATGCCGGCGAGCGGGTGACGCTCCAGGCCGCTGCGGTCCACCACCGCTTCCACCGCGCTGTTCAGCAGCTCGACGAGCAGATATCTGCAGCATCGGCCACACCAGCAGCGCACGCTCGATGCCGGAACGGCCGAGATAAAGGCCGGCCGGAACGACCGCCACGGCGAGGCAGAGCTCCTGTCGAAAGGCCGCCTCTTCCCGCCAAGCATAGCGAAAGCCCTGCAACGAGTACCCGAAGGCACGCACGATGCGCGTGAGTCCGGTGGGTTTGTCTCGCTTATTCATTCATTCGGGAGGCTTCCAGGCCAGGTCGAGCTGTTTCACCGCCCGCACATCGTCCAGCCGACGGACCGGCATTGTATGAGGCGCAGATCGCAATTTCTCGGGATCCTGTGCCATTTCTCGCCGAATTGCGGTCATTGCATCGCAAAAATGGTCCAGCTCTTCCTTGGTCTCGGTCTCGGTCGGCTCGATCAGCAGGCATTCGGGCACGAGCAGGGGAAAGTAAGTCGTCGGCGCATGCACCCCATAGTCGAGCAGCCGCTTGGCGACGTCCATGGCCGTGACCCCGAAAGTCCGGTTCTCCTGCTTCAGCGTGAGGATGAATTCGTGGCTCGCGCGCCGCTTCGGGTAGGCCGCCTCGTAGCCGGCCTGCGTCAGCCGCCGCATCAGATAGTTCGCATTGAGCGCCGCGAATTCCGCGACGCGCACCATGCCTTCGCGGCCCAGCATGCGCATGTAGATGTAGGCGCGCAGATTCACGCCCGCGTTGCCCATGAATCCCGACAAGCGCCCGATCGAGCTCGGTAAATCGGACTCGGCGAGCCAGCGATAGCCCGCGTCCTTCTTGCCCACGAGCGGGATCGGCAGAAACGGCAGCAAGCGCGGCCCGACGCCCACGGCGCCGGATCCCGGACCTCCGCCGCCGTGCGGCGTCGAAAAGGTCTTGTGCAGATTCATGTGGATGACATCGAAGCCCATGTCACCCGGGCGGACCTTGCCGAGAATGGCGTTCAAGTTCGCGCCGTCGTAATAGAGCAAGCCGCCGGCCTCGTGCACGATGCGCGCCACCTCCACGATCTTGTGCTCGAACACACCGAGCGTCGAGGGATTGGTGAGCATGATGCCGGCCGTGCTCGGCCCGACCGCGGCCTTGAGCTCGGCGAGATCGATGTCGCCGTTCTTGTCGCAGGGAATCTCCCGCACATTGCAGCCGCACATCGCCGCCGTGGCCGGATTCGTGCCGTGCGCCGCCTGCGGCACGATGATATCCGTGCGCGCCCCGTCGCCGCGTGCGCGGTGATAGGCGCGGATCATCGCCACGCCGGCGAATTCGCCTTGGGCGCCCGCCATCGGGGTGAGGCTCACGCCCTGCATGCCGGTGATCTCCTTCAGCATCTCCTGCAGCTCGTACATGCAGGCGAGGAACCCTTGCGGCTCGGGCGCGAGCGGATGGCGCGCCAGGAACTCCGGCAGCATCGCATAGGTGTTGCACGCCTTGGGGTTGTACTTCATGGTGCACGAGCCCAAGGGATAGAAATGCGAGTCGATGGAGAAGTTGAATTGCGACAGGCGCGTGAAGTGGCGCACCGTCTGCAGTTCCGACACCTCGGGAAGTGCAGGTGCACGGGCCCGACGCAAGTGCGCCGGGATGTCCGCCGCGCGCCGCGCGCCGGGATCGAGCGTCGGCGGGATCTGGCTCGAGGCGCGCCGGCCCGGCTTGCTCAGCTCGAATATCAAAGGCTCGCGAAGTTTGAGTTCTGCCATGGTGGATCTCGTTCAGGCGGCGCCGCGCACATCGTGCGGCATGGCGAGCACGGCGCGCAGCGCGCGCTCGTAGGTCTCGATGTCGGCATGCGACTTGGTTTCCGTGGCGCAGACGAGCATCGCGTGACCGAGCTCGGGATAGCTCGGCGCAAGATCGAGGCCTGCGGCGATGCCCCGGGCGGCGAGCGCCGCGAGCACCGGCTCGACGGGCCGGTCGAGCAGCACCACCGCCTCGTGAAAGCGCGGAGCGTCGAATGCGCCGGTCACGCCGCCGACGCGCACGAGGGCATCGAGCAGCTCGCCCGTGCGCTGCATGCTTAGCGTAGCGACGCTCGCGAGCCCCGCGGCCCCCAGCAGCGACATGTAAATGGTCGCCGCGGTCACGGTGAGGCCCTGATTGGTGCAGATGTTCGATGTGGCCTTGCTGCGGCGGATGTGTTGCTCGCGCGCCTGCAAGGTCAGCGAGAAGCCCGGACGTCCATCGGCATCGAGCGTGCGCCCGACGATGCGCCCCGGCATCTGGCGCACGTATTGCATGCGTGTCGCCATGAAGCCGAAGTAGGGTCCCCCCGAGGCGAGCGGCACGCCGAGCGGCTGGCCTTCGCCGCACACGATGTCGGCGCCCCAGCGGCCATCCTTCCCCGAACCCCACTCGCCGGGCGGCTTCAGCAAGGCGAGCGAGGTGGGATTGACCACCGCAATCAGCAAGACCTTGTTCGCGTGCGCCCAATCGGTGAGCGCGTCGATCTCCTCCAGCGAGCCGAAGAAATTCGGCTGCTGCACCACCAGCGCCGCACAATCCTCGCCGCCGTGCGTGCGCAGCGCATCGAGCGACACACGCCCCGAGGCGCGATCGAAGTTCACGCTTTCCAGCTCCAGGCCTTGCTGGCGGGTGATCGACTCCACCACTTTGCGGTACGTCGGGTTCACGTTGCGCGGCATGAGGATGCGGCGCGACGTCGAGCCGCGGTGCGAGCGCACCGCCATGAGACACGCCTCGGCGAGCGCGGAGGCACCGTCGTAGAGCGAGGCGTTCGCGGCCTCCATGCCGGTGAGGGCACAGATCATCGACTGAAACTCGTAGATCAGCTGCAAGGTGCCCTGGCTTGCCTCCGCCTGATAGGGCGTGTACGCGGAATAGAACTCACCGCGCGTCGCAATCGCCCAGACGGGCGCCGGGATGTGGTGCTCATACGCGCCCGCGCCGATGAAGTTGAGGAGGCGCCCGTCGGCCGCGGCCCGCTCGGTGACGAGGCGCGCGACATCCATTTCGCAGAGCCCCGGCGGGACGCTGTCGAGAGGCTTTGCCTTGAGGGCCGCGGGTATCTCATCGAAGAGCGCATCGATCGAGGGCGCTCCGATGACCGCGAGCATGTGCGCGATGTCGTCGGGGGTGTGCGGAATGAACGGCATGGCGGCGCCCTACTCGGACTCTTTGAGAAACTGCTGGTACTCGCTCGGGCTCAACAAGGCGGGGGCTTTGGCATCGAGCTCGATGCGCATCATCCAGCCCGCGCCATAGGGGTCCGAGTTCAGGAGCTCCGGCTTTTGCGACAGATCCTCGTTCCGCGCAGCCACTCGCCCCGCGACGGGGCTGTAGACGTCGGAGGCTGCCTTGACCGATTCGACGACGGCGCAGGCCTCGCCCAAGGCGAGCTTGCGATCGACCTGCGGCACCTCGACGAATACCAGATCGCCGAGCGCCGATTGCGCGTGGTCCGTGATGCCGACCTCGACCTGTCCGTTCGGCAATGCGCGCACCCACTCGTGGCTCTTGGTGTACTGCAAGTCCTGGGGAATCTGTTCGCTCACTGACATCTCCTCTCACTGAATATCGATTAAGGGTTTACCGTCGCGCACGAAGGGCGGCTTGACCACGCGCGCCGCATGCGGCTTGCCGCGAATGTCCACCAGGACGCGCGTGGCGGAGTGAGGCGCAAGGCGGGCCAGCGCGATGGCTCGATTCAGCGTCGGGGAGAAGGTGCCGCTGGTGACCTCGCCGAGCGGAGCGGCGCCCGCCGCGGCATCCGCCGCGCTCACGACCTGGTGGCTGCGCAACACCCCGCGCTCCTCGAGCACGAGCCCCACTTGGCGGTAGCCGCCGCTCGCGCGCAGGCGCGCGAGCGCCTCGCGCCCGATGAAGTCGCGCTCCTCGGGCTCGAAGGCCACCGTCCAAGCGAGGCCCGACTCGAGCGGATGGCGAGTCTCGTCCATGTCGTTGCCGTATAGATTCATGCCGGCCTCGAGGCGCAGCGTGTCGCGGGCGCCGAGTCCCGCGGGCCTCGCGCCCTGCGCGACCAGGGCGCGCCACGTCTCGGCAGCGTCCGTTCCCGGCAGCATGATCTCGAAGCCGTCCTCGCCGGTGTAGCCGGTGCGCGCGACGAACCACGAGTCGACGGCGGCGGCGGCAAATCGCTCGATGTCGAGTGCCGTGGCGCGATGCGCCGCCGTCAACAGCGCGACGGTCTTTTTCCGGGCGGTGGGCCCCTGCACCGCCAAGATGGCGAGGTCCGAGCGCTCGCGCACGTCGACGCCGAAGGGCGCGGCGTGCGCGCGGATCCAGGCCAGATCTTTCGTGCGTGTGCCCGCGTTCACTACCAAACGGAACCACGATTCCGTCAAGAAATACGCGATCAGATCGTCGATCACGCCGCCCGTCGGCAGCAGCATGCAGGAGTAGAGTGCGCGGCCGGGGACGGTCAGCCGGCCCACGTCGTTGGCGAGAAGGCGGCGCAGAAACTCGCGCGTGCGCGCGCCGCTCAAGTCGATCACGCACATGTGCGATACGTCGAATATGCCGGCATCGCGGCGCACCGCATGGTGCTCCTCGATCTGGGAGCCGTAGCTCAAGGGCATGTCCCAGCCGCCGAAGTCGACGATCTTGGCGTGTGCCGAGACATGAGTATCGTAGAGCGGAGTCTTAAGGCCCATCGCACCCTCGCTGCGAATCGTGACACGGAAGCCGCACGCACCTCCTGGCGCCTGCCGGCCCCTCTGTCCTTAAGACCTGAGAGATCGAGCGCGCCTCGAGCGCGCTGTTCCCCTTCGGTGGATCCTCGTCTTGTCAGGCGGGATCGCTCTCCAGAGACCGCGAGAAACTGTCGTACATGGGCCTGAGCGTTTCCGGACCGGTTGCGCCTTCGGCGGTCCTCGCGGGGGAGGACTCTCTCCAGACAGCTCTTATCGCGATGTACTTATGATACACGATTCATATCTGCGCGCGAGGCTGGGACCCGCCACGCGTCAGCCGCCGGATTTTTTCGCGGGCCAGCCGAGCTTCACGAGCGCCGCGACGATGCTATCGCGGTGATCGCCCTGCACCTCGATCACGCCATCGCGCACCGTGCCCCCGGAGCCGCAGCGCTTCTTGAGCTGCGCGGCGAGCGCCTCGATGTCCGCCGGCGGGAGCGGCAGTCCTGTGACCGTGGTGACGCCTTTGCCCGCACGGCCCTTGGTCTCGCGGCCGACGCGCACGGTGCCGATCTTGGCCGCGCCGGGCGCACCTTTGGGGCACACGCACTCGCGCACGGCGCGCCGGCAATTCGGGCAAAGCGTGCCCACGCCGGTGGAATAGACGATACGAGCGGACATGCGTCCATTATGCCGATTTCGGCCCTGTTTCGAGCTGCTGCGCGACCGCGGCGCGCGCGGGTGGGATGGGCGCCCACGGCGCGGTAGAATAGGCGCCATGACATCCCGCAGAAAATCCCTGGCCGTGAAGATCGGTAACGTGACCGTCGGCGGCAACGCCCCCATCGTCGTGCAGTCGATGACCAATACCGACACCGCGGACATCGAGGGGACCGTCGCTCAGGTCAAGGCGCTGGCACGCGCCGGGTCGGAACTGGTGCGCGTCACCGTCAACAACGACGAGTCGGCCGCCGCCGTGCCGCACATCCGCGACCGTCTGGCTGCGCAGGGCCTCGCGACACCCCTGGTGGGCGATTTCCACTTCAATGGCCACAAGCTGCTGAAGACGCACCCGGCCTGCGCCGAAGCGCTCGCGAAGCTGCGCATCAATCCGGGGAACGTCGGCCGCGGCTCGAAGCGCGATCCGCAGTTCGCGGAAATGATCGAGATCGCCTGCCGCTACGAGAAGCCCGTGCGCATCGGGGTCAACTGGGGGAGTCTCGATCAGGACCTGCTCACGCGCCTGATGGACGAGAACTCCAAGCAAGCTGCCCCTGCGCCCGCGCTCGACGTGATGCGCGAGGCCATCGTCGTCTCCGCCGTGGACAGTGCGCGGCGCGCCATCAGCCTCGGGCTCGGCGCGGATCGGATCGTGATCAGCGCCAAGGTGAGCGGCGTGCAGGACTTGATCTCGGTGTACATGAACCTTGCCGCCCGCTGCGAGCATCCCCTGCACTTGGGCCTCACCGAGGCGGGCATGGGCAGCAAGGGCATCGTCGCATCCACGGCGGGCATCGGCGTGCTGCTGCAACAAGGAATCGGCGACACCATCCGCGTGTCTCTGACGCCCGAGCCCGGCGGCGATCGCACCCAGGAGGTCATCGTCGCGCAGGAGATCCTGCAGACCATGGGTCTGCGCGCCTTCACTCCCATGGTCATCGCCTGTCCCGGCTGCGGCCGCACCACGAGCACTTACTTCCAGGAGCTCGCGCAGAAAATCCAGGGCCACATCCGCCACCGCATGCCCGAATGGCGCAAGCGGCACGCGGGCGTCGAGGACATGACGGTCGCGGTCATGGGCTGCGTCGTCAATGGCCCCGGCGAGAGCAAGCACGCCAACATCGGCATCAGCTTGCCGGGAACCGGTGAGCATCCGGTGGCCCCCGTGTACGAGGATGGAGCGAAAACGGTCACGCTCAAGGGCGAGCGCATCGCCGAGGAATTCCAGGAACTGGTCGAGCGCTACATCGAGCGCACCTACAGCCGGATCTCTCCGTGAGCGAGCGGGGCGCGCAAGACCTCGCGTCCCGCAAGTGCGCGCCCTGCGAGGGCGGAATGGCGCCTCTCACCGCGCAGGAGGCAAGCGTGCTGCGCGCGCAATTGCATCCCGACTGGACATTGGCCGACGATGCCAGGAGCCTGAAGCGGGCGCTGAAGTTCAAGGACTTCTACCGCACCATGAGCTTCGTGAATGCGGTCGCGCACGTCGCAAACGTCGAGGACCACCACCCGGACCTCGAGCTCGGCTACAACTACTGCCGCATCACCTATGCGACGCATTCGATCGGCGGGCTCTCGCAGAACGACTTCATCTGCGCCGCGAAGATCGATCGCCTCTAATCAGTCCGCAAAAATGCGGGCACGTCTCCGGACAGTCCCAGCGCCCGCAATGCGAGCGCGCGCTTCAGCACCGGCACCCGGCCCACGGCGCCGAGTCCCGCGCCGCGCAGCCGCTCGATGAGCGGATTCGAGCTCGAGAACAACCGCTCCAGCGCATCCAGGGCCGTGGCTGCGAGCAAGTTCTCGCTCTTGCGCCAGCGCTCGTAGCTGCGCAGCAGCCGCGGCTCGCCGAGCAGCTCGGCATTGTCCCGCGCGGGCGCGAGCGCGTCGGCGAGAGAGGCGCAGTCCAAGAGCCCGAGATTCAATCCCTGCCCGGCGAGCGGATGCACGGCATGCCCCGCGTCCCCGAGCAACACGGCCCGCGTGCGCACGTAGTCCACCGCCATTTTGAGCTGCAGGGGAAAGCTCGCCACGGGCGTCGTGAGCTCGATCCCACCCAGTGCTCCCGCGCTCGCCGTCTCGAGCGCGGCGGCGAACGCGCCGGCGTCGAGCGCGCGCAGATGCCGCGCTTCCTCGCGTGCGACGCTCCAGACGATGGAGGAACGGCCGTCGGGCAGCGGCAGGAACGCGAGCGGACCGCTCGGCAGGAATCGCTGCCATGCGGTGTTGCGGTGAGACTGTGTCGTGCGCACGTGAGCGACCAGGGCATCCTGATGATAGGCGTGCCCCGCCGTCTCGATGCCGAGGAGCTCGCGGGTCTTCGAGGCGACGCCGTCGGCGGCGATCAGCAGCTTCGCGGCCAGGTCGCGTCCGTCCTCGAGACGAATGCGCGCCTCGCGCTCATCGACGCGGAGCGTCTGCACGGCTCCCTCGATGAGCACGACACCCGCGGCGCCGATCGACTGCAGGCTCGCGCTCGCGAGCGCCCGGCCCTCGACGATGAAGCCTAAGTTCGGCTCGCCGATCTCGGCGCAGTCGAACGTGAGCGAGCCCGGGCCCGCCGGTGAGCCGCTCGCATCCCATACGCACATGCGCTCGTAGGGATGGAGGCGCGCCTCTGGCAAGCGCTGCCAGGTCCCGCACAGCCGCAACAGCCGCTGCGAGGCGCGGCTGAGCGCGAACACCCGCAGGTCCCAGTCACCGGCCGGCGCAGCGGGCGCCCCCGCTGCGTCGCCGATGAGCGCCACGCGGCCCGCACCCGCGAGCCGCCGCGCGCCGAGGAGCGCCGCCATGGTGGCGCCGGTGACGCCGGCGCCGATCACCACGACATCGAAGTCGCGGCTCACGAAGCGGCTCGGATCGGCACGCCGCGCGCAAGCTTGGGTATGCGCCCGGCAGCGCCGGTGGAAAGCGCCGACAAAGCAGCCTTCGCCGGCGGCAACAGATCGAACGCGAGGAGTCCCAGATTGCGCAGCCGCCGCACCGGACCCCACGGGCTCGCAAAGACACGCACCAGCCCATCGGTGAAGGCAATCACCTCGCGCCGGTCCGGCGCGCGCCATGCATCGTAGGCGGCCGCGACCGTGTCGAGCTCGCCGCGCCTCTCGGCGATGAGCTCGGCGAGGCTGGCGATGTCGCGAAGGCCCAGGTTGAAGCCCATGCCCGCGACCGGATGCAGCGCTTGTGCGGCATTGCCGACCATGATGCAGCGGCCCGCGCTCGAGCGCTCCGCACGGCTCAAGGACAAGGGATACGCGCGCCGGCTTCCGACCTTCAAGAGCCGGCCCAGCCGCCAGCCGAAGCGCGCCTGCACTTCGGAGAGGAATTGCTCGTCGGACCAGCCGAGCGCCGCCTCGGCCGCCGCCGGGCTCAACGTCAAGACGAGCGTGCAGCGGCCGTCGGCGATCGGCAGCAACGCGAGCGGCCCGGAGGAGGTGAAGCGCTCGTAGGCCACGTGCTCGTGAAACTTTCCCGGCAGCACGGTCGTGATGATCGCGGCTTGCAAGTAATCGCGCGTCTCGACGCCGACACCGAACGCCTTGCGCACCACCGACTCGATCCCGTCGGCGGCCACCACCAGGCGCGCCCGCACGATCCGGCTCGGCGGCGATCCCGAGCTCGACCGCATCCTCGCGGATGTCGATGCTCGCCACGCGCGCCGGGCAAAACACGTCGAGATCCGCGCGGCCCGACAAGCGCGACCAGAGCGCCGCGCCGAGCGCGCGGTTGGGCACGACGTGACCCAAGGCGTCGCGTCCAAGCTCCGCCGCGCCGATGCGGGCGAAACCGAAATGTCCTTGGTCCGAAACGTGGATCTTGGCGATTCGGGTCGCCGCGTTCGCGAGATCCTCCCAGACTCCCAGGGTCTCGAGAATGCGCCGGCTGCCGTTCGACAGCGCCGTGGTGCGCTCATCGAAGCTCGGTTGCGCGGCCGCATCGTGCGGCACCGCCTCGATGAGCGCCGTGCGCACGCCGAGCCCCTGCAGGGCGACGGCGAGGCTCGCGCCCACCATGCCGCCGCCGACGATGGCAATGTCGTAGGACTCGCTCAGGGCACCCGAGCCGCGTGCTCACGCCGACTGCACCAGGCGCTCGACAGCCGCGGGTGTCTTCTCGAGCGCCGCGGTCAACACCTCGGGCGCGCCGTCGGTGACCAGGACGTCGTCCTCGATGCGCGCGCCGATGTTCCAGAATTCCTTCGGAACGCGCGGCGCGGGGCGGATGTAGATCCCAGGCTCGACGGTGAGCGCCATGCCGGGCTCGAGTACTCGCCATTCCCCGCCGACCTTGTAGTCGCCCACATCGTGCACATCGAGGCCGAGCCAGTGCCCGGTACGATGGTTGAAGTAGGGCAGGTACGCCTGATCCTTGATGAGGCGGGGCAGCCTTCCCTTGAGGAGCCCCAGCCCGACCAGGCCGTGGGTTATGGCCCGCACCGCGGCCTCGTGCGGCTCGTTCCAGTGATTGCCGGGGCGTACCTTGTCGATGGCGGCGAGCTGAGCGTCGAGTACGACTTCATAGACGGCACGCTGCGCCGGCGTGAACCGGCCGTTCACGGGGAAAGTGCGCGTGATATCGGAGGCGTAGTAGTCGTGCTCGCATCCCGCGTCGAGCAGCAGCAGGTCGCCGTCGCGCAGCCTCTGATCGTTGGCGCGGTAGTGCATGACGCAGCTGTTGGCGCCGCCGCCCACGATCGGATGATAGGAGAGGTCCGCATTGTGCGAGCGGAACTCGTGCAGGATCTCCGCCATCACCTCGTACTCCATACGCCCCGGACGCACGAAGCGCATGGCCCGGCGGTGCGCGCCCACGGCGATCTGCGCGGCGCGCCGGAGCTTGCCTTGCTCGGCGCGGCTCTTGTACAGACGCATATCGTCGAGCACGTGGCCGAGCGCCACGAACTCCTGAGGAACGCCCAAGCCCTGGCGCGCATGCACGCGCATGCCGTTTACCCAGCCGACCATGCGCGGATCGAACTCGAGGTGCCCCATGGAGTAGAAGATGCGCGAACGCTGTTCCATCAAGCCCGGAAGAATCTCGTCGATGTCGGCAATCGGGAAGGCATCGTCCGCGCCGTAGCGCTCGACCGCGCCCTCGGGGCCGGCCCATGCGCCGTCCCAGCTCTCGCGCAGTGCATCGTGTTCGCGCACGAACAGGAGATACTCGGCGTGCGGGCGGCCCGGCGCCAGTACCGCCACGGCATCAGGCTCGGGAAACCCGCTGAGGTAATAGAACTGGCTGTCCTGGCGATACGCGTACTCGATGTCCCCGTTGCGGTGGCGCACCGGGGCGGCGGGCAGCACGGCGATGGCGTCCTTGCCGATCATGCGCATGAACTGCCGTCGGCGGCGCGCGAATTCCTGACGATCCATGCGGCCGCTCGTTACACGACGTGCGCAACCTTCTAGCCCCACGAGAGTCAGTGCAGCCGCTGCGGAACCGTCGGGTAGCTTTGCTCGCGTAGCGGCAGGAGCTCCTCGAATACGACTTGCGCCGCCACGCGGATGAATTCGACGAGCTCGGCATACGCTTGCTCGTTCGAATCGTCCTGCTCTGCGGCGTCGCCGGAGGCATGAGAAATCTCCGTGAAGTCGCGCACGATCTCCCCGACGTCGCCGTTGAGCGCCTCCAGATCGGAAATCTGGCCTGTGCCCAGCCCATAGAGGAATCCGGTGCACCATAATGCAAGCGCATTGGCCCGTCCGTTCAGCGGCTGCTCATCGTCGGGGAGCAACGGCTGGAACTCCATGCCTTGCTCGCCGAACGACGCTGCGGTCGCCGTGAACACCCGCTCGATCATCGCGGCCGATTCATCCGACAGCGAGGCGCCGTCCGGCAATATTTCGTTAACCCAATCCTGCATCTTGTACGGGGCCATGGAGCAAAGCGCGCCGCACAACGATCCGTGCGCCTCGGCCGCGTCCGCGAGACTCCCTGCCGCCGCCAGCACATCCTCAAAATCCTTGAAGCGGATGTCCATCATGTCGTCTGGAATGATAGCGCGTTGGACGCATTCTGGGCGACGTCCTCGCCCCTTTGCATTGCGCAAACGAGCGCTCTATATTGGCGCTATGAACGAAGCCAACCCGAAGTCCGCCGTCGAGCTCGAGCTGAAGCGGCTGGAGAAGCGCCTGGAGGATCTCATCGTCACGGTGAGCCAGATCAAGGAGGAGAATCGGGCGCTGCGGCAGCGGCAGGATACGCTGACCGCCGAGCGCGCCAACTTGCTGCAGAAGAACGAGCAGGTTCGCGCACGCGTCGAGGCGATGATCGGGCGACTGAAATCGATGGAGCAGGCATGAGCGAGAACCAGGCGAGAGTCAGCGTGCGTATCCTCGAGAAGGAGTACCACATCACCTGTCCGATGGAAGAGCGCGCCGATCTGCTCGACTCCGCCGAGTTCTTGAACGCCAAGATGCGCGAGATCCGTGACAGCGGCAAAGTCGTGGGCCTGGATCGCATTGCCGTGATTGCGGCGCTTAACATGGCGAACGAGCTGATCCGCTTCCGTAATCGTGACAGCCATCTCGACTCGGACGTGGGCAGCCGCTTGCGTATCCTGCGCGAGCGGGTAGAGTCGGCTTTGGAGAAGGGTCGACAGCTCGAGCTTTGACGACCCAAGTTCAATTTTGGCGCTGCCTGCGGTGTTCGATGCGGATCGGGTTACCTCCTGACCCTAATTTGTAAACCCCAGGGGCCATTGCTTGCTGGCAGCATTGTGCAAGTCCGCCACGAGCGGAAAGCCTTAAGTGTCGGCAGTTAGCCCCACCTGTTGCTCAGGTCGGGAGCAACGGTCCAAAACGGCACATGCGGGTGGCGCCATCCCTTGAATATGCCCATCGATCCCGCCATGAAAGGTAAGTTGCGCAGGGAGCTGCGCGCCCGGCGACGCGGGCTTGAAGTCGCCGATCACGCGCTGCGGTCGAATCTCGCCGCTTCCGCCATCACCCGCCTGCCCGCCTTCAAACCGGGAGCCCGGGTGGCGGTCTATCTGCCCTTCGATCGAGAGACGAATACCGCGGCGCTCCTCATCGCTGCGCGACGGCGGCGAGTGCGCATCTACGTGCCCGTCATCGAGAGCCGGCGCCACGCGCGCCTGCGCTTCTACCCCTTGTCCGGCAAGACGCGGCGCGGCGTGTTCGGCATCTCGGTGCCGCACGGCGCCGCGCGCCGCCACACCGTGGCCCCGCGTTGGTTCGATCTGATCGTGGCGCCGCTCGTCGGCGTCGACGGCGAGGGCCGGCGCCTCGGAATGGGCGGCGGCTTCTACGATCGGGCGCTCGCCTTCCGGCGCGCCCGGCATTGCTGGCGCGGCCCTTGCCTGGTCGGTCTTGCCTTCGAGTGTCAGCGCGCCGCTGCGGTCTATGCGCAGCCGCACGATATCCGCCTGGATGCGGTCGCAACCGAGTGCGGCGTTCGGCACTTCCGCCACGCTCTCCTCATGACCCCACACTCGTAAGTAAGAGGCTCCATGAACCACTGGCTGCTCAAGTCCGAGCCCGGCACCTTCAGCATCGACGACCTCGCGGCGGCGCCCCGGCGCACCACCACCTGGGACGGCGTGCGCAACTATCAGGCCCGCAACACGCTGCGAGACTCGATGAAGAAGGGCGATACCGCCTTTTTTTATCACTCCAGCTGCGAGATCCCGGGTATCGCCGGCATCGTGCGCATCGTGAAGGAGGGATATCCGGACAAGACCGCCTTCGATCCGCAGGACGCGCACTTCGATCCCGAGAGCGATGCAAGCGAGCCTCGCTGGTACGTGGTGGACGTCCAGCTGGTACGCAAGCTCAAGCGCCTGATCACACTCGATGAGCTGCGCAAGCACGCACGCAAGCAGCTTGCCGACTTCGTGGTGTTGCGCCGAGGTAATCGCTTGTCGGTCACTCCGGTATCGAAAACGGAGTGGGAGTTCGTGCTCTCTCTCGAGTGAGCTTGCTCACATCGCTAGCACATTCCAATGCCGTAGGGCCATGTATTGCTTGTAAATTAATTTATCGTGTATATACTCGGTCCCCGGACTAACCCGACTACGGAGTTTTAACATGGCAGCGAAAGCAAAGAAGGCGAAGAAGAAGGCGTCCAAGAAAAAGGCCGCTAAGAAGAAATAAAGTCTTCGAAAGAAAGCAACTGTGCCCGCGAAAGCGGGCACAGTTGTTTCTGAGGGTAGGAAAATGATGTCGGCAACAGAGAAGAAGCGGCGTGCGGCTGAGGCCGCGATACCCTACATCGTTCCGGGCATGGTGCTCGGCGTCGGCACCGGCTCGACGGTCGCGCAACTCGTCGCAGTGCTGAAAGACCGTAAAATCCAGCTCGAAGCCGCTGTCTCGAGTTCGCACAAGACGTCCGACGCGCTCAAGGCCATCGGCATTCCCGAGACCGACCTCAATGCCGAGGGTGATCTCGACCTGTACATCGACGGCGCCGACGAAGCGAACGCGCGCGGCGTGCTCATCAAGGGCGGCGGCGCAGCGCTCACGCGCGAGAAGATCATCGCCGCCGCTTCGCGCAAGTTCGTTTGCATCGTCGATGAGTCCAAGCTGGTGGAGCAGCTCGGCGCCTTTCCGTTACCCGTCGAGGTGATCCCCATGGCGCGCTCCTACGTGGCGCGCCAGCTCGTGAAGCTGGGCGGCACTCCCGTATGGCGCGAGGCAACGATCACCGACAACGGCAATGTGATCCTGGACGTGCACGGGCTGCGCCTCGACGACCGGGCCGCGGCCGCGATGGAGGATGCCATCAACGGCATCGCGGGCGTGGTGACCGTCGGCCTGTTCGCCCATCGCAGAGCGGATGTGCTGCTCGTCGCCGGCGCTGCCGGTGTGACGACCATCACACCCGCACGCGGCGGCTAGATCTCGAGGCGGGTACCGATCTCGCAGCGGCGGCAGATCTCCAGGATGCGTGGCTGCTCGCGCGTGACCGCCGTCCGCAGTGAAGGCGGATCGCGTTTCAGGTCTACCAGAAAATCGCGCACCGGCTTTTGCTCGCGCAGCCAGCGGCTCCTCCACCCCGTGCGCGAATGCCGAGTATCCCGTGGATCTTCTTGCGCGGACTCTGCCGCACGGTGACGAGGAGCGCGAACCCTCGCCGGAAAAGAAAAGGGCCCACCGAAGTGGGCCCTCATTTGGCTGGGGGACTAGGATTCGAACCTAGGTAAACGGTGTCAGAGACCGTTGTCCTACCACTAGACGATCCCCCAAGAAGCCAGCTGATCAGCGCTTGGAGAACTGCGTTCCGCGGCGGGCCTTGCGGCGGCCCACTTTCTTGCGTTCCACTTCGCGCGCGTCGCGCGTGACGAAACCGGCTTTGCGCAACGGTGATCGCAACGTCTCGTCATAGGCCATCAATGCGCGGGTGATGCCGTGGCGAATCGCACCGGCCTGCCCGGTGATGCCGCCACCCTCGACGTGCGCAGCCACGTCGAACTTGCCGTCGAGCTGCACGGCGCCGAACGGCTGCTGCACGATCATGCGGCCGGTCTCACGACCGAAAAACTCTTCCAGCGAGCGGCCGTTGATGGAGACCTTGCCGGTGCCCTTGGTGAGATACACCCGGGCGCTCGAGGTCTTGCGCCGGCCGGTGCCGTAGAAGGAATTGTTGGCGGAGCTCAATGCCATGAGATGGTTCCTAAGCTTTTACAGCTCCAGCGCCTTGGGCTGCTGGGCTTGATGAGGGTGGGTGTTGCCGCCGAATACGTGAAGCTTGCGGTACATGCGGCGTCCGAGAGGGCCCTTCGGCAGCATGCCCTTCACCGCGAACTCGATCGCGCGTTCCGGATGCTCCTTGAGGAGCTTGTCGAGCGTGGTGCTCTTCAAATTGCCGACGTAGCCGGTGTGCTGGTGATACCACTTGTCGGTGAGCTTCGCGCCGGTGACGCGTACGGCGCCGGCGTTGATCACGACGATGTGATCGCCAAGGTCCTGATGAGGCGCATAGGTCGGCTTGTGCTTGCCCTTCAAGCGATGGGCAATCTGCGAGGCCAGCCGGCCCAGGGTCTTGCCCCCCGCGTCGACGACATACCAGTCGCCGCGGGTTTCTTCGGGCTTTGCGAATACGGTTTGCATGAATGATTCCGGACGGTAGGTCCCAACGAAAGGCGCGAAAGTGTACAGAACCCGGGGCCACAAGACCAGCCCATCACCCTTCGGCGACGACGCGCCCGGGGCGTCGCGGCAGCCGTTTTCCGGGATGCCTATAATATAATGTGTCGGTGAGCACCCGCAGCCTTAAGCCCACCGATCGCCTCTTGGGGGAAATCGGTAAAGCAATCAATGTCTTAGGCGCCCCTGCGCGGGCCGCTCGGGCGTTACCCCGGACGTCCACCGCGGGGACCTCTGCGGGCGAGCTGGTGCTCGATGAGGCCGACCGCCGGCGATCCGCCCGGCTCATGCGCGTGAACCACGCCGGCGAGGTCGCGGCTC
This sequence comes from uncultured Gammaproteobacteria bacterium, assembly GCA_963801685.1. GTDB lineage: Bacteria > Pseudomonadota > Gammaproteobacteria > Steroidobacterales > Steroidobacteraceae > Bog-1198. The sequence continues at coordinate 401,702 of CAWDFR010000012.1, forward strand.
AGGCCCTGTACCGAGGGCAGGCCCTCACCGCCCGCAATGCGGAGGCGGCGACGGCGATGAGCCAGGCCGCGGCCGAGGAGATCGATCACCTTGCCTGGTGCGAGCAGCGCATCACGGAGCTCGGCGGACGCGTCAGTGTGCTTAATCCTGTGTGGTATGCGGGGTCTTTTTTCATCGGCTCGCTGGCCGGTGCCCTCGGCGACCGGACCAGCCTCGGGTTCTTGAGTGAGACCGAGCGGCAGGTCGAATCACACCTTCAGGACCACTTGGATCGATTGCCGGCGGCCGACGCGCGCAGCCGCGCCATCGTCGAGCAAATGCAGCACGACGAGATCGCGCATGGCGCAAAGGCAGAGACGCTCGGTGCGGCCGCGCTACCCCGGTGGGTCAAGGCAGCCATGCGCCTGACGTCGCGCTTGATGACTCGCGGATCGTATTGGCTATGACTTACTGCTTGCGATTCCGGTACTTATGTAATAAAAGATGGCGCCAGAACGGGCGTTTTCACGACCATCAGATTTGGGAGAGACCATGGAAGAAGTGGCAAAAGCCTTAAGCGATATCCCTGCGATCAATCGTTTCTTGAGCTACTGCCGTATCCGGACGGTCCCCTCCAAAACCGTGATCATCCACGCGGGTGACCTGCCGGACATTCTCTACTACATCATCTCCGGCTCGGTCGAGGTCATGATCGAGGACGAGGACGGCAACGAGATGGTGCTTGCCTACCTCAACAAGGGGCAGTTTTTCGGCGAAATGGGTCTGTTCTACGAACAACCAACTCGCAGCGCCTGGGTGCGAACCCGTCAGCAATCCGAGCTTGCGGAAATGACCTATCCCCGCTTCCGGCAAATCGCCGCCGAGAGCCCCGGACTGATTTTCGAGCTGGCCACGCAGCTCGCAACGCGTCTCGACCGCACCAACCGCAAGCTCGGCGACCTGGCCTTCGTCGACGTCACCGGCCGCGTCGCGCACGCGATCATGGACCTCTGCGGCGAGCCCGACGCGATGACCCATCCGGAGGGCATGCAGATCAAGGTGAGCCGGCAGGAATTGTCGCGCCTGGTCGGCTGCTCCCGCGAGATGGCCGGACGCGTGCTCAAAGTTCTGGAGGAGCAAGGACTGCTGCGCGCCACCGGCAAGACCATCGTGGTGTTCAATGCGCGCCCGAAGGTGAAGACGCGCCCCCTCATCGTTCCGGTGAAAGCCGGTGCAAGCTCAGCCGTCGGCAAGACGCCGCGCGCCGAGCAGCACGAGGACGACGATGATGAGGACGAAGACGAGGACGAGGACGAATAGTACGGGCGGTCAGCCGCCCCGGCGCTAGCGGCCGGGTTTGCTGCGCTGACCGAGCTCCGCCTGCGCTCGTAGCGCACGAATCGTGGCGGCATAGTCGGAGCTGCCGAAGACCGCGGAGCCCGCGACCAAGGTATCCGCGCCGGCGCGCGCGATCTCAGCCGCATTATCAATCTTCACGCCGCCGTCGATTTCCAGGCGAATATCGCGCCCGCTCGCGTCGATGCGCGCGCGCGCCTCGGCGAGCTTGCCGAGACTCTGTGGAATGAACTTCTGTCCGCCGAACCCCGGATTCACCGACATCACCAGAATGGTATCGATCTTGTCGATGAGGTAATCCAGCCAGTTGAGCGATGTGGCGGGATTGAACACCAGACCCGGAGCGCAACCGGAATCGCGGATGTGCTCGATGGTCCGGTCCACATGCTGCGTCGCCTCCGGATGAAAGCTGATGCGCGAGGCGCCCGCCGCCGCGAAATCCGCGGCCAGCGCGTCGACCGGCGTGACCATCAAGTGCACGTCGATGATGGCCGTGACGCCGGTCTTGCGCAGCGCCTCGCATACCATGGGCCCGACGGTGAGATTGGGCACGTAGTGATTGTCCATGACGTCGAAGTGAATCCAGTCCGCGCCCGCGGCGAGCACCGCGGTGACCTCCTCGCCAAGGCGGGCAAAATCGGCGGACAGGATGGACGGTGCGATGAGGATTGCCATGCCGCCACTTTATCAACGCATGCCGCGCGCCGCACGTATTGCCTCGTAGGACTCCTGGATGCGCTGTGTCTTCTCCTTCGCCCACTCCGCCATCGATTCGGGCAGCCCATTCGCGACGAGCTTGTCCGGGTGATGACGGCTCATCTGTCGACGATATGCCTTGGTCACTTCCGCATCGCTCGCGCCGGCGCTTACTTCGAGCTCGGCATAGCATTCGGACAGCGGCCGTTGCGGTCGCCCGCCCGCGGTCGCGCCGGCGTAGCGTGCACGCACCGCGGCCTCCATACGGGCAAACTCCAATTGCGACATGCCGAGACGCTCCGCGGCGCGCATCAGAATCCGCCGCGCCGGCGGTGAAATCCCGTTGCCCGCGAGGGCCGCGCGCAGCTGCAGCTCGATGAATGCGGCCAGCAAGTCGAAGCGCAAACCGCAGGCCTCGCGCAACTGCTCGATCCGCAAACCCGCATCGTACGACGGCGATTTTCCCGTTCGAAAACATTCGATCGCGGCGCCGATCTCGTTCGGCCCCAGGCGCAACTCCTGCATGAGCCGCCGTGCCGCGTCGATTTCGGCCTCCGATACGCGCCCGTCGGACTTGGCGACGTGACCCATGAGCTCGAAGGTGGTCCGAAAAAAAACCTCCGAGACCGGGGCAGCGGGCCGCGAGCCGGGAAAGGAAAGCCCCAGGCCTACGCTCTGATCGAACAGCACGCCGATGAGGGCGCCGACCAGCGCGCCTATACCTGAGCGCGTCAGCAGGAGGCCGACCAGCGCACCGAAAATAGTTCCTTTCCAAGCCATTCGTTGACCTATACGCCGCGCAACGTGACAATCGCCGACCTTCTCCCCACAATGGTAGCAGCCGCACGCCCGCACGCATGGACCACTCGTTGCAACCCACGCCGTTATTCGAGAGCCGCATCCGGAGCCTGCGCAAGGTTCACCAGGGCAAGGTGCGGGACATCTACGATGTCGATGCCGATCATTTGCTCATCGTCACGACCGATCGGCTGTCGGCGTTCGACGTCGTGCTGCCCGATCCCATCCCCTCCAAGGGCCACGTGCTCACCAAGATCTCCGAGTTCTGGTTCGAGAGGACGCGCGCACTGGTGCCGAACCATCTGACGACTCTCAAGATCGAGGACATCGTGCAGAATCCCGATGAGCGGGCGCAGCTCGAGGGGCGCTCGATGGTGGTCAAGAAGCTCAAGGCGCTGCCCATCGAGGCCGTGGTGCGCGGCTATCTGATCGGCTCGGGATACAAGGATTACAAGCAGCACGGGGCGGTGTGCGGTATCAATCTGCCGCCCGGACTCGGCATGGCGGATGCGCTGCCCGAGCCCATCTTCACGCCGGCCTCGAAAGCACCCGCCGGACACCACGACGAGAACATCGATTTCGAGGCGATTGTGAGCCTGGTGGGCCGCGAGCAGGCGGCCGCCGTCCGGCGCATCGCGCTCGCCGTCTACGCCCTCGCCGCGGCGCATGCGCGCGCGCGCGACATCATCATCGCCGACACCAAATTCGAGTTCGGCGTCGACAAGGCCGGCAACCTGATGCTGATCGACGAGGTGCTCACGCCGGACTCCTCGCGATTCTGGCCCGTCGCTTCCTATCGCCCCGGAATCAGTCCGCCGAGCTTCGACAAGCAGTTCGTGCGCGACTATCTGGAATCGCTCCACTGGAACAAGAAGCCCCCCGCGCCGCACCTGCCGGCGGACATCATCGCGCGCACCAGCGACAACTATCGCGAGGCGCTCAGGCTACTGACCAGCTGAGCGCTCGGCATGCCCACCGTGCTGGAACGTCTCGAGGATGGATTGTTCCAAAGGTCGCGCACCATGCGCCCGCCCTGGGGACCGGTGCTGCGCGTGCTGCGTTATCCCGTCGCCATCGTTCGCGACTGGCTGCAGGGCGAGATCCCGGTGCGGGCCATGAGCCTCGCCTACACCACGCTCCTCTCGCTCGTGCCGTTGCTGGTTTTCAGCTTCGCGATCCTGAAGGGCATCGGCGCCAGCGCGGACCTGCATTACATTCTCCATCAGTTCTTCCGCCCACTCGGCCTCGCCTCCACCCAGCTGACCGAGTCGTTGCTCGAATTCGTGGCCAACATGCGCGGCGATGTACTCGGCTCGCTCGGGCTCGCCTTTCTCGCCTATACGGTGATCACCACCATTCAGAAGGTGGATACCAGCTTCAACTTCGTCTGGCGCGTGCAGCACGCGCGTAATTTCGCGCGCCGTTTCGCCGAGTATCTGAGCGTAATGATTGCAGGCCCGATCCTGCTCGCCGTCGCGCTCGGGCTCCTCGGCTCCGCGCTGCACAGCCCCACCGCCCGCTGGCTCGATTCCATCGCCCCTCTGGCCTGGGCGGTGACCGGTATCGCGCGCGTCCTGCCCTATGTGATCGTTTCGGCCGTGTTCGTGCTCATGTACATGTTCATTCCGAACATCCGCGTCGAGGCGCGCGCCGCGTTCATAGGCGGTGTGACCGCGGGCATCGTCTGGGCGCTGGTCGGCAAGATATTCACCTCGATCCTGGTCTCCTCCTCGACGCTCGTGGCCATCTACTCGGGGTTCGCGATCGTGCTCTCCACGCTCATCTGGGTGTACTTGAGCTGGCTGATTTTGCTGCTTGGCGCGACGCTCGCCTTCTACGTGCAGTTCCCGCAGTACCTCCCGCATGGGCACACCGCCCTTGCGCTCGATGCGAGCGCGCACGAAAGTATCGGCGTCTCCGTGATGTATCTGGTCGCACGCGACTATCTAAGCGGCGCGGCGGGTTGGAGTGCGGCGCGCCTCGCCGACACGCTCGACGTTCCCGCGGCAGCGCTCGCACCGGTGGTCACGTCCCTGGAGAAGGCGAAGCTCCTGGTCGCGACCGAGAAAGATTGTTTCCTGCCCGGGCGCGATCCCCACAGCATCAAGCTCTCCGACATCGTCGAGACGCTGCGCCGGCCGCAGCATGGCCGCACGATTCTTGTCGGGCGCGCGATCCCGCAGGCGCAGGAGCTCATCGCGCACATCCAGGCGTGTGTCCACCGCGACCTCGGCGAGCGATCGCTGGCGGAATTCATCGGCGGTACGTGAAGGGCGCCCCGGGCTGGGCGCTCCCCGTCACTCTCCCGCGATGGTCATCTCGCGGATCAGCACCGATCCCACGCGTATGCCGCCGCGCGTGTCGACGTCGTCGCCGACCGCGACGATGTCCTTCAACATGTCGCGCAAGTTTCCGGCGATGGTGATCTCGGCCACCGGATACTGGATCGCGCCGTTCTCCACCCAGAAACCCGCCGCGCCGCGCGAGTAATCGCCGGTCACGCCGTTCACGCCCTGACCCATGAGCTCGGTGATCAGCAGTCCCGTGCCGAGCCGCGCGAGCATCGCCTCGCGTCCTCCGCTCGCGGTCGGCGCAACCACCAGATTGTGCGCGCCCCCGGCATTGCCGGTGGTCTTGAGCCCGAGCTTGCGAGCCGAATAGCTCGAGAGAATATAGCCGCTGAGAACCCCGTCGGTGACGAGCTCGCGATCATGCGTCGCGACGCCCTCCTCGTCGAACGGCGCACTGCCCATGGCCTTGTGAATATGCGGTCGCTCGGCGATCGAGAAGCCCGCGGGAAACACCTGCTCGCCGGCGGCGTTCAACAGGAACGAGGACTGGCGGTACTGGCTGCTGCCGCGAATCGCCGCCGGTGAAATGCCCGATCAGGCCGCGCGCCATCTCCGGCACGATACAGCACCGCAGCGCGCCGCGTGGAGAGCTTGCGCGGACCGACACGGGCGAGCGTGCGCCGCGCGCTTTCGCGGCCGATGGCCTGCGCATCCTCGAGCTCCTGCCAGTCGCGCGAGGTCGAGTACCAGTAGTCGCGCTGCATGTCCTCGCCCGTGCCCGCGAGCACGACGCAGCTCACGGTGTGCGAGGTCGTGGGATAGCCGCCGATGAAGCCGTGCGTGTTGCCGTAGACGTGCAGCCCCTGGTGCGTGGCGACCGAGGCGCCCTCCGAGTTGTTGATGCGCGCATCGAACCCGAGCGCCGCCGCCTCGCAACTCTTGGCGATCTCGATGGCGCGCTCGGCGCTGAGGCTCCAGGGATGATAAAGCTCAAGGTCGGGCGGCGAGCGCGCCATGAGTTCGGCGTCGGCCAGGCCCGAGCAGGCATCCTCCGCGGTGAAACGCGCGATGCTGCAGGCCTTCGCCACCGTCGCGCGGACCGCCTCCGGGGAGAAATCCGCGGTGCTCGCCGACCCCTTGCGATGGCCGAAGTACACGGTGATTCCCATGCTGCGGTCGCGCTGATGCTCCAGCGTCTCGACCTCGCCCAGGCGCACGCCCACGGACAGGCCGCTGTCCTGGCTCACCGCGGCCTCCGCCTGCGTGGCCCCGCGCGCGCGCGCCTCTTCGAGGGCACGCTCGATGATCGATTCGAGGTCGCCCAGGGTGAGGCGACGCACTGGGTCTTCGGGCGCGATAGCCATCAGCTTCTCCGCAATAACTTTCCCCGGATTCTAGCCTGTAATTCGCCCGGCCACAGAGGTGGTAGCATGTCGCATATGGTTGCCCAGAGCGGACCCGAGGAGACCGGCGACGCCGAGGCGGAGCGCCTCAGCAAGAGCGCGCGCAAGCGCGAGGCCGCGTCCTTGCAGGAGCTCGGCGTGCAGCTTTCCGCCCTGCCCGAACAGGAGATGGCGGCGCTCGACCTGCCGGAAAAGCTGTTCGTGGCCCTGCGCGATTTGCGCCGGCTGCCGTCCCACGGCGCGCAGGTGCGGCAGCGCCAGTACATCGGCAAGTTGATGCGCCAGATCGATCCCGAGCCGGTGCTCGCGAAGCTCGCCGAGCGCAAGCAACGGCATGACTCGGAGATAAGGCATTTCCAGCGTATCGAGCGCTGGCGCGACCGGCTGCTGTCCGAGCCCGAGACGGCGTTGCCCTTGCTGTGCGAGGAATATCCGCAGGCGGATCGTGCGGCGCTCGCCCGCATCCTGGAAAAGGCGGGGCGGGAGCGGCTGGAACAACGGCCTCCGGCCGGGGCCCGGGAGCTTTTTGCGTTTCTTCGGCAGTTGCTCGGATAGGCTTTGCTAGACTCTGAGCCATGAAAGCCCGTGTCGGCATCATCATGGGATCCTCGTCCGACTGGGAAACAATGCAGGCGGCCGCCGATACCCTCGAATCCCTGTCGATCGCACACGAGGTGCGCGTCATCTCCGCGCATCGCACGCCCGACCTGTTGTTCGAATACGCCGCCTCGGCGCGCGAGCGCGGTCTCAAGGCCATCATCGCGGGCGCGGGGGGTGCCGCTCACCTGCCGGGGATGACGGCGGCCAAGACCACCGTGCCGGTGCTGGGCGTGCCCGTGCTGACGAAGACGCTCGGGGGCATCGACTCGCTCCTCTCGATCGCGCAGATGCCGAGCGGGATTCCCGTGGCCACCTTCGCCATCGGCACGGCGGGCGCCCGCAATGCGGCACTGTTCGCCGTGGCCATCATCGCGAACGAGTCGGCGGAAGTGCGTCTCGCGCTCGATGCATTCCGCATGGCGCAAACCGCGGCGGTGCTCAACAAGCCCGATCCGCGGCAGCCTTGAAATTACCCCACGTCGGTATCGTGGGAGCGGGACAACTCGGGCGCATGCTGGCGCTTGCCGGGTACCCGCTCGGCATCCGCTGCACGTTCCTCGATCGCAGCGCGGACTCTCCCGGCGCTCAAGTGGCGCCGAGCCTGCTCGGTGCGCTCGAGGACGCCGCGCTCCTCGAGCAGCTCGCCGCGAACAGCGACGTGCTCACCTTCGACTGGGAGAACATCTCGGGCAAGGCGCTCGCACCGCTTGCGAAGTTGACTGCCATTCGTCCGCCGCGCGCCGCGCTCGAGGTTTCCCAGGATCGCCTGCACGAGAAGGCGTTGTTCCGGCGCCTGAAAATACCGGTCGCCGAGCATGCCGCGGTGGACACGCGGGAGGATCTCGCGCGGGCGGCTGCGCGGCTCGGCACGCCGGGAATTTTGAAGACCCGGCGTCTGGGATATGACGGCAAGGGGCAGTGCAGGATCGAGCGGCGCGCGGATCTGGATGCGGCATGGGATCTCATCGGCGACGAGGGACTCATCTACGAGAAGCTGCAACGCTTCTCGCGCGAGGTATCGCTGATCGCCGCCCGGTCCGTTGCGGGGAACATCGCGTACTATCCGCTGTCGGCCAATTCACACGCCGGCGGCATCTTGCGCTACGGGCTTGCGCCGTACGCCGCCGCGAGACTCGAGCGCACCGCCAGAACCTATATCAAGCGCGTCATGAGCGCGCTCGAGTACATCGGGGTGCTGGCCATCGAGTTCTTCGTCGTCAAGGGACGCCTGGTCGCGAACGAGATGGCGCCGCGCGTGCATAACTCGGGACATTGGACCATCGAGGGTTGCGTGACCAGCCAGTTCGAGAACCATCTGCGCGCCATCTGCGGCCTGCCGCTCGGCAGCACCCGACCCCTCGGACACACGGCAATGATCAATTTTCTCGGACAGATGCCCAGCCGGGAGCGGTTGTTGGCCATCGAGGGGCTGGCCTTTCACGATTATGGCAAACAGCCCCGTCCTGGCCGCAAACTCGGCCATTGCACTATCCTGAGGGCGCGGCCGGTCGAGCGCGACCGGGCGCTTGCGAATGCACTAAAATCCATTACTTGGTCCTGAAAGCGAGCGATTTCACCCACCCTGTGAGACTGGCTGCGAGATGTACCTAGAACTGTTCAAACTGCATGAGCTCCCCTTCCGCTTGAGTCCGGACCCGCAGTTCTTGTATCTCAGCAAGCAGCATGCACGCGCCAAGGCGTACATGGAGTCGACCATCTGGTTCACCGATGGCTTCGTGGTGATCACGGGCGAGATCGGTGCGGGCAAGACCACCCTGATCGAGACGTTCCTGCGCGAGCTCGAGGCGGAAGTCGTGGTCGCGCAGATCAATCAGACGCAGCTCTCCCCCACGGCATTCCTGCAGACCGTGCTCGTGCAGTTCGGCTTCTCGCCGTTCGACATGAAAAAGCCCGAGGTGCTGGCGACCCTCAACCAGTTTCTCACCGAGCAGCACATCGCCGGACGCAAGGTCGTGTTGATCATCGACGAGGCGCAGAACTTGAGCTACAAGGTGCTCGAGGAAATTCGCATGCTCTCGGGCATCGAGACGACCAAGGAGAAGGTGCTGCGCATCATCCTCGCGGGACAGCCCGAGCTCAACGAGAAGCTCAATTCCAGGGAATTGATTCAGCTCGTGCAGCGCGTGCGACTGCGCTTCCACCTGTCCGCGCTCACGAGCGCCGAGACCGTCTCCTATATCGATCATCGGCTCGAGGTCGCGGGCGCGCGAGGGCCGGCGTATTTTCGCGGAGGATACCTACCCGACGATTTACCGCTACACCGGCGGTGTGCCGCGCCTGGTCAATACGCTGTGCGACACCGCCATGATGTCGGCCTTCGGCCGCGAAAGCGACGTCGTCACGGCCGAGGACATCACGGCCGCGCTGCGCGAGCTGCAGTGGGTCGAGTTCAACGCCCGCACCAATCGCATGCAGTCGTTGCAGATGGACGGCGCAAGCGCCCCGGAAACCGGACAGACGGTCGGCCGCATTCTGCTCGCGAGCGGCGGCACCACCGTGGTGGAGCGCGAGCTCAAGCCCGGCAGGCTCGTCATCGGCCGCACCCCGGACAACGATTTGCAGATCGACAGCAAATTCATCAGCCGTCATCACTGCCAGATCGTGACTCAGCCGGACTCGTGCGTGATCGAGGACTTGAACAGCACCAACGGCATCTTCGTGAAATCAAAGCGCGTGCGCCGGCACAACCTCAACGACGGCGATGTGGTGGTCGTCGGCCAGCACGAGATGATGTACATCGACGAGCGGGCGCCGCGCTATCGCCACTCCGAGACGGCGGAGCCGGGAGACGATAAGCGGGATTGAACGCCTGTCAGCTGTGCCGAATGTCGAGGCTGTCGCCCCGGTACTCGCGGCTGAGCGCGCGCCGATCCTGGCGGTGCAGAAAGATGGTCAGCGCGGCAATGGCGGCGAGCAGTCCGATCACGAAGGCGATGATCGAGCGGATGCGTTGCGGCTCGAAGTAAGCGATCACGATGGCGGCCATGCCGATCACCACGTAGAGCAGCGGCAAGGACTCGTATATCGGTTTGGAAAGGCGCATGGGTTTGATCTCCGGGGAGATGTTAAACCCGCCGCGACGCACACAGACAGCCGATTTGACTTATATCCGCACGTAATCATAGGCCTACACGACCGCCTGCCGGCCTCCGTCCGGCATCATGTGGAAAATCGCGCGGGCCGCGCACGCCCGGTATCTGGGCAGCGGCGCGGCCGGCGGCGCGGCGGCTGCCCGGCGAGGCTAGTCCTTGCCGACCAACATCTCCGAGACTCGCGTCAGCCAAGAGGTGCGCCAGCCTTCGACCTTGAGATGCTCTTTCTTCGGCTTCGGCTGTTTCCTCGCTTCGGAGAGAAGATCTTTCGGCAGGTTGATCTGATATGAGCCTGTCATTGACTTGTCGATCATGGAAACTCCGTCGAGGTTTTGAAACTGCAGCCAGCGTATCGATTGCGGCGCGGGACGAGATGCGACGCGCCGCACGCTATTGAACGTCATCGGCGGCCGGCGCAAAAGCCGTCGCCATCGAGCGACGAAATAATTTTTGCCATAATGTTCGCGCCGCACGATGTCGGCGAAAAACTGACGAGTGCGTACGGACTTTCCTGCAGAAATCCGCTTGGGGCGCCGCGCGTCAGTCCCATCCGGCCAGTTTCGGCAGAGCGTCCGCGATCTCGTAGTAATCGGATTTCTCAGCGACGAATATGTGCCGCTCGATCGCGATGCCCGTGGGCGTATCGAGCGTGCCGGCAGCGATCGAGGTGCGGTTCTGCGCGTGCGGCCGCCAGAATAAATTGCTGCCGCACACCCCGCAAAATCCGCGCTCGGCGCTCGCCGAGGAGCGGTACCAGACGAGCGTGGCGGCGGTAGTCAAGGACAGCCGCTCGTTCGGCGCGCTGGTCATGGCGGAATGATGGCCGCTCGTGCGCCGGCACTGCGAGCAGTGGCAGGCGATCACGCCGCGCAGCTCGCCGCGAATCTGCGTAGCGCACGCCGCCGCAGAGGCAGCCTCCGGTATGCGTCGTTTCGTCCATTGTCACGTCTCCGCGCATCGGCGTTAGTATGCCGCACCAACCATTCGAGGAGGCTCCCGTGAAGCTCAGCGCACGCAACGTACTTCCCGCCACCGTCAAATCCGTCAAGCCCGGGGCTGTCGACAGCGAGGTGATCGTCGAGCTCGCACCCGGAATCGAGGTCGTCGCGATCATCACCAAGCAATCGGCCGAGAAGCTCGGCTTGCGTTCCGGCGCGAAGGCCTATGCCATCATCAAGGCGTCCAACGTCATGATCGGTGTCGACTAGCGGTGCGGCTAGTG
>CAWDFR010000013.1:0-192506 GCA_963801685.1 uncultured Gammaproteobacteria bacterium
ACACGCCTTCCCACGCGACATCGCGGCGCCCACCGATAGGAGGCCGGTGTAGCGCGCATCAATATCGCGTCACCTTAATCCTCGGAGATAGCCCATGGCCATTAAATCAAAGCGCAGCACGTCGTCATCGAGAGCCAAGTCGCTCGATGCTATAGCTCTGCTGAAGGCGGACCACCGCCAAGTCGAGCAATGGTTTTCGCAATTTGAAAAGACCAACAGCGCCAATAAAAAGCAGCAGCTCGCATCGAATATCTGCGCTGCATTGACCGTGCACACCTCAATCGAAGAGGAGATTTTCTACCCGGCCTTCCTGCAGGCGACCGGGGATCAGGATATGCACCATGAAGCGATTGTTGAACACGCAGGCGCGAAGACGCTCATCGCCCAAATTCAGGACATGTCCCCGAGCGACGACTATTTTGACGCCAAGGTCACCGTACTTGCGGAAATGATCAAGCACCACGTCAAAGAGGAGGAGCAGCCGGGCGGTATGTTTGCCGAGGCCAAGAAATCCGACATGGACCTTCGAGCCCTCGCCGCCCAATTGCTGGCGCGTAAGAAGCAATTGCAGTCAACCGCAGAGGCCGCCTGATATGGCAAGCAAGAAAACAAGCGCCAGCCGCAAGATCAAGCGCGCGATGCACGAATGGAAACGGGGAGAGCTCAAGAGCGGGCGGTCCGGGAAAAGAGTAACCAGTAAAAAGCAGGCGATCGCAATCGGCCTGTCGGAGGCCCGTAAGGCGGGCGCCAAGGTGCCGAAGAAGAAGAGCGCTCGTAAGAAGTAAGATGGACGCCGGGTAAATTGGCCATCCTGGCCTCGTGGAAGGACGCAAAAGCCGCGAGGACCCGGGAGCCCAGGTCCTTCGACGCTGTAAAGGCTCTTCGTCATCGGATCGTGCGCGTGATCCGCGACTACGGCATGTTCGATCGACGCAAGGCTCCTCAGTACTATCCTCCAGCTTGATACTTCATATGATCGAGATCGGAAATCATCCCGACCCCGGTCGGGCGCCATCCGAGCCGTTGCTGTGTCCACGCGCTGGAAGTCGGCAGGTCGAGAGCTGCGAAGAAGCTGAAAAAGGGCCCGAAGTGAGCGGCTGCTTCCTGCGGAGCAATGGAGCGCACCGGTACCTTCAGGCCTCGGCCGATGGCTGCGGCGATGTCTCGGAGCGGTACGCCCTCTTCACCGACCGCGTGATACCGCGCGCCCGTTTCGTGCTGCTCAAGAGCCAGCTTGTAGAGACGCGCCACGTCGCAGACATGCGCCGCCGGCCAGCGGTTGAGCCCTTCACCCACGTATGCTGAGACGCCTTTATCGCGGGCGATGGCGATCAAATAAGTGACCAGGCCTTGCTTCACGGTGTCGTGGACCTGAGGTAGGCGCACCACCGCCGCTTTCACGCCCTGCGAGACCAGCGCCAGCGCAGTCTCTTCTGATACGCGGGGCATCGCTGCATGGGCCGCGGGCTGGGCCTCTTCGGTCATGAGGCGCCCCGGCGTCCAGGGCGGGATCCCGCCGGTGACGATCAACGGGCGATCGGAGCCGGCAAGCACCTTGCCGAGAGTCTCGATGGCCCGCTTGTCGATATCGCAGTTCTCCTCGAACTTCGAGAAGTCGTGGACGAAGGCCAAATGAATCACGCCATCAGCCGCCGCCGCGCCGCTTCGTAGGCTTTCCAGGTCCCCGAGGTCGCCTCGGTGCACTTGGGCGCCGGTGGACGCAAGTGACTTGGCGCCCGCATCTGAACGCGTAAGGCCCAGCACTTGATGGCCCGCCTTGCTGAGTTCCGGAACGAGCGCGGAGCCGATAAAGCCAGTGGCACCGGTGATGAAAACACGCATGAGATTCTCTCCTCGATTTATGACCGGCTTTCCCGGCCCTCCAAAACACGATAGGCGATTGAGGAGGTACGATCTATGCTGTAGGGTCCGTATTACTGGTTCGATCGTCCGGCTAAAGGACCCCATGGACCCACTTTCAGATGTGCTTTCCCTGCTGAAGCCGCGCAGCTATTCGTGCGGCGGCACCGACGTGGCCGGCGATTTTTCGGTGCAGTACCCTCGACATGAAGGTATCAAGTGCTATGCGATCGTTTCCGGCCAGCGTTGGCTGGCCGTCGAGGGCGTTCGCGACCCGGTGCACCTGACCGCAGGGGACTGCTTCCTGTTGCCCCGCGGGCGGTCTTTCCGCCTCGCCAGCGATTTGACGCTGCCGGCGGTGGACGCGCTCACGATGCATGCGACCCAGCAGAAAAATGGCGGCATGCTGACGATCAATGGGGGCGGAGATTGCGTTACCGTCGGCGCGCACTTCATCCTCAGCGACCACCATGCCGGCATTCTGTTGGGGGTGTTGCCGCCCATCGTACATATCCGGAAGGAGTCGGACAAAGCGGCGATGCGCTGGTCTTTGGAGCGACTGCGGCAGGAGCTGCGCGAGCCGCAGCCGGGCGGCTTTCTGGTCGCACAACACCTCGCTTACATGATGCTGGTGCAGGCTTTGCGGCTGCACCTCGCGGAAGGCTTGAAAGGTGGGGTGGGGTGGCTTTTCGCTCTCGCGGATAGGCAGATGAGCGCCGCGATCACCGCGATGCATGACGATCCGGCGCAGCGGTGGACCTTGCAGAAGTTGGCGCAGATCGCAGGCATGTCGCGATCGATCTTCGCGCAGAAGTTCAAGGACACGGTGGGTGAGCCGCCCATGGAATACCTGGTTCGCTGGCGTATGACGCTCGCCGCGGACAAGCTGGTGCATTCCGGCGATCCGATTTCCGTGATCGCCCTATCGTTGGGCTACGAATCCGAAAGCGCGTTCGGCAAAGCGTTCAAGCGAGTCATGGGCTGCTCACCCCGGCAATACAGTCGCGGCCGCAGTCCGCGTTCCCAGTCCCGAGCGAATGATGCCCTCTCCACCTCGGTCGGGCTTGTCGAAAGTTGAAGGATAAAAACCACGCTATGTCCAGAACGCAGTCAACCGGTGGCAGATGGCGCGCGATTTTGCGAAAGCTGCGGCGAACCGATGACTGCAGCCGGCGCGGGTCCCGTCCGCGCCTTCCGCGAAGAGACGCGTACTCAATGATGCCACATCGCGGAGTTGGAACAGAGCCAGCCGCGGGATCAACGCGATGAAGGCGGCGGCGTGAGGCAAGATCGTGGTAACGGTGAAGTCTGGATCTGGCCATGCTCCCGCCATCCCAGAGTTTGGGACGACGGGAGCATGAGCCCTTTCGGCGAAAAATTTACGGCGCGATACGCCTCGCCGTTGCCGTGCCGGTCAGCTCCATGGTCTTCGCACCCGTGGTGAGATCATAAAACTTCGTGTCGTTCGTTCCCGTGTACGAGTTTCCATCCCACGACAGGGTGTCGGTCTCCGTTTCGTTGAAGTATCCGGTGACGACGCCGTCGGTAAAGAGCCAACCCCAATGGTTCCGAAAGACATGCGATCGATCGAGCGCCTTCCACGAACCCATACAGATGGTACCGCCCAGAATCGGGTGATTGATGTTCTCCCACTCTGTGCCGTCGCTGTGCCATTGAATGAAGGCTTGACCGGACGGGGATCCCTCGGTGATGTAAGCCACGTGCCAGGTTCCCACGATCTGCTCGCCGGCACCTCCTCCTGAATGGGCGGGCAGCGACTCCTGATTGAGATTCAGAGGAGCGATCTGTTCACCCGCCGCTGACTGACTTGCGTTTTTCGGATCCATACAGGCTGCATGTGCCGCTAATCCGGGAAGCGCTAACGCCGCGATTACGGCGCTTGCAATGAGATTTAACTTCATGAAACTACCCCTTGTACGTTGATTACTGCTATATCGATCGCCACGGGGGTGGGGCGGGCGATTTGGGGAAATCGTAGCGCCGTGACCGCCGTAGCTCGACTCAGAGAGGTATGAGTCCGCATACGGCGAGTCGGGTACCCCGGCGCGAGCGCGGCCGCAATCGTCGATTTTCGTGTCGCCGGGACGTGTTTCTCAGGTACCCGATTCTCTTCGCGGCCACTCCTATATAAATAGCAGGCGGGAAACTCCGCCGCACGCCTGGGTAGCAGTGGCCGAAGTAAAGAAATCGTTGTTGGAACGGCTGTTCTCGGAGCAAGGCGGCGCTCTGCAAGCCTTCCTGTCGCGGCAGGGTGCGTAAGCACCCGGACGCCGCCGAGCTTGCCCAGGAAGTGTATCTGCGCATGCTACGCGTGCCGGACATGACCTCGGTGCGCAATCCCGAGGCCTACCTGTATGCGGTGGCGAGCAACCTTGCGAAGGAACACGCTCATCGCGAGGCGCGCGACAGGAGCGCGCTCGATATCGACGACCCCTCGGTGCAGGAGCAGCTCGCCGAGCTCCCGTCTTTCGCGGGACAGCTGGATCGCGAGAAGACCATCAAGCGGCTCCGCGAGGTGCTCGATCAATTGTCTCCAAAATGCCGGGCCGCAGTGGTCCTGCAGTACTGGCACGGGCTCACCTACGAGGAGATCGGCCAGCGGCTCGGGGTCTCGGCGAACATGGTCAAGAAATATCTAAGTCAGGCAATCGTACATTGCCGGCGCCGCATGGCGCGGCTGGGTTAGGGTGATGAGCGCAAAGAACGATCAAGTGCATGATCTCGTGACCCAGCAGGCGGCTGACTGGTTGGTGGCAAACCGTGCGGAGCTTGCCGCGCGTGAGCGCGAAACCTTCGCCCGGCTGGCTCCAGGTCTCGCCCGTGCATGTCGAGGAGTACTTGGGGGTCGCGGCGGTGGCGCGCGATCTCCGAGAGGCCTGCGCGGAGCTGGCTGCCTCGACCGACTCTCTCGTGGCGCTTGCCCGAGAGGCCCGCGAGGAGCCCACGCCCATCGGGTCCGCGGGCATCGCAGCGCTCCGCGACACTGGACGTGGCCGCTGGCGGGTCGCTGCTGTCGCGTGGGGCGCCTTGGGAGTGATCTGTCTGTCGCTGCTCGGGTGGTGGAACTTCAGGGTCAAACCTCCGGGGCACGCGACCGTCGCGGCGGCAACGACGTTTCATTTTTCGAGCCGGCACGGCGAGCAGCAAACACATCGGCTGCCCGATGATTCCGTCCTGCACCTCAACACCGACACCTCGATCACCGTGCGGCTGAGCGCCGCGGAGCGGCTCGTCACCCTCGAGTCGGGCGAGGCGGACTTCGAGGTGGCTCACGAGCCGAAGCGCCCGTTCAGGGTACTGGCCGGCTCGGCCCAAGTGCTCGATATCGGAACTCAGTTCGATGTCCGTCTGGAGCCCGGTGCCGCCGTGATCACGGTGCTCGAAGGGCGCGTAGCCGTCGGGCCGCGGTCGCCGGCGGCTGGTGCAAATCCGGCCGCGAACCCGCGGGCGGCATTCGTCGAGCTCACCGCCAACGAGCAGCTCCGTGTGGCCCAATGGCCGCCGGGCGCGCCCGTCGCGGCCGACGCACATGGCAAGACGTCCTGGATGCGCCGGCAAATCACCTTCGAGCACGAGCCGCTCGCGAGTGTGGCCAAGGAATTCAATCGCTACGCGTCGAAGCCGATCGTGATCACCACGCCGGCGCTCGGCAACCAGGAAATCAGCGGCGTGTTCACCATCGACGACACGGACGGAGTTCATCGCGTTCCTGCGCAGTCTGAAGGGGGTGCACGTCGAGGTGACCGAGTCACAGATTCTGGTATCGCAGGAATAGAGGGGGCGCGGTACACTTTACCAAGAACTAAAAACAGCAAGGAGGTGCATGCGCGCTCGCTCGCCTCACCCCGCGGCGAACATCGCCGTTGTCGTCTCGGGACTGCTCCGAGCATCGGCGATGTGCGTGCCCGCTACCCTCTTCGGCGCCCAGTGCGTCTGGGCCGCCGAAGCGGCGCTCACGACCGACATTCCCGCACAACCTCTGGCGCGCGCTCTCGAGGCGTTCGCCGAGCAGACCGGCCTGCACCTCGTTTACCTCTCGCGCGTCGTGCGCAACCAGAAATCTCACGCCGTGAGCGCCGGCCTTCGCCCCCAGGACGCGCTCTCCCGCTTGCTGCAGGGAACCGGGCTGCGATTCGAGATGCTCACAACGCACAGCGTGCGCATTCTCGAGATCTGCCCCGCCGGAGCCCTCCCGATCGAGCGCGGGCGAATCTCTGGCCGAAGTGATCGTCACGGCCAACCGGCGCGAGGAAAATCTCCAGGACGTGCCGATCACGGTGCAGGTCCTCACGAACGCGGCGCTCTCCCGCCTCAGTGTGACGACGTTCGAGGATTTCGCGAGCTACCTGCCCGGGGTCACCGTGCACGGGGTGGGGCCAAGTCAAAACTATGTCTACGTACGAGGCCTTGGAACGGGCGATTTCTCCAACCAAGCGGCGGGCTCGAACGGCAGCTTCCCGAACGTCGCCATCTACCTCGATGAGCAATCCGCGCAGCTGCCGGGCCGGAATCTCGATGTATACGCGGCCGATCTCGAGCGCATCGAGGTACTGGAGGGACCCCAGGGAACGCTATTCGGGGCCGGCGCCGAGGCGGGCGTGCTCCGATATATCACCAACAAGCCCAAGCTCGATGTGACCGAGGGGAGCGTGAGCGCCGGATACGCTGTAACCGCGCACGGCGATCCGAGCAGCGCCGTGCAAGCCGTGATCAATGTCCCGGTCATCGCCGAGCGGCTGGCGGTGCGCGGCGTCATTTACGACGAGACGCGCGGCGGCTATATCGACAACATTCCAGCCACTTTCGCTCGCAGCAACACCGACCGGAGTATCTCCTATGCGGGCGGCTCGGTGCCGGCCAACAGCGTGGTCATCAACAATGCGGCCGAGGTCGCGAACCACATCAACCCGGTCACCTACCAGGGGCTGCGCGTCGAGGCGCTGTATCGATTCAGCGAGGGCTGGCAGCGCGCTGCTTGCCCAGTCGTACCAGAACATGAACGCGCAGGGCGTATTCACCGAGACGGCGGCGGATCCCGCCGGTAACCCTCAGCCCGATCTGACGGTGCAGCTTTACAACCCCTCCTATGACAAGGACCGGTTCGAGAACACCGCGCTCACCATCGACGGAAGCGCCGCGGGGCTCAAGTTCCTGTACGCCGGCGCCTACCTCGTGCGCCATGTCGAGCAGGTCCAGGACTACACGGCGTACGCGCACAGCGGATTCTATGTGGACTATTACCAATGCGTGAATCCCGGACCGCCGGCGGCGGCTAAATGCTTCACGCCGAGCTCGATCTGGCGCAATGTCGAGCGCAACACTCATCTGTCGCAAGAGCTGCGGGTAAGCACGACCGAAAGCGCTCGATTGCGCGCAGTCGGCGGATTGTTCTACGAGGATTACCGGATCTACGACCAGGGCGACTGGTTTTATCTCACGGCGTATCCGTACTTCAATCCCGTGGGGCCGCCGACCGGCTATTTCGAGCTCAACGGTCAGCAAGTCTGCGACTGCATGCCGGGTGCAAGGTTTATCTACGATCCGCCCACCCTGAACAATCCGAACGTGCGCCCGCTGGGCGATGCCTTCTTCAACGACATCACGCGCGGCTACACACAGAAAGCCGCGTACACTTCCTTCGACTTCGATCTGATTCCCTGCGCTGACCCTCACCGTCGGCACGCGCTACTTCGACATCCACAACACCGAAGAAGGCGTGATCGCGGGCAGTTTCGGCTGCGCGCTCGCCTCCGGAGCGCCGAATCCCTGCGTCGATCATAATGAGTTCAACAACCTCAATGAGGAAGGCCTCGCTCGAACTTACGCGGGCTTCAGGAGCCGCGTAAACCTGAGCTACCGGCCGAGCACAGTGGCACTTCTCTACTACACTTGGTCCCAAGGATTTCGACCCGGCGGGTTCAATCGAAGCCTCGGGACTCCGGGGGCGTCTCCCTTATCCAAGTACGGCGCGTCCTATCAGGCGCAGGCCAATGAACGGCGGCTGGAGCGCGCCGCTGGCATACGGACCCGACACACTCGTCAACAACGAGCTCGGCTGGAAGACGTTGTGGTTCGACAGGCGCTTGCAGTGGAACGGTGCGCTCTACCGCGAGGAGTGGGAGCACGCGCAAATCGGCGCGTTCGATTCCCGAGTGCTCGGAGGAGGAACCATAAACGGCGCCAACTATCGGGTACAGGGGGTCGAGACGTCGCTGCAGGCGAGTCCGATCGACGGCTTGACACTGGAGGTGAGTGCCGCCTTCAATCACAGCGAGCTGGTGAAGGAAGCGGCCTTTTTCTGGGCGGACGGAAAGCCCATCGATTTCAGCTCCCTGGGGATTCAGAACCCGGCCGGCATACTCGGCAGCTCGCTCGCCGGAGCACCTGCGTTTCAGGGGAACACCGTGCGCGCTATGAGTGGTCTCTCGACTCTTATCGCGCGTTCGTCCAGATCGGCGCAGTCCATCAGTCGCACTCGCTCGCGACCACGGATCAGCTTTCCCAGGATCCTCAAGGTCAGCCTATTGCTTATGATCTGCCGGCGTTCACGACCTATGATGCCGCTATCGGTGCCGGAACGTCGGCGTGGTGGGTGCAGTTCTACGGAGAAAATCTTTCGGACACGCGCGCTCAACTCTTCGCGAATGACAATGAAGGATACAAGGCCGTCACCGTGAATCGGCCCCGGACCATTGGATTGCGTATGACCTATAACTTCAGCCGCTGACTCGCCGAGAAGAAAATATTCCCCGTGCAGGATTCTTCACGACCAGCACCGAAGGATGGAGTGAAAACGCTATCCCCTCCCTTTAAAATAAGGCAATTGAATGCCTCTCGAAGGAGCCTGTGGCGGCCGGTCTCAGAGGGATCGTTATCGTTACCGGCAATCCTTCGGTAGACTGTGAACCGCAAAAAAGGGAGTGGCTATGAAGTCTGCATCAGTCCGAACTGAGTTGTGCGCGTTGCTGTGGCTCGGTTGGGCTGCATGGCCGGTCTGCGGCATCACCGCCGAGTCTGCGCAGAACGACTCATCTTTTGCGGGTCTGCAGGGCGAGGTACTGCTCGACAACGCACGCGTCTTTGTGCAGAAATTCATTATCCAGCCGGGTCAATCGACGGGTCGCCACATGCACCCGGCTGATCAGTTGCTGGTGTTCATCAAGGGTGGTGTGCTGAGATCCCAGGCGACTGGACGCTCGACGCTCTGGAGAGACGGTCGGGTCGTATGGCAGAACGCGACGGATCCCGCCGACGAGGGCAGCACCAATGCGGGTGCGACACCGATCGAGGTGGACTTGGTGACTCTCAAGCCGGTGGCGCAATCTGCCGCTGCAGTCCCGGAGGCAAGCCTAAGTACCAACTACCTCAACTACCCGAATATTCCGGGAGAGGATTTGCTCGAGAACGATCAGGTCATCGTGCAGCGCTTCACCGCCCAGCCCGGCCAGTGGGAGGGTGTGCATGCGCACTGCCCGGACATGCTGTTCATTCACATCAAGGGCGGTCAGTGGTCAGCGAAAACGTACAAGGAGCCCGAGCGTCCATATCCCAATCCCTCGCCGGATGGTGAGGTCGGCTGGATGCCCACGATCGATATCAGCGTAGGACACCAATCACGGAACATCGGCAAGAACCCGATCGATCTGGTGTGGGTCACGCTGAAGAATTAGCCTCGCGTGCGGCGTTCTCGACGCGCGACGGCGGCACCACAGACTAACCCGTCGGAACGTGAAACTAACGATGTCTAAATTTAAGCTTGCTGCGGCGATTCTGGGGCTGGAACTCAGCTTGTTGGGGTCCCCAGTGTGGTCGCAAGCGGTGCCCTCCGCTGTGCTCTGCGGGGGGAAGACGGAGCCTGCATTCTGTAGCGCGGTGCGCGGCGCTCGCGCTGAAGGTTGGCCCGCGCAGAGCCGCTCCGAGGTCATGGCGCAGCACGGTATGGTGGTCACGAGTCAACCGCTGGCTGCGCAAGCCGGACTGCAAATATTGAGAAGCGGCGGGAACGCCGTCGATGCCGCGGTCGCGACGGCCGCGGTACTGAACGTGGTGGAGCCCATGATGGAAGGCGTGGGCGGCGATCTCTTTGCCGTCATCTACGTCGCCAAGGAGCGCAAGGTCTATGTGCTGAACGCGAGCGGTACCGCTCCCACGGGGGCTACGGTCGAGCGGCTCAACGAGCTCGGCTATCACTGGGATTCGAAGAACTGGGGTCCTGCGTCGGGAATGCCGGTACATGGGATCCTGCCCGTGACTGTTCCCGGCGCCGCCTGGGGTTGGCAGGAAGTGCTCAGACGTTTCGGGACAATGACCTTCAAACAATTACTCGAGCCCGCGGTCCAATATGCCGAAAATGGCTTTCCGGTCTCCGAGCGCATCGCGCATGACTGGATCCTTCCCGAGGCGTTGCCGCTGCGAGGCTGTTGCACACAACTGGATCTCGATTCGGTCAAAACCTGGTATGTGAATGGCGCAGCACCGAAGCCGGGGGACATCTTCAAGAACCCCGACCTCGCGCGCACCTTTCGTCTGTTGCAGGCGCAGGGCACTGAGGCGTTCTATAAGGGTGTGATTGCGCAGGCGATCGTCGCCAAATCGACGGCGCTGGGTGGAACGATGACCCTCGAGGATCTCGCGCACTACCACGGAGAATGGGTCGAGGCCGCACGCACTCGCTATCACGACCACGAGCTTCTTGAGCTTCCTCCGCCCTCGCAGGCGTGGGCGACGAACGAAATGCTGAATATTCTTCAGGCGTGCGTACCGAATTGGCTGGCGGGGAAAACGTTGGCCTCGCTCGGTCCCACGAGCCCGCTGTACTGGCATTTGTTGGTGGAAACAAAAAAGCTCGCGTACGCCGATCTTTATCGATACAACGCGGACCCGAGCTTTGCGGCTGTTCCCCTCGGCCGGCTGCTATCGGAGTCCTATGCGGCGTCGCTATGCGCCAAGGTTGATCTGACGCATGCATCCACGCCGGGCCCCGCGGGAAACTTCTCGATGGGCGGAGATACGATCGTTCTGTCCACCGCCGATAGCCAAGGCAACATGGTCTCGTGGGTCAACAGCAATTTCGACGAATTCGGATCGGGCATCACGGTCCCCGGCTTCGGCTTCATACTGCATGATCGAGGGGCTTTGTTCACACTCGACCCGAAAAGTCCCAATGTGATCCAACCGCAGAAGAGGCCCTTCAACACCCTATCCGCCGGTTTTTTGTTGCATGAGAACCTGCCGGTGATGACCGTGACGCTGATGGGCGGCGATATGCAAGCTCAGGGACATGCCCAGCTCTTGGTCGATATTCTTGATTTGGGCGCCAACGTGCAGGCTGCGGCCGACATGGCGCGGTTCCGCCACAGTCAGGTATCGAACGTGCTCGGCTTGGAAAGCCCGCTATACGATATCGTGGGTGGAAAGTTAGCCGCGATGGGACATTCGGTGACATCCATCGACGGCGAGTCCGTCGGCGGCGTTCAGGTCATCATGTCTGTCCCCGGATTCAAGGATTTTGATAGCGCAAGCGCGAAGCATGGCGGCAACGGTTATTACCGCGCGGGGTCCGATTTTCGGAAGGACGGGCAAGCCGTTGGTTGGTGACTCCAGGTATGCGGAAACCCTCGCCGTTTGATAGGTCAGGTCGAGATCGACTCCTTCGCGGCGCGTCGACCCCACGTTCTGAAAGAAGCCGGACGCGATCGTCGTCGAAATGCCGTAAATGTCGTTCTCGGAGTTGGTCCGATAGACGCTGAGGGCCCAGCTGAATTTGTCCAAACTCGCGTCGGAGAAGGTGCCCCGCGCACCGACTTCGACCGTTTTCGCGATGACTTGCTGTAACGGCGGATCGGAAGCCAGGTTCGTGGGCAACAAGCACGGCGCGGCCGGATTCGCGCACTCGAGTTCGCTGGCGGTGGGAGCGCGGTTGTTGATCGCGTAGCTGCCATATACCGTCAAGGCGGGGGCTATCTTGTAGGTGAGGCCTGCGGATGGATCGAAGTGTGTGAACCGGTTGTTGCCGTTCAGCAGGTCGCCATTGCGATCGGCGAGATCCACCTTGGCAATGTTGTAGCGGCCGGTGACCGTCACGGACAATGGATCGATGACATCGAACGTGTCGGTAAAATACGCACTGTAGTACTTGTTGTTCGCGTTGAGAATGACCGGAGTGGCAGTGCTATCGACGCCTTCCGGTGTGGCGACGAAATATGGCGACGGCAAAACCGACAACGCTGGATTAATGTCGCCGAGCCAAGTTCCCGAGAAGAAGTTGGTCGTCGAGGTATCGATCGTCGCGCCGACGGCGAACGAGTTTCCGTGGCCGGCAATCTTTTCAGTGCTGGAGAATTGCAGCGAGCCGCCCCACGTTTGCGAGTGAATCTGCTCGTAATCGTTCTGGCCAATGATCGTCGCCCCGCCGTTGGTGATGTCCGGAATATTCTGGCCGAGGGTATCGGTCAGCACGTAGTCGCCGTCGCACAGCAGGCCGGGGGCGACGTCGTCAGGGCAAGCGGCATAGTCGCTGTTATCGCCGTTGGCCACCGTTTGCCTGAAGTTGCGGAAGTACACCACGTTCGAGAGTGACAGCGTCGGTGTGAAGTTGTAGACGGTGTCGAGCGTTACCATGTCGACGTTATTGATGTTGTTCTGCGGGCCGGTAAAGACGTTCTCGGGAGTGATCGCCAACGACTGCACCGGTGCTGCGCCCTGACCGAACAGGCGGTTGTTGTCGCGCTGATAACTCAAGTCCGATATGACCGTATCGTTGTGAAAGCTCAAGTCCAGGTAGTACTGTCTGATCCGATCTTGCGCGAAGTGGCGCCAGCCGCCTTCCTTGAGCGTATTGACCGCCACATAGGCACCCAAGGGGCCGTCGTTGACACCGTACTCCGCCTCCGCCTGGCGTTGATTGAATGAGCCGCCCGAGAGCGTGCCGTCGAATCCCTGGTAGGTGAAGCCGTTCTTCATCGTCACTGCCGCGGCGCCGCCCAACGCGTTCAAGCCGAACACGGACGTCGCGCTCAGTATGTCGATCCGGTCGATGGCGATGTCGGGAATCAGGTCCCAATTGACCGTGTCGCCGAAGGCTTCGTTGATACGCACGCCGTTCTGGTAGACCGCCATGCCTTCCGGCGTACCGAGTACGGGCGACGCCTCGAAGCCGCGAAACAGTACGTCGGGCTGGAACGGGTCTGCGATCGTGTCGTTGAAGTTGACGGCGCTGACTTGCTGCTCCAGCGCGTTGAGCACGTTGGCTGGGCCGTTGCGGGTCAAGTCGCTTGATTTCAAAGTCTGGATGCTGCCCGGGATCTTGTCTTTGTCGACCTTGAAGCCCGGGACCGGCGTCACGCCAATGACGACGATCTCGTTGAGATTTTGCGTGCCCTGCGGTGCCTGCTGCGCCATGACCACGGGGGAGATTGCTGTCAAGGTTGCGGCCATCGCGACCACATAACCTGGCAGCATTGCCATCACGTTGATTCGGCCCACTGGTAAACCTCCCCCGAGTCTTCTATGTTGAGCGCGAAGTGTCTACGAAGGCTCGGCACTCGACCAGAGAGAAAATCCCTAGGAATCCCGGGAGTTTTTCCCGATTCTCTCAACGAACGGCTCTACACACGCTGCTTCGAATCGTGTACTGAAGGATTGTCCGCGCGCGAATTGGAAGTGTTGCGCTGGCTCGCGCAAGGACAGACCGTCAAGGAAATTGCCGAATCGATGGGACTCAGCCCGAAGACGGTCGCCAATCATCAATCCGCAATCAAACAGAAGCTCGATGCCGATACGGCGATCGAACTGATGCGCAGGGCCAATGAGCTGGGTCTGGATTAGAACTGCGGCCTACGCGAGACGCAGCACCGCAGCCCCAAGGGCTATTGTGCAGGCAGCCGCAACCCGCGCCAAACCGACATGCTCCTTGAGCAGCAATCCGGAAATGACTACCCCAAAGAGGATCGACGTCTCCCGCAAAGCGGCGACCACCGCGATGGGCGCCACCGTCATCGCCCAGAGCGCCAACCCGTAAGAAGCGAGGCTACCCACGCCACCGATCAGCCCGAAATGCCAGTTGCGACGTACATACTCCACGACGGCTGTGCGGCCCCGCGTCCGCAGCGCCCAAACGGCGAACGGCACGCCGCTCGACGAGGAAGAGCCACAGCGTATAGGCGGCCGGCGCTCCCGAGCGGCGGACCCCCAGCCCGTCGATCAGCGTATAGCCGGCGATCACCACCGCATTCGCGAGGGCGAATGCCACGCCTTTGCGGTTCCCGCGTCGAGCTCCGGCTGCCATGCCGAGTATCCCGAGGCAGATGACTGCCCACGCCGACCCACATCGTTGCCGTGAGGTGCGCGCCCAAGGCGAGCACGCTCGCGAGGGCCACCAACAGCGGCGCCGTGCCGCGCATCAAGGGATAGGTCTGGCTCATGTCGGCGACCTGATAGGTGCGCGCGAGCAGCACGAAATAAGCGATCTGAAATAACGAAGAGGCGAGGATGAAAGGCCAGCTGGCCGCATCCGGCTGGCGTAGCGCCGGAAGGGTTATGGCCCCGATGAGGGCCGCCGAGGTGGTGACCAGCACCGTCGTGAGGAGCTTGTCGCCGCCTCCTTTCACGATGGCATTCCAGCTCGCGTGCAGCGCAGCGGCGAACAAGACTATTGCAAATACGCCGATGGGCATGCGGGCTCGCGGTCGGCGTCCCGTCAGGTGGGCGCGATGGCGTGCCTCGTATCGAGCTGCTCGGCCACTTCTTCGAGCGACGTATGCCGAATATCCTTGCCGTGGACCATGTAGATCACGTATTCGCAGATGTTCTTGGCATGATCCCCGATGCGCTCCAAGGCACGCACGACCCACATGATCTCGAGTGCGCGTCGCAGGGTGCGCGGATCTTCCATCATGAACGTTATGCATTGACGCTGTATGGAGTCGTATTCCTCGTCCACCATCCGGTCTTCTTGCGCGGTTTTCAACGCCGCATGGGAGTCCATGCGTGCAAACGCATCGAGCGCGTCATGCACCATCTGCGCGACGTGCCGGCCCAGGTGCTTGACCTCGCGGTACCGGTCCTCCGGCTGCTCCATGGTGGCGAGCCGCGAGGCGATGTGGGCGATCTTCCGCCCCTCGTCCCCGATACGCTCGAGATCGGTGATCGTCTTGATGATGGCGATGATGACGCGCAGGTCTCCGGCGGCGGGCGATCGAATCGCGAGGATGCGGCTGCACTCCTCGTCGATCGACAGCTCCATGCCGTTGACCTTGTCGTCGTCTGCGGCAACCGATGCGCCGAGGCGGCTGTCTCCCTCGACGAGCGCAAGGATCGCCCCGTGCAGCTGTTGTTCTACAAATCCTCCCATCTGCAGCATCTGGTTGCGCACCGCCTCCAGGTCCTGATTGAACCGTCGCGAAATGTGATGGGTAAGATCGGCCGTTTCCATGATTCTCCCTTGAGGCGTGCAACTATCCGCAATTTAGTAGGCTTTACATCCAATCCGCACCCACGTCAACCGCCGCCGTTCAAACTCGTGATCGGCTCCCGCAGGCTCAGACGTCCTTCAGGCGGCTGGGTTGAAGCTCACCCATGCGTTCCAGCACGGGGTAAGCCGCGGAGCAGATGTGGGAGTGGATGCGCTTGAGGTCTCGCAGGATATCGAGGTGCAGCGAGCTTGATTCGATACTCTCCGCGCGCCCGTCGCGCAAGCGCGCCAGGTGGCTTTCCGCCGCGGCGAATTCCGCGGCCCGCAGGTTCGTCTTCTCGGTGATCAATCGTCGGGCCACGGTCGCATCCCCGGTCATGAAGGTGCTGATCCCCAGCTTGAGGTTGTCCAGCACCTCCTGGTGGAAGGCGGCCAGCTCCGCCGCCCCCTCTTTGGAGAACGAGAGGTTGCGTTTGATCTTCTTGCTGGCGAGCTCCATCAGATTCTTGTCGATGATGTCTCCCACGTGCTCGAGGTTGATGGAGAACGAGATGATTTCCATGGCGCGCTGCCCATCGCGTTCGCCCAGACTCTCGCGGGTGACCTTGGTGACGTAGAGTTTCACGGCTTCGTCGAGCTTGTCGACGGCGTCATCCATGGTGCAGATCTCAGCGATGAGCTCGCGGTTGTCCGTGCGCAGCGCCTCCATGGTCTTGCGCAGCATGCTCTCCACGATGTCGCCGATGTGGAGAGTCTCGCGCGCGGCGCAAGCCAGCGCGACGGAGGGTGAGGCGAGGGCGCTTTCATCGAGATAGAGGGGGGTGGACAAGTCCGTTGGTTGGGGCCGATCGGGCAAGAAGCGCCTCAATAAAGAGGCCAGCCCGCCGAGTGGCAGGAAAAAAATCAGCGCCAGCACGAGGTTGAACACCGTGTGAAAGTCCGCGGCCATGCGCGATGGATTGGGCTCAAAGCGCGTGAATACCTCCGCGATTGGATTTACGAAGGGCACTACCAGAGCGCAACCGACCACCCGATTGACGAGGTTCCCGATCGGCAGCCGGCGGCTCGCGGGATTATCGCTATGGCTTCCCTCGATCAGCGGGTTGATCGCGCTCCCCAGGTTCGCTCCGAGGATCAGGGCGATCGCCGCCGCCGGCGTGACGAACCCGGAATATGCGAGCGACATCACCAGCAGAACGACAGTGACGCTCGAATGGGCCGCCCAGGTCAGTGCCGCCGCTCCCAGAAGACAGAGAATGGGATCGCGGGTGGTGGCCGCCAGCAAGGTGCGCACGGCGGGGGCGGTCTCGGCCGGCGCCAGCGTGTCGAGCAGAATGTGCAATGAGAGCAGCATCAGGCCCACGCCGATGGCCACCCGTCCGAGATCGCGCGTGCGCGGCAGCTTGCCGCGCTTGAATGCGACCACGCCGATCACGAATAGGAGCGGTGAGACTGCGGTTACATTGAAGGAGAGCAGTTGCACGATCAGCGTCGTGCCCACATTGGCACCCAGCATGATGGCGAGCGCGGGAACCAGATCGACCGTTCCGCCGCTCACGAATGAGGCGGTCATGAGTCCGGTGGCGGTACTGCTTTGCAAGAGGGCCGTGACAAAAATGCCGGCGCCGAAGGCTAGAACTCGACTGCGCAGCGCGCGCCCCAGAAATCGTCGCAGGTTGGAGCCGAAGGCGCGCACGATCCCGCTGTGGACCATATGCAGGCCCCACAACAAGAGCGCGACACCACCCGTCAGATCGAGAAGAATTGAGCTGCCCAATGCCTGGCATTCCCCGGTTGCTGATCCATCATACGAGCTTGCCGCGGTTTGCGCTGTGACCAGGTCGAGCCGCTGTGACCAGGTCGTGGTCTGCGCGGGTCTGCGGGCCCGCCTTGATTTCGGGGAGCAGTAGCGCGCCGCCGCGATCGCGCGCAGCGGATCGCCGGCATGCCGCGCAGGGCAAAGGAGTAGCGCTTCTCCAATTCCACGCGGATCAACTCGAGCAGCTTCGCCGACATCGAGGTCTGCGATGTTTAAGGTTAAAGCAGCACTGAGCTTTTCGCGGCAAGCCGAGGCGCTCCTTCCTCGCTGCCATTGCACTACCCGGAACTTCTGAAGAATCAGCGGGTTACGATGCCGTATGGCCCAAGATCATCTTGCCGCCCGAGCGGCGTTCTTGAGGGACGTGACTGCTTCGGCGCGCGATTAGACACGAATTCTCGGGTATCGTAGAGTCTCGGGGCAGCGCCCAGAAGATCATCAGGAGAGCAGCATGCCGTCGATCAAGGTCCGCAATTTGAGAGACGATCTGGCCTTCGGCTCGATCGTGGAAGGCGTGAATCGGGAGGCCCTGGCCGACAACGATGTGCGCGGCGAGCTCAACGCGCTATTCGAAAATCGTGGATTCATCGTGTTCAAGGAACTCGAGCCCACTGCGAAAATGCAGGTGGAACTCAGCAAGGTCTTCGGACCGCTCAAGGATCATCCGACCAAGTCCACGCCGCGCGATGCCGCTTCCGAGGATCTCGCCGAGGGCGTGATCGACATGCACTACGTGCCGAGCAACGATCCGAACTCCGTCGGCGGCTTGGTGGAAGTCGGCGGCCGGCGGCTGGCGCGCTTCTCACCGTGGCATTTCGACCATTGCTACAACAACGAGTTGAACCGCGCCGGCGTGCTGCGCGCACCGATCAACGCGCCCGAGGGCGGGCGCACCGGCTTCGCCGACGGGATCGAGCTCTGCAAGCAATTCCCGAAAGACATGCTCGCGAAGCTCGAGAAAATGAACATCATCTACACCCTGGACGTCAGGCTCACGAAAATGCGCTTCGGCGTGAATTTCGTGCCGCTCGGCGATGCGCCGCAGACCAAGGAGCTGCTCAAGGAAGTTGCCATCTTCCCGCGTGCCATGCACCCCGCGGTTTGGACGAGACGCACCGGCGAGAAGGTACTGCACATCGGTCCTTGGATGAGCGTCGGCATCGAGCATCACGAGACTCCGGAGGGCGACGCCTTCTTCGACGAGGTATGCCACACCGTCAACCGCTTGGCAGCCGGGTCCAGCGCCTACTGGCACGACTGGACGTCCGACCGACATGGTCATCTGGGACAATTGGCGGATGCTGCACGCGGTCGAAGGCTGCGATGCCAAATACGAGCGCCGCACGCTGCGCACGACCATCAAGGGCGATTACGGCCTCGGCTATTTCGAGGACGGCAAGAAGATCGGCGAAGTCTTCCGCGTCATCGCGGACTAAGACGTTTCGCACCGCCGGTTCCGCCCGCCCTTGCGGGAGCGTATCTCCGCCGCGCGCCTTTTGGCCGCCTTATTCCGGCAGGTTCATTTTTTGCAGGAACGCTGTGTAGCGGGGGTCGTTGCGCAGACCGGCTAGCGGCGGGTCGGTTTTGATATCGGAGAGCCCTCCATCCCGCTGCCGATAGGCGCGTTCCAGCCAGGCGAACGCCTGGTCCTTCTCTCCGCGCCATGCATAGATTTCTGCGATCTGGAATGCCGCTTCGGTCGCGTGCTGTGCGATCACCTGCTCGAGCGCCTGCTGCGACTCTTTCGCATGACCCAGCGTATGCTCGGCCATCGCGATGCTCGACAGGCGAAAGCCTTCGTTGTCTATCTTGCGGAACGTTTCGAGCGCCTCCTTGGCCCTGCCCTCGAGCAGCTGCAATGTGCCTAAGTCGTTCAGCGAGAAGTCCGATTGCGGGCTGATCTCGAGTGCCCGGCGGCTCGCCTCGCGAGCGGCGGCGAAGTCTCGAATGGAGATGAGGTAACTCGTGAGTGTTTGCCAGGCGCTGTGCGACAACGGGTCGAGCTCGATCGCCTTGCGCGTCGTTGCGATCGCCTCGGTCAGGCGACCCTCGGTCGCCAACAGCTCACCGTACCGCTGCAGGCAGCGGGCGTCGCCCGGATCGAGCGCTATCGCCTTCTCGAAGTCCGCCTGCGCGCCTGGCCAGTCCCATCGTAGGGCGTAACGGATGAACCCGCGCGCCGCATAACTGCTGGCATCTTCCGGGCCGAGTTCCACCGCCTTATCCGCCGCTTCTTCGGCACGCCGGTACCCGGCGGTATCCCCCGTCTGATCCGCAACGAAGAACTCCGCCGCGGTGAGACCCTCATAAGGTGCGACATAGTGGGGATCGAGGGCGATCGCGCGGTGGTAAGCCTCGATGGCGAGCCGATAGCCGTCGAGATTTCCCCGATTGAAGGCCTGCTGGCCGAGGAGGTACTGGTTATAGGCTTCGGTGTTCGAGGTGCGGCGCGCGGCATCCTGCGACATCGGCGCGAGCGTCAGCTTCAGATGCGCCGCCACTGCTCCGGCGATTTCGTCCTGCACGTCGAACACGTCCTTGAGTTCGCGGTCGTAGCTTTCGTACCAAAGCTGCTGCGCGGTGCTGGCGCGGATGAGCCGCGTCGTGATTCGCAGCCGGTTGCCGGCTTTACGCACGCTGCCCTCGAGAATGTTTGCGACATTCAGTTTCTTTGCAATCGTCGGAATGTCGTCGGCTTTACCCTTGAAGGAGAACGAAGAGGTGCGTGCAATGACCAGGAGTCCCGGGGTCTTCGCGAGCAGGTCGAGGAGCTCCTCGGCAAGGCCGTCGGAGAAGTATCCCTGATCCTTATTCTCACTCATGTCGACGAACGGCAGCACCGCCACCGAACGCATCGGCGGCGCGAACGCGGCGGGTGCTACGGCGTCCGTGCTGTTCTCTTCGCGTATGAGGCGGTCCACTCCGACCGCGACGACGACGGCGACGATCGACAGGGCGATGAGCCATGCCATCGCGGCGTTTCTGCGTAGAAACTTGCCGACTCGATGCGTGACGGGGGTCAGCCGCGCCTTGACGGGTTCCCGGCGCAGGTAGCGCTGTAGATCTTCGGCCATGCTCGCGGCACTGTCGTAGCGTTCCGACGGCTCCTTGGCCAACGCTTTGAGCACGAGGGCGTCGAGGTCGCCCCGCAGTTTTCTCGCAAGCCGATCCGGGCTCGCGGCTCGAGACATGCTCCCTTGGGGCGTGAGCTGCGTGCTCGGCTTCTTCACATCGGCCGTGGTGACGGCGTGTCTCAATCCGGCTAGCGAGGCGTGAGAGCTCAGGCGATAGGGGCGGGTCCCGGTCAGCAATTCGTATAGGACCACTCCCAGCGAATACACATCGCTCCGGGCGTCGACGGCCGTGCCGCTCAGCGACTCCGGACTCGCATAGTCCGGTGTGAGCGCCTGGCCGTAGATGCGCGATAGCTGCGGCTCGTCCGCGTCCTCCTGCAGCATCTTGGCAACGCCGAAGTCGAGCAGACGAACTTGCCCCGACTCGGTGACGAAAATATTGGAAGGTTTGAGGTCGCGGTGGATGATGTGCTTTTCGTGCGCATATTTGACCGCATCGAGGATCTGTAAAAACAACGTCAGCCGCTCTTCGACACCGAGCGCCTTCCTGCTGCACCACTTCATGAGTGCTTGCCCGTTGACGTACTCCATCGACAGGTAAGGCAAGCCTTCGGTATCCACGCCGGCGTCGTAGAGCCGTGCAATGTTGGGATGCTCGAGACTCGCCAGAATGTCGCGCTCGTGCGCAAAGCGCTGCTCGAGATCGGTGCGCCGTCGGGTCAATAACGGCAGCTTCAGCGCCACGTCCCGCTTGAACGCACCGTCCGCGCGGCGCGCCAGCCAAACCTCGGCCATTCCGCCGGTGCCGAGAAGGCGAACGAGCTCGTAGGGACCTACGAGGTCGCCGGCGCTGAGGCCGCTGGCGCTGCCCTGATTGGCGTCATCGTCTGACACTGTCTTGCGCAGCCTCGAATGGGTTCATTCCCTGCTTCGTCAGCCGATGCAATAGGCACAGAGCTTGTTGCCGTCGAGGTCGCGGAAGTACGAGAAATGCATGTCGGGTCGACGTTCACCGGGAGCGCCTTCATCCGTGCCGCCCAGCATCAGAGCCTTCGCGTAAATCGCGTTCACCTCTTCCGGCGTATCGCAGCGGAACGCGACCATGGCACCGTTCCCGACCGACGCGGGTTTCCCGTTATACGGGCCGAGCACCACGAAGCAGGCATTACCATCCTTGCCGTATACGCGGCCGCCCGAAGGGTGCTCGAACAGGGAAGTCATCCCCGCCACCCCCAGCAGCGCGTCATAGAAGATCTTCGCCTTCTCCAGCGAGTTCGAACCCACGGTGCAATAACCCAAGGTAGCCATGTTGTCTCCCTATCGCCCTGGTGGCGCTCGTTACCCTGATCGGATAAGGCAGTGTAACTCGGGACCCCGCATCGGACTCTCACCGGCTAAAGACTTATGGGTTGCCCGCCCTCTTCGCCGCAATGCGCAGCACCCAGGCTTCGAGCGCGGGCAGGGAGTCCGCACGCTGCCAGACCTGCGCGGGAGCGCGCAAGGGGCAGAAAGGTGTCCCGGACAGTCAGCCGCCAGGATTCGGCACGAAAGCGGACTTCGCCGCGTCCGCGGCAGCCGCTCTTCGCGCTCGGAGAAAAGGAACCTGGCCCAACTTCATTGCAACTTCCTTCCAAAGAGCCTCATAGATTTGGCCGGCGGCACTGCGAGGCGCATAAGCCGGCAGCGGTGCTCTGCGCACGGTCATTCTCTCTATTTCGCTCCAATAAGGCACTTCGGTTGCGAGCAGCCCCGGAAAATTCGCGCGTGTACTCTCGATCACTTCTTGGTGCAGCGATTTGCGTCGATCCACCATGGAGAAGAACGGTATGAGTGCCATGTCGACCCACTGATTCGCCTTCAGGAAATCCCGGAGCTGCGTCAACATTCGCAACGATAACGGCGTCGGAATCAACGGAACGACAACCGCATCGGCGGCGCGCAGCACATTCTCGGAGAGCAGCGAGATTCCGGGAGGGCAGTCCATGAACAGTACGTCATAGACATCACGCAGCGCACGGCTCATTTTCAATAGACGCTCGGTAGGGTGCTTGCGCGCGCTCAAGTGCACGTCGAAGTTGCGATAGGAGAAATCCGAGGGAAGTACGTCTAGATTGTCGTATCCGGTGGAAACCACAAGCTCCGGTATCTCCCGCTCTCCAGCGACGAGCTTCTTCGCCGAGACATGTTCTTTCGCTTCGCACCGCAAGCTATACGTGGCCGCCCCTTGGGGATCGAGGTCCCACAGCAGCGTGCGCCGCCCGCCGGCGGCACAGAGAAATGCCAGATTGACGGCGGTAGTCGTCTTGCCAACTCCGCCTTTAATATTCATGAGGGCAACGATCTTCACTGAGCGCAATCATATTGGGACAATTTCGGCAACGCTACGGCATATGGCGATTTTCGCTCGAACTTTGCGGATAATGGCGGCAACCTCGGGCTGAACCGAAAACGTTGATAGGGGATGAATGAGCTATGACCGGTTCTGCTAGAGATTCCCGTGCAACCGCTTTGCTCTACGCGAGCGTCGTGTCCTTGTTGACACTCTGGGCCACGGGGGTCCGCGCCGAAACCGCGGACGACAGCTGCAAAAGGCCGCCACCGAGCACGGGCATGGTCAACACCGGTCCGCAGCCCAAACCTTTTGTCGCTGCCGTTGCAGGATTCGACGGCAGATCCGGCCTGCGCCCGGTCTATCTGGACCAGAAGGCCGGCCGTGTCTTGATCGTCTTGCAACCGCCGCCGAACGCCTCTGCCGGCGAGTTGGGTGAGTTTCTCTATCAGGTCTCTCTGCGCTCCGGCCTCGGTTCGACGTTCTTGGGCCTCGATCGGTCGCAACCCGCCGATACACAAGTGATCGCTTTTCGGCGGGCCGGCAAGAAGGTATTCGCCGAGCTCGAGAACACAGGCTTTCGCGCAGAGCAGGGCAGTGGCGCAGAGAAAGCTGCGGTGCGGGATTCCTTCCCCTGGTCGACGATTTGGTCCACGGAGGTTCTAGCCGAGGGGTCGAACGGCAGCGTTCTCGTGGATCTGTCGAGCTTCCTGACACGAGATGCATTCGGCGTGGCCGATGCGCTGGCGCAAAAGAAGCCGGAAACCCAATCGTTCAAACTCAATGGCGCACTGAGCTATCCGGACGTGGATGCGACTCTGGTGCTCCCGGAGAATCTCGAGTTCGAGGCGCATCAGACGTTCGCGAGCGAGGATGCGCCCTTGGCCGATATCACCGGGATCTTTCCGCGAGGCACAACCGCTCCGCAACCGGCGCCGCACGCGGTGACCTTGATCGTGCACACGTCGTTGATCAAGCTGCCGGACGCGGGCTATCAGCGGCGCCTGGCGGATCCCCGCGTAGGGGGACTCGAGGCCACGCTCGTCGCAGACTATTCCGCTCCCGTGACGGCGCCGGTGGTCTATCGGCTGGCGCGCCGGTTCCGATTGCAGAAGAAGGATCCGGGCGCGGCTCGATCCGAGGTGAAGAAGCCCATTGTGTTTTACGTCGACCCGGCAACCCCCGAGCCGATTCGTTCCGCGCTGCTGGAAGGTGCCCGCTGGTGGGCGGAAGCGTTCGACGCCGCCGGCTTCATCAACGCGTTCCGCGTCGATGTGCTGCCCGACGGGGTGAGCCCTCTGGATGCGCGCTGTAACGTCATCAACTGGGTGCATCGGCAGACTCGGGGCTGGTCGTACGGAGCGAGCGTCGTCGACCCCCGGACCGGCGAGATCGTCAAAGGTGCGGTGCTGCTCGGGTCGTTGCGTATCCGCCAGGACCGCATGATCTTCGAGGGCTTGGTCGGGGCGGACAAGACCGGCACCGGCGCGCAGGACGATCCGATCCGAATTTCCCTCGCACGCATGCGCCAGCTCGCCGTGCACGAGACCGGGCACGCGCTCGGACTCGAGCATAATTTTGCCGCAAGCACCTTCGATGATCGCGCGTCGGTGATGGACTACCCGGCGCCGCGCATCAAGATTATCGATGGCGCTTTCGATTTCACGGATGCATACAAGGTCGGCATCGGTAGCTGGGACCGCTTCGCCATTCGCTGGCTCTATGACGAATCGCCGGCGGCGAATCAGGAGGCGGCTCTCGATGCCATCGTACGCGAGGGCTACGCGCACGGCATGCGTTTCGTGACCGATGCCGATGCTCGACCCACCGGTTCCTCCAACCCCTGGGGCGCGCTTTGGGATGATGGCTCCGACGCCGTGCCCGAGTTGGCCCACGTTACAGAAGTGCGGCGCCTCGCCCTGCAGCGGTTCGGCTCCGGCAATTTGCCGAAAGGTGCACCGCTCTCGGATCTGCGCCGCGTGATCGTTCCCATCTATCTGTTTCACCGCTACGAAGTCGACGCAACGTCGAAGTTGATCGGCGGCGCCTACTTCACGTACGCCGTCAAGGATGACGGCACTGCGGCGCCGACGAGAGCGTCCGGCAGCGAGCAACGTCGGGCGTTGCACGCCCTGTTGGGCACCCTCGATCCCGAGATGCTGGACTTGCCGGAGCCGTTGCTGGGCCAGCTCTCGGCTGGTCAGTTCAGTACGCCCGACAAGCAGGTTGATATTGAAGTCTTCGGTTCGCCGAACTCCAAGCCCATCGACCTGGACCGCGCCGACGCCATGGTGCGTACGCCGCCGTTCGATCTGCTGATGGCGGCGTCCGCCGCTGCGGATGTCACCTTGGGCGACCTCTTGGATGTTGCGCGACTCAACCGGGTGATGCAGCAAGGAGCGCTCGATCCGCAGCAGCTGGGGTTGCCCGAGCTCCTGTCGGAGACTCTCAAAGCCGTCTTTGCCCCCGCTCAGATAAAGGAGGGTGCACACATCGCCGCCCTGCGGCGCTGCATTCAAGGCCGGCTCTTGGCCCGTCTCGGCGTTGCACTGGGGGACGATTCCCTCTCCGCGGCCGCAGCGGCCGACGTGCACGCCGCCCTCACGGAGCTCGGCGAGCGGCTACAGAAAGAAAAGACCGGCGACCCCGAGGAGGTCGCGACGGCGCATTACTATGCCGATATCATTAGCCACGACAAGTTGAAGGATTTTGCGAAAAGCATGATCACGGACCACGCGGTGCCTCCCACGGGCCCGCCGATCGGTGCGGACGGCGAGGATGACTGGTTCGCGAATCCGGGTTAGGGCGAATGAACTGAAGCTGTCGGATCTAACCAGGCGGGGAAGGCTATCCCTTAGGACGCGCACGGAGGATCATCTCTTGGGCAAACCCCCTGCGAGGCCCACTCGAGGCATTGCGCTGATACTCAAAGCAGCCGAGTTTGCCGCGAGGAAACATCGCGACCAGCGCCGCAAAGATCAGTCTGCCTCTCCTTATATCAACCACCCGATCGCTCTCGCCGAGATCCTGAGCGGCGATGGCCAGGTCAGAAGCGCCGACGTACTGGCGGCGGCACTCTTGCATGACACGCTGGAGGACACCGAAACCACCTCCGCGGAATTGACCGCCGCGTTCGGCCCGAAGATCACCCGCATCGTGGAGGAGGTGAGCGACGACAAGCGGTTGCCCAAGCAGAAGCGCAAGGAATTGCAGGTCCTACATGCCGCCCATATCTCGAAGAGCGCCAAGCTCGTCAAGCTCGCGGACAAGATCGCGAATCTGGCCGACATCATCTCGAGTCCCCCGGCGGGCTGGTCGCTCGAGCGCAAGCGCGAATACTTCGATTGGGCGAAACGCGTCATCGATCAGGTGCGCGGCACGAACGCAACATTGGAGCGCCGCTTCGATTCGCTCTATCGAAGGCGCCCCTGACGATCGCATCGTCGCAAGCCCAGAGGGGCGCGGCGTCGCTGAGTTCTCTACAATCGGATCCCTAGCAGGTCCCGGGAGGTTGCCATGCGAATGGAAGGTCAGGACGAGAGCCAGAATGTCGAGGACGCTCGCGGCTCGAGCGGATTTCGGCCGATTCACGGTATCGGCTTGGGCACCATCGCCCTGGCCCTGATCGGCGGATGGGTTTTCGGAGTGAACCCGCTGCAGCTCCTCGGCCTGATGAGCGGGGGAGGGACGACCACCTCGACCGCGCCCACTTCGATGGCGCCCGATCAATCAGGATCGGCGCCTCCAGCGGGCGATGCCCAGGCGCATTTCGTCTCGCAAATCCTGCGCAGCACGGAGCAGGTCTGGACCGGCGTGTTTCGCGAGCGCGGCGCCGCCTACGAGGAGCCGAAGCTCGTGCTCTTCCGCGGCAGCTACCCCACGGCCTGCGGCCAGGGCGAGGCGGCCGCCGGACCGTTCTACTGCTCCCGCGACCGGCGCGTGTACATTGACCTCGCGTTCTTCGATGAGATGAGTCGGCAGCTCCATGCGCCAGGACAGTTCGCGCAGGCCTATGTCGTCGGACACGAGGTAGGGCATCACGTGCAGAACCTGCTCGGCATCCTCGATCGCGTCGATCGAGAACGGGCGCAGGCATCGGAAGCACAGTCGAATGCGCTCAGCGTGCGACTCGAGCTGCAGGCGGACTGCCTGGCAGGCGTCTGGGCGACCCGGTCGCAGCAGGAACAGGGTTGGCGGCTCGAGTCCGGGGACATACAAACGGCGCTGAATGCGGCCTCCCAGATCGGCGACGACACATTGCAGCGGCGCTCCCAGGGCGTCGTCGTTCCGGAGTCTTTCACGCACGGCACCGGCGCGCAGCGTGTGAGCTGGTTTCAGCGCGGCGTCGCGTCGGGAAAGATCGAGGGGTGCGATACGTTCGCAGCGACGGCCCCGTAGCTAAAAGGCCGCGCACTCCCGGCGAGTGATGACGCCGACCGATTGTTGATGGCGCCGCGAGGCCTCTCGAGACCGGGTCAATGCGCGGGAGGGTCCGATCCGACCACGGCAACCGGGGCGGGTGAATCGCTGCTGACCCAGCGATAGACGGCACCGCCCAGGGCGCCTCCTACGATGGGTGCGAGCCAGAACAGCCAGAGTTGCGATAGCGCCCAGCCGCCCACGAACAGCGCCGGACCGGTGCTGCGCGCGGGATTGACCGAGGTGTTGGTCACCGGAATGCTGATCAAATGAATGAGCGTGAGGCACAGACCGATGGCAATCGGGGCGAAACCCTTGGGCGCACTGCCGTGCGTCGAGCCCATGATGACGAACAAGAAGCCGAACGTCATGACGATCTCGGTGAGCAGGCAGGCAGTCAAGGAATAGCCACCAGGCGAGTGCGCGTCGTAGCCGTTCGAGGCGAAACCGGCGCTCACATCAAAACCTGCGTGACCGCTGGCGATGCCGTAGAGAATGGCGGCACCGGCGATTCCCCCCAGCACTTGCACCACGATGTAGGGGATCAGATCCTTGGCCGGGAATCGCCCCCCGACGCACAGACCGACTGACACGGCCGGGTTCAAGTGGCATCCCGATACGTGGCCTATGGCATAAGCCATGGTGAGCACGGTCAGACCGAAGGCGAGCGAGACGCCGACGAAGCCGATACCGAGCGCTGGAAAAGCCGCCGCCAAGACTGCGCTACCGCAGCCCCCGAGCACCAGCCATAACGTACCGATGAATTCTGCCGCTAGACGTCGTGTCATGGAAAACGCTCCTTGCGCCTGGGGTATTTGCGCGACTGTAGCCGCATCGCGCCGACGCTGCAATCTCCCTACGGTCACCTTGACTTCGTGCCATTAGGAGAAATGCGACGCCCTTGCTAACCTCCGGGATTACCGGTACTGAAGCGCTCTCCATGTATATACCCACACAGTTCAAGAGTGATGACCTGGACCACGCCGTCAAGCTGATGCGGGATCATTCCTTCGCGACCCTGATCTGCAATGACGATGACGGGCAGCCGTTCGTGACGTATCTGCCGTTGCACGTCGACCTGGTCGAGCGTGACGGCAAGCCGTGGCCGGTCTTGCTCGGGCATGTGGCGCGCGCCAATCCACACTGGAAGTATCTGCGCGACCGAGGGACGGCGCTGGTCAGTTATTTGGGGCCGCACGCGTACATGTCACCCACCGTCTATCCCGACACCATGCGCGTACCGACATGGAATTATCTGGCCGTGCAATGCCGGGTGCGCGTGCGGCTGCTGACCGGGCGCGCCGAGATGGATGAGATGCTGGATAAGCTTATCAATGACAACGAGCCCGCCTATCTCGAGCAGTGGCATTCGCTGGGCGAGGACTATCACTCGAAAATGCTCGCGATGATCGTCGGGTTCGAGCTGGAGATTACCGAGCTGCAATGCAAGTTGAAGCTGAACCAGCATCGGCCGGAGTCGCACGCCGCGTTGCGCCGGGTATTCGCCGCCGGGAGCGAGGACGAGCGCGAACTGCTTAGTTGGATGGATCGCTTGAAAATGTAGCCCGCGACCGTCAACCGCCCGTCTACCCTCGACGATCATGACTATACAGGACTCGATGCGGCTGCTAGAAAGAGCAGTTCAACAGGAGGTCCTCATGAGCTCATCGCCCCGCGCCTCATCGCCCGAATCCGCCAATTTCGATATCGACGCGCGCGAAGCGCAGGTGCTCGGTAAGCCGCAACGCATCGAGCCGCTGAAACAGGAGGACTTCGATGACGATGCCCGGGCGCTCGTGATCAGCGTGCGCGAATCACTGGGCCTATCCGAGCACTCGGTCATGCCGGAAGCTTTCGCCACGATGCTGAAGCACCCGGCGCTCTATCGCTGTCAGATGGAAATGGGCATCCAGCTCCTCGGCAAGGGCGTGCTGAGCCCTCGCGAGCGAGAGCTCGCGGTTCTGCGTGTCGGCTGGCTGTGCCGCGCGCCCTATGAATGGTGCCAGCACGTCGACATCGCGAAGCGTTACGGCGTGACGGCCGAGGAGGTCGAGCGCGCCACGCGAGGCTCATCCGCGCCGGGCTGGACCGAGCACGAGGCCGCCATCGTGCGCGCTGTCGAGGAGCTGCTGGGCGATCAGTCGATCTCGAATGACACCTGGAACGTGTTGGCGCGGACCTGGACGGAGCGCCAGTTGCTCGAGTTCCTGGCGGTGGTCGGCTATTACGTCTCCGTGGCCTACTCGCAGAACGCGCTGCGCATGCGCTTGATGCCGGGCAAGAAAGGTTTGCGAGAGCGCTAACGGGTAGGCCAAGCGGAGACGAGAGCTACACCGACGAGATGCTGCCGTGGGCGAAAACTCCCGCCGTGCGCAGCTTCCGCAAATTCCCGCCTCCGGAGCAGTTTCCCGCATTACTGGCGGAATTCGCAACGCACTTCGCGTCGCAAATGTGAAACCGATTGGATATACCCTGTCCCGGTCTTGCTATGTTATGGAAAATCGCGGAAGGCTTTGCTCATGAAGAAAATCCCCAACGGCGTCGGTCCCAGTTACCCCCAGGTCGTAGTCCTCATCGGCGCCACCGGCGATCTCTCGAAGCGCAAGCTCATGCCGGGACTCTTTCATCTGTCGAGCGCGGGGTTCATCCCGGGCTGCCGGATTATCGGCGTGTCGCTGGATGATCTGGATACTCATGGTTTCCGCGAGGAAATGCACAAAGCGGTTCTCGAATTCTCGACGCGCAAGGTCGACGACGCGGCCTGGCATGCCTTTGCGCAGACCCTGAGCTATGTGCCGCTGACCGCGGGTGCCGCCGCGCTCAAGGCGGCAGTGGCTGATGCGGAGCAATCGCTCGGCAAGGAGAGCCGCCGGCTTCACTATCTGAGCGTTCCGCCGAACGCGGCTCTTTCGGCGGTGCGTCTGCTGGGTGATGCCGGCCTGGTCGAGCGCGCGCGCGTCATCATGGAGAAGCCGTTCGGCACCGATCTCGCGAGCGCGGTCGAGCTCAACGCGCGGCTGCACGAGGTGTTCCGCGAGGACCAGATCTTTCGTATCGATCACTTTCTCGGCAAGGAGCCCGCGCAGAACATTCTCGC
The DNA here is from genome assembly GCA_963801685.1 of uncultured Gammaproteobacteria bacterium. GTDB lineage: Bacteria > Pseudomonadota > Gammaproteobacteria > Steroidobacterales > Steroidobacteraceae > Bog-1198. The sequence goes on from CAWDFR010000013.1 coordinate 30,031, forward strand.
GTTCCGCTTTGCCAACGGACTGTTCGAGCCCATCTGGAACCGCAATTTCGTCGATCATGTACAGATCGACGTGCCGGAAACGTTGGGCCTGGGCAAGCGCTCCGCCTTCTACGAGCAGACCGGCGCGTATCGTGACATGGTGGTCACGCACCTTTTTCAGATTCTGGGATTCATGGCCATGGAGCCGCCGACATCGCTCGAGCCCGCACCCATCAGCGAAGAGAAGAACAAGGTCTTTCGCAGCATGCTGCCCATCAAGCCGAGCGATGTGATCCGCGGTCAGTACACCGGCTATCGCGCAGAGGAGGGCGTCGCCCCGGATTCGGACACCGAAACCTTCATCGCCTTGAAGTGCAGCATCGACAACTGGCGCTGGGCGGGCGTGCCGTTCTTTCTGCGCACCGGCAAGCGGCTCGCCGAGGGCCAGCGCATCATTTCCATCGCCTTTCGCGAACCGCCGAAGAGTATGTTTCCCGCCGGGTCGGGGATCGGCTCTCAGGGCCCCGACCATCTGACGTTCGATCTCGCCGATGCGGCCAAGCTCTCGCTCTCCTTCTATGGCAAGCGGCCCGGTCCCGGCATGCGGCTCGACAAGCTCAGCCTGCAATTCGCCATGCACGACACCACGCATATCGGCGATGTGCTGGAAGCGTACGAGCGGTTGATTCTCGATGCGATGCGCGGCGACCGGACCCTGTTCACCACCGCCGACGGCATCGAGCGTCTCTGGGAAGTTTCGGTGCCGTTGCTGGAGACCCCTCCGCCGGTGCGGATGTACGCGCCGGGATCGTGGGGTCCGAATGCGGTTCACCAGCTCGTCGCACCGTACGCCTGGCGCTTGCCCTTCGAGCGCGCCTGGCGCGATCCCAACGCCAGCGGCGAGTGACCGCACCGGATAGAGACGACTCGTCCACCGTTTGATCAACCGGCACTGGGAATCGCCTCCCGCCCGCGTGACATCTGAGCGGATCGGTGCTGATAATGATTGTACCGGGCGTTGTAGCATGCAGGCGCTCGGATACGCAGGGGACGTGCCGTGAAAGAGAGCTGCATCCAGTCGGAAAGAGCGCTCGCCGCGGGATCGCCGTGACCTCGGCATTTGCGAGTAACCGGTTCCCCGGCGACTTGGTGGGGCCTTATCGACTGATCCGGTTGCTCGGCGAAGGCGGCATGGCCGAGGTGTGGCTGGCGCAGCGCGCTGACGGCTCCATCAAGCGGGAGGTCGCCCTGAAGCTACCGCGGCTCCGCGGCGATCGGCAGGATCTCGCCAGTCGCTTTGCGCGTGAGTGCGACATCCTGGCGGCGCTCGAGCACCCGCATATCGCCCGGCTATACGACGCGGGAATCAGCCCCGATGGGCTGCCTTACCTGGCGATGGAATACGTTCGGGGCGAAAAGCTGACCACCTGGTGCGATGAGCATCGTCTGGGAGTGCCTCAACGCCTCGCGCTCGTTTTGCAGGTGCTTGATGCCGTCCAATATGCGCATGCGCACCAGGTGATTCACCGCGACATCAAACCGTCGAACATTCTGGTGAACGAGGCTGGCCAGGTACAGCTCCTGGATTTCGGGGTAGCAAAGCTGCTCGCGCAGGATGAGCAGCTCACCATCGCCTACGGGCGCGCCATGACCCCCGATTACGCGAGTCCCGAACTCGCGCGCGGCGATCCTCCCGAACCCGCCAGCGATGTTTATTCGCTCGGCGTACTCTTATATGAGCTCTTGACCGGCTGCCTTCCCTACCGGATCAAGGTGCGTGGGTCAGGAGCACAGCTCGAGCAAGCGATCATTGCTGCCGAGGTGCTGCCGCCCAGCACCCAGCTCGCGCCCGAAGCGGGACCCGCGCGCGGCACGACCCAGGAGAAGCTCGTGCGCAGTTTGCGGGGCGATCTGGATGCCATCGTGCTCATGGCGTTGGCCAAGGAGCCGGCCCAACGATACGACGGTGCCTCGAGTATGTCCGAGGATGTGCAACGCTACCTGCACGGCAAACCCGTCAAGGCGCGATCGGCACCGCTCCATTACCGGGTCGGCAAGTTTCTAAGGCGGAATAAAGCCGTTGTTTGGCTCTCGGCGATCGCGGTCATCGCCGTGCTTGTGGCGATTGCAGCGGATCATCTGGCGCTGTCGAGGCGCGTCGACCACACACCCCCGGCATTTGCCCCGCCCGCGCACTCCATGGCGGTGCTGCCGTTTACCAACTTGAGCGGCGACCCAACGCAGGAATATCTGTCGGACGGAGTATCCGAGGAGCTGATCAATGCGCTCTCGCATATCGAAGCGCTGCAGGTATCCGCACGCACTTCCTCGTTCTCCTTCAAGGGTAAAAATGCCGATATCGGAACGATAGCCCGCCAGCTGAACGTCGCCGCAGTCCTCGAAGGGAGCCTGCGGCGCTCCGGCGACACGGTGCGGATCACCGCTCAGTTGATCGATACGGTCAATGGGTATCACATTTGGTCGCAGAATTACGATCGAGATCTCAGAGACAATTTGGCATTGCAGACCGACATCGCTACGGCGGTCGCTCAGGAGATGCGGGTAAGGCTGCTCGGGGATGAGGCCGCAAGAATCGAAGTAGGCGGAACGCACAATTCCGAGGCGTATGACGCCTATCTGCGTGGTATGCAAATCGAGGTCACCGTGCAAGATACGGCCTCCGCCCGCCGCGCGCTTGCGGCTTTCGATCAAGCCATCGCGCTCGATCCGAATTTTGCTGCCGCGCATACGCTCCGAGCACGCGCACTGCGCAGCTTGGCGAACTTCTCAACCGACCCCAATGCTGTCCGAGACCTCTACGCGGCGGCCCGGCAAGCGGCCGAACGCGCGGTGGCGCTGGCTCCCGACTCCGCAGACGCGCACATGGCGCTTGGCTGGCACGTGTTGGTGAACGGCTACCTCGACTTCACCAGAGCAGCTCCCGAAATCGATCGTGCGATGGCGCTTGCGCCGGGGAGCGCCTCGGTATTGGACAGCTATGCCGGCTTCCAGGGCATTGTGGGTCATCGCGAGCTATCGCTTGCCGCAATGCGGCATGCCATCAGGCTCGACCCGCAAAATTCTCGTTACCGAGAGCACCTCTTGCACGCGCTCACTATGGCGCGACGATTCGAGGATGTGCTGGCCGCAGTCCAAGACGCCAAGGCGCTGCGCGCGGAGGGCTACTACGCCGGACTTTTCAGTTTTCAGAGCTATCTTGCACTCGGTCGTCCGGAGCTTGCCTCGCAGACGTGCGAATCACCCGCGACGCCGCTCGATGAGGACGATCGGCATCTTTGTTTGGCGCTGGCCTACCATGCGCTCGGCAAAATCAAGCAAGCGACAGCCGAACTGGAAGAGCTCAAGGCCCTGGAGGGGGACGTCTGCGCAGCTCTCTATGCCGCAATCTACGCACAGTGGGGTGACCCGGCCGCCGCGCTGGCGTGGCTTGCTACGGCGGAACGCGTGAACAGGCCAAGCTTGGCCACTATCAAGGTCGACTGGATGTTCGACCCCATTCGCGATCAGCCGCAATTTCAGGCGCTGGTGCAGCGGTTGAAGTTCCCACCGTGATCACGGTTTCCACGGCTTGCTGGTCAGGCTCGGCATTCCGGAGTAGCGTGTGCGCTGTTGGGTCGGCGAAAGACAATCACCTGGTGTTGTTCCATTGACGGGAGGCCATGATGAATTCCTCGGCGACGTTGAACGCTAAGATTGCGAAAGGGGTCTCGCAGCTCGGGCAAGCTCAGGCAGAGATCGCCAAGCTTCTGCAGGAGCTCAACGCTGTACCGCTCAACAAGAGCGCACTGCAAACTGGACTGCTAACCTTGCAGCAGCAGGTGAGCGAGCTTTCCGCCCACATTCCTACTTTTGGCAACTGACCTCGTCAGCAAACCGTGAATGGCGACTGGCGATCCGCAGCATTCAAAGGATCAGGCTGTCATCAGATTGAGGAGCGCCCGTTGCCAGTTCGCCTATTGGGACAATGGCGATCTGCGCATCGTCAACTACCTGACGCGGGGAACGTTCGCAGCGAATCCGGTCGTGCTCGAGATCATGCGGTTCTTTTCCGGCCCGCGGACCATCAGGGACGCGATGCTTGGATTTACCGCCTACACTCCCGAGAGCGTAGGCGAGGCGATATTGAAGTTGATCGATGCCGGGCTGCTGCTCGAATGCGACTCTGCCGAGTGGACTCGCGATGAGCTGCTCGCTTCCTCGTGGAAGGCGTGGCTGCCGGCAGGCGGATATCACTTTCTCACCAAAGACGCCCCCTACATCGGAGGCGACTGGACGTTGGAGCAAAAGTTACAGGCGATTCCCGACACGCCCCCGCCGGAACTATTCAAAAGGACAGAAGGGGCGGAATCGATTGCACTGCCCTCCCACGAAAGGGAGACGGACACTTTCTTCAAAACGCTGTACGCCCGTAGAACGCGGCGAGAATTCTCGGAAGCGTCGGTATCGCTCGAGGGCGTTTCGAAGTTGCTGCAGACGACCTGGGGCGTGCAAGCGTACATCGACTCCGACCTCTTCGGTTCCTTGCCGCTCAAGACGAGTCCGTCCGGCGGCGCCCGACATCCCATCGAAGTGTATTTGATGGCCCTCAGGGTGAAAGGGCTCGAACCCGGGCTTTACCACTATGACGCCAGGGACCACGCGCTCGAGCGAATCTCCCCCGGGGCAACCCCGCAAATGGCGCGGGCTTACTGCGCGGATCAGCCGTATGCTGCCCGGTCGGCGGCACTTTTCATCATGACGGGCATCTTTGCTCGCACCATGTGGAAATACGGTCATCCTCGAGCGTATCGAGTAGTCCTGCTGGACGCGGGCCACCTCGGCCAGACGTTTTGCCTGACGGCAACGCGGATGGGGCTCGCGCCTTTCAGTACCGCGGCTCTGAAAGACACCCTAATTGAGGAAGACCTCGGAATCGACGGCATAACGGAATCGGTGCTCTATGTCACCGGGGTCGGCATGCCGGCGCGAGAGTCTACGCCGGCGATTGCTCCTGATGAGGCCGCGCTCTGAAGGTCCCGGCGCGCACGTATGACGCGCCAATGCTCGGGGCCGTACAGAGCCTGCAGGATTGCCAGCGAGCTGGCGAACGATTTTCGTGCCTGCTCCGCGTTTCCTCGATGTTGCGCCAGGAGGCCATTCACCCGATCTAATTGGGCGGCGATGGGGTGTACGGCGGGGAGCGAGGCCAGATCAATCGCCGGCCTCGCGAGGACGTCGCGAGCTTCCGCGTCGCGTCCTTTCGCGACGAGACATTCGGCGAGAGAAAGGCGTATCGACAGAGTAGCGGGATGCTGCGGGCCGTCCGCGCGCTCGCTGACCGCGACGGCGCGCTGCAGCGTATCAATGGCATCTTCTGATTTTCCTTGGCGTGCATAGGCTTCGCCGAGCGCTTGCCGGACGGCGCCCGTGCGATCGAGCTGCTCCGGTGCAGAACTTTCGTGCGCTGGCAGATGCGCTGCGGCGGTCGCGTCTCGGGAGTCGAGAATTTGCAGGAGTATGGGCTCGGCCTTCTCCGGCTGATCCAGCTGCAGCAATAGCAGCGCCCGGAAATATTGCGGTTGCGCGTCAATCTGAGGCTCTGCGGCTGCCGAGCGCGCTGCCAGTTCTTGCGCCTTGTCCAGTTCCGCCGCTGCCTCATTATATTGACCCGCATCGGCGAGCGATCGACCGAGCGCTGCCCGTGCTTCCACGATCCTCGCATGCATCGCGCCGATGGTCCGTGTCAGCTCATCGACCGCGCGACGCAAATGGACTTCCGCGTCGGCGGGTCTCGCCAGATCCGTGAGCACCTGCCCAAGATAGAGCTCGGTCGCGCCGATGAACTCGGAGGGGGGCAGAGTGGCACCCTGGCTCTTCAGAAGATCTTGCAGAGCTTGGGCGGCTTGCGACCAGTCGCCCAAGCGGTATCGCCCGACGGCGATCTGCTGCCGCAGGTCGAGGAGCGCAGCATCGTCGGCTGCGACACGTTCTTGCGCCCCCGCGAGCACCGCTTCGTACCGTGGCAGGTTGTCTCTCAGCTGCCCATGGAGGTAGTCGATCTCGACCAATTCGGCGGCGCTTCCCAGCACCGCGCTGGCTCCTGTCCCGTCGATCGGCTGGCGGAGCTGCAGCGCTCGGCGCAAGTGCAGCGCCGCCGAGGCGTATTGGTGCATTCGAGCGAACGAGCTCCCGATCCTGTAGTGCAATTCCGCTGCCACCGCGGGTTGGCCCGCAAAGCGCTCGTCAATGTCATCACCGGCACGGGTCAAGAGCTCGAGAGCGGTCGATTCTCTTCCGGCATCCGCACCCTTGCCTCCGGGCGCGAATACCTCGCTACTTAGAAATCCGGTCACCGCCTCGGATTGGGCCGCCGCCATACGAGCGCTTTCTTGAGCACGGCGTGCTTTGACGTAAAGACCGAGGGTGATCGCGAATCCGACGAGCAGTACGGCGAGCGCGACGCCAATGCTCAAGGTTCGCACCCGGGTTCCCGCGAGGCGGCGATGCGTATCTTCGGCGCGGGCCTGTGCCTCGCGCTGCGATTTCAGCTGGGCGCGCCGCTCTTCGAGGGTGCGAAGCCGCCTTGCCAGGACCTCGGCGTCCGCCAGGCGCACCTTCGGATTCGCCGCGACGGCGACGGCGAGGTCCTCGCGCAGCACTTCATCGTCGATATCGTGCTCCCACCCGGGGGAGAGCGTCTTATGGAAGTCCCCGGTGAGCAGTTGATACAGGATCACGCCGAGCGCATAGATGTCGGCCTTCACCGTAAATGGCTCACCCTCGAGGGTTTCGGGTGCCGCGTAGGGCGGCGTGGCGGAATTGCGGCTGGACGGAGCAACGGTGTCCGTGAAGCCGAGGCGCGTGATACCGAGTCGGTCGATCTGGCGGGGGTCGAACACATCTCCGCTGCCGAAGTCCCCGAGTGCAATGTCGACGGGCTGGCCGGCCGCGGGTTTCACAAAAATATTCGATGGTTTCAAGTCCTTATGGAGTACGCCCACCGAGTGCAAGGCGGCGAGGACAGAGGCGATTTTTGCGACCACTTCCAGGCGCTCCGCGAGCGGGATCGCCGCGATGCCGCCGCGGCCTTTGGCCCATTCGACGATGCTCCCGCCGCCCATGTACTCCGCCTCCGTGAAATAGGGCGGTTCTTCCAGGTTCCAGTCGAGCAATCGAACGATCTGGGCATGCTCGCCGAGGGAGTCGTTGAGAATGCGAAAAAGCGTGATCTCGCGCTTGAGCGTCGCGAGCGAGGCCTCATCGAGGGCGAACTTGAACACCCGCTGCTCGTGGGTCTTCTCATGGCGCGCGCGCCACGTCTCGCCCTGTTCGGCGAGCCGCTCGATCAGGGTCCAGAGCGGCCGGGTGGGCGGGTGGTCGCCCGGGTTGAAGTTGACGGGCGTGGTCTGCCGCGTCGCGGCCAATTCCACCTGGACGGGGGCGATGAAGCGATAGCCGAAGCCATAGACGGTTTTTATGATGTCCTGCTCGCGGTCACCGACGGCCTCGCGCAGCCGGCCGATGCACTTGGTCAGTACGGTTTCGCTCAAGATCCGCCCGGGCCATACCGAGGCGAGCAATTCATCCTTAGTGCACACCTCGCCGGCATGTTCCAGCAGGTAGATCAAAACCTCGAGGGGCTTGCGCTCGAGCTCGGCGTCAACCCCGTGGACGAGCAACTCCAGGGTGGTCTCATCGACCAGCGCCGCGCCAAAGCGCCAACGGCGGCGGCCGCGCTCGGCATGCGCTCCGACTATTGCGCTTGGCTTGTCTCCCATCCGCCGTATGTCCTTGTCGCATAAGGAGTTGCGAGCCAGATCATGACATGGGAGCCACGGCTCCGTCTGCTGCCCGAGCCCGCTTGGCAGAATTCATTTTTTCTCCAGGAGTTTCCCAGCAAAGGGTCAGGATCTATTGCGTGCCCTTGCCTACCGTGTCGGCCAACCCGGGCGCTGAGCCTTTGGGGATCACGAAGGACAAACTGAGGAGTAAATGATCATGAACACCATTCGTACGAAACTTTATGCGGCTGTCTGCGTTCTCTTTGGCTCGGCTGCCGTGGGCACGCCATGGACCTCGGCCCAAGCGAATGAGCCACCCCCGCCGACCAAGACCGTAAAATTTGCTGATCTCGATATCCAGACGGTGGAGGGCGCGAAGGTTCTCTACCACCGCATCCGGCTCGCGGCGGAGAAGGTCTGTGCGCCCCTCGGCGAAGATCCCGGGATGAGGGAAGCCATGCCGCACTGCGTTAACACCGCAATCGACAATGCGGTCAGAAAGGTCGACGCGCCTTACCTGACCGCCTTGCGCTTTGGCAACGGCAACAACGGCAACGTACGGCTCGCAAGCAAGTGATCGACTCCGGCGCCGTCGGATGGAGCGTTCTGCACGCAGCACCCCCGCGACGGCGCCGGATGTTTTTTCACCGTACGAGGACACTTGCGTGCCCTTGCCTACCGTGTCGGCCAACCCGGGCGCTGAGCCTTTGGGGATCACGAACGACAAACTGAGGAGGAAATGACCCATGAACACCATTCGTACGAAACTCTATGCGGCTATCTGCGTTCTCTTTGGGTCGGCTGCCGTGGGCACGCCATGGACCACGGCGCGGGCACAAGCGAATGAGTCACCCCCGCCGGCCAAGACCGTTAAATTTGCCGATCTCGATATCCAGACGGTGGAGGGCGCGAAGGTTCTCTACCACCGCATCTGGCTCGCGGCGCACCAGGTCTGTCTGGAGATCGCCCGCGACCCCGTCATGAGGCAGGGCGCGCAAGGGTGCATTGATAAGGCAATCGACCATGCGGTCAAAAAGGTCAACGCGCCCTACCTGACCGCCTTGCGCTTTGGCAACGGCAACAACGGCAACGTACGGCTCGCAAGCAAGTGATCGTCTCCGGCGCCGTCGCGTGCAGCGTTCCGCACGCGCACCCCCGCGACGGCGCCGGATGTTTTTTCACGTACAGGAGGTTTCTCCGGCCTCGAGCGGCTCAGTCGCGGAGCCGAGCCAGACATATAGTCGATGCGAGGCAGGGATCAGCGCGATGAAGGCGGCGGCGCGAGCACCGGTCTAGTTCCGGGTGTTCCCCGACAGCACCGCGACGTAGCGCTTGTCGCCTGGACCGGCGTAGGCGGTCTCGTGATAGGTCACCGTGTCGCCCATCTTCACTTCCACGACGTGTGTCCCGGGCGTCACGTTGATGATGCGCGATCGATAGGTTTTTTCCTGCGCGTCGCCGACCTGCACCCCGTCGACGTAGACGAACGCGCCCGGGGCGATGCCGGTGACGATGATCTCGGGCGGGTCGGGCGCGGGTTTGCTCCTGTGAAACCAGCTGCAGCCGGCAAGCAAAGCCACCATGATGAGAAGAGATTTTTTCAATCGACCCACCCCGCCGTTCGATGGATTCGAGCGTAGCATGCTGCTTCGGGAAGCGTCGACAACCTGGATCACACGGCGACGGGCGCTCTCATTGCACGCCGGGCTCGAGCCGAAGCAGTTCTTCGGCGAGCTCTTCGGGACGTGCCAGTGCGACCAGATGGCCCCCCGGCAGCACACGCGTCTCCTTTCCGAGACGCTCGCGAGCGATGCGTTGCTGAAATTCGAGCGGAAAGAACCGGTCCTGCGCCGAGGCGATCACATGGATCGGTATCCCCGGCCAGCGCTCGAAACGGCACGGCTCCTCGAATATTGATTCCGCCTGATCGCGCTGGCGCGCGGGGCCCGTCCGGAGCACGGCCTTCGGCACGTCGTGCAGAAAATACGTCGGTACGTCGCACGTCGTGCTGTAACCGCGGCTCTGCGCGGCCATCACCCGGGAGTCGGCCGATCGTGTGTTCTGCCACCAAGCTCCCGCCGTTTCGCCGGGACTCGGGATCATGGCATTCACGAGGATCAACATGCGCACGTGGGCTCGCGCGCACACCAGCGGTGCGGTGAATCCGCCGAGCGATTGCGCGACCAGTACGACATTCGTCCGCGTACCGATCGCGCGCACCACGATGTCCGCGTAATCGCTCAGCCCCGCCCTGGGGTCGTCGGCCGGCAGGTCGATGGCGATGGCCTCGTGCCGTGCCTTCTCGAGCAATGGCACGATGCGGTGCCACTCCCATGCCATCCCCCCGGCCCCCGGGATCAAAACGAACATGGCGCCTCGCCGCTCATCGGCGGCAGGCTGAATCACGCCTGCGACTGCCTGATGACCTGCATCGCATCCGCAATTCGCGGCGCCGCACGCGGGCGGTCGTACATCGACTCCAGGTACGCGCTCAGCCGTGGAAAGGGCTCGAGTAGATCGAGCTCATCCGCCCAGTCGAGTGTATAGGCGACCACGAAATCCGCGACGCATACGCTGTCCCCGACGACGAATTGCCGGTCCTGCATGTGCGCATCGAGCACTTTTGCCATCTCCTGAAAATCCTGGCGTGCGTTCGGAATCTCGGCGGCAATGCGCCGCGCCGCGGGATAGAGCCGCGTGTGCCGAGTGATCCGCCAAAGAGGTTGCTCGAGCTCGGTGGCCGCGAACAAGAGCCATTGCGTCATGAGCCCGCGATCCGCGACGCTCGCCGGCGTGAATCCCTTCTCGGGGTATTTCTCCGCCAGGTATAGCACGATTGCCACCGATTCGATGAGCACGAGGTTCCCATCGATGAGCACCGGGATTTTCGCCGCGGGGTTGATCTTCAGGAATTCCGCGGCGTGGTGCTCGCGCGCCGGCAGGTTCACGAAGATGCTCTCGAAATCGAGTTGCATCTCCTGCAGCGTCCAGCGCACGCGGATCGATCGGGTGGGCGGAAATTCATAGAGCTTCAAGGTGTTCTGCATAGGTGTCTCCATCGCTTGCTATTGAGCGCCGCTGCCGCAAACCGAGGCTCGTCCGAGGAGCAACTTCCTCTCGCGCGCGTTCTGAGTGAGGCCCGCGGCACGGGTGAATTCCGTGCGGGCCTCGTCGAACCGCCCGAGCTTCTCGAGCAGATCGCCGCGCACGCTCGGCAATAAGGCATAACTCTTGAGCCTCGGCTCGCCGCAGAGTGCATCGACGAGCTCCAGCGCCGCGGCGGGACCGAAGGCCATCGACACGGCAACCGCGCGATTGAGCTCGACGACCGGGGAGGGCGCGATCTGGGCGAGCGCGTCGTAAAGCGCGACGATCCGCACCCAGTCGGTATCGGCGGCGGTCGGTGCGCGCGCGTGACAGGCCGCGATCGCCGCCTGCACCGCGTAGGGTCCGAGAGCTCCTCCCAGCGCCTGCGCGCGCTCGAGCGCAGCCAGCCCACGGCGGATCATGAGCTGGCTCCAGCGGGTGCGATTCTGCGCGAGCAGCAAGATGGGCTCGCCCTCGGCATCGACGCGCGCCGCCGTGCGCGAGGCCTGAATCTCCATCAGCGCGACGAGCCCGTGCACTTCGGCTTCGGCGGGCAGGAGCTCGGCGAGAATGCGGCCGAGCCGCAGGGCTTCCTCGCACAGCGCGGGCCGCATCCAGTCCTCGCCGCTCGTGGCGGCGTAGCCCTCGTTGAATATGAGGTAAATCACTTCGAGCACCGAGGACACGCGCGCGGCTCGCTCCTCGGCACGCGGCACCTCGAACGGCACCCGCGCTTCGGCGAGCGTTCGCTTCGCGCGCACGATCCGCTGCGCGATCGTCGGCTTCGGGCACCAGGAACGCACGGGCGATCTCCGCGGTACCGAGCCCGCCCAGCATGCGCAGCGTCAGCGCCGTGCGCGCCTCGGTCGACAGCACCGGATGGCAGGCGATGAACATGAGGCGCAGCAGGTCATCGCCGATGTCATCGTCCGCCGCTTCCTCCGGATCCTTGGCCGTAGAGCCGATGAGCGGCGCCTCGTGGGCGATCGACTCGTGCGTGCGCTCGAGGAGCTTGCGCCGCCGCAGCTCATCGAGCGCGCGGTTCTTCGCGGCCGTCATGAGCCACGCTCCGGGATTGTCGGGTACTCCGCTCGTGGGCCATTGCTCGAGCGCACTCACGAGCGCATCGTGCGCGAGCTCCTCGGCGAGGCCGACCTGGTTCAGCATGCGTGCAAGTCGCGCGATGATCTTGGCCGATTCCATTCGCCACACCGCCTCGATCGTGCGTTGAATGCACGTCGCGGACATTATGGCAAGTCGCGCTGAGCTACTCGACGCACGGGCCGAGCTCGCGCACTTCGACCGTCGCCCAGCCCGCGGCCGGACATTCCCGGGCGATCGCAATGGCCTGCTCCCGCGAGTCGCACGTCAAGAGAAGAAATCCACCGATCATTTCCTTGGCTTCCGAAAAGGGTCCATCCACCACGCTCGTCTCACCGCCTCGGACACGAACCCGTGCGCCGCTTCGCTCCGAGGTGAGCGATTGCGACAGGGTGAGGAGCCCGCGGTCCTTGAGATCCTCGCTGAAGCGCACCATGCGCTCGTATCGCTCGCGGCCCTGCGTCTCGCTCCGCAGCTGCCGGTCCCCCGGGGTCTCGATGATCAACAATGCGTATGCCATGACGCCCTCCTCGTAACGCTATCGATCAAGTCGCTCGCGGCGCGCGTGTCGCTGCGTCGCAGAAATCCGCTGTCTCGAACACCGGCCGCACCTCGATCACCCATTCGCCGGGTCCCGGGTTGGGGCAGCGTTTCAGCCACTCGAGGGCTTCCTCCATGGACTTCACCTGCCATAGCCAGAAGCCGGCGACGAGCTCCTTGGTCTCTGCAAACGGGCCGTCTACGACGTATCGCTCCCCACCCTTGTAGTGCACGCGCTTGCCCTTGCTGCTCGGCTGCAAACCCTCGGCCGCCAGCAGAACGCCCGCCTTGACGAGCTCCCCATTGAATCGCTCCATCGCGGCGAGCGTCGCCTCGCTCGGCGGGGCGCCGATTTCGCTGAGTGCGGTGGCCTTCACCATGACCATGATCTTCATGATATCGCTCCCGGTATCCGATGCCTCGAGATATACGACGAACGGGGCCGGCCCGTTTCGACATCCCGGTGGCATGTCGAAATTCATGCGCCAGGTTCGTCGTAGAGACACACGGACGCGCTCCCTATCTCGGGCAGCCGCCCGGACCCTCTTGTAACGTGTACAACCCTAGGAGTCCTGTCATGCCCGACGTCATCCCTTACCTCGGATTCAACGGCAACTGCGCCGAGGCCATGCGCTTCTACGAGCGCGCGCTCGACGGCAAGCTCGAGCTCATGATGAGCTGCGCCGACTCACCCATGGCGGCCCAGGTTCCCAAGGAGTTTGCGCACCGGATCATGCATGCCCGCCTCGCACTACCCGGCGGCGGCACGCTCTACGCCGGCGATGCCATGGGCCAGACGTATCAAGGCATTCACGGCGTGTCGATCACGCTCAATTACGGTAAGGTGGCCGAAGCGAAGAAAATCTTCGAGCGGCTGGCCGATGGCGGCAAGGTGACGATGGCCATGGCACCCACGTTCTGGGCCAAGAGTTTCGGCATGCTGACCGACAGGTTCGGCACGCAGTGGGTCGTCAACGGCGAGCTCTTGCCGATATAGGGACCGTGCGCTCCACGCGATGGGACTCGCAATACTGCAAGAACCGACGGATCGTCTCGGACAGCACCTTGGCTCGATGATGGATCAGCGCCAAGCGTCGCGTGAGAGGCGGCAAGCGGGTCTCGAGCACGCAAAGCCGGCCGGTCGACACCAGCTCCTCGACGACGGATCGCGATAGACAGCTGATCCCGAGGCCTTCCGCCGCCGCGTTCTTGATGGCCTCGGAGCTGCCGAGTGTCATGGCCGGCTGAATGTTCTCGAGATGTGGCAGGAGCGCGAGCTCCACCGCCTCGCGCGTGCCGGATCCCGGCTCGCGCAGCAGCCACGGTGCATGCGCGAGCTCCGCGGCCGTCAATTTGCGCCGCTTGGCGCGCGTGCCCGAGGACTTGGCCAGGGGGTGGCCGGGCGCCGCGACGATGACCAGCTCGTCCTCGAACCAAGGAGTGACAACGACGTCGGGGGCGTGACACGGCCCCTCGATCAAGCCGAGGTCGGCGGAGAACTCCCGTACCGCCGTCACCACATCGAGCGTGTTGCCGATCCTCACATCGAACCGGGCGGCGGGTACCAGCTCGCGGAAGCCCGACAGGAGCCTCGGCAGAATGTAGTTGCCGACGGTCGTGCTCGCATGCAGACGCAGCTCGGCCGCCAGATTCACGCCACCCGCCGCGAACGCCCGCTCGATGTGCTGTGCTCCGTCGAGCACCCCGAGCGCGAGCGGCAACAGCGCGCGCCCGTTGTCGTTCAGGAGCAGCCGCTTGCCGACGCGATCGAATAGGCGCGCGCCGAGGCTCCGCTCGAATTCGCCGAGCGCCGTGCTGGTCGCGGACTGTGACAGCGGCACGCTTTGCGCGGCCGCGGTGGTACTGCCGGTGAGCGCGATGGCACGGAATATCTCGAGCTGACGGAGGGTGATGTGCATTCGAGGGCCGCCCGATCAATAGATCGGATAGATTGATTATAGAGAATAAATCAGTTTCACAAACTAATCGATCGACTTCAGAGTCGCTCCTGATCGATTCGATCTCGAAGCTGGAGCAGCCATGAACTCACCACGGCCCCCCTCGCCTCCCTTCCTTCCCGGGAGAAAGCTGCCCGCTGCCGTGGTGCGGGCGCTTCCGGGCATCGGACTGGTGGGACTGCTCGCGCTTGCTCGCCCTCGAGATCGGCAGGGCTCCCTGGCTCCAGGCCAACGGCATCAGCGCACTCACCCTCGCGATCGCCCTCGGCATGCTCGTCGGCAACACGGTGTACCCCCGCCTTGCGGTCGCCGCCGCAGGCGGGGTCGCGTTCTCGAAGCAGACGCTGCTGCGTGCCGGCATCATTCTTTACGGGCTGCGCCTGACCTTTCAGGACATCGCCAACGTCGGCATCGCCGGCGTGATCATCGATGCGCTGGTGTTGAGCAGCACCTTCGCGCTCGCCTGGTGGGCGGGCACCCGCGTTTTCGGACTCGATCGCAAGACGGCGCTCTTGATCGGGGCCGGCAGCTCGATCTGCGGCGCGGCGGCCGTCATGGCGGCCGAGCCCGTGGTGCGTGGACGCGCCGAGCAAGTCACCGTGGCCGTCTCGACGGTCGTGGTGTTCGGAACGTTGGCGATCTTTCTTTACCCGGCGCTTTACCACTTGAACGCGCACTACCTGCTTTTGACCGTCACCCCCGCCCGCTACGGGATCTTCGCAGGCTCGACCATTCACGAGGTGGCGCAAGTCGTGGCGGCCGGCCGTGCCGTGACCGATGCCGCCGCCAATACGGCGGTGATCACCAAGATGGTGCGCGTCATGATGCTCGCGCCCTTTCTCATCCTGCTTTCGACTTATCTGTCGCGGCATCCCGAGCCCGCGGCCGGCGAGAGCGCCGGAGCGCGCACCCGAGCAGCCCGTCGAGTCCGCCGCGAAGCGCCGCATCGTCATTCCCTGGTTCGCCCTCGGGTTCGTGGCGGTGGCGGCGGTCAACTCGGTTCTGGTCCTGCCGCGCCCGCTGGTGACGAGCGCCATCTCGCTCGACACGTTCCTGCTCGCGATGGCCATGGCAGCCCTCGGCGTGACGACCCATGTTTCCGCCATCCGCACGGCGGGAATCAAGCCGCTCGGTTTGGCAGCGCTCCTTTTCGGCTGGCTGATCTTCGGAGGTCTCGCGATCAACATGGGCGTCTCCGCAGTGCTAGGCTGATCGCGGCCCCGTCTGGGGCGCGACGAGCGGAGGGAGACATGACAGCGACGCATACCCGGGCGCGAGATCTTGGGCTGCCCTTGCCGGGCACGCCCGGACCTCACAATGCCATCACCGACGTGCCCGGCGTCGAGGTCGGATTTTCGACCCTCAAGTCGCTCGCCGCCGCTCCGGGCGACCGCCAGATCTACACGGGCGTCACCGCGGTGCTGCCGCGCGGGCACTCACGCACGCCCAAGTCCCGTGTGGGCCGGTCAATTCGATTTCAACGGCAACGGCGAGATGACCGGCACGCACTGGATCGACGATGCCGGGTATTTCTTCGGGCCCCGTCTGTCTCACCAACACCCATTCCGTCGGCATCGTCCATCATGCCGCGGTCGGCTGGATGATCGAGCAGTACGCCGAGCACTTCCGCCACCACGCCTGGGCGATGCCGGTGGTCGCCGAAACCTACGACGGCCTGGTGAACGACATCTGCGGCCGGCACATCGAGGAGCGGCACGCGCTCGAGGCGCTGCGCACCGCGCGCGGCGGCGCCGTGGAGGAGGGGAACGTCGGCGGCGGAGCGGGGATGTCGACCTACGAGTTCAAGGGTGGCACGGGCACGAGCTCGCGCCGCTGCACCATCGGCGCGCACACGTACACCGTGGGCGTCCTGGTGCAATCCAATTTCGGGCTCCGTCGCGACTTCAAGGTGCTCGGCGTGCCGGTCGGCGCGCACTTCTCGCACGGCGTCGTGCCCTCGGCCGCCGGCCGCGAGCAAGGCTCCATCATCGTGCTCATCGCCACCGATGCGCCCTTGACGCCCACGCAGCTGCAGCGGCTCGCGAAGCGCGGCGCCATCGGCATCGGCCGCACCGGCACCCGCGGCGGTCATTATTCGGGCGATCTGATGCTCGCATTCTCCGTGGCGAACGAGATCTATCTGCCCGCGATCGGCGAGGCACAGCCGCACAGCTTCCGCACCGAATGGTTGAACGATGCGTTGCTCGATGAGATTTACGGCGCCACCGTCGAGGCCATCGAGGAGTCCATGTTGAACGCAATGATCGCGGCCGAGTCCATCCCGACCTGGAAGCCTCCGGGCTTCACGCTCGAGGCCATCGACCACGCCCGGCTTCTCGCCGTGCTCGAGGAGCACCGTCTTGATTTGCGGGAGCGCAATTGATGGTACGCTTTCGCGCCGAGCGCGCGTCGCGAAAATGATCGGGCTCGAACATAGAGGGACGGATGCAGCGGGAACAGATTGTCTTCGTCGGCACCAGCGATCTGTCGGGACATTTCCGCGGCAAGAGTTTTCCGCTGGCCGATCTGACCTCGGACGACTGGAGCGCGGCGTCGGTCTCGCGCCCACCAACATTTTCATTTCGGCCTTCGGTCCCATTCAGGTGACGACGTTCGGCACGCGTCGGCGAGGTGTTCCTCGTGCCCGATCCCGAGCACCCGCGTTCTGGTGCCGTTCGAGGGGGGTCCGGCGGAGTATTTCTTTCTCGGCGACATCAAGACCGCGCAGGGCACTCCCTGGGATTTCTGTCCGCGCGAGGTCCTGCGCCGCGCGCTGCACCGGCTCGAGTCCGAGTCGGGCGTCCAGTTGCTCGCCGCGTTCGAGCAAGAGTTCACGTATAGCGGCGGCGCCGGGGAGAAGTGGCAGCCGTACGACCTCAGCGCCTACCGGCGCCAGGGATGCTTTCGGCGAGGCATTGCTCGCCGCGATGCGCCAGGTGGGCGTGATACCGGACTCCTTTCTCGCCGAGTTCGGCCCGCAGCAATACGAGGTCACCGTCGCGCCGGCGAAGGGAATGCGCGCCGCCGACGATGCCGTCATCACGCGCCAGCTCGCCCATGCGGTCGCCTTTCGCCTCGGGCGAGCGCGTGAGCTTCGCTCCGATCCACGACCCGAACGGTACCGGCAGCGGCACCCATATCCATTTCAGTTTCCTGGACAAGGACGATCGGCCGGTCCTGCACGATGCGAAGCGCCCGTGGCAGATATCTCTCATGGGCAGCCGATTCCTCGCGGGTATTCAGCACCATCTGCCCGCGCTGTGCGCGGTGACGGCGCCCTCGGTGGCGTCGTATTACCGCCTGCGCCCGAATCGCTGGGCGCCGGTGCGCGCCGACTCGGCGCCTCTCGATCGCGGTGCGGCGCTGCGCATCTGTCCGCTCTCGGGCATCGATCCGGCGCAGCACGCGCGGCAGTTCAACGTCGAGTTTCGCGTCGCCGATGCGAGCGGCGAGTCCCTATCTCGCGCTGGCGGTACTCGTTCAGGCCGGTCTCGATGGGGTTCGCCGCAAGCTCGCGCTCGAGATGCAGAACCCGGCGCCCTTGCCCACGAGTCTCGCGGATGCGTTGACGCAGCTCGAGCGCAGCACGGCGGCGGCCGAGTGGCTGGGAGCGGACTTGCTCGCGGCATACCTCTTGTTCAAGCGCGCGGAGATCAAGGGATTGGAAGGGCTCGATGAGAGCGAGATCTGCCGCCGCTATACCGAAGTCTATTGATTGCCTGTTTCCTGCGGAGATATCCACGCGATGACTCAGCTTGCCAGCCGTGAAATTGAAATCGACCCCGAGCACACCGTGCTCCTGTTCGTGGACGTGCAGAAATACAACTGCACCTGGGAGGGTGGCGAGTATGCGCATCTGAGCGCCGCGGAACGGGAAGCGCAGTACGGGTACTTCTTTCGAACGCTCCGGGATTCCGCACTCCCCAACATGGTGCGCCTGCAGCAGGCATGCCGTCGTGCGGGCATCGAGGTGGCTTACACCATCATCGAGAGCATGACCGCCGATGGCCGCGATCGCTCGCTCGATTACAAGATCACGGGGTTCAACGTGCCGAAGGGCTCGCCGGACGCGCGCATGGTTGACGAGCTCGCGCCCTCGGACGATGAGATGGTGTTTCCGAAGACGTCCTCCTCGGTGTTCATCTCGACCAACATCGATTACGTGCTGAGGAATCTCGACGCACGCTATCTCATCATCGCAGGATGCCTCACGGATCAGTGCGTCGATTCGGCGGTGCGCGATGCGTGCGACTTCGGCTACCTCGTGACGGTGCCCGTCGATGCCACCGTGACTTTATCGGCGGAACGCCACGAATGGTCGCTGAAGAATAATCGCGGCTATTGCCGGCAACGTACGCACCCGCGAGCTCCTGGAGGAGATCGGGCGCCTTACGGGCACGTGACCCGCCCGATATCCACATCCTCCGGCCCCGCGCTCAGCTTGCGCGAGCGCGACGCGCGCGTGATCGCGAACATCGGCACGGCTGCGGTTCTCGCCGCTCTCGTTCGTGGGCGGACACGGCTGTCGTCTGATCGAGGAAGGCGGCCGGCAGCTCCTCGATCTCTCTGCCTCGTTCGGGCCGGCCGTCGCTCGGCAACGGCCACGCGGCGATCACGCGCGCCGTGACCGCCGCGTGCGAGAACATGGCCGGTGCGAGCTTGCTCGCCTTCCCCAACGAGAATGCGGTGGCGCTCGCGGAGGAGCTCCTGCGGATCACGCCGGGGCGTGACCCGCGGCGCGTCTGGTTCGGTCATTCCGGCTCGGACGCCAACGACTGCGCGCTGCGCGTGGTGCAGGCGGCGACGGGCCGCTCGCGCTTCATCTCCTTCATCGGCTCCTATCACGGCAACCTCTCCGGCTCGATGAGCATCAGCGGACACATCGCGATGACCCACACTCTGCCGCGGGCCGGCCTATTGCTGTTGCCCTATCCGGATCCCTATCGTCCCACCTTCAGTGCGCAAGCCGTGCTGGAGCTCCTCGACTACCACTTTTCGACGACTTCGCCGCCGCACCAGGTCGCGGCCATTTTCATCGAGCCGATCATGGCGGACGGCGGCGTCATCGTGCCGCCCCCGGGGTTTCTCGCGGCCATCCAGGAGCGCTGCCGGCGCCACGGCATCCTGATCATCGTCGACGAGGTCAAGGTGGGTCTCGGGCGCACCGGAAAGATGCACTGCTTCGAGCACGAGGGCTTGGAGCCCGACCTCGTCGTCTTCGGCAAAGGACTCGGCGGGGGGTTGCCGCTCTCGGCGGTGATCGGGCCGCAGCACATCATGGATCACGCGCCGGCTTTCGCCTTGCAGACGACGGCGGGCAATCCCGTCGCCGCCGCCGCGGGCCGTGCCGTGCTCGACACCATTGCCGCCGAGGGTCTGATCGAGCGGGCGAATCGAGTCGGTGAGCGACTGTCGAGCGGGCTGCGCGCCCTCAGCGCGCACCAGCCGATGATCGGCGAGGTGCGCGGGCGCGGCCTCGCGGTGGGCGTCGATCTGGTGCGCGACCGCGCCTCGCGCGATCCGGTGACGGTGACAACCACGGCGAAGGTGATCTATCGCGCCTACCAGCTGGGCGCCGTCTTTTTTTATGTGGGCCTGCGCGGCAACGTGCTGGAGCTCACGCCGCCGCTGACCTTGTCCGAGGCCGAGGCCGAGGAAGGCGTCGCGATCATCGACCGGGCCATGAGCGACGTGAGCCGAGGTCTGGTATCGGATGCGGACGTGGCGCCGTTCATGATGTGGTGACCGCGCCCCGTGGTCGCGGTAGCGCCGTTGCCGGATTAACATGGATTGCAAGCTCATCCATTCCATGATTCGAGTGCAGGACTTAAATCGCGCCGCGGAGTTTTATCGCCGCGGCTTCGGTCTCGAGGAGACGCATCGCATGGAGTTTCCGACCTTCACGTTGCTGTATTTGCGTGAGCCGGAGAGCGGCTACGAGATCGAGCTCACCTGGAACAAAGGGCAGGCCGAGCCCTATACCCACGGCTCGGCGTACGGCCATATGGCGTTCTGCGTCGAGGATCTGGAAGCGCAGCACGCGCGCTTGCAAGGACTCGGGTATTCCGTGGGGGATCTGAAGGACCTTGTCGCTCCCAGCGGCGCCGCGCGGTTTTTCTTCGTCACCGACCCCGACGGCTACAAGATCGAGGTGCTGCAGCGAGCCGGGCATTACGTCTGATGAGTCTCTCGCCTCAGCGGTGCGCCTGGATCATCTTCCACCCGTTTCCCGACGGGTCGCGGAAGCCGGTGTCCACCGTCCCATAGCGGTCCATGGGCTCCTGTGTGAACTCCACTCCCCCGGCACGCATGCGCTCGTACACCTCAGTGCCAATGACGTATTGCACGAATAATGAAGACAGCGCCGATTACCAGCAACAGCAGGGTCGTCACGTAGTGAATCGCCCGCATCGGCAGGCGGCCGGCAAAGACGTTGCCGAGGAACACCACCGGAGCATTGGCCGCAAGCATGCCGCAGGTCGTGCCGGCGATGACCGCCAACAGGTTCGGATAGCCGGCCGCCAGCGCAAGTGTTGCGATCTGGGTCTTATCGCCGATCTCGGCAATGAAGAACGCGATCAGCGTGGCGAGGAAGGCGCCTCGCTGCGTCTGTTTGCCGTCATTCTCGTTTAGCGTATCGGGCTTGAGCATCCACAGCGCCATCCCGACCATACTGATGCCGACCGCGATATCGAGAATGGCCGGAGTCAACTGGTGTCCGATCCAGGCGCCCACAATCCCAGCCAAGGCGTGGTTCGCCAGCGTCGCACACAGCACGCCGGCGAGGATGGGCCACGGCCGGCGAAAACGCGTGGCGAGCAGCAACGACAGCAATTGCGTGCGGTCCCCCATCTCGGCGAGTGCCACGGTGGAAATCGAGATCAGGAAAGCTTCCATTCAGGGGCCCCAGTCGAGCGGGTGACAGACCACGGCGGAGCCCCCGCCGCTCGTGCCGGAGGTCCAACCGTTGGTCTCGCC
Organism: uncultured Gammaproteobacteria bacterium; assembly: GCA_963801685.1. Classification (GTDB taxonomy): domain Bacteria; phylum Pseudomonadota; class Gammaproteobacteria; order Steroidobacterales; family Steroidobacteraceae; genus Bog-1198. The sequence goes on from CAWDFR010000013.1 coordinate 51,455, forward strand.
ACGCCCGCAGGCTCCGTACGCCATGGCTTGCGCCAAGTGTGTTGACGTACGGCCCGGTCAGCGCCGGGCGGCTACTCCCCAAAGGGACTTACTTTGTACCGGGGCGCCCGGAATTTAGCAACTACGCCCCGAGCCGCGTCGTGCGACCCACGCGCGTCGCGTTCCCTGTTCGGTGTAACGCTCACATCAGTGCGCAAACTATGTTCGTGATCCCGCGAAAAAAGACCGTGCCTCCGCTTGACATTTACGGCCATATCAGAACTTGTAGTTCAGTTGAATTCCCGCCGTGCGCGGCTGATTGGTCGAGTAGCGCACCACCTGCGGAATGTTGAACTGGAAGCTCGTGTTGTTCGCCGAGATCAATGCCACCTTGTTGGTGAGGTTATCCACGAATAAAGCGGCGTCCCAGTTGCCGCGGCCGAGACCCACGCGCGCATTCACCAGACTGTAGGACGGCAGCTTGTAGCCGAAGTAGTACGCCACGTCGTAGGATGATCCCACGAAAGGCGTAGGCCGCTCGACCGGTGACTCGATAATCGCCATCACGGTCGTCGCGTAATTGAGCGAGACGTCTCGCGGTGTCCTTGACCACGTTCATGATGGGCAGCGGTGCAACTGGTCCCTGCGGTGCAAGGATGGGTCACGCCGTCCGGCTCGGTGACGAGCGTTCTCGAGGAAATTGGTGTACGAGGCATTCGGCTGCGTGAGCTTCGCATCCGTATAGGCGCCGCTGAAGGACGCCGTCCAGTCGGCGGCGAGCTTGGCGTTGATCTCGAGCTCGGGTCCGAACGAGCGGCCATTGCCGGCATTGTTGTAGTACTGATAGCCGCAGGGCAGCGTGAACACCTGCTGCATGCCGATCCATTTGATGTAGTAGACGTCGCTGTTGACGGTGAGCCAGCCGTCGAACAGCCGCGCCTTCTCGCCGAGCTCGTAGTTCCACACCGAATCCGGTCCGAACTGCAGCGGCGCCCGCGCGTGCAATGCGGATAGCTCGAGTCACAGGCGGGAGAATCTGATTGGCGCCGCCCGGCCGGAACCCTTTCGCGACCGTCGCATACGCGGTCAAGTCAGGATTGGGGCTGTACGAAAGGTCCACTCGCGGATTCGCGCCACTATCGGATGCGTGAGTGATCTGCGAGTTCGGCGGGCGGCGTGAAGTACGGGCCGTCGAGGCCCCACGAGTACTCGTCCTGGTGGCTCTTGTACTGGTAGTAGCGCGACGCCCGCGGAGAGTTTCCACTGATCGGTGAATTTGTAGGATCCGTCGGCAAACAAAGCGGTCTGCCTGACCCCGTAGGAGTTCCACGACGTGAAGAATGAGCCGTCGGGTACCTGCGGGGTCGCAGCGAGCGGATTCGCGCCGATCTCGTTCCACACCGAGTTCAAGTTGCTGTAGAACGCGCCCGCCACCCAGTGAAAGCCGCCGATGTCGTGCGAGGTCAGGCGGATTTCCTGGCTGATCTGATGCGACGGATCGCGTTCCGCGTAGGCGACTCGGCACGTAGGGCGTACCGCCGCCGTTGGTATAGTAAATCGATGTCGAGGCGTCCTGGACTTGCATCGCCGGTGCGGCCGAAGTACGAGGTCGCACTCGTCAAGTCCGCAATCCCCACGTTCGCCTTGACGGTGAGGCCGAAGATCGAGATGTCATCGCGAATCCCTTCGCGCAGGGGAAATGCCTCGTAGTGCGCGTCGTAGAGCTGCGTCGGCGGCTGGGCGCTCGTCGGAGTGCCGTCGAGCAGGTCATAGCCGCCCGTGTGCAGACTCTGCGTCAGGGCCTCGCCGAGAATCGAGAAATCCTCGCTCGGCTTATAGAGCAAGCTCAAGCGCCCGCCGTACAGCGTCTCGTTGTTGGCATCGTGATACACGTTGGTCACCGGCACGGTGTTGAGGGGCTGCGTGTATGACGGGACGCCCAAGCGCGATCGGGAAACGGATGGATGGTGATGTTGTCGATCCAGCCGCTGCGGTAGAGGTAGCTCAGGACCACGCGCGCGGCGAGGGTCTCGCCGATCGGCATATTCATCATGAGGTTGGCCGAGCCGTTGCCGCTGCCGCCCTCGCGTGTCGGACCCCGTGGCCTGGACCGAGCCTTCGTAGGTACCGAGCTTGGGCTCATTGGTGAGCACTCGGATGGTGCCGCCCATCGATCCCGAGCCATAGAGCGTGCCCTGCGGGCCGCGCAGCACCTCGACGCGCTGCACGTCGTAGAGATCGGGATCGATCACGACCTTGCCGGACTGCGATACGGCCGGCGGCGATAACGGAATCTCGTCGAGGTAGAAGCCGACCGTCGGGGCCGCGCCGCCGTTGGAGGCAAGGCCGCGCGCCTCGTACTCGGTGAGGCCCGGGCTCGCAAAGCGCATGGAGAGGCCGGGCACCTCTTGAGTGATTTCCTGGATCGTGGTGACGCCCTGCGCGATGAGCTGATCGCCGCTCAGCGCCGAGATGCTGATCGCCGTGTTTTGAATGGTCGAGACGTAGCGCTCGGCGGTGACGGTGATCTCGGCGAGACCGGTGTCGTCGGCCGTGCCGCTCGCGGGCGGCGGTACGTCGCGGCTGGTCGGCGGCCTACCGCGGTCGTTGTCGTCGCTTCGGCCGCGTTTGTCCATCCGGGCGCGCACAGGCAAGCCGTCGCCACGAAACTTGCGCACAGAGTCCAGGTGAGACGCAAAGCTCGGCCCGAGACCGCTGCGGGTTCGATCGATTCCATAGTCATCCCCTTATTCGTTTTCTAGCGGCTTGCTCTCTCAAGGATCGGATTGCCGCTCGCGTAGACACAGCAAGGAACGTACCAGCTCATCCAACCGGCATCCCGCTTACTGCCGCGCGCCCCTCGGCGCGGCTTGTCCCGTGATTTCTCATGTATCTTGCGCGCGCCCACGCGCCGGTCCCAGGGCTCGATGTTCGCACGAACTCTGCGCCGCTCCGAAATGAGGCACGGCAGGGTGAGGAATTGCACAAAAAAAGCGCGCACTGCGCGCTCTACCGAGCCATCCGCCATGCGCTTATCATTCTGCGGAGAGCACAAATCGAACGAGGGGGAAGAGCGATGCGGTCATGGCTTGTGGCAATAGGCGGTCTACTGGCGTTGAGCGCGGCTGCGGCGTCTGCCGCCGAAAGCGGCGCGGGTTCGCTGCCCGATGTGCTGTCGGTGTTGAAAGCCCACCGGTTCGTCGATCTGACGCACCCGTTCGCTCCCGGCATTCCGCACTGGAAGGGCGCACCCAACGAGCGCGTCAAGACGCTCTACACCGTTGCCAAGGACGGCTTTCGTATCAACGAGTATTGCCACGTCGGACAGTGGGGTACACACCTGGATGCGCCTGCGCACTTTCACGAGGGATTGCTCACGGCCGACCGGATCGATCCGAAGGACATGCTCATGCCGCTGGTCGTGATCGACGTGCACGAGAAGGCCGCCAAGAATCCCGACTACGTGATCACCGTCGATGACATCGCGGCCTGGGAGAAGCGCCACGGGACCATACCGCGGGGCGCATTCGTCGCCATGCGCACCGACTGGTCGAAGCGTTGGCCCGACGATGCGGCGCTCGCCAACAAGGATGCCGCCGGCGTGTTCCACTATCCCGGCTGGAGCAAGGCGGCGCTCGAGCTCCTTTATGAAAAGCGCGGCATCACCGCCTCCGGCCATGAGACCACGGACACCGATCCGGGCCTCGCGACGACCAAGGACGACTACTCGCTCGAGTCATACATCCTCGGGCTCAATCACTATCAGGTCGAGCTGCTCGCCAACCTCGATCAGGTGCCGGAAGCAGGCGGTCTCGTCTGGGTCACCACGCCGAAAGTCGAAGACGGCGCCGGCTTCCCGGCCCGCGTGATTGCGATCGTCCCATGAGCGCCGCGAACTTAGGGCTGGCGCCCATCGAGTACGCTGATGCGTTCGCGGAGGTGCGCGCCGTGTACGACGACATCATGGCGACGCGCAAGGTCGACTGGGTCAACAACTACTGGAAAGTCCTCGCAAATCATCCGCCGAGCCTGCGGCGCATGTGGGCGAACACCAAAGAGGTCATGGGCCCGGGCGCCCTTGATCCCTTGACCAAGGAGCTCATTTACATGGCGGTGAGCGTGACCAACGGCTGCAGCTACTGCATCGCCTCGCACGGCGCCGCCGCGCGCAAGAAGGGTATGACGGCGGAGCAGCACGCCGAGCTCATCGCCATCATCGGCCTTGCGAACGAGACGAACCGGCATGCGGTCGGCCTCGATCTGCAAATCGACGATCAATTCCGGTAGCTGGCGAAGGACCGTCTGCTGAAATCGTAGTGGATCCCCGCCGGCAAGAACCTCACCACGACATGCAGGAGCAGGGGAAGCAGCAGGAAATCGTCGATCACCCCAAGCACCGGCACGGCCAAATTGGCGGGGTCGAGCGCGTAGAGCGCCAGCAGGGCCGCCACCGGCAACAGCCAGAACGGCCGTTCCGGATGCCGCAGCGCATACCAGATGAGCCGCAGGTCGTTGGCACCCAGGCGCCAAAAGCGCAGCAGGCGAAGCATGCTGAATGGACCCCGAATCGGACCCGGAGTTCGCCTAGCGCGCGGCACCCTCGATGAGGGGAATGACGCCGGCCAGGTTGGCGGTCAATGGGGCGGGGAGTCCGTGGCGTGCCACGATGTACTCCGGGCGGTTGTAGGCAACCCAGGTCTTGCCCTGCGCGTCCTCCCACACCAGCACCTTGAGCGGCAAGTCCAGACCCGAAGCCGGCACGGCCTGCATCAGCGGCGTACCCGCTTTCGGGTTCCCGAAAATCAGCATGCGCTCCGCTCGCATATTGAGCCCCACCCGGGCCGCGTCGGCCGCGAAATCGAGTCGGGCGAAGATGGTGATGTTGTGCTCCTTGAGCTGGCTCTCGAGGCGCTCGATCGTCTCGGCTACCGAGTGACTCGAGACGATCTGCTCGAAACCACGATCGTTCTTGGCGTCAGTCGTCATGGGATCCTCCACCGCGGGCCGGTCGCCTGGATTATGGCGCGCCGGGCGGCTTCGCGCAGCCTCGGCAGCGATAGTCAAGCTTGCCCCCCACCCATATGCTAGGCTAATGCCTGATCGTCGACGCCCCCGCCCATCCCTGCGCTCCTTCGAGTGTTGAAGTGGACTGAGTCACCTGCGATCTGGTGACAGGTATGCGGTTCGTAGCAAACGAGACGATCTCTCCTTGACTTGACTGCCGTTCCTGCCGTTTTGAGCGGCCTTCGCCTCCGGGCAAGCAGCCGCTTCGAGTCAACTGGAGTTTCTTTTAATGGCTAAAATTTATGTTGGTAACCTGCCGTTCACGGCCACGGATGCGGAACTCCGCACCCTGTTCTCCGAGCACGGCACCGTCGAGAGTGTTTCGCTTCCGACCGATCGCGAGACGGGTCGTCCGCGCGGATTCGGGTTCGTCGAAATGAATCGTGCCGATGCATCGCGCGCGATCCAGAACCTGAACGGCAAGGACATGGGCGGTCGGGCGCTGCGGGTCAACGAGGCGCAAGACAAGCCCCGCTCGGGCGGCGGTGGTGGCGGCGGCGGTATGCGCAGCGGCGCGGGACGATATTGAACCGCGAGTTGTTCGATCGAGGGGGCCCGGCAAGTCCGGGCCCGTCTTTCAAGGAGACCTCCATGGGGCTGGAGAAATCATCGAATCGCAGCGCCTCCGCGGGTATGGGACCCCAGGTTGGCGAGACCAACGGCGATTACCGCGAGCGCCTCGCGCGGGTGCACGCCGAAGCGCTGGAGCGCCGGCAGCAAGAGCTGCACGAGCAATCCGCGCCGCATAACGACGCTTCGGCCCGGATACGTATCTGGGAGCGGCTCCATCAGATCGACCTGCCGCGCAATCCCGCCCATCGGCTGATCGACATCATTGCGGCAAACACCGGGCTGAGCGCGAGCGACGTGCTGGCCGAACAGCAAATCCGGGCAAATGCGCGGGCGCCGAAGCCCGCGGACTCGATCTGAAGGCGGTCGCCGCCCCAGGCAGGCTGTGGGTTTCTAGCCGCTCGAAACGGTTCATCGTGCCCGATGAGCCCGAGCTCGCGCGCGCGAAGTGATATAGAAGGAGCTTAGACATGGCTAAACCCAACTATCGGCAGCAAAAGAAGAGCAAGGAACAGGCGCGCAAGGTTCGGAAAGAGGAGAAGCTGCAAAAGCGCCGCTCCCGCGCCGAAGAAGAGTCGGCGACGACCGCCGAGCCCGCGCCGGGGTCCGCTGCGGACAGTGTCCCGCCGAAGCTGGTCTGACCGGTCGAAGCTGGCCTCACCGGTCGTTGTTGCCTTGATGTCCGCCGGCGCCCAAGCAGCGCTGGCGCAGGTCCGCTCGAACCGCTTCGAGGCTTTTTTATGGAGCCCTCTGCATGAGAATCACTGCCCGCAAGAGTTCGAAGATCACCGGTCGCGAGCGGCTCATGAGCGAGCGCACGCGATCTGCGCCGTTGCGGGAGGTCTTCCCCAATGTCGATCAGCTGCGCATCGAGCTCGTCTTCAACGACGCGAGCGCCTTCATTCCATCGCCGCAGCTGCACACGCTCTATCCCGCCGCAGCGGCTTTCTTCCGGTTCGCCTGCCCGTGCGCCGACTGCGACGGCGACTTCGATCTGAGCGGCGCGGTTGCCTCGCTCCTGGAAACTTCAGCGGGACGACGACGTATCGATGCATCGAGCAGCGGCCGGATGGAGTGCCAGGGCGTGCGATTACGCGACATGGCGGGCCAGAAAATCTGCCCGATGCAACTCAGTTTTCGCCTTGTCTCGGCCGCCGTTCGAGCGCCGAGCGCCGAGGTCGTTAGCGCCTGACCTGCGCCAAAGGGGACGGCATGGGCAACTACGAATTTACCATCGCGCTGCGCATTCGCCACCCGAACATCGCGCCCGCCGAGATCACGCGCAACCTCGGCATCGAGCCCCTGCACGCCTGGCGCGCCGGCGATCCGCGGCGCGATGTCGCGGGAGGCGAGATCAGCGGCACATACCGTGAAAGCTACTGGATGGCTCGCCTGATGCCGAAACCCGAGCTCGCGGCGGATCGAGTGAGCGTGGAGAGCGAGGTCTTGCGGACGCTGGCGCAATTGCGCCGGGCGTTCGGCTTCCTGGTGACGGTCAAGGCGGAAGGCGGCGTGGCTGATTTGCACGTGAACATCTATGCTCGCGAGGAGTTCAACCTCGAATTCCTGCCCGAGACGCTATCGCTGCTCGGCCGCCTGGGTCTTACCGTGGCCATCGAGGTTAAGCCTCATCCGCACGACCTCGGCGCCAGCGCGCCGCCCACCGCGCCGCATTGATCGCGCGCGCCGCCGCTCGATGCGCCGGCAGGCGCGCGTTCAGTCCGCGGCCGCCACGACTGCGCCGTGTACCGCGGGGCGCCGGACCATGAAGCACAGCGGTATGAGCGCCACGCTCAACCACCCGGACAGATAGAAGAGATCGAGCGAGGACAAGAGATAGCTCTGTCCGATGAGTTGCTGGGTCATCGACCCCGCGGCTGCCTGATCGCCGAGACCGAACTGATGGAGCTGCGCGAGTGATTGCTGGTAGGCGGGCGCGTACACCGTGACGGTGTCCGCGAGGCGCGTCTGATGCAGCGCTGCGCGCCGGTCCCAGAAGGTCGTGACCAGGGAGGTCGCGAAGCTGCCGGCGGTGATGCGCAGGAAGTTCGATAGCCCCGATGCCGATGGGAATCTTTTGCGGGGGCAGCCCATCGAAAATGACCGCGAGCATGGACACGAAGAATGTGCCCATCGCGAATCCCTGCACCAGCTGCGGCGCGGTGAATTCGAAGAAGCTTGCGTCCGCCGTGAGATGGGCGCGCATGAAAAACGAGAGCCCGTAGAAGCCGAACGAGCTCGCAGCGATCAGCCGTGGATCGAAGCGTTGCATCAAGCGGCCGACCAGGAGCGAGGTGATGACGGCGGTGACACCGCTCGGCGCGGACACGAATCCCGCCCAGGTGGCCGTGTATCCCAGGTAGCTCTGCAACCACAGCGGCATGAGCACGACGTTGCCGAAGAACACGGCATACCCCAAGCACAGCGCGATCGTGCCCAAGGCGAAGCTGCGCGACTTGAACAGGCTCAGATCGACGATCGGGTGCTCTTCCGTGAGATTCCAGATGAGCCAGGCAACGAACGCGATCACCGTGACGAGGAGGAGCGACACGATGAGCGCCGAATTGAACCAGTCGAGATCCTTGCCCTTGTCGAGCATGACCTGCAGCGCGCCCACCCAGATGAACAGCAGCACGAGCCCCACGCGGTCGATGGGGATCTTGCGGGTCGGCGTCTCCTGGGACTTGAGATTGTTCCAGCAGATCACCGTGCAGATGATTCCCACCGGCACGTTGATGAGGAAGATCCACGGCCACACGTAGTTATCCGAGATGTAGCCGCCGAGCATGGGTCCGGCGATGGGGGCCACCAGCGTCGTCAACGACCACACCGTGAGTGCCGTGTTGCGCTTCGCGGGCCCGAATACATTGATGAGCAGCGCCTGACTTCCCGGGATCATGGGACCCGACACCGCACCTTGCAGCACGCGAAAGAAAATGAGCGAGGGCAGGCTCCATGCGAGGCCGCAGAGGAGCGAGGCGACGGTGAACAGGGCGACCGATATCACGAAAGTGCGCACCACGCCGTAACGCTGCATGAGCCAGCCCGTCAACGGCACGGAGACACCGTTCGCGACCGCGAACGAGGTGATGACCCAGGTGCCCTGGTCGGAGCTCACGCCGAGATCCCCGCTGATCGTCGGGATGGAGACGTTCGCGATCGAGGTGTCGAGCACTTGCATGAAGGTGCCCAGTGCCAGGGCCACGGCGGTCACGGCCTTGGTGGCGCCGCTTAAGCTGGGCGCCTCCGCGACAATGGCGGCATTCGCGCTCATGGGGCCGCGCTCAGGGACCGCTTGCGACTTGGGCGGGCCCGCTGCCGCTGCCGCTGCGGCTGAGCCGGGCGGGCTCGTGCGCCTTCGGGCCCGCGTTGTCCTCAATGATTTGCGCGATGCGCGTATTCACGCCCGGGTCATCGCCCGCGCTCGCCTGCGTGGGCAACGGCGCGTTGCGGAACACCGTCGTCGTTATCGCGGGCCCGGACGTATCGTGCAGATCCACGCGCACCGTGGTGGATAGACCGACGCGCAGCGGGTGCGCCTTGAGTTCCTGCGGATCGAGGAGAATGCGCACGGGAACGCGCTGCACGATCTTGATCCAGTTGCCCGAGGCGTTCTGCGCCGGCAGGAGCGCGAACGCGCTGCCGCTGCCCGCCGAGATGCCGACCAACCGGCCGTGATACGTGACGCCGTGCCCATAGAGATCGGTATGCACGGTCACGGGCTGGCCCGCTCGCATGCGATTGAGCTGCACTTCCTTGAAGTTCGCGTCCACCCATACGTCTTCCAGCGGCACCACGGCCATCAGCGGTGTGCCCGCGGCGACGCGCTGGCCGACTTCCACGGAGCGCTTCGCAATGATTCCGGTCACGGGTGAGGTGAGGTCCGTGCGATGCAAGGCCAGCTCGGCGTTGCGCACGGCCGCGGCGGCAGCGAGAACCTGCGGATGGTCCGCGATGGTGGTGCCGTCGATCTGCGCGATGGTCTGATCCAGTTGCTCGCGTGCCGCGGCGACGTTCGCGCGGGTGGTGGTCAACGCATCGCGCGCATGCGAGAGCTCCTCTGCGGAAATGGCGCCGTCTGCGATGAGTCCGCCGCGCCGCTGCAAATCCTCATCCGCAGTGCGCTCTGCCTGCTCGCGCTGGTCGATCTGCGCACGCAGCTCCTTGCTCTGCGCGAACAGTCCGCGCACCTGCCGGACGGCACGGGCCAGGTCGGCCTCTGCATTGGCCACCGCGATCTTCGCATCCGCAGGATCGAGCTGGAGCAACGGCTGCCCGACGTCGACACGCTGGGTGTCATCGACTTTCAGTGAAAGCACCGTGCCGGGAACCTCGCTCGTTACCTGCACCACATCGCCGTTGATGTACGCGTCATCGGTCGATTCGTAGAACCGGCCGTCGACGAACCAGTAGGCGCCATAGCCAATCGCTCCCAGCACGACGACGGCGCCGAGAGCCCAGAGCCCGACATGCCGCACGCGGCGCGGCGAATTTGACGTTTGTGATTCGGATGTATTGGATTCTTGCGTGTTCATGGGCTTACTCGAGTCAAAGGATCAGAAGAATTGGAGGCGGTGTGCGCATCGGCGACGCCGCCGGACGCGCGCGGATCGAAGCTGCCGCCGACGGCCAGGAGCACCGTCACGCGCGCGACCGCCTGGGTTGTCAGGATGTCCACCATGGACTGTCGCGCCGCGAGCACTTGCGTCTCTGCGTTGAGCACCGAGAGGTAGCCCGCAAGCCCCGCCCGATAACGCTCTTCGGCCAGCTTGTAGGCGGCCTCGGTGGCATCGAGCGTTTGCTGCTGATCGCGCTGCTCTTTCGCGAGTGCATCGAGCTGCGTGAGCTGATCGGCGGTCTGCTGGACCGCGCGCAGAACCGTATCGTTGTAGCTGGATATGGCGCCGTCGAGCTGCGCTTCGCTCCCACGGTACTCGGCGCGCAGGCGGCCGCCGTCGAAAATCGGCAGCGACAGGACCGGTCCCGCGCCATAGCCGCGCGCGTTCCATTGCACGAGATTGTTCAAGCCGAACGCCCCGAAGCCCGCGATCGCGTGCAAGCTGATGTCCGGATAGAACGCGGCCTTGGCGGCGAGACGCTGCGCATCCGCGGCCTCGACGGAGAGCCGCGCCGACAGCACGTCGGGCCGACGCGCGAGCAAGTTGATGGGCAGCTCGCTCGGCACGGGCAGCGCCGCCTGCACGTCCAGCACCGGGCGCTGGATGGCAGCGTAGGCGTCCGCTCCCTGACCGCTCAAAGTCGCGAGCTCGTGGACCGCGAGATCGGCCGCGCCCCGCGCCTGCTCGGAAGCGACGCGTGCCTGCGGCAGCTGGCCTTCGGCTTCGCGAATTTCGAGCTGCGTATCGAGGCCGGCGCTGACGCGGCGGCGTGTGATGTCCAGAATGTTCTGCCGCTGCGCCTCTGAGCGCTGTGCGATGTCTGCGAGCGCATTCTGGCGATACAGCTCGATGTACGCCTGGGCGATGGCGCCCGCGAGCTCGAGTCGCGCGTTTTCCTCATCGAAGCGCGCCGACTGCGCGAGATCTCGCGCACTGTGCAGCGCATCCGCCTGGCGCCCCCAGAAATCCAGGTCCCAGCTCAAACTGCCGCCGGCCTGACTAAACCAGGAGGTATGTCCTGCGAGCGGCGGCGGAATGACGTAGTTTTGCGGCGCTCGCTGATAGAGGCTGCTCGCATCGAGGTTCGCCTTCGGCCCGAGCGCCGCCTGCGCGGATTGCACTTGCGCGAGCGCCGCGGCGACGCGCGCTTGTGCCTGCGCGAGGGTCGGGTTGTCCTTGAGTCCTTGACGGATCAACCGATCGAGCTGCGGATCCTGAAAAGAATCCCACCAGCTCTGCGCCGCCGCCTCGACCGCGGCGCCGCTGAGCCCCACGTCATGCTCGACGAGCTTGCGCGGGTGCGGGTCCTCTCGCGGAGGCGTCACGCAGCCCACGAGGAGGGCGGCGCCGAGCAGTACGAGACCTTTGATACGCATGATCGACCTCACCCTTAGCCCACGACCCGTTTCTGGCTCGCGTCCGTCTGGGCATCGGCAGCCGTCGCTTCGAGGGACGTCTTCGGATCGAGCGTCGTCGTCAGCCGCGCGTTGAGCTTGACGAGCAGGCGCTTGAACTCCGCCACTTCCTCCCGCGAGAAATCGACGAGCGCGAGGTTGAGCTTGTCCACGACCAGGGGAATGAGGCTTTCGACGGTCTTGCGACCCTCCTCGGTGAGCTGCAATTCCACCTTGCGCCGGTCGGCCCCTCGGCGCACGCGCTCGAGTAGTCCGCGCTTCTCGAGCTGATCGATGACGCGGGTCAGCGCACCGCTGTCATGCCGGTACTGGACGCAGATGTCTTTCGGGTTGACGGCGATGCCATCCCGCACATAGGTCAGGATCGCGTAGTGGATGAAGCTGAACCCGCGATCCGCGAACAGATTCTCGAGCAAGTCCATCAACATGGCGTGCGCGCGCTTGATCAGATACCCGACGCTGCTCTTGGCCGTGTACGTCGCTGCGTGATAATGCTGCTCAGACATTTAATGCTCCGGCAATTACTGCCTAAACAATCGCTGCTTTGGCAGTAATTATCCATAGCGCCTGAGGGATGTCAACTGCCGCGCGCCGAGTGCGTCTTGCGGCGACAGATAAGCTATACAAATCAGTGACTTGGACGCCAACGACCTCGGCCGGGGCGCTATTCTTGCCGCGGTGGCCCGTGGAGCTACACTGCGTTCGTGCCCGATCTCTTCCAGTCCGATGCCAACCAGCGCCTCCCGGCGAGCGACGCAGACCTTCTATATAGGTCTTGCCTCGAGTTCGGCGCGCCGACAGGCGCGGTATTGAGGGAGTTGATCGAGCGCACGCCTTGGCGAGCCGAATCCGTGGTCGTCTGGGGCAAGCCCTACCTGCAGCCGCGGTTGACGGCGTGGTACGGCGACGAGGACGCGCGCTACGAATACTCGGGGCTCGAGCTCGATCCGTTGCCGTGGACGCCGCGGCTGCTCGCGCTCAAGGCGAGCGTCGAACGGACCGCGGGCAGGCGCTTCAACAGCGTCCTTCTCAATTACTATCGCAACGAGTGCGATAGCATGGGCATGCACAGCGACGACGAGCCGGAGCTCGGCGCAGAGCCGGTCATTGCTTCCTTGAGCCTCGGCGAGGCACGCACCCTCGTATTCAGGCATCGGCTCGATCGCAGCCGAAAGTCCATTCGCATCGAGCTCGGTGATGGCAGCTTGCTGCTCATGCGCGGCGCCACCCAGCGCAATTGGAAGCACGGCATTGCCAAGGAGCGACGCCCGTGCGGTGCGCGAGTCAATCTCACCTTCCGCCGCATCATTCAGCGCCCGGTGTCTCGCCAGGCGGCACGCTCGCGCCCCGCGTCAGCGCCTCGTTAGCGATGCAACGCTCAGATGATGGAGACTGCCACGGGCCGGATGACCCCCTTGTGCCACACGCGCAACTCCACCGTCTGACCCACGCGTAACAGCGCGATGGCGTTGCGCAGTTGCGTGGCGCTCTCGAGCGCCATGCCGTTGATCGACACGACGACATCGCCCGGCTTGATGCCGGCCCGCTCGGCGGGAGAGCCGCGCGCGACCTCATCCACCAGCACGCCGCGTGAATTCACGAGCCCCAGCGATTCCGCGCGCTCGACGCTCAGGTCGCCGAGCTTGATCCCGAGCGCGCCGCGTTTCACGGCGCCGTAGGTGATGAGCTGCTGCATGACGGCCTTGACCATGTTCACCGGAATGGCGAAGCCGATGCCGATGTTGCCGCCGTTCTCCGAGGAGAGAATCGCGGAATTGATGCCGATCAGCTCGCCCTCGACGTTGACCAGCGCTCCGCCGGAGTTCCCGGGATTGATCGAGGCGTCCGTCTGGATGAAGTCCTCGTAGCCGTGCGGATTGATGCCCGTGCGCCCGAGTGCGCTCACGATGCCGACCGTGACCGTGTGCTGCAAGCCGAACGGATTGCCGATCGCCACCACCCAGTCGCCGACCTCCAGACGTGCAGAGTCCCCGAGCGGCATCTCGGTCAGATGCGGCTCCTGCACCCGCAGCACCGCGATGTCCGTGCCCTCATCGCTCCCGACCACGCTTGCCGTGACTCGCCGGTTGTCGAGCAAGGTGACGGTGATCTCGCTGGCGTTCTCTATGACGTGCCGGTTCGTGACGATATAGCCCTTGCGCGCATCCACGATCACGCCGGATCCGGCGCTCTGAAACTTGCGATGCCGCACGGTGGGCTCGTTCGGCACGTTGAAGAAGCGCCGGAAAAAAGGATCTTGGAGCAGCGGGTTCTTGTGCTGGACGCGCTCGGTCAAAACGCCGCGCGTCGCGATGTTCACCACCGCGGGCGATGCCACCTTGATCATGGGCGCGAGCGAGGGGAGCGCAACGCCGACGCCGCCGGCCGAGGCCGGGGGCGGAATCCAGGAGGCGGACAGCGTCAGAGCCAAGGCGACGACGAGGAGTCGAGAAGCGGATCGCAAGAGAAGCTCCGTGATGTCGAGAGTGCGCATCCTATAACAACGGCCCAGCCGGGGCGCTTTGCGCTACGATGGCTCGTGGCCCGAGCTCGCGAGAACGCGGCGCGGGAAGATCATCGGCGCATGCGCGGAGGTTTCATGAGAATCGGTCTGCAGGTTCCGAGCTTCACCTGGCCGGGAGGGCCGGCCGCCATCGCACCCAAGCTCGCCGGGATTGCGCGCGCGGCCGACGATGCCGGCTTCTTCAGCTTGTGGGTGATGGATCACTACTTCCAGATCGTCGGGGTGGGCCCTCCCGAGAACGACATGCTGGAGTGCTATTCGACGCTCGGCTATCTCGCTGCCGTCACCCGGCGCGTCAAGCTCGGCCCCATGGCGGTCGGCGTCGTCTATCGCCACCCGGGCGTGCTCGTGAAGACGGCGACGACCCTGGACGTGCTCTGCGGCGGCCGCAGCTATTTCGCGCTGGGCGCCGCCTGGTTCGAGGGCGAGGCCAAGGGACTCGGCGTGCCGTTCCCGCCCATCGCCGAGCGCTTCGAATGGCTCGAGGAAACGCTCAAGATCGCGAAGCAGATGTGGTCCGACAAGGACGCCCGCTACGACGGTGAGCATTACCATCTCGAGCGCACGCTCTGTCGGCCACAGCCGCTGCAGCGCCCGCACCCACCCATCCTCATCGCGGGTGGGGGCGAGAAGAAGACACTGCGTCTCGTTGCGCAGTACGGCGATGCCTGCAACATCTATGGGTCGCCTGCCGTGATCAGCGCGAAACTCGCCATCCTGCGCGAGCATTGCGACCGCATCGGACGTGACTACGAGGCCATCGAGAAGACGACGATCGGCACGGTCGAGCTCGGCGCGGGCAAACTCTCGGCGGCGGACGTGATCGGGCAATGCAAGGCGCTCGCGGCGGTGGGCGTGCAGCACGCCATATTCAACATGCCGAACGTGCACGAGAGCGCACCGCTCGAAGTGTTCGGACGCGAGATCATTCCGGCAGTCGCCGGATTCTAAGGAGCTGTTACGGGGATGGCCGAGCACGCGCAAGACTGGGCGCTGCGATCGTGCGCGGCGGTTGCGATCGCGCTCCTGGCCTTCGCGGCCGGCGCCGACGTGCCGGGCGCCACTGCGCCGGGTGACGCCGCGCCGCCTCACCGCGTCGCCGATGTGACCGCCCAGCGACTCGCAGCGCCGGCGCCGGCCGACTGGGTTGCGCCGGGCCGCGACGGCGCGGGTACCTATTTCTCGCCGCTTGCGGATATCCATACGGGCAACGTTGCTCAGCTCGGCTTCGCCTGGGATTACCGCCTCGGCACTTACCGCGGGCAGGAGTCGACGCCGCTCGTGATCGACGGTGTCATGTACGCGACCAGCAATTTCGGCCGTGTGTATGCGCTCGACGCCGCGAGCGGCCGGGAGCTCTGGACCTACGATCCGCAGATCGACGGTCAGTGGGCGCGCTACGCCTGTTGTGACGCCGTGAATCGCGGGCTCGTCGCGTTCCGCGGCGTGCTTTACGTGGGCGCGCTCGACGGCTGGCTGCACGCCATCGATGCCCGCACGGGCCGGCGACTCTGGAAAGTCGACACGCTCGTCGCGCGCACGCCGAAAAAGCCCTACACCGTCACCGGCGCACCGCTCCTCGCGGGCGAGCTCGTGGTGATCGGCAACGGTGGCGGGGATTTCGCGGGCGCGCGCGGTTATGTGAGCGCCTACGATCGCGAGAGTGGCAGGCTGCGCTGGCGCTTCTACACCGTGCCGCGCGATCCCGCCGAGGGTCCGCAGGATCAGCCGCATCTCGAGGCGGCCGTGAAGACTTGGGATCCCAAACATCCCTGGGAAGCCGGCAGCGGCGGCACGGCGTGGGACGGCATGGCGTATGACCCGGCCCTCGATCTCGTTTACATCGGCACGGGCAACGCGGCTCCCTATAACTTGCACTTGGGCGGACGCCGCGGCGGCGATGAGCTCTATGCCGCCTCCATCGTCGCGATTCATGCGAAAGACGGGACGCTCGCGTGGTACTACCAGACCACACCCGGCGATCGCTGGGATTTCGACAGCACCGAAAAGATCGTGCTCGCCGACTTGGAGCTCGGCGGCAAGCGGCGAGCGGTGTTGATGCAGGCGCCCAAGAACGGCTACTACTACGTGCTCGATCGCGCCACGGGCGAGCTGCTTTCGGCGAAGCCATACGCCTTCGTGAGCTGGGCTCGCGGCATCGATCCGAAGACCGGCCGCCCGGTGCTCGATGCGAGCGCCGACTACGATCACGGCCCGGCGCTCGTGTTTCCGAGCGAGGCCGGTGCCCATGCGTGGCAACCCATGGCTTTCGACCCGGCGCACGGCATCGCCTTCCTGCCGGCGATCGAGGCGGGCAACATTATTCTGGAGACGAGCGATCGGCGAGCGGGACTCGTGGAGGGGCAATTCTCGACGCCGGCGATGCCCCCTGAGCTGTACGACCCGAAAGACCTGCGCTCGCTCTACGGCAAGGTGCCGCCGCTGACGCAACTCGAGCGGGGCCTCAAGACCAATCCCGCTTCGCGCGGATTCTTGCGTGCCTGGAGCGTCTCCGAGCATCGGGTGCTATGGGAGACGCCGACTGCGACGAGCTTCGATAGCGGTGTGCTCGCCACCGCCGGCGGCCTCGTGTTCCAAGGCGACGCCAACGGCTACTTCAACGCTTACACGGCCGACAGCGGCAAGAAGCTTGTCTCGATCGCGCTCGGCAGTTCCATGATGGCAGCGCCCATGACCTACGAGGTGAACGGCGTGCAATACGTCGCCATCGTCGCCGGCTACGGCGGCGGCGCCGTGATTCTCGGCGCGCCGCTGGATCCTGAGTCGGCCGCCTACAAGTTCGGCAACGAGGGACGCATCATCGTCATGAAAATCGGCGGCTCGACGCCGCCCTTGCCGCCGCTGCGCACCGACGTGCCGCTGCCCGAGCTGCCCACGCGCCCCGCCGATGCGCGGCAGATCGCCGCGGGCGAAGTGCTGTACAACCGCTATTGCTCGCGCTGCCACGTGATGGGCCGCGGCAACTTGCCCGATCTGCGGCGGATCACCCCGCTGACGCACACGCTGTTCGATTCCATCGTGCTCGGCGGCGCGTACTCCATCAAAGGCATGGGTCGCTTCGACGACGTGCTCTCGCCGGACGATGCGCACGCGATTCATGCGTGGCTCATCGATCAGGCCTGGATGTTGAAAGCGCAGGTCGCTAGCGCATCGCACTGATGCCGGGCCGCGTGAGTTCGGTGGCGTGTACGTCATGGGAGGAGCGTATGTACAAGTGGGCGTTCATCTATGCGATCGACGATGGCTCCGCGACGACGCGCGTGGATGTTATCGGAACTCTTGTATGTGTTGGTGTTCCTCACGTGGAGGACGCCGCAGAGGAGGCGCGCAAGCTTGTCGCACAGGGTGTGCAGCTGATCGAACTGTGCGGGGCATTTGGCGGAGCCGGTCTCGCCTCGGTTACGGCGGCCGTGGGAACCGACCTGCCGGTTGGGGCAGTGTTCTATGCTTGTGATGCTGCGCCAGGGCTGCAGCGTCTCCTTGGCTAGATGAGCTCCAGCATTCGAGCCTTGTCGGATCGATCCCGGCGAGGAGGTGTTTTGCAACGGTATAGCGATAGTGCCCTCGCTCAAGCAGCGTTGTAAAATGGCGCGCCCGTCAAGTGAGGAGGTCAGACAGTAAATGCACCAAAGGTCTCTGCTTGACGAGGCGTTGACCGAACCTGGCCGCGCCGTGGTTGGGATAGTCGGCAGCGCCCCAGCGCTCACACCGGCGCAAAGGAAATTCAACCAACTCATCGAGCGGCTGACCCTGCAGCGCCAGGAGCTTGCCCGTTGGCAGGCATTTCGCCAGGTCTATCACCAGCAACTCGCCGAACACTATCAACCAGCATTGGCGCGTCTGCGGGAGAAGCAGATCGCCATGGTCCGGTTGCTGGATCGCGCCCTCGATGGGAAAGCGCTCGGCAAACGCGAGCGCGCCAAGGTTCATTACATCCTGAGTGATCTGCTCTCACAGCTGCTCGCCGAGTCGCAAGACCCAGAGCTTGTGCGCCTGCACGACAAATACGCTGATCGGAGTTACGCCGACGAGCAACAGGAGCACTTGGAGGTCATGCGCACGCTGGCGAGCGAGGCCTTTGGGGTCGATGTCGAGGCCTACCACGGTGGGGAGTCGCCTGAAGAACTGGCCCATTGGCTCGACGAGCAACTGCGAGCGGACCGTCCGGAACCGCGACAGCCGCCACGGCGAAAAAAATCCGCCAAGACAATCGTCCGCGAGACGCTGCGCGATGAGGCCGCTCAAGGCGGTACTCGGGCGGTGCGCGAGGTCTTTCGCAAGCTGGTGAGCGAACTACATCCCGACCGCGAGACCGATCCGGCAGAGCATGCGCGCAAGACCGAGCTCATGCAGCGCGTCAACCAAGCCTATAAGGCGGGTGACCTACTCGCGTTGCTCGAGTTGCAGCTCAGCATCGAGCAAATTGACCTCAAGGACCTCGCAGGTCTCGCCGAGGAGCGGCTACGGCACTATATCCATGTTCTCGAGGACCAATCACGGCGGTTGCGCGATGAATTGGCGGAATTCATAGCGCCCTTCGCGATGGCGATGGGGGAATCCCCCATGCGCAAATTGTCACCTGCGATCGTGCAGCGGGCGCTGGAAGCCGACATCCGTGAGATCCAGGTGTTGGTGCGCACGTTAGAGGCGGATCTGGTTCGCTTCCTGGACATCCCAACCTTCAAGCGAAGTCTGCGGGATTACCAGATCGATCCGTTCGAGGACATGGACTTGCGTGTGCCCACGGAGTTTCGGCGGCGCGGGCGACGCGGGCGACCGGCGACGCGGGCGACGCGGGCGGTAACCTCAATCAAAATCGCCTCTGTCGGCCACGATTCGTTCCGCATCGACCCTGCCGCTCAACTGCTACCGCTCCCGTATGGGCGCGTGATCACTTCCAGATAGTGGCCGTCGGGGTCGGGAAAATAGACCCCGCGTCCGCCGTCGTTGTGATTGATCTCGCCAGGGCGGGAACGCCTCGGGTCCGCCCAGTATTGGAGACCCTGCTCACGGATGCGGCCGAAGACGGCATCGAAATCAGCCTCGGAAATCAGGAAAGCGTAGTGCTGTGGCTGGATCGGTCCATCGGCCGTCGCGAAATCGAGCGACACTCCGTTGTCGAGTTCGACCACCTCGAAGGGACCGAACCGGACGGGCGTCGGCAGACCGAGTATTTCGGCCAGAAGGCGCGCGGACCTTGCCCGATCTGACGAATAGACGATGGTGTGGTTGAGTCGAGCGGTCATGTCGAGCCGACGGCCGCCTTCAAGGCCTTTGATGCAGCCCGAAACGGATACCCTGAGGATCACGGCAACTCGAGAATTTCCCGAACCCGGGTTCCGACGTGGGCGGATCGGCTTCGCCACCGGCTTCTCGCACGAGAGCCATCGCTTGCTCCAGCTCGGGCACTTCGAGAAACACATAGATCTGCGGTTGCGGGTCGTTGCCATGCAATCCGACACGCATGGCAGGCGCTTGAAACCATCCGCCGCCTTGGCTCATGGGATTGAAGCTCCAGCCGAATACGCGCTCGAAGAACGGGCGCGATTTCTCGGCATCGACGCTGCCGAGTTCGAGGAATGAGACGTTGCCGTGCATAGATTTCTCCTTGGGCTAGGTCCACTATACGCCGCCCAGATCGAGCGTGGCGCCGTGCCCTCTTCACTCGAGCGGCTGCACCCGCACGTCCACACTCAACTTATGGCGGCTGCCGCCGAATAGGATGCCGCGCAGCGGCGATACGTCGCCGAAATCGCGTCCCCAGGCGAGCGTCACGTGCCCCTCGCCGACCAGGCAGTCGTTGGTGGGATCGAAATCCACCCATCCCAGCGGCGGACAGTACACGGACACCCAGGCATGCGAGGCATCGCCGCCGATAGCCGCCGCGCCGCCCGGCCGCACGGTGCGGATGTAGCCGCTCACATAGCGCGCGGCGAGCCCGCCGGCGCGCAACGCTCCGATCATCAAGTGCGCGAAGTCCTGGCACACGCCACGCCGACTCTTCAGCACCTCGGTGATGGAGGTGCGGTTGTTGGTCGTGCCCGGCGCGTATTTGAACTCGCGATGGATTTTGCGCATCAGATCCTGCGCCGCTGCACCGATCGACCGGCCCGGCGCGAAGCAGTCCGCGGCGTAGTCCCAGAAGATCTGCTTGATGGGCACGTGATCCGAGCGCATGCGGTAGCGGCACGCCTCGAGATCGGCCGCGGCGAGAGGCGCCGCGTGATAGCACAGGCGCTCGCGCAGGGTTTCCCAGGGCTCGCAGGTTTCGAGCGGCTCAGGCGCGCGCGGGAAGATCTCGACCGTCATCTCGGCGATCGACCGACAGGCGATCGTGCGATCGATCGTACTCGAGCCGTGCGATGCCGTTGCCGAAGGCATCGAGGTCCTCGCGCTCCGCGCTCGGCGGCGGATCGAGCTTGAGCGAGTGATCGAGACAGCGCTGGTAGGCGAACTCGCGCGGCTTCAAGTGCAGCAGGTGATGCGAGTGCGCGACGTCGCCGCCGTACTCGTACACCGTCGCGTGGCGCACCGCGTAGCGCATCAGGCGGACACCGCGCCGACCTCGTAGTCGACGTGCGAGAAATGCTGCGAGGTGAGCTGCTCCGAGAGGGCGCCCCGCCGCCGCGTTGAGGCTTTCGAGTCCCGCGGCGAAGCGCGTGCGCGACTCCGCCGACAGCTCGAGCTCGCTCCCGAGCGGCGCGTACTTGATCGCGATCAGCTCCGAGATGGGCGCGTACAGCGTATCCTGCGGCGCGTGCCCAGCGATTCGGCGAGCTCGATGAGCAGCGTATTGATGGCGCGCCACTGGAAGGCGAGCGCGCGCGGATTGCGCTCGTCGTAGACCGAGCAGATCCACCGTGAAGGCCCACACCGGGCGGCGCGCGGTGACGGTTGCGATAGGTGATGGCACTGTCGCCGATCTCGAGCAGCCACTCGAGCTCTTGCCGCAGCGGCGTCGCGGGATGCTCCAAGCCGGCGCGCGATCACGGCGGACAGGAACAACAGCCGCTCGAGGCGCCGGCCGATCATCATGAGGCGCCAGCCGTCGTCCTGCGTCATGTCGTCGTGCGCGAAGCCGGCGAGAGCTGCGAGCGAGATCAGCAATCGATCGAGGGCCTCGCGCGCGTCGACCCGCGCGTTCTCGGCGCGCCGATAGTCGCGCGTGCAGAACCGTGAGGGCGCGCCAGTTCTCGGCGGATAGACTGCTGCGCACCCGCGCCGCGCACTCGCCGAGGCGTCCCGACGTCCCCGCTCAGCGTGAAGCGCTTCTGCGCATCGAAGAGCCGCGCGGCGCCGTAGTGCTTGCAGATCTCCATGGCCTGCGAGCAGAAAGGGAGATTGCGCCGCAGGCCAAGGGTTGCGCGCAGTATGCGCATCTTGAACTCGCAGCGCTCGGCATAGCGCCCCATCCAGAACAGGTTCTCGGCGAGGGTCGAGGGCAGGTCCCGGTGACCCGCGCGGGACGCCGTGCGGTCGATCCGCGCAATGGGCGCGGTCGATTCCTCGACCGCCTCGTCGGAATCGCAGAGCACCCAGATGTCCTTGCTGCCGCCGCCGCGTTGCATGGAGACGATCTCCGCGTGCGCATCGGAGGCGAAGCGGGCGAGGCCGCCGGGCATGACGCGGTAGCCCTTCAGGCGTCGCGATCGCGTAGACGCGGATGCCGAGCGCACGCGCCGAGAAGCGGTCCGCGCTCTTCGTGTACCAGACCGGCGCCTGCGAGAACGCCAGGTGCTCCTGCGCGACGAAGGCGTAAGGGCGCGCGCGCATGCGCGCGATCAGACGCTTCGCGCTCGGCGGCGTCGAGATCGCTGCCGAACACCGCGTCGAGGTTCTGGTCCGGGAAAGTCGGCTTGATGACCAGATTCTCGAGATTCGCGATCACCGACTCGAACGCAGGCCGCTCGCCGCACCACCAGGTCGCGACCGAGGGCAGGATCAGGCGCTCGCCGAGGAGCCGCTCGGCGATGGCGGGCAGAAAGCCGAGCCAAGCCGCCGACTCGAGCACGCCGCTCCCGAGCGCGTTGCCGACGAACACGTTACCCGAGGCGCATCGCCGCGAGCAGCCCCGGCACGCCGAGCGCCGAGTCGGCGCGCAGCTCCACCGGGTCGCAGAAATCGTCATCCAGCCGGCGCAGGATGGTGTGCACGCGCTTCAATCCGGCGAGCGTCTTCAGATAAACGCGCGCGTCACGGACGGTGAGGTCGTGGCCCTCGACCAAGGGAAACCCGAGCTGGCGGGCGATGTAGGCGTGCTCGAAGTAGGTCTCGTTGAACGAGCCCGGCGTGAGCACGACCGCGACGGGCTCATCGCCGGCATCCGCGCAGGAGCTCCGCGCGCAGCGTCGCGAAGAACGCACCGAGTGGGCGCACGTCCATGACTTGCGCGAGATGCGGAAACGCACGGCGCACGATTTGCCGGTTCTCGAGCGCATAGCCCGGACCCGAGGGCCCCTGCGTACGGTCGGCGAGCACCCACCAGCGCCCGTCGGCGGAGCGCGCGAGGTCGACCGCATAGAGCGAGAGCCAGCGATCCTGCGGCGGACGCACGCCCACGCAGGGCCAGAGAAAGTTCGGATGACCGAACGGGATCTCCGCAGGCAACGCGCCTTGCGCAAGCAGCTCCTGCGGTCCATACAGATCCGCGAGCACCGAGTTCAAGAGCGCCGCACGCTGCGCGACGCCTGCCTCGATGTTCTGCCACTCCTCCGCCGTCATGAGATACGGCAGCGGATCGAGGATCCAGGGGCGGTCGCGGCCCTGCGCGTCGGCGTACACGTTATAGGTGATGCCGTTCTCGACGATCATGCGCCGCGTGAACTCGGTGGCGCGGCGCGCGGCGCGCGCATCGTCCTCGAATACGCCGTCGATCAGCGAGCGCCAGTGGTTGCGCACGCGGCCGTCGCCGTCCAACAGCTCGTCGTAGCGACGCGGGTCGCTGCGGTAGCTCTGGAGTCTAGGATCGCTCACCGGCTCGGCGGATCGCGCAGGTCCAAGGTGAAGGGGAATTCGTCGCTCGACTCGGCAGGTGCGGGGTGCACCGCACCCGGCGTGTGGCCGATGCGAAAGAAGCGTGCCAGACGTCGGCTCTCGGCCTCGAACGCGTTCACGGGAAAGGTCTCATGGCTGCGGCCGCCCGGATGAACCACATGATATCGAAAACCGCCTTCCGATCGATGCATCCAGGTATCCACTATATCGAATGTCAGCGGCGAATGAATGCCGATTTTGGGATGCAGCGCGGACCAGGGCTGCCAGGCGCGGAAGCGCACGCCTGCTACGTATTCTCCTTCGCGCCCGGTCGCGCGCAACGGCAGCGCGCGTCCGTTGCAGGTCGCGACATAGCGGTCGGGCGCAAGCCCGCTCACCTTGAGCTCGACGCGCTCGAGCGAGGAGTCGACATAACGCACCGTGCCGCCGCCGGTGCTCTCCTCGCCCAGCACATGCCAGGGCTCGAGCGCCTGGCGAAGCTCCAGCTGCGCGACGCGCAACACCTGATCGCCGAGCCTCGGGAGGCGAAACTCGAAATGCGGTGCGAACCACTCGAGCCGCAAGGGAAAGCCCGCGCGGCTTTGTTCCTCGATCACCGCGGAGAAATCCTGCCAGATGAAATACGGCAGCATGAAGCGATCGTGCAGCTGCGTTCCCCAGCGCGCGAGCCGCGCCGGCGCATAAGGCTCGCGCCAGAAGCGCGCGACCAGCGAGCGCAGCAGCAGCTGCTGTACGAGGCTCATGCGCGGGTGCGGCGGCATCTCGAAGGCGCGCAGCTCCAGAAGGCCCAGCCGGCCGCTTGCGGAATCGGGCGAGTACAGCTTGTCGATGCAGAATTCCGCGCGATGGGTGTTGCCGGTGACGTCGATCAGGAGATTGCGCAGCAATCGGTCCACGAGCCAGGGCGGCACCTCCTCGCCGGCTGCGGGGAATTGCTTGAACGCGAGCTCGAGCTCGTGGAGCGAATCGTTGCGTGCCTCGTCGACGCGCGGCGCCTGCGAGGTGGGCCCGATGAAGAGTCCCGAGAACAGGTACGAGAGCGACGGATGATTGTGCCAGTAGGAGATCAGGCTGCGCAGCAGATCCGGGCGTCGCAAGAAGGGCGAATCCCCGGGCGTCGCGCCGCCGAGCACGATGTGGTTGCCGCCGCCTGTGCCGACGTGCCGCCCGTCGATCATGAATTTTTCCGAGCGCAGCCGTAAAGCGTGCGCGGTCTCGTGAAGATGGGTGGTGAGCTCGACGAGCTCGTCCCAGCTCGCGCTCGGCTGCACGTTCACCTCGATCACGCCGGGATCGGGCGTCACCTTGAAATTCGCGAGTCGCGGATCCGCGGGCGGCTCGTAGCCCTCGATCACCACCGGCTGCCCCAAGGACCTCGCGCAGGATTCCACCGCGGCGACGATCTCGCAGGTAATCGTCCAGGCTGCGCGTCGGCGGCATGAACACGTAGAGCACGCCGTCGCGCGCCTCGGCGCACATCGAGGTGCGCACGATGTCGGCCGGCTTCGCCTCGGCGCCCACCGGCTCGCGCAGGTCGCGATGGGGTGCGAGCGGCGCGAAGCTCTGGTTGGGATCGGGCGGATACAGATGTGGGAAGTCGGCCGGTTCCACCCAGGGGAGCGAATCGAGCGGCAAACGGAACCCGATGGGCGAGTCGCCGGGAATCAAGTAGCAGCGCTCGCGGCGTAAGAACCACCGGCCGCTCCGCCACGGGGCGTCCTCCACCGGCCGGGTGATCGGCAACACATAGCCGACCGGCGCTGCGAGTTCGCTCTCGAACACGCGCATCAGTCGCTCACGCTCGAGCGGATCCGCGACCTTGGAATGGATCGCGTCGACATTGGCGGGGAGCTTGCGCTCGCGCCACGCGTAATAGAACACATCCTCATAGACCGGGAACACGTGCTCGGCGCCCACCCCGAGCGCGGCCGCGACCGCGGCGAGGAGCCGCGGGGCATTGGCATGGGCCTGCGGATAGCGGCGCGCCTCATCCGCAATGAGCGCGCGCTCGGTCCAGATCGGCTCGCCGTCCTTGCGCCAGAAGCAATTCAGCGACCAGCGCGGCAGCTGCTCGCCCGGATACCATTTGCCTTGGCCGAAATGCACGAGCCCAGACGGGGCGTAGCGCGCCTGTAACTTCCAGAAGAGCTCCGCCGCGAGCCGCCGCTTGTTTTCGCCGAGTGCCTCGGTGTTCCACTCCGGCTCATGGGTGTCCTCGCTCGACACGAATGTCGGCTCTCCGCCCATGGTGAGGCGCACGTCGCCCGCCTTGAGCTGCGCATCGATGCCTTTGCCCACGGCATCGATCGCCGCCCACTGTGCATCCGAGTACGGCTTCGTGACCCGCGGCGCTTCCCAGATGCGCGCGACGCTCATCGCGTACTCGAACGTGGTCTCGCACGCGTCCACACCGCCGGATAGCGGAGCCGCGGCGGAGGGCTCCGGGGTGCATGCGAGCGGGATGTGCCCCTCGCCGGTGAGCAGGCCCGAGGTAGGATCGAGGCCGATCCATCCGGCGCCCGGCAAATACACCTCGCACCACGCGTGCAGGTCCGTGAAATCCCGGCTCGGCCCGGCGGGGCCGTCCACCGGCTTCTCGTCGGCAACGAGCTGGATGAGGTAACCCGAGACGAAGCGGGCGGCGAGCCCCAGGTGGCGCAGCAACTGCACCAGCAGCTCTGCCGAATCGCGGCACGAGCCGGAGCGCTTTTCGAGCGTGACTTCGGGGGGCTGGACGCCGTGCTCCAAGCGGATCAGGTAACTGACATCGCCCGCTACGCGGCGATTGACGTCCACCAGAAAATCGATGGTGGTGCGCCGCTCGCGCGGGATGCCCGCCAGATACCGCGTGAAGAGCGGCGTCGCCGGTGCGGTGAGCAAGAACGGGCCGAGCTCGCGCTCGTCCGTCGCCTCGTATCGGAACGGGAAGTGCTGCGCGTAAGGCTCCAGGAAGAAGTCGAACGGGTTCACCACCGCCATCTCTGCGGTGAGATCCACCTCGACGCGCAGCTCGCGCGCCGGCTTCGCGAACACGAGGCGCGCGAGGTAGTTCGACTGCGGATCCTGCTGCCAGTTGATGAAATGCTCGGCCGGCTCGATCTTGAGCGAGTAGGCGAGGATGCGCGTGCGGCAATGGGGCGCCGGCCGCAGCCTCACGATCTGCGGTCCGAGCATCACCGGCCGGTCGTACCGGTAATGCATCACATGGTTGAGCGCTACGTGAATCGACACCGGGTGGGCTCCAGGGGGAAGAGCCTCGTGTATAGCATGCGAGCCGCGGGCGAGGGAAACGGGACGGGCGTCGCCCTCACGCCGCGAAGGCGCCCCGGGTGTTGGCTTCGCGGTGCGCGTTGATGGTGTCGTGGATGAAGCGGAGCTTGCGAATGGCGGGTGCGGAGAGCACGAACGGATAGCTGTCCGGGAGCCCCAGGCCGCGGCTCAAGTTGTTGAGCACGTAGGTGAGCGACAGCCACGCCTCGATCATGGCGTCGAAATCGCGGTAGTTCGGGCTTAAGGGATCCGGCGGCGGCTGCATTTGCGGCTCGTCCGGCCGCTTGGGGCGGAGCGCCAGTCCGGTTGCGCCGGCCGTTTCCAGCGCATCCACCATGTGCAGATAGTGTGCCCACGACTCCGCCCAGTCTTCCCACGGGTGCATGGTGGAGTAAGCGCTGATGAAGCTGTCCTCCCAGCGCGGCGGCGGTCCCTCGCCATAGTGCCGGTCGAGCGCCTGCTGATAATCGGCGCGCTCATCGCCGAACAGCGTGCGGAAGTCTTCGAGCAGCGGTCCGTAGGCGATGAGCCGATCCCAGAAGTAATGCCCGATCTCGTGGCGGAAATGCCCCAAAAGCGTGCGATAGGGCTCCTTCTGCAGGGAGCGCTGCTGCTCGCGATGCACATCGTCGGCTTCCGCGATGTTGATGGTGATGAGGCCGTTGTCGTGACCGGTCAACACCCGCTTGGCATCGCCGCACCTCGGGTCCTCGAGGAACTCGAAAGCCAGGCCGCCGTTGTTGCCGTTCTTCGGCTCGATCGGAAGATTCAGGCCCATCAGGGTATAGAGCAAGCGGCGCTTCGCGACCTCGAGCCGGAACCAGGCGACCCGGTTTCGCTCCGAGGACAGATCGGGAATGATGCGATTCAGCCGGCACGAGCGACAGAAGTCGTGCGGATCGTCCACCGCCACGACCCAGTTGCAGACGCTCACCTGATCGTAGTTCGCGCACAGACGATAGGGGCGAGAGTCGCCCGGCGGAATCTCCGCCTTCCACACGCCGCCTTCGCCGGGTATGAGCGCGGCCATGAGGCGTCGATCGGGCAGGAAGGCGAGCGAGTGACCGCAGTTGAGGCAACGGATATTCTCGAAGAACACCAGATTCTGGCAGTGGCTACAGTGAAAAGTCTTCATCGCTTACTTCGGGACGCGGCGCGCTATGGTTCGGGGTGGATTGTAAGCGATCGGTCGTTGCGGCAGTTTTATGTCGGCGGATGACCGACGGGCGGGCCGGAGGTGCGCCCGATCGGTAGTTGGGCAGGCTGTGGGAGTGGGCAGGGCAGCACGCCTACGGCGAATCGCAAACGGGTCCTACGGGCAAGCGACGCGGCAGGTGACATAAAGGGCGACCATCGAGAGAGACTGCAAATGAAAATCCGTTTCGGCTACGAACTCGTCTACAACTGCCCGCAACCCGTGCCGATGATTCTGATGCTGCAGGTGCATCCGAGTCGCATTTCGGATTTGCTCCTCTCCGATCGGCTCGTGACGGATCCGGCCGTCCCGCTCGACACGTATATGGATTGCTTCGGCAATACGTGCACACGCATTGTCGCGCCCGCAGGCATCACTCGCCTGACCGCCGATGCGCTCATCCAGGACTCAGGGCTCCCCGAGCCTGCGTTCGCTCACGCACAAGAACATCCGGTCGAATCGCTGCCGCACGAGGCACTCGTGTATCTACTTGGCAGCCGCTATTGCGAGACCGAGCGCCTGATGGACGAGGCGTGGCGGCTGTTCGGCGGCATGACGCCCGGCTGGGGACGCGTCCAGGCCGTGTGCGATTTCGCACACAAGCACGTCTGCTTCGGTTATCACTTCGCGCGCGCGACGAAAACGGCCGCCGAGGTGTACGCCGAGCGACAGGGCGTGTGTCGAGATTTCGCACATCTGGCGATCACGCTGCTCCGCTGCCTCAACATTCCGGCGCGCTACTGCACGGGCTATCTCGGCGACATGGGCGTACCGGTTGCCGATGTGCCGATGGACTTCGCCGGATGGCTCGAAGCGTATCTCGGCGGCGCCTGGCACACGTTTGATCCGCGCAACAACGCGCGGCGCATCGGGCGGATTCTCATCGCTCGCGGACGCGACGCGGCGGACGTCGCCATCAGCACGGGCTTCGGGCCCAATCACTTGCAGGTCTTCCGCGTCTGGACGGACGAAGTCAAGGAGTGACCGCGGGCCGTCTGGCCCAAGGCCTGCTTGCATTCCCCTCCGCCGGCGGGTTCAATGCTGCCCGCGATCCCGAAAGGTTGGACCCGCATTGCCGTCATTTCGAATTCTCCCGAGGCTCGCAGTCCTCACGCTCGCGGCCTGCAGCACTCTTTCTCCGCATGATGCGCTGCCGGCCGGGCAGCCTGCTTCTGCCTCCGCGGTCACGTCGGCTTCTGCGTCAGCCGCGAGCCAGCGCCTCGACGATGCGCTGCGCCTGATAGCGAACCAGCAATTCGAGGCGGGTTTGGCGGCCCTGCAATCCCTCATCGATGCGCGCTCGTTCGCGCGCTTGCCGAGCGACGATCAGTACCACGCGCTGGTTGCGGCCGGGCGAGCTGAGATGCGCGTTCAACGGTGGTCGCTTGCGCGAAGGTACATGACCCGCGCGGCCGCGATGCCCCAGACAACCGCTGATGAGCAGCTCGCGCTCGTCACCATCGGCTGGCACCTGCACGACCAGCCGCTGATTGCGGAGTCGCTGACCGCCGTCGCGAGAAAGTGGCCCGAGCGGCTCGGCAAGATCGACGAGGATTACCTCACGGCAGTCCTGGCCGGCCAAGCAAAATTACCCCGCGCCACGGCGCTGGCGCTGCTTGAGTCCTTGTACGCGGCGAACTTCAAGCTCAAGTGGGACATCGAGCCGAGCGAGTCATGGCGCGATCTGATGCTGCTGCTCATCGAGCAGGGGCGGCAGTCCGAGGCGGTCGACGTATCCGCTCGCATCACCGATCCGCTCGTGCTCGTTGAGATCCGTTCCGACCGGCGGTTCGACACCCTGGTCGCCGCGCGTCCAGAAGCGTTCGACCCCGTGGCGGCGGCCGACCGGCAGATCCAGTGGCTGCAGGCCAAGGATGAAGACGGCGCCAATTCGTTGCGCGTCAAGGCCTTGTTGATGGTGGCACTCATGC
Source organism: uncultured Gammaproteobacteria bacterium (assembly GCA_963801685.1). Lineage (GTDB taxonomy): Bacteria > Pseudomonadota > Gammaproteobacteria > Steroidobacterales > Steroidobacteraceae > Bog-1198. The sequence continues at coordinate 81,037 of CAWDFR010000013.1, forward strand.
GCCGGCACCACGCGGCCGCCGCCCTGGCGATCGCCGACGACGCCGTCGCCGAAATTCGCGACACCAACTATCCGGAGAGGCGTTACGTCGATTATCTCGCTGAGTACGGCGACTTGCTCACGGAGCGAGCCTCCGTGCTGCTCGATCTCGGGCTGTGGGATGAGGGCGTCGCCCAGCTCAAGGCGGCCGCCCGAGAATTCGAGCACGATCGCGACAACGTCTCCGCTGCAATCGACCTCGCTGGGCTTGAGTGCGATCTGGGTCACCCCGCGGATGCGCGTTCGGTGCTCGCACAGATTACCGAGGGTCTGAGCCCGTACGGAGAGATGCAGGTGGAAAGCGTGAGGCTCGATGTCGCAACTCAGGAGGGCGATGCGGCGCAGCTCGAGCGCTCCTTGAGCTATGTTCGCGCGCATCGCGGCGAAGCCCCTATGAGCTATCTGAGTGACCTGATCATCGCCAATCGGCTGGACCGCGCCGCCGAGGAGCTGCGACGCCAGCTGCTCGACCCGGACACACGCCAGAATGCGCTCGGCAACGTGCAGACTTACGCACCCGAGCAAGCCACGCCGCGTGATCTCGAGATGCGCGCGCGGTGGCAGTCGGTGCTCGCGCGTCCCGACGTTCAGCAGGCCATCGCCAAGGTCGGGCGAGTGGAGAGCTATGACATGGAGGGCGCGCCGTTCTAGCTAGCCGTTCTAGCAGACGGACCTCAACACTGCGCGCGGGCGAGGTGCAGCGCGTCGAATGGCACGGCATCAGCTCCGCAATTCAACCCAGACGGGGGCGTGATCGCTCGGTTTCTCCCAGCCCCGCACGTCGCGGTCGACGCCGGCCGCCGTCAAGCGAGGCCGTAGCGCGGCATTCAGCAGCAGGTGATCGATGCGCAGACCCGCGTCGCGCGCATAGGCGTTTCTGAAAAAATCCCAGAACGTGTAGATGGTCTCGTCCGGATGGAGCGTGCGCAGCGCGTCCGTCCAGCCTTGCTTGAGGAGCGTCGCGAAGGCCTCGCGCACCTCGACGCGAAACAGCGCATCGTCGACCCAGCGTTCGGGCTTGTAGACGTCGCGCTCGGTGGGAATCACGTTGTAGTCGCCGAGGAGAATGACCGGCGTCTCGCTCGCGGCGAGTGCGGCGGCATGCGTCAGAAGCCGCGCGAGCCACTTGAGCTTGTAGTCGTATTTCGGACCGGGCGCCGGGTTGCCGTTCGGCAGGTACAGACAGCCGACGGTGAGTCCGTGCACGGTGGCTTCGATGTAGCGGCTGTGAACGTCGTCCGGATCGCCGGGCAAGATGCGGCGGATTTCCACGGGCTCGGCATTGCGGGCGAGAATGGCAACGCCGTTCCAGCTCTTCTGGCCGTGCCAGATCACCCCGTAGCCGGCCTCGCGGATTGCGCCTTCTGGAAATTTCTCCTGCGGCGTTTTGAGTTCTTGCAGGCAGACCACATCGGGGGTCCGTTCGGTCAACCAGCGCAGGAAATTCCCGAGGCGCGCCGTGATCCCGTTGACGTTATAGGTGACGATCCTCACCCGGGCTATGTTACCGGATACGCGAGCTATGCGGCGGCACGGTCATCCGCGCTCGCTTGCGCCCCGCCGACGTGGCGGCGTGGCTGTTTCGCGCGTTTACTTGGCCGCGACCGTGTCCGACGTGTCCGCAGCGACCAGAGGGCCCGAGGTGCTCTTCTCGAGCTGGCCTTCCACTGTTTCTCGGCAGAATTTGGCGGCCTGGTTATAAGAGATCAGCCGGTCGTTGGACATGCGCTTTTTCATGCAGGAGATCATCTGCGAGATCATCTGTCGCTTCACCGCCGGGGGCTGCGCTTTCCAGTCCGCGGCGAAGGCAGGTGAGACTGCTGCAACGGCGCTGGTCGTGGCGAGAATCAGGGTTAGACGCTTCACTTCGTTCTCCTCATCCGCCGCCGTGGTCCCCGTGCCACGGATCACGTTGGTTTTGAGGGAGGAGTATGGTCGCAACGGGGCGGCGTGCTAGAAGCAACGCTCCGTGACTGTCTGTCGGCGAATGCCCTACAGCGTTTTTTCCGCGGGGTTTGAGGATTCACGGGCGGCGAATGTCGCACCGCGATCCGTCAGCAACTCGCGCAGGATGCTGCGATGGCAACGGGCTTCATCGGCGCAGTAGCAGCCCACGGACAGCGGCGTGGTGTGCGATAAGGCGGCGAGCAAGTCCAGCGTGCGCGCGGCTGCGGGTTGTTGCATCTCGCGGCGGAACTTGCGCACGAACGTGCGCCAGCTGCGCTCATCCCCGCCGCTGGCCTTTACCTCATGGAGCAGCGCCTCGCTCGGCGCGAGCAGCGGCAGCCAGACATCGAAGAAATCCCGCCGCGCGTAGTCTTGCTTGGCCACCCCGCGCGGCGGCCGTCGCACGGTACCGATGCGCAATCCCTCGTGCGGATGCCGCTCGGATCCGAGACGCACGATGCGCAGGCTCACGCGGGAACCCCCGCCGGCCTCACCTCAGGGCACGTATTCCCACAGATCGTTGAGCAGGCCGCCCGCGCCCGTCGAGTCGAAGCCCTGTCCGCCGAACACCCAGAAACCGCCCGTATGGTTTGTCCATGCGGATGCCGAGTTGCGCGCGCCGGGTTCATTGCTAGCAGCCGCCGTCTTCTGGGTTCCGTAGACGCCTTTTACATCGGCGGTCGAGGACCCGGCAACCCAGGTCCAGCTGCCCGCCGTCGGATTGTACGTCCACAGATCGTCGACGCTGCCTTGCGTGCCCGTCGAGTTGTAGGCGAACCCGCCGAACAGCCACAGATTGCCCGAACTGTCGATCCAGGCGTCGGCATTGTCGCGCGCACCGGGAACGTTGCCCGCAGCCGCGACGCCCTGGGTACCGTAAACCGCGAGGGCCGCTATGGTGCTCGAGCCCGACACCCAGGTCCAAGTGCCCGCGGTTGAGTTGTATTGCCACAGGTCGTTCATGGTGCCGAGGTGCCCGGACGAGTCGTAGCCCTGACCGCCGAACACCCACAGGTTACTGGCGGCGTCGATCCAGCCGCTCGAGAATTGCCGCGCACCCGGCACGTTGCCGGAGTTCGGCGTGCCCTGGGTTCCATAACTGCCCACCTGGTCGAGGCCATTCGAGCCGGATACCCACTTCCAGCCGAGCGTCGGGTTGAACATCCACAGATCGTTGAGCGAGCCCCCGGTGCCGGATTGCGCCTCGCCGTTGCCGCCGAACAGCCAGAAGTTGCCGGCACTGTCGGTCCATGACAAGGCCCCGTTCCGAGCGCCCGGCATGTTAGTCAAGGAGGCTGAACCCTGCGAGCCGTAAAGTCCGTAGGCATTCTCCGTGCTCGATCCGCCGACCCAGGTCCACTCCTGCGTCGCGGGGTTGAACTCCCACAGGTCGTTGAGGTTACCGAGATTGCCGTTCACGTCATAGCCGTAGCCGCCGAACAGCCACAGATTGCTGGCGGAGTCCGTCCAGGACACTGCGGAGCTGCGCGACCCCGGCGCGTTGGCGGGCGCGGCCGTGCCGAGCGTTCCGTAGACCCCTGCCAGGTTGGTGGTCGCCGATCCGCCCATCCAAGCCCACCAACCGGTGACGGGATTGAATTTCCACAGATCGTTGAAGTACACGTTGTGGCCGGTGCCGTCATATCCGGCGCCGCCGAGAAGCCACAGATTGCCGGTCGAATCGGTCCACGTGACGCTCGCGTAGCGGGCGCCCGGCGTGTCGCTCGAGGCCGCCGTGTACTCCGTCCCGTAGGTCCCGACGGAGCCCTGAAGCTTGGCGCCGCTCATCCAGGCCCACGCGCCGGCGCAGATGACGGACACGGTGGTCACGTTGCCGGCCCCGACCGTGCCCGAGCCTGCGGTCAGGGTGCAATCCTGACCCGCCGGTTGCGTCAGCACGGTCACGGCGTAGGTCGAGCCAGCCGCGACCGGCGTCGTGAACGAGAAGGAGCCGTTGACGGTCAGCGTGAGATTGCTCCCGCCATTGTCCTGAAGCACGAGCGACCCGGTGGTCAATCCCGACAGCGTGCCGCCGACGCTGTACGTGTTCACGCAGGTGACGTTGGCGTTGGTCACCGCGCTGCCGGCCACCGTGCCCGTGCCGTTGCTCACCGTGCAGTATTGACCAGTCGGCTGATCGAGGACCGTGACGGCGTACGGCGAGCCCGCCGCGATCGGGGTGCCGAAGGTGTATGAGAAGGCGCCGCCGCTTGGGGCGAGCGGCAGATTGTCACCGCCCTCGTCCTCAAGGACCAGACCGCTGCCGGTCAAACCGCTGACGGTGCCGCCGATGTCATAGGTGTTGTCGGTGCAGTTGATGACGACGTTCGTCACATTGGCGGCTGCGACCGTGCCCGAGCCGTTCGTCACTGAGCAAGCCTGTCCCACCGGCAAGGTCGAAACGGCGACCGCATAACCGGAGCCGCTCGCGATCTTGGTCGAGAACGTGAACGTCGTGTTCGACGATACGGTGGTGAGATTGGTGTTGTTGTCCTCAAGGACGATGCTACGGCCCGGCAGCAGACCGGTTACGGATCCGCCGATGGAGTAGTCGATCGGCGTGCAGTTGACGGTCGCGACGACGTCGCTTCCCGCAATGGTGCCCGAGCCGTTCGTCACGCTGCAGCTCTGGCCCGCGGTTACGCTCTGGACGGTGACGTTGTAGGTCGAGCCGGCGGCCACCGGCGTCGAGAAATCGTAAGTCACGCCGTCGGTCATGACGGTGAGTGCATCGCCGCCGTTGTCGAGCAGCACGACGCTGTTGCCGCTCAGCAGTCCGCTGACCGTCGCTCCGACGTTGTAATCGTTGTCGCCGCAGCTGATGGTGACGTTGGTTACGTTCGCGTTCACCACCGTGCCTGTCGCGTTGCTGACCGAGCAATTCTGGCCGGGCGGCTGCGAGGACACGGTCACCGAGTAGCCCGACCCGCTCGCGAGGTCCGTCGAGAACGTATAGGCGTGGTTGCCCGATACCGTCGTCGAGTTGCCGCCGTTGTCGAGGAGCACGACGCTGTTGCCGCTGTTTAGCCCGCTCACCGACCCCCCGATCGAATAGGCGATCGGCGTACAGACTACGTCGATGCCGGTGACGTTCGCGCCGCCGACCGTGCCTGTGCCGTTGCTCACGGTGCAGGTCTCGCCCGCCGGCTGGGTAAAGACCGTCACGTTGTAGGCCGAGCCGCTCGCCACGGGGGTATTGAAGTTGTATGTGTTGTTGGCGGGGATCGTCAGGCTGTCTGCGCCATTGTTTTGCAGCACGACGCTGCGGCCGGCGAGCAGGCCCGAGACGGTCACCTGGATGTCGTAGGTATTGTCGGAGCAATTGACGGCGACGCCGGTCACGTTCGCGCCGGCCACCGTGCCCGAGCCCATGGCGACCGAGCAGGTTTGTCCGATGGGTTGGGTGAGGATGGTCACCGAGTAGCCCGAGCCGCTCGCCACGGGTGTCGCGAACAGGAATGCGCCGTTCGCCGAGACCATCGTGGAGCTTCCGCCATTATCTTGCAGCACGATGCTGCGGCCGGCGAGCAGGCCCGCGAGCGTGCCGCCGACTTGATAGAGATTCGAGACGCAGACGACCCCGATGTTCGTGACGTTGCTGCTTTGAACCGTGCCCGAGCCGTTGCTCACGGTGCACGCCTGGCCCAAGGGCTCGCTCGCCACGGTCACCGAGTATCCCGAGCCGCTTGCGACCGGCTGGTTGAAGTTGAACGTGCCGTTCGAGGAAATCGACAGCGTGCCCGCGCCGTTGTTCTGAAGTGTGAGGCCGCCCGCCGCGAGTCCCATGACCGTGACCGCGATGTTGTACGTGCCGTCCGAGCAATTGACCGCGACGTTCGAGACCTCGTTCGATCCCATCGTGCCCGTGCCGTCGGTCACCGAGCAGCTCTGACCGGAGGGCTGCGTGAGAACCCTCACGGCATAATTTGTGCCGCCGGCCACCGGCGTCGAGAAAGTGAACGTGCCATCGGCGGAGACCGTGGTGGAGTTGGTGCCGTTATCCTGCAGGACCAGCGACCGCCCGGAGAGAAGACCCGAGACGGTTCCGCTCACGGTGCGCTCCACCGCCGTACACGTCACGAACAAACTGCTGGCGGGGCTCGCGCCCACGGTGCCCGTGCCGTTCCAAACCTCGCAGCTCTGACCGACCGGTTGACCGGATACCGTAACCACGTAGCTTGCGCCGACCGGCATTGCGATCGGAAACGAGAAGGGGCCGTTGCCCGCAACAGTAACGGTGGAAGCGCCGTTGAGGTCGAGCTGCAGCTCCGTGCCGGTCGCGAGACCGTTGATACTGCCGCCCACGGGGAGGTGAAAGTCCGCAGTCCCGCCATTGCTGCACGCGGCGAGCACGCTCAGCGCACCTAGCAGGCAAATTTTCAGGGCACGACTCAGGCTTTGCATGTACCACCCATGGGGAAAACCCCTGGAAAACTCTAGCCCGGGGTGTGCCCACTCACAGTGACCATGGTCACAACATGTTGCATGGCGGCGTGCGCTGAATCGCCATTCGGACCATTGCTCACGGCGGCGCAGGGGGCCTCGTGCAAATCGCGAGACCGAGTGCGGTAAGGGCGCTGCAGCATATTGATTGAGCGTGCGCTCGCAGCCGCCGAGCACGGCCGGCGCCTCGATCCTTCGAGAATGCTTCCCGCCCTAGCGCCGGACGAGCTCGCCCCCTGCTTTGTAAGAGCGTAGCGACAGGCAGGTCACGACGTCGCGCACCGTGGGGAGCTTCAACAGCGTATCGAGCGTGAGGTCGGTGAGGTCCGCGACGTCCTTCACGGACACCTCGAGGATCAGATCGTACTGCCCTGTCACCGCCGCGCAGGTGATGATGCGCTCGTCGCCGCGGATCACGTCGAGAAACGCATTCGCGTCGGCCGCGCCGCGCTGATCCAAATTCACGAGCATGTAGGCGGACAGGATTTTCCCGAGCGCGGCCGGATTGATGACGGCGCGATAGCCCGCAATCGCCCCCGATTCCTCGAGCGCTCGTACGCGACGCAAGCACGCCGATTCCGACATGCGCACCCGCCGTGCGAGCTCCACGTTCGACAGTCGCCCGTCGCGGCCCAGCTCACGCAAAATGCGGTGGTCAGCACTCTTGAGTTCCATGGCGCTTTCCACCATTCATCCCGTATCTATTGGCATAGTCCGCCACATAGGAGCCGATTCCGCAGGAATTATGGCAGATATTGACGGGACAAACGCCGTATTGTGGTGCAACCCGTCACGCTGCCTGCTTGGCCGGGGCGCTGTGTGGCGTATATATCAGTAGGCGGATTCAGTACGGCGAAGGAGTTCCCGTGAGCGCAACGAGCGATGCGGCCGCAACCGGCCAGGCCCCGCCATCGGCCAACCCCCTGGGCACCGATGGATTCGAGTTCGTGGAATACACCGCTCCCGATACGCGCCACCTCGCGCGGCTCTTCGAGAGCATGGGGTTCAGCCGCATCGCCCGGCACCGCTCCAAGGACGTGGCCCTCTATCGGCAAGGGGACATCAACTTCATCGTGAATGCCGAACCGAATAGCTTGGCGCAGCAATTCGCGCGCGAGCACGGGCCGAGCGTCTGCGCCATGGCCTTTCGGGTCGAGAACGCGGCGCGCGCCTTGCGGGATGCGGTGGCGGCGGGTGCGCGCGAGGTTCGCGGCGCCGTCGGGCCCATGGAGCTCAACATCCCGGCGATCGAGGGTGTGGGCGGCAGTCTCATTTATCTGGTGGATCGCCGCACAGGGCCCTCTATTTACGACATCGATTTCGTGATGGACGCGGACATCGACCAGCATCCCGCGGGCGCCGGTCTCAAGGAGATCGATCACCTGACCCACAATGTGGGCAAGGGACGGATGGATTACTTCCAGGACTTCTACCACCGCGTGTTCAACTTTCACGAGCACCAGTACTTCGACATCACCGGCGAATACACCGGCCTCACCAGCCGCGCGCTCGCCTCTCCTTGCGGCAAGATCCGCATTCCCATTAACGAGTCGAAGACCGAGGATGGGAGCGATCAGGTCGACCAGATCCAGGAGTTCATCCAGCAGTATCGCGGCGAGGGCATTCAGCACGTCGCGCTGCGCACGGACGATATCCTCGCGACCTGGGACCGGCTGCACGCCAATGGCGTGAAGTTCATGACGCCCCCGCCGGAGACCTATTACGAAATGCTGGAAGAGCGCGTGCCCGGGCACGGTGCGAACGTCGAGGAGATCCGCAAGCGCGGCATCCTGCTGGACGGTGCCAAGGGACGCTTCCTGCTGCAGATATTCACCGAGACATTGATCGGTCCCATTTTCTTCGAGATCATCGAGCGGCGCGGCGATGACGGATTCGGTCAAGGCAATTTCCGCGCGCTGTTCGTCAGCATGGAGCGCGACCAGCTGCGGCGGGGCGTCTTGAAGGTCCCGGCGGGGGACAAGAAGCAGTAGCCGCATCGCAGCGCCGCCCTGCAGCGCGGCGCTGCGCGACCGACGTCGTCCGCCACCTTGCGAGACATCACCGCCGCGCCGGCTAGGTCTCCTGGCTGCACGTCGGTGCGCCCAATCTGCGCGCCATCGATCTGTATGCGAGCTTGGGGTTCGAGCGCGTGCGCAACCTCATGCTCCATCGCATCACCCGATCGAGCTGATCGCTGCGGCGAAACCCGTTACGAGCGAAACCCGATGCGCGCATGCGTCCCGTCGCAGAAGGGTTTCTTCGCACTGCCCCCGCAGCGACAGAGGTACGTGGTCGTCACGCGTGCCACCACCCGGCCCGTGCCGCTGGTAATCTCGAGATTGCCTTTCACTTGCAGCGGTCCGTCGAGTTGCGGCTCGATCGCGAGCACCCCGTCGCGCACCGCGAGCATGTCGGTCTGGCCGCTCGCCGGCTCGCCCGTGGCGGAGAATTCGATTGCGTGATGCGAGCCGTCGCAAAACGGCTTGTTCTTCGAAGCCCCGCAGCGACACAGGGTCGCCCGAAAGCCCGCCGCCGCACCATCGAGCACAAGCGCAGCACGGAACGCATACGGACCGTTCTCGCGAATGGCGGCCAGATTCACGGGCGGCGCGCTCTCGTCGGGCCGCCCATCCTTGCGCCGGTAGCGAATCGCGCCGGACGGGCATTCCTGTGCAATCGCCACGAGCCGTTCGCCATCGATCGCGTCGGGATGAATCCACGGACCCTTGACGTTGGCGAGGAACACCCGCGGCGCACCGGTCACGCAGAAGCGGGCGTGAATGCAACGGTGTCCCTCGTAAATCAACGTCATCGCTCGACCTTCGATGTGTTCCACGCCGTCGACGGTGTGGGTCGGCTCGCCGCTCGTGGACGGCGCGGCTGCGGGCGCGGGCGCGACGGCCGGAGCCGGTGCGGCGGCCTGAGCCGGTGCGACGGCCGCGGATGCGCCCACCACGGCTGCCGGTGCGGCGGCCATATCCAGGCGCTTCCCCGCGCGCTCCGCGAGTGACCGCAGCAGTCTCGTTCCTTCCTGCACCCGCGCTGCCGCTCGGTCGGGAAGTCCGGCGGCCGCAGCCGTGAGCTCCGACAAGCGCTCGATGAAAAAGCGCCGCGCCGCCGGACCCGGCGGGAACGCAGCCGCATCGCGGAGCGTCGTGAACGACATGCCCGCGTTGCACTGGGGGTTCGAGGGTCCCGCGGGGAGCCTTGCCGCGTGCTGCCCGAACTGCGCCATGGCGCGCATGAGGCCGGTTGCAAGGTCAACCGCGAGCGTCTTGTCGGGGTGCGGTGCGGCCACGGCATACGAGTATGCGAGCAGCCGCAGCATCAAGCCGTAGGCGGCGTTGGCCACATCGACGGTTGCGCTGGCCGCATTCGTTTCCAGCCAGACGCGCCCTTCGGGTCGCGGCGGACGCCGCAGCACGGGATTCACGGCGGCCGGATGGCTCGGTGCGAAGGCCGGATTGGCCGCTTTGAGCGCCTGATACTCCGCGCGGATCGTGCAGAACCGCTCGAAGTGCGATCCCGCGCTGTGTCCGGGCGCGCCTTCGCCCTGGCGGATGATGGCATCGAGCGCCTCCATCGCGGTCTTCGAGCAGCGCACAGGCCGCGCCCAAGGCAGCGCCGTCTCGGTCGAAGAAAGCTGCAGCGCCGGGTCGCCCGCGAACGCGGCCGATTCTCCCACGCGTGCGGCCAGCGCACGGATGCCTTCACCGAGCACCTTGTAGAACTCCCCGACCGTCGAGTAGTCGATGGGCATGGGAGTGAGGCGCCCGGCCAATATGCCACGCTGGAACATGCGCTCGGGCTCGAAACCGACGCCCTCCGGCTCGTTCGATCCGACGGGACGCTCGAGATAGACGAAGTGCTGGAGCGAGGCTTCGTTGAACGGGGCGAGCTTCACGACGATGCGGGCAGGCAGGTAGCCCGGATCGAGGGGGAAGTTGGTGCGCCCGAAGCGCGGTGCGCCGCCGAGAGCCGAGGTGATGTTCCACACCGCCACGAGGTGGCTCATTTCATCGATGGCGACGGCCGTGATTTCCCGCCGCCAGCGCACGACGGCATCGGCCTCCGCACCGCTCAGGCCCTCGTCTGGGGATTTCAGGCTGAACGCCGCATAGAGATACGTGCACATGAGGTCGTGCTCGATTTCAGCCGCCTCATAGAGCGCATGCAGCAACGCCTCGCGCGTCGCGTGCCGGAGTTCATGGCCGGAGGTCGGAATCTCGGCGGGTCCCAGCGATTCCATGGCACGATGGTAATCCAAGCGCGCACGGGTGGCACGCTGCGGGCCGCCGGCGCGCAGCAGCGCGACGCTTCGGGCTCGTGAAGTGGTCGGCGGTCTTGCGGCATAATTTCGGGAGAATCGCGCTTCATATGCGCCTCGCCCTCGTCTGTACGATATTCCTGCTAGCGGGCGCTTTTGCGCGGAGCGCCGAGCTCTACTACCTCGATCGCGATGCCTTCAACAACGAGTACGTCGGCCCCGTCGGACCGCTCGTGCTCTCGGGCGAGATCACGCCGGGCGATTACGATCGGCTGCTCGCCAAGATCGCCGAGGACGACAAACGCTTCCTGTCCCAGAACAAGCTCATTCTGGCCTCGAATGAGGGCAATGCCGGCGAGGCCATGAAGATCGCCAGGCTGGTCAAAGCCCTGTACACGCAGGTGGTCGTAGGCCCGCTGACTGGGCGCTGCGCGGGCGCCTGCTTTTTGATCTATGCCGCGGCGGTGGAGCGCGGGACCGACGGCGAGAACCTCCTCGGTGTGACTCGTCCGGGACTCGCCGAATCAGAATGGGTCGCTCGCCCCACCACCGAAGCCGCGCTGCTCGAGGACAGCATGCAAGCGCCGGTGCGCGCTTTTCTCGTCGAGAACGAGGTGCCTGCCGATTTGGTGGAGCAGGTCTTTCAGCGTCCGAGCACCGATGTGTACTGGCTATCGGACAACGACGAGACAGCGCTCGGATCGAAGTCGCCCGCGTTCGCGAAGTTTCTCGAGAAGAACTGCCAGTGGACCCAAGGGCTCGACAAGGCGGTGTTTCGCGGCGAGCGACCGTTCGAGGACCTGAAGGCGTTCACCGATTGCCGCGCTCGCATGATCCGGCCCGAGGCCCGCAAGGCGCTCACGCTCGCGCTGAAAGCCGCCGCGCCAACTGCGCCGGGAACCGCGGACGTGCGGCGAGCTCCGACCGCACCGCGAGCCCCGATGGGGTCCGCAGCCGCAGCCGTGCCGGTAGCCGAGGTGTCGGAATCTGCAAGTGCGCCGGGAACCGGGCCCGCGTCGGGGGCCGCTTCGGCGCACGCGACGCAGCCTCACAAAAAGCGGGCTAAGGCTACTCGAAAACCACCCGCGGAAAGTAAAACGACACCGTCCAGTTAGGCAGGTCGACGATCTCGCTGATGCGCAGATCGCCGCATACGCTGCATAGCATGTACGCGTCCAGCGCGGGCATGCCGTGCCGCTGGGTCAACAAGTCGATCATCGATCGTAGGGCGGCGCGCGCGGCCTCCATCAAGTCCGGACCGATGCCGGTGGCCACCTCGTAGCCCTTGGAGTCGAGGTGGCGCGTGACCGGTCCTGCCGTGCGAAAGCGCGGGAAGGCGAGCGGCGTTTGCTCGATGAGATCGAATTTCAGCGCCACGCGCATCGGGCTCTCGATGGCCGTACCGCAGACCTCACCGTCGCCTTGCGCGGCGTGCGTATCGCCCACGGAGAACAGCGCGCCGGCGACCTCCACCGGCAGATAGAGCTCCGTGCCCTGCGCAATGTCCCGCACATCCATGTTGCCGCCAACACGCCGCGGCGGAACGATGCTGTGCTTGCCGGGCGCGGCGGGTGCGACTCCGATGGTGCCCGTGAAAGGCTTCAAAGGAACCTTGGCCCAGCGGCCGAACAGAGCGGGCGCGAGCGCGCCCGGATCGTATTTCCACAGATGCAGCGCCGGTGTCTTGAACTCGTCGGCGAGGAGGCCGAAGCCCGGTATGTTCGCCGTCCACCCCCAGCCCGAAGGCTCGAAGCCGAGAAGCGTCACCTTGAGCACATCGCCGGGTTGCGCGCCCTCGATGAAAATCGGTCCGCATACCGGATTGATCCGCCCGAAATCCATGCGGCTCACATCCTCGACGGTCGAGGCGGAGGACAGCTGCCCGCCGGCGGCGTCGAGCACGTCGAATTGCAAAATCTCGCCCGGAGCGATGCGCGCCGCGGGCTCGAGGCTGTTGTCCCAGCCGAGGTGCGACTGGTGGATGGTGCGGGAGTGGCTCATACCGCCAATTCTATCGCGGCCCGCAGGTCACGGGATAAGCTAGGATCCATTCGGGAGATTTCATGTCGTTGGAAGAATTCGGTTACCGGCAAGAACTGCGTCGCGCGTTGACGACCAAGGATCTGCTGATCTACGGCATGGTTTTCATGGTGCCCATCGCCCCGTACTCGGTGTACGGGTTCGTATGGGAGGCGGCCCACGGCATGGTGCCGCTCGCCTACCTGATCGGCCTTGCGGGGATGATCTTCACCGCGTTGAGCTACGCCGCCATGTCGGGGGCGTTTCCGCTCGCGGGCTCCGTGTACACCTACGCGCAGCGCGGCTTGCACGAGATCGCGGGGTTCTTTTCGGGATGGCTGATCCTCCTGGATTACATCCTCGTACCGGCGCTTCTCTATCTGTTCAGCGTCGTGGCGCTGCGTCCCCTCGTGCCGCAAGTCCCGGGCTGGCTCTGGCTCGTTCTCTTCATCTCGTTCAATGCAACGGTGAACCTGGTGGGCATCGAGCTCACGGCGCGCGTCAATCGCTATATGTTGTTCATGGAGCTCGCGACCCTCGCACTGTTCGTGGGCTTCGGCCTGGCAGCGCTCTACCGCGGGGCGGGAGCGGGGCACCTCACCTGGACGCCGCTCTACAACCACGGCGCGTTTTCCTGGGGCACCGTGGCGGGCGCCACCTCGGTCGCGGTACTTTCCTTCCTGGGTTTTGACGGCATCTCGACCCTATCGGAGGAGAACGGCGGTCGCCCGGATGCCATCGCCCGCGCCACCGTGCTGTCGCTCCTCCTCGTGGGCGCGCTATTCATGCTGCAGACGTGGATCGCCACGGATCTGTCCCGCGGCATGACGTTCTCGTCTCCCGAGACCGCGTTCTACGACATTGCACAACGCGCGGGCGGGACGTGGCTCAAGCTCATCACCATCGTGGCCGTGGTGCTCGCCTCGGCGATCGCCAATGCCATGGCGGCGCAGGCTGCCGTTGCACGGGTGCTTTTCGCCATGGCGCGCGACGGCAAGTTGCCGGCGCTCCTCGCCAAAGTGCATCCACGGTTCAAGACCCCGTACGTGAGCACTATCGGGGTTGCGGTCGTATCCCTGCTCGTGGGTCTCCTATTCGCCGCGCGCATCGATGATCTCACGGTGATCGTAAATTTCGGCGCTCTCTCGGGCTTCGTGCTCTTGCATCTGTCCGTCATCAATCACTACTGGCTGCGTCAGCGAACCGGCCGCTGGCTGCGGCATCTTCTGTGTCCCTTGCTGGGCCTGTCGATCATTCTGTTCGTGCTCTATGAGATGGATCGCTCGGCGAAGATCCTCGGCGCGTGCTGGATCGCCATTGGCGTCGTCTACTATTCGATCCTCGCACTGCGCGGCCGGAACCGGATACCTACCCCCGATCGGAGAGCCGCGTGATCTTTTCCCTGGGCGAGAGAAGAATCGAGACTGCGGGCGATGACTATTACATCGCGCCGGGCGCTTGCGTGATCGGCAGCGTAAGGCTCGGGAAGGGATCGAGCGTCTGGTTCAACTGCGTGCTGCGCGGCGACGCCGACTGGATCGAGCTGGGCGAGGGCAGCAACGTGCAGGACGGCAGCGTCATTCACACGGACGAGGGTGAGCCGACGACGCTCGGCAGCAATGTATCCGTCGGTCACTGCGCGCTTCTGCACAGCTGTATCGTGGGCGATTCGACGCTCATCGCAAATGGCGCGCGTATTCTCGATCGGGTCCGTATCGGACGCGACTGCGTGATCGCCGCCGGCGCGCTCGTGCCGCCCGACAAGAGCATTCCGGATGGCTCGGTGGTCATGGGCGTACCGGGGAAAATCGTGCGCCAAGTCGACGACGACGACCTCAAGATGATCGCCCATGCCGCCGCGCACTATCGAGAACGTATCGCGCTCTATAAAAGGGAGTTGCGCATCGACGATCGCCCAGACCGCTCGGGCCGCTGATCGTCCGGGCGGCGCGGGCGGCCCGACCGGGCCGGGCGGTCGGCGCAGCGCCTACCTGCTAGCAGTGTCCTGGCACGACGAGCAAGATGATTCAGGCAGCGCGCACCGGCTCAATCAGCTGCGCATCATCGTTCGCCGGCTTGTTGACCCGGGTGCTCACCGGCCATGCCACCATGTGTTCGTCCGGATAGGGCTTGAGAGTCGCCCACGCTTCCTCGTGCGATCCCGAAAGCCATGCCTCGCGATCCTCGCGGGCGAGGATGGCCGGCATGCGGTGCTGCGTGTTATGGATCTCACTGAGCAGATGGTTCGCGGGTATCGTGAGGTGAACGCACGACTCGATCCACGTGCCTTGCGCCGTCCTCGATGCATCCCACAGGCCGGCGAAGGCGAAGATTTCCTGGTCGTTGAGGTGAATGTAGTAGGGAACGCGCGATTTGCCGTCGGATTGCGTCTGCCATTCAAAGAAGCCTTGCGCGACCACCAGGCAACGCTGTCCGCGGCTCCAGGGACCTCGGTACGAGGGCGCGGTCTGGACGGTCTCGATGCGCGCATTGATGGTCGAGTACTTGGGCGGAACGCCTTGCGCGAAATAGGGGATCAGGCCCCAGCGCAACCGAACGCCCTGACGCTCGCCCTTGCGCAGTCGAACGACCGGCACTTCCTGGGTAGGCGCTACATTGAAGCTCGAGGGAAATTGCCACTCCATGTGCACGAGGTTGAACTCGCGCTCGATGGCAGCCTCGCTCGGCGAGACATATCGCCCGCACATCCCTCAGCGCCGACTGCCGGCCGTGCTCATGTCCAATATGCGCTCGCCATTCACGCTAGGACGATAAGTTTCCGGCTCGACCAGGCGGCTCAGCGCAGCGTGTCACGATAGGCATGCCAGGTGGCATGGCCCAACAGCGGCGCGGTGATCAAGAGCCCGATGAGCAGTGGGGCGTAGCCGACCACGGTCAGGATCAAGATCAGCGCGCTCCAGAGGATCATCGCCGGAATATTGCCAAGCACGACCTTGATGCTGGCGAGCATCGCCTGGGCCGCCGTGGCCTGGCGATCGATGATGAGAGGGATTGCAACCACCGAGATGGCGAACACGCCGGCCGCCAGGATGCCGCCCGCCCCGATGTAGCCAAGCACCTGCGAGCGATTCGCGGAGTCGATGAAGCCGCGATACATGGTCTCGCTCACGTTCGGAGCCGGGATGTGAAAGACGCTGCCGAGCAGGATTGCGGAGAGGGCGAACCAGACGACCCCGCAGATCGCGAGAATCGCACCGAATTCGACGAGCGCAGGCGCATTGCGCGCGAATCCTTCGAGCGAATCGTCAAAATTCGCCGGCTGACCGAGCGAGAGGCGGCGCGACATTTCGCACAGGCCCGCCGACATTGCAGGCCCCACGAGCAAGAATCCTGTGATGGCCGCGGCGACAAAGTAGGGATGCGTCGCGCAAAATACCAAGAGCGTCCAACCGAGCGCCACAATGAGCGCCCCATAGCCCAGGCTCGCTCCCCAGCTCTTGCGCATGTCGCGCCAGCCGCGGCCGACCCAGACGAGCGGCTGGTAGAACGGCGCGTGTAGCACCTCGAGATGGAGAGATCGATCTTGACCCGAAACGAGCGTCGTCCCCATGGCAGTGTCCTCCTAAGATTGACGCTGATGGATCGAAACTTTTGAACGCCACGAATCCTGCGGCCGGCGAATCGCGCGACTTCCTAGAATCTGACTATAACCCCAGCGCACCTGACTGCAACCCCGGTGAGGCGCCGGGAGAATCACCGCGCGATGACACGGCAGGCGCCGTATAACGGCGCTGCACTGCAGCATTTATGGGAAGGGACTCAGGAGTGCGGATCGCGTTGCACGTCGCGTCGGTCCACTTCCAGGACGGCCGTCATGCGACGAATCTCGTTGCGGATCTCCGACCGCTCGTCTGATCGCGCTTGAAAGGACTCATGCCCGTTGGCCTCCCGGCTGGATCGCCTGAGGCGAGGACGAATATATTCGAGCGTTCGGACCAGCAGCGGGCTGGCGGCGAGAAGGATGGCGACCCCCAAAAAGCCCAGAAATTCCAGCAGGTAAATCATGAAGAGGACTCCATCGAGTTCTAGGTTCGAAAGCGATCATAACGTCGCCGTCAACACCTAAACCTAGGACAAAGCCGTCTTTTGATTCCCTTTGCATTGAGCTGCGGTTCCTTCACCTCCCCGCGACCGCGTCTTCTTTCTGCACAATCATCGAGATAGCACAGGCGCACGGTTGCAAGCGACCTCGTGTGAATGATCGCGCGAGAACGGAACTCGGCTGGACGCCGAAGTACGACTTTGGGCACGCACCGAAGTGCCTACGCTCGGGTCAGGTTTTCCGCAGCCCACCGGCTCGGGATGTAGGCAGCAAGGGCTATGATGATCGGAGCTTCGCAGCAGGATCGTCTCCCGTTGCATAGCACCTGATCGGACCTTCGGTATCAGGTCTCCAAATCGTCGCTCGTTATCCCAAGATGCTTCATGACTTTGCGCAGATCGCGTCTGAGCTTCGCCAGGCGGGTCGTGTTGACAGCGGTCTTCAGCGCATCCGGCAAGCGCTGTAACGGATAGCCTCCGTAGGCTCCGGCCCGCGTCACGTTATTCGTCACGGTGGATCGCCCGGCCAGGTGGACGTTGTCGGCCAGCGTCAGGTGTGCCGAGACCACGGAATTCCCGCCGGTCACGAAGCCGCGACCGATCTTGGTCGAGCCGGCCATCATGAATCCCGCCGTGTACAGCCCGTACTCTCCGAGGTCGCAGTTGTGGGCGATGTGGCAGATATTGTCGAGCTTCGCTCCGGAGCGAATGAAGGTCGACGTGAGCGTTGCTCGATCGATGGCGCAATTGCTGCCGATCTCGACATCATCGCCGATCACGACGTTCCCCAGCTGGCATATTTTGATGGGCTTGCCTTGCGGGCCACGCGCGTAGCCGAATCCGTCGCTCCCGATGCTCGAGTGGGGATGAATCTCGCAATCGGCGCCCACCTCGCAGGCCGAGCCCACGAAGACGTGAGGATGCAAGATCGTGCGCGCGCCGATGGATGCGTCGTTCTCGACGACCGTGTGACTGCCGATCCAGGCGCCGGCCCCGATGACGGCGTTCGCGCCAATCACGCAATAGGGGCCCAGGATGACGTCCTCTCCGACCGTCGCGGTGGGGTGGACCAACGCCGTAGGATGGTGCGTGCCCCATTGTCGAAACGCTCCGCCTTCCGATCGAAGTACTTGAGCAGCGCCGCCATCGCGGACGGGATGGCCGTCACCGAAAACAAACACCCGCGCCATTCTTGGCCGGCATGGATGGAGGGAAGGAGCTTGTCGTGCACGATGACAATCGCCGGATCGTGGCTGACGACGCAATCCAGGTGCTTTTGCTCGCTCAGGTAGACGAGGCTCTCCGAGCCGGTCTCTTCGGGTTGGTGGCACTGCGTCGCCGTCGAGGCTAGATCACCCTGAAGAAAGGTGAAAATGTCGGAGTGTCGGTCTTTTATCGTCTCGGCTCTCAGCACAACGCCTCCGTGGATTTGATCGAAACGCAGCGCTATATGGCCGTGGCTGGCAAGCTTACACGAGCGGCACACTATTATTTTACTTCTTGCCGCAAAGTCTGTGTGCTACCGCACAGACGGCAACGATCGATGCGGCGGGAGCCGGAGATGGAATTCAATTCGCGTGCGGCGACGCGGCTGGAATGCGCACCATCTGCAGGGGCGCGTCCCCCCAGGTATCGATGGCGGCCTGGCAATAAGCGGCATCGTAGGGTCCGCGCGCAAACTGCCCGGGCAAATATTTCTCGCATTCTATGGAAAGTGCCTTCAACTGCCTCAAGTCCAGCTGCTTGATGGGCGGTGTGTGGATGAGGATCGGCTCATCCCCCCGTGCCTGCGGCGCCGCTGCATGCGAGCAGCCGGCAAGAGCGCCGGCCAGGCAAAGCACGCAAAGCATGAGCGGCCTCATCGCCCGCCTGTCTTCGGTGCGCTGTTCCGCCGATTCAGAAGGGGACCGCATAGGCCGGCTAATGTAGCAGCAGGGCCGCCGACTTCGCACGAAATCAAGCGCCGGGAGACCCGGGCAGGGACCTCAGGATGTCTCGCCAGCTGACGATACCCACGGCCCTGAATCCCTCGTCCACGATGGGGATGCACGATATGCGACGGTCGAGCAACAGCTGTGTGGCGTCCGCGAGACTCGCGTCGGGGCGCAGCGTCACCGGCGAGCGCGTCATGATCTGGTGGGCTCGCTTCTTGAGCGTTGCCGAGTCGCGCGCAGTCTCCGAGGGGGTTCCCACATACGGACTGATGGCACGCAGCAGATCGCGATCGGATATCACCCCGCAAAGCTTCCTGTCCGATCCGACCACCAGCAGATGGTGAAAGCGCAACGAGTCGAAGATTTCCTTCACCGTCGCGAGCGAATCGTCGAACTCGACGGTCACGACGCGCGTGCTCATGATTTCCCCGAGCTTCATGTATCGTCCCCGGCCCGCGCCGGTACCGCTGCCGCGGCTCCCGCCGGCAGCTGCGCTTCGGCCGGCGAATCCGGCGGGGTCGGAGGGCTCTGCGAGTCCGCGGACGGTGACGCGCCGGCAGGCTCTTTGTGATAGGGGAGCCAGGCATAGATTTCAGGCGACGTCTGCGGGTACTGAAGGAACACCTCGCGCTCCTCGACGCTTCGATCCTGCTTGCGGCGGCGAAGTCGCCAGGTGGCGAACAGCGTGAAGGCCGCCGTCAACACGATCACGTAGTCGAAGAATGCGCTCGGGGAGATGAGCTGCATGGCGAACGTGCCGGTGGTCGGCCCGATCGCCGCACCGAGCGCCCAGACGAACAAGAGTGTCGAGGACAACGCGACATAATCACTCTTGTCGGCTCGATCGTTGGCATGCGCCACGCCGACCGCGTAGAGACTCTCGGCGAAGCCGCCGAAGATTGCGAACAGGATGCCGATCAGGAAAAAGGGCATGCGGTGATCGACGCTTACGAGCGCCGCCGCGACCGCGAGCGTTCCCACACCTAAGCCGATGAGTGCGTACAGCCGGTCGATCTTGTCCGACAGATGACCGATGGGCCACTGTAGAAAGAGGCCGCCCAGCGACACACAGGCCATCAGTATGACGACATGCTGCTGGTCGAATCCGATGCGCACCCCGAACAGCGGTCCCACCGTAAAGAATCCGGTCAGGATCAAACCGTTCAGCAGACACGCCATGACGCTGGCCGGCGAGGTGCGCATTGCCTTCAGGATCTCCAGCTTGACGCGCTGCGGCAGCTGCGGTGCCTGTACATTGATACCCACCATGGGCACGAGCGCCAGCGTGGTCGAGATGCCCGAGATGATCAGAAACTCCGGTCCTCGTACGTCGAGGTTTTGCGCGAGCAGCTGTCCCGCGCCATAGAAGAGCCCGTACACGAGGACATAGAGCGTCAATACCCGGCCACGCTGCTCGTTCGGCACCAGGGCGTTCAACCAGCTTTCCACGATGATCGCGAGCCCGGCCGCGTTCAATCCGATCATGAATCGGAAGATCATCAGTACCGGCACACTCTGCGCGAAATACAGGCTCGAGATCGCGACCGCTTTCATGCCGGCGAATGCGGCGTAGGCGCGCTCGAGTCCCACGGGCGCGATGATCTTGTGGTTATAAAGGCAGCCCACGAGGAAACCGAGCGCCTCTGCCGTCGCAATCACACCGATCGTGCCGGGCGATAAGCCCATCGCGGAAAATCGCAAGGGCAAGAGCGATCCCAATATTCCTGCGCCCAGCATGATCAACGCCGTGCTGAGCAGCGGCGCAAACACGCGCCAGGGAACGAAGACCGGCGCGCGGGCGGCGGCAGCAGCCTGCATGCGGTAAGCACCGTCTTCCATGACTCACGTTAAGCGAACCGGTCACGCCGCGCAACGATCGCACGCGCGAGGCGGCGGCTCGCGATGCTTGCGGCGCTTGGGCTTGACCCTCCCTTGAGCCGTCGCCAAACTGCCCGCGCAGCTGACGCTTTCCAGGCGAAGTTGCGGAGGCTGGCATCCCAGCAAGGGGCGGTCGCATGAAGGTATTGGTGGCGGATGACAATCGTGATGCGGCGCTCAGCTTGGGAGCGCTCCTCGAGATGAGCGGCCACGCGGTGCTGATCGCGCACGATGGGGAGGAAGCGCTGAGGATTGCGCGCCAAGCGATGCCCGATGCCATGATTCTCGACATCGGAATGCCGCGTCTCACGGGGGACCAAGTGGCGCGCGCCGTGCGCAGCGAGCCGTGGGGCCAGCGGGTCTTCCTGGTCGCGGTGACCGGCTGGGGAGAACCGGAGGATAAGGAGCGCGCCAGCGCCGCCGGCTTCGATCATCATTTGACCAAGCCCGTCGATGTCGATGAGATGGAGAAGCTGCTCGGCGACTTCGCAGCCCGCCGTAAGCCGGGCTCTTAGGCCACCCCTTCGGCGCTGTAGCGCGCGAGCAGGCCCGTGCGTACCGCGCGGTGATAGACCCGCGCGTAGAGATAGGCGACAGCGACGAGCTCCGCCACGGCCACGGCGCCTCCCTCGAGCAAGAGCCGTGTGGGAAATGCTCCTCCCGCCAAGAGGCCCCGCATCCCTTCGAAGACGTACGCAGGCGGCAGCGCCCGCGCCACGGCCTGCATCCACGGCGGCAAGATGGCGAGCGGATAAAATACCGCGGCGAAGGGGGAAAGCAGCGCCGGGAGCGGCCAGAGCAGCCACTCCGCCGCCGGGCCGAAGCGCAACACGATTGCGGTCGCCAGGATGCCGAGACTGATGCCGAACACGAACAGCACCAGGATGAAAGCCGCCAGCGAGACACCGAGCGTGAAGAACTGCAGGTGAAAGACGGCAGTGGCCACCACCAGCATGGCGACGAGCCCGAAACTGCTCGTGAGCATGCTGGTGATGACGAGCCCCGAGATGTATTCGGCGATCGACAGCGGCGAGGAGAACAGGTTGAGGAAGTTGCGCGACCACACATCCTCGAGAAAGGCGGTGCTGACTCCCTGCATCATGCGCTCGCTGAAGTCCCACAGCAGCACCGCTCCGAGCAGCGTCGGCACGAAGTTGACGCCGCTGCCGCTCACCGTGTTCAGGTAGCGCGTGATGAAGCCCCACAAGACGATGTCGATGGTAACCCACACGATGAGGCCGAAGATGCGCACCGGGCTCTGGCGCAGGAGATAGAGTTGCCGCAACACAATCGCCAAGATCGGTCGCAGTTTCATGGATTAGGCTCCGGCAGCGTCAAGGGCTCGCGCGCCACACGGATGAACAGGTCCTCCAAGGTGGCGGCCCCGTGCTCCTGCGGCAGCGTATTCGGGTCGCCCGCGAGCAACACCTTGCCGCGCGAGAGAAACAGGACGCGGTCGCACACCGCCTGAACTTCCCGCATGTTGTGCGACGTCCAGAGGATCCCGCAGCGCTCCTGCGACGCCAGACGCTTGATCCTCTCGCGAATGATCTGCGCGGCGGAGGGATCCAGCGAGGCCGTCGGCTCGTCGAGCAGGAGCAAGCTCGGACGGTTGATGAGCGCCTTCGCGAGCGCCGCTCGCGTTTGCTCACCCGAGGACAAAAGCCCGCAGCGGGTGTCGCGCAGATGCTCGAGGTCGAACTCCTTGAGCAACTCTGCGACGCGGCTCGCGAGCGCATCGATCGAGTAGAGCAGCCCGAAGAATCGCAAGTTCTGCTTGACGGTGAGATTGCCGGGGAGCGATGCGTACACCGCGGCGAAGTTCGCACGCATGAGCGCGAGCGAGCGCGCGCTCGCGATGTCGATCGAGTCGATCGCAACCTCGCCCGCGCTCGGCTCGAGCACCCCGAGTATCACGTTGATGGTGGTCGTCTTGCCCGCGCCATTGGGGCCGAGCAGCCCCACGATCTCGCCGCGTTCCACGGTAAAGGAGACATCGTCGAGCGCCGTCACGCCTGCATATCGCTTGGTCAAGCCCGCGACCCGCAATGCGGGCCGCGCGGCGTCGCCGCTCGTTATGGAGGTCAAGTGAGTCATCGCGCGATTATGCACAGTTTTCGAGCGATTGAGCATCGCAGATCGGTAGCTCGCCGCGTCGTGCGTACTTTTGCACGGCGTGCGTCTTTCTTCGCATATCGATGACTTAATTTTGTTCTCGTGCCGGCGGCGCTCTCGCACACTGTCACTCACGCGAGCGACACCGATGTCGTCGCCGCGCAGTCAACTCAAAAGGAGATCACGCATGAATAGCTTCAATCTGACCGCCGTCGGCAACCTCTCGAATGATCCCGAGCTCGCCGTCAAGGGCGATACCACATACACGAAGTTTTGCCTGGTAGGCAACGACTACGCGGGCAAGGACGAGCAAGGCAACGCTCGCGAGGTCGTCACGACTCTGTGGTTCGTGGCGTTCGATGGCCTCGGCGAGGCGATCGCCAAGAATGTGCGCAAGGGCGATCAGCTCATCGTCGAGGCGCGGGTTCGATCCAACAATTGGACCGACAAAGAGGGGGAACAGCACTTCGACCATTCGTTCATCGTGCAGTCCTTCCGGTTCGGTGCGCCGGGCAAAGCGAAACGCGAGGAACTGGCAAGACGTGCGGAACGCGAGCTCGACGAGATGGAGACCGAGATCTAGCCAGAACGTCATTCGAGACCGCAGAGGATTTTCGCCATGCACCACCCCCATCGTCGACAGGTCCGCCGTGTGCCGATGTCATTGCCCGTCCTCATCGTCGCGCTCGCAATGTGCGTGCCCGGGCTCTGTCTGGCGCAGGCATCGCCGTTCATGACCGGCGCGAGCGCGCTGCAAACCAACATCCTGGCGTGGCTCACGCCGATCGCGATCATTTTGATCATGGTCCTGGGCGGCATGGCTATGGCAAACCGAATGTCGTGGGGGTGGTGCCTGGGCGCGATTTTGGGAATAGCGATCGCGTTCGGGGCGCCGCAGATCGTGACTTGGGTGCGCGGGATGTTCGGCGTCTAGGAGGGCGTGATGAGCGAACTCAATGCAGGATTGACCGAGGATCCGTTGTTCGTGGGCGCCACTCGGCCGCCGATGCGCTGGGGCGTCACTTATTCGGCGCTCCTTTTTAACATGGTATTTACGATGGAGGCGTTCTTACTCACGAAAAACCTGCTGACGCTCCTTCTGTGCGCGCCGATCCATGGGATCTGCATGCTGCTCTGCGCCCGAGATGCGCGATTCTTCGACCTGATTTTGCTTTGTGCCCGCACGCGGCTGCCGGCGTTCTTCGCGAACTGGCGACTGTGGAAGGCAAGCAGCTATGCGCCCCTGGCAACGGCATTGCCGGATCGCACCGGCCGCCGCCGAGTCGATTCGATGGACCTCGTTCATGCGCACCGGGAGGCATCGTCGTGCCGGCCCTGAGGAGCGAAAGCGCGCTGCGGCGCGAGTTCAGTGCTGCGCAACGCATTCCATATCGCGCGCATGTGGCACCGACCGTCATTCGCACCCAGTTCGGCGACTACGTGCAGGCCTTGCGCATCGGCGGTGCGAGCTTCGAAACACGCGACGATGCAGAGCTCAACAATTGGCACGCGCGCCTCAACGTGCTCTGGAGGAGTATCGCGAGTCCGGGGATCGCGCTGTGGTCGCACCTCATCCGCCGATCCGTTGCCTTGGACGAACGGGGAGATGAGTCGATGACGCAGCCGGGCAACCTCTTCGCCGAGTCGTTGCATGCGCGCTATCGCCGGCGACTGAGCGGCGAGACTCTCATGCTCAACGAGCTGTATATCGCGGTGCTGTATCGGCCCGTGTCGGGGGCGGCAACGGGCCTCTTGGCCCGTGCCATTGCGCGCGCGCAGCGAGAAGCCTGGCGAGCGGAGCTCGCGGACGCGCTCGATGCCTGCGAAAAGATCGCGCAGACGCTGCTTGCCTCCCTCGACCGGTACGAGCCGGAACTGCTCGGTTGCTACCGCAGAGGGGACGTCTGGTTCTCGTCGTTGCTCGAGTATTTCGCACTCCTGGTCAACGGAGAGCACCAGCGCATACCGCTGCCGCGCGGGCCTCTCAACGAGGCCCTGGCGAGCACACGATTGTTGTTCGGAACCGAGGCAATCGAATACCGCACGCCGACCGAGAGTCGAGCCGGCGCCGTGCTCGGTATCAAGGAGTACCCCACTCCTACCGTAGTCGGCATGTACGACCGGCTGCTCTCGGCGCCTCTGTCTTTCGTTCTCACACAGTCGTTCGCATTCTTGAGCAAGTCGACGGGACAGGGGTTGCTCCAGCGGCAGTTCAATCGCATGGCGAACGCCGGCGATTTCGCCGTGTCGCAGGCGGCGGAGCTCAAGGACGCCCTCGATGCCCTCACCAGCAACGAATTCGTGATGGGCGATCATCACTTTTCTCTGCAACTGATGGCGGACTTGCCCGATACCGAGGCGGGCGAGCCGCTGAACCCATCCGCCCGGCTCAAACTGCTCAACGATCAGGTGGCGCAGGCGCGCAGCATTCTCGCCGATGCCGGCATGCTGGTCGCACGCGAGGACCTGGCGCTCGAGGCCGCATTCTGGGCGCAGTTACCCGGAAACTTTCCGTTCCGGACGCGGAAGTCGCCGATCACGTCGCGAAACCTCGCGGCCATGGCGCCGTTTCACAACTACCCGGCAGGCCGCGCGGACGGCAACCACTGGGGCCGGGCGCTGACCGTGCTCGTGACCAGCGCGAGCTCGCCTTATCACTTCTCGTTGCACGCAAGCGATCCCGTCGATCCCGACGGAGGCAGCCGCAAGGACACGGGTCATACCTTGATATGCGGTCCCACGGGGTCCGGGAAGACGGTCTTCATCGGTTTTCTGATCGCCATGCTGGCTCGCCGCGACACGACGCAGGTGATATTCGATAAAGACCGCGGATTGGAGATCCTCGTGCGCGCCCTGGGCGGCGCCTATTTCCCTCTGAAGAATGGTGTGTCGACGGGCTTCAACCCCCTGCAGCTGCCTGCGACTCCCGCCAATATCGAATTTCTGAAAGTTTGGCTGCACGAGCTGAGTCGTGCGCGCGCGCAGGACGGTCGTTCATCCGTGCGCGAGCGCGTCGACCTCGAGCAGGCGTTGCGCGGCACCTTGGCGCTCGATCCTTCCGACCGGCGTCTGTCGCGGCTGGTGGAATTCCTGGATCCCACTGATCCGGAGGGACTCTACGCACGCCTCAGCTGCTGGTGCGAAAGCCGTCGCGGCGACTATGCCTGGGTGTTCGACAATCCTGCAGACACCCTCGCGCAGCGCCTCGCGGGTCGCACGGTCGTCGGATTCGACGTGACGGAGTTCCTGGATCACGCGCACACCCGCGCGTCCGTCACCTTGTACCTGTTTCATCTGGTGCGCCAGTTGCTCGATGGACGCCGCCTCGTTTGCTGGATGGACGAGTTCTGGCGGCTGCTTGCGGATTCCGCATTCGAGAATTTTGCAAAGGACGGTCCGAAGACCTGGCGCAAGCTCAATGCGGTCATGTGTCTGGCGACGCAGAGCGCGAGCGATGTGTTGCAAAGCTCCATCAGCCGGACGCTGGTCGAGCAGACGCCGACCAAGGTGTTCTTCCCCAACGCGGATGCCAGTCACGACGAATATACGCAGGGCTTTGGTCTTTCCGACCGGGAGTTCCAGCTCATCAAGGAAGAGCTCGAGCCCGGATCGCGGACATTCCTGGTCAAACAAGCTCACCGCAGCGTCGTATGCCGCCTCGATCTGAAGGGCTTCGATGCCGAGCTGGCCGTGATTTCCGGTCGAGCGGCCAAGGTGGCCCAGGTGAGCGAGCTGATTGCCGCGCGCGGTCCTCTGCCCGATGACTGGCTGCCGGCATTCATGGCGGCGAATACCGACGAACGAGAATCCTCGAAACAAGCGGGGTAACGGTCATGAGCAGAATCCGGTGGGTATCGATGAGCTTGATCCTCTATGTCGCGGCTTTGCCGGCTGCGCGCGCGCAATGGGCCGTCATCGACGTCGGAGCGATCGCGCAACTCATACAGGAGGTGCAGACCCTGCGCCAGCAGCTCATGACCGCGCAAGCGCAGCTCAATCAAGCAGAGGCCGCGCTCGCCACCACGACGGGCAATCGGGGCATGCAGCTGCTGCTCAGCGGTACCAATCGCAATTACTTACCGACGAA
Source organism: uncultured Gammaproteobacteria bacterium (assembly GCA_963801685.1). Lineage (GTDB taxonomy): Bacteria > Pseudomonadota > Gammaproteobacteria > Steroidobacterales > Steroidobacteraceae > Bog-1198. Next base: position 107,827 of record CAWDFR010000013.1, read on the forward strand.
CACTGCGCAGTTGACCGCTGCCTCGCAGGGGGCGGGCGCCTATCCCGGCCTCGCCTCCGGTGTCCAGGCTTCTATTAACTCGAATGCTGTCATGTCGCCTGCACAGCTAGCGGCCCTCCCGCCGCCGGCTCAGCAGCAGGTCGTTGCCGATCGGCAAGCCATCGCGCTCCGCCAAGCCGTAGCCGCGCAGGCGCTCTCGAACTCGAGCGCCCGCTTCGCCGCGCTCCAGAGCCTGATCGCGTCGATCCCGAGCGCACGAGATCAGAAAGGAATCCTCGACCTCCAGGCGCGCATCAGCGCCGAGCTCGGCATGCTGCAGAACGAGCAAACCAAGCTGCAAGTGCTCGCTCAAGCCACCGAGGCAATGTCCGCGGTGAACGCGCAGCGCGAGCGTGAGCAGGTCATCGTCGGTCAAGGCCAATTCGCGACCCGCTTTCAGCCGGGGCCGTGAACGTCATGGGATTTTTCGCAACGTTTTGGAGCTGGCTGAACAGTCAGCTGGCGACCTACATCGGGAACAACACGGCACGTCTCGCGGGGGTGCTCGAGCCCACGATCGTAACGCTCGCCGTGCTGTACGTGATGGTGTGGGGGTACTTGCAGCTGACGGGCCAAATCCAGGAGCCGTTCGTCGCCGGCGTCAAGCGCATCGTGATGCTGGCCGTCGTCTTGGGCGTCACCCTGAACTTATGGCTGTACAACACGGTGATCGTCGATACGTTCTACAGCGCGCCGGCGCGACTCGCGGCGGCCGTGGTCGGCGCGGGCGATCCGGTCGGCACCATCGACGCGATCTGGGAGAGTGGAGGGACGGTTGCCGGCAATCTCTGGACGAAGGGGCACGCTTTTAGCGGCTACGGATTTGTGTTGGCGGGCGCGGTCGTCTGGTGTTTGATCGGACTATTGTGCGTCTACGCCATGTTCTTGATCGCTCTCTCGAACATCGCACTCGCCGTGCTGCTGGCGCTCGGGCCGCTGTTCATCGCGATGCTGTTCTTCGACTCGACGCGCAGGCTCTTCTCGGCATGGATCGCGCAACTCGCAAACTATGCGCTCGTCACCATTCTGACGGTGATGGTGGCTGCTTTATTGCTGCAGGTCGTTCAGTCCTATGCAGCGCAAACCGCGGCTCGTGGTAGCGCGATCCTCACGGTGGATGCGCTGCACATGATGCTGATCGCGGGCCTGGTGCTGTTGATTCTGCGGCAGGTCATGCCCATCGCCTCGAGCGTCGCGGGCGGAGCCGCATTGAGCTCGTTTGGGATCATGAGTCGAACTCTGGCTGGCTGGCGGCAAGGATTCACTCGCCAGTTCGCGGAGCGCGGCGCGCCCGGGAGCTTGAGTGCCGTTGCCGCAGCCCCGACGTACGCGCGCCGCGCCGCCGCAGCCGGCGTCCGCGCGGGTCAAAGCGTGTATCGCCGAACGAGCGCCGGCATCCAAGCGCTCAGCCAGCGGCGGCCCCGTCCGTGAACAACGAGAACAGGCACGCAGCAATCTTGGAGGACGTCATGCGATTGATTTGCCTTCGTTCCATTCCGTTGGCTTTCATCTTGCTGGCCGGTTGCGCGCAGCATGCTCTTCGTTGCGATGCTCATCTGACGCCGATCAATCCGCCGCAGCCACTTGTGGAGCCGGTTGATGTCAAGCCGGCTGCGAAAGGCTCGCCGTGAGCATAGAGCCCGAGCTCCAGACGTATTTCCAGGAATCCCAGTCATGGGAGGCCGATCGAGCCGCGCAGCAGCGGCATAGCGCTCGCGTTGCGTGGTGGGTTGCCGGCGCGGGTTGGACTTGCGCGGTGTGCGGCGCGCTCGCGCTCGTGATCCTGATGCCGCTGAAGCGCGTCGATCCGTTCGTGGTGCGCGTCGACAATACCACGGGCGTCGTCGATGTGGTCCCGGCGTACGACGGCCGGGCGACGCCGCAGGAGGCCGTGACGCGCTACTTTCTTACTCACTATGTGACGGTATGCGAGCGCTTCAATTTTGCGACCGCCGAGAGCGATTACGAGGAATGCGGCGCTTTTCATTCTCCGCAACGCAATCAGGCTTGGTATGCGATGTGGACCGCCACCAATCCGGATTCTCCGCTCAACGTCCACAAGGACGGCAGCACGGTGAGCGTGCAGGTCAAGGCGGTGAGTTTCTTTACCCGCGCGAGCGGCCTCGCCGATCTCGCGCAGGTCCGTTACCTCAAGGCGCTGCGAGCCGGTGCCGGCGCCGAGGACAAGTTCACTCATTGGGTTGCCACCGTCCAATACGCGTACACGCAACCCGCGAAGGATCCTCGCACGCGGCGCTGGAATCCGCTCGGCTTCAAAGTCATTGAATTCAAGACGGAGCCGGAGGCTCCCGTCGATGGATCGGCCGCCAAGGAGCCTCATCATGATTCTTAGCAAAGACTCCCACGCCGCTCTGCGAATGCTCGCGATCGCCGCGGCGCTGCAAGGCGCATTTCTTTCGGCCGCGCTGCATGCCGAGACGGTGCCGACCCGAGGCGTTGCGGACAGTCGAATCCGCTACGCACCATACAACGGCGACCAGGTGTATCGAGTGCGCGGGTTTGTCGGCTACCAAATCGATTTCGAGTTCGAGGCAGGGGAGAGCTTCGTCGGCCTCGGCGCGGGAGACATGGAAGGCATCTCGTACTTCGGCACGGAGAACCATCTGTTCTTGAAGCCTAAGGCTGCAAAAGTGGCCACCAATCTCACCGTGCTCACCAACCGCCGCCGCTATCAGATCGACTACACGGCCGTGGCGCAGCGTCCGGGACCCGAGGATCCGGACGTCATGTTCGCGGTACGTTTCACGTACCCTCCGAACGCTGCGCGCGCGCAGGCCGAACAGGCCGCCGAGCGTATCGATACGGCGCTCACCGATGCCTCGGCCAAGCGGCCGCGGAATATCGACTACTGGTATTGCGGCAGTCCGACGCTCAAGCCCGTCGCCGCATCGGACGACGGCGTGCATACGCGCCTGCGATTCGCCGCCAACGCCGAGCTCCCCGGGATTTTCGTGCGCAACGCCGACGCCTCCGAGTCGCTGCTGAACTTCAGCATGGATTCCGGCGACGTGGTCGTGCATAGAGTCGCGCGTCAGTTCATTCTTCGCCGCGGCAAGCTGGCCGGATGCGTCGTCAACCAGGGCTTCACGGGTGGGGGATTGCGGCTGGATTCCGGGACCGTCACGCCCGACGTGCAACGCACCGTGCCGGGAGTCGTGCCGTGAGCGCCGCGGACACAGGTCCCGAGCAAGTGGCCGGCGAACGCGCGACGACGCCCGTCGCCCGCTCGGTCTCCATGCAATCGCGATTGAGCAACCTGCTTGCCGTATCGCTCATGACCGTGCTCGGGTTGGGCACTCTCATCTGGTATTACGCGAACAACGCCTCGCGCCAGTCGCGGATCCGGAGCAACATTCAAAGCGCGGCGGCGAATCATGCCGCAGGCGACACCGTGTTGCCGAGCCTCGGTCGCATCGATGCGCCTTTGCCGCCGGCGGTCTTTCGCGAGATTGAGTCCCCGCCGCCAATCGACGCGCCGCCGGTGAGTGCGGACGATCGGATGGCCTTGACCGCGACGACGCTGCCTGAGATCCCGCTCGCCGCGAACGCGGCAGGCTATACGGCCCCCACGCCGCCGACTCCCGAGGAACTCGCACAGCAGCGTCAGCTCTCCGGCGCGGTGTTCTCGAATGCACCGCCTGGCCCGGGCATCACGCCGCCTGAAATCAATGCGGTTTCAGGACCTCCGCCCGGGATCGCGTCCGCGTCCGCTGCCCCTTCCAGCGCGCTGTCCGCGCTCCTGCATGCCGCGCCGACCCCGGCCGCACGCGCCGAGATGCTGCCGGCACAGCGGCTGCTGCTGCCAAAAGGCGCTTTCATCGATTGCACTTTGGAGACGGCTATCGACTCGACGCTGCCGGGAATGACTACCTGCGTGATGGCAACGGACGTCTTCGGAGTCGACGGCAAGGTGGTGCTGATGGAACGCGGCACCAAGTTGATCGGCGAGACTCAAGGTCAGGTGCAGCAAGGGCAAGCACGAGTGTTCGTGTTGTGGACCGAAGCCCGTACGCCCGCCGGCGTGGTGGTGCCCCTGGCATCGCCCGGCGCGGACGAACTGGGACGTTCGGGGCTACCCGGCGAGGTGAACCGCCACTTCTGGGAGAGATTTGGCGCTGCCATGCTGATATCGATCGTTGATGGAGCCGTCGAGGCCGCCTCGACAAGAAACGGCGGCGGCACGGTCATCGTCGACCCGGCGGGATCGCAAAGCGTGATGACCGAAGTGCTCAAGGGGACGGTGAATATTCCGCCCACCGTGGTGAAGAAGAACGGGGATCGCATCCAGGTGCTGGTCGCCAGGGATCTGGATTTCAGATCGGTTTATGAGCTGCGAGCCGTCACGAGCCTGCGCTGACGGGCAGACCGACTCGTCGGCGCTTGCGCTGACGATGCGCGCGCTGCGCCCGCTGCTCGCCAACCCCGAGGTCACGGAGCTCTGTATCAACCGGCCCCGGGAAGCCTTCGTCGAGTTGCGCAGCGGGTGGCAGCGGCATGCGCTGCCGTTCGCCGATTTCGAATGGTGCAGCCGACTCGCAAAGCTCGTGGCCAACTCGACCCAGCAACGCGTCGACTCGACGGCGCCGCTCTTGTCGGCGTCCCTGCCGACCGGCGAGCGCGTGCAGGTGGTGCTGCCGCCCGCCACCTCGCCCGAATGCGTTGCCATCGCTATCCGCCGGCCCGCCGATGCGGTGTGGAGCATCGATGAGCTGCAGCAACGCGGCATCTTCCGGCGTGCCCGCCGCGCTGTCGATACGCTGGACGACACCGAGCAAGCACTGTTGCGGTTGCTTGCGCTTGGAGATTACGCCGCTTTCATGCGCGCGGCGGTCGCGGCTCGCAAGAACATCCTCGTGTCCGGCCCCACGGGGTCCGGCAAAACCACATGGACCAAGGCGCTCATTCGCGAGATATCGCCGGATGAACGGCTGATCACCATCGAGGACGCCCAGGAGCTCGTGCTGGATCGCCATCCGAACCACGTGCGCCTGTTTTATTCGAAAGACGATCAGGGAGTCGCGAGAGTGACTCCGAAGCAGCTGCTCGAGTGTTGCTTGCGTATGAAGCCGGACCGGATCCTGCTGGCCGAGTTGCGCTCCGAGGAAGCCTTCGACTACTTGCGCAACGTCAACTCCGGTCACCCCGGATCGATCACCAGCATACACGCCGCGAGCGCCGATCTCGCCTTCGAGCAATTGGTACTGCTCGTGAAGCAGAACCCGGGTGGTCGCGAGCTCGCACGCGAGGACATCAAGAGTCTCCTATATCTCTTGATCGACGTCGTGATCCAGTTCGGCGTCGAGGCGCACGAACGCTTCATCAAGGAAATCTGGTACGAGCCCGAGCGCAAGCGTCGCATCATGGGCGGGGAGAAGTGATGCCCGGCGAAGCGCTCTTGCACGGCTGGCCGAGCGTCTTCTTCGGGTACGCGGCGGTCCAGTTGCCGATGATCGCAGGTCTCGTGCGGGGAGGCGGCGCCTGGCATCGATACATCACCTCGCCTCTCGTGGCCGCCCCGCTCATGGCGTTGGTTGGAGGTGCGATGAGCATCTCGGCGCCGCTGCTTTCGTACCTCGGCAGCGTACGGGGCGCGGCCGAATTCGCGCTCGGGACCTCCATGAGCGCCCTTCTCGGTTACGCCGGCGGCCGGACGTTGGCGAACGATGCTCCACCCGGCGATGCGCATCGGCGCGGAGCGGTCGTCGCGGAGCGGCCCGCGGACGTCGTGCGGCAGCCGGGCCCGGCGTCTCTCGCAATCACGGTGGCCGGGCGCGCGGTGGCTTACGAGGACGAGGCCAAGCATTTCAAGCTCATCGGAACCACCGGCACGGGCAAGAGCACGGCCATCCGGGAGATACTGAGTGCCGCGCTGACACGCGGTGATCGCGCGGTCATCGCCGATCCCGACGGTGGGTACCTGCGTCGGTTTTTCGATGCGGAGCGCGGCGATACCATACTCAATCCTTTCGACGAGCGGTCCGTCAAGTGGGATCTGTTCGCGGAAATCAAGACGCCCTACGACGTCGAGCAGCTGGCTCGCTCACTCATTCCGGATCATGAAGGCTCGGATCGCAGCTGGCGCGGGTATGCGCGCACCTTCTTAGGTGCGGTCACTCGCCAGGCGCATGAAGCCGGTGTGACCGACACGGCGGAGCTCTACCGGCTCATGATGGTGGCCGATCGGACGGAGCTGCGCGCGCTCGTAAAGGGCACCCCCGCGCAGCCGTTTCTCGAAGAGCACAACAGCAAGATGTTCGACTCGATCCGCTCCGTCACGAGCGCGGCGATCGGTCCCCTCGAATACATTGCCCGGCAAAAGGGCATGGGCTTTTCGGTCCGCTCCTGGGTCGCCGACGATCGCCGTGGCGTGCTCTTCATGCCCTACAGCGCCGGACAGATCGCCGCCTTGCGCTCGACGATCTCCGCGTGGATGCGCCTCGCGATCTTCGAGGCCATGGATCCGCACGAGCCCGCGGCCCAGGAGCGGTGCCGGCACTCAGCGGCGGCTTTGGTTCGTGGTGGATGAGCTCGATGCGCTCGGACAGATCGATGGACTGAAGGACGCTCTCGCCCGGCTGCGAAAATTTGGAGGCAGATGCATCCTGGGTTTTCAGTCGATCGCGCAAGTCTCCAGTACCTACGGGCAAGGTGATGCCCATACGATCGTCGAAAACTGCGGCAATACGCTCATTCTTCGCTGCTCCGCGAGCGAGGGCGGTGGAACCGCGCGCTTCGCTTCGCAACTCGTCGGCGAGCGCGAGGTCCTGCGGACCAGTATTTCAAGGAGTCGCCGCGCAACCGAATTCATCGGCACGACATCCCGAAGCGAGCACGTGAACACGGAGCACGCGCTCCTGGCCTCGCAGATCGAGCAGCTCCCGGACCTCACCGGCTACCTGAAGTACGCCTCGGAACCGGTCTGGCATCGCGTGCAATTGAATGCACGTGCCGCCTGGGAGGACGTCCGCCGCTCCGCTGCCAGTGCCGATACCGGTGCCCGTGCCGCTCGAATCGCTGCGCGCCCCAGCGCGATCGCACGAGGGCCATGGCCATGAGTGAGCGCGCCGGTACCGTTGACGAGACGACGATGAAGTTCGGTCTTCTGATGGAAAGCGCCCAGGCGCATCAGAAAATGGCGGAAAGCCACCTCGAGAAGCTGCGCGCGCACACGCAGGACCTCGACGGTGTGGTGCGCGAGGAGATTCGTCGCACGCTCGTCGAGGAGCTCGATGAATTGACCGCCGAGAGTCGGCGCGCGGCGCAGGCACTGAAGGGAATGAAGCGTGCCGCGCACTTGCGCGGCCTGATCTTCAGCGTCTCGACCGTCGTCTCTGTCGGTGCCATCCCGAGCGCGACTCGCTTACTGGCTGCTGCCATTCCCCTGCGCAGATCGAGGCGCTGCGGACGCGACGGGATGAGCTGCAGGCGAGCGTCGCGCGTCTCGAGCAGAGCGGCGGCCGCATCGATTGGCGGCACTGCGGCGAGCGAGCGCGGCTCTGCGTTCGCGTCGACCGCACCGCGCCTGTCTTACGGCGACAAAGCCGACTATTTCGTCGTCAAGGGCTATTGAGCCGTGGACTGGCTTGTCGCGATCTTCGATAAAGATTCCGCGCCCGCCGCTCCTGTCGCGCCCATCGTCGGCCGCCATCGCGCTCGGCATCGTCGTTTTCGTGCGCGTGTTGAGTGGCCGCCCGGCTGAAGTTCACAAGCGCGGCGTACGCGTTCGTGAGGGCGCGGCGGGCCGGCGTCGCGCGCGGCGCGCAGTGCGGTCGCAGCGCCCGGGAGCGCAGGCAGAACACGCTGTCGTTCGCCGGCATCCCCGTGCGGCTCGGCGATGAGACCAAGCATTTCAAAGTTCTGGGTACCACGGGAACAGGGAAGTCCACGGCGATCGGCGAGCTCTTGGCCAAAGCGCTCGAGCGCGGCGACCGCGCGGTTTTCGCCGATCCCGACGGCGGTTATCGCGCTCGATTCTTCGATCGTTACCGCGGCGACGTCGTGTTGAACCCGTTCGAGCCGTGCTCCCTCAAATGGGATCCGTTTGCCGAAATTCGCAATGCCTACGACATCGAGCAACTCGCGGGCAGCCTCATTCCCGATACGCATGACCGGGCAGCCGGCGAATGGCGCGCCTATGCGCGGACGTTCCTCGGCGCCGTGTTGCGCGGCTGTCGTCGTTCGAATCGGGCGGACTGCGCTGAGCTGTGGCGGCTCATGTCCGAGGCGTCCCCCGAAGAGCTGCGACCCGTGGTCGCCGGCACGCCGGCGCAGCCATTCCTCGATCCTGAAAATGCGCGCATGTTCGGCTCGATCCGTTCGGTGGCCGTCTCGGCGCTCGCTGCGCTGGAGCATGTCGCCGGACAAAGAGCGGCTCCCTTCTCGGTGAGCCGATGGATCAGGGGCACCTCGGCAGGCTCCCTGTTCATTCCCTACAGGGCCGGTCAAATCCAGGCCCTCAAGTCGATGATCGCGACGTGGATGCGGCTCGCGATCTTCGAAGCGATGCACGGCGAGGAGGGAGCCGATCAACATCTTTGGTTCGTGATCGACGAGCTGGACGCGCTCGGCACCATCGACGGCCTCAAGGACGCCCTTGCCCGGCTGCGAAAATTCGGAGGCAGATGCGTCTTGGGTTTTCAGTCGATCGCGCAAGTCTCCAACACGTACGGCGCCGATGCACAGACCATTGTTGAGAACTGTGGCAATACGCTGATCCTCCGCTGCTCGGCAAGCGAGCATGGCGGTACGTCGCAATTCGCCTCGCGCCTGATCGGCGAGCGCGAGGTATTGAGGAGACAAGTTTCCCGCGGCAGCGATCGCGAGGGCTTGTTCGCGCGCCGTGGTGCCCGACGCTCGAAGAACACCAGTGAGCAGCGCGTGACGGAGGCCGCGGTGATGCCTTCCGAGATCGAGGGGCTGCCTGATTTCTGCGGTTATCTGAAAGCGGCTTCGGCGAGCGAGTGGCTCAAGGTCTCCTTCGAGCGCTCGCGACCGTCTGACAGGAGTGGCATGCATGGCCGACTCAGGCTCGATAGCAAACATCAACGTCCGCTCCCGTAACTACTGGATCGCGCACGCAACGGGGGAATGCGATCGCTGCCGTGCGGAGACGCGTTTTGTCGCCCTCGCTTTGCCGCCGGCCCACCAGTCCCTCGCGCTCGACTGGGATGTCCAAAAGGACGAACTGGTCGCCTATACCTGGGAAACCGCAGAATGGAGCGCCTTCCTCTTTTATGTGGAGTACTTGCCCGAGGAAGTCCGACGGCGTCTGCAGGCCCTATCGGCGAACTACCGCTTCGCATTCAGCGAGCGTACCCAAGGGTCGTACTGGGCGAACCATTGCGCGGCTTGCGGCGCATTGATAGAGGACCACGACCTCTTCTGCGAGCCGGACGGCGCCTTTCTGCCGACGACGGCGCTGAGCGCCGCCGAGGTGACCCTCGAGCGCGTCGACGAAGCGTTGGAGGCCGGCGCGATCGGTTACGCGTGCGACCCTCAATTCCTCGACTCGATGGTCGGAAGCTGAGCGGCCATGGCGCTCTATTTCCTCGATATGAAAACCTTCGGTCGCTCGAACGGCAGCAGCGCGCCGAGCCTCGCGGCGTATCGCTCGGGCGAGCGCATTCGCGACGAACGCACGAGACGCACGTACGATCACACGTACTCGGCAAGACGTCATGCACAAGGAAATCCTGCTCCCGGCTCGGTTCGCCGGCGCGGACATGAGCTGGGCGACCGACCGTTCCACTCTTTGGAACGCTGCGGAGACCGCCGAGAAGCGTAAGGACGCCCGAGTGGCCCGAGAGTATCTGATCGCCGTGCCCGAGCGAGCTCACTCACCCGCAGCGGGTCAACGTGGTGCGCGGCTTCGCGCAGGAGCTTGCGGAGCGCTATGGATTCGCCGTCGACGTGGCGGTCCACGCTCCGCGGAATTTCCCGGGAAGCGATCCTCGGAACTTTCATGCGCATCTGCTGGCCACGACTCGCGAGGTGTCCCGCGAAGGTCTGGGAAGGAAAACGACGTTCGATCTCAGTGACGAGAGTCGGCGGAAGCTCGGGCTGGGACCGGCCGTCAGGGAACTGCTGTACGTGCGGCAGCGCTGGGCGGAGGTGGCGAACGTGGCACTCGAGTCGGCGCACGTCGATGCGCGGATCGACCATCGCAGTCTCGCGGCGCAGGGCATCACTCGCGAGCCCAAGCTATGGATTCCGCGCGTCCCGTACGAGATCGAGCGGCGCGGCGGCCGCAGCGTCGTCGCCGAACGAATTCGCGAGGATCACCGTGCGCGCCTCGAGCCGCAACGCCCGAGTGCCCGACTCGAGCGGTTTGGAACGAGACCGCCATCGTGCACGTAGCGAGGATATCGCTCGCCAGGCGGTCGAGAACTGGCTGCGGTATCGACGCGATAGGAAGCTCGAGCGTGGCGAAGCACGCGCCGGCCGAGAAGTGGGCGCGTATCAGCGTGAAAGGTCAAGCCGGGTGAGGCCCGCGCCGCCGGGATCGCGACGAGCGAACGCCTACCGATCTCGGCCATGACCGCGACTACGATTTCGGCCTATGACCGCACTGGAACCGGCGATGCGATCGCTGGACTTCGCCTCCTGCTTTGTCTATGCGCCGTGTGGCGCGTGCGCGGTGTCGGCGCAGGTCTCGTTCGCTCTGCGCGATGATCAAGGCTGCGGAGCCGGCCGTGGTGCCGCTCTACGCCCGCTGCGTGATGCGGCAGGCGCACCTGATGCCGAGCCTCGTGGAGTTCTTTCGGGCAATCGACGTCCTGATCCCGATCCCGCCCAGCGAGGCCGAGCCGCTCGAATCGAGAGCACCTGCCCGATCGGCTTGCCGAGGCGCTCGTCGCCGAAGGGCTCGCGACCAGTGCCTGGAAGGGCCTGCGCCGCATTCGCGCCGTGCCCAAGTCGGCGACCGCGGCGCCCGGACGGCGACCGACCGTGCAGACGCATTACGACTCCTTGAGGGTCGTGCCGGCCCCGATCTTGCGGACGACGCGCACTTGCTGCTGATCGACGACGTCGTGACCAGGGGCAGAACACTGCTCGCGGCTGCGATGCGACTGCACGAGGCTTTCCCGCAGGCGCGCATCAGCGGCCTTTGCCCTGCTGCGTACCTTGGGCTTCACCGATGATCTCGACGGGTTGCTCGAGCCCTGTGTCGGCCGGATCGGCTGGCGGGCCGGGGAAGCACACCGAAATCCTTGATGCCATTCAAACCTTTCGGATCCCCCTCGCATCTAATGCTGCAATGGGCGATTTTGCGGGGAACATGGTGGGGACACTGCAGTTTCGGCGATTCCCGGATGGGAGCGATTCCGACACCGAGGCGGCGGTAGCGGCGGCCGTGCGCGGCGATCTGGCTGCGTTCGAGACCATTTACCGGCAATTTGCGCCCCGGATCTATGGGTTGTGCCTGCGGCTCACCGGTCAGCGGGAGGCCGCCGAAGACTGCACCCAGGAGTCCTTCGTCGCGGCCTGGCGCTCGCTCGGGCGTTTCGAGAAGCGGAGTCTGTTCTCCACCTGGCTGCAGCGGATCGCGATTCGCACGGTGCTCGCCCGCCGCCGGGGCCTGCGCGCGAGCCGCGAGGTCGGCGAGCCCGCCGAGGGTCTCCCCGATCGGCCGGATCACGGAATGCCGCGCCGCCGATCGACCTCGAGCGCGCCATCGCGGCGCTGCCGGACGGCGCGCGCGACGTGCTGGTTCTGGTCGGCATTTACGGCTACAGCCACGGCGAGGCGGCGAGCGCGCTCGGCGTGGCGGAAGGCACCTGCAAGGCTCAATTGCACCGCGCGCGCGGTTTGCTGAGCGCTGCGCTCGGCTTGGAGGAGGCATGAAAGACGCGGCCCGGGAGTCTCTCGATGCGCGGCTCGCGAAGCTGCCGCCAGACATCGTCCCGCCCCGATATCTGTGGCCCTCGATCGAGCGCGAGATCGAGCGGCAGCCGCTGCGGACCCCGCAGGTGGTGCTCGCGGCGGCGGCGGCGGTCGCCGCCCTGATGATCGCGGGCGCCGTTGTCTGGGCGGTGCTGCACAGCCGGGCTGCGACGATCGCGCCCGGCGCGCCGAATATCGCGATGAGCCTCGATGAGCCGCGCGACGCCGGCTATCTCGCCGCCCGTGCCGAGCTCGTATCGACACCTTCAGGCAGCGGCTCGCCATGCTCGATCCGGCCACCCGCGCCAAGATCGAGGCGAACCTCGCCGTGATTCACAAGGCGCGCGACGACATTCGCAAGGCGCTCGCGGCGGATCCGGACAGCCCGGTGCTCGAGCAGCTGCTCGAGAGCGCCTGGCACGACGAGTTCGATCTGTACGACGACGTGATACGGACGACACAACCCACCTTGGCGAGAATATGACAATGCGAACGACACAGACGCGATACCTGCCTCCACTCGCCGCCGCGGCGCTCGCGGCCGGCACGCTTCCTGGGACAGCTGCATGCGGACGAGCCCTTCCGCGAGTCGCGCGACGCCGACCCGCAGGGCATGGTGGAGATCATCGGGATCACCGACTCGGTCGACGTGACGCGGCTGGGATCAGCCGCGCGTGGAGCTCACCGCGCAGGGAGACGTCGGCAATCGCATGCACTTCACCGCCCGCGCGGCGACGCACGGTCATCGACTGTGGTGCCCGGGCGGCGGCAAGCCGCAGCTCTCCATTCACGTGCCCTCGAAGAGCACGCTCACGGTCACGCTGGTGAACGGCAACATCAGCGTCCACGGCGTCACCGGCGATGCGAACCTGCGCTCGGTGAGCGGCAACATCAGCGGCGAGGTGGGCGGCAATCTGCGTGCCAACACCGCCACCGGGACCATCCACTTGACCGCGCCCGGCGCCAAGTCGATCGAGGCGAAGACCATCAACGGCGATGTCGATCTCAAGGGCTCGCCGAGCGAGGTCGAGGTCGTCACGGTGAGCGGCAACGCCAAGGTCGAGCTCGGCGTCGTGAGCCGCGGCCGGTTCAAGACCATCTCGGGCAATGTGACCGCCGCCCTCTCGCTCGCGCCGGACGCCGAGCTCGACGGCGAGTCGGTCAGCGGCAATCTGCGCTTCGATTTCCCGGCCGCACCCGGGGCCGCAGTTCGACATTCAGTCCTTCAGCGGCAATATCGACAACTGCTTCGGCCCCAAGCCGGAGAGGGCCCACTACGGGCCCGGCTCGCGCCTCGAGTTCAAGTCCGGCGACGGCAGCGGCGCACGTGCGCATCGAGACCAAGAGCGGCGACGTGCATCTGTGCACCGGCGATAGCGGCTGCGAGCGCCCGCACCGGCCGCCGAGCTCCGCTGACGCCCGTCGAGCTTTTTGATTCGGGCGCAGGCGAGTATCATCGCCGACCGTTGAGTATCGCCGACGTCAACACCTCGCCGCAGGCCCGGCCGCTTCGGCGCGAGCGTCGCGACGGCGCTTGCCGCGCGCTTCGAGGCAGCTCTGCAGCGCGCCGACGGTGCCGCCGCCGCTCACTGCATTCACGAGTTGTGGATGCGCGGCGAAATGTCCATTAATATCGAGACTGCGCTCGAGCGGCTGTGGCGGTGTGCCGCTGCCTCCATACCGGAGTGGCTGCCGATGCGCTATGTGGACTGGTTGCCGCGCGCCTACGACGTTGCGCTCGGCTTTCACGCTCCGGACAGGGGACGGTCGAACATCTATCTGGTGCTCCTCGACTATCGCGACCAGCGCAAGGAGGCGTATGGCGTGTACGTAGGCATGAGCAATTACTCCCCGGCGGAACGCTTTGACCAGCACAAGGCGGGAATTCGCGCGGCCGGAAGCGTTCTGAAGCGCGGTCTGGAGGTACTCACGGGTCCCTCGTTGCATCTGCAGTCGATCAAGAGGACGCAGAGCCGCGCGCATCGAAGTCGAACTGGCGGAACGCCTCGCGGCGGAAGGGTTGAGAGTGAAAGGTGGACACTGAGACATGATTCTGATCGGTATGTTCGATTCTCCGTTCGTGCGGCGCGTGGCCGTGAGCCTGCGTCTTCTCGAGGTGCCGTTCGAGCACCGCAACTGGTCGGTGGGCCGAGACTTCGAGTTGATCCGGCAGTTCAATCCGCTGGGGCGAGTGTCCCGCGCTCGTTCAGCCCGACGGCGAGTCGCTGATCGACTCGAGCGCCATCCTCGACTTCCTCGACGACTCGGCCGGTCCCGAGCGGGCGCTGTTGCCGCCGTCGGGCGATGAGCGCCGCTGCGCGCTGCACATCATCTCGCTCGCCTTGGGCGCCGCCGACAAGGGCGTTCTGCTGCTCGACGAGACGCTCTTTCGCCCGCAAGAGAAGAGCTACGAGCCGCGGATCGAGCGCTACCGCAATCAGATGCACGGCGCCCTGGCCGAGATCGATCGTCTCGCGCAGATGCGGGGCGGCGAGTGGATGGTCGGCCGCCCGCATGACGCAGGCGGACATCACGCTCACCTGCGTGTTCACCTTCCTCTGCGATGCTCTGCAGCTGGGCCAGTCATGGATGATCTATCCGGGATTCGACCGCGCTCAGCGCGCGCTGCGAGGCGTTGCCGGCTTTCCGCGAACTGCGCGCGAAGTTCACGCGACTCCGCGAGCACCTCAGAGCACGATCGAGCCGCCGCTGCCGGCGCGGCTCGAGCACGATGCGCGCGCTGGCCCGTTAGCCTCGGGCGGATTCGCACGGCGTCGCGGCCTGCAATCGAGCTCATGATGCAGAATCCTTTGAAATCAGATCAGTTTAGACGAGAATTTGGCGAAGTCCGCCCAGATACGAGGCGGCTCACCGAATGAAATAATTTCAATGACTAGGGGGAAGACACATGTACTTATCGAGCAAAGTGGGTCTGGCTTGGGCGGCGGCGGTCTTGCTGTGCGTGGCGGGCTGCAACCAGTCGCCGCAGTCGAAGACACCGGCGCCGCGACCCCCGTCGCAGGCGAGTCTGCAATGGAAGCAGACCGCCGACGGCTTCGTGCAGAGCTACTTCGCCGCGCAGCCCTTCTTCGCCGCGCAAGAGGGCAAACATGAGTACGACGGCCAGCTTCCCGATGTGAGCGCGCACGGCATCAAGCGCGAGATCGCCCGGCTGCACGATCAGCGCGACCAGCTCAACGCCGTCGATCCGAGCCAACTCGAGCCCCAGGAGCGATTCGATCGCGCCTATCTGCTGAACGTCGTCGACCGCGATCTCTTCTACCTGGAGAAGGCGCACTTCCCCTCCACCAACCCCTACTGGTACCTGAACGCGGCCGGCATCGATCCCGACATGTATCTGAGCCGCAACTATGCGCCCCTCAACGTGCGCATGAAGGCGTACATCAAGTACGCCCGCGGCATCCCGAAGGTGGCGACCGACATCCAGGCGAATCTCAAGGGCCCGCTGCCCAAGACCTACGTCGAGCTCGGCATCGCGGTGTTCGGCGGCTTCGTGGATTTCTACAAGAAGGACGTCGCGGCCGTGTTCGCCTCGGTCAACGATCCGGCCATGCAGAAGGACCTGACGCGACGCCGACACGAACGCCGCCAACGCGATGGCGAACCTGACCAATCATCTGACCGGCCTGCGCAAGACCGCGACGGACAATTTCGCCGCTCGGCAAGGATCTGTATGCGCAGATGGTGAAGGACACCGAGCAGGTGGATCTGCCGATCGAGCAGATCGAGGCCGCGGGCCGCGCCGACCTCGAGCGCAACACGGCCGCGCTCAAGGCGGAATGCGCGAATTATCTGCCGAAGGGTACGATCGCCGCCTGTGTCGCCAAGGTGTCGGCGAAGAAGCCGCCGGAAGGGACGCTCGATGCGGCTCGCCGGCAGCTCACCATGCTGCGCGACTTCGTGCAGAAGAATAATGTCGTGAGCATTCCGAACGACGACCAGGCGTTGGTCGCCGAGGCTCCGCCGTACAACCGCAAGAATGCGGCGTTCATTCAGGTGCCGGGTCCCTACGACAAGGGCGTGGCGGCGACCTACAACATCGCGCCGCCGGATCCGAAGTGGTCCAAGGCCGAGCAGCTCCAGTACATACCGAGCGAGGCGACGCTCCTGTTCACCTCGGTGCACGAGGTCTGGCCGGGACATTTCCTGCAGTTCCTGCATTCGAACTCGAACCCCGACAAGCTCGAGGCGCTCTGGGTGGGATATGCCTTCGCGGAGGGCTGGGCCCATTACTGCGAGGAAATGATGTACGAGGAGGGTCTCGGCCGGGGCGATCCGGAGCTGCACATCGGCCAGATCATGGACGCGCTGCTGCGCGACGTGCGGCTGCTCTCCTCGATCGGCCTGCACACCGAGGGCTGGACCGTGGCGCAATCGGAGAAGATGTTCCGCGAGCAGGCGTTCCAGGATCCCGGCAATGCGCGCCAGCAGGCCGCACGCGGCACCTACGATCCGGCGTATCTCAACTACACGCTCGGCAAGCTCATGATTCGCAAGCTCCGCGCGGACTGGGTGGCGAAGATGAGCAGTGGCGGCGCGGCGGCGCAGCCTGCCTCTGCGGCAGCGCCCGCGTCGGCGCCGGCCTCGGCCGCGACGACTGGGCCGGCGCGCATGACCGGCCCCGCGATGACAGGGCCTTCCATGACCGGCGCGTCAGCCGCTCCGGACCAGGCGCTGTGGCACGACTTTCACGACAAGTTCCTGTCCTATGGCGGGCCGCCCATTCCGATGGTGCGCAAGGAAATGGTGGGCGAGGCGGGGACGCTGCTCTAGGCAGAGCATTGCGAGTCAAGCGTGGCGGCGGCTCGAACGAGCCGCCGTCAGCGCGCGAGACCGGCGAGGAGGCCGCCGTCGAGCCAGGTCGCGATCAGCGAGGCGGCGCGCAGCGGCACCTCGTCTTCGGGCAGGTGCTGCGCGAGCGCGTCGCAAATCTCGAGCGAAGTTGCGTCCCTCGAGCGCGGCGTCGAGCGCGGTGACCTCCACGGCATCGAGTGAGCGAAAGTAGTTCTCGAGATTGTCGCCGCCAGATGAGCCACTCGACGGCGTCGGCCGAGCGCTCGGGCGCGGGGGGCGTCTCTTCCGCGGACAGGGCTTTCCAGACCGCGACCGTGTTCCACTCGAACGCGAGACGCCGCACCGAGGGGTGAAAGCGGAACGTGAGAGTCGGCCCACTCGGCGGGCTCGACGCTCGCGAGAGCGGCGCGGCCGAGGACGCTCGCGTCGGCGGCGTCGAAGGACTCCGCGAGGCGTCCACTCGAAGCTCGCGATCTCCGCGAGGATCGGCTGCTCGGCGAAGGGAGGCTCCGCTCGCAGGAACGCAGCGATCTCGCGGCCGTACCAGCGGATCGAGCGATGCACCGAGGGGTGGGCTCGAACGAACGCGCCGCCGAGCGCCTCGAAATCCTCATCGCCCAGGATCTGATGCAGCACCGGGTAGTAGTTTCGGAGCGCCTCGATCAACCGCGCCACGTACGCGTGGCGGTAGATGCCGAGACGAGCCTCTGTCGCGAGCGGCGGCGTGTCGGCGATGAGCGCCTCGATCGCGCTCTCCTCGCCGAGGAGCTCGCGCTGCATCTCGCGCTGCAATTGCCGAAGCTCCATCACGCCGCCTCGAGCGCCTCGCCGGCGGCGATGGCGCGCGCCACGTCGAGCTCCGCCACCAGCTCGGCGAGGGGCGGGATGTTGTCGTCGCGCTCGATCATCGTGGGCACGGGGCCGAAATGCGCCAGCGCCTCGCGATAGAGCGTTCCATACCGGCGCCACGATCGGATGATCGTGCGTGTCGATCAGGTGATCGCCCATGTCGCTGTGACCGGCCAGATGGAACTGGCGCACGCGCTCCTTCGGGACGGCGCGCAGATAGCGCGAGGCGTCGAAGCCGTGATTCACGGCGCTCACGTAGATGTTGTTGATGTCGAGCAGATATCGCAATCGGCGCGGCGCGCGACCTCGCTCGAGGAATTCCCACTCGGTCATCTCCGAGGAGCGGTACGTCAAATAGCTCGAGACGTTCTCGAGCAGGATTTGCCGGCCGAGCAGATCCTGCACCTCGCCCACGCGGGCGACCACGCAGGCGAGCGCCTCCTCGGTGTAGGGCAAGGGCAGCAGATCGTGCACGTTGCGGCCCTCGACGCCGGTCCAGCACAGATGATCGGAGATCCAGGCGGGCTCGATGCGCCGCGCCAGCTCGCGCACGCCGGCGAGATACTCCCGGTCGATCGGATCGGTGCTGCCGATGGACAGCGACACGCCGTGCATGACCATGGGAAAGCGGCTGCGGATGCGCTCGAGATAATGGAGCGGCTTGCCGCCCGGGCACGAGGTAGTTCTCGGTGATGATCTCGAGCCAGTCGATCGGCGTGAGACTCGCTCGAGTATGGCCGCGTAGTGCGAGGGCCGCAGGCCCAGACCGAATCCGTTAATCTGCATGATGACAAGAGGGCCGGGGTCGCGCGCGAGCCCGAATGGGCGCGCGCCGACCCCGTCTGTCAGATCGGATTAACTGCCGGACTTCGCCTTGGCCTTGGCGGCATCGCAGTCGGCCTTCGACATCGACATCCAGCCCTGTCCCTTGCAGCTGTTTTGGCCCTTGCAGCTGTTTTTCGCGGACTTGCACTCCGAGGTGCCCTTGCAGGAATTCACACCCGTGCACTTGACGGTCGCGGTATCCGCAGCCACCGACACTCCGACCAGCCCGGACGTCAACAGCATCGCGGCCGCAACCGCCATCGCCGCACTCGACCCTTGTTGATCTGCATGATTGTCCTCTTTTGTAATAGATCGCAGCGAAATTGCTGCTCGCGTAATAGGACCCGGGCAGCGCGCGGATTATTACGCCTTTGCTTTAGTTTGGCTCTTTTTGATTGGGTACGCGGCCCCAGCGCGGTACGCTATGACTCTAGCGACGGCGTCCCGGCGAGACTCGCCAGCTCAGCCTGCATCGCATCGAATACGCCCTCCCAGTCGCCGCGATGGGTCTGACGGAACAGCCGCACGCTCGGGTACCAGGGGCAGTCGGCTCGGTCGAGCAGCCAGCGCCAGTCCGGCACGCGCTTGATGGCAATCCAGGTCGGGCGACCGAGCGCTCCGGCAAGGTGCGCGAGTGCCGTGTCGCAGGTGATGATGAGATCGAGGTGAGTCATGACGGCAGCGCTGTCGAGGAAGGCCTGCGGTCCTGCATCGAACTCTTCCCCGAGAACCTCGACCCGAAGATCCTTCGATACGGCGCGCAACTGATCCAGTGCGGCACCTTTCTGCAGGCTGATCAGGCGCACGCCGGGAATCAGTCGCCAGCCGTCCGAACATCTCGAGCGGCACCGATCTGCCGATATCGATGCGGTTGCGGCTGCCCTGCCATGCGATACCCACCTTGAAGCCCGCGTCGCCGAGCTGTTGACGCCAGCGCTAGCGCGCGGAGCGGTTCGGCAGAGAGATAGGGGACGCGGCGGGAATGTCCGCGAGCGTCGTGCCGAAAGCGAGCGGCAGGCTCATCAGGGCGCAGTGGAAGTCGAACGCATCCGGCTGCTCGCCGGACGCCACGATCCGAATCGTCGGGCCGAGACCCGCCAGCAGCGCGCGCAGCTGCGGCTGCACGGCGAGCACGACCTGCGCTCCGCGCTGCTCGGCCAGCTTGGCATACCGGCAAAATTGAATCGTGTCGCCGAGTGCCTGATCCGCGTGGATGAAGAGGGTCTTGCCCGCGATGTCCGTCTCCCCGAGCCAGGCACGTGTCGAGCTTGCGCGCATTCGCATAGGATTCGAGCCGCTTGCGCCATTCATACAGCGGCAACCCCTGCGCAAACTCACCCGTGAGCAGCAGGCAAAGGCCTTTGTTGACATGCGCCAGCGCGTACCGGGGGTCGAGCTCGATCGCACGGTCATAGCTCGCGATGGCCTCTCGCGAAGCGCCCGAGATCGAACAGGGCATTGCCGCGATTGCAGTGATTGACTGCCGAAACCGGATCCTCGCGTACCCCCAGCTCACTCTCCGCCAGCGCCTCTTCGGGGCGCTCGAGGTCGCGCAGCGCGTTGGAGAGATTGCCGTGAACGCCGTCCATGCGAGGCTGCAACTCGAGCGCGCGTCGCCAGCTCGCGAGAGCCGCGGCCGGCTGACCGAGCTCGTATTGCTGTACGCCGAGGTTGTTGTGCGCATCGGCGTAGTCCGGTTGCGAGCGCAAGTGCGCGCTCGCAGCTGGCCGCCGCCTCCTCATACCGACGCAGCGCCTGCAGTACGAGCCCGCGGTTGTTGTAGGCGATGGCGAGATCCGGCTGCAGAGCGATGGCGCGCTCGAAGCTTGCGAGCGCTTCCGGCAGGCGTCGCAGGCGGCGCAGCATGTTGCCGTGGTTGTTGTGGAGTTCCGCTGCGGACGGCCGCAGCGCGATTGACCGCTCGAAACTTGCCAGTGCCTCGGCATTGCGCTGCAGCTGCCCCAGGGCTATGCCGCGGCTGGTGTGAGCCTCGACGTAATTCGGCTCGAGCGCGATCGCCTGATCGAAGCTCGCCACAGCCTCGTTCGAAACGTCCCAGGTCCCGCAGCACCGCACCCTGCTGAAAGTACGCTTCGGCCGTAGGCTGCCGAGCGAGCGCCGCACGCGCGCGAGCCAGCGCCTCTTCGAACCGGCCGAGCGCCCGAAGTGCGGCGGCACTGGAGTAAAGAGCGGTCGCCTGCTGCGGCTCCAGCGCGAGGGCAACCTCATACCGCGCGAGCGCCTCCGGGTAGCGGCCGAGCGCCATGAGCGCAGCACCGAGACTCGAGTGGGCCGCAGCCGAGCGGTCCTGCAGGCCGATCGCCCTGCCGAGCAGCTCCACCGCGCGCGAATGCCGGCCGGTCCGGTACGCGATGACGCCCTGCAGGTGAAGAGCATCGAAATCGGCCGGATTCTGGCGCAGCACGTCGGCGTAGATGCGCTCCGCCTCCGCGAACTGGCCGGCGCGATACAGCGCGATCGCCTGCGCGCGTAGTGCTTCGAGCGTCGAGACCACCTCTGCTGGGCGGGCCTAGTGCGCCCTCGCGGGCGTCTTCAGCTGACGCAGGTTCTGTTGCTCCGCTTCGCGATTCACAAAGAGCATCTTCATTTCGGTCTCGTTGTAGCACTTCTTGGTCGTGAAGCGCGACCCGATGCTCGCGTCTGTCCGTGCAAAAGTGCGATCTGGCCGTTATGCGTCTCCGGACGAAAGCCGGCGTTCTTTGCCTTTTTGATCAGGTCGGCAGACGGGCCCGACTTGTCGGCGCCGGCGGCAGGGGCTGTGGTGGCGCCCGTGGCGGAAGAAGTTGTGGAGGAAGAAGTTGTGGAGGAAGAAGTGGCCGAGGTCGGGGAGGTCGCCGGGGTCGGCGAGGTCGGCGGAGTCACCGAGGTCGCCGCAGGTGTCGCGCTGGACGTGGCACTCGGATCCGTCGAGGACTGCTGAGCGATAAGAAGGTAGGGCGGCGGCAAAGGCCATGCTGAGAAGAATGGAACAAGTCGAGCGTTTCACGATGTGGCTTCCTGGCCTTGTTTGAACGATATGGATGAGTTCCGGTGCGGCACCGCTGTGCGCGTCGCCAGCGGCGCGCCTGGTCGTTATACGCCGCGACTTTGTGAGGCGCAAATGAGGCCGCCCGGCCCGGGCGCCCGGTCCGCAGGTTGTGGTCTCGCCGAGCGCTGGACTAAGCTTGGCCCCGATGGCGGCCCCTGCAATCAACCTGCCGGCAGTCACCGCGGCAGGATATGCTGCGCTGCAGCGCGGTGACCCACAGGCCGCTCGGCTGCTCTTCGACCAGGCTGTCGCAGCGGGCGTCGCCGACGCAGCCGTGTGGCTGGGGCTCGCCCAGGTGCACGCACGCTCGGGCGATCCGGCCGAGGCGCGGCGCGCGCTCGATCGTTCCCTCGACCTCGATACTTATTATTTCCCCGCGCTCCTCGCCAAGGGTGATGCGCTCGCGGAAGAGGGGGATCGGCGGGGGGCGAACGCCTACTACACGGCGGGAATCAAGATCGCCGCCAAGCACCCGTCGCTCCCGCCGGATTGGCGGGCGGAGCTCCGGCGCGTCGAATCGCTGTCTCGGCAGTACGCGCGCGAATACGAGGCGCATCTTTTGTCGGCGCTGGCCGGAGCGGGTTTCGAGGCATCGTCGGGCGGGCGTTTTGCTCATGCCATCGACCTGTTGCTCGGCAAGCGCGAGGTCTTCTTGCAGCAGCCGAAGTTCTTCTATTTCCCTGAGCTCCCGCAGATTCAGTTTTTCGACCGGCAGGAGTTTGCGTGGGCGAGCGCTCTCGAGAGCGAGCTCGAGGCGATCCGCGCCGAGGCTCGCGCGGTGCTCGATGCGGGCACCGGCTTCGTGCCCTACGTGCAGCGCGAGGCGAACCGACCCGCCTTCAACGAGCGCGGTCTCCTCGACAGCCCGGACTGGGGCGCTTTCTTTTTGATCAAGAACGGCGAGACAGTCGCGGCGAATGCAGCGCTCTGTCCGCGGACGTTTGCCGCCATATCCCGCATTCCCCTGTGCCGGATCGAGAAGCGCACGCCCTCGGTGCTCTTTTCGCTGCTGCGGCCCGGCGCACGGATACCGCCCCACCACGGCTTCATGAATGCTCGGCTGATCGGGCACTTGCCGCTGATCGTGCCGCCGAATTGCGCGCTGCGCGTGGGCAACGAGACGCGCAGCTGGCGGGAGGGCGAGGTGATGCTGTTCGATGACAGCATCGAGCACGAGGCCTGGAACTCGAGCGGCGAGCCGCGTATCGTTTTGATCTTCGATGTGTGGCGGCCGGAACTCTCCCCGCGCGAGCGCGAGCTGATTGCCGCGATGCTCGAGGCCGTCGACGGGTTCGACGGACCGATTCGCCCGTGGACCGAGTAGTGCCTTCCAGTATCATGATGCCGCGGCGGGTTCGCCGCAGACCGCGTAACAGGAGCGGTGATGTTTCTTCAGATTGAAAACTTCCTCACGAGCGCCGAGGTGTCGGCCGTGGCGGAAATTGCCCGCCAGGCCAAGTTCTTGGACGGCAAGCGATCGAATCCGCACAATCCGACCAAAGACAGCGCCATTGCCGATCCAGCCGATCCCATCGCGCAAAAGGCCTCGCAAATCGCCTTGGCCGCGTTCCAGCGCAGCGAGCAGGCGAGGAACTTCGCCTTTCCGCAGCGCATGGCGGCGCCGTCCTTGTGCCGATACGGCACGGGCATGAAATATGGACCGCACATCGACGCGGCCTATCTGCCGGTGGGCACGCAGCCTCTGCGTTCCGATGTCTCCTGCACCATCTTCATCAGCGGCCCGAAGGAATATGAGGGAGGCGATCTGGTCGCGCACGTGGGCACGGAGATCGTACGCATCAAGGGCGAGGCGGGATCTGCCGTGCTCTATCCGTCGACCACGGTGCATCAGGTGGTGCCCGTGACCGCGGGCGAGCGGCTCGTCATCATCACCTTCATCGAGAGTCAGATTCCGGATCAATTGCAACGCGACATGCTGTACTCGCTCGGCGAGGTCCGCGCGCTCGAGGCGCTCAAGATGGATTGGCGCAATCGCGTTCAGCTCGATTACGTGATCCAGAATCTGCACCGGATGTGGTCGACCTAGATCGCCTCGCGTTCGACGAACAAGACATGGCACGCGATCCAAAAGCCGATCAAGCGACGCTGCGCGCCGTTCACGAGGCGGCGCGCAGCGGCAATCATGCGCACGCCGCCGCGCTCGCCGAGGCCGCGCTCGCCGCGGGACTCGAGCACCCGCTGCTGCTCAACGTGGCGGCCCTCGTGCTGGAGCAGCAAGGCCGCATGTGCCGAGGCGCTCGAGCTCCTCGAGCGCGCGGTGCGCCTCGCGCCGAGCGATCTCGGCTCGCGCAACGCGCTGGGCCTGTGCTTTCTGCAGCTCGAGCGTCCGCGCGAGGCGCTCGAGCAGTTCGAGACGATTCTAAAGGCCAATCCTGATGCGCCTTACGCCCACGCGAGCCACGGCAACGCGCAGGTCATGCTGGGCGAGATCGCCGCGGCGGAGACGAGCTTCAGGCGGGCGCTCGAGATCGAGCCAGGCCATGCCATCGCTCTGGCGGGTCTCGCACACATCGCAAGCAGCCGCGGCGACTATCCGGCCGCGCGCGACTGGGCCGAGAAGGCGCTGCGAGGGGGTGCCCGGCTTCCCGGGCGCGGTGATGACGCTCGCCGCGGCCGATCTGCATCAACGGCGGGCGAGTGAGGCCGAGGGGAGACTGCGGGCGCTGCTCGACGATGGGCGGCTCACGGCTCTGGAGCGTGCCTACGCGACCGGGCTCCTCGGCGACTCTCTCGATGCGCAAAGCAACCCCGCCGAGGCGTTTGCCGCCTACGGCGCTTGTAACGCGGCTCTCGACCGTTCGTACGCCGATCGTCTATAGCGATGAGCGAGCGCTCGACTACGCCGGCGTGATGCTGCGCTATTTCGAGCGCGCCAAGCCCGAGGCCTGGCAGTCGCGCCCGGCGATGGGGCCGGATTTCTCGGGCGTGAGCGGGCACGTGTTCGTTCTGGGGTTTCCCCGCTCGGGCACGACGCTTCTCGAAGTGATCCTTGAAGGTCATGTCGCGCGTCGTCAGCCTCGAGGAGCAGGAGCTCCTCGCCGATTCCGTGCAGCAGTTCATGCGCCGTCCGGAGGATCTGGACGGCCTTCTGCGCGCAACTCCGCCGGCGCTCGAAGCGGCGCGCGCGGCTTACTGGCGGCGCGTCGCGCAGTTGGGGGTGGACGTCGCCGGCAAGGTATTCGTGGATAAGCATCCGTTGAACACGCTGAAGCTGCCGTTGATCGCGCGGCTGTTTCCCGACGCCAAGATCCTGCTGGCATGCCGCGATCCGCGCGACATCGTGCTTTCTTGCTTCCGCCATCGCTTCCGCATGAGCGCCCCGATCTACGAGCTCCTGTCGATCGAGGGAGCTGCGCGCTATTACGATGCGGTCATGCAGCTCATGGTCCGCTTCAACGCCACGTTGGCGCAGAATATCTGTCTCGTGCGGCACGAGGATCTCGTGACGGAATTCGCGCGTGAAATGAAGCGCATTTGCGCTTTTCTCGGCCTCGAGTGGGATCCGGCGATGGCCGATTTCGCGCTGCGCACACAGCGCCGGACCGTGCTCACGCCGAGCACGGCGCAGCTCGTGCGCGGACTGAACACGGAAGGTATCGGTCAGTGGCGCCGCTATCGCGCCGAGCTCGAACCGGTACTGCCCGTCCTCAAACCCTGGATCGAGCGCTTCTACTACGAGCCCGAGTGAGCACGCGCGACATTTCAGCGTCGGCGGATCCGGGAGGGTGAACCAGCAGTTGAACGCGATGGTGACTCGCTCGCCTTCCCCTTCGAACGGCTTCACGTCGTGCAGAATCCATGAAGGAAAGATCACCAGCTGCCCGGGATCGAGCGAAAATCCGGCCGTCTGGAATCCGTAGGGCAGCTGCATGCGCGCCATGCCGACATCGAGGTACATCGCGCTCATGATCATCGGATTCACGAAGGTCAGCCTGCCGCTGTCCTTGGAGGCCGCATCGTGACGCCCGGCATCGACGCAGTAGACGCCGCTCCACGAGGCGTTCGGATGGTTGTGAACACCGAAGAAGCCGCCGCGGCGCGTGACATGAAACCAGGCGTTGTTGAAGATCTGCAGCCGCTCGAGCGTCGCCCGGTCGTAGCGGTTGAGGGTGCCGATCACCGCGAGCAGCTGATCCCAGCAGAACGTCTTGAGCTCTTGGATGGCGGGGTCCGGATCGCGGAACAGGTTGAAATGACTTTCGAACGTCGCCGCGTTGCGTTGCGTGAGGGGCCTGGGATTCGCGGCATTGCCGCCCTTCTCGGCCGCCAGGCAATAGCGCTTCAGCGCGGGGTTCAGCCGTTCCTGCGCCCCGTGGCGACTGAAGGCGAACGGGACAGCGAACATGTTGACGATTTCAGGTGCCGGCATTCCAGCCTCCTTTAGCAGCATCGGGCCATGGGTATACTGTACCAATGAACGTGAGCCAGCCGGGAATCGGTAGCGACGAGCAGCGAGTCGCGGCACTCATGGCGAACGTCGAGCGCCTGCTCGGCGAGCGCCGCGATGCCGAGGCGCAGCGGCTGTTCCGCGAGGCCGAGGCGATACTCCCGGATCACCCGCTCGTGCTTCACGAGCGCGCCCGCCGACTGGCCGTCGGCGGCGATGCGGCGGGCGCCCATGCGCTTCTCGAGCGGCTGGTCGTCCGCGTTCCCAATCATCTGCCGTTCTGGCTGAGCCTCGCGGCGGCTCTGCGCGCGCTCGGGCGCCGCGAGGAAGAGCTTCGGCGTCCTGGAGCGGGCACTGACTCTGGATGCCACGCATCTCGTCGTGTTGCTGCAGAAAGGTGCGCTCCTCGATCTCATGGGAAAGCCCCGCTCGGCGGCGGCTGTTTACGGCCACGCTCTGCAGACCTTGGCGCCCGGCACCAAGCTGCCGTCCGCGGTGGAGGCGCACGTGCGACACGCGGAGGGTCGGGTGCGGGAGAACGCGGCGATCCTCGCGCAAGTGGTCGCGGCGCGGCTCGCGGAGCGGCCGTCGGCGGCGGCGGCGGGTTCGCGCATGCGCTTCGAGCGCTGCCTCGATCAAGTGCTCGGCCGACGCCGCATCTATGTCCCCGAGCCGACTTACCTGCTCTTTCCGTACCTGCGGAACTACGAGTACTTCGATCGGGAGCTATTTCCATGGCTCGCCGCGGTCGAGGCGTCGACACCGGCCATCCGCGAGGAGTTGCTCGAGGTGCTGCGCGCCGATCAAGCGGGCATTCAGCCCTACATCACGTTCAGTGAGGCGTTGCCGCTGCGGCAATGGCGCGAGCTCAACAATTCGCGGCGCTGGAGCGCGTACTTTCTCTGGAACCAGGGACGGCGCGAGGAGGCGCACCTGGCGCGCTGCCCGCGAACCGCGGCGGCGCTCGCCGCCGTTCCGCAGGTCGACATCCCGGGACGCGGACCCACGGCGTTTTTCTCGATTCTGGACTCTCACACCAGAATCCCGGCACATAGCGGCGTGACGAATATCCGCCTCACCGTGCATTTGCCGCTGATCGTGCCGCCGGGTTGCCGTTTCCGCGTCGGCGGGGAGACGCGCGAGTGGCAGGAAGGCAGCGCCTGGGTATTCGACGACACCATCGAGCACGAAGCCTGGAACGACTCCGATGTTCCGCGCGCGGTCTTGATATTCGATGTATGGAATCCGGAGCTGACGGCGTTGGAGGTCGATCTGGTGCGCGAGACCATGACCGCACTCGCCGAGTACTATGCGCCCGAAGGAGAGATCCCGGGGGTCGTGATATGAGTCCTGCCATGCGGAGTGTCCACCATTGCAGAGTTTGGACCGTGTTGCTCGCGGCCTTTCTGTGGAACGCGCCGTGTCCCGCGGCCGAGCCGTTGGCGCCGCTCCTTGCGTGCCGCGCCCTCGCCGACTCCGCGGAGCGGCTGGCGTGCTTTGATCGCGAGACGGCGCATCTGGCAGGCGCTGCTCCGGCGGTTGCCGCGGCGGCCGCTGTTGCGGCCCCGCCGGGACCCTCCGTCCCGAAGATGCCGCCGGCCTCGCCCACGGCGCCCGCACCCGCGCCGGCACCGGCAAGTGCGCCCGCGGCAGCGTCCGGCGCGAGCCAAGCCGCCGTCGCTGCTGCGCCGGCGAGCTCGAAGGAGAACTTCGGTCTCTCCGCGACGGCGGTCAGCCAAAAGGAAGTCGCCGCCGGGACACGGCCCTGCGGAGCTCAAGAGCATCGATGCGCATGTCGTGGCCGTGTCATCGACGGGCACAGGACTTGCGACCTTCACGCTCGACAACGGTCAAGTGTGGCGCCAGCTGTCCCCCGAGGGGGATCTGCTCTCGAGGCCGGGAGATCGCGTCACGGTCTCCCTCGGGCTGTTTCATTCCTACTGGCTGCAAAACAAGAACGGGCGCGGCTGCAAGGTGACTCGCGTCCTCTAGCGCGCCGCCTCAGTCGATTCGAATGCCGGCAGTCTCGAGTTGCGTGCGCAGGGGCGCGAGCTGCTCCGCGTAATGCCGCCACTGCTGGAGCGAGGAATCATACAGAGGCTGCCGCACCTGCAGTGAGTTGGCCGTGTTCGTCGTCGGCTCTGGATTCAAGTGAAAATCGAGACACGCCGCCTCGAACGGCAGGTCCAGATTCTCGAGCAGCCGTCGGGTGGTCGCCTCCTGTGCGGTGACGAGGTCCTCGTAAGCGACCTCCAGAATCCGGCCCGGTAGCACGCGCTGCCAGTGCGCCATGAGACGCCGATAGTCAATGTAGAAAGCGCCGAGCTCCTCGAGGTCGTAGGCGAACGGGAAGCCGAAGCCGTATTCGAAGCCTTTCTTGTAGATCGCGTAGCAGGCCGCCAGCGGCTGGCGCGTGACATGCACGATGTGAGCATGCGGGAATGCGCGCAGGATGAGCGCACAGTAAAAGAAATTCGTCGTCTGCTTGTCCGTGAAGCGTGCTCGATCGCCGCGCTCCGGACGCGCCAGGGCGAGGTATTCCCGGGCAATGGCTTCGGGATCGAGAAGAGCGATCCGCGTCGCGTATTCGCGCCAGTCGCGCGGTAGACCTTGCGGGGTACTTTTGAAGGCGCTGCCGATCGCCTGGGATAGGGCGGGCAACTCCCCCGCCGCATGCACCAGCGAGTGGCAGCCGATGATGCGCTCCACGAGGGTTGTGCCGGTACGCGGCAGCCCGACGATGAAGATCGGCCGTTCGTGCGTGAGATCGGGGTGCTCTACCTCGACCTCGGGAAACCCCGCGATGATCTGCGCCACCACCGCGCGATCGTTCTCGGGGCGGTAGTCGCGCCGGGCGCGTTCGAGCCGGTTGCCTTCCGCGAGATGCCGCCAGCTCAAGGTAGGGTTGCCAAGGTCCTCATGGGATTTGGCGAGCGCAAAGTGCAGGACGGCCGCTGCGCCGGATCCCGGCGGCGCGTCGGCCAGCGCCGTCTGGAGCGCAGCGAGGTGATTGCGCTCGGGGGATTGGAGCTGGAGGTCCACCAGCCCCTTGAGTGCGTCCGGGTGGAGCGGCGCAAAGGCGAGCACGGACTCGTAATCGCGGGCCGCGAGATCGAACTGCCCGAGGAGGCGGTGTATCGCCGCGCGCTGAGCCCACCCCGAAAAGTTGCTCGGGTCGGCTTTGACCGCGCCATCGTACATCTCGAGCGCTTGCGGATAGGCGCGCACTTTCTCGAGGAATTGACCGGCGGCGTCGAGAGCTGCGAAACCGGCGTTCGCGGTCCCCCCGATCTTGGAGGCCGCCGAAATGGCCGCCTCATGCCGCCCGAGGGCGCGCAAGGATTCGGCCTGCTGAAGAAGAAACTGCGCATTGTCGGGGGCGCGGGCGAGACACTCCTCGATGAGCGCCAGCGCGCTCTCGGCCTTGCCGTCGCACAGCGCCGCGAAGCTGCCCAGGAGCCAGCCGGCGCTCTGGCTGGGCCACGCCGCTCGGCAGGCGTGGGCCGCGGCGGAGGCGCCCGCGAAATCGCCCCGCGCCATGCGCGCGCCGATCTCGAACTCGAATTCAGCCAAGGTGGGGGTCGCCATCGAGGCGCCATGATACGTGAATCGCCCCGACGTTCGCGTGGCGTGTAGGAGATTACCCGACACGCGTTGTATCGAGGCAACGCGCGCGCGCAGCGGGGGTTGCCGGTAGGCGCCGCCGCCACAAAGTGAGCCTAATCACGAGATTAGTCAGGCGGAGCAGGTGTTGTATCACGTGAAGACTGTGTTATATTTTCTCTATCGGTGAAAAGTACGAAGAGACGACGATCCGAGGGATGCAACTGTAGCGTCTGCGCGACGAGCCCCGGGTGAATTCCGGGTCTCGCCAGGGCTATTGGGTCTCCCCTCCGGCGTGCGTCTTTTCGGTTGCTCTTCGCCACAGCGTTTGCCAACTCGTACACAAGATATAGGGAGAGCCATACATGCTTGAAAGACAGACCGAAAATCCCGCGCTGCGGTTGGCAATCCGCGCTGCGCTGACCGGCGGCTCGATCGTCGCCTCGCTCGGCGTCGCCCAGGCTCAACAGCAGGCCGCCGCGCCCGCGGCCTCGACGGAGACTTCCCTCGCCGAAGTGGTCGTGACCGGGTCGCGCATCGCCATCCCGAACGAGACCTCCATCAGTCCCGTCACCTTCGTCAGCGCGGCCGACATCGAGCGCACGGGCGTGACGCGCGTGGAAGATTTGCTGAACCAGTTACCGCAGGTGTTCGCCGATCAGGGCTCGACGGTGTCGAATGCCTCCAGCGGCACCGCCACGGTCGATTTGCGCGGCTTGAATGCGAAGCGCACCCTGGTGCTGGTGAACGGTCAGCGCCTCGGACCCGGCGATCCGCTCACGGGCAGTGCCTCGGACATCAACATCATTCCGGTCGAGATGCTCGATAGCATCGAAGTGCTCACCGGCGGTGCCTCATCGACTTACGGCGCGGATGCCGTGGCCGGCGTCGTCAACTTCAAGCTCAACGACCACTTCGAAGGCGTTAAAATTGTCGCCGACGCGGGCATCTATCAGAATCACAACGCGGACGTTCAAGGGATGACGGAAGCGGAACAGGCCTTCGGCGCGGGTCAAACCCCGCCGGTGAATATCGTTCCTGACAGCAATATCTGGGCGGGCGCGCAGAAATCCGTCGCCTTCATTGGCGGCCTGAACTCGGCCGACAATAACGGTAATGCGACGGTCTACCTCACTTACCGCAATGTCCTGCCGATCCTGGAATCGCAGTATGGCTGGTCCGCTTGCACGGCGAGTTCCGGATATCTCGCCGGGCCGAGCTCGACCGAACGGAAAACGTACGTGTTCGGGATCCGCGACGGGCTTTCCGACGAACTTCATCCTCGGCACCAACGTGGGGACGATCGGACCGGGCGGTGTCTTGGTACCGAACCAGTTGTCGCTCTTCAACTACGGCGCTCTGAATTACTTTCAGCGCCCGGAAGAGCGTTATACCGGCGGCGCGTTCCTGCACTACGATTTCAACGAGCATGCGACGGTCTATTCGCAACTCATGACCATGGACGACCAAACGTCGGCGCAGATTGCGCAGTCCGGCAACTTCAACAACGCCCCCTCGGTCAACTGTGCGAATCCGTTCCTGAGCCCGAGCTTGCTTGGCTTTATCTGCAACGGCAGCACGGCGGGTTTTTCCAATCCGAATCTCGTGATCGCGCGTCGTAACGTCGAGGGTGGCCCGCGCATCAGCCAACTCGAGCATACCGACATCCACGAAATCCTCGGCGTCAAGGGCAAGATGGACGATGCGTGGACTTACGATGCGACCTTGAACTGGAGCCTCGTGAACTTCACCGAGGTCAACCAGAATTATCTTTCGGCCTCGCGGATGGTCAACGCCCTGAATGTGACCGGCACGGCGGCGAACCCCGCGTCAATCGGATGCGCCAGCGGTCCGCCCTGCGTTCCCTGGAATATTTTCCAACCCGGCGGCGTCACCGCAGCGGCCCTCAATTATCTCACGGTGCCGGGCCTCGAGGACGGGCGCATCGAGCAAAAGGACGCGCAGATCAACTTCGTCGGTGACTTGGGCAAGTACGGCGTCCAGAGCCCGTGGGCCGAGTCGGGGCTCAAGGTCAACTTGGGCGGTGAATATCGCGACGTCAAGCTCGACACACAGCCGGACCAGGAGAGCATCGACGGAGATCTCGGCGGCGGCGGCGGCCCGACGATACCCGTGACCGGCTCGGTCATCGCGCGCGAGGGCTACATCGAGGCAAGTGTGCCGATAGCCGAGGACAAGCCCTTCGTACAGCAGCTCCGTCTCGACACCGGCTACCGATATTCCAGCTACGACTTGGGCTTCAAGACCAACACGTACAAGTTCGGCGTGGACTTTGCGCCCATTCAGGACGTGCGCTTGCGCGGCAGCTTCGCGCGCGCGGTGCGCGCTCCGAACGTGGTCGAGTTGTACTTGCCGGCCGCGGTCGGCTTCGACGGCACGTACGGCACCGACCCGTGTGCGGGAACCGCTCCGGTGTACTCGCCGACGCAATGCGCGAAGACGGGCGTGAAGCCCGGGCAGTATGGCAACATCTCGTTGAACCCGGCCGGCCAGTACAACGGCTTGCTCGGCGGCAACACGCAACTGGGGCCCGAAACAGCGCTGACCACCTCGTTCGGCATCGGCTTTACACCCTCGTTCGTGCCGAATTTCCGGGCGCAAATCGACTACTACGATATTCATATCGAGGACGTCATCGAGCCCGTCGGCGGCAGCGTCATCCTGGATCAATGCGCGACCAACGGTGTTTTCTGCAGCTTGATCCACCGCAACGCCCAGGGCTCGCTGTGGACGACCAACGCCGGCTACATCTCGGATCTGCCGCTGAATGTCGGCTCGCTGCGCGAAAAGGGCATCGACGTCGACATGTCGTACTCCTACGACTTCGGCGCCTTGGGCAAGATCCACTCGCAGCTCAACGGTACCTACATCGACGAGTACCTGGTCACCGCCAATAACTTCGTGGCGGGCACGACCTACAACTGCGCGGGGCTTTATGGTTCCACTTGCAGCGGCACCGCCAATGCGGAAACACCGGTCTTCCACTGGCGTCATCGGTTCACCTCGACCTGGGAGACTCCCTGGATGGGCCTCGACGTGACGGCGACCTGGCGCTATTACTCGGCGGTCAAGCTCGAGCAGCTGAGCGCGAACCCGAATCTCGCGGCGCCGAGCGGCGGCACGATCGCGAACGGCGGCATCTCCAACACCGATGCGTTCCTCTCCTCGTACAGCTACTTCGACTCACGGCTGCGGTCAAGCTGGCGGACAAGGTCACCCTGCGACTCGGCTGCAACAACGTCCTGGACAAGGCGCCGCCCATCATCGGCAGCCACGAACCTGCCGCTGCCGGTCGGCAACGGCAACACCTTCCCGGGTGTCTACGATGCCCTCGGCCGGTTCTTGTTCGCGGAGGTCACGGCCCAGTTCTAGGCGTTAGGATCTCGTCACTCGAGGCGGCAGGCCATTCGGCCTGCCGCCTTTCTTCATTCCGGGCTGTCCCATTGATTCGTCCCGCCACATCCTTGCCGCCGATCGGCGTGAGCGGGAGCCTCGCCGCTCCGGGCTTCGGGCGAAAGTCGCGATGCAGAAACAGGGACGTCGTGCAGCGGTAGTGATGCAAGGGCCTGAAGTCATGGAAGTCGACCTGAATGAGGTCCGCCTCGCGCAGCACGCGCGCGGCGTTCGGGAACCAGTCCGAATTGTCCAGGATGACGAAGCCGCCCGGCCGCAGCACCTCAAGCGCACTCCTCGCCAGCTGATAGCGGTTGGCCGCCGAGTCGATGACCACGACGTCGAATGTGCGGTTGAGGCCGATCACATCCTGTGCGAGCGTATCGGTCGCCGACAGCCGGGCCTCGACGTTGCGCAACGGCCTCGATTTGACGGCCTGATGCCAGTCCGGGCTCGTCTCGAAGGTGAGCACCGACTGGGCGAGGCTCGCCCAGAATTGAGTGGAGCCGCCGCCGCCGAGCTCGAGCAGCTCGAGCGTCGCTCAGATCGAGTCCGAGAAGATACTCGACCACGCCGTAAGACATCATCGGGATCGGACGCCCGTCACCGAGCACGCTCGTATTCTGATCGGCCGAGTTCTTGTAGCCGAGCCCCGTGGCGAGGATGTTCATGGCGGAGGCGAGAAAAATCGCGCTATCCGGCGCCTCGACCACCTCGAAGCGGCGTTTGATCTGCTCGGCGTTCATGCGCTCAGTGGGAATGGCTTTGGTCCAAAACATCGGTGCTTGCCTCTCTGAATCTCCGCCGACGTGCCGACTCTTATCCGCGCGCTTCGAGGATCGCCGCTATTGCCGCGTCGCGCCGCCCGGCCGCGCCGAGCCAGTTCATGCCTCGCCTGGATCTCGGCGCGGAAATCGAGATCGGCGCCCGCGAGTACATCGCGGCGCAGCTGTGCATCGTAGGCGTGTTCCGGTGCCTTCGAATAGCGGCGCATGATCGGCCCCGCGAGAAGTCCCTCGATCATCGGCCGGTGCGCCGGTGAGCCCAGCGCGTCCAAGATCGAGGCGAGCCCCGGCGTGGGAGCGGCGAGGAACTCGTCGAAGTCCACCCAGTGGACCCGCGTCGGCAAAGCCTCGCGCGATTGCCGCCAGCGCGCTCATCTCGCACATCCAGCTCATCGCGATCCACTCGCCCTCGAAGCGCGGAGGTGGGACCGAGCCGAGCGCCGGGTGCCGCTGCCGAGCAGACGTTTCAGCCGATCGGGTGCGAGCGCCTGCGATTCGCGGCGCGAATTCGGGCCGCCGAAGATGCCTCGAAGGTACGCGAGGGGCCGTGCATACACGAGCAGCGCTTGCGGCGCTTCGCTCGCGGCGAGGATTTCTCGCCCGATCTCGCTGACGATGCTGGTGAGCTTGATGACGCGCGCTGCTCGGGTCGCCAGGTTCGGGAGAGTAGCGCCAGGAGCCCGCTCAGCGGCAATCGGTGCACTCGCTGGTCCGCACGGCTCCGAGCGCGAAGGAGCGATGGCTCGCGCAGCGGCGAAGAATGCCGGACGCGCACCGATGAGGCGCGAGATCAGCGTCGAGCCCACGTGCCCGACGTGAAAGATGTAATGGGCGCGAGCCGCAAGGCGCTCAGCCGGCGCCGCCGCGACACGGCCTGGGGAAGGGCACGCACGGTGACACCACGCTCGAGGAGGCGCTCGTCGAGAAAGCTCGCCGCCGCGTAATCCGCCTCCTCGAGACGGATCACCGATACGCGATCGCCGACGACGCTGAGTGGGTACCAGGCCGGCGAGGCGGAGAGTTCGGCTTCGCCGTCAACAGCTCCGCGCGTGTCGATATCCAAAAAACCCCCGAGTGATGAGTCCTCGGGGGGAATAGTATCGCTGCAAGACGGCCCACCGCGAGGCGGGCCACCGAAGCGCAGGCGCTAGGAGCCGCCGCCCCGATCGCCGCCGGTGATGTGCAGCTCCACGCGGCGGTTCGCGAGTCGGCCCTCTCGGGTTGCGTTGTCCGCGATCGGATCTTCCTTGCCGAAGCCCTTCGCGCTCATCTGGTTGCTGAGGCCATGCGACTGCATGTAATGCATGACCGTCTCGGCCCGGTGCTGGGTGAGCCGCAGGTTGTACGCCTGCGATCCCGTGCTGTCGGCATAACCGCGGACCTCGATGACCAGATTCGGATAAGGCTTGAGCGAAGCGATGGTCGTATCCAGCACCCCTTCGGCCTGAGGGACGAGGTCCGCTGAATCCTTCGCGAACGTGACGCCCTGGAGTCGAATGTCACCCTTCGGCGGAGGAGGCAGCGGCGGCGGTGGAGGTGGGGGCGGCGGGGGCGCCTGCACCTCGCGCACGACTTCACGTACCGTTTCGTGGGTGACGATCTTGGGCGCCCGATCATCCGGTGCACCGAAGTTCATCTGCACGCCGAGCCCGAACACGACGCCCGAGGGGTCTCTGACACCGAACGTCTCGGGACTCGCGAATTCCATGCGGTACTTGGCTTCGGTGCGCAACTGTACCCGCGTCGAGCCATCCTGCCGACCGAGCCCCGTCAAGAGGCCGATGCCTGCCTCGGCGGTGAAGGTGTGGTACGTGGAATGGCCAAAACCTGGATAACTGGTGATGTCGTTCAACTCGCCGCCGCCCGCGAGCACGTACGGGTTGATGAAGACCTTCTCCATGATGTCGGTGGGGAAGAACTTCTTGATGACATCGACCGTGTACGCATCGAGGCGCCGCGTGCCGTCCGTGCCTTTGATGTCGAAATCACCGCGGCTGAAGTTGAATTCGGCGGCCCACGAATGCGGGAGATTGACGCCGATCGCCGCATCATAGCCGAAGTTGTCCTTGATTTCAGGGTTGTTACCCTGGAGGCTGTATTGGATCATCGGTGCCACGTACACCGACGGCGCGTCCGATGGGGCGGCGTTGTCCGAGTAGGCGGGGGCACATATCGCCCCCACGGCGCCGGCCAGACTCAATGCAATGATTCGCTTCATACCAAAAGTCTCCGTTTTGCTAAAATGCAACAGATTCAATGGCGCCGAAGCGACAGGCGTAGATTCGATCGATTGCCTGATATCGCGCGTTCAGCGGGCGTCATCTTGGGTGACACCGTCCGTTGTTGTTGCATTTGAGCAACGAAGACGTTCAAAGTCTGTAGGCACGCTGCATGAGTGCCTGTAGGACCTGGTCCAGGAATCTGTTAAGTCAACGTGCAGCGGTTGCGCGGGGTTTCAGCCGAATTTCAAAGAGTTTCGGCCAGTTTTTGCCCGTGACGAACAGGCGGTCCCTCTGAGCGTCGTAGGCGATGCCGTTGAGCACGTCGGTCTTGCCGGCCACCGTGTCCTCGGCCGGCAACAGGCCGCGCATATCGACGATGCCGACCACGTGTCCGTCGCGTGGATCGATGCGCAAGATCCAGTTCGTCTGCCACACGTTGGCGAAGATCTCGCCCTTGACCCATTCGAGCTCGTTCAGCTGCTCGACCGGCTTGCCGTCCAGGGTGACCGGGATCATGCCGGCCGGCAGCAGGGTCTTGGGATTCAATACGCGCAGGGTCGAGGTGCCGTCGCTCATGAAGATCTGCGTGCCGTCCTGCGTCAGCGCCCAGCCCTCGCCCTCGTAGTGAAAGTCCTTGCGCGGCTTGAAGGTCTTCAGGTCGTACACGAATCCCACGTGCGATTGCCAGGTGAGCTCGATCAAGCGGCTCCCCCAGTTGACGATGCCTTCGCCGAAGTACTCTCCCGGAATCTCGTGCCGCTCGAGCACCTCGCCGGTTTGCAGGCGGACCTTGCGGATCGAGGAGTGATCCTCGAGGCCCGTGCTCTCGTACAGGATACCCGTTCAGGTAGAAGAGTCCCTCGGTGAACGCTTCCGGATCGTGCGGATAAACGTGCACGATCTCGTAGTCGTAGACCGGCACGGTGGCCCGCGCCCACGCTCGCCACGGCGAGAGCGCAGCAGACGAACAGCGATCGCCGGGAAGCTGCGGGCAAGCGCGTCTCATGGGTTTCGCGCGGGGTACCCTCGGCGGAGCCCTCGTAGTTCACCACGCCGGCGAACTCGAACGTGCTCACGAGCACGCACGCCGTCGCCGCGCACGGCATGCGCGGGTTGCGTGCAGAATCCGCGCGC
This sequence comes from uncultured Gammaproteobacteria bacterium, assembly GCA_963801685.1. Classification (GTDB taxonomy): domain Bacteria; phylum Pseudomonadota; class Gammaproteobacteria; order Steroidobacterales; family Steroidobacteraceae; genus Bog-1198. The sequence goes on from CAWDFR010000013.1 coordinate 144,874, forward strand.
CTCGAGCCGGTAAGCTCTTGCCGGCCCCAAGCGGCGCTGCGAGAGCGAGTCCACCGTGCAGCGCGAATCGCCCAGCGTGCCGTAGATCCGATCCGTGCCCTGCACGATGACCGTGAGATTGGTCGCCACTGCGTGTGCCGCGCGGCCCTCCCGTACGCCGGTGAGCCCGAACACGAACAGCAGATCCGGCTTGGCGCCGCGGTGCTGGAAGCTGAGGCGCACGCCGGGCGGCGTGTCTCTCGCCTCGCCCTGGCAACGCAGCCCCGCGTCGCTCCAATCGATGCGCGCCTCGACCGCACCCGCGACGCGCGCGCGCAGGTAGCCGTCGCCCGAACTCAGACAGTTCGCGGGCACCGCGCCGGCCGACGGCGGCGCGAGAGCCCCGGGCAGCGCGAACGTCGGCGCGGCTGCGCTCCGCGGCGCGGCGGGCGGCGCCGTGCCGAGCGCCGGCGCAGGCAGCGCCGCGGCGGCCACGCTGCGGCACAGGCCGCGCGGTCGCCTCCCAAGCGTAGACATAATCGGTATCATCTCGCGCATGTTGCCAGACGCGCCCCGGAGATTCTCGGTGCTGAGGCACCTCGCGTTCGTGCTGTTGCTCTGTGCCGCGGGGTGCGCGCCCAAGTTCGAGCGCCCCGATCTCACGCGTCACCGGCATCGAGATGCGCGGCGGCAATCTCTTGCAGCAGAATTTCCTCGTGAAATTTCAGGTTCAGAACCCGAACCAGCGCGCGCTGCCGGTGAAGCGGTCTGCACGCGGAGCTCGAGCGTGGGGGGCGAGCGCATTGCGAGCGGGGTGAGCAACCGCAGCTTTGTGGTGCCGCCCATGGGGCAAAAGGAGTTCGATATGACCATCACCGCGAACATGGCGCTCGCGCTGCTCAAGCTCGCCAACCAGTCCGGCGATTCGATCGATTACCAGGTCACGGGCGCCGCCGACCTCGATCTGCCGTTCATGCACGATCTGCCGTTCCGCCAGAGCGGCTCTCTGTCGCTCAAGCAGTTTCACTAACTCACTGAAAATATTGTAATTATTATCCTTGGACGGGGTGCGGGAAGCGGCAGTCTGCTAGAATGACCGCCTAAAAACGGGCATGGCCCCGATCGGCTGACTCATCATGGCGCTTTCACCCTACGAACAACTCGAGCAAGAATTTCATCGCTTGCACGCCTTCCGCGGCGCGCTGTCGCTATTGCGCTGGGACGCCGCCGTCATGATGCCCCGGGGCAGTGCCGACGTGCGCGGGGAGCAGCTGGCGGCCCTCGAGACCGAGCACCACGCCTTACTGACCACGCCGAAGGTGGCGCGGCTCCTGGAGCGCGCCGAGGCCGGAGCCTCGCAGCTCGAGGATTGGTCGCTCGCCAACCTGCGCGAGATGCGGCGCCAGCGCGACCATGCCATCGCGACGCCCCCCTCCCTGATCGCGCGTCTCGCCAAGGCGACGGCGCGCGCCGAGGTGTTCTGGGTCGAGGCGCGCAAGGCGAGTGACTTCAAGGTCTTCGCTCCCCACCTCGAAGAGGTCGTCAAGCTGGTGCGCGACAAGGCCGCGCTCTTGGGTCAGGCGCGCGGGCTCGCACCTTACGATGCGCTGGTCGACGCCTTCACGCCGGGCATCTCGACCGCGGATATCGACACCATCTTCAAGGCGCTGTCTCGCAAGCTTCCCGGGCTCATCAATCAGGCCATCGAGGTGCAGGCGGATCGCGCGCCCATTCCATTCGCGCGGCAAGTTCAGCGCGGTGCGCCAGCGGCAGCTCGCGCTCGAGGTGCTGAAAGCGCTTGGCTTCCCGTTCGACCGCGGCCGGCTCGATGAGAGCGAGCATCCGTTCACGGAGGGCGTGCCCGGCGACATCCGCGTGACCACGCGCTTCGATCCGATCGATCCGTTCTCGGGACTGCTCGGCGCGGTGCACGAGACCGGCCACGCCATGTACGACTTGGGCCTCCCGGCGAAGTGGCGCGATCAACCGGTCGGACGCGACCGCGGGCTCGCGCTCGAGGAGAGCCAGTCGCTGCTGTTCGAGATGAACCTGTGCCGCAGCCGCGCGTTCGTCACGTACCTGAAGCCGCTGCTCGACAAGTACCTGCAGGTGAGCGGCGAGGAGTGGAGCGAGCAGAACCTGTATCGCCATCTCATTCGCGTAAAGCGCAGTCTCATCCGGATGGATGCCGATGAGCTCACTTATCCGGCCCACATCATGCTGCGCTACGACCTCGAAAAGAAAATGCTCGAGGGCGCGTTGCCCGTCGCGGATCTGCCGGAGGCGTGGAACGCCAATCTCGAGCAGCGCTTGAACATACGTCCGACCAACGACGTCGACGGCTGCCTGCAGGACATTCACTGGGCGGTGGGACATTTCGGATACTTCCCCTCGTACGCGCTCGGCGCCGTGATCGCGGGCCAGATCAACGAGGCATTGCGCGCCGAGCGTCCCTCGCTCGACGCGGAGATCGCCGCCGGCCAGTTCGGCGGCGTGATGGATTGGCTGCGGGAGAACGTGCACGGCGTCGGCGCGCGCTTGCCCGTCCAGGAGCTCATCAAGCGGGCCACCGGCAAGCCGCTCACCGCCGCGGCGTACCTGCGCTACCTGGAAGCCAAATACCTGGAAGCACCGTGAGTGCCGCCGGCGCGGCTCGAGCCGGAGCTCGCGGACCTCGAACAATTTCAAGAAGCTCGAGGCGCAGCTGCGCAGCGCCGCGGGCAAGGCCATTGCGGACTTCGGCATGATCGCCGACGGGCGATCGGGTCATGGTGTGCCTGTCCGGCGGCAAGGACTCCTACACGCTGCTCGACGTGCTCTTGAGCTTGCGGCGCAACGCGCCGGTGCATTTCGAGCTGATCGCCGTGAATCTCGACCAGAAGCAGCCGGGTTTTCCGGCGCACGTCCTGCCCGACTACCTGTCGCGGCTCGGCGTGCCGTTTCCATATCATCGAGCAAGACACCTACGCCGTGGTGAAGCGCGTGATCCCGGAGGGCAAGACGATGTGCGGGCTGTGCTCGCGCCTGCGGCGCGGCGCGCTGTACCGTTATGCGGCGCAGAACGGCATCACCAAGCTCGCGCTCGGTCACCATCGCGACGACCTGATCGAGACCTTGTTTTTGAACATGTTCTTCGGCGGCCGCCTCAAGGCCATGCCGCCGAAGCTGTTGAGCGAGGATCGCCGCCACATCGTCATCCGCCCGCTCGCCTACGTGGCGGAGCGCGACATCGCGCGCTATGCCGCGGCGAGGGACTTTCCCATCATCCCCTGCACGCTTTGCGGCTCGCAAAGCCATCTGCAGCGCGTGGCGGTGAAGGCCATGCTGGGGGAATGGGAGCGGCAGTTCCCCGGCCGCCTCGAGTCGATCTTCTCGAGCCTGCAGAATGTGGCACCCTCCCAGCTTGCCGACCCGGCGCTGTTCGACTTTGCGGGCCTGGAGGCCCTGCGCGACCCTGTCCGCCACGGCCCCGTAGCGCGCTCGAGGCGGTTTTGTAGTTAAAATCGTCGCCAGGGACCGTAGGATCGTCTCAGGCATCGGCCATATGTCGAAAACCTCATTATCGCCGGCACGTCGGCGCGGGCGCCGCGCGTCCTCTCACTATGCCTGGGAGACGCTCTCCGACGATCAGCTCCTGAGCCTGCGCTTCTGCGACCTGAAGCTGACCATCGCGGGCACGGAGCTCGAGCGAGCGATCGGAACGGCTCTACGATGAGCTCGCCACGCGCGGCATCCGCTTTCGACCCCATTGCTGGCTCGCGCAGGAGTGGTTCTCCCCGGACGGCATCCCCGGTATCGCGGTCCCGTTCTACCTGGCGCATCGGCGGCTCGCGCGGCTCGAACGGCGCTTCATGCGCGAGGTGGAGGGCGGCAATCGCAACTGGCTGATGCGTATCCTGCGCCACGAGGCCGGGCATGCCATCGACTCGGCCTATCGAGTGCGCCGCCGCCGCGGCTGGCGCGAGGTGTTCGGGCCGGCCTCGCTCCCGTATCCGGACACCTACCGGCCGCGGCCCGGCAGCCGGCGCTTCGTGCAGCACCTCGGCGCGTGGTACGCCCAGGCCCATCCCACCGAGGATTTCGCCGAGACGTTCGCCGTGTGGCTCGAAGCCGCGGTCCGCCTGGCGGCGCGAGTACGAGGGATGGCCCGCCTTCGCCAAGCTCGAGTTCATCGACGAGCTCGCCGCCGAGATCGGAGAGGCGAAGCCCAAGGTGACCGATCGAAGCCGCATCGAGGACATCGCCGAGGAGTCCTCGACGCTGCGCCAGCACTACGAGCGCAAGCTCGCCCGCTATCGCCTGCCGCGCCGCTCGGGTGCCGACGAGCTGCTGCTCAAGGTGTTCACCACCGCGCCGCGCTCCTCCGCGGCACCCAGGGCGGCGAGCGTGCTGCGCGAGATGCGCAACGACCTGCGGCTCAAGATCCTGCGCTCCGGCGCCTTCAGTGAGTATCTGGTGCACCAGGTGCTGCGGCTCATGATCTCGCGCTGCGAGGCGCTCGGTCTGTATCTGCGCGGCAGCAGGCGCGAGCTCAAACCGCACTTGTTGTGGGTCATCGCCCGGCTCGCGGAGTCCTACGAGGAACGCCAGCTGCCGCACGTGGCGCTATGAAGAGGCTGCGCGCCCTGGTGCTGGTGCACGCAACGCTCGTGCCGCCGGAGTCCCTGCGCGGCGTTCCCGAGAAGGAAATCGACGAGTGGCGCACCGAATACGACGTCATCTCGCACCTCAAGGAAGCCGGCCACGAGGTGATGCCGCTCGGCGTGGACGACAACCTCATGGACTTGCGCCGCGCGATCCTGGAGTGGAAGCCGGACATCGTGTTCAACCTGCTCGAGGAGTTCGACGGGATCGTGACCTACGATCAGCACGTCGTCGCCTTTCTCGAACTCTGCACCAGCCTTACACGGGCTGCAACCCGCGCGGCATGCTGCTCTCGCGGGACAAGGTGCTCTCCAAGCAGCTGCTCTCCTATCACCGCGTGCCGACTCCGCAGTTCGTGGTGTTCCCGCGCGGCCGCACACCGCGACTGCCGAAGCGCTTGCGCTTCCCGATGTTCGTGAAATCCTCCACCGACGATGCCTCGCTCGGCATCGCGCATGCCTCGGTCGTCACGGACGAGCGCGGTCTCAAGGAACGCATCGCGTTCATCCACGAGCAGACCCACTCGGATGCGCTGGTCGAGGAGTACATCGAAGGGCGCGAGCTCTATGTGGGCGTGATCGGCAACGAGCGCCTCAAGGTGCTGCCGGTGTGGGAGATGACCTTCGGCTCGCTGCCCCAGGGCCATCCGGCGATCGCCACGCGCAAGGTGAAGTGGGACCGCAATTATCAGCAAAAGTACGGCATCACCACGGCGGCGGCAGCAGGACCTTCCCGAGGACGTGCTCACGCGGCTCGAGCAGCTCTCGCGGCGCATTTTCCGCGCCTTGCACCTGACCGGCTACGCGCGCATGGATTTCAGGCTGCGGGCCGACGGGTCGCTGTACGCCCTCGAGGCGAACGCGAATCCGAACCTCTCCGCGGCGGAGGATTTCGCGCAATCTGCGCTGACCGCGGGCATTCCCTACCCGAACGTCCTCGAGCGCATCTTGAAGCTCGGCGCCGACTACCCCGCTGCCTGGCGGGGCCTGGAAGCCTGAGCGGGCCGCGCGGCGCGAGCGGCGCACGGCGCGGCGCGCGGCGTCGCGCCGACGCGGTCAGCGCGCGGTCCAGCGGTTCAGCCAGGCGAGCACGGTGTCGTACCACTGAATGCTGTTCGAGGGCTTGAGCACCCAGTGGTTCTCGTCGGGGAAGTACAGGAGCTCGCTCGGTACGCCGCGGCGCTGCAGGGCCGTGAACACGGCGAGACCTTGGCTCGTAGGGGATGCGATAATCGAGCTGGCCGTGGATCACCAGCGTCGGCGTCTTCCATTTCGACACGTAGTCGAGCGGGTTGAACTTGGCGTACGCGGCGGGATTCTCGTACTCCGGACCGCCCATCTCCCACTCGGGAAACCACAGCTCCTCGGTGGCGTAGTACATGCTGCGGTTGTCGAAGATGCCGTCGTGCGTCACCAGGCACTTGAACCGGTCCGGCCACTGCCCTGCGATCCAGTTGATCATGAACCCGCCGTAGGAGCCGCCGAGCGCGCAGGCGTCCTCGCCGTCGAGCCACGGATTTTGCTTGAGGGCGGCCGCGAGGCCGAGCTTGAGATCTTCGAGCGGCTTGCCGCCCCAGTCGCCGCGGATCGCGTCCGTGAACGCCTGACCGTAGCCGGTGGATCCGTGGAAATCGATCATCACCACGCCGTATCCGCCGCCCGCGAACGTCTGCGCATTCCAGCGCCAGTGCCATTCGTTCGCCATGCTCCCCTCGGGTCCGCCGTGAATCACGAGCGCCACCGGATAGGTCTGGTCGCGCTTGAAGTTCGGCGGCTTGACGACGTAGCCGAAGACGTTGTCGCCGTTCGCGCCGGCGAAAGTGAATTGCCGATAGTCCCCGAGCGCGCGCGCGGCGAGGTCGGCGTCGTTCACGATGCGTGAGCTGCAGTGGGCTTGCCGCCGTCGAAGGCGACCGAGTATAGATCGGCCGGATGGGCCAGATCGCTGTGCGCGTAGATCACCCGCTGCGGACCGACGCTGAACGCCTCGACGTGGCCGTCGCCGGTGATGGCCGAGGCCCTGCCGGTGGCGGCATCGATGGCCCACAGCGGGTGCTGGCCGAGGTGATCCGTGGCCGCGAACAAGCTCTTGCCGTCGCGCGACCAGGCGAAGCTTTGGATCGACCGGTCCCAGCTCTGGGTGAGCGGACGCTTGACGCCGCTCTGCAGATCGAGGAGCACCAGGTGAAAGCGATCGGACTCGTATCCGGGCCGATCCATGGCGACGTACGCGAGGGTCGCGCCGCTCGGTGAGAAGGCCGGCTGACCGTCCCAGGCCGGATTGTCGGCGGTCAAGTTGCGCGGCGTGCCGCCCGCGGCGGGCACGAGGTAGATGTCGAAATTCGTCGACCAAGGCTCGCCCACCGGCACGACGCGAATCGAGAACGCGACGTTGCTGACCGTCGGGACTCACGGCGTAGTCCTCGCGGCCGCCGAAGGGCTTCTCCGGCACGTCGCCGTCGAGTCCCGCGGTGAGATTGACCGGCGTGCCGCTCGCGGCGCCCGAGGCATCGAGCGCGAGGGCAGAAGAGTTGCGAGCGCCGGCCGTCGCTCCACGTATCCCAGTGCCGCACGAAGATGCGGTCGTAGAGCACTCCGTGCTGCTTGCGAGTGCGCGGCCGTATCGAGCCGCTCCTTGGTGCAGGCGAGCGTCGGACAGTCCCGGTACACGTCGACGGTCACGAAGACGCGATCGCCCTTGGGCGAGACCCGGAAGGAGCCCACGTCGAGCGGCAGATTCGTGACCTGGGTGGGTTCGCTGGTCGGATCGTTCCCCGGGGTGAGCCGCCACACCTGGCTCGAGCCGCTGCGATTCGACAGGTAGTAGAGGAAGCGCCCGTCGCGCGCTCCACTCGGGCGCGCTCGAGTTGGCCGCCAGATCGGTGAGCCGCACGGCCGCGGCGTTGCGCTTGCGGATGTCGAGCAGCCAGATGGCGGTGCGTCCCTTGTTGGCGTCCATGTCGGTCGTTCGCAGGGCGTAGGCGACGCGCTTGCCGTCCGGCGATACGGCGGGCTCGGACACGCGCGCGAGCCGCACCAGATCCTGCACCGTGAAGGGCGGTAACGCGGCAGGGCTCGGGGCGCGGGCGCTCGCCGCGCCGGCGCCGGCGCACAAAGTGCCAGGGCCAAAATCAGACGATGCGCGCGCATTTTGTTCTCCATTTTCCCTTTCCCCTCTCCCGAAGCTGCAATTGTAGCCGCAGCGCAGGCAGAATCGGCACATGAGCGCGACGCGCGTGATCAGCCTCGACCTGGATGACACCTTGTGGCCCGTCGCGCCGGTGATCGCGGCGGCCGAGGCGGCTCTGCACGAGTGGCTGCAGGAGCGTTATCCGCGGACCGTGCACGGCCACAGCGTCGACAGCATGCGCGCCCTGCGCGCCAAGATCGCCGCGCAGTTCCCCGAGCAAAGCCACGACCTCACGTTCTTGCGCCGGCGCGCGCTCGCCGCGCAATTCACCGGCGCCGGTTACGCCGAGTCCGCCTGCGAGGAAGCGCTCGAGGTTTTTCTCGCCGCGCGCAACCGCGTCGAGTTCTTCGCCGACGTGCGTCCGGCGCTCGAGCGGTTGCGCGACGCGCTATCGGCTGTTCGCGTTGAGCAACGGCAATGCAGATCTGCAGCGCTGCGGCCTCGGCGCGTTCTTCGATGGGCACGTGAGCGCGATCGCCGCGGGCGCGGCCAAGCCCGATGCGCGCATCTTCGCGGCGTTGCGCGACATGGCGGGCGTGCCCGCGGAAGAGATCCTGCACGTCGGCGACGATCCGATCACCGACGTCGTCGGCGCGCGGCAAGCGGGCATGCAAACGGCGTGGCTCAATCGCGATGCGCGCAGCTGGCCGGTCGCGCTCGCGCCGCCTGCGCGCACCATTTCGACGCTCGCGGAGATTCTCTAGCACCGTCGCGGCGCACGGCGCGCTTAGCAGCCTACGACACCGTCTGCTGATAGCAAAAAACACTGGTTTTATCGGTGTTTTCTGACTGCAGTTCGCACTTTGCCACTTCACTCGGCGCATGCGAAACCGATAGGATGGTATCGGTCTCATTGCGAAAGGAACGATGCATGCAAGCTATGCGAGACAGGTCACTGGTGGCGGTCAGCTCGTTGCGTGAATTTTTTCGTGACGCCTTTCACGAAGCGACCGAGCATCAGAATCTCGAGATCGAGGAGCAGTCCGAGCAGTACGTCGTCAACCTGCTCACCATGTTCTCGCGCGCCGACGCGCTGTACGAGAAGACTCCGGACGGCCTGCGCATCAGGCCTCTCGCGCATATGCTGGCCGAAGCGCTCGATGCGCCGAGTGCCGCCGCGCGCCAGCGCGCGCTGCAGCGCCTCGGCGATGTGTCTTTGTTCATCGCCGGATTCTTCGCGCGCAGCTTCGCGCGCAAGCTCATCGACATCGACTATCACATCGCCATGGGCGGCAACGCCTACGGCTCGCTCGCCGATTCCATGCAGCGCTCGGCCTCGAGCCGCACCATCGGCGCGATTTACGCCGAGCTCGCGCAGAAGTTTCAGCGCCTCGTCGACGCGCTGAACGAGGTGAGCGAGATGTCTTACGTGCACTCCGATGCGGACATCCTGCGCCTCTACGAGATCTGGATGAAGACGGGCAGCTGCGCGCGCTCACGGGCTGCTCAATCGACTCGGCGTACGGCCGGTGCGGCAGGGCGGTCTCGGCGTCCGGCACTAGCCGTGGTGCTGCGCGGCCTGCAATCGCTGCTGGGTCGTCTCTACGACCTGCACGTCGAGCACGACGTTTACGATTTCCTGGTGACGGATCGCCGCACGCTCGCCGGCGTCGTGCCCGTGAACGACCGGCGCGAGCCCGACGAGGAGCTGCTCCTCGCCGAGACGGCCGACGGCGCCGGCGTCGCCCTGTACATCGATCCGGCCGTGCTCGCCCGGCTGGAGGCCTCCGATCCGCTCGGCGCCTTGACCGAGGAAAATCTCGCCGATTACTGCACGGCCCTCGAGGGCGTCAGCCACTTCCTCTACTCGATCTGGCGGCTCGAGTGCGACGCGCCGGTCTCGCTCTTGGAGCTCGAATGCCAAGCCGAGGTGGACAAGTACGCCGCGACGGTCTTTCTCGTGGGCTGTCAGCAGGGCGGAAGCTATCCGACGCAAGTGCATGCGCGGCTCTTCGATCGGGTCGAGTTCGATGCCCGCCTCGAGCCCGAGCAATTCGATCGCTACCGCACGGCGCATCGCTGCGCGGCTAATTTCTGCCGGCGCCTGGAGCGCCGCTTCGTGAGCCGGGGGACCGCCAAGGTCGAGCCGCTGGTGCGCGAGCTGCGCAAGTTCTATCGTCTGGGAAGCACGGCGAAGCTCCACTACGCGATCTCGTGATCCGAGACGGCCGCGCCGCCTGCGCGGCGTGCGCCTATTCGTCGTCCCCGGGCTCGTTGTTCTCGGCCTGCTTCTTCAGCTGCAGCCAGTCGCTGAGCTTCTTTAGATCCTTCTTCTTCGGCGGCGGCCCGCTGCGGGCGAGCTTGCCGCTGTCGTAGGGGTTGTAGCCCTTCACCACGCCTTGCGGGTTGGGCTTCACCTTGTCGGATGGGGTGGGCGCATCGTCGGCAAGCGACAGACCCGGATTCTCCAGCTTCTTCATGCGCTCGGTCGAGACCTCGCGGCCGAAGGCCCCGGTGCTGACCGCCCATTCCCAGATCGCGTTGCCGCGTTCGTCGAATTGCACGCGGCCGCTCTCCTTCTTCGCCGCAAAGGTGGTCCGCGTCGTGTCCGCGGACGGGTCGCGGGAGCCCTCGTTACCGGAGCCGCCGCCGGGACGCTTTTTGGGATCTCCGGAGTTCATGATCTCCTTTTTAAAGGAGTTTGACTCCATGTCAAACGAATAGCTCGAAAAAGCAGCGGAGGCATCACAGTTGCAGCTGATATTGGGCCCGCAGCAGCGCCATGGCGGTTTTGCCGTCGTTCCATTCCCCCTGCTGGATGCGCCCCATGACCTGCCCGAAGGGCACCCATTGCACTTCCAGCTCCTCGTCGGCGATCCGGCGCCGCCGCGCCCAGATCGAGCTCCCTGGCGAGGTACAGGTGGATCACTTCCGTGAAGATGCTGGGCGCCGGCACGTACAGGCCGAGCGGTGTCCAGCGCCGCGCCGCGACGCCGGTTTCCTCCGCCAGCTCGCGCACCGCGCACACCTCCGGCGCCTCGCCCGGGTCGAGCTTGCCGGCCGGAATCTCCCACATGAAATCCTCGATCCCGTGCCGGTACTGGCGCACCACGCACACACGGCCGGCATCGTCGAGGGCCACCACCGCGGCCGCGCCCGGGTGACGCACGAAATCGATCTCGTATTCGCGCCCGTTCGCATAGCGAAGCGTTTCGGTCGACACCTCGATCACGCGGCCGCGGTGCACCGGGTTGCTGGCGGCCGTCGTTGGTTTCAACATGGCGTACCTCATGAGTCAAACGGCGAAACTCACGATCATCCTAGGGAGTCCCGCCAGCGGCAAGACGACGCTCGCGCGGCGTTTGGGGCTGCACTGGTCAGTGCCGGTGTTCTGCAAGGATGACGTCAAGGAGGCGCTGTTCGAGTCGCTCGGGCAGGGCGATCGCGCCTGGTCGCGCCGCTTGAGCGAGGCGAGCTTCACGACCCTCGTGCACCTCGCGCGAGCGCCAACTCTCGCTCGGTCAATCGTGCATCGTCGAGGGCAACTGGCGCGCCGTGAACGTGCCGGGGCTCGAGCCGTGCTCGCGCGCGAGCGGCGCACGCGCCTTGCAGATCTGGTGCTGCGCCGACCCCGCGGAAATCGTGCGCCGCTTCACGGCCCGCACCCGCCACGCCGGCCATCTCGATGCCCTGATGCCGCGCCGAGGAGCTCGAGCGAGCCGCGCGCGAGCCGCCCGCATTTCTCGAGCTCGAGGGACCACGCTTCGTATTTCAGAGCGATGCGCCCGACGCGTTCGAAGCGCTCCTTTCCGCCCTGCAATCCTCGCCGCTGTGACCTGTCTCCTCGCGCCGGGCGCCCTAAGCGCGCCATGCTCGGAGTCGACGCCTATTGTAATCTGGATATCCATACAGTTCACCGGTATATTTTCGATATGATGAAGGCGAAGACAACCTCGGCATTCGATGCGCTCAATCCGCAGCAGCGGCGCGCTGCCACGCATGGCACGCCCGTCAAGGACAAGGGCGTGCAGTCCGGCCCGCTGCTGATCATCGCGGGCGCCGGCACCGGCAAGACCAATACGCTCGCGCATCGCACGGCCCATCTCGTGCTGAACGGCGTCGACCCGGCGCGCATCCTGATGCTCACGTTCACGCGGCGCGCGGCGCAGGACATGATCCGGCGCACGCAGAGCATCGTGACCGCCGTGATGTCGGATCGCGGCAAGCTCGGCGATCGCAGCGTGCAGTCGCGCCTCGCGTGGTCCGGCACGTTTCATTCGGTGGGCAATCGCATCTTGCGCTCGTTCGCCAAGCACGTCGGGTTGAATCCGAACTTCACGGTGCTCGACCGCGCCGATGCGGCCGACCTCATGGACGTGATCCGTCACGAGCTCGGGTTATTCGAGCAAGGAAAAGCGCTTTCCGCGCAAGGATGCGTGCCTCGCGATCTACAGCTATCGCGTGAACACGCGCCTTTCGCTCAAGCAGACCCTCGAGGAACAGTTTCCCTGGGTGAGCGAGTGGGAGCAGGACCTCACCAAGATCTATCGTGAATACGTCGCGCGCAAGCAGAAGAACAACGTCCTCGACTTCGACGATCTGCTGCTCTACTGGCACGGGATGATGAAGAATCCGGCGCTCGCGCAGAGTCTCGCCGCGAATTTCGATCACGTGCTCGTCGATGAGTACCAGGACACGAGCTCGCTGCAGAGCGAGATCATCCAGGCGCTCAAGCCCGACGGGGCGGGCGTGACCGTGGTGGGCGACGATGCGCAGGCGATCTATTCGTTCCGTGCCGCGGCGGTGGAGAACATCCTCGGCTTCGCCGAGCGCTTCAAGCCGAAGGCCGACACGGTGGTGCTGTCGCAGAACTACCGCTCCACGCAGCCGATTCTCGACGCGGCGAATGCGCTCATGGCCGAGGGCGCGCGGCAGCACCGCAAGACCTTGCTCGGGATGCGTCAAGCGCAGCAGAAGCCCGTCTACGTCTCGCTCGACGATGCCGCCTCGCAGGCGGAGTACATCGTCAACAAGATCCTCGCGACGCGCGAGGTCGGCGGCGCGCTGCGCCGGCACGCGATGCTGTTCCGCAGCTCCCATCACAGCGACGTGCTCGAGGTCGAGCTCGTCCGGCGCAACGTGCCGTTCGTGAAGTACGGCGGCCTCAAGTTCCTCGAAGCCGCGCACGTCAAGGACCTCCTGTCGATGCTGCGCTGGGTCGAGAATCCGCGCAACAGCGTCGCGGGATTCCGCGTGCTCAAGCTCGTGCCCGGCATCGGTCCCGCCCATGCGAAGCAGGCGCTCGAGCATCTCGAGGCGCAGGGCTTTGCCGTCAAGAGCCTCGCCGACTTCGATGCCCCGCAGCTCACGAAAATGGATTGGAAGAGATTCTGCGCGCTCATGGAAAAGCTCGCCGATCCCGCGACTCCCTGGCCCGGGCAGGTGGGCCTCGTGCGTGATTGGTACAAGCCGCAGCTCGAGCGCCTCTACGATGCCGCCTTCAGCCGCATCGGGCGATCTCGAGCAGCTCGAGCACCTCTCGACGCAGCACCCGACGCGCGAGCGGTTCCTCACCGACTTGACGCTCGATCCGCCGGCGGTGACGAGCGATCAATCGGGAGTCGCCTCGAAGGACGAGGACTACGTGGTCCTTTCGACCATCCATTCGGCGAAGGGGCAGGAGTGGGACTTCGTCTACGTGCTCAATGTCGCGGACGGCAACTTCCCTTCGGAGTTCTCCAACGGCAAGCCGGAGCTGATCGAGGAAGAGCGGCGACTGCTGTACGTCGCCATGACGCGCGCGCGCAACGAGCTGCATGTGTGCGCGCCGCTGAAGTACGCGGTGACGCAGCAGGCGAAGGACGGCGATGCCCACGTGTACGGGGCGAAGAGCCGCTTCATGACGGACAAGGTGCTCGATTGCTTCGAGCGCACCAGCTTCCGCGGCTCACGCGCCGTCGACAGCTTGAGCCCGAGCGATGCGACGGCGGCCGGTGCCGCGGCCACCGTGGATGTGGGCGCGCAGCTCAAGGAGATGTGGTGAACGAGCGCACGCCACGCTCGAGACTCGCATCGAAGTCCCGAGCGAAGACGCCGATCGAATCGGCCGGCTGATCGGCGATCAGCCGCAGCCGATCACCAGCGGCGCGGTCCGCCGCCGCCGCCCCCGCCACCCGGCGGCTTGGAGCGCGGCGCCCGTTCCTGGGCTTCGTTGACTCGCAGCGGACGGCCACCCATCTGGAAGCCGTTCGTCTGCTGAATCGCGTTCTGAGCCTCGCCTGCCGCCATGTCCACGAACGCGAAGCCGCGAGGGCGGCCGGTTTCGCGATCGTTGATCAGCTTGACGGAATCGACTTTGCCATAGCGCTCGAAGAGGCTACGCACTTCGTCTTCCGTCGCGGTGAACGGCAGGTTGCCAACGTAGATCGTCGTCATTCAACTAGTCTCTCTAACAGTGCGCGCAAAGCACGGTCTTGATTCCGCTCGCGCGCGGTTTCACTAAACCAGGCGACGCCTCCATATCCTTCGACGGCGTAGCCTGTACCTTCGGTCGCGCACTTGAACCGTTTTGATGCCAGGGACGACCTACGAACCGATGCTACGCCAGGGAAAAACTGTTGGCAAACGGGAAAACCAGGGTTTACCGGCCGCCGCGGGCGAGTGGGCGGGTAGGTCTTCAGGGTTTGGCCGGTCGCTCTCGACCTCGAGGTAGGCGTAGCCGTTCAGCTCGTTCTCGTAGAAGCGCTTCACCGCCTGGGCCTCGGTGATGGACATGCGGCCTTCCTGGATGGCCCGTTCGCAGTCCCGGGCGATGCGCGGATAGAGCTCGTCGGTGTCATATTCCATGTATTCCAGCACCTTGTTGGCCGTATCTCCCTTCACGACCTCCTCGATCCACCAGCCGCCGCCCTCGCGCAGGCGGATGTGCACCACGTGGGTGTCGCCGAATAGATTGTGCAGATCGCCGAGGGTTTCCTGGTAGGCCCCGACCAGGAACGCGGCCAGGTAGTAGGATTCGCCCGGCACGAGCTCGTGCACCTCAAGAGTGCGCTTGGTGATGCGCGGGTGCACGAAGCGGTCGATCTTGCCGTCCGAATCGCAGGTGATGTCCGCCAGGACGGCGTTGCGGGTGGGACGCTCGTCGAGGCGCTGGATGGGCATGATGGGGAACAGCTGCCCGATCGCCCAGCTGTCGGGCAGGGACTGAAACACGGAGAAATTACAGAAATAGATGTCGCTCAGCAGGTCCTCGAGGCCTTCGAGCTCCTCGGGCACGCGATTCAGCTTGCGGCAGTGATCGCGGATCTTGGTGCACGTCGCCCAGTACAGCCGCTCCGCCAGACCGCGGAACTCGAGGCTCATGTAGCCCCAGTTGAACATCTGCAGCGCCTGCTCGCGCGCCTGCATCGCGTCGTGGTAGCACTCGACCAGGCGCCGCTCGTTCACCGAGCGGTAGCTGTCGAATAGGTCGCGCACCGGCTGCGGCAGCTCCTGCCGGCCCTGGTAGTCCTCCTCGGGGCGACCGGAGACCTTGAATTGGTCGAGCTTCGAGGCCCCGAGGACGTCGAACACCAGCAGGCTATGCTGCGCGGCGATCGCGCGCCCGGATTCGCTCACGATCATCGGGTGCGGCACGTTGCGGGCATCGCAGACGCTCTTGATGCGATACACCACGTCGCTCGCGTACTCGTTGAGCGTGTAGTTCATCGACGATTCGTAGTTGGTGCCGCTGCCGTCGTAGTCGACGCCGAGGCCGCCGCCGATGTCGATGTACTGCAGGCCCGCGCCCATGAGCTTGAGCTCCGCGTATACATGGGCGAGCTCGTTGATCGCGTCCTTGACGCGGCGGATGTCCTGCAGCTGGCTGCCGGGATGGCAGTGCACGAGCTGCAGGCAGTCGAGCATGTTGCGCTCCTTCAGGAGCGCGTGCAGGTCGAGGATCTCGCTGACGAACAGGCCGAACTTCGACTTCTCGCCCGCCGATTCGCGCCAGCGCCCGGCGCCGTCGCTCGCGAGCTTGACCCGCACGCCGATGCGCGGACGCACGCCGTAGCGCTCGGCGTGCTTCAGAATCGCATGAATTTCCTCGAAATTCTCGACCACCGGGATGATGGTGCGGCCGAGCTTGGCGGCGATGATGACCGCCTCGATGTAGCTGTCGTCCTTGAAGCCGTTGCACACGACCAGGCGGTCCGGCGCATCCTCGGTGAGCGACATGACCGCGAGCAGCTCGGGCTTCGAGCCGACCTCGAGGCCGAAGCCGAACTCCTTGCCGTAGCGATAGACCTCCTCGACGACCAGGCGCTGCTGATTGACCTTGATCGGGAACACCGCCGCGTAACGATTGCGGTATTCGTTCTCGGCGATGGCGGTGCCGAACGCCTCCGCCAGATGGCGCAGACGGTGCGCGAGGATGTCGGAGAAGCGGATGACCACGGGCGTGTGCAGATCGCGCGCCTTGAGCCCCTGGACGACCTCGTACAGATCGATCTCGCGCTCGCGCGTCCATGCTCGGACGGATGACCACGTGACCGTCGGCGTTGATGGAGAAGTAGCCCTTGCCCCAGGCCTCGACCTGGTAGAGGTCGAGCGATTCTTCGATCTTCCAGGCGTGGTTGGCCGGCAGCAGCTTCGCGGGTCTATTCATGTGCGCGCACCATAACAAATTGAGGCTGCATGTAAATGACGCATGATCACCTCGCGCGAGCGTCGGACGATCAGCCGCGCGCGACCGGCCGGCGCGGATCGCGGATCCACTCGCTCCAGGAGCCGGCGTAGAGCTTGGCGCCCGCGAATCCCGCGCGCTCGAGCGCGAGCAGGTTGTGACAGGCGGTCACCCCGGAGCCGCACATCACGATCACGTCGGCGGGTGATGCGCCGCGCGAGGCGATCGCGCCAGCGCCGCTCGAGCTCCTCCGGCGGCAGAAAGCGGCCGTCGGCGCGCAGATTGGCGCTGAAGGGATGGTTCACGGCGCCCGGAATGTGGCCGGCGACCGGGTCGATCGGCTCGACCGCGCCCGCGAAGCGCTCCGGCGCGCGCGCATCGATGAGCAGGGTGCCGGGATTCCGCAGCGCCGCGATCAGCTCGTCGGCACCGAGCACGGCTCGGCGATCCACCTGCACGGCGGCTGCCGGAGCCGCCCGCGGACTGCCCGGTCGGGTGCAGCGGCTCGCCGGACTCCAAGGCGCCCCCTGCGCGCAGCCACGCGCTCATGCCGCCGTCGAGCACGGCGACCTTGTGATGCCCGAGCCAGCGCAGCAGCCACCACGCCCGCGCGGCGAACGAGCCGTTCGACTCGTCGTAGACGACCGCCTGGGTATCCGGGCCTAGCCCGGGCCGCGAGGAGCGCGGCGAGCGCCTGCGGATCGGGCAGCGGATGGCGGCCGCTCGCGGCCGAGACGGGCGCGGACAGGTCGCGGTTCAGGTCGAGATAGCGCGCGCCGGGAATGTGGCCGCGCAGGTAGGCCTCCCGGCCGGCGTCCGGCGCGGCGAGATCGAAGCGGCAATCGAGCACCAGGGTCCCCGGCGCGCCGATCAGCGTCGCGCAGCGATGCGACGTCGATGAGGGTGGTGAAGTCCACGAGCCGACTCTAGCGCGATGCCCGGACCGTGTGCATCCGCTACAATCCGCGCATGGCCATCACTCTCTACTGGGGCAGCGGCAGTCCGTATTCCTGGCGGATCCTGCTCGCCCTCGAGCACAAGGGCCTGCCCTACGAGTCGCATCTGCTGCACTTCGACAAGCAGGAGCATCAATCGCCGCCGATGCTGAAGATGAATCCCCGCGGCCGGGTGCCCGTGCTCAAGGACGGCGACTACGTGGTATTCGAGTCGGTCGCGGTGCTCTATTACCTCGACGTGAAATATCCCGCGACACCGATCTTCGGCCTGACGCCCGAGGAGGCCGGGGTCATCATGCGCGTCATCTGCGAGTTTCAGACCTATGCGGAGCCCGCGCTCTCGCGCATCGTGAACGCGATCTTCGAGGGCGGCGTGGCGGATGCGCTCGAGGAGCTGACCGATGCCATGCACGTGGTCGGGCGCGAGGCGCGAACCATCGAAGGACGCTTGAGCAAGGAGCAATGGATCGTGGGGGCCCAGTACTCGGCGGCCGATATGGTCATATTCCCGTGGATTCAGCTGCTGCGCCGGGCTCTCAATCGCAGCGCGGCGGCCGAGCTCGGCGCGCGCTTTCTGCCGATGGAGCAGGAACTATCCGGCGCTCGCACGCTGGATCGGCCGCATCGAATCCTTGCCGGGCTACGCCCGCACTTATCCGCCGCACTGGCGCGAAGCGGCGACCATGCAACGCTGCCGACGCCGTCGACGCCGGCAGCGCAGTCGACGCCGGCGAGACCGGTCGCGCCCGAGACTTGAGCATCCTCGCCGGCCACCCTGTAGGCTGCCGGCAGAAGGCCCGGCGCGCGGGTCATTAACAACACGGGGGTCAACGGAATACATCATGAGTCACGAAGTGCATGTGAATTTTGCGGGCAAGATCGTCATGGTCGGTTTCGGCAGCATCGGACAGGGAGTCTTGCCGCTCATCTTGCGTCACATCGGCACTTCGGCGGAGCGCATCACCATCGTGACCGCCGATGAGGCGGGTCGGGCCGAGGCCGCGAAGTACGGGGTGAAATTCGTGAACAGCGCCCTGACGCGCGAGAACTATCGCGCGCGGCTCGAGCCGCTGCTCGGCGCCGGGGACTTTCTGTTGAATCTCTCGGTCGACGTCTCCAGCATCGCGCTCGTGCGGCTCGCACGCGAGCGCGGCGCACTCTATCTCGATACCTGCATCGAGCCTTGGGCGGGCGGTTACTTCGACGCCAACGCCTCGGTCGAGAAGCGCAGCAATTACAGCATGCGCCTCGATGCACTCGCGCTGCGCGATGGGCAGAGCGCATCCGACCGCCGTGCTCACGCACGGCGCCAACCCGGGTCTGGTGTCGCATTTCGTCAAGAAGGCGCTTCTCGACGTCGCCAAGGACACGGGAGTGGAAACGGCCAAGCCGCAGAACCGCGAGCAGTGGGGGCGGCTCGCGCAGCGCCTCGGCGTCAAGGTGATCCACATCGCCGAGCGCGATACCCAGGTGAGCAAGGCGCCGAAGAGGCCGAACGAGTTCGTCAACACCTGGTCCGTCGACGGCTTCGTGAGCGAGGGTGCGCAGCCGGCCGAGCTCGGCTGGGGCACGCACGAGCGACACTTCCCGACGGACGGCGGCAAGCACGCGCAGGGATCGGGCTGCGCGATCTATCTCAATCGCCCGGGCGCGAGCACGCGGGTGCGCACCTGGACTCCGAAGGCCGGCCCGTTCCACGGATTTCTGATCACGCACTCCGAGGCCATTTCGCTCGCGGACTTCTTCACCGTGCGCGACGGCGATCGCGTGACGTATCGGCCGACCACGCACTACGCCTACCACCCGAGCGACAACGCCGTGCTGTCGCTGCACGAGTTTGCGGGGCGCAACTGGCACCTGCAGGAGAGCAAGCGGATCATGCTCGACGACATCATCGAGGGCATCGACGAGCTCGGCGTGCTGCTCGCGGGTCACCAGAAGAACGCCTACTGGTACGGCTCGCAGCTGTCGATCGAGGAGGCGCGCAAGCTCGCGCCGTACAACAGCGCCACCAGCCTGCAGGTGACCGTGGCGGTGCTCGCGGGCATGGTCTGGGCTATGGAGAATCCGACGCGCGGCGTCGTCGAGCCGGACGAGATGGACTTCGAGCGACCGCTCGGCATCTGCATGCCGTACCTCGGCACGGTGGTCGGCCGCTACACCGACTGGACGCCGCTCGAGGGTCGCGGCGAGCTGTTCGTGGAGGACCTCGACGCCGCGGATCCCTGGCAGTTCAAGAACATTCGCGTCGTCTAGTCGGGGGCGCCCGAGTCGCCGGCATGCGGCCCCGCCGGCGCGGCCGCGTAGCTGATCGCCACCACCGTGAACGTCTGCGCGCCGGCCGGCAGCGTCACGGTGATCTCGTCGTCGAGGCGCTTGCCGAGCAGGCTCTTGCCGAGCGGCGAGTCCATGCTCACGTAGTCGCTCGCCATGTCGAACTCGTCGGGACCCACGACGCGGTACCAGCGCAAGCCGCCGTCTTCCGGCTCGAGCTGTACCCAGGCGCCGAAGTAGACGCGCTCGCGGTCGCGGCGCCCCCGCTCGGCCTCGATGTCGACGATCACCATGCCCTCGAGCCGCTTGCGCAAGAAACGCACGCGCCGATCGATCTCGTGCAGCCGCTTCTTGCCGTAGGTGTATTCGGCGTTCTCCGAGCGATCGCCTTGCGCCGCAGCGGCGGCGACTGCCGCCGTGACCCGCGGCCGCTCGTCGTGCCAGAGCTCGTGGAGCTCATCGCGCAGCCGTTTTGCGCCCTCGGGCGTGATGTATTTGGAGCCTGCGGGCGTGGGTGGGCGATATCTTGACACGGTGCAATACGCTTCGTTTGCAAAGTCGTGAACGAGGTCTTGCCTTCGATCGATCGACTGAGCAGTTGTTCACAGATTATGGTGGGTCTCTTTTCTAAGCTCTCTACCCATGAGCGCTAAATACTACACCCACTTCATCGCGCAATCGGACGGCGCCATCGAGTACAGCGAGTATCGCGGCGTGGTCGAGTTGCTCGGAACTCAAGGCACCGTGCAAGGCAGCCGGGACATCGCCCGTATGCTCGCGCGCAGTTTCGACTTGGAGGAAATGGATATCCAAGTTCTGCAGTGGCATCAGCTGCATTGAATCCCCTAGCGGGCTTTACTTCCCTTCATTGAAGTCCGCATTTTCCGCCCCGAGCTCAACACTCGGGGCTTTTTTTTGTCCGGTGGTAGACTCCTCAGCTACGCCCCCACCCTGAGGGGTGAAGGGGACTTTCGATGCGTGGAACTGCCTTCCGCTGGGGTGTCTTCGGCCTCGGGACCTGCGTCGCGTTGTGGTTGTCCGGCTGCGGCTACAACGCGCTGCAGACCAAGGACGAACAGGTCAAATCCGCGTGGTCGGAGGTGCTCAACCAGTATCAGCGGCGAGCGGATCTCATCCCCAACCTCGTCAACACCGTCAAGGGCTACGCGGCCCAGGAGCAAACGGTGCTTCTCGGCGTGACTGAAGCGCGCGCCAAGGCGGGATCGATCCAGGCAAGCGCCGACATGATCAACGATCCGCAAGCGCTCGCGAAGTTTCAGGCGGCGCAGGGCGAGCTTTCCGGGGCCTTGTCGCGCTTGCTGGTCGTGACCGAGAACTATCCGCAGCTCAAGTCCGATCAGAATTTCCGCGATCTGCAGGCGCAGCTCGAGGGCACGGAGAACCGCATCACCGTCGCGCGCAATCGCTACATTCAGGCAGTACAGGACTACAACCTGACGGTGCGGCAGTTTCCCAACAATCTGACCGCCGCGATGTTCGGCTACAAGACCAAGCCGAACTTCACGGTCGAGAACGAGGCGGTGATTTCGAAGCCGCCCGCCGTCGATTTTTCGGCGCCGCCGCCTGCAACCTCGCCGACGTCGACGCCGGGATCGCCGCCGGCAGGCGCCGCGCCGCCGCAGGAGGCAGCCGCACTGAGCCTCGCACGCCTCACCCGGCAACGGACATGGCCCGCAAAGCGGATTAGGCGCTTCGCGGCCGCGACGCTCCTATGCCTTGCGGCAGGTTGCGCATTCGCGCAGGCCCTCGTGCCCGTGCCGCCGCTCACCGCGCCCGTCATCGATCTCACCGGCGTCCTGTCGGGGGATGCGGTGAACCGCCTCGAGAGCGAGCTCGCCGCTTTCCAGGCGCGCAAGGGCAGCCAGATCGCCGTGCTCGTCGTGCCCACGACGCATCCCGAGGAGATCGAGCAATACGGAATCCGGGTGGCGGATCAATGGAAGCTCGGGCGCAAAGGCGTGGATGACGGCGCGATCCTCCTGGTGGCGAAGGATGATCGCCGCGTACGCATCGAAGTCGGCTACGGGCTCGAGGGCGCGCTGCCCGACGCGATCGCGAACCGAATCATCGATGAGACCATCGCCCCGCACTTCAAGCTGGGGGACTACGACGGGGGCATCGAGGCCGGGGTCAAGCAAATGATCGCCGTCGTCAACGGCGAGCCGCTCCCCGAGCCCGATCGCCGCTGGGAGCGCCATGCGGCCCTGCACAATATGTTGCCGCTCGCGCTCATCTTCGTGGTGGTCGCGAGCGGTTTCTTGCGCGCTATATTCGGGCGCCTCGGAGGGTCGCTCGCCACCGGCGGTGTTGCCGGCGCGATCGCCTGGCTCCTCACGCACGTCATCGCGCTCGGCGCCGGCGCCGGCGTGCTCGCGTTCCTGTTTGCGCTGCTCCTCGGCGCGAACCGGGGTTGGTCGACAGGATTCGGCGGCGGCGCAGGTGGCTGGGGCGGGGGGCTCGGCGGCGGCTTCGGGCGTGGCTTTGGCGGCGGCGGCGGGGGAGGCGGGGGCGGATTCAGTGGTGGCGGTGGGCGCTTCGGCGGCGGCGGCGCCTCAGGGAGCTGGTAATGCGCCTGCAACGCCTGCTGCGTCATGCGGCCGCCTTGCATTGGCGCACGCGCATGCTGTTTCCGCGGACGACGCTCGATGCCATTCGGGACGCCATCGTGCGCGCCGAGCGCGCGCACGCCGGCGAGATCCGCTTCGCGGTCGAGACCGCGCTTCCGCCGCGCCGCATCATCGGCGAGGTCGGTCCGCGCGGCCGCGCGCTCGAGGTGTTCTCCGACCTGCGGGTATGGGACACCGAGCACAACAATGGGGTGTTGATCTACGTCCTCATCGCCGATCACAGCGTGGAGATCGTCGCCGATCGGGGCCTCTCCGCGCGCATAACCTCCGCCGAGTGGGAGGGCGTCTGCCGTATGATGGAAGAGCACTTTCGCGCCGGGCGCATCAAGGCCGGCTCGATTGCCGGGATCGATGCCGTGGGCGGTCTGCTGGCGCGTCATTTTCCGGCCGCGATCCCCAATCAGGCCGCCGCCCGCAATGAATTGTCCGACCAACCGACATTGCTGTAGATCGGCGCCGAAGTTTGCTGTAGATAGGGCGCCATGATGCTCGAAGTCATTCCGTCACGCCCGCGCGCGGGCTGGCTCGTTGCCCTGAGCCTCTGCGCGGCGGGCTGCTCGATGTTTCAGCCCTCGACGCCGCCGCCGCCGCCGCCGGCCGCGCCGGTCGCGCCGCCGACGCCAGTAGTCCTCAAGCCGACGGCCACTCACCGATTCGAATTGACCCCCGAGGACGGCGACCTCGTGGGTTACGTGCAGAAGGTCACGGTCGGCAAGGACGACACGATGCCTGACATCGCGCGACGTTTCGACGTGGGCTACGAGGAGATCCTGCTCGCCAATCCGGGCGTCGATCCCTGGTTGCCCGGCGTCGGTCGCGAGGTCGTCGTGCCGACGCAGTTCGTGCTGCCGGCCGCGCCCCATGAGGGAGTCGTCGTCAACGTCGCCGCCATGCGCATCTTCTATTACCCGCCCCACAAGAAGGGCGAGCCGCAGGTCGTATACACGCACCCGATCGGCATCGGCCGTGTGGGTTGGAAGACCCCGGAAGGCACGACTCGGATCGTCGCCCGTGAGAAAGATCCGGTGTGGGTGGTGCCGGAGTCGGTGCGCAAGGAGCATGCCGAGGACGGCGACATGCTGCCGGCCGTGGTGAAAGCGGGACCCGACAATCCGCTCGGTCGAGTACGCCTTTCGTTTGAGCTGGCCGAGCTACCTCATCCACGGCACCAACAAGCCCTACGGGGTCGGCATGCGCTCGAGCCACGGCTGCATGCGCCTGTACCCCGAGGACATCGCGGTCTTCTACGAGTTGATCCCTATCGGCACCAAGGTCACGGTGGTCAACCAGCCCTATGCGTTCGGCTGGCGCGACGGCACGCTCTACATGCAGGCCTATGCGGTGATGGAGGACGACTCGCGCAACTGGGACAAGAATCGCAAGCGCTTGCTCGCCAATCTCATGAATCCGAAGCAGCGCCAGAAGATCGGACAGCGCATCGAGGGTGCGGACAACGACGTCGACTGGCAGCGCGTGGGTGACCTGGCGCACACGCCGCGCGCCGTTCCCGTGCCGGTGACGGGCAATCAGCCCGGCATCGACACCGTGCTCGAAAGCTCGCTGCTCGTCGAGAACACGTTGCCCGAAGGCTCCAACTGGGACGGCAAGACGGGTCTGCTGGTGGATGAGAAGACCTTCAACGACCTGGTCAACGGCAAGAGTCAGGCGCCGCCCGCTGCGCCCCCGGCTCGCCGGCTGCCGCGCCCGCCTCGCCGGCCGCCGCGTCGGAGCCGGCGGGCACCCGCTAACGCATGAGCCACTCCCGGCGTAGGATGACCGCGGGCTTGGTGCTCGCCTCTCGAGCGGGGTCGTGCGGGCAGCGCTTGGCGGCGCCGCCCGACACTCAGAGGCGCGCCCGAGCCGCCGCGTACGCTCTCGGCCGCACGCCCCGATCTCGCGCCGCTGCAGAGCGGGCTCGACTACCACTCCTTCGCGAACATCGAGCAGTTCCGCGTCACCCATGTCGAGCTCGACCTGCGGGTCGATTTTCACAACAAGGTGCTGTTCGGCGAGGCGGCGCTCGAGGTCAAGCGGCTCGACCCGAACGCCACCGAGCTCGTGCTCGACACGCACGGACTCGACATCCGCGACGTCAGCGAGCAAGCCGACGAGCGTGATCGGCGCTCTGTCGAAGAGCGAGACCACGTGGGTGAGCCGGCCGTTCCATGTCGACAAGGCCGACCCGATTCTCGGCAGCCCCCTGGTGATCGAGCTGCCGCCGCACAAGCGATCGACCCAGACCATCAAGATCGAGTACGTGACCTCGCCGGACGCAGCGTCGCTCCACTGGCTCGACGACGCGCATACCGCCGGCAAGCACCATCCCCTCATGTACACGCTCTCGGCGCCGATCGGCGCGCGTGGCTGGATTCCGCTGCAGGACAGCGCGCTGGCGCGCGTCACGTACGCGGCGGTCATTCACACCGACGACGACCTGCTCGCGGTGATGAGCGCGCGCAACGACCCCGACGTGAAGCACAACGGCAACTACACGTTCGTCAATCGCGACGCCATCCCTCCGAGCCGGATCGCGCTCGCTGTCGGCGACCTGCGCTTCAAGGCGACCGGTCCGCGCACGGGCGTGTATGCCGAGAAGCCCCTGCTGGCGGACGCAGCCAAGGAATTCGCCGACACCGAGAGCCTGCTCAAGGCCGCCGAGACGCTCTTCGGTCCCTATCGGTTCGAGCGCTGCGACCTCGTGGTGTTGCCGCCCCCGTTCCCGCTCGCCGAGGTGGGCAATCCGCGAGCGCCGTTCATCTCATCGACCGTCATCACCGGCGACCGCAGCGAGGAGTCCGTGGTGGCGCGCGCGGTGGTGCAGGCCTGGGCCGGGCGACCTCGTCGAGCGCTGCCACGCCGCGCGATGCCTGGATCGACGCGGGGCTCGCGGTCTACATGCAGAATCGCCTGGTTCGCGAGGTGTACGGCGATACGCGCGTGACGGCGGATCGCGTGCTCGCGGAGCACTCCGTGCGCGAGGATCTCGCGCTGATGCCCCGGCCGGATCAGGCGCTCGCGGTCGATCAGCGCGATCGCGACCCCGCCGTCCCGCGGTCCGCCGCGGACGAGAAGGGCGGCTTGCTGTTCACTTTCCTCGACGGCAAGTTCGGCCGCGAGCGTTTCGATGCCTTCCTGCAGGGCTACTTCGATCACTTCGCGTTCAAGAGCATCACGACCGAGGAGTTTCTCGAGCTACCTCAAGGAGAACCTCCTCGATCGTTTTCCGGGCATCGTCAGCGCATCCCAGGTCGAGGCCTGGGTCAAGGAGCCCGGTCTTCCGCAGGACGCGCCCTTGCTCGCCGTCCATCTCTATGAGTCGGTGGACGCAACGCGAAGTGCCTGGCTCGCCGGCAAGATCCCTGCGAAGAAGCTCGACACCCGCGCCTGGGTCACGCCGCAATGGACTTATTTTCTCGACGGCATGCCGGGGCCGCTGCGCAAGGACCAGCTGAACGACCTCGATCAGGCGTTCGGCTTCACGCGCAGTGCGAACGCCGAGATTGCCTCGAGCTGGTTCGTGCTGGTGATCAAGAGCGCCTACCAGCCGAGCTACGTACGACTCGAGGAGTTCCTCGAAGACCAACGGCCGCCAGACGCTGCTCGCGCCGCTGTATACCGAGCTCATGAGGACACCGGGAGGCGAAGTGCTGGCGAGGCGCGTGTTTGCGCTGGCGCGTCCCGTGTATCAGGCACACACAGCCGCCGCGCTCGATGCCATCGTCAACCCAGGCTCCGATAGCGCCGATGACGAGTGAGTGGATCAAGGTGATGCTCGAGGAGATCGAGCGCAAGCGGATCGATGCCGATCAGGCGCTGCTCGAGCAAAAGCGCCGCGATGAGGAGGCCGCGCGGCGCTGCGCAGCCGGCCGATCGCCTCAAGGGATGATCCCTCTTCAAAGCGACACGCCGTCGGCCACCGCACCCTACGTCACTTATGCCTTGATCGCGGTTTGCGCGGCCACTTACTGCTGGCAATTCTCGCTCGATGCGGGGGCCGGGGAACGCGTCGTCGATGCGCTCGGCGCGATACCTGCGGTGCTGCTGACCGATGCCCGGCTGCCTCCCGACCTGTCGTGGGTGCCGCGCTACGCCACACCGTTTACCTCGATGTTCCTGCACGCGAGCTGGATGCACTTGCTCGGCAACCTCTTGTTTCTCTGGATCTACGGCGACAATGTCGAGGACGCCCTGGGACACGCACGCTACGCGCTCTTCTACCTGGCCTGCGGCATCGTCGCTGTGTTCGCCCAGGCGCTCGGGGAGTCCGCGCTCGGCGTATCCCATCATCGGCGCGAGCGGCGCCATCTCCGGCGTGCTGGGCGCATACCTGCTGCTGTTTCCCCGCGCCCGGGTGCTCACGCTCGTCCTGCTGCCGTTCTTTCTCACCACCGTGCGCGTGCCGGCGATGCTCCTGTTGCTGCTGTGGTTCGCGGTTCAGCTGGTGAGCGATCTGGCTCTCGCAGGGGATGCGAGCGTTGCATTTCGCGCGCACATCGGCGGCTTCGTGGCGGGCATGCTGCTCGCACCGCTCCTCAAGCGGCGCGACGTGCGCCTGTTCGCCGCGTAGCGCGCGAGACCGGCGCGCGCGCCGGGTTGTGTTACAGTTAACTTCGAGACCGCACGTTCGAAGGACGACATTTGGTCACGCCGGCCCTAGGGGTTGAGCTACAAGAAGAACGAGATGCCGACCGCTCGATTGCGCGCTTGCACACGGCGCGTACGGCGTTCGTCGGGCGCACGTTGCGCGGTCCACTCAACCGACCCGTACGCGTCGCGAGCTTCGTCGAGTTCCAGCATACCTTCGGCGGATTGTGGCAACCGAGCCGCCTGTCCTACGCCGTCGAGCACTTCTTTGAGAACGGCGGCGAGCGAGGCGGTCATCGTACGGGTCGTCAACGGCGCCCGCTCCGCGACCTTCAGCTTGCGCGCGGGCAAGGAGTTCCTCACCCTGCAGGCGGCGAGTCCCGGCACCCGCGAGTTCCTGCGGACGAGCGTCGACTACGACAACATCCCCCCGCACGACGAGCTGCGGTTCAATCTCACGGTGCAGCGGGTACGCGTCCAGGGCGGCAGCCACATCGAGGATCAAGAGATCTTCCCGCAGCTCTCTGTCCTGCCGGGCCATGAGCGCTACGTCGGCGACGTGCTGTTGCGCTCCGAGCTGATCCGAGTCCTCGGCCCCGTGCCCGCGCTGCGTCCGGAGCGAACGCTCGATGGGGTGGGCAATGCGGCCTACGTGTCCTCGAATTCCGACGGCGACGATGGCGCAGCCGTTGACCGACTACGATTTGATCGGCTCGGAGCTCGAGCGCACCGGCTTGTTCGCTCTCGAGGTTGCGACTACTTCAATCTCCTGTGCGTCCCGCCGCTCGCGCGCACCGAGGACGTCGGGCCCGCCGTGCTCGATGGTGGCGGAGCGCTACTGCAAGGAGCGCGGTGCGATGCTCATCGTCGATCCGCCCTACGCGTGGCACACGGCCGACGACGCGCTCGCGGGCATGCGCGAGTGGGACGTCAAGTCGGCGAATGCGCTCATGTTTTTCCCGCGCATCCTCGCGCACGACAAGCTGCGCGGTCACTTCGAGTCGTTCGCGCCCTGCGGCGCGGTCGCCGGCATTCTCGCGCGCAGCGACGCGACGCATCCGGTATGGGGCGAGCCGCGTACCGACGATGCCGTGCTGCGGCCCGGCTACCGGCCGGTGTGCCTGGTGCCGGAGGATCGCCGCGCGCGGCTGCTTGCTGCGCGGCGTGAACACGCTGCAGTCCGTGCGCTCCGTCAGTCGCATCGGCACCAAACCGCGCACCCTGGCGGCGGGCGCGGCGGGCACCGCGGATTGGCAAAGTCTCGCCACGCGGCGCCTCGCGCTGTTCATCATCAATTGCATCGAGCGCGGTACCCGCTGGGTCGCGACGACCGAGCCCTCGACGGAGGTTGCGCAGACAATCGCAACGCACGTGCGCGCGTTCTTCGAGCAGCTGCACGAGGACGGCGCCTTCGGCGCCCGCCGCCGCGAGCAGTCCTATTTCGTGCTGTGCGATCGCCGCTTCAACGCGACGCACGAGCGCCGCGGCGAATTTCAATTCCTGGTCGGCTTCGCCGCCGCGCGCCCGGGGGAATTTCACACCTATCGCATTTGCCACTCCGCCGCGCACAGCCGCGTCACGCCGGCGAGCCTCAACCGCGCAGAGCTCGCCGAGCTCTGTCCGGAGGAGCTCAAGTGGGTCGACGCTCTGGCTAGCCAGCTAGCACCCTAGCGGCGATGCGCCGCTCGATCTCCGTCGACAGCGAGGTCGACGCCGGCTCCTGTCGGGCCGGGGCGAGGCGCGGCAGCTCGGGAAGCTCCGCGAGCGCGCCGCGCGCGTATTGGTAGCCGGCCTCGATCGCCCGATCGAACGCACGCCACTCGAGCAGGTCGATGCCCGCCAGCGGGGGCTTGAGCAGAACGTCCGCAAGGCTGCGTTGCGCCGCCGCGCCCGACACGCTATTCACCATGCCTGCCCGCATGAGGATCTGGAAAATGTTGATGCGCCTGCCGCCGCGGGAAAAAAGCCTCCATAAGGGCGGCCCGTTGACGAGGGGCGCGGGGGCGATTCGATGGTCCGCACTCACATCGCAACCGATCACGAGACCCGGTGCTCGCGCGTGCATGATGTCGATGGGGAGGTTGTTGATGGCGGCTCCGTCCACCAGGATGTCATCGCCTCGAAAGACGGGCGGGATCATGCCTGGGATGGCGACTGCGGCGCGCAGCGCCCGCCACACCGTGCCTTCGCGATGCTCGACGGCGCGCGCCGCGTTGAGATCGGCGCTCAGGCAGAAGAAGGGAGTGCGCAAGTCCTCGATGAGCACGTCGCCGTACTCGCGCTCGAGGAGCCGCGCGACCTTGCGGCCGCGTGTGAGCGCGACCAGCGGAAACGTATAGTCGTTCACCGGATTGCTGTCGACGAAGCTGCGCCGGTAGCGCAGGCGCAGTTCTTCCTCGCCCCAGCCCATGGCGACACCGGCCGCGATGATCGCGCCGATGCTCGCGCCGCCTAAGAAGTCGACCGGCACCCGGGCCTCGCGCAGCGCGCGCACGACGCCGAGATGTGCGAAACCGCGTGCGCCGCCGCCGGAGAGCACCAGACCCACACCGCGCCGCGTGATGAGGCGCGCGGCCCGCCCCAGATCGGCGGCGTCGGCAATATGGTGGTGCTGCGCGACCGGCAGGGTCTTCAGCCAGCGGCTCGCGGCGCCGGCGACGAAGCCCCCGTCGTGCAGTAAGAAGAGCTCCACGCGCGTGCCGCGCTCGGCTGCGGCGCATACCCCCGCGGACCAGGGACGCGGCGCGCTGCCCGCGCGGGCGAGGGTGAGGATCAAGTCCGCTTGCCGGCAGCTCTGGCGCAGCCACCCGCCTTCGCCCGGCCCCGCGGCATAGACGATGTAATCGTTCTGCTCCTCGAGGCGCCCGAACCAGGCGGCGGTGTGCGTCTCGGCACGCACGTCCCAGACCAGCTCGGTGCGCCCGGTCCGCCGCAGCTCGTCTGCGAGCCGCACGGCGAAATCGATCGTGTCGATATCCTCGCTGTTCGGCACGAGGGCAAATACCCGCGCGCGGCGCGTGTTGCGATAGGCCGCGTTGCTGCGCCGCAGGCGCCGGGCGCAGAGTCGGGCCATGGCGAGCGCGAGCTCGCTCGAGCGTGCCGCGGCCTCCTCGAGCACCGCGTGGGGTAGCAGCAAGAGCTCGGAGTCGCGCAGCGCGCTCACCGTGGCGCTATGCGGCTCACCGAGCAGCCAGCCGGCCTCGCCCACGAGCTCGCCGCGCTCGATCTCGGCCTTGAAGCCCGGGCCGGCCGTGCCGCTTACGCGGAGCCGCCCGCTCGCGAGCAGATATACTCCCTCGGGCGTGGAACCCGATTCGAACAGCACATCGCCCGCCGGCAGGGAGAAATGCACGGCCCCGGCCGCGAGCGCCTCGAGGGCCGCTTGCGGCAGATCCGCAAGATCGGGGCTGCTTTCGAGACAGTCGATGGCCCGGCGCAATTCCTGCAGCGCGCCCGACGGTTCTTCCTCCAAGGCCATGCACGGTTTAGCGGCCGCACGCTCTTGATTCTTTAACATTAACGGCGCTGGAGCGCGACCTTATGTCATGTTTGGTGTTCTCGCACGGCAAGGAAAGCGGACCCTGGGGCCGCAAGATCACGGCCATGGCAGCGCTCGCCCGCGAGCTCGGCCTTGCCGTCGAGTCGATCGACTATCGGGGCATGGATGACCCCAGCGCGCGGGTCGAGAAACTGGTCGCCGCGAGTGCGCGGCTGCCGAAACCCCTGGTGCTGGTGGGCTCGAGCCTCGGCGGTCATGTGTCGGCCACGGCCGCCGCGCGCGTGGGGCCGCGGGGCCTTTTCCTGCTCGCACCGGCGTTCTACATGCCCGGATACGAGGCCTATACGCCGCAGGACGTGCCCTGTCCGACGGCCATCGTGCATGGCTGGCGCGACGACATCGTGCCCGTCGACAACGGCATCCGCTGGGCGCGCGAGCATCACGCCGCGCTCCATGTGCTCAACTCCGACCATCGGCTCGAGGATCGAATCGAATCGATCTGTGCGCTGCTACGCGGTTTTCTGCAGGACATCGGCCTCGTGGCGCGCGTGTGACTCTCAGCGCCGGGGTGCCGTGGGCTCGGGCGGCGATGTCGGCGTGACAGGCGCTGGAATGGGCGGCGATACGGGAGCGTCCGACGGCGCAGACTCCGGCGCGGCGAGCGCATCCGCCGGCCGGTCGCTCGGACCAAGGCTCGCCTGGGCGAGCTCGCGCAAGCTCTCGCCGAGCTGCTCGCCGGTGCGCCGGCCCATCGCGTCGTAACCGGCGCCCATCGCGGCATTGTAGGCGGTCACGTAACGCGAGCCGGCGGGCGACTCGAGGAACGCGATCAGATGCTTCATGTCCGAATCGGAGAGATCGCGATACGAATAGGCGAGGAAGCGCCGCATGGGTTCGCGCATGTCGTGCTCGAGTCCCGCGCGGCTCGCTTCGCCGGATTTTTGCGCCCGTTCGGCGACGCTCTTCTGATCGAGGCCTGAGCCGATGGCGGTGCCGATCGCGACGGCCTGCCCCATCCCCAAGAAGATATCCACCGTCGACTCGGTGGATCGCGTGGCATGTTCCAACTGGTCGACGAGCGCGGCGCGCTTCGCCGTGAGCGGCAGCGAAATCGCGCCGCTCATCACCTTGTCGATGTTGGCCTCGCCCATGGTCGCGGAGGCGACGTCGTCGGCCACCATGCGCTTGCCGAGGTCGCTCTGCAGGAATCCCTCGATTTTGGCAATGCCCGCGGGGTCGAGATTCTGGGCAAGCGCGTTCAGCGCGGGTGCCTCGAACACGTCGATGCGAAATCCGTGGAGGGCGGCCGCATCCACCGCGGCAAGCTGCTCATCCGTGAGGCGGGTCGAGTCATCGCGGGAGAACATGTCGCGGATCTGCTTCGGCATCGCGACCAGAGAGGCGCGCACTTGATCGCGTACGGCGGCATCCTGATAGATCCTCGCAGCCGTATCGATATCCACCGCCGCATTGGCAGCGAGAACGTTACCCGCCGCCAGCACGAGCAACCATGCGAAACGAGTCATGCACCGACTCCGAGTGACTGTATATCCTTGAGGATTGTACACTTATGATCCTGCCGGACGGCTGTTAACGAGGTAGCAAATGGGGATGCTCAGGCGTTCGACTCTGTGGCTGGGTATTTTGTTCAGCGGATAGACCTCCCTTTCCATGAGCCCGTTCCGTGGCCTGACTCGGGCGTGGCGTTTTGCCGTTCGCAAGACTCTCGGCTTGTGGGTCAAGACGACCATCAAGCCGGACGACATCGCCGCGTCGATCGCCGCGCGCGGCCGCCCGGTCTGCTACGTGCTCGAGAACGAGAGCCGCACCGATTTCGCGGTTCTCGACAACGCCTGCGCTGCGCTCGGCACGCCTGCGCCCGAGCAGTGCTTCGCGCTCGTGCGCCAGGGCGCATTTCTCGGTGCGCGCCGTCGGCGGTATGCGCCCCGTCGGCTCGTGCAACTGGCCGAGCTCGCGAGCCGGGAGCGATCCTTCGACGTCGACCTCATTCCGGTGGCGATCTACTTCGGAAGGGCGCCCGCAAAGGAGCAGAGCCTGTGGCGGCTGGTGTTCACCGAGGACTGGGTGCTGCTCGGACGCTTCCGCAAGCTCTTGAACGTGCTCTTCAACGGCCGCAACAGCGTGGTGTA
Source organism: uncultured Gammaproteobacteria bacterium (assembly GCA_963801685.1). Lineage (GTDB taxonomy): Bacteria > Pseudomonadota > Gammaproteobacteria > Steroidobacterales > Steroidobacteraceae > Bog-1198. The sequence goes on from CAWDFR010000013.1 coordinate 177,402, forward strand.
TTTCGGCGAGCCGATCGCGCTGCGCGAGGCGCTGGCGGACCTGCCGCCGCAGCGCGGTGTGCGCCGTGCGATGCGCGCTTTGCGCGCCGGGTTCCGCGCGCAGCGCGCATCGACCATCGGACCGGATCTGTCGCACCGCCGTACCATGGTCGCGCACATCATGCGCACGCAAGCCGTGCGCCACGCCGTGCGTGCCGAGATGAGCGTCCGGCTCGCGCGGGCGCGCGAGCTGCGCGGGCGCGCGCACGCACGCCAGCTCAAGCGCGCGCGGCGGCGCGCGGTACTGCTCACCGCGCGCAAGGACGCAATGGAGATCGCCGCCAACTACTCGCAAACCTTCATCACCATCATGGCCTCCGTTCTGTCGCGTCTGTGGACGCGCCTCTACGACGGCGTGGAATTCCAGCACGTGGAGAATCTGCACGACGTCGGCGATGGCGCCGAGATCATCTACGTGCCGTGCCACCGCAGCCACATGGACTACCTGCTGCTCTCGTATGTGATTTACCGCAAGGGCTTCGCCGTGCCGCACGTCGCCGCCGGCGTCAATCTCAACCTGCCGGTGGTCGGGCACTTCCTGCGCAAAGGCGGGGCGTTCTTTCTGCGCCGCAGCTTCAAGGGCGATGCGCTGTACGGCGCCGTGTTCAGCAAATACCTGGGCTTCATGATGGCGCGCGGTCATCCCCTCGAGTACTTCATCGAGGGCGGACGCAGCCGCACCGGGCGCATGCTCGCGCCGCGCACCGGCATGCTGTCGATGACGGTGCGCAGCTACCTGCGCGAGCCGAAGCGGCCGGTGGTGTTCATGCCGGTGTACTTCGGTTATGAGCGTATCGTCGAGGGCCGCACGTACATCGGCGAGCTGTCAGGCGCTCCGAAGCAGAAGGAAAGCGTCCTCGGTCTGATCCGCTCTTTGTCGGTGTTGCGCAGCAAGTTCGGCACGGTGCACGTGAATCTCGGCGAGCCCATCGTCCTCGATGAACTGCTCGCGAGGTTCAACCCGGGCTGGCGCGATGCGCCCGGGACCGTCGGCCGCGAGGAGGGCGGCTCGCCGCCGGGATGGATCGGAGAGGCGATCCACGAGCTCGCGGCGCGCATTACCAGCGGCATCAACGCTGCTGCGGCGGTGACGCCCATCAACCTCGTCGCCATGGCGCTGCTCGCGACGGCGCGCCAGGCGCTCGGCGAAGCCGACCTCGTGCGTCAAGTGGAGCTGTACCGCGATCTGCTGCGCGCGGCGCCGTACTCGCCCCTGGTCACGGTGACCGCGCAGAACGGCACCGAGATGATGCGCTACGCCGAATCGATGGGCATGCTCGAGCGCCAACCGCACCCTCTCGGCGACATTCTGCGCATGACGGCCGAGCGTGCAATCCTCGCCACCTACTACCGCAACAACGTGCTGCATCTGTTTGCGATTCCGTCGCTCCTCGCTTGCTGCTTTCTGAGCAATGCGCGCATGCGCACGGTCGACCTCAAGCGCATGGTCTGGCGCGTCTATCCCTACATCAAGGCCGAGCTTGCGATGCGCTGGACCGAGGAGGAGATCGGCGGCGTCGTCGATCGGCTGCTCGAGGCGATGGCGCGCTTGAACCTGCTCGACGGCAACGAGGACTTGAGCGAGTGGCACCGCCCGCCCCCCACCTCGGTCGAGGCCTTGCAACTCTCGCTCCTCGCCGAGGCCACGATCCAGACCATCGAACGCTACTACCTGGTGGTGGCGCTACTGCTGCAGGCGGGCTCCGGCACCCTCGGTCAAGAGGCCCTGGAGGAGCGCTGTCATCTCACCGCGCAGCGCATGTCGGTGCTCTATGGATTGAACTCTCCGGAGTTTTTCGACAAGGCGCTGTTTCGTCACTTCATCGAGCTCTTGCGCCGGCGCAATGTGATCGCGGCGGGAGAGGATGGCACCATCAAGTTCGGCGAGCCGCTCCTCGGGGTCGCGGCGGACGCGCAGCTCGTGCTCTCGGAGCAGCTGCGGCATGACATTTTGCAGGTGACGCTCGGTCAGTAGCGGCCGCCGCTAGCCTGCATTCTTCGTGGAGCACAACCTCGGCTCCTAGCGATCTCTCTCGCGCTTCACGAATAGTCCGGGCTAGTCCCACCCGCGGCCGCTGCGCTGGCGCTTGGTGCCCGCGCGACGCTTCTTCGTGTCGATCCGCCGCTCTTTCGAGGCGCGGGTCGGGCGGGTTTTCTTGCGGATCTTGGGCTCGATCAGCGCCGCGCGCACGAGATCCGCGAGTCGCTCCAGGGCGGCGCGCCGATTCTGTTCCTGGCTGCGCTCATTCCTTGCGCTGAGCAGGATGGTGCCGTCGTCGATGAGCCGCTGTCCCGCGAGCCGCTGCAGCCGCGACCGGACCGCGGCGGGGAGACTCGTGTTTTGCGGCAGCAGAAAGCGCAGCTGCACCGCGCTCGCCACCTTGTTCACGTTCTGCCCGCCCGGTCCGGAGGAGCGGATGAATTTCCATTCGAGCTCCTCGTCGGGGATCGCGATGTGCTCGGAGACGACGAGGGGCACTAAAGGCGCCGCTAGCCGCAGGCTAGTCGAGATCCGGGGGCAGGTTGTGCACGTAGATCTCGCGCTGTGCCACCGGGATGGTGATGTTGTTCTTCTTGAACAGAGCCCAGATGGTGCGGTTGACCTCCGAGCGCACGTTGTTCACGCCCTCCTGCGGATCGGAGATCCAGAAGCGCAGCTCGAGCTCGATGCCGTGATCGCCGAACTGCATGAGGCGCGAGACGGGAGCCGGATCTTTGAGCACGCGGCGCTGGCCTTCGCAGGCGTCGAGCAGGATCCTGAGGGCGAGTTCCGGATCGCTCTGGTAGCTGACACGCACGGGGAGCTTCAGGCGAATGCGCGGATCGGTATAGCTCCAGTTGATCACCGCGTTCTGGATGAGCTGCTGATTGGGCACCAGCATCTCGATGCCGTCCCGATCGCGCACCACGACGTAGCGGCCGCGCAGCTCCTGCACCCAGCCGAAGTTCTCCGTGCTCGTGCCGCTCTGCCCCGACAGGCTGATCACATCGCCGGGCTTGATCGAGCGGTCCATGAGCAGCACGAAACCGCTCACGAAATTCGAGGCGATGGACTGCAGGCCGAACCCCAAGCCGACGCCGATGGCGCCGGTGAGCACGGTCAGCGTGGTCAGATCGACTCCGGCCGTGTTCAGCCCGACGAGGATGCTGAGCGCGATCAGGAAGGCGTTGGCGAACTTGGAGAGTCCGATGCGAGTCGAGGGCGCGAGGGTGCGCAGCCGCTTCAGGCGCCGGTCGAGCCAGCGGCTGATCCACATCGCCACGAGGACGAAGAGCGTCAGGGTGAAGAGCACTTTCAACACCGACCAGACGGTGATGTGGCTCTTTCCCGAAGTGATGCCGATCTCGTCGAGTACCGCGACGATCGGATCGAGCCAGCCGAGATAATCGGCGGCGAACGCGAGCCAGATGAGCAGCGTCACCCGGTTCTCCAGATTCCGCATCCAAACCTTGTTGCCGAGGCTCAGGGCGAACAGCAAGACACCGACGCGTATGACGACGTATGCCCCGATCAGGCGCAGGACTGCATCGAGAATCGTGGCGTCGAGATGCACGGCTTGAATGATCCCGCGGGCGAGCAGCACGAGGCCGAACACCACGAGCGCGGGCAGCACGATGACGGCGATGTACGCGAGCAGGTCCATGCCGACCGTGCTTCCGGGGGGCGGCAATGCGCGGAATCGCTCGTGACCGCGCAGCAAGACGGCGGCGAGCCAGCCGAGCCCTAAGCACGCGATGAGCGCACCGGCCTCGATCAATACGTTGCGCGTCAACAGGATGTCGAAGAATGCCTGCAGGTGCAGCCAGGCTTCCGTCATGCGTTCAAGTCCGGAATGAGCTGGCTCTCGAGCCGCGCGATCTGGTCCTTCAGCATGAGCTTGCGCTTCTTGAGACGCTTCATCTGCAGCTCATCGACCTTGAAGTCGAGCGATAGCCGCGAAATAACGTCGTCGAGGTCCCTATGCTCGATGCGAAGTTGCCGCAGGCGCTCGATGTTCTTGAACAGATCGGTGTTGACGTTACTGTCTTCGTCGTTCACGAGTACTTTTTCGGATTTGATGCCGTTATCGATTTTCAGTCACGGTCGCGCCATACCGGGTCGATGCCGGGCGGTAGCTTAGCCAACCGCCCCAAAGGATTCCAAGCGAGTTGCGGGCCGTGAAAGTCCGAGCCGACCGAGCCGCGCAGCCCGAATGCGAGCGCGAGCGCCGCGCAGGCCGCGGCATTCTGCGCGCCGTTGCCGCCGGATACCACCTCGAGCGCCGTGCCGCCCGCCGTCGCGAAATCGGCTGCGAGGCGTTTGCGCCCTCCCGAGGACAATAGGTAGCGGGCGGGGTGTGCGAGGCATGCCTCGCCGCCCGCCCCACGCACCCAGCCGACCACCTCCTCGAGGGCGGGCCAGTCGGCTGCGACGTGCGCGGGCCTGCCGCGGCCCAAGTATTTGCGAAAGGCGTCCTGAATGCGCCGCACGTGACCCTGTTGCAGCAACGCGGCCGCCAGGTGCGAGCGGGTGGGAATGCCCGGATGGGCCTCGACCGCCGCGAGCAGCTCATCGCCCGGCAGCCGCAACTTGCTCAATGCGGCGCACATGCGGCGCATCCGCACGCGGCGTCGCCCCGCCTGGGCCTCGAGCGCGGCCCCAAACGCGGATGAGGCGGGGTCGATCCAGAGCCCGAGCACGTGGATCGACTGGTGGCGCCAGGTCGCGGAGATCTCGACCCCGGGTACCAGGCGGATACCCACCCGCTCGGCTGCCGAGCGCGCTTGCGCAAGGCCGGCAAGCGTGTCGTGATCGGTGAGCGCCAGCATCCGCACGCCGGCGGCTGCAGCGCGCTCCACGAGCTCTCCCGGGGCAAGCGATCCGTCCGAGCAGTGCGAGTGGGTGTGAAGATCGATGCCGGCCTCGTCGCTCATGAAGGCGTGCCCGCGAGTCCGACCGCCTTGAGATTCGGGCCGGCCATCACGATGAAGCCCTGCGAGCGCTCGAAGCCGTCGCTGGTGTAGTCGAAGGTGTAGGTGCGCAGGAGCGTGAGCCGCCTCCCGGCGTCGCGGCCGAGGCGAAAGCCGGCAAAGGCGACCGTGCCGTCGAGGAGTTGCACCACGGCCCGGGAACAGGCCTCGCGGGCGATGCGATTGGCGGCTTCTCGCGCACCCAAGGAGCTGTGCCAGAAGCCGTAAACCGCCGCCAGAATGCAGGCTGCAGCCAGAAAATACGCCAAATCCGCGTTCATGCCGGAAAGCTTACCCTGGATTTCCGCGCCCCATGCCCCATAGAGGGTGTATGAAACCGCAAATGACCGACGACCAGCGGCCCTACATGACCGTCCAGGTCGAGCCCGATGACATGGTGCAATACGTGCACACCTTGATTGCCGCACCAAAGCTCGCGGAGCTGCAGTGGGGCGGCGATACCTCGCGCGCGCGGGCGGCGCAGCTGCGCTGGAACGCCTTGAATCGTGCCTTCGGCGATCCGCGCTTGAACGTCTGGATGACGCCGCAGAAGCAGGCGCAATATCAGGTTCCCGCCGCACTCATCGCCGCGGCAGGTGTCGCCCGGCTCACGATGAGCGAGGACGAGGTGGCGTTCGACATTCAGACACTCCTCGACGCGACGTTGCAGCTCTGTGAGCCTGCCGGCCATGCCTAGCCTGCCCGGCGGCGGCTAGGTCCTGTTAACACTATGTGATATTCTATGCTTCATGGAAATCACTCAAGAGCAGTTCAGTCGGATCGAGGAATTTTTGCCGGTTCAGCGCGGCAATGTCTCGCTCAGCAACCTTCAAGTCGTGAACGCGATTTTGTTTGTGGCAGAAAATGGCTGCAAGTGGCGCAGCCTCCCCAAGCGCTTTGGCAACTGGCACACCATCTACACGCGCATGAATCGCTGGGCGAAAGCGGGTGTCTTGGATCGGTTGTTCGAGGAATTGCAGCATCAGCAGCTGGTGCGCATCAGGATCGAAGCGGTGAGTCTGGACAGCACCATCGTCAAAGTACATCCGGACGGGACCGGGGCTCTAAAAAAAACGGCGCTCAAGCCATCGGCAAATCCCGAGCCGGATGGAGCACCAAAATTCATATGGTTGCCGCGCATGCTCGGTGCGCCATCGCGTTCTGCCTGAGTCCGGGACAAGCAGGCGATGCGCCGGAGGGTCGAGAACTGTTGCGCGGCATGAAGCCTTTGCCCGATGGATGCCGTCTGATCATGGATCGAGCGTACGAGGGCAACGAGACGCGACAATTGGCGTTGGATTTAGGCTTCATTCCTGTGGTCCCGCCGCTGTGCACGCGCGTCGAACCTTGGCAATACGACAAGGCTATGTATAAACGTCGCAACGAGATCGAGCGGCTGTTCCGCAGGCTTAAAGGCTTCCGCCGTATCTTCAGTCGCTTCGATAAACTCGACGTGATGTTCATGGGCTTTCTGTGCTTCGCGCTCGTCATCGAGGGACTTCGTTAGTGTTAACAGGCCCTAGCCCGGCAGCACCCGGGGATCGGCGAAGGCGACGAAATCGCCGTTGATGAGACTCTCGCGGCAGTTGTAGCGCAGGCGATGCCCGTCCATGCGGGTGACATGTCCGCCTGCGGCCTCGAGCACCGCCTGTCCGGCCGCGGTGTCCCACTCGGAGGTGGGCCCGAATCGGGGATAGAGGTCGGCGTTGCCCTCCGCCAGCAGACAGAACTTCAGAGCGCTGCCCACACCCAGGAACTCGTGGGGTGCCAAGTACGCGAGATAGGCCGCCAGCCGCGCGCTCGTGTGCGAGCGGCTGCCGACGACGCGCAGGGGTGCGGCCGGCGGCGCGACCCGGATTGTCGAGCGGGTACCGTCGGCCAGTCGGCGGTAGGCGCCGGCGCCCGCGGCACCGACATAGACGACCCCCTGTGCGGGAACCGCGACGAGTCCGAGCACCGGCTCGTGCTCGACGACGAGCGCTATGTTGATCGCGAACTCATCGTTCCGCTTGACGAACTCGCGCGTGCCGTCGAGCGGGTCCACCACCCACAGCTCGTGCCAGGTACGCCGGTCGCTCCACGACGCCTGCGCGGATTCTTCCGCGAGAACGGGTACGCCGGGTGTGAGTGTCGCAAGTCCATCCAAGATGATGCGTTGAGATTCGAGGTCGGCCTGCGTGAGAGGCGAGTCGTCGAGCTTGCGCTCGACCGTGAAGGCGCCTTTATAGACCGTCATGATCGCCGCCGCGGCGCGCAGGACGACGGGCAGCAGGGCTTCGCCAAGTCCCAAAAGATCTCTCATCGATTGGATATCATACGCAAATGCAGCTATTTCCCGAGCTCGATTGGACGAGCATCGATACGGTGCTGCTGGACATGGACGGCACGCTCCTCGACCTCCGGTTCGACAACTGGTTCTGGCAAGAGCACGTGCCGACGCACTTCGCGAAGGCGCGCGGCATGAGCGGTGCTGAAGTTCGCGCCGTCCTCGACCCGAAATTCCGCGCGCGGCGCGGCACCATGGATTGGTATTGCATCGACTACTGGAGCCGTGAGCTCGATCTCGACATTGCCGCCCTGAAGCGCGCTGCGCGGCCGCAGGTGAGTTACCTGCCGGGGGCGCGCGAGTTCTTGTCCTGGCTCGAGCGCTGCGGCAAGCGCCGCATCCTGCTCACCAACGCGCATCCCGAGACGCTCGCCATCAAGAACGAGCAGGTGGGCCTCTGCGCGTACTTCGATGCTTGCTACTCGAGCCACCGCTTCGGCACGCCGAAGGAGCACGCCGAGTTCTGGCCGCGTTTCCATGCGCACGAGCCGTTCCGGCCGGAGCGTACCTTGTTCGTGGACGACAGCCTGCCGGTGCTCGACGCCGCGCGCGCCTTCGGGATCGGCTGGCTCTGCGCGGTGCGGCTCCCGGACTCCGGACGTCCCGCACAGGATACGGGGCGCTACGCCGCAGTCGATGGGGTGCGCGAGCTCATGTGAGCGCGGGCGCTCCGCCTCCGGGCTTGCCGCCGCGGTTACGGCGCCGCCGCCGCCGGCCCGCCGCCGGTGCGCCGGGGGATTCCTGGGAGGCCGGAGCGGCCCCAGCCCCAGGTTCTGCTGCGCCATGGCTGGAGCTGCCGTGAGCGGCCGCCGAGCTTCCATGAGCCGTCGTCGAACTCCCATGACCCGTCGGCGAGCTCCCATGACCCGTCGGCGAGCTCCCATGACCCGTCGGCGAGTTGCCCTGAGCGGCTTGGGGCCGTCGCGCGCCGCCTGCGGAGCGGCCGCCGGGGCGATGACTGCCGCCGCCCGAGCGCCCACCACCCCCTGGCGGTCGACCGCCGCCCCCCGGGCGTCCGCCGCGTCCTTGACCGGGGCGCGGCGCGCGCTCGCGCCACGGCGCCGGCGGCGGCGCGGTGACTGCGGCGAGATCCGCAGGATCGATCGATGCGCGCGGGATCTGATGCCCGATATAGCTCTCGATGTCGGGCAGTGAGACGGCATACTCGTCGCAGCCGAAGGAGATGGCGTCTCCCTCGGCACCGGCGCGCGCGGTGCGCCCGATGCGGTGCACGTAGTCCTCGGCGTCGTTCGGCAAGTCGAAATTGAATACGTGGCTCACGTCCGGAATATGCAAGCCGCGCGATGCGACGTCGGTGGCGATGAGCACGGCGACGTCGCCGCTGTGGAAATCGCGCATCATCTTCAAGCGCTTGGTCTGCGGCACATCGCCCGACAGCGCTTGGGCCACGAAGCCGTTCGCGGTCAGGGTGCGCTCGAGCACCTCGGCACTGCGCCGGGTATTGACGAATACCATGGTGCGGTGCGCGTCAATGCGCCGCAGAAGCCCCATGAGGAGCGGTATCTTCTCCTCCGTCGACGGGAAATATAGTGCCTGGCGGACGCGGTCGACCGTCATCTTGTCGGGCTCGATGCGGATCAGCTCGGGGTTGTTCATATGCTCGTAGGCGAGCTCGAGCACGCGATACGACAATGTCGCCGAAAACATCATATTCAGGCGCTCCGTCGGGTGCGGGAGACGCCTTAGTATGAAGCGGATGTCCTTGATGAAGCCCAGATCGAACATTCGGTCCGCTTCGTCCAGCACCGCCACTTGAATTGCCCGCAGGTCGAACACATGTTGCTTGAAGTAATCGATAATCCGGCCCGGCGTGCCGATGAGCACGTCGACGCCGTCCTCGAGCGTGCGGCGCTGCTTTTCGTAGTCGACTCCGCCGAACACGATGGCGAGCTTCAGGTCGAGATACTTGCCGATCGCCTGCGCATCGGAATGAATTTGCACCGCGAGCTCACGGGTCGGGGCGATGACGATGGCGCGCGGTGAGTTGGCGGGTCGATTCGGCACGCGGGCATGAGTCAGCAAGCGGTTGAACAGAGCGATAAGGAACGCTGCGGTCTTTCCCGTGCCGGTTTGTGCCTGTCCCGCAACGTCCTGGCCCGCGAGCGCCAGAGGCAGCGTCTGCGCCTGGATCGGGGTGCAGCGCGTGAAGCCGAGCTCTGCGATGCCCCGCTTCAGGGATTCGGAGATATCGAGCGAATCGAATGTGAGTTGACTGAGATGGGCGTCTGACATTTTTCCTTTCTGTTTAGCAGAAACTTGCAAATTGGTGAGGGTCCGGTTAAAAATACAGCCAATCCGGAGCGCGTCTATCCGCTCCCTCGACCGTATCATCGGTACCCTTTTAAGGTAATCAACACCGCTAAAGCCGCTGTATTGTGCCCGAACGGCCGCGCATCGTCACTTCGCGCGAGGATCGGGCTCCGCTCCCCCCAAAAAACACTTCTCTCCAGGAACCAACGAATCTCCAACAGGAGGCATCCCTTCAGTGAGTAACCCAAGCATCGTTCACACAAGCGACGCGACTTTCGATAAAGACGTGCTCAAGCACGAAAAGCCCGTACTGCTCGATTTCTGGGCCGAATGGTGCGGTCCGTGCAAGATGATCGCGCCCATCCTCGATGAAATCGCCGATCAATACAAAGACAAGATCCGCATCGCCAAGCTCAATATCGACGACAATCCGGCAACGCCGCCGAAGTTCAACATCCGCGGAATTCCCACGCTGATCCTGTTCAAAAACGGCACCGTAGAGGCCCAGAAGGTCGGAGCGGTCACTAAATCCCAGCTCGCGGCCTTTCTGGATAGCAACCTGTGAGGGGCTATCTAGGTAACCAGTCGCGCGGCCAGGGCGGCCAGCAGGGCGGCGGCGGACAGGGAGGCGGGCGCTCGAATCGCAGCAATCGCCAGCGCAACGACCGCAACGGCAACACCAACGGCGGCCGGCCGGCGCACGAGGACTACGGCGATCTGCCGGAGGGCGGCGATGATCTAGAGATCATTGCGCAAGCCGACCTCGCGCGCAGCCGCAGCTCGATGAATCTCACCGAGCTCAAGAAGCGTCCCATCAGCGATCTCGTCAAGCTCGCCGAGACCATGGGTCTCGAGAACATGGGGCGCTCGCGCAAGCAGGACATCATCTTCGGCGTGCTGAAGGCGCACGCCCGCAAGGGCGAGGATATCTACGGCGACGGCGTGCTCGAGATCCTGCAGGATGGCTTCGGCTTCCTGCGCTCCTCGGATTCGAGCTATCTCGCCGGGCCCGACGACATTTACGTAAGCCCAAGCCAGATCCGCCGCTTCAATCTGCGCACCGGCGATTCGATCTCCGGCCTCATCCGTCCGCCGAAGGACGGCGAGCGCTACTTCGCGCTCTTGAAGGTCGGGGAGATCAATTTCGACAGCCCCGAGAGCTCGCGCGGCAAGGTGCTGTTCGAGAACCTGACGCCGCTCCATCCGACCGAGCGCCTCAAGCTCGAGCGCGGCAACGGCTCGACCGAGGATCTGACGGCGCGCGCCATCGACCTGGTGGCGCCCATCGGCAAGGGCCAGCGCGGCTTGATCGTCTCGCCCCCGAAGGCCGGCAAGACCATGCTGCTGCAGAACATCGCGACCTCCATCACGGCCAACCATCCCGAGTGCTACTTGATCGTTCTGCTGATCGACGAGCGGCCGGAAGAAGTGACCGAGATGGCGCGCACGGTGAAGGGCGAAGTGGTGTCCTCGACGTTCGATGAGCCCGCGAGCCGGCACGTGCAGGTGGCCGAGATGGTCATCGAGAAGGCCAAGCGGCTGGTCGAGCACAAGAAGGACGTGGTCATTCTGCTCGACTCCATCACGCGTCTGGCGCGCGCCTACAACACCGTCGTGCCGAGCTCCGGCAAGGTGCTCACCGGCGGCGTCGATGCGAACGCGCTGCAGCGGCCGAAGCGCTTCTTCGGTGCTGCGCGCAACATCGAGGAGGGCGGCAGTCTCACCATTCTGGCGACCGCGCTGGTCGACACCGGCTCGAAGATGGACGATGTGATCTTCGAGGAGTTCAAGGGTACCGGTAACTCGGAAATACACCTGGACCGGCGCATCGCGGAGAAGCGCACCTTCCCCTCGATCAACATCAACCGCTCGGGCACCCGCAAGGAAGAGCTGATCACCGATCCGGCGGAGCTCTCCAAGATGTGGATTCTGCGCAAGCTCCTGCATCCGATGGACGAGCTGGCGGCGATCGAGTTCCTGCTCGACAAGATGAAGGACACCAAGACCAATACCGACTTTTTCGACGCGATGAAGCGGTAGCGCGGTACGGCGCAGGAGGCGGAGCTCGACATCATGCAGTGGTGGGCCTGGATAACGGTCGGCGCGCTGCTGTTGGGCTCGGAGCTGACCTTCGTCAACGCGCAGTTCTATCTCGTATTCGTCGGTGCGGCGGCGCTGGTGGTGGGCTTTTTAACTCTCGCCGGAGCGAGCCCTGCGGATTGGATCCAATGGTCGCTGTTCGCGTTGCTCGCCATCGGGTCGTTGCTCGCGTTTCGGCGTCGGGTCTACGAGCGTATCCGGGGCAAGTTGCCCGACCTCAAGCTAGGCCCCAAAGGCGAGACCGTGATCCTGCCCGCCGAGCTACCGCCCGGCGAAAGCTGCCGCCTGGAGTTTCGCGGTTGCTCCTGGAATGCTGTGAACGGCGGCCGCTTCGTCATTGCGGCCGGCGCGCGCGCGCGCATCGACCGGGTCGAAGGGCTGACGCTCGTGGTCCACGCCGACGGGCACCCTTCGTAAAGGAGAGACGAATTGGAGATTCCCTTCGGTTTCGGCGCCATCGTCCTGGCGCTCATCGTGATCGTCATGGTGGCGAAGACCGCCACCGTGGTGCCGCAGCAGATGGCGTACGTGGTGGAGTATCTGGGCAAATACAGCCGCACCCTGCAGGCGGGGTTTCACATTCTGATCCCGTTCGTCGAGAAGATCGCGTACCGGCATAGTCTCAAAGAGATTGCGATCGACATCGCCGAGCAGATCTGCATCACGCGCGACAACGTACAGGTCGGGGTCGATGCGGTGCTGTATATGCAGGTGCTCGATCCGCATCTGGCCTCCTACGGCATCGCCAACTACGGCTTCGCCATCTCGCAGCTCGCGCAGACGACGCTGCGCAGCGAGATCGGCAAGATCGAGCTCGACCGCACCTTCGAGGCGCGCGGCGTCATCAATGCCAATGTCGTCGGCGAATTGGACAAGGCGTCCGTGGCATGGGGCGTCAAGGTGCTGCGCTACGAGATCAAGAACATCACGCCCCCCAAGGACGTGCTCTCCGCCATGGAGAAGCAGATGCGCGCCGAGCGCGAAAAGCGCGCGGTGGTATTGACCTCCGAGGGCGAGCGCGACGCCAAGATCAATGCGGCCGAGGGCGACAAGCAGCGGGTGATCAAGCAATCCGAGGCGAACAAGCAGCAGCAGATCAACGAGGCGGAGGGCCAGGCGCAGGCCATTCTCGCGGTGGCGACCGCGACCGCCGAGGGTCTGCGCCAAGTGGGCATCGCGCTCGCCGACCGCGGCGGCATCGAGGCGATGCAGCTGCGTATCGGCGAGGAGTACGTGAAGCAGTTCGGCAAGCTGGCGCAAAGCGGCACGACGCTGGTGGTGCCCGCGAACCTCTCGGATCTCGCCTCGATCGTGAGCATGGCGACCAGCATCGCGCGGACTCAAGGCGCCGGCGCCGCGCCCGGAGCAGCCGTCAAAACTTGAACGACTCGGCCCCGGCCGCCGGGCTCCCCCGCCCGGCGGTCGCCATACGTTTTGCGGAGTTCGTCGCGCTCGCCGCGGCGATGCAGTCGACCCAGGCCCTCGCCATCGACGGCATGCTGCCCGCGTTGCCGGCGATCGTGCGGGCGCTCGGGGTCTCCAATCCGAATCACGGCCAATGGATCGTGACCGCCTACATGGCGGGTCTCGGCCTCGGTCAGCTCTTCTGGGGGTTGCTCTCCGATCGGTTCGGCCGGCGCCCGGTGCTGCTCGGCGGTCTCGCCCTGTACGTGGCAGCCGCGCTTTCCTGCGGGCTCGCGAGCAGCTTCGAGACGCTCCTCGCCGGGCGCTGCATGCACGGCATCGCTGCCGCGAGCATGACCGTGGTGCGCTCCGCGGTGCGCGACCAGTACTCGGGACGCCGCATGGCGCGCGTCATGTCGCTCATGTTCATGGTGTTTCTCACCGTGCCGATCCTCGCGCCGAGTCTCGGCCAGTTGGTGCTGGCCGCGGCGTCGTGGCGCTATATCTTCATCGCGTGCGGCCTTTTCGGCACGCTCGTCTGGGTGTGGGCGTGCCTGCGGCTGCCGGAGACCCTGCATCCCGAATACCGGCTGAGCCTGCGCCCGCGGCGGGTGCTCGCCGCGGCGAGGCTCGTGCTGGGCGACCGGATCTCGATTTTCTACACGTTCGCCTCGACGCTGCTGTTCGGCGCGCTCATCGCCTACGTCGCGATGGTGCAGCAGGTGTTCGCCGACGTGTTCCGGCGGCCGAGTCTCATGCCGGTCATGTTCGCGCTGTGCGCGGTTTTCATGGGTGTCGCCGCCTACGGCAACTCGCGTCTCGTCGAGCGCCTCGGCATGCGACTCATCTCCCACACGGCGCTCCTCGTATTCATCGGCGTCGCTGCGCTGCATCTGCTCGTGGCCGCGCTCGCCCGGGACGGCATGTGGACTTTCGTGGCGCTGCAGGGCGTGACCATGGCGGCCTTCTCCCTCGCTGCGTCCAACTTCGGCGCCATGGCCATGGAGCCGGTCGGATCCGTGCGCGGGCATCGGTGCCTCGTTGCAGGGCTTCATATCGACCGGCGCGGCAGCGCTCGTCGCGGCCCTGATCGGGCGCTCGTATCACGGCAGCATCGTGCCGATTCCGCGAGGCGCCTTGTGCTGCGGCCTCATCGCCCTGGTGTGCGTACTCGCGGCGGAGCGCGGCCGATTATTCCGCCGCCACCATGGCGCTGCGTCGGATCTCGGGTTCGCGGCTCACTAGCCTCCCGGCGCGTCGAACAGCGCGTTGAGAGTTCGCCCCGAAGCGGCGTTTGCGAGCGCATCGAACCGGCCGTGCTCGGCGATCTCCCGGGCCGCATGCATGAATCCGCCCCAGGCCGCGCGCGCCAGTGCGCCGCCGACGCTCACACGGCGCACACCGAGCTCGGCCAATTGCCGCAGGCTCTGCGTTGCCGGCGCCATCACCAGCACATTCACGGGCTTGGGATGAACAGCCTCGACGACGCGACGGATGTGCTCGGCGCTTTGTATGCCGGGCGCATACAGGCAATCGGCACCGGCGTGCGCGTAGGCGACGAGCCTCGCAACGGCTTGGTCGATGTCCGGCTGTCCCACGAGGAAGCCCTCGGCGCGTCCGACCAGCAGCACATCCTCGCCCGTCGCGTCGATCGCGCGCCGCGCCGCGCGAATGCGCTCGACCGCCGCCTCGAGAGCGAACAGCGGGCTCGGCGGTGTCCCGACCGCGGCGGCGTGCTGCAGCCGTGGGCCGATGGAATCCTCGATCGAAAGGCCCGCGATCCCGCTCTCGACCGCGAGGCGCACGCTCTCGGCCACGCCCGCGGCATCGGCCCCAAAACCGTTCTCGAAGTCCGCGTTGAGCGGCACATCGATAGCCCCCGCCAGGTCCGCGAGATGTGCGAGGATCTCGGCGCGCGTCGGCGTGTTGTCGGCACGGCCCCTCGACCAGGCGAAGCCCGAGCTCGTGCTCGCGAGCGCCTTGAAGCCGAGACTTTGCAGGTACACGGCGCTGCC
>CAWDFR010000014.1:0-172541 GCA_963801685.1 uncultured Gammaproteobacteria bacterium
CGTGGCCGGTGTCGCCCTCGGCGCAGGATACGGTCACCGCCTGGTTCTCGCGGATCGCCTGGGTGGCGGTCACGCAGCCGACCACGGCCGGAATGCCGAGCTCGCGCGCGATGATGGCCGCATGGCAGGTGCGTCCGCCCCGGTTGGTGACGATGGCGGAGGCGCGCTTCATCACCGGCTCCCAATCGGGGTCCGTCATGTCCGCGACCAGGACATCGCCCGCGCGCACCCGCGACATTTCCTTCACGTCGCGGATGATGCGAGCGTGGCCGGCACCGATCTTCTGGCCGATGCTGCGCCCGCTCACGAGCAGCGTCGAGCGCGATTTCAAGGTGAAGCGCTGGATGGTGCGCCCGGCGCGGCTTTGCACCGTCTCGGGCCGCGCCTGCAAGATGTAGATCTTGCCGCTCTGGCCGTCCTTGCCCCACTCGATGTCCATGGGCGTGCCGTAATGCTCCTCGATGACGAGCGCCTGCTTGGAGAGCTCGACGATGTCCGCTTCGTCGAGCGAGAATCGCTGACGATCCTCGGCCGGGACGTCGACCGTGCGCACGCGCTCCTGCGTGCCGGGCTCGGCGTATATCATCTTGATGGCTTTCTGGCCGAGGTTCTTGCGCAGGATCGCGCGGCGCCCGGCGCGCAGCGCCGGTTTGTAGACGTAGAACTCGTCCGGATTCACCGCGCCCTGCACCACGGTCTCGCCGAGACCGTAGGAGGAGGTCAGGAACACGACGTCGCGGAAGCCGGAGTCGGTGTCGAGGGTGAACATGACGCCGGCGGCACCTAAGTCGCTGCGCACCATGTGCTGCACGCCGACGGAGAGCGCCACGGCATTGTGATCGAACTGGTTGTGCACCCGGTAGGCGATGGCCCGATCGTTGAACAGCGACGCGTACACCTCGTGCATGCTCGAGAGCAGGTGCTCCTCGCCGCGCACGTTCAGGAACGTTTCTTGCTGCCCCGCGAAAGAGGCCTCGGGCAGATCCTCCGCGGTGGCCGACGAGCGTACCGCAACGGCGAAGTCCGCACCGCTCCCCATTTTGCGCCATGCCTGCAGCACTTCCTCGTTCAGGCGCCGCGGGAAGGGCGTCGCCAGCATCCAGCCGCGGATCTGCTTGCCGACGGTGGCGAGACGCTCGACGTCGTCGACGTCGAGCGTGGCGAGCGTGTCCGCGATGCGCGCGCTTAAGTCGTCCTGCGCCAGAAAATCACGGTAGGCGTGCGAGGTCGTCGCGAATCCGCCGGGAACCGAAACGCCCAGATTCGACAGCGTCGAGATCATCTCGCCGATCGAGGCGTTCTTGCCGCCCACGACCTCGATGTCCTTGCTCTGCAACTTCTCAAACGGAATGATGTACGGGTTCATCGCTGTACTCGCTATCTTGTCCGGCCATGGAATAAGTGAAACACTTCCGGGATGAGTGCCCGCCGACACATGGAACTACCGTGAGTAAACGAACAGTGTTTTTCGTATCAGACCAGACGGGCATTACCGCGGAAACGATGGGCCACAGTCTCATGACACAGTTCGACGGAATCGAATTCAGACAGGTGACTGTGCCATTTATCTCCACCGTTGACAAGGCGATAGAGGCGGTGCGCAAGATCGATCTGGTCGGCAAACAAGAGGGGGTGCGGCCGATAGTTTTCAGCACCCTGGTGCAGGAAGACGTGCGCAACATCGTGCGCGGAAGCACGGGGTTTTTTCTGGATTTTTTCGACGCCTTCTTAGCACCGCTCGAGAACGAACTCAAGACGCAATCCTCCCATGCGATGAGTCGGACCCACCGCAATGCCGACACGCACTCGTATGCGATGCGCATCGATGCGACCAATTTTGCGCTCGCCAACGACGACGGCTCCGTGCTGCGCGATTACGAGCGTGCCGACGTGATCCTCATCGGTGTATCGCGCTCCGGCAAGACGCCGACGTGTTTGTATCTGGCCATGCAGTACGGAATCTTCGCCGCGAATTTTCCCTTGACCGAGGACGATCTCGAGTCGCGCAAGCTCCCGCGCGGGCTCGACCTGCACGCGCGCAAGCTCTTCGGCCTCACGATCAAGCCGGATCGGCTGCAGCAAATCCGCAACGAGCGGCGCCCCGACAGCCGCTATGCATCGCCGCGCCAAGTTGCCTTCGAGGTGCGCGCGGCGGAATCCTTGTTCGAGCGTCACGGCATCCCATTTCTCGATGCGACCGAAGTCTCAATCGAGGAAATTTCGAGCAGAATTCTCGACCGCACGGGTATTGAGCGGCGATTGCGGCCCTGACACGAGATACCTGCATGGTATAGTCGCCCCATGATCGCCGATCAGTGGTGCCAGACATCCTGGCGGGCCCAGCCCGGGAGCTTCGTGAGTCTCATGACGCTGTACGAGAGCAATTTCGTGCGTCTGGGATGGCTGGTGCGTGACCTGCGTTCGATCGTAGCGCGCGCCGTATCCCGCGTCGGCTCGGACTGTGATCTCTTTCTCACGCCGATCGAGTCGTGTCCCTACACGAGTGTGTTCCGCCTCACCTACGAGTTCGATTTCGAGGGGGAATGGGTGCGCGATCCCGACCTGGAAGTGTGCGTGTATCACGATGCGCGGCTGGCCGAAGTACGCAGCTTCTACGGCTTCAAACGCCATCCCGAGCTCGCCCGCCTCGAGTCCGGACTCAAGCGTGAACTGGATCAGCGCTGGAGCCGTAACATGCTGTTAAATAAATGGCTGGAATACTGCGCCGAGCGAGGCCATCACTTCTAGTGGGTAGATCCCCCCTGGTGTCCCGCGACTGATCCATCGGCTCGAGGCGGGACATTTGATCGACAAGCTCAGCTTTCTCAAGGGAGGGTCGGAGAGCGGCAGCGTGAGCGCGGAAGAAGAGCGCCTCATGCAGCTGTTCCAGAATCGCGCGGGCCTGAAAAAGGCGTACGCCGATCTGAAGGACGAGTTTCATATCCTGCGCGATCGCCTGAAGCAGCAAGAGGGCGCGACGCTGCGCGTGCAGGAGCAGCTCGATGCGCTCGGCGATCTGCTCGCGGACCCCGCCACGGCCTTCAACGCGCTCGTCTTCTTTCAGCTGCGCGGACTGTGGAAGACTTGCCACCAGCAGCTCGCCAAATTCGCGACGGACCTCACCCGCCAGCAGGAAGCGCGTGAGACGGCGCGTCACGCGGCCGAATGCGAGGCCACCCGCAACATGCGCCTCGCCGACGTCGAGGAGCGGTTGCAGGCGGCGGCGGCCGAGGCCGACGCCCATCGCGAGAGTCTCGCGGCCGCTCAGACCGAGCTGTCGCGGCTCACCGCCTTCTGGCACTACTTCCGCCGCCGCCGCCGGCAGCGCGCGCTCGAGTCGCTCCGCCAGGGCTTGGGTGTCGCCGACTCCGCGGTCGGCGAGCTGCACGCAGAGAAGAGCGCGATCGTGGCCGAGGCTGCTCCAGAATTTGCGGGCATCTCCTTGAGCGCACGGCGCAACATCAATCTCGCCATCATCAGTTACGCCGAGTCGCTTTGCGATCATGTGGATGAGTTTGCGCTGGCGGCGCGCGCCAAGGAAGCCGTGGCGCGTCGCGTGCACGAGATGACATTCGGCACGCGCGCCGAATGCGAGGACTATATGCAGCGCGTGCAGAAGGCCCAGGCGGTGATAGCCAACCATCGGCAAATCACCGCGGCGGTGAAGGGAAAACTCGAGCGGCTGCGCGCGACCGGCGAATATCGGAATCTCGCCGACACGGTGCCCACCGCCGATTCGCTGTCGGCCGCGAGCGCCGCCTCACAGAACCAGTGGAACGTCCTCGCCGAGGACTACTGGGATCTCTACAACCTGCTGCTGCGCTGAAGGGCTGCCCGCCCGCCCCTCGGGGCGGCGGCGGGCAGCAGCGTCAATGCAGCTCGTTCTGCGCTTCCGTGCGCCGTGCCTGCGTCGGGCCCACCTTGTGCACCGCGGTGGCCGCGAAATCCCCGGCGATCTGCGTGGCCTCGTCGAGGATGATCCCCGCCGCGGGGTCGTCCTTGATCTCGTCGAGCGACTTGAACGGCGGTTGACCGTGAGCCGCGCGCAGCGCGTTCTCGCGCTCGAGGCGGCTCGCGTCGAGTTGCTTGCGCTCGGTCTCGCGGGTCTTCAGGTTGAGCGAGAGACTCTTCTGATTGCGGACCGAGTCGAGCGCGGTAATGTCCGCGCGCAAATAGCGGAAATCGGCGCTGTCGGCCGTGCGGTCGTCGTGCAGTTTCTGCAGCATCGAGGCCGTCGCCTTGAGGTCGCCTTCCGTCTTGAAGGTCGCCGGCTCGATATGGTCCCAGGGCAGCGCACGGTCGCGCGTGCTCTCGCCCACCTCGTTCGCATCGATGAGCGAGGGGATCGAGATGTCGGGCGTGACACCGCGGTCCTGAGTGCTCTCGCCGGTGACGCGGTAGTACTTCCCGATGGTGACGTTCAGCTGCCCGAGCTCGGGCTTGCGCCCGAAGATGGTGTAGTTGAGCGGATGCGCGTTCTGCACCGTGCCCTTGCCGTAGGTTTGCTGGCCGATGATGAGGCCGCGCCCGTAATCCTGGATCGCGCCCGCGAAGATCTCGGAGGCGGAGGCGCTGAAGCGGTCGACCAGAACGATCAACGGGCCGCTGTAGAAGATGGACGGATCCGGATCGTCGTCCACCTCGATGCGTCCCGTGGTGTCACGCAGCTGCACCACCGGCCCGCGGTCGATGAACAGCCCGGTGAGAGATTCGGCCTCCGGCAGGTAGCCGCCGCCGTTCGCGCGCAGGTCCATGATGAGGGCTTCGGCGCCGTCCTTGCGCAGCTCGCCGATGAGGCGCTGCACATCGCGCGTCGTCGAGCGGAAGTCCTTCGCTCCGGCGCGGCTCGCGTCGTAATCCTGATAGAAGCTCGGCACCGTGATGATGCCGATCTTCACCTCGCGCCCATTGCGGGTCACGGTGCGCATCGCCTTGTGCGAGGCTTGCGCCTCGAGCGAGACGCGATTGCGCGTGAAGTCGACCACCTTCTGCGCCGTTCCCGGCGCCGCGCCGGCCGGCAGGAGCTGCAGGCGCACCACGGTGCCGCCCGGTCCGCGGATTTTCTGCACCACGTCGTCGAGGCGCCAGCCGATCACGTCGACGAGCTCGCCGCTCGTGCCCTCGCCGACGGCCGTGATGCGATCGTTCGCCGCGAGCTTGCCGCTCGCCGCGGCAGGGCCGCCCGCGATCACGTCGATGACCGTGACGTAGTCGTCGGTGAGCGTGAGCGAGGCGCCGATACCCTCGTACGAGAGGCTCATCTGGATGTTGTACTCCTCGGAGTTGCGCGCCGAGAAGTAATTCGAATGGGGATCGAGCGACAGCACGAACGCGTTCATGAACGCCTCGAACACGTCCTCGGGCTTGCTCTGATCCATGCGTTTCGCCACGTGCTCGTAGCGCTTGCGCAGTATGTCCGCGACCTCGGGCCACTGCTTGCCGGTGATGATGAGCGACAGAGCGTCGTTCTTCACGCGCTTGCGCCACAGCTCGTTCATCTCCGCGGCATTGGCAGGCCACGGTTCCTTCTCGCGGTCGAAGTTGAAGGACTCCTCGACGTCGAAGTCCGGCTTCTTCTGCAGCAGCTCGATTGCATAATTCATGCGCTCGCGGCTGCGCTGCTGAAAGCGGCGGAAGATCACGAAGGCCGGCTCCACGTCGCCCGCCTTGATCGCGTCATCGAGCTCGTAGCGGTACTTCTCGAATTCCGCGATGTCGCTCGCGTAGAAATAGCTGCGGCCACTGTCGACGGCGTCGAGATAGCGGTCGAGGATCAAGCTCGAGAGATGATCATCGAGCGGCGCGCGTCGGTAGTGCTCGCGGGCGATGATGTCGCTCACGCGGCGCGCGACGTAGTTCTCCTGCTCGGTGGGCTCGAGCACCGCGCCCGCCGTTGCGGCGGCGGGGGTCACCGGCGGCGTCATGGCGGCGCCGAGCAGTGCGGCGAGTCCGACCGCGCTCGCGCAAACGACGATGGCGCCGAGCCAGCGATGTTTGGCTGTCTTGGTCTTTGGATGCTTTACGACCGTCATCAGCTGCCGTTCTCCTGTAAAATAATTGTCCTGATTCCTTCCAAGGCTAGACGAGCCTATGCCGCAAGCCAAGTGTATACGAGCGTGAAGACATGCGTCCGTTCACGGTTTTGATCGGTATCGTGCTGGGCTCGGCCGCCTCGATCACGTTCGGCCTGGGAGCGGTCCTGATCGTGTTCTGCGTGCTGGCCGGGAGACACCCGGATCTGTGGCGCGAACTGCCGCGGCTCGTGCTGAGCTTGCTGGCGTTCGGTGTTCTGACCGCCGCCAGTGCCGGTAGTTTCCTCGGCCAGGCGAAAGCCCGTCCGTGGCGCGGCTGGGCGCACGCGGCCACCTTGGGGGTGCTCGCCGCCATCACCCTGTGGTATTGGCCGCACCGCGCCTGATTGATGCCTGGCCCCTCCAACTCTCCAAGGAACATCGACTCCATGCGCTATCGGCGATATTGCGCGTTTTGGGCAAGTTGCCTCGCAGCAACGCTCGCGGGCTGCGCAGCGCATGCCCCGCGCCAGGGTCCGCCGCTCGATTTCGAGGAAATGAGGTTTCGCTCCAATCTGCGTGCGCTCACCGCGGATGATCTCGAGGGCCGCAGGCCGGGGACGCCGGGCGGGCAGAAGACCGTCGACTACCTCACCGCGCAGTTTCGCAAGTTCGGCCTGAAGCCCGGCAACGGCGACAGTTATGTCCAACAGGTGCCTTTGGTCGAGATCCGCGCGGACGCGGATCCGACGCTCTCCGTCGCCGGGGGGCGGGGCGCCTTGCTGCCGTTGCGTCAAGGTACGGACATGGTTCTTTGGACGCCGCGCACCACCCCGACGGCGGCGCTTTCGCAAAGCGACCTCGTGTTCGTCGGCTACGGCATCGTGGCGCGCGAATATCATTGGGACGACTACGCGGGCGTCGATGTGCGCGGCAAGACGGTGCTGGTACTGCTCGGCGATCCGGGCTACGGCAGCCGCGATCCCGGGGTTTTCAAGGGCCTGAGCTTGAGCGCCTACGGGCGCTGGTCCTACAAGATCGAGGAGGCCGAGCGTCACGGTGCGGCCGGGGTGCTGCTGATTCACGATCCTGGAACGCTCGGTTTCGGCTGGAACGCGGTGCGAAATACGTGGATGGGCGGGCACCTCGAGCTCGCCTCGAGCGCGGCGAAAGCGGACCGCCCGGCGATCGAGGGCTGGCTCACGGGCGAGGCGGGCCGCGCGCTCTTCTCGCAAGCAACGCTCGATTACACCGGGCTCGTTGCCGCGGCGGCTCGTCCCGGTTTCAAGGCGTTGAGCATGGGCCTGAAGGTGAGCGTGGAAATGCGTACCGAGGTGCGCCGCTTCGATTCCCCGAACGTCATCGCGGTGGCGCCCGGGAGCGATCACCGGCGCGAGTACGTGCTCTACTGCGCGCACTGGGACGGTCTCGGACGCGATTCGAGCGGCGCCGTTTTGAGCGGCGCGGTCGAGGATGCGAGCGGGGTTGCGGGGCTTCTGATGCTGGCGCAGTCCTTCGCGCACACCCGTCCAGCGCCCGATCGATCGATCGCATTCGTCGCCTTCACGGCCGGCGAGCCGGACCTGCTCGGCTCGCGTTACTACGTCGATAACCCGGTGATTGCGCTCGATCAGACGGCGGGCGCAATCGACCTCGATGCCTTGCGTGTCGGCGGACGCACGCGCGATGTGGTGATCCTGGGCAGCGGCAACTCCGAGCTCGAGGAGTCGGTGCGCTCGTCGGCGCTGCTGCAGGGACGGGAGGTTCGTCCCGAGCCGCATCCCGAGCAAGGCCTCTACTACTCATCGGACGGCATCAACTTCGCCCGGCACGGGGTGCCCGCGCTGTACGTGAAGGCGGGCATCGACGATGCGGCGCGAGGACCGCAATACGGGATGAGGCAACTGGACGAGTACATGGCGCAGCGCTACCGCCAAGCGGGCGATAAGTACTCCGAGGATTGGGACGTGGAGGGCGCGATCGAGGATTTGGCACTCTACCGGCAGCTCGGCGATCGCCTTGCCGCGACCCGGCGTTTTCCGCGTTGGTACCCGGACAGTGAGTTCAGCGCGGACCACAGCCGCGCCGCGAGCGGCGACTAGCAAGCGCGGCGGCGGTCGCCGCGAGCCCTCAGCGCTTGCCGATCCGCGCCCAGTTTTTTCTGCGATCGAAACCGCCCGATGAGTTGTACGGGTCGAAGCCGCCGCCTGCATCGCGCGGATTCGGCGCAGCCGCGTCGGTCACCGGCTCGGCCGGTTTCTCAGTCTGCGCTGGGCGCAGCTCCTGCGTCCCGAGGCTGACTGCCTCGTGCGCTTTTTTGCCGTTCATCATGATCGTACCTCTTCGCCCCTAGACGCAGTCGCCTCGGACGACGCTGCGGCAGGTACATGTTCCCAAATGGCGACAACGCACGGATGATCGGGACGCAGAATCGTGACTCACGTCACGCCGTGCGGCGTTTTAAGTAAGACGCGCGGTCGTTTAAGTAAAACGGCTCGTGCGCGCGCGGCGCGCTCAAGCGCGTGTGCGCGCCGCTCGGGCGTCGAGCACGCTCGGCAGCTGTCGATCGAAGGGCACCGATTGGTTGCGGCCGCGCAGCTTTGCCGTGTAGAGCGCCTGATCGGCGGCCTTGACGAACTCGGTGACGTTCGCAAAGCTGAGCTGCGCGCCGTGCGTCGCGCAGCCGATCGAGATGGTGACGCGCGCGTGCTCGGAGCCGATCGGGTGGCCGGTGCTCTGAAAGGCTGCAACGATGCGCTCGCAGATGCCGTGCGCGGTGTCGGCGTCGGTGGCCGGCAGCACCACGACGAATTCCTCCCCGCCGTAGCGCGCGATCAAGTCGGTCTCGCGGGTATTACCGCGCAGAATCCGCGCGGTCGCCTGCAAGATCCGGTCTCCCGCCTGGTGGCCGAAGCGGTCGTTGATGCTCTTGAAGTTGTCCAGATCCGCAAACGCGAGGCTCAGCGGCCATTTGTGGCGAGTGGAATGATCGAACTCGCGCGTCAGCACCTGATCGAGATAAGCGCGGTTGTAGACACCGGTCATGGCGTCGCGGCGCGTTTCCTCCTCGAGCTCGAGCGTGCGCGACGTCGAGCTCTCGGCCACGGCGCGCAGCGTGTTGATCTCGCGCAGCGCGATCAGATTGCGCAGCATCAGCGCCTCGCGCGCCTGCTCGAGAATCAGCTCGGGGTGCTGCTGGGACAACAGGTCCATTTCGAACAGCGCCTCGGTCTCGGGCAGCACCGATCCGATGGTCGCGAGCACCTGACCGAAGGCGACCTTATCGAGTCCGAGGCTGCGCTCCACGGCGAGGCCCACTTCCGCGAAGGGCCGCTGCTGCGGCTCGCGCAGGAACAAGTCGGCGATGGGACCGGACTGCGCGACGCAGCGCTGGAAAATGACCGCGGCATCGCTCGTCACCGACAGATCCACCCGGTGGCTGTGCTTGATTGCGAGAAACAGGCGCGGCGGCAAGTTCCAGCTCTCCATGAGCCACGCGCCGATCTCGGCGTGATCGGCGCTCAGCCGGCGCTTCTCGATCTCGACCAGCGTGCGATGGTCGCGCTGGTCCAAGTCCGCGCCGCGATACAGGTCGGGCAGCGCCTGATCGAGCGCCAGAATGCCGACATCCTGCAACAACGCGGCGAGGAATATCTCCTCCGCCATGGGCTGGCGCAGGGCATCGGCGAGCGCGCGCGCGGCGGTTGCGGCGACCAGCGCGCGGCGCCAGTAGAGCGGGTAATCGATGCCGTTCACCTTGCCGGCGCGCAGCGTCTTTACCAGCGAGAAGCTCAAGGCGAGGGTCAAGGTCGCATTCAGGCCGAGCACCACCAGCGCCTGGCGCAGATTCTCGCTCTTGCGCCGCTGCGCGTAGAGCGGCGAATTGGCGATGCGCAGCACCTTGGAGGAAAGCGCCGAATCGAGGCTCAGCACCTTCGCGACTTTGCCCATCTCGATCTCGGGATCGCGGGCGAGCTCGATGATGTGGCTCGCCACGCCGGGCGGCGAGGGAAAGCTCACCAACGAGCGAAGATGGGCCTCAATCTCCGGATTCAACGGGAACTCCCACGGCGCAGAACGGCTGATCGCCTACACCGGGTTAGCGTCCGCTGGCCAGGTAACTTAAGGGGCCGGAGTAGGGGAATGCACTAGAATGTCGAGTACCGCGGCGCGCCGCGACGACTCGGCGCAGGCTCAGCCGCCCGCCCGCCACCAGAGTCGCAGGGCGCGAAACGCGAGCCACAGGCCGTAGGGCCCGAGGAGCACGATCCACGAGGCGGGCGAGCCTGCCCGGAAGCCCTCGTAGACGCTCGAGAACAGCCGTCCGACGCTCGCCCCCTCGTAGCGCCCGAGGGTCGCCGAGCCCGCGAAGAAGATAAGGACGGGCATGAGCACAAAGCCCAGGATCAGCGCGATCGCCGTGAGCAATAGCTCGCGCGACCAGGCGCCGGCGCGGCCCCGGCCTTTCAGAATATGTGCAAAACGCATACTGCGTCATTCTAACGAAATGGCTGCTTGCACGCCCGTGGGCGTACACTAGTGGCATGCGTCCTTGGACTCCGAAACGTTGTACGAGGCAAGGCCCTGGATCCTGATCGTCGGCCGGGGCGCTGCTCGGCCTCGGCGCGACCGCATGGTCGCTGGCGGTCGGCTACTGGACCGTATGGCGCGGCCTGTCCATGTTCGCGGGGGCTGCCTGCGCCATCGTCGGAGGCATCATTCTGCAATTGCGCCAGGATTATCGCGCACGCAGCAAGCTGCGCCGGGTGTCTCCGCGATAATGCGCACTGCCGTGGTCGGCGTCGGCTACCTCGGCCGATTTCACGCACAGAAATATCGACAGGCGACGAACTCGGAGCTGGTCGGCGTCGCCGATCCCTCGCCCGAGGCGCGGCAGGCCGTGGCTGCCGAACTCGAGGTCGCGGCGCACGCCGATTATCGCGAGCTTCTGGGCCGCGTCGATGCCGTGAGCATCGTCACGCCGACGCCCCAGCATTACGCCATTGCGCGCGATTTTCTCGAGGCCGGCGCGCACGTGCTCGTCGAGAAGCCCATGACCACGACCGTCGCGGAGGGCGAGAGACTGATCGAGGTGGCGCGGCGCGCGCGACGCGTGCTGCAAGTCGGCCACCTGGAGCGCTTCAACGCCGCCGTGCAGGCCTTGCAGCCCATTCTGACCGTGCCGCGTTTTCTCGAGTCCGCGCGGCTCGCTCCGTTCAAGCACCGCGGCACCGATGTGAACGTGGTGCTCGATCTCATGATCCATGACATCGATCTGATCTTGAGCATCGTGGGCTCGCCCGTCACGGCCATCGATGCGATCGGCACCAGCGTCTTCTCGCAGGAAGTGGACGTCGCCAATGCCCGCTTGCGGTTCGCCAACGGCTGCGTTGCCAATGCGACGCGCCAGCCGCGTGAGCATGAAGACCGAGCGGCGGCTGCGGCTGTTCGAGGACGACGCCTACGTGTCGGTGGACCTGCAGCAAAAAGTGCTCACGGTGATTCGCAAGATCGGCGAGATGGGCGCGGATGGCGTGCCGCCGGTCGATATCAAGGAGACCACCTATGAGCAGGGCGATGCGCTCAAGGCGGAAATCGAGGCATTCCTCGAGGCCGCGTCCGGCGCCCGCGCGCCTGCCGTGAGCGGCGAGGACGGACTCAAGGCACTCCACGTCGCGCTGACGATCACCGAGCAAGTGACGCGGACGCGAAGCGCCTCCTGAAGGCTCAAGACTGCGGCGAGGTCGCGCTTGCGGGCGCTGGCGGCGGTGGTTGCGCGGGGGCGGGCGGTGGCGTTGCCGGCGGAGCCGCGGAGGGCGCCGGTGGGGCGGGGGGCGTAACGGCGGGCGGCGCAAGCGGCGGGGCTGCGGCGCCGGGCACCGGTGCGGTCAGCGGCGGCAACGGATCCGTCACCGTCACCCGGTCCACGAAGTAGCGCGTATCCGCAAAGCACGTCGACGGCACGCCGGGATGCTCGGTGTAATGCACCTGCACGCGTGCGCCGACGGCTTTCTCGATCTGTGCGGCTATGCCTGCATCGCGTACGCTGAAGCTCCAGGTCTGGGGGGAGACGCCGCCGTAGTACAGCGCGAGCTCGCCCTCCTGGGTCTTGCAGAGCCAGCCGCGGCGCGAGAATTTCTGCAGTACGCCTGAGCGCGTGCCGTCCGAGTAGGCCCATTGGAGCGCCAGCCAAGTCCAGAGCGCGGTGCCCACGAACAGCACGATCAAGAATATGAGCAGGTACCGCGCGCCGCGTCCGCGACGCGGGCGTGCGGGCCGGATAGGATCGATCGAGCTCATGCACCCCCAGCCTTCAACCCGACGAGTTGCTGCGTTTTCTTCAATAAATCGATCGCGGTCTCCGCGCCGAGCTTTGCCTTGATCGCGGACTGATGATTGGCGACGGTTTTCGGGTTGAGACCCATCGACTCGGCGATGTCCTTGATCGAACGGCCCTGCGCGAGCAACTGTAGCACTTCGAATTCGCGCTCGGTGAGCTCGCCCGCCTCGCGCGCCTCGAACTCGCGCAGCGCGAGTTTCTGCGCGATGTCCGCGCTCACGTATTTCTTGCCGCTCGCGATCGAGTGCACCGCTTGCACGAGCGCGTCGGGCGCGCTCGCCTTGGTGAGATAGCCGAAGGCGCCTGCCTGCAGGGCGTGCGCGGCGAAGATCGCTTCCTCGTGCATGCTGAAGATCAGCACCCGCGCGCCCGGGTCATGGGCGAGGATGCGCCGCATTGCCTCGATGCCCGTGGCGCCGGGCAGGGTGATGTCCATCACCACGATCTGCGGCTGCAAACGGCAGAACAAGGCGTGCGCGGCGTCCGCATCCTCGGCTTCGCCCACGACCTCGATGTCGCCGTGCCGCTCGAGCAGCCGGCGGTAGCCCTCGCGCACGACCGCGTGGTCGTCCACGAGCAGCACGCTCAAATTTCGGTCGCGCCCGGCCATGATGCTCCTGGCGGGCGGATCGAGCTCGCGCTCGCGCCCGCAGTTGGGGGAAACATAGTGCAAGAGGCGGGGCTTTTCCAGCTCGGCCGACCATCAGCGCGACTCGTCAGTTATACTTGCGAGCGAATGGACTCCCCGCTCATTCACGCAGCTGTGCGGATCTTGGTCGGCATCGCAAGCCTGTGGTGCTTTGTGATGGCAATCACCTGGTATCGAGCAACCAAGGAAATGCAGAGGACAGGCAATGCTCGATCGACGCGTACAGTTGCCCCCGGAGTTGCGCCTGAGGGGCAGTAAACAGACCCTGTAAGGGCCGCGTCTTTCTCAACGAAGACGTCGGTTTGATTGCTTGACCGGACGGCGGGCGATGGCGATATATGAAGCTCAATGGCCCCTGCTCCAGCCCGACATGGATGAAAGCAGACCTCACCGATATTGCCGGTGGACTATAAAAAGACTATATTAAGTCTTCCAATCAATTGGAGCTGCCGTGCGCTATTCAACCCAAATACGGCCTATTAGCTACTTGAAAGCGAATGCCGCCGAGGTCCTTCAGGTGCTGGAGGAGCAGCGTAAGCCCATGATCATCACGCAAAATGGCGAAGCCAAGGCCGTAATTCAGGACGTCGCCTCTTACGAGGAAACCCAGGAGACTCTGGCGCTATTGAAGATTCTTGCGCTCGGCAGCCAACAGGTTGAACGCGGGGAGATCACGCCGATCGGGGAGGTGGTAGGTCGCCTGCGCGCGAAGGCTATCAGCCCTTGATGGTTTACGAGGTCTCGCTGACGAAGGACGCAGAGCGTGACCTGGAAGATATCTACCTCTACATCGCAGAGCACGATTCTCGACCTGGCGCTGACCACGTCCTCGATCGGCTCGTTAAGGCGACAGAAGCGCTCAAAACGTCTCCTGACCGCGGTTCCTATGTAAAGGAGTTGCGCTCTCTGGGTATCTCCGAATATCGACAAATCTTCTTTAAGCCCTACCGTCTAATTTACAGAGTGCACTCGAAACAAGTGATCGTCTACGTTGTTAGCGACGGTCGCCGCGACATGGGGTCCTTGCTGGCACGCAGACTATTGGGCGCTTAACCACCAACCATGCGTCCGTTTGGATCGCGCACCGCATGCGCGAGCTGGTGCTCGATGAAATCCGGCCTGAAGCCCAGCACCTCGTCCAGGATGGTTCGGGCCATGGCGCGAAATCCGTGTCCGCTCATTTCGTCCTTCGCGATGCCCATGCGGCGCATGGCGGCGAGGATGGCGTTGTCGCTCATCGGCCGCTGGCTGCTGCGGGCGCTGGAGAAGACATATCGGCCGCGGCCGGTGACAGGCTTCAGTTCGCGCAGGATTGCCCCGCGTAGCGATATTTGAGGCGCCACCACTTGCCGCCGTGCGGCGAGACATCGAGATACAGGCCGTCGCGGTCGAACATCCGGACGGTTTTGGCGGCGGGCTTGGCGTTTCGCGCGAGGGTGTCGGTGAGCGGCATCTGGGGGCAACTCCCATGCGGGTTCACCAGTTGCCCCCAAGATTGCCTCCAAGTTGCCACTGGAAGTCAACGGTCGCTCCCAGGACCTCAAAATCATAAAAAAACCCGCGTTTTATGCGGGTTTGGTGGCAGTCCTCGGATCTCTTCGGATCTTATCGGACCGATCAAATGGGCCATTCGGACATTGCTCGCTTCGGATGTGCCCGACTTGCCGCCACGGACATCGAGCACCAATCCCGCCGTGGACCGGGTCACGATCCGTCTGCGGCCCGGAGATCGACTTGCCATTCGGCACCGGGCGGCTGAGCGCCGCATGAAGGACTCAGCCTATATCGCCGCCCTGGTTCGGGGTCATGTGGCCGCCAACCCGCCGCTGGCAACCCAGGAGCTCGCCGCGTTCAAAGCGGCCGTATCGCTCCTGGCGGGGTTCGGTCGACTCCTGGCGCGGACCGCTCCGGAAGCGGCGCAGGCGGGTGTTCTGCCGCGGGATCTACAGCAAGACCTCAGCCGAACTCGAGCCCTTGTAGCGGACGTAGAGCGGCGTATGCACGAATTCGCCCAGGCGGCGCTCGTCACCTGGGAGAGCCCGCGTTGACTAGACGGGTTGTTCGCCTACCGTCGGATTGCCCGCGATCCTTCGAGATCGTGAGCTACGGGCGCGCGGGTCCGCAAAATGCCCGATCGATTCAGCCGCGCGCAGATCGACCAAATCTCACGGACCGTGAGGCATACGCCAGAGGTCATGGTGAAAGTGACCGGCGGAGGAACGAGGAGGGGTGCGGTTGCGGCTCACTTCGCCTACCTCAGCCGCCAAGAAACCTTGGAAATCGAAACCGATGAGGGTGAGCGCATCGGACGCCGGGAAGAGCACAAGCGCCTGCTCGATGACTGGCACCTGGAACTCACCGCCGGCCAATACCGTCGGGAGAAAGACGGCGCGGCGCGACGACCGACGAAACTCGTTCACAACATCGTGCTATCGATGCCGGCGCCGACGCCCCCGGACAAGGTTCTCACCGCCGCGCGGCAATTCGCCCGCCAGAAATTCGCGCATCACCGCTACGCCATGATTTTGCACACCCACCAGCAGCACCCGCACGTGCATCTGGTCGTGAAGGCCGAGAGCGAGCTCGGCCGGCGCCTGCGCATCGACAAGCAGCTCTTGCGGGATTGGCGCGAAGACTTCGCGCGCTTGATGCGCGAACAGGGTATTGCCGCCAACGCCACGCCGCGCGCCATCCGGGGTGAAAACAAGACAAAACGCCGGGAAGGGATCTTCAAAGCACAACGCTACGGCAAGTCCAAGTCCGCCGTGATGCGCGAACGCGTGCTCGGAATCGCGACAGAGCTGTCACGCTCGAGAACGGTTGAGGACCCGGCGCGCGAAAGGTTGCTCGAGACTCGCCGTTCGCTCGTGTCAACTTGGATGAAGGCGGCAGATGTACTGGATGACCAAGGCGAGGCGGTCCTCGCGGGCGACGTCCGCTATTTCGCATGGCACCTGCCGCCTGTCCTCACTGACCGGCAACGACTGGTGGCGCAATTCATTGAATTTACCGAAAAGCGGCGTCGGATCCGACGGGACGGCCCCGAGCGCGGCGATCCCGTGAGCCAGGAGCGGACGCTGTAGGGGCGGTTTCGTGTAATTAGTTTGCATTCGTTGGTCAATTCACTTGATTCGCTGACTGGTGGGTATCGCCTTGGCCGGCGGATATTGACGAGGACAGATCTCGCAGGCGATGCAGCACCTTAAAGGTGGTTACGGCCGTGAAAAGCGAAGCCAAAAATCAATTTGAGTTCAACTTGGAGCCATCAGTAAAGCTCCAGCGTGACCCGAATGAACGGGCACTAAGGCTGCGACAAGTCTGCCAGCTCACCGGGCTCGGTCGTTCAATGATCTATCAGATGCAGGCGGAAGGACGGTTCCCGCAGCGCGTCAAGCTTAGCGACCGCGCTGTGGGATGGCTGGAGAGCGAAGTACGAGACTGGTTGGCGACTCGAATTGAGACCAGCCGTGGTAACCAGCCTGGCGCGAATTGAGGATCGTAAGCTGCCCAATACTTGCGGCTCATGATTTGAAACCTCCTTGCTCGGCAATGGCAACCGCATCGCGTGCGCCATGCAGCACACGGACGATAATCAGCTCGGACTCGGCCGGCAAATAATAAATGGCATAGTGAGAGTGAAACACCACTCGCAGGTTCGGACCGAACTGCTCGCGTTGCGGTCCCATGAGTGGGAATTGCAGGAGTGGATCAAACTCCGCCTTGATCGCATCGACGAAGCGCGTCGCGATGGCCTCTGACGCTTCGGAAGCGATGTAGGCCCAGATTTCGGCAAGATCGGCTTCCGCGGTCTCGGTTAGCCGGAGCGTGAGCGGCTTGCTAATAGCTTCCTCCCTCGCTCAACGATCTTCTTCGTATCGAAGTCTTTGACGCGACCGGCTGCGACATCGGCCAGGCCTTTGTCGATATCGGCCTTGAGCGCCGCGATCTCCTGGATCTGGACGGCGCGCTTCATCTTCCATTCCCGCAGAGCTTCGCGGACGACTTCACTTGTGGAGGCGTAGTCGCCGGTCTCGACGGCCTTTTTAACGACGGCCGCCATGTCGGCGGGCATGGTGATCGTCATGCGTTCGATGGTGGACATGGCGTGGCTCCGTTTACGAGGTTCATCTGCATACTTTATCATACTTATGAAGCAGAGACCAGACAAACTATGAACCGCCTCAAGAACCGTTTTCTGTTACCGATAAAAAAATTGCTGATCGGGCCGAGCCAGCTCTGCCGCCACTCGGCAGCCGCTGCCCCTCGGACCACCGAGCCGCCTCAGCCAGGTCATGCTCGGCTTCCGGACGGAGCCGGACCTCGACAGTCACAACTGGCGGCGAATGTCGCGAATGGCGTCCGCCGCCGGTCGTCCACGATTCTTGTCAACCGCGTACGCGTTCAGGCGGCGGTCGAGTTCGGTCTTCTGATCGGCGGTCATCGGAAGTGCGCCCTGGTCGGCCCGCTATGCTGTCCCAGAGATCCTCGACAAGCTTGATGCGCTCGTCCACGGTCAATTGCTGCAACTTCGTTTCCATGATCAGCGCCTCGTTTTTCGGCACACGGATAGGATACGCCGCCGCTGTCCGAAATCCACGGCGCATTTCTGCCGAAATCTTGGAATTTGGGATGCGCTCCTCAAGATCTTCAGCTTGCCTTGAGAATCGGAATCACATCGGCCCCGTACTTGAGCTTGTCCAGGTAATCCGCCCAGGCCTGCATCATTTTTCGGCGCTCCGCCAGATGCGCCGTCCGGTTGTACGCGCGTCCGTTTGGATCGCGCACCGCATGCGCGAGCTGGTGCTCGATGAAATCCGGCCTGAAGCCCAGCACCTCGTCCAGGATGGTTCGGGCCATGGCGCGAAATCCGTGTCCGCTCATTTCGTCCTTCGCGATGCCCATGCGGCGCATGGCAGCGAGGAGGGCGTTGTCGCTCATCGGCCGCTGGCTGCTGCGGGCGCTGGAGAACACGTATCGGCCGCGGCCAGTGACAGGCTTCAGTTCGCGCAGGATTGCAACGGCTTGCGACGAGAGCGGGACCACGTGCGGCGTGTTCGTCTTGGTGACCGTGTAGCGCCATTCGCCGCCATCTAAGTCCATGGCCGTCCACTCCGCATGCCGCAGCTCGCCGGGGCGCACGAACACGAGCGGCGCAAGGCGCAGGGCACAGCGAACCGTCAACGATCCTTCGTAACCCTCGATGGCGCGCATCAGCGCGCCCACCCGCTTAGGCTCGGTTATGGCGGCAAAGTGCGTAGGTCTAACCGCGGGGAGGGCGCCGCGCAGATCGCCGGTCGGATCGCGTTTGGCGCGGCCGGTGGCGATGGCATAGCGGAACACCTGGCCGCAGTTGCCGAGCGCGCGATGCGCGGTCTCCAGCGCGCCGCGTTTTTCGATGCGCCTCACCGTCGTCAGCAGTTCCGGCGCGGTCAAATCCGCAATCGGACGGGCGCCGATCCAGGGGAATATGTCGCGCTCGAACCGGGTCAGTATTCGTTCGCCATGGCCCCGCACCCAGGTTTTCATCTGCTGCTCGATCCACTCGCGCGTAACCACCTCGAAGCTGTTCGCCGCGCCGTCCATCTGTGCGGCTTGACGGCGCGGCGGTTCTCGGCGCTCCCAGGTGCTCAAAAAACATAAAAAAACCCGCGTTTTAGCGGGTTTTGTGGACGTCAGCGGATGCTTTCGGATGTTATCGGATCAGATCAAATGGTGGAGCCGGGGGGAATCGAACCCCCGTCCACAAGTCCTACGCCTCAAGATCTACGTACGTAGCCACAGTCTATTGTTCTCGTCGCTCGCTACCCGACGGGCAGGGAAAGCGCGCGACCAACCCAGTAACGATTCGCGGGATACACCCCAGGTACGTGTATTCCGCTAGCTGATGAGCGCTACCCTCGAACGTTCGCATCAGCACGAGCCGGTCGAGGTTCAGCCGCGATTAGGCGGCTAGAGCGTAGTTGTCTTCGTTGGCAACTATAGTTTGCAAGCAGTTTTACGAGGAACTAGCACCTCGGTACGCACCTGAAGTTTCGCAACCCATGTCGAAACCGGTCGGCCCCAAGTGAACGCGCATTATACCCCTTTTGGGGCCGGGGCGTTTCAGGTCAAGGCCGGGCTCCAAGTCGCCGCATGTGTAGCGCGTCAGCGGCGCGCGCCTCGGCGCCGCGCTCCTCAGCGCCGGCTCGCCTTCATGATGCGGCTCTTGTCACGCTGCCAATCGCGATCCTTGTCGGTGGCGCGCTTGTCGTGCTGTTTCTTGCCCTTGGCGAGCCCGAGCTCGAGCTTGGCGCGCCCCGTCTTCCAGTAAAGCTGCAGGGGGACCAGGGTATAGCCGCGGCGCTCGACGGCGCCCAGCAGATGATCGAGCTGCCGGCGGTTCAAGAGGAGCTTGCGTGTGCGGGTGGGGTCGGTGTCGACGTGAGTCGAGGCCGAATTCAAGGGCGCGAGGTGGCAGCCATACAGGAATGCCTCGCCGTTCTTCAAATACACGTAGGCCTCGGCGATCTGCGCTTTGCCCGCGCGCATGCTCTTCACTTCCCAGCCGAGCAGCGCAATACCGGCCTCGAAGCGCTCTTCGATGAAATAATCGAAGCGCGCCTTGCGATTGACGGCGATCGGGGGTGGGGCAGCATCGGCGGTCTTAGCCATGCCGCGAGTCTACCGTGCGGTGTGCGAGAATTCCGCCTTGCCGCGCGAGGAAAGCGGTGGAGTCGCCCATTTGAAGGTCGTGGATCGTAGCGCCATCGTCACTGCAACGCCTGCGCAAATGTTCGCGCTGGTGGACGATGTGCCGCGCTATCCTGAATTCTTGGCCGGATGCGTTGCGGCGCGCCTCGAGAGTGCCTCCGCTCACGAGCGCGTCGCGGCGCTCGAGATCGTGCGCGGCGGAGTGCACCTGGAGTTCACCACCCGCAACACCCTCTCGCCGCCGTCGCAGATTCTGATGGAGCTCGTGCGTGGACCCTTTACGCGACTCATCGGCCGCTGGCGCTTCGAGCCGATCGGTGAGCAAGGCTCGCGTGTCGGATTTCACGTCGAGTTCGCGTTCAAGAACCGCTTGATGGGAATCGCCTTGAATCCCGTGTTCGAGTCGGTCTGCGACAAGATCGTCGATTCCTTCGTGGTGCGGGCGCGCGAGGTGTACGGCGCCGCGCCGCGCGGGGGCGGCTAGGGTCGCGCGTGCGTATCGAAGTGGCCTACGCGCGGCCGCAAGGCGCCATTCAACGAACCTATGAGTTGCCCGCCGCGGCGACGGTCGGTGATGCGCTGCGCGCTGCGCGCGCGGATCCGGCCTTCGTGGGCATCGATCTCGAAGGCGCGCCGATCGGGGTGTTCGGCACGCCCGCGCGCCGCGAGCAGCCGCTTCAGCCGGGAGATCGCGTGGAGATCTATCGACCGCTCGCCCTCGATCCCAAGACTGCACGGCGCGCGCGGGTGCAGCAAGCCCGTGCTCTCAAGCGAGGGAAGTCCTAGCGCGGCCCAGTCAGCGGCCTGGGTAGGCCTAGTAGGTTCGGCCGTTCTTGATCTTGGCGGCCGAGGCGTCCTGTTGCGCGGCGACCGCGGCCGAGGGCTTGTCGAGGTGCGTCACCTTGTCGCCGTCGAAATATACCGTGACGCGGCGCGAATCGACGTGGCGAGTGCGACCTTTCTTCAGGTAGTAGATGTAGTCCCAGCGTTCCTTGTTGAAACTGTCCGCGACCATCGGGGTACCGAGCAGATAGCGCACCTGGCTGCGCGTCATGCCTTCCTTGACCGTGTCGACCGCGGTCTGATCGAGAAAATTGCCCTGCTGGATGTTGATGCGGTAGACGCAGCCCGCGGCCAGGAAGAGCCCGACGACGAGCAATGAGGTACGAAGAATTTTCATCGAAGTGGTGCGCCGCCCGTAAATGGTCGATAATCAAAGCGACATCATACCGGATGCCACCGCATGCCGCAGCGACTCAAACCACCTTCTACCTCCGAGAGCGACGACCTGCGCAATGCGGGCCTCAAGGTGACGCTGCCGCGCTTGAAGATCCTCGACATCCTCGCCGACGGCTCGGCGCGGCACATGAGCGCGGAGGACATCTACAAGAAGCTGCTGGTTTCCGAGGAGGACATCGGCCTCGCCACGGTGTACCGCGTGCTGACTCAATTCGAGGCCGCCGGCCTCGTGACTCGCCATCACTTCGAGGGCGGCATGGCGGTGTTCGAGCTGAACCATGGCGCCCACCACGATCACATCGTGTGCGTGGACTGCGGCAAGGTGGAAGAGTTCATGGACGGCGGCATCGAGGAGCGCCAGCAGGCGGTGGCGAAGCGCCTCGGCTTCGAGATCAGCGACCACTCGCTCATTCTCTACGGCCACTGCCGCAAGCCGAACTGCCCGAACCAGAAGCGGCCGAGGCAGTAGCTAGCGCCGCGAGCCGGGCGCGCGCTTCGGCCCTGCCGACCGCGACGACGCCGCCGCGCCCCGCGGCGGCGAGCATCTCGCGGGCATGGGCGCGCGCTTGATCGCTGATGTTGATGCCGCCGGACATGCGGGCGATCTCATCGACGCGCTCCTCGCGCGTCAGCGGCTTGACCGCCGTGCGCGTGACCTTGCCGTCGGTGAGCTTGGTGACGCGGAACTGTGCGTGGGCCTGCGCGGCCACCTGCGCAAGATGCGTGACGCACAGCACCTGAGCGTGCGTGCCGAGCGAGCGCAGTTGCCGTCCGACGATTTCCGCCACGGCGCCGCCGATTCCCGTATCGACCTCGTCGAATACGCGGCAAAGCGCGTCCGTGTCGGCCGCCGCGGCGACCTGTATGGCGAGGCTGATGCGCGAGAGCTCGCCGCCCGAGGCCACCTTGGCGAGGCTCTTGAGCGGCTGGCCCGGATTGGCGCTCACCAGAAACTCGATGCTGTCGCCGCCGTGCGCGCTGAATTCTTCCTCGGCCGGCTCGACGCTCACCGCGAAGCGTCCGCCCGCCATGCCGAGTGACTGCATGAGCGCGGTGATCTCCGCGCCCAGGGCTAGCGGCGGCGCGGCGGCGCGCCTCGGTCAAGCGACGCGCCGCATCCCGATAGTCCCGCTCGAGTGCGGCCAGAGTGCGCTCGCACTGCGCGAGGCTCTGCTCGGCACCCTCGAGCGAGCGGATCTCCTCCTCGGTGCGCGCGAGCTGCGCGGGAAGCTCCGTGACGCTCTGGCGGTGCTTGCGCGCGAGCGCCTCGAGCGCCGCGGCTTTGCGCTCGATCTCCTCCTGGCGCGCCGGGTCCATGTCGAGTGCGTCGAGATAGTGCCGCAGCGCGTCCGCCGCCTCGCGCACCAGAATCACAGCCTCGCCGAGCAGCTGCGCCGCGGCGCTCGAGCTTCGGGTCCATCTCCACCACAGCGCGCAGCGCCCCCGAGGCCTTGCCGAGCAGATCGTGCGCGCTCGCGCTCTCCTCGTCGTACACCGCGTTGAGCGCGCCGCTCGCCGCTTGCGCGAGCCGCCCGCGGCCGGCGATGCGCTTCTGTTCCGCGAACAGCGCCTCGATGTCGGCGGGGGTGGTGACCTCGCCCTTGAGCTCGGCGAGCTGGTAGCGCAGCAGCTCGAGCCGCGACTCGCGGTTCTCGGCAGCCGCCCGCAGCGATTCGAATTCCGCGCGGCAGGTGCGGTAGCGACCGTACAGATCGGCCACGGCGGCAATGCTTGCCGGCTCGAGCCGCGCGTCGAGGAGCTCGCGCTGCGCGCTGCGCTTCACCAGGTGCTGGTGCTCCTGCTGGCCGTGAATCTCGATGAGCAGATCGGCGAGTTCGCGCAGCGACTGCAAGCGGCACGAGCTGGCCGTTCACGTAGGCCCGCGAGCGGCCGTCGGCGCCGAGCACGCGACGCAGGATGAGCTCGCCGTCGTGCTCGATCGATTGCTCTTCGAGCCAGCGCAAGGCGTCCGCCGAGAGCGAGGAGAAGCCGGCGGCGACCTCGGCGCGTTCCGCGCCCTGACGCACGATGTCGCCGGCGCCGCGCCCGCCCGCGATGAGCAGCAGCGCATCGACGACGATGGACTTGCCGGCCCCGGTCTCGCCGGTGAGCGCGGTCAGTCCGGGGCCGAACTCGAGCTCCGCCTCGTCGACGATGACGAGATCGCGCAACTTCAGATGAGTCAGCATGGCCCTTGCCTCGTCCTCACTTCGGGGTCATTCGCCGTTGCCGTTGTGGTGGCCGCCGCGGCCCCAGTGGAGCTTCGAGCGCAGCAGCCGGTAATAATCGTAGCCGGGCGGATGCAGCAGCGTGATCGTGGCATCGGCGCCCTCGATGAGCAGCTGATCGCCTTGCTCCATCTCGCCCAAACCCACGCCGTCGCAGGTGACTTGCGCGCGCGCGCCGAGACGCTCGCACAGGCGGATCTGGACGGTGCTGCCGGCGCGCACCACGATCGGCCGGTCGCTCAATGTGTGCGGCGAGATCGGCGCGAGCACCCACACGTCGAGATCGGGCTCCACGATGGGACCGCCGCAGGACAGCGCGTACGCGGTCGAGCCGGTTGCGGTGGCGACCACGATGCCGTCGCCGCCGTGGGAGTTGACAAAGCGCCCGTTGATCGAGGTCTCGAAGTCGAGCGTGCGGCCGGTGTCGACCTTGGCGAGCACGACGTCGTTCAAGGCGAGTGCGCCCACCGGCGCGGCGTCGTGCTGCTCGAGCCGCGCCGAGAGGAGCGAGCGCCGATCCTCGGTGTAGCTTCCCGCGAGCACCGATTCGACGTCCTCGAGCATCGAGGCCGGCCCCACATCGGTGAGGAAACCGAGACGCCCGCGGTTGACGCCGAGCAGGGGCACCGGCCGGCCTGCGACCAGGCGCGCCGCATAGAGAAGCGTGCCGTCTCCGCCGATCGCCACGATGAGATCGGCGCGGGAGGCGAACGCGCTTTCCGGGCAGGACACGATGGAGTCGGGCGGGAATTCGAGGCCGACGCCCGGATCGACGAGCGCCCGCCGGCCGCGCGACTGGAAATGGCCGACCAAGCTGAGCATGCACTCGGCGACACGCAGATCCTTGGCATTGCCGACGAGGGCGATCGACTTGAAGGCGGTCATGGCGGTCTTTGTAGCATGTTCGACGCGACGCTTCACTCATCGAAAAGCCGCCAATTTGACCGATTCTGCGCGGACTTGACCCCTCGAGGCGCGCTAGGTAGTTTCAAACGTGCTATATGGAGCGTATGCCAGAAGGTACCGAGGAGGCACTGAGCGAGCGCGCACAGCTCTTGCTCAAGGCGCTGATCGAGAGCTACATCCGCGACGGCCAACCCGTCGGCTCGCGGACTCTATCCCGCGACTCCGGATTGAGCCTGTCCTCGGCCACCATCCGCAACGTCATGGCGGACCTCGAGGAGCTCGGATTTGTCGTCTCGCCCCATACCTCCGCCGGGCGCATTCCGACAGACAAAGGCTACCGCCTGTTCGTCGATAGCTTGCTCAAGCTCAAGCCGTTGCAAAGCGAGGAGATCGACGATATCGAGCGGCGCCTGAGGAACGATGTCTCGAATGGCCGCACCCTGGTGCAGACGGTTTCGCAGATGCTCTCGAGCGTCACGCAGATGGCCGGGCTCGTGACCTTGCCGAATCCGCATTACGTGGCGCTCTCGCAGATCGAATTCATCGGCTTGTCGGAGAATCGCGCGCTCGCGATCATGGTCATGAACAACCGCGAGGTCGAGAATCGCGTGGTGCAGCTCGAGCGCGCCTACTCCTCGGAGGAGCTGCGGCGCGCGGCCAATTATCTGAACGAGGCCTTCGCCGGGCGCTCGCTGCCGGAAGTGCGTGCCTCGCTTCTCAAGCAGCTGCAGGAAACCCGGCAGACCATGAACCAGCTCATGCAGGACGCCATCCAAATGGCGCAGAAGGTCTTCGAGACTCCCGGCGGGGAACAGGTGGAATACGTCATCGCCGGCGAGACCAATCTCATGGGATTTGCCGAGCTCTCGAACGTCGATCGGCTGCGGCGGCTGTTCGAGGCGTTCAACGAGAAGCACGACATGCTGCGGCTCCTCGACAGCTGCCTGCGGGCACAGGGAATCCAGATTTTCATCGGACACGAGTCGGGCTATCAGATCCTCGACGATATCAGCGTGGTCACCGCTCCCTACATGCTCGACAACCAGGTGGTCGGGGTTCTGGGGGTCATCGGCCCGACGCGCATGGCCTATGAGCGCGTGATCCCGATCGTCGACGTCACCGCAAAACTCCTCGGTTCGGCCTTGAACGCCCGTAAGTAGCCCCCAGGTTTGCGCATTCGAGCGGGAGGTACCCGCCATCCTTTTGAGGGGTTGCCAGTGAGCGAAATGAATCAGAGGACCGAGCAGGGCGCCGACCTGCCCCCGGGCGGGGACGGCCCCGCGGGTGACGCCCCGGAGGCGCTGGCGGCGGCGCAGTCCAAGGCCCAAGAGAACTGGAACAGTTACATGCGGGCGGTGGCGGAGCTCGATAACTACCGCAAGCGCGCCGAGCGCGAGGTCGATCAAGCCCGCAAGTACGCCATCGAGCGTTTTGCCCAGGAGCTGCTCCCCGTCGGGGATGCCCTGGAGGCGGGCATACGCTCAGGCACTGCCAACCCGACGGCGCTGCTCGAGGGTGCTCAGGCGACGCTCAAGGAGCTCAATCGTGCCTTCGACAAGGCCGGGATCAAGATCATCGACCCGACGGGTCAACCCTTCGACCCGAACTGGCACGAGGCCATGGTGGCCCAGGAAAGCCGCGATCTACCCCCGAATAGCGTGATTTCGGTGATCCAGAAGGGCTACTCCCTGAACGGCCGGCTGCTGCGGCCGGCGCGTGTGATCGTCAGCAAGGCAGCCGCGGATACCAATTGAAATTGCTCGAGATCCCCCCAGGTAGGGGGTCATTCTTCGAATTATTTTAGAGGGTTTAGAACATGGCAAAAATCATAGGCATCGATCTGGGCACGACCAATTCTTGCGTCGCGATCATGGAAGGCAACAAGCCCAAGGTCATCGAGAACAGCGAGGGCGACCGTACGACCCCGTCGATCGTTGCCTTCACCAAGGATGGAGAGGTCCTGGTCGGGCAGTCCGCCAAGCGCCAGGCCGTGACCAACCCGCAGAACACGCTGGCGGCGGTGAAGCGTCTGATCGGACGCAAGTTCACCGACGAGGTGGTGCAACGAGACATCAAGATGGTGCCCTACAAGATCGTCAAGGCGGACAACGGCGACGCCTGGGTCGAGGAGCAGGGCAAGAAGATGGCTCCCCCCGAGGTGTCTGCGCGCGTTCTCATGAAAATGAAGAAGACCGCCGAGGATTACCTGGGCGAGACCGTCACGGAGGCGGTGATCACCGTCCCGGCCTATTTCAATGACTCCCAGCGCCAGGCCACCAAGGATGCCGGCCGCATCGCGGGATTGAACGTGAAACGCATCATCAACGAGCCGACCGCGGCGGCACTCGCCTATGGCCTCGACAAGGAAGGCGGCGACCGCAAGATCGCCGTGTACGACTTGGGCGGCGGCACCTTCGACGTCTCGGTGATCGAGATCGCGGAGGTGGACGGCGAGCGTCAATTCGAGGTGCTCTCGACCAACGGCGATACGTTCCTCGGCGGCGAGGACTTCGACCTGCGCGTCATCAATTACCTGGCCGATGAGTTCAAGAAGGAGAGCGGCATCGACGTGCGCAAGGATCCGCTTGCGATGCAGCGTCTGAAAGAGGCGTCAGAGAAGGCCAAGATCGAGCTCTCCTCCAGCCAGCAGACCGAGATCAATCTGCCCTACATCACGGCGGATGCGGCGGGTCCGAAGCATCTGAACATGAAGCTCACCCGCGCGAAGCTCGAGTCACTGGTCGAGGATCTGGTGCAGAAGACCATCGAGCCGTGCCGCATCGCCCTCAAGGATGCTGGCTTGTCGATGAAGGACGTGGGCGAGGTCATCCTGGTCGGCGGTCAGACCCGCATGCCGCTGGTGCAAAAAGCGGTGAAGGATCTGTTCGGCCGCGAGCCGCGC
Organism: uncultured Gammaproteobacteria bacterium; assembly: GCA_963801685.1. Taxonomy (GTDB): domain Bacteria; phylum Pseudomonadota; class Gammaproteobacteria; order Steroidobacterales; family Steroidobacteraceae; genus Bog-1198. Next base: position 26,966 of record CAWDFR010000014.1, read on the forward strand.
AAGGATGTGAACCCCGACGAGGCGGTTGCGGTCGGAGCGGCTATCCAGGGCGGCGTGCTGTCCGGCGACGTCAAGGACGTGCTGCTGCTCGATGTGACGCCGCTGTCGCTCGGCATCGAGACCTTGGGCGGGGTCATGACCAAGGTGATCGAGAAGAACACCACCATCCCGACCAAGGCGGCGCAGACGTTCTCGACGGCTGACGACAACCAGACCGGTGTGACCATTCACGTGCTGCAGGGCGAGCGCGATCGGGCGACGGACAACAAGTCGCTGGGCCGCTTCGACTTGACCGACATCCCGCCGGCACCGCGCGGCTTACCGCAGATCGAGGTCACTTTCGACATCGACGCGAACGGCATTCTGAACGTGTCGGCGAAGGACGTGAAGACCGGCAAGGAACAGCGCATCGTCATCAAGGCCTCGAGCGGATTGTCCGAGGCGGAGATCAAGCGCATGGTGTCGGACGCCGAGGCGCACGCCGAGGAGGACAAGAAGTTCCGCGAGCTCGTGACCGCGCGTAACAAGGCCGATGCGACGGTGCACACCGTCGAGAAGGCGCTGGCTGACGGGGGCGAGAAGGTCTCCGAGCAGGACAAGAAGGCGGCGAACGATGCCATTGCCGCGGTCAAGACGGCGATGGCGGGCGACGACAAGGACGACATCGAGCACAAGACGCAGGCTCTCGAGCAGGCATCCACGACGCTCATGCAGCGGATGTACGAGCAGCAGCAAGCCGCGGCCGGTGGCGGCGCGGGCTCGACCGGCGGCTCTGACGGCGGCAATGCACCGGGCGGCAAGCAGGACGACGTGCTCGATGCCGAGTTCGAAGAGGTCAAGGAGAGCGATCGCAAGAAGGCGTGAGAGAGCTTGCGCGCTTGCGCGCGGCTCGGCGGGACTTCAAGATCCGCGCCCGTGCCTTTAATGCGAGTGAACCGTCGGTGCATGCGGGCCGGCGGTTCTCTTTATGGGGATCGAGCGGGTGCGGGCGCTATACAGCGCGCCGCGTCTAGGTGAGGAATGGCCAAGCAGGATTACTACAAGCTCCTCGATTTACCGAGGAATGCCAGCGAGGCGGATATCAAGAAGGCGTATCGACGCCTGGCGATGAAGTTTCATCCCGACCGCAATCCCGACGACCCGCAGGCCGAGCACCGATTCAAGGAGTGCAAGGAGGCCTACGAGGTGCTTGCGGACGCCCGCAAGCGCTCCGTCTACGATCAGTTCGGCCACGCCGGTCTCGAGGGCGGGCGCGGCGGCGGATTCTCGGCCGGCGAGGCCTTCGGCGACATCTTCGGGGAGATGTTCGGCGACATCTTCTCAGGCGGGCAGCGCAGCCGCTCCCAGGTCTTCCGCGGCGCGGATCTGCGCTACGACCTCGAGATCGATCTCGAGCAGGCGGTGTTCGGCACCGAGACCGAGATTCAGATTCCCAGCTTGTCGGAGTGCAAGACCTGCAATGGCACGGGGGCGGCGAAGGGCTCGGCGCCGAAAACCTGCGATACCTGCCACGGCCAGGGTCAGGTGCGCGTGCAGCAATCCATATTCACCATCCAGCAGCCGTGCCCGCGCTGCAAGGGCCGCGGCAAGATCATCGGCAATCCCTGCGACACTTGCTACGGGCAAGGACGCGTGCGCCAGGAGAAAACGCTCTCCGTGAGCGTGCCGCCCGGTGTCGACAGCGGCGACCGGATCCGCTTGAGCGGAGAGGGCGAGGCGGGACGCAACGGCGGTCCCACGGGGGACCTGTATGTCGAGATCCGCGTGCGCGAGCATGCGATCTTCGAGCGCGAGGGGAGCCACCTCTCCTGCGAAGTGCCGGTCAGCTTCACCACCGCCGCGCTCGGCGGCTCGGTCGAGGTGCCGACGCTGTCGGGTGATGTGGTGCTCAAGATCCCGAGCGAGACACAATCCGGACGGGTCTTCCGCATGCGCGAGAAGGGCGTCAAGCCCGTGCGCGGCGGCCCGCCGGGGGACTTGTTCTGCCGTGTGGTCGTGGAGACGCCGGTGCGCTTGAGCGCGGAGCAAAAGGAGCTGCTGAAGAAGTTCGAGGTCTCGCTCCAGACCGGAAGCCACAAGCCCCGCGAGCAATCCTTCCTCGAGGGCGTGAAGAAGTTCTTTACCGGCGCGGGCTGAGCCTTAAGCCTCATGGCTAAAGTCGCGGTGTTCGGAGTCACGGGTCGAATGGGGCAGTGCCTGATCCGCGCCATGCGTGAGCCGGGCTGCGCCTTGCAACTCGGCGGTGCACTCGCGTCGGGCGCGAGCAGGCACCTCGGGCAGGACGCCGCCCTTGAGGGGCCGGTCACGGGCGTGCGCATCACGGCCGAGCCCCGGGACGCGCTCGGCGATGTCGCCGTGGCCGTCGACTTCAGCCTGGCGCAAGGCATCGCGGAGCATGCGGATGCGTGTCTCGAACGGCGGGTCGCCTTGCTGGTCGGCGCGACCGGCTTCGATGCAGCGGCGCGCGGCAAACTCGAGAGCGCCGCGCGCACGATTCCGGTGCTTATCGCCCCCAACACCAGCATCGGCGTCGCCGTCATGACGCACCTCCTCGAGGTCGCGGCGCGAGCGCTCGGCGGCGGCTACGAGGCGGAGATCAGCGAGGTGCATCATCGAATGAAGCGCGACGCGCCCTCGGGCACGGCGCTCGCCTGGGGCGAGGCCATCGCCCGCGCGCGCGGCGCGGACCTCGAGCAGGTCGCCGTGTTCGATCGGCACGGCAGCTCAGGCTCGCGCGTGCCGGGGAGCATCGGCTTTGCATCGCTCCGTGCCGGCGACGTCGTCGGTGAGCACACGGCGCTGCTGGCCGCGGACGGCGAGCGCCTGGAGCTCACGCACCGGGCACAGGATCGAATGGTGTTCGCTCGCGGCGCCGTCGCTGCGGCCGCGTGGCTCCTGGGGCGTCCGGCGGGACTCTACGGCATGCAAAACGTGCTCGGATTCTGATCTGTGGAGAAGAGCATGGACACTGGGCCCGCGCATCGCTAATATTCGCGCCCGGAAAAGCCGCGATCGAATCATTAAAGCGGGAGGACGTTCTTGAGGAGCGCCTCCCGCTTTGCACATCTGCGGAACGCGCTCTTACCAAGGGCGAAGAGAGGAAACCGGAAGTGTCGACACCTGCAGTGCTAGCTCTCGAAGATGGCACCGTGTTCCGTGGCGTTTCAGTAGGCGCAAGAGGCAACACGACAGGTGAAGTAGTTTTCAATACGGCGATGACGGGCTATCAGGAGATCCTCACCGACCCCTCGTACTGCCGGCAAATCGTCACGCTCACCTATCCGCACATCGGCAATACCGGCACCACGCCCGAGGATCTCGAGTCGGGCGCCGTGTATGCGGCGGGACTCGTCATCCGCGACCTGCCGCTGGTGCATTCGAACTGGCGCTCGACCGAATCCCTGCAGAGCTTCCTGAACCGCTGCAAAGTGGTCGCCATCGCCGACATCGACACGCGTAAGCTCACGCGCCTGCTGCGCGAGAAAGGCGCCCAGGCGGGCTGCATCATGACCGGCGATGTCATCGACGAGAACGCCGCGGTGCGCGCCGCGAAGAAATTCCCCGGATTGAAGGGCATGGACCTCGCCAAGGCGGTCTCCACCAAGCGTATCTACCAGTGGAACGAGGGCATCATTTGGAAGTCGACGGCACGACCTCCGCGTCCGCAGAGCCGCCTGCATGTCGTCGCCTATGACTTCGGGATCAAGCGCAACATCCTGCGCATCTTCGCCGAGCACGGCTGTCGGATGACGGTGGTGCCCGCACAAACACCGGCTGATCAAGTACTTGCGATGAATCCTGACGGTATCTTCTTAAGTAATGGCCCGGGGGATCCCGAGCCCTGCGATTACGCCATCAATGCGATCGCGCGCTTTTTGACCACCGATATCCCGGTATTCGGCATCTGTCTCGGCCATCAGCTGTTGGGCCTCGCGAGCGGCGCAAAGACGGTGAAAATGAAGTTCGGCCATCACGGCGCGAACCACCCGGTGGCGGAGCTCGACTCGGGACGTGTGCTCATCTCGAGCCAGAACCATGGTTTCGCCGTCGACGAGGCGACTTTGCCGCCCAGCTTGCGCACCACGCACCGCTCGCTGTTCGACGGCTCGTTGCAAGGCATCGAGCGCACCGACAAGCCGGCCTTCAGCTTCCAAGGACATCCGGAGGCGAGCCCCGGCCCACACGACCTGCGCCTCTTGTTCGAGCATTTCATGTACCTGATGGTGAAGCGCACCCAGGCCAACTCGCGCGGCCGCAGCGCCCTGAAGCAGAAGTCCGCGGAAGGCTGATGGCGAAGCGCACAGACCTCGACAGCATCCTGATCATCGGCGCGGGACCCATCATCATCGGCCAGGCCTGCGAGTTCGATTATTCTGGAGCTCAGGCGTGTAAGGCCCTGAAAGAAGAGGGTTATCGCGTCATCCTGGTGAACTCGAACCCGGCCACCATCATGACCGATCCGGAGAGCGCCGACTCGATCTACATCGAGCCCATCAACTGGCGCACCATCGAGCGCATCATCGAGAAGGAACGGCCGAGCGCCCTCTTGCCCACCATGGGCGGACAGACTGCGCTCAACACCGCGCTCGATCTGGTGCGCGAGGGCGTGCTCGAGAAGTTCAACGTGGAAATGATCGGCGCCTCGCAGCGCGCCATCGACATGGCCGAGGACCGGGAACTGTTCCGCCGCGCCATGGCCGATATCGGCCTCGAGTGCGCGCGCTCGCGCATCGCCCACAGCATGGAAGAGGCGCTCGCGGTGCAGTCGGAGATCGGATTCCCCACGGTGATCCGGCCTTCGTTCACGCTCGGCGGGAGCGGCGGGGGCATCGCCTACAACCGCGAGGAGTTCGAGGCCATTGTCGCGCGCGGTCTCGATGCCTCGCCCACCAACGAGGTGCTGCTCGAGGAGTCCGTGCTCGGCTGGAAAGAGTACGAAATGGAGGTGGTGCGCGACCGCAACGACAACTGCATCATCGTCTGCTCGATCGAGAACATCGACCCGATGGGTGTGCACACCGGGGATTCGATCACGGTCGCCCCCGCGCAGACCCTGACCGACCGCGAGTACCAGCGGTTGCGCGATGCCTCCATCGCGGTGCTGCGCAAGATCGGCGTCGACACAGGCGGCTCGAACGTGCAGTTCGCCGTCAATCCCGAGGACGGGCGGGTGCTGGTCATCGAGATGAATCCGCGGGTGTCGCGCTCCTCCGCGCTCGCCTCGAAGGCGACCGGATTTCCCATCGCGAAGATCGCCGCGAAGCTCGCGATCGGCTACACGCTCGATGAGCTCAAGAACGACATCACCGGCGGCGGCACGCCGGCCTCGTTCGAGCCCACCATCGACTATGTGGTGACCAAGATCCCGCGCTTCACCTTCGAGAAGTTTCCCGGCGCGAACACGCGCCTCACCACGCAGATGAAGTCGGTGGGCGAGGCCATGGCGATCGGGCGCTCCTTCCAGGAGTCGATGCAGAAGGCGCTGCGGAGCCTCGAGCTCGGCTACGACGGCTTCGACGAACAGGTCGCGCTGCCCTTGAGCGACGAGGCGGCCGACAAGCTCGCCTACGAGCTGCGCTGGCCCGGACCCGCGCGCATCCTCTATGTCGCCGACGCGTTTCGCGCCGGTTGGTCGCTCGAGCAAGTGTTCGAGGCCACCAAGATCGATCCCTGGTTTCTGGCGCAGATCGAGGGCTTGCTCGTCGAGGAGCGCAAGCTCCGCGAGCAGGGATTCGACAGCCTCGATTTCGCGCGACTGCGCACCTTGAAGCGCAAGGGCTTCTCCGATGCGCGTATCGCGCGCCTCGTGGCGCGCGAGGAACACGAGGTGCGGGCGCGGCGGCGCAAGCTCGGGCTGCACCCGGTGTACAAGCGTGTCGACACCTGTGCCGGTGAGTTCTCGACCTCCACCGCGTACATGTACTCGAGCTACGATGATGAGTGCGAGGCCAATCCGACCACGCGGCGCAAGATCATGATCCTCGGCGGCGGCCCGAACCGCATCGGCCAGGGCATCGAGTTCGACTATTGCTGCGTGCACGCCGCCATGGCGCTGTCCGAGGACGGCTTCGAGACCATCATGGTCAACTGCAATCCCGAGACGGTCTCGACCGACTACGACACTTCCGATCGGCTGTACTTCGAGCCGCTCACCTTCGAGGACGTGATGGAGGTGATCGAGAAGGAGAAGCCCGAGGGGGTGATCGTGCAGTACGGCGGCCAGACCCCGCTCAAGCTGTCGCGCGCCCTCGCGGCGGCGGGTGCCCCGATCATCGGCACCACCCCGGACAGCATCGACGTCGCCGAGGATCGCGAGCGCTTCCAGAAGCTGGTCGCGGCCTTGAAGCTGAAGCAGCCCGCGAACGCGACCGCACGCACCGAGGAGCAGGCCGTGATCATGGCCCGCGAGGTGGGCTTCCCGCTGGTCGTGCGGCCGAGCTACGTGCTCGGCGGGCGCGCTATGGAAGTGGTGTTCAACGAAGACGACCTGCGCCAGTACATGACGGACGCCGTGAAGGTCTCGAACGACAGCCCCGTCCTGCTCGACCGCTTCTTCGACCTCGCCACCGAAGTCGACGTCGACGCGGTGTGCGACGGGGAGAACGTGCTCATCGGCGGCATCATGGAGCACATCGAGCAGGCCGGCGTGCACTCGGGCGACTCGGGATGCTCGTTGCCGCCGAACGGCCTCACGCAGGAGGTCCAGGACGAGCTGCGCGCCCAGACGCGCAAGCTCGCCAAGGCGCTCAACGTCGTCGGTCTCATGAACATCCAGTTTGCGATCCAAAGCGGCGTGATCTATATCCTCGAGGTGAACCCGCGCGCCTCGCGCACCGTGCCATTCGTGTCGAAGGCGACCGGTATTGCGCTCGCGAAGGTGGCGGCGCGCGTCATGGTCGGCAAGACGCTCGCAGAGCAGGGCTGCACGGAGCAGCGCATTCCGCCTTACTTCTCGGTGAAGGAGGCCGTGTTCCCGTTCGTCAAGTTCCCGGAAGCCGATCCCATCTTGGGGCCCGAGATGAAGTCCACGGGCGAGGTCATGGGCACCGGGCACACGTTCGGGGAGGCCTACGCCAAGGCGCAAGCCGCCTCCGGGGTGGTCCTGCCGACACGGGGCCTGTGCTTCGTGAGCGTGCGCGACCGCGACAAGCCCGGTGCGGTGCAGCTGGCGCAGATGCTCATCGCGCGCGGCTTCGAGATCGCCGCGACCGGGGGCACGGCGAAGGTTCTCGAGGAGGCCGGTATCGTTTGCCGACGCGTAAATAAGGTTCGAGAGGGTCGCCCGCACGTCGTCGATATGATAAAAAATGACGAGGTCGCGCTCATCGTGAACACGACCGAAGGCAAGCAGGCGGTGCGCGAGTCGCGCTCCATTCGCCGCGAGGCCGTGGCGCGCCGCGTGACCTACTACACGACCGTGGCCGCGGCACGCGCGACTTGCGACGCGCTCGACCATTTGGGCGACATCGAAGTCAACAAGCTGCAGGATTTGCACAAGGAACTGGCGTGAAACGTACACCCATGACCCTGCGCGGCGCCGAGCGCTTGCGCCAGGAGCTGAAACAGCTGAAGAGCGAGGCGCGGCCGAATGTGATCAAGGCGATCGCCGAGGCGCGCTCGCACGGCGATCTGTCGGAGAATGCCGAGTATCACGCCGCGCGCGAGCAGCAGAGCTTCATCGAGGGGCGCATCAACGACATCGAGAATCGTCTGTCCAACGCCGAAGTGATCGATGTGACCAAGCTGACTGCGAACGGCCGGGTGGTGTTCGGCTCGACCGTGGAGCTCGAGGATCAGGATGGCGGCTCCAAGGTGATGTATCAGCTCGTGGGCGACGATGAGGCGGATATCAAGCACGGGATGCTGTCGGTGTCATCGCCCATCGCGCGCGCGCTCATCGGCAAATCCGAGGGTGACGTCGTCGACGTGACGGTCCCCGGCGGCATGCGCAGCTACGAGGTCATGTCCGTGCGTTATGTCTGAGGCGGACGCGCGCAAATTCCCGCAGTGATCCGCAACGCTTACCGCGTCCTGCTGGTGCTCTGGGCCGGGAGCCTTTGGTCGCTCGCGCTGTGGGTGACACCGACGCTGTTCCACGCGCAGCCGGACCCGCACCTCGCGGGCCTGCTCGCCGCGCGCCTGTTCGCCGTCGAGACCTACCTCGGGCTGGCGGTGGCGGCGCTCGGCGGCGCGCTTCCGGGCAGAGGACAGCTGCGCGGCATTTACATCGCCGTCGCGCTGCTCGCGATCAACGAGTGGATCCTCAAGAGGTTCATGGAGCGGGCGCACGCACAGGGCGCCGCCCTCGGCCTGTCATTCGGCGCCTGGCACGGCGTCTCGATGGTCCTCTACTTGATCGGCTGCCTGCTCGTTCTTTGGGTGATCTGGAAGGGCCGAACTTAGAAACTGCCGACGATCACTCCGGGAGCAGTACCTTGGCGAGTCCCTCGCCGCGGCGATAAAGCACGCCGACGTTCCCCACGCGCTGCACCATCACGGCGGAGGTGCGCCGCGCCAGCTCCCGGAGCGCCTCGTCCCGCGCCGCCCGATCCCCGACCCGCACGCTCACCTTGACGAGCTCGTGGTGGGCGAGCGCCCGATCGAGCTCGGCCACCACAGCGTCGGTGAGACCTGCGTTGCCGAGACTCACCAGCGCGTGCAGCGGGTGGGCGAGACGCCGTAGGTGCTTCTTTTGCTTTTCCGAAAGGTCCATGCGGGCATTATAGTGACAAGCCCCATGCCAAAACGCTCCAAGAGCAGCGCCCGCTGGCTCGCCGAACATGCCAACGATGAGTTCGTGAAGCGCGCCCAGCGGGAAGGCTGGCGCTCGCGCGCCGTGTTCAAGCTGCAGGAGATTCAGGACAAGGAGCGGCTGCTCAAGGCCGGGATTCGTTGCGTGGACCTCGGCGCCGCGCCCGGAGGCTGGAGCCAGTACGCGGCGCGCCTGCTGGGCGGGGCGGGACGTCTGGTGGCCACCGACATCCTCCCCATGGAGGCCATCCCCGGCGTCACGTTCGTGCAAGGGGATTTTCGCGACGAGGCGGTGCTCGCCCAAGTCCTCGAGGCGGTGGGCAGCGAGAAAGTCGACCTTGTATTGTCCGACATGGCCCCAAACATGGCAGGCATAGACGCGGTCGACCAGCCCCGATCCATGTACCTGGCCGAGCTGGCACTGGAGTTTGCCGACCGCGTGCTGGTCCCGGGCGGGGACGCGCTGATCAAGCTGTTTCAGGGTGGGGGCTTCGACGAGATCATTCGCGAGGCGCGCCGCAGGTACGGGCGGGTCGTGACCAAAAAGCCGAAGGCGTCACGAACACGAAGTCCTGAGATCTACCTGTTGGCGCGGCAGTTTGGGATGGTGTAACTTCGGGGCATCCCCTGCTTTCGCGGAACGCAGGTGGAAGAACGGTGTCTTAATATGATTGCGGCCGTAGGTGAAACTTGAACGATTTGACCAAACAGATTCTCTTATGGGTCGCATTGGCCGTCATTCTTCTCGCGATTTTCAGCCAGTTCGGCATGCGCACCGGACAGCCGTCCGTCATCGATTACTCGCAGTTCCTCACCGACGTGAAGAGCAACAACATCGAGTCGGTGACGCTGAAGGGCGAGATCATCGAGGGTAAACGGCGCGACGGTAACCCGTTCACCACCTACAACCCCGAGACCAACAACAGCGCCCTGATCGGCCTGCTGCAGTCCCAGGGCGTCAAATTCCGCGGCGAGCCGCCGAAGCAACAGTCGGTGCTGCTGCAGCTCCTCATCTCGGCATTCCCGATACTCATATTGATCGGCTTCTGGGCCTACTTCATGCGCCAGATGCAGGGCGCCTCCGGGGGCCGTGGGGCCATGTCCTTTGGCAAAAGCCGTGCGCGGCTCTTGGGCGAGGATCAGGTCAACATTACGTTCGCGGATGTCGCGGGTGTCGAGGAAGCCAAACAGGAAGTCGTCGAAATCGTCGACTTCCTGAAAGATCCCGGCAAGTTCCAGAAACTTGGCGGCAAGATTCCGAAAGGTGTACTCATGGTCGGCTCGCCCGGCACGGGCAAGACGCTGCTCGCCCGCGCCATTGCCGGCGAGGCCAAGGTCCCCTTCTTCACCATCTCCGGCTCGGATTTCGTGGAAATGTTCGTGGGCGTCGGCGCCTCGCGCGTTCGCGACATGTTCGAGCAGGCCAAGAAGCACGCCCCTTGCATCATATTCATCGACGAGATCGACGCCGTGGGCCGGCACCGGGGCGCGGGCCTCGGGGGCGGGCATGATGAGCGTGAGCAGACGCTGAACCAGCTCCTGGTCGAAATGGACGGCTTCGAAGGCAACGAGGGCATTATCGTCATCGCGGCCACCAACCGGCCGGACGTGCTCGATCCGGCGCTGCTGCGGCCGGGCCGATTTGACCGCCAGGTGGTCGTGCCGCTGCCCGACGTGCGGGGCCGCGAGCAAATCCTCAAAGTGCACATGCGCAAGGTCCCGCTGGGCGACAACGTCAAGCCCTCGGTGATCGCGCGCGGAACCCCCGGTTTCTCCGGCGCGGATCTCGCGAATCTGGTCAATGAGGCGGCGCTGTTCGCGGCGCGCGGCAACAAGCGCTCGGTGACCATGGAGGAATTCGAGCGCGCCAAGGACAAGATCATGATGGGCGCCGAGCGGCGCTCCATGGTCATGACCGAGGAAGAGAAGCGCAACACCGCTTATCACGAGTCGGGCCATGCCATCGTGGGCCTGTCCGTCCCCGAGCACGATCCCGTCTACAAGGTGACCATCATCCCGCGCGGCCGGGCGCTCGGCGTCACCATGTTCCTGCCGGAGCAGGACCGCTACAGCACCAGCAAGCGTCAGCTCGAGAGCCGTATCGCGACCCTGTTCGGCGGCCGGGTGGCGGAGGAGCTCGTGTTCGGGCCGGATGCCGTCACGACGGGCGCGTCGAACGACATCGAGCGGGCCACCGAGCTTGCCCGCAATATGGTGACCCGCTGGGGCCTCTCGGACCGTCTGGGTCCGCAGACCTACAGCGAGGAATCGGGCGAGGTGTTCCTGGGGCGCAGCGTCACCCAGCACAAGCAGGTATCCGACGTCACCGCCCATGTGATCGATGAGGAAGTGCGCCGCGTGATCGACAGCAATTACCAGCGCGCTTACAAGATCATCCAGACCAACATGGATAAGCTCCAGACCATGTCCGAGGCGTTGATCAAGTACGAGACGATCGACGAGGAGATGATCAAGGACATCATGGAGGGACGCGCGCCGCGTCCGCCGCGTGACTGGGACGATACGCCGAACCCCACGCCTCGCGGTCCGACAGCAGAGAAGCCCACGACACCGCTCGTGAGTCCCGCGGGTCAACACTAAGCTCTTCCTCTGCCAAGCGTTCGCGCGCCGAGCGGGCGCGCGCCGAGCGACGCAGGGTGGCCGATGCAGTGGCGATGTCGACATAGAACCATTGACCTCGCGCGACCGGTCGTCATGGGCATTCTCAACGTCACACCCGATTCGTTTTCCGACGGCGGCCGCTATCAGGGCGTCGAGGCCGCGCTTGCGCGGGCGGCGCAGATGGTCGCCGAAGGCGCCGCCATCATCGATGTGGGCGGAGAATCGACGCGGCCGGGATCGCTCGGAGTCGATGCCGCCACGGAGCGGGAGCGCGTGGTCCCGGTCATCGAGGGCATCGCGGCCTCCCTCGATGTGGCGATTTCCATCGATACCAGCAAGGTCGAGGTCATGCAGGCCGCCGCGCAGGCGGGCGCCTGCATCGTCAACGACGTGGCGGCGCTGCGTGCGCCCGGGGCACGCGAATGGGCGGCCGACGCGGGCGTGGGGGTGTGCCTCATGCACATGCAGGGCGAGCCGCGTACCATGCAGGTCGATCCCCGCTATCATGACGTCGTGAGCGAGGTGAACGCCTTCCTGCGCCACGAGCGCGCGCAATGCATCGCCGCGGGGATCGCCGCCGAGTCGATCGCGCTCGATCCCGGTCTCGGCTTCGGCAAGCGCTACGAGCACTCCCTCGCTTTACTCAAGTACCTCGACCATCTCGCGGGCGCGGGCGCACCGCTGCTGGTGGGCGTGTCGCGCAAGAGCCTCATCGGCCAGGTGCTCGGACGCGACGTCGAGGAGCGACTCAACGGCGGCCTCGGGCTCGCGGCCTGGGCCGTGAGCCGCGGGGCGCATGTGCTACGCACGCACGATGTGGCGCCGACCCGCGATGCGATCCGGATGGTGAGCGCCGTGCTCGAAGGGAGAGTCAATTGATCGGATATTTTGGAACCGACGGCATCCGGGGCCGGGTCGGCGAGGCGCCGATGACGGTGGATTTTGCCTTGCGCCTCGCGAGCGCCGCGGCGCGAGTGCTCGCGCCGGACGGCGGCCGCGTGCTCATCGGCAAGGACACGCGCGTGTCCGGCTACATGTTCGAATCCGCGCTCGAGGCCGGCTTCGTGGCGGCGGGCGTCGACGTGCTGCTCATCGGTCCCTTGCCGACGCCCGGCATTGCGTACATGACGCAGCGCCTCGGCTGCAGCTTCGGCGTGGTGATCAGCGCCTCGCACAATCGCTACGAGGACAACGGCATCAAGTTCTTCGACGGCGCCGGCAGCAAGCTCTCCGACGAGCTCGAGAGCCGCATCGAGGCGCTCCTCGAAAGTCCGGTGCTCACGCGCGAATCGCAGCGTCTCGGCAAGGCGATGCGCACGGACAAGAGCCGCACGCAGTACCAGGAGTTCTGCGCATCGACCATCCCGGCGGGCATGACGCTCGAGGGTTTCAAGATCGTCGTCGATTGCGCGAACGGCGCCGGCTACAAGGTGGGGCCGCGCCTGTTCGCCGATCTCGGCGCGGACATCGTGCCGATCGGCTGCTCGCCGAACGGCCGCAACATCAACGACGGCTGCGGCTCGACCGCACCGGAGTTTCTGCAGCTGACGGTTCCGGGCGTGCGCGCGCAGGTGGGCATCGCGCTCGACGGCGACGGCGATCGCGTCGTGATGGTGGACGAGCTCGGGCGCTGCGTGGACGGCGATCAGCTGCTCTACGTGCTGGCGCGGGCACGGCGCGATGCCGGCGTGCTCAAGGGGCCCGTCGTCGGCACCGTGATGAGCAACCTCGGGCTCGAGCACGCGCTCACGGAGGCGCGGCATCGAGTTCCGGCGCGCGCAGGTCGGCGATCGGTACGTGCTCGCCATGCTGCAGGAGGTCGGCGGCACCCTGGGCGGCGAGACTTCCGGGCATATCCTGTGCCTCGACAAGACCACCACCGGCGATGGCCTGATCAGCGCGCTGCAGGTGCTTGCCGTGATGAAAAGCACCGGCGCGAGCCTCGCGGAGCTGTGCGCGCCCATGCCCAAGTATCCCGCAGGTGCTGCTGAACGTGCGCGTCGCACAACGCTTCGATCCCATGAGCCACCCGCGGATCCTCGAGGTCGTCGAGTCGGTCGAGCGGCGCTTCAATGGCCGCGGCCGCACGGTCCTGCGGCCCTCCGGGACCGAGCCCGTGATCCGCGTCATGGTCGAGGGGCACGACGCCAAGCTGGTGAAGGCCGCCGCGCGCGACATCGCCGCGGCGGTCGAGGCCGCCGCCGTCGCCTCCGCTCGTGGCCTCTGCACCCAGTGCGGCACCGGGACTTGCAGTTGGCGGCCCACGCGGCTAATCTTCGCCGCCTTTCGTGAGGGGCCTTATGGTCCCAGGGTGTGGGCATGCGTCGTCCCGTGGTCGCCGGTAACTGGAAAATGCATGGATCGCGCGCGACCAACGAGGCTCTGCTCGGCGAGCTCGGCGAGCGCGTGAAACCCGAATGGCAGGTGGACGTCGCGGTATTTCCGCCCTACGTGTACCTCGCCGATGCGGTGCGCATGCTGGAGGAGGCCGACATCGACGTGGGTGCCCAGGATGTGTGCGCCGATCCGGTCGGGGCGTTCACCGGGCAAGTGGCCGCCTCCATGCTGAAGGATGTGGGCTGCCGCTATGTGATCGTCGGTCACTCCGAACGGCGCCGGCTCGTATCACGAGGACGACACGCTGGTCGCCCGCAAGTTCGCGGCCGTGCTGAACGTCGGCTTGACGCCGGTGCTGTGCTTGGGCGAGACGCTCGAGGAGCGCGAGGCGGAGCGCACCGAGGCGGTGGTGGCGCGGCAGCTCGACGCGGTGACGGCCATGAACGGGGTGCCGAGCCTTGCGCGCGCGCTGATCGCATACGAGCCGGTGTGGGCGATCGGCACGGGACGCACGGCTTCGGCCGAGCAGGCGCAGGCGGTGCATGCTTACGTGCGCCATCGGATCCACGGCCAAGATGCTAAAGTATCGGCGGAAGTTCGAATCCTGTACGGCGGCAGCGTGAAGGCCTCGAATGCCGCCGAGCTGTTCTCGATGCCGGATGTGGACGGCGGCCTGGTGGGCGGCGCCTCGTTGAGCGCCGATGAGTTTCTGCAAATCTGCGCGGCCGCGGCCGTGAGAAATTGAGAGATCGTTAATGCTGCGTGGTTTCATTTTGACGGTGCACATCCTGCTTGCGCTGATGATCGTGTTCCTCGTGCTGATGCAGCGAGGCAAGGGCGCGGAGGCGGGCGCAGGATTCGGCGCCGGCGCCTCGGGTACCGTGTTCGGTGCGCGCGGCACGGCGACGTTGTTTTCGAAGTTGACCGCGGTGTTCGCGGCGCTGTTCTTCACGACCAGCTTGCTGCTCGCCTACATGGGCACACGCACGACCGCGGAGCCGACCTCCGTCATCGAGCGCGCGGCACAGGCCGCGGCGCGTGCGCGCAGTGCGGCGCCGCCACCGGCGCCAGACGCCGGCCGTGCCGCAGCAGCCGCCCGCGCTTGCGCCCGCGCAACCGCCGCCGCCGGTCAACAAGTAGTAGTTTTTGTTTTCGAGTCGAGCATTGCCGACGTGGCGGAATTGGTAGACGCGCTAGTTTGAGGGGCTAGTGGGGTAACCTGTGCCGGTTCGAGTCCGGCCGTCGGCACCATAATTGTTCTCACGCCTGATATACTTGGCGGATCAACCGCTTTGTTCATTTCACGGTCGGCGTGATGTTGCCACAGTACTTGCCAATCTTGATTTTCCTGGGACTGGCCACGGTCCTCGGCCTCGCCCTGTTCACGATCGGCTGGGTGCTGGGTCCGCGCCGGCCGGATCCGGAGAAACTGTCGCCGTATGAATGCGGGTTCGAGGCGTTCGAGGACTCGCGCATGCGCTTCGATGTGCGCTACTACCTGGTCGCCATCATCTTCATCGTGTTCGACCTCGAGATCGCCTTCTTCTTTCCGTGGGCGGTGTCGCTGCGCACCACCGGTGTCTTCGGCTTGCTGGCGATGCTCATCTTCGCCTTGGTGCTCGTCGTCGCATTGATTTACGACTATCGCAAAGGGGCGCTCGAATGGGACTAGAAGCGGCGTCCGCCGAGTCCGGCACGGTGCGCGGCTTCGAGGTGACGACGGTCGACAAGCTCATCAACTGGGCGCGCACCGGCTCGCTCTGGCCGATGACCTTCGGTCTCGCCTGCTGCGCGGTCGAGATGATGCACGCGGGCGCCGCGCGCTACGACCTCGATCGCTTCGGCGTCGTGTTTCGCCCGAGCCCGCGGCAATCGGACGTGATGATCGTCGCCGGCACGCTGGTCAACAAGATGGCGCCCGCGCTGCGCAAGGTGTACGACCAGATGGCCGAGCCGCGCTGGGTCATCTCCATGGGCTCCTGCGCGAACGGCGGCGGCTACTATCATTATTCGTATGCGGTCGTGCGCGGCTGCGATCGCATCGTTCCGGTCGATGTATACGTGCCGGGTTGCCCGCCTACCGCGGAAGCTTTGCTCTACGGCATCATCCAGCTGCAGAACAAGATCAGGCGCAACAAGGCCATTATCCGATGAGCTCCGTTCCTCCCGCTTCAGGTGCCGCCGCGGCGCCTGAAGGCGCCCCGAGCGCCGCTGCCCTCCGCCGGGTCGATCAGCTCGCGGCGCGCATCGAGGCGGCGCTGCCCGCGATACTGACCCGCGTGGCGAACGCGACGGGCGAGCTCACCTTCGAGGTACGCCCCGCGCAGCTCCTCGCTGCGGCCACGGCGCTGCGCGACGCCCTCAAGTTCGAGATGTGCATGGACGTGTGCGCCGTCGATTATCTGCAGCACGGGCGCGCCGAGTGGAAGACCGAGCACGCGACCCTGTCGGGATTCAGCCGCGGCGTGGCCCGCGGCATGACGAGCGGCGGCGACGAGCGACCCGGACGGCGCTTCGCCGTGGTGTATCACCTGCTGTCGATCGCGAACAATCAGCGCCTGCGGCTCAAGGTCTACTGCGAGGACGATGAGCAGCCGGCCGTCGACTCGGTCACCGGCGTCTGGGCGTCTGCGGATTGGTTCGAGCGCGAGGCGTTCGACCTCTTCGGCGTCATGTTCCGCGGGCATCCGGACCTGCGCCGCATCCTCACCGATTACGGCTTCATCGGGCACCCGTTCCGCAAGGACTTCCCGCTCATCGGCAACGTCGAGGTGCGCTACGACCCGGAAAAGCGGCGCGTGGTGTATCAGCCGGTCACCATCGAGCCGCGCGTCCTCGTGCCGAAGGTGATCCGGCACGACAACCGCTACAATGCGGAGCTGACCGCGGCCCCGGCTGCATCGATCGCACCACCCTCACCCCTGGTGGCGCCGCCGCCGCCCGCGCCACCCGCAACCGCGCCGCCTGCACCCGCGAAGACCTAATGGCCGAGATACGCAATTACACGATGAATTTCGGACCGCAGCATCCCGGCAGCGCACGGCGTGCTGCGCCTGGTGCTCGAGATGGACGGGGAGGTCATTCAGAAAGCGGACCCGCACATCGGGCTTCTGCATCGCGGCACCGAGAAGCTCGCGGAGAGCAAGCCGTTCAATCAGTCGATCGGCTACATGGACCGCCTCGACTATGTGTCCATGATGTGCAACGAGCACGCCTACGTGCTCGCGATCGAGAAGCTGCTCGAGATCGAGCCGCCGATCCGGGCGCGGTACATCCGCGTCCTGTTCGATGAGATCACCCGGATCTTGAATCATCTCATGTGGCTCGGCTCGCACGCACTCGACATCGGCGCCATGACGGTGTTTCTGTATGCGTTTCGCGAGCGCGAGGATTTGATGGATTGCTACGAGGCGGTGTCGGGCACGCGCATGCACGCGACCTACTACCGTCCGGGCGGGGTGTATCGCGACCTGCCCGGAGGTCATGCCGAAGTATCAATACACGGAGTGGCGCAGCAACAAGGCTGTCGACCGACTGAACGAGCGCCGCTCCGGGGGCCTCATCGATTTCATCGCCGACTTCGCCGCCCGCTTTCCGGCGTGCGTCGATGAGTACGAGGCACTGCTGACCGACAACCGCATCTGGAAGCAGCGCACCGTGAACATCGGGGTGGTGAGCCCCGAGCGCGCCATGCAGCTCGGCTTCTCGGGGCCGATGCTGCGCGGCTCCGGCATCGAGTGGGACATTCGCAAGAAGCAGCCCTACGAGGTGTACGAGCACATGGACTTCGACATCCCCGTGGGTGTCAACGGCGATTGTTACGACCGCTATCTCGTGCGCATCGAGGAGCTGCGGCAGTCCACCCGCATCATCGAGCAGTGCGTGGCGTGGCTCAAGGCCAACCCCGGCCCGGTCATGATCGACGATCGCAAGATTCGCCCGCCGCGGCGCGAGCAGATGAAGGGCGACATGGAATCCCTGATCCATCACTTCAAGTTGTTCACGGAAGGCTACTGCGTGCCGGAAGGCGAGGTGTACGCCGCCATCGAGGCGCCGAAGGGCGAGCTCGGCGTCTATCTCGTGTCGGACGGTGCGAACAAGCCGTATCGGTTGAAGGTGCGCGCTCCGGGCTTCCCCCATCTTGCGGCGCTCGACGAGATGGTGCGCGGGCACATGCTCGCGGATGTGGTCGCGGTGATCGGCACCCAGGACATCGTGTTCGGCGAGATCGATCGATGAGCGGGCAAACCTTAAGCGGACCCGCGACGGGTGGGCAGGCCACGGGCGTGCTGTCCGATCATGTGCGCGAGGAAATCGATCGCTGGGTGGCGAAATTCCCTCCCGACCGCAAGCGCTCGGCGGTGATCTCGGCGCTGCACGCCGTGCAGCACGAGAACAACGGCTATCTCACGACGCCGCTCATGGACGCCGTGGCGGAGTATCTGCAGCTGCCGCCCATTCACGTGTACGAGGTGGCGACCTTCTACTCGATGTTCGAGACCAAGCCGGTCGGCCGGCACCACATCTCGGTATGCACGAATATCTCCTGCATGCTGCGCGGCTCGGACGAGATCGTCGCGCGCTGCGAGAAAAAGCTCGGCATCAAGACAGGGGAGAGCACCCCCGATGGCCGCATCTACCTCAAGCGCGAGGAAGAGTGCCTCGCCGCGTGCAACAACGCGCCCATGATGATGGTGGATCACGTCTATTACGAGAACCTCACGCCCGATAGCGTCGACAAGATCCTGGACGAGCTGAAATGAACTACGAGACGAACACGGTGCTCTTCGAGGCGTTGAAGCACGAGCGTCCCTGGACGCTCGAGGGCTACCGCTCGTTCGGCGGCTACGAGGCGTGGGAGCGGATCCTGCGCGAGAAGACCCCGCGCGAGAAGATCATCGACGAGGTCAAGGCCTCGGGGCTGCGCGGGCGGGGCGGCGCCGCGTTTCCGACCGGCGTGAAATGGAGCTTCATGCCGCGCTCCTCGCCGGTGCAGAAGTACGCGGTGTGCAACTCGGACGAGTCCGAGCCGGGCACCTGCCATGATCGCGACATCCTGCGCTACAACCCGCACTCGGTGATCGAGGGCATGGCGATCGGCGGCTATGCCATGACGGCGACGGTCGGCTACAACTACATTCGCGGCGAGTTCATGGGCGAGCCCATCCCGCGCTTTCAGGCGGCGCTCGACGAGGCCTACGCTGCGGGCCTGCTCGGCAAGAACATCTTGGGTTCCGGCGTCGACTTCGATCTGCATATGTTCGTGGGGGCGGGCGCCTACATCTGCGGCGAGGAGACCGCGCTCCTCGAGTCGCTCGAGGGCAAGCCCGGCAAGCCGCGCTTCAAGCCGCCGTTCCCGGCGAACTTCGGTCTGTACGGCAAGCCGACGACCATCAACAACACGCAGAGCTACGCCTCGGTCCCGACCATCTTGCGCAAGGGGGCGGCGTGGTTTGCGGCCTTGGGGCCGCCTAATTCGGGCGGCACGATCATTTTTTCCGTCTCCGGGCACGTCGAGAAGCCCATGAACATCGAGCTGCCCTCGGCATTCCGTTCAAGGATCTGCTCACGATTTGCGGCGGCGTGTGGAAAGGCCGCAAGCTCAAGGCCGTCATTCCCGGCGGCTCCTCGGTCCAGGTGGTGCCGGGCGATATCATGATGACGGTCAACATGGACTACGACTCGCTGAAGAAGGCCGGCTCATCGGTGGGCACGGGCGCCGTCATCGTCATGGACGAGACCACCTGCATGGTGCGCACGCTCGAGCGACTGGCGCGCTTTTATTATTCGGAGTCCTGCGGCCAGTGCACGCCGTGCCGCGAAGGCACGGGTTGGCTCGACCGCATGCTCAAGCGCATCATTGCCGGCCAGGGACGGAGCGAGGACCTGGGACTTCTGCTCGATGTCGCGAACCGGATCGAGGGTCACACGATCTGCGCGCTCGGGGATGCCGCGGCGTGGCCCGTGCAGAGCTTCCTGAAGCACTACAGGCACGAGTTTCAATACATGATCGAGCACAAAGGGCGCTCGATCGTCGAAGGACAGCCGGCCGCGGCGGCGTGAAGGCACCATGAGCGACGATCTGGTCAATATCGAGGTCAACGGGCAGCCGCTGAAGGCACGCAAGGGCGCCATGATCATGCAGGTCACGGATGCGGCCGATGTCTACATCCCGCGGTTCTGCTATCACGCCAAGCTCACCGTGGCGGCGAACTGCCGCATGTGCCTGGTCGAGGTCGAGAAGGCGCCGAAGCCGATGCCGGCCTGCGCGACGCCCGTGATGGAAGGCATGAAAGTATTCACGCGCTCGCCGAAGGCGATCGCCGCGCAGCGCGCGACCATGGAATTTCTGCTCATCAATCACCCCCTCGATTGCCCGATCTGCGACCAGGGCGGGGAGTGCGAACTGCAGGACCTCGCCATCGGCTACGGCCGCGACGTCTCGCGCTTCACCGAGCGCAAGCGCGTGGTGAAGGACAAGAGCATCGGTCCGCTCGTGTCGACGGACATGACCCGTTGCATCCAGTGCACGCGCTGCGTGCGCTTCGGTCTCGAGATCCAGGGCTTTCCGCAGCTCGGCACGACCGGCCGCGGCGAGCACATGCAGATCGATACCTACGTGGAACAGGCGCTCGACCATGAGCTCTCGGCCAACATCATCGATCTGTGTCCGGTGGGCGCGCTCAACAACAAGCCGTTCCGCTATCACGCCCGCGCCTGGGAGATGACGCAGCGGCCGCTCGTCTCGCCGCACGACGGCTTCGGCACGAACATCTACGCACACGTGTTGCGCGGCAAGGTCATGCGCGTCGTGCCGCGCGAGAACGAGGAGATCAACGAGACCTGGATCGCGGACCGCGACCGTTTCGGCTTCGAGGGCATGTATTCGCACGAGCGGGTGAGCGAGCCCATGGTGCGCGTGGACGGCGTCCTGAAGCCCGTCGACTGGGAAGTGGCGCTGACCGCAGCGGCGGAGGGCCTGCAAAAAGTGGCCAAGGAGTCCGGAGCCGCGAGTCTCGGTTTTCTCGCCTCGCCGCTGGCGACGCTCGAGGAGATGTATTTGCTCGCGCAGATCGCGCGCGGTCTCGGCTCGAGCAACATCGACCATCGCCTGCGTCAGCTCGACACTCGCGACGCCGGGGAGGAGGGTGCGTATCCGAGCCTCGGCATGAAAATCGCCGACGTGGAATCGCTCGCGGGGCTGTTGGTGGTGGGCTCGAATCTGCGTCACGAAATGCCCCTGCTCGCGCACCGCATCCGCAAGGCGGCGTTGCGCGGCGCTGCAGTGGCCTTCTTGAATCCGCGCCGCTTCGAGTACCTGTTCCCGCTCGCCGGCTACGCCGTCGCGGAGGACCTCGTCGGCGGGCTCGCCGCCGTGGTGCGCGCAGCCGCGGCCGCCGCGCAGCGCGAGGTGCCGGCCGGCGTCCGTGAGGCGCCCGTCGCCGACGTTCATCGCTCGCTCGCGCAGGCGTTGAGCCATGGCGAGCGGCGCGGAATTTTCCTCGGAACTCTGGCGCAGCGGCATCCCGCCTATGCAGAGATCAAGGCGCTCGCGCGCACCCTGGGCGAGCTTTGCGGCGCAACCGTGGGCCTCGTGACCGAGGGCGCGAATGCAGCGGGGGCGTACCTCGCCGGCTGCGTGCCGCATCGCGAGCCCGGCGGCGCGCCCGTGACCGCCGCTGGACTGCCGGCGCGTGCCATGCTCGACGCTCGGCTCAAGGGATATTTGCTGCTCGGCGGGATCGACCCGGCGAACGATCTCGCCGCGGCGCCCGAGGCGCTCGATGGGGCGTTCATCGTCGCCGCCACGAGCCACCTCGCCGAGAGCCTGCGCGCCACGGCGCACGTGGTGCTGCCCATCGGTCCGTTCGCCGAAACCTCGGGCACGTTCGTGAACGTCGAGGGCCGCTGGCAGAGCTGGGCGGGCGCCGCGAGTCCCGTGGGCGAGAGCCGGCCGGGTTGGAAGGTGCTGCGAGTCCTCGCGAACATGCTCAATATCCCGGCCGTCGACTACGTGAGCTCGGAGGAAGTGCGCGATGCGCTCAAGAAGCTTTGCGGCGATCGCGCGCTGCCGGTGACGGGCGTGCCCGCAGCCGCGGAGCAGCGCGTGGCGAATCCCAATGGGTCGGCCCGGCTCGACGGCAACGCTTCCGCGGGTGCGTGGGTCGACATCCCGCCGTACCAGGGCGACGTGCTGGTGCGCGGGTCCGAGTCGCTGGCGAAGACGAAGGAAGGGCGCGAAGCCCGCGCCGTGCTCTGATATGTGGCAATGGAGCCCGCTGCGCGACTGGATCGCGTCGTACATCACGCCGTACTGGACGACGCCGCTATTGCTCGCCGTTCAGACCTTGATCGTCATGGTTTGCCTGATACTCGTCATGGCCTTCTACACCTTGGCCGAGCGCAAGGTGATCGGCTGGATCCAAGCGCGCAAGGGCCCGAACCGCGTCAGCTTGCCGTTCTTTCCCGGCGGCGCACAGCCCTTCGCGGACGTCGTGAAGCTCATGTTCAAGGAAATCGTGATCCCCACGAATGCGAGCGGTTTCCTGTTCCGGGCCGCGCCGTTCCTCGCGCTCGTGCCCTCGCTCGCCATCTGGGCCGTGGTGCCGTTCGCGCCGGAGCACGCGTTCTCCAACATCAACGCGGGGCTTTTGTACATTCTCGCCCTCACCTCGATGGGCGTGTACGGCATCATCCTCGCCGGCTGGGCGGCAAACTCCAAATACGCCTTTCTCGGCGCGATGCGCTCGGCGGCGCAGATCGTCGCCTATGAGATCGCGATGGGCTTCGCCATGGTGGGTGTGCTCATGGCCTCGGGGAGTCTGAACATGGGCGACATCATCCGCGCCCAGTCGGGCGGGATGTTCACCTGGAACTGGACGTGGCTGTTCCCGCTGATGCTCGTGTATTTCATCTCCGGGGTCGCCGAGACCAACCGCGCACCCTTCGACGTCGCCGAAGGCGAGTCCGAGATCGTGGCCGGATTCCATGTCGATTACTCGGGGATGGCGTTCGCGCTGTTCTTCATCGCCGAGTATGTGAACATGATCCTGATCTCGGCGCTTACCGTGATCTTCTTCTTCGGCGGCTGGCTCTCGCCGTTCGACGGCTGGACGTGGCTCGTGCCCGCGGATTCGTTGCTCGCGCAGCCGGGATTCTTCTGGTTCGGCCTGAAGACCTTGTTTCCGATGTTCACGTTCCTGTGGCTGCGCGCCACCTTCCCGCGCTATCGGTACGATCAGATCATGCGCCTCGGCTGGAAGGCATTGATTCCGGTCACCTTGGTGTGGCTCGCCGTCGAGGGAGTCCTCTTCTATTTCCACGTAGGACCTTGGAGAGGGTAAGGCACATGGCGTCATCGCGCAGTTTCATCAAAACCTATCTCCTCTGGGAGTTGCTCAAAGGCCTGTCCGTCACATTCCGGGAAATGTGGCGGCCCAAGGTCACCGTGAACTATCCGGAGGAGAAGACCCCGCAAAGCGTGCGCTTCCGCGGCCTGCATGCCTTGCGCCGCTATCCAAACGGCGAGGAGCGCTGCATCGCGTGCAAGCTGTGCGAGGCCGTGTGCCCGGCGGTCTGCATCACCATCGATTCGGACGCGAACAACGACGGCACGCGCCGCACGACGCGCTACGACATCGACCTGTTCAAGTGCATCTTCTGCGGCTTTTGCGAGGAAGCCTGCCCGGTCGACGCCATCGTCTTGACGCGCCTCCACGAGTACCACATGGAGAATCGCGGTGAGAACATCATGAACAAGGACAAGCTGCTCGCCGTCGGCGAGCGTTACGAAGCCATGATCGCGGCGGACCGTGCCGCGGATGCGAAGTACCGCTGATGTTTCCGACCATCCTGTTCTTCATCTTCGGCGCGGTGCTCGTGTGCGCCGCCCTGGGCGTGATCCTCGCCCGCAATCCGGTGCATTGCGCGCTGCTCTTGGTGCTGTGCTTCTTCAACAGCGCGGTCATCTGGCTGTTGCTGGATGCGGAGTTTCTCGGGATCGTGCTGGTCCTCGTGTATGTGGGCGCCGTCATGGTGCTGTTCCTGTTCGTGGTCATGATGCTCGACATCGACACCGAGCGGATGCGCTCGGAGCTTGCCAGCTACTGGCCGCTCGCGGCGGCGGTCGCGTGTTTCGTGATCTTCGCCATCATCAACGTGATTGCGGTACGGCATCTGGGCGGCGCGGCCCTGCGTTCCGCGCCGTCGCTGCCCGCCGGCTACTCGAACACGCGCGTGCTGGGCGTGGCGCTCTTCACCCGCTACGCCTATCCCGCGCAGCTCGCGGCCATCATCCTCCTGGTCGCGAGCGTCGCCGCCATCATTCTCACGCTGCGCGCCCGCCGCGGCGGGAAGCCGCAGAACATCGCCGCGCAGGTGGCGGTGCGCGCCCGGGACCGCGTGCGGATCGTCAAGATGGCCTCGGAGAAAGCTCCATGATCAGCCTCACCTATGTGGTCTCCCTGTCCGGCGTGCTGTTCGCCATCGCGGTGGCCGGCGTGTTCCTGAACCGCAGGAACGTGATCGTTCTGCTCATGTGCATCGAGCTGATGCTGCTCGCGGTCAATTTCAACTTTGTCGCGTTCTCGCGCTTCCTGGGCGACATCGCGGGCCAGATATTCGTGTTTTTCATCCTGACCGTCGCGGCTGCGGAGGCGGCGATCGGGCTCGCGATTCTGGTCGTCGTGTTCCGCGAGCGGCGCAGCATCGACGTCGAAGATCTCGACTCGCTGCAGGGCTGACGAGCAACTTAAGGGTACGGGATCAAGGGACCATGGAGTCGATTTACCTCACGATCGCGCTTGCCCCGCTGGCCGCGGCTCTGGCAGCGGGCCTGTTCGGACGGCAGATCGGCAGAGTGGGTGCGCAAAGCGTCTGCATCGCGGGTGTCGCGCTATCCTGCGGATTGTCGGTGTATGTGCTGTATCAGCTGGTATTCGCGGGCATGGCCCCGTTCGACGGTCCGGTCTACACCTGGCTGTTGAGCGACGGATTGAACATCCAGGTCGGCTTCCTGATCGACCGCCTGTCCGCCCTGATGATGTCCGTGGTGACGTTCGTGTCGCTCCTGGTGCACATCTACACCATCGGCTACATGGCCGACGACGACGGCTATCAGCGTTTCTTCAGTTACATTTCGCTGTTCACCTTCTCCATGCTCATGCTGGTGATGTCGAACAACTTGATGCAGCTGTTCTTCGGCTGGGAAGGTGTCGGCGTGGTGTCGTACCTGCTCATCGGGTTCTGGTACACCCGTCCCACGGCGACGTTCGCCGCACTCAAGGCCTTCATCCTGAACCGGGTGGGGGACTTCGGGTTCATCTTGGGGATTGCGGCGATCCTGCGATACACGGGATCCCTCAATTACAGCGTGGTGTTCGCGCACGTCGATGCCCTGGTGCATGGGCAGATTCAGATCACTCACACCACCGCTTGGCCGGCCATCACGTTCGCCTGCCTCTGCCTGTTCGTGGGCGCGATGGGCAAGTCGGCCCAGGTGCCGCTGCATACCTGGTTGCCCGATTCCATGGAAGGCCCGACGCCGATCTCCGCGTTGATCCACGCGGCCACCATGGTCACGGCCGGTATTTTCATGGTGGCGCGCATGTCGCCGCTGTTCGAGCAGTCCGACACGGCGCTCTCGTTCGTACTCATCATCGGCGGGACCACGACGTTCTTCATGGGGCTCGTCGGCGTCGTGAACAACGACATCAAGCGCGTGATCGCCTATTCGACGCTTTCGCAGCTCGGCTACATGACCGTCGCCCTCGGCGCTTCCGCGTACGGCGCGGGCATCTTCCACCTGATGACGCACGCCTTCTTCAAGGCGCTGCTGTTCCTCGCCGCGGGTTCGGTGATCATAGCGATGCACCATGAGCAGGACATGCGCAAGATGGGCGGCCTGCGCAAGTACCTGCCCATCACGTACTGGACGTTCCTCGCAGGGTCGCTTGCCCTGATCGGCTTTCCGGGGACGTCGGGTTTTTTCTCCAAAGATCTGTTGATCGACGCAGTTCATGACTCGCACCGGGCCGGAGCGCACTACGCCTACTACTGCACGCTTGGGGGCGTGTTCGTCACCGCGCTCTACACCTTCCGCGCTTTCTTCATGACGTTCCACGGCAAGGAGCGCATGGACGAGGAGACTCGGCATCATTTGCACGAGAGTCCGTGGGTGGTGACGGTGCCTTTGATCCTGCTGGCGATTCCCTCGCTCATAGTCGGCTGGCTCACCGAGCAGCCCATCTTGTTCGGCGGCTACTTCCAGGGTGCGATTCGCGTGCTGCCTGCGGACGATGTGCTCCGGGAGGTGGGCGAGGAATTCCACGGGCCCGGCGCCGTCCTCGCCTCGATGTTCACCTCGCCGGTGATTTATTGCGCAGCGGCCGGTGTGCTCGTGGCGTACTTGTTCTGTCTGAAGTACCCCGCCTGGGCGGATGCGGCTGAACGCCGCTTCAAGTGGCTGCACACGATTTTGATCAACAAGTACGGGTTCGACTGGTTCAACGAGCACATCGTCATGCCGCTGGCGCGCGGCATCGGCGCGACGTTCTGGCACGCCGGCGATGAGGCGGTGATCGACGGTGCCTTCGTGAACGGCAGCGCGCGCCTGGTGGGCTGGCTCGGGTCGGTGATGCGTTACGCGCAGTCCGGCTATCTCTATCACTATGCGTTCGCCATGATCTTGGGCCTGGCCTCGCTCCTGCTGTGGTTGATCTGGCGGCCATGAACGATTACTTGCTCTCGATTCTGATCTGGGTGCCCATCGTCGGCGGATTCGTCGTGGTTGGGATGGGCGGGCGCGAGAGCGCCGCGAAGTGGCTCTCCCTGTGCCTTTCCACCCTTACGTTTCTTTTGAGCATCCCGCTCTGGACGGGCTTCAACACCGGCACGGCGGACATGCAGTTCGTCGAGCACACGGCCTGGATCCCGTCCATCCACGCGGACTACAACATCGGGATCGACGGCATTTCCATGCCGCTCATTCTGCTGACCACGTTCACCACGGTGCTCGTCGTCATCGCCAGCTGGACGAACGTCGCGAAGCGCATCGCCCAGTACATGGGCGCGTTTCTCATCTTGGAAGGTTTGATGATCGGCGTTTTCGCCGCGCTCGATGCCGCGCTCTTCTACGTGTTCTGGGAAGCGATGCTCGTGCCGATGTTCATCATCATCGGCGTATGGGGCGGCCCGCGGCGCGTATACGCCAGCATCAAGTTCTTCTTGTATACGTTCATCGGCTCGCTCCTCATGCTGGTCGCGCTCATTTATATGTACCTCAAGGGGGGGACGTACGAGATCGCGCTGCTGCAAGGGATGCCGCTCACGCTCACCGAACAAACCTTGATCTTTCTGGCTTTCTTCACCGCGTTCGCGGTGAAGGTGCCGATGTGGCCGGTGCACACCTGGTTGCCGGATGCGCATGTGGAGGCCCCGACGGGTGGCTCCGTGGTGCTGGCGGCCATCATGTTGAAGATGGGTGCCTACGGCTTCCTGCGTTTCTCGCTGCCGATCGCGCCCGATGCCAGCCGCGAGCTCGACTGGCTCATCATCACGCTTTCGCTGATCGCGGTCGTGTACATCGGGTTTGTCGCCATGTCGCAGCGGGACATGAAGAAGCTCATTGCGTACTCCTCGATCGCGCACATGGGCTTCGTCACTCTGGGTGCGTTCATCGGCTACCAGATCGTTGAGCACACCGGCCGCACCTCGGGTATAGCGATGGGGCTCGACGGCTCGATCGTGCAAATGCTGTCTCACGGTCTGGTGTCGGGCGCAATGTTCCTCAGCGTCGGCGTTATGTACGACCGCGTGCACACGCGCGAGATCAGCGCCTACGGCGGCGTGGTGAATACCATGCCCATGTTTGCGGCCTTCATGATGCTGTTCGCGTTCGCCAACTGCGGCGTCCCCGGCACCTCGGGGTTCGTCGGCGAGTTCTTGGTCATCCTGGCCTCGTTCAAGGCGAATGTCTGGTATGCCTTCCTCGCGGGCACGACCCTGATTCTCAGCGCCGCCTACACGCTCTGGCTGGTGAAGCGCGTGATTTTCGGCGCGGTTGCCAACGATCACGTGCGCGAGCTCAAGGATCTCAATCACCGTGAGTTCCTGGTGCTGTCGCTGCTCGCGGTGGCCGTGCTGATCGTGGGAATCTGGCCGGCGCCTCTGCTCGACGTCATCCGCGCGACGACGCAGCACCTGTCCGAGCAGCTGTTGATGTCGAAGATCGCTCCCTGAGGTCGCCATGTATCCTTTCAACGTTGCGGAATTCAATGCGGGCCTGTACTACGCGACGCCGGAGATCTTCCTGAGCCTGGCGGCCTGCGCGCTCCTGATGCTCGACCTCTTTCTCAGCGACTCGGGCCGGCGCTGGAATGGTGCGCTCGCCGTACTGGCCGTGCTGGTGACCGCCGTGCTCGCTGCCGTGCAACCGGTGTCGGCGCGCGTGGTGGCGCTCGGCGGACTTTACGAGCTCGACCGCATGGCGCAGGTTTTGAAGGTCGTGACGCTCCTGTCGGTCGCCGTCGTGTTCGTGTACTCGACGGATTATCTGCGGCGCCGGGCCATCCTGAAGGGCGAATACTACGTCCTCGCACTGTTCGCCACGGTGGGCGCGATGGTGCTGATCTCCGCCGCAAGCCTCATCACGCTCTACCTGGGACTCGAGCTCATGTCCTTGAGCCTGTACGCGATGGTCGCCTTCGACCGCGATTCCGGTATCGCGGCGGAGTCCGCCATCAAGTACTTCGTGCTGGGGTCGATGTCCTCCGGCACGCTGCTCTACGGCATGTCCATCGTGTACGGCGTCACCGGACACCTCGAGCTCGCCGTGATCGCGCAGCTGGTCCACACGCACTTCGCGGACAATATCGGCCTCATCTTCGGGATCGCGTTCATGATCGTCGGCGTGGGCTTCAAGCTCGGGGCCGTGCCGTTCCACATGTGGCTTCCGGACGTGTACGAAGGATCGCCGACGTGCGTTACGGTGTTCATCGGCACGGCGTCGAAGCTCGCCGCTTTCGCCCTCATCATGCGTCTGCTGCCGGAGGCGCTCGCAGGCGCGCAGACCGACTGGAGCCAGATGCTCGTGGTGATCTCGGTGCTGTCCATGGCGGTCGGCAGCATCGTCGCGATCGCACAGACCAACATCAAGCGCATGCTGGCGTATTCCACGATCTCGCACATCGGCTACACGCTGCTCGGAGTCCTGGCCGGCACGGCGCAGGGCTATCAGGCCGCGATGTTCTACATCATCAGCTATGTCCTCGTCGCCGCCGGCGCCTTCGGCATGGTTCTATTGCTCGCGCGCCAGGGATTCGAGGCCGACAACATCACGGACTTCAAGGGGCTCAACGCGCGCAGCCCCTGGTTCGCGTTGATGATGGGGCTGCTCATGCTGAGCCTCGCCGGAGTGCCGCCGTTGATCGGATTCTGGGCGAAGCTGGGTGTCATACAGGCGGTCCTCAGCGTGAACTACACCTGGCTCGGCGTGGTCGCCGTGCTGTTCTCCGTGGTCGCTGCATTTTTCTATTTGCGCATCGTGAAGATCATGTATTTCGAAGAGCCCACGGATACCACCGCGATCGGCGGCTCGACGCTCGTGCGCACGGTGCTCTCCGCCAACGCGCTGCTCGCGATCGCTCTGGGCGTTGCGCCGGGGGCGCTGATCGCGTTGTGCCAGCACGTGCTGCCGTAATAGTCCGGTGGGGCGAGTTTGTGTGCTTGCATTACCCTGACTACCGGGTAAAATGTGCGGCTCCCTGGTGCGGGGTGGAGCAGTCTGGCAGCTCGTCGGGCTCATAACCCGAAGGTCGCAGGTTCAAATCCTGCCCCCGCTACCAATTTCCCCTTTCTAGATCAATCAGTTAGCCTCGATTTGAGCGCTGGCTGCTCGCGTTGCCCCGGAGATTGCGGGGATTTTGCGGGACTTTTGATTACAGGCCTTCTCCGCCGCGGCAATCAGATTCGCGAGCTCCGCTTGCGAGTAATGCGTCGTGATCCGTTGGCTCTTGTGCCCTAAGAGATCCTGTCGATCCTCAAACGACACACCTGCTGCGCGCAGTCGACGCCCGAACGTGTGTTTCAGATCGTGAACTCTCACGCGCCTGAATCCTTCTGGCGCTTCAGTTCCATGCGCGAGCTGCCACGCGTCGGCTGCTCGCTCTCGAGCATTTTTCCATGCTCCTACGTTGCCGGAGCCAAAGCCATCCTCGAGCAGCTGCACGAGGTGGAGCGAACCGCCTCCGGCGAGTACACGGAGCCAAAAGGTGATCTTGTAGTGACAGCGCCGATCATGTTCGGTCGGCTGCACGTACTTCCGGTTGCGAGCCGCTTCCTCGAAGCTTTTCCGGACGTCGCGGTGAGACTTATGCTCACTGATCGGATAACGCATTTCCTCGAGGACCAAGTCGATGTCGCACTTCGAATCGGCGAGCTTCCAGACAGCAGTTTGACCGTTACACGTGTGGGATCGGTACGACGTGTGATGTGCGCAAGCCCGGACTATCTTAAAGCCCACGGAACGCCCTCTGTGCCGGCAGAGCTCTCACGGCACAGCGTCATCTCGTTCGAGAGGGTCTCCGCGCCGACCACCTGGCGTTTCGAAAAGGGTGGCGAGGAACTTGATGCGAGCTTCCGCGCTCGCCTGAGCGTTAACACCATTGATGCTGCGATCGATGCCGGTCTCGCCGGCACGGGCCTCATCCGTGCCGTGTCCTACCAGGTAGCCGAGTATGTGCGTGCCCAACGCCTTGCCCTGGTGCTCGAGGGGTTTGAGCCAGCGCCACAGCCCGTGCACGTGGTCTATGACCGGCAGAATAAGTTGCCGCTCAAACTGCGCGCCTTCATCGATTTTGTTATTCCGCGTCTGCGCGAGCGCCTGAGGCAAGCCGCCCTGTAACAGCTCGCCCTTTCTGGTTCACTCGCTTCTTCCACAGGGCGTAAGCTAGCCTCTCCTTTTTAGGGGCTTATTCTTTCCGACGTAATATCGCACTTTTCCCTTCACCGAAACCGCGTTGGTTTCGGATCTAAGGAGAAGCGTCATGGCCCGCATTGCAATTCCCACGATAGAAGAAGCTCCCGCTAAATCACAGCCAATCCGGCAGTCATCAGTTCTAACTGGATTATCAATCGTATGTCACACCACTACTCAGGGCCTCAACTCGGCTTTCCTAACGGCGATGCGCGTCTGGATTTCTGCGACCTCTATGCTTTCCCAAAACCGGGCGACACGGCCAAATCAATTCTGGTAATGAACGTACATCCTTCATCCAGCATAAATGTCGATCCCGCGAACAACCTAAATCCGCCTCAGCAGACGACATCGATTCCTTTTTTCTCCCAAGGCGATCTACGAAGTAAAGATCAACACCGAGGGGAACAGTATCGCTGACGTCAACTACCGAATGTTTTTTTTCGCCATTCACTTCAGACCGGCAGTCCACAACGGTGCGTGTGATCACGGGCCCGCATACCGCAATAGCGGAAGCCGACGGAACAGTTCTTCTCGAAGGCGCGGGCATAACCATGGTGACCCATGCTTGTTGGTGAGACCCTATGCCCATCCGAGGTTTGCCAAAGAATTGAGGGCGTCCGTGAACCGGATAATCACTTTCGCGATGTTGTCGAAGGTATACGAAAAAGCGGTCTCGCGGCGGCATTTGGGATTGCCCAAACCCCGGCAGATCGGGTGCGACGATCGGCGCAAAGCTCTGCAGCATCCAGAGCGCCAACGCTGCGACGCCTTGGAGCGGAAGGACCTCGGCGCACGCCGGCTCGACCTGACCTGTCAGCGCGTCGACAATCGCGCGCAGGCGGTGCGGGTCGGGGCCGGCTTCCGACCGGACGGTTGACGTGCCAGTCGTTCCTCATCTCTCGGTGACGACGATGGAAGCCGCTGTCCAAGCGGCGGTCGATGGCGTCGGCGTCATCCGGACGCTGTGCTACCAAGTTGCTGATGCGATCGATGCCGGATACCTACAGCTCATTTTCCGTGACTATGAGCCGAAGTTGGCACCGATCCAATTTGTACACGCCGCACGCGACGCCATGCCCATGAATATGCGACGCTTCCTCGACCTCGCCGCGCCGCGCTTTCGGAATAGGCTGCGTGACCTCGACGCCTAGCCCGGATGGCGCGCCATGAAATCGAGGATGAGGCGGGCAATTTCGTCGTTCTTCTCCTCCAGCGCGAAGTGGCCGGCGTCCAGCAGATGAATTTCCGCGTCCGGCAGGTCGGCGCGGAAGGCTGTCGCACCCGCCGCGATGAAAGACGGATCGTTCGCGCCCCAGGCGACCAGGGTGGGCGGCTTGTGTTCGCGAAGCCAAGCCTGCCAGGCGGGGTAGGATGCGACGTTCGTGCGATAGTCGTAGAGCAGGGCCGCTTGGATCTCGCGCTGACCGGGTTGCGAGAGATGGGCAAATTCCTCGGTCCAGCTATCCGGGTCATAAGCTTCCGGATGAGAGGTGCCGGCTAGGTGTCGTTGCTTCGTCGCCTCATAGGAAAGAAAGGCGTCGACGACCTCCGGGTGCGCCTTCGGATCAGCCCAAAATTCCGCGATCTTCGCCCATTTCGGTCCAAGCCCCACTTTGTAGGCGTTACCGTTCTGGACGATCAGCGCGTGCAATCGCTCAGGGTGGGCCAAGATGATGCGATAACCGATCGGCGCCCCGTAATCGAACAGGTAGAGCGTGTAGCGGGGGATCTTGAGCTGCTCGAGCAGCGCATCGATTGTCTCGGCGAGATGGTCGAAGGTGTAACTGTAAACTGCCGGCGACGGAGCGTCGCTCTGACCGAAGCTCGGGAAATCCGGCGCGATCAGATGATAGCGCGTCGCCAGCAGCGGGATCAGCGTGTCGAACTCCCGCGAAGACGACGGGAACCCGTGCAGCAGCACGATGGTGGGCGCGTCCTTGGGGCCCGCCTCCCGATAGAAGATCCCGACCCCGTCGACCTGGGTGCGGTGATAGGTGGTTGTCGCCGTGGTCGAGGGGATAGGGCTTGCCGCCGCCGCGGAGCCCGCAAGCGCCACGACAAGGATCGCGGCTCCAACCGTTTGAGGGTTCATCGTCTTGCTCCTTCCGATGGCGTCAGACTCGCGCGCGCGTGCGTCTTGGCGAGGTCTACCGCGGCCTGTCTTGGCCTGCTCAAACGCGCCCTGGGGATCTGGCGTCAGGAGCGTGGGCTGGAATCTCACCTCGTCGATGGCGGTGACGCCGGCTTGGTTGAGCCAGGCCTTGAGGTAGGTGGACTGGTGGTCGACCCCAAAGGCTGGCGACGGGCGGCTGTCGGCATAGGCGCCGGCGGTCAGCACCAGGGTGGCGTGCTTGTTTTCCAGCAGGCCGAAGTAGCCGGTCTCAGGCTTCAGGCCCCACAGGAGACCCGGCTGGTGGATGATGTCGATGTAGTGCTTCAGCCGGTACGGAATCGTGCCGTTCCACATCGGTACCGCGAACAGATAGCGGTCCGCAGCGATGAAGCGGGAGGCGATCTCTACGATTTGGTCCCAGGCAGTCTTCTGCACGGCGCTCTGTTCTTGGCCGAGCATCACGTTGACCTTGGCGGCGGCCTTGTCACCGTCGAACGCCGGCAGTTCGGTCTGCCAGAGCGGGAGCACATCGACCTCAAGCGCGGGGTTCGTCGCCTTGAGGGCGTCAAGGTAGGTTTGAGCGACCTCGATCGACTTGGACTGTTCGCCGCGAGGGGAGGCTTGAATGAAGAGCAACTTGGTCATGGCAGGGTACCTTTCGGATGCGGAGTGGTAATCGCCGATGCGCCGGCGGGCTTGGCGTCACAGGCCGAGGCCGCTTAGGCCCGGGTGGTCGTCGGGGCGGCGACCCAGGGACCAGCGGAAATGCCGCTCGGCCTCTGCTATGGGGTGTTCGTTGATGCTGGCGAAGCGCGCAGCCATCAGACCGTCGGCGTCGAAGCGCCAGTTCTCGTTGCCGTAGGCGCGGAACCAGTGGCCGCTGTCGTCGCGGTATTCGTAGGCGAACCGCACCGCGATGCGGTCCGCGGCGAAAGTCCAGAGCTCCTTGATCAGGCGATAGTCCAGCTCCCGGACCCACTTACGGGTGAGGAACGCCTGGATCTCCTCGCGGCCGTTCGGAAACTCGACCCGGTTCCGCCAGCGGCTGTCTCGAGTGTAGGCCAAGACCACCCGCGCCGGATCGCGCGTATTCCATGCGTCCTCGGCGGCCCGCACCTTCTGGATTGCGGTCTCTTCGGTGAACGGGGGCAGCGGTGGGCGACTCATGGCGTGGTTCTCAGGCAGGTAAGCGGATGAGGGGCGCCGCAGTGGCCCGGCCGGCGGCAGATCACGGACGCCGAGCTTCCGCGACCGCCAAGGTGTCGATACCTTCAGGCCATCAACGTCGACGGTGTTGAAGCGGACGGTCATCATGCGATCTCCTGGATCTTGCGGCGCCGGGCGACCACGTTTTGCGGCGCGCCGGGCTCGCGCAGATCCGCTGTGATTTGGAGTGCCTGCGACCCATGCACCTCTGTGGCTGCGGCCGTCTCTGCAAGCCCGTCCTCGCTTTGAGCGACGACAACGACGCGACCGAAATCCCGCGCTAAACGAATGGCAGTAGCCCGCCCGATCCCCCGACTCGCGCCCGTAACCAATGCCACCTGTTCATTCATGGTTCTGTCGCCTTACAACTCGCAGCACTATGCGGCGAACACAGCCTTAATCTCGTCGGCCACCTGCGGCGCATTCTCATCGAGAACGAAATGACCTGCGTCCAGCCAGACGAGCTTCGCGTCCGGCAAGTCAGTGAGGTATGCACGCGCGCCCGGCGGGATGAAAAACGGATCGTTCTTGCCCCAGATGATCAGCGTCTTGGGTTTGTGCGTGCGGAATGCGGCCTGCCATTCGGGGTATAGCGCAATGTTCATTTTGTAATTTGCGAGGAGATCGACTTGATAGTCCTGCACGCCCGGCCGATCGAGAAACGCTTGGTCGAGCACCCAGTTGTCCGGACTGATGGCCTCGGGATTCTTCGCACCCACTTGCCACTGAAACTGCGTGCCCTTCAGGCTCACGAAGTCTCGGGCCGGCTTTTCGGTCTCCGGTGTGCGCCGCTCCCACAATGGCAGTAGCACGCTCCTCGGCGCATCGCCCACGCCTTCCATGTAGGCATTGGTGTTTTGGATTATGAACCCTTTGACCCGTTCAGGGTGCTGAGTGAAGAGACGAAATCCGACGGGGCCACCATAGTCTTGCATGTAGAGAATGTATGACTTCAGCCCCAATACCTTGACGAGGCCTGCGACATGAGCAGCGAGACTGTCGAAGGTGTAAGTGAACTCATTGCGAAGGGGCGCATCCGAGTGGCCGAAGCCCAAGTAGTCAGGTGCGATCAGGTGGAAGCGATCGGCCAGTCTCGGCATGAGATCGCGGAACATCTGGCTGCTCGTCGGTAAACCATGCAGGAGCAGAATCGTGGGCGCTTTGGTATTTCCCGCTTCGCGGTAGAAAATCTTGCGGCCATTGACCGTGGCGGTGCGATGAAGAATTGACGTGGACATATTAGTTTCCTGTGTGGACAACCCCTCGTCGTCCTGTCAAAAACACTTTCACCCCTTCCGTAATCCTCCGCTAGATTGTAGAACTGGGAATAATCCTCCCAAATAATGGAATCCCCACATGGACCGTTTAGATGCGTATAGCTCTTCTGCGGTTCAAACGCCGCCGAGTCGAGGGCAACAACTCGCAATATCTCGCCGCCGTCTTCGAGTTCCCCACCCGCTCGATAGGCCACGAGTTGTTGACCCGGTGTAAAAGGGGACGTCGCTCTTGATGGTGTCGACGACCGCAAAGTGGGAGACGGTGTAAATCAGGGTCTTGTCGCTGGAGAGAACTGGCGTTGAATCAATAAGAGTCGCTTCAACACAACTGGTGGATAGATCAGGATAAGTTCGCCGCAGACTTCGCTGCGGACATTCCGCCCGAGAAGGCGTGGTTCATGGCCATCTCTCAGGTGCCGATCTCTACTGACGCGTTTACTCACAAGGTCACGAATCCCGCGTGGAAGACCAAGCCCACCTGGTACATGGTCGCCGCCGAAGATCGATCGATCAACCCGATCCAGGAGCGAATGATGGCCAAGCGCGCCAATGCCAAGACGGTCGAAATAAGCGGCGCCAGCCATGTGGTCTACATGTCTCATCCGAAGGAAGCAGCCAAGCTCATCGAGGAGGCCGCAACCTCCGTGAGCGCCAGAACCTGATTCGCGACGCTGCAAGCGCGGCTTCGGAATTTTCAACAAGGACAGAACGGTAGGTCCTTTTGCCGGTATGTCTTGTCCGCGGTTTCTCTGGTGCTCAAGAAGCTCGGATTAACGCCAGCAGAATCCGGCCGATTTAAGGAGACGCCAATGAACAATCGAATTTCAATAAATGGTCATAATGGCTCGTTCGGTGCGTATATCGCTCGCCCCGAAACTGCCCCGGCCCCAGCTGTCATCGTTCTACACGAAGTGTTCGGCGTGAACGCCGACATCCGCGAGAAATGCGACGAGCTGGCCGAGCATGGCTTCATGGGAGTCGCGCCGGAACTCTACTGGCGTCAGGAGAAGGGCGTTGACCTCAGCGTCCGATCCGAGCCGGACTGGCAACACGGTCTTCGCCTCAATCAGGCCTATGACCGAGACGCCGGTGCCATGGACATTAAGGACACAGCCGAGACAGTGGCCAATCTGCCCGAGTGTACGGGCAAGGTTGCCGTACTTGGCTACTGCATCGGAGGGCTCGTGACCTTCTTGACGGCAGTACGCTACGGCGTTGACGCCGCGGTCGCCTATCACGGTGGCGACACGGAGAAGTACTTGGGCGAGGCCGACGGTCTGCATGCGCCGCTACTGATGCATCTTGGCGAGGAGGATGAGTTCATTTCCAAATCTGCACAAGCCCAAATGAAGGCGGCACTGGCCGGCAATCCTAACGTCACTATTTACAGTTATCCGGGCCAGTGGCACGCCTTCACACGAATCAATGGCGCGCACTACAACGCTGAAGCCGCAGCGCTAGCTAACGGGCGGACGAACGATTTTCTAAATCAACAGCTACGATGATCGCCACGGGTGCGGCATGCACGTTCTGAGTTCTCTGATCATAGTCATTGGCTTCGCTTTCATCATGTGCCGGGCGGACCAGATTTTCGCCGGGAAACCCCAATTTAGAGCGCCCTCAATGCGCCGGTTCCGCTACCGACACGATCAAGCGAAAAACCTTCATTTTCCGGCCTTTTTTGGGCTTTGTTCCGGCCAACTTGCCATCACAGCATCGAGAACGCGCATCAATTCCTTGCGCGTGCCACCGTGCTGGGCTTGCAAGGCCAGACCCTGGATAACGACGGCATAGTAGCGGGCAAGGTCGACCGGTTTGGTGTCGGCCGGAAATTCGCCGTCCTTCGCCGCACGCTCGAGGCGGTGCCGGATCGCTTCCTCGACCTCACTGCGACGCTTGGCCATCAACTCGCGAGTCGCCTCGGAGGCATCCTCGGGTGCAAGCGGCGCCTGGGTGACAAAGCAGACGCCGTGCGCCGGATCGGTGAATCTCTCCACAATGTCCTTGAGCAACCGCACGATGCTGTCGCGCGCCGGCGCACCGGCCAGCGCCTCGACTATGCGCCGCTGTCGCGCGTCGTTGAAGGCCGTCATGGCCTTGACGAACAGGTCTTCTTTATTGCCGTAGGTCGAATAAATCGAAAACCGATTGACTCCCATGGCGGTCGTCAGATCGTCCAAGTTAGTCGCCAGGTAGCCCTTTTCGGCGAACACCTCCATGCCCGCGCGCAACGCTTCCTGTTCGTTGAAAGCCCTCGGGCGGCCGGGTGGATTTCCAGTGATTCTTGCCATGGGATAAAGTCTTTCTTGGTTTCTGAATGAACAGTAAGATACCCTCTTGACGCGCAAAAATCAATCGACTATATTGTTGACTGAAAGGTAAGAAACTCTGCAGGCCGTTCGGATTTCTTGCCGTTCCAGGTAAAACTTGATGGTGGAGCACTTCCCGCACGAAAAGCCAAGGGGATCGTCAAAGCAACCGTCGACTTCGGCGACCTGCAAGACAAAGCGACGGAGGCGTAACCCTTAAAGTGAGGATCAGCAAATGACCAAATATCTCGTATCCGGCGCAACCGGCAATCTCGGCGGCCTGACGGTCGAAGCGCTTTTAAAAACTGTACCGGCCAAGGAGGTATCCGTGCTGGTCCGCGACCCCGGGAAAGCAGCGAACCTTGAAGCGCGCGGCGTCAAGATCGTCAAGGGCGATTATTTCGATTACCAATCGCTCGTGAATGCCTTTCGCGGCGTCGACAAGCTCTTGCTGATTGGCGCGGTCGCCCTGTCCAAACGGGCTCCTCAGCATGAAAACATGATTGAGGCCGTCAAGGCGGCTGAGGTCGGACATGTGGTCTATGTCAGTTTTCACCGGAAAGAAAAATCAAAGATCAACCTGCGCGAGGTGACGGACGTAGAGATCAAGAGCGAGAAGGACCTTGCGAAAACTGGCGTCGATTACACAATCGTCAGAAACACCCTCTACACCCAGGCATTCAAGAACCTGCTCGGCGGCAACCCCAAGGAACACGGCGTTCGCGCTTTCGGCCCGGAAGGAAAGACAACCTACGCGAACATTAAGGACCTAGGCCAAGCCAATGCGAACCTGCTCACCCACCCCGGCCAC
Organism: uncultured Gammaproteobacteria bacterium; assembly: GCA_963801685.1. GTDB lineage: Bacteria > Pseudomonadota > Gammaproteobacteria > Steroidobacterales > Steroidobacteraceae > Bog-1198. The sequence continues at coordinate 65,367 of CAWDFR010000014.1, forward strand.
GAAGGCAAAATCTACGACCTGAACGCGGGCGAGGCCGTAACGCTCGAGGACATGGCGGTGCTGTGGAGCGGGCTGTACGGAAAGACCGTCCCCTATATCCGCACGACGAAACAGGAATTCATCGACGCGCTGGTCGCCATGGGATTTCCCGTCGCGCTGGCAGAACATGGCGCCGAGTTTCTCAACGCCGTGGCGGAGGGTGAATTTTCGGAAACGAGCAATGACTTGGAGACCATTCTCGGCCGCAAGCCGACGAGCTTAAAGGAGAGCTTTGCCGCCGAACTCTTTGTCTTCCCCCAACTTGAGAACCATCTAAAAGGTTAGTCCTCGGGGTCGCGCAGACGATCGCCTGTCGTCATCCTCTCCCCAGATGAGAAAATGCCTATGCCCATGAATTCAGCGGCCACCTATTCGATCATCATTACCGGGGGCAATACCGGCCTTGGATTCGAAACCGCCAAAATCATCGGGCTCGACAAGGATGCGATGGTCGTGATCGCCTGCCGCAATCCGAAGCTCGGGCAAGACGCGGTCGCTCGGCTGACGGCCTTCGGCGGCCGCGCGGCATTTCTGCCGCTCGATCTGGCGAGCCAGATATCGATCCGGGAATTTACCGAAGCCTATCGCAATGCTGGCCTTCCGCCACTGAAAGGCATCATTTGCAATGCCGGAATGCAAAGCGTGGCTGCGCCGACGAGGACTATTGAGGGATATGAACTCACCTTCGCGGTCAATCATCTCGGCCATTATCTGCTGACACGCCTTCTCCTCGACGACATGGAGCAGGATGGCCGGATCACCTTCGTGTCGAGCGGTACGCATGATCCGGCGGAACGGCTCCCAGTGCCTTCGGCGGTCTACGAGGATGCAGAAAAGCTCGCGCATGATTTTGAGTCATCCCAAAAAGCGGGCTTGCGGCGCTATGCAACTTCCAAGCTCTGCAACATCTACTGCGCTTACGAACTTTCGCGCCGTCTTTCCACATCGGGCGATTTCCGGCTGGCCTCGATCAAGGTGAACGCCATCGACCCAGGCCTTATGCCTGCCACAGGATTGACTCGCTCCAGTCCCGCCCCGATACAATGGATTGTGCGAAACGTGATGCCATGGCTCCGGTTGATAAACGACAACGTCCATTCGCCGGAAACGTCGGCCAAGCGCGTCGCTGCGCTAACGATTGGCGAAGATGCAGCGCCGGGTGGCCGTTATTTTCGCAATGGCAAAGCAGTTCATTCGTCGGAAGCTTCATACGACGAGGGCAAGGCTCGCGAATTGTGGGTCTCAAGCGCGGCAATGACCGGCCTGTCTAGCGAACTCGCAGAGGTTGCGGCATGAGGTTCACGAAGTGCAAGCGTCCCAACTCAACCAACAACAGACGCATCTACAGGAGATGATATGACCGAGGTTTCAATCAACTAATTTCGAGCCCCTTTAATGCACCAGTTCCCCAGTCTCGCCCTCCGCAAGTGAGCCACGACGCCTCACGACCGAACGCCTGACCGAAATCCGCCATCACGCCCGGTAATGAAAGTCGGCTTGCCAAATCTTAAGGATGTATATACTATGGCTATACGTCGTGTTAACTCTTATGGGGCCATTATGTCCGGACAATCCGTTTTGAAATGGGGCAACAGCCTTGCTTTTCGGATTCCTTCCGCGATTGCGAAGCAGATGGACTTGAGCGAAGGCGAGCACGTCGAATTTCATTTTGACGGCGCAAAGCTCATCATCGAAAAGGCCGAAGAAGTCACTCCCTTCACTCATCGCGATCTGGTCACGGCCTTGAAGCGGGCCAAGCGACAGCGCTTGGGCGACATCGATTTCGGTGCGCCGCGCGGCAAGGAAATGCTTTAAGGCGAACCGGTGGCCATCGCCCCGGGGGACATTCTGGAGATCGATGCGGAGGCCGCAGTTGGTCATGAGCAACAAGGGCGACGTCCCGCGCTGGTGGTGTCGGTTGAACCGCTGCAAAGCACCTTAGGCCTTGCCATGGTTTGCGCCATCACGACCCATAGGGGCCGCGCTCAAGGCGCGCGCAATGACCTCGAAGTTCTGATTCCACCGGGGCTTGCCGTCCAAGGCGTTGTGCTGCCTCACCAATTGCGCACCATCGATTGCAAGGCGCGTAACGCCAAGAAACTTTGCAGTGTGCCGCGGGCCACGCTTCAAGCAACGCGCTCACGCTTGAAGACCCTCCTGGGGCTTTAGCGCGCGGCGCGGGAGAAACTGACTCGCTATGGAAAAAATCGACATTTCCATCGTGCCGTCGGAGTCAGGAGGCACCTATCCGCGTCCCTTTGATGAACCGTCGCAGGTCTCACTGCGCCGCTTCTATCAATACTGATGTTACCGGCAGCCTACTTGTTGCTGCATCGGCGCGAGGTGACGAGGACTTCCAAGCCATGATAGGTGTAAGCTCAGTCGAGTTCGCCTGCGGTTTCTCTCAGGGTGTTCCGACCTCATGGTGTCTAACCATCCGTTCGATTTTGAAAAGGGCCCCAAAAGGTCAAAATGGGGCACCAGGAGATTGCGGGAGTTTTGTGGAAGTCAGTAGTGCTTTGTGGTGCTTTCGGGGTCGATTTGCAACGGACATCCCGCGAGCGAGTTGCTGATAATCAAGAAGTTACAAAATCCAAACACTCTGCAAAATGTCTCTTTTCACTCTGACCGCTATCTCATAACTCGAAGGTCGCAGGTTCAAATCCTGCTCCCGCTACCAATTAAAACAAAAGCTTACGACAAAAATCTCCAAACTGGGTTCGCTAGACTGTGAGCGGCTTGCCCATCGCACGTGGCGAGGCAATCCTCCTCGACGACCATCGGGTTCATGCCCCGTAGGTCGATATGTGCTCTAGGGATTGAACGGTGAGGCATCGACGAAAGCCCAATTGGTCGGCGTATTCCAGGGTGATGCGATCCAACGTCGTGGGCGGAAGATCCACCAGCGCATCGTGCCGGCGGTCAGTTCCTGTTCATCAGCGATGCCGAAGTCGAAAACAACATCGCCGGTCAATTGCAACTGGCGAGCGTTCTCAAAATCCACCAACGTCAGGCCAGCCTTTGGATTGAGCGCCAAGTTACCGAGGGTGTTGAACAAGCTGTTGCCAGGGTAGTCTGGAATCCGTAGCGCTCCGTCACGAATCAAAACGAAGCCAGGCTTTCCGCCTCGATGACTGGCGTCCAGTCGACCGTCAGGATGGCTGCTCGCAACAAACGCCGTATCCGCTCGCTGAATCCACGACTCGATTTCTGGTGTCAGCGCGGTCCCGGATTCGGGCGCAGACGAAGAGGATGGAGCGCCGTGGCAGCGGATCGACCGCCGCTGAATGTATTTCGGGCAATTCGGAAATGCCTCCTGCACAGCGATACGCAAGGTGTCGTTGTTGACTGATGAGATCGATCCGTTGACCCGCAGTCGGCGGCGCGTCGCGAGATCGATGAATAGCGTGCCTATGGGACACGATACTTGAAGGGCGTCGCCCAGCGGCAAGCGCTTGAGCACGGACCCCTCGTCGCGGATTTGAACATCCAGGAACTGCAAGTCTTCGGATGCCGACGCGAAGCCTTCCTGCCCCGTAATCATGGTGGCCCAGAGATCTGCCTGGGCAGACCTGGTAGCGACGACCGCGAGCTGTTGTCGGGCGATGAAGGCGCGCCCGGCTCCGGGAATGCGCGACGCGATGGCACGCCCGTTGAGGATCGCACTCGCGCGCTCCCCGGTCAGCTCCTGAACCTGGCGTTCGCCTTCGTGATATGGGTCGGTGCTCATCAGCTTTCTCCGTCGCTCATCGGGCTAGGTAACGTTTGGCTACCCACCCCGATGATTTCAGGCATCGGACCCTCAGAAGGTCACGAGCCTCGCGTTCTCGACGAGGTAGCGTGAAAGATCCAGCACTCCGGTCGTGCCCGGTATCTGTTTGTCGCGGACCAATTTTGCGCCGGAGGATTCGGCCTGCGCGGTAGCGCCGAATACGTCGGCGCATCCGCCGCAGACCAAGACTTTGTCCGCGACCGCTTCAAACAACGCGTGTGCCGGGTGGTCGGCTTTCGATGCCTCAGCGATCCAACGGGAACCCGCGCCCTGAAAAATCAAGGTGACATCTTGATTCTTCTCCTTGAGTTCGTATGTCAGGAATAGGGAGTTGAACAGACGGCCAAGCGCTTCGTCGGAGCCGGATTTCGGATCGGAGAACAGAACAACAACAGTTTTCATTTGGGGTGCCCCTCTGTGGACTAACGAGAACCGCGAGGGATTCACGCGGCTGCAGGCATACTAAAGTTTCGATAGACCTACATAAATGGACCATGGGTGGCTTAACTAGTCCATAAAACGGAGTAATATCGCCCAATGGATCGACTCGATGCGATGGCCGTGTTTATGGAGATCGCCGCACGCGGGAGTCTGACGCGAGCTGCCGAGTCCCTTGGGCGTTCGCTTCCGACAATCGTCCGCATTCTCGCAACCCTCGAGGCGGAGCTCGCCGTCCGGTTGTTCAACCGAACGACCCGGCGTCTGACTATCACGGAAGAAGGGCGCGTCTATCTTGAGCACTGCAAACGCGTGCGTGCCGCGGTGGCCGATTCCGACGAAGCCATGCGGCAAGCTCACACGGAGCCCAGTGGACGGATCACGCTGACCGCGCCTGTGAAATTTGGAGAGATGCATGTAGCGCCTATTGCAGCTCAGTTCCTGGCTCTTCATCCGAAGGTCGAGCTCAGGCTCCTGCTGCTGGACAGGCTGGTAGATCTGGTGGAAGAGGAGATTGATGTCGCGGTCCGCATCGCTCCACTCGAGGACTCGACGTTGATCGCACGGCCCGTGGGCCGCATACGTCAGGTCGTTTGCGCGAGCCCGCAACTGTTGGCGCAGGTCGGTACGCCGGCAGCCCCTCAGGACTTGTCAGGATTTCCTTGCGTGCAGGCAGCGGGCCTCGGTGATCCCGCAATCTGGCAGTTTCGCGACGGGCGACGCGTGGTTCAAGTCAACGTTGCCGGTCGTCTCACTTGCAACAGCGTAGGCGCGGGTCTTGCCGCGTGCCTGGCTGGCTGCGGGTTCGGCCGCTTTCTCTGCTACCAAGTGCTGCCGGCGGTTGTTCGTGGCGAACTCGCGATGGTGTTGACCGAGTTCGAACCGGAGCCCAGGCCACTCAGCTTAGTGTACTCGAGACACGCCTTGCGGTCCGCGCGCTTGCGAACGTTTATTGAGTGGCTCGACCGCGGACTCAAGATTGCACTGGCGGAGTCGCTGCCATCACCGTAAATCTGACCCGTCAGCCGATTTTTTTACAGCCGGAAAGCAATCAATCGCGAGCGTCGCAGAAAGGTCGATAGTTTGCATTGGCGCGCCTCTACTGCGCGACAGCCTCAGATCGGGCCAGAACTCGACATTCGGGCTGCCGATCTGCTTTCTCCGAAGCCGACTTTCGCGACCGATGAACGCTAACCTTTGATAAACACAGGGCGCATCTGCCAACATGACGTAAATGTCGGAGGGGATCGACGTGGCTGAAGGCAACGGCGAAAGGGAGACTACTGGCGCTCATTCCGCCACGCCCGACGTATTTTTGAGCTACGCCTCACAGGACATCGTCATTGCTGAAGCCGCGTGCGAGGCTCTGGAACATGCTGGCGTAATCTGCTGGATCGCGCCGAGAGACGTGACTCCAGGCACGTTCTATGCCGATGAAATCGTTCACGCCATTGACGCGTCCAAGGCCCTAGTTCTCATTCTGTCGGAGAACGCGGCCGGCTCCCCTCACATCCTGAGAGAGGTTGAACGTGCGGCTTCCAAGCGCCACCCAGTAGTGTCACTGCGCATTGACAAGGCGCTTTTACCCGCGGGTCTTGAATACTTTCTCAACACATCGCAGTGGCTCGACGCCAGTGGTGTCGAGCCGACTCGGACATTCCCCAAGCTCATCAGTGCGACACGAGCTGCCATACAGGCGCCAACCACGCCGCCGCTCGCCGGTCCGACGCCGTCCTCTTCTGCGCCATTAGGCCCCCCGCGGTCGCCGAACCGCCGGACAATCGTAGCGGCCTCGCTGTTTGGCTTAGGCATTGCCGCCTTCGCGGCTGACCGGCTATGGGTATCGAGCCGCCGGGCGGAGCCTACGCCGACACCAACCGTAATGGGGTCTCCGCCAGCGGTCCCTCCAGCCGCTGCTGCGATCCCCGACAAGTCGGTCGCGGTACTGCCGTTCGTGGACATGAGCGAGAGGAAGGACCAGGAATATTTCTCGGACGGCATGTCGGAGGAACTGATCGACATGCTGACGCAAATCTCCGAACTTCGGGTTCCTGCGCGCACGTCGTCTTTCTATTTTAAGGGTAAACCGACAACCATCGCCGAGATCGCCAAGACCCTCAGTGTCGCCTATGTGCTCGAGGGCAGCGTGCGCAAGTCAGGTAAAACGTTGCGCGTGACGGCACAGCTTCTCAAGGCCGACAGCGGCTATCATGTCTGGTCCGACAGCTACGATCGCGCGCTCGACGACGTATTCAAAGTGCAGGATGAGATCGCGAATGCGGTCGTAAATGCATTGAAAGTTACGTTGGCGAATCCGCCCACTGGCGCCGCCTTGGGTCGAACATCAAACACGGAGACTTATGAACAATACCTGATAGGTCGGCAATTCCTAGCGCGTGCCGGCGTTGACAATTATCACCGGGCCGAAGAAGCGTTTCGCAAGGCGGTGATGCTCGACCCATCCTTCGCCGCTGCCTATGTTGGTCTATCGGACGCGCAGTATCTTTTCGAGGGCGACCAAGGACGACTGACGCCGACTGAATTTCAGCGCATTCTTGCCCTAGCAAACCGCGCAATCGAGCTCGCGCCGAATCTTTCGGATGGGTACTCAGAACGAGGAATGGATGTGCTTGCATACGTCGGAGACCTGCGAGCGGCGCAGGCCGATCTTTCGCGCGCTCTTGAACTCGATCCGAGAAACAGTATGAACCAACGGCGTTTCGGCATCTTGCAGCGCTGTCTTGGCAATGTCGACGCAGCGGTTGCCTCAGGGAGGAAGGCAACGGACATCGATCCGCTCGATGCGTTCGCCTGGCTACACCTTGGCGAAGCATATGCCGCCGGTCATCGCTATACTGAGGCTGCCGACGCGATGCTCAAGGCCGTGCAAATCAGCCCGGAATGGCCTAGTGCGATCCTTCGACGTCAAGTTACATCAGGGTCAGGCCGACGAAGTACTCGGCTCTGTAGAGCAGCTGCGCGATCCGTTATACAGCCTTCCTTATCGAGCCATGGCGGAATTCACGCTCGGTAACGACCTTGAGTCGCGTAAGGCGCTCGACGAATACATTGCGCTGGTTGACAAACAAAACTTCGACTCCGACGGGTGGAAGGGCGTCGCAACAATATATGCATGGCGCAGAGAGAAGCAGAAAGCGCTCGACTGGCTGGAGAAGGTGGCTTCTCAAGGGAACGGCGGAATCGCATGCATTAACAGTGATCCCTTTTATGCGGAATTGCATGACGATCCACGATTTAAAGCGCTACTGCGAAAGCTAAAACTGCCGGAGTAACGGCTCGTCGCGAAGCCTTGCGCTGCAATTTGCCGACCCGGCGGCGGACACCGATTAGTGACCGCTCAGGGTTGAAGTGCAAATGATTCAGTAGGGATATCGCGGCCTGAAAGTCCGCGAACGAAGTGATGGGGGACGCCGTAGCCCAGCTGAGGAGCATCAACCGAGCTGCTACGCGTCGCGTGCGCATATGTCTACTGGCAGTTTGGTCACTCAAACGGATTGGTGATTCTGAGCTGCTTCTCAATGACCTGGCCGTTCTGAAGATCTTCGGAATAGAGAACGCCGCATTGGGCACGCAGGGCAGACGCGATGATTACCGAATCATAGAACGAAAATTTGTATCGCTCCATAATCTCGCCGGCCCGATCATGGTCTTCGACCGTGAGCGCGTCGGTGCGGCAAATGTAGCGCACGGTGTCGAGGACCTCACGAATATCACGCAGCGGCATGGCAAGTTTGCGGATTGCGACTGCAGTAAATTCATTAAGCACTTGGACGCTGATAACACCTGATTCTGCGAGCAGCGCCTCCACTTTGTCGGCCTTCTTGGCATCGGCCGACAGGAGGTATAGAAGCACGCTCGTATCGAAGAATGCCTCAGCGCCGCTCACTGGCTTCCAGCCGGTCGAACTTAAAGTCCTTGGGTAGCCGGCCACGGAACCTCCGCAGTCTGGCCAGGAGTTCTCGAGCGGAGGGGGTCTTATCGATCTCGAACGTCCGCTTGCCAGCAGCGTGGATCTCGATGTTGTCGCCTTCCTTCAAACCGAGGGCCTCGACTACCGAAGCTGGAAGTCGAACGGCTAGGCTGTTACCCCACTTTGAAACTTGCATCGTAGCTCCTTCGGATATACATTATTTATAATGTATATCCAATTTGGGTCTCGGTGTCTAGGTGCAAGATCGGGCCCCAGTAACTCTGATAAATATTATTTAAATCAGCAAGTTAAAATGAGGAGATTCACCGTCTTATCTGCGCGCTTGGCCGTCGAAGAAAATCTCATGGGGATCAGGACGCCTAGAATTCCGAATCCTGCCCCCGCTACCAATTCCGTAAAAAATGTTATTTATCAGCCACTTACAAGTGGCGTGATTTGCACCTACGCCGTGTTGGCGGGGCTCTGCGGAACATTCCGGGCAGCGGGCAGGTTCACATGAAAGGTTGCGCCGCGCCCAGGGGAGCCGACCGCCCACAAGCGCCCACCATGCGACTCAATGATTGACCGGCTGATGCGTAACCCCATGCCGGTGCCGTCTTTACGGTCGAGGCTGCCTTTCGGCGCTTGTTTGCCACGCCGTCCAGTGCGGCCTGCGCGACATCCGGTGATAGGGTCCGGGCCTTCAACATTTTTTGTACACGACTTCTTCCGCCCGCAGTGCATCGAGCTGCTCAGTGTCTTGGTGCTTTCGTTCCGCCTCCTCAAGAATGGCTGATTGGTATTCGCGCTTTGCGATCGCTATCGCTTCGGGCGATAGCAGATCGGTAGCGAGGTAGTTGACGATTGCCGTCTCGGCTCTTTCTCTTGGCACAGCAATTTTGTTTGAGCACGCGCTGGGCCCACCGTAGATTCGGGATGCGCACTGATAACTATGCTGATTCCTGGCGACGAAGCGCGAGCCGCATGCGCCACAAACAAGCAACTCAAAAAGGAGCGACGTTGCGGGTCGCTGTCGATTGGGCGGATTCGTCCGGATATCGCTTTCGATGTTGCTCGATCAAATCGACCTCCAACGCCTTGGGCAAGTCATATAGAGTGGATCGGGTAATACGGCAATACGGCCCCGGAATCCGAGCTCGTTCTTCAAGTACGCGGACTACATATCCGCCACCTCTTTCGGTGTACGCGAGTCCAGCGTGACACTGCATATGATTGCCTGCGGATCGACCTTGACGCGCAATATCCCGCCGCGCACTCGGCTACTTCCGGGATCAATTACGAGTACGCGCAACCGTACTTACGACGCGAAAAGTGCTCCGGGGTGTGCCATGGGGTGATTAAGCCGTGAAACGTGTGTCGGGGCACCGTCAAACGCCAAGGAAATGCCGTCGTCTATTAATTATAAGCGCGGCCGGGGAGCGTTACCTCGGTGCAGTCCAGATAGACCCTTTGGATGTTGCAGCAATACCCCGCGAATGCGGGTACCTGTAGCCATACAAAGAAATCCGAGAAGGCAAATCATTGCTAGAAATAGTGCTTCCAGAATCGGATTGAGGAATGGCCTTGACGGTCTTGTTACGATAACAGCGACAAATCCAATGAATGCGTTTAGCAGCAATAGAAATCCCAGGATACAGAAAAAATTCGCTTCGACTAATGCAAGTGCAGCCCTGTCACTGTTGCCATCGATCCAATCCGAGATCTGCTGCATGCGCGCCGCTCGCTTCTCTCGGCTGCGTTTCGATACTCCGCGCAGAACCAGAACCACCGAGCGGGAACTCAGGCTCTTGTCCAACAGCCGTTGCAGGTAATTCCCGACAACGTGTAGCACTAAAGCTGCCAACACAACAAATATCCAAAAGTTTGGAGGTATAATCTGCTGAAGAAAGTCGCTCATGCACTCCTCCTTACTATGTTCCTACCAGGGATGCCGGAGGGACGCTACCACGGCAACGATTACGAGTAGCTCCCCAAGCGAGCGAGGATCAGTGGGGAAACAAAACGGCGCCGTTGGTGACGAAGAATTTCTCGAACATCGCCGGGCCGAAGCGTTCGAGCTCGGCGCTGAACTTGCCCATTGGGTCCGAGCCGCCCTCCACATGCGGATAGTCGCTGGCAAAGCAATAGACTGTGTCGAGTCCGTAATGGTCCAGATAAGTACCCACGGGCTCGAAATCGAACGGCGAGACGCGGATGTTGCGGCGGATATAGTCCGATGGCCGCATCGGGAGCTTTCGGCCCGATGGCCCGTTCACATATTGCTTCTCGTGCAGCGAGTTGTTGTTGTTGTGCCAGATGTCAAGAAGCTGCGCGAGCGGCCCGATCCAATGCGCCCCATGCTCTTCTGAGGCAGCATACAGACCGGGATGGCGGTCAAACACGCCACCGGTCACCATGGTCGCGATGAAATTTTGCACCGACAAATGCACTGCCGAGAGCCACCAGGGGTCAAGGCTGATTTCGGCCGAGGATTTGAAACCGCAGAATGCCTCGGCGTTGCCCCACTTGTTCGTGCTGAGGAAGGGGCCCAGGCCGCCGATGTGGAAGTGAAGTGAGACGCCGGCCTCGGCCAACATGGCATAGAATGGATCGAGGTCGCTGTGTGCGGGCGAGACGCCGCCGGGCAGCAGACCACTGGTAATCCAGACCCCCGCCATGCCGTTATCAATGGCCCAGCGCGCGCCAGTGATGAGTTCGGCGACCGTACTGCCATGGATGGGGGCGATCGGCTTGATCCGTTTGGAAACGCGAGCGACGCCCACCAGCCAGGCATTATGCGCATCCATCAGCTTGCGCGCGTAGGCGTAGCCGGCGGCGGGGTCGCCTTTCCCGAGCTGGAGCAAAAGCGGGGTGTCCGCCGACATGTTGATTAGAGTCATGCCCCAAAGTCCGATGCTGGTGGGGAATAGGAGCTGCTCCTTCACCGTCATCATGTCCAGCACTTCGAGGCGGCGTGCCATATCGACCGATCCGGGCGAATCCGCGCCCTTCGTGCTCCACAGCGTTTCTCGCGCCGGCGGGGCGCGGTCGCCGGCATAGCCCGGGATGTTGGGACTGTTCTTGTTGCGCACCGGCAGCGACATGATGAGATCGGCGATCGGCCGGGCGATCTCACCGAAGGTCTCGACCCAGATTTGCGCCGGCACCATTTCGTGGCTGTCGACATCGACGATGCGGCCCGCCAGTGGTGCAACATGGCGGGGCAGGGTGGCTGTGTTCATTCCGCGTACTTCCGCTTGTAGGGTCTTCCTTTTATACGCCGAGACAGAGCACGTAGCGAGCGCGCGTCGGGTAAGTCGCGCCGGCTTGCCGTATCTCCGTCAGGTGCGTCCGCAGCCAAAAAGATAGAGAGACCCTACCGGAGCGAAGTCCGTCGGCTAAAAGGGCGACGACGACAGGTCTACGTGCGCCGCGGCAGCGCGCGGGCGCGTGAGCCTGAATCAGATCGCGCTTGCAACGACCGGGCTGCGAGCGATGAACTGCGGAGCCGCCTTGGGGCTCTCCCGGTCACCGCGCCGAGGCGAGGCGGATCCACATGCGGCCTTTTCTCCCAGCGGGAATCACGCCCCCGCTACCAACTTTTATATGTAAGTTCTCAGGACTTCGGCGCTCGACCTCCGTTCAAGTGCGGAGATGGAACTCGGCACCATTATTGGGATGTGGCGCAACCTTCCACATCAGCCTGCCCGCCGCTCGGTAGCTTGACCCCGTAGCCCCGGGTCTGTGCGCTGGCAGCTCTATCGAAAACGGTCGGCATGGAATGCGGCTGGATCTCGGAACGGCAGCTCAATCTACCGCGGGAGGATTGCACAGCGATCCTTCAGTTTGCTCCAACGACCAGCTTGAACACCGTGCCGTCATTCGATGTTCCACCGGACCGGGTAGTGCCATAGAAATTCCCGTCGCTGGCCTGTAGCAGAGCGCCACTGGGTTGTTTACCGTCGTTGGCATTCGTGCCGAAAGAGTACAGCACGGTTTCCTCGCCGGCGGGCGTGATGCGGAAGATCGTCCCGCAATTGCAATTGGGTGTCGCACTACCCGGCGGTGTATTTCCACCCGTCCATGTGAGCCCGTAGAAGTTGCCGTCAATACTCTGTACCAGGCCGCCGGAGGGCGTTTGGCCATCGGCGGCATTACTGCCGAAAGAGTAGAGGACGGTGATGACGCCGGCTGGGGTAACTCTAAAAACGGTTCCACATCCGTTGGGGCAGGCCCCGCTGCCGCCGGCCGGTGCCGCCCCGTATAGATTGCCGTCCGTGCCTTGAATCAGAGGGCCGCCATCAATCTCAGGGTAGCCAGGTATCTGCAAATAACCGCCCAAGCGAGGTGGGCCTGGCGTTGCTCGATAAACTCGGCGACACGCTCGAACGCTGGTCGGCGACAGATGAAGTCAGCGCAGCACGCGGACCGCCGCCCACACTCGGGCCTCGGTAACCTCACGCCAGCACAGTTCAAACAAAGCGACCGAACCCCATGACTGCCGTTCTCAAGCGAATCGCTTCTGACTAGTTCCGCGAGAGTATCAGCCGCCGCGGCATCTCCTGGCCAAGAACGCGCTTCAAGGGTGTTTGCGGAATCGGCGCCGCCACATCTGGGAGGTGCAGAGCCCTTCGGCAAAGGTTGCTGATCTCGATGAATTTCGCTGTTCTGGCATCCCGTTCCGGCAACGAATGTCGCTGCGCCTTGAGCCAAAATCTAAATTCATCATTTGCGCAGAGTGTAGCGATGATCTCAGGCTGCGATTGGGACTTTGCGTCGGGGAACGCCGGGGCAGCATTCATAGTCTGCGATGACTCGTTAAGCCACCGGGGCGCCGCCGGATCGATGTATTGCGTCGTCGTATCTGCGGGACAGGGTTCGTCGGTGTAAGTGATGCCGCCATCCTGGGCAATGCATTTATAAATGGCCGCTGAACTAAGCGATGGGATCAGGATAAGAGATAGAAACGTAGTTGCACGAGTAATAATGCTCTGTTGCGTTCGAGCGGCAAGGCTGCCCACAGCCCAGGTATCCGGCATTGAAGATTTCGATGTCACCCTTCTGTCCCTATTTCCGTATTTTTCACGTCAGCCTCATCCGACGGTATTCTCCGAGAGCACGCTAAAACAGCCTTTGGTTTCCCCAATCACTATAGGAAACGTCCTATGCAGCGGCGCTGGGGCTGCGTGGCTTGACCGTTCAATCGACGTGGTTTGAAGCGTGGCTTAGAGGAATGGCGCTTCGGTCCCTACGGGCTGATAGCGGAGTCGTGGGAAGTCACGCGTTATCCAGGAGCATACTCAAATCTCACTGCCACAGCCGTGAACGTTTGCCTTCCATGAGCTTCCTACGCAGCTCCGCAATCTCGCGCTCTAAGTGCTCCCGACCCGTTGACTGATCTTCCAGTGCCATGGAATGTTTCACGCGCGAGACCTCGTCGCGCGCGATTCGCTCAGCCCGCTCCTCCACTACTTCCTGAAGCGGACGTTTGGGTACCAGCGCATAGGTCAATTCGCAACCGAGCGCCGCGGCGTATCGTTGCAATGTCGTGAGGGTGATATCGCCTTTGGCTTCGGTCCGCTCGGCGTCCACGACCGCGGCTTGGGTGACCCCCACGGCCTTGGCCAGCTGGCGCGTGGTCATGCCCAATGCCTGTCGTACCGCGCGAAGCCAGCCGCCGCTCGGCCGGGAGCGTGGCAGAGAGCGCCAAGGGCTGAGCGTCTTATCTAGCTGCTGTAAGGGCAAGGAACGTAGCATGGCGTTTTCCGAGTAGCTATGGCTATTCAATAACACTATAAATGAGTAGTTATACCTTGTCAATAACTAAAGGATTAAAGGCTATAGCCTGTCACCCGGGACCTAGGCGGGAATGGCTTGCAGCGGTGGTCAAGGAAAATCTCGTGGAAATTCCGGTGCTTATAATTCCGAATCACGCCCCGGCTACCAATCCCCTAGTAGATCAGTAGGTTAGATCCGAGAAGGACCGCACCCGCAGGCGGTCACACGGTGGTCAGATCACGCGCCTTGGGAAACAAGGAGTACGACCAAATGCAGCCTGTCAAAATTACCCCTGTCCCTGGCACTCGGGTACTGCAGATCACGGACTATTCCGCGGCGTGACGAAGCAGTACGGTTCATCACCTGGTCCCTGGTCTTGGCCCTAGCATGTTACGCAACTCCACCAACTGTGACTCACCGACCGGCTTCCGGCGTCGATGGAACGTCGAGCTCGGCGCTCGAGCCCGTCGAAGCTTCGCCTTGACGGTGACCGGTACGACCCTTCTCACCGGGCTTTTCTTCATTGGCTACTTTTATGTGCAACGGTACCCGGCGCACATGCCGATCATCATGCCGAGGACCAAGCTTGATCTCATGATTCCGTTCCAACCCCAGGCACTGCCTGCCTACGTCTCGCTGTGGATCTACATCGGGTTCGGGCCAGGGTTACAGCGAACGTATGCCGCGCTCTCGGTGTACGTTCTCTGGATGGTCGGACTCTGTTCCAGTGGACTCGCGATCTTTTATTTCTGGCCGACCCGAGTGCCACCACTGACTCTGGATGCAACCGGCTACAACGGATTCGCCGTGCTCCATCGGATTGACGAAGCTAGCAATGCGTGCCCGTCGATGCATGTGGCTGTCGCGATCTTCACGGCCGTGCGGGTAGACGACGTGCTTCATTCGACGGGAGCACCGCGCTTATTGCGACTGCTCAACGGAGCGTGGTTTATTCTCATCGCATACTCGACGCTGGCCATCAAACAGCACGTAACGCTGGACGTGGCCGCAGGCGCGCTACTGGGTATGATATTCGTGCTTCCGTCGCTACGCTGGCGACCGCGGGCGGTGGCGAATCAAGTGGTCGAGCCAGAGCCCGACATCGGTTTCGCCGAAACGTGAGCCCTCGGTGCCATTGACCTCGCAGAAGAACACCGCACTTCCAATCGCGAGAGACTACTCACTCGTCGGGCAGCCAGGGGCTTCTGCGCGCAGGAACTTATCGGCGTCAAACAAAACTGCGCGAGAAGAAGCGATCTGCGGAGGTTAGAATACTTCGATTTCGATATGAACGGTCTTAACGGTGCCGTCAGCCGTGAGAACCTTCATGGTCAGTGAATCCTTGCCATGAAAATCTGGATTTGATTGGTAATAAAGATTGGTTGCAGGCACCAGTCTCGAGTTACAGACTGAGCGGTCGTTTGTCTGGGGGAAACCGGGATATTGCTCCCCATGTTCCGTGACAACAGAGCCATGGCGGGGAGATGCTGCGATGATAAATTCAGGATAGCCAACCAACTCGCATTTGGGATTGAGCGTGGTTGTCCACCAGATTTGCTGCTTCACACCGCTGTGGACGCCTCTTTGCTCGACTGGGACAGGTGGCGTGAATCCGGTTCGCGGGGGAGGTGGGGTCACCGCACACCCCGACGTAAATGCGATCCCCAACATCGCTGCGACCCTGGTCTTGGCCATCGAACTCTCCATGTACGAAAGGGCTTCAATCATAGCGCGACGCGCCAAGCGTTAGCGCATGTGCGTTCTCTTTCCTTGCGTAAATATCTCGCAAGGACCGTCGAAAATCCTCGGTTCGCGGATGGTGCAAGGTTAAGTCAAAGCGGCGGCGCGCGGCTTGGTAGTCTTCCTTCAACTGGAGATCCTGCTGCACCTCCGGAGTTTGACTTCGATGCACAGCCCATGCATGATCTGTGTATGGCTACGAAAACCATTTCTATCGAAATAGATGCGTATGAACTCCTGGTGCGAGAGAGGAAGGACCCCAAGGAGTCGTTCTCACGCGTCATCCGCCGCGTGCTTTCGGAGCGACCGGCATTGACCGCCGGAGATTTGCTTGATGCTATGAAGGCCTTCGAAGGCCGAGGTGCTGGGCCGCGCCGGCGGCGGTCGCGCGATGCTGCTGCTTGATACCAGCTTCCTGATCGAGTTCGAAGATGAGCTGGTGCACGGAAAAGTAGGGCCCGCACACGGCGTGTTGGCGAGAAACCGCCGTCAGGCAGCGGCGATCAGCATTATCACGCTCGGCGAGTTTGCGGAAGGCTTTGTCGATCCGCGCGCACTCGTTGAGTTTCTCGCATCGTTTCGCGTCGTACTTCTCTCTCGGGCCATTGCCTGGCGTACGGCTGCGCTGCAGAGTTCGCTCTCTCGTCGGCTTGGGGAAAATGACGCCTGGATTGCAGCGACGGCGTTATCTTACGAAGCCACCTTAGTTGGCCGAGAGAGGGCGTTCGAGCGAGTGCCTCGACTCGATTACTTGCCATTCTAGTCACCCCATCAGCGGCGCGTGCGCTGCCGATGACGTCAGAGATCTCGTCGCCGATCGAAGAAAACCTCATGGGGATGCGGACGCTTATACTCAGCTGGAACACGCAATGTCCGGAGACTACTTGGGCGGTCGCGCCGCCCGCCGACTCGCGGGCACACCTCTGCGGTGCCTCGCCACGAGCTTCTTGGTATCGGCAGCCTCAAACAATTGCCGAAACCCGTGTGCCAACAGTTCGACGGCTTTCCCCAACGCGCCGAGTTGCCCAACCCGGACTATCGCGACGGATCGGTGCAGGTCAAACGATGGGGGACGCAAGACTTTCACGGGATCGAAAGAATGATTCCTGGCAATAAAGCGAGCCGGTAGCAGCCCCACACCATAACCGGACTGAACGAACGCCAGCTGCATATGCATGTTGTGGACTTCAGCCGCAATCATGCGGGGTGAAGCCGGCACGCTCCATCCGATCGATGAGGCCCGCCCGAAGAAAGCACCCGGGCGGATTGAGCACCCAGGGTGCTCGGCTCAAAGCTTTCCAATCACCGTCAACGTTGCCTGCGGCGCCTTGAACAATCTCCATGCGGTCTCTAGCGATTATATTCGTCAGAAGAGGTGCAGGCGCGGTTCTACCTTCGGGCAACAGCACGGCAGCAACATCGAGTTCACCCCCGAGCAGCCGGTTGATTAATTCACCGGTCAGTTCGCTCGACAGCCGCAGTCGAACCCTGGGGTATTTCTCAGTCAGCGCCTGAATAGGTTCGATAAGCGTCCCCTCGGCCAGGGCATGCGCGAGCCCGATGCGCAAGAGGCCGTGAGGTTCGGCGTCGCTCGACGTAAGAGATTTGAGCGCCTCGGTGCGCTGTAGCAGATCTCGCGCCTGTTCGAGCACCCTGGAGCCAAGGGAGTTCAGACGCGGCGGCTTTACCGAGCGGTCGAGCAACTCGGCACCCAATGCAGCCTCCAGCCTTTGCACTTGCCGGGTAATCGCAGAGGGCGTCCGGAATAGACGATCGGCTGCACCGGCGATGGACCCGGCATGGGCGAACTCTACGAGGGCGCGTAAATCTTCGAGCACGGGGTCTCCTAAAGCGTTCTCCCGACGAATAACAGAATCGTGCGGAACTGGCATTATAATCGTGAAAATAATGAAGTTGTGGAATTACCTGTCGCGCATCAGAGTATTACGGAATTCATGCTGTTGCGGAAATCTGTATGCCTCATGCGATGCAAATTCGGCAGACGGGCGGTCCCGAGGTTCTGAACAAGGACGCTGCGGACGCCCACAAGGTATTGGAAGCGCGCGCAACCTCGGCTCCGCCATCCTGACCATCTAACCGAGTATTCACAGGAGTTTGCTGCCATGAGCAAGACCGCGATTACCTCGCCGGAACTTGCGCCGCCGGTCGGCCCGTTCTCCCAGGCGATCGAAGTTGGTGGTTTCCTCTACCTCAGCGGTCAGGTTGGCCAAGACCCGGCCACTGGCAAGGTGGTGGAGGGGGGTATCGTGGCCGAGACAGAGCGCGTCTTCCGGAATCTCTCGGCGGTTCTCAAGGCGGCCGGCAAGAGTTTCGATCACGTTGCGCGCTCCGGTGTGTATCTCACGAGCATGACTGACTTCGGCGCGATGAATGGCATCTACGCAAAGCATTTCAGTCAGCCCTTTCCCGCCCGCACGACGATCGCGGTGGCCGCGCTGCCGCTTGGGGCCTGCGTTGAGATCGACCTCGTCGTCAAGGCTTGAGGCGACGCACGGAGAGTGATCTCATGAAGTACACATTTCACATCGTCGATGTTTTCAGTTCGACACCGTTCGGCGGTAATCAACTCGCGGTTCTGCCTGACGCGGCCGGCATTTCGACCGAGGGCATGCAGAAGATCGCTCGCGAATTCAATTTCGGCGAAACGACCTTCGTCCTGCCGAAGAACGATCCTGCGAGCACGTGTCGGGTGCGCATCTTCACACCTCGGGCGGAGCTCGACTTTGCGGGGCATCCCACGGTCGGCACGGCCTGTGCGCTGGTGATGAAACAGCACGAATGGCTTAGTGATCCAATCCGCCTCATTCTGGAGGAGAATGTCGGTCCCGTGACCGTCGACGTCGCTCAGCGAAATGGAGGGTTCCACGGCACGTTGACGTTGTCGGGGAAGATCGACGCCCCGACCGGCGCACCTTCTCCGACTGATCTCGCCGCCGTCCTATCCATCGAGCCCGCCGAGGTGAGCCAAGTCTTTTTCGCGGGTGTCGGTCTTCCATTCTGTTTTGCGCAACTGAGCTCGAACGAGGTCGTCGATCGGGCGGCGATCAATCGGGCTGCCTGGGCGGCAACGCTCGCGCGTGCGTGGGGTCCCCACGTCTTCTTCTTCGCAGGAAATCTACGGGATGGCGGCAATCTCTACGCTCGCATGTGCGCACCCGCGCTGGGCGTCGAAGAAGATCCCGCGACAGGCAGCGCTTGTGCCGCCCTCGTCGGGGCAATGGCATCGAAGCCCGATTTTGGCGGGATGGCCTATCGCCTTTCGATCCAGCAAGGCGTCTCGATGGGGCGCCGAAGCGAAATCGAAGCGGAGGCGCGTAAGAGCGGAAACGTCGTGACCTCTGTCAGCGTTGGCGGCGCAACAACCTACATCGCAAGCGGCGAGATCGATGTGCCGCCGTTTGCGCTTGAGTCGTAAGGCGCCGAGGACAATCAGACCGATCCATTCCGCATTACCTTGCTGAGACGCGGGGCTAAACCAGAATATTCAGGAGAGGAATCTATATGAAAATTATGGCTATCTTGGTCGCAGTCGTCGCGCTTGTTTCCGGGGCGAATGCCTTGGACAACGCAAGTAATTCAACCGCCGCCACAATGGCGGTCGCCGATCCGTCGCGTCCGGACTCTGACACCACACGGGATGCTGACCGAAAGCCGGTGCAAACTTTAGTGTTCGTAGGCATTAAATCGGGGGACAAGGTTGCCGACTATGTCGCCGACGCAGGCTATTTCACGCGTCTCTTCGCTAGCGTCGTCGGCCCCACGGGTCACGTTTACGCCGTGGAGCCCACCGCCTTCTTCAAGTTCGAGCATTTCGTTAAGGCAGTAGGGGAGCTGCAGGGCTATGCCGTCACCCATGCAAATGTAACGGTTACGACTGCCGCGGCGCTCGAAGGACTAAAGTTCCCAGAGAAGCTCGACCTGTTCTGGATTTCCCGAAATTACCACGACCTGCACGACGAGTTCATGGGCCCGGTCGACACCGCCGCGTTTAACAAGGCCGTCTACAGTGCGCTGAAGCCCGGTGGCGTATATGTAATTCTCGATCATTCCGCCGCTCTGGGTGCTCCCGCAAATGTAACCGAGACCTTGCATCGCATCGAGTCATCGACCGTGCGCCGAGAGGTCGAAGCCGCGGGCTTCAGGTTCGACTCCGAGAGCTCGATTCTCGCCAATCCGGCGGACCCCCGCACCGCCAAAGTGTTCGACCCGACGATTCGCGGACACACCGACCAGTTCATCCTGAGGTTCCGCAAACCTAACCAATGAGGATGGCCGTCTCCCGGGGACTCTGGGGAATTCATGCTTTTGCGGAAATGCGGATATTCACAACAGGTGAAGAGAAAATGATTAAGACTATTATCTTATCCATGTGTCTCGCAGCTTCCTCACTTTCGCTTGATGCACGTGCCCAGGATGAGCGCGCGTACACTGAGGGCCCGGTCACTGAGGTGGACTACATACAAGTTGAGTACGGGCATTTTGAAGAGTACATCGATTGGCTAAATTCGACATGGAAGCCGACCATGGAAGCCACGAAGAAAGCTGGGCTGATCATCGATTACAAGGTCTTCAGGCTCACTCCAAAATCACCGGATCAGCCCAATATGATTCTCGCGATCACTTATAAAAACGCGGCTGCGGCTTTAGATAAAGGCGTCGAGCTGGAAGCAGTGGCCAAGAAAGTAATCTGTAGCACCGAGTGTCAGAACAAGGCCAGAGTGGGCCGGAATGAATACAGAAAAGTTCTGGGCAGTGAATATATTCGTGAACTTATTTTAAAATGAAATTGCTATGCGTGTTCAAAGAGCGCGCGCCAATATTTATATGGCTCACATGGCGTATCTAAGGAGACGTCATCTCATCGACGATGGACTTTTTCATTCGTAGTCCCTTTAGTTGCGTGATATTTCCCTTATCGTCGCCGTCCTGCGTGCTGCCGACCTTCCTGGCGGATCCCCCGCGTCTGACTCATGAAGCACGCGAAGAAAGGCGAGCAGAGGCCTTCAATTCTTCGATCGCCGGGCGAGCCAGTTATCGAGGTGGCTCGCGAAAGCGTGGCGATCCGCCTGTGATGACGAGATCACCCGCCGCACTTTGTTTGCGGCGCGTTCAGTAAACGTTTGCATATAAATCCCCACGACGATGGCGATCGTGGGTACAAATCCCCATTGCCACAAAACGAATCGCGATGCAGTGTGCGATGCGCATTCAGAAATAGAGTCATTCAAGAACCAGGGCTAATGCGGGGGAGGGGGACACTAAAATGACCAACGTGAGCTCAGGTCCGGGTTGTCTGCCGTGAGATTTTCAAGACCCGGCGCCGTGGCCGCTCTCATCCTCGGCGGATCAGCGTTGCTGCTTGTTGCGCAGCCGGCAAGCGCCATTCCACCTTTCGCCCGGCAGACGGGTTTGGCCTGCGAGGCCTGCCACACCGTACCGCCCGAGCTCACGGCATTCGGCCGACGGTTCAAGCTCAGCGGATACACGCTGACCACGAGGCCGCCGCTGGTCAATGACATCGATGACCACAAGAAGAACACGCTGTGGCTCACCGATCTGCCGGGAGTCGCCGTTCTCATGCAGAGTGGCTACGATCATTATAACCGGGCGCCGCCGGATACTGGTCAGCCTTATCCCGCCCACGCGCAAAGCGACACAGTGCAGTTCCCAGATCAGTTCAGCCTGGTGTACGCGGGAGCCGTCTCGGATCGTGTGGGCGCCTGGTTGCAATTAACCTACAATGGGCAGTCGGGTAGCGTGGGTGTCGACAATATCGATATCCGATATAGCGATCACACCGCCGACAACAAGTGGGTGTGGGGCATCACGGCCAACAACTATGTAACCTTCCAGGACGTCTGGAACGGAATTGGCAGCTATACCATTCCGAACTTCAATACCGTGACTTTGTGGAGCGGCGGGGTCGCCGGTGCCGGGACGAGTGGGCCGATAATCAATGCTCTGGGGCCCGGGGTTGCTGCCGGTGTCGGCGCCTATGTTTTCTATGACGACTCCCTCTACTTCGAATTTTCGGAATATCACTCTGCGGTTCCCGGCGGCAGTTCACCCGTCGTTGACAGCGTCAGTCTTGCCGCCAATGGCGGTGCCATCGATCGTTTTGCGCCTTACGCGCGCATCGCGTACGAGCGCGACTGGGGCTACCACTCGGCGGAAATCGGCGGCAGCGCGCTGTACGTCAACTGGATTCCATCGGTCGGCTACATCTCGGCGCAGCAACAGTTAGCTGCAAATGAGGCGGCAATTGCGGCGGGAACACCCGGGACGCCACCCTACACGCCTGCGCAGACCTTCTGGCCGGGAGCCATCAATCGCTATACCGATCTCAGCGTCGACTGGCAGTACCAGTACAACGGTCAACACAATATCTTTGGCTTTCTGGGTCATGTCACCCACGAGCGGCAACAGAACAGCTCTCAGCTGGTAGCGGCGACCTTCACCGGTGCATCGTCACCGATCTACACGAACCCAACGGACACGCTGACGCAGTTTTTAGTCACGGGTGAGTACTTCCGCGATCGTCGCTATGGCGGACTCGTCAGCTTCACGCGGACGACCGGCACGTGGGATCCGCTCGCGAATGGGGGCAATGGCTCACCGGCCAATCAATACGAGGTTTATGAGCTGGATTACCTCCCCTGGCTGAACTTCAGGTTCATCCTGCAGTACAACGTCTATCAGGTGGTGGCCAACAACCAAAGCCCCTTTAATCTGAGCAACGCCACCTTTCCCAATTCCCCCGGCTTTCCCAATATCAAAGCGGGGAACAACAACACCTGGATATTTGGGCTATGGATGGACTTCTGATGAAAAAGCTCACGTCCCACTCGCTCACAGTTGCGGCGATCGCGCTCGCGACCATAGGCGTTCGTGATGTGCACTCGGCGGCTCTTGTCGTGCCGCCGGATCCATCCACCTTGGCCCCCAGGGAGCTCGTCAGTGCCGCGTGCTCCAAGTGCCATGGTGTCAGTGGCAATGGTGTCAGCATCTCGCCGCTTTTCCCGATTCTGGCCGCGCAGCTACCCGGCTACATCGAGGCGGAGCTGAAGCTATTCCGGATACGTGGTCGTAGCGATCCCCGCGCGCGAGCCTTCATGTGGGGTGTAGCCCGGGGTCTTACGGATGAGCAAATCAAAGGGGTCGCGCAGTATTTCTCGAGCCAACCCCCTGTGAAGGGCAGCGGATCGAGCAACCCCGCGCTGGCCGGCAAAGGCAAGGCGTTGTACGAGAACGGGGCGCCGGAGCGTGACATCGAGGCTTGCACCGTATGCCACGGCCACAGCGGCGAGGGCGTCAACACCCAGCCACGCCTCGCCGGCCAGCATAGAGAATATGTGTCGACGGAGATGTTGCAGTACCGCAGCGGGCTGCGAGAAAACAAAGTTATGCAACATGTCACCGAGAAAATGACGGATGATGAGATCGCGGCTGTAGTTGATTATGTTGCCACCTTTTAGGCCTGTTGGTTTCGGATCGCGGTTCCGGAGTTGTAAATCCTAATGGCCACCCGCGACACGGCGGTGCCCCCGGCTCTGGTCACGCTGTTGCTATTGGCGGGCATGACTTGCGCACAGGATGTGGGAGACGCGCCTCGGGGTAAACTTGTCTACGAGAAGTATTGCGTCCTCTGCCACGGGGAACAGGGCGACGGCAAGGGTCACTTCGCCGAAGCGACAACCCCGGTGCCGCGCGATTTCCGGCAGGGCACATTCAAGTGGCGCACCACGCCGTCGGGCTCGTTGCCGACCGACGCCGATCTTGAAAAAATCTTGATCACGGGTCTGTATGGCACGTCCATGTCAAGCCTGCGTACCACGCTGAGCCATCAACAAAGGCTCGATGTCATCGCCTACATCAAGACTTTTTCGCCGCGCTTTGCGACCGAGAAGCCGGAACCGCCGATTACCATTCCCCCTGAGCCCCCGTACACAGACAAATCCGTGGAACGCGGCGCGGCCATATATCAAAAATTCAACTGCTCGCAATGCCATGGCGATGGCGGTGAAGGCGATGGTCCGTCGGCGGATGATCTCACAGACGATTGGGGCAACCCGATCGTGCCGTATGACCTCACTGAAGGCCACGTCAAGTGCGGTGACAACGGACCCGACATATACCGAGTGTTCATTACCGGCTTGAATGGCACGCCGATGCCCTCGTTCGCCGACTCGATCAGTCCCGAAGAGGCTTGGGATCTGGTGCATTTCATACAGAGCCTAAGTCCGCTCTACCCGAAGAACGTGGCGGGAGGGACGCCCAAGCCCAACGGCGAGGGCGGGCGATGAAACACCGCGGCGGACAATGGCTGGGTAGTTCTACTAACCGCCGAATTCGTGGGTACTTCTACCCATTGCGACAACTTCGACCGCGATGCAGTGTGGCACCGATGGCGATTGACTCGCGTACTCGTTCCGCAAAATGACTGGCGATGCAGGTGATCAGAAATCGCATTGGGGGGGATAGTGATCGAATTTGCCGTTGAATCATCCTTGCTGAAGGCCTGCCTCAAGCCGCGCCTTCTATCGCAGGCCGTGGCGGTCGTAAGCGGCACGGTGCTGCTGGCACAACTGGCTCTGGCAGACTATACGGTCGTTGCGGTCTCCAATGGAGGCACTATCCAGGGAGTGGTAAAGCTCGCCGGCGCGGCGCCCACCATCGCTCCGATCGTGGTCACCAAGAACCAGGACTATTGCGGCGAGTCCATAACGAACCCCGTGTATGTAGTCGGCAAGGACGGCGGACTGCAAAACGTCGAGGTGTACCTGAAGGACATCACCAAGGGCAAGGCACTGCCGACCGATCCCACGACCATTTCTCTGGTGAACACCCACTGCATGTTCAGCCCGCGGGTGCAGGCTGCAACCGTGGGTCAGCAAATCACGATTTCCTCCGAAGATCCGGTGCTGCACAACACGCATCCGCAAAACAGCGAGACGAACGCCACCATTTACAATATTGCACTGCCTTATAAGGGGTTCTCGGTAACCAAGCCGTTGCCCGCGACCCCGGAGCTCATCAAAGTCAAATGCGATGCGCATGAATGGATGCGCGCATGGATCTGGGAGTTCGACCATCCTTACTTTGCGACCACCGGAGACGACGGCAAATTCACGATCAAGGATGTGCCGCCCGGCACCTACACTCTGGTGGCATGGCAGGAAGCCGCGGGCGAGAAATCAATGCCGGTCACGGTGACTGCAGGCAAGACCGTGACCGCCGACATCCAGCTCACGCCCAAGTAGCAAGACACCGCGGCGCGACCGCCACGCCGACACTCACCGGCAAAGGCCACTGTGACAGAGCAAGGCGAGCACGAACACGGCTCAGGCGCTGCGAATTCTCCGCTACAGAGGCCCGGTTGGTTCGCTAAAGAGCAGATAGATCGAATCACGGAGTGAGCGTTCATGGCTGAAGCAACGACAGCGACAACATCAGACGCATTGCATGGTCCGTATGCGGGACTCGACCTGGATGCTCTGGTCGACTGGCCGGTGGTGCGGGCGTGGCTCTACTGGGGCATGTTCTGGCTGATGTTCGCCCCTACGGTCGGAGCATACATCTCCGGGATGTTCAATTTCCCGGATTATCTTGGGGGGCATCTGCCGCTGACATTCGGGCGGCTGCGCCCCGTGCACGTCAACGGCGTCATCATGGGCGCGTTCTCGGGACTGTTCATCGGAGAATGCTATTACCTGGTGCCGCGACTATGCGGCGTGCGGGTTGCGTTCAACCGCTACGGCGTGCTCGTCGCCTGGACATGGAACCTGTTTCTGGCCGCGGGGCTCCTGTCGCTGCCGCTCGGCTACAATCACGGTCTCGAGGCGGGTGAGCTGCCTTTGCTCGCCGAGATTCCGATCTTTTTTTGCACCGTCATCGCCACCCTGCAGTTTCTGACGACCATCGGCCGGCGGCTCGATCCGTCGCTCTACGTGTCACTGTGGTATCTGATCGGTGCCTTCGTGTGGACATCGCTCAATCTGGTGCTCGGCAGTTTTATCCTGCCTTACACGATCTCGGGCATCAACAGCGCCGCGTTCCATGGACTTTATATTCATTACATCGTCGGTCTTTGGATCACGCCGGCGGGTTACGTGCTGATCTACTATTTCCTCCCGCTGAGCGTGCGCAATCCGCTCTACGCTCACAAGCTGTCGCTGGTCGGGTTCTGGTCGCTGGCGCTGTTCTACCCGTTCGTCGGGATTCATCACTATCTCTACAGCCCGATCGCCGATTGGGCCGAGACGCTGGCGATCATCACCTCCATGCTGCTGATCATTCCGGTGTGGACCGTGCTGGTGAATTTCTTCGGCACGGTGAAGGGCCGCTGGCGCGAGTTCGGGCCGAATCTGCCGGCGAAATTTCTGATCATGGGCTCGTTGATGTACCTGTTCGGCTGCTTTCAGGGCTCGACCGAGGCGCTGCGCTCGATCCAGCAGCCGACTCATTTTACGGACTTCGTGATCTCACATTCGCATCTCACGGTGTTCGGCACCTTCGTCGTGTGGGCGATGGGCGGATTGCTCTATCTCTGGCCGCGCATGTGCGGACGAGAACTGTGGTCGTTCACGCTCGGTAACTGGTCGTTTTGGCTGATCACGTGCGGCATTTCCACTATGGGTCTGGTACTGAGCGCCGCCGGTCTGCAGCAGGGCTTCCAGTGGATGAATGGCACCGAGTGGGTCGATACGGTGGTTCAGATGCGCGCGTATTGGCTGGTACGGACCCTGGCGGGGACTTCAATGGATATCGGGATGTCGCTGCTGATCATCAATCTGATGATGACCGCGATCAAGAGATCACCTACGGCGGTTGGCTTCAGGCCTGAAAGTCCTTCGCCTGACGGCCTGGCTGCGCTGCCGGCCGGAGCGTCTGCAAGATGAGCGCGCGCTTCGTTGCATTGGTGGCCGGCGTGGGTTTCTTCTTCCTCGCCCTGATCACCCAAGGTGTGCTGCCCTTTTTCGAGCCCTCGGCAACCACCAACCACGTCACGGCCGTGATCCGCAACGACATCGGTCAACTCAAGTGGGTGCAGACCTCGGCCACCGACTACACGCCGCTCGAGAACGCAGGCCGGCGTATCTATCTGCGCGAGGGCTGCTGGTATTGCCATTCCCAGTACGTGCGGCCGGTGACCGGCGAGACCCGTCGCTGGGGACCGGTCAGCGAGGCGGGTGAATATGCCTACGATGTGCCGCATCTGTTCGGCACACGGCGCATCGGTCCGGACCTGACTCGGGAGGGGCTCAAGTACAGCAACGAGTGGCATCTGGCGCATTTCTGGAATCCTCGGATGCTGACGCCCGATTCCATCATGGACCCCTATTCCGGTCTGTTCGATGCGCCGTCTGGAGCGGTGAAGATCGTCAAAGACACCGCGTCGAACAATACCCTCGAACGCAACGAAGTGACCGAAAGGTTGTTCGACTTCGCCAGTAAGGAGCAGGTGAGGATAACGCCCAATGCCGATGGTCTGTTGTTCGTGCCGAGGGCCGCGCAGGGAAAATACCCGGTGGTCTGGACTCCCAACAACGAGTACACCGGCGGCAGCGTGAAACTCGTCATTGAGACCAAGGAGGTCGCGGCGCTGATCGCCTACGTGCAGAAGTTGGGAATGAACCGCGGCAAGTGGCGGGATCTGTTCGAGCCGCAGGAAATTGAGGCGGCCGGCATCACCATGCCGCGCTCGGCGGAGTGGATCGAGCATGGCAAAGAAGTCTATGAGCGTCGCTGCGTCGGTTGCCACGGGGTGAAGGGCGACGGTAATGGGCCGGCGGCGACCTTCCTGTACAACCAGCGTCCGCGCAACTTCACCCAGGGGGTCTTCAAGTTCAGGCTGACCGAGGACCCGGTGCCGAGCGATGGCGATATGCTGCGCACCATCACGCGCGGAGTGCGCGGCACCGCAATGCCCCCCTGGTACGACTTGCCGCTGAACGATCGACTCGCCGTGATCCAGTACATCAAATACGTCCTCGCGATGGACCGCTCCGATCCCAAAAAGCCCGCACTATTCTTCGTCAATGCGCCGCCGGGTCAGCCGCTGTATATTCCAGCGCCGCCGGGGCCGACGCCCGCCTTGATCACACACGGCAAGGAAGTCTGGGTCCAGGCCAAGTGCTGGGAATGCCACGGGGAGACCGGTAAAGGTGACGGGGAAGAGGCCGCCGGATTGAAGGATGATGCGGGTTTCCCGATGCACCCCGCGAACCTCACGAGCGGCCAGTTCAAATCCGGCGCCTCGGTGACCGACATCTACAGGACCATCTCCACCGGCTTGAGCGGTACACCGATGCCGTCCTTTCACGACGCGTTCCCGGATGCGGATCGCTGGGCGTTGGCTTACTATATCTTGTCGTTATCCGCTTTCACTGACCCGCTCACCGGGGAACCATTGAACATCTCTACTGCGGAGCGTGAGGCACTGGATAATCCGAGTTTGGAAACTCCGGGTCCGGAGCAAGCGTATGGATTGCTGCAACCCTAGCGCCGGATTCCGAGGAGGATAGATCATGGCGGACTACGAAATACTGGGCCCGTACGCCGTTGCAATTCTCATGGGACTGGGCTCCACCTGTATTTTCATCTGGGGAGTCATGGGCGGAGCGCTGAGCGAGACCGACCAGGCAGCCCTCAAGTTCTATCACGCGGAGATGGCACATGACCGATACACAGACCACGCTGACCGGTCGTAGAACCGAGGACAAAGGGCCTGAGACGCACGACCTGCATGAGTATGCCGGTGGCTACATCAA
The DNA here is from genome assembly GCA_963801685.1 of uncultured Gammaproteobacteria bacterium. Lineage (GTDB taxonomy): Bacteria > Pseudomonadota > Gammaproteobacteria > Steroidobacterales > Steroidobacteraceae > Bog-1198. The sequence continues at coordinate 93,856 of CAWDFR010000014.1, forward strand.
GGCGCACGAGGGCGTGCTCCCGGTCTGGTTGCTGTTCGTCTATTTCGGGCTGTTCGGCTGGGCTTGCTACTACATTGTGACTTACTGGGGCGGAGTCGGGCCAGGTCGGGTCGGGTGATTGCGGTCCATACAAGCGGAGATCAAACAAGTGCTGGGCGTAAAGATTATATTCACGGTCGCTATCATCAATCTGATGTTCCTGTGTTTTGAAGTCGCCATGAACGTGATCCGCACCGCTCTCGGCTGAAGAGGACCAAACCATGTGGGCGCAAACTGGATTCTCGTTTGCTCGGGCCAGCGTACAGCAGGAAGTTGCGTTCGTCGGCTTTGCGATCTTTACGATCGGCTTCTTTATCTGGCTCGCTCTGCTGGCGCGCAGGAAATAGCGCGCCGTCACCTGCCTTGCCCGGCGGTGGGCGGTTTGTCGGAGAAGATCGGCCATGACCTATTACGCGCTGCTCTTCATCGCCGGCTTCGCGGGCAGCTTTCATTGCATCGGTATGTGTGGAGGTTTCGCCTGCGCCTTAGGTCCTGATGGGCGCGGCGCCGGCGCGACCTCGCTCCGTCACCTGCTCTACAACACGGGCAGGTTGTCCACCTACTGTTTCCTCGGGGGTCTGGCCGGCGCGCTGGGCCAGGTGATTTGCACTGCTCTGGCACCAGGCACGCAACGCGCAGCGCCGCTCCTGAGTGCATCGCTCGACTTCGGGCAGCGTGCTCTGGCCGTGATGGCCGGCCTGTTGATGATCATCATGGCGTTGAGCTTCTTCGGCCTGCGGGGCCGGTATCGCGTCGCGAGTGGATTCGGCGGCTCGACGCTGGTCGTCTCGCTGCGCAGCCTCCTCGGCCGGCGCGGCTTCGCGACGCCGCTCGCCCTCGGTGTTCTCAATGGCTTTCTGCCGTGTCCGCTCGTCTACGCCATGATCGCTCAGTCCGCGAGCACCTTTGACGTGCTATCGGGCTGTCTCACCATGGCGGCCTTCGGCCTGGGAACGTTCCCGGCCATGCTCGCCATGGGCGGCGTCGGCCGTCTGCTTGCGCCGAGCTGGCGACAGCGCGGTGTCCGGCTGGCCGGGGGTTTCATCCTGGTACTGGGGCTGGTCACACTCAGCCGGGGCATCATGCCGATGATGGCCGGCCATGGCCTGCACCACCTGTGGCATTTCGCGTGACGCCGTCCCCCAACACGCTGTGCCGCCACTGCCTGTTGGCGGTCGGCCGGCGGGGTTTCATGCGCGCCGTGAACGGGGAGGGCTGCCAGTTCTGCTGCTATGGCTGCTGCATCGCTTACCAGGTCAAGAGCGGCAGCGGCGAGGCATCGGAAGCCGCGTGGTTCCTGGTGCGTCTGGGCGTGGGCAGCTTTCTGTCCATGAACATCATGCTGTTCAGTTTGCTGGTGTACTCGGGCGCGTTCACCGGTGCCGACCGGTCGGTGCTGCCCACGATTCATCTGTTGCTCTGGGGGCTCGCGACGCCCGCGGTGCTGATTCTGGGCGAACCGTTCCTGCGCGAAGCCTGGTCGCAGGCCCGGCACGGGCGTTTGAGCTCCTCGGCGCTCATCGTTCTCGGCAGTCTTGCCGCCTATGCCTACTCCACGCTGGCTGTATTCCGGCGGGGCGGGCACCTGTATTTCGATACCGCCTCGATGGTGCTGATGCTGTTCACGCTCGGCCGGTATCTCGAGGCCGCCGGGCGCGCCCGGGCGTCGCGCGATCTGGCGCCGTTGTTGGCCGCGGAAAGTGAATTGGCGACCGTGCTCGAAGGCGGGCAGGAGCAACGCCGCCCGGTGCGCGAGGTGCGTGCCGGAATGCTGATCCGGGTCAGGCCGGGCGAGCGCATCCCGATCGACGGTGTGATCGTTGAGGGTTGCTCGCATTGCGATGACTCGGTGATTACCGGCGAGAGCCGACAGATCGAGAAAGCGGTCGGCACCACCGTGCTCGCGGGCAGCATCAATCTCGACGGTCCGCTGCTGATCGAGAGCAGCGGTTCCGGAGGCGAGAGCCGCTGGGCACAAATCTGCGGCTCGGTCCGTGAGGCGTTACGACAGTCGAGCCGCACGCAGCGTATCGCCGACCGACTGGTGAGTGCCTTCGTGCCGATCGTGCTCGCCATGGCGGCTGTGACCTTGATCTACTGGGCGCAGCGTTTGCCGCTCGATCAGGCGCTGCTCATTGCGCTCTCGGTGCTGGTGGTGGCCTGTCCCTGTGCGGTCGGCCTCGCCGCCCCGATGGCACACTCGCTCGGCATCGGGCAATTGGCGCGGCATGGCTGCCTGGTGCGCAACCCGGGCGCGCTCGAAGCGCTGGCCGGCGCGCGCCTGATCGCCTTCGACAAAACCGGCACGCTCACTCTGGGGCGGCCGCAGCTGGTCGATATTGCGAGCGAGGGGGTCGCGGAGGATGAGGCCGTGGGCCGCCTGGCCGCACTGGAGCGGCATTCCGAGCATGGCTTGGCGCGCGCGATCGCGCTGGCCGCCAGCGCGCGGGGGCTCGATCCGATCGCCGCCAAAGATGTGCAGATCCTGCCCGGGCGTGGCCTGCGCGGCGTGGTGCACGGCGAGGCGGTCGCGGCCGGCAGTGCGGCTTTGATGCGCGAGCTGGGCTGGGAGCTGCCGCCGGCGCTGCTCCAGCGCGCCGACGTGATGGCGGCGAGCGGCCACTCGGTGGTGTTCGTCGGCTGGCGCGAGAATGCTGCGGCCGGACGAGCCCGCGCCGCACTGTCGTTCGACGACACGCCGCTGCCGGAGGCGCGCGCGACCGTCGACGCGTTGCGCGGACTCGGGCTACAGGTGATGCTGCTGAGCGGCGATCACGCCGGCGCGGCCGCGCGTGTCGCGGCCACGGTAGGCACGGATGATTGGCAGGCAGGCCTCTTGCCTGAGGCCAAACGGGCCGCTCTCGATCAGTACCGGGCACGCCACGGCGCGGTGGCGATGGTCGGCGACGGCCTGAATGACGGTCCTGGGCTGGCCTGGGCGGATGTTGGCATCGCGGTGGGCTCGGCCACCGATCTGGCGCGCGAGACCGCCGATCTGGTGCTGCCGGTGAACGGCCTGTGGCTGCTGCCCTGGGTAGTCGGCCGGGCGCGTGCGGTGCGTTCCACCATCCTCGCCAACTTGGCCTGGGCGTTCGGCTACAACCTGGTGGCGCTCACGTGCGCCGTGCTTGGCCTTCTGCAGCCGATCCTGGCGGCCGCCGTCATGGCCGGTTCCAGTCTGCTGGTCGTGCTGAACTCGCTACGCCTGGAGCGCCTGCCTGGGCCATGTCGTCCGAGCGTGCCCGAGTTGACCGCGGCCGCGCGCCCGGGAAGTGAGCCCGGTCCGACAGCGCGGGGTCGAAGCCGTGCGCTGGCGTTGCTCAAGGCAGAGTCTTGAAATCCCCGAACCGGGGGAGGGAACTCCCCGCGAACACAGACCTAGTGCCCGGTGCGCGTGCGTCGTTGCGAGCGGCCAGTTTGCTGCGGCGTTGCGCCTGCCTCGGCGGACTCTTGCCCCGAGCCCGGCTCCTGTGCTCTGTCATCGGCGTGCAGCAGACCGTTATCCATCGCGTAGCGAGTCGCAGCCGCCGCGTTCTGCAGCCCCAGCCGGTGCATCATCTTGAATCTATGTTTTTCGATGGTCTTGATACTGCGTCCGAGATTCCCGGCAATTCGCTTGTTGGAATACCCCAGCGCAATGCCTATCAGCACCTGGCGTTCGCGCGCCGTCATTTCAGCGATCTGCGCCTTGGCGGATTGCGCGGCGGCACCCCCTTGCCTGCCTGTGGCGCGCAAAGGCAGTTCGGAATGTTCGTATTCAGAACCCTCGGAGTGGATCGCGCGAAGGAGGACCTCGAACGGCGAGTGTTTGAGGATGTAGCCGTGGACACCCGCCGACATTGCGGCGCGCATGCATTCTTGGCAACTATGGCCGGTAAGCAGCAGCAAGCGCACTCCCGGACATTCGCGCCGCAGCTGGCTTAAGGCCTGAACTTCGATGCCATTCGAAAAGGCGATATCCGTGATCAGCACATCGGGCAACAAGCGCCGCGATAACGCGATCGCATCCCGCATATTGCTCGCTTCGCCGATCACCTCCAAATCGGGCTCGGCATCCAGAATTGCCCGCAGGCCCTGGCGAAGTATCGTCTGGTCATCGGCCAGCACCACGCGAAGCCGCGATAAAAGCCCTCCCGCTGCGTCTTTGTTTTTTCTTGCCATCAGAGCGACCCAGCCATTCCCCCTGCTGCGTCCGACATCCTCAAAGCTTCGTTGTACGGGACTCGTCGCGTCCAAGATCTTCGGACGGTTCAAACCCCTCGCGGCAACGCTTTGTAGCTTAAAGTCGTTGCCGCTCCCGCGCAAGCCACGAACTGTCATGCGAGTGTCATGGCACGGTTAAGGGCTACTTTTTGGATTTATGTCACCGCGTACGTGGTGGTGGTGCACCTAGTGCTATTACCGGCGCTCTATTTCGGCATGGGTTACGTGATTCGGGAGAGCCACGAGGACTTGTTCATCGAGCATGCCAGGACCTTTTCGCGGGTGCTCGCGGACGAATTCGAGGTCGGGGTGGCATTGGACTCCCAGACGCGAATCGAGGACCTGCTCGACTTCGCGATCACTCACGGCGGGGCCCGCTACGCGGAGCTCTACGAGCGGGGTCGCAGTATCCGCAGCCTCTATGGATCGTCGGAAATCAAGACGCCACGTTCCACGGATTTGAGCTTTGGGCAAGGCGGCGACGGCATTTACTTCGTCGTACGGCCAATCGAGCACGGTCGCCATCACGCCGAATTGCGCTTGGGCTTCGACGAGCAGCCTACGGAGGAGAGAATCCAGCTGGCACTTACCCGCATGCTCTGGCTGCTCGCGGGATATCTGGTCGTGGCGATCGCCATCGCCATCATTCTGAGTCATCGCCTATCGCGCCCAATCCAACGCTTGCAGGCCGTCTCTCGCGCCATTTCTTCCGGCGACTACACGCGCGCGCTCAACGTCAATACGGGCATTCGGGAGCTGCATGAACTAGCAGAGGATCTCGAAGCCATGCGCCATGAATTGGTAGGCGTGAATGATCGGCTCGAGGCGAAGATCAAGGAAAAGGAAATATCTGAAGTCAGGCGCGAGGAATTGCAGAAGCAATTGAGGCAGCATCAACGACTGGAGACGGTGGGTACGCTCGCGAGCGGTATAGCTCATGAAATCAACAACGTGCTGGTTCCCATCATCCTTTATACCGACACGGCACTGCAGGATCTGCCGACATCCGGTGCGCCGCGAGCGAATCTTGAGCGAGTGCTTGCGGCCGCGCGCCGTGCGAAGGATGTCGTGAAGAAGATTTTGACATTCAGCCGCGAGCTCGGCGAGGCGAAGCTCGCGCTGATCGACCTGCGGGAGGTGGTGGCGGAGTCTCTACATCTTTTTTCCGTGCTTGCCCCGCCGACCATAGAGATACGGACCGAGATCGACGAATCGCTGCCATTCGTGAGAGCCGACGCCACGCTCGCGGCGCAGCTGCTGATGAACTTGTGCACCAATGCATACCAGGCGATGGAGGGCGCGAAAGGCACGCTGACGATCGGGTTGCGATATCAAGAACATCCCACCGTAGGCAGGATATCGCAGCCGCACGTCGAGTTCTGGGTCAGCGACACCGGACGGGGAATGGACTCGGCTACCGTCGAGCGCATATTCGAGCCGTTCTTTACTACGCGGTCCGTTGGACAAGGTTCAGGTCTGGGACTTTCCGTGGTCCATGGCATCGTGGAGAGTTTCGGTGCTACCATCACTGTTGAATCGAAAATTGGCGTGGGGACGACGTTTCGAATATTTTTCCCCGCCGTCGCTCGCCTCGAAGTGATTGGCGCTTTCGCGGCGCCGGTGGTGTGAGGTGAACATGCAACATATTTTGGTTGTCGACGATGAGCCGGACGTGCGCGATTCGGTGAAATATGTGCTCGACCGCGCTGGATATTCGGTCCGTACCGCGGAGAGTGCAACGGACGCGCTGGCCGAACTCGCGCGCAACCCGACGGATCTGGTCATTACCGATATCATCATGCCGCAGATCAACGGCGTGGAAGCGATCGAATCGATTCGCAAGGCATTCCCTTCGGTGCGCATAATCGCAATCTCCGGCGGCGGTAATTTCGGCGTCACGGAATACCAACCATCGGCGATAACGACCACCGCCTATCTTGCATCGGCCGAAAAGGCGGGGGCACATCTGGTCCTCACCAAGCCCTTCGAGACCTTTGAGTTGATTCGGTCAGTCGAACACGTCCTCGGTGTCGGCCATGCTTGAGCGGCCACGTCGCGGAGACAGCGATCGCTGACCGATAGGTCAGCAGGCGCGTGCGAGTGCTCGAGGACGTTGTAGCCAACGAGGAGAGCGAAATCATGAAGTGGTATTTAGTTGCTTTGTCCCTTGCCGCTTTTCCTGCGACGATTTTCGCCCAGCAGGCAGATCCATGTGCTGGATTGGTGGGCTCTGCGTTGGGTCAGTGCCGAGGTGATCAGCAGAAACTCCAACAACAGCAGCTCGAGCGGCAGCTCGAGCTGCAGCAAAAACAGCTTCAACAACAACAGCAGCAGCAGAGCCAACTAGCCGAACAACAACATCAAATGCAACTGCAGATGGAAAATATGCGGCTTCAAAATGAGCTTCTTCAAAAGCAATTGGAGCATGATAAATTGCTGTATCAACCTATTCAGACATCGGCGACGGATTATTCGAAGACTCAGGAAGTCAAGAGTTGGAAATCCGAGAATCCGTGGTACGGAAGAGATTATGCGAAAACGCAGTTTGCGATGCGATATGCCAAGCAACTTCAGCAGGAGCGACCGGATCTGGTTGGTCGTCCATTTCTCGACGCCCTGTCGGCAAAGGTCAGCGATACGTTCGGTGCTAGTAAATAACTCACGCCGGTTCGAGGCTAGTACTTAAATTCGAGGTTAGTACTTAAACTTGAAAACTGGCGAGTCCATCGGAGGGTACCTCCCAAGTTTGGGCGCGCGACCCGGGTTCTGAGATGCAACTGCGCGACGTCCGCACGCTGACCGCCGCCGGAAATCCCTTCCCGTCTTACTGCCGACAGCTGCGACGCCAGCATGCGCACGGCTCCTAAGGCCGACGGGTCGACGTCGGACACGCAACCGGTGTTCGTATCTCTGACGGTGCGCTATAGCATCAGCCCGGACAAGGTCGCCGAGGTCTATGAGAAGTACTCGCACAACGGAGATCTGTCGAGTTATGTGCAGACCGCCTCACACGAGATCTTCAAGGCGGTAACGGCGCGGTACACCGCGCCCGACCTCATCGCGCAACGCGCGAAGGTATCGGCCGATATCTATTCGGCACTGAGCGCCAAGCTCGCGATCTACGGCGCGCAGGTCATCAACATCGACATGCGCAACTTCGCTTTTCAGGAATCCTACATGAAGGCGATAAACTCGAAGGTCGAGCAAGAGCAGTTACGGCTCGCGGCCGAGAACAAGCTGTTGACTGTCGAAGCGGAGCAGAAGCAAAAGGTTGCGATTGCCGAGGCCGAGGCGAATGCCGTGAAGGCGAAGGCCGATGGAGACGCCTACGCAACGGTCAAGAACGCCACTGCCAACGCCGAAGCTCTGCGTGTCCAGGCAAGCGCCATTACCTCAAGTCCGCAGATCCTGGAATTGAAGCGCATCGAAGTCGAGATGACCAAGGCTCAGAACTGGAAGGGCGAACTGCCGAGCGCCGTCTATGCCGGCGCACCTATTCCGTTCTTCAATGTCGCCGGCGGTCACTAGGCGACGATTCGCCGCGAGCTTGCCACGGGTTAGGTTACCGACTCCTGCGTCGGTTTCCTTATACTGACCAGGGTGCCATATGCGACGCATCAGCAAAATAACGCGGTCGATTCTGGCGCAAAATGCCGGTCGGGATTTCGAGCGCCTGAGGATGAAGCTCGAGCTCCTGCGGCACGATCCGTTCGCGTTCTTTCGCGGCACCAATCCGCTTTTTCTCGATTTTCTGCCGCGTGCGCACCCCTTGTTTCGGGCGCCGAGCATCCTCATCTGCGGCGATTTGCACCTGGAGAATTTCGGCGCCTTCAAGGGCGACAACCGGCTCTGTTATTTCGACATCAACGATTTCGACGATGCATGCCGGGCACCGTTCACGATCGATATCGTGCGCTTCATTACCGGCATCTACTTGGCGGCGCAGGGGCTGGAGCTCGATCGCAGGGAGGCGAAGCGACTGGTGCGGCATTTCGTCCTCGCCTACCGGGAAAGCGTCGCCGACGGCAAGCCGCGCTGGCTCGAGCGCACCCTCGCCAAGGGGATGTTTCGCGCGTTGCTGCGCCGGGCGATTCTGCGCACGCGGCGCGAACTGCTCGACCGCTATACCATACTCAAGGGCAGCGGGCGGCGGCTGCGCATCGACGGTAAGCGCGCCTTGGAGCTTCCTGCGGGCGAGCACAAGCGGCTTGCCAAAGTTCTCATGAGGCTGCGTGCGAGTCTGCCGGCGCCCAAGCCCGGGCCGAGGTTCTTCCAACTGCTCGATGCGGCGCGCCGCGTCGCCGGCAACGGCAGCTTGGGGCTGGAGCGCTACATGCTCTTGGTCCACGGGCCGGCCTCGCCCGATGAGAACTTCGTGCTCGATCTGAAATTCGCCGCACCATCCGCGGTGGCCACGTGGTTGGCAGCGCCCCAACCCAAATGGCCGGACGATGCCAGTCGCGTCGAGTCGATTCAGCGCATCATGCAGGCCATTTCGCCCGCGCTGTTGCATGCCGCCAAGGTCCGCAGGCGGCCCTTCGTGCTCAAGGAATTGCAGCCGAGCATCGATCGGCTCGACCTCAGGCGCTGGCGCGCGAAGCCCCGCCGCCTGAGGCAGGCGGTAGAAGGAATGGGTCGTGTCGCGGCATGGGCGCATTTGCGCGGCTGCGGGCAACATGGCGGGGCATCGGTACAGGTGCTGCAAGCGTATGTTCGCGCACCACGCTGGTCTCGAGAGGCCGACAGGCTGGGCGAAGTCGCGGCCGGCCGGATGAAGCGCGCTTGGCAGCTGTATTGCAAGGACTATGACGCAGGCGCCGTGGGCGCCGCGCTCACCGCGCCGTGATCGACAATCACGACTGCGCCGTTGGCGCCGTCCCATCCACTTCGGCCTCGGCGAGCATGACCAGTTGAATTTGCTCGGTCACGAGCCGGCGCTGATCGTCTGTGCAGTCTTCGCGCTTCAGAGTCGCCTCGAGCGTTTTGCGGTGGCGACGGAGCGCCCGGCTCATCGCATCGATAAGCTTTTTGGTTTCCTTGGCGCGAGGACCGCCCGGACGAGCGATAGCAGCCACGTTTTTTGCACAGCGAATGTTGCCGATCAATTCGGTCACCGCTCGCACCAGTTCGTCGGTTTCCTCGCTCATAACGATGCAGCCACCCTTTGCTTGTCTAGAGCCTGTGTCATTGGAAACCCGTCCTTACGGAAGGCGCAAACCCGCGCTCCACTCTACGCCTATAGGTTGATCGGCGTAGCTTGCCATTTCTGGCAACGAGGTGCTGGGCCGTGTGCGCAGCCGACGGTCAAGATTCGTCGCCGATGCGGAGAAAATCTCATGGGGATCCGACGTCAGAGATTTCGAATCATGCTCACGCTACTTATTTTCGTTAGAATACGTTATTTATCAGTGACTTATATTTGACATGATTCGAACCGACGGCATCCACAGCCACCGCCCCGCGAAGCAGTCGACATCGCCTCGGAGTCATCGCTTATGCAAAGCTTGCGAAGGGCATTAGGGACGCCGCGTCGGGCAGATAATCCATCAGAACAAGGGTCATCGGCTGGTCTGTAGGGCATCGGGCTACAGCTTGGGGGTCTTGTGAAGTTCGGGAGATGAGATGGCGCAGCTGATGACTGTCGATAGGAGCAGCTCATCGCATGTCCGGACAGGCGGCGTTAACTGCGCCACGGAGCCATCGCATGGACCGGCAAAGCAGGAACGCAAAGCGCACTCCGGTCGAACGCGGATCGCCGAAGGTGCCGTTACGGCAAAGCTCACTCGACCGCGAGCCAATGCGCTATTGTCGCGCGAACGGATCTTTCGGCAGCTGGACGCTGCGGATGGCGTGCGGTGGACCTGGGTTAGCGCACCTGCTGGCGCGGGCAAAACGTCGCTGGGGTCGAGCTGGATCGAATCAAAGCGATGCGCATGCCTGTGGTATCAGCTCGATGCCGGAGACGCTGATCCGGCGACGTTTTTCCACTACCTAATCCTGCATGGATTGCATGTTGCCGGTCGTAAGCGCGTGCATCTGCCGCCGCTGACCCCAGAGTTTCTGCCCGGGCTCGACCTCTATGCGCGGCGATTCTTTGAGCAGCTCTTTGGGCTATATTCCGCACCGTTCGTGGTGGTACTCGACAACCTGCACGAGGTCGCCGCGGATGCGCCGCTCGCCAGCGTGCTGTTGGGTGCGCTGCTCGATTCTCTGCCCGCGCACGGAAGACTGCTGTGCCTGAGCCGGCAAAATATGCCGACGGCGTTGGTGCGTTGGAGCACTGAACCGGGATTTCAGCAGCTTCACTGGGAGGATTTAAGCCTTACCGGCGATGAGGCCGTAGCCCTCGGTAGGCTTGCAGGCTACGACCTTCCGGATATTGTGGCCAAGTGCAATCATTGGATCCGCGGTTGGGTTGCCGGGTTGAAGCTGCTGCTGCGGGCCGAACGCGCGGAGTTGCAGCCGTTGGCATCCGTTGTTCGCGGATTTCCGCGAAACTCATCGGGTCGCGTATCGGAGTCGGATTGATGTGTTCGAGGGCATGCGTGCTCAACACGATGGCTCGACACACTCATTCGATGCCTGGCGGGGAATTCTGCTATGGACTCGGAGCGAGCACGTGCGCTGTCACGCTGAACTGACTGAGGCTCGACTACGCTACCGAGAGGCGGGGCTGGGCTTTTTCGACTTCTTGTTGGCCTTGCACCTTGCACTATGCGCGCTCAGTGCTGGGGAGTGGGCTGTAGCCGGCCGAGTAGTGCGAGAGAGCCTAGCATCGCTGCAGCCTTTTCAGGTGGTCCTGCTGCAGTTGGCCCGAGCAATTCAAGCCATGCAGCTTTCCTTGGGTGGACAGACGGCAACCGGATCTGCTCTCGCCCGCACGCTGATGACGGACACGTTGGTGATGGCCGGGACGACGATCGCGATGCAACGCACCTTCCTGAGCTCGCGTTTCTCGAGGCAGGCGCCCTCGAAAAGGCTGAGCAATGCGCGATGCAGGCGCTGGAATTGGCGGGTGAACTGCCGAGCGACCGATGGCTGTTTGACGCATATATGCTACTGGCCGGCGTCGAGTTGGAGCGAGCCAATGGGCAGGCGACTCTCGATAACCTCCGCCGGGCACTTCTTCTGGCGGCTGCGCGCGACTTCCTTGGGGGCGTGGGCCTATTTCAGCCGACGCGGACGGCTAAACTGCTGGCGCTCGCGTTGCGTCAGGGCATCGAGACGCAGTACGTCAAGCGCTTGATCCGTCACCGCAAGATGTCGGCGCCCGGCGATGCCGAGAGCGAGGCGGTGTGGCCTGTGAGGCTGCGAGTGCGCACGCTGGGGCAATTCGCAATGTGGATCGACGAGCAGCCTTTGGCCAGCCTGCAGCAGGCGACGCGAAAGCCTCTAGAAGTGCTCAAGGCGCTGATCGGGCTCGGGCCGACGAGTCTCGCCACTCTCAGCGCCGCACTATGGCCTGAACTCGACGGCGGGGCAGCTCACAATGCCTGTCACGTAGCGATTCATCGTTTGAAAAAGATATTAGGAGATGACTCCGCGATTCGTATCAACCACGGAATGGTGGCGCAGATCGAAGCGCGCGCTCAACCACAATGACTCGACCGCAAGCCACAGCGCAGCGCGCTCGAAAAAAAACGTCGTGAATCGGCAATCGATGGCGCAGCCGCTCGCGGCGCGCATCCGGTGATCGCGGATTTCCAGAGCCTCATCGAGTCGGATCCTGAAGTGTTCATGCTCTTCAACCAGATGTTCGAGCAGATCCCGAAGCGCGCGCCCTACCACAATGACCCGACCGGCAAGCCCCTAGTGCAGCGCGCTTGAGAAAACCGAATACCAGGCGCAGCCGCGAGGCCTGGAAAAAACGCCGTGAATCGGCAATCGATGGCGCAGCCGCTCGAGCGGCACTCTATCAAGGGATGACCCGGCGCCAGTCCTTTGGCGCCGCGGCACCGTGTCCTACATGAAGAATTGCTCCGAAGCGATCTTGCCGTCCTTGACCTCATAGACGCAGACTTCCTCAAGCTTCATCCGGCCGCGCCCCTTCATCGTGACGTCCATCGACAGGGCCATCGCAATGGCGTTTCCCGCGACCAGGGGCTTCGAGGCGGAGCATTCATGGAGCTTCTCGAGCGATGACGCCCAATGGTGGCCTTTCTGGATGATAGCCTGGAGTCCCTTGGTTTCCTTGGGAAAGTCGGCTGTCTCGTGTTGCTCGATGCTGACGGCATCATCGGCAAACAGCTCTTTTTGTGCGGCCTCGAATTCACCCTTGTTGCAAAGCTCTGCGAGACGGGTTGCGATCTGCTTTGTGGACATCTGCTGCTCCTTCGCGCCAAAGCGCATGGACAAGCCCTGTGGGGGAACGACTCGACGTCAGCTGTCATCAGAATAGCGGGATCACGTTGCCAGAAGGTTTCGAGTGCGAAGCGCGCGCGGAGTTCCAGCCTACGATCTGCGCAAGGAGTCCTCAATGCACTGCACACTAAATCCGATGCCGCTCGTTCCCAAAATAGGCCCTCGCCCCGTTTCTCGCGCAACCCGCGGGGCATGGGCGGACATATCCCGATCCCTAGGTCGCGCCGACCCCAATCTCGTACAATCAGGCTGTTACCGCAGCTAAATTCGCGAGGCACCTGATCTTTGAAGCAGAACGCCGATATCGTTAAGTTGTTGACCGAACGCGGCATTGAGCACGTAAAGATCGGCGTTTTCGACACCGACGGGGTGATGCGCGGAAAATATTTGAGCCGGGATAAGTTCCTGGCGGGTCTTGAGAAGAATCTCGGATTTTGCGACGTGATTTTGGGCTGGGATTCGAACGATCAGCTCTACGACAACACGAAATTCACCGGCTGGCATACCGCCTATCCGGATGCCACGGTGCGGATTCTTCCCTCGACGCAACGCGACATCCCATTCGAGCCGAAAACTGTGCTTTTTCTCGGCGAGTTTGCGGGCCGCGCGGAATCGGTGTGTCCACGAGGGGTGCTGCGGCGTGTGCTGGAACGCGCCGCGAAGGCGGGGTACGCCGTCAGCGCCGCCGCGGAATTCGAATTTTTCGTTTTTGACGAAACGCCGCAGTCGATTCGCGACAAGGGCTACCGGCAATTGCAGACCATGACGCCCGGTGCCTTCGGCTACTCGGTACTGCGAAGCTCCGTGCATTCGGACCTGTACCACGATCTTCTCGATCTTGCTCAGACCATGCGATTTCCGATCGAGGGACTGCACACCGAGACCGGACCCGGAGTTCTCGAAGCTGCGCTCACGTATTGCGATGCCCTCGAAGCGGCCGACCGCGCGGCGCTCTTCAAGACATTCACCAAAGTTCTGGCGCAGCGCCACGGCTTGATGGCGACGTTCATGGCGAAGTGGTCCAACAGCGTTCCGGGTCAAAGCGGTCATCTGCACATTTCGCTGCGCACCACCCAGGGCGAGAGCGTCTTTCACGATCCCTCGAAGCCGCATGAGATGTCGGACGCCATGCGTTGGTTCCTCGGCGGCCAGCAGGCGCTGATGCCTGAGCTGCTGGCGATGGTGGCCGGCACGGTGAACAGCTATTCGCGCCTCATTCCGGGCTACTGGGCGCCCACCGCCGCCGCTTGGGGCGTCGAGAACCGTACCACTGCGCTGCGCGTGATTCGCGGCGGTCCGTCGAGCCATCGCATCGAGTACCGCATTGCGGCCGCGGATATCAACCCTTACATCGCGTTGGCGGCCGCGATCGGATCCGGGTTGTGGGGCGTCGAGAACCGTATCGAGCCCGACGCACCGATCGAGGGCAACGCCTACGACCGCGAGCATCCGCCGCAGCGGCGCCTGCCGGCGACTCTGTTCGAGGCCGCCGAGCGCCTGCTCGCGTCGAAGCCTGCTCGAGCCCTTTTTGGCGAGGAGTTCGTCGAGCATTACGCCGCGACCCGGCAGTGGGAAGAGCGGGAGTTCCGCAAGGCGATCACCGATTGGGAACTCGCCCGATACTTTGAAATCATTTGAGTGGACGCATGACTGAGACATTGAAGACCATCAGCCCGGTGGACGGCCGGATCTACGTCGAGCGCCCGCTGGAGACCGCCGCCGGCATCAATCGAGCACTCGATTCCGCGCAACGCGCACAGATTGCATGGGCGGCTTTACCGCTCGCCGCGCGCTGTGAGGTTCTGACGAAAGCGGTGGACGCCTTCGTCGCCAAGACGAATGACATCGCCGCCGAGATTACTTGGCAGATGGGACGTCCCATCCGCTACACGCCGGGCGAAGTGCGCGGTTTCGAGGAGCGCGCACGCTATATGCTGAATGCGGCGCCCGCGGCGCTCGCGGCGATTCAACCCGGCGAGAAAGCCGGTTTTAGGCGGCAAATCAAGCGGATTCCGCTGGGAGTGATAGCCGTCGTCGCTCCTTGGAATTACCCGTACCTGACGGCGGTCAATGCCGTCATACCGGCGTTGATTGCCGGCAACACGGTGGTACTCAAGCATTCGCACCAAACGCCGTTGTGCGCTGAGCGTTTTCTCGAAGCCTTCGTGAGCGCCGGCGTGCCGGCCGGCGTGTTCCAATACTTGCATTTGTCGCACGCCGACACCGCGCGACTCATGGGCGATCCTCGGGTAGCCGGCGTATGTTTCACCGGCTCGGTGTCGGGCGGACGTGCCGTGGTCGCGGCGACGGCGGCTGGATTTGCGACGGCGGGTCTGGAACTCGGCGGGAAGGATCCTGCTTATGTGCGGGCCGATGCCAATCTGGCGCATGCGATCGAAACCTTGACGGATGGGGCGTTCTTCAATTCCGGCCAATCCTGCTGCGGCATCAAGCGGATCTACGTGGCGGCATCATGTTATCGAGAATTCGTCGATGGCGTGGTCGATCTCACCCAGCAGTACCGCTTGGGGTCGCCGCTCGATCCGGAAACGACCATCGGACCCGTCGTGCGCGCCGCCGCCGCCGATGCCGTCCGCTTGCAGGTGCAGGATGCTGTGGCGCGCGGCGCGCGGCAGTTGATCGACGAGAAAGTGTTTGCCTCGAGTTCCGTCGGAACACCTTATCTCGCGCCACAAGTGCTCGTCGATGTCGACCACTCGATGGCGATCATGCGCGAGGAGACATTCGGGCCGGCGGTCGGCATCATGAGCGTGGGCTCGGACGAGGAGGCGGTGCGACTCATGAACGACAGCGAGTTCGGATTGACCGCCGCGATTTTCTCGGCGGACGCGGCGCGCGCCGAAACCCTCGGCGACGCGCTCGAGACGGGCACGGTTTTCCTCAATCGGTGCGACTATCTCGATCCGGCGCTCGCCTGGACCGGCGTGAAGAATTCGGGGCGCGGCTGCACCTTGTCGCGCGTGGGCTTCGAGCAGTTGACGCGGCCGAAGTCCTATCACTTCAGGATCACGACATGAGCAACATGTTGCGCGGCAATTGGAACTATCCGACGACGATTTGGGCCGGTCCCGGCCGTATCGCCGAGCTTGCAGAAGCCTGCTCACGAGCCGGTATCAAACGGCCGCTGATCGTTACCGATGAAGGCTTGGTCAAGACCCCGATGCTCGAGCGCGCGGTCGCATCTCTGCAGAATGCGGCGCTGTTCGGCGGAGTCAGGGGCAATCCGGCCAGCAGCCACGTCGAAGCGGGCCTGCGCGCTTACCGCGCCGGCGGCCACGACGGCGTCGTCGCGTTCGGCGGTGGATCGGCGCTGGATGCCGGCAAGGCCGTGGCATTCATGTCGGGACAAACCCGCCCGCTGTGGGATTTCGAAGACGTCGGCGATTGGTGGACACGGGCCGTACCCGGCGGCATCGCACCGGTGGTCGCTGTGCCCACGACCGCGGGCACGGGCTCTGAAGTAGGCCGCGCAAGCGTCATTCTCAACGAGGAAACCCATCAAAAAAAGATCATCTTCCATCCGCTGATGATGCCGCGCATCGTCATTTTGGACGCCGAACTGACCGTTGGACTGCCGCGCGCAGTGACCGCGGCCACGGGTATCGATGCGTTCGTCCACTGCTTCGAAGCATTTTGTGCGCCCGGCTTCCATCCCCTGGCGGACGGCGTTGCTCTCGAGGGCATGCGGCTCATTCACCGTTATCTGCCGCGTGCCTGTGCCGACGGCAAGGACATCGAGGCGCGCGCGCAGATGCTGGCTGCCGCCTCGATGGGGGCAACGGCTTTTCAAAAGGGTCTGGGCGGTGTGCATGCCATAGCGCACCCCGTGGGGTCGTGGTTCAACACGCATCACGGCCTGACGAACGCGATCATTCTTCCCTACGTCATGACCTACAACCGCCACGCCATCGCCGAGAAGGCGGAGATCATCTCGCGGGTCTTGAATCTACCCGAACGAAGCTTCGATGGCTTCTTTGCTTGGGTGCTGCAAATGCGCCGTGAACTCGGGATACCGCATTCTCTGGCGGAAATAGGCGTGGGCAGCGGCAATGCTGCGGTCATCGGCAGCGAGGCGTCGCTCGATCCATCGGCGGCCGGCAATCCAATACCGGTCAACGCTGCACAGCTGGAACACATCTTTCGCGCCGCGGTGGACGGGCAAATCGGGGCGGTGGGCAGCGCCACGTGACTGTCGCGCGCGTCCTGGTCATCGACGGCAATGTTGCGGAAGTCCGCGCGCGTCAAGTGGCGGCCCTTGGATACGATTCCGGCGTCGGCTATTCGCGAGTATTGCATCGCCTAGACGCATCGCTCCGGATCGACATCGTGCTCGCAGCGGATGGCGCCGTCGAGTTTCCGGGAGGCGTGGGCCTCGATGATTACGATGGCGTCACCATGACCGGGTCGGCCCTTAATATCTACAACGGCGGTCCGCCGGTGACGCGTCAGATCGATCTCGCCAAGGCCGTGTTTGCAGCCGGGATACCCTTCTTTGGAAGCTGCTGGGGACTGCAGGTCGCAGTCACCGCCGCCGGCGGGGAAGTGCACGCCAATCCGCAGGGCCGTGAGTTTGGATTCGCCCGGCGCATTCTGCTCACCGATGCCGGCCGCGAACATCCTCTGTTCGCCGGCAAGCCGGCCGTATTCGAGGCGCCGACGGTTCACCGCGACGGGATCGCCGCGCTGCCGAGCGGTGCGGTGGTCCTGGCCAGCAACGATTTTGGGGTGCAGGCGGCGGCGTTCACCCATGGGCGCGGTGCTTTCTGGGGAGTGCAGTATCATCCTGAATACGACTATCTTGATATCGCAGCGACGGCCGAGCGCTACGGCGACATCCTCGTGTCCGAAGGCATGTTTCGCGACCGTCCGGCGCTCAACGCCTTTGCCGCCGAGCTTCGCACGCTCCAGGCGAACCCGTCGGATGCGACATTGAGCTGGAAACACGCGCTGGGTCCCGCGGTGCGGTCCGAGGCGCTGCGTCTTCTCGAGATCCGCAACTGGTTACAGGCTCAGGTACTGCCTCGAAGCAGGCAGCGTGATTGACGCCGCGCCCCCTCATTGCCCGGTTCTAAATCGCTGCCAAACACGGTTGAAAATTCGCAATTCATCCGCCGTGTACACTCGTTCCGTCTCAAAGCGCGCGCGGACCTCGGCAGGCGGGTAGACAATGTAGTTGGCCCGCATCGATGGGTCGAGATAAGGAATAGCAGCGGCATTGCCCGATGCGAACCCGATGAACCGGGTTACCTCCGCGGAGATCTCCGGTCGCATCATGAAATTTATAAACTTCAGCGCGCCGGCGTAATTGGGTGAATCAGCCGGAATGACCATACTGTCGATGTATAGGGGAACGGAGACACGCGGAAAGGCGTATTCGATCTGTATCTTCGTAGCGCCTTCCTTCGCCATTCGGCGAGCGATCATTGCGTCGCCGGAGTACCCGATCGCCAGGCACAATTCGCCGTCCGCGAGTTGTTCGTAATAACCCGACGTCGAGATACGCCTCAAAAAACCCCTGATCTCCTCCAATTTTTTCACAACTGCATCCAGCTGCGCCGGTTCCGCCGAGAGTTGGGGCTGACCGAGATAGCGCGCCACCAAGGGCAAGATGTCTTGCCATGAATCGAGGATGCTGATGCCGCATTTCTCGAATTTGGCGGCTAATTCCTTCTTGAAAATCACGTCGAGACTTTCGGTAGGAAGGGTGCCGACGATCGTCTTGGCCTTGTCGGCGTTATAAATGACGCCCACGGTGCCCCACATCCATGGAACGGCATAGAGGTTGCCCGGGTCCACCCGGTCCATGACTTTCAGTATCTGCGGATCCGCATTGCGTGCATTGGGTATTTGAGGTTGATCGAGTTTCTTCCAAAATCCCTTGGGAATTTCGCGAGCGAGATGGGGGGAGGCGTTCATGGTGACGATGTCGTAGTTCGAGCTCCCCACCGACAGAGCCGTTTCCGCGACATCCGGCGAATCAAAAACCGCAAGATTGACGTGAATTCCCGTCTCGGACTGAAATTTCTCCACCACGGACTGCGGAAAATACTCCGCCCACGCATAGACGTTGACGACATGGGCGCGATCCGGCGCGGCGCGTGTCGGCAACCCGAAAAAGACGGACGACGCGATGACTGCGAGTAGGGGGCTACGGACTGAAGATAGGTTCATGGCGCTCTGCGGCGGGCGGAGTGGGCGAGCCATTCCGGCTTCGCCGCGTTCTCAGTCATGGAACCTTCGAGCTTGCCGGCTGCTGCTGCGTAATGCAGTGGATTCCGCCGCCGCCTCGAAAGAGAGTTTTGAGCGCAACGGGTACGATCTCCCGATCGGGAAACGCTTCGGACAGCGTCCGAAATACGCCGGCGTCCTCCGCAATTCCGTATGCCGGTACGATTACGGCACCGTTGGCAATGTAGAAATTGACATAGGAGCGGCAGTAATCTTCCGATCCCTCAGGCGTCACGGAGCGCGGCGCTTCGGCAATCGGTAGCAGTTTGAAACGTCGGCCCCGAGCGTCGGTCTCGGTTTCCAGAACACGCCGGTTCTCCGTCATGATTGCATACCGGGGGTCCTCGGGATCTGCAACAACCTCGCACAGAACGGTGGCGGGCTTGACGAAGGAGAGATAGCCATCCACATGTCCGTCCGTCGCCGTGTCATACGGGTCGCCGGGCACCCATATGATTTTTTTTGCGCCCAGCATGGCGCGAAGCTCCGCCTCGGCCTGTGCTTTGCTCCAACCGGGATTGCGGTTCGAATTCAGGATGCAGGTCTCCGCGGTGATAACGGTGCCTTCGCCGTCCGAGAGAAAGCCGCCGCCCTCGGCGACGAGTTCCGATTTATACACGGGAAATCCAGCTAGCGCGCCAATACGCTCGCCAAGGGACGCATCCTTGGCATACGAAGCAAATTTGTTGCCCCACGCGTTGAACGTGAAGGCGGCTGCCGCGCGCTTACCTGCCGGGTCCATGACCACCGTGGGAGCGGAGTCGCGCAGCCAAGAGTCGTCGAGCGGAACGGGCACCACGCCGATCGAGGGTCCGCACTTCGTTTTTGCGTCGCCGGCGTCCGCAGGGTCGGCATACATGGTCACAGGTTCGAACCTCGCGATCGCCTGAGCGACGCGGGCGTAGTCTTGCCGGGCAGCCTCCAGGTGTTCCTGCCAAAGCTCGAGACGTTTCGGCCATGCCATCCAACAACCCTGGTGAGCGGCCCATTCGGCCGGCATGGCATATCCGAGATCAGAAGGCCTCATGTCCTCTCCTCCGCCCGTCAGTGTCGATTACTGCTGTTCTCGCTCGTCGTTACAGTAGCTGGAAACCATTGGATGGGAAACACAAGATGAACAGATCTCACTATCGCTGGGTGATAGTTGCAGCCGGCGGACTCTTGGGCTGCGTCGCAATAGGCGCTATGTTTTCACTGCCCGTTTTGCGGTTACGCCTGAAATCTGAGCCCCGATTTCCGAAATCGCGACTTAACCTCGAGAATGCATATTGTGCAAGTGAAGACCACTGCTACGTTCAGACCCGGCATCGTTCATCTCGTGTTGGCGCTCGGAGGGTTTGCGATTGGAACCACCGAATTTGCGACCATGAGTCTTTTGCCTGACTTGGCGCACGATCTTCAGATCAGTGTGCCGGTGGCGGGGCACGTCATAAGCGCCTACGCCCTCGGCGTTGTGGTGGGCGCCCCGTTGATAGCGGTGCTCTCGGCACGATTGTCGCGCAAGACACTTCTCATCGCGCTGATGGGACTCTACACGCTCGCGAACGGTCTGTCCGCGGTCGCCCCAAACTACCATTGGATGATGGGTTTCCGCTTTCTCAGCGGCCTGCCTCACGGCGCCTATTTTGGCATCGCAATGCTCGTCGCAGCCTCAGTTGTACCCGCAAATCAACGCGCCCGGGCTGTCGGGCACGTCCTGCTCGGTTTGACGGTCGCGACCATCGTGGGAGTACCGCTCGCCAATTGGCTCGGCCAAATGGCCGGCTGGCGATGGTGCTTCGGCATCGTCGCGGTGTTGGCGCTCGCCACCGCGATCTTGGTGGCGATGTATGTCCCGAGGGCGCGCCAGGACAAGGGAGCAAGCCCTTTGCGCGAATTGGGCGCGCTGAAGCACGGTCAGGTTTGGCTGACACTCGCCATTGGCGCGATCGGATTTGGCGGCGTTTTCGCCGTATACACGTATCTTGCCTCCACCTTGATGGCAGTGACCGCTGCACCCGCACGTCTGTTGCCGATGGTGCTTGCCGCGTTCGGTGTCGGAATGACTGCCGGGAACATTATCGTTCCCTACTTTGCCGATCGCGCCGTGATGAGAACGGCCGGGCTGCTGCTGTTAGGGTCGGCCGTGACGCTCGCACTTTACCCGGTCGCGGCACTGCGCTTAGGGACCGTCACGTTGGACGTGATGGCTATCGGCTTCTGCGGAGCATTGGCGACAGTTCTTCAGACGCGGCTGATGGATGTTGCCGGCGAGGGTCAAAGCCTTGCCGCGGCACTCAACCATTCTGCCTTCAATGTGGCGAACGCACTCGGACCTTGGCTTGGCGGCTTGGCGATTGCCGCTGGTTTCGGCTGGACTTCAACTGGATGGGTGGGATGTGGGCTCGCGCTCGGGGGCTTCGCGGTGTGGGCCATCGCTTGGATCACCGAGCGCATCCCTGGGGCGGGTGTCGCCGGGCACGAGAAAGCCTGCACGGATCTTTATTGAGATCCGTGCAGGCAGCGCCTCAAGTTGCAGCGATCGTTACGCTACCAAACGTGCCACCACGACTTCTGCAAGTTCTGGGTGGCCTGGGTCTTGCGGGTATTCTCCACGGCGTGGTTCGCGACCGTCGAGGGCGTCAATCCCGCCTTCATGGGCTCGACACCGCTCCGCGATATGCGCTGATCCTGCTGCGGGGACTGCCCGCGCTGCGTTTGCGCATTTTCTCCGTCCCAACCGTTGCCGTGGCCACTCTGGTTGGCCGCCATGACAGCGCGATCGTTGCGCAGATCGGCCTGGTCGGCCCGGATGTCGCGGCGGTCCTCCCGGATGTTCCGATCATCGGCTCGAATGTTCGAGCGGTCTTGCGCGATGTCGCCGCGCTCCGTTCGAATGTTGCTCTTATCCTGCGCAATCTGCGCCTGATCGTTCACGCCGTCTACACGCTCCGCCTTGTAGTCGGCGCGCATATCGCGCTGATCCGCGCGAATGTCCCCTCGAGCCTGCATCATGCTGCTGCGGTCCGCGCTGATTGAGGCTTTGTCCTGCTCAATGCCGGCCCGGTCATTGCGAATATCCGTTCGGTCCATCTGCGCGTCGGCGCGAGCGTTTTGCACAAGGTTTTGCTTGTCATTCTGGATCTGTTCGCGATCCTTCCTGATCGCTCCGCGATCGCCCTGTTCCTGCTGACGGTAAGTTTGAATGTTGGTCTTGTCCTGCGCGATCTGCGCTTGATCGTTCACTCCCGTCGCCTTTTCCGCCGAATAGTCGCTGCGCATGTGCGCCCGATCCTGGCGGATCTGCGCCTGGTCATCACGGATGTCCTTGCGATAATCGCCAATCGCCGCTTGGTCATGGGCTATGCCGCGATCGTCGGCCGCCATATTGGCGCGGTAGGTGCTTTGAGTAGGCGTGGAACTTGCCGCGGCTTTTGTTCCCGGGGAGCCCCCGCCCGAGGAAGCCGGCGCGCCCGAGGAAGTCGGCGCGCCCGCGTGCTCTTCGGTCCGAATATTCTGCTCGTCGGCGCGAATCTCCGCCTGATTCTGGCCGATCTTGGCCTGGTCATAGCGGATGTCCTTCTGGTAGTCGCGGATGGCGCTTTGGTCGTGTGTGATGGCCCGCTGATCTCGAGCGATCTGCTTATCCGCCGCAGTCGTGGGTTGACTGCTCTGAGAACTCACACCCGCCACCTGCGTGGTCGATTTGGCCGAAGTTTGAGTCGAATTCTCGGGTGTGACGGACTGTCCATTGACGCCCGTGACGGGCTGTCCATTCACCCCCGTGACACCGGCAGGCGGAGCCTGACTGTCCGGACTCGAGGTTGGGGCTGGCTGTTCGCCTGCGGCGTAGGCCGCGCCTCCTAGAATTGATCCAACGGCAATTGCAATAAGCGCCTTGCGGTGCATAAGTGCCTCCTGTCTCGCTTTGGAAGGATGAAGTGAAAGCCGACGTCAGCGGCCTGGCGGCCGCTCGTCGAGCTCAAGGCCCCTAGTTGCGCTCTCTGGCGACCTCGGGGTGCTCATCCGTGTGCGGTCGCCGCTGTTCCTGTACCACGAACCCTTCGACCAGGGTGAAAAAGCTGTTATAGAAATTCGGGTCCGAGATGGTCTCTCGTTTTATGACACCCAAGACCTTGGCGGACCCCGCCGGCATGGTGATGGTTGCCGGCCCGATTCCCGCGCTCGTGGTCTGTTTCATTTTCTGCAGCTTGCTTTCCTCGCGCTCGGCGGTGGCGAACACAATGCTCGTTCCGTCCCGGTTGTCGGCGCAGGTCGTCTGCAAACGCACCGTCACGTTTATCTTATCCGAGGGCTGATAATCCCGAGTGCCGGTCAAGACCCCGGGCTCGCTCGACCGATCGAGCATATAGCCCTGGCCGAGCAGCGCACGTTTCACGCTCCAACACACCCCATCGCCGGAGCCGACCACAGTCTTCGAGAAGGGAGCGGCGCCGGTGAAGGGACCTCGCGCAACGGCGTCGCGCTTCGCTTGCGACGAGCAACCTGTGGAGAGCGCCGCAGTCAGCAGCAACGACATACATGCCACGCGGCGCTTAAAGGCGAATTCGCTCCGGGTACTCGACATGGTTGACTCCGACCTTCGGTACGACATGCCTCATTTAGACAGCCTTTGGCGGTGTCAGAGTTCCGCAGCGGGATTTCGCCAGAAACGCCCTGAGCGATCAGTAAGTTAGGAAAAATTGTAGGTCAAGTGAGACAGCGCGGCCGCATGCTCTCCCACAGGACGTCCGCTGAGAGTTTTGTGGGATGAGACCCCACGACGCGAGAAGGCGACAGTTTTTTCGCAGCGGCGAAGTCGCGCTAGCGAATGCCTGAAACACCCGCCACCGGCGCCGCCGGCAGCGGCCGCTGAAAAAAGCGCACGGCGAAATAATAGACGGGACTCACGACGACGATTCCGACCATCCAGGAAAGATCGATGCCTCCGATCGCGCGCGCGACAGGACCGGTGTAGAAGTCGGCCGCGACGAAGGGAATCTGCACCACGATACCCACGAGGTAGCACACGAGAGCCGTGACGTTGTAGTGCCCGTAGATGCCGCCATCGCTCGAGAAGAAGGACGGGACATCGTAACGGCCGAAGCGGATGAGATAGTAGTCGACCAGGTTGACGGCGGTCCAGGGCACGAGCAGGTACAGCAGCAGCTCGTTGAAGTGGCTGTAAAGCGTCAGAAAATGACTGGCGCTTGCCATGCTGAGGAGGAGCGCGATTGCAAAGATGGTCGAGGCGATCAGGATGCGGGCTCGCGACGTGGCGCGCCAGCGAGGTAACAGCGTGTGACCGAGCGTGATCATCGCGAGCGCGCCGCCGTAGAGGCAGATCGCGCCCGCCACGGCGACGCCGGGGGCGAGCAGCAGGATGATCAGCAGGCTTACCCGTCCCGTGAGGTGAGCAATGGCGACGACGACGTTACCATCGATCACCGCGGGTCCGATCATGGCGCCGAGGATCATCGGCAGGACAGCTCCCAGGGTTGTGCCCCAGTAGCAGGACCAGAAGGCCTGGCGCGGTCCCGAATCAGGCGGCAGGTAGCGCGAATAGTCGGACACGTAGGGTGCGTATCCGAGCTGCCACAATGCACCCATGGACACCATGGCGAAGAAACCCACGGCCGAGAACGATCCTTGAGTCAGGTACTCTCTCGGTATCGGCGTGATGAACAGCACCCAGACGTAACACAGCACGAGCGCGCTGCCCGAGATATAGGTCATCATGCGTGTGCAAAAATGAATGAGATCGTGACCGTAGATCGCGCCCGCCAGGCTGATTGCGCCGATCGCGACGATCGCCGCGCGCTCGCTCAAACCCGGGATGATGAAGTGCAGCGATTGCCCACCCGTCACGAACGCTGTGCCGGCATACCCCACGTACATGAACGCGACGAGCGCAATCACGAAGCCGGCGCCCTTTGCGCCGAACTGTCCGCGGCTCTGAACCATCTGCGGCACGCCGAGCTTCGGGCCCTGCGCAGCATGCAGCGCCATGAAGATCGTGCCGATCAGGTTTCCGATGAGGATCGCAAGCACGCCCGAAAGGAAGGACTGATGGAAGATCGTTGTCGCAAGAACTCCGGTGACGATGGTGAGCACGTTAAGATTGGCGCCGAACCAGAGCGTGAACAACTGGCGGGCCTTGCCGTGCCGCTCATCGAGCGGAATCTGGTAGATCGTATGTCGCTCGATGCGCGACTTGTTATCGCTGGATTGCAATGGGGCACTCACGCAAGTCATTCCCGCCCCGGATAGAGGGCGATTTACTTTAACATACGTTAAAGTGTTGCCTGCGTGCGCAGGGGAGTACAGAGGCTGATCAAAGGTGGCCATGTTGCGAGATGTCACGACGGAGTTCCCGGATTTTGGCCTGACGGAGGAGGAGCGGCGCGAAGCGGTGTTCGGTCATCGCTACGAGCGCGCCGGCATGGGCGGCGATCGCGGGGAGATCTGGGGCTACACGGATTCGCTCTCCTACCCGCCGGGTGCGACGGTGCGGTTGTGCGTGAACTCGACCGCCGAGCGGTATCGTTTTACGGTTCTGCGCGACGGCGCTTCCTCGCGCACGGTCCTCGAGCAAGAGGTGCGCGGCGCGCGCTGGCAGGAGACGCCCGATCAGTGCTCAGTGCTCGGCTGCGGCTGGGAGCCGTCCGTGGAGTTTCGGATCGGCAAGGACTGGCCATCCGGCGCGTACCGCGTCACGCTCACCGCGCAAGCGCGCGACGGCAGCGAGCTTCGCACACATCATCTCTTCATCGTGCGGCCGATCGCGGGCGCGAAGCCGGATCGCATTCTTCAGGTCGCGGCCACGGGCTCCTGGACCGCGTACAACACCTGGGGAGGCTCGAATCACTATCAGGGCATCACGGGGCAGAAGCGCAATCAGTATGCAACGACCGTGAGCCTTGAGCGCCCATGGTGCCGCGGTTTCGTGGTTCTGCCCGAGAGTGCGCCGCGAGTGCCGCTCGAGATTGCTCTCCCACCCGGGGCGTCGCCGCGCTATCCCCACATGGAATGGGCGTTCGCGAACGGCTATTCCAACAAATACGCTTCGGCGGGATGGGCGAGCTACGACCGGCATTTCTTTCACTGGGCCGAACGTTCGGGCTACGCGGTGGATCTCGCGAGCCAGCACGAACTGCATTTCGATCCGGACATTCTCGACGGCTACAGCTGCGTCGTCTTCGTGGGGCACGACGAATACTGGACCTGGGAGATGCGCGATGCGGTCGATCGCTATGTCGAGCGCGGCGGCCACGCCGCGCGCTTTGCCGGTAATTTCATGTGGCAAACACGCCTCGAGCGGGACGGCAAAAGACAGGTTTGCTACAAGTACCGCGCCCGCGCCGAGGATCCCGTGTACAAATCCGCCGAGCCGTCACGCACCACGGGCTCGTGGGAAGCGAGTGAGATCGGCCGTCCCGGGGCGCTGACCTTCGGTCTCAACGCGACCAATGGGCTCTATGCCGGCTGGGGCCTGTGCGCACCGCGCGGCGTCCGCGGTTTTCCGGTGTATCGACCCGAGCACTGGGCCTTCGCCGAGACGGGACTTTGCTACGGAGACTTGCTCGGGGACGCGGGTCACGCCTTCGGCTATGAGGTCGACGGTCTGGACTATGTCATTCGCGGCGGTCTCCCCGAGCCGAGCGAGACGAGCGGCGCACCCCCGGGCTTGCAGATTCTTGCGCTCGGCCTCTCTTCTCTAAAAGAGGAGCCGACGAATATCCCGCTCGACGATCGATTCCTGTCCGACGACGATGCGAAATTCGTGGCGCAGATCCGGTTTGGCGATACGGGCGATGAGGCCGTCAACGAAGTCAAGCGGGGCGCGGGCATGATCGTCAACTTAACGCGCGGCAAGGGTGAGGTGTTCCATGCCGGCAGCTGCGAATGGGTCGCGGGTCTCCTCCGGCGCGATTCCATGGTCGAGCGTGTGACCCGGAACGTGCTCACTCATTATCTGCAGTAACGTTTGGCTCAGGCAAGGCGCAGCCGCCGTCCGAACGGTGCGGTGTCACGCAATTGACATAACGAGCAGCCGTTCCCGGCTCTTGGCCGCGCATGATTGACACCTTCCATGGGCGCGGTGTATGAATTGTCATGCAACTCGCGACCGCGTGAAATGCCGGTAGGCGAGTCGAGGAATCTTCCGATCCACAAGAATCAAAGGGGATGAACAGATGGGCGTCAAGGCTCGATTGCTGACGTGTTTGTTGGCGCTAGGAGTCCTTCCGAGCGCGATGGCTGCTACCGCGGCGCATGCCGCACCACCTTATCCGTCTGCGCAGACACCGAAGGCGGTCGACCAAGGCGTACTCGGGGAGCTTTCGGCCTCGACGCCGATCTCGGTCACCGTGGCTCTCAGACTGTCCGACGTCGATGCCGCGGAGGCGCTGCTCAGGTCGCTGAACACGCCGGGCAATCCTCAATATCATCAGTTTCTGACCGCGGAGCAATTCGTTGCGCGTTTTGCCCCGGCGAAGAGCGATGTCGCGAACGTGGTTGCGGCACTGTCCAAGTACGGCTTGACGGTTACCCAGACGACCGCGACCACCCTGCGCGCGACTGGTACGCCGGCCGACATGGAGCGCGCCTTCGCGGTGAGCCTGCACAGCTACTCGGTGCCCTCGCGCGGCGCCGTCGCCGGCTACACGTATCACGCGCCCCTGAGCCGGGCCGCGGTACCCACCGAGATCTCGAGCTTGGTCGCGGCCGTGGTCGGGCTGGACACCCGGCCGAACTTCCGTCCGCTGAGCACTCGCGCGAAGTTCAAGCAGGTCACGACCCCGTTGTCTCATGGCTCGAGCACGTTGAGTCCCTTCGGCTCTCTGACGGTGACCGACTTCGCGAATCTCTACGACGTCGAGCCTCTCTATCAGGGCGGTGTGACCGGACGCGGTCGCACCTTGGGCATCATGTCGCTCGCGAACTTTACCCCGAGCGACGTGTTCGCTTACTGGAGCTCGCTCGGACTGAAGGTCGATCCGAAGCGACTCTCCATCGTTTCCGTGGACGGCGGCCCGGGCGTGCCCAGCGATGACTCCGGATCGCTCGAGACGACGCTCGATATCGAGCAGTCAGGCGGCATTGCGCCGGGCGCGAAGATCATCGCCTATCTGGCACCTAACACCAATCAGGCCTTCGTCGATGTGTTCGCAGCCGCGATCGACGCCAACCAGGTTGATACGCTCTCGATCAGCTGGGGCAGTTGGGAATGGTTCGACAACCTCGAGAATTCCCCGGTGAGCGACCCCTCTACCGGCAAGACCGTGAGCACGACCCAGGCCGTGCACGAGCTGCTGGTGCGTGCCGCGATCCAGGGGCAGACGGTCTTCACCGCGCAGGGAGACGGCGGCGCCTATGACGCCAACAACGATCTCGGGTGCCTCGGGCCTTACTCCGCCTCGCAGCCCGACAGCTGCAGCCTTACGCTCAGCGTGGACTATCCCGGGAGCGATCCGGCCATCACCTCGGCCGGCGGCACGACGCTCCCGGGTCTGCAGCAGTACTGCCTGGATTCCGCATGCACGACGCCGTTCAACGTCAACGTCCCGCATCAGCGGGTCTGGGGATGGGATTACCTGATTGGATTCTGCAAAGCGCTGGGACAAACGCCCATCCAGTGCGGGATTTTCCCGGGCGGTGGCGGAGGCGGCGTCAGCATCGCGTTCCTGCAGCCCTGGTACCAGTTCGCCACCGCGGGCGTTCAGTTGAGCCAGCCCGGTCAGGTTTTCCAAGCGGCCTCGGGCATCGTGGAGGGGGATGGGATCGGTGGCTTCTTCGCGCTGCCGGCGTTTTTCCCCGGGCGCAACGTTCCGGATGTGTCGTTCAACGCGGATCCGGAGACCGGCTACGTCGTCTTCTATACCTCGAACGTGACCGGTTACGGCGAAGAGCCCTTCTGGGGCGGCACGAGCTTCGTCGCGCCGCAGTTGAATGGCGTATCGGCGCTCTACGGCCAATACGTGCATGGCCGGCTGGGCCTGCTGAACCCGCTGCTGTACTCGGCTCAACACCAAAGACGCGCGGCACCGCTGAATCCGATCGCCTACGGTGATAACTGGTTCTACCAGGGGCGCAACGGTTACAGCCCGGCGGTGGGCTTGGGAACGCTCGACGTCGCGAACTTCGCAGAGTTTCTGTCCAATCCGTTCTGATCGTACTGCGTGAACCGGGCGGCGCGTGCGCCGCCCGGGGACCGCCCGCTCGCATCGCGTCCCGGGGCAGCTGCAGCTAGAATGTGCACTGTAGTAGACGCATCGCGAACTTCAAAGGCGGATTCAAGGCATGCAGGTAGCAATCGTCACGGGCGCAAGCAGCGGCATTGGTTTTGGTTGCGCCGTCAAACTTGCGCAGGCGGGCATGGCGGTGCTGGGTACGGGCCGAGACGAGGGCAAACTCGCCGAGCTCCAAAAGGTCATTGACGATCCCGCTCGAATTGTCACGCTGGCTGTCGATCTGACCCACGACGATGCACCGAAGCGTATCGTGGACTTGGCGGTTTCCCGGTGGGGTCACATTGATTTCCTGATCAACAATGCGGGCGTCGGTAGTCCCAAGCCGCTTCATGAAACCGACGATCAGGCACTCGACTACTTCATTGGTCTCATGCTGCGAGCACCGTTTCGTCTGGCGCGCGACGTTCTGCCACACATGAAACCGGGCTCGGCGATCATCAACATCTCATCGACGTTTGCGGTCGTGGGCGGTATGCGAGGTGGGGCTTATTCCGCCGCTAAGGGCGGACTGACGGCACTCACTACTCATATTGCATGTCAGTACGGTGCACAAGGCATTCGCTGCAACGCGGTGGCCCCTGGCGTTACCATCACACCGATGGTGGAGCATCGCCTGCAAGACGAGCGATTCCGCAAGATCAACGTCGAGATGACTCCCTTTCCACGGCTGGGCACGGTCGAGGATATTGCAAGCACGGTTGCTTTCCTGTGCTCTCCGGGCGGCAGCTTCATCAACGGCCAGACGATCGTCGTCGACGGCGGCTGGAGTTCCACGAAATATCTGTCGGATTTTGCCCTCTCGTCGGAATGGAAACCTCGATGAATCGGCTTCCTGCGTCTCGAGCCCGCCCCTGAGGGCGGCGTTTCACCGCGCGACGCGAGTCCGCAAATCGACGACCAGGGATCAGTGGAAGGCTTCTCGCTTGGCAAGCATCGCAATAATAGTTTTCATGCGCCTATGCCGGATTTCGGGCTTCGTTGCCGTTTGCAGGCGCCAGGTGATCGCATACTTGTTGGCCTTGTTCAATGTCTTGAAGAACAACTGCGCCTTCTTGTTCTTCGTAAGCTCCCGCAAAAAGTCGGCGGGCACCGTCATTTTACTGGGCGAATCGTAAGCCTTATCCCATCGGCCGTCCGCTTTTGCCGCCGCTATCTCCTTGAGCCCTGCGGCCTTCATTTTACCCGCTGCCGCAAGTTGCTCGACCAGCTCGCAGTTGCGTTTTGACCAAATGCTTTTTGGGCGGCGAGGGGTGAATTTGCGAAGCCATGATTCCTCGTCGTGCCCCTTCAATTGCCCGTCGATCCAGCCGTAGCAAAGTGCGACAGCCAATGCCTCAGCGTGGCTCACGGATGGCGTTCCGCCGGTCTTTTTAAAGAATCGCAGCCACACGCCGGTTGAATGGGCGTGATTCTTGGACAGCCACCGCGCCCAGTCTCTCGCAGAGGGAAAAGCAATCGGCCCGGAGTTACCGAGGCCAGGGACAATGAGCACGCGGGATTCTCCTGACGATACGGCCACGTGGTCGGATTTTAGTCTTCTCTGGCATCGCTGATGGCATAGTAAGCAACCGCTCGACTTAGGCACGCCCACACAAGAAGCTGGAGTTGAAGGTGACCGGTGGAAATGAGCGCGTACTTTTGCAAAACTGCGTGTCGAGTTTCATGCCGCTGAGGGCAATGCGATGACAGATTCTATGGACCGCGTGACCATTGAGCCCCAAAGCATTGTCACGCCCCTGTCGAAAGCGGCTGTGTTTCTGGTTCTCGAGCTCGACCCGTCAGCGCAAGCTCTGATTCGCGCAATTGAGGTGATCAGCGATATTGGAGGCCTCACCCGGGCGGTGGGCTTCCGCGATTTGCACGGCCGCTTATCGTGCAACGTCGGCCTTGGCAGCGATGCCTGGGATCGGCTCCGCCGGCCGCAACGCCCGGCACAGTTGCGCCGCTTTGCCGAGATACGCGGACCTGTGCACACGGCGCCGGCTACAGGCGGGGACCTCCTGTTTCACATTCGTGCGGAGCGGCCCG
This sequence comes from uncultured Gammaproteobacteria bacterium, assembly GCA_963801685.1. Lineage (GTDB taxonomy): Bacteria > Pseudomonadota > Gammaproteobacteria > Steroidobacterales > Steroidobacteraceae > Bog-1198. Next base: position 124,968 of record CAWDFR010000014.1, read on the forward strand.
ATATGTGCTTCGATCTCGAACGCATGATTTTGCAAGCGCTCGGCAACTGCGTGACCGTCGCAGACGAAGTGCAGGGCTTTCGCTACTTTGATTCTCGGGATCTATTGGGATTTGTCGATGGAACCGAGAATCCGACGGGTAGCGCGATTGGCCAATCGGCCCTGATTCAGTCCGACGATGCCCCCTTCGAGGGTGGAAGCTATATCGTCGTACAAAAATACCTGCATCGGCTCGATCGATGGCAAGCGCTGGATACGGGATCGCAAGAGGCCATTGTGGGTCGATCGAAGCTGGAGAACGTGGAGCTGGAGGACGCCCCCGGTCAGGAATCCCACAAGACTTTAACCACCATCGTGGACGAGCATGGCGTGGAACACGATATTTTGCGCGATAACATGCCATTCGGGCGGCCCGGGCACGCAGAGTACGGCACCTATTTCATCGGCTATTCCAGGAATCTTTGGGTGATCGAGCAAATGTTGCACAACATGTTCGTCGGCGGGAAGACAGGCCGTCACGACCGCATCCTCGATTTCTCGACGGCGATCACAGGCGCGACGTTCTTCGCGCCGTCCAATTCACTGCTCATGAGTTTGGCGGGTTAGTCTGCGCCGGCAGCTCAAACCCGGCGCGTCAAGCTCAACGGCAGCTGCCGAATCGTGCGTGTCGCCACGGTGGGGAGGTACTGGATCTCCTCGACCGGCACCGCGAGCTTGATGTTGTCGACGCGACGGGTGATTTCGCGCGCCGCCACTTTGATCTCCATGCGCGAGAGCGATGCGCCGATGCAGCGGTGTACGCCGACGCCGAAGGCTACGTGCTTGCTGAGGTTGCCGCGGTTCACGTCGAAGCGCCGCGGACACTCGAACACCGTCTCGTCATCGTTCCCGGAGGCGTAGAGAACGAGGAGGTGTGCACGGTTGGGCAGCAGCCGGCCGCCGAGCTCCACCTCGCGCGTCGTCATCTTGGCCAGACCCCGGACCGGGGGCTCGACCCGCAGCAACTCCTCCACGAAGCGACTGAGAAAACGTTCGTCGTCGACCGAATCTCGCAGCGTCCTGGCCAGAGCAGGCTGGGTCGCCAGGACAAAAAGCAGATTGCCGATGGCCGTCGCGGTCGTCTCGTTGCCGGCAATGATTAGCGCGCGGATCAGCGACACCGCCTCCTCGAAGGTGAGCTTGCCGCCATCCTCCAGCCGCGCGTGTACGATGTCCGAGATCATATCCTCGCGCGGCTCGTGTTCGCGCGCCTTCATCTCGGCGATGATGAAGTTCTGCAGTTCGCAAATCTGCTCGGCGTTCTCGAGCATTTGCTTGCGATCTTGCATGTGGGAGATCTGGGCCGTGATGGCCTGCGACCACCGTTGGATCTTTTGCGCGTTGACCTGGCTGATGCCCAACTGCTCACAGATGACTGCGATGGTCAGCGGAACGGCGAAATCGTTGACACCGTCTACGGGCTCGCCCGCCGCCGCCTTGGCGACGAGCTTTTCGATCAGGTTCATGATGATCGTGGTGATGCCCGACTCGAGCGTCGCCACCCGGTGCGCCGTGAAGGCGTTCTCCATCAGGCGGCGGACGCGGGTGTGTGCGGGCGGATCGTCCTTGATCGCGTCCGGGAAGAACCCACCGCCGTCGCACTCGAGGATCTGCTTGAACTCCTCGAAGTGGCCGCTCGCGTACATCGCTTCGTAGCCGAGCTTGTCCGAGAAGGTAATCGGGTCGCGCAGGACCGCTACGACGTCATCGTAACGTGAGACAAGGTACATGCCGATCTTCTGGTCATAGTAGACCGGGTCCTCCTTGCGCATGGAGCGGTAGAATTCGCCCGGCTGCGCCACGATGAGAGGATCCGTCAGAGATGCACCCCCGAGGGGCGATCCGGCGCCGGTGCCGGCGGGGCAGGCGCCCGCTCCAAGATCGTCAGCCTTACTTACTTCCACACGTTGCTCCGGAGATCGTTGTGATTCTCAGCCCCACGGCGTCGATAGCCCACGCATACCTTAGGTCTTACGACTTCGACGGGGCAAGTTGAAACACATGTTTCATATTTATCGCCTTCTTCTCGGCACGTAGCGGAATCGCACGGCGCGCAGCAAGGCTGGCAAGATGACCGATCTTAACCAGCCGGCCAGACGACGATTAGCCACACCATGGATACAAAAGTCATGTCTCCCGACGCAGGGATATTAATTCCAAGTTTACGCGCGCTCCGCGACCTGATCGAAAAGAGCGCGGACGCCAACGAGGAGGCAACGCAACTCTCCGGTGACGTGATCGATGCCCTCGAACGCGTGGAGCTATTCAAGATAATTGCGCCCCGTGTCGTGGGTGGCATGGAAGCGCATCCGCGCCAAGTGATCGATGCACTTCGCACACTGTCCTACTTTGATGGATCCACCGGCTGGTATTGCCAGGCGGCTGTGACAGGTCCGGCCGTTGCCGGGGCTTTTCTCGGGGATCGTGCGGTCGAGGAGATCTTCTTTTCGGGGCAAAGGGCAACCTGCGCGGGTCAGGCGGCGCCTCATGGTAAAGCCGAGAGGGTCGGCCGTGGCTATCGCATCTCCGGCTCCTTCAGCTTCGGAAGCGGGACCCCAAATGCTTCCTGGATCGTGGGCGGTTACGTCCTACACGAAAATGGTGTTCCGGTTTTGAGAAGCGGTCAGCCCATCATGCTGATCGCCATGGCGCCGCGCTCCAAGGTTGAATTCCTTGGCAATTGGAACGTGCTCGGTCTGCGGGGGACGGGCAGCTTCGATTTTCGGGTGCTCGATCAAGTCATCCATCGCGACTTCGCATTCGACGCCGCCAATCCGGAGCAGAAGCGCGGCGGCCCGCTCTATGGAATGGGGTTCATGGCGCTCCCGTCGCTCTGCCATTCCTCATTCGCGCTGGGCTGCACGCGTCGCGCAGTGGATGAATGGGCCGCCTATGCGGCAACAAAAAAGCGGATGCCGAATGGCACCCTGAGTGAGATGGAGACGTTTCAAAAGGAATTGGCGCTGGCGCACGCGCGTCTGCGGTCCGCCGAAGCGTATGTGTGCAGCACTTTCGAGAACCTGTTTTCATCCGCCGGGCGGGGCCACATTGCGGAGGACCTCAAGCTGGACCTAAGGCTCTGCGCGTCCAATGCGTTGGCCGTCGGATCCCAAATCACCCAATTGGCGCTCACCTCGTGTGCGACAACGGCTTTACGCAATGGCAGCAAGGTGCAGCGCTGCTTTCGGGACATGCAGGCCGGGAATGCTCATGTGATGACCGGGGAGCAGTCGTTCATCACCGCGGGCCGCTATCTCGCGGGAATTGACCCGACAGCCTTTCCCGGCTTTTGAGCGCTGAGTCGAACTCGCGGCAGGGCTGCTAGAATCCAACTCTTGCTGTGCATTGGCCGGATCGAGGCGATGACCTTGGGCCAAACGGCTAATTAATTCAGATTTATCATATGGTTAACTGGCGAAGAGTCAGGTATGCAAGGAGGACTCCTTGGATACCATACGAAGAAACCTCAGGATGAGCGGGGCAGCTGGAAATCCAGATCATGCCCGCTTCCAATTCCCTCGGTTTCTCTTTCAAATTCAAAAAATTACGAGAACTATCTCGAGCCCACGCAGGACTAACCCTACTGCGTTGCTCTTCTGCTCCCGACTCGGGTCTTGCACACTCGTAGTCGATAATTTCACTCCTCTATCCGTCGCGAATGTCATCAAGAAGGATTTGCGTTAAATGAATCAAAAAGCTGCCCCGCCCGGGGGCGAGCAGGTCCTCAATCCGAAGTATCAGCCTCGAGACACCCGCGAAGAGCAGCGTGTGGCCTCGCTGATACCGGGATCCGAAATGCGCGCTTCGCGCGAAATGGTTACCGAAAATTCGACTTGGATAAGCCCGCTGCGGGAAGAGATGGGGCGCGTCATCGTCGGTCAAAAGCATCTTCTCGACCGGCTGTTGATCGCACTGCTCACCAACGGTCACGTGCTGCTGGAGGGCGTCCCCGGCCTCGCGAAGACCTTGGCCTTGAAGACCTTGGCCAGTTGCATTTCGGTGCGTTTCAAGCGTCTGCAATTTACGCCGGACATGCTGCCCGCCGACATCGTCGGAACCATGATTTATAACCCCCAGGACGGCGCGTTTCGCACCAAGCATGGGCCGATATTCAGCAATCTCATCCTGGCGGACGAGATCAATCGTGCGCCCGCCAAGGTCCAAAGTGCGCTCCTCGAGGCCATGCAGGAGCGCCAGGTCACCATCGGCGATGAGACCTATCCGTTGCCGGCGCCGTTTCTGGTTCTCGCGACGCAGAACCCTCTGGAACAGGAAGGTACCTACCCGCTTCCGGAGGCGCAGATCGATCGGTTCATGATGAAGGTGATCGTCGACTATCCGACGCGGATCGAGGAGCGGGCGATTCTCGATGCGATGGCGACCACCGAGCCCATGATCGTGCCGCGCACGGTGGTTAGCGCCTCACAGGTCGTCGATGCTCGCCACGTGGTGAACATGCTGTTCGTCGACGATAAGGTTCGCGATTACATCGTCGATATCGTGCTCGCGACGCGACCGCCCATCGCGGCAGGGCTCGAATTTGAACGGTTATGTTCAAAACGGCGCTTCGCCCCGGGCGACCATCGCGCTCACGCTGGCTGCACGCGCCATGGCATTTCTCAACGGCCGGCACTTCGTCACTCCGCAGGACGTCAAGACGGTTGCGATGGATGTGCTGCGCCATCGGGTGTCGGTGACTTACGAGGCCGAGGCCGAGAACGTCACTTCCGAGAATGTCATCGAGAAAATCTTGAACACGCTGCCGGTGCCCTGAGCGCAGGAGTCTTCGGATGGCGGACGCGAAGAAATCGACCAAGGCGATGCGCAGCGGCATGCGTGAGCTGGAGATCCGCACTCGCCGCATGGTCGATGACAGCATGGCGGGCGCCTACCACTCGGTGTTCAAGGGCCGGGGAATGGACTTCGACGAGGTCCGCGAATACAGCCCGGGGGACGAGGTCCGGACCATCGACTGGAACGTGACGGCTCGTGCCGGTCGTGCGTTCGTCAAGAAGTTCACCGAGGAGCGTGAGCTCACGATTTTTCTGGTGGTCGACATCAGTGCTTCGGGAAATTTCGGATCCGGCGCGATGGCCAAGCGCGATCTGGCCGCGGAGGTCGCCAGCGTGCTGGCCTTTTCCGCGATTCGCAACAGCGACAAGGTCGGTTTGATTTTGTACACGGACCGCATCGAACGGTATCTGCCGCCGAAGAAAGGTCGCCGGCACGTGCTGCGCGTCGTGCGGGACATTCTCTACCACGAGCCGCAGGGCATCGGTACCGACACCGTGAAGATGCTCGACGTCGTGAATCACGTGCTGCACCGGCGCGCGGTGGTGTTCCTGATTTCGGATTTCGAGACGAGCGGCGATCCCGGCGTCGCCCGCGCGCAGCTTGCGCCGCGCGGTCCGCCAGACCAATCGTCGACACGACCTGATTGCGGTCCATATCGAAGATCCGCGCGAGAAGGAGCTCCCCAACGTCGGAATCATCGCGCTGGAGGACGCGGAAACCGGCGAGATCATCGAGCTCGACACGGCGCGCGCGGCGGTTCGCAAGCGCTTCAACGAGCTTTCACTGGAGCGTTCGTCGCGTCTGCGGAGCGATCTGCGAGCCGAGGGGGTCGACACCGTGCAACTACGCACGGATGCGCCCTACATTCCTCCGCTGCAGCGATTCTTCAAATCGCGCGGCCGCCCACGCGTATGAAGGCGGTTGTCTGCGCCCGCCGCACCGCACGAGGCTGCGCGTGGCTCGCGTTATCTGCCAGGAACCGCCCTGGCCGAAGCCGCGGAGGATATCCGCGACATTCGAGGGCCCAAGGCTGTGCCGGGGTCCTGGATGCGTACCTGCGGCACTCGCGGGCGCGCTCGTCGTGGCGCTTTGCGCCTATGTCGTCTGGCGTCGGCGCCATCGCGGCAGTTCGCCCCCGGATTCTGACCTTATCGGAACAAACCCTGCGAGCGCCTGGACGGCACCAGACCTCTGATGCGTCCCGCCACGGCACGGGAATTCGGGATCGCGGCGTCCGAGGTGATACGAGACTACATCGAGAAGCGGTTCGACGTCGTCGCCACGCAGCGGACCACCGAGGAATTCCTGCAGACTCTGCTGCAGAGCTCGAATGAAGCGCTCGCGCGTCACCGCCCGCTGCTTGCGGAGTTCCTGCAGCAGTGCGACTTCGTCAAATTCGCGGGCGCCTCGCTGGCGGTCACGGATATGGAATCGCTTTTCCGAAGCGCTCGCGGTTTCGTGCTGGAGACCGGCGAGCCGCCCGTCGCATGATTCGGTTTCTTCAGCCCGAGTGGTTTTGGGCATTGACCGTGCTGCCGCTCGTCGTTCTGTGGAGAGGCCGGCGGGGACCCGTCGCCGCCGTCGAATACTCCGATGTCAGTCTCGCGCGCGACGTCGCGCGTCGCACCCGGAGCCGGATCGGCGGGATAGTTTGGTTGCTGCCGATCATCGCGGCGGCTCTCATGATCGTCGGGTTGGCCCGGCCGCAGCGCACCCACAGTCGCACTGAAGTCACGGCGAACGGAATTGACATCGTTCTCGGACTGGACATTTCGGGGTCGATGCAAGCGCTCGATTTCATGGTCGATAACTACCGCGTCAACCGCATCGCGGTGGTCAAGTCGGTCGTCTCCAAATTCATCGACGAGCGTCCCAATGACCGCATCGGACTCATCGCGTTCGCGGCGGCCCCGTATATCGTCAGTCCGCTCACACTGGACCACGACTGGCTGCAGCAGAATCTCGAGCGTGTCAACGTCGGCATCGGCGACGACGGTACGGCGATCGGCTCGGCCATCGCCGCAGCCGTGAATCATCTGCGCACGACGACGGCAAAATCCAAGGTCGTCATTCTCTTGACGGACGGCGTCAACAACAGCGGAAAAATATCCCCGCTCGCCGCGGCGGAAGCGGCCCGAGCCTTGGGCGTGAAGGTGTACACCATCGGCGTCGGTGTGCGCGGGAAGGCGCCCATTCCCGTCAGGGACGAGACAGGCAAGATTCACGTGATCATGGCGGAAGTGGACGTCGATGAAAAGACGCTGCAGGCCGTGGCCAATGAAACCGGCGGGCAGTTCTATCGAGCGACCGACACGGATTCGCTGCAGAAGATCTACGAGCAGATCAATCGTTACGAAACATCGGCGCAGACCGTGCAGAAATTCGAGCACGTCGAAGAGCTCTACAGGTGGACGCTGTTCCCGTCGCTGGGCCTGCTGGCGACTCGGGGTGCTCTTGCAGCAGACGAGGTTTCGCAGGTTACCGTGAGGTTCAGCGATCCACATTGGCTGCTGGCGGGGCTGCTGACGTGCCTTGTGCTCATCGGCATATGGCGTCGTTACGACGTGCGGCAGCATGCGGCGCTCGCGCAATTCGTCGCGCCGCATCTGCGACGCAGGCTTACCGGCTCGGTGTCCGGGATCCGCCGCTTCCTGCAGCGAGGCCTGTTCTTGGGCTCCGCGCTGTGTCTTTGCGCGGCACTCGCGGGTCCGCTGCTCGGATATCACTGGGAGAAAATCAGCCGCCGCGGCAACGAGGTCGTCTTCGCGATCGACACGTCGCGAAGTATGTTGACTCCCGATGTAAAACCCAACCGATTGACGCGGGCAAAGCTGGCGATCGATGACATGGCAAGGCAATTGGACGGCGACGGGATCGGCATCGTGGCATTCGCAGGCAGCGCTTTTCTCGTCTGTCCGCTGACGCTCGACTATGGCGCGTTCCACCAGTCGTTGGATGCCGATCGATGTTCACACCATTCCGCGAGGCGGGACCAACATCCCGAGCGCCATTCTGGCGGCGCGCGCGGCGCTTCGCCGCCGTCCGGGAAGCGACAGAATCCTGATATTGGTAACGGATGGCGAGAATCTCGAAGGGGACGCCCTGACCGCGGCCAAAGAGGCGGCGAAGCAGGATGGCCTGAAGATCTACACGGTCGGCATCGGTACCGCGGAGGGCGATCTGATCCCCTTACCGTCGGATCAGGGCGGCGGCTTCGTCAAGGATGAGACGGGAGCGTTGGTAAAGTCTCATCTCGACGAGGGCGGCTTGAAAGCCATCGCCTCCGCCACGGGGGGTGCCTACGTGCACCTCGGGGGCCAGGGTGAGGATTTTGAAGCGTTCTTGAGAACGGTATTCGGCGCGGTCTCGAAGCATGACTTGGTTTATAGGCAGCAGAAGATCTACAACGAGCGCTATCAATGGCCACTGGCGGCGTCCTTGGTGATGTTGTTGGCCAGCCTGATGGTGGGCACGCGTCGCTCGAGCCGCCGGCGAGCGGCGGCGGTGTCTCGCGCGGTCGCCGTGTCGGCCGTGATGGGCGTGCTGATCATTCCGATGCGTTCCGAGAGCGCCGATCAGGCCGATGCCCCGAGCGGAACGGCCGATGCCAAGACGCCGGTCGTGGAGTACAACGCGGGTACCTCCGCGTATCGAGCGGGACAGTTTCCCCAGGCAACGCAGGCTTTCCAAAAATCGATCAAGGCTGCACCGGCGAGCGACGCCAAGCGCTTGGCGGACCAGGAGGATGCTTACTACAACCTCGGCAATGCGCTCTATCGCGCGGGTCAGCAGTTCGAAAAATCCGCTCCGCAGGAGGCCATACAAAAGTGGACCGAGGCGGTCAAGGCGTACGATACGGCGTTGCAGCTGCGCGCTGATGACGCCGATAGCAAATACAATCGCGACTTCGTCAAGCGGAAGATCGATGCGCTCCGACAGCCGCCTGATCAGGGCGGTGGAGGCGGAGGTGGCGGAGGCGGTGGCGGTGGCGGTGGCCAAGGCCAGGGCAAGGGCAAGGCCAAGGCAAGGGCAAGGCCAGGGTCAGCCTCCGCCGCAAGGGCAACCTCCGCCGCAAGGGCAACCTCCGCCGCAAGGGCAACCGCCGCAGGGACAGCCGCCGCCGCAGAATGCGAAGAATGATTCTCCGCCACCCGGTCAAGCGCCGCTCCGCCGCCGAACGCTCCGTCGCCGGCGCAGGGCCAACCCAGCGCGGGACGGGGGCACCGCAGTCGCCGCCGGCTGCCCCGCGGTCCGCGATGCGAATGGCGATGACGCTGCAAGAGCTGGCGGACAATCAGCGCGCGCCCGGGCAAATGAGCGCCGAGGAAGCCCGCGAGCTGTTGGACTCCGCCAAATCGGACGAGCACCACTCGCTCGCCGTGCCGTCAGGCCCGCGCGATCCCAACCAATCGCCGGATAAAGCGTTCAAGAATTGGTGATGCGAACCTGGACTATGCACTGGAGCAAGGTGATTGTCGCAATCCTGGGCCTGCTTGCTCCGGCCGAGTACGCGATGGCGCAGGCGGACGCGCTCGCCTATGAAACCATAGAACCTGCGCGCATCAAGCTCGGCGAATCGGCGACACTCCGGGTGACAAGCCTGTCGGTTGACCTGAAAAACGTCGCCGTTGCCGACCGTCCCCGGACTGACATTCGAGGAGATAGGGCGATCGCAGGGTCTCGAGTTCGTCAATGGCACATCGATCCCGCGACGTACATCCTGATCCGCGTTACGCCGCAGTTCGCGGGCGTATTCAGCATTCCCGGACTCACGCCGAAATCGGCAGCCTGTCGGACTCGAGGTGGTCACGGGCGATGAGCCCAATCCTTACACCTGGCGCAGCCAGACAGCCGCCACGCCCACACCGCCGCTGGTGGCGACCGCTCCGCTGCCGAAAGGCGTTCAGCTGCAAGGCCGGCGGCGCGGCCTTCGTCCAACTGGTCATTCCGACACGCGCCGTCTATGTGGGCGAAAGCGTGCCGGTCGATATCGAAGTGGGCGTACGCCCTGGAATCGTCACGTCGCTGAATGGCCTGCCCGACGCTCAATGGCAGCGACTTCACGCTCAACAATCTCTCGAAACAACCCGAGCGCCGCGACAAGGTGATCGAAGGCAGCCCCTTCCTGGTCATGACCTGGCACAGCGCTGCTCGCGGCGGTGAAGCCAGGCGATTTTTCCTTGTCGGTGGAAACGCCGCTCAGCGTGAAAATCAACACGCGATCGGCGGAGGATATGGCCTTCGCGTCCTGGCTGGGCGTGGCCGTTCTTGCAAAGTATGTACAACGGAATCGCTCCAAAAGACGTCACGATCGACGAGTCCCTCATCCGAGCTGAAGGTCTTGCCGCTGCCCACGGAGGGGCGACCCAAGGACTTCAGCGGAGCCGTCGGCGACTTCCAGGTATCGAGCGACATTTCGCCCGCCCGCGTAGCGGCGGGAGATCCGCTCACTCTGCGCCTGCATATCAGCGGTGCCGGGAACTTCGATCGCGTCGATCCAACGATGTTCGATCATCTCGATCATTGGAAAACCTACCCGGCGAAGTCCTCCTTTACCCCGAGCGACGCGGTCGGATACAAGGGCGAGAAAGTGTTCGAGCAACCGCTGATCGCAGCGCAACCCGGCGAGCAATCGATTCCCGGACTCGAGTTCAGTTATTTCAATCCCAACACGCGACATTACGAGCGTGCGCAGCACACCCCCAATCAAAGTGACGATCGCCGCCTCGCTGGCCGATAGCTCACTCAGCGCGCCGGCCGAGGCCCAGAGCCCGAACGGCGCCCCGGCGAGCCAATTTGCCCAGGGCTTGCGCCCCGATCACCCGCCGCCGCGAAGCTCGGTGAGCGAGTTGAGGCCGCTCTACTTCCAGGTGCCGTTTCTGGCACTTCCGGCCACCCTTGCCTTGATTCTGGCTGGGAGCTGGTTCGCTGTGCGCCCCAACCCGCACGCGCAGCACTTCGAAAGCGGCCGAGCGTACGCTCGCGCAGTTGGATGCGGCGGCGCGACGCCGGTGATTCTTCCTCATTCTTCGAGGCGGCGCGAAATGCACTCCTACAAAGCTTCGCCGCGCGGTGGCAGATGCCCCCCGATCAAATCACCTTCGCAGAGCTGAAAGCGCGGCTGGGCACGCCAGGCGAGGACATCGAACAGCTGTTTGCGCTCGCCGACGAGGCGAAGTATTCGGATTACGAACCGGGCAGCACGGATTTTCAGCGCTGGCTCAGGTTGATTCGCGGCCAGCTCGCAGGCGGAGAGGAAGTAAGTGCGCGCGCCGAAGATAGCGATGCTGATCGTAGGTCTCGCGCTGTGCGCCGGCCAGACGCTCGCGCAGCCATCGCAGCCACAGTACTCGGCAGATGGCCTTTACAACTTGGCTAACTCGTACGCGCGGGCCGGCAAGCCGGGATTGGCAGTGCTCAACTATGAGCGCGCCGCACTGCTGGCACCGGATGACCCGGATATCAATGCAAATCTGGAGTACGTCCGCGCCTCCGCCCATGTGGCCACGGAACCGCGCAGCCGTTTTGCACGCATCGCCCAGGCCGCAAGCCCCAGCCTTGGCGGCATGGGCTCGGAGTCTTGGGAATTGCTCTTGTCGGGTTGGGGACTGCTGGCGAGAAGAATTGCGCGGCGATTTCAATGGATGCGAATCGGCGGCATCGTGCTCGGCGTCGCGCTGATTGCTCTGACCGCGTCCAACGCGATGTTGCTGTGGCCACGAATGCACGAGGCGGTCGTCCTCGTCAACCAGACGCCCGCGCGCGTATCGCCGGTGCCCATGGGCGACACGGCCTTTGTATTGCCGGAAGCGGAGACCGTCACGATAACGGCGGAGCACGAGGATTTCGTACTCATTCGCACTCGGCGGCGGCCTCTCGGGATGGGTCGCTCGCGCAAATCTCGGCGCCGTGGTGCCGCAAGCCGGCGGCTGAGGCGCGCGGCGGCTTTCGCAGCCGCACGCGCGCTAACCTCGCTCAGGAAGCAGCGCAGGCATCGGGCGGCAGCTGCGGTGTCCCAGCGCGCAACGATTAAAGGAACGCTTAACGGCCGTTAAGAAGGCTTTGGCCGGCGCCGATCCGGCGCGTGTATTTTCAAGGGGTGATCAGCCACAAACGGCGCGCGCTTGGCTCGCCGTCAAAGACCGTAAATCAACGAGGTCACCCATGAGCGCGAATTCACAGCATGTCAGGGCCACCGTGCAGGGCTCCGTGTACTACGCCGCACGCAGCGACCATCAGCGGCTGTTCCACTACGCCTACGCACCACACGGGACGGCGGAAACTAATATCGAGTTTGTCGAGCATGTCGTCGAGATAGCAGACGTGCGCCGGTCCTTGCAGCCGCTACGGCTCGAGGTTGAAGGGGCGAGCCTGTTGCGTCATCAGAGTGACGTGCGGCGTTTCTATGATGAGGAAGAGCTGCGACACGTAGGCTATCCGGAAACAGCCGAGCTCGTGCGGTCCGTCACCGGGGCGACGGATGTCGTCGTGTTCGACCACAACATTCGAGGCCGCGCGGACCGGGCGAAGGCGCTGACCGCGGGTGATGTCATGCCGCCGGTCTTCCACATCCATACTGACTTCACCGACAGATCTGCGGAGGTCAGGGCGGCCACCGTCCTGGGCACAGCCACGGTATCCGGTCGGCGAGTGGCAGCGATTAACGTCTGGCGACCGATCGCCGGGCCTCTGCGAGACTGTCCGCTCGCGATATGCGATGCGTCCTCAGTTGAGGAGTGGGACCTCCTTGCGACAGACCTTCTGTACCCGGATCGGACGGGACAGATTTACTACGTGGCGTTCAATCCTGCGCATCGCTGGTACTACGCTTCGGACATGCAAACCGACGAGGTCTGGATATTCAAGAACTACGATTCCGCCATGGATGTAAGGGCACGGCCTACTCCACACACGGCTTTTATCGATCCGACCCATCACCCGGTGGTCGCGGCGCGAGAAAGCGTGGAGTTTCGAGCCTTCGCGTTCTTCAACGACTGACGGACACCTTGAGGCAAGGGTGGTGGGCTTGCAATCGTCGCCGGGCGGTCGCTCCGGCGCGCCTCCCAGGGGTCAGCCTTGGGGGCGCTCGCCGGTGCAATATGCGTCACAGTCCACGCTATCGCTAATTCACACCCGGAATCTCTCGCAAGCCGATAAGCTACGGACCGTGGGCTCTGTCTTCCCGAGAGCGCTTCCCTGGTGTTCCCCACGTTCACCTGGATGTATCCCAGGGGATTCGGAGCCCTTAGAAAAGCCAGGATGTGGCGACGCACAATAAGAAACTCCGGGCGCCGGAGCCCTCAACGGGCCAGCCGCCGAGGATCGGTCACGTCATGGATGTTGCCGGCGACCACGTCCGCGAGTAAGGCCTGCAGCCACTTTTGGTCGAGCCGTCGCTGCGCATCGAGATGATCGAGAAGATGAAGTCCGCCGCTCGATAGGAGCGGCGCGAGCTGGCTGCGAACGTCCGCGACTTTGCGTATGGCGTCGGCCTGCAGCTTGATTCTCGCTGCCAATAGATCGGCGATGAGCCGCAGATCGCCGAGGTGCAGGAATAACATGGCTCCATACAGCGTGTCGGACACCGCTCCCTGCGCTGCGAAACACTCGTGCAGCAGTTGCTGAAATCGCTCCTTTCCCTTCGCGGTGATCGCATAAACGGTACGCATTCCGCCGCGCGCCACACGCTCGCGCGATACCGCCTTGATCAGCCGGGCCTTGGAGAGCTGGCGGATGGCGTAGTAGAGCGTGCCAACGTCGACGTCCGTATAGCACTGCACCATCGCATTGAGGAGCCGCCGTTTGATTTCATAGGGGTGGAAGTTGCCGCGGTGCAGTACCCCGAGAATGATTAGCTCAGCTTTCATAGTTTAATTATACTAATCTAAACAAACCAATGGAGATGATCATGAAACGTGCTGTCGTCGCCTTCATCGTCGGCCTCCTCGCCTGGGCCGTTGTCGTCTCGTTGATCGATCGGCTGCTACGGCTCTCGCTCGCAGGATATGCGGCAGCCGAGCCCAAGTTGGCGTTCACGCTGGGGATGATGTGGGCACGTGAGTTCATGGCGGCCGTGACATCGCTGATCGCGGGCGCCGTGATCGGAGCCATCGCACCCGCGAGCAAGATCACTCCTTGGGCCGTCGGTCTGGTTTTGCTCGCCGTGTTCATCCCGGTACACGTTCGCCTCTGGCACGCTTTCCCCGTCTGGTATCACTGGACGTTCTTGGTTCCGCTGGCGCCGTTGATCGCCGTGGGAGCGTGGTTGAAGACTCGATCGTCGACGGAAAACCGGCCGCTGCAGGCCGCGGCAAACACGTGAGAACACCTCGAGCGCGATGATTGCCCGCCGGGCCGGTCGCTATTGCATAGTGTGAAGTTTATCTACAAAGTTTGCCTTTGTAGTTCGGCTTCGGATCGACTATACTGATGCGGTGGCAAAAGCATCAGATCGAGCATCGCTCATGGCGTCCGAGCTCCGGGTGGTCCTCGGTCAGCTGAAGCGCCGGCTACGCGCGCAAGCCAATAAGGGCGATTTGTCGCTCTCGCAGCTCGCGGTTCTCGGTACGCTCGATCGCGAGGGTCCCGCCACCGTCACTACGCTCGCGCGCGCCGAAGGCGTTCGGCCTCAATCGATGGGAGCCACCGTGGCCGCGCTGCAAGAGGCCGGCCTGGTCGGCGGGGCGCCCGATCCCGCCGACGGCAGGCAGGTCATGCTTTCGCTGACGGAGACCGCACGCAGCTGGCTCAAAGCGAGCCGGGCCGCCCGCGAAGACTGGCTCTCTCAGGCGATCCGCTTGCATCTCACCTCGGCTGAGCAACAGGAGCTCGCGTCGGCGGTCCGGCTGCTTCGACGCATCGTCGAATGACCCCCCCGGTTCGAATAACGTGCTGACCGCTTTTCGCTCGCTGCGCAATTACAACTATCGCGTTTGGGCCGCGGGCGCGCTGGTGTCGAACGTAGGCACCTGGATGCAACGCACGGCGCAGGACTGGTTGGTGCTCGCCGAGCTCACGCACAAGAGCGCCACGGCGCTCGGCATCGTCATGGCGCTGCAATTCGGCCCGCTCGCACTGATGCTGCCATTCTCGGGATTCGCGGCCGATCACTTCGATCGCCGCAAGCTCCTGATCGCGACGCAGGCCATGATGGGCCTGCTGGCGCTCGGCTTGAGTATCTTGACGCTCTCGGGCCTGGTCCGGTTGTGGCATGTGTATGTGTTTGCGTTTCTTTTGGGGTGCGTCAGCGCGTTCGATTCGACGGCGCGTCAAACGTTTGTCGCGGAGCTGGTGGGGGAGGAGGATCTCTCGAATGCGGTGGGCCTGAACTCGACCTCCTTCAACGCCGCCCGCATGATCGGTCCCGCCGTTGCCGGCTTCATGATCGCCGCCGTGGGAACGGGTTGGGTGTTCTTCATCAACGCCCTGTCGTTCGCCGGCGTGCTGTCCTCCTTGTTCGCTCTTCGCGTCGACCGTCTGCACCGTCAAGCCCGGGCCGGAGGCGGGGCCGGGGGCCTGCTGGAGGGTTGGCGCTACGTTTGGCACCGGCCGGATATCAAGGCGATTCTATTGATGCTGTTTCTGATCGGTACTTTCGGCATCAACTTCCCGATCTTTATCTCGACGATGTCGGTCGGCGTATTCCACACGGGGGCAGGGGAGTTCGGTTTGCTGTCCTCGATGCTCGCGATAGGATCGGTGGCGGGCGCGCTGCTCTCTGCGCGGCGCGAGAGGCCCGGATTGCTGGTGATGACCGCGGCCGCCGCCATATTCGGCGTGGGCTTTTGCCTTGCGGCCGCCATGCCGAATTACCGACTCTTCGGCTGCACGCTCATCATCATCGGCCTGTCGGCGCAGACCTTCACGACCACGTGCAACGTCAACCTGCAGCTCTCGACCGACCCGAATATGCGCGGTCGGGTCATCGCCCTGTTTCTCGCCATCGCGGTGGGCGCGACTCCCATCGGCGCGCCGCTCGTCGGTTGGGTGGCGGACACTTTCGGCCCCCGCTGGGCACTGATGGTGGGCGCCGCCTCGGGGTTCGCGGCGGTCGCGGTCGCGTTTCGCTACCTGGCGAAGCATCGCGGCCTGAAAGTGCGGGTGAATCACGGCCGATTGAACTTTAGCCTCGAGCCGGGGGGATGAGAGGTGCCGCGGCCCCTGGGACCGCGGCACCTTCATCCAACGCATTCAGACTGATTAATCCTTGAACACGCGGTGGGCCGCATGAATCGCCGCATCGATATGCCCGATGGCGCGATCTCGCAGGCCGTTCGCGAACCCGTTGTCTTCCTCGCTCGCGATATCGGCGCGCGCCTTGATGAGGAATTGCGAGGCTTGCCGGATGCGCCCGCGATTGTCGGGATGCTCATCCACCGGCGGACGCGCGTTCGCATTCTTACCATCATCGAACGCCGCTCTCTTGATTTCGAAGATGGCCGCGTCGATCTGTTGCACCGACTCCTGTTCATCGCTCGTCTGCACCCAATCGCCCGGGCGGTGCTCGATCAGCCAGCGCGCAGCGTGCAGATCCGATAGCGCATGCAAGTAAGCCGGATGCTGGGGCGGCGCGACGACCACGCGCGGCGGGGGCGGCGGGGGCGGCGGCGCGGCGGCACACCCCGCAAGCATCGCGACTCCGGTCATGACGCCGCAGACAACCTGTAAGCGGATCCCATTCGACATAAACTTCTCCCGTAGTAAATGGCTCACGAAGCGGTATAACGGCGCACTTGGAGTTTCGGCCGGGCAGATTAAGCAAAAGTAATTACGCACAACGAGCTGTCGGGGTGCGCGGTAGGATTCGATTGAAGAAGTGTGACGCCCGTCGGAGATGAAGCTTTTGCGTAAGTTGCCAAACTCGACGCCGACCGGCCGCCGGCGCTTTCTGCAGCGGGTTACTTGGGCGGGCGCCGGCGTACTCGGCGGGGGTGCCGCACTCAATGCCATTACACCGCTCGTGATTCCCCCGGATCGGGACTTCGAGGCGAATGGCAGCTACTGGGCACGGTCGTTGCCGCCACCGGCTGCCTCGCTCGGTTCCGATCGGGATGCGGATGTCGTCGTGATCGGCGGCGGCCTGACCGGTCTTGCGACTGCCTACCATCTTCGCAAGGCAATGCCGGGCAAGCGGGTGCTGCTACTGGGATCGAAGCCGGACTTGCCTACACGCGTTGGGTCGAAGGGTGATTTGCACGGCGGCGCGGCGCGCGCTCTCAGTAGTGGGGCGGTCGCTCATCTTCGGCGCTATGGGGTGTGGCATCGGATTCGCGTAACGCCTGAATTCGTGCCGCCAGCGCCGCAATCTGATCACGTAGCACATCGATATCGCGTTGCTGGCGAGTGACCACATCGCTCAGCACGGCGTTCGCATGCTCGAGGAAGGCTATTTTGGTCTCGACCTGCTCGAGCGCCTCGGCATTCATGTAGGGTGTCCTTCATCGCGGCGTGCTATATTTTACGCATCCTACCGGACCCGCACACAACGCGCGCGTTCTCCCCACTTGGCAAGTACGCGGGCCCGCAAGACCGCTCTCACGGATGCGATGAAGATTCCCAAAGGCCTGCAGCCCCTGATCGAAGACGGTATCGTCGATGAAGTCGTGCGCTCCCTGAAAAGCGGCAAGGAGGCGAATATCTACATCGTGCGATCGGGCGCGCAATTGCGCTGCGCGAAGGTTTATCGGGACCTCGCGCAGCGCAGCTTCCAAAGGCGCGCACAGTATCAAGAGGGGCGCAAGGTACGCGGCAGCCGCGAGACTCGCGCGATGGCCAAGAGCACGCGTTTCGGCCGCAAGGAACAGGAGCACGAATGGAAGAACGCCGAAGTCGATGCTCTGTATCGTCTCGTTGAAGCCGGTTTGCGGGTGCCGAAACCTTTCGGCTACTTCAACGGCGTGCTGCTCATGGAACTCGTGACGGACGCCCAGGGCGATCCGGCGCCGCGACTCGGAGAGGTCGAGCTTTCCGCGGATGCCGCTCGCGAGCATCACGACGTATTGGTAAGACAAATCGTGGGTATGCTGAGTCTTGGTCTCATTCATGGCGATTTGTCCGAGTTCAACGTGCTGCTGGCGTCCCACGGTCCGGTGATCATCGATCTGCCGCAAGTCGTCAATGCCGCCGGCAACAATGCCGCGTTCGCCATGCTCGAGCGTGATACCAACAACATCAGGTCCGCCCTCGGACGGTTCGCGCCGGAACTCCTTGCAACCGAATTTGCGGCCGAGATGTGGGAGATCTACG
The DNA here is from genome assembly GCA_963801685.1 of uncultured Gammaproteobacteria bacterium. Lineage (GTDB taxonomy): Bacteria > Pseudomonadota > Gammaproteobacteria > Steroidobacterales > Steroidobacteraceae > Bog-1198. The sequence goes on from CAWDFR010000014.1 coordinate 143,045, forward strand.
AGCAGGGCGAGCTGCGTCCGCAAAGCGAGCTCAGCGGAGTATTCCGTCGTGATGCCGCGCCGGCTGACGCCGCGGGCGTCATGCGGGCGATCGACGATGCACGGGACGAGGCGATCCGCAGGACTCTTGCCCGCGACGAACCGGTCGGATAAGCGGCGAGCCGCATAGCCCGCGTCATGACGGCGCGGCGGGCTTTGCCAATCGGGCGCACACGCGTTATCGTGAGCTTCTGCTCACATTTTATCGGCCGAAACCCTGATGCGTCACCAAGACAACCCTCTGCACAAGTTTTCGCCGCGGCGGATGCCGCGCCAGAAACGATCGCGCCTGCTCTTCGACAAGATCATCGCAACGGCGAAGATGCTGTATGAGCAAGAAGGTTACGCGTATGTGACCACCAATCGGATTGCCGAGAAGGCGAATATCAGCATCGGCTCGCTGTATCAATACTTCAAGAACTCTGAATCGATCGCGCTCGCCGTGTACGAGGATGCCTGCGCCAGAGCTGCCTTGACCATGAAACGCATGGTCTTGGAGAACTTGGGCATGTCCGTGGAAAAAAAGGTCCCCCTACACGTGGAACGGATCTTCGATATCTTCGAGAAGGACCACTATGCTCTGCTGCGTCTCATCTATGAGATCCCCGAGTTTCGCAGTGCCGCGCGTCCGCTCTCATTCACCAATTTAATCAGTCACACCACTCAGATGGGGCTGCAGCAGCACTTCACGGGCGTCGACCGGGCGACCATCGCCCGCAAATCCTATGTCATCGATCGATGCGTGATCGGGATGATCAGCCGGTTTCTGGATGAGAAACCGGACTTCTTCAGTAGAGAGGAAGCGATCGGCGAGATCAGTGAGCTCGTGCGCCAGTATCTCGCGACACTGAGCGGCTACGACATCTCGGCGGCGGCCGCCAATGGATGACACTCTGCCTTAGCTCGCATTGCACTTCGCCAGCTTGTCCGCGTCAAATGAGCTGTCGGGCAGGCCGTACGCGCTCAACGCGCCCAATTTTTGCTTCAACGCATGGCAGGCACTCACGGAACTGGGATTTTTGGGTTCGGAAACCAGCGTGCAGGTAGCACCCGCGCAATACCAAAGATTGTCGCTGGCAACGATCTCCTTGCTGCCGGTCAGCGGCTGTACCAGTGTGGCTGTGTAATGGACCTTTTGCGCGACGGCAGCGGTGCTCGCCAAAACCAAAGATGCGGTGATCAACTTAATTGTGTTCACGAGTGCTCCCTTTATTTGGAATAAAGAGATTCTAAACTGAGCTTTCGCTCACATTAAACTCGCGATTTACAGAAGTCCGAACACCGCGACTCCCGTGGGCGTTCCGACGTAGACCTTGCCGTTGGCGATGCTGGGCGTCATGAATTTGTTGCCCGTGCCGAAATTGTCCCGGCCATTGGCCGCCTGGTTGCTGTTGTACAGCTCGGTTGCGAGATTGCCCGCCGCAAAGGCATGCAACGCGGCGGGGTTGGAGTTTTGCACGGCCCAAACTATCGCATTGCTCGATCCATTGGCGGACACCGCAGGTGCCGTGCCCGGATAGGCGAAGCTTATGCTCGTTTGCGACGTCGGGGTCTTGCCCAGCAACGCTTGTTGAATACCGAATGCCTTCAAGGTTCCGCCGACGTCGCCGTAATAGACGGTTCCCTGGAAATAGGCCGGGGTCGCCCAGATACCGCCCGGGAGAGCTCCGGGCATGTCCTCCCAAATCGCATTGTTCGACATGGAGAACTTGCCCATGTTGCTGCGGTTGACCACGTACAGGTGTCCGTCCTTGCCGGCACCCACTGCCAATTGCCGGACGACTCCGGTCGAGTCCGTCTGATCGGGCAGCAGCATCGGTCCGCCCGATCCGAGATCCACATCGTCATTCGATTCGGCGACGGTATTGTCCATGTCGAAGTAATCCGTCACCTGCAGCGTGCTCGCGCTCGACAGCTTGATGAACGCATTCCCATAGTCACCTTGCAGCGGAAAGCCCGATGCGTCGAGCGTCGTATCGAAGGTGCCGTTCGCGACGAGTGCGTAAATATTTCCCGCGCTGTCGGCAGCCATACCTCCACCGGCTTGCCAGATGGCCCCTTCGGAGCCGTTCGGAGTGACGTTCAGCACTTGGGACTGTGCCAACGTCGATTCATCGTAGCCGATGATCCAACCGTTATAGGGAGTTGATGGTCGCAGTGCGAGGTCCATGCGGTATAGACCGTCCCATTCAGCAGCAAAAGACCGGCGCGCTCTTCATATTGCCCGGGCTCGAACGATGTCATACCCACGCTGTTGTTCGCAGTGCCGGGGTAGGTCGCCTGAATCACCACGGGACTATTCGGCCGCTCGGCCAGGGTGACCAGGTCCAGTGCATGCAGCCGCTGAAAATACTCGCCGGCCGCATTTTTCGACATGGCCACGACATAGACCGTCCCGTTGGGCCCGACGCTGCGGTCGATGACCGGCGTCGACGTGATGCCGATCTGCGGGACTCACTTGGCTGCATCCACGGGTATCGCTCGGCGTTTCCCCCGACCCGAGCACGCTGACGTGGACCAGCGCCGCACCGCTGTCCGCATCGTATGAGTAGACCGAGTCGTTCTCGGTGACGATGTAGACAACGTTGCGCAGCACGCCGCTCACGCTCAAGTTGGACGCAATCAGCGGTTGCCCATCGACGAGCCCGTCGGCCGGCAGCACGCGCAACAATCCGAACTGCGTGGCGTTGACATTGGCGGGCGTGAGGACGGTCTCTGTCAGATTCTGAGCCGAGCGCGAGTTGTCATTGTGGTACGTGAGTACATCCGTGCCCGCCGCGGCCGTTGCCGAGACCGTAAGGGTCGCGGCAGCACTCGTGATCGTTCCGACAGAATTGCTGACCGTCACATTGAAGGTGCTGCCGTTGTCGGCGAGCGTGGTCGCTGCGGTTGTATAGCTGCTCGCCGTCGCTCCCGTGATTGCTGTTCCGTTCGTTTGCCACTGATAAGACAACGGCGCTGTGCCCGCGGCGACCACGCTGAAGGTCGCGGTTTGGCCCACGGTGACGCTCTGTGAGCCGGGTTGTGTCGTGATTGTGGGTGCCGTCGAACCCGGTTGAGTGGTGGAAGTACCGGAGGAAGGATTGCTGGACGAGCCGCCGCCGCAAGCCGCGAGAAGCAACGCAGTCAGGGCGAGCGAGGTCCGAATCCGCATGGGTAAGACTCCATTCCCGAAAGACATCAGCAGCCTCCAATGTAGAGACTCCGGGGACACACCTGCCAATGTCGCAGATTAGCGGCAAGTTACGCGGTGCTACAATTCTGCTCGACGCCTGCCGCGACCTTATGGCAAATCGCTCTGGGCTGGGCTCTGGGGAGTTAGGAGTATGAAATATCTTTCGGTCGCGGAAGCAAGAAAACTGTCCGGCGTGCGCTTGGTCCTGACCGCGAACATGCCGGGCCCCTGGGGCGAAGCCGCCAAGGCTGTGCTGTCCGCACGCCAGGTGAACTATCTGCCGGTGGCGCAGGCGGTCATGGAGTCCAACGATGAACTGCATGCCTGGACCGGCGTACGCAATGCGCCGGTCGCCGTGCTCGACGAGGAGCCGCCGCTGACCACGTGGCTCGACATTCTCCTCCTCGCCGAACGCGTGGGCTCGGGGCCTTCTTTGCTGCCGAGCGATCCGCTGAACCGCGCGCTGGTGCTCGGCTTGGCGACGGAGATTTGCGGATCAGACGGTTTCGGCTGGTCGCGGCGCCTCGAATTGATGGGACGACCATCGACGCGAAGCCCACCCGGTGCCGGCTCTTTCGATATGGCCAGAATGATCCGCTCCTATGGGGTTCGCCCCGAAGCCATCGTCCGGGCACCCGCACGGATGGCTTCCATCATGAACGGCTTGACTGCGCAACTTCGCCGCCAACAGGCGGCGGGTTCCGACTATTTGGTGGGTGACCACCTCTCGGCCTGTGATCTCTATTGGGCCACGTTCTCGCTGTTCATCTCGCCTCTCCCGGAGGCGGACTGCCCAATGCCGGACTTCATGCGGGCGAACTATACTCACTTGACACCCGAGCTCGAGGCGGCCTTGGATCCGTCGCTGATCCGCCACCGCGATTTGATCTTCCGAGAGCACATCGCTTTGCCGCTAGATTTCTGAGGGCGCCAATGCCGATCGGCTCCGGGTCGATGTCCTCAATCGCAACTGCTTGAGCTCATTGGCCATGGCGGCCATCTCTTCGGGCTTCACCGAGGCGTCTCGCGTGCTCTCTCCGCAAAGCCACGCCCTGATCTCTTCCAAGCGTTCATCTGACAGTTTCATCGTAGTCCTTGATTGCTGGGTGGAAGCGTCTTCGCGGGAGCTTGGCAGATTTGAGTGACCCCTGCGATGGAGGCCTGCGATGGAGGCCTGGCAGACCCCGCCGGTGCGCAAAACCCCGCGCAATCCCCGTTCGGTGCCCCAAACCGGTGCTCCGAGGGGTGCGCTCCGAGGGCTTTCGGGGTCCCAGGGCGCCTCTGCAATGCGACGGTCTTGCGGCTGCAACACTGCGGGGCTAACATCTCGGCCCGATTCGCTGAGCCCATTTTGATCCAGCTTCTGACTACTTGACAATAACCCACTGATTTTGAACACATTGGGGTCTTTAGTTGAGGTATCATGCGGATCCGTTTTTAGCGATCAGTTAGCAAGGAGAAGTGGATGATCGGGCATAAGAACGTCACGACGAACCGGCTGTGGCTACGCGATGATCTGGACGATGCGCTCGATCGCCTGGATGAGACGCTCAAGCTCACGGAATTTTTCGATTCCACGCCGAATGGCTCGGCGATCGAGCAGTATCTCAAGGGCGATCGCAGTTCCAAGCGTCACGAGCCGGACCTCGGCTTCTTCTATGATCACGCCAGTCAGAAAGCGGATTATCTGGCCATTTGGGCCGGAACTGAAAAGTATCCGACCGTGATTCGCCACACGGTGGCGAATGTGACGCCGGATGAGGCGAAGACCATCGACGAGCTGACCGCGAGCGCCTCGCGTTGCAGCCCGGCGCAGTTTGGTTGGGCTGTCGCGGAGATGGAAATCGCGCGCCACGCTGTCTCGGCCGAGTAATCTCCTAGGTTTGATCCATCGCCACGAGTGCGGAGGGCGCAACGCGTCCCTTCGCGACTCGTACTCCCTCCGCCCGCAAGCGTCGCGCCTGCTCGCGGTGCGCGCGCGATGTTTTTGGAAAGACGATTCGACCGCCTGCCCCGACCACTCGGTGCCATGGCAGGTGCAACCCGGCAGGGGCGGTCTTCAGCGCAAAGCCGACGAGCCGCGCCCGCCCCGGTAGTCCCGCGGCGCGCGCAACGCCCCCGTAAGTGCAGGCGCCGCCGTGAGGAATGATCGACACCACGTCCCAGATCAACTGCAAGGCGGGATCAAGCGCCTGTCGCGGCCGGCCCGACCGCTTTGCGCCTTGAAATAGATCCCCCTCTCGCTCTCGTGTCGCTCGGGCCATTGTCGTTAGACTGACACGAAGGCGCATCGTTTTCAGCGCCGGTCTGGGACGAATTCGTCAATGCCAGGGACGACCTCGGCCGTCGGGCGGCGCGCGCGAGTGGAGGGCGCTGTTACGGTCGCTGGCGTGAAGCTCGCCGATCGAATTGCGCAGTGTCGCATACCCTTTGTCATCGCCTGCCGCGTAAGCGGGCGCACGCGCACGCTCAACAACGCCGCAGAATGCGCGCACGAAGTGAGCCGCGTGCCGATCCGCTTCGTCCTGAGCGACGATTTGACGCGCCTGTGCACAGCCCTTGCCTATTCGAAGGGGGCAAGGACACTCGCCTGCGCCGATCTGATACGGGTCCCCGCGGAGTCGGTCTGGATCGAATGGCCCTGCCGTCCCTGGCAGCACGAGCTCTCCCTGCACGCGATCTCGGTCGATGACCCTGCATACTCGCCGGCGGCTCGCCGCGGCGCGCTACTTCAGGGCTCCAAGGATGGTCGTCGCGGGACGTTGCGGACGTTCTGGTCGGGCGAGGTGGAGGGGGATGTCCTGGCGAGCTGCATCGAGGCCTATTTCGATCTCGACACGCCGCAAGGCGAGGAGCCTGAGCCGCCGGCGGGCTGGGAGCTCTCCACCAATAGGCTCATCGATCCCGCGCAGGGATCCGCGGACATGCTGAGCCGCTGCTTTCGCTTTCGCTATGAGCCTTCGTGGCGGCAGTACTACGGCGAAGCCGGCCTCAGTCTCGAGCAGCGCGCCTTGGTCTGGCGTCATGCATTGGGCACGATAGCGCTGGATATCCCGGTACTCTGCGCATTTTTCCTGTTGCTCGGCACGCGAGCCGGCTTACCGCAGTCGCCGCAGTCCTTCGAGCGCCTGAATCGATCGCGGTTGAAGGCAGGCAAGGCACCGCTCCTTGCCCACGTCGATGTCCGGGCGCCGCTCTTGCCGGAGTGCCGCGGGCGCGAGGACGAGAGCGGCGCGAACGGACGGCGTGGTCCGAGACTTCACCATGTGAGAGGGCATCTCGTTCGGCGTGGGGCCGAGCTCTTCTGGCGCGTCCCGCACTTGCGCGGCAATGCGCGCTTCGGCGCCGTGCGCACCCGCACCGTGACCTGGACGTTCGGCGCAAACTAGTCAAAAGGGCTGCCGTCCTTGCGCGTGAACCCGTCCGGCGAAAAACGCATGTCGATGTCCGGATAATCGCCGGCGTCCTCGGCCTTGCGCGATCCGACCTCGAGGAGCACGACGTCGGTCTGAGAGCGGTTTTGCAGGTGGTGCCCGTCCTCGACGCCTGCCTTGAACCCGGCACAGTCTCCCGGCCGCAGAGTCTCCTCGCCCGCGTCGGTCACGAGCACGACCTCGCCCTCGAGGACGTACACGAACTCATCCTCCGCCGTGTGCCAGTGGCGCTGGCTGGACCACGTCCCCGGCGGCAAGCGCAGCAGATTGACGCCGAAATCCGTGAGAGCGGCTGCCTCGCCGAGCCGGTTGCGCACGCGGGCCGCACAGACCGCTCCGTAGGGAGGAGGGTAGCTCGATCCGACCGACGCCGGGGCTGCTTTCGCATCGATGCGCTTGCCCATGTTGCCTCGCATGCCAGGCCGCAACCGGCCACGATTCGCGCTACGCTAGCAGCGGAGCGGCACAATGAAAAGTGGGGAAACGCATGGGATATGTTGACAGTAACCTCTTGCCGAACGAGCACGTCACTTATCGCGCGAGGCTGCACCGGATCGTCTATCTGCTTCCTGTGTGCGTGCTCATCGTGGCAATCGTCGTGGCGATCATCGGCGGAGGCTGGATCGCGCTCGGCGTGGGAGTGATCGGCCTCGTCTTGCTGGTGCCGCCGTGGATCCGGTCGATCAGCTCAGAATTTGCGGTCACCAACAAGCGAGTGCTGGTCAAGGTCGGGCTGGTCCGGCGCCATTCGCTCGAGCTCTTGCTGCAGAAAGTGGAAGGGATCGGCGTCGACCAGGGGATCCTCGGACGCATCCTCGGTTACGGAACGATCACCGTGTCGGGCACGGGCGGCACCCGCGAGGCCTTCCGCATGATCGCGCGACCCCTGGAGTTTCGGCGCCAGGTGCAGGCAAGCCTCGCCGCGTGAGCGGCCGTCACGCTGTGGTACCGCATCCAGGATGCCGCGTGTGCCACGTGGTCGCGGACTCGTATGCAAGGGCGAGCGCGAGGGCTCGGCGCTCCTGCCAGGGGGCTGCGGCGAATTGCAATCCGATCGGCAAGTCCTCATCGGTGCGTCCGCAAGGAACGGTGACGGCGGGAATACCGTAGCCGTTGAATGGTCGCGTGTTGCGCAACATCGAATCAGCTTCCCATGCGAGCACCTCGTCCAAAGTCTCAGGATAGTCGAGGAGCCGCGGTGCCGGCACGGGCACCGTGGGCGTCGCCAGCACATCGATCCGTGTGAACAGCTCGGCAATCTCGCGACGCCGCCGCGCGAGATCGAGGCGCGCGCGCATGTAAGCGAGCGCGTTCACCGACGCGCCGCGACGGAGCTTGGCGAGCGTTTCCGGAAGATAGCGCTCGGATCTGTCGGCGATGAGCTCGGCGTGCGAGGCATAGGCCTCGGCTTGGAACACTGTGCGGTCGGTGCTCACCTCGAGGGCGACTTCTTCGATGCGCGCACCGAGATCGGACAATGCCGCGAGCGCCGCCTCGACGGCGCGGTGCACGGCGGGATGCAGGCCCTCGTAGAAGAAGGCACGCGGCACGCCGATGCGCACGCGTGCCGCAGAGCGCGGCCAAGGACGCAGCTTCAAGGGCCGGCGCTCGCTCGAGACGTCGCGCCGCTCATAACCGGCAATCGCCTCGAGCACCGTGGCCGAGTCCTCGACGTTGCGCGTCAGCGGGCCGACGTGGTCGAGCGAGGGGGCGAGCGGCAGCACGCCGAGATTGCTCACGCGGCCGTAGCTCGGCTTCAGGCCGACGACGCCGCAGAGCGCGGCGGGCTGGCGCACGGAGCCGCCGGTGTCCGTACCGAGGGCGGCGAAGCACAGACCGGCGGCCACCGCGGCGGCCGAGCCTCCCGACGATCCGCCGGCGATGCGGCTCGTATCCCAAGGATTTCGCACCGCACCGAAATGACTGGGCACGGAGCTTCCGCCGATGGCGAACTCCTGCATGTTGAGCTTGCCAAGCAGAATCGCACCCGCGCGCCTGAGGCGTGAGACCACGGCGGCATCCGCACCGGGGATGCGATCGAGGCACACGGCGGAAGCCCCCGTGGTGCGCACGCCTGCAGTGTCGATCATGTCCTTGATCGCCACCGGTATGCCGTGCAGCGGACCGCGCCACTCGCCGCGCCGCATTTCAGCCTCGGCCTCATAGGCTTCCTGCAAGGCGGACTCGGCGGTCACGGTGATGAAAGCATTGAGCACGGGATTGTGCGCTTCGATGCGCCCGAGGCAGACGCGCACCAGCTCGACAGGCGAGACTTTCCCCGCTCGCAGCAATGCGGCCGCGCCGCTCAGGCTCGAGAAGGCGAGCTCGTCCCCGGTGGCCGCGTTGTCGGCGGTCATTTGCCCACTTGGGTCGGGAACGGCGGAGCGGTCCTCAAGGGGATCGGCTTCGCGGTCTTCAACTCCTCGAGCACTTGCGCAATCGCCGCGTCGAGCTGCGGGTCTTTGCCCTCGTTCACGGCGACAGGATCGAGCGGCACTTCCACGTCCGGCGCGACACCCTCGTTCTCCACGCGCCATTCGCCGTCCGGTGTAAAGAAGCGAAAAAACGGCACGGTCAAGCGTCCGCCGTCGATCAGCGGCGCGTTCGCGGAGATGCCGATGAGGCCGCCCCAGGTACGTGTACCGATCAGCTTGCCGAGTCCCAATCGCCGGAATCCGTATGGAAAGAAGTCGCCGCCCGATCCCGCATCCTGGTCGATGAGCATCACCTTCGGACCAAAGATCGCCGCCGCCGGCGTCGCGGCGATCTCTCCGTCGCGATCTTTCCATCCCGACAGATACGAGCGAGCGAGGACCTCGAGCACATAGTTGGCCGCCTGGCCGCCGCTGTTGCGGCGATCGTCGACGATCAGCCCGGACTTGTCGACCTGCGAGAAGAACATGCGGTTGAAAAAAGTGAAGCCGTTGTCCGCGGTGTCGGGAAGATACACGTACGCGATCTTGCCCCCCGACTTGCGGTCGACATAGTCGCGGTTGTGCTCGACCCATTCCCATTGGCGCAACGCCACCTCGCTCGCGACGGGAATGACCACGGCGGTGCGCGCGGTCTGCGCCGTTCCGTCGCGGCTCAGCGTGATCGTCACCTGCTTCTCCGCGGTGCCCGCGAGAAGCGCATAGATGTTCACCGAGCCGTCGAGCGGATGCCCGTCGATCGCCAGAATCGCATCGCCTTCCTGCGCCTTGACCCCGACGGCGGCGAGTGGGCCGACCAGGTAGGGATTCCAACGGTCCCCCCGGTAGATGTGCTGGATGCGATAAAGGTTGCTCTCGACCTTGAAGTCCGCTCCGAGCAGTCCGATGGCGGCGGGCCGCTCGTTCTCGAGATCGCCGCCGCTGATGCGATTGTGCCCAACTTGCATCTCGCCGATCATTTCCACCAGCAAGTCGTTGAGGTCCTCGCGGCGCTGCACGAACTTGAGCAGCGGCTCGTAGCGCGCGCGCACGGCTTTCCAGTCGAGCCCGTGCATCTTGGGATCATAGAAATACTGCTGCTCCATGCGCCAGGTCTCGTCGAAGATCTGCTGCCATTCCTCGCGCGGATCGACGTTCATGCGCACGCCCGACAAATCCACCGGTTTGGAGTCGAGCTTCTCGCTTGCCTCGGCGACCTCGTATTTTCCTTCGGCGAGACTCAGCAGGAGCTTCTTGCGGTCGGCGCTCGTGGATACATCGACCAGATTCGACTTGAGCTGCTTTTCCGCCCGATCCTCGAAGTTGTAGCGATAGAGGTCGGCATCGGCATCACCGCCGGGACCCGGCGGCTCGGTGATCGATCCGGGCTGGCGGCGCGACAGATAGAAGAGCGCGCCGTCCGAGGCGACGATGAGGTCCTCGTAGTTGCGCTCGGCCACCGGAATCGGCACGAAGCGCTCGGCGAGTCCCGCGAAGTCGACGCGGGTCGGCTTCACGGGTTTGACTTTCGCCGCCTTGTCATCCGCATCGCTCTTGTCGGCGTGCAGCGCCCTGGTCGTCGGTGGAGTCCTTGTCGGCGGCGGCTGTGCGCGGTCGGCGCCGGTTTACCGGAGGCCTTGCCTTCTGGTCGGCCTTGCCCGCATCCTTCGGCTCCTCGTCGGCGGTCTTCGGGGCGAGCGGCGATTGACCGTCCGCGGCGAGCACCGCCGCGAAGATCGCCTTGCGCAACGGGCGCTCCTGGGTCGACATGTCGAGCGTCACGCGGGTCGGGCCGGCGTCGATCGATGCCGTGAAGTAGAGCAATCCGCTGTCGCCGAACACCGGATCGTCGGTCTGTACGAAGTTGTCGGCGAGATCGGCCGAGTGGCCGTCGGCGAAGTGATGCAGCCTCACCCGGGTGAGATAGTTCTCGCCGACCACGGTGTAGGCGAGCCATTGCCCGTCGGGTGAGAACGACACGTTGAACGTGCCGCGGAACTTGCTGGTGTCGATGAGATGCACGACATCGTTGGCCAGCTCGATCGCGTACAGATGCAGATGGTTGTCCTGCAAAACGATGCGCGCGCCGTCGGGCGACCAGCCGAGCAGAGTCGAAAAAATCGGGTCGCCCGAGCGCGTGCCGCACCGGCTTCTTGAGGCCTTGCGCGTCCCGGACGAGCAGAGCTTGCACGCCGCCCGCGTCGCTCAGGTAGGCGACGCGCTGGCCGTCCTTGCTCCACAGCGCGTCGGACTCGCGCACGCCCGACGTCGCGGTCAGATTGCGCACCGAGCCGTCCTTCACCGGCACGCTGAACACATCGCCGCGTGCGGTCATCAGCACGCGCTTGCCGGTGGGCGAGAGCGACGCCGTGCTGATCATCTTGCTCGCGTCCTTCCACTGCGGCCGGGCCTGCAAGGATTGCACGGCGAGGTGCACGGGGATGAGCTGCGTACGGCCGCTGCCGAGGTCGAGCGACTTGAGCTCGCCGCCGACCTCATAGACCACCGTGTCGCCGTATGCGCCGGCACTGCGCACGTCCCAGGGCGATTCGTGAGTCAGCTGCCGCACGGTGTGGCTCTGGGCCTCGTACAGAAACAGGTTCGCGGAGCCCTCGTTGCGGTCGGAGATGAACACGACGTTGTCGCCGATCCACAGCGGATTGCTGTCGGAGGCGTTTTCGTGCGGAATTTTCTCGAGTGTCCCGGAGCGCGGATCGATGATCCAGAGGGGCGGCGTATCGCCGCCGCGGTGCTGCCGCCACCCGCTCGCTCCGGTGTATGCCATGATGTACGGACGATAGGCCAAGCGCTTGCCGTCGGGCGACCAGGCGCCCTCGACCGCGACCGCCTTCATGACCTTTTGCTCATAGCCGCCCTCGAGCGGCACTTCGTAGAGCTGACTCGATCGGCTGTTGGCGATCTCGCGGTTGGACACGAACAGCACGCGCTTGCCGTCGACGCTCCACCCCGTCACGACGTCCGCCGCCGGATGCCAGGTGAGCCGGCGCGGCTGACCGCCTTCGACGGGCACCACATAGACGTCCGTGTTGTTGTCATAGTTGGCGGAAAACGCGATCCATTTGCCGTCCGGCGAAAAGTGCGGCGCGTATTCGGACGCCGGATGGGAGGTGATCTGCACCGGGTGGCTGCCGTCGCGGTCGCTCACCCAGATGTCCCCGCCATAGACGAAGGCGAGATGATCCTTCGAGACTGCGGGCTGGCGCAGAAGGCGGGTGGCCGAGTCTTCCGCTGCATGCAGCACGACACATCGACAGAGGAGCGCGACCACGACGGTGTTCACCCAGTATTTACGAAGGCGCATGTTCAACCTGTGACGTGAGGGCTCCGGACTCGGAACCGGTGCGCGACATTAGCAAAAGGGTCGCGCGCCTGCACCCGCCGGAAACGTGCGCCAGGTCGCCGATCGCACTGGGCTCGAGGTTAGAATGGCTGGATGGGCCGCTTGCAGCAAATTCTCGAGGCAGGGCAGTTCGCGCGTCACCGCGGAGATCACGCCGCCGGCCTCGAGCGATCTCGCCGAATTGCTCGCCAAGGCCGCGCCGCTCAAGGGACTCGCCGACGCGGTCAACGTGACCGACGGCGCGGGTGCGCGCGCGCATCTCGAATCGACGGTCGCCGCGAGCGTGCTGCTGCAGAACGGCATCGAGCCCATCCTGCAGCTCACGTGCCGCGATCGCAATCGCATCGCCCTGCAAAGCCAGCTGCTCGGAGCCGCGGCGCTCGGCATCACGAACCTTCTGGTGCTCAAGGGAGACGACCCCAGCAAGGGCGATCAGCCCGAGGCCAAGGCGGTGTTCGATCTGGATTCCGCGGGTCTGGCGGCGACCGCGGTTGCGATGCGCGATCACGGCCGTCTGCCGCATGGCCGCGCGGTCGGGCGGCGTCGCCGCTTTCTTCGTCGGCGTCGGCGGATGCGCCCATCGATCCGCCGCCCGGCTGGACGCCTGCGAGCTTGATCAAGAAGGTCGAGGCAGGCGCGCAGTTCGCACAGACGCAGTTCTGCATGGACGCGGACAGTTCTGCGCCGCTACGTGGCGCGCCTCGAGGAGTCGGGGCTCGGCGGGAAGCTGCCGCTGCTGGTCGGCGTCTGCACCGCTCGCCTCGGCCAAGTCGGCGCGCTGGATCAAGAGCTCACCTGTTCGGATCCATCATTCCGGACTGGATCATCGATCGGCTGGAGCGCGCGCGCGATCCCAGCGGCGGAAGGACGCGCGATCTGCATCGACTTGCTCAAGGAGTTCCGCGAGATTGCAGGCGTCGGCGGCGCTCATATCATGGCCCCGCTCAACGAGACGGCGATCGTCGACGTGATCGAGACCTTGCGCGCCGCGCTCTAAAGGAGCCGTTCGAGCAGGCGCGCCGCGTGCAAGGCCTCGCGGCCCAGCCCGTCGCGGATCTGATGCCGGCAGCTCGTGCCGTCGGCGACCACGATGGCCTCGGGCGCGGCGCGCAGCGCCGGAAAGAGCTTGAGCTCGGCCATTTTCATCGAGATCTCGTGATGCTCGGCCTCATAGCCGAAGCTGCCGGCCATGCCGCAGCAGGAGGAGTCGATGAGCTCGCGGCTGCGACCCGGGAATGAGGCGCAACACCTCGAGGATCGCGTCCACCGCGCCGAACGCCTTCTGGTGGCAGTGACCGTGCAGCAGGATGGGCGCGCTCGCCGGCTGCAGGGCGAGGCTCATCCGTCCCGCGCGCGCTTCGCGCGCGAGGAACTCCTCGAACAGCCATGCGTTCGAGGCGATGAGCTCGGCAGGTCTCGCCGAGATGCATCACCAGCCATTCGTCGCGCAACGTCAGCAGGCACGAGGGCTCCAGTCCGACGATGGGCACGCGCCGCTCGCGCAAACGTCCTCGAGCGCGCGCGAGGAGCTCCGTCGCTTTGCCCCGGGCGCGCTCGACCATGCCGCCGCTCAAATAGGTCCGCCCGCAGCAATAGGGACGGCCGCGCTTCTCGAGCGCATGCACGAGATAGCCGGCCGCATGCAGCACGCGCGCCGCCGCGAGTCACGTTCTCCGGCTCGAACGTGCCGTTGAAGGTATCGACCAGAAGCACCACGGCCTTGCCGCCCGCGGCCCCTGCCTCGAGCACCTGATCGCGGCTCGCCCACGGGACCTCGCGGCGCGCGCGCCAGAACGTATCCGATCGCCAGCGCGGCAGCGCGCGTGCGGCGGACAAGCCCAGCAGCCGCTCGCTCAGCCGCCGGCCGCCGGGCAGCCGGTCGCGCAGATTCGCCAAGCAGGGGATGCGGCTCAAGGCCGGGCCGTAGTCGGGCAGCCGGGCGAACAGGCGGTCGCGCAGGGTATGGCCGTGCCGCGCCTTGTAGTGGGCGAGGAACTCGATCTTCATCCTCGCCATGTCGACGCCGGTCGGACATTCGCGCTTGCATCCCTTGCAGCTGACGCACAGATCGAGCGCCGCGCGCACCGCGGTCCCGGTCAAGCGCATCGTCTCCGAGTTGACCGGAGAGCGCCAGTCGCAGCGTGTTGGCCCGGCCGCGCGTCACATGCTCCTCGTCGCGCGTCACCCGAAAGCTCGGACACATCGTGCCCGCATCGAACTGGCGGCACTGGCCGTTGTTGTTGCACATCTCGACGGCCTTGGCGAAGCCGCCGGTGTTGTCGCCGCCGCTGCCGGGCGCCGAGATCTTGCTCGGTCAGCGGATCGTTCTGCACGTTCCAGGCCGACCAGTCGAGCACGGGCGTCGAGCGCCTGCGTGCGGTAAGGATGCGGCGCCGAGGGCGGCGCGAAGCGGAACAGCGCCACATCGTCCATCTTCGGCGGATCGATGATCTTGCCCGGATTGAACAGGCCGATCGGGTCGAGCTCCTGCTTGATGGCGCGAAATGCCTGGTAGATCTCCGGGCCGAATTGCCACTCGATCCATTCGCCGCGGCACAGCCCATCGCCGTGTTCGCCGCTGTAGGCGCCGCGGTACCGGCGCACGAGCGCCGCGGCCTCCTCGGCGATGGCGCGCATGGTGCTTGCGCCGCCCGCGGGTCCGTCCCGGCGCATGTCGAGAATCGGCCGCACGTGCAGCGTTCCCACCGAGGCGTGCGCGTACCAGGTGCCGTGCGTTCCGTGCTTGGCGAATATCTCCGTGAGCGCGTCCGTGTAGTCGGCGAGGTGCTCGAGCGGCACGGCGCAATCCTCGATGAAGCTCACCGGCTTGCCGTCGCCCTTCAGGCTCATCATGATGTTGAGGCCCGCCTTGCGCACCTCCCACAGACTCTTCTGCGCGGCGGCATCGATCATCTCGACCACGCTTCCCGGCGCGCCGAGATCGCCCATGATCTCGGCGAGCCGGCGCAGCTTCGCCTGCAGCGGCGCGAGCTCCTCGCCGCTGAATTCGACCAGCAGGATCGCCGCGGGACGTCCGATCAGGGCGCGCTCGAGCAGCGGGCGGTAGCTCGGATTGTCGAGACCCAGATCGATCATGATGCGGTCGATCAGCTCGACGGCGCTCGGGCGCGAGCTTGACGAGGTGCTGCGGCGCGTGCATCGCGGCTCGAAAGGTCGGAGAAATTGACGACGCCGAGCACTCGATGCGGCGGCTTGGGAGCGAGCTTGAGCCGCAAGGTGCGGGTGAACGCCAGCGTTCCTTCGGAGCCCACCAGCAGGTGCGCGAGGTTCACCTCGCCGTCGGCGGTGTAGGGCCGCTCGCTCTGGTTGTCGAAGATGTCGAGGTTGTAGCCGCCCACACGGCGCATCACCTTGGGCCAGCGAGCGGCGATGGCTTGGGCGATGGCTCGCGGCGAGATCGCGCACGAAGGCGGCGATCCTCGCGGCGCGGCCCTCGAGCGTGCGCACCGGGCCGAGCTCGACTCGCGCACCGTCCGACAGCCACACGTCGAGACCGAGCACGTTGTGCACCATGTTGCCGTAGGCGATCGAGCGCGAGCCGCACGAGTTGTTGCCCGCCATGCCGCCGAGCGTGGCCTGCGCGCCGGTCGAGACGTCGACGGGAAACCACAGGCCGTGCGGGCTCAAGGCGGCATTCAGCTCATCGAGCACGAGACCCGGCTCGACCACGGCGATGCGCGCCGGCGGGATCCACCTCGAGAATGCGCCGCAGGTGCTTGCTGATGTCGATGACGAGCGCCGCGCCGACGGTCTGGCCGCACTGGCTGGTGCCGCCGCCGCGCGCGAGCACGGGTACGCGCAGGTCGCGCGCGATGTCGATGGCCGTCGCCACATCACGCTCGTCGAGCGGAACGAAGACGCCCACGGGCATGATCTGATAGATCGACGCATCGGTCGCGTAGCGGCCGCGCGCGGCGGGATCGAACAGCACCTCGCCGCGCGTCTCGCGGCGCAGGCGCCGTTCGAGCCGGCGGCAGACGTCGGGCGGCGGCGGCAGCGTGCCGCCGGCCGGCGACGCCCGCGCATTCACGGGATCATCCAGGCAAAGACGTATTGCTGCAGAACCACGAGCACGCCGAGGAGAATGGTCAAGACGACGCTGTGGATGAAAGTGCGCGCGAGCACCCGGCCTTCCTGGCCTTGCAGGTGCGTGACCGATGCGCCGGTCGCGATGTTCTGCGGCGAGATCATTTTACCCATCACACCGCCCGAGGAGTTCGTGGCGGCGATGAGCACGGGATTGAGACCCAGCTGCTTGGCGGCGACCACTTGCAGATTGCCGAACAGGGCATTGCCGGACGTGTCGCTGCCGGATAGAAACACCGCGATCCACCCGAGGAATGCCGAGAGCATGGGAAAGAACAGTCCTGCCGATGCGACGCCGAGACCCAGGGTGTAGTTCATCCCCGAATAGTTCATGAGGTAGGCGAGGCCGACGATGAGCGCCACCGTGAGGATGGCGAAACGGCTCTGGCGCCACGTGGTCGCGACGGCGCCCAAAAATCGCGCCGGCCCGACCCCGACGCACGCCGCGGTGATGATCGCCGCCACCAGAATGGCCGTGCCGGTGCCGAGGGGCTGAAAGACCCAGTTGGCCGCATAGGCTTTCTTGTACAGCGTGATGAACACCTGATTGTGCAGGCCCGGCCAGTGAAACGTTTGCTGACCGATGGTCGCGATCTTCAGATGGGTCCAGGCGATCACGACCACCGACACGATGATCCACGGCAACCATCCCTGCCAGGCCGGCACGGGCCCGCGCGGGCTCGCCGTGGCGGCGCCGGGACTGGGTTCGGGCGCAGGCATGCTGCGATCGACGGCATAGGCCGCGTCGGCGGCGGGCGACCATAGCCTTCAGGAACACGAGCGTCACGATCAGCGAGGTGAGCGCCGCCAGCACGTCGGTCAGCGAGTAATCGAGATAGTTCGAGGACACGAACTGGGCCGCCGCGAAGCTGCCTCCGGCCACGAGCAGCATCGGCCAGAGCGCGCGGATCGATTTGGCTCCGCCGTAGATCCCCATGACGTAAAAGGGCAGGAGCAGCGCGATGAAAGGCAGCTGACGTCCGATCATCGCGCCGAGCTTGACCGCGGGCAGATCGGTCACTTGACCGAGCACGGTGATGGGCGTTCCGAGCGCGCCGAACGCGACGGGCGCGGTATTGAAAATGAGCGTGAAAGTGAGGGCTTCCAGCGCCGGCATGCCGATCATGATGAGCAATGCGCTGGTGATGGCGACCGGTGTGCCGAAGCCGGCTATCCCCTCGAGCAGGCAGCCGAAGCAAAAGCCGATCACCACCAGCACCACGCGGCGGTCGTTCGGCAAGTTGGCGAGCAGCCATACGCGGAAGGCATCGAACCGTCCGGATATCACCGCGATGTTGTAGAGGAGCAGCGCGGTGAACACGATCCACATCACCGGCCAGAGCGCGAACACCATGCCGGCTGCGACGCTGTCGAAGGCGAGTCCGACGGGCAGCTTCCATGCGCTGATCGCGATGACGAGCCCGACGAGCAACCCCGCGAGAGACGACTGCCAGGCGGGGCGGCGCAGGACGCCGAGCGACACCAGCACGACCGCGATCGGCAGCGCTGCCACGAAGAAAGAGAGAATCAGGCTGTCCCCGACCGGGGTCAATAATTGATTGAACATTTCTTGTTGTCCCCCGATATTGTGCACCTGCGATATCCTACCGCGGATAAACAACGGAAGAGCACTCCATGCGGATGACTTTGATGACGATTGCCTGCGGCGCGGGCTTGTTTGCCGTGAGCGCGGCGGGCGCAGCGAAACGCGCCCTGGACGCGAGCGACTTCGATCGACTGCTGTCGGTCGAGAGTGTGGCCTGCTCGAGAGATGGGGCCTGGATCGCCTACACGGTCGAGGGCTCGGATCCTCGAGTCGGACGAGCGCAAGAGCGCCGTGTGGATGACCGATTTTCAGGGCACCGCGCAGCTGCGGCTGACGGCGGCGGGGCAGGAGTCGGCCTCGGATCCGAAGTTCAGTCCCGACGGTCGTTACCTGTCGTTTTTGTCGGCGCGCAAAGCCGAACGCAAGTCGCAGCTGTATCTGCTCGATCGCCGCGGCGGCGAGGCGCAGCTCCTTGAAGGCATCGCCGGCGATGTCGCCGAGTACGCCTGGTCGCCGGACGGCACCCAGCTGGTGATTTCCATGAGCGCCGGGGCGGCGGATCAAGCGTCGGAGAAGCCCAAAACCCCGCCTCCGATCGTGATCGATCGGCTGCATTTCAAGGAGGACATCGAGGGTTATCTGACCGCGGCCGATCGCCAGCAGCTCTACCTCTTCGATCTGGCGACCAAAACCTTGACCCCTCTCACCACCGACCGGCAGGCCGACGACACGGCGCCGGTGTACTCCGCCGACGGCCGCCAGATCGCCTTTTTCAGCGATCGCACCAGCGACCGAACCGGCAAGCTCGAGCTCGACGTGGTCGACGCGCGGGCGGGCGCGACCGCGCACAAGCTCACGGAGTTCTTCGCGCCCAACAAGCCCGCTCTCCGCTGGACGCCCGACGGCACGCGCCTCATCTACACGACGGGCCTCGAGCCGCGGCTCAACGCCTATATTCAGGACCGTCTGAGCGTGTTCACGCTCGCCGAGGGGAAATCGAGGCTGCTCACCGAGCGTCTCGACCGCGCGCTCATGCGCATCTCGGCCGCCGAACGATGCAACCATCGCCGCGATCGTCGAGGACGACGGCGTGGAGTTGCCGGTGTCCGTGCGCCTGGACACGGGCGAAGCGCAGCGTCTGGTGACGGGCAAGTGGTCCGCGACCAGTATTTGCGGGGTGGGGGAACACGTCGCCGTGGTCGCCTCGAACGACAGCTCGGTCCCCGAGGTGTATGCGGTCGAGCCCCAGGGATTGCGCAAGCTCACGCATCATAACGATGCCGAGATGGCGGAGCTCGCGTTCGGTGCGGTGGAGGACATCTCCTTTCCGAGCCGCGACGGCACGATCATTCACGGCCTGATGGTCAAGCCCGCGGATTATCGCGCGGGACAGGCATACCCCACGATCCTCTGGATTCACGGCGGACCGAACGGGCAGGATTCGCACGGGATGAGCGCCGATACCTACCCGCTCGAGCTCGAGCGGCAATGGTTCGCGGCGCACGGCTACGTGGTCCTGGCGGTGAACTATCGGGGTAGCAGCGGCCGCGGCGCCGCCTTCGCGCAGGCGATCGCGGCCGATTGGGGACACAAGGAGGTGGCCGATCTGCTCGGAGCGGTCGATTATGCCGTGCGCGAGAAGATCGCCGATCCGCACCGGCTCGGGGTCGGCGGCTGGAGCTACGGCGGCATCCTCACCGACTACACCATCGCCTCGGACACGCGCTTCAAGGCCGCCATCAGCGGCGCCGGCAGCGGGAATCAGCTCGCGACGTACGGCACGGATGAATACATCCTGCAGTACAACGCCGAATTGCAGCCGCCCTGGGCCGCGACGCCGCTCTGGCTCAAGGTGTCTTATCCTTTCTTTCACGCCGACCGAATCAAGACACCGACCTTGTTCCTCGGCGGGGACAAGGACTTCAACGTGCCGATTGCGGGGGGCGAGCAAATGTATGCAGCGCTGCGCACCCTCGGCGTGCCGGCGCAGCTCATCGTATATCCCGGCCAGCATCACTTGCTGACTCGCCCGAGCTATATCAAGGACCGCCTGCAGCGCTACCTCGCCTGGTTCGACCGCTATCTCGCAGCACCCGGCCGCTGAAGTCCCGGGGGGCAGAAGGGGCCGGAGGGGGGCGGTTTAGGGCCCCCCGCAGCGGGCGCCGGCCGAAGCCGCGGAGGGTGCAATGCGGCGGTTGCGAAGTGGCTCACAGATCGCGCGTTATGACCAAAGCGCGACCATCTTCTGTCGCACTGCAAAGCGAGAAATGTGATTTAGAGCCTCTCAGTTTTATCCCTTATCCCTGACGCTACAACATGTTGCAGGCGCCTCTCGCGGGGGGAAACCGCCCTTGCGGGAGTGCGCTGTACATATTCATCGCGTCAAGGATAACAGGGAGCTGTCTTGCCTCACGCAGCACGAAAGCAGGCGGCTGCAACGAACTCCGCACGGCTTTGCTTGGTGGTGCACGATGACCTCGAGCTGCGTTTGCGACTGGCCGGCCTGGTCCGGCGCGCCGCCGCCACGCTCGATGCCGACAGCATGTCTTGCGCGGGCCTGGACAATCTGTCGGCGGAGCAGCTGCGCTCCTATGTCGCGGTCATGCTGGTGGTCGAGTTCATGCAACGCGGCTCCGAAGGTGATCCGCTCGCGGTCGTGACCCGATTGCGCACGCGTGCACCGCTCCTACCCATTTTCGTATTCGCGCGTCAGGGCGACGAGCGCTGCGCGGCGCGTGCCATGAAAGCCGGAGCCGCCGATTACTGGCCCATTCATGCCGTCGACGTCAACGAGCTCGCGGCCGCAATCCGGCCGTTGCTGGAGCAGCCGGGTGAGCCGGTGCCGAGTCCGGCCAAGATCGCGCATGCGCTGATCGATGACGCGTCGGCCTACCCGACCGTGGCGGGGTATCGGCTGCTGAAGAAAATCGCGCATTCCTCGTCGGCCAGCGTCTATCTCGCCCGCAACAGCGATCTGGCGCAGATGGTGGCGCTCAAGGTGCAGCCCATCCAGGGGCTCGCGAGCGTCTCGGAAGAGGACCGCCAAAGATTCGCACGTGAATGCGAGATTCTCTCGAGTCTGAACCACCGCTCGGTCGCCGACGTCATCGATTTCGGCATTACACCGAACTATCTGTATCTCGCGCTCGAGTACTTTCCGTGCGGCAGCATGCGCGATCGGTTGAAGAATCCCGTGAGCGAGCGCGACGCGCTCAACTACGCGCGGCAGATCGCCTCCGCCCTGCAGATCGTGCACGCGGCCGGGATCGTGCATCGCGACCTGAAACCTTCGAACCTCATGCTGACCACGGACAACCGGGTCGTGCTCATCGATTTCGGCTCCGCACGTGCACAGCTGGTCGGTCTCGAGCTGTCGCGCTCCGACCTCATGACCGGAACACCTTATTACGTTTGTCCGGAGCAAATCGAGGGCCGCGATCCCGATCAACGCGGCGACCTGTATAGCCTGGGCATCATCCTGTACGAGATGCTGGCCGGCCACTTGCCCTTTCTCGGCAACAATCTCGGGGAGATCTTCCAGGGGCACCGCGAGCGTCCGATACCGGCGCTGCCTGCGGCGCAGTCCCGTTATCAGCCGCTGATCAACCGGCTGCTCGCCAAGAATCCGGACGAGCGTTTTGCCTCCGCCTCGCAATTGCTCGATGCCTTGAGCTCCGTCGCAGCCGCGGAGTGAGGATCGCCATGACCAACGCCACCGCCAAACAGAACTCGACTTCGACGCCCGCGGGCGAGGAATCGAGCCCGCCCGCCAAGAAGCGCAAATTCGACGCGTATCTGGTGACGCTCGACGATGAGCTCTGGCCGCAGGTCGGAGCCCATCTCACGCAGCGGCTCAACCACCGGCAGCTCGACTCCATCGAGGAGCTCGTGAGCGCGACCAGCCCGGGCGAGGCGGCGATCGTGCTGTGGGATGCCCGCGGAGCAGCGAATCAGTCCGACGTTCTTGCCCGTCTGGCGGCGCACTCGCCGCGCTTCGCCGTGGTCGCTCTCGACGTTGCGGAGAGCGCGCCGGGGTGGGCGCCGGAGGTCGATCGCGGGCAAATCGTCGCGCATGTGGCGGTGCCTCTCGATGCGGAGCGCATCGCGAGTGCGCTCGCCGGCGCGTACGACGAGGCGAGCGCACGGCTGGCGCTCCTCGGCGAGGTGACTGCGCGTGAAGCCCGCGGGGCCGGCCGTGACGGCCGGGGTGCCGGCGGTGGCGCCCTGCAAATCGCCGTTTTCGACAACGCGGTCGCCGAACCCGGGCAACCGCAAGAGCGATCCGGCGATGCCGGCCAGATGACCGCGGGCGCCGCCAAGGGCTCACGGTTCCCCGTGTTGGCGATCATAGGCGCGCTCGCGATTGCGCTCGTCGCTGTCGCGGCCTACGTGATCCTGCGGCGTCCGGACGCTGTGCCAACCCTGCCGCCTGCCGCCAACGCGGGTCGCGCCGCACAGCCTGCGGCGCCCGCCATACCCCCCATACCCGCCGGGCCGACCGCAGCGGAATCAGCGACGCAGCCTCCGGCCGACGCGGCGCCCGCCGCTGCGGTCGAGGAGAAAATCGATGCACTGGTCAGCGCCGCGCAGATCGCGATGCGCGATCGGCACTTCATCGAGCCGTCGGAAGGCAGCGCTCTGTCGCTCTATCGCAGCGCACTGCTGCTCGCTCCCGACAACGGCGAAGCGCAGCAGGGACTTAAGCGTCTCTCGGAAATCCTGGTGGGCCGCGTGCAATCGGCCCTGGATGAGAAGCAATTCGACGCGGCCCTGCAGGCGCTCGAGACCGTGCGCAGCATCGATCCAAACGATGCGCGACTGCCGGCGCTCGATGACCGCATTGCCAAGATGCGAGATGAGCTCGGGCCGGCGGAGATCCAGGCCGCCATCAATGCGCAGAATTTCGACCGCGCGACGCAGCTGATCGATCAGGCCGTTCGCGCCAAGTCGATGAGCGAAGCGAAAATCGCCCAGCTGCGCGAGGAGCTGCGGCGGCACCTTGCTGACTCCGACGTTTCGCGCCTCTTGGCGCTGCTCGACGCGCGTCTGGATCAGGATCAGCTCATCGATCCGGCGAATGACAGCGCCGTCAGCTACTTCGCCCAAGCCCGCAAGGCCGGAGCGATGGCGAGCGACTTGCAAACACGGGGCCGCGAGCTCGTGCGGCGGCTCATCCAGGACGTGCACAAGGCCATCGACGAGCGGCGCATAGCCGATGCGGACCGCATCACTGCGGCGCTCCGCGGCCTCGGCACGCCGCCTGCGACGATAGCGGGGCTGCAGCGCGATATCGGCGCCGTACGTGCGCAGCAAGTGCAGAAGCAGTCGGACCAATCCCGCCTGGTCGATCTCGTCAAATCCCGCCTTGCGCTCGGCAACGTCACGGGTCCCGAGAACGACAGCGCGCTCTATTATCTCGCCCAGCTGCGCGGCACCGATCCGCAAAATCCGGCGCTGGCCGAGCTCACCAGGACAGTGCAGTCGCAGATCATCGCGCAGGCCGGCAATGCGATGGATTCCGCCGACCTCGCCCAGGCCGACGCCTTGCTGCAGCTTGCGGGCACCCTCGGCAACTCCTCGGAGGCGGATGCCCTCGCGCAACGGCTGCGAGCGGCGAAGACGGCCGCGAGCGGCGCGCTGCCGGAAGTCGCGGAGAATACCTTGGCGCGCCTGCGGGCGCTCGATGTCGAGTATCCGAGCGGGGCGCTGCAAAAGAAGATTCAAGGGACCGTCGAGATCGGTTATGTGGTCACTGCGAAGGGCGCGGTGTCCGACATCAGGGTTCTCGATGCCAACCCCACGGGCGTATTCGAGACGGCCGCTACGAAGGCCATCTCGCGATTGCGCTACAAGCCCAGCGTCGACGCCCGCGGCAAACCGACCGCCGTGAGCACGAAGATGCTCGTGATTTTCCGACCGTCGACCTGATGGAGTCCCGATGAATTCGCGTGTTTCGTTCCTGTCGAAGCTTTCTCCTGACCGCCTCATGGTCCTGGTGGTCCTGCTGGGCGTGAGCTTCGTCGCGATCGTGCTTCTTCCGGGCCTGAAGCTCGCGGGCGACCTGGTGAATTCCTCCGCAGCGCTCAAGTGGGTCGCCGACCAGGAGCGCTATCCGACCATCATTCGCGCCTCGCTCGAGACCATGCGCGATCGACTCACCAATCGCGGCTACCTGCAAGAATCGGTCGAGCAGCTGACGGACGCGACCAAGCGATTCGGCGACGCCGTGCAGATCATGACGACGCCGCGGCCCGGGGGTTGGCTCGGCGTCGGAAGCCCCTTTTCGGTGGGCGACTCGATCGCCGGCGGCCAGGCCGGTGCTCTGCGTGACGCGTGGGAGAAGGAGCTCGGCGCGGTGCAGCCCGTACTCGCTTTCAACGGCGTTCCCTATGCCGACAGCGAGTCGGAGGGCACGGTGCTGAACGCGACGGGGCGGCAGCTCGAGCATGACTTGACCACCGCCATCCGCATCAGCCGCCACTCGCTGCCGGAGCTCGAATCCGAGCTGACCGCGGTGGGCGCTCAGCTGCAGGCCGGCAGTGCGCGCGCCGCGAGACAGTTGCAGATCGTGATGCTCATGGGCCTGCTGATCGCCGCGGGGCTGGTATTGCTCATCGTGCTGCTGCTCAACGCACGCAGCAAGCAGGAGGCCAGGCTCAGGGAAGCGCGCCAGCAGACGGCGGACATTCTGCGCACGGTCAAGGATGGCCTGTTCCTGCTCGACGAGCATCTCGTCATCGGGACGGCGCATTCGAGCGCGCTCACAGCGCTGTTCCAGCGAAAGGATCTGGCCGGCTTAGGGTTCGAGGACCTGCTGAAGGGTATCGTCTCGGAGAAGACGCTGGCCACCGCGCTCAAGTTCGTGAAAGTGCTTTGGGCGGAGCGTACCAACGAGAAGCTGGTGAAATCCATCAATCCGCTGGGCGAAGTCGAAGTGCACCTCGCCATGGGCGGGGGCAAGTTCGACACTCGCTACCTCGACTTCGAATTCCACCGCGTGCGCGTCGACGGCAAGATCACCCACGTGCTGGTGTCGGTGTCCGACGTGAGCTCGCGGGTGGAGCTCGCGCGTGAGCTGCAGAACTCGCAGAAACAGGCGCAAGCGCAGGTCGATACGCTGCTCGGAATTCTGCACATCGATCCCGGGCATTTGGCCTCGTTCCTCAACGATTCGAATGCGGCCATGAAGATGATCAATGCCGTGCTGCGCGAGCCGGCGCGCGAGGAAGGCGCCTTTCGCAAGAAGCTCGACACGCTGTTCCGGCAGGCTCATTCGGTCAAGGGCGAGGCCGCGGCCCTCGGTCTGTCCTCGATCGAAAGCCGCGCCCACTCGTTCGAGGACGATCTCAAGGCGCTGCGCGAGAAGTCGGACCTGTCGGGCAACGATTTCTTGCCCCTGGTGATCAAGCTCGACGACCTGCTGACGCATTTGCAGTCGGTGAGCGAGCTGGTGTCGCGTCTGTCGAAATTCCAGCTGTTCCGCAGCGAGGCCGCTCCAGCCCCCACCGACACGCAAGTCGTCGACGAGTCCTTGCAGGTCACGGGTCCTCTGGAAACCGATTCAGGACTGGGCTCGACCCTGCAGCAGCTCGCCGATCGGGTCGCCTCGGAGTACGGCAAGGAGGCGCAGGTTCAATGCAACGGGCTCGACCTCGTGCCCGAGGAGTATCGCCGCATCGTCAAGGACATCGCCATCCAAGGCGTGCGCAACGCGGTGGTGCACGGCATCGAGCCCGCCGCCGTGCGCGTCGCCGCGGGGAAATCGCCGCAGGGCATGGTGCGCCTCGATTTCAGGCACGTCGGCGAGGGCTTCAAGTTCAGCGTCGAGGACGACGGCCAGGGTCTCGCCACCGATCGAATCAAGGAGGTTGCGCTGCAGAAGGGCTTCCTCACGGCCGATCAGGCGGAGAACCTCGATCCCAAGAAGGTGCTGTCGCTGTTGTTTCAGCCGGGGTTCTCGACGATCGAGACCGCGACCAAGGACGCGGGACGCGGCGTCGGTATGAATTTGATGGCCGACCTGATGCGCCAGATCGGCGGTCGAGTGGGGGTCGCGACTGCGCCAGGCAGATACACGCGAGTAACAGTGACATTACCGGTCCCGCCCAAACCGGTTGACGATACGGTGGCCGCATGATGGACACGAGTGCCCAGCAAAGTAAGAAGCTCATGATCGTGGACGATTCGAACATCATCCGGCGGCGCATCGAGCGCTCGCAGCAGATCGATCGCCTGGAGGTGGTGGGTGCCGCGGCCAATGGGCGCGACGCGGTCGAGCTGTTTCGGCGCACGCAGCCCGATGTCGTCACCATGGACCTCACCATGCCGGAGATGGACGGTATCGAGTGCGTGGAGAAGCTGGTCGCCATCAATCCGAACGTATTGATCCTCGTCGTCTCCGCGTTGGCCGACAAGGCAACCGCCGTCGAGGCGATCGAGAAGGGCGCGAACGGCTTTCTTTGCAAGCCGTTCACGGATCGTCAGCTGAACGATGCACTGGAAGAGCTATTGCGGGACGCCTGATGTTGAAGGAAGCCGAAATCCGCACCTTCGTCGACGGGACGACCAACTACTTCGAGGTATCCGGCCGGCAGCCGGCCACGGTCGGGTCTCCGTATCTCGTGACCGACGGCAAGCCGGGGACCTACGAGTACACGGGAGTGATCGGTATTTCCGGCGCCCGCAAGGGCATCGTGTATTTCACCGCCCCGCGCGGGATGCTGACGGTGCTGCTCATGCGCATGCAAGAGACCGACTGCAGCGAGGAGACGATCCTCGATCTCGTGGGGGAGGTCGCCAACACCATTTCCGGAAACGCGCGGCGCGATTTCGGCAAAAGTTTCGTGATCTCGGTGCCGACGGTGGTCGCACACAATCCCGAAAAGGTGACCCCGCCGCACGCGCGCTGTTACGTGATTCCCATCAATTGGCGCGCGCATTCCGCGAAACTGGTGGTTTGTCTCGAATAGGGTGCCCGCCCAGGCTTAGGCGCGCGGCCGACCGGTCAGTTCGGCGGCGTCTCCGAGGAGAGCTCGACCGCTTTGGCGTTCGCGTCGACGGTATTGAGCAGCACGGGCCGCCGCCAGACGCGCTTGATGTACTCGAGCACCTTCCCCGCGCGCTCGGCATCGAGACCGCGGCCATCGAGCTGGCTGTCGTGGGCGAGCACCAGCGTGCCGTCGTTGCGCACTTCGGTCACGGACACCCGCGGCGCGCCAAAGTTGTACTTGTCGGTGAGCAAGTTCTCGTGCAGCTCCTCGATGTCCGCTGCCACCACTTTGATCTGCCCTTGCTGCTGGCGCTGATAGCGGAAGAGTCCCATCTCCTCGGCGATTTCACGGGTGAGGTAATTGCGCAGGAAGCTGCAGTCATCGTCCTCACGCATGACGCGCCGCGCGGCGTCGATGCCTGACTTCTTGACGATATCTTCCCAGAGCGTGAATCCCAGGTGATAGGGATTGATCGATAGAGCGACCTGCTCGCCGGTTGCCACCGGCCGCACCACGTCCGAATGGCACTTGATGGCGTCGAGGTAGGTTTCCTCGGGGATGAAGTCCGCTTCGCGCAGCAGCCGTGCATGCCAGTACGACGCCCAGCCCTCGTTCATGATCTGCGTGGCGAAGACCGGAAAAAAGTAAAAGGACTCGTCGCGCACGGCGAGAAAAATGTCCCGCTCCCAGCTTTCCATCTCGGGCGCATAGGTGGCGATGAACCAGAGCAGGTCTCTTTCCGGATGCGGCGGCAGGGGAGCGCGGAGCTTGCGAGTCTGCGGTGCAACGGGGGTGGAGTCGAGCGTCGCGAAGCGCGCGCGAAACGGATCATCCGGCGGCTCCGCGGGCGTCGGCGCGTATTCGGGATAGCGCTCGCGCCGCAACGACTGATCCAGGTCGACGTATTGCTCGAGGGACAGGGCGGCGTCGAGCACTTGCTCGACCGCATTGAAGCCGAAGGACTCGATGTGCCGCTCGATCTGGCGGGCGTGGCTCGCCGCATGCTCGATGATGTGCGCGCTGCCTTGGTCCTGACAGCGGCGGAACAGCATGTTGTTCTTCGAGAAATCGGCGTGACCGAGCACGTGCGCGGTGACGAGAACGTTATCCGCGAGCCCGTTGCTGGCGGCGAGATACGCGTGGCCGGGATCGCCGGGGAACACGACCTCGAAGAGCCTCGAGTAGCCCATATGCCGCTGCAGCAGCTGATAGATATAGCGCGCGCCGAAGGACCAGTGCGGCATGCGCACCGGCAGTCCGTACACGGCGATCTCGGTCATGAAGCTGTCGGGCACCGCTTCGAAGATGACCTGGGACCAGTCGAGTCCGAGCTTGCGCGCGAGACCCTCGAGCTGCGGCACGTGACTGCGCCAATCCGTGCTCATGGAGCGGGTCCGGCGGCGTCGCCGCTTGTGTTCGCTTCCGCGGTGAAGAAATGCCGCACCGCGCCCGCGATGTCGTCCGGGCCGCCGACGGAAAAGCGCCCGCACGGCCGGCCCTCTGCGGCGGCGGTCTCGAACAGAGCCATGGTTTCGCTCTGCGAGCTGCGCACGCCGGCGGAAATCTCGACATAGCCGGCGTAGCGCGCGGCCTTGCCGATCGTCTCGAGCTCGGCGGCCGCGGCGGTATGGTCATCGGAAGCGTTGTCGCCGTCCGAGGCATAAAACAGGTATACGTTGCAGCTGCCGGGATCGAAGCGCTCGAGCATGATCTCGCGGACCTTGGCCAACCCGACCGAGGCCACGGTGCCACCGCTCCCCGCGACCTTGAAGAAATCCGCTTCGCTGAACTCCCAGGCGTCCGTGGTATGGGCGACGAATACGATGTCGAGCGCCTTGTATTGGCGCCGCAGACCTGCCGCCACCCAGAAGAAAAAGGTCTTCGCGAGTTGCCGGTCGCGATCCGACATGCTGCCCGATACGTCGATGAGAAAGAAAACCGCCGCGCGCAGCGCCGGTTGGCGGCGCCGCGTGAGCTGTCGATAGCGCAGGTCCTCGTCGGTGAATGCGGGCGAGTCCTCGTCGAGGGCGCGGCGCTTCACCGATTCCTTGAGCGAGCGCCGCCGATCGAGACGCGAGCGCGCGCCACGGCGGTCCCAGCCCTCGCGCTTCCACTCGGAGTCCTCGGTCGCGCCCGCCCGGGGCTGCAGATTGGGCAGCTTCATGTCTTCCCAGAGCCAGTCGATCACATCGTCGACCTTGAATTCGAGCATGAGCTCGATGCCGCCCTGATCCTTGCCGCCGGCGCCTTTTTGTCCCGGGCCGCTTTGCGGATTGGCAGGTCCGAGAACGTCGCCGGGTTTCGCCTTGCCTTGTCCGACGCCTTGGCTCTCGCCGGTCTGCAGCAGGCGGAAGCGATAATGCTCGAGCATGCGCACGGGAACCCGCACGGTGCGCGAGCCATCGTTGATGATGTCGGAGCCGGAGACGATCCGC
>CAWDFR010000015.1:0-246745 GCA_963801685.1 uncultured Gammaproteobacteria bacterium
TCAAACTGCTGCCTCCCAAATACGTCCGTGCTTATGTGAAGCGCAACAAAACCGATGCCGCCGACGCGGCTGCCCTGTTAGAAGCCGTACGGTGTGCCGATATCGTGCCTGTTCGGGTAAAGAGTGTCGAGCAGCAATCGCTCCAAAGCCTGCACCGGATTCGCTCCTCCTGGATGGCCACTCGCACCTCTCGCATCAATGGGCTGCGCGGTTTCTGCCGCGAGTTTGGTATCTGCATCGCCGTGGGCTCCCGGTTGGGCGTTCAGCAGATCTCTCGAGTTCTCGCGGATCAAACTACCGCAGTGCCTGCGATGCTGCGCGACACCCTGAAGCTACTGGTCGAGGAGATCCGATTGCTCGAGGCGCGCATCGCACAGCTCGAGCGAGAGCTCACTGCCGTCGCCAAAGCATCGGCGCCCTGCGAAACGCTCCTCTCGATCCGGGTATCGGGCTATTAACCGCCACTGCGATGGTGGCTGCGACCGGCGGCGACGTCGCTCACTTTAAGGACGCCCGCCACTTCGCTTCCTGGTTCGGCCTGACCCCGAAAGAACACTCCTCCGGTGCAACGCGACACTTGGGTCGCATTAGCAAACGGGGTGATCGATATCTGCGCATGCTCATCACTCACGGCGCCAGGTCTGTCTTGCGCGCTGCGGCCGTCGCCAACAAATGCGACAAACCGCTCGATGCGCTTCGCTCGTGGGCTCTCGCGTTACAGCGCAGATCGAACCACAACAAAGCCACTTGCGCATTCGCCAATAAGCTCGCCCGTATCTGTTTCGCCACTCTTAGAGATCGCGAGCCGTTCGAGAAACTCAGACTCTTGAAAAAGCTCGCCCGCCAGTCGTATCCAATGCCAGCCTGACTATTTTCTCTTCCACCGCTTGCAAGGAGATAGATCGCCCATCATGGCCATTCGGGTTCACCTCAGACCATTCGACACCGGTAACTCGCTCGGCAGCTCGCTTGCCGCTCTCAACGATTGGTGCAGTGGTCACGCAGATTCCATGTCGGCACGGGACGACTTGATCCCACTCAAGATGCCGGATATACGACTGCAAGCTAAGACCGAGTCGCTAATCAAAATCGATCTATTTCCTACTTGCGGGAGGAGTCCATATACGAGAGTTAGACGCGGCTACGGTTCCGCAAGGCGCTTACAAATACAAATACACCCAGGCCGACGTACGCCGTGACGGTCATCCAAAAGGCCCAAGGCTCCTTCCTGCGATCGAAGTATGGGCTGACCATGCTCCGAACCCGGACCTTACCCGTTACAGCCCCGGCCATCCCAATGACAGCGAATACGAGCCCCAGGGGCACAGCGATGATACGACCAACGCCCACAGTCATCCGTCTAACGTGGAAGTTGAGCGGGGGCGCGACCGCGTAGGCCCAAACAAAGCTGCTTTATCGCGACTCATCGACTCACTCCGACGATCGGCGAAGACGACGCCGCGGGTTGCGTTGGTTACTGGTTGGCCTTCGTATCCCGCCTTTTCCCCGACTCTGGGTCGAAGAAATTTTTGCCGGACGAGAACCAGACCCAAGTACCCCTATGCACGCAACTCGGCCAAATCACAAGCAAGCCGTCTAACTTGGTTTATCCACCCGGTGCAATCGAACCGCGCGGCTTCGCGCGCCTCCGCAATTCCTCGTATTCGACTCGATCGATTCGGCGCACATGATTAGACCGGCTGTCGTCTTTGTGGCGCCAACCGCTTTTGTGCCGACCGAGTAGAACCCCCGCAGATTGCGCAGACGTAAGGTGACGTCATGGGAATGCTCCGCTGAGTCGTCTAAGCCCAGACAAGTACCACGATCAGTGCGACGGATCTTATTCAATGACATTCGCGCGCTCCGTCCGTGGCGACTCTCATTGAAGGTCCGCGTTAGATTACCGCAGGCGGCGATTGCCTGCTGCCAGGGAAGCATTCTGATAGGGCGCTAGGTATCGGTTTTGGCCGCATGCCGACCGAATCGCGTCTCCGGTCCTGCCATTCACCGCGACCAGGCCGAGATCGGCGGCATCCGGCAAAGTCTCGGGCCCGTTTCTGCCATTGGCTACCGACTGCAATCAGGAAGTCAAGAAATTGGTCTTTCTCTCCGGTACGCTACGCACGGCCCCGCGAAAATATGAATTGAAGACGCTGGGCATAGCTGACAGGGAGGCAATGGAATGCTCTTTGCGATCTTAAACGCCGGCTTCATCTACGGTTTGATTTGGCTTTTTGAACGAAAGCGGCGAGAGGTTGTCGAGTTCGATTTCGACAAAATTGCGGTTATCCCACCGTTCATTTATCTCGCCCTCAGTTTACTCGTCATGGTTTTTGGGCTTAAAGGGATTTGGGGTAGCTGGGCTGCCCTAATCGTATTTATGATTGCGCTCTTCTGGATGCTCTGGAAGAACGCCAAGCTGTCTCCGGCGCGAGCATCTGCGTACAGCTTAGCCGTATTGATTTTCAATGTAGCGCTGAACACGTTACTTACCTACAGATCAAGGTGAGGCGTTCGAGACAGATGCCGGTTTCGACCGTTGTAGACGGTCGCGAGAGGCCGCTATGCGGAAAGCCCCGCGCAAGGCAGTCCCAGGGGCCATGAGCGGACTCTGTAGGTCAGCGAGAGGTCAGCGGGGAGGTCAGCCCGCCGCCTTGCGTCTGATCGGCGTGATCTTCTGCGCGCCGCTCTCGATGTCGAGCAATAGCGTCGTCCAGGTTTCCAGTGCCGCGCGGCGCTCGTTGAGGATGTAGTCGTGCGTGTTGTACGTGCCCTCGACTCCGCGCAGCTTGTGACCCAGGCAGCGCTCGGCCACCTCGCTGCGGATGCCGAGGGACGCCAGGTGCGTTCGCATCGTACGGCGCAGGTCGTGCAAGGTGAAATGTTCCAGTCCGTGCTCGACGGCGGCGAGCGCCGCGTTCAAGGTGTCGATCCCGACGTGCAATACGCGTTGGCGCGGGTCGCGCCGGCGTTTGGGGAACACGAACGCGCTGCCGCCTGCAACCTCGCGCAGCGATTTGAGCCAAGATGCAACAGCGGGTACCAGCGGAATCGTCAGCGCCTCGCCCGTCTTGGTGCGCTTCGCCGGCAGCCGCCAGGTTGGCGACGCGTTGTCGAGATCGAACTCGCCCCATTGGGCGCCCAATAATTCGCCCTTGCGAACACCCAGGGCGAGCAGGAGCTTCACGGCCAGCAGATTGGCGCCGCCAAAGCTCGGTGACTCCCTTAGCGCCTTGAGGAGCCTCGCCAGCTCCTCGACGCTCAGGGCCCGCTTGCGCGCACGTTCGGGGCCGCCCGCATCGCTTTGATCGAAGTCTGCAGCCGGATTGCTGGTCAGCACGCGGCGGCGCACGCCGAAGCGGAACACACGTCGCATGAAGCGCAGCAGATCGTTCGCTGCCGTGGGTGCGCTCTTGCGGACTTGCGCCAGCAGTCGAGCGGCATCAGCCGCGGTGATCTCGGCGGGTACACGCTCGCCGAAGGCCGGCAGCAGGTATTTATCGAGGTAGCGCCGCGGCACCTTCGGGTGCTTGAGACGCCGCGGGTCGATCTCCGTGCTGTACCAATCCTCCGCGAGATCGCGAAACGTCTGGCGCGCCTTCTGGGCTGCGATCGCGGCGCGCTGCGCTTCTTCGGCCTCTTGCTTGGCAAACAGCGGATCACGCCGCTTGTCGAGCATGAGCGCTTCTCCCGCGCCTCGATCCGGGCCGCGGCGAGGCTCATGTCGGGGTAGTTGCCGAGGGTCATCCAGCGCTCGCGGCCGGCGAAGCGATAACGGAACATCCACGCGGCACCCTCGCGTGTCTGCTTCCTGAAGTACAGGCCATCACCGTCGCTGAGCAGCAGCACCGGACCGCCGAAGCGGTGTGCGCGCTCGATCGAAAGGGAGTTGAGCCTTCCGGAAGCCATGTGGAGACCCCCGGGCGCGTATGCCAAAGCCCTCGCACAAGCCGCGTAGCTAGAAAATCTAGCTACGCATTGCAGCTACGCACCCAGCCGCAACAGTAGCCCCGACGAGGGAAAACGTCCAGAGACAATAACCGTCGCAAAAGCCTAGTTTTGCAGGGGTTTCGCCCACTTTTCGAGGACGACCCGCGACACCCCACGACAGCCGAAAGCGCTACTCGATGTTCTGCACCTGTTCCCGCATCTGCTCGATCAGCACCTTCATGTCGACCGCCGCGCGCGTGGTCTCGATGTCCTGCGACTTGGAGGACAGCGTGTTCGCCTCGCGATTCAGCTCCTGCATGAGGAAGTCCAGGCGCCGGCCCGCGGGCTCCTGGCCGGCGAACGCCTTGCGCACTTCGGCGACGTGGCCGCGCAGCCGGTCGATCTCCTCGTCGACGTCGAGGCGCTGGGCGAGGATGGCGAGCTCCTGCTCCAGCCGCTCGTGATCGACGTCGGCGGTGAGCTGAGCGATGCGGTCGAGAAGCTTCGCGCGCATCCGCGCGCGCACTTCCGGCAAACGCTCCGTCACGCGGGCCGCAAACTCCGTGAGCCCGGCGCAGCGCTGCTCGAGTGCCTCGCGCAACCGGCCGCCCTCGCTGTCGCGGAACCGGGCGAGCTCGATCAGCGCCTCCCCGAGCAGCGCCTGCGCTGCCGCGATCAGCGCGCGGCATCGCGGCTCTGATCGCGCACCACGCCCGGCCAGCGCAACAGGTCCAGGACCTCGATGCGCGCCGCCGGGCCGGCCTGCGCGGCGAGCTCACGGGCCCGCTGCGTCAGCGCGGCGAGCACCTCGGCGTCGATCTCCAGAGCGCCCGTGGCCGCTGCGGGACGAAAATGCAGCGAGCACTCCACCTTGCCTCGCCGTACCGCGGCTCGAGATGGCCTGGCGGAAATCCGCCTCGGCGGCCCGAAACTCCTCCGGCAGCCGGCAACCGACTTCGAGATAGCGGTGATTGACCGTCTTCAGTTCCCACGCGAGCTGACCCCACGGGTACTGGCGCTCGCGCCGCGCAAAGCCGGTCATGCTACGAATCATAGGGGTCTCGAGCCGAAATCGGCCATAATTCGGGGCGAGTCTAGCGGAGCCCGTAGGAGCTGTCATTGCAGATCGAGACCGCCGATGTGAGCTTGATCGGCCATCGCGAGGAGAATCAAGATCGAGTCGCGGTGGCGGCGGGTGAGCACGCCGTGCTGCTCGCGGTGATCGACGGCATGGGCGGCCATGCCGAGGGAGCGCGCGCCGCGGAGACCTCGCTCGCGACGCTGATCGAGGCATTCTGGCAGACGCCTCATCCGATATTCGATCCGCTCGGGTTCTTGCATCTGTCGCTGGGACGAGCGCACGAGGAAGTGGTCAAGCTCGGCGTCGGCCTCGCCGTCGAGGCGCGGCCGCGGGCCACGTGCGCCGTGTGTCTGGTGCAGGACGCGGCGGCCTACTGGGCGCACGTCGGCGACAGCCGCGTGTATCAGCTGCGTCAATCCCGGGTGCTCGAGCGCACCCGCGACCATAGCCACGTCGAGGTGCTCTTGCGCGAGGGACTGATTACCGAGGCCGAGGTCCAGGGACACCCCATGCGCAACTACGTCGAATGCTGCTTGGGCGGAGATGCCGCGCTGCCGGAAATGAGCATCTCCGCGCGGCGGCGCCTCAAGCCCGGCGACGTGCTCCTGCTGTGCACCGACGGGATGTGGGCCAATCTGCAAGATCAGGATTTCGTCCGATTCGCGCAAACCCCCGGCAAGTCCCTGCGCGACTGCCTCACGGATCTCGGGACGCAGGCCGTTGCCGCTTCCGCGCCCTACAGCGACAACACCAGCGCGGCGGCGCTGCGTTTCAAGGCCGCATGAGCGTGCGACCGAGCGGCCGCGCGCCCGACGAGCTGCGGCCGTTGAGCTTCGTGCGCGGATACACGGCGCACGCCGAAGGCTCGGTGCTGGTCGGCTTCGGCGGCACCCGGGTGCTGTGCACGGCGAGCGTCGAGGACGGCGTGCCGTCCTTCCTGCGCGGCACGGGCCAGGGCTGGGTGACCGCCGAGTACGGGATGCTGCCGCGTGCGACGCACACGCGCAGCGCGCGCGAGGCGGCACGCGGCAAGCAGAGCGGCCGCACCCAGGAGATTCAGCGCTTGATCGGCCGCGCTCTGCGCGCGGTGGTCGATCTCAAGGCGTTGGGCGAGCGGACCGTCACGGTGGACTGCGACGTGCTGCAGGCGGACGGCGGCACGCGCACCGCGGCGATCACCGGCGGATTCGTGGCGCTGGCCGATGCGATCGACACGTTGATCAAGCGGCGCGCGTTGAGCGCGAATCCGATCCACGGCCAGGTCGCGGCGGTGTCGGTCGGGATTTACCGCGGCATCCCCGTTCTCGATCTCGATTACGCCGAGGACTCGAACGCCGAGACGGACATGAACGTGGTGATGAACTCGGGCGGCGCCTTCGTCGAGGTGCAGGGTACGGCCGAGGGACACGCGTTTCGCCGCCACGAGCTCGATCGATTGCTGGACCTCGCCTCGCAGGGCATCGCGCGGTTGCATGAAGCACAGCAAAGCGCCCGCACCGCTTAAGAGATCTGGTGATCGCCACGGCCAATCCCGGCAAGCTGCGCGAATTTCAGGCGCTGCTCGCGGGCTTGCCGTTCGCGCCCGGTCGCGCAAGGAGCGCTCGGCGTGACCGCTCCCGAGGAGACCGGCACCACGTTCGCCGCGAACGCCTTGCTCAAGGCGCGTCACGCCGCGGCGGCGAGCGGGCGGCGCCGCGATCGCCGATGACTCGGGGCTCGAGGTCGATGCTCTCGGCGGCGCGCCCGGCATCTACTCGGCGCGCTACGCGGGTGAGGCAGCAGGGGATGCGGCCGCCGTGGATGCGGCGCAATAACGCCAAGCTCATGGCCGCTCTTGCAGGGCGTGCCGTTCGAGGCGCGCCGCGCCCGCTACCGCTGCGCGCTCGTCTACCTCGACGGCCCCGGGGACCCTGCACCGCTCATCACGCAGGGCGTGTGGGAGGGATACATCCTCGAGGCGCCGCGCGGCGCCGGTGGATTCGGCTACGACCCTTATTTCTGGCTCCCCGAGCTGGGCTCACGGCCGCGGAGCTCGAGCCCGAGCGGAAGAATCGCCTGAGCCACCGCGGCGCGGCGCTGCGGGCGCTGCGCAGGGCACTTGCAGCGCTGCGGACGCCGAGCGTTTGCGGAATCCGAGCGTGGCCTCCGCACGCTCGTTACCGCTCACGCTGTACGTGCACATGCCCTGGTGCGTGCGCAAATGCCCGTACTGCGACTTCAATTCGCACCAGCTCAAATCCGCCGCGCCCGTCCGGCGACTACATCGACGCGTTGATCCGGGACTTCGAGGCGGAGCTTGCCGGATCTCGGCGGCCGCCCGATCGAGGCCATTTTCTTCGGCGGCGGCACGCCGAGCCTGTTCGCGCCCGAGGCTTTCGCCCGGTTGCTCGAGGCATTCGCGTCGCGCGGCCGCATCGTGCGGCGATGCCGAGGTGACGCTCGAGGCCAATCCCGGCACGATCGAGCGCGGACGCTTCGCGGGCTACCGCGACGCCGGCATCAATCGCGTGTCGCTCGGCGCGCAGACCTTCGCGCCGCACGCGCTCGCCCGGCTCGGCCGCATCCATAGCCCCGAGGACACTTACCGCGCCGTCGAGGAGCTGCGCGCGGCAGGTCTCGACAATTTCAACCTCGATCTCATGTACGCGCTGCCCGAGCAGACGCTCGACGAGGCGCTCGAGGATGTGCGCCGCGCCTGCGCGCTTCGTGCCTGCGCCACATCTCGCACTATCAGCTCACGCTCGAGCCGGGCACGGTGTTTCACAATCGTCCGCCGCCCTTGCCGGACGAGGACGTGGCCTTCCGCATGCAGACCGAGTGCCAGGGGCTGCTTGCGCAGAACGGCTTCGAGCAATACGAGGTTTCCGCCTACGCACGCGACGGTGCGCGTTGCCGGCACAATCTCAATTATTGGCGCTTCGGCGACTACGTGGGCATCGGCGCAGGAGCCCACGGCAAAATTACCGCGAGCTTGCCCCACGGCGTGCAGCGCACGGAGAAGGCCCGCCAGCCGCGCACTTACCTCGAGCAGCTCGGCGGTGGCAGACGCGCCGCGCACGCGGACGCGGTCGGTGAGCGAAAAGCAGTGGCTGCGGGCGATCTTCCCTTCGAATTCGTGCTGAACGCGCTGCGGCTGAACGAGGGATTCGCGCTTGCGGACTTCGAGTCGCGCACCGGACTCGATGCGAGCGCCGTCGAGCCCGGACTGCGCTCCGCGCTGGCACGGGGCCTGGTCGAGTTCGCCGCGCCCCGTTGGCGGCCGAGCGGACTCGGGCGGCGCTTCTTAAACGATTTGCAGGCCGGTTTTCTGCCATGAGCTTATACACACCGGCTGCCGTGTCCCGCTCACAGTGGTACCTACAGCACATTGCGTCTGCATTAGGTCAGGTGCATCTCGTAAGTCATTGAAAAAATTAGGCAAAACAGCTTGTCTATTTTTTGATCAAGTTAACATTTAGTCGTATTTCATGCATATGAACGGCGCATGACGGCACCCATCCACAGACTTATCCACAGATTTTGTGGACAAGCTAGGTGCCGCGGCGGGCTGCGAAGGCCGGCCGGCGCGTTCGCGAGAAATGCTTGTTGGAGCGGGCGCTTTGAGCTAAGGTACGCGGCCCTCGATTTCGAGGGACCCGGCGTGGCGGTGCGCTTCCTTGAAAAGCAGTTTCGAGGACCCATCGATTCTGCCTAACACGAGAGTCGAGGTTTCACATGAAAGCCGGCATTCATCCGGAGTATCAAGAGATCAACGTGACGTGCACCTGCGGGAATACGTTCAAGACCCGGTCGACCATCGGTCACGACCTGCAGGTCGAGGTCTGCTCCAACTGCCATCCTTTTTACACGGGCAAGCAGAAAATCGTGGACACCGGCGGTCGCGTCGACAAGTTCCGCAAGAAGTACGCCACGCAGCAGGCCAAGACTTAGCCGACCCCGCGTACTCGCGCCGCAACCGAAGCGCGATCTCCTTGCTCTCGAGACGCCGCGCCCCGGCGCGCGCTGCCGCGGCACCTTGCCGGGTCGCTTCGCGCGCGCGTGGGACGCGTGCGCTTGATTCATTCGATCGGCCGTGCAAGGCTTCCGGGCCTCATCAATATGGCAAGCCGGTAGCAGCATGGGCACGAAATACGAGCTGAAGAATCTCTCCTCCGGCAAGACGGCCGCGCTGAATGCGCTGGCCGGCACGATCGGCCCGGAATGCCTCGATATCTCGCACCTCACTCGGGACCTCGGCGTATTCACGTTCGACCCCGGGTTCATGGCCACCGCGAGCACGGAAAGCAAGATCACCTACATCGACGGCGACGAGGGCGTGCTTCTCTACCGCGGCTACCCGGTGGAGCAGCTGGCCGAGAAATCCTGCTTCCTGGAAGTCGCGTATCTGTTGATCAACGGCGGCTTGCCCGACAAGACGCAGCTGCAGGCGTTCAACTCGTCGATCACCCGCCACACCATGGTGAATGAGCAGCTGCTGAGCTTCTTCGAGGGCTTTCATCACGACGCGCATCCCATGGCGATGGTCTCGGCGGTGGTCGCCTCGATGGCGGCGTTCTATCAGGACAGCACGGACATCAACGATCCGCGGCACCGGGAGATCTTCGCCCATCGCATCATCGCCAAGCTGCCGACGATCGCCGCCGCCGCATACAAGCACACGCTCGGCCAGCCGTTCATCTATCCGCGCAACGATCTGCGCTACTGCGCGAACATGCTCAACATGTTCTTCGCGGTGCCGTGCGAGCCGTATGCGATCGATCCGGTGGCGGCGGAGGCTATCGGATCTGCTGTTCATCCTGCACGCCGACCACGAGCAGAACG
The DNA here is from genome assembly GCA_963801685.1 of uncultured Gammaproteobacteria bacterium. GTDB lineage: Bacteria > Pseudomonadota > Gammaproteobacteria > Steroidobacterales > Steroidobacteraceae > Bog-1198. Next base: position 9,833 of record CAWDFR010000015.1, read on the forward strand.
CGAGCACCTCGACGGTGCGCCTCGCGGGCAGCACGGGGGCGAATCCGTACGCGGCGATCTCGGCCGGAGTGTCCGCGCTGTGGGGGCCGGCGCACGGCGGAGCGAACGAGGCCGTGCTCAACATGCTGGACGGCATCGGTTCGGCGGCCAACATCGACAAGTTCCTGGCGCGCGTCAAGGACAAGTCCGACAGCGTGCGGCTGATGGGATTCGGCCACCGCGTATACAAGAACTTCGATCCCCGCGCGAAGATCATTCGCGAGATGTGCTACCGCGTGCTCGAGAAGCTCGGCAAGGGCAACAATCCGGTGTTCGATCTGGCGCTCAAGCTCGAGGAGATCGCGCTCAAGGACGAGTACTTCGTGTCGCGCAAGCTCTATCCCGAACGTGGATTTCTATTCGGGCATCATCTATAGCGCGCTCGGCATACCGAGATCCATGTTCACGGTGCTGTTCGCCATTGCACGCACCGCCGGCTGGGTGGCGCATTGGCAGGAAATGGTTTCCGATCCGCACATGCGCATCGGCCGGCCGCGTCAGCTCTACACCGGCCCCACACAACGGGACTATCGCTCGATCGACAAGCGCTGATGCCGTCGCGCGATCTTCGTGCGTCGGCCGGCGTGCGCGACCCGCGTGGCCGCGGTCGCGGCGTGGTTCGGCGGGGTCATCGCCGCTGGGCATCATGGCCGCGCGCCGCTCGCCGCGCCGCGCGCGCCCGATGAGCCGCCGGCATCTCCGCCGGCGAGCGCGCCGGCGGCCGCGCCGGGTACACACGTATTGCGCGGAGCGAGACGGCCCGCTCGCCCTGGGCAGCGCGCAGTGGAACGGCTGGGGCCACGAGTCCCGACAACACGCGCTACCAGCCTGAACCCGCCATCCGGGCAACCGATGTCCCAAGCTCGCGCTCAAGTGGGCGTTCGGCTACGCAGGCAGCGCCGGGCGCGGGACAGCCGACCCTGGTCGACGGGCGCCTGTTCGTCGCGAGCGCGTCCGGCCGCATCTATTCGCTCGATGCGCAGAGCGGGTGCACCTATTGGACCTATGACGCCGCCGCCGGCGTGCATACCAGCATCTCCATCGCGGAGCTAGTCCGCCCCGCGCCACGCCGCGCCTCCCAAAAGATCGAGAAATGGGAAAGCACAAGCTGACCAACGCGCATCTCGAGGTCATCAAGGCGCCGTGCGCGGCCTTGTTCGGCGACGACAAGGGCGCGGTGTACGCGCTCGATGCCCAGAGCGGGGCGTTGCTGTGGAAGACGCAGGTCGAGTCGCACCCGCTCGCCCGCATCGAAGGATCGACGCTCCATCTCGGCCGTCTGTACGTCGCCGTGGGCTCGAGCGAGCCCGAGTCGGCCCGCGATCCGGGCTACGGCTGCTGCACGTTTCGCGGCAGCGTCGCGGCGCTCGACGTCGCGAGCGGCCATGTCGAATGGAAGAGCTATCTGGTGGACGAGGAGCCGCAGGCCGTGAGCACCACCGCCGGCGGCGCTCCGCGCTTCGCGCCGGCCGGTGTCCCGGCCGTGGCGGCGCCCACCGTGGATGCGGCGAGGAGCCTCGTTGTACGTCGCGAACCGGGGACTCGGCCGACCCGGAGCGCAGCCGCAGCCCCTGGCCGATGCGGTGGTCGCGCTCGAGCCTCGCGGATGGCAAGGTGCACTGGGTCCCGGCAGCTTCTCGGCGCCGCAAGCCGGCCTCGCGCGACTCGAGGGCCCGCCCGTGCTGCGCACTCCCGCGAGCGGGCCGGGAGACGATCCTCGCGAGCCAGCGCTCCGGCATCGTCTACGCCCTCGATCCGGAGCACGCGGGCGAGGTGCTCTGGCAACTGCAAGCGGCCGCGCCGGACGCGCCGGGCGGCATCGCACCGGGCGCGGCCGCGGATCACCGCAGTCTCTACGTCCCGCTCTCGGGACTCGACGCGCAGCCGCCCAATGAGGCGGGGAGTCTCACCGCCATCGACATCAAGGCCGGAACGAGGCGCTGGCACATCGCCTCGCCGACGCCGGCCTGCAGCTGGGGAGAGGCGACCGCCTGCTCGCACGCGCAAGCGCAGCCGGTCACGGTGATTCCCGGCGCCGCCTTCTCGGGCTCGATGGACGGGCATCTGCGGGCCTATTCGACCATCGACGGCAAGATTCTCTGGGACTACGACACGGCCAAGGATTACCGCACCGTGAATCAGGTGCAGGCCACCGGCGGCTCGCTGCGGGCGGGCGGCGCGATCATCGTGAACGGCGTCGTGTACGTGAATTCCGGCGCCGCCGATCAGGGACAGCCGGGCAACGTGCTGCTCGCCTTCTCGGTGAACGGCCAATAGGAAAAGGATGAAACCGATGCGTCTCGTCTCAGGGATGGCCTTTCTCGGGGGTGCTGCTCGCACTGGGCGCGGCGCTGCCGGCGCGCGCCGCTCCGCATGCCGCGAGCGAGCCGCCGGCCATCGAGAACTCCGTGGTCAAGATCTTCGCCACCATGCGCTATCCGGATCCGTTCAAGCCCTGGACCAAGCAGGCGCCCACGGAGGTGAGCGCCTCCGGCGTGGTCATCGAGGGCAAGCGCATATTGACCAACGCTCACGTGGTGCTCTACGCCACGCAGGTGCAGGTGCAGGCCAACGCCACGGGCGACAAGCTGCCGGCGACCGTGGTGGCCGTCGCGCCCGGCATCGATCTGGCGGTCCTGCAGCTCGACGACGCCGGCTTTTTCGACACGCATCCGGCGCTGCCGCGCGCGAGCGAGCTGCCGCGGATCAAGGATGCGGTGCTCGCCTACGGCTTTCCGACCGGCGGCACCTCGCTCTCGATCACCAAGGGCATCGTGTCGCGCATCGAGTTCGTCTCTTACAACTTCCCGGTGTCGGGGCTGCGCATCCAGAGTCGACGCCGCGATCAATCCCGGCAACAGCGGCGGCCCGGCGATCGCCGGCGACAAGATGATCGGCCTCGCCTTCTCGAAGCTCGGCGGCGACACGCAGAACATCGGCTACATCATCCCCAACGAGGAAGTGGAGCTGTTCCTGAAGGACATCGCCGACGGCCGCTACGACGGCAAGCCGGCGATGTACGACGACCTGCAGACGCTCGAGAATCCCGCGCTGCGCGAGTATCTGAAGCTCGACAAGTCGGTCGAGGGCATGATCGTGCACCGACCCTACAAGGAGCACCGCGGGCTATCCCCTCAAGGAGTGGGACGTGATCACGCACATCGGCGACACGCCCATCGACAACCAGGGGATGATCAAGCTCGACAAGGATCTGCGCGTGCACTTCGCCTACAAAGTCCAGCACGTCGCCAAGAACGGCGTGCTGCCGCTCACCGTGGTGCGCTCCGGCAAGGTGGTGAAGATCGAGCTTCCCGTGTCGACCGAGCGTCCGACACTGGTCGGCGACCTGCACGGCAACTATCCGTCCTACTTCATCTACGGGCCCATGGTGTTTTCGACCGCCACCTGGCAGTTCATCTCCGGCTTTGGAGAGCAACCCCGGCACCGTGCGCGCTCTCGGGTTCGTGAAGAGCCCGTTGATCACGCGCGCGCTCGATCCGCCCGACGAGGAGCACCAGGAGCTCGTGGTGGTGTCCTCGCCGTTCTTTCCGAACAAACTGGTGAACGGTTACTCGAGCCCGGCCGGCTCGGTGGTGAGTTCCGTCAACGGTACGCACATCAAGAGTCTCGCGCACCTGGTGGCGCGTGCTGCGCGACCTCAAGGATCCGTTCGTCACCTTCGAGTTCGACCAAAAAGGCGGCGAGGGGCTGGTGTTCTCGAGAACTGCGATGGCTCGCCGCCACGGACGACATTCTCACCGACAACGGCGTGCGCGCTCAGGGCTCGCCCGACATGCTCGCGATCTGGCAGGGCAAGGCGCCGAACTAACTAACCGAGCGCGTCCACCGACGCGAGTATCGCGCCATACACCCGGTCGAGATCGTCCTCCGTGACACAGTAGGGCGGCAGCACGTAAAGCGTGTTTCCGAGGGGCCGGAGCAGCACTTCTCCCGCCTGGAACGCAGCCGCGAGCCGCGGTCCCAGCGCGGCGAGGTAGCCCGCGTCGGGAGCACGCACATCCATGGCGGTGATGGTGCCCGTCTGGCGCACCTGCTCGAAGCGCGCATCGTCCCGGAACCGCTCGAGGTGCCGCGCTTGCAGCGCCTGCAGCGCCGCGATGCGCGCGCGCACGGGCTCGGACTCCCAGATCTCGAGGTTGGCGAGCGCCGCGGCGCAGGCGATCGGATTGGCCGTGAACGAGCTCGAGTGAAAGAAGGTGCGCCGGCGGTCTTCGGCGTAATGGGCGGCGAAAATCTCGCGGCGGCAGAGCGTCACCGCCAGAGGCAATGAGCCGCCGGTAAGACCCTTGGAATAGCAGGCGATGTCGGGCGAGATGCCGGCCTGCTCGCAGGCGAACATGGTGCCGGTGCGGCCCCAGCCGGTCATCACCTCGTCGGCGATGAAAAGCACGCCGTGGCGCTGCGCAGATCTCTCCGAGCTGCGCGAGCACGGCGGGCGAATACATGAGCATGCCGCCGGCGCCGAGCACCAGCGGCTCGACGATGAAGGCGGCCGGCGTCCCGGCGCGGCAGTGAGCCTCGAGCGCCTCGAACGTGACGCTTTCACGCCCCGCGGCGGGAAACGGAATCCGCGCGACGTCGAACAGCAGCGGCTCGTAGGCCTCGGTGAAAGGCCCGCGCTCGCCCACCGACATCGCGCCGACCGTGTCGCCGTGATAGCTGTGCTCCATGACGAGGATGCGGTGACGCGGCTCGCCGCTGTGGCGCCAATAGCCGAGCGCCATCTTCAGCGCGACTTCGACGCTGGTCGAGCCGCTGTCGGAGAAAAAGACATGCGCGAGGCCGGGCGCGGCACGACCGCGAGCAGTTTCTCGGCCAGCCTCTCGGCCGGCTCGTGGGTGTATTCGGCGAAGATCACCTGGTCGAGGGTCTCGGCGGCGGCGCGAATGGCGGCGACGATGCGCGGGTGCCGATGGCCGTGCGTGATCACCCACCAGGACGAGATGGCATCGACGATGCGCCGCCCGTCGGCGGTGAAGATGTAGGCGCCCTCGGTGCGCACCGCCTTGGGAAACCCCGATCGCAGCGCATGCTGGGTGAACGGGTGCCAGATGACGGAGCCGGCATCGCCCCTCAAGGCTGTCTCCGCGCCGCGTCGCTGCGCGCGGCAGGACCCAAGAACGACTCGCGGTCGAACGCTTGCGCGAAGGCGGCGGCGAGTGCCGGCGGCGTCAGCGGATCGAGGTGCGGCAAGCGGCCGAGCACGGGCACTTTCCCAAAGGACCCGATGATGCGCTCGTTCTCGGGATGCGCATCTCCCACGAACGCGACGCCGAGCAACGGGATCGCCCGGCGGCGCAGTGCCTCGATCGACAAGAGCGTGTGATTGATGGTGCCGAGGCGCGTGCGCGCGCACAGCACCACCGGGGCGCCCCAGCGGGCGATGACCTCGATCAGGAGCGTACGCCGCGTGAGCGGCACCAGCAGTCCGCCCGCGCCCTCGACGACGAGGAGGCGGTCCGAGGCGGGCAAGGCAAGCGCGTCCGGGTCGATCTCGACGCCGTCGATCTCGGCGGCGAGGTGCGGCGAGGCGGGCGTGCGCAACGCCCAAGCCTCCGGCAGCACGCGGTCGGCGGAGAGCTCCGCGAGGCGCCGCACGGTCTTGCGCGTCGGTCTCATCCGCAAGGCCGGCCTGCACCGGCTTCCAGTACGCCGCGTCGAGGAATCGCGTGAGCCCTGCGCAGAACACCGTCTTGCCGATGTCGGTATCCGTGCCCGTGACCACGATGGCCGAGCTCATGCCGCGCGCACGCCCCGCTCTTCCGCGAGCGCCGCGAATAGCGCGCCCACGGCCTGCTCCTCGACATTGAGCGTGATCGAGATGCGCAGGCGCGCCGTGCCGTCCGGCACCGTCGGAGGACGTACCGCGCGCACATCGAATCCGCGGCGCTGCAGGCCCGCGGCCAGCGCAACCGCCGCTCGATCGTCGCCGACGATGACGGGGAGAATCTGCGAGCCGGTCGGCGTCGCCGCGCCGCTCGCAAGCGCTGCGCGCCCGGCGACCGAGATCAAGTGCGCGAGCCGTTGGCGCCGTTCGGGCTCCTCTTTGAGGATCTCGAGCGCCTCGAGCGCCGCCACCGCCATCAGCGGCGAGGGCGCGGTTGCGTAGATGAAAGGCCGGCCGCGGTTGAGCATGAATTCGCAGAGCACGCGCGGCCCGGAGACGAGCGCTCCGGCGCCGCCGAGCGCTTTGCCGCAGGTATGCAACGCGATCACGTTGTCGCGGCCCTCCAGGGCCGCGGCGAGCCCGCGCCCATCGGGTCCATAGACGCCGGTGGCATGCGCCTCGTCGATGAGCAGCATCGCATCGTGCCGCTCGGCAACCGCGACGAGCTCAGCGAGCGGGGCGCGGTCGCCGTCCATGCTGTAGAGGCTCTCGACGGCCAGCCAGACGCGCCCGCGGCCGCCGCCGTCTCGCCAGGCGCGCACCGCGTCCTCGAACGCTCCCGCATCGTTGTGCGCTGCCTTCACGAACTGCGCGCGGCCGGCGCGCGCGCCCTCGTGGGCGCTCGCGTGCACCAGCGCGTCGAGGATGAGGAGATCGCCCGATTGCGGCAACGTCGAGAGCAGTGCGTAGTTCGCGACGTAGCCGCTGCCGAAGAAGAGCGTTCGCTCGCTGCGGAAGAACGCCGCGGCCCGCGCCTCGAGCGCCTCGTGCTCCGGTGCGTTGCCGCGCAGCAGTCTCGAGCCCCCCGCGCCCACGGGCGTGCCGCGCGCGATCGCGGCCGCCACCGCGTCGCCAAGACGCGGCGAGGCCGCGAGGCCTAGGTAATCGTTCGAGGTGAAGTCGAGCCCTTGGCGCGGAGCGAGCGAGCGCAGGCGGCTCGCCGCGGCCAGCCCATCGAGCGCCGCCTGATAGAACGCGAGACCGGCGTCGGTCACGGCAATGGCGGTTGCAGCGGTTTCAAACCCAAGCGCCGGAATAACGCGCCATCGTGATCCTCGCTCGGGTTGTCCGCGGTGAGCAGCGTATCGCCGACGAAAATGGAATTCGCGCCCGCAAAGAAGCACAGCGCCTGCAGCTCATCGCTCATCGCGGTGCGTCCCGCGGACAGCCGCACCATGGAGGTCGGCATGAGGATGCGGGCGAGCGCGATGGTGCGCACGAACTCGATCGGGTCGAGCGGCGGCGCAGCGGCGAGCGGCGTCCCCGGAATCGGGATCAGCCGGTTGATCGGCACGCTTTCGGGCGGCTCCGGGAGGTTCGCGAGCGCCACCAGGAAGGCGACGCGATCGACTGCCTCCTCGCCCATGCCGACGATGCCGCCGCAGCAGACTTTCATTCCCGACTCGCGCACGTGCTTCAAGGTGTCGAGCCGGTCGGCCCAGGTGCGCGTCGTGGCCACCTGGCTGTAATAGCGCTCCGAGGTGTCGATGTTGTGGTTGTAGTAGTCGAGGCCGGCCTGCGCCAGGCGCTGCGCATCGGTCGGCGTCAGCATGCCGAGCGTCATGCAGGTCTCGAGTCCCAGGGACTTGACCGCGCCGACCATGGCGGTGAGACGGCCCATGTCGCGTTCCTTCGGACCGCGCCACGCTGCGCCCATGCAATAGCGGGTCGCACCCGCGTCGCGCGCCTTGCGCGCCTCGGCGACCACGTCGTCGACTTCCATGAGCTTCGTGGCGCCGACGCCGCCGTCGTGCCGCGCGGACTGACTGCAGTAGCCGCAATCCTCCGGGCACCCGCCCGTCTTGATGCTGAGCAGACGGCTGCGCTGCACGGCGTTGGGATCGAAGTGCAGGCGGTGCACCCCGTGTGCACGAAACAAGAGGTCCGCGAACGGCGCCTCGTAAAGGCCTGCGCATCGGCCATCGACCAGCGCGCGGCCGGCCGCCGCGGCCGTGTGCGGAGAGGCCCGTCAGAGAGGGTGGTACTACCGATCAATTGAGGAAACCTCCTTTTAGGCGTCGATGAGATCCGAGACTTCGCGCACGTCGGCGCGCTTCATGGGGCGGCCGTCCACGGGCGAATACGGCGCCTGGCGGATGCCGTCGATCGGAAACACGGTCGCATCGACCGTGCGGCCGCTCGCCTCGAAGCGCAGCGCCGGATAATTGATGCTGCGCTCGGCGTCCATCTTGACGCGTCGCTCGTAGAACTGGTGCGGGACGCCGATCTCGATGAGTCGTATCGCCACCGACTCCGAGCGGTCGGCAAACAGATGCAGGTTGATGTCGCTGTACTCGGTGGCGGTTCCGGTGAGCACCGAGCCGACGAGGCGCGGCTGGAACTCCTCCAGCAGCCGCATGGTGTCCAGGGCGATGCGCCGTTGCTCCTTCAGCGTGTGGCCGTGGGAGTCGCCGCCGAACAGGCGCTGATGGGCGCGCAGCGCCGCCTCGATCTCGACGTTGGAGGGCAGCACCGATACCTCGTGCACGCCGAGACGATCGGCGGCTTTGCGCTTGGCCTGCAGGAAGTCCTCGATGCCGTGCTCGGCCATGATGCGCGCAGCCTCTTGGGCCAAGCGCGCGCCGCAGATCTTCTGCGCGCTGCGAGTATCTCTTGGGCATATTCCTAAAAGAGCGGTTTGTCGCCATCGTTCAGCGGATTTTGATTGTTCTGCCCTTCCGGGCTTCCCGGCTTGGGCAAGCTGCCATCGATGAATTTCTCCATGATGCCGTTCGGATCGTCCGCGCTCGCGAGCAATCCGCGTGTCGGGCGAGATGCGCACGGTCACGATGCCGTCCGGCACCGGAACCTTGTGGCGCGGAACGCCGGCGAGCGCCTCGTGCATGAAGAATATCCAGGTCGGCAGCGCGGCGCGCGAGCCCTGCTCGAGCTCGCCGAGCGAGCGGTCCTGATCGAAGCCGGTCCACACGGTGGCCACGATGTCGGCATTGAAGCCGGAAAACCAGGCGTCGTGGGCATCGTTGGTGGTGCCGGTCTTGCCGGCAATGTCGTCGCGGCCGAGCACCAGAGCTTTCATGCCCGTGCCGTGCCGGATGACGTCGGCCATCATGTCCGAGAGCAGATACGCCACTTGCGGGCGGATGATCTGCGGCGCGAGGTTACGCGCCGGAATCAGCGACTTGCCGTCGTGCACGCCCTCATCGAGGAGGCCGTCGCGCGCGCCGGCGTGTGCGCGACGCCTGCGAGCGGGCGTGCGCTGCCCGCGCCGCGATCGGCGCCGCTGTGGCCGTGGCCGTGATCGGCGCCGGTCGCCGGATCGGCGGCCGCGATGAGGCCGCGCCCGGCGGGCGGCCGGCCGTCCGCGAGCGCGGCATTCACCACGCTCGTCGAGTCGGCGGCCGCCGCGCACTGCGCGCAGGCGATCAACGGCTCCGCCTGATAGATGCGTCTTGCCGCTCGCATCGAGGATGCGGTCGATGTAGTAGGGGGTCACGCGAAAGCCGCCGTTCGCGAACGCCGAATAGCCGGTGACGACCTGCAGCGGGCTGAGCTCCGCGGTGCCGAGCGCCATGGTCAGATCGTCGGGCACGTGCGTCTTGTCGAAGCCGAAGCGCGTCACGTAGTCGCGGGTGTATTCGACGCCGATGTCGCGCACCAGGCGCACCGAGACGAGATTGCGCGAATGGGCGAGCGCCTCGCGCAGGCGCACGGGACCGAAGAATTCGCCTTCCATCTCCTTCGGCCGCCAGCCGACATCGTTCCCCGCCGTATCGATCACGATCGGCGCATCGATCACCACGCTCGCCGGGGTGTAGCCCTTGTCGAAGGCGGCCGCGTAGACGAACGGCTTGAATCCCGAGCCGGGCTGGCGCCGCGCCTGCGTCACCCGATTGAATTTGCTCTGGAAGAAGTCGAAGCCTCCGACCAGCGCGACCACGGCGCCGTCCTTCGGGTCCATCGCGACGAGGGCGCTCTGCGCCTCGGGCACCTGCACGAACTGCAGCGTCTGGGGGCTGTTGCCGACCGTGTAGATCACGTCGCCGCGGCTGAAGATCTCCGAGGCCTGGGTCGGCGACCGATCGGTCTTCTCTTCCGGCAACTCGCGCCGCGCCCAGGACAATCTTCGCCCACGGCAGCGTCACGGAACCCATGTCCTTCACGTATATCTTGGCGCTCTTTTCCTCCACCGACTCGACGATCGCGGGCCGCAGGCCGCCGACGGCGGGCCGCTGATCGAGCTCGGCTTCGAGGTCGGCGTCGCTCGCGCCCTTCGACAGATCGACTTTGTCGGTCGCGCCGCGCCAGCCGTGGCGCCGATCGTATTCGAGCAATCCGGTGCGCAGCGCCACGGTGGCCGCCGCCTCGAGCCGCGAGTCGATGGTGGTGAAGACCTGATAGCCGGCGGTATAGACGGCGTCGCCGTACTTGGCCTGCAGGTCGTTGCGCACCATTTCGGCGACGTACGGGGCATCCACTTCGATGGACGGTCCGTGCATGCGGCTCTCCATGGGGCTCGTCTTGGCGGCCTCGTACTCGGCCGGCGTGATGTAGCCGAGGTCGCGCATGCGCCCGAGCACGTGAGCGCGCCGCTGCGTCGCCGCCTCCGGATTCGCGACGGGGTTGACCGCCGAGGGCGCGGCGGGTATGCCGGCGAGCGTCGCCATCTCGGCGATGTTCAGCTGATCGAGGCTCTTGCCGAAGTACACCTCGGCGGCGGCGGCGACGCCATAGGCGCGCTGGCCGAGGAATATCTTGTTCACGTAGAGCGAGAAGATCTCCTCCTTGGTGAACTCGGTTTCCATGAGGAGCGAGATGTAGACCTCGCTCATCTTGCGCTTCATGTCGCGGCGCGGCGTGAGGAACATGTCGCGCGCCACCTGCATGGTGATGGTGCTCGCGCCCTGGCTGATGCGGCCCGCACGGGCATTGGCGAGCGCCGCGCGCAAGATGCCCTCCCAGTCGACGCCGTGATGGCGGAAGAAGCGGTCGTCCTCGGTGGCGAGAAACGCCTGGATCAGCTTGGGCGGCAGGTCCGAATAGCGCACCGGGATGCGCCGCTGCTCGCCGATCGAGGCCATCAGGCGCCCGTCGCGGGTGTACACCCGCAGGGGGACCTGGAGCTGCACGTCGCGCAGGCTGTCCACCTGGGGCAGCGCGGGCCGCAAGTAGACATAAGCGCACACGTTTGCGAACGCGATCAGCAAGATCGCAGCAACGAGGCATACGCAAATTCGGGATATGAGAACCAGGTAACGTTTGGCCACAGCAAACCGCTCTAACTTATTGCGCCAGCATAGACAAGACTGGCATATTACCGCGGCTTACAAGGGCATACTCATCGAAAGATGAGGACGCAAAGCCACCGGTCTAACGGTTAGAAGCCTAAGACAGCGGGGTTGCCAGACCAAGCTTTCCAATCGCCTAGGGTGCATAGGCGAACAGAGGTCTGAATGAACGGTTTGAGGGAGTTCTCGAGCGGGCTACGAAATCCTCGTAGTTCTCAATTTTGCGACATTCCCCCCTCTCGCGGTGATTACCGTGAGTAGCTTCACGTTCTCATTTAACAGTTTCCTGCTAACTTTGCCGAGCATGGTCAAAGCCCTGCATCGCCCTCCAACGTACTGAGCGAAAAGGAAATTCTAGTGTTCGCGCTTGGCAAAAGATACCGTCCGCTGTTGGGGCTGGACATCACGACGTCGTCGGTGAAGCTCATCGAGCTCACGATGTCGGGTGGCCAATACCGCGTCGAGTCCTACGCGGCGGAGCCTACGCCGCACAACGCCATCAATGAGAAGGCCATCGTCGACGCAGAGGCTGTCGGCGAGGCGATCCGACGAGCCGTGAAACGCTCGGGCGCGAAGAGCCGCTTGGCGGCGATCGCGATCTCCGGCGATGCCGCAATCACCAAGGTGATCCAGATGCCGAAGACCCTCGGCGAGCACGAGCTCGAGGGTCAGGTGGAGATGCAGGCAGACCAGTACATCCCCTTCCCGATGGAGGAAGTGAGCTACGACTACCAGGTCGTGGGTCCCTCGGACAAGGATCCCGACATGCTCGATGTGCTGCTCGTGGCGACGCGCACCGAGAACGTGGAGCAGCGCCAGGCGGCCGTGCAGGCCTCTGGCCTGACCGCGCAGATCGTCGATGTCGAGGCGTTCGCCCTCGAGAACGCCTGCGCGCTGATGCGCCACCAGATGCCCGACGGCGGCATGGACCGCACCATCGCGGTGGTCGATTTCGGCGCGAGCTCGACGACGTTCAGCGTGCTGCGCGACCTGAAGGTCATTTATACCCGTGACTTTGCCTTCGGCGGGCAGCAGCTCACCGAGGAGATCATGCGCACCTACGGACTCTCCATGGAGGAAGCGGGCCGCGCCAAGAAGGAAGGCGGTCTGCCGAGCAACTACCAGCCCGAGGTGCTCGATCCGTTCATCGACGACATGACTCAGCAGGTGAGCCGCTCGCTGCAGTTCTACCTCGCCTCGGGCAGCGGACGCTCGCAGCCGGACCAGATCCTGATCTGCGGCGGCTGCGCCAACATCTCCGGCGTCGCCGAGGTCATCTCGAGTCGCGTCGGCGTACCGGCCGACAAGGGCGACCCTCTCGGCAACATGAAGGTGTCGTCGAAAGCCAAGGCGCAGGCCGTGGGCCGTGACGCGACGGCCTTGTTAACCGCCTGCGGCCTCGCGCTGCGAAGCTTCGACTGAGGGCCGCCATGCCACGCATCAACCTACTTCCCCACCGCGAACAAGAGCGCAAGCGACGCCGCCGCGAGTTCGGCGCGTTCACGATCGCGGCGTTCCTGGCGGGCGCGGTCGTCGCCGGCGGCGCGAAGGTCGTCTATTCGGGCTGGATCGATGCGCAGAACGAGAAGAACAATGTCCTGAAGAAGGAGATCGTCAAGCTCGACGCCGAGATTGCCGACATCCAGGATCTCGAGAACCGCAGGCAGCGTCTGCTCGCCCGCATGGAGATCATCGAGAAGCTGCAGCGCAAGCGTCCCGAGATCGTTCACCAGTTCGACGAGCTGGTGCACACCGTCCCTGACGGCGTGTATCTCACCTCGATCAAGCAGACCGGCAACAAGCTCGAGCTCAAAGGCGTCGCGCAGTCGAGCACGCGCGTGTCGACGTTCATGCGCAACATCGACACCTCGACGTGGATGGACAACCCCGAGCTGCAGCGTGGTCGAGACGGCCAAGGACTCGCCCACCGGCGGATCGAACTTCACGGTGTTCGCGAACACCGTCGGCGTCAATCTTGAGGAGGGCGGCGAAACCACGGTGAAGAAGGCTGCGAAATGAACTTCCTCGACGAACTTAAATCGCTCGATCCCAGAGATCCCGGCCGCTGGCCGCTGGCGGTTCGCGGTTTCTTCGTGCTCGTGGTTTTCGCCCTCTGCACCGTAGGCTTTTCGTACATGTTCGTGTGGACGGACGACCGGCCGGTGCTGCAGAAAGCCGAGGCGGACGAGCTCGATCTGCGCACGCAGTTCGAGAACAAGCAGCAGCGCGCGGCGAATCTCGATGCCTACAAGGAGCAGCTCGGGGAAATGGAGCGCAGCTTCGGCGCGATGCTGCGGCAGTTGCCCGGCAAGACCGAGGTGCCGAACCTGCTGGTCGATATCTCGCAAACCGGCCTCGCGGCGGGCTTGAGCGAGAAGCTGTTCCAGCCCGGGCCGGAGAAGAGCAACGGGTTCTATGCGGAGCTGCCGATCAAGATCCGGCTGGTGGGCTCCTATCACCAGTTCGGCGCGTTCGTGAGCGGCATCGCGGCGCTGCCGCGCATCGTCACGCTGCACGACATCCAGATCAGGCCGGTCGATGCGACAAAGGCGGCAACTACGACAATCTGACCATGGACGTGACCGCGAAGACGTATCGCTACATCGAGGACGAGGGCCCCAAGCCCGCCGCCAAGAAAAAGACAGGAGGCGCGACGTGACAATTAGGATCGGGGATCCCAGCCGGGCTCGGCTGATTTCCGGTGCGCGCATCGTCTGTGCGATTGCGCTCGTCGGCTGCGTGACGGCGGCCTGCTCGGGCGGACAGTCCGATCTGCAGCGGTGGATCGCGGAGACCAAGAAAAAGCCGGGCGGGCGCATCCAGCCGCTGCCCGAGGTCAAGCCCTACGAGAGCTTCGTGTACAGCGCGAGCAACCTGCGCTCGCCGTTCCAGCCCGCGAGCCCGAATCTCGCCAACGGCGGTGGCGTGCGGCCGACCGTGCGGCGCAATCGCGAGTTCCTCGAGGGCTTCTCGCTCGACACCCTCAAGATGGTGGGCACGTTCAAGGTCGGGAACAATTTTTACGGACTCGTTCAATCCAAGGACGGCCTGGTGCACAAGGTTCAGCCCGGCAATTACATGGGGCAGAACGACGGAAAGGTTACTGAGATTACGGGCAGCAAAATAAGCCTGGTCGAGATCATCCCGGATGGTCTCGGCGGCTACATCGAGCGACCGGCCTCATTGGCATTGCAAGATTGATGGGGCCACAGGGAGAGCAACGCATGACTAGATTCAAGATACGAATGGCGATGATCGGAGCGATGGTGCTCGCATTGTCGGCATTCACCTTAAAGACCCAGGCTCAAGGAGCGTCCGAGGCGCTCAAGCTCGAGTCCGTCGACGTGCAGACGCTGTCGAGTAACCAGGTACAGCTCAAGCTGCATCTGAGCGGACCGGCTCCCGAGCCGCTGCCCTTCACCATCGACAAGCCGGCGCGCATCGCGTTCGACTTGCCGAACACGTCGCTCGCGCTGCCCTCGCGCCGCATCGACGTGCGCTCGGGCGGCGTCGATTCCGTGCTCGCCGCCGAGGCGAACGGCCGCTCGCGCGTCGTGATCAACGTCGACCAGCTGCTGCCCTACACGACCAAGGTCGACGGCAACATCATCGTCGTCACGTTGGGCCGGCAGCCGGGCGACGCTCTGGCGAACGCGGTGACCCACAGCAACGCGGCTGCGGGGCCGGTCGAGCGCTCGATCAAGACCATCGATTTCCGCCGCGGCTCCGACGGCACCGGCCGCGTCATCGTGCAGCTCTCCGATCCGCGCACGCCGGTCAACGTGCGCCAGGAAGGCAATCAGGTCGTCGTCGACTTCGCCGGCACGTTGATGCCCAAGAATCTCATGCGCCGCTACGACGTCATGGATTTTGCGACGCCGGTGCAGACCGTCGATGCCATCCGCGTCGAGGGCAGCTCGCGCCTCGTGATCAGCGCGCAGGGCGACTTCGAGCAGCTCGCCTATCAGTCGGACAATCAGTACACCGTCGAGATCAAGCCCTCGTTGAAGCGCACCGCCGCCGAGGAGAAGAAGGAATACACCGGCGAGCGCCTGACGCTCAACTTCCAGGACATCGACGTGCGCTCGGTGCTGCAGCTGCTTGCGGACACCAGCGGCCAGAACATCGTGGTGAGCGATTCGGTGACCGGCAACTTGACGCTGCGTCTGCAGAACGTCCCCTGGGATCAGGCGCTCGACATCGTGCTGCGCACCAAGGGACTCGACAAGCGCCGCCAGGACAACGTCATCATCATCGGACCGACGGAGGAGCTCGCGACGCGCGAGAAGGCGGAGCTCGCGGCGCACAAGGAAGTCCAGGAGCTCTCGCCCATCCGCTCGGAGTTCATGCAGGCCAACTACGCCAAGGTGGCTGACCTTGCGAAAATGATCCGTCCCACGGCCGGCGGCGGTGCGGGCGGCGGCCGCAATTCCATGCTGTCCAAGCGCGGCAGCCTCTCGATCGACGAGCGCACCAACACGCTGATGGTGCAGGACACGGCCGAGAACCTCGCGGAGATCCGCCGGCTGGTGCAGACGCTCGACGTGCCGGTGCGGCAGGTGCTGATCGAGGCGCGCATCGTGGTGGTCAGCGATACCTTCGAGCGCGACCTGGGCGCGCAGTTCGGCGTGACCTCGGCGCAGCAGAACGGCAACAACGGGCTGCTCGCGGTCACCGGCACGGGCACCGGCGCGGACACCATGATCCAGTCCGCCCTGACCAACTTGAGCTCCGGCTTGCCGGTGACGCCGGTGGCGACGCCCGCGCTCGCCAATCGCTACATGGTGAACACCCCGGCGGCGAATACCAACGGCAGCATCGGCATCTCCTTGCTGGGCGGCAGCTACCTGGTCGATCTCGCGCTGTCGGCCGCGGAGAACGAGGGCAAGAGCGAGACCATCTCCTCGCCGCGCGTGATCACGGCGAACCAGAAGCAGGCGACCATCATGCAAGGTGTCGAGATTCCCTATCAGGAATCGGCCTCGAGCGGCGCGACCACGACGCAGTTCAAGAACGCGGTGCTGTCGCTCAAGGTGACGCCGCTGATCACGCCGGACAACCGCGTGATCCTGGATCTCGACGTGAGCGACGACACGGTCGGCCAGCAGGTGACGAGCGCCACCGGCGGCAGCGTGCCCTCGATCGACACGCGCCAGATTCAGACTCAGGTTCTGGTCGGCGACGGCCAGACCGTGGTGCTCGGCGGCATTCTCGAGACGACCAAGTCCTATGCGGCCAACAAGGTGCCCTGGCTCGGGGACATCCCGATCCTCGGGCAATCTCTTCAAGAGCACCACCAACATCAACAACAAGACCGAACTCTTGATCTTCATCACGCCGAAGATCTTGCGCGAAGGGTCAAATCTCTACTAACGCCGGTATGGATCGAGCGAGGAACCAAAGACATGCGTAGATTACTGATCACGGCGGCCGCGGCAATGGCGCTGCTCGCCGGCTGCGGGGGGGACCAGCTGGGCGCGGAAGGCGGCGGCAGCAGCACCTACACGCCCCCCGCAACCACCACCACCAACACCTATGAGCTGGGTAGCGGCACCGGCTCAAACTTTCAGCCGCAATTGATCGGCCTGTCGACCGCCAACGTCGCAGCCGCCGGCAACGCCACCCTCACGGTCACGGTTGTCAACCAGGATGGAGTGGTCTATACGTCGGCTCCTGTCACCGTCACCTACAGCTCCACATGCATCAGCAATGGCCAGGCCGTCATTGCGGCTTCCGGGACGAGCACCGCCGGGACGACGCCCGATTCGGTCACGAGCTCGAGCGGAACGATCGAAGCCACCTATACCGCCAAGGGTTGCAGTGGACAGGACGTGATAACAGCAACTGCGGAGCTCAACAGCGCCACCCTGACGGCGTACGCCACGGTCACGGTCGCTGCAGCAGGCGCCGGCTAGGTTTTAAAGGTCGTCGATTCGACGGGCGCAGCGCTGCAGGGCGCCACTGCGGCGCTGCGGCTTCCCCTGATCTATGATCGGCGCCCATGCTGTCGCAGCCCAACGTCTTCCTCATCGGCCCTATGGGCTCCGGCAAGTCCGCCGTGGGCCGCCATCTCGCGCGCCTGTTGCGATTCTCCTTCCACGACAGCGACGCCGACATCGAGGCCCGCACGGGCGTTGACATCGCTTTCATCTTCGAAAAAGAGGGCGAGGCAGGCTTCCGGCTGCGCGAAAGGGAGTCCATCGAGCGCCTCACGCGTCTTACGGGCGTGGTGATCGCCACGGGCGGCGGCGCGGTGATCAACGTCGACAATCGGCGGATGCTCGCCGAACGCGGCACCGTGGTCTATCTCGAGACCTCGATCGGCCAGCAGCTCGAGCGGACGCGGCACGGGCGCCACCGGCCTCTGCTCAATGACACCGACCCGCAGGAGAAGCTGGTCGAGCTGATGCGTCACCGTGCAGAGCTGTACGCGGAAATCGCCGATATCACGGTCTCGACGGACGGGCGGCGCGTCCAGGCGGTGGCCGAGGAGATTCATCGCGCAGCTTCAGCGCGCGCGGGGAGCGCAAGCTTCGTATAATCCTTGAAGTGCAAACCCTCAAGGTAGACGTCGGCCACTCCCGCTATCTCATCACGATCGGCGCGGGACTGCTCGGCAACCCCGCGCTGATCGAATCGCAGATCCCGGGCAAGGACCTCATGATCGTGACCGACACCACGGTGGCGCGCCTGTACCTGCCGGCGCTGCGCGCGGCCCTCGGCGACCGGCGCAGCATTCAGGAGTGCATCCTGGCGGAGGGGGAGCAGCAAAAGACGTTGCAGACGGTGAGCTGGATTTTCGATGCCCTGGTCGGACAGCGGTTCAACCGCGATGCGGTGGTGCTGGCGTTCGGCGGCGGGGTCGTCGGCGACATCGCGGGCTTCGCCGCGGCCTGCTACCAGCGCGGCGTGCGCTACGTGCAGATCCCCACCACGGTGCTGGCGCAGGTGGACTCCTCGGTCGGCGGCAAGACCGGGGTCAATCACAGCGGCGGCAAGAACCTCATCGGCGCGTTCCACCAGCCCATCGCCGTGATCGCCGATACCGACACCCTCGAACAGCCTGCCCGATCGCGAGGTCTCCGCCGGGATCGCCGAGGTGATCAAGTACGGCTGCATCTGGGATCTGGAATTGCTCGGCTGGCTCGACAACAACATGGCGCAGCTTCGCGCGCGCGAGCCCGAGGCGCTCACGCATGCGATCTACCGCTCTTGCTCCATCAAGGCGGCGGTGGTCGCTCAGGACGAGCGCGAGGAGGGGCTGCGGGCGATCCTGAATTTCGGCCACACCTTCGGCCACGCCATCGAGGCGGCGACGGGCTACGAGGTGTACTTGCACGGCGAGGCGGTCGGGCTCGGCATGCTCATGGCGGCGGATCTGTCGCGCCGCTTGGGGCATGATCGACACGCCCGCCCGCAATCTGATCCACGCGCTGGTGCGCCGCGCGGGGCTGCCCATCGAGGCGCCCCGGATCGGCGTCGGCGCGCGCGCTCGAGCTCATGCAAATGGACAAGAAAGTGCTCGCCGGGGCCGTGCGGCTGGTGCTGCTCGAGCGGCTCGGGAACGCGACTGTGCTCTCGAAGTACGACAAGAGCGCGCTCGATGCCACCTTGCAGGAGCATTTCGCATGAGCGCCCTGGCCGCCTATGCGGCGCACGAGAGCCAGTCGCGCGGCCGGCGTCATCCCGAGAGCTGCTCCCGCCTATCGCTCGGAATACCAGCGCGACCGCGACCGCATCGTCCACTCCACCGCCTTCCGCAGGCTGGTCTACAAGACCCAGGTGTTCGTCAATCACGAGGGCGACCTGTATCGCACCCGCCTCACGCATTCTCTGGAGGTCGCGCAGATCGCGCGCACCATCGCCAGCGCGCTCGCCTTGAACGAGGTGCTGTCGGAGGCGATCTGTCTGGCGCACGATCTCGGCCACACGCCCTTCGGGCACGCGGGCCAGGATGCGCTGAACGAGTGCATGCGCGATTTCGGCGGCTTCGAGCACAACCTGCAGTCGCTCCGGGTCGTCGATGAGCTCGAGGAGCAATACGCCGAATTCGACGGCCTCAACCTCACCTTCGAGTGCCGCGAGGGCATCTTGAAGCATTGCTCGGCCGCGAATGCGCGGCAGCTCGGGGAGCTGGGCGAGCGGTTTCTGCGGCGCACGCAACCGGGACTCGAGGCGCAGCTCGCTAATTTCGCCGACGAGATCGCCTACAACAACCACGACGTCGACGACGGCATTCGCGCCGGCCTCGTCACGGTGGAGGAGCTCGCGCAGATTCCGTTGTTCGCCCGGTACCACGAGCTGGTGCGCCGCCAGTACGCGGCACTCGCCGGGCGGCGGCTGGTCAACGAGATCCTGCGGCGCATGATCAATCACCTGGTCAGCGACCTCATCGACACTTCCGCAGCGCGCTTGCGCGCCGCGGGCGTATCCTCGGCCGCGGAGGTGCGCTCGCTCTCGGCGCCGCTCATCGGCTTCAGCGACGAGACGCAAGAGCTCAACCAGTCGCTCAAGAGCTTCCTGCGCGATCGCGTCTACAAGCACTACAAGGTGCGGCGCATGACCTCCAAGGCCCGCCGGGTGGTGACCGCGCTGTTCGAGGCGTTCCAGGACGACCCGGCGCTCATGCCCGAGGAGCACGCCGCGAACGCCGCGCGGCTCGGCGCCGCGCACGGCGAGTCCGGCCGTGCGCGCGCCGTGGCCGACTACATCGCCGGCATGACGGATCGTTACGCGATCCTCGAGCACCGGCGGCTATTCGATCCGAGCGAAAGAACCTGAAGCGGAGGCTCCGCGGAACAAGGCGCATATGACCGAAGCACTCAAGAACGATCTCCTGCTGCGCGCCTTGCTGCGCCAGCCGACGCCGCGCCGGCCGATCTGGCTCATGCGCCAGGCGGGCCGCTACCTGCCGGAATATCGCGCGACGCGCGCGCGCGCCGGCAGCTTTCTCGCGCTGTGCACGAATCCCGAGCTCGCGTGCGAGGTGACGCTGCAGCCCGTGGACCGCTATCCGCTCGACGGCGCCATTCTGTTCTCCGACATCCTCACCATTCCGCACGCCATGAACCTCGGGTTGAGCTTCGAGACCGGGGCGGGCGGTCCGACAGTTCGAGCGGCCGGTGCGCTCCGCCGCCGACGTGGCCAAGCTCGGCGCGCCGGATCCCGAACGTCGAGCTCAAGTACGTGATCGACGCGGTGGCGCTCATCCGCCGCGAGCTCAAAGGCCGCATTCCCCTGATCGGATTCGCGGGCAGTCCCTGGACGGTCGCGACCTACATGGTGGAGGGCGGCGGCAGCAAGGATTTTCAGCGCATCAAGCGCATGATGTACGAGAGCCCCGCGACCCTGCACCGGCTGCTCGAGGTGCTCGCGCGTGCCACGATCTTGTATCTGAACGCGCAGATCGCGGCGGGCGCGCAGGCGGTGATGATCTTCGACACCTGGGGCGGTGTGCTCACGCCCGCGCAATATCAGGAGTTCTCCCTGGCTTACATGGCGCGAGATCGTCGCCTCGCTCACCCGGGAAGCCGAGGGGCGGCGCGTGCCGAGCATCGTGTTCACCAAGGGCGGCGGCGCATGGCTTGCGCCGATCGCCGCGATCGGCTGCGACGCGGTGGGCGTCGACTGGACCACGGACTTAAAGGAAGCGAGGCGCGCCGTGCAAGACCGCGTCGCCCTGCAGGGCAACCTCGATCCCTCCGCGCTGTTCGCTCCCGCGGAGACGCTCCGCGCCGCCGCACGGAGCGTGCTCGAGAGCTTCGGCAAAGGCCCCGGACACGTGTTCAATCTGGGTCACGGGATCACGCCCGGCGTCGACCCCGAGCGGGTGGGTACCCTCGTCGAGACGGTACGCGATTACCCGGTCGAAGCGCCCGGGGTCTGAGCGCCTGCGGCTTGAGGGCCCGCGGCTTGAGCCCCGCGCAGCTCATCGCGCAGCGCGCGCCGCAGGATCTTGCCCACATTGGTCTTCGGCAGCTCGCTGCGGAAATACACGTGCTTGGGCACTTTGTATCCCGTGAGGTTGGCGCGGCAGTATTCGATCAAGGCCTCGGCCGTGAGGCTCGGATCCTTTTTCACGACGAACAAGGCCACCGACTCGCCGGAGTTCTCGTCGAGCTGCGCCACCGCCGCGACCTCGAGCACGCCGGGATTCTCGGCCACGACGGACTCGATCTCGTTGGGATAGACGTTGAATCCCGAGACGAGGATCATGTCCTTCTTGCGGTCCTCGATGTACACGAAGCCCTTGTCATCCATGCGGCCGATGTCTCCCGTGCGCAGCCAGTCGCCGAACATGACCTTCTCCGTCTCGTCGGGACGGTTCCAGTAGCCGCGCATCAGCTGCGGTCCGAACACGCAGATCTCGCCCACCTCATTGGTGCCCATCTCCATGCCGGCGTCGTCGCGGATGGAGATGTCCGTGGAGGGGATCGGCAGCCCGATCGATCCGTTGAAGTCCAGGCCCATGGGGTTGATGCACGCGGCCGGCGCGGTCTCGGTCAATCCCCAGGCTTGTGTGAGCACGTTGCCCGTGACCTTTTTCCAGCGCGCGGCGACCACGGCTTGCACCGCCATTCCGCCGCCGAGCGTGATCTTGAGCGCCGAGAAGTCGAGCGACTCGAAGCCGGGGGTGTGGAGCAGTGCGTTGAACAGCGTGTTGACGCCGCTGATGTAGAAGAATTTGTGCTTGCGCAGCTCCGCGACGAAGCGCGGAAAATCGCGCGGATTGGTGATGAGCACGCTCTTTGCGCCGAGCCGCGCGAACAGCAGGCAGTTCGCCGTGAGCGAGAAGATATGGTAGAGCGGCAGCGCGGTGATGACGACTCTTTGCGGTCCCGGCTGGAGTGCGGGCCGGATCCAGGCGCTTGCCTGCAGCACGTTGGCCACCATGTTGCGGTGGGTGAGCACCGCCGCCTTGGCGATGCCGGTGGTGCCACCCGTGTACTGCAGGAAAGCGATGTTCTGCGGGCCGACCTCGGCGGGCGCGAGCTTCAGGCCGAGGCCTCCGCCGAGCGCGCTCTTGAGTGTGATCGCTCCGGGCATGCTCCAAGGGGGCACCTGCTTGCGCAGGCGCAGGATGAGATTCACGAGCGCTCCGCGCGGGAATCCCAGTAGATCACCGACGCGTGTCACAAGGACCTGCTTGAGCTCCGTATGCGGCAACACCTGCTGCAGGACGTGCGCGAAATTCTCGACGATGACGATGGCCTTCGCACCCGAGTCCTTGAGCTGATGCTCGAGCTCGCGCGCGGTGTAGAGCGGATTGACGTTCACCACCACCATGCCCGCGCGCAGAGTGCCGAACAGCGCGACCGGATACTGCATCACGTTCGGCATCATCAGAGCCACGCGGTCGCCCGGTGCCAGGCCCGACTTCTTCTGCAGCCACGCGGCGAATGCGCGGCTCAGGGCGTCGAGCTGCGCGTATGTGAGGACCGCACCGAAATTCTGATAGGCGGGGAGGTTCCCATACGCCGCGCATGCCTCCTCGAACATCGCGTTCAGCGAGGTGTACAGATCGGGGTCGATGTCGGTTGGCACACCGGGCGGGTAATGGTTCAGCCAAACGCGTTGCACTGGGGTGCGGCTCCTGATTTTTTGTTTCGCGTGTATAGCACCGGATGAAGACCGCAGCAACGTCGCCGCGCGACGGAGTATGCTTGCATGGTGGAGGCGTTTGCGCCTCCGCGGCGTTTTCGAGAGCCTTTGGGATTGGAGACGGAATGACAGGTTGGCGTTCGGTGGTGATCGGAATTTCCTTCGCGGCCGTGGGCTGCGTGCACGGCTACGGCGGGTGCCTGTGGACCCAGCCGGTCAAGCATACGCTGGCGGGACGGGTGCATTTTCGCTCCTATCCGACCTCCGACGGCGTAGATAACGTGCCCGTGCTCGCGCTCGATCACGAGATCTACGTTTATTCCCCGGCGCAGAGCTTCATGTGCCAGTCCACCGATCAGCTGCAGCTCGTCGGCATTTCCGAGTTCCCGGAAAACGTGGTGGAGGGTTCCCACGTGTCGGTGCAGGGAAGGCTGTTTGCGGGTACATCCTCGCACGACCACACGAATTTTCTCATGAACGTGATCACATTGCTGCCGGACAACGTGGGTCCCCGCGCCGCCCAGGAGTAATCCACCCTAGCGCTTGAGCAAGGGCTCGAGCGTCGGCCAAACGGTCGCAAGCAGGAGCGGCTGCGCCGCCTCCACCGGATGCACGCCGTCGGCCTGCATGAGGTCGGGATGCAAGGCGACGTCGCTCAACAGGAACGGCACGAGCGGCACGTGCTTGTCGCGGGCGATGTCGGCGTAGACCGCGCTGAACTGCTCCGTGTACTGCGGACCGTAGTTGGGCGGTATGCGCATTCCGAGGAGCAGCACCTTCGCGCCCGCGCCTCTTGCCAGATCGATCATGCGCGTCAGGTTCGCGCGCATCTGCTCGATCGGCAGCGCCCGCAGGCCGTCGTTGCCGCCGAGCTCGAGAACGACGACCGCAGGATGGTGCAGGTTGAGCGCGCGCGGCAGGCGCGCGAGGCCGCCGGCCGTGGTCTCGCCGGTGACGCTGGCGTTGACGACCTCATCACCGTAACCTGCGGTCTTTAGCTTCGCCTGCAGCAACGCAACCCAGCCCCGATCGACGCGCGGTAGGCCGTAGCCGGCGCTGATGCTGTCGCCGAATACGAGGATCTCCGGCGTATCCGCGTAGGCCGGGACCGCCGTCATCCACAGGATCAGAAGGACGAATATCCGGTTCACGGACCTCTCCAATGATGCAAAACCAAACCGCACTCGAGGCCAGGCATCTGACCAAGACCGTTTCGAGCCCCGAGGGGCCCCTCACCATTCTCTCCGATGTGAGCCTCACTGTGCGATCGGGCGAGACCCTCGCCGTGGTGGGCGCGTCCGGCGCCGGTAAATCGACGCTGCTCGCGTTGCTGGCGGGACTCGACTCGCCCACCTCGGGCGACGTGCTGATCGCGGGGGTGGAGCTGACGCGGCTCGATGAGGACGGCCGCGCGCGTCTGCGCGGGCAGCACGTCGGCTTCGTGTTTCAGTCCTTTCACCTGATTCCCGCCCTCACGGCGCTGGAGAACGTCATGTTGCCGCTGGAGCTGCGAGCGCGCCGCGACGCGCGCACCGCGGCGGCCGCTGCGCTCGCGCAGGTGGGGCTCGCCGCACGCGCCGCGCATTACCCCAAGCAGCTGTCGGGCGGCGAGCAGCAGCGGGTCGCGATCGCCCGCGCTTTCGTCACGCAGCCCGCCGTGCTGTTCGCGGACGAGCCGACCGGCAATCTCGATACGCACACCGGCCAGCGGATCACGGACCTGTTGTTCGAGCTCAACCGCAGCGTCGGCAGCACCCTGGTGCTCGTGACGCACGATCGCAGCCTCGCGCAACGCTGCGCGCGCGTGCTCGAGCTCGACGCCGGGCGCGAGGTGAGCTCCGCAGCCGCGCGCCCCCCGGCGGTCAGCTCCTCGGGGGCCGGCTGATGCAAGTGCTGCGTTTCGCGCTGCGCAACCTCTGGCGGGATCTCAAGTCCGGCGAGCTCTCGGTGCTGCTGCTTGCCCTGTGCGTTGCCGTGCTGTCGCTCACGGCGGTGGGGTTCTTCACCAACCGCATCTCGCAAGGCGTCAGGGCAGAGGCAGCGGAAGTGCTCGCCGCCGATCTGCGGCTCGAGTCGCCCACGCCCTTTCCCGAGAGCTATTTTGCGAAGGCGCGCGCCTTGGGGCTGGCCAGCGCGCAGATCCTGACGTTCCCCACGGCGATATTCAACGGCGACGTGAGCCAGCTCGCCGCGCTCAATGCGGTGACGGCCCACTATCCCCTGCGCGGGCACGTGCGCATCGCGGATACGCCGTTCGGCACCGCGCGCACCACCGAGTCGATACCGGGGAGCGGAGCAGCCTGGGTCGACGCACGCATCATGGCGCAGCTCGACATCCACATCGGCGGATCGATCCGCATCGGCGCAGCGACGTTCAAGGTGACGCAGGTGCTCGATTATCGGCCCGATCAGGGCACGGGCTTCGTGAATCTCGCTCCCGCGGTGCTCCTGAGTTACGACGACGTCGCGGCGACCCAGCTGATTCAACCCGGCAGCCGTGTGACCTACGCGGCGCTGTTCGCGGGTGCGCCCGACCAAATCGCCGAGTTTCACGACTATCTGCTGGCGAACAAGGGCGCCGGCGAACGGCTGCGCGAGGTGGACGAATCCAGCCGGCAGCTGAATTCCGCGATCGATCGGGCGAGCCGCTTCCTCAATCTCGCGAGCCTCGCCTCGGTGCTGCTCGCCGCGGTGGCGGTGGCGATGGGCGCGCGGCGCTATGCGTCGCGGCACATCGATGCGGTCGCGCTCATGAAGTGCATGGGCGCCTCGCAGCGCTTCGTGCTCGCGATTTCCGTCATCGAGCTCACCATCCTCGCGCTATTCGCCGTGGCCGCCGGCGCCCTTCTAGGCTACGGCGCGCAATGGGGGCTCGCGTGGCTGCTGCGCGATCTGATCCGCATCCCGCTGCCGCCCGCGTCGCTCGCGCCGGTCGCGGTGGCGCTGGTTACGGTGAACGCGATGCTGGTCGGATTCGCCTTGCCTGCGCTTTTGCATTTGAAGAACACGCCGCCCGCCCGCGTGCTGCGGCGGACCATGACCGCACCCCCGCTGCGCTTCGGCCTGGTGTATGCGCTCGCCGTCGGCGCGTTGTTCGCCATTCTGTGGAGCCTGGTGCGCGACACGGAGCTCGTGGTGGGCGTGCTTCTGGGCGTGCTCGGCGTGGGCGTCGTCCTGGCGGCCGCCGGCTACGGGCTCGTGCGGCTCACGGGGCGGCTGCGCGGCGGCGTCGGCGTCGCGTGGCGCTACGGACTCGCGAACGTCTCGAGGCGCGGCACCGGGAGCGTCCTGCAGATCGTCGCGTTCGGCCTGGGTCTGATGATGCTGCTGTTGCTGGCGGTGGTGCGTGGTGATCTGCTCACCGACTGGCGGCGGAGCCTGCCGAGCGATGTGCCCAATAATTTCATCGTCAACATCCGACCGGAGGAGCGCGCGCCGCTCGAGGAGTTCTTGCGCGCGCACGGCTTCGGCGAGCCGCAGCTGTATCCGATGGTGCGTGCGCGCATGACCGTCATCGACGGGGTGCCCGCCGAGTCGCGCAAGCTTGCCGGCGACCGCGCGCGCGGCTTCGTCGAGCGCGAGCAGAATCTCACCTGGTCCGCCGCGCTCCCGGAGGACAATCAGTTGGTCGCCGGTCGTTGGTGGACCGCTGCCGAGTTCACCGAGCCGCTCGTCTCGATCTCCTCGGAATACCAGGAAGCGCTCGGCCTCAAGCTCGGCGACACCTTGAGCTTCGACGTGGCCGGCGAGAGCGTCACGGCGCGCATCGTGAGCATTCGCAAGGTGCGCTGGGACAGCTTCCGGCCGAATTTCTTTCTGGTGTTTCCGCCCAAGCTCCTGGATGGCGCGGCCGGAACCTACATGACCAGCATTTACCTGACCGCGCAACAGCGCCCGGCGCTCGTCGATCTGGTGCGCCGGTTTCCCACCATCTCCGTGTTCGATGTGGATGCCATCCTGAAGCAGATCCGCGAGATCATGGACCGTGCATCGCTGGCCGTGCAGTACGTGTTCCTGTTCACGCTGGCAGCGGGCGTCGTGGTGCTGCTCGCCGCGGTGCAAGCGACGCGCGATGAGCGCCGTTACGAGAGCGCGATGCTGCGCACGCTGGGAGCGAGCCGGAGCACGGTGCTGCGCGGCGTCGCCGCGGAATTCTCGGCGCTCGGATTTCTATCGGGAACGCTCGCGGCGTGCGGCGCGAGCGCCGTGGGATGGATACTGGCGCGCCGTCTGTTCTCGCTCGAGCTCGGCTTCGACCCGTGGGTATGGGTGCTCGGGCTGGTCTGCGGCACGGTGCTGGTGGGAGTGAGCGGCACGCTCGCGACGCGGCGCGTGGTCAATACGCCGCCCATCGTCACGCTGCGTGACCAGGCGCAATGAGGCGCATGCCGGCGGGCGCGGCAGGAGCGGTCAGCGCACTTCGAGAATCAACCAGCCGTCGGGAATGGGATCGCCGCGGGGCGGAAGCGCCTCGATGCGCACCGTGTAAATGCCCGCCGAAAGTCCCGTGGTGTTGAAAGTCATGCGCAAGTCGTTGTTCGAGTCCTTGAGTATGTTGTTCAGGATCAGGGCTCGGCCCTGATCCTGCTTATCCACGATGACGCGAAACAGATTGAGCTTTTGCGTATAGGCCATGTCGAGATGCAGGTCGATGAGCTGCGGTGCGACGGTGCTCACCAGGATGCGCGCACCGCCGAGACCCGCAGCGTGATCCGGTGAGATGTGCCGCTCGGTTTGCACCGCCGGCTGCACCAAAGTGCCCTGCTTGGCGCGCAGCTTCGCATCCTCGAGCTCGCTGCGCAGCAAGCTGAGCTTACCCACGAGGGTCCACGCGGCGACGAGGCTCAGAAAAGTGACGGCGGCCAACCCGATCAGCACGTAGAACGATTTCCACCAGGGCTGCGGCGGCTCCCCGAGGTCGACCGAGTGACCGCTCGCCTCCAGCAGCTTCAGACTCGCCTGCGCCCGCTCCGAGAGCTTGAGCTTGTCGAGATATTCGGGGTGTGCGCGGCACCACTTCTCGAGGTCCACGGCGCCTCTGAGCGGCAGCTTGTTCTCGAGATAGCGCTCGATGAGCTTGTGCTCTTCGATGAATTTCGCATCGAAGCGCGGCGGGGCGGCCACGGCTTTCGCTTGACCTGCGGGAACAGTTCGGGCGTTCATGGGCCGGCAATCCTATGGAATGTGATATTGCCGCGGGTTGCGGCGGCGATATGTGAAATATTCGGCAAAAAGCGGGCCGCGCTCGGGAAGTACATCGCATTTGGGCGAAATGCCGCGTTTTGCTGCGCCGACGGGCCCGGAACGCCGCGGCGGGGCGGCCTGCTAGGCGAGCGAGGCGGCCGAGCCGGATGGGGGCTCTTCCGGCCCCTCCAGATCCGCCATCACCGCCTCGCGCTGCGCCGAGTCGAGCCGGCGCCAGTCGATCTTCGCGGCGTCGACCGCGCGCAACTGTACATCGTCGACGCGCTGCTCCGGGACCGGCTGCGGCGCGCACCGCGAGGAGAGCCCGCGGGTGGTGCCGGAGCGGATCAAGTCCACGATCGCGTCGATGATGCGCGGGCTGCTCGCGAGATTGCCGTGCGATTCCTCCGCGTAGAAGGTCTCGAGCCCCGGCACCTGCGCCATCGCGAGCGGCACGGTTCCATCGCCGTGCGGAGTCGAGCCATACTCGAAACCCGCCGACGTGCGACGCACGCTCACCACCGTCTGGCGGTTGACGCCCACGATCTGCACCATGCGTGCGTCGGGCTCGGCCATGCCGGCGCGAGCTTGCGCGACGCGCGCGAGCAGCTCCGGCCTCGGCCTCACCCCATCGCTCGGCCATGACGAGGGATCCAACAGATCGACAGCCGAGCTCGAATCCCGGTGCGGGGGCAGCATGTGATAGAGCCCGGGAAAGCCTGAGAACACTTGGGTGGCCAGATAGTCCGGCGAATGCTTAAGGTCGAGCCGCGAGAGCTTCTGCACGAACGGGTACGTGCCGCGCAGCGCGAGCACGGGCGCGAGCGATCCGCCGTTCGGTGCTCCCAGCATGATGAGCCGGCGCACCGATCGTTTCGGCAAGCGCTTGAGCGCGATGCGCGCGGCCAGTGCGCCCATGCTGTGGGCAATGAGCACGGCGGGCTTGCCGGCGGCCGCGATAGCGGCCGCGAGCGCCGCGCCGATCTCGTCGATCCCGAGCCGCCAGTCGTAGGCAAAGAAGCGCGCGTCCAATCCCTCGATGGCGAGCCGCAGCTTCAGGCGCGCGTAGGAGGACAGCAGCACGCCCCGCGGGCGAATCGCGCGTCGCGACGGCAAGGCCAGATCCGTGAGCCGTCCGCTGCCGATCGACGCAGGATCGATCCAGAGCATTCGTCCGCGGCCGCTCTTCCCGGCTGACATATCGCACAGGCGCGATCCCATCATGCCGGGAATGAGGAGCACGCGCGGTCCGCCGGAGGTCTTGACCCGGCGGGCGGCGCGGGCGAGAACCGACAGCTCCTCGTAGGCGGCCGTGCCGAAAAATTCGCGCAAGCTGTCGCCGTGGCTCTGCCGCGCCAGGGCCTCGAACACGGCGGAGTTGGCGGCGTGAAATGCCCAGTCCGCCGCGTCGCCGTGCGCAGCGCGCCTGCGGCCCGCGGACCTTGTCTTCGTGGATCGCACCATAGAGAGCGGGTCAGCTCTTCGCGGCCATCGCGCCGCCGATGATGTCGCAAACGGCCTCGATGGCGGCGCCGCGCGTGGTCGACTTGCGCCACACCGCACCGACGGTACGCGCCGGCGCCGGCTTCGCGAACTGACGGATGACGAGCCCGCGCTGCGATCCGAAGGGCGATTCCACGGCGAGCTCGGGCATCAGCGTGACGCCGAGACCCGCCACGACCATGTGCCGCAACGTCTCGAGGCTGCTGGCGCGAAAATCCTCGGCTTCACGCACGTCGATGCGGCTGCACACCTCGAGCGCCTGGTCGCGCAGGCAATGCCCGTCTTCCAAAAGGAGCAGCGTCTGACCCTTGAGATCGGCCGCCTTGATCGAGGGTTTTTGCGCGAGGGGGTTATCGCTGGGCAGCGCGACCGTGAACTCCTCGCGATACAGGCGCCGCGATTCCAGGCCATCCAGATCCACGGGCAGAGCGAGGATCCCGAGATCGATCTCACCTTCGCGCAGCCGTTTCAGCAGCTCCTCGGTCTGGTGCTCGTAGAGCATCAGACCGAGCTGCGGCAGTGCCTTGCGCAGCTTCTGCATGACGCGCGGCAGCAAATATGGCCCTATGGTGGGGATGAGCGCGACCTTCAGCTTGCCGGACAAAGGGTCGGTGTTGTTGCGCGCGAGCGCGACGATCTCATCGCCCTCGCTCAGCATGCGCCGTGCGCGTGCCACGATCTGCTTGCCTACCTCGGTGAGCTGGACGTTCTTCGGATGGCGCTCGACCAGCTTCACACCCAGATACTCCTCGAGCTTCTTCAACTGCGCGGAGAGCGTCGGCTGGCTGACGAACGTGCGCTGCGCCGCGCGGCCGAAGTGACCGGTATCGGCCAGCGCCACCAGGTACTTGAGGTCCTTGAGATTCATTCACCCGCACCCACCTTGCCTATAGACGCAGTCTATCAAATGTATGCATTTAATCAATTTCACAAATCGGCAGCGGGCAGGCATCCTGGCCTGGTTGACGATTAACCAGAGGAAATTCTCATGTCGCTGATCAATACCGAAATCAAGCCGTTCAAGGCCACCGCCTACCACCAGGGCGAGTTCGTGCAGATAACGAACGAGGACCTGAAGGGCAAGTGGTCCGTGTTCGTGTTCTACCCCGCCGACTTCACTTTCGTATGTCCGACCGAGCTCGGCGACCTCGCGGAGCATTACGCGGCATTCAAGAAGCTCGGCGTGGAGATCTACGGCATCTCGACCGACACGCATTTTACCCACAAGGCGTGGCACGACACCTCGGACACCATCGGCACGGTGCAGTATCCGCTGATCGGCGATCCGACCCAGACTCTCGCGCGTAACTTCGGCGTGCTCATCGAGGAAGAGGGGCTCGCATACCGCGGCACTTTCGTCATCGATCCGTCCGGCAAGATCAAAGTCATCGAGATCAACGACAACGGCATAGGGCGCGATGCGAAGGAGCTGCTGCGCAAGGTCCAGGCGGCCCAGTACGTCGCCTCTCACCCGGGTGAGGTGTGTCCCGCGAAGTGGACTCCGGGCGCCAAGACCCTGTCGCCTTCTCTCGACCTCGTCGGCAAGATCTGACCATGCTCGACGACGGCCTCAAGGCGCAGTTGCAGGGATACCTGGAGCGGCTGCAGCAGCCGGTGGAAATCCTCGCCTCGCTCGACGAGAGCGACGGCTCGCGGGAGATGGTGCAGCTGCTAGAGGACATCACGGCGCTCTCGCCGCGGGTGACGCTCGAGGTTCGGCGCGACGATGAGGAGATCAAGCCCTCGTTCGCGCTGCGCCGCATGGGCGAGGAGTCTCGCGTGCGATTCGCAGGCGTTCCCTTAGGTCACGAGTTCACCTCGCTCGTGCTCGCGCTGCTGCAGGTGGGCGGACACCCGCCGAAGGCCGATGCGAAGACACTCGATCAGGTGCGCGCGCTCGAAGGGGATCTGCGATTCGAAACGTTCGTGTCGCTGAGCTGCCAGAGCTGCCCGGATGTGGTGCAGGCGCTCAATCTCATGGCGGTGGTGAATCCGCGGGTGCGCCATACCATGATCGACGGCGCGCTGTTTCAGCCTGAGGTCGAGCGCCGCGGCGTGATGGCCGTTCCCTGCGTATTTTTGAACGGCGAGCCGTTCGGCCAGGGCCGCATGCTGCTCGCGGAGATCATAGCCAAGCTCGACGCCGATGCGCCGCGTCGCGAGGCCGAGAGCCTCGACGGCCGCGCACCCTACGATGTGCTGGTGGTGGGCGGAGGTCCCGCCGGTGCCGCCGCCGCCGTCTACGCGGCGCGCAAAGGGCATCCGCACTGGGCTCGCGGCCGAGCGCATGGGCGGACAGCTCCTCGACACCGTCGGCATCGAGAACTTCATCTCGGTGAAGGAGACCGAGGGCCACAAGCTCGCCGCCGGCCTCGATGGGCACGTCAGCGCGTATGAGGTCGACGTGATGAACTTGCAGCGTGCGGCAGCGCTCATTCCGGGCGAGCTGATCGGCGTCAAGCTCGCGAGCGGCGCCGTGCTCGAGGCGCGATCGGTCGTGATCGCGACCGGCGCCCGCTGGCGCGAGGTCAACGTTCCCGGCGAGCGCGAATATCGCAATCGCGGTGTCGCCTATTGTCCGCATTGCGACGGACCGCTGTACAAGGGCAAGCGCGTCGCGGTCATCGGCGGCGGCAACTCGGGCGTCGAGGCCGCGATCGATCTGGCGGGCCTCACCAGCCACGTCACGTTGATCGAGTACGAGCAGGAGCTGCGCGCCGATGCCGTGCTCAAGCGCAAGCTCGCGAGCCTGCCGAACGTGGTGGTGATTACGGGCGCGCAGACCTCCGCGATCACGGGCGACGGCGCGCGCGTCACCGGTTTGTCCTACAAGGACCGCGGCGACGGGGCGATGCATTCGCTCGAGCTTGCCGGCGTGTTCGTGCAGATCGGCCTCGTGCCGAACACGGATTGGCTGAAGGGCGTGGTCAAGCTCTCGCCTCGCGGCGAGATCGAGATCAACGCGCGCGGCGAAACATCGGTGCCCGGCGTGTTCGCAGCCGGCGATTGCACCGTCGTGCCCTACAAGCAGATCGTGATTGCCATGGGCGAGGGCGCGAAAGCCAGCCTGAGTGCGTTCGACCACCTGATCCGCGCGCCCTTATCGGCCGCAGCCTGAGGAGTACAATACCCGTGTCGGATTTCCGAGCGCACGGGAAATGCAGCCAGTCGCAGCGAACAAGAGACTATCAGCCGGTGTGGTGATCGTGAGCACGGTCCAGCGCAAGCTGAAATTCTTGCTGCTGCGCGCCTATCGGAACTGGGATTTCCCGAAGGGGCTGGTCGAGCCGGGCGAGGAGCCCATCGATGCGGCGGTACGCGAAGTGCGCGAGGAGACGAACCTCGACGACATCTCGTTCGATTGGGGCTTGGTGTTCATGGAGACGGGGCCCTACAACAAGGGCAAGATCTCCCGGTACTACATCGCCCGCAGCAAGGAAACGCACATCATCCTGCCGGTGAGCCCGGAGCTCGGAGTTCCCGAGCACCATGAGGCGCGATGGGCCGACTATCAACGATCGCTGGCCATGGTATCGCCGCGCTTGACGCCGGTCGTTCACTGGGCCTATCGCATCATTAACCACGGTCTGGTGCCGGCGGCGGACGCTCCCGCCGCGAACCCGCCCACTGATCGCGGTCCTGCCGCAAGCCGTCCCGCCAGCTAGAGCTAGATAGTGCGGCCGGCGGGGCCGGCCGCACCCATTCCGCTCATCGAAACCTCAGGGCCGGACGACGACCACCGGCGCCGGCGCAACCACCGCGACGCGCGGACCGTACCAGTAGGGGCGCGGCGGGCCATAAGGTGCGACCACGCATCCCGCCATCCCTAAAAAACTCAACGGAATCAATAATATAAATAGCCGTTTCATCGGTCTCTCCTTAAAATTTGCCCTCCAGGAGAGAAACGGCGCAGGCGGCGTCGGGATGACAGGATGAACGCGCTTTAAGGTGTCTCACGCGAGGGTATGGAACACCTTCTGCACGTCATCGTCCTGCTCGAGCTTATCGATGAGCGCGAGCGCCTCGGCGGCCTGATCTTCGGGGAGCTCCGTCGGCACGGAGCAGATGTACTCGTGCTCCGCGGAGAGGGGCGTGATGCGCCGTGCCTCGAGTGCCTCCTGCAATTTGCCGAAATCGCCGAAGGCGCAGCGGATCACGAGCTGCGGCTCGCCCTTCTCGCCCGTGCTCTCGCCCATCTCCTCGAGCCCGTAGTCGATGAGATCGAGCTCCAGCTCGTCCTGGTCCTTCACGGTCGACGGATCGAGCCGGAAAACGCCCATTTTCTTGAATAAGAAAGCGACGCTGCCGGTGGTGCCGAGGTTGCCCGCGTTGCGTGTGAAGACGTTCCGCACGTTGCCGACGGTGCGTGTGGGGTTGTCGGTGGCGCATTCGACCAGGAGTGCGACGCCGTGCGGTGCGTACCCTTCGTACAAAATCTCGTGATAGTTGGCCGCGTCCTTGCCCATGGCGCGGCGAATCGCCGCGTCCGTCTTGTCCTTGGGCATGTTGACCGCGCGGGCGTTTTGCAGCACGCGGCGCAGAGTAGGATTCGCGGCCGGATCCGGACCGCCGGCGTGCACGGCGATGGCGATGTCCTTGGCCACTCGCGTGAATTGCTTGGCCATGCGGTTCCAGCGCGCGAACATCGCGTGCTTTCTGACTTCGAAAATGCGTCCCATGGTGAGCGTCCTAGGCGTTTCGGCTACGTTGTCCGGACGCGAATGGTAGCAATACCCGGCCAAACCGCTAGACTTGCGCGTGGCCGACAGGCGCGGCGGTCCGCCGACGGCGCGCCACTCGGAGGTATCTGATGACTGCAGTGCACGCGGACGACGCCGTTGGCTTCCCGACTTTTCGCGAACTGGGGCTCTCCGAGGCCGTGCTACGGGGCCTCGAGGCGGTCGGCTACGAATCGCCCTCGCCCATTCAGGCCGCGACCATTCCCGTGCTGCTCTCGGGTGCCGACATGCTGGGCCAGGCCCAGACCGGCACCGGCAAGACGGCAGCGTTCGCCTTGCCGGCGCTGTCGCGTCTGGATCCCAACGGGCGCGATCCCCAGGTGCTGGTGCTCGTGCCGACCCGCGAGCTGGCGTTACAGGTGGCGGAGGCGTTTCAGCGCTATGCCGCGCACCTTCCCGGATTTCACGTCTTGCCCATCTACGGCGGACAGAGCTATCAGCCGCAGCTGAATGCCCTGCGGCGCGGCGTGCACGTCGTGGTGGGAACGCCCGGGCGCGTGATCGACCACATGAACCGCGGCACCTTGAACCTCGCCAAGCTGACGATGCTGGTGCTCGACGAGGCCGACGAGATGCTGCAAATGGGCTTCATCGACGCGGTGGAGTCGATTCTCGAGCAGACGCCGCCGGGACGGCAGGTCGCGCTCTTCTCCGCGACCCTGGCGCCGGCCATCCGCCGCATCGCGCAGCGGCACCTGCGCACGCCCGTCGAGGTGACCATCCGAGCGAAGTCCGGCACCTCGACCCGCATCCGGCAGCGCTGCTGGATGGTGAGCGGACTGCACAAGCTCGATGCGCTCACCCGGATTCTCGAGACCGAGACTTTCGACGGGATGCTCATTTTCACTCGTACCAAGCAATCCACCGTGGAGCTCGCGGAGAAGCTGGAGGCGCGCGGTTTCTCGGCTTCCGCGCTCAACGGCGATATTCCGCAAGCACAGCGCGAGCGCACGGTCGCACGCCTGCGCGCCGGCGACATCGACATCGTGGTCGCCACCGACGTGGCGGCGCGTGGTCTCGACGTCGAGCGCATCAGCCACGTGGTGAACTACGACGCGCCCTACGACGGCGAGTCGTATGTACATCGCATCGGCCGCACAGGTCGCGCCGGCCGGAGCGGTGAGGCGATCCTGTTCATCGCGCCGCGCGAGGGCTCGCTGTTGCGGGCGATCGAGCGGGCGACGCGCCAGAAAATCGAGCCGATGGATCTGCCCAGCGTCGACGCGGTGAATGCCTCGCGCGTCGCAAAGTTCAAGGTGCGCATCTCCGAGACCGTTGCCAAGGGGAGGGCCGCGGAATTCCGCCCCATCCTGCGCGAGCTCGAAACGGAGACGGGAATGCCCCTCATCGATATCGCCGCCGCCCTCGCAAGCCTTGGGCAGGGCGAATCGCCGCTCCTCCTCAAAGGCGCGGAAACTTTCCGCTCGGATCAACGGTCGGTAAGGGAAGTGAAGCCGGCGCGAGGAATGAAGCCGGTACGGGGAGCTAAACCTGCGCGGGGAATGAATCCGGTCCGCGATTCTGCGCATGGCGGCGGGAACCGCAAGTTCCGCAGAGGTGCGCGGCCTTAAGTTTCCGGGAGACTCGACTCAACCAGAGGAGGAAGCGATGAGCAAGGGCATGGAACGAAAGAAAGAGGGCAAGAAGAAACCCACCAAGACGCTGGAAGAGAAGCGCGCCGCGAAGAAGGCCAAGCGCGAAGCGCGCGGCTGATCGAGCGCGCGGCGGGCCGCGCAAGGCCAAGCCTAACGTCGCGGGCGGGGGCGGGCGGTCAAACCACCCGCCCCCGCCGGCCGCCGCGCCGGTAATCCGCGATGTTCGCGGCCATCTCGTCGATACAGCGCTGCCGCGCCTCGCGTGCAGCCCACGCGACGTGCGGCGTGACGATCAGATTGGGAATGTCGGGCGCGAGCAAGGGATCGCCGTCCGTGGGCGGTTCCTGAGGCAGCACGTCGATTCCGGCGCCGCCCAGCCGGCGGGCGCGCAGCGCCTGCGCAAGCGCTGCGCCGTCCACCAGCGCGCCGCGCGCGGTGTTGATGAGTAAGGCATCCGTCTTCATGAGCCCGAGCTCGCGCGCGCCGATGAGCCCGCGGGTCGCCGGCGTGGACGGACAGTGCAAGGACACGATATCGGCCGTCGCCAGCAGCTCATCGAGGCTCACGCGTCCGTGTTCCGGCGGCGCGCCGGGCCGGCTGCAGATGATCGAGCGCATGCCGAATGCCTCGCCCACCGCCGCCACGCCGCGGCCGAGCGTGCCCCACCCCACGATGCCGAGCACGCGGCCCGACAGCTCGCGGATGGGAAGGCCAAGCACGGCGTACTTCTCGTTCTCGACCCAGGAGCCGTCGGTCGCGAGCCGCGCGTACTCCTTCAGGTGCTGAGTGAGACTGAGGATGAGCGCCCAGGCATGCTGCACCACCGACGCCGTGCAATAGCCACGCACGTTGCACACGGCGATTCCGCGCTCCTGCGCGGCGGCGAGATCGATGCCGTCCGTGCCCGTGCCGGCGACTGCGATCAGCTCGAGCTTGCGCGCGCCCTGGAGATGCTCGCGCGTGAGCTTGATCTTGTTGATGAGCACGATCTGCGCATCCGCAATGCGCTCGGCGAGCCGCGCTTCGGGCGTCAGGGGATGGAAGCGGATTGCCGGCGCCGCCTGCTCGAGGCTCGTGGTGTCGAGGTCGCCGCTGGAAACCGTCTCGTAATCGAGGAATGCCGCACGCATGGCGCTACAATGGTTGTTCCGTCATGAAAATCTCCGCCGTCATGGTCCTCATCGCCGCGAACGTCGCGGTGTATCTCATCGAGAAGTGGATCGGCGGACCCTTCATGGCACTCTTCGCGCTGTGGCCGCTGCAACCCTATACCGACGGTCAATCTTACTTTCATTTCTGGCAGATCGTTACCTATGCGTTTTTGCACGATCCCAGCAACCTCGCGCACATCGGCTTCAATATGCTCGCCCTGTACATGTTCGGCACGGAGATCGAGCGCTACGCGGGCCCGTGGCGGCTGCTCGCGTGCTATTTCGCGTCGGTGGTCACCGCCGCTCTGGCGCAGCTCCTGGTGCAATCGCTGCCCGGGGCGCCGTTCGATCAAACGGTCGGCGCGTCGGGCGGCGTGTTCGGCCTGTTGCTTGCTTTCGCCATGATGTTTCCGCATCGCAAAGTGATTCCGCTGATTCCGCCGATCCCGATGCCGGCGTGGCTGTTCGCCGTGCTGTACGCGGGGGTGGAGCTCCTGTTCGGCGTCACCGGCACCCTGTCGGGCATCGCGCATTTCGCGCACTTGGGCGGCATGGTCGGCAGCGCGCTGGTGGTGCTGACGTGGCGGCGGCGCGCGCGCGTGGTGCGCTGAGCGTGCCTCGAGGCGCCGTACCCATCGGCGCGCGAAACGGCTAGGCTACGCGCCATGCAAACCATCCTGAAAGTCACCGCTTGCGCCGCCCTTCTGTGGTGTGCCGCCTCGCCCGCGCACGCCGAGTGGGTGCGCCGCATCACCGACGGCATCATGGGCACGCGCATCACGGTGGAGCTCTGGGCCGACGATCGCGCCAAGGGGGAGCAGGCCATCGACGCGGTGCTCGATGAGATGCGCCACATCGACGAGACGATGAGCACGTACAAGCCGACCAGCGAGGTTTCGCAAGTCAACGACAAAGCGGCCGATGGCCCCATGCACATCAGCAAGGAGCTGTTCGACTTGCTGGTCACGGCGCGCCAGTACTCGGAGATCACCGACGGCGCGTTCGACATCACCTATGCGAGCGTCGGCTACATGTACGACTTCCGCAAGCACGTGCGGCCGGATGACACGCAGATCGCCAAGGCGCTGCCCGCCGTCAATTACCGTCATGTGATCCTGGATCCGGTGAACCAGACGGTGCGCTTCACGCAGAAAGGCGTACGCATCGATCTCGGGGGCATCGCCAAGGGCTACTCGGTGGACCGCGGCATCGACGTGTTGAAGAGACTCGGCTTCACGCGCGCCTTCGTCGGCGCGGGCGGCGACAGCCGCATCATCGGCGACCGGTTCGGCAAGCCCTGGATCGTGGGGGTACGCGATCCCATGAAGGGCGAGGGCAACGTGATCGCGCGCATTCCGCTGGTCGACGCGGCCATCTCGACGTCGGGCGACTACGAGCGGTTCTTCGACGAGGGCGGCGTGCGTTACCATCACATCATCGATCCGCACACCGGCCACTCGGCGAGCAAAGTGCGCAGCGCGACGGTCATCGGTCCCTACGCGACCCGCACGGATGGCCTGTCGAAGACCGCCTTCGTGCTCGGTCCCGACAAGGCGCTCGAGATTTACAACAAGCTGGACGACATCGACGCCATCATCGTGAAGCTCGACGGCACGGTGGTGCATTCCAAGGGCATGGGCCACGCGCCGCCGCACCCCGATGCGCCGGCGGGCGCGGCCCCGTCGCCGGGCGTGCACTAGCCAAAGTCGGCTAGCTAGGCGGCGCGTATTCTGCCGCGGAAGAAACGGAGCGACGTCGCCGCCGCGGCCCGCAGCGGCTACTCCCGGAAATTGTTAAATTGCAGCGGCACCTCGAACGAGCCCTTGCGCAAAAGAGCGATCGCCTCCTGCAGGTCGTCGCGCTTTTTGCCCGTGACGCGCACCTTCTCGCCCTGAATCTGCGCCTGCACCTTGAGCTTCGCGTCCTTCAAGAGTCGCGTGACCTTCTTGCCGGTTTCCTGATCGATGCCGTGCTTCAGGATCACCTGCTGCTTGGCGGTCGCGAGATTCACGACGGGGTCCTTCACCTCGAGACATGCGACGTCGATGCCGCGCTTGGCGACCTTGAGCTTCAGGATCTCGAGCATCTGCTTCAGCTGAAACTCCGCCGGGGCGCTCATGGTGACGGTGAGATCATCGAGCTCGAACTCGGCGCCGGTCTCCTTGAAGTCGAAACGCTGGGCGAGCTCGCGACTCGCTTGGTCGACGGCATTGGTCAACTCGTGGCTGTCGATTTCCGAAACTACGTCGAACGATGGCATGGCTCAACGATACCCGCGCGCTTGCAGCGTGAAAAGCTTTGCATAGCGGCCGTCCTCGGCGAGCAACGAATCATGGCTGCCGCGCTCGACGATGCGCCCTTCATCCAGCACGAGGATCTGATCCGCCATGCGCACCGTCGAGAAGCGATGCGAGATGACGATGGCGATGCGGTTGCGGGTGAGCTCGCGGAAGTGCTCGAACACCTCGGCCTCCGCCGCCGCATCGATCGCGGCCGTGGGCTCGTCGAGCACCAGGATGTCCGCCTCGTTGCGCATGAAGGCGCGCGCCAGCGCGATTTTCTGCCACTGTCCCCCGGAGAGCTCGCGGCCGTCCTTGAACCATTTGCCGAGTTGCGTGCGATACCCCGAAGGCAGCGCCTCGACGAATTCGGCGGCGAGCCCCTGCATGGCGGCGCTGCGCCAGCGCGCCTCGTCGTCGAAAGCGCGCTCGTCGCCTGCACCGATGTTCTCGCCGACCAGCATCTGGTAGCGGGCGAAATCCTGGAAGATCACTCCGATGCGCTGGCGCAGCACGGTCTCGTCCCACTCTTGCAGATCGAGCCCGTCGAGCAGGATGCGGCCGCGGGTGGGCTTATACAGCCGGGTCAGCAGCTTGATCAGCGTGGTCTTGCCCGAGCCGTTCTCCCCCACCAGCGCGAGGCTCTGGCCGGGCCGCACGTGCAGATCGATGTTCGCGAGCGCGGGCTGCGTCGCGCCCGGATAAACGAAGTCGACGTCCTCGAAGCGGATGCCATCGCCCGGGCCGCGGCCCCGCGGTGCGCGATCCCGTCGAGCTCCCCACGGGCTGCTCCAGATACTCGAACAAGTTCGACAGGTACAGGTTGTCCTCGTACAGCCCGCTCACGGCCGTGAGTGCCGCGCTGACCGCGGATTGTCCCTGCCGCAGCAGCATGAGGTACATGGTCATCTGTCCCACGGTCATGGCGCCGAGCACCGTTTCCGCGGCAATCCAGGCATAACCGCCGTACAGCGCGCCCGTCCCCAGAAGGCCGAGGCCGAACCCCCAGGAGTCGCGGCGCACGGTGAGATCGCGATCCTCCTTGTAGAGCCGGGTGAAAATATCGCGGTAGCGATCCAGGAACCGCGGTCCCAGCCCGAACAGCTTCACCTCCTTGGCGTTCTCGTCGCGCGCGAGCACCGACTCGAGGTAAATCTGCATACGCGACTCCGGAGCGCGCCAGCGGAACAGGCGGAACGCCTCGCCCGAGAACTTGGCCTCGGCGAGAAATGCCGGCAACCCGGCGAGTATCAAGAGCACCACGGCCCAGGGTGAGAAGCGCACCAAGAGGCCGCCGAAAGAAACGAGCGAAACCGCATTCTGCAGCAGCCCAAAGGTGCGCATCACGAGGCTCAAGGGGCGGCTGGAGGCCTCGCGCCGGGCGCGCGTGAGCTTGTCGTAGAACTCGGAGTCCTCGAACTGCACGATGTCGAGGGTCAGCGCCTTCTCCAGGATCATGACGTTGACCCGCTGGCCGAGCTGCGCGCGCAACAGCGACTGCGCCAGCGACAGTCCGCGCTGCGCGAACGCGATGGCGGCGATCAGCACAGCCTCGCACGCCACCCAGATCATGACGGGACGGAATGCTACGGCGCCGCTGCGTCGGTGCAGCTCGGCCGCATGGATGACGGCGTCGACGATTTGCGCCCCGATCCAGGCGACGCCTGCCGGCAAGATACCGGCGAGCAAGGTGAGGAGCGCCAAGACGATGGAGAGCGCTCGATTGGTGGTCCAGACCAGGATGAGCGCGCGCCGGCTGTATTCGAACAGCCCGGCGAGTCCGCGCCTCCAGCCCGCGCTGCTCGCGTTTCGCTCGGTCTCGGAGGGTAGCGGATGAGGAGCGATCAAGCGCACTTCACCGGCAGGACTTCATCGGTCACTGGCAGATCGGTCTCCGGCTTATAATCGTGGCGTCAGTCTTTGGCACTCAAGTCACCTATGGCGGAGTAATGTTGAAATTCAAGGCCCTGCTCGATCACTGGAAAAAGGACCCGCCGCCGGTGCGCACGGCCCGAGAATACGCCATGCGCCTACCGCTCGAGGACGCGGCGCGCCTGCACGCGCTCGCCGAGCTGTTTCCCGGCCGTACCGTGGAGACGCTGGTCACGGACCTGCTGCACGCCGCGCTCGATGAAATCGCCGCCGCCATGCCCTACGAGGCCGGCCCGAAGATCATTTCGCGCGACGATCAGGGCGACCCGGTCTATGAGGACGTCGGGCTCACGCCGCGCTTCGCCGAGCTCACCCGCAAGCTCAAGAAGAGCCTGCAAGCGGGGCCCTAGCGGCCAGGCCGCTTGACGATGCCCGCTCGGCGCGGCGATACTGCCATGGAATGCTGTACGCAAGCACTCTGCATGCCGGTTGGTGGCGCGCTTCCTCACGGGAGAGGGTGCTGGCCGCGTAAGCTTTTTTCGTCGATATACCAGAAATCCCATCCCCGCCCTCAAAGACGGTGATGGGTTTTTTTTTGCTTGAGCGAGTGGGCTCCTGTGATGAAAGCGCCTTTCGACATTGCCGCGGATCTGGATACGCCGGTCTCGGCGTACCTGAAGCTCGCACCGTTTCGGCCGCGTTTCTTGCTGGAGAGCGTCGAGGGCGGCGAGCGCCTGGCCCGGTATTCGTTCATCGGCTTCGGCGAGTGCCTGGAAGTGCGGCTCGACGCGCAGGGTCTCACCGTCGGCAAAGAGCACACGCCGCGTCCGCAGACGCGGCACGAGCTCTTGAGCGCGCTGCGCGCGGCGCTCGAACGGGCGCCGCGGCCGCAGCCGGAGATTCCCGGCGTTCCCCTCTCGGGCGGACTGGTGGGCTACACCGCCTACGACGCGGTGCGCTACTTCGAGCACCTGCCCGGCCGGAGCCTTTCGGCAACCGTCACCCCGCATGCGCACTACGTGGCACCGTGCTCGCTGCTGGTGTTCGATCATCTGACCCGCAGCGCCGCCCTCCTGCACGACGGGCCTGCGCCCGAGCGCGAGGCGCTCCGCCGCGACATCATGCGCGCCCTGCGCGGCGCGGTGCCGACGCTGCTCGTCCCCGGGCGGTTCTCCCCCGCGACTCCCTCGCTATCGGAAGGCGAGCACGCGGCGCTCGTGAAGCGCGCGCAAGGACATATCGCCTCCGGCGATGTGTACCAGCTGGTGCTCGCCGCGCGCTTCGAGGGACGACACTCGCTCGCGCCCTTCGAGGTCTATCGGGCGCTGCGCCTGCTCAATCCTTCTCCTTACATGTTCTTTTGCGAGCTCGGCGACATCACGGTCGTCGGATCCTCCCCCGAGGCGCTGGTCAAGTCGCACGGCGGCCATGCGCAGCTGCGGCCCATCGCAGGGTCGCGGCCGCGCGGCGATGACCCCGACCGCGATCTCGAGCTCGAACGGGATTTGCTCGCCGATCCGAAGGAGAACGCGGAGCACGTCATGCTGGTGGATCTCGCCCGCAACGATCTCGGCCGGGTGGCCAAGGCCGGTACGGTGCGCGTCGATCCGTATCGTGTGATCGAGCGTTACAGCCACATCATGCACATCGTGAGCGGTGTGCATGGCGAGGTGGCGCAGCGGCATGATGTCTTCGATTTGTTTGCGGCGACGTTTCCGGCGGGTACGCTGGTCGGCGCGCCGAAAGTGCGCGCCATGCAGATCATCGACGAGCTCGAGCCCGTGGGGCGGCAGCTGTACGGCGGCACGGTGGGATACTTCGGCCGGCAAGGCGACATGGATCAGGCCATCACCATCCGCACTCTGGTGTTCAGCGGCGATCAGTACAGCTATCAGGCGGGCGGAGGCATCGTCGCCGACAGCTCACCGCGCGCCGAGTACGAGGAACTCATGGCGAAGAGCGCCGTGCTGCGCCGCGCGCTCGGCATCGCGGCGGAGGGCTTATGAGCGCCCGCGCCCGCATCTTGCTGATCGACAACTACGACTCCTTCACCTACAACCTCGTGCAGGCGTTTTTGATCCTCGGCGCGGAGGTCGACGTGCACCGCAACGACGCCATCACGGTCGAAGCCGCGCTCGCCGGCACGCACTCTCACCTGGTGATCTCGCCGGGACCCGGGACGCCGCGCGACGCCGGTGTGTCCATGGCCATGATTCGTGCTTTGGCGGGACGCATCCCCATCTTCGGGGTGTGCCTCGGCCATCAGTCGCTGGTGGAAGTATTCGGCGGCAAGGTGGTGCGCGCCGCGCGCCTCATGCACGGCAAGGTGTCGCCCGTGAGTCACGACGGCAAGGGCCTGTTCAGCGGCCTGCCGCCGCAATTCAGCGCCGGCCGCTATCACTCGCTCATCGCCGAGCCGCAGAGCATCCCCGCGGTGCTCGAAGTGACGGCGCGCACGCCCGGAAGGCGAAATCATGGGCGTGCGCCATCGCTCCTTGGCGGTAGAGGGAGTTCAGTTCCACCCCGAGAGCGTACTCACGCCCGAGGGACCGAATCTCATGGCCAATTTCCTCAAGTTTTGAGCGCCCCTGCCATGCATAGTCTGCAGCAAACGCTCGAGCATCTCCTGAACGGCGCGGCGTTGAGCGAGGCCGAGGCGGGCCGGTTGCTCGAGCAGCTCACGGCGGCCGATGTCGCGCCCGCGCTCGCCGGCGCGCTGCTCGCGGCGCTGCGCGCCAAGGGCGTGATCGCGGCAGAGCTGCGGGGTTTCGCGGGCGCGATGCGCTCGCTCGCGCGCAAGCCCGAGCTGCCGGCCGATCTCGACGCCATCGACATCGTGGGCACGGGCGGTGATTTCTCCGGCAGCTTGAATCTGTCCACCGGCGCAGCGCTGCTCGCCGCGTCTTGCGGCTTGCCGGTCGTGAAGCACGGCAACCGTTCGGTCACCAGCCGGAGCGGCAGCGCCGACCTCATCGAGCAGCTCGGCCTCACGCTGCCGCTCGATGAGCAGCGCTCGGCGCAGTGCTTCGCGAGCACGGGCTTCACGTTCCTGTTCGCGCCTTATTTTCATCCGGCGATGAAGGCGCTCGCGCCGGTGCGGGCGGCTCTCGGCGTGCGCACGGTGCTGAACTTGCTCGGACCGCTCACGAATCCGGCGGCGCCGCGCTACCGGCTGATCGGCGCCTACGACGAGGCCAGCGCCCGGCTGATCGCCGATGCGTTGGCCGGTATGCCGATCGCGCGGGCCTGGGTCGTGCACGGCGCGAACGGTTGGGATGAGGCGACGCCGGTCGGCACGTTCGTCGCGTTCGACGTGACGCCGGGCGCGGTGTCGCGCCGGATCCTGGATCCGGCCGAGCTCGGCTTGCAACCCTGCACGTCCGAGGATCTCAGGGGCGGTGACGCAGCCGCGAATTGCCAGGCGATGCGCGCCGTGTTCGCAGGGCACGATGCCGGACCGCATCGCAGTGCTCTCGTGCTCCAGTGCGGGCTTGGCGCTTCATATCGCCGGCCGCAGCGCCTCGG
Source organism: uncultured Gammaproteobacteria bacterium (assembly GCA_963801685.1). GTDB lineage: Bacteria > Pseudomonadota > Gammaproteobacteria > Steroidobacterales > Steroidobacteraceae > Bog-1198. The sequence goes on from CAWDFR010000015.1 coordinate 54,475, forward strand.
TGGCCGCCGGCATCCGCACCGCCGCGGAGGCGCTCGACAGCGGCCGCGCGCGCGCGTGGCTCGGGCGGCTCGAGCAGTTCTCCGCGCAGGGCGGCGCCGTTGCGCCGGCAACCGGTGCGAGATGAGCGACTTCCTCGCCGACATGGCGCGCTCGAGCGCCGCCCGCGCCGCCGCCGCGGCGGCGCGCGTGCCGATCGCCGATCTGCGGCGCCGCGCACACGGGGCACCGGCCGCGCCGCCGCTGCGCTTCTCGCCGCTCGGGTTCGATATCGTGGCCGAGATCAAGCTGCGCTCGCCGGCGGCGGGCGCGCTGCAGGATCCGGCGCACGACCGTCTCGCCCGGATCGAGGCCTATGCGCGCGGCGGCGCCGCCGCGGTGTCCGTGCTCACGGAGCCCTCGCGGTTCGACGGTAGCCTCGAGCATTTACGGGAGGCGGCCACGGTGCTCGCGCCGCTGGGCGTGCCGGTCATGCGCAAGGACTTCCTCGTCGATCCTTATCAAGTGCTCGAGGCGCGTGCCGCCGGCGCAGGCGGGGTGCTCCTGATCTTGCGCATGCTGCCTCCCCGACGGCTCGCCGAGATGCTCGAGACCGCATCGGAGCAGGGTTTGTTCGTGTTGCTGGAGGCATTCGATGAGCGAGATCTCGATGTCGCCGGCGAGCTGCTCGCCGCGGCACCGCGGCTCGAGGGTGTGATGGTCGGCATCAATTGCCGCGATCTCACGACCCTCGCCGTCGTGCCGGAGCGGTTCGCGGAGCTTGCCGCACGCTTGCCGTCGGACGTCCCCGCGGTGGCCGAAAGCGGTGTCGCGACGCCGGCCGATGCGCATCGGGTGCGCGCTCTCGGCTATCGTCTGGCCTTGGTGGGCACGGCGCTCATGGCGCGCGAGGATGCGGGCGGCCTCGTCGCCGAAATGCTTGCCGCAGCACGGACAGTGCCCTCCTAAATGGCTACACTCGCGGCCATGTTCATCAAGATCTGCGGCATCACCACTGCCGATGCGGTGAGCGCCGCGGCGGCGGCCCAAGTCGATGCCATTGGCTTCGTGTTCGCGCCGAGCCCGCGGCAGGTGACGCCGGGGCAGGCCGCGCAGCTCGCGGCGCTCGCACCGCCGGGCATTCTGCGCATCGCCGTCGCGCAGCACCCGCTGCAGATGAAGGTCGACGAGATCTGCCGGGTGCTGAAGCCCGACTACTTTCAAACCGACGTCGAGGACCTGCGCGAGCTGCGCATACCCGCGCACATCAAGGTGCTGCCGGTTCTGCGCTTCGGCCGCAAGACCCCGAGCCCGTTGCCGCGCCGGGTGGTTTTCGAGGGTCCGACGAGCGGCATCGGCGAGCTGGCGGACTGGGGACGGGCGGCGGAGCTCGCCCGCCAGACCGAGCTGATCCTGGCGGGCGGACTCAATGCTCAGAACGTCACGGAGGCCGTGCAAGTCGTACGACCTTATGGAGTCGACGTGAGCAGCGGCGTCGAGCATGATCACGGTGTAAAAGATCCCGACAAGATCTACGAGTTCGTGCGCGCCGTACGCGCCGCTGCGGCAAACCTGGAGCGCGACCCGTGAGCGCCGCAAGCCGGTCCGGGCCGCGCGTCGCGGGCCCGGACGCCAAGGGCCGCTACGGCGCGTTCGGCGGCCGCTACGTACCGGAGACTTTGGTGCCCGCGCTCGACCGGTTGCAGGCCGGCGTCGACCGACATCTGCATCGCGAAGATTTTCAGGCGGAGCTGCAGCGCGAGCTCAACACGTGGGTGGGACGTCCCACGGCGCTCACGCACGCGCCGACCTTGAGCGAGCGCTGGGGCGCAGAGGTGTGGCTGAAGCGCGAGGACCTGGCGCACACGGGTGCGCACAAGATCAACAATGCGCTTGGACAGACCCTGCTCGCGAAGCGGCTGGGTGCGCGCCGCATCATCGCCGAGACGGGCGCAGGTCAGCATGGCGTCGCGAGCGCCGCCGCGGCGGCGCGCTTAGGCTTGCCGTGCGTCGTCTACATGGGAGCCGTGGACGTCGAGCGACAAGCGCCCAATGTCGGGCGCATGCAGCTGCTGGGCGCGACGGTCGTACCGGTCACGACCGGCGATCGGACGCTGCGCGCGGCCATCGACGAGGCGTTACGCGATTGGGTGTCCGATCCGGACGGCACTTTTTATTGTCTCGGCTCCGCCGTCGGGCCGCATCCCTATCCGTATCTCGTGCGCGAGCTGCAGTCGGTGATCGGCCGCGAGGCACGCGCGCAGATGCTGGCGCTCGCCGGCGGACTGCCGGACGTCGCCGTCGCTTGCGTCGGCGGCGGCTCGAATGCCATCGGCTTGTTCCATCCTTTCATCGACGATGCCGAGGTCGAGCTGTTGGGCGTCGAGGCGGGAGGCCGAGGTCCAGGACTCGGCGACAACGCGGCATCGCTCACGTTCGGGACGCCGGGTGTACTGCAAGGCAGCTACACGTTGATCCTGCAGGATGCCTTCGGCCAGGTACGCGAGACGCATTCGGTATCCGCCGGGCTCGATTACTCGGGCGTGGGTCCGGAGCATGCCTATCTCAAAGAGTGCGGCCGCGCGAGCTATGAGAGCGCGACGGATGAGGAGGCGCTCGATGCGCTCGCCGAGTGCGCGCGCTGCGAGGGCATCCTGCCCGCGATCGAGACGGCGCACGCGATTTTCGGCGCGCGCCAATACGCGCGTGCTCACCCGGGCTCGCGGATTTTGATCGGCTGTTCGGGCCGAGGCGACAAGGACATGAGCATCCTGGAGCGAACGCTGCTCAAACCCCATGCCCGCGCATGACCGCATCTCCGCCGCGATCGGTGCCACGGTCGCGCAGGGCCGCCCGGCCCTCGTCGGGTTCCTGACGGCTGGATTTCCGACGCGCGCGGACTTCAGGCGCAACCTGGCCGAGGTCGCATCCGTCTGCGACGTGGTGGAGATCGGTGTGCCGTTCTCCGACCCGATGGCCGACGGCTCGACCATTCAGCGTGCGAGTTTTGCGGCGCTCGGCAACGGCGTGACCTTGCCGTGGATCCTCGATGAGCTCGCCGGCAGCGAGCGCTCCGTCCCGCTCTTGCTCATGAGCTACCTGAATCCGTTGCTCGCCTTTGGGCCAAAGCAGCTGCCGAGCGCTGCCGCCGCGGCGGGGGTGTCGGGCTTCATCGTGCCCGATCTGCCCTTCGAGGAGAGCGGCGACCTCAAGTCGGCCCTCGACCGGGAAGGACTCGCGCTGGTGCAAATGGTCACGCCGGTGACGCCGCCGGCTCGCCTGGCGATGCTCTGTGATTCGGCCCAAGGCTTCGTGTATGCCGTGACGATGACCGGCACCACGGGCAAGTCGGCCGAGGTTCCCGACTCGGTCCTCGACTACATGGACCGCGTGAAGCGTTGCTCCCGCGTGCCGGTGTGCGCGGGATTCGGCATTCGATCGCGCGCGCAGGTGGAGCGCTTCGCCTCTCACGTCGACGGGGTGGTGGTCGGCTCGGCGCTGGTGGAGGCGCTCGAGCGCGGCGGCGATGTGCGTGCTTTCCTCAGGTCGCTGCGCTAGCGGAGAGGCCGGTGAAGCGGGTCTATCGGGCCGCATCGCTTCTGCAAGTCGCGCACGCGCGCAACATCCTCATCAGCGCCGGCATCGAATGCGAGCTGCGCAATGTCCATCTGGCCGGAGCGCTGGGCGATCTGCCCATGATGGAGACCTGGCCGCAGCTGTACGTGCACGATGGCGACGAGCGCTATGCGCTCGGCGTGCTCGCGCGTGCTGCCGCGGTGCAAACCGGCGCGCCCTGGACCTGCGAAGAATGCGGCGAGCAGCTCGAGCCGCAGTTCACCTGTTGCTGGCGCTGCGGGTACGACAAACCGCCCTGAGCCTTGGCTGCTCGGGGAGGCGCCGGGACCGTCGGCGGGCGTCGGCGGCCCGCGCTCCGCCAGGGTGCATCGCCTGTGCCAGGTCGCAATTGGCCGCCTGCGAAGCGTCGTCCGACTCCGCTGTCGCATACATACGACTTTGAACTACAACGAGTTTTCTTTTGTCTGTCAGACAAACACCTACAGGAAATAGCGCAAAGTCTGAGACGAGGTTCAGCGGTGCACCATGGCGAGCCCACCCTGCACAGGTTACAAATTACCCCATGCCGCATGTAACGATTACACGGTGGCGCCAGTGGAGGATTTCGCGGTCATGAATGCAGCTATCAGCAGTACACCGCCAATCGACGCCGGCGGCGGCCGCGACCCCGCCGACTGGTATTTCGCCCGCCATGCAGGAGGTCTTCCGGTTGATCGAGCGGGTCGGTCCGACGGAGGCGAGCGTCCTGCTCACGGGCGAGAGTGGCTCGGGGAAAGAGCTGGCAGCCAAATCGATTCACGATGCCAGCCCGCGACGCAACGGGCCGTTCGTTGCCATCAATTGCGGAGCCATCCCGGCGGGGCTGATCGAGGCAGAGCTCTTCGGGTTCGAGAAGGGGAGTTTCACGGGCGCGGTACGGGCCCATGCGGGAGTGTTCGAGCGGGCCGAGGGCGGGACGCTGCTTCTCGACGAGATCACCGAGATGCCTCTCGACATGCAGACCCGCTTGCTGCGAGTGCTCGAGACGAAGCAATTCTATCGGGTGGGAGCCAACACCGAGCTGTCGACGGATGTCCGCGTCATCGCGGCGACCAACCGGTGCCCCTTGCAGGCTGTCCAGAGCGGCCAGCTGCGCGAGGATCTCTTGTACCGGCTGGCCGTGTTCCCGGTCCACATGCCGCCGCTGCGCGAGCGGGGGAACGATGTGGATCTGCTCGCCGACCGCTTTCTGGAAGAGCTCAACGCCGAAGGCGCAAGCCAGAAGCGTTTCACCGCGCTTTCCCGGATAACACTGCGGCAGCACAGCTGGCCCGGCAACGTGCGCGAGCTCAAGAACTGCATCGAGCGCGCCTTCATCCTGGGTGATCAATGGGTCGAGCTCGCGCCCCTGATTCAGAAGGCGACGGCGGACAAGAGCGCATCGGCGGATGATCGCGACCGTCTCGATATTAGAGTAGGCTCACGCATCTACGACATGGAGCGGTCGCTTATCGAGGCAACACTCGAGTATTTCCAGGGCAACAAGCGCCGTGCGGCCGACGCTTTAGGGTGCAGTCTGAAAACTTTGTACAACAAGCTCAACGGATACGCACAACGCCGCGCCAACGGCTTTGCGCCGAGCCGTGTCAAACCACAAAGCCAAGAATGCGCCAGCTGTTAGAGCCGGCGCAAGGGAGAGGGTAGAGAAGTGTCACGAGTACTGATCGCCGATGATCATGCGGTCGTCCGCGCGGGGTTCAAGCAATTCCTGGAGGCTGATCCGACCATCAGTGACGTGGGCGAGGCCGCCAGCGGCAATGAGACGCTCGATCTACTAAGAAAGCAGGATTGGGACTTGGTGCTGCTCGACATACACATGCCGGACCGCAGCGGTCTCGACATATTGCGGCACATCCAGACCGGGCACCCGGGCGTGCGCGTGCTCGTCATGAGCGGCTTGCCCGAGCAACAGTATGCGGTGAACGTATTGCGCGCCGGCGCGAGCGGCTATTTGTCGAAAGACAGTCCGCCCGAGGAGCTCATGAAAGCCGTGCGCACCGTGCTGTCGGGCAGGCGTTACGTGAGCGCCGCGCTGGCGGAGATCCTGGTGGCGGACCTCGACGGCGATCCCGACAAGCCGCTGCATGCGCGGCTGTCCACGCGCGAATTCCAGATATTCTGTAAGCTCGCCGCCGGGCGCGGCGTGTCCGACATTGCCAACGAGCTGAGCCTCAGCGTCAAGACGGTAAGCACGTACCGCAGCAGAATCCTCGAGAAAATGAGCTTCAACGCCAACGCCGATATCACTTCTTACGCCCTGCGAAACGGTCTCATCCAGTAAGAGCGCGCCGTGGGAAATAGCCTACATGGAGATCGGCCGCCTGGCCTACTTTGGCGCCCAGCGCAGCGCTAGCATGCGTTGAATGTCTTCGAACCCCCAAAGGACGACGAGTGTGAAAGGACTGAGAGTCTTGCTCGTGGAAGACTCGAAAGTGCTGACGGAACGGTTGACGGAGGCCATCCGCCAGATTCCCGAGGTCGAGCTCATCGGCACTGCCGACACCGAGGCGGCCGCACTCGCGGCCGTCAAGAAGGACTCGATCGATGTGATCATCCTGGATCTGCACTTGAAACAAGGAACGGGTTTCGGAGTGATGCGTGCGTTGGCTACCAGTCAACCGAAGCCGCGCATCATCGTCCTCACCAACTACGACCTACCCGAGTACAAGAACGCCGCGATCGCGCTCGGCGCCACGCACTTTCTCGACAAGGCTCGAGATTACGGGCGCCTGCCCGAAGTGCTGCACGAGATCTGCGAAGCGCACGGCGCGAAGCACTGACGCAGCGCGCGTCAGCGCGCGCCGACAGCTGCGCGAGATGCGCGCGAAGGCTCTCGTAATGTCTACCGGTACGCCCGGAAAAATCTACATGCGCGCACCTGTCGAGCTCGTGGATTTTGGCCTTTTTCTGCGGTAATTCTGCGTTTCGCGCGTTGGCACGCGCCTTGCTCCTCCACCTGTATCAGCCGACTTCGTGCGCGCCGCGGTTGCAATCCGCGGGCGCCGAGGACGGCAACTTTTCAGGAGGATGCCACGATGATGACTCAACGAATTATTTGCAGTAGCGCCTGCGCCGCGGTCATCACCGCACTCACAGCGTGTGCCTCGGGCCCCGTGCCGCTCGAGCAGCTCGCAGTCGCGAAGGCCTCGGTGCAGCGTGCAGAGCAGGCGGGAGCGACGGAGCTCGCCCCGGTCGAGCTTTCGACGGCGCGCGACAAGCTGCAGCGCGCGGAACAGGCGGCGCAAAACCATCAGGGGCAGACCGCGACCATGCTTGCGGATCAAGCGAACGTGGATGCCGAGCTCGCCGAAGCGACCGCCAGAGAGCACAAATCGCATCAGGCCGACATGGAGCTCGAGGCGAGTCTGCAGTCGCTGCGGCAAGAGGCCGCGCATGAGCCGACGCCGCCGCCACCCGCGGTCGTGCCGGTGCCCGTCAGTCCGCAACCCCCGACTCGATAATCAGAAGGTGACATCATGAACCAGAAATATTTGATGGTTGCCGCGGTTGCTCTCGCGCTCGGCGCATGCGTTTCGGCGCCCCAGCCGAACGCGGCGCTCGAGACGGCGCGGGCGCAGGTGGCGGCGGCCGAAGCTGATCCTAACGTCGCCCAGTACGACGCCCTCGACCTGCAGGCCGCGCGCCAGGATCTGGCCGCCGCCGATGCGGCAAATACGCACCGCGACGAGGCGCAGACCAATCAGATGGCCTACGTCGCGGCGCAGACCGCGCGCCTCGCCCAGGAGCGCTCCGCGGCCAAGGCGTACGATGCGCGTATCGCGCAAGGAACGGCTGAGCGCGACCGCATCCAGGCGCAGGCGAAGGCCCGCGAGGCCAACATGGCGGTCGCACAGCGCAATGAGGCCGTGGAGCAGCGCAATGCGGCCACGGTGCAGTCGGCGCAGCTGCAAGCCGAGATTGACCAGCTCAAGGCGAAGCAGACGGATCGCGGGTTGGTGCTTACCCTCGGCGACGTGCTCTTCGATACCGGCCGGGCGAGCCTGAGTCCCGGCGCGGCGGCGAAGTTGGACCGCCTTGCCGCATTCCTGAACGAGCATCCCGACCGGCGCGTGCAGATCGAAGGGTTCACCGACAGCGTGGGGGGCGATGCCTATAACCTGGACCTCTCGGAACGCCGCGCCGATGCCGTCAAGGCAGCTCTCACGATGCGGGGCGTCGATCCTTCCCGAATCGCGACGGAGGGCTACGGCAAGGCGTACCCTGTGGCGAGCAACAGCGACTCGGGTGGGCGTCAGCTGAATCGTCGCGTGGAGGTCGTCATCGGTAACGCCAACACCCCGATTGCGCCGCGCAGTGCGGGCGCGTATTCGGGGAGCTAGCGGGGCGCGCAGCCGGGGGGCGTCCAGCCCGGGGCGGCAGGCGCGCTTACGAGCTCACGGGTTTTCATGCAAGAATACCTCGGCCGGGCATCCCGGCCGAGTTTCCGATAGGCGAACTTTTGTTCCAGGAGACCGATATGGCAACGACATTCGATCCGTATGGTGGTGGCGAGGCGCTTGGCGCCGCGGGTCAACGACTGCGCGAGGAGTCGAGCCACGCCGCAAGCCACATCACGAGCGTAGCGGGCGAGGAAGTCAAAAATCTGATCGCCGATGTCGAGGACCTCGTCGCGCGGCTCGCCGATCTCAACGATGCCGACATTGCGAGCTTGCGCAACAAGGTGATGTCCACCGTGGGAGCCGCGAAGGAGCGGCTGGCTCAAGGCGCCGGGACCGTCAAGCAAGGGGCGTCTCGCGCCTTCGATACCGCGGACGGTTACGTGCACGAGAGTCCCTGGATCGCGATCGGACTCGCCGCCATGGTGGGTGCCGTCGCGGGTATCCTGGTCTCGCGGCGCTCCTAGGCATCACGATGCGGGTGCTGTGGTTACTGCCCAAGGCGGCACCTGCGCTGCTCCGCCACATCGGTGCTTACCTCGAGCTCTTGGCGCTCGACCTCGAGCAGTCCAAACGCGACCTGACCATGAATATCCTCGCTTCGGTCGTGGCGGGGGTGTGCGTGTTTTTCGCGCTGCTCATGGGCTGCGTGGTCATCGTCGCACTCACCTGGGACACGCCCTACCGTGTGCCCGCGGTGGCGTGGACCGGCGGCGCATTCCTGGCCGTGGCCGTGCTCGCTCTGATCTACCGGTCGAAAGTCATGAAAGACCAACAGGCGTTTCTTACTGCGGTGAAGCGCGAGTGGCAGGAGGACGTCGTGGTGCTGGAAAGCATTCTTGCGGAGCCCGAACAGCCACGAGTGCCATCATGAGCGCGCCACCATGAATCCCGTCGAGGAGGCGCAGCGCAAGGCGATCCTCGCGAGGCTTGCGGAATCGCGGGCGGAGATCAAGAGGCTGTTCGAGCCCCGTGCCGACGAGGCGGGTGAGGAAAGAGCGGAGAATGATTCGGGGTTTCCGCGCAGCCGCACCATGCGCGCCCTGTTGAGCGGCCGCGGACTCGGCGCGGTGGGGGCGACGGCCGCGGGACTGATCATGGCGCGCCCCGCCCTCGCCTGGCGGCTGATTCGCATGCTGCCCACCGGGCGCATTGCTGCGCATGGGACTCGCCCGCGTTCTCGGCGGAATCGGCAGGCACTCCTCCAAGCCTTGACGCCACTGCGGAAAGCGATCCTCAGCGCGGTGATCCTCAGCCGAGGGTGATCCTCGCGTAGTGATACGAGCCGTCGTCCGCGAGCGCGATGTCGCACGGGGAGACGGAGATGTCGTGGCCGTCGAGCGATGCGCGGATGATGCCGCGGCACACGGCGTGCGGATTCTCCACGGCGATGCGATAGCGCGACGAGCCGTGCTTGTAGGTCACCTCGAAGGCGGGCCAGTTGCGGGGAATGCACGGATTGATGCGCAGCACGGCGCCCCGCAAGGTGATGCCGAGAATGCCCTCGACGGCGGTGCGGTACATCCAGCCGGCGGAGCCCGTATACCAGGTCCAGCCGCCGCGTCCGATGTGCGCCGGTGCCGAGTAGACGTCCGCGCATACCACGTAGGGCTCGACCTTGTAGCGGTGAATCGCCGCGCGCGTGCTCGCGTGATTCACCGGGTTGATCAGCGAGAACAGTTCGCCGGCCCGGTCGCCGTCGCCGAGCAGCGCGAACGCGAGCGTGCACCACATGGCCGCGTGCGTGTACTGCCCGCCGTTCTCGCGCAGCCCGGGCGGATAGGCCTTGATGTAGCCGGGATCGTGAGGGCTGCGGTCGAACGGCGGCGTGAACAGCTGCACGAGGCCCTCGCTGCGGCTCACGAGCTGGGCGTTGACGGCCGACATGGCGCGCGGCCGCGCGGGCGGGCGGCGCGCCGCCCGAGATCACGGCCCAGGACTGCGCCACCGAGTCGATGCGGCATTCATCGCTCGACACCGATCCGAGCGGCGTGCCGTCGTCGAAATAGCCCGCGCCGGTACCAGTCCCCGTCCCAGGCCTCGCGCTCGATGGCCTGCTGCAGGGCGAACGCGTGCTTGCGCCAGAGCGCGGCCTTGTCGGCATCGCCGCGCCGCTCGGCGAGCGGCGCGAAGCGCATGAGCGTCGCGTGCAGGAACCAGGCGAGCCAGACGCTCTCGCCGCGGCCGCCGGCGCCGACTCGATTCATGCCGTCGTTCCAATCTCCCGTGCCGAACAGCGGCAGGCCGTGCGAGCCGATGGCGAGGCTCGAGTCGAGCGCGAGCGCGCAGTGCTCGTACAGCGGCTCGGCCGCCGTGGGCTTCGGTGCGCCGAACAGCTCCTGCTGGCCGGCTGCGAGCGGGCCGCCCTCGAGAAAGGCGACCGGCTCGTCGAGCAGGGCGAAGTCCTCGGTCACCTCGAGATAATGCGCGACCACGTACGGCAGCCAGACCCGATCGTCGGAGACGCGCGTCTTGATGCCCTGTGTTCGTGACCGGCAGCCACCAGTGCTGCACGTCGCCCGCGCGGAACTGGCGCGCCGCGGCGCGCAAGATGTGCTCGCGCGCGATCTTCGGCCGCGCCACACAGAGGGCCATCACGTCTTGCAATTGATCTCGGTAGCCCCACGCGCCGCTCGACTGATAGAACGCGGTGCGCGCCCACACGCGGCAAGCGAGCGTCTGATAGAGCAGCCAGCCGTTCACGAGCACGTCCATCGACCGGTCGGGCGTCTTCACCTGGATGGCGCCGAGCGTCTGATCCCAGAAGTCCGTGACCTCCTTGAACGATGCGTCGAGGTCCGCGGCGCGGTAGCGCTCGATCAATCGCAGCGCCTCGCTTCTCGATGCCTCCTGTCCGAGCAAGAGGACGATCTCGGTCTCTGCGCCCGGCTCGAGGCGCAGCGCGGTCTGCAGGGCACCGCACGGGTCGTAGCCTGCGCCCGCGCGGTTCGACAACGGATCCGGGCTTGAGGCAGTGCGGCGGGCTCGGCGAGCGATCCGTGGCTGCCGAGGAACTCCGCTCGATCGCCGCAGGCGGCTCTGCTGCCGCCCGCCCATGTCCATGAAAGCGACACGCGCCGGAAAGTCGATGCTCCAGGGATTGCGCGCGAGGAGCGCGGAGGTCTCGCGGTCGATCTCGGTGATGATGAACGGCGCGCGTGCGCGCGCGCTGATTGCCGAGCACCCATTCGAGGTAATGGGTGATCGAGAGCTTGCGCACCGTGTCTCCGCGGTTCGCGATTTTCAGCCGCGCCACCTTGATCGGGTCCGCGAGCGGCACGAACTGCGAAAGCTCCGAGCGCGATGCCGCGCGAGGCGTGCTGGAAGCGCGTGTAGCCGAAGCCGTGGCTCACCACGAACGCGGACCCGGCCTCGCGGATGGGCAACGGCGTCGCGCTCCACAGATCGCCGCTGTCCTGGTCGCGGATATACACGACCTCCGCGGGCGCATTGCTCACCGGATCGTTGGACCACGGTGTGAGCTGATTCTGCTGCGCATTGATCGAGTAGCGTGCTGCCCATGCCGTCGGCGGAGACGAGAAAGCCGAACTCCGGATTGGCGATGACGTTGCTCCAGGGAGCCGGGCGTCCAGTCGCGCTCCTTAAGCATCGTGACGTACTCGCGCGCCTCGGCGGCGAAGCCGCCGAGACCGTTGAAGAACTCGAGCGGCGGAACGCTGCGCATCGCGTCGAACGAGGGATCAGCCTTGTTGGCGAGTCGCGGGCGCGGTGCCGGCTCACGGGTGCGACAGACTCGCGAGCTGCGCGCCCGAGCGCACCCCCGCGAGTCGCGAAACACGGCTCGCGCGGCGGTCTGCAGCAGTTCACGCGCGGCCGCGCGGCAGGCGTCTCGCCGCAAGGAGAACACGCCGCCGCGCAGCTCACCCGCGGCGGCGCGACCGAGCGATGAGCTGGGCGGATTCCTCGAGGGCGCGCGCCAGCAGCGGCGGCGGCGGCGGAGCCTCGTTCAGGATCACGAGATCGACCGCAAGCCGCTTGCGTCGCCAGTACGCGTGCGCGCGCAGCAGCGCTTGACCAGCTCGACACCGCCGTCGGTCTCGAGCTCTACCAGCACCATGGGCAGATCGCCGGAGATGCCGGAGGCCCAGAGGACCGGCGGCCCTGATTCGTTTGCCGCGAGGATCGACTGCGCGGCGCGGAGCGAGCGGTCGAGGTACAGCACGTGCCGGCCATGCGTTGAAAGTGGCGCGCGTCGTCCGCGTCGATTCCGAGTTCTTCGAGCTCCGCGCGCGCCTGGTCCGCGGCCGCGATCGCGATACGGTCGAATGCCCCGGCCTCGCGGTACTTGGCGCCGCGCGGCGAGCGCCGTGGCGCGGGTCGGCGCGACACCGGTCCAGAAGTCGAGCCGCGCAGTCGCGCCCGGCGCAATGCGCACCCGGCGCCGCAGCGAGACCACCGGATCGAGCACGGTGCCCGCGGTATCGGACAGCGGGCGCGCGTCGACGATCGACACCGCGCTGCGCACGTCGCCGCCCCGTCCGAGAAAGCGCGCCCGGTCGGTCTCGAATTGCAGCGCGCCGACGGCTTCGCCGTCGAGCACGGCGCTGTGAAACATCCAGAGCGGCGATTCGCCGGCTCGCGGCGGCGCCGCGTCGCGAGCAGCGTGCCGCCTCCGTCGGCGACGTACTCGGTCTGCACGAACATCTTGGAGAACGCCGGGTGGGCGACGTCGGCCGCCGGGTCGGCCAGCACCACCTCGGCATAGGTCGTGAGCTCGATTTCGCGCGTGCTGCGCGCGGAGTTGGTCAAGTGCACCGGCGCCCTCCGCGTCGTCTCGGGCGAGATCAATGATCTTCGTCGTCGGTGAGAATCGGACCGTCCTTGCGCCCGATCTGCGCGCGATCCTCGGTGAAGGAGACCTCGTAGCGCTCGGGCTCGCGGCCGACCGGCTGATAGCCGGCGGACCAGACCTCGCCGTTGTCGACGTCCCGCAGGAACACGAAGAAGCCATAGGCATCGCAGGTCGGATCCTCGCGCCAGCGGGTCAGCGCGACGTCGCGCCAGCGGCTGTAGCCCGATCCCGCGGCGGTGATCATGACCGAGTACTCGCCGTCGGCGAGCAGATGGGTGAGCGGGGAGTGTCCTCGCAAGTCGGTCGAAGCTCATTGATTGAGGCGCCAGAGGCTGAAATTCAACGCCATTGCATAGCTCACCCAGGCGAAGTAGGGCACGAGCAGACGGCCGCGGGCGCGCGCACCGGCGAGAATTCGCGCAGCGTCCAGAGCGACGGCGAGCCACAAGGCGACGCTGTCGAAGAGTCCCGCGCCGAGGTTCCATGCCCCGAAAAAGAGCGGCGCCCACGCGGCATTCAGCAGCGAGCTGCACGGAAGTAGGCGGCGAAGTGCCGCGTTGCGCCTCGCGTGATAGCGCTCGCGCGAGACCAGCCATACCGCCGTGCCCATGAGCACATACAGCATCGTCCACACCGGAGCGAACCAACGGCTCGGGCGCGATCCAGGGCGGCTTCAAGAGCGAGGCATACCAATGCGCGGCGGCCGGCGAGTGGGCGGGCGAGAACAGAAAGCCGATGCACTCCCGGCGCCGAGCGCGAGGCCGACGAACAGCGATCGAGCGTGACCCAGTTCGGGCCGCGCATTTCGGCCCGCGGTAGCAGGTCGAGCTCTCGACGGGGATTCTCATTGACTGCCGCCGTCCCGGCTTCGAGGCTTTGAACCACAGCAGCAATCCCGCCGCGGCGATGAGTTGCAGCCCGCCGAGCCAGCGCATGTGCGCCGCCGCGGCCAGCCAGATGAAACCCGAAAGCCACAGCACCGCCGCCGCGAGCGCGATGTCGCGCCGCAGGGCGATTGCTGCGCAGCTCGACGGCGCAGCTCCTCGATCTGCGCGCTCTGCACCTGCCAGCGCACGCGACCCTCCGCCGCCTCGCGCACGGCGGTGTTGAAGAGCTGCGGCAGCTGCTTCAGCGCCTCGATCGTGTCCGGAAGCTGCGCGCGCACTTGCTTCAGGAGCGTTCGCGGGCTCATCCGCTCGCGCATCCAGCGCTGCAAGATCGGCTGCGCCGTCTTCCACAGATCGAGCTCGGGATAGAGCTGCCTGCCCGAGACCCTCGATGTTGAGCAGCGTCTTTTGCAGCAGCATGAGCTGCGGCTGAACTTGCATGTCGAAGCGCCGCGCGATCTCGAACAGGCGCAGCAGCACCTGCGCGAAGGAGATCTCCTGCGAGCGGCTTGTTGAAGATCGGCTCGCACACCGTGCGTACCGCGGATTCGAGCTCGTCCACCCGCGCCGATCGGGGCACCCAGCCCGATTCGATGTGCAGCGCCGCGACGCGGCGCGTAGTCGCGCTCGAAGAAGGCGAGGAAATTCTCCGCCAGATAGTGCTGATCGCGCGGCTGCAGCGTGCCGACGATGCCGAAGTCCACCGCGGCATAGCGCGGATTCTGCGGATCGTCGGTCTGCACGAAGATGTTTCCCGGATGCATGTCGGCATGAAAGAAATTATGCCGGAACACCTGCGTGAAGAAGATCTCGACGCCGTTCTCGGCGAGCTTCGCGATGTTCGTGCCGCGCGCGCGCAGCTCGTCCATGCGGCTCACGATGATGCCGTGGATGCGCTCCATGACCATCACGTTGCTGCGGCAGTAGTCCCAGTACACGACCGGAACGTAGAGGAGCGTCGAGCCCGCGAAATTGCGCTTCAGCTGAGCGGCATTGCCCGCCTCGCGCATGAGATCGAGCTCGTCGAGAATGGTCTTGCGGTACTCGCTCACGAGCTCGAGCGGCCGCAGCCGCCGCGCGTCCTCCCAGTACTCGTCGGCGAGCGCGGCGAGGGCGCCGCAGCACTTCGCAGATCGCGCTCGATCACCTCGTGCATCCCCGGCCGCAGGATCTTGACCACGACCTCCTCGCCGCTCTTCAAGGTCGCCGCATGCACCTGCGCGATCGAGGCGGCCGCGAGCGGGGTCGCCTCGAAGGTCGCGAAGATCTCCGCGAGCGGCCGGCCGAAGGCCTGCTCGATGATCGCCACGGCGACGGTGCTCTCGAACGGGGGCACGCGGTCCTGGAGCTTTGCGAGCTCGTCGGCGATGTCGACGGGGAGCAGATCGCGGCGCGTCGAGACCGCCTGGCCGAACTTCACGAAGATCGGTCCGAGCTCCTCGAGCGCGAGCCGCAAGCGCTCGCCGCGGGTCGCTCCGGCGCTGCGCTGAAACCAGGTCCAGGGCGACAGATAGAACAGGAAACGAAACGGGCGATACAGATGCGTGGCGCGCACGAAGTCGTCGAGCCCGTGACGCACCAGCGCGCGGTGGATCTCGAGCAGGCGCGCGGCGACGCGCAGCCGTGTCACGCCGAGCCCTCGATCTCGCGGCGCCCGTCGAGCCTGCGCTCGAGGCGGGCGAGCCGCGCCTCGACGCGGTCGGCGGTCTCGCGCAGCTCATCGACTTGGGCAAGAAACTCCTCGACCTCGGGCTTGCTCACCAGATCGCGGCTCTCTTCCTGCAGATACTCGGCGACGTTCGCCCGGCGCGTGCGCGCGAAGCCGCGGCCCAGGAGAGCGCCGCTCGCGCCGCGAGCGAGAGCGCGCCGCGCCGGCAGATCGCCGATGAGCCGCGACAGCTCCTCTTCCCAGTCGGGGCGCGCCAGCTCGAGGAGCTCGCGGTAGCGCGCGGCGATCTCTGCATCGCCGCGTGATGTGCACGCGCTCGGCGATCCGCGCGGAGCGGCGCTGTCCTCGCGGCGCGCGAACAGCTCGAGAAGCGCGAGCGGGGGCCCCGCGATGACGGCGTCGGGATCAGCACCCGTGCTGCCCGCAGTACGCGCGCCCGAACCGGCGCCGGCACCCGGACCGGTCGCGAGCACGAGGCGGCCTCCGAAGGCCGCGATGCGGATGGGTGCGAGTCCCTCGATGCGCAGCTCCATCGAGGTTCGGTTCAACCGGCCGGCCACCGCGCCGTGCCCGGATGGACTGATCGATGCCGCGGTTGAGCAGGGATTCGACGGCCGCCAGCCACACGGGAGTTGCCGGCATGTCAGATCTTGTACCCGCGGTGGACGGCGACGATGCCGCCGGTGAGATTGTGGTACCGGGTTGCCCGAAGCCGGCCTCGTCGAGCATGGCGAGCAGGGTCTCCTGGTCCGGGTGCATGCGGATCGACTCCGCCAGATAGCGATAGCTCGCCGCGTCCTTCGCAATCCATTCGCCGAGGCGCGGCAGCACGTTGAAGGAGTAGGCGTCGTAGAGCGGCTTGAGACCCGGGGCGACACGGTGCTCGAGAATTCGAGCACGAGCAGCTGACCGCCCGGCTTCAACACGCGGTGCATGGAGGAGAGGGCGGCGGCCTTGTCGGTCACGTTGCGCAACCCGAACCCGATGGTGACGCAATCGAAGGAGTCGTCCGCGAACGGCAACCGCTCGGCATCGGCGAGCACGCAGTCGACGTTGCCGGCGAACCCTGCATCGAGCAGCCGGTCGCGGCCGGCCTCGAGCATGTGCGGATTGATGTCCGAGAGCACGACTCGCCCGGTCTTGCCCACCTGGCGCGCAAGTCCGACGGCGAGATCGCCGGTTCCGCCGGCGACGTCGAGCGCGCGCTGGCCGGCCTTCAGGCCGGTCAGCGAGAGCGTGAAGTGCTTCCACAGCCGGTGCACGCCGAAGGACATCAAATCGTTCATCAGGTCGTACTTGCCGGCGACCGAGCTGAAGACGGCGCGCACGCGCTCGGCCTTCTGCGCCCGCGGCACCTTCTCGAATCCGAAATCGACCGTGCGGTCGGAGGTTTTCATGGCGCTCCTTGGGCGAGCCCTGCACTGGCGCGAGCCCTGCATAGGCGTTCACGGAACCTCGAGATCTTAGCGCGCGATCATGCCCGCGCTTGACTCCGGCCTCGGCGCAGCGCTCGAGATACCGCGCCCACTTTGCGGACTGCTCCGCGCCGAGCTCGTGCAGCAAAGCTCCACGAATACAGTCCCGTGTTGTGGCCGTCGTCGAAATGCAGCCGCAGCGCGTAGTTGCCCACCGGCTCGATGCGCTCGATCGCCGACGTCCTCTTTCCCGGTCTGCAGCACGCCCTCGCCGCCGCCGTGACCGGTGACCTCGGCGGAAGGCGAGAACACCCGCAGGTACTCGAACGGCAGCTCGAAATGCGTGCCGTCGTCGAAGGTGACCTCGAGGACGCGCGAGCGCGTGCGTAACTTGATCTCGCGTCGGCTGCGGCATGCGGCTCTTAGGGCTTGCGCTACAGAATGTAGCGCGACAGATCCTGATCGCGCGCCAGCTCGCCCAGGTTGCTCTCGACGTAGGCTCGATCGATCACCACGTGCGCGCCGCTGCGGTCCGCGGCATCGAAGGACACGGCCTCGAGCAGGCGCTCCATGACCGTGTGCAGCCGGCGCGCGCCGATGTTCTCGGTGGTCTCGTTCACCTCGAACGCCACCTCGGCGAGCCGCCGCACGCCCGACTCCTCGAACTTGATCTCGACGCCCTCGGTGGCCAGCAGCGCTGAATACTGGCGGCAGAGCGAGGCGTCGGGCTCGGTCAGAATGCGCACGAAATCCTCCACCTTGAGCGGCTCGAGCTCGACGCGTATCGGCAGGCGGCCCTGCAGCTCGGGAATCAGATCCGAGGGCTTGGACATGTGAAACGCGCCCGACGCGATGAACAGCACGTGATCGGTCTTGACCGTGCCGTACTTGGTGTTGACGGTGCAGCCCTCGACCAGCGGCAACAGGTCGCGCTGCACGCCCTCGCGCGAGACGTCGGCACCGGCGGTTTCCTGGCGGCGGGCGATCTTGTCGATCTCGTCGATGAAGACGATGCCGTTCTGCTCGGCGTTGTCGACCGCGCGCACCTTCAGCTCCTCCTCGTTGATCATCTTCGCGGCTTCCTCGTCGACGAGCAGCTTCAGCGCCTCGCTTGATCTTGAGCTTGCGCGCGCGCGTCTTGCCGCCACCGAGGCTCTGGAACATGCCTTGCAGCTGCTGGGTCATCTCCTCCATGCCCGGCGGCGCCATGATCTCGACGCCCACGGGCGTCGCGCGCACCTCGATCTCGATCTCGCGGTCGTCGAGCTCGTGCTCGCGCAGCATCTTGCGGAAACGCTGCCGCGTCTCGGTGTCGCGCGGCGCAGTGTCCGAAACGAAGCCCGCCTGAGCGCGCGGCAAGAGCACGTCGAGGATGCGGTCCTCCGCCGCGTCGGCGGCACGGTGGCGCACCTTGGCCATTTCTTCTTCGCGGGTCATTTTGACGGAGATCTCCACAAGATCGCGGACGATCGAGTCAACTTCACGTCCAACATAGCCCACTTCGGTGAACTTCGTGGCCTCCACCTTGATGAACGGGCGCCTTGGCGAGCCGGGCGAGGCGGCGGGCGATCTCGGTCTTGCCCACGCCCGTCGGGCCGATCATCAGGATGTTCTTCGGGGTGATTTCGGCGCGCAGGTTCTCTGCCACCTGGCCGCGGCGCCAGCGGTTGCGCAAGGCGATCGCGACCGCGCGCTTCGCCGCTTTCTGGCCGACGATGTGCTTGTCGAGCTCCTCGACGATCTCGCGCGGGGTCATTTGCGACATCGAATCAGAGCTCCTCGATGGTGAGATTGCGATTGGTGTAGATGCAGATGTCCGCGGCGATATTGAGCGAACGTTCCACGATCTCCCGCGCCGGGAGCTCGGTTGCCTGCATCAGGGCGTGCGCGGCGGCCTGTGCGTAGCCGCCGCCGGAGCCGATGGCGATCAGGTCGTGCTCGGGCTCGATCACATCGCCCGTGCCCGATATGACATACATGCTGGTGGTATCGGCGACGCACAGCAGGGCCTCGAGCCGGCGCAGGCTCCTGTCGCTGCGCCAGTCCTTCGCCAGCTCGATCGCCGCGCGGGTGAGATTGCCGAATTTCTCGAGCTTGCCTTCGAAGCGCTCGAACAGCGTGAAAGCATCCGCCGTGCCGCCGGCGAAGCCGGCGAGCACTTTGCCGCCGTATAGCAGGCGCACCTTGCGCGCATTGCCCTTCATCACGCTTTGCCCGAGCGTTACCTGTCCGTCCCCGCCCACCGCCACGTGGCCACCCCGCCGCACGGCGAGGATGGTGGTACCGTAAATTCGCTCCGGGTCGTGCTGCATGAAGCTCCTGTCACTGGGGGCGCGCGGCCGCCGTTTCAAGCGCGGCGCCGGCGGGCTCGCGGATGCGAGGCGTCGTAGACCTTGGCCAGGTGCTGGAAATCGAGGTGGGTGTACACCTGGGTCGTGGCGATGTCGGCGTGCCCGAGAAGCTCCTGAACGCCGCGCAGATTGCCGCTCGACTCGAGCAAATGCGTCGCGAAGGAGTGGCGGAACATGTGCGGGTGGACGTGCACACCGAGGCCCTGGCGCCGCGCCCAGAGGTCGACCCGCAACTGCACCGCGCGCGCCGAAAGCCGCCGCCCGGCGCGGCCGACGAAGACCGCGCCGGGGTGCGCTCCTGCAGGTGTCTGCGCGAGCAGCACGGCCCGCTCCTTGAGCCAGCGCTCGAGCGCCGCAATGGCATGGCGGCCGATCGGCAGGACACGCGACTTCGCGCCCTTGCCGAGCACGCGCACCGTGCGGTCCTTGAGATCGAGCGAGGTCACGTCGAGGCTCACGAGCTCCGCCAGGCGCAAGCCCGAGGAGTAGAAGAGCTCCATGAGGGCCTTGTCGCGCGCGGACAGGGTATCGTCGCTGCGGAAGGCGAGCAGGCGTCCCATCTGGTCCGCATCGAGCGTCGTCGGGAGGCGCTTTTTTTGCTTCGGCGCGCGCACATCGACCGCGGGATTGCGGGTGCTCGCGCCCTCGCGCATGAGGAATTCAAAAAATGTCCGCAGTGCCGACAGCCGCCGCTGAATGCTGCGCGCGGACAGACCCCGCGCGTGAGTCGTGGCGGCGAAGGTACGCACCTGCAAGGCGTCGATGCCGCTGAAGGCGGCGATCTTGCGCGCATCGCAGAACAGGGCGAGCTGCGCGATGTCGGCGAGATAGGCCGCGACCGTATGCGCGCTTATGCGCCGCTCGTGCTTCAAGTGCGAGGCGAAGCGCTCGATCCACTCGCTCTCGTTCGGATGCACGGCGGGCCCGTCTCCTCAGCGCGTCAAGGCATTCGCGAGCAACTCGCTGATGCGCGTCAGGAACTCGGTGCTCATGGCCGGGTGAAAGCGATCCGTATCGCTCGCGCCGATCGCCAGCAGGCCCAAAACTCCCTTGGCACCGAGCGGCGCGAGTGCGACGGAGCCGATCTCGATGGAATCCTTGCCGAAGAGATAGTCGCGCTGCGCATCGCGGATCTGCCCGCAGCGAGGCTTGCCCGACTGCAGGAGCGATTCGAATGTCTTGACCACGTCGTCGGCCGGATCCGCGGTCTTGAGGAACCGGCCGGCGGCGGCCTCGAGATCCCGGGCCTGCTCCATGAACAAGAGCAACACCGAGTTGCGCGCATCGAAATCCTCGCGCAGGCTCGTCTCGACGGCATTGATGGTCTCGAGGAGCGTGCGCCCACGGATGAGTCTTTGGGAGAGACAATGGATGCGATTCGCGAGGGCGTCGTTCGCGCGCGCGACATCCAACAGCTCCGCAAGCTTGCGCTCGAGCGCCTGATTGCGATCGCGCAGCACTTCCACTTGACGCTCGACCAGGCTCACCGTCGCACTCGACTCGCGCAGATGCGGCAAGCGGAGCTTCGCGAGCAGGGCGACGTTGCGCTCGAAGAAATCCGGATAGGTCTCTAGATACTGCGTGACGCTGCCGTCGTTGATCGTGTCCTGTTTGATGCCCCGTGCCTGACTTGTCATTACTGTACGCTCCCCATGATGACCCATTAGATGTCCACTATGCCACTGAAAACCGTGATCGCGGGCCCGGTCAGCCACGCGTGCTCGCCGCTCCCTCCCCATGAGACCTCCGCGGTTCCCCCCGGTAGATCGACGCGCACGTCCGGCGCGAGCAGGCCCTGACGGCGGCCTACCGCAACGGCCGCGCAAGCACCCGTGCCGCAGGCGAGAGTTTCGCCCACGCCGCGCTCGAACACTCGCAAAGCGATATGCGCTGCTCCGAGGACTTGCATGAAGCCGACGTTGGCCCGCCGCGGAAAGCGCGGATGGCGCTCGATGGCGTACCCTAGCTGCGCGACAGGCGCGGTCTTGACGTCCTCGACGCGCAGCACTGCGTGCGGGTTGCCGATCGAGACCGCACCGAGCTCCACGATCTGCCCGTCGATCTCGAGGGAGTAGCTCAACCGTTCGGCGGGCGCATCGAGCGGAATCGACGCCGGGTCGAACGCGGGTTCCCCCATGTCCACCGACACCGACCCGTCCGGCCGCACGCACGCATGCACCGGCCCCGCCTTGCTCTCCATCACGAGCTCGGGTCCGCGTTGCGGAGCGCGCGCATACAGGAGCGCGGCGACGCATCGTGCGCCGTTGCCGCATTGCTCCACTTCGCGTCCGTCGGCGTTGAAGATCCGATAGAACACGCGATTGCTCGGATCGCGCGGCGCTTCGAGCATGAGTGCCTGATCGAAGCCGACGCCGGTGTGCCGATCGGCCAGCGCACGCATCCGGCCGGGGTCGATGGCTGCACCCGCGAGCCCGGCGGGAGCGTCGAAGACGAGAAAATCGTTTGCAAGGCCCTGCATCTTCACGAACTCGATGCGCATGCGGCGAGCATAGCCGAAGCCATCAATCGCCGCGAGCCGCTACGCGAGAGCGGCGCGCGACGCGCCGACATATTAGGATGGGCGCCGAGGAGCCGGCGTTGCACGTCAAGCTGTTCAGATCTGCCCGGACGTTCGAGAGCGCCGCCGACGAGACGGTGCTCGATGCGGCTCTGCGCGCGGGACTCGACGTGCCGCATCGGTGCTTGGGCGGCAACTGCGGAGCCTGTCGAGCGCGACTGCTCGAGGGCGAGGTGGCCTATCCGAACGGTCGGCCGCTCGGTCTGTCGGATGCCGAGACCGCCGACGGACTCGTGCTGCTCTGTCGGGCGCACGCTCGCAGCGATTTGCTCCTCGAGACGTTCGTGCCTGGTGCCGCGGGCGCGTTGCGCGTCAAGCGCCTGCCGTGCCGCGTCGAGCGCATCGAGCGGCTCGCGCACGATGTGATGGGAGTTTATCTGCGACTGCCGCCCGCCGAGAGTTTCGATTTCAAGCCGGGGCAGTACATCGATGTCCTGTTGTCCAAGGGCCGGCGGCGCAGCTTCTCCATCGCCTCGCCGCCGCACGATGCCCGCCCGCTCGAGCTGCACGTACGCCGAGCTCCCGGCGGTGAATTCTCGGAGCAGGTGTTTGCCGAGGAGATGCGCGGCGCCGTGCTGCATCTCGAAGGACCTCTGGGGAACAGCGTCTATCGGGAGATCGCCGCCGCCGAGTCGCCGGGCGCGGCTGCGCCGCCCCTGCTGCTCGTCGGGGGTGGCACCGGTCTCGCGCCGCTCAAGAGCATCCTGCGCCACGTTCTCGAGACGGGCTTGCCTCGGCGCATGACGCTCTATTGGGGTGTGCGTGAGGAACGCGATCTGTACGCGCACGCCTTCCTGGAAGAGGCGGCACGGGCCGACGCCCGCTTGCGCTACGTCCCCGTTCTTTCCGAGCCATCCCCCGCCTGGGGAGGACGGCGCGGATTCGTGCACGAGGCGGTGCTCGCCGAGGTGGAGGGACTCGAGCATCACGAGATCTACGCGAGCGGCCCTCCGCGAATGATCGAGGCCGTGCGCCGCGACTTCATGGCGCGCGGTGTGGCTGAGTCCGCGATGTCCTTCGACTCCTTCGATTACGCGCCCGATTCACCCGCGCGCCAGTCGATGAGGGCGCAGACCAGGTCCTGATCCTCGGCCGAGCGAGCGAGCAGCGAGGTGGCCTTTACGCCGCCCTCGCGCAGGCACTGCGCCACGCGCGCGCTCGGCACCACCCAGTGCACCGCGTCGAAAGCGCGGCGCAGCCGGGGCGTTGCGAGCGCGAGCAGATTCGCGGCGATCTCGACACTCGTCGCCGTGATGGCGTGGATCTCGTGTGCCGCGAAGCGAGCCTCCAGCGCGCTCAGTTCTGCAGCGCTCGGCCGCGGGCATTCGCGCCGGTAGACTTCGGCCATCGCGAGCAGGGCGCCGCGGCGCGCGAGCTCTTGTTCCAGCAGCTCGCGACCCTGTCGTCCCTTGACGAGCAGCACGCGCTCGCCCGCGACGGCGTTGAGCTTCGGATGACGCAGCAGGCTTTCCGAGTCGGCTCCCTCGAGCGACTGCACCGACACGCGGTAGCCGGCCTGATTGAGCGCGCGCGCGGTGGCCGGCCCAATGGCGGCCAGCGGCAGATCGCGGCGTTGCTCGAGCAGCGCCGCGCCGTACCTGACCGCGTTGGCGCTCGTGAAGATGATGAGGCCGAATTGATGCAGGTCACCGAGCCGTGCCGCCCACTCGCGGCGCTCGTCGATGGGCTCGATCTCGATGGCGGCGAAACGCTCGACGCTCGCGCCCTGCGCCTCGAGCAGGCGGCAAAGTGCAGCGGCTTGATGTCGTGGTCGAGTGACGAGGACGCCGATGCCGTGCAGCGGGAGCATGCGATCAGGCGCTACGCAGCCGCTCCAGTAATTCGCGGGCGCCCGACTCGAGCAGACGCCGCGCGAGTTCCTCGCCGAGGGTTGCGGCGCGGGCGCAGTCACCCGATACGCTCTCGCGCAGCAGGCGCGATCCGTCGGGCTCCGCGACCAAACCCTGAAGCGTCAGACGGTCCCCCTCGATGCGCGCGAGGGCGGCGATCGGTGATTGACAGCTCCCGCCCAACGTTCGCGCAAAGGCGCGCTCTGCCGCGAGCGCGGTGTGAGTAGCGGCATCATCGAGTGCCGCCACGAGCGCGCGCGTGCGCGTATCGTCGTTGCGGCACTCGATGCCGATCGCTCCTTGACCTACCGCCGGCAGCATCGTCGCGGGGTCGAGACGGGTGGTGATGTGCGACTCGAGCCCGAGGCGGACGAGGCCGGCACAGGCGAGGACGATGGCGTCCAGGGCGCCGTTCTCGAGACGCGCCAGGCGCGTGTCGACGTTGCCGCGCAACGGCTCGATGCGTAGGTCGGGCCGTACGGCCAGGATCTGCGCCTGGCGCCGCAGGCTCGAGGTACCGAGCTTCGCGCCCGCGGGGAGGTCCGTGAGGGCGCTGCCGCGCCGGCAGAGCAGCGCGTCGCGCGGATCGGCGCGCGCGAGAAACGCGGCGATCACGAAGCCCTGCGGCATCTCCGCCGGCACGTCCTTCATGGAGTGGACCGCGATGTCGGCGCGTCGCTCGGCGAGCGCAACCTCGAGCTCCTTGATGAACAAACCCTTGCCGCCGATGGCCGCGAGGCTCCGGTCCTGGATCCGATCGCCCTGCGTCGACATCGGCATGAGCTCGACGTCGAGCCCGGCGTGCGCGCCGCGCAGGAGCGTCGCCACGTGCTCTGCTTGCCACAGAGCCAAGGCGGCTCTTGCGCGTCGCAATCCGCAGCACGGCGCCGGCGGCGGCTGCGCTCATGATGCGGCGGGTTTCGTGTCTGGGAAGAGTGTCGATTTCAGCCGATAGATGGCGGAGATGTCCTCGTCACCGAAGCCCTCGACCACGAGCGCGGCGTATTCTTTCAGCGTCGAGTCGACGATCGGCAAGCGCGCCCCGTGCTGTGCCGCCATGTCGCGGCAGATGCGCAGATCCTTCGCGTGCAGCCGCACCTTGAAGCCCGCGGGATAGCTTTGCCTCGCCATGAACGGCGCTCGATTGACGAAGTACCAGCTCGAGCCCGCGCCCTTGCCGAGGACTTCGATGACCCGCTCGAGCGGCAATCCTTCCGCGTGGGCGAACGCCATCGCCTCGCCCACCGCTTGGATGATCCCCGCGCACATGATCTGGTTCGTCGCCTTGGTGGCCTGGCCGGCGCCGCTCGGACCCATGTGCGCGATGGTCTTGCCCATCTTCTCGAGCACCGGCACGGCGCGCGCGTAGTCCTCCTCATCGCCCCCCACCATGATCGCGAGGCTTGCAAGGCGCGCGCCCTCGACGCCGCCGCTCACCGGGCAATCGAGAAAGCCGACGCCCAAGGGCGAGAGCTGCGCGTGCATGTCGCGCGCCGTGCCCGCGCCCACCGTGGAGCAATCCATCACGATCATGCGCGGGCTCAAGGCGGGCTCGAGCCCGGCGATCACCGCGCGCACGTCCTCGTCGGCCGATACGCAAATCACCACCGCCTCGCTGTTCGCGGCGAGCTCGGCGAGATCGACGAAGGCATGACACTTGAGCTCCGCCGCGAGTGTCGTCGCCTTCTCGGTCGTTCGATTCCACACTCCCCTGAGCAGGCCCGCTTGGGCGAGATTACGCGCCATGTGGCTGCCCATCGCGCCCAATCCGACGAAGCCGATTTGCATAGCACGTGATCCTCGAAGTGAACGGCTGCGCCTAGCCTAAGGCTTTGCGCCCGGGTCGGCAAAATCGGCGCAGTGCAGGACCTCGCGGCAGGCGGCGCCGGACGCGATCAGCCCCACGGCGGCATGCAGCGCCGGCCCGGCCGGCGGGTCGCGAGTGGGCAGGTTCTGACGGGACGGGAGTCTTAGGAAACGATCGGCAAGAAGCTATCAGGTCGCACTATTGCAGGTATCGTCGATGTCCTTCTTCGCGTTGACCCGCTCTTCATCGATTTCCTGCGAGCTCAAGTAAACGCGTTCGCCATTGTCGCCGGTCTTGTAGATGTGGCGACCTTCGATCAGCTTCTTGTAGCGCTCTTGCGCGTCCGTGCATTGCTTCTCGCGGGCCGTGGAAACGTCGCTCTGCACCGCTTTCTTGACGTCGGTCGTCGTCGCGGCCGGCGCGTTCGGCGCTTTGGCTGCAGGCGGCGGTGAGGTTGCGGGGCGCGAGTCACGCGCCCAGGCCCTCGACCACCTCGGCATGCACGCCGTCCGGCGGACGATCGCCATACTGGGTCTTGCCTTGCGCATCGACCCACTTGTAAACCACGGCCGATGCGAGAGTCGACCATGCCATCAGCAGCGCGCACAAGATAACGCGTTTCATCGAAAGCCTTCCTCGCTTAACAGCTACAGGGCGCGCGAACCGACTTCTCCCGTGCGGATGCGCACCGCTTGACCAAGTTCCGAGACGAATATCTTACCGTCGCCTATCTTCCCCGTGCGAGCCGCTTCGATGATGGCTTCTACCACCCGATCGACCTGATCGTCATCGACGGCCAGCTCGAGCTTCACCTTGGGCAGGAAGTCCACCACGTATTCAGCCCCACGATAGAGCTCAGTGTGACCCTTTTGCCGGCCGAAACCCTTGACCTCCGTCACGGTAATGCCTTGTATCCCCACTTCCGCAAGGGCTGCGCGCACGTCGTCGAGCTTGAAAGGCTTGATGATGGCTACGACCATTTTCATGGAACAGAAACTCCTCTGCTGGGCTCGAAGCTGGCGACTCACGGCGCGGGTTGCAGCTGTTTATTTTGCAGTGCAGCATGACATCCCTGATATTTTTGTAATGTATAACGCGCGGCATCCGCGCGCCGACAACGTCTCAAAAAAATACGGCGCGGGCCCCTGGTGAGGAACCCGCGCCGGCGGGATATCGCACCGACGGGGGAGTTGGCTGGCTTGCCGGCGCGAGATGCTCCTAAATCGTCCGAATTTTGCTCGAGACAAACGTCAAGTCGATGAGGGCGCGAGCTAGATGGCGTCCGGACCGGTCTCGCCGGTGCGCACGCGCAAGGCCTGCTCCAGCTCGACTATCCAAACCTTGCCGTCGCCGGGTTTGCCTGTCCTAGCAACGTTACACACTGCCTCGAGCACTTGCTCCGCAATTGAATCATCCACTGCGAGCTCCACTTTGGTGGTGGGCAGGAAATCCACCCGTCGCTCTGTCGCCCGATACATATCCACCCGGCCGAGCTGGTGTCCGTAGCCTTGCACCTCGGTGACTGTCACCCCTTGAATACCGATGTCGGCCACCGCCTGTCGCACCTCGTCCAACTTGAACGGCTTGATGACGGCGGTGATCAGCTTCATCCATTTATCCCCGCATACGACGGTTAATCGAGCGACCCCCAGTCGAGTTCCGCGTACTATTGCTTTCAAGGGATGCAGCTTCCATGCCAGGCGCAGGACGTCGGCATATCAAGGAGTTGCGAGCCGCGCGACCGGAGCGATGCATCCCTTTGGCGCGTGTGCGCGCCGCTGGTGCGTTATCGAGGGGCGGCCGAGGATTGGGAGGTATGAAATGAGCTTCATAGGTTCCACGGGTCTCGACGACCTGGCGCGTAAACTCGCGGAGGCGGTACCTGAATCCTTGCGCGGCATGGCCCGCGATCTCGAGGCAAACTTCAAGGCCGTCCTGCAGGCGCAGCTCGCCAAGCTCGACCTCGTGAGCCGGACCGAGTTCGACGTGCAGGCGGCTCTGCTCAAGCGCACGCAAACCGCTCTCGCCGCGATGGAGCAGCGGCTCAAGGACCTCGAGGCCAAGATCGGCGGCTCCTGACCGCCGTTCTCCGCAGGCTATCCGAGGCGATTGGACTGCGCGGGCTCGATCGCGCGCTGCGGGAAGAACGCTAGCGAGAGCGGTCTGCCACGGAAGAGATCTACTTGGCGAGCGAAACCATGTAGTCGACGGTCATGCGAATCGTGGCATCCGGCCAGGTGGTGCCCCCCTTGGGCGGCATCAGGCCTTTGCCGGAAATCGCATCCTTGTATAGCGTGTCCTTGCCTTGCGCGATGCGCGGCGCCCAGGCCGCCTTATCGCCGGCCTTGGGTGCGCCATTGAGACCGGTGCCGTGACAGGCGGAGCACACCTGCTTGAACGCCTCCTCGCCGGTGGTGGGGACGGCCGCCGCCGAGCCTGATGCACCGCCCGGGGCGGTCGGGGTGATGGCGAGCGCGCTGTTGTCCTGCCCGGCGACCGCCTCGCGGGCGAACGGCGCCGTGTTCTGCTCGATCTGCTGCTTCAGGAGAGGATCGTCGCGCACGTCACGCAATTGATAGTCGCGCCCGAGCCCGCGCGCAAAGGCGAACAGGCAGATGGTGAAGGCGATCAGGATCCCGAGGACCACGCTGAATGAATTGAAGAAATGGGTATCGGAGGATTCGGGCTGGGACACGGCGGCTTGAAAACCCATTGAAAAAGAAGTCGGGAAGTATAGCTGCACCGCGGGGATCGCGGAATAGCCGCCCGGACGGGCCATTCTGCTTTCGTCCGATGAGCGAAATGGCGCGGCGTCCGCCGCGCGAAATGGCATCATGCGGGCTCGTCCCGGGAGCTCCAACGTGCAATCCTCCACGATCGCTTTCGACGCGGCCGAGCTCGAGCGCGCGGTCGCGCTGGTGCACGCCGTCGTGCCGCCGACGCCGCAGTACCCCTGGCCGAAGCTCTCTCGCCGCGCCGGGTGCACCGTCTGGGTCAAGCACGAGAACCACACGCCCACCGGCGCGTTCAAGGTCCGGGGCGGGCTCGTCTATCTCGATGGGCTGCGCCGCTCCGATCGAGAGGTGCGGGGAGTCGTTACGGCAACCCGCGGCAATCACGGTCAGTCGATCGCTTTCGCCGCGGCGCGCGCGGGCCTGGCCGCGACCGTCTACGTGCCTCGCGGCAACTCGCCCGATCAGAATTCCGCGATCGCATCGTTCGGCGGGAACCTGGTCGAGTTCGGCCGCGACTTCGACGAGGCAAAGCACGAGGCGCGCCGCGTCGCGGAACAGGAGGGACTGCATTTCGTCCCCTCTTTTCACCGACATCTCGTCCTCGGCGTTGCCACGTACGCATGGGAGTTGCTGCGCTCGGGCCCGCTCGATGCCGTGTACGTGGGCGTCGGCATGGGAACGGGCATCAGCGGACTCATTGCGGTGCGCGACCTGCTGGGGCTTTTCACCGAAATCATCGCCGTGGGCGCCGCCGGTGCGCCGGCGACGGCGCTGTCGTTCGCGGCCGGCCGCGCAATCGCTGCGCCGTCCGCCAAGACCTTCGCCGACGGGCTCGCCACGCGCGAGCCGCACGCCGACGCCATTGCGATCCTCTGCCGCGGGGCGGCCCGCATGGTGGAGGTGAGCGAGGACGCGATCGCCGAGGCGATACGCATCTATTTCGACGATACCCACCAGGTCGTGGAGGGCGCGGGCGCGGCGCCGCTCGCCGCGCTGCTCGAGGAACGCGCGCGCATGGCGGGCAAGACGGTGGCGGTGGTACTCAGCGGAGGAAACATCGAGCGCGCGCGATTTCACCGCATCCTCGGCGGCGAGACTCCGTCGGCGGATTAGCGCGCTTGCGGCGAGGCGGCGCAGCCGGTGGGATTGTGCACACGGTGCGTGGAGGCCGGATGGCGGGCGAGCGCCGCCTCGGGACGTCTCGGCCGCACGACCAGCTCGCCGCCGCAGTTCGGGCATTTTCCGCCCAGCCGTCCGTCGGCGCAGTCCGCGCAGAATGTGCATTCGAAGGAACAGATCCGGGCGTGGGTGGAAGCGGGCGGCAGCGGGATATCGCAGCACTCGCAACTCGGTCTCAGCTCGAGCATGGAATTCTCCTCAGGCGTGCGTTCGGATGCTAACGCAGGTGCCGGACGCTGAGCCACGGCTACGCTGCCGGCGCCATGCAGAGCTGCTCGCGGCAGCGATTCTCGGGGTCGGCTTGGCGAGGCTCTCGAGCACGCATGCGCCCATCGCCCTTGCCTTTGCATGTTACGGCGCGTTGCACGGCGCCGGCTTAGCCCTCTGTCTGCGTCCTCGGCCGGCTCGGTGGCGGCCGCCCGCCTTTGTCGCGGCCGCCTCAATCCAGAGTGGCTTGCTCGCGCGCCTCGGCTTGCTGGCGGCGCCGCTCCTTGCTGGAAGCGGGGTGGAGATGGCGGCGTTGCTCGTGGTTGCGATGAGCGCCTTCGCCGGCGCACTCGGCTACGGCGCGCTGTTGCGCGGCTTGCTGCACTATCGACTCGCTGCGGGGCCGCTCGCGATGATTGCGTTTGCGTGCATGTTCGCCGCGTCCGCGGGGCTCGTGCTGATGCGGCAATACCCGGTGGGCGGGAGTGCCTGGCTCGCGATTCTCTGGTGGCTCGCCTTTTCGGCAGGCCTTTGTGCCGAGGCGGGTCGGCGCGGGCTGCGCGCACCAGGCGCCTGACGCCACACAGCAACGAATGCCTTAAAATGCCGGAAAGCGAGTGTTGTTCGGGAGAAACTCATGAGCATCGCAGAAGCAATTGACGGAGGCTGTACCTGTCGTTTGGTGCGCTACCGGATGTCGGCACCGCCCATGATCGTGCATTGTTGTCATTGCCGCTGGTGCCAGCGCGAGACCGGCGCAGCGTTCGCCTTGAATGCGATGATCGAGGCGGACCGGGTGAAGCTTCTCGAAGGCGACGTCGAGGTCGTGGTGACGCCGAGCGCGAGCGGCAAGGGGCAGCGGATTTCCCGTTGTCCGCGATGCCGTGTCGCCGTGTGGAGCAATTACTCAGGTGCGGGCGAGGCCATCCACTTCGTGCGCGTCGGAACCCTGGACGCGCCCGATCGGTTCCCGCCGGACATACACATCTTCACGACCTCCAAGCAACCCTGGGTGATTCTGCCGCCGCACGTTCCGGCCGTGCCCGAGTACTACAAGTCAGCGGAGATCTGGTCGGCGGCGAGCCTCGAGCGCCGCGAACGGGTGCGTGCCCGCCGCGGGCAAACGCAGTAACATACGATCCGGGCTCCTGCTCCCGATAGTTTTTTCCGATTCACCATGGCGGAGATGCTCGCATGAAAACGCTGTTGCTGATCGTCGCATGGTGCCTGCTGTTCGTGCTGTGCTGGCCACTCGCCTTGGCGGCGATCATTCTGTTGCCGTTCTTGTGGCTGTTGTCGCTGCCGTTCCGCATCGTTGCCGTGGTCGTCGAGGCACTCCTCGCCTTCCTGAAGGCCGTGCTGCTTTTGCCGGCGCGCATTTTACGAGGCGGCCCGACCGCAGGCCGCACACCCTAGTCCTGCATGATACCGGCGCGGGAGGCGCTCGCGCTGCTGCGAGACGGGAACCGCCGTTTCGTGGCCGATCTTCGCAACCCCGAATCGCTCCATGCGCGCCGCATCGAGCTCGCCACCGGCCAAGCTCCCTTCGCCGCCATCCTCGGCTGCTCCGACTCGAGAGTGCCGGTCGAGATCGTGTTCGATCAGGGTCTCGGCGATCTGTTCGTGATTCGCGTCGCGGGCAACATCGTCGCGCCCTCGCAAATCGGCAGCATCGAGTTTGCCGCGGACAGATTCGCCACGCGCCTTGTGGTGGTGCTCGGCCATTCGAATTGCGGTGCCGTCGAGACGACGCTACAACAGCTCAAGAGCCCGCGGGAAAATCAATCCCGCAACGTGCGCTCCATCGTCGATCTGGTCCGGCCGTCCGTGGAGAGCCTGCTGAGCACCGAGCTCAAGGACGATCTGCCCGCGCTGATGCGTGAGGCGGTGCGCGCCAACATCCGCGCCTCGGTGAGAAACCTGCGGCACGGCTCCGACATCATCGAGCACTTGATCCAGAACGATGGCTTGCTGGTGGTCGGTGCGGAGTATTCGCTCGACACGGGCGAGGTGGAATTTTTCGACGATATCGGGGAGGGCGAGCGCTCATGATTCCCGCTCTGGTCGTGTTCAACGAGCGCGGTAAAGGCAAGTTGCCCGCCTACTTGGGCATTGTGTTTACGCAGAGCGAGCCTAGCGCGTTGTGTGCGGAGATCGAGCTCAAGGACTTCCATATGGCCCCGAACGGATTCCTGCACGCCGGCAGCGTCGTCACTCTGGCCGATACGACATGCGGCTATGGCTGCTTCGCGAACCTTCCGGATGGCGCCACGGGCTTCACCACCATCGAGCTCAAGTGCAATCACCTCGGCACGGCGCGCGAAGGCACGATCGTGAGCCGCGCCACCCCGGTGCATCTCGGCAAGACGACCCAGGTCTGGGACGCCGTGGTGACCCACAAGGAGACCGGCCGCACCATCGCCCTGTTCCGCTGCACGCAGCTGGTGCTCTACCCGAAATAGCCCCCCGGGGTGCTGGACGCCGCGGAGCAGCCGCGGGTAGTATCGCCTCCCCCAAGCATGCGCCCGTAGCTCAGCTGGATAGAGTGTCGGCCTCCGAAGCCGAAGGTCACTGGTTCGAATCCAGTCGGGCGCGCCATTTCCAGCGGGTCCCAACCGGGAGTCCTAACTAACCGCGCGGTCTAGTAGGCTACGGTGAGAGCGCGCTGATAGTGACGTGGTAACCGTCCGGATCCCGGAGTGAGAACTCTCTCGTTTCAGTGCTCGGATTCACGTGCGGCTCCTCGTCGAGTCGCGAGACAAGAGCGCGGGCCCGCTGCAGCGCCAGGTCGAAATCATCGACACGGAAAAACAGCAGTAGCCCGTTTCCGGGTGGCGCCTTGTCCGGGCTCATCAAGGAGGGATGCTCGTGCGAGCCCCACTGGTGGAGACACAGCAACACGGTTCCATCCGTGTCGCAGAGCTGACCCCAGTCATCATGGCCCGGAGCCGTTGCGGACTGCCCAAATAGGGACTGGTACCATTTGAAGCTGCCCGGAACGTCTCTGACGCCGATGATTGTCCATGTGCGCTTCATTGTGTTTCCGGCGTAGAACCTAACTGATATTGAACAAACATGTCCGGACAGCTTAGTCAGTGGGAGCCGCCGAGGGCAACTTGCGTTTGCGGTAGCGCAGGCGCTATGGCCCCATGCCGGTCTCGAGCCGGATCGACACGCCGGCTGCTTTTTCCGCCCTGTGCACGAAGCCGCCGGACGGGGCTCACGAGATTGACCCGCAAGAATCGGCTAAGCTGACAAGAGGCCGATGGTGCCTTGCCAAGCTGGGACATCGGCCGCGGGGAGGGAACCATGCCGGCGGCGCTAGTGATCGTGTATGCCTGCCTGGTGGCCGTCGAGGTCGCTGTCGTCGTCGCCTGGGTAGTCGCGACGCGCAAGCACCGCTGGCCAGTGCGCCCGTCCAGTGGTGACGTCGTGATCGGCGGCGTGACAGGCTTTCTCGATACGCTCGGTATCGGGAACTACGCGCAGATCACGGCGCTATTCAAACTGCGCAGGCACCCGCCGGACGAACTCATCCCGGGGACGCTGAACGTTGGCAATGCCGTGGGGATCCTCGTGAGCGCCACCCTCTTCATCAGGACGGTCCGGGTCGAGCCCACGCTCCTGATGGCGATGGTCATCAGCGCCGGGGCGGGCGCCTGGATCGGCGCCGGCATCGTTAGCCGAATGCGTCGCCGCGTCATCCAAGTGTTGATGGGAGTGGCCCTGCTCCTCGCCGCCTTATTCTTCACGATGACCAACCTCGGCATCATCCCGCCGACCGGCTCGGCGATGGGACTCTCGGGTTGGCGGTTTGCCGTGGCGGTCGTGGCAAATTTCTTCCTCGGCGCGCTCATGTGCGTCGGAATCGGCAACTATGCGCCCTCGATGGCGCTGCTCGCATTCCTCGGAATGCACCCCATCGCCGCCTACCCGATCATGATCGCGAGCGACGGCGTCTTGATCCCGGTGGCGAGTCTCGGCTTCCTGCGCTCCGGCCGCTTTGCGCCTGCGGTCGCGGTCGGGCTCACGCTCGGCGGAATCGTCGGCACAATAGCCGCTGTTCCGCTCGTTAACCTGCTCGGCGATCACCTCACGCTGATGCGCTGGGCGGTCACGCTCGTCATCGCGTATGCGGCCATCGCCATGCTCCGCTCGGCACGCGCCTCCCAGCCCGAACCGTTGGTGTCAACGGTGCCCGAATAGCGTTCCTCGAACTGCCGCGGTGTAAGTCGTCCAATGCTCGGCGAATTGACAACCTGATCTGAAGCTGAGGTGCTCTGCGCTATGAAGAGAATCGACCTTGCCATTGTGCCGGCGGAGAGTGGTGGTACCTATCCACGTCCCTTCGATGAGCCCTGCAGCGCTCAATCCTGCCGGCGGCTGGCACGTTTTGCGGGGCTCACGCAATTCGGCGTGAACGTAACGGCCATCGAGGACGGAGCCTGGTCCAGCCAGCGTCATTGGCACAGCCATGAGGACGAATTCGTCTGGGTGCTCGATGGTGAACTGACACTGATTACCGACGCCGGCGAAGAAACGTTACGCGCTGGGGACTGCGCGGCGTTCAGGAGGGGTCATCCCGATGGCCATCATCTGGTAAATAAATCAGGCCGACCGGCCCGAGTACTCGAAATTGGCACAACACGACCCGCAGGACCGATGCACATATTCGGACATCGACATGATTGCCGACCATCGAGGGTATACCCACCGCGATGGAACGCCGTATCCGTTGAAGAAATAGTACGGCGGGAAGCAAGAGAAGATCCCCCGCCGCGAGAAATCGCGGAGGGGGATCGCGTACCGAAAAGAAAACGCCAAGGCCGAAGTGATGAGAGTTATCGGGTCATCACCTGTTGTGGCAGGCGCCGAAGCCCTTGTCGGTGTAAGACCCAGTCGGCGGTACCACCGGCCATTGGCCGTTGTTCACAGGACCTTGCAATGCCGACTGGTAATGCCACTCGTAACCATTCTGATTAAGTGTCAGGGCCATCACGCCCCAGTAGTCCCCGGTTGCCGCCACGAGATTCTCGGCGTTGAAGTTCGTGTTGCCGCTGGGATCCTCCATGTTTGTTTCGCTTGACCCACTCGTCACGGGGGTTGTGACGACAGGATCGAGTGTCTCGCCGCCGGTGCCCACGATGAATTCCGTTATGCCTCGCTCTGGATCGAAATTCCCGGAGGGATTAAGAGGGCGGTAGTGGGCGTAGAGGTGGTCGTGTCCGTTCAGCACCAAGTCGGCTTTGTGTTCGTAGAGCAGTCGCCAAAAGGTCTGAGCGGCGATGCCCTCTGGGGTGATGCCGTTCGTCGCGCTGAACGTGGGCTGATGCCAGTAGGCGAGGGTACACGCGGCGTGGTTCTCTTCGAGATCCTTTTGCAGCCATGCAAGTTCGGCGGCCAACCAGGCGCCCGTGGTCGAACAGCCGCCCGGTTGCGTCGAGCATTCTATGTTGAGTGAGATAAGGTGCCAGGAGCCGAGGTTGTAGGAGTACCAGCCATCTCCGACTCCGGTTCCGTTCTGTCCTCCGCTCGCCCCCAACTCGAAGTGCCCCGCCTGTCCATCCGCCCGCGGAATGGGTTGGGGGCTGAGGTCAGCGGATGGGGTTGCGCCCGGACCGCACGCTGGGTTTGATGGGCATGGGTCCGGGATCGTAGTCATCTGAGGCTTACCCTGATTGGCATCAGCACTGGTGTCGATCAGGAAGCCGTTGAAGTAGGAGAAGTAGCCGTAGCCGGCAACGCCGGTCTCGCCGTGCTCGTCATAAAACTCGTGGTTGCCGGGCGCGGGCCGGCTGATCATTTTAAAAGCGCCATACGTCAAGTCGTACGAGTTCTCAAAGTCCGAATATCGGCCAACCTGGTATTGCAGATCGCCGAGGAGCGCGACCGCGTCAGGCTTCATGGCTTCAATCTGATTCGCAGTGGCCTCCTGGGATTGGTACAGAGAGGTGCTGGTGTAGGGCGCCTTGGGGTCGGTGCAGACTTCTTTCGAAGACTCACCGCTCGCCTCCTCGCCTGGTTGGCAGGAGATGTCGCCAACCACCGCCAGTACGGGGGACGACCGCTGCGGATTGTTGTATGGCCAAGGATTATCGTGCGCCGGCGGATTACCCCACCCCTTGGCATCGTTTTGATTCTGAGCCTTTGCCCCAGCTGCAAATACTAGTACCGAGACGGCCGCTCCCATGAGCATTGCCGCTCCGAACCTTTCCCCGATCGTATTCATGCGATCCCTCCGGCGCTTTAGATTGGATTTATGGACAAGACCAGTTATCCCATCTCTTCATTGTTTCGTTTCTATTTCCGATATGTGAACACGTTGTGACACAGCCCCTGTCATCGCGGGGTCATCCCCGACGTTAATCGCCATCCAGTTCTGCAACTTCTCGCCCCTTGCCGTGTTCTGTCAGCAGGAATCGAACACAAGCACACTGGCAAGGAGACATACATGGACACCTTAACAACCAAACTCGCCGCTCTCGCCGGCACACTATTTATGAACGCACTCGTGATGGGCGCGGTCGGATACTGTTTTGCTCTTCAGCCGAACACGTACATGACAGCAGCCGCGCTCGCCAAGGCGGTCGTTACACAGCAAGGGCTGGGTTGAAGTCGAGGACTCGCCGCATCACAGAATTTGTGATGCGGCAATGCATCCAGCTGGTCGTTGCGCGAGAATGTCCGGCGCGCTACAAAGGCATGTTTCCATGCTGTAGGAGGTGACGACCGTGTGCAGGAGTATCAAGACTCTCTTCAATTTCGCGCCGCCCGCGACGGAGGAAGAGATTCGAGCTGCGTCACTGCAGTTCGTCCGCAAGCTCAGCGGGTTTACGAGTCCATCGATGGCCAACCGCCCCGCTTTTGACCGCGCCGTCGAAGAAGTTGCCGCCTCAGCCCGAGCGCTCATCGACGCATTGATCACTACAGCAGAGCCTCGCGACCGTGCCGTTGAGGCAGAGCGAGCACGAGCAAGAGCCGTGGCGCGATTCGGCGCACGGCCTTAGCTAAAGAGCTATCTCAGGGCGGCGGCCGAGCTGCCGAAGTGCAGCGCGCTCAACGCACCCGACACTCGCGAGGGCTGCGAGGTGGCGGAACGGGTGATGTGCGTGGTGCCGCCGAACACCGAGACCGGAAACAAATGATCGAGCAGCCCTTCCTTGGCGCCGCCGCGATTGAACAGGTGGCTGGTCCACTGCAGCGAGGGATCGCCCTTGTGATCCGTCTGGATGGAAATGGCGCTCGCGCCGGTGTCCCACAACGTGAGCACGCGGACCCGATCGTGACTCCTGAACTCGTTTAATCGTTGCAGGAAGTTCTTGTCGGCGGCGACGGTGCCCCCCGGCGGGCTGAGCCGCGGATCGGCGTCGAAAATCGAGCGTCCCCGCGGCCGGAACTCCGTCGCCGAATACGATTTCGTCTCCGGGATTGCGGATAGCCGGTACTCACTCGGTGCGGTGAGCAGCGGATCCGTCAGCGTGTAATGCTTGGTGAATTCGGGAAGTGTCGCCGCCTTGAAAGAAGTGCGCGGTGCGACGTCGTGCTCGGGATGCGCTTGAGCGGCCGGATCTTCAGCACAAGCTGCGCCGGCGCGCAGCAGCGCGACCACCGCCAAGCTGAGCAGTAAGCGGTCGCCCATTGCGGCACGCAGCGCCGTCACGACGCTCTTTGGCGTGTCTCCTTGTGCAGCGGTGTAAGACATGTGGAGATACTACTTGGCATCCCGAATCGTACGCGGTCAGCATCGCCCAAATCGGCGCGAAATCCGCGAGACACTCCGTCACAGTATCGAAGTGAATGTCGCACGCTGTTGAACATAAGGTGCGCTCAGCGCTTGATTATGTCCGCCTGTTGTGCGACGCCGACAGGAAGCGCTGCGACGCGCAATCCACGCCGGCGTCGTGCGCTAGGTGTCGCGCCACGCGGCGCGAGCGGCGTCCCAGTTCCGACCGTCGAACGGCACCACGGTCATCGATTCGATGGCGACGCCGTCGAGGCAGCGTGCGTTGACGCTCACGCCGTCCGGGTGGGATCGAGGAATGTAGAAGGACTTCACTCCGCAGTGCTTGCAGAAGTGGTGCCGCGCGACGCCCGTGTTGAACGTGTAGGTGGTGAGATCGTCGCGCCCGGTGAGCAGGCGGAAGCGGTCCGCCGGCACGATCAGATGCAGATAGCGCGAGCTTTGCGCAGATCGAGCAGTTGCACTCGGCAACTTCGATACGAGCGGGCGCCTCGACTTCGAACCGCACACGGCCGCAATGACATCCGCCCGCGTACTTGACGGTCGCGGCGGACGTGTGGCTCATGGGGTGCGGCCTAGTGCTTGTGTTCTAGCGCGACCAGGTCGCCGACCAGCGCCATCAGGCGCTCGGGGCTGCCGGCGAGGCGCACGTCGGTGACGTACTTGCCGTTGACCACGAACGTGGGCACGCCGTCGATCCGATAGCGCTGCACCAGCGCATCGGCCTTCTGCATGTCGTTGTCGACGGGGAAGGAGTGATACGCCTTCTTGAACTCATCCTCGGGGATGCCTTCCTTCTTCGCGAACGCGGTTTGGATGCGTTCCGTCTCGGCCTCGTTGCCATCTTGGGCGACGAGCGGGTTGCCGTTGACGTGAATCTCCTTGAAGACGTCGCTGTGCAGTTGATCGAGCTTGCCGAGACTCTGCAGCGTGTAGAACAGGCGCGCGAGCGCGCGATGCCCTTCGCTCCAGGTGACCGGCACCCTCGAGAAGCTGACATAGGCGGGCTTGCTCTTCCGCCACGCCTCGACTTGGCTGTCGAGGTCATAACAATGCGGGCAGGCGTACCAGAAAAACTCCAGCACTTCGATCTGGCCCGCCGCCTACCGAGGTGGGCTGTGCGGGCACGATGAGGGTGTAGTTGACGCCCGGTTGCCACAGCGTCGGACCGACCGGCTGCGCGGATGCCGTCGGCGTGGCCGCAGCAACTGTGGAGGCAACCGCCGCAAGCAGCGCGTTGTGCGTGCCGTTGTCTCCCGCGCTCTCCTCCATCGTCTCCGATCCGTCCTGATTCGGGCGCAAAGTCTTCGGGTTTGCCGCGAGGGCCGGCGGCGTGACGGGGCTCGCGGGCACGGCGGAAGCAGCGGCCGGCGGCCGTGCCTTGGGCGATGAGCCGGCGCGCTCGCTCCCCGATTGATGCTTGCCGCAGGCGGCGAGGACGAGGGTCAGGCAGAGGAAAAGAATCGAGCGCGAGGCGCGCATCCTCAGCGAAGTCCCTGCACGTAGGAGGCGACGTTACGGATGTCCTCCGGCGACAATCGTTTCGCGATGACCGGCATGATGCCGCCCGGCCCCGGCGGACGCGCGCCCGAGACGTAGTCGTTCAGCTGTTTCACGACGTATTCCGAGTGCTGGCCGCGCAGGGCCGGGAATTTCGCGGGCTCGTTGCCGGCACCGGTGGGGCCGTGACAAGCCATGCATGCCGGAATGCCGCGATCCTTGTCGCCGCCCCGGTAAAGCTTCTGGCCGGCCTGCCAGTAGCTGGGATCGGCCTCGAGGCCGGTGTTCACGAGCGTGTCGAAGTAGGCACCGAGGTCCGCCATGTCCTGCGGGCTCAAGGGAGCCGCGAGCGGCATCATGATGGGGTTGTTGCGCTTGCCGTCCTTGAAGTTCTGCAGCTGCTCGGCGATGTAGTCCGCCCCGATGCCCGCGAGGCTCGGCCACTGGGCATTGGCGCTGTTGCCGTTCGCGCCGTGACAGGCCTGACACACGGCCGCCTTGCCGGCTCCTGCTTGCGCATCGCCCGGGTGAACATCGCCCGCAGGTAGTGCTGCCCCGCTCACGATCATGCCGGAGATCGCTGCTGCAAAGACCGAAAACCGATTCATATGGCCGTGTGACCCCATCTTCCGAACTGCTCCCGGCCGCAAATTGTACACTACGCTCGACGATTAGCGTCCAAGCGATCATGCCGTTCTATCCCAATGTGACATTCCTGACGAGCGCGGCCGAGGCGCACCAGCTCGCGCCCGATACCGGCCGCGAGATTGCTTTCGCAGGACGATCGAACGCGGGCAAGTCGAGCGCGATCAACGCGATCACGGAACGCACGGCGCTCGCGCGCGTGAGCCGCACGCCGGGCAGGACGCAGCTGATCAATTTTTTCGAGCTCGGTAACGAGCGCCGTCTCGTCGACCTGCCGGGATACGGATTCGCGAAGGTGCCCGAGCAGGTGCGCGCGCGCTGGCTCGAGCTCATGGAGCATTACTTCAACGTGCGCGAGTCGCTCGTCGGGCTCGTGCTCATCGTCGACAGCCGCCGCGGGCTCGGAGCTCAGGACACCGCGATGCTCGAATGGATGCTCGCGCGCGGACGGCACGCGCACGTCCTGCTCACGAAATCCGACAAGCTGAATCGCCGCGACGCCCAGCGCGTGCTCAACGAGACGCAGGCGGCGTGCAGCGACACGGCGGTCACCGCGCAATTGTTTTCCGCGCACGCGCGCACAGGTCTCGACGACGCGCGCGAGGTCATGGAGCGCTGGCTCGGCGAGGACGGATCCGCGGCGGACGGCGGCCGACAGTGCAGCGCCGCGCGGCAGGGAGCGAGTCGAAAAGGGGTCGAAACAGGGCTGGAAAAAAAAGGCCCCGGTGGTGCTTTCGCAGCCACCGAGGCAGACCAACCCGGCATGGGGATGACAAACCGGGTCTGCCCGCTCAGGGAGAAGAGCGGGGAGCGCGTTAACGCTCACAGGATTAGATGGGGGTGCCCTATGAAAGTTCCAGCCCCTGCCGCGGCGAAATGTTTCACTTGAAATAGCGTCGCGCCCTACGCCGGCCCCGTACGCGCCGACGAGCATAAAGCGCTTTGAAAATCCGCACTTACTGCGACACTGCTCATCAATTCTTTGCAATGCGCCCTTCGGCCACTTGCAAGCGACCGCGTTAGCGCAGCGCACCCGAGATACATCAATGCGCCTCATCCCAGTTAAGGCCTATGCCTACATCGACCTTCAGCGGCACCGAGAGTTCTGCAGCCTGCATCATATGTTGGCGCAGCTCGCCGACGGTGGTCTCGACCGCCTCTTCCGCCACTTCGAGCACGAGCTCGTCGTGCACCTGCATGATGAGCCGCGCCGGCGTGCGGGTGCGCTCGAGCCATGAGTCGACCGCGATCATCGCGCGCTTGATGATGTCGGCGGCGGTGCCCTGCATGGGCGCGTTGATGGCGCTGCGCTCGGCGTACTGACGCAAGGCGGCGTTGCGCGAGCGGATGTCGGGCAGATAGAGGCGCCGGCCGTACACCGTCTCGACGTAGCCGAGCTCGCGCGCCTGGTTGCGCGTCTCGTCCATGTAGCGGCGCACGCCCGGATAGCGCTCGAAATACCGGTCGACGTAGCGCTGCGCATCGCCGCGGCCGATGCCGAGCTGGCGCGCGAGGCCGAATGCCGACATGCCGTAGATCAGGCCGAAGTTGACCGCTTTCGCCGAGCGTCGCTGATCCGCGCTCACCTCCGCGAGCGGGATGCCGAGCACCTCGGCGGCCGTGGCCTGGTGCACGTCGCGATCTTCCGTGAAGGCCGAGAGCAGACTCGCATCGCCGGACAGGTGCGCCATGATGCGCAATTCGATTTGCGAATAATCCGCCGCGACCAGGCGGTAGCCGGGCGCCGCCACGAACGCTTGACGTATGCGCCGCCCTTCCGGCGTGCGGATCGGGATGTTCTGCAGGTTCGGATCCGACGAGGACAGACGCCCCGTGGCGGCGACGCCTTGCTGATAGGTCGTATGGATGCGCCCGGTGCCCTCGTCGATCTGACCCGGAAGCTTGTCGGTGTAGGTCGACTTGAGCTTGGTGACGCCCCGATATTCCAGAATCATTCGCGGCAGCTCATAAGAAATGGCGAGCTCCTCGAGCACGTCCTCGGCGGTCGACGGCTGGCCGGTGGGGGTCTTGCGAATCACCGGCAGCCCCAGCTTGCCGAACAGCACTTCCTGCAGCTGCTTGGGCGAGTCGAGATTGAAAACGCCGCCGGCGGCCGAGTGCGCCTGCGCTTGCAGCTCGAGCATGCGCGCGGCGAGCTCGGTGCTCTGTGCCCTGAGCAGCGCCCGGTCGACCAGCACGCCGGTGTGCTCCATGCGATAGAGCACCGGCGCGAGCGGCTGCTCGATGGTCTCGTACAGGTTCTTGAGCGTCGGCACGGCCTCGAGCTGCGGCCAGATGGCCTGATGCAGCCGCAGCGTCACGTCGGCGTGCTCGCGCGCCGTACTCGGCGGCGCGGTCGACGTCGATCTGGCTCAACGGCAGCTGCTTCGCGCCCTTGCCGGCGATGTCCTCGAGACGCACGGTCTTCAGGCGCAAATACTTCTCAGCGATGGAGTCCATGTCGTGGCCCGTCGCGACGCTGTCGAGCACATAGGACTCGAGCATGGAATCGTAGCGCTGCCCGCGCAGCGCGATGCCGTGGTCCGCGAGAATGTGCGCGTCGAGCTTGAGCTGATGCCCGAGCTTGGGTAGCGCTTCGTTCTCGAGCAGCGGCTGCAACGCCTGCAGCGTCCGATCCCGATCGAGCTGCGCGGGCGCCCCCGGATAATCGTGCCCGAGCGGCACGTACGCCGCCTCGCCTGGCGCAATCGCAAACGATAGACCGACCAGGCGGCCGCGAATGCCGTCGGGCCGGTCGGTCTCCGTGCCGAAGCACACGAGAGGCGCCGCGGCCAGTCTCTCGATCCAGGCGTCGAGAGCGTCGCGCGTCAGCACCGTGGCGTAATTGCGCGGCTGCGGCGGCTCGAGTGAGGAGAACGCGGTGGTGGAAGCGCCCGAGACGTCGACGGCAGCGGGCGAGACCTCGGTCGCCACGACAGCGATGCGTGCGGCTTCGGCGGAGGGCAGGGTCGACTCCAGCGACTTCAGCAGCGCCCGCAGCTCGAGTCGTGTGTAGAGCTCGCGCAAGCGCGCGTGATCGGGAACGCCGGGCACGAGGTCTTCCGGGGTCATGTCGAGCGCGAGGCGCGTATCGAGCGTCGCGAGTTTGCGCGACAGCTCGAGCGCCGGCAGCTCGTTGCGCAGATTCTCGCCGACCTTCCCGGTGATGTCCGCGGCGTGCGCGATGAGCGTATCGAGCGTCTGATACTGAGCGAGCCATTTCGCCGCGGTCTTCGGTCCCACGCCGGTGATTCCCGGAATGTTGTCGGAGCTGTCGCCCACCAGCGCGAGATAGTCGACGATCTGCTCGGGATACACGTCGAACTTCGCCTTGACCCCGGCTCGATCGAGCCGGGTATTGCTCATGGTATTGACCAGAGTGATGCGCGCGCCGACCAGCTGCGCCATGTCCTTGTCGCCCGTCGAGATGAGCACGTCGAGTTCGCCTTCAGCGGCGCGCAGCGCGAGCGTGCCGATTACATCGTCCGCCTCCACGCCCGCGATGCGCAGCAGCGGCAGCCCCGAGGCGCTCACCGCATCGAGAAGAGGCGCGAGCTGCGAGCGCAGATCGTCGGGCATGGGCACTCGATGCGCCTTGTACTGATCGAACAAGTCGTCGCGAAACGTGCGGCCGGGTGCATCGAACACCACGGCGACGCGGTCCGGCGACTCTTCCTTGATCAACTTGTTCAGCATGTTGAGCACGCCGAGCACCGCGCCGGTCGGCTCGCCGCGCGAGCTCGACAACGGCGGCAACGCGTGGAAGGCGCGATACAAGTACGACGAGCCGTCCACCAGGAGCAATTTGCGCGCAGGCATGAGGGGGCGCGGATCTCAGGCCTGCGGCCCGGGATTCGGCGTCGCATTCGTCTCGGGAGCGGCCACCGGCGGCGCGGCATTCTGGGCCGGCCCGGCGGCACCATCCGGCGCGGCGGGTCGCGTGGCCGGGTCGGGCGTCGTGGTCGAGGGCAGCTTCGGCGTGCTGGGGAGCTTCACCTTCTTGCGAGGATGTTGCGCATCGGGCAGCACCAGCGGGCCCTTCTGGCCGCACGCTGCAGCGCTGGCAGCGAGGACAAGCAGGACCAAAACGCGCAGGACTCTCATAACCCTAATTATACTCC
This sequence comes from uncultured Gammaproteobacteria bacterium, assembly GCA_963801685.1. Taxonomy (GTDB): domain Bacteria; phylum Pseudomonadota; class Gammaproteobacteria; order Steroidobacterales; family Steroidobacteraceae; genus Bog-1198. The sequence goes on from CAWDFR010000015.1 coordinate 97,962, forward strand.
GCTGCGCCGCCCCGCCTGCCTCGGAACTTCTCGGACGGCCTGCCTGTCCGACAGTGCAGGAATCAGAACGGAGACGTAGATGAATCGTTCGTCATCTTGGTGTGCTTTGTTCGCCGTGGGAGCGGTCTGCGCCTCGACCGCAGCCCTCGCCGACAACCCGTTGGGCGTCTACGTCGGCGCCGGTGTCGGCGGCTCGAACGTCGGCAGTGGCTATAACAACGGCTACTACGGCGGCTACCACGACGACGATGTCGCCTGGAAAGCGATTGTCGGCATTCGTCCCATACCCTTCGTCGGAGCCGAGGCCGAGTGGATCGATTTTGGCAGCGGTCACGGCGACAGCGGCTACTACGGCTTCGGCGACTACTACGCGAACTCGACTTCTCACCCTAAGGCGGCGGCGCTGTTCGGCGTCGGTTATCTGCCGATGCCCTTTCCGGGCCTCGATGTGTACGGCAAGGCGGGCGTCGCCCGGCTGCAGACCGATTTGACGACATACCAGTACACGGGCGGCGGCTATTGCCCGCCGCCCTATTCGAGCTGCAGCGCTCCGGTGGCTTATCGCACCGACCAGTGGAACACGAAATTTGCCTGGGGTGCGGGCGTCGGAACGCACTGGCAGGATTTCGGCTTCCGTGCGGAGTACGAGCGCGTCGTATCCCAGTACGGCAATCCCTCGGCGTTCACCGTCAACATCACCTGGCAGTTTTAGAACTAGAACGAACGCCGGGCCGATGACTGCGCCGAGGTTATACTCGCACGGTGACCGCATTCACGATTCGCCGCTTGTATAGCCTGTCGCGTGCGAGCGCGCTCTGTGCCGGCGCGCTCGCATGTGCGTGCTCGACACACGGCACCGCGCCCACGGCGCAGGCCGCGCCCGAGGCGCAAGTCACGTCCGCGGCGCTGGACGATGCGACGACGCGGGCCTTGCGCACCAAGGTCTCGACCATCGTCGTGATCTATGCCGAGAACCGCGCCTTCGACAATCTCTATGGCAACTTCCCTGGAGCCGTGGGCCTGGGCGAGGTGCTCGACCGGGACGGACATCCGCGTCCCGCTTATGTTCCTCAGCGCGATCGTGACGGGACGGTGCTGCCGGTCTTGCCGCCGACCTGGCAGGGCGTGACCGCCACAGGCTACCAACCCGTGGTCACGCAAACACAGAGCATGGGGTTGCCGAACGCCCCCTTCTCTGTCGAGCACGCCTTCACGGCGCAGTCCGGGGTCACTCTCGGCAGCTCGACGGTCACGCGCGATCTGGTGCACAAGTTCTTCGAGCATCAGATGCAGATCGACGGTGGCAAGAACGACGGCTACGCTGCCTGGAGCGATGCGGGCGGCCTCGCCATGGGCTACTGGGATACGAGCGGCTCGGCGCTCTATGCCCTCGCCCGCGAATACGTCCTCGCCGATCACTTCTTCCAGGGCGCGTTCGGGGGATCCTTCCTCAATCACCAGTACCTCATCTGCGCGTGCGCTCCGGAGTACCGTTTCGCGGACACGGCGTCCGCACATCCCTCGATCGCGATCCTGGAAAAGGATGCGTCGGGTCATGATATCCCGCGGCTCAAGACTGCCCCGAAGTCGCCGCGCTCGGCACTCGACGGCAGGCCCGTGTTCGTCCTGAGCGGGACCATCGCGCCTGCGAATTATTTCGGCGACGGAAAGTTCTACGCCGTCAACACCATGCAGCCGCCCTTTCAGCCGAGCGGCAATCCGCCCGCCGCCGCGGATGGCGACGATCTCTATGCCGATCCCGCAAAAGCAACGACGTTGCCGCCGCAGAGCGCTGCCACCATCGGGGATCGCCTCGACGCCAAGCACGTGCCCTGGGTCTGGTATGCGGGCGCCTGGAACGCAGCGCTCGCCGACGGCCGCCAGCCGCCGGACAAGGTGCGGCGCGCGATCTATGCGCCTGAAATCCCGGCCGGCAGCCCGGATTTTCAGCCGCATCATCAGCCGTTCAACTACTACGCAAAGTTCGATCCCACGGCGGGTGCCGCGGCGCGCGCGACTCATCTGAAGGATTACGACGATCTGATCGCCGCTGCCGCGGCGGGCCGCTTGCCTGCCGTGGTTTTTTACAAGCCGCAGGGGAACCTCAATCAGCACGCCGGCTACGCTTCGATTGCGGACGGCGATGCGCACATCGCGGATCTCGTCGCGCGGCTGCGCGCGAGTCCGCAGTGGAGCGGCATGCTGATCGTGATCACCTACGATGAGTTCGGCGGCGCCTGGGATCAGGTCGCCCCGCCGCGCGGCGATTTGCTGGGACCCGGGGCGCGCATTCCCGCGATCGTGATTTCGCCCCTCGCCAAACATGCGACGGTAGATCACACGCCCTACGACACCGCCTCGGTGTTACGCCTGATCATTCGACGCTTCGACCTGGAGAGCTTGCCCGGTATCGTCCGCCGCGACCGCGCGCTCGCCGAGCACGGCGAGCCGCCGCTGGGCGATCTCACCAACGCGCTCGATCTGGCGCACTGAGGGGCTGCGCCCGCGCGCGTTGATCCGCGCGCAGGCCCACCCGCGGCGGGTTAGTGCGGTGTCGCCGGCTTCGGCGCTACGTTCCCGGGAGCGGCGCCCGGTGCCGCCGCGGCGGGTTTGGGCTTCGCACTCACTATTTCGATGTCGAAGATCAAAGCCGAATTCGGGGGAATGCCGGGCCGCGGGGCCGGTCCGTAAGCGAGCTCGGGCGGAATAAACAGCTCCCAGTGAGCACCCGGGCGCATCATGACCAGCGCTTCCTGCCAGCCTTTGATGACGCCGTTGGGCGTCATCGTGGCCGGCTGTCCGTGCGAGTACGAGCTGTCGAACTCGGTGCCGTCGATCAGTTTGCCGCGGTAGTTGACGATCACTTCGTCGGTCGGGCCGATGAGCGGGATCTTGCTGTCACCCGCCTTGATGACCTTGTACTCGAGGCCCGAGGCGGTGGTCTGCACGCCCTTTTCCTTGCCGTTCTTGGCAAGGAACTCCTGCGCCGCGGTCTTGTTGCGGCCCCCTGCGGCCTGCACCGCGGCTCGGGCATACTCGTTCAGCTGTTGCTTGTCCGCCGTGGTTGATTTCTTGCCCGCCATCGCATCCTTGACGCCGCGCGATACCGCATCGAGCTGCACGTCCGGGATACCGATGGCGTGCAGCTGCTCGCCGAGCGTCAGGCCGAACAGATAGCTCGCTTGATCGTTGGTGAGTGGCGCAGCGGGCGGCGGTGTCGGGGCGCCCTGATCCTGAGGCGATGCCGAGGCGGGCGGCGAGGAGGTGTTCTGCGCGAGGAGCAACGGCGCGAACGAGACCAGGACGGCGCCCGCACAGGCGCGGCGAAGCATGCGATAGGTGGTGTTTTTCATGGCCCCGAACGATACTCATTCGGGTCTGCAATTGCCAGCGACTTTTCCCGGATATAAGGGGTCCTTCAGGCCGCGGGCGCAGGCGGTCGCTCGATGATGGCCATGGTCAGGCGCGAAATGCAGATGAGCGCACCCGCCTCGTTCACGATCTCGATGCCCCAGACGTGGCTGCGGCCGCCGATGTGCACGGGCCGCGCCGTTCCGATGACCCGCCCGCTTTTCGCCGATCGCAGGTGATTGGCGTTGATCTCTTGGCCGACGCACAGGAACCGCTCGGAGTCGGTGCACAGAGTGGCGCCCGTGCTGCCCAAGGTCTCGGCGAGCGTGACCGAGGCGCCGCCGTGCAGCAGCCCGTACGGCTGCCGGGTGCGCTCGTCGACGGGCATCGCCGCGCGCATGAAATCCGCACCCACCTCGGTGAACACGATGCCGAGCGGCCGCATCATCGTGCCCGCGGTGGCGGCATTGAGCTGCTCGAGCGACGGCGTATGCAGCCAGATGCTCATTTCGGCTCCTTGAGTTTGGCGGCCACCTGCCGGTACGCCTCGCGAAACGGGATGCCGTGCTCGGCGACCAGCGCGTTCGCGGCCCCCGCGGCATGCACGCTCGGATCGATGCGGATACGCTCGGGCCGGAAGCGCACACCGGCGAGGGCGGCGGGCAAGATGGCGAGCGTCTGCCGGCACGAGTCGATGCCGCGGAACAGCGGCGCCTTGATGAGCTGCAGATCGCGGTGATAGCCGGAGGAGAGCTTCTGCGTGATGCCGAGCACTTCGACGAGCGCCGCCAGCGCGACGGCGCTGCGTCCGCGCATCAGCTCGAACACATCGGGATTGCGCTTCTGCGGCATGATGGAGGAGCCCGTGGTGAACTCATCGCTCAGCGCGACGAAACCGAACTCCTGGGTATAGAAGAGCAAGAGGTCCGCGGCGAGCCGGCCGATGTCTTGCGTGAGCAGCGTGATCTCGAACAGCAGGTGCGCTTCGGCCTTGCCGCGGGAAAGCTGCACGGCGGTCACCGGCTCGTGCGTCACCGCGAAGCCGAGACTCGAGCGCGTCGCTTCGCGGTCGATCGCGAGGTTCGGTGTGCCGTAGCCGGCCGCCGAGCCCAGCGGGTTCTTGCCCGAGCGCCTTGCGGCGAGCCGCAAGCCTTCCGCATCGTCGCGAATCTCGGCCGCGAAGCCGAGCGCCCAGAGCGCCACCGTGCTCGGCATGGCCTGCTGCATGTGGGTGTAACCCGGCAGCGCGACGGCGCCGTCGCGGGCGGCGAGCACCTCGAGCGCCTCGGCCACGGTGAGCGCCGCGACCTGCAGCTCGTGCGACACATCGCGCACGTACAGCCGCAGCGCCGCGAGCACTTGATCGTTGCGCGAGCGGCCCGCGTGCAGCCGTCCGCCGGCCGCGCCGATCCGCTCGGTCAGCCGGTTCTCGATTGCGGTCTGGCAATCCTCCTCCGCGAGCGAGAGGCGCCAGCGGCCCTGCGCGTGCTCCGCGCCGATGGCTCGCAGGGCATCGCGGATCGCCGCGTGATCGGCGCAAGACAAGAGGCCCGATGCGGCGAGCATGTCGGCGTGCGCGATCGAGGCCTCGATGTCGTAGCGCACGAGGCGTTCATCGAGGAGATGATCTTCGCCGGCGGTGTATGCGAGCACGCGCTCATCGAGCGGCGCTCCCTTGTCCCACAGCCGGCTCATGCAGAGCTCGCGCTCTGTTGCTCGGCGGGACTCAGCGCGGTCAAGTCCGGCACCACCAGCGTTCCGGTGCCTTCGTTGGTGAAGATCTCGGCGAGCAGGCTGTCGGGCGATTTGTAGGTGATCACGTGCACGCGGCGCACGCCGCCACGAATGGCGGTCTCGATCGCCGCCGCTTTCGGCAGCATGCCGTCGCGTGAGGCTGCCCGCATCGCGCAGGCGGCCGAGGCCTTTGATATCGGTGTAGGAGATGAGCGAGCTCGTGTCGGTGGAGCGCTCGAGAATGCCCGGCGCACCGGTGCACAGCACCAGCTTCTCGGCGGACAGGGCGCCGCCGATTGCCGCGGCTACGGTATCGGCATTGATATTGAGCAATGTGCCGCTCGAGTCGGCGCTTAAGGGGCTCACCACCGGCATCAGGCCGTTCTGCAGCAGCTTCTCGACCACCGCACCGTTCACCGAGTCGATGTCGCCGACGAAGCCGTAGTCGACGGTTTCCTGCGAGCCGGCCGCGACGGGCACGGGTCCGCGCCGGTGCGCGCGAATGAGGCCGGCATCGACGCCCGAGAGCCCGATCGCTTCGATGTCGAGCGCGCGGCAGATCGCGAGGATGCGGGTGTTGATGAGTCCGTTCAGCACCATCGCCGTGACGTCGATGGATTTCTGATCGGTGACCCGGCGCCCGTTCACCATGCGCGTCTCGAGCCCGAGCATCGCCTGCACGTGATCGAGCTGCGGGCCGCCGCCGTGCACGAGTACGGTCTTGATGCCGACCTGGTGCAGGATCGCGACTTGCTCGATGAGGGCACGCGTCGAGGCATCGTCCGCGAACACCGCGCCGCCCGCCTTGATGACGAACACCTTGTTTTTGTACATGCGGATGTAGGGCGCCGCGCTTTTCAGTGCGCGCACGGCGATCGACGGATCGGGACGGTTCATCATCATCGGACTACTACTCCGTTGCTCAAAGGGGACCCGCAAGCATGCGGTAGAGCACCGCCGTCTGCACCGTCAATCGATTGCGCGCCTCGCGCAGCACGGCGCTGCGCGGGCCGTCGAGCACTTCGTCCGCGACCGCAACGTTACGCCTCACGGGCAGGCAATGCATGAGCTTGGCCCGCGGCGCCGCTGCCGCGAACCAGTCCTCGCGCACGCACCAGTCCGAAAGGCCGGCGCGCACGCGCGCATCGGCCTGCGTATCGCCGTAGTGGGTCGTGCTGCCCCATTCCTTGGCATAGACGACATGCGCGCCCTTGAGCGCCGCGCCGCGATCGGCGGTCTCGGTGACCGAGCCGCCGGCGGCGCGCGCGGCGGCGAGCGCCTTGTCCATGACGGCGCTCGGCAGCGCGAACCCCTCGGGACGTGCCACCACCACTTCCATGCCGCGCATCGCGGCCATGTGCACGACGGCCGAGGGGACCGCGAGGGGCAGCGCGCGCGGATGATAGATCCAGGACAGCACGAATTTTCCGCCGTGCGGCACCTCGAGCTCATCGAGCGTGCGCCAATCGGCGAGCGCCTGGCACGGATGGTTCATCGCCGATTCGAGGTTGATCAGCGGGGGCTCGCAGAGCGCATCGACCGCGCGGAACACGCGTTCGTCGAGATCCTCGCGCAGATTCTTGCCCTCGGCGAAGGCGCGCACGCCGAGCGCGTCGCAGTACGAGGCGAGCACCGGAATGCCCTCGCGGATGTGCTCGGCCGCCGCGCCGTCCATGACGGCATTGCGGCCGCGTCTCGAGCTGCCAGGTTCCCTGGCCCGGCGTGATCACGAAGGAGGTGCCGCCGAGCCGTCCCATCGCCGTCTGAAACGACGCCAGGGTGCGCAGCGACGGATTCAAGAACACGAGGCCGAGCATCTTGCCCGCGAGCACCGGCCCCGGCGGATGTTCCGCCAGGGACTGCGCGAGCGCCAGGAGATCGAGGATCTCGGCGCGATCGAAATCGGCGAGGTCCAGAAAGCGCTTCACGCGGGGATCTTCGCCAGGGCTTCGCACAGGATATCGACGTGCCCTTCGTTCAAGATGTACGCGGGCAGCAGGCGCAGGACGTTCGGATCGGCGCTCGTGCCCGTGAGAATGCCGCGCTCGAGCAGGGCCGCTTGCACCTCTTTGGCAGGCCGGGAGGTCTTGAGGCCGAGCAGGAAGCCCACGCCCTGCACGCCGGTCACCGGTCCGATCAGGCAGTGCGCGCGAATGTACGTCCGATACCTGGCGCACGTTCGCGAGCAGCGATTCCGACTCGATGGCCTCGATCACGGCCTCGACCGCGGCGCAGGCCATCGGGCCGCCGCCGAAGGTCGTGCCCATGTCGTCGTACTTGATCTGCGCCGCGACGCGCGGCGACAGCATCAGGGCGGACACCGGGAAGCCGTTGCCGAGCGCCTTGGCGCACGTGAGCATGTCGGGCGTGACGCCGTGGTAGTTGGCCGCGAACGGCGCACCGGTGCGTCCCATGCCGCACTGGACCTCGTCGAACATCAGCAGCGCGCCCAACCGGTCGCAGCGCTCGCGCAGCGCCTGGAGCATCGGCTTGCCGACATCGTAGGCGCCGCCGAGACCCTGCACGGGCTCGACGATGACGGCGGCGGTGTACCGGTCGATGTGCTGCTCGAGCGCTGCCGGATCGTCGCGCGGCGCGAAGCTCACGTCGAACGGCCGGTGCGGAAACCCATACCACTTCTCGAGCGCGCCCCAGGTCACCGCGCCGGCGGCGGCGGTTCTGCCGTGCCAGCCGTGCTCGAGCGCGACGGCCTTGCTGCGTCCGGTGATCTTGAACGCGAGCTTCAGCGCGTTCTCGTTGGCCTCCGCGCCGGAATTGATGAAGAACACCGTGTCGAGGCCGAGATTCGCGAACTTCACCAGCCGCGCCGCGGCGCGCGCGCGCACCGCGAGCGGCAGCGCGTTGGTCTGAAAGCTCATCTGCCGCGCCTGGCGCTCGAGCGCCGCCACCCAGCGCGGGTGGCCGTAGCCGAGGCCCGCGACGGCGTGGCCGCCGTAGAAATCGAGGATCTTGCGTCCGTCGCGCGTATGCAGCCACACGCCTTCGCCGTGCGCGACCTCGATCGGGAATTGCGCGAAGACCTGCGCGAGATGGCTTTTGATGGTGGTCACATTAGGTCCAGCCGGGCGCGGGGGCGGTGAGCCCGGAGGTCTCGTCGAACCCGAGCAAGCGATTCATCCATTGCACGCCGCCGCCGGCGGCGCCCTTGTTCAGATTGTCGAGCACGCACATGACGGCGAGCGAGGTGCCGTCGGCGACGGCGTGCAGGTGCGCGTAATTGCTCGTGGCCACATCCTTCACCCGCGGCGGCGCGGCGACCACGCGCACGAACGGACGGTCGCGGTAGTATTCGGCGAGCGCCGCCTGCACCTGCGGCGCTCGAGCGCGGCTTCTGCAGCGCCGCCTGCACCGTGACGTGAATGCCGCGCGCGAAGGGGCCCGAGTGCGGCACGAAATGAATCTCCGCCTCGACGCCGCTCGCGCGCTCGGCGCAGGCCGCGATCTCGGGCGCGTGCCGATGCGCGAGCGCGCCGTAGGCGTACAAGATCGCCGTGACGCAGCGGATGGTGCGTGCCCTCGACGGGCTTGCGGCCCGAGCCGGTGCTGCCGGTGACGCCGGCGATGAAGAGCCGCGGCTCGACGAGCCCGAGCGGCGAGCAGCGGCACGCTCGCGAGCAGCGCGGCGGTCGCGAAGCAGCCCGGATGCGCCACGTGCGGCGTGGGTGCGACGTCGAGATGCTCGGGCACCGCGCAGGTGAACTGCGCGGATGCGCGCCGGCGCGCCGTGCGCATGCTTGTAGACCGCCTCGTAGGCGTCCGGCGCTCGCGTAGCGATAGTCGGCCGAGATGTCGACGCAGTGCGTCTCCGTCGCCGCCCGCCTCGGCCGCGGCGAGCAGCCGGTCGATCAGCGCCGCGGCGACGCCGTGCGGCGCGGCGCAGAAAAGCGCCGAGCGGCGCGTGCGCCGGATGCGCGACTCGAGCTCCTCCAGGTCGGCGAACTTGAGCGCCGGGTAGGCGCTCGCGAGGTGCGGAAAGGCCGCCGCCACCCGCGTGCCGGGCTGACCGTCGGACATCACGCGCGGCGAGCTCGAGCCGCGGATGCTGCGCGATGAGCCGCAGCAATTCGCCGGCGACGTAGCCGGTGCCGCCGAGCACGAACGCCGGGATGCGCTCGCTCACGCGCCCGCCACCTTCGCTTCGCTCACGTTGCGCGAGCGGCAGGCGGGAAATCAGATAGTCGCCCGAGCTCGGCAGGGGAGCTGATGGCATTGAATGCCTCGACGCCGAGCTGCTCGCGGATGATCTCGACGCCCACCAGATTGTCGGTCGCGGGCCCGGTCACCACGGCGCGGCTCGATGCCGAAGCGCTCGCGCAGCAGCTTCACGCCGCCCCAGGCGGCCACCGGGTCGTTCGCGGACAGCACCACGGCGGTGAGCGCGGCCTTGATGTCGGGCTCGCGCAGAATCGACTCGACGCCGTAGGTGCCGAGCAGGCCGTCGCCGAGCTCGAACACGATGACGTCCGGCGTTGCCGGCCGCCATCTCGCTGAGCATGGTGCGCGTCAGCGCCGGACCGCAGCGCTCGGTGGTCGTGACGATGCCGAGATCGGTGAAGATCATGGTGCGCCGGGCACCTGAGTCCTCGAACGCCAGGATGTCGCGGCGCAATGACACGCCGGTCGCCTTGAAGGCATCGACGATGAGGCCGCGGTGGCGCATGCGCGCGATGATGGCGCACGCGGCCGCCGTCTTGCCGGCCTCCATGCAGGTCCCCGCGAGCGCGACCACCGGCACGCCGCGCGCATCGAGCACCGCGTCGTAATCGAGGGGCTTGTAGCCGGTCCTGGCGGTGACGCCGATGCGCTCGCCGAGATAGGGAAAGGTCAGCACCGCGCCCAGCACCTTGCAGTCGAAGGGCTTGCCCTTGTCCGGCGTCGCGGAGTCGCAGATGCCGAGAACGCCGCCGATGTTCAGCATCTGGATCACATCGCCGGGCTTCAAAGACTCGGGAATGTGGCCGGAATAGCCGAACAGCGCCTTGCGATGACCGAGCGCGCCCACCACGACGTCGCCGCGCGCCACCTTGGCCATGCGGCCGCTGGTGAGCTCGAGCGTGTTGTAGGTGGACTTGTTGTTCAGGATCTCGACCACGACCACCACGCCCTCCTCGCAGGGAATGTCGGGGGCGATGCGGATCTCGTGCGTGAGGCTCGAGCGCCTGCGTGACCGAGGCGATCTTGTCGACCACGACGGTGCGCATGGCGCTCATCATGGCCGGGCCGCGCATGGCTGCGCCCCGGGTGCGGCGTCGCCGCGCGCCGGCGCGCTGATAGAAGATGCCCGTCAGCGCCAGCATCTTCGAGTAGCCGAGCGCATCCGCCGGAGTCCATTCGCCGGCCGCCTCGCCGTAGACGCCTTTCGAGGCGGCCATCAGGGAATGCGGCGAGGTGACGCCCTCGATGAACGCCGCGCCCGGACGCAGCAGCACCTTCACCTCGCCGGTCACGCGCGCCTGCGAGGACACGAGCAGGGCCTCGATGTCGCGGCACACGGGATCGAGATGCTGTCCCTCGTGCACCAGATCGCCGTAGGGCTGCGCGACGGATTCCTTGATGCGCGCTTGCTTGCCGGTCAGCACCAGCTTCTCGAGCTCGCGGTGCGCGGTGAGCAGCACGTCCGCCGCCGGGGCCTCGAAGGCGACGCGTCCCTTGGTGCCGATGACGGTGTCGCCCAGATGGATGCCGCGCCCGATGCCGTAGGGACCCGCGAGCTCTCCAGCTGCTCGATGAGCGCGACCGGCGGCAGCGGCTCGCCGTCCAGGCTCGCCGGAACGCCGGCGACGAAGCCGACGATGTGCCGCTCGGGCGCGCGGGGATGACGTGAAGGCATCCTTCGACAGCACCCAGGCGCTCTCGGGGATGCTGCCTGCCGAGGTCAGCGTCTCCTTGCCGCCGATGGTGACTCCCCACAAGCCGCGATTCACCGAGTAGGCGGCGCCGAAGGGCGGGATCGGCAGGCCGTGGTCCTTGAGGTACTGGAGCTGCTCGGGACGCTTGAAGGCACGGTCGCGCACCGGCGCGAGGATGGTGAGCTCCGGCGCCAGGGTGCGCAGCGCCACCTCGAAGCGCACCTGGTCGTTGCCCGCCGCCGTGCAGCCGTGCGCCACCATGCGGGTCTTCAGCGACAAGGCCATCTGCGCGATGGTCTGCGCCTGCAGCACGCGCTCGGCGCCCACGCACAAGGGGTACAGTGCCGCCGCGGCGTACGTTGCCCATGATCAGGAACTTCAGCACCTGATCGAAATAGGCGGTCGCGGGCGTCGATGAGATGGTGCTCGAGCGCGCCGAGCTCGGCCGAGCGCGCGGCGAGCGCAGCCGCGCGCCTCGGCGTCGAGTCCGCCGGTGTCGACGGTGACCGTGATGACCGGCCGGCCGTAGGTCTCCTTGAGCCAGGGCACGCAGAACGAGGTGTCCAGGCCACCGGAAAATGCGAGCAAAATGGGCGCGGCGCCCTGATCGAGTGTGGATGTCATAGGGGTTTAGAGTCCGAAGAGAGCGCCCAGCCGCTCGCCGAGCTTTTGCTGCTCGCGCGCGCCGGCGGTGGCAATGAATATCGTGTCGTCGCCGGAGATGGTGCCGATGACCTCGCTCCAGCGAGCCGTGTCGATGGCCACCGCCACGCTTTGCGCGGCGCCGACCGTGGTCCGCAGGACCGTGAGATTGGTGCCGGCGGTCTGCATCGCGCGCACGAATTGCTTGAGCGTCGAGAAGTCGTCCTTGACCGGCGCCGCATTCTCCGGGAGCACGTAGCGATCGCCTAGCTTCGCGACGCCGAGCTCGCGCAGGTCGCGGCTCACGCTCGATTGCGTCGCGGTGTGGCCGTGCTTGCGCAGCATGGCGACCAGCTCCGACTGCCGCCCCACGGCTTGCTCGCGAATGATCTTCGCGAGCGCCAGGCGCCGTGCAGGGGCTCTCGAATTGTCGAACTGGGTGTGCATAAAGTTGCGCGCATTCTGCATAAAAATGCAAGAGCAGTCAACCGGCCGCAAAGACCGTCGAGCGGCCGCCGATGCAGGCGCGAATTCTTGTAGGCTATGCCTCCTATGCTGGAAACCATCGAAATCGAGACCGCGCCGAAGCCGGACGCCGCGGTGATCTGGATGCACGGCCTCGGCGCCGACGGACACGACTTCGAGCCGGTGGTGCCGGAGATCGTCCGCCGCGGCGAGCGGGCGTGGCGCTTCGTGTTTCCGCACGCCCCGGTTCGTCCGGTCAGCATCAACAACGGCATGAGCATGCGCGCCTGGTACGACATTCTGGGATTCGAGCGCGGGACTGCCGAGGACACGGCCGGATTTCGCGCCACCGACAAAGCGGTGCGCGCGCTGATCGGACGGGAACTCGAGCGCGGCATTGCGCCCGACCGGGTGGTGCTCGCCGGTTTCTCCCAGGGCGGCGCCGTGACTCTGTATACGGGGCTGCGCTATCCGCAGCGGCTCGCGGGCCTCATGGTGCTCTCGAGCTATCTCCCCATGCGTCAGACACTGCATCTGGACCGTGCGCCGGCCAATGACGGGGTGCCGATTTTCATGGCGCACGGAATCGATGATCCGGTGCTGCCGATGTCAATGGGACTGCAGTCGCGCGACTTTCTAAAAGCGCAGGGATTCGACGTCGAATGGCATCAATACCGCATGCCGCACTCGGTGTGCGAGGCCGAGATCGCCGACATCCGGCATTTCCTGTTTCGCGTTCTGCCCTGAGCGGCGCTAAGCTTGCCATCAGGATCGATACGGAGCGCAACATGGCGACCAAACAATCGGGGGCCGGACGAGTCAAGAGCAGTGCCGCGAGCCGGCGCCTCGCTGCGGCCGCGCAGCAGGCGGTCGAGCGCGCCGCGGAGGCGAAGAAGCGCGTGCGCGACGCGAAGGCCGAGCTCAAGATCGTTGCGCAAGCTGTCGAAAGTGGCCAAGAAGGCCGCGAAGAGTCGCGCTCAAGAAGGCGGGGGGCAGGCCGCCAAGCCCGTCGCGCCTCCGCGCGCAGCTCCGGCTCGCGCTGCGGCGGCTCGCACCGCGTCGTCCCCGCCGTCCGCGCATCCACGCCGAAGCGCGCCGCAAGCGCACCACGCCCAAGGCGCCGGCGCGGCGAGGGCAGCCGGCCGAGGTGGCCCGCTCCGTGATCCGCCGCATGGAAGGACGAATCGGGTCTTCGCGCAAGGCCGCCCGACGCGCCTCGAGACACCGCGGCCGCGGTCCCGCGCAGAGCCCGGCCGGTCCCGCAGCCCGCCTCGGCGAACAGCGCGCAGGCCGCCGCGTCCTGACGCCCGCTGGCCTAGCGCGGCCTCACGGCGACCCGACCAGCGGTCGCGGTCAACACGTACACGAACAGGATCGCGAGCACGGCGATGACCTGACCGAGCACCCAGATGCCGAAGGCTTTGACGTTCGAGACCGCCAGGATCTCGCTGAAGCCCATGACCTGCAGGACCACGCTCCACATCAGGAGCAACACGTAGCTCAGGAACTGCATCCCGAGCAGCACGTCGACGAAGTCATCGACGTCCTTCGGGGCCTGCACGAAGGTGACCTCGCCGGCGATGAGCGCGGTCAACACCCAGATGCCGAGCGACGCCACCATCGGCACGCCGCCGTAGGCGAGCACGTGCACGGCCTGGCGGCGCGTCGTCATCCGTCCCGCCCGGCTGCCGAGGCGCGCATAGATCGCCGCCATGATGTGCAGGCCCGCGATGCCGACCACCGCGCCGGCCACAGCGGCGGTGAAGAAGATCTCGCCCAGACCGAATTTCGCACCGAAATCCTTGCGCGCGACAGTACCCGAGCATGCTGACCATACCCTGCGCTGCGCCGAGCAGGTGATCGACGAGGCCGATGGGATGCGCGGCGAGCTCTCGAAAGACGCGCCGCGGTCGCAACCAAACATCTTGCAACGGACGGATCGGTTCGTTCGGGATCACCAATCGAGCGTACGCAATCCCCATCATCGACTCCAGCATCAAGCGAGATGACAGCAGACTTTTTCAGGGCTACTCTCACGAGCAGCCCTATGACCGCGAGGAGATGACTGACCATGGCAAAGAAGAAAGCGAAGGGGAAGAAGCGTCCGGCAGCCAAGGCAAAGCGCGCAGCCGCCAGGAAGGGCGTCGCCAAGAAAGTCGCGAAGAAGAAAGCGAAGAAGGCGAGCAAGGCGAAGGTTGTAACGAAGGCGAAGAAAGCAAAGAAGGCGGCTTCGAAGAAGGCGGCTCCAAAGAAGTCGGCTCCGAAGAAGGCGCCTGCAAAGGCGGCAGCGCCGGCAAAGGCTGTATCGGCTCCGAAGAGTCCGATGGCACGGCCGAAGCCCGTGGCTCCGGTCGCACCGGCCCCGATGCCGGCACCGGAAGTCACGCCGAGCAGCGACTTCGGACACGAGCCGCCGCCCTCGACCAGCACGGATCCTTTCGCCTAAACGGCGATCGGCGAGGCAGCGTCGCGCGCATCAACCGCGAAGGGATGCGCGCCGCGCTGCCGTCGCGTTGGCACGATGCCTGCATCGTTCCTACACAAACCTTAACCTTGCGGGCTGCAACGCGCGTGCGTCGGCACGGTCTTACATAGTGTCGCGCGCCGCCGCCGACGGCGGCGTGGACTGCTTCCGGACATAATTAACCTGTTGAATGGTTTGGGATTATGTCAGATGCGGGTAACACCATGACTGACTGGCGAAAAGTTGAGGTCGAGGACGGCGCCAGGACGGCGTTCATAGCGCGCGCTCGAGCGGCGACCGTGCCGGCGCACGATGCACGCGAAAAACCGCACCTGGACGACGGCGGCCGAGGTGGCCACTCTGCGGTCCATCAACGCACGGCTCCTGCGCGAGATCGCGGTGCTCAAGGAGCGCGAGGCCCACGCATTGCGCCTCGCCGATCGCGACGGACTCACGGGCCTTTATAACCGGCGCCGCATGTCCGAGCTCGTTGCCGCGGCGATCGACGCGGCGAAGCGCGGCGCCCATCAGCTCGGGATCTTGTTCGTCGACCTCGACGGTTTCAAGCGCATCAATGACCATTACGGGCATGCGGCAGGGGACGAGCTCCTGACCACGGTGGCGGGGCGCATTGCGACCCGGACGCGCACCGGCGGCGACGTGGTTTGTCGCTACGGCGGCGACGAGTTCCTCGTCCTGCTGCCGCGCATCCCGAGTCGCGACGCGGCGCTGGAAGTGGCGGCCACGCTCGCGGCTCGTGTGGCGCTGCCCTACCGGGTTGCAGGCGAGGAGCTGCGGGTGACGGCGGCCATCGGTGTGTCAGTCTTCCCGCAGGACGGGCGCACGGCCGCGGAGCTGCTGGAGCGCGCGGATACGGAGATGTATCGCGTGAAAGGCGCCGAGCCGGACGCTGCCGCGGTGATGGCGACGCAGCCGCGCCGACGGAGCGAGGATAGACCCAAGCGGCCGTGGTGACGGCGCCGCCGCGGCGCTATGCTTTCGAGCATGAACCGCATACGGCTTTTTTCTCTATCGGGGCTTTTTCCTCTATCGGGCATGGCCGCATTGATCCTGGCGCTATCCGCTTGCGCGGTGCCGCCTGACCAGGGGCACGTCGTCGATGGCGTGGTCATGGTTGCGCCGCCGCCGCCGAAAGTGGAAGTCATGCCGGCGCCGCCGCAGCCCGACTACGTGTGGATCGGCGGTTACTGGAACTGGGTGGGCGGTCGGCACACCTGGGTAGCCGGGCATTGGACGACGCCGCGTCCGGGGCATCACTGGGTGGCCTACGAGTGGGTGCGGCAAGGCGATGGCTGGCGGTTACGCCCCGGACACTGGGTGCGCGGCTAGCCGCCCCTAGCGGCGCGGCTGAGTCCATATCGTCGGCCCGTGCAACTCGCGCAGCGGGACGGCCGCTGTGGCGTCGAACCAGTGTTCGATCAAGCGGAACGAGATGGAGACGTTCGGTGGCAGGTAGGGCGTGCCGCGCACGATGTCTTCGCGCGTGAACCAGCGGGCGTCCTCGAGCTCCAGATCGCGCAGATCGATCTCCTGCGACGCCGCGCGCGCCGTGAAGCCCAGCATGAGCGAGCTCGGGAAGGGCCAGGGCTGTGAGGAGTGATACTCGATCCCAGCCACCCGGATGCCGGTCTCCTCGTGCACCTCCCGCGCCACCGCATCCTCGAGCGATTCGCCCGGCTCGACGAAGCCTGCGATCGTGGAATAGCGTCCGGCAGGCCACGCCGCTTGTCGGCCGAGCAGCACCCGGTCGCCATCGATCACCAGCACGATGATCGCCGGATCGAGACGCGGAAATTGCTCGTGCCGACAGACGGGGTTCGTGCAGACGAGCACGTGACCGGCCTTCGCCGCCAGCGTCCTCGCCCCGCATCGCCCGCAATGCCGGTGCGTGCGTCGCCAGCCGATCATCGCTCGGGCATAGCTGAGGAGCCCCGCCTCCTCGTCGGGCAGGAGTGCGGCCACCGTGCGCAGATCCGCAAAGCGCGTTCCCTCCGGGATGGGCGGCGGCTCGGCGGACTCGACCTCGTAGGCGAAGACATCCGTGCCGTTTCGACGGCCGAGAAGAACCAGGTCGGGACGCCGCTGCGCGGCAATCGCGTCGATGCCGAGAAACGCCGCACGCAAGGTCGGGGCGCTCGCAACACCGCTCTGCGGTGCGCCGTTCGATGCGGCGACCGCTCCCGCGGCGTCTGCGACGAGATTGAGCGAATCCCATACCGGCAGAACGCGGCTGCGCGGATCGGCGAGGGCGCTCTCGAGCCATGCCGGATCGGCGCGCAGGTGTCCGGCCCGGTCGAGATACGGGCCCGCGAAAACGTTCCTCTCCTGCATCCCTCAGATTCTAGCAGGGCCGACGGGCGGCCTGCGGGAGGCCGCCCATGATGCGAACGTCGCTATGGATTCAAGTACCCGCGCCGATATGAGGATCGGTGACGCTGTCGAAGCCGTTTTCGATATGGCCTGCGTAGTGTCGCGCGAAGCTCGAATCGGAGCTGGTCGTAACGATGATGTCGTACCAGTTGAAGCGGGTAACGACCGGCACGGTGAGCTGGGCGCCGGGCGCCCAACGGTTAAAATGAGGACGGATGATTCGTCGTTTTCGTTACACCTTCTTGACGGATGAGTTAAATGAGCCGCGACGCTTCCTCCGAGAGCGGGGAGAGCTCGCAGCTCGCGCACGAAGAGCTCCGCCGCGCCAGGAGATCCCTCAGGCGCACGCCGCCGCACGCCGGGCAGCGTGTCGCACCGAGCTCGTCGCGGCGCGCGAGCGCGAGCAGCAGGAACCAAGCGTGCTCGAACGAGATGATCGCGGGCGAGTGCAGCTCGGCGTAGGCCTCATAGGCCTGGCATAGCAAAACACCCGAGTCGAGCGAGTCCAAACGATAGCGCGACTCGAGGCCGAGAGCGGTTCCGCGCAGCAATCCGCATACCATGAACAAGCTCGCGAGCTGTGCTGCCTGGAAGCTGACCTCCGGATTCCTGAAGAAGAATGCCGGCTGGCGCGGCGATTTGCCGCGGTGTCTGTGTATCGTCGCGGCATTCTCGCTCTCCAGCACGTAGCTGCGGTAGAGCTTGCGGATGCGGTCGTCGCTGAGCCCGGTCCACTGGCGGATGGTGAACGTGCGCGCCTCGTGGCGGATCAGGCGCAGCGCCAGATCGAAGCGCCCGCGGTCGCGGGTGTAACGGTCGTCAGAGACTCTCATGGGCGGCTCCTTTGTGCGTGTGATTCGAGGGAAATTCGTGCCAAAAGAATTTGACAGAAATTAATCACAAAGTTAGCGTTCATGCCAGCCGATTTTTTGAGCCATAGACGGCGCATTTGCGCGGAAATGCACGTGCTGCGTCGAAGAAGCGTGGGAGGCGGACATGCAGGATCCTGTTCTGTGGACGCGCCAGGCGAGCTTTGCGGCGCACCCACTCGCCGCGCTGCGCGAGTTGAATCACCGGTTCCTGGATCTTGCCGCGGTGCACAGTGAGAGCCCCGGCGACCTGAAGATGCCGAAGGAAACAGCCGCGCCCATCGCGAGCTTGTCGGCAGAGGCGCGCGCGGCGGCGGCGGATTGTCCCTACGCGCTGTTCGATCTTCGCTTTCACGACGAGGTGCACTGGCGCGCACGTCTCGGTGAATCCTGGCGCATCGCCGACGAGGCGGAGGTCGCGGACGATGTCACGGCCTTCACGAGTCTCGCGCTCTTCTACGCGTGGCATCTCGCGTGCGACCCCGAAGCTTGCCGCGCAGCTGTGGCTCGGTATGCCCGAGTCGACGGCCGCCGCCTTCCGCGCCGCCAGCCTCGATCGCTTGCCTGCATTGGCGGCGAGCGAGGCCGTCAATCTGTCCGCGCGCTGGAGCACGAGCACGTTCTACTGGCGGGCGCTCACCTCCGCTGCGGCGCGCGGTGACCCGCGGCGCTTGCGCCGCGTGCAGCTCTTCGGATTGCAGCTCGGTGCCGCGCGTCTCCTACCCTGACAACGGCGCGGCGGAAAAGTGCCAAGTTGCGGGTCCGGCCTTCCGCAGTTTAGTCTACGCGGCTCTTATGCACGCTCTCGTCCTACGCCAGCTCACCAAGGTCTATAAAAACGGCATCAAGGCGCTCAAGGGCATCGATCTGGAAGTCGACGAGGGAGATTTCTTCGCCCTGCTCGGGCCGAACGGCGCCGGCAAGACGACCATCATCGGGATCGTCACATCGCTCGTCACCAAGACCAGCGGCAAGGTCGAGGTGTTCGGCCACGACATCGACCGCGAGCTCGAGCTCGCGAAGTCCTGCATCGGCATCGTGCCTCAGGAGATCAACTTCAATCTGTTCGAGTCGCTGTTCACGATTGTCGTGAACCAGGCTGGGTTCTACGGCATTCCCCGGCGCCTCGCGAAGCAGCGAGCGGAGAAGTACCTGAAGCAGCTGCAGTTGTGGGACCGACGTAACTCGATCGCACGCTCGCTGTCGGGCGGGATGAAGCGCCGGCTCATGATCGCGCGGGCGCTGATGCACGAGCCGAAGCTCCTCATTCTGGACGAGCCGACGGCCGGCGTCGACATCGAGATCCGTCGCTCGATGTGGGAATTTCTACGCAACATCAACGACGAGGGAACCACGATCATCCTGACCACGCACTATCTCGAGGAGGCCGAGAATCTGTGCCGCAACGTCGCCATCATCGAGGGCGGCCGCATCATCGAGCGCGATACCATGGCCAACGTGCTGCGCAAGCTCCAGACCGAGGTGTTCGTCTTCAATCTGAGCGAGCCTGTGGGCACGCCGCCCGCGTTACCGGGGTTCAGGAACGAGATGACCGACGACCACACGCTCGAGGTCGAAGTCTCGCGAGGGCAGAGCTTGAACGAAATCTTCTCGCAGCTCAGCTCGCAGGGCGTGCGCGTGAACAGCATGCGCAACAAGGTCAATCGGCTCGAGGAGCTGTTCATGCGCCTGGTCGACAACAGCGTCCGCGCCGCGGATAAGGGAGTCTGACCGTGCGCGAATCCTTGGCGCGCACGGAGTGGGTGGGATTCACGACCATCGTCATCCGCGAGTTCAACCGCATCATCCGCATCTGGGGACAGACCATCGTGCCGCCCGTGGTGACCGCCACGCTGTACTTCGTCATCTTCGGCACTCTCATCGGCAAACGCGTCGGGCAGGTCGGCGGCTACGGCTACATGCAGTTCATGGCGCCCGGCCTCATCATGATGGCGGTCATCACGACCTCCTACGGCAATGTCGTGTCCTCGTTCTTCGGCGCGAAGTTCGGCAAACATCTGGAGGAGCTCCTGGTCTCGCCGCTGCCGAACTGGCTCATCCTGTCGGGCTACATCGCAGGCGGCATCGTGCGCGGCCTGGCGGTGGGGTCGGTGGTCACCGTCGTGGCCCTGTTCTTCACCCGCCTGTCGGTTCATCACGTGTTTGCCATCATCTCCGCGGTACTGCTGACGAGCGCGGTGTTCGCGCTCGGCGGCTTCATAAATGCCTTGTTTGCGAAGAACTTCGATCACATCACCTGGTTTCCGACGTTCGTGCTGCAGCCGCTCACGTACCTCGGCGGCGTGTTCTATTCGGTGACCATGCTTCCCGGCTGGGCGCAAGCCCTGTCGCATGCCAACCCCATCCTGTACATGGTCAGCGCATTCCGGTACGGCTTTTTAGGTGAGTCCGACGTGGACCTCAAGCTCGCTTATGGGATCATGATGGCGGCCGCCGTGGCGATGTTCGCGCTCGCCGTGACGCTGCTGAATAGAGGTACCGGCACCCGCGAGTGAGGCCTGCACCGGCCGCCGCCTCGCCGGCCGCCGGGTTCCTCACCGACGCCGTTGTCGTGTATCGTGGCCCGCTCAGAGTTGACACCATATTGAGGAGATGAACGATGAACGAAGAAAAGCAGCAGAAGTTCACCGCCAAGGTACGTCGCGGGCTCGTGTGGGTGCACAGCATCGCGAGCGCCGAGCTTGCCAAGAAAAAAGCCGAAGCGACGGGCGTCAGAATCGAGGGATTCACCGCCAGCGAGCTCGCCGATGTGGAGTCCGCGCTCACCTGGATCAGCCAGAACAAGGAAGAGGCCGGCGCACCGCCCGCCTGACGTCGGCAGCGCATCATTCCCTGTATGCAATACGCGACGGGACGTCGCGCACGAGCACCGCCCCACTCGTTTGCTGTTGCCGTCGCGCGGCCGCGACGGTGTGCGTTTGATAGCGGTACGAGGCTTGGAAAGAGAGTGCGCTAAACTAACGTCATGGGGCAAAAGCGTGCGCTGGTAGTCGACGATTCGAAGTCGGCCCGAGTGATCTTGAGCAGAATGCTCGAGAAGTACGATATCGAAGTCGACATGGCGGAGTCGGCCGAGCAAGCCATTGAATATCTGAAGCACGGCCGGCCGGACGCCATTTTCATGGACCATCTCATGCCGGGGATGGACGGTCTGCAAGCGGTCAAGGCGATCAAGAGCAATCCGCAGACGGCAACCATCCCGATCATGATGTACACCTCCCAAGAAGGAGAGCTGTACGTCGGGCAGGCCCGCGCACTCGGTGCGATGGGCGTTCTGCCGAAGCAGGTCAGGCCCGTCGACGTGTCGAAAGTGCTGTACGAGCTGCACCTCTTGCCGGATCGGCGCGAGGGCGATGAGCCCGCACTCGTCCCCGTGGAGATCGGACCGGGCGGTCAAGTCGAACGCCCGGCGGGGGCTGCGCCTTCCTCCGATGTCGGCCGTCGCATCGAAGCGGCGATCAAGCAGCAGTCGGTCGATCTGCGCCGTTTCATCATTGCGAGCCTGGACGGCCTGGCGAGCCGGCTCGAGGCCGATCAGCTGCGCCCCGTGCCCTCATCCGGACCGCCTCCGGAGCCGCCGCCACCCGCACGCGCCGTGCAGCCCGCCTGGGCCTGGGCCGTTGCGGTCCTCGCGCTGTGTCTGCTTGGCGGTGTGGGCGCGCTCTTGTGGCTTTCGCACGCGGATCTGATGCGAACCCGGCAAGAGCTCGCCGCCCTGCGCTCATCCAACGCCGACCTCAAGCAGGCGAGCGATCAGATGGCGGCCACGCTCAAGGATCTCGCCGCCGCAGTCGCGGCGGGTGCGGCGGCGGCGCCGAAGACCGCCGCTGCGGCCGTCGATGGCGCGGCCGCGGACGGCGCCGCAGCGGCGGAGGCTGGTGCGACTGCCGACAGCGCCGTGCGAGCCGATGGAGGTGCGCGGACAGGCGCCGCGGTGGGCCCGCCGCGCTCCGAGTTGGTCCCCTACGGCGAGCTGCCTTTCGACCGCAGCCGGGTGGAGGTGCTGCGCGATCTCCTCGGCAAACTCGAAGCGCAGGGTTTTCGGGGCGTGGTGAAGGTCACGAGCTCCGCCGGTATCTTCTGTCTCACCGGCAATGCGGCCGACGGCTTCGCGCCGGCCGCCGCAAGTCTCCCTGTGAGCAAGTGCGATCTCGTCGGCAATCCGTTCGAGGATTCCCTGTCCGGCCAGCAGCGCCAGTCGCTCTCGTTCGCCAATCTCGTGGCCGGCGTGCGCCAGCGCACCGCCGGCGCCATCAACGTCGTCACGGAAAATGCCGCTTCACCGCACGCCGCGGTGGCCTATCCGCCGCACAGCGATGCGCTGACCGCCGGCGAATGGAATCGTGCCGCATCGGCCAACAATCACGTGGAATATACCGTCGAGCCCGCCTCGTGACGGCGCAAGAGGTTCGTCGCCTAAAAAGAGGCTCTCAGGAACAGCATCGGTCCCTTGCTGTTGATGTCGAACAGCCCCGCGTCGGAGAGCTTGGTCGAGTCGACGTGCGCCTTGACCTCGGTGTACCCGAGGCCGAGCGCCAAGTTCGGATGAAAGCGGTAAACCGCGTCGATTTCTCCGAGGGTGAGCGATCCGCTGATATCACTGATGTGAAGGTTCAAATATTGCACGCGGCCGTCGAGGTAGAAGTGCTTGGCTATCGACCAGGTCGCCGCGAACCCCGGCGTGGGGTAGGGGCCCGCCGCCGTCTCCGTCTCATTGATGTGCACCTGCTCGGTCGCCACCTTGGCCTGGGCATCGATCTGCACCGAGCTTACTCCGATCGTTGCGGCGAGCTCGAGCTTCTCGCTGCGCCAGAATGAATAACCGTAGGTGATGGTGAGCACGCGCAGATCGAGCTCGGACTGCAGCGGATCGCCCGGCTGCAGCACCGAGTCGCGGAACACGATGGGTTCCTGCACGATCGAGCTGCCGTCGCGATCCAGGGTGAAGTAATTGAACCACAAGCGGTTGCGCGTTCCGGCGCGCAGCATGACCTCGAACTCAGGCTCGTAATCCGATTTGTCCAATCCGAATTGGTTCTCGCCGTCGAGGACCGTCCCCGGGACTCCCGTGGTGCTGTCCGCGCGGATGGTGGTCGAGGAGGATACTTTCGTGACGCCGAGGGACACACGCAGGCGATCATCGCTCGGGCTGATGTAGTCGCTGTCCGCGTGGGCGAGCGGCGCGAGCAGCGCGAGTCCAAGCGCTGCGCCGCCGAGTGTCGCCCTGCCAGGTTTCATCATAGTGCTCTCCTCAACACCCGCTGCACGCGCTCGAGCACATGCTCGGCCGCGTGCCAACCTGTGAGTTTGCCCCCGTAGATTCCGAGCACGCGCGGATACGGGTCACGGTCGGTGGTAAAAATCGTCTCCCGGGACCGCTCTCGCATAGCCTTGAGTGCCCCCCAATGGCCGAGGGGTTTGCGCCAAAAAGTGCCTAGGATGAGCGAATACTCGCCAACACACAAAGACTGCCGTGCCTGTCGCTATTCGCGCACAGCGGTGCCGCGGGGCTCATTCGCCGCGCTTTTCCTCGAATTCCTGCAGCGGCGCCTCGGAGGTGACCTCGATCTCGCCGTCGATAATGGCGCCCTTGGCGATCGCGATGGTGCTTGCGCTCACCTTGCCGCGAATCACGGCGGTATAGCCGATTTCCAGTTTGCCCTGCACCTTCAGCCCGCCCGTGATCTTGCCGGCGATGATGGCTCGCTCCGCTTGAATGTAGCCGTGCCACACGCCGGTGACGGCCAGATTCAAACTGCCCGCGATCTCGCCGTCGCCATGCACCTCGCCGGTGACGACGAACTGTCCCGTGCCGCGGATGTCGCCGACCACGACGGAATCGGCACCGATGACGGTTGGGGTCGGCAAACCGAGATCAAAGTCGAAGAATCGCCGCTTCGGCTCTCTCATCCGCCAGTTGTAACGCAACTTAGGCTGAGGCTGATGTGACGAGCTTGGCGTCGCCGACAGAGGCCGTAAATCCCAGTAGAATGGCGCGTCCAAAAAATCATTCGGCCGTCTCGAGAAGGGAAAATGCTCAGAAAACAATTCGTACTTGCGTGCTGCATCACACTGGCGATCGGGCTCTCAAGCTGCAGCCGGCAGCAGAGCGACTGGCAAAAAACCCGGGAGACCAACACACCCGAGGCGTACGAGCAGTTTGTGAAGAAATATCCGAGCGGGGAGTTCACGCCGCAAGCGCAGGCGAGACTCAAGGAGCTTTACGACGACCGCGACTGGCAGAAGGCGCGCGATGCCGACACCCCGGAGGCCTATCAGTCCTACCTGAACCAGTACCCTGACGGCCAGTCCGCGACCGAGGCCCGCAATCGGCTGGAGAACTTCAGCATGGCGCAATCTCCGGCCGGGACGCCGTCCGCGCCGGGTACCGCGCGGGAAGCTCCCGCCGGCACGTCCGGCGCCGGCTCAACCGGCGAGGAGGCGCCCCCCGCTCCGCCGCCCGGGACACAGAGCGGCACCGCGCCTGCTCCGCCTGCCCCGGCCCCGCACAAGACTCCTTCCGTCGCGGCCGCGATCGCCCCGACGCACACTCACCATGCGGCATCGTTGAAGGAAGGCGCAGGAGACTATGCGTTACAGCTCGGCGCCTTCCGCTCGGGCAGCGCCGCGGCCAACAAGCGCTGGGAGCGCTTGCAGAAGGAATATCCGAATTTGCTCGCAGGCCTCAATTCCAAAGTCGTGCCGAAGAAAACTGCGAGCGGCACGCTGTATCGGCTGCAGACTGCGGGTTTGACCGAGAGTCATGCACGCAAGATTTGCAGGGATCTCAAGGCCAAATCCCAGCCCTGCATCATCGTGCGCGCCGAACGGGGCTGACCTCGGGCGCAGGGTCGCCCGCCTCCCCCGAGTCGCCTGAGCCTGGCCGAGGGCGGCCCTGTTTGACTTAACGTCCGCGCGGGGTCCGCGCGTGGACCAGGTGCGTCACTCCACTGACAATTCTTGTCAGTCCCAGTCCTACGCGACGCACTCAACTTATTGATCCGACGGGGTTCTCATTCTGGCACGCGGTTTGCTTGGTATAGAGCATCGAGTCTCGAGCCAGGGGTCAGCGGAAATGCAATCGAGGATCGTCGCGATGTTGATGCCGGCGGGCAGCCCTGGGGCGGCGTTGCTGGTACGACGTTCGGACGGCCAGTTTGCCTTCGAGAGAATCGATGCGCGGGTGGCTTTCGCCGCGCGCGCCGCTGCGCGATGGTCCGGTGCTGAGGCTTCCGGCGCCGATCGCAATGGCTCGACGCTCATTGCCTTCAAGTGTCTAGATTGATGTCGATTTGATGTTTATTGCGTTCTCCCCTTTGGTTGGAACTTAGGCGCCGCGATTCAGCTTCCCCGCTCGCGGCGCCTTTTTTTTCCGTACTCGACTCTCGCCCGCCTCTGGGTGCTCAAACGCCAATACCGAGCTCTTTGAGCAAGAACGCGTATTCCAGTGCGGTCTCCTGGTAGCGCTCGAAGCGCCCCGACTTGCCGCCGTGACCGGCCTCCATCTCGACGTGCAGCAGCAGCGGATTGTCGTCGGTCTTGTAACGGCGCAGCTTCGCCACCCACTTGACGGGCTCGTAATACTGGACCTGGCTGTCCCAAAGCCCGCAGGTGACGAGCATCGACGGGTAGCGCTGCGCACGGACGTTGTCGTAGGGAGAATACGACAGCAGGTAATCATAAAACTTGCGGTCGCTCGGATTACCCCACTCGTCGAACTCGTTCGTGGTGAGGGGGATACTCTCATCCAGCATGGTGGTGACCACGTCGACGAACGGCACTTGAGCGACGACGGCGCGGTATTCCGGCGAGCTCATGTTGGCGATAGCCGCCACGAGGAGGCCGCCCGCGCTTCCGCCCATGGCGCAGACCTTGGTGGGGTCCGCGTAGCGCTGACTCACGAGGTGCCGGGTCACATCGACGAAATCGTAAAACGAGTTTTTCTTGTGCAACAGCCGCCCGTCGTCGTACCACGCGCGGCCGAGCTCCTGTCCGCCGCGCACGTGCGCGATGGCGAACACGAAGCCGCGATCGAGCACGCTCAAGCGCGACGCTGAGAAATAAGGATCCATGGAGAGGCCGTAGGCGCCATAGCCGTACTGCAGAAGCGGTGCGGTGCCGTCGCGCGCCAAGCCGCGCCGGTACACCAGGGACACCGGCACCTGTTTGCCGTCGCGCGCGGGGACCCAGAGAAATTCCGTCTGGTAGTTGGCGGGATCGAAGGGCCCGAGCACGGGATCGCGCTTCAGCAACTGCCGCGTGCCCGTACGCACGTCGAAGTCGTAGATGCTGGTCGGCGTGGTCAGCGAGGAGTAGCTGTAGCGCAGCACGTCGGTGTCGAGCCGCGGGTTCACCCCGAGGGCCATGGAGTAGGCGGGCTCCTCGCTCGCGACAAAGAACTGTGGTGCGCCCGCCGCATCGCCCTCGAGCCCCAGCGGCTGGATGCTGATCTTCTGCAGACCGCCTTCGCGGACGCTCAGGGCGATGAAGCGCTCGAACACATCGAAATCCTGGAGGAAAGTGTCATCGCGGTGCGCGACCACCTCTTGCCAGCTCGACCGGTCGGCCGCCGCGCCCACCCCGGCGCGCATCAGGCGGAAATTGCTCGCGCGCCAGTTGGTGCGGATGATGAAATTGCGCCCGAGATGCTCGATCTGGTACTCGTGATCGCGCTCGTGCGGCAGGAATACCTTGAATTCGAGCGCCGGGTCATCCGCATCGGCGTAACGCCACTCGGAGGACACCGTGCTCTCCATGGAAATGAAGATGTAGCGTTCCGATTTCGACTTGGCGACCCCGGTGTAGAAGCTCGTATCGCTTTGCGTGAACACCACCGCATCGAGCGCGGGATCCGCGCCGAGCGCGTGTTTTTTCACGTGCAGCCCGAGCAGCGTCTCCGGATCCTTCTCGACGTACAGCAGGGTGGCGTTGTCGTTCGCCCAGGCAAGGTCGGATTCGACGTTCGGGATAGCGTGCTCGAACACCTCCTGCGTGCGCAGATTCTTGAAGCGCAGCTCGTACTGGCGCCGGCCGACGAAGTCCTCGCAGAAGGCCAGCCGCTCCCCGTTGGGGGAAACTTCAGCCGCACCGAGCTGGTAGTACTCGTGACCCCTTGCGCGGCTCAAGGCCGCGCGCTCGTTCCCGTCGATGACGATTTCCTCGGGTGCCTCGAGCGTGGGTGTGCGCCGCGCGAAAATCGGGTGCTCCTTGCCGGTTTCGAAGCGCGTGTAGTACCAGTACCCGTCCTTGAAGTACGGGACGCTCGCATCGTCCTGTTTGAGCCGCGCGACGATCTCGCGGTACAGCACCTCGCGCAGCGGCCCGGCGAGATGCCGCTCCTTGTACGCATTCTCGGCCTCGAGATAGGCCCGCACCGCCGGGTCGCGCCGCTCGTCGTCGCGCAGCCAGTAATAGGGATCGACGCGGTTGCCGTACGGCGAGGCGACCACATGCGGGCGGATATCGGCCTCGGGCGGAGTATCGGGGGCGCTGTCCTCACGGTTCATAGGAGTCACTTGTCTGGGCAAGAGGCCGGAGTATAGTCATTCGGGACGGGCCCGATTTGCCTCGGGTCGGGGATCGTCGCGGACCGGTAGGTTGGGGGTTTCCATGCAGACCGTCAGTCATTTGCTGCGTCAGAAAGGCAACCAGTTCTTCTGGGTCGCGCCCACCGACTCGGTACGCAAGGCCATCGAGCTCATGGCCACCCACCATGTGGGCGCACTCCTCGTGATGGCGCCTGGACCCAGCCCCGAAGCGCCCCCCATATCCCTCGTCGGCGTCATTTCGGAGCGCGATTACGCCCGCAAGGTGATCCTGAAGAACCGCTCCTCCCAAGACACGCCGGTGAGCGAGATCATGACGGCTCCGGCGGTCACCGTGACCCTCACCGACAGTGTGCGGCATTGCATGGAGATCATGACCCAAGGCCGCTTCCGGCATCTTCCGGTGGTGGAGGCCGGCCGCGTGCTCGGTATCCTGTCGATCGGCGATCTGGTCAAGGCCGTGATCGAGGAGCAAACCGCCCAAATCGAGCAGCTGGAGCGCTACATCGCCGGTTGACGGCACTCGCCGCCCCGGTATCATGACCTCATACTAGGCGCGCTTGCACGGCGTTTGCCCGACCCGGCGGGTCCTTTAGGATGCCCCGAACCGAGCGCCCGGAACCGATTTAATTTGTTTTGCGGCCAATCTCCGGCGTCGTAGCGCTTGAGATGCGGCTGCGCACGGGCATCTACCATGTCGAAGCAACCAAATCCGGCCGGCCTGCCTTCGCGCGCGGAGGATCCTCGGGCAACCGATTGGGGCCTGTATCGCGCCCGCTATGAGCGCGATTCCTGCGGGTTCGGCTTGATCGCGAGTCTCGACGATGAGCCGAGCCACTGGGTCGTGCAGACCGCCATCAGCTCCCTGAACCGGCTCACGCATCGCGGCGCGATCGCGACCGACGGCAAGACCGGCGACGGCTGCGGCCTGCTCATCAAGATGCCGCGCCGATTCTTGCGAGCGGTGGCACAGGAGTCGCAAATCAAGCTCGCGCCGCAGTTCGCGGCCGGCCTCGTGTTCTTGGACCCGGATCCTACGAAGGCGGATGCCGCGCGTCGCGTGCTTAGCGAGCAGATCGAGCGCGAGAGCCTTGAGCGTCGCGGGCTTTCGCTCATTGCGCGTCGACCCTCGGCTTGCGGTGAGGAGGCCCTGCGGACGCTGCCGCACATTGAGCAGCTGTTCGTCAACGCCGGGTTCGACATCGACGAGGCCACGTTCAACCGGCGGCTCTACATGGCGCGGCGGCGCACCGAGAAACTTCTCGAGGCGAGCGACCCCGTGTTCTACATTCCGTCGCTGTCCGCGAGCACCATCGTCTACAAGGGCATGGTCATGCCCCAGCACCTCGCGGAGTTCTACCCCGATCTCCAGGATCCGCGCCTGGAGGCCTCGGTGGTGGTGTTCCACCAGCGCTTCTCCACCAATACCTTGCCGCAGTGGCGGCTCGCGCACCCCTATCGCTATCTCGCGCACAACGGCGAGATCAACACCGTGCAGGGCAACCGCTCCTGGGCGGTGGCGCGCGGGCCGTTGTTTCGCTCGCCGCTTCTGCCGGACTTGGGCGACGTGCTGCCCGTGGTATCGCTCACCGGCTCCGATTCTCAATCGCTCGACAACATGCTCGAGCTCCTCCTGATGGGCGGCCTCGATCCCATGCACGCCATGCGCATGCTCGTGCCGCCGGCGTGGCAATCGGTGGACATGATCGATCCGGACTTGAAGGCCTTCTACGAGTACTACGCGACGCATATGGAGCCCTGGGACGGACCGGCCGGCATCGTGCTCACCGATGGGCGCTATGCCTGCTGCACGCTCGATCGCAACGGCCTGCGTCCGGCGCGCTGGGTGATCACCAAGAACCGCCACATCACCATCGCCTCCGAGGCGGGCGTGTGGGACTACCTGCCCGAGAACGTGGTGCGCAAGGGCAAGCTCGGGCCGGGCGAGATCCTGGCGCTCGATCTGCAGACCTCCGAGCTCATGGACTCGAAGCAAGTGGACGATCTCTTGAAGAGCCGCCATCCCTACAAGGTGTGGCTCAAGAAAGGCGTGCGCTATCTGCAGACCGATCTGATCGATCCGCGCCTCGCCGCGGAGCCGTTCGACCGCGACACGCTCGCGGTCTTCCAGAAGATGTACAACGTCTCGGCGGAGGAGCGCGACGACATCATCCGCGTGCTCGCCGAGGACGAGAGCGAGGCGGTGGGCTCGATGGGCGACGACACGCCGATGCCGGTGCTGTCGACCAAGGTGCGCTCGCTCTACGATTATTTCCGCCAGCAGTTCGCGCAGGTCACCAATCCGCCGATCGATAGCTTGCGCGAGAGCATCGTCATGTCGCTGCAGACGCAGATCGGGCCCGAGTGCAACATCTTCGTCCCCGGCCGCGCAGCACGCCGAGCAGATCGTGCTGAGCTCGCCCGTCCTCTCGCAGCGCAAGCTCCGCCAGATCATGGGTCTCGAGGACGCGGGCGTTCCGCACGCCTTCATCGACTTGCAATCCGACGACGCGGTGGACTTGAAGACCGCGATTCTCAAGGTGTGCGACGAGGCGGAGGCGGCGGTGCGCGCCGGCAAGCTGGTGCTGCTCTTGTCCGACCGCTATCTCGTGAAGGGCAAGACGCCCGATTCACGCGCTGCTCGCCACGGGCGCCGTGCATCACCGCCTGGTGAAGACCGGGCCTGCGCTGCCGCTGCAACATCCTGGTGGAGACGGGCACGGCGCGCGATGCGCATCACTTCGCCTGCCTGATCGGCTACGGCGCGACGGCGGTGTATCCCGTATCTCGCCTATCAAACCCTGTTCGATCTCATGCGCAAGGGCGCGCTCACCGACGCCGACTCGCGCCAGGAGCTCGGCCGCAGCTACCGGCGCGGCATCCGCAAGGGGCTGTTCAAGATCATGTCCAAGATGGGCATCTCGACCATCGCGAGCTATCGCAGCGCGCAGCTCTTTGAGATCGTGGGCCTCGCCTCCGAGGTCGTTGAGCTGTGCTTCGAGGGCTCGGAGAGCCGTATCGAGGGCGCGGATTTCGAGGATCTGAAGGCGGACGCCGATTACCTCGCGCGGCGCGCGTGGGATCCGAGCGTCAGCGTGAGCCAGGGCGGGCTGCTCAAGTACATGCACGACGGGGAGTACCACATGTACAACCCGGACGTGATCGCGACCCTGCAGGCGGCCGTCATGGCCGGGCGACTACGAGCAATACCGGCAGTTCGCCGCGCTCGTCAACGACCGGCCGGTGTCGTGCATCCGCGACTTGCTCAAGCTCAAGGCGGGCCGCCGCGATTCCCCTCGAGGAAGTCGAGCCCGTGTCCGCGATCCTGGCGCGCTTCGACAGCGCCGGCATGTCCTTGGGCGCGCTCTCGCCCGAGGCGCACGAGGCGCTCGCCATCGCCATGAACCGCCTCGGTGCGCGCTCGAACTCGGGCGAAGGCGGCGAGGATCCGGTGCGCTACGGCACCGAGAAGAACTCGAAGATCAAGCAGGTCGCCTCGGGACGGTTCGGCGTGACGCCCGAGTTACCTGATCAATGCCGAGGTGCTGCAGATCAAGATCGCGCAGGGCGCGAAGCCCGGCGAAGGCGGACAGCTTCCCGGGCACAAGGTGAACGAGATGATCGCGCGCCTGCGGTTCGCGCGTCCGGGCGTCGGGTTCATCTCGCCGCCGCCGCATCACGACATCTATTCGATCGAGGATCTGGCGCAGCTCATCTTCGATCTGAAGCAGATCAATCCGCAGGCGCTCGTGTCGGTGAAGCTCGTCGCCGAGCCCGGCGTCGGCACCGTGGCCGCGGGCGTCGCGAAGGCATACGCGGACCTCATCACCGTCTCGGGCTACGACGGCGGTACCGGCGCGAGCCCGCTGTCCTCGATCAAGTACGCGGGCACGCCCTGGGAGCTCGGCCTCGCCGAGACCCATCAGACGTTGCGCGCCAACGATCTGCGGCACCGCGTGCGGCTGCAGACCGACGGCGGCTTGAAGACCGGGCTCGACGTCATCAAGGCGGCGATCATCGGCGCGGAGAGCTTCGGCTTCGGCACCGCGCCCATGGTGGCGCTCGGCTGCAAGTACCTGCGCATCTGCCACCTGAACAATTGCGCGACCGGCGTCGCCACGCAGCACAACGTGCTGCGCACCCGCTATTTCATCGGGCTGCCGGAGATGGTCATGAACTACTTCCGGTTCGTGGCCCAGGAATGCCGGGAGATCATGGCGAGCCTGGGTGTGCGCAGCCTCGCCGAGCTCATCGGCGCCACCGACCGGCTGGAGATCCTGCCGGGCGAGACCTCGAAGCAGCGCAAGCTCGATCTTAAGCCATTGCTCGCCAATGCGAGCGCTCGTGTCGAGCGCTCCCCAGTACTGCACCGAGCCGCGCAACGCGCCCTTCGACAAGGGAGCGCTCAACGAGCAGATGCTCGCCGACATGCGCGCAGCGATTCACGGCCGGCGTCGGCGGTCAATTCGCTTATTCCGTCAGCAATTTTCATCGCTCCATCGGCGCGCGTGTCTCGGGAGAGATCGCGAAGCTCTGGGGCAACAACGGCATGGCCGAGTCGCCGTTGGTCGTTACGCTCAAGGGCTCCGCGGGCCAGAGCTTCGGCGTCTGGAACGCGGGCGGCCTGCACCTGCATCTCGAAGGCGAGGCGAACGACTACGTCGGCAAGGGCATGGCGGGCGGCAAGATCGTCTTGAAGCCCCCCGCGGCGGCCTCGTTCAGCGCGCGCGAGACGGTGATCATGGGGAACACCTGCCTGTACGGTGCGACCGGCGGCGAGCTCTATGCCGCGGGCACGGCGGGCGAGCGTTTCGCGGTGCGCAATTCCGGCGCGCTCGCGGTGGTCGAGGGCACGGGCGATCATTGCTGCGAGTACATGACCGGGGGCGTCGTGTGCGTGCTCGGGCGCACCGGCGTCAATTTCGGCGCCGGCTTCACGGGCGGATTCGCCTACGTGCTCGACATGGAGCGCGATTTCGTCGATCGCTACAACCACGATTTGATCGACATTCACCGCGTCTCGCCGGAGGGCATGGGCACTCACGTGCAGCATCTGCGCGGGCTCATCGAGCAGCACGTCGAGGCGACGGGGAGCGTGTGGGGCCAGCAGCTGCTCAACGACTTCCGCACCTACATCGGAAAATTCTGGGTGGTGAAGCCGAAAGCGGCCGCCATCGCCTCGCTCCTCGTCAATCTGCGGCGCGCGGCCTGACGGGCCGCGCAGCGCCTCAATCATGGCCGACAAGTACCTGCAATTTCTGGATATTCCGCGCCGCGATCCCGACAAGCTCGACGTCGAGGCGCGCACCCGGCATTTTCGCGAGATCTATTCGCAGTACGACGGCGAGGCCGCCGCTAGCCAAGCCGGACGGTGTCTGTCTTGCGGTAATCCGTTTTGCGAATGGAAATGTCCGGTCCACAACTACATTCCGAACTGGCTCGCGCTGGTCAATGCCGGCAAGCTGTTCGAGGCGGCGGAGCTGTCGCATCAGACCAATTCCTTGCCCGAAGTCTGCGGCAGGATCTGCCCGCAGGACCGGCTGTGCGAGGGCGCCTGCACGTTGAACGACGGCCTCGGCGCGGTGAGCATCGGCGCGATCGAAAAGTACATCACCGACGAGGCGTTCAAGCAGGGCTGGAAGCCGGACCTGTCGCACGTCGTGCGCACCGACAAGCGCGTCGCCATCGTCGGTGCGGGGCCCGCCGGACTCGGCTGCGCCGACATCCTGGTGCGCAACGGCGTCACACCGGTGGTGTTCGACCGTTACGCGAAGGTCGGCGGACTCCTCACCTTCGGCATTCCGCCTTTCAAGCTCGAAAAGGACGTCGTCGAGAAGCGCCGCGAGATCATGGAGGGGATGGGGGTCGAGTTTCGCCTGGGGGTGGAGATCGGGCGCGATCTTGCCTTCGATGATCTCGTGCGGGAATTCGACGCGGTGTTCCTGGGGATGGGCACTTACTCGTACGTGAAGGGCGGATTCGCCGGCGAGGATCTGCCGGGTGTGCACGAGGCGCTGCCGTATCTCGTGTCGAACATCAATCGCGAGCTTGGGCTTCCCAACGCGGGGACGGGGTTCATCGACATGCGCGACAAGCACGTCGTCGTCTTCGGCGGCGGCGATACCGGCATGGATTGCAATCGGACTGCCATCCGCCAGGGCGCGTTGAGCGTCACCTGCACCTACCGGCGCGACGAGGCCAACATGCCGGGCTCGAGGCGCGACTACAAGAACAGCAAGGAGGAGGGCGTCACTTTTCTGTTCAACCGCCAGCCCGTCGAGATCGTGGGCTCGGACCGCGTGGAAGGCGTGAAGCTGGTGCAGACGCGTCTGGGTCCGCCGGGTCCGCGCGGGCGGCGCGTGGCCGAGGTGGTTCCGGGAACGGAGGAGACCATCGCGGCGGACGCGGTGATCGTGGCCTTCGGCTTCAATCCGAGCCCGCCGCACTGGTTCGACGACCATCGGATCGCCCTGCACGGCAACGGCCGCGTGCGCGTGTCAGGCATCGCACCGAACAAGTTTCAGACCACGAATCCGAAGGTATTTGCCGGCGGCGATATGGTGCGCGGCTCCGACCTCGTGGTCACCGCGGTGTTCGAGGGCCGCGAGGCGGCCAGCGGAATCTTGCGCTATCTGGGATTGTGACAGCGCAGCGCCAGGGCGCCGTTCTGGGTGCGTATGCTGTCCGCGCTGTGCTTGGGGCTCGGCACGATGATCGGCTACAAGCGCATCGTGAAGACCCTGGGCGAGCGGCTCGGCAATGTGCACTTGACGCCCGCGCAGGGCGCGTCCGCCGAGTTGGTTCAGCGAGGACTGAACTTGCCGAATTCGCTTTTAGCCTGTTGGAAGTGTGAAGACCACTATCGTCCGGAGCCTGCACTTCGGGGTATATAGGACATAATTCTGTTCGTATTGCGTCGGTGCCGAGGCATAGAAAAATGGGAATGGGATTACGTATCACTGTCAAGCGGCCGGCCCTCGATCAGGGGCCCACCGATCGAACATCATTTGTGCGCCGGCACGCCGGAGTACTGTTCACGGCGTTGCTGCTTTCGTACTTGTGGGTGTGTTCCGACTTTGCGCGTAGCGTTTTCTGGAACCAGACAACAGGAATCATCACCAGCCCCGGCACGACCACCGAGCCAACCATTCGGTTCGAGAGCATCGATGGCGTGTCTCATTCTTTTTCCGAGGACTACGTGAAGAGGCGGCCCTTTTTGCGGAGCTTCCATCAGGGCGAAATCGTCCAGGTTGTGTACGACCCAGCGAGGCCAGAACGCGCGTTGGTCCATGATTGGACCCTTTTCGTTAACAGACTTGGGTGGCTGCTTTCACTGGGAATGACGTTATTGATACTCGCTATGAAGTTTACGGGAAAATCTCGGATGTCGCTGCGCATCGGGCAACTGAGAGCTGACCAGCAGATGGACGAAACGAACCTCGGTTCCGGCACTCCGACCCAGTCGCGGCAGGTCACGGGTGCGCCGCGTGAGGCGAGCGGCCCGTTCTCGTTCCGCTTAAGTCAGCGCAGCACAACAATCCCACTTTCCAAGGTGCGTATCCCCTGTCCTCAGTGCCAAGGCGAAGTCAAGGTCCCGACCCAAGTGAAGCGCATCGAAGATTTCTACGGAGCGCGCTGTGCAAACTGTGGTCGCCCGCTCACCAAAGAGGACATCAGGCATTGGTCCGAGAAGATCGCCAACCAAATGCTCGTCTAAGGTGACATTCTAAGTAGGCGTCGAGGAAGCGATCAATCCAGCCTGAGTCCATTCCGATGGACATGTGTCACCTTGAAGAAAAAGCCGTCCCCATGGCATGGCAGGTCCGAAGCCGAAATCGTCACGGCAAGGCATTTGGGCCGACTTGCAGCCCGTGACGAGTCAGAGACCGCTCGCGACCCAAGGAGACCGTGGTCAGCGTCCGCAATAGGGGCAGCAATTCATTCACCATCACCAAACGCTACTGTATCCACCCGCCCTGTGGCGGGCACTATTGCGGAGAGGCGATGCTGCGCGGGGCATCAATGCGCTTCATCTCCTGGGTCGTGCAATCAAGGGTCGCTTCGGTGATGTCAAACACGATTCGGTTTTCTGTTCTCGGAATGAGTGAAAGCGCGATCGGCCTAGTCGGCGTGTCTAAAATTCCACAGCCTTTGCCAGCACCGGTTTTTAGAACATCAACGACCATGCCGCCTCGGTCCTCAAACACGGATGTGATTACTACGCCGTGGCCACTGCTCTGATACGCGCCGCTGGCGACCATGAGGAGCGTAAATTTTGTGAAATCGATAAAAGGCACCGGCTCTTGCTCTGGTTGGGCAGGACTGGACGCTTCATAGCCGGGTTCGGTTAAAGGAGGGCCGTGCCGAAGTGGATGCAGCTTCTTCCAAACCTCGCTCCATTCGTCCATGGATCTAATCGCAGCCGCCGCGGGCTCCGAGGGGCCTGATTTGCCCGGAGAGAAATGTATGCCGGGATAATATATGGAGAATTCAATCCACCTTGTTTGGGCTATCGCGCTCCATGGCAAAAATATCGCGAGAGTCAGAGTTGAAACGAGCGCGGGCTTTAAGGCAGTTAGGGCCATTTGCGATGTGCTCCTCGAGACGATCAAAGCGCGAAGTACCAAAAAAGACTTATCCCTTTGAAAAGAAGTCGGCGCTCCTGGCATAGCCTACCGCATGTCCCGAACGACAGCTAAAGGGAGAGATTTTCGGTGCGCGGAACCGCCGCTCCTGGCCGGTTGCGGACGGACGCTTCCCAATCGTTTGAGCGCGAAGAACGAGCCGATCGGAGACGATCGCCTGCCAATGCGTACGCTCGGACTCTGAGCCGACGTTGGCCACCGTAGCGCGTCGCCGGCGCTAATTAGAACGGGCCGACAGAGCAACAGTCGCAATTTGGACTTTTTCGTCTTCCGATAGTCTCAATACCGCACCGTGAGCACCATGCCACTCGGCGATGCCGCTCTCTACAATAAAATTGGAGCCAATCTTAGAGATCTTGTTTGGCAGTAGAAGCGGCTTGCCGTATTTGCCAGTAAAGGCTGCGAATACGTACTTATATTGAGGGCCGTTCAAAGTTAATACGACCCTCGATATCTTGTGATCCTTGCCGTCCACCTCGGTATATGCGATGAAGTCCAAAATATCGAGGTAGCCTCGGCAATGCTGTTTCCCGTTGCATTGCATGCGATCCAGAACGGATCGGAGTTGCTCTGCGTCGAAATTCTGACCAATGGCCAGACCACGAATAGTAAGATCGTCCGCCCTCGCCAATGAGGTGGCAAAGAGGGAACAGACGGCGATTGCCTTTGTAACGCGCGCGCAATTCCCGAACCTGCACTTTATCCCCGGCATCACTGTGACCGACTAATGGAGGCGACTCGCGCGCCCGCTCCAACGACTCGTTGGACGACAAAGCAACTGGCCGACCGGTGCCAGCGCAGCGCCCACTAGTACGGCCGCCGCCATGTTGTAAAACATGTTCTGGAAATATAGCGACCGGGGCATCGGCATCTCACCAGCAATTCCATATCCATCGAATCGATGGTAATTGATCATCATGCCAAGTCCATACGCGCAGCGCGCAATGCAGCCTAGTGTTTACTCAACAAGTACGCGTGCGTCTTGCCCGTGCGTGAGTCGACGCCATTTGCGACGATCCAGCCATCGTTGATTCCTTTGCCCGAGAACAGGGACACATACGCCGCTATGCCGGGATCGATCATGGAATTAAGATCGCGCATGCCACGCTTCGTATATAGAAACGCATGAATGACGCCGTCGGCGGTCACTGCTTCGCCGGTGATCTGGCCATCCGCGTCGATGGCATATCCCGTGCTTGAGCCGCCGCCGAGGGTCCCAAGGTCCGTCATGCCGCTGCCGGGGGTGTATAGAAACGCGTGAAACACGCCGCCTCCGGTCACCGCTTGGCCCGTGATCTGGCCGCTCGCGTTGATGCCGTACGCATTACTTGTACCCCCGCCCAGCGTTCCGACGTCCGTCATGCCGCTGCCGGGGGTGTATAGAAACGCGTGAAGCGTGCCGTTTGCCGTCACCGCTTGGCCCGTGATCTGGCCACTCGCGTTGATGGCGTATCCCGTGCTGGAACCGCCGCCCAGGGTGCCGAGGTCTGTCATGCCGCCGCCGGGGGTATATTGAAACGCATGAAACACGCCGCCTGAGGTCACCGCTTCACCCGTGACCTGGCCGCCCGCGTTGATG
This sequence comes from uncultured Gammaproteobacteria bacterium, assembly GCA_963801685.1. Lineage (GTDB taxonomy): Bacteria > Pseudomonadota > Gammaproteobacteria > Steroidobacterales > Steroidobacteraceae > Bog-1198. The sequence goes on from CAWDFR010000015.1 coordinate 135,538, forward strand.
CCGTACCCCTTGCTTGTACCGCCGCCCAGTGTCCCGAGGTCGATCATGCCGTTGCCGGAGGTATATAGAAACGCGTGAAGCATGCCGTTTGCAGTCACGGCTACACCCGTGACTTGGCCACTCGCGTTGATGGCATATCCTGTGCTTGAACCGCCGCCGAGGGTCCCGAGGTCTGTCATGCCGCTGCCGGGGGCATATTGAAACGCATCAAACACGCCGCCTGTGGTCACCGCTTCGCCCGTGACCTGGCCGCGCGCGTTGATGCCGTACCCCTTGCTCGTACCGCCGCCCAGTGTCCCGAGGTCCGTTACCGAGTATCTCTGAGTTTGCGCATTGGCAGGCGTTCGCAGTCCGATCAGCGCAACAAGCAGGCCGGCGATACTCCACCGAAAATAACAAGACGATGCATGTCCCATATTAAGTTCCGACCCGTCGATCCGTCGTGAGAGGCAGCTAATGCTCGATTCATTTCAGCTGAGCGATCTCGCCACCAATCATACGACGACCTGTCGGTAACGAAGCTATTTTGTGGCGCGAAAATAGCCGGTCTCTCAACCGCATAAAGGGACGTTCAACGATGATGTTAAGGGCATATGCACCAGCGATTGAGCCCGCGACGCAGAGCACAAACATAAGCGTGCTGTTGGGCGCAATGTGTAGGGCCTTCGCCGCGCCTTGAAGTAGATGAATGACGATTTTGTGGATCAAGTAGATCGAATACGAGAGAACGGCTATCCACTTCGTGATGGCGGACGAGCCATTGAGGAATGAATCGTGGCTAACCGAAGCGATCACAATTAGTCCGAATCCCATTGCGACCAGGGGAAACTTGAAAACCGTGGAGGCAAATTCATTTTGACCTTGATCCAGCGGTAAGCGGCATACACCAGCGCTAAACCGGCAAAAAGCCATACATAGCTGCGTCGCTCCAACCATGACCATTGCTGCGGGCAAAACGCTGCTATCGCCGCTACAGCAACGCCTACGATCAGCCCATCGAGGTGACAATACGTGGGGTAGTAAATCAGCTCCGACCAGTTACCTTCACCAGCCATTACCCTTGTCAAACAATACGCTCTGACAGCGCCACCGACTACCACAAGTAGGCCGCCAAAATAGATCGCTCCCTTCCCCCATCTCCTTGCGGAAAAAATGACGATGAGACAGGGTAGAATGAGGTAGAAGTGCTCCTCAATGCACAACGACCAGGCGTGCGAAAACGCTCCATACACTTGATTGTTAAGCCCGAAGTTTTGGGTGAACGTGAGAAAGCGCCACAGCGGCGGCAGCTGACCGCGTTCAATCGCTGCCGGGATCGCGAAATAAAATGCGAGAACCACCCAATATACGGGCATGATCCTCAAGAATCGTTGAACGTAAAAGTCTTTTATGGAAATTTCCTGGCCGCTGGCAACTCGACCTAACAGTTGCCCTCCTATCAGGTAGCCGCTCAGCACAAAAAAGAGGTCTACGCCGGACCAACCAAAGTTGGCCAAGGGCCCCAACCAGGCAGGATGCTCGAACAACACTGCGTAGTGATAGATGAAAACGTTGGAGATCGCCAATGCTCGGAGATGGTCAAGTCCATTGACACGATGTGCAAGCCTCACGAACACGCCTCTGTCGCTGAATCGGTCGCTTCACGATCGCGACCAGTGGCGTCAATGCTGGAGCTGTCGCGTTTAACGGTCAAGGGACGACTTATAAGCATTGGTTGGCTGCGCGGTAGGCAAATGGGTGCGCTCGTCTGCCCAGTCGCGACAGCACAGCGGCTAAAGGCAAAGAAGCCGATACCACCCAACGCTCGGAGCACACGAATCGTGCTCCGAGCGAGTGGGCCACGCCTGCTGCAAGTAGTCAGTTATTTCAGATTGAGCCGCCGGATTAGCTGACTGCCGAGGATTTCGCGTAGGCTCTCGCGATCGACGGCGGCCTTGTTCTCCGCATCCGTCGAGGCCCAGATTTTCTTCAAGATAGGCTCCGCGCGGTCGTCCAAGCCGTCTAGTGCGGCCATATTTTTGTAAGTGACGACCATGTACACGTCGGGGTCGTGCGGCGAGCGCGGCATGACTGCGTAGATGGCGTAGTCGACAATGAGGCCAGCCTTCTTCTCGTCCTCCCTGAGTTGTTTGCCGGTGGTATCAAGCCATTTCATGTACGCGTCGAACATGCCGGGCTTCGTGCGAATGGAGGTGACCTCCGCAACCGTCCCCTCGGTGTAGGACTTCGAATCGTCGGCCAAAACCGAGGAGATAACGCTCATCGACAGTGCCGTCACAGCGGCCGTAACTAGGTGTCGTAGTTTCATTTGATATTCCCTTGTTGGATTAGTTGTTGGTTATCAACGCATAATTCTACAACGTGCTATGGTCGATAAGCGATCGTGGAACCCTACCCAGCGCCCTTGGATTTGGCCTCCGCTTCAGCAGCCCAGGCCTTGGTTCCCTGACATGTTTCCATGGCTCGCTTGTACGCTTCGCGTGCGCTGGTGCGAGCCACATAGTCCTGTTCTGCCTTTCCGAGGACGACGCCCCCAGCTCTTTTGGCCAACTCCAGAGCATAGGTCACGGAGATATCTGCCGCTGTGAAGGCCTCGCCGGCCAGGTAGGGCGAGCGCGCAAGCTGGCGCGTCACCAGTCCCAGCCGGCTATCGAACACACGCTGCGCCTGGCCGGCGCTCCAATTTTGCCGTTGCGCCGGCGGTGCGAAGTTGCGGGCACCGACGACAAAGAAGATGGAAGCCGCGAGGCCCGCTTCGCCCAGGTGAAGGAACTGTTGATAGGCAGGGAAAGCGGGATCGTGCGGAGCGGGGGCGAGCGGCGTCGGTCCGTAGCGCGCCATCAGATATTCCATGATCGCGATGGACTCGACCATCGTCACGTCGCGATCCACCATCGCCGGGATAAACCCAGCGGGGTTGATGGCCAGGAACTCGGGATCTTTCTCAACGCCGGCCAATAGATCCACCGGCCTCAGCCGATAAGCGATGCCCATCTCCTCCAGCAGCCAGACAACCCGGAAACCTCTCCCTTCTCCGAAGACGGTGATCATGTTCGCGACTCCCACCCCTCCATCAGTCCCTGGCCGGTTTTGGCGGCCACCCAAGCCAAGGCCCGCGATCCAAAGTTAATTGCCATCGGCGCGCCAATCTCTGAGGCTGCGGAAGATGATCGCTCCAACTCCGATGCTCACTCCCAGATCCAGGGCCAACACCAGGGGTGCGGAAATCAGCACACCCCACCCAAAGGCATCTTCGGAACTTGGGTATCTCGCGTATCGGATCTTTGCGAAGGCGGATGCCAACGTGAGAATGATTGCCGGAATGGATACGAACACGAGTGCTGCCGCAGCAATCGCTGTTCCGACCACGACAGTCGTCGTCGTTTGATTTTGCCGCCCGCTCACAGTGACCTGCCTCTATGGCGTTAATGTCGGCTGCTTGCATATGCTCTGGTGAACTAGATCACTTGCCGGTTAGCTCGTCAATCACGATGCGAACGACAGCTGGCCGGAGGGTACTTCGACCGGTCGAATGACCGCGCCTGGCCGAGCCTGTGTACACGGCCTCGGCCGGCAGGCGAATTCAGGAGCGTCCATCTAGCGTCCATCTAAGGAGATTTACGGCGCCGTAGCGAATTATCGCACTATCACGCGCGCGCGCCCTATGTTCTGAATCCTGCCGTAGGGTGTCTGCATGCCACCTTGTCTTTGCGAAGTGGCGCGTAGCACGGGAAAGTACGTCCCGGGCTTGGCGAAGACAAATGTCGCCGACAGACTGACAAGCCTCTCGGGTGTATCGATCCCCGCATTGATCGGAAAGCTGCCGACGCCTTCAAAATCCCATTCGGCCGCGACTACCTGGCCGGCGCCGGGCGGCACCTCGATCGTGGCTGTGAACGTGACGGTCTCGCCGACCGACACTTCGGCGCGGACGCCGCCGTTGGCCCGCAGCGCGATGACCGGCTGAATCCCACCGCGGTCGTGTGCGCTGTCGGGAACTGTTACCTGGGCGTCGACGATGCTGTATCGAGTGGCCGCCGGCTTGATGCCCTTCTCGACCCAGGCGCTCAAGTCGCGCAACGCCTGTTGCAGCGCGCCCTCGAAGCTTACGGTGCGGGCACGAGCAGCCGCGGTCAGCGGATTGTCGTGCTGAGCGTGGTCGATGAACCAGAGAGCGAAATGGTCTTCAAAGTCCGGACCCAACGCCTGTCTCACCTTGGATCGATACCAGTCCGCCTGCCACGGCATCGCGTCGATATCCACGAGCGCCTCGAGCACGAGCATCTTGCCGTTGATTTGTCCATTTGGAATGGAGCCGGCGGTGCCCGCGGCGGCGATCGGGCCGATGAGATTCTCGCGCTGCGGGTAGATGGGTTCGCCGTCGCCGTCCCGATACTGGTTCCAACCATAGAGATCCGGCGTCGGGACCTGGTGACGCTGATACGTTTGCAGTGCCAATGGCCAAGCATTATCGATGCGCACCCGATCGCCGGGTCGTATGGCGTCCAGCACCGAGTGGTCCACCGCGAATGCAAATCCCATGGTTTGGTCGTGTACGGAAGCAATGGGTATGCTTTTTTCCGCGGCTGCACCGCTCAGGATCACCAAGTGCGCATCCGCAAAATCCCTGTCGGGCGTGCGCGTGAGTTCGAGCTGCTTCGGAAAACCGTCGATGACGGACGCCACCGCCGTGTCGAACTGAAAGCGCTCGGAGCGAATCGTCGACTTCGGGTCCGTGCCCAGATATCCGGGCTGGGTCCAGAAATCATCGACATAGGCTGGGTCCAGCATCGGTATGAGGGGAGCGACGTTGTTGAAGTATCCGCTTGTCAGCGCCGCATGATTCCACCAGCCACGCAGCGGGAAACCGAGCAAAGTTGCCTCGGACAGGGCGGCGTGCTCTTCCTCATTCAGCTCGGCAAACGGGTCGCCGCTACCGCCGGGATCGATGGCATCCATGATGGCGACAAACCTGTTCCGCCGCCTGAGGATCCGCAGCGCATGCATGCGCACCGTAAACAGGCTGGGAATAGCATTGGGCGTCGCCATGACGTACGGAAGAAAGCCGTCCCACACACTGCGCGTATTCTCCGCGCTGCCGATCGTTTGGTAGGAACCGCCGCTGCCGCCAAACAAATAGCCGTACGGACGATGTTTGCCGTAGAGCTCGACTGCCAGCACGCGCGAATACTTCGCGGCCGCCGCATTGACCCGATAGGCGGCGATCGCAGGGTCAGCCGGTGGCATGCGATCGGCGCCGCCCAGGTTCGTCTGCACGTAATAAGCGCCGCTATCGATCGTAAAGCCCAGGTTGCCGATAGCAACGTCGAATTGGATCGGAAATGGCCCGATGTCCGAGCTGGTGGCCAGCGGATAGGTGTTGTGGAAGAAACGTCCCTGGTACTTGTCCTTGGGTGGGAAATAGAACGAGAAGCGCGCGTCGGTGCCCGCGAATCCACCGCGCACGTAGCGGTGTGGCACGGGGACATCCCGCCATTCGCTCACCTCGACATAAGGCCGGTTGAACTGCGGATCCACCGACTCGCCGTCCACACGCTGGGATGCCGGGTCATCGTCCACGATCGTCGTGGGCGCATCGCCCGCGATGCGTCTCCCGGTCATCTTGGCCTTGCCGAAAATGCCGAGCTTCGCGGTACCGCTCAGCGTGTCACCCTCGATGACGATCTCGCAAGTGACCTTGATTCGCATCGGCTTCTTCACGTCCATGACCCAATGCAGCCGGTTCTCGATGGTCGCGCCCGTGATGTTCATGTTTCCCATCACGCTTTCAATCATGCCGGTGAAGTCCTCGCCCAGGGTGAGGATCCGCAGCCGCATTTCCTGGGTCGCCATCGGGGCGACGAGCGTCACTTGCCAACTGCCGAGCGCGCTCATCGAGATGGATGCTTACGAGCGATCCGGATGTCGGCTCTTGAAGTTCAACTCCAGCATCACGCCATGCGGATCCTTGACGAGCACCAGCGTGTGGTCGGCCTGGAGATTGAAAACGGAATATTCGATGCCGCGCGCCTTCAAGCGCTCGACAATTTCCGCTTGGCCCTCGCAATCCAGCGCAACGTGATCGATCGGGCCTGTCGAGTCCGAGTCGACCGCCATGTTGCGCAGATGAATGATCGCCCGGCCGTTCGCATCGAACAGCCAGTTGGCCTGGCCCACGCCCATCGGGATGCTGCGAAATTCAAAGTCGAACACGTCTACATAGAATTGCGAAGAGGCCGCGATGTCGGTGGTGCGGATATTGATGTGATTGATGCCATGGACGGGCATTTTCGGGCACCTCGCCTGCAGGTCATTTGGCTTTGAACACGTTATTGGACGCGGCTTCGATCTTCAAGATGCGCTCCCGGCGCGCAGCCGCCGAAATGGGTGCGAAGCCCGGCTGGTCGTCGGCCGCGCCCCAGTTTTGCACCGGCCCATGGGCCAGGCGTTCGAGACCGAGCTTGGCGACGTCGTCCGGCTCGGCGGCTCCTGCTCCGACCGGCAACCCGCGCTTCGCCATGAAGGCGCGAAACATCGGGGTGTTCGTGCGGCCGAGAATGAGGTTCAGGACGTGGACACCATGCGGCCGAAGCTCTGCCCACAGCCCTTCACCGAAACATAGATCGAACGCCTTGGTGCCGGCATAGACGGCCATTCCCGTCGCACCGCCATAGCATGCCCCCGATCCGACCAGGATGATGCCGCCGTGCCCCCGGTCGCGCATCAGCTTTCCGAAGTGGTAGCTCATCCGCATGGGATTCATGACATTTCGGTCGACGAGTTGCTCCCAGTCGTCGATCTCGCCATCGAGAAACTTGGAGTCATTGGTGTCGCCGCCGACATTATTGATGAACAGCCCGACTTCGCGCCCGTCGCTGGCATCGATAACGTGGCTCAAGGCGTCCCGCGCGAACAGGTCGACCGAGGCGCTGACGCAGTCGACTCGATGCCGCGCGCGCAGCTCTTCGGCAAGCTCGTCGAGCGGACCTCTGCGACGCGCGATCAAAATGCAATTGATGCCGCGCGCGGCCACTTGCTCGGCGAAGGAGCGCCCCGTGCCCTCGGAAGCACCCGCGATAACAGCCCAGGGGCCATAGCGCTCAGCAAATTCCACAGATTCTCCTTTCAAGACGTGGGATAGAGCGTGCCGGGTCCTCGCGGGATGGGGTCTGCAGCATATTTAAACAAAAATAAGGTGAATTCGAACAAGTGAATTCGAACAATGAAATGGGAGACTAAAACGATGCGTTGCTCATTTCGCGGGGAACCGGAGTGTGCCGGCGATATTGCACGGCGTATTTCGCCATGAGCTTCGGATTCGATATGTCGGAGCTTCTGCAAAGCATCCGGCAGCTGGAGACGCTGGCCAAGGCACGGCTCGCGGAGGGGCGTAAGGACGCAGGAGACCCCATGCGTACCCAACTTCTGCGCTACGGCGTCTGTACCTGCTCGTGCCACTTCACGCAGTCTACAACGCATAGCGGAGAGCCATGCTGCGGTAACGCGCGGCTAGCCGAGTAGCAAACCGCTAGGTTGCCGGGACGGCGGGGCGTGGGGCACGGTGTCGCCCCGACATCCATGTCCGAAAATGGCGAGTATTCACTCTCGCCAAGGGCTAATCTAGCGCCATGTTGTGCGACCCGGAAGCTTGTTTTCGTGCAGTGCGCGCCCGTGACCGGCGCTTTGACGGCCGCTTCTTCACGGCGGTGTCCTCGACCGGCATCTATTGCCGGCCGATCTGTCCGGTGAGGCCGCCGAAGCGCGAGAACATGCGATTTTTCTCGAGCGCCGCCGCGGCCGAGGGCGCGGGCTACCGGCCCTGCCTGCGCTGCCGGCCGGAGCGGGCGCCGGGACTTGCGAGCGTCGATGCCGCGAGCCGGCTCGCGGGGGCCGCGATCGCGGGCATCGAGGAGCATGCGGTATCGAATGCACGAGTCGGCGATCTCGCGGCGTCCTTGGGCGTGAGCGACCGGCACTTGCGTCGGGTCACCGAGGCGGAGCTCGGCGTATCGCCGATCGAGCTCGCACAAACCCAGAAGCTGCTGCTCGCGAAGCGGCTCCTCTCCGAGACCTCGCTCAAGCTGACCGACATCGCGTTTGCTTCCGGCTTCGGCAGTGTGCGGCGATTCAATGCACTCTTCAAATCACGCTACGGCTTGAACCCGCGCAGCATCCGCCGCACCGGCGATGCCGTCCGAGGTCTCAAGTGCCTGCTCGACTTCCGCCCGCCGCTCGCGTGGGAGAGCATGCTCGCCTACCTGCGCTTACGCGCCATCCCGGGCGTGGAGTCGGTCGATGAGACGCATTACCGGCGCACCGTCGCGATCGGCGAGCACCAGGGGTTCATCGGCGTGTCGCTCGCCGCGAGCGGAACGGCCCTCGAGGTCGAGCTTTCACCGGGACTTGCGCCGGTGATCGGCGCGGTGATCGTGCGGGTCAAGAATCTGTTCGATCTCGGTGCGACGCCCGACGCGGTGGCGGAGGTGCTGTCGCAAGATCCGATGCTCGCCGGGGTCGTGCGCCGACTTCCCGGGCTGCGGGTACCGGGAGCGTTCGACGGGTTCGAGCTCGCGGTGCGGGCGGTGCTCGGTCAGCAGGTATCCGTCCGCGGCGGCCACCACGCTCGCCGGGCGCTGGGCAAGCGCGTTCGGCACGCCCCTCGCGACCCCGACCCCGCACGCGGGGCTCTCGGTTCTGGCGCCGAGCGCCGCCCGCATGTGCAGTGTCGGCGCCGACGAAATCGCGGCACTCGGTGTGGTGGGCGCGCGGGCGCGCTGCCTGGTCGCGCTCGCCCAGGCCGCGGCGGAGCGGCGCATCGTGCTCGGGCTCGCGGCGGACGTCGAGGAGCAGATCGAGCGCCTGACGGCGCTCCCGGGCATCGGCCCCTGGACCGCGCAGTACATCGCCATGCGCGCGCTGCGCTGGCCGGATGCGTTCCCGGCGGAGGATCTCATGGTGCTGCGCGCTGCAGGGCTCGGCAAGAAAGAATTGCGGTCGCGTGCGGAGGGCTGGCGGCCGTGGCGCGCGTACGCGACGCATTATCTATGGCAATCTCTAGGAGTCGTAACATGATCTGCTACAGCCAAGTCGACAGTCCTGTGGGTCTTCTGATCCTGAAAAGCGAGGGCGAGGATCTCATCGGGATCTACATGAGCGGTACGTACCTGGATGCGCCCAGTCGAGCTGCCATCCGATCTGCATCGCTGGGTGCTCGATCCGACGGCGGAGCCGTTGCGGGAGACCGCCCGCCAGCTCGAGGAGTACTTCAAGGGAGAGCGGCGCGAGTTCGACTTGCCGCTGCGTCTCGACGGCACGGAATTTCAAAGGCGTGCCTGGCGCAACCTGTTGGAGATTCCCTATGGCAAAACCCGGTCCTACGGCGAACAGGCGGAGCGCATCGGCAATCCGAAAGCATCGCGCGCGGTGGGCCTCGCCAACGGCCGCAATCCCATCCCGATCGTGGTGCCGTGTCATCGGGTGATCGGGGCGAACGGCTCGCTGACCGGGTTCGGCGGAGGAATCGCGCGCAAGCGCTGGCTGCTCGCGCATGAACGCCGCTATATGAGCGACAGGACCCCGGTGGTGGGACAGAGCCTCGAACTACTGGCGCAGGCGCAGTGCAGTAGCGGCGAGCGCGGCCGCCTTCTTTAGATCATGGGCAAGGAGACTCTGAACGCTGCGCCGTTCCCGTCCGGACGATTGACGGCAAGCGCGTTGCCGTCGTGAAATTCCGCGATCAGCCGCACGATGTACAGGCCGAGTCCGAAGTGCGGCTTGTCGTCGCTTCCCTGGCGGTGCTCGAACAGCGACTCGAACAACCGTCCGAGCATCGCGTCCGGGATCGATGGCCCGTCGTTCTCGACGCTGAGCTCGTAGCGGCCGCCGGCGCGCACCAGCTTCAGGGTGATGGCTCCGCCGGGTGGTGTGAAATCGACGGCATTCTCGACCAGCTTGTCCAGCATCTGCGCGATGAGCTCGGGCGCACCGAATAGAAGACAGCCATCCGCCGGCACATCGAGCATGAACCGCGCATTCGGGAACGCGTCGCGATAGCCCGCCACGGCCGCACGCGAGAGCTCCGCGAGATCGAAACTCACGCGCTCGGCTTGCTGGATGCTCTCCTCGACGCGGCTCGCGGCGCCGAGCGCGCTCAGGATCGACTGCAGCCGGACGGTGCCCTCGCGCGCGCGGATGAGATAGCCGCGCTGGTCGCCGCGCACGCCCTCGGATTCCAGATTGTCGAGCGAGGAACGCACGATGGTGAGCGGTGTGCGCAACTCGTGCGAGAGCTTGCCGCCGAGCGTACGCAGATACCGCGCGTGCTCGTTCAGGCGGGCAAGCAGCCGCTCGAAAGCCCGCGCCAGTGCCCCGATCTCATCGGCGCTGCCCGACTCCGGCATCTCCAGCCGGATCCGGCCGTCGTTGCCGACGGCTGAATCGGCGGCTGAGCGCAGCCGCCCGATGCGCACGCTGATGAAGGTCGCGAGGCTGAAGGCGAACAGCACCGCGAGCGCGGTCGCAAGCAGGGTGAGATCAAAGAGATGCGCGAGGGCCCGGTCGCGCAGGTCGAGCAGCTGGTCTCCCGACTGCTCCAGCACCACGGCGCCTCGGGTTCGGCCGTCCACCGCGATCGGCGCGGCGGCGAGCAGCAGAAGATCCTGTGCACCCGCCGCTGGTGCGCAGCCACTCGGCCGCCGGCCGGCCGGCGAGGGCGGCGGTGATGCTTTTGCCGTTGATCCGGTCGGGGAGCGACGCCTGCACCGGCCACGACGAAGTATCAACGGTCACGAAGCGGCGATACCAGGTGCCACCGGTATCGTCCTCGAGGCCGGCGGCCCGCAGCGCGCCCGCCGTGCCGAGCTTGAGGCCGTTCGCGTCGACGACGGTGGCACGGGTGCCTGTGCGGATGAAGGTCGCGAGCAGCTCGCCGAGACCGGACGTCGCCATGAACAGGCGCCCGCCTTGAGCCGAATCGGCGGCAAAGCCCGCCTTGCGGCCGCTCGCCTCGCGCGCTTCGACCCACAGACGCCGGCTCCCACGAGCGCGAGCGGCACGCGCGCCTCGAGGTGATAGCCGCCGGCGGTCTCGAGCCAGTAGGCCTGGATGCGCGGCTCGTTCGCGACGCGCGCGGTGCCGTCGCCTTGGATGACCGTCTTTTGCGCTTCGATGAGGCCGGGGGCCGCCGTGGCAAAGAAGTAGGATTCGAGCGAGCCGTCGGGCTGCTCCAGAGTCACGTCGACGCGGTCGAACCGGTCCTTATCGACATCGGGATTGGTAGGCTCGGCGACGAAATGCGGCTCGTCGACCTCGAGGTAGATGAATAGATAGCGGTCCGTGGAACCCAGTTGCAGGCGCGCGCCGTAGCCGTCCGGGGTCGGCAGGTGCTTCGGATCCGCCGCGACGCCCCAGTCCTCGCGATATCCATCGAGCAGCGGCGCGCGGCGCAGTGCGAACACATACAGATCCCCCTGCTCCTCGGCGTAGGGCCTTGAGTCCTCGGCTCCGTGGAAGACGCGGGCAGGTTGCGCCGAGAGCGCGAGGGCGATCGTGTCGGCGGTCGACTCGAGCGCATTCTCCTGCGAGACGCGCAGGGCGTTCTCGAGCTCGCGGGCATACTGACAACCGGCCCACGGCAAGATCAAAGTGGTCAGGGCGACGATCAGCAGTTGTAAGCGGATGCTCACTCGACCCAGCGATAGCCCATTCCGTACACGGTTTGAACGGCGTCGAAAGCGGGATCGATTTCCAGGAACTTGCGCCGCAGGCGCTTGATGTGCGAGGTGATGGTGCTGTCGTCCAGCACCACGTTCGCGGCATCCATGAGCTGCTGGCGATTCTTGACGTGCCCGGGATTCAAGGCAAGCGCATGCACGATCCAGAATTCCGTCAACGACAAGGTCACCGGCTTGCCGTTCCAGGTGGTCTGCATCTTGCCGGCATCCATGACGAGCGCGCCCCGGCGCACCATGTCGGCGGCGTTTTGCGGCAGCCGCAGGGCGTCGATGCGGCGGAAGAGCGCCGCCACGCGCGCCGCCAGATGCGGCAGGCTCACGTCCTTGGTGAGAAAGTCGTCGGCTCCGAGCCGCAGGCCCGAGACGGCGTCGAGCTCGCTGTCGCGCGCGGTCAGGAAAATGATCGGTAGCTCCGCGGACATCGCGCGCAGGTCGCGGCACAGGTCGAAGCCCCCCTCGGCCTCGTCCTCGAGAGAGATGTCGATGATGGCGAGATCGGGCAGGCGCGTGGTGAAGGCCTGCATGGCGACCTTGCGGTTCGCGTAGGTCTTGACCTGATAGCCGTGCCGCGCGAGCGCGGCTGCGTAATTCTCGCGCAGCGCCGGCTCGTCCTCGACGATCGCAATGCTCTTTTTCACGGCCGGATCATAGCCCAACGCAGCCGGCCGATGGCGTGCGCCGGGCCGCGAAATCCCCCACGCCACAATTCGCCAGAATCCGCCTCAAGGATGCCTCGACCCCGGCCGAAGCTGCGAATTCTCGCGCCCGACACTGGTTCTCGCACGAAGGCAACGAGGATCTAAGTATGCGTGCAGTCGAACTCGAGGAAGGCGGCGGGCCTGCCGGATCAGCTCTGGTCGCAGCATCGCGAGGCGGCGCTCAACTGGTTGGCGTTCGGCTTGCTGCTTGCGGCATGGAATGCGGCGGATGATGGCGAGCCGGCGACTCATCGGCCCCAGGCGCTGCGCGGCTATTCGCAAGTGTCGGTGCGCGCCGTCGAGCGCAATACGTCGATGAATCCGGGCGCGGATCCGAGCGTGCTCGCCTTCGCGACGCTGAAATTCTTTCCCAAGGTCACAAAAGCGTCAACTTAATGTAAAGCTGCATCTCTCTAATGTCGCGGCGTCTATGACCGTCGCCGAAACCATAAACAGATTCTGATCGTCGATCGGGATGTTGCTACAGTCGAGCCGCTGCGTCAGAAGCTCTCGGAAGCGGGATTCATGGTGCGCGCGATCACGGACGGTGCTGCGGCGGTGGCCGCGGTGGCGGAGAGGCCTCCGCATCTGGTCATCCTCGATTGGAACATGCCGGGACCCTTCGCTCTGGACTTGATCCAGGGGGCTCGCCGGGTTCGCTCCACGCCCTCCATCCGGCTGATCATCTTGTCGGCGCTCACCGCCGAGCAGGATGTCGTCGCGGGGCTCAATCTCGGGGTCGACGACTATATTGGCAAGCCGTTCTCGCTGCGCGAAGTCGTCGCGCGCGTCTGCGCCGTCCTGCGCGTGCGTCATCACGAGCGCCAGCAGCCGGCGATCGAGTGCGACGAGTTGGTGCTCGATTCGCCGACCAACCGCGTGACCGCGCGCGGCCGGCCGCTCAACCTGCGCGGCGTCGAGTACCGGCTGCTCGAGTTCTTGATGTCGCATCAGGGAAGGACCTTCAACCGCACCCAACTCCTCGCCCAGGTCTGGGGCGACGACAGCGAAGTGGACGAGCGCACCGTCGATGTGAACGTGCAGAGGCTGCGCAAGATTCTGGACGAGCCGGGCTATGGCGCCTACATCCAGACCGTGCGCCGATTCGGCTATCGCTTCGCACGGCCCATGCAGGTGTGAGGCGCGTCACATTTCGTGTTTTCCGTGATGTTCCGCGCGTAAGCTCCTTATCTTGTAAACAAAAATTCTTCGCCGAGTCATCCGTTCGTCACATCGGATTGCGATTCTGGCCCCCCGAAGCCTAGAGCTTCGGAGGACGACTATATGGTGGAGCGCAACGCACCCGCGCCGCTTAAGCTGCGAACAGTCTTCGTTTCCGACATCCATCTCGGTTTTAAGGGCTGCAGTGCCGAGCTTCTGCTCGATTTCCTGCACTGCGTCGAGATGGAGTATCTGTTCCTGGTCGGCGACATCATCGACGTCTGGAGCATGAAGAAAAGCATGTTCTGGCCGCAGGCCCACAACAATGTGGTGCGCACCATCCTCGGCAAGGCCAAGCGCGGCACCAAGGTCATCTTCGTCCCGGGCAACCACGACGAGGTCTTCCGCGAGTTCGACGGTGCGGTGTTCGGCAACCTGGAAATTCACAAAGATTACATCCATGTGGGCGCCGATGGGCGCCGCATCCTGATCCTGCACGGCGACGAGTTCGACAGTGTGGTCAAGTTCAGCCCCTGGCTCGCCAAGCTCGGCAGCAACATTTACGACATCCTTCTGGCGCTCAACCCGTATATCAACTGGTGGCGCCGGCTGTTCGACCTGCCGCACTGGTCGCTGTCCGCCTACCTCAAGAACAAGACCAAGAAGGCCTGCCAGTACATCGGCAGCTTCGAGGAATCCGTCGCGCAAGCCGCGCGCAAGCGCGGCGTCGATGCGGTGGTCTGCGGCCACATTCACCGCGCGGAGATGCGCGAGATCGAGGGAATCCTTTACTGCAACGACGGCGACTGGGTGGAGAGCTGCTCCGCACTGGTCGAGGACATGAACGGACAGCTGCGATTGATCGACTGGCCGAAGCTCAAGGAGCAGCTGCCGGCGCTGCCGCTCGCCATCCCGGTGGGCCAGGCGGCGTGATCGCAAATGCCACCGGCCCTTCACAAAGATGTCAAATCCCCGCGATCTAATGCCATCGTTGACCTGACCCCCATGAGCGACGTTTTGGAGTCGTGGAGTCTTCCTTGGCACGCCTTACAACGAAGCTTGGCGCAAAACTACTGCGTCGAGATGAGCGGCGCGGCGAGCTTCCGCAGAAGCCTCTCGGCCGCCCAATTCAAGCCCACCGAAACCGGCAGCTGGCGCGTGCGCGCGCGCAAGGCCGGCCCGCGCGGCTAGCGTCGCATCGACGTCATGTTTACGAATCAGGATTCACCTCATGACCAGACTCAAAAAGCACGAGCGGGTGACCCTGTTCGACACGGACTTCGACATTGAAATGAACCGCCTCGAATTCGAGTGGCGGCAAGGCTACGAAGCCAGTATCGCCGCACGCGCCGCATACCAAGCCCTTGCGGCCAATCGCAACGCGCGGGTTGAGCTGCTCGATGCGGCGCTAGAGCGGCTGGAGAGCGCCGAGGCGGCTAAATCCAGGATCATGGCGAAGATCGAGAGGCTCGAGGACCACTTACTCAGCCGAAGTTGACGGATAGGCAAGAGATGCCGTAAGACCGGCCACAGAGTCCGGATTGCGGATTCCTCCCCTCAGCGACCACTGCCGGCGCGCGGCCAGTGGCGCGGACCTCTCCAAGCCCGGGAATCCGTGGTGCCGGGGTATAGTGTGCGAATCAGCGCGAAACCATCTCGATGAAGTGCGTCTATCATCCCGGCTACGCCGTCACGCTGCCGCCCGGCCATCCCTTCCCGATTTCCAAATCCGAGATTTTGAAGGAAATCGTGCTTCGGGAAGGGCTCGTCGCCGGCGGCGACCTTCTGGTTCCGGAACCCATCGATCTCGATTCGCTCGCGCTCATCCATACGCGCGAGTACCTCGCCAAGCTCGATGGCCCGGGATTGTCGGGCGCGGAACAGCGGCGGCTCGGCCTGCCGTGGTCGGATGCATTGTGGCTGCGCTCGCGGCTCGCCACCGGCGGAACGCTGCTCGCGGCACGCGTCGCGCTCACCGAAGGGATCGCCGCGAACCTTGCCGGCGGCACCCACCATGCGTTCGCCGATCACGCTGAAGGATTCTGCGTGGTGAACGATGTTGCCGTGGCCATTGCGAAGCTGCGCGAGGAGGGACGTATTGAGCGCGCTGTGGTCATCGATCTGGACGTGCACCAGGGCAACGGCACTGCGGCGATTTTCGAGCACGTCGCGGAGGTGTTCACGTTCTCGATGCATGGCGAGAGGAACTATCCGCTGCAGAAGATGCGCTCGAATCTCGATATCTCTCTGCCGGCGGGGATGGGCGATGCGGACTATCTCGACGTCCTACGGGAGCATTTGCCCGACGTGCTCGAGCGTTCGCGCGCCGACATCGCTTTTTACGTGGCGGGCGTCGACGTCGCGGCCGGCGACCGCTACGGCAAACTCGCGCTGAGCGAGGACGGTATCCGGCGCCGCGACGAGCAGGTGATTGGTTCGGTGCGGACTCGCGGAATGCCGCTCGTGATCGTGCTGGCGGGCGGATACGCCGCTTCGCGCGCACGGACCGCGCAACTGCACGTGCATGCCATCCGGGCAGCCACCGGCCGGGGCGCGGCCGATTCAGTAATGGATGCCGGCGCGCCGGTATAGCGCTGCGAGCAGCCAGATCGGCCCGATGAGCAAAAATTGCAGGTCCTTGAAGAAGGACGGCCGCTTCCCTTCGATGGCGTGACCGACGAATTGGCCGAGCCACGCCAGGACGAAAACCGCCGCCGATACGGCCCATAGCGGCACATGCGCGAGCTGGCTCAACGCGTCGACCGAGAACAGCATCGCGGCGAGCACCGGCAGGACGCCGAGGGCGAGAGGCATGGAGAGCAGGGCGTAGTAAAGGACCGCGGCAGCCACGGCATAGCTCGCCCAGTTCGCATAGTCGAGCTGCGCACGGCCCGGTGCCGGCAGCGACCACAAGAGTCCGATCAGTGACCAGACGATGAGCGGTACGCAGATCCAGTGCAGCGCCTTGTTGACCGGATGCCGATGGCTCACGGCGTACTCGTCCAGCCAGTAGGCGGTCCCTCGCATGGTGCTTATCCTTCAGCGGCCGTAGAGCGCGGTAAAACGGGTCGCGGCGAGCGAGTGAGCCTTGGCCGCCGCGTCGACCTCGCGCGCGGAGACGCCTGCCGGCAGGGCGAGATGCTCGGTCGCGAGCGCGTACAGCGTGAGCACGTAGTGATGCGGCTTGTCGTGCGGCGGCGGACAGGGGCCCCCATAGGCGGCGAAGCCGAAGTCCGTGCGCCCTTGGACCGCCCCGGGAGGCAAGTCACCTCCGGGATTACCCGCGCCCGGCGGCAACGCCGTGACCGCCGCCGGAATGTCGTAAATCGCCCAGTGCCACCAGCCCGACCCGCCGGGCGCATCGGGGTCATACATGGTGACGGCGAAGCTCTTCGCGCCGCTCGGCGCGCCGCTCCAGTGAAGCGGCGGCGACACGTTTCCGCCCCGGCAACCGAAGTCGTTGTAGACCTGCTCGACGGCGAAGGAGCCGCTCGCGACGACCGCCGTGCTCTCGAGCTTGAAGTTCACGTCGCCGAACGCGCGGGCGCCCATGAACGTCAGGGCGCCCGCCAGCACGGTATGCATGAGAGCAGGCCGAAGATGCCGAGCACCCACCGCCTGCTCGCTTCGGATCAGGCAGGCACCGCCATCAGGCCTTTCAGCTTGCTGATGGCATTGGTCTCGACTTGACGCACGCGCTCGGCGGAGATGCCGTACTCGTCGGCAAGCTCGTGCAAGGTCGCCTTGTCGTCCGTCATCCAGCGACGCTTCAAGATGTTGCGGCTGCGCTCATCGAGCTTCTCGAGCGCGACGCTCAAGCGCTCGCTCGAGTCCTCTTCCCACTCTTCGCGCTCGACCTCGATCGCCGGATCGGAGTTGCTCGCCGGCAAGTACATCGCCGGAGAGTAGCTCTCCTCCTCGTCGGTATCGGGCGCGGGATCGAAGGACATGTCGCGCGCCGACAGACGCTGCTCCATCTCGCGCACGTCCTTTTCCTCGACACCGAGGTCCCTGGCGACGGCCCGGGTTTCCTCCTCCGAGAGCCACGCCAGGTTCTTCTTCATGCGGCGCAGGTTGAAGAACAGCTTGCGCTGGGACTTGGTGGTCGCGACTTTGACGAGCCGCCAGTTGCGCAGCACGTACTCGTGAATCTCGGCGCGGATCCAGTGAACGGCGAACGACACCAGCCGCACGCCCACGCCCGGATCGAACCGCTTCACCGCTTTCATCAGGCCGACATTGCCTTCTTGCACCAGATCGCCCATCGGCAAGCCGTAGCCGAGATAACCGCGGGCGATGTGCACGACGAAGCGCAGGTGCGAAAGCACCAGCTGTCGTGCAGCCTCCAGGTCACCTTCCGAGCGAAACCGCGCCGCCAACGCCACCTCGTCCTCCTTGGACAGCACGGCGATTTGCGATACGCGATCGATGTAGGCGTCCAGGCTCCCGACGGGACCTGCGAACACCAATCCGGTTTGCTTAGCGATCAGGGCAGAACTCATGCGGCCTCCAATCATTCCTCGACTCAATGGTATCACTCCTCGTATAGCACTCCCAAACTGGAGAGTGCTAATCATTAGAGTGCGCTATTACTGTAAAGTTCTGAGGCTTAAAACCTAGGCCCAATAAGGACTTAGGGCTCTACGGCGCGAATGTGTCGCGTCGCAGCAATCCAAGAGCCCACCCATCCCAGGGCCATCGACAATCCCAAGATGAGTGCGGCCGTCCCGAATCTCAAGCCCTTGAGCTGAAACTGGCTGCCGTAGAGTCCGATGAGCCGCTGGAGCGGCTTCGCGAGGAGCGCGCTGGCCACCGCGACCACGAGCACCGCGCCGACGCCGCCGCCGAGCCCATACCAGACGCCGCTGTAGAGAAAAGGGCGCCGCGCGAAGCTATCGGTGGCGCCGACCAGCTTCATGACCTCGATTTCGGCGCGGCGGTTCAGGATGTCGAGGCGAATGGTGTTGCCCACGACCAGCACGACCGAGAGCGCGAGGAGGGCGCCGGTGAGCCAGATCACGCGCCGCACGACGTCGAGGATGCGCGTTCAGCCGCTGCACCCACTCGGTGTCGAGCTCGACCGTGTCGACGTCCGCGAGCGATGCGATGTGTATCTTGAGCGCCTGAGTGCCCTCGGCCGTGCTCGCGGCGAGCGCAGGCGTCACCACGAGCGCATTCGGCAGCGGGTTGGTGTCGAGCAGATCGAGCGCCTTGCCGAAGCCCGAGGATTCGCGAAACTCGACGAGCGCCTGCTCGGCGGTGACCACGCGGACCCGCGCGACGTCGGGCCGAGCTCGGAGCTGCTTGGCGAGCGCCTCGGCGCGTTCGGTTCCGGCCTTCTTGGTGAGATACACCGAGAGCTCGAACGCCTGATTCCAGTCGGCCGTCGCGGCGCGCGTGTTCTGCAGGAGCACGTTGAAGAAGAGCGGCAGTGCCAGCGCGAGCGCGATGACCGCCATGGTCATGGCGGTCGCGACCGGATGCTGCACGATGCGCCCGAGCGAGCCCATCAAAGTCTGGGCGTGGCGGGCGAGCCAGGTGTTGAGCGCGGTCGACATCAGCCCGCCGCCGCCTGCGGCGCCGCTCCCGGATGCGGCGCATCGCTCCCCACCACGCGCCCGTCCTCGAGCACGATGCGCCGCGCGCCCAGGCGATCGATGAGGTGCACGTCGTGACTCGCGATGACCACCGTCACGCCGACGTCGTTGAAGCGCTTGAAGAGCTGCATGATCTCGAGCGCGAGGTCCGGATCGAGATTGCCGGTGGGCTCATCGGCGATGAGCAGCGGCGGCTTGCCGATGATGGCGCGGGCGATGCCGACGCGCTGCTGCTCGCCGGTCGAGAGCTCGAGCGGGCGGTTGCGCTCCTTGCCGAGGAGTCCGACCTGATCGAGCGCCGCGCGCATGCGCTTGTCGATCTCGCGCCGCGGCACGCCCGCGACGATGAGCGGCAAGGCGACGTTGTCGGCGACCGGCCGATCGAGGAGCAGCTTGTGATCCTGGAACACGACGCCCAAGCTTCTGCGGAACTGCGGGATGCTGCGTGCCTTGATGGCCGCGGTGTTCTGGTGATTGATGAATACCTGACCGCGCGTCGGGCGCTCGATGAGCGCGATCAGCTTCAGGATGCTGCTCTTGCCCGCACCGGAATGGCCGGTGAGAAACACGAGCTCGCCGGGCTCGATGCGAAACGACACGCCCGCGAGCGCCTCGCGGCCGTTGGGGTAGCGCTTGTACACCTGGTCGAAGTGGATCACGACGCGCCATCGTCCGCGCTCTTCAGGAGCGCGGACACGAACTCGGAGGCGTTGAAAACGCCGAAATCCTCGGTGTCCTCGCCCACGCCGACGAAGCGGATGGGAATGCCGAGTCGCTGCGCGATGGCGAGCACCACGCCGCCCTTGGCCGTGCCGTCGAGCTTGGTGACCACGAGCCCCGTGACCCCGAGCCCCTTGTGGAACTCCGCCGCCTGCGCCACCGCATTCTGGCCGATGGTGCCGTCCAGGATCAGCAGCACCTCGTGCGGCGCGGCCGGATCCAGGCGCGCGAGCACGCGCTTGACCTTCTTCAGCTCGTCCATCAAGTGGGTCTGGGTGTGGAGCCGCCCGGCCGTATCGGCGATCAGCACGTCGATGTTCCGCGCCCGCGCGGCCTGCAGGGCGTCGAATATGACCGCCGCCGGCTCCGCGCCCGATTGCTGCGCGATGATCGGCACGCGATTGCGCTCCGCCCAGATCGTCAGCTGCTCGCGCGCCGCGGCCCGGAACGTGTCGCCCGCCGCGAGCATGACGCTGCGGCCTTCGGCGAGCAGCCGGTGGGCGAGCTTGCCGATGGTGGTGGTCTTGCCCGCGCCGTTGATTCCCGACCACGAGAATGACGTAGGGCTTGATGGCGGGGTCGACGACGAGCGGGCGCTCGACCGGCGCGAGGATGTCCACCATGGCCTTGCGGAGCGCCGCGAGCAGGGCGTCCACATCGTCGAGCTCCTTGCGGGCAACTCGCCGGCGCAGCTCATCGAGAATGCGCCCGGTCGCCTCCGTGCCCACATCGGCGGTGATGAGCCGCGTCTCGAGCTCGTCGAGGATCTCGGCATCGATTTTGCGGCCCGGGAGAAGCTCCTTGATGTCGGTGGTGAGCCACGCCGGTCCCACGTTCATCTTGGCGCGCAAGCGCTGGAAGAAGCCGCGCACGCCGGGCTTGTCGGCTTCGTTCGTCATGACCCAAAGCTTAGCAGAGGAGCCCCGCGCGACGGGTTGCCGGGCGCCGCGTGCGATATCATACGCGGTGTGACCGCCCCGAAGTCCCAGAAGCCGGCGCCCGGCAAGCGCAACTCCTTGCGCATCATCGGCGGGGGGTGGCGCGGCCGGCGCGTGCATTTTCCGGATTCGCCCGGGCTGCGGCCGACGCCCGATCGGGTCCGCGAGACTTTGTTCAACTGGCTGCAATTCTCCCTCGCCGGTGCGCGCTGCCTGGATCTTTTCGCGGGCTCCGGCGCGCTCGGATTCGAGGCCTTGTCGCGGGGCGCCCGCGAGGTGGTGTTCGTCGACGAGGCGACCCCGGTGGTGCAATCGCTGCGCGAGGAGCTCGAGCGCCTGGACGGCACGGCGCGGGCCCGGGTGCTGCAAACGACCGCGGCGCGCTATCTCGGGCAGCCGGGTGAGCCTTTCGATGTGATTTTTCTCGATCCGCCCTTCGCACAGAACGCCCTCGCCGAACCGGTCGCGCTCATCGAAGCCGGCGGCTGGATCAAGCCCGGCGGATGGGTGTACCTCGAATCCGAGCGCCAGACCGGCGCGCCGCTTCTGCCGACGGGATGGGATCTGGTTAAATCGAAGTCGGCGGGCGAGGTGGGGTATCATTTGGCGCGCGTCAGGCCGCGGTTGGGACAATGAATAAGAGGACCGCTGTATATCCGGGGACCTTCGATCCCATCACCAACGGTCACCACGATCTCGTGCGCCGTGCGGCGAGCATTTTCGACAAGGTGGTGGTCGCCATCGCCGCGAATCCCAACAAGGCACCCATGTTCACCCTGGAACAGCGGGTCGACATGGCGCGCCGCGTGCTCGCGGACGTGCACAACGTCGAGGTGCGGGGCTACGTGGGCCTCACGGTCGACTTTGCGCGTCAGAACGGGCTGTCGGTGATCGTGCGCGGGCTGCGGGCGGTGTCGGACTTCGAATTCGAGTTCCAATTGGCTAACATGAGCCGCCATCTTTCCCCGGAAATCGAATCGGTCTTCATGACGCCGCAAGAGCAATACACCTTTATTTCCTCGACGCTGGTGCGCGAAATCGCGGTGCTCGGCGGCAACGTGTCCGAGTTCGTCCATCCCCTGGTGGAAGTCGAGCTGAAACGGCACCGTCAAGCTTGAGGACGTCAAGCGCCCAAACCGCAGCGGCTCGGTCCGCGGCGCGGACACTCTTCGCTGCCGTCTGGCTCACCCTGCTGATCGGCGGTGCGCCGGTCTACGCGGACCAGGCGCCGCCCGTTCCGCCGCATTCCCACCCGATGATCCCGCGGCCGCGCGCCGCCGAGGCCTCCGCCGTCCCGCACAAGGGGGCTATCGCGAGCGCTCATCCGCTCGCGAGCGCAGCGGGTCAGCAAATGCTCGCGCGCGGCGGCAATGCATTCGATGCGGCCATCGCCGTCGCCGCCGCGCTCGCCGTGGTCGAGCCCACCAGTTCCGGCATCGGCGGGGGCGGCTTCTTCCTTCTGCACCGCTCAGCGGACGGCCTCGACACCATGGTCGATGCCCGCGAGAAGGCGCCCGGCGCCGCGAGCCGCGACATGTATCTCGACCGCCAGGGAAATCCCCTCGAGCACGCCTCGACCACGGGCCCGCTGGCCGCGGCGATTCCCGGAGAGCCCGCGGCCTTCGAATATCTCGCTCGTCACTACGGCAAACTGCCCTTGACGGTGAGCCTCGCCCCGGCCATTCGCCTGGCACGCGAAGGCTTCCCGCTCTACGACAAGCTCCGCAGCGCAATCGAGTACAAGCGCGCAGGTCTGCAGCGCTCGCCCGATGCCGCCCGCGTATTCTTGACTCCGAGCGGCGATGTGCCGCAGGTCGGAGCCTTGATCAAGCAGCCCGAGCTCGCCAAGACGATCGAGGCCATCGCCCAGCAAGGGGCCGCGGGCTTCTATACGGGACGCGTCGCTCGAGACCTCGTGGACGGCGTGCGCGCCGGCGGCGGAATATGGACCCTCGAAGATCTCGCCGCCTATCGAGTGGTCGAGCGCAAGCCGCTGATCGGCGAGTATCACGGCGCGCGCATCGTGTCCGCCTCGCCACCCTCGTCGGGCGGAGTGGCCTTGCTCGATGCGCTCGACATCCTGTCGGGGTTCGACCTCAAATCCGCCGATTCTGCGACGCGTAAGCATCTCGTGGTCGAGGCGATGCAGCGCGCGTATCGCGATCGCGCGGTGTATCTGGGCGATCCCGATTTCGTCACCATGCCGATTCCTCGGCTCACGAGCCAGGACTACGCCGCCGGGCAGCGCAGCAGCATTCGCCCGGATAAGGCCATGCCGAGCGACTTTCTGCCCGGCATCGAGACAGCGCCCGTCGGCCAGGACACCACGCATTTTTCGGTGCTCGACGCACAGGGCAATCGCGTTGCCGCCACCATCACCATCAATTTGTTCTTCGGCTCAGGCGACATGGTCCCGAAGACCGGCGTGATCCTCAACGACGAAATGGATGATTTCTCCATCAAGCCCGGCACACCGAACGCCTTCGGCCTGGTGGGCAATGCCGAGAACGCCATTGCCCCGAACAAGCGTCCGCTCTCCAGCATGACCCCGAGCTTCATCGAGACGCCCCGCGGTCTCATGATCATCGGCTCGCCCGGCGGCAGCTACATCATCAGCATGGTGATCTTAGGCACGCTCAATTACCTCGACGGTATGAGCGCGGAACAGATCGTGGCGGATCCGCGCTATCACCATCAGTACCTTCCCGACGTGGTCGAGTACGAGAAAGGGGCGTTCACGGAGAGCGAGATCGCGCGCCTTCAGGCCATGGGCCACAAGCTCGAGGAGGGCAGCCGCCGGTGGGGCAACATGGAAGTGATCACCTGGGATTTCGCGAGCGGCAAGGTCGAGGCGGCGTCCGATCCGAGGGGCGCAGGGGCGGGGCTCGTTTACTAGGCCGCGACGCTCGTAATGCCCGCGAGCGCGTCCCCGTCAGCCCTCATCGCTGACAGGTCGCGCACCAGTAGCTGGAGCGCTGACCTTGCGCGACCTGCTTGATCGGTGTCTTGCACACGCGGCACGGCTGCTTTGCCCGCTCGTACACGAAGAGCTTCTGCTTGAAGTATCCGGGCGCGCCCGTCGCGCTGACATAGTCGCGCAAGGTGGTCCCGCCGATCTGGATGGCCTCCTCGAGGACGCTCTTGATCGCATGCACGAGCGCCTGCGCCTGCGCGCGCGTGAGCCGGCCCGCGACGCGACGCGGCGCGATGCCCGCACGGAACAGCGCCTCGTTGGCGTAAATGTTTCCGACCCCCACGACTACGTGGGAATTCATGATGAGCTGCTTGATGGCGACCGTGCGCTTGCGTGTTGCGCGATACAGATACTCGCCGTCGAAATCACCGGATAGCGGCTCGGGACCGAGCTTTGCAAGCAGCGGATGCTCGAGCGGATCGCCCAGGGTCCAGTGCAGGCTCCCGAAGCGGCGTGGATCGTGAAAGCGCAGAACCTTTCCAGAGTCGATCACCAGATCCCAGTGATCGTGCGGGCGCGGCGGTACATCCGGCGAGACGATGCGCAAGCTCCCCGACATGCCGAGATGCACGATGAGCGTCCCTGCGTCGGAACCGATCAGTAGATATTTTGCGCGGCGATCGACCCGGCGCACGAGCCGCCCGCGAATCGCACTCTCGATCTTCGCGTCGATGGGCCAGCGCAGGCGACGGTCGCGCACGCGCAACGCCGCAACGCGTTTGCCGACGAGGGCGGGAGCGACGCCCCGCCGGGTGGTTTCTACTTCAGGTAGCTCGGGCAGGAGCTACTTGATCTTCGATTCTTTGTAGGCGACGTGCTTGCGCACGACGGGATCGAATTTCTTGGTCTCCATCTTGTCAGGATGCAGACGCTTGTTCTTGGTGGTGGTGTAGTAATGCCCGGTGCCCGCCGAGGAGACCAGCTTGATTTTGTCGCGCATGGGGGATGCTCCTTTAGACCTTCATGCCCTTGGCGCGAAGATCGGCCACGACCACCTCGATGCCGCGCTTCTCGATGGTGCGCAGGCCGCGGGTGGATACTCGCAAACTGACGAAACGCCTTTCCGTCTCCAGCCAGAACCGCTGCGTGTGCAAGTTCGGCAGGAAGCGCCGGCGCTTGCGGTTGTTCGCGTGGGAGACCGTGTTACCGGTTTTGGGGCCCTTGCCCGTAACTTGGCAGACTCGCGACATGATCACACACCTAAGATGCTGGAAAGAAAAAGCAGCCGCGCTTTATACCAGGGGTCGCCGGGGGAGGCAACCGGCCAGCCTCCGGTGATTCTAACCGGTTGAATTTTATTGGCTTTATTTCTAGCCGTGCCGCGCTTGCCACGCTCCGCCGGCGCGTGAAGGTGCGCGCGGGACTCCACATTACTTCGGGCATTTGGCGCCACGTTGTCGTCAAGGTAGAGGGTGAAACTGTCGATACGTGACCTTACCGTCGACGAGAGGTCCGATATGCCACTCAAGCCGGCCTCGAGCAAACGCTGCTATATAAATGTCCGTTCCAGCCGAATCCGTGTCTTCGTAATTCAACGATTTGAACTCGCCCAGTCCATTAATAGTTGCCATGATTTTCGGCAATTGTCGGTTTACCGCTGCCGCGAGCTGCGGTGACATCTCCTCAAAATTGGGGTGGCCTTGTTCCAAGGACAGGATGTAACGACGGAGTGACTCTGCGGTACCTGGACTAGCAGACTTGCTTTGGAGAGGCATGCCGCGATTGTCCGGCTCCAACGGTCCCCCTACTGCTAAATGGGATCCTCCTCGTACCGTCAAAGGTCCGACGACAACGATAACGGCGACGGCTATAAGCGGAACCCACGACCAAGGATTGCCGAAATTTACCGTCCAACCGATCCCCATGCGCTTCTCGACAAGTAAGGCAGGATCCGTTGGGTTGAAGTAGAGGAGTCCTCCGATCCAACGGGCATCTGCCGTCCGATCGCCGATCGGGCCTTGACCTGTCGCCATTAGCCGCGCACCGCCTTGGCCGGCATGCATCAGGCTTATGACGAAGGCCACGATTACCACGATGAGGGCCACGCTCCAGACCTTCATGGCGAGAGCGGGTGCTTGCAGTAGACTAAATACTGGCGGCAGTATCGTGAAATACTCAGCTGTCAGTATTAGCAAAACGGTGCGGCGGCGGAACTGACGCTCCGGAGCCGCGGAAGGTCCAGAAATGGAGATCCGTCGCGACCAGTGCAGCACTCCCAACGCCGACGCGATAAGTACAAGGCATATAAACGCATGCTGTGCCAATAACACGATGATCGCCCGCGAAGATGCAATCACCCATCGATTAGGACCGCTAAAGCCCCAATGCACCGGCAGGCGGCTTGGGAGTTGATCCACATGCGGAACGGCCCATAGACCTAAGCCGAGCAGCACAATGAGTGGCAGTAGCGCTGTTAAGAGTCCTCCCGGAATATGCTCTCGGGAGGCCGATAGGTCGACTTCGATCGTAGTTGAGCGGGTGGCCGCGTGAATCAACGCGCTTCTATGCGATGCCACCTGCGCGCAGCAGATACCGATTACTAAAAGGATCAATGCGACCACAGGGCGATGTAGCACAAGATCGAGGGTGCCCGCTGCAATAGCGCTAATCCAAAGAGCAATGCGATAGTGCCGAAGTATCCGGCGAGCCTCATCGGTGTTCCGAAACGCGGGGTCTACCGTCACTCCAAAGAACAGATCCGGTCGTGCGCACTTAGGCAAAAAGTGGCCCAGAGCGCCCATTGTCAGGATGCAAATTAAAACCGAGATGTTTGGTGTGTTCACGGGATCAAGAGTCCTCTAACCCCTTAGCAATACGACGCAACTCTCGCGCCAAAGATGAAGGCGTCGCTCCGCTCGCCTGTATCTGCGCGATGAGCTCCTCGATGCGGCGTCGATACGTTGCAGCTTCTGGTTTAGGAGCCATCGGCGTCACGCGTTCTTTGACTTGTGCGCCGCCGCGAGCGCTAATGTGCAACCACCCTTCCCGAGCAAGTTCGCGATATGCCTGCGCCACGGTATTGAAGTGAACACCGATATCCAGCGCTAGCCTGCGCACAGCGGGTAATGGGTCGCCTGGGGCCAGATCGCCATTGACCAATGCGACCCGCAGTCCATCGACTATTTGACGGTAGACTGGGGTTGCCGACTCAGCGTCGATACGGAGAATCATGTCGCCTCTGTATATTGTACATGTACAGTGTACAGAAGCTGGTATTTGGGCGCAACCCGGGGGGTTGCTGGCGCTGCGGGTTCCTCGGCCTTAAGTCCTTGTATTCATTTGAGGCGCGCGCAGCAGGTGCGCGACTGGAAGCGCCAGCAGCGCCCCTAGGAGCTGCGCCGCAACGAACGGAAGCACGTGCGCCGGTGCGATGCCGGCAAACGTGTTCGAGAGCGAACGGGCGATGGTAATGGCGGGATTGGCGAAGGAGGTCGAGGCGGTGAACCAGTAGGCCGCTCCGATCCAGGCTGAGACCATCCAGGGCGCATCCTCGCTCCGGTGGATGTTAAGTACCACCAAGAGCAACCCGAAGGTCGCGACACATTCGGAGAGCCACTGCGAGAGCCCGGTGCGCGCATGGAGCGAGGTCTGCAGGAGCGGGAGGTCGAACATTGCGTGGGCGAGCACGGCTCCTAAGCAGCAGCCCACGATCTGGATGAACGCGTAGGCGCTGAAGTCTTTCCAGGTGAGCTCACCTCGTAGTGCCTGTACCAACGAGACAGCCGGGTTAAAGTGCGCGCCGCTCACCGGCGCGAACACTGCGATGAGCGTCGCCAGGACCGCGACGGTCGCTCCCGTGTTCGCGATGAGGGCCACCGCAAGGTTACCGTTTGCGAGCTTCTCCGCCATGATGCCGGAACCGATGACGGTCGCGGCAAGCAGGAGCGAGCCTAAGCCCTCGGCGGCGATACGGCGAACCATAGCTCTCAAGCGACCGTGGGGGGCGGTGCTCGACCGATTACACGCAGTTTCTCTTTGAGCGTCATCTGCTCGAGCGAGGCGATCGGGAGCTGCACGAACAGTTTGATGCGGGTCTCGAGCTCCCTGAACGCCTTTCTGAACGCAAAAACTTTATCCGCATCGGGGCCTTCTGCTGCCGCCGGATCCGCGATGCCCCAGTGCGCCGTTATCGGCTTCCCGGGCCATACGGGGCACACTTCGCCGGCGGCGTTGTCGCAGACGGTGAAGATGAAGTCGAGGGAAGGTGCACCCGGGGCTGCATACTCATCCCAGCTCTTACTGCGTAGACCTTCGGTCGGTAGTTTCATACGCGTCAACAGCTCGAGCGCCAGCGGGTGTACCTGGCCTTTCGGGAAGCTGCCGGCACTGAAGGCCTTAAACCGACCTCCACCCCAGTGGTTCAAGAGCGACTCCGCCAAGATGCTGCGAGCGGAGTTACCCGTGCAGAGGAAGAGCACGTTGTAAGGTCGAGATGCGTTCATTTTGCGCAGCAGCTCTCCGCTTCAACGCGTTGCTGAGGCACGCAGCAGCTGCTCGCCGGCTTCTCAACCGGGGTCACCGAGGCGCCGTGATTGAACACGGCGGTATCCTCGCCGTACACGGGGATGGAGCCCAACGTGTGGAAGGTTTCCCAGGCGATCCCCGTGGGATCAGTCACCCAGTACTTGTTCGAACGCGCATAGCAGCAGGGTTGCTCTTGCTCGGCCAGCATCGCCTCATCGGCGGCCTTGAGCTGCCCCTCCATCGCACGAAGTTCCTCATCGCTCTCGACCTGGATCCCTAAGTGATTGACGCCGATGGGCTGCCGCTGCGTCGAGATCGCGAAGTTGACCTTGGGGTCCTCCAGCATCCACTTGGCGTAGTCGGTTTTCGTGACCGTGGGAGAGGCACCAAAGAGCTTCTGGTAGAAGAGGATCGAGGCCGGCAGGTGGGCCACACTCACATGCACGTGCAGTCGTTTCATAAGTCACCTTTGAGCTGTTTCACCATGAAGGCCGAGCTTGCAGGGCACAGGCTCGCGTATTCGCTCGTTCGCTGGATTGTTGGAGGGGCCGCATTACGATCCACGCGCGCATAGTTCAGTGAAGTGAGGCAGCATCTCGTCTCGAAGGTCCTGGGTCGGGAGCTTCGCGGCCTCGAGGAGCGTCACCGCTATCGCCTTGGGCGGATGGGCACGGATGAGGAGCGGCTCTTTCACGCCGCCACCGTGCGCTTCGAAGCAGTTCCGCGCACAGGTTTGCAGCTCGGTGCGCACTCAGTGCTTCCCACACAGCAGTTCTCGGTGAGATACCCAACCACCCCGTTCATGGCCTCGTAGTCGGCGCTATAGATCAGGTGCCGGCTTTCGCGACGGTGGCTGATGAGCCCCGCGCGCTGCAGGTTCTGCAGATGGAAGGTCAAGGAAGAGGGCACGAGCTTCAGGCGTGAGCCGATATGGCCCGCCGCCAGCCCCTCGGGGCCGCGCTCGACTAGGAGCTTGAAGATCGCCAGTCGGTGTTCGTGGGCCAGGGCGCCCAGGGCTTCGATAACGGCGGCTGCTTTCATGGGCCTACGATATTTCGATAGATATCGTAATGTCAAGCGAAGGGCGCTCGCCCAAGTCTTTCCCGATGCTGTCGCGCCACCTCCCAGCGGGCGCTTGCTGCTTCAGGGCGCCGATCTTATGGGCTGGCTCAGGAAAATCTGAAGATATGTGGAGTTCTCCGGCGGTTCTTCGCTGGAGAACTCTGCCTTTTCAAGGGCCACTCCACATATCAAACAAGTCCACGTTCCGCCAGTGATACGCTGACACCCTCGCCGACGATGATGTGATCGAGCAGCCGAATGTCCACCAGGGCGAGCGCCTCCTTGACGCGCTGCGTGATCAGTTCGTCGGCCTGGCTCGGCTCGGCGACGCCGGAGGGGTGTTAGGTTTCATTCGCACCAGATATTCATATTTCTGGATCCGAGGTGCTTCGCTAGACTCGCCCGTCAGTGCAGTTCACGGCACGGCGGGGTATGGTCGAGATTGTTCGCAAGGGAGAGTTACCTCTTCCTGAGGAAGTGCCTCTGGCCCTTCGCGGCCTTGCCGCCGCGGCTCAAGGCATTCGATTGCGTGAGCCGAGGCCCGTGGGTTTTCCGCTGATGCTGGATCGACACGTGAGGCTCATTGAGCCAGTCCTCGCCTTCCTGCATGAGCATGGTGTCGAGCGAGGTCAATCGACCGAGACGGTCAGGACCTATTGCGAGATTCTCTACGACTGGTTCGAGACGCTCGAGCAGAACGATCTCGATTGGCGATCGGTCCTCCCGGCGGACCTCGTGGCGTATCGCAACCGTATGATGTGCGAGCGCAGCGGGCACACGGGTCGAGCTTACAGTTCGCGCACCATCAACCATCGCGTTCGCGGCGTCCTTCGCTTCTACCAGTGGGCTCATCGTAACGGCTGGCTCAAGAGCACATCCCTGGTGGGTCAGGAGAGAAGTTTTGCGGTGACGCCCCGATCGCGGGTTTCGCCTCTGCGCTCCACCTCGAGTCCGGAGACAGGCTTCTTCGTACTCCGGCAGTACGAGTCGATGCCGCGCCCATTGGCCGCGCCCCAGCTCCGGGAGTTCCTGGCGGCTCTCGAGCCGCCGTACGATCTGATGGCGCGCTGGCAGATCTACACGGGCTTGCGGGTGAGTGAACTCCTGGGTCTCGAGCTCGCGCAGGTGACCGAGAGCTCCCGTCCTCGCATTCAGCCGTTCAAGCTCATCGATGTCCTCCGCAAGGGCCGCAAGTCGGGCTACGTCATCGCGTCCCGCGCGCTCCTCGACGAGACTGCGGGATTCACGGGCATCCAGCGTCGCGCATGGATCAGCCGACGCGAGCGAAGGGGCCTCAAGGCCGATCGCGCAGCGCTCTTCGTCGGCCGGCGGGGCACACGGGTCAGCAAGAACCGCTACCAGCAGGTGATCCAGCGTACCTCCGCACGCTGCGGGTTTAAGGCCACGAGTCATACGCTGCGCGCGACCTTTGCCTGCCTGATGCTCGAGCGCCTCGAGCAGCTTGCGAGAGAGGGGGCCTCCATCAACCCGCTCTTCATCGTGAAGGTGCTGATGGGACACGAGCATATCGAGACGACCGATCGGTATCTGCGGGCGGTGCGCATCGATGCGTGCGTGCTGACCGAGGTCCTCGATTCTCTGGGAGTAAGCTCAAATGCGCCGGCTGCGTCTCCCTCGTAGCCTCGACCGATCGGTGCCGGCGCTTCGGGGTGCCGCCTCTGTGGAGGTACCCTTGAAGCGCCTCGTCCGGTGCACGCTCATCGATTTTACTCAGCTCGATCTGCCCGCCGAGGTCACGCGGGCGTTGGCCGATGCCTTCTGGCATCATTACGCCTCGCGCGGTCCCCGGTCATACATCGTCCCCTGGGCACAGCTGCGCGTATTCGCGAAGTTCAGTGCCGAGACCGCGGCCGTGAAGGGTCTCGCCGATCTCGATGGGACGCTGCTTGTGCGCTACATCGAGTGGCTCAACGCCCGTTGTCGGGCTGACGGCCGACCCTGGGCCAAGTCGAGCCGTTCGGGTGCCTACACGACGCTGCGTAAGCTTCTGCAGTGGCTCGAGCGATGCCGGCAGGGGGTTCTTCAGCCGATCGAGTATCCTTTTAACCCCTTTCCCTGGCGCAACCGCGATTCAGGCTCGGCGCCCAAGCTCCC
Source organism: uncultured Gammaproteobacteria bacterium (assembly GCA_963801685.1). Classification (GTDB taxonomy): domain Bacteria; phylum Pseudomonadota; class Gammaproteobacteria; order Steroidobacterales; family Steroidobacteraceae; genus Bog-1198. The sequence continues at coordinate 166,999 of CAWDFR010000015.1, forward strand.
GGCGGCGAGGTTGCGTGCGATCTTGAAGGCCTGCGAGGGAGAGATCGCATCGTTTCGTGAGCGGCGTGTTGCGCTCGCGGCCGAACGCGCTTCGAGCATGGGCGAGAGGCTCTTGCCTCAACACTCGCGGATCGCACTCCTCGAGGCGATCGAGACGCGCTACGAGGGCCTCATCCCCGCGAACGTTGAGCTCCGCCGCCGGGGCGATCAGGCGGTGCTTAAGGGTCTTAAGCGCTTCGGGGGTGCTAAGTCCGTGGCGCCGCTTCTCCACCCGGATTCACGCACGCTCCTGCCGTATTACCTGCTGCTCCTGATCCACGCCGCCGGCAACCCCGAGCCGATCGCCGCACTCACGCTCGATTGCTTGCAGCGGATGCCCTTGCTCGAGGATCGCGAGCTCCTCACCTGGTCGAAGGGCCGCGCGGGCCAGATTCAGCGACGCTCCTTTCGCACCGCGGAGCCCAACGAGCCGCCGAAGCTGGTGCGGGAGCTGATCGAGCTCACGGCGCCGCTTCGCCGTCACGCGCCGCCCGCCATGCGCGAGCGGCTGCTGCTCTTTCGCGGCACTATGGGCCGCATCAGCGTCTTCACCACCTCGCTCGCCAAGGGTCTCATCCGGGGAGAGTTCCTGAGGCGTCATGGTCTTGAGCATTTCTCGCTCGCCTCGATCCGCCCCAGTGTGTTAAGCAGCTTCTACCGGGCCTCGGGCGATCTGAACGCGGTGAAGGCGGTCGCCAACCACCGAAGCGTCGCCACCACGATCCGCTACGTCGAGACCCCCGAGGTAGAGGCCGAGCACCGAGTTCGCGTGGCGGCGCTCCAGGCAAGTTTCATTGGCCAACTCGAGCGACCGGTCAAGCCGCCATCGATCCGGCGGCCGCTCGGGAGCCGCGCGAGCGTGCCCTCAGCGCCCGCCGTCTCGATGTTCGGGTTCGACTGCAAGGACCCCTTCGCAGGCATCGCACCGGGCGCGAAGCGGGGCGAGCTCTGCACGCATTTTCTCGGGTGCTTCACCTGTCCGAACGCCGTCATCCCGGACGATCCGCGCACGCTCGCACGGCTCCTACAGGCGCAAGCGCACTTACAAGACGCAGCGGCAAGTATTCATCCGGCGCGCTGGCAGGCGCTCTATGCGCCGCCCTTGAAGATCCTTGAGAGCGATCTCATCCCGCGCTTCAGTTCTGCCGAGATCGCGCAGGCGAACGCGATGAGGGCGACGCTCCCGCCTCTTCCGGAGCTTCGGTGAGCGCTCGCCTCGCGCCCGCGTTAGCGTCAGCGGAGCGTAGCTCCCGCGAGTCGATCCTGATGGGATGCCGATGGACGGATGCTCGTTGGGTCTTCAAGCCCACTAATGTCCTCGAGCAGGCCTCGCCCCCGGCCATCCGCTGGGATTTCGATCTGCCGGGCGGCGCATGTTTTACCGACCCCAAGTTTGCCGAGCTCCTCGAGGCCTCGCGTTCCTTCATTGCCCTGATCCGCGAGCGCTCCTTCGCCACCGGGCTCGCCCTTCGGGCAAGTACCGTCGTCAGCTACTTCCATCATCTTCGGATGCTCATCCGATTCATGCAGGCGCGAAGCATCCGTCGCTTCGCTTCCCTCGATGCCTCGCGCCTGCGCGAGTTCCAGCGCTCGGTCGGTGTTCGCGCGGGTCGCTCCCGGCGCTCACTCGCGCCCACCACGGTCCAGAAGTACCTCTACATGCTTGTATATCTCTACCGCTATTCGCGCGAGATCGGCGACGGATTGAGCATTGATCCCTGCCCCGGGCAAAGCGCCGGGATTCTCGCGCGCGTACGCGAGAACGCGATCCCGCGCCTGCCCTACACACCAGAGCCGGTCGCCGTGCCGCTCGTCCAACGATCGGTCGAGTTTCTCTCGAGCTGTGCGCTCGATCTGCTTCGCGCGCGGGAGATCTACGGCGATGTCTACCGGCACGCCCGCGAGCGCGGCCACACCGAGGAGGTGTGGCGCCAGCGCGGCGCACAGGCTCTTAAGGACATCTCGCTCGATACGCACCGCGGTGCTCATCCGATCGATTCCCCCGCCGAGCTTGCACGCCTCCTCAACGTTCTTTACGTCGCCTGTTTCGTCGTGCTCTCGTACCTCATCGGCGCCCGGGCGAGTGAGGTCCTGCAACTGCGGGTCGGATGTCTCAAAGCGTTGGGCGAGGGCTCGGCTGATGCCGGACTTACAGTCATCCGGGGTGCTATCTTCAAGCGAGAGGCCTTTCATGGCAGGGCTCACGAGTGGGTCGCGCCACCGCCGGCCGTGCACGCGATCACCGTCCTTGAGGCGCTCTCGGCGCCTCACCGCGCTCGCACGGGGCGCGATGAGATCTGGCTTCGCAGCCGCGGTCACTGGCCCGGTGCCAGCGAGTGGCACTTCGATGATGAACGTTCGATCGATGTCTTCACCACCCCGCGCATGCGCATTGCTTTAAAGCACTGGGCGGCATGGTTCAATCTTCCCAAGCACCAGGGGCGCACTTGGCGGCTCTCGACGCACCAAGGCCGCAAAACCTTCGTGCGCTTCGCGGCGCTTCGCGATCGTTCGGCACTCTTTGCGATCGCCCAGCACCTGGGCCATCGGGAGCGGGGCATCACCGATTATCACTATGCCGGCTCCGATCACGCGCTCAACCGCGAGATCGATGCCGCGATCCTCGAGCAGTCAGTGAGTGGCTGGGAGGAGATGCTCACCGCACAACGACTCGGGGGCCGCGCCGGCGCGGAGATTGTCTCCCGGCGTCCACGCTTTCGGGGCCAGCGGATGAAGCAGGATCTGAAGCGCTACGCAGGTGCCCTCGTGCAGGCGGGGCTCACTTTAGGGGTCTGCGACTGGGGATTTTGCGTGTACCGACAAGAGCACAGCGCGTGTTTAGGCTCGCACTCGGCCCCCAACCCGGTGCGGCGCGAGCCCTCGACCTGTGCGCGGTGCCGTAACTTCGTGGTAGCTCCGCATCATCTTGAGTATTGGCGCGCTCAGGTCGAGCGCCACCGCGCACTTCTCGAGGAGCCTGCGTTACCGCGCCAAAGCCTCGCGATCGCGCGCGAGCGGCTGACCCAGGCGCTCGCCATCGTGCGTTCATGCGAGGAGAGTCTACGTGCCCAAGGATGAGGCGAGGCTAGAAGCGCTGCGCGCGGAGCTCGCGCGGGCGCGCACGCTAATCCCGCAGCTCGCGGCCCTCGTCGATCACTACGCGCAAGCCTATCGGGAGTCGCAGCAGCGTCTCGCGCAGGCGCAGCGCGAACTTGCCGATCTGCGCCGGCCCGGGAAGATTCGTCGACTGGAGTGACGTTAAGCCCGATTGCGCCGATTCTCGCGACAACTCGGTCTCCCGCGGGAGAACTCTGCTTTCCAAGCACACCTCGGTCTCGGGGGCCGACCGCCCTTACGTCATTCCTGGCGCAGATTAATGAAGGGCATTTGGCATCAGGGCAGCCGGAACTAACAACACGCGCTGAATGGCAATTCCGTCATAGACCCAGCATCCTGGCTGGTCAAGATGGTGGGAAAAAGATGAGGTCAAGAGCAGCGTAACGTCTCCGACTTTGAACGGGAACACGCAACCGAGACCCCCACAAACTTCGGTGACAGGAAGGGTGAGGCGAATTGACTCACCCGCCCGAAACGCGCCCTTCCACGCCCGCACTACTCGGAATGTAATTTTTTGCTGAGTTCCCAGTGCCTCCGATGCGGTGACCTCAGCTTGTGCAACGAAGGTAGAAGTCGTGACGAGCTTCTCAAGGGAGTCTAAAAGCTTACCCTGCACGACAAGCGGGGCCCCCTCGCATTCGGTCGTTGCCGCAGACACCTCCAAGGACCACCCGAGTACACCAAAAACCGACATGATTGACACATAAATTATCTGCTTCATCATTTCGATTCCCTTCGCATCCTTCGGCGATCTCATAGACTCATCGCGAACGTTATTCGTTTACCCCAACCTTCAAATCCTACGCGCATTAGCCGACTGAGTATCGATATGTGAAGTTCCAACCTGCCGCAAGCCCACTAAAATAGGCTGCGCACCGAGCTCACTCCACATATCAAAGAATCCCACGTTCCGCCAGAGAGACTGTCTCTCCACCGGCGACGATGACGTGATCGAGCACGGCAATATCGACCAGCGCCAGCGCTTCCTTGAGCCTTTGGGTAATGAGTTCGTCCGCCTGGCTGGGTTCCGGCGAACCCGACGGGTGCGGATGGGCCAAGACTAAGGCGGCGGCATTGCGCGCAAGAGCCAGTTTCACCACCTCGCGCGGGTGTACGCTCGCGCCGTTGATCGTGCCGCGAAACAGCTCCACGTATTCGATGAGTCGATGGCGTGTGTCGAGCAGTAGTACTGAAAAGATCTCGTGTTCCAGGGTGCCCAACTTGACTGCGAGAAATTCTCGAACGGCACGAGGCGAACTCATGGCGGTCCCTCGGTGGACCCTGCGAGTCATCGCACGTCGAGCGGCGGCAATGATTTCGGCGCTGGTCGCTGGTCTCAATTCCTCGTCGTTCCCGCGGATGAAGAGCCGGTCAGTCGGCTCCAATTCCTCGGCGACATTTCCAAACTCCCGGGTGACACTGCTCAGGAGCGCCCCGCCCAGCGGCAGGCAGCATTGGGTGGGCGCGCTCATCGGACTCGCGCCGAGCTGGGGCCGCTGGATCCTCTGGCAACGGTGCCGCCGGACTCGAGCTGCGACACAGCAACGAAACATAAGGGGTGATTGTGAGCCACGATGACCGCTGCCGCGTTCTTCTGCAGCGCGAGTTTCACGATCTCGCGTGGATGAACGCTCGCTCCATCGATCGTGCCGCGAAACAATTCCTCGAATTGGATGAGGCGATGGCGCTTGTCGAGATAGAGACAACAGAACACTTCGTGCTCGAGATCGCGCAGGCGCGCGGCCAAGTAGTCGCGCGTCGCCTTGGGACTCGCGAGGAGGGGCCCCGCGCGCAGCGATTCCGACAGCTGGCGCCGCGACAGCTCGGCGGCGGCCTGCACCTGCGCATAGCGCGCGAGCCCGAGGCCTGCGCAGGCGCAGAATCTCGCGCGGTCCGCACCGACCAACTGGCGGAGCGAGCCGAAGCTCTGGAGCGCATCGCGCGCGACATCGAGGGCCGAACGACCTTTGCGTCCGCTACCGAGGAGAATGGCGAGAATTTCGGCATCCGATAGCGCCGCCGCGCCTCGCTCGAGCAGTTTTTCGCGCGGCCGTTCGTCGATCGGCCAGTCCCGGATGCCCATGATTGCGAGCATGGCCGCGGCGCAAAGCCGGCGCCAGGCGCATTACCCCCGCGACCGCGGAGATTGAGCCGCCCGCGCCGCGCGCTGGCTTGGTGGCCTACACCGGGCGATGGATCGGGGCAAACACCGCGCGCATTACATAACGTATTTCGATCTGCGGCGGATGTGCAGCTTCCAAGCAGGGGACTCGGCAAGTCGGTGTGCCGCCCGCCTCTAACCGAAGCGGCCGCAGTACAATCGAGGCAAGGGATCGAAAACCAAGGGAGATCCATGAAAAGAATTGCGCTGGCACTGATCCTGTTGGCCCTCTGCGACGCTTCTCGCGCCCAGTACCTTATTGTGACTGCCACCGGAACGGTGACCAGTGATAGCGACGCCTCGAACACGTTTGGGTTTGGAGTAAGCCCTACGGCGTCCGGCGTGAGCACGGCAGCTGGACAATCTGTCGTGATGACGTTCGTGTTGAATCTGAGTCAGACCCCGTCCAACGTCTGCGCCAATAACGCATGCTTCCCGTCGTTGCGTAACGATTACTTTGCAAACACCGTCCCCGGCACGGGCTGGATCACGACCACCAGTTCAATTGGTGGTAATACCGTGCCGGAATTTGCTCCGAACGGTGGCAACGTGGGGTTGGCAGGCACCAATTCCACAAATCCATATGGCAGCAGCATTGCGTTAGCGCAGACCTGGCTGCAGGGCGATTCGGCCGGGCCGTATAACGAGCTCGATCTGCAAAGCACTCAAGTGGTTCAGACGACGGGAGCGAACGGGGCTTACGCCGCGTCGACCGAAACCTCGTTTCTGCGAATTGACGATGCAACCGCAACGTCCTTTCTAAACAGCCTATCGCTTGATCAGAGCTTCTCTTGGTCGAGCAGCTTGGATGACGGTCTGTCGATCGCGCAGATCGATCGCGCTGTGACCGTGGGTACATGCTCGGCCGGGCAGTGCACGGGCAATCAGATCGTAGACGCTGAGGCGAACGTGACTCTCAAATCGGTGACGGGAGCCATCGTGTCCACTCCCGAGATCGACCCCATGACAGCGGCGGGTGGTTTGGCGTTGTTACTGGGCAGTGTATTGGTCCTTCGCGGTCGTCGCGAGGCATCTGCGCCGCGCTGCTGATCCTGATCCGGCGCGCGTTAGCGTTCAGCCGTGGCCGGAGCTGCCGAAGCCGCCCGCGCCGCGCAGGGTGCTCGTGAACTCCTCGACCACCTCGAAATCGACATGCACCACCGGCACGATGACCATCTGCGCGATTCGATCTCCCGGATTGACGGTGAAAGAAGCCGAGCCGCGGTTCCAACACGACACCATCAACGGGCCTTGGTAATCGGAATCGATCAGGCCGACGAGATTGCCGAGCACGATGCCGCTCTTATGACCGAGCCCCGACCGCGGCAGCAGTAGGGCGGCGAGAGTCGGATCCTCGACATAGATGGAGATGCCGGTGGGTATGAGCTCGGCGGCGCCCGGCTCGAGCACGAGTGGTGCCGCGAGGCAGGCGCGCAGATCCATGCCGGCGGAGCCCGCCGTCGCGTGATGCGGCAAGGGAAACTCGCGGCCGATGCGCGGGTCGAGGATCTTGAGCTTGACGCGCCGCCCCATCAGCGGCGGGTGCGTCGGGTGCGCAGCCGGTTTCGCGGGGCGGCGGCCGCCAGGCGCCGCTTGCGCGCACCGCGGCGCGGCGCGCCGCTCGGCGGCGGCAGGCGCTTCGCAATCAGAGCAATCAGCTCGCGGGCCACCTGCAGCTTCGGGGCGCGCGCGATCTCGATCTTGCCGCCCGGCCAGAGCACCGTGAGGGCATTGTCCTCGCAATCGAAGGCGAGGCCTTCGCCCACCTGGTTGGCCGCGATCATGTCGAGGTTCTTGCGCTTGAGCTTGGCGCGGGCATTTTGCTCGACGTCATTCGTCTCCGCGGCGAAGCCGACGACCAGCGGCCGCTTCGCCATGTCCGCCACCGACTTGACGATATCGGGGGCGGGCTCGAGATCGAGCTTTATCGCGCCGCCGTCTTTCTTGATTTTCTGCTTGGCGACTTTCACCGGCTGATAGTCGGCGACGGCCGCGGCGGCGATGAATACATCCGCATCGGCGATGTGGCGATGAACGGCGGCGTACATCTCGCGCGCGCTTTCCACGTTGATCCGCGTCACCCCCGCCGGGGTCGGCACCTGCACCGGTCCGGTCACCAGGGTCACGTGTGCGCCGGCCTCGCGCGCGGCCGCCGCGATGGCGAACCCCATTTTTCCGGAGCTGCGGTTGGTGAGGTAGCGCACCGGGTCGATACGCTCGCGCGTCGGTCCGGCGGTGATCAGTAGATTGACGCCGTTCAGCAGGCCGGCATTGACCGGCGGCTCGAGGAGGCTCGCCGCGAGCAAATTGGGTTCCCACATGCGCCCGGCGCCGATCTCACCGCACGCCTGATTGCCGGAGGCAGGACCGAGGAAGCGCACGCCGCGCGCGATGAGCACGGCGACATTGGCCTGCGTCGCCTTGTTCGCCCACATGACTCGATTCATGGCGGGGGCGATCACGATGGGCGCCTCGGTGGCGAGGCACAGGGTCGTCAGCAGATCGTCGGCGCGTCCGCCCGCGAGACGTGCGATCAGGTCCGCGCTCGCCGGGGCGATGAGCACGAGCTGCGCCCAACGGGCGAGCTCGATGTGGCCCATGGCGGCCTCCGCGCTCTCATCCCATAGACCGGTACGCACGGGACGGCCCGAGACCGCCTGGAACGTCATGGGCGTCACGAATTTCTGCGCGGCCGGGGTCATGACGACCTGCACCTCGGCGCCGCGCTCGAGCAGCCGGCGCACCAGATCAGGACTTTTGTAAGCCGCAATGCCTCCGGTCACTCCCAATAGGATTCGGGTCTTCGGTGTCAATGGATGCCTTTGAGCTCTTTGAAGCGGGCGATGTCGCCCTCGAATGCCTGATTGGTGTTCGCCTGCTCCGTGCGCTTCTCCCGCAGGTTCTCTTCCTGGGTGTGAATATCGCTGCCGACGCGCACCAGGTCCTCGGTGAGCTGATCGGTCATGGGCGGCGCCTTCGGATCGCTGCTATACGGCTTGTAGTGCGAGCTCGTGACCTTCAGCTTGTTCATCTTGACGTTGAGCGTCTCCAGAAACTGCTCTTTGAGCTTGATCTGGTCGATGAGCAGGCTCAGGCGCTGATCGCGCAAATGCTCGATTTCCTGCACCGACCCGTAGGTGGTCAAGAGATTGCGGTCGCGGTTGGCGCGCTGCTCCGTGTCGAGCCTTTTCTGATCCTCGGCGGCGACCTGCTCGGCCGTCTTTTGCGCATCGGTGTGCTCGACCTCGATGCCCTGGTTATTGATGACGCCATGGGCCTGGGCGGCATACTCGGGCGGGATCTGGTCGCCGTAGTGCGTGACACCCTGGTCATCCACCCACTTGTAGACCTTGTGGGCCGAGGAGCTGGTGGCACCCCAGGCGCCGGCTGCGAGCGCCGCCGCGGCGATCAGGACCGAAGTGGACGAAAGGCGGCTACGATTCATAGGGACCCCCCGGTTAGGCGCGTCATTTTGAGCCCCGCGTCCAGGGTTTTCCAGGGCGTATTCCTCAAACTGTGAGCCCATAGCGCTCCCGGTAGCTTTGCATCGCGGCGAGCTCGGCGAAGCGGCCCTGGGCGCTCATATGCTGCATCAGATCGGTCAGGCTGATCACCGCGAGCACCGGGATCCCGAATTGCTCCCGCACCTCCTCGACCGCCGACAGCGGGCTCGCGGAGCCGCGCTCTTGGCGGTCGAGGGCGAGCAGCACGCCGGCCGGGTGCGCCCCCGCCGCGCGTATGATCTCGACGGATTCGCGGATAGCCGTTCCGGCGGTGATCACATCGTCCACGATGAGCACGCGGCCCGACAGCGCTCCGCCGACGATGGAGCCGCCCTCGCCGTGGTCCTTCGATTCCTTGCGATTGAAGGCGAAGGGCACATCGATGCCGTGACGCTCGGCGAGCGAGGCCGCCGCCGCGGTCACCAGGGGGATGCCCTTGTAGGCCGGCCCGAACAGCATGTCGAACGTGATGTCGGAGGCGACGATCGCATCGCCGTATGCGCGTCCCACCGCGGCGATCGCAGCGCCCGCGCTGAATAACCCCGCATTGAAGAAATACGGGCTCTCTCGCCCGGACTTGAGCGTGAACGTGCCGAACTTCAGCACGCCCGTCCGCATGCACAAGTCGATGAACTCGGTCTGATAAGGCAAGGTCATGCGCGCGCAGTCTCGCAAGGGATACGCCGCGCCGCAAGCGTGAACCCGATCCGCAGCGGCCGCGCTACGCCTGCTATGATCTCGCGCGATGCCCTTCACCCGCGCCCGCGCCCTGTTTCCTTGAGCTCTGTGTCTTTGGCGGCACCCGCGAAGCCGACGTTGCTTCAGGCGCTCAGCGACAAGCGGATGATTGCCGTGCTGTTTCTGAGCTTCGCCTCGGGGCTGCCCCTCAACCTGACCAATTTCAGCTTGCAGGCGTGGCTGGCGGACTCCGGTCTCGCTATCAAGACCATCGGTTTCCTGTCGCTGGTCGCGCTGCCCTACAACGTCAAGTTCCTGTGGGCCCCGTTGCTCGATCGGTATTTGCCGCCCCTTCTCGGCCGGCGGCGCGGCTGGATCGTGGTCTTTCAGGTGTGCCTGACGATTTGCATCGGCACCATGGGATTTTGCTCGCCGACGAAGGAGTTGTATGTGCTGGCGGGCGTTGCGCTCGCGGTGGCCTTTCTCTCCGCCTCGCAGGACATCGTGATTGACGCCTACCGCGTCGACACCATTCCGCCGAACGAGCGGGCATTGGCCGCCGCGGCGAGCACGGTTGGCTATCGCGTGGCCGCTATGCTCGCAGGTGCCGTTCTCGTGCTCATCGCCGCCCACCTCGGCTGGCGTTTCGCGTTCCTGTTCGTGGCGGGACTCATGGCCGCCACCTTGCTTGCGACGTTCCGGGCGCCCGAGCCGCAAGTGCCCGGCCATCCTCCCCGGACTCTGGCAGATGCGGTGTGGCACCCTTTGCGTCAACTGCTCAGCGAGAAAATGATCTGGGGATTCTTGCTGCTGGTGGTGCTCTACAAGGTGGGCGATGCGCTCGCCTTGAGCCTTTACAGCACCTTCATGCTACGCGGAGTGGGATTCTCCTTGGATGAGCTCAGCATCGCCGGGAAGGTCAACATGACCATCTCGACCATGATCGGCGTGACCTTCGGCGGTTGGATGTACCTGCGCTGGGGCACGTTTCGCTCGCTACTGATTTTCGGCATCGGCCAGGCGCTCACCAACTTGCTGTACATGTGGCTCGCGCTGGCGGGCAAGAAAGTGTGGCTGCTCGTGCTCGCCACCTCGCTCGACACCATGATCGGGGGTATGGGGCAGGCGGCCTTCGTGGCCTTCTTGACGTCGCTGTGCTCCGCCGACTTCAGCGCGACTCAGTACGCGTTGCTGTCGGCGCTCGCCACCTTGCCGCGGAATCTTTCGGGAGCGGCCGCGGGTGCCCTCGTTCCCGTCGTCGGCTGGGCGCGTTTCTTCATCATCACCTGCCTCGCGGCGATACCCGGACTGATTCTTCTGTTGATCATGCGTCGGCCCCTCAACGAGCGCGCCGCCCGCGAGGCGGCGCGAAGCAGTGCTTAGGCGTCGGCGCAGCGGCTAGGTGTTGGCGAAAGGTCGCGGACCCGGCGGGTGTTCAGCGGCGCAGTGAGCGATCGTCCGAGCTCGACCAAGAGGCCCGCCCATTGTCCTCGAACTCGCGGTCCAGATCCTCAGCCTCCACGTCGATGGCGCCCGACCAGTCCTCGGGTGCATCCGCCGCGTCGATGAGCTCATCGAGCAGCTGCTCGTTCCAGGAGTCGAACTCGATTTCCGTGACAGTGCCGTCGAAGTACTGCACCTCGATGGTCTCATCTTGGTCGTCAATGGCAACGACCTCGAAAAGCTCGTTGGTCGCACCTCGATACCATTGACCAACGATCGGCTTGACTACGTTCATCGCCGTCTCCTTGTCACGAGATCCAATCAGCACGCGACATCAATTCAACTCTCAATGCGGGTCGCGCGCAATGAAAAATTTTTGCGCGAAGCAACATGGATCGAATCGGATGGTCGCATCAAATTTTTTCAACTGTACCAGGGGGCAAAGCCCTAAAACTACTTCGTTTTGAGGTAAGCCAAATCCCACACTCCGTGACCCAGGCGCGCGCCACGCCGCTCGAAGCGCGTCGCGGGGCGAAAGTCCGGGCGTTCGACATACGTGCGATCCGCGCTCAACGATTCCAGCCGCTCGCACGCATTGCCCACGCTCAACATCTGCTCGGCGTAGGCTTGCCAATCGGTCGCCAAGCGCAGCACTCCGCCGGCTTTCAGCTTCGCGGCCAGCGTGCCCAGGAACGGTGCGTCGATGAGGCGGCGTTTGTGATGGCGCTTTTTGTGCCAGGGATCGGGAAAGAAAATCAGGATCGAGTCGAACGAATCGTCCGCGATCGAGCTTGCGAGCACTTCGACGGCGTCGTGACAGATGATGCGCAAATTCGCGAGCGCTTCCTCCTGCGCATGCAACAACAGCCGCCCCACGCCCGCTCGATGCACCTCGATGCCGACATGATCGGTCTCCGGGTGCGCTTTCGCGAGAGCACCGATCACCTCGCCGGCGCCGAACCCGATCTCCAGACAGCGCGGCGCGCGACGCCCGAAGAGCGCGTCGAGGTCGAGCGGCCGGCCGTCGAAATCCACGCCGAAGGTCGGCCAGAGCTCGGCGAGCGCGCGTTCTTGCGCCACCGTGACCCGGCCGGCGCGCAATACGAAGCTGCGAATGGGACGCCGTGCATGCATAGGGGCAAATTCTGCCTGATATCATCCCGCCATGCGCAAAACCTGGCTAGCTCTCGCGCTCTCGTTCCTTGCGGGCTGCGCGAGCCTGCCGCAGCACGTCAGGAAGCCATCCGAGCGTAGCCCTCGACGATCCGCAGAACACCACGCTCGGCCGCATCGTCGCCGCGAGCGAGGAAGGCAAGGCTCGCAACCTCTCCGGCATCCGCTTGCTGTCCTCGGGCGATGAGGCCCTCGACAGCCTGGTCGCGCTCGCCGATCACGCCGAGCGCACGCTCGACATCCAGTACTACATCATTCGGCAGGACGAGTCGGCGCGCGACTTGCTCCAGCACGTCCGCAGCGCCGCGGATCGCGGCGTGCGCGTGCGCCTGCTGGTCGACGATCTGAACACCTCGGGCGAGGACCGCCACTTCATGCACTTCGGGCAGCATCCGAACGTCGAAGTGCGCGTGTTCAACCCGTTCCCCGGCGGCCGCTCGGCCATCTGGAGCCGCATCCTCACTTCGATCTCGGATATTCCGCGCATCAACCACCGCATGCACAACAAGCTGTTCGTCGCCGACAACGCCCTCGCCATCACCGGCGGCCGCAACATCGGCGATGAGTACTTCACGCTCGACAAGCACAGCAATTTCATCGATCTCGACGTGGTCGGCGCGGGACCCATCGTGCCGCAGCTGTCGGCCTCGTTCGATGCCTTCTGGAACAGCAAGTACGCCTACCCGATCGCCTCGCTCGCCGATCCGGCGCCGGCCGCGCCGCCCGAGGCGCCGCAAGTCCCGGTGCCGACGGCTCCTGGCGGTTGCGCAGGCGCAGGGCCTCGCCGAGGAGGACGCCGACTGGCTGCGGCACGAGCTCGATGCGCACCTGCTCAAGCTCATCTGGGCGCCCGCCACCGTGCTCGCGGACCGGCCGGCCAAGATCGCGAGCGATGTATCTCCCGATCAGGAAGAGACCATCGCGAACAACATCGCCGCGCTCATGCGCTCGGCGCAACAGGAGATCCTCGTGATCTCGCCGTACTTCGTGCCCGGCAAGGAGGGCGTCGCGCTGATGCGCGAGCTCATCGCGCGCGGTGTGCACATCCGCATCCTCACCAATTCGCTCGCCTCGACCGATGCCCCGCTCGTGCATAACGGCTATGCGCGCTATCGCGTGGCGCTGCTGAAGATGGGCGTCGAGCTCTCCGAGGTGCGGCCGCGGCTCGGGCAGAAGCGCGCGCGCTTTCACCCGTTTCGCAGCGCCAACGCGAGCCTGCATGCGAAAGCGCTGGTCATCGATCGGCGCACCGTATTCATCGGCTCGCTCAACATGGATGAGCGCTCGAAACACTTCAACTCCGAGCTCGGCCTCGTGATGCGCAGCCCGGAAATCGCCCGTCAGGTGACGAGCCTCATCGACGACATCAGCGCGGACGGCAGCTATCGCCTCTCGCTCGACGCCGCGGGCCACATCGTCTGGTCGAGCGGGGAGGGGAGCGAGGAGAAGGTCTGGCACAACGAGCCCGAGACGACGGCGCTGGCAGCGCTTCGCCATCAAGCTGCTCGCGCCGTTCGCGCCCGAGGAGCTGCTCTAGCGGAGCGGCCTCAAGAGGGCGTGAGGCGCATGGTGCCGAGGTAGTCCCGCACCTTGGCGCGGTAGCCCTCGCTGCTGGTCACGGTGGCGCCGCCCGCGAGCACCAGAATGAAGTCCCCGCGCAGGGTACGGTTGACCTCGCGCAGGTAATTCATGTTCACCAGACAGGAGCGGCTGATGCGCAGCATCGGTTGCGATCGCAGCGCCTGCTCGGCCTCGCTCAGAGGTGCTGCGCGCGTGGTAGGTATCGCGCCCGACGCGGATGCTGACGTAATTTCGGTCCGCCTCGATCATCTCGACCTGCGCCACGTCGATGACGTGGAGCTTGCCGTTGAACTCGGCGAGCAGCCGGCCTCGCTCCTCGGGCTGCCGGCGCGCCCCGCGCTCGAGCTGCGCGAGCAGGCCCGCGAGCAGCGCCTGGCGCTCCTCGGCGCCGCTCTGCGCGTGGCGCGGCCGCACCCGTGCGAGGGTCTTGCGGAAGCGCTCCTGGTCGAAGGGCTTCAGCAGATAGTCCACGGCGCAGACCTCGAAGGCCTCGAGCGCGTAGGCGTCGTAGGCCGTGACGAACACGAGCGAGGGGAGCTCCTCGGGCGGGAGCGCGCGCGCCAGATCGATGCCGTTCAGCGGGTCCATCTGAATGTCGAGAAACAAGAGCTGCGGCCGCTGCGCGCGGATGGCGGCGAGCGCCGCGGCGCCGTCGCCGAACTCGCCGACCACGTTGAGGTCGCTCTCGGCCGCGCAGAATTCGCGCAGCGTGCGCCGACCGGCCAGCTCGTCGTCCACGATGATGACGTTCAGCATGCGGCTCATCAAGCCGGCGTCAGCGCCGATGCCGGCCGCGCGCCGCGCCGCTCGGGCGAGGCATGAATCTCCGGCAGCGTGATCTCGCTCACCCATTCGCGCTCGACGGGGTCCGGCGAGGAGACTGGCGCGGCCCTCGAACTGCACGGCCAGGCGCTCGCGCACGTTGCTGATGCCGATGCCCGGAGGACCGATGACCTTGTCCGGCGCGATGGTGTTGGTCACGCGCAGGACCAGCGAGTCGCCCGCGCGGTCGACGTTGAGACGCACGGTCACCGGCCCCTGGTGGCCGGCGAGGCCGTGCACCACGGCGTTCTCGACCAGCGGCTGCAGGATCAAGCTCGGCACCCACGCATCGACGATGTCCTCCGGCGGCGGCAGGATCACGCTCAAGCGGTCCGAGAAGCGCTTTTGCTGCAGTTCCAGATACAGCCGCACGAACTGCAGCTCCTCGGCGAGGCGCGAGAAGTCGCGCTCGCCCGCATTCAACAAGCGGCGCAGCAGGTCGGCGAGCTGCACCACCATGGACTGCGCGCCCTTCGGATCCCATTCGATGAGGCCGCGGATGGTGTGCAGCAAGTTGAACAGCGTATGGGGCGAGAGCTGCATGCGCAGCGCCGCCAGGCGCGCGGCGCTCCACTCGCGCTCGAGGGCCGCGCGCGACAGCTCGGACTTGCGAAATTGCGAATACAGGGCAAGGCCGGTGACGAGCGTGAGGCCGAAGCCATAGGTCGGCAGGAAGCTCACGAAGCTCGCGAGCCACAGCGACATCACCATCGGGTCCGCGAACGGATTGTGCTCGTGTTCGGCCAGCTGCTGCATGCCATGCGTGATCGGCGACGGTGAATTCCCCGAGGATCAGGGCGGGGTAGGCAAGGGCGGCGAACGCGAGCGCCAGGATGATCTGCAGCGGCAGCGCGACGAGCAGCGGCCGCCACTGGATGCGCATCGACGCCCAGTAGGACACCAGGATGAGCGGCAAGAGATACACGTGCTGCAGCACGCGGGCATCCCAGGGAGAGAACAGCGGCAGGTTCGTCATCTTGCGCGATCCCCGTGCGCATGCCGTACGCGTAGAGCACGTTCGACAGCGTGACGTAGGCCCAGAACAGACCCACGATGGTGAAGAACTGACGGCGGCTCAGCGAGGAGGCGTAATGCCCCTGCAGAGCGCCGATGTAGCGGTGCCAGGCCGGCCATCTCATGGGGCCAGACTAGCGCAAAAACGGGCGTGCCGCGGGCGCCGCCGAGGCGCGTTCCGGGACGAATCCGTGGGTTTAAGGGACGACCTCGACCCCCTGCCGCTGACTCGGCGACCCCTCGGAAGGCGTTTCATAGACCCGTCGATTCCACCACCCCGAAAGGAGATTTCCATGAACCCCAAGATCACCCTCGCGATGCTGATGTGCGGCATCGGTGCCGTCGCCGCCGCAGGCGTGGCCGGCGCTGCCACCCCCGACCTCGACGCCCCCGCCATCGCGGTGAAGTACGACCCCGCGACCCTCGACACGGACGGCGGCGCGCGCCAGCTCTACGCGCGCATCGCCAATGCGGCCGCCGAGGTCTGCCCGGACTACGACAACCCGCACTGGGTCAGCCATCAGGTCGAGGTGTGCCGGCAGCACGCGATCGAAAGCGCCGTGGCGAAGGTGCACAATCCGCGGCTCGCGGCGGTCTATCTCAGCGCCACCAAACGTGGCTGAGTCGACAGCGGCCGGTCCCGCCCTGCCCGCTCAGGGCGCGGCCGGCCGCGAGGTCGCGTAGCGACGCGCACCGCTCGAGATCTCCTCGTGCGCGGCCGCGACGCCCGACCAGCCGATGACCCGTACCCACTTGCCGGGCTCGAGGTCCTTGTAGTGCTCGAAGAAATGTCGAATCTGCTCGAGACGCGCCTCGGGCACGTCCTCGATCGATTTCCAGTAAGAAAATAGCGGGCAGATGTCGTCCGTGGGTACCGCGAGCACCTTGGCGTCGCCCCCGGCCTCATCCTCCATACGCAGCACGCCGAGCGGGCGGCAGCGCACCACCACCCCCGGATGCAAAGGAAACGGCGTGTGCACCAGCACGTCGACCGGATCGTCGTCCGCCGCGAGCGTCCGCGGCACGTAGCCGTAGTTCGCCGGGTAGTGCATCGCAGTCGTCATGAAGCGGTCGACGAACAGCGCGCCTGACTCCTCGTCGACCTCGTACTTGATGGGATCGGCATTCATCGGAATCTCGATGATGACATTGAACTCATGCGGCAGCTTTTCACCCGCCGTTACCTTGCTGATGCTCATATGACTCCTTTGCGGCCGCTCACCATAGCCACCAATGGCGCAACAGGAGTACCTCCGCCGCGATCAATGCATTCGTGGTGGCGTGAGCGGCGACGGCTTCTCCCAGTTTGTTGGTGCGCATCGCGAGCGCGCCGTAGGCGAGCCCCGCGATGGTGCCGGCGATCCAGAACCGGCCGTGAACGACGCCGAACGCAAGGGCGCTCACGGCGAGCGCGGGCCAGCGAGCCGCCGAGAAGGGCGCGGACTCGAAATGCACCGTGGTGAGCCGGCGCAGCAGATAGCCGCGGTAGGCGAGCTCTTCGGCAAGAGGCACAGTGACCACGGCCGAGACCAGGCGGCAGTCGATCCACGCCGCGCGCAGGCCCGGCGAGAGTGCCGTGAGTGCGGCGGGCTCGTCGGCGGATGTGCCCAGCCAGGCGGCGCCCGCCGTCCATATGGCAAACACCAGCGCCCCGGTCAGGGGGCCGCGCCAGGAAAACCCGAAGTCCACGCCCGCATACGAGCGTCGGTAAATCCACAGAGCGGCGAGTGCGGCCGCAAGGCGCAGCGGATACCAGAGTTCGAAATCTCCGGAAAGCGACCGCGCGATCATTCCGGCCGCGAGGATCACGAGCAGGGGCATCAAGTAGGCCGCGGTCGGGTTGCTGTCGGCGGCACGCGAAGGGGCGTGCAGGTGCGCGGCTCCACTTACGCGGCGCGCGCGCCGCTCGGCCGCCGCGCGGCTCAGCCACGGATTGGTGTGCGCGAGAATGGCGATGCCGAAGGCGGCGAGGTTGAACGCGATCCAGCCCGCCTGCGAATGAAAGCCGACGACGGCGACGCGCTCGTAGCCGGCATTGCCGATGAGTATGAGCACGGCGATACGCACGGCGTTCAGCAAGAACACCGCGATCACCCCGACCGGAATCACCACGAGCGCCCGCGGAAAGCGGTACTCGGCCCGGAAGAACCAGAGCCACGCGCTGCAGAAGGCAAGCATCAGCCCCACGCCCTCGAGCCCCGAGCACACCTCCGCGATCTGCACTGCGAAGCGGCTGGTGCCGAGGACCCGCGTGGCGGGATCGCTCACAAGCCCCGGCAACACGGGCTTCAGCATCAGGTTCACGAAGCGGAACGTGATCTCGGCGGCGGGGACCCACAGCATCTGGCTGAGCTTGATCGCTGCGACCGCGGCTCCAGCCGGAACGAGCGCGAAGATCGGTAATCCGCCGGTCTTGCGCAGCACGCCGATCCAGACCGCGGCGGGCGCGAAGGTGGCGAACAGCGCCAGCGTCGCCGCCGACGGCGACCAGGTGCCACGCCACCGCCATGGCGGCGAAAGGCACGAACGGGGTGTAGAGCGTCGCCGATAGATAGAGGAAAGGCGCGAGCAGCACGACATGCACGAGCGCCCAGAGCGGGCGCACCGCCACTCGATCCGCGGCGTCGAGCGCGGCGGCGAGACTCGCACGGCGAAGGGACGCGAGCAGCGCGAGCGACACCGCATAGGCGATGATGAAGCGAAACAGCCAGTGCTGCACGAGCCGCAGCGCCTCGGGCGCTCCCTGCAGCGCGTCGAGCGGAACGGCTTGCACGAGATAGGAGCCGAGCAGGACCTCGGCCGACGCCACGACAGCAATCACCACGAGCCGCGGGACCAAACCGAAACGGCTCGGTGTGGCGGCGATTCCCGGCAGCGATGTGTTCACCTCGGCAGTCTAGCCGTTCGCGACCACTCGCGGTCCCGGTTCAATCGATCGCGATCGACCGCGGGGTATCGCCCGCCGCGAACGGCGATCCAGTCACCTGGGTGAGAGCGCCCGTGGTGGCGTTGATTGCGTACACCGAGATGTCGGCCGAATTCTCGTTCGCAACGAAGGCGAACGTACCCTGCGGATTGATGACCACGCCCAGCGGGAATGTGCCAGTACCGGCTGTCGAGACGGCGGTGAGCGCGCCGCTCGACGGCGTGATCGCATAGCTCGAGAGCTCGTTGCCCGAGGTGGAGACGAGCAGGAATTTGCCGGCAGGATCGACCGCCACCGACTCGGCTTGGCTGGCGAGGCCCACGGGCGAGCCCGATACAGCGGCAAGCGCACCGGTGTCGGCATTGAGCGAGTACATGGAGACCGAATGCCCCGTCTCATTGGCGACGTACGCGAGCGTCCCGGTCGGATCGACGGCGACCGATAGCGCCCCGCTGCCTGCGGCAAAGGGCGAGCCGCCGATCGCCGCGAGCGCACCGCCTCCCGGCTCGATCGAGAAGACCGCAACGGCGTTCTGCGCATAGGTGGTCACGTAGAGAAAGTTGCCGCCCGGGTCGGTGGCGAGCGAGGTGGGTTCGCTGCCCACCGAGAACGGCGAGCCGCTGATGGAGGTGAGCGACCCGCCGCTGCCGGTCGCGAACACGGAGACGGTATTGTCGGTTTTGTTGATCACGAACAGGAACTGATTGGACGGGTCGACCAGCAGGGCGAAGGGTCCGTTACCCGCGCCGGTCGGTTGTCCGACCGCGGTGAGAGCACCGGTGTCGGGGTCGATCGCATACACGGACACCGTGTTCGATGCGTTGTTCGCGACGTAGAGATAAGCGCCGTTGGGATCCACGGCAACGGCGACCGGGCCCGTGCCGGTGGCGGCGAATGGCGAGCCGGCGATCGGCACCAAGGCACCCGTCGAGGCATCGATCGCGTAAGCGGAGATGCTGTTCGAGGACTCGTTCGCCACGTAGGCGAAGTTGCCCGGGAGACTGCAGTTCACGACGACGTTGGAGATGTCCGCGGTCCCGATGGTGCCCGAGCCGTTGTGCACCGAGCAGGTTTGTCCGCTCGGCTGAGTCAGCACCGTCACCGAATAAGAGCCGCCCTGATCGATGCCCGAGGAGAAGGTGAACGTGCCGCCCGAGGAAAAGCCGAGGTTGTTGCCGCCGTTAAGCTGCAGCACCAGCCCCGTCCCGGTGAGGCCCGTGACCGTGCCGCCCACCGTATAGCCGCCGCCGACGTGGCATGCGGAGGCCCCGAGGCCGATGGCGAGCGCCAGCCCGCCCAACTTGATGATCGTTCTCACGCAGCTACCTTCCGCCCATCCGGGGCCCGGCGATTCTAAGACCATAGACCGCGCAAATCACGCCATGCAGGCCATGCGGGTGAGAAAAGAAGTATCAAGGTCGAGTCGCCGCTCGGGCCTCAGCACCTCCAAGCGCAGGACATGGCAGCAATCCGGCGCCGTGATCCCGTGCACAGTTTGGAGATTTCCGCCCCCTGGGGCGAGCGCAATCGGGTATGTGGGTGAACCAAATTGATCATAACGGCTCCAACGATGCTGATTCGCGACACAGGTGAGGTTCGAATGGCTTATGTGGGACAAAAACCCGCGCGGGCGCGGGGCTGGCTGGCGGGGGCCGCGGTTGCCGGCACTCTGTGGTCCTGTGTCGCATCCGCAACATTGGGTGAGACGGAAGCCGCCATACCCACCGAGCCGCAGCTCGCCCACGCGACCATCAAGGAAACGATGCGCGGCAGCTATCGCGTGCACGAGATTCAACAGTCCTCCGGCACGGTGATCCGCGAGTACGCGGGTCTTGACGGCAAGGTGTTCGCCGTGACTTGGCACGGACCGTTCTCACCGAATCTGCGGCAGACGCTCGGAACCTATTTCGACCAGTATGTGGCCGCGTTGCCGGCCGGTCGCCAGGATCGCAACCACGTGCAGGTGCGCACGAGCAATCTCGTGGTGCAGGTGGGAGGCCACATGCGCGCCTACAGCGGCCGCGCCTACCTGCCCCAGGCATTGCCCAGCGGCGTGACGGCGGGAGATCTCGAGTGAGTGCTTATTTTCGAGCTGCGCTGCGCGGCTGCTTCGGCATCGCGCTTTGCGTGGGCATGGTTTCCTGCGGTGGCAGCGGCGACGGCTTGGGTTCCTCGGGCGGTGGCTCGGGCACGACCGCGCCGGCGAACAACGTGGTAAGCGTCACGGTGTCAGGCGGTCCCAGCAACAACGCTCTCAACATCCTCTACACGACCCTGACGCTGTGCCTGCCGGGCACCTCGACTTGCCAGACCATCGACAACATTCAGGTCGATACGGGC
The DNA here is from genome assembly GCA_963801685.1 of uncultured Gammaproteobacteria bacterium. GTDB lineage: Bacteria > Pseudomonadota > Gammaproteobacteria > Steroidobacterales > Steroidobacteraceae > Bog-1198. The sequence continues at coordinate 187,796 of CAWDFR010000015.1, forward strand.
TCGTATGGTCTGCGCATTCTCGCACCCGTGTTGACTCTGACCTTTCCCGTGCTCACGCTCAGCAACGGCAGCGTCCTCGTCGAATGCACCATGTTCGCTGACGGCTACAGCTGGGGCCCGGTGACGCTCGCCGACGTGCAGGTCTCCGGCGAAAGCGCAAGCTCGGTCCCGGTGCAGATCATCGGCGATTCGCGCTACCCCACGGTACCCACGGATTGCTCGGGCACCGGGGCGGCGGAGGATACTGTCGCGAGCTTCGGCGCCAACGGCATCATCGGCGTCGGGCCGTTCGCAGGTGATTGTGGCGAGTACTGTACCGAGAGCATTCCCCCGGGCAGTCCCATCTACTACGCGTGCAGCACCGAGTCCAATTGCGCGGGCACGACCGTGCCGCTGGCGAGCCAGGTCCCGAATGTCATCACCCTGTTCGCGACCGACAACAACGGCTCCATCATCACGCTGCCCAGCGCGCCGAGCGCCGGCACCACGACGCTGACAGGCTCGTTGATCTTCGGCATCGACACGGAATCCAACAATGCCTCGGGCACCGAGACCGTGGTGCCGATCGCGACGACCGGGACGTACCCTGGATTCTTTACGACGACTTTCGACACCACCTCTTTGCCTCAGAGCTTCATCGATTCGGGCTCGAACGGCTACTTCTTCCCGAACACCAACGACGCCAGCCTGGCGCAGTGCGGGGACACGGGCTTCAGCGACTTTTACTGTCCTACGAGCACGCTTAGCTTGAGCGGCGAGATCCAGCTCGCGAGCGGAACGAGCACGGTGGATTTCGACGTCGGCAATGCCGAGCAGATCAACGCCACGTATTTCGTGTATCCCGGCCTCGCCGGCACCAATCCGATGCCCAGCAGCTTCGATTGGGGCTTGCCGTTCTACTTCGGCCGGCGCGTCGCGACCGCCATCGACGGGTATACAACCTCGGCAGGCAGCGGCCCCTACGTCGCATATTGAGCGCGGGCGGCCTCGGCTGAAACCCGGGCCCGCCGCCTACCGGCCATGGGGGCGGCAGGATAGACTCCGGCATATGACCACGCTCGAGCTCGACTATTTGCCGATGGACCAGATCGCGGCGCGCCCCGCATTGTGGTGGCGCAACGTTCTCGGTGTCGTCGGATTCACCAAGCCCCCGCACATCGAGGCTCCCCGGGTGCCCGTCACCGCGAGCATGACGCCCTCCCTTGGCGCGGCGGACGATCTTTGCGAGGTATGGCGGGTCACGGGCGATGCGCACCTCGAACTCGCGAACGGCACGGCGAGCGAGTCGCGCCCGCACGAGCGCGTGCATTACCGCTTCTGCGAGGATCTCCTATTCGGCTCCGTGACCATCGAAGAACACGCGTTCGGCGATTCCGCGGCCCTCTCGCAGGCAACCATGGCCGCCTACGCGCGCATTTTCGAGGTGCTCGAGCGCAGCGAGCATCAACACCTCATTCGCGTGTGGAACTATCTCCCCGAGATCAATCGCGAGGCCGACGGCGATGAGCGCTATCGGCATTTCAATTCCGCGCGGCAGAGCGCTTTTCGCGCCTCGGGTCGCCCGACCGCCGTCGGCGTGCCCGCGGCGAGCGCGCTCGGGTCGCCCGCCGGCAGCCCGATATCGATCTATTTCCTGGCGACACGCGAGCCCCCGAAGATGATCGAGAATCCGCGTCAGACGAGCGCCTATCACTATCCTAAGAAGTTCGGGATTCACAGCCCCAGCTTCTCGAGAGCGTGCGTGCTGACCGAGTCGGGCGGCACGAACCTATTCGTCTCCGGCACGGCGAGCATCGTCGGCCACGAGACCATCCATCCGGGCGATGTCACCGCGCAGACGCGCGAGACGCTCGCCAACATCGACGCGTTGCTCGAGGAGGCGAATCGAGTGGTGGGCGCGCCGCGCTACGCCCTCGACGGGCTGAAGCTCAAGGTCTATGTGCGCCGGCCGGCGGATCTCGACGCGATCCGGCGTGCGCTCGCACCCCGCCTGCGGCCCTCGACCTCCATCGTGTTCCTGCGGGCGGACGTTTGCCGGGAGGATCTGCTGGTCGAGATCGAGGCAACGGGCGAGTCGCCGCCTCGGCTGAGCTGAAGAGCGCCCCCCGGGGGGCGCAGTTGGCGCGCCGCTGCGAGCGAGTTATGATCGGGTTGGCGCGGGCGTCGTATAATGGTAATACCCAAGCTTCCCAAGCTTGAGCCGTGGGTTCGATTCCCATCGCCCGCTCCACTTCAAGCCATCGCTCGCCAATGCGAGGCAATCCTGCATGGGGTGTTAGGCCCGCCAAGATTTCTTAACCTCGATTCGTCTAGGTAGTACTTTTTGACTACCCATGAATCTCAAGGGTGCAATCGATGGCTGCCACGAGTCTTAAACTTCCAGAAGCGCTGAAGCGGCGGATCGAACGACTTGCCGGCGCGGCAAATAAAACTCCGCATGCTTTCATGATTGACGTGTTGAGCCAGGAGGCGGACCGTGCCGAGCTTCGCGAGCGGTTTGCGGAGGATGCGGAAGTCTCAGAAAAGGAAGCGATGGAGAGCGGCAAAGCCGTTCCGTTGGGAGCCGCTTCCGATTATCTCGAGGCTCGTGTGGCAGGGAAGTCTGCTCGACGCCCACGAGCGCGCGCATGGCGCGCGTCCAAGTAACGACTCGTGCGCTGGCCGACCTTGAGCGGCTTTTCGACTTTCTCGCGGAACACAATCCGAAGCTCGCGCGTGAACGGATGGTCAGCGTTAGGCGAGCGTTCGAGTTGCTTGCAGACCATCCGTTGCTGGGCCGCGAAGCCGAGGACGGACGCCGGGAGTTGATCCTGTCTCGCGGCAAGTTCGGCTACCTTGCCAAATATCGCTGGTTACCCGACGAAGATATCGTTCTGATTCTCGCCGTTCGAGATCAGCTGGAAGCAGGTTACAAAGGTGATTAGGTTGGCGATCGGCATCGCCCGCTCCACCCTGGCCTTATCAATCGCGTAGTCGGGTGTTGTCGTGCAGCGGCGAATCCGTGAATCGGCGCGCGCATCTCCTGCGAACTCAGCGGCTGGCCATCGAGCCGTCCCGCGGCTCTTCCGGCAGTGCGACCGACAGCTCGAGTACCTCGTGACCGTCATCGCGTCCGAGGTTGATCTGAACCGCCGACGGATCGATGTTCACATACCGGCGGATCACCTCGAGTAACTCGCGACGCAGCGTGGGCAGGTAGTCTGGGCCGCCGCGTGCGTTGCGCTCCTGTGCGACGATGATGCGTAGCCGCTCCTTGGCGACATTGGCAGACGATGAAGTCTTGCGAAAAAAAGCGAGTAAACCCACGTCAGCCCCCAAACATGCGCGCGAAGAAACCTCTCTTGGGTTCCTCTGTGAAGCGCATCGGCACGGTCTCGCCCAACAAGCGGGCTACGGCGTCCTCGTAGGCGGCTGATACGTCGCTCTCACCGTTGAGAATGACTGGAACACCGGCGTTGGACGCGGATAATACGTCGGGCGACTCCGGAACGACGCCGACCACGTCGAGACCGAGTATGTCCTTGACGTCCTTGACGCTCAGCATCTCGCCACTCGCGACCCGACGCGGGCTGTAGCGGGTCAGCAGCAGGTGCTCTTTCACCCCACCATTGCCTTGCGCGGCGCGCAGCGTCTTGCTGGCGAGCAGGCCGAGTATGCGATCCGAATCGCGTACCGAGGACACTTCCGGATTGACGACGACCACAGCCCGGTCCGCGAAATACATCGCCAAATGTGCGCCTTTCTCGATTCCCGCGGGCGAATCGCAAATGATGTACTCGAAGCCCTCGGCCGCCAGTTCGTCGAGTACGCGGCGGACGCCTTCATCGGTGAGCGCTTCCTTGTCGCGAGTCTGCGACGCGGCCAATAGATACAGCGTGTCGATGCGCTTGTCCTTGATCAGCGCCTGTTTGAGTACGCAGTCGCCCTGGATGACATTCACGAAATCATATACGACACGACGCTCGCACCCCATGATCAGATCGAGGTTGCGCAGTCCGATGTCGAAATCGATCACCGCAACACGTTTGCCGCGGCGCGCGAGTCCGCACGCTATGCTGGCGGAGGTAGTGGTCTTTCCAACTCCTCCCTTACCCGAAGTTACAACGATAGTCTCGGACAATTCTGGATTCTCCTATGCAAAGATCTTGGGGTTGCTGACCTGAAGGTCGCTGGATGCGTCTTTCAGCAGCCCGATGACTGTAATTGAATGATGTCCGCGGCGGGACGGCTCATGCGCCGATGGGCGCGAAATGCAGATCCTCGCCTGCGAGCCAGGCCTGCACCGGCATGCCGGCCAGCTCGGCGGGAATCGTTTCAAAGACACGGAACACGCCCGCGATCGACACGAGTTCCGCGTCAAACGCCTGACAGAACATTCGCGCTGCGGGATCGCCACGCGCACCGGCCATTGCGCGACCGCGCAGCGGACCATAAATATGGAGGCAACCGTCCGTTATGACCTCCGCACCGGCGGCGACGCCGGCATTGACGATGAGATCGCGATTGCGCGCATAGATGCGCTGGCCCGAGCGCACGGGCTGATTGTGAATCAGCGTCGAAACGTTCGAATCGGGCGGCGCCAGCGCCGGCGCGGGCTCCGGCGTGGTCGGTGCAGCCTGCTCGGGTTCGAGTACCGGGGCTGGACGGGTGGGCGTCCGAAAGCTCGAAAGAATCGGCAGGTTGAGCGCGCTCGCCACGGTTTCCAGTTCAACGACATCGCCGGCCAGTCCGACCGACAGCATGCCGACGCGACGCACCGCCTCGATCACGGCATCAATCTCGGCGACTTCAGGTGTCTTCTCGAGTGCGCTGAGATCCAGACACACGGCGATGCGGCGGAAGAAATGCGGCGCGGCGGCGACTCGCCCGGCCAGCTCGTTTGTAATGGCGCCCGGGTCCGTAGTACGGATGCGCACTCGCACCATACCAACCTCGCTATAGCGAATGTCGATGACTGGTGTGTCAACAGCGTCCTTCAGGCTCAACTCCAGGTTCGTGCTCAATCAGATCCTCGTACAATCGATGGCCGCACGCTTTCAGTGACGCGTGGAGCCAGGCGGAAACGGATATGCAGTTTACCGATAAATGTTGCCGGCTCAATCGATATGAGCGGCGCTCGCCGGCATGGCTTCCCGGTGAGGCGTCGGCGCCGATGTCAACCCCGCGATCTGGTGCCGCGACGTCGCTTTATCGCGACGCTCCGTCAACGCCTGGAGCCAGGGGAGGCGCATTGAGGAAGTTTTTCGAGGACTCCGAAGCGCGGCTCGACGGGCTTGATCCGGGAGCATTGACGATTTGCATTCGTGAAACTTGCGCAAGATTCCACGGCCCGATAGCATGTATCGCAATTGCGATGCATAGGAGCCGTTCATGTCGAATGCCAAATCGCGAACCATTCCACCGCTGCGAGTTTCAGAGGAGCTACGCGCTGACGCTGAAAGCGTCCTCGCCCCGGGGGAAACCCTATCCGCGTTCGTAATGGATGCGGTTTCTCGAACAATTGATTTTCGTAAATCTCAGTTGGACTTTCTCACCCGAGGTATCGCCAGCGCCGAACGCGCGCGGGCAGAAGGCGACTACGTGCCGGCCGATAAGGTGATTGCTGGGCTCCGCAAACGGCTTGCGAAAGCGCAACGCGTCCGCAAGTGACTTACAAGGTCCGTCTCACAGGGGAAGCACACAAGGACCTCGATCGCCTCTACGATTTCTTGCTCAAACATGACTTGGGTGCCGCTGAGCGTGCGCTCGTAGCCATCGAGCGAGCGCTGAACCTTCTCGCCTTCTCACCGTTTTCTTGCAGAAAAGCGCTACTGCAGAAGAACCCCCGCTGGCGAGAGCTATTGATCCCCTTTGGGCATTCGGGATACGTCGCGCTTTTCGAAATCGAAGACGATCACACTGTGACGGTGACAGCCTTTCGGCATCAACGCGAAGAGGACTACCATTGATGCGTGCCATGAGCAGAGGGCGCATCGGGCGGCCAACGGCGACGGTACTACATCTGGGCCTGAAGCTATCGCGAGGCATCGGAGGGCCCACCCTCGCGTTCTTCGCGAGGCCGGCCGGGCATCCCAGCCCGATGCGCCGGTGCCGAGGTTTTCGGTGTGCGGACGGGCTGGTACGCTGGGCGCATACATGACCTTCGACGTTTCATTGCGGCCGGTCATAGGGCTAGATGTGGATGAATTCTTCGCCCACAGTGAAGCCCGTTGCCCGGGCACACCACAAGATCACGAGAGATTCAGTGCGCACTGGGGTAGGCAACTGGTTGATCCGACCGTCAAGGTCAGGACCATCACCGTCGCCGGGCAGGTCGTCGGCTACATCGGCCAGTTCACAAGGAGCGATCTGCCGGAGGTCAGCTACGAACTCGGGCCACAGTTCTGGGGCAAAGGGTTTGCCACTGCGGCGCTTCAGCAGTTCGTGAGCGGGATCGACGTGCGCCCTCTCTACGCGCGAGTAGCGAAGGAGAATGCGCGCTCGATCGGAGTCCTCCGGAAGTGCGGATTTTCGACAGTCGGAGAAGGTCGTTTCATCGCAGCGGGAGGGCATGAGGTAGAGGAGCTCATCTTTGCACTCGACGATAGCTAATTCCCGGCGCGCGCTCGGAGGACCGAAGTCGGACCCAGGGCGTCCACGCATCCGCATTGGCGTGGACAAAGGGGGTGAGCCCAGCATCGTGATGCTGAGCCCGGAGGGCAAAGTGATCTATCGCGCCGCCAAGTAGCTCATTGCCTCGCGCGCACTAGCAGCGTAATGGCACCTCGGTCATGCCGCACTCGACCCGACACAACAAGGCTCAGGGGCAGGGATGCCGCGCGTGGAAGTTCACGAACGATATAGGTGGCACGGCTCTATTGGCCCTCACTCCGTTGGGCCGCCGCCACCGACTCATTCACGGTGTAGTACAGGATATTTTCCTTCGTCGCGATATACACATGCAGCTTTTCGAGCAAGCTGTTCCCCAGATGTAACGGATATCTGTAGGTGCAGTCGGTGTATCCAACCGCCCCTTCGCTCTTGATTGCAAGACGACAACGATCTGACGACGGATCCGTCAACATCACGGTCTCGTCCATCAATGTCAACCCATTTACAGTCAACGCCATCGCCCGGGTGTGCGCCGTGACCTTCCCGCTTGCATCGCGCACCGATTGAATGTCAGGTGAGTTCTTGTCGAATCCATATAAACGCCTAGTCACGTCAGTGGACAGAGTGGTAAGAGAATTCGTCGGACCGAACGTAGCCTCAATCTTCCTGCCATCGAGTTCCACCGGAAAGAAAAAGCCCCCTATCCCATCCCGGCGCAAAGGAATGACCTGATAGTGCGAAGTCCACTGGACTCCTTGAGCAGGGCAATGGTCCGGCGAGTACAGGTTCATTTTCTTCTTTGCCAAATCCAGTTCCAAGTCCATGCGCCAGAGCCGGTTAATCCCAATTGCCCCGCTCACCTGTCCGGATTTATATCCCGAGTCCTCGGACAGCGGGTCGACCGGGAACTCTTCGTCCTGATAGTGAACGCCGCCGAGATTCAAGCTCGTGGGCCAGGCTGACTGCTGCACGGGCGTCTTACCCGACATAAAGCCGGGTCCCTTTTCAAATTCATAGTCGGTCGTTCTCAGCGCGAACCGCGTCACCGCTTGCTTCGACAGCGCGCTGAAGGACGACCCCAAGTTGAGATACATAGATGCCGCTTCACCTTGAATCGTCACAGGCACCAACACTCGGCCATTAACAATTTGCAAATCCAGCGAAGCCAATTGCGTCAACTGGCACGGTCCAGCACCCGGAGGCGGCTGCGCCCCAAGAACGCTGAGCGGTCCTGTTAGCCCCAGGAGCATCACGAAAATGAGGCTGCGCCGACGTGTAATTTCCTTCATACATACTCTCGGTCTAGCTGAGTCCATTGCACTGGCATTGTATCCACGACAACACCGTCCAGCTTCTATCAAGCGATTCGAATGTTCACCCTCTTTTCGAATCTTCACGCATTTAGCTTAGCTCACGTCGTGAGCGGCCGCTTTAAGGCGGTCATTTGGGCACCTCGAGTGCCCTCTCTTACGGTGCGGCACCGATGTTTAAGGGACTGCTGTCGACTCGACGGGCCCGGTTGAAGCGGACTTGATCGACGCCCTCGGCGACCCGAAGCCGCCCAACAGCCGGCGCGCCATCCGGCTGTGGCATCCTTGCGTGGATGTTTACGTTTCGAACCCGCAGGCGATGGTGGTGGCTCGGAGTCATCACCACGGCGCTGGTCGTAAGCCTGGCCGCGCTGTTGCTGAGGCCCATGCTCGAGCACGGGGTGCGAGCGCGGATCGAGTCCGCGGCCGTGCGCCATGGCGCGGTTGCCCGAATCGGTGTGGTACACGTCGGCGTCTGGCCGTTGCTGCGATTAGAGGGATTCGATCTCGACTTCGGTCATGGAGTGAGACTGCATGCAGACATGATCGCGGCCGCGTGGCCCGGCCGTTTGCGACTCGCAGTTCGCGCCGCCACTCTCGCGGGGCCAGCAGGGGTCACGGTCAACTCGGCGGCCACTGCCTGGGACATGGTCGGAATTTTCGGCGAGGACCTCCGGCTCACGCTGGTGGACCCACAGGCCGGCCTGTCAATCCGCAAGTTGGCGTATCCGGTGGGCAGCGCGTGGAATATCGAGGCACGTGGCCTCGACGCCGGACGTTTGTTCGACGTGCGGCGCGACGCCCACCCGCTGCTCGATGGTGGTATCGCGGACGGCCGCGTGGACCTTCAGGCCAGTACTGATGCGCTCCGTTTCCACGTGGACATGGGCGCGCGCGGCGCGCGCTTGGGAGCGCTGGCAGATAACGCCGCCGATGAGCCGCAGCTCGGCGATCCGACAGACGTCACCATACGATTCGATGGCGCCTGGCGCCGGATCGGGGGCACGATCGAGATCCCCGAGATCCACGCGACGGTGGCCGGTGCCGCCCTATCGGGCTCTATCACACTGCGCGATGTCGACACCGATCCGGTTGTCGATCTCGCACTCGGCATGCAGCATCTGGACTTCGCGCAATTGCTGGGTGCATCCGGGCTCGCGGTGCCCGAAAGCTTGGGAATGGCGCCGGGCGCCGGCCGTGACCTTGGCTCGGCCACGATCGACGTGCATGTACGCGGACGCCTGGCGGACCCTGCCTCGCTCTTGGTGAGCCAGAAGATCGACTTCAGGCCGCCACGTCAGATGCCGCCGGCAATCGCGCGCCTGCGCGGCGATTTCATCTTCAGAGCCGAAGATGGCCCCGGGCCGCACCGCCCCATCGACGTCTCGCTCGCGTCCCCCGACTTCATCGCCCTTCGTGACGTTCCGCCGCTGTTTGTGCGCACTCTGCTGCTTGCCGAAGACGCAGGTTTTTACGGGCATCGCGGCATCGACCTGCGCGAACTACCCGCCGCGCTGCTCACCAACTGGTCGCGCGGCGGCGCCGCGCGCGGAGCGTCGACAATCACCCAGCAGCTGGCCAAGAACTTGTTCCTGTCGCGCGACAAGCAGCTCGGACGCAAGCTACAGGAACTGGCGATCACGTTCCTGCTCGAGTCGGCGCTCGGCAAGGATCGTATCCTCGAGATCTACCTGAACATCATCGAATGGGGACCGGACCTTCGTGGCCTGCGGCCCGCGGCCCGCCGCTATTTCGGTCGCGAACCCCGAGAGCTGACGCCGGCCGAGATGGCCTTCCTGGTCGCGATCATCCCCGGGCCGGTCAAGTACCAGAGTTCATTCGCGCACGGCACGCCGGGGCCTGGGCTGCGTTCGCTCATCGACGAACTGCTGGCGAAGCTACGGTCGGTGGATGCGATCGGCGAGGAGGAATATCGGCGAGCGCTCGGCGAACCCATCGTCGTTGCCGGCGGCAGGCCGCCCGGATGATTGGTGGCGAATGGAAACGGGCGGGAGGTATCGACAAAGGCCCCTTCTAGTTCGGTTCAGGCTGTATCGCACCAGCGCACTCCCGTTGGCGTCATATCGGGACTCATATTGTTTCGTTTAGTAGCGTTTGGGGGACGGTCAGCGATGGGTTAGTCCGTCCCATTTTCGTTGGGAGAGTTCTTGTACTCGGGATTGGACGAGACCGACGCCGCATCGTCTCTTGCAAACCGCTCAAACTGTGCGACCACGAACTGGTCAGCGAAACTAGGCCCGTTGAGTTGCTCCATGAAACCGCAATGGCCGCCGTGGCGGGTGCGCAGCACAGTTAACAGCGGCGACCGCGCCAGACGCGCGAGGTCGGCCGTCGGAATCATCGGATCGTCCTCCGCGAGCAGTATCGCTGCTGGAGACCGCAAGGTTGAGAGCCGCGACCCGGTGAGCGCGTAGCCATCGAGGTAGGTTTCGAGGCTCGCGAAATCGGTGAACTGGCGCACCAGTCCTTCGGTCATCGAACGTAGATCCTGGGTGCGCAGCAGCGATTCGAAGTCAGGCAGGTCGGGCCATGCGCGCCGCTTGCGACGCAACGAACGGGACCAGCGCCGCACGAAGTATCGGCGGTACAGAGACCAACCGCGCTCCAGCGCCTCGAGCGTGACGGCCGGATCGAGCACCGGGGATATTGCGACTGCGCCAACAATTGCCGCGGGAGCGCCGGCGTCGGCTGACACTCGAAGCACGAAATTACCCCCGAGTGAAAAGCCTGCCAGGAAGATCTGCGCATTGGGATAGCGCTCCGCGACTGCCCGCGTAGCGCCGACGACCTCCGTCAGTCGGCAGGAATGGAATATCTCGCGGTTGAGGTGGTGGCTCTCGCCGTGATCGCGCAGATTGAGCCTCAGCACATCGAATCCATTTGCGACCAGCTGGGCGCCGAGAGACACCACATAGCAGGACTCGGCGCTGCCTTCCCAGCCGTGCAAAATCAGCGCAATCCGACTCTCTGCCGGGTCAACAGTCATCTCTCTCGCCTCGCCATTCCCCTTAGTCAGACTCAGGAATCCCTGCAGGCGGACACCGTCGCCGCAATCGAGGAGCCATTCCCGCGCGTTCGCAAGGAGCGCCAAGCCTCGTCGGCGGGTGAGCCACTGTATGAATGGCAGGTTACCGATCATCGTTTGCACCTGACCGTTGCGCAAAGCGCGCGGCGGCGAGAATTCCCGCTGCTTCGTCAGGGGAAGGTCCGCCGGAAGTGGTCGCCGCCGCGATCGGGGGTGGCAACGGATTCGACTTGCATCGATGTCGGGGCGTGGAGCACGAGGTTCATGATTTTCCGGCGTATTCATTCCCGAAGTACGGCGGAAGTCTAGCGCATGAGTTCAACAACAGCTTCGGTTGGGTTGACCCCGGGGACTGCTCGCGACCCACTGTTGACGGTCGTGACTGGCGGCTTTCGGGTATCAGACCCGCGATCCTCCAGATGAGTGTTCGATCGCGCTGGCCCGTAGGCGCTCAGCGCACTCTATGGCCTGTCGTCGAGTAAGCCCTGGGGATATTCCAGAGTCCCACAATGAGAGCAAGGAAGCGGAACTTGGCAGATTATCAAGCGCCGGAAGGCCGTACGCCTCCATCGCAATCATAATTTCACTTGTTGCCGAGGCCAGACCCTCGTCAGTGGAAATCGTCCACCAAACATCTGCCTTCGCCGGCATTTCATGGCCCAGTCGCTCGCGCCAATGCGCGGTCCACACTGACGGAGAGATTCCTGAGTCCTCGAGAATCTTGCACGATACCGCCAGATTCACCGTGACGCGTGCGCAATCGCCGGTGCTCGACTGGCTGGACTGCAGGGAGATGAGATGAACCACGTCTCCGATCTGCTTATGGAATATAGCGCCGCGCTTCTTGAAGCCTCGCAGCTTGAGCAAGCGCCACATGCTTGATAGGAGAGTCTGCTTGCGAGCCGCCGCGATCGTCATCGTATTGACTAGCTTACCGTAGGCCGTGGGCGGCCGCTTCCAGGCGAACAAATCAATGCATCTAACCGCGGGTCATGGCCGGTCTGATACATACTCTACCCGCCTGCTGACTATCCGCGGCCGCGCTGCGGTTCATGAGTACGCCAGGCTAAACAAACCCCAACGGATAGGTCAAAGAGGGCAGGTAAATCGTGTGGAAACCTGTCAAAACAGAACCTTTTCGCAACGGCGATCATTCGGCTGGGGAAAGGACTTAACGCTGAAGTACCTTGGAGTCAACCTACGGCCCATCGCCACGTTTCCTCTAGAGCATGACGAAAACGACACTGCTGTTTGTCATATTGACCACCTGCACTGCTATCGCATCCGCGCAGTCTGTTCCGCTGTGGGAGCGCATCCTGAAGCACTACAGCGCCACGACGGACGACACCCCAGTCCCATCGGTGAAGATGGGGCACATGCAGATGTCGCTGAAGGGCGATGCGGCGCCCGGCGATGCGGAACGCGCAACCGAGATTCTGAACGCGGCGGCTGGAGTGCTATCCCGGTACCGCGACGTAAAAACAGCGGTGCACGACGGCTACAAACCGTTTTTCCCTAGCGGCAAAATCGGCGAAGAAATCCACTACACCAACTACCGCTATCGACGCCTCGAGCGGCATCATATCGAGTACAGCCGACCTAGTTCGATTCTCTATAAGCGAACGGTCGATGGATTGAAAGCTGTAGGCGTCATGTACACCGCCCCCACCGATTCAACGCCGGCGCAGTTGAACGCGATCGCCCCCTTAAGCGTTGCAACCTGGCATCGACACGTCGATTTTTGCGGCGGTCCAAAAACCTTGCCGAAGAGCGAGCAGTTCGGACCGAATGCGCGCTTTGGCCCGCAAGGCAGTATCCACACCGAAGAAGAATGCGTCGCCGCGCAGGGCCTATGGATCCCAGTCGTCTTGGAATGGATGACCCACGTTTATCCCAACGAGCCGCAACAATGGGGTGGCATGCATATGGACGTGGAAGCCGGCGAATAGTCTTCTCCGTCCGTCGTCGTTTGTCGTGTGAGCCACATTCAATGTAATGTCAGAACCCAGACACTGACACCCGCGCGCGATACAGGGCGAAGGCCAGGTCGGCCCGCGGCGGTGCCTTTAACCGCCCTCGATGCACCCAAAATAGTCCGTGGCACGCCCTCACCGGTTGGTCACGACGCATTTTTGACCGGTCGCAAGAGACAAATCTCGGGGAGCTCGGGCCAGAGCGGCCCGAGCTCCTTTTTACGGTTTTACTTCTTTATCTTAGTAATCTTTGATCCATCGAGCGACACGTCACCGATCAATCCCTTCTCACCAAATACGAACCCGAGGATCGGTTTCTGGAGAGTCTTGGTGTCATAGTCGCCACCAGCCCCTTTCGACAGTACGGCTACTCCGGTATCTGCACCCACTGACCAACCCTTGGTGCTGGTGAATTTGTCCAAGGCTTCCTGCGTCATGAACATGATGATCTCTTCGTGCTTGGCCAGACCCAGCGTAAGTCCAACTGATGCTTGCGACAGGCTGTAGTAGCCTGCGTTTTGTCCGTTGACGAGCAACGCCCCTTCCCCAAATTCGCCCCCGACACCCACGCCGCCCTTGGTCACGTGCGGAAACACCAGAATACCCTTTGCTCGCGCAACCAAGCCTGGGTGTGCCGGATTAAGTTGATTGAACTGAGTCATGGTGTTCTGGACGCCCTCGTCGATCTGCTCTCTGGTGGCGCTGATGGATACGGCACTAAAGAACAAAGCAGCGACCACCACACTCATGACGGTATAGATATTGCGAGCTCTCATTTTGATTTATCCTACGTTACTAACACAGCGGCCATCCTAGGTTGTTGCTTGTGAAATACGTATGCGCGCTAAACGTCGCGTCGTGTAGGAAGTCGCCTACCTTGCTTTACGCTGCCGCTGCGACGCGCGAGCAAATCAGAGGGTGGCGTAGATTTCGAGCAGGGCGAGTTTACTAGAGCCCAAGGCGAGTTCGGCTTGGCGGCGCCTATTTGACGGTGCGTTCGATTTCCGTGTTTGAGCGGCCGCGATCAACCACCCGACATGCATAGCTACGGCGTCTCGGAGTAGGTCCAAAGTGCGGTGAAAGCTCTTCGGTAGCGCCAAGTCAATCCCGTAAACCAGACCAGGTTCAACGTACCCCATATCCAGTTCCCAGAAAGCACAAGATGAAATAAAAAGATCACAACAACGACGGGTGCCAGCATCGCGATGCCAAGCGGGCTTGTGCGACGAATAAGTAATGCTCCGCCCCCGAAGAAGCATGTTAACGCGAGCAAAGGGTCCATAAAGTGGCTATCCGACAGTGCTTTCGTAAACGCGATTGCGCCCGGCGTCACTTCGTGATTTGCAGCGCCATGACCCGACGCATGGATGACAAGCCAGGTTCCCCCGCTGAGGAGATACCAAAGTCCAAATATCCAGCGACCGGCGACGGCAATGTATTTGCGCAACATTAGATCCTGCGGCTGGGTCTGCATTTCATATAAAACTTGCGATCATCCTCGTGCGTGATCTCGAAGCCGAGATTCCCGTAGAGGCGCAGCGCCGGGTTGGCTTTAACAACGCCGAGGCGGATGCTCTGATTCGAGCCGGTGGCCTCGTTTATTAGTTGTCGCATCACTTCCGTACCGACTGGCTTTGCTTAGACCGGCCGCCCAAGAGCTATCCAGATTACCGCAGTCGCGTTGTAAGCGAGGATAGCCACAACGTAAGGCCGTGCATTGAGCTGACGGCGAATGTCGAATGCGATTAACGCGGCAAGGCACGTCTCAATAACTGCAAGGTTAATCGTCTGAGACGTCACCTGGCTCACGTTGAACCAGTATCCAAGTGTTCGGGCCAAGCCCGCCGGCAACAGAAAAAGAGCAATGCAGATCATGTAGCGCATGTGCGCCGGCACGTCACGTTTTTGAATGCGAACGATGGCCAAAACATACATCGCTACAGTTACCACCAGCTGAGCTGCCGAAACGAATTCCGCTTCTAGCGCAGAGGCAATAGATTTACCGTCTGACAGCTTCTCGTGATACTCCTTCCAGATCATCGCCAAAGTAAATGGCACGATCAGCGCCATCACGACATAAGACGCTCTCCCGAGAAGTCGGTGTGCCGAGAATGCTTTGTATCGAATTGCGAGCGGTTGAAAGACCAGGAGCGCGATCCATGTAAAGAGCAACACCGCATGGACGTGCACGGGTGGGGTGATGGAAGGGTCAAATGCAGGAATCTCGGATAGATATGGAATCCAAAAGCCCGCGATAAAAATTGGCAGAAGTGCGAGCAGAAAGTAGCCGAGATTACGATAAGCGCGTTCCATACCCCGTGTCCGGTTATGCCCTGCTTTCTCTCGCCGATCTTCCGGGCGATATCCCATTTCTGCGCCAAAAGTGCTTGGCGATGAACTCGCAGCTAACTTTACACTATGCATTTGGCGCGGGGAGACGCTTCACGATGACGCCCCGGCTGCCTTTGGCCGGAGCCGGCGAGCGGACAAGCCGGTTGCGGCTGCCGCACGAAGCGAGCATGCTGCAAAGCGCGCCGAGGATGGCGCAACAAGAACGCGGTGCCGCTACCAGGACGCCGTGCACGTCAATAATTGGGGAAACGAAATGCAAACCGTAATCAAAGCGCTCATCGTCGGAGCCATTCTTGCGATCGGAACATCTGCTGCCTCGGCCGCGGACGCGGTTATCGGGACTTGGCAACTGAACGTCGCGAAATCGACCTTCTCACCCGGTCCGGCGCCCAAGGGTCAAACCCGCAGTTACGCAGAATCCCCACAAGGCATCGTTCTGACGACAAAGACCGTGGCTGCGGACGGAAAGGAATCCACCCTCTCGCTAACCTTCAAAGCCGACGGTAAACCGTACGCCGTCAGCGGCAACCCCGACTTCGACACAGTTTCGGTTAAGCGAGTGGATGCGTTAACGGTCAACAGCACTCAGATGAAGGCGGGGGTTACCGTTGGCACTGGAGTGCGCACGGTGTCGAAGGACGGTAAGACACTGACGTTCGCGCAGAAGGGGACGCATGCCGGTGGAGGGAAATACGACGACATGTTGGTGTACGACCGACAGTGATCTGTTACCGGACAGGACCGCAGCGGACGATGTCGATGGAGGTGGCTGCCCCCTTCGAGGCTTTGTACACGGCGACGAAGGCGAGGTCCATCGTGAGCTTGATGCCATCAAGCTCCACGTAGCTCCTCTCATAGTCTCCATCATTGCGCAGATCGGTTTCACTGGCGGTCGAGAGCGCTTGGCGGTACCAGTTTTCCACCGTCGCGAGAGCATCCGAGCTTCGGGCGGATAGGTGAATGCACCATCGGCCGAGATCATCGGTTCTCAATCGATCCTCTAGCCGTGCGTTGTCGATGTTCGGGTAGACGGGCAATCCGGTAGGGTTTTGCACGACGGCGGGCACGGCCAATGAGGCGGCGGTTATCAAGGACAAGGCGTAAACCACCGCGGCTACGCCCCACCTGAGGTGTGTCAGCGGCACGGGACCGCGCGGCCGAGAAGGAATGACATCCGGTTATAATCGACCAACCGATCGAATTCTTGAGGATATATTGCGCAACTCCGCAGTGTGATTTGACCCGGTATCCCCTCTTTTGTAAATTCTGGTCCCATACCCCCCCCCCCCCCCGGGCCTGGGTCGCGCTGTCCTGGCGATTTCCGCTACTCCATGTGCTCGATGTGTTTGGGCATTTGCACCCACGGGTGCATGCGCTCCTCGTAGACAGAGACGGTGGGCCCCGGAAACGACGGCTCAGCGAATGCGCCGACAGGGATAGCAATGTGTTCCTCGTGGCCTTCGGTCATGTAGTGCACCGTCGCACCGCAGATTGGGCAGAAGTTGAATAGAGTCCGGCTCCCTGCATCGCCGACGCGAATGAACTGCTTCGAAGCTCCGCTGATGGTTACCGAGTTCGCAGGGAACCGCGCCTGGGCGCCAAAGACACTACCAGTCCTGCGTTGGCAGGCGAGGCAATGGCAGACGGAGACACGATCTGGGTCGGCAGAAGTAATTGCCGAGAGTTGGCCGCAAGAGCAAGAGGCAGTGCGCACTGGCATTGATGGCGTCCGTCGTGGGGGTGGCGGGCTAATTCTGACGCATAACAGGCGACTGAGCGGCCGATCTTGGGCCGAAAGCGAGCCCCCGATCCGGCCGATCACCTTTCATTTTTCCTCTGGATCACGATGCACCAAGATCTGCGAAATAGCCCGCGCTGCCGAGTTACCTTCGACGCGCTGGTTAAAGGTCTTCAGCAACATATCGATTCAATTCGTGGTTGAAATCACGGTTTGGTTCGCTGCCGGCACCGCGCGGTCTTGAATGTGACCGACGCACTGCCCGTGGATTCACCGTCCAGCACTTGTTGGAAGCAGCCGGGCGGTTTCCCGAGGAATAAAAAAATGGCCTTGTTTGCTGGCACGCTGAATCGAAGGTGTCCTCGCATAGGGAATTTCGCATCAGCAACCTCTATGCAATTGCATGGTCGCCGGCAGCATATCCGCCGTGGGCGCCGCTCCGTGCCAATCGAATGACTTACCGAACCTAGACTTTCAGTGGATCACGCCGTCTCGGCGCAGGCGATCCCCTATCTGGCCGGTGAGATCATCCATCGTGGATTCGGTTGATTGGACGGCATTGCCTTTCGCTTGCGTGTCCAGCGAATAGAGCAGGGTCGCATCTTTGGTATCGAAGAGTTTCGTGATCAGGTGAATATCGCCGGTGACCGTCGGGAGCGGTGTTGTCGATTCAAGTTGGACGAAGGCTACCGGGACGCCGTATGCACCCAAAGGGCCTGTGACGTATCCCTGGCCGACAACCTGGTAGTAGGGAATGGGCTCCCCTTTCTGGTCACTCGTTTGCACGGCGACGACTGCGGTCGTCAGCACGGCGTCGGCATGCACGGCGGCGACCGCGCGTTCGATATTTGCACGCGTCAATTGCTCCGTCGGCGTCATGGAGTTGCAACTCACGATGGGGTGCGGTGGGTTGCCCGAGAACTGTGATGACATGGCAAACTCGAAGTCGCAGCGCTGGTTGAAGTTCGTGCTGACGCCGACGATCAGTACCCTCGAGAATGAGGGATGGGGGGCTGGGGTCTGCCAGGCGCTCCTGACCGACCCGCCGCCGGCGCACCCAGAAAGCCACGCGACACTCAATAGCAGCGCCGCCGCCTCGGAGACATACCTCTTGCGCACAAGGCGAAAATCGGGACAGCGCATTCAAAACTCCCTAATCGATATGGCGGACACGGATCCTACCCGGATGCCGGTCCGGCGGACGCGACAGCTATCGGACTCTTGTCCTATCCAAGTCGTCGCCCATGGTCATGGGCGCGGAAAATTGCCACGCCCTGGGCTCACTTCACGGCCTCCTCTTCAGTTCGTCTTCCGGTAGCCGGTGTTCTGTACCGTAACGGTGAGGTTCTTGGCGGCGGCGTTGAGGGTTATATCGGACGTATAGATCGTGCCGTCATTCAACTGGCCCATCTTGGCATCCAGCGTGACGACATCCGTGGGGCTGTCGAGGTAGCTGGAAACCCCGATTCCCGCGACAACATTATTCGCAAGATTGATCACGACGGCCAAGTTGTCGCCCGGCTTCTGATAGTCGCGGAAATTGACTTGGACGCGCTTACCGGGATCCAACACTTGGATACTGACCTTGCCGGCATTCTGGTTGGCCTGAATTCTGGCCGGGTCGGGCGGTACATAGGATTTCACCAGGCTTACCGCACTCTTCATGTAATCCGTCATCTCAGCCGTCTTGTTCGCGATGATCCGTCCGCGCAGCCCCGGCTTCGTCGGAGGCGGCGGTGACGCATCGACCAGCACCTTCTGGAGCACGCCATCCGCACCGTAGTAGCAGCGTTGTTGTTTGCGCGATTTTTCCTCACCATTCAGGCTGACGACGGTGGTTTCGATCCATTCATACTGCCGAAGGCTCGCCTGACTCGCTGCAAAGGTGGCCTTGAGGACCGCTACACGCTCCTGAACGGAGGGTTGTGGAGCTTGCGCGACCGCGATAGCTGGACACACGAGTACCAGCGCGAGCAGCGAGATTCCAAGCGCTCTTGAGACCATAAAAAGTTTCTCGTTGCAGCAGAACACCAGGCTTCACGCCCGAAGCAGACGGATCTTGCAGTTGGGCCAACCTTAACCCCACCGGAGAGGCACCGACATTGCACCTTGTGCCTATTTACCTATCGCCAAGCCGTTTTGAAGATGCTGCTTGCGAGCTGCTTAGTGGAAGTCCCACCACGCCCCGAGATAAGCCGCCGCGGCGAGGTAAAGCGCCGATTCTTGCGGATCGCGGTCGGCGGCAATGAGGCAGGCCACGGTGTACTTCACCAAGTGAGCATCCGCATGTATCGCGGCGCGCTCCACCAATTGAGCCCTGATCGACGGGTGCTGAGCGGCTCCGGCGTTGATAACGGTAGCCGCGGCATCGGCGGGCTCCCGTTGCGGCGCCATGCTCCCGGTTTGAAGCTGCGGTGAAAACGGATATTGAAGACGAACGCTACCCAATGTAGCGCGAAACCCCAGGGAGTGGGTCGCGGCGATTCGAACGACTCGCGTCACATCCGACGCTACGTCCTCCAGCGACAGGATGGCCTGCGGAAGTGTAAAGCAATGGGTCCAGCCATACGGCGCGTGCACCGGATCGTCCAGCAACATGGAAAGCGCAGCCACGCGCAGGAGGATTCGCCTGGCCGTGGGGACTGTCATCCCGTTCGTGGCGGCCGCCAAGGTGCGGGCCGCATATCCGTCGCGCTTCTATCGCGAGCATCGTAGGAGCAATGCTGTTGGAGGGCGTCTCGACACGCGGCGGCGCCGCCAGACAATCGAAGAGCGCCGGCGCCGACGCTCCATCGGGCCCGCCGGTACGGCCTCCATCCACGTGAGTCGCCGATCGGCCTCCAGCGCGAGTGCCCGCAGCGGCGACCGTAACAGCGCGCGCTATTCCGGCAAGCGACCGGCCGCGCCCTCCAGCAGCATCAGAAGGACAGGCGCGTGCCCTGCAGCGCCCAGCGACGGCAGGATTGGCTCCGCCAGCGTCGCGCGAAAGCGTTCGATCGGAATTCTTGGCGTCAAGAACAGGAGGGCGCTATCGGCGGCATCTGCGTCGCCGGCTGCGAAGCGCCATGGATAGCTCCGAGAGCGCAGCATCGTCCGTGCGATACGCCTTGGGCTTGGACTCGATTTCCGGGCCCTCAGCAGCGTATCGTGCTGCAATTTCAGCAATGCGTCTTCTCGCATCCTCTCGTCTGTATGGCGGCACGTGTGGAAGAAGCCACGCACGCGCCAACAGTTCCAAGGGAGCATGCAATAGAAACGAGGAGCTGATCCGAGCCTTCGGCGCCGCGATGGACGCGGCGACCGCTCGAATCAGGACAGCGTCGCTGGCCGTCGCCAGGGGGCATCGCGCCCAGGCATCGTCGGGCTTGCGGCGTCTCAAATACCTCCATGGGCAGGGCTCGAAGGAGTGCAATCGGGTCGTTCATGCTCGTATCATCAAAGCTCAAGTTAACTTGATGTCAAGTTCATGACCCATCCCACGACTACCTATCGGCGCGCTGGCCAAGCGCTCAGGCGTCGCAGCGAGCGCATTGCGCTTTTACGAGACCCAGGGACTCATCAAATCCACGCGCAGTCCGGCAGGGCGGCGCATGTTTGCCAGAGATGTTTTACGCCGCGTCGCGTTTATCCGCGTCGCGCAATCGGTCGGGTTGACTCTCGAGGAGATTCGCGCGGCCTTGAACGGTCTGCCCAACCAACGCACACCAACCAGATCGGATTGGGTCCGCTTGTCGGCTGCTTGGCGGCCGGTACTGGATCATCGTATCGATTGCTTGATGAGGCTGCGCGATAGGCTCTCCTCGTGCATCGGTTGTGGTTGCCTATCCCTGAAGACCTGCGCGCTTTACAATCCCAACGACAGCGCACAACTACGCGGGACCGGTCCACGCTATTTGCTGGGAGACGTGCCTCAAGCTGCCGCCAAGGCGGCGCGCTCCAAACGGCAGAGATAGGTGGCTTCCGAATCCGAATTGCCGGACACCAACATGAAACACGTCAACGAATCCGCAGTCGACACGGTTTTGGGGTTTCTGGACCGCATCAATCAACACGACGCGGACCGGCTGGCCGAGTACATGACCGAGGATCACGTATTCATCGACTCACTCGGACAATCAGTCAGCGGCCGCGAAAAGATGCGGTCCGGTTGGCGGGGGTACTTTGCATTTTGTCCGGATTATTGGGTCTCGCACGAGGAGATTTTCCCCAGCACCAAACTGGTGGCAGTTTTCGGCGCCGCCGGGGGCACTCTTGCGGCGGAGGGAAAGCTTCCGCCAGAGAACAAATGGCGTGCGTCGGCTGCCTGGCTCGCGATCGTGGAAGGGGGTCTTGTCAAGCAATGGCGGATCTACGCCGACAACAAGCCGGTCTACGACATCCTGGCGAGATCCAAGCCAAACCCGAGCCCATAGTCGGCTTCTGGTATTGCACAGCTTCGTCTCCCTTCACACCCATCGTGCTGGTCACCGGCTGGGGCCAAAGCAGCGGCACACCCCGCGAACTTCCATTGCTGGATGGCCTGCTGGGTAAACCACCGGACATCGAGGAGCTTCGCCGGGCGATCGTCGAGCTCACTGCGGAGGCGGCACCGTGATCTTGTGGCAGATATACTGAAGCATGGCATTTGCGATCAAGGTCGAGGTTCGCAATCTGCGGGCGAAGACATTCGCCTTTGCTTCGCAGAAAACCATGTATGGCGGCAAGCACATCGCCAAAGGCGATACCGTGTTCCTCTTCGCGAGCGAAAATGAGGGCGGTCCTGGCCTCATCGCACGGTGCGTGGTCACTTCTGCGGTAGCGCTCAAGAAGCAAACCGGCATCACCCGCCAAACACCCCGTGTGAGCATCGCTGTAAAGCGCACGGCAATCGCCAAGCGGCCCCTGGGACGCAGGGAACTCAAAGGCTTTACCGACTGGAATGACGGCCGCCCGGAAACGGAGCTCAATTTCAAGTTCTACCGTCAGGCAACGAACAAGATCGTCGCTATCTCGGATGAAACGGCGTCGTTTCTCGATGCATTCTTCCGCCACTCCCATGGATCCCTGCACCAAGCAACCATCGTTTAGGATTGAATCAATGAGGCCCCTCGTTCTGCTACTGGCCGCTTGCGGCATCGCCCAGCTGACCTGCTCAAGGGTCAATGCCCAGGGCATGACACCGGCCCTCCAGGCCGCGAAAGCCGATGTCGCCAACGCAGGGTCCGCCGATAATGTCGACCCTTATCAATGGCTCGAGGATGTCGACAGCGCGCGCGCTATGGCCTGGGTCAATGCGGAGAATGCGAAGACTCTGAAAGTCTTGGAGAGCGACCCGCGGTATCCGGACCTGCATGCCGCGGCCTTGAAGGTCGCCGAGACGCATGATCGAATTCCCATCCCACGCTTTCTCGCCAATGACATTTATAATTTCTGGCAGGACTCCGAGCATGTGCGCGGGCTGTGGCGCAAGACGAGCCTCGCCGAATACCGCAATCCGACGCCTCGGTGGAGCAAGGTCCTCGACCTCGACGCGCTGGCGAAGTCGGAAAGCGCCAACTGGGTCTGGGAAGGCGACGATTGCCTGCATCCGTCGGAATCGCGCTGTCTTATCGATCTCTCCGACGGCGGCGAAGACGCCGTCACGGTTCGGGAGTTCGATCTGCCGACCCGCGGATTCGCACCGCGGGGTTTCGAGCTGCCGAAGAGCAAGCAAACGAGCACGTGGGTCAATCACGATCAATTGCTGATCGCCAGCGACTTTGGGCCGGGCACCATGACGGCGTCGGGCTACCCCTACGTGGTCAAGTCGCTGACACGCGGCGCGCCCCTCAGCGCCGCGCGCGAGGTGTTTCGCGGCAAGCCCGAGGATGTCGGAGTGGACGTCGGCACCTGGGTCGATGGATCCGGCAATACGGCGGTGGTCATTTCGCGGGGAGTCAGCTTCTTCGAGAGCACATATTACCTGGTGCGGCCGGCGGGTCCGCAACAACTCGACATACCTCTGAAGTCCGAGATCAAGGCGCTGCTCGCGGATCGACTGCTGTTCACGATCAATGAACCGTGGGACGTGAACGGTGCGCACTTCGATCAAGGCGCATTGCTGTCCCTCGATTTGGCAAAGGCGACTGCCGACCCGCGGCATCCGCATCCGACGCTGGTCTATATGCCGGGTCCGCGCGAGTCGCTAGCCGAGGTGGGGGCGACCCGGCGTCATCTGGTCGTGACGCTCTACGAGAATGTGAAGGGGCGCGCGCGCATTTTCACGCCCGCGGCCGATGGCGGATGGACCGGGCAGAAGCTCGATCTGCCGGACAACGCTTCAATCGCCCTGGTCGATGCCGATTTACGGAGCGATGAGGCCTTCTTGAATGTCACCGGATTCTTGATGCCCACGAGCCTATGGCTGGTCGACGCCGCGGATCGCTCGGTCGCCAAGGTCAAACAGCTCCCTCCGCAATTCGAGTCCTCGACATCCGTGGTTGAGCAGTTCGAGGCGACGTCGAAGGATGGCACGAAGATTCCGTACTTCGTGGTGCATCCTGCAGCGATGCAACTCGACGGACGCAACCCGACCATCCTGAACGCGTACGGCGGCTTTCAGGTATCAAGGACCCCGAACTATTCGCCCAACATCGGCAAGCTGTGGTTGGAGCGCGGCGGCACCTTCGTGCTGGCGAACATCCGCGGCGGCGGCGAATTCGGCCCCGCCTGGCACGAAGCGGGGCTCAAGACGCAGCGGCAGCGGATATACGATGACTTCGCCGCCGTGGCGCGGGATCTGATCGAGCGCAAGATCACAAGTCCGGAGCGCCTCGGAATACAAGGCGGCTCGAACGGCGGTTTGCTGATGGGCGTGGAATTCACCCAGCATCCGGAGTTGTGGAATGCCGTCGATATTCAGGTGCCGCTGCTCGACATGCTGCGGTTCGAGAAAATCGCAGCGGGCGCATCGTGGGTCGGCGAGTACGGGAGCGTCGCAAATCCACAAGAGCGCGCGTTCCTCGCCGCCATTTCGCCCTACAATAATTTAAAGCCGGATGTCCGCTATCCCGAGCCCCTTATCTGGACGACCACCAAAGATGACCGCGTGGGGCCGCAGCACGCGCGCAAATTCGCAGCCAAACTCGCGGCCATGAATATTCCTTATCTATTCTATGAAGAGACGGAGGGCGGACACGGTGCCGGTGCCAACCTGCGGGAAAAGGCGCATACGGTGGCGCTCGAAATGACTTATTTTTCGCGCAAATTGATGAACTAGCCGCAGTTCGGCGAGATCCCGCCGTTACCACAGCGTGACGCGATCGTCCGGGGCCCGATACATCTTGTCGCCTTCCTTGATGCCATAGGCGTCGAAGAAGGCGTTCTGATTCATCTCCGGCACGGTGCCGCGGATGGCCACGGGCGAATGCGGATCCGTCTTCAGCGCCACGATCTCATCGTCGATGCGTGACTTACCGCGAAACGCTTGGGCCCAACCGGCAAAGAAACGCTGATCGCCGCTCATACCGTCGATTTGCGGCGCTTGCTTGCCATTCAACGCGAGCTGGTAAGCCTTGTATGAGATGGCAAGACCGGCGTTGTCGGCGATGTTCTCGCCCAACGTGAGCTCGCCGTTGACGTGATAGCCGGGGATGGGCTCGTACGCCGAGTATTGGGCGACCAACGCCTTGGTCTTTTCCTTGAACTTGTCCAGATCGGCCTGGGTGAACCACCCGGGCGCATCGAGCAGATTGCCGTCGCCATCGTACTGACTGCCCTGATCGTCGAAACCGTGACTGATCTCGTGGCCGATGATGCTGCCGATACCGCCGTAAATTGCCGCGTCATCGGACCGCGGATCGAAAAATGGCGGCTGCAGGATGGCGGCGGGAAACACGATCTCGTTCATCTCGGGGTTGTAGTAGGCGTTCACCGTCTGCGGCGTCATGCCCCACTCGCTGCGATCGATCGGTTTGCCCAGCTTATTGAGATTGCGGTTGTATTCGAATGTCTGCGCGCGGATCACATTGCCGACGAGATCGCGCTTGTCGATTTGCAAGGCGCTGTAGTCGCGCCACTTGTCCGGATAACCGATTTTCGGCGTGAACTTCGCGAGCTTCGCCCGCGCCTTTTGCTTGGTCTCGGCCGTCATCCAATCGAGCTTGTCGATGTCGGCGCTGTAGGCGGCCAACAGGTTTTTCACCAGCCCATCCATTCGCGCTTTCGATTCGGGCGGAAAATATCGCGCCACGTACAGCTTGCCCATGCCTTCGCCGATCGAGTTCTCGACGAGCGTGATGCCTCGCTTCCAGCGCGGCCGATTCTCGGGAATCCCACGCAACGCGGTTCCATAAAAGGCAAAGTGCTCATCGACGAAGGGCTTGCTGAGATAAGGGGAGAACTCACTCAGCAAACGCCAACGGAAGTAGGTCTTCCAGGTCGACAGCGGCGCTTTCTGCAGCAGCTGATCGAAACCGTGCAGATAGGTGGGTTCCCCGATCACCAGGTAATCGGTCTTGCCTTGGACACCCGTGTCGGTGAGGTAGCGGCTCCAATCGACGCTTGGAGCAATCCCGGCGAGTTTGGCAAATTCCACCTTGTTGTACGTCTTGATGGGATTGCGAAGTTCGACCTTGGTCCATTGAACTTTGGCGAGCTGCGTCTCGAGAGCGACGATCTCCTTGGCGTTCGCCGCCGCCGCCTTGTCGCCGGCCAACTCCAGCATCTTTTGCACGTGCTGCCCGTAACGAGCTCGGGCCTCTTTCAACTTGTCGTCGTTCAGCAGGTAGTAATCGCGGTCCGGCATGCCGAGACCATCTTGTTCGAGGTCGAAAACGTATTTGGTGGAATCCTTGGCGTCTTGATGCACCACCGGGCTGAAAGGTGCGGCCACGCCGATTTCGTTGAAATGCGCGATCAAGCCCGCAAGCTCTTTTTTATCCTTCAGCGCATCGATTTTCGCGAATTCGCCGGAGAGCGGCTTGATCCCCAAGGACTCGAGCGCAGGCTCGTCCATGAAGCTGAAATACAGGTCTGCGATCTTTTGCTGATTGGGATCGCTCGGGTCGACGGACTTCTGCAAGTCATCGATGATGGCGTGCAGCTTCGCTTCCGAGTCGTCCCGCAGTTTCATGAAGGTGCCATAGCTGCCCTTGTCGGGCGGAATCTCGGTATCGGCCAGCCACTTGCCGTTGATGTGCTTGTAAAAGTCGTCTTGCGGACGAACCGACGCGTCGAAGTATTGAATGTCGATGCCGGACACCAGGGCGGGCGCGGCGCTCGGCGCAGGCGGGACTTCGGGCGCCTTACCGCATCCGAACAACACGGAGACGCTCGCAATCGACAGCAGTTTGAGTTTCATCCACAAAGTTTACCGTAGCGAATCGAGCCCAAAAAGCAATTTTGAAATTCGTGGAAACCCTTAGCCACCTCAGTCCGCGCTTCTGGCACTCACGAGCGGAGCGAACGCGAAGGCGACTCTCGCGAGTTTCTCGCTCTCGTCCCAAAGGCGCTTCGCGACGGTCTCGTCCCTTGCGCGCTCGGAAATGCGGGCGCGGTCGGGCGGACCGCTCATCTCGGCGAAACGCGACGGACCCCAGTAGCTGCCGCTCTCGGCCGCAGGATCTGTCGCGGCGCGAAGCGTAGGCAGGGCGCCGTCGTGTGGTTTCATGGCGAAGAGCGGGTTGAGCAAGCGCACGACGCCGCTGGTACGTTGCAGGTCTGTCGCGTCGAGGTCCGCGAGATCGAGCGGCGCGAAGGTCGCGCTTCCGAGATCTGCGGCGATGCGCCGCGCGGCGGCCTCGCCTTTTTCCGGAGTGCGGCAGGCGAGCACGACGCGAGCGCCCTTCTGCGCAAGCATCCGCGCCGTCTCCAGACCGATGCCCGTATTGGCACCGGTGACGACCGCGATTCGGCCGGTCTGGTCGGGGATGTCGTCGAATGTCCAATGCGCCACGCTCGGCTCCCTTTTTCGATTTTTCGCTCGAGGCGCTATTGCTCGAACAGCGCGGAGTAGCGGCGCTGCATCTCTTTGGTCGACACATCCTCGAGATGGCCGCCCAGAGGGTTGCGGACCATCTGCATGCATCCACCCTAGCGAGAACCGGGACTGACTGCAACACGGCGGCCGCAGGCGCGCGTTTTGCCGGCGAAGCCCGCGTCAACGTGACCTTAGTTGCGCGCACGGCCATGCGCCCGTCGGATTCAGGCATACTCCTGCAAAACGCGAGGCTCGTCCCATGCCACTCCTTCATCAGATGCATGTATCCGGTAACTGCTACAAGGTGAGGCTCGCTGCGCACCAACTGGGCATCGCGATCACCCTCCAAGACTACGGACTGCACGACGGATCGACGCGTACACCCGAATTCCTGGCGAAGAACCCGAACGGGCGCGTGCCGCTGCTGGAATTCGAGGACGGCCGCATACTTGCGGAATCCGGCGCGATTCTTTGGTATCTCAGCGAAGGGACGCCTCTGGCGCCTGCCGATCGGTGGGGCCGCGCCGAGGCGCTGAAATGGATGTTCTTCGAGCAGTACAGTCACGAGCCCTATATTGCAGTGGCCCGCTTCTGGCTGGCCTTCGCCCCCAAAAACGAATCGGATAGGAAGCTGCATCTCGTTCCCGAGTGGCATGCGAAAGGCAACGCGGCGCTCGGCGTGATGCAGACGCATCTGACGACGCATGACTGGTTTGCCGGCGGCCGTTATTCCGTCGCCGACATCGCGCTATATGCCTACACACATTGCGCGGCCGACGGCGGATTCGATCTCGACGTCTATCCGGCGATCCGCGCCTGGATGAAGCGGGTCGCCGCTGAGCCCGGTCATATTCTGCTCTCCCTCGCGTGGTGATGTCTTCAGCAGCCTTCAGTCGCGTCAGGATCGAGTCGCGCGGTGTCTAGTCGAGCAGCGGGTGACCTGCGGGCAGTTGATGCGCATACCACGCTGCCAGCCGATGTCGAATCGTCTTCTCGGCGACTTGCTCTTCGGGCATCGGCGAAATGATTTTGTCGTGCACCAATAAGCGATAGACGTACAGCGCCTTCTGGCTGGCCGAATCCGTCGGCTCGAACTCGACCGCCTTGCGGCCCTCCGCGTATTGAACACCGGCGATCAAGGCCGCCTTGAACAATTCCGCCTCGTGTTTGAATTTCTTCATGCGGCTTTATACGCCTCGCTTAGCGATAGGCGCCACATAGACCTCGAGCTTGCGCAGCTTCGCCGCGGAGTTGAATTCATAGATCGTGACCGTGTGGGAGACATCGGTCACGCCGTCGCGCGTGTTCCGTTCCTCGAGCTCGAGGAACACG
Organism: uncultured Gammaproteobacteria bacterium; assembly: GCA_963801685.1. Lineage (GTDB taxonomy): Bacteria > Pseudomonadota > Gammaproteobacteria > Steroidobacterales > Steroidobacteraceae > Bog-1198. The sequence continues at coordinate 216,075 of CAWDFR010000015.1, forward strand.
AGACTCGGTACCTCGGTGATCCGCCGCAATGTGCCTTCCCATGCCGTCATGCCACCATACCCCGTGATCAGTTGCTTGTATTGCGGCCAGTCGGAAAGCTCCGCGCTATCGGTCAGGAAGACACCCAGGCGCCGAAAGTTCTTCACGTCCACGAGCTCTTCCAGCGCCGCCCAATCGCCCGCGCCGAAGCCGGGCTGCTTGATCTTGTTGACGATCCGCAGAAACTGCTCGGAATACTGCAAGACCTTGCGTGCAAGGCCGGTGTAGTCATCGGAACTCGGCATTTCGTTGGCCATGCTTTACCTCTGGTTTAGATACTGTCTTTCGGCACCCGGGGGGCTGGCCAGGGGTGTTCCGACTTACCGTTGAAGATGGCGTCCGGATCTGCGCGTTGTAAGGTCCACGCGCCGCGGCCGATCTCGGACTCGAGCTGACCCGGCGCCCAGCCCGCGTGGCCGACGAAGATTCGCAGTCCGTCCATCGGCTTGGGGCGGCCCAGGAGCTTCAGCAACAGTTCTCGATCCGCGCTCAAATAGACGCCGTCAAAAGCTTGCATCGCATGCTCAGGGGGCCTGGCCGCGCGCACCAGGAACCAAATGGCTCCGAATTCAACGGGACCGCCGAAGTACACCTTGTCGTTGAGCCGCCTGAGGCGGGTGTCATCGGGAAAGAGCTGCGGGACGCTGATCTGCGTGGGTCTGTTGACGACGATGCCGACCGGGGCAGGACCCAGATTGTTCATCACGAGCACAACCGAGTTGGCGAAATCGTCATCGGGCAAGTCGGCCTTGCCGACGAGGAGGATCGCAGTGAGATGTCCGGAGTCGTCGGCGGATATCGGCGACGACGCGCCGAACAGCAGCAGGAGCGCGCAGAGCGTGCCGGCCATGCCACGCTGCAGCCAGAAGCGGATTTTCGCGGGCGACGCGACGTTCATCACACGACACCCCAAGGGGCTTTCGCTCGATGTTACGCCGTCGGCGCGCTCGGCGCACTCGCGACGCGCCGTTGAATCAGCGCGGCTTTTTGCCGCCGACGTATGCCGCACGCCGGAATCGCAGCGCCGACCAGTCCTCGTCGATGGCAACGAGCCGAACCGTCTCGAAGCCGGCTGATTGCAGCGGCTCCCAGCCCGTGTCCCGATTGATCTCGCTGGCAACGCGCTTTGATGTGCCCTTGGGGTAGGCGAACCAGAGCACGACATCGCCGTCGGTCTTGGGCACGATCGATTTCACCGCTGCGTCGACTTCGGCGCGCCGGGTCACGAACGCGATAGCGAACTCGATCGACTCGGCCTTGCGCGCGTCGCGCAGGATGGAAACCCCGGAGAGGGTGCGAAGCTGCGGCTCGAAGCTTGGGGGAGCCGCCAGGACGAGCATTTCTCGTTGGTTCTTGAAGTTGAGTTTGTCGAATACCGATGCCATGGATCCCTTCATGATTGCCTCATTTTTTTAATTTCCCACCGCGGAGCGGCGCCCGATGCCGCCATGGGCGCCCGGTTGAGCGGAAAACTGATTATGGAAAATTGACCGCAGGCCGTCATCCCGGTAACGCGCGCGCTCGAGTATTTCCGACACTATACTGCAGGAGGTCTGGAGCAATCTGATTTCACTCGCCATGTCCCGAGCGTTGCTGTGCACCTTGCTGTGCTTACTCGCGATCCAAGCCGGCCTCGCCGGCGCCATCGCGGCCGCAGGCGGATCGAATAGCGGCAGCGCGACTTCTGATCAGGCGGTCCAACATGAGTTCGACATTGCCAGACCCGAGATCATCCGCCTCAATCGTCTGCTGAATGCCGAGCTGCTGCGTGCGCTCGCGAGTTCAGACCCCGCCCCCTCGCTCGCCATGAAGCAGGTGATGGAGGAATCCGCGAACAGCCATATTGCTCTCAGCGATACCAGCGTGCCGCTCCATCTGCGCCTCATCGAACGGCAGCGCCTCGAGATGATCGCAGGTTTCAAGTGGGCGGCGGCCACCATCGGTCATTGCGACGAAAAGGCATTCAACCCGGCCGACCTTCTTGAGGTTCAGTCACGGCTGCGCATCAACTCGGTTTCTCGATGCCATCAACGCTATCTCGATCGTGGCGAGCTGCAACTGCATGAGTTGAAAGTCGCGAACGAGGCCAGTGTTGTCGAGCTCAAGTTACCGCCGGCTTTCCAGAAAAGAATGCTCGCGCAGGCACGCCAGAGCACCGAGCGGCAAGATGCCGAAATAGCATCGACGTACGCCCATCGGCGGGCATTCTGGCGCGCGACCGATAATCTCGTTGAGTTCTTCGACATGCACCCGGCGCATCTCGCTGCCAACCAGATCGTCATGGACCATGACGCGGACAGCGGGGCCGCACAGGACCTGCTCAGTCAGTTCGTCGAGACCGCCAAGCAGCAATAGATCCCGACGCCGGGCATCCTCTCAACTCGTCGGATCCAGCCGCGACTTCTGATCGAGCCGGGCGCTGCGCCATAGGTAGAGTGCGAGCAACGGCTCGCTCGAGGTTCGCATTGCGTGCGGCTCGTTGCGCTCGTGAACGATGACGGCCCCGGGCGGTTTCTCGCGCCAGATTCCATCGCCGCCCTGCCAGGCCGCGGCTCCGCTCACCGGCACATAGATCTCTTCCGCCTCGTGCCGATGACGCGGATAGAGCGTCGCGGGTCCGAGCATCAAGAACCCGATCGCGACCTGCTCACTGGGAATCGGCCCATGCAGTCCCGCTACTTCGGTCCAGCCGTAGTTCTCGAGGAACTGCGCGCCGACCGCAGACGCCGGATAGGACTGTCCCCAGTGCAGTGAGGGGCCGAGTCGAAACAGTTCCTCGGTGACACTCCGTGCCCAGTGCGGAGTCTGCGACTTAAGCACCGATTCGTATTTGAGCACGGGGAGACTTCTCGGCATGACGCGGCGAGAAGGCGCTTCGCCCGGCCACTCAGCCAGAAAGGGGTCGAGGCGCGGCGCCTGAAGCGATTTCAGGGGCGCGTGGATCCGATCCAGGAGATCCCGCCCCAAGGAGACCTCGCGCTTGGGGTCTCCGAGGCCGGGACGTTGCTCGTCGGCGAGGCGTCTGCGTTTCATGGCGTCAGTCAGTGCATGTACGGCCGGCTCTCGACCTGCTGCGCTTCCTGGTTGCGTCCCTGGGCGCGCAGCGCATCGACGAGCACACGGCCCGCTTGGCCCTGCGCGGCGGGATCACCGCTCGCGAGCGCGAGTGCCTTGCGTGCACACACCTCGGCCTGATGGGCATTGCCGTCGACCAGCCGCACCCGGCCGAGCTCGATCCACAGCAGCGGATTGCTCGGCTCGATGCGCAGCGCTCGGTCGAGCGTCGCGGATGCGCCGTCGATGTCGCCGTGCGCGAGCAGCGTGTGCGCCTGCGTGACCAGCGAGCGGGTGGCGGGCGAGAGGTGATTCTCGCGCGGCGGCTGCGGTGGCCGCGGCGGCGGCGCGGGACGCCGGCGCGGGCGGCGGGGCGGGCTCGGCTGGCTGCGGCACGGCGGGGGCGTTACCTTGCGGCTCGGGCCGCGTCCACGGCGAGGCACAGCCGCCGAGCAGCAGCGCGAGGGCAGCCACGAAGCCGGGCGCCGCCGCTCGGCTTAGCCCGACTCCGCGGGCTAGTGCACGATACTTTTGAACCATTCCTTCACCTTGTCGCCCACGGTCGTCTTCGGCGTCGTCAGGCAGCTGGGATTGCGCGGGCAGCTGAGTGTCCTTGGGTACGGCGATCATCACCGCATCCGCGCTGCAGGTCGCGCGTCGTCTCCAGTCCGTCGTTGAATCCGATCCAGCGGTCCTCGACCGTCTCGGGCGCGCACCGGGTCGAAGGAGAGGGGCTTCAAGCTCGCCATGGTGTCCGCCCAGACCGGCAGCGCTCCCTGCCGCGCCCGTGAGTCCGGTCTCGCGATTATCGTCGTAGCCGACCCAGACGACCGCGAGATAACTGCCCGTGAATCCCGCGAACCAGCTGTCGCGGGTGTCCGAGGACGTGCCGGTCTTGCCGGCGATGACCAGACCCGCGCGGCAGCCGCGCCGCCGCGTCGCGCGCCGTGCCGTGTGTCGGCACCAGCATGAGCATTCGATCGAGCTCGATAGACCGCGGCCGGCGGCGCCACGGCCTCGACCTGCACCTTGAAGCTCTTGAGCGGCCGACCTTGCTCGTCGAGCACGGCGCGCACGGCGCGCAGACGGGTGCGAAAGCCGCCGTCCGCGAGCGTGGTGTAGACCTGCACCACCTCGAGCGGCGACATCTCCACGGTGCCGAGCAGGAGCGATGGATTGAGCGTCGGCGCCGATTCGAGTCCCAGCTGCTCGAGCGTCGCGGCCACCTTCGGCAGACCCAGGTCGAGCCCGAGCTGGACCGTGGCGAGGTTCATCGACTCGGCGAGCGCGCGCGCGAGCGGCACCTGTCCGTACACTTGACGCTCGAAATTTTGCGGCGCCCAGACGCTGCCGTCGGCGAGCTTGAGCTCGATCGGCGCATCCTCGATGAGGCTCGCGGCCGTGTAGCGGCCGCTCTCGAGCGCGGTCAAGTACACGGCCGGCTTCACCAGAGAGCCGATGGGCCGGCGCGCATCGAGCGCGCGATTGAAGCCGTTGCGCGTCGACGTCGCGTCCGCCGACCACCGCGACGACGTCGCCCCAGTTCGGCTCGACGACGATCACGGCGCCTTCCAGATGCTCGGTGCGCACATGCGCGCGGGCGTCCAGGCGCTGCAGATTCTGGGTGAGCGCGCGCTCCGCGGCGGCCTGCGCATGCAGGTCGAGGCTCGTGTACACGGACAGGCCCGCGGCGGCGAGATCGGCCTCGGCGTAGTCGCGCTTCAGGTGCCGCCGCACGAGGTCGATGTAGGCCGGCACGTAGGTGCCGCCCGGCGGCCGCAGGCCGAGCGGGCTCGCCAGCGCGCGCTTGGCGGTCTGCGCATCGATGAGATGCGCATCCGCGAGCTCCTTGAGCACGAGATTGCGCCGCGCGAGGGCGCGATCGGGATGCTTGCGCGGGTCATAGAGCGAGGGCCCCTTGACCAGCCCGATGAGCAGCGCGAGCTCCGCGGGCTCGAGCTCGTCCAAGGGCTTGGCGAAGTAATACTCGCTGCCGAGTCCGAAGCCGTGGATGGCGCGCGCGCCGTCCTGGCCCAGATACACCTCGTTCAAGTACGCGACCAGAATGTCCTCTTTCGAGTAGTGCGCCTCGAGACGCATGGCCATGACGGCCTCGGTCGCTTTGCGGCCGAAGGTCTGCTCGTCCGACAGAAAGTAGTTCTTGACGAGCTGCTGAGTCAGCGTGCTGCCGCCTTGCACGACGCGCCCGGCTCGCAGGTTGGCCCAGATCGCGCGCAGCACGCCGTAGAGGATCGACGCCGTGATGCTCGTCGAAGCGCCGATCCTCGATGAGCTTGATGCCGCTGCGCAGGAGCGGCGGAACGTCGGCCGGGGCCACGACCAGGCGGTCCTCGCCGTGAATGGGAAAGACGCTGCCGATCACCGGCGGATCGAGACGGAACACCGGCAAGTCGGCGCCGCTCGCGAGACGCATGCCCGTGATGGCGGTGTTGTCGGCGTGGATGGAGACGCGCTCCGGCAGGCGCAGCTCGTCGATGAAGCGCGCGCGCCGCGCCTGCAGGTCGAAGGCATTGCCGATGCGCTGATAGATGCCCGGGCCCGACGACGGATCGCCGCGGCGGTAGTGCAGGCGGCGCAGCTCCTGCTCGAGGTCGTTGGCCGGGATCGGCGCGCCCACGTAGAGCTCGAGCGGCGCGGCATACACGCGCGCGGGAATCGACCAGAGACGTCCCTGGAACTCGCGGGTCACCACGCGATCGAGATGCACGACCCAGAGCGCGGCGATCGCGGCGAGCACGATGAGTGCCAGCCCCGACACGATGAAAAAAATACGCCAACGGCGAATACGGGAGCGGGCCACGGTCGGCATACTACCGTATGAGCCCAGCTACAATGAGCAGCAGCCGGTGAACGCATCCCCCGTCCGCAACGTCGTTTTCGATTTCGGCGGCGTGCTCGTGCGCTGGCAGCCCGAGGCCGTCATCGCGGGCTTCTACGCCGATGAGCCCTCGCGCGCGCTGGTACGCGATGCCGTCATCCGCCACCCGGACTGGATCGATATCGATCGCGGCAGCTTGAGCGAGAGCGCCGCCATCGAGCGCTTCGCCGCGCGGATGGGCCGTCCCGTCGCCGAGATGCGCGCTCTCATGCAGCACATCAAGGACTCCCTCACGCCATTGCCGGATTCCATCGCGCTCCTGAACGAGCTCGCGCAGCGGGGTGTGCCGCTTTATGGCCTCTCCAATATGTCGGCTCCGTTCTTCGCGCTCCTGAAGAGCCGTCACGAGCATTGGGATCGATTTCGCGGCATCGTGGTTTCCGGAGAGGTGGGTCTGGTGAAACCCGATCCCGAGATCTTCCATCACCTCACGCAGCGCTACGACTTGCTTCCGGCCGAGACGGTTTTCATCGATGATCATTTGCCGAATATTGAGTCCGCCCGGCGCCTGGGGTTCCGCACGATTCACTTCACGAATGCAGAGCAGTGCCGCCGCGAGCTCGATACCCACCTCCCTCAACAGGGTGCGTAACCGACCTGTATTTCATCTGTATCAATGCGCGCCGGAGCACGCATCGAGCCCCTATAATCGCGGCCTTCCAATATTCCGGAGTTGCCATGCTCAACCTTCGCTCGGGCGCCGCGGCTGCGGTTTGCGCACTCGCCTTTCTGTGCGGAACGTCCGCGCTCGCCGCCGCGCCGCAACTGAAGACTCAGGCGCCGGGCTGGTACCGCATGATGCTCGGCGACTTCGAGGTCACCGCGCTCAACGACGGCACCTTCCCCATGGACCTCGCGAAGCTCCTCAGCAACATCACCCCGAAGCAGCTCGACGAGGATCTGAGCCGTTCCTTCCTCTCCAATCCGGTCGAGGCTTCGGTGAACGGCTTCCTCATCAACACGGGCACGAAACTCGTGCTCATCGACACCGGCGCGGGAACCTTCTTCGGACCCACGGTCGGCAAGCTCCTCAATAATCTCGAAGCCTCGGGATACCGGCCGGAGCAGGTGGACGAGGTCTACATCACCCACATGCATTCGGATCACATCGGCGGATTGATCAAGGACGGCAAGAGGGCGTTTCCGAATGCCGTCGTGCGCGCCTCGCAGCAGGAGGCGGACTACTGGTTGAGTAAGGCCAAGATGGCGGCGGCGCCCGCGGACGCTAAAGACGGTTTCGCGAATGCGCAGAAGGCGCTCGCGCCGTACGTCGCGGCCGGCCGCTTCAAGCCGTTCAAGGGTGACGTCGAGCTCGTGCCGGGCGTGCGCGCCGTCGCGACCCCGGGACATACCCCCGGCCACACCCTGTATATGGTGGAGAGCGGCGGTGAGAAGCTGCTCCTGTGGGGCGATCTCATGCATGCCGCCACCGCGCAGTTCCCGGACCCGTCGGTGTCCCTCCAATACGACCTCGACTTGCCGGCAGCCGCGGAACAGCGCAAGAAGGTGTTCGCGGACGCAGCCGAGCACCGCTACTGGGTCGCCGGCGCGCATCTGCCGTTCCCGGGGATCGGGCATTTACGAACGAACGGCTCGGGCTACACCTTCGTGCATGTGAACTACACGTCCCTCACTCTGCACGAGCGGCAACCGTAACTAGAGCTACGCTGGGCTGCGTCGCTATTCGGCGCGAGTGGCGCCCGTCAGGCGGGCGACCGCCCCGAGCGTCGTCTGCGCGGCGTTCAGACCGAGGCGGAAATCGGCGTCGCTGAACGTCGCGTACACATCGGTCGGCTGATGCCAGTGCGGGTCCCAGCCGGCGCCGATCTGCGGTGCCGCGCTCGTTCTCGCGCACGCTGATCGCGGGCACGAGATCCATGAAGGGCGTGCGAGTCGGTGTTGGTCATGTGCGGGCCGACGGCCGCCGGATAGTCGGTCGCGTAGGCCTCGTTGGCGGCGTACAACGCCCACGCCAGTTTCTGCGCGCCTTCGGCCTGCTTGGCCAGCGACTGGAACTCGATGTTCACGTCCGCCTCCGGCCGCTGCTCCTTCGCGACCGTGCCGTCCGCGCGCGGCATGCCGTGGTCGAACAGCATCATGTCGTGCTGGATCATGCCGAGCCAGCGCGGCTCGGGATACTGCCCGGAACCGGCGCGGCGACTCGATCCCCTGCAGCGCCGCGCGCTGCGCCACATAGGCGTAGGCGCCGTTCAGGCCGGTCTCCTCGTTGTTCCACAGGATGAAGCGGATGGAGCGCTCGGTCTTCACGTCCGGCGATGAGAACACCCGGGCGAGCTCCATGACCAGCGCCGCGCCCGAGCCGTCGTCGTTCGCCGCCTCGCCCCAGCCGTGCCCGTCCATGTGGCCGCCGACGATGTACATCTCCTCGGGGTGCGTCGTGCCGACCTTGGTGCAATACACCTCCTCGCGCGGGCCGGGCGCGCTCGGCTGCATGTTGAGCGCCCGCAGCTTCTCGTCGGGCTGGCGCATGGGATCCGTGTTCACGCCGGTCGGCCCGCGATTGCCGCGCAGAGCGCCCGCCGCCGGCGGCGGCGCTCGCGTCCGGGCGCTTTCGGCGGCCCGCTCGGCTGCGGCTTCTCGTCGGGCGAGTAGGTGTAGTGCAGGCGCTCGGTGTTCGAGCAGCCGTAACTCTTGAGCTGCGCCTCGATCCAGTCGATGGCCGCGCGATTGCGGTCGGTGCCCTGGCGGCGGTCGCCGAACTGGGTGAGCCCCTTGATCGTCGCCTTGTAGCGCTCGAGATCGAGACGCCCGACCAGAATCGCGACGGGATCGGCCGGCGCTACCGCTCTGCGCTCGGGGAACCTGTGCAAGCGCCGCCGGAAGCGAGGCGGCCGTTACAAGCGCGCCGGCGAGGCACGCGGGGATGATGTGGAAGCGCATGACGAATGATAGGCGGCGCGCGCGCCGATCGTCAAAAGCGCCGGGCGCGCAACCCGGGGGCGCCGGGCTGGAGGGTTAAGTCGACGTGCGCGCGCGCAGGATGTCGGCGAGATTCACGGATGCGACTTGAATTTGCCGATTTGCGGCTTGCCAACGCTCCGCACCGCCGTTCCAGATCTTGCCGATCATCTCGGTCGAGGCCTTCCAACCCTGGAATAGACTCTCGACTCCACCGATGAGGAGCGATTCGCCGTATTGCCACGTGTTGTCGAGCTCATGGTTCATGATGAAAACTCTACTAGCTAGTTGACAATAATTTTCAATTGTCGGCGTATCGAGACAGAGTCGCTCGGCACGTCGCGAAAAAAAATCGGCGTCCAATTTTTCGGACCGTGCGCGCTGCGTTTCGTTTCATTACGGTGAGGTCATGATTTGGCCGCGCGGTGCTAACGTAGCGATCCATGTGTGAGCAGATACCCGGCGATGAGCGCCGCGCAGCATGGATGAGGCACGGCGCATCGCCGCGGGACTCGAGCGTGCACGCACGCTCGGCCGCGCAGGACAGGACGAAGCCGCCAAGCAGGCCTACATCGAGGTGCTGCGCCAGGATCCTCGAAATTTCAGTGCGCTCAACGAGCTCGCGACGCTCGCGTGGTCGGGCGGCTATCGATCGGCGGCGCGTACCGCCTATACACAGGCCGTCGCGCATCACCCCGACAATGTCGTCGGCGCGCGTGAATCTCGGCAACCTGCTGCGCGAGGAGCAGGACGTCGCCGGCGCGCGCGCGCAGTACGAGGCCGCGCTCGCCCTCGATCCGGAGCTGCACGAGGCCCATCAGGGCATGGCCTGGGTGCTCGGCGAGCTCGGCCTCGACGCCGCCGACGAGCATCGCCGCCGCGGATTCACCGGGCGGGCGCTGGTCACGCAGCCCTATCGCGGCACGGGGCAGGGCGTCCCCATCGTGCTGCTGGTCTCGGCGCGCGGCGGCAACATTCCTACCCGGCTGTGGATCGACGACCGTCGCTTCACCATTCATGCGATCTACGCGGATTACTACGATCCGGAGCAACCGTTGCCGCCGCACGCGCTTATCATGAATGCGATCGGGGATGCGGACCTTTGCGCCCTGGCGCTCGAGCGCGCCGAGGCGCTCGCGGCGCGCAGCACGGCGCCGGTCATCAACCGGCCGGCGCGGGTGCGAGGTGACGGGACGCGCCGACAACGCGCGGCGGATGGCCGCCATCCCCGATGTGATCGCGCCTCGCATCGAGACGCGATCGCGCGCGAGTCTGGAATCGGGCCCCGATGGCCCCTGCGATTCGGGTCTCGAAGTTTCCGCTGCTGCTGCGAAGTCCCGGCTTTCACACGGGGCGGCACTTCGTGCGGGTGGAGCGGCGCGAGGCCCTCGCCGGCGCGCTCGCCACGCTCGCGGGCGAGGAGCTGCTCGCGATCGAGTATCTCGACGCGCGCGGCCCGGACGGCATGGCGCGCAAGTACCGGGTCATGTTCATCGACGGCGTGCTCTACCCGCTGCACCTCGCGGTCTCCTCCGATTGGAAGGTGCACTACTTCAGCGCCGACATGGCACGCAATGCCGCCTTCCGCGAGGAGGAGCGGCGCTTCTTGCGCGATATGCCGGGGGTGCTGGGACCTCGCGCGATGCGCGCGCTCGAGCGGGTCCGCGCGGCGCTCGGTGCTCGAATACGGCGGCATCGATTTCGCGCTCGCGCCCGACGGCGCGCGTGCTCCTGTTCGAGGCGAACGCCACGATGGCGCTCGTGCCGCCCGCGCCCGGCGAGATCTGGGATTACCGACGTGCCGCCATCGATACCGCGTTGCAGGCCGCCCGGCGTATGCTCGAAGCGCGCGCCGGCATCGCGGGGACCTGAGGACGCCGCCGGCTCGATGGATGCACAGTGAGTTGGCTCACGGTTATCGCTCGGTCCCTATAAGAAACTGACGGGTATCGGGCGCCTGCACTTCGCCAGGGAGGGTTATGTCACGCTACCTTTTTGCCGCCACACTGGCGATGCTCGCCGCCATGACCGCATCCTCGGGCATCTCGAGGCTCCCCTATCGACTGCACCCATCGCCCGCTCCGGGCAGAGCGCAGCTGTACGCGATCGGCACACGCAGCATGGCGCAGCGGCACGGCGCCGCCGCCAAGCTCGACTCGGTGCTCGCGGACCTCGCGCGGCACGCCTCGCGGGTGCGCCCCGATCATGCCCTCGGGGACTTGCACGCGCTGAGTCCGGCTGCGCGATTCACGACCTCGAAGAGCACGGACCATGCCCTTGGTCGCGATCGATGCCGTGACGCGCGGCGACGTGGGCGACCTCGAGGCCGCCCTCGCAAGCCTTGGACTCGAGCATCCGTCCGTGTACTCGAACGATGTGGGCGGCTGGCTGCCGGTTGCGCAGCTCGAGGCGGCGGCGGCGCTCGGCGAGCTCGCCGCTCTGCGCGCGGCGATGCCGCGCACGGCGGTGTCGGCGCAGACGGGCCCCGTGAGCACCCAGGGCGATTTCGTCCAGGGCAGCGCTGCGCTGCGCACGACCTATCCGACGCTCACGGGCACGGGCGTGACCGTCGGGGTGCTCTCGGACAGCTTCGATTGCTATTCCGCGTACGAGGCGAGTGGCAGCGGGGTGCCGGCGAGCGGCTACGAGGGCTATGCGTACAACGGATTCACGGCCGATTACGCGATGGACGTGTCCACGGGAGCGCTCCCGACCGGGGTCTTCGTGCTCGAGGAGGCTTCCTGCCTGGACTATGGCGCGCCGGAGGAGTCCCCGTTCGGCGACGAGGGCCGAGCCATGCTGCAGATCGTGCATGCGGTCGCGCCGGGAGCGAGCCTCGCCTTTTACACGGCCGACGGTGAGCGAGGCGGATTTCGCGAACGGTATCATCGAGCTCCAGGCCGCGGGCGCGAAGGTCATCGCCGACGACATCTCCTACCTCGACGAGCCTTACTTCCAGGACGGCATCGTCGCCCAGGCGATCAACACCGTGGAGGCGAAGGGCGTCGCCTACTTCACGGCCGCGGGCAACAACGGCGACCTCTCCTACGAGAACACGGCGCCGTCCTTCGCGACCCTCGCGACCAATGGCCTGCAGCCGAACGAGAAACTGCTCAACTTCGACACCTCCGGAGCGACGACCACCAACTCGCTGCCGGTGACCATCCCCGCGATGCAGCCCGGCGAGCTGGTGGTCATAGAAGTGGAGTGGGATCAACCCTACGTCACGGGCGCCCCCGCAAGCGGCGGCGCGACGAGCCAGCTCGACCTGTGCGTCACCGGAGCCATCGGTGTCGTCGTCGAGGACTACGACGGCAACACGGGCAGCTGCACGGGACCGAATGCTTTGGGCACGGATCCCTACCAGATCCTGATCATCGCGAATCCTGCGAATGCGACGTCCAACACGGCGCAGCAGAGTCTGCAGTTCTCTCTCGGCCTCGCGAACGGCACGGCCGCGCCCGGCCGGGTGATTCTGACCGTTGCGGATGACGGCCTGGGCAGCAGCATCACGCAGTTCGCCACGAACGGCCCCACGCTGCAGGGACATCACAATGCCGCCACCGCGGGCACGGTCGGCGCCGCCCTCTATTTCGCGACACCCGCCTGCGGGACATCGCCCGCTCAGCTCGAGGCCTACTCATCCGCTGGCGGTGCGCCGACGCTCTTCGACACCAGCGGTACGCGGCTCGCGACGCCGGTGCGTGCGTCAGAAGCCGGATTTCGTGGGGCCGGACGGCGCCAACGACACCTTCCTCGGGTTCACGCTCGCGAGCGCGGGGCTGACCGGCGGGAAATTCAATACCTCCATCACCGAATGCCAGAACAACCCCGACTTATCCGAATTTCTTCGGCACCTCGGCGGCGACGCCGCACGCCGCGGGCATCGCGGCGCTGATCCTGCAAGCGAACTCGGCGGCGACTCCCGCGCAGATCTACTCGGCGCTGCAAAAGACCGCCCTCGCCATGGGCTCGCCCACGCCGAATTACGAGTCGGGATACGGGTTCATTCAGGCGGGTGCCGCACTCGCGCAGTTCCCGCCGGGTGCGCCGACTCTTAGCCTCGCGCAGAGCTCGATCACGCTCGGGAGCGAGGCCACGCTCGATTGGTCGGCCATCAACGCGACGGGCTGCACGGCCTCGGGCGGCTGGAGCGGCGCGCTCGCGAGTAGCGGCTCACGATCGGTAAAGCCGACCGTCACCGGCACGACGTCCTATTCCCTCAGCTGCGCGAATGCCGTCGGCAAATCGGCCACGAGCACGGCTCAACTGCAGGTCACGGCCCCCTCCTCGGGCGGGGGAGGCGGAGGCCTCGACGGCTTGTCGCTCCTCGGGCTCGCGGCGCTCTTGCGCTTTCGCCACGTGCGGGCGGCGCTATCCCGGAATTAGCATCCTCACGGCGGCGGCGCCCATGACCGCCGTCGCGATCCAGCCGAGGACGACGAGGGGGCGGCTCGCGGTGAAAGGTCCCATCACGGATTTCTTGGACACGAGCAAGATGATCACGGCCATGAGCGGCACCGCCACCACACCGTTGATGACGGCGCTCCAGAAAAGCCCTTTCATGGGATCGATGGGCGAGTACTGCAGGACGAGCGCCGCGAGCATGCTCACGGCAATGACGGCGTAGAAGCCGCGCGCCTCGGACCACTTCCGGCCGAGGCCGTACGGCCAGCCCATGGTGTCGGCCAGCGCGTATGCGGCCGATCCCGCGAGCACCGGCACGGCGAGCAGACCCACGCCGACGATACCGATCGTAAACAAGAGGAATGCGAACTCCCCCGCGAGCGGCTTGAGCGCGCTCGCCGCCTGCGCGGCGGTCTGGATGTTCGTGATACCGGCGGTGTGCAAGGTGACGGCGGTGGCCAGAATGATGAAGAATCGCCACCAGATCCGAATAGAACATGCCGCTCCAGGTGTCCCAGCGGATGCGGCGCAGCTCCGCGGGCGCCGACGGCGGGATCGTGCACGCAGCGCCGGGCTTCGCGCCGCGCCTCCATGTCCTCGATTTCCTCCGAGGCCTGCCAGAAGAACAGGTACGGGCTGATGGTGGTGCCGAAGATGGCCACGACCACCGCCGCGGCGGTGGCATCGGGCTTGAATCGGGGGACGAACGTGTGCAGCGCCACCTGGCCCCAGGGCACGTGCACCACGAACAGCACGGCCACATAGGCGAGGAGCGAGAGCGTCAGCCACTTCAAGAAGAACACGTAGCGATGGTAGGGCACGAAGATCTGCAAGAGCAGGGTCGCCGCCACGAACAGCGCGGTCATGACGTGCCGATCGACGCCCGTCACCAGGGCCGCGGCCTCGCCCATGGCGGCGAGATCCGCTGCGATGTTGAGCGTGTTGGCGACGAGCAAGCCGAGCACCACGCCCGTGAGCACGATGGGCGGGAACGCCGTCTTGATGTTCGCCGCGAGCCCCTTGCCGGTGGTGCGGCCGATGAAGGCGCACATGCACTGGATGGCCGACATGAGCGGGTAGGCGAGCGGCATGGTCCAGAGCATGTCGAGTCCGAATTGCGCGCCGGCCTGCGAGTAGGTCGCGATGCCGCTCGGATCGTCGTCCGCCGCGCCGGTGATGAGCCCCGGTCCGACGCGCGCCAGCGGGTGCGACTTCACGCGCTGCCACCGGGTCAGCATCTGCGGCGGCTGGGGTGGGGTCGCGTCCAGCGTTGCGTGGTCCATGGCAGAACCCTAGCACGCGGGGCTCTGCGATGAGCACCTTCTCCGCGGCTCGAGATCGCGTATATGATTTGCTGACACGCAGGATAGATGAATCAACGGCGGGACACGCGCATGGGAAATCGATCGAGTGCCGGATTCAAGTTGCTCGCGGACGATGAGCCCGCGGCGGTATTCGAGGAGCGGCCGCGCGGGCGCTCGAGCTTCGTGATCGTGGTCGACCATGCGGGCGCACGCATCCCGCGCGCGCTCGACAATCTGGGGCTCGACGGCGCGGAGCTCGCCCGGCACATCGCCTGGGACATCGGCGCTTTGGGCCTCGCGAGGCGCATGTCCGCCATCCTCGATGCGCCGCTCGTCGCGCAGAACTACTCGCGACTCGTGATCGATTGCAATCGCGACCCGCGGGTCGAGACCTCGATCCCGCGATTGAGCGAGTACGTCGCGATCCCGGGGAACATTGACCTCAGCGAGGCTGAGCTCGCCGCGCGGCGCGCGGAGATCTTCGAGCCCTATCACGCGCACATCCGCGCGCTCCTCGATGAGCGCCAGGCGGCGGGCCGGCGTACCATCCTCGTGGCGCAGCACACCATGACCGACGTGTACAAAGGCAAGAGCCGCGACATGCACGGTGCGGTGCTCTATAACCGCGACCGCCGCTTTGCGGGGTTGGTGCTCGAGATGTTGCGCCGGGAGCGGGATCTCACGTTCGCCGACAACGAGCCCTACTTCGTCAGCGACGCGACCGATTACACCGTCCCCCAGCACGGCGAAGTGCGCGGGCTGCCGCATGTCGAGATCGAGATTCGCCAGGACCTCGTCAGCGACGAGGCGGGACAGACGGTGTGGGCGGAGCGTGTGGCGCGGGCGCTCGAGGCGGCCCAGGCCGCATTATGGCCGGGGCAATGAGCGGCCGGTGCTATTTGCCGTAGCGCTGTACGGTCCCGTCGCTCATGATCCGGTCGCCCGGGTTGATGCCCGCCGGGCATTCGCCGAGGAAGCGCTGCTCCTGCAGCAGCGTCTCCTCGGTCTTGCCGTTGAAGGCCGGCGTGTATGTCGCGTGCGATTCGGCGTGCGTCAAGATGGCGCTGTCGTACGTGTAGGTGCCCTTCGACACGATGACCCGGCCGCCGAGGTTACAGCTCGAAGCGGCGGCGAATCGGCCGCCCCCGAGGTCATCGAATGACGTGCTGCATTCCTTGGCATTCTTCACCTGCGAGTCCATGGCCGTATCGAAGGCGTGATTGCGGCACAGCCGGTAGCTGAAATTCGTCACTTTGGCGCCGGGATTCTCGACGCTGCGCCCGCGGACCTCCCACAAGCCTTCCTGCAGCGGCGGCGGGTCCGCGGCTCGCGCGACGGAGAACAGGAGCGCGCCCATGAGGATGACTGATGGCTGTCTCATGGGGTGGAAATGATAGCTGCCGCCCGCGGACCCCGCCAAGGGAATAAAATGCCGCTGCGGCAAGTCTTCTGGGCAAGACGAGGGTGAGCGATGAGCCGAAGTGGAGAGCCATGAGGGCCGAGCGCGGCTCCGCGGAAGAGCGGCGTGCGCGATTCGATGTGCAGGTGCTGCCGCATCTCGATGCGGCGTATCGCTTTGCACGTTGGCTCGCCCGTTCGCCCGCCGATGTGGACGACGTCGTGCAGGACGCGATGCTGCGCGCCTTCCGAGGCATCGACGGATTGCGCGGCAGCGACGTCAAGGCGTGGCTCTTCAGCATCGTGCGCAATTGTCACCTGACGGCCCTGGCGCAGCGCGAGCGACGTGGCTTCGTGCCCTTGCCTGCGGAGGGCGACTCCGACGACAGCGCCGCCTTGGTCTCCACGGCGCCCGGCCCGGAGTCCGTCTCGATGAACCGCGACGAGGAGCGCAATGTCGAGCGCCTGCTCGGGGATCTGCCGCCGGAGCACCGCGAGGTTTTGATCCTGCGTGAGATCGAGGAGCTCGATTATCGAGAAATCGCCGCAGTCACCCAGGTGCCCATCGGCACCGTCATGTCGCGGCTGGCGCGCGCCCGCGCGGGCCTCAAGGCGCGCTGGCTGAGTGAAAGTGAGGAGGAACGCGATGCCGTGCGCTGAGACCGAACATCGCTTACACGCTTATTTCGACGGCGAGCTCGATGCGCTCGGCGCCGCTGCCTTCGAGGGGCACTTGGAAAGCTGCGCCGAGTGCCGCGCGGCTCTCGAGGATCTCAAGACCATGCGCGCGGCGCTGCGCGCGGAGCTCCCCGACGAGCGTGCGCCGGCCGCGCTCGCCGCGCGCATCAGCGCGGCGCTCGATCGCGAAACCGCAGCGCCCGCGCGTGCCGCAAGACGTGCGTGGCCGGCACTCGGGTGGCAGGCACGCGGACGCTCCGCGCAATCCTTCGGCCGTGGCCTGCTCACCGGCGCGGGGGGCGGGTTGCTCGCGGCGGCCCTGGCCTTTTTTCTCATCGCGCCACAAGTCACCGCGCCGCGCGGGGCACTGCTCGACGATCTCGTCAACGCGCACGTTCGCTCGCTCCTGCCCGCGCATCTCGTCGATGTCGAGTCGACCGATCGGCACACGGTGAAGCCCTGGTTCGCGGGGCACGTCGACGTCTCCCCGGCGGTGTACGACTTCACGGCGCAGGGCTATCGCCTGCTCGGCGGACGCGCCGACTACTTCGAGCACCAGCGCGCCGCGGCGCTCGTCTATCAGCACGGTGCGCACGTGATCAACGTCTTCAGCTGGGCGGGCGAGGGCACCACCCTGCCGGCGGAAACCACCCGCAACGGCTATCGCCTCGCCTTCTGGCAAGACGGGAATCTGCGTTACTGCGCGGTGTCCGACACCGGCTGGGCCGAGCTCATGAAGCTCGTGAGCCTCATCCGCACCGCCGAGGGCCAGGAGGGACACGGCTGAGCAGCGAGTGTGGCCACGCAAGCCGGCGCAGAGACAGGCGTGCCCCTAAATCCTAGTGCTTCTCGCCCGCCGGCGGCTCGCTCGCCTCGAATACCGCCTCCGAGGCCTGCTGCGAGCGCTGCGTCGCCGCGACGTGCTCGCAGTCGGCCATGACCCGCAGCACATTGGCGCCGGCGACTTTCGCGACGTCGCCGTCGCTCCAGCCGCGGCGCATGAGCTCGACCAGCAGGTCCGGATACTTGTCGACGCCCTCGAGGCCGCGCGGCGTATCGGGAATGCCGTCGAAATCCGAGCCGAGCCCGACGTGGTCGATGCCGGCCACTTGCCGGACGTGATCGATGTGATCGGCGACTTGCGCGAGCGTCGCTTGGGGCTTCGGATGCTCGTGCTCCCACGCCGCGAGCGCCGCCTTGGCGCGATCGGGCTGGCCGATATAGAGACCGCCATAGGGCGGGCTCTCGTAGCGCGCGACCTCCGCCGAGCGGTCCGCCTCCCAGCGATTGACCGCGTCGGATACGTAGGCCGTTGCGAAATTCACCATCACCACGCCGCCGTTTGCGGCCACGAGCCTGAGCACATCGTCGGGTACGTCGCGCGGATGGTCGACGAGCGCGCGTGCGGAGGAGTGCGAGAAAATCACGGGCGCCGTGCTCACGCGGAGCGCGGCGCGCATGGTATCGGGCGAAACGTGGCTCAAGTCGACCAGCAGCCCTAAGCGGTTCATTTCCCGGACCACGTCCTCGCCAAACGGTGTGAGTCCATGGTGCCGCGGCGCGTCAGTGGCAGAGTCGGCCCAGCCGGTGGTGAGCACGTGGGTGAGCGTCATGTAGCGGGCGCCGAGATCGTACATCTGCCGCAGCACTGCGAGGGAGTTGTTGATCTGATGGCCGCCCTCGATGCCGATGAGCGAGGCGATCTTGCCGGCGCGGTGAATCCTGCGCACGTCCGCCGCCGTGTAGGCGATCTCGAAGTCCGCCGGGTAGCGCGCGGCCATGCGCTTCACCAGATCGATCTGCTCGAGCGTCATCTGCACGGCCTCGGGGCCCTTTACATCGACCGGCACCCACACCGACCAGAATTGTCCGCCCACGTGCCCGGCGCGCAGGCGAACGATGTCCGTCATGAGCGGCGCCATGTCGGGCCCCACCGGCAGCTTCGAGGTATCGGTTTTCAGATCGATGGCAGCGAGCCGGCTCTTGTAGCGATCCCGGATCTCCCAGGCCAAGATCGTTGTGGCCGTCGATGAGCGGCGTTTGCTCGAGCACGCGGATCACGCGCGCATGATAATCGGTGCCGGCGGGCGCGGCGCCCGTTGCCGCGGCGGCACGGGTTGTCACGGCCGCCGCGACAGCGCACGCGAACAGCGCAGCGCAGCTTGAGAGCGCCGCGACTCGGCGCGCGCAGAGTGCTTTCTTCATGTTCATTCCCCTGAAATCTCCCTCACACGGCTGCAGCGCCGCGCGCCACAGCAATTTGCCATAAGGCGCCCCGCCCTGCGGCGGTTTTATTCATTGCCCCTTGCGGACGAGCCGGAGGCTGTGGTCAAGTCAACAAACTCATCGACTCGGAATAAGAAGAACGATTCAGGCAAGCGAGTGTCGTTCGGGCGCCCCGCGTTCCCCGCGCGGGGCGCTCTTTTCCCTCTAAAGGCCTTGGATAAGCCCCGGGCGGCTTGAAAATCGCGCAGTCCGGCGCCAAATTTGGGGCTGCGCGGGCCAAACCTCGCGCGAAACCGCCGGCTCGGATAGAATCCGCCGCCGGCAGCGCCCCTCCCGAGCGGCGCCGGCCACTCCCTTTTCAAGCTCCAACGGAAGTCGATGCTTTCTACGTCCAACGTCGCCGTGCAATTCGGCGCGAAGCCCCTTTTCGAGCAGGTCACCGTCAAATTTTTCGACGGCAATCGTTACGGCCTCATCGGCGCGAACGGTTCGGGCAAGTCCACGCTCATGAAGGTGCTGGGCCGCGACCTCGAGCCGAGCGCGGGCGAGGTGATGCTGCAGACGGGTATGCGGCTCGGCAAGCTCAACCAGAACCAGTTCGGCTACGAGGACGAGCGTGTGATCGACGTGGTCATGCAAGGGCACGCGGAGCTGTGGCGCGCGATGACCGAGCGCGACCGGATCTATGCGAACCCCGAGTCGAGCGACGCTGATTATATGCGCGCCGCCGAGCTCGAGGCGGTGTTCGCCGAGTACGGCGGCTACGACGCCGAGGCGCGCGCCGGCAGCATTCTCACCGACGCCGGCATCCCCGAGTCGCGCCACAACGGCCCGATGCGCGAGGTGCCGCCGGGCTTGAAGTTGCGCGTGCTGCTCGCGCAGGCGCTGTTCTCGCGGCCCGATGTGCTGCTGCTCGATGAGCCCACCAACAACCTGGACATTCACTCGATCCACTGGCTCGAGCGTGCGCTCAACGAATACGACGCCACCATGGTCATCATCAGCCATGACCGGCATTTCCTGAATCAGGTGTGCACCCACATCGCCGACCTCGACTTTCAGCAGCTCAAGGTCTATCCCGGTAACTACGATGACTTCATGCTCGCCTCGGTGCAGGCGCGCGCGCGGGTGGAGGCGGCCAACGCCAAGGCGCGCGACAAGATCTCCGACCTGCAGGAGTTCGTGCGGCGCTTTTCGGCGAACGCATCGAAGGCGCGCCAGGCGACCTCGCGCAAGCGGCAGCTCGAGAAGATCAAGCTGGAGGAAGTGCGTCCATCGTCCCGCCAGAATCCCTATATCCGCTTCGAGCAGGGGAGGAAGCTCTATCGCTCGGCGGTCACGGTGGAGGGACTCTGCTTCCGCTATCCCGGCACGGACCAGAATGTGCTCGACAAGGTCAACTTTCAGATCGAGGCGGGCGAGCGCATTGCCATCATCGGCCCGAACGGCGCCGGCAAGACCACGCTGATCCGCTGCCTCGCCGGCGAGCTGACGCCGACGGCGGGCCGCATCACGTGGGTCGAGAATGCGCAGGTCGGCCACATGCCGCAGGATCCGCAGGCCGAGTTCCTGCCGCCCTGCGATCTCTTTACCTGGATGTCGCAATACACCGGCAAGGCGGACGACGATCAGATCGTGCGCGCGACCCTGGGGCGATTGCTCTTCTCCGGCGAGGAGACCAAGAAATCGGTGAGCGTGCTGTCGGGCGGCGAGAAGGGCCGCATGATCTACGGCAAGCTCATGCTCACGCGACCGAATGTGCTCCTGATGGACGAGCCCACCAACCACATGGACATGGAGACCATCGAGTCGCTGCAGATCGGCCTCGAGCACTATGCAGGGACGCTGGTGTTCGTCTCCCATGACCGCGAGTTCGTCGGCGGCCTCGCGACACGCATCCTCGAGCTCAAGCCGGGCGGCAAGCTGGTCGATTTCAAGGGCACTTACGATGAGTACCTGAAGGCGCAGGGCCTGGACGGCTAGCTAACGGGCGCCCCCACCGGCAAATGCGCGAGCAGCTCGCCGGCGCCATTCCAGAACACCTGGATGCCGATGCAGAACAAGAGAAACGCGGACAGGCGCACGACGATGGTCGTCCCGGTCGGACCGACCAGATCCGCGAGGCGCCCGGAATTGCGGTAGGAGCCGTACACCAGCAGCACGAGCAGCAGCGTCGCCGCGAGCGTCTCGATAAAGAAAGAGATCAGGGAGGCGTACGTCCCGCCGGGCCGGCCCGCGCCGATGGAGATCGCGACCGAGATGGTGCCGGGCCCGGTGGTCAAGGGCATGGTGAGCGGATAGAACGCGAGCCGGCTCGGCGGGGTATCGATGGAGCGCGGATAGGCGGGCGCTTCACTGCGGCGCTGCTCCGTGGCGTCGGGCTCGTTCAGCATGCGCCAGCCGGACATGGACACGACGATGCCGCCCGCGACGCGCAGCACGGGGATCGAGATGCCGAAGAAGCTCAGCACGTACGCGCCCACGTACAGCGAGGCCGCGACGATGCAGAACGCGTAGATCGCCACCCAGCGCGACACCGCGGCGCGCGTCTTGGGCTCCATGCCTTGAGTTGCGCCGAAAAAGATGAACGCGCCCGAGAGCGGATTGACGATGGAGAACAGCGCGCCGAAGGCGAGCAGGAAGGTAGCCACGGAACTAGCGCGCCATGCGGGCTAGTGGACGAGCGTCGCGGCGCGGCCGGCTAATGCGGCGGGCAGAGCACCGTGCAGCCCGCGGGATTCCAGGATGCGCTCGAGAATCTGCGGGATCTCGAACACCGCTCGATTTTCGATGCGCGCGAGATTCGCCTTGAACTCGTCCAAGCGGGCGATGATCGAGCGCACGCCCGCGTCGACGAAGCGGAACGATTCGAGCACGATGCCGGCGCCGTTCTCGAGCACCCAGTCGGTGTTGTAGCGCTCCTGCGGCATGGTCCAGGTGTTGCGCACCACCACCACCGGCAACCCCTGCTGCACGGCCTCGCTGATGCTCCCCGGGCCCGGCTTGCCGATGAAGAAATCGGCGAGCTGCATGTAGTGGCGCAT
Source organism: uncultured Gammaproteobacteria bacterium (assembly GCA_963801685.1). Taxonomy (GTDB): domain Bacteria; phylum Pseudomonadota; class Gammaproteobacteria; order Steroidobacterales; family Steroidobacteraceae; genus Bog-1198. The sequence continues at coordinate 238,043 of CAWDFR010000015.1, forward strand.
CTGTGAGGTGAATCCCAGCACGGCGCGCGGCGCGCGTGCCGCGCCGCTCGTGAGCTTGAGGTGCTGTGCGAGCGCTTTGTTGTGCCCGCAGATGATGATGAGCTGCACATCGTCGAGGCGCTTGGCGATGCCCTGCATGGCGCGCGATCCATGGCCGCCGAACATGACGAGACCCGTGGGCCGGTCCGGATCCAGATCGAGCTTGCGCAGCTCCGCGCGGCGATCGATCTCGACTGCGGCGTAGAAGTCCGGGCGGATGATCATCCCGGAGGTCAGGTGCACACGGTCCTCGCCGTAGCCGAGTGCGCGTGCTTGTGCGGCGGCCTTCGGCGTGCCGCAGATGAAGTGCTGCGCCTGCCGCGGCTCGATCCAAAAATGCGGCGGGTAGTCCGCGAAATCGGTGAGCAGGGTGACGTAAGGCACGTGCGGGGTGAGCGAGGCGACCGCCTCGTACATCGGGCGGTTGAAGTTCGGAATGAGCGAGACCACCAGGTCGGGGCGGGGCTTTGCGCCAGTGGCGCCGCAACCGGCTGGCCATGGATCGATGGCTCAAGCGGATGGCCGCCTGCAGGAGCTTCAACTCCTGCGCGAGGCCGACGCTCCAGCCGCGGGCGAGACGGTTGTTGTAGATGTCTTCCCAGTCCATGCCCGTGGTCTTGCGGAACACATCTTTGGGATCGAGCACCTTCATGAGGTTCACGAGGCGCACCTGCCAGGGGCGCTGTTCCGCCCGGATCACGGTCTCCAAGGCCGTCGCGGCCGCGCGATGCCCTCCCCCCGCATTGAAATAGACCAGATCGATTGTTCTTGTCACGGCCTGCGCGCGATGCACTGGTTGCGCTCGAGTGCCCCCTTCCTGTCGGTCAGGCTCATTGAGCAATGGTGCATATTCTATGTGAACGGGACATGAAAGCGAGCCAAGGCTCCCGGCCGGCTTCGAGCGCCCGCGGGTCTCTCGCTGCGTCAAGGCGAAAATGATAGAGTCGAGCGCCATGAGCGCGAGCCTCAAGTCCGTACCGAACGAGCGTCAGGCGCGCGTCGACCTGGCCGCCTGCTACCGTCTCGCCGATCACTTCGGCTTGAACGAGGGCATCGACAACCACCTGACCATGCTCGTGCCGGGGCACGACGACCGGTTCCTGCTGGCGCCCTTCGGCATGCACTGGTCGGAGGTCAAGGCCAGCGATTTCATGGTGGTGGATTTCAACGGCCGGATTCTCTCCGGGCGGGGGCCGGTCGAGCCCACAGCCCTTTACATCCACATGCCCGTGCACCGCCTGGCGCCGCAGGCGCGCTGCGTTCTGCACACGCACATGCCTTACGCGACCGCGCTCACCATGCTCGAGAATCCGCGCCTCGAGATGGCGGTGCAGAGCGCGCTCGGCTTCTACGAGGCCATCGCCTACGACGGCGATTACAACGGCCTCGCGTTCGAGCCTGTCGAGGGCGAGCGCATGGCGCGCGTTCTCGGCACGAAGTCCGTGCTGATGCTCGGCAATCACGGCGTGCTGGTCGTCGGCGACACCATGCCGCGCGCCTTCGAGCGGCTGTATTTTCTCGAGCGGGCGGCCCAGGCCCAGATACTCGCGCTCTCCACGGGCCGCGCCTTGAAGCTCGTGCCCGACAAAGTGATCCGCGCCACGTACGCGCAATTCTCTGCAGGCGGTGAAGTCGGCGGCCGGGAGCGGGCGGATCTGCATTTCGATGCGCTGAAACGCCTGCTCGATCGCCAGCAATCGGATTACGCGAGCTGAGCTCGGACGCCTCAGCCGCCGCGGGGTCCTCGGGAGAGGCAGTGGGTGCGTACACGCGGCCCTTCCTCGTGGTGACCCTGCTCGCGGCCGTGCTCTTGATCAACTACGTCGACCGCGGCGCCCTGCCGACCGCCGTGCCGCTGATCCAGCACGATTTGAAGCTCGACAACGAGCAAGTCGGGCGACTCCTTTCGGCCTTCTTTTGGGTGTACGCGCTCATCCAGGTCCCCGTGGGCTGGCTCGCCGAGCGCTACGGAGCGCACCGGGTGCTCGCGGGCGGCCTCATCGTCTGGGCGGCGGCGACCATGCTGGTCGGCATCACCTCGAGCTTCGCCATGCTCTTAGCGCTCCGCATGCTGCTCGGACTCGGCGAAAGCGTAGGCTTTCCGGCCGTGTCGAAGCTCGTGGCCGCAGTGGTGCCGGTCGAGGCCCTGGGGCGCGCGAACGGCATCATCGGGTTCGGCTATCTGATGGCGCCCGGCATCGGCATCTTCGCGGCGGGGCTTTTGATCGACCACGTCGGCTGGCGCGGCACGTTCGTCACTTTCGGTCTGCTCTCGCTCCTCTGGCTCGTGCCTTGGGCGTTCGTGAGGCTCCCGAAGCTCGCGACCGCACGGAGCGACGCCGCGACGCCGACCTGGGGCATGGTTCTCAGGCAGAAAGGTCTCTGGGGCACGAGCCTCGGGCTCTTCTCGAGCAACTACATGTGGTACTTCATGCTCGGCTGGCTGCCGGGGTTTCTCGTGACGGAGCGCGGCTTTTCCATGCACGAGATGGAGCACATCGGCACGCTCGGCTACCTCGTCAACGGCTGCTCCGCGCTCGCCACCGGCTGGGGCATCGACCGCTATATCCGCAGGCGCGGGTCGGCGAATTTCGCCTACAAGCTCGTGATGGTGGTGGCGCACGCGGGTGCCGTGCCCTGCATGCTCGGCATGGCCATGGGCTCGGAGCACATCGCGGTCGCCGCCATGTTCGCCTTCCAGGTCCTGATCGGTGCCTCATCACCCGGCGTCTACGCCATGTCGCAGATCCTCGCGGGACCGCGCGCTTCGGGGCGCTGGGTGGGTGTGCAGAACTCGGTGGGCAACATCTCGGGCGCCATCTCGACCTGGCTCACCGGCTTCATCGTCGATCGCACCGGCCACTTCACCTTGGCCTTCATCGCCTGCGCCGTGGTGAGCGTGGCCGGCATCATCGGCTGGATCGGCATGATCCCGCGGCTCGCGCCCATCCCCTGGGAGACGCTGCGGCGGGCTGACCACACGCCGGTGTGAGGCCGCTCACAGGGTGCGATCGCGGTGTCATCGAGCGCGGCGATAGACATGCAAGTCATTGAATTTGTTAGTCGCCGAGACCTTACGTCGGCGCGCGGCGACATTCCTGGCCGCCCCTTCCACCCCTAGGATGTCGCCCATGAATCGAGAATGGGTGACTAAATGCTGAACAACTTGACAGAATCTGCCCAGGCCGCCTCGAGCAAGACGCTCGATGCCTTCGCGCAGCTCATCTGTGCGCTGGCACCGGAGGTGTGCAGCGTCTCGTTTCATGACTTCGCCGCAGACACGCTCCTCTTGAGCGAGGATTTCCTGCTGCCCGAGGATCACCAGCTGGTCGAGGACTGTCTGGCGCGGGACGACACCGGCGTGCACTCGATCCAGTACGGCACGCGCGAGGGCTCGCGTTACTCGGTGGCGATTCCCGTGCGCGATCCGCAGGGCGAAGTGGTCGGCGCCGTGCGCCTCAGCATCGATTCCCAGATCGCCGATGCGCGCACCCTCGAGCCGCTCGAGCAACGGCTCGCGCCGGTCATGGTGTGCCTCGCCGCCGAATACGAGCGCCGCCAGGCACCGCCGACGCCGCCCGCGGTCGATGGCCATCACTTGGTGCAAATCGACAACGCGCTCGATGCCGAGCGGTTCGAGCTGTACTTACAGCCCATCCGCTCGCTGCACGAGACTCCCGACGCGGGCCATTACGAGGTGCTGCTGCGGCTGCGCATGAGCGACGGGTCGCTCCTCGAGCCGCGCGCGTTCCTGCAGGCCGCCGCGCATCGCAATCTCATGCCTTCGATCGACCGCTGGGTCGTACGCACGCTCCTCATGTGGCTCGTGAACAATCGCAAGCTCTGGTCGCGCGCGCTGGCGGTGTTCTCCATCAACGTCTTCTCGGAATCGATCACCGATGCCGGTTTCGTGAGCTACGTGGAGTCCTGCGTGAGCAAGAGCGGCTTGCCGCCGCAGATGCTGTGTTTCGAGATCACCGAGCGCTTCGCCTCCTCGGGCAACATCAGCGTGGCGGAGTCGATGAAGCGCCTCGAGGCGCTCGGCTGCGAGGTCGCGCTCGATGACTTCGGCGCGAACGCGCCATCCTACGGGTACCTGCGCAGCGTCCCCGCGCATTACTTCAAGATCGACAGCTCGCTCGTCGGCGCCGCGCCCACCGACCGCGTCGCGCGCGCCGTCATCTCCTCGATCGTGCGCATGGCGGGTGATCTCGGCGTGCAGACGGTGGCAGAGTCGGTCGAGTCGGATTCGGAGCTGCAGGCCATGCGCGCGCTCGGCGTCGACTTCGCGCAGGGATTCTTGGTCGGCCGGCCGCAGTCGCTCACCGGCTACCGTTTCCCGACCGATATCAACTAGGCGAGGCGCGTTACCACTCGGGGTTCGGCAGCTCGCTGAAGACCTCTTGCAGCGCAAAGCCCCAGCGCGTGCGGATCATCTTGAAGTACTCGTTGTCGAAATCGATGCTGATATGGGTCGCGAGCCGAAATTCGTCGCGCCGTACGATGGCGAGATCCAAGGGTGCGCCGACGGTGAGATTGGAGCGGATGGTCGAGTCCATGGAGACGAGCGCGCACTTGGCGGCCTGAGCGAGACTGCTCGAGCGCGAGATCACGCGGTCGATGATGGGCTTGCCGTACTTCGACTCGCCGATCTGAAAGTACGGCGTCTCGCGCGAGGACTCGATGAAGTTGCCCGCCGAGTAGATGTGAAAGAGCCGCGGCTCCTCGCCGCGAATCTGACCCCCCAAGATGAACGTGCCGTTGAACTCGTGGCCATGCTCCTTTAAATACAGCCCGTCGCGCTGGTCCACCTCGCGCAGCGCCTCGCCCACCACGCGTGCCGCATCGAACATGTTTTTCGCGCGGAAGATCTTGGCGGGGTGCTCGGCGTTCTCGAGATTCTCGTGCAGGATATTCACCACCGCCTGGGTGATCGCGAGATTTCCGGCCGACATGAGCACCAGCACGCGCTCGTCGGGGCGTTGGAAAGTCGCCATCTTGCGGAAGGTGTTGATTTGATCGACGCCGGCGTTGGTCCGGGAATCGGACAGCAAAACGAGCCCGGTATCGACCAGCAGGCCGACACAATAAGTCATACCTAAATTCTACATCACTGCTGTTGCTGGGCCGAGTCGGCCACCAGCACGTTCGCTTCCATGCGCTCGCCGCCGCCGCCGTGGCGCACGCCGCGCACCGGTGCCGCGTCGAGGTAATCGCGGCCCACCGCGAGACGGCAATAATTGCGCAGTGCAGGCCGGCGATGGGTGACGTCGATGCTCTGCCAGCCGGCATCCGGTCCGAGCCAGGCATCCACCCAGGCGTGGCTCGCGGCGTCGGTGGAATCGCCCGTATAGAGATAGCCGCTCACGTAGCGTGCGGGAATTCCCACGGCGCGCGCTGCGGCGATGAACACATGGGCCTGATCCTGGCAGACGCCTTCGCCGTTCTTAAAAGCGGTTGCGGCGGGCGATTGCACGTCGCTCGACTTGCTGGTGTAGCGCACCGCCTGATACACCGCCTCCGCCAGCGCCTGCGCGCGCTCACCCTGCTCCTTCACGTGCTCGAGGGTCTCGCGTGCGAAGAGCTTGATCTCATCGTTCGGCGTCGTGAGCGTGGTCGGGGAGAGATAGGCGAGCGGCGAGAGCGGGCCGTCGTCCTGCCGGATCTCGGTATCCACGGTCTCCACGACTCCGCGCACGAGGATCTGGATCTCCCGGTGGGGCTGCTCGATGGTGAGCAGATGCGCGATGTTGCCGTGGGCATCGATCTGCTCGAGACGGCGGCCGGGCGCGGTGATTGTCCAGGTCAGCGATCGCTGGCAGCGGTCGCGCCGCGGAGTCAGGTGCAGGCTCTGCACGCTGTACTTGACGGGGCGCTCGTAGCGATAGCGGGTCACATGGCGGATGTGCAGCTGCATGCGCCTTAAGCCTCCGCCGGCGGCACCAGAAAATCGGAGGCCACGCGCTCGCCGAGATCGCGCAAGCGGGCGAGAAATTGTTGCAGAAAATAGGGCAATCCGACCTCGATGATGGCTTCCATCCGCGTGAAATGCAGCATGGCGTGGATCTCCCCCGCGCGCCGCTCGGTCTCCCGCGACTGCTCGTTCCTGACCGACTCCAGGTTGTGATACACCTCCTTGCAGCAGCGAGTCAACGAGCGCGGCATGTCGTCGCGCAGGATCAGAAGCTGTGCCACTTTATAGGGCGTGATCACGTCCCGGTACACCCGCCGATACACCTCGAAGGCCGAGAGGGCGCGCAGCAGCACGCTCCACTGGTAAGGATCGGGCACGACGCTCGCATCTGCGCCGGGCCGCAGGTCGTTCTGGTGCGCCGTCAGGATGCGCGCGGTACTGTCGGCGCGCTCGATGAAGGTGCCGATGCGCGTAAAATAAAAGGCCTCATCGCGCAGCATGGTGCCGATGGTGACCCCGCGCGTGAGGTGCGAGCGCTCCTTGACCCATTCGACGAAATGGCCGATGTCCGTGCGCGGCGTGCTCCGCGCCATGAAAGAGCGCGCGTCGAGCCAGGTGGAGTTCAGGGTCTCCCACAGCTCCGAGGTGAGCGAGCCGCGCACCGCGCGGGCGTTCTCGCGGGCGGCGCGCAGGCAATTGACGATGCTGCCGCTGTAGTCGCGGTCCAAGCTCACGAACTCGAAAACCACCATCGGGACAATGGATTCGTGGCGCTCGCGGTAGGCCTGATCGACGTGCAGCGCGGTCATGGTCGAGCTCAGCGACTGCACCATGGCATCGCCCGACTGGGGCAGGAGCGACATCCGATAGTGCGCATCCACCAGGCGCGCGAGGCTTTCCGCGCGCTCGATGTAGCGCGACATCCAATAGAGGTGATCGGCGGTACGGCTCAGCATACGTCCTCGAGCACCCAGGTGTCCTTGGTCCCGCCGCCCTGCGAGGAGTTGACCACCAGCGATCCCTCGCGCAGGGCGACGCGGGTGAGGCCCCCGGGGACGATGCGGATCTCCTTGCCCGATAGGACGAAGGGCCGCAGGTCGATGTGCCGCGGCCTCAATCCTTGAGCGGCGAAGGTGGGGCAGGTCGACAGCGCGAGGGTGGGCTGGGCGATGTAGCGCTCGGGGGAGGCGATGATGAGCCGGCGGAAGTGCTCGATTTCCTCCTTGGTGGCCGCCGGGCCGATGAGCATCCCGTAGCCCCCGGCGCCGTGCACTTCCTTGACCACGAGGTCGGGCAGGTGGGCGAGGACGTAGTCGAGGTCTTTCTGCCGGCGCAGCATCCAGGTCTGCACGTTGCCGATCAGCGGCGCCTGACCGAGGTAGAAACGGATCATCTCCGGCACGTAGGGATAGATGGACTTATCGTCCGCGACCCCGGTGCCGATGGCGTTCGCGATGGTGATGCGGCCCTCCCGGTACGCCGCGAGCAACCCCGGGACTCCCAGCATGGAATCGGGGCGAAATGCGAGCGGGTCCAGGAAGTCATCGTCGATGCGCCGGTAGATCACGTCCACCCGTTGCGCGCCCTGGGTGGTGCGCATGTAGACAGCCTCGTCGCGCACGAAAAGATCCTGGCCCTCGACCAGCTCGACGCCCATCTGCTGGGCGAGAAAGGCGTGCTCGAAGTAGGCGCTGTTGGCGGCGCCCGCGGTCAAAAGGACCACGGTGGGGTCGGTGACGCCGGTCGGTGCGACGCTGCGCAGGTTGTCGAGGAGGAAGTCCGGGTAGCGCTCGACCGGGGCGATGCGGTGCTCGGAGAAGAGCTCCGGAAAGAGCCGCATCATCATCTTGCGGTTCTCGAGCATGTACGAGACGCCCGAGGGCACCCGCAGATTGTCCTCGAGGACGCGGAACTCGCCGGCATCGTCACGCACGATGTCGATGCCCGCGATATGGGCGTAAATGCCGCCCGGGACATCCACCCCCTGCATTTCCGGACGGTACTGCGGATTGCACAGCACCTGCTCCGCCGGGACCACCCCCGCCTTCAGGATCTGCTGGTCGTGATAGATATCGTGGATGAAGGCGTTCAGGGCCTTCACCCGCTGCTTCAGCCCCGCCTCGAGCCGAGCCCACTCCTCCACCGGCAGGACCCGCGGGACAATGTCGAAGGGAATGAGCCGCTCTGCACCTTCCTCCTGCCCATAGACCGCAAAGGTGATGCCCACCCGGTGGAATAGAGCATCCGCCTCCGCCCGTTTCTGCGCTAAACGCTCGGCCGGTTGGGCGGCCAGCCACTCGGCGTAGCGCTGGTAATGAGCGCGCGCAGCGCCCTCCGACGGATACATCTCGTTATACGGTGCGGTCGCCAAACGATCCCCTTGAAGTCGAGAAAGGAAGACCAGGCCGCGGGGCGTGGGGTAGGGCTAATCATGGACTTTGGAGTTTTGGGGTGCAATGCGGGGAGAAGGCCGCCTGCGGGGTTATCGGAGACACGGGTCATCACATGATGCGTCTGTCGTCAATCTCGTAATTTGGCCACTCCCGATAAAAAGTGCTCGAATTCACTTAGCTCTCGGTACCCCACCCAAGGGAAGACCGGGGGAAATTTTATTTTGAAAGAATTACTGTCGGCTCGAGGTCCCCTATTGGCCAAGTGCACTTCGATATGATTGCCTCTATTTATGTGGGAGCAGGAAGCAGTGACGCAGCCGTCATCTAGCCTTGAATCTGAATGAGCCGGGCCACCTG
>CAWDFR010000016.1:0-156085 GCA_963801685.1 uncultured Gammaproteobacteria bacterium
TTCCATGCGCTTGCGCGCAACCATCAACGGGGTCGCTTCGCGACCCCGACCGATAAAATTAAATACCGAAAGTCGACTGATCGACCGTGACGCCCGGCCCCATGGTCGATGACAGCGTCACTTTCTTCACATAGATACCCTTCGAAGTCGCCGGCTTGATCTTCTGCAGATCCGCCACCAGCGCCATCAGATTCTCCTTGAGCGCCTCCGGCTCGAAGCTTGCCCGCCCGATCTGCGCGTGCACGATGCCGGCCTTGTCGGTGCGATAACGCACCTGGCCTGCCTTGGCGTTCCTCACCGCACCGGCGACGTCGGGCGTGACCGTGCCCACCTTCGGATTCGGCATCAGTCCGCGCGGACCTAAGATCTGTCCGAGCTGACCGACGATGCGCATCGCATCCGGGCTCGCGATCACGACGTCGAAATCGATCTGACCGCCCTTGACCTTTTCGGCCAGGTCCTCGAAGCCGACCACGTCGGCGCCGGCCGCGCGCGCCGCGTCGGCGTTCTTTCCCTGCGTGAATACCGCCACGCGCACGGTCTTGCCGGTGCCGTGCGGCATCACGGTGGAGCCGCGGACCTGCTGATCCGACTTGGTCGCATCCACGCCGAGATTCACCGCGACGTCCACGGACTCGTCGAACTTCGCCGTCGCCAGCTCCTTGACGAGCTTGAGCGCGTCATCCAGCGGATACGACTTGCCCGGGGGCAGCTTCTCTTTCCAAGACTTCGTTCGCTTCGCTACGGCCGCCATGTCACACCCCCTCCACGTCGACGCCCATGCTGCGCGCGCTGCCCGCAATGGTGCGCACCGCCGCGTCCAAGTCGGACGCCGTCAAGTCCGGCGTCTTGAGCTTGGCAATGTCCTCGAGCTGCTTGCGCGAGATCTTGCCCACCTTGGCCGTGTTCGGCGTGGCGCTGCCCTTGGGTATGCCGAGCGCCTTGGCAATGAGCACCGAGGCGGGCGGGGTCTTCAGGATGAAGGTGAAGCTGCGATCGCTATACACCGTGATCACTACTGGGGTCGGTAATCCTTTTTCCAAGGTCTGCGTCTGCGCATTGAACGCCTTGCAGAACTCCATGATGTTCACGCCTTGCTGGCCGAGCGCAGGTCCCACCGGCGGGCTGGGGTTCGCCTGCCCCGCGGGGATCTGCAGCTTGATATAGCCTGTGACTTTCTTCGCCATCGCTCTTCACTCCTGGTGGGTGCTAGCGTCGCTTGCGCGACTCCCCTGGTTAGCCTCTCTAGGCGCTTACGCGCCACCTTCCAACGGGGTCGAAGCGACCCCGCCCGAAAGCAATTAACCCTTCTCTACCTGCGAGAAATCTAGTTCCACGGGGGTCGAGCGTCCGAGGATCTGTACCGCCACTTGCAGGCGGTTCTTTTCGTAGTTCACCGACTCCACCACGCCGTTGAAGTCGTTGAACGGACCGTCGGTCACACGCACCACCTCGCCGGGCTCGAACAACACCTTCGGCTTCGGCTTGTCGACGCCCTCTTCGACGCGGCGCAGGATCGACATGGCCTCCTTGTCCGTGATGGCGGCGGGCTTGTCGCTCGTTCCGCCGATGAAGCCGAGCACCTTCGGAACCTCTTTCACCAGGTGCCAGGTGTCCTCGTCCATCTCCATCTGCACGAGCACGTAGCCCGGAAAGAACTTGCGGTCGGACTTGCGCTTCTGGCCGTCGCGCATTTCGACCACCTCTTCGGTGGGCACGAGAATCTCGCCGAACTTGGCTTCAAGGCCCGCCCGCTTGACGCGCTCCTTGAGCGACTCGGACACCTTGTGCTCGAAGTTCGAATAGGCGTGAACCACATACCATCGCAAAGCCATAGATGTTCCAGCTCCTGTCATGCGGGCGGTTGGCCGGTCAGAAGCCTGATCAACCAGGTGAGGATCAGATCGAGTACCCAGAAAAACAGGCCCATCAGCGAGGCGAAGATGATCACCAGCACGGTCGTTCTGACGGTGTCCTCCCGCTCGGGCCACACCACCTTGCGCAGCTCCACGCGCGCAGCCTGCGCGAACTGCCAAAACTCGCGTCCGTACCAGCTGACCCACGCGAGACCGACGGCCACGACCACACCGCTCCCGACCATCGCCAGGCGCAGCGCCAGCGGATCTTCCTCGTACCAGTAGAAGGCCACGACTCCCGCCAGGAGCGCGACGATCGACAGGATCATCAGCGCATTGTCCTTCGCCGATGCCCCTTCGGTTGCTTGCACTTCCGCCATATTTACCGCTCGACCTTAGGGACCTGCTTCGATGGCAGGGCAGGAGGGAATCGAACCCCCAACCTGCGGTTTTGGAGACCGCCGCTCTGCCAATTGAGCTACTGCCCTAGTTGATAATTCCCAGGCGCTCACGCGCCGGATCTAACGGGGTCGCTACGCGACCCCGTCCGATAGAATAAAGAAATCAGGTGATGACCTTCGATACCACGCCGGCGCCGACCGTTTTGCCTCCCTCGCGGATGGCAAAGCGCAGTCCCTGCTCCATCGCAATCGGGGCAATCAGCTCCACCACGATCTTGATGTTGTCCCCCGGCATCACCATCTCGGTGCCCGCCGGCAACTCCACCGCACCCGTCACATCGGTCGTGCGAAAGTAGAACTGCGGCCGATACCCCTTGAAGAAGGGCGTATGCCGCCCGCCCTCTTCCTTCGTCAGCACATACACCTCGGCCTCGAACTTGGTGTGCGGGTTGATCGAGCCGGGCTTGCACAACACTTGACCGCGCTCGACTTCCTCACGCTTCGTGCCGCGCAGCAACACCCCGACGTTGTCACCCGCCTGACCCTCATCCAAGAGCTTTCTGAACATCTCAACGCCCGTGCAGGTGGTCTTCTGCGTGGGACGTATCCCCACAATCTCCACCTCATCGTTCACCTTCACAATGCCGCGCTCGATGCGCCCCGTCACCACCGTGCCGCGGCCCGCAATCGAGAACACATCCTCCACCGGCATCAAAAATGCCCCATCCACCGCACGCTTCGGCACCGGAATGTAATCATCGAGCGCCGCCACCAGCTTCAGCACCGAGGCCACCCCAATCTCGCTCGCATCCCCCTCGAGCGCCTTCAGCGCCGAGCCCGTCACGATCGGCGTCTTGTCCCCGGGGAACTTGTACACCGAGAGCAAATCCCGCACCTCCAGCTCCACCAGCTCGAGCAACTCCGCATCGTCCACCATGTCCGCCTTGTTCAGGTACACCACAATGTACGGCACCCCCACCTGGCGGGCGAGCAAGATGTGCTCGCGCGTCTGCGGCATCGGCCCATCGGCCGCCGAGACCACCAAAATCGCCCCGTCCATCTGCGCCGCTCCCGTGATCATGTTCTTCACATAGTCCGCGTGCCCCGGACAGTCCACGTGCGCGTAGTGGCGCTTCTCGCTCTGGTACTCAACGTGCGCCGTCGCAATCGTGATGCCACGCGCGCGCTCCTCGGGGGCCTTGTCGATCTGATCGTAGGCCTTGAACTCCCCGCCAAACTTCTCCGCCATCACCTTCGTCAAGGCTGCCGTCAAAGTCGTCTTGCCATGATCCACATGACCAATCGTCCCCACGTTCACGTGCGGCTTCGTTCGCTCAAACTTCCCCTTCGACACGGCAAGTACCTCTCAGTTAAATAATTGGAGCCCACGAGCGGGATCGAACCGCTGACCTCGTCCTTACCAAGGACGTGCTCTACCGACTGAGCTACGTGGGCCCGCGTCCAGTGGAGCGGGTGATGGGAATCGAACCCACGTGATCAGCTTGGAAGGCTGACGTTCTACCATTGAACTACACCCGCTTTTACACGCCGACAGCCAATGGCACCGTACCCTTCAATCAACCCCGCTTGGTGGAGGGGGTAGGATTCGAACCTACGAAGGCATAAGCCAGCAGATTTACAGTCTGCCCCCGTTGGCCGCTTGGGTACCCCTCCTCAAAATGAGCCGCGTATTGTGGGACGTATGCCTCACGCTGTCAACGCCGAACGCGCTCGCAGTCGATGCGCCGGCGACCGCCCACCGCAACGGTTTGCGAAGGGGGAACCTCGCCCAACTCCATCCCTCGACGCGCGTCGCAAGCCGCCCCCATCTCTTTGGGATCGTTCGCTTGACACTATCGTACGATAGGCAATAAACTATCTTACGATAGGTTGTAAGACAGCTAAGACGGAGAGAATTCATGCGTAGGCATCATCACCATCATCATCATTCAGATGACACGCACTTCTTTGGGGGTCCGCGCAAAGGTTTCGGCCGGGGGCGCTTCGGCGGCTGGTTCGCGGATGGCGGGGAACTCGGCGGCCGCGGTTTCGGCATGGGCCGCAAGCTGGCCTCGGGCGATCTGCAGCTGCTGATCCTCGAGTTGCTCGCTGAAAAGCCGCGCCATGGCTACGAGATCATCAAGGCGCTCGAGGAGCGCTCGAAAGGGTTCTATGTGCCGAGCCCCGGCATGGTCTACCCCGCCCTGACCTACCTCGAGGAAATCGGCCATGCCACGGTCGAGACCGAGGGAACCCGCAAGCTCTACCGACTGACGGACCTCGGGCGCACCTACCTCGAGGAGCACCGCGAGGAAACCGAGGCCTTATTTGCGCAGTTCAGCCGCGTCGGGGAGCGTCTGGAACATATGCGCCGCATCATGCGCTCCGCGGAAGGGCACGAAGGCGACTCGGGCGAGTCGGGCTGGTCCAAAACCCTGATCCGCGCGCGGCACGCGCTCAGGTCGGCGGTTGCCGAGAAGTGGAGCGCCTCGACCGAGGAACAAGAGCGTGTCGCGGACATCTTGAAGCGGGCCGCACAGGAGATCGCCGCCAAGGAGTCGCGCAAATAACACCCATCATCTCGCCAAGAGGTCGAGCTCCATATACATGACGTTCGGCAGGGGATTGGCGTAATAAGCGGCGATCTCCACAAAGCCGAGCGAGCGATACAGCCGGCGCGCCGCGGTCATGTGCACCAGCGTGTCGAGGCGCATGACCGCGTAGCCGAGCGAGCGGCCTTTGGCGATGAGGCGCTCGGCGAGGATTCGTCCGAGACCGGTGCCGCGCGCCTCGGGGCGGACATACAAGCGCTTCATCTCGCAAGACTCGCCCGCACCCAGGCGGCGCAGCGCGCCGCACCCGACGGGCCGGCCGCCGGCGCGCGCCACAACCAGGCACCCCTCGGGAGCGCCGTACATCTCGGGCAACGAGCCGAGCTCGGCCTCGAAACCCTGAAAACACAGATCGACCCCGAGGCCGGCGGCATATTCTCGGAACAGCACCCGCGCGGCCGCGAAGTCGGCCTCGCTCACCGCCTCGGTCAGTACGATCGGGAGCACGGAGCGCCGGCCGTCGGGCGATTGGATCTAGGGTGCTTGCAGGGGCGCGCGCGGTCGAGCGATCTGCGCGAGCAAGTCCGCGCTGCCGGGTTCCCGAACCAGATTCGGATAGCGCTCGCCGTCCGCATACTGAAGCTCCAGCGTCTTGAATGTGTCGTCCTTCTGCACCAGGAGCGTGAGCTTACCTCGGCCGGCGTCTGGATCGGCCGGCGCGGCCGGCGCGGCCAGCGTGTCGTGGAGCAGCTCCTTGGACCAGCGATAGCCGTTCAGCGCGACCACGCGACTGCCGGGCGAAGCGCCGGCGGCGTCGGCGGGAGATCCCGGAATCACATCGCCGATGGTCGCCTGCTCGTCATCTACGAAGAATCCGAGGGAGTAGCGCAAATCGAGATCTTTGTCGTCCGCCTCGTGAGCGGCCTGCATGATCGACGGCGTCGCATTGATTTCGAGCCGCCACCCCGCCGCCCGCAACCCTTCGAGCGGCGCCTGCGGCCGCAGCCTGTTCAGCCGCTCCGTCCAGAAGCCGCGCCAGTCGTAGGGCTGAACCGCGGACAGCGCCTTGACCACGTCGTCGAAATCATAGGACACCACTTTGGGGCTGGTGCTCGGCGCACCGTAGAAGAGCTTGCAGAAATCATCGAGACTCCTACGCCCGTTCGAGGACCGCCGGATGAGCGCGTCGGCCTCGAGCCAAAGCAGGGCCGATTCCTGATAGAAGTCTTCCTGGCGGCGCAATCTCGCCGCCCAGTTGCGCGATTGATAATAGAGAAGCGACGCGGATATGGCGGTGTCCTGCAGGGAGCGCCAGATGCGCGCGTCGTGCGATTGCATCGCGGCGGCGTCTTGCGCGAGCTCGCTCCGCAATTCCTCCTCGGTGAGGAGGCCGCTGCGAGCTGCCAGCACATCGCCCAGATACTCGGTGAGGCCCTCGTAGACCCAGAGCAGATCGCCCTGCATGGGCTCCTGATAATTGACGGTCGCGAGTCCCTGCGGACGTCGATACTTCCCGTTCCAGGAATGCACGTACTCATGCGGCAAGAGATTCGCCTCCGCCCGCCGGATGGAGTCGTCCACGAGGGTGCGGAGCGGCGAGCGATCGTCGCTCGACTGATGGTGCTCGATCCCGTCCGGCATGATCTGGTCGCTGAGCGCGTACAAGAAATCGTAGCGATCGTAGTGCGTCGCTCCGAACAGCGCCGCCGCCTCGCGCACCAGAGCGCGAAGATGGGTCTCGGTGGCGCTCGATAGGTTGAGGGCCGAGGGCGTGTCGGCGGCGATGTGCAGCTTCACCGGCGGGGTGCCGCCGAGCGCGATGTCGCGCATATAGCGTCCGGCAAGCAGGGTCGAATCGACGAGCGTCGTGAGCGACACCGGGGCGAACTCGGCGCTGCCGGTCGTACTCGACGCTGTCTCGAGCGCGCTTGCAAACTTCCAGCCATCGGGCAGGCGGAGCGAGGCGCGATAAGGCAAGTCGTCGGCGCGCGCGTCCTGCGGATACAGCACAAGCTGATTCCACTCGAGTATGAGCAGCGATTCCGTCGCCGTGCGCGGCGTCTCGTGGCCCTGTACCACCCCGTCGGGCGCGATTGACGTGTCGATCTCGAGATCCACGCCGAGGCGGCTCACTCCGGACGGCACCTCGAGGTGGAACGCATAGAGGTCGACGGCGTCGCGGCGCCACGGCAGCACGCGGCCCGCTGCCGTGAAGCGCAGCCCACCGAGCGAGGTCAGCGGACCGGCCGGAGAGTGCTGGCCCGGGAGCCACTTGGGATAGACCAAGGTCAACGGCCCGGCGGCCACCGGCAGCTCGAGGTGCGCCGACAGGATGCCGCGCGGTGCCGCGCGCGCATCGACCGCGACCGTCGCGACGTCCCCGACCGCCGCCGCCCCCTCCGCGGGCATCTGCGCGCACACAGCCCCGCCCCCGCTCGCAGCCAGAACCGCGAGGACGATAGCCCCGAGAGACGTCCGGCGGACGCGCGCCGTCATGGGCTCTAGCCGCCGGCGGATTTCTGTGCCGGCACGAACTCCTCGATCACCGCCTTGCGCATGAGATCGGGGGGCAGCAAGCCTTGCGCCAGGATGAAGTCGTGGAACTTCTTCTGATCGAACTTCTTACCCAGCGCCTTCTCGGTCTCGCGGCGCAGATCGAGCAGGCGCGTGTACCCATAGAAGTAACTGTTGGCCTGTCCCGGTGAGCGGAACGTGAACCGCTCGACCTCTTCGGTCGCGAATGCATGCGACAGCACCACGTCCGTCTGCAGCACCCGGTACGCATCCTCGGGCTGGATCTTGCCCGCCTGCAGCTCCGGATCGAGAAACGCGCGCGCGGCGCGCAGCAGCCGCAGGTCGAGCGACATGAGCTGTCCTTCGGGCGGCATGTAAGGCTCGATCAGATATTCCGAGTAGAGCCCCCACCCTTCGGCGTTGGTCGAATTGAAGGCGTACTGGGCCCGGGCGATGGACGTGCCGAGCTCGACCATCGAGTCGAACTGCAGCTCGTGGCCGGGGCGCGCCTCGTGCGCCGTCAGGGTCCAGGCGACCGCATCGAAGGTGAAGTCGTCGTACTTGTCTTCGGTACCGCCGGTCGCCGAGGGGATGTTGAGCGGCAGAATGAACTCGCCGCGTTGTCCGGTGTTATGCAGCAGCGGCGGCGGCTTCATGTGCGGCGCCGGCTGCTGCACGGTCTCGGCGGCCGTCGCCAGGCGGATGATCGCAGGCCGGTCGGGCAGCGTCACGATCTGCTGCTTGACGATGACGCCCTCGATGTCCTTCAGGCGCCGTTCATAGAAGGGCAGGATGGCATCGCCCGTGATCTGCGTCTTCTTGAGCTCGGCGATGACGGACCGGTAATCGCTCGAGGGGAGCTTCCTCTCGCGCGCGATCCGCGCCGCGATCGGCGCCATCTCGGCCTGGTATTCCTTGAAGGCGGCGTGCGCTTTCGCCGTGATCTCGGCGGGCGTGAGGTCGATGCCGTACTGCTCGAACGCGAGCGTGTACTCCTCGGGGGGCAGACGAAAGTCCGTGCGCGCCTTCGGCAACACATCGCTCCGCACCCAGGCATCGTAATCGGCGAGCTGGGTCTTCAACTGCGCATAGGCGTCCTCCCAGCCGGTCAGCTGATACTTCTTGAAGAGCGTGGCGATGCCCTCGATGTAGTTCGAGTTGCGCCCGAGCTCGGTTTCGAGCTCGCTCTTGGAGGGATAGGTCATCCCGGGCTTGGCCATCTGCTGCTCGACACGCTCTTTATAGAGCCGCGTGATGGGCACGAAGCCCGGCTCGACGCCGGCGTATTTCTTGAGCCGGACCACCGCGGCGGGGCGGCGTTCCGCGGCTACCTGGTCATCCAGCAGGACCCGGAGGCCGCGAAAGACGCGTTCGCTTGCATTGATGTAGGGCACGTCGAGCCGGATTTGCAGGTCGAGCTCGCGATCGTCGAGGTCGATGGCGTGAATGAGGATCTGCATGTCCTCGGCGACCTTGCGGTCCTTCTCGAGCGGCAGCTGCGCCTTGATCTGGTCGATGACCGCGTCCCGCTCGGCGCGCTGGGCGAGCTCGTCGGCGAGCGTCGGCACGCCGATGCGAGTGTCGTACTCGCCAAGTCCCTGCGAGGATCCGTACTCCGGCGAGTGCCGTAAATGCACGTCGACCAGCATCTGAGTGAAGTGGTTGCTTTCCTCGATCCACGGTGCGCCTGCGAAGCTGCGCAGGGGCGAGGCGAGAAGAATTAGCACCGGAAGCCATGCCGATCGTCGCTGCATCGCGTATTTCCTTTGACTCGGGTTAACGGTCAGAACAAGAAGTGATGATGATCCACGCTCCCCAGCGGAACGGTCACGGAGAGGTGGTGCTCTGCGGAGGCCTCGACGATGGTACGCCATCCTGCCGAGAGTTTGCCGTCGGGATCCGGCCGTACCGCGAAGCTCCAAGGTCGATCCCAGGTTTTCTCCTGCCTCAATGCCGTCAACCGGCGTGCGATGGCGTCGCCGTCGCGGGCCTGGAACTCGAGCGTGCGCGCACCCGCGCCATGCACGATGGCCATCAGATGCTGATCCTCACACTCGAGATGTTCGCGGATCACGCGGCTCAGATGCAGAAGATGCTGGCTCTCGTGCGCATTGATGCGTCCGGATGCGTCGAGCGCGCGCGCCGCGGCCTCGATCGCGACGGCCACGTGAAAGGGATATTCGGCAAAGAGCAGGCGCTGCGCGAGCGTCGTGTTCACCGTGATCACGGCGCTCGCGCCCGTGGCCGCAAAGCGGTGGCGGCAAATCATCCACGTATCGTGTACGACGTCGGACACGGCACAGCGGCTGGGCGCCCGCCCGTTTCAGGCGTAATCGTCGATCAGCGATTTCGGTGGGCGCGCCGGGTCGGCCGCCGGTGATTCGGGCCCCGGTCGCTTGTCGGCGGTCTTGCCGTCGGCGGCGGGCGGTTGTCCCCCGGAGCCGTCCTTGCGACTGCGCTTGTCGGCAATCGGCAAGGCAGGATAAAGACCCGAATTGCTCACCCGATCAACTTCGCTCATGAGTGACTTCCCTCATTGGCTCGGCGGCGGGCTTGATGAATCCGTGGGCGCGGCCACCGCCTCGGCCTGCCCCACCGTCTCCTTGGCCGCCGCCTCCTTCACTGCCGCCGCCTCGACGGGCGCCGGCGCTGCATCGGCATGATCCTTGACCAGCACGGTCTTGCCAAGATCCGCGGGCGGCACGCGCCATAGTAGCCGATTTGCCGCATCCGAGGCATCCGCCGCGACCATGCCCGATGAGGCATCCGGCGCAATCGACGTGGGGGTCCTCGCGACCACCGGATCGCCGGGCGCCACCGCCTCGAGCACCAGGATCGCGACCCGCCGGTTGGCGTTGCGCCCCTCGACCGTATCGTTGGCCTGACGCGGGTGGAACTCGCCGAAGCCGACGATCTCGAGCCGCAGCGGATCGATGCCAACTTTGGTGAATTCGTGCACGACGCTCGCCGCCCGCGCGGCCGAGAGCTCCCAGTTGGACGGATAGGCACTGGTTTTGATCGGCCGATTATCGGTATGACCCTCGACGCGGACCGGATTCGGAAACGGCTTGAGCACATCGGCGAGCTTGTCGAGCACCGTTGCGGCGGCGGGCGAGAAATCCGACACACCGCTCGCGAATAGAATGTCGGTGTTGATCTCGATCTCGAGCCACAAGCTCTCGCGCCGGACCGTCACGAGCTTGGCATCGATCAACCCCTGCATCGCGTTCTGCACCTCGCGCTCCATGCGAATGAGCGCCGCGGGCGAGGCCAGCGGATCGGGGGGTTTGGGGACGTCGGGATCGCGCGGCGAGCGGCCCTCCCCGGGGGTCCCTTGCTCCCTGATCTTGATGAACACCGTGGGCGTGACACCGCTCAGGGGCTTCTCGCCGCCCTTGCCCGGCTCCTTTTCGCCGATGTTGACGGGCTGCAGGCTCTTCGGCGCCCCGTGAAATGCCGCGATGAGCGAATCGGACAGCACGCGAAATTTCCCCTCGTTGACCGAGGACATGGCGTACATGACGGTGAACAAGGCGAACAGCAGGGTGACGAGGTCGCCGTAGGGGATGGCCCAGGCCTCGTGGTTTGCATGTTCCTCGTGCTTTTTCTTGCGCGCCATGCTGCCGTCGGAACCAGCCGTCAGGCTAGTGGTGGAAATAGCCCTGGAGCTTCGACTCGATGTTGCGCGGGTTCTCGCCCTGCGCGATGGCGATGAGGCCCTCGATGACCATGGTGCGCACCTGCATCTGGCCGTGAATCACCGCTTTGAGCTTGTTGCTCATCGGCAGGAACAAGAGGTTCGCAAAGGCAATGCCGTAGATGGTGGCCACGAAGGCGGCCGCGATCCCGTGTCCGAGCTTGGAGGGATCGTTGAGATTCTGCATCACCGCCATGAGTCCCATGACGGCGCCGATGATGCCGAGCGTCGGGGAGTAAATGCCCATGGACTCGAACACCTTGGCCGCTTGGGTATCGAAGTGCTCCATGGTGTCGAGCTCGATCTCCATGCTGGAGCGGATCGCTTCGGGCTCGCCGCCGTCCACGAGCGACTGCAGTCCTTTTTTCAAGAACTCGTCTCGCTCCTGCTCGACCGCGGGCTCGAGTCCGAGGAGGCCCTGCTTGCGGGCGACATTGCTCCACTCGACGATCTTCTCGATCATCGCCGTCGGATCGGCGACCGGCGGCTTGAACACCCAGGAAATGATGCGCCAGGCGCGCATGAACGTGGACATCGGCGTCTGCACCAGACTTGCGGCGAGGGTCCCCATGACCACGATCACGAACGCGGCGCTGCCGACGAGCGCACCGGCGCTCGAGCCTTTCAAGATCGCGCCTCCGATGATCGCGATCAGGCCCAAGACAATGCCGATGATGCTCAGTATGTCCATGAGCTTAAGCGGGCGTCAGCCATTCCGTGAGCCTTGCCCGCACGCGCACCAGCGCCTGCCCGTGGATCTGGCAGACGCGCGATTCGGACACCTCGAGCACCTCGCCGATTTCTCGCAAATTCATGTCCTCGTCGTAATAGAGGGATAGCACGAGCTTCTCGCGCTCGGGCAGACCATTGATCGCGGCGGCGAGCGCATCGCGAAAACCTGCCTCCTCGATGTGATCGAACGGTCCCGGCCGCTCGTCGCGCGCGTGATCCGCCGGGCTCGATTCGTCCTCGCCCGAGCTCATCTGGTCGAAGCTGAACAGACGGCAGCTCGCCGCATCCTGCACCAGCCGGTGGTACTCCTCCATGGAAACGCCCAGCGCCTCGGCGATGTCCGTAGGAGTCGCATCGTGGCCCTTGGCGTTCTCGATCTTGCGGACGACTTCGGCCATCTCACGCATGTTTCTGTGCACCGAGCGCGGCGTCCAGTCGGACTTGCGCACCTCGTCGAGCATCGCGCCGCGGATCCTGATGCCCGCGTAGGTCTCGAAGTTCGCGCCCTTGTCGGGCGAGTAGTGCTTGGCGGCGTCGAGCAAGCCGATCATGCCGGATTGGATGAGGTCGTCCACCTCGACATTGGGCGGCATCCGGCTCACCAGATGATAGGCAATGCGCTTGACCAGATCCGCGTGCTTCAGCACCAGCTCTTGATTGGGCAGCTCATCGAACGCCGCGTCTACCGCAGGACGGGGAGTCCGCCTGCGGGAATTTGAGTACTGTGTGCTTGCTCTCATTGCAATACCGTTGCAGCCCCTACCCGGGCCCCCACCATTCGTTCGACGAAGAACTCCAGGTGGCCTCGCGCACCTTGCGGCGCAGACCACTTATCGGCCTTGGAGGCGAGATTCTTGAGCGCAATGGATGAAATAGAGGCCGGGTACGCCTCCACGACGGCTGTCTGACGCTGCACGGCCTTGCGCAGGTAATCGTCATACGGTACGGATCCCGCGAACTCGAGCGTGACGTTGAGAAATCGGTCACAGACGCGCGAAATCTTCTCGTACAGGGCGGGTCCTTCGCCCGAGCGGCGCGTCTGATTGGCGAGAATCTGAAAGCGCTGCACGCCGTGCTCGCGGCTCAGCACCTTGATCAGGGCGTAGGCGTCGGTGATCGAAGCAGGCTCGTCGCAGACCACGATCAGCACGTGGTGCGCGGCGCGGCTGAAGGTCAGCACGCTATCGGACAGACCCGCTGCCGTGTCGACCACCAGCACCTCGACCCGGTGGTACAGATCACTGAACGCCTGGATGATGCCGGCATGCTCGGCCGCGGAGAGGCTCGCCATATGCCGGAAGCCGGATGCCGCCGGCACGATCTGCAGGCCGTGGGGCCCGGTGACGATCGCGTCCTCGAGCGTGCATTGGCCTGCCACCACGTGGCCAAGATGGAACCGCGTGTGCAGGCCGAGCAGCACGTCCACGTTGGCGAGCCCGAGATCGGCATCGACCAGCATCACGTCGCGTCCCGCTGCCGCAATGGATACCGCAAGATTGGTCGAGACCGTCGTTTTGCCGACGCCGCCCTTGCCGCCCGTGACGGCGATCACCTTGACCGGCCGCGAGGAGTTGAGCTCGCGCAGCCTTTCGGCCTGAGTACCTTCCAGTCGATCGTCACGCATGGGCGGTAGCTCGTCCGAAGTTGCGGGCATAGTAGGTATCGTCGTGGGGCCGGGGCGCGCGCCGCGTGAGCTCGTGCGCGGCGCGCACCAGCCAGACGCGGCGCTGATGGGCCGCGTGCACATCCTCGGGCACCCGTTGCCCATTGCAGAGATAGGCGATCTTCAGCTTGTGGCGCAGCGTCGTCGAAATCACCGCGCCCAGGCTCGCCGCCTCGTCCAGCTTGGTGATGATGCAGGCTGTCGGTTTGACCTGCGCGAAAGCGCGGATGATCTCCTCGAGCGCGAGCCCCTCGCCCTGCGCCGGCAGCGCGAGCAGGAACTCTGCGCCTTTCGCGCCTTGCGCGAGCGCCGCGAGCTGCTCGCTGAGACGCACATCGCGCGGCCCCATGCCGGCGGTGTCGATCAACACGAGCTTCTTCGACTTCAACCCCTCGAGGACGCGGGCGAGCTCCTGGCCGCTGTTGGCCGAGTGCACGGAGGCGCCGAGAATGCGCGCATAGGTCATGAGCTGCTCGCGCGCGCCGATGCGGTAGGCATCGGTGCTCACCAGCGCGAGATCCTGACTGCCGTGCCGCATGGTCCAGCGCGCGGCGAGCTTGGCGATGGTGGTGGTCTTGCCGGCGCCCGTCGGGCCCACCAGGGCGAATACCCCTGGATTCACCGTGCTCAGTTTATCGACCACCGGCAGAGCTTTTAGCAGCAGCGCCATGGGAATGTTGGACGCGTCGCCCACATTGGTACGCCGGGGTGCGAGCGTTGCAAGCCTCGCGGCGATGTCGGGCGCGATATCCATCGACGACAGATCCTCGAGCACGCGCGCCCGCAAAGGCTCGCGCAAGCGCTTGTCGTTCCACGAGATGTGCGCAAGCTCGCTCTCCAGAAGCCTGCGTAGATCCTTGATCTCGCGCTGCATGCTCGCGAATCCTCGACGCGTCTCATCGGCGGCCGGCGACGGTCGCACGACCGCTGCGAGCACGGGGGCGGTCGGGCGCCCCTGCGGGGCCGCGCGTTGAACCGGATTCGTGGGGCGAGTCGGCCCTGGCATCGCCGGGCTTTGTGCCGCGGGAGAACTCGGCGGGACACTCGCCGCCGCCGCCGCCGGCCGCTGCGCGGCGGCTCGCACTGCAGCCCCCTGTCGCGTGGCTTGGGCCTGAGGTCGCAGAGCCGGCGCCTCGGGTCGCGGCGCAGCCGGGGGCTCAGGCGGCGCGGCGGCGGCCAGTGAGATCGAGTATTGCCGGGCGGCACCCGCCATGAGCGCTTCGTCGTAGTCGACCGCGGCGATCACCTCGATGCCCTCTTTCACGCGGCGGCTCGACAGGATCACCGCATCTTCGCCTTGCTCCACGCGCACCTGATCGAGTGCCGCTCGCATGCTCGGCGCCATGTAACGCTTAATCTTCACATCGACCTCCATGAGTCCGATTCATCAGCGTCCGACCGCCGAGATCACGCGGATCCGACGGCTCTCCGGAATTTCGTTGTACGCGAGCACCGACAGCGTCGGGCTCGCATAGCGCATCAGGCGTGCGACCCACGGTCGGATTTTCGGCGCGACCAACAGCACCGCGGGCTCGCCGGCGGCCTCTTGCTTGCGCGTTCGGTCGATGAGAGTCTGCTGGATCTTGTCGGCGAGGCCCGGCTCGAAACCCGGCGCATCGGTGCCGCCCGCCATCGAGTCCTGCAGCACTTGCTCGAGCGAGGGATCGAGCGTGATGACGGGCAGCTCCTCGCGCAGGCCGCCGATGTTCTGCACGATGCTGCGCCCCAGGGCGACGCGCACCGCCGCCACCAGCACCGCGGGATCCTGCGTTTTCGGTGCCAGCTCCGCGAGCGTCTCGCAGATGGTGCGGACGTTGCGGATGGGCACGCGCTCGAGCAGCAAGAGCTGCATCACCTTCACGACCACGCTCATGGGCAGGATCTTCGGCACCAGATCCTCGACGAGCTTCGGCGCGCTCTTGCCGAGACGGTTCAGAAGCTGTTGCACCTCCTCGTGGCCCAAGAGCTCGTGCGCATGCGATTGCAGCAAGTGGCTCAAGTGGGTGGCGATGACGCTGCCGGCGTCGACGACCGTATAGCCCTGCGCTTGCGCCTGATCACGCCGTGTCTTGTCGATCCACACCGCATCGAGACCGAATGCGGGGTCCTTGGTCGCGGATCCGGGCAGAGTGCCCGAGACCTGACCGGGATTGATGGCGAGCTCGCGGTCGGGGAAAACCTCGGATTCGCCGACCGGCGCGCCGAGCACGGTGATGCGGTAAGAGTTGGGACCGAGCTCGAGGTTGTCGCGGATGTGCACGGGCTGCACCAGGAACCCGATCTCCTCCGAGAGCTTCTTGCGCACGCCCTTGATGCGGCCCATGAGTTCGCCGCCTTGCGCGCGGTCGACCAGCGGAATCAAGCGGTAGCCCACCTCGAGTCCCACGGCATCGACGGCTTCGACATCGTCCCAGGACAGCTCGCGCTGCTCGCTCGGCGCGGCGACGGGCTTGGGCGGCGCGGCTGCGGCAGCCTTCTCGGCATCGCGGCGCTTGACGGTGGCGACGGCGCCTGCGGCGCAGGCGGCCGCCATGGCGAGGAATACGAAGTTCGGCATGCCGGGGATGATGCCAAGCAAGGTCAGGATGCCCGCCGTGACGCCGAGCGCGCGCGGATGGCCGAACACCTGGCTCATGATCTGCTGGCTCATGTCGTGCGGTCTCGACACGCGCGTCACCAGGATCGCGACGGCCACCGACAGGAGCAGCGCCGGTATCTGCGCCACCAATCCGTCGCCGATGGTGAGGAGCGCATAGGTGTGCCCGGCCTCGGATAGCGACATGCCGTGCTGCATGGCGCCGATGAGGATGCCGCCGAACAGGTTGATGAACACGATCAGGATGCCGGCGATGGCGTCGCCGCGCACGAATTTGCTCGCGCCGTCCATCGCGCCGTAGAAGTCCGCTTCCTCGCGCACCTCCTGGCGGCGCACGATGGCCTCCGCCTGCGTGATGATGCCGGCGTTCAAGTCGGCATCGATCGCCATCTGCCGGCCGGGCATCGCGTCCAGGGTGAAGCGTGCGCTCACCTCGGAGATGCGTCCCGCGCCCTTGGTGATCACGACGAAGTTGATGATCACGAGCACCGTGAACACCACCAAGCCCACGGCGTAGTTGCCGCCGACCACGAATTGGCCGAAGGCGGCGATCACATGACCGGCGGCGTGTGCGCCGGTATGGCCCCTGATGAGCACGACGCGGGTGGAGGCGACGTTCAGACCGAGGCGCAGGAGCGTCGCGCCCAGCAGCACGGTGGGGAAGCTCGCGAACTCTAGCGCGCGGCGTACGTAAATCACCCCGAGCAGGACCATCAACGACAGGGAGATGTTGAACGTGAACAGGACGTCGAGCAGAAACGCCGGCAGCGGCAGCACCATCATGGCGAGGATCACCATGACGAGGATCGGCACGCCCAAGCCGTTGCGGGCGAACTCTCCCATGACGCCGGCTAGACGGTTCATACGTCGGCGTACTCAGGCCCAAGCTTCGGGTCCGGCCGGGCCATGCGCGCCGCGGCGGTGGGATTCAAGGCGCGGATCCGGAAGATATAGGAAAGAACCTGCGCGACCGCCATGTACAGGCCCGCGGGGATTTCGCGGTTCAGGTCGGTGGATTTGTACAGCGCACGCGCGAGCCGCGGCGATTCGAAGATCGGCACGCGGTGCTCCTCGGCGATGCGGCGGATGTTCTGTGCGACCAGGTCGGCGCCCTTGGCGATGACCTGGGGAGCACGCATGCTCTTCGGCTCGTACTTCAACGCCACCGCGAAGTGTGTCGGGTTGACGATCACGACATCCGCCGCCGGCACCTTGTGCATCATGCGCCGGCGCGCCTGCGCCTGCTGCATCTGCCGGATGCGCTGCTTGGTCTGCGGGTTGCCGTCGTGCTCCTTGTGCTCGTCGCGCACCTCCTGGCGGGTCATGCGCAAGGTGCGCTTGAATTGAAAGAGCTGCAGCGGCACATCGACGATTGCCACCAGGGCGAGCGAGGAGCACAGCCACACGAATGCCCAGGACAGAAGCCCCGTGCCGCGCCCGATGGCCGCGCGCGGTGCCATGCGTCCGAGCGCGAGCACATCGCCGAACAACCACGCCACGACGCCGGCGCACACACCGCCCACCACGGCGAATTTGAGCAGCGCCTTGCCGAGCTCGGTGAGTCCGCGCAGACCGACGAGACGCTTCACGCCCTCGAACGGGCTCAAGCGTGTGAAGTCCGGCACGAGCGCCGTGGGCGCGAAATTCCACCCACCGAGAGCGAGCGAGGCGAGCAGCACCACGACTATGAGCGCCGCGAATATCGGCAGGAGGCCTGAAAGGGCGAGAGTCGCCGCCCCGCGGAGCGCTGCGAACATGGAAGATGAGTCGTCGAGGCTCTGCGGATCGACCGCCATGGAGCGGCGCATGATCTCGCTCAGGCGGGCGCCGAGCGCCGATCCCGTCATGACCAGCGCAACACTGCCGCCGATCATGGTGGCGAAGGTCGTGAGCTCCCGCGAGCGGGGTACCTGGCCGTGCTCGCGCGCCTCTTGGAGGCGCCGTTGCGACGGTTCTTCGGTTCGTTCGCCGCCCTGTTCTGCTTCCTCGGCCATCAGCGCACTCCTTCCGGATGTGCCGCCACCAGATCGGCGGCCGCGGCGAGCGCACTGTCGATGAGACTCGACATACCGACCATGAGCCCATCGAGGCCCACGATGAGCACGAGGAATCCCGCGATCAAGGTGATCGTGAAACCGATGCCATAGAGATTCAGCTGGGGCGCGGCGCGCGTCACCACGCCGACGGCAAGATTGACGATCACCAGCGCGATCACGGCGGGCAGCGCGATCAGCAGTCCCGTCTCGAACACCCGCGCGCCCCACACCGCGAGCGACCAGAGCAGGTTTCGATCGACGTTCGGGCCGCCGATGGGCAGCGTCTTGAAGCTCATGGCGAGGGCGCCGATCAGGGCGAGATGCCCGTTGACCGCCAGATAGGTGAGCGTGCCGAATATCGTAAACAGCTGCCCGAGCACCGGGGTCTCGGCGCCGTGCGCCGGATCCACGAGGCTCGCGAACCCGAGGCCCATGGTCATGGAGATGCTCTGACCGGCGAAGGTGAGCGCCTCGAAGGCGAGCCGCATCACCATGCCGATGGCGATGCCGATGAATACCTCCTGAACGGCCGCGAGAGCGCCGGCTCCCGAGAACACCGACAGACCGGCCGGGACCGGCGCGAGCGGCCCCAAGATGAAAGCGAGTCCGAGCGAGAGCGCGATCTTCACCGGACCCGGGATCGTGGCCTCGCTCGCCACCGGTGCGCTCGCCACGAAGCCGCCGACGCGCAGCACCGGCCACCACAGGCGCGCGACCCACTGCGAGATGTCGGCAACGTTGACGAGGACGGGCTGCATCGCGCGCTCAGCCGATCACGGCCGGAATGCCGGCGTAGAGGTTGTGGGTGAAATCGATGAGCACCCGCAGGATCCAAGGTCCGGTGATGAACAGCGCCAGCACCAGGACGAGGAGCTTCGGAATGAAGCTCAAAGTGGCCTCGTTGATTTGCGTCGCGGCCTGCAGCATGCCGATGAGCAGACCCGTCACGAGCGCGGTGAGCAGGAGCGGTGCGGCAATCATGGCGGTCACGGTGAGCGTGCTGTGCGCCAGGTCCATGACGGTCTCGGGCGTCATCGGTGAAAGCTCCCGGCCAGGGTTCCGATGAGCAGCGTCCAACCGTCGACCACCACGAACAGCATGATCTTGAAGGGCAACGACACGAGCACGGGCGAGAGCATCATCATGCCCATCGACATCAGCACGCTCGCGACCACGAGGTCGATCACCAGGAAGGGAATGAACACCATGAAGCCGATCTCGAACGCCGTCTTCAGCTCGCTGGTGAGGAACGTCGGCACGAGCACACTCAAAGGCACCTCATCGGGGTTCGCGAACTGCTCCTTGCCGGAGAGCTTCGTGAAGAGCTGCAGATCGTTCTCGCGCGCCTGCGCGAGCATGAATTTCTTGAGCGGCTGGACGGTGCGGGTGATGGCCACCTCGCCGGCGAGCTGGCCGTCCATGTAGGGCTTGATGCCATTCGCGTAGGACTGGTCGAGGGCCGGGCTCATCACGAAGAAGGTGAGGAAGAGCGCAAGGCCCGTGAGCACCTGGTTCGACGGCGTGGTCGCCATGCCGAGCGCCTGGCGCAGGATCGACAGCACGATGATGATGCGGGTGAACGCCGTCATCGCGAGCAATATCGCGGGCAACAGCGTCAACACCGTCATCAGGATCAAGACCTGGAAGGTGAGCGAGTAGGTCTGCACGCCGTCCGCGCCGGACTTGATGGCGAGCGCCGGCAGGCTCGGATCGGCGAGCGCCGCGGCCGCGGGCAGACACGCGAGGCTCAGAGCGATGAGCCCCGCCCGTAGGACGCGCGCGCTCATGCGCCGCGTCCGGGACGTTTCATGAATTCGCGCAGGCGGTCGGCGAACGCCGCCGAATCGGGCGGGCTGTGGATCGCGATGGGCGCCGCGAGCGGCGTGAGTCCCACCAGACCGCCCGCGCTGACACCGACCAGCACCTGGGACTCGCCGACACGCACCAGCACGATGCGCTCGCGCGGCCCGAGAGAGAGCTGATCGATGACGGCAATCTCGCCGCGGCCGCGCACCGTGCCGAGCTTCAGCCGCTTCAGCACCCAGCTCACCGCCAGGATCAGGGCGATGATCGCCGCCAGGCTCAAGGCGAGCTGCGCAACGCTCCCCACCGACACCGGGGAGGCGGGTTGAACCAGGCCATTCACCGCGCTTGTTCCATCCGCTCGGTCGCGCTCACGACGTCGGTGAGGCGGATGCCGAACTTGTCGTTCACGACCACGACCTCGCCGCGCGCGATACGCACCCCGTTCACGAGCACGTCGAGCGGCTCGGTCGCCGCTCGGTCGAGCTCCACGATCGCGCCCGGGGCGAGCTGCAGGAGCTCCCGCACCGCCATGCGCGCGCGTCCCACTTCGAGCGAGAGCGTGACCGCGACGTCGAGGATCACGTTCAGGTTCATCTCCTGGCCTGCCGGTGCGGCGCCTTTCGGGCCGAGATCGTTGAAATGGGCGCGTGCCACGGGGGCCGCCTTGGGATCGGAAACACTCATGCAGAACCTCCGGGAAGAATCTTCAATGCATTGCGGCCCTGCGAGACGCCGAACCGGCCGTGCCGCAGCGGCACCTCGCCCACCAGCAGCGTCACGTCCTGCGGTGTCTCGATGGGAATGATGTCGCCGGGCGCGAGGCTCACGAGCTCGCGCAAGCTGAGCCGGGCCTGGCCGAGCACTGCGCGGATCTCGACTTCCACTTCGTTGAGCGCCGCGGAAAGCGCCGGGCCCCAAGCCTCTTGCTTGCGCGCCGGGGCCTTGCCGCCGTCGGAGGCAAGCGCCTCGCGGATGGGCGCGAGCTGCGCATCGGGCAGCATCCAGTCCAGCGTGCCGCTGCGTGCGCCGAGTTCGCAGGTGAAGCGCACCACGATCACCGAGTCCTGTGCCGAGCCGAGCTGCACGAGCCGCGGATTGGTCTCGAGCTTCGCGAGCTCGAGCTCGAGCGGCGCCACCACCGTCCAGGCGGCCGTGAAATCCGGAGCAAAGCTCTTCAGCACGAGAGTGAGGAAGCGTTGCGCCGCCGCCGAGACGGCCGCCTGCGTGTCCGCAGCAGGCCGGCCCGATCCGCCGAAGAAGGCATCGAGGAGCGCCACCAGCAGACTCGGCTGCACACCCATGAAGGCATGGCCGGCGAGCGGCTTGAGGCGCACGGCCGCCAGGATTCCCGGTGTGGGGAGCGAGGCTTGCAGGTCGGCGACGCGGATCGATTCGATCGAGGTGAACTCGATCGCGGTGTCGCGCCCTATGAGCCCCGACAGCGTGGCCGCGGCACGCGGCGCGAAGCTCTTGGCAATGGTCTGCAGCATCGGCAGCTGGGTGCGGTTGATGCGTTGCGCGGAGAAATCGAACGGCCGCACCGCCTCCGGCCCCTGCTTTTCCAAAAGCGCGGACACCTCCTCCGCGGAGATGTCGTTGGCGCCGGCCGGCGCATCGGCCGTCGCCATCACTGCACCACGAAGCTGGTGAACAGCAGGTCGTCGACGTCTCCGCCGCCCTGCTTCTTCTGCACTTCGCGAATCTCGGCGAGCGCTTCTTCGCGCAGCTTGTCCTTGCCCTCGCGCGACATGAGAGACTGGTAGTTGCGGTTGCTCATGAGGAGCAGCAAGTTGTTGCGGATCAACGGCATGTTCTTCTGCACGCTGTCGATCGCCTTCTGGTCGTGTGCCATCACTTCCATGCTGATCTGCAGGAACCGCACCACGGAGCCGTCCTCGAAATTCACCACCATCGGCGGGTCGAACGCGTAGTAGAAGGCGCTCTTGGCGCCGCCCTCGCCGCCCTCGGCGGACGCGCTCGTGGCGGGCGCGACGGCGGTGATGAGGCCGTCCTTGCTCATCTTGAGGTCGGGAAGCGGATGGAGCTTTGCGTTGACGAAACCGCCCACGACCACGGCGAGCAAGGCCATCACGAAAACGACGATGGCATTCATGAACAGGCCACCGCCTGATTTTGCGGGCGGGGGTGCTCGAGTCTCTTCGGCGTCTTCGGCCATGGCTTTCCTCGTGCGGCTCAAGTGCCGCAGGTGGAGCGGAGCAAGTTCTGTGCCACGGGGTCGCGGGACTCACGCGCCCTTATTTTTCAGAGCCTTGCGAATAAGGGGGTCGCGGCCTCATGTGGGCGCGGACGCCCGCCGCCGCCGGTTATCCGGATTGCGACGGGAAATTGACGCTGAAAGCGGCTAGAAGCGCAGCGACACGCGCAGGCCGGGCGCCGCGTCGTCCAGAGTCAGGCGCGCACCGTGCAGCTTGGTGACCGCCGCCACGAGGGAGAGCCCGAGCCCGGACCCGGGCACGTTGCGCGCCTCGTCCAGGCGCACGCGCCGGCCGAGCACGACCTCGCGCTTGTCCGCCGGAATGCCCGGACCGTCGTCCTCGACGATGACCTCCGGCCCCGCCGATCGCGGCCCGGCCGATTGCGACTTGAGCAGCACGCGGATATGGCCGCCGTCGGGGGTGAACTTGATGGCGTTGTCGAGCAGGTTCGCGAGCGCCTGCGCGAGCAGCTGCCGGCTTCCCTGCACCTGCGCACCGCTCGCCACGGCGCTTTCCAGGGCAATGCCGCGCTCCTCGCTCACCGGTGCGTACAGCTCGACCATGCTCGCGACCAGCTCGGAGAGATCGACCGGCTCGCGCGCCACGGTACCGGTCTCGGCGAGCGCGATACGCAGCAACGCATCGAGCGTCGCGCGCATGTGGTCCACCTCGCTCGTGACCCGCTCGAGCACGCGCCGCTCGGGCGATCCGGCCATCACCTGACCCATGGCGCCCTCGGCGGTGGCCTGCAGCCGGTTCAAGGGGGTGCGCAGATCGTGGGCCGCGCTGTCGAGGACGGTGCGCATGCCGAGGGTGAGCTGCTCGATACGGTCGAGCATGGTGTTGATCTCGCGGGCAAGCGTGTTGATCTCATCGTCCGCATCGCGCACCGGCAGCCGCTGCGACAGATCACCGCGCATGATTTGCGTCGCCACCGCCGAGATGGCGCCGGCTTGTGCAAGGATGCGCCGGCCCATCCAGAAGCCGCCGCCGAGTCCGAGCAGCAACGTCAGCGTGACCGCGGCGATGAGGCCGCGCATCATCAGATTCTTGACGTCCTGGCGCTCCTGCACGTCGTGCCCCACGAGCATGTCGTAGCCGCCGGGCAGCTTGAAGCGGCGCGCGCGCATCTCGTGGTCGCGCATCTCCTCGCCGAACGGCACCGCCGCCTTGAACTGGATCCACTTGCCGTCATCGGACTCCGCCTTGGGCCACGCGGGGACATTCCCCGCGACCGGCCGCAGCTGCGGATCCACCATGAGATAGACGGCGCCGCGCACGTCCTGGTCCTGGGAGCGCTGCTCCACCAGCTCGATGAAATCGCTGCGCGACAGGACGAGCACCTGCTCGCGCAGCCCCTGCACTTCGGCGTCGATGAGATCGTCGCTCGAGCGATCGACCACGCGCGACACCGCGAAGTCGACGATGCCGAGCAGCAGCGCCGCACCGCAGGCGAACACGATGGAATAAACGATGGCGACGCGAAACGGTGAGGTATCGAGGATGCCGATGAAGCGCTGATCGGGGCTTGCGACCCGTCGCAGCTGGACGTCCACTATTCGTCTTCGCGCAGGCTGTAGCCCGCGCCGCGCACGGTGTGCAGCAGCGGCTTGTCGAAACCCTTGTCGATGGCCTGGCGCAGCCGGCTGATGTGCACGTCGATCACGTTGGTCTGCGGATCGAAGTGATAATCCCAGACGCCCTCGAGGAGCATGGTGCGGGTGACCACCTGGCCGCTATGACGCATCATGAACTCGAGCAGCTGGAACTCCCGCGCGGTGAGCTCGATCTTCTTGCCGTGGCGCTCGACCCGCCGGGTCATGCGGTCAAGCTCGAGGTCGGCCAGCTTGAGCTTGGTGTGGGTCTCGGCGTTGCCCGACTCGCCGCGCCTCGCGAGCGCATCGAGCCGCGCGAGCAATTCCGCGACGTGATAGGGCTTGGTGAGATAGTCGTCTCCGCCAGCCCGCAATCCCGTGATGCGGTCGTCCACCTCGCCGAGCGCGCTCAGAATGAGCACGGGGAGCTTGCGTCCCGTCGCCCGCAACGACTGGACCAGGGCGAGGCCATCGAGCTTGGGAAGCATCCGGTCGACGATGGCGACGTCGATGGCGATCGACGAGGCCATGTGCAGACCTGCCAGGCCATCGCCCGCCACGTCCACCGTGTGCCCCACTTCCCGCAGCGCCTTCGCCAGGTAGTCGCGCGCTACCTCGTCATCTTCGACAATCAAAATATGCATGACTGATATCTTACCGATGTTGAACCCGTGTTTGTCGGCACGATAAGCTTCCATCCAGGTCACGGAGACGCCCGTTTGACATCTCCCGCGCGCGATAGATTCCCACGCCTCAATATCCGCCCCGTAGAGGCAGAGTTGCCGACGGGCTGAGGGCGGGGTGCCGCGCTTTTTCAAAATCGCTTACGAATACTTCGCGCTCTACAGCTCCCTGGCCTTGCTGGGACTCATCTGTCTCACCTGGTCCGTGTTCGCGCTGCCGCTCTACTATTTGCTGCCGCCGGACCTCGGCAAGAAGGTGGGACGCCGCGGAATCATGCGCGGCTTTCGCCTGTACGCGTGGTCGCTCAGCATCACCCGCACCTATCATCTGGACCTCTCCGCCATCGACTCGCTGCGCGGCGGCCCGTCGCTGATTCTCGCTCCGAATCATCCATCGCTCATCGATGCGCTGCTGATCCTCACCCGGCATCCCGACATCGTGTGCGTCATGAAGGCGGAATTGATGAAGAACATCTTTCTCGGCGCGGGCTCGCGCCTCGCGCGCTATGTGCCGAACGAGTCGCCGCGGCAGATAGTCAAGGAGTCGGTGGCGCATTTGCATCAGCCGGGCTGCGTGCTGCTGCTGTTTCCGGAGGGTACGCGCAGCCGCGAATGGCCGATCAACCCCCTGGCGGCGAGCGTGGGACTGATCGCCAAACGCGCGGCGGTGCCCGTTCAGACCTTGGTCATCGAGACCGACTCGCCTTTCCTCAGCAAGGGATGGCCACTGTTCCGCCGCCCGCGCCTGCCCATCGTCTACCGGGTTCGCCTCGGCAAGCGGTTCGATCCGCCCGAGAATGCCGGCGCTTTCACGGAGGAGCTCGCGCGTTACTATCGGCAGGAACTCGACGGTGCCCTGCAGGCGGCCTGGTTGAAGAAGCCCGCACCGTGAGGGCCCCGTCGAAGACCCACCTCGTGCTCATCCCGAGCTACAACCCCGGCTCGCGGGTTTACGCCACGGTGCGTGCGGCGCTCGAGAGCTGGAGCCCCGTGTGGGTGGTGATCGACGGCAGCACCGACGATTCACCGGCGCGTCTCGCGGCGCTCTGCACCGAGCAGCCCGATCTTAAGGTCCTTGTCCTCGAGGAAAACCGCGGCAAGGGCGCGGCGGTGCTCGCGGGCCTGAAGCAAGCCGCCGCGGCGGGTTACACCCACGCGCTGACCATGGACTCCGATGGACAGCACCCGGCGCAGGGCATCGAGGAACTCATGCGCATCTCGCAAGCCAATCCCGACGCCATGGTGCTCGGCTGTCCGGTATTCGATGCGAGCGCCCCGCGCCTGCGGGTGCGGGGTCGCAAGATCTCCAACTGGTGGGCCAATCTCGAGACCTTGTGGGCCGGCATCGGCGACTCGCTCTACGGCTTTCGCGTCTACCCGGTCGCACCGCTCATCGCCGTGATGCGGCGTCAGCCCTGGATGCGCCGGTTCGATTTCGATGCCGAGGCGGTGGTGCGCCTGTGCTGGCGCGGCGTCCCGCCCATCAACGTCGACGCGCCGGTGCGCTATTTCCGCGCCGACGAGGGTGGGGTGTCGCACTTTAACTATTGGCGCGACAACGCACTGCTCACCTGGATGCACGCGCGCCTGTTCGTGGAGTTTCTGCTGCGCCTGCCGGTGCTCATGGTGCGGCGCGTCAGGGGCCGGTTGCTGCCCCCGCGCCGGCCTATATAATGAGGTTGCTCCCAGTTCACAAGTCCAGAGTTCATGCCATGTCCGACAAAGCGACGCTCGTGAAACCTTCGGCGCCGCCGACGGCTGTCAACCTGGAACGGGAGATCGCCTCCCTCTTCGTGCAAGCACTCAACCTCGAAATCGCCGCCGAGGACATCGACCCCGAGGCGCCGCTGTACGGCGAGGGTCTCGGTCTCGATTCCATCGACATTCTCGAGGTCGCGCTGATCGTATCCAAGAAATACGGTGTGCAGCTGCGTGCGGACAGCCAGGAAAATCACAAAATCTTCCGTTCGCTGAGGCACTTAGCGGAGTACATTGCAGCACAGAGAACCAAGTGAGGGGTTGCCCCGGGGCGCACTGCGGATCGTCGCGATCGGCGTCCTGATCGTCGCCTACGCCGCTCTTTCACACTACTGCAATACCCGAGGAGCCCACCGCCTGGGGGCGGTCCTGGCACTCGCACCCCTAGTCGCCTTCCTGCTTACCGTTCTGCGTCACGCCGTTCCCGCATACATTGTCTTGCTGGCTGCGGCCCTCGGCGCGCTGCTCTTGTATGATAATTGGGCCTTATTAGAGAAAAACTTCTCCGTTGTTTATTTACTACAGGAATTAGGGATGTACGGGCTTTTGGCGGCGGGCTTCGGGCGCTCCTTGCGTACCGGCCAGGTGGCGCTGTGCACCCGGCTGGCGGACACGTTGCACGGCCCGCTCAGCGCGGCTGAAATTCTCTATACGCGGCGGGTGACTCTCGCCTGGACACTGTTCTTCACGCTCATGGGGGTGACCATCGCTGTTTTGTACGTGACGGCTCCTCGCGCCGTGTGGTCGGCATTCGTCAACTTCGTGGCGACCCCGTTGATCGTCGCGATGTTCGCGGCTGAATACATGGTGCGGGGCCGCGTGCTGCCGCACACCGTGCGCCGCGGCATCTGGGCGACCATGCGGGTCTACTTCGCGAGCCGTTAGCGACCATGGACCTCGAGCCCTTGTTATCGCATCGCAGCGCCGCCGCGGTGGTGGCCTACCGGGGCGACCGAGCCGTCTCCGCGGGCGAGTTCCTGGCCGACGCGAACCGCCTCGCCGCGCGCCTGCCCACGGGTCGGCATGTGCTCAACGCCTGCGTCAATCGTTATCGATTCGCGGTGGGGCTCGCCGCCTGCCTGATCACCGGCCGCGTGAGTCTTCTGCCATCGACTCACACCGCGGAGGTGATGCGCCAGCTCGTACAATTCGCGCCCGATGCGTTTTGCCTTACCGATGCGAGCGATTGCGACATCGAGCTGCCGCTGGTTCAATTCCCCGATGAGAGCGCGCATCCCGCGCAGCCGGCCGCCGAGTATCGCCCACCGCTCATTCCTGCCGAGCAGCTCGCGGCCATCGTGTTCACCTCGGGCTCGACGGGCGCGCCCCTCCCCTATCACAAGACCTGGGGACGTCTCGTCGCCTGTGTTCGCGGCGCGGCGGCCGCGCTTAGGCTTCCAGCGGGCGCCACGCTCATCGGCACCGTGCCCGCGCAGCACATGTACGGCTTCGAGTCGACGGTGCTGCTCGCCTTGCTGACGGGCAATGCCTTCACGGCGGCACGGCCGTTCTATCCCGCCGACGTTCGCGCCGCCATCGACGCGTCGCCCCGACCGCGCGCGCTCATCACCACTCCCGTACATCTGCGGACCGTGCTCGCGGACGACCTCGCGTTGCCGCTGCTCGACCTGATCGTGTCGGCCACCGCGCCGCTCTCGCAAGAGCTCGCGCGCGAGGCCGAGCGCCGCTTCGGCGCGACGCTCCTCGAGATCTACGGCTCGACGGAGACGGGACAGATCGCGATACGCCACACCGCGCAGTGTGTGACGTTCACGCTTTTGCCCGGCGTGCGGCTGCGCGCCGACAACGGCCAGACGTATGCTTACGGCGGTCACGTGGAGCAAATGACGGCGCTCTGCGACGTCCTCGAGCAAAGCGGCGACGACGCCTTCATCCTGCACGGGCGTACGGCCGATCTCGTCAATATCGCCGGCAAGCGCAGCTCCTTCGGCTACCTCAACGCGCAGCTCAACGCCATTCCGGGCGTGCAGGACGGCGTGTTCTTCCTGCGCGAGAGCGACCACGGCGGCATCACCGGCATCCCGCGCCTGGCGGCCGCCGTGGTCGCGCCGACGCTCTCGGCCGCGACGCTCATGCGGCATCTGCGGCGACGCATCGATCCCGTGTTTCTGCCGCGGCCGCTGGTGATCGTCGAGCGGCTGCCGCGCAATGCCACCGGCAAGCTGCCGCAGCAAGCTTTGCAGGCACTCGCCGACCGGCGGCCCCGTCGGACGGCGCAAACGGCGGCTCACCGGCGCTCGCCGAGAAGCCTGCCTTGAAGGCGGCGCGCACGTTCACCGTTCCGGCCGATCATCCGGCGTTCGCGGGACATTTTCCGGGGATGCCGGTGCTGCCGGGCGCAGCGCTGCTTGATGAAGTGCTGCACGTCCTCGAGGAGGATCTCGCGTTCAACCCGCTCGAATGGCAGATCACGACGGCCAAGTTTCTGGAGCCCGTGCGGCCGGGCGATGTGCTCGTGATGGAGCATTCCGCAAACGCGGATGTGATCCGCTTCGCCATTCGCATCGCAGACCGTGCCGCCCTCGCCGGCACCTTGGGCCCGGTCGCAAAGCGCCCATGAGCTCTGACCCGGCGCGGCTATTCGAGACGCCCAGGAAGCGAGCCGAGTGGATCGGCCATCGCGAGCGCGGCTCGAGCGCGCTGCTCAAGGTGATGGTGTTCTTGTCGCTGCGCCTCGGCCGGCGCGCGAGCCGCGGTTTGCTCTATGGTATCGCGCTGTACTTTTTTCTGTTCGCGCCGGCGGCGCGGCGCAACTCGCGCCGCTATCTGCGCCTGGCGCTCGGACGAGCGCCCACCCCGGCCGACGGCTTTCGGCATGTGCTTTATTTCGCGACGTGCATTCACGATCGCGTGTATCTCGTGAAGCAGCAATACGAGCGCTTTCACATCACCATCGACGGCGAGGCGCTGATGCGCGAGCAGCTCGAGTCGGGCCGCGGCGCATTTCTCATGGGCGCGCACCTCGGCAGCTTCGAGGTGCTGCGCAGCGTCGGCCACCGGCAGGCGGGACTCAGCGTATCGATGGCTATGTACGAGCACAATGCGCGCAAGATCAACGCCATGATGGCCGCGGTCGATCCGCAGGCGAAGGCCGACATCGTCGCGCTCGGGGAGATCGATGCGATGCTCCGCATCGCCGACCGCTTGGACCGCGGCGGCTTCGTCGGCATGCTCGGCGATCGCACCTTGAGCGACGAGCCGCTGCAGTCGGTCCGTTTGCTGGGCGAGCGCGCGCAGCTGCCCGTGGGCCCGATGCGCGCCGCCGCCATCCTGCGTCGGCCGGTGTTCTTCATGGCGGGGCTGTACCGCGGAGCCAACCGCTATCATCTGGTGTTCGAGCCCATCGCCGATTTCTCGACGACACCCGCAGGCCAGCGCGACAGCGCCATCGCGGGCGCGATCGAGCGCTACGCGGCAGTCCTCGATCGCTACTGCCGCAGCGACCCGTACAACTGGTTCAATTTCTTCGACTTCTGGCGCGAGCGCAACGATAAACCGTGACACGGCATGTACCGGCTATCGCGGCCTTGCTCCTGTCGGGCGCGGCGGCATTGAGTCAGCAGGTGTCGGGCGATCTCGGCGAGCTGATGCGGCAACTCGCCGAGCGCCGCCACGGCGAGGTGAGCTTCGTCGAGCAACACTTCCTCAAGCTCTTGAAGCGCCCCGCCGAATCCTACGGTGAGCTGACCTACGACGCACCGGACCGGCTCGAGAAGCGCACCATCGAGCCTAGACCTGAGACTCTGACGCTCGCCGGCGACGTGCTCACGGTCGTGCGCGGCGGCCGGACTCGCACGCTCGACTTGAAGTCCTATCCGGCCCTCGTGCCCTTCATCGAAAGCATCCGTGCCACGCTCGCCGGAGATCTCCCGACGCTGCAACGGCTCTTCACGGTCGACTTCGCAGGTACGCTCGCGCGCTGGCGGCTCACGCTCACGCCACGCGACGGACAAGTCGCGAAGACGGTGTCGCAGGTGCGTATCGACGGCGCCAACAGCACACTCACCACGGTCGAGATACTCGAGACCGATGGCGACCGCTCGCTCATGACCTTGCGCGAGCACCCATGAGCGCACGCAGAGCCGCGGTGCTTGCCGCGTGGCTTTGCTCCCTCATCGCGGCCGCCGCAGTCGCCCTGCATGCGCGCTACATCACCGATCTGTCGGCCTTTCTGCCGACACATCCCACACCGCAACAGCGCATCCTGGTGGAGCAATTGCGCGACGGACCGGCATCGCGCCTGCTGCTCATCGGCATCGAGGGCGGTTCGCGTCGCGCGCGCGCGGCGGTCTCGATCGATATGGGGCAGCGCCTGCGCGCGGACCCCGAGTTCGCGAGCGTCAATAACGGCCAAGAGGCCTCGGCGGACCGCGATCGCGAGTTCCTGTTCGCGCACCGCTATCTTTTGAGCGACGCGGTCGATGCGCGGCATTTTTCCGTCGCGGGGCTCGAGACGGCTATGCGCGACACCGTCGCGGATCTCGCCTCGCCCGAGGGACTGATCATCAAATCGCTGGTGCCCCACGACCCCACGGGCGAGACGCTGCACATCATCGATGGACTGTCGCACATCCCGGCACCGCAGCTGCAGGACGGTGTGTGGGCGTCGGGCGACGGCAAGCGGGCACTGCTCCTCGCCCAAACCGCCGCTGCCGGTTCGGATACCGATGCTCAGGAGCACGCGATCGGCGCCGCACAGGCGGCCTTCGACACGGCCGTACGCGACGTCGGCGCGTCCGCGGAGCCTCTCGAACTGCGCCGGAGCGGTCCCGGCGTGTTTGCCGTCGCCTCGCGAGCCGGCATCGAGCGGGCGGTGGTGCGCCTGTCGATCGCGAGCAGCGCGTTGATCATCCTCATCCTGCTCACGGTGTATCGCTCCCTTCCCGCACTCCTCCTCGGGCTCCTGCCGGTCGCCACCGGCGCCCTCGTGGGAATCGCCGCCGTGGCGCTCATCTTCGGCGCCGTGCACGGCATCACCTTGGGATTCGGCGTGACCTTGATCGGCGAATCGGTCGATTACTCGATCTACTTCTTTGTCCAGTCCGCGCGCGGGGAAGCCGGCGCAGCATCCTGGCAACGGCGGCTCTGGCCAACCATGCGGCTCGGCATGCTCACCTCCGTGTGCGGCTTCGCCTCGCTCTTGCCCTCGGGCTTCCCCGGCCTTGCGCAGCTCGGCGCTTATTCGATCAGCGGCCTGCTCGCAGCCGCGGCGGTCACCCGCTTCGTTCTCCCGGAGCTTAAGCCGCGGCGTTTTGCGATACGCGATCTGACGCCGCTCGGCGCTCGGATGACGGCATGGATGGAGCCCGCGCGCCGGGCGCGGGCGCGCGTGCCGTGGACGCTCGCACTCGTGCTCGCCGGGATTGCGCTCGGCGTGCTGATGATGGCCCGTACCACCCTGTGGAACCGGGAGCTGACGCGCTTGAGCCCGGCCTCGCCCGCACAGGAACGCATCGATGCCGAGCTGCGCGCCGACCTCGGCGCGCCCAACTCGCTCGACCTCGTGGTCGTATCCGGTGCAAGTGTCGAGGCGGTGCTGCGCGGCGCCGAGCGCACGGCGCTCGCACTCGCGCCGCTGACGGATGCGCACGTGATCGGCGGCATCGACTCGCCGTCCAACTATCTGCCGAGTCTCGCGACGCAGGCCGCGCGGCGCGACAGCTTGCCGCCCGCCGCGGAGCTGCGCGACAACCTCGACCGGGCCGCCCGCGGTCTGGGGCTCGACAGCCGTGAATTGACGCCCTTTCTCGACGACGTCGAGGCCGCGCGCCACGCGTCCCTGCTAACGCCCGAGGATCTCTCCGGCACCTCGCTCGCCGCGGGACTCGATGCCCTCCTCATGCACGAAGGCGCGCGCTGGAGCGCGCTCTTGCCGCTGCGCGCGGCGCCGGGCAGCGCGTCCGACATCGATCTCGCGCCGGTGCGCGCTGCGCTCGCGGCCGCGGGCCGCGAGTCCGCGAGCGTCTATCTGCTCGACCTCAAGCGCGAGTCCGATGCGCTCTACGACGAATACCTGCAGGAAGCCATGCGGCTGTCGCTCGCCGGTCTCGCCGCGATCGTGGCGCTGCTCTGGTTCGCTCTGCGCTCGCTCAAGAGAGCCGCGCTCGTGCTGGCGCCCCTCGTGCTCGCGGTGCTGACGGTCGCGGCGGTGCTCGCGCTCTGCGGCGTCGAGCTCACGATCCTGCATCTCGTGGGCATGCTGTTGATCGTCGCCGTCGGCTCGAACTATGCGTTGTTCTTCGATCGTCGTAAGGGGGGAGACCGCGGTGGTCCGCTCACCGTCGCATCGTTGGCTCTGGCCAATCTGTGCACCGTCATCGGTTTCGGTCTGCTCTGCTTCTCCGGCGTTCCGGTGCTCGAGGCGCTGGGAACCACCGTGGCGCCGGGGGCGTTCCTGGCGCTCTTGTACGCAGCGCTCTTGACCCGCCATGCGTAGCCTGTTCCGGCCCGTGCGGCAAGACCGGCTCGCGCGCACTCGCATGGTGTGGCTGCCCGGTGCCTTCCACACGCCCGAGGATTTCCTGCATGCGGGCTTCGACACCGCGGTGGCGCGGCGCGGCCTCGACATCGATTTGCAATTTGCCGAGCTTGCCCTGGATCATCTGGGCGATCGCAGCGCCATCGAGCGGCTCGCCAGCGATATCGTGCGGCCGGCCCGTGAGGCGCGGCTGCGGCACGGTCTGGCTGGGGGGTATCTCGCTCGGCGGCTCGTTCGTCCTGGATTACGCCGCGACCGACGCCGGACCGTGGGACGGTCTATGCTTGCTCGCGCCGTATCCGGGCAACCGCCTGTTGATCAGGGAAATCGTTCGCACCGGGCGCCTTGCCGCGTGTCAACCGCCGCCGCTTGCGGATTCCGATGAAGAACGTCGAATATGGCGTTTTATTCAGGCGCGTGGCGGCGCACGACCGCCTGTGTACCTGGGCTACGGGCGGGATGATCGCTTTGCGCAAGGGCTCGATCTGATGGCGCAGACGCTGCCGCCGGCAGCGGTGCAGGTGATCGAGGGCGGCCACGATTGGACCACGTGGTCGACGCTCTGGGAGCGATTTCTGGATCTAAAATGGGCATGAATCGAGACCTCGAGCAACGCTGGGCGGGTATGCCGCTCCTGTACGGTTCCGCGGCAATTCACCTTGCGGCGGCCGCGGTGACCATCGCTCGCCCGCGGCTCTGGCCGTGGACCTTGGGAGCGGTGGTGCTCGATCATCTGTTGCTCGCCGCCGCGGGACTCTGGCCGCGCAGCAAATGGCTGGGCTCGAACTGGACTCGTCTGCCCGCGAGCAGCGCCGCGCGCGGCGAGATCGCCATCACCATCGACGACGGGCCGGATCCGGAAGTCACCCCGCGCGTGCTCGAGGTGCTCGCGGCCTTCGAGGCGCGGGCCAGCTTCTTCTGCATCGGCGAGCGCGTGACGCGCTATCCGGATCTTGCGCAAGAGATCGTGCGCCGCGGTCACAGCGTCGAGAACCACTCGCAGCGGCACCGGCACTCGTTCTCACTGCTCGGACCCTGGCGCATGGCCGCGGAAATCGCCCGGGCGCAGGAGTGCATCGCGCGGGTAACCGGCGAGAGCCCGCGCTTTTTTCGGGCGCCTGCCGGACTGCGGAATCCGTTTCTCGAGCCGATCCTCAGGCACCTGAAATTGCAGCTCGTGAGCTGGACGCGCCGCGGCTTCGACACCGTCAACGCCGACGCCGACGATGTCTACCGCCGCTTGAGCCAATCGCTGGTCGACGGCGACATCTTGCTGCTGCACGACGGCCACGCGGCGCGCGCACACACCGGGACGCCGGTGATCCTGGAGGTGCTGCCGCGGTTGCTGGAGACTTTGCGGCGGCGGCAACTGCAGCCCGTCAGCTTGCGCGCGGCGCTCCCATGACGCCGCTGGTCCTGTCCAACTTCACGGCCACGAGCTGCATCGGCCGAGGCACGGCGCAGACCCTCGAGTCGGTCGTCGGCGAGCGCAGCGGACTCGCGCCGTGCCGACTTCGAGAGCGTTCGCCTCGAGACTCACGTGGGAGAGGTGGCGGACGTCGACGCACAGGGGCTGCCGCAGGAGTGGCGCCGCTGGGATTGCCGCAACAATCGGCTGGCCGAGATCGGCCTGCGGCAGGACGGGTTCGCCGAGGCTGTCGAGGAAGCGGCGCGCCGCTACGGCCGTGCACGGGTGGGCATGTTCCTTGGCACGAGCACGGCGGGCATTCTCCAGACCGAGCTTGCTTACCGTGCGCGTGATCCTGTCACGGGCGCGCTGCCCGAGGCGTTCGATTACGCCGGCACGCATAACACGTTCTCGGTCGCCGACTACCTGCGACGACGTCTGCGCCTGGAGGGCCCGGCGGTGGTGGTGTCCTGCGCCTGCGCCTCGAGCGCCAAGGTATTCGGCGCGGCGCAACGCATGATCGAGGCGGGCCTCATCGATGCGGCGCTGGTGGGCGGAGTCGATTCGCTGTGCCTCACCACGCTCTACGGCTTTCACTCCTTGCAGCTCTGCGCCGCAGGGCCGTGCCGCCCGTTCGATGTCGCGCGCGACGGCATTTCCATCGGTGAAGCCGCGGCATTCGCCCTGCTCGAGCGGCCATCGGGCCGCACGGCGAGCAACGACGTGCTGCTGCTCGGTGTCGGCGAATCGAACGACGCCTATCACATGTCGGCGCCGCATCCCGAAGGCCGCGGCGCGCGCCTCGCCATGGAGGCGGCGCTCCGCGATGCGGGCCTCGAGGCCGGCGCCATCGACTACATCAACCTGCACGGCACCGGCACGCCGAGCAACGATCGCTCGGAGAGCCACGCGGTGACCAGCGTGTTCGGCGCCGCCACGCCCTGCAGCTCGACCAAGGGTGCGACGGGCCATGCGCTGGGTGCAGCAGGAGGGCTGGAAGCGGTGATCAGCGCGCTTGCCCTGCAGCATTCGCTCATGCCGGGCGGAGTCAACACCGCGCATGTCGATGAGACGCTCACCGCCCACTACATCCGCCACAATCGCGGCGCTGCGCTCACGCGCGTGCTCACCAATTCCTTCGGTTTCGGCGGCACGAACTGCAGTCTGATCCTCGGCCGCGCCGGATGAAGATCGAGGCATACGTGGCGGGCATCGGGGTGCTCGGACCGGGACTCGACGGCTGGCCGACCAGCCGCGCTGTATTGGCCGGAGAACGCCCTTATGCGCCGGTGCCGACGGTGTTGCCCCTGCCGGCGCTGCTGTCCGCGACGGAGCGCCGCCGCACGGGACGCGTGGTGAGACTCGCCCTCGCCATCGCGGCGGAGGCGGTCGCCCATGCGGGCGTCGAGGCCGCGCAACTGCGCAGCGTCTTCACGTCGTCCACGGGCGACGGGCAAAATTGCCATGAGCTCTGCGAGATGCTCGCAGAGCCGGCACCGGAGATCTCGCCGACTCGCTTTGCCAATTCCGTGCACAATGCCGCGGCCGGCTACTGGAGCATCGCGACCGGCGCGATGCGGCCCTCGACCGTGCTGTGCGCATTCGACGGCAGCTTTTGTGCAGGATTGCTCGAGGCGCTCGTGCAAGCGGCGGTGGATGCGGAGCCGATCTTGCTGGTGTCCTACGACGCGGATTATCCCCCGCCGATGCGCGCCAAGCGGCCCGTGCCGGATGCGTTCGGGGCGGCACTGGTGCTGACGCCGCGGCGCGAGCCCGGCTCGCTCGCGCGTCTCGAGGCCACGCTTTGCAACGAGCCCGCCGACCGACCTCGATGAACCGCTCGATGTCCTGCGCCGCTCGAATCCCGCCGCG
This sequence comes from uncultured Gammaproteobacteria bacterium, assembly GCA_963801685.1. GTDB lineage: Bacteria > Pseudomonadota > Gammaproteobacteria > Steroidobacterales > Steroidobacteraceae > Bog-1198. Next base: position 35,885 of record CAWDFR010000016.1, read on the forward strand.
CGGTCGGTGCCGTTGCTGCGGCATCTGGCGATCGGCCGGCGCGCCCGCACGGTGCTCGAGTATCTGGACGGATCGAGCCTCGCTGTGGATATCGAGCCGTGCGCCTGAAGCGCGACTGGATCGAAGCGCACATCCCGCACAGCGGCCGCATGTGCCTGCTGGACGAGGTGCTCGAGTGGGAGAACGATCGAATCCGCTGCGCGAGCGGCGGCCAGCGCGCCGCCGATCATCCACTGCGGGCGTACGGACGTCTCGGCATCGCTTGCGGCATCGAGATCGCGGCCCAGACCATGGCCGTGCACGGCGCTCTCAGCGCCGGTGACTCGAGCAGCCGCCCGCGCGCGGGACTTCTGGCCGGTGTGCGCAGCGTGCGCATGTACGCGACACGGCTCGATGACGCACAGACGGATGTCATATGCGAGGCTACACGCGTGGCGGGCGATGAGAGTTCGGCGCTGTACGAGTTCGAGCTCCACTCCGCGGGCTCGACCTTGATGCGCGGCCGCGCAACGGTCGTGCTGGACGCCGCGGAACCGCGCGCGCGGGTGGTCGGCATGAGCGCGCCGCGATGAGCGATCCGCAGGTGCGAGCGCTGGTCACAGGCGGGAGCGGTGCGCTCGGTGCCGCGATCTGTCGCCGGCTCGGCGCCGCGGGCCATCTCGTCTACGTGCACGCGAATCGCAACGAATCAGCGGCGCAAGAAGTCGCGCGCGAGATCCGCGATGCCGGCGGGGAGGCGCTGGCCGTCGCGTTCGATGTGACCGACGCAGATGCGACGCGTGCGGCGCTGGATCGCATCCTGGATGAGGCGCCCATACAAATCCTGGTCAACAACGCCGCCATCCTCGACGATGCCGCATTTCCGGGCATGAGCGCCGGGCAGTGGCAGCGCGTAATCGATGTCTGCTTGAAGGGCTTCTACAACGTCACGCAGCCGCTCATGCTGCCGATGATCCGCACGCGCTGGGGACGCATCGTGAGCATCTCCTCCGTCGCCTCCCTCATCGGAAATCGCGGTCAAGTGAATTACGCCGCCGCCAAGGGCGCGCTCAATGCCGCCACCAAGGCTCTGAGTCTCGAGGTCGCAAAGCGCGGCATCACGGTGAATGCGGTCGCACCCGGCATCATCGCGGGCGGTATGAGCGCCGGGTTGTTCGACGCGGCCGCGATAGCCGCGCTCGTGCCCATGCAGCGCGCGGGAAGCGAGGAAGAGGTGGCGAGCCTGGTGGGCTATCTCACCTCCACCGAGGCCGGCTACATCACCGGCCAGATCATCTCCGTGAACGGCGGCATGGCCTGATTCGAGCGCGGCGGGCGCGGCGGCGGCGACTGGCATCCGCGCGAGCCGACCCGCCTCCATCAGCTGCCGGCGGTTGCCAAAGCGAGGCACGCAGACGACCATAGCGTCGCAATAGGAAGGGAGACAGGGATGGCTGAAGGGTTGCTCGGAGGCGAGGACGAAACATCAGAAGTTGAGCCGCCCGCAGCGCTCGTAGCGACACAGCGATCGATAGCACCCTTATGGCTCATGGGTCTGACCAATTCCATATTCGGGATGTACAGCGGCATCATCGCGATTTCTCTACCCCAACTGCTGAGCAGTCGCCATGTTCCCCAGGCGACCATTGCAGCCATGTGCGCGGTTATTGTGTCGCCGGGATCTTGGGGCTTTTTAGCGAGCCCGGTACTGGACGTACGATTTAGCAGGCGGGCGACCTACGGAACCTTGTAAAACGCCGCGAAGCCTTGATTGCACTGATTATCTTTATGGCGCCGGTAGCCACATTCTCGTTGACAAATTTTCTCGCTGGCGTCGGCGATGATTTTCACGCATCGAGCCATTTTGTCTCGCTGGTGGGAGCAGCGGGGGTATCCTCGGGTGCCATTGTAGGGTGTCTGTTCTTTCGGCTTGTCGATCGGCTGTTGCCGCTCCGTTTCTTATACCTCGTGATTGGGGTGATGGGCTCACTATTCACGCTGGCTCTACTGCTGCTGCCACGGTCACCCGCGATTTTTGCGGTCGCTTTGATCGGCGAGAACGCATTTCAAGGTCTCGCCATAACCACGTCCGTCGCAATCTCTTTTGAAGTCATCGGACGCCATAACCCACTCGCGGCCACCACTTATTCCATATTGGGTGCCGCGTACAATATTCCTATTACCTACATGCTGTATGCCGACGGTTGGGGATATGCCAAACAGGGTATTGCTGGAAGCTTTGTCGCCGACGCCTCGCTAGGCGTTATTGCGAGCGTTCTCTTAGGGATCCTCTTAATCTGGGTCAACCTACGTTGGCCCTCGACGCCGACAGTGGTAACGGGAGCAACACCCGTGGCAGTGGCATTGAATGCGGAGCCTCAATAAGGCCGCATAGCTGCCGTTCGACCAGGAACGGTTGACCTCGGGTGCTCGGCTGGGTCACCGACTGACAGAGACCGCCTCTAAGTAGTTCCGCTCTTTGTTGCCCGCGTCGGTCGGACGGACTTCTTCACTCGCGCGCGTCCAGTTCGCAAGGATTGGAGTGCGCGTTCGACGAGCATGATGGCTTGATCATAGCCATCTGAAATTCCGAGCGCCTCATCGATGACGAACGTTCGTGCCAGTGCAGCAGCGATCGTCACGACACCGGCAGCCGGATAGACGCTTTGATCGACACCATGTTTTTCCAAGATGCCCGACACAGCTTCAATTTGTAGGAGTCGGAATTCCCTCGCGGACCGAACTATCTGGGCACGGATCGCTGGCCGGTGGTGCGCAATTGCCGCCAATTCTGTTGAAATAACAGCGCCCCCCGGGCCACTGTTTAGTTCCCAGAGAGCCCTTAGCGGTTCGGAAGACGCAATTGCATCCTTGAACCGCAGTTGCCGTCGGCGCGTCATTTTCTCATGAACGGCGAGGACGAGGTCATCCATCGTCCGAAAGTAATAGTAGAGGAGCTGCGGAGTAAGACCTGCTTTCTGAGCAACCTTTCTGGCGCTGATTGCGGCATAACCTTCCTCCCGTAGAAGCTGCTCGGTTGCTTCGACCAGAAGACTGCGGTTCGCGGCATTTTTATCGCCGAACCTCCGGTTCGTTGCCATATTTCTCCTCACACGATTAAGAACTAGGCTTCTTAGTACAACACAAGGCTGTAATCGAGGCAGTCAGAATGTCCGGAAGGGTGCTCGGAGATCCCGCCAAGCTTCGGATCCCATCCGGCCTGCTCATCGGGCTTGGAGCCGTAGTGGTTGACGCCGGCCGGTTGTAATGCTATGAAGATGTTCAGCATCTAAATAGGTGGTCCTCCGATGGGCCTGGGCATTTCCCACTTAGCGTGAAAGGGTCAACTGAGGGGATCACTTATGAACACAGTCCGCATCGAGGAAATTAAGCCGACCATCGGCGGAATCGTTCATGTTGCCAAGGCGGATTTGTTAAATGATGACGTCGTCAGCGAACTTCGCGAGGCGCTCGATGACCGCGGCGTGCTCGTCTTCCCGCGTATAGATCTGACCAACGTCGAGCAGCTGGCGCTCACCGACAAAATCGGTAAGCGGCTCAACTACGTGAGCAAGGCCCCGGGCAGCGGCGCGACCGGCGAAGCGGACGTGTATGCGATCACTTTAGACAAGAAAATCAACTACCAGCCCGAATATGTCTTGGGCACTTTCTTCTGGCACATCGATGGCGTGACCATCGATCAGCCGTTGCCCAAGGGCACCCTGCTCACTGCCCGCAAGCTCTCCTCAACTGGTGGACAGACGGAGTTCGCCAGCACGTATGCGGCTTACGAAAGTCTGCCGGAGGCGGATAAGGAAGCGTACGCGCAACTGAAGGTCGTCCACAAAATGGAGGCATCCATGCGACCTGTGTTCGAGGTAATGTCTGAGGAGGATCTCGCTCGCTGGCGCGGCATGTCGAGCGTCATGACCCATCCACTGGTATGGACGCACAAGTCGGGCCGCAAGTCGCTGGTAGTAGGCAGTCATGCCGACAGCGTTGTCGGCCTTCCGATTCCCCACGGCCGTTCGCTGCTGGTGCGACTCCAGGAATGGGCCGCCCAACCGGCCTTCTCGTACCGCCACGAATGGCAGGAGGGCGATCTCGTCATCTGGGACAATTACGGTCTCATGCACCGCGTCGTTCCCTATGACGTGGATTCTGGGCGAATGATGCATCGGACGACCCTCAAGGGCGAGGAGCGCGTTGCGGCCTGATCGCGCAACAAAGACTATGACAGTCCCGGAGCAAGGGCTATCCGTATGCTCACGTCTGTCAAATTGACATCGGCGGACCGGATGAAGCCCCTGATTGCTTCCGACGAATGAACTTATTGGGGAATGAACATGCTGGTTGAGCGCTCTGAACTGATAATCAAGGACGGCTTGGAAGCCGACTTTGCTGCCACAATGAGCGAGCGTGGAATCCCGCTCCTGAGCAGCGTGCCGGGCGTGAATACGGTGCAATTCGGCCGGGGAGTTGAAAACCCCGGAAAGTTCATGCTGCTGGTGGAGTGGACCGCGATGGACGCACACACGGCATTCAAGAGCAACCCTGTCTATCCTGAGTTCTCGCAGCTATTGAAGCCCTTCGTTAAGGCAGGGGCCATGGAGCACTTCTAACATTGCCTAAGTCAATCGAAATTGCTGCAAAACGTTTTGGTGTTGTGCTAAATCTTTAAATTGGCGAACAGTCGTACGTCGCTCTTCGCAATGACCCGCGCCAGGCTGGGGAAATAAGAGGAGAAATGTTGGCAACCAAAGTAGCACTGATTGCTGGAGCCGCACTTTTATTCGGATGCACGGAGACCGCAAGCCCGCGAACTGCGGCGATTGCAAGAAAGTCACGAACGGCCTCGGAACCCCGAAAGCAGTTGGTGAATGGAGGCATCGCAAACACGATATCCTCTCGTAACCGCCCGACAAGTCCGTCGAGATCGCGCTCTTCCCAACAACGAAGGTAGTCGTTGAGCACCCCAAGAGGAGGCTCGACAGCCAAGGGGCGCGGGGCGGAGGCGAGGGTCTCACGGCCCCGATGCAGAGCGCTGCTCACCGAGGAGACTGAAAGCTCGAGCGCCTGCGCAATCTCCTCCGATGTCCATCCTACGACGTCTTTCAGTAGCAGCACCGCGCGCTGCTTGGGCGGCAACCGTTGCAACAGAGCAACGAATGCGAGGGCGATTTCCTCGCGAGCCTGCAGCGCGTCCTCCGGGCTCGCAAACAACTTCGCATCGGGGGCGGGAGTGATCCACTCGATCTCTTCCACGCGCTCGAAAGCCGACTGCACACTGCTCGCCGTGCCCTCGAGTTGGGGCAGTCGACGCGGTCGGCGTCGGTCGAGCGTGTTGAGGCAGGCGTTGGTCGCAATCCGCAGCAACCAGTGTCGAAGCGGCGCATCCGCGCTATACGTCTCGCGCGCTCTCCAGGCCCGCAGCAGCGTATCCTGCACATGATCTTCAGCCTCCGCGTAGCAACCCAACATCCGGTAGCAGTGACGAAGCAGCTCCGATCGATGCGCAGCAAATGCCGCCACGAACTCAGAATCTGGTGCGCCGGTCGAGGCCAATCAGACTGCCCCATGCAACATGTTGTCGCGTTTCGTAGTGGTTATACGCATGCCAGCTTACGCGAAAATCCGTGCGGGCCGGTTGACAGCGGCTTCTGGCCGGGCTCCGCCGGTTGCCAGTCCATCCGCAGGCACCGTCTCTCATCGACCCCATGCTGACGCACACCGATGGCCGCTTAGGAGCAATGGAATTACATACTTTGCCAAAAACGAGTACCGGTACCGGCCCAAACCTTGCCACTTCCGAGGCAGCGTCGTGGCAATTCAACGGATAATCTCGCGCAACATGCTTTGCCTGACGAGGTCGGTCTGCAGTCGGGAGCTTTGCCGAGTGTGATACAGCGCTTTGAGATAGGCACTGTCCCAATCGCTTAGGCTCGAGGGCTTGGCCTCATCAGTAACCCTGAATAGCCGTAAGATGGTCGGTGCGGATCCAAAGTCCGCGTCTAAGTTGAACTCCGCCAGCCCGGCCATAGCAACGTAGTCGGCAATCTGACCGTACTTGAAACCCTTCATCGCACTAGCGTCGACGACCTCGATGACCGACGAGATGGCCCACACGACGTTCCAGTCAAGGCGGTTGGCGTCGAAACTGTTGACGGTAGTAACTCCCATCGCCCCAGGTCCCGATAACACGGGGCCATTTGATGAGGAGCCAGGTGATAAGACGGACCCATTCTCAGCGCTGGCTTGTTGTTCGTTGTACCAGACACGAACGGCTCGCTGCGCGTTCAACGATCTCTCAATCTTGCTTGGGTCCGCATCGCCAAATAGATGCCGATAGTGGGCGCGTGCAACCCAAGCCTTCAGTGACGCGGCAGGAGTCGGCGTCACAAGGACGACGAAATTGGGGCGGCACTGGTGCGACGCCAAAGGTGCGCCCACCGACAACGCGATTTCAGACAGACGCGTCAAAACCAATTCGCCATCATCCCGTGGCAATCCCGCAACCAGAGGACAGATTGGCGTAGTCCAGCGCGCAAGCGACTCATGGTGGGACAGGGCGGCCACACGTGACACGAATTCATGCACGCGCCGCTCGGTGTCTTTTCGTTGCGCCTCGACTGTTATCTGCGGTAGCTTCGCAGAAGCGGCTCCTCCGGATGGCTGGTCGGCCGGCGGATTGAAATTCGATAGTGGCTCAGCCGCTGCGCCGCTCGCGAGCAATGCGAGCGCAGCAACGGACACTGTACAGCGGACCACGCTTTCTCCTACCCCTCATGCCTTCCCGTAGTGCCTGCGAGCGTTGGATTCGTCGACGCAAGAATGGCAACCACCATCGAGGTAACGCTAAGCATCGTTCTCATCTGAACCTCCTTGCTCGTGTACCGGCAGGCTCAAAAAATAAAATACTCCTAATCCTCGCTGGCTGCGAGCGACCGCAAAAGGGCGGCGATTTCAGGACCCTTACAGGCCGAAATTGGCCGGTTGTCGTCGGTGAGGGCCTCTAGTTGTGGTGTCGATCCTGAGCCGTCGCCGGTCACCGGCGGCTTTACGGCGACTGATATAGGTTGCCCGCACACAGTCGCTCAGCACAACGGTCAGACGCGCCGATGCGTTTCGAGTTGTGGCCGCCAAACAGTGGCGTTAGCGCCAAGCTGAACCACAACCGGCGTAGAAAGCTACGTTAAGGGCGCCTCTTCGCTGCGGCAAACCAAGCGCGGGAACGCGGAACATTTAGCAGGACAATGGCCCAGGTGTTTGGAATCACCTGAAGCACAGCGACACCAGCCATGATCGGATTTCTAGCGTAGATCGGAAAGACGCGAGCGGTATAGAACTTCCACAATATCGGTACGGAAACATAGCCTAGCACCGTGCTAATGGTCAAAAACAGTCTCATCCAGTTCCTGCCGGCCTTCAATTTGGAAACAAACCACCAGGTGAGTGCAAAACCGAGGGCGGTCCCTATCATTGTCCCGATTAAGCCGCCGATCATCAGCGGAACAGACAACTGGTGAAAAACCTGGCTGGCCGAGCTAACAAGCGACAAGCCCATCGACACCCAGAGGAGCTTACAGGCGATCAGCACCTGACGATTGATTGCGACGGAATTGTTTGCAATGTCGGCGACGGGTGCGCTTGGCGGAGCGTAAGGATTACTTTGCATGGAGGATCTAACGACCTATTAGTTCATCGGATTGCATTTCATATCCGTGCTTTTCCAGTTTACTGCGGGCCACGATTAACCGCTTTCTGGTGGGGAACGCTCAGCGAATGACTCCGGTGCTCGGCGGCAGGTCACGATCCTAAACGAGTCCGCTGTGAGCCGCAGCGGTTCGAGCAGAAGATGAACTAGCCCACGTGGGCGGCCTGCCAAGGACGGCGGGGACGGACCTAGTGGCCTGTAACAACTGATTTTGTACTGATGTGACGCGATGGATCTGCATATTTCCACTTCACGGTGCGCGGTGCTTTGTTGTACTGGCGGATATAGCGCATGAGCTTTCTCTTCAAATCGGAGACTGAGGTGAACACGCCGCGAGCGATGACGTCGCGCTCGATCTTGCCGAACCACAGCTCGACCTGGTTGAGCCACGAGGAGTATGTCGGAGTGAAGTGCAGATGAACTTTCGGATGCGCTTCAAGGAACTCTTTGACCGGCGCGCTCTTGTGCGCCGAGAGATTGTCGGCAATCACGTGGATCTCTTTGCCGCGCGGCTGGTTGATCACGATGTCGGTGAGAAAGGCGACGAACTCCGCCGAGGTATGACGCTCCGCGGTCTTGCCCAGGACCTCACCAGTCTTGGTGTTGAAGGCCGCGTACAGCGACAAGGTGCCATGCCGGAAGTACTCAAAGCCGTGCCGTTCGGCGCGCCCCGGCGACAGGGGCAGTACCGGATCTTTGCGATCAAGGGCCTGAATGGCCGTTTTTTCATCGACGCAGAACACCGCGGCGTGCGCCGGCGGGTTCAGATACAGCCCAATGATGTCGGCCGCCTTCTTCTCGAAATCCGGATCGTTCGAGGCCATGTAGCGCTCGATCCGATGCGGCTTCAGTCCGTGCTTGCGCCAGACTCGGGCCACCATCATGTGGCTGACATCCAGATGAGCGCCGAGCTTGCGCGTGCTCCAGTGCGTCGCTCCGTCGTCGGCGCACGGCGCGTCGCCTCCAGGATACGCGCTTCGAGCTCCGGCGTGAGCACCGAGGCCACTTGGCCCAGATGCCGGCTGTAGAGCCCCGCAATCCGTTGTTCGACGAATCGTTTGTTCCAGCTCGCCACAAAACCACGGCTGCACTCGATCCGCTCGGACACTTCATCCCACGTATGGCCTTCGGCCAGCAGCAAGATCAGCCGCGCACGTCGGGCATCTTCCGCCCGATCCGTTCGGCTGTTCGCTCGCCGCGTCAGTTCCATACGCTCCGCATTCGTCAACTTGATAGCGTCTGTCATAGACGCAGTATAGTCTATAAATGAATGTTACAGGCCACTAGTTGCATGCGAACTGGTACACAGCCAGTTCCGCCGGGTGCTTAACGGGAGTCGGTGCCCCTGGTCCACCTTTCCCGCTCTGTATCGTGTAAGTCGCGTTCACACAGTCGAACGTCTCCAAATCAGCGATTACCATCGGGAGCTGCCCAATCATTGCTGTCGTGCGCACAATGACGCGGGCGGTGGCACCTTTGTGGTCGCGGCTATTACCGTCAACCTCCTCGGCCACGTGCATTTTTTGCGGCTGCTCGATGTCGCCTTCCCAAACCTTTATCCACTGAGGGTCGGCCGAGCGTTGAGAAGGTCACCAGGATCGCAAAGAACGGCCTCATGAAAGGAGGCTGTCACAGGAGGCTCTCGCAGGCCAGCGAAGCTATCCGAAATGGTGACGCAGTACCCAGAGGCGGTCCCATTGACAGCACAACTTAAACACCGACCGCCAAGGGGCGCTCTCGGACCCCAACCGGCCATCGATCAACGGCCGGTTCCGGGCGGTGAAATTGCGACCCGCCCATTAAGCCAGCCGTCATTCCCTCGGGAATGATTCATGTTGGGAGACTGTGGCCCGCGCTGTCGAGCAGGTCGATGTATGCACCCTCGATGAGTTGCGACGGGTCCACAGAGAGCCGCGTCATGAATTCGTGTGCCTCGCGCACACCGGCTTCGAAGGGCTCGTGCTCGTCGAGCACAACCTCCAGCTCGAGGAAGTTTCCCAAGCCTGAGACTCTATCGAGATGAACGCGCGTTCTTCCGACAATAAATAGCGTGCGACGTTTCTGCACACGGCCTGCCCGTCCGTAGGCCAAAGATAGCGCGTCTCGCATCGTCTCAGGCGCCGAAGTGGGCGAGCGCACATAAAAGGATTCTTTCGGTCCGGTTTGATTATTGCGGTGGTAGTAAATGAGTTCGCCGTCCCCTATGGCAAAGGTCCGAAGCTTCAACCGACCAGCGTCGCACTTAAAGAACGTGTCGTCCTGAATGATCTCGATTGGACCCTGGTCAGCAATAGCGGCCACTGTCGCCGTGAGCGCTTCGATATCTGCTACGCGCGCCTTGATCTCGATGTTTCGTGGCATTCTGGTCTTATCCTTGATCGGGTAGTCAAGCTAAGGGGTGATTTTGAGAAACGTGCGGCCACTGGGTGGACCCTTCGTTTGTTAGTCTACCGTGCGCCGGGATGGCAAGCTAAGCGGCAATCATTTCAGTGCCACCAGCGTCGGCAGTTGGTCGACAACCGCCCGATGCCGATTAATTCCCGATTTCGGCTCGGTGCCACCAGTGATGAGCGGCCACTGCCAGCCATCCAATCGAAACCTGTCAAAAACAAGCCATGGCTATGTATGAATCGGCCACACTGTCACTCATCCCAACATTGGAGCCACGGTCGTGAACACATCTCTGCTAATTAAAGATTTGGAACTTTATGGCTTTCACGGATATTTTGACGAAGAGCAGCGATTAGGGCAGAAATTCCTCTTTAATGTTCACGCCAAGCTTGCGCCGGCAGAAACTCATTTGGCGGATAGGATTGAAGCGTCGGTCAGATACGATCAGTTGATCGAAGAGGTCGAACGCATTTCCAACCTGACCAAGTTTCGCACGTTGGAAGCGCTCGGCGAGACAATAGCTCGTGGGCTGATCAAACGCTTCGACCGAATCACCAGTATTGCAGTGATCGTATCAAAAGCGAGCCCTCCAATCTCACAAACCCTTGAAAGGGTCTCGGTCGAAATTCAGCTCGAGCGCTAAGAAGTACTGCAGCCCCCTGCATTCGGCCAACCGCCCACCCTGGGAGTCAGAAATGGGCAACTTCCTCATAGCCTGCCGCAAGCAACGAGCGGCTGCTTGCAGGCGGCCTTTCTAGGTTACGGAGCGACCGCACTTGGCCGTTATGTGGAGATCTACATAACGGGCCATTATGTGCATCGATCGATTATGTGCATATTAGTTGACTCGCTGCCAGCAAAGGCCTGAGAACATAGGCCGCGAGCAGTTTGAGGCTGCTGTTCGCTGCACATAATTTTGGTAGTCAACTGGGGTGGTATCACCACCTCAGGAGACCACCATGGATCCGATCAGCTTTCTTCATGCCAGGCCCAAGGCCTGGCTGGCCGCGAGCGTATTGGCGCCGCACGCCGCCGCCTTCTCTAGCCTATCTGACGCACGCTCGATATTCGTCCCAGAGCCGCGGCACCTACCTCGCGAGTCTGGCGCATCTGGGGCGTTGGATGAGCCAGTGCTGTCTCCGCCTTGGTCAGCTCGACGAGGCAGCAGTCGAGCTGTTTCTGACCAGGCATCTACCACGTTGCGACTGTCCCAGGCCCGTGGTGCGTACACTCAGTACCCTGCGCGCCGCGTGCACTCATTGCTTAAAGTGCTTCGCGAGCGGCGCGTGATCGCCGACCGTGCCGGTCCGAGCGGCCCGATTGCCGAGGAGTTGGATCGATACGACGCGCACCTGCGTGAGGCCCGCGGGCTCAGCGAGGGGACACGCCGCAGCAGTCTGCGCCTCGTTCAGCGCCTGCTGCGGTATAAGTTCACCGACGGGACCAGTGGTGTTCGCGCGGCTGCAGCCGGAGGACCTGCGCCAGTTCATCGCGACACGACTGGAGTTGCGGCGGTACAACGTCCAACGCTACGGCGCTGACTTCAGCGCTGCGAGGATACTTCCGTTACCGTACGAGCTGCGGCGATCAGGTGCACGCCCTGGGCGGCGTGATTGCCTCGCCGGCCCATTGGAGTTTGGCGCCGCTGCCACGTGCGCTCAGGCCCTTTGAGGTCAAGCGGCTGCTCAGCTCCTTCACCGCCGAGCTGCCGTCTCCCCGCCGCGGCTATGCCATGGTGCGCTGTGCGCTGGACCTGGGACTGCGTAGCAGCGAGGTGGCGCAGCTTCGGCTCACCGACATCGATTGGCGCGCCGGCACCGTGACACTACGGCACACCAAGTCGCGTCGCGAGGATATTCTGCCGCTCCTGGCAACCACGGGCCTCGCGCTGGCCGACTACTTGCGCCACGAGCGCCCAAAGACCAGTAACCCAGCGGTTTTCGTGCGTCGCCTGGCGCCACTCGATCAGCCGATCAGCCCCCACGCCGTTCGGCGCGTGATCCGCGACGCCTTTGCGCGCATCGGTCTGACACACGGTCGCTCTCATGCGCTACGCCACACGCTGGCGTGTCGACTGATCGATCAGGGCAGTTCGCTCAAGGAGGTCGCCGATGTCCTGCGCCACCGGTCGCTCAACACCACGCTGATCTACGCCAAGCTTGATCATCCACGATTGGCGGCGGTGGCCTTGCCGTGGCCGGGGAGTTCCACATGAGCGCGCCCACTATGATGCAGAGGGCGCAGACTTTCCTCGCCGAACATCGTCGCTTAGGTTTCCAAGCGCGTAATCCCGGGTATGCACTAATCAGCTTCGCGCGTTTTGCGGAACGTCGGGGTCACCAGGGACCCCTGACAGTCGAACTAATGGCCGAGTGGGCGCGGCGCGATAAGGCACAGCGCGGCACCGCCGAGACCTGGGCGAGACGACTCAAGATCCTTCGGCCCTTCGCCCGCTGGATGCGCCAGTTCGAGCCGCGCACCGCAGTACCCGATGAGGTCGATCTTCGGACGGGTGCCGGGACGCGTGGCCCCGCACATTTATCGCGATGAGGAGATCGTCGCGCTACTGGTCGCTGCGCGTGCACTGCATCCCACGGGTGGATTGCGACCGGCGACCTTCGAGGCGCTGTTTGGGTTGCTCGCCTCGACGGGCTTGCGCGTCTCCGAGGCGCTCGCTCTGCGCGATGCCGACGTTGATCTCGGCGGCCGGCACACTCACCGTGCGCCGCACGAAGTTCATCAAGTCACGGCTCGTGCCTCTGCACTGGAGTACGGTGGAAGCACTGGCGCGCTACCGACGGCGGCGGGACCGAGCGACCCACACCAGCGCCCAGATGCCGTTCTTCGTCGGCTCGCGTGGTCGTCCGTTGGGCCGGCCCTTGGGCCAACGCCAGGTGCATCGCGTCTTCATCGAGTTGCGCAACCAGTTGGGATGGACTAACCGCGGCGCCACGGATGGGCCGCGTCTACACCAACTTCGCCACGCTTTGCCGTCAAACGCCTGCTGCTCTGGCACCGCCAGGGTATCGACCTCGATCAAGCGATGCTCTCGCTGTCCACCTACCTCGGACACACCAAGATCTCCCACACCTACTGGTATTTGAGCGCCGTGCCGGAACTGATGGCCTGGTCGGTAAGCGGCTCGAACGCTTCGTGGCGGCGCCGGGAGCGCTCATGAGTAAGCTCACCCCAACCGCCCCCGTACCGTCCTTCCCCGCGCTCGTGCAGGCGTTTTTTGCCCAGCACCTAACCCAACAGGCGAGCCCCCGCACCGGGGCCACCTACCGGGATGCGTTCGTCCTGTTCCTCGAGTTCGTCCAGGCACACTGCGCGAAGTCACCGACGGCCATCACGCTCGCCGACCTCACGCCCGAGTTGATTCTGGCCTTCCTCGATCATCTTGAGCGCAAGCGACACAACACGGTCCGCAGCCGTAACGCGCGACTGGCCGCCTTGCGCTCGTTCTTGAAGTTCGCGGCGCACCGCGACCCCTCGTCCTTGAACGTCATCGAGCGCGCGTTGGGCGTACCGGTGAAACGCTTCGAGCGGCCGATGCTCGGCTTCCTCTCTAATCCCCAGATGCGCGCGATCATCGGCGTGCCCGACGACACCTGGACCAGCCGGCGTGATCATTTGCTGCTCGGCCTTCTCTACAACACCGGGGCGCGTGTCTCCGAGATCATCACCGTGCGCGTCGCCGACGTCGTGCTCCACGGTGCGGCTTGCGTACACCTGCACGGCAAGGGTCGTAAACAGCGCTCGATCCCGCTGTGGCGATTCGATCGCCAACGAGACCCGAGCCTGGCTCAAGTACAACCCTCGACTCACAGCCCACCGCGCGCTGCTCCCCAACCGCGACGGTGAGACCATGACACGATGGAACGTCAGGCAGCGCTTGGCCGTGGCGGTGCGCGCAGCGGCCGAGCAATACCCAGACCTGGCTGCGCGGCACATCTCGCCACACACCATCCGGCACTCCACGGCAATGCGGTTGTTGCAGTCCGGTGAAGACCCCAGCGTGATCGCCCTGTGGCTGGGGCATGAAAATCCAACCACTACCCATCACTATGTCGAGGCCGATCTCTCAATGAAGACTCGAGCACTCGCGCGACTACAGGATCCCAAGACCAGGAACCGCCGCTACCGTGCTCCAGCCTCGCTGCTTTCGTTCTTGAAGGGTCTGTGATTATGTGCATCTAGAACGGTGTCGGCGGCTCGTTTACAGGGCCGCTGACGTTTATATGCACATAATCGATCGATGCACATAATGGCCGGCTGCTGCCGGATTGGTCAGGCAGGCCTCCTTCGATCGTCCAGGCGGACCGAAGCGGCCGGCGCCGACCGTCTTATGCAGGCCGTCGGCTCTCACGCATCGCGGATTCCCTTTGATGCGGCAGAAGAATCCTGAAAGCGAGTCCGTGCGTGATCAGCAGCAGCGGCACAACGAGAGTTGGAATGAAGTAGGTGACGCCCAGCTGGCCCGGCACGAGCCCGGCGTCATTGGCCTGGTAGAACGCGTTCAAGAGATCGGCTGAGCCCCAGAGGTTGAATATCCATGCGATGACAACGCCGGCCCCACGTGGCAGCGATGCCAGCGAAAGCAACGCGAGTGTTGCCGCAACGATGTCCCCGTAGGCGGCGGAATGCGCGAAGGCAGACGGCAGATCGGGCGACACGACGCCCGGGACCAGGAATGCCAACCCGATGAAGCGGAAGCTGTGCAGGATGAGAAGAGGCCGCAACGCTTCGGCCCGTGGCCGGAGACGGAGTTTCGGCCAGATGTATCGCTTCGCGACGATCCCCCACGCGATGAAGCCGAATGCGATGCTCACGAAAAAGCAGAGTTGCGGCAGCATGATGGTCTCCTGGCTAGCATGGTACTCAGCTGGTACCAGCATGACGTGCGCAGTGTGGTACTATTCGGTACCGAATGTCAAGGGAGATGATTTGATGACTACGACATCGCCGTCAAAGGAGCATCAAGAAGGCGGCGACGAGACGCGGTGCGCGCTCGCATCCTCGATGCAGCCTTCGCGGCGTTCATGAAGAGTGGCTATGCGGCGACCAGCACGCTTGAGATCGCCACGCAGCGCGCGCGTTTCGAAACGAGAACTGTACGCGCTGGTGGGCAACAAGCAGGAAATGCTCATCGCATGCATCAGCGCGCGCGCCAGGCGACTGCAGGTGCCCGCCGACTTTCCGGTGCCGCACGATCGCGAGACCCTCGCGCACGTGCTGGCTTCCTTCGGGACGCAGCTCGTCCGCGAGATAACCGATCCGACAGTCATTGCGGTATTCCGACTGGCGATCGCCGAGGCGGTCCACGCGCCCGAGGTGGCGCAGGCGCTCGACTCCATCGGGCGCGAGACGAGTCGTGCCGCCTTGCGCCAAATCATGGCTCAGGCTCAGGCGTCCGGACTTCTCAGTCGGCCGTCCTGCCGAACTTGCCGAACAGTTCGGCGGGTTGCTGTGGGGCAATTTGATGGTCAGCCTGCTGCTCGGCGTCGCCAAGCGACCGAATTCACGCGAAGTCGCGGCGCGTGCCGCGACGCCACAGCCGCGTTTCTGCAACTTCATCCGCTGCCGAGCAACGCGACGCCGCCCCGCAGGCGCTGACGCAGCCGAGCGCCATGGGGAGAGCGTTCGGTGGACACGGTGATGACGGCGCGCGCCGATTGCGCCAGCCCCCAATCACTCACCGGCTCATGAGTGCCAATTGTTCAGGCGTACGTGTCGAGCATCCCGAGCGGTGCCCTGGAGACCTGCGCCGACGATGCGGCGACGGGCGCCGTCTCGCGCGCGCCGCCGGAGGTGCGGCTATACGGCAGCTCGGGCGCGGAGCGCTCTTGGAACGAGCGCTGGGAGATATCGACGCTCACTTGCGTGAAGCCCTGCGCGTTCAACATGTCGCGCAGCTTCGGCGCACTCGATTCGAGCGCCTCGCGCGTCACCGCACTATGTGTAGTCATCGCAATCTGAGCGTGTGCGCCTTGCACGGCAATCTGCAGCTCGATCGGTCCGAGCTGCGGCGGATTCACCGAAAGCTTGGCACTGCTCCAGCCGTTGTCCACCGCAAGCGAGACCTTGTCCGCTACACCTTGAGCAAAATCGGCGCTGTCCACGTCCGCATGCACGCTCACCGTGGGGACGGGAGCGGCATCGCTCGAGCTCGACGCCCTGCTCGTGCTGAGTTGCTGAAGTGCGGCTGCCCCATCACCGTTGGCGAGAGAGCCCGAGCCCGTGTCGGAGCCGGAATCACCCGCACCGTTGTGCGCGTGCGCATCGGCGCCGTTGCCGGGCGACACGGCCGCCGCGGAGCTGAGCGCGGCCGTGTCCGGCGCCGTCGCCGACGAGGCAGAGGTCGTGCCCTCGCTGGGCATCATGGAAATTTGCAACGCGGTGAACGGGGAGGCCGCGGCCGCTGTGGCATCGGCGGCCGGTGTCGGTGAGTACGCGGCGGCATTGGCGGCCTGCAACGCGGATGCCGCGGACCCGGTCGCGTCCGAGCCTTCACTGAGCGCTAGATTGATGAGAGCGGTGCTCGCGACCGGAGTTTGCGCGGCGCTCGCAGCGTCGTCGGCCGGCACTGTCGACGACGCCGACGAGGTCGAGGGCGCGGCAGTTTGTGCGGAGCGACCGCCGGCGGTCGCCCCAGTCCCGGACGCAGGCGGCTGGAGCTTCAAGTTGGACACCGAGGTCGGGGTCGCGCGGGCGCCGCCGATGGGAGTGGCTGCCGCGGACGACTTGGCGGCCAGGGCGACCGCGGTCGCCGCAGCCGAGGCGTGACTCGATTGCGCCGTCGCGGATGCGCCAGACGCGGCGGCAGAAGTGGCGGCAGAACCATCCGTCGCCGTCTCAGCATCAGCTGCCGGAGCATCGAGCGCTGTCGTCGCGGCCGCGAACGCCGCGCCCTGCGCGCCCGCGGCGTTCTGTGGGGAACCGGCGGCGGGAACGGGTGCGGTGATTGCGGGCTCGGCGCCCTCGGCGGTGCCCGGCAGCGCGGTGCCCGACAGTGCGGCGCCCGGCGTCACGGCCCCGGCGGCGCCCGCCGTAGCGGCACCCGCGACGGCCGGGGCCGCCGTCGCTGAGTCATCATCGTCCCCATCGTCCAGGGTCGGAGGGGCAACCGGGGCGCTGTTCGGGCCTAGGAGATGGGCTGGCTGCGCCGGCAGCGCCGGCGCTGCGGCAGGCGTGGCCGCGGCAGGCGGCGGAACACTGCCGGCTGGCGGCAACGCATCGCCGCCCCGCTTGCCGGCACCCGGCTTGGCGGAGTCGTCTTTGCGGCTGTGCTTGGCGGAGGCCCGGTCGAGCGCGCCGGCAAAATCCCGCGCGCTGGAGGTGCTCGCGGTGGTATCGGCGGAGGTGGCGGCGTGTTGCGAGCTCTCTTGCGGCGGAGCCTGCTGGGGTACTGCGACTGCGGGCGTGCGGATAGCGAGCATGACGGCGTTCATGGCCCATGAAGTAGCAAGCGACGTGCCAAGCCGTGGTGCTACCCTTCAGGCTCATGGTGCTCGAGCGAGTCGTCTATCGAGTTGCGGAGCGATCGTTCCACGGCTATGTGGCTGACGGCTCGCAGGGCCGGCGCGTGCCCGGCATCCTGGTCGGGCATGACGGACCGGGCCTCAATGCGCACACCAAGGAACGCGCCGCGATGCTCGCCGAACTCGGTTACGTCGCCTTGGCCATGGACCTCTACGGCGCCGTCGAGCCGGCGATCGATGAGGCGAGAACCATCGTCAAAGCGCTGCGCGCCGACCCCGAGGAGTTGCGGCGGCGCGCCGCCGGCGCGCTCTCCACATTGCGCTCGCAGCCGCACGTAGATGCCGGCTGCATTGCCGCCATCGGCTTCTGCTTCGGTGGCACGGCAGCGCTCGAGCTGGCGCGCAGCGGCGCGGACCTCGCCGCCGTGGTCGGATTTCACGCGGGCCTTGCGAAGCTCTCACCCGCGCAACCCAGCACCATCCGGCGCCCCGTCTTGATTTGCATGGGCTCCGAGGATCCCATCGTCACCGCCGACCAGCGCACCGCGTTCATGGCCGAGATGACGCACGCAGGTGTCGACTGGCAGATGGTCCTGTATGGCGGAACCGGACACAGCTTCACCAATCGCTGGGTCGATGCCGCGAGTATTCCCGGGTTTGCCTACGCACCCGCCGCGGATCAGCGCTCGTGGCGGGAGATGAAGAATTTTCTCGGGGACACTCTCGGCGACCCCGCGCGCGGCATCGCCGATTTGGGAGTTACCGCATGCGACTGGAAGTGACCGATGCCCCACGCGAATGCGACGAGGCGTTCGTCATTGCGCAAACTCGCGCCTACAACGCAACATTTACCGAGACTGATGTCCGCAGTCTCTGCGTGTTTGCTCGCGGCGACAATGCCGCCATCATTGGCGGGCTGACGGGCAGGACTTAT
Organism: uncultured Gammaproteobacteria bacterium; assembly: GCA_963801685.1. Lineage (GTDB taxonomy): Bacteria > Pseudomonadota > Gammaproteobacteria > Steroidobacterales > Steroidobacteraceae > Bog-1198. The sequence goes on from CAWDFR010000016.1 coordinate 54,384, forward strand.
TGGCGCTATCTGGACATCGCATTTCTCTGGGTCGATGAGAAACACCGCGGGCGTGGCGTTGCCAGCCAACTGATGAACGCGGCGGAGAGTGAAGCTCGAGACAGGGGATGTGAGCACGTCTTTCTGGATACGCTGAGCTTTCAGGCGCTCGGGTTTTATCAAAAATTGCGTTACACCGAGTTCGGCAGGCTCTCTGGATTCAGCGGCAAACACGATCGCTACTGGTTGCGCAAGTCGCTTGGCTAGTATCCATCCGCGGCGCGCGCGTAACACTGTCGGCTCTCTTAGCCGTCAGTCCGCAAGTGCCTTCTCACAGCATAGCCGACCAATATGAACGATGCTTGTGTCGGTATGACAAGAACACTTGCAAGATTCTTTGATGCCCTGTCTTGTCTTCATCTGGCTTTTGCCGAGTCTCTCTAACTCAGCCACAGTTTTGAGCAATTCATCGACCACTGGGAAAGCACTCATTGCGGCCTCATCCGGTGCGGAGACTTAGGCTAAGTGTGCCGTAGGTTGTCAAGTCCCTTTTGTGACATACCTCGCGAATCCTCTATCCGGCGCGAGCATCCGACCACAACGTTGAAACAGACCTCACTCCGCCCACTGCGGAAACGCCTCGATCGCATCCACGATATTGTGTATCACGTCCGTGTGCGCATCCTCCTGCCAGCCGCCCGGCGCGGGATTCAAGAACAGATCGCGCGGCCGGCCCTGGTCATCGACGCAATAGAGCGCGAAGTTCAGCGCTTGACGCGCCTCGCTTGCGAGGTCCGCGGCGCCCACGGCCTTCGCATAGGCCGCGAGCACCGCACCATAGGTCGAGACGACTCCGCCCCACGCCTGCATATCCTCATCCTGCTCGTGGCAGACGACGATGCCGAACTCGCGGTGCGTGAACGTTCGACGCACGAAGTCGAGGAGCACGTGGCAGTGGTTGCGCCAGTCGGGATCGCCCGGCTCCCTCATCTCGAGCAGATATCGGGCAAGATTCAAAGGTGCCCACGCGGTGCGGTTGGTGGGCGTCTCGTGATCTTCGAAGAACTGGGCAAACAACGCGCCGTCGAGGTCGGCGCTCGGAATCTGATAGCGCGTGACCCAGTCCCAGAGCGAGGCGCGCGCGCCCGCGAACTCATCGTGGCCCTGCTCGAGCATCGCGTCGTAGAGGCGCAGAATATAGGTCATGTTGCCGGATACCGGTCCGCGACCCTCGCCGCTGCGACAGTCGGCGCGAAATGGCCAGGGTGAATGCCCGGCATCGCCCTCGACCTGATTCGCTTTCAGCACCCGCGCGTTGTGCAAGGCTTGATCGAGGTACGTGCGCTCGCCCGTGGCATCGAACAGCAGAGACAGCGCATAGCCCGCGATGCCGCCCTTGTCGGGCTCGATCTCGAATGGCCGATCGCCCTGCGAGCCGCAATCCGGCGGCAGCGGGCATCGATCGCGATGGCCTGTTGAACGCGTGAACAAGGGATAGCGTCCCGCGTCGGGTGAATTCGCCTCCCGCACCAAGTAGTTCCCGAGCCCGCGCGCGACCGTGAGACAACGGTCGGTCGACTCGGGACACCAGGCGGCATACTTGAGATAGGAGATGATGCCCATGCCGCTCTGCGTAGCCGGGATCGTGTCGGTGCGATCGGCGTGGGGATTCCACTCGGCATCGAGAAACGTGACGTAGGCGAAGCGCGGGTAGCCGCGATCGCTCGGACACGTTTGGTAGAACGCCATCTCCCGGGCCAGTGCCTCGCGCCATGAGATCCAGGGATCGAGCCGTCCCTCGCGATCGAATCGCGCCTCGTGGCCCGCAATGACGACCGGACCTGCGCGCGCGCTAGACACGTCGCTCCTTGGTCACGACGTCGACGCTCTCGGTGCGGGGATCGAAGACGATACGCGCGTCGCCGCGCTCGAGCAGCCGCACCACCCGGCTCACCTTGTCGTCGAGCGAAAGCTCGCGTTCCCCGTAATCGGTCCCCTCGCGCAGCACGAAGGATTCGATCACCGCGCGCAGCAAGTCCTTCTCGAGGGCCGTGTGCGGCACGTCGACGGGAGTTGCCGAAGGCTCGTCGTCTGCTGCGGGGTGCTTGTCGTCGCTCACGGCAGCTTTCTATCAGATTTTAGGCCTGCCATCCGGACTCGTTTTTGACCTGCTGCAGGAATTCGATCAGCAGCCGATTGACCTCGTTCGGCTGTTCCTCCGCCACCGAGTGGCCCGCACCGCGAACCAAGTGAACACCGAGCAGTCTCGTGCATGCGCCTTTTTGCATCGCTTCGAATGCGCCGGGCGATTGATAGACCCCCCACTCGCTGGCACCGGCGATGTAACAGGAGGGTACGTCGATCGTTCGCCCGGCAAAGCCGTCAAGCTCCCATTCGTACCGGGAGCTGGTCAGCAGCCGGTAGGAGTTGATAGCGCCTTGGAAACCTGTGCGAACGTACTCCGTGCTATAGACCTGCACATCGCTCTCCGTCATCCACGTACAAGCAGCGATCTGTGCCTGCGAGGGCATGTGCTCGGCCATCGTTTGAGCGACCGTCTTGTGCAGATCCATGACATAGTACTCGGGCATTTTCGCCAGTTCGCTCGCCGTCCATGACTGCAATGGAAGCGGTTTGTTTCCCGGCCAATCGGCACTCTTGAAATAGAACCATGCGCGCAACAAGTCATGCACGCCCTGCGGCGCATGCCACAGGTCCTGGTTCGCGGCGCGCGTCGAGAGATAGCTTCGATAATATTTTCGCGGCCGAGGCAATGCCGCAAGATCCTGGTCGATGTCGCTTTTCGGGACCTTCGGCAATGGATGGTCTGCGGTGCCCAGCGGCAACTCCGGTGGCCCGTCGAACGGCGTGCTCATGAACACCACGGAGCGAAAAACATCCGGACGAACCAGGGCGCACCATGCGGCGGTGGGTGCGCCCCAGTCGTGGCCGACGACGCCTGCAACCTTTTCGTACCCCAAGGCCCGTATCAACCCAAGCACGTCGCTGACGCGATTCAGCAGCACGTAGGGCTGAAGATCATCATTGAACGCCACCGGGCGCGGCGCGGATCTGCCGTAGCCGCGCAAATCCGGAGCGATCACGTGCAACCCGGTCCGCGCCAGCGGCAGCAATTGGTTTCTCCAGGAATACGCCAGCTCCGGAAAGCCGTGCAGCAGCACGACGCAAGGCCTCCCCTGCTCCTCGAATCCGGCCTCGAGCAAATGCATCCTGAGGCCGTTGTTGTTGTCGACGTAGCGCGAACGGATGCCTGCCGGCAGTGTGTCTTTGCCGTATTCGACCGCATCGTTGCGTGCGATTTCGCGCAGCCGCGGGAGCTCTGGGCTCGACGCCAGCGCCGAATTGGCCAGCAGGGCAGCGGCGCCTTGCAACAGCTGCCGACGGGAGATACCGGTGGTGCTCGCTTTCTTGCCCATGGTCATGAACGATGCTAGGGTAACTGCGAATTCGCAACTACGCCCCGGGATTCTTGGAGGACGTCATGCCTTCGCTTCCTAGTTACGCAAAAGCTTGTCTGCTGCTCGCCGTCGTGCTGCTCAGCGCTTGCGCGAGCGTCACCGCGGACGATTTGTACAAGCCGAACTTTGGACGCCAGTTGTTGCCGCATTTCGACGCATCCGCTGATCCCGATCCGATGGCCGTCACCAACGGACTGTATGCGTCACCCAATTTGCACGATCCGTGCTACCTCTGCTCCCCGCAATCTCGATTCGCCTCGCCGACCTGGGCGCCTTGACGGCGCACTCGAGTAAGCTCGCGCTAGGGATTGCCGCTCGGCCTCAGCGCCACTGCCTGCGCGAAAGCGATATCCGCATCGCCGCATCGTCCCCTTCGTGCTGCTCCTTGCGATCCTCGGCCGCCCGCTCTTCCTTGCGGAACCGGTCCACCACGCGCCCCAGGGACTCGGCCTCGACGCGCTTCTCGCTCCACAACGCGCGGCGCTTCTCGAATTCGGCGCGGGCCGCGTCGAGATTCTTCTGATGCTGACGCTTCGCATCGCCGAGGCGATCCAGGAACGAGCGATAGTTCTGCAGCTTGACCGCGTCCATGCTCGAGCCCGCGGTCGCCGGAGCTTTGCATGTACTCCGCGCGGTAGCTCTCGAGCTGCTCGAGCTGGCGCTCGAGGTCGGCGACGCGGCGCGCCGCGTCCGCCATCGCGCGACTCAGCGCGTCGGCCGAGCTCGAGGCAATCTGGCGGATCGGCTCGAATCTTTTCGATTTGGTCATGGGCGGCCCACTATCTGCCGGTTGCCGGCGGCTGCGCCGAGAACTGCGTCACGAGTTGCTTCAGATCGGTGTAACTGCGCGCGATCGGGACCGGCTGATACATGTCCTGGCGCAGGAATTCCTGCATTTTCGGCCATTGCTCCACCGCCATATCGACCCGCGGGTCGCTGCCGCGCCGGTACGCGCCCACCGTGATCAGATCGCGGTTCTGCTGGTAGGTCGAGTACACCTGCCGGAAACGCGTCGCGAGATCGAGCTGATCGCGCGTCGCGATTTGATGCATCGCGCGGCTGATCGAGGCCTCGATGTCGATGGCCGGATAGAGCCCGCTCTCGGCCAGACGGCGGGAGAGGACGATGTGGCCGTCGAGGATGGCGCGGGCGGCATCGGCGATCGGATCATTCTGATCGTCGCCCTCCACGAGCACCGTGTAGAAGGCGGTGATCGAGCCCACGCCGCGATCGCTGTTGCCGGCACGCTCGACCAGCTGCGGGAGCCGTGCGAACACCGAGGGCGGATAGCCCTTGGTCGCGGGCGGCTCGCCGATGGCGAGCGCGATCTCGCGCTGCGCCTGGGCGAAGCGGGTGAGCGAGTCGAGCAACAGCAATACCTTCATGCCGCGGTCGCGGAAATACTCGGCGATGGCGGTCGCGAGCCACGCGCCGTGCAGGCGCATGAGCGGCGGATTGTCGGCGGGTGTGGCGACCACCACGGCGCGCCGCATGCCGTCCGGACCCAAGGTGTTGGTCACGAAATCCTGCACCTCGCGGCCGCGCTCACCGATCAGTCCGACCACCGTCACATCCGCCTGCGTGTAGCGCGTCATCATGCCGAGCAGCACCGACTTGCCGACGCCGGATCCCGCGAACAGCCCGATGCGTTGTCCCCCGCCCACCGTCAAGAGCGAATTGATCGAGCGCACGCCCACGTCCAGGGGATCGCGGATAGCGCGGCGCATGAGCGGATTCAGCGGCTCGCCGGTGAGCGATACCCGGTCGGTGCAGCGCAGCTCGCCGGCGCCGTCCAAGGGCCGGCCGGCGCCGTCGAGCACGCGGCCGAGCAACGCCTCCCCGACCGAGAACCTCCGACGCGCTGCGCGTCGGGATCACGCGCGCACCGGGCATGATGCCGCGGATGTCGCCGGTGGGCATGAGGAACAGCTTGTCGCCGGAGAAGCCGACCACCTCTGCCTCGACCTGCTTGCCCTCGGCGGTGTCGATCAGACAGCGGCCGCCCACGGCGGCCTCGCAGCCGACGGCCTCGAGCGTCATGCCGACCATCCGGCTCAGCGTGCCTTCCACCACGAATTCGCGCACGCCGGCCATGCGCTCGCGCGCTTGCGCGAGCGATTCGGCCCAGGCCTTGAGCGCGCGGCTGCGCGGCATCCGTCATGCCGGTCCCCGCGGGTGATCCGGCTGACGTTCGGTGCCCATGAGCTCGCTCAGGATCGCGCCGAGCCGCGTCTCGAGACGCGCATCGATGCGCGAGGTGGGCGTGGTGACGCGACATCCGCCGCGCGCCATCACCGGGTCCTCGACGATCTGCCAGGCGCGCTCGCTCTCGGTGGGCGCGAGATTCTGGCGCACCACCGCGGCATCCTCCGGATGCAGATGCACGCGCACCTCGCGCGCCGCGACGGGCAGCGCCGCTATGGCCTCGCGGATGATGCCGATGATATGGGTCGGGTCGGCCTTGAGCTCGCGCCGCACGATCTGGCGCGCGAGCGCCATGGCGAGGGTGAGGAGCTCCCGCTCCACCTCGTCGTCGAGCTCCTTGAAGGGCTTCGTCGAGGTCGTAGAACATGCCCTCGAGCCGCTCGACTTGCGCGGCCACCTCGGCGCGTCCCGCCTTGCGGCCCTCGTCGAGCCCTTGAGCGAAGGCCTCCTTGTACGCTTCGGCCTGCAGGTCGGCGAGCCCGCTCACGGTCGCCATGGACCTCTGCGCGCTCGTGCCCTGGCCGACCTCGGGCGCCGCCCAGAGCTCTACCTTCGCCGCGCCGGGCTTGGTGACGGAGTTAGACAAATTCGCCGGCGCCCTTGCCGCCCAAGCTGATCGTTCCCTCGTCGGCGAGGCGCTGTGCGACCGTCACGATTTCCTTCTGCGCGGCCTCCACATCGGCGAGCTTGACCGGACCGCGCGCTTCCATGTCGTCCTTGAGGATCTCGGCGGCGCGCTTCGACATGTTCTTCAAAATCTTCTCCTGCACTTCCGGCTCGGCGCCGCGCAGCGCGACAGCGAGGGTATCCGAGCCCACCTCGCGCAACAGCGCCTGGATACCGCGGTCGTCGACGTCGAGCAGATTGTCGAACACGAACAACAGGTCCTTGATCTGCTGATGCATCTCGGCATCGGCTTTCTCGATCTTGCCGAGCTCCTCGCCGCTCTTGTCGCGCTCCATGGCGTTCAGGATGTCGGCGACGGTGCGCGCCCCGCCGATGCGCCGCAACGGCGAAGGCGGCGCGACGTTCGCCTGCTTCTCGACCAGCTGGTCGAGCTCGGTCAGCGCGCTTTGCGGCACCTCGTTGAGCGAGGCGATGCGCATCAGCACCTCCGTCCTCATCTCCTCGGTCAGCAGCGGCAGGACGCTCGCCGATTGCTCCGGCTCGAGGTGCGACAGCACGATGGCGGCGATCTGCGGATGCTCGGCCGAGATGATCTGGGCGACCGCCTTGGCCTCCATCCACCGCAGCGCCTCTAGCCCCGCGCCGGTCTGGCCCGTGGACACGCGGTCGAGCAGCATGTCCGTCTTTTGCTTGCCCACCGCCTGGGTGAGCACGCGCCGCACGTAGTCGGGCGATCCGGAGGCGACGTTGGCAGTGCCGTCGAGCGTGCCGATGAAGTTGTCGAGCACCGCGGTCATCTGCTCGCGGGTGATCTGTTTGATCTCGGCCATGGCCACGCCGAGCTTCTGCACCTCGCGTGCATCGAGCTGCTTCAGCACGTTGGCCGCGTCCTGCTCGGAGAGGCTCATGAGCAAAATCGCGGCGCGCTGAGTTCCTGCGAGTTCTCCCGGCTTGTCAGCCATCGGTGGCAACCCAATCCTTCACGACCTGTGCGGCCCTCTTCGGATCCTGACCGACCAGAGTGCGGGCCGCTGCGATCTGCTGCTCGAAACTCGGCTGCAGCTTGATGGGCTTGCCTTGACCCGACAGACTCACCCGGTCCTCGCCGTCCGCCTCGCGCGCGGCCCGGGGGGACTTGGTCAGTGACTTCATGAGCGGCCGCAGGATCAGGAACGCGACCAGCAGCACCAGACCCGCGCCCACCGCCTGCTTGGCGACACTCGGGACCCAGGGCGCTTCCCAGATCGGCGGGCTCTCCACCGGCCCCAGCGGGCCGTTGCCGCGGAAGGTCTGGTTCATGACATTGAGTTGATCGCCGCGATCGTCCTTCAGTCCGATCGATTCGCGCACGAGCTGCGTGAAGCGCTTGATGTCCGCATCACTCATGGGCTGCGTGGTGACCTTGCCGTCCTCGCCCGCTTTCTGCCAGTCATCGAGCACCACGCCGACGCTCAGGCGCTTCAGGGTGCCGACCGGCTGCTTGACGTAGGCGAGCGTGCGGTCCACCTCGAAGTTGCGCGTGCTCTTCTGCGAGTTCGACGAGGGCCCTGTGCTCGCGGCCGTGGCCGCGCCCGCCTGGCCGGCGGCGGCCGGCGGAGAACCGGGCGTGGGCGTGGCGCCCGGGATCACCGGGGCACCGGAGGTCCCGGGCGGCTGGTTGCTGAGCGCACCGGGAATGCCTTCGGCGCCGTCGCCCCCCTTGCGCGTCTCGCTGCTCGTCTGCTCGCTGCGCACGGCGGTCTTTTGCGGATCGTAGTTCTCGTGCGTTTCCTCGGTCACGGTGAAATCGAGATCCGCCGTGACGGTGGCCCGGACCCGGCCCGCGCCGACGAGCGGCTCGAGCAGCTCGACGATGCGCCGTTGGTAGCTTTCCTCGAGCTTGTGCGTGTACTCGAGCTGACGCGTGCTGGCAGCCGACTCCGAGTTCTCGTCGGGCGAGTTGAGCAACGAGCCCGCCTGATCCACCAGGGTCACGTCGGTCGCGGAGAGCTCCGGCACGCTCGAGGCGACCAGGTGGACGATTGCCGCGACCTGCCCCGGCTCGAGGCGCCGGCCGGGATAGAGGTTCAGCATCACGGAGGCCGTGGCCTTGTGCGCGTCTTGCAGGAACACCGAGGGCTTTGGCAGGGCCAGATGCACCCGCGCGCTCTGTACGCCCTGTACTTTCATGATCGTGCGCGCGAGCTCGGTCTCGAGCACCGATTGATAGCGCGCGCTCTCCATCATCGAGCTCGAACCGAGCGGAGAGTCCTTTTGAATCATTTCGATGCCCATCGCATCGCTCTGCGGCAGCCCCTGGCTCGCGAGGCGAATGCGCGCCTCCTGCACCTTGGCTTCGGGCACGGACACGGCGCCCGAGGGGCTCAACTTGTACTCGATGCCCGCGGCGGTGAGAGCATCCATGACCTGCCCGCTCTCGCGCTCCGACAGCTGGCCGTAGAGCACGCTGTAGTTCTGGCCTTGCGACCACAGCACCAGCCAGACCGCGGCGGCGACCGCGGCCGCGACCCCCGCGAGGAGTCCAACCTGCTTCAGCGCGGGGCTCGCGAGCATCAAGCTGCGAGGCGCCGCCGGTACGATATCCGCCATGGATCAGTCCTCTAAAGGGTTCAAACCGACATGTTCATGACTTGGGTGTAGGCATCGACCAGCTTGTTGCGCACTTGTGTCATGGCACGGAACGCAAGATCTGCTTTTTGCACTTCGAGCATCACCTTGGTGAGATCGACGCTCTTGTCCCCGGTCTCGTAGGCGCTCGCGAGCGCCGTCGCCTGGTTCTGCATCGCGGCGATCCGATCCACCGAGTCCTTCATCAGGCTCGCGAAATCCGGTGTCCCGGTCGCCGGTGTGCCCGGGGCCGCGATCTCCGCCGGCGTGCCCGCGGCGCGCGCCTGCAACGCGCGCATCTCCGCGAGTACTTGCTGAATTTGCATGCTGCTCATGGCTCAGACCGCCGCGAATTCTTCGTTGTGCAGACGCGGCACCGTCACGCCGGCGGCCTTGAACTGCTGCAGCTTGTGACGCAGCGTGCGCGGCGATATGCCGAGCCGCTCGGCGGCGAGCTTGCGGCTGCCGCCCGTGACCCGCAGCGTCGCGAGAATGAGTTCGCGCTCGCGTTCCTTGAGATCTTTGCCAAGCCCGACGTCATGGATAGTTGCGGGATCGGCAGCCGCAGGTGCGGCAACGATCGAGCCATCGGCTGGCGCGACGGGCGCAGCGCCAGGCGCGAGCGACTGCAGATCGAGGTCCGCCGCATCGATACGGCCGCCGGATGCGAGCCACGCCGCGCGCTGCACGATATTGGTGAGCTCGCGGGCATTGCCGGGCCAGTCGTACCCGACCAGCCGGCGTTCGGCTTCGGGGGACAAGGACAAGGCATGCGCGCCGCGCGCGCAAGCCTGGATGGCGCGGCGCGCGAGGGGCAGGATGTCGCCGCGGCGTTCGCGCAACGCGGGCAAACGCAAGGACATGACGTTCAGGCGGTAGTAGAGGTCGGCACGAAAGCGCGCGGCGCGCACCTCGTCCGGCAAGTTGCGGTTGGAAGTCGCTATCAGGCGCACGTCGAGACTCAAGGTGCGGCTGCTGCCGAGCCGCTCGACCTCGCGCTCCTGCAGGACGCGCAGAATCTTGGCCTGCAGCCCCAGATCCATCTCCGAGATTTCGTCGAGCAGGAGCGTCCCGCCCTGCGCTTGCTCGAACTTGCCCGCGTGCGCCGCGAGCGCGCCCGTGAACGCCCCCTTCTCGTACCCGAACAGCGTCGCCTCGAGCATGTTGTCGGGAATCGCCGCGCAGTTGATGGCGACGAACGGTTTATCACCGCGCGAAGAGTGGTCGCGGATATAGCGCGCATACACTTCCTTGCCGGTGCCGCTCTCGCCGGTGATCAGCACCGTGGCATCGTTCTCCGCGATTTTGCGGGCGAGCGCCAGTGTGCGCTTGGACTCCGGGTCCGCCGCGACCAGATCTCCCGGCGCGGTCCGCGCCGCGAGCTGCCGTCGCGCCATGTCGATGAGCGCCTGCGCGTCGAAGGGCTTGACGATGTAGTCGGTCGCACCTTCGCGCATCGCCGCCACCGCCTGCGCGATCGTGCCGTAGGCCGTCATCAGCACCACCGGCAGGTCGGCGCGCAGCCGCTTGATGTCCGCGAGCAGCTCGTAGCCGTTCGCACCCGGCATCTGCACGTCGGAGATGACGAGGGCGATCTGTTCGCTGGCAAGGAGTTTCAGCGCCTCGCGTGCATCGGCGGCGGCGAGCGCCGTGAGGCCGGCGGCGCGCAGCGTGTCGGTGAGCGCCTCGCGCAGCGCCGCGTCGTCCTCGACGATGAGTACCGATTCCTGAAGGGTGGTCATGCAGTTTCCTCGGCGGGTAAATCGATGATGAAAGTGGAGCCGCGGGGCGTCTCTGCGAGGCGTACCCCGCCCGCGTGCGCCTCGACGACGCTCTTGACGATGGCGAGTCCGATGCCGTTGCCGCGCGCGCGTGTCGTGAAGAACGGCTCGAAAATCCGCTCGCGCAGGTGCAGCGGCACGCCCGGGCCGTCATCGCTCACCACGATCTCGGCGCGCCCTTCGCGGGTGCGGCGGGCGAGCAGCTCGAGATGCAGGACGCCTTCGCTCGCTTGCAGCGCATTGGTGGCGAGATTCAGGACTGCGGATACCAGGGACGGCGCGTTCGCGCGCACCGTCAATCCCGGCGCCTCGGTGCGGATGGTCAGGCGTACACCCGTGCGCAGCGCCGGACGCAGCCATTGCGCGACTTGCTCGAGCAATGCGCGCGACGCTCACGGTCTCGCGCGCGGCGCCGCCGTGTGCGAACGCAAGCATGTCGTTGACCAGCCGGTCGAGCTGCTTGAGGCTCGCGACGGTCTTCTCCGAGCAGCGCGACAGATCCTCGGGCGCGCGTCCCGGCAGAGTCATCTGCGAGGCGTAGAGCAACGCCGCGGCGAGCGGCGTGCGGATCTGATGTGCGAGTCCCGCCGCCAGCTCTCCCAAGGTGACGAGCCGTTGCTGGCGCGTCAGGAAAACGTTCATCAGGTGAGCCTCGGTGACGTCGGCGAGCAGCACCACCTCGCCGCCCTCGGCGAGCTCGCGCCTCGAGACGTTCACGAATCGGCCGCTGCGCAGCTCCGTGTGCTCGCCGATGCCGGCGCTGCTCACGGCGGCGCGCGCGAGCACGGCGCTGAAAGACTGACCGAGCAGCGGCTCGCCGAGCAGCGCCAGCGCCGTCGGATTGCTCTCCTTGATGTCGCCGCGGGCATCGAGCACGAGCACGCCGCCGGGCAGCCCCTCGATCAGCGCGGAGAGACGCGCGGCGAGGTGTTCCTTGCCGGCGCGGGCCTCGCCGAGCTCGATGTGCAGCTGCGCGACTTGCGCGCGCAGCGCCTCGTAGGCGCCGGCGAGCTGCTCGGAGACGGAGCCGAAGGCGCGGAACGCGGCCTTGAGCTCGCTGCGTTGATTGTCGATGAGGTCGAGGGGCGTTGCGGCCATGCCCGGAACAAAGCAACTTCTGTGCCCTCGTTGCTTTTCCCCTGCCGATCAACCGTTTACGATTTGCTCGCGAGGCGGCGGCGGGCGGCGAGCGTCAAATTTCCGTCAGGCGCAGAGCCGGTACTTGCGCAGCTTCTCGACGAGCGTGGTGCGGCGCATGTTCAAAAGCCGCGCAGCCTCCGCGACCGTGCCGTCGGCCTGTTCGAGGGCCTTGCGGATGAGTCCGATCTCGATCGCGGACAGATGATCCTTGAGATTGATCCCGCCGTTCTGCAGGGCGCTCTCCACCGCCGGGTCTTCGTCGAGGCTTTCGCAGGAAGCGAAACTCACCTCTTGTTCCTCATCGTCGCCGGCCTCGCCAGCCCCTTCGTTCGCGCGGAGGAGGAGCGGCTGCGTGGGCGTTTCGGCCGACAGGATGCGCACGTCGCCGCCGAGAAACGGAGCGGACCCGCCCGCGCGGTAGCGCTCGGGCAGATCGGCGGCGCTGATGGTCTGATCCGGATAGAGAATGGCGAGACGCTCGAGCAGGTTCGCGAGCTCGCGCACGTTGCCGGGCCAGCGATTGCGCGCCAGGCAGTGCATCGCGCTCTTGTCGAGACGGATGTGGCGTCCCGAGTTCTGGCCCTGGCGGCAGAGCAGATGCTCGATCAGGATCGGCAGATCCTCGAGCCGCTCGCGCAGCGGCGGCATTTGCACGGGAAAGACGTTGAGGCGATAGAACAGGTCCTCGCGAAACCGGCCGGCGATGATCGCCGCGTCGAGATCCCGGTGGGTGGCCGCGATGATGCGCACGTTGCAGTCGATCGTGCGGTTGCTGCCGACGCGCTCGAAGCTGCGCTCCTGCAGGACCCGCAGCAGCTTCACCTGCATCTGCAGCGACATGTCGCCGATCTCGTCGAGGAACAGCGTGCCGCCCTCGGCAAACTCGAAACGGCCGACCCGCGTGCTCAAGGCCCCGGTGAACGCGCCTTTCTCGTGACCGAACAGCTCGCTCTCCAGCAAGTCCGCAGGAATCGCGCCGCAATTGACCGGCACGAAGGGGTGGCCCGAGCGGCCCGACAACTCGTGAACATGGCGCGCGACCATCTCCTTGCCGGTGCCGGACTCGCCGAGGATGAGTACGTTGGTGTCGAAGGGCGCCACTTGCTCGACGAGCCGGTGAATGGCGCGCATCGCTCCGGAAGCGCCGCTCGGCCGGAAGCGGTACGTCCCCGGCTGCGTCGGGTGGCCGTTGCGCACGTTCTGGGCCTGGTTGAGCACCGCCGACAGGCGCCGCTGCTTGACCGGGAGCTCGAGGTGCAGCCAGGCGAGGTCGCCGCTGCTCTCGGCGATCTTCGGCAGGCCGTCGCTCGAGAGGTAGATCACCGGCAAAGGCTGCGCCAGCGCGCGCAAGCGCGCGACCAGCTCGGGACCTTCCCGCGCGATCGTCTCGGCGCCGACGATCAGCGCCAGCCAGTCGTGGGCGCCTTCGGTCTTGCGGCCGAGCTCTGCTAAATCGTGAAAACGGACCGGAGAAAGGTCTAGAAACTTCAGCACCGCCTCTAAGGTTCGCGCCTGCGAATCCGAGGGTTCCATCACAATAACTTTCGCGTCGATCACTATCGGGGGCTCCTTCCCGTTAAAAACTGTGACGGAGTCCACAGATCTCCAGTCCCATCTTAAGCATCGCTTCTAACCCATTGAGATTGCTCAATCAATTTCAATGGAGCGCCACATGCTAACTGATGAGCTCTACGGGAAGGCAGTTGGGAAATACCCGGAACGGGTGTGAGGAGATCACCCAATTCGCGCCTAAGGTTATGCGCCAGAAAAACCTAAGGCTGGACGCTCGACGTCGTTAAGGTGCAGCGATTCTCGCGCCGGCGACGCGGCGTCGGTGATGCCGAAAGATGAGCTTTTCGAGCATGTCGACCACGCCATCGCTCAGGTCGCGGAACAGGAGCTGCGCGACGCGCGCACCGTCTTGCACGCGCTCGCCCGCCACCCCGCAGGGGATTTTCAAAGGCTGCGGCAGCGTGCGATTGATGTAGATGTGAAGCAGTCCGACATCGCCCCGCTTGAGCGATGGGGCCTCGAACCATTCCAACGCGCGCGCACTCAACCGCACCCGCTGCGGTGCGGAGAGCTGCCTTGACTTGCGCGACGAGATCCGCCGTGAGCCGCAGCAGCACGTTGAGCTTGTACTCGAGGCGTTGCAGCTCGTGGACCAGAGCGGACGACTCCTCCTTGCTCACCGCTTCGGAGACGCGCACCTCCTCGAGCGTGGATTCGGCCCCCAACAGCTGATGGTTGTCCGCATTCAGCCGGGCGAGCTCGAGCCCCTCGGGCAAGGGTCCCGGAAACCATTCGAGCGGCAGCAGTTCCTCGAATATCAATCCATCGCCGAGGAACGACTCTGGCATGGAGCGATCCGGCTATCGATGATGGGCGTAAGCGCGTACGGCGCGCCGTCCGGCCGTCAACATGTCCATGTCGCGGCACTTCGCGCGGAAGCGATGCTCCATCCGCCCGAGAGATCGGGCATTCAAATCGGCGATGGCGCGCAGCATGGAGCGATCCGCCGGACTCAAGGGTTGCAGGACATGGCGCACTGACTTTAGCAGCCGCAGCCGTTCGGCGTCGAGCCGCACGACCTCGCCGACATCGCCGCTCTCGGCCACTGTCATGAGCTGCTGCGATAGCTCCAGGGCGCGTTGCAAGGCGGCTCTCGGCCTCGGCGCGGCTCATCGGCTCTCCACGATTCCGTCCCAGCCGCTTTTGACCTTGCGCACCAGCATGATCACTTCGCCCACGATCGAGGCATCCAGGGTGGCATTGGCGAGCGTCAGTCGGGCGAGCATGTACACGTACAACGAGCGCAGATTTGCGGCGATCTCCGCGCCGCGCTCCATGTCGAGCGTGCCGTTGAGCTGGTTGATGAGGCGGATGGCCTTGCTCATGGCCTTGCCCTTGGCCACGATCTCGTTCAAGGGCAGGTTGTTGCTGATGCGCGCCATGCAGCCCTGCGCGATGGTGAGCTGCGTGAGCACCTCTTCATACATGATCTGCACGAGCCGCGCCGGGCTCGCGTCCGCGACCAGGCCGTGGTTGGAGACGGCGCGATACTGGGCGGCGCCTCTGGATTGCATCATGTCGCCTGTCCTCAGGTGCCGAGGTTGCCGCTGCTCAAGCTGCTGGTCGAACTGCTGGAGCTCGAGGAGGACTGACCCGGATTGAACTCGGCGGTGAGATAGGTCTGGGTCTCCTTGAGCGCCGCAACGGCCGCGTCCATGGCGTTGTACTGCGACGTGAGCGTGGCCGAATAGGTCGCGAGCTCGGCTTGCAGCGCCGTCTGTTGCTGCGAGACATTGCTCAAGCTCGATTGCAGACCCTGGTTGACGCTCGAGAGCAGGCCGCCGGGACCCGAGTACTGGTTGATCAGCGTGTTGAGCTGGGTGGCGATGCCGTTCGTGCCGCCCAGGAGATTCCCGACCGCGGTCAGAGTTGGCGCTCAGCGCGTTGGTCAGCGTGGTCGAATTCGAATCGAGCTGTCCCGTGTTGGCGTCCGCCGTGATGCCGAGGTCGGCGAGCGAAGCCACGCCGCTCGTGTTGCCGGACTTGACCTGCCCGAGAATGTTCTCGAGCTGGTTCTGGAAGGACTCGAGCGTGGCATTGCCGTTCAGCGGACCGGCCGTCTGCGTGGTCGCATCGTAGCCGCCGAGACTCTGGATCGCGGCCAGCACGCCGTTCACGGCCGTGACGAACGTGCCGATCGAGGTCGACGCCGCGGTCGTGTCGGCACTGATGGTCAAGGTCGTGGGCGTGTTCGCCGCGGATGGGCCGAGCAAGTCGAGCGTCACGCCGCTGATCGCCCCGCTCACCACGTTGTTCGCGCTGGTCGCCGGGAAACCGTTGATCGAATAGTTGGCGTCCGCCGCGGCCTGAGTTTGCGTGAGGCCGGTCGTGCCGGATGCGGGATAGACCAGCGAGGCGAGGCCGCCGTCGCCGCCGGATTCGCTCACGCTGATCGCATTGGCGGCGCCGGTCACCGTGCCGGTGATCACCAGCCGGGCGCCCGCGGTGGTGGTGATGACGCTCGCCGTCACGCCGGGATTGTTGGTTGCCGAGTTGATGGCCTGGGCGATGCCCGAGAGCGTGTCGTTGGTCGAGTCGATGGTGATCGACGTGGAGGCGGCGCCCACGGCGATGTTCAACGTTCCGGTTCCGATAGCGGTATCGCCGCTCGCGACCGGCGCCGAGCTGAGCGATGCGGCCGTGGCGAGATTTTGCACCTCGAGGGAATACTGTCCGGGGACGGCATCCGAGCTCGTGCTGGCCGAGGCGATGGTCTTGTCCGCGACCGTCGCCTCGAAGCCCGCGAGCGATGAGGGCGTCTCGAGCGAGGACAAGGTCGCCTGCAGGGTGGAGAGCGCACTCGAGAACGTACCGAAGGCGGACACCTGCGCGTTGAGCGAGGTCTGCTCGGCCGAAAGCTCGTTCGTTTGCGCCGCACCATAGGCGGAGGTGAGCGAGGATACGATGGCACTGATGTCGAGGCCCGATCCGATGCCCGTCGAGGTAATGAGCGAGCTCGGCGAGCCGGAGGAGTTGGCAGTGCTGCTGTTTACGGCTGAGCTCATAGGGGCCTTTTGCTAAAGAGTGGTCTATCTATCGGCGCGACACCCGGGAACTTAAGCAAGAGACATACCAAGGGGCGGTTTGCGCCCGCCGCGACCTCACGCGTGCGCGTCGATCACCGCGCTGGAAATCCCCAGGCTCTTGGCCAGGGCCGGGAACGTCGTGGACGGATATTCGGCAATGACCGCTCCCGTGGCCGGATTGACCTCCTGGATGAGCATCGAGTCCGAGTTCGGATCCACTCGGAATTGGTCGGGTCGACCCGAGTCATTGAGGTACTTGTTGAGGAAAGCGACCTGCGCCTGAACGTCGGTGCTGCGATTGGCGGCGCTCGATTTGGCGCTTGCGGCGCCGCTTGGCGCAGGGTTGCCGGCGGGCGGCAAAACTTTGCCGCTCGACGGGGGGATGGTTGTCGGCGCCTGACTTCCGTGCACGAGGCTCGTCACCGGTGTCTGTACCGGGTTTGCATCGCTCGCCATGATGACACCTGCTCAATGAGACGCGGACCAACTCCTCGAAGTACTCTCGTGAGGCCACGGCCCGGCCGCGCGAGCGGCCGAGCCGTGGGTGAACCCATCGATCGGGTTATCGACTGTTACTGCAGAAGCTTGAGGATCAGCTGCGGCTGCTGGTTGGCTTGCGCCAACACCGAGATGCCGGCCTGCTCCAACACCTGTGCCTGGGTCAAGTTCGCCGTCTCCTGTGCGAAGTCCGCATCCTCGATGGTGCTGCGCGACTGGGTCAGGTTCTGGCTGGTTGACTGCAGGTTGCTCACGGCCGCCGTGAAGCGGTTCTGAATGGCGCCGAGCTGCGACTGGAACTGACTGACGGTGGCGAGCGCGGAATCCACCGACTCGATCGTCGCGTTGGCCCCGTTGACCGTCAGCACGTTGTTGCCCTGAAGCGTTCCGGTGGCAGTGACCGTGGTCGCCGCAGCAAAGCCGCTCGCCGTGAGATCGGCTGTCAGACCGCCGACCTGGATGTTCTGCGAAGACGACAGCGAGACCTGCCCGAAGAACGCGGTGGCGCCCGTCGTATAGGCCGCGGCAGTTCCGATGTCCGTAGCAGTCTGGGCGTTGTACGAAGCGACAGCGGTGATACCGCCGGTGCTGGCAGTCGTGCCGAGCGGATTCAGGTTCTGGTTCAACTGGATGTTGCTGCCGTCCGCCGCCGTCAAAATGAGACCGCTGCCGCCCGTGGATCGCTGTGACGCCGCCGTCCTGGGTCGAGAAGCTGTTGATCGCCGAGACGAGATTCGCCGCGGTCAGGGTGCCGGAGGTCGTGTCCAACACGGTGACCCCGTTAACCGCCAGCGAATAGCCGCCGGCGCCGACCGTGACGGTGCCGAAGGTCACGTCCTGGGAATTGTTGGCGGTGGCCGTCAATCCCGAGATGTTGGCGCCGTTGATGGCGCCCGCCTTCGCGTACGCCGAGCTCGCGTCCTGATAGGCGTAGGCGCGGCCCCCGTTCCGGAGCTCGCGGTCGTCGCATACAGGCTGCTCGCGCCGATGGTCGTCGCAGCTGCCGTTGCCGACCGCAATGGTCAGGGCGCCGGTGGTGCCGCCGGTCGCGACCGCCGTCGTGGTCGAGGCAACCGCGCCGACCTGGTTGGCGCCGACGCCCTGGGCCAGGTCGATCGAGATGGTGTTGCCGACGTTGGCGCCGACCTGGTAGGTCGTCGTGCCGCTCGAGCCGTTCAGCACGTTCAAGCCGTTGAAAGTCGTCTGCGACGCGATCTGGGTGATTTCCGCGATCTGCTGCTGCACCTGCTGGTCGAGCGCCTGGCGGTCCGATGCGCTGTTCGAGCCGTTGGCCGATTCCACCGCGAGGGTGCGGATGCTCTGCAGGTTGTTGACGATGGTGGTCAGCGCGCCGGCGGCGGTCTGCGATTCGGACACCGCGTCGTTCGCGTTGTTGATCGCCTGGTTGGTGCCGTTGACCTGGGTGGTGAACTGCTGGCTGATCGCCAGGCCCGCCGCGTCGTCGGCGGCGCTGTTGATGCGCAGACCCGAGGACAGGCGCGTCAACGATTGCGACAGCAGCGACTGTGAACCGTTCAGATTGTTTTGCGCAACAATCGAATCGATGTTGGTATTGAGGACTAGTGACATTACTGTGCTCCGTGTTTGATCTACCGGCCCGTTCAAGGCCATTCAGTTTTCGCCTGTGTTCACTTCACCCGCCGAGCGGGCGGACCGGTGACCACATTCAAAGGGTTTATCGGACGGCGCGGGCCATTCTTGAGGGCCGGCCCGGCGGGCTATCCGGCCTTTCGTGGCACTGCGTCACGATTCTCGCCTTAGGGATTTGACAGTACGATTTCGGGGTCAAATGCGCGGGTTGGAGTAGAATGCCGGGCTTTTCTCAGAGCACCCGCCGGATCTTCTTGAAAATCGCTACCCGCAAAGCGCCCGCGCAGCGCCAGACGCCCAAAGTGGGCTTCGTCAGCTTAGGCTGCCCGAAGGCGCTGGTCGATTCCGAGCGCATCCTCACGCGCTTGCGCGCCGAAGGCTACGAAGTCGCGCCGAGCTATCGCGCCGCCGATCTCGTGTGGTGAACACCTGCGGCTTCATCGATGCCGCGGTCGACGAGTCGCTCGAGGCCATCGGCGAGGCGCTGGCCGAGAACGGCAAGGTCATCGTCACCGGATGCCTGGGCGCACAGCCGCAGAAAATTCTCGCGCGGCATCCGCAAGTGCTAAAAATCACCGGCCCGCAGCGCTACGAGGAGGTGGTCGCCTCGGTGCACGAGTACTTGCCGCCGCATGCATGAGCCCTTCCTCGATCTCATTCCCGCGGGCGGCGTGAAGCTCACCCCGCGCCACTACGCCTATCTCAAGATCTCCGAAGGCTGCAATCACCACTGCAGCTTCTGCATCATCCCCTCGATGCGCGGGCGCCTCGCGAGCCGGCCCATCGGCGAAGTGCTGCGCGAGGCCGAGAGCCTCGTCGCGCGCCGGTGTGAAGGAGATCCTGGTCATCTCGCAGGACACGAGCGCCTACGGCGCCGACCTGAAATATGCCGAGGAGCCGTGGCGCGGAATTGCACGCCGCACGCGCTTTTACGATCTCGCCGAGGCCCTGGGCGAGCTGCGCGTCTGGATCCGCCTGCACTACGTCTACCCGTATCCGCACGTGGATCAGGTGGTCGAGCTCATGGCCGATGGGCGGGTGCTGCCCTACCTCGACATCCCCTTCCAGCACGCGAGCGAGCGCATCTTGAAGCTCATGCGCCGTCCCGCGGCGGCGGAGAACACGCTCGATCGGATCGCCGCCTGGCGGCGCGTCGTGCCGGACATGGCGATCCGCAGCACTTTCATCGTCGGATTTCCCGGCGAGACCGAGCAGGACTTCGCAGAGCTCCTCGACTGGCTGCGCAGCGCTCAGCTCGACCGCGTCGGCTGCTTCGAGTACTCCCCGGTCGAGGGCGCCGCGGCCAACGCCTTGCAGGAGACGCCGGTGCCCGACGAAGTGAAACACGAGCGGCGTGCGCGGTTCATGGAGCTCGCCGCCGAGATCAGCGCGAAGCGGCTGAAAAAGAAAGTCGGCCGCACGCTGCAAGTCCTCGATCGACCGCATCGACGACAGGCGTCGCGATCGCGCGCTCCTCGAGCGATGCGCCCGAGATCGACGGCATGGTGCGCATCCTGGACGGCGGCGGCCTGAAGGTGGGCGATTGGGCGCAGGTGCGGATCACCAAAGCCGGCGCCTACGATCTCGAAGGGCGAATCGCGAACTAGTTTGGCTTCCGCGTCGGGCACGGCGCATAGAAGCGTCGAAAACTGCGCAGAGGAGAATCTAAGATGCAAATAGCGGCAGATAGCGTGGTGCTGATTCACTACACGCTCAAAGACGACGACGGCAAGGTACTCGACAGCTCGGCGGGCGGCGAGCCGCTCGCCTACATCCAGGGGCACGGCAATCTCGTGTCGGGCCTGGAGAAGGCGCTCGAGGGCAAGACCCAGGGCAACCGCATCGCAGTGACCCTGGCGCCCGCGGACGGCTACGGCACGCGCAACGAGACGCTCGTGCAGCGCGTACCCAAGCGTTCCCTGCAAGGCGCGGGCGAGATTCGCAAGGGCATGCAGTTTCAGGCGCAGACCGACGAGGGCATGCGGTTATTCACGGTGACCACGGTCGTCGGCGACATGGTGACCCTCGACGGCAATCATCCGCTCGCCGACCAGACGCTGCATTTCGACGTCGAGGTGGTCGACGTGCGCGACGCGACCGCCGAGGAGCTCGAGCACGGACACGTGCACGGCGCCGGCGGCCATCATCACTAGAGCGGGAGCAGCTGCTGGGGCCTGGGCGCCCCGCCCTCCTAGCCCTGGAGATACTTGAACAGCGACAGCCCCTGGGTCTGCGTGAACGCCTGCATGGCGGCGCTCAAGGTGGTGTTTTGCGAGTCGAGGGTCGTCACGGCGCTCGCGTAATCGAGACTCTGAATGTTCGAGATCGATTGCTGCAGCTGGGTCTGCTGAGTCGTCGCCACCGACTGCTGCGGTGGTGATGGTGTTCAGCCGGGCGCCGACGCTCGTCTGCACGGTTTGCGTTTGATCGAGCGCCTGGTCGATGCCGTTGATGGCGCTCGCGATGGAATTGTTGAGCTGCGCCTGTCCCGCCGGAGTCGCCGTGCTCTGCTGCAAGCGCATTGGCGAGATTCTGCACGGTGGTGAAGACGCTCTGGTTGCGTGCTCGGCGCCACGGCGAAGGAGTCGCCCGCGGCCGGCTGCGCCGGATAGCGTCACCTGCGACGCCCGCGAACGTGATGGCCTGTCCGCTCGTGTAAGTGCCGGAGGTGACCACCGTTCCGCCCGAGCTCACCACCTGATAGGCATTCGGGGCGGTGAAGTTGATCGAATAGCTGCCCGCCGATGTAGTCGGCCGGGTTCGACACGGTCGTCGCGCCGAGAATGCCCGTGCCGGTGTTGCGTGCTCGCGGCCGTGACGTTGAACGTGCCGTTGCCGTTCTTGATCTGGTTGAACACGCAGATCGCCGTTGTCGCCGACGACGACCGTCTGGCCGGCGCCGATCTGCACCTGCCGCTGTCCCTGATCGCCGCTGTAGGTCGCACCGGTCGCGCTCTGCGCGAAACGGCTGCGTCTGCGTCGAGAAGCCGGCGAAGATGTAGTTGCCGTCGCCGTCCTGGGTATTGGCGAGCGACAAGAGGCTTCTCTGGATCTGCGGACCTGCGTCGCGATGGCGCTCAAGTCCGGCTGTGACTCGGTGCGCGTTGTTCGCCTCGAGCGCGAGATCGCGCAGGCTCTGCAGCTGGTTCTGCAGCTGCGTGAGTCGCGTTGTCCTCGGTGTTCAGGCTGCTCTGTCGCGCTGTTGCCGTTGGCGGTGTACTGCTGGCTTTGCGCGAGCACCTGGTTGTAGCCGGCGACGAGCCCGGCGCCGACCGGATTTTCCGAGGCCGTGGTGAACGCGAGCCCCGACGAGATGTCGTTCTGGGTGGTCGCGATGCTGGACTCGAGCTGGTTGAGCGCGGTCAGGAATTGCGCCTGCTCCATGTTTTGGGTGACGCGCATGCGTGCTTGCTCCTTTAGCTGAAGGTGCCGTTGATCGAGTCGAGCAGGGTCGTGAACAGGCTGTTCGCGACCGACAGCGCTTGCGCGGAGGCTTGATAGGCCTGCTGCCACTGCATGAGATTGGCCGCCTCCTCGTCGAGATTGACCCCGGAGATCGATTGCACGTTGGTCTGCGCCTGCGTGTTCACCGCCGTCTGCGCGGTTTGCGCCGTGTTCACCTGCTGCGCCAGCGCGCCCGCGCCGCTGATGAGCGCGCCCACGGCGCCCGAGATGCTGATCGTGCCGTTCGACAGGACGCCCGTGCGTCTGCTGATTCGCGGCCGCGAGGGCGTTGGTATTGTCGCCCGGTGCCGCCCGCGTTGCTCTGCACGGTGAACGTATCGCCGGCGGCGGGCGTGCCGCTGATCTGCACCTGCCAACCGTTGAGTCGACATGTTGCCGCCCGAGGTGTAGGCAAAGCTGCCGGCGCCGTTGACCGAGTAGGTGGTCGGCGTCAGGAACTGAATGGTCGTGGTGGTCGAGCAGATTCGGGTTCGCGGCATCGAGCACCGTGCCCGCGCCGATCGTGGCGCTCCCGGTGTTGGTGTCGGCGGCCGACGTCTGGATGGCGCCCGCCGCCGCGAGGCCGGACGGGTCGGTGAGCGCGACGCCGATGGTCGCGGCCGCCTGCGCCGTCGGCTGAATCAGGAACTGATCGCCCGACGCCGGGCGTTCCCGACAGCACGATCGACAGGCCCGCCGAGCTCGCCGTGAGCGGACTCGCGCCCGTGCCGGCGCCGGTGAGCGCGCACGTTCGCGCCGGTCGTGGCATCGGTGAGCGAGTAGGCGCCCCCCGTGTACGAGAGGAGGTAGTTGTCCGAGGTGAGGGCCCCGATGCTCGGTCAACGTGACGCTCGCCGTGGTGTCGTCGGTGTTGGCGCTCGAGGCCGTCGCCATCGGCGCGCCGACGGAGAACAAGCGCGGCGCCCAGCTGGCCGTTCAGGTCGAGACCGGAGGCCTGCTGCGTGTTGGCGCTTTGCGCGACCGCCGTGGCGATCTGGCCGAGCTGACTGAGCGCGGGATCGATGGCCTGGGTGCGCGCCGCCAGCAGCCCGCCGAGGTCCCCGGAGGTGATCGAGCTTGCTGATCGAGTTGCCGTCGGACGCCGTGCTCGCGACCTCGAGCTGCGAGGCGTTGAACTGGTTCGGGACCGTGCTCAGCTGATAGGTGTTCTGGTCGAGCACCAGCGGCTGGCCGTTGCCCAAGTAGACGTTGATCGAGCCGTCGGTGTTGCTCGTGGTGGTGACGCCCACGAGCTGCGAGAGATTCGAGACCAGCTGATCGCGCTGATCGAGCAGCTGGTTCGGGCGTCTGCGCCGGGCCCGTGCTTTGCGCGATCTGCGTGTTGAGGGTCGAGATCTGCGTGCCGATGGAATTGATCTGCTTGACGTCCGCGGTGATGCGGGTGTTGACGTCCGAGTTCAGCGCCTGGAGCTGCGAGCTCGTGGAGTTGAGGTTGGCGGCGAGCGCGTTGGCATCGCCGAGCAGCGCCTGGCGCGCGGACGGCGGAGGTCGGATCGTCCGCGACCGCGGACCATCCGCTGTAATAGGTCTGCAGCGCCGTGGTCAAGCCCGCCGGCCGTGGTGCCGAACAGGTTGTCGATCTGGCTGGTGTAGTTCTGCAGCGCATTGAGCTGCGCCGAGGCTGCTCTGCGAGGTGTTGAGCTGGGTCGCCGCCGCCTGGCTGTAGGCGCGCTGCACGCCCGTCGACATCGACGCCCGCGCCGATCGCGACGCCGCCCGGCGTCCTGCGGAGGCGCGGTCGCCGAGCTCGATCGATTCCTCGTCGTACCCGGGCGTGCTCGCGTTCGCGACGTTGTTGCTCGTGACCTCGATGGCCTGCTGAAAGGCCTGCAGCGCCGATATGTCGATTCCAAATATGCTCGACAAGCTGTTCTCTCCGCGATGCCGAGGATCTACATCACGCTGTATCGGCGGACCGCCGTCGTTTCTAAAGTTTGGCGAGCGCGCGCGCCGAGCGCCGCGCGCAAGGTGCCGCTGTTCAGCACTTCATTTAACTTATTCGCCGTACTCGCGGGTCGGTGGCGTATCCGGCCTTGGCGATGCTCTGCACGTACGCCTGGGCATTCGCCGCCCGCGGCGACCGCCTCGCGATAGCGCGGCGAGCTCGCGAGCAAGCGGGCGAAATCGCCGACGCTTTCCTCGATGGAGCCGTAGGCGCGAAACGCCGTGCGGCGTCTGCTTGCGCCACGCCGCCGCTGATCTCCACGGTATCCGCCACGGCGCGCGCGCCGCTCCACTCGCTCCCCGCCTTGACGCCGAACAGGTTCAGGCTCGAATTGCCGTCGGCCGTGCGCGGCATGCGCTGGCCCCAGCCGGTCTCGAGCGCCGCCTGCGCGAGCATGCCGAGCGGGTTGACGCCGAGCGCGGCGGCGGCCTGTCGAATGGTGGGCAGCACCTGCTGCACGAAGTCGGACGGCTTGCTCGGAGAGGTTCGCGCCGGTCGGCGGCGGCTCGGCGCGGCCCTGCGCATCGGGGAGCTCGACCCTTGGGCAGCTGCTTGCGCTGCGATGACGAAGCCGCCCCGGCGGGGGCTGCGCCCGCGGACTTTCCCGCCGAGCTGCCGCTCGAACAGCCGCGCGATGCCGAGATCTTGACGCTTGCTCAAGGTGAGCGCCACTTGTTTGTCGAACATGTCCTGGTACATGCCGGTCTCGTTGCTCGTCGGCTCGCCGGCCGCCTCGCCCGCATCGCGCATGCTCTTCAGCATCATCTGCAGGAACAGCGCCTCGACCTGCTCGGACACCGCCTTGATGGTCGCGGCGGAGGCCGGGCGCGTTCTTGAGCGCAGCGAGCCCGTTCAGGTCCGTATAGGTATTCGCCTGCGTCGAGGCCGCCGGCGGCGGCGGATGACGGCGGCATCGAAGTGGACAGCGGCGAGGTCATTGCGAGCCCTCAACACTTAGATCACGACCAGCTCGGCCTGGAGCGCGCCCGCTTCCTTCAGTGCTTCCAAAATGGCGACCAAGTCGCCGGGCGCAGCTCCGACCTCGTTGACTGCATGCACGATCTGTTCCAGCTCGACCCCCGGCTTGAACAGGAACATGCGATTTGAGCCCTGATCGACATTGATGGTCGAACTGGTGGTGACGGTGGTGGTGCCGACGCTTGAGAAAGCGGAGGGCTGGCTCACCTTCTGCTCTTCCTTGATGCTCACCGTCAGCGAGCCGTGCGAGACCGCCGCGGGGCTCACGCGCACGTTGCTGCTGATCACCACGGTGCCGGTGCGCGAGTTGATGATCACCTCGCGCCGGCGCGCTCGCCGGATCGATCTCCAGATTCTCGACGGTCGACAGGAACGCGACGCGCTGCGTGATGTCGAGCGGCGCGCGCACGCGCACCGACCCGCCGTCGATGATGGTCGCGATGCCGTCGCCGATGCCGCGTTGACCACCTGCACCAGGCGCGTCGCGGTGGTGAAGTCGGGGTCGTTCAAATTCAGGACGATGGCATCGCCCTGCGCGAGCTGCGTGGGAACCGCCTTCTCGATGGTCGCGCCATTCGGAATGCGCCCCGAGCTCGGCACGTTGACGGTGAGCTTCGAGCCGTCGTTGCCCTGGACGCCGAAACCGCTCACGATGAGATTGCCCTGCGCGATGGCGTAAATCTGGCCGTCGAGACCGTGCAGCGGGGTGACGAGCAGCGAACCGCCACGCAGGCTCTTGGCGTTCGCGATCGAGTTCACCGTGATGTCGATGGTCTGTCCCGGCTTGACGAAGGCGGGCATCATCGGCGTGCACGGACACCGCGGCGACGTTCTTGAGCTGCGGCGTCACGTTCGTCGGCACCACGACACCGAGCTGCGCGAGCATGTTGGTGAGCGACTGGATGGTGAACGGCGCCTGGCTCGTCTGGTCTCCCGTGCCGTCGAGCCCGACCACCAGGCCATAGCCGACCAGCTGGTTGGTACGCACCCCTTGCACCTGGGCCATGTCCTTGATGCGCTCGGCGTGCGCCGGGGGCGGGCTCGCCGTGAAGGCGACCAGTGACCGCGAGGCCGAGCAGAATCGAGAGACGGCGGACGATTTTCGACATGGATCGCATACTCAGAAAGGCGACAGGACGGAATTGAAGAAGCGCGTGAGCCAGCCCATGTGGTTCGCGTTGGCGATGACGCCCTTGCCCGAGTAGCTGATGCGGGCATCGGCGATCTTGTCGGAGGTGACGGTGTTGTTGGTCGCCACGTCCGCGGACGCACGACGCCCGAGATGTGAATGAACTCGTCGCCCTGGTTGAGCTTCAAGGTCTTGTCGCCCACGACGACCAGATTGCCGTTGCTCTGCACTTCCGTGACCGTCACGGTGAGAGCGCCGACGAAGCTGTTGCCTTGCGAGGCGGTGCCCTCGCCGTCGAACGTGTGCGAGCCGGAGAGCGTCGTGTCGAGGATCGGCACGCCCTTGGTCGTGATCGACTTGCCGAAGATCGTCGGCCCGGTGTCGGTCACGGCCGAGGTCTTCGAGGTCGTGGTGGCCGCGTTCTTGCTCGCGGCGGTGGCCTCGTTCAGCACGATGGTGAGCACATCGCCCACGCGCCGCGCCTTCAGGTCCGCGAACAGCGCCATCTCCTGGCCCGTCTGATAGATGGCGCCGTCGGTGCGCGGCACGGGCGGCGGCAACGCGCGCGCCGGGGCGGCGGCCTCCGGCTTGTGGTCGTGACTCGGCAGCAAAGAGCAGCCGGCGAGCCCCATCGCCACGAGGATCGGCACCGCCGCCGCGCTCAAGCGAATGCGGGGCTGTGCTCATGACAGGTTGGTCGTGAGGTATTCCAGCATCTGATCGGTGGTCGTGATCGCCTTGGAGTTCATCTCGTAGGCCCGTCTGGCACTCGATCATGTTGACGAGCTCGGTGACCGTGTTGACGTTCGAGGTCTCGAGCGAGCCCTGCTGGATGGTGCCGAGGCCGTTGGCCCCGGCGGTGCCGGTCTGCGGCGAGCCGCTCGCCGCGGACTCGATGACCAGGTTGTTGCCGATGTTCTGCAGACCCTGCTGCGTTGATGAAATCGGCGAGCTGCACCTGTCCGATCTGAGTGGTCTTGCCGGCCGCGGAGACGGCCGTGACCGCGCCGTCGTTCCCCACCGTGACCGACTGGGTGCCGACCGGAATCGTGATCGCGGGCTGGATCGGGTAGCCGCTCGCCGTGACGACGTTCCCCTGGTTGTCCAGCGTGAACGAGCCGTCGCGCGTGTAGGCGAGCGAGCCGTCCGGCATCGTGATCTGGAAGAATCCCCGGCCGGAGATCTGCAGATCGAGCGGATTGTTCGTGGTGGTGGAGCTGCCCTGCGCGTAGTTCGCCTCGGTGGCGACGATGCGCACGCCGGTGCCGAGCGTGAGGCCCGTGCTGTACTGGGTGTTCTGCGTGCTCTGCGCGCCGACCTGGCGAACGTTCTGGTACATGAGGTCCTGGAACGCCGCGCGCTGCGACTTGTAGCCGGTGGTGTTCGCGTTCGCGAGGTTGTTGGCGATGATCGCCATCTGCGTGTTCTGGGCGTCGAGACCGGTCTTTGCGGACCATAGTGCGAGATTCATGGTTCAGTTCCTCTACGAAGCGTTCGACATCATTTGTTCGGCCGTCTGTTCGTTCTGATCGCTCGAGTTCATGCTCTTCACCTGAAAGTCGTACAGGCGCTGCAGCTCGATCATGTTGATCAGGGATTGCGCGGCGTTGACGTTGCTCGACTCGAGCACGCCCGAGGTCACGGTCACGTTCGGATCGGTGTCGGCCTTGCGCCCGTCCTTGAGCCGCAGCAGCCCGTCGCTCCCCTTTTGCAGATCCTTCTGCGGCGGATTCACCAGCTTGATGCGATCGGTCGGGGAAATGCCGATCGGGTTCAAGCCGAGCGGCACCACGGAGATCGTGCCGTCGTTGCCGACGGTGACCGTCGTCGCCGGCGGTATGTTCAGCGGACCCGATTCGGTGAGCACCGGCTGTCCGGCCGCGGTGGTTACCGCACCGTCGACGCTCACCCGCAGATCGCCCGGCGCGCGTGTAGCCTTCCGTGCCGTCGCTCCCCATGACGGCGATGTAGCCGCTGCCGTTCACGGCGATATCGAGGTCGCGGCCGGTGCCCTGCATCACGCCGCTCGAGAAGTCGGTGCCGGCATCGCTCGCGACGGCGTTCACGCGGGTCGGATAGCCCGGCCCGTAGATCGGCTGACTCACGAAGGACACCGCGTCGGCGCGAAAGCCGACGGTGTTGATGTTCGCGATGTTGTGGTTGTTGACGGCCTGCGCCTGCATGATCTGCTTGGCGCCCGTCATGGCCACATAGAGCCCTCTATCCATTGGTGGCGATACCGATCACGGTCTGCGACATCTGGTCGGCGGTGGTGATCACCTGCGCATTCGCCTGGAAGGCGCGCTGCTCGGTGATCATGTTCACGAGCTCGGTCGTGAGGTCGACGTTCGAGCTCTCGAGCGCGCTCGACTGCACGGTGCCGAAGCCGGCCGATCCGGCCGTTCCCTGCACCACAGTGCCGGACGCGAAGGTCTGCGCCCAGTTGGTATCGGTCAGCTGCTGCAGACCCTGCGGGTTCGGAAAGTTCGCGATGGCGAGCTGCCCGAGGTCGGTGGAGCGGCCGTTGGTGTATACCGCCGAGACGACACCCGTGGAATCGACCGAGACGGTGCTCAGTTGCCCGGTCGTGTAGCCGTTCTGAGTGATGGAGTTCACGCCGAAGGACGTGCCGTACTGCGTTGTGTCGCCGAAATTGAAGGTCATGTTCATGGCGGTCGCGCCATCGGCGGGCGTGAAGCCGCCGAACGCGATGTTGCCGTTCGCCGGTGTCGTCAGGGTGCCGGCGGAGTTGAAGGTCAGGGTTGGCGGGGTGGCTGCCACCACCGTGCCGTTCACCGTCATGTTGACGTCCCACGTTCCCGGGGTCGCGGTCTGCGAGAAGTAGAAGGTCGCCGGATAGGAGTTCCCGAGCGAGTCGTAGACGGTCGTCGAGGTCGACTGCGAATAGGTGTTGGCGTTGGTCGGATCGAACGGCGTCGCCGTCGGCACCGTGTCGTCGGACGGCAGGTTCAATGTCACAACCCCGGTCGAGGTCGCCTGCGGAGCGCTCTGCGCGGTGTTGAGGTTGAGGTTCTGCAGCGCGCCGGTGTTGAAGCCGCCGTTCGCGAGCGGCGGATAGACCTGCAGGAACTGCCCGGTTGCGGTCGTGACATTGCCGTTCTGGTCTTCGGTGAACTCGCCGTTGCGGGTATAGACAAAGCCGCTCGGACTGTCGAGCGTGAAGAACCCATTGCCGCTGATCGCCATGTCGAGCGGCGAGGAGGTGTCGTGATGTCACCCTGCGTGAATTGCTGCGCGGAGGAGATGAGCTGCACGCCCTGGCCCGAGGCCGAGGTGTTGAGATTCACCGCGCTCGAGGAGAACACGTCGCCGAATTCCGCCTGGGAACTCTTGAATCCGGTGGTGTCGGCATTCGCGATGTTGTTCGAGGTGATGTCGAGGGCCGAACTGGCGGCCGACAAGCCCGATAATGCGATATTGAAAGTGGCCATGACTCAAGCTCCTCTGAAAATTAATTTGATATCTGCTGAACGCTGCTGAACGGCACGCTGCCGAGCCCGGCAATGTTCAGCGTCAAGCCGGTCGCGCCCGAGCCCATGGTGACGCTGTCGACCGTGCCGCTCACCAGCGTGGTGACGGCGGTGCCGCCCGACACGCCGTTCACCTGCGCGCTCAAGGTGTAGGTGCCCGCGGGCGCCGCCGAGCCGCTGCTCGTCTGGCCGTTCCACGAGAAGTCCGCGAGTCCCGCGGACTGCGCGCCGAGATTGATCGAATTCACCAGCACGCCCGCGCTGTTGGTGATGTTGAGCACCACCGAGGAGCTCGTCTGCGGCACGCTCACCGCACCGGTGACCGTGCCGCCGGCCGTGGCGAGAGAGGCCGTCGAGCTCGCGACCAGCGCCTGGTGGCCGAGGAGCGAGGAGGCCTGCAGCGCCTGGCTCGATACGAGCGAATTGGAGAGCGACGCAAACGAGGTGTTGAGCTGGTTGATGCCCTGCACCTCGCTCAACGAGGCGAGCTGGCTCAAGAACTCGTTGCTGTCCACCGGACTGGTCGGGTCCTGGTTTTGCAGCTGCGCGAGCATGAGCGTGAGGAAATCGGTTCCCCCGAGCGTGACGCCGCTCGCGCCCGAGCTCGAGGTCGAGCTCGTGCTGCTGCTGCCGGTGCCGGTCGTACCGGTCGTGCCGGTCCCCGCGCCGGCGCCCGGCTGCGTTGTCGCATGAATGTTGCTGATCATGATTAATGGCCCATTGAGATGACTTTGAGCAATAGATCGCGCGCGGTGTTGACCGCGAGGACGTTGGTCGAGAACGAGCGGTTGGCGGAGATCATGTTGGTCATCTCCTCGATCGAGTTGACGTTCGAGGTGTAGACAAATCCGTCCTTGTCCGCGAGCGGATGATCGGGCTGATAGGTTTTGAGCGGCGGCGTGGTGCTCTCCATGACGCCGAGGACGCGCACGCCGGTCGATGCGTCCTGATCCTCGAGGCCCGCCTCGTTGTCCATCATCGCGGCAAACACCGGGTGCCGCGCACGGTAGACCTTGCTGGCATCGCCGTTGACGCTTTCCGCGTTCGCGAGATTGCTCGCCGTCGCGTTGAGGCGGATGGTCTCGGCGTTCATCGCGCTGCCGGAGATATTGAATACGTTGAATAGCGACATCGTTGGTCTCCTGCGCTACGAGCCGTTGATCGCGAGCTGCATGTCGGCGATCGTCCCGTTGATGAAATTGAGGCTGGCCTGGAAGCGCACGTTGTTCTCCGAGAAGGCCGCCTGCTCGACCGGCATTTCGACGGTGTTGCCGTCGAGCGAGGCCTGGTAGGGGTTGCGATACTTCAAATCGCCGACCGGTGCGTCGGCGTCATCGAACGTGATGTGCGCGACGTGCGTGACTTGCAGCGGCATCTGCGTCTCGCCTTGTGCGTGCGCGAGCACGGCGCCGAAGTCGATGTCGCGCGCCTTGTAGCCCGGTGTATCTGCATTGGCGAGGTTGGCGGCCAGCACGCCGAGACGTTGCCCGTGCACCATCAGCGCCTGCTCGTGTATTCCGAAAACATTCTCGAACATGGGGTCAGATCTCCTCGCTGGGGAGCAGAGCAAGAGCTGTGCCAACGTCGCGCAAGCCGCATTCGGCCGCCGGCGCGCCCGAATCAACGGCTCGATCCGCCGCGGCGGGGGCAAGTCCTGCCGCCGGCGAGCGCACGGGCGGCAAAGCCTTGCCGCGCGCCGCCGCGGGCGACATGTGGGCTGGCACGTCCCTTGCTTGTCTTTGGGTACCATGCGAAATCTGTCAAGAATTCGACGCTGGCTTTTGGTTCTCGGGCTCGCGGCCGCGTGCCCGGCGTTCGCCGTCGCAGACGCGGCCGGCGTCGACGCCACGAGCCCCGAGCTCGAGGATCTACGGGCGCTCGAGGCGCTCGCTCAGAAAGAGGCCGCCCTGCGCTTGCCGCCCCTCAGCGATCGGCAGCGACTCATTGCCGGCCCCATCGAAGCCCACGTGCGCCTGCAACGCTGCAGCCGGCCGATCACCCCGGTGGTGAGCGCGGGGGCGCATATGCGTGACCGGATACTGGTCGAGTTACGCTGCCCCGGCGCCGTGGTCTGGCATATCTATGTGCCGGTACGGATGGTGGGCAACTCGCCCGTCACCATCGCGGCACGCGCCATCGTGG
This sequence comes from uncultured Gammaproteobacteria bacterium, assembly GCA_963801685.1. Taxonomy (GTDB): domain Bacteria; phylum Pseudomonadota; class Gammaproteobacteria; order Steroidobacterales; family Steroidobacteraceae; genus Bog-1198. Next base: position 86,059 of record CAWDFR010000016.1, read on the forward strand.
CCGGATCGATTCTGACGGACAAAGACGTGCGCCTCGAGCAGCGCGACATCCCGGAACTCCCGCCGGGCTATCTCGACGATCCCACGGTCGCCATCGGGTTGACCGCTGCGCGGCCGATCTCGAGCGGCGCTGTGATCACGAATCAATACCTGCTGGCCGCGAAGGCGGTACAACGCGGCCAAACCGTGACCCTCGTCGCAGATTCGGGCTCCATGAGCATCCGCATGGAGGGCAAAGCGCTGAGCGATGCCCTGATCAATCAACGGGTTAAGGTGCAGAACCTGTCGTCCGGAAAGATTGTGGAGGGCGTGGCGCGGTCCGAGCAAGTGGTGGAAATTGTTTTGCAATAGCCCTTCAGTGATGCACGTCTCAGCCGATACAAGGTTCAATCGATAATTGCACGAGAAGGTCGAACGGATCGGATGGTTAAAGTCCTTCTCTTCTTTGACGATAACGAGGGCAAGGGCGTCTTCCCTGCCCAGGAGTGATTTCGGTGCCATCAAAAATCAGTGGATTGCCAACGTCCGAGCCGCTCGCGCCCCCGAAGGGCTCGAACACCGGCAGCGTTGCTGCTGATAAGGGGCCGACGGACGCACCGGCCGCGAGTCCCGCCGCGCAGACGGGCGATCAGGTCACTTTGACCACGTCCGCCCGGTCGTTGCAGAAGCTCTCCGATGCGATCGCGCGGACGCCTGTGGTCGATGCCACGAAAGTAGCCTCGATCAAGCAGGCCTTGAGCGGCGGCACCTACACGATCGATGCCTCCAGCATCGCCGACAAGATGCTTAAGGCCGAGCGCGGACTCAAATAGCACCATGAGCGACGATGCGCGCCGCCGGCTCGAGGACTTGCTAGATCGCGAGATCGAAGCGGCTCGCTCGCTCGCTGCCGTTCTCGATGCCGAACGCGCCGCCCTGACCGGCTCATCTACCGCGGATGTCGAGGAGCGGGCGGCCGAGAAGTTGCGCCTCCTCCGCGGCATCGAGACAATGGAAGACGAGCGGCGCTCGCTCGCGAACGCCGCCGGGCAGAACTTGCCGGGCGCGCGCCTCGCTCGCGAGGCCGGCCTGGCCGCAACCGTTGCACAACGCTGGCGCACGCTCATGGAACTCATGGCCGGATGCCGCTCGTCGAACCAAGTGAACGGCTACATTATCCATACGCGCCAGAACCAGCTGCAGCAGCTTCTCGGGATCGTGCGCGGCGCTGCACCCCTCACCTACACCGCCCAGGGCAAGACCTTTGCCCGGGCGCAGCGCCCGCTGGCGAAGGCCTGACATGCTGGTCTTAAGCCGCCGCGCCGACGAGTCCATCGTGATCCAACCTGCGGACGGCGTGGACGAAAGCATGACGCTCGCGCAGCTCTTTGCGAACGGGCCGATCTTGATCACCCTCCTCGGCGGAACCGGACGCCGCGTCAAGATGGGAATCGAGGCGCCGGAGCAACTCGCGATCCGCAGAAAAGACATCGCCTAGCGCGAGTTTAGTCGGCTGAGCCGGGGCGCGTGGCCCGCCCGACCGCTGCGGGGGGCTGCCGATTCGCGCAAAACCCCGCCGCCGCCGCGGTAAATTTCGTCCGATTTTACTTATCAAGCGATGCATCATGGAATGCTTCGCGAAGCGCCTTTCCGTGTGCATAATGGACGCTTCCCGCCACAGCAATATCCAGGATCGAAGGATGGAGCGTCGTCTGCATACCCGTCACCGCGCACGCACCACCGTGTACGTGATCATGTCGGGGCGCAAGAGCAGAATCTGCAAGGCCAAAAACTTGAGCGCAAACGGCGTGTTCGTGGAGACCGAGAATCTTGGACTGCGCAAGGGACAGCAAGTGCAACTCGCGTTCGCGATCAATCTGGGATTGATCACCAAGATCCATCGCCGCACCGCCATCGTCGCTCACGTCACCCGCGGTGGGACCGGGCTCATGATGGAGCAGTTCGCAGGCAGGTAAGTCCTCCGGATCAGCGCGCCGCAAACCTCGAGCCGATATCCGCGAGGTGCGCGGCCAGGGCTCGAGGCTCACATAGGAACGGCGAATGATCGCTGTCCATCGTCACCACGGGATCGCAAGGCAGGGCCGCCTGCATCGCCCGCTGCAACTCGATCGGCACCGCGCGATCGTCCAGGCATTCGATGTAGGCACGCGGCAGCCTTCCCCAGCGCTCGCGAGTGACGGTCAGCGGAACCACGTTCGGCGCAAGCGGTTCCGGGCAAAGTCGCTCGCTTGCCCAGATGGCGTCCTCGGGACTCGCGCGGTTATAAAATAGCGCGCGCGCCGCCTCGGGCTCGACGCGCAGCGAGAGCCCATCCGATGCCCCTTGGCCGGTCTCGACCGCGTTGCGTGCCTCCTCCGCCACGGCCGCCTCGAACGCTTTCTTTCCGGCAGGCAGCAGTAGCGCCGCGAGGTACACGAGCCCGAGCATCGACTGCGGCGCGAGTTCGGCCGCCTCGCTGATCACCGTGCCGCCGCGGCTATGTCCGACCAGGATCACTTGCTCGCCCGCTTCGCGCGATAGCCGAGCAATGAACTCCGCCCATGTGCTCATGGTCACCTCGGACAATGGGGTAGGATCCTCTCCCATGCCGGGCAGATCGGGCGCGAGCACCCGATGGCCTTGGGCCTCGAGCAGCGGGACCAGCTTGTGCCAGCACCAGCGGCCGTGCATCGAGCCGTGTACAAGGATGAAGGTTGCCATGGTATGGATAAGATGACGTCTGCTGCGCGCGGCAGCAAGGGAAGTTTCGCTTGAGCTCGACCCAGCCCCTCATTCGCACCGCATCCCCGAACGATATGCCCGCACTGGTGAACCTGGTCGAGCAGTACTGGTCGTTCGAGGAGCATAGCGGGATTCGACGCCCGCCGTGTCGAGAGTCTGCTGCATGCGGCGCTATTCGCGGACGGTCGCGCCCGCTGCTGGTTGGCCGAACGGGCGGGCGAGGTCGGCGGCTATCTTCTCGCCGTGCTGGTCTTCAGCCTGGAACATGGCGGCATGATGGCCGAGATCGACGAGTTCTTCGTGAGCCCCGCATTTCGTCGGCACGGGATCGGCGCCGCGCTCTTGCTGAACGCGGAAAATGCTCTGCAGGAGAGCGGCGTGAGGCGGCTGCAGCTACAGCTCGGATCGGAAAATGCGCGTGCGCGGGACTTCTATACCGCGCGCGGCTACAGTCGCCGCGCGGGCTTCGAGCTGTGGGACAAGGCGCTGCCGCCGCCCGGTCGGCAGCGCGCCCGGTAGCGCCAAGCGGTGGGCGATGATCCGGGCGCGAATCTATTGCTGCATTCGCAGGTGACGCAAACGCCCCATGAAGTCCCGCTTGCCGATCGGGACCCCTTGCCAGCGCAGGATGTCGTAGGCGGTCGTCGCGTGGAAATAGAAGTTCGGCTGTGAGAAAGACAGAAGAAAATCCTCGGCCCTGAAATCGATGTGCCGCTCCCCGAAGGAGAAGCGCATGTCGCGGCCCACGAGGCCATCCACCTCGCCGGGCGCGACGGCCTGAAGGCCCGAGCGCGCCTCGGTGATCCGCGTCTTGAGAGCCGCGAAACTATCCGGCGGTTCCGTCAGGTCGGGCGTGAAGACCCCGCGGCGGACGCCTTCGATGGCGCCGAGGGAGTGAACCGCGGCGGATTTCACTTGATAGGCGAAGGGGTGCATGTCATCGGCGAGCCGGGCTTGGATGATCTGCCGGGGTACGATTTGCTTCTCGGCGCAAAAGGACTCGGCCTTGTCGAGCAAGCCGGAAAGGCTTTCCAGTATTTGCAGGTACGTGGGCACGACGGCGGAATATAGGGATAAGCTCATACGCTGAAGTCTAGCTGATGCGGCGCACGGCGTCAGCCCACGCGGCGGCGCGCGCGCGGCCACGCTTGGTAAGATCGATTGTGGCGCCGCGGGCCACCAAATTTAATTCGGTCGCGGCGTCCAATAGGTCACGGTCGCCAGGGGCTCCCTCCACGCGGACACTATCCAATGCCCGCGCGCCGGCGAGCAATCGCGCCCGGTCAGGGGTCCGGCCGGCCGCCAGCTCATCCAATGCATAGGCGGCATCGAGCAGCGTCACGGCGCACCGATTGTGCTGAAGGCAGCTTCGGACAGGGTTTGCATTTTGCCACCCGCTAACTTTGCCCTGCAAAGCCTAAATCAAGTCACGCTGCAGAGTGAGGTTATTGTGGCCGGTCATTGCAACACCCAATAGCGAACGCCCTCATCGTTCAAGAATGCCCGGGCACGGCTGCCGTGCAACAACGCCATGGTGGCGAGCAATCCGGCTTCCGTGCAGCTGCTCGCCGCCACGGTCACCGAGCGGGGCGCACCCGGTACGGGCCATCCCGTACCCGGATGCAAAATGTGGCCGTACCGAACGCCATCCCGCAGCAAGTAGCGACGCGAGTCCCCGCTCGTGGCAAGCGCGCCATGCTCGAGATCGAGCAACAGGCTGGGCTCTCGCTCGGTATCCGGCCGCTCGATGCCGACCTGCCATGGGCCATGCGAGGGTGGGCGATTCGCGCGCAAATCACCGCCCAAATTGACGAGAAACGGAATCGTGTTGCGCGCCGCGAGCAGCTCGTAGGCGCGGTCAACCGCATACTCTTTGCCGATGCCGCCGAAATCCAATTCCATGCCTTCTGGCAACAACAGTCGCGGCGGGTTCCATTGCAGCTTCGCGAAGCCGATCAGAGGCAACAGCGCATCGACCGCCGCGGCGTCGGGAATCCGATCCGAGCCATCGAACCGCCAGACACGGCGCAACACGCCGGACGTGATATCGAAGAGCCCCTCGCTTAGATCGAAGCACTGGCTCGCAAAATCCATCAGGGCGGCGGTTTCCTCGTCCACCTCGATGGCGATGCCTCGATTTCGATGGATCCAGGCGGTGACACTGTCGTCCCGATAGCGACTGAATTTTTTCTCGATGCGCCACGTTTCCTGCGCCGCAACAGCACCGATCGCAAGCGCCGCGTGGTGGCTCATGGAGGGCACCAGCACCTCGCAAGGACTTGCCATCGCCGTGAACCTGATCGCGAGCAGATCCGCGCCGCGTGCCTCGACGACCAAACCCTCATCGGGCACTTGAAGATTCCCTCCGCCGCTTACGATCGGTGCAGCCTTAAGGTCGGTCTAAAACCGCCACCCGATCTGAACGAGGACTGCCTTTACACCCGGATAGAGATCGAGCCCTTGCAGAGCCTGCGGTACGGGCGTGCGTACATCCAATGTCTGCTGATAGTACTCCGCGCGGATGCTGATTTCCGATTCTGGGCGACTGCCGAGCCCCGGAAGTTTCTGCGCGTATTTCACCCCGTAAGTCATTGCGTGAAACGCGGCCAAGCGGGAATCCGATGCCTCGTAGTTGAGCGGCTTCTGCGTAGTCAGGATGAAGGGGGTGAAAAAATCCGCTGCTGTTTGACGATACCAGCGCAAGGTCGGTTCGACGTAGCGATCGCGATCCGACAGCGACCAGCGCAGGTGCAGCTGCGCAGTGTCCGATCGCACCCCCCAGTCATCGCTCATATAACGCAGCGACAGGGCGGTCGAGAGCCGGTAACTCCAGGCGACGCGATTCTCCCAATAAGCGCTCTTGCGTACGCGCTGATCGGGCCGGTTCTCGTACTCGTAGCCGGTGGTGCCGCCGGCGCTGTTGATAATCGAGGTGAATTTATATGGATCGTTTAGGTATCCCGTGAATCGATCGACGGAGAGGTTGAACTCGGTGAGCCAGTTTCGGGTCATCACCTGCGTCACGCCGAGCAGCAGCCCGACACCGTCCTTGGTCTTGCCGCCCGTTTGCTTCTCGGCCAACGCGGTGTCGCTGCCCGGCACCGGCGCGCCGCCGATCGGATGGAGCGAGTCATATTCGTTGTCGATTCCAAAGGAAAGCGTGGTGTTCTTTTCATTGAAGTCGTGGGCGATCGAGGCATTCACCGTGGCGGAGAGGAAATCATCCTCTGCGGACACCTTGCCCCCGACCGTCACTTGATCCAGCCGGGTGAATGGCACCGTCCAGTTGCCGCTGACCGCGATCCGGCTATCGCTGTAGTCGGGATCCACCGGAAGCTGGCCGGGAGCTGTCGTGTATTGGTGCCGCGGCTTTCCCGAGGGCGATGAAAAAGTCTGGGGGTTGCGGCTCGGGAGTGCGCCATTGGGACTGGCACCCGAAAGGGCATCAAAGGTCACGTTGAAATTGAGCGCCCGCCCATCCGCAAAGACCTTGGCCACGTCGACCACGGGTTCCACCGCTTGGATCCGGCCCTGCTCGTGGTAATACGCAAGCGCCGAGTCGACTGCCCAGTCCTCGAGCAACCCGCTGTCGACGGGGGCGGGCGCGGGCTGTTGGCTACGCGCGGCGCCGGCACTCAAGAGCGCGCAGCTCGCCGCCATCAAGCGTCGGCGCGCCCGCACTTGCCCGGGGAGCGGTGCCTGCGGCTTCAGTTGCATCCGCAGCCGCCGCCCGCAAAGGAGCGGCCGCCCGAGGAGGCCTCCTTGCTGAAATACATATGATCGTCAATGGCCGCATCGAGGGGATCGGAGTCGAGTTGCATCTCCTGCCGCGCGAGCACGTCGCGCTGCCAAGGCTTGACGCCCAGGGAGCTGCAGCCGGTGACGGCCACCACGGCCAGCATTGCCAACGCAAGACTCAAGCGACTCGTCATGGTTTTTGGCTCCGCGCAATCGTCTACTTTTCCGCCAATAACTCGCGTACTTGGGCTTCGTAGAGGCGCACATCGACCGGTCGAAAGCCGACGTGGGTAAAGCGTGTAACGCCATGACGGTCGATCAGCATGCTCGAGGGCATCCCTTGCACTTTGTAGCGCTCGGCGAGATCTCCTTGAGGATCGAAGCGCAGGTCGAACGTGGGGTGGAACTGATGCAGAAATTTGTCCGCATCGGCACGGTCCCTGTCCAGATTGACGGCCACGATCTCGAGCCCCTGTGGGCCATAGGTGTCTTTCAGCACCTCCATCCAGGGAAAGGATTGCCTGCAAGGCCCGCACCAGGAGGCCCAGAAATCCAGATAGACGACCCGGCCTTGGAACGCGTTCAGATCGAGCCGAGCGTCCGCCTGGACGAGGGCCCCGCACAGCAGACAGACAAACAGCCCCAGATGCCGCATAGAGCGCCTGATCACTCTCGCTCCTTAGGTTTGAGAAATCTTATCGCTACCGCGTCTGCTCAGATTCTCGCACATGGAACTCATGAGAGATTACTTTGCGACACAGAGTAGTGTCACTTTGTATCGCAAAGCCGGCGGATGTCAAGGAGGGCATCGCGAGAGGGCATCGGGGGATGTGTCTTACGGGGTTTTCCAGCCGCCGTTTTTGAGCCACAATCGGGCTGTAGAAGGCCGCCATGGTGCAATCGAGCCGTGCCCACTGACCCTTTGGAATCTTTGCATCCGCTGCCCACGGGGGAGCCCTATCGACCCGCAGCTATCGCATTCCATTGGACCATGTTCGGTCTGGTGGTCATCGTCGGTGTATTGGGGCTGCTGCACGATTCCTGGCCAAAGCAAACTCAAAGCTTCTGGATCAACATGCACGCGCTGATCGGACTGTTCCTGTGGTTGGTGCTCCTCGCGCGGTTTGCGTACCGTCTCCGCCACGCGCCGCCGACACTACCGGCAGGCACCGGCGCGCTGTCTCGCCATCTTTCCAGCCCGGTGCATCTGGCGCTGTATGCATTGCTGTTCATCATCCCTATCATCGGCATCGTGACCTTTGTTTATCACGGCCGGGTTTTTGATTTCGGCGTCTTTGAACTCGATCCGGGAGTCAAAAAAAACCGCGCGATCTTCGGCCCCACCGAGGATATTCATGAGTATTTGGCGTACGCGCTCTTTGCACTCGCAGGCCTGCATGCACTCGCCGCCCTTTGGCATCGATTTTTCCTGCGCGACGGGGTGTTGGCGCGGATGTGGCCCAGGCGGGCCTGATCGAGCGGAGTGCGGCTCCGTGCTCCAGGGCGCAAGCACGCGGCTGTTAGCTATCTCCGCGGCGGATCGAATGCGTCGCTAGCGCAGCGGTTAATGTGTGCGGACTGAATAAGACACCATCCAACCGCCCTTCACCGGTTGGAACTGCACCGTTCCATGACTCTGCGCGTCTTGACGATTCAGCACAAATTTCGCGGTCGCAATACCAAGGGCGGCGCCGGCGACCGTATCGGAGAGCCAATGCACGTTCTCGTTGAGCCGCTCATACGCGGTCGCCCCCGCCACGCCATAGCCTATGATGCGGCGAATCCATCGATATTCATCGTTGCCGGACTCGGCGAAGACGGTCCCGACCGCAAAAGCCACGCTCGTATGGAGCGATGGGAATGAATCGCCCCCTTTGCCCCATTCGTTCGGAGACGTGGTTGCGTCGGGACGCTCGCGACCGGTTGCATATCCGAGCACTTCGGCAGTGGCGCCGCTGAATGCGCCCGCTTCGATCAGCGCCCAAGTCTCGCGATAGCCCTCCCGGTCGTCGATGAACGCTGCGTAGAGCCCGGTGCCCGCGATGATCGCCAGGGTCGGTGCTGCGTCGCGCAAGCTATTCTTATCCTCGCCTCCGTTTAATGCGGCATTCGAACCCGTTGCGAAGTGGTCGCGAACCCTCGCATCAAATGAATGCGCGGCGCCGATAGCGACCAGGGCGCCGCCGAAATATAGCCAGTCCTCTTCGTCCCATCGCAACGGCGCGGTGAAATAGAGCTTGGTGTCCTCAAGTGTGGTATCGAGGAGGGAGTCCGCGGTGCGGCCAACGACGGGGAGGATCCCGACGACAGCCCATCCCCACATCACCCACTTCATTCTCCTGGCCTTGAGCGCTTTGCCATACCGAGGGCGGCGCGCAAGGCACCGCACGGCCGCTAACATAGGATTCATTCGTTATTGGATCTCCCAAAAGCGCCTGCCGCTGCTTTGCAGTGCCGAGTATATCCCGAGTCCCGCCTGACGGACGCAGCCTTTTAGCGCTCCTCGTCCTCTGATATATTAGACTTTGCAACGCAAAGTTATGTGGACGGAATCGCCCCATGGTGAGTGTTTCGCTGCATCGTTTCGCCCACGCCTGTTCCCAGGAGCGGATGCTTTCGGCTCTCTACGGATGCGTCGCGCTGATCACGGTGGCGATCGGTGTTCTGGGTCTACAACGCGATGCGTGGCCCAGACAAATGCTCGAGTCGAGCATCAATGTTCACGCGTTGTTTGGGTTGCTGCTTTGCGGCTTGGTTCTCGCCCGCTGCCGGTGGCGGGTCCAACACTCCCCCCGCATGCTCCCCAGCGACATTCGCGAATTGTCCCGTCACCTCTCCCGTATCGTCTACCTGTTGCTCTATGCGGTCATAGGCGGCAGAGAGCTCATTGGCATCCTGAACAACCTGTGGCATGGCGCCCCTGTCGATTTTAGTCTACTGGACGCGCATTCTCGCCAGGGCCCCGAGCACGCGGGGTTTGACCCGAAGGATGACTTCCAATTGTTTTTTGTCTCAGGCCTCTTTGCGCTCCTCTTCGTTCGTGTCTTGGCGTTCACGGTATGGTCGCGTTCCGCGCGCCGCGCTGCTGCTATGAAGTGAATGATCTCGAGGCGCGATCTTCTTAAGCTTTCGACCCTCGTCGGTCTCGCTCCCTCGTTCCCCGTGCTCGGCCGGGATTTGGCCGCGCCCGATTACAGGATCGACATCGCGCCGGTCACGCTCGATCTGTCGCCGCGCCACCGATTGAAGACGACCGCCTACAACGGCCAAGTCCCCGGTGCCTTGCTGCGCTTTAAAGAGAATCAGCCGGTGACCGTCGAGGTGACGAACCACACCGACCGGCCTGAGGTGGTCCATTTGCACGGCCTCTTCACACCCCCCGAGGCGGACGGCGCCATCGAAGAGGGGACGCCCCGCATCGAGGTGGGCGCGAGCGCCCGCTACACCTTCACGCCCCGCCCGGCCGGCTTTCGCTGGTATCACACCCACACCATGGCGATGGACGACCTCACTCGAGCGCAATACAGCGGACAGCACGGCTTTCTGATGGTCGAGCCTCGCGAGGATCCCGCGCGCTACGATCAGGAGTTCTTTCTTGCGCTGCATGATTGGTCAGGGTATCTGCTCGCAAACGAGGACGGCGCGATGAACCCGAGCTACGCTGTCGCCACCATCAACGGCAAGGTCATGGGGTTCGGCGAGCCGCTGCGCGTCAAGATGGGGCAGCGCATCTTGCTGCACGTGCTCAACTCTAGCCCCACCGAGGTCCACTGGATTGCGCTCGCGGGCCACGCCTTTCATGTCGTGGCGCTCGACGGCAACCCCGTCCCGACCCCGCGCACGATTCCCATGCTGCGGCTCGCGCCCGCGGAGCGCGTCAGCGCGATCGTGGAAATGCACAACCCGGGCGTCTGGGTACTTGGCGAGGTTCGCAAGCACGTCCAGGCGCTCGGCATGGCGGTGGCTGTCGAATACGAAGAGCGGCGCGGCCCGGCTCGCTGGGAGCAACCGTCCGATCTCATCTGGAGCTATGAGCAATTTGCGGCTGCGCAGCCCGCGAACGCTTTACCGGCGCCGCCGATGCTCGTGCCGCTCGTGTTCGAGTCGAGATTCCGCGGGCATGGCGCCATGGAAGCCTGGACGATCAACGGCGAGTCGTATCCGAATGCCAAAGTGGCACCCCTCATCCGGGGCCGGCGCTACCGCCTGCAGCTCATCAACAAGAGCATGGACGACCATCCGCTGCATTTGCACCGCCATAGTTTCGAGCTGCGCACCCTCGGGGCACCCCTGACGGCGGCGCGCGGCGCGGCGCCGCACGAAATCGGCGGGATCCTCAAGGATGTCTTACTGCTCGACGCGCAGACGCGGGCGGAAGTCGAGTTCACGGCCGACAATCCCGGAGCGAGCCTCTTTCACTGTCATCAGCAGAACCATATGGATCGTGGCTTCATGATGCTGTTCGAGTATGCCTGATCGAATAGCCTCTCTTTGGCGACCCACCGCCCTGCTCGCGATCGCTTTCTCACCGCATCTCGCGCATTCCCAGGCCAATTACGAGATCCAGGTCTACGGCGCGGGGACGGTCCCTGCGCAGACCCTGATGGTCGAGCTGCACTCGAATTTCACCGTGGAAGGCCAGCAACAAACCGTCGATGGCGTCTATCCCACATACCACCAAGAGCACGAGACAGTCGAGCTCACGGAAGGAGTCAATGACTGGTCCGAAATCGGGTTTTACATCTTCACCAGCGAGCAAGACGGCCATGGTGTGCAGTGGGTGGGCGATCACATCCGACCGCGTGTTCGGATACCGGATTCCTGGGGCTGGCCGGTCGGCGTGAGCCTGTCCAGCGAAATCGGCTTCCAGCGCTCCGCCTATTCGACCGATACCTGGACTTGGGAGATACGTCCGATCATCGACAAGAGCATCGGCCGCTGGTATTTCGCCGTCAATCCCGCGCTCGAGCGCACCTTGCATGGCCCTGATGTCAACCAGGGCTGGGGCTTCGCTCCGGCTGCCAAGGTGAGCTACGACATCACGCCCGTGGTGAGCGCGGGCTTCGAGTGGTATTCCGACTACGGCGCGATCGGCAATATCTCCCCGGTGCACAATCAGCAGCAGCAGCTCTTCATCGTCACCGATCTCAATGTGTCCCCCGTTTGGGAGATCAATATAGGTGTCGGCATCGGCGCCACGTCAGCAACCGACCACCTGATTCTGAAAGCCATTATCGGTCGCCGCTTCGACTGGGGTAAACACTCGCCGATCGACTGAGGCTCCCGTCATGGCGGCGCAGCGAAGAATTCCCACATGGTCGGTGCCGTTGCCGCGGCGCCCGGCAAGGCGGCGGTGATTCCGAGCCCCTCCAGCATCAGGCGCAGCGTACTTTCGTGCTGATACAGCGTCGTCGATTGATAGCCTACTTTCGAGAATTTAGGGCTGATGATGACGGCGGCAATCCGTCCGCCGCCATGCGTATCGTCGTTGGACGACTCGTCGAAAACGATGATCAGCACGCCATCGTCCTTGAAGGGGGAGCTGGTGAGGAGCGGCGCGATATTGGTCTTCAGCCACGCGTCGGCGACGCTCAGCGCGCAGTTGTGAGCGTCATTACAAAGATTCGGTGTAACGAACGAATAATCCGGCAATTTGCCGGAAGCAAGATCCGCTGCGAATTGAGTAAAAGGCACCAGCGTTGCCTTGCCCGCCGCGCTGTCTTGAACATCCGTCAGGTATGCCAGGGGAACGTGGCGCACCGCATAGTTACCCGTATCGCCGCCGATATATCCCACCGACGGGAGGTCTTCCGCGTAGGCCTTCCAGGTCTTGCCGTTCGCGGCCAGTTGGCGCACGACATTGTTCGCCGAGACCGGGAATGTCTGCGGTGTTTCGCCGTCGTCGTTCGTCAGCACTTGGCCCGTCACCAGCATCATGTAGTTGCCGATCGAGGGGTGGGTATTGGAGTAATACTGGGTGGCAAGTCCATAGCTGTCGATCAGGGAATTCAGATAAGGCATGGCGGCCGTATCGCCGACCACGCTCGAGTAATTCGCGTTCTCTTCGACGACGATGACCACGTGCCCGAATGTCCCCGCCAAGGCCGCCGCGCTGATCGATATGCTCGCCGCCAGCGTCGCCGAGGCGCCGGCGGCATCGTGAACGCTGACGGTAAATGAAGAGCTGCCCGCGGTGGTCGGGGTTCCGGAAATCGTGCCCGTCGTTCCCGACAGGAGAAGCCCGGCCGGCAGCTGACCGCTCAGCACCGTCCATGCATAAGGGGTCTTGCCGCCGCTCGCTTGCAAGGTCGCGGTGTAGACGGTCTGAACGACTCCGCCGGGCAAAGTGGCTGGGGTGATCGACAGGGGCGATGTGCTGGCGGCACTGACGGTAAGAATCGCATTGCCGCTCGTGACCGTGCCTGCGGAGTTCGTGACGACGACGCTGAAGGCGGCACCGCTATCGGCGGCGCTGGTCGCGGCAGTCGTATAGCTCGCAGCCGTGGCGCCGGCAATCGCATTGCCGCTTCTGCGCCACTGATAAGCCAGAGGCGCCGTGCCCGTGGCAGTGACGCTGAACGAGGCCGTCTGACCCGCCGCAACGGTGGTATTTTGCGGCTGCGCGGTGATGCTGGGCGCGACGGCGGTCGGATTATCTTGCGACGCGGGGCTGCTGTCCGTTCCGCCGCAGGCGGCGATCTGCAGAAGCGCAAGCGTGCCCAATATTGTAAAAATTGCATGCACCGCACCGCGCCGGCGGCGAGTTTCATCGATTCCGCCGGACTTGTGGTTGCGATTTGCCATGCATCAAACCGTCGAACTTTGCACTACAAAGTTAAGCGCAACTTCCCACGGGCCGCAAGTGTTCGGAAATTGCGACGGGGCGGGGACAGCTCCTCCGCTTAACTCAACCAGACCCCGCCGAGCGCGCCCAGGATAACGATGACCCACGGTGACGTGCGCCAGGCCGTGAGCAAAACGAATCCAAGCAGTGCAATGGCGAAATCTCCCGCCGACTTGACGGAGCTTGTCCATAGGGGATTGTAGAGTGCCGCCCCGAGCAGCCCGACGACGGCCGCGTTGACTCCCCGCATGATGGCTTGCGCGCCCGCGCGCTGCCGAAACGCATCCCAAAACGGCAATGCGCCCAAAAGAACCAAGATGCCGGGCAGGAAAATGCCGACCAGCCCCAGGGCTGCGCCCGCGATGCCATGCGGCCCAGGAGTGAACACGGCGCCGAGATAGGCTGCAAATGTGAAGAGCGGTCCGGGCACAGCTTGTGCGGCGCCGTAGCCGGCGAGAAAAGCGTCCTCGCTCACCCACCCGGGCGTCACGAACGCTTTGCTCAACAACGGCAACACGACGTGGCCTCCTCCAAAGACCAGCGCGCCGGAGCGGTAGAACGCATCGAAGAGCGCGACACCCTGAGACACTCGGGCGAGGGGTAGTGCAATCAGTAAAAGGCAAAAGATCGTGAGCGCTGCGGTGCCGACTCGGCGCGAAACGGCGGTCCCGAAAGTCCCGAGCGATGCGGGCACCGGAGCCCGGCAGAGCCAAGCCCCCGCGATGCCGCCCAGCAAAATCGTGCCGATTTGCGTGGCAGGCGAATTGCTGAGAAGTATCAAGAGCGCCGCGACGCAGGCGATGGAAGCGCGCTGCCGGTCGGGGCAGAAGCTCCGCGCCATTCCCCAGACGGCCTGCGCGACGATGGCGACAGCGACGAGCTTGAGCCCGTGTATCACGCCTTGACCGATCGGACCCCCCAGCTCCTCGGCCCCATAAGCAAAAGCCGTCAGCAAGACGGCCGAGGGGAGCGTAAATCCCGTCCATGCTGCCAAGCCGCCCCAGTATCCCGCGCGTATCAATCCCAGGGAGAAGCCGACCTGGCTGCTGGCGGGACCCGGTAGGAACTGGCAGAGCGCCACCAGATCCGTATAGGTCGCCTCATCAACCCAGCGGCGGCGCACCACGAGCTCCTCGCGGAAATAGCCGATGTGCGCGATGGGACCTCCGAAGGAGGTGACGCCAAGCTTCAAGAAAACGAGCAATACCTCGAGCGCCGAGCGCTCACGCACGATCAACTCGTCAAGCACTGCGGATCAAACACGTACTCGCCGCGCAAGAACGCTGCGACCTCGTCCGCGTAGGGATTGCCGATTTCGGCGAGGTATCGATCGAGGAGGCGCTGCTGCGTGGCCGCCTCGAGCCGGCTCAGGCCCTCGTTCTGCAATAGCTCGAGATCCTCGCTCAGCAGCTTTGCGAGCCGCGGGCCCGCCAACTCCCCACAGATGCCGGGCAATGCGGTCCGCAGGTCCGGACCGACCGTCAGCAGGTGCCGGTAACCGCACAGCGCGATGCGCGACAGATGCGGCTGGTTCATGGGATTGATCGCAAGTCCCGCCGCTCCGTCCGTCGCCAAGCTCCACGAGTCGGCGGATGGATCGAGATAGAGATGATTGCTGCGCGTCTTCGCATCATTGGCGATGTGATTGTCCCAGATGAAGGGCTTGCGGCGAAGATGGGCAGCGACGGCGGAGAGATGCTGCGCCGAGTATCCGTGCGAGATGATTTTCTCGCCCGTCCAGAAGACATCGATGCGCGGATCGAGAAGACGGCCGAGATCCTCGAGATAGGCTTTGGGCGGAGCCCCGAACTCGCGGGTGAGCCGCGCATCGAAGGAGTAATACGTGGGACAGACCATGAAGCGCCGGGCGCTGCTCCAGCCGGTGATTTCGGCGATCACCCGCGCCTGCAGCTCGGCAATCCCCACCACGTCGCCGCGCATGTCGTCGAAGAGGATGGCGAGCGTGTCGGCCCCCGTCTCGTTGAGCTCGAGGACCTTGGCGCGCAGGCACTCGCGAGCGGCTGCATCGTAGCTCAGATAAATCTCGAAAGGCGTAAGGCCGATGCCGAAGTCGATCCCCAGGGTACGGCAACGCGCGCCGAGGGCAGCGAGCTCATCGAGCGTTTCCCGGGGCATGGGCTCGCGCCATTTGCGCCGCAGATAGGGGTCGCCCTTCGGCGCATAGATGTAGAAGGCGAAGCCCGCCTCGCGCAGAAAATCGACTGCGCCGAGGCGCGCAGGCCAGCCCCAGGGCTTCCCGAAAAATCCCTCGATTACGCCGCTGGTGAGTGCGTTATCCATAAGAGTCCGTATGTTCGGTGAGCGGGTGTCGTCTGGCAATCGGGCGGTATATAATGTGTGAAGTTCCACCTCCGAGCCGTTTCGGCCCCCTTCTTCGGGCCGGGTGGCTTCCCGTACACTGAAAGGTCCATGCCGCCTCTAGATCCGTCACACGCGGATGCCATTCGCATTCGCGGCGCACGCCAGAACAACCTCAAGAATCTCGACCTCGATATCCCGGTCAACGAGCTGATCGTCGTCACGGGCGTAAGCGGGTCGGGCAAGTCCTCGCTCGTGTTCGATACGCTGTACGCCGAGGGTCAGCGCCGCTACGTGGAGACCTTCTCGCCCTACGCGCGCCAATTCCTCGACCGGATGGACCGCCCCGCGGTCGATGCCATCGAGGGCATTCCGCCCGCAATCGCCATCGATCAGACCAATCCGGTGCGCACGTCCCGCTCGACCGTGGGCACGATGACCGAGCTCAACGACCACCTGAAGCTCCTGTTCGCGCGCGCGGCGGTGCTTCACTGTCGAGGCTGCGGCCGCGCGGTGCGTCGCGACAGCGTTGATAGCATCCGCACCCTGATCGAGCAGCGGGCCACCGCCGCGGGCGATGCGCGTCTGCTGCTGACCTTCCCGGTCCCCATCCCGAAGAGCTTCAGCGCGAAGGAAATCAAGGCACTCCTCGCCGGGCAGGGCTACACGCGAATGCACGAGGAGCGAGCCGACGCGCTGCAGGTGATTCAGGATCGTTTTCGCTGGTCGGCCGTGGAGCCGGCGCGCGCGGGCGATGCGATCGAGTCGGCGCTCAAGGTCGGGCACGGGCGGCTCGATGTCTATCCGCAAAACGAAGATGGCTCGACCGAGCCACCCTGGCGATTCTCCACGGCGCTGCATTGCCCGGATTGCGATATTCATTACAAGGAAGCGACGCCGAGCACCTTCAGCTTCAACTCCCCCATCGGCGCGTGCGACACCTGCCGCGGCTTCGGCCGCACCATCGGCGTCGATTACGGCCTCGTGATTCCCGATGCGACGCTGTCGCTTCGCGACGGAGCCATCAAGCCCTGGCAAACCGCCTCGTACGAGGAATGCCAGACGGATCTGATCAAGTTCGCGCGCAAGCGCGGCGTTCCCATCGACATCGCATGGGCCGACCTCAGCGACGAGCAGCGCCGCTGGGTGATCGAGGGCGAAGGCGAATGGAAGAAGAATATCTGGTACGGCGTCAGGCGCTTCTTCGCCTGGCTCGAGACCAGGGCGTACAAGATGCACATCCGCGTGCTGCTCTCGCGCTACCGCTCCTATACCGAATGCGGTGCGTGCGCGGGCGCCCGACTGAAGCCGGATGCGCTGCTCTGGCGCCTCGGCGAGCCCGCGCTCAACATCCGCGAGCTGATGCTCAAGTCCATCGACGAGACTCGCGCGTTTTTCGCACGGCTCGCATTGCCCGCGCCGCTCGATGAGGCGGCGGACCTGTTGCTCACCGAGGTGCGCACGCGGCTCAAGTACTTGACCGACGTCGGCCTCGGTTACCTGAACCTCGACCGCCAGTCGCGCACCTTGTCGGGCGGCGAGGTCCAGCGCATCAATCTCACCACGGCGCTCGGCACTTCGCTGGTCAACACCTTGTTCGTCCTGGACGAGCCGTCCATCGGACTGCATGCGCGCGACGTGGGGCGCATCGTCGGCGTGATGGAGCGGCTGCGCGATGCCGGCAATACGCTCATCGTGGTGGAACACGATCCGAAGGTCATGCAGGCTGCCGACCGCTTGATCGACATCGGTCCGGGTCCCGGCGAGCACGGTGGGGAGATCGTATTCGATGGCCGGGTCGGCGCGCTCACGCAAGGCGCGCGGCTCGCTCACCGCCGACTATCTGCTGGGTCGCCGCCGGGTGCAGATTCCGCCGCCCGGCGCGCAAGCGCCGAGCAGCGGGAGCGTGCGCATCGAGGGCGCGGCCGAGCACAACCTCAAGAGCATCGACGTCGAGATCCCGCTCAACCGTCTGGTTTGCGTGACCGGCGTCAGCGGCTCGGGCAAATCCACCCTGGTGCACGATGTGCTCTACCCCGCGCTCAGGCGGGCACACGGCAAGCCGACCGACAATCCCGGCCGGCACCGGGCGCTGCGCGGTGCACGCGAGATCGACGGCGTCGTCATGGTGGACCAGAGCAGCATCGGCCGCACCACGCGCTCGAATCCGGCGAGCTACGTCGGGGCATTCGATGCCATTCGCAAGCTCTTCGCGCGCCTGCCGCAAGCGCGCGAGCGCAAGTACACGGCCGGCACCTTCAGCTTCAACTCAGGCAACGGACGTTGCCCCGGATGCGGCGGCAACGGCTTCGAGCACGTCGAGATGCAATTTCTGTCGGACGTGTATCTGCGCTGTCCGGACTGCGACGGTCGGCGCTACCGGGCGGAAATTCTCGAGTGCAAGTTGAGCCGCGAGGGCTTTGCGCCCTTGAGCATCGCCGATGTCCTCGACCTCACGATCTCGGAAGCGCTGCAAATATTTCACGCCGACACGGAGGTTTGCCTGCGCCTCGCACCTCTCGCGGAAGTCGGACTCGACTATCTGCGCCTCGGGCAACCGGTTCCCACGCTCTCCGGAGGCGAGGCGCAGCGGCTGAAGCTCGCGGGCCATCTGGCGGAGAACGCCGTGCAGAGCGCGTCTCCCAGAAAGAAGGCCTCCGCGCGCGGCTCGCTGTTTCTGTTCGACGAGCCGACCACGGGGCTCCACTTCGACGATGTCGCGAAGCTGTTGCGCTCGTTCCGTCGCCTCATCGAGGCCGGGCACTCGCTGCTGGTGATCGAGCACAATCTCGACGTCGTGCGCGCAGCGGACTGGATCATCGACTTGGGACCCGAGGGCGGTGAGGCGGGCGGGGCGCTGGTCGGCACCGGTACCCCCGAGGACATCATGCGCATCGCCTCCTCGCACACCGGCAGGGCGCTCCTCGAGGCGGCGCAGCAGGGGAGTGCTCTACTCGCCCGCGGCGTGAGCGATGCGGCGCAGCGCGCCGCGCACGCGCTCGCACCCGCCGCCATCTCGATCCGCGGCGCACGCGAGCACAACTTGAAGGACATCGACGTGGACCTGCGCCGCAATCGCTTCACGGTGATCACCGGTGTGTCGGGAAGCGGCAAGAGCACCCTCGCCTTCGACATTCTGTTCGCGGAAGGGCCAGCGGCGTTATCTCGAATCGCTCAACGCCTATGCCCGGCAGTTCGTCCAGCCGGCGGCGCGGCCTGACGTCGATGCCATCTTCGGCATTCCGCCGACGGTCGCCATCGAGCAGCGCACCAGCCGCGGCGGACGCAAGAGCACGGTCGCGACGCTGACCGAGATCTATCACTTCCTGCGTCTCTTGTACGTGAAGCTCGGGGTGCAGTACTGCCCGAGCTGCCGGGCGCGCATCGAGCCGCAAAGCGCCGAGGCGATCACGGCGCGATTGCTGAAGGATTACCGCGGCAAGAAAATCACGGTGCTCGCGCCCCTGATCGTCGCGCGCAAGGGCCTTTATACCGCGCTCGCCAAGTGGGCCCGCAGCAAGGGTTTTCGCGAGCTCCGGGTGGACGGCAAGCTTCTGCCGACGGCGAAGTGGCCGCGCCTCGACCGTTTCGTCGAGCACAATATCGAGCTGCCCGTCGCTACGCTTCGAGGTGAGCGCGGCGCGCGAGGAGGAGCTGCGCGAGGCTCTCTCGAGCGCCCTCGAGCACGGCCGCGGCGTGTTGCACGTACAGAGCGCAGCCAACGGCACGGCGGCCGGCGTGGCGGCGGCAGGCACCGCGGCGGTGTTCTCGACCAAGCGCGCCTGTCCGAATTGCGGTACCGGCTTTCCGGAGCTCGATCCGCGATTGTTCTCCTTCAACTCGAGGCACGGCTGGTGCAAGAGCTGCTTCGGTACCGGGCTCGCCCTGCCGGAGTTCGACGCCGAACAAAGCGGCGAGGAAGCGCAGTGGCGCGAGCCCGCCGAGAGCGCGGCCGATGGCGGCCCCGCGACCTGCGCCGAGTGCGCCGGCGAGCGCCTGAATGCCGTGGCGCGCAACGTGCTCTTCCGCGACCGCTCGATCGGCGCACTCACGGACCTCGCCGTCGACGAATTCGCAACCACTGTCGGCAAACTCAAATTGACGGGCCGCGAGGCCGAGATCGGCCGCGACCTGCTGGCCGAGCTTACGGCCCGCACCGCATTCTTGCACGACGTGGGCCTCGGGTACCTGCAGCTCAATCGCGCGGCGACCACGTTGTCCGGCGGCGAGGCGCAGCGTATCCGGCTCGCCGCGCAGCTCGGCTCGAATTTGCAGGGCGTGTGCTATGTGCTCGATGAGCCCACGATCGGACTGCACCCGCGCGACAACGTGGCGCTCCTCGACACCTTGGAACGCCTGCGCAGCAAGGGCAATACGCTGGTGGTGGTCGAGCACGATGAGGAGACCATTCGCCGTGCCGATCACGTGATCGACCTCGGGCCCGGCGCGGGCACCCGCGGCGGACAGCTGGTCGCGCAAGGCACCGCCCTCGAGCTCGAGCGCATGCAAGACTCTCCCACCGGACGGTGTCTTGCCGCGCCGCTCAAGCATTCGCGCACTCGCCGGCGCGCAGTGCTCGCCGACACACCGTCCATCCGCATCCACGGCGCCGACCTGCACAACCTGCGCAAGGTGAACGCGCGCATCCCGCTGGGTCGGCTCACGGTGGTGACGGGCGTTTCCGGCTCGGGAAAATCATCGCTCGCGCGCGATGTGCTGCTCGGCAATCTGAAACGCCTGCTCGCGCGCCTTCCTAAGGCGGGCAACGGCCGCGGCGCCACTGCCGCAGTCGAGGGATGCGTCGCCATCGAGGGCTGGCAGGCGGTGAGCCGTGTGCTCGAGGTGGACCAGACCCCGATCGGCAAGACCCCGCGCTCCTGCCCGGCGACCTACATC
Source organism: uncultured Gammaproteobacteria bacterium (assembly GCA_963801685.1). Lineage (GTDB taxonomy): Bacteria > Pseudomonadota > Gammaproteobacteria > Steroidobacterales > Steroidobacteraceae > Bog-1198. The sequence goes on from CAWDFR010000016.1 coordinate 106,576, forward strand.
GGCTTCTGGGATGCGATTCGCCGGCTCTATGCCGATACCACCGATGCGCGCATTCGCGGCTTCACGGCGAGCCGCTTCTCCTTCAATACGTCCGGCGGACGCTGCGAGGCGTGCGAGGGTCAGGGCGTGCAGCGCATCGAGATGAGCTTTCTGCCGGACGTGCAAGTGCTGTGCGATGTGTGCGGCGGCCGGCGCTTCAACTCCGAGACCTTGAGCATTTTGTTCAAGGGCAGGAGCATCGGTGAAGTCCTGGCGCTGTCGGTCGATGAGGCGGTGGAATTCTTTGCCGCGCATCGCGCCGTGCGCCATTGTGTGCAGCTGCTGGCCGACGTGGGCCTCGGCTACCTGAGTCTCGGCCAGCCGAGCCCGACGCTCTCGGGCGGCGAGAGCCAGCGCATCAAGCTGGTCACCGAGCTCGCCAAGTCGCGCACCGATGCGGTGGGCCTCGACATCGCGCGCCGCGAAGGGCAGCACACCTTGTATGTGCTGGACGAGCCGACGGTCGGACTGCACATGGCCGATGTCGAGAAACTGGTACGAGTCTTGCAGCGCCTGGTCGATGCGGGGAACAGCGTGGTCGTCATCGAGCACAATCTGGATGTCATGGCGGAGGCCGATTGGATCATCGATCTCGGCCCCGACGGGGGCTCGAACGGCGGACGCGTGGTCGCCGAAGGCGATCCGGACGGCATCACCCGCAAGCCCGGCGCAAGCCACACCGCGCAGTTTCTCGGCGCGTTCCTGCAAGAGCGCGGCGTTCGATAGCGCCGCGCCGTGATCTCGATCCTAGCGACCCTGCTCCTCAGTTTGACGGTCGCCCTGGTTGCGGCCTGGGGAGCGCTCGCACTCCGGTACAAAGCGCCCCGCGGCGCAAGGATCATCGGCGCGGCGCTCTGGACCGGCGTTCGCTGCGGCGTGCATCGGCGCTTTCTGGTGCGGGCATCTCGGGGCCGCAGTCGCCGCCTTCGCGCTCGCTCACGGTCTTCTGCTGATTTGGTGGAAGAGTTTACGTCCCTCGAACGATCGTGAGTGGGCGAACGATGTCGCGCAGACCGTCGGCGGCAAGATCGACGGCAGTGTGGTGACGCTCGACAAGGTTCGCGATTTCGAGTGGCGCAGCAATTCCGACTACACGCCGCGCTGGAGCACGCGCAGTTACGACCTCGCGCGACTGCAGTCGATCGACATGATCGTCTCGGTTTGGGATCGACCCGCGATCGCGCACATGCTGATCTCGTTCGGATTCTCGGGGGACGATTACGTCGCGTTTTCCGTGGAAATCCGGCGCGATAAGCGCCAGTCGTTCTCGGAAATCGGCGGCTTCTTCAAGGAATTCGAGCTCGTCGTCATTGCCGCGGACGAGCGCGACATCGTGCGTCTGCGCACCAACGTGCGCCGCGAGCAAACCCATCTGTTCCGCTTGAATCTCGAGCCCGAGGTGATGCGCGCTCTGTTCCTGGCCTACGTGGCGGAAGCCAATTCGCTGGTGCGCGAGCCGCGCTTTTATCACACCATCACGGGCAACTGCACCACCGTGCTTTACCGCATGTTAAGACGCATCGTGGGGCGGCGCCTGCCCTTCAGCTACCGAGTGCTGCTCTCGGGCTACATGCCGGAGTACTTCTATGGCGTCGGGTATCTCGATCAGCGCTATCCGCTCGAGGAGCTGCGTGCGCTCGGCTACGTGAGCGAGCGTGGCCGCCTCGCCGGCGCGAGCCCGACGTACTCGACGGACATCCGCCGCGGGATTCCGCCTCTTTAAAACCGCGGTCCTTCGCGCGACACAGCGGCCGGTGGCCGCGCAAAGATCTCGCGCGCGGCCGCCGTCCGCCCTCCTCGTCAGCGCCGTTTATTGCGGCGTCTTGTGTTCCTGGGCTTCCTTGCGCTTCTCGTCGGCGGCTTTCTTCGCCGCTGCGGCCTCGGCCGCCTTTTGTTTGGCCTCCGCGGCAGCCGCGGCCTGCTGCCTGGCCCGCTCCTCGGCCTGCTCCTGTTGCGCCTTGCGCTTCGCTTCGGCGTCGGCCTCTTGCTGCTGCTTGGCGCGCTCCGCCGCGGCTTGCGCGGCATTGCGCTTCGCCTCGGCGGCGGCTTCCTGTTGCTGCTTCCGCGCTGCGGCCTCGCGGCGTCGCGCTTCGCCTCGGCCTCCTGCGCGCGCGCTGTTGCTGCTGCTCCTGCGCCGCGCGTTGCTGGGCCGCGCGCTCCTCGGCGGCGTTGCCGCCCGGTGCCGGGCGCGTCAGGGCCGGCGGCGCACCGCGCGCGGCTTCGCGGTGTTGCAGCAGCCGCGGCCCGCGGACGGGTGAGCTCGGGCGGCACGACCGCGTGCACCACCGCGGGCGGCGGCAAGCTGACGGGGTGAGCCGGCGAGTACGGGGCAAACGGCTTCGTGGAGGCCGGCTCCGGCGCAGGCACGCGTACCACCGGAGTTTGGGCGGCTGCCAGATGTGCAACTGCCGGCACCGTGGCGTTCACTGCCACGTGGTTCGCGGTGGCACTCGCCGGGGCGACGATCGTCACATGGTTGATCGTGGTGTTATTGATCGTCGTGTTGTTGATGGTCGTATTGGTGATAGTGGTGTTGCTGATATTCGTGTTGTTGATCCGCATACCCACGCCGACGACCGGCGGTGCGCCGATGACGACGGCCGGAGGCGTTCCGAGCGGTGCCGGCACGATGAGGCCGAACCTGGAGCCGGGCGGCGGCGGGACGAAAACTCCCTCGGGGCCCATGGGGGGCGGACCGGGGATGACGCCCGGCAGGACCGCGGCCAAGGCCAAGCTCAAACCGATCGCCGGTGCGACGAAGGAGACGTTCGGTGCGCCCCAGAATCCCCCGACGAACACGACGTGCGGGCCGCGATGGTCATAGTAAGGGGGAAACCAGCGATAGCCGGGCTGCGGCGGCGGCGCCCAGCGCCCGTGGATCCACACCCAGTTGCCATACCAGCCCCAGTATCCGCCGGTCCAAACATATTGCGGGCCGGGCGGCGGGGGCGGCGGCTCGACCAACATGGGAGGCGGCGCCCAGCCGATCTCTTCCGGCGGGGGCTGCGCGGTCGGGAGGATCCTGATAAACGCTGACCACCGGCTGCGGTGGCGGCGGCGTATACGTCTCCTCCGACACGTTCGATTCGGCAGCGGGAGTCTCGGCTGGAGCTTGCGCTGTCTGATCCGCCGGAGGCGGAGCCGTCTGGTTCGGCCGCAGGGGGTGCAGCGGTCTGCTCGGCCGGCGGTGGCGGCGGCGGGCGTCTGCGAGTTGCAGGCGCAAAGTGCGCCCGCGGCAACGAGCAAGGCGATGATGGCTTTCATGTACGAACTCCCCTGCACGATATGTAGGGCGCTACCGTACCTCTGTATGGCGCAGGGTTGCCCAACGTTAAGGAAGGTTAAGGCGATATCCGCAGAAACGACCTCCTGTCGGTCGCCGCAATCGCAATTTTAGGATTCGTCTTACAGCTGCTTCTCTGGTGCAGCGCTCTGCGAAAGCCGGCAGCTCGCCGCACGCCGCGTCGATCGCGACGATGCGCGGATAAGGCGTCAAATCGACCGAGTAGCGGCGCGCGTTGTAGATCTGCGGCACCAGACACACGTCGGCCATTCCCGGCTGATCGCCGAAGCAAAATCGTCCGCGCGCGGCATCGCGGCCGAGCGCTTCCTCGAGCGCGGCAAATCCCGTCGCGATCCAGTGCCGGTACCACTCGTCGCGGGCTGCTTGTGCCGACGCTCAGGGTCGATTCGAGATATTGCAGCACGCGCAGATTGTTGAGCGGGTGGATGTCGCACGCGATGAGCTGGCAGAGGCTGCGCACGCGGGCGCGCGCACTGCGGATCCGCGGGCAGGAGCGTCGGCGGCGGATGGGACTCGTCGAGCCATTCGATGATGGCGAGCGATTGCGTGAGCACCGTGCCGTCCTCCAGCAGCGAGCACGGGCACGAAGCCTTGCGGGTTGATCTTGAGATAGTCCTTGTGACGATGCTCGCCGCGGCGCAGCTGCTTGTTCACGGTGCTCACCTTGACGCCTTTCAGAGCGAGCGCGATGCGCACGCGATAGGCGGCGGAGCTCAGCGGATAACCGTACAGCGTGAGCATGCGCTAAACGACCTCGACCTAGACGACCTCGAACGAGCCCGGCCGCACCCATGCCGCCGCCGATGCACATGGTCGCGACCACGTACTTGACGCCGCGGCGCTTGCCCTCGATGAGCGCGTGTCCCGCCAGACGCGAGCCGCTGACGCCGTACGGATGTCCGACGGCGATCGCGCCGCCGTTCACGTTCAACCGCTCGTCGGGAATGCCGAGCCGGTCGCGGCAATAGATCACCTGCACGGCGAACGCCTCGTTCAATTCCCACAATCCGATGTCGTCGACTCGCAACCCGGCCTTGGCGAGCAGCTTCGGCACGGCGAACACCGGACCGATTCCCATCTCGTCCGGCTCGCATCCGGCGATCTGGAATCCGCGGAATACTCCCAGCGGCGCGAGTCCCTTTTTCTCGGCGCGCTTCGCGTCCATCACGATGCACATCGAGGCGCCGTCCGAGAACTGACTGGCATTCCCGGCGGCGATCACGCCGCCCGGCACGGCCGGACGAATCTTGGCGACGCCTTCGTAGGTGGTGTCCGCGCGGATGCCTTCATCGGCGCTCAAGGTGACCTGCCGCATGACCGATCGGTGCCCGCCTCCTTGTCGGCCACCGCCATGGTGGTCTCGAACGGCACGATCTCGTCGTTGAAGCGCCGCGCTTGCGCCGCCGCGGCGGCACGCAGCTGGCTGCGCACGCCGTACTCGTCTTGCGCCTGCCGCGAGATGCCGTAGCGCTTGGCGACGGTCTCGGCGGTCTGCAGCATGTTCCAGTAGACCTGCGGCTTGTGCTCGACCACCCACTGCTCCTTGAGCATGCGCTGGTTCGCCTGGTTCTGGATGCAGCTGATCGATTCCAGGCCGCCCGCGGCGTAGATCTCGCCTTCGCCCGACAGGACCCGTTGCGCGGCGAGCGCGATGGTCTGCAGTCCCGAGGAGCAGAATCGATTGACGGACATGCCCGCTGTCGTCACCGGGCAGCCCGCGCGCAACCCCACTTGACGCGCGACGTTTGCGCCGGCGGCGCCTTCGAGGAATGTCGCGCCGACGAGCACGTCCTCGACTTCGCCCGCGATCGATGCGCGCGCGCTCGATGGCGTGGCGCAAGACATGCCCGGCATAGGTGACCGGATGCGACATGTTGAGCGAGCCGCGCCAGGACTTCGCGAGTCCCGGTGCGGGCGGTGGAGACCACGACGGCGTCGCTCATGACGACTTCCCCCAGCTCGCAAAACCGCGATTCTCGGCCGCGAGACGTTGCAGGAGCGGCGCGGGCTGCCATGCGTCGGGCCGATAGCCTTTGGCGAAGCCGCGCATCGCTCTCACGATGTTCGCAAGGCCCACGGTGTCGGCGTAGAACATCGGACCGCCGCGGAAATCCGGAAAGCCGTAGCCTGCGATGTACACGATGTCGATGTCGGAGGAGCGCGAGGCGACGCCCTCCTCGAGAATGCGCGCGCCCTCGTTGATGAGGGAGTAGAGGGCACGCTCGACGATCTCCTCGTCGCTCACCTTGCGGCGCTTCAGCCCGAGACGCTCGGATTCCTCGAGCACGATCTTGGTGACCGCCTCGGACGGAATGGCGGCGCGCTCGCCCGGCTTGTAGTCATACCATCCGGCACCGCTCTTCTGGCCGAACCGGCCGAGCTCGCAGATGCGATCGGGTATTCTCGAGAAGGGCCGATCCGGATACTCCGATACAGCCGCTTGCGGATCGACCAGCCGATGTCGTTGCCGGCGAGATCGGCGACTCGAAAAGGCCCCATGGCGAAACCGAAGTTCTCGAGCGCCCGGTCGATTTGCTGCGGCAAGCGCGCCCGCATCGAGCAAAAAATCCATTTGCCGGAAATAGGCGTTCAGCATCCGATTGCCGATGAAGCCGTCGCACACGCCCGCGACCACGCCGATTTTCTTGATCTGCTTGGCGACCGCGAGCGCGGTGGCGAGCACGTCCTTGGCGGTCTTCGCCCCGCGCACGATTTCCAGGAGCTTGGTGACGTTCGCCGGACTGAAGAAATGCAGTCCGACGACATCCTGCGGGCGGTGCGTGACGGCAGCGATCTGGTTGAGATCGAGCGTGGAGGTATTCGAGGCAAGGATGGCGCCCACCTTCGCCTTGCGATCGAGCGTCTCGAACACCTGCTTCTTCACCCCCATGTCCTCGAACACCGCCTCGATGACGAGGTCGGCATCCGCGATGTCGTCGTAGGAGAGCGTGCCGGTGATGAGCGCGAGGCGCTCGTCGAATTGCGCGGGCGTGAGCCGGCCCTTCTTGAGCGTGCTCTCGTAGTTCTTCTTGACGACGCCGAGACCCTTGTCGAGCGCCGCCTGCGCGGTCTCGAGCACCGTCACCCGCACACCCGCATTGGCGAAGTTCATGGCGATGCCGCCGCCCATGGTGCCGGCGCCGATCACGGCCACCGATCGGACGGGACGCGTCGCCGTGCTCGAGGGAACGTCGGGAATCTTGGCCGCCGCGCGGGTCGCGAAAAAGACGTGCCGCAATGCCTTGGACACGGTGCCCTGCAGGAGCTCCGCGAACCCGGCGGCCTCGACCTTCAGCCCCTCGTCGAACGGCTTGAGCACCGCCGCCTCGACGGCGTCGATGATCTTGACGGGCGCCGGGTAATGCTTCGCGAGCGGCGCAATCGCGCCGCGCGCGAAATCGAAGAAAGCCTCGGCGTTCGGCAGCACGACCGAGATGTCGCGCGCCTTCTTCAGAGGAAGCTTACCGTCGGCCGCCTCCTGAACGAGCGCCAGTGGCGGCGGCCACGACGTCGTCGTCGACCACCCGATCGAGCAGCGCCGTCTTCGCGAGCTCGCGCGCGGCCACCGGATTGCCGCTCACGATCATGTTGAGCGCACGCTCCGCCCCCGCAAGGCGCGGCAGACGCTGCGTCCCGCCGGCGCCGGGCAAGAGTCCGAGCTTCACCTCCGGCAACCCGAGCAGCGCGCTCGCGAGGGCTACCCGGTAGTGACAGCACATGGCGAGCTCCAAGCCGCCTCCGAGCGCGATGCCGTTCAGGGCCGCGATCACCGGCTTGGGGAAGCCCTCGATGAGATCGAACAGATCGTGAAGGTTGGGCGCCGCGACCATGAGCGGCGTATCGAACTCGGTCACGTCCGCGCCTCCGCAGAAGTTCGAGCCCGCGCCCGTGAGAATCACGGCGGCGACCGACTCCGAATCGGCGGCCCGGTCCAGGCCTTCGGCGATGCCCTTGCGCACGCTCGCGCTGAGCGCATTGACCGGCGGATTGTCGAGCCGGATCACGGCGACGGCGCCATGTGAAGTATAGTCGGCAGAGCTCATGCAAACTCCTTATCGAGCCTCCGATTATAGTGCTTTACGGCGGACGGCTCGCACTCGGATCGCTCTCGTGTCGATCGCTCTGCTCGGCGCCTGGTGCGTCGGCCTGTTTGCCCGCGGCTACTGGACGCCGGATGAGCCGCGCGAAGCGGACATCGCCTGGCGCATGAGCTGGCAGACCGACAAGGCGGTGCCGCTCCTCGCCGGCGAGGCGTTCTGCGAGAAGCCGCCGTTCGCCTACTGGGTGGCGGGCGCCTCGATCCGGGCATTCGGACCGCGCGCGTGGGCCGCGCGCCTGCCCAACCTGCTCTACGCCCTCGTCGCGGCGCTCGGCGTGGGACTGCTCGCGACGGCGGAGCGCAGGACGCGGGGCCGCGGTCGCCGCCGCGGCCGCTCTCGCAACCTTTCTCCTGTCGTACCAGGTGCTCGTGTGGCTGGCGACCGACGCACCGCTCCTCGCCGCGGTGTCCGTGGCGCTTTACGGCGCGTACGGCGGATTCTATGCGGAGCGTAGCGCCGATCGGCTGCGCGGCTACACCCTCATGCACGCGGCGCTCGCGGTGGGTTTCTTGAGCAAGAGCGCGGTCGCCTGGATGGTGCCTGCCCTCGCGCTTCTGGTGCTCGTGGTATGGGAGCGGCGCTGGCGCGAGCTCGCGCGCTGGGAGCTCTATGCCGGGCTCGTGCTCCAGGCCTTGGTCATCCTCACCTGGGTTGCGGCGGTGTACCGCGGGCCCGACGGCGCCGCTGCATCTCAAGGTGTTCTTCTGGAACAACCTCGCCGGACGGTTCGCGCACGTCGATGCGCCCCAGGGTCTGCAATACGCCGCCGGCCATCGCAACACCCCCGGCAAGTACCTGATCGAGCTGCCGCTGTACCTGTGGCCGTGGACGCTGCTCGCCGCCGCCGCGCTGCGCCGCGCGTGGCAGCGTTGCGTGCCGGCGCGCGCCGGCGCCGGGGAGATGCGCCCCGTGCGCTTCGCGCTCGCAACGGCGCTGCCCTCGCTCGCTCTTTTGTCCGTGGCGGCCACCGCCCGCAACATCTATCTGGCGCCGGCGCTGCCCGGATTCGCGCTGCTCCTCGGCTGGTGGGCGACTCTCGACTCTCACGACCGCTGGGATGTGCGCGCGCTGCGCGGCACCGCGTATCTGCTGCTCACGGCGATGCTGGTGTTTGCGGGCGCGGATGCGGTGCTGCTTGCACCGAGCGCACCCTTGGGCTCGCTCGCGATCGCCGCACTCGGCCTGCTCGCCGCCGCCGTCCTTGCGATCCGGGCCGACTCGGCGGCGCGGCACGATCGGACGCAGCACGCGCAGCTCGCGCTTCTTCTCGCCTACTGCGTGCTTCTGATCGTCCCGGCATGGCCGCTCTATCGCGAAGTCGATGCCTGGCAAGACCTGCCAAGCGTCGCGCGGGCGATCGAGTCCGATGGGCGAGGAAGACCGCTGATTCTGATGGCGCCCGACGAGACCACCCGGGCCGTCATCGACATGTATGCACGCACCGACGCCGAGCTTGTCCCGGGCCCGCTCGAGGCGACCGCGCTCGCCGAGTTGCGGGAACGCCTCGCACGTGAGCCGGACGCGCTCGTCGTCACGCTCTTGCCGGGGCGGGAGCTCGTGGGAGCATTCCGGCGCGAGTGCCGAGCGGCTTCAAGCCCGCAAGCGCTCGACGACGAGCTGCCGCCATGGATCGCGGCGTCGGGACTCAAAGTCGCGCATCGCTACGCGCTGCCGAACGGCCGGCGTTACGCGCTGCTCGAAGCGGCCCGCTGAGCCGTGGCGCGAAACACCTCGACGTAGCGTTCGACCTGGCGACCCCAGGAGAAATCCTCGCGCATGGCGTTTTGCATCAGGCGCGGCCAGCTGCGCCCGTCGTCGAACCAGTCGAGCGCGGTATTGATCGCCCACCGCACGGCCGGCGAGTCGTAGTCGTTGAATACGCAGCCCGTCCCCTCGCCCGTCGCCGGGTCGAAGTGCCGCACCGAATCGGCAAGGCCACCCGTGCGGCGCACGATGGGAATGGTTCCGTAGCGAAGGCTGTACATCTGATTGAGGCCGCAGGGCTCGTATTGCGACGGCATCAGAAACATGTCGCTCCCCGCCTCGATGAGGTGCGCCAGCGGCTCATCGTGCCCGGGGCGGAACGCCACGCGGCCGCGAAAGCTGCCGGCGAGCGAGGTGAAGAACGCGCTGTAGCGCTCATCGCCGCTGCCGAGCACCGCGAGCCCGAAATCGCGGCTGCCGAGCGCCTGCGGAAGCGCATCCATGAGGATGTCGATCCCTTTTTGAGAGGCGAGGCGGGTCACCATGCCGATGAGCGGCGCGGCGGGAGGAATCTTGAGGCTCAGCGTGTCGCTGAGGCGCTCCTTGTTGACGCGTTTGCCGCGCAAATCATCGCGCGAGTACTGCTGCACGATGTAGCGATCGTGGCGCGGATCCCACTCCTGATAATCGACGCCGTTGAGAATGCCGATGACCGGCTCCGCGCGCGCGCGCAAAGCCGCTTGCATGCCCATGCCGAGCGCGGTCTCGGTGATCTCGCGCGCATAGGTCGGGCTCACCGTGGTCACCGTGTCGGCAAATTTTATTCCGGTTTTCAGGGAGTTGATCACGCCGAATTGCAGGTCCGCGGCGTCGAGCTGCGCCTCCGGGGCCGGCAGGCCCAGATCGCTGATGAACGCCGCGGGAATGACTCCCTGATAGCCGATGTTGTGAATGGTCAAGACGCTCCGCGAGCGCGCGAACAGCGGCACCGGCGCGTACAGGGACTTGAGGAACAGCGGCAGAAAGGCGGTATGCCAGTCATGACAGTGAAATATGTCAGGTGCGAATCCCGAGCGCAGGCAGCTCTCCATCACCGCGCGCGTGAACAGCAGGAACCGGCGATGCTCGTCCGGGTCCCGCGTGTAGATCGCCGGGCGGTCGAAGAGCTCCGGACAGTCGATGAAGTACGCCGTGATTCCGGTGCCCGGCACGTGTGTGGTGCGCACCGAGAACGCATAGGCGCGGCCGTCGATGGTAACTCCTACATTCTGCAGGCCGAGCACCGGCTGCGTGCCCGGATGCGCGCGTCTCACGGCGGCATAGAGCGGCATGAAGGCGCGGATCTCGTGGCCGAGCTGCGCCAACTCGCGCACCAGCGCCCCGACCACGTCGGCGAGACCGCCGGTCTTGGCGAAAGGCACCATCTCGGAACTCAGTATGCAAACCTTGAGCGCAGACATCAGCCCAGTTTAGCAAAGGCGATTTCCGCTGCGAGACGATCGAGTCTCGAAAGCTGGCCGTCGCGAAAGCTGGCCGTCGCGAAAATCTGGTGCGGTGTGCCGCCCACTGTGGCAGGCTGCGAGCAGACTCCCAGGATGGCACGGTATGCGACACGCCGCTCGGACCAACACCGGACGTTACGTCAGCCGATTGACGAGCGGCACATTGGCGGTCGTGATGGCCGGAGGCCGCGGCGAGCGCCTCAAGGCGCTGACCCTGCATCGCTGCAAGCCCGCGACGCCGTTCGGCGGCAAGTTCCGCATCATCGATTTCGTGCTGTCGAATTGCGTGAATTCCGGCATCCGCCAAATCGCCGTGCTCACGCAGTACAAGGCGCAGCCGCTGATCCAGCACATCCAGCGGGGCTGGAGCTACCTGCGCGGCGAGCTGGGCGAGTTCGTGGAGCTGATCCCCGCTCAGCAGCAAATCGGCGAGCACTGGTATCGCGGCACCGCGGACTCGGTGTATCAGAATCTCGAGTTCATCCGCTCGCACAACCCGACGCACGTGCTCATTCTCGCCGGCGATCACATCTACAAGATGGACTACGGTCCGATGATCGCCTACCACGAGCAATGCGAGGCGGACATCACGGTGGGCGTCGTCGACGTGCCCCTCGACCGCGCGCAGGAGTTCGGCATCATGACCACCGACGACACGAATCGCGTCGTCAAGTTCGCCGAGAAGCCGCAGAACCCCGATCCCATCATCGGCCACGACGACATGGCGCGCGCCTCGATGGGCATCTACGTCATCGCGCTCGACCGGCTCGAGAAGCTGCTCAACGAGGATGCGCAGGATCCGCACAGCAAGCACGACTTCGGCCGCAACATCATTCCGCCGGCCATCGATCGGATGCGCGTGTTCGCCTATCCCTTTCACGACGTCGAGACGCGTGCCCAGAACTACTGGCGCGACGTCGGCAACGTCGATGCCCTCTACGAGGCGAACATGGAGCTCGTGGCGCTCAATCCCGAGCTCAACATCTACGATCATCAATGGCCGATCTGGACTTATCAGGCCCAGCATCCCCCCGCGAAATTCGTGCTCGACGAGGATGGACGCCGCGGCATGGCGGTGAACTCCATGGTCGCCGGCGGCTGCATCATCTCAGGCGCGCACGTGAGTCAATCGCTCCTGTCGAGCGATGTGCGCATCGACGACCAGAGCGTCATCGACAGCTCGGTGCTCTTGCCGGGCGTCTCCGTCGGACGGCGCTGCAAGATCAGGCGCTGCATCATCGACGAGGACTGCGTCGTGCCGGACGGCACGCAGATCGGCCAGGATCCGGCGGCGGATCAGAGCCGCTTCTACGTCACCAAGCGCGGCGTGGTGCTGGTGACGCCGGATATGCTGCGTCTCTGACCGGCGAAGCCCCGACCAGGCCTCGATCACTTGGGTGGCGGCGATGCCGAGCATGCTCGGCTCACCGTCGATGCGCCCGGTGAGCACCTTCACGTCCGCGCCGGCCGCTCCCCAGGGCCGGTAGAGCGCGGGCGAGGCGCGCCCGAACAGCACCACCAGCGGACATCCCACCGCGGCGGCCGCGTGCGCGGGCCCTGAATCGACGGTGACGAGTCCTGCGGCGCGCGACAAGCAGCGCGATGAGTCGCGGAATCGGCAGATCGTCGGCGGCGTTGCACACGTCGGGGATGCGCGCGGCCGCGATCAACTCCTCGTTCAGCCGGTATTCGGGTCCGGTGCCGAGCAGCACGATCCGATGTCCCGGGCAGCGCGCGCGCAGATAAAGCATCACCGCAGCCCAGCGCTCGGTCGGCCAGTACTTGTGATTGACCGCGAGCCGGCGCAATCCGCGGCGCATGGTGCGCTTGTTGCCCGCCTGGACGAGGACGAGCGGCATGCCGGCGAGACCGCGGGCTTCGAGCCAGGCATCGAGATCGGCCTGCCTGGCTCGCGCTCACGCGCAGATATGCGCCCGGAGCGACCGTGCCCGCCGGCGTCGGCGGCGGCACGGCCGGCGCCCTGGGGCTCAAGTCCGCGAGCCGGCGCCATTGCTCGGTCGCGTGCTCGCCCGTCTCCAGCGGATGATCCTTCACGTCGACGATGTAGTCGTCCGGGATGCCGGCGCGCTCGAGCATCGGCCATGCCGCCTCGTTGGCGTCGCAGAACCACGTGGGTCCGGCACCGCGCGCGCGCAAACGGCGCACCACGCGCTGCTGATCGCGGTGCCAGCCAATAAGGCGTCTTGCGGCTGCGCACGCAGAGGATCTCTCCCACGCCCGGCTGTCCTTCGAGCAGCGGCGCGCTCCACGCTCCCGAGGTCACGATGTCGACCGGCTCAGCGAAGCGCGCGTGGAGCGCGCGAATCAACGCGGTGAGCAGCACCATGTCGCCGAAGGCGCCGCATCGGACAACGAGCGGTCTCGGGCCGGCCCGCGGGGCTTCGGGCACGCGATTCAAGCACTCGGTACCGGGTCGCGCCGCTGGGCGATGCCGAGCCGCACCTTGCGCCAGTTGCCGACTGATAGTAGAGGCTCGCCATGGTCACCGAGGCGATCGAGGCGACCGGAAAGCTCCACCAGATGGCATCCGCCTGCCAGTGATCGACGCAGCGCGTAGGCAAAGGGCACACGGATACCCCACAGCGCGAGCGCGAGCATGATGAGCGGCGGCACGACGGCACCCGTGGCGCGCACCACGCCGTACAGCACCAGCGACATGCCGAACAGCACGAACGACCACAGCACGATCGCGTTGAGGTGCACGGCAAGCGCGAGCGCCATGCCGTGTGCGGGTAGAAACAACCCGAGCGCGGCGCGATCCAGCGAGTAGATGACGCCGATCAGCGCTCCGCCGCTCACCAGATTGAAGAGCACGCCGGTCGCGGCGACCCGATTCACGCGATCCCAGCGGCCGGCGCCGACGTTTTGTGCGGCCATGGAGGACACGGCGGCGCCGATGGCGAGCGCCGGCATCTGCACGTAATTCCACAGCTGCAAGGCCGCGCTGAACCCGGCGGTCTCCTCGGAGCCGAAACGGTTCACGAGCGACATGAGGGCGATCATGCTCGAGGACACCACGAACATCTGCAGCCCCATGGGCAGGCCCTTGGTCACGAGCAGCCGCACGAGCGACCAGTCGACGATGAACAGGCGCAGCTCGCCGCGTCGAATGCACAGAAAGTGATGGACGCGGTACAGGTGCAGCACCAGGGCGGCGAAGCTCACGCCTTGCGCGATCAGCGTGGCGAGGGCGGAGCCGGCGATCCCCAAGCGCGGCACGGGTCCCCAGCCGAAGATGAGCAGCGGATTTAAGCCGATGTCGAGCGCCACGGCCATCGCCAGGTAGATGAACGGCGTGCGCGAATCGCCCGCACCGCGCAGCACCGCCATGACGAAGAACAATCCGCCCATGAAGGGCAGCGCCAGAAAGATGATGCGCATGTAGGCGAGCGCCAGCGGCAGCGCGTCCGGCGGCGTGCCCAGCCAGCGCATCAAGTGACCGGCGAGCGCGAAACCGGCAACGCTCATGAGCATGGACAGGGCGAGGAAAAAGACCGCAGCCGTGCCGACCACGCGCTTCGCCTCGGGGATGTTCTTGGCGCCGATGCACTGCCCGACCATGATGGTCGAGGCCATGGAAAAGCCGAACAGCACCCCGAACAAGAGGAACATCACCACGTTCGCGTTGCCCGTCGCGGCTAACGCCGCCTCGCCGAGAAACTTGCCCACCCAGATCGCATTCACCGATCCGTTGAGGGATTGCAGCAAGTTGCCCATCAGGATGGGCAGGGAAAACAGCAGCAAGGCGCGCGGAATCGAGCCTTCGGTCAGAGATAGATTGGATCGCACGGCGCGTTCAGTATAATTCATCGATGCAGACACAAGGCACCACGAAATGGGCGGGAATGCGCGCTGCCCTGTTGCGCGGGAGCAGCGCGGTCGCCGCGATTCTCGTGGTCGGTTGCGCTCATGACAGTTTTTCGCGGCCGCCGAGCGACGTGCCGCCGGCGCTGCAAGTGCCCGCGGGCCAGAAACTGACGCGCATGCTGCACGCGACGGGCGTGCAAATCTATCAGTGCAAGGCGAGCGCCAAGGATCCCTCGCGGTATACGTGGGTTTATCAGGAACCGAAGGCCGAGCTGTCGGACCGCTCGGGAAAGGACATCGGCCACCACTACGCGGGCCCCACGTGGGAAGCTGACGACGGCAGCAAGGTGGTCGGGGACGTCGTGGCTCGCGCCGATGCGCCCGGGGCGAAGGGGATTCAATGGCTGCTGCTGCGGTCGAAATCGAATACCGGGAAGGGTGTCTTCGCCAAGGTACAGTCGATTCAGCGCTTGAACACCATCGGCGGACTGGCACCGCAAGATCCTTGCGATGCCTCGCACGCCGACCAGCGCACCCGCGTTGCCTATTCGGCGGACTACTATTTCTACAACGGGCGCCGCTGATACTCCTCCCGCCCCTCTGCGCGCGGGACTTGCCGGGTGAGATAGCGCACCTGTTTCGCGCCCCCCGGCAGAATGCGCCCGACCCACCTCCGAGAAGCCCAGTGCCGCGTGCAAGGCGTCCGAAGCGGGGTTCGGCGGCTCCACGTTCACCTCGCAACCGATGAGCACGTGGCGCGCCCGCGCAGCGGCAGCGATGAGATCCTCGTAGAGCAGGCGAGCGAGGCCGCGCCCACGCTGCGACGGCGCGACGATGACGCGGTCGATGTAGACGAAGCGCTCGTGGCGCGACTTGAACCACTGAAAGTTCGGGCTTGAGTAGCTCGCGTCCTGATCGAGCGCGATGAGAAACGCCTCGCGTCCGCGATCGCACGTACCGACGTGAAACGCCTGCGCGAGGAGCGCCCGCAGCTCCGCCGCCTCGAGCGCCGAGGTCTCCGCGACGTGGGCGCGGTTGAGCGCGAGAATCGCCGCCTCGTCGGCCGAGGAGTCAAGGTTGGGAGGCATACGCTTTTTTTCACCGAGAATTGCGATTCGTTTAAGATGCGCGCAATTGTAGCGCTCGAAGCGCTTGGGGGATCAGCCATGAGATCGATGCTTCGTCTCGCTTCGCTCGCCCTGGCTCTCGCCCTCGCCGCGCTCCCCCCGCCCCCCGCGGCCGCGGCGGAAACTGCGGCGTCCGGTGCCGCGATCACCGCTTCCGACTCGCCGATCGGCCTTTGGAAGACCATCGACGACAAGACCGGCGCAGCACGCGCCATCGTGCGCATCTACGAGCAGGATGGCCGGCTCTTCGGCAAGATCGAGGGCAGCTTCAAGCCCGGCGCCGAGCATCGCGTCTGTGAGGTGTGCACCGACGATCGCAAGGGCCAGCCCATGCTCGGCCTCATCATCATCCGCAACATGAAGCGCACGGACGACGAGTACAGCGGCGGCGACATCCTCGATCCCGACACCGGCTCGGTCTACCACTGCAAGATGCACGTCGAGGGCGGTACGCGCCTCGTGGTGCGCGGCTACATCGGCTTCTCGCTGCTCGGTAGAAACCAGACCTGGCAACGTATGCCCGAAGGCGCGGGCTCCTGAGGTCGCGGCTCTTGCAGCGCCGCCTGTTGGCGCGCTAACCCTTGATCAGGATCAGCCCGGCGATGATCACCCCCATGGCAAGCCACTGGTGCAAGGCAATGGTCGCGCGATCCCTGAAGCGCGACAGCAGCACGGTGACCGCGCTCGCGAGTGTGCTCAGCACCACCACGATCGCTACTCGGCCGGTGGACTGGCCCATCGTCAAGGCGGCGTTTCCAGCCGCGCTGAAAAGGCCCGCCCCGAGCACCGGCCCCCACTCGCGCCGGCGCGGTAGCGCGAGGCGCACACCGAGAACGGGAATCAACAATGGAATGGTGACGACCGCGAGCCCATACGACAGCCACACGGGAATGAACGGCCCGAGCGAGGGTACCGCGAAGACGCCCTGCAGCCAGAAGCCGACGGCGTAGCAAACGGCGGCGCCCGCCGCCCAGCCGAAGCCGCTCGCATGCAGGTGATCCCGGAACGCACGGCCGCCGCCCGCGGGAATCGAAACGAGGCACACTCCGCAAGCCGTGACGAGAATTCCCAAGGCCGCGCTCAAGGATAGCCGCTCGCCGCTCGCCGCCGACAAGATCGCCGCGATTGCGCCGTAGCTCGCGGTCACCGGCGCCACCACGGCGAGCGTGCCGCGCGTCAGCCCGCGCGTGAGCAACGCCGCCGCCACGAACAGCACGAGGCCCGCGCCGAGCGCGGCGATCCAGGCGCTCGGGTGCGAGACGAACGCGCACGCCTCGGCGCAAGGGCGCGCGAACCACGCGCTCAGCACGATGAAGGCTGCGAGATCGCCGTAGAAAATGCTGCGCCAAATGCCGACGGCTCGCCCGGCGATGCCCGCGAGGTAGTCCGTGATGCCGTAGCCCAAGGCCGACGCCAAGCCCAACAACAGCGCTACGTTCATTGCGATAGAATCACTCGATGTCGCTCTTCAACGTGTTCATTCTCGCGATCGTACAAGGTTTGGCTGAGCTCCTGCC
Organism: uncultured Gammaproteobacteria bacterium; assembly: GCA_963801685.1. Lineage (GTDB taxonomy): Bacteria > Pseudomonadota > Gammaproteobacteria > Steroidobacterales > Steroidobacteraceae > Bog-1198. The sequence continues at coordinate 123,697 of CAWDFR010000016.1, forward strand.
GGTATCGAGCTCCGCGCACGTGGTGGTGGTCGAGAAGCTTCTGGGGCTCGATCCCTCCTCGCCCCCCATGACCTTGCTCCTCGTCATGCTGCACACGGGCACCATGTTTGCCGTGATCGCCTACTTCTGGAAGCAGTGGCGCGCCACTTACTTCAGCTCCGCCGCCGCGTTCCAGGCGATCGCCGTGCGCCTCGTCGTCGCGAGCGCCATCACCGGCATCATCGGCTTCGCGATAAAAGAGGTCATCGAGAGAACCGCCTTGCGCGATGTGCCGCATTCCGAAATCGAGGATCTGTTCGGCCATCTGGAATTCATTGCGCCGGCGCTGGCGGCCGTCGGGGTGCTCATCCTCGTCGCGGGGCTGCGCGAGAACCGGCTGCGCCGTGCCGCGGGTCCGGACTCGGGCGAGATCAGCCTCTTAGGCGCCGGCATCATCGGGGCCGTGCAGGGATTATGTCTGCCCTTTCGCGGCTTCTCGCGTTCCGGCGCCACCATCTCGACCGGCATGCTGATCGGCGTGGCGAAGCCGCGCGCCGAGCGCTTCAGCTTCGCGCTCGCCGTGGTGCTCACACCGCCCATCGTGGCCCGCGAAGTGTTGCGCTTGGTGCACGCGCCGCCGGGCGTCGCCACGTCTGCTCAAGGAAGCCTGCAGTCGGTCGTGCTGTTGAGCGTGTTGGGCGCCGTGCTCGCCTTCATCGCGGGGCTGCTGGCGCTGAAGTGGCTGAGCCGCTGGCTGGAGAGCGGGCGCTGGTACTTATTCGGCGTGTACTGTCTCGTGGCCGCGGTCGGCGTGGCGCTGCTGCATCACCATGGATTCTGATTCCAGGCGAGCTCGGCAGCGCGGTACAGCTCGAGAAATGCCTCCGCCGCCTTGTGCACGTTGTCGCGCCAATGATCCGCTGCCGCGTGATCGGCGCCGTCGGTGACGTATTTCGCGCAGGCGAAGGGCGCTCGCTCCAGCCGGCACGCCTTGGCGAGCGCGTAGGCTTCCATGTCAACCACGTCGCACTCGACCGCGCAGGCGTTCATCGCGAACGAATCACCGCTCCCGCAGAGCGCCGGCGGCAGGTGCGTGAACAGCGGCTCGAAGCAAAGCCGCGCCGGCGTATCGTCGTACGGAGTGACCCCGAGGGCGAACCCCAGCCCGGTGACGTCCATGTCGCGCTGAACGAACTCGTGGCAAGCCACCAGCGCCCCCGTGTCGTGCACACGGCTGCCGACCGATCCGAAATTCAGCACGAGGGGCGCGGGTTGTGAGGCGTGCGCGTAGCGGCGCAGCTCGCGCGTCAGCACGATGGCGGCGTTGACTTTGCCGACTCCGCAATAGAGCACGGGAACGCGCGCATCCTCGAAGAGGCCCGCCGATTCCGCCGCGAGGGCAATGACCACAAGCAGCCGGGGTAGCTCGTTCATAGGACTCCGCCGACCCTAATAACTGATGACGGCGCGCAGGGGCAGGTCGCGCCATCGATACTCCACCACGAGCTTCAGATCGATCAGCACCGCGAGCGCGGCCACCGAGTAGCCTGCGCGCACGCACAAGTCCGCCGAGGCGCTCAACGTGCCGCCCGTGGCGAGAACGTCGTCGATCAGGAGTACCCGTCCCTGCCCCCTCTGCATTTCCAGCACGCCCGACCCATATTCGAGAGCGTAGGACACATCGACCACGGGCGGCGGGAGCTTTCCCTGCTTGCGCACCAGCACGAAACCCTTGCCGCGTCTGAGCGCAAGCGCCGCGCCGAGAATGAATCCGCGCGACTCGATGCCCGCGACGGCATCGATCGCGCGCCATTCCACCTCCGTGAGCAAACCGTCGAGCGCCTCGATGGTGGCGGCGAAGTGGCTCTTGAGGAGCGGCGAGATATCGCGGAACAGGACTCCCGGTTTCGGGAAATCCTGCACATCGCGGATCGCCGCCTTGAGCTCCTGCGCCGCCCGCGCGGTCACGATGTTTGACCCGCCATGCCGCTCTTGGTTTTCTCGATGAACGCGGCGACGTTTGCGTGCAAGGCTTTCAAGTCGGGCTCATGCGCATACACCATGTGGCCCGATGTGTAGAAATGCGTCTCGATGTTGTCATGCAAGGACTTCTCGATCGGCAGCTGCTGCAGCTCGAACAGCGCCGCAAAGTAAGGCGTCGCCAGATCGTAGTAGCCGCCGTTGAGCTGCACCTTGAGGTTCGGATTCTGCTTCATCGCCGCCGCGAGGTCGAGCATGACGTTGGTGGCGCCCGGCAGCTTGAACGCGAGACCCCGGCGGTTGATGGGTGAAATCCCATTTATTCTCCACCTCGATTTCGGGCTTGTAGACCAGCTTGTCCCCGAACTTGAGCGTGTTGCGCACGTAGTCGTTGAACGCCGAGACGTAGGCCGAGGAGATTGCCGCGGATTGCGGATCGTACTCCGCCTCCTTGCTCATCGGATCGAGCGTGGGGCCCGAGAAGCGGGTGTCGAGGCGGCCGGTGGTGACCTCGCTGCCGAGCAGGGTCTTCTCGAATTCCCCGCCGTTCACACGCAAGTTGGCACGCTCGATGTAGTCGGCGGGCAGGCCGGTGTACTCGTGCAACTTGGCCGCGATCTGCGACTTTCGTTCCGCGCTCAAGGAGGCGCCGGCGATGAGCGCCTGCGCATAGTCGTTGAGCGCGAAACTCTCGACCTCGCGCAGCAGCGGCTCGAGAGCCGGCGGCTGATTGGGCAGCTTGTGGTGATACCAGGCCGTGGCCGCGAAGGTCGGCAGCGCGAGCATATAAGGCAGATCGACGCCCGGGTTGAACTGCGGCGCGTCGGCCCCGTCGTCGAAGTTCAATACCTGCGAGAGCAGGATGACGCCGTTCAGGTCGAGCTCCTTTTCGTTCTCCAGAATGCTCGAGAGCGCCGCCGATCGCGTGGTCCCGTAGCTCTCGCCGAACAGGTACTTCGGCGAGTTCCAGCGCTTGTGGCGCGACAGGAACTCGGTGATGAAATTGGCGAACGCATGCGCATCCTGGTCGACACCGTAGAACGCCTTCTCCTTGTCGCTGCCGCGCAGATGCCCGAAGCCCGTGCCGGGGGCATCGATGAACACCAGATCGGTCACGTCGATGAGGCTGTACTCGTTGTCGACGACCCGGTACGGCGCCGCAGCGGTGTGTGTGTCGTCGGCGGTGCGCACGCGCTTCGGGCCGAAGGCGCCCATGTGCAGCCACACCGTCGATGAGCCGGGGCCGCCGTTGTACAAGAACGTGATGGGCCGATGGGGATCTTCCTTGTCGCCGCGAAAGTAAGCCACATAGGACATGCTTGCCTGGGCCGGCGGCGGTGGCGGGTTGCCGTGCTCATCGTGCGGCGGCGGCGGATCATCGTCCATGGGGTCCTTGACGTGAATCACCATCACACCGGCCTCGGCCTGATAGGGGATTGCCCGGCCTTGGACCGTGATCGATCCCTGCGTCGTCTGATGCGCATCATGCAGCAAGCGCGACGACTCGCTCAGCTCCTCGCTGCTCGGGGTCTTGGCGTCGGCCGGGTCGGTGGCCGCGTGCTCGGCAGCTGTGTGTTCCGCCGCCACGCAGATCGAGAATGCGGCCGTCGCGCAGAGCAGCGAGCACAGCATGACGCCGGCTTTGAAATTCGTCATTTTCACCTCGAACAACTCAATTGGTTGGCGCGGTTTCCGCGCGATGCGCAAGCATGCCGTGAATTCTAGAAACTTTCACTGTTTCGTGTATAAAATAGTTCGCGGGACTTGTGCCGCGCGATTTGCGGTACGATTCGCCCGTGCCGCGTTCCGCTCGTTCACCAATGGCCACCACGGCCACACTCTTGCCAGGGCGCATGTGTGCTCGCCGCGTCGTTCGCCCTTGCGGCCGCCACGCCCGCGTCCCCGCCGGCAGCGCCGGCATCGGCCTCGTCCGTATCACGTGCGGCGTCCGCCGCGCCGGCGCCTGCATCGACCGCACCGGCTGCGGCCGCATCCGCCGCCGCACTGCCCGCGCCGATGAGCGCCGTCGAAGTCATTCAGATGCTGGACGCGACCGTGGATTGGTACCGCACCCTCGGTATTCAGCAGCAGATCGCGGACGAGCCGAGCGACCTCTTGAGCCTGTCGGAGAATCGCCAGATCGCCAATCAAGTCGTGGGGCTCGCGTTCGATGTCGCGCGAGCGAGCGCAGACCAGCTCGTCGAGGGTCCGCCGGATGCCGCTGCCGGCAATCAAGCGAGCGTCTCCGCGCAAACACTCGCGGCGCGGCAACAGAAGCTCGACTCTCAGGCTGTCTCGATACAGAACGAGATGGAGTCGATGCGCGCCAAGCTCTCCGCCGCACCGAAAAACTCCAAGCCGGCGTTACAAGCCAAGATCGCCGAGCTGCAGGGCGAGCTCGATCTCATCGGCGCGAAGAAAAGCATGATCGGCAGCATCGTCACCGCGGTGAACGGGAGCGATGTCAAGGATGTAAGCTCGCTGCGCTCGCAGATCGACGCGATGGCGGTGGCATTGCCCAACGCCTCGTCGTCCAGCACGCCCAGCACCACGGCGGCGACGGCGCAGCATCCCGCGAGCGCGCCCAGCCCTGCGCCCGGCGTAGCGACGCCCGCCGCCGCCTCGCGCTTCGGAATCTGGGACGAGGCCGCGGACGTATTCAAGCTGTCCGAGAAGATCTCCTCGATCGACGCCATCGATCACCGTACGGCGGCATTGCAGACGGCGCTGAGCGAGTTGCAGAGCAAGCTCGTCGCGCAACTGCGCGCGCTGTCTGCGCGCGGCGACGCGCTCATGGCACAGGCCGACACCGACAACAACGCGGTGCTCGGCGTGACCCGCGATCAACTCGATGCGCTGGCCGATCAGTTCAAACAGGCCTCGGTGCTGTTCGTGCCATTGAGGAAGCAGGCCGCGCTTCTCGATCAATACCGGCGCAATCTGAAAAACTGGCGCGATGCCGCCAAGGATCAGTCGCGGAGCGCGCTCAAGTCTCTGGGGATTCGAGTCGGCGCGCTCGCGCTCATTTTGGGCGCGGTCTTCGCCCTTGCCGAGCTGTGGCATCGCGGCGTGCTCAAGTACGTGCAAGAGTCGCGCAAGCGCTATCAGCTCTTGCTTCTGCGCAGGATCGCCCTCTGGACCCTGGTGGTCATCATCATCGGGTTCACGTTTGCAAGCGAGCTGGGCTCGATCGTGACGTTCGCCGGTCTGATCACGGCGGGTCTCGCCGTCGCGATGCAGAGCGTGCTCGTCTCCATCGTCGGTTATTTTTTCCTGATCGGAAAGTACGGGATTCGCGTCGGCGATCGAGTGCAGATCGGCGAGGTGAGCGGCGAGATCATCGAGCTCGGGATGGTGCGGATGTACTTGATGGAGCTGGCAGGCCGCGGATCGTCCGTACCGACGGGCCGCGTCGCCGCCTTTCCCAACTCCGTGGTGTTTCAGGTGACGACCGGGCTGTTCAAGCAGATTCCCGGCGTGAGCTTCGCCTGGCATGACATAACGCTCGCCCTTCCTGCAGAAGGAGATTATGAGTCCGCCAAGCAGAAGCTGTTCGCGGCGGCCAACGAGGCGCTCGCCGAATATCGCGAGGAGATTCAGCGGCAGACACGCGAGCTGCAGCGGACCACGCTGTCGAGCGCCGGCGGCGATGCGCTGCCGACGGTGCAGTTGAGCTACTCCGCCAAGGGCGTGGATGCACACGTGCGCTATCCGGTGCAACTTGGCGCACGCCGCGGAGATCGACGAGCGCATGTCGCGGGCGCTCCTGCAGGTGATTTCGGGGCTGACTCCAAAAGGCTCCGACGGGGCCTCAGCCCCGACCTGAAGCGGTCTGCCGCGACGGCAAGATGCTATCCTTTCGCGCTTTACCGCGTTCGGCGGTAGCGGGGAGCAGAGCGGGCTTTCATGATTCTCGTCATCGACGTGGGCAACACCCGCTTGAAATGGGCTTGGCTGACAAGCACCGGCCTGTCCGATCAGCAGGCCGTCGTGCACCGTGACGCGAAACCCGGCATGTGGACGGCGGCCCTGTTCGATTCGGACCAGCGCCCCTCGCGGGTGCTCGTATCGAACGTCGCCGGACCCGCCATGGCGAAGACCCTGACCAGGCTCACCAAGAAGACGTTCCACGTGGATGTCGAATTCGTCACCGCGGTGCCCGAGTATCACGGACTGGTGAACGGCTATCTCGACCCGACAGCTGCTCGGTGCCGATCGCTGGCTCGCCCTGATCGGCGCCTGGACCCGGGCGCGCTCGGCGCTGTGCGTGGTCGACGCAGGTACAGCGGTGAAGGTCGATAGCATCGATGCATCGGGCCATCATCTCGGTGGCCTGATCGTGCCGGGCATCCACATGATGCGCGAGGCGCTCATGAGCAAGACCAGCGACATCGCCAAGGCCGCCGAGCACAGCACACCCTCGCTCGCCGGCGTGCTCGCCAATAACACCATCGGAGCGGTGTCGCGCGGCGCGGTATTCGCCCTGGCCGGCATGGCCGATCGAGCGGCCGAGGTGATCGAGCAAAGCACGGGCGTCAAGCCGAAGCTCTTCATCACGGGCGGCGATGCAGGAATGATCACGGGCACGATGCGCACGCGCGGCGAGATCGTGCCCGACCTCGTGCTGCAGGGATTGGCCGTGATCGCGGCCGGACAGCCCGGCTAGCCGCGCATGCCTCGCCCAGGCGCGCGCAACCTCATCACCGACGTTCCCGGTCTTCGGGTCGGACATTGCGCCGATGAGCGGGCGCGCACCGGCGTGACGGCGCTGCTCTGCGCGGCGGACTGGGCCGCCGGCATCGATGTGCGCGGCGGCGGTCCCGGCGTACGCGAGAGCGAGGCGCTTGCGCCGGAAAATCTGGTCGGCCGCGCGCACGCGATCGTGTTGGCCGGCGGCTCGGTGTTCGGACTCGCCGCGGCCGACGGTGTGACCGCCGCGCTCGCGGCGCAAGACGTCGGATTGCACCTGCGGCCTGGCGCACTCGCCATTCCCATCGTGCCGTGCGCGGTGTTGCACGATCTCGCGAATGGCGGCGACAAGGATTGGGGCCGCACGCCGCCCTATCGTGATCTCGGCATCGCCGCCGCCGCGGCGGCCGGCGTGGATTTCGCGCTCGGCTCGGCGGGCGCCGGACGCGGCGCGCAAGCGGGCCTGCGCAAGGGCGGCGTCGGCTCCGCCTCGCTCGATCTCGGCGAGGGTCTCATCGTCGGTGCGCTGGTCGCCGTGAATTCCGTGGGCTCGGTGTTCATGCCGGACGGCAAGACCTACTGGGCGTGGGCGTTCGAGCTCGATGCAGAGCTGGGAGGCGCCGCGCCGCCGGGCGCGGGCATGGACCTGAGCGATCCGATCGCTGAGGACTCGCGCCTCGCGGAGCTCGGTCGCCTGCAGGCCGGGGCGAACACCACGCTCGGAGTCGTCGCCTGCACGGCGGATCTATCGACCGCGGAATGCAAGCGCATCGCCATGATGGCTCACGATGGAATCGCTCGCGCGGTGCGTCCGGCTCACACACCGTTCGATGGCGACACGGTGTTTGCGCTCGCGAGCGGCGGCTCGCAGCTCGGCCGCGCGCCGCTCCGCGCGGCCCAGATTGCGCGCATCGGCTCCGCGGCGGCGGACTGCGTGAGCCGCGCCATCGCCCGCGCGGTTCATCACGCGCGCTGACTCCAGCCGCTTCGGCTAGTGGCCTTCGGGTCCGCTCGTTCGCGCAGCCGCCGGCGGCGGCGGCGCCGGTGTTTGCTCCGCGTCGATGGGGTCTTTCGGGGGATCGAGGGCGGAGGCATCGGCTTCCAGTCCGACCGTGGCAATGACGCCGTCGGCCTTCTGCAGCACTTCGCGTGCGTAGTCCCAGTGAATCGCGACGACGGTGTCGCCGACAGCCTTTTGCAGCAGCTCGGAGAATTGATCGACGTTCGGCTCGAAGCTCTGGCCTTCCGCATCGACCGGCGGATGGGCCTCGAGCAGCAGCTCGCCGTCGACCCAGGCGACCTTGATGGGATCGTTGATGAGCCGCACCGGCGTTCCCACCGGCACCAGCGGGAATAGCGCTGCGACGTCGTCGGGATACATGCGGATGCAGCCGTGCGTCACGGCAAGCCCGACTGCGATCGGATTGTTCGTGCCATGGATCAAGTACGTGCCGTTGCCCGCGGCGAGGCGCATCGCATACGCCCCGAGCGGATTGTCCGGGCCCGGCGGAACGCTCGCCGGCAACGGGTCGCCTGCCGCGGCGTGCTCCTTGCGCACCGACGCCGGCGGATACCAGGTGGGGTCTTTCTGCTTCGCGGTGACGTGCGTCAGCCCGAGCGGCGTGCGCCAGTCCATCTTGCCGATGCTCACCGGATAGGTGATCACTTCCTGCGGCTTGCCGCGCTTCGGCTTCGGGTAGTAGTACAGCCGATGCTCCGGCAGGTTGACGACGATCCCTTCATGCGGCCCCGGCGGCAGGATGTGGCGGCCGGGAACGATGATGACCTTGCCGGCACCGGGCAGCCAGGGATCGATCCCTGGATTGACGCGAATGAGCTCCTCGGATCCGAGGCTGTAAGCGCGTGCGAGGTCGTAGAGGGTGTCCTCATAGACGGTCACCACGGTCTGGTCCTCGCCGAACACCACATCGCCGGGATTCGTGAGGGTATATATGGTTGCGCGCGCGGGCGAGACGAGCGCGAGCCAGAGCGCTGCGCAGGCCGCTACGCATGTCGCGGCGCGTGCCGCTACGCGCGTCACTGCGTGCGCCACCATCCGTGTCGAATGGCGGACCTTTACCTGATCTTTCATGGTGTTAGCTTAGCATGTCGCTCGGGGCCGAAATGCCGGGCGTTCGCTGCATGTTCGCGCGGCGCGATCTCGCTTATGCTTGGGGTTTATCCTGCGGGCCTGGCCGGCACTGGCCAACGGATACTCATGACGGCGGTCACCATCTATCACAACCCCGCCTGCGGCACCTCGAGAAACACGCTCGCGCTCATTCGAAACGCCGGCGTCGAGCCCGACGTGATCGAGTACCTGAAGACGCCGCCCGATCGGCAGACCCTCGAATCGCTGCTCGCGCGGATGAGCTTGAAACCGCGGCAGTTGTTGCGCGAGAAGGAATCTTTGTATGCCGAGCTCGGCCTGGCCGATGAGCGCTTGAGCGCTGCCGAATTGCTCGATGCCATGTTGGCGCACCCCATCCTCATGCAGCGGCCGATCGTCGTGACGCCCTGGGGCGTGAAGCTTTGTCGGCCTTCCGAAGCGGTGCTCGATATTTTGCCCCTCCCGCAAGGCGGCCCCTTCGCCAAAGAAGACGGCGAGCAGGTCATCGATGAGCACGGAGCTCGCGTCCCCGCGCGCAAATAGATGTCGCACGAGACAGACCTCGGGTTATCCGCGCTTGCTGTGCGGAGGCCTGTAAGTAGCGACCGACCAGTAACGCGATGGCGGCACGAGCGGCCCGGACCAACCCAACGCTCGAAGCCTGCGCGCGATGAGCGAATTGAAGACGCCGTGACCGACGACTAACACACTGCGGTGTTCCCGTGCCAAGGAAATGACATTGTCCGTTACTCGCAGCGCACGGGCGCGAGCGGCTGCAATGGGCTCCTGCGACGAGGTGACATCAAGCCGCCACGCAAGACGCGCAGCCGCCAACCAGAGCGACACAGGTGCGCGGAGCGACGTGCGGAACGATTCGACGAGACCTGCCTCGCGCAGATCCGGGTCGATCACGGTCTTGCGCGCCAGTCGAGCAGCGGATTGTGTTGCGCGCAAAAGGTCGCTCGAGATCACCAAGCCGATGGTCGAGGCCAGCTGTCGCACCTCGTCCGGAATGAGCATTGCTTCTTTGATCCCGCCTTGATCGAAGGACCGGACCCACTCACCGAACTCACGTCCCGCGATCCAAGCCGAATACCGCGAGGCCGGCTCCCCATGCCGCATGAGTACGATTTTGGTGCGTATCGTCATCGGCGCATCCAACCTGAACTCGCTCCCGGCGTCACGTCTTGACATTCAGTAAGTTTGTGCTTACCGTAAGCTATGACTTACGTAAATGCCCTGTCCGCCTTGGCAGATCCCACCCGGCGCGCCGTATTCGAGTCGCTGCGTGCGGGTCCCGCGCCCGTGGGTGCGATCGCGGCGCGTCTCCCCGTCAGCCGTCCGGCCGTCTCGCAGCATCTCAAGGCGTTGAAGCAAGCCGGCCTCGTGATCGATCGCGCGCAGGGCACCCGGCGCGTGTATTGGATCGATCCCGATGGGCTCGGCCCCCTGCGTCGATGGCTCGATGAATTCTGGACGGATGCGCTCGATGCATTCAAGCAAGAAGCGGAACGCTCGGACCCGTGAAAGGAGAACCCCAAGTGACCTCATTGCAGATCGCGCCCGTGCGCAAGAGCATCGTCGTGCAGGCGACGACGAAACGGGCATTCGATGTGTTCACGACCGGCATCGATCGATGGTGGCCCAAGACTCACGGAATCGGCGAGGGGCCGGTGATCGAGTCCGTCATCGAGCCCTTTGTCGGAGGCCGCTGGTACAGCCGGCACGCCGGCGGCGTCGAGGCCGTCGTCGGCCACGTGCTCGTCTGGGAGCCCGCGCAGCGCTTCGTGTGCTCATGGGAGATCAGCGCGGACTGGAAGTCGGATGCGCGCCGCGTCTTTGCTTCCGAAGTCGAAGTCCGGTTCGTGCCCGAAGGCCCGGGCATGACGCGCGTTGAGCTCGAGCACCGCAATTTCGAGCGCATGGCAGCGCCCGGCGGCGAGAAGTTGCGCAGCGACGTCGCCCGCGGATGGCCGACGATCATGGAATTGTTTGCCGAGGAAATATCACGACAAGGGAGTTCGACATGACCGATATCAAGGTTCACAGCATTCCCGGAAGCCCGTATGGCCGGGCGGTGCTCATCGCGCTGGAAGAGAAGCATGCACCCTACCGGGTCGTCCCCGTGGCCCCCAAAACACTGCGCTCGCCCGAGCATCTGGCGCGCCATCCATTCGGCCGCGTTCCCATACTGGAGCACGGCGATTTTCGCCTCTACGAAACGCAGGCGATTCTCCGCTACCTCGACCGCGTCCTGCCCGGGCCGACGCTTGCGCCGCGCGAGCCGCGCTCGGCCGCGCGCATGGATCAGTTGATGAACGTCAACGACTGGTATCTGTTTCAGGGCGCGGGCAACGTCATCGGATTCCAGCGCGTGGTGGCCCCGAAGCTCATGGGGCTCACACCGGACGAGACGGCCATCGCCGCCGCGATGCCCAAGGCGCATGTCGTATTCGACGCACTCGCACACGAGCTCGGCGACGGCGCCTATTTCGGAGGCGACACGCCGAGTCTCGCGGATATCATGATCGCTGCGCAGCTCGATTTCTTCACGGGCACTCCCGAATGGCCTGCGCTCACCGCGAAGAACCCGAACCTCGTGCGTTGGATGGAGCGGATGAACGGCCGCCCCAGCATGCACGCAACCACCTGGGATCGGGTAGCCGCGATGGCCCAGGGAAGCTCGGCCTCATGCGCTCCTTGACAGGAGCGATGCGGCGGCCAGCGCTCATCACCTGGGCGGAGGCGACCAGGTCGTCGATGAGCACGTACTCGTCGGGTTGGTGGGCCACGTCGAGGATACCGGGCCCATAAGCGATGCAATCGCGCAGCCGCCCCACGCGGTCGATGTGCTTCTGATCGTAGGTCCCCGGAGAGCAAATGAACTCGGGGTCGCGGCCGATGACGCAGCGGATGGCGGCGGCCGCGGCAAGCGCGACGGGACCGTTGCGGTCGCTCATCACGGGCTTCACCTCGAAGATATCGCGCAAGCTGTAGCTGAAGCCCGTACGCTCCTTGACCAGTTGCTCGAGCAGGTCGCGCACTTCTCCCTTGACGCCTTCGAGGTCCTCTTCGATGAGCCAGCGGCGGTCGAGCACCACGCGGCAGGAATCGGGCACGCAGGGCGAGGGCAATGCCCCATCCTGGAGCTCCGCCAGGCCACCGTGAATCGAGTTGATGTTGAGCGTCGAGTGCCGCGCTCCCGACGGCACCACCGGCATGTCCGTCTTGCGTGCCGCGAGCTTTGGGTAGAGCTCCGACTCGAAGCGGTCGAGCACGGCATTCATATGGCGCACCGCGCAGTCGCCCAGAAAAGGCATGGAGCCGTGTGCGATACGTCCATGGGTCTCGATCTCCGCCCACCACACGCCGCGATGACCGATGCACACGCGATCCACGTTCAGGGGCTCGGGGATGATGACGTGGTCGACGCGCGGCGGCGAAAAGAAGCCGCGCTCGGCCAGATAATGCACGCCGCCGTAGCCGCCGGATTCCTCGTCGACGGTGCCCGAAATCTCGAGCGTGCCGGGGAGCCGCGCGCCCGAATCGATGAGGGCTTCCACGGCGACGATGGCAGCCGCGAGTCCGCCCTTCATGTCGCACGCGCCGCGGCCGAAGAGCTTGCCCTCGCGCACGGTGCCGGCAAAGGGATCGACGGTCCAGCCGGCGCCGGTCTGTACCACATCGATATGGCCGTTGAAGTGCACGCACGGTCCCGGCAAGCCGCTCTCGCGGCGCGCGATCACGTTCAGGCGCGGCCAGCGCTCGCTGTCGCCGGCAGTGCCCTCGGCGCGTACGTACTCGAGCGCGAAACCGCGCCGCGCGAGCCGGCGGCCGATGAATTCCGCGCATGGGCGGTAGGCCTCGCCCGGCGGGTTCACCGTCGGAAAGCGAATCAGCTCGCGCGTGAGGTCGACGAGTTCCTCGCGGCGCGCCTCGATGGAGGTGCGCAGTCGGTCGATGAGCTCGGCGGATAAGGAAAGCTCGGCCATCCGCTACCCCGGATGCCGGGCACGGGCCGCTGCGACCCGGCCGCGCGCCTCGTCCGCAAGCGTTGCGAGGCCGAGCTTGGCGTAGACGCAGGCGAGCGCCGTATTGAGCGGCACGCCATCCGGATCCGCCCCACGCCGCAGCTCCAGCATCTGTTGTGCCGCACTCATTCGGCCGCTCGCCATCGCGGCATCCAGAAAGATCTGCTCGAAGAAGTCCCGCTGTGCATGACTGCCGCCGGTTTCGATCATACGGGGCATCGCCCGGCCGAGCTCAACGTACGCCCGGTCGTAGTCGCTGCGAGTATACGCATGAAGTCCTTCGCTCGCGGGCAGCACGACTTCCCTCCACACCTCGCGGGTGTGAGCCGGCGCGCTGCCCGCCCGTTGCCGCACGGCTTCGAGCAGGGTGCGCGCCTCGGCACGCTCGCGCCCGCGCGAGGCCATAGAGGTATTGCAGCGTCAGAAACGGCTGCACCGTGTCTTGGGCGCGCGCGACGAGATAATCGGCGAGCTCTTGCCAGCGCCGCCCGACGTCGACGCCGGCGATTTCGAGGCGCGCGAGCAGTGACACGGCGCCCACCTGGTCCTGCGAATATTCCTTGGCAACGCCCCAGCAATGCCGGTCGTAGATTTCGAGCGCGCGGGCAAATCTCCCCCGGCTCAGATCGAACAGCGCTACGTGCCACCACAGATGCGTGATCATGAAGGAGTTCAGATCCGTCCAGGTCGGCGCGACGCCCTCGAGAAAGCGCGCTCCCTCCTCGATGCGGCCCTGCGTGAGCATCACATGCGCGAGAGCATGCTGCGCCCACGGCTCCTTGCGCTCGAGCTCGAGCGCGCGCCGCGCCGCGCGCTCCGCCTCGCCGAGCAGCTGACATTCCTCATAGGCGAAAGCGGCCATGCCATGCACATAGGCGACGTCGGCGTTGTGCTCGAGCACCTTGAGCGCCGCGCGCAGCATCGCGGGGAAATCGCCGCAGTTGAACTCGAGATATTGCTCGATCTTGAGTATCACCAGATCGCGCGGGTACTCGTCCGTCAACTGCGCACAGGCGCAGAGCGCCCGCGGCACATCGTCGGCGATCCAGGCGCGCAGCACCTCGACGTTGAGCTGCTCCCGGCGGGTCGCGTCCGGGGCGGTGCGCTCGGCGGCGGCGAGGTACGGGGCAGCATGTACCGGCGCCGCGGGTGCCTCGAGCAGCATCCAGAGGAAACCCGCGTACACATTGGCGATGCAGCAGTCCTCTGCCTCGTCCGCCGCTCGCACGACGCGCTCCGCACGCGTCTCATAGGCGAGAAATCCGCCGACGAAATCATCGATCGCCTGCCGAGTGCCGGGGGATGCGGCGCTCAGAGAGTTGCCTAGACAGTCTCGCGGCATGGGATCGATGATACCTAAGCCGCGCTGCGGGGGGCGCTCCTAGGGCCGCGATTGCAGGAACGCCGCCGCGTCCGCCGCCGAGCGCTGCGGAATCTCGATTTGCGGCAAATGGCCCACGTGCGGATAAACGATCAGCTTTGCGCCGGGAATCGCGGCCGCGAGCTTGCGTGCGCTTGCCGGCTCGACCACAACATCGCTCATCACCGGTGATGACCAGGGTCGGGGCCCGGAGGTATAGCAGGACGGGAGCCGAGGCGCTATTCAGCGTCGTCGGATCGGCGGACATCAGGATTGTGCGGTGTCCGGGCGCGCGTTGAAACTCCGCCCAGCGGTCGACCAGGGCGGGTGTGATCACCGACTTGTCGTAAACGTCGGCCTTGAGGAGATCATCGATGAGCGACTGATTGTCGATGTTGCGCAAGACCACGCGGCCGAGCCGGAACCTGGCTATCTGATAGGCGATCGGGAGCTTTGCGGGCGATTGCTCGTTGGGGAAGCCCGCGGCGTCGACGAGAACGAGCGCATTGATCCGATCCGGATGGCGCAGCGCGAGCTGCCACGCGACGCTTCCTCCCATGGAGCTGCCTGCCAACGAGAATTGCGGCAAATCGAGCTTCGCCGCGAACGCGTCGACGAACTCCGCGAGAGCGTCGCCGCGCAAGACGTAATCGCAGGGCGCACGCGTGAGGCCGTGCCCGGGGAAGTCGAGGCGAATGATGCGGAATTGGCGGCCCAGCTCCCGCACCCAGCCGTCCCAGGTGGTATACGAGTCGCCGTAGCCGTGCAGGAGCACGAGCAGCGGCAGGGAGGCGTGCCCCTCCTCCTGGTAGTGAACGTGAAGGCCGCCCGGCAAGTCGACGAAGCGCGAGGCATCGTCGGCGAACTTCGCCTCGAGCATCTCGTAGGGAATGTCCGGACCGCGCAATTCGAGCCACGCCAGCGTGAGCGCCGCAAGCAGCACCGCAAGGACGACGGCGAGGATTTTCAGGTGCCCCTCCGGGCGCGCAGCGGCTCATCGGCGGGCTGACCCGGCACGAACCCCGGATCGGCGGAGTTCGCCCGGCCTGGCGCGCCGACACCCTGCAAGTTAGACCTCAAAGACATCCCTTTCTCCCTTGCAAACGGCCTCACCAGCCGCAAGAAACGCCATTACCAGGACCTATCATGCCTCAGGGTACGGACATTTATGACCCACCTGCTGCAAATTGATCATAACGCCCGGCCGCCATCGCGACGACCCCGGGAGCTGCCCATGAGCGCCGCCTCCAGCGATGCATTGCATGTCGTTTGCGGCCACTGCGACTCCGTGGTGCGCCTGCCTGCCGCACGCCTCGGCGAGGCACCGCACTGCCCCAAATGTCACTCCGCGCTGTTCGCGGGCAAGCCCTTGAACCTCACCGAAGCGAGCTTCGCCCGGCATCTCGAGCGCAACGATCTACCGCTGGTGGTGGATTTCTGGGCACCGTGGTGCGGTCCCTGTGTCGCGATGGCACCGCATTTCGAGACTGCGGCGCGCGAGCTCGAGCCCAAGATGCGATTCGCCAAACTGAACACTCAGGACGAGCCTGCCCCCGCCGGCAAACTCAATATTCGCAGCATTCCCACCCTGATCGTATTTCGTCACGGCAAGGAGGCGGCGCGGCACTCCGGCGCAATGGATTCAGGAAGGCTCGTGAACTGGCTCCGGCAACGTGGTGCACTAGCCTGGGGTTCCAGGCTAGGCCGCCGTCCGTCTAAAATGAGCAATGAGTGAAAACACCGTCCGCAAGCCCGTAACGTTACGACGCCTTCAGGAGATGTCACGCAGCGGCGAGAAGATCGCCATGCTCACCTGTTACGACGCCTCATTCGCCCGCGCACTCGATGAGGCCGGCGTCGACGTGCTGCTGGTGGGCGACTCGCTGGGAATGGTGATCCAGGGCCATCCATCGACATTGCCCGTTTCGATGGACGAGATGGAGTACCACACCCGCTGTGTGGCCCGCGGCAATGGCAGCGCGTGGATCATCGCCGACATGCCGTTCGGCTCCTATCAGGAATCGATCGACCAGGCGGTTCGCAATGCCGCGCGTCTCATGAAATCGGGCGCGCACATGGTGAAGCTCGAGGGCGGCGGCTGGACGGCACCCTGCGTGCGCGCACTGGTCGAGCGCGGCATTCCGGTTTGCGCACACCTCGGATTCACCCCGCAGTCGGTGCATGCGCTGGGCGGCTACCGCATCCAGGGCCGGGAGGACACGGCGGCAAGCACCATGCGGCGGCACGCGCAGGAGCTCGCCGATGCGGGCGCGGCAATGCTCGTGCTCGAGCTGACGCCGAGTGCGGTGGCACATCAGATCACGTCCACGCTTTCGATCCCCGTCATCGGCATCGGCGCGGGATCGCGCTGCAGCGGTCAGGTCCTCGTTCTACCGGACATGCTCGGGATAACCCGCGGCAAACAGCCGCGCTTCGTGCGCAATTTCTCCGCGCCCGGTCTGTCCGTGGATGCGGCTGTTCGGCTCTATGTGTCCGAGGTCAAGAGCGGCCGGTTTCCCGATGACGCTTTGCACGGATACTGACCTCGCGGTCCCATGCGTATCGCACACACCATCGCAGAGTTGCGCGCGATGCTCGCCGCCGGGCCGCCGCCGGCCCTGGTTCCGACCATGGGAGGCCTGCATCAAGGGCACCTTTCTCTCGTCCGCATCGCCAAGGGACTCGGGCGGCCCGTCGTAGGCACCATCTTCGTCAACCGGCTGCAGTTCGCGCCGACCGACGACTTCGACCGCTATCCGCGCACGCTGTCGCGGGACATCGAGCTCCTGGAAGCCGAGGGCTGCGACGTTCTGTTTGCGCCGTCGGAAGGCGAAATGTATCCGCAGCCGCAGAGCTACGTCGTGAGTCCGCCGCCGGAGCTGGCCGATATGCTCGAAGGTCAATTCCGGCCCGGGTTTTTCTCGGGAGTCTGCACAGTCGTTCTGAAACTCTTCAACATCGTGCAGCCCGGATTTGCCGTGTTCGGCAAGAAGGACTATCAGCAGCTGCTCGTGATTCAAAACATGGTGAGGCAGCTCGCGCTGCCGATCGAGGTGATCGGCGGCGAAACCATACGGGAATCGGATGGACTCGCGATGTCATCGCGCAACGTGTATCTGAGCTCCGCCGAACGTGCCGAGGCGCGACAGCTGCAGGCGACTCTGCGCCGGACCGCCGCGGCAATCCACTCCGGGAGCCTCGAGTGGCGCGGTTTGCAGCAGGCAGCGATCGACGCTCTGACGACGCGTCGGCTGGACTCTGGACTACGTGGCGATCCGACGACGGGACAACTTGCTCGAGCCGAGCGCGGGCGCACCACTCGTCGCGCTGGCCGCGGGCACTCTCGGGACGACACGCCTCATCGACAATCTCGAAATCGACTCGTAATTCGAGACCGCCCGGCAATCCTATCGCGAGCCCGATCCGGCGCCCGCCCCCCGGCGTCGGCCCCGCATCGCGATCAGCGCCGCCAGCGTCAGCAATCCGGATCCCGACAGATACAACCCCACGGAGCCGACCCCGTGAGCCGTCGCGAGCTGGCTCGCGATATAGGGCGCGAGGGATGCGCCGAGAATGCCCGCCAGGTTGAACGCCAGCGAGGTGCCCGTGTAGCGGACGGCAGTCGGAAACAATGCGGCGAGCGCGCTCGAGGTCGGTCCATAGGTGAGCCCCGTCAATGCGAAGCCGAGCACGAGGAACGCCGTCACCCGAGCAGTATCGTGCGCGCCGAACAGCGGCGCAAAGGCAAAGCCGAACGCGATGATCCCCAAGGTGGCAATGATGAGCATCCCGCGGCCGCCGATGCGGTCGGCAGCGGCCGCCGCGAGCGGAATGGTCAACGCGAAAAACGGCACGCCGATCATCTGCAGGATCAGATAATCCTCGCGCGCGAATCCCAGCCCCGTGGTCGCCCAGTTCAAGGCGAACACGGTCATGAGATAGAACACGAGAAAAGTCGTGACCGTCCCGAGCGTCCCCAGGATGAGCTCGCGCGAATGCCGGGAGACCACCGTCGCGAGCGGCACCCGCACCTGCTCGCCGCGCTCCATGGCGCGTCGAAACTCCGGAGTCTCGACCAGCTGCAAGCGCACATAGAGTCCGACCAGCACCAGCGCGGCGCTGGCGAGAAAGGGTATGCGCCAGCCCCAAGCGAGGAGCTCCGCCCCGCCCAGATGCGTGCTCATCCACAGGAACACGCCGTTCGAGCAGATGAAGCCGAGCGGCGCTCCGTATTGCGGGAAGCTGCCGTACCAGCCGAGCTTGTGAGCCGGCGCGTTCTCGGTTGCGAGCAGCACCGCTCCGCCCCATTCGCCGCCCAGGCCCAGGCCCTGACCGAAGCGGCAGAGCGCGAGCAGCGTCGGCGCGAGCACCCCGATGGAAGCATAGGTGGGCAAGCAGCCGATGAGCACGGTCGACAATCCCATGGTCAGCAGAGCGGTGACGAGTGTGGCCTTGCGCCCGACGCGATCGCCGAAATGGCCGAAAAGCGCCGAGCCGATCGGGCGCGCGATGAAGGCCAGGGCGAAGGTCGCCAGGGATTGCAATGTCGCCGTTGTCGGATCCTGTTTCGGAAAAAACAGCGTCGGGAACACGAGTACCGCGGCCATCGCGTAGATATAGAAATCGAAGAACTCGATGGTGGTGCCGATCATGCTCGCGAAGAGAATGCGGCGGGTGGGGGCTCCGGCCATGCGCTAGCTTACCTCACCCTCGGGAAGCCTTAACCCGACGGTCCCACCGCCTCATTGTTCAGCTTGATGAAATCGTCGGGCTCGATCTCGCCCGCCGGCATGCCGGGCGGATTCGGCGTCGGCGGTCCTGCACTGTCGGCAGGGATGAGCGGCTCCTTGCCCGGATCCTTAGGATGCTTCGCCATGCGCTCCGTCTCACCGAGCTGGGAGGTGGTCCAGCCGCCGCCGAGATCGTTGATGAGGGTCACGCTCGACGTCAATTGGCGCAGTCTCACCTGCAGCTCGGTCTCGCGCGCCGAGAGAAACGCATTCTCGGCGGTGATGAGGTTCACGTAACTGTCGACCCCGTTGCGGTACCTCACGAGGGAGAGCTCGACGGTATGCTTGGCGGCGAGCATGGCCTGCCGTTCTTGCGCGAGCTCCTGCGACAGGATGCGGAGCGAGGAGAGTTGGTCCTCGACCGACTGGAAGGCGCTCAGCACCGTCTGGCGATAGGTCGCCGCCTGTGCATCGTACTGCGCTCGTGCCTGCAGCACGGCGGCGCGCCGTTCGCCGCCGTCGAACACGTTCTGGGTCAAGGCCGGCCCCGCGGACCAGAACATGTTCGGCGCCTCGATGAGCTTGCTCAGGGCCGTGGATTCGTAACCGATCGACCGCGCTCAGCGAGAGGGTGGGAAAGTAAGCAGCCCGCGCCACGCCGATCTGCGCGTTGGTCTGCGCCACCTGGCGCTCGGCCGCGGCGATGTCCGGGCGCCGCTCGAGCAGATCGGAAGGCACGCTCACGGGCATCGATGGGCAGCGACTGATTGAAGTGCTCGTAGGGAATGGAGAACTTGCCGGGCGGCACGCCGATCAGCACCGCGATGGCGTGCTCGAACTGCGGCGCGCGCGACGCCCGACGTCGGTCGCTTGTGCAATCGCCGTGTCGAGCTGCGTCTCCGCGGCCGCCACGTCCTCGTCGGAATCGAGGCCTTGCTCGAACAGGGTGCGCGTGATGCGAGCACCGCGGCGTAATCGGCGACGGTCGTGTCCAGAATGCGCCGCTGCTCGTCCGCGACGCGCAGCTGGAAATAGTCCTGCGCGAGCGTGCTCTGCGTGCTGAGCAGGGCGTTGGCGAGCGTCGCCGCGCTCGCCTGCGCCGAGAAGCGATTCGCCGCGACGGTGTTGCGGATGCTGCCCCAGAGATCGATCTGGTAGGAGGCCTCGAGCGGCAGGGTGAAAATGTTGTGAGGCGCCGTCGAGCCGTCGATTGCGGCGGTGCTCGACCCGGTGGTCGTGCCGGTGGTCGTAGTCGTTCCCGTGCTCGTGCCGATGCTGCCGCCGCCGATGCCGGCGAGCGCGGCGCTCGTTTTCTCGCGGGTCACGGTCGGCGCCAGGTTGAAGGTGGGAAACAGCTGCGACTGCGCCTCGAGCACGAGCGCGTAGGCCGCGCGATAGTTGGCCTCGGCGGCGACGATGTTCTGGTTCGATATGGCGACCCGCTCCTCGAGGTCGTCGAGCTTGGGATCGTCGATACATCTCCCACCACTGGGCGCGGATTGCCGCATCGCGCGGCGCGGCGATCTTCCAGCCCTGTGCGGCGGCATCGCCATCGGGCACCGCCTCCTTGTAGGTGTCCGATGGCCTGGGTCTTGGGCCGTTCGTAATGCGGCGCGAAGTTGCAGGCCGCGAGAATCGACAGCGCGCCGGCCGGCGCCGCGCGCAGCAGCGTGAAAAGAGGCTTGCTCATGCGATACCTCCGCCTGACGGCGTTGCGGCATGCCCCGCGGTGCCCGCTCCCTCGGGCGGCGAGGCGAAGCCGAACTTGGACACCCAGAGATTCAATCGATCCATGTACAGATAGATCACCGGCGTCGTGTACAGCGTGAGCGCCTGGCTCACGATGAGCCCGCCGACGATCGCGATGCCGAGCGGGCGGCGCAGCTCCGAGCCCATGCCCATGCCGACCGCCAGCGGCACGCCGCCGAGCAGCGCCGCCATGGTCGTCATCATGATCGGCCGGAAGCGCAGCAGGCGATGCCTCGAATACCGCCTCCTTGGGAGTCTTGTGATCGCGCCGTTCCACCTCGATCGCGAAGTCGATCATCATGATGGCGTTCTTCTTGACGAGGCCGATGAGCAGGATGATGCCGATGAGCGCAATGACGCTGAGCTCGGTATGCGTCAGGAGCAGCGCGAGCAGCGCACCGACGCCCGCCGAGGGCAGCGTCGAGAGGATGGTGACCGGATGGATGTAGCTCTCGTACAGAATGCCGAGCACCACGTACACCGCGGCGACCGCCGCCGCGATGCAGCAGCGGCTCCGACGACAGCGAGGCGCTGAACGCCTGCGCCGTGCCGCTGAACGAGCCGGTGATGGTCGAGGGCATCCCCGCCTTGGCCTCGGTCGCATTGATGAGCTTGACGGCATCGCCGAGCGCCACGCCGGGGGCGAGATTGAACGAGAACGTGACGGACGGAAACACGCTCGAGTGATTGACGGCAAGCGGCGCCGTATCGGGCTCGTAGTGGGTGAACGCCGACAGCGGCACCATGCCGCCGCTGCTCGACGCGACGTAGATGTTCCTGAGCGCCGTCGGGTCCTGCCAGAAGCTCGGATCGACCACCATGACCACGTAATACTGGTTGAGCGAGGTGTAGGTGGTCGCGATCTCCCGCTCGCCGAACGCGTCGTAGAGCATGTTGTCGATCGCCTCCGGCGTGATGCCGAGGCGCGAGGCCGTCGGGCGATCGATGACCAGGTTGGCTGCGAGCCCCTTGTTCTGCGGTCGCTGTTCATGTCGGTGAGTTGATGAATCTTCTTGAACTCCTTGAGCAGAGCGCGACGCCCCAGTGATTCAGGGTCGGCAGGCTGTCGCTGTGGATGGTGTATTGGTACTGCGCGGCGCTCTGGCGGCCGCCGATGCGCACGTCCTGCACGGCCTGCAGAGTACAGCGTCGCACCGGGTACGACCGCGAGCTTCGGTCGCAACCGGTTGATGATCTGATCGGCGCTCACCTTGCGCTACGGCGAGGGGCTTCAAGGCGATGAATACGCGGCCGGTGTTGGTCGTCGTGCCGCCGCCGCCGCCGGTGAAGATCAACACCGTGTCGACCCCAGGGTCCTGCTTGGCGATCGCGGCGAGTCGCGCAATCTTCTGCTGCATCGCCTGAAAGGAGATCGACTGGTCGGCGATGATGTTGCCGTTCAGGCGCCCCGTGTCCTGCTGCGGAAAGAATCCCTTCGGCACCTCGATGTACAGGAACACGGCGAGGCCCACGGTCCCGATCGCGACCATCAGCGCCAGAAACGAGCGGTCGAGCACCCAGGCGAGGCTGCTCTCATAGCCCTTCGAGCAGCTTCTCGAACGCGCGCTCGCTCGCCATGTACCAGCCTGCCATGCTTGGCCTCGCGGCGAAGCAGCACCGAGCACATCATCGGCGTGGTGGTGAGCGATACCGCGAGCGAGACCAGGATCGCGACCGACAGCACCACGGCGAATTCGCGGAACAATCGCCCGATGATTCCTCCCATGAGCAGGATGGGAATGAACACCGCGACCAGGGAGATGCTCATCGACAGCACGGTCGAGCCGATCTCCGCGGCGCCGTCCATGGCCGCTCGCTTCGGCGTCCATGCCCATCTCCGGTGGCGCGTGATGTTCTCGAGCACGACGATGGCGTCGTCCACCACGAACCCGGTGGAAATGGTGAGCGCCATCAGCGACAGATTGTCGATGCTGTAACCCAACAGGTACATGGCGGCGAGCGTGCCGATGATGGACGTGGGCACTGCGATGAGCGGTATGAGCGTCGCGCGATATTCCCGCAGGAACACGAACACGACCAGCACCACGAGCCCGATGGAGATGAGCAGCGTGCGCTCGATGTCCGCGACCGAGGCGCGGATCGTCTGGGTCTGATCGAGGCCGATGCTCATGACGATGGAGGGATCGATGCTCGCCTTGCAGCTGCGGCAGCGCCTTCTTGATCGAGTCCACGGTCGTGATGATGTTCGCGCCGGGCTGGCGGAAAATGATGAGCAGCGCCGCGCGGCGGCCGTTCGCGAGGCCGAGCGAGCTGCACCGTCTGCACCGAGTCCTCGACCGTCGCGACCTTCGAGAGCATCACCGGTTGGCCGTTGCAGTAGGAGACGATCAGGGGCGCGTAATCCGCCGCCTTCATGAGCTGATCGTTCGCCGAGAGGGTCCAGCGCCCGTCGGGATTGGAGAAGCTCCCCTTGGCCTCGTTGACGGTTTGCGCGGCGATCGCCGAGCGTATCGTCTCGAGCGACAGCCCGTAGCCGCTCAGCTGCGTCGGGTTCACGTTGATGCGCACCGCGGGCGCGGAGCTGCCGCCGACGACCACCTGCCCGACCCCGGAGATCTGCGAGAGGCGCTGCTCGAGGATCGTCGACGCCGCATCATAGAGGGCGGACGGCGGCAGCTTGTCCGAGGTCAGCGCGATGATCATGATGGGCGCGTCGGCCGGGTTCACCTTTCGATAGGTCGGGTTGCTCGGGAGGTTGGCAGGCAGGAAGCTGCGCGCCGCGTTGATCGCCGACTCGACGTCGCGCGTCGCCGCATCGATGTTGCGGCTGAGATCGAACTGCAGCGTGATGCTGACCTGACCGAGCGTGCTTTGCGAGGTCATCTCGGTCACCGAGGAAATGCGGCCGAACTCGCGCTCGAGCGGTGTCGCGACCGAGGACGCCATGATCTCCGGGCTCGCGCCCGGGAGCTGAGCGGACACCGATTCATCGTCGGAAAATCCACCTGCGGCAACGGCGACACCGGCAGCACCCGGAATGCGGCAGCGCCCGACGAGCACCACGCCCGCCGTGAGGAGCGTGGTCGCGATGGGCCGCTTGATGAAAGGCGCGGAGAAATTCATGACGGGGAGGCTGGCTCGTGGGCCGCATCGGGACCGGCTGCCTGCGGCGGCGCCACGCGGCCAGCCGCTCGGCGATGTCGTCAAAGAACAGGTAGATCACGGGCGTCGTGTAGAGCGTCAGCATCTGGCTGAAGATCAAGCCGCCGATGATGGTGATACCGAGCGGCCGCCGCAGCTCCGAGCCCACGCCGTGGCCAAGGCCAGCGGCACGGCGCCGAGCATGTGCGGCCATGGTGGTCATGAGAATCGGGCGAAAGCGCAGCAAGCACGCCTCGCGGATGGCGTCGAACGCGTTCTTGTGCTCCTTGCGCTGCGCCTCCAGCGCGAAGTCGATCATCATGATCGCGTTCTTCTGCACGATGCCGATGAGCAGCACGATGCCGATGATCGCCACCACCGTGAGCTCGTCTGCCGCAGATGAGGAGCGCGAGGAGTGCGCCGACGCTCGCGGAGGGCAGCGTCGAGAGGATGGTGATGGGATGAATGTAGCTCTCGTAGAGCACGCCCAGCACGATGTAGACCGTGAGCAGCGCCGAGAGCACCAGGATGCCCTCGTTGGCGAGCGAGCCCACGAACGCCGCGCACGGTGCCCTGAAAGGCGCCGATCATCGCGGGCGGCTCCGGCATCTGCTGTTGCACTTTCTCGATGGCCTCGACCGCGGCGCCGAGCGAGCGTCCCGGGCGCGAGGTTGAAGGACACCGTGGTCGCGGGGAATTGCCCCATGTGGCTGATCAGCGTGGGCGCCGTGCCATCCTTCGCCTTGGTGATGGCGCTGATCGGTATCGGGCCGGCCGGGGAGTTCATGTAGATGTCGCCGAGATTCGCAGGGCTCGCGCGAAAATCCTTCTGCACCTCCAGGATCAGGTGGTATTGGTTCAGCTGGGTGAACAACGTCGAGACCTGGCGCTGGCCGAAGCTGTCGTACAGCGTATCGTCGAGGGTCTGCGCGGATAGGCCGAGACGCGATGGCGGTGCGGCCGGTCGAAATCGAGCGCCACCTGGCGTCCCTCGTTCTGCAGATCGCTCGCGACGTCCTCGAGTTCGGGAAGCTGCTTCAGGCGGTCCACGAAACCGTCGCATACCGCGCAAGCTCGGCCGCATTCGGATCCTGCATGCTGTACTGGTACTCGGTGCGGCTCACGATGTCCTCGACCGAGATGTCCTGCACCGGCTGCATGTACAGATGTGATGCCGTCCAGCTGCCGCGCCGCGCTTGACAGCTCCTCGATGACCTCGGTCGCCGATTTGCGCTCCGCGAGCGGCTTCAGGTTGATCTGGATGCGGCCCGCTGTTGAGCGTGGTGTTGGTGCCGTCGACGCCGATGAACGAGGACAGGCTATCCACCGCGGGATTCTCGAGGATCAGCGCAGTCAAGCGCTGCTGCAGCTGGGCCATCTCGGCGAACGACACCGTCTGCGCCGCCTCCGACACCGCCTGGATCTCGCCGGTGTCCTGCACGGGAAAGAATCCCTTCGGCACCACGAGGTACAGAAAGACAGTGACCACCAGCGTGCCGACGGCCACCGCAAGGGTGAGGCGGCGGCGCTCGAGCACCCAGTCGAGCGTGCGCTCGTAGAAATCCGATGATGCTCGGTGAATATCCGTTCGGAGACCTGGTAGAAGCGGCTCTGCTCGAGCGTTGTCCTGATGCTTCAGGAGCTTGGCGCAGAGCATCGGCGTGAGCGTGAGCGAGATCGCGGCGGAGATCAGGATGGTCGCGCTCAACGTCACCGCGAATTCCCGGAACAGCCGGCCGGTGATGTCGCCCATGAACAGGAGCGGAATGAGCACGGCGATGAGCGAGACCGTCAGCGACATGATGGTGAAGCCGATCTGCTCGGCGCCTTTCAGCGCCGCCTGCGAGCGGCGGCTCGCCCTGCTCGACGTAGCGGGTGATGTTCTCGATCATGACGATCGCGTCGTCCACCACGAAGCCCGTCGAGATGGTGAGCGCCATCAGGGTGAGGTTGTTCAGGCTGAAGCCGAGCGCATACATCGCTGCGAAGGTGCCGACCAGCGACAAGCGGCACGGCGATGCTCGGGATGATGGTGGCGGCGAACGTACGCAGGAAGACGAAGATGACCGTGACCACGAGCGCGATGCAGAGCATGAGCTCGAACTCGACGTCGTTGACCGAGGCGCGCACGGTTGTGGTGCGATCCGTGAGCACGGAAATTTTTATGATCGGCGGAATGGTCGCTCGCAGCTTCGGCAACAGCGCCTTGATGCTGTCGACCACGTTGATGATGTTCGCCCCCGGCTGGCGCTGGATGTTGACGATGACCGCCGGCACCTTGTTCATCCAGGCGGAGAGCTGGGTGTTCTCGACCCCGTCGATCACCGTCGCCACGTCCTTGAGCATCACCGGAGCGCCGTTGCGGTAGGCGAGGACGATCTGCTCGAAGTCCGCCGCGGTGGTGATCTGATCGTTGGCGCTGATCTGGAAGCTCTGCGCCGGTCCGTCGAAGCTGCCCTTCGCCGTGTCGAGGCTCGTGGCGGCGAGCGCGGTGCGCACGTCCTCGAGCGCGAGCCCGTAGGATGCGAGCTGCGTCGGGTTCACCTGGACACGCACCGCGGGCTTCTGGCCGCCGCTGATCGTCACGGCGCCGACGCCCGGAAGCTGCGAGATCTTCGCCGCGAGGCGCGTGTCGGCGAAATCCTCCACTTGCTGCAGCGGCATCGAGTCGGAGGTGAGCGCGAGGGTGAGGATCGGCGCGTCGGCCGGATTGACCTTGTTGTACACCGGCGGCATGCGCAACGCAACAGACGTGGGATAACGCCTACGCGAGAAGCCGCGCGGCCGGGAGCAGCGAGGCGCTGCGATAGACCCGACGCTGGTAATTCGCGCGCTTGCGATGCAGTCTTGAGAGCCCGACACTTTCCCGAGACCGAGAATGTCCATCAATACGAAAAAATTCCAAGTTCGCGAGGACAGCCGCGTTGATCTGAAGAAATGGCCCACCCGCGTCGATCCGGTCTACAAGGGCGACGACGATTACAAGAAATTGCTGCAGGCGCATGTCGGGAAGCTGAGCGCGCAGCAGGAGCTCCTGTATGCCTCGAACTCATACGCGGTGCTCATGGTATTTCAGGCCATGGACGCGGCCGGCAAGGATGGCGTGATCGCGCACGTGATGTCGGGGATCAACCCGCAAGGCTGCGATGTGCATAGCTTCAAGCACCCGAGCCCGACCGAGCTCAAGCACGACTTTCTATGGCGAACCATCCTGCCCCTTCCGGAGCGCGGCAAGATCGGAATCTTCAACCGTTCCTATTACGAGGAAGTACTGATCGCACGCGTGCACCCGGAAATTCTGCGGGCGCAGGGCGTACCGGGCGCCCGCGACGACAAATCCTTCTGGGACGAGCGCTATCACTCGATCCGCGGGCTGGAGCGGCACCTCGACCGCAACGGCACTCGCATTCTCAAGTTCTTTCTGCATCTGTCCAAGGAGGAGCAGCGCAAGCGCTTCCTCGCGCGCATCGATGACCCGGAAAAGAACTGGAAATTCAGCGAGGCGGACATTCAGGAGCGCGGGTACTGGAAGGATTACATGAAGGCCTATGAGAAATGCCTCTCCGCCACCAGCACCAAACAGGCGCCCTGGTACATCGTGCCCGCCGATGACAAGCTGAACACCCGTCTCATCGTCTCCAAGATTCTGCTCGAGACACTCGCCGATCTGCAGCTCGAATATCCGAAATCGCCCGTCGAGCGCCGGCAGGAGCTTTTGCAGCTGCGCAAGCAGCTGGAGAAAGATAAATGAGCGGCGCGACCGGGCCCGGTATTTGCTGACCCATCCCCCCGGCGCCCTCAGGGCAAGAGGACTGCGGCGCCCTCGAAGCGGCCGGCGCGCAAGTCCGCAAGCGCCTCGTTGGCTCTGTCGAGGGGATAGGGCGTGGTGCGTGTCGCGATGCCGATCCGCGGCGCCAATTTCAGAAACTCGGCACCGTCTTTTCGGGTGAGATTCGCCACCGAGAGCAGCTCGCGCTCCTCCCACAGCAAGCCGTACGGCATCGCGGGAATATCGCTCATGTGGATGCCCGCGCACACCACCCGGCCACCCTTGCGCACGGCCTTGAGAGCGAGAGGCACCAGCTCACCGACCGGAGCGAAGATGATGGCGGCATCGAGGGGCTCCGGCGGCGCATCCTCGGAGGCGCCCGCCCATACCGCGCCGAGCGTGCGGGCAAACTCCTGTGTACGTGCATCCCCGCGCCGCGTGAATGCGAACACCCTGCGGCCTTGCCAGCGCGCGACCTGGGCGAGTATGTGAGCCGCGGCCCCGAATCCGTAAAGGCCGAGGCGCGGCGCCTCGCCTGCAAGACCGCGGACCGCGAGAGACAAGGCCCGCCAACCGATCAATCCCGCACACATGAGCGGTGCCAGCGACGCATCGCTCCCCTGCTCACCCAGCGGAAATGCGAACCGCGCATCGGCGAGGACGGTGCTGGCATAGCCACCGTCGCGCGTGTAACCGGTGAACAGCGGCCGGTCGCACAGGTTCTCGCGACCCATCAAACAATAAGCACAGGTGCCGTCGGTAGATCCGAGCCAGCCGACGCCGACGCGCTCGCCGATCTCGAGGCCGCTGACATCGCGTCCCAGCGCGGCGACGCGGCCGACGATCTCGTGACCCGGCACCACGGGCAGGCTCGCACGGTCGAGCTCGCCGTCGACCACGTGCAGATCCGTGCGGCACACGCCGCAGGCGCGCACGTCGATGCGAATCTCTTCCCGCCCGGGGTCTCGATCGGGCAGCTCGACCGGGACGAGCGGGGTGTGCGGCTGCCGCAACTGCATGGCGCGCATCACGACATGCTGGGCGGTCCGGTGAGCGTCGTCAACGCCGCCGTGATCAAAAGGATCAGCCCCCCCACGAGCATCTCGGCGCGTATGGCGCGGCGCAAGCTGCGCACCGCGAGCGGATCCCCGGCAACGATGCGCGGCACGAGACGTAGCTTGTTCCACGCCGCCAGGGCGAGCAGGCACGCGACGAACGCGATCTTCACGCAAGCGAGGCCACCGTAGCCGCTGGTCCACAACTCGGCGAGGCTGCCAAGCAACATCCAAAGAACCGCGGCGCCGGCCGCCAGCAACGCGGCCACGACGGCCATCGCGAGCCGGCCGAAGCGCGCGGCAACGGCGCCCAGCTCGCGCGGCGCACGGCGCCGCGCCGCGATCGCCAGCGGCCCAAGCGCTCCAAGCCAGAACGCGACGGCGAGCACGTGAACACCCACGAGCAACGGGGTGGCCGCCTGAGTCGCCGCATGCGCATGCCCCACCCAGGCGAACGAGGTGGCGGCCAATACGGCACCTGCGATGGCGAGCCATCCGGCCCGGCCGTCGCGCGCAAGCGCGGGCATTGCGAGCAGCAATCCGGCGGCGCGCAGCGCCGCCGCGCGGCCCTCCCCGCCGTGCCACACCATCGCGAGCAGTCGAGTATCCAGCATACCCGCCGCATCCGAAGCCATGGAGGCTGCGGTGAGCAGCACGCGCGCCGCGCTCGCCGCGATGGCTACCGCGACGAGCATGCCGAGGGGCCGCGCAATCGCGAGCCGATCCTCAGGCTCGAGGAGCGAGTGCGTGTACGCGAGGAAAAACACGCCACCCGCGGCGCCCAGGGTGGCGGCATAGAGTGCGGCCTTCACGAGCAGCGCCGCCCCATCCCAGATGCCGAGGTTCACTTAGGTCCCGACGCCCGGCGCGGGTGCCCTCAGTGAGCGCCTGTGACGATGAACGAGAACGTGCCCTTGACCACGTGACCGTCATCCACCGTGAGCGCACTCCATTGCACGCGATAGGTGGCCGGCGCGAGCGCGGGCAGCGCGACCGTCACCTTGGACGCGGCCGCCGCGCCGCGATCGAGCGCGATCGGAATGTCCTTACCGTCGGCGGACAGCTTCAACACCCCGATCTGCACGGCCTCGTTGAACTGCAACGTCATTTGCTTCGGCGCAACGGCGAGTTGCTCGTCCGTCTCGGGTATGGTGCTCAGCAATTTCGCATGCGCGAGCGCCGCGAGCGGCAGGAGGCCACCCAGGGCAATGCACGCCAACCATCTCATCATGATCCAACCTCCCCTTGAGGCCTATCCGTCGTGCGGGACGCAGTTCTCAAGCCTAGCCGAGAATCGAGCGGTGCGCGTGTATTCTCGCCGGGCGGGTGCTATGTTTTGCGCACGGCCATGCGGTTCCATCGACTACCGAGACTCCTGCTCGCGCTCCTCCTGGTGGCGTCGCTCCCGCTGCGAGTCTATGCGACTCCCTGCGAGTCGCCGACCGCCCGCACCGCCCATCACGGCACACACTGCGAACATGGCTCGCCGAGCGGCCATGGCGCCGCCTGCGACTGCTGCAGCGTAGCCCTCGCCGCGGCTCCCCCGAGCTGGGCGCCGCCGCACGACCCTGCTGCCGCGGTCCTCGCGCGGCTCCTCGATCACTCCCCCATCCTCACTCTCGACCGACTCGACCGTCCGCCGCGTCTGTCGGCCTGACCCTCGAGCCGCCGCGCGCACCGCGCACGGCATGTCGTTCGATGCCATGAGGATGTCCAATGAACATTCGTATTCCGTGCACGCGCGCGATCGCGACGTGCAGCGCGCTCTCGAGCGCGCTCGCGCTCGCGGCATGCGCCCACTTTTCGCAGGACGGCGGTTTCGACGCCGTCGCCCAAGCCGCCGCGCCGCGCATCGGCCAGACCGCGCTCTGGAAGCGCACGCCCGAGGATCAGGCTCGGGCCGAGCGCGATACCGCGCGGTTGCTCGCCCGGCCGCTGTCGGCGGACGACGCCGTACGGATCGCGATCCTCAATAACGGATCGCTCCAGGCCGCGTTCGCCGAGCTCGGCATCGCGGAAGCCGACGTCGTGCAGGCCGGCAGGCTCCCGAATCCGCGCTTCACCGTACGCCGCTCGAGCGCACAGGGGCAGAACGATGTCGAGGAAACGGTGACCGTGAGTGTGCTTGCCCTGCTCACCGTGCCCTATGTCCACGGCATCGAGAAGCGCCGCTTCGCAGCGGTCCAGGCGAGCTGCGCCGCCGCTATCGTGCAGGTGGCGGCGCGCGCGCGCCAAACCTACTTCGTCGCGCTCGCGGCCCGCGACACGGCGACTTATCGGCGCGAGGTCGAGACAGCGGCCGAGACCGGAGCGGAGCTCGCGCGTCGCATGCGTCAGGCCGGCAACTGGAGCCCGCTCGATGAGGCGCGCGAGCGCAGCTTCCACGCCGAAGCCGCGCTCGAGCTCGAACGCGCGCGGCTCGCCGAGTCCCTCGCGCGCCAGGACTTGATCGAGTCGCTCGGTGTCGACATCGAGCGCGACAAACTGCAACTCGCCGAGCGCCTGCCGGACGTCCCGCCGTCGATCGAGGAGCCTGCGCTCATCGAGCGCACCGCCCTCGACGAGCGCATGGACCTCAAGGCCATGCGCGCGAATCTCGACGCGCTCGCCGCGGATCTGCACCTCACGCGCGCGACCCGATTCGTGAACGTCCTGGACGCCGGGCCGACGCGCGTCCAGCAAGGGCCGGGCTCGGCCCCCTACGAGACCGGCTTCGAGGTGAGCCTCGAGGTGCCGATTTTCGATAGCGGCGCACCGCGGGTGCACGAAGACGAAGCGCGCTACGCCCAGGCGCTCGCGCGGTTCGGCCAGGCGGCGCTCGAGGCCCGCGGGGAGGTGCGCAAGGCCTACGCGCACCTGCGCGCGGCGCATGACATCGCCCTGCGCCAGCGCGATGAGATGTTGCCGCTGCAGAGGTCCATCGCTGAAGCTGATCGACTGCGCTATGACGCCGGGCAGATCAGCGTCTTCGACCTGCTCGCCGACTCACGCGCGCAAATTGCCGGCGTCAGCGACTATCTGCAGAGCGTGCGTGATTTCTGGATCGCCCGTGCATCGCTGGATGCGGCCCTTTCCGGCCCCGTGCCGCGGCTTTAGGAGATACTCATGGTGACACGACGACGTTTATTCACCGGCATCGCCGCGCTTGCCGCGGCGAGCGTAGGCAAGTCCGCGTTGGCGGCGCTTCCCGAGATCGTCTCATCGACCGCCACGGACACCCGCACCCCTCTCGCGCCGCCCAACGGCAGACCCGACCCTGGTGGCGACCCTCAACGGCTGGACGCTCCCCTGGCGGCTGCGCGACGGGGTCAAGGATTTCATCTGGTGGCCGAGCCCGTGGTGCGCGAAATTGCGCCGGCATGAAGGCGAATCTCTGGGCTACAACGGCCAATCGCCGGGACCCACCATCGAGGTCGTCGAGGGCGACCGGGTGCGCATGTTCGTCACCAACCGCCTGCCGGAGGCCACCAGCATTCACTGGCACGGCCAGCGGCTGCCGAATGGCATGGACGGCGTATCGGGCCTCAATGGCCGTCCATCAAGCCCGGGCAGACGTTCGTGTACGAGTTCCGGGCGCAGCGCGCGGGGTCCTTCATGTATCACCCGCACGCGGATGAGACCACGCGGACTGGCGATGGGCATGATGGGCTCCTGGGTGACTCATCCCGCCGATCCGGACGCGATGCCGTCGACCGCGACTACGTGCTTCTGCTCAATGCCTACGACATCGACCCGGGCAGCTTTACACCCCGGTGAGCACCATGCTGGATTTCAATCTCTGGACCTTGACAGTCGCGCGTTTCCCGGCGTCGATCCAATGGTGGCGCGGCAGGGC
>CAWDFR010000017.1:0-95328 GCA_963801685.1 uncultured Gammaproteobacteria bacterium
ATGCCGGTCGGCTCGCTCGATCCGGTGAGCCTGGTCAAGCACCAGACCGTGATCGCCACTGTCGGTGCGCTGCGCATGCTCGAACAGCGTCTCGGAGGCGCCGAATGAATAAGGAACGCTTGATGAACGTGCTGCTGCAGCCGCATGTGTCCGAAAAGGCGGCGACTCTCACGGACAAGAGCAATCAGTACGTGTTCCGCGTGCTGGGCGATGCCTCCAAGGAGGAGGTGAAGCATGCGGTCGAGCTCATGTTCGAGGTGAAAGTCGAGGGCGTGAATCTCCTCAACAAGCCCGGCAAGAGCCGCCGCTTCAAGAACGTGGAAGGCAGGCGCAACGGCTACAAGAAGGCTTACGTGCGCCTGCAAGCCGGGCAGTCCATCGACTTCACCGGCGCAGCGAAGTAGAGGAACGCCATGGCACTCATCAAAATGCGACCCACCTCCCCGGGCACGCGCTTCGTGGTGAAGGTCGATCGCTCGCACCTGCACAAGGGCGGCCCGCTCACCTCTTTGACCATCAAGAAGAACCGCACCGGGGCCCGCAACCACTCCGGCCGGCAGACCTCGCGCCACATCGGCGGCGGCCACAAGCAGCGCTACCGCTTCATCGATTTCAAGCGCAACAAATCGGCGTCAAGGCCGTGGTCGAGTCGATCGAATACGATCCGAGCCGCACCGCGCGCATCGCTCTCCTTAAGTATGCCGACGGCGAACAGCGCTACATCATCGCCCCGGTCGGCCTGACGGTCGGAGCGAGCTCGCGGTCCGGCGCCGAGCCCGATCATCGGCAACGCGCTTCCGCTCGAGAAAATTCCGCTCGGCGCGGCGATCCACAACATCGAAATCATCCCCGGGCGGCGCCCAGATCGGCCGCACCGCCGGCAGCTGCGCGCATCATGTCGGTCGACGCCGGTTACGCGCAGGTGCGCCTGCCCTCCGGCGAAATCCGCAAGATTTTCGCCCAGTGCTACGCCACCATCGGCCAGGTCGGCAACATCGAGCACGAAAACGTTTCCCTCGGCAAAGCCGGACGCTCCCGCTGGCTGGGGCGCCGTCCGCATGTGCGCGGCATGGTCATGAACCCGGTCGATCACCCGATGGGCGGCGGCCAGGGCAAGAGCAAGGGCGGCGGTGGACGCCAGCATCCGGTCTCGCCCTGGGGCCAGCCTTCGAAGGGGCTCAAGACCCGTCCGAAGTACAAGCCGTCGAACAAATTCATCGTGCAACGCCGCCAGAACAAGAAACACTAATCTCCATACGTATGTCCCGCACCCTCAAAAAAGGACCCTTCGTTGACGATCACCTCATGGATGAAAATCGAGAAGATGACTCCGCCAACGTCAAGAAGCCGATCAAGACCTGGTCGCGCCGTTCCCTCATCACGCCCGATTTCGTCGGCCACACCTTCCTGGTCCACAACGGCAAGATTTTCAATTCCGTGTTCGTCACGGAAAACATGGTCGGCCATAAGCTCGGCGAATTTTCCCCGACGCGCATCTTCAAGGCGCATTCGGGCGACAAGAAAGTGTCGGCGGCGGAGTAACTCATGCAGACCAAAGCCGTATTGCGCTACGCACGCATCTCACCGCAGAAATGCCGGCTCGTCGTGGACACCATCCGCGGCAAGTCCGCGACGCTTGCCGTGAACACGCTCAAGTTCATGCCGAAGAAGGGCGCGAAGATCGTGCTCAAGGTGCTCGATTCGGCGATCGCCAATGCTTACAACAACTTCAACGCCGATGTCGACGAGCTGAAAGTGACGCGCGTGGAAGTCGACGCGGCACCGATGTTCAAGCGCTTTCACGCGCGCGCCAAGGGGCGGGGCGTGCGCATTGCCAAGCGCAACAGCCACATCCTGGTGCAGGTGTCCGACGGGAAGGAAGGAAACTAGCATGGGTCAAAAAGTCAATCCGGTCGGCATTCGCTTAGGCATTACGCGCGACTGGGAGTCGAAGTGGTACGCGGGCTCCAAGACGTTCGCCTCGAACATCCACACGGATTTCCTGGTGCGCAAGTTCCTCATGAAGAAGCTTGCCGATGCCTCGGTGAGCCACATCCACATAGAGCGCGCCGCACGGCGGGCCAACATCACGATCCACACGGCGCGGCCGGGCATCGTGATCGGCAAGAAGGGCGAGGACATCGAGAAGCTCCGCGCTGCGGTCGCCAAGATTCTCGGCATGACGGTGCAGGACGTGCGCCTGAACATCGCGGAGATCAGAAAGCCCGAGCTCGATGCGAAGCTCGTCGCCGAGGGCATCTCGCAGCAGCTCGAGAAGCGGGTCATGTTCCGCCGCGCCATGAAGCGCGCCGTGACCAACACCATGCGCTCGGGTGCGCTCGGCATCAAGGTGCGCATCTCCGGCCGCCTGAACGGCTCGGAAATCGCGCGCACGGAAACGAACCGCGAGGGCCGCGTGCCGTTGCACACCTTCCGTGCCGACATCGACTACGGCCTTGCCGAGGCGATGACCACGTACGGCGTGATCGGCATCAAGGTGTGGATCTTCAAGGGTGAAGTATTCGATCAGCCCGAGGCGGAGATCGCCGAGGGCGAGGCCGCCCAGGGCGAGGGTGCGGCGCCGGCAGCGGCGAAGCCGGCCGAGACGCCGGCGCCCGTGCAGAGTTGAAGACTTAGGTAACGACACATGATGCAGCCGAAGCGGACCAAGTTCCGCAAACAATTCAAGGGCCGGATCTCGGGCAGCGCGCAGCGCGGCAATTCCGTGGCGTTCGGCGAGTACGGCCTGAAGGCCACCGACCGTGCACGCATGACGGCGCGCGAGATCGAGGCGGCGCGCCGCGCCATCTCGCGCTACGTGAAGCGCGGCGGCCGTATCTGGATCCGCGTGTTCCCCGACGTGCCGATCACCCAGAAGCCGCTCGAGGTGCGCATGGGCTCGGGTAAGGGCAACGTCGAGTACTGGGTCGCGAAGGTGTTGCCCGGCAAGGTGTTGTTCGAGATCGAAGGCATGAGCGAGACGATCGCGCGCGAAGCCTTCCGGCTCGCCTCCGCGAAGCTCTCGGTGTCGACGGCGTTCGTCAAGCGACAGGTGCGCGCATGAAGGCGAAAGAGCTGCAAGGCAAGGCCCCGGCGGCGCTCGGCGAGGAGCTGCTCAAGCTCCGGCGCGAGCAATTCAATCTACGGATGGCGCGCGCCACGGGGCAGGCCGCGAAGCCGGATCAGTTTGCGAAAGTGCGCAAGAACATCGCGCGCGTGAAGACGGTGCTCGCCCAAGCGCGCGCCCGCGGAGGTAAGGCCTGATGTCGACTACGAACCCCACTGCGGAGAAAGACGTGGAGCAGACGGCGGCGCCGAGCCCCGGCCAGCGCTTGCTCACGGGCAAAGTGGTGAGCAACAAGATGGACAAGACCATCGCCGTATCGGTCGAGCGTCTGGTGAAGCACCCGACGTACGGCAAGTACATCCGCCGCACCACCAAGCTCCTGGCGCACGACGACAAGAACGAATGCCGCGAGGGCGACACGGTATCGATCAAGCCGTGCCGACCGCTGTCGCGGCGTAAATCCTGGATGCTGGTGCGCGTTATCGAGCGCGCCCGAGCCGAATAAAGGACCGACATGATTCAGCTTCGAACCATGCTCAACGTAGCCGACAACTCCGGCGCCAAGCGCTTGATGTGCATCAAGGTGCTCGGCGGCTCGAAGCGCCGCTACGCCGCCGTGGGCGATGTCATCAAGGTGAGCATCAAGGACGCGATTCCGCGCGGCAAGGTCAAGAAGGGCGAGGTGTACGACGCGGTGGTGGTGCGCACCAAGAGCGGCGTGCGCCGCGCCGACGGCTCGCTGATCCGCTTCGACACGAACGCGGCGGTGCTGCTCACCAACAAGCTCGAGCCCATCGGCACCCGCATCTTCGGGCCCGTCACGCGCGAGCTCCGCAATGTGCAATTCATGAAAATCATCTCACTCGCTCCGGAAGTGCTGTGATGCAGAAGATACGTAAAGGCGACACCGTTATTTTGATAGCCGGCCGCGACAAGGGCCGCCGCGGCGCGGTCGTCGGGCTCGATGGCGATCGGGTGCGCGTCGAAGGCCTCAACATGATCAAGAAGCACGAGAAGCCGAACCCGAACCAGAATCGGCCGGGCGGCATCATCGAGCGCGAGGCACCGCTCCATATCTCGAACGTGGCGATCTTCAATCCCGCGACGCAGAAGGCAGACCGCGTCGGCTTCAAGGCGCTTGGCGACGGCCGCAAGGTGCGCGTATTCAAGTCGAACAAAGAAATGATTGACCCCAAGTAACGGGCGAACACATGGCAAGACTGCAACAAATTTACCGCGAGAAGATCGTGCCCGAGCTCAAGCAGAGCCTGGCCCTGAAGAACACCATGCAAGTGCCGCGCATCCTCAAGATCACGGTCAACATGGGTGTGGGCGAGGCGGTTGCGGACAAGAAGGTGATGGACGCGGCCACCGCGGACCTCGCCAAGATCACCGGGCAGAAGCCCGCCGTGACCAAGGCGAAGAAGTCCGTCGCCACGTTCAAGGTGCGCGACGGTCAGGCGATCGGCTGCAAGGTCACCTTGCGCGGCGCGCGCATGTACGAGTTCCTCGACCGGCTGGTGAATATCGCGATTCCCCGCATCCGCGACTTCCGCGGCATCAGCGCGCGCTCCTTCGACGGCCGCGGCAACTACAGCCTGGGCGTGAAGGAACAGATCATTTTCCCGGAAATTCAGTACGACCAGATCGATCAGATTCGCGGGATGGACATCACCATCTCGACGTCGGCCGCGGACGACAAGCACGGACGTGCGCTGCTCGAAGCCTTCAACTTTCCGTTTCGCAAGTAGGGTAATAGCCCATGGCCAAGACCAACATGCTCATGCGCGAGAAGCGCCGCCTCAAGGTAGCCAAGAAGTACGCTGCCCGGCGCGCCGAGCTCAGAGAGCTGATCCGCAATCCGAAGACGGGGGCGGAAGAGCGCGCCGCGGCGCAAGCCGAGCTGCAGCGCCAGCCGCGCGATGCGAGCGCGCATCGCCAGCGCAATCGCTGCTCGATCACCGGCCGCTCGCGCGGGGTGTATCGCAAGTTCGGCCTGGCGCGCACCAAGCTGCGCGAAGCTGCGAGCCGCGGGGAAATCCCGGGCCTTTCCAAGGCGAGCTGGTGAGGCGCGCACAATGAGCATGACAGATCCGATCGCCGATCTTCTGACCCGCATCCGCAACGCACAGTCTGCCGGCAAGCCGACCGTGGGCGTGGGCGCCTCGAAGCTCAAGCTCGCCATTCTCAAGGTGCTGAAGGACGAGGGATACATCGCCGGTTACGGCGTCGATCCCGCGAGCCCGCACAAGGCCTTGTCGGTCGAGCTGAAGTACCACGATGGCCGTCCGGTCATCGACCGCATCGAGCGCATCAGCCGTCCGGGCCTGCGCATCTATCGCGGCAAGGACGAGTTGCCGAAGGTGCTCGGCGGGCTGGGGGTGGCGGTGGTGTCGACGCCGCAGGGCATCATGTCGGATCGTCAGGCGCGCGCGGCCGGCACCGGCGGCGAAGTGCTGTTCGTCGTTCAGTAATCGCTCAAATCCAGATACCGCCAGGACTTCATCATGTCTCGAGTAGCAAAGAAACCGGTAGATCTGCCGCAAGGCGTGAGCGCCACGATCGGCGCCGACAGTGTGACCGTGAAGGGCGCCAAGGGCTCGCTCACCCTCGCGCTGAAGAGCGGCATCAAGGTGCTGCAGCAGGATAAGCATCTCGAGGTGCAGGCGAGCACGGACGCCGAAGGCCTCAACGCGATCGCGGGCGCAACGCGCGCGCACCTCGCGAACATGGTTCTCGGTGTGACCAAGGGCTACGAGAAGAAGCTCGAGCTCGTGGGCGTCGGCTATCGTGCCGCGGTGCAGGCGAAGAATCTCACCCTGACGCTCGGCTTCTCGCATCTGATCAACTATGCGATCCCGGAGGGCGTGACCATCGAGACGCCCAGCCAGACCGAGATCTTGGTGAAGGGCATCGACCGTCAGCGCGTCGGACAGACCGCGGCGGAGATTCGCGGATTCAGGCCGCCGGAGCCTTACAAGGGCAAGGGCGTGAAGTATTCGGACGAAAAGATTTCGCTGAAAGAGGCGAAAAAGAAGTAATCACATGAAGCTGCACAAGAAAGACACGCGATTGCGGCGGGCGCTGCGCAGCCGCGTGAAGATCAAGGAGCTCGCCGCGCTGCGGCTCTCCGTCCACCGCACGCCGCGCCACATTTATGCGCAGATCTTTGCCGCCGAGGGCGACAAGGTGCTGGTGGCGGCCTCGACCCTGCAGAAAGACGTGCGCGGCGAGCTGAAGACCACCGGCAACGTCGAGGCCGCCAAGGCCGTCGGTCGCGCCATTGCGGAGCGGGCCAAGGCGAAGGGCATCGGCAAGGTTGCATTCGACCGTTCCGGCTTCATGTATCACGGCCGCGTGAAAGCGCTGGCGGATGCCGCCCGCGAGGCGGGTCTCGAGTTCTAACGGAGACATTATGGCGAGAACAGAAAAACCGATGTCCGGAGACGACCTGCTCGAAAAGCTGGTCGCCGTGAATCGCGTCGCGAAAGTGGTCAAGGGCGGCAAGCAGTTCGGGTTCACCGCCCTCACCGTGGTGGGCGACGGCGCCGGACGCGTGGGCTTCGGCTACGGCAAGGCGCGCGAGGTGCCGGTGGCGATATCGAAGGCCATGATGCAGGCGCGCAAAAGCCTGGTGAACGTATCGCTCAAGAACGATACGTTGTTCTACGCGGTCAAAGGACGGCATGGAACGACGCGCGTCTACATGCAGCCGGCCGCGGACGGTACCGGTGTGATCGCCGGCGGCGGCATGCGCGCCGTGTTCGAGTGCGCGGGCGTGCGCAACGTGCTCGCCAAGAGCTACGGATCGCGCAATCCCATCAACGTGGTGCGGGCGACCATGGACGCGCTCGGCAAGCTCCGCACGCCGGACGACATCGCCGCCAAGCGCGGCAAGAGCGTCGAGGAAATCGTGGGTTAACGGTATGAGCGACAAATCCCTCAAAGTCACCTTGATCAAGAGCATGGCGGGGCAGCTCGCGAACATCCGCGCCTGCGCGCGCGGGCTGGGCCTGCGCCGCATCGGTCACAGCGTGGTCGTGGCGGATACCCCGTCGAACCGCGGCATGATGTTCGCGGCGAGCCACATGCTGCGAGTGGAGCCTGCGGACGCAGCGAAGGCCTCCGCCGCGAAGCAGCGAGCTTAAAGAGCAAGGTTAAGAGAATCACTATGCGCTTAAACACCATCAAGCCGGCAGCCGGCTCCAAAAAGCCGCATTTGCGGGTCGGACGCGGCGCCTCCGCCGGCCAGGGCAAGACCTGCGGACGCGGCGTCAAGGGTCAGCGCGCCCGCAAGGGCGGCTACCACAAGGTGGGCTTCGAGGGCGGCCAGATGCCGCTGCAGCGGCGCTTGCCGAAGACCGGGTTCCGCTCCGCCATGAAGGCGAGCCGCGCCGAGCTCACGCTCAGCGATCTGATGCGCGTCTCCGCGAGCGAGGTCACGCTGGCCGCGCTCATCGAGGCGAGCCTGGTCCCGGAATACACCGAGCGGGTGAAGATCATTCTGTCGGGGAGCGTCAGCAAGGCCTTCGTCATCAAGGACAAGGCGATCGCTGCGACCAAGGGCGCCAAGAGCGCGGTCGAGTCGGCCGGCGGCCGCTTCGAGGTCTGAGAGCCGCCATGGCCACATCGACCAGCGCCGCCACTGCCTTAGGAGACATGACGCGCTTTCAGGAGATGCGCAATCGCCTGTGGTTCCTCTTGGGCGCGCTCGTGGTGTATCGCATCGGCACGTTCATCCCGGTCCCCGGCATCGATGCGGCGAAGTTCGCGCAATTCTTCTCGGGGCAGCAAGGCACGCTCCTCGGCATGTTCAACATGTTCTCGGGCGGCGCACTGCAGCGCTTCAGCATCTTCGCCCTGAACGTGATGCCCTACATCACGGCCTCGATCATCGTGCAAATGGCCTCCATGGTGTATGCGCCGTGGAACCAGATTCGCAAGGACGGCGAGTCCGGCCGGCGCAAACTCATGCAGTACACCCGCTACGGCACCGTGGGGCTCGCCGCATTCCAGGGGTTCGGAGCCGCGCTCGCCATCCAGAATGCGGGCAACAACCTGGTGCCCAACCCCGGCCCGCAGTTCTTGTTCATCGCGACCGTCTCGATCACGACGGGCACCATGTTCGTGATGTGGCTCGGCGAGCAGATCACCGAGCGCGGTATCGGCAACGGCATCACCATGATCATCGTCGCCGGCATCGTTGCGGGGCTGCCGCGCGCCATCGGCAACACCCTGGAAATGGTCCGTTCGGGCGAGATGAACCCGCTCATCGTGCTGCTGATTCTCGTGGTGGTGATCGGGGTGACCTTCTTCTGCGTATTCGTCGAGACGGCGCAGCGCAAGATCCAGGTGAACTACGCAAAACGCCAGGTCGGACGGCGTATGATGCAAGGCCAGAGCACGCACCTGCCGTTCAAGCTCAACATGGCGGGCGTGATTCCGCCGATCTTCGCCTCGAGCTTGCTGGTATTCCCGGCGACTCTCGCGCAGTTCTTCGGCAACAGCCCGAATCCGAACGCCTTGCAGCGCACCTTGCAGAAGATCGCGGCGATTCTCAATTATGGGCAGCCCTTGCACGTCATCCTGTTCGCGCTGCTCATCATCGGCTTCGCATTCTTCTACGTGGCGCTGGTGTACGACGCGCGCGACACGGCGGAGAACCTGAAGAAGGCGGGCGCCTTTATTCCGGGTATTCGCCCGGGCCAGCAGACCGGCGATTACCTGGACAAGGTCCTGACCCGGCTCACTTTGTGGGGTGGTCTCTACATCATGGCCGTGTGCGTGCTGCCGGAGATCGCGCGCATGCTGAATCCGAGCATCCCGTTTCAGTTCGGCGGCACCTCCCTCCTGATCATCGTGGTCGGCGTCATGGATTTCGTCGCCCAGGCGAAGTCGCACGTGATGTCGCATCAGTACGAGGGCCTTCTGAAGAAATCCAGTTTGCGAGGCATTGGGGGTAAGAAATGAAAGTTCGTCCGTCGGTCAAGAAGATCTGCAAGAACTGCAAAATCGTGCGGCGGCGCGGCATCGTCTACGTCATCTGCTCATCCGATGCGCGCCACAAGCAGCGTCAGGGCTGACAGGACCCTCATGACCGTTCGCATTGATCATGAGAGCATTTTTCGTTATACTTCTCTGCTTTTTCGCGGGCGCTACCATCGTCCGCGCGCGAGCGGAATAGGGGAATTTTGATGGCGCGTATCGCTGGTATCAACATACCGATGAACAAGCACGTCGTCATCGGGCTGACTCACATTTTCGGCGTCGGCAAGAGCCGCGCAATCCGCATCGCCGATGCGGCGGGCGTGAAGCACGACGTCAAGGTGAAGGATCTGACGGATGCCGAAGTGGCGGCACTTCGCTCCCAAGTCGCGAAATTCGCGGTCGAGGGCGATCTGCGCCGCGAAGTGTCCATGAACATCAAGCGTTTGATGGACCTCGGCTGCTATCGCGGCATCCGCCATCGCAAAGGCTTGCCGCTGCGCGGTCAACGGACCCGCACCAATGCCCGCACCCGCAAGGGACCGCGCAAGCAGGCGGTCAAGATGAACGCGCCGCCGGGCAAGGTTTAAGGCCGGTCGCGACAGGATTTAACTCATTGCCCGCACTGCGGGCAATTCGCGTGAATTGAGGAACGCATCAATATGGCTGATCAGAAGCAAGGTAACGCGCAAAACCAGGCCGGCGGCGGTGCCGCAAAGCCCGCCCGCAAGAAGGCGCGCAAGAACGTCCTGGACGCGATCGCGCACGTGCACGCCTCGTTCAACAACACCATCATCACCATCACCGACCGTCAGGGCAACACGCTGTCCTGGGCGACCTCGGGCGGCTGCGGCTTCCGCGGCTCGCGCAAGTCGACCCCGTTCGCCGCGCAGGTGGCGGCCGAGCGCGCCGGTACGGCGGCGCAGGAGCACGGGGTGAAGAATGTCGAGGTGCGCGTGATGGGTCCCGGACCGGGACGCGAATCGGCGGTGCGTGCGCTGAACGGCTGCGGTCTCAAGATCACCAACATTGAAGACGTCACCCCGATCCCCCATAACGGTTGTCGCCCGCCCAAGAAGCGACGCGTCTAAGCGGCCTTCCAGGCTCGATTCGCTCAAATAGTAGAGATCAAGGTTCGCCATGGCAAAGTACACCGGTCCGAAATGCAAGCTCTCCCGACGCGAGGGGACCGACCTGTTCCTGAAGAGCGGGACGAAGCCGCTCGAGTCGAAGTGCAAGCTCGAGGTGCCGCCCGGCGGTGTGAAGAGCGAGCGCAAGCAGCGTTTGTCCGAGTACGGGCTGCAGCTGCGCGAGAAGCAGAAGCTGCGCCGCATGTACGGAGTGCTCGAGCGGCAGTTCCGCAACTACTACCAGAAGGCCGCGGGCCGTCCCGGCGCGACCGGCGAGACGTTGCTGCAATTTCTGGAATCTCGTCTCGATAACGTGGTCTACCGGATGGGCTTTGCCGTCACGCGCGCCGAGGCGCGGCAGTTGGTGAGCCACAAAGGCGTGACGGTGAACGACAAGCTGGTGAACATCGCCTCCTATCAGTGCAAGGCCGGCGACGTGATCAACCTCCGTGAGAAAGCCAAGAAGCAGACTCGCGTAGCGGCGGCCCTCGCGATGGCGGCCCAGGTGGGCTTCCCGGACTGGGTCGAAGTGGACGACAAGAAGTTCTCGGGTCTTTTGAAGACCGTTCCCGAGCGGCAGGAGATCCTGCCCGACATCAACGAGAGCTTGGTCGTCGAGTTGTATTCCAAGTAGCGCATCTTCTCGCCGCCCTGCGGGCGGCATCGCAGCGCGTGCTGCGCAGTGTCCGAAGTCTTTAGCGAGGTATTCCATGCAGGGATCCATAACCGAGTTTTTGAAGCCCCGAGTGGTCAAGGTGCAACCTGTGTCGACGCGCCACGCGCGGATCGTGATCGAGCCGTTCGAGCGCGGCTTCGGACACACACTGGGTAACGCCTTGCGCCGCGTGCTGCTCTCGTCCTTACCGGGCGCGGCGATCACCGAGATCGAGATCGAGGGGGTGCTCCACGAGTACACCGCGATCGAGGGCGTGCAGGAAGACGTGGTCGACATTCTGCTGAATCTCAAGGCGGTGGCCATCCGCATGCACACGCGTGAAGTGGCCGAAGTGCGCCTGCACAAGAAAGGCCCGGGTCCCGTGACCGCCGGCGACATCGCGGGTGACCACGACATCGAGATCCTGAATCCGGAGCTCGTGATCGCGAATCTCACCAAGGCGGGCGAGCTGTCCATGTCGCTCAAGGTCGAGCGCGGCCGCGGCTATCGGCCCGCTGCCCAGCGCATGGCATTCGAGGAGCAGACGCGTGCCATCGGCCGCCTGCAGCTCGATGCCTCCTTCAGCCCGGTGCGCAAGGTCACCTACAACGTCGAGAGCGCGCGCGTCGAGCAGCGCACCGACCTCGACAAGCTGATCCTCGACATCGAGACCAACGGCACCATCGATCCGGAAGAGGCCATTCGCCGCGCCGGCGGCATCCTCAAGGATCAGCTGTCCGTGTTCGTCGATCTGCAAGGCCAGGACGATTCGAC
This sequence comes from uncultured Gammaproteobacteria bacterium, assembly GCA_963801685.1. Classification (GTDB taxonomy): domain Bacteria; phylum Pseudomonadota; class Gammaproteobacteria; order Steroidobacterales; family Steroidobacteraceae; genus Bog-1198. The sequence continues at coordinate 11,612 of CAWDFR010000017.1, forward strand.
CACCAAGGCCACCGAGACGCAGTTCGATCCCATCCTGCTGCGGCCTGTCGATGAGCTCGAGCTCACCGTGCGCAGCGCCAACTGCCTGAAGGCGGAGAACATCCACTACATCGGCGACCTGGTGCAGCGAACCGAGGTGGAGCTCTTGCGCACGCCGAATCTCGGCAAGAAATCGCTCACCGAGATCAAGGAAGTGCTGGAGAGCCACGGCTTGACCCTCGGCATGCGGATCGACAACTGGCCGCCGCCGGGATTGAAGCGCGACGACGATCGCGACGGCATCTGAAGCGCTGCACTTAAGCGGGCGAGATCTTTACAGTAGGGCTTTTCACACATGCGGCACAGAAACAGCGGGCGTCAGCTCTCGCGTAACTCCTCTCATCGCCATGCTTTGCTGCGCAATATGGCGACCTCGCTCCTGCGCCATGAGACCATCCGCACGACCGTTCCGAAGGCGAAGGAGCTGCGCCGCGTGGTCGAGCCGCTGATCACGTTGGCGAAGATCGATTCCGTCGCCAAGCGGCGCCTCGCCTACGCGCGGTTGCGCGATGTCGCCGTGGTGGAGAAGCTGTTCGATGATCTCGGACCGCGCTTCAAGGCACGGGCGGGCGGCTACACGCGCATCCTCAAGATGGAGCCGCGTCCGGGCGACTCGGCGGACATGGCGCTCATGCAGCTCGTCGAGGAGGTCAAGGCCGAGGCGGAGAAGGCCTCCGACGGCAAGAAGAGCAAACCTAAGCGAACGAAGAAAGCCGCTCCCGAGGCGCAAGCCAAAGATGAGACGGCCGCGGCGCCCAAGCGCCGCAAGGCCAAAGCGGCCTGACCCGGCGGGCTTCGCGAGCGCCACCCGCTGCCCCTCGCGACCGTCGCTGTGCGACTGTCATCAGGCGGCTGCGGCGAGCCCGGCGAACGCATTCCGGGTCATGTTTTCCGGGACGTTGTCGGTAGTGACGACGTTGTCCTCGATGCGAATGCCGCCGTAGGGCCGCAATCGCTCCACCATGCTCCAGTCGATATGGCTGCCGCGCGCGTCGTCGCGAGCGGCCTTCAGGAGCGATTCGATGAAATAGATGCCGGGCTCGACCGTCACCACGACGCCCGGCTCGAGCATCCGCGTGAGCCGCAGGTAAGGATGTCCCTCGGGCCGCGCGCGCTCCGCTCCTTTCGGGTCGCCCATCACGCCGCCGACGTCGTGTACCTGGAGGCCGAGCAGATGGCCGATACCGTGCGGAAAGAACACCCCCGTGACCCCGGCCTCGAGCGCGGCTTGGCCCGGGAGCGTGGTCAATCCGATCTGCTCGAGCACGTCCCCGACGAGGCGATGCGCTGAGAGGTGCACTTGGCGGTAGTCACGCCCCGTGACGATCTCGTCGCACATGCGCAGCTGCGCGGTGTTGAGCGCCGCAATCAAATCGGAGAAAGGTCCGGATGCAGCGGCATAGGTGCGCGTGATGTCTGCCGCATAGCCCCGGAATTGCGCGCCGGCGTCGATGAGGAAGGAACGCAGCGAGTCGGGTGGCCGGCGCTCGAGATGCTGATAATGCAGCACCGCCGCATTCTCGTTATAGGCGACGATGTTGTTGTACGGCATCTCCTCCTCGCGCTGCTCGCAGGCCTCGAGGTAGCGCATCTGGGTCTCGTATTCGGACGCGCCGTCAAGAAAGGCCGCCAATGCCGCGCGATGCCCGCGCGCACCCAGCGCATTCGCGCGCCGCATGCATTCGAGCTCGTAGGGCGTCTTTACCGCGCGGTCGTAGTGCAGCTTCTTGAGCAGATCGGGGTTGTTGAGGCTGCCGGCCGCCGCGCCGGGAAACGCCTCGTTCGGACCGATGAAAGCGACGCGGCCGAGTCCCGTCCAGTGTGATGAGCCCTGGGCGGGATCCGCCATGGGGATGATCTCGACGTGTCGTGTCCAGGGCTCGTCAGGCACGCTCGCCGGCTTGTGCCAGTAATCGTCGGGGCGATGAAACAATACGAGCGGGGCGCGCCCCGGGATGTAAATAAGGGTGCAGCCGGGGTTGTCGATGATCGGTACCCAGGCCTTGAAGTGTGGATTCACCTTGTACGGATAGGCTTGATCGTCCAGAAACATCATGGGGGGAACGCCCGCATGAATCACCAGCGCGTCGAATCCCGTCGCCGCGAGCGCAGCGTCCGTCCGCCTCGCCAAGGTCCGCAAATGCCCCGAATAAAGCTCGTCAAGACCTGGTGGGTGCACGTTAAAGGCGCTCCATGATCGACGAAAGTGATATGAAAGTCAGCCGAAACCCTCTAAAATCGGGCCCGACAGTTGGGTGGAAGCCCAATACAACACGCTTGCCTAAAACGTTATCATTAAATTTCTGGGGTATCGATAGATGAAATCCAAACTTGCTCTAAGCGCCTTTGTCGCTGCGCTCGTGCTGAGTGCCTGCGGTAGCAAGACCGAGGCTCCTGCGCCGACGACCGATACGACTCCGCCGCCTGCCGCTACGCCAGCTCCTGATTCGGCCGCCTCGGCCGCCGCTGACTCGGCTGCCGCCGCCAGCGCTGCCGCCGATGCGGCACAGTCCGCTGCGTCCGCGGCTTCGGCTCCGAAGTAATTCGCTTCGATAGCTGATCCATGCCCGGGCGGACGGCCGAGTCGGCTTGTTCGCTCGGGCATTGTCTTTAGGCACAGGAAAGCGGCCTCCTTGCTCGTCAGCATTCGCGACTGCAGGCACTCCAAGAAGGATCGCCAGTGGATCCAGGAGATCTATCCTGAGTATCTCGATGCCTTGGCGGACTTGAATACCGGCCTATTCTCGGTGTTGGGTGCGGGTAATCCGCACCAAGACGAGATTTTCGCGAACTGGTTCTCGAACGATCATTCCCATCCCCTCGTGATCGTCAAGGGGGCGGACGCGGTGGGGTTTGCGCTCGTGAGCCGACCCCGGGTCGCTGCGGCCGGTGAAACCCCTGTCAATTACCATATGTCGGAGTTTTTCGTCCGCAAGTCGCACCGGCGCTTAGGGATCGGCCGCGATGCGGCCAAGCTCATATTCGATCGATTCGCCGGCGACTGGGAAATCGTCGAGTATCAACGCAACCCCAGCGCCGTCACCTTCTGGCGGCGCGTGCTTACGACGTATTGCAAGGGTCGATATACGGAGCGGTCCCTGAACGGTGAGGTGCACCAGCGCTTTACCAGCCGCCCGCCGCCCACTAAGGCCCCGGGGCCTTAAGGGCCCCCGCCCGGGACCAGCCGCCGCGCGGCGTCTGCACCGCCTGGCGGCGATTTAAGGGGCTTTCCGTCACTCAAGATCGCCGCTTCCCGGCCGATTTCGTGGGGAGCGCGCACCGCAGGGTGCTCGTGCCACTTTTCGTGCGAGAGCGAAATTGACCGTTTCAGCGCAAACATCGTTGCCGCCTCAGCATTCACAGGATGCCTTTGCGTTCATCCAATCGCTCGCCGGCGAGCTGTCGGCGGGCAAAGTGGACCTGCCTTCCTTTCCCGAGATCGCCGTTCGCGTGCGCCGCATTTTGTCCGATCCGAATTCCTCGGTGGACCAGGTGGTGCGCGTGGTGGGCTCCGAGCCGGCTCTCTCGGCGCGGCTCATGCGCATCGCCAATTCCGCCTCGCTCAACCGCAGCGGCAAACCCGTCACGGACTTGCGGACCGCGATCAATCGTATCGGCCACAACATGGTGCGCAGCGCCTCGATCTCCTTCGCCATGGCGCAGATTCGCAAGAGCAACAAGCTGGCGGGGCTCGAGGATCAGCTGAAGCAGTTATGGAATGAAAGCACGTCGGTCGCCGCACTCTCCTTCGTGCTGGCACGCACCTGCACGCGCGTGAATCCCGACGAGGCCCTGCTCGTCGGCATGATGCACGGCATCGGCAAGCTCTATGTGCTCACCCGCGCGCGTCTCGCATCCGGAGCTGTTCACGAGCGGCGGGATGATCGAGCAGATCGTCGGGGAATGGCACGCCTCGATCGGCAAGGCGATCCTCGAGAACTGGGAGTTTCCCGAGAGCATGGCGCAGGCGGTCGGGGAGCAGGAAGAGCTCGCCCGGCACGAGCCGGAGCAGGCGGACCTGAGCGACGTGCTGGCGGTCGCGATATTGATGTCACGGTACTCTGCGAGCGAGCCCGATGTCGTCCAGGCGCTCGACGGTTTGCCGTCGAGCATGCGCCTCGGCTTGAACGAGAAGCGCATCGTGAGCGTGATGCGCGACTCGGCCCTGGAAGTAAAAGCATTGGGCACCGCGCTCGGCGACTGAGGCGCTCGGCTCCTCGTGATCGGTTTCGTAATTCATGAGTAATCCGGCTGGCGTTGCGCGGCGATCGCTGCCGCCACGTATGCGACGTTGTGCGGCATGATGCCGGCGAGATTGATGCGGCTGTCGGACGTCATGTAAATGTGATGCTGCGTCCGCAGCGCCTCCACCGTCGAGCTCGGCACCCCGAGCAATGAAAACATCCCGTGCTGCGTATCGATGAAATCGAACGAGTTGCCGCGCGTCGCCTCGCGCAGATGCCCCGCGAGGAGCGCCCGCATCTCCCGGATCCGGTCGCGCATCGTCGCGAGCTCCGCGAGCCACGTCTGCGACAGCGCCGGATCCGCGAAAATGCGGGCGGCGATTGCCGCGCCGTGATCCGGCGGCATGGAATAGATGCTGCGGGCGATCTGCAGGACGTGGCTTTGCACCGCGTCGGCGCGCGACTTCGTTCTCGCTCACGGTGATGATCGCGCCGACCCGCTCGCGGTACAGACCGAGATTCTTGGAGTGCGAGACGGCGATCATGGCCTCCGGGACAGCCTCGATCACGAGACGCAATCCCGCGGCGTCCGCCGTCGAGGTCCGTGCCGAATCCTTGATAGGCCAGATCGATGAACGGCAGCAGACGCTTGCGCGCAAGCAGCTCCGCGAGCGCGCGCCACTGCTCAAGCGACAGGTCGGCGCCGCATGGGTTGTGACAGGACGCGTGCACGAGCACGACATCACCGGCGCGCGCCTGCTCCAGCCGATCGAGCATCGATTCGAAGAGCAGCCGGTGAGCGGCGGCGTCGTAGTAGGGATAGCGCTCGAGCTTCAATCCGCAGCCGCCGAGGAGCGGCGCGTGATTGCCCCAGGTCGGATCGCTCAGATACACCACCGTGGCGGGCGCGACGGCGCGGACGAGTTCGGCGCCGACGCGCAGCGCACCGCATCCCCCGGGAGTCTGCGCGGTCCGTGTGCGGCGCATCGTACGCGCCGGGTGGCGAGGCCCGAGTACGAGGGTCTCGACGGCGGTGTTGTATTCCTCGCGGCCCGCAGCCGCCACATAGGACTTGGTCGATTGCGCCGCAAGCACCAGTTGCTCGGCGCGGCGCACGCACTCGAGCACCGGCGTGTTGCCGCTCGGATCCCGGTAGACGCCGACGCCGAGGTCGACCTTCTGCGGGAAGGGATCGGCGCGAAACTGCGCCATGAGCCCCAGGATCTGATCTGGCTTCAGCCGGTCGATGGTCTCAAACAATGTAGTCCCCTTTTTTAGCGGTGCATTATAGTCCGAGCGCGACCTGGCCTCCGGTCGCCGTAGGACGGCGTAAGGCAGGCCCGCAAACTGTGCGGCGCGTCTCCATTCCAAGACATTTGTTCCGGTGACATATTCAAGTGTTAGCGTGTACGCTTGTGATCCTCAATTGCGGGAGAGTCTGCTATGGCACTTTGGAACGAGAAACCCACGCCCGGTCCTGCCCCGACGGGTCGTAAAGAACCCTTGACGCCCGTCCCCGGGGGCGCAGCCGCTCCGGCACCGGCTCCCGTCGCGGAGCGTCCGGCGCCGAGCGACCGAATCTCGAGCGACGCGGCCCTGGCCGCGGCGCCGCGTCGGCCCGCCCCGGCCCCCGCCGCTCGCGGCGAGGGCGGCGAGTCCGTCATCGCGGCGAACCTGACCATCGAGGGCAAGATCGAGGGATCGGGCAATGTGCGCATGGCGGGACGCTTCAAGGGCGATGTGCGCATCGACGGCAACTTCAACATCGAGCCGGGTGCCCACCTGACCGGTCAAGTGCTCGCCGCGGTCGTCGTGGTCGGCGGAGAGCTGCAGGGCAACATCGAATCGGCCAAGCGGGTCGACGTCCTCGAGGGCGGTGTGATCGTCGGCGACGTCAAGGCCGGCTCGATCACCGTGGCCGCCGGCTCGCGCATGCGCGGGCACGTCGAGTTCGGCTGGGATGACGAGAAGCTCAAGAAGCTGGGCACCGCCGCCGGGTCCTGATGAGCGTAGTTCGTCCAGGCGCGCTTGGCGCAACGCGAACATGTCCGCATTGCAAGGCGACTGTTCTGCAGAGCGCCAACATTTGCCCTGGGTGTCAGCATCACCTTCGATTCAACGTCGGCAACAACGCCGAGCCGCAAGCCGCGGGACACTCGGCGATGCGTCTCGAAGGGACCATTGCGCATCCGAGCCGCAGCGAGAGCGAGTACTGCGTGGTGATCTCGATCACCAACGAGCAGGGCGAGAAGATCGCGCGGCACGTGGTCGGTGTCGGAGCGCTCGCGTCGGGCGAGCGCCATAAGTTCACCTTCTCGGTGGACGTGGTGCCGGCGCGTCCTCCCGGCAAGCGCTAAAGGGGCGGCTCAGCGCCGCTCGCTGCCCTCGATGCCGATGAAGCGGAGGAATTCCGAGCGCGTGCTCGCGTCGGCCCGGAACGCACCGACCATTCGGCTGGTGACCATGGATACCCCGCGCTTGTGTACGCCGCGTGTCGTCATGCACTGATGAACCGCGTCGATGACCACGCCGACGCCGCGCGGCTTGAGCACATCGTCGATGCAGGATGCGATCTGGGCGGTGAGCTTTTCCTGGACCTGGAAGCGGCGCGCAAAACCGTCCACGACGCGCGCGAGCTTGCTGATCCCGACCACGCGCCGCGTCGGCAAGTACCCGACGTGCGCACGGCCGATGATCGGCGCCATGTGGTGCTCGCAGAACGATTCGAAGGAGATGTCGCGCAACACGATCATCTCATCGTACCCCTCGACCTCCTCGAACGTGCGGCGTAGGTAGCTCCTGGGATCGCTCGTATATCCCGAGAACCAGTCCCGGTAGGCGTCGACCACCCGCTTCGGCGTGTCGCGCAGACCCTCGCGGCGCGGATCCTCCCCCGCCCAGCGCAACAGAGTGCGTACCGCCGCTTCCGCGCCGGCGCGCGTTACTTTGCCGTCAGTCTTCGCCATCGTTCCCTTCCTGGTAATGCGAGCGGCTCTGCGCTCGATTGACTCCCGCCGGCATTAGCGACATTGTCTGCGTCTTTTTGACAAGCATCGCCCAAGCGGAGGCCTCAGTGACCCATCGTACCTGTTCCAAGTCCAAGCAAGCTGCTCGCTACAGGCAAGCTGCGCTCAGCGCCCTGTTCATGTCGATCGGCCTGCAAGCCTTCAGTGCACCGGAAAGCGCGGAGGCTCAGAAGCAGCGCGCGCACGATATCTTCAAGCAGCTGATCGAGATCAACACCATGGATTCTAACGGAAGCGTGACGGTGGCCGCTCAGGCGATGGCGCAGCGCCTGCGCGACGCGGGCTTTCCGGCCGCGGACGTGGTGCTTCTAGGACCGAACGATCGGAAGCAGAACATGGTGGCCCGCTATCGAGGCAGCCCCGGGTCCAAGCTCAAGCCCATCCTGATCATCGGCCATCTCGACGTGGTGGAGGCGCGCAAGGAGGACTGGAGTACGGACCCCTTTCAGTTCATCGAGCAAGACGGCTACTACTACGGCCGCGGCACGCAGGACATGAAGGACAGCGACGCCATCGCCGTTACCAATTTCATCCGCCTGAGAAAGGAGGGCTTTGTCCCGAACCGCGACATCATTCTCGCGCTCACGGCGGACGAGGAGGGAGGCACCTCGAACGGCGTCGACTGGCTGCTCAAGAACCATCGCGACCTGATCGACGCCGAGTTCGCCCTGAATCCGGACTCGGGCGGGGTTTGGGCCGACAACGGCAAGGCCTTGACGGTGGAGTTCGAGGCGACCGAGAAGCTCTACGGGGATTATCAATTGCTGGCCACCAACCCCGGCGGCCACAGCTCGCTGCCACGGCCGGACAATGCCATCTATCACGTGGTTGACGCTCTCGCAAAACTGCAGACCAGCCAGTTCCCGTTCGAGCTCAACGCCGTCACGCGCGAGTATTTCACGCAGATGGCCCGCATCGAGTCCGGGCAGACGGCCGCCGACATGCGCGCGATTTTGCAAACGCCTCCCGATGCAGAAGCCATCGCGCGTTTGTCCAAGGATCCGCGCTACAACTCGACCATGCGCACGACTTGCGTGGCCACCATGCTCGCCGGCGGCCATGCATACAACGCTCTGCCTCAGCGCGCGGAGGCGAATGTCAACTGCCGCATCTTCCCGGGTCATTCGCAAGAGGATATCCGGCTCGATCTCGTGAAGCTCTTCGCCGATCCACAGCTCTCGGTGCGCTACCGGTCGGACTCGGGCCAGCTGTCCGATCACGGCTCGGATCGCCAGGCGATGACACCGCCGCCCCTCAACCCGGTGTTCATGCACGCGCTCACGAGCGTGTCGCAGAAGATGTGGCCGGGGGTGCCGGTGCTGCCCATCATGGAGCCGGGCGCATCGGATAGCATTTACACTATGATGGCGGGCATTCCGAGCTACGGCGTCAACGGCGTGTTGATCAACCGCGACGATGTGCGCATGCACGGCAAGGACGAGCGCGTGAAAATCGAGTCGTATTACCGCGGCGTCGAGTTCTATTATTTGTTTCTGAAGGCACTGACCGCCGCGCAGCATTAAGGCGTTGTAATTGCGCGAACTGTGACGGCAGCCTCGCTTTGGCGGCGTCTCGGGGCCGCGGCCTTTCTATAATCGCGAGGTCCTTTCTTTCGTCAAGGAGACTCTTCATGCGTTCAGTGCGATTTCTCGTTACCGCGGCCGCCGTCGCGCTCATCGCCGCCATGCCCTCGTGGGCAGACACCCCCGGACACCACCCCGCCTACTTGCACGCGCTTGCGGATCTGCGCGATGCGCGCGCTCACCTCGAGCACGCGACCGCGGAGCCGGTCGTTCCCGAGGAAGTGCACGCCATCGACCACATCGACAAGGCCATCGGCGAGATCAAGCAAGCGGCCATCATGGACGGCAAGAACATCGCGGATCACTTGCCGATCGACACGCACCTCGGCCGCCATGATCGCTTCGTGAAGGCCCTCGAGCTGCTCGACAAGGCGCAGCACGATGTGTCGGGCGAGGAAGACCAGCCCGACACCATGGGTCTGCAGCAGCGAGTGATTCGCCATATCGAGGAGGCCCGCCACTCGGTGCGGCACGCCCTCGAGGTCATCCGCAGCTAGCCGTTCGGACTCGCGGTGCGCCTCGTTGGCGCACCGCGGGCCCTTCTCATTGGCCGGCAGGCGGCTGCCATAGTTCCACCTTGTTTCCTTCCGGATCGATGACCCAGGCAAACTTTCCATACTCGGAGTCGTCAATCTTCTCGAGTACGTTGCAGCCTTCTTCGCGCAAAGCTTTGACCAGTGCGTGGAGATCCTCCACGCGATAATTGACCATGAAGGCGGCGGTGCTGGGCGCAAAGTGGTCGCCTTGCGCCGAACCAATGGACCAGACGGTCGTTCCGGCAACGGGCTTACCTTCATCGTCGGTCCACGTGAACGCTGTGCCACCCCATTCTTGGACATCGATCCCGAGATGTCTGTTTGTACCAGGCTTGAAGTGCCGGCGCGTCTTTGGCTTTGAAGAAGATGCCGCCTATACCAGTGACTCGCTTCATAGAACCTCCGAGGTCGGGTAACGGTGAGAGTGTGGACCAGCGCTTACGTTTGGGCGAATATGCTTCAAGATTACGCGGATGACGCTAGTTAGATGAAGAACGACAACAAACCCGGTCCCGTGCACAAAACCCCAGCGGACTTGTGCAAGGCCCTCGGCTCGGAAGCGACGACGAGAGCGGCCTGGAAGGCTCTGACGCCGCTGGCACGGAACGAATGGATTTGCTGGGTCATCTCGGCCAAGCAAAGAACGACGCGCAGCCGCCGAATCAAGCGCGCGGTCGAGGAACTCCAGGTGGGCAAGCGCCGCCCCTGTTGTTGGCCCGGCTGTCCGCATCGCCGACCCGGCGCAAAGAAGTGGTTTGAGAGACGGGAGCTAACCACGCCAAAGTCCCCGTAAGTTGGTCTAGGTGCCAAAGAGCGGACTGTCATCAAGACCTGCTCAGGGTCGATCACGGCCAGTGGTTCGGAGGTCTCGTAAGCCGCGCGAAGAGCACCCCTGCAACCGCGCCAACTGCCATTTGCGCCGCCAGACCCGCCGGTCCGCGAGCGCCGAAAATGCCAACCGTTCCCAGCAAATTCCTCATGACCGTGAATAGTACCAAGAGCGACAACCCACCGGCGACGCCGAAAACAATCATGCGAAAACCGGTGATACGGGCGAGTCCGCCCGCAATCAAAAATGCGACAAACAAGGCGATCGAGGTCACGGCGCAGTAAGGCAGAAACATGCCGAAAAGATCATGCGCGGCCCAGGAGATGCGATCGGCGAATGGAATGCTGGCCGGCGTCGTACCGTAGGCGTGACCCGCGGCGCGGGACCATGCCCGTTGAACGAAATACGAGTGGGCCGCAGAGCCAAACAGCACCATCGCGACCGCAGCAACGACAAACGCGCCTGCCCGGCGTAGCATCCAAACCTTCCACGACCGCGCCATGGGGGAGTCCTCTCCAGAGGAGATCTTTATCATAAGTCGTTCCATCCAGGATATTGGCACGCGCGCGTCCATTCTAATCGTCACGGTGGTGGCCGCCATCTGTGCAACGGCGACTGCCGAGGTGGCAACCGAGTCTGTGCGCGGGCCACCGCCACCGCCGCAGTCAGCCAAAGTAATCAAGAGTGGTTATAAGGTCACTGAGATCGCGAGGGGGCTGGATCATCCGTGGTCGATGGCGTTTCTACCGGATGGTTCGATGTTGGTCACCGAGCGTGCCGGTCGATTGCGCCTGATTCAAGGCGGATTGTTACGGCCTGAGCCGATCGGGGGTGTTCCCGCGGTGCATACCGGTAGCCAAGCGGGGTTGTTCGACATCGTTTTGCATCCGGGATTCGCACAGAACAATGTCGTCTATCTCACCTATGCGGCGGGAACGAAGGCGGCAAATGGTACGCAAGTGGCACGCGCGCGTTTCGACGGCAGCACGCTCCAAGATTTGCATGTGATCTTCAAGGCAATGCCTTTGAAGGATACCGACAATCACTACGGTGGGCGAATGGCCTTCCTCCCTGATGGTACGTTCGCGCTCACCATCGGCGAAGGATTCGAATATCGTGAGCAAGCGCAGGACTTGACGTCCGATTTGGGGAAGATTGTCCGCCTGAAGGAAGACGGTAGCGTGCCGCAGGATAATCCATTCATCGGCCGGCCCTCCGTCCGTCCGGAAATCTACACCTGGGGACATCGCAACGAGCAGGGCTTGATCTACGACGTACCAAGCGGAAGGCTGTACGAAACAGAGCACGGTCCGCGCGGCGGCGATGAGCTCAATATCATTGTGGCGGGTAGGAACTATGGTTGGCCGGTGATCACTTACGGTATGGACTATTCCGGTGCCTATGTTTCTCCTTACACGCAGCGCGCGGGGCTCGAGCAGCCGGTGATCTATTGGACGCCTTCGATCGCACCGTCGGGACTTGCGATATATCGCGGTGATAAGTTTCCGGCGTGGCGGGGCGATCTGTTTGTCGGGGCGTTGGCGTTTAAGCATTTGCGCCGCGTCCACTTGGATGAGCACGGCAACGTAGTTGATCAAGAGCAATTGCTGAACGATTTAAACTGGCGTATTCGCGACGTGCGGGCACCGCCGGACGGCTACCTTTATGTCTGCACGGACGAAGCCGACGGACGCGTGCTGCGGCTCGAACCGGATACGGCGACTCCTCGAGAGTTGCCTCCCGCAGCACCAGGAGCGGACTGAAGCGTTCACGCGGTCGAATTTCAGGATGTGCTGGCGCGCCACAACTCCGGAAATAGCGCGTGATGCATCGGCGCCCCCGCGGGCAGCTCGTCCGCGAGACCCGGGAATTCCGGCGAGGTCTTCCAGCGGCGCGGCGCATGCACGATGTCGTCGCCCATGAAACGCACCGAGAATACGCGCCGGCGCCGGTTCGCCTCGACGCCGCGCGAGGCATGCAGCGTCAGCATGTGAAAGCACACCGCATCTCCGGGCTTTAGCTCCCAGCCGAGAATGCGAAAGTCCTGGCGCCGCTCCTCGATGTTCGGCAGGTCGGCGAGCGAGCCCTCCGGAAACCATTTCGCCTGGGCATCCATGAAGGTGCGCGGCATGAGCCACGGACCCAAGTGCGAGCCCGCGACGAACTCCAGGGTGGAGGCGCGGCTTACGGGGTCGACCGGGATCCAGAAGCTCACGTTCTGCTTGCCATCGATATTGTAGTAGGGCTGGTCCTGATGCCAGGGCGTCGGCTGGCGTGTGGCCGCCTCCTTGGTGAGCATGTGATCGTGATAAAGACGGGCGGAGGTGCTGCGCATGAGACGACCGGCCGTTTCCGCGAGCGCGGAATCGAATATGAATCGCCGGTAATGCGGGTTGTCCTGCCAGGTGCAAAAATCCTCGACGAACTTGCCGGGATCACTGGCGGTGCTCGCGACCTTTGCGCGCGGGCTCAAGCGCTCGAGATTCAGGTCGATTCCTGCGCGCAGCTCCTCGATCTGACCAGGATCGAACAGGGCCGGCAAATGGGCCGCGCCGTCACGATGAAATTGTTCGACGAGCTCGTCAGTGGCTTTGAATCGCATTCAATATCTCCTCGAGGAGCGCAGGACCGCGGTAAGCGAAGCCCGTGTAGATCTGCAACAGGTCGGCGCCCGCTTGCAACGTCGCGGCGGCCCGATCCCCATCCACGATACCGCCCACGCCGATGATGGGGAAGCTGCCGCCGAGCTCGGCGCGCAATTGCCGGATGACGGCCACGGAACGCGCGTGCAGGGGCGCGCCCGATAGGCCGCCGCGCCGGTCGGCCGGCCAGTCGGGACCCAGCACCGACAGATCGGTGGTGGTGTTCGTGGCGATCACGCCGTCGACTCCGAGCGAGCGCAGGCTCGCCGCCAGCGCGCTGATCTGCGCGGAGTCCAGATCCGGGGCGATCTTGACGAGCAGCGGGACGCGGCGTCCGTGGCGCGTTTCGAGCCGCGCGCGCGATTCGAGGAGCGGTGCGACGATGCTCGAGAGGCCATCGGGTGCCTGCAGCTCGCGCAGCCGCGCGGTGTTGGGCGAGGAGACGTTGACGGCCACGTAATCGGCGAGCGCGTACACTTTCTCGAGACAAGCGAGGTAATCCTGCGGCGCCCGCTCGAGCGGTGTATCGGCATTCTTGCCGATGCTGACCCCGCGAATCCCGGCGTAGCGCGCACGCGCGCAGGCGCGCAACCAGATGATCGACGCCCTTGTTGTTGAACCCCATGCGGTTCACGAGGCCCCCCGCGGACGGTGCGCGGAACATGCGCGGCTTGGGATTGCCGGACTGCGGCCGCGGCGTCACGGTGCCGAGCTCGACGTGGCTGAATCCGAGCGCGCCGAGCGCATCCAGGTAGTCGCCATTCTTGTCGAAGCCGGCGGCGAGTCCCAGCGGATGCGTGAATGCGAGACCGAGGCGCTGCACGGCGAGGGCGGGCCGTGCCGCCGACGCCGGCCAGAACGGTGCCAGGCACTGCAAACCCGAAAGACCCCAATCGTGAGCGCGCTCCGGATCGCAGCGCGACAGAGCCGGGAGTACAACGTCGCCGACGAGTCGCGCGACCTTCGTCACCGCCGCCTCATGCGCGCTTTCGCTGCGCCGCGCGGGCAGTCGCCGGCCGCTGTAGCTTCTGCAGAGCTGCCTTGAGGTAGTGTCCGGTGTACGAGGTGCCATGGGCGGCGATGTCCTCGGGCGTACCCACGGCCACGATGTGTCCGCCGCCGTCGCCCCCCTCGGGACCTAAGTCCACCACCCAGTCTGCGGTCTTGATCACGTCCAGGTTGTGCTCGATCACGATGATGGTGTTGCCCTCGTCGCGCAATCGGTGCAGCACGGCGAGGAGCTGCGCGATGTCCGCGAAATGCAAGCCCGTGGTCGGCTCGTCGAGGATGTACAGCGTACGTCCGGTGGCCCGCTTCGACAGCTCCTTCGCGAGCTTGACGCGCTGCGCCTCGCCGCCGGACAAGGTCGTCGCGCTCTGGCCGAGGCGCACATAGGAGAGACCCACGTCGAGCAGGGTCTTGAGCTTCGGCTGCACGGTCGGCACGGCGGAGAAAAACGGCAGCGCATCCTCGACCGTCATGTCGAGCACTTCCTGGATGTTCTTGCCCTTGAAGCGTATCTCGAGCGTCTCGCGGTTGTAGCGCTTACCGCGGCACACGTCGCACGGCACGTACACGTCGGCGAGAAAATGCATCTCGACCTTGATGACGCCGTCGCCCTGGCAGGCCTCGCAGCGCCCGCCTTTCACGTTGAAGCTGAAGCGTCCCGCCTCGTAGCCGCGCGCACGTGATTCCGGCACAGAGGCGAAGATTTCGCGGATCGGCGCAAACAGGCCGGTGTAGGTGGCGGGATTGGAGCGCGGCGTGCGGCCGATCGGGCTCTGATCGATCTCGATCACCCGATCGATGTGATCGAGACCCTCGAGGCGCTCGAAATGCGCGCTGCCGGCGGCGGCGTGGTTGAGCTGCGTTGCGACCGCGCGGAACAAGGTGTCGTTGACCAGCGTCGACTTGCCGGACCCGGACACGCCCGTGACGCAGGTCATCAGTCCGAGCGGAAACTCCGCCGTGACGTTCTTCAGGTTGTTGGCGGTGGCCCCGATGAGGCGCAGCATCCGCTTCGGATCCGGCGAGCGCCGCAAGGGCGGAATCTCGATCCGCCGTCGTCCGCTCAAATACTGCCCGGTGATCGAATCGGGATGGGCGGCAACCTCCGCGGCGGTGCCCTGAGCGACGACGGCGCCGCCGTGCACTCCCGCCCCGGGCCCCAAGTCGACGACGTAGTCCGCTTGGCGGATCGCATCCTCGTCGTGCTCGACCACGATCACGGTGTTGCCGAGATCGCGCAGATTCACCAGCGTATCGAGCAGACGTTGATTGTCGCGCTGATGCAGCCCGATCGAGGGCTCATCGAGGATGTACATGACGCCGACCAGCCCGGAGCCGATCTGGCTCGCGAGCCGGATGCGTTGCGCCTCGCCACCCGACAAGGTGTCGGCGCTGCGATCGAGCGTGAGATATCCGAGCCCGACGTTCGCGAGGAAGCCCAGGCGGTCGGCGATTTCCTTGACGATCTTGACCGCGATCTCGCCGCGCCAGCCGGGGAGACGCAACTCGGCGAAGAGCGCGACCGCGCGGTCCACGCTGAGCGAGGAGACCTCGGGGGCATTCTTGCCGTCGATGAACACGTTGCGCGCGGCGCGGTTGAGACGGGTGCCGCCACACTCGGGACACGCGCGCGCCGAGCGGAACTTCGCGAGCTCCTCGCGCACGGTCGCCGATTCGGTTTCGCCGTAGCGGCGCTCCAGATTGTTGACGATACCTTCGAAGCTGTGCTTGCGCTTGATCGTGCCGCCCTTGCCGTCGAGATACTTGAACTCGATCTGTTCCTCACCGCTGCCGAAAAGCACCAGATCCTTGATCTGCCGCGGCAGGCTCTCGAAGGGTGCCTCGATGTCGAACTTCGTGTGCCGCGCCAGCGACTGGATCAGCTGAAAGTAATAGGCGTTGCGCCGGTCCCAGCCGCGCACCGCGCCGCCGGCGAGCGACAGGTGCGGATTGGCGACGATCTTCTCGGGGTCGAAGAACTCCTGGGTGCCGAGCCCGTCGCAGCTCGGACAGGCGCCGATGGGACTGTTGAACGAGAACAGCCGCGGCTCGAGCTCGGACAGGGCGTAGTTGCAGATCGGGCAGGCAAACTTGTTCGAGAACACGAGCTCGGCGCGCGTCGGATCATCCATGTACGCCACCCGCGCAACGCCCGATCCCAGGCGCAGCGCCGTCTCGAAGGACTCGGCCAGTCGCTGGCCGAGGTCGGGGCGCACTCGAAACCGATCGACGATCGCCTCGACCGTGTGCTTGCGCCGCACGTCGAGCTTCGGCGCCTGATCGAGCTCCACCACTTCGCCGTCGATGCGCGCGCGCACGAAGCCGCCCGCCTGGAGCTCCTCGATGAGCTCCGCGTGCTCGCCCTTGCGTTCCGAGATCGCGGGCGCGAGCAGCATCAGCGCGGTGCCCTCCGGGCTGCTCGAGCACGGCATCGACCATCTGGCTCACGGTCTGCGCGGCGAGATCGATGTGATGGTCGGGACAGCGCGGCGTGCCGACGCGGGCGTAGAGAAGCCGCAGGTAGTCGTAGACCTCGGTCACCGTGCCGACGGTCGAGCGCGGATTGTGGGAGGTCGATTTCTGCTCGATGGAGATTGCCGGAGACAGTCCCTCGATGGTGTCGACATCGGGCTTTTCCATCATGGAGAGAAACTGGCGCGCATAGGTCGACAGCGATTCCACGTAGCGGCGCTGCCCCTCGGCGTAGATCGTGTCGAACGCGAGCGAGGATTTTCCGGAGCCCGACAATCCGGTGAGCACGACCAGCCGGTCGCGCGGCAGGTCGAGGTCGATGTTCTTCAAATTGTGGGTCCGGGCTCCCCGGATGCGGATATTTTGCATGCAACCAATCACTATACGCCCGGCGTCAAGGGGGGACCACGCGCGCGCCGGCGGGCCGGAGTGCGTCAGTGGGGCGCGGCTCTGCGGACCCGGCGTTTTGCCCCGAGTTTCTCGACGAGCGCGCCGCTATTAGCGCGGTTATGGGGGCGGCGGCGCGCGTGTACAATATGGTCCATCCAACGAGGGGAGCCCATGGCGCGCGGAGTCAACAAGGTGATTTTGGTGGGGAATCTGGGCGGCGATCCCGAGACGCGCTCGATGCCGAGCGGGATGACGGTCACCAACATCCGCATCGCCACCAGCGAGTCGTGGAAGGACAAGGCCTCGGGCGCGCAGCAGGAGCGCACCGAGTGGCACAGCATCGCCCTGTTCGGGCGCCTCGGGCGAGATCGCCGCGGAGTATCTGCGCAAGGGCTCGCAGGTCTTCATCGAGGGGAAGCTGCGTACGCGCAAGTGGCAGGACAAGCAAGGCAACGACCGCTTCACCACCGAGATCATCGCGGACAACATGCAGATGCTGGGCGGCCGCGGCGGCGGCGGCGGGGGCGGAATGGGCGGCGGTGGGACGGGCGGCGGATCGGGCGGGGCGAGCGCTCTGCGCCGCCGCGCGAGGATTACGATCAGTCGCCGGCGCCGGCGGGCGGCAAAGAAGACTTCGACGACGACATTCCGTTTTAGGCGAAGTCAGTCGGGTCAGTCCCCGACGTCAGTCGTCCTGGCCCCGGAAACAGCGTGTCGGTGAAGCCGAACTGGGTCAGATCGCGGATGCGGCGCGGATAGAGAATGCCGTCCAGGTGATCCACCTCGTGCTGTACCACGCGGGCGTGGAAATCGCTCACGGTGCGGTCGATGGGCCGGCCCTGCGCGTCGAGGCCGGTGTAGCGCAGCTGCCGATAGCGGGGCACCAGACCGCGCATACCGGGCACCGAGAGGCAGCCTTCCCACCCCTCCTCCATCTCCTCCCCGAGCGGCGTGAGCTTGGGGTTGATGAGCACGGTGTAGGGCACCGCCTCCGCTTCCGGATAGCGCGGATTCGCCTCGACGCCGAATATCACCACGCGCGCACCCACCCCGATTTGCGGCGCAGCAAGACCGGCGCCATTGAGATGCTGCATGGTGTCCCGCATATCGGCGAGCAAGCGTTTCGAGCTCGGGCGTGCCGAATGCGGCCACCGGCTCGCGAAACCTCCAGGAGCCGCGGATCGCCCATCTTGAGTACGTCGCGTATTGCCATGGTTCCTAGTATCTTAGCGGCCTTTCCGAGGGGAGCCCATCCGAAGCCGATGCCCGGCCTTGTTTACATAAAGACGTTCGGTTGTCAGATGAACGAGTACGACTCGGGCAAGATGCATGACGTGCTCGAGGCCGCCCATGGCATGGCCCGCACCGAAGATCCCGCGCAGGCCGACGTGCTCCTGGTGAACACCTGCTCGGTGCGCGAGAAGGCCCAGGAAAAGGTCTTCTCGCTGCTCGGCGAGTGGCGCCGCTACAAGCAGGAGCGGCCGCACGTGGTGATCGGCGTGGGCGGCTGCGTCGCCAGCCAGGAGGGCGAGGGCATCACCGCGCGCGCACCCTATGTCGACCTCGTGTTCGGCCCGCAGACGCTGCACCGGTTGCCCGAGATGCTGCGTGGGCTGGAGCAGACCGGCCGGCCGCAAATCGACGTGAGCTTTCCCGAGATCGAGAAGTTCGACCGTCTGCCCGAGCCGCGCGCGGACGGCGCCGCGGCGTTCGTCTCCATCATGGAAGGCTGCAGCAAGTACTGCACCTTCTGCGTGGTGCCGTACACCCGCGGCGAGGAGATCAGCCGCCCCTTCGAGCAGGTTCTCGCGGAGGTGCGCTCGCTCGCGAGCCGCGGCGTGCGCGAGGTGACTCTGCTGGGCCAGAACGTGAACGCCTATGCCGGCGAGACGGAGGACGGCGCGGTGGCGGACCTCGCGACCTTGATCCACTTCGTCGCCGCCGCACCGGGGATCGAGCGCATTCGCTTCACCACCTCGCATCCGCTCGAGTTCAACGACAGTCTGATCGAGGCCTATGCGAACGTGCCGAAGCTCAACAACCTGCTGCATCTGCCGGTGCAGAGCGGCTCGGATCGCATTCTCGCCGCGATGAAGCGCGGCCACACCGTGCTCGAGTACAAGCAGAAGTTGCGCAAGCTCCGCGCGGTGCGGCCCGATATCTCGATCACCACCGACATCATCGTCGGATTTCCGGGCGAGACGGACGAGGACTTCGCGGCGACGATGAATCTCATCGCGGACGCCGGGTTCGATCAATCCTTCAGCTTCCTCTACAGCCGTCGTCCGGGAACCCCGGCCGCGGCGCTGCGCGACGAAGTGCCGGCCGAGGTGAAGCAGCGGCGTCTCGAGCTCATTCAGCAGCGCTTCAACACGCAGGCGCGCGCGATTTCGGAGCGCATGGTCGGCAGCCGCCAGCGTGTGCTCATCGAGCGGCCGGCGAAGCGCGACCGGAACGAGCTGGCCGGCCGCACCGACAACAACCGCTGGGTGAATTTCCAGGGGCCGGCGCACCTCATCAATCAGTTCGCGGACGTCGTCATCACCGAAGCCAGACCCAATTCGCTGCGCGGCCGTATCGTGTCGGAGGAGCCGGCGTGAGCGTAAGTCCCGTGACTCGGGACCTGTCGCTTGCGCCGGCCGACAACGTGCGCCTGGTGGAGCTGTGCGGGCCGCTGGATTCGCACCTGCACCAGATCGAAACGCGGCTGGGCGTCGAGGTACGGCGGCGTGGTAATCGATTCCAGATCATCGGTCTGCCCGCCGCCGCGCAGCGGGCCGAGTCGGTGCTCAAGGATCTCTATGCCCGGGCGCAGCGCGAGCCGGTGGATTCGGAACGCGTGCACATCGCGCTGCAGGAGCTCGGTATGGACGGCAACGAATCCGAGGCGGGCGGCGGCGAGCTCAAGGTCAACACCGCGCGCGGCGCGGTGCGCGCCCGCGGTGCCAATCAGACCGAGTATCTCAACAACATCCGCAGCCACGATCTCACGTTCGGCATCGGCCCGGCCGGCACCGGCAAGACCTATCTCGCCGTGGCCTGCGCGGTCGAGGCGCTGCAGTCGGAACGCGTGCGCCGCATCGTGCTCGTGCGGCCGGCCGTCGAGGCCGGCGAGCGTCTCGGGTTTCTGCCCGGCGATCTCACGCAGAAGGTCGACCCGTACCTGCGTCCCATGTACGACGCGCTCTATGAAATGATGGGATTCGAGCGCGTGGCGAAATCCATCGAGCGCAACGTCATCGAGATCGCACCGCTCGCCTTCATGCGCGGCCGCTCCTTGAACGACTCCTTCGTGATTCTCGACGAGGCGCAGAACACGACCAACGAGCAGATGAAGATGTTCCTGACGCGGATCGGCTTCGGCTCGAAGGCCGTCGTGACGGGCGACATCACGCAGGTGGACTTGCCCAACACCAAGCAGTCGGGGCTGCGCACGGTCATCGACATCCTGCACGGCGTGCGCGGCATCGCCTTCACGATGTTCAGCTCGCGCGACGTCGTGCGCCATCCGCTGGTGCAACGCATCGTCCAAGCCTACGAAGCGCGCTCTCCCGACGAGGGCTCGAGCGCGTGAGAGCTGCAAGCTGCTCCAGCTCGACCTGAGCTATGCGGCCCGGCGACCCTGGGTGCCGGCCCGCGCGAAATTCTCGACCTGGGTCGAGGCAGCGCTCGCGGACGCCACGCGGGCGCGCGGCGCCCCGCCTGCCGCCCGCGCGCTCGCCCGGTCCGGGAGCGGAGAGCTGGTGATCGTGTCGGTGCGCGCGGTCGGCAGCGCCCGCAGCCGGAGCCTCAACTCGCGTTTACCGCGGCAAGGATCGGCCCACCAACGTGCTCTCTTTCGAGGGCCCGGGCGCGATGCCCGATGGGAGCCGCATCTTCGGCGAGCTCGTCATTTGCGCGCCGGTCGTCGCGCGCGAGGCCCGAGCACAGGGCAAGTCGGTCGAGTCTCACTGGGCGCACATGACGGTGCACGGCGTCCTGCACCTGCTCGGGTTCGACCATGAGCGCGACCGCGAGGCCCGGAAAATGGCCGCGCGGGAGATTCAAATCCTTGATCGGCTTGGCTTTTCAAACCCGTACACGTGATCGAGTATGCTTACGTCATCCATGTCTGAACAGCCTACTGGCAACACCGGCCGCTGGTTGAAGCGGATCACGCAGTCGATGTCCGGCGAGCCTCGCGACTTGCCGGAGCTCATCGAGGACCTGCGCGAGGCGAGCGAGCGCGGGCTGTTCAACAGCGATGCGCTGGTGATGCTCGAGGGCGTGCTCGCGGTCGCGGACATGCAGGTGCGCGACATCATGGTGCCGCGCGCGCAAATGGTGTTCGTCGAGCGCGACGAGGCTCCGGACAAGCTGGTCGAGCTCATGGTGGAGTCCGGGCATTCGCGCTTCCCGGTGATCGGCGAGGACCGCGATCAGATCTTCGGCATCGTGCTCGCCAAGGACCTGCTTGCGCCTGCAGATCGAGGACGGCGAGTCATTCGAGATCCGCGAATACATGCGGCCGGTGATGTTCGTGCCGGAGAGCAAGCGGCTCAACGTGCTGCTCAAGGAATTCCGTCAAAGCCACAATCATCTCGCCATGGTGGTCGACGAGTACGGCGGGGTCTGCGGTCTCGTGACCATCGAGGACGTCATCGAGCAGATCGTGGGAGAGATCGACGACGAGCACGACGTGGAGGACGCTCAGGCGATCAGCCGCGAGAGCGATCGCGAGTTCACCGTGCGCGCGCTCACGCCCATTGCCGAGTTCAACCAATACTTCGGCACGGCATTCTCGGACGAGGAATACGACACCATCGGCGGGCTCCTGATGCAGGAGTTCGGACGGCTTCCGCGCCGCGGCGAGACCATCTCCGTCGGCGAGATGGAGTTTCGCATCCTGCGCGCCGACCGCCGCCGCATCGACCTGTTGCGCGTGATCACGCCGCGCGCCATCGAGCCGCCCGCGGCGGATCTCGCCGATCTCTGAGGCTCTCGATCCGCGGGTCAGCGGCCGGCGAGCAGCGCCTGCCAGTTGAGGATGGCGTTCCACAGCATTCGCTGATCGCCGCGGTTCAGGTCGCGGTGCAGGGGGTTGAAGTTGAACGCGACCACGCGGCCCTTGCCCACCGGCATGTCGAGGATGGCCGGATGTCCGATCAAGCCATCGGCACCCCATACCTGACCGCTCACCACCAAAGGCTGCCCGTCGGAGTCGCCCCAGGTCATGACGACGCCGCTCGGATCGAACGGGCCGTCCAGGCACGTGGTGCAGTAGGCCATCCGCAGCCAGCGCCGCGGCGTTGCATAGATCGCGTAGTTCTCGCGGAACACGTGCGTGTGGGCGCTGTATCCGTAGGCGATGGGGCTCTCCGGCTTGAGCGAAGGTCACCCGCAAATGCGAGCCCGGGGTGCGCGTCTCGGTGAACACCGAGGCGGCTGCGGCATCGCTCCCCCCACCCGCGGCGCTGCGCGGCACGCCGCCCGACTCGCGGCGCACCCCGCGCACGAGGCCGCCCTCGAGCGCCAGCATCGAGCCATTGCCGAGCGTGATGAGCAGGCCCCCCTCGTCGACGAAGCGCTGAATCTCGGCAAGGCCCGCATAGCCGACGCCGCCCGTGATGTCGTCGGACTCGGCCGGCGTGCCGTGACTCGGCGTCGACCGGGTTTTCTTGAACGGCATCGGTCCCCATGCCTTGGGGATGCCCTCGATCTGCTCGGCGAGCTCGAGATCGACGTGTCCGTACAACAGCACGTCGTAGCGCCCGCGCAGGTTGCCGCGGCGCACGTCCTCGTCGCGCACATAGGCGTAGGGAATATGGCGCTGGTCGAGCGTATAGCGCACCCAGCCGTTGCTGTCGGTGTCGGCCCACGGCACCCACACGCCCAGCCGCGGCACCGGCGCCGCGTGCGTGCGCGCTTGCGGGGCTGTGCCGAGACGCTGAAAGTCGAGCCCCAGATCGCTCGCCGCGCTCCCGAGGGCGGCATCGAGCCCGGACTGTGCAGGCAGGATCCACGAGCCGCGGGGATAGTCGCGTCCCTCTGCGCTGAAGGGCTGTTCCGCAATCTCGATCTTGAAGCGCGACAGGCGAAAGCGCGCCTCGAGCAAACCCTCCTGGCCGGTGTCCTTCAGCACGTACACCGAGCCTTCGCCGGCGAGACGTCCCGCCGGGTGCGGCCGCTCGGTCACGGGCGCGAGCGCCGCCTCGCGCACCGCCGGGTCCGCGGACGCGACGGCGGTGAGGTGGTAATTCGCGGGCAGCTCCCAGGAGATATCGTCGTAGGGCTCGCCGGCATCCTTCGGAAAGAACTTCGGACGTCAACAGGTCGACCGCATAATTCCGATACGGCTGGTCGAGCCGTACCACGTAGGTGCCGGCGGGGAACGTGCCTTCCTTGAGCGAGAGCGTCGGTTGTCGCGCGCTGCACCTCGATGCCCTGCGCCATGAGGAGCGCGACCAGCTGCGCGACGCGCCGCGGATCGCCTTGATCCTCGGGGATGAGAAAGGCGAACGGCGCCTCCGTCGTGCCCTTGCGCCAGGAGTCCAGGCCCTTCCGATAGAAGTTGCGCAGCAACGCCTTCGATTGCTGCGCGGTGATATCGAGCGCCGCGAGCGCGGCGGTCTCCATGTAGTTCACGTTGTCGCGCGCCGACCAGCGAAACGGGCCGGTGGGCGGCGGCTCGGGCCGATACCATTCCCGGCTGGTCTCGTCCGGGTACGACATCTGCTCCAGCGTCTCGGCGGTGCCGTTGCCGAAGGTCTCGTAGCCGCGGCCCATGGAGTTGTGGTTGAGCCCGATCGAATCGAGGAACACGTGCGCGAAGTCGTCGCCGAAGTTCCAGGTCCAGACGCCGGGCATGCCGAAGCCGGTGAGCGTGGTCACCTCGTGAAAGCTCATCTCCAGGCGCTCGTCGTAGCTCACCGGATCGATGTCGTCGTTGATCGGGCCGGTGCCGTTCCAGGTGACGAGGAGCGCGACGCTTTCGTGCAAATCGTGCACCACCTGCGGGTGCCAGTCGAAGAACATGCGCTGCACCGCCTTGGTCGTCTCGTGGGTGAGCTGAATGGCGTCGCGGTTGATGTCGACCATCGCGTATTGCGACCAGTAAGGCGGCGCCTGACGCGGCAGGGTCGCGCGGTCGGTCTTGCCCTTCAAGAAGCGGTAGAACCATTCCACCTGCTTGTCGCGGCCGTCCGGATTCGAGACGGGATTGATGAGCACCACGACGTTCTCGCGGATTCGCCGGATCATCGGCTGCTCGGAGACGGCGAGGCGGTAGGCGAGCTCGAGCATGGTTTCGGTCGAGCCGGTCTCGTCGGAATGCAAGCGCGGCGTTGAAGTAATAGATCGGCCGCGCGTCGGCAATGATGCGCTCGGCGGCGGCGGGATCGGTCTTGCGCGGATCGGCGAGGGCTGCCGTCGCCGCTTTCAGCCGGTCGAGGTCGCGGATGCCCTGCTCGTCTGCGATCGCGAGCAGCACGATGTCGCGGCCCTCCTCGGAGCGCCCGATGGTGAACACGCGCACGCGCGGCGAGGCGGCGGCGAGTGCCCGGCTGTAGGCGTAGGCGGCTGCCGAGTCGACCAGCTCTCCGGGCGCGCCCGGGATCCGATGCAGGAACGCGCGCGGCGAGGGGACGGTCGCCGAGGCCGGCAGGTACGAGACCCAGGGCGATGAGAATCGCGGCTCGGTGGTTGCCGCAGCGATCTCGGCGGTGGCGGCCGCGTCCTCCGTGTCCGGAGCGACGATCGCCGCCGGAACCTGGGCCTGGGCGCCCGTCGGCAAGCAGCAGAGAAGCAAGAGCGCCGCCGCCATCGCGGCGCGCACGGAAGCGATCATCGGCATGGTCATCCCCTCGAGGCGTGGCGCGCCATGCGCCCGCGCCAATATACCGCAACCTCGCGCGCGTTATTGAACGAACGAAAAGTAATGCGGGTCGGGGCGCCGCGCTGGGGTGCGCAAGCGCCGGCGCGAACGCGTCCGGGCGGGGGAGCTACGCGATCTTCAGGATCAGCTTGCCGTGGTTCTTGCCGTGAAACAACATGAGCAGCGCTTCGGGAAATTTCTCGAGCCCCGCCACGATGTCCTCGCGCGACTTGAGCCTTCCTTGTGCATACCATTGTCCCAGCTCGCGCGCCGCTTCGCCGTAACGCGCGGCGTAGTCGAACACGACCATGCCCTGCATGCGCGCGCGATATACCAGCAGCGCCAGGTAATTGGCCGGGCCGTTTATCGGCGTCGTGTTGTTGTACTGCGAGATCGCGCCGCAGATCACGATGCGCGCGTGCATCGCGAGTTGCGTCAGCGCGGTGTCGAGGATCGCGCCGCCGACGTTGTCGAAGAACACATTGAGGCCTTGTGGACAATGACGCTTCAGCGCGGCCTTGACGTCGTCGCGCTTGTAATCGATCGCCGCATCGAAGCCGAGTTCGTCGACGAGATAGCGGCACTTCTCTTCGCCGCCGGCGATGCCGACGACGCGACACCCCTTGATCTTCGCGATCTGTCCGACGACGGTACCGACGGCGCCGGCAGCGCCGGACACCACGACCGTGTCGCCGGCCTTGGCCTCGCCGACGTCGAGCAGGCCGAAATACGCGGTGACACCTGGCATTCCCAGCGCAGACAGGTACGCCGGCAAGGGTGCAAAGCCCGTGTCGACGCGCTGCGCGCCCTTGCCGTTCGAGATCGCGTAGTCCTGCACGCCGAACACGCCGACCACCGTGTCGCCGACCTGGAAACCGGCATGCTTCGACGCGACCACTTCGCCTGCGGCACCGGCGCGCATGACTTCACCGAGGCCGACCGGCGCCACGTAGGACTTGCCTTCGTTCATCCAGCCGCGCATCGCCGGATCGAGCGAGACGTAGCGGTTGCGCACGAGGAACTCGCCCTCGGCGGGTTCGCGCGCGGCCTCTTCGGTAAACTCGAAATCGCTGTGCTTGGGCTCGCCCACCGGACGTGCGGCAAGACGGAATTGACGGTTCTGCAAGTTCATTGCGGCGATTTCCTTCGTAGCCTGCCCGGAAAATCCTCTTCCAAGCCCGGCGTCGGAGTATAAACAAAGTCGTTCTTCATGAATAATTCAGGGTCGGCGCGAACGGGGAAGGCGTTCAAGGGTTCGTAAGAGATATGCGCGATTTCAAGGACAAGGTTGCCGTCATCACCGGTGGTGGCTCGGGTTTTGGCCGGGAGTTTGCGCGACTTGGCGCGACGCTCGGCATGAAGCTCGTGCTCGCCGATATCCAGAACGATGCGCTGCAGAGCTGCGCGGACGAATTGCGCGGCGCCGGCGCGGTTGTGCTTACGCAGCGCACCGATGTGTCCGATGGCGCGCAAATCCAGGCGCTCGCGAACGCGACGATGGAGCGCTTCGGAGCGGTGCATCTGTTGTTCAACAACGCCGGCGTCGCCACCGGCGGCCTTGTCTGGGAGCAGAGCGAGCGCGATTGGCAGTGGACTCTCGGCGTGAATCTGTGGGGCGTGATCCACGGCGTGCGCATCTTCACGCCGCTGATGCTCGCGGCCGCCAAGTCCGCGCCCGCCTACCGCGGACACATCGTCAACACGGCCTCGATGGCGGGGCTCCTCAACCCACCTCTCAGCGGCGCGTACAACGCGTCCAAGCACGCGGTCGTGTCGTTGACGGAAACGCTGCATCACGATCTCACACTCATCACCGAGCAGCTGCGCTGCTCGGTGCTCTGCCCGTACTTCGTGCCGACCGGCATTGCCGACTCCGAGCGCAATCGCCCGGCCGACCTGAGCGACGCGGGCGGCCCGACGCATTCGCAACTCGTCGGACGAAGCTTAGCGGAAAAGGCGGTGCAGTCGGGCAAGGTGCCGGCCGCGCAAGTCGCCGCGATGACGTTCGATGCGATCCGTAACGACGCGTTCTACATCTTCTCGCATCCGCACGCCCTCGGCAGCGTGCGCGAGCGCGCCGAGCACATCGCGGCGCTGCAGGACCCGGCCGATCCCTATGCGACACGCCCGGATTTTCGTGCGAACTTGCAAGCAGCGCTGCGTACATGAAAGCCGTTGCGCTTCCCGGCGCGCGGGCCTGCCGATAGCCGCCGCAGTTCCCTAGGGGCGACGCCGGCTCAGCGCCTCGATCATGTCGCGGTAGTCGAGCAATCCGGCCGTGGCGAGTCCCGCGACCTTCCCCTCGTCGTCGCAGCGGCGCACCAGCACCGCGTCGCGGTGGAAGCGCTCGTCCTCGAAACGCGCCGCTTCCTCGCGGGACATCGGGCCGCCCTGCAGCTTCAGGGTCACGACCGACGCCGGGCTCAGCTTCGCGAAGTAAGCCGGGTCCGTCGCGAGCAAATAGCGTTTCGCGGGAACGTGCAGACGGACCGGCTCGGAGACCTCCGGCGGGAATCGCGCGGCGAGCCAGCGACCGCCGACTCGCTCATGGGCGGCGTCCGCGGTCCATTCGGCGAGGTCGTCCGGCGCGTTGCCGATCAGGTGACCGACGTCGTGCAGCAGGGCGGCGACGATGAGCGCCGGCGGCGCACCGGCCGCGCGCGCGAAGTGAGCTGCCTGCAGCCCGTGCTCCGCGATGGAAACACACTCGCCGAAATAGGCGTCGTCGCCCCTATCCGCATACAGAGCAAGGATCTCGTCCATCACGTTCATGAAGTCGCTCCCGACCGCGAGCTCACGGCGCAGGAGCGCGGCGTCGCTGTAGACGCTGTCGCGCGTGAGATAGCAGCCGCGCAAATGGCGAGCGTGGCGCGCGGAGGAGAATGCCGTGCGGCCGTGCAGAATGCGCTGATTGTCGAACACCACGATCTCGCCCTCCGGTAGCTGGAGCTTGAGCTGAAAGCGCGGTTCGCGCAGCACGGCGGCGAAGCGGCGATAGGCCGCATAGAACGGCGCCGCCTCGAGAGGCGCGAGACGCAACGGGGCGATGGAGCGGCTGTTGTAGTGGACGGCGCAGACCTCGTCCCGGCACGAGAGCTCGATCAGCGGCCGCTCCGCGAAGAGCTCGGCGTTTTGCGAGCGGTAGTGAAACGGCACGGGCGTCCGCGCGAGCAGCGCGAAGGCCTTCGGGATCGAGGTCGCGCAAGTGCTCGGCCAGCGCGAAGCCGTCGGCAAACAAGCTCTCGCCGCCGTCGGGCGATGCGATGAGCACGTGCAGCGCCTGAAAACCCGGGACGGGGTCGCGGTACGGGATTGTCGGTATGCAGTCCGAGCCCGAGATCGGAGTAGGCGAGGTTCTCGGGCTGCGGCACGGAGCGCACGTCGAATACGAGGCCGTAATTCGTTTCGGCCACCTGGCCGACGAGCCGCATGGACGCGAGCAGCGCATCCTCCGCCGCCGGCACGCCGCTCAGGAATGCCATGCCGTCCTGAAGCAGGCGCGTGAGCCAGACCGATCGCAGCTGGCGGTCGGATTGCAGCCGCTCCAGGCTCGCGCGCGCGAAATCGCGCCCGGCCTCGCCGCTCAGCGCCGTCGAGCCAGCGCCGCGCGTCGAACTCCGGACGGTAAGAGCGCCGGTCACGCTGCGCGGCGAGCCAGGGCAGGTCGAACCAGACGCCCTCGCTCGAGCCTTCCCATTCGACACGGATCCGGCCGTTCTGCACGGCGGCCGCGCGGATGCGCGGTTGCTCGGGCAGATCGGCGATATCGACGAGCCGTTGACCGCTGTGCGGGTCGCGGTGCGCCGGCGCGTTGTCGTACAGCCAGATGCTCGCGAATTCATCGACGCTGCCGTCTGCCCATGACACGCCGAGCGTGTCGGGGCGCGAGAAAATCGTCGGAGCCTGGGTTTGCGCGTTCATGGGAGGTGCCTGCCCTCGCGCACCGCCTTCGCGCTCAGGTAGCAGAGATAGTCCGGCGGCCAGCGCGGCCAGCGACGCTGACGGCCGCGAGCACGGTGAAGACGCGCTGCCAGCCGAATGCCACGGATACGCGTGCGACGCCGTCGCCGGCCGCCACCGCGCCCAGGTAGCCGACGCCGTCGATGATGCCCGAGGAGGCCGCCGAGGCTTGCTTGCCGCCGAAATCGAGGGCGAACGCTCCCCCGAGGTAGGAGTACGGGCCCAGCAGGCAAAACGCGATGGTGCCGATCGCCAGCGGCGGCAGAAACGTTCCGGCGGCGCTCGCCGGCATGGAGGTCAGGAGCAAGAGCGCCGCGGCCGTCGCGGCCAGCCCGACGAGCATGATGACGGAGCGTCCGTTCGCCCCCAGCCGATCGCTGAGCCAGCCGCTCGCGAGCACGGAGACGGCGCCCACGCCCGGAAAGATCGCGCTCATCCCGGCGGCCTTGCTCGCCGTGTAGCCGAGGTAGTCATGCAGGTAGACCGGTGTCCAGAGCATTGAACGTCTCGCGGATTATCGTGCAGCCGAGCGAAAGGAAGCAAACGATGAGGAAGGAGCGGCTGCGCAGCAGCGGCAGGAGCAACTGCCGCGACGCCTTGCACGCGCGCCTCGCTGGCCGCGAACAGGTTGAGGGGATTGGTCTTGGCCTCGGCGAATCCGGCTTGGACGCGCGATTCGCGCAGCAGCAGCCAGTTCGACACGAAGCAAATGCCGGCGACGGCAGCCGCGTAGTAAAACAAGGTCTGCCAGCCGGCGCCGTGCGCCATGAGCGCTCCCATCGATCCACGCGCCGCGGCGTCGCCCACGAGATAGCTGATGCTCAGGATGCCCGACGACGATGCCGTAGGAGGAATAGTCGAACCACTTCGACGAGGTCTTGATCAAGCCGGCCCAGGCAATGGATTGCACCAAGCGGTTGCCGAACCAGGCCACCCCGAAGAGCAGAATCGAGCTGCTGATCGAGAACAGCAGGGTGAAGGCGGCCGCCCCCGCGAGTCCGATCAGAAAGCTCGTGCGACCGCCCCAGAAGTCGCCGAGCCCGGTCAAGAACAGCTTGCCCACGGCGTAGGCAAAAACGCCGATGGAGGTGACATCGCCGATGCGCTTCACCGCCTCGTCGTGGCTGACGCCGTGGCGTCCAAGCTCGTCGACGATGAGGGGCGTCCCCACCGATAGATCCGCCCGGCAAAAGTAGAGCGCGCCGTAACCGGCAAAGAGCAGGGCGATGACTTTGAACTGATTGAGTCGCAGGGAGCGCACCGCCGCATCATCCCATTTGCTCAAGGGCTGGGCCGGGCTTTCTGCTCGGCGCCGTGGCGGTTGCTTTATTGCAATCAGGTGACATGGCGGGGCGCAGCCGCGGGATGCGCTTCGAGTTGGCACGGAAGCTGCTTTCTACCTCAGTGGTGCGGCGAGCGACGCCGCGAGTTTTGCGTCCACCTCGCCCATTTGGGCGACAAGGAGCCGCGATGAACACGATTCGATGCACGGCGGGGCGCCCGCCACGGGCTGCGCGGCGGCAAATCGTGGCCGTTTGCGGCCGATGGACGCCGGCAAATCTTTGCCGGTTGCCGATGCCGCTTCGGTTGCCTGCAGTCTTAGAGGAGGATTTCACATGAGCTCAATCACCGCAGCCGTCTCTGGGCTGCTCACCAGCCCGAGCTTTCATGGCCACGGCCATAGAAGGGGTGCGCACGCGCCCTCGAGCAGCGCCTCGAGCAGCCCCATCACGAGCAACAACGGCAACAGCATCGGACAATTGCCGGTCGGTGCTTCCACCGCTTTGTTCAGCGGGCTCGTGCAATCGTTCGAGCAGGCGATCGGCTCACAATCGACCTCGGCGGTGACCGGCGCCGGCGCGACGGCTGCACCCCAAGCCGCGTCCGCGGGATCGACGGTGGCGGTCGGCTCAGCGAGCACCACGCAGACCGCAGGCACGGCGGCGACGCCGGGCCAGGGGCAAGAACTGCAGGCATTCCAGCATTCGCTCGTGCAGGCTCTGAAACAGGATGGGTTGACCTCGAACGGCACGGGCAACATCGTCTCGTCGTTGCAGAATCTCATTCAGCAAGTCGGGCCGAATGGTAAACCCACGGCGGCGACCGAGACGCTCACATCCACCTTCCAGAACCTGGTGAACGGCGTGAACGGCAGCGCCGCGGCGGCATCGACTTCATCCGGCTCCTCGTCGAGCGGATCCTCCAACGCGGGACTGCAAAACTTTCTGAACAATCTTTTGCAGCACGTGCAGGCCAGCGGCGCGTCGTCGCTGACGAGCACCGGCAGCAACGTGAACGCACACGTTTGATCGGCGGGCGTGGTCAAAAATGGCTCCGCCGTCCGCTCTGCCCGCAAACGGGCTCACTCCCGCGATCTAAGGTTTCTGCCGCACGGCGCAAGCCGACTGCCGGGTTTGGTTCTGACCTTGATGTCCTACACGCGGACTGCGCCCGTACCGATAGGCGCTGCCGCAGCGCATTCCGACAATGAGATCCAAGGTCCGCGCGGTCGCTCGCGCCTCGAGCGTTCGTGGTCCCCGCAAGTCGCCCGCGCCTATAATCGTGCTCCCACTTGCGCGAATTCGGGACGCGCAAGCGGATCGGGGAACACGATCGGCGCAGAAGCGAGGAAGACATGGCAAAGAAAAAGGCGCTCGCCACTTACCGCAAGAAGCGCGACTTCTCGAAGACCGCCGAGCCGAGCGGCGAGGGCGCGGTCGCACCTTCGGACAGGTTGCGTTTCGTCGTCCAGAAGCACGCGGCGCGGCGCCTGCATTACGACCTGCGGCTCGAGCTCGATGGCGTTTTCAAGTCCTGGGCGGTCACTCGCGGCCCCTCCGATGATCCGGCCGACAAGCGCCTCGCCGTCGAGGTGGAAGACCACCCGCTCGACTACGGCGATTTCGAGGGAACGATTCCGGCGGGCGAATACGGCGGCGGCACGGTGCAACTCTGGGATCGCGGCTACTGGACTCCGGAAGGATCCAAATCTCCCGAGGAGGCGCTGCGCACCGGCGACTTGAAGTTCACGCTCGAGGGCAAGCGCCTGCATGGCAGCTGGGTGCTGGTACGTATGCGCAACGATCGCACCGGCGGCAAGCGCACCAACTGGCTCCTCATCAAACATCGCGACGCGAGCGCCCGGTCAGACGGCGGCGCGGCGCTGCTCGCCGACGATCGCTCGGTTGCCTCGGGCCGCCCGATGCAGCAGATCGCCGCGGGCAAAGGCCGGGCCCCCGCGCCGTTCATGCTCGGATCCTCGGGCCGCGCCAAGGCGGATGCGGTATGGCGCAGCAACCGCTCGGCCGAATCGGCGCCCGCCGCGGGCCGCGGTTCGGTTGCGACTCCGGCCAAGAAGCTGACCCCGGTCAAGAAACTCAAGGGCGTCGCGACGCGCCGCATCCCGGATTTCGTCGAGCCGCAATTGAGCCGATTGGTCGAGCATCCGCCGATCGAGGCTAACTGGGGGCATGAGGTCAAGTTCGACGGTTATCGCCTGCAGCTGCGTGTGGTGGACGGCAAGGTGACGCTGCTCACGCGCAGTGCGCTCGACTGGACGTCGAAGTTCTCTTCGGTAGCCGCGGATGCAACCGGCTTTCCCGACTGCATGATCGACGGCGAAGTCGTGGCGCTCGATGAGCACCGCGTGCCGAGCTTCTCCGCGTTGCAGGCCGCGCTGTCGGCCGGCGAGTCGAAGAGCCTGGTGTTCTTCGCCTTCGATCTATTGTTCGAGGGGCGCGAGGATTTGCGCGGCCTGCCGCTGGTCGAGCGCAAGGCGCGGCTCGAGAAGTTGCTCGAGAGCTCGCCGGGCGAGCACATCCGCTTCGTGAGCCACTTGGAATCGCCGGGCGACACCGTGCTCGAGTCCGCGTGCAAGATGGGGCTCGAGGGCATCGTGTCGAAACAGCTCGATGCTCCGTACTCATCCGGACGCGGCGATAGCTGGCGCAAGGCGAAATGCCGCGCGGGGCACGAAGTCGTTCTGGGCGGCTGGACGACCGAGGCGGGCACGCTGCGTGCGCTCCTCGCGGGCGTCAACCGCGAGGGTCACCTCGTGTACGTGGGGCGCATCGGCACCGGCTACACGCGCAAGACCATCGAAGAGCTGCTGCCGAAGCTCAAGGCGCTGACCGTCGAGCAGAGTCCCTTCGGCGGCGAGAATGCGCCCCCGAAAAAAAGCGACGTGCGATGGCTCAAGCCTGAGCTCGTGGCGGAGATCGAATTCGCCGGCTGGACCGGGTCGGGGATGATCCGTCAGGCCGCGTTCAAGGGATTGCGCCTGGATAAGCCCGCGTCCGAAGTGGTGGCCGAGATGCCGGTGCAGGTCGGCGAATCCGAGCCGACTCCGCAACAGGTGTTGAAGACCGCGGCGAAGCGTACCGCGCGCGCGGAGAAGACCGCGCGCGCCGGGAAGCCGGGGCGGGCGAAGAAGCCGTCACGGGCGCAGACGAGGAGTCGGCCGGCGAAGGCGACTCTGGCGGTGAAAGAGACTCAGGCGGCGCGGACCACTCGGGTAAAGCAGCACTCATCCCCATCGAATCCGCGCGACACGACGGTCATGGGCGTGACCATCTCCAAGCCGGATAAGGCGCTCTGGCCGGATGCGGGTGACGGGCGCCCGGTCACGAAGCTGGATCTGGCGCGATATTTCGAGCGCATCGGACCCGCGATGTTGCCGCATCTCATCGGACGCCCCTGCTCACTGGTGCGGGCGCCGGACGGCCTGGGAGGGCAGCAGTTTTTCCAGCGCCATGCGATGGCGGGAATGTCCGATCTGTTCGAACTGGTCAAGGTGAAGGGCGATCGCGCACCGTATGTGCAAATCGATCGGCTCGAGGCGCTGGCAGCCGTCGCGCAGATCGGCGCCCTGGAGCTGCATCCGTGGAATTGCGCGCCGCATGAGCCGGAGATCGCGGGACGGTTGGTGTTCGACCTGGATCCGGCCCCGGACGTGAAGTTCGGCGCGGTGATCGAGGCTGCTCTCGAGATGCGACGACGCTTGCAGGCGCTGGGCCTCGAATCCTTTTGCAAGACCACGGGCGGCAAGGGACTGCATGTCGTGACGCCCCTCCGGAGCGGCCGCGCACACGCCGTGGAGTGGCCGGCCGCCAAGAATTTTGCGCACGTCGTTTGCGCGCAGATGATGCAGGACAGTCCAAACAAATATCTCGATAACATGTCGAAGAGCCAGCGCACCGGACGCATCTTTTTGGATTATCTGCGCAACGATCGCACCTCGACGGCGGTCGCTCCGTTCTCACCGCGCGCGCGGGACGGCGCTCCGGTATCCATGCCCATCGGTTGGTCCCAGGTGAAGGCGGGCCTCGACCCCAAGCGATTCACGGTGCGAACGGCGCCCGCGCTATTCGAGAAGAGCTCGGCGTGGAAGGACTACGACTCGGCGGCGGCCTCACTCCGCGACGCCATTCGCAAGCTCACAGCCCGCGGCCGCCCCGCGGCATGATGCAGGCGTGATGCCGCCTTTCTGAGGATAACGACCGCGTCGCCCGGTCGTTTTGCAATGACCAATTTGCCTTTGCCGGCGCGGGCGGAGACCTGCCGCGTCCTTCCAAACAAACACGCGTTCGTGCTGCGACGCCGTAGTTCAGGCCGTAGTTCAGTTGTTGCATCCCACATGGCTCCGCGCGCCTATAGTGCATCTGCCTAAGGCCGTGCGCGGCGTCAGCCCACGGGCTGAACATTCTGATAACGATTAAAGATGCCAAGGAAGAAGCACAACCACCAAGGGGAACGTCCATGAAGAAAGTAAAACTAACAACCATTCTTGCGGCCGTGGCCATGATCGCGGGATCGACCGCCTTCGCAGGCAATGATGATTGGCACAACAGTGACTCGTACTACAAAGATCTCTACGCGCTTAGGCAATTACACGTCAAATTCCACCAGGCCGTGTCGCATGCCGGAATCAACGCGACTACCCAGGCCAAGGCCCTCGAAGAGCTGCTTGCGCTCTGGACGGACGATGGTGTGCTCGTAATATCGGGTGTGACTTACCGGGGGAAGGGCAGACCGAATACGGCCAGCTGTGACCTCGGCGCACTCACGTTGTGCGACTTTTATGCGAATCACGCCGGGGGGCTCGTGGCGGGTCATGACTGGGTCTCGCTGACGCCGATCTTCACCGAAGCCATCACCGTGCTCGATCGCGAAAACGCCGACATCTACTTCCAATGCATTTACTTCGACGTCAAGAACAACGACGTGATCAAGACCAACTCGACGTTTGGTCTTCCCGACATGCCCGCCCGGGCAAAGAAAGTCCATGGCCAGTGGCTATTCTCGTATGCCGAGAGCGAAACCATCGCGCCGCCCACGCTCGATGTTTATGAGCAGTAGCACGGTGCCTGCAGTCTAACGCCGCAAATTGACCCGTTGTCCTGCGCGAGTGCTCGCGCGGGACAACGGCGACCGCTCGAGCGGGCCGTGCAACGGCCTCGGGAAGCGCTAAACTGTCGCGCTTCTCAGGCCGCCGGTTTTTCATGAGCTCAAGGTCCCGCCCGCCCAAGCATCCCGACCCCGCGCTGGTCGCCGACGAAGTCATCGCTCCCGACGCCCGCACCGAACGGCTGAACACCAAGGCCGCAGGCGTGATCGGGCTCGCGATCATGAGCAGCCGGGTGCTGGGGCTCGCGCGCGAGCTGATTTGCGCCGCATTGTTCGGCGGCGCGGCGATGGATGCCTTCACGGTCGCCTTCCGCATCCCGAACCTGCTGCGCGACCTGTTTGCCGAGGGCGCGCTGTCGACCGCATTCGTGACCACTTTCTCGAAGACCATCGCGCGCGAGGGCGACCGGGCCGCATGGCGCTTGGCCGACAAGGTGGCGACTTTGACCGTGCTCGTGCTGGGTGCACTGTGCCTGCTCGGCATCTTGTTTGCGCACCCGCTGGTCGCGCTGCTCGCGCCGGGGTTCGCTCCGGACAAGGCCGCGCGGACTGCGCAGCTCACGCAGATCATGTTCCCTTTCATCCTGCTGGTGTCGCTGGCGGCGCTGGTCATGGGCGTATTGAATGCAAAGAGCATCTTCGGCCGGCCCGCCATGGCGTCCAGCTTTTTCAACATCGGATCCATCGTCGGCGGTGTGTCGCTCGGCTACCTCTACGACCCTACATTCGGCCCCAGAGCACTGATCGGCCTCGCGATCGGCACGCTCATCGGCGGCGCGCTGCAGCTCACCGTGCAACTGCCGCCGCTCAAGGGATTGGGCTACCGCTTTCATCCGGATTTTCGCTGGCGCGATCCAGGGGTGATTGCCATTCTCGCCCTGATGGGGCCGGCGGTCATCGCCGCGAGCACGACGCAGGTCAACGTGCTGATCAACTCGATGTTCGCCTCGACGCTCGGAGCCGGCGCGATCTTCTGGCTTGCCATCGCCTTCCGCTTGATGCAGCTGCCGCTCGGTCTGTTCGGTGTGGCGCTCGGCACGGTCACGCTGCCGCTCCTCTCGCGGCTCGTGGTCGCGGGTGAGATAGGTACGTTCCGTGCGGAGCTCGCCCGTGCCTTGCGGCTCATGTTCCTGCTGACCATTCCCTCGACCATCGGGCTCATGATGCTGGCGGAGCCGATCATTTCGGTGGTCTACCAGCATGGCCGGTTCGATGCATACGAGGCGGCTCAGGCGGGCGGAGCACTGCGGTTCTACGCCGTCGGCCTGGCGTGTTACGCGGCCTTGAAGGTGCTGGTGAACGCGTTCTATGCGCTCGATCGGCGCAAGACGCCGATGGTCGTGAGCTTCCTCGCCATCGGTCTGAATTTGCTGTTCAACTGGATTTTCACGTTCCGGCTCGGCTGGGGACATCGCGGGCTCGCCTTCTCCACGGGCTGCGTGGCGATATGTAATTTCTTGCTCCTGTACGCGTTGATGCAGCGGCACCTGGGCGGTCTCGAGTCGCGCCGATTACTCGTCACACTGGTCAAGATCGGTCTGGCGGGCGCCGCGCTCGCGGCGGTCTGCGCCGCATCGAACCGCTGGTTCCTGGCCGACTGGGCGACGCAGGCGCTGTGGAGAAAAACGCTCGTGCTGCTCGCGACGGTTGCCGTGGCGGGGGGCGTCTTCGGGCTGTGCGCTGCGGCACTGAGAGTCGAGGAATTGACCGGCTTTGCTCGGCGCAGTGGCACGCCGGCTGCGCCGCTAACGGCGGCTTTGCACAACTTTTCCCCTGCGCCTACAAAACTTGCCACCCCGGCCATTGCATTGACGGCACGCTGCGCCGATCATTGCGGCCTGCAAGGGACTGCCGAGGGATATATATGCTCAGAATTACAACTTTAGTGCTCGTACTGGCAACCGGCATCGTCGCCGCCCGCGACAGTCAGGCGGAGACCTTCGTCATTCAAGCGGGCGGGGACGGCCGCGAGGCCATCGTCAAAATTCCCGTGGGCGCCGTGTCGGCGTTCTCCGCCAAGAGCGCCGTGGCGCTCACCGATTACGCGGATCCGCAGGTGGAGGCGATGCGGCTCTCCGGCGATGTGCGCATTCACGTGATCGGCACGCCGATGCCGATTCAAATCAGAGCCGACAGCGTCGTGCTCGAGCTCACGGCGGACGAGGCGCCCGCGCACCCGGATCGCTCGAGTCTGCGCGTCATTCCGGCCATCGCGTGCAGTCGGCGCAAGTCATCGTCGATGACTCCGCAGACGCAGACCTTCGTGGGCCACGTCGTGTTCACCGAACAGACGCGCTCCGGCGCTCTGGAAATCAAGGCGGATCGCCTCGAGCGGCTCACCGGGCCGTTCGCCGGCGTGTAGCGGGCCGGGGATTCGAAGGGCGATTCCAGCGGGGGATCCATGGCGGAAGGAGGATGCCTGTGCGGCGCGGTGCGGTACCGCTTCAGCGGCAGCGCCCTCCTCGTCCGCCAACTGTCACTGCCGAAGCTGCCGCCGCGCGAGCGGCGCGCCGGTCGTCGCGTGGATCACCGTGCGCGCTCGCAGTTCACCATCCTCTCCGGGACTCCCGCGGTCTTCCACTCTTCGCCCGGCGTGACGCGGCAGTTCTGCAGCCACTGCGGGACCGCGCTCACTTACGAGAGCGAGCGCCATCCGGACACCATCGACATCACCACGGCGTCGCTCGACGATCCCGACGCTTATCCCCCGACGACGGACGTCTGGCTCGAGGACAGGCTCAGCTGGCAACCGACGAGCCCAGACACCGAGAAGTTCGCCGGGTCTTCGCTCAGGCTGAGGCCGGCGGCTCGCGATCGCGGGCCTTTCTCCCGCCACGCGAGCAGCACCCATGAGTCGCGAGGACGGCGAAGCACAAGCTCGGGAACACATAGCCGAACCTGACGTACACGGTGTCTCCGCCCGGCATGCGCGGCGCCGTCACCAGGACGCCGTCGGCGGGGCGCGGATGACGATACGGATCGTCCGCATAGGTCTTGACGAGCAGGCGGCCGTTCGGATCGATGAGTGCCGAGACGCCCGAGTTCACGGCGCGCACCATCGCGACTCGCAACTCCACCGACGCATACACCGAGAGCGCGAGATGCTCCCACGGCTCGGAGCCGGCGCCGAACCAGGAGTCGCTGGTCAGATTGACCAGAAGGTTCGGATGCAGTGCGCCCACGCGGCGCAGATAGCCCGGCAGAATGTCCTCGTAGCAGATCACCGGACCCGAGCGCCCAGGGCGTCGCCGTTCGGTGCGCGCATCGAGAGGAGCGCGGGCCCCGCGCCCGGCGTGAACTGTCCGGCGCCGATCGGCAGGAGCTTGCGCAGCCAGGGAAAGTACTCGATGCCCGGCAAGATACTCGCCGAAGGCGAGCAGCCGCACCTTATCGTAGCGGCCCGCGATGTTGCCGTTCGTCTCGAACAGCATCGCGGTGTTGAAAGCCTCGTCGTGCCGGCTGTCGTAGGTGCTCGCGCCGATCACGAGCGGAATCGAGATGCCGCGCCGGATCATCGCGGGGGAGTCCTCGGTGAAGTCGGCGGTCATGTCGCGCGGCAACGTCACGGGGTAGCTGCCCTCGCTCCACACCACGAGGTCCGCGCCGAGCTTCTGCAATCGCCGGCTCTGCTCCTGCAGCGCCGTCAGCTCGCGGACGGCTTCCTCGGTCGATAGTTCTCCGTCGGCGCTGTATGCGATGTTCGGCTGGACCAATCCGACCTTGAGCCACGGGGCGTGCGTGAGCGCCTCGTCCACCTGCCGCATGCGCACCGCGCCGAAGATGAGCGAGGCGGCGAGCGCCGTTGCCGCGCCGATCAGCGGCCAGCGCGCCGTCCGCGGCCCGTCGATGAGGTCGTCGAGCGCGCCGTTGACGGCCATCAGCAACGCGGTGACGCCCCAAGGTCCTGTGATCTCCGCGATCTGAATGACCAGCGGTTGCCAGGCTTGCGAGATCCACTGACCGCAGGGGAATACCTGCGGCACGGCGAGCTCGCAGGCGACCATGAGCGGCGGGGCGAGGAGCGCGAACGGTACCCGGATCTTGCGGCGGATGCCGCAGGCCACGGCGGTGAACAACAGGAAAATGAGCGCGCGCGCGGCGCAGAATGCGAAGAACACGAGCAGCGGCGAGCGATCCAGGGGAAACCGGCAAATCGATGCGGAAGATCGATCAGCCAGTAAAATCCGCCGCCGGTCTCGACCACGCCGGCCCACCAGCCGAGAAACAGCGCCCGGCCGTACGTGGGCGCGCGATCCACGGCGATGAGCATGGGCACGGCGGCGATCCAGGCGAGGCCCGACAGATCGAACGGCGGGCAGGCGAGAAACCACAGACAGCCGCTCAAGGTGACCAGCCCGAAGCCGACGTAGAAATTAGAGGCGCGCATTATTCGCGAATGAGCTCTACCGGCTGAGATTTACGAGAATCGCGCATGTTAAGGTATTCTGATGCTCAGCCATGCAAGAAAGATATGAGCCCTCCGAAATCGAAGCGGAGGCACAACGCTACTGGAACGAGAATCGCTGCTTCGAGGTGACCGAGGACCCGGCACGCGAGAAATATTACTGCCTGTCCATGTTTCCGTATCCGAGCGGACGGTTGCACATGGGCCACGTGCGCAACTACACCATCGGCGACGTGCTGACGCGGTTCATGCGCATGAACGGCAAGAACGTGCTGCAGCCCATGGGCTGGGACGCCTTCGGCCTGCCGGCCGAGAATGCGGCCATGGCGAACGCGGTGCCGCCCGCGAAATGGACCTACGACAACATTGCGCACATGAAGGCGCAGTTGAAGTCCTTGGGGTTTGCGATCGACTGGAGCCGCGAGCTCGCCACGTGCCGCGCCGAATACTACCGCTGGAATCAGTGGATGTTCCTGCGGATGCTGGAGAAGGGGATCGCCTACCAGAAGACGGGCGTCGTCAACTGGGACCCGGCCGACATGACGGTGCTCGCGAACGAGCAAGTCATCGACGGGCGCGGCTGGCGCACGGGCGCGCTCGTCGAGCGGCGCGAGATCCCGATGTACTACCTCAAGATCACGGCCTATGCCGACGATCTGCTCGAGTCCCTGAAGGCCATGCAGGGCTGGCCCGAACGCGTGCGCACGATGCAGGCCAACTGGATCGGCAAGAGCGAGGGTGTGCGGATCGGATTTCCTTACGAGATCGACGGCACCGAGGGCGTGATGCATGCCTTCACGACGCGCGCCGACACGGTGATGGGCGTGACTTTCTGCGCGGTCGCGGCGGAGCATCCGCTCGCGGTGCGCGCGGCCGCGCACAATCCGGCGCTGGCGAGATTCATCGAGGAGTGCAAGCGCGGTCCGGCCGTCGAGGCGGAGCTCGCCACTCAAGAAAAGAAGGGCATGGCGACGGGATCTTCGGTGCGCCATCCGCTGACGGGGGAGGACGTGCCCGTGTGGGTCGGCAACTACGTCCTCATGAGCTACGGCGAAGGCGCCGTCATGGGCGTGCCGGCGCACGATGAGCGGGATTTCGAGTTCGCGAAGAAATATCGTCTGCCCATCCAGCCGGTGATCGACGTCGACGGGCGCCCCTATTCCACGGATGCTTGGCAGCCCTGGTACAGCGAGCACGGCCGCTGCGTCAATTCGGGGAAGTACGACGGCCTCGACTTCAAGGCGGCCACGGATAGCGGTGGCAGCCGACCTCGAGCGGCTCGGATCTCGGCGAGAAGCAGGTGACGTGGCGGCTGCGCGATTGGGGCATCTCGCGGCAGCGCTACTGGGGCTGCCCGATTCCGATGATTCATTGTTCCGCGTGCGGCACGGTGCCGGTGCCCGATGAGCAATTGCCGGTGCTCTTGCCCGAGAATCTCGTGCCGGACGGCAGCGGCAATCCGCTGCTGAAGGACGAGGCATTTCTCGCCTGCACGTGCCCGCGCTGCGGCGGCGCTGCGCGACGCGAGACCGATACCATGGACACGTTCGTGGATTCATCCTGGTATTTCCTGCGCTACGCCTGCGCGAACAACGACGAGCGCCATGCTCGACTCGCGCGTGCACTACTGGCTGCCGGTGGATCAATACATCGGCGGCATCGAGCACGCCATATTGCATCTTCTCTACGCCCGCTTCTGGACACGCGTGGTGCGCGATTTGGGGGCTGTCGAGTTCAAGGAGCCTTTCGAGAATCTGTTCACCCAGGGCATGGTGCTCAACGAGGCGTTCTTCCGCAGGACCGAGTCCGGCCGTATCGAGTATTACGATCCCGCGGACGTGGAGACGCTCGTCGAGAAAGGCGCACCGCGAACGATTCTCAAGTCCGACGGCAAGGAAGTGCAGTCGGGCGGCGTCGTCACGATGTCGAAGTCGAAGAAGAACGGCGTCGATCCCCAGGCGCTGGTCGATGAGTTCGGCGCCGATACTGCGCGGCTGTTCACCATGTTCGCGGCACCGCCGGAGCAGACGCTCGAGTGGTCGGACGAGGGCGTGCAGGGAGCGTACCGCTTCATCAAGCGGCTGTGGAAGGCCGTGCACGAGCACGTGCTCGGGGGCCCGTGCCGCCCCTCGAGAAAGGCGAGCTGAGCGAGGCGCAGCGAGCGCTGCGCCGTCAGGCTCATCACACCCTCGCCAAGGTGACCGACGACATCGGCCGCCGGCGCACGTTCAACACCGCCATCGCCGCCGTCATGGAACTGCTCAACTCGCTCGCGAAGTTCCCGCAAGCGGCGCCCCTGGATCGCTCCGTCGCGCACGAGGCGCTCGAGATCGCCGTGATTTGCTTGTCGCCCATCATTCCGCATGTGACGCACGCGCTGTGGCGCTCGCTCGGCCACTCGACGGCGCTGATCGACGAGCGCTGGCCGCAGGTGGATGCCGCAGCGCTCGAGCAATCGAGCATTCAGATCGTCGTGCAGGTGAACGGCAAGCTACGCGCGCACATCACGGTGCCCGCGAGCGCCGACGACGAGTGCCTGCGTGCGGCAGCGGTCGCGGATCCGCACGTGCAGAAGTTCGTCGGCGGCGCGCCAGTGCGCAAAGTGATCGTCGTGCGCGGCAAACTCGTCAACGTGGTCGTGTAAGTGCGCGCCGCGATCGCAGCGCTGGTCCTCTGCCTCGCGCTCGGCGGCTGCGGTTTTCGGCTCGCCGGCAGCGAGCACCTGCCGGCCGTGCTGGCGAAGCCGTATCTGTCCGTGAAAGATCCGTACACCGATTTCTCGCGCGAGTTCGAGCGCCAGCTGAAGAGCTCGGGGGCGCTGCTGCAGGACGGGCGGCAGGACGCCACCGCCACCATCGAGGTGACCAAGGATCTGATCGAGCAGCGCACCCTGGCCGTGTCGGCGCGCAATATCCCCACCGACTACGAGCTGCGCTACACGGTGACCTTCGACGTCAAGGGTGCCGATGCCGATATCCTGGCGCCGCAGACCATCACGCTGTCGAGGGACTACAGCTTCGAGGAGAACGAGCTGCTCGCCAAGGAGCACGAGGCGGACATTCTGCGTGCACAGTATGGCGCGGGATCTGGCGACCATGGCCATGCGGATCCTGAGCCGCGTCAAGTAGATCGTTCGCGTGCTGCTGCTCAGCGCGATCGACCGGCTGGAACTGTCGCTGTTGCTGGACAGGTTCGGTCTCGAGCTCGTGCTGGTGGCGCCGCAGACGGTCATCCCCGGGTCGTACTGGGGCGAGCGCGAGGCGGGGCTGATCGGCTCGAGGATTTATGCGCGCCTGGATACGCCGCTCCATTCGGTGCTGCATGAAGGCGCCCATTTCATCTGCATGACACCGGAGCGGCGCGCGGGTCTCGACACCGATGCGGGCGGCGACGATGCCGAGGAGAGCGCCGTGTGCTACCTGCAGATCCTGCTGGCGGAAAGCCTGCGGCTCGGGCTCGAGCGCATCTGCGGCGATATGGACGCCTGGGGCTACAGCTTCCGTTTAGGGAGCGCCGCGCGCTGGTTCGCCGAGGACGCGGAGGATGCGCGTGCGTGGCTTCTCGATCAGGGCCTGATCGACCCGCATCGTGCGATCACGTACCGGGTGCGATCACCTGCCCCTTAACTACGCAACTCATCTCGCGCGGATCTCGGTATGCGCGCTTCGCCGGCTCAGGCCGCAGCGGATGCCGCCAACGCCGGGGTCGCGTAAACGCGCCCGAAGCGGTTGCCGAGGAAAGCCTCGAGACCGATCTCTTCCTGCTTGATGAGGCCGGACTGCGGCAGATAGCCCTCCCGCAGCAGGTCGAGCACCGCGCAGATGCCTCCGGCCGTGGTGATCTGGATGGCGCTGCGCACGCGGCCGCCCATGGGAGCGGCATAGACCTTGTTCGCGTAGGTCTCCTGCACGAGCTGCCCGCCGCGCTTGCCGCTCACGGTGACGAAAATGATCACGACGTCCTGCAGGGTGACGGGAACGGCATTCTCGAGGATATCGCGCAGCAGCTCGCGGCGATCGCGCAACCGCAGATCGTTGAGCAACGCTTTCATGATGGCGGCATGGCCCGGATAGCGGATCGTGCGGTAATTGAGATTGCGCACCCTGCCCGCGAGCGTCTCGCAGAGCGTGCCGAGGCCGCCGGAGGTGTTGAACGCCTCGTAGAGAACGCCGTCGAGCGAGAACTCCTCGAGCTCTTCCAGCGCCTGGGTCTCGCGCAGCTGACCGTTGACGATCGCCTCGCAGGGCTCGCAATACTCGTTGATCACCCCGTCCGTGCTCCAGGTGAGGTTGTAGTTGAGTGCGTTCGACGGGAACTTGGGCAACGCGCCCACGCGCATGCGAACGTCCTGCAACTCGTCGAAGTGCGAGGCCAGGTCGCTCGCCACGATGGTGATGAAGCCGGGGGCGAGCCCACATTGAGGAATGAACGCCGTGGATGCCCCCGCGGCCAGCTGCTTGACGGCGCGGGTGCTCGCGACGTCTTCCGTCAAGTCGAGGTAGTGCGCACCGGCAGCCTTGGCCGCTTCGGCGATGAGCCGTGTGGCGTGATAGGGCGCCGCGCTCAATACCGCGAACTTGCCCTTGAGAATCTTATGCAGGGTATCGCCCTGCGTGATGTCGGCGGCCACCTTCGTCACGGCTGCGGCCGTCTCGAGCCGGTC
This sequence comes from uncultured Gammaproteobacteria bacterium, assembly GCA_963801685.1. Classification (GTDB taxonomy): domain Bacteria; phylum Pseudomonadota; class Gammaproteobacteria; order Steroidobacterales; family Steroidobacteraceae; genus Bog-1198. Next base: position 55,606 of record CAWDFR010000017.1, read on the forward strand.
GAGTGCCGACTCGGAGCGGTCGATGACGGTGACCGCGTAGTCCCCGGAGGTCACCAACAGCTCGGCGATCATCGAGCCGATTTTCCCCGCCCCTACGATGGCAATGCGCTCCATGGAGCCTCCCAGATTGACTAACCGCCGTTCCGACGGCCATTTTCGTCGGCCCGGGCGACGATTTGTAGGGTGGAACTGCACATTATCGAGGTATAGTTAGTGATATTGTGGGGTAACATAGACAAAACGTAATGGACGCGATTGACGAACAGCTCCTCTCTGCGCTGCGCGACAACGCCCGGGCATCCACCGCCAGGCTGGCCCGTTTGGTGGGGCGGTCCCGGACGAGCGTACAGAGCCGCCTCGACCGTCTCGAGCGGGAGGGTGTCATCGTCGGTTACAGCGTGCGCGTGGCGCCCGAGCACGAGCTGGGTGCGGTGCGCGCCCACGTCATGATCAAGGTAGGACCCAAGGAAGCGCGCGCCGTCACCGCTGCCCTCAAGGCCATCCCGCAGGTGCGGGTGTTGCACTCGGTCAGCGGCGATGTCGATCTGATCGCCGTGGCCGCGACCGCGTCGGTCGCCGAGATGGACGAGGTCATCGATCGGATCGGTGCGCTCGACGGCGTGGAGCGCACCACCTCTTCCATCATCCTGTCGACGAAGTTCGAGCGCTAGGCGCGAAGTTCGAGCGCTCGGCGCGCTCAGTCTCGAGCCGCGATAACCCCGATCTCGATCTTGTAGGCGGTCCCCGCGAGCGCGGGCGAGAGGACCGTCGCACGCGCAGGAGCCGCACCCGGCGGGATCCATCGCTCCCAGACGCCATTCATCTCCTCGAAGGTCGCCATGTCCGTGAGCCAGATGGTGGCCGAGAGGAGCTTGCTCTTGTCCGTTTTCGCCTCCGCGAGCAACGCATCGATGAGGCTCAGGATTTCGCGGGTCTGCTCGGCGACGCTCTTGCCTTCCGCGTGGGCCGCCACTTGGCCCGCGAGATAAACGGTCTTGTCGTGGATGACCACTTGCGACATGCGCGGGCCGCAATGCAGGCGTTCAATGGACATGATTTCTCCCCCGATAATGGAAAAAACGGCGCGGGCTTTTGGCCCACGCCGCCGGATTATCGCACCGGCGGGGGAGTTGGCTGGCTTGCCGGCGCGAGAGGCTCCTAAACCTTGAGCCTTGCGCGAAACACCAGGCTCGACTCCATACTGCCAAATCAGTGTTAAAACGCGACGTACACTTTATGCGTCTCGGTTCAATTTTTTTCACTTGACGCGGCGCGATCACGCTACTTGGGGACGCGTGACGCCCAACGATGAGCCGCAAGGCCCCGCTTTTCAGGTCGCGGGCGACGGCGCACTGCGGGGGTGACGCGCCCGCTTGATGTAATAGGCGCCGACCGCCACCACCAAGGTCACGAGGCTGGCCTTGAAGTCCTGCTGCATGGCCGGGGTGAAAGCCATCGCGACGAGCACGCCCCCCATGGCGGCGATGGCCGCGTAGCTCAGCCAAGGGAACAGCCACATGACGACCGGCGGTGCGGGATCTCCCGCCCGCTCGCGGCGCCTGCGCAGGGTGATTTGCGCGACGCAGATGGCCATGTAGACGTAAACGACGAGCGCGCCCGAGGAGCTCACCAGAAAATCGAAAACGGCTTGCGGGGCTTCAGTGGCCGCGATGATGCCGAGAAATCCCGCCACAGCGCCCATGAGCACCGAGCCCACGGGCACTCGCCGCTTGTTGAGCTTCACCATGACCTGGGGTGCGTCGCCGCGGTCGGCGAGGATGAAGAGCACCCGGGAGCTGACATAGAAGGCGGAGTTCAGGCACGAGAGGACGGCGGTGAGGATGATGACCGTCATGACGGTGCCGGCCCACGGCACGTGCATGGTATCGAGGGCCAGCGTGAACGGCGATTCGCCGGAGCGCACCGTATTCCAGGGAGCGACCGAGACTATCAAGAACACGGACAGCACGTAGAAGGTGAGGATACGCAGGATGACGGCGCTCCCCATGCGGGCGACCGCGCGACCGGGCTGGGCCGACTCCGCCGCAGCGATGGTGGTGATCTCGGCACCGGTCATGGCGAAGAACACGGTGGGCACGGCGGCAAGCACGGCGATCCAGCCGTTCGGCGTGAATCCGCCGTAGGCGGTGAGGTTGCCGAAGGTCGCGCCGTGCGGCGAAGTCCAGCCGAAGGCATAGGACGCGGCGATGACGATGAAGACGATGATCGCGGCCACCTTGATCGAGGCAAACCAGAACTCGAACTCGGCATAGGAGCGGGCGGACATCAAATTGACGGCCGTCATGATGGCCATGAGTCCGAGTCCTATTTCCAAGGGCGTGAACTGCGGCAGCCAGTGCCCGAGGATCTTCGCGCCCGCGATGGCCTCCACGGGCACCACGAGCACCCAGAAATACCAGTACAGCCACCCGACCACGAAACCGGCGCCCTCGCCCAGGCCGGCGCGGGCGAATTCGGTGAACGAGCGCACCTCAGGGAGCGCCGTGGCCATCTCTCCCAGCATGCGCATCACCAACAGAATCAACAGGCCGCAAATGGCGTAGCTGATGAAGCTCGCCGGACCGCCGCGCAGGATGGAGGTGCTGCTGCTGACGAACAGTCCCGCGCCGATGATGCCGCCGATGGAGATCATGGTCAGATGCCGACCTTTGAGGGAGCGACTCAATTCGTTCTTGCCGGTCGTCGTCGTGGCCAACTGCGTCATCTAGGGTCCCCTCAATGTGCCGAATCCAACGCCGGCCGCTTTCGCGCGCCCAGCAGGTGTGCGTCGCCGGCCGGCGCATTGCCGCGCGCGTAAGGCTTGGTGAGAACCATGTACGCGGCTCCGATCAGCACGACGCCCACGGTGGTCGCCGCCATGCCGTAAACCGCATACCACGGGTCTGCGGCGCTCTGCGGCCGCGGCCAGAGAATATTCACGATGGCGGCCACGCCATAGGCGAGCGCCAGCAAGTTGACCGGCACGCCCCATGCACCCAGGGTAAAAAGCCCGGCGGGCCGCCATCCTTTCATGCGTGCCAGGAGCGCCGCGAGCACGATCATCTGAAAGGCGATGTAAATGCCGACCGCCGCGAAGCTGATGATGGTGTTGATCGCGTTCACAAGCCACAGCGAGGATAGCGCGATCACCGCGGGTATCGCGCCCATCACGATCAGCGCGTTGGCCGGCACGTGATGGCCCGGTGACATGCGGGAGAGGAACCGGCTGCCGAAGATCATCTGATCCCGGGCATAAGCGAACACCAGCCGGCTCGCGGCAGCCTGCAGGCTCAACAGGCAGGAGACGAACGAGATCAGCACGACCAGGATGACGGCGCGAAACCCCGCTTCGCCCATGGCCGCCTTGAGCAAGGTGACGATGGGATCGGTATCCTTGCCGGCCAATACTGCGCCGATGTCCGGAATCGCGAGCACGAAGGCGAGACACACCCAGCTGGCCGCAGCGCCGCCGATGTAGATGGTCATGCGCATGGCCTTGGGAATCATGCGGCTCGGATCGGGTGTCTCCTCCGCGACGTCCCCGCAAGCCTCGAAGCCGTAATAGCAGAAAATGGCGGCGAGCGCGGAGGCGAGGAAGGCCGGCCAGTAGCTGCCGGTATGCACGAACGACGTATCGATCAGCACGCGCAAGGGCTGATGGCGCGCAAATATCAGTAAATATCCGCCCACGACGATCGCGCCGATGATCTCGCAGGTGAATCCGAACATCGACACCCGCGCGAGCAGACGTGTGCCGGACAAATTGAGCGAGGTGGTTGCGGCAATGAGCACCAGCGCGATCAGCGTGGTCGCGACCGGCGTGCTCTCGTGACCAAACAATTGCGCGAGAAACGGCGCGATGCCCGTCGCGACCCCGGCCATCGTGCAGCAAAGCGCCCAGCCGTATATCCAACCCGCCATCCAGGCCCAGCGCTTGCCCACGAGACGCCGCGCCCAGGGATAGAGCCCTCCCGAGATCGGGAACTGCGAGACGATCTCCCCGAAAATCAGGCAAACCAGCAGCTGCCCCAAGCCCACGGCGATGTACGTCCACCACATCGGCGGGCCGCCGAGCACGAAGGCGGTCGCGAATACGGTGTAGACACCGACCACGGGCGAGAGGTAAGTGAAGCCAAGCGAGAAGTTCTCCCATTTCGACATGCTGCGGTCGAAATGGGAGGTGTAGCCGAGCGCGCGCAGCTGTTCCGCGTCGCTATCGGCCGAGTGTGTGCGCTGGTCGTCCATCAACCGTCATCCCCCTGTTGTGCGAGCGGTATGTTACACGCGGCTTGCCGGAGGCGCCCTAGCCCGCCGTGCCGTACGGCGGAAAGCGTGCCATCGTCTCCAGGTCGCCGAGCTCCTGATCGTTGCGCACATACAGGCGGCTGGCGTCGCGCACAGGCTGAAAATCCCAGGGCGTATGCCGGCCCGCACGCAGGGCGCGGTACACGAGATGGCGGCGGCGCTGACTGTCGAGGACCGCCGCGTGCAAGGCCGGAAGATCCCAGCGCCGACCCACCTCGGCACGAAACTCGCGCACGCGCGCTTGGTGCGCCGTCGCCGGCGCGAGGTTCGCGAGCTCCTCGGGATCCTCGGCCAGGTCGTAGAGCTGATCCGGATCGACGGGGGAGTGCACGAACTTGTAGCGCCCGCGCTTGATCATCACGAGCGGCGCGATCGCGCCTTCCGCGAGGTACTCGCCGATCACCTCGTCCTTGCCCGGCGCGCCCGCGAGCTGCGCCGTGAGGCTCCCGCCGTCGAGAGGCGTCGCGCAGTCGGCGAGCGTGCCGCCCGACAGCTCGATCAGAGTCGGCAGGACGTCGACGAGCGAGGCGGATTCGCGCACGCGCCGCGCGGCAAAGCGCTGCGGCGCATGCACGATGAACGGAATGCGGCAGGCCGGCTCGAAGAAATTCATCTTGTACCAGAGGCCACGCTCGCCGAGCATGTCGCCGTGATCGGCGAGCAGCAGCACGATGGTATCGCCGGCGAACCCCGCAGCGGCGAGTGCGTCGAGCAGCACGCCGATCTGATCGTCGACGTAGGAGACCGCGCCGAAGTAGGCGCGGCGCGCGGCGCGCACCTGCGCCTCGGTCACGGCCTGCAAATCCAGGCCGCACACGTGGCGCAAGCGACGCGAGTGCGGGTCGAGCTCCGCGGGGCGGAGCTGCACGCGCGGCATGTCGATGGCGACGCCCTCGTAGCGGTCCCAGTAACGGGCCGGGATGACGTACGGATCGTGGGGATGTGTCATCGAGGCGACCAGGCAGAAGGGGCGGCGGTCGCGGCTGCGCGCGAGGTCGAAGATTTTCTGCCGTGCCTGGAACACGACGTCGTCGTCGAAGTCGATTTGATTGGTGCGCGCACACGGTCCCGCCTGCGTCACCGAATCCATGGTGTGATACCAGCCCGGCCGCTCCTCGAAGCGCTCCCAGTCGGGCGTCCAACCGAAATCCGCCGGATAGATGTCCGTGGTGAGCCGCTCCTCGAAGCCGTGCAGCTGATCGGCTCCGCAAAAATGCATCTTGCCGCTGAGCACGGTCTGATAGCCGGCGCCGCGCAGATAATGTGCGAAGGTGGGAACCTGCGACGGAAACTCCGCGGCATTGTCGTAGGCGCCGATGGCCGAGACTTGTCTCCCCGACAGCCAGGAGAACCGCGACGGAGCACACAGCGGGCTGTTGCAATAGAACGAATCGAACACGACGCCGCCCGCGGCCAGCGCATCGATGTGCGGGGTTTTCGCGAAGCGATTGCCGTAGGCGGGCAGCGCGCGCGCCGTCAATTGATCGGCCATCAAAATCAGGAAATTGGGCTTGTCGGCCACGGCGGCTCCGGTCTTCAACGCTTGATCTTTGCACGTGCCGTCCGTCGCAGCGCGGCGAGCACGGCCTTGTCGGCGAACGCGCGTTTCGGAATCGCGTGAATGGCGCCGCTCTCTTTGCTGGAACAGGACGACGCGCTCGTTTTCCTTGAACGCCCCGAGCTCGCTCCACGGAATTCGTTCGACGAGGGCGGTCGGCCGGTTGAATGCTCACGCCCTCATCGTCCCACATCGCGATCGTGGCGCTGCGCAGCGTTGCGTTGCGCTTGAACGCCGCCGCCGCGGCTTGGCGCACCTTGTTGATTTGCGTGAGGCGAAACGCCCCCAGGCAGGCGGTCAGGCCGATGAGCAGCGGCAGCGTGCCGAAACTCAAGTTCGACACCGAAATCGCGGATAGGCCGACCAGCGCGGCGGCGAACAGGCTGAACTCAACCCGCGGCCGCACGCCGAGGGCGAGCAGCCGAGCGGACGCGATGTCCTCGGCCTCCAATGTGTATTCGATCGGCAGCATGGCGATTCACGGGTGCTTCGCCGCTTCCTGTGCGCGGTACGCGATCCAGCTCTGCTCGATCAGATAGGCGTGGATGTTCTCCACGTCGCGCTCGCTCAGCATGTCGTCGAATCGCTCCATGCCCGCCGCGCCCAGCACACCGTGCAGCACGATGTCCTTGAACTCGGCATGCAATCCCGCGTTGAGCCGGCGCAGGTCCGGTGTGACGTTGATGCCGAGCGCATGGCAACGCGAGCACTCCGCGACGAACTTCACCTCGCCCGCATCGATGGCCGCCTTGCTCGCCGTCTGCTCGGGCGGCTTCTCGAACGGCTCCGCGACGCGCGCCGGTGGTGTCGGCACAGCGCCGCCGCCGAGCTTCAGCGCGATGATGCGATTGGTGTTCTGGAACTTGATGGTGGCGCTCGAGGGCGGCGCGGGACCTTCGGCGATGCCGGTGCCCCCGTAGCCCACTTGCACGGCGACGTACTGTTCGCCGTTCACCGCATAGGTGGTCGGCGCCGCCATGATGTGGCTGCCCGTCTTGATGACCGTGAGCACTTTGCCGGTGTCGGCCGCGTAGACCCACAGTCCGCCGCTGCCGCGGCCCTGGAACACGAGATTGCCCGCGGTCGACATCACGCCGCCGTCGTAGCCGCGCATGCCGCTCGAGGTCTCGTGCTCCCAGACGATTTTCTGAGCCGCCGGGTCCCAGGCGCGGATGAGCTCGCGCACCAGTTTCACCTTGCGCTCGGCCTTGAGGTCCTTGAGCTCCGGCAGCGGGCCGAACAGCCGCTTCAGACCGCCGGCATCATAGGAGTCGTCGGGGAAGATGCCGTTGGTCGTAAAAAAACCATCGAGGAACTTCAGCGCGCCGCCGTTGTGCGCCAGGTTCACCCAGACGCTCGGCGTGTCGATGACCGGGATGTACACGAGATGCGTCTGGCCGCTCAAGGACATGGGATTCCAGGTGTGAGCGCCCGACCATGCGGGGTAGATATTCTTGGGCGAGGTGTACCAGTCGGACTGCGGCGTCGTCACCGGCCGGCCCGTCTTCATGTCGACGCCCGAGGCCCAGTTGATGTAAGCGAAGGTCTTCGCGGAGAGCAGCTCGCCGTTCGCGCGGTCGAGCACGTAGAAGAAGCCGTTCTTGTTCGCCTGCATGAGGACGTGCCGGTCGGCGCCGCCGATGTTGAGATCGGCGAGGATCATTTTCTGAACGGCGTCGAAGTCCCAGTGGTCGTTCGGTGTCGTCTGGTAGTGCCACGCCAGACGCCCGGTGTCGGCATGCAGGGCGATGATCGAGGCGGTATAGAGCCCGTCGAGCTTGGCATTGCCGAGCAGTCTCAGGTCATAGGGCGCCGCGTTCGCCGTGCCGAAATACACCAGCCGCAAGTCCGGATCGTAGGCGAAACCGTCCCAGGCGGTCCCGCCGCCCTTGTACTTGCGGATCGCGTTTCGGATCCCAGGTCTTGGCGGCGGCCGCGAGATCCGGATTGTCCAGCGGTCGGCCGGGCTCCGGCGGCACGGTGTAGAACCGCCAGCGGAAGCACGCCGCTCGAGAGGTCGTAGGCGGAGACGTAGCCGCGCACGCCGCCCTGCCCCATATCCGCCCCACCGTTGCCGATGACCACCACGTCGCCCGCGATCTGCGGAGCGCCCGTGCTCGCGTAGGGCAGCTTGTGATCGACGATGGTGTCGACCACCCAGACGGGCTTGCCGGTCGCCGCGTCGATCGCATGCAGCCGGCCATCGCCCGAAGCGACATAGACCTTGCCCTTCCACACGGCGACGCCGCGGTTGACCAGATCGCAGCACGGATTTCGGGCGGGGAACCAGTCGCCTTTCGGGTCGTAGCGCCACCGCTCCTGGCCGGTCGCGGCGTCGACCGCATAGACGTAGCCCCAGGTGCCGGAGGTGTACATGACGCCGTCGACGACGATCGGTGTCGCCTCCTGGCCGCGCTGCGGGTTCCCCAGATCGTAGCTCCAGGCATATCCCAGCTGCTTCACGTTGCCGGCGTTGATGTCCGCGAGCGGGGAGTAGTAGCTGCCGTCTTGGTCACGGCCGCCGGTGAACCAGTTCTGCGGCTCGGAATCGGCGGCGTCGAGACGGGCCGTATCCAGCGGCCGGCCGGCGTTGTCGCGGCGGCCGCCGCGGGCGCCTGGGCGCGTGCGACTGCCAGGGTACATACCCAGACGACGGCCGACGTCAGAACGAAGGTCGACGCCGGTCCGCGGCCGGTGCGCCGTCGCGGCACCGGCGGATCGATCGGTGATAGACAATACGAGTCTCCCTGGACGAACAGCCGAAAGCTTAGCGGACATGGCGCATTACGCAATAAAATCGCGCGCCGGCCGCCCGACACCCTGATGGTCGTCGGCAACGGAGCCTGCGAGGAGTATCGGACGTGATCCTGAGCATCGAGGACTTGCGCGCGCGCGCCAGGCGGCGCATTCCACGCGCCATTTTCGACTACGCGGACGGAGGCTCCTATCAGGAGACGACGCTCAAGGCGAATGCCGCGGACTTAGATGCGATTCAGCTGCGCCCGCGCGTCATGATCGACGTGTCCGACATCAAGCTCGCGACCACCCTGGCGGGAGCCGCGGCCTCGATGCCGCTCGCCATCGCGCCTACGGGTCTTTGCGGCCTGTACCACGCCGACGGCGAGATTCTCGGTGCCCGCGCCGCGGCCGCATTCGGCATCCCGTTCTGCTTGAGCACGATGTCCATCTGCTCCATCGAGGACGTGCGCGCGGCGAGCGATCAACCTTTCTGGTTCCAGCAATATTTGATGCGCGATCGCGGCTTCAATCAGTCGCTGATCGAGCGGGCGATCGCCGCGCGCTGCTCGGCTTTGGTGCTCACCCTGGATCTGCAGATTCTGGCCGAGCGCCGGCGCGACGCTCGCAACGGCCTGTCGATTCCGCCGCGCCTGACGCTGCGCAATGCCTGGGACGTCGCGACCAAACCCGCATGGGCGCTGCAGGTGCTGTTCGGCAAGCGTCGTACCTTCGGTAATCTCGTCGGTCACATCGGCGGTGCGGACGGCGCGGCGACGCTCGCGCAGTGGACCCATACTCAGTTCGACTCCCGCGCGAACTGGCGGGACGTCGAATGGGTGCGCAGCCGCTGGCCGGGAAAATTGATCCTCAAGGGCGTCATGGATGCCGAGGACGCCCGCTTCGCACTCTCGGCCGGCGCCGATGCCGTCGTGGTGTCGAACCACGGCGGGCGGCAGCTCGACGGCGCGCCCTCGTCGATCTCCGTGCTGCCGGAGATTGTCGCGGCCATCGACGGACGCTGTGAGGTGTTGTTCGACGGCGGTATCCGCTCCGGCCAGGATCTGGCGAAAGCCCTCGCCCTGGGCGCGCGCGGCGGAATGATCGGCAAGTCGTTCCTGTTCGCGCTCGCGGCGGGCGGCCAGGCCGGCGTCACGCGCGCGCTCGAGATCATCCGTGACGAGCTGCGCGTGACTCTTGCGCTCACGGGAACCGGCGATGTGGCCTCGTGCGGGCCGCAGATGCTGCGTGTGCGCTAGAGGTCATGCCGGGATGCTGTTCTGCGCACTCGCCTCCGATTACGACGGCACCTTGGCCTGCGACGGCCGGGTCGATGAGCCCACGCTCGAGGCGCTGCGGCGCTTCAAGGCGACCGGCAAGCGGCTGATCCTGATCACCGGACGCGAGCTCGCCCACCTGCGCGCGGTGTTCGACCACATGGATGAGTTCGACGCCGTGGTGGTCGAGAACGGCGCAGTGATGTACTTGCCTGCGACCCAGGAGGAGCGTTCGCTCGCTCCGCCCCCGCCCGAGGGCTTCATCGCCTCGCTCCGCGCGAAGGGCGTGAAACCCCTGTCCGTCGGACGCAGCATCGTGGCCACTTGGACGCCGAACGAGTCCGTCCTGCTCGAGACGATTCGCGAGCTCGGGCTCGATTGGCAGCTCACCTTCAACAAGGGCGCCGTGATGTGTCTGCCGCCCGGCATCGACAAGGCGAGCGGTCTGCGGGCAGCCCTCGAGCAGCTCAAGCTGTCGGCGCACAACGTCGTGGGCATCGGCGACGCCGAGAACGATCGGGCCTTTCTCGACGCCTGCGGCTGTTCGGTGGCCGTCGCGAATGCGCTCGAGAGCGTGCAGGAGAACACGGACCTGCGCACGAGCGCCGCACGCGGCGCGGGCGTCGCGGAGCTGATCGATCGCTGGCTCAAGGACCCCGGCGCGACGTTTGCGGACGTCCCGCGCCGCACCCGCAGGCGCGCATTCACGCATTCAAATAGGCAGCTCGTTCTCCGCCGGCAGCCACCCGCACAGGCTCACGGTGAGCGGGTCCGTCGCATAGCTCACTCCACCCGCGAGCGCCGCCATGCGATGACGGATGGCGGCGAGCTCGTAGGATTGGGTCCGCGTTTTCTCGTCGGGCGAGTGCGATTCGCCATGCCCGGTCACCGACAAGGTTATCCGGTCGTCGCAGCCGCCGAGAACGAGCGTGATCGATTGAACCCATTTGGATTCGAGGATAATGCCGATCCCCTCCTGCGCCATGCGGAACAGAGCGATCGCGGCGTCCGGCTCGAAATGCGGCTCGGCCGCCGGAAAGCGTATGACGCTGGCGAGACCTGTGCGTGCCGCCGTCGTGCTCACCAGCCACCGCAGGGCGGCGAACAATCCCACGTTATCGAGCAGCGTCGGCCGCAGCTCCTCGATAATCTTGCGCTTGATGTCCACCGCGCCCGCGAGGCAGTCCTTCAATCGGCCGAGCCGACGGTGCACCTCGCCGCTCCGCGGGGACTCCGCCGCCGCGGCCCTGATCTCCCGTTCCAGCCAGGCGAGATCCATGGATGCCGCGACGAGTAGGCCGCCGAGCTCATCGTGCAGCTCGCGCGCGATGCCGGCCTTCTCCCGCTCCGCAACGGTCTGCAGATAGGAGATCAGGCCCGATATGGAGGGGTTGCGGTCTTCTGTCACGCGCATCAGCTCCATACGCGCCGCCTGGCTTGCAGGTCTCGCGCCAGCCGCCGCTGCAAGGCGCCATAGGCACGGCCCACCGTGAAGCCGATGATCGCGAGATTGAAATAGAACTTGAGCTTCTTTCGCATCGGCAGGCCTCCCCAAGGGGGCAAAGCCATGCTCCTCCAGGCAGAGCTCCGTGCCAACTCTCCGGAGGTGGCTCCCTGCGTAAGACAGCGGACGACCCGCATAGCGGGGGTCCCGCAACGTGGCACCCCGCGCGACCGATGATTGTGGGATGCAACACAGCAAACAAGGCGCCTGAAAACTGCTCGTCAGCGCATGGGCAGCGCGCGCGGCTTGCCGCGCGGGTAGGCGCGGTCGATACGGGCGCAATCGGCGTCGGTCAAGTGCAGGGCGCCGGCGGCCGCATTCTCTTTCGCGTGGTCGCGGCGCGAAGCCTTCGGGATCACGAAGGCGTGGCGTATGAGGAAGGCGAGTGCGACTTGCCGGGCCGTCGCACCGTGAGACGCCGCGATCTCGTGCAGCACGCGCCCCTGCCGGGTCTCCTGATCGAAGGCCTGCGGAGACTCCCCGAAGGGCGTATAGGCCACGATTGCGACGCCCCGCTCGTGGCACCAGGGCAGCACGGCATGCTCGATGGCGCGTTCCTCGAGGTGGTACAGCACCTGGTTGCAGGCCGGGAGCCCCGCACCTTTGAGCGAGGCGAGCTCCTCGAGATCGTCGACGTCGAAATTACTCACGCCCCATGCACGAATCTTGCCGCTCCCGCGCAGCTCCTCGAACGCCGCCACGGTCTCCGCGAGCGGATGCGCGCCGCGCCAATGCAGCAGATAGCAATCGAGCCGGTCGGTCTTCAAGCGGGACAGGGAGCGCTCGCACGCGGCGATCGTTCCTCGCCGCGAGGCGTTGGAGGGCAGTACCTTCGAGACCACGAATACCTCGTCCCGCCGCCCTTCGATGGCGCGTCCCACGACGGTTTCCGCGGCTCCCGAGCCGTACATCTCCGCCGTGTCGAGGTGGCACATGCCCAGATCGAGGCCGTGCCGCAAGGCATCGACCGCATCGCGCGGCGATTGCTCCGAGTGCCACGTGCCCTGGCCTACCACGGCCACGCGCGGACCGCCGGGACCGAAAACGCGCAGATCCATGCGCACGGCTACTGCTGCACCGCTATTGGCGCACGGCCCGGGGGGGTCATGGCAAGCGGCGCGACATGCGCAGCGCCGGCTCGCGTCCCTGGTAGTAGCCCTGCACCACGTCGAGCGACTGGAACCCGAGGCTATGATAAAACGCGCGCGCTCCGCCGTTCGTCTCGCGCAGCTCGAGGTCGATGCGAAAGATCCCGGCCTCGACGGCGCTGCTCGAGAGCCAGTCGATGAGTTGTCTGCCGAGCCCTTGACGGCGCTGCTCGGCGCTCACCGCCAGCAAATTCAGATGTGCGACCTCGTCGCCGAAATGCATGATGGCGAAGCCGGCGATCTTCTGCTCGCGACGCGCGATGAGCACGCAGCAATCGCGGCCCAGGATCGCGCGGCGCACGCGCGCCGGCGTCCAGGACCAAGCGAGACCGTGCTCGATCAGGTCGCGCGACATTTCGGCGATCTCCGACGCATCCGGATGGCGGGCGAGGCACAGCGTCGCGAGCTCTGACATCAGCGGCTGCGGTAGCGGTCCGTGGCCGAGACGAGCTCGTGGACGTTGCCGGGCTCGAATGCCGAATGGCCCGCGTCGGGCACGATGCGCAGATCCGCCTCGGGCCACGCGCGATGCAAGTCCCAGGCACTCCTCGCGGGGCAGACGATATCGTAGCGCCCTTGCACGATGGTCGCCGGGATGTGTCGAATGCGCGGCACGTCGTCCAGCAATTGAGTCTCGCTGCGCAGAAAGCCGCGGTTCACGAAGTAGTGGCACTCGATGCGCGCCACGGCGAGGGCGAATTGGTCCTCACTCCACTTGCGTATGTTGTCGAGATTGCTGTGTAGAAAGCTGGTGGACGCCTCCCACACCGACCAGGCGCGCGCGGCCTCGAGGGCGGCGCGCTGCTCGGTGCCGGTCAGGCGTTGGTGATAGGCACGCAGGTAATCGTCGCGCTCGTCGACCGGAATGATGTCGCGATACGCCTCCCAGCAGTCAGGGAAAATTTCCGAGGCGCCGTGCTGATAGAGCCAACGGATCTCCGCGTAGCGCAGCAAGAAAATGCCGCGCAGCACGAGCTCCGTCACGCGCTCCGGGTGCGCTTCGGAATAGGCGAGGGCGAGCGTCGATCCCCACGAGCCGCCGAACACCAGCCAGCGCTCGATGCCTAGGTGCTTGCGCAGACGCTCGATGTCGGCGACGAGATGCCAGGTGGTGTTCTCGATGAGACTCGCACTCGGGCGGCTGCGGCCGCAGCCGCGCTGATCGAACACGACGATGCGGTAATGCAGGGGATCAAAGAATTGACGGGCGCGCCGGTCCGAGCCCGCCCCGGGGCCGCCGTGGAGGAATACCGCGGGCTTGCCCGCGGGGTTGCCGCATTCCTCGTAGTACAACTCGTGCACGTCCGAGACGCGCAGGTAACCGTGTTTGAAGGGCTCGATGGGCGGATACAGCTCGCGACGCGGGGGCGCCGCTGCGATGCGGGCGGAGGACGATGCGCCATCCGTCGCCGGCCGCGGTCGGGACGAGGTGTTGCGCTTCGTGGGGGTGCCCTTGGACGGCGTGCGCAGCGCCCGCGCCTGGACACGAGACTTGAGGGGTGCGGCCTTTTTCTTCTTCTTCATCCGATGATCCTCGGTTTAGAGCGCTCGCGGGATCAAAGGGCCCAACGGGGCGCCGCCGAGCAGATGGAAATGCAAGTGCAAGTGGTAGACCTCTTGGCCGCTGTCGGGATTGCAGTTCAAGACGAGCCGATAGCCGCTCTTGGCGATGCCGTATTGACGCGCCAGGTCGCGGGCGACGATCACCATGTGTCCGAGCAGAGATTCATCCTCGTCGGCGATATCGTCCGTGGTCGGAATTGGCTTGTGCGGCACGATGAGGATATGTACCGGGGCGGCGGGTCGGATGTCCAGGAATGCAACGACCCGCGAGTCGCGGAAGACGATGTTGGCGGGCAGCTCCCCCGCTATGATTTTCTCGAAAAGCGTAGGCATGTCGAACGCTCGGGTGCGGTTGCTGCAAGATTAGCAGGAAGTTGCGCGATGCCGCATTGCACAATCAAGCGCCCGATCGGGGGTTGCCTTTAGGTCCCATGAATCGCGAATAGAAATGGGAACCATTCTCATATACACTCGCATTCATGAAACCGACACATGTTCGGGCGGCCAACGACGGAGAGGTGGGACTCGCTGATCTCGCCACCGGGACGGCCGCGCGCGTGGTGTCGGTCTCTGCGGGCGAGGGAGCCGCGCCTCGCGAAATGGGACGGCGCCTCGCGGAGCTCGGCTTTCTGCCGGGCGAGACGGTGCGCATCGTCGCCCGCGGACTCCTCGCGCGCGAGCCCATCGCGGTGCGCGTCGGAACCGGCACGTTCGCACTGCGGCTGTTCGAGGCCGCCTGCGTGCGCGTTTGCCCGGAGCAGCCGCTACCCGGATAGGGCCATGGATGCCCTCTTGCGCCCCGATCCGAGTCCCTTGGTCGCCCTGGTCGGCAACCCGAACTGCGGCAAGACGGCGCTGTTCAACGTGCTCACCGGCAGCCGTCAGAAGGTCGCCAACTACGCCGGCGTCACCATCGAGCGCAAGGAAGGCACGCTGCAAACGCCCTCGGGGCGGCGCGTGCGCATTCTCGACTTGCCGGGCGCCTACAGTCTCGATCCGCTGACTCCCGACGAGCAGGTCACGGCCGATGTGCTGCTCGGTCGGCGCGCGGGAGAGAGTGCGCCGGATTTCGTCGTCTGCGTGACCGACGCCACCAACCTGCGGCAGAACCTGCGGCTCGCCTTGAGTCTCAAGCGCCTCGGCCTGCCCATGGTGGTCGCGCTCAACATGACGGATATCGCGCAGCGCAAGGGCATCCTGATCGACGCTCGCAAGCTCGAGCACGAGCTCGGCGTGCCGGTCGTCGAGACCGTCGGCGTCAAGTCCTCGGGCGCGAAGGCGCTCGTCGGGCTGCTCGATTCCTCGGTGCTGCTGGCGCCGCTTGCGCCGCGAGCCGCATGGCGCACGCCCACTGCAACGGATCTCGAGCTCGATCAGGCCGAGGTTCGCCGCATCCTCGGCATCGTGGGCGGTGCGCGCCTCGAGGGCGTCACCGTCAGCGACAAGCTCGACGCCGTGGTCCTGCATCCGGTGGCGGGACCCTTGATACTCGCCGCGATTCTGTTCCTGGTCTTCCAGGCCGTGTTCGCCTGGGCACAGGTGCCCATGGATGCGATCAAGACGGGCGTCGGCGCGTTTGCCGGCTGGGTCGGCAGCGTCATGCCGCCGAGCCTGCTCAAGGGTTTGCTCGTCGACGGCGTGCTTGCCGGCGTCGGCAGCGTCCTCGTCTTTCTGCCGCAGATCATCATTTTGTTCTTTTTCATCCTGGTGCTCGAGGATTCCGGCTATCTGCCGCGCGCCGCATTTCTGCTCGACCGCGTGATGGGGAGCGTCGGCCTGTCGGGCCGCGCCTTCATTCCGCTGCTGTCGAGTTTTGCCTGTGCCATTCCGGGCATCATGGCGACGCGCACCATCCAGAATCCGCGCGACCGACTGGCAACCATCATGATCGCGCCTCTCATGACGTGCTCGGCGCGCCTGCCGGTCTTTGCCTTGATCATCGGCGCCTTCATTCCGCATCGCACGGTCGGGCCGGGGCTCGAGCTGCAGGGTATCGTGCTGTTCGCGCTGTACATCCTCGGCGTGGTCAGCGCGATGGGTGTTGCTTACGTGCTGAAGCGCATGGGAACCGCCAAGCGCTATCAATTCCTGATGCTCGAGCTGCCCGCCTACCACTGGCCGAACGCACGCACTCTCCTCATCGGCCTGTGGCAGCGCGTGGAGATTTTCTTGAGCCGCGTCGGCACCATCATCCTCGCCTTGATGGTCATCCTCTGGGCCTTGAGCTCCTTTCCGGCGCCGCCGCCCGGAGCGACCGGCCCGGCCATTCAGTACAGCATCGCCGGACACCTCGGCGCGTGGCTCGCCGTGGTGTTCGCGCCGATCGGGTTCAACTGGCAGATCTCCATCGCGCTCGTGCCGGGGCTCGCGGCGCGCGAGGTGGCCGTGGGCGCGCTCGGCACGGTCTATGCGCTCTCGGCCACCGGCTCGGACGTGAGCGGCGCGCTCACGCCGTTGATTGCGCATTCCTGGAGCTTGCCGACGGCGCTGTCGCTGCTCGCCTGGTACGTGTTCGCCCCGCAGTGCCTCTCGACTCTGGCGACGGTCAAGCGCGAGACGAATTCCTGGCGCTATCCTCTGATCATGGCGGCTTATATGTTCGCGCTCGCCTACGCGGCCTCGTTCATCACCTATCGGGCGGCGCTCGCCTTCGCGAGCTGACGCATGCCAGGACCCGTCCCATGAGCCGATTGCTCGACGCCGCTCTGGTCACGATCGTGCTCGCCGCGAGCGTGGGCTATGCGCTGTATTCGCTCGGACCGAAGACGCTGCGGCGGTGGTTGCGCATGACGCTCGCCGATCTGGCAGCGCGGGCTCCGGCAGCTCTGCATCTCGGCGGCATCGAGCGCCGCTTGCGTGAAGCGGCCGGCGGCTCGGGAGCCTGCGGCGGCTGCGACAGCTGCGCACCGTCCGCAGAGGATGCGCGCGGCGGCGCCGGCAAGGAGATCTGCGTGCCCGCTGCGAGCATCGGCAAGCGGCGCATCAACTAAGCCCGCGACGCCCGGCCGGCGGCAGTCGGTCATAATGGGAGCCTGTCAACCACCCGTGTGTGCTCATGCCCTTGCCCGCCCTGCTCGAGAATCGACTGCGACTGCCCATCGTCGGCGCGCCGATGTTCCTCGTCTCGACGCCTGCACTCGTGCTCGCGCAATGCAAGGCGGGCATCATCGGCGGCTTTCCGGCGCTCAATGCCCGGCCCGCCGCACTCCTCGATGACTGGCTGAGCGAGATCACCGAGACCCTGGCGAGCCTCCGGCGCGCGCATCCCACCGCGAAGATCGCGCCCTTCGCGGTGAATCAGATCGTGCATGCGAGCAACGCGCGGCTGGAGCACGACGTCGCTCTTTGCGTGAAGCACCGCGTGCCGATCATCATCACGAGCTTGCGGCCGCCCGCCGAAGTGGTGAGCGCCGTGCACGGTTACGGCGGTATCGTATTCCACGACGTCATCAACCGGCGCCACGCCGAGAAGGCGGCGGAGCAGGGCGTCGACGGCATCATCGCCGTGTGTGCGGGTGCCGGCGGTCATGCGGGCCTCTTGAGTCCTTTCGCACTGGTCAAGCAGGTGCGGGAGGTTTATGCGGGGACCATCATCCTGGCGGGTGCCATGAGTACGGGCGCGGACGTGCTCGCTGCGCAGGCGATGGGCGCTGATCTTGCCTATCTCGGCACGCGCTTCATCGCCACGGAGGAGTCCAATGCGTCCCCGGACTACAAGCAGATGGTCGTCGGCAGCGGCGCGGATGACATCGTCTACACCTCGCTCTTCAGCGGCGTGTCCGCCAACTTCCTGCGCGACAGCGTTGCGCGCACGGGGCTCGATCCCGACAACCTGCCCACCGCGGACAAGGCGAAAATGAGCTTCGCCGAGGGGAGCCACGAGTTCAAGGCGTGGCGCGATGTCTGGAGCGCCGGCCAGAGCGTCAGCGGCGTCCACGAGGTGTTGTCGGTGAGCGCGCTGGTCGACCGCATGGCCGCGGAGTACGCGGCAGCACGCTCGCGCCTTGCGCCGAAAGCCTCGATGAGCTGAGCCGCGTGCGTCTCGAGCCCGACCAACTGCCTGCAGCGCTCGCCCGAGGGCTCGCGTCCGTCTATTTGATCTCGGGCGATGAGCCGCTGACCGCCGGCGAGGCGGCCGATGCCGTGCGCGCCGCCGCCCGCAAAGCCGGCTTCACGGAGCGCGTCGTATTCGCCGTCGATCGCTCCTTCGCCTGGGACGAGTTGCGGCAAGCGGCGCAGGAGATGTCCTTGTTCGCCGAGCGCCGCCTGTTCGAGCTGCGCATGCCGACCGGCAAGCCCGACAAGGGCGCGGCGCTGCTCGCCGAGATCGCGGGCGCACCGCCCCCTGACGTCATGTGTCTCATCATCACCGGCAAGCTCGATGCGAAGACCGGCGACTCGCCCTGGGTGCGCGCCATCGAGCGCGCCGGCGTATGGGTGCGTGTCTGGCCCGTAAGCCGCACGGCGCTGCCCGCCTGGCTCGAGAGCCGCGCGCGCGCGCTCGAGCTGCGTCTCGCGCCCGGCGTCGCGCAATCGATTGCCGATCGCGTCGAGGGTAATTTGCTCGCCGCCAAGCAAGAGCTCGACATGCTGGCGTTGCTCGCGAACGGCGCGGCCATCGACGCCGATCTCGCCATGCGCGCCATCGGCGACAGCGCGCGCTATGACGTGATGCAGCTCGGCGAGGCCGCGGCCGCGGGCGATGCGCCGCGCGCGCTGCGAGTGCTCACGGGACTGCGCAACGAGGGTGCGGAGCCCGCGCTCGTGCTGTGGGCGCTGCTGCGCGAGCTCCGCGGCATGTACCAGGCGAGCGAGGCGCAGCGCCTCGGGTCGCGGCCCAGCCCAAGTGCGTGGAATCTGGCGGCTCGACCTTCGCAGAGTGCCCTCGGCCGATTGCGCAAGGTGCCGCTCGAGCGTCTCCTGGTGCAGGCATCGCGCACGGACCGGATCATCAAGGGCCTCGCCGTCGGGGACGCCTGGTCCGCCATCACGGCGCTCGCGGCGGAGCTCGCGGGTGCTTTGCAAGGCACCCCGGATTCAGGCAGGGTATTGGCGATGAACCCGATGGGCATCTTCGGCGGCACGTTCGATCCGATCCACTACGCACATCTGCGTACGGCGTTCGAGCTGCAGCAGGCGCTGCGCCTGAAGGAGATCCGCTTCCTCCCCGCCGGCAATCCGCCGCATCGCGATCAGCCGATCGCCGATGCGCAAAAGCGCCTGAAGATGGTGGAGCTCGCGATCGAAGGACAGCCGGGCTTCGTCGTCGACGATCGCGAAGTGCGCAAGGCAGGCCCGTCCTACTCGGTCGAGACCCTCGGGGAGCTCCGCCACGAGTATCCGGACCGGAGCTTGTGCTTGATCGTCGGCATGGACGCCTTCCTCAGCCTGCCCAAATGGCACCAATGGCGCGAGCTCTTGCAACTTGCGCACCTGGTGGTGGCGCACCGCCCGGGGTGGCGCGCACCGGGTATGGGGCCGCTCGGCGAGATGCTGGTCGATCGCGGCACGGGGCGCATCGGGGACCTGCACGAGCAGCGCGCCGGCTGCATCTATATCCACGCCGTTACGCAGCTCGAAATCTCCTCCACCGAGGTCCGCCAGCTCATTGCCATGGGGCGCGATCCGCGCTTCCTCATGCCGGATTCAGTGCGTAAACTGATCCTCGACACCCACTGCTACGCCAAATCACGGACGCCCTAGTGCCCCTCGAGAA
Source organism: uncultured Gammaproteobacteria bacterium (assembly GCA_963801685.1). Taxonomy (GTDB): domain Bacteria; phylum Pseudomonadota; class Gammaproteobacteria; order Steroidobacterales; family Steroidobacteraceae; genus Bog-1198. Next base: position 75,413 of record CAWDFR010000017.1, read on the forward strand.
AAAGCCTTCCCGTTCCAAGCCCCAGAAAAGAGTCGAGGACGGCGCCGCAAGCGCCCCCTACCTTAAGTCCAAGCACAGCGCGAAGCCCCCGTCGAAGCCGCGCGCCGCGCGCAAATCGAGCGCGGCGCCGAGGGTACGCGGCGTGCAGACACCGGCGGCGGCCCGGGCCGCCCTCAAGTCCGTGATCCTGGGCGCGCTCGATGACATGAAGGCGCTGGAAGTGAAGGTGCTCGACGTGCGCGGCTTGACCGACATCGCCGATTACATGGTGATCGCGAGCGGCACCTCCGACCGGCACGTGCGCTCGGTGGCGCAACGCGTGGTCGAGAAGACCAAGGAGGCCGGCTACCGGCCGCACGGCTGCGAGGGACTCAAGGACGGCGACTGGGTGCTGATCGATCTGCACGAGATGATCGTGCACGTCATGCTGCCGCGGGTGCGCGAATTCTACGGGCTCGAGAAGCTGTGGGACATGAGCGCAAAGCGCGTCGTACGCGCGTAGGCGCGGCACCGCAGCGCGCATGAAGTGCCGGCTCATCGCCGCCGGCACGCGTTTGCCCGACTGGGTGAACACGGGATTTCGCGAGTACCAGAAGCGGCTGCGCGCACCGCTCGTTCTCGAGCTCGAGGAGATTGCGATCGCCCCGTGTCGGGCAGGCGAGAATCCGCAGCCGGCGATGCTGCGCGAGGGCGAGAGAATGCTCGCGGCGCTCGGTCCCAAGGATCACGTGGTCGCGCTCGAGATCTCGGGCTCCGCGATGAGCACGAGCGAGCTCAGCGCCTGGTTGAATGCCAAGCTGCGGCAGGCCAAACCCATCGCGCTACTCGATCGGCGGTCCGAACGGTCTCGCGCCGGCGTGCCTCGAGCGTGCGGAGGAGCGCTGGTCGCTGTCGCCTCTCACGCTGCCCCACGCCCTCGTGCGCATACTGGTCGCCGAGCAGCTCTATCGGGCGATGAGCTTCGCGGCCGGTCACCCATACCACCGGGCCTGAGGGCACCGCGGCCGGCCGGCCGCGGCGGGCCTGCGCGCAACGAGATCAATGTGCCGGTATTCTCTGCGCATGGAAGATTTCGTGTACCTCGCCTCCGCCTCACCGCGCCGCCGTCAGCTCCTGTCACAAATAGGCGTTCCTTTTCAAGTACTTAGTGTCGATGTCGACGAGTCTATCGCTGCCGGAGAAGGCGCGGAGCGCTACGTCTTGCGCCTCGCTCGAGCGAAGGCCGCCGCAGGCCTCGCGCGCATCGCGGGCGCCGCCGCGCTCCGGTGCTCGGCGCCGATACGGCGGTAGTCGCCGGCGGCGCGATCCTCGGCAAGCCCGCCGATTGCGCGGATGCGCAGCGCATGCTCGGGCTATTATCGGCGAGCACGCACGAGGTGCTGACGGCCGTTGCGCTGGCGACCGACGACGGCGTCCTGTCCCACTTGAGCCGCAGCGAAGTCACGTTCCGCGAGATCACGCCCGAGGAGGCGCGCGACTACTGGAATACGGCGGAGAGCCGCGACAAGGCCGGCGGCTATGCGATTCAAGGTTACGGCGCCGTGTTCGTCAGCGGATTGCGCGGCAGCTACTCGGGCGTGATGGGGCTGCCGCTGTTCGAGACCGCGCAGCTGCTGCGCGCGGCGGGCGTGCCCTGCTGGCTCGAGACGAAAGGGACCGCTGCGACCGATGGGCACTGAGATTCTGATCAACGCGAGCACGCACGAGGCGCGCGCCGCCGTGGTCGAGAGCGGCGTGCTGCAGGAGGTGTTCATCGAGCGCCCCAATCGCCGCGGGCTCATCAGCAACATCTACAAGGGCCGGGTCTCGCGCGTTCTGCCGGGGATGCAGGCGGCCTTCATCGATATCGGCATGGAACGCACCGCGTTCCTGCACGCCTCGGACATTCTCGACACGCGCCACGCGGGCTTCGGGCTCGAGGCGCCGCGCAGCGAGAACATCCGCTCGCTGGTCGCCGAGGGCAACGAGATCCTGGTGCAGGTGGTGAAGGATCCGCTCGGGACCAAAGGGGCGCGGCTCACGACCTACATCACGCTGCCGTCGCGGTTTCTGGTCTACATGCCGCAGGGCCGCGGGGTCGGCGTGTCGGCACGCATCGAGAACGAGACCGAGCGCGAGCGGCTGCGCAGCGCCGTGCAGGCCGGTCTCGAGCCGGACGAGGCCGCCGGCTTCATCGTGCGCACCGCCGCCGAGGACGCGCCGCACGAGGCGCTGCGCGCCGACATGATCTACTTGCGCAAGCTCTGGGAGTTCGTGCGTCAAAAGGGGTTGCGCACGAGTCCGGGACAGCTGGTGCATGCCGACCTGCCGCTGCACTTGCGCATCCTGCGCGACTTGCTGCGTCCCGACGTCGAGCGGGTGCTGATCGATCAGCCGAACGCGCACCGCGAGATGTGCGAGTTTGCCGCGACCTTCATCCCGGAAGCATTGCCGAGGATCGAGCTGTACACCGCGCAGCGTCCGATCTTCGAGCTGCACCACGTGGAGGAGGAGATCCAGAAGGCCCTCGATCGCAAGGTCTCGCTGAAATCGGGCGGCTATCTCATCATCGATCAGACCGAGGCGATGACCACGATCGACGTGAACACCGGCGCTTTCGTGGGGCACCGCAACCTCGAGGAGACGATCTTCCGCACCAACCTCGAGGCCGCCGTGACCATCGCGCGGCAGCTGCGGCTGCGCAATTTGGGCGGCATCATCATCATCGACTTCATCGACATGGAGGAGCCGGAGCATCGCCGTCAGGTGATCCAGGCGCTGGAGAAGGCGCTCGGCGACGATCACGTGAAGACCAACATCTCCTCGGTCTCCCCGCTCGGGCTGGTGGAGATGACGCGCAAGCGCACGCGCGAAAGTTTGGAACATCTGCTGTGCCAGGCTTGTCCGACGTGCGAGGGCCGGGGGTTCGTCAAGACGGTCGAGACCGTCTGCTATGAGGTATTTCGCGAGATCATGCGTCAAGCGCGCCAGTTCGAGTGTCGGCAACTGATGGTCCTGGCCCATCAGGACGTGATCGAGCGGCTGCTCGACGAGGAGTCCTCCGCGCTCGGCGAGCTCGAGCTGGTCACGGGCGTGCCGATACGGTTGCAGACCGAAGCGCTCTACGGCGTCGATCAGTACGACGTCGTCCTCATGTGAAATGATTCTGCGCCGGACCTTCAAGATACTGCTGCTCGTCGCAGCGGGATTCGTCGCGCTGACCTTGATGCTCATGCTGGCGCTGAAGCTCGCGCTCGATCGCGCGCCGCAGTATCAGGCGCAGATCAAGGACTGGGTCTACCGCCGCATCGGTTATCACATCGCCTTCGCGCACGTCTGGCCGGCTTTCCGCTGGTATGGGCCCGAGCTCTACTTCGATCAATTGGAGTTGCGCTCGCCCGACGACCGCCGCGTGCTCGCCCGGGCCGCCGGCGGGCGGATCGCGGCGGATATCTGGCAGCTGCTGCAGAACGGGAAGCTGTTCGCTCTGCGCGTCGAGCTCGACGCGCCCGACCCTTGCCATCCAGCGCCTGGGTCCGAGCCGCTTTGCGCTCGCCTCGGAGATCGTGTGGGGCAGGCGAGTCGAGCTCCCTGTCGCAAATCGCCTTGAACGATCTGCCCGCCGGTACGCTGGTGATCCGCCGCGGTATCGTCGTGCTGCAGGACTGGAACGCGGCCTGCCCCGGCTCGAGCTGCGCGACGTCGACTTCGAGGCGTCGCGCGTCGCGCACTTCGTCTCGGCGAGCTTGTCGGCGCAGCTGCCCGCGCAGCTCGGCGGGCGCCTGCGCGTCTCGGGCACGGCCCAGGGGGCCGAGCGCATCGTCGAATCTGGGATGGAATGCGCTCGCGAGCGCGAGCGGGATGTCATTTCCCCGGCTGGCGCGAGCTGTTGCCGGAGTATCTGACCCGCCTCGATGCGGGCACCGGCGCGTTCCAGGCGCTGGTGAACGGACGCGGCGCCGACGTCGAGCGTGCGGATCTCGAATTCAACGCGAGCGGCGTGGTCGTCCATCTCTCGGACCGCCCCAACGCCGTCATGGATCAGGTGAGCGGCGCGCTCTCGCTCGCGCACACGGCGGATCGCTGGACGCTCGCGGGACGGCGGCTGCGTGTCATAGCGGCGGGACGCAAGGATCCCGACAGCGAGTTCGAGGCAAGCTGGCGCGAGAACCCGGCGGGTATGCTGGAGTTGCACGCGGAGGCGAATTATCTGCGGGCGGAGGCGTTGCTGCCGCTGGTGGGGCTCATGCCGCAGAAGGACATTCGCGAGCGGCTGCGCGATCTCGCCCCCACGGGCGAGTGGTCGGACATGCGCTTGACGCTGGCGCGCGCCTCCGCGAGCGAGGCGTGGCGTTTCGACGCCCGCGCCAAGTTTCGCGACATGGGCTTCGCGCCGGTCGGCCACGCGCCCGGTCTGCGCGGCCTGAGCGGCTCGCTCGTCGGCAGCGAAGCGGCGGGGCACTTGATCATCGACACGCATTCCGCGGTTTACAACTGGCCCGATCAGTTTCCGGAGCCGATCGCGCTGCCGGTGCTCAAGTCGACGCTCTACTGGAGACGAAACCCGCAGGAGGTGTTGCTGGCGACGCTCGGATCTCGAGCTGCGCACGCACGCGGCGAGCGTGCGCGCGAAGCTCGCGTGGTCGCAGCCCGCCGACGGCAGCTCGCCCGTGCTCACCCTGGCGAGCTTCATCGACGACGGCAACGTCGCCGATGCGCCGCTGTACTTTCCTCACCAGCTGCTGCCGCCGCCTGCGCTGCAATGGCTGGATCGTGCGTTCGTCTCGGGCCACCTGCCGCACGCCGACGGCCGTCTTCGAGGGTCCGGTGCGGCACTTTCCATTCCGCGACGGCGCGGGACTCTTCCTGATTCGCTTCAACGTCGATCACGTGACGCTGGATTATCGACAGGACTGGCCGCGCCTCGAGAATGTCGCGGCGCAGGTCGAGTTTCGCAATCAGGGCATGAGCGTCAAGGTGACGAGCGCACTCGCAGGGCCGCTCAAGGTGGATTCGGCCAAGGTGCGGTTCGTCGACTTCAAGAACGGCGAGATGGAAGTGCATGCCGCTGCGCACGGCGATGCCGCCGATGCGCTCGGCTACCTCGCCGCCACGCCGCTCGATGCTCTGGCCGAGCACGGCTTCTCGAGCGTGCAGGCCACCGGCGCCCTGCAATGCGCCGTGGACCTGTTCTTTCCGTTCAAGCAATTCGACGCGCGGCGCGTGCTCGTGCACGTGGATCTGCACGATGCGACCTTGAAGAGGCGCGGCGCGAGTGTCGCCGCGACGGATATCGCCGGCACCGCCGACATCGACGGCGCTCAGGTCGTGCGCGCCGATCTGCACGGGCAGTTGCTCGGCGGACCTGTCCAGATGACGGCACGCACACCGCGCAGCCGTGCGGCCATGCGCACCCAGCTGGATTTTCACGGTACCTCGAGCGGCGAGACGTCTGCGCGCGGCGCTCGGGACTCCCCAGCGCCGTTGCGATCGACGGTCAAACGGACTGGCGCGGGGTGCTGCGCATGTCGGCGGAGCCGGCGCGCGAGCGCTCCCTGCATATCACTTCGAGCCTCGCGGGACTCGAGCTCGGGCTCCCTGCGCCGCTGCACAAAGCCGCAGACGCGTCCCTGCCGGCGACGGTGGACATCCAATGGCCGGCGCCGGCCGTGACGCAGCTGCGAGTCGTGCTGGGGTCGCTGCTGCGCAGCGATGTGACGTTCGATGACAATCCGAGCGGAATCAAACTCGCGCGCGCGAATGTCTGGTTCGGCGGCGGCGAGCCGCCCGTGGGCGATGCCGCGGGGTTGACCGTCGGCGGACAGATCGACGAGCTCGATCTGGCCGGGTGGCTCAAGCTCACGGCGGGCGCCAAGCCGGAGAAGCCCCTTGCCTCGTATTTCCACGCGGCGAGATTCACGCTCGGCCGGATCGACTATCACGGCGCGTCCCTGCGCGACGTGACGCTCGGCATCACCACGGAGGAGGGCGGCTGGCGCGTCGCGTTCGAGGGTCCGACCGTGAGCGGCCGGATGACGTTGCCGGGTCCCAGCGACCCTCAAGCGCCGTGGGACCTCGAGTTCGAGCGGCTGAAGTTCGTCGATGCGGCGGGCGCCGATGCGGCGGCCACCGATGCAGCGCCCGTCGCAGCCGATCTCCCTGCGGCGAAGCCCGCGATCGATCCGCGCACGCTGCCCGCCGTACGGTTCCACGCCGCGGAGTTTTCCTGGGGCGACCGGCAGTTCGGCGAGGTACGGGCCACTCTCGTGAAGCACGAGGACGGCGTCAGCCTCAAGGAGCTGACGGCGACGAGCGCGAGCTATGGCGCGAACGCGACGGGCGAGTGGCGCGTCAGCGGCAGCCGCCTCAAGGGCGTCATCACGAGCTACGACGTGGGCGAGACCATGAAGCGGCTCGGCTTCGCGGCGGTCCTCGAGGCGAAAAGCGGGGATCTGGAGTTCGATCTCAACTGGCCCGGCGCCCCGACGGATGACCCACTGGCGCAGGCCGCGGGCCACGTGAAGGTGTCGCTCGGCAAGGGTCAAATCGTCGGCCTGAAGCCCGGTGCGGGCCGCGTGTTCGGGCTGGCGAGCTTCTCCGAGCTGCCGCGGCGCCTGGCGCTCGATTTCAGCGACGTCACCGACAAAGGGTTCGCTTTCGACACCGTTCGCGGGGATTTCGACCTGCGCGACGGCAGCGCCTACACCGATGACGTCGTGGTCAAGGGGCCGGCGGCGGAAATCGGCTTGATCGGCCGGGTCGGCTTGAAAAACAGAGATTACGACCAAACTGCGGTAGTGACGGGCAATGTGAGCAGTACCCTGGCGCTGCCGGCCTTCGCGGCCGGACCGATTGTCGGCGGCGCGGCGCTGTTGTTCACGCAGTTGTTCAAACAGCCGCTTAAGGGCCTGGTACGAGGGTATTATCGAATCACCGGTACCTGGGATAATCCCACCGTCGAGCGGATCAAGAGCGCGGACGCCCCCACGGCGACCGCGGAGGCACCGAAATTATGAGTACAGTAGCTGCGATTCAAATGACCTCGGGGCACCGCGTCGAGGACAACCTCGAGGCCGCGGCCAAGCTGTTGCGCGAGGCGAAGGATGCGGGCGCGGAACTCGCCTGCCTGCCCGAGAACTTCTCCTTCATCGGTCTCAAGGATGCCGACAAGCTCGCCGTGGCGGAAGCCGACGGCTCGGGACCGGTGCAGCAATTCCTGAGCGAGACGGCGCGCGCGCTCGGGCTCTGGATCCTCGGCGGCACGACCGTCATCAAGGGCGACTCGGCGCGACGCGTGTCGAACACCTCGCTCCTCGTCGACGCCCAGGGCAAGCGGGTCGCGCGCTACGACAAGATCCATCTGTTCGACGTCACCATTCCGGGCCGCAACGAGCAGTACCTCGAGTCGACGCACGTCACCCCGGGGCGCAAGGTGGTCGTCGCGGATACCCCGGTGGGCCGGCTCGGCCTGTCCGTGTGCTACGACATGCGCTTTCCGGAGCTGTACCGCGAGCTCGTCGCGCGCGGCGCGGAGTGGCTCGCGATGCCTGCCGCGTTCACGGTGCCGACCGGGCGGGCGCACTGGGAGACGCTGCTGCGAGCGCGCGCCATCGAGAATCTGTGCTACGTGGTGGCCCCGGCGCAGTGGGGCACGCACACGAGCGGCCGCGAAACCTATGGCGACACCTTGATCGTCGATTACTGGGGTCAGGTGCTGTCGCGCCTGCCGAGCGGCATCGGCGTGATCACGGCGCAATTCGATCTCGCGCGGCAGGCGGAGACGCGCGCGCGATTTCCGGCTCTCGAGAATCGGCGGCTCGGGTTGCCTGCCGACGAGGCGGTGCCGGCATGAGCGCGGCGCCTCTCTTGGACGTGGCGCAGAGGATGATCCTGGCGCCGTCGGGATTGGACGAGAACCGCCTCGCCACCGTGCTCGGCACGCTCATGAGCCGCGGCGTCGACTATGCGGATCTGTATTTTCAGCTGTCGCGCGAGGAGTCGTGGTCGCTCGAGGACGGCATCGTCAAGGACGGCTCGCACAGCATCGAGCAGGGCGTCGGCGTGCGCGCCATCAGCGGCGAGAAGACCGGGTTCGCATACACCGACGAGGTGCTGTTGCCGGCGCTGGTCGAGGCCTCCGATGCGGCGCGCGCCATCGCGCGGAGCGGCGCAAGCAACGCCGTCAAGACCTGGCAGCGCCCGCCGACGCACCGCCTGTACCTGCCCATCGATCCCCTCGAGGCGGTGCGCGATGAGGACAAGGTCGAGTGGCTGATGCGCATCGATCGGGAGACGCGGCGCATCGATCCGCGCGTGAAGCAGGTCATGGCCTCGCTCGCGGCGGTGCACGAGGTCGTCCTGATCGCCTCGAGCGACGGCACTTTGACCGCCGACGTGCGGCCGCTGGTTCGAGTGAATGTCTCGGTGATCGTCGAACAGAATGGGCGGCGCGAGCAGGGCTACAGCGGCGGCGGCGGACGCTTCGGCCTGAACGAGCTGCTGCAGGGCGACGTCCCATTCGAGCACGGCCGCGAGGCGGTGCGGCAGGCGCTCGTGAACCTCGAGGCGGTGGCGGCACCGGCCGGCTCGATGCCGGTGGTGCTCGGCGCCGGCTGGCCGGGCATTCTGCTGCACGAAGCCATCGGCCACGGTCTGGAGGGCGACTTCAATCGCAAGGGCACCTCGGCCTTCTCGAACCGCATCGGCGACAAGGTGGCCGCGGACGAGATCACGGTGGTCGACGACGGCACGCTCGACCGGCGTCGCGGTTCGCTGAACGTCGACGATGAGGGAACGCCCACGCAGTGCACCGTGCTCATCGAGAACGGCGTGCTCAAGGGATACATCCAGGACAAGCTCAATGCGCGCCTCATGGGCATGGCGCCGACCGGCAACGGCCGGCGCGAGTCTTTCGCGCACATGACCCTGCCGCGCATGACCAATACCTACATGCGCGCAGGCTCCCGCGCGCCCGAGGAGATCATCGCCTCGGTCGAGCAAGGGCTGTACGCCGTGAACTTCGGCGGCGGCCAGGTGGACATCACGTCGGGCAAGTTCGTGTTCTCGGCGAGCGAGGCCTACCTGATCGAGAACGGCAAGATCGGCGCGCCGGTGAAGGGTGCGACCTTGATCGGCAACGGTCCCGACGTGCTGACGCGAGTCAGCATGGTGGGCAACGACATGAAGCTCGACGGCGGCGTCGGCACTTGCGGCAAGGAGGGCCAGTCGGTGCCGGTGGGCGTCGGCCAGCCGACGCTGCGGATCGATGCTCTGACGGTCGGCGGCACAGGCTGACGGAGACATTGCCGATGAAGCATTTCCGCGGCCTTGCGGTTGCCTTGTGCGTATTCGCGGGCTCGGTCTCGAGCGGCCCGGCGTCGGCCGTCGATCCGTCCGCCGGCGATCCGGCGGCGGGCGCTCCGGCGGGTGCCGCCGCCCGGCTCGGGTTTGCGCCCGACGTGCAGGCGGCCATCGCGAGCATCGATCCGGAGCGAATTCGCGCTCACGTGAAATTTCTCGCCGACGATCTGCTCGAGGGCCGCGGCACCGGAACGCGCGGCGGCGACATCGCGGCGCACTACATCGCGGCGCAGTTCGAGCTCGACGGCCTGAAGCCCGCCGGCGACGACGGCAGCTACTTGCAGCGCGTGGATTTCAAGGGCGTGCAGACCTCGACGCACCTCGGCGTCCCTGGCGCCGGCGCAAGGCGCGCCCCTCGAACTGAAGCGCGGCGCGGATTACGTCGTCGGCAACCAGACCCAGACCGAGCGCGTCGACGTCGACGCGCCGATCGTCTTCGTCGGCTACGGGATCGAGGCGCCGGAATACGGCTGGAACGATTTCAAGGGGGTGGACGTGCAACGGCAAGGTGGTGCTGGTCATCGTGAATGAGCCGCCGTCGAGCGATCCGAAGTTCTTCGCCGGCGAGGCCATGACCTACTACGGGCGCTGGACCTACAAGTTCGAGGAGGCGGCGCGCAAGGGCGCGATCGGCGCGCTCATCATTCACCGAACCGATCTCGCGAGCTACGGCTGGCAGGTGGTTCGAAGAGCTCCTGGAGCAACGAGCAGGTGTATCTCGCCGACGATCAGGATCCGAAGCTCGAAGGCGGCGGCGTGGATCCAGCTCGACGTCGCGCGGCAGCTGTTCGCCGCGTCCGGCATGGAGCTCGACGACATGATCGCGGCCGCCGGCACGCGCGAGTTCAAGGCGCGCGAGCTGCCGGTGCGGTTCAAGGCCCACATCGAGAGCCGCGTGCGCAAGTTCGTCTCCTACAACGTGCTCGGCATGCTGCCCGGCGACGGACCCCGGGCCGGCCGCTCAGGCCGTGATGTACACCGCTCATTACGATCATCTCGGCATCAATCCGGCGCTGCCGGGCGACAAGATCTACAACGGCGCGGTGGACAACGGCACGGGCTGCGGGATTCTGCTCGAGCTCGCGCACGCCTTCAGCCGCTCCGCTGCGAGGCCGCCGCACCCGGTGCTCTTCGCGTCGGTGACCGCGGAGGAGAAGGGGCTGCTCGGGTCGAATTATCTCGGCAAGCATCTGCCGATCCCGGCGTCGCAAGTCGCGCTCGATCTGAATTTCGACGCCGTCCCGCCCATCGGCATGCCGGAGGGGGTGAACGTCACCGGCGCGGAACGCACCACGTTCTATCCGGTGGTCGAGAAGACCGCGGAGGCATTCGGCTTCGAAATCCAGCCGGATGCCGAGCCCGGCGCCGGCCACTACTACCGCTCCGATCATTTCAGCCTGGCGCGCGTCGGCGTGCCGTCGTTCTCGATCAACACCGGACCAAGTTCGCCGGCCATCCGCCCGAGTGGGGCAAGGCACAGCACGAGGAGTACACGGCCAAGCGCTACCATCAGCCGAGCGATGAATACACGCCGGACATGGATTTCACGGCGGACGCCGCGCTCGGCGAGTTCGGCTTCGCGCTCGGATGGCAGGCGCTCACGGCCGACCGGATCGTGACTTGCGTGCCCGGCGATGAGTTCGCGGCCAAGCGCCAGGCACGCTAGCCGACGCCGCGGGTGATGCATGCAGTTCGAGGAGTGGATCGAGCAAGCCTACTCGCTCGGCGCGAGCGATCTGCATCTCGAGGCCGATACGCCCATCGTCGCGCGGATCCGCGGCGAGCTGCAGACGGTCGGCGCGATCGTCTCGGGTGCAACGCTCGAGCAGGTGGCGCGCGATCTGCTGGGCGAGCAGTGGCCGAGTTCATCGAGCGCGGCTCGGCCGACCACTCCGAATCCGTCGGCGGCATTCGCCTGCGGGCCAATTTCTTCAGACGGTGCGCGGCATCGCGGCGGCGATCCGGCTGCTGGCGCCGACCGTCAAGGATCTGCGCGTCTGCAACTTGCACAAGGACTTGCGCAAGTTCATCGAGCCCACGAGCGGTCTCTGCATCATCTCCGGGCCCACCGGATCCGGCAAGTCGACGACGCTCGCCGCGCTCATCGAGGAGATCAACGCGACTCGCGCCCGCCATATCGTCACGCTGGAAAGTCCCATCGAGTACCTGTTCGCGAACCGCCAGTCCTTCATCCGCCAGCGCGAGATTCCGACGCATTCGCCGAGCTTCGAGCAGGGGATCGTCGATGCCCTGCGCGAGAATCCCGACGTGCTGGTGATCAGCGAGATGCGCACGCCCGAGGTCATGCGGCTCACGCTGAACGCCGCGGAGACCGGGCACCTCGTGCTCGCGACCATGCATTCGTCGAACTGCGCGGAAGCCTTGTCGCGCCTGTGCATGTCGTTTCCCTCCGATATCCAGGCGAGCGTGCGGGCGCAGCTCGCCGATTGCCTGGTGGCGGTGTGCTGCCAGCGTCTCGAGTTCTTGAGCGACGCGCGCCTGCACGTGCCGCGTTGCGAGATCCTGCTGCCGACCTCGGGCGCCCGCGGCACGATCCGCAGCGGCAACTTCAGCCAGATCGCCACCGTGCTGCAGTCGGGCGGCGAGGAAGGCATGTGGACCTTCGATCGCTATCAGCGCTGGATGGAGCAGGTCACCGACTGGGTGCGCCCGCCCTCGGCCGCGGCCCTGCGCGTGCAGGGGGAGGCGGCGCCGCGTGCCGCGCCGGCACTGCGTGCGACGGCACGGCCGGCGACGCCGCGAGCCGCGGGCGCGGCGGCGCCGACGCAGCCGCGCGTCCCGCCGGGCGCGCCGCCCTCGAATCCCGCCTCGCGAAGCTCTGCGCCGGCCGAGGAGGTCATCGAGGTCCCCGCCGAGGATATGGACCTGGCGGCGCTCGCCGAGCTCGCCAAGAAGGCGATCGAGCGCAAGACCTGAAGGCGAGGGACCAAAGTCGGCCTGAAGGCGAGCGGTCTGAAGTCGGGCGGGACCTGAAGTCGGACGGACTGAAGGGTCCGAATATATACAGCATATTAATGCCGGTGCTCTTAGTATGCGCACTTGTCGGCCTACTGCCGGAATCGGACTCCCATGGACGCTCTCTATCTGCTCATACTCGTCGGCCTTTACGCGGTCACCCACGCACTCGTCTGGGCGCTCGATCGCCTGAGGAGCGCGCCATGAGCCCGATGCACGTGCTGGCGGGACTGCTCGCGCTCGGTCTGTTCGGCTATCTGCTGTTCGCGCTGCTCAAGGCGGAGCGATTCTGATGAGCCCCGAAACCAGGTTCGTCCTGCTGCTCGCGCTGTTCCTCGCCGTCCTCGTGCTGTGCACGAAGCCGCTCGGCAGCTACATCGCGGACATCATGGAAGGCCGGCCGAACTTCGCCTCGCGCCTCGGCGGCCGCCTCGAGGCGCTCATCTACCGGATCTGCGGCATCGAGCCGGGGCGCGAGATGGCCTGGAGCGAGTACGCCATCGCGCTGCTGCTGTTCAACGTCCTGGGCGCCTTCCTGGTCTACGGACTGCTGCGCCTGCAGGCGTTTCTGCCCTTGAATCCGCAGAAGTTTCCCGGGTGTCGGCGCGGACACGGCATTCAATACCGCGGTGAGCTTCATCACCAACACCAATTGGCAGAGCTACTCGGGCGAGTCGACGCTCGGGTATCTCGCCCAGATGGCGGGACTCGCCGTGCAGAATTTCCTGTCCGCCGCGACCGGCATCGCGGTGGCGATCGCGCTGATCCGCGGCTTCGCGCGTCACGGTGCGAAGACCATCGGCAACTTCTGGGTGGACCTCACCCGCTGCACGCTCTACCTGCTCCTGCCGCTGTCGCTGATGCTGGCCGTCGTGCTGGCGAGCCAGGGCGTCGTGCAGAACTTCGCGGCTTACAAGGACGCCGCCACGATCGAGACCTTGACCTATCAGAATCCCAAGACCGATGCTGCGGGCCATCCGATCGTGGATGCGGCGGGCAATCCGGTCACGGAGACGGCGACCACCGGCACCCAGACCCTGCCGATGGGCCCGGTCGCCTCGCAGGAGGCCATCAAGGAGCTCGGCACCAACGGCGGCGGATTCTTCAATGCGAATTCCGCGCATCCGTATGAGAACCCGACGCCCTTGACCGGCATACTCGAGACGCTCGCGATGTTCCTCATCGCGTTCGCGCTGACCTACACCTTCGGCAGGATGGTCGGGGACGTGCGCCAGGGATGGGTGCTGCTCATCACCATGCTCATTCTGTTCGTGCCGCTGGTGTTGCTCGCCTTCCACGCCGAGCAGCACGGCAATCCGCTCATTTGCGCGCGACAGCGTCGACCAGATCGCGAGCGCCGTCCAGGCGGGCGGCAACATGGAAGGCAAGGAGACGCGCTTCGGGATCGCGGCCTCGGCTCTCTGGGCCGCGGTCGCGACCGGGACATCGACCGGAGCGGTCAATAGCATGCACGACTCGCTCATGCCGCTGGGCGGCTTCGTGCCCATGTTCCTCATGCAACTCGCGGAGGTCGCCCCGGGAGGGGTCGGCACCGGCATCTATTCGATCCTGATGTTCGCCGTCCTCGGGGTGTTCATCGCGGGCTTGATGATCGGTCGCACGCCCGAGTACCTCGGCAAGAAAATCGAGACGCTCGAGATGAAGCTCGCATCCGTGTTCATCCTCACCACGCCCTTCGTGGTGCTCATCGGCACGGCGGTCGCCGTCCTCACGGAGGCGGGCAGGGCCGGCATCGCGAATCCGGGCGCTCACGGCTTCAGCGAGATCCTGTATGCCTTCACGTCCGCGGGCAACAACAACGGCAGCGCCTTCGGCGGCTTGACGGCCAACTCGGTGTTCTACAACGTGTCCATCGGCCTCGCCATGTTCATCGGCCGTTACTGGCCGATCATGGCGGCGCTCGCCATCGCCGGATCGCTCGCGCAGAAAAAGCGCGTGCCCGTGACCGAGGGCACCATGCCGACCCACGGTCCGCTGTTCGTGGCGCTGCTCATCGGCTCGATCTTGCTCATCGGGGTCCTCACTTACGTCCCCGCACTCGCACTGGGTCCGATCGTCGAGCACTTGATGCTCCCGGCCGGCCACTGAGATACTCAAATGTCGCGTCGTCAACTGCCCGCTCTTCGATCGTAATCTCCTCGGACCCGCGCTGCTCGAGTCCGTGACCAAGCTCGATCCGCGCGTGCAATGGCGCAATCCCGTCATGTTCGTGGTGTACATCGGCACCATCGTCACGGCGCTGCTCTATGCGCAAGCGCTCGCGCGGTCACGGCGAGGCGCGCCCCGGCTCGATCCTCGCCATCAGCGTCTGGCTCCTGTTCACGGTGCTGTTCGCGAACTTTGCCGAGGCGCTCGCCGAGGGGCGCAGCCGCGCGCAGGCCACGGCGCTGCGCGGCATGCGCCAGACCGTCATGGCCAAGAAGGTCGTCAAGCCCGGCGAGCAGCGCACGACGCCGGTGAAGGCGGAGGATCTGCGCAAGGGCGACGTGGTCCTGGTGGAATGCCACGACGTCATTCCGGCGGACGGCGAGGTGATCGGCGGCGTCGCCTCGGTCGACGAGAGCGCCATCACGGGCGAATCGGCGCCGGTCATCCGCGAATCGGGCGGGGACTTCTCCTCGGTGACGGGCGGCACGCGCGTGCTGTCCGACTGGATCCTGGTGCGCGTGACGGTGAATCCGGGAGAGACCTTTCTCGATCGGATGATCTCGATGGTGGAGGCCGCCAAGCGGCAGAAGACCCCGAACGAGATCGCGCTCACCATCCTGCTGGTCGCCCTCACGCTGGTATTCCTGATCGTCATCGTGACGCTCCTGCCGTTCTCGCAGTTTGCCGTCGAGGTGAGCAAGGCGGGCACGCCGGTGACGCTCACCGCACTCATCGCGCTGCTCGTGTGCCTCATCCCGACGACCATCGGCGGGCCTGTTGTCGGCGATCGGCGTCGCGGGCATGAGCCGCATGATGCAGGCGAACGTCATCGCGACCTCGGGCCGCGCCGTCGAGGCGGCCGGCGACGTCGACGTGCTGCTCCTCGACAAGACCGGCACCATCACGCTCGGCAACCGGCAAGCCTCGCAATTCCTGCCGGCACCCGGCGTGACCGAGCAACAGCTCGCCGATGCCGCGCAGCTCGCATCGCTCGCGGACGAAACGCCCGAGGGACGCAGCATCGTCGTGCTCGCGAAGCAGCGCTTCAATCTGCGCGAGCGCGACTTGGGTTCGCTCGGCGCGCGTTTCGTGCCGTTCTCCGCCGTCACGCGCATGAGCGGTGTCGACATCGGCGATCGCCAGATCCGCAAGGGCGCGCCGAATACCATCATCAAGTACGTCGAGTCGCTCGGCGCGCAGTGTCCCGCCTCGGTCGAGGAAGCGGTGCAGCGCGTCGCGCGGCAAGGCAGCACGCCGCTGGTGGTCGCGGAAGGCCCGCGCGTGCTCGGCGTGATCGAGCTCAAGGACATCGTCAAGGGCGGCATCAAGGAACGATTCGCCGACCTGCGGCACATGGGCATCAAGACCATCATGATCACCGGCGACAACCGTCTGACGGCGGCGGCGATCGCGGCCGAGGCGGGCGTCGATGACTTTCTCGCCGAGGCGACGCCCGAGGCGAAGCTCAAGCTCATCCGCGAGCACCAGTCGCAAGGACGCTTGGTGGCCATGACGGGCGACGGCACCAACGATGCGCCGGCGCTCGCGCAGTCCGACGTCGCGGTAGCGATGAATACCGGCACCCAGGCGGCCAAAGAGGCCGGCAACATGGTCGACCTCGACTCGAATCCCACCAAGCTCATCGAGATCGTCGAGACCGGCAAGCAGATGCTGATGACGCGCGGCGCGTTGACGACGTTCTCCATCGCGAACGACGTCGCCAAGTATTTCGCCATCATTCCGGCTGCGTTCGCGAGCACCTATCCGGAGCTCGGCGCGCTCAACATCATGCATCTCGGGCACGAGCACCGCGGTGCTGTCCGCCGTGATCTTCAACGCACTGATCATCGTCGCGCTGATCCCGCTCGCCATCAAGGGAGTGAAGTACCGGCCGCTCGGCGCGGGCCCGTTGCTGCGGCGGAATCTGCTGATCTACGGCCTCGGCGGCATCATCGTGCCCTTTCCGGGGATCAAGCTGATCGACATGCTGCTGGCGGCGCTGCCCGGCTGGGCCTGAGAAGGACGACTGCAATGCTCATGCGCCTGACTCGACCTGCGGTTTCTCTCCTGATCGTCATGACGGTGCTGCTCGGATTGCTCTACCCGCTCGTCGTCACGCTCGTGGCGAAGGTCGCCTTTCGCAGCGAAGCGGACGGCAGCCTCATCTACCGGGACGGCAAGCTCATCGGATCGACGCTCATCGGCCAGAGCTTCTCGGATCCGAAGCACTTCTGGGGCAGGCCCTCCGCGACCACGCCGCAACCCTACAACGCGCTCGGCTCCTCGGCATCGAATCTCGGTCCCTTGAATCCGGCGCTGCTCAAGCAGGTCGAGGACAACGTCAAGGCGCTGCGCGCCGCGGATCCCGACAACCGTCAGCCGGTCCCGGTCGATCTGGTGACCGCATCCGCGAGCGGTCTCGATCCGCATATCACGCCGGCGGCCGCTTACTATCAGGCGGCGCGCGTCGCCCGGGCGCGGAACCTGCCCTTGGGCCAAGTCGATGCCCTCGATCGCGGCGCACGAGGAGAGCTGCGCTCCTCGGCGTGCTCGGCGAGCGCCGGGTCAACGTGCTCGAGCTCAATCTGGCGCTCGATCGGCTGCATTGAGCCAACTGCGCTGCCGGCGCCAGGCTCGTCCCGGCACGGGCGCATCCGTTTGACGAAGCCGGCCCTTCGTGATCACATGCGAAGGCGCGCCCACGCGAGCGATGGAATTTGCGGATCAGCCATGGCCGAGACCGAGCGCCGAGACCCGGATCAACTGCTGGCCGACGTGCAGCGGCAAGAGGCCCGGGCGCGACGCGGACGGTTGCGCATTTTCTTCGGCGCCTCGGCGGGCGTCGGCAAGACCTACTCCATGCTCGAGGCCGCGCACGCGGCACTCGCCGGCGGCGCCGACATCGTCGTCGGATATGTGGAGCCGCACGGCCGCGCCGAGACGGAAGCGCCTGCTCGAAGGCCTCCCGCAGCTGCCGTTCCTGCGAGGTGCGCTACCGCGGCATCGTACGCCGCGAGTTCGATCTCGACGCGGCGCTCAAGCGTGCCGCCCGCCATCGTCCTGGTCGATGAGCTCGCGCACTCCAACCTGACCGAGGGGGAGCCGCTTCCGCGCCACGCCAAGCGCTGGCAAGACGTGGAGGAGCTGCTCGATGCGGGCATCAGCGTGTGGACGACGCTCAATGTCCAGCACCTCGAGAGCCTGAACGACGTGGTGGCCGGGATCACCGGCGTGCGTCAGCAGGAAACGCTGCCCGACCGCATCTTCGACGAGGCGGACGAGGTGGAGCTCATCGACTTGCCGCCGGACGATCTGCTGGAGCGGCTGAAGGCCGGCAAGGTGTACGCGGCCGCGCAGGTCAGCAAGGCGACGGAAGGCTTCTTCCGCAAGCCGAACCTGCTCGCCCTGCGCGAGCTGGCACTGCGCCGCACGGCCGACCGCGTGGATGCCGCGGCGCTCGAGTTCGCCGGCCAGGCGCCGACCTCGCGCCCCTGGCTGGCGCGCGACCGCTTCCTGATCGCGGTCACGCCGGACGGGCAGGCGGAGGAGCTGGTGCGCATCGGCAAGCGCTTCGCCGACGCGCTCGATGCCGAGTGGCTGGTGGTGTCGGTCGAGACGCCGCAGCTGCTGAAGCTGTCCGAGGCCGAGCGCAATCGCCGCATCGACGTGCTGCGGCTGGCCGAATCGCTGGGCGCCGAGACCGTCACCATCGACGGCGCGTCCGCCGCCGACGCGCTGCTCGAGTACGCCCGCCTGCGCAACGTCACCCGCATCGTGACCGGCGAGGCGAAGCGCACGGGCTGGCGCGCGTGGCTGCGGCGCTCGACCACCACCGAGCTCGTGCGCCGCGGCCGCGGCTTCGACATCTCCGTGATCGCGCGCCGCGGTACGCGCGCGCGCCGGATGCGACGGATAAACGCCTCGCCGCGCGCGTCGCGCCGCGCGAGATCAACTGGGAGCGCTACTGGGCGGCGCTCGCCATCTGCGCCTGCTGCACGGCCGCCGCCGCCGTCATGTATCCCGTATTTCGCGCTGACCAATCTGGTGATGGTGTATTTGCTCGGCGCCACCGTGGCGGCGCTGCGGCTCGGGCGGGGGCCGGCGAGCCTCGCGGCGGTCGCGAACGTCATCGTTCTCGATTTCTGCTTCGTGCCGCCGCGCTTCACGTTCGCGGTCAGCAATCTGGAATACCTCGTCACCTTCGCCGTCATGCTCGTGCTCGCGCTCGTCATCGCCAATCTGGTGGCGAACGTCCGCGCCCAGACGCGCGTCGCCGGTGCGCGCGAGCGGCGCACGTCGCTGCTCTACGCCATGAGCCGGGAGCTCGCCGCCACGCGCGCCTTCGACAACCTCGCGCGCGTCGCCGTCAAGCACGTCGCCGAGACCTTCTCCGGACGCGCCGCCGTGCTGTTGCCGGACTCTCGCGGGCCGCTTGCAGGGACCGAGGACGACCGACCCGGCCACGCTCGAGGGTCCCGACCTATCGGTCGCCCAATGGGTATTCGACCACGGCCGGCCGGCGGGGCTCGGCACCGATACCCTGCCGGCGGCGACCGCGCAGTACCTGCCGCTCAACGGCACGCAGCAGACGCTGGGCGTGCTGGCCGTGCAGCCCACCCAGCGCCGCCGCTTGCTCCTGCCCGAGCAGCGCCATCTGCTGGAGACGTTCGCCGGCCAGATCGCACTCGCCATCGAGCGGGCGCAGCGCACCGAGGAGGCCGAGGCGGCGCGCGTCGCGGTGGAGACCGAGAGCCTGCGCAATTCGCTGCTCGCCTCGATCTCGCACGACCTGCGCACGCCGCTGGCGGCGATCATGGCGGCGAGCCACGCGCTCAGCGATCCGAAAATGCAGCCGGACGCCGACACCCGCGCGCGCCTCGCGCGCATCATCGAGAACACCGCGCAGGAGATCTCCGAGCTCATCTCGAACGTGCTCGACCTCATGAGCTTTCAGTTCGGCGAGGTGCATCTCAACCGCGATGCGCACTCGGTGGACGCGCTCGTCGAGAGCGCGCTCGCGCGGCTCGAGGGACGTCTCGCCCAGCATCCGGTGGAGCTCGCGCTGCCCGCCGATCTGCCGCTGGTCGACGTGGATGCGGCACTGGTCACGCGTGCGCTGGTCAACCTCCTGGAGAACGCCGCCAAGCACACGCCGCCCGGAACGCGCATCACGGTTTCCGCCGGCCTCGAGAGCGACGCCGTGCGTCTGGTGATCGACGACAACGGTCCGGGATTGCCGCCCGGACCGCCCGAGCAGCTCTTTGCGAAGTTCGAGCGCGGCAAGAGCGAGGCGGACGTCGGCGGCGCGGGCTTGGGCCTCGCGATCTGCAAGGCCATCATCGAGGCGCACGGCGGCCGCATCACGGCGGCGCAGCGGCCGGGCGGCGGCGCGCGCTTCACGTTCACGCTGCCCGTGAGAGCCGCGCAATAGT
>CAWDFR010000018.1:0-610119 GCA_963801685.1 uncultured Gammaproteobacteria bacterium
CGCGACGAGCTCGTCGAGTGCGCGGCGCTCATCGATGCCGTGCGGCGCGGCGAGCTCGACCGTCTCGGGGTGCCCGTCGGCTCGCTCGACGTCCTCACGCAGCAGATCGCGGCGGAGGTGTCCTCGCTGGAGTGGCAGGAGGATGCTCTTTACGATCTGGTGCGCCGCGCGTATTGCTACCGGGACCTCGCGCGGGTGGATTCGACGAGTGTGTCGCGATGCTGGCCGAGGGGTTCAGCACGCGCCGCGGACGGCAGGGCGCGCTCATTCATCGCGACGCCGTCCACAAGATGCTGCGTCCGCGGCGCGGCGGCCGCCTCACGGCGATCACTTCGGGCGGCGCGATTCCGGACAACGCCGACTACCGCGTCATGCTCGAGCCCGAGGCGCAGCTCGTCGGCACGGTGAACGAGGACTTCGCCGTCGAGAGCCTGCAGGGCGACGTGTTCCAGCTGGGCAACACCTCCTATCGAATCCTGCGGGTCGAGCGCGGCACGGTGCGCGTCGAGGATGCGCACGGTCAGCCGCCCTCGATTCCGTTCTGGCTCGGCGAGGCGCCCGGGCGCAGCGACGAGCTTTCGCAGGCCGTCTCGCGCCTGCGCCAAGAGATCCAGCAGCGACTCGGGCACGCATCCGGGCGCGGCCGTCGACTGGTTGACCGAGACGGTGGATCTCTCGCCCGACGCCGCCTTCCAGATCGTCGAGTATCTCGCGGCCGGACGCGCGCGGCGCTCGGTGCCCTGCCGACACTCGACACCATCTTGTTCGAGCGCTTCTTCGACGAGTCCGGCGGCATGCAGCTCGTGATCCACTCCTGCTACGGCAGCCGCGTGAATCGGGCGTGGGGGCTTCGCGCTGCGCAAGCGGTTCTGCCGCGCGTTCAATTTCGAGCTGCAGGCCGCGGCGACCGAGGATCACATCGTGCTCTCGCTCACTCAGGCGCACAGCTTCGAGCTCGGCGAGGTGGCCCGCTATCTGCAATCGGGCTCGGCGCGGCACATCCTGGTGCAGGCGCTGTGCGCGGCGCCGATGTTCGAGGTGCGCTGGCGCTGGGACGCCGGCATCTCGCTCGCGTTGCCGCGCTTTCGCGGCGGCAAGAAGGTCCCGCCGCAGATCGCGCGCATGCAAGCTCAGGATCTGCTCGCCTCGGTGTTTCCCGACCAGGTCGCGTGCGCCGAGAACTTGCCGGGCGAGATCGAGATTCCGGATCATCCGCTGGTTCGCCAGACCATTCGCGATTGTCTCGAGGATGCGATGGACATCCGCTCGTTCGAGGCGCTCCTGCGCGCGCTCGAGCGGGGCGAGGTGCGGGTGATCGCTCGCGACCTCACCGAGCCCTCGCCGCTCGCACTCGAGGCGCTGAATGCGCGCCCCTATGCCTATCTCGACGATGCGCCGCTCGAGGAGCGCAGAACCCAGGCGGTGATGAGCCGGCGCTGGATCGACGCGGCATCGGCGGCGGATCTGGGCAAGCTCGACGCCGATGCGATCGCGCGCGTGCGCGGCGAGGCGTGGCCCGACGCGGCGACGCTCGACGAGCTGCACGATGCGCTGTTGTGGTTGACGTTCCTGACGCAGGAGGAAGCCGGCAGCACGCCCGCCTGGCCGGAGCTCTGCGCGAGCTCGAGGTACAAGGCCGCGTCGTCGCGGCTCGCCGACGGCGCCAGGACGGCCGCTGTGGGTCGCGACCGAGCGGCGCGCACTGTTCGAGCCTCGCGTTCCCTCCTCGGATGAGGCGCTCGTCGAGATCGTGCGCGGGACGGCTCGAGGGCGTTGGCCCTTCGAGCGCGCGAGGCCATCGCGGACTCGATCGGATTGCCGCCCGCGCCGGTTCTAAGCGCGCTCGCGGCCCTGCAAGGCGAGGGCTTCGCGATGCGCGGCTGGTTCACGCCCGGACGCGTTCGCGGAGGAGTGGTGCGAGCGGCGCC
Source organism: uncultured Gammaproteobacteria bacterium (assembly GCA_963801685.1). Classification (GTDB taxonomy): domain Bacteria; phylum Pseudomonadota; class Gammaproteobacteria; order Steroidobacterales; family Steroidobacteraceae; genus Bog-1198. The sequence continues at coordinate 1,929 of CAWDFR010000018.1, forward strand.
TGCTCGCGCGCATTCATCGCTATACCGTCAAGCGTCTGCGCGCCGAGATCGAGCCGGTGGCGGCCCGGGATTTCCTGCGTTTTCTGTTCGAGTGGCAGCGCGTGCTGCCCGATGCCCGCATGCAGGGATCGGATGCCGTCGCGGCCGTGCTCGCGCAGCTCGAGGGTTACGAGGCCCCCGCCGGCGCCTGGGAGACCGACATCCTGCCCGCGCGCATCACCGAGTACGAGCCCGAATGGCTGGACGAGCACTGTCGCGCGGGCCGCTTCGTGTGGACCCGGCTCGAGCCGCGCGCCTTCGACCGCGAACGAGGCGCTTCGCCGGTGCGCTCGACACCCATCACGCTGCTGGCGAGGCGCAGCGTCAAGGCCTGGTCGGCTTTCACCGCAGGGCACGATCCGGAGCACTTGGGCTCGCGTGCCGCGCGTGTCCTGGACTAGCTCAAGGCCTCCGGCTGCATCGTTCTTCGATCGAGATCGCCGAGCATGTCGGCATGCTGCCGGTCGAAGCCGAGGAGGCGCTCGCGGAGCTGGTCGCGCTCGGCATGGTGAACTCGGACAGCTTCGGCGGACTGCGAGCGCTCTTGATGCCGAGCGGCCAGCGTGGCCGGGCATCGGGCCGCGGCGGCCGGCGCAAGCGCCACATGGCTTTGTTTGCGATGGCGGATGCCGGGCGCTGGGCGCTGGTGCGCCGGCCTGGGGCAGGCGATCCTGCCCCCGACCAGGAATCGATCGAGCACGTCGTGCGCACCTTGCTGCGGCGCTGGGGCGTGATTTTCTGGCGCCTGCTGGCGCGCGAAGCGGCGTGGCTGCCGCCGTGGCGCGATATCGTGATGTGCTGCCGGCGGCTGGAAGCACGCGGGGAGATTCGCGGCGGGCGCTTCGTCGCCGGCTTCTCGGGTGAGCAGTACGCCGCGCCCGAGGCCGTCGCGCCGCTGCGCGAGGCGCGCCGCCGGCCTCACGCCGGCCAGCACGTCTCGCTCTCGGGGGCCGATCCACTCAATCTTCTGGGCATCGTCACGCCCGGGGCGCGGCTTGCCCTCGCTCACCGGCAACCGGATTCTCTATCGGGACGGCCTGCCGGTCGCGACCTATGCCGCCGGGGAAGTGCAATTCCTGGAGAAGCTCGAGCCGAAGGAGGAGTGGGAGGCGCGCAACGCCGTGCTCCGCCGCCACGTGCCCGCGGCACTCATTGCGCTCGACGATCCGGCTGAGAGCCACAACCGAAAGCAAATCGCGTGCGGTCCGCGCTCCGGATTGTCTAGAATCAGCGCTACGCGCGCCACGCGCACAGCTCGGAGTATCGATGAAGGCATTTGCACGGGTGATCGTCTTTTCTCGCTGGTCTCGTTGGCGGCTGCGCCGCGTCGGCACAACCACCGGCCGCGGCGGCACCGACTTGGGTCGAGGGCAAAAACTATTTCCTCATCGCGCAGCCGCAGCCGACCAATCTGCCAAAGGGCAAGGTGCTCGTCACGGAGGTCTTCTCCTATGCGTGCCCGGCCTGCAATCAGTTTCGACCGTACATGCAGAAGCTGGTCAAGAGCCTGCCGCCGAACGCCGTGGTCGACTACATTCCGGCCTCGTTCAATCCGGCCGAGGACTGGCCGATGTTTCAGCTCGCCTACGTGACCGCGCAGACGCTCGGCGTCGCCAACATGACCCACGAGGCCATGTATGACGCGGTGTGGACGACGGGCGAGCTCGCGACGACGGATGCTCACGGACACGCTCAAGTCGCACATGCCGACCATCGAGGACGCCGCGCGCTTCTATCAGAAGCAGGCCGGCGTGCCGGCGGCGAAGTTTCTGGAGACCGCGAAATCCTTCGGCGTCGATACTCAGGTGCGCCACGACGAGGACCTGATGAAGGCCTACGGCGTCGACCGCACGCCGACTCTCGTCGTCAACGGCAAGTACCGCGTGAACGTGCAGGGCGCCGGAGGCCCCACGCAGCTGGTGGATCTGGTGATCTTTCTGGTCCGCAAAGAGAGCCAATAAAGGCGCGCGGGCGCAGCCTGACAGGACGTCGGCGACATGAGCGAAGTCGACTCTGCTGTGGGGCCTCTTGTTCGGCTCCATCGGGTGTGGGCTTTGCGCTCTACGGCAAGCAGCAGCGCGCGGTCGTGCCGTTGCTGTGCGGCATTGCGCTCATGGTCTATCCCTATTTCGTTCCGAACGTCATCGCGCTGGTCGGAATCGGCATCGTGCTGATGGCGGATCCCGTACTTCTTCCGGCGCTGACCGCGCATGCGACTCCGCGCGCGCCTCCCGTGAGGTAACTTGTCCGCACCCTGACCTTTCTTGTCGATGTCGTGACTTCTTTACCCTCGCTTTCGCGCAAACTGGCGGGCCGTTTTTGGTCTAATGTTTTGCTGCGTGGAATCATCGCTCCATGGACAATGACATCTCTGGGCCGATTCGCCCGCCCGACGCCGCCGGTTGCGCTGGGCCGTCATCGGCGCCGCCGTCGCAATCGCAGTCGCGATCGTCGTTTATCGGTCCGTGACGTTCGTGAGCCAACCGCCGCAGCAGCAGGGGCGGCGCAGGTTCCAGGAAGGGAATAATCAACCGGTCGGGGTCGCGCGCATCGATCGCGGCGATATCCGACTGACGCTTGCGCGCCTTGGGCGCGGTCACGCCGCTCGCGACGGTCACCGTGACCAGCCAGATCAGCGGGTATTTGATGAGCGTCGGCTTCAAGGAAGGTCAGCTGGTCAAGAAGGGCCAGTTGCTGGCGCAGATCGATCCGCGTCCTTACGAGGTGGCGCTCGAGCAGGATGAGGCGCAGCTTGCCCGCGACGAGGCCACGCTCAAGCAGGCGCAGATGGATCTCACCCGCTACGAGACGCTGTCCGGCCAGCAGTCGATCGCGCGTCAGACCTACGAGGACCAAGTGTGGACCGTCAAACAGGATCAGGGCACGGTCGATTTCGACAAGGCGCAGATCAAGGCGCAGCAGCTCAACCTCACCTACTGCCGCATCGTGGCACCGACGGACGGACGCGTCGGATTGCGCCAGGTCGATCCGGGCAATTACGTGCAGACGGGCTCGACCACCGGCATCGTGGTGCTCACGGTGCTCAAGCCCACGACCGTGGAGTTCGCCGTGCCGGAGGACAGCGTTCCGCAAGTGATGGAGCGTGTGCACGCGGGAGCGGAGCTGCCCGTCACGGCCTTCGATCGCGCCAACGTGACGCAACTCGCCGTCGGGCAATTGGCGGCCGTCGATACCCAAGTGAACAATACCACCGGCACGGTGATGCTGCGCGCGAATTTCGACAACGCCGATGAGAGGCTCTTTCCGAGCCAGTTCGTCAACGTGGTGATGCTCCTCGATACGCTCAAGGACGTCGTGCGGGTACCGGCGCGCGCCGTGCAGCGCGGCGCTCCGGGAAGTTACGTGTATCTGGTGGACGCCCAGAACACGGTGGCGGTTCATCCGATCAAGCTGGGCGCGCAGGACGGAGACTTCTACGCGGTCGAGCGGGTCTATCGCCCGGCGATGTGGTCGTCACCGACGGCGCCGACCGCTTGCGCGACGGCGCCAAGGTGAGCATTCCGGACGCGTCCAAGACCCCCGCGAGTCCCGCGGCGCCGAACGGCCCGCGTGCGCATGGACACGGGCAGGGCCAAGGCCAAGGCGGTGGAGCAGGCGGTCACGGCAACGGACAGCAGCACCATCGGCCGCCCGGCAACGAGGACCAGCCGGCGCCGGGTCAGCCGTTGCCGCCCGGGCAACCGCCGGCACCGGTGACGCCGCAGCCGCCCGCGCGGCAGAGTCGCGCCAGCTCCAACCCACCTTGAGGCGCCGCATGAACCCGTCCCGGCTGTTCATCAACCTGCCGGTCGCGACCTCACTGCTCATGGTCGCGGTCCTGCTTGTCGGGCCTGTTCGCCTTCAAGTTCCTGCCGCTCTCCTCGCTCCCGGAGGTCGATTACCCGACCATCCAGGTGCAGACCTTTTATCCCGGCGCGAGCCCGGAAGTCATGACTTCCTCGGTCACGGCGCCGCTCGAGCGGCAGTTCGGCCAGATGCCCGGCCTCAATCAGATGACCTCGGCGAGCTCGGGCGGCGCCTCGGTCATCACGCTGCAGTTCAGTCTCGATCTCGGACTCGATGTCGCGGAGCAGGAGGTGCAGGCCGCCATCAATGCGGCGGGCAACGTGCTGCCGAACGATTTGCCGACGCCGCCCACCTACGCGAAGTTCAACCCGGCCGATGCACCCATCATGACGCTGGCCGTGACCTCCGAAACGCTCAAGCTGATCGACGTCGAGGATCTCTCCTTCACGCGGCTCGCGCAGAAGATCTCGCAGCTGCCGGGCGTGGGCGTGGTGAGCATCTCCGGCGGGCAGCGGCCGGCGGTGCGCATCCAGTTCAATCCGCGCGCGCTCGCGAAGTACGGGCTCAATATCGACGATCTGCGCACCACCATAGCGAACGCGAACGGCAACTCGCCGAAAGGCAGCTTCGACGGGCCGTCGCAGTCGTCCTCCCTGAACGCAAACGATCAGATCACCGACATCCAGGGCTACCGGGACATCATCGTCGCCTACAGCAACGGCTCGCCGGTGCACATGTCGGATGTGGCCAATGTGATCATGGCCCCGGAGAACACCAAGCTCGCCGCCTGGGCGAACGGCACCCCGGCGCTCATCCTGAACATTCAGCGCCAGCCGGGCGCCAACGTGATCCAGGTCGCGAACGCCGTCAAGAGGCTCCTGCCGCAAGTGAAGGCGGACATGCCGCCGGCGCTCGACATCACCGTGCTGAGCGACCGCACCGAGACCATCCGCGCCTCGGTCGCGGACGTCGAGTTCGAGCTCATTCTCGCGGTGGTGCTCGTCGTGCTGGTGATTTTCGTGTTCCTGCGCAACGCGCCGGCGACCATCATTCCGAGCCTGTCGGTGCCGTTGTCGCTGGTCGGCACGTTCGGCGTGATGTATCTGCTGAACTACAGCCTGGACAACCTGTCGCTGATGGCGCTCACCATCTCCACGGGCTTCGTCGTGGACGATGCCATCGTGATGATCGAGAACATCGCCCGTTACGTCGAGGCGGGCGATGCGCCGCTTGCCGCGGCGCTCAAGGGCTCCCAGCAGATCGGCTTCACCATCATCTCGCTCACGGTATCGCTGATCGCCGCACTCATCCCGCTGCTCTTCATGGGGGAGATCGTCGGTCGACTGTTCCACGAGTTTGCCATCACGCTGGCCGTGACCATCGTGATCTCCGCGGTGGTGTCGCTCACCCTGGTGCCGATGCTGTGCGCCCGGCTGCTGCATCACCGCCCGCCGGCGACCCGCGGCGCGTGGGATTTGCGTTCCGAGCAGGGCTTTCAGTGGATCATCGGCCGCTACGAGCGCGCCCTGACCTGGGTGCTCGACCGTCAGGGCCTCACGCTCGCGGTCGCCGGCTTGACCCTGCTGGTCACGCTGTTGCTGTACGTGTTCATTCCGAAGGGGTTCTTCCCCGTGCAGGACACGGGGGAGATCCAGGGCATCTCGGAGGCCGCGCAGACCATTTCCTATCCCGCGATGGCGGAGCGCCAACAGGCGCTCGCCGCCGCGATACTCAAGGACCCGGACGTGCAATCGTTGAGCTCGTTCATCGGCGTCGACGGCACGAACTCGACCTTGAACAGCGGGCGCTTCCTCATCAACTTGAAGCCCTACGGCGCGCGCAGCGCGAACGCGAGCGAGATCATCCGCCGGCTCACGCGCGAGACCGCGGGCGTGGTCGGCATCACGCTCTACATGCAGCCGCTGCAGGACATCACCATCGATTCGGCGGTGAGCCGCACGCAGTACCAATTCGTGGTGGAGAGCACCGACAACAATGACTTTGCGATGTGGATTCCGCCGCTCGTGCAGAAATTGAGACTCGCTCCCCGAGCTCGCGGACGTCGCCAGCGACCTGGAGCAGCAGGGTACGGCCACCGACCTCGTGATCGACCGCGCCACGGCCGCGCGATTCGGCATCACGCCGGCGACCGTGGACAACGTGCTGTACGATTCGTTCGGACAGCGCATCGTGTCGACGATCTACTCGCAGTCGAATCAATATCGCGTCATCCTCGAGGCGGATCCGGCCATCCAGCTCTCGCTCGCCGGGCTGTCGGAGCTGTACCTGCCGTCCTCCACCTCCTCGAGCAACGGTCAGGTCCCGCTGGCGGCGATCGTGCGCGTCAACCAGCGCGCCGGGCCCCTGCAGATCACGCACCTGGGGCAGTTTCCCGCGACCACCATCTCGTTCAATCTCGCGCCCGGCGCCTCGCTCGGCGGCGCGGTCGACGCCATCCGCAAGGCCGAGCAGCACATCAAGCTGCCGGGCAAGTTCGTCACCGCGTTCCAGGGCACCGCGGCGGCGTTTCAGCACGTGCTCACCAACCAGGCGCTGCTGCTCGCCGCATCGGTGATCACGATGTACATCGTGCTCGGCGTGCTCTACGAGAGCTTCATCCATCCGATCACGATCCTCTCGACGCTTCCCTCGGCGGGCATCGGCGCCATGCTGGCGCTCATCCTGGCGGGCCACGATCTCGACGTGCTCGGCATCATCGGCATCATCTTGCTGATCGGCATCGTCAAGAAGAACGCCATCATGATGATCGACTTCGCGCTCGATGCGCAGCGCAAGGGCGGTCTTGCGCCGCGCGAGGCGATCACCCAGGCATCGCTCCTGCGGTTTCGCCCCATCCTGATGACGACGATGGCGGCGCTGCTCGGCGCGCTGCCGCTGATGTTGAGCTACGGCGCGGGATCGGAGCTGCGCCGTCCGCTCGGGATCGCGATCGTGGGCGGCTTGATCGTGAGTCAGCTCCTCACGTTGTTCACGACGCCGGTCATCTACCTGGCCTTCGATCGTATGGCGGTCGCGCGCCGCCGCCGCTCCGGCGCGGGCCCGCTCGAGGGGCACGAGGATCGGACGCCGGCATGAATCTGTCGCGCATCTTCATCGAGCGCCCCGTGGCGACCACGCTGTTGACCCTGGGCGTCGCGCTCGCCGGTGCGTTCGCCTACGTGCACTTGCCCGTCTCGCCGCTGCCGCAGGTCGACTACCCCACCATTTCGGTGTCGGCGTCCCTCCCCGGGGCCGACCCCGAGACGGTCTCCACCAGCGTCGCCGAGCCGCTCGAGCGGTATCTGGGCGAGATCGCCGACGTCACCGAGATCACCTCGCAGAGCTCCACCGGACAGACCCGCATAACCCTGCAGTTCGACCTCGACCGCGACATCAACGGCGCCGCACGCGACGTCCAGGCCGCGATCAACGCGGCCGCCGCGGACGTCTCGACCAGCCTCTCGAGCAATCCCACCTACCGCAAGGTGAACCCTGCCGATGCGCCGCTGATGATCATCGCGCTCACCTCGAAGACCTTGACCCGCGGCCAGCTCTACGATGCGGCGAGCAACATCCTGCAGCAGCGCCTCTCGCAGCTCGACGGGATCGGGCAGGTCTCGATCGGCGGCGCGACCTTGCCGGCGGTGCGCGTCGAGCTCAATCCGACCGCCATGTTCCACTACGGCATCGGCCTCGAGGACGTACGCGCCGCGCTCGCATCCGCGAACGCGAACAGTCCGAAAGGGGCGATCGAGGAGGGGGCGCATCGCTTCCAGCTCTACACCAACGATCAGGCCAGCCGCGCGAGTGAATATCGCCCGCTGGTGATCGCCTATCGCAACGGCTCCGCCGTGCAGCTCTCCGACGTCGCCGACGTCGAGGACTCCGTGCAGGACCTGCGCAACGAGGGACAGGCGAACGGCCAGCCTTCGGTGCTCGTGATCCTGTCGCGCCAGCCGGGCGCCAACATCATCGATACCGTCGATCAAGTGAAGGCGGAGCTGCCGCAGCTGCAGGCGGCGCTGCCGAGCGATGTGAACCTCACCATCGTGTCGGATCGCAGCGGCACCATCCGGGCATCGCTCCGCGACACCAAATGGACGCTGCTGCTCGCGGTGGCGCTGGTGACGTTCGTGGTGTTTCTCGCCTTGGGCGAGGTGCGCGCCGCGCTCGTGCCGGCGGTGGTCGTGCCCGATTTCGCTCATCGGCACGTTCAGCGGCATGTATCTGCTCGGCTTCAGCCTCGATAATCTCTCGCTGATGGCGCTCACCATCGCCACCGGGTTCGTCGTGGACGATGCCATCGTGGTGCTCGAGAACATCTCGCGTCACGTCGAGGACGGCATGCCGCGCCACGAGGCTGCGCTGCGCGGCGCCAAGGAGGTGGGCTTCACGGTGATTTCGATCAGCGTCTCGCTCGTGGCGGTGTTCATACCCATTCTGCTCATGGGCGGAATCGTCGGCCGGCTGTTCCGCGAGTTCACCGCCACCTTGTCCCTGGCGATCGCCATTTCCATGGTGATCTCGCTCACCACGACACCCATGATGTGCGCGTGGATCCTGCGCTTGCCGGAGCACGGGCGCCGCTCGCGCCGCAGCTTTCTCGATCGCTCGCTCGCCTGGTACGAGCGCAGCCTCGCCTGGTCGCTGCGCCACGGCCGGCTGGTGATGCTCGCGCTGCTCGCCACCATCGCGCTCAACGTGCTCTTGTTCAATCTGATCCCCAAGGGATTTTTTCCACAGGAGGACACGGGGCTCCTCACCGGGGGCATCGTGGCCGACCAGAGCATCTCGTTTCAGCTGATGAAGGACAAGCTCGTACACCTGATGGACGTCGTGCGAGCGGATCCGGCGGTCGAGAGCGTCGCGGGCTACACCGGTGCGGGCAGCGGCGGGGGCGGCTCGCAGACCAATAGCGCCTCGATCTATGTGCTGCTCAAGCCGCTGGCGGTGCGCAAGATCTCGTCGGACGAAGTGATCGCCCGGCTGCGTCCGCAGCTCGCGCAGTTTGCGGGGGCACGCCTGTTCCTGCAAACCGTTCAGGACATCCGCGTGGGCGCCCGGCAGGCGAACGCGCAGTACCAGTTCACGCTGCAAGCGGACCAGGTGAGCGATCTGAACGAATGGGGGCCGAAGCTGCTCGCGGCCCTGCAGGCGAGTCCCGTGATCGCGGACGTCAATTCCGACCAGCAGCAAAAAGGTCTCGAGACGGACGTGACCTACGACCGCGCCACGGCGGCGCGGCTCGGGCTCACCGTGAGCGAGCTCGACAGCACGCTCTACGATGCGTTCGGCCAGCGCCAGGTCTCCACCATCTACAATGCGCTCAATCAATATCACGTGATCATGGAAGTCGCGCCGCGCTACTGGCAGAGCCCGCAATCCCTCGACGACATCTACGTGAGCACGTCGGGCGGCGCGGCGACCGGCACGCAAACCTCCAACTTGTTGACGGCGGGCGGCGGCACCACGTCGACGACGGCCATCGGCGGCAGCGGCAGCGCCGGCATCAGCGCTACGACTGCCGCGGGCGGCATCAGTACCCTCGCCGGCACCAACGCGAGCGCGACCGCGAGCGGCGGCAGCGCGGTCAGCGTGGCGGGGACGAGTGGCGCCACCGGCACGACGACCGCTGCGGCGACGGCCGGTGCCAGCAATTCCGTACAAAATGCGTTGACCAATGCCATCGCCAACACCGGCCGCGGCGCGGTGTCGAGCGGCGCGGCCGTCAGCGCGCGCCAGGAGACCATGGTTCCCTTGACGGCGGTCAGCCGCCGCTCCGCCGGCACCACGCGGCTCGCGGTCAATCATCACGGCCTGTTCGCATCCACCACGCTCTCGTTCAACCTGCAGCCCGACATGTCCTTGAGCGATGCCACGCGGGCGGTGAACCAAGCCATGCAAGACATCCACATGCCGACGTCCATTCACGGTACGTTCGCCGGTACCGCCGGCACCTTCCAGCAATCGCTCTCGAGCGAGCCGTTGCTCATCGCGGCCGCGCTGCTGGCCGTGTACATCGTGCTCGGCGTGCTTTACGAGAGCTACGTGCATCCGATCACCATCATCTCGACCTTGCCGTCCGCGGGTGTCGGCGCCGTGCTCGCGCTCATGCTCTGGCACACCGAGTTCAGCATCATCGCCCTGATCGGGGTGATCCTGCTCATCGGCATCGTGAAGAAGAACGCCATCATGATGATCGACTTCGCCATTCACGCCGAGCGCACGCTGGGGCTGGCGCCGCGCGAGGCCATCTACCAGGCCTGCCTGCTGCGCTTTCGTCCGATCATGATGACGACGCTCGCCGCCTTGCTCGGCGCGGTCCCGCTCGCGCTCAGCTACGGCAACGGCGCGGAGCTGCGCCGTCCGCTCGGCATTTCCATCGTCGGCGGCCTCATCGTGAGCCAGGTCTTGACGCTCTACACGACGCCGGTGGTGTACCTATATCTCGACCGCTTGCAGATCTGGCTCAAACAGCGCTGGCCGAGGCGCTGGTCGGATGCCGAACCCACCGAGGCTCCCGCATGAGGGCGCTGACTGTCCGCTGCCGCGCAGCGCGCGCGCGCGGGTGGCGCGTGTCGCGATGGGCGGCCCCGGCCGCCGCGCTCGCGCTCGCCGCCTGTGCGGTCGGACCCAACTATCACCGGCCGACCGCGCCGGTGCCGAACGCTTACAAGGAGCTGCCGCCCGGCTGGAAGATCGCCGCGCCTCAAGACGAGAAGCGCCGCGGCGACTGGTGGGCGATCTTCGAGGATCCCGAGCTCGACCGGCTCGAGCGCCAGGTGAACATCTCGAATCAGAACGTCAAGCAATTCGAGGCGCAATACCGCGAGTCCGTCGCGATGCTCAAAGAGGCGCAAGCGCAGCTCTTTCCCACCGTCACCGCGAGCTTCAGCGGCCAGCGGGGTGGTGGTGGCGGCGGCACGGCCGCCGTGTCGAGCACGGTGGGCAGTGGCGTCGGGGGCAGCACGCACACGGAATTCACCCTGCAGGGATTGGCGACCTGGCAGCCCGATATCTGGGGAACGATCCGCCGCCAGATCGAGAGCCGCAAGGCCGGCGTGCAGGTGAGCGAGGCCAATCTCGCGAATGCCGAGCTCTCGGCCCAGGCGACGCTTGCCACGGATTATTTCGATTTGCGCGCCGCCGACTCCCTGCGCACCCTCCTCGAGCGTGCCGTGGCGCTCGATGAGCGTGCGCTCGAGATTACGCGGAACATGTCTCAATCGGGCACTGCGACTAACGGCGATGTGGCGTCCGCCGAAGCCTCGCTGGAAGCCACTCAGGCACAGCTCATCGCCGTGGAGCAGCAGCGCGGCACCTTCGAGCACGCCATCGCCATGCTGACCGGCCAGCTGCCCTCGGAGCTCGCCATCGCGGCGGCGCCGCTCGCCTCGAAGGTGCCGCAGGTGCCGATGTCCCTGCCCTCGGAGATCCTCGAGCGCAACCCGAGCGTTGCGGCCGCCGAGCGGCAGATGCAGCAGGAGAGCGCGCTCATCGGCGTGGCGATCGGGGCTTATTTTCCGACCATCAGTCTGCAGGCTTTGGGCGGGTATGCCGGGAACCCGCTGTCGACGCTGATCAACTCCGGCAACCGCATCTGGTCCACGGCCGGTACGGCGAGCGATGTTCTGTTCCAGGGCGGGTCAGCAGGTGGCCGCGGTGGCGCAGGCGCGCGCGACGTACGATCAGAACGTCGCCAATTACCGCCAGACCGTCCTCACCACCTTTCAATCCGTCGAGGACCAGCTACTCGCGCTGCGGGTGCTCGCGCAATCGTCGGAGTTCGAGCAACGAGCGGTCGAGCATGCGCAGATCGCGGCGGACGTGGCCCTCAATCAATTCAATGCGGGCACGGTGAGCTACACTACGGTCATAACGGACATTCAAGCGCTGATCGCCGATCAGGAATCTCTGCTCACCATGCAGCAAAACCAACTGGTCGCGGACGTATCCCTGATCGAGGCGCTCGGCGGGGGCTGGGACGTTTCGCGTCTTTAGATCGCATGCAGGGCCTGTTCCGCAACCACTCGAGGATCTGGATCGGTGTCGCCCTCGGGATCGGCGTGTTTTTCTCGCTTCCTGCCGAATGGTTGCTCGTCACGCGCGTGCTCGTGGCATGGGATTGCGGCGTCACCTCGTTCCTCGTCCTGCTCTGGGTGTGGATGAGCCGACTCACGGCGCAGCAGATCTGCTCCCGGTACATCGAGGAAGATGCCTCCGGGCCGGTGATCCTCGTGGTTGTCGTCATCGGAGCGCTCCTCAGCCTCGTCGCGATCGTCCAGCCGCTCGCGACCTTGCGGCACGTGGCGGGGAGCGAGCGCATGTGGCACTTCGTGCTCGCGGCGGTCACCCTCGCGGACTCGTGGCTCCTCGTGCCGGCGATGTTCACGACGCACTATGCGGACCTTTATTACAGCTGCCCGAAGAGCGAGCGGCCGTTGTCGTTTCCGGATACGGACATGCCGATATTCTGGGACTTCGCCTATTTCTCGTTCACCATCGCCGCAGCCTGCCAGACGGCCGACATTTTCACCCGGCGCTCAAGCGTTCGCCGGGTGGTGCTCATGCACGAGGTCATCTCCTTTTTGTTCAATGCCTCGATACTCGGCTTCGCAATTAACGTGACGGCCGGCCTTATCGGCGGCTAGGCTTACCTGCATGGCCACCTCACCGACACCGAAGACCGTCGCGATCCTGGAGGCGCGCACGGGCGCGCACCTTGCGGAGCTGGTCTCGCGCCACGGGGCGGTGCCGCTGCTCGCGCCGGCGCTGGAGGAGGTGCCCGACGTCGACCCCGCCGCGGTCGAGATACTCTTGCAGGACTGGATCGCGCATCCATTCCGGATGATGATTTTTCAGACCGGGGTGGGAACCCGGGCGCTGTTTCGGGTCACGGATTCACTGGGCTCGACCCGGAAGCTGCTCGGCCTTCTCGAGCAGGCGACGGTCGTCGTGCGCGGACCGAAGCCCACGGGAGAGCTCAAGGCGCGCGGTGTACGCATCGACGTCCGCGCCGCATCGCCCTTCACCAGCGAGACCGTGATGGCGGCGATCGCCGCGAGTCCCCTCACGGGCGCTCGCGTCGTGGTGCAACGGTACGGCGAGGCAAATCGCCGGCTGTGCGAGGCGCTGACGGCGCGCGGTGCCTCGGTGCAGGAGATCGCCACCTATCGCTGGGCGCTGCCCGAGGATACCGGTCCGCTCGAACGGTTGATCGATGCGCTCTCGCGCGCGGCCGTGGATGCGGTGGTGTTCACGAGCGCAGTGCAGGTGAAGCATCTCTTTGCGGTCGCCGAGCGCATGTCCCGCGCTGCCGAGCTGCCCGCGCTCCTGCGCGGGCTCATCGTCGCCTCGATCGGCCCCGTGTGCTCGCGGGCGCTCGAGGAGCGCGGCATCACTCCCACCTTCGAGGCCGATCCGCCCAAGCTCGGCTCGCTGGTGGCGGGCCTGAAGGCCGCGCTCGAGGCGCGAACGCACGCCGATTAGCGGCGCCGATTAGCGGCGGATAGACGCCGTGTGTCGGACTACGGCCGACAGTGCAATACCCGTGAGTCCTACGAATGTCCCCCGTTTCGTACAATTGGCGCAATACGGCGATGGTATACATTTATGGGTTCAATCTACCTTCCAGCAGGAGCAACCCATGGAAACGCGCGCTACGCCCGAGAAAAAGCAGAACGGAAATACGCAGCCCTTCCTGACCGACGTCAAGACGCTGCGCGACCGAGCACGTAAGCACCTCTCGGAGGGCGGCGTGACCCCGAGCTACGAAGGCGACGTCCATAAGACCATCGAGATCTTGCAAGCGGTGCTGGCGACGGAAATCGTCTGCGTGCTCCGCTACACCATGCACGCCGTTGCCGCCACGGGCATTTCCAGCGAGGGGGTCAAGGCGGAATTTGCCCAACATGCCAAGGAAGAACAGGGGCATGCGATGGAAGTCGCCGAACGCATCAATCAGCTCGGCGGGCGGCCCAACATGAACCCCGATGGCCTCGTGAGCCGTTCCGCGTCCGAATACGGCAACGCCGAGACTCTGGTCGACATGATCAAAGAGAACCTGATCGCGGAGCGGATCGCGGTGGAGCATTATCGGGAGCTCGCCCGATATTTCGGCACCAAAGATCCGAGCACGCGTCTGATGATGGAGCGGATTCTCGCGGTCGAGGAGGAACATGCCAACGACATGCATGATCTCCTGGTCGCGCACGAAGGGCGCCCAATGCTGCCGAAATAGCCGTACACCGGCCGCCGCGGCATCGATCGGTGGCATGCGATCAATCACTCGAGACGTACACGAATGCCGCCCCAGACCGCCCGCGGTGCACCGGGCGAGACCGCATTCTCGTTCGGCCAGTTATCGGGGTTGGCGATGAGCGAGCCGTTGGGATTGAACGAGTTGCTGGTCAGGAATCCAGCGGTCGCATAGCGCTTGTCGAAGAGATTGCCGAGGCGCGCGAAGAGCTCGAGACGCTTCGAGACGTGGTACGTGCTCTGCAGGTTGACCACCGCGTAGCCTGGAATCCAGCCGCTGCCGACGACATAAGCTCCCTCGCCGTTCGTTCCACCCGATTGATTGGCGTTGTTCTCGTTGCCGTGCAGGTACGAGCCGGACGTCGCGATCACGTTGCCGCCGACGTCCCATTGTGGCGTGATCTCGTAGTCGAGGATCAGCCGGCCGGTGTGCTTCGGAATGAGCGGTATCCGGTCGCCCGGCTGCACCAGGATGTTGCCGTTCGCATCTGCCGTGCTGTTCGACTCGGCACTGACCTCGAAGGTCGACTGGAACGTGGCCTCCACGTAGCTGTAGGCGAGATGCCATTTGAGCGGCCCCTCCTTGCCGCCGAGCGAGAGGTCCAGGCCCTGCCGGCGGGTGTTGCCGACGTTGTCGAAATACCCGGCATTGGTCGCGGTCGCGACGAATTGAATGTCGTTCTGGTTGACGGTGTGGAAGATGTCCGCGCTCCAGTTCAAGCGTTGATCGGCGAGGTTGCCGCGTGCGCCCACCTCGAAGGTGCGCGCGATCACTTGCTTCAGGTCGGGATCGCTCGCGAAATCGTTCGGCAGTCCGCAGGGCGCCTGGGGATTCGCGCAGCCGAGCTCGATCACGGTCGGCGCGCGGCTCGCCTCGTTGTAATTCGGCGTAGAAAGTCAGCGTATCGATCGGCGTGACGGTGAAGCCGAAGGCGGGATTGACGTGGCTGAAGGTGTGGTCGCCCGAAAGCGTGGTCGGCTCGTTGAAGCCGTTGCCGAAATCGCCGATATCCGTATCGATGCTGTAGCCGTTCAAGGTCTCGGTGCTCTGGTTGTAGCGCACCGACAAGGTGAAATGCAGCAGCTTGTTCGGTGAGAGCGTATCCGTGAAGTAGGTGCCATAGATCTTGTTCTCGCCGGAGAGCGAGATCACCGTCTCGTTGTTGTAGGGGCTCACGGTGTAGATGAGTAGACGGTCGGGGGTCAGCCCGCCGTATTGGTAGGCCTGGGAGAACGAGTCGTCCGAATCCGTGAAGTCCGCGCCGAGGGTGGCCTGGTTCGCCCAGCCGAACAGGTCCTGGGAATCGGTGAGCTGCAGCGCGACGCCCTTGGTGTTTTGCACGAGTCGCGAGGTCGCATTCTGTCCCGGCGGCAATAGGTGAGCGCGGCGAGGCTCGCGCCCGGCGCCGTACAATCGAGCGGCGGACCGCCATAGTCACCGTCCAGATAGCTGTCGTTGGTGTTGCCGTTGACTGCGTTCGTGATCAGGTGCCGGTAGTAGACGTTGCCCGACAGCAGAAGCTTGTCGGCGAGGAACTGCGTGGCGGTGAGATTCACAAAGCTCAGGAGGTTCGCGGTGTAGTCCGGCGTGTAGCTCGACTCGTAGTCGTAGTCGAGCATGCTCACCGGCGTCGCGCCGTTGCCGAAGAGGCTGGTATCGGCGTAGGTATAGCTCAGGTCAAAGTCCGTCTTGTCGTTTTGCCAGCCTACCTTGCCGAAGGCCTGATAGACCCGGCTCGGCGAGTTCTCGCGCCAGCCGTTCTCATCGAAATAGGTCCCGGCAAAGAAGTAGTCGAAATTGCCGAACTCACCGCCGGTTTCGCCCTCGAAGGAGCGCCGTCCGAATGAGCCGCCGTAGGCTTCGAGCTCGGTGCCGGGATCATCGTGCCCGCTCTTCGTGCGCAGCGAGAGCGCGCCTCCCAACGTGTTGAGACCGAACACCGGATTCGAGCCCGACATGAGGGTGACGGTGGAGACCGCGTTTTGCGGGATCAAATCCCAGTTCACCGTGTCTCCGAACGACTCATTCACCCGTACGCCGTCCACGTAGATCGACAGGCCCTCCGGGGTTCCGAGGAGGGGCGATGCGGTGAAGCCGTGATAGTTGATGTCGAGCTGGAACGGATTGTCCGCACTCTCGCTCACGTTGACGCCGCTGAAGTTGTTGTTGAGATAGTCCGCGATCCCGAGCGTCTGCTGACTCTCCATGTCCTTGCTGTTGGCGGTCTGCACGTTCGCCGGTATCTGATTGAGCGGCAGGCCGAGGCCCTCGAGCGGCGTGTTCGAGATGACGGTGACCTGCGGAAGTTCCGTAGCGGTTGCGGGATTGCTGGGCAAATCTCCGGAGGTGTCAGCCGCCCATGCGAACTTCGTCGTGGCCGCGGCCACGAGGTAAATCAGCACTACCAACCGGAGTCTCGAGTATCCCAACGGTCTTCCCTCACTGCACCCGCAAGGGAAAGCGCGTGGCGACATGCTCCCTACGTCAAGGCAAAATCGAGTGTAGAGAGGCGTCGTATAGCCGGTCCAGAGAAAATCCCGACTACATCGGGATTTTTTTCCCGGAGCGGGAATGAATCCCGGGAGCAATCGGGAAAAACTCCCGGTCAGCTAGCAAACATCTTGGATCGGTGGGCTTATCTCAGGAACTGTCGCCCACCGCGGGTGGATCACTCGCCGGAAAGGATTCGTCGAGCGCCTCGTCGAGCAAATCGCTCTGGTGCTGCCTGCGCGCCTCGTCGTCGAGCGGATGCCGCGCGAGATAAGAGGCTGCATAGGAGCATGCAGGCACCACGCGCCAGCCGTGCTCGCGCGCCGCATCGAGCGCCTTGCGCGTGAGCTGAGCGGCGATGCCACGACCCTCGATGGGGCTGGGAACCTCGGTATGGGTGATGGTCATGACGTCGGCGGCGAGCGTGTAATCGAGGACCGCGCGCTCACCATCCACGGTGGTGCTGAAGCGATGCGCCGCGACGTCGTGATCGATTTCAATCATGGGGAAATGATAACGCGATCGCACGGCGCGTAGGAGGGGTAGCCGCTGCCGGCTACCCCTCGAGCGCTCTGTTATTACCCCCGCGGCTCTTCGCGCGGCTCCGGCTTCGGCGCCGGTTTCGGCTCCGCAGCGGGCCTCGGCGGCGGGGCCGGGTGCGGCGCGGGAGCAGGGGGATGTGCCGGTGCAGCCGGATGTGCGGGCGCGGGATGCGTAACCGGCGGCCGACTGGCCGTCGGATGCTCGGCGGCCGGGGCATGCTCCACCGGTGCCGCGTGCTCGGCGGGCGCAGGATGCTCAGCCGCCGCCGGATGCTCAGCCGCGGCCGGATGCTCAGCTGCCGCCGGATGCTCAGCTGCCGCAGGATGCTCAGCCGCCGCCGGATGCTCAGCCGCGGCCGGATGCTCAGCCGCCGCCGGATGCTCAGCCGCCGCCGGATGGGCGGGTGCGCCTCTCGCCTCGACTACCCCGGCTCCTTTGAATACTCCCGGTTTAGGAGTGGCCGCGATGGTCGGATGTCCGCCGTTCGCCTTCGCTCGCAGCTCGGGATTGCTGCGCGCCGCCGTCGCCTGTCGCACCTGCGCGGATGATGGCGGCAGGTGGTGTTCTTTCTCGGCGGCCAGCTGCTCAGGCGTCGCCCTGGCCTGAACGCCGCCGGGTCCGTTGTAGCTCACACGGTTAATGGTCGTGTTATTGACGGTCACGTTCTTGACGTAGACGTTGGTGACGTGGGTGCTACCGACGTTGACGACGGCCGTGTTGTAGTACAACTGTCCGCCGCGCCAATAGCCGCCTTCGTATCCGCCGCCCGTGTAGCCGAACCCGTAGTTCACTCCGCCATAGAAGCCGACGGTCTGACCCCAATAGCCGCCGTGCCACAAGTAGGCGCTGCCTGCATAACCCCAATAGCCGGGGGTCCACAGGTAGCCCGGCTGGGGTGGTTGAACCCAGGTACCCGGTATCCAGACGTAGTCGCCGGCATCGGCATCCCAGAACCAATATCCCGGCGTGAAGATGTAGCCGGGCGCCGGAAGCGGCGGCTGCTCGTACACCGGCAATTCCGGTGGGGCGGTATTCACGTTGACATTCAGGCTGACGCCGAACTGCGCTGAGCTGATTGCAGGCAGCAGGAACAGCAATAGCGCGGGAATGAGGGATCGCCAGGTCTTCAGCATTTTCTTCTCCGAGTTGGCGCGCCTTCGCGGGATTCGCGCGCGTCACATTAGTTAGTGTTGTCGGTGACACTCTACAGCGGCGGCCTGAAGGAAGCCGTCGGGGCGCGCCTTCCTACCGTGTAGGACAAGGCCGATAATGCCTCGATGTCCCTCCCAGCCCCAAAAGAGCCGACGGCGATCGAGCGCGGATACGTCCGGCTTGCGGCGTGTCGCGACGACGGCGCACGGGTGCGCGCGACGACCGTCCTCATCCTGGCCATCTTCGATGATTTCTACAGCTTGTTTTGCGAATACCCCTACCGCGCCAAACGCGCCTTCGTGCTGCGCGACCCGCACGCCTCGGCGCAGATCAGCAGGGAGCGCCTCGGCCTGTACAGCCGTTATATCGCCGAGCACGGCCCGAGGCTGGTCGGCGCCTTCCCCGCGCTGGCAAGCGAGTCCTCTCTCTGGGAACCGATCGATCGGCTGTTCGTCGCGATGATCGTGGATCGCTACGAAGCGGACACCGCGTTCAGCTTCGCGCATTCGTTGCGCCGTAATATCTGCCAGGAGGTCTGGCGGCCGGTCGCGTACTCGTTTCCGCCGCCGAGCAAGCTGCGCGCCTTCTCGATGGCCTCGGTCCATCGTCGCCTCGCCGTCAGGGGACACCTCGACGCGGCGCTGATCACCTCGTTCCTATCGATCCCCGAATTCTCCGTGTCATGGAGAAGCCTCGAGAGCGATGCGCAGCGCATCGTCGAGCGGGTGACGCCGCTCCTGCACGATTCTCAGTCCGCGCCGCCCGTTGCGCTCGACGTGATCGAGGCGGGCTTCTTTCGGGATCGCAGGGCCTTCGTCGTGGGGCGGTGGGTGCGCGAGGACGACAGCATCCTGCCGTTCGTGGTGGCCGTGCAAAACGGCGCGGAGGGAATCTATGCCGAGGCCGTGGTGCACCGGGTGGCGGACATCCACGGCCTGTTCAGCTCCGCTCTGGCCAACTTGCATGTGACGACCCGGCTTTATTACCAAACGTGCGTATTTCTCTACAGTCTCATGCCGCGACGCCCGCTCGGCCACCATTACTCGACGATCGGCTACAACCACGTCGGCAAGGTCGCCATTCTCAACGAGATCGTCGAGCAGATGCGAACCAGCGGGCAGCGATTCAAGCGCTCGCCGGGGGCGCCCGGAACCGTCGCGGTCGGTTTCACCTTCGATGCGTGCGAGTACCACCTGAAGGTGATCCGCGACCAGCCGACCGAGTCGTACAAATGGGGACACTACCCGGGCGTCGCCGCGGTGATCGAGAAGTATCGCCTGGTGCACGAGATCAACCGGGCGGGCAGCATGCTGGACAACGTCATGTATTTCAATTTGCGGCTCGACCGGGCCATGTTCGAGCCGGACCTCCTCGAGGAGTTGTGCGCACAGTCGAGCAGCAGCGTTCACGTGGATGAGGACGGCGTGCTGCTGCGTTCCTTGATCGTGCAGCTGAAGATCATTCCCTTGCCGGTGTACCTGCGCGATGCCGCCGAGGGCGAAACGCGCGAGGTCATCGGCAGGCTCGGGCGGTGCATCCGCAACAATGCGGCGACCAACATTTTCAACAAGGACCTCGACTCGAGGAACTACGGTGTCGGCCGCTACGGCAACGTGTTCTTGTTCGATTACGACGCGGTGGAGAAGCTGACCGATGTCAAGATTCGTACGAATCTCGACCGCGAGCCGGGAGAGGAAGCCGTTCCGGATTGGTTCTTCGAGGACGGCGTCGTGTTTCTGCCGGAGGAGCTGCAGCACGGGATGCAGCTCATGAACCGCTCTGCGCGCAAATGTTTCCGCGAGGAGAACCTGGATCTCCTCAGCGTCGAATACTGGGAGGAGATCCAGCAGAAGCTGTTGCGCGGCGAGATTCCGGAGCTGCAGATGTTCCCGGAGAGCTGCAAGCTCGACGCAGCGCCGGCCGCGGACGACGGCGGGACTCTGCGCTGACGACGCGTCGCGCTAGCGAACGGCGCGCGCGCCGGTGCTCGGAGGCGAGAGCGGCAGCTCGAGCGTGAAACAGGCGCCGCGCCCCTCGCCTTCGCTTTCGGCGCGCAGAGTGCCGCCGAGTTCCTGCGCGGCGAGGGCGCCGCTGTGCAATCCGAAACCATGGCCCGCGGCGCGCGTCGTGAAGCCGTGCTCGAACAGCCGCGACATGTTCTGCGGCGGGATGCCGATTCCGTTGTCCTCGACCGTGATGCTCACGCCGGCCGCGACGGGCGCGACGCGCAGGGTGATCTGCTTGTCGGAGCGGCCGGAGTCGTCGCAGGCGTACTTGGCGTTGCGCACCAGGTTGACGAGGATTTGCAGCACTTTGTGCTTATCGACCTTGATGCGGGGGACCTCGCCGAATTCGCGGTGCACCGTCACGCCGTGGCGCGCGAATGCCCCGGCGTTCAGCCGCAGGCTGTCCTCGACCAGATCGACCACCTCGACGGTCTCGGTGACGCCGCAGAGCTTCGCGTAGCTCTGCTGCATGTTCACCGTATCCTTGATGTGCTCGAGATTCTCGCGCAGCAATGCAAGCTCCTCGAGCGCGGTGCGCTGATCCGCCGCGAGCTGCTCACCCAGCGCCGCCATATACTCGGGTACGCGCTTGCCGCGTGCGTCCTCGGTGATGAACTGCGCCGACGCGGTCGCCTTGCTCGAGGAGCAAGGCGGCGAGCCGTGAAACTCCCGCCGCCTTCGATTGCCGCAAACGCTCGGCGACGAGGCTCGCCGAGATGTTCACGCTGTTCAGGATGTTGCCGACGTTGTGCAGCACGTTGGTGGCGACTTCGGCCATGCCCGCCTCGCGCGACGCCGTCATGAGCTCCTTGTGCACCCGCTCGAGCTCCATCTCCTGCGCCTTGCGCTCGGTGGTGTCCTGGATCACGGCCACCGCCCCGAGCGGCTGACCTTCGGGACCCAGCAGGCGGCGCGCGCTCGACAAGGTCGTGCGCGGCGGAGCCTCGTCGGGCACCATGGTGAGCTCCAAGTTGCTGATGGTCTCGCCGCGCAAGGCGCGCGCCAGGGGGCGTTCATCCTCGGCGACGGGGGTCACGCCGTCCATGAGATAGATATCCGCAGCGAGCGAGGCGGAGCTCGACGAGCCCAGCTCGTCGAGCTCCATGCCGTGCAGCTCCGCCGCCGCGCGATTGAAGTGAGTGATCTTTCCCGAGACATCGCACGCGAGCAATGCGACCGGCAAATCGCTGATCACGGCTTCGAGCAGCGTGCGCTGCTGCAGCAGCTGCGCGGTGAGCTGCCGCCTCTGGGTGATGTCGCGCAGGTACTCGACCGAGCAATCGGCGCGGTTGCCGTCGCGCACGAGCGCGGTGGTCGTGCGCACCCAGATGAACGTGCCGTCCTTGCGCCGGTAGCGCTTCTCGAAGTCCAGGAAGGGGACCTCTCCGGTCCACAGCCGCTCGAGGTTCGCGGCCGACTCCGCACGATCCTCCGGATGCGTGAGCTCCTGAATGGAAAGACCGTAGAGCTCATCGCCCGAGTAACCGAGCAGCGTGCGGAACGCGTCATTGAAGCGCAGAAAGCCGCCCTGCGGGTTCGCGAAGGCCACGCCGATGGGCGCCTGATCGAAAGTGTTACGGAACAGGTTCTCGATTTTGTGCAGCTCGCCGCGCGCCGTGACGAGATCGGTGAAATCGCTGATGGTGCCGATGTAGGCGTCGCCCGGCAGAGGCTGGACATGCTCGGCGTAGAAGCGCACCGCGCCGCCTTCGGGGCGGGAGCGATATTCGAACGCCATCGGCCGCGGCCGCGCGCAATAATCGGCCCACCCTGCCTCGACGGCGTCGAGATCCTCCGGGTGCACGCCCTGCGCCCACTCGTTCGGGAGCTGATCCGTGCGCAATCCGAACATGCGGCGGTACTCGGCGTTGCAATAGTCGATGCCGCGCGCGGCATCGACGTAGTAGAGAGCGACCGGAGCCTTGTCGAGCACCGCGTAGGTGGGAGCGTCGGGCACCGACGAGCGCTCTTGCGGCGGCTGTTCGCGATGCAAGAGCTCGAGCTCGGCTATCCGGGCATACAGCTCCGCCGCCACCGCGCATTGGCGCGCGAGCTCGGCGAGCAAGCCTTGTTGCTCGTCCGTCAAGTGGAGCGTCGCGGTGTCGTGGACGGCGAGCGCGCCGAGGACCTCGTTCGCGCCGTTGCGCAGCGGCCATTCCGCCCTGCCGCGCAGCGCGCTGCGGGGCCCGTCGGATCCGCACCACGTTTCGCCGACGCCGGTGATGGTGATGGACGCGGACGACGTTCGCGCGATGCCGCGGGCGAGCCGCGCCATCCCGTCGAATTCTGCCGCGAGATCGCCGTGCGTCGTCTCGCCGGGGCCCGGCCCGGGCGTCGCCGCCCCGGGTCGCGAGGTCTGTCGTTTCATACAATAAAATCTCCGCTGCCGGCGTCGCAGCAAACGCGTTATTGTCGATTATGTGTACTGCCCGAAAGGTGGCGATTGGGTCACATGATTCCACCGGTTAAGGCGAATGCCGTCTCAAACCCGCAGGATCCCCTGTGCGCCGACGAGGACGCGTTCGGTCCATGGCATCCGGGGCTTGTCTCGCGCATGCCGCGCGAGTGGCTGGGACTTTCGACTATATTTCGTCCCGAGAACGTTTTTGGCGACCTCGCATCCGTGGAGGAGCTCGCGGGGCTCACGGGCCTGCCGCGGAGCGAGCTCGGTGCTTTTCGACCCCAGCGGCTCGCTCTGCACGAGCTCCTGATCCGCGTCACGGCGGACTTCGCGGTGCCGGACGGCTCGCGTATCGGGGATCTCGGCATCAACTTCCGCCGCATCGCGAGCCGCTCCTCACGGGCTATCTCATACCGCGGATGGACACGATCGAGAAGGCCTTCGAGGAGGTTCGCCGTCAGGTGATGGCCACCCTCGATGCAGCCCTCGCGGGGCTCGTCGGCGTGCGCGCTGCGCCCTCCTGGGATCTCGAGCAGATCGCCGAATGCCAGCAGCGCGCCCGCGCCGCGGCCGCCGGCGATACGCGGATCGCGCTGCGCGCATTGGCGGAAGTGCTGTCGGGTCTCTTCACGACGAACGGCCGCGCCTGGGGGACGCGCGAGCTCATCTTGCGACTCGCCCGAGATCGAGCGGTCAACATGCTGGGTAGCGAGGCGGTGGGCCGGACTATCGAGCCCTTCTTGCGGGAAGCGGCGCACGCAGAAGGCTACGGGCTTCTGCCCGCGCAGGATCGGCCCATCGTGATCAACACCAAAGGCGCTTCGGCCTCGGGCAAGAGCACGCTGCGGCCCTTGCAGAAGCGGCTCGCGGGCGACATCGGCGCGCGCTGGAGCGATTTCGCCCTGATCAGCCCGGACATCTGGCGCAAGCAGCTGCTCGACTATGGCATCGCTGGGTCGAGCTTACAAGTACGCCGGAGCGCTCACGGCCGAGGAGCTGCAGATCGTCGATCGCAAGCTCGATGCCTATATGGCGCGCAAGCATGCGCATGGAAAAATGTCGCACCTGCTCATCGACCGTTTCCGCTTCGACAGCTTCGCCCCGGACTCGGACGAGGAGGGGAGCAACCTGTTGACTCGATTCGGCCAGACCGCCTACCTGTTCTTCGTGATCACGCCTCCGGAGCAGCTGGTGGAGCGAGCCTGGAAACGCGGGCTCGAGTTCGGGCGCTACAAGGCGGTCGACGACACGCTGGCGCACGCCGTGGAGGCCTACACGGGAATCCCGAATGTGTTCTTCACGTGGGTTCGCCGCAGCGACAAGCGAATTCGCTTCGAGTTCTTGGACAATACGGTGGCGCTCGGCGAGCGTCCGCGCACCGTCGCCTTCGGCGACAACGAGACCGTCAACGTACTGGACGTGAAGGGCATGCTCGACATCGATCGCTACGGCAGAGTGTTCGTCGACGCCGCGGCCCCCGAGCAGCTCTACCGCGACCCCGAGCTCCTGCGCGCCGAGCATAACGTCGGATTCCTGAAGCGCTGCGTCGAGGGATTCCGGCGCGTCAACTTCGCCGAGCAGGCGAGCGGACGAATCTATGCGAGGATCGAAGCGGGGGTGCCGGTCTTCATCGATCCCGAGGCGTTGCAGGCGGCGATCGCGGATGAGGATACTCGCGCGGGCCTCGCCGCGGTGTCGCGGGCGGTGATCGCCGGCGATGGCGGCCGGAGCGGCAGTACGGTACGCCCACAGTACCTGCGCCCCTACGATTCGAGCGCACCGGAGGCTGACGGCTCGACAGGCTCGGCAGAACAGCGGGTACTGCCGACCCTCGGGGCGTGGGGCAGGGCCCCGACGGCCTGATGCCTATCCCAGAAAATCGCAATGTCGAGCGACGTGCTCCGCAAGGTCCATCGTGTGTTGACGGGTGAGACGCTCCGCCAGGTCGGTGTCGCGCCGTTCCAAGGCCTCGATGATGCGCAAATGATCGACGATCGATCGCGCCGCTCGGTTATCCTGTGCGATGGTCGCGCGGCGAATGGCGCGCACGTGTATCAGAAGATTCCGCGTCGCGTCGACCAAGGTCTGCGATCCGCCGAGCGCGATGACCGCGGTGTGAAAGGCGATGTTCGCGTCCGAGTATTCGCACAGATGCTCGGCGGGGGGCGAGCTTTGAAACTCGTCGAACAAATGCCGCAGCTTCTCGATCTCCTCCTGCGGGGCATGCAGCGTCGCGAGGCGCGCCGCCATCGATTCGAGCGCCGCCCACATCTGGATCATTTCGATGATCTCGCGCTTGGATTTGCGCACGATATAGATGCCGCGCCGGGGCACGGTGCGGATGAAGCCTTCTTGCTCGAGTAGCGACAGGGCCTCGCGGATCGGTGTTCGGCTGACCCCGAGCGCGGCGGTGAGCTGACGCTCGTCCAAGCGCAGCTCCTGGGCGGGATCATAAATATCGGTCTCCGCGATCGCGTTCTTGAGGAGCGCATAAGCCTGATCGCGCAAGCTCGTCGGGTTCAACGGGCTCAAGCTGAGCGGTGCGGCGGGCGCGCCGGCCTGAACCAATTTGGCGATGCTGTTCATCTATTTCCCTAAAGGTTTTTGATGCGTCGGTTCTGCTCCGCGCAGTATCGCATGCGATACGACGGACAAATCTGGTGCTCGCTGAGCGAATAGAACCCCTTGAGCGGCGTCGCCGGGGGCCCAAAGCACCAACAGATATATCATACCGACGCCGCGGACGCAGCTTCCGAGTCGTTACCCGCAAGCGATCACCGGGCGCTCGGCCGCGCAGGCTCGTTGCGTGGTAGCAACGCCAGGGGTCTTGTCGCCCTCAAGGTTGACAGGTCAAAAAATGTTCATATATGGTATACCAGAGAAAATAGTCAGTGGCTGGCGGCGCTCATGCCTTGGTGATGGGCGCCTAGCGGGGCAAACGGTGAGGCGACGGTTCGCAGATTTCGCTGTTGCGGCTGAACATCGAAGGTCGGTGCAACGTCGCCGTTGCCGTTTCTTTTGGTTGGGGAACTCCGCGTGCTGAACCTGCGCACGCGGTCAATCTCACGCGCAAAAAGGAAAACTATATGAACGCGACTTCCGATTACGCCGCGGCTAAACCGCAGATCAACGTCTCGCCGCTGGGCAATCCTTGGGTCCAGCTCATCATCGGCATCATCTGCATGGCCTGCGTCGCCAATCTGCAATACGGCTGGACACTGTTCGTCAACCCCATCGATGCCAAGTACCACTGGGGGGTCAAAGACATTCAGGTGGCGTTCACTTTGTTCGTTCTGATCGAGACCTGGCTGGTTCCGGTGGAAGGCTATCTGGTCGATCGCTTCGGACCGAAATGGGTGGTGATCGGCGGCGGCATTCTGGTCGGCATCGCGTGGATGATCAATTCTTCCGCGGGCTCGCTGGCCGCGCTGTATGCCGGCGCTGTCGTCGGCGGCGTCGGCACAGGCGCGGTGTATGGCACGTGCGTCGGCAACGCGCTCAAGTGGTTTCCCGGCCGGCGCGGCATCGCTGCCGGTCTCACCGCGGCCGGCTTCGGGGCCGGCGCGGCGGTCACCGTCATACCGATCTCGCACATGATTGCCTCAGACGGCTATCAACACGCGTTTTTATTCTTCGGTCTCTTGCAAGGCGGCATCGTGTTCGTGCTCGGCTGGCTCCTGCTGGTCCCGCCGCCGCAAATTCTGAGCGCTCAGATGAAGCCGAGCACCACCTCCCGCGGCTACACCCCGCGCGAGGTGCTGCAGAATCCCGTGTTTCTATGTGCTCTATGTCATGTTCGTGCTGATCGCGGCCGGCGGTCTGTCCATGACGGCTTCCGTGAAGCCGATGGCCATCGATCTGAAGCTCGACAAGGTACCGGTCGATCTATTCGGGATCACGATGGCGGCCGGAATCTACGCAGTCTCGCTCAGCCGCATCTTCGACGGCGTCGGCCGGCCTTTCTTCGGGTGGCTGTCGGACCAGATCGGCCGAGAGTACACGATGGCACTCGCGTTCCTGATCGGCGCCGCGGCGCTCTTTACACTGAGTCAGATCGGCGGCACCAACCCGGTGATGTTCGTGCTGGTGACCGCATTGTACTTCGGGGTCTATGGCGAGATTTTCAGTCTGTTTCCCGCGACCCAGGGGGACACCTTCGGGTCCAAGTACGCGGCGGCCAACGCCGGCATGCTGTACACCGCGAAGGGCACCGGTGCGATATTCGTGCCCTTTGCCGCATCCATCGCCAAGGCTCATGGCTACGGCGTGATATTCACGCTGTTCGTCACTTGCAACATCATCGCAGCGCTGCTCGCGCTGTTCGTGCTCAAGCCCATGCGGGCGCGGCACTTCGCAAAAAGTCGCGAGACACCGGCCATGGCCGGCTGATCGTGGACCGCAGCATCTCTTTCTGGAAATCACAGTCCGGACCGCGGCAGCGCGGCCCGGATCGCTAACTGGAGGCAAACATGGCAACTAACCCCGCTGTGGCGGAACCCAAGCCGACAACCGCCGAGGATACCCTGCAACGCAAGAGCCGAGAGGCCGGGGTCGTGTCGGGCGGCCATTTGGTGGCGAAGGCACTCAAGACCGAAGGCGTGGACACGATCTTCACGCTGTGCGGCGGCCACATCATCGACATTTACGACGGCTGTGTGGACGAGGGCATCCGCATCATCGATGTGCGTCATGAGCAGGTCGCGGCGCACGCCGCCGACGGCTACGCGCGCCAGACCGGCAAGCTCGGCTGCGTGGTCACGACGGCCGGACCCGGGTGCACCAACGCGGTGACGGGAATTGCGACCGCATTCCGTTCCGAGAGTCCCGTGCTGCACATCGGCGGACAAGGGGCGCTCACGCAGCACAAGATGGGATCGCTCCAAGATCTGCCGCACGTCGACATGATGACGCCGATCACGAAATTCGCGGCGAGCGTGCCGAGCACCGAGCGTGTGGCCGACATGATCTCGATGGCGGCGCGCGAGGCGTTCAACGGCGCCCCGGGACCCGTTTATCTGGAGATTCCGCGCGATGTGCTCGACCGCGAGGTCGATCTCAGCAAGGCGGTGATCCCGCAGCCCGGCAAGTACCGGGCCTCGACGCATTCGATCGGTGATCCGCGCGACATCGAAAAGCTGGCCGACATTCTCGTCAACGCGCAGCGTCCGGCGATTCTCTATGGCCAGCAGGTTTGGACCGCGCGCGGTCAGAACGAGGCCGTGGCGTTGCTGCGCGGCCTCGACATTCCGGGCTATTTCAACGGCGCGAGCCGCGGTTTGCTGCCGCCGGGCGATCCGCATCACTTCGACCGTACGCGCTCGCAGGCCTTTGCCAAGGCCGACGTGCTGGTGATCGTCGGCACCCCGTTCGATTTTCGCATGGGGTACGGCAAGCGCATCAGCAAGGATCTCAAGCTGGTGCAGATCGATATGGATTACCGTACGGTCGGCAAGAATCGCGACATCGATCTCGGGCTCGTCGGCGACCCGGGCGCAATCCTCGGCGCCGTGCTGCAGGCCGCGTCGGGACGGCTCAAGAGCGACAAGCGGCAGGCGCGCCAGCAATGGATCAAGGAGCTGGCGCAGGCCGAGGCCACCGCGACGGAAAAGCTCATGCCGCTCTTCAAATCAAACAGCGTTCCGATTCACCCGTACCGGGTGGCATGGGAGCTGAACGAGTTCCTCGCCGACAACACCGTATATATCGGCGACGGCGGCGATGTGGTGACGATTTCGGCGCAGGCGGTGCGGCCGCGCCGGCCCGGGCAGTGGATGGATCCCGGGCGCGCTCGGATCGCTCGGTGTCGGCACGGGCTTCGCGATCGCAGCGGGGCTTGCGAATCCCTCCAAGGAAGTTCTGTGCTACTACGGCGACGGTTCCTTCGGCATGACCGCCTTCGACATGGAGACGGCCAACCGCTTCGGCGTGCCTTACATCGCCGTCATCGGCAACAACTCGGCCATGAACCAGATCCGCTATGGCCAGCTCGCCAAGTACGGCGAGCAACGCGGCAGCGTCGGGAATCTTTTGGGCGACGTGCCGTTCGGCAAATTCGCCGAGATGCTGGGCGGCTACGGCGAGGAAGTACGCGATCCGGCGCAGATCGCGCCGGCGCTGCGGCGGGCCCGCGAGTCGGTGCAGAAGCTGCGCAAGTCCGCGGTCATCAATATCTGGGTCGACCCGCGCGAGTACGCGCCGGGCACCAAGAACCAGACGATGTACAAGTAGTTGCAGGAGCAAACGGCGAGATCATCCATGGAAAAAGCGTTAAGCGGCGTACGCATTCTCGATTTCACGCACGTGCAGTCCGGACCCACCTGCACGCAGCTGCTCGCGTGGTTCGGCGCGGACGTCATCAAGGTCGAGAAGGCGGGTAGCGGCGATGTGACGCGGGAGCAGCTGCGCGACATTCCCGAGGCGGACAGCCTGTACTTCACCATGCTGAACCACAACAAGCGGTCGGTCACTCTCGACACCAAGAGCCCGCAGGGCAAGAAGGTGCTCGAGAAGTTGATCAAGCACTGCGATGTGCTCGTGGAGAATTTCGCTCCGGGTGCTCTCGACCGCATGGGATTCACCTGGGAGCGGATCCAGGAACTCAATCCGCGCATGATCGTCGCCTCGGTGAAGGGCTTCGGCCCGGGTCCGTACGAGGACTGCAAGGTCTACGAGAATGTTGCGCAGTGCGCGGGCGGCTCGGCCTCGACCACCGGATTCGACGACGGTCCGCCGCTGGTGACCGGCGCGCAGATCGGCGACAGCGGTACAGGGCTGCACCTCGCGCTCGGCATCGTGACCGCGCTCTACCAAAGAAACTCCACGGGGCGCGGACAAAAGGTGCTGGCGGCCATGCAGGACGGCGTGCTGAATCTGTGCCGCGTCAAGCTGCGCGACCAGCAACGGCTCGAGCGCGCCAAGGTCATGAAAGAGTACCCGCAATATCCGCACGGAAAATTCGGCAGCGCCGTGCCGCGCGCGGCGAACGCCTCCGGCGGCGGTCAGCCGGGCACGATCGTGAAATGCAAGGGCTGGGAAACCGACCCGAACGCGTATCTCTACTTCATCGCGCAGGCGCCCGTATGGAAAGAGATCTGCCGCGTGATCGGCCGCGAGCCGTGGATCACGGATCCCGATTTCGCAACCCCGGAGGCGCGTTTGCCGCGGCTCACGGAGATCTTCGCGGCGGTGGAGGAATGGACCGTCACCAAGACGAAATTCGAGGCGATGAATCTGCTCAACGAGCACGACATTCCTTGCGGCCCGATCCTGTCGATGGAAGAGCTGGCTCATGAGCCCTCGCTCCGCAAGACAGGCACGGTCGTGGAGGTCGATCACCCGACGCGCGGCAAGTACTTGACGGTGGGCAACCCCATCAAGCTGAGCGACAGCCCGACGGAGGTCAGGCGCTCGCCGCTCCTCGGCGAGCATACGGATGAAGTGCTGGCTGAGTTGGGCTTAAAGGCGGAAGAGATCGGCGCGCTGCGTCAGGCAAAAGTGGTTTGAGGCCCGAAGGCTGGTCGGGCTGAGATGACGATGTTCGAGGGGAGAGCGTAGGTCCTGCCGGGAGTGGGTAGGGGCGAGGACTGACGATTATCAAGAGTCAAATAACGCGTACATGAGGGATTCACACAATGTTCAAACTTAAGTTGGCAAAGCCTGTGCTGGTGGCGCTTGCCGCATGCGCCGCTACCGTCACTATCTGTGGCGCCGCTTTTGCGGATGATGATCAAACCCAGGCGCTGAAGGAGCAGATGCGGCAGATGCAGCAGCAGATGCAACAGCTGCAGAAGCAGCTCGATGCCTTGTCGAGCAAGCAGGCCGCGCCTGCCGTGGCGCCCGCGGGGCCACCCCCGAGTGCGGCCGCCGGCGCCACAAAGACGACCGAGGATAAGCTGTCATCGTTGGAAAAGAAATTCGATGGTTTCCTGAAGGGCTTTTACGGCTCGCTCGATGTTTCCGTGGATTACACGACCAAGGGCATCTATAACCCGGTCGCCTATCCTTACGGTTATGCCACCGGCATGCCCGGAAGCCCGTACGTCATCACGGGCGGTCAGAAGGCAACGCCCTACGGCCGAGTCGGCTGGCTCGGCGCGATGTCGAGCAACGGCTCGAGCATCGGCTATCGAGGCGAGCACAGGATCCCCAACTCGGACATCGATTTCATTTATCAAGTATCGAGTGCCATCGACATGGTGGCGGCGCCCGGACTGCAGAACACCTGGACCAAGTCCTCGAATACGGTGCAGGGCGCGATCGGTCTCGGCGATACTTTCGTGGGTTTCCAGGAGCATGCCTGGGGCAAGATCAAGTTCGGCGAAATGTACATGCCGTACAAGAACTCGACCGACCGGCTCAATCCGTTCGGCACCGGCCTCGGCAACTACGCGGTCATCATGGGGAATTCGGGCGGCGACAACCGCATCGAGTTCGGCACCCGCTCGGACGACGTGGTGTACTACTCCTCGCCCACCTGGGCCGGCATCAGCTTCGATGTTGCCTACGCGTTCGGCCAGCAGCTCGACCCCAACAGCGATCTGACGCCGGAAGGGTCCCCGGATTGCACGGGATCGAATAACCCGGGAAGCGGCAACCTGTTCCTGAACTGCGATGACGGCGGCTACAACCGCGCCTACAGCGCCGACCTCAAGTTCGAGATGGGCGGCCTGTATCTGGTCGGCGCCTACGAGATTCACAAGCAGGTGAACCGCTCGAGCGACGGCATCGGCGCCAACAGCCCGTACTATGCTTACCTGGTCGGTCAAGGACCGACGGGCAAGCAGGCTTATCTGCTCGACTGGGCGGACTACCTGGCCTACGCCGGCGAGTATCCGGGCGCGGCGGCCGCGGGGTCCCCTGCCTATAACACGTCGGTCGATGTCGCCGACGAGTGGGCGATGAAGTTCGGCGTGCAGTACACCTTCGATTTCGGACTCTCCGTGAACTATCTGTACGAGGAAATGCACCGCGAGGTACCGCCGCAGCTCGAGTTCCAGAACGAGCGCCAGCGTAACGGCATGTGGTTCGCGCTCCAGCAGTCCTTCTGGGACGGTCGAGATGTCGTCGCAGGCGGCTGGGCGCATGCCGGTGCGTCGGTCGGTGATCCGGGCGGTCAGCACAACTACAATCCGAACTCCACCGGCAACCAGTCCAACATGTACACCGTGCAGTGGTGGCACAAGCTCGATAAGCAGCTGACCGTATACTTCGACTGGGCCGAGACCATCAACGACGGCAACGCTCATTACGACATCGGTGCCGGTGGCCATGGCATCAAGACCGACTGCCATGACGCCACGCACAATCAGTTCGTCGACTACAGCAGCGCAGGTCCGACCACCTGGGGCGGCTGTCACGAGCAGGGCATCTCGACCGGCGTGAGCTACCGGTTCTGACGGGATGCTGGTTGGCCATCGCACATTGTGTGACGAGAGGGCCACTCCTGGCGGGAACGCTGGGAGTGGTCGCTTTCGGCGCTCCTTGCGGGGCGCTCAGCGCGCCGCCCTCGAATGCAACCTCCGGCGAGGAGCTGCGCGAGATCGTGGTCACCGCCAAGCGATCGGACGAGGCGATTGCCGCCAAGGTAGAGGCGGCTCTGAAGCAGAACCCATACATCTTGAGCGATCACATTACCGTGACCGCGAAGAACGGCGTGGTTACAGTCGCAGGCGTGGTTAACGATGTGAATGACCTGTTGGCTATACTGCGAGTTGCTCGCCGCGCGGCCGGAAGGGGACGGGTGGTGAACGAAATCGAATTCCAAGCCGTCGACGACGCCGGCAACACAACTTGAGGTAAGTAAATTGTCCTCTATTATCAATCGATTGTTGACTGCGCTGGTCCTCGCCGCCGCCGTCGGTGGGCTCACTGCGTGCCTGTCGGGGCCGCCGAAGACCGCAGCAGAGCGGCAGGCCGACAAAGACTTGTCGGATCAAGTGCTGACCGCGCTCACGTCCGACAAAACATTGTATGCGCGCCACATCAACGTGCGCGCCGACAACGGTGTCGTGACCTTGAGCGGCCACGTGTGGACCACCGAGGAGCTGTCGGCGGCACCCCAGATAGCCCAGTCCGTGCCGGGCGTGAGCAAAGTGGTGAATCGGATAGAAGTGGATCGCGGCGCCATTCAAGACTCGGGCGTCACACGCTAGGCTGCGCGGGCGAGGATGCGCGCGGATGAAGATCGCCATTGTAGGCGCCGGCGCGATCGGTGGATTCGTCGGGGCGCAGCTCGCGCACGCCGGCGAGGATGTGACGTTCATCGCGCGCGGCGCCACGCTCGAGGCGCTCAAGACTCGAGGCATCCGGGTCATCATGAGCGACGGCAGCGAGAAAGCCGTCCCGCGCGTCAAAGCGACCGCGGATTATTCGGCGGCGGGACCGCAAGACCTGGTGGTGCTCGCCATGAAGGCGCACCAGCTCGAGGCGGTTGCCGCTGAAGTCCCGAAGCTCCTTGGACCGGGCACGGTTGTCGTGCCGATGCAGAACGGGATTCCTTTCTGGTATTTCCACAAGCACGGCGGAGCGCTCGAGGGCAGCACGGTCACCAGCGTCGATCCGACCGGGGCCATTCAAAAGAACATTCCCTGCGAGCGCGTCATCGGCTGTGTGGTCTATCCGGCCAGTGAAGCGCTCGCGCCGGGAGTGATCAAGCAGATCGAGGGCAATCGCTTTCCGGTCGGCGATCTGGACGGAACCGAGAGCGAGCGCGTCAAGCGCGTGTCGGAATGCTTCGTCCGCGGCGGCATGCAATCGCCGGTGCTCACGGACATCCGTGCCGAGATGTGGCTCAAGCTCTGGGGCAACATGACCTTCAACCCGCTCAGCGCACTGTCCCGCGGGACGCTGGCCGCGATCTGTCAATATCCACCCACGCGGGAGCTCGCGCGTGCCATGATGACCGAGGCCCAGGCCATTGCCACCAAGCTCGGTATCTCGTTTCGAGTACCCATCGAGAAGCGCATCGCGGGCGCGGAACGGGTCGGTCACCACAAGACCTCCATGCTGCAGGATGTGGAGGCGGGACGAGCGCTCGAAACCGACGCGCTCCTCGGCTCCGTGATCGAGCTGGGCCGGATGACCGATACGCCCACGCCGCACCTCGATGCGGTGTTTGCGCTGACCAAGCTTCTGGAGCAGAGCCTGGCGCAAGCCAGGGCGCCTTGAGGCAAGCCAGGGTCTTGACGCAACCCAGGGCGCCTCGAATAGTGCTCGCCGGCAGCGTTTCTTAGTTTCGCACGAGGACCATCGTCATGAACGTTCATGAGTATCAGGGCAAAGAGATCCTGCGCAGATTCGGGGTGGCGACGCCGCGCGGCGTGCCGTGCTTTTCGGTCGCCGATGCGGACGCGGCGGCGCGCGAGCTGGGCGGCAAGGTATGGGTCGTCAAGGCGCAGATCCACGCCGGCGGTCGCGGCAAGGGCGGCGGCGTCAAGGTGGCGAAGTCGCTCGATGAGGTGCATCGATACGCCGCCGGCATCTTGGGGATGACCCTGGTCACGCATCAGACGGGTCCTGAGGGCCGGGTCGTGCATCGGCTGCTGGTGGAGGAGGGCGCCGATATCCGCAAGGAGCTCTATGTCGGCATGGTGGTCGACCGCGGCACGCAGCGCGTGACCTTGATCGCGAGCTCCGAGGGCGGCATGGAGATCGAGGAAGTCGCGGCACACACGCCGGAAAAAATTCACAAGGCGGCCATCGATCCGGGCGCGGGACTTACCGACTCCCAGGCCGAGGACATCGCGCGCAAGATCGGCGTGCCCGAGGCGTCGGTGGCGGAGGCACGCCGCTTCATGCAAGGTTTGTATCGCGCCTTCTATGAATGCGATGCCTCGCTTGCGGAGATCAATCCGCTGATCCTGACCGGCGACGGCAAGGTGCTTGCGCTCGATGCCAAGCTCAACTTCGACGACAATGCGCTGTTCCGCCACCCCGACATCGTCGCGATGCGCGATCTCGACGAAGAGGATCCGGCAGAGGTCGAGGCATCGAAGTTCGATCTGTCGTATATCTCGCTGTCGGGCAACATCGGCTGCCTCGTGAACGGCGCGGGTCTCGCCATGGCGACCATGGACGTCATCAAGCTGTTCGGTGCCGAGCCCGCCAACTTTCTCGACGTGGGCGGCGGGGCCACCACGCAGAAGGTGACCGAGGCGTTCAAGCTCATGCTCAAGAACCCCAAGGTGAAGGGCATTCTGGTCAACATTTTCGGCGGCATCATGCGTTGCGACACCATCGCGGAAGGCGTCATTGCCGCCGCCCGGGAAGTGAAGCTCGGCGTGCCGCTGGTGGTGCGCATGAAGGGCACGAACGAGGAGCTCGGCCGAAAGATGCTCAAGGAGTCCGGGCTGCCGATCATCTCCGCCGACAACATGGCGGACGCGGCGCAGAAAATCGTCGCCGCCGTGACCGGAAAGTGAGGAGAGGCGCATGAGCATCCTGATCGACAAGAACACGCGCGTGATGACCCAGGGCATCACCGGCAAGACGGGCGCATTTCATACGCGGCTGTGCCGCGATTACGCCAACGGCAAGAGCTGCTTCGTCGCGGGCGTGAATCCCAGCAAGGCGGGCGAGGATTTCGAGGGCATTCCCATCTTCGGCAGCGTCCAGGAGGCGAAGCAACAGACCGGCGCGACCGTGTCGGTGATTTACGTGCCGCCGCCTTACGCGGCCGCCGCCATCGACGAGGCGGTGGACGCCGGTCTCGATCTCGTCATCTGCATCACCGAGGGCATCCCGGTGCGCGACATGATCGCGACGCGTTACCGCATGCGCGGCAAGAAGACGCTCCTGGTGGGGCCGAACTGTCCGGGCGTGATCACGCCGGATGAGATCAAGATCGGCATCATGCCGGGCCACATTCACAAGAAGGGCCGCATCGGCGTGGTGTCGCGCTCGGGCACGTTGACCTACGAGGCCGTGGGCCAGTTCATGGAGCAAGGCCTCGGCCAGTCGACGGCCGTCGGCATCGGCGGCGACCCCGTCAACGGCTTGAAGCACGTCGACGTGATGCGCATGTTCAACGATGATCCGGACACGGACGCAGTCATCATGGTCGGCGAGATCGGCGGCGAGGACGAAGAGACTTGCGCGCGCTGGGTCAAGTCGAACATGAAAAAGCCCGTGGTCGGATTCATCGCCGGCGTCACCGCCCCGCCGGGCAAGCGCATGGGTCATGCGGGGGCGATCATTTCCGGAGGCAAAGGCACCGCCACGGAGAAGCTCGCGGTCATGGAAGAGTGCGGCATCAAGGTCACGCGCAATCCCGCCGACATGGGCCGATTGCTTAAATCCGTGTTGTAAGCGCTGCAGGCTGCCCGGGCGTCGCCGATGACCGCGGATTCCTCGCCTCAGCGCTTGCTCACGGCCATGTTCCATGCCGCCATCGCCTCGGCCCAGCCCGCGGTGTGCGTGCCTGCGCATCTGCCTGCGCCGCCGCGCGGCCGGCTCATCGTCGTCGGCGCCGGCAAGGCATCCGCGGCCATGGCGCAGGCCGTGGAGCACCATTGGCCGGGTCCGCTGTCGGGCCTGGTCGTGACCCGCTACGGCTACGGGGTACCGTGCAGCCGCATCGAGATCGTCGAAGCCGCGCATCCGGTGCCGGACGCCGCCGGGATGCGCGCGGCCGAACGCATGCTGGCCCTGGTGCAGGACTTGAGCCCGGACGATCTCGTTCTGTGCCTCATTTCCGGTGGCGGCTCGGCGCTGCTGCCGTTGCCGGCGCCCGGGTTGACGCTCGAGCTCAAGCAGGCGCTGGGACGTGCGCTCCTCGCCTCCGGCGCGACCATCGGCGAATTCAATTGCGTCCGCCGTCATTTGTCGAGCATCAAGGGCGGCCGTCTCGGCGCGGCGTGCCATCCGGCGCGAGTCCTGACGCTGCTCATGTCCGATGTGCCCGGGGATCGGCCCGCCGACATCGCGTCGGGTCCCACGGTCGCGGATCCGACCACCTGCGAAGATGCGCTGAACATTCTGCGGCGCTATGCGATCGACGTGCCGCCGCCGGTGCGCGATCTGCTCGAGAGCGGTCGCGGGGAGTCGGTGAAACCGGGCGATGCGCGCCTCTGCCGGCGCCGAGGTGCGCATGATCGCGACTCCGCAGATGGCGCTCGAAGCAGCCGCCGCGCTCGCGCGCTCGGCAGGCTATGCGCCCCATATTCTCGGCGACGCCATCGAGGGTGAGGCGCGCGAGGTGGGCACCGTGTTCGCCGGCATCGCGGCGCAGGTCGCCGATCGCGCGCAGCCCTTCAGGGCGCCTTGCGTGCTCTTGTCGGGCGGGGAGACCACGGTCACCGTGCGCGGCACCGGGCGCGGCGGACGCAACGTCGAGTTCCTGCTGTCGCTCGCCGTTGCGCTCGACGGTCACGCGCGCATCTTCGGCATCGCGGGCGACACCGACGGCGTCGATGGTCAGGAGGAAATCGCCGGCGCCGTGATCGGCGCCGGATACGCTCGCGCGGGCGTGGCGCGCTGGGGCTGCGTCCCAAGGACATGCTGGCGAACAACGACGCCCACACGTTCTTCCAGACGCTCGGCGACTCGGTGATCACCGGTCCGACGCTCACCAATGTGAACGACTTCCGCGCCATCCTGATCGAGGCGGCTGCGCTGAGATGGGAAGACGCAGGGGGCGATAGCGTCTTTCTGCGGGGGCCGGCGGCTTCACCGGTGCTTCTGGAACCGGGGACGACTCTCGAGAATCGAGCACGGCCGCTGGCGGCTGTCGATCTGCAGGCTGATGAGCTTGTCCCATCCGTCGCGGCAGGCGCCGTTCGATCCCGGCAGGACGTAGATCACGGTGTCGCCGGCGATTCCGGCGCAGGCGCGCGATTGCATGGTGGAAACACCGACGGTCTCGTAGGACACGAGATGCCAGAGCACGATGAAACCCTCGAGCTCGCGATCGAACAGCTCTCGGAACGCCTCGGGGGCGACTTCGCGCGGCTTCAATCCCGTGCCGCCGTTGCTCACGATGATGTCGATGCCGGCATCGCCGATCCACGCGCGCGCCTGCGCCTGAATGGCGGTTTTATCGAGGCCGACGACGCTGCGCGCCTTGAGCGCATGTCCCGCGCCGGCGATCCGCTCCGCCAACAGGTCCCCCGAGGAGTCGCTGCTCGCATCGCGCGAATCCGAAATCGTCATGACGGCGAGGTTGACCGGCGTGAAGGCGCGCTCCAGATCGATTCTGCCGCCCGCCATCGTTAACTCTCCAGTTTGATCCGCACGGCGGCGTACGTAGCCTCGGACTCGACGGCCGATGTCTTGGCGAGACGCTCGACTTCCTCGATCGCGCTCGCGGCAAAGCGGCGGTCCTTGAGGGCGGGCGCGTTGATGAACACGTTGAGCGCCGCGCTGCGCAGCGCCGCGTCCGCTGCCGCGACGCCGGCCCCCACGTCGCTGATGACGTGCTTGTAGCCGAGATCGGCCGCGCGGCGCGCCATTGCGACCACCTGAGAGCAGGCTCGGGCGCACTCGAGGGGAACCTCGGTGGCGCGCTCGAGGCACGCCTGGATGGTCTCTGCGCGACGCGCCTTCTCCTCATCCGAGGATTTGGCCAGCTTGTACGCGGCCATCAGGCTATCGAAAGCCGCAATATCCTCGGCCGTCATGGCGGTCAAGTGGCGGCGCAGCTCCTCCGATCTCACCAGCATGTTCCTGAGCTCGGGCTCGGCGGCCTCGCAGCCCTTCTTGCCGAAGGACACATTGCACACCATGGAGACGAGCGCCGCGCCCATCGCGCCCATGATCGCCGCGGCGCTGCCGCCGCCCGGGGTGGGATTGCCGCTCGCGAGATCATCCAAGAATTGGTCGATCGAGTGTTCTCTCATGAGCCCACCATCGACTTGGCCTGGGCATAAATTTGCTCGGCGTCGAGAACGAGATCATTTTGCTCGAACAGGCGGCCGATGCAGGCGCGATGCAACGCGAGCTTCAAGGCGCCGAATCCTAAGGGACCGAACAAGATCTTGCCGTGGCTCGCGGTGCCCCGATCGCCCATCGAGACGCCTTCGATGCCGGCGGGCGGCGAGGCATTGGCATCCGCCACGAGCTCGAGAGTCGGGCTCGATTGCCACTGCGCAGCGTCGAGCAGCGTGATGCCGGCGGCGCCGGTGGCCAGCACGATGTGCGCGCCTTCGATGGCCTGGCCGCGCTCGGCCGGGCTCGCGGCCGCGATGGGCCGGATCTCGGCGCCGAAGCGGGATTTGATCGCCTGCGCGGCGGCCTGCACGACGTCGAGCTTGCGGCCCGTGATGGCGACCGCCGCACCTTCGCTCGCGAGGAGCGCCGCGGCGCGCTGGCCCACGGGCCCGGTTCCGGCGAGCACCACGGCACGCTTTCCCGCGAGTGAGCGCGCCGTGCGCCAGCCAGGCAACGGCGGCGGCGGCGGTGGTGTTCGAGCCGTTGCAGTCGAACATGACGGAGACGCGGAACTTGGCGAAGAATTTGGCCTGCACGGCCTCGAGCAGCGCCTGACCCGCGGCCATGTTGCCGCCGCCGATGAACAGGGCGGTGTTCTTTTTGTCCTTCGGGCCGCGGGTGAAGATGGCGCCCTCGACGAGGCCGCCGACATTGGCCGCGCTCACGCCGCCGTAGGCGGTGATCTGATCGGCGCCGCCGTCATAGCCGACGACATTGTCGAAGACGGCGGGCAGCGCGTCCGTATCGAATTGGTACAGCAGTTTTTTCATGGCCGATCGTCACCGCCGCGCGCCGGGCGCGGGTCAGGTTATCACGCGGGTCAAGTTACCAGGTGCTGCGGCTTGCCCGCGGCCCATGCGTCGATATTATCGATCAATTGATCGGCGAGGAACTGCATCGCCCCATCCGAGGCCCAGGCGATATGCGGGGTGAGGATGAAATTCGGACGTCGAACGTCGAGCAAGGGATGTCCGTTCCTCGGGCGGCTCGACCGTGAGCACGTCGAATCCCGCGCCCGCGATCAGTCCTTCATCGAGCGCCTGAATCAGCGCGCTCTCATCGACGAGGCCCCCGCGGGCGGTGTTGATGAGAATGGCGGTGCGCTTCATCTTGCGAAATGCCGCGAGGTCGATCAGGTTGCGCGTCGCGGGCATGAGCGGACAATGCAGCGAAATCACGTCCGATTGCGCGATCACTTGGTCGTGGGGGGTGAATGTGACGCCCTCCATCTTCGGCGGCGGATGATCGGCGAACAGCACGTTCATGCCGAAGGCGCGCCCGATGGCCGCGGTTCCCTGACCGATGGCGCCCTCGCCGATGATTCCGAGGGTCGCGCCGTGCAGGTCGCCGATCGGATGCGTGAAGAAGCAGAATTGATCCGACTTGTTCCACAGCCCGTTCTGCACGTCCTCGCGGTAGGCGAGGAGGCTGCGCCGCAAAGCGAGGATCAGCATGAACGCATGTTCCGGCACGGTGTGGACGGCGTAATTGCGGATGTTGGCGACCGCAATGCCGTGGCTCTTGCAATACGCGACGTCGACCACGTCGTAGCCGGTCGCCGCAACGGCAATCATCTTGAGATCGGGCAGCTGCTCGAGAGTGGGCGCGCGCATGGGTACTTTGTTGACGATGGCGACGTCCGCGCCCTTAAGGCGCGACACGATCTCCTCGGGCGAGGTTTTGTCATATTCCACGTAGGCGCCTGGCCCCTGAGGCTTGCGCACGGTGGCTTTGAGCGAGGCGCGATCGAGGAATACGACCCGGCGGCTCACGCCGCCTTACTCGTCTTCGAGCCCGATGACGGGACCACCTGCAGCGCGGGCGCGGCGGGGTTGCTGCGCCAGTACTTCTGTGCGGCCGCGACGCCGCTCCCGGGCTCGATTTTCACCCCCACATCGAGCATCGCCATTTCAGAGCCCGCGATCGCACCCATCAGCATGAGCTCGTTGAGATCGCCCAGGTGACCGATGCGGAACAGCTTGCCGGCGACCTTGGAGAGTCCGGCACCGAGCGCGAGGTTGTAGCGCGTGAAGGCGCGGGCGATGACCTCGGCGCCATTGATGCCCTCGGGCACCATGATCGCGGACACCGTGTCGGAGTACCACTGCGGCGCGACGGCGCAGAGCTTGAGCTTCCAGCCCTCGAGCACGGCGGCGCGCGTGCCGGCCGCGAGGTAGCTGTGGCGGCGGAACACGTTGTCGAGCCCTTCTTCGGCGAGCATCGCCAGCGACTCGCGCAGCCCGTAGAGCATGGGCAGGGCCGGCGTGTAGGGGAAATAGCCCGACGCATTCGCTTGCACCATATCCCCGTAGTCGAAATAGCAGCGCTTGGAGGTCGCTTTCTTGGACGCCTCGAGCGCCTTCTGGCTCACGCAGGTGACGCCGAGCCCGGCGGGCAGCATCAACCCCTTCTGCGAGCCGCTGACGCACACGTCCACGCCCCACTCATCCATGCGAAAGTCGATGCTCGCGAGCGCGCTCACCGAGTCGACGAACAAAAGCGCCGGATGCTTGACGCTGTCCAGGGCCACGCGCAGGGCTGCGACGTCGCTGGTCACACCGGTCGCCGTCTCGTTCTGACAGACGAGCACGGCCTTGATCTTGTGCTGCTTGTCGGCGCTCAACGAAGCCAGGTAGCGCTCGACCGGAGCGCCCTCGCCCCAGGGCGTCTCGAGTATCTCGACCTCATAGCCGAGGCGCTGGCACATGTCGATCCACAAGTGGCTGAATTGACCGAAGCGCGCGGCGAGCACCTTGTCGCCGGCGTTCAGACAATTGGTCAGCGCCGCTTCCCAGCAACCGGTCCCCGAAGAGGGAAAAATGAACGGTGTGCCGGTCGTGGTCTTGAAAATCGGCTTCAGGCCCGCGAGGCAGGCCCGCGCGAGCTCCGGAAAAATCGGCGAGCGATGATCTTCCATCGAGATCATCATGGCGCGCGTCACCCGCTCGGGTACATTGGTGGGGCCGGGCACGAATAGAAAATTACGACCAGCAGCCATCGGAAGCTCCTTCGGTTGAGGGCGGGGTTTGCGCTACATCTTACCGGGGCGACGGGGCGCGCTCGGTTTTACTTGATTCTAGCCCGACGCTTCAGGCTATGATATATGAGATATCATGCCTAATTGATAGTGGTTGTGCGCCGCAATAGCGGCCGCGCTGTTGGCAAATGAGCCTCGCGGAAGGCCCATTTGGGGAGTCAGGACCATGCGTATTGCGATCGTCGGACAACAGAAGTTCGGTAAGGCGGTGCTCGATGCGTTCCTCGAGCGCGGCGACACCGTCGCGGGCGTCTTCTGTGCGCCGGAGAAGCCGGGCAGCGCGCCTGATCCGCTCAAGGTCGGCGCCGAGGAGCGGGGCATTCGCTCTGTTCCAGCTGCCGTCGCTGAAGACGGGGGAGGCCTGCGAGGCATTGAGCCGGCTCGAGGTCGACTTCGGCGTCATGGCCTACGTCCTGCAGTTCGCGCCTCAGGATTTTTGCGCGGTGCCCAAGCACGGCATGATCCAGTATCACCCCTCGCTGCTGCCCAAGTACCGCGGCCCGAGCTCCATCAACTGGCCCATCATCCACGGAGACACCCGCACCGGCCTCACGATCTTTCGGCCGAGCGACGGGCTCGACGAAGGTCCCGTCATTCTGCAGAAGGAGACCCCGATCGGCCCGGATGACACGCTCGGGTCGGTGTACTTCGATCGGTTGTTCCCCATGGGAATCGAAGCGCTCAAGGAAGCCGCAGACCTCGCGGCGAGTGGGCGCGCGACGCGAGACCGTGCAGGACGAGTCGCAGGCGAGCTATGAGGGCTGGTGCCGGGATCCCGAGGCCGAGATCAACTGGCACAGTCACATCGATCACACCTACAACGTGGTGCGCGGGTGCAACCCCGCTCCGGGCGCCTGGACGGTATTCAACGGCAAGAAGGTCAGGCTCTTCGACGCGCGCAAGCACCTCACGCGCACCTTCGCTCAGGTGAAGGGGAAAGTCGGTACGGTGGCCTCGATCGGCGATAAGAGCTTGCTGGTGAGCGCCCAGGGCGGCCACCTCGAGGTCTTCACCCTGCGGTTCGACGACGGCAAGAAGCTGAACGCACCGGAATTTTGCAAGCAAGCGGGCATCGCGGCGGGCGCACAGCTCGGCGCTTGATCTTCCGCGCGCGGTCACGATAATGCGGCGCCAGTCAACCACTGCATAGCGCCACCCAACCACCCACCATGCAGCGCCACTTAACACTGTAACCAAGGGGAATCAACGTGCGTTCGGACATTGAGATTGCGCAAGCCGCGAAAATGAAGCCGATCAGCGAGATCGCGGCAAAGCTCGGCATCCCGGCATCGAGCGTCGAGAACTACGGCCACTACAAGGCCAAGATTTCCCTCGATTACATCGAGAGTCTGAAGGACAAGCCGGACGGCAAGCTCATCCTCGTCACGGCACTGAGTCCCACCCCCGCGGGCGAGGGCAAGACCACGACCACCGTGGGTCTCGGTGATGCGCTCAACAAGATCGGCAAGAAGGCGGCGATCTGTCTGCGCGAGCCGAGCCTCGGGCCGGTATTCGGCATGAAGGGCGGGGCGGCGGGCGGCGGTATGGCGCAGGTCGTTCCCATGGAGGACATCAACCTGCACTTCACCGGTGACTTCAGCGCCATCGGCCTCGCGCACAATCTCTTGTCCGCGTTGATCGACAATCACGTGCACCACGGCAACGAGCTCGGCTTCGACGTGCGCCGGATCGCCTGGAAGCGCGTCATGGACATGAACGACCGTGCGTCTGCGCGACATCACCGTGGGCCTCGGCGGGCCGGCCAACGGGTTCCCGCGTCAGGACGGGTTCGACATCGTCGTGGCCTCGGAAGTGATGGCGATCTTTTGCCTGGCGCG
Organism: uncultured Gammaproteobacteria bacterium; assembly: GCA_963801685.1. Taxonomy (GTDB): domain Bacteria; phylum Pseudomonadota; class Gammaproteobacteria; order Steroidobacterales; family Steroidobacteraceae; genus Bog-1198. The sequence goes on from CAWDFR010000018.1 coordinate 45,424, forward strand.
CAACCTCGCCGATTTGAAGCAGCGGCTCGGCAACATCGTCATCGGCTACCGGCGCGACTTGAGCCCGATCCGCGCTCGCGATCTCAATGCGCAGGGCGCGATGACGGTGCTGCTGAAGGAAGCGCTGAAGCCGAATCTGGTGCAGACCCTCGAGAACAATCCCGCCTTCATTCACGGCGGTCCGTTCGCGAACATCGCGCACGGCTGCAATTCGGTGCTCGCCACCACCACCGCGCTCAAGCTCGCGGACTACGTGGTGACCGAGGCGGGCTTCGGCGCCGATCTGGGTGCCGAGAAGTTCATCGACATCAAGTGCCGCAAGTCGGGCCTGCGTCCGTCGGCGGTCGTGCTCGTCGCCACCATCCGCGCGCTCAAATATCACGGCGGCGCCGATTTGAAGCAGATCAATACGGAAAATCTCGGCGCTCTGGAAAAGGGCATCGCGAACCTCGAGCGCCACGTCAACAACGTGCGCAACCATTACGGGTTGCCCTGCGTCGTCTCGGTGAATCATTTCACGGCGGATACGGCCGCGGAGCACGAGCTGCTCGCGAAGACGATGAAGAAGCTCGACGTTCCCCTGGTGCTCGCGCGGCACTGGGCCGAGGGCGGTGCGGGAGCCGCGGACGTCGCGCGCAAAGTGGTGGAGATCATCGATCAGGGCAAGTCCGAATTCCGCTTCGTCTACGACGAGAAGCAAACGCTCTGGGACAAGATCAAGACGGTCGCCACGAAGATTTACGGCGCCGCGGACATCTCGGCGGACGCGAAGATCAAGCAACAGATCGAGAAGCTGCAGACGGACGGCTACGGGCACTATCCCATCTGCATCGCCAAGACCCAGTATTCCTTCTCCACCGACCCGGCCGCGCGCGGCGCGCCGAGCGGCCACACGCTCAACGTGCGCGAGGTGCGCCTGGCGGCCGGCGCGGAGTTCATCGTCGCGGTTTGCGGCGACGTGATGACCATGCCGGGACTGCCCAAGGTGCCGTCGGCGGACAAGATCGACATCGACGCGGAGGGCCGCGTGGTGGGCCTCTTCTAGAGAGTCAGCACGATCTTGCCGATATGCTGCGAGGACTCGATCATCCGATGCGCCTCGCTGGCATCGGCGAGCGGGAAGGTGGCATGGATGATCGGGCGGACGCGCTTGTCCTCGAGCAGCGGCCAGACGTTGCGCCGCACGCCCTCGGCGACCAGCGCCTTTTGCGCAACGCTCCGTATGCGCAGCGTCGAGCCCGTGATGGTGAGGCGCTTGCTCATGACCGTGCTGAGGTTGAGCTCCGTACGCGCGCCGCCGATCAGCGAAATCACCACCAGGCGCCCCTCGAGCGCGAGGCATTCGATATTGCGGGCGAAATAGCTGGCGGCGACCATGTCGAGAATCACGTCGACGCCCCTGCCGTCGGTCTCCCGGCGCACCACCTCGACGAAGTCCTCGGTCTTGTAGTCGATGCCGCGTGCGGCGCCGAGCCGTTCGCAGGCACGCGCCTTGTCCAGGGTTCCCGCGGTTGCGAACACCCGCGCGCCGCGCGCCGCAGCGAGCTGGATGGCCGTGGTGCCGATACCGCTGGTGCCGCCGTGGATGAGCACGGCATCCCCCGCCTTGCAGCCGCCGCGGTCGAACAGGTTGGTCCAGACGGTGAAGAAGGTTTCCGGTACCGCGGCCGCCTCGATGAGGGACAGCGTCTTCGGGACCGGCAGGCACAAGGGAGCGGCGGCGAGCGCATATTCGGCATATCCCCCACCCGGCAGGAGCGCCGTGACTTCGTCGCCGAGCGCGACGCCTGCGACCTTCGTGCCGAGTGCCACGACCTCGCCGGCGATCTCGAGACCCGGGATGTCGGAAGCGCCCGGTGGAGGCGGGTATTTCCCCTGGCGCTGCATGACATCCGGCCGATTCACGCCGGCGGCGGCCACCCGCACGAGCACCTCGCCCTCGCCGGGTTTCGGCGTGGGCCGGCGCGCGAGCTTGAGCTGCTCCGGGCCGCCCGGCGCGGCGATTTCGATCACGGTCATCTGGTCGGGAATATTCGCCATGGATTGTCCTGTCTGCTCGATGGAACCATCGTGATCGTGCATCATAATCAAACTTCTGCTCCTGGAGGACACCTCCCATGACCACGGCCTACATCACTCATGCCGACTGCCTGCGTCACGACATGGGAGCGGGCCATCCGGAGAATCCGGAGCGGCTCAGCTCGGTGAACGAGCACATGCGGAACTCCGGGCTGCTCGAGCAATTGCGCTGCCTGGAGGCGCCGCTGGCGGAGGCGCGGGACATGAAGCGCGTGCACACGCCGGCGTACGTCGACCTGATCTTCGATAACGCACCGCGGGAGGGCTACGCGCAGCTCGATCCCGACACGGCGATGAATCCCTACAGCCTCGCCGCGGCGCGCCGGGCGGCGGGAGCGGGAGTGCTCGCGGTCGACGAGCTCATGGCCGGGCGCGCGCAGAACGCATTTTGCGCGGTGCGGCCCTGCGGCCACCATGCGACGCCATCGCGCGCCATGGGATTTTGCATCTTCAACAACATCGCAGTGGCAGCCGCCTATGCGGTCGAGAGCAAAGGCCTCGAACGGGTCGCCATCGTCGATTTCGACGTGCACCACGGCAACGGCACGGAGGATATGTTCAGTGCGCCGGCGTGGCAGAGCCGTGCGATCATGGCGAGTTTTTTCCAGCACCCGTTCTATCCCGGTACGGGCACCGATCATCCCGCACCCAACATGTTCAACGTGCCGCTGTCCGCCGGCAGCGACGGGACGGCGGCGCGGCGTGCGCTCGAGCGACACTGGCTGCCGGCGCTCGACGATTTCAAGCCGCAGATGATTCTGATTTCCGCGGGCTTCGATGCGCACCGCGACGACCTGCTGGGCGGCTTGGCGCTCGTCGAGGACGATTATGCGTGGATGACGCGCGAGCTGATGAAAGTGGCCGGGCAGCACGCGGACGGGCGCATCGTCTCGATGCTGGAGGGCGGCTATAACCTCGCCGCCCTGGGACGCAGCGCGGTCGCGCACGTGAAGACGCTCACGGAGCACTGACGGGCGGCGTCACCCCGACGCGCGGTGCCCTGACGCGCGGCGAGAGTGCCCGGGAGGCTAGCCCGCGTCGCCGCCCGCAGGCTCGCGCGGGTGTACGGGGGCGGGTTGTGCCGCCAGCAATTTGAGCGCCTCGCGCGGCAGTTCGTCGAGCCCTGCCTCGCCATGTTCTTTGACGTGGTCGAACAGCTTCTGCCGCATCCGTGGGGTCCAGAACTTCGCGATGTGATTCGCTATGCCCGCGATGCCGTCCTTGCGCTCCGGCTCGGAGCGGAAGAAGTTGCCGATGTCGTTCGCCATCTGCACCAGATGCTCGGCGCTGCCGTGTGCCGCTACCGCGTCCGCCACGCCGCTCAAGGCAAGCGCCTACTTCGTAACGACCGCATCGGCGGTCGCACGTTTCAAGAGCGACTCCTGGGTCTCGGTGAACTCGCGGAAGCGCTTCTGCCACTCGGAGGGCTGGCTGACCCGGGTCGCCTGCACGGCCGTGACCTTGTACTCGGGGCAATTGGTGGCCCAGTCGGAATTCTCCGTCGTGATCACGTTCGCTCCCGATTCGGGGAAATGGAACGTGGTGTAGACCACGCCCGGCTGCACCCGCTCGGTGACCCGGGCGCGCAGCACGGTGTCTCCGGCGCGGCTCGCGATGCCCACCCAGTCACCGTCCGCGATGCCGCGCTCCTCGGCGTCGTGCGGATGGATCTCCAGGCGATCCTCGTCGTGCCAGCGATTGTTCTCGGTGCGCCGCGTCTGCGCGCCGACGTTGTACTGGCTCAAGATGCGTCCCGTGGTGAGGATGAGCGGATACTTCGCATTCACCTTCTCGGCGGTCGGCACGTACTCGGTCAGCAGGAACTTGCCCTTGCCGCGCACGAACTGACCAATGTGCATGGTGGGCGTGCCTTCCGGATGCTCCTCGTTGCACGGCCACTGGATGCTTTCCAGCTCATCGATGCGCTGATAGCTCACGCCCGTGAAGGTGGGCGTGAGGTGCGCGATCTCGTCCATGATCTCGGAGGGGTGCTTATAGGTCATGGGATAGCCGAGGGCGTTCGACAGGAGCTGCGTGATCTCCCAATCGGCGTAGCCCGCCTTGGGGCGCATGACCTGCCGGACGCGGGAGATGCGCCGCTCGGCGTTGGTGAACGTGCCGTCTTTCTCGAGGAACGAGGAGCCCGGCAGGAACACGTGCGCGAATTTCGCCGACTCGTTCAAGAACAGGTCCTGCACGATGATGCATTCCATCGAGGTGAGCGCCGCCGTCACGTGCTGCGTGTTGGGATCGGACTGCGCGATGTCCTCGCCCTCGATGTACAAACCCTTGAAGTCGCCGTCGAGCGCCGCCTCGAACATGTTCGGGATGCGCAGGCCGGGCTCGTTCTGCAGGCTCACGCCCCACGCGCCCTCGAACTGTGAGCGCACCTTGTCGTCGGAGACGTGGCGGTAGCCTGGGAACTCGTGCGGGAAGGAGCCCATGTCGCAGGAGCCCTGCACGTTGTTCTGACCGCGCAGGGGATTCACGCCGACACCCTCGCGACCGATATTGGCGGTCGCCATGGCCAGGTTCGCGATACCCATCACCATGGTGGAACCCTGGCTGTGCTCGGTCACGCCGAGACCGTAGTAGATCGCGCCATTGCCCGCGGTCGCATAAAGACGCGCGGCGGCACGCACCTCGCTCGCCGGCACACCGGTGATTTCCTGCATCGACTCCGGCGAGTTCTTCTCGAGCGAGACGAACTTGCGCCACTTCTCGAAGGAGTCGACTTCGCAGCGCGCGCGCACGAAGTCTTCTTTGACCAGCCCCTCCGTCACGATGACATGGGCGAGCGAATTGATGAGCGCCACGTTGGTGCCGGGCAGGAGCTTCAGATGATGCTGCGCCAGGATGTGCGGCGTGCGCACCAGGTCGATGGTGCGGGGGTCCGCGACGATCAGTTTCGCGCCCTGGCGCAGGCGGCGCTTCATCTGCGAGGCGAACACCGGATGGCCGTCGGTCGGGTTCGCGCCGATCACGAAAATGACGTCCGCGTGCATCACCGAATCGAAGTTCTGCGTGCCCGCCGACTCACCCAGCGTGTTCTTGAGCCCATACCCCGTGGGCGAATGGCAAACGCGCGCGCACGTGTCGACGTTGTTGTTGCCGAAACCCGCGCGCACGAGCTTTTGTACGAGATAGGTCTCCTCGTTCGTGCAGCGCGAGGAGGTGATGCCGCCGATGGAGTTGCGGCCGTACTTGGCTTGAATGCGCTTCATCTCGGAGGCCGCATAGGCGATCGCCTCCTCCCAGGACACCTCGCGCCAGGGATCCGTGATCTGCTTGCGGATCATCGGCTTCAAGATGCGATCGGAGTGCGTCGCATAACCGATCGCGAATCGCCCCTTCACGCAGGAGTGGCCGTGATTGGCGTGGCCGTCTAGATTCGGCACCATGCGCACGACCTCCTCGCCCTGCATTTCGGCGCGGAACGAGCAGCCCACACCGCAGTACGCGCAGGTCGTGGTGACGCTGTGCTCCGCCTGGCCCTTCTCGATGAGCGACTTCTCGGACAGTGTGGCGGTCGGGCAGGCCTGTACGCAGGCGCCGCAGGACACGCACTCGGAGTCCATGAAGGACTCGTCCTGGCTCGCGGCCACCTTGGAGTCGAAACCGCGGCCCTGGATGGTGAGCGCGAAGGTACCCTGCTGCTCCTCGCAGGCGCGCACGCAGCGCGAGCACACGATGCACTTGCTCGCGTCGAACGTGAAATAGGGATTCGACTCGTCCTTCTTGGAGTCGAGGTGATTCTCGCCCTCGTAGCCGTAGCGCACGTCGCGCAAGCCGACGACGCCGGCCATATCCTGCAGCTCACAGTGACCGTTCGCCGGGCAGGTGAGGCAATCGAGCGGATGGTCCGAAATATAGAGCTCCATCACCCCACGGCGCACGTCCGCGAGCTGCTTGTTCTGGGTGTGCACGACCATCCCTTGCGCAACCGGCGTGGTGCAGGAGGCAGGCAAGCCCTTCATCCCGTCGATCTGCACCAGGCACATGCGGCAGGAGCCGAACGCGTCCAGCGTCTCCGTGGCGCAAAGCTTCGGAATCTGCACGTCGGAGAGCGCCGCGGCGCGCATCACTGACGTGCCCGAAGGGCAAGTGACCTCGCGGCCGTCGATGGTGAGGGAGACCAGCTTCTGGCTGGTCTGCTCCGGGGTGCCGTAATCGTGCTCGACAATGGATAACATCAGGGCAACCTCTATTTCGATGAACCTCTCAGGCCGACGCCTGAGCACTCTTGGTTTTGACAAAATCCTCGGGAAAATGGTTCAGGCACGAGATCACCGGATAGGGCGTGAGGCCCCCCAGCGCGCACAGCGATCCGTAGGTCATGGTCTCACACAGATCGCGGAGCAGCACCTCTTGCGCGCCCGCATTCTCACCGCCCACCAGACGATCGATGACCTCGACACCGCGCGTCGAGCCGATGCGGCAGGGCGTGCACTTGCCGCAGGATTCGATGGCGCAGAATTCCATCGCGTAGCGCGCCTGCGCGGCCATGTCCACCGTGTCGTCGAACACCACGATGCCGCCATGGCCCAGCATCGCCTTGAGCTCGGCGAACGCCTCATAATCGAGCGGCGTATCGAACTGCGACTCCGGCATGTAGGCCCCGAGTGGGCCGCCGACCTGTACCGCGCGGATGGGACGGCCGCTCCGCGTGCCGCCGCCGTAATCGTAGAGAATCTCGCGCAGAGTCACACCGAAGGCGACTTCGATCAGACCACCCTGCTTGACGTTGCCCGCAAGCTGCAGGGGTAGCGTGCCGCGCGAGCGGCCCATGCCGAAGTTCTTATAGAACTCCGCACCGCGGTCCAGAATGATCGGCACGGAGGCGAAGGTGATCACGTTGTTGATGACGGTCGGCTTGCCGAACAGGCCGGCAAGCGCCGGCAGCGGGGGCTTGAAGCGCACCTGCCCGCGCTTGCCCTCGAGCGACTCGAGGAGCGAGGTCTCTTCCCCGCAGATATAGGCGCCCGCGCCCATGCGCACTTCGAGATCGAAGCGCCGGCCGCTGCCCTGGACGTTCGCGCCCAGGAAGCCTGCCTCATACGCAGCCTGGATGGCCGCCTCGAGCGCGCGCCGGGCGTCGGGATACTCCCAGCGCAGATAGATGTAGCCGCGGTCGGCGCCGGTCGCGAGGCCCGCAATGGTCATGCCTTCGATGAGCACGAGCGGATCGCCTTCCATGACCATCCGGTCGGAAAAAGTGCCCGAATCGCCCTCGTCGGCGTTGCAGACAACATATTTTTGACCACCCGGAGCGCCGAGCACCGTTTTCCACTTGATGCCGGCGGGAAATGCTGCACCGCCGCGGCCGCGGAGGCCCGAGGCGGTCACGCGCTCGACGATTTGCGCGGGAGTGAGGGTGAGCGCGGCCTTGAGGCCGCGATACCCATCGTGGGCGAGATAGTCATCCAGCGACGCGGGGTCGGTGATGCCCACGCGTGCGAAGGTCAATCGCTGCTGGCGCGCGAGATAGGGAATGTCCTCGGTCGGTCCGTGAGCGAGAGGGTGCTCGGGGGGCCGCCCGCCCGCCGCCTGGAGCGCCTCCAGGAGGCTTGCAGCATCGGGCGGCTGCACGGGTCCGTACGCATGGCGCCGTCCCGCCACCTCGAGCTCGACCATCGGCTCGAGCCACAACAGGCCCCGCGAGCCGTTGCGGATGAGCTGTATTTCGAGCCCTCGGCGCGCCGCTTCCGCCGCAATGGCGTTCGCCGTTGCATCGGCGCCCACGGAGCGAGCTGCCGCGTCGCGGGGTACGTAAATCTTGAGCCCGCTCATCGCGCCTCCGCCCGGAGCGATTGCATCAGCTCGTCGAAACGCTCGGGGGAAACCCGGCCTTGCAACTGCTCGTCGATCATGAGTGCGGGTCCCAAGGCACAATTGCCGAGGCAATAGACCGGCTCGAGCGTCACGGCCCCGTCCGAGCTCGTGCCGTGGAAATCTACCCCGAGGCTCCGCTTGGCATGCCGCTCGAGCGCCGCAGCCCCCACCGACTGGCATGCTTCGGCGCGGCACAGGTGCACGACGTGCCTGCCGCCGCGCTCGGTGCGGAAATAGTGATAGAAAGTGACCACACCGTGGACCTCGGCCCGCGACAGGTTGAGCTGATGGGCGATCAGACTGACCGCGTCCGCCGGCACGAACCCGAGGGCATCCTGCACCGCGTGCAGAATGGGTAGCAGGGCGCCCGGCTTCTCCCTCCCGTCGGCGCACGCACGCAGCACCGCCTCCTGTTCCTCTGTGCTCAGCGAGGAGGGCCGCTCGAGCTTTATGGGAATCACTCGTCGGTCCTTAGCCATGCGTTACCCGGGTCGCTTCGAGAGGTGTCATCGCCTGATATATTACGCCAAACAGCGTCTTGAGCCCATTAGGGTGCGCACAAAAGCGGCCCGAATGCGACAGGCTCACGCACCCGCATTGACATATTGGGCGCTATGTCATACCAGGACCCGCGTGCGCGTATAAGATAGGGGGCATTCGCGACAAGTGGTCGACGCCGACATCGCAGCAACGCGCGCGAGGCTCTGAACCATGGAACGTCAAGCTCGACGGCCGCACGCACTCCTCGCCTGGGGCACAGCAGGTTTGGCCGGAGCCGTGCTCTTGCTCGGTCCGCAAACGGCTCCCGGAACTGCGCAGGCGCTCCCACCCCCCGCGAGCGCGGAGCCGGCACCCGTGCCGGCTGAGGCAATCGAGAATCTCGCCGATGTCATGGTCGAAGCGCCGGAGCCCCGCTACGTCGCACCGACGATGCGCGATCAGATCGGGCGCATCTGGGCGCCGGTGCGCATCAATGGGCGGGGGCCTTTCCGCCTCGTGCTCGATACGGGCGCGAGCGGCTCGGGGGTGACGGCCATGGTGGCCCTCGCCCTGGGGCTTTCCACGACCGACTCGCCGCCCGTCCTGCTGCGTGGCGTGACCGGTGAGCTCACGGTGCCGACCATCCGGGTCGATACCTTGAGCGTGGGTGATATCGCCGTCGACTCGCCGCTCTTGCCCATCGTGCCGGATGCACTCGGCGGTGCCCAGGGCGTGCTGGGTTCCGAGGGCTTGAAGAACAAACGCATCTTCATCGACTTCCATCACGACAAGATCGTCATCACTTACTCGCGCGACGAGCGCTCACCGCGCGGCTTCTACACCGTGCCGTTCCGCTTGGTGCATGGTCAGCTCATCGTCATCGACGCGGTGGTGGGATCGGTGCGCACGCATGCGATCATCGATACGGGCGGCCAGACCACCATCGGCAACCTGGCGCTGCGCGCCGCGTTGAACGAGCGCAGTTTCAACTACCACGGCAAGCCCGATCGGATCGTCGGTGCAACCTTGGCCGAGCAGAGCGGCGAGCTCATCGGGACGCCGGCGATTGCCATGGGGCCGATCCAGATGCGCGATGCAGGCGTGACGTTCGCGGATATCTACATCTTCAAATATTGGAAGATGCTGAATGAGCCGGCCCTCATGATCGGCATGGACGCGCTCGGCACGCTCGACACACTCATCATCGATTACCGCCGCAAAGAGCTGCAGATCCGCACGAGCCGCGGATAGCCGGGGGCGCCTGGCCGGGGGCGCCCAGCCCGCTGTTTTTTTGCCGCAGTTGCGCCAGAATGGGGCGATGCGCATAACGGGGGTTGGACAGTGAACAAACCGGTGATCGGAGTGGCGGCCGTGGTGCTGGTCGTGGGCATTGGAATCGCGTACTACTTCCACGGCCGCAGCAATCTACCCGCCTCCGAGCCGGCCCCCGTGCCGCCGCCCGCTGCCAGCAGCGAGCCGGCCATCGAGCACCCGGTACCCGACTCAGGCCGCCACGCAGTCCACACCGTTACCCGCGTTGAATGACAGCGACTCGGCCATGAAGGAGGCAGTCAGCGCCTTGATCGGCGCCAATGCCATGCAATACGTGGTTCCCGAGGATATCGTCCGCCACGTCGTGGTTACGATCGACAACTTGCCCCGTCAGAAAGCGCCCGCAGCAAAACGGCCGACGGTGGCGGTGCCGGGTGCGTTCCTGGTGAATGGCGACGAGCTGCACGCGACGCTCGATCCGAAAAATTTCGAGCGTTACGATCCGATGGTAAGCGTGTTGCGTCAGCTCGACATGCAGCGGGTGGCGGATACGTATTTTCACTTCTATCCGCTGTTCCAGAGTGCCTACCAGAACCTCGGATACCCGAACGGCTATTTCAACGACCGGCTGGTGCAAGTCATCGACTCGTTGCTCGCGACACCGCAGCCCGGCGGTCCCATCGAGCTCACCCGGCCCAATGTGCTGTACACCTTCGCCGATCCGAAGCTCGAGGCGTTGCCCGCCGGCCAGAAGCTGCTGCTGCGCATGGGTCCGGACAACGCGGCGGTCGTCAGGGCAAAGCTCAAGCAGCTGCGCTCCATCATCACGGCGGCGCCGCCCAAACACTGATCCTGGAAATCAGACTAAAGGGGAGATGATATGAACGAGACAGCTGCGCTGGCGGACCTGCCGGTGGAAGGGGCGGCCGCGCCCAATCAATGGCTGGTGATCGGTGCGTCCTCGCTCGGCACCGTCTTCGAGTGGTACGACTTCTATATTTACGGATTGCTCGCCACCATTCTCACGACGCAATTCTTCTCGGGCGTGAACGAAGTCACGGGCTTCATTTTCGCCTTGGCGACGTTTGCGGCGGGATTCGCAGTGCGACCTTTTGGCGCGCTGCTGTTCGGCCGCCTCGGCGACCTGGTCGGCCGCAAGCACACCTTCCTCATCACCATGAGCATCATGGGCGGCGCGACCTTCCTGGTCGGCTTGTTGCCGAGCTACGCGACCGCCGGTCTTTTTGCGCCTATTGCGCTCGTGGCGCTGCGGCTGCTGCAGGGACTCGCGCTCGGCGGTGAGTACGGCGGCGCGGCCACCTATGTGGCCGAGCACGCCCCGCCCGGCAAACGCGGGCTCTACACGAGTTGGATTCAGACCACGGCGACGCTGGGCTTGTTCGCGGCGTTGCTCGTGGTCATCGGCACGCGCACCGGCATGGGCGAGGAGGCCTTCAAGGCGTGGGGCTGGCGCATCCCGTTCGTGGCCTCGCTGCTGCTCTTGATCGTCTCCCTCTGGATCCGCATGAAGCTCGACGAGAGCCCCGTATTCTTGAGCATGAAGCGCGCGGGCACCACCTCGAAGGCGCCGCTCGCGGAAGCGTTCGGCGCGCTGGAGCAATTTGCGGATCGTCTTGATCGCGCTGCTCGGGGCGGTGATGGGACAGGCCGTCGTGTGGTACACGGGGCAGTTCTATGCGCTCTTTTTTCTGGAGCGCATCGTGCGCGTGGACGGAGCGACCACCAACATCCTGATCGCCATCGCCCTCGCGCTCGCAACGCCCGGGTTCATTTTTTTCGGTTGGCTGTCGGATCGGATTGGCCGCAAGCCCATCATTCTCGCCGGATGTTTGATCGCCGCGGTCACGTACACGTCGCTATTCCACGCGCTAACCTTTTACGCCAATCCCGCGTTGGCCGCGGCGCAGGCGAGGGCGCCGGTGACCGTGGTCGCCGATCCGGCGCAATGCTCCATTCAGTTCGATCCGGTCGGCAAGAACAAATTCGACACGACCTCCTGCGACATCGCGAAAAGTTTCCTCGCCAAGGCCGGTGTTTCCTATCAGCGCGTCGACGCGCCACCCGGAAGCATCGCGCAAGTGAAAGCCGGCGAGACGACGTTGACCGCACCCGATCCGCGCCAGGTCACCGGCGCGGCGCGCAAGGCGGCCATTGCGGAGTTTCAGGGCGCGGCGAAAAAGGCATTGACGGCCGTCGGCTATCCGGACAAGGCGGACGCGGCGAGCATCAACAAGCCGATGGTGGTGCTGATTCTGTTCGTGCTGGTGCTCTATGTGACCATGGTGTACGGACCCATCGCCGCACTGCTGGTCGAGCTCTTTCCTGCGCGCATTCGCTACAGCTCCATGTCCTTGCCTTATCACATCGGCAACGGCTGGTTCGGCGGATTTTTGCCGACCGTGGCGTTCGCCATGGTGGCGGCGACGGGCGATATCTACTACGGGCTGTGGTATCCCATCGTGGTGGCCGCCCTGACGGTGGCGGTGGGATTGTTCTTTCTGCCGGAGACATTCAAGCGCCTGATCAGCGAGTGAGAAGTCGATAACAGTACGGCGCCGGAAACCCGAGTAAGAATGGGGGCCTGAAGGCTCGCGGGAGCCGTCGTTACATTTGCTTCACGGAACTAGCTGTGTAACGCAGCGTAACGTTATATGCCGAAGGAACGGCCTCGTTCAGGCGACGCCGACGGTAAACACCATTCAAAGGACAGTCACATGTCGAAACTGGGAAATTTTCGGGAGATCCTCACTGGCCGCAATGCGTTCTACGCAGTGGTTGCGGCGGTGAGCATGCTGGCCGGCTGCGTGGCCACCGTGCGGGTGCCGCCGCCTGCCGTTTATGTGCCACCACCTCCGCCGCCGCCACCGGCAGCCTCCTACGAGGTCGCGGCACCGGCCGTCGCGGTCGAGGTGCAGGCCAGCGAGCCGCCGCCGCCGTTACCTGTTTATGAGCAGCCGCCTTGCCCCGAGGACGGATATTTGTGGACGCCCGGCTACTGGGCCTACTCGACCGGCGGCTATTACTGGATTCCGGGAACCTGGGTCGCGCCGCCCGTCGGTGGGTGTGTTGTGGACGCCCGGCTACTGGGGATTCGTCGGCGGCGTGTATCGGTTCAATGCCGGCTACTGGGGACCGCACGTCGGATTCTACGGCGGCGTCAACTACGGGTTCGGCTACGGCGGTGTCGGCTTCGGCGGCGGCGTCTGGACCGGCGGCCATTTCTCTTACAACACGGCGGTCGTGCACGTGAACACGACGGTGATTCATAACACCTATGTGAACAACACCGTCATCAACAATACCACCATCAACCGCACGAGCTTCAATGGCCCGGGCGGTGTCGCTGCGCAGCCGACGCCTGCAGAGCGGACTGCGGCTGCCGAGCAGCACACGCCTGCGACGGCGTCACAAACACAGCATGTGCACGAAGCGCTGCGCAACCCGCAGCTCTCGGCCAAGGCGAACGGCGGGCATCCCGCCATTGCCGCCACCGCGCGGCCTGCCGCGTTCAGTGGACCGGGGGTGGTGGGTGCGAAAGGTGCACCGCCGCTCAAGCCCGTGACGCCGCCTGCCAATGCGCAAACGCGGCCGACCGAGCCCGCGCATCCGCAGACCGCGGCAGCCCGGCCGCCGATGGCCAATGCCAATGTGTCGCACGCATCACCGCCGGCGGCGGCGCATCCGGGGCCGCCGCCACCGAAGGCCGCGCCGAAAGCGGCCGCGAAACCCGCGCCGAAGCCGAAGCCCGAAGAGAAGAACGAAAAGTAGTAGGTCTTAAGTCTCGCTCCAGCGTCGCGCCCGCGCCGGCTACCTTGCCGGCCCGGGCGCGGCCTTTACCAGCGGAAGGTCCACGAAGCTCGCTGACGCTCCCGCGCCGTCGAATATCTTGATCGTGGCCTTCTGATAGTCCGACGGGCTTCGCGAAGAAAATGTTCGGCACGTAGGTCTGCGGATTGCGGTCGTACAGAGGGAACCAGCTCGACTGCACCTGCACCATCACCCGATGTCCCGGCAGGAACACGTGATTGGCGGTCGGCAAGGCGAAGCGGAATACCTCGGTCTTCCCCGCGGGAATCGGCTTCGGCTCGCTGAAGGAGTCGCGATAGCGTCCGCGCAGGATATCGGCGGAGATCATGAGCTGATAGCCGCCCATCTTCGGGTCGCGTCCCACCTCGTCCGGATACACATCGATCAGCTTCACGACGAAGTCGCCATCGCTGCCCGTGGTCGAGGCCACGAGATTCGCGATCGGCTCGCCGCTGATTTTCATCGGCTGCTCGAGCACCGGAGTTGTGAAGCTCAAAACATCGGTGCGCGCCGCAGCGTCGCGCTGATCGCTCACCAGCCAGGTCTGCCAGCTCGATTCGCCGCCGTCCTCGGTGTGAATCGGTCGCGGCAGATAAGGCACCGGTTTCGCAGGATCGGACACGTAGGCCTCGAAGCCCGTGCCGGCGGGCGCCGTGAAGCTCAAGCCCCCGCCGGGCTGCAAGTAGAGTCGCGCTCGATCGATGCTGCACGCGGAGGCACAGCCCGCCGGCCAGGTGGGCAGGTCGACCCATCGATCGGTGCCTGACTCGAATGCCGTCACCGGTGCGATGGCGAGCGGTGGTGCATCGTCCTTCAAGTAATGATCGAGGAAGGGCCGCAGCACGTGCAAACGAAAATAGGCTGACGTGTCGCTGCCCCATTTGATGTCGCCGATGCGGTCGCCTTCGAGACGCTCCTGATGATGAAACCACGGCCCCAGCACCAAATACAGATTGGCCTGATCGGGATGGTGCGCTTTGAGTGACTTGTAGAGGGCGATGTTGCCGTAAATGTCCTCCTGGTCCCACAGGCTATGCACCAGCATGGTGGGAACGCTGAGCCCCTGCTCACCGAGAATCTTGTCGAGCGCCTGGTCTTGCCAGAAGGAATCGTACGCGGGGTGGCTCATCACCTTGTCGTTGAAGCCCACCTGGTCGAGGCCGTGGAGCTTCGCCATGGCGCCCGCGGAGCCGGCGGCGAGCCAGGTGTCATAGTCGTCATAATGGTCCGACCACCAGTGAGTATCGCTGCCGCGTGTCGCCTCCTGATCGTGAAAATAGACCAGGCTCGCTTGGCGGAAGGCGCCCTTGTGGAACCAGTCATCTCCCATCCAGCCGTCGACCATGGCATTGATCGGCACCGCCGCGCGCAGCGCGGGGTGCGGCTTGACGAGCGCCATGAGCGAGGTGAAGCCGTCGTAGGAGATGCCGAGAATTCCGACCTTGCCGTTCGATTCAGGCACGTTCTTCACCAGCCAATCGATGCTGTCGTAGGTATCCGTGGAGTGATCGACCGCGGTCGAATTGAGCGGCCCGCGCAAGGGGCGGGTCATGACGTAATCGCCCTCCGAGCCGTGCTTGCCGCGCACGTCCTGCAGCACGCGGATGTAGCCGCCGTTGACGACCGCGTCATCGGCCACATCGCTGCTGTCGATGAGGGCGGTGAGATGAGCGCTGGCAGACTTCTCGATCCGCTCCGTGGCGCCGTACGGCGTGCGCGACAACAGGATCGGCGCCGCGTGCGCGCCGCGCGGAATCAGTATCACCGTCTTGAGCTTCACCCCGTCGCGCATCGGAATCATGACCTGGCGCTCGACGTAGTCGAACGTGTCGACGCGCGGCGTGAAGGTCGCCGGCGTCTCGTTCTGCAGAGGGGGAGCCAGTTGGGCAGATTGGGCCAGGGCAGGCCAGCCGGTGGTCAGGGGCGTTGCAAATACCAGGAATGCGCCGAGGCGCGGAATGAGTGAGGACATCGGGGCACCAATCGAGCCGCACCGCTTGCGGCGCCGAAGTTTGGCCCATCGTCCACCCCGCTGCAACGCGAGGGTGCCCCGGGGGCCGCCGCCCCCAAGGGGGCCGGTATTGCGGCTATCCCGGACAGGGAGCATGATCATAACGACGACTGTTTCACGTTTGACAAAATCAGGCGGGGTGCCGGGCTGGCGCCATCAGCGGGAGGATTGAGACATGAATTCGTTGGCCGTCACGGTAGCCGATGGTGTTGCGACTCTGAGCATACAGCGGCCGCAAACCAGCAATGCCATCGACATTTCCATTATCCGCGCAATGCACCTCGCGCTCGATCAACTGCAGAAGGGCGACAGCGGCGCGCGCGCGGTGGTGATCACCGGCAGCAACGACGTGTTTTGCAGCGGATTGGACCTGCATTCGATTGACCTGAAGACCCAGCAGGCGCGGCAACGGGCGCATTTCGAAATGCGCCGGTTCATGGATCCGTTGATCCTGCGCCTCAGTGGATTTCGCTTTCCGATCGTGGCCGCCGTCAACGGTGCAGCGGTCGGCGGCGGCATGAGTCTCGCGCTCGCGAGCGACATTATCGTGGTGGGCGAGAGCGCCTATTTCTGCCCGTCTTTCGCGCGGCTCGGGTTGGTGCCCGACGCAGGTATCACGTTCCATCTGGCGCGGCGCATCGGCGGGGGGCGCTCGCTGTCCGCCCTGATGCTTGCCGAAAAGATCAATGCCCAGCAGGCGCTCGACTGGGGTTTGGCGTATGCCGTGGCGCCGGACACCGAGGTGGTGGCGCAGGCGCAAGCGGTGGCGCGGCGCCTCGCGAGCGGGCCGTGCGCCGTGCTCGGTCAAATCCGTTCGCTGCAGGCCTCGAGCTTCGACAATTCGCTGCAGGAGCAGCTGCGCGCGGAGCGCAGCGCGCAGGAGATGACGCTCGAAACGCACGATTGTGTCGAG
The DNA here is from genome assembly GCA_963801685.1 of uncultured Gammaproteobacteria bacterium. Lineage (GTDB taxonomy): Bacteria > Pseudomonadota > Gammaproteobacteria > Steroidobacterales > Steroidobacteraceae > Bog-1198. The sequence goes on from CAWDFR010000018.1 coordinate 61,839, forward strand.
GGTGTACGCGCGTTCTTCGAGAAGCGCGAGCCGCATTTCTCCGATCACTAGCCGAACGCCTGGCTGAGCGCGCGAATGTCCGCGGGGGTCGTGCGGCAGCAACCGCCGACGAGTCGGGCACCTGCCGCAATCCAACGCCCGGCCTGCGCCGTCGAGACATGGGCAGCTTGCCCCAACCATCGCTTCGCCCTAGGCGTCGTAGCGCTGACCTGAATTCGGATAGGCCACCAGCGGCTGCAAGGTGCACTCGCGCATGCGCCCAAGAAGCTCGGGCAAGTGCTCAGGAGCCGTGCAATTCACGCCGACCGCGGCGATCTGCGAACAATCGCTCAACGCCCGTGCGCAGCGCCCGATCTCCTCACCTTCGCTGTTGTGGGCACCATCGCGGCAGGAAAAACACAGCCAAGCGGTCATGTGTGGGTAGCTCCTCGAGAAGCCCGGCGAGCACGAGGGCTTCCTGCAGGCACGGCAAGGTCTCGAACGCGAGCACATCCGCGCCGGATCGGGCCAGCACCTCGAGCCGTGGCCGATGGAACTCGGCGAGCTTGCGATCGCTGAGGCCGTAATGGCCGCGGTACTCCGAGCCGTCGGCGAGCATCGCGCCGTAGGGTCCCACGGAGGCTGCGATCAGCGGGCGCGGCGCGAGGCCTAAGGGAAGGCCCGCGCAAAATTCAGCACGCGCCTCACGGGCGAGCGACACCGCCTCGAGCATCAGACGTGCGGCGCCCTCGTGCTCGATGCCGCGTTTGGCGAAGCCCTCGAACGTCGCCTGATAGGTCGCGGTGGTGGCGACTTGCGCGCCCGCCCGGAAGTAATCGAGATGCACCTGGCGGATGAGCTCGGGCTGTTCCAGCAGACATTTTGCCGACCACAGCGGATCGGAGAGATCCGCGCCGTGCCGCTCGAGCTCGGTGGCGAGCGCACCGTCGAGGATGACCACGGATCGCGCGCGCAGGTGCTCGCCGATCGGGTCAGACGTTGAGACGGCGGGTGCCACTCAAGTAGCCGCTGCCGGCGAGGTAGTAGCGCAGGCGCGCATCCGCACCTTTGGTGAGGCCGATCCGCACGCTTTCGCCGATCCGCCCGGGCTCGCTGCCATCGCTGCCGATCCAGAGCTCGCCGCGGCGAAACAGGTCGATGCCGTCGTGCCGGCGATCGATGCCGAGAGCCGCCGCCAAGCGCCCCGGGCCGCGCGCGATATCCGCGATGCGCACGCCCCCGCGCCCGCGCCGCATGCGTTCGATCCCGGACAAGGGCTCGAGCGCCCGCAACAGAACTCCCTCGCCCGTGCCGGCGTTCTCGCTCGACACATTGAGCATCCAGGAGGTGCCGTAGCACAGGTACACATACGCGTGCCCCACGTCGAGAAACAGCGAGCGGTTGCGCGCCGTCATGCCGCGAAACGCATGGCACGCGGGATCGCCTTGCAGATACGCTTCGGTCTCGACGATGCGGCCCATGACGGTGCGGGTGCCGAAGCGCCGCACCAGGATCTTGCCCAGCAAATAGCGGGCGAGCGCGACGGTATCGCGGGGAACTTGGCTGCGCTCGAGCGGAACGGGTTCCGCGAGCGGGCGCCGGACGATGGATTCAACCGCGCTCACGCGTCTCCTCGAGTGTTACTCTGACGTACCTGCCGAGCTGATTATTGTGACCCCCTCCTTCCGATTCAAGTCTCCTTCTACGGCGCTGCGCGCGATGCTGGTGCCGCTCGCGGCGCTGCTCGTGGCCATGGTGAGCGTGCAGACGGGCGCCGCGCTGGTGAAGGGCTTGTTTCCGCGGGTCGGCGTCGCAGGCGCCACCACCTTGCGGCTCGCGCTTGCCAGCGTGATGCTGCTCGCCGTCTGGCGGCCGTGGCGCAGGCTCCCGAAGGCGCGCGAGACACGGAGCCTGCTCATCTACGGCGTGGCGATGGGGGTCATGAATCTGTGCTTCTACTCGGCACTCGCCCGCATACCGCTCGGCATTGCCGTGGCGCTCGAGTTCAGCGGTCCGCTGGCGGTCGCCATGGCCGCCTCGCACCGCGCGGTCGATTTCGCCTGGGTCGCGCTCGCGGCTCTCGGTCTGGTTGCGCTGTTGCCGCTCGGTCTCGCGCATGAGCCCTTGTCGCCGGCCGGCATTGCGTTCGCGCTCGCCGCCGGCGGGTGCTGGGCGCTTTACATCGTCTTCGGCCAAAAAGCGGGGTCCCTGCACGGCGGAATGACCGCGGCGCTCGGAACGGTGATCGGAGCCATCGTGATCATCCCCTTCGGACTGGCGCAGGCCGGCGCCGCGCTCTTCGATCCGGGCCTGCTACCGATCGCGTGCGCGGTGGCACTGCTGTCGAGCGCGCTGCCGTACTCGCTGGAGATGTTCGCGCTCACGCGCCTGCCGACGCGCACCTTCGGCGTGCTCATGAGCGGCGAGCCGGCGCTCGGCGCGCTCTCCGGCTGGTGCTTTCTGCACGAGCACCTGTCGCTCGTGCAGTGGGCGGCCGTCGCGAGCATCATGCTCGCAACGGCGGGGAGCGCGATCACGAGTCGCCGCGCCGCCCCGCCCACGGCGTGACGAGGCTAGCCGATGAGACGAACGGCCAGGTAGAGGAGCGCTGCACCCAAGAGCGTCATCACCGTGGTGAGGAGCTTCGGATGCGCGTGGAAGCTCTCGGGAATCAGATCGCTCGCGCCGATGTAGAGGAAGAAGCCGCCGAATAGCGCAAGCGCGAGGCCGAAACGATCGCTCGGCATGGCCCACAAGCGGGTTGCGGCGATGCCGACGGCCGGCGCGGCCGCATCGGCAAGCAGCCAGCGAAAGCCCCGCGCGCGCTCGCCGCCGTTGCGAAGCACGATGTTCATCGTGTTGACGCCGTCCGAGAAATCGTGAGTGAGCACGGCGGCGGCGACGATGAGGCCGACGGCGCGCGAGCCCTGGAATGCGAATCCGATCGCGACGCCGTCGAGCAGACTGTGCGCGCACAGCACCAGCGCGCCGGCGCTCGCGCGCGGCGGCGCACGCCCCAGGGTGAGCAGCATGCGGTCCAGCACGAGATAGCTCAGAAAGCCGAGCGCGCTCCACGCGAGAATCTCCGCGGCGGAGTGAAAGCCGCGGGCCGTATCGATGGCCTCGGGAAGCAGATCGAAGAACGCCACGCCGATCACCGCGCCCGCGCTGAATCCGAGAATCAAGTGCAGCTTGTCGCGCAGTCCGAGCGCGAGCAATCCTCCCGCGAGGGTGCTCACGAAGGCGGCGACTGCGATGGCTAGGAGCAGCATGGCGATTTTTCCACGCCCCAGGCAACGTGCCCCGGGCCTACGGAGTATATTGTCGCCCATCGCAAGAGTTCTGGAGGCATCGTGAGCTACGAGGCATATCATAAACGCAAAATCGGCAATCACGAGCTTAAGCCCGAGACGCAGATGATGGGTTATGGATACGACCCGTCTTTGTCCGAAGGCTCGCTCAAGCCGCCGGTGTTCCTGACATCGACCTTCGTATTCAAGACGGCGCAGGACGGCAAGGACTTCTTCGACTACACCTCGGGGCGCCGCGCGCCCACCGCGGGCCAGCCGGCGGGCCTCGTCTATTCGCGCTTCAATAATCCCAACCTCGAGGTGCTCGAGGATCGGCTCGCGCTTTGGGAGCAAGGCGAGACGGCGGCGGTGTTCTCGAGCGGCATGTCGGCCATCTCGACGGCACTGTGGGCGCACGTGCGCCCGGGCGATGTGATCTTGATGAGCCAGCCCTTGTACGGCGGGACGGAAACCTTGATCGACAAGACGCTTCCCGCCTTCGGCGTGAGCGCCGTGAGCTTCACCGCGGGCCACGATCGCGCGGCCGTTACCGAGGCGGCGGAGCGCGCGCGCGCGCGCGTCAAGGAGAAGGGTGGGCGCATCTGCCTCATCATGACGGAGACTCCTGCCAATCCGACCAACAGCCTGGTCGATCTCGCGCTCATGCGCGAAGTCTCCGAGAAGGTCGGCAAGGAGCAGGGGGGCACGCGTCCGCCGGTGATGGTGGACAACACGTTTCTCGGGCCGGTCTTTCAGCGCCCGCTCGCGCACGGCGCGGATATCGTGCTTTATTCCCTGACCAAGTACGTGGGCGGGCATTCCGACTTGGTGGCCGGCGGTGTGGTCGGCGCCCGCAGTTTCGTCGATCCGATCAAGAGACTGCGCGGCGCGCTTGGCACGCAGCTCGATCCCAACACCGCGTGGATGATCATGCGCTCGATGGAGACGCTGTCCTTGCGCATGCACCGCTCGGCGCAGAACGCCCTGCTGGTGGCGACCTACTTGAGCAAGCATCCGAAGATCGCGCACGTCAATTACCTGGGGTTCCTCGCCGCCGACGATCCGCGCAAAGCGGTATTCAAGAAGCAATGCGAAAGCGCGGGATCGACTTTCGGCTTCGCAGTGAAGGGCGGCGAGGCGGAGGCGTTCCGGCTGCTCGACGGGCTGCAGGTGATGAAGCTCGCGGTGAGCCTCGGCGGCACCGAGACGCTCATCTCGCACCCGGCGAGCACCACGCACTCGGGCGTGTCGAAGGAAACGCGCGAGCGCATCGGCATCAGCGAGGGCTTGATCCGGATTTCCGTCGGCATCGAGGATGCCGATGACCTCATCGCGGATCTGGAGCAGGCGCTGAAGGCGGTCTGAGGCCACACAAGAACAAAAGGACCGCGCCTCGAGGGCGGTTCCTGGTGAGCACACTTTTGGGATGGAGGTTGATGAAGAGACACTTCGCGGTGCTCCTGGCCGCGCTGCCGGGATGGTGGGGATCGGCGCTTGCCCAGGGGGAGGCCTCCGCCGATCTCTCGCCGATCGTGGTCACCGCGACCCGCGTCGCCGAATCGAGCTTCGACGTTCCCGCCTCGATCGACGTCGTCGACCGCGCCGCGATTCGCGACGGACAGCTCCAGGAGAACATCTCCGAGTCCTTGATGACGGTACCCGGCGTATCGGCCGAGAACCGGCAAAACTACGCTCAGGATGAGCAGCTGTCGGTGCGCGGTTTCGGCGCGCGATCGAGCTTCGGCGTGCGCGGCGTGCGCCTTTACTCCGACGGCATTCCGGGAACCATGCCGGACGGGCAGGGCGAGTTTTCGCAATTCGATCTGGGCTCCGCCGGCCGCATGGAAGTGCTGCGCGGACCGTTCTCGGCGCTCTACGGCAACTCCTCCGGCGGAGTGATATCCCTCTTTACCGAGGAGGCGCCCGCCGGCTACTTCGTCGACGGCACGGCGCAGTACGGCACGTTCAACACCCAGCGCTACGCGCTGATGACGACCGGCGGGGAGGGCATGGCCAACTACGTCGTGGACGCCGTGCACTTTCAGACTCAAGGGTATCGCTACCACAGCAAGGCCGAGCGCGAGAACTTCAATAGCGTCCTGCGTCTCACGTTCAACGACGCGCTCAAGCTCACCCTCGTCGGCAACGCCATTCAGACACCGTTCGTGCAGGATCCGCTCGGGCTCACGCAGGCACAGCTCGACGCGAATCCGGTCCAGGCCGGCAACGGCGCCATTCAGTACAACACCCGCAAGTCGCTCAATCAGGAGCAGGGCGGCGTGATACTCGATTACACGTTGAGCTCCGAGGACGCGCTGTCGAGCACCGTCTACGTGGGTCATCGCGCCACCACGCAATTTCAAGCCATTCCGCAAAGCGTGGAGGAAAAGGAGCCGCTTTATCCGGGCGGCGTCATCGGCCTCCATCGCGCCTTCTACGGCATCGACTCGCATCTCACCGACGAGCGCGCGTGGGACCTCATGCACCTGCAAACCGTCGGCGGCATCGCCTACGACGATCTGGAGGAGACGCGCTTCGGCTATCTCAACTATGTGGGCGAGGACACGGGCGTGGAGGGGGCGCTGCGCCGCGACGAGGCGAATCACGTGTACGACTTCGATCAATACTTGCAATCTCAATGGGATCCGGACGCGCTGTGGCGCGTGACCGCGGGGGTGCGCAACAACTTGGTCGAGGTGAGCTCGAACGATCATCTCCCCGGCACCACCGAACCGCACTCGAGCGTGCGCTACACCGCGGTGAGTCCGGTGGGCGGTGTGGTGTTCCATGCGGCGCCCGTGGTCAATCTCTATGCCTCGTACGGCAAGGGCTTCGAGACTCCGACGCTGAATGATCTCGCGTATCGTTCCGTCAACGGGAGCCTTCCCGGACTCAACACCGCGCTCAAGGCTGCGCACAGCAACAACTACGAGGTGGGCGTAAAAGCGGGCAAGGGCGCGATTCGCGCCGAGCTTGCCGGCTTTTACATCGAGACCCGCGACGAGCTCGCGGTGTTGCAGAACTTCAATGGCCGCACGGTTGACCAGAACATCGGCAAGACCGCGCGCCACGGCGCCGAGCTCGCCGTCGATGCGGACTGGAGCGATGGCTTTTCCGCGCGCGTCGCCTATACGTTCATCCGCGCGGTCGTCGGGCAGGCGTACCAAACGTGCGTTGGCACCCCCTGTCTGCCGGCCACCGTCGAGGCGGGAAACTACTTGCCCGCGGTCCCACGCAACGCGCTCTACGTGGGCCTCACCTGGAGCTATGACCCGGCCGGATTCTCCACGACCGTCGAGGAGCAGGGTCGGGCGGGCATTTTCGCCGACGATCGCAATACAGCATTTGCCGTCGGCTACTGGGAGACCGATTGGCGGGCGGGATTCACTCAGCGCACCTCCCGCTGGCAACTCAGCGAGTATTTGCGACTTGATAACCTCACCAACCGCTCCTATGTCGGATCTGTGATCGTCAACGCGAGCGGCGGACAATACTTCGAGCCGGAGCCCGGGCGCACCGCACTGGTTATGTTCACTGCAAAATGGCGCGTCGACTGACGTCGAATAGAGGCATCTCCCGGATCGCGGATTGCCATTTCTTCACACAGAGTTATGTACCCCAAAGGACCCTGTGTCGCGTTGTTCGTCATAGAGGAATCCTGAACAGGTTGTAGCCGACGCCGAATGGGCTCGGATGATGGAGAAACACTCATGATGCGACGAACAAGTCTGGCGATTGGAATCCTGGGCGCCCTGATGGTGGCGGCGCCCGTGATGGCGCACCCGGGCGGCGGCGGTCATGGAGGCGGCGGGGGCGGCGGCCATTTGGTGGTGGCGGCGGTCACGCGGCGCCGGCCGCGCACTATGGTGGCGGCGGCGCCCACTTTGCGGGCGGTGGGGCGCGCTATGCCGGCGGGGGTGCCCACTACGCGGGTGGCGGCTACGCGGGCCGGGCGGGTTACGCCCCCGGCGGCTACGCCGGGGTTACGCGGGCGGCTACGGCCTACCGGCGGTTATCGCGGCGGTTACGCGGGCCATGCGGCCTATGGCGGTTATCGCGGCGGTTACGCCGGCTAGGGGTGGCTACGGGTACGGCGGCTACCGAGGTGGTTACGGCTACGGCGGCTACCGGCGGCGGGGGCTATCACGGCTTTTCGTTCGGTGCGCATTGGGGTGGCGGCTGGTGGCACGGCGGGTGGTGGCCGCGGGCGTTCTACGGAGCCGGCTTTGCCTGGTTCCTCCCGACGCTGCCGCTCGCGTATTCGACCTACTGGTACGGCGGGGTGCCGTACTACTACGCGAATAATGCCTACTACACCTGGGATCCGCAGTATGACGGGCTACGTCGCGACCGATCCGCCGCCGATAGTGGGTGACCCCAACGGCTCCGCAGCAGCGCCGAATGGCGGCCCGCCGCAGGCGGCTCCCGGCTACAACGGGCCGCCTCCGGGCGCCGCGCCGCAGAGCTATCCCGCGCCGCAGAGCTATCCTCAGGGCGCACCGATGCAGCAGTCTGCACCGCTACCGCAGGGAGCACCTGATCCGGGCCCGCCGCCGGATTCGGCGCCCGGATCCGCTCCGCAGGTGTATCCGCTGCCGAATGCAAACCCTGCGCCCACCGCTGACCCCGTGAGCATGGGGCTGCAGGCGCAGCTCAACATGCACCCGAGGAACGGCCAGAGCACGAGTCAGGAGTCGGTCGATCGCCGCGATTGTCAGCAATGGGCGGCGCAGCAGGCAGGGACGAGCGCCGCGAATGGCTCGGACTATCAGCGGGCTATGGTGGCGTGTATCGAGGGGCGCGGTTACGCGGTCGAGTAAGGCTTGCGCGGAGTCGAGCGCCGGGTGGAACAGCTAGTTCTGCCAGCAGTTGGCGCTGTTGTCGATCCCGCCCGAGTTCAGGGCGGTCTGCTGCCCGGCGGAGTTGATCGTGAAGCTCGCACAGGCGGTGTCTTTCACCTGCATGCTACCGGGGGCGGGGACGGCAATGATCGTAAAGGTGGCGGGAGTGCCTCCGGGAACCGCGACGGTCGGCGGCAAAGGCAGAGACGAAGTGATGCTGTTGATGACGTAGTACCCGGTGCCCACCGGGACGGGCGTCGCCGCGACGCCATAGCCCAATTGCGTCGGATTGTTGGTGTACAAGTTGCTGGTGCTGAAATATCGCTCCTCGAGGCTCGCCGCATCCATCAGGGCCGACTTGGCCTCCGTGCGATGCGACTTGAGCACATAGTGGCTGTACGAGGGGATGGCGATGGCGGCCAGAATCGAGAGGATCACCATGGCGACGATGAGCTCGACCAGCGTGAAGCCCCGATGGCGAGCGCGGGGAGCGTAATTCGCTTTCATGCTCTAACGCCTCTCGATCCAGGTGAGTCGGTTACCCAGCGAGCCGCCCGGTGGGTTCACCTGCAGGACTTTGCCACCAGGGGGCATGGTCTGTGTCACGAGCCAGGTCTCTGCGGGCCCCCGCCGGCGGTGTCCACAGTACCGTGGATAAGCTGCCGGTGCCGTCCAGCGCTGCGCCGCTCACGATCTGACCATTAATGGTGGTGAACTGGCCATTGATCCCGAAAAACGACTGGGGCAGACCGCCGCCCGTCGCCGGATCGATCGCCATCGTCCAGCCGCCCGGGGGGGTCGAGGAGCAAGTGTTGATGCTGGTCGTCGGCGGAATCGTGGTATTGACGAGCAAGACGCCTCCCGACAGCGCGGGGTTGAACAATGACCTGCTCGTAGACGTATGCCGCAGCGATGCTCGTCGTCGGCGTGAGGTAGTCCGAATCGTTCGCGTTGGCATAACCCTGGCCGAGTGGCAGATACCAGCCGTATTGGTTGGAGGTCGGTGCAGCCGGCATTGAAATCCGCCCAGCCGATGCAATTGGTGCTGACGGTCCTGAAATAGGCGGCCGGGTGGTGGAGCTCGAGGCGCTGCTGGCCGCTCCGCTCTGGTCGTACGAGCCCAGTGATCGCTTGCTGCTCGAGCTGCGCTCGTGCCGTTGATCGGAGCGGGAACCCCGCCGGTCGTCGGCGCGATCGGCGTCGTGGTGGTCGTCAACGCGTCGTAGTGGATGTTGGAGATCGCGTTCCACGCGCTCATGTTCCAGTCCCACACACCGATGAGGTACTGCTGGGTACTGGAGTATGCGGCGGGTGTGCCGTTGGTGAATTGTTGCTGTAGCCCCGTGCCGAATTCGATGAGAATGCGAGGCGCCGGCGTGGAGGCGATCGCGGCGACCACCACGCGGGTGGTGATCGGCGAGCCGCTCGGCGCGGAGTAGACGGGTGTGGGCACGCCGCCGACCTTCGTCACCGTCCAGTTGCTCGGGTTCTGGCTCGTCAGATCGAAGCGCCAGACGTTGCCGAGAATGTCGCCCGCATACACGTAGTCAATGATGTGGTCGCCATCGAGATCCGCCGGGGCCACTTCCTCGATACCATTCGGTGTACCCGTACGGGAGCCGTAGCCCGTGCTCAGATAGTAGAACGTGGGGCGACACGCCCGAGGGGCCGGCCAGCATGACGAAAATGCCGGCATCGCCGTTATAGCTGCCGAGACCGTTGCCGAAGACCGCGCCCCAGGAGGTGGCGCCGCCACTGTTGATCGCTGTGTTGTGAAAGCGGCGGATCTGCGGGGTGCCGTAGGTCTTGCCCAAGCTCGCGCCGCAGGTGCCCACGTTGGCACAGACGAAGTTCGAGTTGGAGCCGCTGACCGCCGTGGTGATAAGGGCCCGTGCCCGAGGTCGTGTAAGCGAGCGAGCTCGACCATTCGCCGATGACCAAGTTGGGGGCGTTTGTTTGTGTGAAGGTGGTGCCCGTCGTGCCTGCGGGCGTCGTGGTCGTCAGCGGGCGTCCCAATGCCGGGATTGGTGACGTCGAGCGCATAGATGGCGCTGCCGCCCGCGCCCAATCCGCCGACGAGCCAGCTGTGCCACTGGCCGTCGTAGAACAGATCGCCGTCTCCGGGTGTGCCGTCGACGCTGAATTTATGCGCATAGAGCGGACTGGAATAATCCTGTGCGGGGTCCTGGATAAACGTGCCTGTGACGCTCTGGAACGCGCTCCCGGTGTTGATTCGGTTCGCCACATACTCGGGCATGAATGCGAGCACTTCCTGGCCGTCGTTGTCGGTCGCCCCGTACGGACTCGTGGGCGTGGTGCCGTCCAGCTGGCCGTTCGTATCGAAGAATCCCGTGCGGAATCCGTGCAGAAAGCCGTCGTTGGCGCCTGCGTACACCACATTGATGCGCGAGGCGTAGTTGCTCTGGAAGGTCGTGTAGCTCTGACCGCTGTTTTCCGGCATGGTGCGTCGCGGGATACAGAAAATCGCTCCAAGTCGTCGGAAACGTGGCACTCGGAGAGCCGACCCAGGTCGGGCTCGAGTCGATGATGTCGCCGAGCACGCTCGTGCGCGCGCGAAAGCCGGTCGGCGGCGCCGCCGCCGGCGGGGCCGGCGGGATCTGCGCCGGGGCCGCAGGGTCGACGCCGAAGATGTTCTGCTCGTCGGTGCGCGCGCCGCGCAGGAACTCGAGGCGCAGGTTCGGCGCTTGCGGCCATGCGGGATTCGAGCCCAGCACCGGATCGTAATCGTCCAGATTCGATTGCTCGTTCGCTGTCAGTGACGTCCAAGTGAACGGCACGCCGACCCCGCCGGCGGCGGTGATTATTACGCGACCGTTGTCGGGATCTTCGGCGGCGACGGGTCCCGTCACGCCGGTCGTGGCGCAGGTCGCGGGCGAGGGACCCACGCCGGTGAGCACGCAGGAGCCGTCCCAGTTCACGACGGGATCGATTTGCAACGAAGTGCCGTTGGCCGAGTCGAGGTACTGCGAGGTGATCGAGCCGGTCCAGTTGTTGGCGTTGTAGAACGCGAAGTACACCTGCGTACCGGTCTGCACTTTGGCGGTCTGCTTCTGGTTCAAGCCCGCGCCGCTCGCCGAAGCGCTCTGCGGCGATGCCTGGAAACACATGATCTCGTGAATGTTGCGGTCGACCGCCGGTCGAGCCGCCGAAGCCGAAGCGCACCATCGCGGGGAGCGCGCCGTTGTTGAGAATGCTCTGGCCCGAAATGATGGGCTGAAAATTGCCGCCCGCGAAGCTGTAGGAGAGGCTCAACAGACCCCCCCGTCGTGATCGACAGGTTGTAGGTGATCGGGATGCCGTAATTCGGACCGGTGGTCGCCGGCGTTGCGTAGCCGCGATAGAGGGCCGCTTCGTTCGCGATCTTCTGCGGCAGGATCTTGAACGCGTTCGTGATCGCCTGGTAATTGGTCAGCGCCTTCGTGGGCAGCGGGTTGGCGTTGTACGGATTGGCGATGCCGTTGGTGAACGTGCCGGTCGGGGAGGCCGCCGGGTCGACCGCGCTGTAATCCCACACATAGCCGGTCTGGCACGCTTGATGGACTGCGACCACTATCTCCTGGGCGCTCAGGCCGGTGGGGTAGTAGGCGGACGTCGTGGGGGAATGGCTCAGGTATGCCCAAGCGGTCGCGCCCGCGCCGCGCAGTCCGATGCGATTCGGCACGTAGCCGTAGCCGCTCGAGGTGTTGTCGCCCGAATACGAGAGCATGCCCGCGGAGTTGAAGGCGTCGCCGTTCAGGAAGTTGCCGAACTCGTCGATGCCGAGACCGATGTAGCCGCCGATCATGCCGGCGTAGCCCTGGTTGGCGCTGTTGTTCGTGTTCGAGCAGGTGTAGCCCAAGCTGCCGCCCCAGTCGCCCAGCGTGACGCCGTAGGGACCGCCGTTGTTCGCACCGTAAGAGGCGCCGGTCACGGGATTGTTGCTCTCGACATAGCTGTCGTCCACCAGGAAGAAGCTCATGCCGTCCGCGCCGTCGTGGTTGCCGCCGCCCGAGTCGCCTTCGTAGGTCTCGGTGGTGAAGCTCACCTGCAAGCCGTTGGCGGCGAGCGCGAATGCGAAGTTCGAGACGATCGCGCCGCTTTGGGCGTTCGCGTCGTTGGTGAAGCGCAGCGCGCCGCCACCTTGGACCGGCGGGTTAGCGGCGGGGTTGCCGTAGGGCGTGTCGGGAGTCGTGTTGAGATTGCCGCTGTTGCCGCCGACCTGGGTTTGTCCGCCGTAGTAGGGATCATTCAAGCATTGCGGCAAGGATCCCGGGCTCGACGTTCCGGTGGAGGGAATGTTGCCGGCGGTCAGGCACGCGCCACCGAAGTAGTACCACGCGCAGTTGCTCGTATAGCCGGTGAAGTTCTCCGTCACCTGCGTGCTCGTGCAACTCGGCGGCGTGCACCGCCAGCGCGGGAGTGCCGAGCGGTAGCCAGCTGCCGCCGACCGCCAGCAGGAGGTACATCAACAGGTGTTTGGTATTCATGGGCTTGGGGCTCATTGAGTGGGAGGGGCGAGATTCTTGACGCTCGTCTGCACGATGTAAGTCGACTCGACTACGGCCACCGTGTCGGGGTTGCTGCCGAAGCCCTGGGCATCGATCTGGTAGACCGTGCCGTTGGCCGTCGTGCCCAGCCACTGGACGTAGAATTGCGGCGGCGCGTAGTAGCTGCCTTGCACCGGCGTCGTTTGCACGTTCATGAGATTCGTGGCCGTGACCTGGGGCGTGTACGGGACGCCGACGACATTGCCGCTCGCCAACCACGGTAGCTGCGTGGCCGACGCGATTGGGTTGGTGCAGATCGTCGGTGCGCTGGCGGGCGCCGGCGCCGTGCAGGTGATGAGCGGCGCATTGGCGCTGCCGCCGCCGCCCGTCAGCCAATACTCGGCGTACTGCTCGGCCGTCTCGGCCGCGCTCAGCGCACGCTGCTTCTCGCGCAGGTTGCCGGCGATCTTTTCATCCAGCCCGAAGCTTCTGAACATCGCGAGGCCGAGGATGGTGACGACGACGAGCATCAACAGCGCCGTCACCAGCACCATGCCCCGTGCGCGCGTGCGCTGTCGCAGCGCGATCATGTCGCCACCCCGGTCTTGTACATCACCGCGATGGTGCGGCTGAAGTTGACGGTCGCCGGCTGTCCCGGCTGTGCGGACATCGGGTTCAGGAACGTCAGCGTCACCTGCACCGATCTCACCTGCGGCCAGTAGGTTTCCGGCGGTGACCAGATCGGCCGTCAGGTAGGTGTCCACGGAATTGCTGGCCACGCCGTTGCCGGTCTCCACGCCGTACAGAACGGTCATGTTGGTGATGCCGGGAACGAGCGCCACGGTGACGGAGGTGATTGGCGTTTAACCAGACCGTGCACGTCAGATAGTTGCTCGCGGTGTTCACCGTGATCTGATTCACGAAGCTCGCCGGCGCGGCGGACGAGTTTCCGGTGCAGTTGATGGCGTTGTCGCCGACACGTCGTCCCGGCGGTCTGGTAGCGGTTCGTGATGATGTCGGGGACGCCAGCGGCGTGAATGCCCACGAGCGCCTGGGCCGAGGCGAAAAGTCGCGGGTCCGTAGGTCCCGACCAGAAACGCCGAGGCGGCGCTGTTGGTGAGCGGACTGGTGTAGTAGCCCGTCGATTGCACCACGTCCGTGATGAGCTGCATCGCCATGCGCTCGTTGTCCTGCAGCTGCGACATGCCCGATTGATTCGTCGCCGTGCGGCGCATCGCCTGCACCAGCGTGAGCAAGCCGCCGATGAGGAACAATCCCAAGGCAAGGGCGACCATGATCTCGACAAAGGTGAAGCCGCGCGCGGCGCGGGCCGATTTGCGGCGCTGGAGTCGGTCGCGAGGGCTCATGGCTGCACGAACAAGACGTAGGTCGGCGTGACGAGGGAGTTCATCTGCGTCTGCTGCGCATTCACCGCGACGCCGTTCTCGGTCCACTGCAGCTGGATGGTGCAGGTCACCGGAAAGTTGGCCTGGGAGCAATTGATGGTGGCGAGATAGCCGGGCAGCACTTGGCTGACGGCGGCCGCCCACTGGTTCAGATCGTTGAACGCCATAGCCTGCGGGCTGCAGCTCGACGCGCCCGTGAGCGTGCACGGCGGCGACGCGGCGTACGGATTGGTCGTGGCCGTGCCGCTGATGACGTAGCTCGCCAGTGCGGTGCCCGCCTGCCAGTACCCGGGATTCGCATGCATCGCGGCCGCGAGGCTCGAGGCCTCGATGGCCGCGAGCGAGCGCGAGCTCGCGACGCCGGTGCTCGACATCGCGAGCGCCTCCATCTTGGCGAGACCCAAGAGTCCGATAGTCGAGACGACCAGCGCGACCATCACTTCCATGAGGCTGAAGCCACGGGCGCGGCGGTAGCCTAACCCCGCGGCACAGGCGCCGCGGCTGCGTGCTCGTTCGAGGTTGCTCAATTGCATACCGGATTCCCCATTCCAGCCTTTTCGGTGCTGACCGAGCCGGACGCCGTGATGGCGAGACAGCGCGTATAGGTCGACAAGTTGTTGGCGTCGCGCAAGGCGATGTTGATCGTTTGGCCATTCCACGTGGGCGCGTAGCCCAAACGGTTGTAAGTCACTGCCGCCAACGAGACCATCGACTGCAGGGTGTCGGTGCTGTTGAAGCCCGGCTGCACGCGTATGATTTGCTCGCCGTTGTCGACTTGCTGGTCGCCGTTGCTGTCCAGAAAGACGATCCAGCCGGTGTTCCACGTGTTGCCGGCGCCGCCGGTGTTGCAGGTCTGGCCGTCGGTGGAGGTGCAGACGGTGACGGTCAAGCCTTGCTTGATCGCCTGACTGCGCGCGAACTGCATGTCGCCGAGGAGCGCGTTGATCTCGCTCGAGATGCGGTTCGAGGCGGTCACGTATTTGAACGACGGCACGCCGATCGCCGTGAGGATGCCGATGATCGTCATGACCATGACGAGCTCCGTCACAGTGAAACCGGCGATCCGTCCATGTAGGGGCGACGTTTTCATGGGGGCGATACTACGTCCTGAGCCTTGCACCAAGCTGACGGAGCCGCTCCCTGAGCCGAAAAAAAGTGTGATGCATATCACGCAATCTTGACGGCGTCGGGAACGCGCGACATCGACACGCTCCGATTACGGCGACCCGGCGCCTGTTTGCTCCATTTAACTTTGGCTGAATTCCACCGCGACGCGCGTTCCGACGCCGTTCGAACCCGCATCGATGCTGAGCGTTCCCTCGTACAGCCGCGCGATCTCCTCGACGATGGCGAGCCCGAGGCCTGAGCCGTGTCCCGGCGAGTCGGGCAGCCGATAGAAGCGTTGTCTGACGTGCTGGCGCTCGCTCGCCGGAATGCCGCGGCCGGTGTCCTCGACCGCGATGAAGGGCTTGCCGTGCCGCTCGCCGGCGCTCACGGTCACGGTGCCGCCGGGAGGCGTGTATTTGAGTGCGTTGTCGACGAGATTGCTGAGCAGATCGTCGAGGAGCGACGAATCCGCCGTCATGGAGGCAGGCTGCACCTCGGCGCCGAGATCGATCTCCGCGGCGAGCGCGCGGTCGAAGAACTTCGCGACCACCTCGCCGACGATGGCGTCGAGCGCGACGCGCTCATTCTTCGCGGTGATGTTCACGGTGGGATCGGCGCGGGCGAGGCTCAGCAACTGATTCGCCGAATGCGACAGCCGGCGGATCGCTTCCTGCAAGGTGGCGAGGCGATGCTTGATCGGCGCCGCCGCGGGCTCGGCTGCCAGCAACTCGAGCTGCGCCTGCATGCCGGTGATCGGGGTGCGTAATTGATGGGCGGTGTTGGCGATGAACTGCCGCTGCGCCTGCACCGAGGTGCGCAGCATCTCGAACAGGCGGTTGAGCGTGACCACCACGGGCGCGATTTCCCGCGGCACGAACGATTCGTCGATCGGGCGCAGATCGAGTGCGGAGCGCCGCCCGATCTCCTCGCGCAATTTCTTGATGGGCCGCAGACCGAGCTGAATCCCGACCCAGACCAGCACCAGCGTCAAGTCGAGCTGCACGAAATCCCACAAGAGAGTGCTCATGAGACCGAAGCGCGCGGCCGGCTCATGGGAGGCGCGCACGTCCGCGGTCGACAAGAGGAGTACGCCCGCGGTCGTGTCGAAGCGCGAGGTCAGCGTGCGCACGTTGCGACGATCGAGGCGGGCGAGCGCGAACATCTGATCGCCCGCGTCGGCGATCGCCACGGCGGGCAGTTGCGCGTCGCCCAGCAGCAGCCGGCCCTGCGGGTCGCGCACGGCGTAGGCAACCGAATCGGCCGGGGGGAGCGGCGGCTTGCCGTCGGCGGCGGTGTCGAGCGTGACCCGGCCGTCGTTCACCTCGATGCGCGCCATGAGGGCGTTGGACGCCTCGCGCAGGCGCTGGTCGAGGCCGATGACGCTCGGCGCGACATTGTTGAAGTAGTGCAGCAGCGCTCCGCACAAGGCGAGCAGCATGAGCGGTACCGCCAGCCAGAGCACCAACTGTCGGCTGATGGAGGAGCTCACGCGCTCTTCGCTTCTTCCAGTCGGTAGCCGAGGCCGCGCAGGCTCCGGATCACCGCGGCATCGCCGAGCTTCGCGCGCAATCTCGAGACATGCACTTCCACGGCATTCGGTGTGATGTCCTGTTCAGGTCCCGCGAGCGCCTGCTGGACGCGTTCCTTGGAGACGATTTGCCCGATCTTGCGCACCAAGCACTCGAGAACCAACCACTCGCGCGCCGTGAGCTCCACCTCGACATCGTCGATGCAGAGCCGCCGGCCGGTGAGCTCGACCGTCAAGCGGTTGAGCTTGAGGACGCCCTCCAGGGCGCCGCCCGCGCGGCGCATGAGCGCGCGGCAGCGCGCCGCGAGCTCGGCCGGCTCGAACGGTTTCGACAGAAAGTCATCCGCCCCCGTGTCGAGCGCTTTTACCTTGTCGGCGAGGGTGCAGCGCGCGGTGAGCATGAGTGTCGGCATCGCGACGCCCGCGCCGCGGAGCCGGCGCACCAGGGTGAGGCCGTCGGCGCCGGGCAGTCCCACGTCGACCACCGCGAGCGCGAATTCCTCGGTTTCGAGCGCGGTCCGCGCCGCCTCGGCGCTCCCCACGCGCAGCACCGAATAATCGGCCGACAAGCCACGAGCGATGGCATCGGCGACGATGTCGTCGTCCTCGACGATCAGGATTCGCATGCGGGGAGCCCCCCAGCCGCTTCCGGCCTACGACTTGTCCGCGGCTGCGAGAGGCGCGCCGGCGGAGTCGGATGGGTCGCCGGCGAAAGGACTCCGCCGCGCGGGCATCGCGGCGCGCAGCTTGGCTTCGTAGGCCTTCGCGAAGGCCTCGGTGTAGACGTGAGGGAAGCCGTCGGGCGGGCGCTGCGTGAGACCGGCGAACATCTCGGCATACAGCTCCCAGTACTTGGACTTGTTCTGCTGGCCGAACACGCCGCGCTTGGTCGAGCGCTCGAAGCGCTCCTCGAGCTCCTTCGGATCCACACGGCCGATGAATTCCTCGAAGGCGGCACGGCTCGCGGCGAGGCTCGCGGCATTTTGTGCCTTGAGCTCCTTGAAGTTATCGCGCAACGCATCCACCGAGCCCGAGCGCGTCGAGCTCGTCGTGAGCAGGCGCACCAAGGCTTCATCGACGCCATGAGAGAAATTGAGCGGCGATTCCGGGCCCTCGACAGCCTGCGGCGGCGGCGGCATGCGAAAGCGGTTGCGGAATTCGTTGCGGCTCTGATTCAAGTCCATGAGGCCGAGCACGGCCTCGCGCAGCAGCTGTCCCGCCAGCTGCAGCGCGCCGTTGCGGGCTTCGGAGGTGATGGTGCGCGGATCGATGCCCGCGCCGCGGCAGAAGGTCGCGAGGCCCAGATCGAAGTCGCCCTCGTAGAGCGCGGGGCCGGGCGGTGGGCTCAGCGCGGCGGCTTGAGGACGGAGGCTGGCTGGCGTGGCCGACGGCACGGCGGACGGATGCACGGCGCCCGCTGCCACCGCGGCCGCCAGCACCGCGCCCGCTTCCGCCTTGGCGTCGACTTTGAAGGGCCGGGTCATCATGTGCCAGGGAGTACCGCCGCCCTCCGCCGGCGGGGCCTCGGCCGGCCGCGCGGCCTCGCGCGCCGCACCAACCGGTTGGCCGTAGGCGTTGCGCGCAGGCACCCCGTGGGCCACCGAGTTGCTCGGCTCGAGGAGCGAGCTCAGGTCGAGATCCGCGCCCAAGTCGTTGGCGGTGGATTTTTTCACCGCCGCCGCGGCCCCGAGCTGTCCGTCGTAGGCAACGATGGCGGCCTCGTCGGGCGGGAAGTCGTTGCTCTTGTCGATGGTGACGAGCAGCTCGTACTCCCCGAGGCGCAGGTAATCGCCGTCTTTCAGCACATAATCGTGATACTTCCCGAGCGGCACCTGGGAGCCGTTCACGTAGGTTCCGTTCGAGCTCGTGTCCACCAGCACATAAGAGCCGGAACGAAAATCGATTCTTATATGCTTCCCCGAGAGATAGCGATCCGGGTCGGGTAGAATCCAGGCGTTGTCGGTTGAGCGTCCGATCGTTCCGCCGTGCACACCGAAGACCTTGGTGGACTGCGGCCCGAGCCGAATTCCGTGTTCGCTGACCACGCTTAAGCGCAAGGTCATGGTTGCTCCCAGGGGCGGGTCTGAAGGTTTGCGCTAAGTACCCGTATAATATGAGAAATGCTAACAACGCTTGGAGCCCGCTAAATGGCCGCGAGTCACATTTTCAAAGTTATGTTCGTGAATCAAGGCAAGGTGTACGAGATCTACGCCCGTAAAGTGAGTCACGGCAATCTTTTCGGCTTCATCGAAGTCGAGGAACTGGTGTTCGGCGAACGCTCGACCGTGGTCGTCGATCCGGCCGAAGAGAAGATAAAGGCCGAGTTCAGCGATGTAAAGCGCACCTATCTGCCCATGCACTCGGTGCTGCGCATCGACGAGGTGAAGAAGCAAGGGGTCAGCAAGATCGTGGCGCTGGAGGGGTCGAACGTGTCGCAGTTCCCCATGCCGATCTACACGCCGGGCGGGGACTCGAACGCACGCAAGTAAGCGGCCGTCTTGCCTCGAGAGCCACGCAAAGGCTCATTTTTCGGCCTCGGGTCTGTTAGAATTTCGCATGTTCTGTTTGCCCGGCGCGCCCGCGCTGTCGCAATTTCGCCTCGAAAGACTGCTGCAGGCGCTGCAAGGCGTCGACCCGCGCGTTCGCACGCTTGGGAGCCGTCTGGTGCATTTCGTGGATGCCGCGCGTGCGCTGGACGAAGCCGAGCAGGAGCTCCTCGGCAAGCTTTTGACGTACGGGCCGCGGCCGCACCTGCAAGAGGAGCGCGGCCAGCGACTGCTCGTCACACCGCGGCTCGGCACGGTATCGCCGTGGTCGAGCAAGGCCAGCGATATCGCCCACGTGTGCGGGCTTAAGGCCGTGCGGCGCCTGGAGCGCGGCACGGCGTACGTCATCGAAGCCGAGGAGCCCTTGACGGAGGCGGAGCTGCGCGCGCTCGGCTCCTTGCTGCACGATCGAATGACCGAGACGCTCTGGACCGACACGCTCGAGCCGGACCTGTTTCATGTCGCGGCGCCGCGGCCGCTCAAGGTGGTGGCGCTCGGGCGCGACGGTCATGCCGCACTTGCCCGCGCCGATGCGCAGCTCGGGCTCGCGCTGTCGCGCGATGAGATCGACTATCTGGTCGAGGCGTTCGGCGCGCTCGGACGCGACCCCACCGATGTCGAGCTCATGATGTTCGCGCAGGCCAACTCCGAGCACTGCCGGCACAAGATCTTCAATGCCGAATTCATCATCGACGGCGAGCCCAAGTCCCAGATCGCTGTTCGCCATGATCCGCATGACTCATGCCGCGAACTCCGGCAGGTGTGCTGTCCGCTTACCGCGATAACGCGGCGGTCATCGAAGGCTCGCGCGGCGTGCGCTTCTTCCCCGACCCGCAGACGCGGCGCTACGACGGCGTCACGGAGCCGGTCGATATCCTGATCAAGGTGGAGACGCACAATCACCCGACGGCGATCTCGCCGTTTCCGGGAGCGGCGACCGGCTCGGGCGGGGAGATTCGCGACGAGGGCGCGACCGGCATCGGCGCCAAGCCCAAGGTGGGTTTGACGGGGTTTTCGGTTTCCAATCTGCGGATTCCCGGCTTCGTGCAGCCGTGGGAGGCGGATCTCGGGAAACCCGACCGCATTGCCTCGGCGCGCGACATCATGATCAGCGCGCCCCTGGGTGCGGCGGCCTTCAACAACGAATTTGGACGGCCCGCCACGTGCGGCTATTTCCGCACCTTCGAGCAGGCCGACGCCGCATCGAGCGGGCCGGTCCGCATCGTGCGCGGCTATCACAAGCCCATCATGATTGCGGGGGGCCTCGGCAATATTCGACGCAAGGACGTGGAGAAGCGCGAGGTCGTGGTCGGTGCACCGTTGGTGGTGCTCGGGGGCCCGTCGATGCTGATCGGTCTCGGTGGCGGAGCGGCCTCCTCCGTCGGCAGCGGACAGAGCTCCTCGGATCTCGATTTCGCATCGGTGCAGCGCGGCAATCCCGAAATCCAGCGGCGCGCGCAGGAAGTGATTGACCGCTGCTGGGCGCTCGGCGAGGCGAATCCGATCTTGCTCATCCACGATGTGGGCGCGGGCGGCTTGTCGAATGCCGTGCCCGAAGCGATTGCGCATAGCCAGCGCGGCGGGCGCATCGATCTGCGCAAGATCCCGAGCGCGGAGCCCGAGCTCTCGCCCATGGAGATCTGGTGCAACGAGGCGCAGGAGCGCTACGTGCTCGCGCTCGCGCCGGGCAGCGTCGAGCGCTTCGCCGCGCTGTGCGCGCGCGAGCGCTGTCCCTTCGCGGTGATCGGCGAGACCACCGCGGACGGACAGTTGCGCATCAGCGATGCGCTCTCCCCGACCATGCCCGTCGACATGGCCCTGGAGGTGCTCCTCGGCAAGCCGCCGCGCATGACGCGCAATGTGCAGAGCGAGCGCCGCCCCCGCAGCGTGCTGACCACCGCCGGCGTCAGCCTCGAGGAGTCGCTCGGCCGGCTTCTGCGTCTGCCCACCATCGCCGACAAGTCCTTCCTGATCACCATCGGCGACCGCACCGTCGGGGGCCTCGTGTGCCGCGACCAGATGGTCGGTCCCTGGCAGGTTCCGGTGGCGGACGTGGCGGTGAGTCTCGTCGACTACGCGGGCTTCGGCGGCGAGGCGATGGCCTTGGGCGAGCGTGCCCCCGTGGCGCTTCTCGATGCGCCGGCGTCCGGCCGACTCGCCGTTGCCGAGGCCATCACCAACATCATGGCCGCGGATATCGAGAAACTCACCGATGTACGACTGTCGGCGAACTGGATGGCGGCCTGCGGCGCCGCGGGCGAGGACGCCGCGCTCTACGCGACGGTGCGCGCGGTGAGCCTCGATGTGTGCGCGAAGCTCGGCATCACCATTCCGGTGGGCAAAGACTCGCTGTCGATGCGCACCGATTGGATCGCGGCCGACGGACCGCGCTCGGTGCTCGCGCCCGTGTCGCTCATCGCCTCGGCTTTTGCGCCCGTTTCCGATGCGAGGCGCACGCTGACTCCGCGGCTCGAGCTCGGCGAATCCTCGCGGCTCCTGCTGATCGATCTCGGCGCCGGCAAGAACCGGCTCGGCGGCTCCTGCTGGGCGCAGGTGTTCGAGCAGCAGGGCGGTGAGCCCGCCGATCTCGATGATCCAGAGCTGCTCGCGTCGTTGTTCGCGGCGCTGCGCGAGCTCAAGGACGAGGGCCTGGTGCTCGCCTATCACGATCGATCCGACGGGGGGCTCCTGGTGACGCTCCTCGAGATGGCGTTTGCCGGGCATTGCGGCCTCGAGGTGGATCTGGGCACGGCCGGCGAGCCGATTGCCGAGTGCTTCGCCGAGGAGCTCGGCGTGGTGCTGCAAGTCCCCGCGGCGCGCGCCGCGGCGGCCCGCGCCGTCATCGCCCGGCACGGCCTGGGCGATGTGTGCCGCGACATCGGCACCGTGGCGAGCGGGGCCGAGATCCGAGTGCAGGGCAACGGTCGCAGTCTCTACGAGGCTTCACGGATCGACTTGCACCGCACCTGGAGCGAAGTGTCGTATCGCATGCAGGCGCTGCGAGATAATCCGGAGTGCGCGCGCGAGGAGTATTCACGCCTCCTCGATGAGCAGGATCCGGGTCTGCACGCAGCGCTCAGCTTCGATCCGAGCGAGGACGTCGCGGCGCCCTATGTCGCCGGCGGCGCCCGGCCCGCGGTCGCGGTGCTGCGCGAGCAGGGCGTCAACAGCCAGACCGAAATGGCCTGGGTGCTGTCACGCGCCGGATTCGATGCCTACGATGTACACATGACCGACATTCTCGAGCGGCGCACGAAGCTCGGGCGGTTCCATGGCCTCATCGCCTGCGGCGGCTTCTCCTACGGCGATGTGCTCGGTGCCGGCGAAGGCTGGGCGAAATCGATCCTGTTCAATCCTCTCGCGCGCGATGAGTTCAGGGCTTTCTTCGAGCGTGACGCGACGTTCACCTTGGGCGTGTGCAACGGCTGCCAGATGCTCGCGGCACTCAAGGAGCTCATCCCGGGCGCCGCAGGCTGGCCGCGATTCGTGCGCAACCGCTCCGAGCAGTACGAGGCGCGGCTGGTACTCACGCAGGTGCCGAGCTCGAGCTCGGTGCTGCTCGCGGGCATGCACGGATCGGTGCTGCCGGTCGTGTGCTCGCACGGGGAAGGGCTCGCGGAATTCGGCGCCGACTCAAGCGCCGACAAGCTCTGCGAGGAGGGCGGCGTGAGCTTGCGCTTCGTGGATCATCGCGGCCGGCCGACGGAGCGCTATCCGTACAACCCGAACGGGTCGCCGGCGGGCATCGCCGGTGTGTGCAGCACCGACGGGCGGGTGACCGCGCTCATGCCGCACCCCGAGCGTGTGTTTCGCACCGTGCAGCATTCGTGGGCGCCGCGCGAGTGGGGCGAGGACGGCGGATGGATGCGCCTGTTCCGCAACGCGCGGGTGTTCGCAGGCTAGCCGGTCTCTCGCTGGGGGTGCGTATTGTTGCCGCCGTCGATCGCGGCAGCCTGCGCGGACCTGCGCAGACGCATGGCTTGCAGCAGACGCGCCTTGCGCACGAACGTCTGGTAGAGCAGGTCGCGCATCACCTCGAGCAGTATTCCGGCGCGCTCGGCATCCAGTCGGGGGAAATTCGGCCACGGATCGGTATCGGTGCCGAACAGGACGCTGCGCAGGTCGGTGAAGGTGTCGTCGTCGAGCTCCGCGAGGCTGCGGATTTCCTGCAGCGTGTCGAATAGCTCGAGCTTGCCGCGCTCGCCCAGCTCATGAAACAGCGACTGCGCGGTGCGCCGGCTCATGGAGCCGAACGACTCGTAAAGGCGCGCCGCGTAGCAGCCGAGCGCTTCTTTGAACAAGGCCTCGGATTCCTCCGGCAGATAGCTCAACGGGAAATCCTCGCGCGCGCGCTCGATCTCCGTGAAGTTCGGCGCGAGCTCGATGCGCAGCGCCGTGTAGCTCTTCGCCGCGAACTTGAGGAATATGGGCTCATCGCAGGCATCGCAGCGGAACACGATGCCGATCTGCTTGGGGCGGCGCCGGCTCAAGTCCTCGAACTTCGGCACCGCAACCGGCGTCAAGTGCGTCAAGGTCCGGCAATGCGGGCAGGTGAGCGCGATGCTCTGCAGCTCGACGTGCAATTCGTCCTGCGGGGTGATGTAGATGCTCATGGTGGATTAGCCTGTCAGGGGTTTGTAGCGGATACGGTGGGGTTGCAGGGCGTCCTCGCCCTTGCGGCGCTTGTAGTCCTCGACGTATTCCTGGTAGTTGCCTTCGAACCACGTCACCTGCGAATCGCCCTCGAAGGCGAGGATGTGGGTCGCGATGCGATCTAAGAACCAGCGGTCGTGCGAGATGACGACCGCGCATCCGGGAAACGCCGTCAGGGCCTCCTCCAGTGCGCGCAGCGTCTCGATGTCGAGATCATTGGTCGGCTCGTCCAGGAGCAGCACGTTGCCGCCGGCTTTCAGCACCTTGGCGAGATGCACGCGGTTGCGCTCCCCGCCCGACAGATCGCCGATGAACTGCTGTTGCTGCACGCCTTTGAAATTGAAGCGCCCTACGTAGCTGCGCGAAGAGGTCTCGTAGTTGCCGACCTTGATGACATCCAGGCCGCCGGAGATCTCCTGCCATACGGTGTTCTTGTCGTTGAGCGTCTGCCGCGACTGATCGACGTAGGCGAGCTTGACGCTCGGCCCCAAGCGGATCTCGCCCGAGTCGGGCTTCTCCATCCCCGCGAGCATGCGGAATAGGGTGGTCTTGCCCGCGCCGTTCGGACCGATGATGCCGACGATGCCGCCGGCCGGCAGATTGAAGCTCAGGCGCTCCGTCAGCAGGCGATCGCCATAGGCCTTGCGCAAATCCTTCGCCTCGATCACCAGGTCGCCGAGCCGGTCGCCGGGCGGGATGTAGATCTCGTTGGTCTCATTGCGCTTCTGGAATTCCTGCGAGGCGAGCTCCTCGTAGCGCTGCAAGCGCGCCTTGGACTTCGCCTGACGCGCCTTCGGATTGGTGCGCACCCATTCGAGCTCGCGCTTCAAGCTCTTGGCGAGCGCGTCCTGCTGGCGCTCCTCTTGCGCGAGACGTTGCTCCTTTTGCTCGAGCCACGAGGAGTAATTGCCTTGCCACGGAATGCCGTGCCCGCGGTCGAGCTCGAGAATCCACTCGGCGACGTTGTCGAGGAAATAGCGGTCATGGGTCACCGCGATGACGGTGCTCGGATATTCCTCGAGAAAACGCTCGAGCCATGCCACCGATTCAGCGTCGAGATGGTTCGTCGGCTCATCGAGGAGCAGCATGTCGGGCTTGGAGAGGAGCAGCCGGCACAGTGCCACCCGCCGTCGCTCGCCGCCCGAGAGCTTGCCGATGACGGCGTCCCAGGGCGGCAGCCGCAGCGAGTCGGCCGCGATCTCGAGCTTGCGCTCGAGCTCCCAGCCATCCACGGCGTCGATCTTGTCCTGAAACTTGGCCTGCTCCTCGAGCAGCTTGTTCATTTCCTCGTCGGGCATCGGCTCGGCAAAGCGGTCGCTGATGGCATTGAAGCGATCGATCAGCGCTTGCACTTCACCGACCCCCTCGCCGACGGTCTGACGCACGGTCTTGTTCTCGTCGAGGGCCGGCTCCTGCGGCAGGTAGCCCACCTTGATGCCGGCCTGCGCGCGCGCCTCGCCTTCGATCTCCTTGTCCATGCCGGACATGATCTTGAGCAGGGTGGATTTGCCGGAGCCGTTGAGGCCAAGCACACCGATCTTGGCGCCTGGAAAGAAGCTCAAGCTGATATCGCGCAAGATGATGCGCTTGGGCGGCACGACCTTGCCAACCCGGTTCATGGTGTAGATGAACTGAGCCATGTACTGCCTGCTCGTGAAAGTTAGCTCGTGC
Organism: uncultured Gammaproteobacteria bacterium; assembly: GCA_963801685.1. GTDB lineage: Bacteria > Pseudomonadota > Gammaproteobacteria > Steroidobacterales > Steroidobacteraceae > Bog-1198. Next base: position 87,347 of record CAWDFR010000018.1, read on the forward strand.
GGGGGTTCGGCCTCGATTATCCAAGAGAGAGGCAGGCTTGTCACGGCGATTAGCGGGTCCGTTGCAGACGTCGCCGCGGATGCTCTAATGCTCTAGAAATCAAAGACATATTAGGGAACGTGCGGCGCATCGGCTACAATTGTGCGCGTACCGAGAGTGAGGCCCGCATATGTTCAACGCCAGCATGACCATCGCCGAATTCGACCCCGAGCTTGCCAAGGCCATTGCCGGGGAGCGCCAGCGCCAAGAGGACCATGTCGAGCTCATCGCCTCGGAGAATTACACGAGCCCGCGCGTGCTCGAGGCGCAGGGGTCGGTACTCACCAACAAATACGCCGAAGGCTATCCGGGGAAGCGCTATTACGGCGGCTGCGAGTTCGTCGACATCGCCGAGAGTCTCGCCATCGATCGCGCCAAGCGCCTGTTCGGAGCCGACTTCGCGAACGTGCAGCCGCATTCGGGCTCGCAGGCGAATGCTGCGGTGTATCTGGCCCTCCTCAATCCGGGCGATCCGATTCTCGGCATGAGCCTGGACCACGGCGGCCATCTCACGCACGGCGCCAAGGTGAATTTTTCCGGCAAGCTCTTCAAGGCCGCCCAGTACGGCATCAAGTCCGACACGGGCGAGATCGATTACGACCAGGTGGGCCGGCTCGCGCACGAGCATCGGCCGAAGATGATCATTGCGGGCTTCTCGGCCTACTCGCGCGTCATCGACTGGGCGAGGTTTCGCCACATCGCCGATTCGGTGGGCGCCTATTTCGTGGTCGATATGGCGCATGTGGCGGGCCTGGTGGCCGCCGGCCTGTATCCGAATCCCGTACCGTTCGCGGACGTCGCGACCACCACCACGCACAAGACCCTGCGCGGGCCGCGCGGCGGCCTGATCCTCGCGCGTCACAACCCGGAGATTCAAAAGAAGCTCAACTCGATGGTGTTCCCCGGCATCCAGGGCGGACCCCTGATGCACGTGATCGCGGCGAAGGCGGTGGCATTCAAGGAAGCGCTGGAGCCGGAGTTCAAGGCGTACTGCGCGCAGGTCATCGCGAATGCGCGCGCAATGGCCCGGGCGCTCGAGGACCGCGGCTACAAGATCGTCTCGGGCGGCACCGATAACCACCTCTTCCTCCTCGATCTCGTCGACAAGGACATCACCGGGAAGGACGCCGACGCCGCGCTCGGCCGTGCCCATATCACCGTCAACAAGAACGCCGTGCCCAACGATCCGCGTCCGCCCATGGTCACGAGCGGCCTCAGGATCGGCACACCGGCCGCGACGACGCGCGGCTTCGGGGAGAACGAGGTCAAGCAGCTGTCTCGCTGGATCGCAGATGTGCTCGATCATCGCGGCGACGAGGCGACCGTCGAGTGCGTGCGCGGCGAGGTCGAGGCGCTGTGCCGACGATTCCCCGTCTATGGGTGATCGGCGGCCGCCCGGCGGCGCGGTCCTAGGTAGGTTCCATGCACTGCCCCTTCTGCGGCCACACGGAGACTAAGGTCATCGATTCGCGTCTTGCCGGCGAGGGTCGGCAAATCCGCCGACGCCGCGAGTGTCTGGAGTGTGCCGAGCGCTTCACGACGTTCGAGACCGCCGAGCTCGTGATGCCGACGGTGATCAAGGGCGACCGCAGCCGCGAGCCCTTCGCCGAAGGCAAGCTCCTCGCCGGCATGCAGAAGGCGCTCGAGAAGCGTCCCGTGGGGAGCGAGGCGATCGATGCGGCGGTCGCAAGGATCTGCCACAAGTTGCGGAGCCTGGGCGAGCGCGAGGTCGCCTCCCGCGCCATCGGTGAGCTGGTCATGGAAGAGCTGCGTCATCTGGACGAGGTGGCCTATGTGCGCTTCGCTTCCGTGTACCGGAGCTTTCAGGACATCGAGGCATTTCGCACCGAAATCGACCTGTTGCGGCGGAATCGGCGCCGCCACGCGCCGAGCAAGGATCAGCTGCCGCTCCTGCCGGGCGATGAATCCGGCGACGCCGGCAAATGAGCCGGCCGAGCGCGGATCGCGACAGCACGGATCGCGCGCACATGGCGCGCGCACTGGAGCTCGCCGCGCGCGGCCTGTACACGACCGATCCGAATCCGCGCGTCGGCTGCGTGCTCGTGCGCGGCAACGAGACGCTCGGTGAAGGCTGGCACGAGCGCGCGGGCGAGGCGCACGCCGAAGTGGCGGCGCTCAAGGCGGCGCGCGGCGATGTGCGCGGCGCGACGGCCTATGTGAGCCTCGAGCCCTGCAGCCACACCGGGCGCACGCCGCCCTGCGTGGACGCCTTGATCGCAGCCGGCATCGGCCGCGTGGTATGCGCTTCCGTCGACCCCAATCCGCGTGTTGCCGGCGCCGGCATCGAGCGCCTGAAGGCCGCCGGCATCGCGGTTGCGGTGGGGATCCTCGAGAATGAGGCGCGCGCCCTGAACCCAGGGTTCTTTTCGCGCTTCGAGCGCGGCCGCCCGTATGTGCGCCTGAAGCTTGCGATGAGCTTGGATGGGCGCACCGCGCCCGCCGGGGGCGGCGCGGTCTGGATCAGCGGCGAGGCTTCCCGCGCCGACGTGCAGCGTTGGCGCGCGCGCAGCTCCGCCGTGCTCACCGGGGCCGGGACGGTGCGCACGGACGATCCGCGCCTCGACGTGCGCTGGGACTATGGACCGTGGGTGCGGCAGCCGTTGCGGGCCGTGCTCGATACGACCCTCGGTTGTTCGCCCGGCGCCAGGATTTTCGCGCGCGAGGGCGCGCTGGTGTTTGCCTCCGAGGCGGCGGGTGCCGCGGCCGCGGCACGGCTCGCCGCGCACGTGCCGCCCGTCGCCGTGGAGCGAGTCCCCACGAGCGGTGACCGATTGGACCTCAAAGCGGTACTCACGCGATTGACCGGGCTCGAAGTGAACGAGCTCCTGGTGGAATGCGGTCCGCGCTTGGCTGCGGCCTTTCTCGAGGAGGGCCTGGTCGACGAATGGATCATTTACCTGGCGCCGCGGTTGCTCGGCGCGGACGCCGCGCCCTTGACGGCGCTTGTCGGCCTGGATGGGCGCAGCGCGGGCTTCGCTTTCGATATCATGAGCGTTGAGCGCTTCGATTCGGATCTGAGGCTCGTCCTCGAGCCGCGCCGCGCGGCGCTTGATTTGCGGCGTACGGCGCCTGGCGATGAGGGAGCGGAACGATGTTCACGGGAATAGTGATTGCCACCGGGCGCGTGGCCTCGATCACCCAGACGGACGGTGATCTCGATCTCGGTATCGAGGCGGCCGCGCTCGATCTGAAGCGCGTGGCCATCGGCGACAGCGTGAGCGTCTCGGGGGTGTGCCTCACGGCGACGCGCATCGGCGGCGGCGTATTTCATGCCGATGTGTCGCGCGAGACGCTCGCCAAGACCACGCTCGGGACCTTTGCGGCAGGGCGCCGTGTGAACCTCGAGCCGAGCTTGCGCGCAGGCGACCCGCTGGGCGGGCATCTGGTGAGCGGCCACGTCGATGCCGTCGCGACGCTCGCGGACCTCGTCCGCGATGCGCGTTCCTGGCGGCTGCGCTTCGAGCTGCCGCAGGCGCTCATGCGCTACGTCGCGCCGAAGGGATCGATCTGCATCGACGGGGTGAGCTTGACGGTGAACGAGGTGAGCGGCAGGACTTTCGAGGTCAACATCATCCCGCACACTCACGAGGTCACGACGCTGGGAGATCTCGCCGTGGGAGACGGCGCGAACGTCGAGATCGACCTGGTCGCCCGATACTTGGAGCGGCTCGTGCCGCAAGCGCGCGAGCGTTGAAGGAGAAGAGCCGATGAACACGATCGACGAGATTCTCGAGGACCTGCGCCGCGGCAAGATGGCGGTGATCATGGACGATGAGGATCGCGAAAACGAGGGCGACCTCATCATGGCGGCCGACTGCGTGCGCCCCGAGGACGTCAATTTCATGGCGCGTTACGGACGCGGGCTCATCTGCCTCACGCTCACGCGCGAGCGCTGCCGGCAGCTGCGGCTGCCGCTCATGGTGAGCGAGACGGACGGTGCGCATCGAACCAACTTCACGCTGTCGATCGAGGCGGCCGAGGGTGTGACGACGGGAATATCGGCGCACGACCGCGCGCATACGATCAAGACAGCCGTATCGCCCAAGGCGCGGCCCGAGGATCTGCGCCAGCCCGGGCATATCTTTCCGCTCATGGCGCAGCCCGGCGGCGTGCTCACTCGCGCCGGCCACACCGAAGCGGGGTGCGATCTCGCGCGCCTCGCAGGATTCTCGCCCGCCGCCACGATCGTCGAGATATTGAACGACGACGGCACCATGGCGCGCCGTCCTGATCTCGAGCGGTTCGCCTCTGCACATGCGCTCAAGATCGGCACCATCGCCGATCTCATCCGCTATCGCCTGAAGAACGAGCGCTCGATCGAGCGCATCTACGACCAGCCGGTCGAGACCGAGTTCGGCGGGTTCCAGCTGTGCTGCTACGAGGACCACGTCCATCGCAACGTGCACATCGCCCTGGTGAAGGGCGACCTCAATTCCCGGGTGCCGCCCCTGGTGCGTGTGCACATCAAGGACACGTTGCGCGATCTGGTCGGAGTGCGCAGCGAGAATCTCGGTTGGCCGCTGCGCGCGGCGGTGGGTCGCGTCGCGGCCGAGAGCTCCGGCGTGGTGGTCATCCTGCGCGCCGAGGAGACGCCGCGGGAGTTCATGGACAGCGTGCGTCAAATCGATGCGAAGCCGCCCGCTCCGCGACACGCGGGCGCCACGGTGCTGCGCACCTATGGCATCGGCGCGCAGATACTGAAGGACCTCGGGCTGAAGCGCATGCGGGTGCTGAGTGCGCCGAAGCAGCTCCAGGGTTTGTCGGCCTTCGACCTCGAAGTGACCGAGTACGTGGATGGCGGCGAATAGACGTGCGAGGATAGCGGCGTGGCGAACGAGCAATTCAAGGTGACCGAGGGCGATCTCATCGTGCGCGATCTGCGCTTCGCCCTGGTCGTGTCGAGATTCAACGATTTCGTCGTCGAGCCTTTGGTGCGCGGCGCGGTGGATGCGCTGAAGCGCCATGGGGCGGCGGAGAAGCAGATCGAGATCGTACGCGTGCCGGGCGCCTTCGACATCCCGGTGGTCGCGCGCAAGCTGGCGCAGTCGCGCCGCTACGAGGCCCTGGTCGCGCTCGGTGCGGTCATTCGCGGCCAGACACCGCATTTCGATTATGTCGCCGGCGAGTGTGCTTCCGGACTCGCGCGCATCGCGCTCGAATCGGGCGTGCCCATCGGCTTCGGCGTATTGACCACCGACACCGTCGAGCAGGCGGTCGATCGCGCGGGCGGCAAGGCGGGCAACAAGGGTGCGGACGCTGCGCTCGCGGCGCTGGAGATGGCGAACCTGCTGCGGCGCCTGGATGCTTGAAGCGTCGCGATGAGCTCCCCGCATCGCAATCGCAGCCTCGCCCGCAGGCTTGCTCTGCAGGCGCTCTATCAGCAACAGCTCAACCCGCGGTCCTGGCAGGACACCCGGCGCCAGTTCGCCGAGGACCCGGAAGCGGAGCGCGTGGACCGCGAGTATTTCGAGGGGCTCGTCGCCGCCATCGCGCCGAACGGCGAGGCGTTGGATCTCGAAATCGCCAAATACAGCGAGATTGCGCCGGGGGAGCTCGATCCGATCGAGCACGCCGTGCTTTGGCTCGGCCTGCACGAGCTCGCCTCGCACCCCGAGCTGCCCTATCGGGTGGCGCTCGCCGAGGCCGTCGACCTTGCCAAGCGGTTCGGCGCGACCGACGGCCACAAATTCGTGAACGCGGTGCTGGACCGGGCGGCCCGGGAGCTGCGTCCACACGAATATGGACGAGTTTGAGCTGATCCAGCGCTATTTCTCGCGCTTAGGGGCAGCGCGCGCGGACGTTCTGTTGGGCGTGGGCGACGATGCCGCGATCCTGCGCGTACCGGACGATGCCGATCTCGCGGCCGCCGTGGATACGATCGTCGCCGGGCGGCATTTTCCCGAAGGCAGCGATGCCCGCTCCATCGGCCATCGCTCCCTCGCCGTGAATCTCAGCGATCTGGCGGCCATGGGCGCACGCCCCGCGTGGGCGATGCTCTCATTGACGCTGCCGCAAGCGCGAGCCCGACTGGCTCGAGGGTTTCGCCCGCGGCTTCGGCGAGCTGGCGCGTGCACACGAGGTGATGCTCGTCGGCGGCGACACCACGGCGGGCCCTCTCGCGGTGAGCGTACAGATCATGGGGCACGTTCCCCGCGGCACGGCGTTGCGCCGCGGCGGCGGCCGCGAGGGCGACCTGCTCGCGGTGACGGGCACGATCGGCGATGCGGGCGCCGGGCTCGCCCTCGTGACGGGCGTGCTCGCGACGGACGATGCGGCGGCGGCGCGCGAGCTGCGCCGGCGCTTCGAGTATCCGACGCCGCGCGTCGAGTTCGGCCTGGCGGCGCGCGGCCTTGCGAGCGCGGCGATGGACTTGTCCGATGGACTTGCGGGCGACCTGCCGAAGCTCGCCGCCGCCGGCGGCCTCGGCGCGCACGTCGACGTCGAGCGGCTGCCGCTGTCGCGCGCGCTCACCGCGGTGGCGGGTCCAGAACGCGCGCGCGATTTCGCGCTCGGCGGCGGAGATGACTACGAGCTGCTTTTGGCGGTCCCGCCGGCGCACTGCGACGCGCTCGCCGCCCGCGCGGCGGCATTGAACTTAACGTTGACCACGATAGGTGAGCTACGTCGCGGAAATTCCGTGCAGTGGGCGCTCGGGAGCCGATCCTACGTTCCCGCGGCCTTGGGTTACTCCCACTTTCGTTGAGCCCTCGACCCAAATCACAGTTTGCGCGAACCGTGCCGAAGTATTCTTTATGCCACGATTCGAACTTCGCAAATCAGTGCCAAAACTTCCTTGAACACCATCCGGCAAAATCTTGCGAAGTCGCAGCTGCGTGCGCCGATCCCCGAGAAGATCGGCAAGTACGCGATCATCAACGAGGTCGGCCGCGGCAGCACCGGCGCCGTGTACCTCTCGCACGATCCGTATTACGGACGCGACGTCGCGATCAAGGTGTACAACACCGACTCGAGCAGCGACGAGAATCGCAAGAAGATCGCGCGCAAGATGTTCCTGTCCGAAGCGCACATGGTCGGCATGCTGCAACATCCCAACATTCTGCCGATCTACGACGCCGGCGAAGAGAACGGTCACTGCTACATCGTCACGGAGCACGTGCACGGGGCGCGCACGCTGGCCGCGTATTGCCGGCCGGATAATTTGCTGCGGATCGACGATGTGGTCGAGCTGGTCTACAAGGCGGCGCGGGCTCTGCACTACGCGCACAGCCGCGGAGTCATCCACCGCGACATCAAGCCGAGCAACATCATGCTCACGCTCGACAGCGACGTGCGCATCATCGACTTCGGTATCGCGCTGGTCGCCGATTCCGAGATATCGAGGATCGAGGGGATTGCCGGCAGCCCCTCGTACATGTCCCCGGAGCAGGTGCAGTCGATCGAATTGACCAACCGCTCGGATCTGTACTCGCTGGGCGCGGTGATGTACGAGCTGCTCACGGGCACGCGCCCTTTTCGTGCCGGCAACCTGCAAAAGCTTCTGCACCAGATCGTGTTCGCGACCCCGCCGCCCATTCACACGCTGCGCCCGGAGATCCCGGAGGAACTCGAGAACGTGACCGCGATGGCGCTGCAGAAGGACCCCGAGAAGCGCTACAAGACCGGTCTCGACTTCGCCGCGGAGCTGACGCGCGTGCATCAGAAGCTGCGCGCCCAGTACAACCGCATCGATCAGCAGGAGCAGTTCGGCCTGTTGCGCAAGCTCAAGTTCTTCCACGATTTCTCCCACAGCGAGATCTGGGAGGTGCTGCGCGCGAGCAGCTGGCAGGATTACGCCGACGGCGAGGAGATCGTGAAAGAAGGGGAGATGGACGACCGCTTCTACATCATCGTGCAGGGGCGCGTCGGCGTCGCCCGGCTGGGCAAAGCCCTGGGTTACCTCGACACCGGCGATTGCTTCGGCGAGACGAGTTACGTGCGCGGCGCCAAGCGCACCGCGACCATCATGGCCGCGGGCTCGGTCGTCGTCATGAAGGTGAGCTCGACGCTGCTCGAGCAAGTCTCGGCCGAGTGTCAGCTGCGCTTCAACCAGGTATTTCTGCGCAGCATGATCGGGCGCCTGCAGAGCGCGGAACGCGCGAGCTGAGGCTGCCCACCCCGCGAGGGTTTGCGCGCCCGAAGAATCAGCGCGTTGCCTTGTCCTTATCGTGCTCGATCATCGCGTACGCGGAATGGTTGTGGATGGACTCGAAGTTCTCGGCCTCCACGACGTAGGCGCGCACCCGCTTCTCGCGGTTCAAGGCCATGGCGACATCGCGCACCGTGTCCTCGACGAACTTCGGGTTGTCGTACGCCCGCTCGGTCACGAATTTCTCGTCGGGACGCTTGAGTATCCCGTAAACCTCGCAGGAGGCCTGCGACTCGGCGACGTCGATCAGCTCCTCGAGCCACATGTGCTCCTTGAGCTTCGCGGTCAAGGTGATGTGCGAGCGCTGGTTGTGCGCTCCGTAGTCGGAAATCTTCTTCGAGCAGGGGCATAAGCTGGTGGTCGGCACCACCACTTTGAGCCACACGTCGGTGCGCCCATCGCGGTACTCGCCGAAGATGGCGGCCTGATAGTTCATCAGACTCTGCACGCCGGTCACCGGGGCCTTCTTCATGACGAAGTAAGGAAACGTCATCTCGATATGGCCCGCGTCCGCGTGCAGATGCTCGGTCATCTCCTCGAGCATCTTGCCGAACGAGTCGACCGATATCTCGCGCTCGTGGCGGTTCAATATCTCGACGAACCGCGACATGTGCGTGCCCTTGAAGTTGTGCGGCAGGTTCACGTACATGTTGAAGTTCGCGACCGTGTGCTGCTCCCCCGCGGCCCGGTCCTTGACCCGGATGGGATGGTATATGTCCTTGATGCCGACCTTGTTGATCGGCATCTGCCGGGTGTCGGGATGACCTTGTACGTCCTCCACGGGCGAGACACTGGACTTTTTGGCGGGAGCCGCGACGTTCATAGGGATTGGTTTCCTAGCTGCTGGCGAACACCCCTAAATGGGGCCCGTCTGGCGCATTGCAATGATATCAGAGGAGGCGAATTTGCCCGATCAGGGCTCCGCAGGGCGGTCAGGCGCTCAGGCGCCCGCTCAGTCGGGCGATTTGGGCGACTCCGGGTCGAAATCCTCGACTTGGGCACCGCCGGCCTTTTTCAACAAAATCTCCACTTTCTGCTCGGCCTCCTTCAGGGCCGTTTGACAGCTCCTCGTCAGAATGACGCCGCGCTCGAAGGCCGCGAGCGACTCCTCGAGGGGCAGATCGCCGTGCTCCAATCGCTCGACGATTTGTTCGAGATCGCGCATCGCCGTCTCGAAATCCAAAGGCTTCGATTCGTTTTCCATTTTACCGGCCGCCATATCAGGCGCACGGTACACAGGCCTCGCGGCCCGGTCAAACCCGCCGTCCCAACGGTATCCGCGTCACGAAGCTGATTCATCGACGTGACGGAATTTGTCAAGCCGTGAAGCAAGTCACAACCGCCGGGTCGCACTCCCGGTCGTTTTGAGTACCATGGCAGCAGTTAGCTATATGCGTCATTCGATCAAACATATCCTTGCGGCCGGCGGCCTTTGCGCTGCCATCCTCGCTGTTTTGGGGTGCGCACCGCGCCGAATTCCGCCCGTGACGGTCGAGGAGCTCATGGAGGACCGGGTGACCCTGGATGGAATCCTGTTGAAATGCGACCAGGAACCGTCCAAGGTACGCAATCCCTCCGATTGCGAGAACGCCCGCATCGCGAATGAGCGGCTGGCTACTCAACGTGTCGATCCCGACGTCGAGAAGCGACGGCAGGCCGACTTCGAGAAGGCACGCGAGCAACTGCGGCTCACGCAAGACAAGCTGCGCCAGGAACAAGAAGCCAAGACCAAGGTGGACGCATACACGTTACCCGTCGTGCCGGTCGATCCCGCCGCAGCCGCCAAGGGCGCTGCCCCGGCCGTGCCGGCGCCGGCCGACCCCAGCGGGCCGCCGCTCGCGGGCAACGCAACGCACTGAGGTCCCGCGAGAGCTTAGGCGCGCGTGAGCGCCGCAGCGGCGGCGGTCAATTCATCCCGACTCGTGCCGACATGACCAGGGCTTTCGCGTGCGCAATTTCCGGTCTGTCGGATCCGGCGCCATCGCCCGTCGATTTGAGAAGTGCTGCGTAATAGCGGCGAGCTTCCGCCGTCTCCCCGGCGGCCTCCGCCGCGCTGCCCGCGCCGAACAAGCCATTGAACCGGTTCGGACTCTGCTTCATGGCCAGTCTGTATTCGACCAGAGCCTGTTGCGGCTGCTCCGATTCGAGCAACATATCGGCCAGCATTTCACGGGATGGAATATCGACCTCGCCTTGCCCGACGCGATCCTGCAGATCCGCGGCGGCACGCATGTGCTTGAACGCCTCGGCGGTATTCGCCGCGGCAAAGGCGGCCCATGCGAGCATCTCCTCGTGCCTGATCCGTGCTCCCGTCGAATCGGCGAAATAGGCGTGGTTGCCTTTTCTCACCTCGTCCAGCAACGCATCATATGCGGCGAGATCGGCGCGGGCCTGCGCGGCCCGGTGTAGATGGCCGTTCCCGATCGCGCGGGCCCAGTAAACCTGACCTTGAGTCTCCGCCGGTGCCCCCTTGACGGGCTCGAGCGCTGCCGCCGATTTCCAGTCCCTGGTCTCCAGCGCGATAAAAATCGGAAACTTGACCCGATAGTAAGGAAACATGCCGGTCATGTAATGGTCCGCCGCCATATCCGGCATGGCCTCGTAGTGTGCTATCGCGGCCGCCGCGTCGGCGGCGATAGCTCTGGCGCGCGCATCGTCGCCACTCTGCAAATAGGCGTACACCAGAAAATCGTCGGAGTGGAATTGATCCATCCAGCCGCTCTCGTGACGCGCCTCTGCGGCTCGCGACGCAGCCACCGAGCCGAGATTGGCAGCGATGTCCTCGGGCCACATTCCCAAACGCGCAAAAATGTGTCCGGGCATATGAACCGCATGCGGGCCCGAGGAGGCAATCTCGCCGTAATGCCGTGCCGCGGCGAGGCCGTCGGCCGCGAGCGAGGGCGTATCGCAGGCATGGATGATGTAATGCACGACTCCCGGGATTATCCGGATACTTCTGCCACAGCGGTGTGAGCACCGCCATGGCCTTCTTCTCCTGCGTCAGGCTGGTGTCGTCCGGCGGCTCTGCCGCCAGCAGCGCGAGCGCGTAGAACGCCCCGGCGTCCACGTCCGCGGGATAATGCGCATGGAGCGTTGCCATCGCCGCGGCATAGGCCTCGATGCGCGCCTGAAATTCCTCCGTTCCGGGCTTGAAGAAGCCGCTGAGGGCGGCGATGTATTCACGCTCGCGCGCGGTCTTGGCCGGCCGAGATTGCGCGGCCTGCATCTCGCGCCAACCCTTGGCCATCGTGCCCGCATCGGGTCGATCCCATATTTGATGGAACGCGCTCATGGCGATGCCCCAATGCGCCATGGCGCACGATGGGTCGGCCACGACGATTTTCTCGAACTGCGGCCGGGCTTCCTCGTACCAAAAATCGTGCAGCAACGCGACGCCGCGGTTGAAGCTCGCGCGCACGGAGGGCGTGCAAGACACGGCGAACGATACCGTTCCCAGGTGTTCATCGTTGATCGATGCGGCGGCGCCGCTCGCATCCTGACTGCCTGCGCTCGCCACCAGCGCGAGCGACGCGATGCAGCCCCGGCACGCCATCCAGACCGAGGTATGAATTCTCATGGCGCGGATTCTATCAATTAGGCGGACCCCCGGGGCACCCAAACGCAGCGGGCCCGGACTGCGGTGAGCAGTCCGGGCCCGCTGAGCGAAGTGCGCTAGCGCCGGTCGGCGGTGAGAATTTTTGCCGGTTGCAGCACGCCGTACTTTGCCGCGTAGACCGCGGACAAGGCCGGTTGATTCACCTTGGCGACCGCCCCCGCGATCGCTTGCTTCACACATTTCTGCGAGCGGGAGATGGCCGCGAGATCGCGCGCCTCCGAGCAGACTCCTTCCGAGGCGAAGCGGATGCGATTGTAGAGGCTCGCCGCGCCTTGCGGAGTCGATAGGTCGAGGTCCGCATATTTCACGATCGTCGTGCGCACGTCGGTGGGATCAGCCGCGTTGCACACAGCGCTGAAGCTCGAGATCAGTGAAGTGAGGATCGCGGCAGCGATCAGGCCACGGGGGTGGATGGAACGGGTCGAAGTGGTCATCGTATTCATGGTGCTCTCCTGGTTTAAATCGTTCGAGTCTCTGGCCGTCTTTTCCGGCGATTTGTCCCCGCCGGCTCTGGGAGCAACAGTGCTCCCGCGAGGGAGCGGAAGTCCTGAGAGCGGTATGAAAGTGGCCTAGGGATTTCCTAGCCTTGTGTACAATCGTGATGCAGTCGAGAAGGGCGGCGGCAAAGGCAGGTTCTGCAGCGATGGCACAGATCAGCTCAGCAGCTCACTCCCCGCTCCGGATCGCCGATCTGCGCGTGGACCCGGCGCTGGACGAGATTTGCAGGGCCGGACACACGATCAAGCTCGAGCCCAAGGCAATGCAGCTGCTGATGTGCCTCGCCGAGCGCGCAGGCGAGGTGGTGAGCGTCGAGGAGCTGCTGGATCTGGTCTGGAAAGACGTGGTCGTCAGTCCGGATTCGGTGTATGCCGCAGTGGCCGCGCTGCGGCGCACCCTGGGCGACGATCCGAAGACACCCAAATACATCGCGAACGTCGTACGCCGAGGCTATCGGCTGATCGCGCCGGTATCGCCGTGGGTGGATCCGCCGGCAGCCGCGCCGGCGAGTGCCGCGTCGACCTCGCCCGACAAGCCGTCGATCGCGGTCATGCCCTTCGTCAACCTGAGCGGCGATCCCACGCAGGACTACTTCAGCGACGGGATTACCGAGGACATCATCACCGAGCTGTCGCGTTGGCGGCTGCTCGCGGTGCGATCCCGCTCGGCCTCGTTCCGCTACCGGGGCATCGCGGTCGATAGGAAGCAGGTCGCCCGCGAGTTGAACGTGCGCTTCCTGGTTGGCGGCAGCGTCAGACGCATGGGCGAGCGCATCCGTATCAGCGTGCAACTGGTCGATGCCGAGACCGGCGACGACATCTGGGTCGAAAAATTCGACCGCCGGTCGGACGAGATATTCGCCGTTCTCGACCGGGTGGTGCAAACGCTCGTCAGTACGCTCGTCGGCCGCGTGCAGGTGTCTGTGAACGAGCGTTCGCGCCGCAAGCCGCCGGCAAGCCTCGCGGCCTACGAGTGCGTGCTCAAGTGCAACGCACTGTCCTGGGACGATCCGGCGGGCGCCGCCGAGGCCAGGCGGCTGGTCGAGAAGGCGATCGAGCTCGATCCCCAGTATGCGATGGCGCACGCGCTGCTGTCCGCACTGTCCTATTCGCGCTGGACCGACGGACCGCTAAGCTCGGACGCGGCGCTGGAAAAGTCGTACGTCCTCGCGATGCGCGCCGTCGAGCTCGACGACAGCGAGAGCACTTGCCAGGCGCTTCTGGGCGCTGTCTACATGCAAAAACGTTCCTTTGACGTGGCCCTGCAATACTCACGGCGCGCGGTCGAGCTCAACCCGAACAACCAGTGGAACGCAGCCGATCTCGGATCGCTTCTCGTCTATGCCGGTGAGTCCGAAGAGGCGCTGGTCTGGTTCTCGAGGGCCCGGGAGATCGATCCGTACTTCGAGGAGCCGTGGTACTGGCGCGTGGCCGGCCTCGCCCACATGAACATGCAGCGCTACGCGGATGCCCTGGCGATGCTCAGGCACGCGCGCGTCCGCGCGTACCCCTTCGCCGCCCTGACGGCGGCATGTCATGCCCGGCTCGGCGACGCGGCCTCGGCCAGGGCCAGCGCTGCCGAGTGTCTGTCCATGCACCCGGACTTCTCGGTCGCGAAATTCATGAGTAACCAGCCGTTCAAGATACCGGCCCATGCCGAGCAACTTGCCTCCTCCCTGCGTTTGGCGGGGCTGCCGGGTTGAGCCCGATGGCGAGAGCCGAGCCAAACCGGGTAACCGAGGTTCTGCATTTCTGGTTCGATGAGCTGGGCGAAGCTCGTTGGTTCGCCAAGAGCGAGCACACCGATGCCCAGATCCGCGAGCGTTTCCTTTGGCTGCACGAGCGGCTCGTGGCAGATGAGGGAATCGATTGCATGACGCGCCAGCAGCTGCTCGCCGCCGTCATCGTGCTCGATCAGTTCTCGCGAAATCTCTTCCGCGATACGCCGCGCGCCTATGCGGCCGACCCAATCGCGCGGCGACTTGCCCGAAGGGCGATCGCTCAGGGTCTCGACGTCGGCATGACGGCGCAGGAGCGCATGTTCCTTTACCTGCCGTTCGAGCATAGCGAAGATCGCGCCGATCAGGCGCTGGCGGTGGAGCTGTTCGCGCAGCTCGGCAACGCGGAGTGGACGGCCTACGCCCTGCAGCACAAGGCGATCATCGATCGCTTCGGCCGCTTTCCACATCGCAACGCCATCCTCAACCGGCATTCGTCCGCGGATGAGGTCGAGTGTCTCAAGCAACGGGAAGACTGGTTTTAATCAAGTCCAATCGCTCAGTCCTTCGAGCGCATACAGCTGTTTCCAGCTCGGCCGAGCCTTCATGCGGACGGCGTACTGCTGCAGCGCCGGCCACTCGGTCGCCGGCTTCGGCATATTTCGCGACCAGCGCATCAGCATGATCAGCATGAGATCCGCCGCCGAGAATTCCGCGCCCAATAGGTACGGTCCTTGCGCTGCCAGATGCATATCGAGGCGCATCCAGGCGCTCTCGATCTTGCGGCGGGTGGCGGGAATCAGCAGCGTTTGCGTGTCAGGGTCGTCGCTGACGTCGCCTGGATAGAACCACGAGCGGAACGCGGGCTGCAACGTGTTGGCCAAGTAAACGATCCACTGATACCACGCGATGCGGCCCGGTGAAGTCTCCGCGGGCGCGAGTCCCGCTTGCGGATGCCGCGTCGCGATCGTCATCAGCAGAGCGGCCGATTCGGTAAAGGGCACATCGTCGATCAACAATGTCGGTACGACGCCGTTCGGATTGAGTTTCAGATAAGCCGGGTCGCGCTGCCCGCCGGCCTCCAGATCCACCCGTATCAAGCGGTATTCGGCGCTCGTCTCGATGAGTGCGTGGTGCACGCACATGCTCGCGGTCCCCGGGCTGTAGTAAAGCGTGTACATCGACTTCTCCTGCAGGCTCAAAAAGTCGGCGGATCTCGCCCAGTCGGGGCGAGGGTAACACCACTGTGGGTCACGACGACATACGCGGGGTGCGGCGCTAGCTCGGTGCGCGAAAGCGTCTCAACATGCGCACGAACCAGGCGCCGACCGCGCAGAAGAAAAAGATCAGCATGGCGACGAAGAGCGTAGTCGGAAATGCGGGCGGCGAGACCGCATTCGCCTTCACCAGCATCGCGTCCACGCACGCGAGAAACACCACAAAAATGCATCCGAACCAGAGGCCTTGCTCGCTCAGAAAGGCGAGCGAATCGCGCGCTCGCTCGGGCGCCAGCCAGTAGTCCCGGTTCGGGATGTTGATCAGCGACGCGGGGACGAGGCGCGGCAGCAGTGCGGTGGCGATGGTGATCAAGAGCGGAACGCCGAGCGTCGAGAGGAGCATGAAATCGCGGCAACCCGCGCGCGTCATGAACCCGTTCGCGCGTCCTGCTGCATCGAAGTGGACCGCGACCAAGTCCGGCAGTTGCCCGGCGAGATTGAAGATCAGCGCGGCGGCGGCGGCCAGCAGCATCACGAACAAGAGCAGCGGAAATTTGCGCATTGACGGCGACCGCGATACGGTGCTCAGGGAGGTCACTGCGACGGCGGTATCGTCACCATGGTCAGGGTGCGGGCGCCGAGCGTTACCCCCGGTCCCGGGTCGTTGATGACCACGTAGAAGCTCTTTGGCTGCTGGCGCGTCGCATCGCCGACCACGGGAATGAACAGGCTCACGGAGCTCTTGCCTTCCTCGATCACCTCCGGATGAGGCGTGACCGCAATGAAATCCTGCCCCGGCTTGGCCGTGCCTGATTCCGTCCACCAAGTAAACGTCGCAGCGCCCTGCAGGCTCCCGCGACGGCGGACGACGATGCGCGCAGCCGGATCGGTGATCGGCACGTCGATGGTGTCGGCCGCCAGCTCGACGCGCGATCGGGGCAGGGGGCCTGGCGGCTCTTCCGCGTCCGATGAGGGGGTCGCCACTGGCGCGCTGGGCGCCGCCCGCGGTGAACTCGTCGCCGCGCCGCGCTCGTTTGCGGCGAGTCTGCCGCGATCGCTTGCCGGGCTCGGCGGCGCCGGCGAGCTCGAACTGGGCGCGGCGGCTTGCGGTGTCGGCGCATTCGGCGGCGCGGCGGCGCGCTCCGCCGGCGGTATCGCGGTGCTTTGCAGGCGAGGGCGAGGAGGGCTGCGTCGGCGAGGATGGCTGCGTCGAGGAGGATGGCTGCGCGGCGCCGCGCGAGCGATCCGATTGCGGCAGTGGGGCAGCGGACTGCGGCTCGGAGTCGTTCGCCGCGGTCGACAGCGGGCTCCTGTCCCCGCCGAAATAGGCGTTCGCCCACAGGGCCGCGGCCAGCAGCCCAACGACGGCCGCAATGATCAAGGCCGCCACGCCTAAGCGGTTGCGCCGGCGCGGTGCAACCCGCACCAGCGTCAGCAATGGCGGCAGGCGCGGGGCTGCCGTGCTCCAGTCGAAAGCCTCCAGCCATAGCGCGACATCGGCAGGCCGACGCTCGCGCTCGAAGGCGAGGCCCGTGCGCAGAGCGCGCCATTCTTTGCCGCTGAGCCCGTTGGGCCGCGACGGTCGCAAGCGCTGCTCCTCCGCCCCGAGCGCCGTTTTCTCGCCGAAAGGGTGCTTGCCGCTGAGGAGCACATACGTGAGGCAGGCGAGCGAGTACACGTCGTCCCGGGCATCGGGACGTTGGCCGTCGAGGACCTGCGGGCTCGCGTAGCGCGGGGTCGCGATCGGCGATCGATCGGTCTCTGCGTACACCGTCGGGCCCCCGAACGAGGCGTGTGCGGCTCCGAAGTCGAGAACCCGAATGTCCCCCTCGTTCGTGATGAAAATGTTGCCGGGATTCAGATCGCCATGGACCACAGTCCGCGAATGCGCGTGCGCGACGGCGCCTCCGACGTCGCGAATGATGGCGAGTGCATGCGCACGCTCGAAGCGCACCTGATTGCGCGCAGCGAGTACCCCCGTGAGCGATAGGCCGCGCAGGAATTCCATCGTCAAGAATGCGATGTCGCCGTCGCGGTCCAGGTCGAACGCTCTCACGACATTCGGGTGCGAGAGCGATTGCAGCAGCTGAAACTCGCGCTGCAATTCCGAGAACAATTGTGGCTTGCCGGCTATCTGCCCATGCAGCACCTTCAATGCCACCCGCTGACCCGATTCCGGCAGGTCGACGCGGTAGAGATCGGCGGCCTCGAAGACCGTTCCGGTGCCGCCCCGGCCCAAGACGCCCTTGATGACGTAGCGGCCCCGCAGAACCTCGCCGACCGCGATTTCGCGGCGGGCCGATCGACGCAGCGGCTCGACTGCCGCCACCGGCTGTGCCTGAGCCGGGGCGGCGCCGGCTGCTTCGCGCGCAGCCTGCGCGAATGCCGGTGCAGCTGACGGCCCCGGGGCCTGCGCGGCGGGCGGCGGTGCGGGCGGCGCGGTGGGCTGCTTCGCCTTCACTGCTGCGGCGGGCGGCGGGGCCGCGCGGGTTACCGGTGCTGCGGGCGCGGCGGGGGCGACCTCCGCGCGCTGCGGGAGCGGCACGCTCAGCTCCTCGTCGTGCGGTACGCTCCGCTCCTCGTCGTTGGGGCCTGCTCCGACGAGCAGGCTCGAGAGACTCGACTTCAGGCTGCTGAAGACTTCGCTTGGAATCTTGCCGAGGCGGTAATACTGATCCAGAAGGGAGAGCGCATCCCAGCCCGCTTCCCCGGAGCGCTCGGTCAGTTTCTCGACAGCGCGCAGGAACTCCTGCTCATCGCAGGCAGCCGTCGACAGCGCGTCGAGCCACGCGTGTACGACTTCGCGGTCTACGTCTCGGCGCGGAGGATTCACCGCGGGCTTCACTGGATCGGTTGCCATACGGGGGTCGGTCGTTCACACGAGCGTTTGTTTGTAGAGCGCGATCAGCTCGTTCCACGCTCGCTCGGCCTGGGCTTCATTGTAAATGGGTTTGCCGTCGGGCGATGTCGGCATGTCCTTCACGCACCAACCGTGCAGACATCCGGCGTAGACCTCGATTTTCGCCGGCAATCCGGCGGTGTCGCACGCCTCGCGCAGCTGGGTCTTCGCCTCGGGCTCGTTGGCATCGTCGTTGGCCGCAATGCCGAAGTAGTAGCTCGCCTTGATCCGGGGGACGAGCAGGTGCGGGCTGTCCGGCTTGTCTGTGACCAGTCCGCCGCCGTGGAAGGAGGCTCCCGCGCCTATGCGGTCCGGCAGCGCCGCGGCGGCACGCAGGGTCATGGGACCGCCCATGCAATATCCGACGACACCCATCTTGGCCGATTTTTTCACCGATCGCTGGGTATCGAGGAACGCCACGTAGGCTGTTGCGTCCGCCGTGACCGCCTCGGCGGTGAGGAGCGCGCGAAGCGCCCCCAACTTCTCTCGATCCCGGGGATTCGAGAAGCTGAAGCCGGGCGGCAGTCCCGGCGCTTTGCTCGAGCGATAATAGGGATTCGGCACGAGAACGGTATAACCGTTCTGCGCCAAGCGCCTGGCCATGTCGCGCATGGTGGGGCGCAAGCCAAACGCGTCCGCGAACAGGATGACACCGGGCCATTGCCCATCTGGGCCCGGCTGGGTCAGCGACGCGTCACACACCCCACTCGGTGTCTTTATTTCGACCTCGGTGACCGCCGCCTCGTGCGAGGCGGGAGATCCGCCCAGTGCGTCGCGGGAGATGGCAGGTTGATCGCTCATAGAGTGATGGCGGCGGATTGGGGTGCCTAGTTTGGACTCTGGCTCTCGAGCGGATAGGTGCGAGGCTCTGCCGCGGCGGGGGCCGTGGGCGCGGGCACCGGAGTGACCTGTGCGGCGGCCGGTATGTCAGCTTGCGGTGCCGGTGAGCCCCGCACTGTGCTGTGCGTGGTCTTTGCCAAACGGGAGAGAAAGCGCTGCGCGGTCTCGGGCGGGGTCGGCGCCGAGCCGGAGAGTATCTCGCTCGCCGTCACGTCCGGCTTGCCGTAGAACGCCCGGTTCGCGGACTTGTCGATGGCGATTGCGCTGCCGTCGATGGCGATGCCGCCGAACAACCCCCGCGTGCGCGCATAAGAATAGATTTCGGCCAGCGAGACGTCCGTTGCCGCGGTCGCTTGGCGGCCTACCGGGCCCGCGGCCACGGATGCGTCCGCGCCGAGCGTGAGCTTGCCGAGTGCGATGCCATCGACTCCGCTCTTCGTCGTGAACACGAGAATGATGTCGGAGGCCTCCATGCCGACTTGCAACCCCCCGCTGGCGCCGGTCAGGGATACGAAAACCGGATTGCTCCACGGCGAGTTGAGCGTATCGCGCATGGTGAGCACGCCGTTGCCGTGCCGGCCGCCGAAAATGAGTGCGATCTGGGTGACGTTTGGAATCACGGCGATTCCGTACGCATGGGCGAGCAGTGTATCGGGCAGCCGCTGGTCCGGCATGGCCTGCACCTCCTCCAGTACTTGCGTCGCCGTCAGCAGCCGGGCTTCCTCGCGGGCCGGACCGGCGATTGAATTATTTGCAAAAGACAGCGCGAACAACGCGCCGGGCAGCAGCATCGATAGAATTTTGATTCGGATGGTCATATGACTCCCTAAAGATCCTGTAATGCTCGTGCAACAAATGCGATGATTCTAGCCGAGGGGACCTTCGCGCGGGAGCTTAGTTCAACAAACTCTAGTGCTTGGCCGTCTCGTCCAGGATCTTCTGCGCCTCGGCGTCGCGATGGGTCGCGCGATAGTACTCGACCAGCCGATTGCTGGCTTCCTGGGTGGCTGCATGGTGCGCGCCCACGTCGGCGAATAATCGCGCACGCGCGGCGACGAGCAGCGGCTCGCCTTCGGCATACTTGTCGCGCTTGATCAACACCCATCCCAGGCTCGCGGCGCTGCGCGCGGTGCGCCAGCTGTCCGCGCCGGCGAGAGCCGTGTTGATTTCGAGCGAGGAGCGCAGCTCTACCTCGGCGGCAGCGAGGGATCCCCGGCGCAGCAGGACCTCGCCGAGCGTCTGTTTCGCAGTGGCGACGTAGAGGTGCTGCGGCGGCAGCGACCGCGCGTAGACTGTGAGGGCCTCGCGCGCGGCAGCTTCGGCGGCTGGGACATCGTTGGCCTTGAGATACAAGGTGGCCAGCGAGTTCAAATAGTAGCCGGTGAGATAGTGGTCGGCGCCGAGTCCTTCCTTGGCGCCGGCGACAGCGCTTGCCGTGGCCTCGATGGCCTTGGCGAGGTCTCCGCGTTGCGCATAGAGGTCGCCCAAGTGATCCTCGGCCTGTATCACGCGCACGTTGTGCTCGCCGAAGACGCTGCGCTCGATCTCGAGCGCCTCTTTCAGCAGCTGCTCGGCTTCTGCGTACTGGCCGCGCTCCGTCAGGATGTAGCCCAGAGTCGCCAACGCGACCGCGTGATCGGGGTAATTGCGGCTGACGGTGGCGCGAAAGATTTCGATCGCCTCGCGCTCGTACTGCTCAGCAGCGGCAAAATCATCCATCCAGGTGGCGGTTGCCGCGAGGCCGCTCAGCGTGACGGCGACCGACAGGTGTTGGCTGCCGAGGACGCTGCGGTAGATGCCGAGGGCTTCCGCGAAGAGCTTCCCGGAATGCTGGGGATCGCCTTTGGCGTTCAGCTCGAATTGCGCATACTGAACCAGAATATCAGCCGTCTCGATCGATGAGGACGGATCGCCCTTGCGCGACATCTCGAGCGCTTGCTGCAGATAAGCCTCTGCGGACACCAGATGGCCCGCCTCGGTGAGCGCGCGCGCGAGGTTCGCAAGCGCGGCGGCGGTGCGCTGGCTATCGACGGGCTTTTCCTGCCGCCGGATCTCGACGGCCTGCTCGAACAACGGGATCGCGCGTTCAGTCAATCCTTGGCGGCGGTAAGCGACTCCGATGCTCTCCAGGAGCTGCGCCCGGACTTCGGGCTGCAGATTCTGGCTGACAATTCTTGCCGCACCGCGATCCAGCAGCTCTTTGGCGGTCGTATCGTGTCCTTGTGCCGTGTATGGGTCTGCTTGCGAGAAGACGTCGATGAGGAAGGCGGACACTTGCTGCGCCCGATCGCGTTCCCGGGTCGTCGCGTCACGCGCCATCTCGATGCGGTGGTTTTGCCAGAGGGTGACGCCCGCGATGAGCGCGAGACCCAGAAATGCCGCGGCCACCACCGATAACGGCAGCAGATGACGCCGCATGAACTTCGCCGTGTTGTAGCGCCAGTCGCCCTGGCGCGCCAGGACCGGTCTGCCGAGAAGGTGCCGCGAGATATCGTCGGCGAGGGCCTCGACGGACGGATAACGGCGATCCGGCTCCTTGCGCATGGCCATCGCGATGATCGCATCCAGGTCGCCGGAGAGCCTGGCGCGCAAGCGTAGCGGCGACAGCCCGCGCCGGTCCGAGAGGCGGCTTCGGTCCGCGTCGGTCTCCGCCCCGAACTTCGCGAGCACGATCTGGCTCGGACGCATCGGGTCGTCCATGCAGATCGCGCGCTCGAGCTGCAGCTGGCTGTAGCTCGTGAGACGGTAGGGCGATCGGCCGGTCAGCAGTTGGTACAGCAGTACCCCGAGCGCATAGATGTCGGTCGCGGTGGTGATGGAGCGGCCGAGCACCTGTTCGGGAGCGGCGTTCTCCGGCGTGAGGATGCGCTCTTGCAGGCGCGTCACCGGAACCGTATGCCGCATACTCTCCGGAGCGAGCAACTTGGCGATACCGAAATCCAGGAGCTTCGGCGTGCCATCGCTCATCACGAGAATGTTCGCCGCCTTGATGTCACGGTGCACGACCAGGTTGCGATGTGCGTATTGAACCGCCGCGCAGACGCGTACGAACAGCTCGAGACGCTCGCGCACGAACAAGGTGCGGCTGTCGCAGTAGGCATCGATGGACTCGCCGTCGACGTGCTCCATCACCAAGTACGGCGTGCCGTCCTCGAACTCCCCGCTGTCGATCAGACGCGCGATGGAGGGATGGGCGAGTGTCGCGAGGATGTGCCGCTCGCTGTGCAGTCGGCTGCGCAGGCGGGGATGCAGGGCGGCGTGATGCAGTACCTTGATGGCCACCGTTTGCTCGTACTTGGCATCGTCGCGCTCGCCGCGATAGACGGTGCTCATGCCGCCGTGACCTAAGATGGACACGATGCGGTAGTTGCCGATGCGGGTGCCCACCAGACGGTCCTGATGCTCTACGAGCAGCGATTCCGCCGCTTCGCTGATGACGTTCATCAGCGGGTCCTCGGTGCGGTGATCCGATGCCAGGAGCGATTCGACCGAACGCAGGAGCTCCCCGTCGTCCCCGCATGCCTTCGCCAGACGCGCGGCTTGCTCGGCGGGCGGCGCATCGACGACTTCGTCGAACAGCGATTGGATCTGTTGCCAGCGCCCGCGAGGAATCACGTGGGCGGGTGTCCTGCGATTTCTTGCAGCAGCCAGGCGCGCGCAAGCCGTATGTCGCGGTGCACGGTCGCGACCGAGGCGCCGCCCTCGGCGGCGATTTGGTCGTAGGTCAGGCCGCCAAAGTAGTAAAGCTCGATGACTTGCGCGAGGCGCGGCTCCATTTGCTGCAAACTTTGAATGGCATCGTCGAGGGCGATGACGTCGAAACCGGCCACTTGCGGAACGGAGTCTTGTTGGAATGGCTCGTTCTGCGGAACCCCTCGTTTCTGCCGCCCGCGCGATTTAGCATGGTCGACCAGCACCCGGCGCATGAGCCGGGAGGCGAGGGCAAAGAAATGAGCGCGATCCTGCAGCGCCACGTTCCCCTGTATCAGCCGCAGAAAGGCTTCGTGCACCACGGCGGTCGCTTGCAAGGTATGGCCGCCGCGCTCCGCCCGCATGTAGTTGCGCGCCAGCCGGCGAAGCTCCTCATAAACGAGCGGCGTCAGACGCTCCAGGGCCTGGGGATTACCGTCGCGCCAGTCGGTCAGGAGTTGCGTGAAATTCGCGGGCACTTGCATCGCAGGTCTCTCATCGCCGCTGGAACAAGCGTGTTTCGCACCCCGGGGTCCGCGCACGCACGCCATAAATTGTCGCGATGCAGCATGAGGGGATTTCCGTGCGAATGTCGCTTTACCTAATAGGCGGGGTGCTCTGCCCGCCTAGCTGTGTCCAAGTGTGTTCCATCCAAAAAGTCCCGGGAGATTATCGAATATGAAAGCAAGTCTAATCGCTTTGTATACCTGCTGCGCAGTGTCCAGTGCAGCTTTCGCCTATCAAAACAACCCCCAGGGGCAGCATGTGGTCCAAGGGGCGCAGTTTGTGACGCGGGAAGATCCGGGTGTTAACCCGCCGAAGGCTGCGGTGATGGAGGATCCGGGCGTCAATCCGCCGAAGGCCGCGGTGATGGAAGATCCGGGCGTCAATCCGCCGAAGGCTGCGGTGATGGAGGATCCGGGCGTCAATCCGCCGAAGGCTGCGGTGATGGAGGATCCGGGCGTCAATCCGCCGAAGGCTGCGGTGATGGAAGATCCGGGCGTCAATCCGCCGAAGGCCGTCGTGATGGAGGATCCGGGCGTCAATCCGCCGAAGGCCTCGATGATGGCTGTTTCGGATCTCAACCCGTCGCATCGGTCGTAAGACGAGGGATGTCATGTACCGTGGCAAAATGATGGTGACGGCTGTTGCGGTTTTTGCTATCGGAGCGGCTTTCGCGGCGCCTACCTCGACGCGCGCAGATCGGTTGCAGGGAAAGTCCCGGCAGCCTTCTTCGTGGACGCCGGGAACGAACGGCGTGATTGCGGCGTACGAGACGAACGCGATTCCGCTGGCCCCACCACCGCGGTAAGTCGGCATTTTTGCCCGCCGGCACGCCCGGGGCTTCCGCGAAGGAAGCCCCGGGATGTGCTCGTGGTCTAAACTACCCCGTTTGTTCAACGGGGATACCTTGTGGCCGATTCGTCGAGCGTAATTGTGATTGCCCATCGCGGGGCAAGCGGGGAACGGCCGGAACACACCCTCGAGAGTTACCAGCGAGCGATCGAGCAGGGCGCGGACTATATCGAGCCCGACCTGGTCATGACCCGCGACGGCGTGCTCATCGCGCGTCATGAAAACGAGATCGGGGGCACCACGGACGTTGCGCAGCATCCCGAGTTCGCCGGGCGGCGGCGCACGCAGGTCATCGACGGCGAGACGATGACGGGTTGGTTCACCGAGGATTTCACGCTCGCCGAGATCAAGACACTGCGTGCACGCGAGCGCCTGCCGGTCTTGCGCGCGGCGAACTGCGCTTTTGACGGCCGCTTCAGCGTACCGACCTTCGAGGAAATCATGCAGCTGGCACAAAGCGCCAGTGGCACGCGCTCCGACAGGTCCAGAGTCGGGCTCTATCCGGAGACCAAGCATCCGGCCCATTTTCAAAAGCTGGGTCTCGCGCTGGAACGGCCGGTGCTCGAGACGCTCGAGCGCCATGGTTACGGCGAGCGCGGATCGCCGGTCTTCATCCAGTCCTTCGATCCGGGCAATTTGCGGCAACTGCGCGCGATGACCCCGCTGCCGCTGGTACAGCTCCTGGAGCACGGGATCGGCGACGTCGCGCGCATCGCTGAATACGCAGATTGCATCGGCATCGGCAAGATGCTGGCGACGCCTGCGTCGGTGGCCGAGGCCCATGCGCAGGGTCTCAAGGTTCACGTCTGGACGTTTCGGGCCGAGAACGAGTTTCTTCCCGATGACCTCAAGATCGGGCAATCGCCCGCCGCGCACGGCGACCTGCGCGGCGAGATCGCCCGCTATCTGGCGCTCGGCATCGACGGCTTTTTCACCGATTTCCCCGCCATCGGCGTTGCGGTACGCGACGCGTGGGCGCGGTGACTCACATCTCGGCGGCCCACCCCGAGCACCAGCCGGACACCGCCACCAGTTTCCCCGAAAACAGCGTGCACGGCCGGTAGTTGTTGCCGGGCTTGCCCTGCAGCTGCAGGCAGTTGTCGCAGTTCGAGCCCGCCACGTACTGCGGATACTTCTTGGCGTCGACCTGGCTCGCATTCTCCACGTAGCCGAGCGCCACGGCTTGGCTGTCGTGGACGTCGACCTTGGCGGTCTCGGCGCCGCCGGCACTGCGCGCACCGATGGCGGCGCCCGCCGCGCCGAGCGCCAGCCCTTTCAGAAGATTCCTGCGCGAGGTGCGCGCCTGCCCGCTGTTCGACATGTGCCTAATATGCAGAAAAAACGCAGACGAGTCACGGCCGGCAGCCGGCGAACCCCAAGCGGGCTCCCGGGTAGCCGCAAGACGGGGGCGGCGCAGCAGTGATTTGCTATGCTGCGGCCTTTTTGGAGGCCCGGTGCTCAAAGTTTCCTGGCTGGTTCGCCTGGCACAGGTCGCCTTCTTCGCAGCGCTCATCTTCACTTTTTACAGTGCCGTGATTCCGCCGCAAAAGGCCGTGCAGCTCGTGCCCTGGGACAAGGCCGAGCACTTTCTTGCGTTCTACGCCTTGACGGGCCTCGGCGTCGCGGCCTTTCCCCGGCGCAATCTGTTCGTGATCGCAGCGCTCCTATCGGCGTTCGGCGCCTTCATCGAGTTCGTGCAAGGACTCTCGATCGTGCATCGGGATCGCGACTTCTGGGACTGGGTCGCGGACACGGTCGCCATAACCATGGCGCTTGCCCCGATGATTCTCGTCTGGTGGCGCCGTGTGGTACGTTCCGGTCAAAAGAACATCGAGATGTAGACCTGATAGACCATCGCGTTGAACTGATACAGCGGCTCGGTGCCCGGCTGATACTGGGGCAGCCCGTAATCCTTGATGTTCCTGAAGTCCTTGTAGTGGAACGCGATGCGGCTCGCGTCGAGCGTGAGCGTGGCGCGCTTGAAGATCTTCCAGCCGTTCGGTAGAAACGCATAAGTCGCCTTGGCACCGATGGTGTAATTGTCCTGCGCGGCGAGATCCTGGTCGCGCCCCTCGAATTCAAACTCGTCGGCATACTGAAATAGGTCGGAATAGAAATTGGCGTTGTTCTGCGTGTAGTAGCGGAAACGTCCTTCCAGGATCCAGATGTTGCTGATGGGGTGGGTGTAATCGATCTCGAAGGTCTTGCCCACGATGTCCCAGGTGTCGCGGAAATAACGGAACGAGCCGGTGACGGCGGCCCGGTACGGCAGGAAGTACTTGGCCTCTAACTGAACCGCGGTGCTGGTGCGGGTATCCGGATACACCTGGCTGCCGAGCGAGTAACCTTTCGGGGTGCCGGCATCCAGGTAGCGAATCGATCGGTATGGGCTGGCGAGGTATCCCCAGTCCGTGATCACGTTGAAGTTCACGCCCGCGATCAGGTTCTTGGTGAGGATCTGCGACCAATCGATGTCGTAGTTGCGGCTCTGCGCATGTCCGAGCCAGGTGATGATGGGCACCCAGGCGGTGCCGTTGTTCTCGCCGACCTTGTCGACGGTGTTGGCGAAAGCGAGCGACAGAGTCGTCAGGTCGCCGAACATGTCCTGTTTCATCGCGATGCTGGCGGTATCGGAGCGGTAATCGCGTTCGACACTCCCCGTGTACGAAGCGGTATAGGTCGTCTTATCGTGCACGAACTCCAGGGTCGCACTCTTCTGGATGCGCTCGTCGCGGATCTGGCTCGCCTGGCTCAGCACGTCGATCGATGCGCCGCTCACATGGTCGACGAAGTAGTTCACCTGGGCGGCGATGTTCTCGGTGAATTTCTTGTTCACCGCCGCCGATTCGCCGGTGATGTCCATGCCGCCGCCGCTGTACTTCGAATAAAAGATGTCTGCGCGGTCGTCCGGCAGGACGTCCGCGCAGGTGGCTCGAAGCAGGAGCAGTGCCACGACGGCCGCGACTCGCCCGAGAATGCGCTGCACCGCCGCTACTTTCATCAATTGCAACCGCAGCCCCCGCCCGCGCTGCCGGTCGCGCCGCGCGATCCCTCACGGGATTCCCGAATGTGGTCGAGATATCCCGAGGAGATCGAGTCGCGGTCCCAGGACATGATCGGATCGGCGAGCTTATCGCGCTCGTAGGGCTTGACCCAGGGCTGCATGTTGCTGCAGGCCGCCGTCATCAAGACGACGCCCGCCAGAGCCAAGGGACGCAGGCCGCGCATGTGCTACTCCCGGATGAGCTGACGGATACGATCCTGATAATCGTTCTCGTCGCCCGGCCGGTAGCCGCGATGGATGTAGCGGATCTGGCCTTTGCGGTCGATGATCACCGAACTTGGCATCTCATCGACGTGATAGGCCTTGCTCACCTGATTGGCGGGGTCGAGCAGCACGGGGAAGCTCACGGGCTTGCGCGCGAGCAGCTCCTTCACGGGCGGCGCGTCCTTGTCCACGTTCACCCCGATGAGCGTGAAGCCCGCCGGTTTGTACTTCTTGTACATCTGGTCGAGGAGCGGCATCTCCTGCTGGCACGGCCCGCACCAGGTGGCCCAGAAGTTCACCATCACGACCTGGCCCTTGTACTGGCTCAGGGCGGCCTGACCGCCGTCGAGGCCGGTGAGCGTGAAGGCCGGAGCGGGGCCGCTCGCATCGGCGGCGAAGGCGGCGGAGGCGATGACGATGGCCGCCATCGCGCAGCGTCGCAACATCTTGGTACTCATACGCATGATCTCTCCTAATTGATACGGCAAAGAACTTCAGAAAAACGTCGTCAGGCTCAGCGTCCCTTCAATGTTGTGTACGTTCTCGTCGACTCCGAACAGGTTGTCCTCGAACACGTGGTCGCGAACGTCCAAGTGCAGAGCCAGCCAATCGGTTATCAAGATCCGCGTGCCGACTCCGAAATTGATCGCGAACTGATCCTGGTCGGCAAACTTCACATCCCCGATGCCGACGATCACGTACAGCGCCGTGTTGAAGGCGCGGCCGCGTCCCAAAAACACCTCGCCGGGCAGTATGTTGTAGCCCACGTCGAGGTCGTAGTACGTGAAGTACCTCCCAGAGTTGCTGAGCACCGTGATCGCGGGAAAAGTCTCCTCCAGACTGCTCTGGCCGGACTTCGAGCGCGCCAGGAAACCCTCGAGAAAGAAGTCCTCGGTGACGTGATAGGCGGCCCGCACGCCATACACCGGATTGACACCGAAGTCCTGGATGCTCAACGCGCCAAAATAGACGCCTACCTCGAAATCCTTGGCCTTGATTTTCGGCGTCTTCACCACGCGACGGTTGACCTGGGGCTCGATGATGGTCGGTTCGGCCCCCGGGTCGTCCACGACGACCTGCTGCGGGTGCTTGTCGCCCCGATGGAACCAACTGCAGCCCGACAGCAGCGCGGCCGCTAGAAGAACACTGCAAAGTCGACTTTCCATTCTTCCAGGTCCTCGTAGACGTTCAGGTGGTTAAAGACGTCGTAATGGCGCCAATCGGCACGCCACATGAAGCGTCGGGTGATGAATCCGCGTGCGCCGAGCGACACGTAGGCCATTTCATTGTTGCTCTCGAGCGGCGCGGGGGGCACCTTATCCACGATGTGCTGATAGCCCCCGCCCAGGCCCGCGGTCGGAGAGAACCATTTCCACTCGGGGATGAAGGTGTGCCGCAGGCCGATGGTCGCGATCACGCGGTTATCGAGGGTGCCGAGGGCCTGCTGTATGACACCTTCGGCGTCGATGCTTTCGGTGATGGCGTAGTCGACATACGCGGTCACCAGATTTTGCCGGTTGTACACCCCGTAGCCCGCGCCGAGCTCCCAATGGTGGCTGGCAAAATCGGGGTAGGGTGGAATCGGCGCCGGCTCGCCGTTGGCGAGTTGCGTGCTCACGAGGTCCGCGCGACGTGCCCAGCCTTCCTCGCCGTGAGCGGCACGCACCTTGTACCAGTCCGTACGGCTGAAGAGCACGGTGACAATCTCGTCCCGGCCGATCACGTAGATCACGGGGAAACCGCGCCCCGGTCCCGAGTGCATCTCGAGATACGGCGCGGTCACCACGAGTTGCAGCCTCGCCGCGTGTGCGGTACCCAGATGCAACGTCTGCAGCAGCAGAATGAGACAGAGCAGACGTCGCATCAGTTCATATCGCCGTCACGTCAGTTCGCGACCGGGGCGACGAACGGATCATTATAGTACTGGCCACCGATATCCAACCATTCCGAGATCAAACGCAGCTCCCCGCTCGTCAAGAACCCGGTGTGATCGAGCACGGGGTCATGAAAAGTCCCATCGAACATCCGTAGGAACGCCGTAGACGCTGCCGCATCCCCTGCAGCCATCGGCGCCGCAAGCATGACGGGCACCTGGGTCGGCGGAGGGCCGGGATCGGTGACCGTCAAATCCTGAAGCACTCCCATATTAAGCGTCAGCTCGTCATGTTGGAACAGGACGTCCTCATAAGAAGTGACGATTGTCGGATCGACGGTCGAGGCGGAGCTGGTCAAGTCGATCTGACCGGCGGGCACTTGAACCTGATTCGCAAGGCTCACGGGGTTGTGGCAGTTGGTGCACGTCTGCGTCGCGACGCCGGCGACCACAGGGCCGCGAGCGGTCGTCCACAGATTCTGAATGAAGAGGTCCGCAGGATTCGAGGCCGGGTTCGCATAATGGATCGTGATGCGGCACTGGGCGCTCCACGGAACGCAGTTGCCGATGATCATCGGCGGCGTGCTCGGAATGCCTTCGGTGGAGGCACCGTTGACGACACTGACACCGTAGTAGAGGTCGATACTCGCGTCGGGCTGCGGCGTGGTGACAGAGTTCGTCCAGACCGGCGGATAGATGACATCGGTCGTGAGAATCTGGGAACACGGCTGAGTGTATGGCTCCGCCAGGGTTGCGAGTGCGCTGCCGGTCTCGCAGCTGATGCGCGAGAGCGTCTGCGCCATGGTCTCGCCCGCGTTGGCGAACAGCGCCGAGTAAGTGCCCGGGAAGGGCGAGCCGGTGGTCGGCGCCCCCTTGTTCACCGCGGCCGTGAGGCCATTGCGGCCATGCGAGGGATCCGTGACATTGCCTGTCGTGTGACAACCGTTGCAGGACTTGGTTTCGCCGGGTTGCAGCGACATCCAGCTCGTGTGCTGCGCCGTGATGCGCCGCGCGTTCCCATCGAGCACGTCGATGGTGAAAGGTACTTGCGCCGGCACCTGGATCGACACCGAGCCGTCGGGTTGCACCGGCGCATACCCCAGGATCTCGCGCATGCCCATGCCGGCAGGACCGAAGTCGTTCTGATCGAGCTTGCGCACCGTCTTCGGCGGAATCTCGACGGCTTTCTCGATGCGGACGAAGCGCGCCGGCCGCGTGTAGAAGCTCGCCTGCCCCGGATTCGCCTGTGTGGCGATGTCCGGCTTCGCCGTATCGACCCCATCGAAGTCGTAGACGCTGGAGATGTTGAGTATGCCGACGCCGTTGTTCACCAGGGTTTGCTGAGCAGCGTTGCTCGGCGAGTAATCCGGAATGAAGGCCGGCACGGGCTTGCGGGCCTGCAGAATGACCGGCTCGACGATCTCGGTGCCTTGCTCGGCGGACAGCAGCGGCATCAGCGTGCCGGCGTCGAAGTCGTAGATCCAGACCGTGTACTGAGGCGGTGCGAGCACGACGTTCGCGCCCGTGGTGTTGCTGTTGCTGCAGACCTCGGTAGTGCCGCCCGCGCCCTGGATCAGGCACGGCGCCCAGCTCACCAGCATGCGGTTGGTGCCGTCGTAGAGAGGATACATAGAGTAGAAGCGTCCACCCGGCGACGGCAGGTTCGCATCGGTGGTCACTCCCAGCGAAGTCGCACTCATCTGCCCGGGACCCTTGACCGTGCTCGTGGGCGAGCTCGGCTGATTGATCTCGACGAAGTTCTGGGCGTTGATGACGACGATGTCGCCGCCGAGCTGGGTGCCGATGAAGGGCCGGGCGATGACCAGCAGCTCACCGTCCGCACGCTGGCGCGCATTCAAGAATTGAATGACATTGTTGCTGGTGCCGGCGATGTTGCTGCCGGTTGCGTGACTGTTCGCGCCATAGTAGAGCTGCTCGGCCGTGCCGTCGGGATTGGTGACGTACAGGCTGATCCCGCCGCCGTTCTCGGTATCCCAGCGCGAGAACACGGCCTGGCCGTTGACGAGAATCGACGGCGCGAAGTCGTGATTGGTGTTGAAGCTGATCTGATGCATGCCCGTGCCGTCGCCGTTCATGACGTGCAGCAGGAAGATCGCCTGTTGCTGATCGGTGGTCACGGCCTGGTATTGCGGCCGGCCTTCATCGATCAGAATCGCCTGCGTCGCGAGTTGGCGCGTCGAGGCGAAGATGATGCGTCCGTCGGGTAGAAAATGGGCGCCGACGTCGTGGCCGGCGGTGACGTCGTCGTTGGTGAGCTGCGTGACCGCCTTGGTGGCGGCGTCGTACTGATAGATATGCCAGTTGGGCTGCTTGGGATCGTCGTTGGCGAGGTTCTCCATGAGCGGCAAGCGCAGCGAGAAGACGACTTTCGTCCCATCGGGAGAGACGTCGAGGTCGCGCACCGCGCCCTGGCCGTTCGTGAGGGGAGAAGTGACGTTCACCTCGGGGGTCGCGGCGCTCGCCGTGTTGCGTACGTACAGATCGCTCCCGGTGATCGAGGTGATGAGATCGCGTACGTCGATGTCGTCGGGCGTCGCGGCCTTGTTCTTCTTATTGGTGTTCTTCGTGAGCACCGGCTGCTTCACGTACGCCATGGGATAATTGGTGATGCCGGGGGTCAACGCCTGGCCGCCGGCGAGGCCGGGAGCCGAGCCGGTCGGCGCACTGTTGCACCCGATAAGAAGGGCGATGGGAAGGAACGCAACGGCCATCTTGAGATAACCGTGACGGGCTTCACGCAGACGCTGGATGTTCATGTTCGGTTTCCTACTGTCCTAGTCCGAGGACCAATTGGCGGGTGCGCACCGAATCATTGAACTTAATGATTTCATAAGTGCATCTTCGTTCGATGCGCACTCGCAATCTGTTAACGCACTCACAGAAGAACTACCGCCGTATGCGGTTTTGTGACGATACCGCGCGGATTCTTACATTCTGAATCGCAGAATAAGGGTGCGTAGTCGGCGCTAGGTACTGTCGCGAAAAGCCGACGTCGTTAGCTCGAGACATACTTTACGAGGCGATTTGGTGTTTAGATGCCGCCACAGATCCAAGTCACCAATGCTTTCGCGGATGTGAACATGAACGGGATGGAGAAACCAATGAGGCAGTTCGTACGACTCGCGCCCTTACCGCGCGTCATCAAAGTTGTGCTGCAAGCAACGGCGTGCATGGGCGCGCTCGCCATGCTGAGCACGGGTGCGAATGCGGGGGCGGTGACGCCCGACCAGGCGACGCGCATCTACAATCGCATCGCCGGCATACCGCCGACGGCCGCCGAGTTGCAGCAGATGCTCAACGCGCCGACCGCGGTTGCGGCGGCCATGATCGCGACCAACGATCCTAAGTTCTTGGACGACACGGTACGCAACATGGCGGCGCCGTGGACCAACCGCGACCAGTCGGTGTTCGTTCCCTTGAACGATTACACGGCGACCGTGATCGGGATGGTGCGCGACAACGTGCCCTTCAACACGGTGCTGAGCGCGGACATCCTCTACGTCGGTGACGGCACGTCGGGCGAGGGTGCGTACTCCCCGGCCAACAACACCATGTACACCAACTTAGATACCGCCAACGCGGATCTCAGCGTGAAGCTGAAGAAGACCACGCAGTCCTCGCTCATCGGAATTCCTGCGGCGGCAGTGGCCGGCGTCATGACGACGCGCGGCGCGGCGAGCGCCTTCTTCGTGAACGGCACGAACCGCGCGATGTTCCGCTTCACCATGATCAACCATCTCTGCAACGATCTGCCGACGGTGATGGATACCACCCGGCCGCCAGACCGCATCCGCCAGGATGTGACGCGCAGCCCGGGCGGTGTCAGCACGCTCTTCTTGACCAACTGCATCGGCTGCCACAGCGGCATGGATCCGATGGCACAGGCCTTCGCCTACTACAACTTCTCGTATCCGGCGAGCGAGGTCGGCGCCACCGCATTTCCCATCGGCCAGATCGTGTACACGGCCGGCCAGACGCAGCCGAAATACCACATCAACAACACCAATTTCCCGCAAGGCTTCAACACGCCCGACGACAGCTGGAACAACCGCTGGCGCACCGGACCGAATGCGAACTTGGGTTGGAGCGCGAGCCTCTCCGGCGCCGGTCAAGGAGCTCAGTCCCTCGGCCAGGAGCTCGAGAGCACCGGCGCGTTCGCGAGCTGCCAGGTGACTCGAGTGTTCAAAACGGTGTGCTACCGAGCGCCCGCGGTGAGCAGCCTGCAGAACCCGAGCGGCGACGGCGCGCAGATTCAGTCGATGATCGCCTCGTTCCAGTCGAACAACTACTCGTTGCGGCAGGTGTTTGCTGAAGCCGCCGCCTACTGCATGGGAGATTGATCGTGAAAGCCACTCGCATCCTTGGCCTGCTTACTCTGGTGGCCTCACTCGCCCTCGCCGCTTGCGGCGGCGGCGGCGCCGGCAACTCGGCTCTGCCGGTCGGCGCTCCGACCAGCAGCGTTGACGCCTACACCGGGCCTGCGCCCGCGACGGCGGACGTGCAGGCCTTCGAGGTCAACCTGTGGAACAACATCCGCGGCCAGAACCGCTGCGGACAGTGCCACAACGCGACTACACCCGCGCAGATGCCGAACTTCGCGCGCAGCGACAATGTGAACCTGGCCTACGCCGAGGCGAACACTGTCGTGAATCTGGCGCAGCCTTCGACCTCCACCATGGTCGTCAAGGTGAGCGGCGGACACAACTGCTGGCTCGCCGATCCGAGCGCTTGCGGCCAGATCTTGACCACCTGGATCAGCAACTGGGCGAATGCCACGGGCGCGACGTCCGCGACGACGGTCACGCTGGTCGCACCGCCGGACCAGTCGGTCGGGCAGAGC
Source organism: uncultured Gammaproteobacteria bacterium (assembly GCA_963801685.1). Lineage (GTDB taxonomy): Bacteria > Pseudomonadota > Gammaproteobacteria > Steroidobacterales > Steroidobacteraceae > Bog-1198. The sequence goes on from CAWDFR010000018.1 coordinate 121,388, forward strand.
TTGAGCTTCTCCTCGGCCACGACCGCCGCCACCGACTACGGCAACACGATCTATACCTTGACGAGCGTCTACTGCTCGAAGTGCCACTCCTCGCAGGCGAATCCCGCCACCCAGCAGGCGCCGTATTTCGCGGATCCGAACATCACGACCGCTTATCAGGCCGCGATTCCGAAGATCGACTTCACCGGCTGCTTGCCGCAGAACTCCGCGACCTTCGCAACGACCTGCGGCATCAACTCGCGCTTCTACCAGCGCCTCGCGACCGACATGCACAATTGCTGGAGCACCTGCTCGGCCGATGCGGCGCTCATGCTGGCGCAAATCCAGGCGTTCGCCCTGGATGCGACACCGACCAACCTCGATCCGTCTCTGGTCGTGAGCAAAGGGCTCACGCTGACTCAGGGCACGGTTGCGAGCGGTGCGAACCGCTACGATGCCGATACCATCGCCAAGTACATGTTCTCCGAGGGCAATGGCGCGATCGCGTACGACACCAGCGGTATCGATCCGGCGGCGGATCTCACGCTGACCGGCCACTATCAATATGACGGCAGCTGGGGCGTCATTTTCCTCGCCGGCGGCGGTAAGGCACAGGCGACCGTGCAGGCGAGCTCCAAGCTCAACACGCTCATCCAGGCGACGGGCGAATTCTCGATCGAGGCCTGGGTCACTCCTGCGGTCGTGGCCACGAATCTGTCGGACATCGTCAGCTATTCGGGCGGCGACACCTTGCGCAACTTCACGCTGGCGCAGACCAACCAGGACTATGACTTCCAGCTGCGCAGCTCCAACTCCACGGGTCTGAACGGCATGCCGCAGACGCAGACGCCGGACGCCACCATGGCGCTGCAGGCTGCGCTGCAGCACGTGGTGCTGACGTACGATCCGATCAACGGGCGCCAGATCTACGTGAACGGCGTCAATCAGAACATTGCGGACCCGCAGAAGGGCGGCACCATCTCGAACTGGGACAACACCTTCGCCCTCGTGCTCGGTAGCGAAGTCTCGGGCGACAATGGCTTCCAGGGCGAGGTCAAGTTCCTCGCGATTCACCAGCGCGCCCTGACGGCCGCCCAGGTGATGCAGAACTTCAACGCGGGCGTCGGGCAGCGCTACTACTTGCTGTTCAACATCTCCAACGTGCCGGGCGTCAATGTGCCGCAGGCGTACATAATGGTCACGGTGAGCCAGTACGACAACTACAGCTACCTGTTCTATCAGCCGACCTTCATCTCGCTCACTGCCACGGCGAAGCCGACGACCAGCATTCCCGTCAAGGGCATGCGCATCGGCATCAACGGCACGATTCCGCTGGTGGGCCAGGCCTACACCCCGCTCAATACGAGCATCACGGCCGCGGGATATACGGCGCAGGGCGAGGTCTTGTCGACCGTCGGCACCGTGATCGCACTGGAGAGCGGGCCGCTGACGGACCAGTTCTTCCTGCAGTTCGATCAGCTCGGCACCGCGAGCGACGTGATCGTCGATGCATCGCCGTGCCCGGCGGGACAGACCACTTGTATGCAGGCGCTGAACCTCGGGCCGGTGGCGGCCGATATGGGTATCCGCAGCTTTGCGCAGGTGAACTCGACCTTCTCGCAGCTCACCGGCATCCCGACCTCCAATATGTCGGTCGTCTCGACCTATCAGGCCGTGCAGCAGCAGCTGCCGGCGATCAATACCCTCGAGGCCTACTCCTCCGCGGGTCAGGTCGGTGTCGCGCAGCTGGCGGTGCAGTACTGTCAGCAGGTGATGAGCACTCCCGCGATCCAGGCGAAGGTGTTCCCGGGCATCACCTTCAGCGGCTCGACGTACTCGAGCGTGACCGCCAACGGCACGGATGGGGCCGGCAATACGCAGTACACGGCCTCGGGCCAGGCGGCCCAGGTGCTCGCGGACCTTGCGGCGCTTTCGGTCGGCAACGGCTCGCTGACGCATCAGCCCACGACGGCCACCGTCACCACCGAGCTCACCAATCTCGTCGGTACTCTCTGCAGCGGCAGCACGCCCTGCAGCAGCACCGCGCGTGTTTCTGCGGTAACGGTCGGTGCTTGCGCTGCGGCGCTCGGCAATGCCGACGTGATGATCGATTAATCAGCTAAAGGATCGAAGAGGTTTCAATTATGCGAATGCGCAACGTACCGAAGTTCCGCAAGATACCCAAGGGTCTGGGACGGCGCGAGCCGCTCCGTCATCCGGACCATCCGCGGCCCACCACGCGCCGGGAGTTCATCGCGCAGGGCTTCATGGCAGGCGGAGCCTCCGTGGTACTGCCTTCGCTGGCGGCGTTGCTGGCAAATCCGAAGATCGCCCACGCGCAGCTGGCTCCGGACATCAAGACAGCCGTGACCGCCTGCGGCATCACGCAGGGAGCGGGGATGATCCCCTTCATCTGCTTCGACCTGTCGGGCGGGGCCAACATCATGGGCTCGAACGTGCTCGGGGGAATGCAGGGCGGTCAGCTCGATTTCATCAGCGTGGCAGGCTATAGCAAGCTGGGGCTTCCCGGCACCATGGTCCCGAACAGCAGCACCAAGAGCAACATCGATTCGAGCCTGACGTTGCGCTATCAGTCGGACAGTGCGCAGCTGCGGGGCATCAAGACGACCTTCACCAATACGGCGGCGATGGCCAACGTCACCGGCACCCTCATTCCGGCGCTTTCGCAGAATGATACCAACACGAACCCCCACAACCCGATGTATGGCATCTGGCAAGCGGGAGCTCAGGGTGCACTCCTCAATCTCATCGGCACGGACAGCTCCGCCTCGGGCGGCAACTCCATGGCCCCGCCGAACATGATCAACGTGTCCGCGACGCCGACCGTGATCGACAGGGGTCAAGATACCGCGGGGCTGGTGAGCACAGGAAGTTTGAGTACCTTGCTGCCCAACTCGAACGACGTGACCAACGTGCTCGAGTCGATGAAACGCATCAGCGACGCGAAGTACGGAGTGATCAACACCTACGCGAGTCCGACGGCGATAGCGAATGCCCAGGCTGTCCAGGCCTGCGCGTACACCAAGGCGGCGTACCTGCTCAATCAGTACCCGAACCCCGGCGCGGTCGATCCGGACGATGATCCGTTGATCGTGAGCACGAGCGGCTCGGGCTCGATATTCACGACCGCGGAGTATCAAGGGAGCGGCGATTTCCAGATGACCGCCGCCGTGATGAAGCTGGTGATCGACGGCGACGCCGCCGCCGGCACGATTCAGCTCGGCGGATACGACTACCACACGGGCGAACGTGCGACCGGCGAGTCGCGCGACTTCGATGCGGGCCAGTGCATCGGGGCCGTGTTGCAGTACGCGGCCGCGAAGCAAAAACCCGTCATGATCTATGTATTCAGCGACGGCTCGCTGGCGAGCGACGGGACGATCGATGATTCGGTCGGCGGCCGCGGCAAGGGCGTGTGGACGGCCGACAACCAGAACGTCGCGGCGACTTACTGGCTGATCTACAACCCCGCCGGCAGGGCGGTGACCGCGCAGAGCAATATAGAGGCGAGCTTGCAGCTCGGCTACCTCAATCCGGACGGCTCGCAGAACACGAACTCGAGCCCCGCCGGCAACAACGTGCCGAACCTGGTGCAAATGGTCGTGCTGAATTATCTGGCGTTGCATAGCGCCAACGATCTGGCGCGCTGGCCGACGCTGTGGCCGGGTCCGGGCGTGGCGGGTCCGAACACCGTCAACACGCTCGGCAGCGGTTCCGCGCTCGATCCGCTGGTCATGTACCAGCCGCTCGCGGGCCTTACGAACGGCAGACTCGTGGTTTGATTCCGGCGCGTTCAGGCCCGGCCGCATGGCCGGGCCGGACGACGCGCTCGCCGACTGTCTCCGCCCGGAGATGCGTCGTCGTTTCTCCCGTGAACATGGAGCAGGGCGCGGCCGAAGGCGCAGCCGCACGCTGCGGCGGTCGCGATACACGCTGCGCGACGTTCGCGCGCGAGCGTCGTGATGCACAACGACTTTCCACGAATGTGCGCCACGTCATATTCGGTCTGCGCAAAGCGAAGCCCGACGCGTTGACACTGCGGCTCGCAGTATGCGATTTTGCATAAGGTCTGATCAGGGCAAACTCGTTGAAAAGCGAGGGCGCAAAGCTTCCGGTCTGCAGGGTTGTTCCCTTCGAACTCGAACCTAGGACAGCGGGGTTACCAGCGTGATTGATATGAGGCCGCGCGCGCGCGCCGACGATGATTGCAAAAGCGCGAGTGCGGCGCGGTGAGGGTAATTCCCGCCAAGCTGGTGCTCCTCGCCTGCCTCGCCCTCGGCGCGGCGGGCGTTTGCGTCGCGGATGCGCCCACCATGGTGGGCCGGGACGCGCCGGATTTCACGTTGAAAGCGTCGGACGGTGCCAATCTGCGCCTGTCGGAATTTCGCGGCCAGGTGGTCCTCGTGAACTTCTGGGCGCGCTGGGCCAACGACTCGCGCCGCGAGATGCCGGCGCTCGATCGCATCCACACGACCTACGGGCGCGCGGGGCTGGTGGTGCTCGGTATCTCGATCGACGAGGATCTGCGGCGCGCTCAGGAATTTGCCGATTCGATGAAAGTCTCCTATCCGGTAATGTTCGACACCGGCTCAGGCGTCGGCCGGGACTATCAATTGGGCAGGTTGCCCATGACCATCCTGGTCGATCGCTCGGGCGTGGTGCGCTACTCCCATCTCGGGTACAGGCGCGGCGACGACCGCTTGTATCTCGATCACATCCGCGAGTTGCTTCGCGAGTAAGGCTCGATATGAATCGTACGTCTCGACTGCTGACCACCGTTGCGGGAGCCCTGTTGCTCGCAGGCGCATGTCTCGCGCAGGCACCGCCGGCCGCCACTTCCGCGGCGGGCGCCACCCCAGCGGCGGGCGATGCCGCGGCCGGTGCCGCGCCGCCGCCGGCGGGAGCTGCAGATTCGGGCGACTTCAAGACGCTCGATCAAGAAGTGCAGAGCATGAAAAAGGACGTCATCGATCTCAACAAGGATCTGTTCGTGCTCGAGGAAGAGCTCCTGTTTCCGGCCAACACGCAGGTGGCGGTATACGTCTCGATGGACGTGGGCACTTTTTTCGCGCTCGATTCGGTGACCGTCAAGATCGACAACAAGCAGGTGAAAAACTACCTCTACACCGCGCGCGAGGCCGACGCGCTGCTCAAGGGCGGCGTGCAGCAGATCTACCTCGGCAACCTCAAGGTCGGCAAGCACGAGCTCGTCGCCTTCTTCACCGGCAAGGGGCTGCCGGTCGACCGCGACTATCGGCGCGGCGCCACGATCAATTTCGACAAGGGCGTCGGCGCCAAGTATCTCGAGCTCAAGATCACCGACAAGGTTGCGAAGCACCAGCCAGAGTTTCTGATCAAAGACTGGGAATGATGACGGGTGTAACGGTGCGGCGTCTAAGATCCAAGCTGCGGCCGATCGCGCTCTGCGGTTTGCTCGTCGCGCTGCCGCTGGCAGCGGGATGGGCGAAGAACCAGAAGCCCGATCCCGACGGCTTGCCGCCCCACGACGTCAAGGACTTGCATTACGGCGACGTCCTTTTCTACTTCTATCAGGACGACTATTTCGATTCCATTACCCGCCTGCTGGCGGCACAGCAGCTCGAACGGCTCCCGCACACCGAGGGCGAGGCGGAGCTCTTGCTCGGGGGACTTTATCTCTCGCTCGGCGAGCACGTCGAGGCGGGCAAGATTTTCGAGGCGCTGCTCGCCGGCAAGGTCTCCGAAGCAGTGCGCAACAAGGCGTGGTTCTATCTCGGCAAGGTCTGGTACCAGCGCGGCTACCTGGATGAGTCCGAGCGCGCGCTGCGCCAGGTCTCCGACAAGATCCAGCCGCGCATCAGCGCCGAGCGCTACATGCTGCTCGCGCAGCTGAAGTTGCGCGAAGGCCGCTACGACGAGGCCATCGCGGCGCTGCAGAGCTGGCACGGCGCGCCCGACTGGACCGCTTATGCGCAGTTCAACTTGGGTGTAGCCCTGGTGCGCAAGGACCGGCTGCCCGAGGCGATCGCTTATCTCGACCGCGTCGGCCGGATGGAGACGCAGCGACGAAGAGCTGTTGAGCCTGCGCGACAAGGCGAATCTCGCGCTGGGATTTGCCTACCTGCAGGCAAAACGGCCGGCGGACGCGAAACCCATCCTCGAGCGCGTGCGGTTGGAGGGGCCGTTCTCGAGCATGGCGCTGCTCGGTGTCGGCTGGGCCGATTCCGCGCTCGGCCAGTTCAAGCAAGCCCTGGTGCCGTGGCTTGCGCTGCGCAAGCGCAACCTCCTCGATGCCGCCGTGCAGGAGTCCTACCTCACCGTGCCTTATGCGTACAACCAGCTGGGTGCGCCGGGACAGGCCGCGGAGTACTACAGCGCCGCGATCGATTCGTTCGACGTCGAGTTCAAGCGGATCGACGAGTCGATCGCGCAGATTCGAGCGGGCGACCTGCTCGACCGGCTGCTGAGGGATGACAAGAAGGATACGCTCACCTGGTACTGGCAGCTGAAGTCGCTGCCCGACGCGCCGGAATCGCGCTATTTGTATCAGCTGCTCGCCAGCAACGAATTCCAGGAGGGCCTCAAGAACTACCGCGAGCTGAAGTTCATGAGCCGCAACATCGAAGACTGGCGCGAGAGCGTCGCGGCCTATACCAACATGCTCGATACCCGGCAGCACGCCTACGACGAGGAGGTGCCGAAAGCCGACGCCGTGATGGCGGCCACCGATCTCGACGCGCTCACGCAAAAGCGCGTGGACTTCGAGTCGCGCATCAACGCGATCGAGAAGTCCAACGACGTGGCGGCGCTCGGCACCCCCGACGAGCAGCGTACCTGGGCGCGCATCAAGCGCATCGACGATTTCGTGCAGATGCATCCGGACGATCCGGACCTTGCGGAAATGCGCGACAAGACGCGTCTGTTGAAGGGCGTGATGTACTGGCGCCTGTCCGAGAGCTTCAAGGCGCGGCTCTGGAACGAGCGGCGCTCGGTCAAGGAGCTCGAGGGCTCGCTCATCGAGACGCAAAAGCGTGACGTTCAGGTGCGGCAGGCGCGTGCCGCCGTTCCGACCAACACCGGGGTGTTCGCCGACCGCGTCGCGGCGACGAGCGCGCGCATGGACGAGCTGCAGGCGCGCCTCGAGGCGCTCACGGACAAGCAGGCGCACTATCTGCAGGATCTCGCGATCGAGGAGCTGGGGCGGCAAAGGCAGCGCATCGACACCTATCAAGTTCAGGCGCGCTTCGAGCTCGCCGCGATCTACGACAAGACCGTGAACAAGCCGGCGGCCAAACCGCCGGCAGCTGCGCCCCCGACCGACACGCCGCCTGCGGAAAAGCCGAAGAGCAAGAAGAAGTGGTGGTGGCCGTGGTGATGCGCCCTGCCTCTCTGTGCATCGCGCTGGCCGGCGTGCTGCTGTATTCGGCCGTTGCGGGCGCATCCGCGAGCAACGAGCCCACCATCAAGGACTTGGAAAAGCAGCAGCAGGCCGACGTGAGTCCCGAGCCGCCGCACAACGTCGACAGCGACAAGACCATGCAAAGCTACAAACGCTTCCTCGACTTGAACGCGGGCGACGCCGCGTTGCGCGAGGAGGCGATGCGCCGGCTGGGCGATCTCAACCTGGAGAGCTCGGAGTCGGAGCGCATCGAGCACGAGCTCGCGACCAACGAGGGCCTGCGTGCGACCGAGGCGATCCATCTTTACACGGCATTGCTCAAGACCTACCCCAAGTATGAGCGCAACGATGCGGTGCTCTATCAGCTGGCGCGGGCCTACGAGCTCAATGCGCAGCCCGACAAGGCGCTGGCGACGCTCGACCGGCTGGTGGCCTCCTTTCCGAGCAGCAAGTACATCGATGAGGCGCAATTCCGCCGCGGCGAGATCCTGTTCGCGGAGAAGTCCTACCCGGCCGCGCAGGCCGCCTACGAGGCGGTGATCAAGTTCGGCTCGACGTCGGGGTTCTACAACCAGAGCCTCTACAAGCATGGCTGGTCGTTGTTCAAGCAGGGCGAGAACCAGCGCAGCCTCGATTCCTTCGCCAACGTGCTCGATTCGGTGCTGGTGTCGAAGAGCAACCCGAAGGCCTTGATAGAACTCGAGACGTTGAGCAAGCCGAATCGCGAGCTGGTGGAGGACACGTTCCGCGTCATGTCGATCACCTTCTCGTACAACGACGGGGCGAAGAGCATCGATGAGTTCGTGAAGCACCGCAAGCAGCAGCGCCCGTACTACTATCTCCTGTACGCGCGGCTCGGCGATCTCTACATGGAGAAAGAGCGCTACACCGATGCGGCGGACGTTTATCGGGCGTTCGTCTCGCAGGATCGCAACAACGAGAAGGCGCCGCTTCTCGAAATGCAGGCGATCGAGGCGTACTCGAAGGGCGGCTTCCCGGATCTCGTGCTCCAGGGCAAGAAGGAGTTCGTGGAGAATTACAGCTACGGCACGGCGTTCTGGCAGGGCCGCACCCCGAAGGACGAGCCCAAGGTCGTGGAAGTTCTCAAGATCAATTTGAAGGACGTCGCGCAGTACTACCACGCGCAGGCGCAGCGCACGAAGAACGTGGCGGATTTCCAGGAAGCGGCGAAATGGTACCGCAGCTACCTGACCTCGTTCCCCGACGACCCCGACTCCGCGGTGACGAACTATCTGCTCGCCGATACCCTGTTCGAGAGCAAGCAGTATCTGGATGCCGCGCAGCAGTACGAGAATACCGCGTATTCGTACGGCTCCCACGCGAAGGCGGCGGATGCAGGCTACGCGGCGATCGTGGCCTACGGCAAGGAGGAGGAGAGCCTGTCGGGCGAAGCCAAGGCGAAGATTCACGTGCGCGAAGTCGACAGCTCATTGCGATTCGCCCAGGAATTCCCGACCCATGCGGAGAGCGCGCAAGTGCTGACGCGCGCCGCGACGGATCTGTACGCGGCGAAGGACTATCAGCGCGCCACCGCGGCCGCGCAGATGCTGCTCGCCCGGCAACCGCCGGTGGATGCCGCCAAGCAGCGCATCGCCTACACCGTGATCGCCAACTCGAACTTCGAGCAGGGCCGTTTCGACAAGGCGGAAGCGGGTTACGCGAGCGCGCAGGCGCTGATGCCGGCGAACGATCCGGAGCGCGCCGCGATCGTCGATCGCCTCGCCGCCTCGATTTACAAGCAGGGCGAGCAGAAGAGCCAGTCGGGCGACAGCGCCGGGGCGGTGGAGGATTTTCTGCGCGTGTCGAAGGAGGCGCCCAGCTCCAAAGTGCGCGCGAATGCGGATTTCGACGCGGGCGCGCTGCTCATCACGCAGAAGCAATGGGATCGCGCCATCGTGGTGCTCGAGGGCTTTCGCCGCAACTTCCCGCAAAGCTCGCTGCAGCCCGACGTGACGCGCAAGCTCGCCGTGGCGTACTCGGAGTCCAACCATCCGGGAGAGGCCGCGGCCGAATTCGAGCTGATCGCCCAGACTCCGACCGAGAGCCCGGACCTGCAGAAGGAAGCGACGCTGCAGGCCGCGGATCTGTATGACAAGGCCGGCAATCCGACGAAGTCGCGCGCGATGCTCGAGGCGTTCGTGAAGCGCTTCCCGCAGCCTTTGAACCCTGCGATGGAAGCGCGCAACAAGTTGAGCCTCATCGCCGCCAAGCTCGGCGACCTCAATACGCGCGATTATTGGCTCAAGGAGATGGTGAACGCCGATCGCGCCGCGGGCGCGGCGCGCACCGATCGCAGCAAGGCGCTTGCCGCCAGGGCAACCCTCACACTGGCGGCGCCCGCCCGCGATGAGTTCATGCGCATCAAGCTCGTGATCCCGCTGAAGAAATCCCTCGCGGAGAAGCGCAAGGCGATGGAGACTGCGCTCAAGGCGTATACGCAGGCTGCGGATTATCAGGTCGCCGAGGTGACCACCGCCGCGACCTACGAGAGCGCCGAGCTCTACCGCCAGCTCGGCAAGGATCTCATGAGCTCGGAGCGTCCGAGCAACCTGTCGAAAGACGAGCTCGAGCAATACAACGTGCTCCTCGAGGAGCAAGCGTTCCCGTTCGAGGAGAAAGCGATTCAGCTGCACGAAGTGAATACGGGGCGGGTCAAGGACGGTACTTACGACGAGTGGGTGCAGAAGAGCTTTGCGGCACTGGCGCAGCTCAATCCCGGCCGTTACGCGAAGGTGGAGATCGGTGAACAGCAAGTCGAATCGATTCGTTAGCCTGACGGCGCTCGTGCTCGTCGCGGGTTGCCACAGCGCACCGCCCAAGCCGGCCCAGCCCAAGGCTGCCGCGCCCGCGCCAGCCGCCAACACGGCGGGCGCGCCGTCCGCCGCGCCGAGCGCGGCGTCGGGTAAACCAGGCAATGCGGCTGCCGCGGGTGCCGCCGCCACGGCCAAAGGCGCGACCGCGCCGGTCCCCGCGACTCCGGTACCGGAACGTGCGGCGCAACAATATGCGCAGGCGCTCGCCCTGATGAAATCGGGACGCAACACGGATGCGGAGCTCGAGTTCAAACAACTCGCGCTCGCCTACCCCGAGTTCGCGGGTCCCGACGTGAACCTGGGTCTTCTCTACCTGCGCGCTTCGCGCTACGCCGACGCCGAGACCGCTCTGAAGGCGGCGCTGGCGCGAAATCCCGACAACGCAGTCGCGAGCGACGAACTCGGCATCGTGGAGCGCAAGCTCGGCAAGTTCACCGAGGCCGAGGCGGCTTATCAGCACACGATCGCCGTGGAACCGAATTACGCGCCCGCCTATCTGAACTTGGGCGTACTGTACGATCTGTATCTCGCGGAACCGCAGAAGGCGCTCGAGCAATTCGAGCATTACCTCACACTCGCGGGCGACAATAAGCAGGTCGCCGGATGGGTGGTCGAGCTGAAGAAGCGGGTCGGGGCACCGGCTGCGCCCGCCGCTGCGCCCGCCCCGAAGAAGGAGCCTGCATGAGCCTGCATCTACGAACTTTGACCTTGCTGCTGGCGGGACTCGCCGCGCCGCTCGGCGCTCTGGCGCAAGCCGATCAGGCGCCGCCTGTAACATCTCCGTCACAAACGAGCGCCTCGGGCGCCGCGCCCTCCAAGGCGGTGCCGTCGAGCGCCCAGAGCGAGGCGGGGGAGCCGCGCGCCAATACCTCCGCGGCCGCCCCCGAGGCGGCCGCGGAGGGCCAGGCGCCGCGCAGCCGGCTCAGGCGCCTGCGCCACGACCTGCTTCGGCCCACTCGCCGGGGGGCTCCGCCTCCGGCTCGCGCGCGCCTGCGGGGACCGCCGCGGGCGGCAAGCCCACGGCCACGGACCGGTTGGAATTGGGCACTGCGACCGTGACGGGGGACCGCGAACAGCCCAAAGTCATGTATATCGTTCCGTGGAAGAAGTCGGATATCGGCGACCTTTCCGGCAAACCCATGAATAGTCTGCTGGACGAGGCCTTGGCGCCCGTCGACCGCGACGAGTTCAAACGGCAAGTGATGTATTACCAGGTGGTCAAGGCGGATGCGTCTCAAAATGGTGCAGCCAAACCCCCGGCGGCGCAGGGTGAGAAGTAAGTCATAGCCGATTTTACGGAATCTGTTTGAATTAAAGGTCGCAGCGGGACCGTATTTTCTAGGAGCGCGAAGATGAATTTTATGAGTTCGGCAGTCAACTTCTTCAAGGACGGCGGGTTGTTTCTCTATCCGCTCGCCTTGATTTTCGTCGTGGGCGTGTCGATCGCCGTCGAGCGATACGTGTACCTCACCCGCGAAACCATGCGCAACCGGAGCCTGTGGGAAAACCTCGTTCCCGCGCTGAGCGCGGGCAACTTCAAACAAGTGGTGTCGCTCACGCAGAACTCCAAAGCGTCGATCGCCACGATCCTGAATTACGGCGTGGCCCGCGTGGCGAGCGCACGGCGCCGCGACGACATCGAGAAGGCGATGGACGAGAGCCTGCTCGAGGTCATCCCGCGCATCGAGAAGCGCACGCACTATCTGTCCTCGCTCGCGAACGTGGGCCTGCTCATCGGCCTGTTGGGCACCATCACGGGCCTCATCGGCGCGTTCAGCGCGGTGGCCACGGCGAATCCCGCCGAGAAGGCGAGCCTGCTGGCAGCCGCCATTTCGGTCGCGATGAACAACACCGCCTCGGGCCTGTTCGTCGCCATCACGTTGCTGCTCTCGCACATGTTCCTGGAATCGAAGACCACCAACATGATCGACAGCCTGGAAATTGCCTCGGTCAAATTCCTGAACTCGATCACCGAGCGCCAGCACGACGCGCCGGTCCCGCAGGCTCCGCCCGCGCCGCAGACCCGTGCTCCCGCGGCCGCGCGCAGCACGATCTGAGGAACGGAATTGGCGCTCAGCCGAACGGTGCGATAACTCATGAAGTCCAAGTCCGCGAGCATGGTCCGCCGCAATCACGCCCGCTATCACCAGGGGCGTGACGATCTGAACATCGTGCCGATGATCGACATGATGGTGATCCTGGTGTTCTTTTTGATTTTCACGGCGGTCTTTTCCAAGACCAACATCCTGCAGCTCAACCTGCCGGCGAACGCGAGTGCCGCTCCGCTCGATTTGCCGAAAGGATTGAAGCTCGAGGTCATCATTCGACCCAACGATCTGGTGGTGAACGACCGCAACTCCGGTCCGCTGAAGGTGCTGGACAACACGCCGAGCGGCTACGATTTCGACGGCCTGTCGGAGTACATGCGGCGCGTCAAGGCGACCTACCCGCAGATGACCGATGCGACCGTCCTGCCCGGCCCGAACGTCTCTTACGACACGCTGGTGCAAGTCATGGATACGGTGCGCGTATATCAATTGCCGACGGCGCCGTTCTCCAAGGCTGAACTCTTTCCCGACATCGCCATCGGGGACGCGCCGCCATGAACGCAGGCCGTAACCGCCGGCATCGCAAGCGCCGCCAGGGCGCGAGCCATTTCGCGCTCGTTCCGTTCATCGACATGATGACCATTCTCGTGGTGTTCCTGCTCGCGCACACCGCGGAGGTCGACATCCTGCCGAACACCAAGAACATCTCGATCCCGCAGTCGCTGTCGGATCGCAAGCCGAGCGCCGCGGTGGTCGTGATGGTGACCAAGGATTCGGTGTACGTGGACGGTCAGCCGGTGGGCACGGTTGCGCAAGTGGTCGCCAATGCGGGGCCGGTTTTTCTGCCGCTCAAGGCCGCGTTGATGGCGCAGAACGACAAGGTCCTCGCGGGGGCGCAGAAAGTCGAGATCGCCAAGCGCGAGGTCACCATCATGGGCGACAAGAGCATTCCGTACAGCGTGCTCAAGAGAATCATGCTGACGTGCAGCGATGCCGAGTACGGCAAGGTGTCGTTCGCCGTGGTCGAGCGCGAGAGGGCGCACAGCTAGCATGGCTACCGCAGCAAATCCCGCCCAGCGCCCGGTGACGCCCGGTCTGGCCCCGTACTACCGCCGCTACGAGCTGCCCTGGTCGCCGTCCGAGGAAATGGAACGGCGCTTTCGCCGCATCCTGCGCAATCTCCTCATCGTCCTAGGCATCATCGCCGTGATCATGCCGTTTCTGCCGCGGACGGAGCGCGTGGTCAACACCGATTCGCTGCCCGAGCGGGTGGTGCAACTTGTGCAGGAGCCGCCGCCGCCCCCGCCACCGCCGCCTCCCCCCAAGCCCGAGCCGCAAAAACCCGTGGAAAAGGCGCCGGTGACGCCCAAACCGGTGCCGCCGCCGGTGGATGCTCGCGTCAAGGCGTCGAAGAGCGGACTGCTCGCGAGCATGGACGATCTGGCCGCCTTGCGGGATATGAATCTCGACAAGCTTGCGAAGAACCAGCCGAAGACCACCGACCCGGGCGACGTCACACAGGTGTCGCGCTCGCTCATTCTCTCGAAAGCGGGCGGGACCAGCGGCGGCATCAGCGCGCCTCAGAGCTCGGGTCTCGCCGCCGGCAGCGGCTCGCTCAACGGCTATCGCGCCGGAACGGTAAAGGATCCGACGCTGGCGACCGGCAACCAGGGCGCAGGCACGACGCGCGGCGGCGGCAGCGGCAAGGCCTCGCGCAGCGCCGATGAGATCGCGCTCGTGTTCACGCGCAACAAGGGCGCCATCGACGCGATGTATGCCCGGGCGCTGCGCGACAATCCGGCGCTGCAGGGCAAGGTGGTGCTCGAGATCACGATCGCTCCGAGCGGCGAGATCACGGCGGCGCGCATCGTCTCGAGCGATCTGAATGCCCCCGAGTTCGAATCGAAACTGCTCGCGCGCGTGCGCCTGTTCAGGTTCGATGCGAAAGATGTGGCGACCCTGACCGCCACCAAACCCATCGACTTCTTCCCAGCCGGATGAACATCCAATCTGAAATCGAGTTCTTCAGCGACCTGGGTCTCGTCGACAAGGCGCGCTTCATCATCCGCTTGATGGGCGAAATCGCGGAGGAAGCGAAAGTCGGTACCGGCGACGGTCAGGACTTGAGTCGACTGCGCTTCACCAACGAGATGATCCAGCGGCTCGCCCGATTCAGCTTTCAGCTCCTGTCCGAGGACGCGGCGCGGCCCGCCGATGACGTCATGATCCGCATGCTGTTGGGCCACCGCGCCGACAAGAACGCGGAGCGCATCATGCAGAACTCTTACCGGCGCGTGCTCACCAGCTTCGAGAGCTTCGATACGACGGTGTTACTGAATTCGCATTAGAGGGCCAGGCGACCGGCTGGGAGTCAACACTCCGGCACGTTGACCGCAAGACCGCCTTGCGATGTTTCCTTGTAGATCGTGGACATGTCATGGCCGGTCTGGCGCATCGTCGCGATCACCTGATCGAGCGTGACCTTGTGCGAGCCGTCGCCGCCGAGCGCAAGCCGCGCGGCGTTGATGGCCTTGACCGATCCCATGGCATTGCGCTCGATGCACGGGATTTGCACGAGCCCGGCGACCGGATCGCACGTCAGCCCGAGATTGTGCTCCATGCCGATCTCCGCGGCATTCTCGATCTGCTCGTTGCTGCCGTTCAAGGCGGAGACGAGCCCCGCGGCGGCCATGGAGCAGGCGACGCCGACCTCGCCTTGACAGCCCATCTCGGCGCCCGAGATGGAGGCGTTTTTCTTGAAGAGCATGCCCACGGCGGCCGCGGTCAACAAGAATCGCACCACGCCCGCGTCGTCGGATCCGGACTCGAATTGCCGGTAGTAGTGCAGCACCGCCGGCACGATCCCCGCCGCACCGTTGGTCGGAGCGGTCACCACTTGTCCGCCCGCCGCGTTCTCCTCGTTCACCGCGAGCGCAAACACGTTCACCCAGTCGAGCGCGTGCATCGGGCTTTGCGGATCGCTGCTCATCAGTTTGCGATACAGCTTCGGCGCGCGGCGGCGCACTCCGAGCACACCCGGCAACAGCCCCTGCGCCTCGAAACCGCGGCGCACGCAATCCTGCATCACCTGCCAGATGCGCAACAGCCGCCGGCGCACCTCCGCCTCCGAAGACCAGGTGCGCTCGCGCGCCAGCATCAACTCGTGGATCTCGAGGCCCCCTTGGCGCGCGAGCTCGAGCAGCCGCGCGGCGGAGTCGAACTCGTAGGGCGGCAAGGCACGGGCATCGCCGGATCCCGGCGGTACCCCCGCCTGCACGATGAAGCCTCCGCCGATGCTGTAGTACTCCTCGCGCGCGAGCACCGTGAGCGCGGCGTCTTGCGCGGTGAAGCGCATGCCGTTGGAATGGCCCGGCAGGACCTGGTCGGTGTGGAACAGGAGATTGAGCGGCTCGTCGAAGGCGATCTCGTGCTGTCCGAGCAGGCGCAGCCGCCCCGCGGTGCGGATCCGCTGCAATGCCGGCTCCACCGACGCCGAATCGAGCGTATCGGGGCTCGCGCCTTCGAGACCCAGCAGTATCGCGCGATCGGTGCAGTGACCACGGCCGGTGAGCGCGAGCGAGCCGTAGAGCTGAGCCGAGAGCTGCGCGGTGCGGGCGAGCAATCCGCGCGCAGCGAGAAGCTCGGCGAAGCTGCGCGCCGCGTTCATCGGTCCCATCGTGTGAGAGCTCGAGGGGCCGATGCCGATCTTGAAGATGTCGAAAACGCTGAGACTCATGCAAAACCTTAAAGGCCTTAAGAGGTACAAATCATACGCGGCTGCGTGCGGCGGCGCAGGTGTTAGAATTGCCCGCGCGCCGCGTCGGTGCTTTTCGATCGGGGAGAACTCATGGATCGCTTGCTCAAGGTCTTGCGCACGCTCTTGCCTGCGCTTCTCGTGACCGGCTTGGCTGCCGCGGCGACGAGCTCAGCGGTGCCTGCGTACCTCGCTGCCGCAATCGCCGATCCGAGCCGCCCCGCCGAGGATGTCGCGCGCGATGCGGATCGCAAGCCCGCCGCGACGCTCAAGTTCGCAGGCGTCGCGCCCGGAGAACAGATTGCCGAGCTGTTGCCCGGCGGAGGCTACTTCACTCGCATCATGAGCAAGGCGGTTGGCGCGAACGGACATATATATGCCCTGGTGCCTGCGCGGCGACCGGACGCCTCGCCGACCACCCCGGATTTCGCGGCGCGGGTGAAGGCCCTCGCGGCCGACCCCGCCTATGCCAATGTGAGCGTGGTGGTCGAGCCGTTCGCGGAGCTCAAGACACCCGTGCTCGTGGATCTGGTATGGACGTCGCAGAACTATCACGACCTGCATAATTTGCCGGGACTGGACGTGGCGGTTTTCAACCAGATGGTGTTCGCCGCGCTCAAACCGGGCGGCACTTACCTGATCCTGGACCATGCAACCGAGCCCGGTGCCGGCGCGAGCCAGACATCGACTTTACATAGGATCGATCCGCAGACCGTCAAACAGGAAGTGCTCGCGGCGGGCTTCGTGTACGACGGCCAAAGCGACGTGTTGCGCAACCCGCAGGATCCGCATACCGCCAAGGTGTTCGATCCGGCGATTCGAGGCAAAACGGATCAGTTCATCCTCAAGTTCAAGAAGCCCGCGCACTGACCGTCCGCGAGGTGGCGCAAGGGTCGCGAGGGGGTTCAAGGGCCGTGGTGCGGGCATCGAACTCAAGATGCATTTTCGCTGTCAACTGGGCAGTGTTTTGAACGTTGATTTGCGGAAGATGGAGGTTCCTAAGCGTATGACATTGCTTAACATTTCTCGACGAAGGCTTCATCTGGCTGCGGTCGCCACGACCGCCGCTGCACTCAGTGCCTGCGTGACGCCGCCGCCGCGTACCGTCGTCGTGCCGGCCCCGCCGCCGCCGCCCCCGCAGAGGATTTTCGTGTACCCGGCGAATGGCCAGTCTCCGCAACAGACCGACCGCGACCGTTACGAGTGTCATCAGTGGGCCGTGCAGCAGACCGGGGTGGACCCCAGCCTGCCGAACGCAAACCCCTACGAGCGTGTCGTGGTGCAGCCCGCGGTACCGCCGGGTGCCGGGACCGCGACCGGTGCGATCGCAGGCGGGATTCTCGGCGCCATTATCGGCGGGCCGCGCAATGCCGGCGCCGGTCTGGTGATCGGCGCCGCCACGGGCGCCATCGTCGGCACCGCCGCCGAGCAGAACGCGAATGCCCAAGCCCAGCAGCAGGCGAACATGACCCAGGCGCAGATCAATGCACAGATCGCTGAGGGTCACGCCCGCGCCGACGCATACCGCAGGGCCCTCGGCGCTTGCCTGACGGGCCGCGGCTACACCATCACCTGAGAGGCTGTCAGCGAAGATCCCCATGAGCTCATATCGAACACCCGCATCTTTGGTCATTGCAGCAGCGCTGATCGGCGCCACGCTGTGCAGCGTCTCGATTGCCCAGGAACCCCATGGGGGCGGCCGGCCTGAGGGGGGCGGGGGCGGCCATGCGGAGGGGCCGCGCCCGAGCGCGCCGGCGCCTCGTCCTGCCGCGCCGCCGCCCGCGTTCCACGGGGCGCCCCCGGCAGCGTCGCACTACGACGGCCGCGGGCAGGTGCTCGATGGACGTTACAACCATGGTCGCTATTACGCGCCGGTGGGAACCGTGGCGCACACGTTGCCGGGCGAGTACCGCGCGTACTATCACCGCGGCGCGCCGTATTACTTCAGCGGCGGTGTCTGGTACGCGCCGCGCGGCCCCGGCTTCGTGGTGGTCACGCCGCCCATCGGCATGTCCATCGCCGTGTTGCCGCCTTATTACTCCACGCTGTGGGTCGCCGGCGTCCCGTACTATTACGCAAACAGCGTCTACTACACCGCGGCGCCCGATCAGAGTGGTTACATGGTCGCGACACCCCCACCGGATGACGGTGGGCAGGGCGCGCCGCCTCCCGACGGCAGCGCCGATCCCGGCGCCCAGGGCGGCGGCTCGTACGCGCAAGCTCCGCCGCAGGCGCAAGCGCCATCGGACTTCATCATCTACCCGAAGCAGGGCCAGTCGAAGGATCAGCAGGCCGCCGACGAATACGAGTGCCACAACTGGGCGAAGGGGCAGACCGGCTTCGATCCCACCCAGCCGAACGGCGGTGTCGCCGCCGGGGATGCGGACCGCGCGCACAGCAATTACGACCGCGCCACGGCCGCATGCTTACAGGGCCGCGGTTATCAGGTGAATTGAGCCGCTAAGTGAGGGAATTCCTACGCCCGGCCGCGTCCGCGGCCGCTGCCGGGCAACTCCGCGCCGCGCCAGAATCGGGACGACTCATCGAAAGCGCAGAGGAGATCACCCATGTTGGCGAGTCCGAACGGAACGGCAGCGAAGAAGGATCTGCACATAGGCGGAGTCGGCGCGGCCGGCGCGAACGCGCTTTCGGCGGTGATCGATCCCTTGGTGGATGCCTCCGAGACCTGGGTGCGACGAGCGCGAGATTTCGTCACACAAGCCGACGATTATGTCCGCGACAATCCGTGGGCAGCGGTGGGTGTCGGCGCCATGCTGGGCCTTACGCTCGGCTATTTCGTGGCCCGCTCGCGGCGCTCGTGAGGAGCACGACCATGCCATACATCCGCGTTGCGCGAGCAGCCCACGAGCGAGGGCAGGCATTCTCGAACTACCGCGACTGGCGCGCCTTCCTGGCCGCCGTTCAAGCACCGGCCGCTTATGCGAGCGTTGCGACGGCGCTCAAGGCGGGACACGCATGGCTCACCGGCCTAGCCTCCCGTAAGACGCTCGGCGTGTGAATAGACATTGCAGTGCGTGGGGCGCAAAAAGCCCACCAGCGTGAGCCCGGAGGCCGCTGCGAGGTTCACCGCAAGACTCGACGGGGCGCCGATGGCCGCCAGCACCGAGACGCCGGCGCGCAGCGCTTTCTGCACCAGCTCGAAACTGGCCCGCCCGCTCAGCAGCACCACGTGATCGGCTAACGGCAGGCGGCCGGCGAGTAAATTCTCACCGACCAGCTTGTCGAATGCGTTGTGCCGGCCGACATCTTCGGCGAGGCTGCGCAACGTTCCGTCCCTGTCGAACAAGGCCGATGCGTGGATGCCGCCGGTATCGCCGAATCGCGCCTGCGATTCCCGCATGAGCTGCGGAAGACGCAACAGCACTCCCAAGTCCACCTGGCCGGTGGCATCGATGCGCGTCGCGGCGGCCCGGGCGATGGCCGCATCGAGGCTGGTCGTACCGCACACCCCGCAACTCGAGCCCGCGGAGAACCGGCGCGGCGAGAGCTGCGTCTCGAGCGTGACCGTCGACTTCAGACGCACATTGACGACGTTCGGGCGACGCGTGCTCGACTCGATGGCGTCGATGTCCGAGGCGCGCTCGACGATGCCCTCGCCGTACAGGAGGCCCGCGGCGAGCGACTCGTCATCGCCGGGCGTGCGCATGGTGGTGCCGAAGGAGACGGGCTCCAAGCCAAGATCGGGATGATGCAATTGAAATTCGAGCGGCGCCTCGACGGCGACGCGGTCGTCCTCCTCGACGCGGCGTTCGAGCCCCACGCGCAGGATGCGAATGCGCGAGGTGCCGCCGACCGCGTGCGGAGCCGCATTTTTGCTCAAACCCATGCCGCAATGATACCGTTCGAACGTCCGGATGCGCATTGTTGGGCGAAGTAGGGGGCAAGTCATGTCCAAATCGGCTGATCTCAGGGCTCGCAAGACGGCCGCCGTGCCGAACGGCGTCGGCACCAAGGGTATCTATGTCGTCCGCGCCGAGAATTCCGAGTTGTGGGATGTCGACGGCCGGCGTTACATCGATTTTGCCGCGGGCATCGGTGTGCTCAACACCGGACACCGTCATCCGCGCATCATGGCGGCAGTGGCCGAGCAGGCCGAGCGCTTTGCCCACACCTGCTTCCATGTGGGCTCGTACGAGTCCTATGTGCACCTCGCCGAGCGGCTGAACGCGCTTGCCCCGGGTACCTTCGCCAAGAAGACGTTGTTTTTGTCCTCGGGCGCCGAGGCGCTCGAGAACGCCGTGAAGATTGCGCGTTACCATACCCAGCGCTCTGCCGTCATCGCCTTCTCCGGCGGCTTCCACGGCCGCACGCTCATGACGATGGCGCTTACCGGCAAGGTGATGCCTTACAAGCGTGGCTTCGGCCCGTTTCCCGCCGAGGTCTACCATGCCGAGTTTCCGTTGCCCTATCGCGGCATCAGCACCGAGCAGGCGCTTCTCGATCTGGAGCGGTTGTTCCACGGCGATGTTGATCCGCAGGCGGTGGCAGCCATCGTCGTCGAGCCCGTACAGGGCGAGGGCGGTTTCAACGTCGCGCCCTTCGATTTCCTGCGTGCGCTGCGCCGCGTGTGCGACGAGCACGGCATCGTGCTCATCGCCGATGAGGTGCAAAGCGGCATTGCGCGCACCGGCAAGATGTTCGCCATCGAGCATTCGGGCGTCGTGCCGGACCTCATCACGGTGGCCAAGGGTATCGGCGGGGGACTGCCGCTTTCCGGCGTGATCGGCAAGGCCACGATCATGGATACGGCGCACACCGGCGGGTTGGGCGGGACCTACGGCGGAAATCCCTTGAGCATTGCGGCCGGGCACGCCGTGCTCGATGTCATCGAGGCGGAAGGCTTGTGTGCTCGCGCGGCCCGCACCGGCGCGCACATGCGCACGCATCTGGAGGCGCTCGCTAAGGAAGTGCCCGCCATCGGCGAGGTGCGCGGCCTCGGCGCCATGATGGCCTTCGAACTGGTCAAGGATCCGAAGACGCGCGAACCCGACGCGGCGCTTACCGCCGCGATCCTGGCGAGCGCCGAACGGCGCGGATTGATCCTCTTGTCCTGCGGTACCGCGGCGAACGTGGTGCGTTTGCTCGCGCCGCTCACCATTCCGGACGCGGTGCTCGAGGAGGGGCTCGGCGTTCTCTCCGCCGCGGTGAAGGATGCCGCCGGTCTGGGCGCGGCCGACAATGGCTCGGCTCGCGCCGTAGCCTGATACTAGCGCCGTAGCCTGATAAAGGTCGGCGCGGCCCGGACCACTCCGGCGCCGCGCCGCCTCACCCCCAGGCCATTGACATCGACTGCGATCGGGCTAGCCGAGCTTCGAGGCTAATGAGTATGCAACGTGAACGTCAGGCCCGCCGTTCGCGGTCGGAATGTGTAGGCGTTCTGCTGCGGCGTTACGCTGCCGTCGCTCTGCCCGAGCGAATAGTTCGTGACGGTACGCGAATCGAACAGGTTGTCGCAGAACGCCGCGATCTGCCAGATGCCGAAGTTCATACCGGCGCGCGCCTGGAAGAAGCTCGTCGAGGGGAGCGTGTACGAGAAACCACTGTTATACGTGGCCTGGTTGTTCGGGTCTTGCACGGCGGCCAGCCAGTGGTTGCGGGCCTCGTACTCCCAATCCCCGCGTATGTAAGCGTCGTGCGAGGCGAGCTGGAAATTGTACTGGGCGCCGAGCGCCATGGTAAACGGTGCGTTCGCGCCCGGCGCATAGTTGATGGCCGCCTGACCTGAGATCGCATCGCCGCTGCTGGCGAGACAGGGAATAGCCGCGTTCGCGCCCTGTTGACATCCGGCCGGGTCGTCGTGGGTGAAGCGCGCGCTGGTGTAGCCGGTCGCCAGATCGATGTCCACGGGTCCAGCCTTCGCCTCCACCTGGATGTCGCCGCCCCAGGCCGCCGCGGTGCCCAGGTTATCCGTGAACTGCAGGCCGCACGCACCCGCAACGTAGATGTTCTGCTGGATTTGATTCCACTTGATGTAATACACGCTGCTCGCGATCTTGAGCCAGTTGCCGAAGCCGTTCTTGGCGCCGATCTCGTAACTCTGGGTGGAGTCGGAACCGTAGTTGAGCGGCGCGCCATGCGGAAAACCGGCTTTGGCGAGGTCCGCGTCGCAGTAGGGCGGGAGCGGCGCGTTGCCGCCGCCGACGCGGAAGCCTTTCGCGTAGGTGAGGTAGTACAGATCCTTCGGATCGACCTGGAAAGACAGTGTCGCCTTCGGCGTATTCGGCGTCTGCTTCTGATCGGCGGCGGCGCCGCCCGGCCCGTAGTTCTCAAAGCCATCGGCAAAGTGGTTCAGCGTGAACAAAGTGCGTGCGACGCGCTCGCCGATCGTGAGCCTCGCCCAGTCGGTGAACGCGTAACTCACCTCACCGAATCCCGCGACCTGGCGGTCGAAGGTCGTGTTGCTGTTGTAGTAAATGTCGCAGGCGGGGATCGACGGATAATTTGCCCTGGTCGGGCACGAGTAGAAATTTCCGCCGTAGTAGGCCGCCGGCGACTCGGCGAACAAGTAATTGAACACCTGATTGATGTTGGTGGATCTCAGCTCCTCGATGCTGCCCTCCTTCGCCACTTGCCAGAAGACGCCCGCGGTCCAGGTCCAGGCAGAGTCCGATTTTGCGGACTGCCAGCGTAGCTCCTGGGTGATGCTTTCCTGAGTGTTGTCCATCCTGTTCGGCGTCTGCGTGCCCGCCAATGCCGCCGGCAGGTGGATGCCGGTGCCATCGATCAGCGGGCTCGTCGCCTCCGGCGGGATCATCGTGACGCTGTTCGGAATGGTCTGCCAGTAGGAAAGGTCGTAAACCGTGCCCTGGTAGGCGGTGAGCTGGCGACGGCTGAAGTAGGAGCTGTTGGAGATGAGCTGCGAGCCGCCCAGGTCCCACTGCACCTTGAGCGAGGGCAGGTAATAGGTGTCCGGGCCGCCGACTTTCTCCGGCGTGGCCGTGTTGAAATGCCCCGCGCCCACATCCGAATACGCCGGCCAGTAAGTCGAGTCGTCGTTCTTGTCCTGCTGCTGGTACAGGATGCCCGGCGTCACGGTGAGGGTGTCGGTGGGCGTCCACGTTCCCGTGATGCGGCCCGCCACGGAGTTGGAGAAGTTGACGTCTTTGTCGATGACGTCGCCGGTGCTGTCGTTGACGCGATTGATCCAGCCGCCGTCGTAGCGGTACCAGACGCTCGCGCGCAGTCCGAAAACCCCCTCGACGATCGGCTCACTGTGGGCGATGCCGAACTCGCCGCTCGGCTGCCCGTGCTCCGTATACGAGACTTCGCTGCGCACGTAGGTCTCGGACTCGGTCGTGCTGGCCTTCGTCATGATGTAGCGCACCGCGCCGCCCTCGGCACCCGCGCCGAACAGCGTGCCTTGCGGGCCGCGCAGGACCTCGACGCGCTCCAAGTCGAACGTCTTCGGCAGCGTGTCATCGGGATTGAAACCGAGCGAGCGCATCTGGATCGGCGTGTCGTCGATGTAGATGCCGGTGGTGCCGGCACCGGCGGAAGAGGAGATGCCGCGGATCGAGATGGCATTGGTGCCGGAATTGTCGATGTTGACGCCGGGCGTGAAGCGCGCAATGTCCTGGAAATCCTTGATGCCGCGCTCATCCATCGCATCCTGCGTGAGCGCCGTGACGCTGATCGGCACCTTGCTCAAGGATTCCTCGTGGCGGGTTGCCGTGACCACGATTTCCTGAAGACCATTGGAGCTGCTCTCCGGCGCGGAGACCGGGGCATTGGCGTCAGCCGCGAGCGCACCCGTCGCGAGCGCGCAGGCGCCGCTCAGAACGCTGCAAAAAAACAACAATTGGCGTGAAGCAAAACCGGCATACGACTTGGCGTGAGCCTTCGGCATGATATCCCCGAGATTGTTATATGGTCAGATAACTCGAGCTGGACCGACAGTAGCATCGGCTCAAAACCGGCGCAACGTCAGCCTTGACTATTTGTACGGTCATGTAACTTGAGTGATCCATGTCGGACACTTGAGTGGCCTCCACGGCATTCGGCCGGTGCGTCGATTATGTCCACCCAGGGTTGTTGCGTCGCACCTACGATGGACACCTCGCACCCTAGCATGGCTCACTTGCCGCGGTAAATGAAGGTGAGGCCGAAAGTGCGGGGCCGGAACGCGAAATCGACGCGACAGGCGCGAGGTGCAAGTTGGTCGACGCGAGGTGGTATCGCCGCACGCCGACGCATCAGCATGCTGGCATCCCTCGCTATTATTGGAAGTCGCGGCGCCACCGCGCATTTTTCCTTGTTTTTGAACGATAGCGGCCCCGTGCTGTCGCCGTCAACTCAACGCCGCGGCGGCCGCCCCCGCGACGCCCGCGCGCGCGGCGGTTGTGGGATCATGCGCGCATGAATGCAGCCCTGGATCGCCCGCCCGCCAAGTCTCTCTCTCCGCTGCGCTCGTTGTTGCCGTTTCTACGGCCGTATCGGGGACGGGCGTACGCGGCGCTCGGCTCTCTTCTGGTGGCGACGGCCGCGATGCTGGCGCTGCCGCTGGCGCTGCGCCGGTTCATCGACGTGCTGGCGGCCCGCAATGCGACCGCGACCAATCGCATTTTCATCCTCTGCCTGGCCGCCGCCGTGCTCTGGGCGGCCGCGGCGGCGGTACGCTTTTATCTGGTTACCTGGGTGGGCGAGCGCGTGATCGCCGATCTGCGCGCCGCGGTATACCGGCGTGTGGTGCACATGGACCCGCTGTTCTTCGAGACCACGCGGGTGGGGGAGGTGCTTTCGCGCCTCACCACCGACACAACGCTCGTGCAGTCCATCTCGGGCGTGAACCTCTCCATCATCCTGCGATCGAGCTTGAGTCTGGTGCTCTCGCTGGTGTTGCTCGCGATCACGAGCGCCCGGCTCACAGGCATCATCCTCGTGCTCATCCCCGTCGTCGTCGCGCCGCTGATCGTCATAGGCCGTCGCGTGCGCGGCCTGTCGCGCGTCTCGCAGGACCGCATCGCGGAGACGAGCGGCCTTGCCGGTGAGACCTTGAACGCCATTCAGACCGTGCAGGCATTCACCCTGGAGGAGCTGCAGAGCGAGCGCTATCGCGGCGCAGTCGAGGAGAGCTTCGCGGCTGCGGTCCGCCGCACCCAGGTAAGAGCGGTGCTGACGGGAGTCGCCATCCTGTTCGTGCTCACGGCGATTATCGGGGTGCTATGGCTCGGCGCGCACCAAGTGCTCGAGCAGTCGATGACCGGCGGCCAGCTCGCGCAATTCGTGGTGTACGCCGCCTTGGTCGGCAGTTCGGGGGCCGCGCTCTCGGAAATGTGGGGCGAGCTGCAGCGCGCGTCCGGCGCCATGGAGCGGCTCGCGCAGCTGCTCGACGCGCGACCCGCAATCGCCGATCCTGCGCATCCACAGGAACTCCCGCCGCGGGTTCGAGGCGCCATCCGCTTCGACCAGGTGAGCTTCCATTACCCTTCCAGGCCCGACGCGGCCGCGCTCGACAATTTCAGCCTGGAAGTCAAACCCGGCGAGACCGTCGCCATCGTGGGACCCTCGGGGGCCGGCAAGAGCACGACGTTTCAGCTACTGCTGCGTTTTTACGATCCGGATTCGGGACGCGTGTCGATCGACGACCGGCGTCTTGCGGATTTGCGGCTCAAGGAGATCCGAGCGCAAGTCGGTCTGGTACCCCAGGAGACCATGCTGTTCGCCGCGAGTGCGCGCGAGAACATTCGCTATGGCCGGCCCGATGCGAGCGATGCGGAGATCGAAGCCGCCGCCGTCGCGGCCGCCGCAGACGGATTCCTGCGCAAACTCCCGCAGGGCTACGACACGTTCCTCGGCGAGCGTGGCACGCGGCTGTCGGGCGGCCAGCGCCAGCGCATCGCTCTCGCCCGCGCGATTCTCAAGAATCCGCCCATCCTCCTGCTCGACGAGGCCACGAGCGCGCTCGATGCGGAATCGGAGCTGCTCGTGCAGCAAGCGCTCGAGGGGCTCATGCAGGGACGCACCACTCTCATCATCGCGCATCGGCTGGCCACGGTGCTGAAGGCCGATCGGATCGTCGTCATGGATCACGGCCACAAGATTGCGGTGGGCACGCATGCGGAGCTCTTGCGTGATTGTCCCCTCTATGCGCGACTCGCCTCGCTCCAGTTCGCGGCGGTCGCGAGCGAAGCCGTGAGCGCTATTTAAGCAGGCCCTCGGCCTTGAGCGCTTCCTGCACCTTGGGCCGCCGGCCGACGAGCTCGAAGTAGGCAGCGAGTGACGGCCACTTGCCGCGGTCCATTTTGGCGTAGTCCATCCAACGCAGCACCGTGAAAAGATAAGCGTCCGCGACGGTGAATGTGTCGCCCAGTACATACTTGCCGGGGGTGATGCGCTTCGACAACCAATCGAATTTCTTGCCGAGACTCTCGACAGCGGCCGCTTTCGTCTCGGGCGAGGAGCCTGGCGCGAACAGCGGGTGGAAACCCGGGTGGAGCTCGGTGCCGATGTAATTCAGCATTTCCATGAGCTGATAACGCTCGAAAGTTCCCCAGCGGGGCGCGAGCCCCGAATCGGGCGCACTGTCGGCGATGTACTGCACGATGGCCGGCCCCTCGGTGAGCACGCGGCCATCGTCGAGTTGCAAGGCGGGCACGGCGCCCTTCGAGTTGATCTTGTAGTAATCGCCGCCGCCGGCGGTTTTCTTCGTCCTGAGATCGATCTTCTCCACCGTGAAGGGGAGCCCCGACTCGAGCAACACGATATGCGGCGATAGCGAGCAAGCACCGGAGTAGTAGTAAAGTTTCATGGAAGTTCCGCGCGATTGATTCGTGCCGAGTATAGCCAAAGCTTCACGGCGGAGCGCGCGCGTCGGCGACACGCCGCGCGCTCGAGAATCCCGTCGCATAAGGCGCCCGCTCGAGCGAGTCGATGCGCACGTAACCGCCGCTGGCCGGCGCATGCACGAAGCGTTGCGCGTCGAGGGCGACGCCCACGTGCAGCTCCTTGCCTTGCAGATGCATGAACACGAGATCGCCCGCCCGCACGTCACCGCGCCGCACGCGCACGCCCGCGTGCTGCTGCTCCTGCGCGGTTCTCGGCAGGTAAATGCCGGCGCGGCTCGCGGCATAAGCGACCAGCCCACTGCAGTCGAATCCCCCCGGCTGCGCTCCGCCGTAGCGGTAGGGCTGGCCGAGCATTGCGGTCGCGTTGGCGACCAAGAGCGCGGCCTGATCGGCCGCGGCCGGCGGGGTGGGCGCGGGCGCTACGCTCGATGCGGGCGGCGTCTGCGGCCCTGTGGCGCTCGGCGGCTGCAGCGCGCAGCCGCCGAGCAGCCCTAAGAATCCTGCGGCAAGTACAAGTAAAGCTGGCCTCAAGTCGTTGCATCGCCCCGCAGCCGATGAACGACACTATAATAGCCCCAGGCATGGATTCGTTGGATACCCAGTTCTCGATGCGAGGAGGCACCGCTTTGCGCGCCGGTTCGGTGCAGGCGGCTTTGCTCGACCGGCTCACGCGCACGCTGGGCAAGACGCCCGATCAGGCTACTCATCGGGACATATTCGATGCCCTGTCGCTCGCCGTGCACGAAGAGCTCATGGTGCGCTGGCTGGCCACCCAGCGCCGCGTCGCCAATGCCCACGTCAAGCGGGTTTGCTATCTGTCCGTCGAGTACTTGCCGGGCCGCTCGCTCCTCAATGCCCTGTACAGCCTGGATGGGGATCTGGTGCACGAGGCGCGTACCACCTTGAAGGGCATGGGTTATGACCTCGACGATATTGTCGCGCAGGAAATCGATCCCGGACTCGGCAACGGCGGCCTCGGGCGGCTGGCGGCCTGTTTTCTCGATTCGCTTGCCACCCTGCAGTACCCCGCGGTGGGCTATGGCATCCGCTACGATTACGGAATCTTCACGCAAGTCATCGCGCCTGACGGAGCACAACGCGAGATTGCCTCGAGCTGGCTCAAGCTCGAGAACGTGTGGGAGACCGCGCGCGGCAACGTGCACTGCACGGTGCGATTTGGTGGACGCAGCGTCGCGCCGCCCTCGGGCGCTCCCGAGGAGGCGCACCGCTGGCTTGACACTCAGGACATCTACGCCATCGGCTTCGATCAACTGATACCCGGGAACCGCAGTCCGACCGTCAATCACCTGCGTTTGTGGTCCGGGCGCGGCATCACGCCGTTTCACATCGATGCATTCAATGCCGGCGACTACGATGCGGCCGTGCGCGAGCAGGTCGATGCGAAGAACCTGTCGCGGGTGCTCTATCCGGACGATTCGACGCGGCAGGGCAAGGAGCTGCGTCTCAAGCA
Source organism: uncultured Gammaproteobacteria bacterium (assembly GCA_963801685.1). Classification (GTDB taxonomy): domain Bacteria; phylum Pseudomonadota; class Gammaproteobacteria; order Steroidobacterales; family Steroidobacteraceae; genus Bog-1198. The sequence goes on from CAWDFR010000018.1 coordinate 149,678, forward strand.
GCAGTATTTCTTCGTGAGCGCGAGCCTGCAGGACATCCTGGCGACGCACCTGCGCGAGGGGCGCACGCTCGCCTCCATGCCCGAGGCGATCTCCATTCAGCTCAACGATACTCACCCGGCGCTGGCCATTCCGGAGTTGATGCGGCTGCTGATCGACGAGCACGGCCTCAACTGGCACGAGAGCTGGGCGATCACCTGCGGCGTGTTCGCCTACACCAATCACACGCTGCTGCCCGAAGCGCTCGAGACCTGGCCGGTCGCGCTCATCGAGCGGTTGCTGCCGCGGCATCTCGAGATCATCTACCTCATCAATCGCGATTTTCTCGCCGCGCTCGAGCGCCATCGTCCCGGCGACTCCGAGGCACAACGGCGACTTTCCATCATCACCGAGGACGGCGAGCGGCGCGTGCGCATGGCGCACCTCGCGGTGATCGGCAGCCATCACGTCAACGGTGTGGCGCAACTGCACACCGAGCTCATGCGCAAAAGCGTGTTCGCCGGATTCGTCGACCTGTATCCCGAGCGCTTCGTCAACGTCACCAACGGCATCGCGGTGCGCCGCTGGCTGAAGCAATCGAACCCCGGACTTTCCGCGCTGCTCACGCAGCGGCTCGGATTCGCCTGGGAAAACGACCTCGAGGAGCTGGCCCGGCTCGCGGGGGCCGCCGATGAGCCGGAGTTCCTGCGCCATTTTCGCGGCATCAAGCGGACCAACAAGCAGAGGCTGGCGGAAGAGGTGATGAGACGCTCGGGCGTCGAGCTCGACGTCGACTCGATGTTCGACGTGCAGGTGAAACGCATCCACGAATACAAGCGCCAGCTTCTGAACCTGCTCTACGTGGTGGCGCGCTATCAGCGCATCCGCCGCGATCCGCGGGGTGTGGTGCCGCGATCGGTGCTGTTCGCCGGGAAGGCGGCGCCCGGATACTTCATGGCGAAGGCGATCGTGAAGCTCATCAACAATGTCGCGCGCACGATCAACGCCGAGCCCGAGATCGCCAAGCGCCTGCGGGTCGTGTTTTTACCGGATTACGACGTGTCGCTTGCGCAGAAGATCATGCCGGCCGCGGATCTCTCCGAGCAGATCTCGACCGCCGGATTGGAGGCCTCCGGCACCGGCAACATGAAACTCGCGCTGAACGGAGCACTCACCATCGGCACGCTGGACGGCGCCAACATCGAGATTCGCGATCACGTCGGCGAGGAGAACATATTCATATTCGGTCTGACCGCCGAGCAGGCGGTCGCGGCACGCGCCGCGGGCTATCGTCCCAGCGCCGAGCTCGAGCGCAACCCAGAGCTGCGCGAGGCGCTCGCGCTGATCGATTCCGGCCACTTCTCCCCCTCGCGCCCCGACGATGCGAAACCGGTGGTGAGCCGGCTGCTCGAGGACGGCGAGCCGTATCTGGTGCTCGCGGACTTCGCGTCCTATGCCGCGGCGCAGGACCGGGTGGATGCGCTGTATGAGCGCCCCGACGAATGGACCCGCAAGTCGGCGCTGAACTGCCTCAACATGGGCTACTTTTCCAGCGATCGCAGCGTTCGCGAATACGCCGACCGGATCTGGGACGTCCGGCCGGTGCTGTAGGAGCGCCTCGAGCGGTGCAGCCTATCAAAGTGGGGGCCCCACGCCCGCTCGGCGCGACCGCGACCGGTCAGGGGGTCAATTTCGCGCTCTTCTCCAGCCGCGCAACCCGCGTGGAGCTTTGCATTTTCGACGCCGACAACGGCGCGGAGACCGCGCGCTACGATCTGCCGGGCCGCACGGGCGATGTCTGGCACGGTCTCGTGTCCCCGCGCCGCGCGAGCGCCGGCACTCGCTACGCGTTCCGGGTTCACGGGGCAAACGATCCCGAGGGCGGCGGGCGCTTCGATCCCGGGATCGCGCTCATCGATCCATACGCCCGAGCTCTGTCGAGCGAGGAGCCGCTGCGCTCGCAGGTGTCGGACGCGGCGTTCGACTGGGAGGACGATCGTCCGCCGGCGACACCCTGGCGCGACACGGTGATCTACGAGCTGCACGTCAAGGGCTATACACAGCTGCATCCCCTCGTGCCCCCCGAGCATCGGGGCAAGTACCTCGGGCTCGCGACGGAGCCGGTCATCGCCCACCTCAAGTCGCTGGGAGTGACCGCGGTGGAGCTGCTGCCCTGTCAGGCGTTCTTGCCCGAGGATTTCCTGCGCGCTCGCGGTCTTGTGAATTACTGGGGCTACAATCCGATCGCCTGGTTCGCCCCCGCTAACGAGTACGCCGTCGAGGACGCGGTGCGCGAATTCAAGGCCATGGTGCAGGCGCTGCATCGCGCGGGGCTCGAGGTCATCCTGGACGTGGTCTTCAACCACACCGCCGAAGGCGGCGAGACCGGCCCGGTGCTTTGCTACAAGGGCATCGATAACGCGGCGTATTACCGGCTGACGCCGGACAAGCGCGGCTATGAGAATCTGACCGGCACCGGCAATACGGTGAATTGCGAGCATCCCGCCGTGCGCTCCCTGATCATCGACTGCCTGCGCTACTGGGTGGAGGAAATGCACGTCGACGGATTCCGCTTCGACCTGGCGACGGTACTCGGACGTGACGCGAGCGGGTTCAACGAGAGCTCGCCGTTTTTCGGCGCACTGCGCGCCGAACCGGCGCTCGCCTACGTGAAGCTGATCGCCGAGCCCTGGGACGTCGGGCCGGGCGGCTACCAGCTCGGCCGATTCCCGGCCGGTTGGTGCGAGTGGAACGACCGCTACCGCGACACGGTGCGTGCCTTCTGGCGCCGCGACGGCGGGCGCATCGGCGAGTTCGCCGAGCGCCTCGCCGGATCGAGCGACATTTTTCGGCACAACGGCCGCAAGCCCACGGCGAGCCTCAATTTCGTCACCTCTCACGACGGCTTCACCCTGAACGACCTGGTTTCCTACGATCAGCCGCGCAACGAGGCGAACGGCGAGAACGGACAGGATGGCCATCGGCACAACTTGAGCTGGAACTGCGGCCGGGAAGGCCCGACGGACGATCCCGAGATCATCGCCTTGCGCAAGCGCCAGATGCGGAACTTCCTGGCGACCCTGTTCCTGTCGCAGGGAGTGCCGATGCTGGCGGCGGGCGACGAATTCGCACGCACTCAGCGCGGCAACAACAACGCCTACTGCCAGGACAATGAGATATCGTGGGTCGACTGGAGCCTGCTCGCGGCGAACGCGGACCTGGTCGATTTCGTGCGCCTGGTCGCGAGCTTGCGGCGCAGCCACGTCGAGTTCCGCCGCGAGACGTTCCTGAAGGGCGCCGCCTCGCGGGTCGAGGTGAAAGATGTGACCTGGCTGCACGCGCGCGGCGCGGAAATGACGCAGGATGACTGGCGCGACGGGAACTTGCGCACGCTCGGTATCTGGTACGGCAAGCGCAGCGACTGGGCCGCGAGGCTGCTGCTCCTGTTGAACGCCTCGGACTCGGTGCAGACATTCACATTGCCTGCGCCGCCCGCCGACAGCCCGTGGAGACGCCGCTTCGATACGGCGAGCAAGACCACCGAGGTGCTGGTGCTCGAGGACGACGTGGTGTTTCCCTTGGCTCCGAGCAGCGCCGCCTTTCTGGAGTGTTGAGCCTTGGATGCAAACCTGATCGAACGACTCGCGCGGCTGCGCGGTATCGGCGATTTCTACCACGATTATCGCGGCGAGCTGCGCTACTTCACGCTGCAGACCAAGACCGACATTCTGCGCGCCATGGGCTGCGCGGTGGACGATCCCGCCGCGCTCGCGGCCGAGGTGAGCCGACTCACCATCGGGCGCGGCCGGGCGCTGTTGCCGACGATCGCCGCGAGTCAGTGCGCGCGCGCGGGTGTCGATGTCAACATCGCCGCCCGCGACTTCGGTGCAAGGCTCCTCTGGGCCGTGAATCTGGAAAGCGGGGAGAGGCGCACCGCCGTCGTGTCCACCGCCGATTGCGCGGAGATCTCGCGCGGGGAGATCGAAGGCTCGTGGATCACCCGCCGGCGCCTCCCGCTGCCGCTCGACCTGCCGCCGGGACGACATGAGCTCGAGGTCAAGATCGGCGCCGGCCCGCTCAGCCGCTGTCCGCTGGTTCTCTCGCCGACCCACTGCTATGAGCCCGAGGCCATCCGCCGTGGCCGGCGGCTGTGGGGCGTCGCCGTTCAGCTCTACACCGTACGCTCGCGGCGCAACTGGGGCATCGGGGATTTCGAGGATCTCAAGGCCTTGATCGGCTGGCTCGCGCCGCGCGGCGCGGGCTTCATCGGCCTGAATCCATTGCACGCCCTGGCGCCGGCGGAACCGGGGCGCGCGAGTCCATACAGCGCCTCGAGCCGCCATTTCCTCAATATCCTCTACATCGCGGTGACGACCGTGCCGGAGCTCGAGCAGTGCGCAGCCGCTCAGGCGCGCATGCAGGAGCCGTCTTTCGTGGACCGCCTGCGCGAGTTGCGGGACGGGCGCCTCGTCGACTATGTGGGGGTGGCGCAGATCAAGCTCGAGATCCTGCGGCTGCTGTTCGCCGAGTTTCAGCTGCGCCATCTCATCCCCGGCAGCGCACGTGCCGCCGCGTTCCGCAGTTTCGTGGCGGCGGGCGGACAGCTGCTGCAACTGCACGCACGCTTCGACGCGCTCGACCAATACCTGCGCTCCACGCAGGGCACGCCTTCGGGCTGGCTCAGCTGGCCGCCGGAGTTCCACGACCCGCATTCGAGTGCCGCCGTGCGTTTCGCTGCCGAGCATCCTCGCGAGATCGAGTTCTACTTGTATCTTCAATGGCTGGCGCACGACCAGCTCGGCGCCGCGCAGGCGCTGGCGCGCGAGCTCGGCATGCCCATCGGTCTGTATGGCGATTACGCGGTGGGCACCCACCCCTCAGGCTCGGAAACCTGGGTCGATCAGACCGGCTACCGCCTCGGCGCCGAGATCGGCGCGCCCCCCGATCCGCTGGCACATCGAGGTCAAGGGTGGGGACTTCCTCCCCCGGATCCGGTGGTCATGGAATCGCAGCATCTGCAAGGATTCGTGCGCCTGCTTCGCAACAACATGCACTACTACGGCGCCTTACGGCTCGATCACGTGATGTCGCTGTTCCGGCTCTGGTGGGTGGCCGCCGGCCGTTCGCCGGTCGACGGAGCCTACGTGCATTATCCGCTGGACCTGTTGCTCGCCAATCTCGTGCTCGAGAGCGAGCGCTGCGCCTGCGTGGTCGTCGGCGAGGATCTGGGCGTGGTGCCCGACGAGATGCGTCGGGCGATGGCTGAGTTCGGTCTGTATCACTACAAGGTGCTGTTGTTCGAGAAGGACGGCGGACGGTACCGGCGGCCCGACGAATTCGTGCGCCGCGCCCTCGCCACCGTCACGACCCACGACATGCCGACCTTGCGCAGCTTTTGGGACGGCCGGGACATCGATCTCAGGCGCGAGTTGCAGCTCTATCCCACAGCCGAGCTCGAGCAGGCGGTACGCGAAGCGCGTGCACGAGATCGCGCGGCGCTGCTCGCGGCGCTCAACGAGCAGGGGCTCGCGCCGGCGGCACCCGCGACACCCGACGAGCCTTTCTCGGCCGATCTCGCGCGCGCGATCCATGTCTACCTCGCGCGCTCGAGCGCCATCCTCGCCGCGGTACAAATCGAGGATCTGATCGGCATGGAGGATCCGGTCAACGTGCCGGGGACCGATCGCGAGTACCCCAATTGGCAGCGCAAGCTGACCGTGGACGTCGAGGACCTCGAGACGCGGGTGGACCTGGATGGTTTGTTCGCCGATCTGAGCCGCGCGCGCGGCTAGCAGCGGCTGCTCAAAGAGTCTTCTCCATGAAAATGCTGACCGGGTCGGGACCGTAGGCGCCGAAGGGGCCGATTTCGACGAATCCGGCCGAGCGGTAGAGGCCGAGCGCCTCGGGCTGCAGGCCGCCCATCTCGAGGCGCAGCACGCGTACGCCGCGGCGGGCCGCGATGGCTTCGATCTCATCGAGCAGCCGACGGCCGAGCTTCAGCCCGCGCGCAGCCGGGGAGACGAACATGCGCTTGACCTCTGCCCAGCCCTCGCCGGAATCGAGCACCGCGCCGCAACCCTGCGCCTTGCCATCGACACGCGCGACCAGAAATGCCACCTGCGGCTGCCGGAGCGAGGCCACGTCGAGCATGTGATTGCTCTCCGCCGGATAGAGCGAGGCCATGTAGGCATCGCTCGCTTGCAGCAACGGCGCCACATCGGGTTGCGCCGGATCCTCGACGGCGATGTCGATTCTGCGCTCGCTCACGCCGGGGCGCCCTGCATCGCGGGTGTCGCGAGCCCCGCGGGTTGCGCGAGCGCAGCGAATATCCAGATGAGACCCGAGACGAGAATGGCGAGCGGCACGAGCTTCACGCCCTGCTGGAGCGAGGAGTGCGTCGAGATCCATCCGATCAGCAAGGGAGAGGGGACATCGCCCAGCAAATGAATGGCGAAGACGCCGAGCGCGTTCGCCGAGGCGCGCTGCGTCGGCCGCACGAGATTGACGATCGAGGCGTTGATCGGGCCGGTCGATAGAAACATCAGCAGCTGCGCGATCACCATGCAGACCAGATACGTGCGCGGCGAGATCACGGTGAGGGCGAGCCAGGCGAAGGGCACGGCCGCGAGCGTCGCGATGGCCGAAATCCACAGATAGGCCCGCTGGGTGTAGCGGGCGCAGAAATCGCCAAGCCAGCCGCCGGCGAACGTGCCGACGAATCCCGTGATGACCACGATGATCCCGAAGTCGAACGTCGCGCTCTTCTCCGGAACGTGGCGCATGCGCTCGAGGAAGGTGGGCATCCAGTAGGCGAGGCCGCCCAGCGCAAAGGTGTACGCCGCGTAGCCCGCGATGGTGAGCGCGTAGGGCCGGTTCTTCAGCAGTTCGAGATAGCTGGCGGCGGGCCGGGTTGCGGCCTGCGGCTCCGCGATTGCGTCGCCGTCTTGACTGCCGCGAGGCGGATCGCGAAGACCCAGGCACAGAGCCGCCAGGAGCAGCCCGGGTACACCGGCGACAAAGAAGGCCATGCGCCAGCCGAAATGCACGTCCATGAATCCTCCGACCACGTAGCCGAGCGCCGAGCCGACCGGGATGGCGCAGAAGAAAATCGCCATGACTCGGCCGCGCTCGCCGCGCGGAAAGTAGTCCGACAAAAGGCTCGGCCCGATGGTGACGTAGGCCGCCTCGCCGACGCCGACCGCCGCTCGAGCCGACGAACAGCGACGCGAAATTCCACGCAAGCCCGGAAAGCGCCGTGGCGACGCTCCAGCACGCCACGCCGAAGGCGATCAGACGCGGCCGCGAGCGGCTGTCTCCCAGGAATCCGAAAATCGGCCCGACGAGTGCGAACACGATCAAGAATCCCGACATCAGCGAGCCCGCTTGCGTGTCGGTGAGATGCAGCTCCGAGCGGCGCAGGCTCTCGACCAGCGTCGCTACCGACGTAGCGGTCGAGATAGTTGAAAAGATTGATGAATGTCAGGACGGCGAGCGCGGCCCCCGCGGAGCCGATCAGTGCCTTGCGCGACCCCATCCCCGTGTTGTGCGAGCGCTCTGCCATGCGTAAAGCCATCTTAACAATCCGTGCCTGGCTTGGGGTGCAATTTGCTTCTCCGCTACGGGTAGACTGGCTGCAGTCGAGCCACCATGGATGTCACATGAACGCAGCGGTTGCGGGTGCTTACGAGTCGCCCTGGATGAACGAGGAGCTCGCGATATTTCGCGACGCCGTGTCGCGCTTCGTCGAGTCGGAAATGGTTCCGAACGAGGAGCGAGTGGCGCAAGCAGCAGAACGTCGGCAAGGAGATCTGGCGCAAGGCCGGCGCGATGGGTCTTTCTGTGCACCGACGTGAGCGCGGAGTACGGCGGCGCGGGCGGAGACTTTCGCCACGAGGCGGTGATCTACGAGGAGCTGGCGCGGCGCGGACTCAGCGGATTCGGCCAGGGCGTGCACAGCATCTGCGCGCACTATCTCGTCAATCACGGCACGGAGGAGCAGAAGCGGAGGTTGCTGCCGCGCATGGCGAGCGGCGAGCTGATCGGCGCGATCGGCATGACCGAGCCGGCGGCGGGCTCGGACTTGCAGGGATTGAGGACCCGTGCCGTGCGCGACGGCGACAGCTACGTCGTCAACGGCTCGAAGATCTTCATCACCAACGGCTATCTCGCCGAGCTCATCGCGCTGGTGGTGAAGACGCACGCCGGGCGAGGGCGCGAAGGGCACCTCCATCCTGATGGTGGAGACCAAGGATCTTCCGGGCTACCGGGTGGGACGCATCCTCGACAAGATGGGACTGAAGTCGCAGGACACGGCGGAGCTGTTCTTCGAGAACGTGCGCGTGCCCGCGGCCAATCTGCTGGGCGGCGCCGAGGGGCAGGGGTTCTATCAGCTGATGGGCGATCTTGCCCTACGAGCGCGCCCTGATCGCCGTGGTCGGCGTCGGCGCCATGGAAGGCGCGCTCGCCGAGACCGCGCGATACGTGAAGGAGCGCAAGGCCTTCGGCAGGAGCATCGCCGAGTTCCAGAACACCAAGTTCAAGCTCGCGGAGATCGCCACCAAGACGCGCGTGGCGCGCGTGTTCGTCGACGATTGCATCGCGAGAATCGTCGCCGGCACGCTCGATACCGTCACCGCGTCGATGGCCAAGTACTGGGTCACCGACACGCAGCAGGAAGTGCTCGACGAGTGCGTGCAGCTGCACGGCGGTTACGGCTACATGAACGAGTATCTGGTGTGCCGCATGTTCGTGGATTCGCGCGTGCAGCGCATTTACGGCGGCACCAACGAGATCATGAAGGAATTGATCTCCCGCTCGATCTAGTGCCCGATCGAGGCTGTGGCGACGATTGAGGCGACGTGTGTGGCGGCGCAATGAGGGGTGGCGAGGCGCCTTCGGCGAGACCGGAGCCGGCAGCCGCGCCGGCAGCCGCCGCCGGCTGTCGCAAGGATGCGACGCGGTGCCCGTTCCCAGATTACTTCACAGATCTTTACTCAATTCACGCATACGAAGCCGGTAGAATAAGCAAACCCTTCTTCAATGGGATTTCAGCCAATGACCGCTTCGCTGCCGGAAAACGGCGTCGCTCGCCCGCTCGCGCAGGGGCGGGGCATCTCCCGATGGCTCGCGGCATCGCTCGGCGGCCTGCTGCTCGCCGCGCTCGCCGCCTGCAACGGCAGCGCCGTGGTCACGCTCACATCGACACCGTCGACGGACACATTCCTCGCTTATCGAGTCGGCCTCGTGTCGGTTCAGCTGCAGACCTCGAACGGCAGGAATTCCGTCGAGTGTTGCTGCCGGCTGGGCACGACCGTGGATCTTGCTCGCCTGGTGAACTTGAGCGAGGTGGTCAGCTCGCTCGTCGTCGGTGAAGACCGGCACTTTCAAGCAGGCCGTGGTCACGCTCGACTACAGCTCGGCGCAGATCATCTACGACAACGGCACACCCGAGGGCGTGGCGCTGACGCCGCTGGGCGCGAGCGGTCAGGCGCTTGGTCGAGTGACGCTCACGCTGCTGCTCGACCCGTCCAGCCAGATGAGCATTGCGGCCAAAAGCACCACGCGCCTCAGCCTCGACTTCAATCTGGCCGCGTCCAATGTCGTCAATCTGACCGCGAAGACAGTGTCCGTGATGCCGCTGATGGCGGCCAGCTCGGTTCCCATCGACACCAAGACGGTGCGCATTCGCGGGCCGATCGGCGGCAACGTCAACACGACGAACGCCTGGTACTCCAGCGGCATCATGCCATTCGACTTCAGCACCGCCGAAGGCGGCTCGCTCGGGGTCACGCCGACCACGGGAGCAATCTACGAGATCAACGGCATTCCCTCCTCCGGCACCACCGGCCTTACGAAGCTCGGCATCCTTGAGCGCGGGCACGATGGTCGAGGCCTTCGGCACGATGACGACCTCGACTTCGACGTCGAACTCGCTCTTCGGCACGGGCACCGGGATCGGAACGGGCACCGGGATCGGCACGGGCATCGGAACGGGCACCGAGACCTGCTCGGACGGCACCACGCCGCAGACCATCAATGGCGTACTCAGCTGCGCCGACGGCTCGCAGCTCGAGTCGACCAACACCACCACGAGTACTAGCGAGACCTGCTCGGACGGCACCACGCCGGAGACCCTCAACGGCGTGCTGACCTGCACCGACGGCTCGACCCTCGAGACGACGAACAACACGGGGACCACGGGCACCGTCACGACCGTCTCGTTCTCCGCGACCCAGGTGCTCGCGGGCTCGAGCGTGCAGGGAGGCGGCTTCGATCGCGTGTCGGGCATCGTGACCGGACGGAGCGGCGACACCTTCACCATCGACGATGCGACGCTCCTGACGACCAGCGGCACGAACAGCCTGATCTTCGGCACGACCACGGTGACCGTCGGACCCAATACACTGGTCACGCAGTTCGGCGAGGCCACCCCGGACACGATCGGCATTGCGCAGATATCCGTCGGCTCGCTGGTGTATGCCTTCGGCACCGCGAGCGCCGTAAGCACGACCAGCGCCACGCTGGATGCGAGCGCCGGGCGCGTGCGGGTCGGTCAGACGACCGCCTCGGGAGTCGTCACCGCACAGGGCAGCAGCGGCGCCACGCTGACGTTGAATCTCTCGCAGCTCGGCGGCCGCTCGGCTGCGGCCTTCGACTTCGCCGGCACGGGCTCGACGGGCAACGACGCGACTGCGCCCGCATATGTCGTGAGCACCGGAACCGCGGACCTGACCAACGCGAGCGTCGGCCAGCCTGTACAGGTGACGGGCTACCCCGCGCCGTTCGGCCAGGCTTCCTCCACCGCCGGGGATTTCACCGAGCAGTCCTTGTTCCTCGACTACACCACCATCAACGCCGTGCTCGCGCTCGATTGGACGGGCACCTCCACGCCATTCACCTCCATGAACACCGCGCAACTCCAGCTCGACGCGCAGAACGTCGGTATCGGGACCCGGCACATGATCCAAATCGGCGCACAAACGTTCAACATCATCGGCGGCACGGATCCGCTCATCCAGCCGAGCTTGACGAGCGGCAACACCGTGTTCACGATCGGGCATTCGGTGAGCGGCAGTTACGAGAACTTCAACACATTCGCAGCCTTCGTCACGCAGCTGCAAACCGAATTGACCGGCTCGGTGGTCGCGACCGGCATCACGGCGCTCGGACAATACGCGAGCTCGAGCTATACCTTCAGCGCATCGAGCATCACGCTGTTCCTGGATAACTAGGCGTCCGCCGCGCTGCCCCCTCCCCGGGCGCTGCGTTACACTGGCGCGATGGCGATCGACAGCAGGTTAACCCGCCGCGCGTTTCTGGGCCGCACCGCCGCCGCGCTCGCCTATCCGGTCACGCGCGACGCGGCGCTGGCCGCCGGGCCGTCGGGATTCTTCTACGCTTACGTCGGAACCTACACACCGAACGGCGGCGGCATCTATCTGTTCCGCGTCGATCGCGCCACCGCGGCGCTGCTGCAGATGCAGGTGGTCGACGACATCACGCAATCCGTCCTGGCTCGCGCTCAATCCCGCGCAGACGCGCCTGTACGCGATCAGCGAGATCGACAACTACCAGGGAGCGCACGACGGCGCCGTCGTGACCTACGCGATCGATCCCACCAGCATGCAGCTCACGCGTCTGTCCGCGGTGGGCTCTTCCGGCACTTTGCCCGCGCACGTGAGCGTGCACCCCTCGGGCAAGTTCGTGTTCGTCGCCAACTACGGGGGCGGCAACGTCGCCGTGTTTCCCGTGGCCGCGGACGGCACCTTGGGTCCGGCCTCGGACGTGCGGCCGAGCGTCGGGCCGCGCCATCACGCGCGCGCCATCGACGATCCTCCCGGACAGTTCGCCGTCAGCGATCATGATGGGCCGCATCTGCACATGGTGGCAGCCGACCCGACGGGTCAGTTCGTCATTGCCAACGATGCCGGATTGGATCTCACGCTGATCTGGCGCCTCGATGCCCAAGGCGGGCGGCTGTTGCCCGCGGAGGCTCCGGTGCTGGTCGCTCCGCCGGGCTCGGCGCCGCGCCATTTCGTCTTTCATCCGAGCGGCAAGTTCTTCTACAACCTGTACGAGCACGACGCGCGAGTGGTGGTCTACGATTACGACGGCTCGCGAGGGGCGATGCGTCTGAAGCAGAGCGTCTCGACCCTGCCGCCGCATTTCGCCGGCAGCAATCTCGCCTCCGGCATCGTGGTCTCCCCCAATGGGCGCTTCCTGTACGTCGGCAATCGCTTGCACAGCTCGGTCGCCATTTTTGCGATTGCCGAGGACGGTCAACTGCGCACCGCCTACGAGACTTGGACGCACGCCGACTCGCCGCGCAGCATCGCGATGGATCCGAGCGGCGAGATCATGTTCTCCTGCAACCAGCGCAGCGACTCGCTCACCTCGTTCCGCATCAATCCGGCGAACGGCGCCCTGGCGTTCACCGGCCGTTTCGAGGCCGTCGGCAGTCCGGCGGTGATGGTGCCGCTGAAGCCGCGCTAACCGGGATTCGGGCTAACCGGCAGGGGCGCCTTCCTTGTGCGCGCTTACGGCCGCGCCGTCGCTCGCTTTCAGTGCGATGAACACGATGGTGGAGACCACCGTCCATGCGCCGAGGGCGCGCAGCGCCAGCTGAATGCCGTGGATCATCTCCGCCGGAGTCGCGCGCGCGTGGCCGGGAATGAACAAAGCAGCCGTGAGCGAGGCGGCGGCGACGCCGAAGCTCACGGCCATCTGCTGCACCGTGCTCGCGATGGAGCTCGCGCCGCTCGCCTGCTCGTTGCTCACGTCGGCGTAGGCGAGCGTGTTCATGCTGGTGTATTGGGTCGAAGTGAAGAATCCGAACGCGAAGGCGAGCAGCGCGATGGTCCAAGGCGGGGTCGCCGTGTCGATGCCTGAGAAGACCATGAGCATCAGGCCGAGCATGACCGTGTTGAAGATCAAGACCTGCCGATAGCCGAATCGCTTGAGGATGAGCGGCAGCGTGAACTTGAAACTGATGGCCGCGAGCGCTTGCGGCATGATCATGAGGCCCGACTGGATCGGGCTATAGCCCAGCCCGATCTGGTAGAGGAGCGGTAACAGGAAGGGCAGGCCGCCGATGCCCAGCCGTGTGAGGAGATTTCCCGCCACGCTCACGCGAAAGCTGCGAATCCGCAATAGGCCCAAGCGCAGCAAGGGATGCGGCGTGCGCACGGCGTGCGCACCGTAAGCTGCGATCAGCGCCGCCGATATGGCCAGCAATCCCGCGATCTCCCGGCCGCTCAAGGTATGGTCGCCGAATATCTCGAGCACGTAGGACAGCAGCGAGATGCCCGAGCCGAACAGCACCAGCCCGACGAAGTCCAGGGGATAGTTTCTGGCGGCGGCATAGTTCGGCAAGTGCTTGCGCACCAGCAGCAGGCCGAGAAATCCGATCGGGATGTTGACGAAGAAGATCACGCTCCAGTGGAAATAAGCGACGATCAAGCCGCCGAGCAGCGGCCCCAGCATCGGCCCGACGAGCCCGGGAATGGCGACGAAGCTCATGGCGCGGATGAGCTCCGATTTCGCGAAGGTGCGCACCAGCGTGAGCCGGCCCACGGGCAGCATCATCGCGCCGCCGCAGCCCTGCAGGATGCGGCACGCGACCAGAAGATGGATATTCGGTGCAGACGCCGCACAGAAACGAGCCGAGCGTGAACACGCCGATCGCGGAGGCAAACACGCGGCGCGTGCCGAAGCGGTTGGCCATCCAGCCGCTGATGGGAATGAATACCGCGAGGCTCAAGGTGTAGCTCGCGAGCACGGCCTTCATGTCGAGCGGCGGGACTTGCAGCGAGTGTGCGATCACCGGCACGGCGGTGTTCAGATATCGTCGTGTCGAGCGATTCCATGAAAAAGCCCACGGCCACGAGCCAGGGCAGAAGCCGCTTCGCGGCGGCGCTCGGCTGCGCATCCTGCGGCTCTTGCGCCGGCTGCTGCGCTCGCATCGAGCGTCAGGCCAGGGCGGCGTCGACGATGCGCTGCGCTTCCTGGAGGAGCGTGCGCAAGTGCTGCTCGTCGCGAAAGCTCTCGGCGTAGATCTTGTAGATATCCTCGGTGCCCGAAGGCCGCGCCGCGAACCAGCCGTTCTTGGAGGCGACCTTGACGCCGCCGATGGGCGCCTGGTTGCCCGGCGCGTGCGTGAGCACGGCCTCGATGGGATCGCCGGCGAGCTCGGAAATGCGGATCTGCGCGCGGTCGAGCTTGGACAGCTTCTTCTTCTGCTCCGGTGTTGCGCGCGCCTCCACGCGATCGGAGAACGGTTCGCCGAGATCGCGGGTGAGCCCGCGATACGCCTCTCCCGGATCGCGGCCGGTACGTGCCGTGATCTCCGCCGCGAGCAGCGCGGGGATGATGCCGTCCTTGTCGGTGCTCCAGGCGGCGCCGTCGCGGCGCAGAAAAGACGCGCCCGCGCTCTCTTCGCCGCCGAAGCCGAGATCACCGGAGACGAGGCCGGCGACGAACCACTTGAACCCCACCGGAACTTCGTACAGACGCCGGCCGAGCCGCGCGGTGACGCGATCGATCATGGCGGTGCTCACGACGGTCTTGCCGACCGCGGCGCCCGGCTGCCACTCTGCACGCTGCCGGAACAGATAATCGACCACCACCGACAGGTAATGATTCGGCGGCATCAGCCCGGCGCTTGTGGTGACGATGCCGTGGCGGTCGTGATCGGTATCGCAGGCGAAGGCGACGTCGTACGAGTCCTTGAGCGCGATCAGGCGCTGCATGGCGTAGGGCGAGGACGGGTCCATGCGGATCTTGCCGTCCCAGTCGAGCGTCATGAAGCGAAATGTCGGATCGACCGCATCGTTGACCACGCGCAGATCGAGCTTGTAGTCGTCCGCGATGCGCGCCCAGTAATGCACACCGGCGCCGCCGAGCGGATCGACGCCCATGCGCACGCCCGCGCCGCGGATCACGTCCAGATCGATCACGTTGCCGAGATCGGCGACGTAGGTTCCCAAATAGTCATATGCGTGCGCGGCACGGCGTGCCTTGGCGAAATCCATGCGTGCGATGCCCTTGAGGCCCGCCTCCAGCAAGCCATTGGCCTGCGACTCGACCCAGCCGGTGACTTCGGTGTCCGCGGGGCCGCCGTCCGGCGGGTTGTACTTGAAGCCGCCGCTGTCGGGCGGATTGTGCGAGGGCGTGATGACGATGCCGTCGGCGAGGCCTACCTTGCGGCCGCGGTTGTAGGTGAGAATGGCGTGGGAAACGGCGGGAGTGGGCGTGTACTCATCGTCGGCCGCGGTCAGCACCTCGACACCGTTCGCCGCGAGAACCTCGAGCGCGCTCGCGAACGCCGGCGCCGACAGCGCGTGCGTGTCGAAGCCGATGAACAGCGGGCCGTCGATGCCCTGCCGCCGCCGGTACGCGCAGATGGCCTGCGTGACGGCGAGTACGTGGTTCTCGTTGAAGCCCGCGGCGAAGGAGCTGCCGCGGTGTCCGGAGGTGCCGAAGGAGACCCGCTGAGCGGCAATGCCCGGATCGGGCTTCAAGGTGTAGTACGCCGTGACCAGGCGCGGCACATCGACCAGCCGATCGGCCGGCGCCGGGTGGCCCGCGAGCGGGTCCAGGCGAGCGCTCAAGAGCGTGCGCTCATGTCGTGGCGAGCGTCGCGCTCTTGTCCGCGATGCTCTGCATGAGCTCTTTCCAGGACTTGACGAAGGACTCCGCGCCTTCCAGCTGCAGCTTTTTCGCGAGCGCGTCCACATCGACGCCGGCCTTGGCGAAGCGCGCGATGACCTGCTCCGCATCCCCGCCGTCGGCGGTGAGGGTCGCGGCCGCCGTGTTCGCCTTGTTTGCGGCGAGGGCGGCGAGCGTTTTCTCGGGCATGGTGTCGATCGTGTCGGGTGCCACCAGCGCCTCGACGTACAGCGTCGGCGAGGCCTTCGGATCCTTGGTGCCCGTGCTCGCCCACAGCATGCGCTGCTTCCGCGCGCCCGCGGCGGCGAGCGCGCGCCAGCGCTCGGTCTTGAGCAGATCGCAGTGCGCCTTGTAAGTGCGCGCCGCGATCGCGATGCCGAGACGGTTGCGCAGCTCCGCGGGCACCTTGTCCGCCACGGCCTTGTCCCAGCGGCTGACGAAGAGCGACGCCACGGAGCTGCTGCGTGCGCACGTCGAGCTTGGCGGCGATGCGCCGCTCGATGCCGCGCATGTAGGCCTCCGCCACGGCCAGGTACTGCTCGCGCGAGAACAGCAGCGTGACGTTCACGGGCACGCCGGCGAAGATCGCTTCCTCGATGGCGGGAACGCCGGCCGGCGTGCCGGGGATCTTGACGTACAGATTCGGCCGGTCGGCGAGCTTGTGAATGCTGCGCGCCGCCTCGATGGTCGATCGCGTATCGTCCGCCAGGAGCGGGGAGACCTCCATCGAGACCCAGCCGTCGACCCCCTCGGTGCGGTCGAATATGGGACGAAACAGGTCCGCGGCGCGCTCGCAGATCCTCGAGCGCCAGGTCCACGAACAGACCTTCGCCCTTGGCGCCGGCCTTCGCCTTCTTGCGGATGCCGTCGTCGTAGAGCGAGGAGCCGGCGATCGCCTCGTCGAAGATGGTGGGATTGGACGTCAGTCCCGTGACGGACTACTCGTCGATGTAGCGGCGCAGAGTCCCGTTGTCGAGAATGCCGCGCGTGATGTTGTCGAGCCAAAGGCTCTGCCCGAGGTCATGCAATTTCTTGGTCATGCTCATGGTCGCACCTCGAAGTCGGATGATTGAAAGTTGAGTATCTCGCCGATGCGCTCGATGACGCGATCGGGCGGGGGTTGAACGGAGTTGGACCCGGGCGCCAGCGCATAGTGCCCTTGACGGACGAATACGGTGGTCAGCCGCGTCCTGAGCTGACTTTTCATGGCGGCCAGCAGATTCGGCTTGTCGTCGACCACCACGTAGTGCGAGGCCGGGTAGCGCCGCTGCACGTGATCCAACACCTTCTCCTTGTGAATATAGATGAGCACGGCCCCGTCCACCGCGTTCCAGATGCCGGCATGCTTGATCTTGCGCGGCTGGAACACGACGTCCCCGTCCGACAATATCACCGGGCGGCCGAGCGTGCGCAGGTGTCCGATCGCCTGCAGCGCCTGCGGGTACAGCAGGTTCGAGAACTGGTACTCGAGCAGGAAATCGGACATGCCGAGCAGGCGCGGATCGTCGTCGAGGCCGTCGCGAAACACCTGCAGGCTCCCCAGATAGTCGGCGAAGCCGACCTTCGCGCGCAGCTCCTCGAAGATACCCCAGTAGCGCTTGCGCGCCTCGACGCCGAAGTCCGCTTCGAGGCGTTTGCCGAGATCGGCGCCGAAGCGGTCGTTGTCGAGCAAGGTGTCGTCGACGTCGAGCAGAAACACGGTATCGCGGCTCAGCATGGCGAGGATGCCTCAGGCTTCGGGTTGTGCCAGTCTCGCCGCCCTCGATGCACGGCTTTCGCCTCCGCGCGGACCCCACGTGCCGGGATCGTACTGCACGACCGGCAACGGGTTCTGCAGCACGGGATCGACGACCCGCCACGCGGCCTCCACGGCGTCGTCCTGCGTGAAGAGCGTGCCGTCGCCGCGTACCGCATCGCCGAGGAGCCGCTCGTAGGGCGACTTGTCGCTTTGGGTGTGATGCCGCGCGATGAGCTCGACCGGCTCGCCGCGCATCTCCTCGCCGCTGCGCTTGACCAGTGCGCCGGCGCCGATCACCACCTCGGGGCTCAGGCGGAAGCGAAAATAATTGCAAGGCATGATATCGCTCGCGTCGAAGACGGCGAGCGGCGGACTCTTCAGAGTCACGCGCACCTCGGTCGCCGTGATAGGCAAACATTTACCCGGTACGAATGTAGAACGGTACGCCCGCCCATCGCCAGGTGTCGATGTGCAGCCGCAAGGCGGCGAAGGTTTCCACTTGCGAGTCTTCGGCGACGCCCTTCTCCTCGCGATAGCCGCGGAACTGTCCACGCACCACCTCCTTGGGTTCGAGCGGCCGCATCGCGCGGAACAGCCGCAGCTTCTCGGTTTGGCGCGCCTGCGGATCGTGGTTGCCCACCGGCGCATCCATGGCGAGGAGCGAGATCACCTGCAGCAGATGGTTCTGCACCACGTCGCGGATCGCGCCCACCTCCTCGTAGAAAGCGCCGCGGCCCTGCACGCCGAAGGCCTCCGCCATGGTGATCTGCACGTCCTTGACGTTGTCGCGATTCCAGATGGGCTCGAGGAAGCGGTTCGCGAAGCGGAAGTAGAGGAGATTTTGCACCGCCTCCTTGCCGAGGTAATGGTCGATGCGAAAGATGGATTCCTCGGGGAATACCTTGAGGAGCGTGGCGTTGAGCGCCTGAGCGGTCGGCAGATCGCGGCCGAAGGGCTTCTCGACGATGACGCGCGCGTCCTTGGCGCAGCCCGAATTGGCGAGCCCCTGTACGACGCTGCCGAACATGCTCGGCGGAATGGCAAGGTAGTGGAGGGGGCGCTTCGCGAGCCCGAGCTCCTTGCGCAGCTTGCTGTAAGTCTCCGGGTCGGTGTTGTCGCCGTTGACGTCGCGCAGCTGCGCCGCGAGCTTCGCGAAGGACTCCGCGTCGAACGTGCCGGCGTGCTCGAGGCTTTGTTGCGCGCGCGCCTGCAGCTTCTCGAGAGTGAAGCCCGAGCGTCCCATGCCGATGATGGGAATCTTGAGCCCATCACGGTTCACGAGGGCGTTGAGCGCCGGAAACACCTGCTTGAAGGCGAGGTCGCCCGTCGCGCCGAAGAACACGAAAGCATCGGACTCGAGTGTGCTCATGACTGGACTCTCCGCTCGCGGCGCAACTGCTCGAGCTCCTCGAGCAGCTCCAGCACGAGCGCGACTCCGGGAACGTTGATTCCCAGGTCACGCTCGAGTCGCAGCGCGATGCGAACTCGGCGTACCTCGGTACCATGAAAACGCCACTCGGTCTTGTCGAATTCGATCACATTGACCGCGTCCCGCGTGCCGAGCACGCCTTCCTCAACCAGCGCGACGATGTGTTGCTCCTCCACCGCGAACATGCGGCACAGATCCGCAACGCTCACTTCGGTCCCTTCATCTACGATATCACCGGACAAAAAATGCTCATCGGATGTCGGCATGATTACACTCCGAGACTTGCGCGGGGATTGAACGGCATGGCCTCCGCGAGCGCGCGGTAAGCGGCTTTGCCCTTATCGTCGGTCGCTTTCGGCAGGGCGATCTGCAGCACGGCGTAGAGATCTCCCGGCGGGGAGGCGGGGATACCCCGCCCCCGCAGGCGCAGCTTCGTCCCCGCCTGCGCGCCGGGAGGAATTTTCAGATCGACGACTCCGCCCGGAGTCGGCGTTTTCACGGTCGCGCCGAGCGCGGCTTCCCATGGCGCCACGGGCAAATCGACATACAGATCGCGGCCCTCGACTCGATACAGCGGGTGGGGCTGAAATTCGACCTCGATGTACAGATCGCCCGGCTTGCCCTCTCTCCCCGGGTCTCCCCCCAGCGGCGGCGCCCCCTGACCGGCGAGCCGAATGGTTTGACCGGGCAGGATGCCCTTCGGCACGCGCACGTTGAGCACGCGCTCGCGCGCAGTGACCCGGCCTTCGGAGTCGATCTCGGGGACTCGCAGCGTGAGGCTCCTCGATCCGCCGTCGAGCGAGGCCTCCAGATCGAGGAGCACCTTGGCGTGGTGGTCCTCGCCGTGGCTGGGGTCGAAGCCGCGCCGTCCCGCGCGTCCCGCGCCCGACCGGGCTGCCCGCCCGAAGAGGGACTCGAAGAAATCGCTGTAGTCGCCCCCGCCGTCTCCCAGCTCCGGCACCGCTGAACTCGAAACCCGTACCGAAGTCGGGAGGGCGGACGAAAGTCCTGGCCGGGCCGCGGTCCCGAGCCGAGCTGATCATAGGCCGCGCGCTTTTCGGGACTGCGCAGCACCTCGTACGCCTCGCCCACTTCCTTGAAGCGGGCTTCGGCGTCGGGCTCCTTGCTGACGTCGGGATGGAACTTCCGAGCGAGCTTGCGATAGGCCTGCTTGATCTGGGCCTCGGTCGCGTCGCGCGCGACGCCCATGACTTTGTAATAGTCCTTGAATTCCACCGGGCACCTGTCTTGAGAGCTGCCAAGAATACTATGCGCACATGACAGTGGGTCCAATCATGCCACGGTGCACCTTGTAGGCGGCTTCCTACGTCAGCCCCGACGGTGCATTCCTAGAGCTGATAGGCGAGGGTGAGCACCAAACCCTCCGCGAGGTCCCGCCACAAACCCGGAGCGCGGGCGTCGAACGGGTCCGCTTCCACCATCAGGTCGCTGATCCAGCTCGCGAGCCATTCGATCTCGCGCTTGCCGTAGAACACGACCGCCGATTCGTAGTTGAGGAGCAGGCTCCGCGAATCGAGATTGGGGGAGCCGGAGAGGGCGAGGCCGTGATCGAAGACCACGGCCTTCGCGTGGTTCATGGTGCGCAGCAGATGGATCGACACGCCGGCGGCCGCGAGGGCCCGGAGCGAACGGTTGCGCACGAAATCCGCGAGGCGATGATTCGATTTCGCGGGTATGCACAGGTGCACTTTCACGCCGCGCCGTGCGGCAAGGCGTATGGCGGTCTCCAGGCTCGAATCCGGCACGAAGTAGGGCGACACGGCGAGCATGCGTTCGGTGGCGTGAAAGCACGCGTCGATGAGCAGTGCGCGCACGGTGTCCTCGGTCTGATCGGGCCCACTCGGCAGAAATTGCGCGCGGCTGCCCAGATCCTCCGCGGCGGCGACGGTCGCACGCGCGGCCGGCTTGCCGCCCGCGGCCACCCAGTCGACCTCGAACTGGTTCGCCGCCGAGGCGGCGACCGGTCCATCCAGATCGAAGGACAGATCGCGCCAGGGCGGCGAGCCCGGCGTCCCGCAGAAATATTCAGCCGCGAGATTGCGTCCGCCCGTCCACAACCGCTCGCCGTCGGCGATGACCCACTTGCGGTGATTGCGCAGGTTCCGGGGTCCCTGGGTCCTGCGCGCGAGGAGCGGGGAGAATATCGCGGTCTCGGCGCCCGCGTGATGCATGCGCTTGAACCAGTTCCTCGGCAGAAAGATCGCGCCGACGCCGTCGATGAGAAATCGCACCCGCACGCCGCGCGCGGCGCAGGCGATCAGGCGAGCCGTGACATCCTCGCCGAACGCATCATCGCCCAGCATGTAGGTGCACAGGTCCAGGCGCCGCTCGGCGCGGTCCATGAGCTCGAACAACGCACTCGCGGCCTCTGCGCCGTCGGCGTGCATGCGCACGCGCGCCGGGGCGGGTGCGGGCAGCCCGAAGCTCTCGATCAAGGACTCCGCCCAGTGCGCCGCGCTCGACGGTCCAGTGAGGCACGGCGTGAATCTTGCGCGTCAGCTTGCGACGTCCGAACAAGACATACACGGGAAGCGCGAGGTAGGGCAGCGCGATCATGGCGAACACCCAGGCAATCGCGACGGACGGCGGCCGCCGCTCACGCTCCAAGCGCGTGGTCAGCACGTAGGTGAGCAGGGCCAGCATGATCGCCAGGGAGTGAACAGTGATGCGGGGAGACCAGTTCGTCACGATGCTGTCCGGTGCTCTTTGGATCAGGCGAGCAGCCGGCGCAGCACGCCCGGCAACAAATCGGGAAGATCCTCCGCGAGCAGGCCGGGGCCGAAGTCGCTCGCCGCGGCCCCATGCAGCCAGACCCCGGCCGCGGCGGCCGCGAACGCGTCCATACCTTGGGCGAGCAATCCGAGAATCATGCCGCCGAGCACATCCCCGGAGCCCGCCGTCGCGAGCGTGGCGGGCGCATTCGAATTGATCACCGCGCGGCCGTCGGGTGCGGCGATGACGGTGTCCGCGCCCTTGAGCACGATCACTGCGCCGCTCGCGCGCGCCGCGGCGCGTGAGCGCGCGAGCTTATCCCCGGATGCATCGAACAGACGCGCGAATTCACCGTCGTGCGGCGTGAGCACGCACGGGCCGCCCAGCGCAGCGAAGAGCGTCTGGCGATCCTGCGCGAATGCGCTGATGGCATCGGCGTCGAGGAGCACCGCGCGTCGCGTCGCGAGCATCGCGAGCGCGCGCGCCCGGGTTGCCGCGTCGACCCCCGCGCCCGGTCCGATGAGCAGTGCATTGAAGCGCTTATCCGCGAGGAGCTCATCGAGATCCGCAGGCGTGGCGGCGGCGCGCACCATGATGCTGGTCAGCGCCGCCGCGTAGATCGGCAGCGCCTCGGGCGCAACGGCAACGGTGGTGAGGCCCGCGCCCGCGCGCGCCGCGGCGCGCGCCGCCATGCGTGCGGCGCCTGAGGTGGGATAGCCGCCCCAGAGCAGGGCGTGACCGCGCGAGTACTTGTTGCCGGATGCGCGCAGCTGCGGCAGATCGCCTCGCCACAGCGCCGGGTCGTTCTCCCAAGTCTCGAGCGCGATGCGCTCGAGGAGACCCGCAGTGGTACCGATATCGGCAACCACGGTCTCGCCGCACAGCTCGCGGCCCGGCAAGAGCACGTGGCCGGGTTTCTTGCGCGTGAAAGTGACGGTCATCGCGGCGGGCACGGCGCCGAGCGATTCGCCGGTGTCGCCGAGAAGGCCGCTCGGCACGTCGACCGCGACCAGGGGCACGCGACGTCCGGCGGCAGCCTCGAGGATGCGCGGGATTTCGCCGCTCAGCGGCCGGCGCAGGCCCGATCCGAACAACGCATCGACCACGAGCGCGGCGTCCTCGAGCACACCGATCTTCAGAGGCTCGACGGGACGCTGCCAGAGCATCGCGTGATGGCGCGCATCGCCGCGCAATGCCTCAATCGATCCCGCCAGTGCGAGCCGCACGGGCCAGCCTGCGGCGGCGAGCACGCGCGCGACGACGAAGCCGTCGCCGCCGTTATTGCCGGGCCCGCAGAGGACCACGGTCGGCCGCGGCGACCAGCGGTGCGCGATCTCGCGTGCAACGGCGGAGCCTGCGTTCTGCATGAGCTCGATGCCCGGCGTGCCGGCTTGCACGGTCAGGCGATCGGCCTCTTCCATCTGAGCGACGCGCAGCAGCGCGGTCGCGTCCGCGGCCGAGCCGCTCATGCGTGCGCGTCCTTCCCGGCGGCATCCCCCAGCGCGATCACCACCTTGCCGAAATTACGCCCTGCCAACATGTCGAGAAAAGCCTCGGGCGCGTTGTCGAGTCCCTGGACGACGTGCTCGCGGTACTTGATCTTGCCCGCCCGCAGCCATCCGACCATCGACTCCAGGAAATCGGGCCGTCGCTGCTCGTGTCCGTCGCTGATGATGAAGCCGCGCACCGCGAGACGCTTCACCAGAATCGTGCGCATGAGCTGCGTCACATCACCCGGCGATTGCGCCGGCGTCTCGTTGTACTGCGAGATGAGCCCGCATACCGGAATGCGCGCGTGGGCGTTGAGCAGGGGAAGCACGGCCCTGAATACCTTGCCGCCGACATTCTCGTAGTAGACGTCGATCCCGCCGGGACAGGCGGTGGCGAGCTGCGCATCGAGCGCCGCGGAGCGATGGTCGATGCAATCGTCGAATCCGAGCTCGTGCACGGCCCAGGCGCACTTGTCCGCGCCGCCTGCGATGCCGACGACGCGGCAGCCCTGTAATTTCGCGATCTGGCCGACGACCGAGCCCACCGCTCCGGTGGCCGCGGCGACCACCAGCGTCTCGCCCGGCCGGGGTTTGCCGATATCGAGCAATCCGACGAACGCCGTGAAGCCCGGCATGCCGAGCACGCCGAGCGCGTACGAGGGCGGCTCGATGTCCGCGGAGAGCTTCACCAGAGAGCGGCCCGTGCAGAGTTCGTATTCCTGCCAGCCGCTGTTGGCGAGCACTCGATCGCCCGGCCGAAAGTCCGGATGGCGCGAGGCGACCACGACCGACACCGTTTGCCCGATCATGACCTCGCCGACGGCGACCGGGGGTGCGTACGAGGGCGCATCGCTCATGCGTCCGCGCATGTACGGATCGAGCGACAGGTACACGCTACGCAGCAACACCTCGCCCTCGCGCGGCGCTGCGAGCGCTACGCTCTCCAGGCGAAAGCACGCGAGATCGGCGGTCCCGCGAGGCCGGGCTGCGAGCACAATGCGACGGTTCGTCACGGCGTTCATGTTCCAACCTCGAGTCAGGGTTCCGACCAATGTGCCGACGCCCGCAGTAACCGCCATCGCGAGCGCGCTCCAGCCCGTGACACGCAGACCCGCGGTGAGGATGCGCGCTCCGCCGGCCCGTGCCGAGAGCGCGCCAAGAAAGAACAGACACGCGAGCGAGGCGGCGACGGTGATGGGTATGACGTAAGGCGGGGGCGCGAGCAGGGCGACGAGTAGCGGGATCAAGGCGCCGACAGTGAAGCTCCCCGCGGACGCGAGCGCGGCCTGCAGCGGGCGCGCGAGCGATCGTGCGGAGAGACCGAGCTCATCGCGCGCATGCGCCGCGAGCGCATCGTGTGCCGTCAATTGCTCCGCGACTTCGCGGGCGAGATTCGCCGAAAGTCCGCGCCGGCGGTAGATCTCGGTGAGCTCGTGACGCTCGCCGGCGGGATCCGACTCGAGCTCGGCGCGCTCCTCCGCGACCGCGGCGGCTTCGCTGTCGGCCTGCGAATGCACCGAGACATATTCGCCGACGGCCATTGACATCGCGCCCGCGACCAGGGCGGCGATGCCGCTCAGCAAAATGTCGGCGTGGCTCGCATGCGCCGCGGCCACGCCCAAGATGAGGCTGGAGATCGACACGATGCCGTCGTTCGCGCCCAGCACACTCGCGCGAAGCCAGGACAACGCGCCGAGCTCGTGGCGCTCATGGGCGCGATGCGTCGTGGGCGGATTTCTGTCGCTGACTTTAACCATAATGAGTCAATTCAACGTATTGCGGAATATTCTTACAGCCGCCCCACACAATCCCGAGTTTTTGATCGCGGCGACAGTGGCGATGCGCGCCCAACATGGGTACTCTGTGCGCTCAAAATAATAGCGCTTATCGACGCGCGGTTGAGCGGGGTTCTCTCCGGCACACGATCTTCAGCCGGCACACGACCTTCAGGAAGGGAAGTATGCAAAGTTCTTTATCGTGGATAGAGTGGCTCGATCGTCTCGATCGTGTCTTGAACGGCGCCCGCGAGGACGTTCGCGCGTTGGCGAGCTTCGACGATCCACAGGCGGTCGCGGTGGTCGAGCGCTGCAAGCGCCAGCTGACCGCCTTGACCGATGATTTGCGCTTGCTGGATCGGCGCGTGCTTTCGACCAAGCCCGGTGTCGCCAACGCGGACCGTGCGGGTAATCTGCAGAAAGCGCTCGACACGACGGTGTTTCATCTGGGGACTGCCGCGAAGGCGCCGGCTGCGGATTCACGCAGCGCGCGCGAGCGTTTGATCACCACCATCGACTCGGCGCTGCGCGACAGCTGCTACGAGGCGGCGATGTTGCTCGGTCCGGTGCGCTTGCGCGCCTGAGGGCGCGCGCCCGTCACGCTCGGCTGGTCCGCGGCCCCAAAAAAAACCAGAGAATGAATCCGAGGATCGGCAACAGGATCACGATTACCGTCCACAGCACTTTGTTCCCGGTGCTTGCGCCGCTTTGAAGAATGTTCACGATCGCCCAGACATCGGCGATCAGAACGATGAGTCCTCCGAAGCCCTCATACCGCATGGTTTTTCCTTCTTGGCGTGATGCGCCTTTCGCATGGTAGGCCGCGCGCACGCGCAGACGCAATGCCCAACCTGTACCAAGACACCGCAGATCCCGCGCCCGCGGCGCCCCCGCTCGAGGGCGATGTGCGCGCCGATGTGGCCGTGGTGGGCGGCGGCATCACCGGACTCTCGACGGCGCTGCACGCCGCGCGAGCCGGGGCGGCCGTGGTGTTGCTCGAGGCCGAAGAGCTCGGGTTCGGCGCCTCGGGCAGAAATGGAGGACAGGTCAACCCCGGGCTCAAGCTCGACCCGGACACGGTCGAGCGCGACTTCGGCGCCGATCTCGGCCGGCGCATGAATGCGCTGGCGGGCTCCGCCCCGGCGCTGGTCTTCGACCTGGTGAAGCGGCACGGTATCGCTTGCGATGCGCGGCAAAACGGCACGCTGCGTGCGGCCGTGCATGCGCGGCACGCGGCGGCAATACGCAAGACTTGCGCGCAGCTCGAGCGGCGGGGCGCGCCTGTCGAGCTGCTCGAAGGCGCTGCGCTTGCGCGCGCGACGGGCACGGAGCGCTATTCGTGCGCCCTGCTCGATCGACGCGGCGGGGACTTGAATCCGCTGATGTACGCGCGCGGTCTGGCGCGGGCCGCGATCGAGGCGGGCGCTCGAGTGCACGCCCAAAGCCGCGCGCTCGGCATGCAGCGCGCGGACGGGCGGCTGGCGGCTCGACACCGGCAGAGCCTCGGCCACGGCCAAGCACGTGGTGCTGGCGAGCAACGGTTATACCGATCCCTTATGGCCGGGGCTGCGCCGCACGGTCGTTCCTCTCTTCGGCGCGATTGCGGCGACTGCGCCGCTCGCCGACGCGGCGCGCCGGAACATTCTCCCCGCCCGTCCGGTGCTCTATGAGAGCGGTAACATCACCGTGTACTACCGCATCGACTCGCGCCACCGTCTGTTGATCGGCGGGCGCGGGCCGATGCGCGAGATCGACACCCCTGCGGCAATTCCCCATCTGACTCGCTACGCCGTGAAACTCTGGCCGGTCCTCGAGGGCATCGATTGGACGCACGCCTGGGGCGGGCGACTCGCGATGACTCGCGACCACTATCCGCACGTGCACGAGCCCGCTCCCGGTGTGCTCATCTGTCTGGGATACAACGGCCGCGGCGTGGCGATGGCGACGGCGATGGGACGGGCGCTTGCGGACCGCATGGCGAATCCGAGCGCTGCCTTCGATATGCCGCTCACACCGGTTGTGCCCATCCCGATGCATGCCTGCTGGCCGGTCGCGGTCAAGGCCGCGATCTTGAGCGGGCGGGTGCGGGACTTCCTCGGAATCTGAGCGCGGCGGCTCGACCTAATTGTCGGTGTAGAACTGGCGCAGCCGGCGCATGTCGATGATCAAGTCGTAGTGCTGGCCGGCGGGCAACTTGTAACCTTCCGAAAATTCGTAGCGGGCATTGATGTTGGCGATCTCGGGATGCAGGTCGTGCATGGCGCGCTTGAACATCTCTTTCGGCACCCACTCGGAGTTCGACGACAGCGATCCGAACTCGTCGTGATAGATGGTTGCCGTCGAGAGGTCGGCCGGGCTCGAGGCGATCGCGAAGATGCGCGGCTTGGCCGCCGGCGTGAGGCGGACGTGCTTCGCTCCCTCGACAATCAACTCCCATTCGTTGCCCTGCGGCACCGCGATGAGGGCATAGACATGATGGCGCGCCATCACGAACGCGCCGGCGAATACGAGCTACGGCGATCAGCCGCACATTGGCGGGATTCCAGCGCTCTGTGAGCATGCGGAGCGAGGCCACGAGGAAACACACGAGCACGGCGGTCATGGCGAGCACGGTGCGATAGGTCGCGTAGCGCTCGGAGGCGACGAGGCTCACGATGAAGGCGAGTACCGGCAGGCCGACGAGGCCCGCCGTCCAGACGATGCCGCGCTCACGCCCATGACGCCGCCACTCGAGATAGGCGCCCGCCGCCAGTATCAAACCCACCGCCGCGGCACAGCCTAAGTACAGCGCGTGGTCGCGGTGATTGTTGTCGTTCAGCACGAACACGCTCAGGGCGTTCGGCAATGCCTCCGAGAAGAACCACGCGATTTTCTCGAACCAATGATGCTCGAAGGCGATGCGCCCCGATTTGACGAACACGCCGGCGGAGTAAAAGGCGGTCATGATGCAGTACGCGAGGCCGAGCGAGGCGAAGACGGTGGCGATATGAGCGAGTGCCCAGCGCACGGTCGCTCTGAGCGTCCGCTCGCGCCGCGCGATGAGCGCCGCGGCCATCGGCACGACATAGAACAACGCGCTCGGTTGATAGATGAGCGCGCTCACGGCCATGAGCGCGACACCGAGTGCCCACTGGCCCACGAACCGGGTCGTACCCGCGGCCCGGCGCACCGCCAGAGCCCCTTCGACGGTGAAGAATGCGGCGATCGCCAGAAGCGCAGTGGCCGCGTACGGCCAGCCGACCGCCCACGCGGCAATCACTTGCGAGGCCGGTACCAGCGAGACGAGGACGGCAACGCACAGGCTCGAGCTCGATGACCAACCGAGGGCGCGCAGGCCCCGATACATCACGAGGGCGAGCGAGCCGAGCAGGAGCGAGGCGAGCAAGCGCATCCATTGCAGGTTGTGCACGCTCGCGGTTTGTCCGTAGGTCGCCTGCAGAAGCCAACCGTAAATCGGGCGGGCGTGCGAGGCACAGAATTGCACGACCTTGCCGAGCTCCTCGTGCGACTCGCGCAAATTCGAGTAATCGTCGCGCAATCCGTATTCGTGAAAAGTAGCGGGCCAGTACGCAACGACGGGCAAGCAGAACAGGAACGCGGTGACCAGCCACGCGCGCACGCCGACGGCGGTGCGCCGCGCGCTGTGCGTCCAGGGAACCGGAACGGCGACGGCCGGCGGGGCCAGAGTCTGCGATAACAATCTTTCCGGTGTGCTCATCGAATGGCTGAAACCTATGGATGTTGCAGTGCAGTAACGACCCGTAAAATGCCTAAGCGGGCCGGCATCCCTTTATACCGACGGTAAGCTTGCTTTGGATTCTATCTGCGCACTCGCGGCGGAGTGCGTGCTCTTGTCGGTAATGGAGGTTAAATCTCCGTTATCTGTGTGCATGCCGCCGTCATCTGTAAACACCGCGCGGCTTTGCTTTGCGCTCGCCACACGAGTCTCGAATAGCGCGCCCTAAAGGGTGATGCACGTCTCATCGGGGCCGCGATCCTTCGTCTATTGTTCTCGAGGGAGCCCGCTGCCATGTCTTTCAAGACGCTCATTTTTTTAGGGATGATGCTCGGTGCCGCGAGCGCCGGGGCACACCCGAAGATCTACACCTATCTGGATTCGGACGGCGTGCGGCATTACACCGATGTGCCGGACGACAACCGTTACAAGCTGCTGGCGCTGTCGAGTCACGACATAACCCAGAGCGGCGATCATTACGATCCGGCGGTGCTGGCGCGTGCCACCCAGTACGATTCCATCATCGAGAAGGCCGCCGTCTCCGCGGCGGTGGAGCCGAATCTGCTGCGTGCCGTCATCGTGGTCGAGTCGGGATTCAATTCGCGGGCGGTCTCCAAGAAAGGTGCGGTGGGGCTCATGCAGCTCATGCCCGCCACGGCCAGCCGCTTCGGCGTCGCGAACCGATACGATCCGATTCAGAACATCCGCGGCGGCGCGGCGTACTTGAAGTTCCTCATGGATCGCTTCGGCCACGATATGCGCCTCGCGCTCGCCGCCTACAACGCGGGCGAGGAAGCGGTGGATCGAAACGGCGGCCAAATCCCTCCTTTCTCCGAGACCATGGCCTACGTGCCGCGGGTGATGAAGATCTATCGCATGCTCGGGGAGCCGCGCAGCACCTAAGTCCAGGGCCTTGTTTTTTTCACGCCCCGGAAAATCCCCTCTCAGTCCCGGCTCCTCGCAATAGTTATCGTGCGTCATGAATAATAGGGACCGAGCCGCCATGACGCCCCCAAGCCCTTCGGCCGATGATCCCACCGCGCCGGCAACGCTCCTGCGGGGCTCGCAGCGGGCTTGTGCCGAAGCGGCGCTCGTGCTGGCGGCGAAAGACATCCCTTACGAGACCGTGGAGCTCGGCGCCGAATGCGAGCTCGTGGTGCCGCTCGGGCAGCTCGCGGCCGCGCGCGAGGAGCTCGCGCGTTACGCGCTCGAGCGCGCACCCGTGCGGCGCGCGCGGCCGGTGTTCACGCCCTTTTCCGGTGCGGAGATCGGATCCGGGATCTACGCCGCGCTGCTGGTGCTCGTCGCCTATTGCGCGGGCATCCAGGCGTTCGGCGCAGACTGGCTCGCGCGCGGCTCGCTCGATGCGCGGCGCGGCGCCGCGCGCGAATGGTGGCGCGCCGTGACGGCGCTCACTTTGCACCTCGATCAGGCGCACCTGCTCGGCAATTTGCTGTTCGGCGTCGCCATCGGCGGACTCGCGGGGCGTGCCTTCGGGCCGGGCATCGCGTGGGCGAGTATTCTCGCCGCAGCGACAGTCGCGAACTACGCCGACATGTTGATCTCGCCGCCGACCCATCGCGCCGTCGGCGCTTCCACCGCGGTGTTCGCGGCGCTCGGACTGCTCGTCGGATTCGCGTGGCGCCACGGGCTGACGCTCCGCGACCGCTTCAAGTATGCGTACGCACCCGTGTTCGGCGGCGTGGCGCTGCTCGCGCTCCTCGGCGCGGGCGATCAGCATGTGGACGTGCTCGCGCACGCACTCGGCTTCGTCGCCGGCGTCGCGACCGGCTGGCTCTATTCCCGCCTCGGCGTGCCGCGCAGCCGCGGCCGCGGCGTGCAGTGGACCGCGGGCGCCGGCGCGCTCGGTCTTGTCGCGCTTGCCTGGGCGCTCGCCCTGCGACGCTAGCCGCCGCCCGCGCGCCGGCTGGTTGCGCCGCTAGAAGGAGTACTGCAGGTTCACAGTCGTGAGCTGATCGACTTTTTTCAGCGGCGGCACACTGCCCGGGGGCGGATTGGTGTTGTCGATGACTTGGTAGCCGACCGCGAGGGCAAGCTTGGTCGTCATTTTCACCGCAAGCTGCAAGTTGTTCTGCAGCATCGTGTTGCCGGCGCCGGCTTCCATGTAGTACTTGTCGGTCAGGGTCGTGGTCGAGGAGAACTTGTGCATGAAATCCACCTCGGCCGTGCCGATACCCGAGCGGGTCGTGTCCTGCGGATAACGTGCTGTCACCTCGCCGCTGGACGCCGTTAAGAGAATTTCCGGACGAATTTGCCGAAAGCCCGCGCCGATCTGCGCGCTCAAGGTCGTGTCCTTGCCGTCGATGAACTTGTATCCCAAGCCGGCGGCGGGGCGTCGTCGGCGAGCGCGGCGCTGCTCGCCGAGGCGACGAGGATCGCGGTGATGAGGGGGCGTCGATATGAGATCAAAATTCCTCCTTAACGCCGCAGCGCGGCGAGAACTGACAGGTGAACAGGCGCAAGAACACGCGCAGTCCCCTGAATGGGGACTGCAGGACGCTGCGTGGCTCGCGGCTTTAGGCGCGCTTGGCGAGCAAGTCGCGAATTTCCTCGAGCAGCACTTCCTCACGGGGAGGAGGGGCAGGGGCGGCCGCTGATTCGGCAGGATGCGGCTTTTTCAATCGGTTGATGAACTTGATGGTGAAGAAAAGCACGAACGCGATGATGAGAAAATCGATGATGCTCTGGATGAATGCGCCGTACTTGATCAGGACGTCCTTACCGGTGGGATCTTTCCCCAACCCGAAGGACAGGTCCGAGAAGTTGAAGCCGCCGATGATCTTGCCCAGCACCGGCATGAAAATGTCGCCGACCAAGGAGGACACGATCTTTCCGAAGGCAGCGCCGATGATCACGCCGATGGCGAGGTCGACCACGTTGCCCTTCATCGCAAACTCTTTGAATTCCGACGCTATACTCACGGCTGTCTCCCTTGGACTTGTGGACGAGAATCCCTGGCGCCGTTCGCGCGCTTCTGGGGGGATGTTACGGGGGGGCTTCGCGGCGGGCAAGCCG
The DNA here is from genome assembly GCA_963801685.1 of uncultured Gammaproteobacteria bacterium. GTDB lineage: Bacteria > Pseudomonadota > Gammaproteobacteria > Steroidobacterales > Steroidobacteraceae > Bog-1198. The sequence goes on from CAWDFR010000018.1 coordinate 181,258, forward strand.
TGCGTAGCACCGCACGGCGGATGGTCTTGTCGGCGGCATGTTCGCTGCGGGGCGGCGAGAGCGGGCGTAAGCCGCAAAGAGCAGCCATCGTCCTATCAAATTGTCATCATCGTTGTGGCAGACTCCCCCGTATGTCGGTGCTCACCATCAACGCGGGTTCATCGAGCATCCGGTTCGCGTTCTACGGGTCCGGCTCCGCTCCTGCAAAGCTCGAGTACGGAAAGATCGAGCGCATCGGCGAGCCCGGTGCGGCATTCGAGGTGAGCGCCGGGCGGGGAAAGACGCCTGCGCGCGTCGCGGTCGAGGCAGGAAGCTTTCGAGCAGCGGTCGACTCGCTGGTAGAATGGCTCGAATCGCAGCCGCGATTCGCCGAGGTGACCGCGGTCGGTCACCGCGTGGTGCACGGCATGACGCACCCGCAGCCGGCGCGGGTGACGCCGCGGTTGCTCGAGGAGCTGCAAGGCGGCCATTCCTTACGACCCGGAGCATTTGCCGCAGGAGATCGAGCTCATCGAGACTCTTCGGCCGGCGTTTTCCGCGGCTCGACCAGGTGGCGTGCTTCGATACGGCCTTTCATCGCACCATGCCGAGAGTCGCGACGATCGTGCCGATTCCCCGCCGCTACGAGTCCAAGGGCGTGCGGCGCTACGGATTCCACGGCCTGTCGTACACGTTCTTGCTTGCAGGAGCTTGCGCGCCTGGGCGATGGCGCCTGCCGGCACGGCCGCGTGATCCTCGCGCATCTGGGCAACGGTGCGAGCGTCGCCGCGGTGCGCGACGGGCGCAGCATCGACACCAGCATGGCGTTCACACCGGCGGCCGGGCTCCCGATGAGCACGCGCTCGGGAGATCTCGATCCCGGCGTGTTGAGCTTTCTCGCGAGCGTCCGAAGCCCTGGACCCGGCCTCGCTGCAAAAAATGGTGAACCACGAGTCGGGCCTCCTCGGCATCTCCGAGACGAGCTCGGACGTCCGCGATCTGCTCGCGCGCGAGCGCGAGGACGTGCGCGCCGCGGAGGCGATCGGCGTTTTTTGCTACCAGACGAAGAAATGGATCGCGGCGTTCGCGGGTGCGCTCGGCGGACTGGACACGCTGGTGTTCGCCGGCGGAATCGGCGAGAACTCGGCGCCGATCCGCCAACGCGATCTGCGAGGGTCTGCAATTTCTCGGCGTGGAGCTCGATGAGGCGCGCAATCGCGAGCACGCGCCGCTGATCTCGAGCGCGGCGAGCCGGGTGGCCGTGCGCGTCATCCCGACGGACGAGGAATCAGTGATCGCACGCATGACGGTGGAGACGCTCGGCGCGGCCTCCCCAAGGAGTAGACGCATGACACAGGACTCTTGGGCGATGGACGAGGCGCTCTTGCAGCGGATGGACGCGTACTTCCGAGCGGCGAACTACTTGTCGGCGGCACAGATTTATCTCTGCGACAACCCTTGCTCAAAGAGCCGCTCGCTCCCGCGCACATCAAGCGCATGCTGCTCGGCCACTGGGGCACGACGCCGGGGCAGAATTTCATCTACACGCACCTGAACCGGGTCATCAACAAATACGACCTCGACATGATCTACATCTCGGGTCCCGGGCACGGCGGTCCGGCGGTGATTGCGGGAACCTATCTCGAAGGCACGTACAGCGAGGTCTACTCGAGCATCGAGCGAGGACGAGGCGGGATTGAAGCGGCTGTTCACGCAATTCTCCTTTCCCGGGGGCGTCCCGAGCCACGCGTCCGCGGAGTGTCCCGGATCGATTCACGAGGGCGGCGAGCTCGGCTATTCGCTGAGCCATGCGTTCGGCGCGGTGTTCGACAATCCATCGCTCACCGTCGCCTGCGTCATCGGCGACGGCGAGGCGGAAACCGGGCCGCTCGCGACGGCGTGGCATTCCAACAAGTTTCTGAATCCCGCGAGCGACGGCGCGGTGCTGCCGATCCTGCACTTGAACGGCTACAAGATCGCCAATCCGACCGTGTTGGCGCGCATCTCCCGCGAGGAGCTGGATCAGTTGCTGCACGGCTGCGGCTGGGAGCCGCACTACGTCGAGGGACACGAGCCGATGCCCATGCACGCGGCCATGGCCGCGGCGCTCGATACCGTCGATCGAGCGCATCGGCGCGATTCAACGCAACGCCCGATCCGAAGGCGGCGGCGCGGCGCCGGCCGTCGCGCGCCCGCGATGGCCGATGATCGTGCTCATCTCGCCCAAGGGCTGGACCGGGTCCGAAAGTCGTCGACGGCAAGCAAATCGAAGGCACGTTCCGGGCGCATCAGGTGCCGATCACCGATCCGGCCACGAATCCCGCGCATCTGCGCGCAGCTCGAGCAGTGGCTGCGCAGCTACCGCCCGCAGGAGCTGTTCGATGAGCGCGGGCGCTCAAGCCCGAGCTCCGGGCGCTCGCGCCGAAAGGCGAGCGGCGCATGGGAGCGAATCCGGTCGCGAATGGCGGGAAGCTCCTGCGCGATCTGCGCTTGCCGGATTTTGCCGACTACGCGGTCGAAGTCGCCAACCCGGGAATCGGCGGTATCGGCGCGACCGCACGTTCTCGGTCGCTATTTGCGGGACGTCGTGAGCATGAACGCGGAGAGCCGCAATTTCCGCATCTTCGGCCCCGACGAGACCATGTCGAACGGCCTGGAGGCGGTGTTCGAGGCGACACCGCGGCAATGGGAAGCCGCGACGATCGCGACGAGATGAGTTCCTCGCGCCCGAGGGCCGGGTGATGGAGGTGCTGAGCGAGCATCAATGCGAAGGCTGGCTGGAAGGGTACCTGCTCACCGGCCGGCACGGGTTGTTCAATTGCTACGAGGCGTTCATTCACATCGTCGATTCGATGTTCAATCAGCACGCGAAGTGGCTGAAGGTCACCGCGGCCTGCCGTGGCGCCGCAAGATCGCATCGCTCAACTATCTGTTGAGCTCGCATGTCTGGCGCCAGGACCACAACGGCTTCACGCATCAGGATCCCGGCTTCATCGACCACGTGGTCAACAAGAAAGCGGAGATCGTGCGCGTCTATCTGCCGCCGGACGCGAATTGCCTGCTGTCGACGGTCGATCATTGCCTGCGCAGCCGCCACTACGTGAACGTCGTCGTCGCCGGCAAGCATCCCGCGCCGCAGTGGCTGTCGATGGACGCGGCGATCAAGCATTGCACCGAGGGGATCGGCATCTGGCAGTGGGCGAGCAACGATCAGCACGGCGAGCCGGACGTCGTCATGGCCTGCGCCGGCGACGTTCCGACGCTCGAGATTCTGGCCGCCGTGTCGATCCTGCGCGAGCAGCTTGCCCGACGCTCAAGAGTGCGCGTGGTCAATGTGGTCGATCTCATGAAGCTGCAGCCGCCCTCGGAGCATCCGCACGGCCTGTCCGACTAGCGATTTCGATTCGCTGTTCACGCGCGACAAGCCGGTCATTTTCGCGTTCCACGCGCTATCCCTGGCTCATCCATCGGCTGACGTACCGGCGCCACAATCACGACAACTTTCATGTGCGCGGCTACAAGGAAGAAGGCACCATCACCACGGCGTTCGATATGACCGTGCTGAACGATCTCGATCGCTTTCACCTGGTGATGGATACCATCGACCGGCTGCCGCAGACGGGCAGCGAGGGCACCTACCTCAAGCAGCAGCTCAAGGACAAGCTGGTCGAGCACAAGCGCTACATCGACCGCTACGGGCAGGACATGCCCGAGATCCGCGACTGGATGTGGCCGGAGCGGCTCAGCAGCGGCTGACGCCCGGTTGTCCTACAAGGCCATGTGCCGGGTGCCGACAGCAAAACCGCGCGCCGGCGGTCAGGCTTTCGGGCAGGAGAAGACCTGATGCCACCCATGGATGCCGCTCGCCGCCTTGATCAGCCGAGCGCAGTCGCCGACTGCGCCCAAAAGCCGCAGTGACCCCGCCGTCCTCGCAACGCGAACGGGCGCAGCAGTCCGCGGGTTCGCCCTTCCCGAGAGGGGCGACCTGTGACGGGCGCGGCGTCAATTTCTCGCTGTTCTCGGAAAGCTCGGAATCGGTCGAGTTGTGCCTGTTCGACGCGTCGGGCAAGAACGAGACGCGCGTCCGGATCCGCGAGCGAACGAACGGGGCCTGGCACGTGTATCTGCCCGACATCAAGCCCGGCCAGCTCTACGGCTATCGCGTGTACGGACCTTACGACCCGCATACCGGGCTGCGCTTCAACCCCACGAAGCTGTTGCTCGATCCCTATGCGAAGGCGATCGGCCGGCCCTTGCAATGGGCGGACGAGCTGTTCGGCTACCAGTTGGGCGACCCCGACGGCGACCTGACGCTCGACGAGCGAGATAGCGCGCCGTTCGCGCCGCTCGCCGCGGTCATCGATCCCACCTTCGATTGGAGCGGCGAGAAGCGCCCGGCTCACCTGCCGCACGAGACCCTCATCTACGAAGCGCACGTGCGCGGCATGACGAAGCTGCATCCGGACGTGCCCGAGGAGCTGCGCGGCACCTACGCCGGCATGGCCTCCGAGCCCGTGCTCGCGCATCTGCGCTCGCTCGGCGTCACGGCGCATCGAGCTGATGCCGGTGCATTATTTCCTGGACGACCGCCATCTCATCGACAAGGGCCTGCGCAACTACTGGGGCTACAACACGCTCGGCTTCTTCGCACCCGAGCCGCGCTATGCCTCGAAATCGTCGAGCCCGATCGAGGTGCTGCGCGAGTTCAAGCAGATGGTCAAGGATCTGCACAACGCCGGTATCGAGGTGATCCTCGACGTGGTCTACAACCACACGGCGGAGGGCAATCACGCCGGGCCCACGCTCTCGTTCCGCGGCATCGACAATCTGGCCTATTACCGCACCATGCCGAACGATCCGCGCCACTACATGGATTTCACCGGCTGCGGCAACACCCTCAACATGCTGCATCCGATGCGCCATCCAGCTGCTCATGGACAGCCTGCGCTACTGGGTGACCGAGATGCACGTCGACGGCTTCCGCTTCGATCTCGCCTCGGCGCTCGCGCGCGAGCTGAAGGACGTCGATCAGCTCGGCGCCTTCTTCGACACGATCTACCAGGACCCGACGCTCGCGCCCGTGAAGCTGATCGCCGAGCCCTGGGATCTCGGCGAGGGCGGCTATCAGGTCGGCAACTTCCCGCTCGGCTGGATGGAGTGGAACGGCAAGTATCGCGACACGGTGCGCAAGTTCTGGAAGGGCGACATGGGCCTGCACTCGGAGATCGCGACGCGCCTCGCCGGCAGCGCGGACCTGTACGAGAGCACGCGCCGCCCGCCGTCCGCGAGCGTCAATTTCGTCACCGCGCACGACGGCTTCACGCTGCAGGACCTCGTGAGCTACGAGCAGAAGCACAACGAGGCGAACGGCGAGGAGAACCGCGACGGCGCGGACGACAACAACACCTGGAACTGCGGCGTCGAGGGTCCGACCGAGGATCCGGCCATCATCGAGCTGCGCGAGCGGCAGAAGCGCAACTTCTGGTGCGCGCTCATGTTCGCCCAGGGCTCGCCCATGATATCCGGGCGGCGATGAGCTCAGCCGCACGCAGCACGGCAACAACAACGCCTACTGCCAGGACAGCGAGATCTCGTGGTATCACTGGGATCTCGACGATCGCCGCAAGGCCTTTCTCGATTTCGCCCGGCGCGTGGTCCAGTACCGCAAGCAGCACCCGAATTTCCATCGCTATGCGTTCTACGACAACGATCCCGACGCCTCGCATCCGGACAAGAACATCGTCTGGTTCCGCGCCGACGGCAAGCGGATGGGCGCCAAGGATTGGGAAAACGGCGGCTGGATGCGCACGCTCGGCATGTTCTTGAACGGCACCGCTCCGGAAATCCGCGACAGCGCCGGGAATTGCGCCGAGGACAAGGATTTCCTGTTGCTGCTGAACGCACATTACCAGCGGGTCGCGTTTCGCATCTCCTACGAGCTGTATCACTCCGGCTGGAAGATCGTCTTCGACACCGCGCGGCCCGATCTGCCCATCGAGGAGCAATCCGTCGGCCGCAACCGGCTGGTCGATCTCACCGAGCGCTCGTTCGTCGTCCTAAGCCATGACCGATGAATGGATCGGAACTTACCGCCTGCAGCTGCACGCGGGCTTCACGCTGAGGAGACGCGCAGCGGATACTTCCCTATCTCGCCGAGCTCGGCGTGAGCCATGTGTACTTCTCGCCGTGCCTGCAGGCGTTCCCGGGCAGCATGCACGGCTACGACGTCACCGATCCCGGCCATATCAGCGCGGATCTCGGCGGCGAGGCGGCGTGGCAGAGCTTCGTCGAGGCGGCGCGGGCGCAGCATCTCGGCATCCTGCTCGACTTCGTGCCGAATCACATGTCCGCCTCGCAACACAACCCCTGGTGGGACGATGTGCTGGCACACGGTCCCTTCAGCGAGTTCGCGGGCTATTTCGACATCCGTAGCGCCCCGCACGAGCCCTTCAGGGTTCACATCTGCACGCTGGCGCACGCCTATGGCGAGGCGCTCGAGAAAGGCGAGCTCGTCATCGAATCGCGCGGCGGCCGGCCGCGGGTCGCGCACTTCGACAACACCTGGCCGCTCTCGGCGGCGTCCTGGGGCACGCTTCTCGATGACCTCGGATCCGTGCTTCGCGGAGCTTGATCGGGCTGCAGGGCGTGGTCGCGCCGTCCGATGCGGATCGCGCGCGGCATCGCCGCGAGATCGAGCGCGCCGAGGCGGTGCTTGCCGAGGCCGCCGCGGCGGGACGGCTTGCCGCGGCCATCGAGCGCACCCGCGGGGATCCGTCGCGGCTCGATGCGATTCTGCGCCGGCAGTTCTTCGCGCTTGCACAGCTGGAAGCTCGCGGGCGAGCTCACCAATTACCGGCGCTTCTTCGACGTGAGCGGCCTCGTGGGCCTCAAGGTCGAGATGCCGGCGGTGTTCGCGGCGGCGCATGCGCGGATCGAAGGGATGATCCGGCAGGGGCAGCTCGACGGCTTGCGGCTCGATCATCCGGACGGCCTGCGGGATCCGCTCGGCTACTTCGAGCGGCTGCGCGGCATCGCTGCCTGATGGGCGGCTGTATGTCGAGAAGATCCTCGAGAACGACGAGCGGCTGCCGGAGGACTGGCCCATCGACGGCACCGTCGGCTACGAGTTCATGGCCAAGGTGAACCGGCTGTGGATGGATGATCGCCGGATCGACGCTTTCACCGGCGACCTATGCGGATTTCACCGGCCATTCCGTGAATTTCGCCGCGCTGGTGCGCGAGAAGAAGCGCGAGATCGTCGAATCCACCTTCTCGGCCGATCTGGACCGGTTGAGCGCGGCGGCGCTCAAGATCGCGCGCGCCGATTGGCGGACGCGGGATTTGAGCCCGCGGCAGCTGCGCGAGGCGCTGGCGAGCGTCACGACGGCGCTCGGCGTGTACCGAACCTATCGCACCGCCGAGGCGCTGAATCCGAGCGACGAGCGCGTGTTCGCCGAGGCCGTGCAAAGCGCGCGGATGAGCGCGCCGCCCAACATCGGGCGGCAGCGCGTTCGATTTTCTCGCGGCGCTGTTCACCAAGCCGAAGCTCGACGCCGCCGAGGAGGAATTCATCGCGCGCTGGCAGCAGCTCGCCCCGGCGGTGATGGCGAAGGGCGTCGAGGACACGACCTTCTATCTTTTCGACCGGCTGGTGTCCTGCAACGAGGTCGGGTCACAGGCCTCGCTCATGGGCATTTCGGCGGAGAAGTTCCACGAGTTCTGTCACTACCTGAGCGAGCGCTGGCCGCGACAACTTGCTCGCGACCTCGACCCACGACAACAAGCGCAGCGAGGACGTGCGCACGCGCATCTCGCTCCTGTCCGAGATTCCGGACCGCTGGGCGGAGGCGCTGCATCAGTGGTCGCAGCTCACCGCCCCCGCGTGGAACAACCGCACGCCGGACCGTCATGCGGAATATCTCCTCTATCAAACGCTGATCGGTGCGTGGCCGCTGTCGCAGGAGCGCTGCTGGCAATACATGCTGAAGGCCTGCCGCGAGGCGAAGATCCGCACGTCCTGGCACGAGCCGAACACGGGCTACGAGGAGAACATCCGCGGCTTCGTGGACGGCGTGTATCACACGCCGGAATTCATCGAGAGCCTGGAGGCGTTCATCGCGCCCCTGATCCTGCCCGGGCGCATCAACTCCCTCGCGCAGACGCTCATCAAGATGGTCGCCCCGGGCGTGCCGGACTTCTACCAGGGATCGGAGCTGTGGGATTTGAGCCTGGTCGACCCGGACAATCGGCGGCCTGTCGATTTCGAGCTGCGCGCGCAGCTGCTCAACCGCTGCCGCTCGCTGTCGGCGGAGGACGCCGTCGAGGACTGGGACAGCGCCTTGCCGAAGATCTGGATGACGACACGATTGCTGGCGCTCAGGCGCCGGCGCCCGAGTGATTTTCTGCCGCAGAGCGGCTATCAACCGCTCGTCGCGCAGGGCGCGCATCTCGGCAATCTGCTGGCTTTTCGGCGCGGCGAGAACGTCATCGCCGTGGTGCCGCGATTCAGCATGACGGTGAACGGCGATTGGGGCGACACGCACCTGCCCCTGCCGCGCGGTGTCTGGGTCAACGCCTTCACGGATGCGCGGTTGCAAGGCGGCGTGAGCCCGGCGGATCTGTTCGGGACCTTTCCCGTCGCGCTCCTCACGCGCGATCTCGCATGATCTTCTCCGTCTGGGCGCCCTCCGCCAAATCGGTCGAGCTGGTCACGCGCGGCGCGGCGCGTTGCGCTCGCCGTCGACGACAAGGGGTACTGGCACGGCGAGGTCGACGCCGCCGACGTGCGCGGCGGCTACAAGTATTCCATCGATGGCGGCAAGCCGCTGCCCGATCCGCGCTCGCGCTGGCAACCCGAGGGCGTGCATGGCCCTTCGCACGTGCCCGAGCTCCGCGGGGCTGCGTCTCCCGCCGCGCACTTCCGAGCCGAAGGCGCTGCGCGACGCCGTCATCTACGAGCTGCACGTCGGCACGTTCACACCGGCGGGATCCTACGCCGCGGCGCGCGAGCGGCTCGATCATCTGGTCGATCTCGGCGTCACGCACGTCGAGCTCATGCCGCTCGCGACGTTTCCCGGGCGGCACGGCTGGGGTTACGACGGGGTCGATCTGTACGCGCCGCTGCCGGCATACGGCACGCCGCAAGAGCTTGCGGATTTCATTGCAGCTTGCCATGAGCGCGGCCTCGCGGTGCTGCTCGACGTCGTGTACAACCATCTCGGCCCCGACGGCAACTATCTCGGCGCCTACGGTCCGTATTTCACCGACCGGGTGAAGACTCCGTGGGGTGAGGCGGTCAACTTCGACGGTGCGCAGAGCGACGAGGTGCGCCGGTTCTTCATCGACAACGCGCTCATGTGGCTCGGAGATTACGGATTCGACGGGTTGCGGCTGGACGCCGTGCACGCGATATTCAGCTTCGAGGCCGTGCACGTGCTCGAGGATCTCGCGGCGGCGGTGCGCAAGCTTGCGATCGAGCAGGACCGCGAGCTCGTGCTGATCGCGGAGAGTGACCTCAACGATCCGCGGCTGGTTCTGCCGGAGGTGCGCGGTGGCTTCGCGCTCGACGCACACTGGGCGGATGACTTTCATCATGCGCTGCATCGCTTTTTCACCGAGGAGGGCGCGGGCTACTACGCGGACTACCACGGTCTGCCCGACATCGCCACCGCGCTCGCGCAGGGCTACGTCTACCAAGGCCAGTACTCGCCCTTCCGGCAGCGTCGTCACGGCCGCGCGCCGCGCGGCGTGACCCCCGACCAGCTCGTCGTTTGCTCGCAGAATCACGATCAAATCGGCAACCGCGCCCGGGGCGAGAGGCTGTCGATGCTGGTGGACGCGCCCAAGCTCAAGGCCATCGCGGCTCTCACGCTGCTATCGCCTTTCGTGCCGCTGCTGTTCCAGGGCGAGGAGTGGGGCGCGCGCACGCCGTTTCAGTACTTCACCGATCACGAGGATGCCGAGCTCGGCCGCCTGGTGAGCGAAGGACGGGCGCGCGAGTTCCAGAGCTTCCGCTGGGGGGGCGACATACCGGATCCGCAGGACGCCGCGACCTTCGAGCGCTCGAAGCTCGACTGGGCCGAGACAGCCGAGCCCCGTCACGCGGAAATGCTCGACTGGTACCGTGCCTTGATCGCCCTGCGCAAGAGCCGCTCCCGGGACGTTGCGTCCGGGAAGCCGAAGGTGCGCTTCGATGTGAAGGCGCAATGGCTGCGCTTCGAGTACGCCGGCGTGCTCGCGATGTTCAATTTCGCGACAGTGCCGAGACGGATCGCACTTGCCCAAGGGTCGGTGGGAGCTCGCGCTCGACTCGCAGGCTCGCGCGGCGGGGGAGGCGGCGTCGCAGACGGAGTTGCCGGCGCAAGGCACCCGTATTTTTCGTCAATACGGGCTTGCCCGTACGTAGTCCACCGAATGGCCGCCGTGAGACCCTGTCGCTAACATCGTTCAAATGAACGAATCACCGGCTGGACCGCTCCCCTCGCCCGTTCGGGGCGGTCCGCATGTCGTGATCAACATCCTGTGCGTAGCGCTGTTCGTGAGCCACCTTCCTGCGACGATGGCCCGGGCTCAGTCGGTGCTCAACGACACACAACCCCCAGGAACGACATTGCTTTGTCGCTTCACCGACGGGCCTCGCGCCGGCCGCACTCAGCCGCTCGCGGGAAGAACCGACAAGGTCGCCGCTCGAGCCGGGAGCAGTTGCTCTGACGGCATCTCCTCCACCGGAGTCGTCGTAGCGTCGCAGGTGGATGCTCCCGCGCCTCAACCCGCATTGACATCGACCTGTCAGTTCTCCAGCGGCCCGCGCGCCGGAGAAATCGCGGACCTCTCGGGAGCGTCCGCGCCGGTTCCCGTTGGCAGTGCCTGCTCCGACGGAGAGTCGTCCAGCGGAACTGCAATTATTGCCCCCGCGGGTGCGCCGGCGATTCCGTGGAGTAGTTCCATACAAGCCAGCGCAGCGCGAGCGGAAACCGCGGTCAGTACGATTTGTCAGTTCATGTCCGGCCCCAAGGCTCATGGGTGGCACGACTATGCCCCGTTGCCCCCCGCGCCGCTCGGCAGCCCATGTCAAGACGGCGTGAGCAGTGCCGGCATCGTCATGGCCTCGGGACATGGGCAGCCATATTAAGGCGCGCTGTTCGAAGCTTCGGTCTGCTGGGACTCAGTGAACGGCTGACCGCCATCGGCGGTGCACTCACGGTATCGAATGTGGAACCGAGCGGTGTACTGGTCGAGGCAAGGATTCCGATCCTGTGACGAGAACAGTTACCATCACCACGCGAGGGGTCTTTTTGGGCTGCATCTTCCTGATGGTGTCGATCTTCGCCCTCGACTTGGCGGACGGGTCGAAGGTCTGGTTGCATGTCCTGTATGTGTTTCCGATTGCCGCCACGGCTTACTATTGTGAACGAGCGCTGGTGCTCGGCATCGTAGTTGCCATCTCACTGGCGCTGCAGCTGTTGACGCTCGTCGCCTACGGGATTCCGGTGCTCGCAATTCTCTTGAACATTGTCATCGCCCTGGCGTCGGCGGCAATGATCGTCGCGTTCGCAAGATCTGCGCGCATGAACATTGCGAGGATCGAGGCGCTGGCGGTTACAGACGAGCTGACCCAGTTGCACAACCGCCGGGGCTTCGAGTCGATACTGACCGCGGAGATCGCCCGCCAAAGGCGCCACGGAGGCGCACTTTCGCTGGCCGTACTCGATCTCGACCGCTTCAAGGAATTGAACGACCGGCGAGGACACGACGCCGGCGATCAGGCGCTGAGGCTGCTGGGCGACGTTTTGAGAAAAGGCACTCGCGCATCCGATTCACCTGCTCGCATCGGCGGAGATGAGTTTGTCATCGTGATGCCAAAGACGCCGGCGGCCGACTGCGCTTTGCTGTGCTGCAATCTGTCCACCGCGATCGTCGAAGGGATGGCATTGGCAGGATTTTCGGTCACGGCGAGCATCGGGTTTGCGAGCTTCGAGCAGGCGCCCGACTCGATATCGGCGGCGTTGCGAAGGGCCGATCACGCCATGTATGGAGTCAAAGCCTGCCGTGGATCTCGCGCATAGCTCACAATGCCTCCCATGAAGCGGGTGCACGGGTGAGCGCCATGTTGCGCAATGGGTTGTTCGGCGTCGGCTACGTGCTCGCGTACGTCGTTCTCGACGCGCTGTGCTACGTGCAACCCCTGTTGAAACTCGGCATAACGCCGTGGAATCCGGACGCGGGGCTTACCGTCGCATTTCTTCTCCTCCGCGGTTGGCGGCAGACGCCGTGGGCCGCGGTGGCGGCGCTCTCGGCCGAGATCTTGATCTTGGTACGCGGCGCGCCGGCGCCGTGGCTCGGCTTGATCTGCGCCTCGATCGATCATCGCAGCCGGATACGGCGGCCTCGCTTTCGCGCTGGCGCGTCGACGCCTCGATCACCTGCTCACGTCGCGCCGGGCGGCGTTGGAGTTCAGCGCGGGAGCCGCGTTGACGGCGCTCGCCGTCGCGACCGGTTACGCGGCGACTTATCGTGGCGGCCGGCGTTCTTCCAGCGAGTTCCGCGCTCGACGCGATCGCACGAAATTGGGTGGGTGACCTGAACGGTATCTTGACTCTCACGCCGCTCCTGTTGGCTGCTCCGCTCGCGCGACGGGCGCTGCCCGCGCTGCGCAAGCATGGCCTGCTCATCGCCTCGCAAGGAGGCGTCCTCGCCGTGTTGATGCTGCTGTTGTTCAGAGTTCGTCCCACGGGCGACCTTCCGCTCGCCTACGTACTTTTTGCGCCCGTCATCTGGATAACGCTCACCTGGGGCGTGATCGGCGCCTCCGCCGCCACGATCTTCATTCAGATCAGTCTGCTCGCCATCGCCGCGCCGCATCTCAGCGGCAGCTCGCTGGTCGAGATCGAGTACCTGCTCGTAACGCTGGCGCTTACCGCGCTTCTCCTCGGCGCGGTTCTGGCGGAGCGCGCGAGCGCACTCGCGCGAGTCGCGACCGGTGAGGCCGAACAGCGGGCATTGCTGGCGGCAGCCCCCGACGCAGTACTGGCGACGAATCCGGGCGGCCAGATCACCTCGGCAAATCTTGCCGCGCAGCGCCTGTTCGGCGCCGCGGACGGCGAGCTCCTGGGAACGAGGTTGGCAGAGTGGCTTCCAGACGTCGACTCTGCAGGACCGCCTGGAGCGCCGGCGGCTGAGCGGACGCCGCGCCGATGGCGGAACATTCTCCGCGGAAATTGCCTGTGTCCGCCTCGATCCGCCGGCGCGCGCCGGGTATCTGTTGATCGCACGGGATATGACCGAGCATGACCACGCCCAGACGCAACTGCGCGAGCGCGATACCGCGCTCGCCCGGGCGATGCGCTTTGCGCTCGCCGGTGAACTCGCCACCGCCCTCACGCACGAGCTCAATCAGCCGATCACGGCACTCGTATCCTATCTACGAGCCGTCGAGATCCTGGCAGAGCCACTCGAGATACGCGACTTACGCGTCCACGACACGCTCCACAAGGCGACGCGCGAAGCGCTGCGCGCATCCGACATCATCAAGCGCCTGCGCGATTTCTATCGCGGCGGTGCGCTCAATCGCGCGATGATCGAGATTCATCCGTTGATCGCGGACGTGGTGTCCGCCTTCTCGGATCGGGCGGCGCGGCTTGGCGTGGAATTCACACAGGACATTCGGGTAGCTCACGAGGTATCCGTCGACAGGATTCAATTGCAGATGGTGCTGCATAATCTATTGACCAACGCTCTCGATGCGCTTTCGAACACCGCGCCGGGAAGCCGACGCGTGCACATTACGGTCACCATGGAGGGCGAACGACTGAGATTGATGGTGGAGGACACCGGATGCGGAGTGCCGCCCGAGATTCGCAGCCAGCTGTTCGAGCCGTTTGTCACCAATAAGTTCGATGGCATGGGCCTGGGTCTTGCGATTTCACGCTCCTTGTTGAGAAGTCAGGGAGGCGAGTTGCGCCTGGATGCGTCGCGGAGTGAGGATCCTGGTGCCCATGGCGCCCGCTTCGTGGTCGAGCTGCCTGTCGCACTCGCCCGGAGCGCCGCATGAACGACGCGACCGTCTTCGTGATCGACGATGACGCGTCGGTCCGCGATTCGATCAGTCTTATCCTGTCCCTGAAGGGCATGCGGACCCAGCTGTTTTCCTCCGCAGAGGACTTTCTCGAGGCGTACCGCCCGGAATGGCGCGGCTGCATTCTCACCGACTTGCAGATGCCGGGAATGAGCGGACTCGATCTCCAGCAAACCCTGCACGAGCGCGGCATTCTCCTGCCGGTCGTGGTTCTGACGGCGCATGGCGACGTGCCGACGACGCGGGTTGCCATGAAAGGCGGCGCATTCGATTTTCTAGAAAAACCGATCAACGACGAGGTTCTCCTGGACGTCCTCAAGAACGCCATTCGCGAGGACATTCATCGGCACGCCGCGGAAAGCGCCGAGGACGCCTTGCGTTCCCGGCTCGCACGATTGACACCGCGCGAGCGCGAGGTGCTCGATCTCTTGGTCGAAGGTCTGTCTCATCGGGAGATCGCGGCGCGCCTGACCATCAGCCCCCGCACCGTCGAGGTTTACAAGGCGCGGATGATGGAGAAACTGCAATGCCGGAGCCTTGCTGAACTGATCCGCGCTGCTTTATAGGGCTATACCGTACGGGGGCGCCCGACTTATTGAGGGCGATGCTTTCATCTAGCATTTCTCGCACCCCCGAGCGCCCCACTTCGCGGAGACCAGCCCATGAAGTTTCGACAGAATAATTGGATGCTTATCCTCGCCGCCGGCGCCTACCAGACGCTGGGGCACATGACCACCGATCGAGAGGGCCGGTTGGTGCCGAAGCAGTTTTGTTCACTGAACGGCGGCGACTCGCTGCTGCAAGGGTCGTTGCGAAGAGCGCGGCAGCTCGCGCCTAATCGTCGAAGTTGCGTTGTCGTGGATCCGGATCACGAGCACTACTGGCGCCCCATGCTAACGGTGCTTCCCGACAGAAACGTCATCGAGCAGCCGTGCAATCGCGGCACGTTGAACGCATTGCTGCTGGGCGTACTCGGAGTCCTCAGGCGCGATCCTGAGGCTCGTATCGTCGTTTGGCAGGCCGATCATCACGTACTCGATGAGGAGACGCTGGTCAATTCGGTGCGCAGTGCGACTGCCTCCCTGTACCGCGATCGCGAGGGCGTTCTGGGCGATCGCGTGTTGCTGCTGGGCATGGTGTCGGACGACATAGACGACGCGCTCAGCTACATCATCCCGGGCGCTCCTTTGAGTCATGGCATTCGTGAGGTCACCCGATTTGCCGAGAAGCCGCCGATAGTGACTGCGCGGGACGGCACCGGGCGCGGCGCGCTTTGCAACAGTCTCATCCTGGCGGCGAAGGGGACCAGCATCGTCGAGTGTATTCGCGAACGATACCCCGAGATCGTCGCCGGCTTGGCGGCTCGCGTCGCGATCGATATTTCCGCCAAGAGGGCAACGGGACCTCTTCATGAGTTCTACCAGACACTCCCGACGCTGAATCTATCGCGAGTGGTGGGGCAGGGCGGCGAAACGGCATTTTGCGTATTTGCTGCGCCCGCCTGCGGTTGGACCGATCTCGCTACTCCGCGGCGGGTCAGAAATGCGTTGCATCGCGCCTGGTCATTGCCCACTCGCGAACCGGTCGGCGGCGAGCGCCGTGCGCCGGCCCCGTTGAGCCTGGCGAATCGGTACGCGGCCTTGTCATAGAGGCATTGGAATGGCACGCAATCGAATCTTTCGACCCCGAGGATCCTCGGCAGCTCGATCTCTCGTCGCGGGGCTGGTATTGCTGACGTCGATCATGGGCTGTGCCCATTTCGGTAAGTCTCCACCATCAGCATCGACGACGGGTTCGACCTCAAGACCGCCGGAGACGGCCGATGCGACCAAGGGCTCTGCGGCGCGGGAAGATGCGGCAGCTTCGCCATCGGCGCATCAAGCACTTCGCACCCGGCAGACAATGGGTCGACAGAAACCGGCTCGGCGCCGGCGACGGGCGCGAAACACGATCAATCTCCGACTGCGGGTACATCATCGAAGAACGAGGCCGACAACACGCCGGTCGCCAAGGCGCGAAGTAGCAGCGGAGGCACCGCCGCGGGCACGAAGACCCCCTCGCCGGCGAAAGGCGGCTCAGCATCTGACAAGGAGCAGCCCGGGGCTGCGGCCAACGGGCCGCCCACGCTGGGGCTCGCCGAGATCGAGCAACGCCTTCGAGATACCCACGCCATCGGCGTCTTCACCAAGCTCTCACTCAAGAATCAGATCGATGACCTCCTCGGTCAGCTGCGCGCATATCATCTAAAGCAGACGAGCGTTTCGCTTCCCCAGTTGCGGCAGCGCTATGACGTGCTGCTGCAAAAGGTGATTGGCTTGCTGCAGAGCGGGGATGCCCCTCTTGCCAAGGACATCTCCTCGTCGCGCGAAGCGATATGGTCACTCCTCACCAACTCGACCACCATCAGCCAACTCTAACTGGGAGGCAAACCCCATGACAAAACGCATTGATCTCATCGTCCCGTCACTCGCCGCCCTGATTTGCGCGGTTCCCGCCCTGAGTGCCGATGCACCGATTGGCAAGGATCTCAAGGCAACCATCGTGTTGCAGGGCATGCCCTGCGATCAGGTGCTCAGCTCGAAACGCAATACGGACAGCGACTACACGGTCACTTGCAAGAATGGCAATCGATATCATGTCTTTGTTGACGCTCATGGGCGAGTCGTGGTCGACAAGCAAGCGTAGATCCCGGGCGTATCGCGGACGCCGCGGCCTCGATCGCAGTGCGGCATCCACCCATGGCGCGCAGCGTCGCGAGGTGCTATTTTTTGCTCAGGGAAGAACGAGCGGATCAACCGCATAACTCCAAAACGGGGGATCAAATCATGACTGGCTTCTTGCGCGGACCGCGCCTGCTCATTGGTCTGGGCCTTATCACCGTTGCGTCGTGGCTGGTTGCGGTAGGCGCTCGCGCCGAGCCCATCACGGTGACGACCTATCACTACGACGCGTTGCGCACCGGATGGAACAAACAGGAGACGTCGCTGAGCGCCGCAGCATTTCCAGCGGCTTTCGGCGTACTGACTACGGTGGCAGTGGATGATCAGGTCGATGCGCAGCCCTTGTTGGTGCCCGCGCAGTCGATCGCCGGCGGTGTCCACGACGTGCTGTATGTGGTCACCGAGAACAATACCGTCTACGGACTCGATGCGCATAGCGGTGCGGTGCTGGTCTCGCGCAATCTGGGGCCGCCCGTACCGACGCCGCTCGGGTGCGGCAACAATGGACCCGACGTCGGCATCACCAGCACGCCGGTCATCGATATCGCCAGTCATCGCATCATCGTCATGGCCTATGTGAACGGAATGCCGCCGCAGTATCAGCTGCACGCAATGGATCTGGTGACCCTGGCCGATGATGTCGCGCCGGCCACTGTCGCCGCGGCGCACACGCTGACCGATGGCACGACGTTCACGTTCGATGCCACCTATCAGCGTCAGCGGCCGGCGCTGCTGCTGCACGATAACGCGATCTACGCGGGCTTCGGCAGCTTCTGTGATTTTGAGGCCAACCATTCGCGCGGCTGGCTGCTCGGTTGGCACGCCGGAAATCTCAAGCCGCTTGCCAACTCGCAGCTGAACGATACGCAGGCGAGTTCGCCGACGGATTTCTTTTTGAGTTCCGTGTGGATGTCGGGATTCGGAATCGCGACGAACGGGCGCACTCTCTATTTCTCGACCGGAAATTCCGACTGCAATTTTTATTTGAGCCCCGAATTTTGTCCGCCGCAGAGCACCTATGACGGAGTCACGAACATTCAGGAGAGCGTCATCGGTCTCACACCGAACCTCTCGCAACGCACCGGAGTGTTCACACCGAGCAATGTTTATCAGATGGACATCGACGACGCCGACTTGGGTGCGTCCGGCGTGCTCCTGCTGCCGGTTCAACCGAGTGGAGACGAGCTCGCGGCGATCGTCTCCAAGGATGGGCGTCTGTTTCTGCTCAACCAGAACGATTTGGGTGCGGCGCTCGATATGCAGCAGCTTGGCTCGGGCTGCTGGTGCGGCGCTTCCTACTATAGAGGTCATGACGGCATTGGCCGCGTGGTGACGGCGGCCGGGTCGCTGCAGACCTGGCAGGTGAGCACCTCGCCGGCACCTCATTGGATGGCCGAATCGACGACGACGACCATTCCAACCTCCGTACAAGATCCCGGGTTCTTCACCGTCGTAAGCTCCAACGAGCGCAAGGCGGGAACCGCCATCATCTGGGCGGTGGGCCGGCCCACATCAACCACCGGCTTGATGCTGTACGCTTTTTCCGCGACGCCGGTCAACGGCAGCTTGCCGCTTCTGTATTCCGCGCCTGCCGGTCAGTGGCCCAATCTCGGCGGCAACGCCAACGTCGTGCCGCTCGTTGCCAACGGACTGGTCTATGTCGGCGCCTATAAGACCGTGACCATCTTCGGGCCGAATGCAACGGCCTCCGCGGCCGCTGCCCGGCTGAGCGAGGCGCAGGCCGCGCTGCCGCCCGATATGAGGCGCCTGACGGGAACGCTCATTGCGAGCTCGGGTGCGGAGCTCACGCTACTTACGCGCACGGGCGAGAAGGTCGGGGTTGATGCAAGTGAGGCGTTGGAGCGGCAGCGGACGACTCAACTCATTGTCGGCCAGCCCTATACGGTGCTCGCGACTTTGCGCGTCGAGGACGGTGTGCTCAGCGCCTCATCCGTCATGCGCGCCAAACCAGGGAAAAACGCCTGGCCGGCGGACCGCTGAGGCGGCGCAAGGTCGATTGATCAAATCGCGCCACACTTGTAACTCACACCGATCGATGGCCTCTGCCAAGCTTTCTCGCATCGCGAAACGTCCCGGAGAGTGCCATGACCACGACGAAGCCAGTTGAGAATGCCCCGAACGGCGAACAACCCGCCATGCACATCCCGCCGATCGTGTCACCGGACGCGTGGGAAGCTGCGCGTCAGCAGATGCTCGTGAAGGAAAAAGCCCATACGCGGGCCAGGGACGCCCTGGCCGCCGAACGCCGGCGGATGCCCTGGATGGCGGTCGAGAAGGGGTACGAATTTGAAGGGCCCAACGGCAGGGCGAGCCTGCTCGACCTGTTCGAGGGCCGCCGACAGCTGATCGTCTATCGCGCCTTCTTCGAGCCCGGGGTGTTCGGCTGGCCCGAGCACGCCTGCCGCGGCTGCTCCCTGGGCGCCGATCAGGTCGCGCACCTGTCCCATC
Organism: uncultured Gammaproteobacteria bacterium; assembly: GCA_963801685.1. GTDB lineage: Bacteria > Pseudomonadota > Gammaproteobacteria > Steroidobacterales > Steroidobacteraceae > Bog-1198. The sequence continues at coordinate 200,500 of CAWDFR010000018.1, forward strand.
TGAACGCTCGCGGCACCACGCTGGCCTACGCCTCGCGAGCGCCACAGGCGGACATCGCGCGGTTGAAGGCGCGGATGGACTGGCAGATGCCCTGGTACACCATCACCGACAGCTTCGATGTGGATTTCGGCGTCGACCAATGGCATGGCCACAACGTCTTTATCCGCGATGGCGAACGGGTGTTCCGCACCTACTTCATCAACGAGCGCGGCGACGAGGCGATGGCGAGCACCTGGAGCTACCTCGACATCACCCCGCTCGGCCGGCAGGAAATCTGGGAGGACTCGCCCCAGGGTTACCCGCAGACTCCGCCGTATAAATGGTGGAACTGGCACGACAACTATGAAGCCGAGGCTGCACCTGATCCGAAGTGGGTCCGGGTCTCCGACGCAAAAGAAGCCACTTTCCGCAAACCGCCCGAAACGCGGTGACTAGCAGGGCCCTGATCGAATCAGCAAGCGCTACTCTTTGAAGCTCAGTAGCCGTGTGAGGTCGCCAAAGCGAAGCAGCGCGCCGCCGCGCGCCCAGAAATCGCGCAGCTCCGGACGCGTAGGCCAGCTTTGGTAGCTGCCGGCGCTGCTCTGCGGCGCGCCGGTTGCGCCGCGGGCGATGGATTCGATCGTCGCCGCCAGCAACTCGGCACCCTCGCGAAACAACAGTGCAGTCGTCGCGAACACGCTTGATCCTGCACCTCCATCGAGTGAACGCTGCGCCAGGATCTGGCCGGCATCGAGATCCGGAGTCATGAAATGCACCGTGACGCCGAGCGCCGGTTCGCCATGTAGCAAGCATTGAAACACCGGATCGACACCCTTCGCGTCGGGCAGGAGCGAGGGATGGATGTTGAGGCAGCCGTACTTCGGCAGCGCGAGGGCGGCCGCGTGCACGCGCTGATTGAAAAAGGCGCTGATCAACAAATCGGGCGCGCACGTCCTCAGAAAACGCAGCCCCTCGGCATCGTTGATGTCGCGCGTTGTGAGCAGTGGAATACCCGCCGTGGCAGCTCGCATCGGGACGGCGCCGATACCGGCCAGGGCACACAGCCAGTCAGTGAGCGTCGTCGTACACCATAAGTACAGCGCATAAGCGACGCCGCTCCGGCGAATCTGCGCGAGCGCACCTCGCAAAAAGCCGAAGCGAGGATCGAGCACGCGCACCGAGCGGATGATCCCGCAGATCTCGAGCCGGTCGCTGGCACGCAAGCGGCGCAACACCAACGCACCAAACAGCCCGCCGCAGGTGCAGAACACGGTACGCAGCCGTGGCGGCGCGGTCGCGCTCTGCTCGCTCACAACCGCCGCAACTCCTCCGCGAGTGCAGCGACGGTCAATTGCACCTGGGCCTCGGTGTGTTCGCTGCTGATGAAGAAACGCAGCCGGGCGGCGCGCTCCTGCACAGCGGGATAGAGGATCGGTTGTACGTTGATCTTGCGCCGAAACAGCGCCTCGGACAGACGGGCCGCCTTGAGCGAGCTATGCGTGAGCGCCGGGATCACCGAGAGACCGACGCTCTGGCCGGTATCGATGCCGCGCGCGCGCGCCGCCTCGAGAAATTGCCGACCGCGCGTCTGCAGGGTCTGCGAGCGCTGGGGTTCGGCATTGAGTAAGCGCAGCGCCGCCAGCGCGGCGGCGGCGGCCGGCGGGGGCATGCCGACGCTGTAGACGAAGCCGGGCGCTGCGCATTTGAGATGTTCGACCAGCGCGCGCTCTCCGGCGATATAGCCGCCGCAGCTCGCGAGTGCTTTGCTGAGGGTGCCCATCCAAATATCCACATCGCGGCCATTCAGGCCAAAATGCTCCTGGATGCCTCGACCACTGCGGCCGAGGACGCCCAATGAGTGCGCCTCGTCGACCATTAGAAAGGCGCGATGGCGACGCTTGATCTCGACGAAGTGCGGAAGGTCGGGAATGTCGCCGTCCATGCTGTACAGACCCTCGATCACGATCAGCACGCGTTCGTACTGCAGGCGGCATTGCGTCAGCAGCCGGTCCAAGGCCTCCCAATCATTGTGCGCGAACGGTATGCGCCGCGCGCCCGATAACTCACTGCCGAGAAGCGCGCTGTTGTGGATCAGCGTGTCGTGCACGATCAGATCTTTCGGTCCGAACAGGTGCCCGATGGTCGACACGTTGGTCGCATGACCGCTCACGAAGACGACACAATCGTCCACGCCGTGTGCGGCCGCCAGCGCCTGCTCGAGCTCGCGATGGATCGGACGCTCGCCGGACACGAGCCGGCTCGCCGACGCGGAAGTACCATAGCGGTCGATTGCCGCCTTCGCGGCTGCATTGACCTCGGGATGCCCGGCCAAACCCAAGTAGTTGTAGCTCGAGAAGTTCGTGAAGGTCTCACCGCCGATCACCGTCGTCGCGCCGGCAAGTCCGTCATGCATGCGAAAATACGGATTGCTGACGCCGAGTTTCTCGGCGCCCTCGTTGAGGATGCGCAGTTGTTGATAATCGGGATGCAAATCGAAGCGGCACCAGCTATCGGGAATCGAGTCGGTGTGCTCAGACCGTGCGCCGGGCGTCAGCGCGGCCGGCGCCGGCGCGCTGCGCTCGAGTTCGCTCTTGCGGAGGCGCCGCTGCAAGGCTTCCTGGATGAGCCGCTCCTTGAGCGGCGCCGTAAGGCCCTGCAGCGCCTTGCGCGGACCGCTCACGGGCGCTGTCCGGCGGTGAGCGAGCGTGCAGCCGGGGCGGCGATGATTTCGGCACTGAATTGCGCGGCAGCTTCCTCGCTCAAAGGGTCCATGTGCTGGGCGGCCAGCCCGAGCACCTGCGTCACGAGCGCGGCATTGGCGGCGTCAGGTGAATCCTCGCTCGGTTGCAGGAGCCGGACGATGCGCTCCACGATGCTGTCGATCGGTGGGCCGCCATCCAGCGCCAATGCCGACATTTGAATGTCGAATCGGGCTTCGATCGAGGTGACGAGCTCCACGGCCATCAGCGAATCCATGCCGAGATCGAGCAACGAGACCGCCGGATCGATCCGTTCCGGAGCGATCCGCAGTATCTCCGCCACCTCGGCGCGCACGATCTCCGTAACGGCGGCGTTTAACGCATCGCCTGCAAGTGCATCGAGCCGTCGCCGCAGTTCCAGCGCTGACTCGGTACCGTGTGCGCAGCGCTCGCTCCGGATCGAGCGGGCGAGCTCCGAGAACTTCGGCGCCTGCGCAGCCGGCAGGAAGCGGCTGAGCGAGGCCCAATCCAGATCGATCAAGCCCCGGGTTCCCTCGGTGGAGCCGAGCATTTGCTCCAGCCCGAGGAGAGCATCGTCGGCGCGCAGCGCCGTGCCTCCCATACGGCCGACGAGGGTCTCGAGAATGCGCGGATTCCGCGCCAAGTAGCCCGCGTCGGCGATCGGACCCCAGCCGATGCACGTCACCGGCAGACCGAGTGCGCGCCGCTCCGCGGCGAGCGCTTCGAGCGCCATATTGGCGGCGACGTAGGCAGCCTGACCGGGGTTGCCGAACAGAGTGGTCGCCGAAGAATAGAGAATGAAGAAATCCAGACCCCACGCGCGCGTGGCCGCATGCAATTGCAGTGCGCCGCCTACTTTCGGGGCCAGCACGCGATGCAGTTGCTCCGGATCCAAATCGCGCAGCAGCGCATCCTCGATGACCATCGCCGCGTGCACGATGCCGCGTACCGGGGGCAGGCTCACTTGGATCGATGCCAACGTGCCGCGCAGCACGTCGGCATCGGCCACGTTGCAGGCCGGAGCGACGACCGCGACCCCCGCCGCCGCAAACTCCTCGAGGATCTGCTCGGCGCCGGGCGTCGCGGCCGCCCCGCGCCGGGTCAGCAAGGCGAGATGCCGTGCGCCGCGGCGTACCAGCCACCACGCCGTGTGCAGACCAAAGCCCGAAAGCCCGCCCGTCACGACATAGGTCGCGTCGGGGTGCGCAATCGCCGCGGGCTCGGCCGTGGGAGGGCCGAGCGGATTGAAATCGGTCGGGACGGTGACCACGACCTTGCCGATGTGGCGCGAGGCCTGCATGTGACGGAAGGCAGTCGCCACGTCGGCGGCGTCGAACGTCCGGTGTGGTAGGGGGTGGAGGGCCCCTTGCGCGAACAGCGCCATCAGATCGATGAAGACGCGCCTCGCCGTGTCGGGCCGCTGCGCCAACAGTTGATCCGCGTCGATGCCGAAGTAGCTGATATTGTTACGCAACGGCCGCAAGCCGATGTGCGAGTTCTCATAGAAGTCGCGTTTGCCGAGCTCGAGCATGCGGCCGAAGGGCCGCAACAGCCTTAGATTGCGCGCAATGGCATCTCCGGCCAGCGAGTTCAACACGACATCGACTCCCTCGCCGCCGCTCGCGCGCAGCACGTGCTCTGCAAACGCGTGGGAGCGTGAATCGAACACATGGTCGGCACCAAGCAGCCGGACAAAGTCGCGCTTCGCATCGCTGCCCGCCGTCGCGAAGATTTCCGCGCCGAGGTGCTTTGCCAGCTGGATCGCGGCGATGCCGACGCCGCCGGCGGCGCCATGGATCAGCACGCGCTCGCCTTCGCGCAGGCGCGCCAGCTCGTGTAAGGCGTAGTAGGCCGTGAAAAACGCGGTGGGCACGGTCGCCGCGGCGGCAAAGGACCACTCGGCGGGTTTTCGAGCCACCGCGAGCGAACGCGTGCGGACGCGATTGGCGAAGGAGGCCGGCGCAAATGCAATTACGGCATCTCCGGGGGCGAGCTCGACCACCGCCGTTCCCACTCGAGTCACGACGCCCGCGACCTCCATCCCGAGCGTCGGACCGCAGAAGCCATCCTCGACCGCCTCGTCGGGCAAGAGACCCATGGCATACATGACGTCGCGGAAGTTCAAACCCGCTGCGCGCACGTCGATCTCGACCTCTTCCTCCGCGAGCGCATCGCTATCGGCGCACGCCCGCCAGCCGAGATTGCGAAAGGGGCCCGGCACCGAGCAGTCGAGCTGCACGTGTGGGAGGGGCTGAGGAGCGGGGGTCGTCGGGGGCTTGGGCGCCGCAGCCAGACTCAATCGCGTTACGTAGCGGCCCGCTGCGGTGAGCAGGATCTCATCCTCCTCGTCCGGATCGAGCAGCTCCTGCGCCAGTCTCGCCGCATTCGGCGCGCAGGGAAGTGGATCATGCAAGTCGAGCCAACGGATGCGGCGATCGGTGAACTCTTGCATCGCGACCCGTGCCATGCCCCACAATGCCGCATCGCGCAGACGGTCGACGGGCGGCGCAGCGGCCGCGGACGCTGTTCTCGCCGAGGGCGGCAGCAGCTCTGTCCCCGCGTGAGCGGCAATGAGCCAGCTGTCCGCGGGCACTGCGCATCGTGCACTGCTCTGCAGCCACGCCGTGAAGATCGCAGCACGCGACTCCTGCGCAGCAGCGCGGGCGGCCGGCGTGCCCGCGGCCGTCCCAAGATCGAGCCCCGCCAGATGAATCCACCCCTGCGGCTCTTCACCCGTCTGGCGCAGTGACTCGAGCAGCCGGTCCCAGTGCGGCGCAGCGCTGGGATTCAATGCATGGCAATGCGGACCGATGCGTTCATACTGTTGGGCCGCGACGACTGTGACGACGCGCTGACCTGTCGCGCCGAGCGCGGCGGCGAGCGACTCGCCGAGATCGGCCGAATACCCGACGGCATCACGCAGCATCAACCACGTTTTCGGCGGCGGCGCGGACTCCGGGGACGACGTCGCCCGGGACGCGTCGGCCTGTGCAATCAACACATAGGGTCCGGTGGTGCTCTCGGGCACTTCGTAGACGACCGCGCTGTCTGCGAAGCCCGTATGCGCCAGCAGTGCGCGCCACACGTCCGGTGCGCGCAGGCGCGATCGCACGGCCGCGTCCACCGCGCTTTCGGCCGTGTCGCGCCACCAATGCGGGTCGATACCGAATATCAGATCCGCCGCACGCGATGCGTGCCGTTCGAGCATCACCAGCCGCCCGTCGTCGCGCAGTAGCCGTCGTGCGTTACGCAGACGACGCGCCGCATCGGGTGCATCGGCGATACCCTCGCCGAGCACGACGATGTCGAACCCGCCGCCGTGGCCCGCGACAGGATCGAGGGCCGGGGCCGGATCACCGTCCAGATCCACGATCCGACATTCGAGCGTGTCGACCGCGGGCCAGCGGCCGCGCAAATCATCCAAGGCGGTCTGCGTGCAGGCGGCGATGATGAGATCGCAGCGATCCGCATCGAGTGCCGGCACCAAGGAGAGACCTTCCACCGGGGAGGCGCCGACGAAACGCAGCACACGCAAGCGAGCATCGGGTGCTTGAACGGCAGCCGCGCAATGAAGCACGTCCGCCAGTGCCAGCGTGATTTCGCTTGCCTCTTGCTGCGTACAGCCGTCAGCCCAGGTGGACACTGGGTCCACTTGGCCTGCTTTGTGGGCGTTCTCGTGTGCCCCCGCGCGCAGCCGTTCGGCGAGGTGCAGTCCGGCCGCACCGGCCTGTGCCGTGAGCGTCGCGTATTCCGGGTAGTCGGTAATGAGGCTCGTCCAGATCTCGTCGTGGCGGGGCAGCGTGACATCGGTACGCCACAGCCACTGGTGCCCGATGAGCTGCAGCACTCCGTCTTCCGCGAGCAGATGCAACAGGCTCCGGAGCAGCGGGGCGCTGCTCGCGGCGATCCGGCCCGAGTCGATCAGCCCTGTCGGATCGATCGGCTGATCACCGGTGAGCTCGCGCAGCGCTCGGGCGGCAAAGGCCGCGCACAGCGCGTCGAGCAGCGGCTCGAATTCCAGGGAGAAACGGCGCCGCGCAGCGAGACGCTCGGGCGTACTCAGTCGCTCGGCACAGCGCCGCGCAAGCTCCTCGATCGCCGGCATCTGAACCGCGCACCGCGGAGGGCGGCGCGGCATCGGCACCGCGTGCGTTTTAATCCAACGCGCGCGGTGCGCGTCGCTCGTCGGGATGGCAACCGCCCGAAAGCGCACGCCCCGCGCGATGGCGACCGGCGCCCGGTGCTCATCGTAGAGCGTGAAATCGGCGCGTATGGAGCGCCCGCTCGGGCGCTGCGCCGGAGCGGGGGTGGCGAGCGCCGTCTCGATACGCGTATGCGGCTGCCACAGTTCGAGCCGGTCGATGCGCACCGGCAAGAATGCCGGCAGAGCGGCGTGCTTCGCCGTGCCATCCCGCTGCCCGCGGAGCGGCAGATCGGCGAGCAGCTGGAAAGCGCCATCGAGGTAAGCCGGATGCAACAGGGCGGAGGTTTCAGCGGAGATCTCAGCAGGCGTCGCGATCGTGCCCAAGATACCCTCGCGGCAGTGCCAGACCGAAGCGACGGTTCGAAACGCGGCGCCATAATTGAGACCGAGCGTGCGCGCGAACCCGTAGTGCATTTCAGCCGATACGTCCTGCGGGCGGTCGGGCAGATCGAGGGGCGGAACGGCGCTCGCGAGGCAATCCTCGACCAGCCGGCCGGTCGCGTGAGTGCGCCAAGGATTGTCGCGGAGGCGCTCGCGGCTGACGATGGTGAATCGGCCATCGGTCGCGTCGAGGCGCAAACGCACCGTTCTGGAACGTTCCGGATCGAGCAGGAGCGGTGCGGCGATCTCGAGATCCTCGATGACCTGCGGGCCGGCATGCGCGCGGCCCTCCAGGTGTCGGCGTTCGCGGCCCGCAGCCAGAGCCATCTCCACGAATCCCGAAGCGGGCAAGACGGCGCCGTCACCGATCACGTGATCGGCATACACCGGAAGGTTGGCGAGGTCCAAGTGACTCTCCCAGTGCAGCGCCTCTCCCGCGAGCGCATAACCCAAGAGCGGATGCACGATGCGGCGCGTGAGCAGTCCTTGGGATTCGCTGGTGCCGGCATGCCAGTGCCGCTCGCGCTGCCAGGGATAGTGCGGCAGCTCCACGCACCGGCCCGGCACCGGGAACAGGCGCGCCCGATCGCGCACGCCTCCGGAGAGCTCCAGTTGAGTAGCGAGCTCAGCGAGCCGAGCGCCTCCCGACTCCTTACGTGTGAGGCTTGGAAGCACGACTGCCGCGGCGCCCAGCGGTCGGGTGATCTCTCCGAGGTAGGTGGTGAGGACGGCACGCGGGCCGATCTCGACGAACGTATTGACCCCGGCATCGATCATTGCGCGGATGGCGGCCTCGAAATTCACCGGCTCGCGCACATTGCGCCACCAGTAGTCCGCGTCGATGCAGTTCGGCCCGACGCGATCGCCGGTGACCGAGGAATACATCGGAAGCCCTGCGGCCCGCATTTCGAGGCCCGCCAGCGCCTGCACCAGATCGGTACGAATCGGGTCCATCGTGCGGCTGTGAAACGCGTAGTCGAGGGCGAGGCGTTGCCACGCGATACGCCGCTGCGTGAGCGCGCCTTCGAGGGCTTCCATGGCGTTGATGCTGCCGGCCAGGGTGACAGCCATCGGAGCGTTGATCGCAGCAAGGGTCAGCTGCTCGCCGAGCTTGAACGTGGCGAGCCAATCAAGCGCCTGATCCTTGCTCAAGGAGACCGCTGTCATGCATCCAGACCCACGGGTTCGGCCCTGATGCGAACTGCGCTCGTGTATCACCCGCACGGCTTGATCCAGCGTCAATGCGCCGCTCGCCCAGGCCGCGGCCACCTCGCCCACGCTATGGCCGCAGACGGCAATCGGTCGGATCCCGCGGCGCTCGAGCGCGCGGGTGACGGCGACCTGAATCGCGAACAGCGCCGGCTGCGCGATTTCGGTGAGCGCGAATCGATTCGCGCCGGCCGGCGCATGCAGCTCCTCGATCAGGGATAGGCCGCAGCGCCTCGCATACAAATCGTCAACCTCGATGAGCGCCTCACGAAACACGGCATCGTCGTTGAATAGCTGCAACCCCATGCCGGCCCACTGTGAGCCGTTGCCTGAATAGACGAACGCCGGTGCCGAGGCTTCCGGCCGATGCCGCCCCAGAATGATTCCCGAGGCGCTGCCTTTCTCGGCGAATTGCTCCAGCGCAAGCGCCAGAGCGTGCCGGTCGGCGCCGCTCGCGGCGAGGCGATGCGGGTGCACGTCGCGGTGACATGCCGCAGTGTAGGCGATGTCGTATTCCGAAACGTCCTCGCGGCCGCGCAGATGGCGCGACATATCGCGTGAGGCATCCCGCAGCGCCTGGACACTGCGGGCGGACAGCAGGAGCGGTGCGCTCGACGCGCTTTGCGGGGCGGCGATTCCGGACGATTGTCGCGAATCCGTGTGCTCGTAACTGGTCAGCACCGCGTGCGCATTGGTGCCGCCGAAGCCGAAGGCGCTCACGCCCACGACGAGACGACGGTCATGATCGAGCGTGAGCGGCTCGACGACCGGCGCCAGGTTCCAACCGGCAACATCGATGTGCGGGTTCACCATGCTTAAATGAAGGTTCGCCGGCACACGCCGATCGCGCAGCACATGCAGCGCCTTGAACAGTCCGGCCATGCCGGCGGCGGCCTCGAGATGTCCGATGTTGCCTTTGATCGAACCGATGGGGAGCGGTCTTTCGGGCGCGCGGTGCCGCCCGATGGCCTCTCCGATGGCGCGAGTCTCGAGCGGATCACCCACCGCCGTGCCGGTGCCGTGTGCCTCGAAATAGTCGATATCCGAAGGTGCAATCCCCGCGCGCGAATACACCTCGCGGAGCAGGGCGGCTTGCGCCTCATGGCTCGGCACCGTCAGCCCCGACTTGCGTCCGTCGCTGTTGACGCCGGTACCTGCAACGACTGCCAGGATGCGATTGCCGTCGGCAAGCGCCCGCTCCAGCGGCTTCAACAGGACGACACCACCGCCTTCGGAACGCACGTAACCGTCTGCCGCCGCGTCGAAGACGCGGCATCGCCCGTGTCTCGAGAGCATCGAGGCCTTGGAGAAGCCGATGAACCCATACGGATGCAGATGCAGACTGATGCCTGCGACCAGAGCAGCGTCTGTCTCCTGGGTCCGGATCGATTGGCAGGCCTGATGAAAAGCGACCAGCGAGGACGAGCAGGCAGTATCGATCGTCATGCTCGGCCCGCGCAGATCGAACACATATGAAAGACGATTGGCGGCAATACTGCTCGCGTTGCCGGTCATGGTGGTCGAGTCGATCGCGCCCAGATCGTCCGCACGGCGGTAGGCATAGTCGACGCTCGACAGTCCGACGTACACGCCGCAGCGGCTGCCGCGCATCGAGGACGGCGGAATTCCCGCTTGCTCGAAGGTTTCCCACACCATTTCGAGCAGCACCCGCTGCTGCGGGTCCATCTGCTCGGCCTCTCTAGGGGATATCCCGAAGAAGCCTGCGTCGAATCCCGCAACATCGCCGATCGAGCCCGCCGCGAATGTATAGGAAGTTCCGGGTTCCGACTTATTCGGATTCAGAAGCGATTCGTGATTCCAACGATCGGCGTCAACGGAGCTGACGAGGTCGCGATCCGTAAAAAGCGCTTGCCAGAGGTCTTCATTCGTTCCTCCGGGCATACGGAACGCGAAGCCGATCACCGCGATTGGAGGTACCTCCCTGTAATATGTCATCCGAAGATTGTATGTGCGAGAAGACGCGAACAACCATGACCCGCGTCGTATTTTCCATTGAGTGCGCTATTGCTTTGTTAGCATGAAAAACGCAAAGCCGTGCTGAATTTTTTGGTTAGTTAGACTCCGAGGGTATTTTAACCTCAGTGCTCCGCCCAGCGATGCGATTCCTGAGACGTATCGACACAGCTCTTAATCGCTGAATCGAGTACGATCAGCGCCCCAGCATCCACCAACGTAGGTGTACGTGTGCCAACAAGCGCCAAGTCGCAACCTAGGATTAAAGGCCACGGCCTCTGCCGAGGTGGACTGTCGATGCTCACGGGCAGCTTCGCATCAATTTTCCTGATAGTCGCTGGACTCCAGTCAACCGACGCCTCGCCCGTCGCCGGCGATATGAGTATCGAGCAACCCGCTCTGGGTTCGACGATCAGGCTCGAGACTTCCGCCCGGTTCGCCGGTGCGGTCTCTTCGATTGTCTTCCGTGGCAAGCAGTTCGTTGATGTGCATGATCACGGACGCGAGCTCCAAAGCGCTTCCTCATTCGATGGGTTTGGTGAGTGTTTCAACCCGACCGAAGCGGGGAGCCTGGTGGACGATGTCAAGGCAACCACCTCAAGCAAGCTGCTGGCTGCGAAATCCCGCCCAAACTCGATCGAGACCAAGACCGACATGGCATTCTGGTTGCCGCCCAATTATGACTATGTACACCAATGCGGACAGTCCCCGGGTACAACCCACGCCCTAAACAAGACCGTCACCGGTGGGCATATCCTCGACGAGCGCATCGAATTGGGCGAGGGCGGAATCGCTAATGTCATTGGGGATCACGTGACCTATACGGTGCCTGAGGCACACGCGAGCGGGACCTTCGAGGCCGCGACCATCTACACACCATCCGACTTCTCCAGCCGCTACGTCCTGAATTTTGGCACCGGCAATGTCGAGCCAACCTCGGTCATCGGCGAACAGGAATATCCAGCAATCCTGGCAACGGCGGACGGCAAGTATGCGGTCGGCGTATTCTCTGCATGGCAGCCGCAGCTGCCGGGCCACGGATATGGCACGTTCACATTCCCCAATACGAACAAGCTCAACTGCGTGTACCGCGAGAAGTCCATTGCTGCCGGTCAGAAATTTAGCTACTTGTGCGAATTTGTGGTCGGAACGCTGGACGAGGTCAAGGCAACCATTCTGGTTCTACATTCGCGAGCAGCGCATTAGCGTGTAACGCCGGATGGCCACGCGCCCTACCGGCAAGACGATTTACGCTTCAAGGCGCTTGCCATCGGCCGACGTGCTCGCAGCGAAAGGATATGACCCGTCGGCCGTTCCATCTGGCGTCGCGACCACAGACAAACCAGCCTTCCTCGCCGACAGCCCTATCAGGCGCTCAACAGCATGTGCCGTGGTCCCATCAACTTGACCAGCCTCGCGCTCGAAATCCGCCGGCTGAAGGCCAAGATCAAGTAATGGCTCCATCGCCCCCGGTTGAAACCAGAACATGGTACCGGCGGGAAATACGAAGTCCTGGATCCATTCGTGAGGGCACTGCATTTGCAGCGCCAGCTCGGTTACGCGCCTGGCGTTGCTGCCCCAGTATGTCGCGCCCGACAATAAATGCCCGGCTGGAGCCACAACGCCGTTGCCCGCCCGAATCAAGTTCAAGCATGCCTCGATGCGAGACGCACTACCGAGCAATTGGTCGAGAACGTCGTCGCGCCAACGATCGCCATCGTCGCGATGCCGCGACTTCTTCGAGTGGATCTTGCCGATCGCCTCGTAACCGAAGCCTCGAATATGAGTCAGGATGCGCAAGAACGGGACCACATCGCGGCCATGGTTTGGGTACGAGACCACTGTTGCGGTCGGGAAGCGCGACTTGACTGCTCGGCGGACTTGCTTGAACGCCCCTTCGCGCACGCTGATGTATAGGTCAACAGCCTCCGGCACATTGTGCAGGTAGCTTGCAATGTGCTCGAGCAGATCGCTGTAATGCAAATGGACGATGATCGCAACGCGTGCCGTAGCGCCTCCCTTTGCCAGGAGTTCGGAATCGGCAACCATCGAGGACGAGAAGCCGGCCATAACCTCCCGCGTCCTGCTGAGGTATGCATAACCGCGACGCCGATCGGGCTCGAGATAGGCGCCCTCGGCCCACTCATTCCAGGCATTGATAAAGACGAGGCGGTTTTCTGGCGCCAGACTGCGGCAGGTCTCGTCGACGGCGCTCCTTAGCCACTCCGCATAGAGCTCGGGTGTGGCACCGTAAAAGGAAATAGAACGCTGCAGCTTGCGTGGCGTGTTGTCCAAGAAGGCATAACTCCGCGGTACTCGAGGTGGTTCGGCCGCACATAGTCCGCAGCGCGGCTAGCAGTGAACAGATAGTTGTGGACTTGGCCTCGAAACGCTGGGTCCAGACCTTCGACATTGCCCGTGATCTCCTGCGTTCCCGTCAGCAGCGGCGGAAACTCGATTGCGGCGTCCATGCCCAGCGCTGCCGGCGCACTGCTCCCGAAGGACTTAATGAAACACAAGTGAATCTCACCGATGCCGTTGTCGCGGCACCATTGTCGCCAGCGCTCGGTTGTCGCGCGACTGTTGGGTAGCTGTTCCGGCCGATAGACCACCAGAACCGGCTTGCCGTCGACCCGTACGTAACGCGGGTCGGCGAAGGCGCACGACATCTCGGCGATAAATGCGAGATCGTCCTCCGGGCTGTGCGACTGTCCAATTAACACATCGGCATCGAGTCCGTCCCAGCGCCGAGTCCAGTTTTCGTTGGCCCAGCACAAGCAGAAATTGATATCTATGTCGGGTTGACGCAGGAACTCATCAACGGGGCGCTCCAGCAGGCGCTTGCCACCGAACCAGTAAACATAGAAACAGAACGCATGAATTCCATGAATGCGGGCGAGCTCGGCCTGCCGCTTCATGTTATCCGCCAGCCGCAAATCGTAGAACCCCAACTCGCCCGGCAACCGCGGCTGGTCGTGATTCTTGTATAAGGGACGTGCTCGCGAAACATTACTCCACTCCGTGAAGCCCTTACCCCACCACTCATCGTTCTCGGGAATTGGGTGGTACTGCGGTAGGTAAAACGCGATGAGCTTGGCCTCAAGGCCGCTCAGTGGCTCGAAGTAGGAAAGCGGCTCCGGCGCGATCTTGTCCAGCCCTCTGAAGGACGACCAGCTTCGAATCTGGAGGAAGCCCTGCGTTGCAAAATGCCGCAACGGATCGACACCAGCGACTTGCACATCCGGGTTGTGCTTCAGGTACCAGTCCGGGTCAAACTGGAGCAAAGTCAGGGACACGCCTGTTGTCCTGTTCTCGTGGTATCCCGTATTCAAGTAATGCTGAATGGGATCAACTCCCAACCGAGCCAATTCGGGCTCCGCCTCAAGATATTTCTCAACGTCAATTAGGCTGTGTAGCAGCGCCATCGGATTGGGCAATCGACCATCGGCTCGCCCGTGAACTCGGTAGTGCTCGTTCGGGTTTACGCCAGCAGCCGCCACGTCCCCATAAACAGACAGGTACCAAGCCGGGTCGACGGCTTCGGTTGACTCGTTGGCCGCCTCGACACTGCCGACCTCGACGTCCAGAGCCGACGCTGCCAGTGGCCGACGCGCATCGAAGGAACCGCGAATCTCGCCGTCTGCCGTCGAATCCTCGGCAAGTGGCTGCAGAGATGATGGCTCCGGCAGCGCGTCCTCGTCTTCTTGAACAGTGCCCAATTCCAGCAGCAGCTGATTGACGCGCCGTTGCAGCCTGCGATGGCGCGCTAGCAAGCGGAACCCCGGCCAGGACTTCATCCGGTGACGTAACAGGATCCTCCGCAAACCCGGCAGTTTCGGTTTCTGGCGTCTTCCCTCCTCACTCTCGAAGAGCGCGCGAAGAATGGCGATCTTGTCTGCCTCCACGCTTAGTCGCGCAAGGTAATGCGGATAGCCAACAGCGTCGGGGGGGCGACGAAGCAGTGTCATATACGCGCAAGCGACAAAAGCGCCATCTTCGTGCGCGAGGAGTTCGGCAAGGGAACCAGCTGACTGAACGGATATTGACGCGCTGTCCGCATTGAGGCTTGTTGACCCACTCCGACCTCTGTCCACTGACGCCGCGTCGGCGAGTTGGTCAACGAGTGCGCGGAGCGGTCCGGTGGTGCGCCAGGTCCAGGTCGATCGCAAGTCAGCAAGGGCGGCACTCGAGGCCGCCACCAACTTCAGGTGGCGGCGACGCCATGCAGTCGCTTCGCCGAGTTGTCGGGTCAGCATAAGAGCCTGCTCGCTAGCCCTCTGCCGATCTACCTGCAGCGCCGCACCCAGGCGGGACTGCTGCTCGGTCAAAACGCGCTGGGACTCCGCCTGGGTGCCAAACCTGTCTTCCAGGCGACTGAGCAGGCGCTGCTCACGCTCCGCGGCCTGCGCCGCTTCCGACCCGATTTGTACGCGCAGCGTTGAGAGTTGCTCGGTCAGCACGCGCCGGGACTCCGTTTCCGCGGCAAACCTGTCTTCCAGACGACTGAGAAGATGCCGCTCACGCACGCCGGCCTGCGCCGCTTCCGACCCGATCTGTAGCGCGCAGCGTCTGAGAGTTGCTCGGTCAGCACGCGCTGGGAGTCCGCCTCTGCGGCAAACCTGTCTTCCAGGCGACTGAGCAGGCGCTGCTCACGCTCCGCGGCCTGCGCCGCCTCCGACCCGATCTGCACACGCAACTCAGGGAGTTGCTCGGTCAGAAGCCGGTGCGTCCGACCTTGGAAGTCGCGTACTTGCTCAAGGTGGCCCATCAGTCGCTGTTCGCGATCGAACGCCTTGAGGTCGACTGATTCGGCATGCTCTCGGTCGGCCTCGATCTGTGCCTGTACCGAAGATAACTGATCGCTCAACACCCGGTTGGCCCGGAACTGCGAGAGCGCATTGCGCTCGGTTAACTTTCGATCCTCCTCCACCACAGCACGCCACTCGCCGTTAGCCTGGGCTTCGAGCAGCAAGACGCTGAGCTAGGAGCTCAATAGCGCGCCTCTGCTCTTCGATCCAAGGCGTAACGGAGGAGTCGCGCCAGTTCTGGACTTCGGCGCGAAATGCCTGCAGCTCACCGCTCGCGCCCAACCGATCAGCTTCAATCTCCTGCTGCAGGCTGGATAAAGCTTGCGCCGAGTTGCGCTCGCGTTCGGCTTGCGTGTTAAGCACGACAAACAGCTCGGTCTGTACTCGGCTACGTTCAGCAACCAGCTCAAGCCCGAGCCGATCCTGCCGCTCGCGCTCTCGCGCCGCGGCCTCCGCTTCATGAGCTTGGGCTTGTCGGAGCGGCGCTATTGCTGATTCCAGCTTGGCGGAGTTGCCCAGCCGGTCGGCATCAATCGCCTGCTGCAGGTTGGATAAAGCTTGCGCTGAGTTGCGCTCGCGTTCGGCTTGCGTATTGAGTACGGTAAACAGCTCGGCCTGCAATCGGCTGCGCTCGGCAACCAGCTCGAGCGCAAGCTGATGCTGCCGCTCGTGCTCTTTCGCCGCGTCGCGCAGCAACTGCTCAATCTGATGTTTGACCGTCGCTTCGCGCTCGGCATGGCTCTGGCGCGCGGCTTCAGCCTCGACCGTGAACTGGCGGGCAATCTCAGTCAGCTGTTCAGCGATCGCACGCTCGCGGTCGGCGGCTCGGTCGCGCTCATCCGACGCGGCGGACCGTGCCGCCGCCTCGCGTTCGGCCAGGATGGCCGCCACCAGGGCTGGCATGTTAGCCGCGGGCATTCGGCCCTCGTCGGCGCCGGAGGCCCACCAGTGCTGAACCGGATCGATCTTTGCGCCCGCCAGATCAAGATTCCGCTCCAGATACCAGGGATCGCTCAATGCCGTGCTCAGGGCGGTGGATTCGCGCGGAGCCAATAGCTTGATGGCCCTTGTCAACAGAGGCACACCAAGAGTACCGCCCGCGTCGCTTGTATGCGCAGGCTTACCCTCGAGCAGGCTGCCGCTGACGGCTGGAAGCTTGCCGTCACTTGCGAGGGCGACTAAATAGACCGGGTCTGCGGGCTGACCGAGGCTGACTCCGTCGGATCGCAGAGTCTGGAACGCAACCTTGCCACGATCGGTTCCCGCAAAAATAGACGAGCCGAACAGAATCCGCTGCCCATGGACCCGAAAGCGCTTGAAGTGCGCACCCAGAAGTGTCTCGAACTCGTCGCGGTATAGTTCCTTGACGTGGAACGGGTTGTGGAAGTTAGGCTTGTCGGTGTAAGTAAGTCGGTCAGGGCTGGAGATCACAAGCAGGCCACCAGGTCGCAGCACGCGCTTGATCTCGGCCATCATGGCTTCGTGCTCGGTGTGATGCTCGATCGTCTCAAAGCTGACAACTACGTCAACACTTTTGTTTTCGAGAGGGATCTGTGCACAAGATCCGACGCGAAACTCGAGGTTGGCAACGCCGTACTTGCTGCGTGCGTGGCCGATCGCCCGCTGATCGACATCGACTCCGATCACTTTGCGTGCGAGCTGCGCGAGCAACGCGCTGCCATAGCCTTCACCGCTCGCGATATCCAACACCTGTTTGTCGGCCACAAATTGGCTGGCGAAGCGGTATCGGTGTAGATGCTCGAGCTCAATCTCGCCATGCATGAATTCCGGCAGGAATCGCTCGCCATCCACCGGCAATTGCGCTGCGGGCGCAGGCCTGATCCCTGTGGCGTCTACCATGACGTCCTCCGACGCTCAAACTGTCCGTACCGGATGTAATGCTCGAAGGGCTTTTCCTGCGAGTTAAGAAGATCTTTGTTGAGTATCAAGTAAGCCACCGGATCGAAGTTCTCGGGAATAGACGCGTGGTGCGAATTGGCCCAGTCGATGGACTTCAGGCGTGAACTCACGAAGTCAACACCTTGCCGATGGTTGGAATTCATTCGCTTCAGGCACCAAGCAACAAAATCGTCATTAATCTCAATTCTTAACTGTAGATCTATCGTGTTCTCACATTCGGGCACCAAATTTGCGGACGAGACTCGAAGAGTGTCCTCGGCACGAAAAAAGGTTGCGTTCACCCATTCAACGTCTTTGGTATGGCGCGCCTCCAGCGTTGCCCGAACTGCCGGGGCAAATCTCACGGGGCGGTGAACCTCCGGTCTCCGTTCCGTGAACAGTTCGGTAAGTTCGACCGCGTGCCGACCACCGGTGGCCGCGTTCAATCGAAGCATTAAATCGAGTTCATGATCGATGAGACTTCGATTAACACGATGCGCGAGCACTGAGCGGTCCAATTGAGTGTCATTTACACCAAGAAGCTCCAACAGAGGACGATCGATCGCAGATGCAATCGACTCGTAGTGACAGACACTCATCGCCGCAGTGCCGAAAATCTCTGCGATGTTTTTCAGGGAGCGCAGGACATATGCGTAATGATTCGAGGTGCAGAACTCCGCGAATGACTTTGAGGTCAAGCCCGCTTTGGCCATTTCCGAATGCAGGGACGAATAATAAGAACTTACGTTGCGTACGAAGGTCAGAAAACGCGGGCGTATCCCTAGCCTTAGAAAGGCGGCCGAGAGTAGCTCCCATTCTTTTGGCCCAAAGCGTGTCAAGTCCTCGCTGAGGCAAATCGCCCTCTCGCTCCCGACCAGGTACGCCTCAAGCTCCTTGTCGATTTCAGCCAAGTTGGGTTGCTGCAGGTACAGCAAATCGAAGAGCGATTGCCCGTTTCCGAAAAATCCCTGCTGGAAACCTGGCATCTCGTAGCGCACTCCAAGACCAGCCAGGATCTGGCGGTTGGCGGCGAGATAGCGATGTAAAGCGGTCGAGCCAGTCTTGTGCGTGCCCGTGAAGACAACGAGATCGCGGCGGCCGGCTTCGGCAACCCTAAAGGGGCCACGTGCATTGACGCTTTGAGTGTGGGCCAATTGGATGGTCATGTCAGAGGCGGCGAAATCTTATAGATCGTTGGTGATGACATCTCGATTCCCTGGTCGACCGGCAACCCGCCCCAGCAAAGATCGCACCCTCGTTCTCATAACGATCGATCGATAACCGGTGAGCGGGTGAGCGTACTTCCGACCCTCGGTCGATTGTCGCAACCGCGAGATGATCTCGAGCTTGCTGACTGCCGGACTGCAACTCCGTAAGGTAGTTAACGAGACCCTCGGAATCCGGCAGTCTCCTGAAAAGCGTCACGTAGGCGCGGCTCACAAATTCCTCCCCATCGAGATGGAGAAGTTCCTTCACGTGTCCCGCAGGTAGCCATCTGCGCCCGTGTGCATCCGTGATCGTGCTGGCATACGCATCGTCGGCGGAGAGAGGCGCACCGTACGTCGCAACTGGCTGGAGGGCCGGAGAGGTTGCCTGCAAACGTTCGAACATGTCTGATTTACGGAGCATGTCGCCGGCTTGCATTCTGCGCGCCATCCGTCCGAACAGATCGTCTTGCGCCAGGAGTTTCAAGCAAAACTTCGCAAAACCATCGACCCAATCGTCCCAACTCTCCGCCCCATCATCGTTTACCTGACTCGCGTGCTCGTTCATTGCCAATTCGAGCGCGGAAACAATAGTTGCGTCGTTGCGATATAGAAAGACGCCGCTGACTCCCCGATAGGTGGACAATATTTCACGCGTAGCCGGAATATCACGGGCAACGACTACCTTTCGCGCCGCCAACGCATGTACCAGCCCAAGCCCAAATCCCTCGACGTGGGAAGGCAGGACGACCACGTTAGCCCGCGTATACAGGGATTCCATTTGATGGTCGCTCAGGGTTCCCGACCGATACGTCCGCACATTGCGCGAGACTTGGTTCCGGTTTCCCAGGACGACGAATTGGGTGGTCGGAAACGCGGTCCTGAGGATTTCCGCCGTCGCTTCGGATGCCTTATGGGCAAAATGATTGCCCATGACCAGAACGTGTTCCGCAACCCCGCCACTCGACGCCTTCTTGTAGCAACTAAGCTTGGTGGGCAATAGCCGAGCGTACTTCGATAATTGCTTGGCGTCCGGGTATCTTGCGAGAACGCTTCTCTCAGAGAATTTGCTGTTAAAAAACAACCCGTTTGCATGGCGAGCGACATGCCCCCAAAGAGTCTCGAGCCGGTGCGTGATCGATAGGTACCCGCAATCTTCGGCGATGGTATCGAGCATCCCAAATATATTGACGACCGCGAGATCCTCCAGCAGGCTGATTGCGCGCACGCTGAAGGGTTGTCCCAACTGGACACCGATGGCGAATCTCTCGAGAGTTTGTGGATCCGTGTCGTGACGCCGCAAGCCTTCGTGCCGATCGAGCTTGTGAAATTCGAAGGTGTCTTCCGAGACAGATGACACTTGATCTCGAACATCGATGCATGACGTTCATAGAAGCGCATCGATGATCGCCACGCTCATTTCATTGGTGCCGTTGAAATGCGGTCCGACCGGCGGAGAGATCGAAAACGAGTTTCAGCTCGCCCGGATGCGGACGGTAACACTTGGCTGAGAAGGGCTTCTGCGCGGAAATGCGCCGAGGCTTCGTAACGACGGACCAGCGGCAAATATTCGGTGTGTCGCTGCGCCATTTTCTGCAGATTGGCATCCTGATGCGCCCTTAGATTCATGTCGAGAAGGTTGAAGGATGCCGAGCCGGCGTGATAAGCGAACGCATTGTTGACCAAAACCGCACGATAGCCGACTTTATTCGCCCGCAAGATCAGATCGTTCTCTTCTTCGTAGCCCAATGCCGAATGCAGGGTCCAAAAAGCCAAAGTTCGCGATCACGTCGTGCTTGATGTACAGATAAAAGCCGACCGCGGTCGGGGCGAAATGAAACGGCGGCATTGTTCGGCTGAGTACTTGCCAGCGCTGGTACGCTTCGGCCTGATCTGCGACGACGCCACCATCGAAATGCGGAAGCGAGCAAAACGAGGCATTGTTCGAGCGAGGGCTGGCAAAGCCAATCTGAGGATCGGAATACGCGGCGTCGACGAGATTCTTCAAGGTGTCGGGATAGGTCTCGGTGTCGGCGTTGACCAAAATAACGTCTCGGCCTGCTTTGCAGGCGATTTCCAGGCCCTTGTTGACGCTCTTGACGAACCCGAGGTTACTCTCGTTCTTCGAGAACCGTGACGTAGGAGTGCCGGCTGCGCAAACGCCTCCAGCATCGTATGCACGTCCGATTCGCCGGGGGAATCGTTAATGACGATCAAACGCGGGTCGCTGCTGGCAATTTCCTGGATTTGGTCAGCCAGCGAGTTGAGGCAGCGAGTCGTCAGGTGAACGCTTTTGTACACCGGAACGATGATGTCGATGGCCTTACGATCCAAGGTGCCAACAACGGCATGAGGAGGAGCAGCGGGGATCAGTCTCTCGGTAGCCAAAGAAGTAACTCTCAGAATCTAGTTAATGGAGATCCGGTGGCCGGAACGTATTTTTCCGCGCGCAGGTCGCGATCGCCGCCGGTTTCCCGCGCACGACATGACATATTACAGAGACGTATCTGGGTATCGGTGATCGGTTTCTCGTTTCGGCTGCCGGGCCGCCGACGATCAATAAATTAGACTGCTGTAGCCGACCCCGGCACGGAAAAAAACAGAAATACGCCGAGCTCTCCGCCGTGATCGCTAAATTCGACATAGAACTCGCTGAACTCCGTGGCGCTGCATCAGAAACAGTATTTCGTTCATGTTGTAGGGATTCATTTGCATCTCAGGGTCGCCCCCGGCTGCGATCGGTTGAGCGGGCACATCGAGTAAAGGCGCCGTGACTGGCGCTGGCGGGGCAACGCCACGTGTCGAGGCGAAACGCGTCTTCGAATACGTCAACTGAAGCGCGCCAACGCCACCGGGACGCAGGTGTTGCAAGAGTTTCGCAAAAATAGCTCCGCCCGCGTTCGCACGGGGATGTGCTGAAACACGATACAGGAGTGAATCAAATCGAATGCACCCGACAGAGCCGACAGGGCGTCGTCTGACTGAAGCAAGCGCACGTTGCGCAACTCGGTGTTCATCGCAGTTTTGCCGGGCTTCCTGCAGCATGGACGACGATACGTCGAGTCCGACCACGTCATCTGCAATCTTAGCGAACGGTATAAGCAATCGACCGACGCCGCACCCGAAATCCAGCACGGACCGCGGCGCGAAGCTCGGATCGATGTGCTTTCGAATCGTTGTCAGCACGCCGTGCACATGTCGATTCGCCAGACTCGAAGAATTCGCGTTTGGCATGCTCATTCAAATCGAGCGCTACGGAATTTCGGGTCAGTTATGACCCCGAAATAGGGGTCGCGGCGGCCCCATTCCTCCCAGGCGATGTCAGTACTCATATCGTCAATTCGATGCTGCGTCATGACGGCGTCGCCTGTGACTGCAGGAAAGGACTGCCATTTGGGCAGGATCGACGCGTGCGTCGTAGCGCTCCGCGACGGTCGTTCCTTTGGTCAGGAGTTCCTCACGCCGTGCGCTAAGCGCCGGATCTATGACCGATTGAATTGCATGCGAACAGCGCATCAATCGAATACGGATTGAAGAACTCCGCTGCGTCGGCATATACTTCGCGGTGAACCGGAATATCGGACGCGACGACGGGACTGCCGGATTTCATGGCTTCGACTCCGGAGAAATCAAATCCCTCTCCGAAACTTGGGCATACTGTCGCCCGGGCGTGCCCGTACAGGACGCGCAATTCTGCGGACAGCACATCCTCCAGCAGGAACACGTCGCCGCGCTCGAGCCACGGCCGAAACTTGCGGACGATCTGCTTATGGTGCCAGCCCAAGGAACCGACGATAACCAGTCTTTAGGGCCGGGAAGCGCTCCACTCGCAGCTTCTCCCATGCAGAGAGCAAGGTCAGGTGATTCTTCCGAGGCTCAATCGTGGACACGATAAGCAAGTAATCGAACTTGTCGGCTTTTGCAGCTCCCTCGAAAAGTCTTTGCGCGATCGCCGAATCCATGCGGGGTTTGATGCTCGTGTTGATCCGAGTTCGCACAATCTCGGGAACCCTGCTCGCGGCTCGATGGCTCCGATGTAAAGTGGTGCGACACCATGTTGTGGATCGTTACGGATCGCGCCTCCGCTTGCGGGAAAATCGACACCAGATCCTTGCGCGTCGCGTCCGAGACGCACACAAACCAAGCGCCGCTCGCGACATTCTTACGCAACGCGCGGTAATGGAAGGCCTGATGAAAGCGACGATCGGAAATCGTATGCGGCATCAGCAGGGGAATCGCGTCGTGATAGCGGATGATCAATTTTGTGTTTCTGGAGACCGTGGCCGGATATGGCGTTTCGGCGATCATAATGTCGAAGTCGGACGTATCGAGACGCGGGTATAGGGGATAGCCCATCTTGCGTGTTACGAGCGCGCAGATATGCATGGCGATCCATGGTATTCGCGCCACCCGAAACGCGGTTCTGGTGACGAGTTCGAAGTCCTCCGACGGTAACGTTCGTGCAAAGAATCGGCGCCATAGAAAATCGCGAAAGTGTAGCGCGTCGAATCGCGATAGTGTCTGACTGACCTCCCAGCAGGTGCTTGAGCGCCATGAAAATGGTTTGGGCCGTGGCGTGTGCATGCGCGTCCCAGATGCCTTGCTCGATCGCGATCACCGACTTTTCCGAGGCGGTTCAATTGTTGATCGGCGGACAGACGGCCAAAGAACTCCTTGCCGCGAGCCGGCAAGCCGCGCGGAAGAACCCGTTCGGCGCTTTGCAGCAGTCCTTCGACGTGGACCTCACCGAGCGAGCGCGAGGCTGCGAAACAGCAGTCGCGTCGCCTGCGGGATGCCCGCGTGTCCGCCAAGGGCGGGACGCAGTTCGAGGAGAATCGCGAAGAGGTGTCTTCGAGATGGGCGTCATGGACTACAACTCGACCGGTTCGGGCCGTTCGGCCATCGTGGCCTGGTAGAAATCGTAAGCCGCGTCGACGCTTGGGAAAGGCAAAAGATGACCTTCGTGCAAGACGCAGGCATTTTTGCAATACAGTTTGATGACCGATTGGCGTCGTGCGTAACCAGGATGAAGGCCCGGTCCTTGCGCTTGTGAAACAGCTCGACGTGACAGCGTTCATGAAAGCGTACGTCGCCGACCACCATGGCTTCGTCGATCAGGAAGCAGTCGAATTCGATCGCCATCGACAGCGCAAAAGCGAGGCGGGTCAACATCCCGTTCGAGTAATGCAGCACTGGTTCGCGGAAGTAGACGCCCAATTCGGTGAACTCCTCGACGAACGGAACGAGGGGTTTGTAATCGACACCGTAGACGCGGCAGACAAATTTCAAATTGTCGAGGCCGGTCAGATGTGCTCTGGAAGGCGCCGCCGAATGCCAGGGGCCAGGAGACCCGCATGCCGCGCCGGATGCGGCCTGAGGTTGGGACGTTCGGCGCCGCTGATCAGTCGGATCAAAGTGGATTTGCCGGCGCCGTTTCGGCCGAGGATGCCGAGATTCTCGCCCCGCCCAAGTTGAAAACTGACGTCGTCTCAACACTTCGCGCTCGTCCGTGTCGCGTCGTATACACCTTTGACACGTGTTCGAGCGCCAGCATCAGAATTCCACCCGACGGCTCGCTTCACGGACTAAATATAGACCCGCTAGCGAGAGGACAAGACAGCACGTCGCCATGTAACCGATATCGTAATGCGCAGGCACGACGTCGCCGAAATATCCCTCGCGCAGGATTTCTATACCGTGCACCATCGGCAAAAGCAGCACGAACTTCTGCATCCCCGCCGGCAACCAATCGACCATGAATGCCGCGCCGGAAACGGGAAACAAAATATAGGCTACCGGATGCCATATCCGTTCGACGATATCCGAAAACGCAGTTCCCGCTCCGATCAAGAGAGCGAGGCTCGCTCCAAACCAAGCCAGCATGAACCAGCCGCACATGACCTTGAGTAGATCCTCAGGCATTGGCATCCAGCCGATGAAAGTAAAGAGAGAGGACAAGACGATGAACGAGCTGGTTGCACCGCCGATCTCGAGAGCGATGCGCGTTAGTAGAACATCGATGACGCGCACGTTGCGATGGAACAGGAGCGGTTTGTTCTGCTCGATCGCCGAGCTCGAACGGTTGGCGGAATTACGCCACATGAGCACAGACGAGTAGCCCGTGACGGCAAACGCGACAATCGGCATTGGGAGTCGGATGCAGCCTTACCAGCGGACCAGAGAGTCGCGACGCCGATGGTGAACAGGATGGGTTCGCCGACCAGCCACAGCACTCCGAGATTTTCGCGGCCGAAGCGCGTTATGACCTCGCGCATTAGCAACGCATGCAGCACACGGCGCTGGATTCCGAGGCTGGTGCAATAGCGACGGTGTGGATTCGATTGTCATTTGCAGCGCCGGCCTCAGTCGGAATGCTCGCGAATGGCGGCGATCAGCAAGCTGACGACGCCCCAGGCGATCAGGCCGATCAAGAACACCGTGAACATGGACCGGATCCGCGCGGCTCCATGGCCTTGTCGGGCAAGTTGGGCTGCACCAGGCGCTCGAGGTACAGCTGCTGGCGCAGCGCCTCGCTGCGCGCGGTCTCGCAGATCGGCGAGCGCGACGCCCAGCTGCTTATCGGCAAATTCTGACTCGACGGTCAGCCGCTCGAAGTTCGGTGCGCGGGCGCTAAAGGAGCCGTTGGCGCTGGTCACTTTCGCGGCCTCGGTCTCGATGGCGTGGTGCAGCGTGTTGATACGGCTTTCAAGCCCGACGATCTGCGGATTGTTGGGCGACAGTTTCTGGAGCTGTGCAAGTTGGGCCTCGGTCGATACTAGATCCTCTTGTATTTTGGAGACGCTCTCCAGCTGGAGCGCGGCCTGCTGGTCTGGCGCGAAGATCTCGTGCTTGCTGCGGTATTCGAACAGGGCAACGGCCGCGGCCGTCGCCTTGTCGGTGGCGATCTTGACTTCGTCCGCGGCGTAGCGGATCAGATCTTGGCGGCTGCGCTCGTTCAGCGTGTTGACCAGGCGTTCGCTCATCTGCAGCAGGAGGTCATTGATTTCCTCGTGCGTCCTGAGCGGTGAATGCACGCACCGTCAGCGTCGAGATCGATGAGACGGGGTCGTACTCGATGCCCACGTGTTTGCCGTAGTAGCGGTAGAACTTTTCGAAGCTATCGTCCCAGGACAAACCGGGAAAACGGTTGATCGGATCGACTCGTTTGCTGGTGAAGACCTTGCGCACCCCGAGCTTCGCGTCGAGTTCGCGCAGGGCGTCGCGGGATAGGATGTAGTCGTGCACCGAGTAGGTGTCGTCTTGAGAATGAGTGATTCCGCTGCCCTGCAGGAGTTGCGCCGACGAACCCGCCCTGCATTGGCTGCTGCGGACTACGCACCAAAAAGCGCGATTCGGATATAAAGACATCCGACGCGAAGAATCCATAGTAGAGAATCGCGATGCACGTGGGTGCGATCACGGTCAGTACAAACACGATATGCCGTTTGAGCCACTTCGTCATACGAGCGGCGCCTACTGGCCCAGCTGGACGCCCGTCAATACGGGGTAAGCCAGCGTGAAGAGCAGGTTCAGGAACTTCTGCAGTTCCGCGACCGGCGCGTTGGACACATACAGCACGTCTTTGTCCTTGATCGGGAAACTCTGAATCCAAAACAGACTGCGCGGGTCCTTGAGATCGACCCGGTAGACGACCGGGACCAGGCCACCGGCCGTGGTCGCCGTCGGCGAATCCGCCGATCCGTTTCCCACCAGCGCGCTTTTCGGCTCGAGCCGGAACACGAACACGCCGCTGGGGTTCGAGCGCGAATCGATGAGGCCCCCGGAGCGGGCCAGCGCCTGTGCGAGCGAGATGCCCTGGGTCTCGAAATTGATTTCGTCGTTCTTGCCGCTGGCACCCAGCGCCGTGAAGCTCAAGGGTTGGTACAGCGCCGTGATCACGTCCCCGGGTTGCAGGGGGACATTTTGCTTGGGGTCCTGAATGATGGTTTCGAGCGGTAACGCATACACGCTTGCGCCGCGGGTGATCTGGATCGTCGTCTTGTTGACGGGTTGCTTGACCCCGGCCGCGAACGCGAGCGCATCGAGCAGACGTTCGTGGGCGGCGGTCAGGGGAACGCGGGTGCTCGTCGTCACTTCACCCACGACGGTGACGGTGGAGGAGAGATTGCGCGTCAATAGCACGAGCACCTCGGGCTGATTGGCCTTCTTCACCAGACGCTGCTTGATCTCTGCCGCAATGTCGGGCAGCGTCTTGCCGGCGGCCGGAATGCGGCCGGCGAACGGCACGGTGATGCACCCCTCGCCATCGACGGGTTGTTCCGGCAGCGTGGTCGGGAGCGAGGGCGTCGGAATCCCGGTGGGATTGATCTGGACGCTGCTGCCGAACAGCGTCGCGGGCGTGGCTTCCCAGATGGAGACTGTCAGGAAGTCACCCGCGCCGATCGGTTGCAGCTGATCGGGACGCTCGAGCAGAACCTCCGAAAACAGATGCCGGGAGCGCTGCGCCACCAGCCGCTGCGTGACTTCCTCGTTCACGTCGATGAGCTGGATCGGCGGCAATGGTCGCTCGGCCGCAGAATGTTCGACATCTTTGCGGCTGGGACCGATCGACGGAAAAAACGTGGAACAGCCGGCGAGCACCGTGGCGCTAAGGGCCACGCAGGCCAACTTGGTCGTAAATTGCATGCTCGCTTCGCCGCGGCTCCGGGGGGTTATGTCTACTGCTTATGTTCAATGCATCGTAACAACGATGTCAGCGGGTCGGTGTGCGCGAGTGCACAGAGTGAGTGTTGCTAAAGGAGGTCGGGCAGTTCGTCTTCGGACCGAGCGGCAGGCGGAGGATCTTCCGCGGCCAGCACTCGGCCATCGTCTCTTGCTACGTTGACGATCGTGGTCAGTCCTGCGAGCGCCAACAGCACGATGAAGAAGTCGTGCACGGTGATCCCGCCCGCTCCCGGCAGTGGCGGCAGCCACGGCAGGACGACGACCCCTACGGCGAGAGTCAACACATTGCCCAGTAATAGCAGCGCGCGAATTTCAGTCGGACCGAAGTAGAAGTACGTGATGCGCATCGTGGCGCGCGCATGCGCGGTGATGAGTGAGTAGACGAATGCGAGGAGAAACGTGATCAACCCGAGACAGGCAGCCCCGAAATGAGTCAGAGGGGAAACCCCTAACGTCACGAAGGTGAGGACTTGGCAGAACAGGTCGCTTGTGTGATCGATGAAAAATCCGTAGCGCGGCCGTTCGATCCGCCGCACCCGCGCCAGAGTGCCGTCCAGGGAATCCCCGAACCAATTGATCAACAGGCCGGCGCAAGCGAGCCACAACCAAGTCAGCGACCAGCGGCTTAGCACATAGCCGGTGGCAGTTAGAAAGGCGCCGAACGCGCCGAACGCCGTCAGCTGATCGGGTACGACGGCAGCAGGCATTCGCGCCGCCATCCAAGCGAGTGCGGGACGCTCCCATGGACCGAGAAAGCTGTTGTTGACCCGCTGCATCGTGTTCATCGACTAAATCCTCCAGCGCGCACCATCCGTTGAGACAGCGCGGCGGGCAGCACCGATAAGAGCCACATCGCCCAGGCGAGCCTGCGCGGAAAGGCGATCCGCGCGCGGTTGCGCTCCAAGCCGCGGCGGATGCGCATCGCGGCCTGCTCCGGCGACATCAGGAACGGCCTGGCGCCCGCGACCCCTTCGTTCATCGGCGTGCGCACGAACCCGGGCATGATTACGTTGACTGCGATCCCTTGAGGGGCCAGCCAGCCGCGCATTGCCTCACCGTAGATTTTCAATGCTGCCTTGCTCGCGCAATAAGTCGGTGTGACCGGCAGCCCACAATACGCAGCCAGAGAGCTGACAATCGCGATCTGGCCGCCACCGCGCCGTCGCATCTCGGGGAGCACGCCCGCCACGGTCGCGATCGTTCCGTCGACGTTGACAGCGAGCACTTCTCTCGCCACCTCCCAGATCTCAGCCTCGGGCCCAGCACCGATCTCGCGGCTCACGCCGGCATTCGCGATGACCAGGTCAATGACGTGTTCGCTCGAGAGGCTGCGCAGGGCCGCAATCGTCGCCACGGCATCCCGCAAATCGAAGGTGACGGCGTGAACGCGCGCGCCGTGCAACTCGCACTCTTTTGATAGTAATGCGAGCCGTGACGCGTCGCGACCATGCAGAATCAGGGTTCGGCCCGATTGCGCGTAGCCGCGAGCCAGTGCGGCGCCGATGCCTCCGGTGGCGCCGGTGATGAGAACCGTGGATGGCGCCTGGTAGGGGCCACATGTCCGAGGTGGTTGCGTCACAGGGCGCGGCCTCGCGGCATTTTTAGTTGCAGCAAACAGTATGCCGTCTTGACGTCTTGCGCATTCCCTGCCGGACTCTCTTAGCGGACGCGGTCTCAAATCGCTCGTCGTGAGCTTAGCACGACGAGCTGCGTGGCGCGTTCAGCGCGTTTCGCTAATGTGATTTGGTGATGCTACCATTCGCCCCTCGCCGACCCATACGGCGAAAATAGCCGATCGATGCGACTGCCACAAAGATTCTATCGTCTACCGGTACGCTTTGACGTCGACCGTCTGCGGGCGGAAATCGCGGAGATTCCGGCGGATGCGTGGGTCGCGCACCCGACCGGTGAACCCGGTAATTCTGCCGTGCGGCTCATCAGTGTCGGCGGCGGCGACAACGATCAGATGCATGGCGCAATGGGTATGACGCGATACCTCGAGCGCCTCCCTTACGTACGCCAGATACTTGCGGGGTTCGGGGTCGCTTGGAGCCGCTCGCGATTGTTGAGACTCGCGCCGGGTGCCGAGGTCAAAACGCATGCAGACATCTATCGTCACTGGTTTTATCGCACGCGCGTACATATTCCGATCAAGACCCTGCCGGCGGTCGAGTTCACCTGCGACGGCGAGTCCGTGCACATGGCGGCAGGTGAATGTTGGATCTTCGACAACTGGCGTCAGCACGCCGTGCGCAATCCGACGGGTCTCGAGCGTATCCATCTCGTCGCCGACACGTCGGGAGACGCCCGCTTCTGGGAATTCGTGGCACGCGGGCTGAATCCGGCTGCACCGATCGAATATCGCTCCTACCAGGAGAACGATGCCCGGACATTGCTCGTGGAGCGTTACTTTCCCCGGGCAATCATGTCGCCCGAAGAGATGGACCTCCTGGTCCTGGATACGCGCTCTGAGCTCACCATCGAGGCGGACACGCCCGAGCATCGCGCGAGGCTCGCGCAGTATCACGCGCTGCTGCTCGGGCTCTCACGCGATTGGCGGCAGCTGTACATTTTGCACGGCGAGGACCCCGAGGGGCGGGCCGAGTTCGTCGCGCTTCGCGAGCGTGTCCGCGAACGGTTGCAGGCGATTTCGACGGGTTTGATCATGCGGACCAATCACGTCACGGCGCAAAGATTATTGGAGGCGCGCATCTTGCGGGTATGCGTCCTCGGCTAAAGTCCCGGTCATGCACATCCGCCTCAGGCGGCGGGGGCGCTCTCCGCGATGGACACGCGCTCGGCGAGGCGCGCTTCGGCGGGCTGAGCTTCCGCGGCGGCGTGCGCGGCCATTTCGCGCCACCACGCCGCGGTGAAGAGCGCCGCGTGGCGCTCGAGAAATACCGGCTCCAGGACCTTCGGCACGGCCAGGAACTGCAGCCATTGCTCCGGAAACACATCGTTCGGACCGCACTGAAACCACGGCTCCGCGCTGGCCTCTTCCTCTTCGCAGCGCGGCTGCGGCAGGTCGCGAAACACGCAGTCGGACACCAGGCATAGCTCGTCGTAATCGTAGAAGATCACCCGCCCATGGCTGGTGACGCCGAAGTTCTTGAGCAACAGATCGCCGGGGAACACGTTGCTCGCCGCCAGATCGCGCAGCGCCTCGCCGTAGTCGACGATCGCGGCCTCTGCCGCGGCGGGATCGGCCTCGCGCAGGAATAGATTGAGCGGCCGCAGACGGCGCTCGATGTAGCAGTGCTCGACGATGAGATGCTCACCCTCGATTCGGCAGCTCTCGCCTGCCTCGCGCAACAGCTCATCCGCCAGCTCCTGCATGAAGCGCGCGCGCGGCAGACGCAGGCGCTTGAACTCCTGTGCATCGACCAGGCGTCCGGCGCGATCGTGATGGAACACGAATTGGTAGCGCTCGACGACATCCGCGCGGCTGTTGGTCTTCGGCGCGCCGAAACGGTCGCGGATCACCTTGAACACCAGGTCGTGCGAGGGGAGCGTGAACACGATCATCACCAGACCCGCGATCGCCCGGCGCATGCACGAAGCTGTCGATCGAGGAGTCGAGGTGGCGCTGCAAGTTGAAGTAGCGCTCGCTCTTGCCCTGCTTGGCGCGGCCGAGGATGGTGTAGAGCTCGTCGACGGACTTGCGCGGCATGAACGAGCGCAGCAGGGTGATGGCTGCGCCGACCACCGGCAAATCGACGTGGAAATACGAGCGGGTGTAGCCGAACAGGGAGCCGACTTCCGCCATCGACATCATCACTGCGTCGACCTTGACGCCCTCGCGCGAATTGCTGAAGGCGATGACGATCGGCGTGATGGAGCCGTCGGCGATGAGGCGGCCGACGATGAAAGCGTTCAAGCCGCGGTAGAACACCGGCTCGATCAATTCGATGGATTCGGGCGCGCGCTGGCGCCCGGTCGAGAAATGGCGGCCGATCTCCGCGCTGATGCGATGAATCGCCGCCTCCTGGTCACGGATCGCCGCGCCGAACGGCAGGTCGGCGATGATCTCGCGTACCGCGGTCGGGAGCGATGTGCCGACACGGTACACGCGGATCGGCACCGCGCCCGAGGCACGGCCCATGCTGGTGGCGGTGAACTCCACCTCCGGATTCACCCCCACGGTGCCGAACAAATCGCGGCAGACCGAGTTGAAGAACGTGCGGTAGAAATCGCTGTCGGGGCGCCGCGCGACCAGCATCTCGTAGGCGCGCTTGATCTCGACCCAGAGCGCGCTGTCCGTCGCACGCGGCTTCAGTTGCTCGGCGAGAGCCTCGACGCAGCGCGTGACGCGCTGCTCGTAGAGCTCGATGCGTGCGACCGCATCTTGCTGCGCGGCGCGCCAGTCCTCCGCGAGAAAGTTGAGCGCCGCGCGCCGAGTGATCCGCCCGAACTCATCGTTATAGGCGCGGAAATGCTCGGCGATCGCGGCCGCGTGGTCTCTAGGCGACCACACGTTTCGGCTCGGGGGCCTGCGCCGACCCGTGGAACTGATCCTCCTCGGTGCTGCCCGCCATCGCGGCGACGGAGGTCTGGCCGGCGGTGATGGCGGTCTGCACGGCGTCGAAATAGCCCGTGCCGACGAAGCCTGATGCTTGGTCGCGCGGTAGCCGGCTTGCTCCTGGCCGAACTCGCGCTGCTGCATCTGCGAGTAGCCGAGCATGCCGTCCTCGCGGTAGGCGCTGGCGAGCTCGAACATGGACAGGTTCAGCGCGTGCCAGCCGGCGAGCGTGATGAACTGGAAGCGATAGCCCATCGCGGCGAGTTGCTCGCGCCAGCTCTTCATCGTCCGCCTGGTTCAGCTTGGCCTGCCAGTTGAAGCTCGGCGAGCAGTTGTAGGCAAGGAGCTTGCCGGGAAACTTCGCGTGAATGGCGGCGGCGAACTCGCGCGCCTCGGCGAGATCGGGCTTCGAGGTCTCGCACCAGAGTAGATCCGAGTAGGGCGCGTACGCGAGGCCGCGCGCGATCGCCTGCTCGATGCCGTTGCGCACGTGGAAGAACCCCTCGCTCGAGCGCTCGCCGGTGAGGAACGGCTTGTCGCGCGGGTCGTGATCGGTGAGCAGCAGGTTGGCCGCATCGGCGTCGGTGCGGGCGATGATGACGGTGGGCACATCCATGCACGTCGGCGGCGAGCCGCGCGGCGACCAGCTTGTTGATCGCCTCGGTGGTCGACACCAGCACCTTGCCCCCCAGGTGGCCGCACTTCTTGGCCGAGGAGAGCTGATCCTCGAAGTGCACGCCGGCCGCGCCGGCCTTGATCAAGGCCTTGGTCAGCTCGAACGCGTTGAGATTGCCGCCGAAGCCGGCCTCGGCGTCGGCGATGATGGGCGCCATCCAGTCGACGCCGGACTTGCCTTCCATGTGGTAAATCTGATCGGTGCGCAGCAGTGCGTTGTTGATGCGCTCGACCACGCGCGGCACGGAGTCGACGGGATACAGACTCTGATCGGGATACATCTCGCCGGCCGTGTTCGCATCGCCCGCGACTTGCCAGCCCGACAGATAGATCGCCTTGAGACCCGCCTGCACGGCCTGCACCGCCTGATTGCCGGTCATGCAGCCGAGCGCCCCGACCACGGGCTCGCGTCTCGAGCAGACGCCGGAATTTCTCGGCGCCCTGACGCGCCAGCGAATATTCGATGCGCACCGTGCCGCGGCAGCTTCGCCACGTCGGCGGCGCTGTAGGGGCGCTCGATGGCGCGCTCCGCGGGGCAGGGTGCTCCCGGAATTCGTGCTCTTCTGGTCGCTCATACAAAGTCTCCTGATCGTCGATGAATTCGGGCTTGCCCCCGGCTTCTGAGCAGTTTAGATTGTGCTTGCTGCAGATTTACACAACAGAAATTTCACAATGTGAAATTCACAAGAGTAATTTTGTGAATTTTACAAAGCCGAGGGCGCCATGAGCGGGCTGATCCGGCAGGGCCACTTTCTGGGCGCGAAGCTGCGCGCCCTGCGCAAGCGCAACGGGCTCACGCTCGACGAGCTGTCGGCGCGTTGCGTGCAGATCGACGCCGAGAGCGCGCCGTCCGTTTCCTATCTGAGCATGGTGGAGACCGGCAAGCGCACGCCGTCGGCCGCAACGCTCGACATGCTCGCGGGAATCTTCAGCAAGGATGCCCGCTGGTTTCTCGACGAGAACACGGACGTCGAGGCGGCGCCGCCGAATCGTGAGCGCGGCGGTCTCGAGGCGATGCCCCTCGAGCCGGCGTTCCTGTTCTCGCACGGAGCTGTTGCAGAACGCGTTGCCCGAGCTCTTGTCGCAGACCGGCACGA
This sequence comes from uncultured Gammaproteobacteria bacterium, assembly GCA_963801685.1. GTDB lineage: Bacteria > Pseudomonadota > Gammaproteobacteria > Steroidobacterales > Steroidobacteraceae > Bog-1198. The sequence continues at coordinate 233,855 of CAWDFR010000018.1, forward strand.
CGGGGCGGCAGTTCGCGCAGCTCCTCATTCGCGTATGGCAAGAGACGCGACACAACAATTTTCCGGATATCGAGCGCGCCGCGGAGCAGGGCGGCAAGCGCCAGATGCCGCTCACGCTCGATGCGGTGCTTGGTCTTTGCAAGCACCACGGCCTCGAGATCCGCTGGTTCGACGGCGACGGCCGCAAGCCCGGCGGGGCTCTGGTGCGCTCGCGCTTCGAAGCGCCCGGAACGGTGTTCATCAACAAGCGCTTGCGCAACCAGAAGGAGCGGCTCAAGTACGAGCTCGCGTTCTTCGTCGGCCACAAGATCCTGCACAACGGCGACGGCGTGATCTCGCCGCACACCGCCGTGCACACGGGCGAGGTCGACACGGTCCGCTTCGCCCGCGGGCATGGGGGCGCAAGACGTGCTGTTCGCCTGGCGCGATTTCGAGTGCAGCTTCTTCGCCGGAGCGCTGCTCTGTCCGCGCATTCCGTTCCGCCGCTTTCTCGTGCGCGAGGCGCATCAGCGTCTCGGCCTGCCGGAAGCTCGGCGTGACACCCGGCGCTGGTGATGCGCCGCATGACCGCGGTGTCCCCCTACCGCCACTGGCACTTCTTTGACGCCTACGCACCCGGGTATCTGCGCGCCGTGTACCGCGCCAACGGCATTCCCTTGCCGTGGGGAAACATGAGCCTGGTGTCCGACCCGTGCCCGAGCTGGGCGGTGTTCCGATTGCTGCAACAAGACCGCGGATGCGCAGTCTGCGAAGCCGAAGTCGCAGATCTCCGTCATGCAGGACGGTAAGCGTGCGCGCTTGTACTGCTGCCATTCGCTGCTGACGCGCGATGCGCTCGATGAGTTGCACGTGCTGTCGGTGGGCGTCGATCTCCTGCCGGCGCTCGACGCGCAGGGGTTCGACGGCGAAAGCGTGGTCGCGCAAGTGGGCGAGGCGTGCCGGCGCGGCGGAGACGGCAAGATTCCCGAGGAGGCGGCCGCACGCATCCGCGCGGCCTCGCAGGTGCTCAACATCGCCTGGATCGCCGATGCGCTCGATTCCCCCGCGAGCGTGATCTGCCCGCGCAGCGGCGCCTGCCCCCGGCAACCGCGCTGCAGCGTGCAGCCGCATTGATCGGGGGCGCCCAGCCCCGGGGCGCGTCGCTCGAACCGCGACCGCGTTCACTGTTTTGGCGGCCGATTCTCGGGCTTTTGAGGCTTTCCCCGATCGCGACCGTGTATACACTTATCGAAACACGAGGTGCTCGGTCGGAAAGCGAAATGCGCGGTCATATTCTCATCGTCGATGACAATCCCATCGACCTGAAGCTCACCTCCACCCTGCTCGGTGTGAAGGGTTTCGAGGTCGAGACAGCGGTCGATGCCGAGCAAGCGCAATTGCTGTTGCGGCGCCTGGTGCCCGACTTGATGGTGGTCGACATCGCCTTGCCGGGCATGGACGGCCTCACCTTGACGCGCCTGATCAAGGGCGATGTGCGGCTCGCGCACGTGCCCGTGGTCGCGCTCACCGCATTCGCCAAGCGCGGCGACGAGGAGCGCGCCGCAGCCGCGGGATGCGAGCGCTACTTCACCAAGCCCATCGACACCAAGTCCTTCGCCGAGGACATTGCTGAGACCTTGGCGGCCTGCGTCGCGCGCCGTCGCCAGGAACTGCTCCGAGCGAACTAAGCCGTCGAGGGCGGCTTCTCGGCGCCCGCGAGTTGCAGCGCTTCGTGCAGTGTCGCACACAGATTTTGCGCTCCGAGCGCCGCGATGATGTGGTGTCTGTTCATGTCCGCACGCAGATACTCGATTCACCCGCCCGAAGATCACTCGCACGCCGTCACGCTGCAGGTCCTCGATGAGCGCGCGCACCGAGCGTGCGGCCGAATAGTCGATGTCGGTGATCGCGGAGGCATCGACGACGAAGTAGCGCAAGCGGGGCGGGCGCGTGCGCCACCAGCGTCGCGGACCTCGTCGCAGAAGCGCAGCTGGTTGGCATAAAAGAGATCCGCGCCGAAGCGATAGACGATGAGCCCCGGCTCGGTGACCGCGCCCGGCGTCACGGGCTCCGGGCATCCATCGGCCGCGTGGCGTCGGGCTTGTACATGAGGGTGTGCGGACGGTAGCTGTGCCGCACGTGCCGGAACAGCGACAGCGCGATCGCGAGCAAGATTCCCTGCTCGACGCCGATCGCAACCACCGTGGCTCCGGTGGCGAGCGCCAGGTAGAACTCGCCGGGCGACTCGCGCCGCATGTCGCGCGAGCGTGCGCACGTCGATCATGCCGATCGCGATGGTGAATACGACGGCCGCGAGCACGCAATGCGGCAGATACTCGATCTCGGCGCTCCCCAGCACCAGCACCACGAGTGTCGCGGCCGACAGGGCAAGCTGCGCCAGCTGACTGCGCGCGCCCGCGCGCTCCGCAACCGCGGTCTGGGTCGGGCTGCCGTTGACCAGGAAGGTACCGCTCACGGCGGCGGCGGCATTCGCGGCTGCGAGCCCGAGGATGTCCGCATCGATGTCGACGCGCTCGCCGTAGCGTATCGCGAAGCTGCGCGAGGTCGCGGCGCTCTGCGCCATGATGGTCACGAAGCACGATGCCGCGATCGGCAGCGAGGGCGAGGATCTCGTTCCAGGTCACGTCGGGCAAACGAATCGCCGGCAGGCCGCCGGCCAGCGGGCCGATGATCGCGATGCCGTGCGCGGCGAAGTGATAGGCCTGACTCGCGGCGATGGCGGCGATGATGGCGGCAAGCGGCACCGGCCAGCGCGGCGCGAAGCGCTTTCCCAGCAGGATCGCGGCGATCACGGCCGCCGAGAGCGCGAGCGTCGCCGTCGCTTGCGGCCGGCAAGCCGCCGAGCACCTGCCATACGCGGATCAGCGAGTTTCTCGAGGTCTCCGCGACCCCCAGCATGTCGCCGAGCATGGCGATGGCGACCTGCGCACCGACGCCCGCGAGAAATCCGCTGAGCACCGTGCGCGAGAGAAAATCCGCGAGGAATCCCAGCTTGAAGAGACGGGCCAAGCAGCAGCATCACCGCCGTCAGGAGCGCGAGCGCCCCCACCAGCGACGACGTAGTGCGCGCTCGAGGGCGCGGCGATCAGCGACAGTGAGCTCGCGAGGATCGCGGCCGTGGCCGAGTCGGCCGCGACCACGAGGTGACGCGAGGATCCGAAGAGCGCGAACGCCACGGGAGGCAGCAGCAAGGTATAGAGCCCGGTGACGACGGGCATACCCGCGATGCGCGCATAGCCCAGTACTTGCGCGACGTTGATGCAGGCGAGGTTCACGCCGGCGAGCGCGTCGCGCACGGACCGGTCGCGGCGCAGCGGCCGCAATCCCTCGAATAGCGGCAGGTTCAAGCGCGATCACGAGTCCCAGTCGATCTCGGAGCGGGGCGCGCGCCGGCCGGATCGTATTGCAAGACCTCGCCGTTTTCGAGGGAGCGCCCGGTGAGCGCCAGAATGAATGCCCAGTGACTGACGAGCAGGGTGGTCGCACTGTCCTCGCGCGCCGCCATCGCCGTGCGGAACTCATCGGCACGCGCGACCGTCGACTCCACGGGCTCGAGCCCGCCGATGCCACCATTGGCGCGGCAGATGGTCGAAGTCGTGATGCGGGAATCTCTCCGCCAGAAGCTCTGGTGCGCTGCCCACGTCGCAGGTGAATGCGGCGCGCTCGCGCACCTCGTGCATAATGATCACGGTCGCATCGTGCGTGCGCAAGAACGGCTGCGCGGTCTGCAGCGCGCGGGTGTAGGGCGAGACGATGATCCGGGTGAGCGGCGTCGCGGCCAGAGCGGCCGCCGCGGCACGCGCCTGTTCGATGCCGAACGGTGTCAATTCCGGGTCTTCGATCCCCGGATCCCGTGCGCGTGCGATTGAAGTGCAGGTTGAAAAAGCTTTGTCCATGGCGGAGTAGAAACATGCGAAGTCCTGTCGAATTCGAACGATGCGGCGGCAGCCGAAGCCGCGGCAGCCGAGCCTCTGACGCCGTTCCACATCGCCATTCAGGTGAGGGATATCGCCGAGGCCCGCGCCTTTTACAAGGATATCCTAGGATGCCCGGAGGGCCGCAGCGATATCGCGTGGGTGGATTTCAATCTGTTCGGCCATCAGCTCGTCTGTCACCTGAATCCTGTGCTCGGCGCGCAGGGCTCGCTCGCCAGTCACTTCAACCTGGTGGACGGCCACGGCGTGCCCGTGCCACATTGCGGCGTCGTGTTGCGGCCTGCGCAATGGTCTGCACTCGCCGACAGGCTCCGACACCTCGGGGTTCAATTCGTCATCGAGCCGTGCACGCGGTTCAAGGGCCAGGTGGGAGAGCAATCGACCATGTTCTTCCGCGACCCGAGCGGCAATGCCCTCGAGTTCAAGGCATTTCGCGACTTTCGACAGCTGTTCGCGACGGCCGCGCATCCCGAGCGCGCGGGCGGGCCAATGAGCCCGTGAGCCCCTAGCGGCGGTGGCGATCTCGCTCCGACAGCATTCCGCGCTTCAGCGCGAGCGATGCGCTCGAGGCGGCGTTCGCGCGCTACGGACTCTCGGGCAGCGCCACGCCCTTGCCGAGCGAGCGCGATCAGAACTTTCTCATCGCGGACCCGCGCCGCGGGAAGTTCGTGCTCAAGATCGCGAATCGCGACGATTCCGCGGAGCTGCTCGACTTTCAGCACGAGGGGATGCGGCGCGTGGCGGCCCGGGGCTGCGGGCTCCAAGTGCCGCGGATCGTGCCCTCGCTCGCGGGCGCGGACGTCGAGACCCTCACGAGCCGCGGGGGAGCGGAGCACCGGCTGCGCGTGCTCACCTGGGTCGAGGGCCGCGTGCTCGCCGAGCAGGCGCCGCGCGGCGATGCGCTGCTCGAATCGATCGGTGCATCGATGGCGCAGGTCGATCTGGCGCTGGCCGAATTTGCGCATCCGGCCATGCACCGGGTGTTGCAGTGGGATCTGCGCCACGCCGGAATCGCACGCGCCCACGCGACGCTCTTGCCTGAAATGTGGCGCGAGCGCGTGCAGAGCGGCGTTCGTGCGCTGGGAGCAGCTCGAGTGGACGAGCCTGCGTTCGGGCGTCATTCATGGCGATGCCAACGATCACAACGTGCTGGCGGAGCCGGACCGCATGACGGGCTTGCTCGATTTCGGCGACATGGTGCATTCGGCGGTCGTGTGCGACCTTGCCGTCGCTCTCGCGTATGCGATGCTCGGCGAGCGCGATCCGCTCGCCGCGGCCGGCGCGGTGATTCGCGGATATCACCGCCACAACCCGCTTCACCTGGCCGAACAGCTCGCACTCGATGTGCTGGTGCGCGTGCGGCTGGCCGCGAGTCTTTGCTACGCCGCCCACAACAAGATTCGCGACCCCGACGATCCCTATCAGGTGGTGAGCGAGGCCGGCGTGCGAGCGCTCGTCGAGCGGCTCGACGCCTATCCGCGCGGCGCCGCCGAGGAGGCGGTGCGGGCGGCGTGTGGCACGCGGGCGTAGCGGCGCCCGCCGCTGCATACGCCTTAGTCCCCGCCGGTGGCCGAATCGCTGTCTTTGATTTCGCCGGTGGCGCTCTGTACGTAGTTCGGCAGACCCATCTTGTCGATGAGCCCGAGCTGCTCCTCGATGAAATCGATGTGCTCTTCCTCGCTCTTCTGGATGTGCACGAGGATCTCGCGAGTGACGAAGTCCTTGACCGACTCGCAGTGCGCGATCGCGGCCTGGTAGAGCGGATGCGCCGCCATTTCCCGCCGCAAGTCGCACTCGAGGATCTCGCGCACGTTCTCGCCGATGAACAGCTTGCCGAGATCCTGCAGATTCGGCAGACCCTCCAGAAACAGAATGCGCTTGATCAGGCGGTCGGCGTGCCGCATCTCGTCGATGGACTCGTCGTACTCGATCTTGCCGAGCTGCTTCATGCCCCAGTTGTCGAGCATGCGTGCGTGCAGGAAGTACTGATTGATCGAGGTGAGCTCGTTCTTCAGCCCCTGATTGAGAAAGTCCAAGACCTTGGCATCACCTTTCACGGCGGATCCTCGTGCGAGATTTCAACGAGCGGATTGTATGCCCGAAAGGGCCGCGACGGGATCGGTCTCCGGGGCGCGATGGCTGCCGCCGACAGCCTCAGACGGCCGCGAGGACCTCAGGCTGCCGCGAAGGCGGCGGCGGAGAGGCAGCTCGTCTGGTCGCGCTCTGCCAGGCAGCCGGCAAGCGTCGCGCGCGCCTCGGGGACGCACTTGCCGCAGCAGGTACCGAGCCCCGTCTTGCGGCTCAGTTCCGTGACGGAGGAGATGCCGCCGTTAACGGCGGAACGGATGTGGCGGTCCGAGACGGCTTTGCAGACGCATACGATCATGACCCTATTGTGAACGCGAATGCGAATGATTGTCAATAAGCTTGACCCCCCGGCAATACTGCGGAGGGTGCGGTACGCGCGGAGAGGCGGACTTCCGGGACGGCAAGTGCTTAATTTTGTTGGTATTATGACGTACATGAAGCTTTACTCGTGGAACGTGAACGGCATTCGGGCCGTGCACAAGAAGGGCCTGTTTGCGCTCGTTTTTGGATGCACACCAGCCCGACATCCTGTGCCTGCAGGAGACCAAGGCCGAGCGCGGGCAGATCGAGATCGATCTGCCGCACTACCGGGAATACTGGAACTCGGCCGCCAAGAAGGGCTATTCCGGCACGGCCATATTCTCCAAGCACGAGCCGCTCCGGGTGATCAACGGGTTTCCGCGGGCTTTCGCGCGGCGCTACAAGTTCGCGGACGAGCTCAAGCGCGACAGCGCCGCTGAGGGACGGCTGATCACGGCCGAGTTCGACGATTTCTACGTGGTCACGGTGTACACCCCCAATGCCAAGGACGATCTCAGCCGGCTTGCAACTGCGCCACAAGCATTGGGATCCGGCGTTCCTCGCCTACTGCCGGCAGCTCGAGCGCAAGAAGCCGGTCATTTTCTGCGGCGATCTGAACGTCGCGCACACCGAGCTCGATCTGGCCAACCCGAAGCCCAATCGGGGCAAGAAAGGCTTCACGGACGAGGAGCGCAAGGGCTTCCAGAATTTCGTCGATGCCGGGTTCGTCGATACCTTCCGCTTGTTCAAGCAGGGCAACGGTCACTACTCGTGGTGGAGCAATTTCACCAACGCCCGCGCGCGCAACGTCGGCTGGCGCATCGATTACTTTCTCGTGTCCGCGGCGCTGCGCGGCAAGGTGGCCGCCGCCGATATCCATGCCGACGTGATGGGGAGCGATCATTGTCCGGTCAGTCTGCGTCTAGCCTGATGCAGTGGCGTGGCCGAGCGCTCGAGGCGGTGCTGTTCGATCTCGACGGCACCCTGCTCGACACGGCGGCGGATATCGCCGAGGCGCTCAATCGCGCGATGGCCGAGCGCGGCTGGCCGCCGATTGCGCCGGGCGAGGTGCGGCGGATGATCGGCCGCGGCTCGCCCGCGCTGATCGAGCGCGCCGCCGCATTCCAAGGCCGCGAGCTCGATGAGGCCGCGAAAGCCGCGATGCTCGAGCGATTCTTTCATCACTACCGGATTTCTCGAGGAGTCGGGCGAGTTCAAGGCCGAGCCCTATGCGGGCGCGGCCGAGTGCTTGCGCGCGCTGCACGAGGCGGGAGTGCGCATCGCCGTGGTCACCAACAAGCAGGAGCGTTTCGCGACGCGGGCTCTTGCAGGCGCTCGGCCTTGCGCGACTGGGTGGACTACGTCGTGGGCGGCGATAGCTGCCCGCGCCGCAAGCCGGACCCCGCGCCTTTACTGTTCGCCTGTGAGCAACTCGGCGCCGCCCCGGCGCATGCTCTGATGGTCGGCGATTCCATCAACGACGTGCAGGCGGCGCGCGGCGCCGGCATTCCGGTGGTCTGCGTGCCCTACGGCTACAACGAAGGCAAGGATCCGCGGCTGCTCCCCTGCGACGCCTTCGTCGAGAGCCTCGCGGATCTCCCCGGCTTGCTCGGGTGGGAACCCGTCGTGAAAATCCCGGGTTAGCCGGGTCGAGGGCGCGCGCCCCTGCGCATGATGCCGAGGGCGAGCAGCGCCGAGCCCAGCATCAGGAACAGGCTCACGGCATTCAGCACCGGGCTCGCGCCCTCGCGCATGCGGCCGTACATGGTGACGGTCAACGGCGCGTCCGCCCCCACCAGCATGAGGGTGGTGTTGAAATCGGCGAACGACATGAGAAACGAGATGGCGGCGGAGCCGATGAGCGCGGGGCGCAGATAGGGCAGCACGATGGTGCGCAGGACCGCCGGCTTGCTCGCACCCAGGTTCAAGGCGGCTTCCTCGAGCGTGCGGTCGAAGCGGCGCAAGCGCGCGCTGATGGTGAGCGTGGCGATGGTCGCGATGTACGAGAACTGACCGCACACCACGAGCGGCAGGCCCGGCCGCAGGACATCCCAATCGAGTCCGAACACGTCCTCGGCGAATTGCGCGACGCGGCTCGCGAACGCGAGGATCGAGATGCCGAGGATCACTCCCGGAATGACCAGGGGCGCGAGCATGAGAATGGAGAGCGCCTGCTTGCCGAAGAAGCGGCCGCGCTCGATGAGAAACGCGTTCGAGGTGCCTATGAGCACCGCGAGCAGCGTCACCCAGCCCGCCACCACGCAGCTCGTCCAGATGCTGCCGAGGATCTCGCTGTCGCCGAACAATCCGACGCGGCCTTTCCCCGGATTGCCGAGGAACCAGTCGAGCGTGAAGCCGTGCCAGGGCGGCGCGGGGTAGGGCGCGTCGTTGAAGGCGAATACCGCGACGACGATCAGGGGCAGGAACAGGAACGCGAAGAACGCGACGACATAGAGCGCCGTCGCGGCGCGCATCCAGGGAGGCCGCGGGAGCGAGGGGATCATGTCCGGCGCATCACGTCGCCGAATCGCTGACCGGCGAGCCGCAGGCCGAGCATCACCAGCGCGGTCGACAGCGCGAGCAACAGAAAGCCGAGCGCCGCGCCCTGCTCCCAGTTGAAGCGGGTGATGAACTGGTTATAGATCTGCTCGGTGAACCATTGCGAGCTCTTGCCGCCGAGCAGTACCGGCGTGAGGTAGTTGCCGAGAGTCAGCATGAACACGACGATGCAGCCGGCCGTGATGCCGGGCGCCGCATGCGGTATCACGATGGTGCGCAGCACGGTGAAGCCGTCGGCGCCGAGATCGTACGCCGCCTCGATCAGGGCGTTGTCCAGGCTCTCCAGGCTGGACACGAGCGGAATCACCATGAAGAGGAGCGAGGTATATACCAGTCCCACCATGATGGTCGCGTCGTGATAGAGCAACTCGACGGGCGCGTGGGTGATGCCGAGCTTCACCAGGAGGGATGGCAGCACGCCGGACTCCCGCAGGAGAATCATCCAGCCCAGCGTGCGCACCGTCTCGCTCACCCAGAATGGGATCAGGCACAACATGAAGAGGAGCGAGCTCGCACGTCCGCGGGCGAGCTTCGCGATGATCCAGGCGATGGGAAATGCCAGCACGCAGCGTGAGGAAGGTGGCGATGACCGACATGACGGCGGTGCGCACGAAGACATGCCAGTAGAGCGGCTCGGTGAAGAACGTCCGGTACTGGGCGAGACTCGCGACGTAGTGGCGCGGCCCGACGCGCTCCCGGAACGAGAGCACCGCCAGATCGACGTGCGGCAGAACGATGAGCGCACCGAGCCAGAGGAGAGCGGGCGCGAGCAAGAGGCCCACGCTCAGCCGGCCGCGCCACCGGGCCTCGATCGCCGCCTCGCTCATATCACGTCGCGCTCGCCCCCGCCTCGGGGCGCGCGGGAAAGCAAACGGCGCGCTCGGGCGCGAAGCTGAAGAGCACCTTTTCCGACGGCTTCAGGTCCGAGAAGCGGCCCGTCTGAGGCAGCGCGATGCGAAACTCGCGCCGCGTGCGCGCCTCCTTCAGGAGAACCGCGGAGTTCGCGCCGTCGAACAGCAAGCTCTCGACCTCGCCCGCGTGCGCAGGCTGCCCCGGCGGCAGCTCCGCGGGCGTGCGGCCGAGACTCACCACTTCCGGACGAACGAAGCCCTCGACGGCATCGCCCAGGCGCACCGTACCCTGGGGCGCCGCCCGCACGGCCCAGCCATCGGACGTGGTCAACTCCACCACGGCAGGATCCACGGCCGTGACGCGTCCGTCGATGCGATTGTTCGCGCCCACGAAGCTCGCCACGAAGGGCGTCTGCGGCCGGTAGTACAGGTCCTGAGGCGTGCCGAGTTGCTCGAAGCGCCCGTGGCTCATGACGCCGACGTGATCGGAGAGCACCAGTGCCTCGGATTGATCGTGCGTGATGTACACGAACGTCGTGCCGAAGGCAGCCTGCAGCTGCTTGAGCTCGATCTTCATGTGCTCGCGGAGCTTCAGGTCGAGGGCTCCGAGAGGCTCGTCGAGCAACAGTAGAGTCGGCTCGAGCACCAGGCTGCGCGCGATGGCGACGCGCTGACGCTGGCCGCCCGAGAGCTCGTCGACGCGCTTGTCCGCCGCGCCGCCGAGGCCCACGCGCTCGAGCATGGCGTTGCTGCGCCGTACGCGCTCGGCGCGGGCGATGCCGCGGCGCGCGAGTCCGAAAGCCACGTTCTCACCGACCGACATCATGGGAAACAGCGCGAGCTGCTGAAAGACCATGTTGACCGGCCGGCGGTTCGGCGCGACGTCCCGCATGCTCGTGCCGCCGATGGATATGTCGCCGCTGTCGGGGGCGATGAAGCCCGCGATCATTCGCAGCAGCGTCGTCTTGCCGCAGCCCGAGGGGCCGAGAATGGAGAAAAAACTGCCGCGCGCCACGCTGAACGACAGCGAGTCGACCGCCGTGTGATCCGCGAAGCGCTTGCAGACCGCGTCTGCGACCAGATCCGGTGCGCTCAATCGGCGGCCTTGATGCGGTCGAGCAGGCGCGCCCTCGATCTCCTCGAGTCCCGGCGGAATGGCGGGGTACCAGTGCACGTTCTTGAACTGCGCCTCGGGGAACGCCAGGCGGAACTGCTCCTTCAGGCGTGGGTCCACGTACGGCGCCGTGCCCTGGGCGGCCGAGAAGTTGCCGACCGATTTGATGACGCGCGCGGCGTTCTCGGGGCGCATGGTGAAGTTGATCCAGGCATAGGCGGCGTCCAGGTTGCGGGCGCGCGCCGGCAACGCAAACGTATCGAGCCAGCCGAGCGCGCCCGAGCGCGGCACGACGTATTGAATATCGGGGTTCTCGCGATTGAGCGTCCATCCGCCCGTGTCCCACATCGCCGCCGCCCACAGCTCGCCTGAGCGGATGCCGTTCAAGAGCTGATCCTTGTTGTCGTAGAAGAACTTGAAGTTGGGCTTGCAGGCGATGAGTGCGGCGGTCACCTGCTCCATGAGCGCCGTATACGCCTTGGGATCGCCGTAGAGCGCGAACGGATCCTTGCCCATCGCGAACGCGAACCCCATCAGGATGGGCCGGCGCAGACGGATGGAAGTCCTGCCCTTCAGATCGGGCCTGCAGAGGTCGGTGAAATCGCTGACGGCGGCGTGCTTGACGTTCACGACCAGCCCATCGGTACCCCACAGATAAGGCAGGGCGTAGAGCTTGCCGTCGATGGTCGCGTTGCGCTTGACGATCTGGAGCAGGGCCGGCTGAAACTCCTCGAGCTTGACCCGCTTCAAGTCGATCGGCTTGTAGATCTCGAAATCACGCTGCACCGACGTGATGCGGTCCTGGGATGGCTGGACGAGGTCGTAGCCGGCGCCGCCGGTCGCGCGCAGCTTCGAGATCATCTCCTCGTTGTTGGAGAGCGTCACCTCGACCTCGATGCCGGTCTCCTTGGTGAAGGCGGCGACGAGGTCCGCCGGCACATAATCGGCCCAGGTGAGAATCCGCAGTTTTTGGCCTTGCGCTTGAGCTTGACCCCACGCGCACGCGAGTGCGAGGGCGATCCACGAGAGCACGAATCGTCTCATCCATTCACCTCAGACGATGCGGTTGCGCGCAACGGGTCTGCCGCCCGCTCCATAACCGTGACCCAATAACCGAGATTTAGGGTAGCACAACGCCGCGCGAGGCGGCCGGGCTCAAACGTTCGCATGCGCCGCAGCGGTATGATGTCTTCCAGGGGACGTGATCCAAGGGGATGATGATGAGACAGCTAGCGATCATGGCCGCGGTGCTCGTACTCGGTGCGGGAGCGGCGCCGGCGTTCGCCAAGGCGCCGGCGCCTGTGCGAGCGGGCGCGCCGGCGGCCGAGCGCGCCCAGGCGCGGGAGATTTTCGAGCACATCGTGGGCATCGAAAGCTCGGTGGGCAAGGGCAACGTTCCGGCGGTCGCGAACTATCTGGCGGGGCTCTTCCTCGCAGGCGGTTTTCCCGCCGCCGACGTGCACGTTCTGCCGCTGGGCGAGACGGCGTCGCTGGTGGTCCGCTATCGCGGCAATGGCCGGGGAGGGCGTCCCATCGATCTCATCGCGCATATGGACGTGGTCACGGCGAACCGGGGGGACTGGCAACGCGACCCCTTTCGGCTCATCGAGGAGAACGGCTATTTCTTCGGACGCGGCACCTCCGACGTGAAGCAAGAAGTCGCGCTGATCACCACGACGTTTCTCGCGCTCAAGGCACGCGGCTACGTGCCTACGCGCGATCTCATCGTTGCCTTCAGCGGCGATGAGGAGACCGAAATGACGACCGCGCGCGATCTCGTCACGACTCACCGGGATCTCGTCGACGCGGAGTTTGCGCTGAACGCCGACGGTGGGGGCGGCGTGCTCGCCGAGGCCACCGGCAAGCCGGAACTTTTCTACCTGCAGGGCGCGGAGAAGAGCTCCGTGAGCTATACGCTGACGACGCGAAACCCCGGCGGGCACAGCTCCATGCCCCGCCCCGACAACGCGATTTATGAGCTGGCTGATGCGCTGAAGGCCGTGCAGCGGCTGCAGTTCCCGGTGCAGTGGAACGACTGGACGCTCGGCGATTTCAAGGCGGCCGGTCCGCTCACCCCGGGTCCGCTGGGCGAAGCGATGACGCGGTTCGCGGCCAACCCGAAGGACGAGGAGGCCGCGGGGGCGATCTCCAAAAATCCGGCCTTCGTCGGACGGCTGCGCACCACCTGTGTCGCGACCCGGCTGGCGGGCGGCCATGCCAACAACGCCCTTCCCCAATCCGCGGTTGCGACCGTCAACTGTCGGATCTTTCCCGGCACGTCCGCCGAGGACGTGCGCGTGGTCTTGCAGCAAGCGGTGGGATCGGACGTCGAGGTCCGGCAGGCGGAAGAGGCGATCGTCTCGGATGCATCGCCCATGCGTCCCGACGTCGTCGCCGCCGTGACGCGTGCGGTCGAGGCCGCCGATCCGGGCGCTCGCGTGGTGCCCACGCAGGCCGCTTATGCAACGGACGGAGCGGTGTATCGCAGCGCGGGTATCCCGACCTACGGGTGCGGCGGCGTATTCATCATGGACAGCGAGGACTTCGCACACGGCTTGAACGAGCGCATCCGCGTCGGCGCCTTCTACGATGCGTTGACCTACTGGTCCGTGCTGATCAGGAGTTTGGCGGGAGGCTAGCGGGTAACGGTCGGGTGCACGGGGTCGATCCAGTACACTTCCTCGACTCGCTCCGCGGCCTCGATGCTGAGGTTCACGACCACCGATTCGTTGTCGCTGCGCACGAGCACGCATTCGAGCGGCGTGTCCTTGAGTGCATTGATCTCCTGGTGGGGCACGTAGGGCGGCACGAAAATAAAATCGCCCGCCTGCGCCTCGGCGACGAACTCGAGGCGCTCGCCCCAGCGCATGCGCGCCGCGCCCCGCACCACATAGATCACGCTTTCCAGCGCGCCGTGATGATGGGCGCCGGTCTTGGCGTTCGGGTGAATGAGCACCGTGCCCGCCCACAGTTTCTTCGACCCCACGCGCTGGAAGTCGATGGCGGCCGCCCGCAGCATCCCCGGCGTTTGCGCCGTGTTCGTGTCGAGGCGGTCGCTCTTGATGACCCGAACCCCTTCGCTTCGCCAGTCCGGCGGCACGCTAGCCATCGAATTCTCCTGCGCTAGAAAGAATATCCCCCGGAAACGATAAGCGCCTGCGGACTGAAGCTGATGTGCGAAGTGCGGATAAAGCCGTCGGTGTCGCCGGTGAAGTGAGTCTTCACCTGCGACCAGCCGTACGAGGCGTGCATCGCCCAGTGCTCGCTGATCCGGTAGGTCAGCCCGCCCACAACGGCCGGGCCCACCGACGCAGTCAAGGAGATCCTCGTGGGGCCGCCGCTCGCCGCGTTGCCGGCCGCGGTGGAGTCGCGATCGTAGAATGTCGTGTAGTTGACGCCGGCTCCGATGTACGGGCGCAGCTTCGCCGTGACGGGCAGGAAGTTGTACTCGAAGAGCAGCGTGGGCGAGATCCAGCGCGCGCTCGAGATGACCTGACCGTCATACGGGACCGAGCCGACCGTCGCCGGGCCGCTGCCCTTGATTTTGGCGAGCGGCGGATAGCCCAGTGCGAGCTCGAGGGCGAAATTGTCGGGGAAGTGATGCACGATCCCGACGTAGAGTGTCTCGAGGTTTTCCGCCTTGAGGTTGACTCCCGGGGGGACATAGGGTCCGGTGATGTCGTCCGCGCTCGTATGATAGAACACCGAATACAACCCCAGCCGCACATCGTTCGCCGGCTCGTCCGCGAATGCCGTGGTGAAGCCCGCGAGCGACAGCAGGGCGAGCATTTGCAATGCGCTGAATTTGGTTATTTTCATTGTTTGCCCTTTAAAACTGGCTGAAGAACGCGCGCGCGGCCGCTGTGCAGAACGGCGCGACGTTGGTGTGGTAATTCTCGATGACCATCTCTTCGGCCTGCGAGCGGCGTGAGGCCGCCGCCGGCCGGCGTCTGGTAGTAGGCAAGCAGTGCCGCTTGGCTCGCCTGGAATGCCGTCTGCACCTCCGCGAAGGGACCAGAGGGCGTCGCACCGACGTCGAGCATCGTGACGAGACCGGCGGGCAATGCGCTCCAGTAGGCGACCATGGTGCCGGTGTCGACGCTGAAAAACACGGTCGGATCCTCATCGCCGCCGCACAGGAGCGTGGGCGATTCCGGTGCCCAACCCGTGCGCATATCGTTCACCCAGAAGTCCTGCCGCAATCCGAATGTCGGCTTGACCGCGGCGCGCGGCACTCCCAGCGTCGCAGTCGGCACTGCGCCGTCCGGATCCGCGAGTGCATCCTCCGCGTAGGCCACGCGAACATCGTTGTTGATGAGGTAAGGATTGCCGAAGCCCAGCTGAAAAATAGGAGTTTGGGGGCTCAACGGCAGGGCGGGCGTCGGCGGTACCCCGAGAAGCGCGGTGAGCTCAGCGGATCCTGCCACGACCGGGGTGGTGCTGCTGAACAGCGCCGTCTCGGGCAGCAGACCCTCCTGGAAAAGTGTGTCGATCGGTGTGTCGCTCGGCAGCAAGGTCTCGACGTTCGGATAGGTCGAGGAAAAGAGCGGGAGCGTGCTGCTGTTGACGTTGCCGTAGGCGTGCTGATAGCTGTTTGCCAAGAGCGGGGAAAACTCGGTCGATCCCAGATTGACGCCGCCGAAGAATATGACGTCGCCGAGGGCTTCTAAGGCATAGGGACCGGACATCGGCGCAGCGGCGGTCACCTTCTCGCCCGCCGCCTGCATCGCGCGCAGCGTCGCCATGGCGACGTGACCGCCCTCTGAGTAGCCGGTGATGAATAACTCGCCGTTGTCGCGCGTCGCGGAGGTCATGGTGTTCGGCAGCGCGGTGCGCGACGCGGCGAGAATATCCATCATTTCGCCGGACTGCTGAACGGCGTTCAGGAACGGGTGATATCCGAGGGTCGATATGTCGTATCCCGCGTAGTTGGGCGCCACCACGATGTAGCCCTGAGCGGCGAACATGGCGGCGATCAACGCACCCTCCGTGTTCGAGGCATTGGTGATGTCGGCAATGTTCAGCGCCTTGTTCGCGTTGGTACCGTGCGCATACTCGACGATCGGCCGCGGGCCCGAGCACGCCGGGGCTGCACCCGTCGGCACCATGAGCGCGCCCGAGGACTCGGTGGTTTCGCCGGCACCGCCGAGGGTCCAGAACTTGACGTAGTAGAAGTCGACGCCGCACTTGGGCGTCGCCCGCGAGCTCGAGCAGCTGCGCACCGGCGCTCGTCGACCCGAGCTGGGCGGCAAGCGTCGCGGCATTCACCGAGGCGATGCGAAACGGCGGGTCGAGCGCCAAGCGTGCCGTGTGCCGTCGAGGTGCTCGGCGTGCCGGTCTGCGAGCTCGAGCCGCCGCATGCGCACAAGGTCGCCACGACCAGAGCCGGGACGGACGCCTTTACAAATTTGAACATTCCCATCTCCATGCCGCCACGCGGGCGCGACATGCCGTCAGCGCCCGTGCTCAGCCTGTTGTTGTATTGAAGATACCAGCCGTTATTTTCCGCATTCTACGCTACTCGGCTAAAAGATGTACGCTCGCGCGACGGATCCAATCTGCGGTCGCGCTTGTTGCGCTCAAGCTACGAGACGGCCGGCCAGCCATGCGTGCACCTCGGAGACGATGGCGAGAGCGATGGCCTCGGGGATGACCGCGCCGATGTCGATGCCGACGGGACCCCGCAGTCGCGACCGCAATGTTTCAGCGAGCGGTCCGAGCTCTTCGGCGATGCGACGTCGCCGCGCGGCGGGCCCGAGCAGGCCGACGTAGTCCGGCCGACCCGCGCTCGCGAGGGCGCGCAAGTACGCGACATCAGAAGCTAAGTGGTGGCTCATCACGACGGCCGCTTGACAGCGAGCGACGTCGACGGCGTCGAGGAGCGCGTGCGCATCGACGCGCACGACGTTGGCGCCCGGAAATTGCCGCGGGTCCGCATAAGCGGGACGGTGGTCCACCACCGTCACGCGCCAGCCCATCGCACGGGCTGCCGACACGACGGGTCGTGCATCGGGGCCGGCTCCGCACACGAGCAAATGCGGAGGCGGTGCGAGGTACTGCACGAAGGCGCGCACGCGCGCGGAGCCGCGCTCGAGGTCGAGCTCGCGCGAGGCGCGCTCGGCCAGCGCCTCGCGTGCCGCATCCTGAAGAAGCGGCGGCAGGGTCGAGAGGCTGAATGTGCCGAGGGGCAGATCGGTTGCCGCGTGGATGGCGACCAGGCAAGTCGGCTCTCCCGTGCGCAAGGCGCGGCCTGCGGCCTCGAGCGCTTCGGCCGTCACCCCGCCGGCGCGGGCCGGCTCGATGAGTACGCGCATCGCACCCTCGCAGCCCGCGCCTATTCCAAAAAGGATGTCGTCCGGGCCGCGCATGTCGTACTCGACCGCACGGGTCCGCGCGTGCTCGATCACCTCTTGCGCATGCAGCTGCAGGTCGGCCTCGAGGCAGCCTCCGCTCAATAAACCGAGGTAGCTGCCGTCAGCATAGATCAGCATGCGCGCGCCCGGCTTCCGATAGGTCGAGCCGGCGGTTGCGACCACGGTGGCGAGAGCGCCCGGGATGCGATTTTCCCAGCCGCTTTCGAGGAGAAGCTCGAGGCTCGTGTCGAGCCGCACGACGCTTCGATCGCGCGATATGAAAGAGGTCACTTAATTGCGATCCAGGCTTCCAAAGTCCTACACCGGATTGTGCTGTGCATACCAGTGGCATGACGGGGCATGAAACATACTGAGGCCTTGAGTTTTCACTGATAACACGATTATGTCGCATTGCTCGAGGATGGCCCATAGCCTCTGGTTCGCGCGCGGAGCACAGCGCTCGTGACGTTGCGCAATCGTATCGCCGCCGTGCTCGATCGGCGATGGGTATTGCTCGCTTTCTGTGCGTTGCCGTGCGCCGCCCTGCTGATCGCCGACCTGATGGGTCGCCACGACTTGGAGAATCGGGCGACGGCGCTGCGCCGTGAGAATCTCGGCCTCGAGATCAAGCAGCTTGCCTCGTCCATCGATCAGCAATCGTACGAGCTCGAGGCGGCGGTGCGCGCGCTCGCCGAGAACGACGGTTTCGCCGACTGGGTGCAGGAGAGCGCGAAGGAGCCCGCGCGAGAGCCGAGCCGGCCCAACGGGAAAGAGCTCGCCAAGGACACCGCCAAGGAATCGCAGAGCGCCCCGCGCGTCGACGTCAAGAGCGCCGAGCAACGCGGCATCGATGGGCTCTTCGTCGCAACGCCGACGCAAGTCCTGCGCTATGGCGCGGCGCTCGTCGACGGCCGGCTCGTCGATCGCGCGCCCGCGCCCGACGCGGTCAAGTACCTCGACTCTGTCATCGCCGCCGCGGCCGTCGCGGGCGGCGACTCCGAGGTGCGCATGGGATTCGTCGACGATGAGTTCATCGCGGTCCAGCCCCTCATGATCCGCGGCTCGAGCGCGCCGGTGGGTTGGCTCGCGGCGACGCGCGCGCTCTCGCCCGCGCTGCTCGCGCGGCTGCGCGAATCGGCCGGAGGCTCGCTGACCGGGAGCCCCATGCGGGAGATCCATCCGGCGGAGCTGCCGGCGGACGTGCGTGCTTGGCTCGGCGTGCATCTTGGAGACACGTTCGGGCTGAGCAGCAAAGTGTTCGACGATCTGTCCGGCTACGCCGTGCTGCGCGATGCGTGGGGGCGCCCCGCTTGGGTATTTCGCCTCGATCCGGACGCGGCACCGGCCGCTGCGCGCGCCACGCCGAACAAGAGCGTCCTCGGCATGCCGTCGGAGGCGGTGCTGGCGCTCATCGCGCTGCTGGTGGGTGCCGGGGTGTTCCTCGCGCTGCGACACTATTTTCGTCATCGCCAGACCGTCGATTCGCGCTACAAGGCGCTCATCGATCAGACCAACGACGGCATCGTCATCGTCGAAGCGGACGGATATCAAATCCAGTATTGCAATCCCGCCTTTTTGAATAAGGTGGGGTACACACACGATGAGGCCGCGGCGCTCGCTCTCACGGATATTTTCGGCGACGGCGAGGCAGCACCAGACAGCGTGCTCACGCGGCTGCAGCACGCGGACGGACAGCCCGCCCTCAACTTGCAGCTGCGCTGCAAGGGCGGTGCGCAGATCGACGTCGAAGTTCGCTGCAACCGCTTGGAAACCGACGGCCGCGACGGTTTTGCGTACGTCACGCACGACGTGTCGGTGCGCCGCAAGGCCGAGCAGCAGCTCATCGATAATCAGCAGCGGCTCGATCGCATGGCGCATCACGATCAGTTGACCGGGCTGCCGAACCGCCACTATCTCGCCACATTCCTGCCGCAGGCCATCGACGAGGCACGCGCCGCGAACCAGATGCTGGGAGTGGTCTTTCTCGATCTCGACCGCTTCAAGCACATCAACGACACGCGCGGACACGAAACCGGCGACAAGCTTCTGCAGGAGGTGGCGCAGCGGCTGAAGGCCTGCGTGCGGGAGAGCGACGTGGTCATCCGCATGGGCGGCGATGAGTTCGTGGTCGTTTTCCGGAACGTCAAGTCGTACGACGAAGTCACGAACGGCGCCAAGCGCATCAACGATTGCTTGAACAAGTCGATCATCATCGATCAGCACCCGCTGCAGACCACGGGCAGCGTCGGGAGTGAGCCTGTACCCGCGCGACGGCGCGGATATGGGCGAGCTGCTCAAGCATTCCGACACCGCGATGTACCAGGCGAAGGACCGCGGCCGCAACAACGTGCAGATGTTCAGCCAGATCATGAACCGCAAGCTCAAGCTCCGCGTCGCCATGGAGGCCTCGCTGCGCGACGCCTTGCGGCTGAAGCAGCTCGACGTGCATTACCAGCCGTTCGTCAATCTGTTGACGCGCAAGGTGGTCGGCCTCGAGGCGCTCATTCGCTGGCGCCATCCGGTGCACGGCATGATGCCGGCGGATCAGTTCATTCCCATCGCCGAGGAGACCGGCCTGATCGTGCCGATGGGCAATTTCGTGCTGCATCGGACGCTCCAGACCATGAGCGCCTGGCAGCGCCAAGGCGTGAAGCTCGTGCCGGTCTCGCTCAACGTCGCGCCCGCGCAGCTGCAGCGCGGCGATCTGCAGGCCACCATCTCGACCCTGCTCGCGACCCACGGGCTGCGCGCGGAGTTCCTGCAGCTCGAGATGACCGAGCGCGCGGTGTTCGATGCGAACCAGGCAAAATCGGGCGAGAACCGGCAGGACACGATGGTTCGCCTGCGCGATCTGGGGATCAAGATCGCGATCGATGACTTCGGCACCGGCTACTCGAGCTTGAGTTATCTCAAGAACTGGCGTGTCGATGCGCTCAAGATCGACCGCAGCTTCGTGCGCGACCTGGTGACGGATTCGAGCGACCTGGCGATCGTCAGCGCCATCATCGCCATCGCCCGACATTTGCACATCCAGGTCATCGCCGAAGGCATCGAGGGCTATCAGCAGGCTGAGATACTGAGAAAATTGGGCTGCACCATCGGCCAGGGATTTCTGTTCGCGCGGCCGATGCCGGCGGATCAATGTCTCGCGCTGCTCGGAAACAATACGCAAGGTCCGGGCGAGGAAGAGGACATGCTCGCGGCGTTCGCCGCCGGGCGCGCCTGAATTCCGCGCGGGCGGCGAGCCCCGCACGGCACGCTGCGCGCGCAGCGCGCCGGATGCTAGAGTGCCGCGATGCGGCCAACCGGAACGCGAGCGCTGAGCGCACGGCAGCTCCTCGACGCCAATCGCCTCTATTACGACTCGCTCTGGTCCGGCGCGCAGCTGGTCGAGCCCGGGCGCTTCAACACTTGGCCGTTGATACAAACACTGCTGCCTCGCGGCGGCCATTGCCTCGAGGTCGCGCCGGGTCTGCGCCCGCGGCTGCCGCTCGAGGGTACGCAGTTCGTCGACGTGAGCGGCCCGGCGCTCGCCAAACTGGCGCGGCGCGGGGCCTCGGTGGTCGGCGCTTTGATCACCTCGTTGCCGTTCGCCGACGCGGCGTTCGACCTCGTGTGCGCGCTCGACATCGTGGAGCATGTCGACGATGACGCTGCGGCGCTCGAGGAGTTGTCGCGGGTCGCCCGGCCAGGTGCCGCCGTGCTCCTGTCCGTCCCTCTGCATCCCGAGCTGTGGAACGCGTTCGACGATTTCGTGGGACACCGGCGGCGCTACCGCCCCGAGCTGCTGACCGAGATCCTCGGCCGCCACGGCCTTACGATCGAGCGCAGCGCCGCGTACGGCATGCAACCGCGCTCCTCGCGGCTGCTCGATCTGGGCATGTGGTATCTAACCCACCAGCGCCGGCGCGCGCTCTGGTGGTACAACCGCGTGTTCATGCCGATCGGGCTCAAGTTTCAAAAAAAACTGGACTTCGCCACGGGGCTCATCGCCGCGCACGACGTCGACGAGATCCTGATGGTCTGCCGCAAGTCCACGCGCGTGTCTGTCAGCGGATACTGACAGACGTTCACATCCTTTGTCCGGCCTGCAGTCGCGGGAAGTTGACCAAGAATAGGAGGGCCCCACTCTCGAAGGTACGCAAATTCCGTCATGCCATTGCCAGGCCACGCGTCCAAAGGGGTTTTCCGCTTTCTCGGACGCTACGTGCGCAGGCGCTTCTTCAGCCATTTCATCGTGGTCGCCGCCATGCTCGCGGCAGTGCTCTGCAACGTCGGATCCCAGTATGCGGTAAAGCACTTGGTCGACGTGCTTAGCACTCATGAGCCGCCGCCGCCGGTGCTGTGGGGCGCCGTCGCGATTTTGCTCGGGCTGGTCGCGGGCGACAGCGTGCTGTGGCGCGTCGCCGGCTGGGCATCGACACACGCCTTCGTCGCCGTCGGCGGTGACATTCGCCTGGATCTATTCGATCATCTCTCGGGCCATGGCACGCGCTACTTCGTCGACCAATTTCCCGGCGCGCTCGCCGGCCGAATCACGGCCGCGGCCAACGCAGCGTGGCTCATCGAGAGCTCGCTCACTTGGAACACGATTCCGCCGGGCGTCGCGGTGGTCGCCAGCATTTTCGTCCTCGGCACGATCAACTGGCACTTGACGGCGGTGCTGCTCGCCGTGGTGAGCGTGCTCGGCGCCCTCATCGCCTGGCAGGCTTCGCGCGGACGGGAGCTGCATCAGAACTTCGCCGGCCATGCCGCGCACGTGAGCGGCGATCTCACCGATGTCGTGAGCAACATCGGTTTGGTGCGCGCGTTCGGCGCGACGCAGCGCGAGCAGCAGCGCCTCAGCCTGAAGATCCAGGACGAGATGGAGGCGCAGAGGCAGAGCCTGCGCTCGCTCGAGCGGCTGCGCCAGTTCCACGCCCTCGCGGTATTCTTCGTCACCGCGGGTGTGCTGGTGTGGTCGGTGGAGCTCTGGCGCCGAGGGCAGATAACGACCGGCGATGTGGTGCTCACCACCACCTTAGGATTTACGGTGCTGCACGCGTCGCGCGACTTCGCCATGGCGATGGTCGACATGGTGGAGCAGTTCGCGAAGCTCCGCGAAGCGGTGCAGGTGCTCGGGTTGCCGCACGAGATGCTGGATGGCTCTGAGGCAAAGCCGCTGGTCGTGACCGAAGGGGCGATCGATTTTCGCGATGTGAGCTTCAGCTATCCGAGCGGTCAGACGGTGCTCAAGGACTTCACGCTGCACGTGCTCGGCGGACAAAAGGTCGGTCTGGTCGGCCGCTCGGGGGCGGGCAAGTCCACCATCGTCGCGCTGCTGCAGACGACTCTACGACCCCGGGTCGGGCGCAGTGCTCATCGACGGCCAGGTGATCGCGCACGTCACGCAAGCGAGCCTGCGCAGCTCCATCGCGGTAGTGCAGCAGGATATTTCGCTCGTTTCATCGCTCGCTGCTCGAGAATTTGCGATACGGCCGCCCGGAGGCGAGCGACGAGGAGGTCTATCGCGCCGTGGAAGCCGCGCGTTGCGCGGAATTCATCCAACGGCTCCCGCAAGGCTACGACACGATCGTCGGCGAGCGCGGCATGAAGCTCTCCGGCGGTCAGCGCCAGCGGTTGGCCATCGCGCGCGCCTTCTTGATGAACGCGCCGATCGTGCTGCTCGACGAGGCCACGTCGGCGCTCGATACCGAGTCCGAGCAGTCCATTCAGGAGGCGCCTGGCGCGATTGTTTCGCGGACGCACGGTGATCGCCATCGCTCACCGCCTGTCGACGCTCGACGCGTTCGACCGCATCGTGGTGATGGACCGCGGCCGCATCGTCGAGGACGGACCGCCGCGCCGGCTGCTGCAGATGAAGGGCGGCATCTACAGCCGGATGTACGGGCGGCAGCTGCGCCGCGCCGAGCCGGAGCACGTCCCATGAGCATTCGCCGCTGCGCACGCCGCAAACTGCGTTGGCTGGCGCTCGGATCTGCGGGCTGGATGACGCTGCTCGTGCTCGCGGCGTGTGCGACCGGCGCGGCGGGACAGCGCCCGGGGGTGGCGCCTGCGCCGGCGGCGACGACGCCGCCGAGCCCGACCACTGCGGCGGCGGCCGCGGACGCGCCCGCCGCGACGGGCGGATCTGCGGGGTCGGCCGAGCCGCCTCCCGCGGTAGAGACGCCGCCGCCGGTACCCCCGTCGCCCACGCCGGCACCCCCTGCCTCGGCGACTCCGGCGAGCGGCTCAAGCACGGCAAGCAGCGAAGAGAAGATGCTCCCCCCTTGCGTTCCCGTCCGCCGAGTACGGCCGAAGCACCACAGGCCCAAGCAGGCTCCGGCGCCGCAAACCCCGGCGGCCATTGGGCCGCCCGCGCCGCCGCCTGCGGATGCGGTGGTCGATGCCCAGGTGGGCGAGGTCGGCACTTCGCTCGGACCGATCCTCGGCAGGGACGTGAAGAGTCCGAAGGGAGAGGATCTCGGCAGGGTGGTCGATGTGCTGGCGGACTCACAAGGGCACGTGCGCGTCGCGATCATCGATTTCGGCGGCTTTCTCGGGGTGGGAACGCGGCGCATCGCCGTCGATTGGCCGCTGCTGCGTTTCGATCTGAGCGCCCGCGATAAGCCGCTTATCCTGAGCGTGGATCGACAGAAGCTGCAGTCGGCGCCGGAATACAACTCGAACAAGCCGCGCGTGCTCATCCCGCCGGCAACGCCCGATGATGCTCCAGACACCGGCCAAACAAAGAAGTGAGCCGCCGAGCGGGGGAGGCGGCACGACGGCGCCGCCGGCGCGTTCCGAGGCGGCTGCAGCGAGCCGCGGACTCGACTACTTCAACTTGTTCGTCGCGAACGTGCAGACGGGCTTCGGTCCTTTCATCGCGGTGTATCTCAGCGGCCAAAGCTGGACGCAGACCGCCATCGGGGTGGCGCTCTCGGTAGGCACCGTGAGCTCGATGGCGAGCCAGGTGCCCGCCGGTGCCTTGGTCGATGCGATCCGCAACAAGACACGGGTGGCGGCCTTCAGTGTGCTCGTCTTCACGGCCAGCGCGCTCATGTTCGCCATCTATCCCATTCCACTGCTGGTGTACCTCGCCGAGGTATTGCACGGCCTATCGAGCTGCACGCTCGGGCCGGCCATTGCGGCCATGAGCCTTGCGCTGGCGGGACGCTTCGGCATGGCGGTGCGCCTCGGGCGCAACGCGCGCTACTCGGCGGTCGGCAACGGCGTCGGCGCCGCGCTGATGGGCGCGTGCGGACAGTACCTGTCGGAGCGCGGCGTGTTTTACCTGACGGCGGCGCTCACGCTGCCTGCGCTCGTGACGCTATTGCCTCTGCGGCGCTTCGCGATGGCGCGCAGCGCCACGCAATCGGCGGCTGCGGAAGCGCCGCCCAAGGCGCGTGTGCTCAAGGTTCTGTCTGACCGGCGGCTGCTCGTCTTCTGCGGCTGCGCCATGCTGTTCACGTTCGCGAATGCGCCGCTCCTCATGCTGATCAGCGGCACGCTCGCGGCACGAGGCAGCAATCCGAGCTTGCTGATCGGCGCCTGCATCGTGCTGCCCCAGATCATCGTGGCGCT
Source organism: uncultured Gammaproteobacteria bacterium (assembly GCA_963801685.1). GTDB lineage: Bacteria > Pseudomonadota > Gammaproteobacteria > Steroidobacterales > Steroidobacteraceae > Bog-1198. The sequence goes on from CAWDFR010000018.1 coordinate 258,618, forward strand.
CGCCTCACCGGCAGTCGGACGGTTCGCCGATCGGCATGGACGCCGGCTGGTGCTGATCATCGGATTTCTCATGCTGCCGATGCGCGCGCTGGTCTTCTCGACGACGTCCAATTCCGCTCTGGTGATCGGGGTGCAGGTGCTCGACGGCATCGCGGGGGCCGGATTCGGCATCTTGGTGCCGCTCGTCGTGAGCGATGTGGCAGCCCGGTCGGGGCACTTCAATCTGTCGCTCGGGGCGGTCGGATTCGCCATCGGCATCGGCAGCACGCTGAGCACCTCCGCGGCGGGCTGGGTCGCGGACCACTTCGGCATGCGCCACGCCTTTTACTTCCTCGCGAGCGTGGGGCTCGCAGCGGTGCTGCTGGCGGTGTTCGCCATGCCGGAGACTCGTCCCGAGCCGGAGGAAGACGCGGGCGCCGCCGCCGCGGCTGCCGCTAGTAGCGCACCACAGCCACCACGTCCCCCTCACGACGAGTGACGGTCACCGCGATGTGCTCGCCGTGACGCTGCAGCAGCACGTCCGCCGAGCCCGAGCTCAGGCGCAAGTTGCGCAAGTGCACGTGATCCAGAAAGTCCGGCAAGGCCGGCCGGTAGAATTTGATCTCGCCGGTGCGGTCGAGAAGCTCGAGCCCCAACGAGGCTTGCAGCAGGCACAACGGTGCGGCGCTCGCCCACGCCTGGGGTGAGCAGGCGACCGGATACTGTGTCGGCGCATTGCGCGCGAGTCGCGCGAAGCCGCAGTAAAGCTCGGGCAGGCGGCGCAGGTCCATGTAGGTTGCCGCATCGAACAGCGCCTTGAACACCTGAGAGGCCGCTTGCTTGAGCCCGTAGCGGGCAAAGCCCATGGCAATGAGGCCGTTGTCGTGCGGCCAGACCGAACCGTTGTGGTATGACATGGGGTTATAGCGCGCCGCCGAGGCAGCGACCGTGCGGATACCCCAGCCGCTGAACATCGGCGGCTCGAGGAGCGTCTGCGCAACGCGCTGCGCCCGCTCGGCGGACGCGATGCCGGTCAACAACACCTGTCCCGAGTTCGACGAAACGACGCGGCAAGGCTCCTTCTCGCCGTCGAGCGCGAGGGCATACACCGAGAGTTCCTCGCACCAGAAGCGATTCTCGAAATCCTGACGCAATTTCTCCGCTTGCGCGGCCAGCGCCGCGGCGCGCTCGCCGTGGCCGAGCGCCTCCGCCATCGTGGCCGCGTGGCGCTTGGCCCCGTACACATAAGCCTGTACCTCGCAAAGCGCGATCGGCCCCTGCGCCATGCGTCCGTCCTGATGAAATATGGCGTCGTAGGAGTCCTTCCATCCCTGATTGGCGAGCCCCTCCTTGGTCTGGCGGTGGTACTCGAGGAAGCCATCGCCGTCGCGGTCGCCGTAGCGATCGATCCATTCGAGTGCCGCCTGTGCATGGGGCCAGAGGGACCTCACGGTCTCCAGGTCCGCGGTACGCCGGAAGTACTCTCCGAGCAGCAGTACGAACAGCGGTGTCGCGTCGACGCTGCCGTAATAGCGGCCGAAGGGTACCTCCCGCAGGTTGGCCATTTCGCCGTGGCGCATCTCGTGCAAGATCTTGCCGGGCTCCGCGTCGCGCTCCGGCTCGACCGTCGTGGCCTGCGTGTACGCGAGAAACTTGAGCACGCCCTTGGCGATGGTGGGATCGACCCACAAGGTCATCAGGGCGGTGATGATGGCGTCGCGTCCGAAGGGGGTGGAGAACCAGGGGATTCCGGCATACGGATAGGGGCCCTGCGGGGTGTCCGTGATCAGCATGTAGAGATCCGACACGGAGCGACGCATGATCTCGTTGAACACGGAGTTCGATCCCTCGATACTGGCGGCTCGCTGGCTCGATTCACGCAGCGCCTGACGCGCGGCGCGCATGCGCCGGTAGTAGAGCCGTCCGCCCCAATCGCTCTCCGCGCGGTCGACTGCGCAGCGCACGAAAATGCGGCGAGTCGCGCGCGGCTTGAGCAGCAGCTCGTACACGGCGCGCGCGGTGGTCAAGGTCTTGGGCGACGGCGAAAAGTCGATATGCGTGCTGCGCTCCATCCGGTCGAGGCCCGCGTAAGTGAGCGCGACGCCATGATCGCTCTCGAGCGCGGCACGCGCTTGGCCGCGCGCCGCACGGTGCTCGCCCCGCACCTCGAAGAGATCGGCGAAATCGGAGGCGAAACGGTAGGTCAGGCGCAGCTGCAGCGGGCGATCGCTGAAGTTGCGCACCTGCAGCCGCTCATAGCAGGCGCCGCTCCAGATGAAGCGAACGCGGTTCACATGAACATTCTCGCGCCGGAGCGCGATCTTGCCGTCGACCAGCAGGTCCGGATTGCTGAGGTCGGCGCTGAACACCGCGTTGTCGTCCTGGGTCATCGAGCTCAGGAGAAGCGGCCGCGCCTCTTCGAGCAAGAGCTGAAATTGCGACAGCATCCGCGTGTCGCGATAGTACAGTCCCTCGGAATTACCGGGCTCGCCCCCCATGTCGCCGCGATGGTCGAACACCGCGAACATGTCGCCGTGCTTGAGCGTGCGTGTGCGCCGCTGTTGGAGGGTGTCGCTGACCGCAATCGCATACTGCAGCGTCGGCATCTCATCGACGGTGTGCGAGGAAGGATTCGGATCCGCGTCATTTGTTCGAGTTTGTTTCATGGGAATGCGGTGCGTTGGATCGGAGACCCCTATGTTCACGTGCGCGCATCTTCGAGTCAAAGCGGCGCCTCTGTGTAAAATTTTCACGGTGTCGGTACCTGGGGACATAGGAGTTCTCTGACACCATTTGCAGCCGACACCTGTCCTGCAGCGGGCATACGATACCTGGGGTCCTATTACGAATTGGGGAACGCGGAATGAAGATTGCTCAACTAGCGCCGCTGATCGAGTCGGTGCCGCCGAAGCTTTATGGCGGTACGGAACGGGTCGTCGCCTATCTCACCGACGCTCTGGTCGATCTCGGCCACGAAGTCACGTTGTTCGCATCGGGCGACAGCCTCACCAAAGGGAAGCTGGAACCCATGTGGCCGCGGTCGCTGCGCTTGGATCCCGCCGTAAAGGATCCGTTCGTCCCCCTGTTCATGCAGCTCGAGACGGTGGCGCGGCGTGCGCACGAGTTCGATGTGATCCATGCGCATATCGATTATTTCGGATATCCGCTGCTGCAGCGCCTCGGCGTGCCGAGCCTGACGACGCTGCATGGTCGCCTCGACTTGCCGGAGTTGCCGGCCCTGTACAAGTTCTTCCGCGACGTTCCCGTGGTATCCATCTCGAATTCGCAGCGCACACCGTTGCCGCAAGCGAACTACGTGGCAACCGTGCTGCACGGCTTGCCGCAGGACTCGCTCGCCAAGGGTGCGGGGCAGGGCGGCTACCTCGCCTTCCTGGGGCGGATCTCTCCGGAAAAAGCCCCGGACGCGGCGATTCGGATCGCGGCGCAGGCGGGCATGCCGCTCAAGATCGCAGCCAAGGTCGATCGCGTGGACTTGGAATACTTCAAGACCACGATCGAGCCGCTTCTCGGGAGCGGCAACGTCGAGTTTATCGGCGAGATCCGCGAGGATCAGAAATCGGAATTTCTGGGCAACGCCGCGGCGCTGCTCTTCCCGATCGCCTGGCGAGAGCCCTTCGGCCTGGTGATGATCGAATCGATGGCTTGCGGCACGCCGGTGGTCGCGTTCGAGAACGGATCGGTGCCCGAGGTTCTGGAGAACGGCGTCACCGGCTTCATCGTGCACGACGAGCGGCAGGCGGTCGAGGCGGTGGGGCGCGCTATTGCCCTCGATCGCGATCGCATCCGCGCGGAATTCGACCGGCGGTTCACCGCTCGACGAATGGCGGAGAATTATGTCTCGGTATATTCGCGCCTGGCGAAGGCGTTTCGCCGGGCTGGGGCCGTGCACGAGTCCGAGAGGCAGAACAAATTCAAGGCTGATTCGCTGGTAACATGCGAGGATGCTGCAATCCCAGCCAAACGAGACATCGCCGCCGTCGCGGCCGCGCCTCGCAATGGCGGGCTGGGCGTTCTCCAATAGCTACGCGGCGCTTCCGCCGAGATTCTTCGCGCGCCTCGACCCCGTCGCCGTAGCCGATCCCCGGCTCATCAAGTTCAACGGAGCCTTGGCGGCTGAGCTCGGTCTCGAATGGCAGGACGAGACCGCGCTCGCGGCGATCTTCGCGGGCAACATCGTTCCGCTCGGTGCGGATCCGATCGCGACGGCTTATGCGGGCCATCAGTTCGGACAGTTCGTTCCGCAGCTCGGCGATGGCCGTGCGATTCTCCTCGGCGAGGTGATCGGCCGCGACGGCGCGCGGCGCGACATTCAGCTGAAGGGCAGCGGGCGAACGCCCTTCTCGCGCAGCGGCGACGGCCGTGCCGCGCTCGGGCCGGTATTGCGCGAGTATTTGGTGAGCGAGTCGATGCACTCGCTCGGAATTCCCACCACCCGGGCCCTGGCAGCGGTGACCACGGGGGAGCCCGTGTTCCGGGGCGCCCAATTGCCTGGCGCCATCGTGACTCGCGTCGCAGCGAGTCACGTGAGAGTGGGCACGTTCGAATACTTCGCGGCTCGCGGCGATACGGAGGCTGTGCGCCGCTTGGCGGATTACGTGATCGATCGCCATTACCCGGAGCTCGCGTCCGCCGATCGGCCGTACGTCGAGTTGCTGGCCGCCGTGACCCGTCGACAGGCGGCGCTGGTTGCAGGCTGGATGCGCGTCGGATTCATTCACGGCGTCATGAATACCGACAACACGGCGATTTCCGGTGAGACCATCGACTTCGGTCCGTGCGCTTTCATGGACGCCTACGATCCCGCCACCGTGTTCAGCTCCATCGACAGTTACGGCCGCTACGCCTATGGCAACCAGCCCGCCATCGCGCAGTGGAACATGGCTCGATTCGCCGAAACGATTTTGACGCTGATCGATTCCGACACGCAGCGCGCGGTCGATGTTGCGACCCCGGTGGTCAACTCGTTCCGGGAGCATTTCGAAGTCTGCTGGATCGCCGGCCAGCGGCGCAAGATCGGCCTCGTCACCAGCGAGGAAGGCGATTCCGCGCTCGTCAGTGCGTTGCTCGATCTCATGCAGCGAGCGGGCGCCGATTTCACGCTCACCTTCAGGCGGCTGTGCGACGCAGCCGACGGCGGCGCCGAGGAGATTCTGGGCGCGGCGCCACCGGTCGAGCTCGCGCAATGGCTCGGCGCGTGGCGCTCGCGCCTCGCGCGCGACCCGCAGTTGCCGGCCGATCGCGCGCGCTCGATGCGCGCGGCCAACCCGGCTTACGTACCGCGCAATCATCGCGTCGAAGCGGCGCTCGCCGCGGCCACGGAGCAGGCAGATTTCGGGCCGTTCAATGAGATGCTGCAAGTGTGGTCGCGGCCCTACGAGGAGCAACCCGGCCGCGAGGCCTATCTAACGCCCCCTTTGCCCGCGGAGCGCGTGCTGCAGACGTTCTGCGGCACTTGACGGGTTTGAACGCCGCGCCGCAGCCGCTACCCTGGTGGCAGTCTGAGACTGCGCCCCCCGTACTGCCACAGCAGAGCTTGCCCTCCGCGACGGACGTGCTCGTCGTGGGTGCCGGGTACACGGGTTTGTCGGCGGCTCGCGAAACGGCGGCGGCGGGACTTGGCACTTACGTGCTGGAGGCGGGTTCCATCGGCGCGGGCTGTTCGGGCCGCAACGGCGGCCAGGTCGCCTATAGCCTCAAGCCCTCGTTCGCGAAGCTTAAGTCCCTGCACGGCGCACTGCGTGCTTTTGCCATCTGTCGCGAAGGATTCGAGGCACTCGCTTATCTGCGGACCCTGTGTCGCGAGATCGATTGCGACTGGCGCGACAGCGGGTGCTTCTTCGGGGCACACACGCCGCGGCATTTCAAGCGCATGGCGCTCGAGGCGCGAAATCAACCGGCAGGCCTCGAGCAGCGCGTCTCCGTCTTACCGAAAAGCGAGCAGCACCAGGAGATCGATAGCGAGTTCTATCACGGCGGCTGCGTGTACCACGACGACGCATCGGTCGATCCGATGCGGCTGTTGCTCGGGCTTTTGGATCGCGCCCGCCGCGCCGGGGCTCTGGTGCTCGACGGATGCGCGGCGCAGGCCATGCGACGCACGCGCGACGGATTCGAAGTGCTGACGTCCCGGGGAGTGATCAACGCGCGCAAGGTGCTGATCGCGACGAACGGCTATTCCGGACCGCTATCACCCTGGCATCGCCGGCGGGTGATTCCCATCGGCAGCTATCAGATCGCGACTGAGCCGCTCGGCAAGGAACGGGTGCGGTCGTTGATCCCGCGCGGCCGCAACATCGTCGATTCCCGGCGGGTGGTGGTGTACTTCCGGCCCTCGCCGGACGGCGAGCGCATCATTTTCGGCGGGCGAGCGGCGCTTGCGGAGCGCGATCCGCTCGCCTGCGTGCCGCGTCTGCGTGCGATGCTCGCGCAGATATTCCCCCAGCTGCGCGAAGTCGCGCTCGATCACGCATGGGTCGGCTGGGTCGCGTATACGTTCGATACCATGCCGCACCTGGGGTGCCGGGACGGCATCTATTACTGCATGGGCTACTGCGGTCAGGGTGTGCCGCTCGCGCCTTATTTAGGGATGAAAATCGGGCGGCAGATTGCGGGAGCGCCCGAGGCGGACACGGCGCTCGATGGATTGGCCTTTCCCACGCGGCCTTATTACTCCGGCAGGCCTTGGTTTCTTGCACCGGCTGTCTGGGCCAACGGGACCCTGGATCGGCTTGGCGTCTGAGCCGGCCGTCCGGCAGCAGAGCGGGGCGGGGCGTGGCGCGTAGAACTAGTATAGGGTAGGTGGGTATGGCATAATGCAGGCATGAGCCACACGATTCGCGATCAGGAAAAGCTGCTGGCGCGCGTTCGCCGACTGCGAGGACAGGTTGAGGGCATCGAACGCGCTCTTACGAATCAGGCAGGGTGCGAGCAGGTCATGCACCTCATCGCCGGCGCACGCGGCGCCATGGCGGGCCTCATGGCCGAGATCGTGGAAGATCACGTGCTCTCGCATTTGGTCGATTCCGAGAAGCATCCGGGCGCGCTCAAAATGGAAGCGGCGGAGCAGTTACTGGACGTCGTTCGGACCTATTTGAAGTGAGCACTGTCATGACCAGCGATCCGGGCACTGCGAGGCGTCGTTCCATGAACACGTTTTTCTCGGCGAGCATCATGCGCAAAGCGAGCGCAAGACCTGGGCCGTGATCTGGCTATGCGGCGCGATGATGCTTATTGAGATTGTCGGAGGACTTGTTTTCGGATCGATCGCGCTCGTTGCGGACGGGCTGCATATGAGTACCCATGCCGGCGCGCTGCTGCTCGCGGCACTCGCCTACACGTACGCGCGACGACACGCCGGGAACGCAAACTTCACCTTTGGTACCGGAAAATTCGGCGATCTCGCCGGCTTCACGAGTGCCATCGTGCTGGCGATGATCGCAATGTCTGATCGGCTACGAATCCGTGACCCGCATTCTGGCTCCCATCCAGATCCACTTCGCCGAGGCGATCCCGATCGCCTGCGTCGGCCTCGCCGTCAACATCGCAAGCGCGTGGCTCTTGAGCAGCGGCGGCCATCATCACGGTCACGGTCATGGTGAGGAGCACGGGCACGACGAGGCGCACTCGATCGCGACGCCTGCCGGCGATCTGATCCTCGAAGTGTTCGAGGACGGGGTGCCGCCGCGATTCCGTTTGCGGGCAGCCCTCGGGCCACCACCGGCCGCCGAGAAAACTCTCATCACCACGATACGCCCTGATGGCTCGCAACAGGAATTTGCCCTGGTCCCGCGCGGAAATTTCCTGGAGTCGCTCGCCGTCATTCCGGAGCCGCATGCATTTACGGTGCGGCTCAAGATCGGCGCCGAGAGTTACACGACCGTCTTCGAGGAAGACTATGGACACGGCGCCACCGGGCGCGACAACAACCTGCGCGCCGCGATCATCCACGTGATCGCGGACGCCGCCGTGTCAGTGTTGGTGATCATTGGGCTGCTGCTCGCCCGTGCGTTCGGCTGGCTCTGGATGGACCCGTTAGCCGGCATCATCGGGGCCTGCGTGATCGCCAGTTGGTCCTATGGGCTCATTCGCGACACCGGCGCCATCCTGCTCGATACGGTCCCGGACAGCGGGTTGGCCCAAGCCTTGCGAACGACGATCGAGAGCGACGGCAGCACTCTCGCCGATTTGCATCTGTGGCGCCTCGGACCTGGGCATCTTGGCGCCATTGTGTCGGTCTGTCCGAAAGAGGGCCGTACCGCGGACTATTACCGGGCGAGGTTGGCGCGCTACCCTGCGCTCTCGCACCTGACAATAGAGATACAGAGACCCTAGAAATGCTCGCGGAGATGCTCGAGCGGCGCGTTCTCGAGCAGGGACCTACGCGAATAAAATCCCGGTCGGCTCCGAGCCGACCGGGCGTGCCGTCACGCGCAGGAACGCGAACCCTAGATTACATCGTGCGCGAGGCCGGCGAATCGTAGACCCTGGGGACTCCATAGAACGTGTGGATGTCCGTCGCCCACGTCGCATCCGCCATGCTCGGCCAGTGATCTTTGTCGAATCCCGGCGCGCTCTTCAGCTTGTCCTTGCTGACATTCAGCGTGAAGCGCTTGTTGGCGGTGTCGAGCTTGAGCGCTTGCCAGGGAACGGCAAACAGCCGATCGCCCATGCCTAAGAACCCGCCGAAGGAGAGGACCGCGTAGCCGATTCTGCCGCCGGCCATGTCGATCATGAACTCCTTGATGGTGCCGAGATTTTCGCCGGCGCCGTTATAGACGTCGTTCCCCAGCAGGGTGTCGGCGCCCATCAGCGCGGGCCCCGGGCCGGCGCTGCTGCCGTAATTCTTGTACATGCCGTAGGTATCTCTTGAGACGTAGTTCGTCTGCATGATTGCTCCGTGGGTGTTAGTGAACGAGCGCATATCATCATCGATACACTGGCCAATACTTGTCAGCACCGAGGATTGAGACGCGGTGTTCTGGCCCCGCCTTCTTTTCGTCGGAGAGGCCTGACGGGCCGTCGGAGAAATGCCCAGCATCCCCTTAAGGGTCGCGGGTTCGGTTACGACCGGTAACGTGCGGCTTGACCGGAGTACAAGCGGTGTCCCAGCCGCATCGCTCGCCGCTGCAGCTTCTTCCGTCGGCGCCCCATGGTACCGATGAGCTGACGCGCATCCGTGCCAGGCGCTTGCGCGCCGCGCGCCTCCGTGTTGGAGGCGGACGTGTGCCCTCCCACGGCGTGCCAGAAGACCTGTTCCGTCAAGATCGCAAGATCATGATCGTCGCCCAGGCAATCCGCCAGCTGCGTCGCGTGCCGGTGACTGTTCGCGAAGAGTTTCGGGCGTAAGGGCAGCAACATTTCCAGCTGATTGGCGAAATACTTGGTTTGTTTGCGCCACTCGTGCAGGTTTTCGTCTGTGCCTTGTCGCTTCGCCGCGGCGAATGCCGCCCGCGCCTTCTTGAAGGCGTGCTCGAGCCCCCGAGCGTGGGGGGGCGCCAGACGGCTCTCCGGCAGGGCGGCCGCTCGGCGGCGAATCCCCCGTAGCATGCGTGCCGCTGCAGCCAAATCGGCTGAGCGCAATTGTCGCCGGGCAATCCGGCGCTGCTCCTCGAGGAGCTTGCGGAAGCGAAGGTAGAACCCTCTGCCATCGGCTCCTTTCTTCGGTCCCACCTGCTCGAGCGTCTGCAGCAGCACCTTTGCGTCACGAATGGGGGTCAGAGGATGAGCGGCATCGCGAATCAGAGCATTGTCGCGACGGTATTCCACGACGCCGATACAGTCGCGGAGCATCCTCAGAGCGGCGCGGGCGCGCTTGAGCTCTTTGCGGATATTGTGGACGGCCACATCGGAGCGGCGGCGCTTGCCCAGTTCCTCGATGGTCCTGTCGAGCTGAGCGAGCAATCCTCGGCGGGCTAGGTGCGTCGGGGTCTCAGCGGCGGGTTTTCCCCCTGTCATGTTTTTTTTCACCGCATCGTTGCTCGTGAAGCCGAATGGCGGCCCGCAGCAATCGCTCCGCGTGCCGGGGACCGCGACGGGCCAGCGGCTGGAATCGCCTGCCGTGCGCCCGATTGTATCCCACGAAGAATTGCTCCAGCTGGGCCATTGAGCCGCTGGGCAAATCGCGCGGCCTCTCTCGCCCCGCGGCGGAAGGCTCATTCCCCAGTCGAAGGTGCCGACGGGTGGCCCGATGGGCTCGGCCATCTCGAATACTCCGTTGCAAGGCAACCTCCCAAGGTAACGACGATATTGGTATACACGCCATATCAAGCCCTCCCTCGTCGCCGTCGGCGCCATCCTACAGGCGTAGATAAACCTTCATTCTCGAAAGCCCTCATCGCGCCGACAATTGAATTCAATGTATCCTCGTTCCGGGAAGGGAGACGAAGGGGATCGTATGGTTCGAATACACAGACTCGCCGCGGGCGCATTGCTGTGGATGTCGCTGCTCGCGAGCGGCGCTGGACATGCCCAAGCGGTAGACAAGCCCGCGATCGTGATTTTCGCGGCCGCTTCTTTGACCAACGTGCTGCAGGACCTGGGCGACGCTTTCACCAAGCAGACGTCCGTTCCGATCAAGTTTTCATTCGCCGCGAGCTCGGCTCTCGCGCGGCAAATCGAAAGCGGCGCGCCGGCCGACGTGTTCTTCTCGGCCGACGTCGACTGGATGGACTATCTGCAGAAACGCAATCTGATTCAACCCGCGTCGCGGCGCGACATTCTCGGCAATCGCTTGGTGCTGATCGCGCCGAGCGACAGCACCATCGAGCTGAAGATCAAGCCTCACTTTCCCTTGGCAACGGCATTGGGCAACAAACGCCTTGCGACCGGCGATCCCGATGCGGTTCCGGTGGGCCGCTACGCACAAGCCGCCCTCACCAGCCTGGGGGTGTGGGACGCGGTGGCGGATCGGCTGATCCGCGCCGACAGCGTGCGGTCCGCGCTGGCGTTCGTCGACCGAGGCGAGGCACCGCTCGGCATCGTGTACGAAACGGACGCGATGATCGACAAGCATGTGCGCGTAGTGGATGTCTTTCCGGCGACTTCGCACGCGCCCATCGTCTATCCGATCGCGTTGACGATGAGTGCCAAAGCCGACGCCGCGAAGTTCGTGGCCTACATCGCGAGTCCCGCCGCGGACGTGACGTTCAAAGCCTACGGCTTCGTCCGCCTGCAATGAGCCGCGGAGTCGTGCATTAAGGGTTGAGGGGTGATGGACGAATCGAACGACAAGGATGGGGGCGGGAAGCAGGGCAAGGACGGCGAGGAGGAAAGGCCGCGAAGCAAGAGGCCTCTCTTCATCGTGGCGGCGATCGTCGTGATGGGCGCCATCATCGGGTTCTTTTTCTGGTTCGCGCGGCGCAACGAGGCGCGTACGGACGACGCCTATACCGACGGCAACGTGGTCACCATGGCTCCGAAAGTATCGGGATATGTGGTCGCGCTCAACATCGACGATAACGTGCGTGTGCGCCAGGGCGAGCTGCTGCTGCGCATCGATCCGCGCGATTATCTGGCCGCGCAGCAGCAGGCACAGGCGGCGCTCGAGCTCGCGCAGGCGCAACTGAAGTCTGCGCAGGACGCGTTGCGCATCGCCCGGGTGCAGTATCCCGCTCAGCTCGTCTCCGCTCGCGCCCAGCAGCAGGCGGCCGTGGCCTCGCTCGACCAGGCCGAGCGCCAATACCGGCGTCAGCACGAGGTGGATCGACGCGCGACCACCCAGGAGACCATCGATGTCTCCACCAGCCAGCAGCTGAGCGCCGATGCGAACCTGAAAAGCGCCAAGGCGCAGGTTGCCGTCGCTCAATTGGTGCCCGAGCAAATCCGCCAGGCCTCTTCCGACCGTGGACGAGCGGATGGCGCAGATCGCCCAGGCGCAGGCGCAGCTCGTGCAAGCCGATCTCAATGTCTCCTATACGGAGGTGCGCGCGCCGAGCGATGGCTTCGTCACCCAGCGCAGCGTGCAGCTCGGCGACTACGTAACGGCCGGATCGAACATGTTCCTCATCGTCACGCCGCAAGTGTGGATCACGGCCAACTACAAGGAGTCGCAGCTCGGGCCGCATGCGTCCCGGCGACGCGGTCGACATCAAGATCGACGCTTATTCGGGATATCGGCTGTCCGGCCACGTGCAGAGCATCCAATACGGCAGCGGCTCGCGCTTCTCCGCCTTCCCGGCCGAAAATGCCACGGGTAACTTCGTGAAGATCGTGCAACGAGTCCCCGTCAAGATCGTGATCGATCAGGGGCTCGATCCCAATCGTCCCCTGCCTCTGGGGTTGTCCGTGAGTCCGGTGGTGCACTTGCGTGAGTGACGGCAGCGCGGAGCACGGCTCGGGAGACGAGGGGTCGGATCACGACAACTGGCGGCCGTCCGGCAACCCGTGGCTGATCGCGGTGGTCGTGACCATGGCGGCTTTCATGGAGCTCCTGGATACGACCATCGTCAACGTCTCGCTGCCGCACATCGCGGGCAACCTCTCCGCGAGCTACGACGAGGCGACCTGGACGCTCACCTCCTATCTCGTGGCCAACAGCATCGTGCTGCCTATTTCGGCGTTCTTCGGGCGCCTGATCGGGCGCAAGCGCTACTTCGTCATCTGCATCGCCGCCTTCACGGTTTGCTCGTTTCTCTGCGGGATAGCGACCAATCTCGGTGAGCTGGTGGTGTTTCGGGTGCTGCAGGGATTCTTCGGGGGCGGGCTGCAGCCGAATCAGCAATCGATCATCCTCGACACGTTTCCGCCCGCGCAGCGCGGACGGGCATTTGGCCTGACGGCCATTGCGACCGTGGTCGCGCCGGTGCTCGGACCCACGGTCGGGGGCTGGATCACCGATAACTACAGCTGGCGCTGGGTCTTCTTCATCAATATCCCGATCGGCGTGATCGCGACGTTCGCGGTCCTGCGCCCTGGTCGAGGATCCGCCGTGGGCGAAGGCGAAAAGCCACGTGTCGACCGACTACATCGGCATCGGGCTGATCGCGCTCACCTTTGCCGCCTTTCAGATCATGCTCGACCGCGGCGAGGACGATGACTGGTTCTCATCCCCTTTCATCGGCTCGTTGGCGGTCATCGCGGCCGTGGCGGCGGCGACCGCCGTCGCGTGGCTCCTGTATGTGCGCAAGCCGGTCGTCGACTTGCGGGTCCTCAAGGATCGAAATTTCGCGCTGGGCTGCATCGCGATCGGCAGTTTCTCGGTGCTCCTGTACGGCAGCGCAGTGCTGGTTCCGCAACTCGCGCAGCAGCACCTGGGTTACACCGCGCTGCTCGCGGGACTGGTCATGAGCCCGGCAGCGGTGTGCGTGATCTTTATAATTCCGCTGCTGAATTTAATCCTGCCGCGCGTGCAGGCGCGCTTCGTCCTGACGTTCGGCTTCCTCGTGCTCGGCTGCTCGATGCTGTACTCGCGCACGGTCACGCCGGACATCGACTTCGGGCATCTCATGTTCATCCGCATCGCCCAAAGCTTGGGCATCGGATTTTTGTTCGTTCCATTGAGCATTCTCGCGTACGGCACCTTGCCGCGCGCGCTCCAGCAAGATGCCACCGCGCTCTTTACCATGTTTCGCAACGTGTTGGGCTCGGTGGGCATTTCCGTCTGCACGGCGATGATAACTTCGCGCACGCAAACGCATATGGCCTATCTCGGCTACCACAGCTCGCAGGCCAATCCGAACTTTCGCAATACGCTGACGCAGCTGACCCGCGCGATCCAGGGGCTCGGCGCCACGGCCGGGGTGGCCGCGCAGAGGGCTTTCGGCCAGGCGTACCAAACCCTCATCGCTCAGGCGTCATTTCTGGCTTATATAGATGTGTTTCTCTATTGCGCGCTGCTCGCGTTCGCATTTTTGCCGCTGACGTTCCTTTTCTCGGGCGTGAAGAAGGCCGGCGGCCCTCCCGGAGCTCATTGATGCGCGCCGCGCGCGGGGTTTTGATCCTGATGGCGGCGCTCTTGCCGGCGTGCAAGGTGGGTCCGAACTTCAAGCCGCCCCAGGAGCCGGTGCCCGATCAGTACGCGGGCGTGAAAGCTCTGCCTGAACCCGCACCGCAGCCCTCGACCGACTCCGCCGCGCCCTCGTTCTGGTGGCGCGAGTTTCACGATCCCGAACTCGACGACCTCGTCGATGCGGCGCGGCGGGGAAACCTCGACCTCAAGGGCGCGTATCTGCGCATCGTCGAGGCACGCATCCAGGTGCAGGCGGCCCGAGCCCAAGGACTGCCGAGTCTCGACGCCTCCGCCTCGTACACGCGCGATCAGCTGGGGCTTGCCGGCATCTTGAAATCCCAGGGTATCGACACCGCTTCCGGACCGGCATCCTCCCCCGCGGCACAGCAACTCATTTCCTCGCTCGAGAAGCCCTTCAACATCTACCAGCTGGGGTTCGATGCCTCGTGGGAGATCGATCTGTTCGGCAAGGTGCGCCGCTCGGTGGAGGCCGCGAATGCGCAGAGTGTCGCGGCCGTCGAATCGCGCAACGACCTCCTGGTCTCACTCGAGGCCGAGGTGGCGCAGACTTATTTCCAGTTGCGGGCGAGCCAGACCCTGCGGCAGATCGCGCTCGATGAAATCGCGGCGCAACGCGAGATCGCCGATCTCACGCAAGATCGGCACGAGCACGGTCTCGCCGGCGAGCCCGACGTGGACGCCGCGCGTGCGCAGCTTACGAGCCTGGAGGCGCAGCTGCCGCCCTACGAGCAGACGATCGCGGCCTCGCGACACGCGCTCGCCGTGCTCATCGGACAAACCCCCGAATCGCTCGACGCCCGATTCGGGGATCACGGAGAGCTGCCGCCGTTGCCGGCGAACGTCCCGGTTGGCGTGCCCTCGGTCCTGGCACGACGGCGGCCTGACATCCGAAATTCCGAGGCCGTACTGCATGCCGCCACGGCCCAGATCGGGGTATCCATCGCGGGGCTGTTTCCCGACATATCGCTTGCGGGCTCGTACGGATTGCGGAATCTCGACACCCATTATTTATTCGATTGGTCGAGCCATTTCTACAGCTTCGCCCCGACTGTATCGCTGCCGATTTTTCAGGGCGGCGCGCTGATCGCGAGCGTGCGGTTATCGCGAGCCGAGGCCGCCGAGGCGGCGCTCCGCTATCGCAAGACTGTTCTCGGCGCCCTTCAAGAGGTCGAAGACGGCCTCTCCGCATTGGACGAGGATGCGCAGCGCATCGCCGCGCTCAAGCAGACGGTGGGCGCCGATCAGCGGGCTGTCGAAGTCCAGCTCGATGCCTACGGCCACGGCGTGATTTCCTATATTACGGTCCTGACTCTGCAGCTGCAGACCATACAGGCGCGTCAGCAATTGGCGGAAGCGATGCTCACGCAGAGCACGGATCTCGTGAAGCTCTACAAGGCGCTGGGGGGAGGGTGGCAGGATGTGTAAACAGCGATCAGCCGAACACGCTAGCCGTTCACCTGCCGGCGGCTGCCTGAGTCGGGCTCGCTCGACGTCCGCGTCCCGTCCAGGATAACTTGCTCGAGCACCTCGAGATATTCCAGATACCGCCGGCGCCCGAGGGAGGTGATCTTGCAGAGCGTTTGCGGACGGTTGTTATCGTGCCGCTTGGCGACGGTCACGAGCTTCGCCTCTTCCAGCACCTGCAAATGGCGATTCAAGTTGCCGTCCGTCAGCGCGCAATACCCCTTCAACTCGCCGAACGACAGACCCTTGGGGTGAGTGATGAGCGAGGTGAGCACGCTCAGGCGGGCGCGCTCGTGAATCACCCGATCGAGGCCGTCATAAGCAAAGCGCGGTCCGGACGCCGGTGTGGACTTACGCTTGTTCATCATATCTCTCATAGCCGTATTGGAAGACGGCGGCGACCAGTAGTTGTCCAACTCCGAACGGAATGCCCATGGTCCACGGCAGCAGCGTCGGAGATTCCCCTTGCACGATCAGGGTCGTCAATCCCGAGATCAGGTACCAGATCCCGACCGCGAACGTGAAGCGCGGCAAGAAGCGGCACGAGGCGAATACCCCGAGGCTGAAGAGCAGTTGCCACAATCCCGGGAGCATCCATGCCTCTCGCGGCGCGGCGCCGAGAACGACAGCAGTCAGCAGCGTTCCGATCACGAGGGCGGGCAGGAACTGCTCGGCAGCGGCCAGGACCATCTCGGTCGCGAGCCCGCTGTGCACGCGACGGGCGCGAAACATCGTCTGGATGGTCACCATCGTCAGGGACAGGAATGCGGTCGCGATCCACACCGCGGCGAAGGCGTGAAAGTCGATCTTATTTCTCAGCCAGTGGGACTGGAGCGCTGCAACGAGGAGGGCCAGCACGCCGCTCGCGGCGACGGAGGCCGGACCATAGCCGCGGAACTGAGTATCGCGCGCCACCTGGCAGCGGATGTGTTTGATCTCGGCCAAGGCGCGGTGCAATTCGCTCACAGGGCGGTTCCACGTGCGTTTGCTTTACGATACCAAGTATCCTAAAGGCATGAGCGCGAATTGGAAAGCCTTCGCGGTGGGCTCCGCATTCTTTGCGGCGCTCACCGCCATTTTCGGGAAGATCGGCGTCGGCTCGATGAGCTCCGATCTGGCGACGTTTCTGCGCACCATCGTGATTTTACTGGTAAGCGCATTCATCGTGAGCGTACGCGGGGAATGGCAGCGACCGGGCGACATTTCGGCGCTCGGCGCCGCGTCTCTCGGCCTGTCAGGCGTGGCGACCGGATTGTCGTGGCTTTGCTACTATCGTGCGCTGCAATTGGCGCCCGCCTCGCGGGTCGCCCCCATCGACAAGCTGAGCGTCGTATTCGTCGTGATACTTGCAGCGCTCTTCCTGCAGGAGCGCTTGAGCTGGAAGGTCGCCCTGGGTACCGCGCTGATCACCGCCGGTGCCGTCATCATAGCCGCTTGAGATACGGTCGATTGCGGCTCTTGGTGCTCGCACTGCCGCTCGCGTTCGGCGCAGCTTACGCGCAAGGGGGGCCTCCGTTCTTTACCAACGACCCGGGGACTCCGGGCGACGGTCACTGGGAAATCAATTTGGCAGCCGCGCCAACCCTGGCGCGCGGCATCGATTCGTACCAGCTGCCGCAGTTCGATTTCAATTACGGCGTCGGCGAGCGGGTGCAGCTCACGTACGAGGTTCCTTATGTGATCGACACGATGCCGGGTGAACCCCACCACAGCGGATGGGGCAATGCGTTTCCGGGCGTCAAATGGCGATTTCTCGATCAGGGCGAGGACGGCTGGCAGCTGTCGACGTTTCCGCAGGTCGAGACGGGCGCGTCCGCCCTCGCACAGCAACGGGGAATCGCCTCGCCCGGGCCGCGCTTTCTTTTGCCTTTCGAAGCGGCGAAGAAGGTCGGACCGATCGATCTCGATGCCGAGGCGGGTTATTTCTTTCCGAAGCAGGGCCTCAGGGAGCGCATCATCGGGCTCGTCGCGGGTCATTCATTCCGCGATGGGCTCGAGCTCGATGCGGAGCTGTACGATGATCGCGCGATCGGCGGCGCACCGCGCTTCACGCTCCTCGATCTCGGGGGTCGCTACAAGCTGACGGGCGGCATCTATGCGCTTTTCATGGCGGGCCGCAGCGTGACCGGCACCGGAGGCGGCGGGCCCACCTTCACCGGCTATTTCGGCGTCCAGATTCTGCTGAAGGACTATGGCCGCTCGCTCGCATCGGAGTGACTCTCCCGGCAACGCCCGTACCTGTCATTGCGCGGCGGCCGGTCCGCTCCCGACGACCAGTACTTCGAACGTGTCCGGGAGAATCGGCGGCCGAGGCCGCGGAGTTTCGGCGCTGGCGGCCGGCGTCGGCCCGAATTGTGCCGTCGGCAGATACAGCCGGTGGGTCGCCGCGTCGAGTGCGATGGTGCGCGCGCCGCGCGCGGTCGGCAGTGTCTCGGCAACTGCGAAATGCTGCGGATCGGGGCCCTCGTGCACAACGGTGAGCGTTCCCTCGCCGTTCGCGCTGTAGGCATTTTGCAGCAGCGTGTCGAATTCGACTCCGTCGACGCCATGCCCGATCGGGAGGGTTGCGATGGACTTGCCGAGACGCGTGTCGGACACCACCATCACGGCGTTGCCGCATCCGGAAAAACTGCGGCTATTGCGCGCATCGAGCGCGAGACCCGTGGGCCGCTCGCAGCCGGTCAACGGCCACACGGCCGTCACCTTCTGGCTCGCCAGATCGAGGACCGCGACCTCATTCTTGTCCTCGATATTGACGAAGACATGGCCGGCGCCGTCGCTGCGGGCAAATTCCGGCGCCCCGGGCAGAGCTATCGTGCCAATCACCTTGTTTTTCGCCACGTCGATGACGCTCGCGCTGTTGTCCTCGCCGTTGAGCGTGACAACCTCGTGGCTTTCCGGATCGTAGACAATGGCGTCCGGGTGCGCGCCGACCGGGATGCTGTCGATCGGACGCAGGGTATCGAGGTCGAACACCCTCACGGCATTGGCTTTGCCGGCGCTCGCATAACCGCGGTGAAAATCCGCAGCGACTGCGATGCCGTGCACGCCCGGTGTGTCGGGAACCCCCCCGACCGCCTTGCCGGTACGGGTATCGATCACGGCGACGCGAGTTGCGCGGGAGAGATATAATCGATGGGCGGCGGAGTCCACTGTGGGATAGTCCCAGCCTCCCTCGCCGCCGAGCGCCCACCGATCGACGAGGCGATGCTCCGATGCCGGCTTGGCCGCACTCGGGGACGCGTCTTTCGCCGAGGGCGAGGCAACAGGCGTGCCCTGGGCCTGGATCACGGCAGCTGCGAGCAGCCCGATTACCGGGACGTAGCGCAGCACCGCACCAGACAGGTCACGGAGCATTAACATGTTGAATTCGCTCGCCATTACTTTGTCATACAAAGTCTAAGGATAGCAGCCTCGTACCCGGTAAGCTAACATGCCCAACTTGCACGCGTTCATCGTCATGCTCGGATATGCCAGCCTGGTCGCAGCGGCCGGCTACGTCGTGCTTGCCGTCGTCGCCGTGCTCGCGTGGCAGCTGCGCGGGCGCACCGGTACGGCGCTCTCGCCCCCACCGGTGAGCGTGCTCAAGCCGCTGTGCGGCGCAGAGCCCGGTCTGTACGAGCACCTGCGCTCATTCTGCGAGCAGGATTATCCGGAATTCGAGATCGTCTACGGGGTGCGGGAAGCCGACGATCCGGCATGCGCGGTGGTACGGCGGTTGATCGCGGAGTTTCCGCAGCTGCCCATGCAGCTGGTCGTCGATGCGCAGCTCTATGGGAGCAACCGCAAGGTCAGCAATCTGATCAATATGCTGCCCTACGCACATCACGAAGTGCTGGTGATGGCGGACAGTGATGCATTCGTCGGGCGGGACTATCTGGGTGCCGTCACAGCGCCGTTGCGCGACAGCGCAGTGGGGCTGGTGACTTGCCTGTATCGCGGAGTGCCCACGCCGGGCATATGGTCGCGGCTCGGAGCGATGTACATCAATGAGTGGTACATACCCTCGGTTCTGCTCACGTGGCTGTTCGGCTACGAAGGGTATGCCTCGGGCCAAACGCTGTGCATGCGGAGCTCTGTGTTGCGTGCGATCGGCGGACTGCATGTGCTGGTGGATCAGCTCGCCGAGGACTACCGGCTGGGTGAGCTGGTGCGCGGATTGAATCTGCGGATCGTGCTGTCGCCGTACCTGCTCAGCGGCGAGCATCACGAGCCCGATCTGTCCTCGATGACCCGCCACGAGTTGCGCTGGATGCGCACCATCCGGGTGCTGCGGCCGCGCAGCTTCCTCGCGATCTTCGCGACGTTCAGCCTGCCGCTGGCGCTCATCGGGATCATCTTCGCGAGCGCCACGGGCGCCTCAATCGTTGCGTGGAGCTTGTTCGCCATCATCCTGATCTCGCGCATTACCCTGCATTTCGCGCATCGCATCCGCGGACAGCGCTCGATGCTGTCCGATTTCTGGCTGCTGCCCGTGCGCGACCTTTTGATCTGCTGGATCTGGTGTCGCAGCTTCTTCTCCTCGCGGGTCGACTGGCGCGGCAACGAGTTCGACGTGGATGCCAACGGCGTGATGCGCCGCCTTACCTGATCCCGGCCATGAAAACGCCGGCCTACGTGGGCGCGGTCGTGGGCGTGATTGCGCTCATCATCGTCGCGGTGCACGCCGATTTCCCTGCGATGCTGCGGACCTTGAGTTCGGGTGGTCCGGGGGTGCTCTGGCTCATACCGTATCGCGCGCTGTTCTACTCGCTCTATGCCATCGGCTGGGCAGGGCTGCTCAAGGCGAGCGAGCCGGCGCGCCACTTCGGCTTGGGATACGTGTTATGGGCGACCACGGTACGCGACGCCGTCGACCGGCTGTTGCCCGTGGCGAGCGTGGGTGGGAGCGTCGTCGGCGTCCGGATCCTGCGGTGGCGGGGCGTCTCGGGTGCCACGGCCGGAGCCACCATCATCGTGGAGATCCTGCTCACGTTGGTCGCGGTGTACCTGTTCACCGCGCTCGGACTTGTGCTGCTCGCCGAGCTTGGCGCGGCGCTTCACCAATACCACCGGGTGCTTCTCATCTTCACCCTGAGTTTGCCGGTGCCCGCGGTCATGCTGGTCCTGCTCAAGAATGGGGCCTTTCTCAAGCGCGTACAGACGCTCATTCACTCCTGGGTGGGCGAAGGCGCGATATCGCGGGCGACGGAAGCTCTCGACCGCGCAGTCCGAGCATTGCTCCACCAGCCGCACGCTCTCATCGTCGCCGGTGCGCTGCAGCTGGTCGCACTCGTTTCGGGCGCCTTCGAGATCTGGTTCGCCCTGTGGCTTTTCAATCATCCGGTGAGCGTCGGTGCAGCGCTGATGCTCGAAAGCATGACGCAGGCGATTCGCCACGTAGCCTTCATGGTGCCGGCCGGGCTCGGGGTGCAGGAAGCGGGGTTGGTGGTGTTTGGTCACGTCGTGGGCATCAGCGGCGAAATGGCGCTCGCGGTCGGCATGGTCAAGCGCATGCGCGAGCTCGCCTGGGGCGTGCCGACGCTCGTCGGCTGGCAGTGGGTCGAGGGGCGCCGGTTGCGCGGGGCTGCATCATCGTGAATCTCGTTCTGCGCCTGCCAACCGGGATCGAGCGCAGGCTCGAGATGCTGTGGTGCGGTTTGCCGGATACAGGGCGAGTCGATTTCTCGACGCCGGTGGGGGAGGCCGCGCTGATCCCGGCGCAGTCGGTGTCCTGGCGGGTGTTCAAGAACCCGGTCACCATGTTCATCGGCGGTGTCGCTGCCGTCATCCTCGAATTGGCCGAGCCCCGCGTGCGCACGGGCGTGTGGGAGCATTCGCGATTTCGCCAGGATCCTGTCGGGCGTCTGCAGCGCACCGGCGCGGCCGCGATGCTCACCGTGTACGGGGCGCGCAGCCTTGCGACCCCGATGATCGAGCGCGTGGCGCGGATGCACGCTGCCGTTTCGGGCGTCACTCCCTGCGGTATGGCGTTCAACGCGGCCGATCCGGTCCTGTTGACCTGGGTGCACGCCACGGCCGCCTATGGATTCGTCGCCGCTTATTCCGAGTATGCGCGTCCGCTTGCCGGGCCCGAGTTCGATGCGTTTTTCGAAGAGGCTGTGCCGGCCGCGCATCTGTACGGCGCCGTCGACGTGCCGCGATCGATGCGCGAGGTCGAGAGCCTGTTCACGTCCATGAGAAGCGGCCTGCGCCGCTCGGCCATCGTGCTCGAATTTCTCGATCTGCTGCGCGCCGCGCCCGTGTTGCCGCGACCGCTCGCCTGGGTCCAGGGTCTGCTCATTCGCGCGGCCCTGGACATCGTTCCGGCCTGGGCACGCGAGCGCCTGGCCCTCGACGCCCGCCAGGGATTGCGGAGGCTCGAGCGAAGTGTGGTGAAATCGATCGCAGGCCTCGCGGAGCGCATCGTGCTGCCGGGAAGCGTGCCCGCTCAGTCGTGCGTGCGTCTGGGCCTGCCGGTGACTTATCTGTATAGGCCCTAGGGTCGGTGTATAGGCGGTAAGGTCGAGGGAGAAAAATGATAAAGCGGCTCGCCGCCCCTGAGTTCCTGCGCGGCCTGCCGATGCCGTCCACGGCGTTGCGCGATTGGCGTCGCGGCGCGATCGGTGTGGTGGCGCTGGCGGTGGCCCTACGGTTGATTTATGCCTGGCGAGTCGAGCTGATGCCGGAGGAGGCATACTACTGGAACTACGCGCAGCACCTGGATATCGGATATCTGGATCATCCACCGATGGTCGGATGGCTGATCGCGGCCGCAACCGCAGTGTTCGGCCATGGGGAATTCGCTGTCCGCATCGGAGCGCTGTGCTGTGGGGCGGTTGCGAGTCTCTTCTCATATCGGCTGACGCGCGAGATGTTCGACGAGACGAGCGGCTTGGTGGCCGTGGTCCTGGCGCAGACGCTGCCGTTTTTTTTCTTGACCGGCTTTCTGATGACGCCCGACGCGCCGCTCTTGGCGGCCTGGTCCGGTGCGCTCTATTTCCTCTATCGGGCGTTGATCAAAGACCAAGCGCGGGCGTGGTGGGGAGCGGGCGTGTGCCTGGGGCTCGGTCTTTTATCCAAGTACACGATCGTGCTCCTGGGATTTTCCGCTCTGCTCTTCATGGTCATCGACCCCCGTTCGCGCCACTGGTTCAAGCGCGCCGAGCCTTATGCCGCGGTGCTGCTCGCCGTGATGATTTTCTCTCCGGTGATCGCGTGGAATGCGCATAACGACTTCGCGTCTTTTGCGTTTCAGACCTCGCGGCGACTTGCCGATCGCCCGCAGTTTGCGCTGTTCAAGCTCGTGGGCTCGGTGCTCGTGCTGTTGACTCCCACCGGCGCGGTCGCGGCCGCCTGGGCGTTGTGGCGGGGCGGCGCCGGGGTGAGCGGCGCGGAGGCGACGTTCGAGGCACAGCAGCGTCGCGGCTGGCGTTTCATCCAAGTCACGGTGTTGACGCCGCTGGCGGTGTTCGCGCTCTTCAGCCTGCGTCACGAGGTCAAGCTCGACTGGACAGGCGCGCCGTGGATCGCCTCGCTGCCGGTGCTTGCGGCGGGCATCGTGCAGCCGCTGCATCGCACGGGCAGAGCGATTGCCCGAGCCTGGGCGCCCACGGTCATCGCGGTGTTGTTGCTTTACGGAGCGGGCCTTTTTTATCTGACGCGCGGCATTCCGGGCGTCGGATACGGCCGGCATGCGGAGCTCGTGCCCGTCGGCTGGCGCGAGCTCGGAGGCGACGTCACGGCGATCGCCGACGAGATCGCACGGCGAACCGGCACCGATCCGCTCATCGTCGGCATGGATCGATACGCCATCGCGAGCGAGCTCGCCTTCTACAGGTCCGATCGAGCCAAGGCGGTCAGTGAAACCTCGAGCGCACACCTCTTCGGTCAAGTCGGCCTCATGTACGAGCGCTGGTTTCCAGCTGCTGGGCAGAGCGGCCGGCAGTTGCTGCTCATCGCCTGGAATCCCGCCGACCTGTCGGACCAGGTAGTGGGCGAGCACGTCGAAAGACTCGACCCGATTCAGCAGGGGCTCTTGAGGCGCGACCGGCAACCGATCCGGCCGTTCTACTACCGCTCGGCGTACGGCTTTCATTAATGGTACGGTACCGTTGCGTTTCATTTATGGCGGGGCTATCCTGACGCCCTCGTCACCGAAGGAGTGATCCCCATGTCCATCAAGCAGAGGTTGCTCGCCCTTGCCGCGACCGCGCTCGCGTGCGCTCCCGTCCTACCGGCCGCCGCCGCCGTGCATGGCCCTGGATATGGCCACGGCCATCTGGGCTGGGGATTCGGCCGTGGCCTGTTCGGGGCCGCTGCCGCGCTCGTGAGCCTGCCGCTCACCTTGGCTGCAGCCGCCGTGACGGCGGCCGCAGCAGCGGCGGCGCCCGACCCCGCGTCATCGTATGGTTATGCGCCGTCGTATGGTTATGCGCCGTCGTATGGTTATGCGCCGTCGTATGCGCTTCCCCCGCCGGCTTACTACCCGCCGCCCGCGATCTACCGGGCGCCGGCGCCCGTCTACTACCCGGGCTACGCGCCGCGCGCTTACTACGCGCCGGCGCCGGCGTATGCCTATCCGCGCGCTTATCCTTATTACGCCGCGCCCCGCGCGTACTACGGGCCAGGCTATCAGGGGGGTTACGGCCGCGGTTACACTTACTCCGGTCGCTATGGTTATGCACAACGATAGGTAGGAATGCCGCGAAGGCCAGCCAACGCGCGCGCGCGCGGAGCCGTACGGAGCGGCCGGCCTTCGAAAGCCGATGCGTTGCGGCTTCGGGAACGGATTCTCTCCGCCGCCACGGAATTGTTTCTCGCCGAGGGCTATGGCTCGACCTCCATCGAGGCCGTCGCGGCACGCGCGCGCATCTCCAAACGCACGCTGTATGACCGCTTCGAGGACAAGGCCGCCTTGTTTGCCGCCGCGGTGCACGAGGTCATCGCGCACATCCGTCCGCCGCCCGAGGTGCCGCTGATCGAGGGCGTCGCGCTGCCCGACATGTTGCATCGTCTCGCGCAGTTCATTTTGCACGCGGCACTCGCGCCCGAGGCCCTCGCCCTATACCGGCTGGTGCACGCGGAGGCGGCGCGCTTCCCGCAGCTCGCGCGCGCCGTGGCGGGCGATGCCGGCAACCGCGAGGCCGTCACGCTCATCGGGAACCTGCTGGCACGTGAGATCGCCGACTCGAAGCTCGCCCTGGAGGATCGCGAGTTTGCCGCGACCCAGTTCATCTTCATGGTCATGACGATTCCCAGGCGCCGGGCCATCGGCTACGGCACCCCAATGACCGCGGCCGAGCTCGACACCTGGGCCGGAAGGGTGGTGCGCTTGTTTCTCGATGGATACCGGGGCATGAAGCGGTGAGCCGCGTCGAAGCGCTCCTGCGCCGCGCAGGCGCCGTGCCGCTCGCGGGCGCCTGCGCCGTGCTTCTGTGCGTGATGGCCAGTCGAGCGGCGTGGGCGTGGGGGGATGAGGGCCACGAAGTCATCGGGCTCATCGCGGAGTATTACCTCGAGCCTGCGGTGCGGGCGCGCGTGCTCGAGTTGCTCCGTGAGGACGACACGGGCCTGGTCGAGCGCGACATGGCGCACGAATCCACCTGGGCGGACAAATATCGCGACTCGGACCGCGACGGGGACAAGCGCCGCTATCTCGGCACCCGGGATTGGCACTTCGTCGATCTCGAAATCACGGGGCTGGACGTGAGCCGCGCCTGTTACGGTAGGCGGCCGCTCCCCGCGGGCGTTGCGGCCTCGGTGGGGCCCGCCGAGGATTGCATCATCGACAAGACCGATCAGTTCTATGCCGAGCTCAAGAATCCCTCGACCAGCCAAGCGGAGCGTCGCGTCGCGCTCCAGTTCCTGCTGCACTTGGTGGGCGACCTGCACCAGCCGCTGCACGCGAGCGATGATCACGATCAGGGCGGGAATCGCAAACTCGTGAGCGGCCCGAACATCGGGTCCAACAATCTGCATCATGATTGGGACACGGAATTCGTGGCGCGGCTCGGTGCGAGCGACACCGACATCGCGCGCGCAGCGATCGCCCGCATCACCGCGGCCGACCGTGTCCGTTGGTCGAGCGGCACCCCGCTCGATTGGGCGCTCGAGACCTATGCCGTGTCGAAAGAGCATGCCTACGGTCCGCTGCCTGCAGCGGCCGGAGCCGCTGCGCCGCCCGGCTCGCAATACCAGCTTTCGAGAAGCTACGTGGACGAGGCAACCGCCGTGACGGCAGAGCAGTTGAGCAAGGCCGGCGTGCGTCTCGCGTTCCTGCTCAATCGAGCGCTCGAGTGATAACGTGAGCCAATTGAACGCAAATCCGAATATCGGCGCGGCGGGCTATTGGCTCGGTCTCGATACCGGCGGCACTTTCACCGACGCGGTTCTGTTGGCCGACGGGCGGCGTGTCGTGGCAAGCGCCAAGTCGCTCACCACCCCTTGGGATCTTGCGATCGGCATCGGCCACGCCATGCGCGCGGTGCTCGGGAGCCTGCCCGCCGGCGCGCACCGCTCAGACGTGAGCCTGGTCTCGGTGTCGACGACGCTCGCGACCAACGCGGTGGTCGAGAACCGCTTCAGCCCCGTTTGCACCCTGCTCATCGGTTTCGATGACGCGATGGTCGAGCGCTCCGGCATCGGCCGCCACGGCGGGCCGCTCGTGCGCGTCGCCGGCGGCCACGGCGCGACGGGCGAGGAGTGGGCGCCGCTCGATGAGAGCGCCGTGAAGGCCGCGGTCGACGAATTCGAGGCGCGTGTCGAGGCCTATGCCGTTGCGGCGAGCTTCTCGGTGCGCAATCCCGCGCACGAATCGCGTGCCCGGCAGCTCATCCGCGGGCTTTCGCAAAGACCCGTGACTTGCGCGCACGAGCTGAGCTCGAAGCTCGATGCGCCGCGCCGCGCGCTCACGGCGGTGCTGAATGCACGTCTCACGGCCCGCATCCGTCACCTCATCGAGGCGCTGTCGCAGGTGCTCGCCGCGGAATCGATCGATGCGCCGCTCATGATCGTGAAGGGCGACGGCTCGCTGATGCGCGCCGACGTCGCGCTCGAGTACCCGGTCGAGACGATTCTATCCGGCCCGGCGGCGAGCGTGGTCGGGGCGGGCTTTCTGACCGGACAGCGCGATTTCGTGGTCTCGGATATGGGCGGCACCACCACGGACATCGCCGTCGTGTCGGGCGGCCGGCCCGTGATCCGCGCGGAAGGCGCACTGGTCGGCGGCTGGCGCA
The DNA here is from genome assembly GCA_963801685.1 of uncultured Gammaproteobacteria bacterium. GTDB lineage: Bacteria > Pseudomonadota > Gammaproteobacteria > Steroidobacterales > Steroidobacteraceae > Bog-1198. Next base: position 285,264 of record CAWDFR010000018.1, read on the forward strand.
CCATGGTCCAGGCCATCGACGTGCGCACCATCGGGCTCGGCGGCGACAGCGAGGTGCGCTTCGATCGGCAGCTGCGGCTCAAGGTGGGTCCGCGCAAGGCGATGCCCTTGAGCTTGCTCGCGCATAGCTTTCCCGAGACGCTCGAGGATCTGCGCGCGCTCGCGGAGCTTGCGCATCTTCCCGAGTTCCCAGCCCAGTTTGCCTTCCGCAACCCGGATCGTGCGGCGCCCGAGCATCTGCCCGCCCTCGAGCGGCGGATCTGGAACGCGCTCGATCTCAGACCGCGCCGGGTGTCGGACGCGGTGCGCAACGCCTCCGGTCTCGAGGGCTTGCGCCGGCTGGCCGATGCGGGGCTCGTGACGCTCGCCGCCTTCACGCCGAGCGATGCGCTGCACGTGCTCGACGTGCAGCGCGGCTGGAGCCGGGAGGCGGCCGAGTGCGGGGCCCGCATTCTCGCCGTCGAGGAGCGCAATGCGCGTGCCGCCTCCGTCGCCGTGCCGCCGCGAGAGCTTTGCGAGCGCACCTATGAGCTCGTCGTCCGCCGCAGCGCTCGCGCGCTGCTCGAGGCCGCGCTGGCGCACGACCCCGGGCTCGAGGCGCCGACGGGGACGTGGGGCTTGCTCGGCGAGCGCTTGCTCGAGGCGGCGGTCTCCGGGCAGCCGCTGTCGCATTGGATGCGGGCGACGCTCGGGCTCGCGCGGCCCCTCGTCGCGATCGGGGCGCCGGTGGCAGCGTATTACCCCGACGTTGCGCGCCGCCTCGGCGCCGAACTCTCCATTCCGGAGCATGCCGCGGTCTGCAACGCGGTCGGCGCGGTGGCGGGCGTGGTTTCGCAAAGCGTCGAGATCCTGGTCAATCAACCGAGCTTCAACGTCTTCCGCGTGCACGATCCCGCCGGCAGCCAGGACTATTCGGACTCGAAAGCGGCGCTCGATCACGCCGCGCGTGTCGCGCGCGCGCTCGCGCTCGGCGCGGCACGCCGCGCGGGCGCGGCCGATCCGCACGTCGACACCACAGTGACCGAGCGGCGCGCGCAAGTTGGGCCGGGCACCGATTATCTAGCCGAGGCGATCGTGTGCTCGACGGCGGTCGGCCGGCCGCTCGTGGGTCATGAGCGGGCTGCGCTTATCGGATAAATGCATCGCCGCGGCAGGCGTATCGAAAAAATATATCGGCTGGATTCACAAATAGCGCTGCTCGATCAGCTATCGCCGCCGGGTCTTCCCTATAATCCGAGACATGAAACAGCCGGACGAGACGCAGGGACGGCGCAGCAGGCGCCGCGGCGGAACGCAGGAGGCGAGTCACGCCGTCGTCGATCGCACGCGCGCCTACCGCCATTTGCACAATCCTTTCGTGCCGATGAAAGTGTTCTCGGAGGATCAGGTCGCGGCCATCCACGAAGCGGCGCTCGCCATTCTCGAGACCCAGGGCATGAAGGTGCTCTCCGACGATGCGCTGGTGCGCTACGCCCACGGCGGCGCACAGGTCGACCAGGCCTCGCAAATCGTGCGGCTCGACCGCGGGCTCGTCGCGCAGGCGCTCGCGAGTGCGCCGCGCGACATCACGCTGCATTCCGTCGATCCCGAGCGGCACATGCCGCTCACCCCGGGATGCGTCGTCTTCTGCCCGACGTCGGGGCCGCCGAACATCATGGACACCGCCCGCGGCCGTCGCGCGGGCACGTTCGAGGATTTCTGCAACCTCATGAAGCTGTGTCAGAGCTTCGAGGTGATTCACGTGCTCGGCGGGGCGACCGAGCCGCAGGATGTCGCTGTGCCGGTCAGGCATCTGCACGTCACGCGTGCGCAGCTCATGCTCACGGACAAAATTCCGTTCATCTTCTCCCGCGGCCACGGCCAGGTCGCGGACAACTTCGAGCTCATCCGGATCGCGCACCGCATCTCGCCGGAGGAGTTTCGCTCGCGGCCCTACGTCTACACCATCATCAACACCAACTCGCCCCTGCAGCTCGACATTCCGATGGCGGACGGCATCATCGATTTCGCGCTCGGCGGCCAGCTGCTCATCATCACGCCCTTCACGCTCGCGGGGGCGATGGCGCCCGTCACCGTGGCGGGTGCGCTGACGCTGGCTCATGCCGAGTTTCTGGCGGGGCTCACGCTCGCGCAAATCACGCGGCCGGGCGCACCGGTCGCCTACGGCAGCTTCACCTCGAATGTCGACATGAAGTCGGGTTCGCCGGCATTCGGTACCCCGGAATACGTGAAGGCGGCATTCGGCGCCGGGCAGCTCGCGCGGTTTCTAGGTCTACCGTGGCGCTCCTCCAATGCCACCGCCTCGAACGCACCCGACGAGCAGTCGGTGTACGAATCGCAGATGAGCTTATGGGGCGCGCTGTTCGGCGGCTGCAACTTCGTGCTGCACGCGGCCGGATGGCTCGAGAGCGGACTCACCACCTCGTACGAGAAGTTCATTCTCGACATCGAAATGCTGCAGATGTTCGCCGAGGTGTTTCAGCCGGTCGGCGCGACGCCTGCGGATCTCGCCGTCGAGGCCGTCGCCGAGGTAGGTCCAGGAGGGCATTTCTTCGGTTGCGCCCACACCATGGAGCGTTACCGCGGCGCTTTCTATGCGCCGTTGGTTTCCGACTGGCGCAACTACGGCAGCTGGGCGGAAGACGGTGCCAAGACGGCAACCCAGCGGGCCACGGGGATCTGGCAATCGACGCTGCAGCGTTATGTCAATCCGGTGCGCGATCCGGCAGTCGTGGAGGCGCTCGACGCCTATGTCGCGCGCCGCAGCGAGGAAGGCGGCGCACCACCCGTCACATGATGTCGGCATCGGGCGCGTCGGGGATCGTGTCGCGAACGGATACGCCGCCGTCGCGATTCCGCAAGTCCGGGCTGCTCGCTCGACTTAAGCTGGCGTGCTGGGAGGCTGGGCGTCCGCGCCTGTAAGTTGCCGTGGCTACTCACAAAAAGACCGTGGAGACCTGATGGCCGAGCCGACAGATGGCGAATTCGATCTGAATACGCTCAACGACGAGGAACTCGTCGAGCAGGTTCATGACGACCTCTACAACGGTCTCAAACCGGAAGTCGAACAGGCGACGCGAATTTTCTTGAAGCGCGGCTGGTCCGCGGAGCGTGTGCTCAACGATGCGCTGGTAGAAGGCATGCGCATCGTCGGCATCGATTTCCGGGACGGCATCCTGTTCGTGCCCGAGGTGTTGCTCGCGGCGAACTCCATGAAGGGCGGGATGGAAATCCTGCGACCGCTGCTCGCGGAGACCGGTGTCGAGCCCATCGGCAAGATCGTGATCGGTACGGTCAAGGGCGACATCCACGACATCGGCAAGAATCTCGTCTCCATGATGCTGGAGGGGGCCGGATTCGAAGTCATCGATCTCGGCATCAACAATCCGGTCGACAAATATCTCGCGGCGCTCGAGCAGCACAAGCCCGACATCCTCGGCATGTCCGCGCTCCTCACCACCACGATGCCCTACATGAAAGTCGTCATCGACACCTTGAAAGAGCGCGGCATGCGCAACGATTTCATCGTGCTGGTAGGCGGCGCTCCGCTCAACGAGGAGTTCGGCAAAGCAGTCGGCGCGGATGCCTATTGCCGCGACGCCGCGGTCGCGGTGGAGACGGCGAAGGGTCTGCTGGCGAAGAAGCGCGCCGCGGCGGCGGCCCATTGAACAAGGGTTAGCCGTGGCGCAGAACGGCCAGGGCCTTCTGATCATCGCGTGCGGCGCGTTGGCTCACGAGATCACCGCGCTCAAACGGGCGAATGCCTGGGAGCAGCTGGACGTGCGCTGTCTGCCCGCGGATTTGCACAATCGGCCGGAGCGCATTCCCGCCGCGGTGCGGGTCCTCATCCGCGCATCGCGGGCGCATTACCGCTCGATCTTCGTGGCCTATGCCGATTGCGGCACCGGCGGATTGCTCGATGCGGTGCTCGCCGAGGAGGGCGTCGAGCGTATTCCGGGCGCGCATTGCTATGAATTCTTCGCGACGAGCCCGGTGTTCACGGCGCTCGCGGAAGCCGAGATTGGAACGTTCTATCTCACCGACTTCCTGCTGCGCCATTTCGAGCGGCTCGTCGTCCAAGGGCTCGGTCTCGACAAACATCCGGAGCTCTTCCCGACCTACTTCGGCAACTATCGAAAGCTCGTCTACCTGGCGCAGCGGCCGAGCACGGATGCAATCGAGCGCGCGCGCGCCATTGCGACGCGCATGGGCTTGAGCTTCGAATCGCTCGTAACGGGATACGGCACGCTCGGGACGGCGCTCACCGCGGCGGTGCGACGCGACGCGACGCCGCGCGCGGACATGCCGAAGAGTGTGGAGGTGTCGTAGTGGCCTCGCTGATCGTCATTTCGTGGCGGGACATCCCGGCTCAGGTCGTGGTCAAGCGCGGCCGCGAGACCGCCAAAGTGCAGCTCTCGCTGCGCTTTCAGGAGGCGGTCGACCGGGCGGCGATGCGCGCCGGCAAGGGCAGCTCGGATGCATACCTCGCGGACTGGCAGCGCACTGCGCGGCCGTGCGGCGATGACCTGCAGGCCGAGGCCAATGCCGAGGCGGCGCGTCTCGAAGCGCAGTTCACCGACGAGGATCTCGAGCGGTTGATTCGCGCGAAGGGCTTGGCTTCGCCTCCGGCTGCCGCCTCGCCTACGCCGCCGGCCGGGTCGTCCTGATGTACGCCGTCAGGTTGTGGTCCGTGCGCCATGCGCGCGGCTTGAACGCTTTCTATCGAGGCTTCGAGGGCATCCTCAAGCGCCTGCACGGCCTGTTCGAGTTCTTGGGCTATGAGCGCATCGAGCGGCCGGTCGCCGCGGTCGAGCGGGCGGTCAAGGGTGTGCTGTTCGATTGCCGCATGTGCGGGCAATGCGTATTGAGCTCGACCGGAATGTCGTGCCCGATGAATTGTCCGAAGACCTTGCGCAACGGACCCTGCGGCGGCGTGCGCGACGACGGCACCTGCGAGGTGAAGCCCGACATGAAATGCGTCTGGGTCGAGGCCTATCGCGGCAGCGAGCGCATCCCCGGCGGCGTCGCCGCGATGACGAAGGTGCAGCACGCCGTCGATCAACGCCTCGCAGGCCGTTCCTCTTGGCTGCGTGTGGTGCGGGAGCTGAATCCCACAGAGCTTGCGAAGGACGCTCCGCCGCGCAAGAGCGGTGTGTCGTGAGATTCGAGGACGAGCCGGTTCCCGGCTATCCGCTGCCGATCCTTCCCGGTCATACCTCGCCGGGTCGATTCGAGCGCGTGCTGCGAGCCGGCGGGTTCGCGGTCACCACCGAGCTCGCGCCGCCGGATTCGGCGGATCCGGAAGAGGTCTACCAGCGCGCGCGGGTTTTCGACGGCTACGTCGATGCGATCAACGCCACCGACGGAAGCGGCGCGAATTGTCACATGTCGAGCATCGCGGTCTGCGCGCTGCTCACGCGGGTGGGATATGCGCCCATCATGCAAATCTCCTGCCGCGACAAGAACCGCATCGCCATCCAGGGCGATATTCTGGGCGGCGCCGCGATGGGGGTGTGCAACATGCTGTGTCTGACGGGCGACGGCGTGCAGGCCGGCGATCACCCGCAGGCGAAACCGGTCTTCGATCTCGATTGCGTGTCGCTTCTCGACATCGCGTGCACGCTCCGCGATGACCATCATTTTCAAAGCGGCCGCAAGATCAGTTTCGCGCCGCGGGTATTCTTCGGAGCGGCCGAAAACCCCTCGGGGCTGCCGCATGCCTGGCGGGCGCAGCGCCTCGCCAAGAAGGTCGCCGCGGGGGCGCAGTTCATCCAGACGCAGTATTGCTACGATTTGCCCTTGCTCGCGGCTTTCATGCAGCAGGTCGAGGCGCTCGGCCTTCTCGACAAGGTGTTCATTCTTGCCGGCGTGGGCCCGCTGCGTTCGGCGAAGACGGCCGAGTGGATGCGCAAGAACGTGGCCGGCATGCACGTGCCGGACGCGCTCATCGCCCGCCTCGCGGGCGCCAAGGACCAGGCGCGCGAAGGGCGCAACATCTGCGTCGAGCTGATCCAGGCGATCCGCGAGATCCGCGGCATCAGCGGCGTGCACATCATGGCCTACCGGCAGGAAGAATCCGTTGCCGAGATCGTCGAGCGTTCCGGTATTCTGGGGAGTCGATCTCCGTGGTACCCCGGGCGTGACGAGGCCTCCATCGCTTCTCAGAGGAATGCATCATGACCGATACGGTTGTCAGCTCAGCCACCAAGGAAGTCGTCATCGGCTTCAATCGCCCCTTCGTCATCATCGGCGAGCGCATCAATCCGACGGGACGCAAGATCCTGGCGGCTGAGATGACGAACGGCGATTTCAGCCGCGTCGAGGCGGACGCGCGCGCCCAGGTGGAAGCGGGCGCGCACATGCTCGACGTGAATGCGGGCATCCCGCTCGCGGACGAGCCGGCGATTCTCGCCAAGGCCATACAGCTCGTGCAGTCGATCACCGACGTGCCTCTGTCGATCGATTCATCGATCGTCGCGGCGCTCGAGGCGGGACTCGCCGTCTACAAGGGCAAAGCGCTCGTCAACTCGGTGACCGGCGAGGAGGAGCGTCTGGAAGTCGTGCTGCCTCTGATCAAGAAGTACGGCGCCGCCGTCATCGCCATCTCGAACGACGAGACCGGCATCTCCGAGGATCCCGACGTGCGCTTTGCGGTGGCCAAGAAGATCGTCGAACGGGCCATGGACCACGGTATTCCCGCGTGCGACGTGGTGGTCGATCCGCTGGTGATGCCGATCGGAGCCATCAACCAGGCGGGCGTTCAGGTCATGCGTCTCGTGCGCCGCTTGCGCGATGAGCTCAAGGTGAACACGTCCTGCGGAGCATCGAACGTGAGCTTCGGCTTGCCGAACCGCGACGGCATCAACAGCGCGTTCCTGACCATGGCGATGGCCGCCGGGATGACCTCCGCGATCACCAATCCTCTGCACATCGAAACGGTCAAGGCGGTGATGGGCGGTGATGTGATGCTCGGTCACGATCCCGATTGCGCGCGCTGGATCCGCCGCTTTCGCGATGCGCCGCCTCCGGCCGGCGCTGCTGCCGGCGCGCCCGGCGCGCCCGGCGCGGCCGACGCGCCGCGCGGCCGCCGCGAAGGTGGGCATCGGCGCCGCTCGACGGGCTAGCCGGATTGGCCTCCCGCGACCCCCTCGTCGTGTTCATGCCTTCGGGCAAGCGCGGCCACTTTCCGCAGGGCACACCTTTGTTGCAGGCGGCGCGCAGCCTCGGCGTGGACATCGATTCGGTGTGCGGCGGACGCGCGCTTTGCGGGCGCTGCCAGGTGCTGGTGGCGGAAGGCGAGTTCGCGAAACTCGGCGTTTCCTCCTCGACCGCGAGCCTCACCGAGCTGAGCGAGCCCGAGATGCGTTTTTCGAAGCGCGTCCCGCTCGCCGCCGGACGCCGCCTGTCGTGCTCGACTCGGGTGCTGGCCGACGTGGTCATCGACGTGCCCGAGAGCAGCCAGGTGCATCGCCAGGTGGTGCGCAAAGAGGCTGACGCTCGCGCCATCGAGCTCAATCCCGTGGTGCGCCTGCACTACGTGCAGGTCAAAGAGCCCGATATGCACGACCCCTCGGGCGATCTGCGGCGCCTGTTCGAGGCGCTCGAGCGGGAGTGGGATCTCAAGAATCTCGTCTGCGATCTGGCCGTGCTGCAAGTGCTGCAGGGCGTATTGCGCGCAGCGTCCTGGCAGGTCACGGTGGCGGTGCATGCGGAGAAACAAATCATCGGCGTGTGGCCCGGTCTGCGCGAGGCGGTATTCGGTCTCGCAATCGATATCGGCTCGACCACCATCGCCGCGCATCTGTGCGATCTGACGAGCGGCGAGATCGTCGCCTCCGCGGGCCTGATGAATCCTCAGATCCGGTTCGGCGAGGACCTGATGAGCCGCGTGTCCTACTCGATGATGAATCCGGGCGGCGACAAGCTCATGACGGCTGCGGTGCGCGAGGCTCTGAATGGTCTCGCCGTGGACGTGGCGCGCGCGGCCGGCGTGACGCACGAGGACATCCTCGAGGCGACGATCGTCGGTAATCCGATCATGCATCACTTGCTGCTCGGGATCGATCCGGTGGAGCTCGGCGGTGCGCCGTTCGCGCTTGCAACGGACACTTCGTTGACTTTGCGCGCGAACGTCATCGATTTGAAGTTCCACCGCAATGCGCGGGTCTATGTGCTGCCTTGCATTGCCGGCCACGTGGGCGCCGACGCTGCGGGGATGGTCCTCTCCGAGCGCCCGGACACCGGGTCCGAGATGACGCTATTGGTGGATGTTGGAACCAACGCCGAGATCGTGCTCGGCAACAAAGACCGGCTGGTCGCTTGCTCGAGCCCGACCGGTCCGGCTTTCGAGGGTGCGCAGATCAGCTGCGGGCAGCGCGCCGCTCCGGGAGCGATCGAGCGCGTGCGCATCGACGCCGCGACGCTCGAGCCGCGCTTCAAGGTGATCGGCTCGGACTTATGGTCGGACGATCCGGGATTCGAGAAATCCATCGCGGGGCTCGGTATCACCGGGGTGTGCGGATCCGGCATCATCGAGGTGATCGCCGAGATGTATCTCGCCGGCATCATCAACCAAGACGGGGTGCTCGACGGGCGGCTGGCCGCGCGCTCGCCGCGGATCGTCGAGAACGGACGCACGTTCGCTTACGTTCTGCATCGCGCGGTCGCGGGAACCAATACGGTCGAGATGAAGATCACGCAGAACGATGTGCGCGCGATTCAGTTGGCGAAGGCGGCGCTGTACGCCGGCATCGCGCTGCTCATGGACCGGCTCGGCATCGAGCAAGTCGACCGCATCCGCCTCGCCGGAGCGTTCGGCAGCCACATCGACGTCAAGTACGCGACCATCCTTGGCATGCTGCCGGACTGCGACTTGAGCCACGTCCGCTCGGCCGGCAATGCCGCCGGAACGGGCGCCCGCATCGCGCTTCTCGATGCAACCTCGCGCGGCGTCATCGAGGAGCTCGTGCGGCGAATCGAGAAGGTCGAGACTGCCATCGAGCCGCGCTTCCAGCAGCACTTCGTCGAGGCAATGGCCATCCCGCACAAGACCGCGCCGTATCCCCATCTGCGCAAGGCCGTCGCTCTGCCCCAGCCAAAAGAATCGACCAGCCAGAGCGAGACGCGTGGCCGCCGGCCGCGACGGACTGATCCCACGAAATCCTGACGATCCGATAGCGGCGGGGGGCGCGGAACTTACGGCGATCTGTTCGAGCATATGAAGGATTCGCTGGCCGGCGCGAGCGGCGGCACGCAATAAATCCTGGCGGTCTGGGTCGCGCGCGATGGCGCGCGGGTCAGGTATCACAGGACGTTTGAAGCGCGCCACCTGTTTAATTATACTATGCTTGCTTAGCATTCAAGTGAAAAGTGGGCATGTCGGCGGCGCCCATCCCGTGCCCTCGGAACTGTCCGACAATCCCGGCTATTGGTCGTAAACGCTTCCGCCGCCCGCAGAAGCTCGAAGGGGAAGCCAATATGAGCGATAAGCACGACGAGTTTGAAAAGTACGATTTCTTCCGCAGCGACCGGTTCGTGAACGATCCGTACTCCTATTTTGATTATCTGAGAGAGCAGTCTCCGGTACTGCGCGAGCCGCATCAGGGCATCGTCATGGTAACGGGCTACGATGAGGCCCTCGAGGTCTACAACGATCTCGATCGCTTTTCCTCCTGCATGTCAACCAGCGGACCGTTGGCGGGCTGCCCCATTCCCCTCAAAGGACACGAAAACGAGGACATTTCCGAGCTGATTGAAACCTACCGCGACAAAACGCCATTCAGCGATCAGCTCCCGACCCTGGATCCGCCGAAGCACACCGCCCACCGGGCGTTGCTGATGGCTCTGATCACCCCAAAGCGCCTCAAGGAAAATGAGGAGTTCATGTGGAAGTTGGCCGAACAGCAGATCGACAGCTTCATCTCCCGTGGCGAGTGCGAGTTCATGAACGACTACGCCCAGCCTTTCGCCGTGCTCGTCGTCTCCGATCTGCTGGGCGTGCCACCCGAAGATCGAGTGCAGTTCCGGAAGAAACTCATACGCCACGAACAGGAGCGTGGCGGAGCCGGGGTCGGCGGCTTGAAGGAGGGCAAAGTCGAGCACTCGCCGCTGGCGTGGCTTTACGATACCTTCTCGACGTATATCGAGGACCGTCGGCGCAACCCTAAAGGGGATATCCTCACAAAGCTCGCGGCAGCGACCTTTCCCGACCGCTCGACGCCGGAGCCTCTCGATGTCGCCCGGGTTGCCGCCAACCTATTCGCCGCTGGGCAGGAAACCACGGTGCGACTGCTCAGCTACGCTTTGCAAGTGGTCGGCGACCGCCCCGACCTCCAGCAGCGCCTTCGCAAGGATCGCAGTCTCATCCCCAATTTTGTCGAGGAATGCCTGCGAATAGAGGGCCCGGTCAAGGGCGACTTCCGATTGGCGAAAAGGCCGACCCAGGTCGGCGGCGTCGATATTCCGGCCGGCACTTTCCTGTATATCGCCAACAGCGCCGCTAACCGGGATTCTCGCAAGTTCGAAGACCCCGGCGAGTTCCAGATAGACAGGGCGAACGCCCGCTTACATGTGGCATTCGGCCGCGGCCGTCATGCTTGTCCCGGCGCCCCCCTGGCGCGGGCGGAGGCGGTCATCAGCCTCAACCGGATGTTTGACCGGACCAGCGACATTCGCATCTCCGAGAAAGTCCATGGGCCGCCCGGCGCACGACGCTACAGTTATCTGCCAACCTTCATATTGCGCGGATTGACTCACATCAACTTGGAGTTCGACGCGGTGTCGGGTGGTTCGCCATGAAAGTCCATGTCGACGCGAACGTATGCGCCGGTTTCGGAGTCTGCGTGGGGCTCTGCCCCGAGGTGTTCGAATTGCACGACGACGGCTACGCCATCGTGATGGTCAGCGAGGTGCCGCCGGAACTCGAGGATGCGGTGCGCCAAGCCGTCAGCCAGTGCCCGGCACGCGCGATTTCCCTCAATGACGACCCCCGGTAGCAGGCCGCATTCATTTATCCAACTAAGTCATGAAATTCCGGACTACCGACAGCCTTCCCAACGAGGTCTTGTACAGCGCGCAAAAATGCTTCGGCCGTATTTCGACAGGCCTCCATACCCGCGAACCCGCTCTTGAACTCGTAGTATTCGCTCACTTTCATCACCTTTCCGTTGGATGATGTTAATGTGAGATCGATATTCCATGTGCCGTGTGTCAATCCCTTTGTTGATGAGAAATCCAGACGATTGACGATACCCGTAAGGGTTACACGCGATGGCGCCGATGCGAATGCCCCCGCGACCTTAAGCTCATCCTCAAATGCTTGCTGGATGTACGAAACGTGTGTAAGTCCATCGGGAACCTGAAGAGCGCCGACCGCTCTGCAATTCAGATCAAACGTTGAGGCGCCCGTGAACGGTCCAACGCCAACTCCAGTGGTATTTAATGACTTGATAACTTGGTCATTGTCAGGAGAGATGGAGTAACGCTGCGTAGTCGGCGTCTCGCACCCCGCCAGCATTAAAGCAAAGGTAGCAATAACAAATACACGGTTCATATGTTTCCTTTCTTGGAGACTTCTTTCCATGTCAATCGACTGGCTTCAACTATCGCGATTCCCAGGCTCCGCGTCCTGAGCTTCCAAGGATATCGCCCCCTAGGAATGACCGCTCTTCGGCGATTGCAATGATGTGATGGTCTCAAACCGAACGATATCGTGTACGAATTCGCAGGTCGCCCCATCGACCACGCTAGAGATCTCGGAGTTGCAGTGGACTCGATGTCCCCCGGGGATCAAGCCCTCATCAAACTACGACGTAATGGTGCGAAGGATGTCACGGTCACCGGTCGCTTTTGACAAGCTTAACAGTCTTTACTCGGTGGCTCGGCGGGCTGACTAGACGTTCGAGTCGGGGAAGGAATCCTTACGCTTCGCGATGTACTCGAGGAGCGCCTCGTCGATGGCGGGATCCATGGGCGGCGGTACGTATTCCGCGAGGAGCTTTTTCCACATTCCATTCGCGCGCTTCGACATGTTGGTCGCGCCTTCCGCTTCCCACTGCTCGTAACTATTGTTGTCGGCCAGGGGTGATCGATAGAACGCATTCTCGAAATTGGCCTGCGTGTGCGCGCAGCCGAGAAAATGCTTGCCGGGCCCGACCTCGCGCATGGCGTCGAGCGCCTGGCCATTGGGGGATAGATCGACGCCGGCCAGGAGCGTGTGCATCATGCCGGCCTGATCCGCATCCATGACGAACTTCTCGTATCCCATGGTCAGGCCGCCTTCCAACCAACCCGCCGTGTGCAGCACGAAATTGACTCCGGCGAGGCAGGTGGGCAGCAGCGTGTTCGCGGATTCGAAGGCTGCCTGCGCATCCGGAATCTTCGATGCGCACAGGCTCCCACCGGAGCGGAACGGAATGCCCAGACGGCGAGCCAGGGCTGCCATGGTGTAGAGCACGAGCGCCGGCTCGGGAGTTCCGAAAGTCGGCGCACCCGACTGCATGGAGATGGAGGATGCAAAGCTGCCGAGCACCACCGGAGCACCCGGGTTCACGAGTTGCACGAACGCGAGACCGGCCAGCGCCTCGGCCAGCGTCTGAGCCACGGTGCCCGCCACGGTCACCGGCGACATGGCGCCCGCCAGAATGAACGGCGTCATGATCAGCGCCTGATTGGCGCGCGCATAGACCTTGGCGGCCCCGAGCATGGTCGCGTCATAGGTCATGGGCGAGTTGACGTTGATGAGGTTGATGATGGTGGTTTTCGGCCGCCCGGTGACCGGATCTTGAAGATCGGAGCCGAATGCGATGTTGGCGAGCGCCACCGAATCGGCCGCCCGCTCGGGGGCGGTCACGGATCCCATGAAGGCCTTGTCGCTGTACTTCAGATGGCTGTACACCATGTCGAGGTGGCGCTTGTTCACCGGCAGATCGACCGGCTCGCAGATGGTGCCGCCCGAATGGTGCAGCGAGTTCGACATGTAGGCGAGCTTCACGAAGTTGCGAAAGTCCTCGATGCGCGCGTAGCGCCGGCCCTCGTCGAGATTGCGAACGAACGGCGAGCCGTACGCGGGCGCGAACACGGTATTCTCGCCGCCGATCACGACGCTGCGCGCGGGATTACGGGCATGCTGTGTGAACTGCCGCGGCGCGGTCTTCTGCACCAGAGAGCGGCACATCCCGCGCGGGAAATGCACCCGCTCGCCCTGGACGTCTGCGCCGGCGGCCTTCCAGATCTCGAGCGCTTCGGGATCCTCGCGAAAATCGATGCCGATCTCCTCGAGAATGGTGTCGGCGTTCTGCTCCATGAGCGCAAGCCCTTCCTCGCCCAACACCTCGTAGTAGGGGATCTTGCGCGTGATGTAGGGAATGGAGGCGGCGGCCCGGGCGGCCCGGGAGGCGCGCTTCGCATCGCGGCCGCTCGGGCGGCGCGCGTGAGTGGTGGAAGTCTGTTGCTCGTCCATCGTCGCTCCGGATCATTCGACCAAACGGCGTCCCGTGACGCGGGTGGGTTCAGTTCGCCAGTATGGTACAGCGCCCAAAGGGCGGCTGATCAAATGCGTCCTGGACTTGTCTCGATGCGTCATTCCGGCCGAGATGGGTTTTGCGCGAGCGCCGGGAGCCAGGGATGGTGTGGATGGAGCCGCGACAGGCAGTCCCGTAGCCATCCGGCCGCCGCGCTCTCGAATCGTGGGACGGCGTGCTCAAAGTCCGACCGGTCTTCCGCACGCAGATCCCGCGCCTTGTACAGGAGCTGAATCTCGGGCGCCAGGTATCGTGTGCCGTCGGGCGTGGCGCGCAGGACGGCTTCGAAAGAGCGTCGAATCGAGGGCTCGCGACGAAAGATCCAGTCCCTTCCATCCGCATCATCGAGCATCAGCTCGAGCTCCCAGTGGGCCTCGCCGACGCGCCGGCCCCACAAGGAATTGACCACCGCGCGCGGTTCCGTGCCGAGCGCCAACCGAGAGAGCACCCCGTCCTTCACCTCGAAGAATTCCCACGCCGGCAGCGCGGCGATGATCCGCGCGGCATCAGCACGCCGGACCCCGAGATCGAGATCCTTGTGCGCCCGGGTTTGGGTTCCCACGAACAAGTCGATCGCCCAGCCGCCCGCGATCCACCAGGGCGCATCGACCGCGCTCATGATATGAGGCGCGGCTGCCGGCTCCAGAGCTCGCCAGAGGATCGGCGTCGTCGGATGGGAGGGCGGGCACATGGTCCGCCGGAGATTGTAGCGCGCAGGCGCGCGAACGCGGCCGCTCGCGAGCGCATTCACTCCAAGAGCGAGGCGAGCACGCCCGCGGGGAAATGCGCGTCGATCAAATCCGCGAGTCCGTCCAGCGTATCCTCGAGAGTGGGCGCCTCGCCGCCGAAGAGCGCGCGGATCACTGCGCTGCTTTCGAATAATCCGTGCGGGTAGATCGCGAGCAGCGCGCCGCGCTGCCAACCGGCGCCGTCCGCGAGCACCGCGCGCGGCAGGCCCCTTTCCGGCCCGGCGTCCGCTGCCAAGCGCGTCGCGCCATGATGAATTTCATAGCCTGGGAACCCCACGCCGTTCAGCCGCTCCCAGAAGAGCGTCAGACCCTCGAGGGTGTAGAGGCCGTTTCGATAGCGCTTTGCCGGCAAGAACTCGGTCGAGAAGGGCAGCAGTCCCAAGCCTCGCGCCGCGCCCTCGACACCGCAGGGATCCTCGATCGCGCGGCCGAGCATTTGCAAGCCGCCGCAGATCGCAAGCGTCGGCTTGTCGGCCGATATGTGCGCGGCGATCGCCGCGTCGAGGCCTCGCTCCCTCAACCAGAGAAGATCGGCGGCTACGTGTTTCGATCCGGGCAACACGAGAAGATCGGCCGCGGCGATGGTTTCGGGCCGGCGTGCCCAGCCGAGCGAGACGCCCGGCACCCGCCGCAACGGCGCGAACTCGTCGAGGTTGCTCATGTAAGGATACGCAACCACGACGACCGACAGTCCCGATCCGGTCGGCCGCGCGTCGAATACGCCGTCCTCCTCGGGCAGCCCGTGCTCCGGCCAAAAGGGCAGCACCGCGAGCGTCGGCACGCCCGTCAGCTCCTTTAGCATTTGCGGCCCAGGCGCGAGCAGGCGCTCATCGCCGCGGAATTTGTTGAGCACGAATCCGCGGATCAGGGCGCGATGCTCGGGCGGCAGGAACTGCACCGTGCCGAAGAGGTGTGCGAACGCGCCGCCACGGTCGATATCGCATATCAGGAGCGTCGCGGCGCGGGCCGCCGCGGCGATGCGCATGTTCACGACGTCGGTGTGCGTGAGGTTGATCTCTGCCGGAGAGCCCGCGCCCTCGATGACGAGGACATCGTGCTGCGTCATGAGCTCATCGAGACAGGAGCGGATCACCGGCCAGATGTGACGTGCACGGGTGTGCCATTCCATGCTCGACAGATCATCGCGGCGCTCGCCGAGCACGATCACCTGCGAATGGGTGTCCTTTTCCGGTTTGAGCAAGACAGGGTTCATACGCACATCGGGCACCGCGCGTGCCGCGAGTGCCTGGAAGTATTGCGCGCTGCCCATCTCGCCGCCCGCCGCGACGCGCGCATTGTTGCTCATGTTCTGCGCCTTGAAAGGAGCGACTTTCAGGCCTCGACGCGCGTACCAGCGCGCGAGAGCGGTCGCGAGAAAGCTCTTGCCCGCCCCGCTCGTCGTTCCGCAGACCATCACCGCGCGGGCCGTCATGGCGAGAGACCCTGCAGCAGCGCGCCGATCGCCGCCGGGCAAGAGGCGAAATACGCGTGGAAGTACGAAGCTGTGAGCGAGCCGTGACGATAGATGGTTTCGCCGTGCGCGCCGCTGGGATAGGCGCGGGTTTGCGTCGAGCCCTCGAGCGGCGTCTCGAGAATCGAGTAGTGGAACGTGTGCCCGCGCAGTTCGCCGAACGCCGTATCCCACGCTTGCAGCCCGAGCGCCGCGAGCCGCGGCAGCATGCGGGTGGATCCCGCGAGCAGGCCGGCCATCGGCCAGCCGCGGCCTTGCGTATCTTCGAGCGATTGCGTGAGCGCCATCATGCCGCCGCATTCGGCGAGGATCGGAATGTGCGCGGCGTGGGCCGCACGAATGGAGTCGTGGAACCTGTGGGCCGCGGACAGCTGCTCGGCGTGTAGTTCGGGGTAACCGCCCGGCAAGAAAACCGCAGCGGCCCCGGGCGGTACGGGCTCGCCGGCGAGAGGTGAGAAGAAGCGCACGCGTGCGCCCAGCGACTCGAGACAGTCGATGTTGGCGGGATAAAGAAAGGCGAAGGCCGCATCGCGCGCGATCGCCACCAGACGCCCTTCGAGAGAAACTTCGGGCGGGGCGCCGGGCTGCCGCGGCGCTGCCCGGGGCTGAAGCGCCTCTGACTCGAGCGCCCCCGGCTCGACGCTGCGCGCCGCCGCCCATGCGCGCTCGTCGATTCTGATCGAGCGCCCGAGGGATTCGAGCTGCGCCTCGATGTCGGCGCTGTCCGCGGGCGGCACGAGCCCGAGATGACGCTCGGGGAGCGAGGCCGGAAGCCGCGGAAGGCTCGCGACGAGCGGCACGTCGCGCAGCGCCGCCGACACCATGGCCGCATGCCCCTCGCTCGCGATGCCGTTGGCGATCACGCCGGCGAGGCGCACGGGACCGAAATCGCGCAATCCCTGTGCAACCGCGCCGACGGTTTGCGCCATGGCGCTCACGTCGATGACCGCGAGCACGGGCAGATCGAAGGCGCGGGCGAGATCCGCCGAGGAGGGCCTGCCGTCGTAGAGTCCCATGACTCCCTCGATGAGCACCAGGTCGGCGGCGCGGCGCGCCGCGTCGATCAGCTGCCGGCAGCGCTCCTCGCCCACCATCCACAGGTCGAGCACCTGCACCGCATGCGCGGCGGCACGCTCGAGCACGAGCGCATCGAGGAAATCGGCGCCCGTCTTGAATACACGCACCCGCTTGCCGCATCGCACGTGATGGCGTGCGAGCGCCGCCGTCACCGTGGTCTTGCCCTGTCCCGAGGCGATGGCGGATATGAGAAAGGCGGGCGCGGTCATGCGAGCTGCACGAGCGCCGCGACGATGACGGCCGAGCAGGCCGCGCGCCCCGCGATCCGCAGGCCACGCGAGATATCGTGGGGGCCGGCACAATGTCCCGCCGCGTGCAGGACGTAATAGCCGGGTCGGCTCAAGCGCACATCGAGTGCCAGCGCGAGCATGCCCATCGGCCACCCACCGTTCGGCGAGGCGGTTCGTCGGGCCTCGCGCGGCAGGCCGCCCGGCCAGCGCAACGCGGCGATCGCGAGCAGCAGCGCCGTGAGTCGCGCGGGAACGCAGGACAGGACATCGTCGGCTCGCGCCGCCCACTTGCCCGCCCATTCCCATCGGCCGCGCAGCCCATACATGGCATCGGCCGTGTTCGCAAAACGATACAGCGCCGCGCCCGGCAAGCCCCCCAGGCAAAACCAGAACAGCGGTGCGACGAAAGAATCGTTCAAGTTCTCGGCGAGACTCTCGAGCGCGCTTTCGCGCACCACGGTCACGCTCAGCTCCGCCGTGTCGCGGCCGACGATGTGACGCAGGCGGTCGCGTCCCGCCTCGACGCCGCGCCCCAAGGCGTGCTCGACGGCGCAGACTTCGTCGCGAAGCATGCGCCAAGCAAGCAGCGGCTTGAGCAAGCCACCGAGCAACAAGCCGCGCACCACGATTCCGAGCGCCGGCGGCGCCACGGCGGCGATTGCGGCGATCGACCGATCGGCTGCGATCCCCGCCGCGACACACACGAGGGCGAGCGCGAGCCAAACCGCGGCGCCGCGGGCGAACTGGGCATACGGTGCGGCTTGCGGCCAGGGGGCTCCTACGCTCGCGAGCACGCGTCCGATCCATACGACCGGGTGCCAGCGTGCCGGCGGCTCGCCGCACAGTAGGTCGATGAGAAAGGCGGCGACGACGGCCACCGCCCCGCTCGGTCCGCACGGCGGCCAGCTCAACGGTCCATGCCCCGCTGCGCCGGAACATCGAGCGCCGGCCGCCAAAGATGCACGCCCTGGTGCTCGACGATGTCCACCCGGGTCTCGAATGCGACCGAGAGCCAGTCTCCCTGGAGCGCTTCGCGCACCGTGCCGTGACCGACGACCCCCGAGTGGCCGAGGACGATCACGCGATCGGCGGTCAGCGCGAGCGAGAGGTCGTGAATGGCGCTGACCACGCTGACTCCGCAGCGCTGTGCCTGATCGCGCAGCAGGCGCGCGACGTCTTCTTGATGTGGGGGATCCAAGTGCGTGGTCGGCTCATCGAGCAAGAGAACGGATGCCTCGACCGCGAGCACGCGGGCGAGATGCACTCGCTGTCGCTCGCCGCCCGACAACGTGGAGAGCCGCCGCGTTGCCCAGGCGAGCGAGCCGGTCGCCGTCATGGCGCGGTGCGCGGCGGCATCGTCGTCGGCTTGACGGTGCGCGAGCCAGCCGCTGTGCGCGAACCGGCCGAGGGCGACGACTTCGGCGGCGGTGAGATCGGTGATGGGCGCGGTTTGCGACAGCCACGCAAGCCGCCGCGCCCGCTCGCGCCGGGGCCATGCCTGCAGGCGCCGTCCCTGGAGGAAAATCGTTCCCGCACGTGCCGTCTCCAGCCCGGCCAGAGCCCGCAGCAGCGTCGATTTGCCGCAGCCGTTCGGTCCGACCACGCTGGTCCAGCGTCCGGGCGGGATGTCGAGGGCTACGTGCTCGAGCACGACGCGCGAGCCGTAGCCGACGCGCAGACCCTCGCAGGAGAGCGCGGGTGTCGTCGTGGCCTGCAAGGTCAACGGCTCAGGCATTACGGCTTCGCCGCCATAGTAGATACACGAGATAAGAGCCGCCGACACAGGCGGTGACGGCGCCCACCGGCAGCTCAGCCGGCCGGATCAGCCAGCGGCTGGCGAGATCGGCCGCTTGCAGCAGCGCTCCGCCGCAGAGCGGGGCGGCGATGAGGAGCTGGCGATGATTTACCGAGAGCGTCTCGCGCACCAGATGCGGTGCTACAAGACCGACGAAACCCACGACCCCCACTTCGCCGACCGCGGCCGCAGTGGCAAGCGACACGATGCCGAGAAGAGTAAGCCGCAACGCGGGCAGCGACAGCCCGAGCGACTGCGCGGTGTCCTCGCCCAGCGTGAGGGCATCCAGCCCGCGCGACAGGAACACCGCCGGTATGATGGACAAGCCGAAGACGGTGCCGAGCAAGCTGACCGAGGACCAGCTGATGAATCCGGTACTGCCGAACAAAAAGCTCTGCATGCTGCGCCAGATATCGGGCTTGGCGAGCAGCATGAGCTGCGTGATGGCGCTCAGGAGGAAGGCGACCACGACGCCCGAGAGCAGGAGACTTCGGGTCTGCAGGACGCCGCGCGAGAGACTGATGGTGAGGAGCGTCGCACCCCCCGCGCCAAGACAGGCCGCTCCGGTAATGCCGAGCTTGCTTGCCCACGCGAGTCCGCCGACCGAGACATCCGCGGCGACCAGGCTGATGGTCACGCCGAGCGCGGCGCCCGAGGCGGTACCGAGCAGATACGGGTCGGCGAGCGGGTTGCGGAACACGCCCTGCGCGATCCCACCCGCGAGACCCAGCAGGGCTCCTGCCAACCAGGCGCCGACGCTGCGCGGCAAGCGGATTTGCCAGAGCACCACGCTCGACTGCGCGTCCGGGGAGAGGATCCAGCCGAGAGAGGTCTCGATGCTCGACGTGCCGATGACGAGACTGCCGAAGGTGAGCAACAGCGTGACGGCGACGCAGGCGAGCAACCACACCGTGAGCCGATTTGCGCTCGTTCGATCCCGCGCCGCCTCGCCGAGCTGCATGAGCGCACGCGGAGCACTCATGGGGCGACGCGCTCGAGGCACGCTGCGAGCGCCTGCATGCCGTCCGCAACCCTCGGACCGGGCCGCTCGATCATGTAGCGGACGTCCGGGGGAAAGGAACACACGCGCTGCTCCTTCACCGCGCGGATCTGGTCCCAGCCCGGCCGTTCGGCAAAGTTCGGCAACTCCTCCTCCGTCACGATGATCACATCGGGGTCGTGGCGTACGACGTACTCCGGATTGAGCCTCGGGAAGGGGCCCAGGTCCGGCGTCACGATGTTGCGCGCGCCGAGTCGTGCAAGCATCTCGCCGATGAAGGAGCCGGCTCCCGCCGCATACGGTGCGCGATCCACCTCGACGTAGACGGACGGGCCCGGGCCGTGCCGGTGCGCGCGCGCTGTCTCGCTTACGGCATGCACATTGCGATCGATTTCCTCGTTGAGCGCCGCCGCTCGCTCGGGCAGGCCGAGTACTTGGCCGATCAAGGCGACGGAGTGCGCAATGTGCGCGAAGGTTTGGGTCTCGAGAGACACTGATTGCACGCCGAGCTCCTGCAAGCGGCCGGCGATTCGTTGCGAGAGGCTGAGGAGCACCACATCGGGCTTCAGGCGCACGATCTCCTCGACCTGCGCATCGTCCAAGCCGCCTGCCTTGGGTAATGAGCGCACCGCTGCCGGAAAATCCGAGTAGCGGTCGGTGGCCACCAGCCGCGCGCAGGCCCCGAGCGCACACACCGTCTCGGTGAGCGAGGGAAGCAGAGTCACGACGCGCTGTGCCGGATGGGCGAAGCGCACCTCCCGTCCCGAGTCATCGCGCACCACGATGTCCCGCTGCGGCGCGAGCGCTGCTGCGGCGGTCCCATCGGGCGGCGCCGCCCGACATACGCCGCAGAGCGACGCAAATAGGATCGTGACCGCGACGATACGCTCGCTCACGGGGACATACCGGGGCGGGACAGGTGCCGCGACTCTTTGACCGTGAGCGGCAGGCCGGCCACCATGAGGACCACGCGATCGCACTCACTGGCGATGCGCTGGTGCAAGACACCCGCCTCATCGCCGAAGCGCCGCGCGAGAGCGTTTGCCGGGATGATGCCGAAACCCACTTCGTTCGAGATCAGGATGCAATCTCCGGCGAGCGAGGACAGCGCATCGAGCAGCGCCTGAGTTTCCCGCCGCGGAGCGTCAGCGTCGTTGCCGCAAAGCAAATTGCTGAGCCACACCGTGAGGCAATCGACAATGACCAGGCCCTCGGGCGAGAGCGCCGTATGCAGCGCCGCCGCGAGCGCGAGAGGCTCCTCGATGACGCGCCAGCGCGCGTCCCGATGGCGGCGATGCGCTTCGATGCGTGCCGCCATTTCTTCATCCCGCGCCTCCGCGGTCGCAATCAGTGTGACCGCTCGAGCCTGACCGCGTGCAAGCTCCTCCGCATAGCGGCTCTTGCCCGAGCGCACGCCGCCGAGAACCAGCATCTTGCCGATCGCGGCCGTCATGGCGTGCAGGCCTGCGAGGCGTCGATGTCGACGCCGCCAAGCTCGACGGTGTCTATATCGACGCGGTGAACCGATGCGAAGGGCACATCCAGCGAGAGCTCGGGGCCGAGCCGGCTGGCGCCGGCGAGTGCGATCCGGATGAGACCTGCGTGCGTCACCGCGATCACGGGCGCGTCGCGCTCGGCAATCCTTGCGGCGACGCGCGCGGCCCAGCGGCGCCATCGCGCCGCGACCATCGCGGCGGATTCGCCGCCGCCGGGGCGGTAGGTCCACACATCGTTCGCCCATGCGTCGAGCTCGACGCGCGGCACCGACGTCCACGGCACGCCTTCCCAAGCGCCGAAATGCATCTCGTGCAGCTCCTCGGCGACGCCGGGCTCGCGTGGAGCGGTGAGCTCGCGAGCGAGGCCTAGGCAGCGGGGCGCGGGACTCGTGAAGATCGCCGCGCGGCGCTGGATGTAGGCGGGAATGCGCGAGCGAACCGACGCGACGGCCGCGGCGAGCGCGTCCGGATCGACCGGCATATCGGTGCGGCCGTAGCAGAGTCCTGCGGATTGGCTAGGCCTCGGGTGGCGGACCAAGTAGATTTCCATGGGGCCGCTCAGGCCAAGCCGCGCGCCGAGTCGACCGCGGCGAGACCGCCCAGCAAGAACCCGAGCTCCGCCAGTTGCTGGACCGCGCCGAGACAATCGCCGGTGTATCCCCCGATCCGACGCCGCACATAAAGGCCGCCCGCGAGCGCGGCCGCCACGGCGGCACCAGCGCCTGCGCCGAGAGCGGTCCAATCGAGCGGAGCACCGCTGCGCCCGTAGAGCCACGCGAGCGGAGCCAGCCCCAAGAATCCAATGACACCGCTCAGGAGCCACTCAACGCCGCGGAGGCGCCCGGCGAAATCCCTCGCCTTCGCGTCCGCATCCGCGCGCACATAAGGTAGAAAGGCGATGAGTCCGATGGCGCACCAGCGGCTCAACATGTGCGAGGCGACGACGCACTGCGCGAACGCCGCGCTCGGCAGGGCGATGAGCGTCGTCCATTTCAACCCGAGCATGAGGAACAATGCGATCGCGCCGAAGGCGCCGATGCGCGAGTCCTTCATGATCGCGAGCACGCGCTCCTTGGAACTGCCCCCGCCGAAACCGTCGCAGGCATCGGCGAAGCCGTCCTCGTGAAATGCGCCGGTGAGCAGCATCGAGACCGCCATCATCAGGCCGATCGACACGCTCGCGGGCAGCCGGCGGCTCGCGATCCACCACACGAGAACATTCGCGAGCCCGACCAGCACGCCGACCAACGGGAAATAGCGCGTCGACTGCGAGAGCCAGCTCGGATCGAATTCGCGCAGCCGCGGCGTCGGCAGACGCGTGAGAAATTGGGTCGCCACACACAACAACCGCAGTTGATGGCTCATTTTATTTTTTCGCTCACTCCCGCACCCTCGAACGTGGCCATTTCCGTGAAAAGCGCGACGGCCGCGCGCACCACGGAGAGGGCGAGCGCCGCGCCGCTCCCTTCGCCGAGCCGCATGTCGAGATCGAGCAGCGGCTGTACGCCGAGATATGCGAGCAGTTGCCTGTGTGCCTGCTCCTGCGAGCAGTGTCCGAAGACGCAGTAGTCGAGCACGGCGGGGGATATGCGCGCGGCAAGCGCCGCGGCAACCGTCACGGTGAAACCGTCGATGATCACGAGGTGCCGCCGCTCCGCCGCGCCGAGCAGCGCGCCCACGAGCATGGCGATCTCGCAGCCGCCGAATTCGGTGAGCAGCTCGATGGGATCCTGGGGAGGCGCGCGCCGTTCCCAGGCCGCGCGCAAAATGCCGTGCTTGCGCTCGAGGCCGGCATCGTCGAGCCCGGTGCCGCGGCCGATGCACTCGATGAGCGGCACGCCCGTGAGCCCGTGCATCAGGAGCGCTGCGGCCGCGGTATTGCCGATGCCCATCTCGCCGAGAACGAGCGTATTGCCGTCCGGCGGGACGATGCGTTCCACGACCGTGCGACCTTGATCGAGGGCCGCACGACACTCGATCTCGCTCAACGCGGCCTCGACGCTGAAGTCGCGCGTGCCGCGGCGCACCTTCGCCTGAATGAGACGCGGATGCACGTCGCAATCGGCGTCGACGCCGGCGTCCACGATCCAAAGGTCCATGCCCTGCAAGCGTGCGAGCACATTGATGGCGGCACCGCCGGCAAGGAAGTTCTTGACCATCTGCTCGGTGACGGCGCGCGGATAGGCGCTCACACCGCGGTCCGCCACGCCGTGGTCGGCGGCGAACACCACTGCGACCGGTTGCGCTATCGACGGCGTCAGCGTCCTTTGCGCGGCGCAGATCTGTGCCGCGAGG
Organism: uncultured Gammaproteobacteria bacterium; assembly: GCA_963801685.1. Classification (GTDB taxonomy): domain Bacteria; phylum Pseudomonadota; class Gammaproteobacteria; order Steroidobacterales; family Steroidobacteraceae; genus Bog-1198. Next base: position 308,896 of record CAWDFR010000018.1, read on the forward strand.
GCCTCGAGCCGGCCGAGCGCCCCCAGCGGCTTCGTGAGCGTGTCGAGACGACGATACGCCGCGGCGAGAACCGCCGCGTCGGCCTTCGGAATTGCCACCAACATGCCCACCTCGTGCGCACCCGCCGTGCGTGATAAAGGATCGAGGTGGAATCGCGCGGGGATGAGCGGCTGCCAACGCCGCTGATTCCGCACCGACGTCGCCCACCGCAACCTGTGCCGCCGCGTCGCAGGTCGGTCTACGGGCTCGTGAACTCTAGTACCAGCCGAGTCGCCTTCCCACGCTTGAGCGCAGTGGCACGAAGACTCGCCTTATTCACTCACCGTTGCGGGGGCAGCGCCGGATTCCTCTGTCAAATAGAGTCACCGACTTCCCGTTTCACCCGTCGCCGCTCGGCGGACGGACTCCTGCGCGCAGAGCCAAGTCTGCTCGCGAACGCTATTTCCGTCAAACGGCCGGTCGCTCGAGTCCGGGCGTCTGCAAGCCGGTTGGTCGGCAGCGTGCTAACGTGCAATGATTCGCAGCGTTCGGCACGACGCCCGACCCGGGGCGCAATCGAGCGCAGCACACTGGAACCGCCATGGCCGACTTTACGCGCGCAGAGATCGAAGCTCTTTACAAGGTGATGGCCGCGCGGCGCGACATGCGTCATTTCTCGAGCGAGCCGTTGCCTGCCGAATTGCTGCAGCGACTCCTCAACGCGGCGCACCTCGCGCCGAGCGTGGGCCTGATGCAGCCGTGGCGCTTCATTCACATCCGCGATCGAGGTTTACGCGAGCGGATCTACACGCTGGTGAATGAGGAACGCTCGCGGACCGCTGCCGCTTTGGGCGAGCGCGACGAGGAATTCATGCGCCTCAAGGTGGAGGGCATCCTCGAGTGCGGCGAGGTCCTCGTGGCGGGGCTCGCGCCGGACCGCGACAAGCACGTATTCGGGCGGCGCACGATGCCCGAGATGGATCTCGCGTCCGTCGCCTGCGCGATCCAGAACATGTGGCTCGCCGCCCGCGCGGAGGGTGTCGGCATGGGATGGGTGTCGCTGTTCGACCCGGAAGCATTGCGCGAGCTATTGCGCATGCCCGCGGGAGCCAAGCCCGTGGCCGTGCTCTGTCTGGGCCGCGTGCCGGAGTTCTACCCTCGTCCGATGCTCGAGATGGACCAATGGGCCCTCGGCCGCAGTCTCGAGAGCGTGTTGCACACCGATTACTGGGGTGGGAGCGAGGGCGCGGAGAGCTGCACCGATTGATCCGCAGCGCCAACGGGCAATGCCGCGTCAATGCTCGATGCCCCGCTGTGCGGGAATGCCCGAGGCAAAGGCGTGTTTGACAAGCGTCATCTCCGTGACGGTATCGGCGATCTCGATGAGTTCCGGCGGGCAACGTCTTCCGGTGATGACCACATGTACGTGCGCAGGACGCGCGCGCAGCGCCTCGACCACCGTGTCGAGTTCCATCCAGCCGTAGATGAGCGGGTAAGTCATCTCATCGAGGACGACAAGAAAATGATCGCCACTTGCAATCGCCGTGGCCGCCCGCAACCAACCGGCCCGTGCCAATTGCGCCGATTGAGCCAGGTCCTTGCTTTTCCAGCTGAACCCATCACCGAGACCTTCGAGCTTGAGTCCCAGTTTCTCGAGTGCGCGATGCTCGCCGAAGCGCGCCACGCCGACCTTCATGAATTGGAAGAAGCGCACCGACTTGCCACGGCCGATTGCGCGCACGGCAAGTCCAATCGCCGCCGTCGTCTTGCCCTTGCCATCGCCGGTGTTGACGATCAAAAGTCCCCGGCGCGCTCCGGTCGGTTTGCTATACCGCTTTTTGCGCGGTGGAGTTTCAGTCCTCACAGCTGAACCCCGCTCAAGGCAAGGGCTCCCATAGCAGCCCGGCCGGTGGCACCCGTACGAGAAAATGACCCTTGATGCCTTGTGGCCAGCGGGCGTAAGGCACCACCCCATCGGGTGTATCTAAATACTGGGCGATGTAATCGAGGAGGGCAATGGCGTCCTGCGGTGTCGGACGAAAACGACCCAGGATGTAACCGAAACGTTGGCTGCTGCGGACATATGCGGTGCAGTAGCTGCTGCAGGCGAAAAGACACGGCATCGGCTCGATTTCGATGCGACCTCGGCACGAATGATGGGCGAGCGCGCCCGTGAGTGTTTGGGCGAAGAGCGTGCCGCCGCGTTGGCCCTCCCCATCTTCCCGTGCACTTTCTGAAAACCGGCAGGTTGAACAAACCACGAGGCTCGTCTTCGACGCGGATGTCCGAAACATCAGGGTATGCTCCGGTCAGAGCTTGGCGCGCAGGCCGGCGAAGGCCGTACGACCCCAGGTCCCGTACTGATAAATCGTCTCGTACCACTTGTTGGTGACGTTATCGACCCGGGCATAGAGCTCTAACTTATCGGTCAGCTGATAAGACACGCGCAGGTCGAGCAAAGTGTACCCACCTAACCGTACGGTCGCCGTGGGGAAGACGTTGAAGTTCTGATCGAGACTCGGTCCGCCATAGCGCGCAGCGACCGTCGTCTTGATGCTATGCGGCCAGGTGTAGTCCAGCGAGAGGTTGGCCGCCTCCTCCGGACGCTGAAAAAGCTGCTGGCCGTAAGTCGGGGATCCGGGAGTCTGGTCCTCGGTTTTGATATGCGAATAATTGGCGGATAGTGCAAGAGCGGAGGTCAGCGCGGCCGAGGCCTGCAGCTCGACGCCGCTTGCCTTGGCCCGATCAAAGTTGACGTAATAGCCAAAAGGTCCTCCGACTACTCCGCAGAGTGGACTGCCGGGACAATCTTCGAACTCGATCAAATTCTTGAAATGGGTCAGGAAGTACGTCGCCGAGAGCGTTACCCGATCGTTCCACAAATGCTGCTCCACGCCGCCGTCCCCGCCGGTGGATTGCTCGGGCTTGAGAGCAGGGTTGCCGTAAGGACTGTACAACTGATAGAGAGAGGGGGCCTTGTAGCCCTGGCTCCAGCTTGTGCGTAGCACGGTCGATGTGGGTAGGGACCAAGCTGCGGCGACCTGTCCTGTATAATGCTGACCGAAACTGTCGTAGTTATCGTGCCGTTCGCCGGCGGTCAGGGTCAGGCCAGAAATCACCTCGCCTTGCAGTTGCACGTATTCCCCTACTTGGCCGGTTTGAGCGTGCGTGGGGGCGGACGGCGTGACCTCTGAATCTGACCAGCTCTTCTCCTGCTGCACGCCGAATACGGCCTGATAGCCTTGGACAATAGCCCAGGTCCCCTGATACTCGACCCGGCTGTTATCGCCCCTGTAGCTATCGCTTTCGGTAATGGGGTCGACAGCGCTGTTGAAGTCCGAGTGCTGCGTCGTCGTGTATTCATATGCAACACGATTCTTCAAGTGATCATCGAAGAAATTGAAGTTGAGGCCGGTGTAGTTAAATAGCTGCCGCACGTCCTGATATTGCGGGTAATTGGCGAGCAAGAAGGTCGTGGGTGAATAGCCATCGTAGAAGACCCGGCTCTGGGTCCAATAAGCGCGCTCATCGAACTGCACGGCGGGGGTGAAATCGTAGGTGGCCCGTCCGGACACCACCGAATCGTGAAAGGGATCTGGGGTGGTGCCGCCATAACGTTCATCGAGTGACGGCACGCTGTCGGTCGCATAGTAGGTAGCGCCGACCCGGAAGCTCCAATTATCGAACTTGTCGCCAATACCGGCTTTCGCGAGCGCGGTGCCTAAACTGCCGCCCTCGGCCTGTACATCGGCGCCGAGCCCCGGCTGTGGCTCGGTGGTGATGATATTGATCACTCCGCCGATTGCCTGACTCCCGTAAAGGGTGGACTGCCCACCCCGCAAAATTTCGATGCGCGAGGTATCGCCGATCAGAAGATTTCCAAAATCGAAATTGCCGCCGGTCAAGGACGGGTCGTTCAATACCACGCCATCGATGAGGACCACGGTGTGATCGGAGTCGGCGCCTCGGATATAGACACTCGTGCTATTACCTGGCCCACCGGTGCGGCTGAAGGTGATGCCGGGAGTCGTGGCGAGCAGCGCGCTCATGTCGACCCTCTGGCTGTCTTGGATAGCCTGCTGATCGAGCACGGTGACCGAATTGCCCACCTTGGACAAGGGTTCCGGGGCTCGATTGGCTACGACGACGACCTCGTCCAATGAATCGTCGCTCTCCGCGGACCAGGCCGTCGGCGCGATGACGAGGTTAAAAGCAACGCACAGCGCCAAGGCGTATGCATGACGCAAGGTTTGAATATGCAAGGCAAGCTCCCCGATGACGATGGCCCAAATGACCGCGTTCAGCGCAGTCATCTCCGTCGCCACTAGGGATAGTCCTCTCGCTCAGCACACCCCGGCTGTTCGATGGGCGACCACGACAAGCAGGTCTCCTGGCTTGCGGCTTGAAGTCCCTACATCACCTTCCCGGATCTTTCGATCCAGTGGTCTTCGATGTAGGGCGCACCGCTTACAGTTGCGGGGGCAGCCCGGGCTTTGAACCCGAGTTCCCTTTAATCCCCGTCAGGGGAACTTATCGTGTCTCTTTACGGTGCAACAATTTGGCCCGCAGGTCAACCGCAAGCGGTCAAATCTCGATTTTGCGCTCTTTGTATTTATCCGGAATCGCTGCATCGGTACCGAAGAAGGCATGTTTCGACATATCGGGTGAATAGCGGCTGCCCGGCACCTTTCGTCCCAGCGCTTCGGCGACTGCGCGGATGTGATGCGGAGCGTTGCCACAGCAAAGTCCGATGTAGCGGACCCCGATGTCATAAGCCTCGCGCGCATACTCCGCGCATTCGTAGCGATTGCAGGTGAATGGATCGAGCGCAGTCGGGAACGGCCGGTTGCCGGGAATGCAAGCGCACGCGCGGTCGGTGAGCGACTGAAACGTCGGCTCGGCTGCGGTCGTCCGGTAAGGCACCGGGAGCGATGCCACGTGACAGGAAAGGGCCCGTCGTATCTCCTTGACCACCGGCATCAACGTCTTCGGGCCGCGCTGGCAGTTGAGCCCGACCACATCGGCACCGGCCGCTTCCAAGCGCTTGCACGCATCGACCACGTCCATGCCATCAAACATTTTTTCGTTGCGATGTACCGAGAGGGTGACGACGGTGGGTAACCCGCTCGCCTTCATGACATCGAGAGCAATTGCGGCTTCACCGTACCAATCGATCGTTTCCGCGATGAGAAAGTCGGCGCCTTCCTCGACAGCCCAACCGATCTGCTCCTCGAACATGGCCCTGACGGCCTTGTGTGTCTTAGGGTCGTCAGCCTCGTAGGCATTGGTGTTGCAGATATTGCCGGCCATCAGGCCGCCATGACGATCGGCGACATCCTTCGCGATACGCAGCGCCTGGCGATTGATCAACTCGAGAATGTCCTCGCGGCCGATGACTTTGAGCTTCTGGCGGTGCGCATAGTAGGTGAATGCCTCCACGACATCGCTGCCGGCATGGACAAAATCCTCGTGCAGGCGGGTTACGACCTCAGGGTGCTCGATCACGACTTCCGGCACGAAGGGTCCGGCCTGAAGGTATCCGCGGCGCTCGAGCTCGAAAAGATAGCCCTCCGCGCAGATGACGGGACCGATGGCGAGACGCTCGAGCAAACCAGGTTTCGCTGTCGATTGAGTTTCGTTCATAGAAGTTTTCTCTGTTCATGGATTTGTGAAGTAGCAACCTCGAGGAGCCTCTCTTGATTGGCCGCAGGCGTATCCGTCGCCGGCACTTTTTGGTGCGCATGCATAGGCTCGACCCAAACGGTCACCATCGGCGCAGAGACCTGAGCTTCGGGCCACCCCATGCGGCCCGCGGATTTCGCCCGCTCGCGAATCCGCGCTTCATTCTGCAACGCACGCGCACGCGCCCATTCAAGCGACATCGGTGAGCACCTCCGTGGATAAGTCGAAGAGAGCCGGTGCGCGAGCGCGCAGGCGGCGGAGCACATTCATCGCTGTCGTCATGTTCCTCACTCCCCGTGACGTGACCCCAGAAAACGCCGCGAGACAGTGGTGAGGAAGAGCAGAGGGGACGGGCGTGCGGTCTTTGAGCCGCCAGGTGCCGATCGCGCCCTGCGATCGCCCACCGCGATCCGACGGCCTAAAGCTGCAGGCTGGTTTCCGGGCTTTGGAGTAGTCCGAGCTGATTGCTCTGACCGACTCGGCGCCTTCCCGAACCCTGATCGAGGGCCCGGTGGCTCATTGCCGAGTTCAACACTCCACTACCGTTGCGGGGGCAGCGCCGGACTTCACCGGCTTCCCAAATTTTCCTGCCCGTCAACGACGAGCAGGCACCTTCAGCGGATCGATAGTACTTGATCTGGTTACGCGCCAGCAACTTGTGTGCGGACAAGCTGCTGGCCCTGAGACGGGCTAGCGGTCCGGCGAGTTCGCCCTCGGTCGTATGGCGAAGATCTTGCGGCCCACGCGAAACAACGGCCACCCCATGAGCAGGATCGCGATTCCCGCGAGCCCGCTGCCGGGAGAGACCGAGAATGCTCGCGCGGCGACGGCCAGCAAGCCTGCGATATACAACGCGGGCAGCAGCGGAAAGCCGCGCATCGAATAGCCGCCTTCTCCCGTGCGGCGGCGCCGCAGAACAAATAAGGTCGAGGCCACCGCCGCGATGGTGAGCGTATCGATGAAGATGATGTACACCACCAGCCGGTCGAACGAGGTGAGCATGAATGCGGGCACGAGCATGGTCACGGCGAAGAACCCGAGGCCGGCCTCCTGGACCTGCGTGCGGCGATTGACCCGCAGAAAAGCACGCGGCAGCACGCCGTCCTCGGCCATCGCGTAATAGATGCGCGGCATTTGCAGGATGGTCGCGTTGACGAAGCCGGCCGCCGAGAGAAACACCGCGATCGAGATCAGCATTTCGCCGGTGGGGCCGAAGATTGCGCGCGCGAGCGCGGCGGCCGCGAGGTCCGAGCGGGCGATGCCGTCGATGCCGAGCGTATGCTGATAGGCGACGTTGAGCAGCAAGTAGAGCGCGATGACGGTCAGCATTCCACCGGCGATTGCAATCGGAAAGCGTCTTTGGGCGTTTTTCAAATCGGCGCCGAGATTCATGGTGAGTTGATAGCCGCCGTAGCAGTAGAAACAGGGAATGAGCGCCGAGGCGAGCCGCAGTCCCACGGGCGAGGCGGGCGCGGCCGTCGACACCGCGGCCGCGTGCGGCGCGAGCGCGAGCGCGGTGAGTGCAAGCCCCACGATCATGAGGATCTTCATGACGGACAGCAGATTCTGGGCGCGCGCTCCCGGCTTTATGCCGCAATAGTTCAGGGCGAGCAGCACGATCATGGTGCCGAACGCCACGCTGAAGGTCGCCTTTGGCGTCTGCCCCTGCGGCGGCAGCAGGACGGGCACGAGGAAGTCGGCGCCGATGAAGGCGACTGCCGCGGCGCCCGCTCCCTGCAACAGGGTCTGCGCCCAGTTCAGCATGAATGCCGGCGTCACCCCATAGCAATCCGCAACCACGCGGTAATAACCGCCGGCGCGTGGATAGCGCGACCCGATCTCGGCGAAGGTCAGGGCACCGATGAGACTGATGATCCCGGCCGCGATCCACGCCGCATAGAACACGGGCGCATCGCCCGCGGCGCGCGCAACACTCGCGGGTGTGCGGAAGATCCCGATGCCGACCACGAGGCTGAAGACCACCATGGACACATCGAACGCGGAGAGCCGCGCCTCGATCGAGGTCGCCGCGCCCATGGTCGGCTCAGGGCCGGCATTCACGCAGTGCTTCCTCGAGCAGCACCGCGAGATGCCGGAATTGATCGAGACGGTTGTAGAGCTGCGCCGACACGCGCAGGAGCGGCACGGGATGGGGATGGAGCCAGGCTTCGACGCCGCGCGCACGGAGCCAGTCGTGCAAGGCGCGCGTGTCGTGCACCGCGCCGCCGGCGTCCATCGGCAGCGGGATGGCGGCCATCGAGCCGATCATGCCGTCCGGGGCGGGAGCGCGCACGTCGAGGCGCTCGAGGAGCACTTCGCGGGCGCGAAGCGCGAGCTCGTGGTTCGTCCGCATCACCTGCGGCCAGCCGCCGGGCAGCAGGCCGCCGATATGGCGCAAAGCCGCCGGAATGCACAGCCAGGGCGTGGGGTCGAGCGTGCCGATCCAGTCGAACTCCGCGTGAAAACCCGCGGTGTAGCCGTGGCTGATCACGTTCGGATGTACGCCCGCCTGGCGGTCCCTGCGCACGTGCAGGAACGCGGCGCCCTTGGGCGCGCATAGCCACTTATGCGCATTGCCCGTGTAATAGGCGGCGCCGAGAGCGGAGAGGCCGAGCGGCACCATCCCGGGTGCGTGCGCGCCGTCCACCAGCGTGTCGATGCCGCGGGCGGCGAGCTCCTCTACCAAGCGGCGCACCGGCAGGATCAGGGCCGTCGGACTGGTGACGTGATCGATGAGCGCCACGCGCGTGCGGGCAGAGGCGGCGCGCAACACGGCCTCGACCGCGGACTCCTCGTCGGGGCAGGGAAACGGCAGCGCCGCGATCACCACGCGCGCTCCCGAGCGCCGCGCGACGAAATCCACGGTCTTGCGGCAGGCCGCGTAAGTGTGACTCGTGACCAGGATCTCGTCCGCAGAACTGAACTCCAGGGAACGCAAGACCGCATTCACGCCCGCCGTCGCGTTCGGCACGAAGGCCAAGTCCGCGGCATTTGCGCCGAGGAATGCCGCCAACTCCTCGCGCGCGGCATCGAGGCGCTTCTGCAGCGTTTCCGAGAGGAAATCGACCGGCTCGCGCTCCATGTCCGCGCGCAGTGCCGTTTGCGCTGCGAGGACCGCCGTCAGGCAGGCCCCGAAGGAGCCGTGATTGAGATACTCGACGGCGGGGTCGAGGCCCCATTGGGCGGCGAAATTCGTTACGATTTCAGGCAAGGCAGCGCATCTCCCGCGGAAGGCGTTTCCTTCGTAGCGGCGGAATTCTCCCACAACCCGGAGGCACGATATGAACTACGAGCTCTATTATTGGCCGACCGCTCAAGGCCGCGGCGAGTTCGTGCGCCTCGCGCTCGAGGAGGCGGGCGCTCGCTATCGCGATGTGGCGCGTGAGTCGGGCCGCGGCGCCGGTGTGCCTGCGATGCTCGCATTGATGCAAGGGCGACGGCTCGCACGGCCGCCGTTCGCACCACCCTTTCTCAAGGCAGGCCGGCTCATCATCGGGCAGACGGCCAATATCTTGCAGTTTCTCGGTCCGCGGCACGGTCTCGTGCCGCGCGATGCGAGCGCGCGGCTCTGGGTGCATCAGCTGCAGCTCACCGTCACGGACTTCGTGGTCGAGGTCCACGACACGCATCATCCGATATCGGGAAGTCTTTATTTTCAGCAGCAACGCAAGGAGGCGCGGCGCCGCAGCGCCGATTTTTTGAAAAGCCGTGTGCCGAAGTTCTTCGGATACTTCGACGATGTTCTCGGGCGCAGCGGGCGGGGACCGCGCTTTCTCCTCGGCGCGAGGCTGACCTACGTGGATCTGTCCGTGTTCCAGGTGATTGCCGGTCTGAGCTACGCGTTCCCGAAGGCGAGCGTCAAGTTTGCACGCAAGTACCGGCGGCTGTTCGCACTGCACGAGCGGGTGCAGGAGCGTCCGCGCATCGCAGCCTATCTCGCCGCGCCGCGCCGCATCGCCTTCAACAACGAGGGCATTTTTCGTCATTACCCGGAGCTCGACACATGACCCAGAAGAAGAACTCGCCGCCGCGCAGCGGCTCAGCCCCCCTCATCACCCGGCGCGATGTGCTCGCGCTCGGCGTGGGGTCGGCCGCGGCCGGCGTCCTCCCGATCGGATGGGCGAGAGCAGCTCCGTCGACGTCGCGCACGCGCGGCGCTCGGGCGGGTGCGCTTGCCACCTTGGATCGTTTCATTGCCGGCTACCGCGAGGCCATGAATGCGCCCGGATTGACCTTGGCCCTCGCCGATCGGGAGGGGCCGATCCGCGTCTCCGCGTACGGCTATACGCATCTCGAGGCGCGCTTGCCCGTGACGACCTTGGATCTGTTCGAGATCGGATCCATCAGCAAGTCGTTCGTCGCACTCACGCTCCTGCAGCTTCGCGACGAGGGCAAACTCGATGTGCAGGCACCGATCCGGCACTACTTGCCCTGGCTCGCGGCGGAGACCGATTACGGCGAGATACTCGTGCATCACTTGCTGACCCACTCGAGCGGCATGCCGGAGGATGAGCCGGTGTTTCCCCGCGACCCGGAGCGCCGTCCGCGCCAGGCGTTCGCGCCGGGCTCGCAGTTTCACTACAGCAATTGGGGCTACGGCGTGCTCGGTTACCTGGTGGAGTCGCTCGACGGACGGCCCTGGCCGATGGCCGTGACGGCGCGCATCTTGGAGCCCTTAGGGATGCGCAATACCGCCCCGGCGATCACCAGCGCCTCGCGCGGGCGAATCGCCCAAAGCTACACGCCCCTGCACGATGATCGGCCCTATCCGCGCCACGGACCTCTCGCCGTCGCCGGCAATCTCGAGGTCGAGCAGGCCGCCGGGTCGATCGCGTCCTGTCCGGCGGACATGGCCGCCTACATGGGCATGATCCTCAACGGCGGCGCTCATCCCGGCGGGCGCATCGTGTCGGCGGAGGGCTTCACGCTGTTCTCGACGCCCTACATCGCCGCGCCCGATTTCGGTCCGAAGGCGTCCTACGGTTACGGCATCGCGGTCGATGAGCTCGATGGCCATCGCCGATTGCGGCATACGGGCGGGATGGTGTCGTTCATGTCGGCCATACACCTCGATCTCGACGCGGGGTGTGGCGCCTTCGCCTCGATCAATGCGCAACTCGGGTATCGGCCCAATCCGGTGGTCCAGTTCGCCCTGCGGCTGCTGCGTTCGACGCAGGAGAATAGTCCGCTGCCGCTGCTGCCGGCTTTCGACGAATCGGCCGAAGTTCACGACGCGGCGAGCTATCAGGGCAGCTATGACTCTGCGGACGGGCGCCGTCTCGAGATCGTCGCCGCGGGAGGGCGAGTCGTGCTCGAGCGTGCTCACGAGCGGATCACCTTGCAGCATGTCGAGGAGGATACATTCATCGCCGATCATGCCGATTTCGCTCTATACCCACTGGTGTTCGAGCGCGACGACGCGGGCCAAGCGAACGCCGGCGCGAGCCGTTCCGTGGTCGCGCTCGCTCACGGATCGGATTGGTATGCGCGGCCTGACGGGCACGCGCGGCCGATCGAACCATCGCCCGAGCTGGCTCGATACGCGGGTGCTTACTATTCCGAGGATCCCTGGGTCGGCTGGGCGCGCGTGGTGCAGCGTCAGGGACGCTTATGGATCGGGGGCACCGATGTGCTCACCCCCATCGGCGATCGCTTGTTTCGCGTCGGCGAGAAGCCAACGAGTCCCGAGGTGGCGGAATTCCTCCAGTTCGTCGATGGGAGACCGCACCGCTTGCGATTCGGTGGGGGCGAGCTCGAGCGGATCGAGGCGGCGTAAGCGCTGCGGCCCGGCCGTTCAGGACCAGTCGAGCTCGAACTGGCACGCATCGCCGATCACGCGCTCAAAGTTCAGTCCGAGCGTATCCAACACGGGCTCCGCGACCGGCTTGACCTGTTTCTCCACATAGTGCTCGCGGTCGAGCGGATGAGATAGGTTGTCGAGCGGCTCGGCCCCAGCCGTGGTCACGACGTAGCGGATGGATCTGCCGAGTGCCAAGCGGGACTTGCGCGCGGCGGCGACGTGCGGCGGTGTCGTGGCGGTGTACTCGCCCGTGTCCTTGCGCAGATTCTTGTGATAGACGAGCTCCTCGTCGAGCTCGCCGCGGCGCAACTTGGCGACGATCTCGGCGAGGTAAGCATCCACTGGCCGATTCGAGAACAAACGTTCGTAAAGCTCGCGCTGCACGCGCTTCGCGAGCGGTGTCGCGTCGCGCCGGATGACCTCCATGCCGACGAACTCGACCGTCCCGGGGCCGCCGCCGGCCGAATAGACCAGCCCGGCGTAGCGCTTGCTCGCGCCGCGCATGCTGTGCCGAGCGCGCGGCAGGAACAGCTTCAGATACAGCTTCTCGAACTCGAGCTCGAGACGGCTCTGCACGCGCCAGCGCGCCTCGATGTGCCGCTCGAGGTCGCGATTGAGCTCGGCGGCGAGCCGGGCAGCCTCGGTGCTTGCCCCCTCCGGATCGCTCGTCGCGGAGCGCACGAACAGGCTGTCGGTGTCGCCGTACAGCACGCGCAATCCTCGAGACTCGAACCATTGCTTCGACCAGAGCAGCAGATGCTTGCCCATGCCGGTGATCGAGTTGGCGAGGGCGGGGTTGAAGAAGCGGCAAGCGGAGGTGCCGAGCACACCGTAGAACGAGTTCATCAAGATCTTGATGGCGTGCGCGGCCACATCGTCGCCGCGGCGCTTCGCCGCCTCGCGCCGCGGGAAGAGCTCGTCGAGGAGCCGCGGCAGGATCGCGGGCTCGCGCTGAAATGCCCCCTCGGTCGTGCGGATGAGATCAAGATCCGGCGTCGGCATCGGCACATAACTCACGGGATCGATATTGAAGGTGCGGATGATGCTCGGGTACAGACTCTTGAAATCGAACACCCAAACGTTGGCGTGCAGACCCGTTTCGGGCTCGAGCACGTGGCCGCCCTGCTGCGCGACGTGCACGCGCGAGTCGCCGCCCCGCACGCTGGGTGCGACGATGTGTGCGCGCTCGAGCTCGGTGAGATAGAGAAAGTCGAAGGAGGCGATGCTGGCCGCGACCCGATCGGGCGTCATGCCGGTGAGCTGGCTGCGGGCGAAGGCGAGCTCGACGAGGCGCAGCTTCTCCACGACCCTTAAGGCAAGGCGCGCATCCGTGCGGGCATAGAGTGCGAAGGCCGGCAGATCGTGCTGGTAGTTGTGGAGAATCTCCGCCAAGCGGTCACGCGCGGGGGCCGCAACGGCCTTACCTTCCCCGAGCACTTCACGCGCCACCGCATCGAGCGAATAGTCGTCCATGCGGATGAATGCACCGCGCAACAGGTCGATGCCGTCGAGCACGAGACGCCCCGGGATGCTCGCCTGGCCGCTGCCGAAATAGCCTTCGGCCTTGCGGATCCGCATGGCCCCCTGGTCTCGACCGAGCTCGAGCGCGCAGCCCACGCGGGCCGCGATCCGCTCGAGCACGGTGAGATCGAAATCGATGAGATTCCAACCGGTGAACACGTCCGGATCGAGCGCTCGAACTCGCGCGACGAACGCCTCGAGCGCGGCGGCCTCGGTCGCGCAGCGCTCGGCGTTCTCGGGCATGGGCCGGTCGCCGCCGTCGACGATGAGCACCTCATCGCTGCCGAGACCGTACAGCGATATCGCCAACAGACGCTCGGCCTTCGCATCCGTCTCGATGTCGAACGACAGCACGCGCGGCGTGATCTGCACGTCGGCCGGGTGCAGTTGCGGATTCTCGAACACGAGGCCGCCGCCGCCGGATCTCGGGTTGCCCTCGATTTCACAGCCGCCTTTGATGCCGCGCTCGATCAAGTACCGCGAGGCGAAGCGGACGTCGGCTTCGAACGTCTCGACCTCGGCGGCGTGCAGCTTGTCGCGCAAGGGAGGCACGTCCGAGGGGACCTCGACGTCGACGCGGCACACGGGCTCGCCGGCGAATGTGCGCCTGTCGACAGGCTGGGGCGACGGCAACGCCTTGAGCGCGGTCGCGCGCGATAAATCGCCGGCACGCACATAAAAATGGGGGCGCTGCCGATCGTCCCGCACCAGGAACGCAACACCGCTGTCCAATCGACCGTAGAGGTGCACGACCGGCAAGCGGCGACCGTCCGCTGTCGATGTGACGCGGTAGGTTGCCTGAAGAATAAAGCCCCGTGCCTTAGGCATACGGCCATTGTGCCTCAACGGCCCATCGCGAATTAACTTAACGTGTCCGCTCACATGACTGAGAGCCAATACCGGCCTTGCCGGCCCTCATTCGGTACCCTTGGCGACTTAATAATCCGAGCCCAGAGGCGACGATGGCATTCAACGGGGAGCAGGCAAAGGCCTACATCGTCAAGTTGCTGACGGCAATGAGCGGCGCGGGGGGGTCGGATCTTTTCATTTCGAAGGATTTCCCCCCGAGCATGAAACTACAGGGGACCATGAAGCCCCTGGTCAATCAGAAGCTGTCGGCGGAAATCGCCCGCGAGCTTGCGTACGCGCTGATGAACGAGCGGCAGCGTGCAGAGTTCGAGCGGGATCTGGAGGCGAACTTCGCCGTCTCCATCCCGGGCATTTCGCGCTTTCGGGTCAACGTATTCGTACAGCAGCAGAACGTGGGCATGGTGGTGCGCACCATCGTCAACGACATTCCGACCCTCGATGAGCTGGCGCTGCCGCCGATCTTGAAGGAACTCGTGATGACCAAGCGGGGGCTGGTGCTCGTGGTGGGCGCCACGGGATCGGGCAAGTCAACCTCGCTCGCCGCCATGATTCACGAGCGCAACTGCTCCTCGGCAGGTCACATCGTCACCGTCGAGGATCCCGTGGAGTTCGTGCATCAGTCGCAGCAATCGCTCATCACGCACCGCGAGATCGGTATCGATACCCACTCCTGGCACAACGCGCTCAAGAACACGCTGCGCCAGGCGCCGGATGTCATCCTCATCGGCGAGATCCGCGACACCGAGACCATGGAGCACGCGATTGCTTTCGCCGAGACCGGGCATCTGTGCCTGGGTACCTTGCACTCGAACAGCGCCAATCAGACGATCGATCGCATCATCAATTTCTTCAGCGAGGAGCGGCGCAAGCAGCTGCTCATGGATCTCTCCAGCAACCTCAAGGCCATCATCTCGCAGCGGCTCATCCGTACCGAGGACGGCAAGGGACGGCGAGCCGCCATGGAGATCTTGATCAACACGCCCATCATCGCGGACAAGCTCCTCAAGGGAGAGTTTCACGAGATCAAGGAGATCATGCAGAAATCGCGCGAGCTCGGGATGATGACCTTCGACGTGTCGCTGTTCGAGCTCTACGACGAGGGGGCGATTGGGTACGACGAGGCGATCCGCAATGCGGATTCCGCCAACGAGCTGCGCCTCAACGTCAAGCTGCACAGCAAGCGCGGTGTTCCGGCGCCGGCATTGCAAGTGGCGGCCGGTTGAGCGCGCCCGTACCTCCTGTCGTGCTGCAGCGCAACCAGCGCTAGGTCAGCGGGCGGGTCCGGCGAAATCCTGGATCGAAATGCCGAGAATCGATTCGACGCAGCGCTTGAACTCGAGTCGATTCCACCGCGCGGTACCGCGGCCGAGGAGGGCCGCGACCGTGTCGAATTGATCCTGACTCACGTTGGTGACGCCCGCCACCACGACCCGCACACCCAGCGCCGCCGGAACCGCGGCGACGAATATGGCAATCCGAAAATCGAAGAATTCCGCAAAGCGCGGTGAAGGATTCTCCCGGTCCTGCGCCTTGAGAAATGCCTCTATCTTGCGCTGGCTCGGCACGCGACTCAGGAAACTGAGGCGTTCCGCACCGCTCCCGGAGTCGGCGAGATTCGCCTCCTGGAAAAGCAGATTGTGTCCGGTCTCGATCATCGGATCCCTCGTGCGAAGACCTGCGATATTGATCGGAATGGGCGCGAGTCTCAAGTCATCAAAACCTGCCCCCGTGCTCTTGACCGGCCTAAAGACCTGCGGCTCGCGCAGCGGCGAGCGGTAGTGTCAATTGGCTCGGCCGCCTGGCGTCATGAAAGATCTTGATGTTCGCAACTCGCGCATCGTCAATATTTTCGTATCCCATGCGCCCGCCGGTGTTGAAGTTTTTTTGGTAGTTCGGTGAGTTCAGAGGGGCGATGGTCAAACGAAGACGCGCGCCGGCCGGAATGCGTCGGGCCAGCCAATTGAATTCGAACGGTATCTGGACCAGCTGTCCCGGCTTGAGGAGTTCCTCTTTGAACTGACTGTCACGAAATCGGGCGCGGCGGATGTCTTCGCCCAATCGAACGGTGGAACCATCGGCGAGCACCATCAGCACTTGCGCCCAAAGATCGAAATCCGGTGCATCGGCTGCGCACTCGAGCGTGAGCCGGATGTGTCCGGCGATTTCCGTATCCTGGGAGAAGGGATCGGAATGAAATGTGATTGCACGCTTCTGAAAAGCGCGAAATTGACTCGTCAAATTCTCGTCCGCCGCATACTTGGCGACCTCAAGCTCGGGCAGTTCGTGAGGATCGCTGACGATGTTGGCCGGCGGTTCGTCGGCATGCGGCTTGAGGGCGAGCTGCCCGGAATGGAATAGATCCTGCGGCGTCCCTGAAGACTCGGCCAGATAGAGGGTCAATTTCTTGCCGGACGAGGCCGAGTCGAGGGATTTCGCATAGCGCCATTCGTCGGCACCCAGCATGAAGTAGGCGACACGCTCAGTGCAGCAACGGCGGCAGTGGACCTCGACCCAGCGCAAAGTCGTACCAATCGGCGTGCAGCTTCTGCATGTCAATGACGGCGGCTTCCGGAATCAGATACGCCCTCGATCGTCTTGACGGGTTCCTGAGCCCCAGGAGTGGTCCCAGGGTCCGATCACGAGATGGAGTTGCGCGATGGCGGCGGCCGGGGCGTGGGCTACGTAATTACGGTAATAATGCAGTGCTCCGGGTTGGTCATCGTCGTAATAGCCGGTCACCGTCAGTACCGGAAAGTTCATCCGCTCGTAGCTCTCGGCCTTGGGCTCTGCGGCGAGGTTGAACGCCGCGTCGCCGACGTGGTCCAGCCAGACGTCGAACATGGACTTCCTCTTGCCTTGCGCATCGAGCATCCACCAGTCATCGGCGGCGATGCCGATGGCTTTATCCAATTCATGGAAAGGACGATACGCGGCATATTGCTCGAGCATTTTTCCTTCCCAGTAATCTTGATTGCGGATAAAGCCGGTATTGAGCGAGCGACCTGCGACATATCCGAGGATGACGGCGGTCCAGGCCTGGGGAATTCCGTTCGTATTCGGAACGTCCCAGCCCGGGTAAATCGGCACGTACGGAGCGATTGCTGCGAGATGTGGCGGCAATTGAGCGGCGGTTTGCCACTGCGTCATACCGACAAAGGAGCCGCCGAACATCACGACCCGTCCGTCGCTCCAGGGCTGTGCGGCAATCCATTCGACCAGGTCGTGACCGTCGCGTCCGACCTGGGCACCCAGGCTGTCGCTCTTGACGCCGCCGGATTGGCCGCGGCCGCGTACATAGGCTTGCACGAATGCATAGCCGCGACGGGCATAGTATCCGGCGGAATCGCCGTGTCGGCCGCCATCGATATCGTATTGCGTCAGCGTCAGTATCGTCGGCAACTTCGCCTGGCTGTTGGACGGCTTTGTGATCCAGGCCTCGAGCGTGGTGCCGTCGCGAACGGGAATCATGCGGCTCATTTCGATGTCGTAGCCCGGCCCGACCTCTGCGGCAAACGCCGCGCTGGAGGTAAAGGATGCGACAGGGATGGCCAGGATCAGACACCAGACTCGGCTGATTGTACTTATCTGCATTGCGCTAAATTCTTTTTCTGCCTTATTTTCGATTGGCTTAACTTTACATCAATGCGCGGCGAGCGCGAGCGAGCCGAGCAGGGCGGGAGGCATGACGAGGGCCCCCAAAGCGAGAAATTGCCATCCGCTCACGTTCTCTCCCTCGCGCCGTATCGCGATCAGCCAGAGGAGGGTCGCGAGCGAGCCCGTCACGGACAAATTGGGCCCGAGGTCAACGCCGATCAGCACCGCCGCCTTTACCGCGGGCGGCCAGTGAGCCCCCGCGCCGGCCGCGCCGGCGAAAAGGCCCATGGGCAAGTTGTTGACGATGTTACCGGCGAGGGCCACGAGAATGCCGGTGCCGAAAGCGGTCGAGAGGGGCGCGGTCGCAGCCTTCGTGGACACCAAGCCCGGGAGGGCGGAAAGTGCGCCGGTATCTTCGACGGCTTTCACGAGGACGAAGAGCCCGGCAACCAGAGGCAGAATGCGCCAGGAAATGTGCCCGAGGAGTTGCGTGGGCGCACTGCGCTTGATCAAGCTGATCAGAAGGCATGCGCAACAGCCGGCGACGAACGTGGGCAGGCCGAGCTGCCGGCTCAAGCCGGAGCAAACGAGCAGCACGATCGCGGTGAGCGCAATAGCAGCCGCCGCGATGCGCCCGGTTTTGCCGAGGACGGGTTCAGGTACCGTTTGGCACACCCGTTCTCTCAGCTGTGCACGTTGCGCCACGCGCAACGCTCCATAGGTCAATAGAATGGACACGACCGCACTTGCGCCGAATTGACCGAGCCACGCCGACAACGCCGGCATGCGGTCGCCGAACACCACCAGGTTTGCGGGATTCGAGATCGGCAGCACGAAGCTCGCCGCGTTGGCGATGAAGGCGCAGGCGAACAGGTAGGGCAGGGGTGCCGCATTGGCGCGCTTGGCGGCAGCGTAGACCGCGGGAGTGAGGACCACGGCGGTGGCGTCGTTGGAAAGAAATATCGTGACGAGCGTTCCCACTCCGTAGATGAGCAGAAACAAACGGCCGGGCGACCCGGCCGCGTGACGTACGGCGTAAGCCGCGAGCCAATCGAACAGCCCCTCTTCCCGTGCGAGCTCGGCAAGCAGCATCATGCCGATCAAAAACAGGTAGACATCCGTGCCCGAGAGCACCGCGCTGAGCGCTTCCGCGGGAGGCAACAGCGAGAACACGACCAGCGCCACCGCGCCGATGCTTGCCCACAGCGCTTCCGATGTTCCTTTTGGGCGCGTAAGCACGCCCGTGATGGATGCGGCGACGATCGCCCACGTGAGCCAGCTGGACGGCATGGCGAGAGAGCTTACCGCATCGACGCGCGGGTGCTGGGATGTTCAATCCACGCCACGACCTCGGGCAGCCGCTTGGTGCGGATGGCGGCGTTATAGCGAATATTGGACTTCACGTTGCGCACACTCTGCCGGGCACTCGACGGGATGTGTTGCTTGGCGAATGCATCCAGCTGGCCGATCAGCGCAGGATTGTAGGCATTACTGAGGAGACGAGGAATGAACGCCGGCTGGCTGGCGGGCTCGATGTACGGGGCGAGGCGATCCCAATGGCGCGTCGCGTAATCGAAGGCCATATCGGGATGGCGGTAGGACACCGCGGCGATGATCGGCGAAATCAGCGTGGCGGGTGGTTTGCCGGAAAGGGCGAGCTCGAGGGCCCTGCGCGCGAGCGCGGGGTCCTCGGCCGCAGCCAGGAACGCATAGAGCTCGCGACGCTCGAGCTCGCTCTTCGCCTGCTCGGCCATGGCTAGAAGCCGCTCCCAGCTCTGCGCATCCGCATGCAACGCCACTATTCGCAACACCGTGCGGCGCATGTTGGCCGGCGTCGCGGATGGGTCGCGCAGATAATCGGCGAATCGGCTGCGACCTTCGGCGACTACGGATGGATCGTCCAGCGCGCTAAGCGCCTCGATCAGAGCCGCGCGAAGGATGGCTACGTTGTCTGTCTCCTGCCCTTTCGAAGTCCAGCCGAGGCGGGTGAGCGCAGGACTCAAGACGGCAATCGCGTAGGACCGAAAGGCGGCTTGCGACGGCAGCCCATCGAAGAGACGGTCCATGTCCTCGAGCGTGCGAACCAAATCCAAGACGACGAGGGGATCGGCGTCCGGCGGAACCTGCCGGACGAGCTCGAGCAAGTTTGCCATCGGCTCCTCGCCCGTGAACGCGAGCGCGGAAGTGTCATGCAGCAGGCCGAGCTGATCTTCGGGCGCGAGCGCGGCGTAGTGCTCGGTGAGGCGCGAAAAATCCTGTGGGGAATAGCGGCTGCGGAAGTAGCCGCTCTGTCCCGCGTTCAAAATCAGCGCGCCGCAGCCGGGGCGATCGATCTCCTGCGCGTCGTCACCCGCGATCACCGTCGTCTGGTAGTCATCTCCCACGCGCGTTGTCACCGGCACATGCCACCGGTTTGCCGACGTCGATGCGGAGTCGATCGCAAAATGGGTCTGCGTCAACTGCGCATGAGTTCTTCCGCCCTCGCAGGACGAGGACTTCTCATTGATCACGGGCACTCCGGCCTGCAGCGTGAAATCGTGCGCAATTTGCGTCAGCGGCCGTGGCGAGCCGCGATCTATCTCCTTCCACAGATCATCGCTCACGGTGTTGCCGTAGGCATGATCGTGCATGTAAGCGCGCACGCCTGCGCGAAACTCATCTTGACCCGCGTACGCCTCGAGCATGCGAATGACCGCTTCGCCCTTGAAGTAGGTGATGTTGTCGAACGCTTCGCTCGCTTGGAACACGTCGTGAATGGGCGTGATGATCGGGTGCGTGCCCGCGCGCGCGTCCTGATCCATCGTGGCCTGGATGCGCGCCTGATCCTGCAGCCAGATATTCCATTCCGGATGGAAGTGCTGCGTCACTCGATTCGCCATCCAGGACGCGAAGCCCTCGTTGAGCCATAAATCGTCCCACCACGCCATGGTGACCAGATCGCCGAACCACTGGTGCGCCATCTCATGCGCCACGGTGGCGTACACGTTTTGCGTGTCCGCTGCGGTCGATATGCGCGGATCCACCAGCAAGTCATGCTCGAAATAGAGAATCGCGCCCCAGTTCTCCATGGCGCCGAAGAACTCGCTGGCGCCTGGAGCGGCGATCAGGTCGAGTTTCGGCAAGGGATAGGGCGTGCCGAAGTAGTCGTTGTAATAGGGTAAGAGCTGCGCGGCGGCATCGAGGGCAAAGGCGCTGACGGCGGCGTCGCCCCGTTTGGCCACGACGCCGATATCCACCTCGCCCACGCGGCGATGCACCCGCTCGAAGTCGCCCAGTCCGAAGAACAGCAGATAAGACGACATTTTTGGCGTGGCGGCAAAATGTACGGTCTTGGTGCCGCCGTGATTCTCGGTCGAGGCGACGGGCATGTTGGAAAGCGCCACCTCGGCGGCGGGAACCGTGGCGGTGAGCTCGAAGGTCGCCTTTTGAGCGGGCTCGTCCCAGCAAGGCACGAATCGGCGGGCGTCGGAATTCTCGAACTGGGTGAAAAGAGCGCGTGCCTTGACTGTCCCGGTTTGGTAATCCAACGCAAACAGCCCGGAGGCTTGCTGAAAGATCGTGCCGTGGTATGTGAGCTGCAACGTGTAGCTGCCGGGCGCCAATGCGCCCGCGAGCCTGAAGGTGGCCGTTTGCGGAGCCTTCTGGTAGGTGATCGCGCTCACGGCGGGGCCGCCGGCGAGGGCGGCTCGATCGATCACGATGTCCGCGCTGTTGAGCACGATGCTGCGCGTCGGCGCATGCACGGTGATATCGATCCTCACCGTCCCGGTGAAAGTCAGCGCCGCCGGATTCGGGGTGATTTCGATGCGGTAATGATCGGGTGTAACGTCGGCGGGCAGCACGACGCGCTCGCCCGATCGGACATTCTCTGCGGCATTCGTCACGCTCGACATGAGCAGCGCCAGTGCCACGGCGCAAGCTCTGCGCGTTAAGAGGGACCTCGCAGTCTGGGACATTGCCGTCTCCGGGAAAAAGCAGGCTAGTATAGCGACTTGCGCTCGACAGGCCGCTCTCAGGGGTCGCATCTGGCCAGATCCAGCACCGCGTAGCGCATCAGTTGCGTGGCGGTGCCGAGATTTAGCTTGCGCTTGATGCTCTGCCGATGAGACTCCACCGTCTTGACGCTCAAATGCAGCGCCTGCGCCGTTTCCCGGGTGCTCATCCCCCTGCCGATCATGTGCAAAATCTGCAGTTCGCGGTTGCTCAGGCGATCGATCGGGTCGTCGGGCTTGGGCGACATACGGCCCGCGTACCTGCGCAGCACGTTGCGACGAATGGTCTCCGAGACGTAGATCTGGCCGTCCAGAACGCTCCGCATCGATGCCAGGAACTCAGCGGTCGACGACTCTTTCGTGATGTAGCCGTTGGCGCCGAGGGCAAGCATGCGCTCGGCGTACAGGCTTTCGTCCAGCGCGGACAGCACGAGAATGCGCAGTTGCGGATGATGAGCGCGCGCGTAGCGGACGAGATCGATGCCGCTGCCGTTTTTCGAGCTGATGTCGCAGATCAGCACGTCGGGATGCTGCTCGGCCAAGACCGCGCGCACATCGTCGCGCGTCTGCGCTTCCGCGCAGACCACGAGATCATCCTGGTCTTCCACGATGCGGCGCAGGCCCTGGCGCACGATCGGGTGGTCATCGACGATCAGCACGCGCCGCACGGCCGGTCCCGGCCCATCGCCGCTGAATGTTCCCGGATCGAGCAAATCAGCCCTAGCGCAGGGCTCGTGCGCGTCGTCCGCAAGCGCGTCGTTCTTGTTCATGGATCGGTCCCGCGGGCGACCATTGCGGAGAGCGCCGCGACCAGTGCGCTGCGGGTTCCCGTCCGATCCGCCATTGCGCGGCGCAGGTCATTCTCGAAGGCAAGCCGTTCCTGCATCGAATCAGTCATCCCTGCTTGAAAGAAAAGTATTCGATGGCCGCCGCGCTCCTTGGCGGTGGTCATGGCGACCGGCTTTCGCGAGCCGGTCGTTGAAGCGTTGCCGATTCGGCAGGGTGGTGAGCGCGTCATGTGTGGCGAGGTATTGCAGGCGGGCGTGAACTTCCTCGAGCTCGCGCGCGTGTCGGATTGCGCGTGTCTTGCGTTCCTCGGCGCAAACCGAAATCACCAGCGCCACCGTGAGCACAGCGCAGCCCAGAGTTGCGCTGGTGATCGCGAGCAGCGAGCCGGCATTGGCCGGCGGCCCGCAGCAGGCATCGAATACCCATTGCGAGCTCGCGAGCGCCTCTGCATCCGTGCCGAATAGAGCCACCCCGCCCGCGAGCGTTGCGGCAGAGCGCAGGACGATCGATTGCCAGGAACGATCACGGCAATTGAACCAAATCCGCAGCGCCGCCAGGAATGTCAGGAAGGCGAGCGGGAACCAGATGCAGGCCCAGGTGAGGCCATCGTGCAGTACGTCGGCGGACAGCTCGTCGAGCGCCGCGCAGTGCGTCGCGCCTGCGCCGACCGCGAGCGCGAAAGCTGTGCCGGCGATATTCGATGTGTCCGGTTCACGGCACGCAACGAAGAACAGCGCGCATAGCTGGCTCGAGACCGCAACAGTGAGCGACACCACAAGCCAGGAAGTGTCGAAGCGCGGCGGCTGGCCGGCCGAGAAGGCCAGAACCCGCACGAAGGTCGTGGTCCAGAGCGCGAACCCCAGTGCGACCGAGCTGAGCAGCACCATGCAGACGCCGCTGCGCGAGCGCGCGGAGGAGGCCTGCACGGCGAGCTTGAGCGTTGTGTACGACAGCAGCATCGCCAAGGACGCCGCGAGCGCCACTGTATAGGCGTCGGCTGTGAGCACAGTCATCGATCGAGTCCTTGATGCGAGCTTGCCAATTGATCCGCCCAAAGTAGCCTCGCGCCGCCTCTGGCGATATCGAGAAGACTGGGTATCGGGCTCGGGGAAACCCTGTAGGGTGCGGGGCGGAGGTCCCGGGGGCGAGCTCAGGGCTCGATGATGTTGTTCCGGATCGCGTAGCGTACGAGCTCCGGGAGCGACCCGAGGCCGAGCTTGCGCATTATGTTACTGCGGTGAGTCTCTGCCGTCTTCACGCTGATGTTCAGCGCTCGCGCGACGTCCTTGTTGCTGTTGCCTTCGGCGAGCAGCTGCACGATTTCCCGCTCGCGCCCCGAGAGCGTCTGCGCTGTGCTTGCGTCACCCGCCTCGTTCCGCAGATACCCATCCATGACCATGCGTGCCACGCTCGAGGTGAAGAATGAGCCGCCTTCGAGCAACGCCTGCAACGCCACGACGAGTATCCGTCCGGCGTCGGATTTCAAGACGTATCCCCGCGCACCCACGCTCAATACCTCCCGCACGAGCTGTTCGGACTCGTGCGCGGTCAATATGAGAATGCGCGTGCTCGGGTCCGCGGAGAGAATGCGGCGAGCCGCTTCGAGGCCATTGAGCTCCGGCATGGTCAGATCGAGCACGACGAGGTCCGGCTTGAGCTCCGCCGCGGAGACCACCGCGGCTCTGCCGTTGGCCACCTCGGCAACCACGACCCAGCCCGGCACTTGGGACAATTCCGCCACGATCCCGCGTCTCAACAGCTCATGGTCGTCCGCGATGAGAATGCGCGTGGGTGTCATGCCGTGCTCAGAGTGCTGCGCACCCGAGTTCCCTGGCTCGTGGATTCGACGGACAGCGTGCCGCCGATCTGACGCATGCGTTCGCGCATGCCTGCGAGGCCAACTCCCAAGGAGGGGGTACTTCCCGGCGTCTCGGCGTCGTCTGCGTGCTGCATTCCGCGGCCGGCATCCTCGATCTCCAGCATGACGCTGTTGGACTGTACTTTGAGCCGGACGGTCACCCAAGGGCTGTCGGCGTGACGATGCACGTTCGTGAGCGCTTCCTGCGCGACCCGGAACAGGCAGAGCTCGTTGTCCCGACTGAGCCGTTCCATGGTCTGCGGCAGATCGAGCCGCACCTCGATGGCGCTGCGCTGGTGAAAGCCATCCGCCAGCCAGCGCAGCGCGCTCAAGAGACCCAGCTCGTCGAGCAAGGGCGGATGCAGCAGATAGGACGCCATCCTGATCTCGGTCGAGCACTGCGTCGCCAGATCCGCGCAGTGCTCGAGCAGCTTGCGGCGGTCCGCTGCTGCCGAGCTCGTATCATGCATGAGCTGCGCGAGGCCGAGCTCGAGGGCGGCGAGCGTCTGGCCGGTCGAATCGTGCAAATCACGACCGATGCGCCGCCGTTCCTCGTCCTGAGATCGCATCAACTCGGCCGAGAGCAACTGCAGATCGTGCTCGGCGCGCTTGCGCACGGTGAGATCGCGGACGACGGCGAGCGCCAGCACGGTGCCGCCCTCGGTGATGCTCGAGAGCCCTACTTCCGCGGGGAAGCTCACGCCGTTGTCCAGACGCCGGTGGAGCCATTCGAAGCTGGTACCCCCCTCGCGCAGAGCGGTCTGGATCCGCGCGCGCGCGAGCTCATCGGAGCGCTGCCCGTCGGGCTGAAACTCCGGCGAAAGATCCCACGGCGTGAGCCCGATCGCGTCCCGATCGGTTTTCAGGCCGAACATCCGGATCGCCGTGAGATTGGCGTCCACGAACCGATCGCCTTCCAGCAGAAAGACGCTGAACTGCGCACTATTGAACAGTGTTCTGTAATGATGATCTCGGCGGCGCAAGGTGCGCAGCGAGTGGTTCAGGAGCGCCGTCATGCCGAGTACCAGCGCGCTGAACGCCGCGGTCGTTCCCACGGCCACGCGCCGCCGGTTGCGCCAGGGCAGCAGGGCCGCATCGCGGGTCTGACCGTCCAGGATGTAGATGGGATAGCCGCTCATGAGATCGTAGGCGTAGATCATCTCCTGCTTGGCGACGGGGCCGTAACCCTCGACGATGCCTTCATTGCCCTGGGCGACCGCGCGACGGAACACATCGACCGAGGCCACACTGGTGGCGGGGGGAAGATCGCGGCCGTCGACCTTCGGCGTGCGGACGAGAATCGTGCCGTCGCTCGCGATCAACCCCATGGTCGTGATTTGATCGCTGGATTTGCGATAGAGATCGTCAAACCCGTCGAAACTGATCAGTGCGCCCGCCCAGAGCGTCATGTCTTTGCCCCAGGCGACCCGCCGCGCGATCGGAATCACGAAAGCAGTGGCGTGGTCCGGATCCGCGATGGGTGAGCCCACCCAGGTCGCGTTCGATAAGGGCGCCCGGGATACCGTGAGCCACGGGGGCATGAGGGGACCGCCGAACTGACCTTCGCGGCTCGTGAGCGCGAAATGTACACCGTCGGCGAGAAACAGACTGTGGACGTAGCTTCCCCCGGCCAGTTGCTTGCGTAAGGTCGCGATGATCTCGGCGCGGCTGGCGAGAATCAGCCCCCCGTCCGCCTGCAGCTCGTTGGCACCTGCAACCGCCTCGCCCACCCCGTCATTGAGCATCGCCAGCGTGCCGGCCTCCAGCGCTGCGGTGACGCCGCGCAGGCGAGTGCGCTCCTCATCCATCGTCTCCTCGTAGTCGCTGTGGATGCGGGAGCCGGTGTAGGCCCAGCCAATGCCGATCACCACCGCGGCGTACGCGAGCAGGATCCAGTTGAGCGCCGGCAAAGTACCCAGACGCAGCAGGCCACCGCTGTCGCGTCGTGACGCATCCACGGGTCTCTTGCCTGCCACGGACAGCTCCCTGCGTTACCCCGCCGAACCGTGTGGGTCGTGAGGCCAGTGTCCTCCAATCAACACAAGGGGTCGAGCGGAAATTAGACCCCGGGCTCCGTCAGGGCGCGAAGATCACGCAGCGCGAACTCGAACGGACCGGTGTGATTGAATCGCGACCACTGGTTCTGCAAGAGCGCATGGGCCTCTGCATCGCGACCGAGATTGACATAAGCGGCGGCGGTGATCGTGGTCAAGTAGGCGGTCTCAGCATCGGAATGCGCTGCGCCGGATTCAAGCAAACCCGTGCCGAGTCGCACGATGTCGGGCGCATTGCGCTGCGCGATCGCCGCGAACAAATTCACCCATGCAACCTGGTCGGCGCCGACCTCGCGGTAGCAGGGGCTCGACAAGATCGAGGCCCACAGCGGCTCGAGCTCGCCGGCATTGAGGTAGGCGGCCGTTTGGTCGCTCAAATTTCTGACGGCATCGGCCCAGGCCGCCTGCGCGGGGGATGCGGCACAAGCCGCTTGCTCCGTGCCGACCAGCCACAGGTATCTCGCGCTGGCGGGATTCAGCCCATCGAGGCTGCCGCTCGCCAGCGCATGGCGAATGTCGAGTGCTCGCAGGACGAGACCATCCCGCACGACGGCGCTGCTCGGCGAAGGCTCGCCTGTTGCGGCACGCGGCCCGCGCTCGCCGACCAGCTCGAGGAACGGAATGGGCAGGAGCGTCAGCGCGGGGAGCTCCATGGCGTTCTCCTTCAGGTAACGCGAGCGCGGCGCGTGGAGATCCACAAAGGGATAAAAATCCGAGTTGGCCGGGACGGGTAGGGCTTCGAGCACCGGACCTAAGGTGCGGTTGTCCCCGATCTTGCGCGACTGAAAATCCGCGACGGAGCGGATGCCGATCCGCTCCAGCTCCGCGCGCAGCGGCGGGGAGCGCAGGAGTGCCTCGTCCGGGATTCCCAGCTCCGTGCCGCGGGTCGCGACGATCAAGATGTCGAGATCGTCGACGTTGTAGAGCGTGTAGGTGCCGAAGTGCGGAGCGAGCGCCTTGATGATCGAAGCCAGGACGCCGATGTTGGTCTCATACACCTGGACCCACTGAGCGAAATATCCCTGAGGTGTGAGGTAACGCGTTACAGAATTGTAGAATTCATCCGAGAACAAGGTCGATACGCCGCTCACCCACGGATTGGAGGGCTCGGACACGATCAGGTCGTAGGGCTCACGGGTGCTCGCAAAAAACGTCTTGGCGTCTTCATAAATGACGTGACTACGCCGATCCTCGAAGACGTTCTGGATTCGCGGGCCGAAGCCCTTGCGGGCAGCCTCCACCATGAAGGGCTCGATCTCGATGGAATCGAGGCGATCGATGAGCGCGCTCGCCAGGAGCGTGTGCGTCGTCAGGCCCGAACCGAACCCGATGTTGGCAACGCGCCGCGGATGGGGCTGCATGCTCAAAGGGATGGCGGCGGCGAGCACCATGGTGGTCTCGTCGACGGAGGGCTCGCCGGGGCCCATTTGTATGCCCGCATCGGGCTTGCCATTGGTGGCGATCGTCACCAGTCCGTCCTTCTCGATCAGGCTGATGGTCGCGGTTTTCCCGTCCCGAAGGTACTTGACGACGGCTCCTTCAGGCACAGTCGCCGATCCGGTGCGGTATACGCCGGAGGTCAGCCGCAATGGATCGAGATGCACGGCAAAAAGGACGGCCGCGAACACCGCGAGGGTGGCCCCCATGGTGACCCGCATGGCACGTTTCGGGCGCGGACGGCAAAGGAGCCGCGAGAACCCGAGGGCGAGGTGAATGGCGGCGCCGGTGAGAATGACGCCCTTGATGCCGATGCGCGGCATGAGCACATGGACCGTGAGCATCACGCCCAGGATGGCGCCGAACGTGTTCGCCGAATAGATAAAGCCGATGGCACGCTCACCGGCGCTGCGACGCATGAGCTCGCGAGTCAGCAGCGGCAGGGTCATGCCCGCACAGAAGCTCGCCGGAATCATGATGAGCGCAGCAATCAACTGGCTGATCAGGTTGAATCCGACATAGCTGCCCGCGGTGCGCGCGAAGCTGCCCAGGAACCACGCCATGAAATCGAACATCAGGCCGTATGCCGGCAGCGTGAGCGCGGCCAGCGCTGCCATGAGCACCATGACAGCGGCCAAATAGGTCGCCGGCTCGCGGATGCGCTCGATCTGTCGCCGCGCGTAGAGTCCACCCAGCGCGAGACCGAGGATGAATGCGCTCAGCATCAGCTCGAACGAATGGGTCGAGCTACCGAGCACCAGGCTCAACATCCGGATCCAACCGAGCTCGTACATGAACGAGGCCGCGCCCGTCAGGCAGGCCGCGAGCGTGAGCCAGCGGGCCCAAGAGTCTTTGCTCCAGCGCACGGGGGTGACGACAGGTTGCGGGCCGGGTTCCGCCTGCGCAGGAACCTGCGCCCAGATGACCACCGCGAGCGCCACGTTGAGGAGTCCGGCCGCGCGGATAGTGCCCGGCAGGCCGACCGCGTCAATCAGCACGAAACCGCTGACGAGCACGCCGACCGCGGCGCCCAGGCTGTTGGTGAAGTACAGGGTAGCCAGCGTTTCTCCGGGCCGTTCCGGCCAGCGGCGGATGATGCTGCCGCTGATCAGCGGGAACGTCATGCCGAGCAGCACCGACTGCGGCAGGATGAGCGCAGCGCCCAGGGACCATTTGTAGGCCTGAACCCAGCCGGCCGATGGCAGCGCGGGTATCACGGCAGCAAAGGAGAAATCCGAGGCGGCGACGAATAGGGAATGAAACACGAGGCCCAGCACGCCGATCAGACCCTCGACCAGGGCATAGGCCAGCAAGAGTCGCCTGATGCGCAAGGAGTAGTGCGCAACGACCCACGATCCGGCCGCCATGCCACCCATGAAGATGGCGAGCACGAGAGATTGTGCATAGGCGGCATGGCCCAGGAACAGCTTCAGATAGTGCGACCAGATCGATTCGTAGATCAGCCCCGTGAAGCCCGAGACCACGAATATGCCCAGCAGAAATCGGCGGCGAGCACCCTCAGCGGTAGCATCGTGGGTCCCCGCCCTGGTGCCGCGTTCTGGCGTGCTGGTCACGTGGCATGATATCCCAGCTGTAACTTTGGGGTGCCTTCGTGTGTTCTGGGGACGTCGGCGCTTCAAAAAAGGCGTGTGGTATTTGTAGATTCCAAAGGAGACCCTCATGACGCTGAGTGATGAACTGGGCAAGCTGGGAGAGCTTCGTGCAAGCGGCGCATTGACGGAGGAAGAGTTCACCCGTGCCAAGGAGCGGCTGCTGAATACATCGGGCGCGGCTCAAGGCGTGCGATCGGAGGAGCCCGCGGTGTCGGCCGTCAATGCCTTCCGACGCAGCCGTACTGACCGAGTGCTCGGCGGTGTGTGCGGAGGTATGGCTCGAGCAACGGGCGTGGAGTCCTGGGTGTGGCGGCTGCTTTTCGCCGTCCTGTTCATTTTCGCGGGAGCGGGGCTGCTCGTTTACGTGCTCTTGTGGATTTTCGTGCCGAGCGAGTGAGCCGGGCACTGGAGTGCTCCGCAGCATTCGCGACGCGCGTCCTCCGTGTCCAAAGGGCGCAATTTTTTAACACCTTTCGACATCGCCTCGCCGCATCTCCCGGAGTAGCATTCCCACCGTGGAATTGCTGCAATCATGAGCATCGAAGTGATCAAAACCGTTGGCCTGCGAACGCTGGGTATTCTCTTTGTCCTGGCCGGCGCTGCTCTCCTGATCCCCTCACTGGGGGCAACCGAGAAGCGCTCGAAGATGCGAGAGCAAGAGGCGGCGTTGTATGCGCAGCTCGCTGCGTGCCTGCGTTCCGACACGCGGCCGGATGAGTGTCGGCGCTGGAAAGTGTCCCGCGCCATCGCTCCGTAGCCGTCAGAGGGTACGTGCGAGGACAATGAGCACGAGTCCGGTCAGGAAACTAGCGAACATGGTGGCTAGCAACGTGGACGTGCCGACCGGAGCCGTGCGAAATTCTTTCCAGATAAATACGCCCCAAATCGCCGCGACCATCGTGGCGCCCTGGCCGAGCCCGTAGGAGATTGCGAAGCCGGCGCGCTCCGAGGCGATGAGGTTGAGCGAGGTGCCGGCTCCCCAGATCGCACCGCCCAACACGCCGGTCAAGTGCGTGCGCAGGCGCCCCGCAAAGTAGTCGCGGAAACCGACCGGTGCACCGATAAAGGGCTTGCGCATCGCGAGCGTATTCCAGACGAAGCTGCTGAGCAGAATCCCCACGGCGAACACGAAAACCGCGGCGTAGGACCCCATTTTGCCGGGCGTTGGGTGGGCGGTATCCGTATACATGGCCGCGGCGACGAAGCGATAGAACATTCCCATGAACACGCCGCATGCCACGGCGAGAGCTAAGCCCTTGGCGCTGTTTGCGCCGGTCGAACCGCCCGCCAGACGGCGATACGCCAACGCATCCAGAATGATGGCGAGGATGACGAAGAAAACGCCGGCGGACAGCAGCACGACATTGCCAACGGGATCGGCGACGTAGTTCATGATGATGCCGATGATCAAAGCGAGGCCGATCCCCACCGGAAAGGCAACCGCCATGCCGGCGATCTCGATGGCGGCGACGAGAAGAATGTTGGCGAGATTGAAGACTGCGCCACCCAGCAGCGCCGAAATCAAGGAGGCGGTCGAGGCCTGCGAGAGGTCGGAGAAGAACGCGCGGCCTTCGGTACCGCTGTTCCCGAGCGTGATCCCGAGTGCCAGCGTGATCAGCAACACTCCCAGCGTGTAGTCCCAGTAAAACAGCTCGAAGCGCCAGTCGGGGCGCGCCAGCTTTCGGGTCACTGCCCACGACCCCCAGCACAACATCGTCAGCACACAAAAGAC
Source organism: uncultured Gammaproteobacteria bacterium (assembly GCA_963801685.1). Lineage (GTDB taxonomy): Bacteria > Pseudomonadota > Gammaproteobacteria > Steroidobacterales > Steroidobacteraceae > Bog-1198. The sequence continues at coordinate 339,817 of CAWDFR010000018.1, forward strand.
CACGGCCAACGCATAACTATGTACGACGAACATCAGCTGGATTCCTTTCGCTTCATGACCTATTTATGATTCATCGCTTCTCTGCGCCGGCCCCATTCCGTCTCGAAGTCGGCGCGCCGCGCGAATGACTTCTGCGTTCCGATTCGCGTCGTCGACAAGGCCGCATAGAGATTCGCGCGTGACAACGCCTCCTGCTCGGCGAGGCCTTCGGCGAGAAACACGGCGAGACTGCCGATGAACGCATCCCCCGCCCCCGATGTGTCGATGGACTCGACCGCAAAGGCCGGCACGACCGTGTGCCCCGCGGCATCGGCCAGCAGTGAGCCCCGCGCGCCCAAGGTGATGACCACTCGCGGGAAGCCCCGCGCGAGCAGAGCAGCCGCACATGCGCATGCGTCTGCTTCCGAATGCACGGGCAGTCCGCTGATCTGCTCGGCTTCGGTCTCATTCGGAATGAAAAGATCCGCGCCGGTCAGCGCCGCGAGCTCGGCCGGGACAGCGGGCGCCGGATTGACGATGCAACGGATATTGTGAGCGCGCGCAAAGCGGATGCCGTGATAGACCGTCGCAAGCGGAATCTCGAACTGCAAGATGATCGCATCGACGCGAGCCAAGTCCGCCGCCGCCGCGTCGACATCGGCCGGCGTGAGCCGGTCGTTCGCACCCTTGACCACGATGATACGATTCTGCCCGTCGGGCCCGACGAAGATGGGCGCTACGCCGGTCGGTGCGTCATCGACGAGTTGCACGTGCGTCGTGTCGATGCCGAAAGAGGCGAAGTTGTCCAGCGTCGCCCGCCCGAACAGATCGCCGCCCACCTTGGCCACCATCAAAACCTCCGCGCCGCAGAGTCGTGCCGCGACCGCCTGGTTCGCACCCTTGCCGCCGAAGCCCATCTCAAAGTTCTTGCCGAACAAGGTCTCGCCGGGTCGCGGGAAGATATCCGTGAACGTCGTCAGGTCGGTGTTGGCGCTGCCGATGACGGCGATGCGGGGCGAGGGTGACATGTCGGTTTCTCCGCCGGCGATGCAGGCTCAAGCCACTGCGGCCATCAATTTCTTGAACAAGCCCGACGCCCCAATGCGAAAGCTGCTTGCCGCGGCGCTTCCCTTGCCAAACCTCTGCTCGTAGAGGGTGAGATAAACCAGGGCATCCTCGATTGTGCGGATGCCGCCGGAAGCTTTGAATCCAATGGACCGGCCACGCCGGGCCGCCGCCGCGATCGCATCCAAAAGGACGTCCGCTGCTGCGGGCGTTGCGGCCGGTTGAGTTTTGCCGGTGGACGTTTTCAGAAAGTGTGCGCCGCCGTCGATGGCAATTTCAGCCGCCTGACGGATGTTCTCGGCTTTGAGGAGTCGACCGGTTTCCAGGATGACTTTCAGTAGTGCCCATTCTCCGCAGGCCTCTCGGCAGGCGCGAACCAGGCGCAAGCCCACCTGCAAATCCCCCGCGAGCATCGCCCGGTAAGGAAAAACGACGTCCACCTCGCTTGCCCCCGCGGCGACGGCCGCGGTCGTCTCCGCCGCCGCGGCCGAAGGGTCAGCTGCGCCGCTCGGGAAATTCGCGACCGCGCATACCGGGGTGCCGGTGCCTTGAAGCGTTTCAAGCGCGACGGGAATCCATCGTGCCCAGATGCACACGGCCGCGGGACTCACCGGCGCCGTGCGCGCGAGTTCCGACAACGCGCGCACGGAAGTTGCATCATCCGACTCGTTCAGGCTGGTCAAGTCGGTCAGCGCCATCAGCCGCCGCGCCTGTTCCGGCCGCGATGCGCTCGCCAAACCAGTCATGCGCGGATCACCCATGGTCGAATTCTAACGCGCGGCGGACGAGTGCGACCTGCTAATCTCCAAAGCGCCGCCCAACCTGCATCCCGTCGGGAGTCACGTTCTGCCAAGCCCCCCATGAAAGTGCCCATGACGGAGTTCATTCGAGGACTGCCGAAGGCTGAGCTTCACGTGCATATCGAGGGCACGCTCGAGCCGGAGCTCGCCTTTCGACTGGCCGCCAAGCACGGGATTCGACTGCCTTATGCGACCGTCGCCGATCTGCGCCGCGCCTACCAATTTTCCGATCTGCAGTCTTTTCTCGACATCTACTATGCGGGCGCCGATGTCTTGCGGGACGAGGATGACTTCTATCTCTTGACCCAGGCGTATCTCGCCAAGGCCCATTCGCAGGGAATCGTGCACGTCGAGATCTTCTTCGATCCGCAAACTCACGCCGCGCGCGGCGTGGCCTTCGACTGCGTGCTCAATGGTATGCGCAGCGCATTGCTCGAGGCCGAGCAAACGTGGGGAATGACATTTCGGCTGATACCCTGCGTGCTGCGTCACTTGAGCGCTGCCGACGCGGTGAGCATGGTTGCGGAGGCCCTACGTCATCGCCACGCGATTGCGGCGATCGGCTTGGATTCCTCGGAAGCCGGACACCCGCCGGCGAAATTCCGCGAGGTATTCGCTCGAGTAAGACAAGCGGGGCTGCCGGTCGTCGCGCACGCCGGCGAGGAAGGTCCCCCGGCCTACATTCATGAAGCGCTGGATGTCCTCAAGGTGCGCCGCATCGATCACGGTGTACGCTGCGATGAGGACGAAGCGTTGCTGGAGCGTCTCGCTCGCGAGCGGGTCCCGCTGACAATGTGTCCATTGTCGAATGTCAGGCTGCGTGTGTTCGACAGGCTCGAATCGCACAACCTGAGGCGCTTGCTCGAGCGCGGTCTGTGCGTGACGGTGAACTCCGATGATCCGGCGTATTTCGGCGGCTATCTGCTCGAGAATTATCTCGCGGTACAGGAAGCGCTGGCGCTGACCCGGGAGCAGTTGGCGCTGCTCGCCGGAAACTCGATAGAGGCCTCGTTTCTGGAGTCCGACCCGAAGGGCCGTTGGCAGGAGGCGATCGACGCGTATATGGCGCGCATGTATCGTCGAACCGACGATAGCGAAGAATAAGGGATCGCAATGCTGAATCGCCTCTTTGGTCTCGACGATCACGGCACCACGGTTCGAACGGAGCTGCTCGCCGGCTTGACCACGTTTCTCACGATGGCTTATATCGTCGTCGTCAATCCGGTCATTCTGGGTGCTGCCGGCATGCCCATGGCCGGAGTCGCCGCGGCGACCTGCTTTGCGGCGGCATTCGGCAGCATCCTCATGGGACTCGTGTCGAACTATCCGCTGGCGCTCGCGCCCGGAATGGGCCTCAACGCCTATTTCACCTATACGGTGGTCAAGAGTATGGGTGTGCCTTGGCAGACCGCGCTCGGCTGCGTATTCCTATCGGGCTTTGCATTTCTCATCCTGACCCTGCTTGGCGTGCGCCGGTTGATCATGGATGCCGTGCCGCGTGCCTTGTTCGCCGCCGTGGCGGGCGGAGTGGGATTGTTCATCGCCTTCATCGGCTTGGTCGACGCCGGCGTGATCATCGCCAAGCCCGGCACGCTGGTCGGTCTCGGCAATCTCACCACCGCCACACCGGCGCTGGCGCTGCTCGGGCTGCTGGTGATCGCATCGCTCCAGGCATGGCGAATCAAGGGCGCCATGCTGATCGGCATTCTCCTGACGGCCGCCATCGGCTGGGCGATGGGCATGGCTCACTTCGCGCCCGGTATCTACCATCTCGGCGATCTGTCGGCTGCAGCCTTCAGGCTCGACCTGCCGAGTGCCCTGAATCTCAAGGGCGGCATCGGCCTGTCGCTGCTCGAGATCATCCTCGTATTCTTGTTGGTCGATCTATTCGACAATGTCGGCACGTTGGTGGCCGTGACCAAGCGAGCAGGACTCACGGCTCCCGATGGCTCGATACCGAGGCTGAACCGGATTCTGATCGTGGACTCGCTCGCCATGATGGTGGGCGCCATGTCCGGCACGAGCCCGGTGACGAGCTACATCGAAAGCGCGGCGGGCGTCGCAGTAGGTGGGCGCACCGGTCTCACCAGCGTCGTCGTCGGCATATTGTTTCTGTGCACCTTATTCTTCGCACCCCTGGTGCAGGCGATCCCGACCGCCGCCACGGCGCCGGCGCTGATTTTGGTCGGGGGCATGATGATGGGCGCACTGGCGGAGGTGGATTGGGTCGATCCGCTCGAGGCCATTCCGGCGTTCCTCACGGTCATCATGATCCCCTTGAGCTTCTCGATCGCGAACGGCCTCGCATTCGGCATCATCAGCCACGCAGTCCTCAAGCTGGTGCGCGGCAAAGCGACCCGGAGCGATTGGCTCGTTTACCTGCTGTCGGCGCTGTTCATCGCACGCTTCATCTACTTGGCTTGAGCGCGGCAATGACGCGAACCATGCCCGCGAGCCCGGGTTCGATGCGCACGGCAAACCCCTGGTCGCGAAGCGACGCCGATATCCGTTGCGGATCCAGCCGGAGCTTGCGGTACGTGCTGACCCGCAGTTGCCAAGCGTCGCCTTTACGCTCATGCAACATGTCGTGGACATCGACATGCTCGCTGGCGTATTCGAGAAAACAGGTAAGGATCCGCTCGTCATCGCTCTTGACCGGGATGAAGCGCCCATGGCCGACCAAAGCCTGCGTGTAATCTCGAAACGTCGCGATGAACGTGCCGCCCGGGCGCAAGGATGCGGCGGCGAGCCTGAAGAGTTGCGAAGCCGCTTCCCGATCGGGCAGATGAGTCAGGGTGTCGCCCATGCACAGGACGAGGTCGGCCGGGCGATCCAGATATCGCTGAAAAGCCAACAGGTCATCCTCGACGGCCGTGATGGGCAGGCTCCCCGCATGGGCTTTCAACTGCTCCAATAAGTGACTCGAAGAATCGACCGCGAGCACCGAGCAGCCGCGCCGGGCGAGCGGAATACTGTGCATGCCGAAGCCGGACCCCAGGTCGACCGCGTGACTACCTGTCGATAAATCCGGAAGGATGGCGCCGATCTCCGAGTCGCCGCGTGCGATGGCGGCATCGAAACCGCCGCACATCCACGCGTACACAGGTGCGAGATGCGAGCGATAATGTTCGGCAACGCTGGCCATTTTCCGGCAGCTAGCGCTTCGGCGCGGTGTCGCCGTGCGGCGTCGGTGCGGACATAAGCTCGATGAACATCCGGGTGAATCGCGGCAAGTCGAGATCAACTTGAGCATGCACGAGCTGCACGTCGACGACCGGTTTCATCGCCTCGTTCCACGTCAGTGTTTCGCCATAGGCGGGTCCGTGACTCACGTCGACGTCCATGTACAGATCGTCTCGCCGAGTGATGATGGCGGGGTCGAGCCACGCGCAGGCGGCGAGCTCGTCCCATAAGTAGTAGCGTTCTTGCGAATACTTCGCGATGTATTGAGCCGCGGGGTTGGGTGACTTCGCGATCGCGTCGACCATTGCCTGCGTGAACATCGCCTTGATCGAGACGTCCACGGTGGTGACGTCGATGCGCGGCCAGTGCGCCCGCAGCGTCATCCGCGCCGCCTCCGGATCGAACCAGAAATTGAATTCGTGGCGCGGGCTCGTCGAGAATTCCGGGTCATCGGTGTGCGGATCGAGGCTGCCGCCCATGACGACCAAGCCTTGGGACAGTTCGGCGAAATGCGGGTCGAGCGCGACGGCAAGGGCGATGTCGGTCAGCGGCCCCGCCGCATAGATGGTTACCTGGTGCGGGTGCGATCGGACTTGCCGGATCAGAAAATGGGCCGCGTCCTCGGCGATGGGTTTGGTATGCGGCTCGCCCTCGGCGAGGGGCGGAGTCTCCCAGGGGCCGAGCGGCGCTGCCGGTGCGGGCGGCTCGATCAATCCGGGCGTCGCGGGCAGCGTGCTCAATTTCTGGCCCCACGCGCCCAACCAGGCGACCTTGCCCGCCAGCGGCGCCATGAGGCGCGTCTCCTCCTGCGTTCGCACCAGCGGAAACACCGCTCCGAGCGCGACGGGCACGTCGGTCCGGCCGATCAGTTCCAACATCCGCAACGCGTGGCGCGCCTCGTCATCCCGCCAGGCATTGCCGGTCACCACCGTGATCCCGAGAACATCAACCTGCGGCGACTGCAGCAGCGCGAGCATCGACATGATGTTCGACCCTCCGGGTCCGGAAGTGTCCTGATCGATGATGACCATGCGCTTTTGGGCGAATGCGGGCGCACAGGGGGCGAGGGCGATGAGAATCAGCAGGAAAATCTCGGCGAGCGCGGCTCACGCCCCAGGCGAGAACGCGGCTCATGGGGTTTCGAAGAAGTTGGGCCCGACCGGCTTGTGCTCGAGGATCTCTTCGGGGGTGAGTCCGATGAGCTCGTGCGGAAATACCAGCCATTTATCCGTGTCGAGAACGTAATAGTCCGGCACGAGCGTGCTGCGATTGCGGGAAGACTTGTAATACACGGTGGCAATACGCGATTTTTCCGGCCAGTTTCTCCGGCAGCGTTGCTTCAGCTCCCTGATCACCGCCTCGAGGCTGCGGCCCGAGTCGAACACGTCGTCGACCAGCAGCAGCTCATCGTCCGCGGTCAAGCGCGAGACCAGGTAATCGATGGCGTGCACGCGCACCGTCTTGTCTGCCTGGTCGATGCCGGTATAAGAGGAGGTGCGAATCGCGATGTGATCCACAATGATCGAATGGTACTCGAGCACTTCCTGCACAGCGATGCCGATGGGTGCGCCGCCGCGCCACATGGCGACGAGGAACGTCGGCCTGAATCCGCTGCTGACGACGAGTCTGGCGAGCTCCATCGAGTCCCGCAGCAGCGAGTTGGCGGAAATAAAGAGTTTGTCCACGGCCAGCTTACAGTAGAGGAGCGGGCTTCCGGGCACAAGGTGGTAGACTCGCTTTGCGCGGCGCCGTGAGATAAAGGGGATGGATCATGAGCAAGAAATTCCTCATCGCCTGGATCGTGCTCTTCGCTGCATGGTTCCTCGGCAGCTTTGTCGTACACGGTGTGCTCCTGCGTTCCGACTACATGCAGCTGACCAACCTTTTCCGGGCAGAGGGCGACCAGGTTAAATATTTTCCGCTGATGATAGTCGCGCATGTGATCCTGTCCGGCGCGTTCGTGTGGATTTATGCGCGCGGCGTGGAGGCGAAGCCGTGGTTGGCACAGGGCGTGCGCTTTGGTTTGGCTGTCGCACTGCTCACGGTTGTGCCGACCTACATGATTTATTTCGTGGTCCAGCCGATGCCCGCAGACATCGTTATCAAACAGATCGTCTGCGACGGTGTGCTGACCGTAATACTGGGGATGATTGTCGCGTGGCTGTATCGCGGTACGCAGGGCAGGCCGTAGCACCGCTACGCCGCATCGCAGCGTATGGGATAGTTCACCAAATGGTCTTAGGAGAATAAGATCCTGCCCGCTGGATCCGCTAACTCCAAAAAAGTAAAGGGGACTCTCCATGCCAACCGCTACTTGGATCAAGATCGTGGTTTCGTTCGCGGCGCTCACCTGCTTCGGACTGGCGAACGCTCAGACGTTTCCCCGGCTCAAACCTATCCCGCCGCGCGGGCCGCGAGCTGCTGTCGCTCCAGCGCTCGCGCTGGCGGCGAAGTCATCGACTGCATCGCCCTGGCAAGCACTCAACAATCAACCGCCGTTCACCTCGAACAGCTGCAATGGGGGTGTTCCCGGGAGCCGCCAATCCGCTGCTGCTCACTGACGGCACTGTCATCGTCCAGGATGCAGGTTGTCAGGATTGGTGGCGATTGACTCCGGACAATAGGGGTAGCTATGTCAATGGAACATGGACCCAGATCGCCTCACTGCCGAGCGGACTACGCTCCGCTCTATCACTCTTCCGCCGTGCTGCCCGACGGGCGGGTCATCATCATGGGCGGAGAATACAATGTCGTTGACGGCGTCTTCTTCACCCCGGCTTGGACCGCCCAGGGCGCGATCTACGATCCGATCGCGAATGTCTGGACGTCCGTCGCTCCACCGCCGTTCTTCACACCGATCCAGATCCTTCCGCCGCCGGCGCCTCTCGCGCAGACCATCGGCGATGCCCAGAGCGTCGTGCTGGCGAACGGGGTCTACATGCAGGCGGATTGCTGCACCATGCAATCGGCGCTGCTCGACGCAAAGACCCTGACCTGGACGCCGACCGGGTCGGGCAAGTATGACGATAACGACGAGGAGGGATGGAATCTGCTGCCGAGCGGCGAGGTGCTTGCGGTGGATGCCTACGTTCCGTTCAACTTCCCTTATATTCCGACAGGCACAAACTCGGAGCTTTACAACTCCAAAACCGGGTCTTGGCACAGTGCCGGCAGCACCATCGTGCAGTTATGGGATTCCGGGATCGGGTGCGGTGAGATGAACGCTCCTGCGCCCACGCCAACATTCGAGCTGGGGCCCGCCGTGCTGCGAGCCGATGGCACAGTGTTCTACATGGGTTCGAACACCTGTCCCGCCGGCATTGCGAATACAGCCATCTACGATGCCAAGCACCACCTCTGGTACCCCGGACCCGTGTTTCCGAGCGTTGACGGCGTAACCGACATCAACATTGCCGACGGCCCGGCCTCGTGGGAGCCGAACGACAAGGTGCTGATGATGGCAAGCCCCGGATATGGCAACCCGCCCTCATTCTTCTTCGAGTGGGACGGAACGAATCTGCAACAGGTGCCGGGACCGCCGAATGCACCGATCGATGGATCCTTCTTCGGCAACATGCTGGTGCTGCCCACCGGACAGATCCTGCTCACGGATTTTTCGGGCGACATTGAGCTCTACAATCCCACGATCACCGGCAACCAGCGGAATTTCCAGCGAAGGATCGCACCCGTGGTCCTAAACACGCTCCCAGCGCTCTCCCGTGGCGCGTCTTATCACATCGATGGGATCGGTTTCAATGGTGTGACTCAGGGGGCTTTCTACGGCGATGACGTGCAGGCGGCGACGAACTTCCCCTTGGTGCGGATCACGAACTTGATTACCAAGCATGTCCTTTACAGCCGCACCCACGACCACAGCAGCATGGCGGTAGCGTCGGACGCAATCGTATCGACGCATTTCGACGTGCCCGCAGCTCAGGAGTCAGGTCCTAGCGTCTTGGAGGTGGTTGCGAACGGTATCGCGTCGCAGCCGGTATTTGTTTGGATATATTAATAAAGCGGTGAGCAAACCCGGGCGGGAGCTAAAAGCTCCCGCCCGGCGCCGCTCTAGAGGCGGCGAATCAAGCAAACGCACGCCCGATTCGATCCAGAGCACCCGCCTGCGGCTTTTATCGCTGTGATCTTGTGGGCGACCCCTGCGTTAGAATGATTGGCTGCGTGTTAACAGCGCCAAAGACGGTCAGGGAATCGCATTGCACACTCCTGCTACCAAACCACCGGGCTTGCTCGACAAGATTCTCACGCGCGAGGGCGTGTTAGACCGCTCCTGGATTCGCTATTCAGGGGCGGTCGCACTCGTGGGAATCGCGTTCCTCGTCCGATTCTTGATGTTGCCTGCGAACGGCGGATTCGCGTTACTCACGTTCTACCCCACCGTGATAGCTGTCGCGCTGCTGTTCGGCGCGGGACCCGGTGTGCTGGCGAGCGTGCTCAGCGCCCTATGTGCGGCGTTCTTATTCCTGTCGCCACTGCGCTCGAAGGCCGGCCAGGTCGCCTCATTCGGGTTCTTTTTTGTGACTTGCGGCCTTACTACTTTCGTTGCCCACCGGTTACGTGAATCGGTTATGAGACTGCGCGCCAGCGAGCTCAAGTTCCGGACGCTTTACGAGACTTCCAATGTCGGCATCGTGCTTACGGACGTCAAGCGACGCTATGTCGAGTTCAATGAGACGTTTCGTCGTTTGACGGGCTACAGTACCGATGAGTTGCGAGAGCTGGAATATCGGGCGCTGACCGACCCGAAGGACTGGGCGGAGTCGGAGGCTCAATACGCGCTCGCGACGCGCATGGGGAAATTCGGCCCTTACGAAAAGGACTATCTGCGAAAAGATGGCAGCCGTATACCGCTGCGTTTCAATGGCGCAATGTTCACTGCGGACGACGGGAACAAGTACCTGTGGTCCATCGTTGACGATGTTACCGAGCGGCGCCGCCTGGAACGCGCGTTGCTGAATTCGGCCAATGCGGAACAACAGAAGCTCGGGCGCGATCTACATGACGGCCTGGGTCAGGAGCTCGCCGGCATCTCGCTGCTCGCCTCGGCGATCGCCTCGAGCATGCTGAAGGCGGGGCGCCCGGAGGCCGCGGAACTCGAGAATCTCGGGAGCCTCGCCGCCCAGGCAGTCGCCAATTGCCGTGCCCTCGCGCACGGCCTTTCGCCGGTGACCTTCGCCAATGGCGGACTGCGCGGGGCTCTGACGGAGATGGTGGGGCTGCTGCGTGACTCATTCGGACTGGATGCTCACTGCGAAGTTCTCGAATCAGCGCCGATTCGACTATTACCCGATGCGCTCGATAACCTCTACCGCATTTCTCAGGAGGCCGTATCGAATGCCCGACGTCACGGCCGGGCACAGTCGATCCAAATCACGCTGGAGAGCGAAGCGGAGCTGGTCAGGCTCGCCATCGAGGACGACGGTACGGGTATTCCTCAGCCGCCGCCCGCCACGGGCATGGGCCTCAAAATCATGCAATTCCGTGCGGCAACCATGGGCGCGCGACTATCGATCGGTCCCAGAGAGCGCGGTGGGACTCGCGTATGCGTGGAGTGTCTTCAGGCCCAATAGCTTAGGCAGTGTCGCAAAGCCTCATGCGACCACTCTGATCTCTTCGTCGGTGCACTCCCAGAACGGTTTGCGACCGGGCAGGGGCTCCTCGGAAATAATCCATTTGACGAGGCGGCGCATCGGCTCGATGCCGTCTTGCGGCCCGACGAGCCCGGGCCCATTGAAAGCATAGCCGAGCGAGACGAAGCGTTGACCGCCATGTAGCGCGCCCTTGTGGCGGACTACTTCACGCAAGCTTTCCGGGAAGATGCCGACGGTCTGCGTGTAGGCATCGATCACATCGAGCACTTCCTCGACGGTATCGACGGGGATAAGGTTGACCGTTCGGTCCGCGAGGTATTCCCAGAACTCGACGCGGTCGGAGGAATGCGAGACCAGCACCGCACCCTCGTCGTTGCGACCGCCGATCACCGTGTAGAAATCATCGGAGAGGCGCAACGTGTCGACCTGGCGGCGCAGCTCGGGGTCATAGCGCTTGGGTTTGGTCGTGAGTGCCTGGGGCAGGCGCAGCATGGCGTCATAGGTGAGCCGGCCGAGCTTCTTCAGCTTCGCGACGCCGTCTTCGTCGGTGCCGCACGTCACGTAAACCATGCGGCACGCCGCACACGCCGTCTGATTGCCGGTGGCGACATCCGTCGCGATGCGACTGGCGGCCTCCTGAAGCATCTGCTCGCTCTCCAGCGCCTCGCCGCCGACAATGCTGGCCGAGCGCTTCGGATCGAGACTGATGAGCTCGATGCCCGGCTGGATGTACTTGGTCACGTGCTTCACGGATGCAAAGCCGCCCCATGCGCAGATCTTCTCGATATGGTGCGGCTGGTAGATCTTCGATTCCAACGCCTCGTCGCCCCCGCGCCAATAGGCAACCGCAAGATGCTTGGTGAGCGGATGATCGGGTGCCATATCGACCATGGTGCGTGCTATCGCGCCGGTGGTGAACGGATCGTTGGAAGGCACTTTGATGATCGTGTCGCCGCGCGTCACCGCGCCGCGCAGGATCGTGAGCGCGCCGAGCACGGGGCCGTTCCCGGCAACGATGTGCAAGGTGCGCGCACCGTAGGCGCGAATGGCAACGTGCGATCCATTGATCGGCTTGCCAACCCAGCCTTCGAGATAGGGGATACCGATGTTGAAATCGACCATGCCGCGGATCCGTTCCTTGTCGAACATGAACGGCATGTCGTGGAAGAAGCTGTCCATGATCGGCTTGGTCGTCGGCGCAGTGGCATAGGAATATTCGCGCGCCTCGAGCAAGTAGTCGTTCTTGCGGATATCGAGCCGCTCGCCCAGCTCGGCAAGATAGTCGAGAATGTCCTCGAAGGAGATTTCGTACAGATCCTCCATCAGACGCGGGCTGGCGAGAGGAATCCGATCGGCGATTTTGTGCGGATCGGGCGCGAGGAAGGTGAGGTCTCCGCCGCGACCGCCGAATTCGATCAGGTCGGACTCGATCACTTTGCCGCGAATGACGGCATACGATATGGGTCTCTTGGCAATCATCGCAGTTACCCTCCCAAGCCCGTCAGGAAGTCCATCGCCTCAGCTTGGGCCTGGGGCGTTGCGGCACAGGTGATCTTGTCGTCGCCGCCTTGAATTTCGCTGACGCGGTTGATCTTTTTTTCAAGCGCGACGGAGGTACGGCCGCATTCGCACGGGTGGTCCCAGTCCACGGTGACGAGGTCGCCGGTGACGAGGCCGCCCCAGGTGCTGTCCTGCGTCATATCGAAAAAAGCGGCGCGACCGATTTGCTTGCCCTTGCGGGGCAGCGGTCGGCCCGAGTCGAGATCGAGCAGGAAGACCGTCACCCATGGCAGCACGTGGTAGCGATCATGATCGCACAGCACCGAGAAGCTGTTCATCTCGGTCATGCCATAGGAGGAGATCATCCGCGTGGTGTTGAAGAACTTGCAGATGACCTCCTCGAGATCATCGGGAAGGGGAACACCCTTGGCACCGCCACCGCCCATGAACACCGAGTCCGCCGCAAATACGCCGGAAAGTCCTTCTTCCAAGCCGCGCTTGGCTGCGGCGTAGAGGAGATTGGACGTGCTCATGACGAAGACGCGCTGTCCTTGCAGCTGCTTGATCATCCGGTTGACGAAGTCCAGCTGCTGCGCCGGCATGTCTTTCTGCAGCCGCGCCCATTCCTCGCGACGGGCAAGGAGGGAGGGCGGCACGTCGACCTTGCTCGCATCGCCCTTTGCGGCCGCCGCGCGCAGTCGCGCCGCCAGCCACATGAGATCGGAGCTGATCTTGAAGTTGAAGGCGGTGTGCCAGTAGCTCGGGTCACCCTGGGCGAAGATCTCTCCGGAGTATTTCGCGAAAGCACCGGTCGAGCCGTGACCATCGCGATAGAGCGGAATGATCGCGTGGATCTTGTCCTCGATGTCGCCGGGCTTGGGATCAAACCCAAATTTCTGCGAGAGCTGGACGCGCAGCCCCATCATCGAAAGCCGGTAGTCCCGCTTCGATTTGGGGAAGAACGAGCAAGTGCCGGTGCTGCCCGAGGATGTCGCCACATCGAGCGGCGTCTGGTCGCGCAGCTTGGTGAGCCAGCTGTCGATCGAATCGCAGTCGGAGACATCGACGACCGTCGGATCGTAACGCGTGAGCCGTGAAATCCAGGTGTTCAGCTTGCCGAATTGCTGCTTCGCGAGCAGCGATACTGGATAGGACTTGTAGACATCGTGCGGCATCAGGAGCGGCGCCATGTCGTCGAGCGAATTGATCTGCCGGATTCCCTTGCGCGTCGGCCAGCTTCTCCAGCATCTTGATTTGGCCGCGCCGCTCCTCGAGACGCAGATTCATGGCCGTCAAGCTGGACGGCTTCCACTTCGTCGCGCGGCAGCGAGTGAATGCGGGTGTTGTGGTGGCCGAAATGCTCGTAGGGATCGTTCATCCAGCCTTCGGTCTGGCGCTCGATGGTGGTGTCCCTGGACGGTAAGGATGCAGCCATGCCTGATCTCCGCAGCTTGCGGTACCGGCTTCGATATCCGGCTTCGATCGAGAGCATGCGGTCGCGGCAGGGCAGAGTCAATCAAATGGTTGATTGTATTCGATGCGGAACTGTGTTAGCGTTGCTGAACGGCGGGAATGTGAGGAGGCCGATGGCAGTGGCAACCCCGGATAAGACGCGTAAACCCAAGAACGAGCGCGCCAGAACTCGCCCGCGCCGCGCCTATCTACCGGCGGCGGAGCGCCGCAAATCGATCATCGCCGCTGCGCAGCAAGTTTTCGCCCGCGCCAATCTGCAGGGCGCGCGTACCCGTGACATCGCGAAGGCGGCCGAAGTCAACCAAGCCACCCTCTTCGAGCATTTCGACTCGAAGCAGGCGCTGTTCCACGAGGCCGTCGTCAGGCCGCTGATCGATGCCATGCGGGGCGCGCACGAACGGGTGGAGGCCTATGAGACGGCCGCCACGCCGGGAGAGCTCGGCGGCACTCGCCCAAGTCTCGAGCGCGCGACACCTCAAGGACATGATCGATATCTTTCCGCTGCTCACGGTCGCGCTGTTCTCCGATCCCGAGCTCGGTCGCAAGCTCTACCGCGAGGAGGTGGCACCGCTGATTCGCCAGCACGGCGAAGTGCTGCGGCCGCTGGTCAAGGACGGAATCGACCCGAAGCTGGTGGGCCTGTTCAATTTCGGCATGCTGTTCGCCGTGGCGATGGATCGATATTTGGGAGACGGGGACGGTGACTTGTCCGTGCTCGCGGGCCAATTATCCCGTCTCTCGACATCGGGCTTCGCCCGCGAGAAAGGCAAGGCAGCGATACGGGGGAAAGGCTAATGGCTCTGAGACTGGACGATTATCGATTGCTTGGCCGCTCGGGCGTGCGGGTATCGCCGCTTTGCCTCGGTACGATGACCTTCGGCGTCGCCGGCGCCTGGGGAAGCACCGACCAGGAGGCCGCGCAGCTGGTCGACCTTTACATCGACCAAGGCGGCAATTTCATCGATACCGCGGATTTCTACGGCCAACTGGGTCAGTCGGAAGTCTTGCTTGGTCGAGCGGTCAACGGTCGCCGCGACAGGCTGGTGATCTCCACCAAGTACTCGCTCACCACGTCCCCCGGGGATCCGAATGCGTCGGGCAATCACCGCAAGAACATGGTGCGCTCGGTCGAGGATAGCCTCAAGCGCATGAAGACCGACTATATCGATCTCTACTACCTCCACATGTGGGATTTCCATACACCGGTCGACGAGGTCCTGCGTGCCTTCGACGATCTCGTGCGGGCGGGCAAGATTCTCTACATCGGCCTGTCCGACATTCCGGCCTGGCAGGCCTCGCGCATGCAGGCGATTGCCGAACTCAGGGGATGGAGCCAGTTCTGCGCCCTGCAGATTTCCTATAGTCTCACCGAACGCACGGTAGAGCGGGAGATGATCCCGATGGCGGCAGAGATGGGCATGGGCGTCTGCCCCTGGTCACCCCTCGGCGGCGGCGTGCTTGCGGGCAAGTATTCGAAGGCAGACCTCGTTCCGCCTGACATGAAGAACCTCGGCTCGCGCAAGGCAATCAACGCGGTCACCGGACGCCTATCGGAGCGCAACCTGTCGATCGCAGAGGTGGTCGGCCAGATCGCCAAGGAGCTCGGCAAAACATCGGCTCAAGTCGCGATTGCCTGGACGCTGGTCAATCCGGCGGTGACCGCCCCGGTGGTCGGAATACGCACCGTCGCACAGCTCAAGGACAATCTCGGCGCCCTCGATGTCGAGCTCAGCACCGATCACATAGCCCGGCTCAATGCCGTGAGCGATGTACCGCGAGTGTTCCCGATGGACATCCTCAAATCACCCGCCGAAGCCATGATGTTCGGCAACGTCAAAGTTCGGCCACGCGGTTGAGCGGCTGCGCCCGGCCATGAAGATCGGAATTGCCACCAACGTCACCTGGTACGGTGCGCCCGTCGTCGACGTCGCAAGAACGGCGGAGGCGCTCGGGTTCGAGTCCCTGTGGATGGGCGAGCACATCATCATTCCCGTACATGTCGAGAAGCCGGTGCGTCATGGCGTGCTGCTGCCTGAAAGTTACAGACACATGCCTGATCCATTCATATGGTTGACAGCCGCTGCCGTGAGCACCAGCCGCTTGAGGCTGGGCTTGGACATCTGTCTGGTGCCGCAGCGAAACCCGCTGATATTGGCCAAGGAAGTCGCGTGCCTGGACCGGATCTCGGGCGGCCGCCTGGTGCTCGGTGTGGGCTCGGGCTGGATAGTAGAAGAAGCGGAAATCATGGGTGTGCCGTTCCGCTCGCGCTGGGCGAAAACCATGGAATACGTGCGGGCGCTGAAGACGATCTGGACCCAGGAGACGCCGAGCTTCAGCGGTGAGTATGTGTCGTTCCCGCCGGTGTATTCATATCCGAAGCCCCTGCAGCAACCCCATCCGCCGATCCTCATCGGCGCGGGCAATCCAAATACCAACAACTTGCCGACCTTGAAGCGGGTGGCGGAGGTGGCCGATGGCTGGTTGCCGGTTTACCTGAGCCCGACACAAATGAAACAGGAGCTCACTACTCTGAAGGAGCTTTGCGAGGCGCAGGGCCGCGACTTCAAGCAACTGGATATCACGCTCCTCGTCCCTGCGGTTAATCTCGGCGTGGGTGAGGCGTTCGCGTCGTTCAAAGGCCTGAAATCCGAGCCGAAGAATGCCGGCGAATTGATTGCGGAGTACGAGGAGATCGGTGTCAAGAGAATGATCGTCGGTCTTGTCGATCTCACCGTCGAATCCGGTCGGCAGGTTCTGGAGGATGCGGCGCGGGGATTGAAGTTAATATGAAAGAGTTTGGGTGGCATTCGACAAGCGACGACGTGCTGGCCGGGATCGACCTGACCGGAAAGCGCGCCCTGGTCACGGGTGTGTCGGCCGGGCTCGGCGTGGAGACGGCCCGCGCCCTCGCGGCCCATGGCGCGGATGTGATCGGCACGGCGCGCGATTTGGAGAAGGCGCGCGCCGCCACGGCGCACATACACAAGGATTACGGGGACCGCTTCTCTCTCGTCAAGCTGAACCTGGCAAGTCTCGCGAGCGTCAAGGCTGCATCCGATGCCCTGCGGGCTGTCGGCAAGCCGCTCGATCTGATCATCGCCAATGCCGGCGTGATGGCCACGCCCTTCGGCCGCACGAACGACGGCTTCGAGACGCAATTCGGCACCAATCATCTGGGCCATTTCGCATTGGTGAACCGGCTGGCCGATCTCATCCCTGCCGGCGGACGCGTCGTCTGCGTGTCCTCGGTCGGGCACCAGTTCGGCGACCTGGATCTGGCCGATCCCAATTTCGAACATCGGTCCTACGACCCGATCATCGCTTATGGCGGCGCCAAGACGGCGGTGAATCTGTTCGTCGTGGAATTCGACCGCCGGCACAAGGCGCGCGGTGTTCGTGCGGCGGCGGTTCACCCCGGCGGCATCCTGACCGAGCTTGCCCGGCACATGACCCAGGAACTGATCCAGAGCATGATCGCCTTGGTCATGGCGCAGACCGATACCTCATCCGCACAGCGGGGGTACAAGTCCGTGCCTCAGGGCGCCGCCACGACGCTGTGGGCGGCTGTGACCGCACCCGCGGACGTGGTGGGTGGCCGCTATTGCGAGGACTGCGCGGTGGTGAAAGTCTCGACAAAGGGCCGCGGTGTGCGCCCTTATTCCATCGATCCTGAGCGGGCCAAGCTACTCTGGGCGAAGAGCGAGGAGCTGGTGGGAGATCTACAGCCGTGACCGACACGATGCTCGAACGTCGAGCGCTTGCCTGGATGAACGATCCTTACGACGCAGTCGGGTACTCGAACACCCGGATGCATTCGGTCCCCCGTGAGGAGGCGGAGGCGCTCCAGCTCGCTGGGATCAATATCCGGCTGGAGCAGCGGCGCGCCGAAATCCCGGTGCTCGCCAAACTGGCGGACGCGCAGGAAATCAGCCGGGTCGGCCGGCTCGAGGCGGCGGCGCCACTCTTCTTCACGCACGACATCTACAAGAGCTATCCGATCTCGTTGCTCGCGAAGTCGCGTTTCGACCAGCTGAGCAAGTGGCTCGATCGGCTGACACCCTATGATCTGTCGGGGATCTCCGTTGGCGACTGTCGATCCATTGACGAATGGCTCGACAGGCTCCGTGAGCAGACGCCGTTGGATGTGGCGACCTCTTCGGGAACCAGCGGTACCATGTCATTCTTTCCGAAGACCAAGCGCGATTATCGCAACTCGGTCACCGGCCTGCGGGTTCAGTTGACACAGCGCTTCGGAGATACCGGTGCCCCGGCCGCCGGGCCGCCGGCCGATTTTGACGAGCCCATTCATGTGCTCACGCCCTTCTACCGCGACGGCTACAGCAACACCGCGCGGCTGCCGGTCTATTTCCTCGACATCTTCTGCAAAGGGAACGCATCGCTGTTGCATACCGCGCTGCCGTTCAAGGCGAGTGCCGATCTGACCTGGCTCGCCGCGCGGTTGCGCGCCGCTCAGGCGAAGGGCGATAGCAGCCGCGTCGAGGTGCCGGAAACGCTCCTCGCCCGCCGCGCGGAATGGGAGCGGATCGTCGCGGATACACCCGCGCTACAGGCCGCCTTCATCCGCAAGCTGGTTCCCGAGCTGCGCGGGCAGCGCGTCTTAGCGCTTGGCCTCACCAATCTGTTCTACGAGATCGCCCGCTCCGGGCTGCAGGAGGGCGTGCGTGCCGAGTTCGCGCCCAATTCGGTGGCGATGGTGGGCGGCGGCGGCAAGGGCATCGTGTTGCCGGAAGATGCGGACCAGGTCATCCGTACTTTCTTCGGCGTCGAGCTGCGCGGCGGCTACGGCATGACCGAGCAGAATTTCTACCTCGTCACATGCGAGCATGAGCGGCTGCATATCCCGCCCTGGGTGACTGTGCTGCTGCTTGACCCGGACAGCGGTCAGCCGCTGCCGCGCGAAGGCGTGCAAACCGGCCGTGCCTCCTTCTTCGACTTGAGCCAGGATGGAACCTGGGGCGGCATCGTCAGCGGCGACCGCATCACCGTCGGTTACAGCCCGTGCCCCTGCGGGCGAACGACGCTCGTATATGGACAAGAAAATTCAGCGGTTCAGTGAGATTACCGGCGATGACGACAAGCTGACCTGCGCCGCGACACCGAGTGCTCAGGCGGAGGCGCTGGAGCTGCTCACTTCGCTCTGAGCCAACGCGCCCCAAAAAGAAGCCGGCGGCCAGGTGAACCGGCCGCCGGCAACTGCACAGAACACTGGGCGATTGGGGGAGAGGTGTTCCGCGGCGAGCTTTGCCCGCAGGTTGATCATCCTCATTTGTCACGCAGGGCGCTTGTACAAATGCGCCTTTTTTTGCAAAGCTGATCCCGGCGTATACGGTACCCCGGCAAGCGCCGCTGCGGCGCTGCACAGAGATGGCCCAAAAATGATTGCGACCATACAGATCCTCGTATTGCTGCTGATCGCGATTGCGGCGGTCGCCGTAGTCGCCGTGCGAATCAACATACCTTCGTCCATTTTATTGGTGATCACGGGAGTCGCGTTGGCGCTTCTCCCGGGACTGCCGGCGGTGCGGATCGCGCCCGATGTCGTGCTGCTCCTGGTTTTGCCTCCCGTCATTTATGCATCGGCTGTGGCGATGAGTTGGCGCGAGTTTCGCTTCAACTTGCGCCCGATCACGCTGCTGGCGGTGGGCTGCGTCGTGTTCACCACGGTCGCAGTCGCGGCGGCAGGCCACTGGCTGCTGGGCCTCTCCTGGCAAGTGGGATTCGTGCTGGGGGCCATTGTTTCTCCTCCGGATGCCGTGGCACCGCTGTCCATCGCCCGCCGCATGTGCCTGCCGCGGCGAATCCCGCGATTCTCGAAGGAGAGGGCATCGCGAATGATGCGACCGCGCTCATCTTGTATCGATTCGCCGTGGCGGCGGCGGTCGGAGGCGTGTTCTCCTTCGGCCACGCGGTGTCGGCACTTCGTCACCATCGTGGTCGGGGAGGTTCTCTGGGGCATCGCGATCGGCTGGTTGATGCTGCGCTTGCGCCGCTGGGTCCGCGAGCCGCGCATCGAGATCTTGCTCTCCGTGATGACGCCGTTCTTGGCATACTGGCCGCCTCAGCACCTGGGCGGCTCCGGCGTGCTGGCCACCGTCACCACCGGCCTCTACATCAGTTGGAATGGGCTGCGGCTGATCAGCGCACCGACCCGGCTGCAGGGCATTTTCTTCTGGGATTTTTTCATATACCTGATAAACGGCATGGTGTTCCTGCTCACGGGTCTGCAGGCGCGCACTCTCTCCGCCGGCGTCAAAAGCTATCCCGCCACACAACTGGTCGTCTCCGCCGTGGTCGTCAGCGCCGTGGTCATCGCGACTCGATTCATATGGATGTTCCCCGCAACTTATCTTCCGCGCTGGCTCATACCCGCGGTCGCCCGCAAGGATCCGTCGCCACCCTGGCAATTCCCGTTCGTGCTCGCATTCACGGGCATCCGTGGAATCGTTTCGCTCGCGGCGGCGCTCGCGATTCCCTTTGGAAACCGATGCCGGCACTCCGTTTCCGCATCGCGATCTGGTGCTTCTGCTCACGTTCGTCATCGTGTTGGTGACACTCGTCGGTCAAGGGCTGACGCTGCCCTGGGTCATCCGCAAAGTCGGGCTTGCCAATGCCGGGCGGCGCGAGCGCACCGAGGGACGAGCCGCGGAATTCGCCGCCCGTCGGCAGGCCATTGGATTCGTCATCGATCGTCTCGATCGCCAGGCGGCGGAGCAGCAGATTCCCGAGGAAATCTGTCTGCGTCTCCGTGCGCACCGTCGTGAACAGCTGAGCCAAATAGAACTGCGCAGCGTCGACGACGTCGAACACAAACAGCATGTGAATCTTTTCGACGAGATCGAGCTGCAGCTGATCGCGGCGGAACGGGGGTTCATCAATGACCTGTATACCCGCGGCGAGCTCAAGGATGAGGCGCGTCGCCGAATAGAGCGGGGTCTCGACCTGCGCGAGGCTGAAATAGCGAATTTGCACGAGGAAGGGGAATTATGACCGAGCCATCCCCTGCGAATTTGGAGCTGGCGATCGCGCTCCCGCTCGGCGTCGTCGCCAATCAGCTGACCCGGATAGAGGCGGATTTGCGATTCCTCAGCATGAAGGCATCGGCCTACAGGAGCGAGCGCGAAAGCGGCCAACTGGCCGCAAAGGTCTCGGGCGGCCTTGAAAGGATCAACGAAGCGCTCGATCTGATCCGCGGCCTCGTGGCGGATATGGAGGCCAACATTCAGCCGCCGCGAGCCATACCGGTAAATCATCCGGGGAGCGTGCTATCCCGCAAATCATCCGCTGATCGGGACGATTGAAGGTCAGCGAGCGCTCGCTCGTTGTTGCAGCATCGCGACGACGGCAGCCCGGGCGCCGTTCGAGTGCAACGGCAGGGCGAGTACGTCGCCGGGTCGGGACCAGTCGATCGCGCAGCGCGCCGCTTCGACTTCGCTGCTGCGGACGGGCGCCGCCGACTCCAGAAAACCGAGACGCAGCAATTCGGCGCGAATGATCTGCGGCACTTCGCCGGGAGCGCGGCCGCGCAATTGAGCCTCGTTTTCCTTCACGACCACGAGATCGGGGCGGAATTCGGCGGCGACGCGGGCCAATTCCTCGATATCGGTATCCTTGCGGTTGCCGGCGTGGCCCAGCAGCAATCCGAGGCGACCGCCGCCGCCGCGCAGGTGATCGGCCACCTTCAAAAAACCACGTAGACCATCGGCATTGTGGGCGTAGTCGATCAGCACCTTCACGCCGTGGACATCGAAACGCATCATCCGCCCCGGATTGTCCTCGAGTCTCGCACCAAACCGCCCAAGCACCGTGCGGATCGTGGTCGTGGCGATTCCGAGCCGGAACGCGACCAGCGCTGCGCCGGCGATGTTGGCCACGTTATAGGTTGCAATACCGCCCATCGACAAGGGCATGTCGGACACCAGCCCCAGGTCGTGATCGATGCCGTCATGGCTTAAATACATTCGTCCACCGCGCACGCCACAGGTCGGGGAGCCACGCACGCGATGTTCGCGCAGAGTCTCTCCATCGGCGTCCAGGGCAAACCAGGCCAATCGGGAATGATCGCCGAATCGCCCCACGAGTTGGTCCGCGCGCGCGCGCAGCTTTGCATCATCGGCGTTCAGCACCAGCGAGCCACCTCGTGCGACGAGCGCGGCGACCGCAAATTTCACGTCTGCCAGTCCGTCCAAGTCGTCGATGCCGTACTCACCGAAATGATCCGAACTGACGTTGGTAATGATCGCGGCATCGGCATGCGATACCGCGATTCCCCGACGCAAGATACCGCCACGTGCGGTCTCGAGTACGGCCGCCTGCGCGCGCGCTTCTCGCAGCACCATCCGCGCGCCGGCCGGCCCGGAATAATCGCCGAGTGCCAGCGCATCGTCATCGAGAAATACGCCGTCGGTGCAGTTGTAGCCGGCGCGCCAGCCGTTGGCCCGGGCGCACGCGGCCACGAGCCGCACCGTGGTGGTCTTGCCGTTCGACCCCGTGACCATGGCCGTCGGGATGCCGCGCAGTCGCTCCCAGGGTACGGCGGCGACGGGCGGCAGGTCGGTGAGCGCGTAACTGCGCCCACCGACACCGGCTCCCAATGTCAGCTCCGCGTCGTCGAGGACATGCGGCAGCTCGCGCGTGGCGGCAACTTCAAGCAATGCCCGCAGCTTCGGGTTGGCTTCCAGAGCCGCTAAACGCTCGAAGCGCTCGAGTGCAGCGGGTTCCTCGATGACCGGCTGGAGATTTGCCGCCGGATTCGCGGCGTTCTCGGCGGCGGTCATTGCAGCCGCAACGAGTGCCTGCTCGAGGTTGCTCCAGCGTAGGGGATCGCGCTCGATCAGCGCAGCGCAGAGTGCCCATTCGTTGACTTCGGTCGCCAGAAACAGCTGATCGCAAGGGGCAGAGATCGCGAGCGACGCACCCGTCGCGTGCCTGCGCACGATGGTTTGCGGACCTCGCCAGCCGAGCCGCGCAGCCGCTCGCTCGACCCGCGTGCGCCACGCGGCGAGAAGCGGATCATCGATGGACACGCCGACGACTTCGAGGACGGCTCCGCTCGCGGCAAAGAACAGATTGCTGCCCGTGAGGCGTCTCGAATCGTCGAACGGCAGCGCGAGCTCGGTGTTCAGTCGTCGCTCTCCGGCGCCATTCGCACACCGCGTTCGTCGCGGATCAGCCCCTCGAGGCTGAAGTCCAGAGGAGCCGTTGGCGCGGTTACGGAAGAGCCGAGCTCGGGAGCGGCGCCGGACCCGTTACCTGTCGCCTCGGCAATATTGGCCCGCGGACGCGCCGCCGGCGCCGCAGACTGCGAGACGGACCGCGTCGCTGCGGCGCTGCTCGGCTTGAACTTGGTGATCTGCTTCCAGGAACGCACCAAGCCATCGGCGAAAATCAACAGCAGATCGCCCGGCTCTCCCATCCGCAAGGCCGCTTCGATGGCCTCCTGCTCGTCGGGAATAATCGAGATCGCGCTGTCGGGTACGCCGGCCGCTCGCAAGGCCTGCGCTTGAATGCGCGGCACCTCATCCGATGCCCGTGCTCGCAGATTGTCGTCCCGCCGACAGATATAGTGATCGAAGCGACCGGCTACAGCGGTTGCGATCGCGACCAAGTCCTGGTCGCGCCGGTCGCCGGGGCCCGCGAGTACGACAATGCGCCGTCCGGTGACATCGAGGCGTTGCGCGAGATCCGCCAACATCCCGACGGCGTGGGCATTGTGCCCGTAGTCGAACAGCACTTTGAAGGGATGCTCGCTGAACACGTTCATTCGCCCAGGCGCCTGAAAGAAAGTTGAATCGAAGGTGCGCAGTCCCTGGCGAATCGCATCGAGCTTGATGCCCAGCGAGAACGCCATGGCCGCGGCGAACATGGCATTTTGCACGTTATGGATCGCCCGCCCCTCGAGGGTCGCCGGGATCAGGTGTGTCCAGAGAAGCGGAATGTGGCCGCCGTGATCGTACAACGTTATCATTTGCCCGTTGACACCCGCCTCGAGCGCGCAGGCTCTGCCGCCCGCGCGAATGTGCTCTCGAACCAGCGTATGTTGCGGGTTCATCGTCACGTAGCAGATGTTCTTTGCTTCCGTGTGGCCCGCCATCTTCAGCACCAGCGGGTCATCGGCATTCAGCACGGCGCAGTCGGTCGCAACCTCGACAACGACTCGCTTCAATTCGCTGAGTTGTTCGAGCGTGTCGATGCCCTTGAGACCCAGATGGTCGGCTTGAACATTCAACACAGCTCCGACATTGACTTCTTTGACGCCCATGCCGGCGCGTACCAGCCCGCCCCGGGCTGTCTCGAGTACGGCGATATCGATTTGCGGATCGGCGAGTACCATGCGCGCCGAAACGGGACCCGTCATATCGCCCGCAACCGTGCGCTGGCCGTCGATATACACGCCGTCCGTGGTGGTCAGCCCCGGCGTATAACCGCCCATTTTTGTGACGTGCGCGAGCATGCGCGCCGTCGTCGTCTTGCCGTTGGTGCCGGTGATGGCGGCAATGGGCACGCGTGCGGAGACGCCGGCAGGAAACAGCATATCGATGACCGGTGCGGCGACGTCGCGCGGCGTGCCCTCGCTCGGTGCCACATGCATGCGAAAGCCGGGTGCCGCGTTCACTTCGCAGATGCCGCCGCCGATTGTGCGATAGCTTTCTGTGATGTCTTTTGAAAGAAAATCCACACCGCCGACGTCCAGGCCGATGGCCCGCACCGCGCGTTCGGCCATCTCGCGGTTATCGGGATGAATGACGTCGGTGACGTCGCACGCCGTGCCGCCGGTCGACAGGTTCGCTGTCGAGCGCAGGTAGATAACTTGTCCCGGTTCGGGCACCGAGCCGGCTTGCAGCTCCGCGCGCTCGAGCATTTTCTGCGCCTGCGCGTCGAGCTCCAAACGCGTCAACACCTTTTCATGTCCTACGCCGCGGCGGGGATCCTCATTCACGATCTCAATCAACTGCGCAATCGTATGTTCGCCGTCGCCGACGACGTGGCCGGGCGTGCGCCGTGTTGCGGCAACGAGTTCACCGTTCACGACCAGCAGTCGATGGTCATCGCCTTCCATGAAGGTCTCGACGATGACCGATCGCGAATGCTCGCGCGCCGCGGCAAAGCCGTGCGCTACTTCCTCGTCCGTCGTGAGGCGGATGGAGATGCCGCGCCCGTGATTGCCGTTATAGGGCTTGGTCACGACGGGGAAGCCGATGCGTCGCGCGGCACGAACGGCCTGCCCTTCGCTTTGCACCAATTCCTGTTTCGGCACCGGCAGGCCGAGCATCGCCAAGATCTTATTGGTCTCTTCCTTATCGCTGGCGAGTTCCACCGCGATGTGCGATGTGCGGCTGGTTACCGTCGCCTGGATGCGCTGCTGGTATTTACCGTGACCCAATTGAACCAGGGATTGATCGTTGAGGCGCAGCCAGGGGATGCCGCGGTGTTCGGCCGCCCGTACCAGTGCGGCAGTCGACGGACCGAGCGCGCGGCGCTGCGCAAAGCGGATGAACTCATCGCGCGCCTCCTGCCAATTCCATCCGTCGGGCAGCGAATCGGGCGGACGGATCGTCGCCGGCAGGAGCGAGGAGAGCAGCCGCAATCCCAGTTCGCCCGCGGCGATGCCCTCGTCGCGTTGCGCGTACTCGTAGACGACCGTGTAGACCCCGGGTGCGTCGGCACTTCGCGTCTTGCCGAAGGTGACTTCCTCGCCCGCCATATTCTGCAGTTCGATGGCGACGTGCTCGAGCACATGCCCGAGCCAGGTACCTTCGTCTTCGCGCATGCGTCGCAGAAAACCACCCGGCTCCTTGTACGAGCAACCGTGCTCGGCGAGCCCCGGCAGCGCGGCGGCGAGTTCATCGATGAAGCCGTTGCCGAGGCGGCCGGTGGGCCAGGCCTCGAGAGGACCCAAGTCGAGGTCGAGGCGGATGACGGGAAAGTGCGCGTACAGCGAAGGGCCAACATAGACGGATCGGTCGAGAATACGCATCAGGCGCTGCTCCGCTGCTGTGAAGAGTCTATTCCTTAGGTCGCACCAGGCCGCCGGCCGCAGCCAATCGTGTGTGCAGGTTGAATGTCGCACCTGCTACCAGAATGTGCAAACGCAGCCCGAGCATGCAGACCGGCTGGCCTTCGGTCACTTCGCCGATGGACGAATAGCTGACATCGGCGGCGTCCACCACCGTCACGCCGCCGCTACCCTCGACTTCGACGGTCTCGTCCGGACCGATAAAGGCGGCGGTGTCCTCGTCCAAGCCGATGCCAACGGCAAACGGGTTGTAGGCGAGGGCCGTGATCAGCCGTCCGAGGCGATCGCGCTGACGGAAGTGCTGATCGATGATGAAACGATTGGTGAGGCCCAGTCCCGGCGCCAGCCGAACGCTGCCCGAGATGACCGAAGAACCCTCGTCGCCGAACGCGATCATGTGCTCACTCAGGATGCTCGCGCCTGCACTGGTCCCGCCGACGGTGACACCGTGCGCGTTGCGCACGCGAATGAGTTTCGCCACCGGCGTGCCGCCGAGCAGGGTCGTGAGTCGCAATTGGTTGCCGCCGGTAAAAAAGATCCCGCTCGCTTCCTCGAGGCGGCGCAGTCGTCCCGGCTCCTGGCAGTCGCGGCGCGTGTCGAAATCCATGACCGTGACTTCTCGAGCGCCTAATTCCTTGAAGAGCCCTTCATAGCGCGGCCCGGTCTCATGCATGCGGCTCGCGGTGGGGATCACGACGATATTGGCGTCTTCACCGCCGGAGACCGTACGAAGCGTTCGAGGATGCGGCGATCGTTTTCCTTATTCTCGGCGCCGCCGATCGGTACAATCCAACCGCGTTTTTCGCCCTCGGGAATCTTGCTAGGCATCAAGCGCAGCGCCTCCTCAGCGCCAGTTTCGAAGGTGTTGCAGCACCGCCCGCCCGTGCGAGCGATACCTCAACACACATCATGACTGGTCGCGTGCCGGTTGTCGCGTCGGCCGTCGCCTATTACGCCTTGTCGGCGTAGATCAACCGACCCGGACCGAGCCGGGTCAGCACTTCATCCAAGCTCGAATTCGCGACCGCGAGACAGCCTTCGCTTCGACCGAGCACACCGAAGTGCCGGATGATGTCGTCGCTTACGTACCAAGCGCCGTGCACGACAATGGCTCGCGACGCGGCGTTGTCGTTGGTCGGATCGAGACCCTCGAGGCGCATCGAGCGGCCATGCTCGCCGACATAGATCGCATCGGTGCGATAGGCGCCGGCCGAGGTGGCCTCCGAGCGAGGCTGGTTGGAGAAGCGCTCGAGCCAGCCGGTGTGGGCCGGATCCGAGCCGCGTCCGTGGGCGACGAGATGCGATGTCGCGGTACCGTCAGCCAAATTGAGCAAGCTGAATCGGGGCGCATGCGAATGCTGTGAGAAGTCCGCGATGCCGATCAGATCACGATGCTCGATGTTGCCGCGGTGGCGTTCCAGGGCATCGAGCGCGCGGCGCAGCAGGGTGGGCGGGACGGCCGCCGATGATTCCGCGCGGGGGCGCTCCACGCCGGCGGCGACGCCGGCAAGGCCGGCCAGAGTGACTCCCACGAAAGATCGGCGCGTGAAGTGCAAAATCCTTAACTCCTAGCTGAATTGGGAGGCTGTCCGCCAGTCGGGCGGTACAGGGCCCTTCCGATTGGACGCCGCGGGAGCGCAGCCGTTCAATTCGAAAGCGCCGTAGACCGGTATTATGTACACACCGGCGGCAAAATTTCCCGTGTCCGCCCGGCAGATTTAACAGGGAGCTTAAGAACGATGAGTCGGATATTTACCTATCTGGTGGGTGTGCTGGCGGCGGTGTACATCGGCGGACACGCGCCGGCCTATGCCGATTCGGTGCCGTTCTGGGGTGCCAAGGAATCGGTGGCCGCGGGTACCCCGATCAGCCAGCTGAAGAAGGGCGAATTCTTGTGGATGGCCGAGGCGGTGACCTCGGGACCCATTGTCATGGTGGTGAGCCTCACGGAGCAGAAGGCCTATGTCTACCGCAACGGTATCCTGATCGGGGCGACCACCGTCAGTACGGGTCGCCCCGGCCATCTGACGCCGACCGGTGTCTTCATGGTTCTGCAGAAGCAGGTGGAGCACCGCTCTACGATCTACGACGGCGCCCCGATGCCTTATATGGAGCGGCTCACCTGGGGCGGTATCGCTTTGCACGCCGGCGGACTGCCGGGGTACCCGGAGTCGCATGGATGCGTGCACCTGCCGAGCGAGTTCGCCAAGGAGCTCTTTGCCATCTCGCCGGCCGGCATGACCGTGGTCATCGCCGACGCGGCGAGCGAGCCCACCTGGGTCACGCATCCCGGGTATCTCGCACCGGTCAGCGCCAGCGGCGGCAAGCCGATCGAGGATGACGTTCTGACGTCGGGCGAGGAGGAGCACTGGGACCCACAGGCATCGACCAGCGGTCCCGTCAGCATCGTGCTCAGTCGGCAGAGTCAACGCATGGTCGTGTATCGCAACGGCATGGAGATCGGCGCCGCGAAGATCGTCGTCACCGGCGACCAACCGTTCGCAACGCATGCGTTGGTGCTTGCAGAGGGTCCGAGCCCGTTCCCCGACCCTTACGTGCCCGACGCGGCCAAATATCATTGGCTCAGAATCGGCGTGCCGGGACATATGGGAGAAGCCGGCGGTGATCCCGATCCTGCGACGATCGCGCGGATCAAGATCCCTGCGGAGTTCGTCAAAGAAGTGAGCTCCGTGCTCACACCGGGCGCCACGCTGATCGTCACCGATCAATCGATGACACCGAGCACGACCGGGCCGCTGATGCAGGTCGTCGATGCGGACCCACCGGCAAAAAAGAATCCCGCCAAGAAGTCTTGAAACGCGCGTTTCGTGAGCTCACGAGATGAAGCTCGCGCTCGAGCGTGCGCTCGACTAGGCTGTAGATTGCCTCTGATAAAAAACTTGTGGGGGAGAGAGACCAGATGCTACGCAACCGCCTAACGCTGCTCGCAGTCGGCGCTGCCGCGCTTGTCTTTACCGCGGGCAGTTCAAGCGCGTCCGACAAAGCGGTCGGTGCCGGCAATGACTGGCCGGCGGTGGGTGGCGCGTCGGATGAGTCCAGCTACTCACGGCTCGACCAGATCAACGTCGGCGACATCGGCAAACTGGGACTCGCTTGGTCACTCGACCTGCCCGGAGAGGTTTCGCTCGAAGCGACGCCGCTCGAAGTCGGTGGCACGATCTACTTCACCGGCAGTGAAGCCAAGGTCTATGCGGTAGACGCAAAGACCGGTGAGATCAAGTGGACCTACGATCCGCAGGTCTGGAAGCACAATCCGGAGAAGATGCATTTCTCCTTCGGCGCCAACCGCGGCATGGCCTACGAGAACGGCAAGGTCTTCGCCGCCGCGCTCGACGGTCGGCTTTTCGCATTCGACGCGAAAACCGGCAAGGTGCTGTGGGTTGTCGACTCGATTCCTACCGGCATGCTCAACGTCAGCACCGGCGCGCCCCGGGTGATGAACGGCAAAGTCATCATCGGCAACGGCGGTGCCGATTTCGGCTCGCGCGGCTTCGTCACCGCGTTCGACGCGAACACCGGCGCGCAGCTCTGGCGCTTCTATGTTACGCCCGGCAGCCCGGAACAGAACAAGGACGACCCGGCGATGGAGGCCGCGGCGAAGACCTGGAGTCCCGACTTCTGGAAGCATACCGGCGGCGGCGGTACTGCATGGAACGGCATGACCTTCGATCCCGAGCTCGACCGCGTCTACATCGGCACGGGCAATTCCGGCCCGTACGATCCGACCCTACGCGATCCCGGCGGCGGGGACGATCTGTACAACACGAGCATTGTCGCGCTCGATGCGAAGACCGGGAAATACATCTGGCACTATCAAGAAAATCAGCGCGACTGCTGGGACTACAAGTCGACGCCGAACATCGTCATGGCGACGATCTCGATCAACGGCCAGCCGCGCGAAGTGCTGCTGCATGCGCCGACCAACGGCTTTTTCTACGTGCTCGACCGCAAGACCGGGAAGCTCCTCAACGAGCCCGGCAAGACGACCGATATCACCTGGGCAAAGAACATCGACTTGAAGACCGGCCGCCCGAACGAGTATCCGAACATTCGCTATGAGACCGGCGAGAGCAGGCTGTGGCCGGGCAGCGTGGGTGGCCACAACTGGCAGGCGATGAGCTACGACCCGAGGACGGGGCTCGTCTACATTCCGATTCAACAGATCGGCGTGCTCTTCTCGCGCCATGGCGGTTCCGAGAACGGCTTCAACGTCATGGGCCTCTCGGTCGAGCCGATCGTCGAGCGCCCGGGCGATGACCACGGCTATCTCATCGCCTGGAATCCAGTGACGCAGAAGGAGGTCTGGCGGGTGCAGCACCCGGGTCTGTGGAACGGCGGCACGCTCGCGACCGCGGGCGGTCTTGTGTTTCAGGGTACGGCGGACGGCTACTTCAAGGCCTACGAGGCGAAGAGCGGCAAGGAAGTGTGGGCGTTCGACGCCGGGCTCGGCATCATCGGCGCGCCGATGAGCTACCGCATCGACGGCCGGCAGTACGTCTCGATCCTGGTCGGCTACGGCGGCACTGCCGCCGCCTACGGCCACTTCATGGACATGGGCTATAAATTCGGCCGGCAACCTCGCCGTCTGTTGACCTTCGCGCTGGGCGGCGACAAGACGCTGCCGCCGAAATCGCCGCCCGACTTCACCGTCCATGCGCTCGACGATCCCACGCTCAATCTGAATGCAGCCGACATCGCCGCCGGTCGCGCGCTCTCAGTGCAGTGCGCCGCCTGCCACGGTGTCGGGCTGCAGGCTACGGGCACGCCCGGCCCGGACCTGCGGGAATCGGCGATCGCGCTGAAGATCGACAGCTTTGCCACTCTGCTCAAGAGTGGCGCGCTGCTCGACCAGGGCATGCCACGCTTCCAGCAGCTGACCGATGACCAGATCCGCCAGCTGCACGCTTATATCCGCGCCAAGGCGCGCGAGGTGCTGGGCAAGGGGCCCAAGGACGCAGCGGCGCCGCATCCGCAACTTTGAACAGGACGTGCCCGCCGCGGCTTGTGTCCGTGCAGCGCGTCGTCGCCCTGGCGGCAGACGGCATGATGCAGCCGGTCGCCGACGCCTTTGCGGGGACGCCGGCCCGCTAGCCCACAGCCCGGATCGGGAGCTTCGCCGGCATTTGCCGAGAACAGTTGCGCCAGCGAAGCTCCGCACGACTGCGGCCTACGTGATGATTATTGCAGCGTGATATGCACCCCGTTGCCCGACAGGTTAAATCGCAGCCCCTCGGTCTGCGAGTGCAGCTTGATCACGACGCCGTTGTCGTTCTTGAGGTACGCGACCGAGCCGCCGGCAACGACCGTCGCACCGGCGGTGACTGCCGAATAGTTGCCACTCAGATCCGACGGCTTGGTCAGATTATAGACCTCGCCCTCTGCGGTAATGCTGGCACCGCCTACGTCAACGACCGAAACGCCCGAGAGTTTGAATTTGTACTCTTTCTGATCCTTGCTGTAATAAAGCGTGCCGTGACCCCAGGCGTATCCGATGCCGATCGCGACCGAGCCGCCGCTAAGCCATAGGTAGGCCGATGGGATGGATCCCTCGCTGACAGGGGCCGATGACGCACCACCGTCTGCCGCAACCACGGCGCCAGATACGAAGGCGGAAGCAAAAAGACTCAGCAACAACGTGCGCATGATTTTTCCTTGATATTTAACATCCGATATTAACTCGCACTTTCCGCAGATCGATGCCGCGGCATGTCTCAGCGCGGGTCTCTCATGCTGCCACCCGGCAATCGGAACGAATTGTACGAAAGTATCCAAACTTGATGAAAATCGCCCTGCGAAACCGCCGCCACAAACGCAGCGGCCGAAGGGGGATGAGTGACTGGCGAGTTCGTCCGGTGATGGCGTTTCTATTCAAGCGGCTTCGCTATCGCATCGCTAGGCTCTCATGGGAAGATCCGCTGCTCAGCGCCGCATTAAGCAGTTGATGGACCACGGATTCCACAAGCGGGCGATGTCGAGAACCGGTTGGGATATTATGTGGGGCAGTTGGGAGGCTGAGGCTCATGACCAAGACGACTACACGCGCTGTCACGTGTCGTGCCGTTGCCGTCTATGTGGCTATCGCCGTTTGTGCCTGCTGCATAACGAGATCCGATGCGCAGGGAGGCGGCGAGGCGCCGGCACGGGGTCCTGACTCCGGTAAAGCCGTCCCGATCTTCGGCCTCAAGATTCCGAGCGGCTACCGAGATTGGAGGCTGGTCTCCGTCGCCCATGAGGCGGGTAGTCTCAACGACATACGGGCAATTCTCGGCAATGATCCGGCGATCCGGGCTTACCGCGAGGGGAAAGAGTCGTTTCCCGACGGCGCAATCATTGTGCGCCTCTCCTGGAACTACGTTCCGTCGGAGCAAAACGACAAGGTCTTTGGCCGCTCACAGTCCTTTGTCGCCGGATCCCAACCGGATTGGTACCTTCAATTCATGGTCAAGGATGCAAAAAAGTTCGCGGCGACGGGCGGCTGGGGATACGCGCAGTTCGATAAGGATGGCAATCCTGCCGATGAGGCGAAGCTGCAAACATGCTATCCCTGCCACACTGCCATCAAGGATCGCGACTTCGTATTTACCCGCTACTCACCGTGACCTCGCTGATGCCGCGGCGTGCCACACGTGCGCGGGTGCGTGCGCATCAGGGCGGCAAGCTTCTCACATAGGCGGCGACATCGGCCACGTCTTGCGCGCTCAGCGCGCCCGGGTAGAGCTTCGGCATGCCCGGTCGGGGATCGACGATGAGACTCACCGTCTGGGCCTGCGTATATCTCGATGAGATGCCCGCAAGTTTCGCCCCCGCACCGCCTTGCCCCCCGGCGCCGTGGCAGGCTGCGCAACTGGCGTGAAACACTGCACCGCCGCTCTGCGCATGAGGCGCGAGCACGGCAGGATCTTGCTTCGCGGCGGCGGTTTCGGGCAAGCGGTACACGATGAGCGTCGGCGTGCCTGCAACCGCTCCCCACGAGGAGCGGGACACGTTGCCGGAGTTCACGGCCAAGTACTGATGACCGTGACTCTGATAGCTGATGATGCCGCCCGCGAGCGCGCCCCCCGTATCGATCTTGCGCAGCAGCTTGCCGTCATTCGTGCGCAAGACGTAGAGCAATCCCGAGGTGTCACCCGCGAAGGTCACGCCGCCCTGCGTCGATGTGATCCCGGCAATCACCGGGGCGAGCGTTTGATAGCGCCACCGGACCTTGCCGCTGTGCGCGTCCACGGCCGTAATCCAGCCGCTGCCTGAGTCGGCCGCAGGCACCATCTTGCCACCGATATAGGGTGAGCCGGGCGCGTAGGGCGCATACGGCGTTTTGAACAGGTTGTAGCACCAGTCCACGGCTCCCACGAGGAGCAGGTGCTCGGTCGGATCGTAGACCGGCGAGTTGTACTCGACGCCGCCCTTGGCGCCCGGACACACCTTCACTCCCTCGGGCGTCGGATCGGCATCGACATTGAGGATGGTCGTGACGGCGGTCTTCCACAGCAGCCGATGTGTGGCGCGATCGATCAAGTAGAGGAACCCGTCTTTCGACCCCACGGCGACGGTTTTTCGATGGTCGATCGTCAGCAGTACGGCGGGCGCGGAGACATCGTAGTCATGATTGTCGTTCTTGCGGATCTGGAAGTGCCAGAGGAGCTTGCCTGTGGCGGCGTCGAGATCGAGAAGGGAATCGGAGTACAGGTTGTCGCCCATGCGGATCTTCGCGTCCAGGGCCGGCGCCGGATTCGAGACGGTGACGAACAGCTCGCCGGTCGCCGAGTCGAGGGTATAGGTCGACCATGTGGATCCGCCGCCGGTCTTCCACGTGGTTCCGGGCCAGGTCCCGCCTTTGCTGTCGGGGTGCTGGACGGTATCGAACGACCACAGCACCTTGCCCGTATCGGCATCGAGCGCCAGCATGCGGCCCGGAACGCCAAGATCGCCGCCCGCAGTGCCCATCAGCACCTTCCCGTTCCACGCGAGCGGCGCCGCGGCCAAGTACTCACCGGTGGTGGGATCGCCGATCTTAGTGCGCCACAGCTCGCGACCGGTGGCGGCGTCGTATGCGAGCATCCTGTCGTCCCCGGTTCCCCGAAACAGCTTGCCGTTCCAGTACGCAACGCCGCGGTTGGCGTTGTAGACCTCCGGTTGTTCGGGCTCATACAGCGCTTTCCAAACCACGTCGCAGGTGATTGGCTGCAATGCCAGGGTGGAGCGCCATGCCGTCGTGTAGATCACCCCATGCACCAAAATCGTTCCTGCCGGGAACGGCCCTGTCCCCGAGACACGCACGCGACATGCTTCCTCCAAGGAGGCGACATTGTCGTGATTGATCTCGGTGAGCGGCAGATAACGATCGCCGTCGATCCTGTTGTTGTAGTACGGCCAATCGGTATCGCCGCCCTCAGGCGGTAGCGCCAGGGTGGGTTGTTCCTTCGACAGGTCGGTGTCGATACCCACCTCTGCCGCGCGCGATGGGTCTTTGTGCCAATCGGATTGCTGATCCCCGACCGTTCGTGTGGAGCCCATGACCAGGCACGCAATAAGAATCGCCCTGAAGATGCGTTGGCCTGTCGCGCGTGGCATGGATGCAGCTAGATTAGATCGCGTTTGATTCGATTGTCCCAGCTTCGCTCGAACACCGTCTTCTCTCCCTCGACCGCGTGAATCGATTCCTTGATGCGGAACTCCTCGGCTGTCGAAGTGAGCTCGAGCGTCGAGCGCAGGGTGGTATCCCATCCCTTGCGCTGCAAGTGGCTGAACCATTCCAGCTTCCACACCGAGCTATTCGGGTCCCCCTCTCGGATCGACATGATCCAGTCGCTTCCGCCGGACATCGTCGTGCCGGTATCCGCGAGCGTTTCGGCGGGATCGCGCAGTCGTTTGTGCAACGTTACGCGCCCCTCGGCGTCGGGACCGGTCTGGGTGATGGTGTAGTTCTCGAGCTCGGCCGGGTCGGCTTCGACTTCGCGGAGCAATGCGGTCGCGCAGCTCCGCGATCGGCATCGGCGCGGACTCGACGCCCGCCGGCCGGATCGGCAGCGACAGCCGCGACGCGCCGGTGGTGATCTCCAGGGTCACGGGTTTCGGCGATGGCCACAGCAGGGGCCAGATCGATTCGCTGATGGCCACGCGGATGCGATTGCCTTTCTTGAATCGGTGCGCGGTGAAGTAGCAGGGCACGAGCGACGTCGTAGCGTGCGCTTGGGCTCGAGCGCGGTCGGCGTCTCGTGTCCGTCGCGATGAGTGAGATTCAACACCCCGTAGCTCACGTTCCAGGACTTGCCCTCCGGCGTGACCTCGTTGATGCGAACCACGAGCTTCGCGACCGGTTCGCTGGACGACACGCGGATGGCGGCGATGGGATTGCCGAGGATCTCGATGTCTTCGGCCAGAGGGGCGCCATCGAAGCAGAGCGAGCGCTTGTCGTCCGGCGTCTGGTCGGGCGGCGAGATCGATGTTCAAGTTCCACGGATACCATTCGCGCTTGGTCAAGCCGAGCGTCTCTTGCGACCGGCAGATGCGCACGGATTCAGCGCCCGCCGTATCTGTGAGGCCGTCCGAATTCAGGAACATCGTGCGGGTGACGATGTGGGACGACGGCCATGAGGGCTCCGTGACCCATCGGCCGGGCACGTCTTTCGGCCACACTTCGACGGCGGTGCGATCTTCCAGAAAAACCCGGAACATCGGTTCATGCATGATGCCGGTGTCCACGCCGAGCAGCCACTGGGTCCACCAGCGAACCTCTTCGCTGACCCAGTCGAGCCCGGGACCGGGGTCGGCGAGCTGCGGATACTTGTGTCCCCACGGCGCCGAACAGCCCCTTGCGCGGTACCTCGAGATGCTCGAGAACGCGCGGCAGGAAATTGCGGTAGGAATCGACTTGCCCATCGATGGCGTAGACCGGACATTTGATGCGGGAATAGTCCATGGCGACCGAGCCATGCTGCCAGAATCCATCGTAGCGTTGATGCGAGAGCCATTCGGCCAGGATGGGCGGCGTCGCCTTGAGACGCGCGAGCCACATCTCGCGCCATCGAGGTCCGACGATCGCCGGGTCCGGCGGCCCGACCAGCACCGTCTTGAATTCCGCACCCCAATCGTAGTTGTCGAGCGTGAGGGCACCGCCGACATAGTGCGCATCGTCCGTGTAGCGATTGTCGGTGGCGCAATTGGGCATAATGGCCTTCAACGCGGGAGGCTGCGAGAGCCGCCGTTTGCAGGGAATTGAAACCGCCCCACGAGATGCCGCGCATGCCCACCGACCCGTTGGACCAGGGCTGACGCGCAAGCCAGGCGATGACCTCGAGCGCATCGTCCTGCTCCTGCTGCAAGTATTCTCCGAGCAGCACGCCGTCGGAGTCACCGGTCCCGCGGATGTCGACGCGCACGAACGCAAATCCGTACGGCACGAACGCCTCCGCCCAGCCCGTGTCGCGCTGCCGCTCGAAGTCGCGCAAGCGATACGGCAGGTATTCCCACACGACGGGAACGGGCGACGTCGCGGCGTGCAACGGAATCCACAGCCGGGCAGCCAATCGCGTGCCGTCCTTGAGCGTGATCCACTCGTTCTCGACGGTCCGGAACGGCCGCTTCGCGGGCATTTGCCAGCCGCTGCTCGGGGATGAGAATGCGCTCGATCCGCCCACCGCGGTGCTTGCGATGACGGCGCTCGTGCTCACCAGGAAATTGCGTCTTGATACGGACATTGAGTCGTAGATCCTCTCGTCGTTTAGAAAAATTCGCGCTTGCTTAGAATAATTCGCGATTGATCGTGCTGATTTGCGCGCTGCTCGTTGCATTCATTCGTTTGATATTCGGCAGCGGCGCATATACATTCGTCGGTGATGCCTGATTTGAACTGAAGGTCTGCCCGGGATGGCGCTCCGACAGCGGTACAGCAGCGAAGCGACATAGAACGCCCACTGGGAGACTCTATCATGGGGAATCGATACTCGAAGGGGTCGGTTCGACGTCGTGCGGGCCGAATGTTCCCGCCGGCGAGGACGTCCATCGGAGCAGCGGTGTGCCTCGCACTCTACGGCATGCCGCACGTCGCATCGGCTCAAGAACAGCCGGCCACGCCGGCCCCGACGTCGACCGAGCTCGGGGAAATCACGGTGACGGCGACGCGGCGCGAGGAGAAGCTCGAAGCGGTCCCGTACAGCTTGTCGGTGGTGAGCGGCGAGGAGCTGTCGCGCACGGGCGTGACCGATCTCGCCTCGCTCGCGAACGAGGTGCCCGGCCTTGCGTACTACGACTTCGGCGCTCGCCAAGTGGGCTCGGAGGTTCCCATCATCCGCGGCCTGAACGCGAGCGACATATCGGTCCAGGGACGCTCTTTTCGCACCTTCGAGCAGAGTCCCGTCGGAACCTACATCGGGAATTCTCCATTCGACGGGTATTTGCAGCTCGATGACATTCAACGAGTCGAGGTGCTGCGCGGCCCGCAAGGGACGCTCTACGGCGCCGGTGCGCTCGGTGGGGCACTGCGCATTATTCCCAATGCGCCCGAGCTCGGGGTTTTCGGGGGCAGCATTGGGGCGAGCAGCGGATTTGTGACCGGAGCCAACAAGCTCGCCTACAGCACGAGCGGCGTACTCAACGTGCCGTTGGGTGACACGCTCGCGTTTCGTGCCGCGGCCAAGTATGACTACGAGCCCGGCTGGATCGACGCCGAAGGGCTCATCAAGCGCACAGGATCACCGCTCACGGGCATCCCGGTGCTCGCGGATCCGTCCGATCCGATCAACAGCCCGGGCGTGTTCTATGGCAAGAACGATTGGAACGATCAGAACTCCTTCACCGGCCGCACGAGCTTGCGCTGGAAGCCGGGCGATTCATTCAGCGCGGACCTCGCGTTCATCTATGCGAGCGTGAACGGCGACGGCGGTCCGTATGCGGATCCGACATTCCCGGGGGGCGCCTACCCCCTCGACCCGAGAATCACCTTTCCGGCCGGCAACGACCGCACGACGTTCAGTGCCACCGATCAGCAGTACTGGCGCCGCACCACCTTGTCGAGCGTCGACCTGAGCTACGACGCGGGATTCGCGACGCTCTCCTCGACCAGCACTTACGCCGCCACCAACGGCTGGACCATGTCGGACGGGACGTACCTCTTTGGCTTGCTCAACGCGTTCAATATCAACAATTACTACGAGGGCGTGCCGCTCAATCCGCGCTACATCGAGCCCGGATTGTTCACCGATTACTCCCACACGTTCGATCAGGAACTGCGGCTGGTATCGAAGACCGGCCCCGATTCGAAGTTCGATTATGTGGTCGGCCTGTTCTACGAGGATCAGAAGCGAACCGGCGGTTGGTTCATTCCCAGCCCCGGCTCCTATGAGCGCACCGTCGCCGAAGGCTGCACCGGTCAGTACGTCGCGGGAGACAGCTTTCCGAACTGCCTGGTTTCCGTCGGGCCGGGCGATGAGAATTTCACTCAGGTCGACACCCAGCATTTCACGGACAAGTCGGAGTTCGGCGAGTTCACCTGGCATTTCACCCCGCAAGGCCAGCTCACCTTGGGTGGCCGGCATTTCGAGCAAGGCTTTACGGACGCGCAGTCCTACCTCGTCTATACCTACGATATCTTGATCCCGGCGACGCCGCGCAGCTCGCCGGCGTCGAAGAATACCTGGAAGGTCAATCCCTCCTACCAGTACGCCGACGGTCAGTACGTCTATGCGATCTGGTCGCAAGGCTTTCGGCGCGGGGGTGCGAACTCCGTCCCGCCGGTGGGTATTTACAAGGAAAGTGCGGTGCTCGAGAGCTATGCTCCGGACTCTGTCAATAACTACGAGGCGGGCTTGAAAGGTCGCTTCGCGAACGATCTAAGCTATACCTTCGCGGTGTTCGACATCCGCTGGGACAAGCCGCAAATCTCCACCACCCTGATCGACGGCAATCTCGCGGTGTACAACGCCAACACGGCCGAGTCGAAGGGCTTCGAATTCGAGACGAAGGGTCCGCTCTTTCTATCCGGCCTCAGCTACTCGATCGGCGGCGCCTACGCCGATGCGAAGCTCACCTCGAACTTCTCGTATCCGGAGAACAATGGCGAGGGGGTGATCGTCCCGGGACTTCTGAACGGCCATGCCGGCGAACAGTTGCCCGGCAGCCCAAAGATGAGCGCGTCCGCGACTCTCACCTACGATTACAAACTCGCGCCGGGGTACAACCTGGTGACTTCGCTCAACGGCGTGTATCGCAGTACCGTTCCCCTGTTCCTCTCACCGCCCTACAACACCTTTTACTCTCAGGCGTACGGCATCATGAATCTGAACGCCACCGTCATTCACAAGCCCTGGCGCGTCGGCTTGTATTCCACCAATTTACTGGACAAGCGCGCCATCCTGGCGCCGTACATTCCGAATCCCTACGACAACGGCGGTGGGCTCATTCAGGACGTCACGTACAATCCGCCGCGCGAGGTGGGCATCAAGGCCGCCTACACGTTCTGATGCGTCAGGGCGGCCGCGACCCGGGTCGGCGGCTAGGCATCGCTCGGCAGCGCGACGCCCCGCTCCCGCAGGCCGCGGATCAGCGGCTTGAGGTGCGCGCGATAACTGCGCCAGCGCCCGGACGAAGTGCCATAGATGGGCCGGCGGATTTGCGCGGCGCTCGCGGTCAAGGATACGGCTGCGCTGTTCTGCACCTCGATCGCCTGCGGGCTCCAGGCAAGGCCGCAATGCTCTGCAAGGGCGGCTCCCAGGCGAGGCGGATCGTTCACGAGTTCCTCATAGACGATCTCGTGGATGTTCTCGCCGAAGCTTGCGCGCCAGTGGCTCACGAGCGCCTGGTAGGCGCTGTAATAGCGCGCCAGATCCTCGAAGTCGTAGCTGAAGGGGTACGCCTCGCCGAAAAGGGTGCGGTACATGGCGAAGCAGCTGTCGAGCGGCGAGCGGGCGACCAGTATCAGCTTCGCGTCCGG
The DNA here is from genome assembly GCA_963801685.1 of uncultured Gammaproteobacteria bacterium. Lineage (GTDB taxonomy): Bacteria > Pseudomonadota > Gammaproteobacteria > Steroidobacterales > Steroidobacteraceae > Bog-1198. The sequence continues at coordinate 379,405 of CAWDFR010000018.1, forward strand.
CAGGGCGCGATGGATTGCGCCGAGATAGAGATAGTTCATGGGCAGCTTCTCGATGATCTTGCCGCCGCGACCGGCGCTGTCCGCAAGCGCGGCGTAGTGGGCCGCCACGGAATCGGGATCCGCCGCCGCCGCGCGTGCAAAGACGTCTGCGCCTTGCGGCGGGGAGGCTGCGAGCAAGCTTTTGGAAAAGTGATCCGTTTCCCCGTTCGAGCTCACGCCCGAAAGCCCGAGGAGAATCCGTTCGACCAGCGTGGTGCCGGAGCGGGGCAGGCCCACGATGAAGAGATGGCGGCTCGAGTCGATGTTGCCCGTTGCGCGTGGTGCCGAGGGGTCTGAGAATGCTTCCCGGATTCGCTGCATCTTGCGCTCGTCGAGCGCAACGTCGTAGGCGAGGTGGCGCCTGCGCCTGCTCGCGGCATCGGCGAAGCACGGAAAGGCTTCATCGAAACGCTCGAGGTCGTCGAGCTCCTTGCCGAGCGCGTACCCAAGGAACATTCTCGCCCGATCCTCGATTCCCGGACGCGCGAGGAGCCGTCGCAGCTCGTCGATGTGATTGGACTCGCGCGTTTGAACTCGCAGCTCTGAACGCAGCAGATAGCTCGGGTACTGAGTCGAGTCGAGCTCGATCGCGCGCGCGCACGCCGCCTCCGCCTCGGCGAGCCGGCCGAAGCTTCGCTCGCTCGAGGCGAGGTTGTACCAGAAACGCGCGGTATCCGGCGCGAGCTCGACCACGCGTCGGTACAAAGTATTCGATCGCTCGTGCTGCCCGAGGAGCAGCGACACGTGCGCAAGGCCGTCGTACGCGTCCGCTTCGCCCGGCCGGCACTCGAGCGCCCGTCTCACCACGCGCTCCGCTTCGCTCGCTCGCCCGAGGCGAAGCAGGATCGTCGCGAGCATGCCGTGGGCGGGAGTACACGCGCGTTCGCCGGCTACCGCGCGCTCGGCGAACTCGAGCGCCTCGGGGAGGCGGCCCGCGCACATCAGTCGGTACGCCTCGAGGTCGGGTCTTGATGCGGCGGCCATGGTCCGGTCAAGGTCGCTCATGTCGGGGCTGATAAAGTCCGAGCTTTCCGCCACCCGGCAACTGGATGCGTGTCACACGTCCCCAGTTTTGCTGCGAAGGCTCCTCGCAGGCGATCCCCGATTTCTTGAGAGCGGTAATCTCTGAATCCAGGTTGTCCGTCATCAAATAGAACTCGTGCTTGTCATTCTCGTCCGAGGGATGTACGGCCACTTCCGCCGGCGGCAGTTTGAAAATCAGCCAACCCTCGTGCGCGTCGACGTAGGTGAACTTCAAGACATTCTTGACGAAGGCTTTGTCCGCCTCGGCATTCTTCGAATAAATGACGATATGTGCGCCGTTGATCATGTTACACCTCCTGCCTCATGCTATTAGAGCACGCTCGATTGTGCACGCGGGGGCAGCCCGCGGTCCGGCCGGCTGCGACGAAGCTACTTCTTGGTTGCGGCTTCGCTGGAAGCGACTGCGGTCGCGGCGTGCAGGGTCACCAGCCTGGCCAACAGCGTTGCCGGGAACAGCTGGCCGATGACCGACTCGAGGTTCGCCATGCTTCGAACCAGCGGGTGGAGCGGCGCGATATCACCGAACCCGGTGGTCGTCAAGCACGACAGGCTGAAATACAGGGTATTCCCGATGAAATGCCCCTGTCCCATGTCCAGTCCCGAAAACGAGCCGTGCAGCAGCAGGGCGCAGGTGCGATAGGCGTTGGCAAATACCAAAGCTATGGACAGATAGAGAATGACGGCGCCCATGATGCGATGGGCGCTGACTTTGCCCGCGCCGAACGCCACGTTGGTGACGGCCCAAGCGATGGCCACATCGAAGGCCGTCACGGCAGCAAAGCGCTCCAGCTCGACGATGGTTGCCATGGCGCCGGAACGCAGACTGATTGTCAGTGTCAGGGAGACGACGAAAGTCACCGTGATGGCGATCGAGACCCATCGGTTGTGCGCCAACAGTATTACCGCCGCCGCGGCCAGGGCCAATCGACAGATGTCCACCACGAGCGGCGGCAACGCCCCGGTGGCGGCGAGCGGTCCCAGGACGAACATCATGAGAACCTGGAAAGCGAGGACTACGCTCAGGCCACTTTCTCGCGGCTTGTAGGAAGGATTATTGAACGATGATGGTCGCGGCATTGTGAACTGGCCTCGCAAGTCGGGATACACCAAGATAGCCGTTAAGGCTTCGCGTTGAAGGAAAGATTCCATCTGGCCGCCTGCAGCCCGTCGCGCGGAGGGCCGGCTCTACTTCCGCCCTCGACCCGTTGCGGGCGCTGGCGATCGTCCGCTCTCGGGGCAGGTCAGCGAGTGTGTCTGTGTCTACAATTCTTCGAGGCGACTCGATAAACACTGCCGGTGCTCATGAAGGCCAAATCGCCCAACGGCTCGGGCATGCGGACCTCGTCATCGTGGACGAGCTCGAATATCTGCCGTTCAGTCAACGCGGTGACGCCAAGATGTTCACGGCTTTGTTGGATCGCCTCACCCACCACTGCCACATTATGGAAACCGGCGATGATAGTTATCGGTTCCAAAGCAGTTCCACTGAGAACCGAAAGGAGGGAAAAACTCGAAAACCAAACGTATCTTAAGCCATACTGCGGCTGGCAAAGAGTGGGCAGCTTTAACTGCAAAAACAACGACTAAAGAAAATACGGCCCGGAGCCGATGATGAGGGATCGGCTGGCCCAAACGCCATCCGATTAAGAAACCGAGTCGCAGATAAGATGCAAATCACACGATCAACCACCAACGCGCAACGACGAATGCATCCGGCGCACCGTAGACGTTTGTCCTGCTGTTGCTCGGCTGTTTTGGCGGTGACCTTGAGCGGATGCGCGGCTGCTCCGCCCTTGCCGACACCACCGAAAGTAACCGCCCGCGCCCCGCCGACCGGCGGAACTCCGCCTAGGATAGACCCCAGTCACCCCCTGCGCATCGGAGAGGAATACTATCCGCCAGAATCCAGAAGACTTCAGGAGGAAGGTCTCTGTGTGGTTCGAATTGAAGTCGATCCCGACGGCCACATCCGAGCAACGCAACTACTTTCCTCGAGCGGCTTTGAACGCCTTAATGCGGCGTGCCTGGCCGGTTTCGCCGGCGGCCGACTGATTCCCGCGGAGGTGGATGGAAAGCCGGTATCGGCTTGGGTCCAGATACCCGTGATTTGGAGGCTCACCGATAAGCATTTCGAGAGTACGCCCCAAATTCGGGCGGACTATCAACTCAAAATTGGCCCCGACAACTACCCGCCAATATCACTGAAGCTACATCAGGAAGGGGACTGCGTGGTCCACGTTACAGTTGGAGTAGACGGCACACCGAGCAACCTCGCTGTGACCAAATCAACCGGCTACGAGCCTCTCGATCAAGCTTGTGTGAGCGCCGTTGCGCAGGCTCAATTCGTCCCCGCCCGACTCTCTGGAACCCCATTTGCCGCGTCGACGGAGATTAATATCAGTTGGCGATTCCCTTGGCCGGAAATTCCAGCTCGGTGAGGATCCTCTCAAGCGGTGGATGTCCATACAATGGTTTCGGGCTCATCATCCGGGGGCGGACGAAGGTTCGTTGGGTTGAGCCTGCGCCGATTCCCTTTACCGGCCTAATTTCTGACGTTGTATGGGGTCTGGGAATCGAAAGGCGCAGAAATCACCGATAAGCGCCCGGTCAAGTTAGTACCGCACCAGATATATCGGTTGCACCGACGCGCTCGCGCGCCGAACAACCGCCGAATCACCCGCCCGCTTCTTTTCGATGGAGAGCCAGTAAAATCCGGCCTTCTCAACGGCGACGTCAAATACGTATTTGGAAATATCACTTGCGCGCGACGGCGTGTGGATGGTACCGGTGAGGCGACAAGGTCGGTCAAAAAACACGAGCAGTAGCGTGTCTCCCGAGGCCGCATCCGCGAGTCCGGTTCGGTTGGCCTGCGAGCCTTGATACTCAAAGTTCGTGGAGACCCTACTGAACCGCGTATCTGTGGGAACGACATTCCAGCCAGACTCAATTCCCTGCGCAGTGATGGTCGTCGCCTGTTCGCCTATTTCCCGCAGTCGATTAAGGTCAATCTGAAGCGTCAGGTCTTGGCTTAATTTCAAGAAGATAAATGGTGGCTGCGGATTACCGAATACCGTACCGGGGATCGACCCCAAGCGGGCGCTCGCATGAATGGGCTCCTTGATTTGGATCGCATTACCGCCGGCATCGATGATTTTCACCGGCAGTATGACCGACCACGTTGTGCGATCCACAACAGGTCTAGGTGCGCTGCTGCACCCAATGACCCCAATTGTTAGCAATACAGCTGCAGCTGACCAACCACTCCTGGCATCGAAGCGACGAGGCGAGGACTTGGAATAGTTCAATGTTTTCCCAACTCCAGAGACTGCAGAACAACTTGCATATGGGCTGCTCAGTGTACAGAAGCTTGCGAGCGGCGGCTTTGCTCCCTGGATTCAACTCACTTGGATGTCTCATGATGCGATTCCTCAGTACGCGATCGTGCACGTTCCGTCTTTTCCCAGCGCCAACTCAAAGTCGTCTATAGCGCGGCTGAATTGAAAGGAATGCAGCAGCGCCACTGCGCGGTTAACGTCGTTCTGTGCGGCGCCATTGCACGATGTGACAAAGTGAACTGCTCCGAGCTTCTCACGAGTTACCTGCTGATGCTCCCTCGCCAAGATGCCTGAGGCCACCAGTACCAGCAGGATGGCTGTGAGGAGTCTTATTCCGCTCAATTCGCTTGTTCCAATCGCCGTGTATTTGCGGGTGGGAGCGTCGCGGTTCAAATCACCGTGTGTTCCGCCGGCGGTAAATCCCCGTTGTTCCGCCCAGTTCAGCGTATCGCAATCCGGGAATGTCTGCTTCCGGGCAGGGACATCGGGAGTCGAAATGAACGGGTTTACCCGAACGCCGCCACCGGTCTTGCACGCCGCGGCCCGATCAGGGCAAGATCGGCAACTTCCTTGCTGTCTTGCGGAGTCCCTATGTGCGAACAGGATGACCTTGATGAATTTGCGCTTCGCTCGAGCGAACTCACTCGACGGCAATTCGGCGCCATGGCGCTGGGCGCCGGTCTTGCCGCTGCGCTGCCGAAGCTTGCCAACGCCGCGGAAACCAAGGGTGCGGATGTCGAGATAACGACGCCGGACGGCGTTGCAGATGCCTATTTCGTGCATCCGGTAAAGGGCAAATCGCCCGGAGTACTCATCTGGCCCGACATCTTCGGATTGCGCCCGACCTTCAGGCAAATGGCCACTCGACTCGCCGAATCGGGTTATGCCGTGCTCGTCATCAACCCCTTCTACCGCACCAAGAAAGCGCCCACCGCGCCCGATCACCCGGATTTCAACGATCCGGCGACGCGCGACGCGCTCATGAGCCTCATGCACTCGCTGAGTCCTGCGACTGCTGTGACCGACGCCAAAGCATTCGTCTCCTATCTGGACAGCCAGCCTGCCGTCGACAAGAAACGAAAAATAGGGACCACCGGATATTGCATGGGCGGTCCTTTCGTGTTTCGTACCGCCGCGGCTTTTCCGGATCGGATCGGCGCGGGAGCCACTTTTCATGGCGGGGGACTTGTGACGGACAAGCCCGACAGTCCTCACTTGCTGATTCCGCAGATGAAGGCTCATTTCCTGATTGCCATCGCCGCAAATGACGACGAGAAGCAACCGGAAGCGAAGGACGTGCTGCGCGACGCTTTCGCCAAGGCGCATCTGCCTGCGGAAATCGAAGTCTATGCGGGCACGATGCACGGTTGGTGCCCGCCCGATTCGCAGGTCTACAACCACGACCAGGCCGAGAAGGCCTGGAGCCGAATGCTGGTCGTGTTCAGTAATTCGCTCGCATAACCTCGCCGGCTATCCGGCTTGATCTGCGGACTCGCAATAGGAGGAAGACACCATGAAATACGCAACCCTTGGCAACACGGGTCTTCTGGTCTCGAAACTGTGCTTCGGAACCATGACCTTCGGGGACGGCAGAGGCATGTACAAAGCCATCGGAGCCGTTGGCCAGGCGGGTGCCGATGAGTTGGTTAAGACATCGATCGAGAGCGGGATCAACTTCTTCGATACCGCGGATGTTTACACGGAGGGTGAGAGCGAAAAGATCCTCGGACAATCGCTGAAGAACCTCAATATCGCGCGGCACCAAGTCGTGATCGCGACCAAGGTCTACGGCCGCGTCGGCCCGGGCCGCAATGACGTCGGGGCCTCTCGCGGCCACATCATGGACGGCGTTGAGGCCAGTCTGCGCCGCTTGCAGACTGACCATATCGACCTCTACCAGATCCATAGCAACGATTCAGTGACACCTGTGGAGGAGACGCTTCGCGCTCTGGACACACTGGTGCAGCAGGGAAAGGTCCGCTACATCGGCTGCTCCAACTGGCAGGCCTGGAAAATCGCCAAAGCCTTGGGCATCTGCGAGTTCAAGAACCTGGCGCGATTTGACACGCTGCAGGCCTACTACTCGATTGCCGGCCGCGATCTGGAACGGGAAATCATTCCGCTGCTGGAGTCCGAAAGGGTCGGCCTGCTGGTGTGGAGTCCGCTGGCCGGAGGCCTGCTATCCGGCAAGTACAGCCGATCGAACCAGAAACCCGCGGATTCGCGTCGTTCCGACTTCGACTTTCCCATCGTGGACAAAGAGCGCACCTGGAAGATTCTGGATGTGATGGCGCCGATCGCGAAAGCGCACGAGTGTAGCCCTGCACGTGTCTCGCTCGCATGGCTCTTGGCGAAACCGGTAGTGACTTCAGTCATCATTGGCGCGAAACGCCACGACCAGCTTCAGGACAATCTCGCGGCGATCAAACTCACGCTCACCCACGACGAACTCAGGCGGTTGGATGAGGTCAGCGCTCTTCCTCCGGAGTATCCAGGGTGGATGATGCCGTTTCAGGGCGCCGATCGCCTGGAAGTGGTTGATCGCTTCAAACGATTCCGTGAGGCGAGCAATTAGCTGAAGCCTCGGCCGACCGTCCGCGCTAATGCAATCGTGCGAGCTCCGACTTGGCGGCGATGAAAACGGGGATGTCGGTGTCTGCTTCTTTCCACAGGGTGAGAAAAGCTCGATAGTCGCTCCTTGCCGCGGGAAGGTCTCGGGTCAAAGCGGCGGCCCGTGCGCGTTGCAGCAGTGCAAGAGCGCCGAGAGGGCCATTGAGCGCGATCCCCGGGTGGTCGAGAATCTTTTGAAACTCGACGGCAGCGGCAGGTCCGTCGCGCAGCGACAGGTACGCTTGACCTCTCAAGTACAGCGGGTACAGCGGCGCCAGTCCCGCCGGGGTAGGTTCCCCGAGTTCGACCGATCGTGTCGTTTCCAACAACTCCAAGGCTCGCCGCGGATTTCCGTGGGCGAGTGCAATGGCCGCCTCGATGCTCGGCAGCCGGTAGAGTATCAAAACTGTATTTTCCGAATTGTCCGTTGCCAATTCTGCGGCGATCGCTTCGGCTCTCGCGGTATCGCCGGCTCGAGCGAGCGCCAGTGCGCCAAGCACCTTGACGTTCCTGCCGGCCGCGAGAGCCATCGCTTCGCGGACATCGCTGACGGCCACGCGGCGCTCACCAAATTCTGCTTCCGTCAATGAACCGATGACCTGCCAGAGTGCCGCCGCCTCGCGAAGGTCGGCGCGAGTGGCCGAATCGACGGCTCGGCGCCAGAAGCGTCGCGCGTTCTTCACTCGTCCGAAATACGCTTCCGTATTCGACTGCGCGGACAATAGGAAGTCCTCGGCCCCGGGCTTATTCGCCGCCCACTCCGCCTGCCGATCCATCTCGACACGGTCGCGGCGCAAAAACGCGAGACTGTATAATGTCTGCCGCAGTCTGCCGCTATCCAAATGACGCGCCAGACAAGACTGAACGATCGATTGCGCCAAATCCGTCTCGTTCAACGCAAGATAGATCGACGCCAAGTTTTCGTAGGTGAATACACTGTCCGGCCGCAGACGCAACGCCTCCTCCCATTCCGCCGCAGCCTTCGCGTATTGCCCCATGTAGGTGTAGTTGGCTCCGAGGCTGCCATGCGGGAATGCGTCGCGAGGGTATTCGGACTTCCACATTTCCAGCGTTTGCGTGCTCTTCTCCAGCTCGCCGGTAAGACGGTAGTAGAGCGCCTCGATCATCAATCGCTCCGGTTCGGTGACGCCATTACGCAACGCATAGGCTTCGGTCTCGTACTCGAGCGCCGCTGAGGGCTCATCCAGATTGCTGTAGGCGCCTGCCAATCTGGTATAGGCCAGGGCGAACCGCGGATCGAGCTCGAGCGCGCGCTTCAAGAAGGGAATGCCGGGCGCGTCGCCTTGTATAAGCGACACTCGCAGACCCACGCTATAACTCTTGAGCGCCTCGAGAGACATGGTCGTCACGCTCGCCGGCGCGTCGAATTTCTGCACCGACGACAACGATTCGCCCAATGCGCTACGAAGTCGAGAGGCGGTTTGGCTCAGTGCCGTCAGCACTTCCTCCTTACGCGCCGCTTCGCCGTGTTCGCTGGCCAATTCGTCGCCGGTGCCGCATGCGGTTGCATTGATGCCCACCAAGTAATGTTGGCCGATCGAAGCAATCCTTCCCTCCAGCGCCGCGGCGCTCCCGGTGCGCAGGCAAAGCTCGCGCGCAATTTCGGGGGTTACGCGCCGACCGTCAGGAAGCTCCATCATTCTCAGCGTCTCACGCACCCTCGTATCGGGGAGCACATTCAAGAATGGAGATTGCTTCAGCTCGATCGCGAGTGCCTGCGTGAGTGTGTCGTCGAACACCGCCTCTCCCGTCGTGTTCACGAAGTCGGCGACGACGATCGTGTCTTTTGCAGTGAGTGTCGCGATGCGATCAGCACTCAAGCGGGGTTCGCCGATGGGAATGGCAATCAGCGCGACGAGGAATATCGCGGCGATTCCGAACCTTTTGCTGCGACGAACTGCGCTCAACCCGCGGCTGGAATCTCCCCCCGCCGTTTGGTCCAACGGTGGCGATTCCTTGGGGCCGGCGAGCTGTGATTGCGACCCTACGTCGGCGGAGCGCGAAGCGATGAATGGCTCCCGGTGTTCTGTGCATGGAACGCGCGTGATGGGGGCGACAAAACGGTAGCCGCGGCGTGGGAGGGTCTTGATGTATCGGGAATCCTCCGCGGGGTCGCGCAGCGCGGCGCGGATTTGATTCATGCAAAAATTAATGCCGCGATCGACCTCCACGTATTTGCGATCGCCCCATAGACAGCGCTGAATTTCCTGTCGGGTAACGAGTTCTCCGGCGCGGTCGGTGAGCAGAACCAGTACGCGGAAGGGTTGCGCAGTGAGCCTGCGCGATGTCTCGGCTTCGCGCAGCTCACCCGCCGCCGCGTCCAACTCGAAGGGGCCAAATCGAAGGACGTCATGTGGTTGCGCGGGCGAGTCCATGCGCGGCTCCACAACGATGGGAGGTACCGCTCGACTTTACCACTCGCACCGAGCGGTTGGTAATCCAGCGGAGGTTTTATATTATTATGATATAAATCAATGCGTTATGGACTAACATAATCATCTAACAAACATCTAACACCGCGCAGATTGACCCCGCGCACAGCGGCGCTAGGGTCGCTCGACAACGGCTCGTCGCCACGCACGGCTCGATGCACGGTCGGCTCGAGCAGTTCGGTAGGAATGCTTGAATCAAAACCTTGTCGGCTCGAATCGGGGGAGTCATGAATCCATGCCATACGACGGCCGGTCTGCTCAGAGCGGGCGTTGCGATCCTAACCCTAGCAACCGGTGTCACTGCACAAGCGGCAGCGACCCCCGAGGCGGCGCATCAGCAATATAGGGTGGTTGTGCTACCCGTCGATGGGGGAACCGACAGCTTCCTGGCGGGCTATCTGAATTTTGCGGCGTTGAATAACCGGGGCACGATCGGCGTGTCTGCCGACACCAGTAATCCTGCTGTCTCCAACTCCTATACATCGACTGCGGGGGTACAAACCGACCTGCAACCGTTGCCATCGTCGCCCGGCAGGTCCGGAAACAACACCTATATCAACTGGATCAACCAGTGGGGCCTCTCGGCGGGGTTTGCCACGCAGACCGACACGAACACGGGAGCCTCGGCAGACAGTCCAGTGGTTTGGACTCCGGGCGGCGAAATTATCGACCTAAAGCCGAAAAACTCCGGCGTGGGGCGCGCGGTCTGGGTCAATAATGTTGGCCAAGTGTCCGGCTGGCTTTCCAGCTCGACGCCTGATCCATGCTCGTTCGGCGTCGGGGCGAACTTCGCGCAGACTGAAGCCTTTGTCTGGCAATTTGGATTCTTGCAACGCCTCGGGACCCTCGGCGGCAGCGAGAGCTACGGAGAGTTCATCAACGATCGTGGGCAGGTCTCCGGGCACTCTCAAACAAGCAACACGCCCGACAGCGTCACCGGCTGCCCGCCCTACGATCCGTTTATCTGGGAAAACGGCAGGATGATCGACATCAACCGGGGCAACTTCGGTGGTGCCCAGGGCGGGACGAACTTCCTGAATAATCGAGGCCAGGCCGTTGGATTCGGCACCACTGCCGGCGAAGCAGGCGCGGATCCCTTCCTCTGGCAAAGTGGCGTGCTCACGAATTTGAACAGCATCGGCACGCTGGGGGCGGGTGTTGGGTCTGCCTACAACGTCAACAACGGGGGCCACGTGGTCGGAATCAATCTCACCACGGAGGGTGAGGAGCACGCCGTTTTGTGGCGCGAGGACAAGTTTACCGACCTCTCGACCTTGAGCGGGTATGACTGCAGCAGTCCGGCCGGCATCAACGGCCGTGACCAGATTGTGGGATTTTCGTTCTCCTGCGAAACGGGCGCAGCCCACGCTTTTTTGTGGGAGAACGGCGAGATGCTCGACCTCAACACACTCATTCCCAGCGATGTCGGCATCGAGCTGCAGTACGCCGCTTGGATTAATGAGGAGGGCGTGATCGCGGCGCAAGGTGTCCTGACGACGGGCAGCCAGCAGGGTGATACGCGGGCCGTACTGCTGATTCCCAGCGGGTCATGCGATCCCGGTGTCCAAGCAGCGAGGGCGGCAGCGCTTCAGAGCATGGCGGCGGCGCGACAATCTGCCGCTACAGTCGCGCCAAGAACGGGCGCGTTGTTTCGCGGCCCGGACGGGCGGGTGAACCCGGTGTTCCTGAAGCCCGTTTCTCTTGCCATGTTGCGCAGCCAAATTCAGAAGCGGTCCGAGTGAATGAAGCTACCCCGAGCCAGAATTGATGGCACCCAGCGCCGGCTATCCTGACTTAGACGGATAGATAGCCGCCGTCCACGTTGAGTATGGCGCCCGTGGTGTACGACGAGGCGGCGGAGGCTAAGTACAAGACCGCGCCTGCCATCTCGGATGGCTGGGCGACACGCCGCATGGGAATGTGCGCCAACGCGCGCTGCAGAATGGCCGGTGTGTTTACGAGCACGGAAGCAAACTTGGTATCGGTGAGTCCCAGGCAGCAGTGCGTTGCAACGCACGCCCGCTTCGGCGCATTCAGCGGCGAATGCCTTGGTCATCGAAATCACCGCCGCCTTGGTAATGGAATAGATCCCCTGAAAATTGGCCGGATTGACGCCGTTGACCGACGCCACGTTGATGATGGAACCGCCGCCGTTCTCGATCATCAGCCGCGCGCCATGCGTGGACATGAAGAAATAGCCGCGGATATTCACGTCCACCGTCTTTTGGAAAGCGGTGGGGTCGGTCTTCAGGATGCTGCCGAAATAAGGATTGGCCGCCGCATTGTTGACCAGTACGTCGAGTCTGCCGTGCTTCTCGCGCACCTTCGCGAAAAGCGCCTCGATCTGATCGAGCTCGCCGATATGACAGGCGAGGGCGGCAGCGGAGCCGCCGGCCGCAACGATGTCATCGACGACTGCCTCACAATCGGCTTGACGCCGACTCGATACGATGGTGTGGGCACCCTGTCCGGCAAGCAGTTTGGCGATTGCGGCGCCGATGCCGCGGCTGGCGCCGCTAACGAGAGCTATCTTGCCCGTGAGATCGAACAGATCGGATGGTGCCATCTCTAGACTTCCCGTATGTTAAAGGCTCGATTCGCCGATGAGATTGCGACAGCGCCTGCCTAGATAAGCGGCGGCCTGGCCGAATTCGGCGAATCGTGGATTGGTGGTTTGAGCGAGTACGAAGCGGCGGTAAATCTGCTGCAGGATCACCATCAGCCGGAACAGACCGAATACCTCGTAGAAATCGAAGTTATCGACGCTCCATCCGCTGCGTTCGCCATAGTAGGTCACCACCTCGCGGCGGGTCAGCATGCCGGGCACATGCGAGGGCTGACGACGCAACGTGTGGAACATGGGTTCGTCGTCGGCCTGTATCCAGTAGGCCATCGAGCCGCCAAGATCCATCATCGGATCGCCGAGGGTGGTCATCTCCCAATCAAGAACGCCGATGATATCGAAGGCAGAGTCGAGCACCACGTTGTCGAATCGGTAGTCGTTGTGGATCACGCAGATGGCGGTCTCCCGTGCGGGTTGCTTCTTTGCGAGCCACAGGATTACGTCTTCCACGGGATCCGTGTCTTTGGTCAACGCCTGCTGCCAGCGCTGGCCCCAACCGCTCACCTGGCGGCCGATATAGCCTTCGCCTTTGCCGATGGCGGCCACGTCCGGCCGCGACACGTCGACCTGATGCAGCTCCACCAGCCGGTCGATGAAATCGAGACATAGCTGACGCACGCCGGCCGTGTCCAAACTCAGGTCGGCGGGAAGGTCGCGGCGCAGGATGATTCCGCGCATTCGTTCCATCACGTAGAAATCGCTGCCAAGCACGGTGTGGTCGTCACAACTTGCCAGGATGGTCGGCACGAACGGATAGTGGGGCTTCAGCGCCGTCATGACCCGCGCCTCGCGCAGCATGTCGTGCGCGGACTTTGCCTTGACGCCGGCCGGCGGTTTGCGCAGCACGAGCTCGCGCTCGCCGTAACGGATGAGATAAGTCAGGTTGGAGGCGCCGCCGGGAAATTGGCGAATGACCGGCGGACCTTGCAGGTCCGAAACATGCTGCTTGAGGAAGGCATCGATATTGCCGGCATCGAGACGATCCTCGTCGCGAACCTCGCCGGCCTCATCAAAGCGGGCCGTCATGGCGGCGGGCGGGCGGTCGCCGCCAGTTGCGCCCTCAACTCCAGCTTGGCGATCACGCCGCGGTGCACTTCGTCCGGACCGTCGGCCAGGCGCAGCACACGCGCATGAGCGTACAGCGCGGCGAGCGGAAAATCACTGGACACGCCCGCACCGCCATGAATCTGAATGGCGGCGTCGGCCGCTTTCTGCGCGACGGCGGGTGCAATGACCTTGATCTGCGATATTTCGCTCATCGCGCCCTTGACTCCGCGCGTATCGATCAGCCACGCCGCCTTCAAGGTCAGCAGGCGCGCCTGCTCGATGGCGGTGCGCAGGTCGGCCACGATGGCTGCGTTCCCGCCCAGTTCAATCAGCGGCTTGCCGAATGCGGTGCGCGTCGTGGCGCGCGCACACAACAGGGCGAGCGCTCGCTCAGCCGCGCCGATGGCGCGCATGCAATGATGAATTCGGCCGGGCCCGAGGCGGCCTTGCGCGATCTCGAAGCCGCGCCCCGGCCCGAGAATCACATGATCGGCAGGCAGTCGCACATTGCTGAAACTGACTTCGCCGTGGCCGGAGGGTTCGTCGTGACCCTGGAATGCCGAGAGCATGCGTTCGATCTTCAGCCCGGGCGCATCGAGGGGGCAGAGCACCATGGAGTGACGCTGATGCGCGACCGCCTGCGGGTCGCTGAGACCCATGAATATGACGAAGGCGCAGTGCGGATGGCCGATGCCCGTGGACCACCATTTTCGGCCGTTGAGCACGACCTCATCGCCCCGGATCACGGCAGTCGCCCGCATATTGGTCGCATCGGAGGAAGCGACATCCGGCTCGGTCATGCAAAAGGCCGAGCGGATCTTTCCGGCCAGCAACGGCGTCAGCCAGCGGGACTTCTGTGCGTCGGATCCGTAGCGGACCAGCACCTCCATATTGCCCGTATCGGGCGCGTTGCAGTTGAACGCCTCGGGCGCGATGAACGAGCGTCCCATGATTTCGGCCAACGGCGCGTATTCGACGTTGCTAAGGCCGGCACCGAGTTCAGCATCAGGCAGAAACAGGTTCCACAGTCCCGCCTGTTTGGCCTTGGACTTTAGCGTCTCCATGACGGCTGGTTGCCGCCAGTCCCGCCAGTCGGCGCTGCCGCTGAGAGCAGCGAAGTAGGCGGGTTCCGCCGGCGTCACCTCGTCCCGCATGAATAATGACAGGCGTTGCATGAGCGCTTGAGTGCGTTCGGAGTGTGCGAAATCCACGGGGGGTCCTCCTGAATTTTCGCCAAGCCTACGCTCATCGCCGTGATCAGCGAAAGGTGACCCCTCGAACACCGGCGGGCGATCGCACCCGCGAAGTGACGATTGATCATCGACGCCGTCAAGAGTTCGATTGACTCGTGGAAACCGATTCGCCCTCGTAAGCGGACTTCACTCGCTCGGGCGAATGCAGGTATCGCGAGGCGCCCCTCGCACGCCAATCCGACGGCGACAGACCGGTCCAGCGGCGAAATGCGCGAGTGAAGCTGCTGGTGCAGGAAAAGCCCAGCAGATAGGTGATTTCGCTGACGCTGTGGGGTGCGCTCAGGTAGGCGAGTGCCAGCGCGTGCCGGGTCTCGTCCAGGATTTCCTTGAACGTGGTGCCGCTGTCGCCGAGCTTGCGCTGCAGGGTGCGCGCGCTCACGTTGAGGATCTCGGCGACCTCCTCTTGAGACGGCTCACGGTCCTTTAACCGCTGGGTGAGGACTTCACGTACGCGCGCTACGATGTTGAAGCGCTCGATTCGCGCCAGATACCGGCTGGAGATGGCATCGCTCTGGCGCGCGAGTTCGGGATTGCCCGTATCCAGGAGCCGCTCGATGCTGTCGCTATCGAAAATCAACCGGTTTTGCTCCGCGCCGAATCGCAGCGGCGCCCGCCACAGCCGTTCGTAGTCGTCGGTGATCGCCGGTCGCGCGCGCCGCAATTCTATCGATAGCGGCGAGTAGTGACTCCCGATCATGGACCGGCACATGCGCAGGTAGCTGCTTACCAGCGCGTCGATCGCTTGGACGGTAATCTCGACGGCGGGCTCGATGATGAAGTGATACTCCGCGCCCCGCCGAAAGAATTGATAATCCACCGCATCGCTGACCACGTGACAATATCGCTGCACACGCTCAAAGGCTTCCTTCAGGGTCGAACTGGCGCTGGTGCCGTAGCCCAAGGCGTGAAAGGTGGTGTGCTTGTAATGATTGGCGACTTTGATGCCGAAGGCCGGATCACCGGTGGCGGCCACGGCGATTCGCCACAGGTGCCCCGTGTTGACCAAGGGACACCGGCTATCCGGACCGTCCAGGTCCTTTAAATCGAATCCAGCCTCCGCGAGAAGCGCCGCACCATTACAGCCCGCGGCGTCCAGCGCCCGGCCGACGGCTTTCACGTAGCTCCCGAGGATCGAATTCCGGCCGACTGCGGTCTGTGTCCGCATGTTCCCACTCCCTTGCCAGCCTCAAGGTCAGATTTGAGCTTAGCTCCAAAGAGGGGGGGACGTCGATCGCATTTCCATGCATCTGCGGGCACATGGCGGTCGTTGCGCCGGCACGACGCTCGCTCTTTTTGGCGCCCAGGGTCAACACGTTGGCGCCTGGGGTGCTACGCGACTGGCCGTTTTCCGTAAGCTCGGATCTGCGTTTGCTTTGGGAGATGCACCCCCGAGGACCCCGGGGTCCGGGGGGCATGGGCATAGCGGATGCAACGGCCTGCAGAGCTCGCCGTGGCGGAGCCGCGCATGAACTCGCCGGAGAAGAATCAAGATGGCTTTCACGATAAAAGTCGCAATGCAGAAGCAGTCCAGACAAGCCGCCGCCTGCTGCGGCTATATCGCTGGATTGGTAGTGATTTCAGTCACATTGGTGGGAAATGCCCGGGCGGACACCCCGAGCCCGCCGACCTTGACCGAGATCATCGTCACGGCGCAGAAACGCCTGGAAAACATCCAAGACGTACCGGTCTCGGTCATGGCGTTGTCCGGGCAGGAGCTGCAGGATGCCGGTGTCAAGGACATCAAGAATTTGCAGGTTTTGACCCCCGGCGTGACCGTGACTTCCACCACCTCGGAGAATGTGACCACCGCGCGCATTCGCGGTATCGGCACCGTGGGCGACAATCCGGGCTTGGAGTCCTCCGTGGGTGTGATCATCGATGGGGTGTATCGGGCCCGCAACGGGGTGGGTTTTGGCGATCTCGGCGAGATCGACCGGATCGAGGTCCTCGAGGGGCCGCAGGGCGAGCTGTTCGGCAAGAACAACGACGCCGGCGTCATCAATGTCGTGACCAAGAGACCCTCGGATACCTTTGGCGTGACCGCCGAGGTCACCGGCGGAAACTATAACGATCGGGAGGCCTCCGCCTCGGTGACGGGTCCCTTGGGCGCTATTTCCGCAGGGCGGTTCTACGCGGGGTACCAGCGGCGCGACGGCTTCCTCAATGTCGATACCGCGCCCGGTCCGAACACTGAGAACAACACCGATAACCGCAATGTCTACACCTTCCGCGGCCAGTATCTGCTCACACCCACCGACAAGGTCAGCTTGCTGGTGATCGGGGACTATTCGAAGCGCAACGAGTCGTGCTGCGGGGCCATTCAAACGGCCGATGGTCCTTTTTACGGGATCATCAATGCGCTGGCATCGGTTCCCGCGCTCGGCGGTACGCCCGGCGTGACCGGTATTGCCAGCCCGCCGCTCAACCTCGCGGACCGCAACGCCTGGGCCAACCAGCCGATCGTGCAGCGCATCCGGGACATGGGATTTTCCGCTCAGCTCGATTGGGATTTGGGGTTTGGCAAGCTCACCTCGATTTCCGCGTGGCGCGACAACACTCTCACTGCCGGCAACGATGTCGATTACACGTCCGTCGATATCGTTCAAGAGCCCGCCACCGAGGGCAATCTGGTCGACTTCAAGCAGGTGAGCCAAGAACTGCGCTTGGCCGGCAAGGAGGGTCCGCTCGATTGGTTGGTCGGCGGCTTTTTCTCGAACGAGCTGCTGGTGTCGAATACGGCCATTTACGCCGGTAATGATTTCGATCTGTACTTGAGCGGCGTGTCCTCGGCAACGGTCGGACCGCCCAACTTCCTGCTGACCACGATGCTCACAGGTAAGCCACCGGGCAGCCTATTCGTGCCAGGAGTCTCCGGCGAGGCCGATTGGTATCGCGAGAACTCCAAGAGCTACGCTGTCTTCACCCAAGAGACCTACAACATCACGCAGGGACTGGATCTGACCGCCGGCGTGCGATTCACGTCCACGATGAAGACGGCGGATTCGAATTATGTGAGTCCGGATGGCGGCTCGGCGTGCGGTCAGTTGCTCGCGAATCCGGCAGTGATCGGGAATCTCGCCAGTCCTGAAAATCAATTTCTGATCGCCTTGGGATGTGCGACCCCCTTCAATCCATTCTTCGCCGGCAAGTCGACGGCCCAGTCCTTGAGCGAGGGCAACGTGGAGGGCACGGTCAAGCTCGCCTATCACTTCACTGACGAGATCATGAGTTATCTGTCTTGGGCGAACGGCTACAAGGCGGGCGGATTCAACCTGGCGCGCGTCACGGCGGGACTGACCGGTGTTGCACCGAACTTCGACACCGAATTCCCGCGCGAATCGGTGGAATCGTACGAGATCGGACTGAAGAGCGAATTGGCGGATCGGACCGTGCGCCTGAATGCCGCGGTGTTCGATCAGCAATATACGAACTTTCAGCTGAACACCTATACCGGCCTGCAATTCGTCGTGAGTTCGGTGCGTCGGGTCGAATCCAAGGGCGCCGAGATCAATACGGATTGGGCGACGCCGCTGTCGGGTTTGAGTCTCTCGGCCGGCGTGGTCTATGCCTTTACCAACATCACCGAGTTCGGCGAATCCCAGCCGCTGTTCGCGCCCAACCAGGCCACCACGCTCGACCGCCTGAACAACCGGCTATCATTTGCGCCGCTCTGGTCCGGTGTGGCGTCGGCGACGTACACGGTGCCCCTCTCCGCGTCGTTGCAATTTCATGCGAACGTCAACGAGAAATACAGCTCCTCGTACAACACCGGCTCGGATCTCGATCCGCGGAAAATCCAAGGCGCCTACGGATTGCTGAATGCCCGGCTCGGCCTGGGGTCTCCGGACGGCAAATGGACCGTTGAAATCTGGGGCAATAACCTGGCCGATAAGCTCTTCTACCAGGTCGCTTTCGATGCGCCGTTCCAGTACGAGCAGATCGACGCCTTCCTCGGTGATCCGCGAACCTTCGGCGTCACGTTGCGCACCAAGTTCTGAGGCACGATGAGCAAGCTCGGAGTCGAGACAACCCACGGTGTCACGGTACTAAGGTTCGACAATCCTCCGGTCAACAGCTTTGGTCTCGACATGCGCGGCTTGCTGTGGTCGGCGTTGGCGCGGGCCGAGGCCGATCCCGCGGTCGGCGCGATCATCTTGATCGGCTCCGGGAAGGGATTTTCCGGCGGCGCCGACATTCGCGAATTCGGGACCCCTAAGTCGTACGCGGAGCCGAATCTGCGCACGCTGCTGCGGGCCATCGAGGAGTGCAGCAAGCCCGTGATCGCGGCGATCGAGGGCATCTGCATGGGCGGGGGCCTGGAAATGGCCTTGGCCTGCCACTACCGGGTGGCGGGGACGAGCGCACGGCTCGCTCTGCCGGAGGTCAAATTGGGCCTGTTGCCCGGCGCCGGCGGAACGCAGCGTCTGCCGCGCGTCATCGGCGTCGAAGCGGCTTTGAACATGATCGTATCGGGCGCGCAGGTCGGCGCAGACCAGCTGCGCGGTACCGCGCTGTTCGACGTGTTGTCGGAAGGGGACTTGTCGGCATCGGCAGCGGATTTCGCGCGGGCTCTCATCGCCGAGAAGCGCGGTCCCCGGCGGGTGCGGGACCTCAGTCTCAAGATGCCGAACGCCGAGGCGTATTTGCAATTCGCCCGAAATACCGTCAAAGCCGTCGCCGGCCCATATCCAGCGCCCGTGGCCTGCGTCGAGGCCATCGCCGCCGCGGTACGGGGACCGTTCGATGCGGGAATGAAGCGCGAGCGCGAGCTGTTCACTCAGCTGATGTCCACACCCGAATCGGCCGCTCTGCGGCACATCTTTCAAGCCGAACGGGCGGCCGCGCACATCGGCGATGTGCCCGAGTCGACTGCCACTCGCCCGATCAACAAGGTCGGCATCATCGGCGCGGGCACGATGGGCGGCGGCATCACCATGACTTTCATCAATGCCGGATTGCCGGTAGTGCTCGTGGAGACCACGCAGGACGCGCTCGACCGGGGGCTGGCCGGCATCCGGCGAAACTATCAGGGCGCGCTGCGCAAGGGGACGCTCGATGAGGCGAGTCTGGAGAGGCGACTGGCTCTGATAACCCCCACACTGCAGTACGAGCCGTTACGCGACGTGGACCTGGTCGTCGAGGCGGTGTTCGAGAACCTGGATGTGAAGCGGCAGGTATTCGCGAAGCTGGACGACGTCGTGAAGCAGGGCGCGCTGCTCGCCTCCAATACTTCGGCGTTGAATCTCGATGTCATCGCAACATTCACGCGGCGGCCGCAGGATGTGATCGGGCTGCACTTCTTCAGCCCCGCCAACGTGATGCGGCTTCTCGAAGTGGTGCGCGGTGCGCACACCTCGAAGGAGGTACTGGCAACGGCCCTGCGGTTGGCCAAGAAACTCGGCAAGATAGCCGTGGTGTCCGGCGTCTGCGACGGCTTCATCGGCAACCGCATGGTGGCGCGTTACGCGCAGGCCGCTCATGAGCTGCTGATGGCGGGTGCCCTGCCGCAGCAGATCGATGCAGCCCTGCAGAACTTCGGTATGGCGATGGGTCCCTTCCGCATGAATGATCTGGCCGGACTCGACATCGGCTGGGCCCTGCGCAAGCGCCGCGCGGTCGAACGTCCGGGCGTGGACTTGTCCAATGTGGCGGACGTGCTGTGTGAGGCGGGCCGCTTCGGCCAGAAGACCGGAGCGGGGTGGTATCGCTACGAGGCGGGTTCGCGCAACGCGATACCGGATCCGCAAGTGAGCACGATCATCGACACATACCGTGCGCAGAAAGGCTTCACGTCGCGCGCGGTGAGCGATGCAGAGATCGTGGAACGCTGCATCTACGCGCTCGTCAACGAGGGAGCCCGCATCATCGAGGACGGGATTGCACAGCGCAGTTCCGACATCGACATCGTCTACCTGAACGGATACGGCTTTCCCGCCCACCGAGGCGGTCCCATGTTCTACGCAGACCAAACGAGTTTGCTCGAGGTCGAGAGCGCCTTGCGGCGCATCGCCTCGACCCCAGGTGCGGACGTCGCGTTCTGGACGCCGGCAGCGCTGCTGGCGCGTCTCGCCCAGGAAGGTAGAACCTTCACTGAATTCAAAGGATCTTCGTCGTGACCGGGGCCGTCATCGTCTCCACGGCGCGTACCGGCCTCGGCAAGAGCTGGAAGGGCGCATTCAATATGACCTATGGCGCCACTCTGGGCGCTCACGCCGTGCAGCACGCGGTGGCACGCGCCGGCATTGACCCGGCCGAGGTCGAGGACGTGATCATGGGCTCGACCTTCGGCGAGGGCACGACCGGCGGCAACATCGCTCGCGCGATTGCGCTTCGCGCCGGGCTTCCCGTGACGACCGCCGGCTTGAGCATCAATCGCTTCTGCAGCTCGGGATTGCAGTCCATCGCGCTGGCCGCCCAGCGCATCATGACCGAGGGTGCATGGGTCATGGTCGCCGGCGGTCTGGAGAGCATTTCCTGCGTGCAGAACGAAGCCAACACGCACATGCGGGCCGACCCCTGGATTCTCGAGCACAAGCCGACGCTATACTGGCCGATGCTGCAGACTGCCGAGACGGTGGCCAAGCGCTACCACATCTCCAAGGAGTTGCAGGATGAGTACGGCGTTCGCAGCCAACTGCGGGCGGCCGCCGCACAGGCCCAAGGGAAGTTCAACGATGAGATCGTGCCGATGAAGACGGTCATGGGTGCCGTCGACAAGACGACCAGCGCGATCGTCATGCGCGAGGTCACCATCGATCGGGATGAAGGCATCCGCCCGGATACCACGCTCGAGGCCGTCGCCAAGATCCGGCCGGCGATACCGGGCGGCGTCGTCACGGCGGGTAATGCCAGCCAATTCTCCGATGGCAGCAGCGCTTGTGTGGTCATGGACGCCAAGCTCGCGGAACGGCGTGGGCTCGCACCGCTCGGTATATTTCGCGGTTTTGCGGTCGCCGGCTGCGAACCGGACGAGATGGGCATCGGTCCAATTCATGCGGTGCCGCGGCTGTTGAAACGCACCGGTTACCGGGTTGGCGATATCGATCTATGGGAACTGAACGAGGCATTCGCCTGCCAGGTGCTCTATTGCCGCGACCAGCTCGGCATCCCGGACGAGCGTCTGAATGTCAACGGCGGCGCGATTGCGGTGGGTCATCCGTACGGCGTGAGCGGCGCACGCCTCGTCGGTCACGCACTCATCGAAGGTAGGCGTCGGGGCGCCAAGCTCGTGGTGGTGACCATGTGCATCGGCGGCGGTCAGGGCGCCGCCGGATTGTTCGAGGTGGCATAGACCAGGTCGCTCCATGTCGGACTCTCATTTCAAGTTCTGGCCGGATCACGCCCAGCACCACCTGGACTTGCCGGCCACCAATGTGTTTTACAACCTCGAGGTGTCGGCGCGGCGCCATCCGCACAAGCCCTGTCTCGTGTTTTACGACACCTCGATCAGCTTTGCCGAGGTCTTCGACGAAGCACAACGCGTCGCGGGTTTCCTGCAGCAACGCTGCGGCGTCGGCAAAGGCGAGCGTGTGATTCTGTACATGCAAAACAGTCCGCAATTCGTGATCGCCTACTACGGAATCCTGCGCGCCGATGCCGTCGTGGTGCCGCTCAATCCCATGAACCTCACGCAGGAGTTCCTGCGCTGTGCCAGGGACGCGGGTGCCACCACCGTTGTGGTGTCGCAGGAGCTGTACCCGCGCATCGAGCCCTTGATCGGCGGCGCGGATCTCGAGCATGTGATCGTCGCTGCCTATTCGGACTATTTGAAAGCTCCAACCGATCTTCCCGTGCCCGACTTCATTTCCGCGCCACGGACGGAGGACGCGCGGCCGGGCGTGACGCTCTGGCGCGATGCGCTGCGGAGCGAGCTATCTCCGGGACCGTTGACGATGGGACCTGATGATCTGGCCGTCATGCCGTACACCTCCGGCACCACGGGCGAACCGAAAGGTTGCATGCACACCCACCGCAGCACCATGCACACGCTCGTCGCCAATATGCACTGGTTCGCGCTACAGCCGGAGGTGACCCTGATGGCCGTGGCGCCTTTCTTTCATGTGACCGGCATGCAAGGCGGGATGAACAGCCCGCTGTACAACGGCAACACGGTAGTGCTGTTGCCGCGCTGGGACCGAGTCGTCGCAGCGGAGTGCGTGCAGCGCTATCGGGTCGGCAGCTGGACCGCCGTTCCAACCATGATTCAGGATTTTTTCATGAATCCCAATATCGAGCGCTACGACCTGACCTCGATCCGCAAGCTGAGCGGCGGCGGCGCCGCCATGCCGGCGACGGTGGCGCAGCGGCTCAAGGATCGAGGCATTACGTTCTACGAAGGCTACGGTCTCACCGAGACCATGGCAGCCACGCATCTTAATCCTCCCGGTCACGCGAAACAGCAATGTCTGGGTATTCCCATTTACGGAGTGGACTCGCGCGTGATCGATCCGGTCACGTTGAGCGAGCTTCCCCAGGGCGAGGTCGGCGAGATCGTCACGCACGGGCCGCAGGTGTTCTTGGGCTACTGGAACAAGCCCGAGGCGAGCGCTGAGGCGTTCATCGAGATCGACGGCAAGCGATTTCTGCGGACCGGTGATCTCGGCCGAGTGGACGAAGACGGCTATTTCTTCATGGTCGATCGGCTCAAACGAATGATCAATGCCTCCGGATTCAAGGTTTGGCCGAGTGAGGTCGAGTCCCTGATGTACGGGCATCCCGCGGTCCTCGAGGCGTGCGTCATCGGCACGCGCGATGCGCACCGCGGCGAGACCGTCAAGGCCCTCGTGGTGCTTCGACCCGAATGGCGGGGGCGGGTGGAGGAACAGAGCCTCATCGACTGGTGCCGCGGCACCATGGCGGCGTACAAGGTGCCGCGCATCGTGGCCTTCGTTGATGCGTTGCCCAAGTCGGGCAGCGGCAAGATCCAGTGGCGCGAGCTTCAAGATCGAGAGACTGCCGCGACAGCCGAACGAAGTGCGCGGCCATGAGAGCTCTGCTCAGTCATCGAGCCGGCGGCCCTGAGACCCTCGTGCTCGAGGACGTCCCGGAGCCCGCTGTCGGTCCCGACGGGGTGCGCATCGCCGTGCACGCCTGCAGCGTCAACTTTCCCGATTTGCTCATCATTCAGGATCTGTATCAGGACAAGCCGCCGCGGCCGTTCATACCCGGCGGCGAAGTCTCCGGGGTCGTCGAGGCGGTCGGCGAGAGAGTCGACAAGGTCCGGCCCGGCGACCGAGTGCTGATGAGCCCCGTGCGCGGTGGCATGGCGCAAAAGGTCGTGGGAGCCGCGGCGGCCTGCTGGAAAATCCCGGACACCATGCCTTTTGACGAGGCCGCGGCTCTGCTGCTCACCTACGGGACCTCGCAACATGCATTGCAGGATCGCGCGCAACTTCGTGCCGGAGAGACTCTGCTCGTGCTCGGCGCGGGAGGCGGAGTCGGACTGGCGGCGGTCGAATTGGGCAAGACCCTGGGTGCGCGCGTGGTGGCGGCGGCGTCGAGTGCCGAGAAGCTCGCCTTGGCGCGCGATCGCGGCGCCGACGAGGAAGTGCAGTATCCGTCGGGCTCGCTCGACAAGAGCGCGGCGCGCGCGCTGACCGATCGGTTCAAGGCCGCCTGCGGGGCAGAGGGCGCGCAGGTGATCTACGATGCGGTGGGCGGCGATTACACGGAAGCGGCGCTGCGCGCCATCGGCTGGCAGGGGCGACATCTCGTCGTTGGGTTCACGGCTGGTATCCCGAAGCTGCCGCTCAACTTGGCGTTGCTCAAGAGCTGCCAGATCATCGGCGTCTACTGGGGTGAGTTCACCAATCGCCTACCCTCGCGGCATGCCGCGAATGTAGCGGCGCTGATGGCGCTGTATCTTGAGGGTCGGATCAAGCCCGCGATCAGCGAACGCTTTCCGCTGCAACGAGCCGGTGAAGCGATCGGCCGGTTGGCTACGCGCGAAGTGCGCGGCAAAGTCGTCGTGATGATCGAGTGAACACGGAAATCCCATGGATCTGAACTACACCCCGGAAGAGGAGTCTTTTCGCGCGGAAGTGCGCGCCTTTTTGGCGGCGGAGCTGCCCGCCGAGATTCGCGACAAGGTGAATCTCGGCAGGCGCGTGCGCAAGGATGACATGGTGCGCTGGCAGAAGATTCTCTACCGCCGCGGTTGGGGCGCGGGAATGTGGCCGAAACGCTTCGGCGGCGCCGGATGGAGCGTCGTCCAACAGCATATCTTCGATGAAGAGGCGGCGGCCGCCGGCGCGCCCCCGCAGCTTCCCTTTTCGTTGCGTATGGTGGCTCCGGTGTTGATGGCGTACGGCAACGCCGCGCAGCAGGGCTATTTTCTGCCGCGAATCATTTCGGGCGAAGACTGGTGGTGCCAGGGGTACTCCGAGCCGGGGTCGGGCTCGGATCTGGCATCGCTCCGGACCACCGCCGAGCGTCGCGCGGATCACTACGTCGTCACCGGACAGAAGACCTGGAACACGCTGGGCCAGCATGCCGACTGGATCTTCTGTCTGGTGCGCACCAGGAGCGATGCGCGCCCGCAGCTGGGCATCTCCTTTCTATTGATCGACATGAAGACACCGGGCGTCAGCGTCCGGCCGATCATCACGGTGGAGGGCGAGCACGAGATCAACGATATCTTCTTCGACAACGTGAAAGTGCCGGTTGAGAATCTGGTCGGAGAAGAGAACAAGGGCTGGACCTACGCCAAGTTTCTGCTCGGCCACGAGCGCACCAATAATGCCGGTATCGGTAACTGCAAACGGAGCTTGAAACGCCTCAAAAAAATCGCCGGCACGCAGATGATGAACGGCCGGCCGCTCATCGAGGATCCGCGCTTTCGCGATCGCATCGCCCGGGTCGAGCTCGAGTTGATGGCGCTCGAGATCACCAATCTGCGAGTGCTGTCGGCCGAAGCGAGCGAGTCGCGTGCACCGGGGCCTGAAGTCTCGATGTTGAAAATCAAGGGCTCGGAAATCATTCAGCAGCTCGCCGAGCTGCAAATGCACGCCCTGGGGCACGACGCGCTGCCCTATATCCGGGAAGCGCTGGAGCTGGATTGGTCTGCGCCGCCGCTGCTCGCGGAGCACTACCCGGAGTATGCGCCGCCCCTTTCCGGCCAGTATTTCAACCTGCGTAAGACGACGATTTATGCGGGCTCGACGGAGGTCCAGAAGAACATCATCGCGAAACTGATCCTGGGTCTTTGACGGAGGGCTGTCGTGGATTTCCGCTATTCCGAAGAGCAGTTGGCGCTGCAGGACACCTTGCAGCGCTTTATTTCCCGAGATTACGACTTCGCGCACCGCCGCGCGCTCGTGCGCTCGCCGTTGGGGTTCTCCGCCGAGGCCTGGGCACGCTACGCCGAACTGGGCTTGCTCGCGCTGCCCTTCCCGGAAGAATTCGGCGGGCTCGGCGGCACGGGCGTCGACGTCATGGCCGTGATGGAACAGGTGGGGCAGGGACTCTTGCTGGAGCCGTACGTGAGCACCGTCGTGCTGTGCGGCGGACTGATTCGCGATGCGGCTTCGGAGTCCATCAAGCAATCGATATTGCCGCGGGTCGCCGCGGGGCAGTTGCAGATGGCGCTTGCCGCCTACGAGGCCGCGGGACGCTATGATCTCGCACATGTCGCATGTGCCGCTGTCGAGGCAGGCGGCGGATGGGTACTGTCGGGCCGCAAGGCGGTGGTGCTCGACGCCCCGTCGGCGAACTATTTTCTGGTATCGGCGCGCAGCGCCGGTCAGGTCGGCGAAAGGGAAGGAATCTCACTCTTTCTGGTTGCGCGCGACGCTCCCGGCGTGACGACGCTTCCCTATGCCACTCAGTCCGGCGGCCGGGCCGCCGATCTTCAGCTCACCGACGTGTCCGCAGAGGCCTTGATCGGCGTGCCGGGGCGAGCCCTCGGCATCATTGAGCGGGCGGTGGATTGCGCGATTGCCGCGCTCTGTGCCGAAGCCCTGGGCATCGTGACGGCGCTCAACCAGGCAACGCTGAATTACTTGAAGACCCGCAAGCAATTCGGCGTTGCGATCGGCGCCTTTCAAGCGCTGCAACACCGCATGGCGGAGATGATCATCGCCGCGGAGCAGACTCGCTCGATGGCCATCATTGCGGCCGTACACGTCGACGTGGACGATGACGCCAAGCGCCGCCGCGCCATATCAGGCGCCAAAGCATACATCGGACAGGCAGGGCGCTTTGTCGGTCAACAGGCCGTGCAGCTGCACGGCGCCATGGGTGTGGTGGACGATCTCATCGTCAGTCACTATTTCAAACGGCTGACGATGATAGACATGAGCCTGGGCGATGCCGACTTTCATCTGGCGCGCTTCAGCGATGCTCTGGGCGTGGAAGCGTGAGTATCGCTGAATAAACATCGTCCGATTTAGGTGAACTGCGGCAATCCCCTAGACTACAGCCCCGCCTCGGCGGCAACGATGGGCTGCCACGTGCGGCAGAAGTGCTCCTGCCGAAAGGTGAAAAAGGGATGTGGACGCTGCGGTCCGGGTATCAGGTCTTGCAGCGTGTCGAAGAAATTGTACGGCAACCAGACAGGCACGTGCCGCGGCCGATTCGGGTCCTGAGAGCTCACGAAGTTGGCCCAGTACGTCTGCATATAACCGGCCAGCTCCCGCTCATCGACGCTGAGCGGCGCATCGAAGTTGAACAGGAACTGCAACTCCGCGGAGTGCTCCGACGCGGATGGGAAACCGAACACGTCGTTGGGAGGCTTGATGGGAACACTGCCGAGGGGCGGTGCCTTGGGATCGTTGAATTCGTAGCCGAAGACCGGCACGAAACGCGCGAGATCACGATTGGAATCCGCGCCGTTGCAGGCGAAGACCACGTCCGTGAAAATCTGCGACAGCGCCTCATCGGCACTGGGCGCGTCATTGGGCAGGAAAGGATCCGGGAAGTTCGGCAGCGGATACTCCCCGAGTACCTCCGCGACGAAACTTGGTGAAACATCGGCCGTGGGAAAACCGAGTCCAACGCTGAGAGCAAACAAGTACAGGCCGACCTCCTGCGGATAGCTGCATATCACCGGCGTGCCGACGCCCTGCGGCGTGGCACAGTACGTGTTTGCGTGGGTCAGGTCGAAATTCGCCGGGCCGCCGGCTGCCTGGATGTTGGGCAAGGTACTGGCGAAGGGGATCTCGCCGGGCTCAAATAACCGGCCCTCGTTGGCGTTCGTACCTTGCAACACCGGTACGCGAATGAAATCGCCCTGGGAGAGGGCGTCCTTCAGTGCACGCGGCAGCACGCGGGTGCCAAAATCAGGCGATATGCCATTGGCGCCGAAAACCTCACCCTGGGCGGCGAGGACGCTCGCGACCGGCGCCGCGCGCAGACAAACCGCATCGCTCGGTGGACTGCAGCCCAGGGCTGCATCGAAGCCCGCGCCAAAGATCGCTCCATACACGATCTGCGACGGGAGGTCGTGCAGCATGTATGCGCCGCTCTCGATGATCGCACCGCGGAACAGGCCAGTTCGCGGTTGTGGTCGAGGCAAGGTTAGACGTGACACTGAGGCCCCCGGCCGATTCACCGCCGATGGTCACCTTCTTGGGGTCGCCGCCGAAGCGTGCGATATTGCGCTGCACCCATTGAAGTGCGAATTGCTGGTCCATCAACCCGTAATTTCCGGCATCGCCGGCGTTCTCGAAGAAGTTTGACGCTGCAGCCAATAGTCCGGGCTCGACGAGCCAGCCCAGCGCTCCGAGCCGATAGTTGATGGTCACCACGATAATGTCGTTCTCGGCCACCATCACCGTGGGGTCGTAAATGGCGCCCGTGCCGGTGATCAAGGCACCGCCATGAATCCACACGAACACCGGGAGCTTCGAGTGCACCCGCTCATGTGCGGGAACGTAGACGTTCAGGAACAGACAATCCTCGGACTGAGGTAACGGCGCTGTGCTGGCCGGTTGTGGGCAGGCCGGTCCCGGGACGGCCGCCACGACGGGGCCGGTGGGCACTGCGGGAGGTTGCGGTGGCGTCCAGCGCAGCGCGCCCTCGGGCGGCGCGGCATAGCGGATCCCGAAAAATGCATCGACCCCGGCTCCGCTGGGTGAGGGTACGCCGATGAAGGTGCCTGTGTCGGTGACGACGGTTGATGCGGCGCCGGTCGCGGTGAAGCTGACCGCGAGGGCCAGCAGAAAGCTCAACGCGCCAAGGCGCCGGCGCGCGCCGTGCCTTCCCTGTGCCAAAACGAGCTGGTGAGGTGCCGATTTCATTATGTATCTCCTCCGCTCGAGGCCTGGTTCCATGAGCCTATCGAGTCAGACGTGAGAGCGAATTATAGGGTTTGTTCGATCGGCAGCCTTAGCCTGCGGCGACAAACAACTGTCCGGCGCCGCCAAAATCACCGGCCTGGCGCCCGCGGCTCGTCACCAATCCGAATCCAGGCACGCCGCCGCATGATGAAGCCGTAGGGAGCAGTCACGCACGATGCGCTCGATGAGCTCCTTGCAAGTGGGTACATCGTCGATCAATCCGATGGCCATACCGGCGGTCAAAATGCCGCCGTCGAGGTCACCGGATTCCCAGGCGGCCTTGCCGCGCGTCCCGACGACCAGATGTTTGATCTCGGCAAATGTGCAGCCGTTGGGGCGACGCTCCATCGCCACCACCTCCTCCGACACGGCATTCCTGAGAACCCTCGCCGTGTTGTGAAGCGTCCGAAAGATCAGACGGGTGTCCCTCTCGCTCGAGCCGACGATGCCCTTCTTGATATTCTCGTGAACCGGCGCTTCCCGGGTGCAGACAAACCGCGTTCCCATGTTGACACCCTCCGCGCCAAGGACGAGCGCCGCCGCCATACCGCGACCGTCGGCGATTCCGCCGGAGGCGATGATCGGAATCGTGAGCGCCTTCGCGGCGATCGGAATGAGAACCAGTGCCGGGATATCGTCTTCTCCGGGATGCCCCGCGCATTCGAATCCGTCTATCGACACGATATCGACGCCGATTTTCTCCGACGAGAGAGCGTGGCGAACAGTCGTACACTTGTGGATTACCTGGAGACCGTGCTTCTTGAAGTACCCGACGAATTCTTTCGGGTTATTACCCGCGGTCTCAACAATCTTGATGCCGCCGCGCACGATGACGTCCGCATACTCCATGTAAGGGGGCGGCTCGATGGAGGGAAGAATCGTGAGGTTGACGCCGAACGGCCTGTCGGTCAGCGATTGGCACCGCTCGATTTCCCGTCGCAGATGTTCGGGTGACGGCTGTGTCAGCGCCGTAATGATTCCGAGGGCGCCGGCGTTGGATACGGCCGATGCCAACTCCGCACGCCCGACCCATTGCATGCCGCCTTGGATGATCGGATAACGTATTCCCAATTGCCGGGTGATGCGCGTGCTGATCATTCGGGGAGATCGAGCGAGAGGAGCCGCTCGCGGCAGCGCCGCGAGTCGCTCCATAGTTGCTCGATGAGGTGCGCGCGCTTCAAGAATAGATGCGGGTCGGCTTCGGCGGTGAATCCAATCGCCCCGTGGACTTGAATATTCTGGGAAGCGTTCTTGACCGCCGCTGCGGCGGCGACCAGTTTGGACGATGTTGCATGAAACGCCACCCCGTCATGTCCCTCGGCGAGTACCAGCGAGGCGAAGGCCGTTTGGCATGCGGCCGCCTCGCAGCGGATGGCCATGTCGGCGCAAATATGCTTGATCGCCTGAAAGGAGCCGATCGGCCGCCCGAACTGCTCGCGCGTCTTGGCGTACTCGACGGCCATGTCCCGCGTAGCCTCCGCAATCCCGACGGCGAAGGCGCTGAGGAGTAGCAAAGCGCGCTCATGGAGCTGTGGGTCACCTGCGGGGGTCCAGAACGACGGTCTCGCATCCACGAGCCGGGCACGGTGCAGGGTGACGAGATTATCCATGCTGCGCACCGGCTGTATCTCGACGAAGTCGTCTCGACGGAACAATGCGGTGGCGCTCTCGTCGCAGATGAGCACCCACTCGGCTTCGGCGCAATCGAACAGATGAACATCTCCGTTGCTGCGCGCCGCCAGTGCAACAGGGCCGCGCGCATTGGCGACACCGACGCGCGCGCTGCCGTCAATGAAACTCGACAGCGGCGTCTCATCGAACTGCGAAAGCAGCTGCGCTCCGAGAGTCAACGCGAAGACCGCGGGCGAGAGAAGGTGCCGGCCGAGCTCGCGGTATATCAAGCTCTCCTCGGCGGCAGACAGGCCGACGCCGCCGGCCGCTTCCGGTAGACCGCAGCCCCAAATTCCGAGATCCCCCAGGCCGCGGAACAACCGATGATCGGAATTGCCCGTCTGCGGGGCAGGAGGCCGTAGACGCGAAACGGGGGCGCGCGCGCCGAGAAAGCTCCTCAGAGAGTCGACGATGTCTCTTTGCTCGGCCGTGGGAAGGAGATTCATGATCCTGTGGACGCTCAGCGCGGCAGTCCCAATACGCGTTCGCCGATGATGTTGCGCTGAATCTGCGCAGTGCCGGCGGCGATGGTGATGGAGAAGGATCGCAGATAAAAATAGACCCAGTCGTCGTCTTCCGGATTCTCGAGGGCATAGGGGCCCAAGATATCGAGCGCCAGCCGCCGC
The DNA here is from genome assembly GCA_963801685.1 of uncultured Gammaproteobacteria bacterium. Lineage (GTDB taxonomy): Bacteria > Pseudomonadota > Gammaproteobacteria > Steroidobacterales > Steroidobacteraceae > Bog-1198. The sequence goes on from CAWDFR010000018.1 coordinate 410,382, forward strand.
GCGCGCTGCTGCGTCTCACCCACCATGGCGCGCATGAGAGAAGCCTCCGAGCCGCGCATGCCCGCGTCAGCGCGCGATACCACCATATAAGTCATCGCACGAGCGGCAGCCATGTCGGCGCGCAGATCGGCCAGCCGGGCGCCGATCTCGTCGCGAGACAAGGGACAAGCGTTTCCCAGCCGCTCGACCGCCTTCGCGATCATGTCTTCCACGAGATACGCATAGCGAATCTGGTCCCTGATCTGCGCAGTGCCGCGCTCGAAGGCGAGCGTCGACATGGCGACGTTCCAGCCGTCGTTGAGGTCGCCGACGACGTTGCTGAGCGGGATGCGCACATCGTCGTAGAAGCACTGCACGAAATGAGTCTGATTCGGCGAAGTCATGATCTCTATGGGACGGAGCGTCAGCCCGGGAGACTTCATGTCGCAGATCACCCAGCTGATGCCCTTGTGCTTGGCCGCGGCGGCGTCGCTGCGAACCAGCAACTCCTGCCAGTCGGAGAGATGTCCATGGCTCGTCCATAGCTTGCTGCCGGACACAATCAAATGATCGCCGTCGACTCGAGCGCGAGTCCGCAGGCTTGCGAGGTCGGATCCCGCGTTGGGCTCGGAAAAGCCCTGACACCAGATGACTTCGCCCTTCAGGATTCGTGGAAGATGGTATTGCTTCTGGGCCTCTGTTCCATTCGCCATGATGGTTGGGCCCGCATGGTTCAGCGCCACGAAACACAAGTGATGGTCGGGGGCGTTCGCGCGAGCGTATTCCTCGTGCCAGATGAGCTGCCGGGTGAGCGACAGTCCGAGGCCGCCGTATTCCATCGGCCAGGAGATGCCGGCCCAGCCGGCGTCATGTTGAAGCGCCTGCCAGGCGAGGTCGTATGCTCGGGCGGCGGGTCCGGCGTGGGGTCGCTGCTCCCGCGGGACATGTTCATGCAGCCAGTCACGCGCCTCGGCGCGGAATGCGATGTCTTCGGCCGAGAAGTGCAGGTTCAACCGGATCCCCGTGGCATTTGTTCACCGTCTGGAGCATACTCCAACTCCTGAAAAATGACTATCCGTCATTTATCAGACGATGCAGGCAGCGGGAGAACTAGCGGAAGAAAGCGCTTGTTGGGCCGGCGACCCTGTTGTTCAGAACTGACGTAGTGTACTTATTGTCCAGGATGCCGGCGGGGATACGGATGACGGCTAGAGTCTGTGGTGACACATCCAATCTTGGGGCGCGAATCCGCTCGGTACTGAGTCTTAAGCCCGATGCCGTGGCGATCGAGGGTGCGGACGGTAAGTCGACGTGGGCGGATCTGGCCGCGGCGGCCGCGCAAATCGACGCGACGCTCCGCGACGCCCAAGTCGCGCGCAACACGCCGATCGGGTGGGTGGCGCACAACCGGCCTGCGGCCGTCGCGGCGTTCGCGAGTCTCGTGATGAACGAGCATATGGTCGTGCCGCTGCGCCCTCCGCGAACCTCGGCGACCCTGCCGGAAGAGATCACTGCGCAGCGACTGCAGGCAGTGATCGCCGACGAGAGCGATTGGGCCCGGCAGGACGTACGCGACGCGGCCGCGGCCGTGGGTAGCATGGGCATCGCCGTCACAGGCTGGTCCCCCATCACGGTTCGGCCGGTCAGCGGATGTGCGCGCGTCGGAGCGGGGCCGCATCGCCCGGGCACAGCAGGCATCGTGCTCGAACGCCTGACGAGCGGCACGACGGGACCCCCTAAGCGAATTCCGGTGAGCGAGGACATTCTCATCCCCTCCCTCAAAGCGGCCGAGCAAAGCTCGTCGGATGACGGCGGGGAGCTACGTCTCAAGCGCTCGCCGGCAATTCTCCTCAAGCCCTTCAGTCACGCGGGCGGGCTGTTCGGGTTGCTGCTGGCGCTGTACCAGGCGCGTCCGATGGTGCTCCTGGAGAAATTTGCCCCCGAAGAATGGGCAAACGCCGTTCGTCGATATAGCCCCAAGTCGGCGAGTCTGGTTCCGGCCATGATCCGCATGATTCTCGATGCGGACCTTCCACCCGACGCGTTGCGAAGCCTCAAGGCGGTGCGGGCCGGCACGGCGCCGCTCGATCCGAAAACACAAGTTGAATTCGAGTCACGATTCGGAATCCCGATCCTCATCGACTACGGCGCGGCGGAGTTCATCGGTGGAGTGGCGGGGTGGACGCTGGACGATCACCGACGGTTCAGCGCCTGCAAGAGAGGAAGCGTCGGCCGCGCGCGGCGCGATGTGCAGCTGCAAGTCGTGAGCGAGGAGACCGGCGAGGAGCTTGCCGTCGGCCTGATTGGAGTTCTGCGTGTCAAATCCGTCCGGTTCGGGCCGGATTACTTTCGGACCAACGATCTCGCGTCGATCGACGATGATGGGTTTTTGTTCTTGCACGGCCGTGCCGATGATGCCATCAATCGGGGAGGGTTCAAGGTCCTGCCGGAAGAGGTGGCCGCGGTTCTACGCCGTTACGCAGGCGTTCGCGATGTGGCGGTGATCGGCGTAGCGGACGCGCGCCTCGGGCAGGTGCCGATTGCCGCGGTGGAAATGCTGCCGGGAATGAGTCCGCCGGATCCGCGCGACCTGGACGCCTTCGCTCGTGCGCATCTGACCGGCTACATGGTCCCCAAGGAATACCGGTTCGTGGCGGCCTTGCCGCGCACCGCGTCCATGAAAGTGAGCCGACCAGAGCTCAAGGCGATGCTGGGAATTTCTCAATGAGCGAGTCGGAACGCGTGCTTTTGTCGAGCACCGAGGGGCGAGTGCTCATCCTGACGCTGAATCGGCCGGCGAAGCTCAACGCACTCACAAAGGAGCTGCATGATGAGCTGCTCGAATCGGTCACGCGCGCGTCGACCGACAAGAGCGTCGGATGTGTGATGCTCACGGGCGCCGGCGCCGCGTTCTGCTCCGGCGGCGACCTCGGAAGCGCACCCCAGCGCGCCGAGCCGCAACGCCCGATCCAGGAGGATCGTGCGGATTCATTGCTGCATCATGGAGAGACCACGAGACTGTTGCACAGCATGCCAAAGCCGACGATCGCCATGGTCAACGGGGTGGCGGCGGGGGCCGGTCTGGCTCTCGCGCTGGCGTGCGATCTTCGCGTCATGTCCCGAGCCGCTGTGCTGACGACGGCGTACCTCAAGGTGGGGTTGTGCGGAGATCTCGGTGTGAGCTATTTCCTAACACATCTCGTGGGCCCCGCACGCGCCCGCGAGCTGTTGTTCTTGAATCGAAAGCTCGACGCCGAGACGGCCCTGCAGTGGGGGCTTGCGAATCGATTGGAGGACCCCGATGGCTTGAGCGCCGCCACGCTCGGGGTTGCGAGGCAGCTCGCCGAAGCACCCGCGGTTGCCATCCGCTACATGAAGCAGAATCTGCTGCGCGCCGAGACGCAAACCTTGCTGGAGGTGATCGAAAGCGAGGCGTTCGGCATGGCGCGCTGCGGCCGCACCCAAGACGCAAAGGAGGCCGCGCTCGCATTTCGCGAGAAGCGTCCGCCGAAGTTCACCGGATGTTGACGAGGCGTGCAAGTTCATGAGGGCACATCGATGGATGCCACGATGAAAGAGGGTGCAACGGCCGCAACGCCGCGCGAGGCGGGCAAGATCACGGCAGAGGATATCGAGAGGGCGCGTCGCCAGATCGGTGTGCCGAAATTCTCCTTCAACCCGCCCTTCAATCGATTCGCGACCACGGACACGCTAAGCCGCTTCGCCTGGGCCTGCGGCGACGACAATCCGCTCTGGCACAGCGAGGAATACGGCGGGCGTACACGATGGGACCGGCAGTTGGGCTTCCCACTGTTTTTGCATTCCACCGGCATCAATCTGACGCCGAAGCCTTCGGCAGAGATGAAGACACTCTTCAAGGGTCTGTTTCGCGGGGTCGGAAAGTACTACACCGGCGTCAACTGGGTATGGTGGCGGCCTGTGCTCCCGGGCGACCAACTGTATGTAGAGCGCGTGACGTCCGAGGTGAAGGTGAACGAGAAGTCGTCCTTCAGCGGCGGCATATCCGTTACCGAGGTCTATCGGGACTTATGGGTGGATCGAGACGGAGTCCCCGTGGGCAGTCGCGAGGAGGCGTACCTCAGCGCGGAACGCGAGGGCAGCAAAAAATCGGGTCGCTACGCCGGCATCCAACGGCAGAGCTATACCCCGGAAGATATCGAGCGCATCGACCAGGTCTATGCCGCGGAGCGCCGGCGCGGCGCAGAGACGCGCTACTGGGAGGATGTCGCAGTGGGAGAGCCGCTGACACCGGTGGCAAAGGGGCCGCTGACCATGGTCGACATCATCGCCATGCACATGGGCCTCGGACTGTCGAGCAGCGGCATCGGTCCTCTGCGCTACAACTGGCGGCAGCGCCAGCGCATGCCCGCCTTCTATGTCAACGACCGCTTCGGCGTGCCGGATGTGGTGCAGCGCGTGCACTGGGATCACGAACGCGCGCTCGAGCTTGGATTGCCGACCTCCTATGACTACGGGCAGATGCGCACGAGCTGGCTCATCCACCTCGTGACCAACTGGATGGGCGATGATGCGTGGCTGTGGCAGCTCGAATGCCAGTCACGGGCGTTCAATTTCATGGGGGACACCACGATTTGCTCCGGCGAAGTCGTGGACAAGCGAGTCGAAGGCAAGCACCGGGTGGTCGAGCTGAAGTTGGCAGGCACGAATCAGCGGGGCGAGGTCTCGGCGCCGGGGAGGGCGGTTGTGATCCTGCCTTCGCGCGCGGACGGAGCAGTCGAATTGCCGCAGCCTCCCGCTGAACGACGGGAAAGAGGGGCGAAGATCATCCAGGGCGCCTGAGCGCTGCCGACCGTAAGGCCAACCTTCAAACGGGGGCTGACTTCAGGCGTTTCGCGGAAAGCCGTCGGTGCGCATGCTTTGGACCTGCGCCACCCGTTCCCTGAAGCGCCACGGGCCGCTCTCGGAGCGCACGAGCCTATCGAGATAGCGTCCGAAGCAATAGGTTGCGGGGGTGCCGTCGATGTCGAGCAGCATCTGGAAATAGCTCGCCACACGGGCTTCGTCGCCCTCAAGCTCGATCAAAGGATTGAGGAGCAGGTGCTTATGCAGAGCGGCGGGAGCGCGCGGGTGAGCGCTGATGAAGGCGGCGAGCTCTTTCTGCCCTGCACAATGTATCGGCGGCAGCCCCCGCGGCATGTCCACGTGGAAGATGCCGTCAGCGGTGAACAAGGCAAGCCACCTCGCCTCTTCACCGTAGTCAATGGCATGACAATAGGAATATAGGACACGCAGGATCGCTCGCTCATCGGCGATGCCACTGTTCAATTCGACTCCCAATTCCGCTGCTCTCATGGCGCCGTTTCCTCCAGTAGGTCAGTTGACCGTGCTGCCCATTCCGCCATCGACCCTGAGCGTCGTCCCGCTGATGTAGGAGGCCTGGTTCGAGGCGAGGAAGCAGACGGCGGCGGCCACTTCCTCGGGCCGGCCGAAGCGGCGTAAGGGATTGGGCCAGACGTCGGTTGCCATCTTACGCTCGAGCGCATCCCCTATCTCGGAGAGCCCCATCGCCCGCGCGTGATTCTGCATCACAGTCTGCGTATTGGTGGTGAGTATCGTGCCGGCACACACGGTGTTGACGGTGATGCCTTCTGCGCCGAGCGCGCCGGCAAGACCGGGCGAAGCCACATGCAACGCGGCTTTCGCCGCCGTGTAATCCGGCGCGAACGGGCTGGGCTGATAGACCACGGCGCTACTGATGTTGATGATGCGCCCCCAGCCGGCGCCGCGCATCGTCGGCACCATCATTTGAATCAGCCGCACCGCGTATAGCGTGCTCAACTGATATTGCTTCTGCCACGTGGTCACGGTGGTGTCCAGCCAGGGATCGAAGTGGTCCGACGCACCCGCGCTATTCACCAGGATGTCGATGCCGCCAAATGCGGCGAGGGCGCCGTGACCGACGGCGTCTACGGCCGCCGGATCCCCCAGATCGCCGCAGACGATGGCAGCCTCGCCGGACGCCTTGCGGATGGTCGCGGCGACCGATTCGGCGCGCTCCCTGTCGCGGCCGTGAATGACGACTCGGACGCCTTCGGCGGCGAGCGCGACGGCGATCGAGGCTCCAATGCCGCTGCTCGAGCCGGCGACGAGAGCTCGGCGGCCGGCGATACCGAGTTGCATGCGTGAATCCTCCGATGATTTTGCGTGGCTTCGATTTGACGGTAACCTACCAATATTATTACACTCAGTGCAAGTTATTTGGCCGCGGTCCGTCGCGCGGCGGCCGGCGATCGGGAGGGTCCATGAGTTCAGGGGCTTCGGCAGCATCCATCGACCCGGCAACCGCAGTCGATCCGCGTGGCTGGGAATTGATTTCCTCGTTGCTCCTCGGTACTCAAGAGGAGGTCAATAATTACGAGATTTACCGCGAGCTGCACGCCCTCGGCGATGATTTTCTGACACCGAACGGCACGCATATCGTCATCGGCTACACCGCCTTGGCGAACATGATGCGCGACCCGAAGTTCCTGAAAAACAACGCGCATGGGGCGAGTCAGAAGACGCAGCCTTTCAGCCCGCTGACGCCGGAGCAGTCGGCCGAGCTCGACCGCTGGGACGCTGACAGCGCACCGCTCCTCGGGTCGATGGATGCACCCGATCATATGCGCGTCCGCAGCTTGGTCCAGCGGAATTTCCTGCCGCAGTTCGTCGGCAAGATCCGCGACAAGATCGCGGCCGAAATCGACGCGTTGCTGTCCCGGATCGACCCTGCCCAACCGGTGGACATCACGTCGCAGTTTGGTCAGATATTTGCGCCGGACATCATGGCGGAACTGATCGGTTTACCGGCCGAGGATCGGGCCTATGTGTCGCAACTCACCGGCGTATTCATGCAGGGCATCGATCCGGCATCTCCTTTCGACCTGAGGCTTGCGTCCGCAAAAGCTGCACACGAGCAACGCAAGTACGTGAGGAAGGTCATCGCGGCGCGGAGCGCCGAGCCGCGCGACGATCTGGTGAGTGCGCTGGTGCAAAATGCGAATGGCGTGCTGTCGGAGCCGGAGCTCGTTCAGCTTCTGACCATCCTTTATCTCGGCGGCTACGAGACCACCGCTCACATGATCGGCAACGGCCTGGTGGCACTGCTGACGAACCCCGATCAGTTGGCACTGCTGCTGTCCGATCTGGAGGGGTCGATGCGGCCGGCGGTAGAGGAAATGCTGCGATTCGACGGCCCCATCTCGCTCACGCAGGTGTTCCCCGTTGCAGGCGCGACACTGATGGGCCGGGGCGCCGACGTGAACATGCCCTACATCGGACTGCTGACCGCGGCCAATCACGACCCGGAAGCTTTCGATGAGCCGGACCGCTTTCTGATCAGCCGAGAGCGCAAGCCGATCCAGACATTCGGCGGCGGTCCACACTTCTGCCTGGGAATGAATCTGGCGCGCCTCGAGTTGCAGATGGTGTTCAACGCCCTGCTGTCGCGCTTTCCGAAGATGCAATTGCTCGAGGCGCCCCCGCCTCGGGTCAGGACCTTTCAGCAACAGAGCTATACACGGGTGCCGGTGCTCTTGAGTCCGCCCGGCGGCGCCAACGGGAGGGTGCTGGCATGAAAGCGGCTTATCTTCTACACAAGCAAATCCACGTCGGTGAACTCGACGATCCCGTTCCCGGCCCGGGGGAAGTACTCGTTCGTACCCATAGCTGTGGGCTGTGCGCTTCGGACCTGCACATCAAGCAGCATGGCCAGGCGCTGTCCGAGTGGTCTCGTCAGTACAATGGACCGTTCAAGATGGATTTGTCCCGCCCGATGGTTATGGGGCACGAGTATGTTGCGGAAATCCTCGACTTCGGGCCGGACACGCTGCGGCAGCTGAAACGCGGCACCCGCGTGACTTCTCAGCCGCTCGCCAAGAAGAGCGAGGGATTCGAGATCATCGGTATCTCCAACAACTATCCCGGCGGTTTCGGCGAGCTCATGGTGCTTTCGGAGGAATACCTGCAACCCATTCCCGATGCGCTCGATGCGGATCTTGCCGCCATGGCGGAGCCGGTGTGCGTGGGACTTTCCTATGTGCGGCAGGCTCGCTTGGCCAAAGAGGACGTCCCGCTGGTCGTAGGGTGCGGCGCCATCGGCTTGTCGATGATCATGGCGCTGAAATTTCAGGGTCAGCGCCCGATCATCGCCAGCGATTTGTCAGCGCACCGCCGCGAGCTGGCGCTCGCGATGGGGGCGGATCACGTGGTCGATCCGCGCGAGATCAGCCCATTCCGGGCGCAAGCCGCGCTCGGCGGTCGGGCTCCCAATGTGATTTTCGAATGCGTCGGCGTCCCGGGAGTGATCGACCAGATCATCCGTCAATGCGACTATTCCGCGAGACTCATCGTGCCCGGTTGGTGTCTGGAGCCTGACCACATGCTCACGGTGTGCGCGCATACCAAGGCACTCAATATCCAATTCGGATGCGGTCCCATGACCGTGGATTTCGATCAAGCCGTGCGCGCGCTGGGCGATGGGCGCATCGATCCGTCACGCTGGCTGGGAGGGCGCGTTGGCCTCTCGGAAGTCGCCGCACGGCTGGATGGGATCTCCAACCCGCAGAACCCGGTGCGCTTCGTAGTCGATCCGAGACTTTAAACTTCCCCGAGGTCTTCGAAAGATCCATTATCTGCAGGTATGCCGGAACGGGAAGGCAGAGGGGATACCTGCAGATGACAGCGAGGGGACCGACATCGCCCAGAAGTGCGGCGAAGCCCGACGGCTTGCGCGAGCGAAAACGCAATGAGCTCTACGACCGGATCGTGCGCGTCGGGCACAAGCTGTTCGCGCAACAGGGCTACGAGACCACGACGATCGACATGATTGCCGCAGAGGCGAAGATTTCGCGCCGCACGTTCTTCCATTACTTTCCATCGAAAGAGGACGTGTTGTTCACCGTCAAAGGAGAATTCGAGTGGATGAAAGAAGCGGCCGCGCGATGCGCCGACGATGTTCTTCCCCTGGCGGCCGTGGAGCAGATCCTGGAAGAGATTGCCAAGAGATTTTCGACGCACGAGTTCAAGGCAGTGGACCAGATCGTCCGGCCGACGCCCTACCTCATGGCGCGCCGCCATGTCCATTATGAGCGCTGGGAGAATGCGCTGGTGGCGGCGATGGTTCACCGTTGGCCGGAGCGCGAATATCTCGCCATGCGGATGGCGGCGATCAGCGGCATTGGAATCCTGAGAGTCTCGTCGGACCTCTGGAGCCTCGAGCGCTACCGCCGGCCTCTGCATAGTTACCTTTCGAGCGGCTTCGCCGGGTTGCGACGCGCGATCGGCAATGATGTCTGACCCCCGCTGTTCAGATGAGCTGCATGACGAATTTCGCTTCGTAAGGCCGGAGCTTCTCGTTCTGCCGAATTCTCAGAGCGAAGTCGGGATTGCAGAGCATCGCCCGACCCACACCGACCAGGGAAAATTCGCCTTGGTTGAACCGGTCGATCACCGGCGCGAGATCCACCAGGCCGACATCCCCTTCTTGGAACCCCTGGTAGAGATCTTTGTTCAAGCCGATGGATCCCACGGTCATTGTCGGCTTTCCCGTGATGCGTTGGGTCCAGCCTGCCAGGTTCAAGCTCGAGCCTGCGAACTCGGGCTCGTGGAATCGCCGCGTGCTCGCGTCGAAGATGTCCACACCCGCCGTGCTGATGGGCAGAAGGAGCTGCTCGAGCTCATCGGGACCGCCGGCGATCTTGGCCGTGTAATCCTGCTGCTTCCACTGGGAGAAGCGCAGCATGATCGGCAGCTCCTCGCCGATCGCTGCGCGAATGGCCGCGACGAGCTGCCTCACGAACAGGGTACGGCCTTGAATGTCGCGGCCATATTCATCCTGCCGCAAGTTGGTTCCGCTCCATAGAAAGGCATCGGGCAGGTAGCCATGCGCACCGTGAATCGCGATGCCGTCGAAGCCCACTTCCTTGGCCATGCGCGCCGCATCGGCGTAGGCATCGAGGACCTGCCGAATGTCAGCGCGCGACATTTCGGGGCCCGCGACTTGAGCCACGCGCAGCTGCTCCGGGTCGAGTCCCCAGACGACATGACTCCCGATAGGCCCCCAGACGCCGGAAGGACGGCGGGGTTCGGCATTGGGGTGGGGTCCAACGCCGCGCTTCAACATGGGTCCCATGTGCCAAAGCTGCGGGAAAATGATGCCGCCGGCTTCGTGAACGCCATCGACCACCTTTCGCCACCCGGCCCGCGCCGCATCGCCGTGCATGATGGGGATGTTTGCGTCATCGATTGCGGCGGGGTCGTTGATGCCGACGCCTTCCGTGATGATGAGCCCCGCCCCGCCGGCCGCGCGCCGTGCGTAATAGGCGGCAACGTCGTTGGTTGGAATACCGCCGGGCGAGAAGTAACGGGTCATCGGCGACATTACGACCCGATTTCTCAGGGTGACGCCACGTACGGTCAGGGGCTCGAAGAGCGGAGATAGGTCAGGCATTGCGGCCGTCGTTCGATAAAGTTGCATCGAGTGCAAAAATGCCAGGTTTTGAAAACAAAGGCAACTCCGGGGGCGGACGCAGGCCGCTGCGGGCATTGGTGATCACACCCGCCGCCATCGGAGCGGCTCGCTCATTCGGTTCACGCCAGAAAGCGCGGATGTCCCAACAGGGAGTTGCCGCCGCTATAGTTGAATATCTGTCCGGTCTCGAAGAATTCGTCGCGGACCAACAGGTACGCAAATGCGGCGATGTCTTCGGGACGCGTGATCCGGCCGAGCGGCGTGAGATCGACGAAGCTCTTCTCGAACGCATCCGGATCCTGTCCAAAGTTGCGTATTCCCTGGCGCGACAATTCGGTTGGAACCAACGAAGGGATGATGCCGTTGATGCGCAATCGCTTGTGGCGGTACTCGAGCGCCGCTCCCTGAACGACTCGGTCGCCGGCGCGCTTGGAGGCGGCATAGCCTACGATTCCCGACAGGGGGTCGTAGGCGGAGAGCGATGAAATGTTCACCATGGCGCCCCCATCGACGATTGCCTCCGCGACGTGCTTGATGAACATCGCGGGCCCGATGAAGTGCATCTTCGCCATGAACATCAAGTGCTCTTCGGTGAAGTCCTTGAAGGGCACGCGCGGGGCGACGCCGGCGACATTCACGGCGATGTCCAGGCGCCCGTGCGTGTCCAGCGTGTGACGAACGAGTGCCCGAAGCTGCGTCTCGCGCGTGATGTCCGCTTCATGGGCCGTTCCACCCAGCTCCTGCGCGAGCTTCTCGAGATGAGCTTGGCCGAGCCCCGATACAACGAGGGTCGCGCCCTCGGCCTTGAGACGCCGCGCGGTCGCCTCCCCCATGCCGCCCGCGGTGGATGCACCGAGGACGATCGCCACCTTGCCGTTCAAATCGCGCACTTTAGTATCTCCATGATCGAGTCACCTCATTCGCTGGTTGAAGGTCACGCCATTGCCCGTCTCACACGCGGGAGGGCGTTCGCTTGTGCTCCGGGAGCGGGCCGTTCGGCCATTGACGCTGAATCGAGCTGCGCGACTCCTCGTAGCGCTTGTCGATGAGCTCGAGCGTGAACGGGTGCGTCCATATATAGAACTCCTCGTTGACGATTCCACGGACGACGAGATCACCGACGAATTCGGGAGAGAGCCCGTAGCTTTGCAGCGCGGCGAGGTTCTGCGGGTTGCCCTGTGTCGGTCCGCCGTACGCCTCGGGTCGGTTACGGCCCGCATCCCAGGCATTCGTGTTGACGATGCCGGGGCAAAGGATGCTGAAGCCGATCTTGTGCCCATACTCCAGGCGAAACGCGTCGGTAAAGCCGAGCACGGCATGCTTGGTCGCGACATAGGTCGGGAGACCGACGGAGGGTGTGCCCACCGCGTGGTGCGAGGCGGTGTTGCAGATCCACGCTCGACGGCCCGACTCGAGGAAGCGCCGGCCGAAGCTCTTGCAGCCGTGGAAAACGCCGAACACATTGACCGAGAATTGCCATTGAACGTCCTGCTCGGTCGTGTCGAAGCCGGGCCCGGTGGTCACCACGCCGGCGTTGTTGCAGAGGACTTCGACGTGACCGAGGCTGCTCCAGGAGAAGCGCGCGAGATCTTCCACGGCATCGGCTTTCGACACGTCGCATTGGAATCCGCGCGCCTCGACACCGAAGGCCCGAATCTCGGCCGCCACCGATTCGGCGCGATCCAGTTGCACATCGGCGACGACGATTCCGGAGGCGCCGGCCTTGGCGAGAGCCAGCGCGATGCCGCGGCCGATTCCGCTGCCGCCGCCCGTCACCACCGCTCCCGTGTTGATAATTTCCATCGGTTGTCTCCTCTAGCGCATGACGAACGGATTCTTGGTATCGGGCTTTCCGCACATCCAGACCGTCTTCGTGTTGACCCACTCCTTGAGCGCTTCCGTGCCGCCCTCACGACCTAGGCCGCTGCGCTTATAACCGCCGAACGGCGTGGCAGGGCCGCCCACGCGATAGGTGTTGACCCATATGGTCCCGGCCTGCAAGCGCTCGGATGCTCGCAGCGCCCGGCCGATATCGGAGGTCCAGACGCCGGCGGCAAGACCGTAAGGGGTGTCGTTGGCGATCTCGAAAGCCTGCTCTTCGGTGTCGAACGGAATGATCGACAGCACGGGACCGAAGACCTCCTCGCGCGCGATCCGCATCTGGTTGTGAACGCCGGTGAAGATGGTCGGAGCGATGAATCGGCCGCCCTGTGCTCCCGCCCCTCGGTAGGGTCCGCCTCCGAGCGCGCAGTGCGCGCCCTCGCGTTTCGCGAGGTCGATGTAATGCAGCACTTTCTCGAATTGCGCCTGGGTGGCGATCGGCCCGACATGGGTCTCGGGATTCATGGGATCGCCGATGCGAGCTTGCGCGGCGATTTTGACGAGCGTCTCGACGAACCGGTCGTGGATCGGGCGCTGCAGGAGCAACCGGGACCCTGCAATGCAGGTTTGTCCGCTCGCGGCAAAAATCCCGGCAATGGCGCCTACCACGGCGGCCTGCAAGTCGGCATCGTCGAACACGATGTTGGGCGATTTGCCGCCGAGCTCGAGGGCGACATGCTTGAAATCCGGCGCCGCGGCTTCGTTGATGCGTTGGCCCCCGCTCTCCGAGCCGGTGAAGGCGACCTTGGCGACGGCGGGGTGGGATGTCAGTGCGGCGCCCGCTTCATGCCCGAAACCCGTCACGACGTTGATCACGCCGCCCGGGAATCCCGCTTCGGTGAAGAGCTCGGCAAACGCCAAGGTCGAGACGGACGCGTGCTCGGAGGGCTTGATGACCGCCACGTTGCCCGCGGCCAGCGCGGTGGCCAGTTTGTGAGTGAGCAGCAGCAGGGGGGAGTTCCAGGGTGTGATCAGCGCCACCACGCCGAGCGGCTCGTAGCGGGTGAAAGTGAACATGTCCGGTTTGCCGGTCGGAATCACGGCGCCTTCGAGCTTGTCCGCAAGACCGCCGTAGTATCTGAACCAGTCGGCCACCAGCCGAACCTGGGCGAGCATCTCGGCATATAGCTTGCCGTTGTCGCGCACTTCCAGCGTTGCGAGGCGCTGCGCATCTCGTTCGACGAGATCCGCGATCCTCATCATCAGCTTGCCTCGCTCCGCCGGTCTCATCCGATTCCAAACGGGCAGCGCTGCTGCGGCTGCCTCGACCGCGCGATCGACGTCCGCCTTGGTGCCGCGCGCGACGTTTGCCCAGACCTCGCCCGAGAACGGATTGTCGGTCTGAAAATAAAGGCCGGACGAAGGCTTGTTGCGCGTGCCGCCGATTTGCAAGTCATGCGTCTCGAGCGGCATCGAATCGGCAATGTCGCTGTTCATGATCGATCCTCGTTGACAGTCGCCGGGCGCGGGATGCTCATGTCGCTCTCCTGCCGAAGCGCATGTGCGCGCCGGCCTGCGAATCCAACACCGCGTACATGGGCAACGCGAGGAGGCTCACGACGCCGAGCGTCGCGAACGGCGTGACGAACTGGTGCGGCAGGGTGGGCACCGAATCCCCCGCAGACAGGTACAAGGTCGCGCCGGCAAGGCTGACGCCGAAGCTCAAGCTGAGCTGCTGGATCACGGTGGACAGCGTCGACGCGCGGCTTACTTCCCCCGGCGGGACTTCGGCGAAACCGATCGCGGTCGCGGCGACGTAGTGGGCGGCGCGAAAGAAGCCAACCGCGAGCAGGGCCATGCAGATATAGATCACCGGGGTGTCGAGAGTGAACGCGGCGGGCGCGGCGGTCAGCAGCGCGGTCAACATGGCGGTGACCAGGAGCGCTGGGCGAAAACCCACCAATCGCACGGCCAGCGTTCCCCCGAAACGAGCGAGGAGCGAGCCCAGCATCATGAACGACATCACGATCCCGGCCCGGGCCGGTGACCAATGCAATGCCGATTGCAGCTGCAGCGGGATGAGAAAGGGGGTCGCGCCCATGCCGAGGCGCAGGAGCGCGCCGCCCACCATGCTTGCTCTGAAAGTGCCCACGGAAAAAAGCTTGAGATTGAGTATCGGACACCGCGCCCGCAGCGCATGCCGCGCGAAGAAAGCCCACAGGGCCAGCGTGCCGAATGCGACGAGAAGTTTCATGGAGCTGCTCATGAGCCCGGACCCCACCGATTCGCAGAGCGCAATCGTGCCGACGATGCCCAGCCCGGCGGTAACGAACCCCAGGGTATCGAAAGGGCCGGGATGCGGGTGGCGGAGGCGCGGCAGCACGCGCAGTACGGTGACGATGCCGAGAATGCCTACCGGTAAATTGAGGAAGAAGATCCATCGCCAGCTGGCCACCTGTAGCAGCAAGCCGGCGAGGGGCGGACCCAGCATGGGGCCGAGCACCGCCGGCATGGTGAATATGTTCATTGCGGACACCAGTTGCTCGCGCGGCGTCATGGCGACCACGATCAACCGTGCGACCGGCGTCATCATAGCGCCGCCGACGCCCTGGAGAATTCGTGCGGCGACCAGCTGCGCAAGCGAGTTGGACAATCCGCAACACAGGGAACCGATCAAGTAGATCCGTACCGCGTTCACGAACACCCGGCGGGCGCCGAAGCGATCAGCCAGCCAGCCGCTCGCGGGCACGAGAATGGCCATGGTCATGAGATAGGCGGTAAGGGCGAGCTTGAGGTGCAAGGGCTCGGTGTGAAACTCCCGCGCCATCGTGGGCAATGCGGTTCCGAGTGCGGCCGTGTCCAAGAGGTCCATGAACAGCGCGCTCGCCATGACCGCGGGCATGAAGCGCGATGCCGGCGCACCCGAAGATGGCACTATCGCAAGGTCCATGAGCCGCTCTTGGTGCTGCTCGGCTTGACCTCCGTCGCGATCGGCTTGCCGACCTGTACGTAGCGCAGCGCGTTGGCCAGCGCTTGCGCACGCGGCATGCCCAGCGCCTCCCAGATGGCCCGAATAGACCCCTGCACCGCGACGGGGTGACGTTGCGCAATCTGCCGCGCCAGATCGTGGGCTCGCTCCCAGAGCTGCTCCTGGGTCGGTACGATCTCGGTCACCAGACTGATGCGCAGGGCGGTCGTTGCACAAATGCGCTCGGAGTCGGCGAGCAGCACCATGCGAGTGATTTCCTGCAGGGGAATGCGTCCGAGTGCCCCGATGGGCTCGACCGCGGAGATCTTGCCGAACTTCAGATGCGGATCGAAGAACGTGGCGTCCTCGGAGCAGATGACGATGTCGGCCTCGTTCAGCCAGTAGAACGCGCCGCCGGCTGCGATTCCGTGAACGGCGACGATGAGAGGCTTCCACACCTTGTTGCTCTTGGGCCCGAGCCACTCGCCCGGATCGTCCTGGTCAAACGGGGTGCCCGATTCCTCCCCGCGCCATCCTTCCTTCACGTCGACCCCCGAGCAAAATGCGCGGCCGGCGGAGGCGCGCAGCACGACGACGCGCACGTCCGGATCGGTGCGCAGGCGGTTCCAGAGGTCGCGAAACTCGAGCACCATGGTGCGATTGAAGCAGTTGAGCTGCTCCGGGCGATTCAACGTGATGGTCGCCACCTGATCGGCGATGTGCAGCAGAATGCTCGAGTACTGCATCGTCCAGCCAACTCCCCGCGGGCGCACGGAACGCCGCCTGCCGCAATCATAACTCACAATAGGTCAGTTTTGTGCGCGGATTGGCAGCGTTGGGATAGGTGAATGGCGATTTCATTAAGTGACGCTATCTCATTTATATGAGAAGATGCATACCGGCGTTTACGGCAGCACGGCGCGTTGCGGGACCCTTGCGGGACCCAACGGGCTTTCGGCGGGAGAGTTCATCGATGACCATGCCGCGCAACCATCTGCCTGCGCTCACCGCGGAGAATGCGTTTTTCTGGCATGCGGGCGGGCGGGGCGTCCTGCGCTTCATGCGCTGCCAGGCGTGCGGGCATTACGTGCACCCGCCGCTGCCCATCTGTCCGGTGTGCAAATCCCGCGAGGTACGCGATGAGGCCGTCTCGGGCAAAGGGACGGTTCTCACCTATACCGTCAACCACCAAGTATGGGAGCCGGGGCTCGAGACGCCCTACGTGATCGCCATCGTGGAGCTGGACGAGCAATCGGGTCTTCGGCTCACCACCAACATCGTCAACTGCGACATCCGGAGCGTCGCGATCGGCATGCGAGTCCGCGTGCTGTTCGAGCAGTGCGCGGATGTCTGGCTGCCGCTGTTCCAGCCGGACCTCGAATCGAGCGAGGCGGCCCCTGCTCAGTCCGCCCGCTCGAATACCGCGGCCAAGCCCTGACCGCCGCCGATGCACATGGTCTCGAGGCCGAAGCGTGCCCGACGCCGCCGCAGCTCGTGCAGCAGCGTCACGAGGACTCTGACTCCCGTCGCGCCGATGGGATGCCCCAGGGAGATGCCGCCGCCGTTGACGTTGAGGCGCGCGTGGTCGGCCCAACCCCATCCCTTGAGCACCGCGAGCACCTGGACGGCGAACGCCTCGTTGAGCTCGATCAGATCCATGCGGTCGATGGACAGGCCGACGCGCGTCATGAGCTTGTTGACCGCGGGCACCGGGCCGATGCCCATCGTCGCGGGATGGCAGCCGGAGGCGGCCCAGCCGACGAGATAACCCATGGGCTCGAGGCTCAGATCGCGCAGTCGATCCTCGGCGACGACCAGGCAGGCGGCGGCGGCGTCGTTCTGCTGGCTGGCATTGCCTGCGGTCACCGTTCCGTCAGCGAATAGCGGCCGCAGCTTAGCCAGTGACTCGGGCGTGCAGTCTTCCCTGATACCCTCGTCCCGGGAGCACACCAGCGGCAGTCCCTTCTTTTGCGGGACCTCGATGGGCGCGACCTCCTGCCCGAATCGACCATCGGCCCAGGCCGCCGCCGCGCGCTGATGACTGCGCGCCGCGAAGAAATCCGCCTCGGCGCGCGCTACCTCGAACTCACGCGCCAGATTCTCCGCGGTCTCGGGCATGCCCGAGATCTGACCGAACCGCTCCGCCGGCTGCGAGCGCTCGCGTCCACGCTGCAGCCGGTCATGCAGAGTGACGGATCCCGCGCGCGCGCCCCAGCGCATATCGTTGGTGTAGTACTCGATGTTACTCATGCTTTCGACGCCGACCACGAGTACGACGTCGGCGGCGCCGGTCTGCACCATCATGGAAGCGTCGATCACCGCTTGCAGCCCCGAGCCGCAGCGCCGATCCACGGTGTAGCCGGGCACCTCGAGCGGCAGATCGGCGGCGAGAGCCGCATAGCGGCCGAGGCACGGCGCCTCGCTCGACGCATAGGATTGCGCTACGATCACCTCGTCCACGCGCTGCGCCGGCAGAGCTGAGCGCTGCAGGACTGCGCGGATCACGTGCACGGCGAGTTGGTCGGCCGTCAGCGGGCGCAACATGCCGCCGAAGACACCGACCGGAGTGCGTACGGGCGCGACGATCGCCGCTCTTCTCAAGACAGGTGCTCCGCTCAAGATGGCTGCTCCATTCGTTCGCAGTATAAACTGACAGTACGTCAGTTACCACGGGACAGAAACTCGCGTGACGACTCTCAGCGCTTTGCTGACACTCGAAAGCCTCGACGGACGCCGCTTCGTCAGCCGTGTCCATCAAGCCAATCGGCGCGGGTCTTGCTACGGCGGGCAGTTGCTCGGACAGACATTGCAGGCGGCGGTGAGCACGGTGCGCGGCAAGCGGCCACTCGCGATGCAGGTCAGCTTCGAGGCCGCCGCGCGGCTCGACGCGCCTATTGTCTATGAGGTGGATCCCGTGCGCGACGGACGCACGTCGGCGACACGCCACGTGACTGCCCATCAAGGCGATGTGACGGTGCTGCTCGCGACCGTCTCGTTCGGCAGCGCTGAGCCTGGCTGGCAGCACGCATCGGCAAGCGATGCGGCGCCCCGCACGCCGGCTCTGCTCCCTTCGCTCGAGGAATTGTCCCGCTCGATGGGGGCGGCCGTGTCGGCGCATGGCCAGGGACGGTTGAGCACTTACCCACAGCTCGAGGTTCGTCCGGTCGATGCCGAGCGGCATTTCCTGCTGCGCAGCGGACCGCCGGAGTCACGCTTCTGGATTCGAGCCGTCGGCGAGCCGCCTCTGTCTTCGGACATGAACGCCGCCGCCGTGGCGTACCTCTCGGATTATCTCCTCGCCAATGCCGCATTGATTCCGCATGCGCAGGAGCTGCCGGACGAGCATTTGTTCGTCGCGAGCTTGACTCATTCGATGTGGTTTCATGCCGAGAGCGACCCGACTCGCTGGCTGTATTCGAAGACGCAGAGCCCGTGGGCGGGGGAGGGCAGGGCATTTTGCTGGGGGCACTTTTTCAGCGACGGCGGTGCATTGATCGCCTCGGTCGCGCAGGAAATGATGATCCGGCGCCGCCGCGCTTAAAACGATCTCGGCATCCCGAGCAAATGCTCGGCCACGTAGCTCAAGATCATGTTGGTCGAGATGGGCGCGACTTGATAGAGGCGGGTCTCGCGAAATTTGCGCTCGATATCGTACTCGCAGGCGAATCCGAATCCGCCGTGAGTTTGCAGGCAGACGTTGGCGGCTTCCCAGGAGGCCTTGGCGGCCAGATATTTCGCCATGTTGGCCTCCGCGCCACACGGCGCGTTCGCGTCGAACAACGCCGCCGCCTTGAAGCGCATCAGATTGGCCGCCTCGACCTCGATATAAGCCTCCGCGATGGGGAACTGTACGCCCTGGTTCTGGCCGATCGGGCGATCGAACACCTTGCGCTCGGTCGCATACGCGCCGGCGCGCTCGATGAACCAGTAGCCGTCGCCTATGCACTCGGCCGCGATCAGCGTGCGCTCCGCGTTGAGGCCATCCAGAATATACCGAAACCCCCGCCCCTCCACGCCGATCAGGTTCTCCGCGGGAATCTCGAGATGGTCGAAGAAAAGCTCGTTCGTTTCGTGGTTCACCATGTTGGGAATGGGCCGCACGCTCATCCCACTCGACATCGCCTCCTTTACGTCCACGATGAAGATCGACATACCTTCCGACTTCTTGGCGACTGCGGTGAGCGGCGTCGTGCGGGCGAGCAGAATCATGAGATCCGAATGCTGCACCCGCGAGATCCACACCTTCTGTCCGTTGACGACGTAGCGATCACCGCGGCGCGTCGCCGTGGTCTTGATCTTCGTGGTGTCGGTGCCGGCGGTGGGCTCGGTGACCGCCATCGACTGGATCCTGAGCTCGCCGCAGGCGATCCGCGGCAGGTAGCGCGCTTTCTGTTCGGCGCTCCCGTTACGCAGCAACGTGCCCATGTTGTACATCTGTCCGTGGACCGCCCCCGAGTTGCCTCCGCAGCGGTTGATCTCCTCCATGATGACGGAAGCGGCGCCGAGTCCGAGTCCCGACCCGCCGTATTCCTCCGGAATCATGGCCGCGAGCCAGCCGGCCTTCATCAGGGCGTCCACGAACTTCTCGGGATAGCCGCGTTGGGCATCCACCTCGCGGAAGTATTCGTCCGGGAATGCGGCGCACAGCGCGCGTATTGCCATGCGGATCTCTTGAAACTCGTCCGGGTTATGTCGCAAGTCGGCTCTCCACCTAAATGGGGTTCGTAGCTACGGTCATCCGCCTGTGTCCCGAGATGGCGCGCTTCGTCCCGGCAATTCCGCCAGGAAATCGAGAACCGCCGCACCGAAGGCGTCGTTGCGATCGCCCGCGACCATGTGCCCGGCGTCCGCTACTCGTGTGGATTTGGCGTGAGGCAACAGCTCCAGCAAGTGTGCAATCGCCCGCTCATCCACCACCTCGCTGCGCTCGCCGCAGACGAGCAGTACAGGCACGCCGATGCCGCGTGTCGCCGCCTCCATCCGGCGCAGCATGCCAGCCTCGGCGCGCTGCTTCGACCCGGCATGGAAGGCAGGGTCCCAGTGCCAGTAGAGTCGACCACCCTTCCCGGTGCGCAGGTTGTTCCGTAGTGCGAGAGCGGATCGCGCGGGTCTGTCCGGCAGGTATGCCGCGGACCAGCGCAGCCGCTTCCTCGAGGCTGGCAAATCCGGCGGCGCCGGCGGACATGAACGCTCGAATGCGGTCGAGGCTCGCCTCCGACATCCGCGGCACGACATCGATCAGCACGAGCGCGCGCGCGAAGGGTTCGGGACTCTCGCCCGCGGCAATCAGAGCGGCGATACCGCCGATCGAGGCGCCTACAAACACGGCATCGGCAGGTGCCTGGCGGGCGACGCGGACGACATCGCCGGCAAAGGCGCTCTATGGAGTAGTCACCGTCGGTCGCCCAGCCGCTTTCGCCGTGACCGCGCAGATCGAACGAGAGCACGTAGTAGCCGCTGCGCGCGAACGCCTCGGCGCTGCGCCGCCACGCGAATCGGGTCTGGCCGCCGCCGGGCAGTAGGATGATGCAGGGATCTTCGACGCGCCCAAAAGCATCCGCCGCCAACACGATATCTCCGGCTCCTCGAAAGTCGGCGCGGCGGACCGGGATGACGGCGGGCATGGACACTGCGCGCTATGCGGCCTCGCATCTACCAGACGAGCGGCAACGAGTCGAGGCTGAAGACCCCGCCGCCGTGAGCCGTGATCTTCGCGCCGGGCCTGACTCGGAAGGGCGGGACGGACCTCATCCACTCTTCGATGCCGGCGGTGATTTCGCGCCGCGCCAGATGCGATCCGAGGCAGCGGTGCGGCCCGTACGAGAACGCATTGTGCAGATTCGGGCTGCGGGAGAAGATCACTTCGTTGGGGTTCGGGAACTCGCGCGGATCGCGCGAAGCGAGGATGGTCGAGCAGGTGACGTTCTCGCCTCGCTTCATGGTCACGCCCGCGAACTCCACGTCTCGCGTGGTGTAGCGGTTGGTGTTGACGACCGCATAGGCGCGAAACAGCTCCTCCACGGCCGAAGGGATCAGCTCGGCATCCTTGCGCAGGGCCTCCTGGTCCGCCGGGTGCTCGGCCAGGTGGCGAAAATGAAAGCTGAAGCTGCTCGTCACGGTATCCAGGCCCGCGATGAACAACAATACGCATATGCCGATGATCTCCGCATCGGCCAGCGGCCGCTCGTCCACCCGCGCCTTGACGGCGAACGTGATGAGATCATCCGTCGGATTTCGACGGCGAGCGTCTATCAGCTCTTGCAGATAGGCGGCCACCTCCTGGATGGCGTCGGTGCGCGTCTGCTTGTCGCGCATGATGCGCGCTTCCCAGGCCAGGAACCGACCCATGCTTTCCTGCGGCAGCCCCATGAGGTCGAGGAATATGCCCACCGGAAAAGGTTTGGCGAAATCCTCGACGAAATCGCATCCTCCCTTGTCGGCGACCTTTGCCACGAGCTCTTGCGCGAGTCCGCGCACCTTGCTCTCCAGCTGCTTCATCTTCACCGGCGAGAAAATCGGGTTCATGATGACACGAAACTTCGGATGCTCCGGAGGATCGAGCTCGAGCGGTATCAACGTCAGTCCGGAGTTCGATCGACGCACGTTGCTCGAGAAGGTCGTCGCGTCCTGAAGAGCGGCCCGGATATCCTCAGCACGCGTCAGCACCCATGTGCCGGGTCCGGGAATTGCGTTGTGATGCGTGGGCGAGAAAAACACACGCGGTCCGGAGTGAAGCGCGGCGACCGACTCGTGCGGGTGGGTCCGAGCCCGGTACGAAAATCGAATGAGCGGATCAGCTCGCGAGGAACGTGGTCGGGAATCGAGTGGGCGCCAGCGCCGGGATCGGCCGCCGAGGAAGCTTGCATGGTTTTGAACTCCGATTGGCGAGACGCCGCCGGACCTTTGCCCAATTGCGATGCGGCATGACGGCGGGCTGTTCGCCTCTTGCCGCGCACATTAATCGAAAAATGACACTGTATCAACTATTGGCGCGCGGCGGTCGGGCGCCGCGGCGGGCGTCCGGCGGTCCGGCGCGACCGCTCAACGCGGCGTCAGCGCACTCGCAATCAGAAACGCCGCGGCGGTGATCAAGCTCTTGCGCGAGTGATGCCTGCGCAGCGGCAAGCGCGCTATCGAGGAGATGCGTTCCATCAGCGCCAGGATGGCCGAAGCGCCCGCCGAGGCGTCGAGCTCGTTGCCCGACGCCGTGATACGAGCCTCGAGCAGGTCGTGGATGCGCGAGACTGCCTGATGGCGCACCGTCTCGAATCGCTTGTCGCCCTCGTCCGCGGACAGATTGCGGATGCGCAGGATTGCGTGGTGTTGGCTCGAAAAGCTCACGTATTCCTCGACGAGTGCGGCGGCCTTGACCTGGCCATCGCTCTTCGACCAGGACACGCGCAGGAGGCGCTCGATCTCGGGCGTTATTTGCTCGATGCTTTCCGCGGCGGCCAAGGCCGCCGCCGACACGTCGGCGAAGTAAATATAGAAGCTGGAGGACGACGTGCTGGCGAGCGTGGCGATATCGGAGACGCTCACGTCCCGAATGGAGCGCTTCTCGAGCAGTTCCACCGTCGCGCGGATCAGCCGCTGGCGGGTCTCGTTTCCCTTGCGGCCCATTGCCTGGCCGTAAAGATTCTGGCGCGCCTTTCGCGCTCGCTCATTCTTGCGCCTGCCCGCACCGTCCGTGCGCGAATTTGCTTCCGTCATATCCACTCGTAGAGCCAAGATCCAGACCAGCAGGCATCATACGCGAACCCGCGGCCCGCTCAATCGAGCCCCGCGGAGTCGGGGCCGCTGTTGCGGGTCGCGGCGCTTTGGCGCAGCGAGCCCTCCCAAAGTGACATCATATCAGTTAACGTTGAGCTCCACACAGGATGGCAACATGCGCTTCACTGACAAGGTGGCAATAGTTACGGGGGCCGGGCAGGGGATAGGCGAGGCCTATGCGAAGGCCTTGGCGCGGGAAGGTGCGGCGGTGGTCATCGCCGAGATCAACGAGACCACCGGGTCCAAAGTAGCCGGCGAGATCGTCGCGGCCGGCGGACGCGCGGTCTTCGTCAGGACCGACGTGGCCTCGCCCGAGTCGGCCGGGCGGCTGGCGGCGGAGTCGGTGCGACATTTCGGCGGAATCGACTATCTCGTCAACAACGCCGCGATTTTCGCAGGCATGCGGCGGGAGAGTCTCCTCACGGTCGACTATGACTACTACCGGCGATTCATGGAAGTGAACATGAATGGCGCGTTGATCGTGACGCGGGCGGTGTATCAGCACATCGCGGCCCGCGGCGGCGGGGCGATCGTGAATCAATCCTCGACGGCAGCCTATGAGGCGGGAAACTACTACCGGATCGCCAAGACCGGCGTCAACGCGATTACGATCGGATTGGCCCGTGAGCTCGGACCTCTGAATATCCGGATCAACGGGATTGCGCCCGGGCCGACGGATACCGAGGCGACTCAAACAAGCGTTCCGCCCGAGCGTCTCAAGGCGCTGCTCGCGAGTCTTCCGCTACGGCGCATGGGCGACGACGCAAGACATCGTCAATACCTGCCTGTTCTTGCTTTCCGACGAGGCCAGCTGGGTCACCGGACAGACTTGGTGCGTGGACGGCGGCACGGTGCTGCGGATCTGACGTGGACCTCGGGCTGCGCGACAAGGTGGTATTGATCGTCGGCGCCACCGGCGGCATAGGCGCGGCCACCGCTCGGCGCCTCGCGGCGGAGGGCGCCCAGCTCGCCTTGCTGGCGCGCGGCCAGGCCGAACTCACCGCGCTCGCGGCAGAGATCCGGGCGGGCGGCACGAACGCGCTCGCGCTTGCCGCCGACGCCGCCGCTCCGGGCGCGCTCGACGCCGCAGTCGCCGGAGTGACCGCGCATTTCGGGGCGCTTCACGGCGTTGCCGTCATTGCCGGTCCGATGGGGGCCCGGGCGCCGTTCCTCGAATTGCGCGATGAGGACTGGGAACACTACTTCCGTTCCAGCCTCATGATCGCTGTGGCGGCTTGCCGTGCGGCCATGCCGGAGCTATGTAAAGCCGAATGCGGCGCGGTGGTCCTGACCGCCGCCTATTCGCTGCGCGCCCAGAAGCCTGCGCTGATCGCCTACACCGCGTTCAAGGCGGCGATCGCCTCGATGGCGAAGAATCTCGCGAAAACCTACGGCCCCAAGGGTGTGCGCGTCAATTGCATCGCCCCCGGCGTCATCGAGAAGGACGCGCAGAACTCGCGGGAGCTCGCGCGGCGATACGGGGTCGCGGAAGAGCAGGCCCGATATGAGTACGTGCGCCGGGAATTCGGCATGGAAGTGGCGCTCGGGCGCGCCGGACGCCATGCCGAGTTCGCCGATCCCATCGCGTTCTTGCTGTCCTCGAGGGCGTCCTACGTGACCGGCGCGCTATTGAATATCGATGGTGGGACCGACTTTTGAGCGAATCGGGCGCGGCGGCCTTGCCGCGGCTGACGAAGCACAGCAGCAACGCCCGTAAATAACTATCCGCCAGCTAATCGATGCGCAATCATCGGGGTCAAGCACAGATAAAACCTGGATTTACGCAAATTATTCTTAAAATAAAAGCTGCCGGATCGTCAGTTTTTCTTGAAACTGACGGATTGTCGATTTATATTCGCAGCTAGAGTCGACGACGAGGGGTCGGTGTGCCGTCGCTTAAGGTTGGCGGCAGCCGTGGTTCCACCGCGATGATCGAACGAGAATAAGACAAGGGGAGATCTATGGCTCGGGAGTTGGCAATTCCGTCTTTCTTGACCAGGGTAGGGGTGGTAGTCGCGGTGTTTGCCATCGGCAGCCTGGCGCAAGAGTCGCTTGCGGCTGCGACGGAAGCCAGCACCGTCACGGCCACGGATCAGGCGGCCGCAAGCTCCACGGCAAATACCTCGGCATTGGACGAGATCGTCGTCACGGCCCGCAAGCGCTCCGAGGACAACCAGCAGGCGCCGATCGCAATCACCGCCTTCAACACGCAGGAGATGCAGCGGTTAGGAATCACCTCCGTAACGGATCTCGGTGCGCAGACACCCAGTCTGAATTTTCAGCAGTCTCCTTACGATACATTTGGCAGCTTCATCGGCATGCGCGGACAGCAGGCCACGGAGATCATCATCACGCAGACACCGCCGGTCGGCATATATGTGGACGACGTCTACTATCCGAACACGCTCATGACATCGCTCGAGAACTTCGAGGGAATCGACCAGGTCGAGGTTCTGAAAGGACCTCAGGGCACTCTCTACGGTCGAAACACCACGGGCGGTGCGATCAAGATCACGACGAAGCTGCCCGACTATGACGCGACGCACGGCGATTTCCAGATTGGCTACGGCCGCTTCAACGAGCAGACCGTATCCGGGTCACTCAATCTGCCGATCGTCTCGGAACATGTCGCGCTCGGTCTTACCGGCCAGTACTCGAACCTCGGCGACGGTTACGGGCGGGATATCGGCAATGGCGTGCCGTTGGAGACCGACAAGAGCGAAGCCTTTCGCGGAACGCTGCGGCTGGACCTCACGGATAACTGGCAAGTGCTCATGCGCGGCGAATGGGCGCATGCAAGGTCGACCCAGAACATCGAAGATCTCGACTACGTGGTTCCGGGGTTCTCGATAGCCGCTGCATCCGTTGCAGCCCAGATCGGTGCAATGACTCCCTCCGATTACAAGATACTCGGCGGATTATTGACCACCGGAGCACCGCCCCCGGGCTCCACGCCTCAGCAGCTTGCCGCGTTTTTCGCCGACGTGAACAAAGGACGCACCGCGTTGGCCAGCTACCTTTGCGGCACCTGCCGCACGGTCACCTATGGCACTCAGGCGCAGCTCGCGGCGTTTGGCATCACCAATGTGCCCGTCGTACCGCGCGCGGTCTTGGACCTCGGCGGCGGATCCGTGGTATCAACGTATCAGTTCTCGCCCGACCTGTATCTGAAATCGATAACCGCCTTCGAGAAGACTGTCCGCACCACGGCATCGAGTGAGAGCGCGAGCCCCTACTTTCTGGTCAACGGCGTCGGGGACGATCAGAATCCGCACCAGTTCACCCAGGAAATCCAGCTAGGCGGCAATGCATTCGACAACAAGCTGAAATGGGTGACGGGCTACTACTATTATCAGTTGAAAGGCGACGACGACGCACAGAACGTCGAAGTCATTCCTTTTGAGCCGAACCCCATTATCGCCCAAAGCGAATTCACCGATACGAGCAATTCGGGATACGCGCAGGGAACCTACGCCCTGACCTCCGACGTACACGCGACCGCGGGCGTGCGCTATACGTCCGAACAAACGAAGCTCACTCTGGGAAATCGTAATGCGGTGGCTTGCGACGTACAGGGCGTGCCGCCCACCGGGGCGCCATGCACCGCTAATTTCTACAACTCGTTCCACAACACCTCCTATACCGGTGGAATGGACTGGCAGGCCCTCGAGCACTTGCTGCTGTACGCAAAGACGAGCAGCGGCTTTCGAGCCGGCGGCACCAACCAGCGGAGTAATCCCGCACTGCCCTATGCCCCCGAGACGGTGACTGATTACGAGATCGGCGCGAAGTCGGAATGGTTCGAGCAAAGGCTGCGCGCCAATCTCGCCCTGTACCATTCCAACTACAAGGATATCCAGCGCACGATCTCGGTGATCGAGTCGGGTTCGTTGATAACCGCGGTGCAGAATGCCGCGTCCGCGAAGATCAACGGCGTGGAGCTCGAGGTCACGGCGCGCCCGTTCAGTCCGCTGCGGCTCTCGGCGTTTACCGCCTATACCGATCCGAAATACGACTCATACAACGGTCTCAACGCGGTCGGCATGCCAGTCAACCTGGCCGGAAATGCCTTCCCGAATGTGTCGCGCTGGCAGGCAGGCATAGCCGGGACTTATACGCTGAACGACAGCTTGGGTGCCCTCGACACGACGGTCGACTCCTCGTTCCGCAGCACCGTGGATTATGTTCCGGATGACCACACGCCCGCATCCCAATCTTCGACAATTCAGGGAAGCTACGGCTTATTGAACGCCCGGATGAGCCAGAAGATCAGCAAGTGGAACATGACGGTCTCGCTGTGGGGTAAAAATGTCACCAACAGGCACTATTTCGTGGGTGGCAACGATTTCTCGCAATCGCTGGGTTACGCCTACACGATTCCCGGGGACCCGGCCACTTTCGGCATCGAGATGCGCAAACGCTTTTGAGATGGCCCTCTTCGCGGGCGTCGCGTGCCGGACGCGACATCCTTCAGGGTTGAAGCAGAATCGAGACCGCCTCATAAGCGCGCTGGTGAAAAGCGCGAACCCGCACCGGCGACGGATCGGCGAGCGTCATTGTCGGGAAGCGCCGAAGAAGTTCGGCAAATACCATTTCGAGTTCGAGCTTCGCCAGGCCCGCCCCCAGACAAAAATGGGGACCGCCGCTGAACGAAGCGCTGGGCTTTCGCACGCGGCCGATGTCGAACTGCTCCGGGTGATCGAACACGGTGGGATCATGATTCGCCGCTCCCAGGAGACCGATATACGCGGCACCGACTTCGGCCGGCTGCCCGCCAAGTTCCGCGCCCTCCGCGGCGACCACCTGGGTCAGGGCGATGGGCCCGTCGAACCGGAGCATTTCGTCGACAGCGTGGCGCATGAGATCGGGCGCGGCGACCAGCGCCGCAAATTGCGCCGGATGCGTGAGCAATGCGACCAGGCCGTTGCCGATCATATGCGAGGTCGTTTCGTAACCCCCGATGTATAGAATCTGGATCAACGCGATGAGCTCCTGATCGCTGATCAGACCTTCGGCGTCGCTTTGCGCGATGAGGGTCGTGATGAAATCCTCACGGGGTTGCCGGCGGCGGTCGGCAACGATGCGCCGGATGTAGTCCGCCTGCTCCACGCGGGCATGGGCGCCGTCGATCTGCTGATCGAACGAGGCGCTCGGGTCGAAGCCGCGCATCTGGCGCATCGTCTGCCGAGAAACGATGTGCCGTTGGTCGGCCGGCAGACCGATCAGGTGCCCGACGATCTCCGGGGCAAACAGCGAGGAAAAAGCGCCGATCATGTCGACCGGGCGGGTGGGATCGATGTCCGCCAGGAGACGATCGATGTGCGATTGGATGGTCGGCCGCAACGCCGCCAGATGCGTCTGCAAGAAACCGCGGTTGACGATTCCGCGGATTCGCGAATGATCGGGCGGGTTGAGGAGTACCAGGAAAGGCACCTCCTTTTCGGCGATTTCACGCAGTTGTTGCTTCTGTTGGTCGGTCGCCCCCGCAAACGCGGAGTTGAAAATGACGGCCGTGTCCTTCTTGAACAGGGGCGAGCGCGTCAGTTCGTTGACCCGGTTGTAGCCGAATACGGCGTGAACGCCGCTGGGGGTTCTCAGCCGATCACCGTAGCGGTGCATCTCCCGCAGCAAGGGATAGGGATTTTGCAGACCGTCCGGATCGGTCATTGCCTTCTGCAATCTGGACCATACCGCCTCGACATCATCGCTGCGAACGCTCGTATCCATGTCTGATCCTGATGGTTTTCCAAGCCTTGGCCGGCTCAATGTCAGCTCAGCAGGTACCCGGCATCGATGCAGATCGTCTGGCCGGTGATGGCCGCTCCGCCATTGCCCGCAAGGAATAAGACGGCCGCTGCAACGTCGGCCGGCGTCGCCAGCCGTCCGAGCGGGGGCGGTCCCGCCACCACTCTGCCGGACGGTGCCGGCCCCGGTGCCTTGGCCGCCCCGGCCGTGGCGACGGCCCCCGGCAAAATGGCGTTCACCGTGATTCCGTCCCCGCTCAATTCCAGCGCAGCGCTGCGGGTCAACGCATTGACGGCCGCCTTCGATGCGTTGTACGCGGCAAGCCCCGGCATGATCGGATGGATTGAGCCCATGGACGAGATGTTGATGATCCGCCCACCGCGACCGGCCGCGCGCATGATCCTCGCCGCCTCGCGCACGCAGACGAACAGTCCGCGGCTGTTGATGCTATGCACGAGATCCCATAGTTCCGTCGAGGTCTCCGTGAGCAATTCCCGGTTCTGGATTCCAGCGCAGTTCACGAGAATGTCGATGCCGCCGAACTGTTGCGCGACCTGCCGCACGGCGGCGACGATGGATTGCTCGTCGGCGAGATCCATGCCGATCGCCACGGCGCGGCCGCCCCGTTGGTCAATCGCGCGCGCGACCTCCACCGCGCCGCCGGAGTTGCGGTCGAGAATCGCCACCGATGCACCCGATGCCGCCAGGAGTTTTGCGATCTCGTGGCCCATCCCCTCCGCGGCGCCCGTGACTGCCGCCACCCGGCCATCGAGCCCGAACAGTTGGCCGAGAACGGCGGACGAATCCACTGGGTGCGTCATGACGTAGGGGCCAGCAGCGGCGCCGGACCGAGAAGCCGGGTCAGGCGAAGCGTCTTGATCCGCCAACCGGCCGCTTCGCGCGAGTAGGTTTCGTGATAATGGCCATACCCATGGACCCGTCCCGCAACGCCGTCCGGACGGTGTCCTTTGGGCCAGATCAGCAAGTCTTCCATCGCCCAGATCCCGCTTGCCGTCGTCGGCGAGAGGATTTGAATGAGCGGCATATGCCCGTGGTGCACGGTGACGACGTCCGCGAGGAGGGTCTTCAAGCAAGCCAGGATGTTGTCGAGGCCGAACAGTTCCAGTTGCGCCTCCGGAACATGCATGGACGCGTCACGGCAAAACACGTTCTCGCGCCAGCCATCCCACTCCTTGTGATCGAGGTGGTAGAAGTAGCGGGCCTTCAATTGCTTGATCTCTTCGATGTCCGCAAGCATCGCCGCATCGATCATCGCCAACTCCTGTGATGATGTGGTTTCGAGTCTCCAGCAGCCGCATTATACATAGTTGACGGTATGTCAGTTCTATCATAGCATCTGCAGCACGTCGAGCACTCGGCCGACATCGTGCGCACGCCCACCCAATGACTGCCCGTTCCCTGAAAGTCGGCATCATCAGTGCGAACTGGGGTGTCAAATGCCACCTGCCGGCATGGCGTGCCGTCGAAGGCGTGGAGGTCGTCGCGATTTGCACGTCGCGCGAAGCAAGTGCCAGGGCGGCGGCCGAAGCCAACGGCATCCCGCGCGCCTATTGGGACTATCGCAAACTGGTCGCGGACCCCGATATCGACGTGATCGATGTGGGCACGCGGCCTTCTCTGCGATATCACATGCTGAAGTCGGCGCTCGCAGCGGGCAAGCACGTTTATGCCGGCGTTCCATTTGCGGCCAATGCCGACCAGGCCGAGGAACTGGTTCATCTCGCCGAGACCATGAGTCGCAAGGGAGCCTCCGACGCCTATTTTGAATACATACCGGCCCATCGCGAGATGAAGCATCGGTTCGACAGAGGCGATATCGGCGAGTTGTTCTCCGCGGCGCTCGACATCCAGATCAATCTGTTCAATCCGCCGGTGGCCGATTTCCCCTACCTTTGGTTCGCGGACAAGCCTAACGGTGCATCATCGCTGCGAAATCTGGGCTCGCACGCCATCACGTTTCTCACGGCTTTGTTCGGCGAAATCCGCGAGGTCGTCGGGCTGGAGACAACCAACCTGGCGGCCTGGCACGTGCCTGGAATGGGACTCGTCCGTCCGCAGGTGCCGGATACGGCTGCCGTCCTGGCGCAGTTTCGCCGCGGCGGCACCGCCACGATCAACTTGTCGTGGGTCGCCGCGGGCGGCGTCGGCTGGAGACTGGACGTGCAAGGCTCCAAGGGGCGGCTGAGTGCGGTGCATGCGGCGAGATTTCCCAACAGCGACCCCGTCAAGCTGTATGCGGCCTCCGCGACGGTGCCGCTCGGCGAGGAAATTCGGGTATCCGGCGATTTCACTCATGCAACGCATGTGCGCATCGATCACGAGTTCCGGCCGCTCGCCTGTTATCCCATGGCGCTCTCCTTCCACGAGTTGAAGCGCGCCATCGAGGGCCTGGGCGATGCAAGCCCGAGCCTCGGGCGCGCATTGCACGTTGAACAGGTCATCGAAGCGATCGCGCGATCGGAGCATTCCGGTAAGTGGGAAGCCGTTCCCAGATCGTACCAACCACGAGGGCAAGCCGATGGACAGATCCAGTGAATTTGGCGGCCGAGCGGCGTTCGTCACCGGCGCCGGCACCGGAATCGGTGCCGCGGTCGCCCGTGAACTCGCATCGCGCGGCGCCGCAGTGGCGATCTTCGGCCGTCGTGCAGCGCGGCTTGCGGAGACCGCGGAAGCGATTCGCTCTGCCGGCGGCAAGGTCCTCGTCATCGCCGGCGACGTCGCGAATGCCGAGAACGTCGAGAACGCCATCCTTAGAACCGTTGCCGAATTCGGCGGGCTGCATTTCGCGGTCAACAATGCGGGAGTGGACGGCGGCACTCAGAAGCTCGCCGAGGTTTCGGTGGCGAGCTGGCACGAGACGCTCAACACCAATCTGAGCGGCGTGTTTTTCGGGCTCAAATACCAGATTCCCGCCATCCTCACGTCCGGCGGCGGCGCGATCGTCAACGTCTCTTCGGTATTCAGCGACCGCGGGCTGTCGCAGCACGCCCCCTACACCGCCAGCAAGCACGGCGTTCACGGACTCACCCGCGCGGCCGCCCATGATTACGCTGCGGAGAATATCCGGATCAACGAGTTGCTTCCCGGCGTGATTGACACACCGATGCTCGACACGAATCGGGGTATGGTCGATCAGATGACGGCATTCATTCCGCAGCGACGGCTCGGACAGCCTCGCGAGGTCGCGCGCGCCGTGTGTTTTCTGCTGAGCGACGAAGCCTCGTACATGACGGGAGCACGCGTGAGCCGTGGATGGCGGTTTTCTTCTCTGACGCCCTGGCGCACCCGAGGGCAACCGGGCAGCATGAGCCGGCTACATCAGCATCCGGCCGCCATCCACAACGATCTCTGCGCCGGTGATGAAGGACGCATCCTCGGAAAGCAGGAAAGCGACGGTCTTCGCGATTTCCTCCGGCCGTCCCAGGCGCTTCATCGGCACCCGCGCGAGGATGGGCGCGGTTTGCTCGGGGTTCGCCTCGACGAGGGGCGTGAGGATGGGTCCCGGAGACACCGCGTTGATACGGATGCCGCGAGTCGCATATTCGATCGCGACCGAGCGTGTGAGACCGCGAACCGCATGCTTGCTGGCCGTGTACGCGTCCAGGCGCGGCAGGCCGATATGGGCGTATATGGACGCGATATTGACGACTGCACCGCCGCCCGCCGCCTCGATGGCCGGCAACTGGTACTTGAGCCCCCAGTAGATCGCATTCAGGTTGACATCGACGACTCGGTGCCAATCCTCCGGCGGTATGTCGGGCAGGGCGCCGAACAAGCCGCTGATACCGGCATTGTTGACGGCGTAGTGCAGGGCTCCGAATTTGTCGAGGATCGCACTCATCACATCGCGGTGAGTCTCCATGCGCGTCACATCCGCGGTCATCGCCAGAGACCGCCCGCCGCCTTCGCGGATTTTCGCGGCGGTGGCCTCGACCCCGTCCGCCTTGAGATCGATCACGGCGACCGCCGCGCCGCGGCGCGCGAGCTCCAAAGCGGTGGCGGCGCCCATGCCGCCGCCTGCGCCCGTGATCACGACGACCTTGTTGTCGAAGGAGCCGGGCGCATCCGCCGCGCGCGAGCTGAACACGCTCTCCCGCACGGCTGACTTCAGCCCGGCAAGCACGTCGACGCTGCGGCGTACCCGGCCGATGATCGGAAACAGGCTCGCCATGGCAAAAGCGTGCAGCTGCGCATCGATACTCGTGATGCCGTCCTCGACGAACACCACCTCGTAGCCGTGTTCGAAGGCTTGCCGCGCCGTCGACTCAACGCCCATGTTGGTCGCGACACCCCCGATCACCAGGGTCTTGATGCCACGACGCCGCAGCTGCAGGTCGAGCTCGGTGCCGTGGAATGCGCCCCACTGCCGCTTGGTGACGACGATATCCCCCGGCGCCTGCTCCAGTTCCGTCGGGAAAGCGGCCCATTCCGGGGGCAGCTGCGGGGGACCGGGCAGCGGACGATCGACCGGCTGCTGCAGGGCGTCGGCAAAGTTGGCCGCCCACGTCACGTTGGTCAGGACGACGGCAGCCCCGGCCGCGCGAAAATGCTTGGCGAGCCGCGCACCGACCTCGAGGATTGCCGCCCCGGAAGTTGGCGCGAGCGGGAAGCCGAGAATGCCTTTCTGGAGGTCGACGAGGAGCAAGGCGGTGGTGCGCGGATCGAGTTGTTGCATGAAGGATCCCGATGGGTGCGAGCGGCCGTGAGCTTGGGCGTGGCAGCCATAATAAGTGATGTTTCGTCAGCTATTCAACCAGCGTGGGGCGAACACAACCTCCCAGGAATTGCCCTCCGGATCATTGAAATAGCCGCTGTACATATTGCCGTCGCGCGGTCGTGCGGCGCTGGTGACAGCCGCGCCCGCGTCCAAGGCCTTGGCCATCGTGAGATCCACCTCCGCCTGCGATTCCACGAAGACTGCGAGACTCTGCCGGGAACCTGCGACCATGGGCTCGCCGCGCTCGGCGGCCAGATAGCTTCGATCGATGAAGACCAGCACCGAGTCGCCTACCTTGTACATCGTCGAGCCGCTGCCGCCTTTGCGCCAGGCCGTCCAGCCGAGCCCATCCTCATAGAAGCGACACAGGGCTGCAATATTCGCCGCGCCGATCATGATCATGCCGACTCGTTGCTTCATGCCAGGCTCCGCGGACGGCGCCGCATTGCGTTTCATGCATAAATGATATAGGGTCAGTTACTAACTTGTAAACAAACGGCGCCTGTGGCTCGGGGGAGCGATGCTGAAGGTCGGCTTTATCGGGCTTGGGGAACATGGGCGAGGGCATGGCCCTCAATGTGGCGCGCGCCGGATTTCCTCTGACGGTGCGCGACGTTCGCCCGGAGCCCATTGCGCGGCTCGAAGCGGCCGGCGCGACGGCGGTAGCGACAAACTTCGAGGTGGGCTCGCGCTCGGACCTCGTCTGCGTCGCCGTGTTCGATGAGCAACAGGTGCGCGAGACTTGTCTGCCGCATGGCGCCGATGCAGGAGTGATTGCGGGTCTGCGCGCAGGCGGCGTGGTCGCGATTCACAGCACCGTGTCCGCCGACGTGAGCCGCGAACTGGCTCGCCACGGAGAGTCCAAGGGCGTGCAGGTGCTCGATGCGCCCATGACGGGCGGAGGCGATGTGGCGGCCCGCGAAGGCAAGCTCACATTCTTCGTCGGGGGCAGCGCGGATTCGTTCGAGCGTGCCCGGCCGGCTTTCGAAGCCATGACCCAGCATCGCTTTCACGTGGGTGCCTTGGGCTCGGGCGCCGCAACCAAGATCATCAGCAACTTTCTCGCCATTTCGAACACGCTGATCGTGCGTGAAGCGCTGCGCCTCGCGCGCGGCGCCGGCATCGCCGACGAGCGCCTCCTGGAGGTGGTCAACAGCGGCGGCGTCGGATCGAGCTGGGCGAGCATCCATTGGCAAAGGATTCGCGAGCAAGAGGCCCATTACACGACGGGCGCGGCGGGGATGGTGGCGATGGCAACCAAGGATCTGAACCTCGCGCAGGCTCTTGCCCGAGAAACGAAAACGCCCATGCCGGCGTTGTCGGCGCTCATCGAACGCGCGATCCCCGATCTGAAAGAGCACAGCCTGACCACCTGAGGGCGCCCGCCATGGATCCCGCTCGTCCGGCGTTTTGCATCGGCGTGGACGTCGGCGGTACGTTCACCGACGTGGTTCTCTCCGAAGGCACGGGCGTGTGGCGCGCGAAGGCGCCTTCGACACCCGCGGCGCTCGGTCAGGGCGTGATCAACGGATGCCGGCTGGTTGCGCAGCGCGCCGGGATGCGCCTCGAGGATCTGCTGCCCCAGGTGGTGCGCTTCGGGCTGGGAACGACCGCAGTCACCAACGTGATCGCCACGCGCAGCGGCAGGCGCGTCGGCCTGGTCACGACCCAGGGATTCGAGGAGCTCGTGCCGATTGCACGGGTGCGCCGCATCCCGCGTCAGGGCTGGCTGGTGCCGCCCGACTCGCTGATCGACCGCGAATGGATCTTAGGCGTCGCGGAACGGGTGGACCGCAACGGCATGGTGCTGCGCGCGCTTGACCGCACCGAGCTGTTGCAGGGTGTCCGGCGTCTCCGAGAGCGCCACGGCATCGAGGCCATTGCCGTGTCGTTCCTCTGGTCCTGTGCCAATCCGGCGCACGAGCAGCAGGCGGTCGAGGCGATCCGCGCGGACATGCCCGAGATTTCGGTCGTGTCGGGTGCCGCGCTGCACCCCGTGGTGCGCGAGTACGAGCGTACGACCTTCGCGCTGCTCAATGCCTACACTTCCGGCGCCCTCGGCGGTATCGAAGAGCTGGTCATCGAGCTGCGCAGCCTCGGGCTGCGGCACCCGCCGCTGCTGGTGCACTCCGGGGGCGGCTCGATATCGATCGACGAGGGACGCAAGGCGCCCGCCGCGCTGGCCGAGTCCGGACCGGCGGCCGGCGTGGTCGGCGCGCTCGCCGTGAGTCGGGCGGCGGGTGCGTTGAATGCCGTGGGTTGCGACATGGGCGGCACCTCGTTCGACATGTCCATCATCCAGGATGGCGAGGCACTGCGGCGCAGCCGCGGCGACCTCATGGGCATCTGGACGGCATTGCCCATGGTGGATATCGAGTCGGTGACTGCGGGTGGCGGATCCGTCGGGTGGATCGACGCCATGGGTTTTTTGCGCGTGGGGCCGGAGTCGGCGGGATCGACGCCCGGGCCGGCCTGCTACGGCCGGGGCGGCACGCGCGCGACGGTGACCGATGCATTGGTCGTGCTCGGCTACATCGACGCACAGCGCTTTCTCGGCGGCTCGATGCGCCTCGATGCGGACGCGGCGCACGCGGCATGTGCCGCGCTCGGCAGTCGTGTGGGCCGCGACGCGGTGCAGATCGCCTGGGGCATCTGGGAAATCGCGCGCGTGGAAATGGCGCGCGCACTGCGTGCCCAGTTCGCGCAGAAGGGCATCGATGCGCGGCAGTTCGCCATCGTGAGCATGGGTGGCTGCGGAGGCCTCTTCAACGTACCGATTGCACAGGAGATCGGGATGAAGCGCGTGTTGGTACCGGAGCTGACCTCGGTCCTTTCGGCCTTCGGAGCGGCGAACGCCGATGTGCGTCGCGAGCGCACGCGCGCCGTCGGCCGTGTGCTGCC
This sequence comes from uncultured Gammaproteobacteria bacterium, assembly GCA_963801685.1. Lineage (GTDB taxonomy): Bacteria > Pseudomonadota > Gammaproteobacteria > Steroidobacterales > Steroidobacteraceae > Bog-1198. Next base: position 446,796 of record CAWDFR010000018.1, read on the forward strand.
CGCGGAGCCCGCGTCGCTCAGCGCGACGCTCGAGGCACTGGCGGCGGAGGTGAGCCGCGACTTGTGCGCGGATGGCATCGCCGAGGCGGCACGCTCGATCCAGTTCGAAGCGGATATGCGATTCGTGCGCCAGCAGTCGGAGCTCACCGTCGCATGCGGTGCTCGATTGGATGCGAGCTCGCAGCCGGCGCTGATGGATCGCTTCCGGGACGAGTATTGCCGGCGCTACGGCCGCGGCGCGCTCGCCTTGGGGGCCGGCGTCGAGTTGGTCGCGCTGCGAGCGGTCGGGCGCGGGCGCACGGTGCGCGCCGAGCTCACGCGCAGCGCGGACGCGAGTGCGGCGGCCGGGAAGATCTCGGGGCGGCGCCGGTTGTGGACGCGGATCGATGCACGCATGGAGCGGATCGAGGTCGACGTCGCCTTCGCCGCCGAGCTTCGCCCCGGCGATCGGCTGGAGGGACCGATCCTGCTCGACGGTGCGGATACGACGGTGTGGATACCGGCGCGCGCGCGCGCCCGGGTCGATGAGTACCGCACGATCGACATCGAGGTCGGCGCATGACCCTGCAAAACGCCGTGGACGACATCGCCCTCGAGGTGCTGCGCACGCGTCTGGTGGCGATCGCCGAGGAGGGCGCCGTGACCATCGAACGCACGGCCTGCAATCCGGTCATTGCGGAGTCGCGCGATTGCTCGTGCACGTTGCTCGATGCCGGCGGCCGGCTGATGGTGGGCGGCGGCGCCGTCGCCCATCACTTCGGCGCCTGCGACCATGCCGTGCAGGCCACCATGGCGGTGCATGGGGACACGATCCGGCCGGGCGATGTGTTCATCGCCAACGATCCGCATAGCGGCGGCGGACTGCACTATCAGGACGTGGTGGTGCAGCGGCCGCTGTTCGTCGATGACCGGCTGATCGCCTGGTCGGTGAATTCCGGCCACATGATCGACATGGGCGGGATGGCCTTCGGGTCGTGGTCGCCCACGGCCGTGGAGTGTTATCAGGAAGCCTTGCGCTTGCCGCCGGTGCGCTTGTTCCGCGCGGGAGTCGAGGTCGCCGATGTCTGGGCCATCTTGCGCACCAATGTGCGGGTGTCCGAGCTCGTCGAGATGGACATTCGCAGTCTCGTCGCCGGGAGCCTCGTCGCCCACGACAAGATGGCCGCGCTCGCGCAGGCCATGGGCGCGGAGCAGTTCCTCGCCGGCGTGCAGGCGCTGCACCAGCGCACCGAGCGCGAGATGCGGCGGCGCATCTCGCTGCTCGAGGACGGCGAGTACTGCATGACGACCTGGACGGAGTGGGAGGAGGAGATCTACAAAGTCCCCTGCCGGCTCACGGTCGACGGCGACACGCTGCATTTCGATTTCACCGGCGCCGCGCCGCAGACGCGACATTTCTTCAATTCCAAGGAACACATCATTCGCGCCATCGTGGTGAGCGACGTCACCGATGTGCTCGCCCACGATGTGCCGCTGTCGGCGGGACTGTTCGCGCCGATCAAGCTCACCTGTCCGGAGGGCACCGTGGTGAACTCGCGGCCGCCGGCACCCACGGCGTCCGCGCATTTCGACGTGGCGCTCAATGCCAGCATGATTGCCCAGCAGTGCGTGATGATGGCGATCGCCGCGTCCGGACCGGAGGCGCCGGGGCGGCATCTCTTGTCGGGCCCGCTCGCGCCCTCGTGCATGGGGCTGCACACCTGGTCCTATCGCACCCCGGGCGGCGCGGACGGCTGGCTGATGATCGACGGTGCCATGGCGGGCGGATCCGCGGGACATGACCGCGATGGCTACGATCTGTTCAGCTTCATGGTCGCTCGCAAGGCGATCATCGAGGCGGTGGATGTGGAGCTGTTCGAGTCGCGCTATCCGGCGCTGGTGACGGAGAAACGGCCGCGACCGGGCGAGGCGGGCGCCGGCCGCCATCGCGCCGGCGCCGGCTGTCAAATGAGCTACCGGCCCTACGGCGTCGAGCAGATCGAGGGCGTCATGCTCGGCATGCGCGAGTGGTTGCCGCTGCCGGGATTTGCGGGCGGCATGCCGGGTGCGAATACCGAATTCGCGATATGCCGCAGCGATGGGCGGCGCGACGTCGTGCCCGGACACGCGAGCGGGGTCGTGGTGCGCGAGGACGAGCACTTCGAGTTTCGGATCGGCTCGGGTGGCGGCCTGGGTGACCCGCTGGATCGTGACCCCGCCGAGGTCGCGCGCGATGTGCGCCACGGACGCATCACGGCGGAGGAGGCGGAGGCGACCTACGGAGTGATGCTGGCCTCGGACCAAGCAGACTCCGCCGCAACGCTCGAGCGTCGGGCGGAAATTCTGAAGGGTCGGCTGGCGCGCTCGATCCCGGCGCGAAAGCCCGCACCGCGCCGCGATCTGGAGATGCCGCCTCAAGGTCAGCCGCTTTATCCGGGCGTCGTTCAGGTGGGGGCGATCGCCTACGCCGCGGCGAGCGGCGCCGCGCTCGCCCTCGCACCCGATCCATGGACGGACGGTTGTCCCACGCTGGAAGAGCCGCGCGGAAACCGCTTGCTCATTCGCTCCTATCTGGATCCGGTCACCGGCAAACTGCTTCTGGTCGATGTATTGCCGCGCGGCGAGAGTTGCACCATCGAGACGCGGCCGCGGCGTTGGCAGGCGGCCGGCCGCGGCGGCGCTCGGTGCACGCGGTCGCCCGCTACTCGCGCGTCAGCAACAGGCATCCGGCGAGCGGCCCGCCGCCCGCGGCGGTGATGCCGACTTGCGCTCCCTGGACTTGCCGCTCGCCTGCCTCGCTCCAGAGCTGCCGGCACGTCTCCCATAAAAGGCCGAACCCGTGCAGCCGCCCGGCGGATAGTTGGCCGCCGCCGGTGTTGAGCGGCAGGGAGCCCGAGAGCGCGATACGCGCTCCGCCTTCCACGAAGGCGCCGCTTTCGCCCTTGCCGCAGAATCCCAGAGCCTCGAGCCATATCAACGTCAGAATGCTGAAGCCGTCGTAAAGGTTTGCCACGTCGACATCGCCGGGCTTCAGATCCGTGCGCTCCCACAATCGCCGGCCGGCATCGGTGGCTGCCATCGAGGTCAGATCTTCGAACTGGTCCCAGGAGTTGCGCCCATGGAGCGCTCCGCTCATGGCCTCTATGCGCAGCGGCAGGCTTGCGCAGTGTGCGCGCCGCATCGATGTGCGACACGATCACCACGGTGGCGCCGTCGATCGGCGGATCACAATCGAAGAGACACAAAGGCTCGGTGATCATGCGCGCGGCGAGGTACTCCTGCATTGTGAGCGGGGAGCGATACAGCGCGCGCTCATTCAAGGCCGCATTCCTGCGGCTGTTGAGGACGAGTGCACCCAACTGCTCGCGTGTCGTGCCGTATTCGTGCATGTGCCGCTTCGCGACCAGCGCGAGTGGGTGCGCGGCGGACAGTCCGTTGAACGGGCGTATCCATGACATGAGACCCTCGACGCGCTCCGGCGCGGTCGCGCTCAGGGAGCGGCGCTGCAGTTGTGCGGAGTATTGATTGAGTGTGCGGAAACACAGCACGTGTCGAGCCTGGCCGCGACGCCACCGCCATGGCAGCGTTCATCACCGCGCTCAACTGCCCCGGCGCCTCGGGCGAGGCCGCAAACCAGTTGAGCTTGAGAGCCCAGCGATTCCTTGACCTCGCGCAGGGTGACCGGGGCCATACCGGGCGTCGCCGAGACGCCCGGCCAGGAACTCAGGCCGTCGATGTCGGAATCGCGCAGGCCCGCATCAGCGAGCGCCTCGAAGATGGCGTCGAGCGTGAGATTCAAGGCGCTGCGATCGGCGCTGCCGGCCGGCCATGGCAAGGCCGACCCCGGTGATTGCCGCACGACGCTCCAGAATCTCCGTGAGCATCGCTAGCTCGAGCTCTTGGGCGGGTCGTCGATGAGCTTGAGCGCGCGCTCCGGGCAGGCGCGCACGCCGCGTTGCGCCTGGGCTTCCAACGTCTGCGGCACGATCTTTTCATCGAAGCCGATGTAGCCGTTCGAGTCGAGCTCGAAAAGCTCCGAGACCGCCGCACAGCGCGCGTGCCCGGCACATTTGTTGCGATCCGCGACGATCTTCATCGGGTTCTTGCGCCTCTAGAATTGCGATTTGGGAAGCCGAACGACCATCCCATCGATATCCTCCGTGACCGTGATCTGGCAGGTCAGGCGACTATTGGGTTGCAGCTCGAGCAAGCCCTCGAGCATCGCGCTCTCCGCGCTGCCGGCGGGCGGAATCTTCGCGAGCCAGGCGGGGTCGATGAATCCGTGACAGGTGCCGCAACTGCAGCTGCCGCTGCAGTCGGCCACGATCCCCGGCACGGCGTTCTCGACGGCCGCCTGCATGACCGAGCGGCCGGCCTCGGCCTGCACTTCGCGCTGTTCGCCATCGTGCTCGATGAAAACGATTGTGGGCATGAACCGCGGATCCCTCGAGAAAATTCAATTGACCGTGCGAGCGGCGGATTGTAGCGGCCGGCTCTCGTCGGCCAAACTCTCGGGCGCGATTTGCGCCAGCTCCCCGACGAGCCGTTTGGCCGCGAGAAGTCCTTGGGCCGATTCACGGCGTCGGCGGCAATGATGCGCCCCGCCTCGAGATAGAACGTGATGAAGGACCGCTCCTCGGGCCCGCCCGCGGGTGATCACCCGATCGTGTCCGTGCGACAGTCCCACCATCTGCAGCTTGAGGTCGTACTGATCGGACCAGAACCAGGGCACGGCATCGTAGGCACGCGGGGAGCCGCAGAGCGTCGCGGCGGCGGCGCGGGCTTGGCCCAGCGCATTCGGCACCGACTCGAGCCGCAGCCGGCGCCGGTAGAGCGCGCTCGGATGGTTGCTGCAGTCTCCGATCGCGAAGATATCGGGATCGGAGCTGCGCGAGTGCTCATCGACGACGACGCCATTGTCGACCGCGAGACCGCAGCGTTCGGCGAGCTCCACGTTCGGGATCTGGCCGACGCCGGCGAGGACGAGGTCGGCGGCGATGACCTCGTCCTCCGTGTGCACGGCAACGACGCTAGTCGCCGGTGGGATCGGTCTCGATGCGCCGCACCGCGGCGCGGGTGCGTATGGCGACTCCCGCGTCGTGATGAATGCGCTCGTAGAAAGCGGATATCTCGGCGGCGGTAACACGCGCCAGCAGGCGCGGCAGCGCTTCGAGGACCGTCACTTCGAGGCCGCGCTTTCTCGCCACGGAGGCAACTTCGAGACCCACGTAGCCGCCGCCGATGATGACCAGGCGCAACCCCGGGCGCAGGAGCTCGCGCATGGGACCTGCGTCCGCAACGGTGCGCAGATAGTGGAGATTCGCCGGCTTTCTGGCATGTTCGAGACCGTGCACCGCCAGGCGGGCGGGCCCGGCCGCCCGTCGCGAGCACCAGCTTCCCGTAGCACTCGAATTCCCCGTGCTCGAGCTCGATGCGGCGCGCGCGCCGGTCGATGGCGGCGACGCGTGCCGCCCGTACGAACTTCGACCCCCATTTTCTCGTACGCGGCGGCGGACTTGAGCTCGAGCGCGCCGAGCGGCGCCTCTCCCGACAGAAACGCCTTCGACAGCGGCGGTCTCTGGTAGGGGAGGTGGGCTTCCTCGCCGAGCATCAGCACGGGTGCCGGAAAATCCCCCGGCACGCAACGCGCCGGCGAACTCGCTCGCCGCGTGTCCCGCTCCGATGACGACGATGCGATCTGTTGCGTTGCTGCATGATGACTAGCGCTTGGGAATCTTCAACCCGACTTTCTCGCGATCCCAGGTGCCGGGCGTGCAGCCCTCCTGCCGCAGCTGGTATTTGAGGACGCGTCCCACGGAGTTGCGCGGGAGGTCCTTGCGGAATTCGAAGTAGCGCGGGATGGTGAAATAGGGGAGACGCTCCATCGCCCAGCAGCACAACGCCTGCTCGGTCAGCGTGTGACCGTCCTTCAGGACGATCGTCGCCTTGACGTCGTCCTCGCCGACGTCGGAGAAGACCGCATGCACGGCCACGTCCGCCACCGCCGGGTGCGCGCGCAGGCCGGTCTCGACCTCGAAGCTCGAGATATTCTCGCCACGGCGCCGCAGATAGTCCTTCTTGCGATCGACGAAGTACAAATAGCCGTTCTCATCGAACTTGCCGATATCGCCGCTGTGCAGCCACATGTTGCGCATGATCTTGAGCGTGTCGGCCGGCCGGTTCCAGTATCCCTCGAACATGATGTTCGGACGGCGCGGCCGCACGACGATCTCGCCGGGTGTTCCGGCAGGCAGCTCGTTATCGTCCTCGTCGAAGATACGCACGTCGAAGTCGGCATTGGCTCGTCCGGAGGAGCCCGGCGGCGCCTCCTCGTCATGCTGTAGCCCGGTGACTCTTGCCGCCTCGGTGAGGCCGTAGCTGTTCGACCCGGCCCGCCGCACTCCGAAGCGCTGGCGCCACTTCTCCTGCAGCGCTGCGGGAAACGGCGATCCGCGCACCGTGTGCAGCTGGCCATAGCACGCCCTCGAGTGCTCGGTGTCCTCCGCTTCGGCGAGGAAGGTGATCATCGAGCCCAAGAGACTCGCCACGGTCGCGCGGCTGCGCTTGATGTCCGGCCAGAAACGCGACACGGAGAAGCGCGGAAAGATCGCGACGCGCGCGCCGACGAACATGCAGGAGAGAATCGAGCCGCCCGTCGCATTCATGTGAAACAGCGGCAACGCAGTCCAATTGCAGTCGTCCCGATGCCGGTCCTCGATCTGGACTACCTGTCGGCCGAGATTGCAGACGTAGTTGTGGCTGATCATGCAGCCCTTGGAGGGGCCGGTCGTGCCGGCGGTGTAGATCAGCATGGCGAGATCGGCCGGCGCGTTGACGTCCGCGAGCGGCTCGATCGAATTCTCGAGCAAACTCGCGAGCGGCAGTACCTCGGCCAAGCCGGATACGAGCGCGCCGTCCCGCTGAACGAGCGTCCTCACGCTCGCGAGGCCCTCCGCCACGTCGACCACGCGCTGCGCGTAGTCCGACTCGGCGATCACGATCTTGGCGCCGCAGTCGTTGAGCTGGTGGCGCAAGAACTCGCCCTTGTAGGCCGTGTTCACCGGCACGCTCACGGCGCCCGCCTTGTTGATCGCGAACCAGGAGAGCACCGCATGGACGTTGTTGTCGAGAACGCTGGCGACGGTGTCGCCCTTTTTTACGCCGAGTTGCTGCAGGCTCCGGGCGAGGCGAGTGGATTCCCGATCGATGTCGCCATAGGTGTACGAGTCACCCGTGAAGTCGAGGAATACGCGGCTGGCGAACCGGGCGCTCGAGCGCGCCAGTGCGGCGGTCACCGTATCCTGCTCCGCGCGGGTCCATACCTCGTGGAAATGCATTGCTTGTCCTGCGCCCTCGATTCGTGTCGATATAATGGACGATCCGTCAGCTTTTTGTCCAGCACGAATCACTCCGCCCCTACGGGGAATGTGCTAGAGTCCACTGGACCCGTGGAGATATAGAATATAAAATGACGAGGCGTTAGTTTCGGGGGGAAGTTTGGTATGGAAATTGCCGATCTGATTCTCGTCAGCGTCGATGATCACCTCATCGAGCCCCCCGACCTGTTCGTCCAGCACATTGCGCCGCGCTTCAAGGATCGTGCGCCGGCCGTGAAGCTCGGCACCAGCGGCGCCCATCACTGGCAGATCGAGGGCCAGAGGGCACCCGGACTCGGCCTCAACGCCGTGGCCGGCCGGCCCAAGGAGGAGTACGGGTTCGAGCCGGTGTCGTACGAGCAGGTTCGCAAAGGCTGCTTCGATCCCGACGCGCGCATCGAGGATATGAACGCCAACGGCGTGCTCGGCTCCATCTGCTTCGGCTCGTTTCCCGGCTTCGCGGGCGCGCGCTTCCAGAAAATGCAGGACAAGGAGCTCGCGCTCGCGACCATTCAGGCCTACAACGACTGGCACTTCCATACATGGTGCGGCAAGCATCCCGGTCGCTTCATTCCGCTCGCCATGCTGCCTCTCTGGGACGTCGGCCTGGCGGTGAGCGAGCTCGAGCGCATGGTGCGGCTTGGCTGCCATGCCGTGACCTTTCCGGAGAATCCGGCGCTGATCGGCCTACCGAGCCTGCACAACGAATGCTGGGAGCCGCTCTGGGGCGCATGCGAGGAACATGCCGTGGTGCTGTGTTGCCACATCGGCTCGGCGGGCAATGCGCCCTATCCTTCGGATGAGTCGCCGATCGACGCGTGGATCACCTCGATGCCCATTTCCATCGCGAACGCGGCCGCCGACTGGCTGTTCGCGAGATTCTGGAAGCGCTATCCGGCCTTAAGGATGGCCCTCTCCGAAGGCGGTATCGGCTGGATCCCGTACTTTCTCGAGCGGGCCGACTTCACTTACGAGCAGCACGGCGCCTGGACCCGCACGACGTTCGGCAAGGAGAAGCCGAGCGATGTGTTCAGAAGGCATTTCGTCACCTGCTTCATCGACGACGAGTTCGGATTGCGCAATCGGCAGGACATCGGGATCGACATCATCTGCTGGGAGGCAGACTACCCTCACTCGGATGCCACCTGGCCGAAGTCACCCGAGAATCTGTGGAAGGCCATCCGCTCGCTGCCGTCGGGGGACATCGACAAGATCACTCACCGCAACGCCATGGCGGCGTTCAGCTACGATCCCGTCGCGCGCTTCGGCCGGGAAAATTGCACCGTGGGCGCGTTGCGCGAGAAGGCGCGGCATGTCGATACTTCACCGATGTCTCGGGGCGGGCTGAGCCCCGGCAGCTCCTCGGAGCGACCGGTGACGTCCGCGGACATCAAAAAGATCCTTTCCCATGTGTGAGCGCGCAGCGGGAGCGCGGCTCGCATGATCGGGTGTGTCGAAGCCCTGAATATGCCGGACGGCCTGTACATCGACGGCGAGTTCGTGCAGGCACGCGAGGCCGCGCGCGAGGAGATCATCAACCCGGCGACCGAAGAGCCCATCGGCACGGTGCAAATCGCCGGCCTCGGCGAGGCGCGGGAGGCGATTCGCGCGGCGCGCGCGGCCTTCGACCGCGGCCCGTGGCCGCATCTCTCGGCACGCGAGCGCATCTCCTACCTCGAGCGCATGTACCAGGCACTTGCGCTGCGGGCGCAGGCGATCTGCGATCTTATCGTCGCGGAGGCGGGCGCGGTGAAGTCCAGCGCGCGCGCCCGGCAGTTCGACGTTCCGATGAAGCATTTCCGCCACTATCTCGACACCGCCGACCGCGCTTCCGTGCGGGCGCTCGCACCCGAGATAACGCCGCAGCCCTCGGGGAGCAAGACTCTCGGCACCGCGTTCGTGGTGCGCGAGCCGGTCGGCGTCGTCGCGGCCATCACGCCGTACAACTATCCATACTTTCTCAATCTCGCGAAAGTCGTGCCGGCGCTGCTCACGGGCAATACGGTCATCCTCAAGCCATCGCCCTACACACCCTTTCAGGCGCTGGTGCTGGCAGCGGTCGCCCAGGACGCCGGGCTCCCCAAGGGCGTCTTCAACGTGATCACGGGCGGCACCGCCGTCGGTGAAGAGCTCTCCCGGGATGCGCGCGTCGATCTCATCAGTTTCACCGGATCGGATGCGGTGGGCAGCAGCATCGCGGCGCAGAGCGCGCCTACCTTGAAACGGCTGGTCCTCGAGCTCGGCGGCAAGTCGGCGCTCATCGTGCGTCAGGATGCGAATGTGCGCATGGCGCTCGCGCAAGCGCTGCGCGGGTTCACCAGCCATGCGGGACAGGGCTGCGCCATGAACACCCGAGTGCTGGTACACAACTCTCTGCGCGAGCACTTCGTGGAGCAGCTCGCGCAGGCGGCACGCGCGGTGAAAGTGGGCGATCCGGCCGATACCGCCACGGAAATGGGTCCGCTGATTCGCAGCGGCGCGCGCGACCGGGTGGAGCGTTACGTGGCGCTCGGGCTCAAGAGCGGGGCGACACTCAAGGCGGGCGGCCGGCGTCCGCCGGCGCTCGAACGAGGCTATTACTTCGAGCCGACTTTGTTCGATGGGGCCGATCCCGACGCAGCGATCGCTCAGGACGAGATCTTCGGGCCGGTGGGCGTCGTGATCGGGTTCGACGACGACGAGGAAGCCGTGGCGCTCGCCAATCGCTCCCGGTTCGGGCTGCGCGGCGGCATCATCAGCGCCGACGTGGGGCGCGCTTATGAGATGGCGTTGCGCATCCGCACCGGCGGGGTGACTCTGAACGGCGGCGCCGGTACACAGCTGTCGGCCGGTCCCTTTGGCGGCGTGAAACGCTCCGGCTACGGCCGCGAGCTCGGCGAGGACGGTCTGAACGAGTTCACGCAGACGAAGCTGATCGAGATTCAGGCCGGTTAGAGGAGGCGATTTTGGGCAAACAACCCCCCGATCCGGCGATTGCCGCAGAGCTCAAGCTCGATTTCGATTACTTCGCCGTGCAGCCGATCAAGGGCGATCTGCACGCCGGCTGGAAGCGCCTGCATGAGGGTCCGGACATCTTCTACACGTCGAGGAACCGCGGCCATTGGGTTTTCACGCGGGCCGAAGATATCGCCGCCGCGTGGCTCGACCATCAGCACTTTTCGAACGCGGGCGTCGCCATGTCCCGCGACGAGCGCGAGATGCAACTCTATCCCGGCGAAGCCGACCCGCCCATCCACGCCGCGTATCGAGGCCTGCTGCAGTCGTTCTTCTCCCAAAAACAAGTGCATGCCATGGAAGAGCGGATGCACTCGCTCACGGGGAATCTGATCGACGGTTTCCTTGCGGACGGGAGGTGCGAGTTCCAGTCGCAAATGGCGCGCAAGATGCCGATTTACATCTTTCTGCACATGATGGAGCTGCCGACCGAGGATGCCCCAGGGTTGCTGCCGGCGGCAGACTTGCTCACGCGCGACTCGGATCCGCAGTCCTTCCTGCAAGCCATGCAAGCCATGATGGGCTATCTGCAGGGAAAGATCGCGGAGCGCGAGCATCGTCCCGGAAAGGATTTCATCGGCCGGCTGCTGACATCGAGCGTGGACGGAAGGCCGATCACACAGCTCGAGGTCCTGAGTCTCACCGCCAACGTCATGTTCGGCGGCCTGGACACGGTGGTCTCGTCGATGGGCTTCTTCATGAATTTTCTCGCCCGCAATCCGGATCACTGCGCAGAGCTCGTGGCGCAGCCCGAGCTCATCCCGGAGGCCGTCGAGGAGCTGCTGCGCAGGCACGGGATCGCCAACTTCGGCCGGTCGGTCGCGAAGGATTTCGAGTACAAGGGATTGCCGATGCGGGAGGGCGATTTGGTGCTGTTGCCTGCGGCCTTGCACAATCTGGATGAACGCAAGTATGCGGATCCCATGCAGGTGGACTTCCACCGCCTCATCAAACATCACATGGCCTTCGGGACCGGTATTCACCGCTGTCTGGGAGCACAACTCGCGCGCGTCGAGCTGCGCGTGCTGCTGCAGGAGTGGCTCGCGAAGATCCCGAGCTTTCGACTCGCGGACGGCGAAGCCGTCGTGGTGAAGTCGGGCAGGATCAACGGCGTTTCGTTCCTGCCGCTGCGCTGGCCGGGCTGAGCGATCCGCATGGACTTCGACTTCTCGCAGGAGCAGAGACAGCTCAAGGACGAGGCGCGGCGCTTTCTGAGCGCTCGCTGTCCGTTGTCTCTGGTGCGCGGGACGCTCGGCGAAGACGCGGAGCGACGCGCGTCGCGGGGGCTATACAAGGAGATTGCCGAGCTCGGCTGGTGCGGAACCGCCATCCCGGAAGCGAGCGGCGGTCTCGGCCTCGGCCATGTCGAGCTCTGCGCCATCGCCGAGGAACTCGGGCGGGCGCTCGCGCCGGTGCCCTTCGCAAGCGCCATTTATTTGTTCGCCGAAGGAGTGATGGCGGCGGGCTCGGCCGAGCAACGCGCGCGGTTGCTATCGCGATTGGCGCGCGGCGAGATCGTCGGCTGCCTCGCCACCGCGGAGGGAAGCGGCGCCCAGCAGCATCGCAGCATCGGATGCCATGTAAAGGCCGGGCGGCTGAACGGGGTCAAGATACCGGTCATCGACGGCGATGCGGCCGACCTCGCTCTGGTGCTCGCGGCGGAAGAGCGCGGACCCAGCTTGTTCCTCGCCGATCTGACCGACCCGGGCGTCGAGCGTACGGTGCTTCAGTCCTTGGATCCTAGCCGCGGCGTGGCGCGCCTCGGCTTCTCGAACGTGCCGGTCGAACTCGTCGGCGACGCAGGCGGCGGCGGCACGTTGATCGAGCGGATTTTCACTCGAGCCGCGGTATCGATCGCCTTCGAGCAGCTCGGCGGCGCGGACCGCAGCCTCGAGCTCGCACGCGATTATGCGCTGGAACGGCGCACCTTCGGACGTCCCATCGGTTCGTATCAAGCGATCAAGCACCGGCTCGCCGATATGTACGTCAAGAACGAGCTCGCTCGTTCGATCGCCTACTACGCCGCGTGGGCACTGGCGAGCGATGCGACCGAGCTGCCGCGCGCCGCGGCGATGGCGCGGGTCGCGGCGAGCGACGCGTTCGGTTTCGCCTCGCGCGAGAACATCCAAATTCATGGCGGCGTCGGTGTCACGTGGGAGGCGAGTCCGCACCTCTTCTTCCGGCGTGCACGCCACCTGAGCCTCGTGTGCGGAGCGTCCGACGGATGGGCCGAGCGCTTGGCGGCGGATCTTTGTGAGAACACTTCCGCGCCGTGCGGCGCCGAGATCGCGTGAACTTCGAGGACTCACCGCAAGAGGCGGCTTATCGAGCTCAAGTTCGGGCGTGGCTCGATACCAACCTACGCGAGCTCAAGGAACAATATCCAGATGTCGGCGCGCCGGATCTCGCGGTCGCGCGCGCCTGGCAGGCGCGCAAGGCGCGGGCGCGCTACGCGCGCATCACCTGGCCGGTCGAGTGGGGCGGCGCAGGCGGCAGCGCCATTCAGCAGGCCATCTTCTCCCGGGAGGAGAGCCGCAGCGGGGCTCCGCAAGGCTTCTTCGGCATCGGTCTCGGCATGTGCATGCCCACCCTCATGAAATTCGCAGCCGCCGATGTGCGGCGCCGCTTCATCGGCCCCGCGCTGCGCGGCGAGCAGATCTGGTGTCAACTCTTCTCCGAGCCGGGCGCGGGGTCCGACATCGCCGGATTGCGCACTCGTGCGACCCGTCAGGGCGAGGGCTGGCTGATCAGCGGGCAGAAGGTATGGACCACGGGCGCCCACTATTCGGACTATGGCCTGCTGCTCGCGCGCAGCGACTTCGATGCGCCCAAGCACCAAGGTCTCACCATGTTCTGGCTCGATATGCGCGCGCCGGGCGTCGATATTCGAGCCATCCATCAAATGACCGGGGGCTCGGAGTTCAATGAGGTCTACCTCTCCGAAGTGATGATCGCGGACGATCAGCGGATCGGCCCGGCCGGGGAGGGCTGGAAGGTCGCGCTGGTCACGCTCATGAACGAGCGTGTGGAGGGAGGCAAGGAACGCGGACCCAGCCTCGAGGATATCCTGGGTCTCGCGCGCTCCATTCCTCGCGCACAAGGAACGCTGGCCGACGACCCGGTGTTTCGTCAGCGATTGGCGCTCTGGTACATCCAGGCCGAGGGGGTGCGCTTCACCCAACTGCGGAGCTTGACGGCGCTGTCGCGCGGCGAGACCCCCGGGGCCGCAATGTCCATCGGCAAACTGGTGGCGGCCAACCGGCTGCAGGATCTCACCGAGCGGTTGATCGAGTCCCAGGACCAATTCGGCCTGATCAGCGATGCGCGCTACGCGCCGGGCGGCGGCCGTCTGCAGCGCGATTTTCTCTATGCGCCGAGCCTGCGTATCGCCGGGGGCACCGACGAGATACTGAGAAACATCATTGCCGAGCGGGTGCTCGGTTTGCCCGGCGATGTGCGCGTCGACAAGGCGGTGCCGTTCAACGAGCTTCGAGGATAGTCATGGGTCTTTTGGAAAATAAGGTGGCGGTGATCACGGGCGCGGGAGCGGGTCTCGGGCGGGCGTACGCGAAGCTGCTCGCGCAGCAGGGCGCGGCCGTGGTGGTGAACGACTATGCCGCGGAGGCGGCCGAGCGCGTGGTCCGGGAAATCGTCGAGCGCGGGGGCAAAGCCGCTCAAGTTGCGGCCGACGTGGGCAGCATGGAAAGCGGACGCCGCATTCTCGACGCGGCGCTCGCGGCCTACGGGCAAGTGGACATTCTGGTCAACAACGCGGGCATCTTGCGCGATCGGTCGCTTGCGAAAATGGAGGAGAGCGACTGGGACGAGGTGCTGCGCGTACACCTCAAGGGTACGTTCTGCGTGACCAAGCCCATCTTTCAACACATGAAGGAACGCGCCGGCGGGGTCATCGTGAACACCACCTCCACCGCCGGATTGCGCGGCAAGTTCGGTCAGTCGAACTATGGGTCCGCAAAAGCCGGCATCTGGGGATTCTCGAATTCCCTGGCGCAAGAAGGGCTCAAGTACGGCATTCGCGTCTGGACCATCGCCCCGGCCGCTGCCAGTCAGCTCACCGACGGCGTGGTTTCCGAGGAGTACAAACGCGTGTTCACGGCGGAGCGTGTCGCGCCGGTGGTGCTCTACATGGTGAGCAGCTTGTCGGGCAAGCAGACGGGCAAGACCCTTCTCGCCGGCGGTGGTTATGTGAGCGAGATTCGCATGGAGATGGGGCCCGGCTTCGTGCCGGGTGATGAGTACGCCGTTCAGCATCTGGTCGCAGCCATCGAGGCGGGCAAGGTCATGCTGCCGGAGCGCGATCTGAATTTCGTCAACGCCTACGGTCCCGCGGCGGCGCGCTAGGGGTATCCGCATGGCCATTCGTTATCCGGAGATTCTCTCGCTCGAGGAACCCGCGCGCACGTTGTCCTGGAGCGATCGCGAAACCATCCTGTATGCCCTGGCGATCGGCATGGGCGAAGATCCCGAGAACGGCGCTGAGCTGCCGTTCGTATATGAGAAAAACCTCAAGGCGGTGCCGACGCTCGCGACCGTGGTGTCGTGGGGCGCGAATATCGGCGCAGAGAAAATGGGCCTGAATCGGGCTCTTACCGTGCACGGCGAGGAATCCATTACCTGGCACCAGCCGCTGCCCGCCACCGGCAGCGTCATCGCCGGCAGCCGCGTGGCGGCGGTGTATGACAAGGGCGAGAAGGGGGCGGTGGTCGAGCGCGAGATGGAACTCCGCGACGCCGATGGCACGCTGCTCGTGTCGCTGATTCGGACCGCATTCGCCCGGGGCGATGGCGGTTTCGGCGGCCCGTCGGAAACACCGCCGCCCCATCAAGTCCCCGGCCGAGCGGCGGACCTCATGCTGGAATTCGCCACCCGTCCTGACCAGGCCTTGCTCTACCGGCTCTGCGGCGATCGCAATCCGCTGCACGCGGATCCCGCGGTGGCCAAGGCCGGTGGGTTTCCTCGCCCCATTCTGCACGGCTTATGTACCTACGGCATTTGTTGCCGCGCCGTCCTCCAAGCCTATTGTGGGTTCGAGCCCGCGCGAATGAGAAGTCTCTCGGTGCGGTTTTCGGCGCCCGTGCTGCCCGGCGATCGGATCGCCTTGCGCCTGTGGAAGGATCAAGACATCGTCTCGTTCGAGGCCAGCGTTCCCGCCCGCAACGTCACCGTGATCAAGAGCGGCCGATCACACATCGAGTGAACTCGAGAACCATTCCATGCAACAGCTGCCAATTACAGAGTCGCCACGACCTGCCACCTCGTACACGCGTATCGACGAGGCGGGAACCCCGTATCTGCTGGGCTCGCGCTGCGGCGAGTGCGCCGCCGTGTTTCTCGGCGTGCGCGAGAACTGCGGGCGCTGCTGCGCGCGCCGGCGAATGCAACCTCTGCGCCTCGCGGCGCGCGGCCGGCTGTACAGCTACACCATCGTGCACCGCAGCTACCCCGGGATCCGCGTGCCCTTCATATCGGCGATCGTCGATCTCGAGGAGGGCGGTACCATCAAGGGCAACCTGGTCGACATCGCTCCCAGTCCAGAAAAGCTCGGCTACGGGATGCCGGTGAAAGTCGTGTTTCGCGGCGCGGAATGCGCCCTCGGAGAAGAGGCCGCGGGGTACGTCGCGCACTTCTTTGTTCCCGATGGAGATCGCTCATGACCGACGTATATGTGGTCGGCATCGACATGATCCGATTCGGCCGCTATCCGGAGCGAGCCGTCGTCGATCTCGCGTCCGAGGCTGCGCTGCTCGCGCTCGATGACTGCGGGATCGGCATCCAGGACATCCAGGCGCTCTACAGCGGCAATATCGGCGAGCCCATGACCGGGCAGCGCACGTTGCAGCTGATAGGCCAGACCGGCATTCCGGTCGTCAATTGCACCAATGCCTGTGCCACGGGGGCCACCGCGTTTCGAGAAGGCTGGATGGCCATCAAAGCCGGCATCCACGACACGGTATTGTGCATCGGCGTCGAGAAAATGGCGCCCGGCATGATCGTGAAGAAGAAAGTCGGCAACGAGCCGTTGCCGGCGGAGGGCCTCATCGGCTCGGAGACCATGCCGGCGGTGTTTGCAACGGTGGGCCTCGAGCACTCCCGAAAATATGGCACCACGCTCGAGCAGTTCGCCAAGGTGTCCGTGAAGAATCACCATCACTCGACCTTCAACGCGAAGTCGATGTATCGCAAAGAGACGCCGCTCGCGGACGTGTTGTCGGCCGAGATGATCGCCTATCCGAATACCAAGCTGATGTGCTCGGTGAACGTGGACGGTGCGGCGGCGGCCGTGCTCATGTCGGATCGCAAGGCACGCGAGCGCGGTCTGACACGACGCGCGGTGCGCGTGCGGGCGTCGGGACTCGCAAGCGACGCCTGGTCCGAGCGCAATCAAGTGATGCAGGACGTCAATACCGTATCGCGGCAGGCCGCCCGCACGGCTTACGAGATGGCCGGTGCGGGCCCCGAGGATCTCGATCTCGTGGAGCTCCACGATTGCTTTGCCACGGCGGAGATCCTGCATTACGAGAACCTCGGGCTGTGTGCGGAGGGTGAAGGGGGGCAGCTGATCGATTCGGGCGAGACCTCGCTCGGCGGGCGCATCCCGGTCAACGTCTCCGGCGGGCTGCTCTCGAAGGGGCATCCCTTGGGCGCCACCGGTATCGCCAACATTTACGAGATCGCCACCCATTTGCGCGGCGAGGCCGGTGAGCGCCAGGTCGAGGGCGCCCGCCTGGGTCTGACGCACGTGGTGGGCTTGGGGTCCGCTTGCGCCGTGCACATCCTCGAGCGAGTGTGATGGCGATGGAGTCCGTCAAAATCGAGCGCGAGGGCCGGGTCACCCTGGTGACCTTGGACCGTCCCGAGCTGCTGAATGCGCTGCATCCCCCGGCGCATCACGAACTGGCAACGGTGTTCGACCAGTTCGCCGGCGACCCCGAGCAGTGGCTGGCGATCATCACGGGAAGCGGTGACCGAGCGTTTTGCGCGGGCAACGACTTGAAATTCCGGGCGGCCTTCGGGCGGCAACCCATGCCTGCGACGGGCTTTGCAGGCCTCACCTCGCGTTTCGATTTGCATAAGCCAGTGATCGCCGCGGTCAACGGCTTGGCGCTCGGCGGCGGGTTCGAGCTCGCGCTCGCCTGCGACCTCGTCGTCGCCGACGAGCGCGCCCAATTCGGTCTGCCGGAAGTCCGCGTCGGGCTGGCCGCGCTCAGCGGCGGTCTGCAACGTCTGCCGCGGCAGATCGGGCCCAAGCTCGCGATGGAAATCGTGCTGACGGGCCGGCGCCTCGGCGCGGAGGAGCTCCTCCGCCACGGCGTTGTCAACGCCGTCGCTGCCGCGGGCGAGGCGCTCGCTCGTGCCAGAGCCTATGCCGCGGAGATCCTCGCGGCGGCGCCGCTCGCGGTGCGCGCCAGCAAACACGCGATGCTGCGCGGCCTCGAGCACGCCGCGCTGCAGGACGCGATCGCGGAGCAGGACCATTTGCCCACCGTGATCGCCATGCGTGCTTCCGAGGACGCGCTCGAAGGGCCGCGGGCATTCGCGCGGAAGCGGGCGCCGACATGGCTGGCGCGATAGTGCGGCGCCTTCTCAACTGGGCCATATTCGCGGCGAATCGGCGCGGCGTTTAATAGCGGGAGAGCTCAGATGTCTCGATATGTGGAGGGGAAGGTGGTGGTGGTGACCGGCGCGGGGGCGGGGATCGGCAAGGACTTCGCGAAGGCATTCGCCGCCCACGGCGCGAGAGTGATCGTGAATGATGTCGCCGTCCCGGGGAAGGTGCATGCCGCAGAGCTCGTTGCGACAGAAATTCGCGAGTCGGGCGGCGAGGCCCTCGCCGTGACGGAAAGCGTGGCGGAGTGGGAGTCCGCGCAACGGATCGTACAAGCGGCCCTCGATCATTTTGGGCGCATCGACGGCGTCGTCAACAATGCAGGCATCGTGCGCGATCGATTCTTTTTCAACATGTCGGTGGAGGAATGGCGCGCCGTGCTGGATGTACACCTGAACGGCTCGTTCTTCGTGGCCCGGGCGGCGGCGCCGGCGTTCAAAGCCCAAGCGCGCGGCTCCTACGTGCACATGACCTCGACCAGCGGGCTCATCGGCAACCTCGGGCAGGCCAACTACGCGGCGGCGAAGATGGGAATCGTCGGACTATCGAAATCCATCGCCATGGACATGGCAAAGTTCAACGTGCGCTCGAACTGCATCGCGCCATGGGCATGGACGGCGATGACCGCCAACATTCCGGCGGATACGCCGGAGAACCTGGCTCGCATCGAGAAGTTGAAAAAGATGGAAAGTCACAAAATCGCACCGCTCGCCGTATTTCTGACGAGCGATGCCGCCGCCAAGGTATCGGGTCAGATCTTCGGCGTGCGCGCGAACGAGATCTACCTGTTCAGCCAGCCGCGTATCCTGCGTACCCTGCATCGCGCGGACGGCTGGACCCCCGAGTCGATCGAGGCGTATGCGCTGCCGGCGCTGGCGCCGAGCTTTTTCGAGAACGTGCCCTCGATGGCGATTACTCCGTGGGACCCGATTTGACGTTGGAGCGCAGCAATGACCGAGACAGGACAGGAACGGCTGGATAACAAAGTGGCGGTCGTCACGGGCGCCTCGGGCGGCCTGGGCCGGCGCCTCTGCGAGGCCATGGTCCTTGCGGGAATGCGCGTGGCCATGCTCTCGCGAGACGCCCGCGCGCTCAGTGATCTTGCGGGGGCGATCGGCTCTTCAGCGGAAGCGTATGCCACGGACGTCAGCGACGCGGCGGCAGTACGCAGAGCGTTCGCGGCCATCTCCGCACGCCACGGCGGGGTGGACGTGCTGGTGAACAACGCCGCAGTCGGGCATCTGCAGTCGCTGGAGCAAGCCGAGGATGAGCTTCTGCAGGCCGAGATCGGCACCAATTTCCTGGGTCCGATCTATTGCATACGAGAGGCGATTCCGCTCATGCGCGCACGCGGCGGAGGAGATATCGTCAACATCACCTCCGAGTCGGTGCGCGCACCGTACCCTTTCCTGACCGTCTACGCGGCTACCAAGAGCGCCCTCGAAACGCTGTCGACGGGCATGCGCACGGAGCTGCGTGGAGAGAACATTCGAGTGACTGTCTTTCGCTCGGGCCGGCTGGCGGAGAGCAGCTTCAAGCGCGGTTGGCCCGAGGATCGGCTCGCCCGTTACCGCGAGCTCGTCCAGTCGCTCGGGTTCTATGCGAATTCCGGCGAGCCGATTTCGCCGGCGCTCGCGGCCGAATCGATCATGACCCTGCTCAGGCTCCCGCGCAGCGCCAATATGGACCTGGTGGAGCTGCGCCCGGCCTGACGGCGCTCCGTATTCACTTTTGAAAACTAACGATGTATCATTTTTGATGAGCCGGCGCGCAACCGCCGACATCGATCGGTTTCCCCAGGAAAGAGGCAGTCATGAAACCCACGAAAGTGTACCTCCTCGATTGCGGCACCATGTGCTTGGACCGGACTTACATGTTCCTGGATGCCGGGTTGAGCGGTAACTACCGCTTTCCCGTCTATGGGGTACTCATCGATCACGAGGAAGGGAGATTTCTTTTCGATACCGGCTTCGATATCGAACACATCCGCAATATCGTCGCATGGACCGATCCTGCGCAGACCGCCGAGCAGACCATCCCCTCTCAGTTGCACCTGGCAGGATTTCGCCCGGAGGAGATATCGCACGTCATCAACTCTCACTACCATCTGGATCATTGCGGTGGAAACAAGCATTGCAAGCATGCGACGACCGTCTGTCATGTATGCGAGCTCGAAACGCTGCGCTCGCCGGCGCCGAGCGAGGAGATTCCCTACTCCGAGGTGAGCTTCGCGCCTGGCCTGCGAACGAGTGCGGACCCGGGGCGGGCAACGGATATGTTCACGCCCCGTTTCGAAACACTGAAAGGAGATCAGGAGATCGCCAGCGGCGTGTTCCTGTTCGAGACGCTCGGGCACACTGCGGGGCACTACAGCTTGATGGTCAAGCTGAAGAATCGGAGGCCGATGCTGTTCGCCGCCGACGCCTGCTACTCCCAGCAGAACCTGGACCTCATGTGCATTCAGGCGGGAAACCATGATCCCGCCGCCGCGCGCGGCTCCTTGCAGAGGCTCAAGGATCTCGCCGAGAAGCATGATGCAGAAATCTTTTTCTCGCATGATGCTGCGAGTTGGCCGACGTATTCGCGCGCGCCCGGCTTTTATTCTTGAGGGAGGGTTTCGCCTGCCGCGCGCCGGCTGGACTACGTCGATCGGTGCAATAACTCGATGATCGTTTCAGCTGCGAGCGCTGCTTGCACGCGCAATTCGGGAACAGCCGTTGACTCCCAATTGTCGGCCTTGCGCAGAGAGCCGACTAAGAGGAGGTCTTCGATGACTCGGGCATCGACGATGGCTTGGCCGTTCGCTGTGCTGCGTACACCGAGACGATCAGGGTCTATCTCCAGGCATTTGGTCGTCAATGAGCCCCGCGACGCTGGGCGGGAATCCGGATTCCCGTCCCATGCCGGGACCGGTGCAATTTATGATCCAGTCGAATCTACGCGACTCATGAACTGACCGGCCTCGCCGACGCACGGTGAGCGTCGCGCCGTCCATATCGCCTCGCGCAGAGAGGATCCGCGCGGCGGCCACGCTGAATACGCCGGCGTGGGTTGCCGCCTTGACCTCCTGGGCGACTGCGGGGGCCATTCTATGGCGCGCGACCTCCCAGAATGCCCTGGCGTGGCGGAGGAAGCGGGATCTTTCGCGTGGCGGCAGTGCCCTCCAGATGTGTGAAATGTGAGGCCGCAATCCGTCGATGACCTGCTGTCCATTTTGACCCGCGAGATCGGCCTCCCGCATGGCACGACGTTATGTTCCGAGTGAGCGCTCGAGTGGTGATTTCGGATTCGGCACGAAGCAGTGGCTCGAGCCAGTCCCCCGGCTCGATTCGCGGCAGCGGGGCTACGGTGTGTGCCGCGGGTAATAATCCGCGCCGCGACAATGCCAGCACGGGAGCAGACCGTGTAGAGCCGCCGAGGGACTGTAAGACATCGATTGCAGTCAGGCCTGTTCCCAGCAAGCAAACCGACTCATCCCTCTCGATTGCGGTGAGCATGAGCGACGACCACGGATCCTCGATATAACGAGCTCGCGACCCGGACCAACGCCCGCTCAGTGGATCGGCCAGCGGGCGGTGTCCAGTCGCCAGCACAACGGCGTCAGCCTCGATCGGGTGACTATCCGCGCAGTGAACGCGCCAGCCACGCTTGCCGCGCTGCTCGATGGCATCGGCCTCGACACGGCGAATCTCGACACTGACCTGCGGCCCTGCGTTCGCGATCGCATCGAGAAAGGTTGTGCGCAGATACTCTCCATAGGTGCGCCGCGGCATGAATGAGTACGGTGCGACGGACGGATCTCGCCGCCTCGCCCACTCCAGGAAGTCATCCGCTCGATCAGGCCAGGCGCTCATGCCCGACGCCGGGACGTTCAGCAGATGGCGGGCATCTGGTGTCCGATACGCTGCCCCTTCGGCGATGGACGTCTGGCGGTCGAGCATGACGAGATGCATAGGCATGCCAGACTGCGCGGCCTTGCACACCAGTTGAACGGCGACCATTGCGCCTGAGAAGCCGCCCCCGACGATCGCGACCTGCGGTGTCTGGGGTTCGCGACGTCTCAGAAACGCATGAGCCGGAACGGCACCCTCCGATCGAGGCGTGAATCGGCGCAGTTCACGGATCGGCGGCGCATACAGGTGAACGGACACCAGGAGCTCCTCATGCCCGTTTCGGACCGCGTGAATCACATCGCCCGGATCGATGCCCACTTCGCCTGCCCGCAACTGGCGTGCGCCTACGGGGTCCACCAGGCTGTCCGAGGCCTGTGCATACTGCGTCTCATCCGCAGTTCCTCGAAGAATTTTGAATGCGGACACCGATCCCGCATGATCGTGAGCGCCGCTCCCCTGCCCGGGGAGCCACGTCATCACGAGCAGCTCGAATGCCTCCGTTCGAGCAACACGCCGTCGCGAGTAGCCGTCCAGTTTGGCG
The DNA here is from genome assembly GCA_963801685.1 of uncultured Gammaproteobacteria bacterium. Taxonomy (GTDB): domain Bacteria; phylum Pseudomonadota; class Gammaproteobacteria; order Steroidobacterales; family Steroidobacteraceae; genus Bog-1198. The sequence goes on from CAWDFR010000018.1 coordinate 469,206, forward strand.
GCGACGAAGGCATTGACATCGTCGATTGTCAGGTCAGTGCATGCGAGAATCGCGATCGCGCGCTCGCCGGTGATGCCGGTGCCCAGCGCCTCCAATTGGCGCACGATCGTGCGTAATTTGTGATTCAGGCCGGATTCTGCGGTCGGCGGCGTTACGACGTGCTGCTGCGTGGAGCGACGGCTGGGCGAGGTGTAATCAATCATAGTTAGCCTCCGCGTTGGGGACCGTGGGACTATCGCTTGAGTCGCCGTTAGCGCGGGATCGAGACATCAGAGCATGTCCGCGATGGTCGCAGCTTCGAGGCGGTTCGACACCAAATCACGGATTTCGCGAAAGAGACGCAAAAGCCTGCGCTCCTTTTCGATCGGCGATGGGCCATAAAAATGTTTGCTCGTCGATTCAGTGGGCGCCAACGCACCGTCGAACAGGCGAACGATCTCGGCCAGCGTGACGGCTTCAGCAGGTTTGGCCAATTGATATCCTCCGCGCTGTCCTTTGGTGCTACGCAAGTACCTTGCCCGTTTCAGGGTCAACAGGATTTGCTCCAGGAACTTGGGCGGGATGTCCTTGGCCCGCGCGATGCTGTCCGCCGATACGACCTCCCCCGAGTTCTGCCTGGCAAGGTGTACCAAGGCCAGCAAGGCATATTCACTACGGGCGGTCAGCTTCATAGAATCAATGCCGACAATATAGATAGGATTAGTATACTTTAATGGCAGGGAACTTCTTGGTTTATTTCATTAAGGGTCAACCACCCGGCTGAATCAAAGAGTTAGGAGGCCAGCGCGACTTGGAAGCGACTCGTGGGCGAGCGGATATGCAAATCGCGCTCGAGGTCGCGATGGGGGGCTCAAGCGAGCCACCACGCAAGCCCCCAAAACAAGGCACCGAAAGCGAGGACGGGCGCGTAGGAGCGGCACCAGAGACGATCCCGCACCCCGAGTTCCTCGTCCGTGTAGTCCTGGTCGATCACTATCCTCTGCCATCGCTCATTCATGTCGCTGCTCCTGCCGGTCCCAAATCGGCTCAACCTGAAACGCGATGCCTGACCCGGCTACGCCTCCGGGTTTGATCCCGTATCCGCCCGCGAAGTAACCGCTATTGGCGATGGCGGACGCGGAGACGAGCGTGCCCACGATGAGAGCGAGCGCCTAAAGATGATGCAACGAACCCATGGCATCGCATTTTCATGTGGTCCGCCACATGGTGTTGCATCGAGAGATTGCGCGCCAATAGTTATTGATTCTTTCGATATGCGAGTGGAACAACGCGGGAATTCGACGCGTCCTGCAATGGGCAGCCAAAAGGGCGTCAGCCCTCGAGTGTGCAGCGCGATAGGCTCGGCGCTGGTTTGCGGAATCTCCCCATAGTCCGTGTCTATCGGATCGATTATATCTATTAATTGGCTCAATCCTAGATGCCGCGCCTATGCTTGCCCGCGGATCTCAAGGCAACGCCGCTGAATTGTGTGCATGTCCTTGGAGAGTGAGTTCGGAGCAGGGCACGTGATGTGCGGCGTTTGGGGAGCATTCGAATGACACTCAGGGAATTAAGGTATCTCGTGGCGCTGGCGGATCACGAGCATTTTGGCCGCGCCGCGGAGGAGTGCTGCGTTTCGCAGCCTACCTTAAGCACGCAGATCAAAAAGCTTGAAGGCTATTTGGGCGCCACTTTGATCGAGCGAAACGCGAGATCATTCTCACTGACGCCCATCGGACAGGACATCGTCGAAAAGGCGCGCCGTATCGTAAGACAGGTCGATGATTTGCATGCCACGGCGCGGACCGCTCTGGGGCCCTTGGTGGGCGCACTGAGCTTGGGTGTGATACCGACGCTGGCGCCATATTTTCTGCCCTGGTTAGTTCCGCTGGTCAGGGGGCGCTATTCGCGTTTGCAGCTCGTGGTCCACGAGGATTTGACCCAGCACTTGGTGCAGCGGCTGCGCAATTACGAAATTGATGCGGCCTTGTTGGCCCTTCCACTGGACGGCGAGGATTTCGAGGAGCTTGCGCTGTTTGACGAGCCATTTTGGCTCGCCTGCCCATCGGGACATTCTCTAGCGAAACTAAAAAGCGTCGCGCAGGCGGATTTGCGCGGCATACCGCTGTTGTTGCTGGCCGATGGACATTGTCTGCGTGGTCAAGCGCTGGCCGCCTGCGGTCGACTAGGCGATAACGACGACGCTGATGAGGTTATCGATGATTTCCGCGCGGTGAGCCTCGAAACCATCTGCCAGCTGGTCGCCGCTGGCTTTGGCTGCACATTATTACCGGCGTTGGCAGCGCTTCCGCCGCAACGCGCGCGGCCATCCTTCGTCATTCGGCCGTTGCGATCTCCCAATGACAGCCGACGTATTGGGCTCGTGTGGCGACGGGGCTATCCTAAGGCGCGAGAGCTGGCATTGCTCGGTGATTTGATCATCGCCAATCCCCCCGGCGGCACACGATCCGTTTTGACCCGATCGGGAGCCGTAAGTACACACGGCTAGTGCTTGCGGCGGGGACGCGTTTCAGGCTTTGAAACGCGTCCCGCGTCAATCAATCAAGTCAAGTCAAAGCGGTCGAGAGTCATCACCTTAGTCCACGCCTTCACGAAGTCGCGCACAAACTTCTCTTGCCCATCGGAGGAAGCGTAGACCTCTGCCACGGCGCGCAGTTCGGAGTTCGAGCCGAATACGAGGTCAACCGGGGTCGCCGTCCACTTGAGCGCGCCAGTCTTGCGATCGTGTCCTTCGTAAATGCCCTCGGACGCGGCGGACTTGTTCCACGTGTAGGACATATCGAGCAGGTTCACGAAGAAGTCGTTCGTCAAGGTCCCGGGTCGATCGGTGAAGATGCCGTATTTGGTTTGTCCGGCATTCGCGTTGAGGGCCCGCATGCCGCCGACCAGCACGGTCATTTCAGGCACGGTCAGCGTCAGATTGCTCGCCCGATCGATCAGCATTTCCGCTGGGGAGCGGGGCACACCGTTGCCGAAATAGTTCCGGAAACCGTCCGCGGTCGGTTCGAGCACGGCGAAGGACACCGGGTCAGTTTGATCTTGCGATGCGTCCGTGCGGCCCGGTGTGAAGGGAACCTGCACGTCGTAGCCCGCCTTCTTCGCAGCCTGCTCGACGGCAGCGCTGCCGCCTAAGACGATCAGGTCGGCGAGTGACACCTTCTTCCCGCCAGACTGTGCGTGGTTGAAGTCCTTCTGGATACCCTCCAGACGCTGCAACACCTTGGCGAGCTCTCGCGGGTTGTTGGCGTCCCAATCTTTCTGCGGCGCCAGGCGTATTCGCGCCCCGTTCGCGCCACCGCGCTCGTCGGTGCCGCGGAAAGTGGCGGCCGACGCCCATGCGGTCCGGACAAGCTCTGGGCCGGTCAAGCCCGATGCCAGGATTTTGGATTTCAGTTCCGCGATATCCGTGGCGTCGACCATCTTATAGTCTGCCTTGGGGAGCGGATCCTGCCAGATCAGGTCCACACGTCGGAACCTCCGCGCCGAGGTAGCGTGCGCGCGGGCCCATGTCGCGGTGGGTCAGCTTGAACCACGCTTTGGCAAACGCGAGTTTGAACTCCTCGGGATGCTGCCTCCAGCGCGTCGTGATTTCTCTATAGCTGGGGTCGGTCTTAAGCGCGATGTCCGTCGTAAACATGATCGGCGCGTGTCGCTTGGTCGGGTCTTGAGCGTCGGGCACCAAGTTCGCGCCCTGGCCGTTCGCGGGAGTCCACTGGATCGCCCCGCCGGGACTCTTGGTTTGCACCCAGTCAAAGGAATATAGGTTGGTAAGGTATTGCATCGTAAATGCGGTCGGACTGGCGGACCAGGCACCTTCCAAGCCGCTGGTGACCGTATCGTCTCCCTTACCCGTGCCGCACGTGTTCTGCCAGCCCAATCCCTGCTGCTCGATGCCAGCCGCGGCGGGCGCCGCCCCCACGCACTTTGACGGATCGTGCGCACCATGTGCCTTGCCGAAAGTGTGACCGCCCGCAATCAACGCGACGGTCTCCTCGTCGTTCATCGCCATGCGACCAAAGGTCTCGCGAATATCCTTCGCGGCCGCCAGCGGATCCGGATTGCCGTTCGGACCCTCGGGATTTACGTAGATCAATCCCATCTGAGACGCCCCGAGCGGCTTTTGCAGTTTCCGGTCGCCGCTATAGCGCTCGTCGCCGCCCAAAAACTTTTTCTCCGGTCCCCAGTAGACCAGATCCGGTTCCCAGTCATCCGTGCGTCCGCCGCCAAAGCCGAAGGTCTGAAAACCCATTTGCTCGAGCGCGACGTTCCCCGTCAGGACCATCAGGTCGCCCCAGGAAATCTTTTCACCGTATTTCTGTTTGATCGGCCAGAGCAGCCGCCGCGCCTTGTCGAGATTCGCATTGTCAGGCCAGCTGTTGAGCGGCTCGAAGCGCTGCTGAGCGCCGCTCGCGCCGCCGCGACCGTCACCGGTTCGATAAGTGCCGGCACCGTGCCAGGCCATGCGTATGAAGAACGGCCCGTAGTTGCCATAGTCGGCGGGCCACCAGTCCTGCGAAGTCGTCAGGACCTTCGCGATGTCCTGCTTCACGGCTTTGAGATCAAGACTTAAGAACGCCTTGGTGTAGTCGAAATTCTCTCCGAGCGGATTGGACTCGGCGGCGTGCTGTCGAAGCGGCGACAAGTCGAGTTGCTCGGGCCACCAGAACTGGTTCGGCCTCGGAGCACCCTCGGCGCTGACAGCAACCGTTGAAATCAAAGGTAGCGCAGCGACCGCACACGCGACGAGCGACACCATCAAATGTTTCTTCCCCATATAGCTCTCCTCGGTCGAACGCAATCCTGGCTGGCGTGGCGATTCTATGGCCGCGTCGCGACATGGTTGATTCATTTGTTCAATTGCTGCGATAGATATAAGGAATCGAGTTGACCGGCGCATGGTCCTGGCCTGAGATAACCACGCGAGGTTCCATCGATAATTCGAAAACACGCGACGCGGATTGCGCAATTCTGGAAGGCGCCGGGGAAGCGCTTGTAAAACGCGGCAAATTTACGGGGTGCTCCGGCGAATGCGGGTCACAGCCGCCTTGAGCTAACGTTTATCGGGTTTCAGCACCGTGCTGATGTAGTTGACGGCAAAGTCGATGAACGTGCGGACACGCAGCGGCAGCCGGCGCTGCGCGGGATAGACGACGTGAACCGGCAACTCTCGGGCCTGCCACTTGGGTAATACACGCACCAGGCGCCCGGAGACCAGATCGCCCTCGATCAACCATTCCGGCAGTACTGTAATTCCGAGTCCCGTGAGGATTGCCTCGCGAAGGCTCGTGACGCCTTCCGAGACCATGACGGGCTTAATCTCCAGACGTTGTTCGCCCTGTACGGAATGCAGATCGACCAAGCTCGATACGCCAAATTGGGGGTTGGACAACGTGAGCCACGGCCACGGTCGGATATCCGCAGGGAATTTCGGCGATTTGCGCTCACTAAGAAACGAAGGTGCCGCGACAGGGTAGCGCCTGATCTGTCCGGCCGAGCGGGCGACCACCGTCTCGTCGGTCAGATTTCCGACGATGACGCCAGCGTCGCATCCCTCCTCAATCATGTGTAGCGGGCGGTTCGAATACGCGAGCTCCGTCGTGACCCCAGGATGAGCTTGCATAAAGCTTGCGATCATGCGGCTTACGACGCTTTGACCGAAATCAATGGTTGCGAAGATGCGTATGTTGCCCTCAACGGCAGTTTGCTCATTGCGTAGCCGCTGTTCGGATTCCTCGGCCAAGGCGAGGAGCGCCCGCGCGTCGGCAAGTAGCCGGTGACCCGTGTCGGTCAGGCGCATGCGGTGGGTATCCCGGCGCAGTAGCACGGTCCCACACTGATTTTCCAGGCTCTGTAACTGGCGACTCAACGTCGATTGCGTGAGGTGAAGGTGACGCGCGGCGGCCGAGATGCTGCCGCTGTCGATGATCGAGACGAATCCTCTCAGGAGGGTGAGATCCGTGAACATGGTCATGCGCCGATAGCATAACCGATATGTAAGCCATGCGGCTACCGCGGAAGAGCGTGTGGAGGGAGGATAACTCCATCGGGCAAACAGTTGACGTCAGGTCGTATATGAACCACCTCAGTACTTTGCTGAATACCAGCCGCATTCTTGCAGCTTCCCTACTGGTCTTCGGGCTCGCTAGTGCGGGCGCACAGGCCTCCCGTCGCCGTTGATCACTCACAGGAATACAAAGCCATGTCAATGAAAGACGATCTTGCCCACCGCTCCCCGGACATCCACTGGCCTGCAGGCTTCGAGCCGGAGAAGGCCGACCTGTTCGCCCACAATGACCTGATCATCAATGCGTCTTGTGAGCGGGTCTGGACACATATCATCGAAGCGGCCGGTGGCCGACCTGGTACCCCAACTCCAAGGATGTCGAAATCCAGGGCGGGGATCCGGTGCTCCGGGACGGCACGGTGTTCCGGTGGACCACGTTCGGCTTGGCGATCGAAAGCAAAGTGCACGAGTATGTAGTGAACCAGCGCCTGGGATGGTACGGCTACGCGCCGGGAGCCAAGCCGAGCTTCTATCACTCCTGGTATCTGGAGCCTCGGGGCGCCATGTGCCACGTCGTGATGGATGAGGCCGGGGTTGGAAAGGATGCGGCGGGCCTTCGCAAGAGTGATGAGACGCTCATGCACCGCGGACACGATCTCTGGCTCGCGACTTTGAAGTGGGTGGCCGAGGCGAAGTGAGGTTCACATGATTCGTTATTTGGAGCGCGCCGCGTCCAACTCGAGTTTCAATTGTGCGGCCCAGCTCTTGAGCATCGAATCGGCCGCAGCTCGATTGGACACGGACGTGGCCCACTGCATGGTCGAGGATCTGTTTTGCTGCTTGTCCAAGGCCACAGCCAGTAATGTGCCCGTTACGGCGTCGTTAACTTGCAACACGAGCGTCATCGACCCGGCATTCATGGTGTAGGTTTTTGATCTGCCGGCTGTCGGTACATCCGGGGCGTTCATAAAAAGATCGACGATGTTCGGCGTGATCGCGAGTACACCGTCACCCGCTTCGGTGACAATTTCATATCCGCCATCACTGAGGGTTTTAGCAAACACGCTCTTGGCCATGGCTGCCAAATCGTCGCGAATCTTCGCCACCTGCGCTGCCGAGATACCAAAGGTGCCATAGTTGCGGGGGTTCCAGCTCTTGCTGAACTCGACCGAGGGTTCAACGATCATAATTTTGCTGTAGGCAGAGATATCCGCGTCGGGACGGCGGTAGAGTGCGCCTACATTCTTTGAAGGAACGAGTTCGAGTCCCGGAAGCGGCGAATCGGCGGCCGCAAGGGACAGAGAGGGGGCAGCCAGGATGAGCGCAGCCGCAAAGGCGGCTGGCGTGCATCGATCGAGGCGAGGCGTAGATGAGAACATTCCGAACTCCTTTTATGTTTTTGGCATTGTGATGCCGATGTATGAGCGGCGGATGTTCTAGTGGCGGCCTGCGATTGCTGAGCTGCTGGCTCGTTTGATTCGCTTCGCTCTGCGCCCGCCGGCCGTGACGATTAAAACGCCCATGTTCGAGATCCGCATCCGAGTCAATTAAACCACGGTTGATTTCGCGTCCATGGGACCTTCGGCCAATCACGCCCTTTGCCCCTTCTCCTTTAGTAATTGACTTCTCTTTCGTACTCTTTGGGGAGAGGTCAATGACAACGCGACGCGGCTTCTTGTTGACTGGCGCCGCGCTACTCGCCGCGCCTGCCTATGCGGATGTTCTAGAGTGCGCCGTATACACTAAAAGCCGCCAGGCGGCCCTCGATCCAAGCGGCGCGTTGCAGCAGCTCAAGGACGGCAATGCCCGCTTTGTGGGGGGACGCAGCATCCACTGCGATCTGATGGCCCAAGTTCGGGCGACCGCCGCAGGGCAAGCGCCGTTCGCGGCGGTTGTTGGGTGCATCGATAGTCGGGTGCCACCGGAGCTGATCTTCGACCAACAAATCGGTGACCTGTTCGCCGCCCGCATCGCGGGAAATTTCGTCAACATCGATATCATCGGAAGCCTCGAATTCGCAACCAAGCTGGCCGGCGCCAAAGCCATCGTCGTTCTGGGTCACTCGGATTGCGGAGCAATAAAAGGGGCCATAGACGATGCGAAACTCGGAAACCTAACCGCCACCCTCGCTAATATTCGCCCCTCCGTTGCCAAGGTTGCAGCGCTCAAAGGGCCGCACACCTCGAAGGATGCAGCGTTCGTGCAAGCCGTCGCCGTACAGAATGCGCAAGACGCTGCCGCGCTGTTGCTCTCGCGAAGCACCGTCTTGCAGGAGTTGGTCGCGGGAGGAAAATTGACTATCGCTACGGCAATGCACGACACCACCACGGGCGTCGTCACCTGGCTGGCCTAGCGGCGCGCGGTCGCGGCAGCGTCGATCCGGACGTTTAGTCCCGGCGGTCAACGAAGGAATTGGTCATTAAAGCAATTCGGGCAGGCAACCGACCGGGTCAATGCGACCTTGTGCCAATCTTTTTGACTCTAGGCGCTTGCTAGCCTTCTCAAGATAAGTAGTTGCGTACTGAAAGAGGCGATTCGCGATGCCCAAAAATCAGGCGATGTCAGCGGAATCGCTCCCCTTCCCGCCCACGCCGTCGGCCAGCACTGCCGGTCGCACCATGCAGGAATCAATCTACAAGCGGCGCGTCGAGCCTCGGCGGCTGCCTGCAGATGCACCCAATATTCTCATCGTACTCATCGATGACGCTGGACCTGGTCTACCAACCACGTTCGGCGGCGAGGTTGCCACACCCACGATGGATCGCATGGTGAGGGAGGGAATCGCCTACAACCGCTTCCATACCACCGCCATGTGTTCGCCCACGCGTGCCTCCATGCTTACCGGGCGAAACCATCATCGCGTCGCGAGCGGTCAGATCGCCGAGCTCGCCAATGACTGGGATGGCTACGCTGGGACGATCCCAAAGAGTAGTGCACTCGCGGCCGAGGTCCTCAAGGACTACGGCTACAGCACTTGCGCCTTCGGTAAGTGGCACAACACGCCGGCGATGGAGACGACCGCGGCAGGTCCGTTCGAGAATTGGCCTACCAGCATGGGCTTTGAATATTTCTACGGATTCCTCGCTGGCGAGGCCTCGCACTACGAGCCGAACTTGGTGCGCAACACCACCAGTGTCCTGCCGCCTGGCACACCCGAGGAGGGCTATCACCTGAGCGAGGACCTGGCGGATGATGCCATTGGCTGGCTGCGCCGGCACAGGGCTTTCCAGGCCGAGAAGCCCTTCTATATGTATTGGGCAAGTGGAGCGATCCATGGTCCGCACCACATCATGAAGGAGTGGGCGGACAAATATAAGGGCAAGTTCGACGACGGCTGGGACAGCTATCGCGAGCGAGTTTTCCACCGTGCCAAAGAAAAAGGATGGATTCCCGCCGATGCGCAGCTCACGCCGCGTCATCCAACCATGGCGGCGTGGGACGACATCCCGGAGGATGAGAGGCCCTTCCAGCGCCGTTTGATGGAAGTGGCGGCCGGTTTCGCCGAGCATGTCGATGTACAAGTCGGCCGACTGATTGACGAAGTCGAGGCGCTCGGCTACGGCAAGAACACGCTGATTTTCTACGTCTGGGGTGACAACGGTTCTTCTTCCGAGGGGCAGAACGGCACCATCAGCGAGTTGCTGGCGCAGAACGGCCTCCCGTCGACGGTCAAGCAGCACATCGCGGCGCTCGATACGTTGGGCGGCCTCGAGGCGCTCGGAACGCCGCTGACTGACAACCAGTATCACGCGGGCTGGGCCTGGGCCGGCAGCACTCCCTACAAGGGGACGAAGCTCGTCGCTTCGCACCTCGGCGGTACGCGAAACCCAATGGCGGTTCGCTGGCCGGCGAGGATCAAGCCGGACGCGACACCGCGCACGCAATTCCACCACTGTAACGACATCGTCCCCACCATTTACGAAATCCTCGGCATCAGCCCACCGCGGACAGTGAACGGGGTGCCGCAGGATCCGATTGACGGTGTGAGCTTTGCCTATACGTTCGATGACCCTAGCGCCCAGGGTCGGCTGCTCACCCAATACTTCGAGATCATGGGGAGTCGCGCCATTTATCACGATGGCTGGATGGCCAGTGCCTTTGGCCCACGCACGCCGTGGATCCCCGGACTCCCTCCAGGTATCCACGAGTGGACGCCTGATAAGGACGCGTGGGAGCTCTACCATCTGGCAGAGGACTGGTCCCAGGCGTACGACCTGGGACCCAAGATGCCCGAGAAACTCGCGCAGATGAAGGAGCTGTTCCTGATTGAGGCGACAAAAAATAAGGCCCTCCCCGTGGGTGGGGGCCTCTGGGTCCCTATTCTCCATCCCGAAATGCGTCTCAGCCCCCCGTATACCGAGTGGAATTTCAGCGGCGACATGACCCGGATGCCGGAAGTCACCGCACCCGCGCTCGGCAACAGGCCGAACCTTGTCACCATCGAGGCTGGCATTCCCGCTAATGCCAACGGTGTGCTCTATAAGCTGGGCGGAAACAGCGGCGGCCTCACCTTGTTCGTCGAGGACGGAATCCTCTGCTACGAGTACAACTTGTTCATCCTCATGCGCACCAAGATCCGCGCGACGCAGAAGCTCCCGGTCGGCAAGGCAAAGATCGAGGTCGAGACGGTCTATGCAGAGCCTAAGCCAGCAGGGCCGCTGAGGGTGGCCATCAATGTCAACGGCAAGCTCTTCGCCTCCGGGATAGTCCCGGTCAGTGCTCCTCTGCTTTTTACCGCAAACGACTGCCTCGACATCGGGATCGCCCTAGGCTCGCCCGTTTCACTGGACTACCGCGAAAAGGCGCCATTCAAATTCAACGGCGTGATCGACAACGTGAACGTCAAGTACATCACACAACCGCCGAAATAAAGGAGATGCTCTATGACTCAGAGGCATCTCGTGATCGACTTCCCGATCAGTATCCGGTGCTGCTGACGAATTCACCCATCAGACTTCACGACGGGCAGCACTCAATAGGCAACAGCGGAAATGTCTGTGTGAGTGAAGTTGTCTCCCTTAAACAGCAGCGGCTCGCCTGTAACTTTCGCGAGCGCATAGCTGAAGCAGTCGCCGAAATTAAGACCTGCAGAATGCCGGCCCCTGCCGTAGCGACGCCAAGCCTCACGAGCCGAATCGGCTTGGTCTGCGGTGACGGGCTCTATCGACAGACCAGCTTTCGCAATTAGCAGGTCGAGCTCGCGGCCGCCGGCAGACCCAAAGCGAGATTCAATCACCAGTCCGGCTTCAACCACGGTCGCTGCCGATACCAGCCGGGTCGCGTCGGACTCAAGCGCGACAGCGAGACGCGCTGATTCGGGTTCCATATTCAGCAACGCTATCAGCGCAGACGTATCGATCACCATCGTATTCGATTAGCGGGGAAGCCCGTGCTCGTCGTAGCCGACTATCTCTTCGGCGGACCGCGTGTCTTGTACCGGGAGGCGGGCGCAGCGCCGGCCGATCTTTAATAATTCCTCGCTAAGGCGCGGTCCTCGCGGGCGCCGCACGCGCGCGAGGCGTTCGCGCAAAGCTTGAACGACCGCCATCGTCAGTGTCTCGCCGGTTGCCTTGGCCACCTCGCGAGCGAGGCGATCCGCTTCTGGATCTTTAATGCTTAATGCCATATTGATGTATATATAGGAAGATGCTTGTATATAATAAGCGGTGCCGTCGGCCTTGTAAAGTAGGGCTGCGATTGCGCGTCTGACCTTGGCGAATCAAAAAGTAATACCGACATCAGGGGATATGCATGAGTGGTTCGGCCACCTTAGTGAGAGCCATCAAGACTCGGCTTAAGACACAGGGGATCTCCTATCGGGAACTGGGCAAGCTAATCAGCGTCAGCGAACCCACCGTCAAGCGCGATCTCGCGCGGGGAAATTTTTCGCTGCAGCGGCTGGATAGGATCTGTGATGCGCTGGGCATTTCGGTTACCGAACTGATCCAGCCGGGCGACAGCGCCTCCCTAACCGAGCTCAGTGAGCAGCAAGAGCAGGCCTTGGCGACCGACCCCCATGCCCTCGTGATCACCTATCTGATCATCAATGACTGGAAGTTCGACGAGATCGTCGCGATTTTCCAACTGACGGAAAACCAGCTCGTCAATGTCTTGCTGAAGCTCGACAAGCTGCGCATCATCGACTTTCACCCACCAAAGCGAATACGCAAACTCACGGCCAGGAACTTTAGCTGGCGCAAGGACGGTGCGGTACAGGCCTATTTTCTGCGCCGTGTGATCCCCGAGTTTTTCGACGCGAGATTTGACGCGCAGGGCGATGAATTCCGCTTCGTCGGAGGCCTGTTATCCGCCTCGTCCGTATTGCGTCTGCAGGCCTCCATCCGCCGTTTCGCTGCCGAGTACGAGCAGTTGGCCCATCAGGATGCGCGTCTACCGTTTGAGCAGCTCAACAGCTGTTCCGCCATTCTCGCCTTGCGCGCCTGGGAATTCTCCGAGATTTCGAAACTCCGCCGTGACAAGGCGGCCCGAGGTTCGAAAAACAAGCAGAAGGCGTAGCGACACCGCCTTGGGCCCCCCGGGGAAAAGGATGCCTGTCTCGGTATCATGCCGCGATACTGTGACGCTATCGGGACGCTACTGCCGCTTTTCGGGCTACCTTTCAGACTTACTCTCAAGCAAGCTGAGCGTGTAACAAAGGGATTCGCTCTCGGGACGGAATCTATGCAGCAGCAGCTATTTCGATTGCTCCTTACGTTCAAATCTCGCCTCGCGCGCTCACCGTTCTGGTGGGCTTGCATCGGATGCTGGGTGGGATTCGCCGTGCTTTTTGTCTTCCTGGCGGCCAGTCTCGGCAGGCCGAGCACATGGATGCTCTATCCGCCCTTCGCGTGGATGCTCGCTGCGCTTCTGGTAAAGCGCGTGCACGACCGCGGCTCCAGCGGTTGGCAACTATTGTGGGTGCTAATCCCTGTTCTCGGTCCGCTGTGGCTCGTGTACACGCTGGGCTTCGGCAAGGGCACCGCTGGGGATAATCAATATGGGCCCGATCCGCTTCTGATTAACGTGGACTACCTGAGGGTCGACACGCCGTGAGCCAGGAGACATTGATCATTAACGACGTCACCAGGCTCAACCCGATTCCGGTGTGGGGCGTCGCAAGACCCACCTCTGTCGAGGAGGTTCAGTCCGCTCTCGCACGCACCGGTGTACCGATATCTGTGGGCGGAGGTCATTTCAGCATGGGCGGCCAGACGGCGAGTCCCGGCAGTCTGCATCTCGACATGCGCTCGATGAACAAGGTGATCCTCTTCTCGCCCCCCGAGCGGACCATTCGCGTGCAGAGCGGCATTCGCTGGTGTGACATCCAGAAATTTATCGATCCGCACGGGCTTGCCGTCAAAATTATGCAGACGTATGCCAACTTCACGGTAGGCGGCTCGCTCAGCGTCAATGTGCACGGACGCTATATCGGCCTCGGACCCTTGGTGCTATCGGTGCGCAGCATCCGGGTGGTGCTGGCGAGCGGCGATGTGGTCGATGCCAGCCCCGTGGAGAACTCCGAACTTTTCTACGGCTGCATCGGCGGCTACGGCGCACTCGGAGTCATCGTCGAGGCAGAGCTTGATCTGGCGGAGAATCGACGAATTCAACGTCGCAGCGTCACCATGCCCTTGCGCAGCTATCCGGACCACTTCAAGAGCTCCATCGGGAACGACCCACAAGTCGTCTTCCACAACGCAGACATCTATGCGCCTCATTTCTCGAGAGTGCGTGCCGTCACTTGGACCGAGACCAACCGTCCCGTGACCACAGGTACGCGGCTGCAGTGGCAGCATCGCAGGCACCTCATCGAGAAGTATTTCTTCTGGGCCATCACTGAGACCCCTTTCGGCAAATGGCGCCGCGAGCATATCGTCGATCCGCTAATTTACTCGAGGCGAGCCGTGCACTGGCGCAATTACGAGGCCGGCTACGACGTCGCGGAACTCGAGCCGGTGGCGCGCACCGCCTCAACGTATGTTCTGCAGGAATACTTCGTTCCGGTGGAGAATTTCGAACCCTGTGTTGCCGCAGTGAGTGAAATCTTGCAGCGGCACCGCGTCAACGTCATCAACATTTCCATCCGGCACGCGCACGAGGACTCAGGCACGCTGCTGTCCTGGTCGCGAGGCGAAACCTACGCTCTTGTTCTCTACTACAAACAGAGAACCCGGCACAATGCACGCGATCGCGTCGGTGTGTGGACCCGCGAATTGATCGAAGCCGTGATCCGCCACGGGGGCACGTACTACCTCGCCTATCAGTTGCACGCGACCGCGGAGCAGTTTCATCGAGCTTATCCGCAGGCGCGCCGGCTGTTTGAGCTCAAGCGACGGTTCGACCCGCAGTATCGACTGCGTAATGCCTTATGGGACAAGTACTATGCGCCGACGATCGGGGTCGCAGTGGCGCATCCATCGCGCATTGGGGCGGCGGCCGGCGCGCCGCTGGCGCCACGCGCCGACGCGCAGGCGTCAGACTTTCACGCCGTGATGTCAAAGACGGATTGGCACGATCGAATCTACGGATTTTTGCACAACGTGTTCCGACTGTATCCGGAGGATCGGTTCAATCTGTTGATCAAAGAGGCGTGCGAGCGCTACCCGACCGACGAGGGGGTATACCGCTACCTGCAGCAGCAGTTGCCGCAGATCAAGCCATTCCTCGGCGATCTGCGGCTCTCGCTGCCGGCCCTTTTCAAACAAAAGCAGGAGATGCGATGTCAGACGTTAGAACTGCTCGGAGAGCGCCGGACAATTCACGGTTACGTGGAAATTGGCACGACCGGACGCTACGTGAGTGCTCTGCGGAGCGACATTAAATTCTCCGGACCGCTTATCCTCGCAAACGACATCCCGCCGAGTAACTCGCCCGTGGAGTTCCTCGAACGCGGCGGTATCGCCAAGCTGGGCACTTATCTGCCAATGAAAGGCTTTGCGCCGTTGCCTCCCGAGATCATTCCCGACGCATCGATCGAGATGGTCTCTTGCTACGTCGGGCTGCACCACATGACTCCCGCGACCCTTGAGCTGTTTTTGGCATCGATTTCCCGAGTGTTGAAGCCGGGAGGCCTCTTCATCCTGCGGGATCATGATGTCGACTCCGACGATATGTTCCGTTTCGTCGGGCTGATTCACACCATTTTCAACGCCGGCACAGGCGCCAGCTGGGAGCAGAA
Organism: uncultured Gammaproteobacteria bacterium; assembly: GCA_963801685.1. GTDB lineage: Bacteria > Pseudomonadota > Gammaproteobacteria > Steroidobacterales > Steroidobacteraceae > Bog-1198. The sequence continues at coordinate 484,388 of CAWDFR010000018.1, forward strand.
CCGTGACGAGCTGCGCTACTTCGTCTCGATCGAGGAATGGGTAAAGCGGTTGCGTGTATTTGGCTTGGTGGACCAGCGAGCGAGACTGCTGCAGGCCCACGATCCGTCCAATAACGTTCTCATGGCATTTACGCGCGAGGCGGGCACAGCATGAAGCTCCGCCTGCTTCTCGTGGTGATGATCTTGTGCGCGTTCGCTGGGTGGCGCGCCACCGCGCTGGCCTCCGACAATAACGCCGGGCATGTTGTCGGCGCACCCGTCGATCGGCGCGGAGAGGAGCAGACTTTTTTGACCTTTCCAGAGTGGTATTTGGTTTTCAGCCCGGCCGAATACGCTGAATTCGTCCGCACACATACCCCCGATGAGTTCTGCTTCTGGGGGCACATCGGGCAACTTTGGTCTTCCTATGGCCAGGTAATACACCAAACTCGCACTCGCGACGAGCCGACCAACTGGGGATATCACGTCATGATCATGGTCATCGGCGTCAGTACGACCGCCGAATATGCCATTCGATCGGCGTACGAACAGTTGATCGGCAGAGTCAGTGCACTCCTGGGCGGCCGCACCGCAGAAGACGACTTTGGCGCCCAAGTGGCGCAGGAGTACGTTGACTTCATTCGCGTGCGGCCGTGGTATGAATTCGATTTCACGGCACGGCTCAAACGACTATGGACGCAAACGAGCCTCTCTGGCCCTCACCTCTTCCGCAAGCTGGAGCGCCGGTACGCACTGACAACCGAATATCTGGTGAAGGCCGTCTACGGCAAGATCATCGAAAAGGCCACGCATACCGCTTATGAGAAACCGATTCTCACCACCAGCGTCGTTGTTGGACCTTGGCCGGCGTGCGAACGGCTGCCGCCAGAGGTCGCGTTGATTTCGCAACCGGCAGGAGATGAGGCGCTGCTGTCATTGCCACGCTACCAAGGCTTTATGACTCCCGCGATGGCACTGGCGATTTGCGGAGCTGAGTTCAAGGAAATCGCGGGCAATCACAGCGTAATTCTCGTGAGCGCGATAGGACCGCTCGGCCAAGCACAGCCCTCGGACACGGAAGTTATGATTCGCCAGCCGATCATTACGCAGCCGGGCAAAGAGCGAGAGGTTCTCGTCATTCCCGTTACGAAGTTGGCCTCGGTCCTGCGCGGTCTAAGCGCGCAGGGGTTGAGGGTTGAGCATATCTTCGACTACTAGATGCCGCCAGCCCGCACGCCGTCGATTGTGGTTTCGCTGCTGAAGGGGACCTTATGCGGCCTGCTTGGTGTGGCGCTGGTTGCTCTGCTCGCGCTGATGTCGGCCGCATTCAGAGAGCGCGGGGAGCGAGTATCCAGCAGCCCTCCGGCGTCCAGATATGTCGAGGCGCTCGACACGCGAGTTTTGGTGCAGCGGCGGGGGTCTGCCGACGCTCCGGCAGTCGTTTTCGTGGGCGGCACGGGTGGGTGGAGTGGCCTCTGGGATCGGTACATGAGACGGACGGTCGACCTCGGTTTTCAGGCGATCGCCATCGATCTTCCGCCCTTCGGCTACGCACTGCCTGCGCCAACGGGTGACTACTCCAAGGCGAGGCAGGGCCAGCGACTCCTGGCCGCGATCGATTCCCTGAAACTCGAGCACGTGGTGATCGTCGCGCACTCCATCGGGGCGGCGCCGGTCATGGAAGCCGCCTTTCAGGACCCCCTTAAAATTCGGGCTCTCATCTTGATCGATCCCGCACTGGGCCTCGATGGACCTCAAACGGACGGTACGGATTCCACATTGCAGGCAGTGTTGCGGCATGCGTGGATCAGCAGGCCCGTGACGGCAATCCTGACCAATACGCATCTCACCGCAGCGCTGCTGCGGAGAGTCATCACCGAAAAAAAACAGGCCACTCCGGAGTGGGTGAGACTTTACCAGCAGCCGCTGAGCCTGCAGGACACCTCCAAGGCTATTTCCGAATGGCTTCCCGAGGTGTTGAGCCGCCGCGGACACGCCGCTAGCGACAACTTGTCCGGCTACGCCTCCCTGCCTTTTCCTGTGGAGCTGATTTGGGGGGAGACTGATACCATCACACCGCTGTCGCAAGGCAAACACCTGCAACAACTGTTGGCGGACAGTTCCCTTGTGGTGATTCCGCGAGCCGGTCATGGGCCTTTCCTCGAGGAGCCCGATTTGTTCGAAGAAGTCTTGGCTGCCGGGCTTTCACGTCTGCAGACATCATCCACACCCAAATAGAGGCTTGCGACTCTTACGTCCCGAACGCAAGCTCCAAAAAGACGGTGATTGGCGGCCCGAATCCGGAATCTGCGCGATTCTGTTATTTTGAGGCTTCCCATGAGATGTGACATCCTATAGGATGTCTATCTATGTGTATGCCGAGGGTTGTGGTGGATACGTCCGTGATTGTGGCCGGACTTCGGAGCCAACTAGGCGCGAGCAACCGTATTCTCACGCTCGTTGCCGAGCGGCAGCTCATACCCTTGGTGACAACGGCGTTGTTTCTTGAATATGAGGACGTTCTTAATCGCCCGGAGCAGCGATTGGCGACGGGCATGGCAAAAGAAGACGTCGCGGGTTTTCTGGCTGCCCTCGCAAGCGCTGCGGAGCCCGTCGATGTTCACTTTATGTGGCGGCCGCAGTTGACCGATCCCGCTGACGAGTTAGTGCTGGAGACGGCGGTGAACGGTCGGGCTTCGGCCATTGTCACGCACAATGTACGCGACTTTTTACCAGCAGCACGCGACTTCGAGATCGAAGTGATTACACCGAGCGTCATGCTCGAGAGGATGAGGAAATGAGCAAGAACACCTATCCATTGAAACTTCCCACGTCAGTGAAGAAGGCAGCCGCAGAATTGGCCGCCACTGACGGCGTATCGTTGAACCAATTCATCGCGGCTGCGGTAGCGGAAAAGGTAGGCTCCTTGCGCGCTGCGGATGACTTCCTGCGTGAACGCGCGGGAACGGCGAAGCCGAAGGACATGCTCAAGTATCTGCGCCGCGCACCGAAGGTTGCACCGAATGCGGACGACATGCCATAGGACTGCGATTGTGCGATCTTGCGGTCTTCGCGCCTTCGAACGAGTCGGCGCGCATCTTGCCAATCTTGAAGGAATGCCGAGTTAGGCATCTGGGATGTTTGACGAGCTGCGAACTCACGAGAGCGTCGGTAGCGGTTTGTCGTTGTTGTCCCCTTTGACCCGCGAGTTCAATCTCGCATAGTTCTCGAAATCCGGCTCCGGTCCCCGCTGACTGCCCTTCAGGTAGTCAATTTTCGCGCGCACATAGCTGATCATCACTTCCAGCTCCGTCGCTTTAGCCTCTAGGCTTTGGAATACTCGACACTCGGCAATACAGGGCTCCTGGTTTCAAGACTCTGCTTCGGAACCATGACATTCGGGGACGGCAGAGGGCTCTTCAAGGCGCTCAGCGGCGTTGGTCAGGCCGGCGCCGATGAACTGGTCAAAACGGCGATTGAGGGTGGCATCAATTTCCTTGATACGGCGGACAATTACACGGAGGGTGAAAGCGAAAAGATTCTCGGGCAATCACTGAAGAATCTAAACATCGCGCGGCAGCAGGTCGTGATCGCGACGAAAGTCTACAGCCGAGTCGGCCCAGGGCGGAATGACGTTGGGGCTTCTCGCGGCCATATTATGGACGGAGTAGAGGGAAGTCTCCGCCGTCTGCAGACCGACCATATCGATCTGTACCAGATCCATGGCAACGATTCCGTAACCCCGTTGGAAGAGACGCTTCGCGCTCTCGACACGCTGGTGCAGCAGGGAAAGGTCCGCTACATCGGTTGCTCCAACTGGCAGGCATGGAAAATCGCCAAAGCCCTCGGCATCTCCCAGTTCAAGGACCTGGTTCGATTCGACACGCTGCAAGCGTACTACTATCCTCGACGTCATGGCTCCGATTGCGAAAGCACACGGATGTAGTTCTGCCCGTCTCTCGCTCGCGTGGCTCTTGGCAAAGCCGGTGGTAACCTCTGTCATCATTGGTGCGAAACGCCTTGACCAGCTTCAAGACAATCTCGCGGCGATGGAACTCACACTCACACAACACGAGCTCAGGCAGTTGGATGAGATCAGCGCTCTTGCCCCTGAGTATCCAGGGTGGGTGCTCCCGTTCCAGGGAGCCGACCGCTTGGGGCCAGCCGATCGCTGGGAGCGATTGGGTGGGGTGCGCAACGCGCATTGATCCTCCAAATCTCGCTCAGCCTACATGCGCAACCGGCTTGTTTTTCTTGGTCCTCTGGGCACGCGCTAACTGACAGGTACTCAGCGTGTTGTCGCCAACGTCATGGCGCCGGCGCAGCATGCCGACGGAGGAATTCGTCGCAGTGGCCGCCCCGATTGCGGTAGAGCTCTGCTCTACGGGATCGGCGCTCGGCTCGACTCGGAGCCGGATTTGCTGTCGGCCTGCGAAAGGTCGAGGCCAAAGAGTTGATCGCACGCGTAGGGGAGGGCGGGACACTGAGTGGAAAACTGCCTGACGCAGGGCGGATTCTGGACTCGTCGAAACCGGCCGATGCGTTCGGGACGGACTTCGGCGGCGTGGATGCGAAGCCGTCTCAAAAACCGACCGCCAAGAAAGCGAAGTCAGCGGCAACTCGTAAGGCCAACTCCGCTAAACGTGTCGGCAAGCGGTCGGCGCGTGGGAAATCTCGAGCGGTGCACATGCACGGATCCGGAAAAGACTTCGTCTGAAAACACATGCCACGGGGGTCGCGCCCGTCGGGGAGCTCCGCATAACAGTAGACTTCGTCGTACATGCCGATCGTTCCGACCTAGTAACGCCCGTCGCGTAAGTAGGCAACGGTAAAAAACCTTTGTGACCAAATGCGTGACCAGATAGCCAGGGGGTTGTGACCAGATCGGATTTCTAGCCGATACAGTCGGAAAAAATCTCTTTATGTCCTACCGGCGGTGAGTGTCAAGGTAGTTGTCGCCTGATTCAAGCGGCCGCCTGCATCTCTTCCCGCGGCGGATTGAGGACCACGAGGCCGATCGGCGTCCAGTTGCGAGTGGTACGGCTCCAGCGCTCGGGATTTGCGGCGCGAGCGCGCTGGTAGAGTCGATGACGCTTTGCGAGGATGCGATGTTCGCGGCCGCTGTGGCGTTCATCTGGGGTCACGAAGCGGATGGCGCTGTGCCGATGTTCGCCGTTATACCAGCCGACGAAGCGTTCGACCCATCGCCGAGCAGCGTGTCCGTCCGCGAACGGCAACCGTGGGTAGGCGGGTGTGTATTTTAGGGTGCGGAAGAGCGCCTCGGAGTACGGGTTGTCGTCGGATACATGAGGGCGGCTGAAGGACGGCACCACACCGAGCCATTGCAGCGTCGAGACCATGGTGCTGCCGCGCATCGGTTTGCCATTGTCGGAGTGCAGCACCAGACCCTTGGGGTCGATCTGACGGTCGCGACACACCTCGGTAATGAACTCGGCCGCAAGCTCCGCCGATTCGCGATCGGCGATCTTCCAGCCGACGATGCGGCGGCTCCAGACGTCCATGACGAGATATAGGTGCTGGTAGATGCCACGCACGTTGGTCGGCAACCAGGTGATGTCCCAACTCCAGACCTTATTCGGCGCCGAGGCTCGATGGACCGTGCTCGAGCGTGTCACGTGCGTTCGGCTCATGGGTCGCCGGCGTCTGCGTAGCCCATGACGACGCTGCAGACGGTATACGGTTGATTCTGACGCAAGGTATACGCCCTCGTCAGCGAGCTGCGGAACAAGCTGTTTTGGTGATAGTTGCGCGTACCGGCAGCTCGTCAGCACGCTCATTACCTGCGCCTCCTCGGCGGCTGAGAGGGCGTTGTGCGGACGGCGATGGGGTCCATGACGGGCATCGTCGCCTTCGGGGTGATCGCGCCAACGCTCGATCGTTCGGGCCGAGATGCCAATCGTTTGGCAGGCTTGCTGTAAACGCGCGCCGTCGGCTTGCGCCCGATCGATCGCGCTCAAGATGACTTCTCGCTCGGCTCGTCGGTGTCGTCGTCCTCTTCCTTGTAGTAGCTGTCGATCGTTTTTTTTAGCACGAGCAACACGGCCGCCTCGGCCAGGGCCTTCTCTTTGCGAGCCAGCTCTCGCTCGAGCTTGCGAATGCGCTTGGTGGTCGCGATCGACCCCTGGCCGTCCTCCTCCAGTGCAATCCTCCACCGCTCAAAATCCGCTAACTTGATGCCTTCGCGCTCGAGGTACGATGTCAGCTGCTCGCCACTGAGTTTTGATGCACCGGCGAGCGCCTGGGCCTTCTGCTCGACGGTCCAGACACGTGCCTTTGGAGTATTAGAGGCCACCAAAGGAAGGCTACGCGCCTCATGCAGCCACCGCGACAAGTTCTGCTGCCGGATCCCGATCTCGCGGCTCAGCTCAGATGGATTTACCGCATTCTTCCCGGTCAGCCGCTCGACCATCTTCTGTTTAAACGCTAAGGAATACGCTTTGGTCATGGTGTCGTCCCTGGGTTCTAAAGATCTCTGAGGATCCATGATAGAAGGAAGCGACAACTACCCTGACACAGGGGGCCGAGCACATGGGTAACACTTTTGGGCTTTTGCGGGAGACGCGAAATGCCTTGGAAGGAGTTATCCAAGATGGACGAGCGGATGCGTTTTGTGGCTCGGTTGTTGGAGGGAGAGAAGATGGCGGTGTTGTGCCGCGAGTTCGATATCTCGCGCAAAACCGGCTACAAGCTCTTCAATCGCTTCCGGAACTCAGGGATCGAAGGTTTGACCGATCGGAGCCGGCGTCCGTATCGGCACGCCAATCGGCTCCAATACCCGCTGCACGATCGCACCGTCACGGTCACCCAGTGCGGGCGCATCTGCATGGGACGGCGTAAGATCAACCTCAGTCAGGTCTTCGCCGGACAGAATGTCGGCATCAAGGAAATCGCGGAAAAGATCTGGCTGGTCAGCTTTATGCACTACGACTTGGGGTTCTTTGATCACGAGACAGGTCGCGTCGAGTGTGCCCTCAACCCGTTCGGGGCCAAACTGTTACCCATGTCTCCGGAAAAAAATGGGTACCATCCGCCCAGTTAGGACCCTAAAATCAATGGCCGGGGTGACAGGATTTGAACCTGCGACTCCTACGTCCCGAAGGTTGGGGTACTTCTGAATGGCCCTTCGACGGCGCGCCTATCCCCATAATTGCGCCCGGACATCTCGTATCTATGACTGTGTTATATTACTAGTTATTGTTACAGTATAGGAGTTGATCTATATGGCTGGCAAGCGTAGCGCAGCTCATGAAAGTGTGCGGGTGTATCGGGCCAAGATGAAGCAACAGGGATTTCGGCAAATCAGCATTTGGGTCCCTGACACCAAGTCGCCGAAGTTTCGCAAGGAATGCCGGCGTCAATCGCGGCTGGCGAGTGGAGCCAAGCAATCGGCGCAGTTGGACGATTTGCTCAATGTCGCCGCGGGATCTGTGGAAGGCTGGACTTGAAGCGCGGCGACATCGTTACGATAGCAGCGCCGGGGGACTACGGGAAACCTCGGCCGGCCTTAATCATCCAGGCGGATGTATTTAACGACATTCACAGTAGTATCACAGTCGTGCCACTGACCAGTACGATTGTCGATGCACCGCTGTTTCGCATCACTCTCGATCCGAGTCGGCAAAATGGCCTTAATCGGGTGTCACAGATTATGGTCGACAAGGTGCTGACGTTGCCACGCGAAAAGATTGGCAAGCGGGTGGGCCATCTGGGCGATAAGATCATGATTCGAGTCGGGCGCGCCCTGTCCGTTTGGTTGGGGATGTCATAGGCAGGAGGCATGCGGGATCGCGGCTACGATCGGGTATTTTGTCATCGTTGTTCCGTTGGCGATCGTTGCTGGACGTCGCGCACCGATGTGGGAGTGAGCGGCGCCTATTGATTAGAGTGAGCAGCCGAGCAAACGATTCGCAAGCGTATGGGCACTTGGTCGGCTGCGAATTAGGCGAAACATGGGGTCGCACCCTCCCGCTCGAAGACTCGGGGGTGTGCTTTTCATCCTGCGGAAGATCTGTCGCGTCCTTCATGGAGTTTTATTGCACTAGGCGGCGCCCGACGGTCTGAAGATCTCGTAGGAGAAATCCCCCGATCCGCGCTTTCCCCGAACAGCGTTGTTTAGATAGCTGGCCTGCGAAAGTCCATCCGGGGCGGGCATGACCTCGTCGAAACGCTCGACGTCGTAAACAACCGTTCGATACGCGATGCGCCACTCGCCGTTCCGTCGCTCAAAGCGATCGACGTAGCGTCCCGCGTGCAACCAGTCGATGTCCCGGCCAGCGCCAGGAATTCTGACGATCACGATCAAGTAAGATTCGCATCGAGCGACGTCGCCGTCGAGTTCAATGAGCACATTGCAAATATTGTGCATCGACGCGGTGATTGATGGCGGGCTTCCGCTGCGTGCTGCCTTCAGCGTCGCGATGGCCTCACGAAAGGGCAGCACGACGCCGAAGTGGTTGTCGATTGCATCATCATGAAAAGCACTGAGGATTAATTCCGGCTCGCTCCGGTCCACGCCACGGCAGTAGCGCAGGATGACGTCGTGAATCGCCTGCCGGTCTTCAAGAAGTCTCAGCCGCTTTTCAATGGCGTCGAACTGACTCCGCGAGCCGGTCGTTGCATCGTTCATTCGCATCCTCTTACCGTCAGAGCTGCTGCGCCTTGCTCGCCAGCCGATCCATGAAACGAGCCACGTCATCGAGCGAAAGGGGCGCGTTCATGCCAATCGGCATTGCGCATGCAAACTCGGTGACACCCGCCTCGAGCATGGCCGGTACGTTCGAGAACGTCTTGTCCCAATCAAGCTCACCCTGGTCAGTCCGCTGGGCGAAAAGATGGCCCTTGACGATGAGGCCCTTGGGATCGCGGCCGGCGGTCGTGAAAGCCTGGCGATAGATCTCGACACCTTCCTTGAGCTTCTCCACCGACTTGCTGTCGTCGGGACCGCTCTCCCACCCATCACAGAGTTCCGCTACCAAACTCGCATTCTTCTCATTCGCCTTCACCGCCAACAGGATAGGAATTCGGGTCTGGACCGGTTGTGGCATCGAGAAGAGTCCGTCGAAAGAGACGGTCTCTGACTGGAAGGTCGCCGGCTGCCTCTCCCAGAGCGCGCGGCAGGCCGCGATGTTGTCCCGAAGGATCTGCCGTCGCTTGCCGAAATCGACATTAAGTGATGCATACTCATCCCGACTCCAGCCGGTGCCGAATACGGCTTGCAGTCGCCCGCGTGAGAGTACATCGATTGTCGCCAGCTGTTTGGCCAGGAGCACCGCAGGGCGCAGCGGAGCCAGCAGCACACAGTGAGACAGCTTCACCCGCGCAGTGACTGCGGCGAAGCTCCCGTGGAGGGCCACGGGTTCCAGGTAGGGTTTTCGCCCGCCATCTCCATAGCGCAGGCCGCCTTCGTACGGGTACCCCTCCAGCGACGAACTGAGTGATACGTGTTCCCCGATGGCGATGGCATACAGCCCGGCCTGATCGACAATCCTCGCAACATCGATCGCTTGGGCCATATTCGACTCGCCCAACAGCTTGTCGAAGCTGCCCAACATCATGGTGATCTTCAGCATGATGACCGCTTCCCTTTAATTGGCTAGTTCGTCGCGTTTGCTGTCGCACGGGTCCGATCGAGCTCCTCCAATGAGGCAGTCCCTGACTTGGCCAACGGCTCCTCAGGCGCGCGATCCGATGCGTCGCGTAGGACCCTCGGCGCGCGTCTCACGATCGCATGATGGACTCCGCGCCGTCCAGAGAAGACTGTGTCGTCCAGTGACAACCCGCTAAATGTAGTGCGCGACGACATGCCGACCGTTGATCGTCCGGCACCGAACAGTCCTGGAACAGCTGAACCGTCGGATCCGAGGGTCGCCCCAGTTTCCTCGTCCCCCTGAAGGCCGCCATAAGGCATACCCGAACTCATGGCCCACTTGTTCCGCAGTGACATGTTGACCGCATAGTAGGGACCCCCGCCGATCGGAGCCAAGTCTTCCTTGCGCTTGCCCAACCGATCACGACCGCAGGCCACCCCCTGGTTATAGGCCGCGATGGTTTCGACCAGATGGTTTTCCGCATGCATACCACATTTGCGCGCGAGCTCTTGCTAATTGCCCGCACGTCGTGTGCCTCCAAAAAGGACGTTGAGAAACGCCGGCCTGCCAAATAGCGAGAACATCTGGCTGGGCGGCAGCATCTGCCGGAATCCATCCCCGAAAGTGCTCGAATCCAGGATCAGGCACGCGCAGTAATTTTCCTGCTTGGACACGGCCTCGTCCAGGACTGCGTAGTTGCCGTCCTCTTTCATATAGCGTTCGCCCTGAAGGTTTACGGTCGCACCCCTGACAAGGGCGAGCGGCGGATACGTTGGCCGAGAGAGCACGGCTGCATTCATGCAGGCGAGATGACCACCAAGCGGCGGTGTCGCGTGCGGGTCGGCATCGTCCATGGACTCCGCATCGCGCCGGATGCAACACTCCTGCTCATAGTTCCGGCGAGCCGCCTAGTGGCTTCGAATACAATGACGCGGAGCAGGAAAACGATGAACAAAACCTCACGTCCGGCACAGCGGCCGATTGAAGAAGTGGCCGCGGCGCGGACCTTCTACGCTAGTATCGGTCAGGATGTCCGTTACTTCTCAGCGCTGTGGCATACGTTCAGCGTCGGCCACATGCTGACGAATGATTTGGATCGAATTTGTCGGCAGTTTGGTCTGAGCATTGCCGATTTCTACCTAATGGGGGCATTGCGGATCGACCGGCCACAGCCACTTCGGGCCACGGATCTCGCGGTCACCCTGCAGGTCTCGAATGGCGCCTTGACGGCCCGTGTCGGCAAACTCGGCGACAAGGGCTTACTGACAAAATCGCCGGTGCCAGGCGATGCTCGCGCCTTTACTTTAGAGCTTAGCCCAGAGGGGGCCGCCATAGTCGAAACGATCCATTCGGCTGTTGCGCGGGAATCTCATTTCGTCCGCGAGCTATATCGGCTCTCGGATGCGGACCGCCAAGCTCTTGAACGCATTATGGGAGAGTTGCACAGCCTACTCGACCGCTTCTCCATCCACGCCCATCGCTGATGGTTCAGGGGTCAAACAACTAGCGATTCTCCAATCCGTATCTGCGGTTATAAATGCACAGAGAATTTTGTGGGAGGAGGCGGGACCATGGCAACGCAGCCAACGTCTATCATCGATGACGCCTTTCGGGCGGTCACGCCTGAGGAAATTGCAAGTTATCAGAGATTCGGTTGGGTCAAGCTGAACAACTTCATTCCGCGCGCGAAGGTCGACGAACTGCTGGCGATGGCGAAGGATCGCATGGGCGAGAATGGTGACAGAGACCTGCCGCCCGAGGCTTTTACCTACTTCAACCCGCTGACCCTGCGCGGTCTCAAGCATCCGCTGATGGGGCCGATCATCGAGCATTGCGGGCGTGGCGCGCGTGCCTTGATGGCGCGCCGCGTGCAAGTCGGTATTCGCTATTTCACCGATTTCTTTGCGGTCAAACAGCCCACAAAGAAGAAACAGGCGGATCGTGGCGGCGCCGGCGGATCGGATTGGCATCAGGACTACGCGGCTTCAGCCTCGGACCGATCCGGCGGAATGGTATTTTGGACGGCCCTGACCGACATGCCCCCCGAAAAAGGCACGATGGCGTTCCTCAACGGATCGCACCGCTTTGGCGTGATGGGGCACTATTCCACCTATGGTAAAGGGAATCTGCTCGACAGCTATCCGGAACTGCTCGACGCATGCGACAGCAGCGGAAACCTGACTTATTCCGCAGGAGACGTCACCGTGCATTCCAACCTGACGGTCCACTCGGCCGGAACGAATGTGACCGACCACCCTCGCTGGACGTACATCGTCATCGTAAACCCTGCGGACGCCTGCTGGAACGGCGGCCCCGCGGACGCCTTCCAGACCGACGGGCTGACGCTTCATAGGGAGATGGATGACGAACGCTTTCCGGTAATCGGCTAGCCCCTGAAGAAACAAGGACCGGAGACAAAAATGACAGAAACAGAGCGCCTCGCAGCGGTCGAGGCAATCAAACAGATCAAAGCCCGTTACTGGCGAGGGGTCGATCTATGTGATGGCGATCTGGTCCGCTCGGTTCTCACCGAAGATTGCGAGCTGGACTATCGCGGCTGCTGTGTCGATCCGCAAACGCGCGTGGATCATCTGCCCGCGATGAACGTAACGCTGCGCGGCCGTGACAAGTGGATGTCTGATGGAATGGCGCGCTTTGGCATCGTCAGCGTGCATCAAGGCCATCAGGCAGACATCGAAATAACCGGCCCAGACGCGGCAAAGGGAATCTGGGCCTTTACCGATCGCATGTTCTTCCCCGCGGGCGGCGACATATCTCGCCTAACTGGTTATGGTTTCTATCACGAGACGTACGTCAAGGTGGGTGAAGGCTGGCAAATCAAAACCACGCGCATAACCCGCATCAGGGTGGAAGTGGAATAGCGGAGTCTTGCAAGGACGGAGGCGACGATGTTTTTCCTTTCCTTCCCGGTCATTCGATCGCCTGCAGGTACGGTGACATGGGCTTTTCGACACGCAGCATCCGGGCGTAGTGCAGTAGTTCACGGTTCTGCACACGCTTTCGTTGTCGCGCCAGACGCAGGGCCTCGATGGCGACGTCCAGCCCGACTTTGTTCCTGAACTTGAAGCAGTCCACGACGGTGCGTGCGGCGCTGTAGATCTGCAGCGGCATGCCGCCAACCCGCTGTGTTTCTAGCCCTTGATTGAAGGTCTTCGAGTCGAAGCGATATAGCGTGACGGGGATCGAGAGCTTGACGCGATGATAACTACCCCGCGGTACGGCCAGATGGACGGAGGATGGGATCTGCGTTGTGATGCCGTGATATGAGAGTGCGCTGATCAGGCAGACGGCTGTGTTCGGGGCGCGCGCAGCGACGATAGCGAGGTCGGGATGCTCAGCTTCGCGGGCATCGGCTAGGCGATAGAGGCCGCGGCCGAGTTCGACGATTCGACCGTTTTCACGCAGGGCGTAGAGCGAGTCGGTGTGCACCCCGAGCGCGATCAGATCGCGAGTGCGCAGTGTCCCGCCCTTATCGCGGAAAACCTTGAGTGCGGTGTCGAGATCTCGAGTCTTCATTGTGGGTAATAATAGCACCACTTGTGTAGAAATGGCTCCCTTATTACCCAAACCTGCGAGACCCGCGCCGCAGTTTGAATCGGTGCTCAGCAGTTCGTAGATAGTCGCCGAAACTTACATCAAATCTACACCAAGGCGCTTTTTAAACTTGCACCAAGCGCGTGATTCGAGAGACAAAATGCCATAAGTGAGCTTTCGGGCTCATAGGTTACAGATTATTCCGGGCACATCGCTGACACTTTTGGGCTTTTGCAGGAGACGCAAATGCCCTGGCAGGAGTGTCGCAAGATGGACGAACGGCTGCGCTTTATCGCCCGGTTACTTGATGGGGAGAGGATGGCGGGGCTGTGCCGCGAGTTTGATATCTCCCGCCAGACTGGCTACAAGTTCTACGCCAGGTACAAGGATTATGGCCTGGTGGGGCTCACGGATCGATCCCGTCGTCCGTATCGGCAAGCCAACCGCTTGCCCTTCCAGATCGAGTCCCTGATCGCAGTGCGGGCGCATCTGCATGGGACGGCGTAAGATCAACCTCAGTCAGGTCTTCGCCGGACAGAATGTCGGCATCAAGGAAATCGCGGAAAAGATCTGGCTGGTCAGCTTTATGCACTACGATTTGGGGTTCTTTGATCACGAGACAGGTCGCGTCGAGTGTGCCCCCAACCCGTTCGGGGCCAAACTGTTACCCATGTCTCCGGAAAAAAATGGGTACCATCCGCCCAGTTAGGACCCTTAAATCATTGGTCGGGGTGACAGGATTTGAACCTGCGACTCCTACGTCCCGAACGTAGTGCTCTACCAGGCTGAGCTACACCCCGAAATCAGCGATTAGTGCTTGCGGGCCACAGCGAACTTCGCAAGTTCGCTCAAACCTTCTTTGAAACTGGATTCGGGAAGGGGCTCCAGGGCGGCAAGCGCCTGATCCACCTCGCTTTGAGCGAGGCGCGCAGTGTACGCAAGCCCTCCCAGGCTTGCAACGGCGCGAGTGATCTCGCCCAGATGATCGAGCCCGCCTTCCGTAATGGCTTCCCGGATCATCCGACGCTGCGCGTCGTTTCCATGCTGCAACGCATAAATCACCGGCAGCGTGGGCTTGCCCTCGGCCAGATCATTGCCCAGATGCTTGCCGAGCGAGGCCTCGTCGGCCTCGTAATCGAGCGCATCGTCGACGAGTTGGAAGGCGGTGCCGATGTGCTTGCCGAAGCGCGCGAGCGATTCCTCGATGATCGGGGAGGCATTGCTCAGCACCGCGCCGACTTGCGCGCCCGCCTGGAAAAGCCGCGCCGTCTTGCGATTGATGACGTCGAGGTAGCGTGCCTCGCTCGTGTTGGAATCGTGCGCATTCATGAGCTGCAGCACTTCGCCCTCGGCAATGGCGTTGGTGGCATCCGCCATGATGTCCATGATCGACATGCGGCCGAGGCGCACCATCATCTGAAAAGCGCGGGAATACAGGAAATCGCCGACCAGAACGCTCGCGGCATTGCCGAATTCCTCGTTCGCCGTCTTATGTCCACGCCGCAGTGAGGAGCCGTCGACGACGTCGTCGTGGAGGAGCGTGGCGGTATGAATGAACTCGATGATGGCCGCGGCATCGATGTGTTGTTCGTCCTGATGTCCGCAGGAGCGCGCCGCCAGGAGCACCAGGAGGGGGCGCAAGCGCTTCCCGCCGGCATAAATGATGTAATCGGCCACCCGGTTGACGAGGGCAACCTGGCTGTAAAGACGATGTTTGACGACCCTGTCGACGGCCTCAAAATCGGCGGCTACGAGCTCACGAATTTGTTCTAGTGTCATGCATCGCCCAAGGCTAATGTTCAATGGTACCTAAGAACCGGATGTGGCGTGGCGCAACAAACCTGCTTGCGGCCGGTCTTTTGGGGGATCCGCCGCTGCGATTTGACCGATTGGACCCTCCGCCGTACAATTCGCGGCTCTTTTGCGGGCTCTAAAGGCTCGCCCAGTCTGGAGCTCAACCATGTATGCCGTGATTGCCACGGGCGGTAAACAATACCGCGTCCAAGAAGGCGCCGTCCTTCGTATCGAGAAGCTCGATGCGGAAGCGGGCGCAAGCGTCGAGTTCGGCCAGGTGCTGCTCGTCGGAGCGGGCTCGAGCGTCACGCTGGGTGCGCCGTTCATCAGCAGCGCGAAAGTCGTCGCCACGGTGCAGAGCCACGGCAAGGGCGACAAAGTGCGGATCGTCAAATTCCGCCGCCGCAAGCACTACAAGCGTGAGGGTACCCACCGGCAGCCCTACACTGAAGTGAAGATTACGCAGATCGTCGCCTAAGGTTCGACGAGGAGAACGCAGAAATGGCACACAAAAAAGCGGGCGGCAGCACTCGAAACGGCCGCGATTCACACTCCAAGCGATTGGGCGTCAAGAAGTTCGGCGGCGAGGACGTGCTCGCGGGCAACATCCTTATCCGTCAGCGCGGTACCGTCTATCGCCCCGGCGTCAATGTGGGCATCGGCACCGATCACACGCTGTTCGCCACCGCCAACGGGGTCGTCGAGTTTCGGGTCAAGGGCCCGGAGCAGCGCACCTACGTGAACGTCGTCTCGAAATAAGCGCCCGCGGGCGCATGCTCGCTGTCGTTAAAAAGGGGGAGCCGGGCCAACCTGCTCCCCCTTTTGATTTGTAGTCTCCTCCCTCATGAAATTCATCGACGAAGCCAAAGTCAGGGTGCAGGCCGGCAACGGCGGCCGCGGCTGCGCGAGCTTCCGCCGCGAGAAATTCGTGCCTTTCGGCGGCCCCGACGGCGGCGACGGGGGACTCGGCGGCAGCGTCTACCTCAAAGCCGTCGAGGGGATGAATACGCTCGCGGATTACCGCATTTCGCGCATCTTCAAGGGGCAGACCGGCGAGAGCGGCAGCGGCAACGACTGTACCGGCCACGGTGGCCAAGACGTCTACGTGCCGGTGCCGGTGGGCACGGTGATCGCCGACGTCGCCACTGGCGAGCAGCTCGGCGATCTCATGACCGATGGCGAGACGTTGCTGGTGGCCCGGGGCGGGAAGGGCGGCTGGGGCAATACCCGCTTCAAGTCGAGTACCAATCGCACACCGCGCAAGTTTGGACCCGGTCTGCCGGGCGAGAAGCGCGAGCTCGCCCTCGAGCTCAAGCTCATCGCGGACGTGGGTCTGCTGGGCCTGCCGAATGCGGGCAAGTCCACCCTGATCCGCGCAGTCTCCGCAGCGCGCCCCAAGGTGGCTGACTATCCGTTCACCACGCTATATCCGAACCTCGGCGTGGTGAGCGCGGGCCCCGGCCGCAGCTTCGTCATGGCGGACATTCCGGGCCTCATCGAGGGGGCCGCTGAGGGAGCCGGGCTCGGCATCCGCTTTCTGAAGCATCTGCAGCGCACCCGAGTGCTTCTGCATCTGGTCGACATCGCGCCGCCGGATCCGGACGCCGATCCGGTGAAAGACGCGCGCAGCATCGTGAAGGAGCTCAAGAACTTCGCCGCCGACCTCGCGGCCAAGGAGCGCTGGCTGGTCATCAACAAGATCGATCTGCTGGAGCCGCAGGAGGCGAAGCGCCGCGCAGCCGAAATCGTGCGCAGACTTCGCTGGAAGGGCCCGGTGTACCTGATTTCGGGGGCGACCGGCGCCGGCACCGCCGAGCTGAAGCAGGCCGTCATGACCTACCTCGAGGAGCATCCGCGCGAACCCGCCGCGCAGGACGGCGTGCGCGAGAGCGCCTGAAGCTATTTGGCGAGCGCGCGCACCTGCTTGGTCAGGCGGCTCTTGTGCCGGGCGGCCTTATTGCGGTGAATGATGCCCTTGTTGACCATGCTGTCGATGATCGGCGTCGCCGAGGCGAGCGCTGCAGCCGCATCGGACTGATTGCCGGCCTTGAGCGCGAGAGTGGCCTTACGGATGGCGCTGCGCAGCTGCGAGGTCAGGGCATCGTTGCGAGCGCGATGCGCGGTCGACTGTCGGGCAGCTTTTTCAGCAGATTTCGTATTCGCCAAGCGTGGAACTCCTGCAGGGATATCGGGGCGCGTAGGCCCCGAAAAGAGCCGCGTATTTTCCGGTTCGAGCGCTTGGTTGTCAAATACGGCGGGTCGGGGCGGGGCGGTTTGCGTATAATTTCGCCTTTAGCCATGGAACTAGTACGCGGTCTGCACAACCTCGCCAAAGCTGCCCGCGGCTGCGTGCTCACCGTGGGCAATTTCGACGGCGTGCACCTCGGGCATCAGCAGATGATTCGCGCCGTGAAGGAGCGCGCCGCGGAGCTGAAGCTCCCGGCGACGGTTCTCGTGTTCGAGCCGAGCTCGAAAGAGTTCATCGATCCGGACGGCGCGCCTGCACGTCTGACGCGCTGGCGCGAGAAATTCGTCGCGCTCGAGGCCGCCGGGGTCGATCGGCTGGTGACGTTGCGCTTCAACGACTGCATGCGTGCCATGAGCCCGCAGGCGTTCGTCCATGAGCTCATGGTCGAGGCATTGGGCGCCCGCCACATGGTGGTGGGCCACGACTTTCGATACGGTAGCCAGGCCTGCGGCACCATCGAGAGCCTGCGCGAGGCCGGCCGAGCGCGGGGTTTCGGCGTCGAGGAGATCGCCCCGTTCCTCTGCGACGGCGTGCGCGTGAGCAGCACCGCGGTGCGCGAACGGCTGGAGCAGGCAGATTTCGCGGGCGCGGCGCGCTTGCTGGGGCGCCCCTATCGCATGCTCGGGCACGTCGCGCATGGCCGGGGGCTCGGCCGCGAGTTGGGATTTCCGACAGCGAATCTGCACCTCATGCGGCGCAAATCGCCGGTCTGGGGTATCTCGGCCGTGAGGATATTCGGCATCGCCGCGACGCCCGTCGCCGGTGTGGCGAGTCTCGGCACCCGTCCCACTGTGGACGGTACCGAGCCCTTGCTCGAGGTGCATGTGTTCGATTTTGCCGGCGATCTGTACGGTCGATTGATCGAGGTCGAATTCGTCGCGAAACTGCGCGATGAGGCGAAGTTCGATTCGCTCGATGCCCTGGTCGAGCAGATGCATGTCGATGCGGCGCAGGCCCGCGAGCTCTTGTCGAGGATGAATGGTGGCTGATTACAAACAGACGATTAACTTGCCGCAGACCGGATTCCCGATGAAAGCGGATCTCGCGAAGCGCGAGCCCGCCATGCTCGAGGCGTGGGAGCGGGCGGACCTGTACGGCAAGATCCGCAGCGTCTCGAAAGGGCGCCCCGGCTACGTGCTCACCGACGGCCCGCCCTATGCGAACGGCGCGATCCATCTGGGCCACGCGGTCAACAAGATTCTGAAGGACATCATCGTCAAGTCGCGCACGCTCGATGGCTACGATGCGCCTTACGTGCCCGGTTGGGACTGCCATGGACTGCCGATCGAGATGCAGGTCGAGAAGACTCACGGGCGCGTGGGGCAGAAGATCGACGCCAAAGCCTTTCGCGCCGCCTGCCGCGACTACGCCTACAAGCAGGTCGACGCGCAGCGCAAGGACTTCAAGCGCTTGGGCGTCTTGGGCGATTGGGAGCACCCGTACCTCACCATGGATCCGCGCTTCGAGGCCGAGCAATTGCGCGCCTTCGCGATGATCATCAAGAATGGCCACGTCTATAAAGGCTACAAGCCGGTGCACTGGTGCTTGAACTGCCGCTCCGCGCTCGCGGAGGCGGAAGTCGAGTACGAGGACATCACTTCGCCGAGCGTCTACGTGCGCTTCGAGGTCCTCGACCGCGCGGATCTGGCGGCGCGGCTCGGGCTGCACAAGCGACCTTGTCGATCTCGACGTTCCCACCTCGGTCGCGATCTGGACCACGACCCCCTGGACCTTGCCCGCCAATCAGGCTGTCGCGGTCCATCCGCAGATCGACTATGCGCTGGTGGAGTTCGACTTAGGCGACGGACGCGAGCGCTTGCTGGTTGCGAACGAGCGTGTCGAGCCTTTGATGCAGACGCTCGGCGTGGGCGCCTGGACGACGCTCGCCGAGGTCAAGGGCGCAGGCGCTCGAGCATTTGCAGCTGCAGCATCCGTTCTACGATCGAGTGGTGCCCGTCATCCTCGGGGATCACGTGACGCTCGATGCCGGCACGGGCGCCGTGCACACCGCGCCCGGTCACGGCCTCGATGACTACATCGTCGGGCGCCGCTATGACCTGCCGATCGAGAACCCGGTGGGCGGCGACGGCCGCTTTCTGCCCTCGACGCCGATATTCGCGGGCGAGCAGGTGTTCGACGCGAACGCTCATGTCATCGAGGTGCTGGGCAGCGAGGGCCGGCTCCTCAAGGGTGAGCCGTACCATCATGCGTATCCGCATTGCTGGCGCCACAAGACGCCGGTCATCTTCCGTGCAACGCCTCAATGGTTCATCAGCATGGATCAGGCGGGGCTGCGCAAGGGCGCGCTCGAGGCCATCGCGCACGTCGATTGGATGCCGGCCTGGGGCGAGCAGCGTATCAGCGGCATGATCGCGGGACGTCCGGACTGGTGCGTGTCGAGGCAGCGCACCTGGGGCGTGCCGATCCCGTTGTTCGTCGACAAGGAGACCGGCGAGCTGCATCCGCGCACGCTCGAGCTCATCGAGGAGGTCGCGCAGCGCGTCGAGCGCGGCGGCATCGACGCGTGGTTCGACCTCGACGCGGCCGCGCTCCTCGGCGCCGACGCCGCGCGCTACGACAAATCGACCGACGTCATGGACGTGTGGTTCGATTCCGGGGTGGTGCACCACGCCGTCACGCAGTTGCGGCCCGGAGATCGTCGCGCCGTCGGATCTTGTATCTCGAGGGCTCCGATCAGCACCGCGGCTGGTTCCACAGCTCGCTCTTGACCTCCGTCGCCATGCACGGGCGCGCGCCGTACCGCGGCGTGCTCACGCACGGCTTCACGGTCGATGAGAAGGGCCGCAAGATGTCGAAGTCCATCGGCAACACGCTCGTGCCGCAGAAGCTCACGAGCACCCTCGGCGCCGACGTGGTGCGGCTGTGGATCGCCGCCACCGACTATGCGAACGAGATGAGCGTCTCCGATGAGATCTTGAAGCGCATGGCGGATTCCTACCGCCGCATTCGCAATACCGTGCGCTTTCTACTCGGCAACATGCATGGCTTCGATCCTGGCAAGCATGCAGTGCCGTTTCACGATCTCGTGGCGATCGATCAATGGGTCATCAGCAAGGCATTTGCCCTGCAAAACGATGTCGTCACGGCCTATCGCAACTACGAGTTCCACACGATCTATCAAGAAGTGCACAACTTCTGCGTGGTCGAGCTCGGCGGGTTTTATCTGGACATCCTCAAGGACCGGCTCTACACGACCGGTGCCGAGAGCCGGCCGCGGCGCTCGGCGCAGACCGCCTTGTACCACCTCGCCGACGCCATGGTGCGCTGGCTCGCCCCGATCCTGAGCTTCACGGCCGAGGAGGTCTGGAGCTTCATGCCGGGCGAGCGCAGCGAATCGGTGTTCTTGAACACCTGGCACTCGTTCCCTGCCGGCGCGGAGCGCGCGAGCGCCATCGATTGGCCCGCGTTCATCGCGCTCAAGGCGGATGTGGCTCGTCAGCTCGAGCGCTTGCGCACCGCCGGGGAAATCGGCGCGCCGCTCGAGGCCGAGGTCACGATTTACGCGCCCGCGGAGCAGGCGCTTCGCTTCGCCGCGCTGGGCGATGAGCTGCGCTTCTTGCTGATCACCAGTCAAGCGAAGGTGGTGGCGACGGATACTCCGCCGGCCGACTCCGTGCCGAGTCACGCCGAGAATGTCTGGATCGAGGTGAAGCCGAGCACTCAGCCCAAGTGTGTGCGCTGCTGGCATCTGCGCCCGGACGTCGGGAGCGATCCGCGGCATCCGGAACTTTGTGCGCGCTGCGTCGTCAATATCGAAGGGCCGGGCGAGGAGCGCAAATTCGCATGAGCGACACAACAAACCGCGGCCGGGCTGCCGTGTGGCTGCTGCTCTCGGCCTTGGTCGTGCTCGCCGATCAGCTCTCGAAAAGCTACATTACGAGCCACTACGGCGAATTCGAGTTCACCAACGTGCTGCCGATCCTCGACATCACCCGCATGCACAACGTCGGCGCGGCGTTCAGCTTTCTCGCCACGGCCTCGGGATGGCAGCGTTGGCTGTTCATCTCGCTCGCCGTGATCGTGAGCATCGGTATCGTCGTGTGGCTGTATCGGATGCCGCGCTCGCACGGGCTCCTGGCGTGCGGGCTTGCGTTGGTGCTCGGCGGGGCGATCGGCAACGTCATCGACCGTATCCGTCTGGGTGCCGTGATCGATTTCATTCATTTTCACTGGGATCGCGCCTACTTTCCGGCGTTCAACATCGCCGATTCCGCGATTACCGTCGGCGCAGCGTGCCTGATTCTGGATGCGTTGCTGGAACCTAAACGCGCACGAGCGAAGGTGGAGACCTGATGCAAATTCTATTAGCCAATCCACGCGGCTTTTGCGCGGGCGTCGACCGCGCCATCGACATCGTGGAGCGCGCCATCGACCTGTTCGGCGCGCCCATCTACGTGCGCCACGAAGTGGTGCACAACAAGTACGTCGTCGACCGGCTGCGCACCATCGGCGCCGTGTTCGTCGAGGAGCTCAACGAAGTGCCCGACGGCGCGACGGTGATCTTCAGCGCACACGGCGTGTCGCGCGCCATCCAGATGGAAGCCGAGCGACGCTCGCTCAAGGTGTTCGATGCGACCTGTCCGCTGGTGACGAAAGTGCACATGGAGGTCACCCGCTATGCGCGCGAGGCGCGCGAAGTGTTTCTCATCGGACACGCCGGGCACCCCGAGGTCGAGGGCACGATCGGTCAGTTCGACACCTCCTATGGCGGCAGCATCTATCTGGTCGAGACGGTCGAGGACGTCCAGAACGTCAAGGTTCGCAACGCCGGTCATCTCGCCTTCGTCACGCAGACGACCCTGTCGGTGGACGACACGGCATCGATCGTCGAGGCGCTGCGCACCCGCTTTCCCGGGCTCAAGGCGCCGGTGAAGGAGGACATCTGCTACGCGACGCAGAACCGCCAGGATGCCGTGAAGGACCTGATCCATCGCTGCGATCGGCTCGTGGTGGTCGGATCGCAGTCGAGCTCGAACTCGAATCGGTTGCGCGAGATGGCCGACAAGGCCGGCATTCCCGGATACCTGGTCGATGGACCCGAGCATTTGCACCGCGAGTGGTTCGACGGGGCGAAAACCGTCGGCGTCACCGCCGGCGCATCGGCTCCCGAAATACTGGTGCAGGGAGTCATCGCGCAGCTGCGCGAGTGGGGCGGCGAGGTCGTCGAGGAGCTCAAAGGCCGCGAGGAACACGTGATTTTCGCGCTGCCGCGGTCGCTCCGCGAGGTTCACAAGCGCGTGGGCAGCCTTTCGTCGGAGAGCTCGACGGGGTGAGCTACCCCGCGATGCTGCTTCGATAACTTGGCATCAACGTGCGATGTCGCGTGGGTCCGCCAGCACCCGGCGCAGCCGATGGATGGCGCCTGGCAGGCGGTAGCAGCCTCGCTTATACTCGCCACCCTCGGCTAGCGGCTCTTTTGAGCCGGAAGTCGTTAAGTTATTGAATAAATTCTGAAATAGTCGATTGCCGCAATAGCTCAGTTGGTAGAGCAACGCATTCGTAATGCGTGGGTCCCCAGTTCGAATCCGGGTTGCGGCACCACTCCCGCCTGCATCAGGCAGCTCGCCCAAGTGCGCTTGCGGTACAAGCCCCGGATCGGGCGCTTGCGGTAAGGAATACGTGTTCTTGGCCCTCGGCCCGCGTCGCGATTCGGGCGTTTTAGCATTAGCCGCCGCTCATGATCGTCAGCAGGGAGTCCAACTGCGGGCGCCGGCCAAAATAAATACATGTGGGATAGCCGACATCGAGAGACGGGGGGCGAATCAAGGGCGATTACAAATAGCTACACTTTTACACGCTTCAATGACAGGTCAATTCGACGCTCGCGGTTACCATGTCCACCACCGTATTCAGAGTTACAATTTCCTTCGTGGATCGCTTCAGCGGTGAGCGCATCCGCCTAACAAATAATAGAGGGATTAGCATGAACGCCAAGAGAAGCCTGCTGGTGATTGCTGCTATGGCTTTAATGACTCTGATTGGGTCTCGCGCTGAAGCAGAAACATCCTGGAAAAATGTAGTATCGATCTTGGAGTTGCCAGATCCGAATCACAACTGCATCTTTTTCACGCTAGTCGACGTCGCACAAGCGGACCCGACGATACCTGGAAGTCCTTGGTTCGCGATACCCATGTCTCAGAACGGATCCTCGGAAATGTATAACCTGTTACTGCGTTCCAAGATGGAAGGTGTGCCGATCGGTGTGGTCACGTCGGGAGCGCCGGCCGCAGGCTGCACGGCGATTAGTAACACTCAACCGATTGTCGGGATCACTTACTTTTATCTCATGTGAGACGAGCGGGCAGGCGTCTTGCCGCTCGCGGCGTTTCGCCTCGGGGTGCTAAGCGCGGTTCAGACGGGAGAGTATCGAGCCGGCGGCAGCGCGCGTCAGGACGCGTTAGACTAGCGCACTAGGGCGTCCGGAAGACGAAGACGTAGGCTACGAGGACTCGATAACAATCATGTGTGGAATCGTCGGAGCAGTCGCCGAGCGAAATATCGTTCCGCTCCTCATGGAGGGGCTGCGACGGCTCGAGTATCGCGGCTATGACTCGGCCGGCATCGCCATCGTGGACGATGCTCACCTGGCGCGCCTGCGCGTGATCGGCAAAGTTCAGGCGCTGCAGGATGCGCTCGATCGTGCGCCGCTCCACGGCAGGATCGGCATCGCTCACACGCGTTGGGCGACGCATGGGGTGCCGAGCGAGCGCAACGCACACCCGCACACCTCGGGGGACAGCCTCGCGATCGTGCACAACGGCATCATCGAAAACCATGAGACGCTGCGCGCCGAGCTGCAGCGCGCCGGCTACGCTTTCAGCTCGGAGACCGATACCGAGGTCATCGCGCACGGCATTCACCGTCAACTCGACACGGTCGGCGATCTATTCGACGCCGTGCGAGCGGTGGTCTCCATGCTCGAGGGTGCCTATGCGCTCGCCGTGGTGAGCGAACGCGATCCTGACCGCCTGATTCTCGCGCGACAGGGTTGTCCGGTGGTCATAGGGCTCGGCGTCGACGAAAACTTCGTTGCTTCGGACGTTGCGGCGCTGCTGCCCGTGACGCGCCGGTTTGTCTTTCTCGAGGAGGGAGACGTCGCAGAGATCCGCCGCACTTCGGTGCGCATCGTCGACCGCGCAGGCAACAACGTGGATCGCGGCGTCAGCGAGAGTGAGCTGTCCGCGGACGCGGCGGAGAAAGGACAGTACCGCCACTTCATGTTGAAGGAGATTCACGAGCAGCCCCGTGCCGTCGCCAACACGCTGCAGGAGCGCGTCGCGAGCGGCCGCCTACTCGAGGCCGCATTCGGCCCCGCAGCCCACGAGGTATTGCGGCGCACGGAGAACGTGCACATCGTCGCTTGCGGAACGAGCTATCACGCGGGTGCCGTCGCCCGTTATTTCATCGAGCAGATTTGCAGGGTGCCGTGCGCGGTGGAGATCGCGAGCGAGTACCGCTATCGCAATCCGCTCGTCCCGCGCAACTCCTTGTTCGTGAGCATCTCGCAATCCGGCGAGACCGCCGATACGCTTGCGGCGCTGCGGCTCGCCAAGCAGTCCGGGTATCTCTCGACGCTCTCGGTATGCAACTCTCCCGAAAGCTCGCTGGTGCGCGAGTCCGAGCTCGTCATGCTGACCCGCGCGGGTCCCGAGATCGGGGTCGCATCCACCAAGGCGTTCACCACGCAGTTGGCGGCCCTCAGCCTGCTCGTGATCGCGCTCGCGAAACATCACGGCGCGGATGCCGAGCGCGAACGTGGTTTGGTCACGAGGCTGATCGAGCTGCCCGCGCTCCTCGAGCGGACGCTCGCGCTCGATCCCGTGGTGCATAAGCTCGCGGAGCGCTTCGCCAACAAGCACCATGCCCTGTTTCTCGGCCGCGGCGCGCTGCACCCGATCGCCATGGAAGGCGCCCTGAAGCTCAAAGAGATCTCGTACATCCACGCCGAGGCGTATCCCGCAGGCGAGCTCAAGCACGGCCCGCTCGCGCTGGTCGACGCGGACATGCCTGTGATCACCGTCGCGCCGAACAACGATCTGCTCGAGAAGCTAAAATCAAATCTGATGGAAGTGCGCGCCCGCGGCGGCGAGTTGATCGTATTCGCAGACCCGGAATCGGGACTCAAAGATGACGATGGGGTCACCGTGATCAACATGCCGCGCCATGTCACGTACTTCCAGGCGCCCGCGGTCTACACGATACCGTTGCAGCTGCTGGCCTACCACGTCGCGATCCTGAAGGGCACCGATGTGGATCAGCCGCGCAACCTCGCCAAGAGCGTAACGGTCGAGTAGCAGCGGCGCGAGAGCTCGGCGCGCGCCTGCTAAATCGTCTTGGACTCCTCGTTCGAGTCGGCGCTATCGACTCCCTGCGAGTTATAAGCGGCGACCGCGAAGTAGTAGGTGCCGCTACGTAGATTTGAAATCTCGTACTCGGTCGTTTTGGCTCCGGGCACGTCGATTACCGTGTTCAGCTCACCCGGGTTTGTTCCGTAATAAATGTGATACCCCGCGAGATTCGTCGCCGGAGTTCCATTCGTGTTCACGGTAGGAACCGTCCAAGACAAAGTCGCCGATCCCGTGCCCGCCGCCGCCGCCGTCACGTCGATTTTGAACGGAGCCAAGGATGTAGTGGCGCCGCCGTCGCTGGCGCTGACGATGATGTCGCCGGTGACGCCCACATTGCTGCTGCTAGGGGTTCCGGAGATCTCGCCGGTGCTCGGGTTGACGCTCGCCCAACTCGGCAAGCCGCTTGCGGAGAAGGTCGCCGTCCCGCCGGTCGTGGAAACCATCGGCTGGAACACATAGAGGCTGCCGGCGACGACACTGGTGGGCGGCGTACCGGACAGACTGATCGTGGGCACGGAAGTCCCTACGGCCGCAGCGGCAGGGCTGCTGGCGGCCGGCGCGTCATCCCCCATGCCGCATCCGGACAGCAGGGCAAAGACGCCCCAGCAGATGAGCAGGGAGAAACGGAACCCAAGGTTTCCTACCATAAACATTCCGCGATTAAATTCTCGGCGACCGCCGCGCGCAAACTGTCGTCAATAGCCTACATATTCCGGCCTCCCTTGACATAAGAGCCCACCCCCGTTCCGGGCATACCGGTGGCCCGAACTCCCGCCCCATCCCGACTCTGTCTGCGTACCTGGCGCAAATCGGCGACGTAAGCGCTTGGCGACAGGTTGGCAAGTTTGCAGAAGCGAACAACCATCCTCTCTTCGAGTTATGACTTGTTGAGTGCACGTTATGCCAGTAGAGCACCGTCAGGGCCGCCGAGGGGATGATCATGGTTCAGCTGCTCGCAATCGCCGCATTGCGCGTGCGTCCGGGCTGAACGCCTACCTGGGCGGCCAAGGCACTCGCGAGCGCTCCCGCGCGGTTGCGGCCTGGCGCCTATTGCGTTGCGCGCTTGGACTCGCAGCGATCACGGCGCTCGCGGCTTGCGGCGAGGGGGATCCGCTTAACTTCAGCGGCAGCGGGGCCGCTACGGAAACCGTGAAACCTACGGTCAATATGCAATTGACCCCCAGCACCGTGGCGATGGGTCAGTCGGCGACCTTGACATGGAGCGCCAGTGAGGCTCAAAGCTGCACTGCGTCCGGCGGATGGAGCGGCGTCCAACCCACCACGGGTAGGTGGTCCACGGCCCCTCTGAGCGCGAATACCAGCTATACGCTCACGTGCACAGGCGTCGGCGGCACAGGCGCGCGGTCGATACAGGTGACCGTGACGCATCCGGCACCGGTGGTGACCCTGGTGGCCTCTCCGGCGACGATCCCCAGCCTCGGCAGCTCCACCCTGACCTGGACCACGACCAATGCCAACGAGTGCACCGCCAGTGGTGGCTGGCATGGACAGCTCGCGACCAGCGGCACCTGGTCGACCGGCAGCTTGTCCAACACGACCGAGTATGAATTGACCTGCAGGGGCCCCTGGGGCTCCGCCACTCAGTCGGCGACCGTGACGGTGAGCGCGGAGTCTCCCACTGTGACTCTCCAAGCGAGTCCCAGCTCGCTGCGATCGGGCGACTCTGCCACCCTGAGCTGGTCCAGTAAAAATGCGACCTCATGTACCGCCTCCGGCGCGTGGTCCGGCACCAAAGGCGTGAGCGGCTCACAATCGACGGGTCCGGTAAAAGAGAACTCGACCTATACGCTGATGTGCACGGGTTTCGGCCGCAGCGCGACTCAGTCGGCGACGGTGTCCGTGACGTCGTTGGCACCCACGGTCAACATCAGTGCCGGGCCGAGCACGATCGCCTCGGGCGGCAGCTCGACGCTGACGTGGTCCTCCACCAATGCGACCGCCTGTACCGCCTCCGGCGGTTGGTCGGGCAGCAAGGGGACCAGCGGGACCCAGTCAACAGGCGCGCTCACGAACAGTGCGACCTACACATTGACCTGTCTCGGCCCTGCGGGCAGTGCGGTGCAGTCCACGACGGTTT
The DNA here is from genome assembly GCA_963801685.1 of uncultured Gammaproteobacteria bacterium. Lineage (GTDB taxonomy): Bacteria > Pseudomonadota > Gammaproteobacteria > Steroidobacterales > Steroidobacteraceae > Bog-1198. Next base: position 512,039 of record CAWDFR010000018.1, read on the forward strand.
CCGTCAAGGCGCCGCTCCCCACCGTCAGCCTGAGCGTGGGTCCGAGTGCCATTACCAGCGGCGGTAGTGCCACTCTCACGTGGTCGTCCACCCACGCTACCGCTTGCACCGCCTCCGGTGCCTGGTCGGGCAATAAAGCCCTCAGCGGCTCACAATCCACCGGTGCGCTCACGGCCAACGCCACCTACACCCTGTCCTGCACCGGACCCGGCGGCAGCGCCGCGCAGACCGCGATGGTCTCCGTCAGGACATCCGCACCCACCGTGAGCTTGAGCGCGAGCCCGAGCACGATTGCGAGCGGCAGCAGCGCCGTCTTGGCCTGGTCCGCCAGCAACGCGACGGCCTGCACCGCCTCCGGTGCCTGGTCGGGCGCCAAGGCGATGAGCGGTTCGCAGTCGACCGGCGCCCTCAAGGCCAATGCCACTTATTCGCTGACCTGTACGGGTGCCGGCGGCAGCGCGACCCAGGTTGCCACGGTCTCGGTCACCTCACCGACCCCCGCCCCGACAGTGAGCCTCGCGGCAAGCCCCAGTTCCGTTGTCAGCGGCGGTAGCTCGACCTTGAGCTGGTCAACCACGAATGCGACCTCGTGCACCGCTTCCGGCGGCTGGTCCGGAAGCCACGCCACGAGTGGTTCCCAATCCACCGGTGCCCTCACGGCGAATGCGACCTACACACTGACCTGTACCGGCGCCGGCGGCAGCGCCACGCAGACGAAGACGGTATCGGTAACCTCGCCCGCCCCGACGGTTGCTTTGTCGGCGAGCCCGAGCACGATTGCGAGCGGCAGCAGCGCCGTCTTGGCCTGGTCCGCCAAGAATGCGACGGCCTGCACCGCCTCCGGTACCTGGTCGGGCGCCAAGGCCACGAGCGGTTCGCAGTCCACCGGCGCTCTCAAGGCCAATGCCACCTATTCGCTGACCTGTACGGGGAGCGGCGGCAGCGCGACCCAGGTTGCCACGGTCTCGGTCACCTCGGCCGCCTCGGCCCCGACAGTGAGCCTCGCGGCGAGCCCCAGTTCCATTGCCAGCGGCGGTAGCTCGACCTTGAGCTGGTCAACCACGAATGCGACCGCCTGTACCGCCTCCGGCGCCTGGACAGGCTCCAAGGCCACGAGCGGCTCACAATCCACCGGCGCCCTGACGGCCGACGCCAGCTATTCGCTCACCTGCACGGGGACCGGCGGCAGCGCCACGCAGACGAAGACGGTATCGGTAACCTCGCCCGCCCCGACGGTCGCTTTGTCGGCGAGCCCGAGCACGATTGCGAGCGGCAGCAGCGCCGTCTTGGCTTGGTCCGCCAAGAATGCGACGGCCTGCACCGCCTCCGGTGCCTGGTCGGGCACCAAGGCCGTCAGCGGTTCGCAGTCGACCGGCGCTCTCAAGGCCAATGCCACTTATTCGCTGACCTGTACGGGGAGCGGCGGCAGCGCGACTCAGGCTGCCACGGTTTCCGTCACCTCACCGACCCCCGCCCCGACAGTGAGCCTCGCGGCGAACCCCAGTTCCATTGCCAGCGGCGGTAGCTCGACCTTGAGTTGGTCAACCACGAATGCGACCGCCTGTACCGCCTCCGGCGCCTGGACAGGCTCCAAGGCCACGAGCGGCTCACAATCCACCGGCGCCCTGACGGCCAACGCCAGCTATTCGCTCACCTGCACGGGGACCGGAGGCAGCGCCACGCAGACGAAGACGGTATCGGTAACCTCGCCCGCCCCGACGCTTGCTTTGTCGGCGAGCCCGAGCACGATTGCGAGCGGCAGCAGCGCCGTCTTGGCCTGGTCCGCCAATAATGCGACGGCCTGCACTGCCTCCGGTGCCTGGTCGGGCGCCAAGGCCACGAGCGGTTCGCAGTCCACCGGCGCCCTCAAGGCCAATGCCACTTACTCGCTGACCTGTACGGGGAGCGGCGGCAGCGCGACCCAGGCTGCCACGGTTTCCGTCACCTCACCGACCCCCGCCCCGACGGTGAGCCTCGCGGCGAGCCCCAGTTCCATTGCCAGCGGCGGTAGCTCGACCTTGAGTTGGTCAACCACGAATGCGACCTCGTGCACCGCTTCCGGCGGCTGGTCCGGAAGCCACGCCACGAGCGGTTCCCAATCCACCGGTGCCCTCACGGCGAATGCGACCTACACGCTGACCTGCACCGGCGCCGGCGGCAGCGCCGCGCAGTCTGCGACAGTCACGGTGACCTCGCCCGCCCCGACGGTAAGCTTGAGCGCCAGCCCCAGCACCGTCGCGAGCGGCAGTAGCTCGACGCTATCCTGGTCGTCCAAGAATGCGACGTCCTGCACCGCTTCCGGCGGCTGGAGCGGCAGCGAGGCGACGAGTGGATCGCATTCCACCGGCGCCCTGACGGCGAACGGGAGCTACACCCTGACCTGCACCGGTGCCGGCGGCAGTGCGGCGCAAACGGCGACGGTGACGGTGACCACACCGGCGCCGACGGTCACCTTGACTGCCACTCCCAGCACGGTCGCGGGCGGGGCTACCTCGACCTTGACGTGGTCCTCGACCGGTGCGACTTCCTGCGCAGCATCCGGCGGCTGGAGCGGCTCCGAGGGCATGAGCGGCTCGCAGAAAACCGCGGCGCTGACGACGACCACCAAATACACGCTCACGTGCACGGGCACCGGCGGGTCCGCGGCGCAGTCCGCCACCGTGTCGGTCGCAGCCGCCAGCGGGACTGCTACCCTGACCTGGGCCGCCCCGACGCAGAACACCAACGGTAGTACTCCCGTCACGCCGCTATCGGGTTACACCATCTACTACGGAACCTCACAGGGTGCCCTCACGCAATCGGTGGCGGTCTCCGCCTCCGCGACCAGCTACACCGTCACCGGACTTGCGGCGGGGACCTGGTACTTCGCGGTGGCCGCCGACGCGGCGGATGGCATGCAAAGCGCGATGAGCAATATCGGATCGAAAACGTTCTAGCCGAACTTCGCGGATTCGACTCCGCGAAGTTCGGCTAGCTCCGCCGTGCTGACTCAGCGTACTGGGGGATTCCGCGGATAGCTTTCGTAGAGACTCACCAAGTCGCCGAAGGTCACAGGAAATTTCACTTCTTCCACATTGAAGGGATCCACTCCCAGAGTCTCCTCCAGGCGAATCACGAGCACCGCGAAACTGAGAGAGTCCAGCCCCGAATCCAGGAGCTTCAGATCGTCGGACAATACAGCCAGCTCTCTTTGCCGCTCCGCAGCTACCCGCTCGAACTCCGCCACAATAGTAGATCTGGCCGACATTGCTCTAACCTCCCTTACATACCGTCGGTGATTGTACCGGCTCTGTGCCGCGAACACTGGAACCGGCTTGCGGCTCGCGGCTCGAATGACGCAAATACCATTCCATGGCTTCCGATAGTCCGTCGCCGACGGCATGCGTGGGCTCATACCCCAGCAAACGATGGGCTTTGCCGATGTCCGCGAGCGAATGGCGAACGTCGCCGGCGCGGAAATCGCGATAGATGGGCGCAAATCCGGCTACATGCGCGAAGCGCGGAGCGAGCCTGGCGCGCAGATGCTCGAATAGCTCGTTGAGCGAGGTTCGCTGTCCCACGGCTACGTTGTACACCTGGTTCACTGCGGCAGGATCGGAAGCGGTTGCCGCCAGTAGGTTTGCCTGCACGGCGTTGGCGACGTAGCAGAAGTCCCTGCTGGTCTCGCCGTCGCCGTTGATGTACACGGGCTCGTCGTGAATCATCGCGGCAATCCATTTGGGTATCACCGCCGCATAGGGCCCATTCGGATCCTGGCGGGCGCCGAAGATGTTGAAATAGCGCAGGCCGATCGAGGGAAAGCCGTAGGTGCTCGAAAAGACATCGGCATACAGCTCGTTTGCAAGTTTGGTCACCGCATAAGGGGACAGCGGCTTACCAATCACGGATTCGATTTTGGGTAGACCTGGATGATCGCCGTACGTGGACGAAGAGGCGGCGTAGACGAACCGTTTCACCCCCGCGCCTCGCGCGGCCTTCAGCATCTCGAGGAAGCCACCGACATTGACCGAATTCGTGGTGATCGGATCTTCGAACGAGCGCGGGACACTTCCGAGTGCCGCCTGATGCAGGACAAACTCAATTCCATCGCACGCGCGTCGGCAAGCGTCGTGATCGCGAATATCGCCTTCGATGAAGCGGAAACAGCGCCACTGAGCGGGCGCCACGTGGCGTTCAACCTCTTGGAGATTCTCTCGATGCCCGGTGGCGAAATTGTCGATACCCACGACGTGCTGGTCGAGCTCCAGCAGAGCCTGCAAAAGGTTGCTGCCAATGAAACCGGCAGCCCCGGTAATCAGCCACTTCCGGGGGGCGTTGGCGAGATCCTCGCGCACCTGCGCATAGCGCATTACAGCCGCCACATGCGGAATCCCGCCTCGCTGATGGCAGCTCGGTCAAATGCGGATTTGACGTCGATGAAGACCCCGTTGCCTTTCAACCGGGACAAGAGCTCGCGCAGGGGCATCGCAAGGTAACTTCTGTGAGGAACAGCCGCGACCACGGCATCGGCTCTGGCAGGCAGCTCCTCCCAAGGCGTAAGTGTCAGGCCGTAGTGCTGCGCGGCGTCACGAGAGTCCGCGATCGGATCGTGAACGCTGACCTCGCAGCCGAGCTCCTTCAGCTCGCGAATCACATCGGCGACTTTGGAGTTGCGCAGGTCCGGACAATTCTCCTTGAACGTGAGTCCCAGCACGATCACCTTGGCGCCCGGCAACGGGCTGCCGTTCTTGATGAGCTGCTTCAGCGTCTGTTGCGCAACGTAGGCGCCCATGCCGTCGTTGATTCGCCGCCCCGCCAAAATGACCTGCGGATGGTAGCCGATCATTTCTGCCTTGTGGGTCAGGTAGTAGGGGTCGACGCCGATGCAATGGCCGCCGACCAAGCCGGGCCGGAACGGTAGAAAGTTCCACTTGGTGCCGGCTGCCTGCAAGACCTCCAAGGTATCGATACCGATGCGATCGAAAATCAACGCCAGTTCATTCATCAGCGCGATGTTGAGATCGCGCTGGGTGTTCTCGATGACCTTGGCGGCCTCCGCGACCTTGATGGAACTGGCCTTGTGTATCCCGGCCGTGATGATGGACGCGTAAAGATCCGCGACTTTCGTCAACGTCTGATCGTCATCACCGGAGACCACCTTGATGATCCGCGAAACGGTGTGCTCCTTGTCGCCCGGGATTGACCCGCTCAGGAGAATAGCCGACATGAAAATCCTGCTTCCATCGCATGCCCGAATGGCGCTCCAACACGGGGACGCATACCTCTTCGGTGGCGCCCGGATATACGGTGGACTCGTAGATGACTATTGCGCCCTTTTTCATGTGCTGCGCAACGGTCGTCGAAGCGCCGATCAACGGCGTAAAATCGGGAATGTGCGCCACGTCTACCGGTGTCGGGACCGCGACCACGATGAAATCGGCGCGACTCAAGTCAGAGGGATCACTGGTAGGAGTCAATCGAGCGGCGGCGCGCAGATCCTCGCTCGATATCTCGCCCGTCGGATCGCAGAACCGGCGGTAGCTGTCGATCTTGGCGGCCGACAAGTCGAAACCGATGGTGTCGAACTTCTTGCCAAACTCCACCGCGAGCGGCAGGCCCACGTATCCCAGTCCGACAACGGCGACGACTTCACTGCATTTGTTTCGCTACCTTGATCATGCCGATGGCGGGCAAAGCGTGCACCGGACGGCGTGCATCGGCCGATAAGTATAAATGATGGCCCCACTACGGTGAGGGAAAAGCTCCGCAATTCGAGCCTGGGCCGCCTGTGCCGGCCGCGAGCGCCGCTCGATCAAACTTATTCTGGCTCCGGGAGTGACCGGGGACAAGCCGGAGGGCGAGTACAGGGCCTATTATATATCACGGATGCGCCGTCCGCGTTCGGCTCAGCAGATGTACCGGCGGGATGAGCATAAACTAGCCATAAGCAAACGGTGTATCAGGTTTGATTTCCAGCAATACTCCTCCCGCTCACGTGCCTGAAACTTTAAGAGTTCGTCGGCTCGGTGAACAAGATGCGGCATCGATCGCCGAATTATTTCGCGCAGCGGATTGGGATCATGGCGCCACGGCTGAAGGCATCCGCGAGATGCTGCGAACCGCCGCTATCGAGAACGCATTCGAACCCGGCAAAGAGCCACCGACGGTAGGCGCCTTCCTCGGCACCCGCTTGGTTGGTTTCATTACCACTATTCCAACGCAGTTCTGGAACGGAGAGGACTACACGCCCGCCCACTGGCTCAAGGCACTCTGTGTGCTTGAAGAGCATCGCAATGGTCCGATCGCGATGCTGCTGATGAGAGGAATCTTGAAGCAGGTCGATCTCGCCGCATCGATGCCCGCCTCGCCGATGGCGCGACAGCTGTCGGTGGCACTGGGCATGCTCGACCTCGGTGCGGTTCGCGACTACATCGAGCCATTGCGCCCCACGCGCATCCTTCGCAAGCTTGAATTCCGGCGCTTCGAGCATCTCAGCCGCCTGCCTCGAGCGGTCTCGCTCGCCACTGAGGTCGCGAAGATTCCACCGTTTGTGTACACGATCGGCGCCGTGATTTCGCTGGGCCTCACGCTGCTGCGACTCCCGAGCGCTTGGGCGGGACGACAGCTGACAACGCAGCTCGACACGAGGCTTTCATCGGAGGCGGCGCTTGACAGTCTTTGGGCGCGTGCGCGGCGGATTGGGAGCTGCTCGCCCGCGCGATCGAGCGCCTACTTGCGCTGGCGCTATGAAAGGGGCGGGAAGGGGCACTACTGTTTTGCCTCGGCCTGGCGCGGCGATGACATGGTGGGACTCGCTGTGCTCGCGCCGCCGCGGCGAGCTGATGATTCCCGCATCGCGGGACTTGGTATCGGCTCGGTGGTCGACCTGCTGCTCGACCCCAACTGTCCCGCTGCGCTGCCAAGCTTGCTGGGAGTTGCGCGACGCTGGGGCAGGGCTGCGAACTACGACGCGCTGCTTCTGACCGCGTCTCATCGGTGCTTGCGTGGTCCGCTGCGCAGGGCTGGGTACTTTCAGATGCCCGGCAACATTCACCTCATGCTGCGCGACGCAGCGGCGGCAAATACGGGCTCAGCACAGATCTGGACGCCTGGATGGTCACTCGGGGCGATGCCTGGAGTGATCACCTTTGAACGAACGTTCCGCCTCATTTCCAGAAGGTAAACAGTTCGCCTTCACGATCTTCGACGACACCGACGTCGCGACTCTCGATTACATTCGTCCGATATATGAACTGCTGGATCGCCTCGGGTTCCGTACCACGAAGTCCGTGTGGCCGCTGCCCTATAACGGGCCGAGTGACTACCAGGGATCGGATTCCCTGGCCGATCCCGAGTATGCAAGCTATGCGTGTCACCTTCAGGAACGCGGCTTTGAGATCGCCTTTCACGGCGCTCGCATGGAATCGAGCGAGCGAGCGGAAATCATCGCCGCATTCGAGCTTTACAAGCAGACTCTCGGCCGGTATCCCGTGTCCTACGCGGCCCACGGCTACAATCGCGACAACCTGTACTGGGGAATCGATCGCTTCCGATTCCGGCTCTGGCGCTGGTTACATGCAACGCTTGGCGAGGGTCGCGCGCACCCTGGCCAGGGACATCTGCCGGAGTCGCCGTTCTACTGGGGGGATCTAGCCGAAAGGCACTTGCGTTACGTACGAAGCTTCACGTACGACGACTTGAACCTGTGGAACATTACGAGCGCCGTACCTTACAGGATGGCGGGCACACCCGGCGTGCGCGCCTTCTTCCCCAGCACGTATGTCGATAACGTCGAGGAGTTCATCGAGCTGCTGAATCCGGCGCGTCTGGCGCAACTCGAGCGCGAACATGGCCTCGCCATTGTCAGCACGCACTTCGGCAAAGGCTTCTTGCGCGACGGCTGCGTGCACCCTGGCGTAGTCGACGTCATGACCCGGCTGTCACAGCGTCCCGGCTGGTTCCAGCCAGTATCGACGCTGCTCGACTACCTCGCGGATGCGCAGAATGGGATTGCGATACTGAAAGGGTACCAGCTGTTCCGCCTCGAAGGACTGTGGTTCTGGCACAGCATACGTAGACGCTACAGGCAACGAACGTACGAAAAAACTCAATCGCCCTACCTGCGGCGCGCGCGCGAGCGGCGCGTCCCACCTAGGGTTGAGTCCCGATAGGCTGGCGCGGCAAGACAATGAGGTTGGTGCCGTTGTGCTCAGCTTTCCATCAAAGGGCTGCTCGCGCAGCTTGTTGACGGCGTCGCCTCCAATTAATCCATGTCTCGACGATACGGGATGCCTGGCGTATCGTCATCCCAGCCGCAGCGCCGAAGGGAGTGGCGGCGGTCTGCGCGAGCCAGAAACGGGGTAGTTTATGCGCGGATGCGACCCGGAAGCGGCGAAGCAGCTGGCGCGCCGCCGCCCATCGGCCCCAATAACTCCAGGCACATGCGGTCTTGAAGGCCCTGATGGCAAGGAACTGATCCAGCACCGGGCGCAACCCCTCCGGGCATTCCGCTCGAATCTCCTCCGGCGAAACTAGAAAGGGCTCGAGCGGCCGAAATACGCGCCCCGTCGCACTCAGATGAGACGCGTCTCGGTATACCCGAACACGCGGATCCAAGGAAAACGATACCGGATAGTTGAGCAGGACCCGGAGCCACAGGTACGCGTCCTCCGCATAGCGACAATCCTTTTCGTAGAACCCGCCGAGCTTGCGGATCACTTCTGCCCGCGCGACAGTCGTGCAAGGCGACATGAACGCCACTCGATGCAGCAGCGTCTCGGGGCGAGTATTTGCATCCACCTGGCAGACGCCAGGGACAAACCCGCGGCTCCGCCACATCGCCGAGGAATCGGTGCCGGAGGGCTCATCAAAATACGCGCAGGTATGCGCGGCATGGCGTGCACCGCTGCTGTCCATCCCGGCGATACCGGCTTCCAGATAATGCGGCAACCATTCGTCGTCGGCATCGAGGAATGCGAGCAGCAGGCCGCGACTTTGCTCGATGCCGCGGTTGCGTGCGGCCCCTGGACCGCTATTTTGCTGCGACACCAGGCGCACGCGCGAATCGCGGTGTCTCGCAACGATCTCGGGGCCGCCGTCCGTCGAGCCATCGTCCACGACAATTACCTCGAAGTCAGCAAAGGTCTGGCTGGATATCGACGCCAAAGCACGGCCGACGTAGCCGGCCTTGTTGAAGAGTGGGACGATGACGGAAACGCGCGGCACGCGTCACCTTCCCAGATAGCGGCCGATCGAGGCGCGCGCCTGCTTTGCAATCTCGAAGACACCGCAGATGTTTGCCTCAAACTCTATCTCGCTGATGCTCTCGCTATCCAAGAAGCGATGCAGCAGATACGGGTTCTGACCGCTACGGTTCATGCCGGGGTCGCACGTGGTGGCCGACAGAATGCCCAGCTGGGCGAGCCACAGCGGGTGTTCATCGCTGTGCTGGCCACTCGGGTAGCAGAAGTGACGCGGTGGCTCGCCGTCCCGGTAGCTTCGGATGTGCCGGGCATTCTGCTCCAGCTGCTCGCGCAGTTCGGTGAATTCCATGGGCATGAAGTGATCATGCGTATGCAGCTGTGTATCGACGCCCAACTGTGCCAGCCTGCGGATATCCTCGACGGCGATCAGACGAAACCGCTTATCCGCCACGAGTGGCGCCGCCTCCAGGCCGAGTCTCTCTGCAATTTGCCGCAGCGCGCGCGCCTGGAGCCCCGGGTCGAGTTGAGTAATCTTGCGCTCGAGCAGGACGTGCGTCGCACCGTGCACGCTGCCCAGCTCATACGTACCGTCTATCGAGGGATCAATGTTCTCCAGCTTCAGCTGCGTCATATTCCGCTTCCAGAGCATGTAGCCGAGCACGACGGGGGTTACCGCGGTCCCATCGACGGCGTGTCTGGTCGAGAGATACAGTGTCGACGGATAGCCGAAGCGCTTGAGAAGCGGCGCGGCAAACTCGAGCGTACTCCACCAGCCATCGTCTATGGTGATGACTACTTCGTGTCCGCGGCTGGAGCCGGCTTGCAGGCTCCTGACGGCCTCGTCGAGCGAAATTACATTCATCTGCCGCTTTCGAACTATCTCGAGCCGCCTGCGAAAGGTAGACTCTTGCATGAAGAGAAACGGCGCGAACACGTCGAGATCGCCGAGCGCGATCCCGTGATATCCGAGGATCCTCACGCGCCGTCGAGTCAGGAGCAGCGCAAGCTTGAACGCGCCGAGAAGACGCATTACATACAGAACGACGCGGATCATCGGGCGTCTAGGACGCGGCCGAGTCGACTCAGGCTCAGTCATCCCGCACAGCCCAATCGCGGCCTGCGTGGGCCATTAGCATGAAAGTGATCGCCAAACGCTGCGTGCAGGCGATATTCCTGTGCCTCGCAATGCCGGCCGCGCTGCTTGCAGGATTTGGTCGGGTGAGCTTCGGGTTCGAGTTTTTCGCGCAGGCCCTCGCTCTCGTGCCGGGAGTGATCGGCGACTTTCTTCGCGTAGCGTACTACAAGCTCACGCTCACCGCTTGTCCACTCGACTGGCGTATCCAGTTTGGATCTTTTTTCGCTCACCCTCAGGCTACGGTCGGCCGGCACGTCTACATCGGCTCCTACTGCGTGCTTGGCTTGGTCGATATTGGCGATCGCACCCACATTGCCACGGCCGTGCAGGTGCTGAGCGGCTCGCGCCAACACGTTCGCGACGGTAGCGGAATGATAGACCTCGAGCACGGGACGCTGGCGAGGGTCACGATCGGAGCCGACTGCTGGCTCGGCGCCGGGACGCTTGTCATGGCCTCCATTGGCGAGCGGTCGACGATCGGTGCAGGGTCGGTGGTAGTGCACGTGATTCCCGCAGGCTCGATTGCAGTGGGAGCGCCGGCGCGGGTCGTGGGGCGGGCGGACACCGACGGCGTCAACACCCACGACACGGGCGCGGGCGCGAGCTCTGACGGGGGTGACAATTAACACGATGGCACCGATCACTAGCGCTCACTCCAGTCGACCGCACGAGGTGTCGTGGTCTCGCCGAGCATAGTTTCGTAGCGTTCGAGCACCCGCTCGGTCGCATAGTGCTGTTTGACGCTGCGACGTGCTTCAATACCCATGCGCGCGCGCAACTCGGGATCGTCAATCAGCCGGATCAGTGCCGCCGCCGTGGCCCAAGCGTCGCCCGCCGGCGGCAAGAGACCGTGGTGCTCCGACTCCACCAATTGCCGATTTGCGGGAATGTCGCTGACCACTGATGCGACTCCTGCCGACATGGCCTCGACGAGTGCGCACGGAAAACCTTCGCTCAGAGAGACAAGCGCAAACACGTCGGCCATCTGCAACCATCGCGGTATCTCAGATGGAGCCACGCTGCCGACAAAGCGGGTGTTGTCCTGACAGCCCAGGCGCCGGGTCTGTTCAGTGAGCGCCGCTCTCATCGGTCCATCGCCGACGAGGACAAGATACGCCTGTGTGCGCTGGCGCCAAACGGTGGCGAATGCCTCCACCAGCAGATGCAGGGATTTCTCCGGCGCGAGCCGGCCCGTGTAGATGATGACCAAAGCATCCGGCGGAATGTCGTGCTGAGCGCGGAGCTCGCTTCGCATTGCCGGCGGGGCCGGGCTGAAATGATCGGTGTCAACCGGGTTTGGCATCCAGACCAGCCTGTCGGCCGGCAAGCGTGCGGCGAGCGCCTCTGCGCGCATCCCTTCGTTGAGGATCATGATGCGATCCGCCCACTTGCGCAGCCAGCGAATCTCCAGCCGTCCCGTCGGCGTCCGCGCCATCCCGGGCAGAACGCCGCTGCCGCCCACTTTCATCAGGATCGTCTTGCGGAGCAGTCTAGCAACGGGCAGGCCCGCCGCCAGATGCAGCCCCTGCATCAGAAAGTACACCGCCTGATAGTTGCGCCGCTCACGGATCAGCAGCCACGCAACGCTGATCGCGAACGCCACGTTCTTCATCACGCCATTCCAGTGAGCAGCGTAAAGGCGCACCGGAACTCCAGTCGGATCGGTCCACTTTCGCAGCGGTGGCATGGGGGGGCCGCCCATCGTGGCGACCGTGACGCGGTGGCCGCGCTTGATCAGTGCGGAGCACACCCGCTGGGCTTCGACCTCCGATCCGCCTACGACGGGGGGGTAGCTCGAGCACACCAGGATCAGCGAGAAGGAGTCGCCATCACGAACCACGCGTGCTCCTATTCGCGGGCGTGGCGAGTGCCAGCTGCTCGATCTCTGAACCGTTGCCGATCCGACCGAGAACCTCCCAGGCATCTTTGCGACGTAGAAAGAAGGTTGCATGATTGCTGAAGTCTTCCTCCCACGTCCGTCCGACGATCCACAGACCGCCCGCGCGAACGCTGTCGAACACCGCATTTGCGGCCGATGCGAGTTCCTCTTCCGTAAAGTACGCGCGGTTGAGAATGTTCATCGTTCGCAGCACATCGCAAGCCTGCGGCGTGACCTCGAACACCGAGCGTGTTCGTACCCGGAACCGCGGGTCGCGGGCGGCCAGGGCGGCCGCCCGAGGGTGGACGCATGAAATACGACGCACACCGTAGCCCGGCGCGCTCTCCGACTGCTGCCAACCCGCTGCTAACCCGAGTCGTGCAAAGCGCCTGCGCGCCCGGGCGCCCAGCCACAGATTCAGCGGATAGCGCCGCGGCTCGCGGTGACGAACGGAAAGCACGAACGGCGGACGAATGTATTGCAACGGCTCTCCATCGGGCTCGACGATGTAAGTCTCGCCGCTTGGCAGCGAAAGCTCGTAGAGGCAAAGAATGAGGTCGGAGGCCTCGAACTCTGCGCGGGAATACACGGCGAAGATACGCTGCGCCCAATCGTGTGAGGTCAGGCAGTGAGAGGCCGCCCGATCCTGTATCCGGATCGCAGCCTCGCTCGCAAACAGCTCGCTCATCCACCGCGACGCCGCGGCATCGAGGTCGACAAATCGCTGTGAGAATGAGGTCCGGAAGGTGCCGTTCGAGGTGCGCAGCCTGAAGCAGAGATCCTCGAACATTGCGACCCGTTCGTCGCTCGGATCATTGCCCACATCGAGCAAGCTATAGGCGACCTGCGCACCGAGATCACGGCGTCGCGGTCCGGCGCGTCGGTATTGCTGCTCTGTGTATATCCCGAAGCGCAGCACGGCCTCACCAGACCCGCTTCACGATGGAGCCCGCAGCGTGTTCTTGACGACGACGCGGGCAGGGTTTCCCATCACGACGGTATGCGGCGGCACGTCGGCGACTACGACGCTATTGATGCTGACAATAGCTCCTTCACCGATGGTAACGCCCTTGAGAATGCAGGCGTTCTGCCCGATCCACGCACCCCGGCAGATCCGCACCGGCTTTACTTCGTCCTCCCCGGGTGGCAAATCCGCGATCCGCGCCGTCAGCTCGCGCGGATGTGCGTCCGTATCCATGAAGCGAGCGCCGCCCCCAACATTCACGTCATCTTCGAGCTCAATGAGCTTGTTCACCACGAACAAAGTGTTATGACCGAGCGTGACCCGGTCGTGGATGACGAGCTGTGGATTTTCGCACACATAGCCGCTCGCGATGTCGACTTTCCCGTAAAATTTGACGTCGTCACCGATGTGGATCGCTGTCGGCCCGACGACGAATGGCATCCGGTGGATCCGCAGTCGCTTGCCGGCGGCCGAGCAGCGGCCGCGGAACAGCGGCTCGTAGATAAAAACGGCCAACAACCAGCGGATTGTGCTCAACGTCCATTGCTGAGCGTAAAACCCTAGCCGCAACACGGGGCGCAGGAAATCCGGCAGCGGCAGGCAGAAGTTGCGCATGGCCTGCACTACGCGTTTGATCACGAGAAACACCGGTGATCTGCGCTGCCGCATTCGCGTAAGGAGAGCGCCAATCATGCTATCGCGGCCGCCTCTTGCAGGAATTCCAGCAGCAGTTTTTCGCGCGTGAGTGCCCATGCGATCGGGCGGCCGTGGAAGGCGACAGCGGGTTTCGCACGGCTGACGATGACCCCGCCGGCGGCGCGGATTCGATCGAGGTGTTCGGAGATCGAGAGGACTTCATAGCACAAGTGGTGCAACCCGCCGCGCTCGCTGAGAAAGCGGAACACCGGCGAGTCTTGTCCGAGCGGTTCCACCAGCTCGAGTAACGGGCTCTGGTGTCCCCCCTTGAGGAAGGTCACCCGCACCCGCTGCAGAGGATCGGTGAATATCTCATTGTTCCAGTGGGCGAGCAGCGCACGCGACATCCCCGGTACGGATGCCTCGATATTGGCCACGACGAACCCGACGTGGTGCAGGCGCGGACCGCCGCTTGGGTCGGGATGCTCGGGCATTCCTAACTGAGGCCTCGGTCGACGGTGAGATAATTAAGGACCTTCGCGAACGTATCGAGATCCGGCAGATAGTCATAATCGATCTGCGTGCTGAATTCCTCTTCGATCACGTTGACGAGGGTGATCGCAGCAACGGAATCCCACTGTTCCAGTCGTTCCTGCGATGCGCTGCGGATATCCGCTTCGGATAGTTGCGGAAATACGCTCAGAAAGCACCCCACCAAGCGGGACTCGACGTCAGCCATCTTTCGCCTCTCCTCTAAGAACGACGCGATGATACAGCCTGGGGCAGGCGGCGTCGAAGCGCTCACGCGTGAGTGCGCACTCGCTCGTGGGTTCAGCATCGGTGAGCGATTTGACAAAGCTCGTCAGAGGACCGTTCTTGCTGGTTATGGCAACGTTCAGCAGTATCTCGGACGGCGAGTAGCGCCGGAGCAGCTCGGCCAGGACGGCGTACTCGATTCGCCGGCTGAAGCTGCGGCAGCTCATCACCCAAGTATCGATATGCAACCGGGACTCGAGCGCGCGGCCTTGGAGGACGGCGATCTTGCCTAGTGCCCCAAACCGATCCTGGTACGACACGACCGCAAGCCAAGCACCCGGGCGCTCGAGAGCAGCCGACCAGTCCGCCAGCTGGAATCGTCGACCATTCAAATTGAACTGGTTGGTCTTGTTGACGAGCTCGAAGGCGCGCCGGTCTTCAGCGCCGCCGCCAAATTCAATCTCGATTGTTGCATCGAGACTTGCGAGCACACTCTCGCTGTCCGCCACCTCCTCACCCTCGGCACGCAGGGCTGCAGCGCTGCGGATGCTCTGCAGCCTGATGGAATCCTCATAGGAAACCTCGCTGCGTGCGAACCGGTCGCGCAGATGCCCAAGAAGCTTCACCCCTGTAGCGTTGTCGCGCTGCGGAAACTGTATGCATTCGATGCCGGGATGAGCGGCGGTGACTTCGGCGATTTCCAGTGGGCTGTCGTCGACGAACACCACCGCATCGGCTGATATATTCCACACCTTGAGAATGCGAGCCACCGAGGTGGATTTCGGCTCCCAATGCACCTCCAGGGGAAAGATCGCCGCCGGCGATATCCGCAGGTCGCTGCGCTGCAAGGCCTGGTTAACCACCTCCCGATCGTTCTTGCTCGCGATGGCAATCAGCACACCCGAGTCTGCAAGCGCCTGCAGTAAGGCTTGGTAGAGTCCGTGCAGCTGCTGGTTCGTCGCCAGGTCCCAGCTGATCTCATCCGGGCCCGACTCGCCTACAAGCCCGTGCCAGAGCGTATCGTCGAGGTCGGTGATCAGACCCTTCTTGGGAGTGCGCGGTAGCACGAGCCGGGTCAAGCCTTCGGCGAGTGCACTCGCATGCGCTACGGTGTAGGGGAAGCCGAAGCGTAAGTCGGCCTCCGCATCGTGACGCGCGCTCTGCGGGCTATGCTCGCCGAGCCACCGGGCGTTCAGAACCGATCGGTGGGAAGCTCGCCCCACGCGCGAGGCAAATGCCGCAAGCAGCTCCTCGAGCGCCAGTTCGTGAACGCCCGCACCCCACGCTGGGACGCTGAACGCCGGCACCAGGCGCAACGTAGGCATGGACACCGCGACCTTCATCGCAGGGGGGATTGCTTCGAGTGATCCCGCCAGGCGATCCAACGCATTCCTGCAGGTGTCCACGATGCTGCCGCTCACTTTGTGTCCCCAGGCCTGCGCCTCGCGATAACCGAGCCGCGGGTCGAGATCCGACCACTCGATGACCACCACCGCGCCATGCCTATTCGGATTGACGGCGCCTTCGAGCGTTTCTG
This sequence comes from uncultured Gammaproteobacteria bacterium, assembly GCA_963801685.1. Lineage (GTDB taxonomy): Bacteria > Pseudomonadota > Gammaproteobacteria > Steroidobacterales > Steroidobacteraceae > Bog-1198. Next base: position 528,128 of record CAWDFR010000018.1, read on the forward strand.
CGAGGTTCCCGAACAGACCGGTGTCAATCTCCACACTGCGGTCGGGGAGCGCTTGCTGCAAATGAGCGTGCATGAGCGTCTTGAGGTGCAGCGGCGTGAACCCGCTGGCGAGCAGCACACGGAACGGCTCGCCGCCCGCCTTACGCGAGCGCAGAATGCTCAAGGCCTCGGTTACATTCATAGGCAATCCCCGGCTGCGGCGTCGTGTCGCGAGTTACTTGGGAAGTAAAGACGCATAGACCGCGTCGAGAGTGGCCGCGATTGGCTTATTCTGCCTTATCAGGGACGTATCCACCTATTCGACTGGACAATAATCCACATTGCGGGCGGGATCGCCGGAGCAGATGTAGAATCATGATATTAGTGGGATTGTAGGCCAGCCTCCCCCAGCAGGCGACGAGTAAAGAGCGAATGGTATTCGTGGTCATCCTGTTCTGGTCCTGCTGCCTGCTGCTGACATATGTGTACGTGCTGTACCCGGCTCTCGTGAGTGCTCTCGCGGCGCGGTACGGGAGGCCCGTGCAACGCGGCGATGCCCTTCCTGCCGTCACGATCATTGTGACCGTGTACAACGAAGAAAAATGCATTCGAGCAAAGCTCGATAATCTCGCAGAGCTCAATTATCCGCCGGAGCTCCTCGACGTCATCGTCGGATCAGACGCCTCTTCAGACTCGACCGAGGCTATCGCCGCAAGTTACGACCGTTTGCGGGTGCGGCTCTTGCGTGTCGAGGGCCGGCAGGGGAAGACGGCATGCCAGAATGCGGCCGCTGCCTCAGCCAAGGGGGAAGTCCTGATTTTTACGGACGCCACGACTCGGCTTCACGCCGATGCGGTGCGACGCCTGGTCGAGAACTTTGCCGACGCCGCGGTCGGATGCGTCGCCGGCCGCTTGGATTATGTCACCGACGTCGAGAACTTGACCGGTCGCGGAGGGCGAGCGTACTGGGACTACGAAGTGCGACTGCGCGCCGGGGAAAGTCTGCTGGGATCACTGATCGGCGTCAGCGGCTGCCTCTATGCGGTGCGCAGAAGCGCCTATCGCCCCATTCATCCATATCTCATCAGCGACTTTGTAATCGCCATGAGAATGCGTGAGCAGGGGCTTCGAACCATCCTCGCCCCCGATGCCGTATGCTTCGAAGCGACCTTGGATCGAGGGCACGAGGAATTGGCGATGCGCACCCGCGTCGCTGCCCGCAGCCTTAATGCGCTGGTCGCGGAACGGCGATTTCTCAATCCCGCAAGATACGGCCTATTTGCTTGGCAACTGTGGTCACACAAAGTCCTTCGCTACGCTACGCCATTGCTCTGGCTCATCGCCATCGGCGCTAATTTGGCGCTCGCCAGTCAGATGCCTTATCTGGTACTACTGCTGGCGCAATTCGCCTTGATAGCGGCCGGAGCTGTAGGATTCCTGCTGCAACAGAGAGGGCACAAATTGGGTCTACTTACGCGACCTTATTACTTCCTGTTGACTAATGTGGCCTCGCTCATCGCCACGCTGCGTTACCTGCAGGGCGAGCGGATAGTGACTTGGACACCGATCCGCTGAACGTAAAAACGGAACGCTTGGAGCTGCGCGGGCTCAGGATCGCATATGCGGCCTTCCTGCTGACTGCCGTTGGCCGGGTCGGAGAACTGGTGCCCGGGCTCGGCTCGTTGCCGCTGGCCAAAATGACCATGGGCATCGGCGTGATCCTGCTGATCACCAAATGGAAACAGCTTCCGAAACTGCCTGCGGTCGCTACCCCCTTCTTGCGCACCGCACTTGCCCTGGTAGGCCTGGCCGTCGTCACAGCGCCATTTTCCATCTGGCCGGGACAGACTCGTCAGTTCCTCTTGCTGCAACTGCCGGTCATCGCGGCGGCGGCCATCGTGTGCTGCAGGATCTCGTACACGTGGGACGTTCTGCGCGGAATCATGAGGATACTCGTCGTTGCTGCCGTCGCTTTGGCACTGACAGCGATCTTGGCATTCCACGGTGGACGCGCCAGCGCTTCCGCTTCATATGACCCCAACGACTTGGCCTATGTGCTGGTATCCACTCTGCCGATGGCGCTGGCTTTCGCGCTGACCGCCAGAACTAAGGCGAGCAGGCTGACCGATGCGGCCATCAGCGCCGTGCTGCTCCTCGCGCTCCTCTTAACCTCATCGCGTGGCGGGTTGATTGGACTTCTCGCGATGCTGGCGGTCCTGGTCCTGCTGCCTCTCAAGCGACCGCCGAGCGGGGGCTACTGGCTCCCGCAGGTCAGGCAGTCGAGAAATCGCATCGTTTTGCCGGTAGTGGGAATTCTGTGTGCCTCTACGCTGGCGTGGCCTTATCTGCCTGCCGAGACCCGTGAGCGATTATCCAGCGTTCTGCAGCTGAGTAGCGACTACAACATGGACACCACGAATTCGGACAGCCGTTCTGCCATCTGGGAGCGTGGCCTTACCGCCGCCGTGCGTCGGCCCGTCGGCTATGGCGTGGATACCTTCCAAATGGTGGACGTGCGCATGGGCGGAAAATTCAGGGCGCCTCACAACACCTACCTTGAGGTGCTGGTTGAACTGGGATTTCTTGGGCTGCTGCTCTTCATTCGGATGTATGTGCTCTCCTGGCGCGCGCTGCAGAGGGTGCGTAAGCGCCTGCTCGCTGCTGCAGCCAGCGAGGAGCACGACCAGGTGGTCGTTTTTGCGCGCATGCTGCAGGTGACGCTCGTCGGTAACGCCGTTTCCGGATTCTTCCTGTCCATGTCTTACAGCACGCTTTTGTGGGTCTTGTTTGCGGTGGTGGTTGCATGTGTGTCGCTGTTTGCTGCCACCTCGGCGACGGTCGCACCGGCTGATAAAGCAAGAATTCGATCCCGACCCCGTAAAGACCTGCAATCTGTATAGGATCGTATGGAAAATGTGATTCTCACTTCCGTCCCCGACGAGCCGACCACAGCTGCCTGGAATGATTGCCTCGATAATGCCGAATTCGCCGGGCTGTACACGGCACCCGAATATTTCCTGATCCAATATTTTGCCAATGAACGGCCGTTTGCCGTGTTGGTGGTCAGTAGTGGCGTAGTCCACGGAGTTGCAACCGGTCTGCTGGGCGATCGGGACATCAGCTGCGGTCACTCCGGCAGCCCGCAGATCTGTATTCGCAGAGGGGCGGACAGGGAAAAGGTTGGCCTGGCCCTGGCCGCGGGGATCAGGGGTCACTCCCTGAAGTCGACCAGATTCATCAGCGCCTTCACCTGGGACGAAGTTTCAGGACTCCAATCTGCGGGCTTTCGGGCCAAGAGGTTCGAAACTCCGCTGGGCACGATATTGCTCGATCTATCCCGGGGTGCAGACGCGTTGTTCAGCGATTGCACCGAGGCTCGTCGCCGTAACATAAGGCGCGCAATCAAGGCGGGCGTCGAAGTCGCCGAAATGGACATCCGTCGGGATTTCGATGAGTACTACGCCCTGTATGAGCATTGGTGCGCATTCAAGCATCAAGCGGCTCGACCGTACGATGTTCAGCGCGCCGTATTTGCATCAGGAGCCAATCGGCTCCTGCTCGTGGCACGCCACGGTGGGCGGGTGATCGGAGTCTCGACATTCCGTTTCCGGCGGCCCGGTATCATGGAGTACACCGCGAACGTCTCTCGACGGGAAGAATCCAAACTGAAACAGAATGATCTGCTGATGTGGCGTGCCATTGAATGGTCAACTCAGCAGAAAGACATCCGACATTTCAGCATGGCCGCAGCGCACACGTTCCTGCAACGCTTCGGTGGCGAGCGACGGCCGACTTACAGATATAGCCTGGATCGCTCGCCACTCCGGGCGCACGACCTGGCGGAAATGGGGCACGCAGCCGCGATGCAGGTCTACCACGCGTTGCCGGCGCGGGCGAGAGAGGGGCTGAAAAAATTGCTTCGCCCCGACCGCGACGCTGAGTCGTAGACGCCACCGGCTAATGACTGCGCTGCGTGTCAGCTGATCGTCAGCACCGGTGCAACGGGAACCGGGAGCGCTGAGGTCACGCTACCCGAGCCAAAACTACAACCGATTTGTGTCGCCGTGCCGTCCCACGCGCCTATGTTGCCGCCACCCGAGCCTTTGCCGATACATGGGGAGCCTGCGGCTAGTTGGAACTGCACTGCTCCGCCGCCCGCGACATGGCCGCTGGGTAAGGAAAACTGCGGGTTGACATTGATCGAATTCGACTCGCTACCAGACGCTATGCCGTTAACTTCAGATTTCCACGATGCGAACGTCGCGTAAGTGCTTCCTTGGTAGATATACCAAAATCCTGAGTACGCTCCGGTCGTGGAGTAGTAGCAGTTGTTATTGAGCTTTGAGAATAGTCCCGATGTGAGAACAATCTTGCCCTGATTGCGCCCCCCGGAACCATTCGTCGTCATATAAATATTGTTGTAGTACTGTACCTGAGCGCCACTGTTGGAGCCGGTCAACCACCCTTCGCAGGCTGTCGTCAACGTCTCGTAGACCGTATTGTTGTAAACATTCGTTGACTGAGATATCCCATTCGGACTTCCCGATGCACCCTCGAAAGGTCTGCCGCATCCATCGAATACGTTGTGATGGACCAATTGCGTGGTGTCACCGGGTCCGCTATTCGGCGTTCCCTGAGTACCGTCCCAGTGCATGATTACGCCGCAAAGATCGCCGATGGCTCCGCTACCGGAAAGTGTCCCACTCGTGGAGGTACAGACATTAGAGAAATAGTTGTACTCCGCGGTGCTGCCCGTGGAGCCGAACTTGCTCCAAAAGCCGCCAGAATCGGGACAATTGGCTACGGTGTTGTACTGGTAAAGCGTATTTGCGCAAGAGATCTGATAGCACGCAGCGACGTGTTGGGCGGAGCAGGTCGAACCAAGCGTTATGCTGTGAATATAGTTATTTTTTACGACCGCATTCTGCAATGATTCAAAGCTAACCAAGGCATAGTTACCGCCAGGCCAGCCGCCCGCTCCGGTAGGCCACGGATTCATATTATAAATTTCGCAGTTCTGTACAACGATTCCGGTATAACCGGATGACCCACTCGAAGATGCGGTATTAGTCGCTGAGGCACCCACGAAATTGATCAATCTGCCGGCCCCGGCTGCCGTATGAATGGCCAGTCCGTTCCCGTTGAGCGTAATCCCATCGATCACGATATTTGCGTTTCCCCCATTGGGATTTCCACCAATCAGGACATTGTCGGTCGCCGGAGAGCCCTGATTCGTGTACGTGGTATCGGTAAAAGTAATCACCGCTGCTCGGGCCGAATAGTTCCCGTTGGTACCGGAAGAAGCGACGTAGGTGGGATTCGCTGACGTTCCGTTGGGAACGGTCAACCTGCTCCAACCATATGCACTGGCGCCCCCTTGCTCGGGGAATGCGGAAGTAATCTGGTAATTGCCTGCGATAAGACCGATGCGCTTTCCGGCCATCTTATTGTAATTGGCAGAATTATAAATAAAGCTCGTCAGTGCCCACGGTGCCGCGAGTGTGCCAGGATTTGAATCGTTGCCCGTTGTCGAGATGTAATAGTCAAAGGTGGTCGTCTGGCCCCATGCGTTGGGTATAAAAAGTTGAGGCAGCGCGAGTACCGAGGCCGCTCCCGCACCTCTGGCAAGCACCTCGCGGCGCGACCACATACGCCCGGCGCTCGTCGGCGTGACCCCAATGCGCGATTTCCTCATCACCATCTCCTGATACAACACACAAATAATGGCCCCCGAACCGCACCGAGCGAGGAATCGAGTCCGCAGATGCCACCAGCACATTTTCCGCCTGATTCACGGGCGAACCCAGACAGCGAATAACTGATGCAAGCCCGCTCGCGGAAGCCGCGACCAGTATTCTCACGCAAGATTGTAGGATGTGAAACTGTCTTGGATCGCAGACGGTCGCCGGGTGGAATCTACGAATGCGTCGGTTGCGTGCGACATGAGCGCCGTGATCCGCCTCACATAATCCGCAACGGGAGGCGATGGTGCAGAGAAGCAATACAGGAGAGTCTGTGGGGGAAATATGCGTATCAGGGGCTCCGCGACGCCTTTGCGAAGCCCTTTCCAGGTTTCGGTAGAATGCACGCCTCCGGGGGGGCGGTTGTGGTATTCGCGCGCCGCAGGCGGACAGCTCCAGCCGCACCTAGGATGCCGAGCACGTAAACGGACCGTAGAATGAACGAGACCCGCCCGCATGCATCGACGACATGGGTCTTGGGCCCCAAGGATTGCTTGCTCCCTGATTGCTACAGGAGGATTGCTCCGTCGGTGGTCCGGCTGACCGACGATCCCCGCTCGACGTCTCGATCGGCGCTTCTGGACTTCCTCTTCGATTGGGATCGGACGCGCGCTGAAGGAGGGGCAAACAAGCTGACGGGCGAGGTGCGGATGGCGCTCGAGGCGTTGATCTGCGACCGATCCCGAGTAACGCGTCCGGTCATTGTGTCAGCGTGCAGGCATGTCGCCGCGACACTCCTCCCAGGCTCTCAGGGGCCGATCTACTGGCTGGAGATCGACGGCCGCGGAGCCACCGAGTCGGACGCCATGTGGCGCGCCTGGATCAACGATGAGGAGGCGATTCAGGTTGCGCTTCACGAAGTCAGCGCTGGTCAAGATTCCGTCGTGGGCACCGCTGAAATCCGGGTCTCGCGCGTGTCCCCGGCGGTCACTCAACTGAACGCTCTTCTTGTCGCCACCTCGCTGGTCGTCAAGGCCCTGGAGACAGGCCGACCCGAGCGCCCGCGCTCGATCGGTGGCAGCACGCCAACTCGCCCTTTGCAGGCGCGTCCAAGTGCGCTGCGTGTCGCGGGCCGGCTAGTGCGAAGAAGAATTAAGACGAAACTGTCTCCGGAGCCGCAGGGCCAGTGGATGATCGCCACCGCGCGCCGAGACAGCTCGGCTCTTGGCCGTTCGGACTCGCCACTGCCCGACCCGTCGGCGTTTAGGTGGATTGATCCGCCGGCCGACGGCATTTTTGCGGACCCGTTCCTTCAGAGGATCGGATCCAGCACGGTGCTGTTTTACGAAGACGCGAGAACGCCAAGCTGGCGCGGTGTCCTCAAGGCCGTTTCGCTGGATTCTAGCGGGCATCCTTGCGGGCCGCACGTCACGATTCTTGAACGCCCGCATCATCTGTCCTTTCCGAACACGTTTTACGCTCACGGGGATACCGAGTGGCTGTATCTGCTCCCCGAACAAGCCGAGCACGGCACCACGGTGTTGTATCGAAGCCGAGCTCGTGCGTTACCGGGCGAGCTCGCCTTCAGCGAGTACCGCGTATTGCTCCCCGATCTCGCCGGCATAGACCCCGTCCTGCACTGGGAACCTCCATACTGGTATCTGTTCGTATCGGACGGCCAGTACGGGAACCATGACAACAATCTTCTGCTCTTCTTTTCGGAGAGGCTTGAGGGACCTTATGTCCGGCACCCCGGAAACCCGGTAAGACTCGGTCTTCGAGGGTCGCGCATGGCCGGCCATCTCTTTCGGCACGATGGCCGCCTGATACGGCCGGGTCAGGATTGCAGGAGCCGGTACGGTAGCCGTGTTATTCTTCATGCCGTCGAATGTCTTAGCCTGGACCACTACCGAGAAGCCGAAGTGTCCATGCTTGAGCCGGAAGACTTTGGGTCCAAGTACATCGGCCTCCACACGATCTCTCTAGGTGAGTCGATAGTCGCGATCGATGCTCTTCGGTACGCCAAGTTTTGAGCATGAAGAACGCTGCTCGTCAAGATCAGGCACTCATCCTCGGTAACGACACGTTCAGTTTCCTGGCCGTCGTTCGTTCCCTGGGGCGCAAAGGCGTGTCCGTGCACGTCGCCGGAGTCGATGCGAACTCTCCGGCGCTCTGGTCTCGCTACGTGCGCAAGGTGCACCCGCTCCCGAGCTTCGATGAAAACAGGGATCGGTGGTGCGACGCCGTCCGGGACGTGCTCGAAGCGAACCGGTTCGACATCATCATCCCGTGCAATGACCCGAACGTACTGCGCTTCGTGTACTACACGTCAAAGCACGGTACGGTGCACGGCCTCGAATTGCCGTCCGCCCCGATCTTGGAAGTGGCGTCTTCCAAGCAGCGATCGCATGAGCTGGCACTCAGCCTGGGCATTCCTGTGGTCCGCAGCCACCTGATCAGTTCCCGAGATGAGCTTGCGGCTGTCGTCGGTGCACTACGCCCGCCCGTGGTGCTCAAGCCTCTATCGTCGTTCAGCGTTCAGGATACATTGAATCGCCAGGAGGTCCGAAAGGCGTTCTCGAGTGCTGAGGCGCTGTCGGTTGGTTCGGCGCTTCTCGAGCAAGGCGCCATCCAAGTGCAGGAAAACTTCGTAGGCTGCGGGACGGGCGTCGAGTTTCTCGCCAGCAATGGCCGGATTCTCTGCGCATTCGAGCATATTCGCCTGCACGAGCCACCACACGGCGGCGGGAGTAGCTATCGCAAGGGCATCCCCGTGGATGAACGGCTGTTGAAGTCCACAGAGGCGCTGGTCGCGGCCTTGCAGTACGACGGCGTTGGCATGGTCGAGTACAAGTGGAATCTCGAAACAAACGACTACGTGTTCATCGAGATCAACGCACGCTTTTGGGGCTCCCTCGCGCTCGCCGTCGCGAGCGGAGCGGACTTTCCGTGGTTTCTCTATCGATACCGGGTGCACGGTGAAACCGCGTTCCCAAGCAGCTTCAAGACGGGTCTGTGTTGTCGACACTGGACACTCGACGTCGAATGGTTCAAGACCAACGCACGATACAGCCGGAAAGACCCCCTCCTCGCCACCAAGCCGTGGCCTGCCGTCCTCGCGGAGTTGGGCAATTGCTTCCTGGGTCGAGAGCGCCTCGACACGCTGACGTTGGACGATCCGCGGCCGTTTCTTCGAGAGATCGCTCAATCGCTTGCGGCCTTGTGTGCCACTGTTGGCCGGAGGGCTCGTCGCCGACTTCACGGCACGGGACTCTATCGCGGAATTCGCCTGCGTCGCCTGGCGCGTTTACTAGAGCGAGCTGGTACGGTGGAGTTCGTGTGCTATGGCAACATCTGCCGCAGCCCCTTCGCGGCGGAATTCCTGCAGCAGCAGTTGCTCGCGCATCGAGGTTCGCTGCGTGTTGGCTCAAGCGGCTTTCACATGGCAGAATCCAGGCATTCGCCAGACGTCGCCGTCACGGAGGCAAAGGAATTCGGTATTGACTTGTCTGTCCACCGAAGCCGGCGCATCACGTCGGCAATCGTTGACAAGGCCGACGTGGTGTTTGTGTTTGATTGGCAGAATTTCGAATGGTTTTCCAGGAAATTTCCACAGGCCTGCGACAAGCTGTTTTTGACGGGAGAGATGGATCCTCGGGGTGGCGCGTTGACGATCCAAGACCCATACGGACACGGCGCCGAGGTTTTCCGGGCTACGTACTCGAGGATCTCTCAGCTGATCGAGGAGCAGCTTCTTCGTCGCATTACGCCCGTTCGGCGCTGATGGGAATCTGGCCGAGGTGGCCTGTTTCGTGATCCGTTTCACGCAATTCGCGAGGGTGTATCCGTGTAAACGGGCGGTCAATGTGGGTTTCAGGTCGTCCGGCCCGATAGGGTAGCCGGCGAGGCTCCGTGACGGCTTCGCGAAGCCCGCCTTTGCGAGTTTCGGTAGAATGCACGCGTCGGGGGTCCTGGCACGGTGTTTGCGCCTCGCGCGCCGTTGCGGCGGGGCACGACCAAGAAGGATACGAGCTGATTGACGAGCACAGTTACCGAGGGAGGTCTGCGGGCCAACGAGTTCGCAACGACAGCTCCGTTCTTCATCGTCGGCTCTGGTCGTTCCGGATCCACGCTGCTGCGAATGATGCTCGCGTCCCACTCGCGGCTGACGATTCCGCCAGAGACTTGGTACCTCATTCCCCTGCTGCAGCGATTCAAGTTCGATCGACCACTGAACGCTGATGAGGTTGAAAGCGCCGTCTCGATAGTCACCACCCACTACCGGTGGCCGGACATGAAACTTGACGCGCAAGACTTCCGGCGCGAAGCAACTCGACTCCCGCAGCCGTATCTGCGCGATCTGGTCGAGGTCGTTTATGGATTGCATATGCAAGCCGAAGGAAAGGCTCGTTGGGGAGACAAGACGCCCGTATATATTGAGATCCTGCCGCAGCTCGCGAAGATGTATCCCGACTCGAAATTCATTCACCTGATCCGAGACGGGCGCGATGTCGCAAAGTCATTTCAGGCTACCGACTGGGTTGGGCGGTGGTTGCATGACAATGCGCGGGAATGGATCCGGGCGCTGGCGTGCCACTGGCGCTGGGTGCACTCCGACTTCCGGGACCGCATCCTGCAGGTTCGCTATGAGGACCTCGTGCTCGAGACTGAGGGCACATTGCGACAGATCTGCACATTCATCGGTGAGGAATTCGAACCTCAGATGCTCTCCTGGGAGCTGAAGGTGGATGAACAGGTACCGGCAAGAGAGCGCGATATCCATGCCAAGCTGAAACTCAAGCCTGGTGCTGAGAGTGTGGCGCGATGGAAGCGAGAAATGAGCGCCCGCGAAATGTTCGTTGCCGAGGCGTTTATGGGAGCGGATTTGACGCGCCTGGGGTATGAGCGACGCTACCGCAGCCGCGTTTGGACACCTGCACTCGTGTTGACGCGTTTGTACTGTCGAACGGTCCTGCCGGCCTTCGAATTTCAGATCAGAGCTGCGCGCTTTCTACGCAAGAGACTTGGGCGCCGCCCTGGACTCAGCGTGATGAAAGGAGCTCCCAGGGCGCGCCTGCTGCTCGTACTGCCGAACGTGCCCTGGCCGATACGCCTGAACGGCGTTTCCCTGCGGTTTGCTCCGATCGTCGACTACCTCGCGCAACGCTACGAACTGGATCTCCTGGTACTTGCGGACGAGGATGCAGCCCCGCCACCGAAGGGCCAATTCGAGCAGTGCCATTCGCTGGTCATCATAAAGGTACCGATCTCCTCCCTTCCCGCGTGGCTTAGAAAAATCAAGACCGCTCTTCTCAGTCTGGCGCCGTGGGGCGCACCGCATGGCCGCTTGAGGTACGCACAGCGCAGGCTGGAGCGCGCCGTGTCGAGCTACCTGAAAGACACCAGCTACCCAGTCATGATTTGGGCAACGAATCACCTGGAACTCGCCTGTCGAATCCGGCGCAGATACCCGCAGACTCGCTGCGTGATAGACATGACCGATTCGCCGACCCTATTCTCTTTGCGCGATGCATCGACGAACCCGGTCTTCAGAGCACTGACAAAGTACAGCGGGTGGAAATGGCGCCGACTGGAGAGGAAAGCCCGGCGAGCATTCGATGCCACGATCTATATCTCCAGCGTCGATGCGCACGCGGTTGGCAGTGAGGACATGGCTCGCGTACATGTGGTGCCGAACGGCATTTTTCATGCGGACGCGCCGGCTTTGGCAAAGGCCTCAGCCTCGAACAGGGTGATCGGATTCCTGGGCGATATGTCCTATGCACCCAACATCTCGGCAGCTTTGCGCCTCGCTGAACGAATATTCCCACGGATCCGGTCGAAGCTCGGGGATGCCACGTTGCTCATTATCGGACGTGATCCCGCACCCTCGATAAGGCGGCTGAACGGCGACGCGATCAGCGTCACGGGCACGGTAGAAAATATCTGGCCCTACATAGCTCGCGCGAACATTTTCGTGTTTCCCATGTTCGAGGGATCGGGCTTGCAGAACAAAATCCTCGAGGCGATGTATGCCGGGGTTCCGGTTGCGACCACTCCGATCGCTGCCGCCAGTATTGGCGTAACTAGCGGAGAACAACTGTTGGTTGCTGAGAGCGACGCTGAGATCGCCGCACACGCTATCAAGCTGCTGTGCGATCCGGCGTACGCGAACCGACTGGCGACAGAGGCTCGGACCTTCGTGATGCGGGAGTTTTCCTGGCCCGCCATTCTGCCGCGTTATGCAGCCATTGTTGCGAACGGTATTTCCGGCGATTGAGCGAACGGCTGCCGAACTACAACGCGAGCACCGTGGAACCCACGCCAAATACTGTCCCCGGCGCCGCATCGGCGGCCCCATCCTCGGTGCCAATTGATACGGTCCTCATGGACAAGCAACTCGTGGGGGGCATCGCCTGGACGGCTGCCGCCAAATGGTCGAGCCAGATTCTCACCTGGCTCTGCCTGCTCATCGTTGCGCGGTTGCTGATACCAAGCGACTTTGGAATAGTCGGTGTGGCGGGCGTTTATCTCGGACTTGTGGCGGTGTTTAGTGAATTCGGCTTTGGAGCCGCGGTAATTACCTTGCGCGATCTGACTGTCGATGAGATCGCGCAGATCAATACGTTCTCGGCAATCTCCGGAACGATAGGTTTTCTTGTCTCCTGTGCGCTAGCGACGCCCCTCGGCTGGTTCTTTAGGTCCCCGCAGCTGCCGGCGGTAATCGTGGTGATGAGCGCGAATTTTCTGATCGCAGGCTTCAAAACCGTCCCCAGTTCGCTTCTGCAGAGAGAGTTCAAATTCAAACGACTGTCGATCATCGACACGGTAGCGTCCATAACACAATCCTTGTGTGTCCTGTTGCTCGCGTGGAGGGGTGCTGCTTATTGGTCACTCGCTCTGGGAGGTGTCATAGCGGCATTGGTCTCGACAACTCTCACCATGGCGTCGCGCCCGCCAGGATTCGCACGGCCGCGGTTGCAGTCCATCGGGCATGCACTCCACTTCAGCTGGCAGGTCCTCGTGGCGCGGCTCTCGTTTAACCTATATTCAGACGCGGACTTCCTCGTGGCCGGCCGTGTGCTCGGTACGGCCGCCTTGGGCGCCTATTCATTCGCCTGGAACCTAGCAACCCTGCCGGTCGAGAAAGTTACTGCTCTGGTTGGACAGGTGACGCCCGCTTTCTTTTCGGCAAATCAAGCGGACCTTGGCGGATTACAGCGTTATTTGTTGACGCTCACGGAGGGCATAGCTCTCGTCACCTTTCCTGCGACAATCGGACTGGGACTGCTCGCACCGGAGTTCGTGGCTCTAGTCCTTGGAGAACGCTGGTCTGGCGTGGCCGCACCGCTCGAGGTGCTAGCCTTCTACGGCTCTATCCGTTCCGTGAGTGCGCTGCTCGGACCACTGTTGACGGCAATGCGCGAGACACGGTTCCTCATGTGGATCAACATCGCGGCTGTCGCGCTCATGCCTACTGCGTTCTATTTTGGGAGCCGGTGGGGGCCGGCCGGAATCGCGTGGGGATGGATTCTTGCTTATCCGTTGGTCGCGCTGCCTCTCTATGTCAGAACGTTTGGGAAAATCGGCATGCCCGTTCGGAAGTACATCGGCGCCATACGTCCGGCGTTGGATGGGAGTGTGGCAATGATCCTGGGTGTCAGCGTATTGAAATGGGCGATTCCGCCAGCCTGGCCTCTCTATGCGCGTTTCGCTCTGGAAGTAACTGGCGGTACGGCCGCATACCTGCTCGTGCTGTTAGTGTTTCACGGTGACCGGATGCGCAGCTTTCTTAGCTTGTATCGGCGCTACCGCGCCAACAGTCCGGCCGCGATTGGTTGACCCATGTGAGACGGGTTGCAAACAAGATTCATTCGCAGACCGGGAGGGTGGATCTGGATTATGCTGGGCTGGTTCGCAAGGCGCGGATTTTACGGAGGAGTTTCCATGGCGCCCGGTATTCGACCCGAGATGTCGTCATGAACGCTGATGCAGGGGAGGGCGGATTCCCTGGCACGAATAAGCGCCGCGTGCTCGCGTTGAGGGTCGGCTCGGCGGTTCTGTTGCTCGTGGTATTCCTGTTGGGCGGTGAGGTCATCGCACGCCTCGATGACACCCTGTTCTTCGGAGTTCCCTTCTTCTCCAATCCCACGGACGACGATCTAACAACACGCGATTGGTTCGGTAGACGCGGCCGAGCGCATGGGCAGTTTGGCAAGTGGAAGCTCAACAGTCTGGGGTTCCGTGGCCCCGAGATCACCGTGGAGCGGGCGCCTGCATGCGCACGCATAGTCGTGCTGGGTGCCTCGGAAACCTTCGGCTATCTGGAGTCGCCCGGGCACGAATACCCAAGCCTTATCGCACGCAAGCTTGCGGGGCGCGGCTGCGTTGAAGTGGTGAACGCCGCCGTCGTTGGGATGATAGTGGGTACCATGCAGGGCTATTGGACAAACTGGGTGGCCAGGCTACACCCCGACGTCGTGCTCATTTATCCCTCGCCCCTGCTGTATCTTGGAAACACAGCGGTTCACGGGGTGCAGCCGCCGCCAGTGCCGCCCTCCACCCTCCCATCGAGCGCTGCGCCAGATGCGCCTGTCGAGCACCCCTTCGAGTCGCGGTTCCTCAACCGTGTGCGTGGATACGCCGGTGCCCTCGTGCCGCGATGGGTCAACATGTATCGCCTCGAACACCGGGTGCGCGCGACCCTCGCTGCGCTGCCCCCAGCTCCCGATATCAATTCGCCGCCGGCGGAAGATCTGGCGGCCTTCAGACGCGACCTCAACGGACTCATCGAATGCGTCCGCAGGTCTGGCGCGCGCGTCATACTTCTGACACACGCCGAGCGGGCGGGGTGGCCGATCGAACGCCGCGACATCCCGGATCTCTGGGCCATGCGTGCCTACTTGCCGCACGCCTCGCTCCCGGAGCTGGTCGAGTTTGACCGCGTCGGGAATGCGATCATCAGGGAGACCGCCCAGCAGCAGCAGGTGCAGGTGATCGACACTGCCGCAGTGCTCAATGGACGCTTCGACAGCTTCGGTGACCTCGTTCACTTCAACGACAAGGGTGCCGACACCGTGGCGAGTCTCATCGCACAGCAGACTCCCCTCCCGAGCCGCTGAAGACGAAGTCTAACGGGGTTCAGAACACCTGGTAGACGACCTGCGAGGGCGGTGCATTAATGGTCAGCGCAGCAAATGCCAAGATTACGAACATGCCGAGCGCTAAAGTGAGCCGCACGTAGGGGGAGTCCACCAGAGAGTCGCCCCAAAGGGTGCGCGCACGAATCCAGGCACTCAGCCGATCAAGCGCCTCAAGACCAACCGTGGCGCCTCCTAGGATCAGCGCGAAGGCAATAGCCACCGGGCCTAATCCCATGCTTCGCGCGAAGCCCTCGAGTTGGCTCCAGCTCGACCAGAACCACAGAAGGGTGAAGGCAAACCAGGTAAAAGTCAGGCCACGCGTCAGCATCGCGTAGACCACGTTCTTCGCCAGTTGGTTGTAACCGTTGCGTCCCAGTGCTCGTGCCATGCCGATCTGGTAGAGCTTGTTTGCCGCAACTCCACCGCCCTGAAGAATACCGAAGAAGACGAACTCGGAGGTTTGGCCGTGCCAAAGACCAACCAGAAAGAACGTCAGGAAATATGCTGCCACGGCGATAAACGGTTCCATTTGCGGCGAGCGGTTGCGTCGCATCATCGCCAGCATAGTGGTGTTATAGACGTAAGTCTTGAGCCAATTGGAGAGGCTCATGTGCCAACGCGACCAAAAAGCGATGAAGTTCCGGGCTGCGAAGGGACGGTCAAAATTCTCCGGCAGCTCGATATGCAGAAAGCGCGCGACGCCAATTACAAAATCGGTGTAACCAGAAAAGTTAAAGTACAGGTAGATGGCATACCCCGCCGTGAGCGCGGCTGCGCGTATGATCTGCGCCCCACTGCCCCCGCTCGAGAACGTCTCAATCTGGGACTGATGCGCCATATCGAGCAGGACTGAAACGATATATACCTTGAAGAACCCCCTGATCACCCGCTCTACCGCAAGCCGGGTCTCCGCGCGCGTCAGTCGCTTAGTCGCTTGCTCGCTGCGCTGATAGTCGTCATAGCGCTGAATGGGTCCGGAGATCAGGCTCGTGAAATTCAGTGTGTAGTTGAGGTAGGAGACCCAACCACTGCTGCCCCGCGGCATCGACTCCCAGCCGTCGATGACGAGATGCATGACGCGAAAGAAGACGTACGACAACCCAACCAGCAAATAGCCCTCTGGCAACAGCAGTTCTTTCGGAACGAATAGATACCGCTTGAGCCATACGAACATGATCAGCGTCAGGAGGGGGAAAACCCACGCGCTCCAAGCGCCGAGCGTGCGGCGGCCCGCAACTCCGACCGCGCCCAGCATCAGAAACCCGGCGTATGGCGCGAGAGCCGCCGGGCTCTCGGCAAACGAGGTGATGAATGCGAAATTGCCGGCGAGTAGGACTCCCTGCCGCCAGCGGTGTGTACCGCGGAGGTGAAAGAGCCCGATAACGACCAGGGCAAAGGCAAGAAATGCGAAAGACGGGGCGGTCACCGGCCTCGATCCCTAGATTGTCTCTTCGACTGGAGTATCCCTAAATCCCATACGCTTCACGCTCATTGGCGCAGCGGCTATCGTGATCGGCAGAAGAATCTCCCAGTCCGTGGCCCCTTCCTCAGTCTCCCTTAGGCGCGTAAAGCCGAGCTTTGCGTAGTGTTCGCGGACCATCATGTTGCGGTCCGTCGGTCGATACTGGCCGATCAGACGCCGAATGCCCGCGCGTTCGGCGTGCCATGCGACCTCGCGCAACACCATTTCCTCGACGCATCGGCCGAGCACGCGGCAGCTCATGAGCCACGTATCGATAGTCCAAGTCCCGGGCTCCGTGGGTCGACAAATGACGACGCTTATCATGCCGTTGTCACCAATCGTGTCGGTCAGTCGCACCTGCAGCGTAAAGACGTCCCGGGCGTCTTCAGCCTCGGCCACCTGCGCCTCGGTGTAGCGCCGAGTAGTCAGGTTGAACTGGTTCGATTTGCCGATCAACTGCGCAATGCGTGCGCGACCAATTTCATCGAACGGCTGGAAGGTAATTTCCATCTGCAGGGTGCGCAGGTAGGCGTCAAGGTCCGCCACTTGGGCCTGCAGTGCAACTCGCCGAGCATTACCCTCGTAGAAGGATGCTCGCTGCCGGTCCTCGGGTGAGAGCGCCACTGCTTCGAAGTACCCGGCGGCACTCAGCGCTCGAGGATAAAGTGCCGGGTCGTCCGGTAACTCCGGCACCGCGACTTCCGGCAGCGTCCGACGGACCAGTTGGCGTTCGACCGGGTTGTCATCCAGGAATACCAAGGTATCGAGTCCGATGTTCAGTGACTTCGCAATTGCAGTTATATTGGTTGCCTTATCCTTCCAATTCGCTTGAAAGACGCCGATGTGCGATTCGCGGAGTAACATCTCGGGGTGCTCGCGAAACGGCCGACGCGCCGTTGCGTCCTCGTTCTTCGAAGAAACCGCCAGCACGATTCCCCTCTCGCGCAGCGCAAGTGCCATTCGCTGGACGCCGAGGAACGCTTCGCCAACCGGATCGCCTTGCGCGATGAGGATGCCCTCGAGACCATCGTCGCCGATGATGCCGCCCCATACCGTGTTGTCGAGATCCAGCACGAGTGCCCGGCGGCTCTTGCCGCGCAGCGCCGCTACCAAACGAGCCAGGTGATCCGCGTATAGCGGCACGTACATGTCGGCAAAGGGGAGCTTCGCCATATTCCACTTCGCGGGCGCAAACCACTCAGCCGTACCGACCGTCTCCGCCAGGGCCGCGACATCAAAGAGCAGGCAGTGAGCGTCGTGCGCGGCGACAAGTTCGGTGAGCCCCCGATTTACTTCGATCAGCAGTGAGCGCAGCGTGCCGGGTAGCACCCGCTCGAAACTGCCGAAGAGCGATTCGGGCGGTATCGCGAGCGTCGCGAATATCACCGTCGCGCTGCTATGACGATGAATTGCGTCGCGCAGGAGTTCGAACTGTGCGAGGGCCGCTTGCACGGCCGATTGTGCGGCGCCACGATCACCCACGGACACCTGCAGAGGCAACGCCCGGTAGTCGAGCGCCACAAGCACTGCATCCGGGGCCGCGGAATGTAGCGCCGACCCCGGATCGAGCGCCTCTTGAACGATCTGATCGTAGCCGCTCCGTATGCACTCCAGCCCGAGACCGTGTCGAGCACCGCTGGCAACCACGGCCGGTGCGATGAAGTCGAGTGTTCCATTTCCAAGGAGGCCGAGGCGTACATTAGCAAGAGGCCGCAAATCCGTGCCGTTGACACGTAGCCCCTTGATCGCGCGCGCGAGTCGTTCGAGCTGCAGCCCGTCCAATGCGTGCGTCGCAAGTGCGCGCAACTCGTTTCCGGGTGCGCTCGAACGGGCGAGAGCCTCGCAACGCCCCTTGAAATCCGCTGGAGCGCGCGGCAGCCAACCCAGTTCGGATAGGAACGCATCACTCATCAGAACTACCTTTCGCCGGCAGAGCTATCGCTGCAAGCACGAGTTGACCAGGTCCATCAAGTCCCCGACGTTCTTCAATCCCGCAATCTTCGTTGAGGGCAAGCGCACTGCGAAGCGGCGCTCGATTGCAAGGATCAGCCGCAGATGGGCCATACTGTCCCAGCCTTCGATGTCGTGAGCGGTGAGCTCGCGCTGAAGTACGATGGTGTCGTTCTCGAAGACCTCGCGGAAGATTTCCGTCAGGCGCTCGACAATGGAATCGGCACTCATGGTCTCATCACCTTGCGGTAACTGCGGGCGCGTGAAACGCCAAGCGTCGCTTATATGTGCTCATTTGGGTAACCGAGGTGCCGGCCGATCGGCAAACTGTATCGAGCTCCCTGCGCTGGATCGCCGTCGTGGCTGCGCCCGCCGCAAACCCAGCGCCCCTTGAGGCGCGCGCCTTCCCAAAGTGTAAAAGTGTAACAGAGCACAGTATAGCTGGAAGACCTGGCTCACAGATTCCGCAGAGGTTTGCACGCGATCGTCCGGTGCGAAGTCCGCAGCAAGCAAGCGTCCTACGGCGAATCGCCAAGGCGATGTGCGTGGTAACAACGCGACGGTGGAGAGCCGTGCGTCGAGCGTTAAGACGGAATGGGTGATCAGACGGAGCTCACGCGTCCCGCAGAGTTGTCGCTGTAAGCGTATGCAACTGCGCCAGAATGACATAATCTGTTGCCGCGTTGTGGCGTACATTCTGTGTGATGTGCACTCTGTCGAACACCGGTGCGCAATGGCACATTGCCGCCGCAGTAGTACCCGAACTGCAAAACGCTGTATCGGCGCTATCATGTTGAAGCGATGATTTCCACAGATAGGATCTAACCCTCCGTGCAACCGCTTGCGATCAAGAGGCTTTCCGCCGCTTTTTATAGGCGCAACCCTCGATCCGGGTGTCCCGGGGTCGAGCACGCCATATCGCCCCGCATCCTGCGACTCAGCCTCGCCAACGGGGCGCTTGATGTGATCATCGAAACTCACGCCGATCATGATCTGGTCGCTGTGCGACAGCAGGTAGACAGCGGGCGTCTGCACCTACTCGTCGGCGACGAGTCAGAGCTTTCCACGTTTGACCTCTCCTGTGCCTACGGGAACCTGCTCCAGATGGAGGTTGACGTGGCCGGGGGACAAATCGAGTGCGCAACGTCGCTGGTAGGACTTCCGCCTCTTTTCGTGCTTGAGTCTGAGGCGGGAATTGCGATCGGGGCACCCACGCGGCCGGACAGTGCGCACGGCATCAACTGCGCCGGAATCGACCCACTGGCGGCAGCCGACGTCCTCCGGTGGGGTTATCCGATTGACAGCCGCACATTGGCGGCCAATTTGCGGCTCGCTCAAGTGGGCGCGAGGGTTGCGCTCGGCCGCGATGGGCTCGTGACGCTTCCCGGTGGCGCCGAATTCTGGCGGCCTCAAGTGCCGCCACCCAGACCGTTGGCGGACATTGTGGACGAGCAGATTTCGACGTTCTCGCGGGTTGCGGCTCGCCTCAATCTGACGGATGCGTTTGTCAGCTTGAGTGGGGGCCTCGATTCGCGCGCCGCCGCCGCCGCGCTACTTGCCGCCGGACGAACGATTCCTTGCGTCAGTCTCGCAAGTGATGAACGTTCGCTGGACGCTCGGCTCGCGGCCGCGTTCTGCGCCGCCCGTGGCGTGGAACACCGCGTGTTGCGGACCGGAGAAGAGTTTCGCCGAGGGCTTGCCGACCGGGTCGTGGAAACGGCAGGGCTCACGCTCGGGGTTTCGGCACTGGCACAAAGCATCGACCGCTATCTGTATGAACAATTGGGGCCCGGTATGCGTCGCCGCGTATCCGGCAATCTGGGCAACCAGGTCGGGCGTGCCGGTGTCGAAAGCGTGTCGGCGACTGCGCACCCGGACAGCATCTTTTCACCGGCCGTGCGTGCGGCCCTGGCCACGCGTCCGCTGGAACCGTGGTACCTGACACGCATGTGCTCTCAGGGCTTCGCCCGCACACTTTTTTCCGAGGAGGTTAACTACTCGTCGGTCCAGAATTATGTCCTTGGATCTGCGTTTGCCGTGCAACAAACGCCGTACGCCGACCGCGATCTCATTCGACTTGCGAGCGAACTCTTTTCCCAGCTTGCTGAGTGTCGGTCGCCAACTGTCCGTACCCTACGCAAGCGCGACATACGCCATCGGTTCGCCGGACCGCCATTAGCGACGTCGTTTCAGCGGCAATTCCTTAAACGGTTCGACAATTCGGGACGCAACGTTGCCATCAATTGGGGCTGGCTGGCCCGCGGAGGCTGGTCCTTGCGTGGGCTACTGTCCGCCTGTCCCATCGCTGCCAGTGCCGGGCTCTCGAAGGCTCCCTGGCTTGCGCGCCGCCTGCGACGGGTGCTGCCGTCATTCGGTTTCGCGGACTGGCCACAGCTCGTGCGATGTGAGCTACGGGAACTAACCTTCGATACGCTCACGAGCGCACGCATCCGAGACAGCGGGTTATTCGACATGGCTGCGCTCGAGAAACTGCTCGATCGACACTTTTCGGGCGATGATCCGCGGCATACCACCGTGGTCCGATGTCTCGAAATCGGCCTCGGCTGCAACTACATTTGCTAGTCCGCCCGGCGCACGCCTGAATAGATTTCCAGTAAAGTCTGGCGGTACTGTTCCGGCGAGAACCGGCTCATGGCCCGCGAATGCGCCGCTGCAGTGAGTCTTGCGACGAGCATCGAGTCCGTCAGAAGTCGGGTCAGCGAGCGCGCCAACCCTTCCGGGTCGCGCCCTCGGCTAAGCAGTGCCGTCTCCTCGTCGGTCAGAATTTCCGGATTGCCACCGACCGCGGTCGCGGCGATTGGCACCCGCGCCGCCATTGCCTCCAGGATCACGTTCGAAGAGCCCTCGCTGTGCGATGGAAGTGCCAATACCGTCGCGACGCTATAGAAAGTCTGCACGTCTGAACGAAAGCCCGCAAAGACGACTCGGTCGGCGATGCCGAGTCTTGTTGCCAGTGATACGAGCCGCTCGCGCTCTGGGCCGTCACCTATCAGCAGCGCCCTCCACGGCGGCACATTCGCCGGCAGTAAGTGCAGCGCCTCAAGCAGATCGGCATGGCCTTTCTCACCCGACATACGCCCGATCGTCAGGATAATAGCGTCACCTGTCTCGATCCCGAGCACGTGCCGAAGCGCGTTCACCGCACCCTCCGCCGGGACCGGCACGGGTGGCGTCACCGAATTGTGCAGCACCCTGATGCGCTCGCGCCGTACACCGTAGGCCACCAGACGCCGCGTAAATGCTTCGCAGACGCTGATGACGCGGTCTGCGGAGCGCAGCGACCATCGGTCGAGCTGATTGTAGAGATGCAGCTTGAGATCGGTGTCCTGATAGCCGTGCTGAAACGCGAGCCAGATCTTTCCCTTCTGGAGCCCGGACGACTTGAACACGAAGTGTGACTTGACATTGTGTGTCTGCACGATCTGCGGCGCCACGTCAGCAACGATTTCCGCCAGCCGCGGATATACCCCGCGATCGAAGCGCCGACGCTCCCGGATTATGTGCGTGTCAATGCCCGCCGCCCGGGCCGCCTGCACGAAGGCATTGCTACCCTCGTCGTACGGCTCCCGGCTATACGTCGCGATCGAGATACGCAGTCTCGCGGCACTCCCTTCCGGCGAGTGCGCCCACCTGCAGAATCCGATCAGATTCTTCGCCGGGCCGGTGACCCAGTTGGATTCCAATAGCGCGAGTACTCGCGTTGGCGCATCTTGGCTCAATTCGGTGCGTGCCCTCAAGCTGATGACCTTGCGATGTCGGCCACGCCGCCGAGACCCGCCACCGTCATATCCGGTCGCGCGCCCGACCGCAGCCACCGGCCGCCCCAGCGCTGCAGCTGGAGCAGGAACCACATCCCGGCCGCCGATGTGCTCACACCACCCGCGAGAAATTGCGTCACCGCGCGTTGCACGGCCTCCGCGTCAAGCAGCCCGAGCTCGCGCACCCGCTGTGGCGCCAGCTCCTCCTCGAGAATCCCGCGCAAGGGTCCTCGGAGCCACTTGCCAACCGGCGCGGAGAAGCCGTGTTTTGGCCGGTCGAAGAGTCCGGCCGGAAAGTGTCGATCCAGGAGCCTTCGCAAGACATATTTGTTCCGGCCCTGCCGCAACTTCCACTCGAGCGGCAGTGCAACCGCCAGCGCCGCCAGTTTATGGTCGAGGAACGGCTCACGCGCCTCGAGGGAGACGGCCATCGAGGCCCGATCAACTTTCGTCAGGAGATCCCCGGGAAGGTAACGTGTCAAGTCGAAATGCATGAACCGCGACACGTCATCGGTACAGTCTGCAGCCAGAAAAGCCCCAGCGAGCTCGGCTTCGAACTCGGATGACCGTACACCTAGTTCGGAGCTCCCTCTCGGCGTCCACTCCGACACGGTTGCACGGTAGCCCGAAAAAGTGTCCGACGCCCGGGACAGGTTGATGAACTTCCTGAGCTTGTCCTCTATACCCGCGAAACGCTGATGTTCAGCGCGAGTCAGGCGGTAGCCGGCGGCAATCCAGTGTGGCGGCAGGCGGCTCAGTACCTCGGCGCTCAGCCAGCGCAGGACCCGCATCAACCCACCGCTGTGCGCGGCATGGCGCGCGCACACCGCATAGCGAGCATAGCCACCGAAAAGCTCATCGGCACCATCGGCGGACATGGCAACTTTGACGTGTCTGCGAGCGAGCTCCGAGACCATCAGGGTCGGGATGAGGGAGCTGTCACCGATGGGCTCATCGGCAATGTCGTCGAGCCGCGTGAACAGCGCGAGTGCTTCCGCCTCCGACACGGTGAACTCGATGTGCTGTGCCCCGAGGTGCGCGGCCACAGTGCGCGCATATTCCGACTCGTCGAATTCGGATCCCGCGTAACCGATGGTAAAGGTGCGTAGCGTGGTACCAGGAACTCGTGCCAGCAGCGCCGCGACGATCGATGAATCTATCCCGCCGCTGAGAAACAGGCCGACAGGTACGTCGGAAACCAAACGGTAGCGAAATGCCTCTGTCAGCTCTGATTCCACGCGATCGAGCAACTCCGCCTCGGGCATGGCGCCGAGAGCCTGCCGCGTCGGGCGGATGGCAGCGGCGGAATATAGCTCGCTTGCAGACCAGTACGTGCTTTCCGTAACTTCTAAGTTCGCATCGAAGGTGAGCACCGTGCCGGGCCGCACGGTACGCAGCGCCGCGTACAGGCTTCTCGGTGCTGACATGTAGCCGAACTGCACGTATTCGCAGAGCGCCGCAGGATCGACTTCGCTCCCTGCGAGTCCGACGCAGTGCAGTGCCTTCGGCTCCGATGCAAACGCGAGCAGGTGCTGCGACCGTGCGTAGTAAAGGGGCTTCACTCCGAATCGGTCACGGCACAGATGCAGGCGCTTCGAGGCTCCGTCCCACAGCGCGAAAGCAAACATGCCGCGAAAGTGAGAAACAGCGGGAAGTCCCCATTGCGCGTAAGCGGCGAGGATGACTTCGGTGTCCGAATCGCTATGGAAGCGATGATGAAATTGTTCGAGCTCCCGCCGGATCTCGCGAAAATTGTAAATCTCGCCGTTGTACACCAGCCAGTATCGGCCGCACGGGGATCGCATCGGCTGATGCCCCAGGGCGGAGAGATCGAGAATCGACAGTCGCCGGTGACCAAGCACCGGGCCACCGTCCGAGACGGCGTGAACGCCACTGTCGTCGGGGCCGCGGTGCCCCAGGGCCGCCGTCATAGCAAGAACGCGCTCCACGCATGTTTCGTGAGCGCGCGTCGACCACATTCCAGTGATTCCGCACACGTGTTTTTAGAGCAGGATTTTCCGGTTCGGGGCCGATACTTTACACGCTATTTGGGCCGGCGCCGCGGCGCGCGCCGTGGGCAAGCGTCAGGATTGCCCGACCGATGAGGTTCGGGGAGCTGCCGATCCGCTGCTCAACCACTTTTTCGCCCAGGCGGCAGCGCGCAGTGCCCATGCGACTAGCAGCACAGCAAAGACCACACGATGCAAGAGATCCCCATCCCTGAGGCTGTGAAAGTAGATCGCGGTCGCCACCAGCCAGATCACATAAACCCCTGTCTTGTGCAGCCGCCGCCAATTGACCGGACTCAGGTGACGCGCGACCGAGCGGAAGGAAGTCAGCGTCAGCAACAGCAGAAAGAGAAACCCGATGGCATCGAGAGCGGTCGCCTTGGCATTTAAAGGGTTACCGAAGGTCCAGATCGTGTAGGCAACAAAACTGAAATGCCAGGCCATGCCAAAGGCAAATGCGAGGCCGATGTAGCGACGATTCGCCAACAGCCATCGGGTGCCCGCGCTGGGCCAGAGTCTCGCCAGCGAGGATGCCGTGAAGGCCACGAGAAACAAGGGCAGGGCATAGTGCACCGCGCGCACGATAATGGGTGACATCCCGCGGGCTGAGTGAAATTCCGCATCGGGCAAGCCAAGCAAGTTGGCCACGCTCGCTATCAGCGCCAGGGCCCAAAACAATGACCAGGAGTTGAGGCGCGGAGTCATGGTCTCTGCGATGGCAGTCTAGCGCAAGCGAGGGTCAAGGCGCGCTCCCGATGCCTCCACAACCCCACTAGTGCACTGCGACAGGCGTGTGAGCACCTCGTCCACGCCACGATCGGGATCGTCCTCTCGAAGTCTGTCTGTATTTCATTTTCATGACCTGAAACCGACTATTGCTCTCATCACAATCTCATTTGACATTTTCAGTTATGGATGTAGATCTGTGTCCGGCTTCCAGGCCCGCCCGCGCAAGTGTCACCATAACGACACACATCGCGGCAATGCAGCGTAGAGCGTCTCTGGTTGGCGACGCGCAGCCGGAGCTTCTATATAATCTCTTATAGCAAAGAAAGCTAAGCTCAGACCCTATGACAGGCTTAGCTCGGCGCGGAGCTTTATGCGCGTTCAGCTATTCGGCCATCCTGTTCCTCGCTCGATCGTGGTGCTCGCCATGCTCGAGGCTGTGACCGTTTTTGGTGCCTTGATCGCCGCCCGAGTCCTGCGGTTTCACTTCAATCCTCACGCGATCGATTACGACATTGGATCGATCTGGGCGCGCGGTATGCTCCTCGCCAGTGCAACCTTCGTCTGCGCGATGGCGTTTGGGCTTTACAGCGGGCGCCAACGTGCGCGCACGGTTGGAATTCTAGTGCGTGTCGTGGCTTCCGTCGGGGCGGCCATCGCGATCACTGTCATGGGTTTATATTTCATTCCGAATTTGTGGATCGGGCGTCCCGTTCTCGCGATCGCAGGTGGTCTGGTGATCGCGGTGTTGCTGATACTCAGGCTCGGATTTCTTCGCCTCGTGGACGAGTCATCCTTCAAACGCCGCGTACTGGTGTACGGCGCCGGCCGGCGTGCGCTGCCCGTCACAGGCCTGCGACGCAGGTCGGATCTGCGCGGCTTCGTGCTCGTCGGCTTCGTACAACGTCCTGACGAGGAGGTCGCGGTCCCCGCGCAGCGCTTGTTGCACTCGGGTGATCGCCTCCTCGATCTGTGCGAGCGTCACGAAGTGGACGAAATCGTAGTGGCCATGGACGAGCGACGTAATTCGCTTCCCATACGCGAGCTGCTCGACTGCCGCTTGGCCGGCATCGATGTGACCGAGCTGGTCGCCTTCCTCGAGCGCGAAACGGCCCGAGTCCGCATCGATGTCCTGAATCCCAGTTGGCTGATCTTTGGTAAGGGTTTCAGGCGCGGATCTTTCCGGCTGCAGAGTGCGCGTACGCTGGATCTTTTGCTGGCATCGGCTCTCTTCGTCTTGACCTGCCCGGTGATGCTGGTCACGGCCCTGGCAATCAAGCTGGAAGATGGTTGGCGTTCACCCCTGTTCTATTCGCAGGAGCGAGTGGGGTTCGCAGGCCGGATCTTCAAGCTGTTGAAGTTCCGCAGCATGCGCGTCGATGCGGAGGCGGCGGGGCAGGCACTCTGGGCACAGAAGAACGATTCGCGCGTCACTCGCGTCGGTTCCGTAATCCGCAAGCTTCGCATCGATGAGTTACCTCAGATCCTGAACGTACTCAAAGGCGAAATGGGGCTCGTGGGGCCGCGTCCGGAAAGGCCACAGTTTGTCGAGAGGCTGACCGAGAAGATTCCATATTACGTGGAGCGCCTCAGTGTAAAGCCCGGGATCACGGGCTGGGCACAGCTGTGCTATCCATACGGCGCCTCGGAGCATGATGCGCTGGAGAAGCTGCAATACGACCTTTACTACATCAAGAATGGCAACCTGCTGTTCGATATCGCCATCCTCGTGCAAACCGCGGAAGTGGTCCTGATGGGCAAGGGCGCGCGCTAAGGGCTGTCCGTGCGCTGGTCGTCCGCTCGGGAAGCCCTGGCATCGGGCATTCAACAATTCCATGAATACCGAAGTGTGCCGCTCAAGGGTCTACGATAATCGGATCTGACCTTTGCGAGGGGAGTCGATCCAACGATGAAGAGGCGGATAGTCTGGCCGATCGCCGCGATGGTATTCGGCGTAACAGGATTCTTGACCCCTCGGTCGGCCCAAGCGCAAGGCGCGGAAGAAGCTCATTCTTACGCATCCCCGTGGAAGACGCCCTGGGATTACGAGGGGCCGCGCGGCAGCGCTCATTGGAGCGAGCTCGATCCGGCGTATGCGGCTTGTAATGGAAAGGAGCAGTCACCCATCGACATCCGGAATCCGGAGAAAGCCGCGTTGCCCGCGCTGCGCTTCGAGTACCACTCGGGTCCAATCCAATACGTCATCAACAACGGACATACGATTCGGGTGAATTATTACGCCCCGGGTAGTGGCGACTTCCTCGTCTTCGCAGGCTTGCGCTATCAGCTGACGCAGTTTCATTTTCATCGCCCGAGTGAGGAGCAGGTGAATGGCAAACCGTACGCTATGGTGCTGCACTTGATGCACCAGACAAGCGACGGGAAGGTGGTCGGAGTCGCTGTCCTCTTGAAGGCAGGCAAGGGGAACCCTGCGGTCCAGGAGATTTGGGATCACATGCCATCGGCCGAGGGCCAGAACGTTGTCGCGCTCCGATTGAACCCCATGGATTTTCTGCCGAGCGATACCGCGGCTTATTACATGTATATGGGATCTGTGACGGCTCCGCCCTGCACCGAGGGCGTGACCTGGTTCGTGTTGAAGAAACCGATCACCGTGTCGCCGGCCCAAATCAGCGCATTCGCCAAGCTTTATCCCGATGACGTGCGGTTGCCTCAACCTCTCAACGGGCGAGTTGTGAAAGAGAGTCGATGAAGTTTTGCGGGCAGCTACCATACACCGCTATTTAGTGGCTAGACTCACGCTCGAAGCCGTCGCTTTGCTAAGCGGGGCCCTGATCGTGATCCCGACCGCGTTGACGATGGCGGCCTATGTCAAGCGCGCTTCGCTCGTACCGCAACTCGTACAGTTGGATTCCGCACTCGGTCGTCACTTTCTCGTGGCTTCAGCGGCGCGCTTTGTGGCCACGACAGAGGGTAGTCTCCGGGTGCAACCCGATCGGGGCCGCTGGCCGGGCTTGTCGCTGGAAGAGGTCTGGCCCGACTGGCGCGCCTACTCCACGCTGGTCATCGACCTGAGCAACACGGGTAATGAAGCGTTCTCGATTCTCGTTCGCATCGATGATCGCCGTTCTGACCCACATTTCAGGGACCGCTACAACCAACAGTTCGAGCTTGCGCCTCTGAGTCGGCGCGTAATCCGCATCTCTATGACGGAGATTGAGTCGGCGCCCACCGGCGCCAAAATGGACCTCGCGCATATCCAGAGGATTACATTGTTTGAGGACGGCAGCAAACCCACCCACCCTTTCTATCTCAATTCGCTGCGGCTCGAGCGATGACGGGACGGTCGCCACTTTAAGATAAGATGCGCCGCAATGCCCTTTACGGTTTCGCACATTGCTGCAGTCCTGCCCTTGCACAAGCCGCTGCGCCGCCTCGGGCTGATCTCGGCAGCGATGATCGGCGCAATGGCCCCGGACCTGGATTTGATCCTGCCAATCCGTCTGACGCGCGAGCAGACACACAGCTGGTTGGCTTTGCTGACCTTCTGTTTGCCCGTTGGGCTGGCAGCGTGGGCGCTGTTTCAAGCGCCGATAAAGCCCGCGCTGATTGAAGTGCTGCCCAATCGGATCTACGCCCGACTGCTTGCGGAGCATATCGGTCCCCGGCTGGGCAGCGTGCAGACATGGCTCTATGCGGCATTGGCGGTTTTGTTTGGAGCGCTGACCCACATCGTCTGGGATGGTCTTACGCACGAAGACGCACGCGGTGTACACATATTCCCCGTGCTGGGGGAGGAGGGGTCTGAGTTGGGCGGATCTACATGGCTGTTGTACCGCTGGCTGCAAAATGGCAGCACAGTGCTTGGTGCGGCGGTGGTCTGCATTGCCTTGTGGCTCTGGGTCGGTCACGCCAAGCGGCCAAACGCACCGCCGGAACGACGCCTCGCGGCGCGCGAGCGCCATCGTTGGATGGCGCTCTACATCTTGATTCCGGTATTACTGGTGGCTCTGGCACCGATCAATCAAAACGGCTGGCGGCGTTTTCACTTGACGGAAGCGCTGACGGTGTTGGCCGTGACTGCGATGCGTGGCACCGCCCTCGGCCTGGTGTTCGCCAGCGCGCTCATTAGACGCCGGCTGCTCATTCTGGATGCCGGCAGTGGGCTGAACGCGGACTAGCGGCCCTCAATGTGCGCCTTGATCGGACACTTTGGTCCAAACGACGTCTTCGCTCCCGCGTCGGTATACATTTCTGCTCCCGGCGCGGCAACGCCCGCCTCGAGCCCGCGTTTTCGTCTTAGCGGATCGCCGCGACTGTAGGGCGGAGCTTTGCATGGCTGCCGGCCAGTGCAGGTGCGCGCTCGACGCAGATGCCGAATCTCGCGCGGAGTTCGCGCCGCCCAACCTCGGTGATGTTCAATGCACGGTCGTCCAAGTCGCGGACCAGCCATTTCTTTCTAAATGCGACATCGAGAACTGCAGCACCGAGCGCACCCCCCAAATGCGGCCGCCGCTCACTCCAGTCGACACACGCATAAGCGAAGCGGCGCCGCAAGGCCCGGGTGCAATCGATGTCAAGACCGAGCTCGGTCAACGCTTCGTCGCCGAGCTCGGTCAGCTCGTAGGCGCCTTCCTTCGACGCATCAGGTACCAGCCAGGCACGGGCGACGAAATGATCGTGCAGCGCGACCGCCAGCTGACCGGCCATATGATCGTAGCAGGAGCGCGCCGCCCGCAGACGGTGCGGTACTCTGGACGGCAAATTTTCTTGGCGCTCTCCGGCGAAAACCGTCAGCGCCTCGATCACCGCCGCGGCAGAGGGACCCTGCAATCGATAGTAGCGATGCTTGCCGCACGCCAGGACCGCGACCAGATTCTGTTCCTTCAGGCGAGCGAGATGCGCGCTCGCCGTGGATGGACTCACATCGGCGACCAGGGCAAGTTCCGTGCTGGTGCGTGATCGTCCGTCCATCAAGCAAACCAGAATGCGCGCGCGCGCCGGCTCGCCGATCGCGGCGGCGAGTGACGAGACGTTCTTTTCAGTGAATGGCTGCACAAGCATAGTTTTACAGCGAGCGAAGCGTGAGAGTCAATTGTCGTGCAAGCTTCCCACCATGCCTCGCCGCGCAATGTAGAGAGCCGCGATCGCGAATGCGTCGTGGACCACATTTACCGCGCCCGCTCCGGTGTGTTAGCTTCAAAAAGCGCGGGCCGGGGCCAAATCTCGAACCCTATAACCCGGTCCCGCGCTGCTGTCCCCACGCGCCCAGAGGCTCTTCGATGATCATCAAACATTTGTTGCCGGCTATTCTTCTCGTGACGGCTCCGCTGACGGCGAGCCGCGCTGCGCTGCCTCGCTTCCCACAGCCTTTCGGCGACCGGATCGTATTCGTCGCGAATGGCAATCTGTGGTCGGTTCCGAAAAGTGGCGGCACGGCCGTGCGGCTGACGAGCGCGCCGGGCCAGGACATGTTCCCGCGCGTCTCGCCGGACGGCAAATGGATCGCGTATACGGAGGCGAGCAAGGCGGGCACGGACATCTGGGTGATTCCGGCCGCGGGCGGCGCCGCGCAGCGCCTGACATTCCACCCGGCGACCGAGCCCGGCACGGGAGGCCGCCACGGGCCGGACAACATGGTGGTCACGTGGACACCGGATTCCCGGAACGTCGTCTATTTGTCCAAGCGGGATCAATGGAACGGCTGGATCCAAAATCTCTACGAGGTTCCAGTGACGGGCGGG
This sequence comes from uncultured Gammaproteobacteria bacterium, assembly GCA_963801685.1. GTDB lineage: Bacteria > Pseudomonadota > Gammaproteobacteria > Steroidobacterales > Steroidobacteraceae > Bog-1198. Next base: position 558,562 of record CAWDFR010000018.1, read on the forward strand.
CTGCCCACGCGCATGCCGATCGATAGTGCGGTCGGCTTGCTTACCTTCGCGCCCGATGGCCACACGATCGCCTACAACCGCATTTTTCGAAACTTCCGAACCTGGAAGCGCTACAACGGCGGCCTGGCACAGCAGCTCTTCACCTACGACTTCAATACGCGCGAGCTCAAACAGCTGACGAACTGGTCCGGCACCAACACCTCGCCGATGTGGTACGGAGATCGCATTTACTATCTCTCGGATCAGGACGCGAACCGCCGCGCCAATATTTGGGTGCTGGACACGGGCAGCAAGCAGAGGCGGGAAGTCACACACTTCACCGATTACGACATCGATTTCCCGGCATTGGGCGGCGATGCAATCGCCTTCCAGCAGGGGGGCAAGCTCTATCGGCTGGATTTGCCGAGCGAGCACCTCGAGGAAGTCTCCCTGCAGATCCCCGACGACGCTTTGCGTACTCGCCCCCGAGTGGCCGACGTCAAGAGCGAGATTCGCGCAACCGACCCCGCACAGCAGGTGGATTTCGCGTTGGCGCCGAACGGCAAGCGGACGCTGTTCTCGGCGCGCGGGGATATTTTCAGCGTGCCGACTGAAAACGGCGCGACGCGTAATTTGACGAGTACACAGGGCGCCGACGAAGACCACCCGGCCTGGTCTCCGGACGGCCGGACCATCGCCTACACCACCGATGCCGGCGGCAGGCAGGAAATCGCGATTCGACCGGCGGAGGGAGGGGCGGAAAAAATCCTCACCTCGTTCACGGAGGGCTACTTCTATGCACCGATCTTCTCGCCGGATGGCAAAATGCTGGCATTCTCCGATGGCGCTCATCGGCTCTGGATCGTCGGTACCGACGGCGGAGCGCCGAAACAAGTCGCGCAGGATAAGTTCGGGGAGATCCATGATCAGGCGTTTTCGCCGGACGGGCGCTGGCTCGCCTTGAGCCTGACCGCGATCAACCGCAGGCGTGACCTCGCGCTCTACGAGATCGCGACCGGCAAATTGACACGCATCGGCGACGGGTCCGAAATCGATGCAAATCCCGCGTGGTCATCCGACGGAAAGTATCTGTATTTCATCTCGAGCCGGCATGAGAATCCAGTGGGCTCGGACGTCGACTTCGATTTCGCCATCCTCAAGTCGGGGGGGATCTACGCGATCCCTCTGGCGCGTGACACGGCCTCGCCCATCGCACCGAAGTCCGACGAGGGCAGCGGCGCCTCTTACGACAGCTCCATCGGCGCAACCGGACGAGACCAAGCACGAGCCGGCGACGAAGCCCGGCAAGCACGATGACAAGAAAAAGAAAGACGACTCGGCGGCCGAGCCCGTGGAACCGCTCAAGCCCGGCCCGATCAATCCGATCCGGATCGACATGGACGGCCTGATGGCGCGCGCCGTTGCGGTGCCGGTCGATGCGGCGAACATCACCCAGCTCGACCTGCGCGGAGATCGCATTTTCTATCTGACGCAACCGCTGGGACTCATCGACGGCATGCTCGCCGGCGAGAAGTCCGAGCTGCGCTTCTACGATCTCAAGAAGCGCAAGTCCTCGACGGTCACCGAGGAGGTGGACGGCTATTCCTTGTCGCGCGATGGGCTGCGCGTGCTCATCCGGCACGAGAAGGATTACACCGTGCTCGCGACCAAAGCCGATGCTGCCAAGGACGCGGAGACCAAGAAGCCGCTCAAGCTCGATCATTTGCGCGAGCTCGTCGATCCAAAACAAGAGTGGTCGGAGATGTTCGAAAATGCCTGGCGGCTCGAGCGCGATCTCTTCTTCTCGCCGCCCATGAACGGCGTGGACTGGAAGGGCGTGCATGACCGCTATCGGTCGCTCCTGCCGCTCGCCGGCTCGCGCGAGGATCTGAATTACTTGATCGGGCAGATGCTCGGCGAGATGAGCAATTCGCACACCTATGTCGGCGGCGGCGACGATGGCGACACCACGCCACAGGCACACAGCGCTTTGCTCGGCGTGGATTGGGCGCTCGATGCCGCTTCAGGCCGTTACCGGTTCGCGACGATTTACCCGGGCGACAACACGCGCAGCGATTATCGCAGTCCGCTGGCGCAGCCCGGGCTCAACGTCAAAACGGGCGATTATTTGCTCGCGGTCAATGGCGCCGAACTGAAGGCCCCCGCCGATCCGGACAGTTTGCTGCAACTGGCCGATGCGGACACGACGGTCGAGCTCACGATCGCCGATCACCCGGACGGCGCGCGCCGGCAGATTGTCGTAACCCCGGTTACCAAGGAGCTGAGTCTGCGGGAAGCCGCTTGGATCGCACACAATCGCGATGTGGTCGACAAGCTTTCTGGCGGGCGCGTGGGCTACGTCTACATGTCCGATATGGAACAGCTGGGGCTGCAGCAGTTCGTGCGGCAATTCTATGCGCAGCTCGGCAAGCAGGCGCTGATCATGGACGACCGGTGGAACGGCGGCGGGTTCATCGCGCCGTTCGCGGTCGAGCGCTTGCGGCGCATACTGATCGCGCTCGGGACCAATCGCGAATCCGCGATTACGACCGAGCCGGAGGAGGTCTTGAACGGCCCCAAAGTGGCGCTGCTCAATCATTGGTCGGCTTCCGACGGCGATATCTTCCCGTATCTATTCCACCTGTATGGTCTCGGCAAGCTGGTCGGGACGCGTTCCTGGGGCGGCGTGCGCGGAATCCGCGGCAACTGGCAATTGATGGACGGCGGCTACATCACGATTCCCGAGGACGCGCTCTACACGCTCGACAGTCAATGGGCGCTCGAGAACCATGGAGTCGAGCCGGAGATCGAGGTGGAAAACATGCCCGCCGATTTGCTCGCCGGCCATGATGCGCAGCTGGAGGCGGCGGTCGACTTGATGCTCAAAGCGATCGCCGGAAAACCAGCGGGGCTTCCGCGGCCTCCCCCGTGGCTTCCGGCGTACCCGCCGAACGGAATTGTGCCGCCGCAACCCTAGCCTCGCACAGAAACCGCCGTTCGAACTCGCGCGCCGGCAGGGGCTTCGATAACAAGAAGCCCTGCGCCTCGTGGCAGCCTCGCTTGCGCAGCCAATCCAGTTGGCCGGGCCGCTCGACGCCCTCGGCCGTCACCACCACGTTCAGGCTCTCGCCGAGTGACAGGATCGCATTGGCGATGGCGGAGTCGCTCGCGGATCGATCGAGATTGTGGACGAAGGCCTTGTCGATCTTGATGCGGTCCGGGGGGAAGCGGGTGATGTAAGCGAGCGAGGAATAGCCGGTGCCGAAGTCATCGAGCGCGATTCGGCAACCCAGCTGGCGCAACCGCTCCAAGGCAGCACGAACCCGCGCCGAGTCCTTGACCAGGACGGACTCGGTCATTTCGACTTCGATCAGCGAGATGGGGATACCGGCCGCCACCGCTTCGGCCTCGAGCGTCCATGCCGGATCGCCATGCAGGAGCTCCTTGCCCGAAACATTGATGGCCACCGGGATCGAATGCCCCGAGTCCTGCCAAGCACGCAGCTGGCGGCAGACGGCGCGGATCACCCACGCGCCCAAATCGATGATCAGACCCGAGTCCTCGGCAATCTCGATGAATCGAGTCGGGGGAATCTCACCATGCTCCGCATCGCACCAGCGGAGCAACGCCTCAGCCCCCACCAAGCGGCTGTCGCTCAGGCGGAATTTGGGCTGGTAATACAGTTCCAACTTGTCTTCCTGCACCGCGCGCCGCAGCCGGCCCTCGAGGTCGAGCCAGTCTCTCAATCTCGCGCTCATGGCGGGGGTGTACATGACGATCGAGCCGGACGCGCCCGCCTTGGCTTGATACATGGCCGTATCCGCATGCTTGAGCACCGTTGCGACATCGGGGCCGTGATCGGGGTAGAGGGCGACGCCGATACTCGGCGCGGAATAGAATTCGAGCCCCTCATGCGTGATCGGATCGTTCAATGTGGCGGTGCATGCGCCCGCAATCTCGAGCGCCACAGAGGACGCTTGGGGCCCGCTCACGAGCACGACAAATTCATCGCCACCGAAACGGGCAACCGATACCGAGTGATTGGCCGATTGAAATGGGGCGAGAGCTCGTGCCAACCGGACGGCGACGCTTTTCAGGACGGCATCGCCGACCGTATGACCGAAGGTATCGTTCACTCGCTTGAAGCTGTTGAGATCGACGTAGATGACCGCGACCTGTTCCTCCGCAATCGCCGCGTCCGCAAACAGCCGCTCGGCCGCATCGATGCAGCGTTGCCGGTTCGGCAGTCCGGTCAGCGTGTCGAAATAGGCGAGCCGCTCGATGCGCTCGGACGCGGCCGCGTTGCGCAGGATGTAGGCCAGGCGTCGCGGCAAGAGCGCCCAGTTGACGGGCTTCGAGATGAAATCGGTGGCGCCTGCGTCGAACGCGCGGGTGATGGCGACGGAATCTTCGTGGCCCGTGACCATCACGATGGGTACCGTGGCAAAGCGGGGGTCGGCACGCAGCCGCCGGCATACCGCGTAGCCGTCCATGCCGGGCATGTCGACGTCCAAGAGCACGATGGCGACATCTTGCGAAAGAGCCGCCTTGAGCGCCGCCACGCCGTTGTCAAAGCTCAAGGGTGCCAGACCCGAGGCCACTGCGGTCTCGGCCAGAAGCAGTCGGCCGAGATCCTCATCGTCGGCGATGATGGCGATCGGCGGTGCGGGCAATTCGCTCACGCGCTCTCCGAAAGACAGTGTCGCAACAGCTCGTCCATGAGCGAGGGATGGACGGCGCGCATCGCCGCGAATATTTGGGCAGCCCGGGCTGCGTCGCGCTGCCGGCAGAGTTCTTCGAAAGTCCGCGCCTGATGCGCAAAGGTGAGTGCCCCGACATTGGCGGCGCTTGCGGCCAATTTGTGGCAAACCGCACTCGCTGCGGCAAGGTCGCCCCCCGCGAGCGCCGAGTCGACCTCGGTCATCGCCTGGATGGATCCTGTCTCGAACAAGCCGACGAGTCGCGAATACAAATCCGGCTGACCGGCCGCGCGCAGGTTCTTGAGGGCCGTCACGGTCGCGGTATCGACCTGTGACCGGCCGTGCGGCGCGACGACATCCGGGCGAGCGGGAGAAGGCGCGGCATTCTCCGGCTCGCCGGCCTGATTCGGGGAGCCGCTCACCCAGCGGCGCAATAGCCGCGCGCATTCTCCGAGCGTGTAGGGCTTGCCCATCACATCGTTCATGCCCGCCTCGAGGCACGAATCTCGATAGCTCATGGGTTCATGTGCCGTGAGCGCAACGATGGGTATGTGCGGACCCATCCCCTCGCGCTCGCGCATGAGCCGAGCCGTCGCCAAGCCGTCCATGTCGGGCATGTTGAGGTCCATCATGATCATGTCGAACCGCTCGGTGGCGCTGCGCGCGACCGCCTCGGAGCCATTGTCCACCCACACGCAGGTACAGCCGAGCTCTCCCAGGTACCCTTGAGCGACCGCGGCGTTCACGGCTTCGTCCTCGACCAAGAGTACATGGGCGCCGATCGGCGGCCCGTCCTCGGTCGAGCGATGCCGCTCGCGCCTCTGCCGCTCGCCTGTTGCCGCATGCAGCGCGGCGCAGAGGGCCTCGCGCTGCACGGGCTTCGCCACGATCAACTCGGCGTCGATCAGGCCTCGGCATTCGAGCGTGTCGAGCTGGGCAGCCGTGGCGAGGATCACCATCGGCGGCCGGGCGATGTGCGCGTCCTTGAACAGCGACTCGACCAGGGCCGCATGCGTGCTGAGATCCACGATCATGAGATCCTCGCAGGCTATGGAGTCCGCTTCGCTTTCGCAGCAACGCGCCTTCAGGCCGAGTGCCGAGGCGTGGCGGACGAGGGATTCGGCAAGCGCCGGTCGTCGGGTGAAGATCGAGACGGTCCGCGGCGCGAACGCGGCCGGCGTCGCCGCGGTCTCCGCGGCGGCGAGCGCCAGCGGCAACGACATGCGGAAGGTCGATCCGACACTCGGACGGCTATCGACAGTGACGGTGCCTCCCATGCGCTCGGCGAGCTCGCGGCAGATCGCGAGACCGAGCCCGGTGCCGCCGAAGCGCCGCGTGGTCGACTCATCGGCTTGGGTGAAGGGCTCGAAAATCTTCTCGATGGTCGCGGCATCCATCCCCACGCCGGTGTCGCTGACCGCGATCTCGAGGAGCGCGCGCCCCGCATCGCCCGGAACGACATCGGCCTTGACGACGACTTCGCCCTGAAAGGTGAACTTGACGGCGTTACCCACGAGATTCAGCACGATCTGGCGAATCCGCAAGGGGTCGCCGAGCAGCGTGTGGGCGAGGCTCGCCGGCGGTGACACGATGAGCTCGATGCCCTTGGCCTCGGCGGCTCCCGCGAATAACGTCGTGCATTCCTCGAGGAGGCGCGCGAGGTCGAGCGGCAGGGACTCGAAATCGACCTTGCCGGCCTGAAGCTTGGACAGATCGAGCAGGTCGTTGACGATCTGCAGGAGCACGTGGGCGGAAGAGCGCATCGTTTGCGTCAAGCGCGCTTGCGTCGGCGACAGCGCCGTGCGCCCCAACAGCTCCGTCATTCCCACGACGCCATTCATCGGTGTGCGCAGCTCATGGCTCATTCGAGCCAAGAAATTGCTCTTCGCCTGCGCGGCTTCCGCCAACTGCCGATTACTCTCGACGAGCTCACGGGTACGCAGCGCCACCTCCGATTCCAGGCGTTGCTTGGCCTCGACGATGCCGCGTATCTTCCTGCGGTGCGCGCGCACCCGGTGGGCGGCGAACAAAAGAGCGGCAAGCGCATACAGGGCATACGCCCACGCGGAGCGCCAGGGAGCGGGGTCGCGGTGAATCGTAAGATGCAGCGGCGGGTCGCTCCAGACCGAGTCGGCGTTGGCCGCGCGTACCTCGAGCAAGTGATCACCCGCGTCGAGGTTGGTGAGGGTGACGCGGTGCTGCGCACCGAGATCGATCCAGCGATCGCTGAAACCCCTGACCCGATAGGCCAGATGGTTGCGCTTGGGAGAGATGAAATCGAGCGCACCGAAGTCGAGCGACACGATGCTCGCCCCGTAGTCCAGCTTGATGTGATCGAGCAACCAGTACGGGGTCTTGCTCGGCAGGGGAACGCCGAGCACTTCCAGGTTCGTGAGCGCCACGCGCGGCGCATGCGTATTCTCGGTGAGTCGCGTGGGGTCGAAGATGTTGAAACCGCCAGGTCCGCCGAAGCACAGACGTCCGTCGCGCAAGCGATGGTAGGCGTTGTAGTCGAACTCCTCGCCCTGCAAGCCGTGTTCTCGATGATAAGTTTTCACCGACTGCGAGTCGGGCGAGAAACGCATCAGCCCCGCGTTTCCGCTGAGCCAGATGCGTCCTTCGCCATCACTCAACGCACCGTAAATGGTGTCGCTCGACAGTCCTTCCTCGCGCGATACCTCCCGGAAGCGAATGGAATCGGGCGAGGCGCTCGACCCGACCACGCGCGCGAGGCCTCCCTCATCGGTCGCCACCCAGATGCGGCCCTCGCCGTCGACCTCGAGCGCATACACGGTGTTGGAGGGCAGACTCGTGGGGTCCGCGGGATCATGCCGAAATACCTTGACGATGGTGCCGTCCTGCTTCGCAAGATCGAGACCGCCGTCGTCCGTGCCGAGCCACACGTTCCCTTGGCTGTCCTCGGCGATCGCTGTGACGCTCGCTGCGCTGAGCGCTCCGCGAACGGAGGCGCCGAAGGGGAGTTGGCGAATCAGGCCTGTCGCCGGGTCGATCACATTGGCGCCGCCGTCGTGCACGCCGAGCCAGATGCGCCCGTCACGGCCCTCGTAAATGGTCTGAATGCCTTCGGCGCTCGTGCCGTGAGGATCGCCCGCTTTGACCGGAATGGATTCGAGCCTTCCGCCGGCCGTCAATTTCTTGAGCCCGCCCGCCATCGTGCCGATCCACAGCGTATCGCGACGATCCAGACGGAGCGACATCACCCGACGATCGCCCAGCGCATCGTGCCGCCCGACGATGTCATCGATGTCCCGAGCCTCGCCGCTGCTTGCATCGAATTGCTTGAGACCGCCCCCCATCGATGCGATCCACACCCGATGATCGGGGGCATCGGCGAAGGAAGTAACCGGCTTGCCGCCGAGCCATTCCGGCCGGTGGCCGCCGAGTTCCCAGCTGTGCGGGTTCCAGCGGCTGACACCTCCTGCGCGCGTCCCGATCCAAACGAGTCCCGCAGAGTCCTGATACAGCGACATGATGTACGAATCGCGCAATGAGGCCGAATCGCTGTCGTCGTGGCGATAATGCGAGAATTCGCCCCTGGCGCGATCCAAAAGATCGAGACCCTGCTCGGTCCCTACCCACAGATGTCCCGCATGGTCCTCGAGAATGGCCCGCACTTCGTCGCCGGCGAGCGAAGCGGGGCGCTGTGCGTCGTGGCGGAAGCTCTCGATGAGCTTACCCGTCGAGTCGATGTGGTCGAGGCCGCCGTCGAACGTGCCGACCCACAGGCTCCCGGTGTGATCCTCGATCATCGCCAAGACCTGTTTGCCCGTGAGAGCGCCGCGATCCTGGCCAAAGTGCAGGAACGCGTTGCGCTCGGGTTGCCAGCGATCGAGCCCGGCCGCCGTCCCCACCCACACTGCTCCGCTGCGATCCAAGGCCAGGGTGAAGATCTCATCGTCGCTCAGCGAATCGGTGTTATGTGGATCGTGTCGCCGATGCTCGATGCGGCCGGAGGCGGGGTCGAGGATATCGATGCCCGCATCGTTCATTCCGATCCAGATGCGGCCCCGTGCATCCACCAGCACGGCGCGCGTCACGTCGCTCGCCAGCGATCCTGGATCGTTCGGATCGTGTCGAAACCGGGTGAAACTGTCCGTCGCCCGGTTCCAGCGGGCGAGACCGGCATCCTTGATCGCGATCCACAGATCGTGATGCGCGTCCTCGACGATCTCGCGGATGAAATTGCCCGGCAATCCCTGGCGGGCGGTGCGCGAATAGGCGTAGCGATAGAGCTCCAGGCCGTCGTAGCGGATCAGGCCGTCCTCGGTGGCCAGCCAAACGAAGCCCTGGGAATCTTGCAGGCTGTCGTAGACCGTACCCTGCGGGAGCCCCTCGGAGGGCGTGAGGTGCTCGAGGACCAGCGGCGGTGCTTCAGCGGCCTGACCGGCCGCGACGAGGAGCAGCGACCCCAGTACCCCCAGCCTCAAGAGGCATCGGCTTCGAGCGCGCATGTCACTGATTGGGTACCCACGGGAGAATGGAGGCGGGTTGCGCGGCTCCGGCGGCCTGCGAATTCGTGCCCCACCAGGGCACCGATCTGCTCCAGGTGTAGCCTCTCGACCAGGTATAGCCCCTGCTCCAGGTGTACCCATTGTTCCAGGTGTAAGCCTGGTTCCAGTTATAGGTCTGGCTCCACACGTAGCCCTCGCTCCAGGTGTAGCCCTGGCTGCCGTTGTAGGCAGTCGACCACGAATAGCCGTCGTTCGGCTGCGAGCCGCCCCAGGTCGAGCCCGCCATGTTCATGACGTAGTAATTGCCGTTGGCATCTTCGTTCGCGGGTCCGCCGAAATGCTGTGTACCGGCCAAGTCGGCCGCGATGTTGAGCCCTCGATTGGCGCAGCCGGTCATGGAGCTGTTCACGGCCGACACGGCGTTGACGAGTCCCGCCCCTTGCTCGAAGACGCTGTAGGCCAGCGTGCCGCTCGCGCTCACCGCCGGCCGAGCCGACGCGAGCAGCCGGCATTTGACGTCATCGGGGGAGAGTGTCGGGTCCGATTGCAGCATCAGCGCCACGACCCCGGTGGTAACGGCCGTCGCCATCGAGGTGCCCGACATGGTGAACATCTGGGCCGTGGGCGCCATCGAGCCGGGATCTATGTTCGCGAGATAACTCTGGCTCGACATGGAGGCGACCATGTGTCCGCCCGGAGCGATCACTTCCGGCTTGACGAAACCCTCGTAGGTGGGACCGGCGGAGGAGAACGACGCCAGGCGATCATCGCTGAGGTTGTAGGGCGTGTAGTTGTCGGTCAGTGCGCCTACGGTGATGACGTAGGGGAGGTTGCCCGGCACGTCGATGGTCATCGCCGCAGGCCCTGAATTTCCGGCCGCGGCCACCACGACGATGCCCGCCTGCCACACCGCCATCACGGCCTGGTTGATGGGGTCGTTCCAGTAATACGACTCGGGGGACGCGCCGAACGACAGGTTCACGACACGTATGTGGTACTTGCGCTGGTTGGCGAGGATCCAGTTGAGGCCGGAGATCACATCGATGTAGCGGCCGGCACCCTGGCCGTTGAAAGCACGCACGATGACCAGGTTCGCGCCGGGCGCGACGCCGAGATAGCTGCCCGATAGGTTGACCGCACCACCGGCTGCGATGGAGGTGATGTGCGTGCCATGGCCGTAGGGGTCGCCGGTGACCGGCCCGGATCCCCCATTGGTCACATCGATCGTCCCGAGGATACGCCCGCCGTAGTTTTGACTCAGCGCCTGCCACAGTCCGCTGTCGAGCATGGCGATGGTGACGCCCGCGCCCGTGATACCGGCCTGCTGCAAGGTATCGGCACCGACCAACATCGGATAGTTGGTCTGATACAGAAGCGTCGGCGTATTTTCGCCGGTGCCGTCTTGCGGCACCGAGTTGCCGCTGGTGAGGCCGACAACCGAGCCCGTGACGCCCGAGACCAGCGGTACCGTATTCGCCGTGACGAGTGTCGTCGAGACGACATTTTCGGTCGTACCTAGGAGCGTGGAGAGCAGCGACTGACTCGTCCTGATCGCTCGGTCGGCGAATAGCCGGACGCCGTCCGTCGCACGCAGGCGATCGGCTTGCGAGGCGCTCAGGCGCGCGGCAACGCCGTTGACGATCGGCAGATTCTGCTCCACTGTCGCACCGACGCCCATCACGGAGCGCCGCGCAGCGCTCACACTCACCGCCTGCACGAGATAGCGCTGTGCGTGTTCGGGTGCGGCTCTCTCGATGCGAGGGGCGCTTGCCGGTAGCGCAATGCTGATAGAGGACAGCGCCGTTAGGAGCAGGAACATTCGTGCCATGGGAGCCGCCTGGAGTCGCCAAACCCCGACAGTCGGGGATGTGTGACGCATTTCACTGTGAAGCGGCCCGATTTACGGCCGAGGGCGCCTCATGACTCAGGTCATTCGGTGTGACGCAGGTCTCATAATGGCAGTGTCAAATTCGGCGCTCGGACCGAACAGGTCACCGCTCCCATGCCGGCATCCCAACGCCACCAGCGCCTCCCGCTGCGCCGCATCGTCCACGCCCGTGGCGATCGGGGTGAGCCCGAGCGCCCCGGCCGCACTGATTCCGGCCTTGCACACCTTCAGGGCGACCTCGTCGGTGCGCAGCGCCGTCGTCCATGCGCGGTCGAGCTGCAGGCCCCAGATGGGTGCCCGGGCGAGGCGATCGAGCGAGGAAGCGAACCCGCGCCCCACCTCGTCAACGACGATCTGTATTCCGAGCCTGCCCAAGGACTGACAGATCGAGGCGTTCATCGAGGCGAACGTGCGTTCGGCGATGCGCAGTTCCAGCCGCGAAGCGGGCATGCCGCTCTCCGCCAAGAAGCGGCCGATGTCGTCGACAAAGTCATCTTGCAGCAGATGGTGACGCAGGGCGCCGAACGATAGGCGCACATCGGGGGGGAGCGCTGCGCGCAGCGCCGTGAAATCGTCACGCAACCCCGCGAGGAGTGCGCGAGACAGGGCCGGGGCGAGACCCGTGGTCTCCGCCACCCCCAGAAACTCGCCCGGAGTGAGCTCACCGCGCAGTGGATGAGTCCATTTGAGGTAGCCGACGTGGGCGACCAGGCGTCCGGAGGCGAGCTCGTGCCGGCCGCTATAGCGCAGAGCGATTTCGCGGTTCGCGATCGCGTCGCGCATTTCCCGTGCGATGTCCAAGCGCTGCAGGGATCGGAGCTTCAGGGTGTCGCTGAAAAAGAAAACCCGTGTGGAGTTGGAGCGGCGGGCCTCGGCGCACGCCGAGCGCGCCTTGTCGAGCAAACTCCGCGGCGAGCTTCCGTCTTGACCCAAGATCGAGACGCCCGCATAGGGTGTCAGCTGAAACGTCGCATCGCCGATGGGCACCGGCTCGCCCAAGCTCGCACAAACCCCGGATACACAGGTTTCAATCGCATCCCGGTCTGCCGAGGCCATGACCAGCGCAAGGATATCGGCGCTCAACTGCCCGAGGTACTCGCCCAACTCGTTGTCGTTTTTTTGCGGGCGCGATACCTCATGGGGCAATCGCAAAATCGCGCTGCTCAGAACCTGCTCGGAGATCTTGGCGTCGAACGCGCGCTCGATGTCGGCAATGCCGTCCAGATGAATCAGAGCGAGCGCCGTCGGCTTCTCCTGGATCACGGCCTCGGACAGAGTGTCGTGGAAACGGCGCATGAATCCGCGCCGGTCAAATCGTGATTGCGTAAAATCATCGGCACCGGCAGCCTCGTCCGTGGTGCGGTCCGCGCCGGCCGCGCGAATGGCGCACAACGCGCGGTCGGGGCCCTGCGGGGTCGTGCGCAGCTCGTAGCGCACATCCGCCGCGGTGAAGAAAGTGTCGAGCGTTGTACGCTGCGCGATCGCCCGACGCACGGTCTGCTTGATGCAGGTCGCAACGGATTCTTGCCAGATTGCATCGAGGCGTTGGCCCACCGCTTCCGGCGGCAGAGCGAGCGCGGCGACACCGCGGCCCCCCATATGGCTCAAAATGACCCCGTCACGTTTGACCATGACCACGAGATCAGGAAGCACGTCGCTCAGCGAGTCGATCATGCGCATTCTATCTCGCAACGGGGCGAGGAATTCTTGGAACCAGGTCGCAGGCGGCCGCAGCAGGCGCGGCCCGGAGCCTCATTTACCAGGCTTCAGGGGTGTGCTAGCTTCAAAAAAGTGCGGCACAGCACGCTAGATCCCGAGTTCCCTATGTCCAGGCCCCGCCCATGAGCAGCCTCGCCGCACGCAGCCGCAGCGAATGGGAGCGCCTCGCGACGCCGCTGCGCCCCGAGGGCCGCGCTTTCATCAATGGGAAGTTCGTCGCCGCGCGCGACGGCCGAGTGTTCGAGAAGCAGAGCCCGATCGATGGCCGCGTCATCGCCCAAGTGGCGCGCTGCTCACAAAAAGACGTCGACGATGCGGTCGCTGCGGCACGCGCGGCGTTCGAGGCGGGGGTATGGCGCCGCACGGATCCGAAGGAGCGCAAGCGGGTGCTGTTGCGCTTCGCCGAGCTCATTCGCGGCGATCTCGAGCGCCTTGCGATGCTCGAGACGCTCGACGTCGGCAAGCCCATCAGCAACTCCGTCGACGTGGACGTACCGAAGGCGGCGGACACCATCGCTTATTACGCCGAGTTCGCCGACAAGCTCTACGACGAAGTCGCACCGACCGGCCCGGACGATCTCGCGCTGATTCGCCGCGAGCCGCTGGGGGTGGTGGCGGCCGTCGTTCCCTGGAATTACCCGCTCATCATCACGGCCTGGAAGCTCGGTCCCGCGCTGCTCACCGGCAACTCAGTCGTGCTCAAGCCCGCCGAGCAGAGCCCGCTCTCCGCGATTCGCCTGGCCGAACTCGGCGCCGCGGCGGGCTTGCCGCCGGGGGTGCTCAACGTCGTGCCCGGATTCGGTGAGGAGACAGGCAGGCCGCTCGCGCTGCATGGCGATGTCGACATGGTGAGCTTCACCGGCTCGACGGAAGTCGGCAAGCTCATGCTGCGCTACGCGGGCGAATCGAACATGAAGCGTGTGTCGCTCGAGTGCGGCGGCAAGAGTCCCCACGTGGTGCTCGCCGATGCCGACCTCGAGGCCGCAGCCGAGGCGATTGCCTGGGGAATCTATTACAACGCCGGCGAGACCTGCAATGCCGGATCACGGCTCATCGTGCATTCGAGCGTCAAAGATGAGCTGCTCGCGGGCATTGCACGCGTGGCGAAGAAGATCCCGCTCGGCAACCCGTTCGATCCAGCGACTCAGATGGGCGCGCTGATCGATCAGGGGCACATGCAGCGCGTGCTCGGCTACATCGATGTCGGCGTTGCAGAGGGGGCGCGCGTCGCGCTCGGAGGCAAGCCGGCCTTGACGGAGAGCGGCGGTTATTATGTCGAGCACACCATTCTCGACGAAGTGCGCCCCCAGATGCGGGTCTCTCGCGAGGAGATTTTCGGGCCCGTGCTCGCCGTGACCACCTTCGGCGAGGAATCGGATGCGCTCGTCATGGCGAACGACAGCATTTATGGTCTCGCCGCCGCGGTATGGACTTCGAACATCAATGCCGCGCATCGCATCTCCGCCGCCCTGCGCGCGGGGACCGTGTGGGTCAACAGTTTCGATCGATCTTCCGTTTCCACGCCCTTCGGCGGTTTCAAGCAGTCCGGTTTCGGCCGCGATCGCTCGCCGCACGCCATCGACAAGTATGTCGATTTGAAGACCATCTGGACGGCCTACCGATAAGATCGACTAGCATCGCAGCAGCGCGGCGTTCCTTCCCTCGCCAGCCGCGGTCAGCCCCCTTCGTCCTCGGCGAGCAGCGCCGCCCCTTTCTCGGCGACCATGATGGTCGGCGCGTTGGTGTTGCCCGTGGGAATGTTCGGAAAGACCGACGCATCCACGATGCGTAGCGCGCGCGCGCCGTGCACGCGCAGCCGCGCGTCGACGACCGCGGTGGCCGGATCCGGTCCCATCCGGCAGGTGCAGCTTGGATGGAAGGTGGTCGATGCGCGCTCGCGAAAGTCCTGCAGGAGCTCCGCGTCCGACTGTTTCTCGGGACCGGGGGAGACTTCTCGCTCGACGATGCCGGCGAGAGGGGCGCTCGCGCCGAGCCTGCGCAGCACGTGCATTCCAGCGAGCGCTTCGCGTAGATCGTGCTCGGTCGAGAGGGAATTGGGGTAAATGAGCGGCGCCTCGAGCGGGTTGGACGAGCGAATTTCCACGCGGCCCCGACTCGTCGGCCGGCAGATGTTGAACGACACCATGAATGCCGGAAATGGATCCGGATTCATCAGCCGACGGATCGGCCACTTGGCGCTCTTGTAACTCAAGGGACTGAAGTAGAGCTGCAAGTTCGGCTGCGGCTGGGCCGCATCGCTCCGTACGAAGCCGCCCGCCTGGTTGATACTGATGGCGAGCTGCCCGCGGCGCGTGAGCAGATAACGGAGCCCGGCTTTGAGCTTGCCCGACAGCGGATAGAGATCGTTATTGAGCGTCGGCACCTTCGAGCGGTATAGAAACGTCAGGTCCAGATGATCCTGAAGGTTCTGGCCCACGGCCGGGCTCTCGACCGACACCTTGATCCCTTGGCGTTGCAGGAGCGCGCCGTCGCCCACGCCCGAAAGCTGCAGGAGCTGCGGCGTGTTGATCGATCCCAAGCAAAGAATCACGCCCTTGCGCGCCCGCGCCTCGCGCGGCGTGCCGTGGTGCAGGTAAGCGATCCCCGCGGCTCGATTGCCGTCGAAGAGAATCTTGAGCGCCTGCGACTTCAAGCGCACGCCGAGATTGGAGCGCGTGCGCGCCGGGCGCAGGTAGCCGCGCGCGGTCGATTCACGCACGCCGTTGCGCGTCGTGATCTTGTAAATGCCGACCCCCTCGGGGTCCTGCGAGTTGAAGTCCGCGATGTGCGGATAGCCCACACTCTCGCACGCCTCGATAAACGTCCGGCACAGGGGATGGACATCCTCCGCCATGTCGCTGACGTGGATCGGGCCGCCGTGGCCGAGGCTCGCGGGGTCGGGCGTGTCGCAATAGTCCTCGGCCATCTTGAAATAGGGCAGCACGTCGCTGAAGCCCCAGCCGGGATTGCCGAGCGCGCGCCAGCCGTCGTAGTCCGAGGAGAGCCCGCGGACATACACCATGCCGTTGATCGAGCCGGAGCCGCCGAGCACCTTGCCGCGTGGCCAGTAACCGCGTCGCCCGGCAAGCGCCGGGTCGGGTTCCGTACGGTACATCCAGTTGACCCTCGGGTCGGCGAAGGTGCGGCCGTAGCCTACAGGCACCCGAATCCAGAAGCGGCGGTCCGAGCCGCCCGCCTCGAGCAATAAAACCTGGTCCTTACCGCTCTGCGACAGCCGGCTCGCCACGACGCATCCCGCAGTGCCGGCCCCGACCACGATGTAGTCGCAGGCGTCGCTCCCGCGCTCGGTCATCGTCGCTCGCTCGCTCGGTACTGGGCGCGCTTGAGCCAGTCGGGATTGATTTCCACACCCCAGCCCGGCTCGTCGGAAATTCTGACGCAGCCGTTCTCGATGGCGAAGGGATCTCCCAGGAACAGATCCTTCTGCCAGGGATAGTAGTCCAGACCCTCGATGGAGAATTCCAGGTACTTGCCCGGATTCGGGATGGCGCCGAGAAGGTGCATGGTGCAGATCGTGACCAGCGACAGATTCGCGCTGTGCGGTGTGCACGGAAGCCCGGCCGCGGCGGCCATGCGCGCGACGCGCAGCGTCCGCGCGATGCCTCCCATGTACATCACATCCGGCTGCACCACGTCGACCGCGCGCATCTCGATCATGCGCGCCCACGTGGCCAGATCCCAATCCTGCTCGCCGCCCGTGACATCGAGCGCGAGCGCATCGGTCACCTGCTTGGTCTCGTCGAGCTTCCAGTAAGGGCAGGGCTCTTCGTAGTGGCTCACACCCTCGGATTCGAGCAAGCGTCCGACCTCGACGGCGCGCCTCGGCGAGTAGCCGCTGTTGGCGTCGACCAGCTTCGCCACGCGGTCTCCGAGCGCCCGCGCCACGCGCGGCACGATGGCCTCGGTGCGGCCGGGCCACTCGTCGACGTCGTGTCCGCATTCGGCTGCGACGCGCCACTTGAATGCATCGAATCCTTGCTCATCGCGCAAGCGCACCAGACGCTCGGCCTCGGCATCGGGCGAGATGTCGCGCTTCATTGAGGATGCGTAGGCGCGCAGCCGCTTAGCTGTTCCGCCGAGGAGCGAGACCACCGGTTTACCGTCCATCTTGCCGCGCAGATCCCACAAGGCGGTGTCGAGGCCGGCGATGGCACGACAGCGATAGCTGCCCGGAAACTTGTGCTCCCGCTCTTCGATGCGCTCCACCAACGCGTCGATGTCGAGCGCATCCCGGCCGAGCACCCACGGAGCGATCTGCCGATGGAAGATGCTCGCCGTGATGTCGGCATTATAGGTCGAGGCCTGTCCCCAACCGAGCGCGCCGGTGTTCGTTGTGACGCGCACGAAGCATACAAATTCGTTGGTGAAGGTCTCGAGTTTCTCAATGGTAATCATGCGATCACGGCTCCCGGCTGATCGAGGGCGGATGCTATCCTATTTGCGCGACGGGATCGCGGGTCACAATAAACATTGGCGCGTCGCTCAACGAGGAGATCAGATGAAATTAATCAAGGTTGGAATCGTGACGACGTTGTTGTGCGCGGCCGCCGCTTTCGCGGATGCGCCCGCGCCGCGGCCGCTCGTCACGACCAAGCCGGTCAAGATCAGCGCCGCTGAGGCGGCGGGGCCGATATTCGCAAGCAAAAACGCCGTCAAGGAAAACGGCGCAGATGGACCCGCCACCGACATGCTGCTGCTCAAATCGAAGGACGGCAAGGTCGAGTTTGGCCTCTTCGATGCAGGTCCCTCGGAGCAGGATATCGCCGCCTACGAGGTCGATGAGTTCATGTTCTTTCTCGAGGGGAGCGTAACGCTCACCTCCGCGGACGGCACGGTGCTCGAGGCGAAGGCGGGCGAGGGCGTGGCTATGCCGAAGGGCTGGAAAGGGCATTGGTCGACGAAGGGCTATAAAAAATACTATGTGACCTATACGCGCTGAAGTGCGCGCCCGTGACACGTGCGCATCGGGCAGGTCCTGGGCGCGGCCTGGATCGATTCCGCGCTCAGTGCAAGCCCAGCGTGTCCCGCCGCCAGGCGACGTCCTGCCATCGGCCGAAATCGCGTAGCAGCTCCGGGCTGCTCGCCTGTCGCAGCAAGGCGAGATCACCGAGCCTGAGCTCCTCGAAGCGACGGCGAAATCGGCCGTGTTCCTTCACTTCGCGGGCGATGAGCAAGCGCTTCGAGCCCGGCACGAAGCCGGCATAGTCCACGTAGCCTTCCTCGGGATCGTCCAAGCCGGGTGAGAGCACATCGACGCTCCAGTTTCCCGCGTCTTCGTGGAAGACCCAAAGCTCGCGCCAGCTTTCGAGGGGCTGCACCGCGAGTACCAGCGCCGGGCCTTGCGGTATCGCGTGCGCCGAGGCCGTCCAGACAATGCCGTAGGTACAGCGTCGTACCAGCGGCGCCGCGTGAGGATGCTGCGATTCTCCCAACGTGACGCAGGTCTGCCCCGGATCGCCGGGCGCCGCACTCACGGTGAGTCCGCCTGCGGCGGGCGCCGCCGTCGCGGCGGCCCAACGCACCGCGCCGGTCCGCACCACGGCGTCGACGTACTCGCTGCGCCGGTCCTCGCCGAGCTCATTCGGGTCCGCGGCCATGAGCTCGGCGAGCGCCCGACCGGCCGCCGTCCCCGACGGCTCGCCGCGCCGTGCCTGCTCGTACGCAACCGACGCCCAGACGCCCGCGCGCCGCAGGTGCAGCCGGGTGCGCATCAGCGGGGGCAAAGCCGCATCCTTGATCTCATCGAGCAGCTCGCGGCGCGCATCGTCGAGCGCGGCGCGCGGCGCAGGTCCCAGCGCCGGATCAATGCAATCAGGGCGCGTGAGTCCAAGCAGGGCGTGCGCACGCTCCTCCGGACTCGCCCCGCCCATGGTCAGCACGCGGCGGAAGAGCTCGCCGTCGTAGCACACTTGCATTCGTCCGTTGCGCTCGAAGCTCTGCATGCGGATGCCGAACTGCTCCACCACTTCGAGGTGCGCGGCCGCATCGGTGGAGCGGCTCGAGCTTGCCGAGGCCTCATCGGCCAACCGCTCGGCCATCCGGGCAATGGCATCGAAAGGCTCGGCGGTGAGCGCTCGAGCCGGTGCGGCCTTCAAGTATGCGGCGCCGTAGCTGATGCCGAGGGTCTCGGAGCCGGGGGTCTCGCGCAGGAAGCGCAGCACGGTGAGCAGTTCCGGCGCGGCGGCCTCGGTGAGCGCCATCGGCCGCACCGATTCACTGCGCAGATAGCCACCGCGCTCGCGATGATAATCGTAGACCTTGAGGTACCCGGCGCGCTCGCCGCGGATCTCGACCACATCCCCCGGCCGGAGCGCCGTGAGCTCCGTGGCGGCAGAGCTCGGTGCCGCCCGGAGCGAGGTGTGGTCCAGCACGACGATGGCGATCGTTGCGGTGAGGGCGAGGATCATCGCGAGCCCTGGGCCTGAGTGCCCGGTTCGGCGGCGGTCTCCTCGGGGCCCGTCAAGCCCTGGGTGCCGATGAGATTCGAGCCGAGGAATTTGCCGGCTGCCGGGAGCGGTGCAATGATGACCTGGACCTTGTCGGAGAGCTTGTCCGCGAGCGTCTTCTGGATCAGCAGAGGGTAGCGTGCGACCAGTGCCCCCTCGCGCTCCATCTGACCCGCATTGGCCTTGCCGACGAGATCGAGCCGATACGCTTCCGCATCCGCGAGCTTCTGGCGCGAATCGGCCTCGCCCCGGGCCTCGATCCGGCGCGCCTCGGCGGCGCCTTCCGCGGTACGAATACGGGAGACTTTGTCCGCTTCGGCCTCGAGCTGACGCTGCTCGATCTGCTTCTGCTTGAAGGGCAGAATGTGCTTCATGGTCTCTTCCTGCGCGCGGGCGGCGATGACTTGCTCCGCGCCGGCCGCCTCGGCAGCCGTTTGGCGCCGCACCTTGTCGGCCTCGGCCTCGAGCTGCCGTTGCTTGACGTCCGCCTCCTTGAGCTCGAGGGTGTAGCGCACCTTCTCGGTCTCGAGCTCCTCGGACAGCAGCTTTTCCATTCCCGCCCGATAGTCCTGCGGCAAATCCACCTTGCCCATGTCGACCCCGCGCAGCACCAGGCCCATCGCCGTGAATTTGGGCTTGAGCTCGGTCATCAGTTCCTGCTGGATTTCTGCGCGGCGGCGCGAAAAGATCTCGCGCACGGAATATCGCGCGAATAACGGATAGATCACTCCCTGCACCGCGGGTGCAACGAGATCGTCGTTGAGGTCGTCCGGGAATTCCTTCGACATCTGAGCGAGACGGGCGCGATCGATGGTCCAGCGCACCGTGAGATCGACGCCGATCGACAGCCCCTCGATCGACTGAAACGGCGCCGGGCCGGTCGCGGTCGCGCTTTCTGCCGGCCGATATACCTGATCGCGAATGGAGTAGCAGCGCACCTGGTGGATGCCGGGCAGCACCGCCACGGTGCCGGCCGTGAAGACGGTCACCGAGCCGTCGAGCACGTCGGTGCGCACCAGCAGTTCGCCGCGGCGTACCGAGGCAAAGGGTGGATGGGTATAGAGCCCATAAGCCACCAGTGCGAGGAGTGCCACGCTCCCGACGCGCCAGCGCCGGCGGTAGGCCATCACGCCGCCGGCACGAATACCCCATGCCGCCGCGCCCATGAGGCGGCCCAACGGCTCGACAATCGCGCGCCGCAGGAACTCGAGCAAGGCATCCACACGACTCGGCATGATCGCACCCTCCCGCGGACTCGGTGTGGCCGCGATAGGGAAGAGTCTTGCAGCGCTTTGTGGCGAAGCGCTGGAGCAATTATGGCGCGATGTGGCGCGAGCCGGGCGTTGAGGGCCGGAACGCTCGAGGTGGCGCACGACTGCACGACTGGATTCCGAGCCGCCGCGCCCGGACAATGGGCAGCCTTGAAGCTCCTGTTCAAAACGCTCTCCCTGGCGCCGTTGTGGGCGCTATATGCGCTCTCGTGGGTGATCTACGTGCTCGCGTACTACGTGGCGCGCCACCGTCATCGAGTGATCCGCGAGCAGCTCGCGAAAGTCTTTCCCGAAGCGAGCGAGGCCGAGCGGACCGCCATCCACAAGCGATTCCTGAAGAATTTCTGCGACGTGCTGGTGGAGCTGGTGAAGTCGATGTCGATCGAGCCCGCCGAGATGATCGCGCGGGTGCGCATCGATGATTTGCAGCCGGTGCGCACTCGGCTCGAGGCCGGACGGTCGGTCATGTTCGTGACCTCGCACCTCGGCAACTGGGAGTGGCTCTTGCAGGGCGTGACCCTGCAGCTCGGGTTTCCGGTGGATGCGGCCTACAAGCCCCTGCACGATGCCTGGGCCGAGCGGCTCGTGCTCGAGGTGCGCTCGCGTTTCGGCGCACGGTTGATTCCCGCCAAGGAGCTGCTCGCGGACTTTCTGCGCCGCCGCGGCGTGGTGCGCGCGCTCGCCATGAACGCCGACCAGGCGCCCGTGTCGACGGACAAGCGCCACTGGACGAAATTTCTAGGCCAGGACACCGCGTTTTACGTGGGCGCCGAGCAGATCGCACGCGCCATGCGCCTGCCGGTGTTCTACGTGCTGATGCGGCGCGTGAGCCGCGGACGGTACGAGGTCGAGATTCGCGAGCTCTGGGACGGGCGCGAAACGCTCGAGCCCAACGCCATCACCGAGCGCTACGCGCGCGCCTGCGAGGCGGACGTGCTCGCGCATCCGGCCGATTGGCTCTGGTCCTACCGCCGCTGGAAGCTCAAGAAGCCGCTCTACGGAGCCGATTGATCCCAACGGGCAAACAGGCCCGCCGGATTCAGCCCGCGGCCTTCCCGAGCTTGCCCTGCAGGTGTTTGGCCAGGTCGACGATGGTGGGGTGATCGAACAGCTCGGTGAGATCGATCAGGCCCGGGTAGTCGCGGTCGATATTCTCGTGGATCTCGATGAGCTTGAGCGAGCTCGCGCCGATCTCGAACAGATTATCGGTGACCTCGATGCGCTTACCGGGCAATGCCGCCTCGGCGATCGCCTGCAGTCGCGTCTCGAGCTCCGAGCCGGACACGTGCGAACCCGCAGGGGCCAGAGCCGCGAGCGCCGCGATATCCGCGTCGAACTCGCCATCGCTGTAGGCCTTCTCGAGCAGGTGGCGCTGCACCTTCCCGCTGGTCGTCTTCGGTATCCGCTTCACCGGGATCACGTGACTCACCTCGATGCCGGTATGCTCGTTGATCAGTCGGTTCACCGCGGCCACCGTGGGCAGAAACTCCGGGAGCTCCCCCCGGTGCAGCACGAACACGACCAGCTCTTCGCCCTGGGCCCCGGGTTTGGCCACTCCCGCCGTCACGATCTTATTGAGATCGAGCCCGGGGGCGCGCTGCGCGATGTTCTCGAGGTCGTGGGGATAGTAGTTCTGGCCGTTGACGAAGATGACGTCCTTGCTGCGACCGGCGATGTACAGGCCGCCTTCATAAAAGACGCCGAGGTCGCCCGTGTCGAGCCAGCCGTCCGCGTCGAGGGCCGCTGCGGTGGCCTCCGGATCGGCGAAATAACCGCGCGTTACGTTCGGTCCGCGAATGAGAATGTGTCCGACTTGGCCCTCGGCGAGCGGCGCGCGCGCAGCGTCGGCGATACGCACTTCCATGTTCGGCAGTGGCCGGCCGACGCACATGAGCTCGATGACTTCGCGCGCATCGGCCGGGTTCACCTCGATCCTTGCACCCACGCTGAGCTTGTGGCGATTGGCGCGAATCCAGCGGTAATCCGCGCCGTGCTCGGGGAAGGCAACGGCGAGAGACGCTTCCGCCAGCCCATACACCGGATACATGGCGTTGTGCCTGAGCCCCGTATAGGCGAGGGTCTGCATGAACTCGTTCACCAGTTCCACGGAAATGGGCTCCGCGCCGTTGTAGATGCCGCGTATGCACGAGAGATCGACGTTCTCGAGGCGACGCCCGCCGAGCACCTTGAGGAAGTGCCGGTAGCCGAAATTGGGGGAGGAGGTGATGGTCGCCCGCTTTTTTGACGCCAGCTGCAGCCACAGCAAGGGTCTTCTCACGAACAGGTCGGTGGGCATCAAGTTGACGTGCGAGCGGCACCCAAACAGGATCAAATAGAACCCGATGAGTCCCATGTCGTGGGTGAGCGGCATCCAGCTGAAGCCGACGTCCGAGTCCGTGTACTTGTCCGCGAGGATCGTGCCCGTCATATTGGCCATGAGGTTGCCGTGCGTGAGCATCACGCCCTTCGGCTCGCTGGTCGAGCCGGAGGAGAACTGAATGAAGGCGAGATCGTCGGGGGCTGCTTGGTGAAGCTTCGCCTGGCGCGAGATGTCGCTGATCGATTCCGCCAGTAAGGTGCGCGACTTGAGCTCCGCCATGAGCTCGGACTCGCCGACCTCCGCGGCGAGCGCCTGCAGGCGCTCGAGATTCTTCGCGTCAGTGTAGAGCAGAGGCCGGCCGATCTTGCGGGCGACCCGCAGAAGTTTGTGGCGATGCTCGGCGCTGATGCCGACGGCGAGCGGCACCGGCACGATGCCGCCCGCGATCGCGGCCCAGAAAGCGTCCAGGAACTGCTCGTTGTTGGAGAGGAAAATGATCAGCTTATCGCCGCGCTGAGCGCCCTGCGCCTGCAGGTGATGGAGGATTCCGAGCGCGCGTGCATACACCTCGCCGTAGCTCACCTGGCGCTCCGCATTTTCGCCCTCGATATACGTCACGGTGCGATCGATGTCGCGATTCCTCTCGAGCATGTCCGTAAGCGTCGTGTACTTCATCGTATTTGTACCGTCATCAGTAGATTGGAGCGCGGCCGCAGGTTGATCTGCGCCTCGAGCTCGATCGGATCCTCGTTCAATAGCCGCAGCCGAAAGCGCCGCGCCATGCGATTGACGTGCACCAGCATCTCGAACATCGCCATGTTCTCGCCAATGCAATGCCGGGGACCGACCGAGAAGGGAATATAGGCGAAACGATGGCGTTCCTTCGCATCGATGCCGGCGAAGCGCGCGGGCTGGAACTCTTCGGGCGCGCTCCAGAAGTCGGGGTGGCGGTGCAGGGTATAGGGACTGATGAACACGTCGGTGCGCGCCGCCACCGGAAAGCCGCCGAGTTCGTCCTCCTCGAGCGCGCGACGGGTGAACAGCCATCCCGGCGGATAGAGCCGCAAGGCCTCCTGTACCACTTGATGCGCGAAGGAGAGCGACTCGGCCGCCTCGAGATGCAGCATCCCCTCGGGCGTGCGATCCGCCTCGGCCTCGAGCTCGGCGCCGACGTCGGGATGCCGTGCGACGAGATACCACGTCCAGGTGAGCGCCGCCGCGGTGGTCTCGTGTCCGGCCACGATCAAGGTCATCACCTCGTCGATCAGCTCCTTGTCGCTCATGGGCTCATCGTCGTGATCCCGTGCCGCCATGAGCATCCCGAGAAAATCGGGGCGCTCGTGCTGCTCGCGCCGGCGGCGTGCGATCAATTCGCCGATGAGCTTGGCGAGCGAGCGGAAGCGGAAGGCGAACTTGAGATCGCGGTTCTGCTCCTTGGCGACGACCTCGAAGGGGTTCGCCCCTTGCTCGCGCGCGACGCGCTCGAGGTCATCGCCGAAGATCGACTCGAGCACGATCTGCAGTGTGAGCTCGCTCGCATCGTCAGTGACGTTGACGGGCTCGCCGCGCGAGGCGTGCGCGGCCCAGCGCTCAACGAACCTCTCGTTCACCTCGTGAATCAGTTGCGCAAACCGGCCGAGGACGCGCCGATGAAAATCCGGCTGCATCATGCGTCGCTGGCGGCGCCAGAAGTCGCCCTCGCTGGTCATGATGCCGTTGCCGAGCAGGATCTTGACCCGATCCATGCCTTGGCCCTTGGTGTAGTTGCGGTGATTCGACAGGAGCACGTGCTTGATGTCGTCCGGATGATTGATCACGTAGTCATAAACGCCCCGGCTCGGAGCGAACACGCGATAGACGTTGCCGTAGCGTGCGAAATACTCGCGTAGCCGCGGCAAAGTCTCGTCGCTCCCGCCGAGATCGAAACCCTCGGCAGGACCGGGAGGAAGGGGAGCGGATTGCATCCTGCATATTGTAGCGCAGCCGTGCTTTTCTTAGGCTTGCGCGCCCGGTCGCCGTTACCGACAATGCTCGACGTGGAGAAAGAACCCGCCGGCGACCTGCGCAACAGCCTCTACCAGCAACAAACGCGCTCCTCGCGCCGGCTCACCCGCACACGGCTCGCGCTCTATACGCTCCTCGTACCTCTGGCCATTTTTGTCGTACGCACGATTTGGCGCTGGTGCGCGCGCATCCGGGTGGTCGGCACGGAGCACATCACGGCGGCGCTCGAGCGCGGGCCCTCCTTCATTCCGGTCTACTGGCACCAGCACCAGCTCATGTGCGTGAAGCCGCTGCTCGAGATGCGCAGTGCCGGCGTGAAGCTCGGGTTTCTGATCTCGCCCTCCGTGGACGGGGAGATCGCCGCGATGCTGGTCCGCAAGGTCGGAGGGCAGGTCATCCGTGGATCCTCGTCGCATACGGGAGCGCGGGCGTTGCGCGACTACTACGAGGCGCTCGCCCGCGGCGGCATCTCGCCCGCGATCACGCCCGACGGCCCGCGGGGTCCGCCCTGGAAGTTCAAGCCGGGCGCCATTCTGCTCGCGCAAATGTCGCAGCGGCCGATGATTCCGATGGCCTACGCGGCATCGCGGGCTTGGAAAATTCAGTGGGATCGGTTCGTCATCCCCAAGCCCTTCGCGCGCATCGCCATCGTGATCGGGCCGCCGGTGTACGTGGCCAAGGGACTCGACGCCCCGGGACTCGAGCGGATTCAGGCGCAGATGGAGGAGAATCTGGGGGCTCTCTACGGCCAAGCGAAAACTCTCATTACGTGAAATCGCCGGGTTAAGACCCGCCAATACAAGCGCTTATCTTGTATTCCTGATAACCTGTGCGAGAATTCCAGTGTATCCGGCTGCTGTCAGGGAGTGGGGAAACTGTGTGACGCATTCGAGTTTCCACCCGTTTCGGGTGGCAAACTGTTGATCCACAAGTGCAATTACCGACCGGGGACCCTCGCAGGCGCATGGCGATAGCACCCACCGATCCCCGACATCCGGACCTGACGGCTTCGGATGTATTGTCGCCCCAGACCTGGCCCCGGCGCGGCCTGCGGCCGACCGTAGGCCTCGACGTCATCTGCACCAAGATCGCGGTCGATTTCCAGACCATGACCGCCGAGACGGCTGCGGAGACGATCGTCGCCAATCTCGATTTGCTGCGTGAAGCGACGCGCGCCGATGCTGCATTCCACGCGACGCTCGATCCCGACGGCGCCGTGTTCATCGACGTGCAGGTCGCGCGCGGCCTGATGACCACCGGCAACCCGGAGCAGCTGCGCGGTCAAAGTCTCGAGTCCTTGCCCTGGCTCAAGTCCCGGCTTGCGGCGCTGCGGGTGTCGGAGCTGCGCGATACGGGCAAACCGCGTCCCGATCAGGCGGATGATGCCGCGATTTGGGCGAACCTCGGAGTCGGCTCCATCCTGATGATCGGCTACCTCATCGAGGGACGTCCCGCGGGTCTGCTCGCGCTTGCCGGTGCGCGTGCGCGCGATAACTGGGAGGTGCAGCTGCACCTGCTCATGAAACTGCTCGGCTCAAGTCTCGCCACCGCTCTCGAGCGCATCGAGATTCAAGCGCATCTGCGCGACCTCGAGGAGCGCAACGATCTCGCGCTCTACAGCGCCAACGACGGCCTGTGGGACTTCGACACGCTCAACAATCGCGTCTATCTCTCGCCGCGCTGGAAAACGATGCTCGGCTACGACGAGGCGGACGTCGGCCAAGCCCCGGACTGGCGCACGCTGGTGCACTCCGACGATATGTCGCGGGTGCAAGCTGCCATCCGCGACCACGTCGCCGGCAAGACTCCCATTTTCGAGAGTCTGCATCGCATGCGCCATGCGACGGGCGAATGGCGCTGGGTCATCAGCCGCGCCAAGGCGAAGGTGGATGACAAGGGGCGCTTGCTGCGCCTGGTGGGCGTCGAGCTCGATATCACGGAACGCAAGCTCTACGAGGAGGCGCTGTTCCGCGAGAAGGAAAGCGCGCAGATCACGCTGCAGAGCATCGGCGACGGCGTGGTCACCACCGACGCCAAGGGTGTCATCGATTATGTCAATCCCGTGGCGGAGGCCCTCACCGGCTGGCGTCTCGAGGACAGTCAGGGGCGAGCGATCGAGGAGGTCTTCCGGGCGTTTCACGAGGAGACCTGCGAGCCGCTCGAGAATCCTTTGGCGGTCGCCATCCGGCGCACCCGCTCCATCAAATCGGTTCGCCCGATGCTCCTCATTCGGCGCGACGGCAACGAGATCTACGTCGAGAGCACTGCATCGCCCATCCGCGACGGCTCGGGCGCCGTCTCGGGCGGCGTGCTGGTGTTCCACGACGTGAGCGAGGCTCGCGAGCTCAACCGGCGCCTGTCCTACCATGCGAGCCACGACGTTCTCACCGGTCTCGTCAATCGGCGCGAGTTCGAAAACCGCATGGAGCGGGCCCTGAAGAGCGCCAAGGCGCGTGAGACCTCCTACGCGCTCTGTTGCCTCGATCTCGATCAATTCAAGATCGTCAACGATACCTGCGGCCACAGCGCCGGCGATGCGCTGCTAGGTCAAGTCGGAGCGCTGCTCAAGTCGAAGGTGCGTTGGCGCGACACGCTCGCCCGCCTGGGCGGCGATGAGTTCGGCATTCTGCTCGAGAGCTGCTCGCTCGATGAGGCGATGCGCACCGCGGAAGCGCTGCGCGAGGCCGTGCGCAACTTCAAATTCACCTGGGAGGAGCGTACCTTCCGCCTGGGCGCGAGCATCGGCGTGGTTCCGATCGCGGCCGAGAACGCGGACGTCGCTTCGGTACTCTCGGCGGCGGACAGCGCCTGCCAGGCCGCCAAGGAGGCCGGGCGCAACCGGGTGCACAGCTTCGAGGAAAACGACATCGACCTGATGCGCCGCCGCCGCGAGATGCAGTGGGCCGCGCGCATCAACAACGCGCTCGAGGAGGGACGCTTCGAGCTGTTCCGCCAGACCATTATGCCGCTGCAGCACGTGGAGGAGGGCGCGCACTACGAGCTGTTGCTGCGCATGCGCGACGAGACCGGGAAGATCGTCGCGCCGGATAATTTCATCACCGCCGCCGAGCGCTACGGCATCACGCCGAGCATCGACCGCTGGGTCATCGAGAATGCCTTCCGCTGGCTCGTCTCGGAGGCGGACGAGCGCGAGAAGCTTTGCATGTGCTCGATCAATCTATCGGGCCAGAGCCTGGGTGACGACAAGTTCCTGCCGTACGTGATCGATCAATTCCATCGCAGCGGCCTCGATGCCACCAAGATCTGCTTCGAGATCACCGAGACATCCGCCATCGCGAGCTTCTCTCAGGCGAACCGCTTCATTCAGGCCCTGAAAGAGCTCGGCTGCAAGTTCGCGCTGGACGATTTCGGCACCGGACTCTCGTCGTTCGGCTACTTGAAGCACTTCCCGGTGGATTTCCTGAAGATCGACGGCAGCTTCGTCAAGGAGATCCTGCACGACCCGATCGATCGCGAGATGGTGCGCTCGATCAACGAGATCGGACACCTCACCGGCAAGCAGACCATCGCGGAATTTGCCGAAAATGTCGAAATCATCAACATGCTGCGCAGCCTCGGCGTCGATTACGCCCAGGGCTACGGCGTGTCGCAGCCGCAGCGCGTTTTGAAGGCCGCCAACATCACCTGACGGGGCGCGCGCGGCGTCGGGGTCACCGGCCAGAGTTTGGGGGCACGAGAGATCGAACCAGAGTGCCGCGCCGAGAGGGGGATTCATGAAGACTCGAACACCACCGCTCCTCGCGGGGGGCACCGCCATGCTGTGGGCTTGTGGCGCTGCGCTCCACGGGGGCGCGGCCTGTGCGCAGGACGCGGCCGCGGCGGCGGCGACGGAGGCGACGACGCTCGATACCGTCATCGTGACCGCTCGAAAGCGCGATGAGTCCCTCGCCCAGGTACCGGTGAGCATCACGGCGTTCACCTCGCAGACTATCGAGAATTACAACATTCAGTCGTTCGACGACTATGCAACCAAGACGCCGAACATCTCCTTCGCCTACGGCGGCGGTCCCACCGGCATCGCGGATGCCCGCACGATCGCGATTCGCGGCATTACGGGACAGAATCTGTTCGGTACGGCGGGCGCAACCGGCTTCTACATCGACGACACGCCGGTGCCCGGCTCCGTGGATCCTCGGGTGCTCGACATCGACAACATCGAGGTGCTCAAAGGACCGCAAGGTACGCTCTACGGCGAGAGCTCGCTCGGCGGCAACGTCCGCTTGGTGACGAAAAAGCCCAACCTCACCGAGGATACGATCGGCTACATGGTGGAGGCAGGAGCTACCTCGGGCGGCGGCAGCCCGGACGCGGGCGTCGGCGTCATCGGCAACCTCGTGCTCAGCCCCGATCGGCTTGCAGTGCGTGTGGTCGCGTTCGGCAACCATGACGCCGGCTATCTCACGCGCACTTTCCCCAACCCGCCGCAGGGCGGCACCATCGGCGACATCGTGACGTTGCCGTTCGAGACCGTACCCCGCACCAGCGTCGGCAATCAGGGGGCGGATACGAGCTATGGCGGTTCGGTCGCGCTCCTGCTCAAGATGACGGACGATCTCGAGGGGCGCTTGCGCGTCCTCTACCAGAACACCGAGGATCACGGCTTCCCCGCGACCTTCGCGCCGCTCCCCTACCCGAACGAGGCCCACAACCCACCCTACTCGGAGTACACCCCGCAGTACACGGTCAATCGCGACTTCAACGTGCAGCCCGACGCCCTCGATCGATGGGCACTGCCTTCGTTGGACGTGACCTACAAGGGGAACGGGTTCAACGTCGTATCCTCGACCAGCTACTTCTACCGCCACACGCACGACCTCGAGGACTCGAGCTACGGTACCCAGCAGTTCTTCTACTACTACAACTACGGTGCCAACGCCGTGCCCAATCAGCCCTATACGTGGGACGGAGAGCACTACCACAACCAGATCACCGAGGAGGCGCGCATATCGTTCGATCCGTTCCACAACCTGTCCGGTACCGCGGGCGTGTTCCTCTCGCACTCCAACGTGCGCTTCTTCATTCCGAACACTTACGCGCAGGGACTCTCCGCGGCCACCGGCTGGCCGAACGATCTGATCTGGACGCAGAACAACCCGGCTACGCAGGATGATCGCTCGATCTTCGGCGAGCTCTATTACAAGTTCTTCGACCGCTTCAACCTGACGGTCGGCGCGCGGCGCTACTGGCTGAAGCAGACGAATGATTACACGGCCAACGGCTTCATCAACCTGGGGCCGACGCTGAGCAGCCCGCAGGAAAATCATGAGCAGGGTATCGACCCCAAGGCGGGTCTCTCCTACCAGGCGACCGATGCCGTCATGCTCTACGCCTCCGCCTCGAAGGGCTTTCGCGCCGGCGGCGCGCAGGAAAACTTCCCCGCCTGTGCGCTTCCGGGGCTCCCCCTCGCGGACATCGAGCACATCAAGTCCGACACGCTGTGGAGCTACGAGGGCGGCATCAAGTGGCAGGTGCCGCAGACGGGACTGCTCATCACGGGCGCGGGCTTTCACATCAACTGGGATAACCTGCAGCAGCAGGTGGCGCTGCCCTGCGGCTTCTACCTGCAGCTCAACGGCGGCTCGGCCTCGATCAACGGCGGTGAGATCGAGCTCGCGGGTCATCTCACGCACGAGCTCGAGCTGCGCCTCGGCGCCGGCTACGAGAAGACCGAGATCGTCAATCCCGGCGCGCTCTCCAATGCGGGCATCACCGCGGGCTCACCGATCCCGGACGTGCCGAATTGGACGGCGACGCTTGGTGCCGTGTACACGCGGGCTCTCACCGCGACGCTCGACGGCTTCGTGTCCGCCGATTACAGCTATACGGGCAACAGCATCTCGCTCGTGAATGGCGGCCTCACGTCGGACGGTCACGGCCTGTTCGGCAGCCGCGCCCCGTACTCGCTCGCCAACGCGCGCTTCGGCGTACGACACGAGAAGCAGGAACTGTCACTCAACTTCCATAATCTCGGCAATGCCAAGCCGAACCTGGGAGACATCGGCTACGTCGGCTATTCGCAGTTCGAGCCCGGTTACCAGGTGCCGATCCCGCAGGTCGCGACGCTGCAGCCGTTCACCGTCATGATCCAATACAAGAATAACTTCTAGTAGATCCGGGATCTCCCAGTGTCCATTATCGAGCAGCATTCCATCGATTACGTCCCGATCGCCGAGCGTCACGGCAAGGTCTGGCATCTGTGGCCGGTGTGGTTCTCGGGTGATGCGCACCTCGCCACCATCGCCACGGGCGTCGTCGGTATCGCGCTCGGTGGAAGCTTTGCGTGGATGGCGCTCGCTGTGGTGCTGGGCTGCGCCTTCGGCACGTTTTTCATGGCCTTTCACTCGACGCAGGGTCCGCAGCTCGGCTTGCCGCAGATGATCCAGTCCCGCCCGCAGTTCGGATATGTGGGGGCGTTGCTGGTCTGGGGCGTCGCCCTGATCGCGTACATCGGGTACAACGCGTTCAACCAGGTTCTGGCCGCGCAGACGGCGCACGCACTCTTGGGTCTCGAGGGCGGCCCGACCATGCTGGTATTCACGCTCCTCTCGCTCGCGCTCGCCGTGGTGGGCTACGACCTGATTCATCTCGCGCAGCGTTGGATCGCCTACATTCTGATCGTGGCGCTGCTCGTGTTCACGGCCGTGGTGGCGGTGAAGGCGCCGCTTTCCGTGACGCCCGAGTGGCGCGATTTTGGCGCCGTGTCTTTTCTGGCGCAGTTCTTCGCGGCGGCCTCCTACCAGATCTCGTGGTCCATCTATGTGTCCGACTATTCGCGCTATCTGCCGCGCAATGTCGGGGTGAGCGCCTCGTTCTGGTGGACCTATCTGGGGGCCTTCGTGGGCGGCTCCTGGACCATGCTGGTGGGCACCATCTGCGCAGCGCTTTACCCGAGGCTTGAGGTCGCCGAGGCGCTGCAAACCGCGGCCGACGCGCTGCTCCCGGGCCTCGGCAAGCCGCTCCTGCTGTGCTCCTTGCTGGGACTCGTGACCATCACGTCGCTCAATTTCTACGGCGCCTCGCTCACCCTGATGAGCGTTCTCGATTCCTTGCACCCCGGCCGTCCGACCGTCGCCAAGCGCATGCTCACGCTCGCGGCCGCCGCGGTCGCTGCGAGCGCCCTCGCGGCGGCATCGGCGCATAATTTCGTCGCCCAGTTCGAGGCGTTTCTCTCGGTGCTTTTGTACCTGTTCACGCCCTGGACCGCGATCAACCTGGTGGATTTTTACTGGGTGCGCAAAGCCCATTACTCGGTTCGCGAGATCTTCAATCCCCACGGAATGTACGGCCGCTGGAACTGGCGCGGACTACTCGCCTATGGGGTGGGTTTCGCGGCCATGATTCCTTTTTTCAGCACGCCAATCTACACCGGCCCCGTCGCGGCACGGCTCGGCGGGGCAGATCTCGCCATGCTCGTCGGCCTGCCGGTGTCCGCGCTCGTGTACCTGGCCGCCTGCCGCTCCCTCGATGTGGACGAGGATCGCCGCCGCGCCGCGCAGGCCGATGCCGGGCTCGATCCGCCGGTCAGGGTTGCCAGTCGAAGCGCATAGAAAGATCGACGGCGCGCACGTGCTTGGTGATGCTGCCGACCGACACGTAGTCGACGCCGGTGTTCGCGATGCCGCGGATGGTTTCCAGCGTCACGCCGCCCGAGGCCTCGAGCTTCAAGGGATGCGCGGCGCGGCGGTTGACGGTCACGGCCTCCGCCATGTCCTCGAGCGAGAAGTCATCGAGCAACGCAATGTCGGCGCGCGCGGCGATCGCCTGCTCCAGTTCCTCCAGGCTCTCCACTTCGACTTCCACGGGCACCTTGGTGCCGGAGGACTTCGCCGCCGCCACGGCGCGGGCGACGGAGCCCGCCGCCATGATGTGGTTTTCCTTGATCAGGATGCCGTCGAAGAGTCCCATGCGGTGGTTGTAGCCGCCGCCCACCCGGACGGCGTATTTCTGCGCCGTGCGTAAGCCGGGGATGGTCTTGCGGGTGTCGAGCAAGCGGCACGCCGTGCCCTTCAGACGCTCGGCAAAGGCATGGGCCGCCGTGGCGGTGCCCGAGAGCAGCTGCAAGAAATTGAGCGCCGTGCGCTCACCCGTGAGAAGCGATCGGGCGGGTCCCTGAATCTCGAAGAGGGTCTGATTGGCCTCGACCGCCGCACCCTCGGGGATCTTCCAGTGGATCCGCACCTTCGGGTCGAGCTGCGCGAAGGTGCCATCCACGTAGGGAGCCCCGCAGAGAATGGCGCTCTCGCGGGTGATGACCGCGGCCCAGCCGTCCGTGCCCGCCGGGATCAGGGCCGCCGTCAGGTCGCCGCCGCCGACGTCTTCCTCGAGCGCACGCCTGACATGCCGGGGCAGGTCGGACGGAACCGGCACAGAACTCATAGCATAACCATCCTTTGCTGCCAAAAACCTGGAAGAATAGGCAACGCGCCCCAATACTTCAACGATGAGCCAGGCGCCGCCTCTGCAATCCCCCTGCATTCAGGTCTGCGTCCTGGACGCCCACGGGTATTGCCAGGGCTGTTATCGTACAATTGAGGAGATTGCGAGGTGGAGCCGCATGAGCGCCGCCGAGCAGCGGAGGGTGCTCGACTGCCTGGCCGCGCGCCGCGACCGATGGGCCTCACGACCGGAATGATCATTTTTGGAGATGGACATGAATGCGATTGATCGGATCAAGAATCAGCTGGCCTCGGCTCCCGTGGTGCTCTACATGAAGGGTACGCCCGACTTCCCGCAGTGTGGTTTCTCGGCGCAGACGGTCGGTGCGCTGCGCGCCTGCAAGGCGAAGTTCGCCCACGTGAACATATTCGAGGATCCGGAAGTGCGCGAGGCGCTCAAGACCTTCTCCAACTGGCCGACTTTCCCCCAGCTCTACGTCAACGGCGAGCTCATCGGCGGTTGCGACATCGCGATCGAGATGTACAAGAGCGGCGAGCTGCAGCAGCTCCTGGCGGAAGCGGGCGCAGTCCCCGCCTAGCGGGGCCGCGGCTAGGCGGCCGCGCCTAGCCCACCGGGCCGATATCGGCAGGCGGCTCCGAGGCCGGCTCGGGGTCGACTTCCAGCGGCCCCATCGCCGCGAGGCGCCGTCGGCTCGCCTCGAACACGCCTTGGAATTGATTGCAAACCGCGCAGAACAGATCCGCGGAGCGCTCCGCGTCGTACGACGCGGAGTGCGCGGAGTTCGTGTCCCATTCGAGACCGGCGGCCAGCGTGGCGCGCATCAGCACCGTTTGACCGTAAGCGACCCCGCCCAAGGTGGCGGTGTCGAAGCACGAGAACGGGTGGAAGGGATTGCGCTTGATCTGCGTGCGGCCGACCGCGGCGTTCAGAAAATTCAAATCGAACGACGCATTATGGCCGACTAGAATGGCCCGCGTGCATTCCGCATTGCGCACGGCGGTGCGTACCTCACGGAAGATGCGTTGCAACGCGTCCTCCTCGGAGATGGCCGGCCGCAGCGGATGGTGCGGATCGATGCCGGTGACCGCGAGCGAGGCGGGCTCGAGGTTCGATCCGGGAAAGGGAATGACGTGATAGCGGTGCGTCTCAGCGCGCGCCAACGTGCCGTCCGAGCGCATCTCCAGAAGTACCGCCGCGATTTCGAGGAGCGCATCGGTCTTGGAGTTGAATCCGCCGGTCTCGAGATCCATGACGACGGGCAAGAAGCCGCGAAAACGCGTGGCAAACGTGATGGGCGGGAGCGCGGTCATGCCTGCTCGACCGGCGCCAGGCGCCACGCGATGGTCTCGCCGGCGCGATAAGGCACGACGGTCCCTGCGCCGAAGGGATAAGACTCGGGCACCACCCAGGGCTCGCGCTTGAGGGTGATGCGGTCCTCGTGGCGCGGCAGCCCATAGAAGTCCGCCCCGAAGTGACTCGCGAACGCCTCCAGCCGATCGAGGTGGCCGCTCTCTTCGAATACCTCCGCGTACAGCTCGATCGCCGCATGTGCCGTGAACATCCCGGCGCAACCGCAGGAGGTCTCCTTGGTCGAGCGCTCGTGCGGGGCGCTGTCGGTTCCCAGGAAAAAGCGCGGATTGCCGCTGACGGCGGCTTGCAGCAGAGCGATGCGGTCACGTTCGCGCTTCAAAATCGGCAGACAGTAGTAATGCGGCCGGATGCCGCCCGCGAAGATCGCGTTGCGATTGTGCAAGAGATGCTGCGGGGTGATGGTGGCGGCGACCCCTTCGCGTGCGGCCGTCACGAACTCGACCGCACGTGCCGTGGTGATGTGCTCGAACACCACTTGCAAGCGTGGGAAGCGCTCGCTGAGCGGTGCGAGCGTCTCGTCGATGAAGACCGACTCGCGGTCGAACACGTCGACGTCCGGGCGCGCGGTCTCGCCATGCACGAGCAGCGGCATGCCGCACTTCTCCATGCGCTCGAGCACGGCATAAGTCTTCTGGATGTCGGTGACGCCCGCATCAGAATGGGTGGTCGCGCCCGCCGGGTAGAGCTTGACGCCGTGTACGCATCGCGCGGCGATGGCGCGATCGATCTCCTCGGGAACGGTGCTGTCGGTCAAGTAAAGGGTCATGAGCGGGGTGAACGTGCTCGTCTTCGGGAGCGCGGCGAGCACGCGCTTCTGGTACGCCGTCGCCGCGGCGGTGGTGGCGACGGGCGGCTTCAGGTTCGGCATGACAATGGCGCGGCCGAACCTTTCGGCCGTGAATTTCACGACGGAGGCGAGCGCCGCGCCATCGCGCAGATGCAGGTGCCAGTCGTCGGGCCGGCGGATGGTCAGAACGCTCATGAATCAGACGGGCCAGCCACGGCGCAACAGCTCGAGCGTGTAGCGCACGCCGAACCCCGTGATCTCTGTGGCGATATGTCCGAGGCCGCCATGACGCGTTCCGGCCGCGAGGTCGAGATGCAGCCAGGGGATCGACTTCGGCACGAAGCGGTTCAAAAAACACGCCGCCAGGATGTGATCTCCCTTCGAGTCGGTCGAGCACTGCAGCACATCGGCGACGCTGCTGTCGATGTCCGTCTCGAAATCCTTATCCATGGGGAATACCCAGACGCGCTCACCGCTCGATGCGCCCGCCGCCTCGATCGTCTCGCGCGCCTCGGGGCGATTGGTGAACGCACCGCTGTAGCGCTCGGTCAGCGCGTAGATGCATGCGCCGGTGAGCGTCGCATAGTCGATGATGGCCCCCGGCCTCTCGCGCGCCGCAAGGCACAAAGCATCCGCGAGCACCATGCGGCCCTCCGCGTCGGTATGGATCACCTGGATCGTGGTGCCGTTCTGGGCGCGCACCACGTCCTGCGGCTTGTAGGCCCTCGAGCCGATGCGATTCTCCGTGATCGCAAGCCAGCAATCGACGGCGAGCGCCGATTTGAGCGAGTGCAGCGCGTACAGGCTCCCGAGCGCCACCGCGCTGCCCTCCATGTCGGTGTGCATGTCGAGCATGCTCTTGTGCGGCTTCAAGTTGGTGCCGCCGGTGTCGAAGCAGATGCCCTTGCCCACCAGGCTCACCTGCGGGGCGCGGGCGCCGCGCGGCCGATAGGACAAGCGCACAATGCCGGCGTCGCGCCTCGCGTTACCTTGCGCGACGGCAAGGAACGCGCCTGCGCCGAGGCGCCGCAGCTGGCTCTCTCCGTAGAACCGATAGTCGAGCCCCAGATGACGGGCGAGCTCTTTCACCAGGCGGCGATAGCCCGCGGCGTCGAGGGTGTTCGGCGGCAGCGCGGTGAGCCAGCGGGCGAGATTGTTGCCGGCCGACGAGGCGATGGTGAAATCGAGATCGGCCAGTGCGCTGATCGCGATGTCGATTCGCGCGAGGGCGGGGCGCGGCTTGGGCTTGCTCTTGAAGCTTGCGAGGCGAAATGCCGCCGCCTCGAACGCGGCCACCGTCGCGAGGAGAGCGGCGCGCGCGACCTCGCGGTCGCATCCCTGCTGCCACAGGAGCAGGGACGTAGGGTCCGACTCCATCGCCGCGCGGGCGAGCTTACCGGCGACTTGCAGCCGCTCGAAAGTGCTCGCTTTCACGGGGGGGCAGGCGGCCACGAGCAAGGTCTCGGCACGCGCGCCCACGCGCAGCTGACAGCAGTCGCCTTCCTTGTGCACTTTGCGCGCGTATAGCTCGCGCAATAACGCGCCGTGAGGCACCGCGGCCCAGTCCGCCGCCGCGGGCTTGAGCGGCAGGAGCACGACGGCTGCGGAGTAATCCGCGAGTTTCGATGCAGAGACCCGCGGCGCGATTTGCCGCACGGGAACGCTGAGGGTGCGAAAGGGAAAACGAATGGCCAATCGGGCCCTTTGCTTGACCGTGAAAAACCAAACCCCGAAGATAGCGCTGCTTAAAGCGGCAGTTCGCGCAGGGGCGCTGTAACGTGCCCACCATCTTAACAGGACGCTAAGGCGCGTGCATGAGCTCGTGCCGGCCCTCAAGGTTTCCTTCTATGACGCAGCAATCACCCTACGAAGACATCGACCCCACGGAAACCCAGGAGTGGCTCGAGTCGATAGAGTCCGTCATGCGTGCCCAAGGCCCGCAGCGGGCGCATTTCCTGCTCGAGAAATTGGTCGACTTCACGCGCCGCTCCGGCGCCTATCTGCCGTTCAAGCCGAACACGGCCTACCTCAACACGATATCGAGGGCGCAAGAGCCCGACTACCCGGGCGATCGCTCGCTCGAGCGGCGCAACGAGGCCTACATGCGCTGGAACGCGCTCGCCATGGTGGTGCAAGCCAATCATGCGAGCTCGGAGTACGGCGGCCACATCGCGAGCTATGCCTCCGCCGCGACGCTCTACGAGGTCGGGTTCAACCACTTCTGGCGCGCGCGCAGCGCCGCGCATCCCGGCGACATGATCTACATGCAGGGCCACTCGAGTCCGGGCATCTATGCCCGCGCCTATCTCGAGGGACGGCTCGACGAGGGGCAGCTGCAACGCTTTCGGCAGGAGGTGCGCGGCGGCGGATTGTCCTCGTATCCGCATCCGTGGCTGATGCCCGATTTCTGGCAGTACCCCACGGTGTCCATGGGCCTCGGCCCCATGATGGCCATATTCCAAGCGCGGTTCGTGCGCTATCTCGAGAATCGCGGGATCGTGCCGGCGTCGGACCGCAAGGTCTGGGCCTTTCTGGGCGACGGCGAGATGGACGAGCCCGAGTCGATGGGCGCCCTCACCATGCCGGTGCGCGAGAAGCTCGACAACCTCGTCTTCGTCATCAATTGCAACTTGCAGCGACTCGACGGTCCGGTGCGCGGCAACGGCAAGATCATCCAGGAGCTCGAGGCCGCGTTCCTCGGCGCCGGTTGGAACGTCATCAAGGTGCTGTGGGGATCCCGCTGGGACCCTTTGCTCGAGCGCGATCACAAGGGACTCCTCAAGCGCTTGATGGAGGAGTGCGTGGACGGGGAGTATCAGAACTTCAAATCGAAGGGCGGTGCCTACACCCGCGAGCATTTTTTCGGCAAGTATCCCGAGCTGAAGGAAATGGTCGCCAACATGTCCGACGATGAGATCTGGCGCTTGAACCGCGGCGGTCACGATCCGGTGAAGGTGTATGCAGCCTACGCATCCGCCATGGCCAACAAGGGCGCGCCCACCGTCATCCTCGCCAAGACGGTCAAGGGCTTCGGGCTCGGCAAGACCGCCGAGGGGCTCAATGTCGCGCACCAGCAGAAAAAGCTCGGCGAGGAGGACCTCAAGGCGGTGCGCGATCGATTCAACATCCCGATCTCGGATGAGGAGATTGCCGGTCTTTCGTTTCGCAAGCCCGCGCCCGACAGCGAGGAGATAATCTACCTGCAGGAGCGCCGCGCCGCGCTCGGCGGCTATTTGCCCGAGCGCAACTCGGCGGCGCCGCCGCTGCCCGCGCCGCCGCTCGAATCCTTCAGCGCGCTTCTCGAGGGAACGCAGGAGCGCGAGATCTCGACCACCATGGCGCTGGTGCGGATCCTGTCGACCCTGGTGCGGGACAAGAGCGTCGGTAAGCACGTGGTGCCGATCATTCCCGACGAGGCACGCACCTTCGGCATGGAGGGCATGTTCCGCCAGGTCGGCATTTATTCCTCGGTGGGGCAGCTCTACACGCCGCAGGATGCCGATCAGCTCATGTTCTACCGCGAGGATCGCCAGGGACAGATTCTGGAGGAGGGCATCAACGAAGCGGGGAGCCTGTGCTCGTGGATCGCCGCCGCCACCGCGTATTCGAACCACGGCGTCAGCATGATCCCGTTCTACATCTACTACTCGATGTTTGGATTCCAGCGAGTCGGGGATTTCATGTGGGCCGCCGGCGACAGTCGGGCTCGCGGCTTTCTGATCGGCGGCACCGCCGGGCGCACGACCCTCGCGGGCGAGGGACTGCAGCATCAAGACGGGCACAGTCAGCTGGTGATGACCGCGATTCCGAACTGCGTCGCCTACGATCCGGCCTATGCGTACGAGCTGGCGGTGATCATCCATGACGGATTACGCCGCATGTACCAGGAGCAGGAGAGCATCTTCTACTACATCACTTGCATGAACGAGAACTACGCCCATCCGGCCATGCCCGCAGGGGTGGAGCAGGGGATCTTGCGAGGCATGTACCTTGTGCGCAGCGGCGGCAAGGGCAAGGTGCGGGTCACGCTGTTCGGCTCGGGCACGATCTTGCGCGAGGCGCTTGCTGCGGCGGAGTTGCTCGAAAAGGATTACGGCGTCCCGGCCGATGTG
The DNA here is from genome assembly GCA_963801685.1 of uncultured Gammaproteobacteria bacterium. GTDB lineage: Bacteria > Pseudomonadota > Gammaproteobacteria > Steroidobacterales > Steroidobacteraceae > Bog-1198. The sequence continues at coordinate 598,070 of CAWDFR010000018.1, forward strand.
TTCTCGGTCACGAGCTTTTCGGAGTTGCGGCGCAACGCTCTGGACGTCGAGCGCTGGAACCTGCTGCATCCGACCGAGACCGCGCGCGTACCGTACGTGCGCGAGGCGCTGAGGGATAGCACCGGTCCTTTCATCGCCGCGACCGATTACATCAAGACAGTCCCCGATCAGATCCGCCAGTGGGTGCCCGGGCGCTACGCAGTGCTCGGCACCGACGGCTTCGGGCGCAGCGACTCGCGCGCGGAGCTGCGGCGCTTCTTCGAGGTCAATCGCCACTACATCGTGATCGCCGCGCTCAAGTGTCTCGCCGACGACGGCAAGCTCGACGCGCGCACGATACCTGCGGCCATGCAGGCCTTCGGCATCGATCCCGATAAACCCAATCCGCTGTCGGTTTGAATCATGGCTAGCACGACACAAGTATTGGTCCCGGATATCGGCGGCTTCAAGGACGTGGACGTGATCGATGTGCTGGTGAAGGCCGGCCAGGAGATCGACAAAGAGACACCGATGGTCACGCTCGAGACCGAGAAGGCGGCGATGGACGTACCCGCGCCTGCGGCGGGTCGCATCGCCGAGGTCAAGGTCAAGAAGGGCGACAAGGTGTCCGAAGGCAGCGTGATTCTGTTGCTGGAGAACACGGCGCAGAGCGCCGCCGCCCCGGACAAGCCGGAGGCCCCGGAGGGCGCGGTGGTTGCAGAGGCGGCGGCCCCCCGCGGCGCAGGCGCGAAGACCGAGGCCCCGGCCGCCGATGCGGCGAAGGGCGACACCTCGCGCGGCACCCCGGAGGAGACTTCCGCCGGCAAGAGCTCGGACGCTGTCGCGACGGAATCGGGCGGCCCGCAAGCCGCTGCGTCGCGGAGCCCGGCGCCGCGCGACGCGCCGCCGATCGACGAGAAGGCATTCTCAACGGCCTACGCCAGCCCCTCGGTGCGCAAGTTCGCGCGCGAGTTGGGCGCCGATCTCGGTCGGGTCAAAGGCACGGGACCCAAGGGACGCATCACTCACGAGGACGTGAAGGCGTACGTCAAAAAGTTGCTCAGCGCGCCGCCGGCCGCCGCGGGCGGTCTGCCGAAGGTGCCCGAAGTCGACTTCGCACAGTTCGGCGCGGTGGAGTCCGTGCCGCTGTCGCGCATCCAGCTCATTTCCGGCGCGCGCCTGCAAGCGAGCTGGATCAATTTGCCGCATGTCACGCAGCACGAGGATGCCGATATCACCGATTTGGATATCGCGCGCGTGGCGCTCAAGCCCAAGGCGAAGCAGGAAGGCGTGCCGTTGACACTGCTCGCATTCATCATCCGGGCCTGCGTAGTCGCGCTCAAGAAATTTCCGCGCTTCAATGCATCGCTGGACGCCTCGGGCAAGAATCTTGTCCTGAAGAAATACTTCCACATCGGGTTCGCGGCCGACACCCCGAACGGGCTGCTGGTGCCGGTGATCCGCGACGCCGACCGCTTGAATCTCTTCGACATCGCCCGCGCGCTCGCGACGCTCTCCGACAAGGCGCGCGGCGGCAAGTTGTCGGCGGCCGAGATGCAGGGCGGCTCGTTCACCATCTCGAGTCTAGGCGGCATTGGCGGCACGGCGTTTACCCCCATCATCAACGCGCCGGAAGTGGCCATTCTGGGCGTGTCGCGCTCGGTCCATAAGCCGGTCTTCGAGAAAGGCGCGTTCGTCCCGCGACTGATGCTGCCGCTGTCGCTCTCCTACGATCATCGCGTCATCGACGGCGCCATGGCGGCGCGATTCGTCGTGTTCTTGAGTCAGACGCTTGGCGATGTGCAGGCACTGCTATGAGCGAGGTCGAAGTTCGGGTCCCGGACCTCGGTGAGACCAAAGCAGCTACCGTCGTCGAGGTGCTTATCTCGGTCGGTGCGCAAGTCGCGGTGGACGATCCCCTGATCACGCTCGAGAGCGAGAAGGCGTCCATGGACATTCCGTCCACCGCGGCCGGCACCGTCGCTTCGATTGCGGTGAAGAAGGGTCAGGAGGTGTCCTCCGGCACGGTCATCGCGATGGTGACGTCGGCGAAGAGCGAGGCCGCGCCGGAGAAGAAGACAGCGCCGGATGAGAAGGCTGCCCCCGATGCGAAGGCGGCCGCGGACGAGAACGCGGCGTCGGATGCCAAGGCGGCGTCGGATGCAAAAGCAGCGCCGGCTGCGAAGCCCGCGCAAGGGAAGCCCGCAGCGACCGCCGCTCCCGCAGGCGCTCTCGATCTCGTGGTCCTCGGCTCGGGCCCAGGCGGCTACACGGCGGCCTTCCGCGCCGCCGACTTGGGGCTCAAGGTCACGCTCATCGAACGCTGGCCGATGCTCGGCGGGGTGTGCCTGAACGTGGGCTGCATTCCGTCGAAGGCGCTCTTGCACGCAGCGAAAGTGATCGAGGATGCGGCCGACATGTCCTCCGCGGGCATCGTGTTCGCACCGCCGGCGATCGATCGCGAACGCTTGCGTGCCTGGAAGAATAAAGTCGTGACCAAGTTGACCAATGGGCTTGCCGTGCTCGCCAGGCAGCGCAAGGTCGATGTGCTGCGCGGCGAGGCCAAATTCGTCGGCGCGCACACGCTCGAGCTGCAATCGGCCGAGGGTGTTCGCCGGGTCGATTTCAAGCAATGCATCATCGCCGCGGGCTCCGAGGCGGTGCGCTTACCCGGATTTCCGGATGATCCGCGCGTCATCGATTCAACCGGCGCGCTCGAGCTGCCGGAGGACTGCAAGCGGCTGCTGGTGATCGGCGGCGGGATCATCGGCTTGGAAATGGCGTGCGTCTACGACGCGCTCGGTGTGACGGTGACCGTCGTCGAGCTCGCCGACGGATTGATGCCCGGCACCGACCGCGACCTGGTGCGGCCGCTGCAGAAGCGCATCGAGAAGCGCTATGCGCGCATTATGGTGAATTCGCGGGTCGCCAAGCTCGAGGCGCGTGCGGAGGGATTGCGGGCGACATTCGAGGGTCCGGATGTGCCGGCGCCGCAGGACTTCGATCGGGTGCTCGTCGCCGTGGGACGCAGCGCAAACGGCAATGCGATCAACGCGGCGGCCGCGGGCGTCAGCGTCGACAAGCGCGGCATCATCGCCGTCGATAAGCAGATGCGCACGAATGTGCCGCATATCTTTGCCATCGGCGACATTGCCGGAGCTCCGATGCTTGCCCACAAGGCCACGCACGAGGGTAAGGTGGCCGCGGAAGTGGCTGCGGGGCAAAAATCTTCGTTCGATGCGCGCTGCATCCCGTCCGTCGCCTATACGGACCCGGAGGTCGCCTGGGTGGGGGTCACGGAAACCGAGGCGAAGGCGCGCGGCATCGAATACAGCAAGGGGATGTTCCCCTGGGCCGCGAGCGGCAGATCGCTCGCCCTCAATCGCGACGACGGCTTCACCAAGCTGTTATTCGACAAGCAGACTCACCGCATCATCGGCGGCGGCATCGTCGGTACCAACGCGGGCGAGCTCATGGCCGAGATCGGACTCGCCATCGAAATGTGTGCGGACGCCGCAGACATCGGCCTGACCGTGCATGCGCATCCGACGCTCACGGAGACAGTGGCTTTCGCGGCGGAAGCGGTCGAGGGCACGCTCACGGATCTGTATATTCCGAAGCGCTGACGGCGTAGCCCACCCCGGCATGTCGTCAGCGCGGGCTTCGGTCAACGCGCGCCGATACAGCCCTTGATATAGGCGGTCTTCTGGGCACCCACCAGCTTTTTGGCTCGAGCCTGGTTGATACAGGCCGTGCGTTTGGCATGGCGTGCGGCGGCCTCGTTATCGGCGTTCCCGGTGCCGGCCGCGGGCCCGGGCTGGGCGGCGGCAGTGGGCGGCGGCGCCGCGGCCGGGGGCTCGGACGCCCATGACCCGGCGAGTGCCGAGAGAGCGATCAAGAGAGCAACGGCCGGCAGGGAGCGCATGGGCGAACCTCGGGTGGATCGACCGAGGATAACCGTCGCGCGCAGTTGCGCCGATGACGCAACCATGAAAACTGCTTAACGTTGCACCCGGCGCGTCGCACGCCGTGCGTTACAGCCCGCGCGTTCCACCCCGTGCGATCAGTCGCGTGCCTTGATGCGCGCGCGTGCGCGGTCGAGGTAGTGGCGCTCGTCCGGCGGCTGCCCATCGCGCTGCGCCTCCCACAACGTTTGGGCGAGGGCTTCCATGAGCACATGTTCCGCGTCGTGCACATCGCCGAGCCGCGCGGTGAGCGCTTGCTGGATTTGCCGCACGCCCGGCGGCCGATCGATCGACAGCTGCTCGCGTATCGCAAGATGCAGCCCCATATGTAAAAAAGGATTCTCGGCGGCGGTCCCCGGGGAGGGATCGAACGCCTGCACGGCCTGCGCGTCGCCCACCAGGGATTGATACTCGGGATGGTGTGCGATGACGTCCGCGATGAGCGATTCCAGGAGCGTCAGCGGGGCGCGCGCGAGGTGCTTGCGCCATGCCTCCGCGTAGCTCGAGCGCAGTTGCTCACGCGTGTAGCCGCCGAAGGCCTGCGAGCTCAAGGCGTCGACTCCTTGGTTTTGTGCCGGTATTCGCAGAGGTCAACGATGATGCAGTGGGGGCAGGCGGGTTTGCGCGCGGTGCACACGTAGCGGCCGTGCAGGATGAGCCAGTGATGAGCGTTCTTCAAGAACTCCGGCGGCACGAATTTCATGAGCTTGTCCTCGACGATGCGCACCGTCTTGCCCGGCGCCAGGCCGGTGCGGTTCGCGACGCGAAAGATGTGGGTATCGACCGCCATCGTGGCTTCTCCGAATGCGGTATTCAGGACGACGTTGGCGGTCTTGCGCCCGACGCCGGGAAGCGCTTCGAGCGCTTCGCGCGAGCGCGGCACTTCCCCGCCGTACTGCTCGACCAAGGCTTGCGCGGTCGCGACGATGTTCTTGGCCTTGCCGTTGTACAGGCCGATCGTCTGGATATAGGGCGTGATGCCGGCCACCCCGAGCTTGGCGATCGCAGCGGGTGTATTGGCGACGGGAAAGAGTCGTGCGGTGGCCTTGTTGACGCCCTTATCGGTGGACTGGGCTGAAAGGATTACCGCCACCAGCAGCTCGAACGGGGTGCGGTAGTCGAGCTCGGTGCGCGGGTTGGGGTTGAACTCGCGCAGTCGCTCGAAAATAGCACGTCGCTTCGCCGGGTTCATGACGACGGAACGCTCGCGCGCGGCGCCGCGGCCTTCATCGTTTCCAGTTGCTCACGGCGCGCCCGCGCGCGGCGCGCAGCCCGCTCCTCGTGGGCCTCGAAGCGCTCGCGATTGAGGGCGGCCTGATTGATGGCGGGCGCGGGGCCGGGGCGCATCTCGATGCAGTCGACGGGACACGGTGCCAAGCACAGCTCGCAACCCGTGCAGCGCTCGACGATGACCGTGTGCAGATACTTTGAGGCACCGACGATGGCATCCACCGGGCAGGGCGGCAGGCAGCGCGCGCAGCCGATGCAGCGTTCCTCATCGATCCAGGCCACGAGCGGCGCAGACTCGACTCCGTTGGCCGGATTCAACGGAAGATATTCGCGACCGAGCAAGCGGGCGAGCGCCTCGATGGTGGCACGGCCCCCAGGAGGGCACTGATTGATCGGCGCTTCGCCGGCCGCGATGGCGGCGGCGTACGGTCGGCAGCCGCTGTAGCCGCAGCGCGTGCACTGCGTCTGCGGCAGCAACGCATCGATGCGCTCCGCGGTGCCGGTCACGGCGTTCATTTCACGCGCATGCCGGGCGCCGCGCCCGTATCGGGAGACAGCACGAAAATGTCCGCGCCTCCGGGGCCTGCGGCGAGCATCATTCCCTCGGAAGTCCCGAAGCGCATCTTGCGTGGCTCGAGATTTGCGACCACGACGATGAGCCGGCCCACGAGCGACGCCGGATCGTAAGCGGATCGAATGCCGGCAAAGATCTGCCGCTCGCCGAGCTCGCCCACATCGAGATGCAACTTCAGCAGCTTGTCGGCCCCGGTGATCAGCTGCGCGTCGAGCACTTTCGCCACCCGCAGATCCACGCGCAGGAACTCGTCGATGGAAATGCCGGCGGCGGGAGCGGTGGCCGCAGCCGCGACGGCCGCGGCGCCTGGAGCGGCCTTCGGCGCAGCGATGGAGGTGTTGGTCGGGGCAGCGACCTTGGCAGTCACAGTCGGCGCGACGGGTGCGGCGTCCTTGCCCGCATCGAACAGCGCATCGAGTTGTTTCGGATCGACGCGAGTCATGAGATGCGAGTACGGGTTGATGACGTGGCCGGCCGTGAAGAATGCGTCTTGCCCCCATTTCATCTGTTCCGGAGAGAGATTGAGGAACTCGCGCACCTTGACCGTGGTTGCCGGCAGGACAGGACTCAACAGGATCGACGTGTACCAGAACATGGCGAGAGCGGTCGAGCACACCTCGTGCAGCTTCGCATCGTTCGCCGGGAGTTTCGCGAGCTCCCAGGGCTTGTGCTCGTCGATGTACTGATTGATCTGATCGAGCAGATTGGAAATTTCTCGGAGTGCTTTCCCGTACTCGCGATTCGCGTACAGCCGCCCGATGGGCGCCCAGGATTGCTCACGGCTCTGCAGCTTTCGCAGCAGGGCGCCTGCGGCGTCGTGAGGTCGAGAGATCTTCCCGGCAAAGCGCTTGGAAATAAATCCCGCGCAGCGGCTCGCGATATTGACGTACTTGCCGATGAGATCGCTGTTCACGCGTGCCACGAAGTCGTCGGGATTGAAGTCGATGTCCTCGACATCGCCATTCAACTTCGCCGCGAGGTAGTAGCGCAGCCATTCGGCGTTCATTCCGAGCTCGAGATAGCGCAGCGGGCTGATGCCGGTTCCGCGGGACTTCGACATCTTCTCGCCCGACACGGTGATGAACCCGTGCACGTAGACGTGGCTCGGCGTTCTGTAAGGAGCGCCCGCGAATTTGAGCATCGCCGGCCAGAAAAGCGTGTGGAAGTAGATGATGTCCTTGCCGATGAAATGAATCTGCTCGGTGTCGGGCGCCGCCAGGAACTGCTCGAACGTGCGCGTCTCACCCTGCGCACGCGCCCCGCCGGTAGCGAAGTAGTTCTTCAGCGAGGCGAGATAGCCGACCGGTGCGTCCAGCCAAACGTAGAAGTACTTTCCCGGCGCATCGGGAATCGGAATGCCGAAGTAGGGCGCATCGCGCGAGATATCCCAGTCTCCGAGCGCTTCGTCACCCTTGCCCGTGAGCCACTCGCGCGCCTTGTTCACCACCTGTGATTGCAGCCGGTCCGGCGTCTCGAGCCATGCCTCCAGGAACTCGACGCACTTCGGATCAGAGAGCTTGAAGAAAAAATGGTCGGAGGTTTTTAGTACGGGCTTCGCGCCGGACAGCGTCGAGTAAGGATTGATGAGATCGGCGGGCGAGTTGACGATGCTGCAGACCTCGCAAGCATCGGCGTACTGATCCTTCGTATGGCAGTTGGGACATTCGCCCTTGATGTAGCGGTCCGCCAAGAACATGCCCTTGACGGGATCATAGAACTGTTCGACCGGCTTGACGTAGATGAGACCGGCTTTCTTCAGTTTTTGATAGATATCCTGCGAAAGCTCGGTGTTCTCCGGTGAATCAGTCGAATACCAGTGATCGAAGCCGATGTGAAACCCGAGCAGGTATTCGGGCCGGCCGGCCGCGATCCGTGCAACGAGGGCCTGCGGACTGATCCCCTCCTCTTGCGCCTTGAGCATGATCGGCGCGCCGTGCGCATCGTCCGCGCCGACGAACAGAACCTCATTTCCCTGCATGCGCTGAAAGCGCACCCAGATATCGGCCTGGATGTACTCCATGATGTGGCCGATGTGGAACGGGCCATTGGCGTAGGGTAGAGCGGTCGTGACGAAGAGTTTGCGGGCCATCGCGACAGTTTACAGCCCTCGCGCTGGCGATTCACGCAGGTATGACGCGCCGCTGTCGGCGCCCGAGCTAACTCGCTTCGCGATATTGCTCGAATCGGCTCTTGTTGATCGATTTCTTGTAGGCGTCGGCGCCCGTGATGAGCCGTTGATCGAGCAGCGTTTGAATGGCCGCATCCATCAGGCGCATGCCCGAGGCGCTGCCGGTCTGCATGCCGTTTTCCAGCTGATCCATCTTGCCCTGGCGAATGAGGTTGGCAATCGCCGGGGTGTTGATGAGGATCTCGAGCGCGGCCACGCGGCCTTTCTTGTCGGCCTTCGGGATCAGCTGCTGCGACACCACGCCGCGCAGGCTGGTGGAGAGCATGGTGCGCACGTGAGGCTGCTTGTCGGCCGGAAATGCGTTGACGAGACGGTCCACCGTGGCGGCGGCGCCGTTCGTGTGCAGCGTGCCCATCACGAGAATTCCCGTTTCGGCGGCGGTGACCGCGATGCTCATGGTCTCCAGATCGCGCAACTCGCCGACCAGGATCACGTCCGGATCCTCGCGCAACGCCGACAGCAAGGCGCTCGAGAAGGAGGGTGAATGGACTCCGATCTCGCGCTGACTGATGAGGCAGTTCTTGCGCGTGTGCACGAATTCGATGGGATCCTCGATGGTGAGAATATGGCCCTTCTCGCGCGTGTTGATGTCATCGATCATGGCCGCGAGCGTCGTGGACTTGCCCGAGCCCGTCTTGCCGGTGACCAGGATCAGCCCGCTATTGACCTTGCAGAGATTACGGACCGCGTCGGGGAGCTTGAGCTCGTCCGCGGTGCGAGCCTTGGAGGGAATGACGCGAAACACGCCGCCCATTCCATTCAACTGCCGCATGACATTGACGCGGAAGCGCGCCACGCCCGGCATGCTGTAGGCGAAGTCGGTGCCGTCCTTCGCCTCGAAGCGCTCGAGGGCGAGCTTGGGCATGATCTCGTAGAGCGCCGCCTTCACCTTCTCGGCGCTGAGCGGTTCGTTGGAGAGGGGCTTGAGCTCGCCGTACTGGCGCACCCGCGCCGGGTCGCCGGCGAGGAAATGCAGATCCGACCCGTCGCGTTCGATTACCTGATTGAGATACGGATCGATGGCAGCCATAGAGGACTCAGGAACCGGTGGATTCGATTGGAATGGCCGAGCTCGCGTCGGTCACATACCGCTGGAATTGCCGCTTGTCGACGGCGTAACCATAGGCTTGCTCGGGATCGACCTCCTTGGCCTGGATGGCTGCGAGCAGCGCCATATCCATGAGCTGCATTCCGTATTCCTTGCCCATCTGCAGCTGGCTCGGGATCTGGTGCCCCTGATCGGTCATGATCAGTTTGCCGATGGCCTTGGTGACGACCATGACCTCGCAGACCGCGCGGCGGCCGCGTTGATCGGGCGTCTTCACCAGGACCTGCGTGATCACGGCGAGGAGGCTCGAGGCGAGAAAGCTCTTGGTCTGCTCGCGCTCCTCGGTGGGCAGCGCATCAACGATGCGGTCGATGGTCTTGGTCGCGCTCGTGGTGTGCAGCGTGCCGAGCACCAGATGTCCGGTCTCGGCAGCCGTCATCGCCATCGAGATGGTTTCCGCATCGCGCATTTCGCCGACGAGAATGACGTCGGGATCCTCGCGCATCGCGGCGCGTACCCCCTCGGCGAAGGTCGGCAGGTGGGTGCCGAGCTCACGCTGGATCACTTGGGCGGACTTGCTGCGATGGACGAACTCGATCGGATCCTCGAGGCTGATGATGTTGACCGGGCGGGTCGAATTCAGATAGTCGATCATCGAGGCGAGCGTCGTGGTCTTGCCCGTGCCGGTCGAGCCGGTGACCAGGATCATCCCCTGGTGATAATCGCAGAGCTTGCGCACGATCGGCGGGAGTCCCAGCTGATCGATGCTCGGCATGGTAGTCGGAATGGCACGAAACGCGGCGCCGATACCGGTCTCCTTGCGGTACACGTTGACGCGAAAGCGGGCGCCATCAGCCGACACGTAGGAGAAATCGAGGTCGTTCCCATCGCGCAGCACCTTGATCTGCGACGGATTCAGAACCTCCGTGACATAGCTCTCGAGTTCGGCGTCGCCGAGATCGCGGAACTTGATCGGCACGAGATCGCCGAACATGCGCAGCATGGGAGGCACGCCGACTGCCAGGTGAAGGTCGGAGCAGCCTTGCGCCACCGCCAGCTTGAGAAACGCGTCGATTCTTGCCATAACGCGGCAGACTACCCGTAAGCGATTGGATTTTCGAGTAATTGGCGCGCCGAACGGCCGCCAAAACCCATAATCGTGAGCTACGTCTAGGCGCACTTGACCGACAGGCGGACAGCGGCTAGAGGAACTTCTCCAGGGAGAGCCGCAGCTCGTCCATCGACTGCGCACGCTTTCCCTTGTCGAGCGCCATGCACTTCAGGACCAGGTTGTTGAGCTCGACGGGTAAGGATTTGTTGATCTCGATGGGCGGGCGCGCCTTGCCCTGCACGTGCTGGTACATCACGGACATGTGGTCACCGCGCGAGTAGGGCGGCACGCCCGTGAAGAGCTCGTACAGGATGACGCCCAGGCTGTAGATGTCCGCGCGCTCATCCACTTTCTTGCCGAGGATCTGCTCGGGCGCCATGTACTTCGGCGAGCCGATCACGTAACCCGTTTTGGTGAGCTGCGTATCGGCCTGGGTCTGGGCAGCGGCCACACCGAAGTCCACGATCTTCAGCAGGCTGTCGTTGTCGATCAGCACGTTGGCGGGCTTCAAATCGCGGTGCACGATGCCGGCCTGATGCGCGACCTGCATGCCGGTCGCGATGTCGATACCGAATTTTACCGCGCGCTTCAGCTCGACGGGCTTCTCGTTGATGATTTCCCCGCCGAGGGTGTGCGAGGGAAAGTACTCCATCGAGATGGCGTAGTTGCCGCGGATGTACAAGAAGTCGTAAATGCGGATGACGTTCTTGTGCGTGATTTTGCGGCTGTAGCGCAATTCGTGCACGAAACGCTTCATCATCTCCTCGTCGGAGGAGACGTTCGCGTTCAGGAACTTGAGAATGAGGCGCTCCTCGACGACGGTGTCCTCCATGAGGAGCACCGGTGCCGAACGCGCCCTTGCCGATTTTCTCGATGAATTTGTAGCGGCCCTCGATGATGTCTCCGGGCTTCAACGTCGTGATGTCGAGTTTGGCGCTTGCTGCCTGGGCGGCTTCGGTTTCCCGGATGACCGCCGCGATCTCCTGGTTGTCCACCAGCAGCGTCTTTGCCGGCTCTTGCATCTGCGTGGCGCGCTGATTGACCGCGATGTTCTGCGTCGAGAAACGATTGTCGATCTCCGTCATGGCGCGCGCGACGGCCTGGGTGATGGTGCCGTCCCCGCCCGTCGAGAGCGCCTGCAGCCGCATGCGGATGGTGTCCGCGCGCCGTTCATCGACGAGCTTCGCGATGGCCGCGATGGCCTCGAGCTTGACCTCGTTTTCGGGGCGCTGCAGCATCGGAATCAAGTGCTCGATGCTCTTCTGGTCGCCGATTTTGCCGATGGCCCGCACCACCGTGGGCAGCGATTTCGGCTCGCCCTGCAACATCTCGACGAACCGAGGGAGCGATTTGATGCTGCCGATTTCCGCGAGCGCATCCACGGCACGCTCGCTGACCCACCAGTCGCGATCCTTGGTGGCCTCGATCAGCTGCGCGATCGCGCGCTCGTCCTTGGTTTGATTCAGAATCTCGATGGCCGCCCGGCGGATGTCCTGATTCTCGTCTTTGATGAGGGTGAGGACGGCGTCCACCACCTTCGGGCCGCCGATCTTCCCGAGCGCGTCGGCTGCCGCGTACGCACCCACCAATCGCTGTCGGCGATCACTTCCAGCAGGTACTTCACGTCCTTGGGGCTGCCGATGACGTTCAACACTTCGACAGCGGCACGCCGCGCGTATTCGTTCTCGTCCTTGAGCACGTCGACCAGGAACTTGACGGTGTCGGGATGATTGGCCTTGACCACCACGTCCACGGCCTTGTTCTGCACTTCGATCTCGGCGTCGCGCAGCATCCCGGTGATGAGGGCATGTCGAACCGTCCGTCCATGCGGCGAGGGCAGAGACGCGGCGGAGCGACCAGCTTGTTGTTGTCCTTGAGCTGGTTCTGCACCGCCTGCTGCACGGTAGGAGTGTTGAAGCGCCCGAGGACCTGGATGATGTGCAGCCGCGCCACCG
>CAWDFR010000019.1:0-53588 GCA_963801685.1 uncultured Gammaproteobacteria bacterium
AGATGGAGGGTGGCGCGAGGGTCCGCGGGGACTTTCGCGTGCTCACCGTCGAAGACCGCAGGCGGACCGGCTCGAAGAGCGTGGGCTCAAGAGTCAAGGGTCCTTAATCGAGGAGGCCTGCGCAGATGGTGGGACCCGAATCAGGAATTTCCTGGTAACGGTCGCACCGCACGAGTACTCGCGTACTCGAAGGTGGGCAGGGGCGGCGGCGCTCTTGCCTTTAGTGTGACGCTTCTGACCGGGAGGGTTTAATGGCACTCAAGTTGGAAGAGAAGAAAGTCGTGGTGGCAGAGGTCAACGCGGTCGCGGCGAAAGCCCTGTCCGTGGTGGGCGCCGAGAACCGTGGCTTGACGGTATCGCAGATGACCGATTTGCGCGCGAAGGCGCGCAAGGAAGGCGTGTATCTGCGTGTCGTCAAGAACACGCTCGCGCGCAAGGCCGTTGCCGGCACCGCTTTCGAGTGCATTTCTCCGGCGTTGAAAGGACCCGTGGTCCTCGCGTTCTCCAATGACGATCCCGGCGCGGCTGCGCGCATCGTCAAGGCGTTCTCGAAGGACAACGACAAACTGGTGACGACACTCGTGTCTTTGGGCGGGCAGATGCTCAAGCCCCAGGACATCGACCGCGTGGCTTCATTGCCCACGCGCGCGCAGGCGGTGTCGATGCTGTTGGGTGTTCTGCAGGCGCCGATTTCGAAGTTGGTCGGGACTCTGGCTGCTCCTCACGCCAAGTTGGTGAGGACGATCGCTGCCGTTGCCGAGGCGAAGAAGAGCGCGGCGGCCTGACCGGTTGTTTTTAACCTGATTCGGGTCGCAAGACCCATCTTAGATACTTTTGGAGAGAACAATGGCTGTTACCAAAGACGAAATCCTCGACGCGATTTCCAAGATGTCCGTCATGGAAGTGGTCGAGCTGATCGCCGACATGGAGAAGAAGTTCAACGTCACGGCGGCTGCTCCCGTGGCGGTGGCTGCGGGCGGCGGTGCCGCCGCGGCGGCACCTGCGGCGGAAGCCCAGACCGAGTTCACCGTGACCATGACCGAGTTCGGCGCCAACAAGGTGGGCGTCATCAAGGTCATCCGCGAGATCACGGGCTTGGGCCTCAAGGAGGCGAAGGACCTGGTCGAGGGCGCTCCGTCGACGGTCAAGGAAGGCATTCCGAAGGCGGATGCCGAGACGATCAAGAAGAAGCTCGAGGACGCCGGCGCAAAGGCTGCCATCAAGTAGTGATTGCCGTTCTATGGAGAGACCGGGGGTTGCCGCAAACGACACGGCGGCCCTCGGCTGCTTTTGCGTTCTGCATATTCGATTGATTTGCTTTTGATTCCCTCGCCCGCACAGCGGGCGCAATCGGACGGGGTCGCCGCGACCCCGTTGATGTCGGCGCGCAGCGCCTGGAGCTAGAACACATGGCCTATTCGTTCACCGAAAAGAAGCGCATCCGCAAGAACTTTGGCAAGCGTCCGAGCATCCTCGGCACGCCATATCTGCTGGCGATTCAGCTCGATTCCTATCGGCGATTCCTGCAGGCGGATACGCCCGAGGCGAGCCGCGATGAGGTCGGCCTGCACGCGGCCTTCGACAGCGTGTTCCCGATCTCCAGCTACTCCGGCAACGCGACGCTCGAGTACGTGAGCTACCGCCTGGGCGAGCCGGTATTCGACGTCAAGGAATGCCAGCTGCGCGGCCTCACCTATGCGGCGCCGTTGCGCGTCAAGGTGCGCCTCGTGGTGCTCGACAAGGAAGCGAGCGGCGCGAAGAAGCCCGTGAAGGACGTGCGCGAGCAGGAAGTCTACCTGGGCGAGCTGCCGCTCATGACCGAGAACGGCACGTTCATCATCAACGGCACCGAGCGAGTCATCGTCTCGCAGCTGCATCGCAGCCCCGGCGTGTTCTTCGATCACGACCGCGGCAAGACGCACTCCTCGGGCAAGCTCCTGTTCTCCGCGCGCATCATTCCTTATCGCGGCTCGTGGCTCGACTTCGAGTTCGATCCCGAAGGATTGCGTGTTCGCGCGCATCGACCGGCGCCGCAAGCTCCCGGTGACCATCATTCTGCGCGCCTTGGGCTACACCGAGGAGCAGATTCTCGACATGTTCTTCGAGAAGAACGTGTTCCATCTGTCGAAGAAGGAGATCACGTTCGAGATCATCCCGCAGCGCCTGCGCGGCGAGACGGCCTCCTTCGAGATCCGCGTCGGCAAGAAGGTCATCGTCGAGGAGGGCCGGCGCATCACCGCCCGCCACGTGCGCGACCTCGAGGAGGCGGGCGTCAAGCAGCTGCCCGTGCCGATCGAGTATCTGCAGGGCAAGGTGCTGGTGCACGACATCGTCAACACCGAGACCGGCGAGATCCTGGCGAAGGCCAACGAGATCCTGACGGTGCCGACCGTGCTCAAGCTGATCGAGAACGGCATCACCGAGATCCGTACGCTGTTCGTCAACGACCTGGACCGCGGCCCGTACATCTCGGACACCCTGCGCATCGACCCGACCAAGACCCGCCTCGAGGCGCTGGTCGAGATCTACCGCATGATGCGTCCGGGCGAGCCGCCCACCAAGGATGCGGCCGAGAACCTGTTTCAGAACCTGTTCTTCAACAGCGAGCGCTACGATCTCTCGCCCGTGGGGCGCATGAAGTTCAACCGCCGCGTCGGCCGCGATGAGATCACCGGGTCGGGCGTGCTCAGCAAGGAAGACATCATCGAGGTCATGAAGACCTTGATCGACATCCGGAACGGCAACGGCCACGTCGACGACATCGACCACCTCGGCAATCGCCGCGTGCGCAGCGTCGGCGAGATGGCGGAGAACGCCTTCCGCATCGGCCTGGTGCGCGTCGAGCGCGCCGTCAAGGAGCGCCTGACCGTCGCCGAGAGCGAGCCGATCATGCCGCAGGAGATGATCAACGCGAAGCCGGTGGCGGCCGCGGTGAAGGAATTCTTCGGCTCCTCGCAGCTGTCGCAGTTCATGGACCAGAACAACCCGCTGTCCGAGGTCACGCACAAGCGGCGCGTCTCGGCGTTGGGCCCAGGCGGCCTCACCCGCGAGCGCGCGGGCTTCGAGGTGCGCGACGTGCATCCGACCCATTACGGCCGGGTGTGCCCGATCGAGACGCCGGAAGGTCCGAACATCGGCTTGATCAATTCGCTCGCCGTGTACGCGCGCACCAACGACTACGGCTTCCTCGAGACGCCGTACCGGCGCGTGTCCAGCGGCAAGGTGACCGATCAGATCGATTACCTGTCGGCGATCGAGGAAGGCCAGTACGTGATCGCGCAGGCGAACGCGACCCTGAACGAGAAGGGCGAGTTCGTCGACGACCTGATCTCCTGCCGCACGCAGAACGAGTTCACGCTGTCGACGCCCGACAAGATCGATTTCATGGACGTGAGTCCGAAGCAGATCGTGTCGGTCGCGGCCTCGCTCATCCCGTTCCTCGAGCACGACGACGCCAACCGCGCGCTCATGGGCTCGAACATGCAGCGCCAGGCGGTGCCGACCTTGCGGTCGGAGACCCCGCTCGTGGGCACGGGCATGGAGCGCGCCGTGGCGATCGACTCCGGCGTCACCGTGGTGGCGCGGCGCGGCGGGAGCGTCGATTCGGTCGATGCCTCGCGCATCGTGGTGCGGGTGAACGACGATGAGACCACCGCCGGCGAGCCCGGCGTGGACATCTACTCGCTCACCAAGTACACGCGCTCGAACCAGAACACCTGCATCAATCAGCGTCCGCTGGTGAAGGCGGGCGATGCCATCAAGCGCGGCGACGTGCTGGCGGACGGCCCGTCGACCCATCTGGGCGAGCTCGCGCTCGGCCAGAACCTCCTGGTCGCGTTCATGCCGTGGAACGGCTACAACTTCGAGGACTCGATCCTCATCTCCGAGCGCGTGGTCGAGGAAGATCGCTTCACGACCATTCACATCGAGGAGCTGACCTGCGTCGCGCGCGACACCAAGCTGGGTCCCGAGGAGATCACGGCGGACATCCCGAACGTCGGCGATTCCGCGCTCGCCAAGCTCGATGAGGCGGGCATCGCCTTCATCGGCGCCGAGGTGCGCGCGGGCGATATCCTGGTGGGCAAGGTGACGCCGAAGGGCGAGACGCAGCTCACGCCGGAGGAGAAGCTGCTGCGCGCGATCTTCGGCGAGAAGGCCTCCGACGTGAAGGACACCTCGCTCCGCGTGCCGCCGGGCATGGACGGCACGGTGATCGACGTGCGCGTGTTCACCCGCGACGGCGTCGAGAAGGACTCGCGCGCGCTCGCGATCGAGAAGGCCGAGCTCGAGCGGGTTCGCAAGGATCTGGCCGACCAGCAACGCATTCTCGAGGACGACTTGTTCCAGCGCGTGCGCGGCATGATCGACGGCAAGGCGGCCGAGGCGGGCCCGAAGCGGCTCAAGTCCGGCACCCCGATCGACGAGGCGTATCTCGCCGATCTGCCGCGCGAGCAGTGGTTCGAGATCCGCTTGAAGGACGAGGAGGCGAATGCGCAGCTCGAGACGGTGTCCGAGCGGCTGAAGGGCCAGCGCAAGGCGTTCGAGAAGCGCTTCGAGGAGAAGAAGGCGAAGATCACCGCGGGCGACGATCTCGCGCCGGGCGTGCTCAAGATGGTCAAGGTGTACCTGGCGGTGAAGCGCCGCGTACAGCCCGGCGACAAGATGGCCGGCCGTCACGGCAACAAGGGCGTGATCTCCTCGATCGTTCCGGTCGAGGACATGCCGTACATGGCGGACGGCACGCCGGTCGACATCGTGCTGAATCCGCTGGGCGTGCCGTCGCGCATGAACATCGGCCAGATCCTCGAGACCCACCTCGGCTGGGCCGCGAAAGGCGTCGGCGCGAAGATCGGCAAGATGCTCGAGGCAGCAGAACGCGATCGCGGAGCTCCGCAAGTTCATGGGCCAGGTCTACAACGAGACCGGCGGCCAGAAGGAGGACATCAAGTCCTTGACCGACGCGGAGATCCTGGAGCTCGCCAGCAACTTGAAGCACGGCGTGCCGATGGCGACGCCGGTGTTCGACGGCGCGAGCGAGGAGGAGATCAAGGGTCTCCTGGCGCTCGCCGACCTGCCGACGTCCGGTCAGACCATCCTGCACGATGGACGCACGGGCGAGCAGTTCGAGCGGCCGGTGACGGTGGGCTACATGTACATGCTGAAGCTCAACCATCTGGTCGACGACAAGATGCACGCGCGCTCCACCGGGCCGTACAGCCTGGTCACGCAGCAGCCGCTCGGCGGCAAGGCGCAGTTCGGCGGACAGCGCTTCGGCGAGATGGAAGTGTGGGCGCTCGAGGCCTACGGCGCCGCGTACACGCTGCAGGAGATGCTCACCGTCAAGTCCGACGACGTGAACGGTCGAACGCAGATGTACAAGGCGATCGTCGACGGGAACCATGAAATGAAAGCCGGAATGCCGGAATCGTTCAATGTCCTGGTCAAGGAGATCCGCTCCCTGGCCATCAACATCGAACTCGAGAGTGAGGCTTAATCCATGAAAGATTTACTCAAGTTGTTCAAGCAGCAGGTGCCCGTCGAGAACTTCGACTCGATCAAGATCGGGCTGGCATCGCCCGACATGATCCGCTCGTGGTCCTACGGCGAGGTGAAGAAGCCGGAGACGATCAACTACCGGACCTTCAAGCCGGAGCGCGACGGCCTGTTCTGCGCGAAGATCTTCGGGCCGGTCAAGGACTACGAGTGCCTGTGCGGCAAGTACAAGCGCCTGAAGCACCGCGGCGTCGTGTGCGAGAAGTGCGGCGTCGAGGTGACCCAGTCCAAGGTGCGCCGCGAGCGCATGGGCCACATCGAGCTCGCGAGCCCGACCGCGCACATCTGGTTCCTGAAATCGCTCCCGTCGCGCATCGGCTTGATGCTCGACATGACATTGCGCGAGATCGAGCGGGTGCTGTATTTCGAGGCTTTCGTCGTGGTCGATCCCGGCATGACCTCGCTCCAGCGCGGCCAGCTGCTCACCGACGAGATGTATCTCGAGTCGATCGAGGAGCACGGCGATGAGTTCGACGCCCGCATGGGCGCCGAGGCGGTGCACGAGCTCTTGAAGTCCATGGACCTGGCCGCCGAGGTGGTCAAGGTCCGCGAGGACATGGCGAACACCAATTCCGAGACCAAGATCAAGCGCCTGTCGAAGCGTTTGAAGCTGATCGAGGCGTTCATGGAGTCCGGCAACAAGCCGGAGTGGATGGTGCTCACGGTGTTGCCGGTGCTGCCGCCCGACCTGCGACCGCTGGTGCCGCTCGACGGCGGCCGCTTCGCGACCTCGGACTTGAATGATCTGTACCGCCGCGTCATCAACCGCAACAACCGCCTGCGCCGGCTGCTCGAGCTGAACGCGCCGGACATCATCGTGCGCAACGAGAAGCGCATGCTGCAGGAAGCGGTCGATGCGCTGCTCGACAACGGCCGCCGCGGCCGCGCCATCACGGGCACGAACAAGCGCCCGCTCAAGTCGCTTGGCCGACATGATCAAGGGCAAGCAGGGCCGTTTCCGCCAGAACCTGCTGGGCAAGCGCGTCGACTACTCCGGCCGCTCGGTCATCGTCGTGGGTCCGACCCTGCGCCTGCACCAGTGCGGATTGCCGAAGAAGATGGCGCTCGAGCTGTTCAAGCCCTTCATCTTCTCCAAGCTCCAGCTGCGCGGCGAGGCCTCGACCATCAAGGCCGCGAAGCGGCTGGTGGAGCGCGAGGGACCCGAGGTGTGGGACATTCTCGAGGAAGTGATCCGCGAGCATCCCGTGCTCCTGAATCGCGCGCCGACCCTGCATCGCCTCGGCATCCAGGCGTTCGAGCCGGTGCTGATCGAGGGCAAGGCCATCCAGCTGCATCCGCTCGTGTGCACGGCGTTCAACGCCGACTTCGACGGCGACCAGATGGCGGTGCACGTGCCGCTGTCCATCGAGGCGCAGCTCGAGGCGCGCGCCTTGATGATGTCCTCCAACAACATCCTCTCGCCGGCGAACGGCGATCCGATCATCGTGCCCTCGCAGGACGTGGTGCTCGGGCTCTATTACATGACGCGCGAGCGCGTCGGCGCGAAGGGCGAGGGCATGGCGTTCGGCGACGTCGCCGAAGTGCATCGCGCCTACGAGAGCCGCAACGTCGATCTGCAGGCGAAGGTCAAGGTGCGCCTGACCGAGCACGTGCGCGACGCCAAGGGCCAGCTCGGCCCGAACACTCGCGTGGTCGACACGACGGTGGGACGCGCGCTCCTGTCCGAGATCCTGCCGAGGGGCCTGTCCTTCGACGCGATCAATCAGGACATGACCAAGAAGACCATCTCCGCGACGATCAACGCGTGCTACCGCACCGTCGGTCTCAAGGAGACGGTGGTGTTCGCCGACCAGCTGATGTACACGGGCTTCCACTACGCGACCCGCGCGGGCGTCTCGATCGGCGTGGACGACATGGTGGTTCCGCAGAACAAGACGCAAGATCCTGTCGACCGCGGAGCACGAGGTGAAGGAGATCCAGGAGCAGTACGCTTCCGGATTGGTCACCAACGGCGAGCGCTACAACAAGGTCGTCGACATCTGGTCGCGCACCAACGATCAGGTCGCGAAGGCCATGATGGAGAAGCTCGGCACCGACGAGGTGACCGACACCAAGGGCAACAAGGTCCGTCAGAAGTCGTTCAACTCGATCTTCATGATGGCCGACTCCGGCGCCCGCGGCTCCGCGGCGCAGATCCGCCAGCTCGCCGGCATGCGCGGCCTGATGGCGAAGCCCGACGGCTCGATCATCGAGACGCCGATCACGGCGAACTTCCGCGAGGGCTTGAACGTTTGCAGTACTTCATCTCGACCCACGGCGCCCGCAAGGGCCTCGCGGATACCGCGTTGAAGACCGCGAACTCGGGCTATCTCACGCGGCGTCTGGTCGACGTCGCACAGGATCTGGTGGTCACGGAGATCGATTGCGGCACCGTCCAACGGACTCTCGATCACGCCGATCGTCGAAGGCGGCGATGTGGTCGAGGGCTTGGGCGAGCGCGTCCTCGGACGCGTGGTCTCCGAGGACGTGGTCGTGGCCGCGACCGGCGAGGTGCTGGTCAAGGCGGGCGTGCTGATCGACGAGAAGCTCGTCAAGCTCCTCGAGAAGATGGGCATCGATCAGGTCATGGTGCGCTCGCCGATCACCTGCGAGACCCGCTACGGCGTCTGCGCGCAGTGCTACGGCCGCGATCTGGGCCGTGGCCACCGCATCAACATCGGCGAGGCCGTGGGCGTCATCGCGGCGCAGTCGATCGGCGAGCCGGGAACGCAGCTCACGATGCGTACCTTCCACGTCGGCGGTGCCGCCTCGCGAGCGGCGGCGGCCAACGGCGTCGAGGTCAAGTCGAAGGGCACGATCCGCCTGCACAACATCAAGACCGTGCGCCACGAGAAGGGCCATCTGGTCGCGGTGTCCCGTTCGGGCGAGCTCGGGCGTGGTCGACGAGTTCGGCCGCGAGCGCGAGCGCTACAAGATTCCGTACGGCGCCAACATCACCGTGAACGACGGCGACGTCGTCACGGCGGGCCAATCGGTGGCCAACTGGGATCCGCATACCCACCCCGTGGTGACGGAAGTGGCGGGCATGATCAAGTTCTCCGACTTCGTCGACGGCATCACCGTCACGACGCCAGGTGGACGACGTCACCGGCCTCACCTCGACCGTGGTGCTGGATCCGAAGCAGCGCGGCTCGGGCGGCAAGGATCTGCGCCCGGTGGTGCGGCTCACCAACGCCAAGGGCAAGGAAGTCACCTTCGCCAACACGGACATTCCGGCGGTGTATGCGCTGCCGGCGGGCGCCATCGTGAGCCTCGAGGACGGCGCCAAGGTGTCGGTGGGCGACGTCATCGCGCGCATCCCGCAGGAGTCTTCCAAGACCCGCGACATCACCGGCGGTCTGCCGCGCGTCGCGGATCTGTTCGAGGCCCGCAAGCCCAAGGATTCGGCGATTCTGGCCGAGCGCTCGGGCACGGTGAGCTTCGGCAAGGAGACCAAGGGCAAGCGCCGCTTGATCATCACCAACGAGCAGAACGAGAAGTACGAGGAGCTGATTCCGAAATGGCGCCATCTCAACGTGTTCGAGGGCGAGCAGGTCGAGAAGGGCGAGGTCATCGCCGACGGCGAGCCGAATCCGCATGACATATTGCGGTTGCAGGGCGTCGAGGCGCTGGCCAACTACCTGGTTCGCGAGATTCAGGACGTCTATCGGCTGCAGGGCGTGAAGATCAACGACAAGCACATCGAGGTCATCGTGCGGCAGATGCTGCGCAAGATCGAGGTGCTCGACACGGGCGACTCCGCGTTGTTGCGCGGTGAGCAGATGGATCGCGGCCGCCTTCTCGACGTCATCGCGAAGCAGAAGACCGAGGGCAAGCACCAGTCGACCTGGGAGCCGCTATTGCTCGGTATCACAAAGGCCTCGCTCGCGACCGAGTCGTTCATCTCGGCGGCATCCTTCCAGGAGACCACCCGCGTCCTCACCGAGGCGGCGGTCCGGGGGCTCAAGGACGACCTGCGCGGCTTGAAGGAGAACGTGATTGTCGGTCGGCTCATTCCCGCGGGCACGGGATTCGCGTATCATGCCCGGCGCCGACGCGCTTCCGACGATACCCGTCGCCGCAGTTTCATGGATGTGGGCGGTAGCATGGGTGAGGCAGATGATGCGGTACCGGCGGGGGATACTGAAGCAGCCGAATAACCGATAATAATAACGAGTACAAGAAGTGGCCCCGGGCTCGGATAGAACCCGGGGCAATTTTTTTTGTGCGCCCGGCAGGGCGCACTCGCTATTTCCGCGCCGGCAGACTCCAGATGTCGAGCACGCCGGCGCTTGCATGCTCGTTGGCGTTGCCTTCCGGAAGCGCGATCTTGCCGTCGACCACGATGGGGCTATTCCAGTGGCCGCGACCCGTCTCGAGATCCGCGATCTGATTGCCCTGCGTCGGCTGGTAGATGCGCAACCCACCCTTGGGGTCATAGACGTAGAGCAGACCTCCCGCTATCACCGGGCTCGTGCCGCCGTTGCCGTTCTTCCACCTCTCGACGAGCTGGCCGCCCTCGAGCGTCCAGGCGGCAGTGCCGCCGCCATCCGCCGCAAACATCCAGGTCGTTCCATCGTTGCGCCACACCGCCGGTGCAGTGAACAGCATGCCGCCCGAGGGTGTGGTGAGGACCTGCCGCTCATGGCCCTGGTGCGGGGTCAGGCCGGCGATGTCGTGCAGGCCGAGCAATCGGATCCGCCTGTCCTTGCCCCCTTGTGCCACGAGACCGCCGCCCAAGAGCACCGGTGAGGTCGAGCCGATGTCGATGTCCCGCGCGTCGAGCTCGGTGTTGTTGGCGGGTGTGAAGTTGCCGAGCATCTGCGCCGCATCCGGGTCGAGCTCGATGGTCGAATCGCCCCAATCGGTCTTGCCGTTGTAAGGTCCATTGCCGGTGGCGACGAAGATATTGCCCGTCGCGGCGTCGATCACCGCGCCGGCGCGGCCCCAAATGCCGGATTGCGCGGAGGGGCAGGCGCTCGGTATGAGCAGCCCCGGTCGGTCGCTGCAAAGTGAGTTCCAGACATGCAGGAGGCTGCCGCTCTGCGCGTCGAGAATGGCGACGTGGCCCTGGTACGGCGGTCTGTCCCCGATGTAGCCAGTGGTCACCGCGATGATGCGGCCGCGAAATTCGCGCAGCGGCGAGGCAATCTTCTCGCGCGCCGGCAGTTGGGTGATGGGCGTGCTCCAGAGCACGCGCCCGTCCGCGACGGCGAGCTTTTGAATCGTGCCGTCGGGCGCGGCGGCATAGATGTGCTTGCGGTCGGGATCGGCCGCCGGGGTGCTGTTGCTGATCTGGCGCGAGCCCTGCCAGGTGGCGAACCTAAGCGGCGTGTATTCCCACAGCACCGCGCCCTGATCGGCGTCGATCGCGATCGTCTTACCGTAGGTCGTGGTCACGAAGAAGACGTCGTGTGGTGCGCCCTTGACCTCGACACCGTGCAGATAGATCGCGGCGGCGTCCACCGTACCGTCGAGCGTGACTTGATGCCGCCGCAACGCGGCGGCATTGGCTGGCGTGATGCCGGTGGGATCGGTCGAGGCGCCGGAGCTTGCCACGTCCCAGCCGAATTGCGTCCAATCACCGGCCGCGGCCTGCGCCCTCAAGGGAGCGCTCGCGCTCGTGACGAGCGCGAGCGCGAGCAGCAGCCGTCCAGCGGAGCTCACTTGCCGAGAAACTCCTGCGGTCCCAGGGAACCCGTGTGGTTCGTGTCCATCATGTCGAAGACCTTGGTCTGATAGGCGATGAACTCCTCGTGCGAGACCGTGCCGTCGTTGTTGGTGTCGATCTTGTGCATCATCTCCGGGGTCTGCAGGCCCCGTGCGTAGCCCCCGGTGGCGAAGCTCGCCATGGCGGCGGAATGGGTCATGAACGACTTCTCGTCGACGTTGCCATCCTTGTCCTTCGGAAAGGCCGCCCAGACCTTTTCCTGGTACGCAAGCCACTCGGCCTTGGAAATCGTGCCGTCGCCGTCGGTATCGATCTTATGCATCTCGCTCGTGGTCCGCAGTCCGCGCGCATAGCCGCCGGTCGCGAACGAGGCCATGTCGTCGGCGAAGGCCAGCGGCGCACAGGCGAGTGCGGCGAGCACGGCGAGCGGAAGCGATCGGCGAATCCAGTGAAGTTGCGACATCGTTAGTTTCCTTCTGTTTGATGTGGAACGGTCCCAGGCTGTTTATCGAGATTCGCGGCACTACGCGAAGAAGACCCGCGGGCGGTGGGGGATATTACCGCTAGCGCCCGTGCGCGACGCGCACCGCCCCGGGATCGAGACGGACACAGGGCGATCGCGGCACGTCGTGAACGCCTGCAGAGAATATCACGTCGCCCACGGGCCCTTGCGCGGTCTCCACGGCTTCACGGCCGAAGTGCGCCAGCAGGCGCCAGGCGGAACCGTCCTCGAGATCCCACGCGACGTGCAGCGCGCCGCTCTCGATCCGGTAGCGTCCGCCGTGTCGCAGCTTGGGAAGATACGGTGCGAGCCGCTGTCCTCTCAAGGCGAGCAGCTCCCGGACGAGCGCCAGCCTCTCGCGGTGGGGGGATTGCGTGCGCTCCGCCCAGCGCAGCTTCGATGCCGCGAACGTCGCCGCGGCATTCGGGTCGGGGATGCGTGCGATCGCGGCCGCGTCGGTGAAGGCCGCGAAGCGCTGGAACTCGCGCCGCCGTCCGGCCGCGACCGCCGCCGCGAGCTCGGGACCGAAGTCGCAAAAGTAGAGGAACGGCGTCGATGCGGCGAATTCCTCGCCCATGAACAACATCGGCACGAGCGGGGTGAGGAGGAGGCAGGCATAAGCGGCCACGAGGAAGCGAGCGTCGGCGAAGCTGTCGATCCGCCCGCCGAAGGCGCGGTTGCCGATCATGTCGTGGTTCTGGAGAAATCCCACGAAGGCATCCGGCGGCAGGTGGGCGCTCGGCTCGCCGCGGGATTTATTACGGAACGCGGAGTGCTCGCCCTGATAGGCGAACCCTTCGGCCAGCGCCCGGCCGAGGCGGGCGAGCGGGTCGGGGGCATAGTCGGCGTAATAGCCGTCGATCTCGCCGCTCACCAGCACGTGCAGCGCGTGATGGACGTCGTCGTCCCACTGGGCCGTGGCATAAAGCGGCCGGCCGGCCGCGTCGCGTGCGAGGTAGCGCGCCTCGTTGCGGTTGTTCTCGAGCACGAGGTGCACGCGGCGATTGCCGTCCGGCCGTTCGCGACCCGGCCCTTCGCGCAGCGCCTGGGCGATCTCGCAGACGATATCCGGTCGGCTCGAGTCGCGAAAGGCGTGCACCGCGTCGAGCCGCAGCCCGTCGAGGCAGTATTCCGTCGTCCAGTAAAGTGCGTTGTGCACGAAATAGTCGCGTACCGTGCGGCTCGAGGGCCCGTCGAAGTTGATTGCGGCGCCCCAGGGCGTGCGCTGCGCCGGGTTGAAAAACTCCGGACAATAGGCGTGCAGATAGTTGCCGTCCGGACCGAAATGGTTGTAAACCACGTCGAGCAGCACCATCATTCCCGCGCCGTGGGCGGCGTCGACCAAAGCCTTCAGCTCGTCCGGTGTCCCGTAGCAAGCCGCGGGCGCGAACGGCAGCACGCCGTCGTACCCCCAGTTGCGCGCGCCCGGAAATGCCGCCAGCGGCATGAGCTGCAACGCGTTGACGCCGAGCGCCGCCAGCTCGGGCAGCCGGGCGGCGGCCGCGGCAAAGGTGCCTGCCGGAGTGAACGTGCCGACGTGCAGCTCGTAGAGCACGGCATCCGCCCACGCGCGTCCGCGCCAGGCAGTCTCGCGCCAGGCGTATGCGCGCGGATCCACGACGCTGCTCGCTTCGTGCACACCGTCCGGATTGCTGCGCGAGGCGGGATCCGGCACCGACCAGGTGGTGCCGTCCTTGAGATGCAGCAGAAACTTGTAGCGCGAGCCGGCCCCCGCCTCGGGCACCGTGATCTCGTGCCAGCCGGACGCGGCGGCCTGCATCGGGTAGGCGCGCGCCTCGACCAGCCGATCTTCGGCCAGCTGCAGCTCGGCGCGCACCACACTCGGCGCCCACAGGCGAAAGCGCGTGCCGCCCTCGGCGAGGAGCTGCGCGCCGAACGGCATCTCGTGGGCGAGCGCCAAGCCCTCGCCGTGCGACGCTCGCGACACGTCAATGATCTTTGTCGCCGTGACGAGGCCACCAGCGCTCGAGCAACGCCGACGCCCAGTCCTTGCCGCCGAGGCCGAACGCGAGCGCGAGCGCGAGCACGACGCCGCCGAGCAAAACCAGGAACGTGAGCTCCACGATGTCGCCGCCGACTTCGAGCTGGCGCAGCGCGATCATGATGACGAACGCCATGACGAGATACTGGGCCATCTTGCCGAGGATATCGCCGTCGGGGATCTGCGCCTCGACGCAATACGTGGCGACCGCATTGCCCACGAAGCGCGCGAAATATGAGCCGAAGACCGCGATGAGCATCGCGAACAGAACCTTCGGCGAGTAGAGCAGAGCGCGATCCAGCAGGTCGGTGAGCCGGACCAGCTCCACCTCGGAGGCCGCTTGCATGAACGTCGCCAGGAGCACGACCCAGTAAGTGAACAGACCGAACAGCGTGGTGGTGTCGCCCTGCAAACCGCCCTGCTGCAGGAAGTGGTCCGTGCCCGCGCGCTCGGTCAGTACGTTGAAGTTCACCGCGCGCAGGGCGCGCTCGACCGCGAAGCGAGCCACCTTGGCGAGCAGCCAGCCGAGGATGATGATGCCGAGCGCCACCGCGATGTTCGGCAGCAGGACCGCGGCGCGATGCACGAACTCATCGGCGGTTTGTGGCAGCAGATCCAGATTATGCATACAAGCCTCCCACACTCATTCCAGCACGCCCGATTCGACGATCCCCTGCAGCGGTATGCCGGCCCAGCCCGGCCGATTGCCGAGCTCGTAGCGCAGCTCGTAGAACGCCTTTTCCAGCTCGAACAGCCCGAGAAGTCCACGGCCCGGGGTGAGCTCCGCGTAGAGCTTCGCGTCGCGCGTCGTCTCGTGATAAGCCGCGAGGAAGGCGCTGCGCACCTCCTCGGTCCACGCGTGCGCCAGCGGTGCGAGCTTGGCGTACTCCACTTCATCGTGCGCGACGCTGCGCAGTGCGCTGTGCTCGACGTAGCTGAAGGAGCGCAGCATCCCGGCGACGTCGCGCAGGGGCGACTGCTTGGCGCGCCGCTCCTCGAGGCTGTGTCCGGGCTCGCCCTCGAAGTCGATGATGACGAAGTCGTTCTTCGTCAGGAGCACCTGGCCCAGATGGTAGTCGCCGTGAATGCGGATCTTCGTGCCGCTTTTGTCTTCGGTGGCGAGCGCCTCGATTCGCTTCAGGATCTGATCCTGTCGGGCGAGAACCGCGTTCGCCCGCTCGCGCTCCGCGGGCGTGAGCTCGCTCGAGGTGCGACTTGAGCAACGCGAGCGCATTCTTTGCCTCCTCGGCGGCACGCTGACGGTAGCCCTCGAAATCCGCGCGCGCGAGGCTCTCGGGATCGAACAGCGGGTCGCCGTGGGCGTGGCGAGCGCGCGGTGCAGCTCCGCCGTGCGTACGGCGAGCCTCCGCATGAGCGCGAGAAAGGCCTCGTGGGCCTTGGCGGGCAGCGCGTCGGTGGCCGGCGCGGTGCGATGCTCCTCGAGGATGGCGCCGCAGGTACTCGAGCGCGTAGGTCCAGCCGTCGCCCTGATTGGCGACGTAGGCTTGCAGCATCGCGAGCAAGCGCGGCTCGCCGTCCTTGTCGCGATATTCGAGCACGCCGGCGAGCGGCGCGCAGTTGGCATAGTGCACGACGTCGGTGAGGATACAGTCCCATCTCGAGCTCGGGGCTCTTACCGACGCGCAGACGCCGGTAGCCCTTCAGGATCAGGCGCTCGCCCATCACCACCACGGTGTTCGAGCTCGAGCCCTGCGGCCGCGCGGCCGGGAGCGCGGCGAAATTCTTGCCGGCCAGCCGGCCGAATGCCGCCGTCGGGCGGAACTCGAGCTTGCCTTGCGCCGTCGGCATCTCGCGCGGCTTGTGCATGGCGCCTACCACGGCGCGGCAGAATGCCTCGTCGGCAAAGGCATCGCCCATGACGCCGACGCTCGCCTGCTGGCGCACCTTGGCGATGGCGGCGGTCGAGAGGTTGCGCAGCCGTTCCTCGTCGCGATCCTCCCAGGCGAGGGCGAGCGGCAGAAATAGCTCGCGCTCTCGCCTGCCGGCCGCCACATCGAGCAGCGCCACGACCCAGCCGATCTTGCCCTCCTGCCAGACGACGTGATCGACGATGCGGGCGCGCTCGATGGGCGTGCCCTTGGCCGCATACCAGCGCTGCGTCTCGATGAATCGCGGCAGGGCGTCGGTCTCGAGCTGCGCCCGGGTCTTTTCCGCCATGGCGATGCGCCACGGCACGACGCGGTCGCGGAACAAGCTGCTCCATCCGTCGAACAGCACCAGCACGGGACGCTCATCGATCGAGGTGATTTGCTCGTGCCACGAGGGCGCTTCGGCATCCTTGGTCAATCTGAACCAATAAAAGCCGTAGGCCGACAGCGTGAGCAGATAGGGCAAGTCGCCGATCGGCGGAAAGGTCGTGCGCCCGAGCATCTCCACCGGCACCCGGCCCTTGAACTCGGGCAGGTTGAGCTCGACCGGCTGCGCGGAGCGCGACAGATTCGCGACGCACAGGATGCTGTCCTCGCCGTACTCGCGCAGGTAGGCGAGGATCTTGCGATTGCCGGGCTTGAGGAAGCGGCGCGTGCCGCGCCCGAAGGCCTGGCTGGTCTTGCGCACCGCGAGCATGCGCTTGGTCCAGCTCAAGAGGGAGTTCGGATCGCGCGATTGCGCCTCGACGTTCACCGAGGCGTAGCCGTAGACCGCATCCATGATGGGCGGCAGGTAAAGCCGCTGCGGATCGGCGCGCGAGAAGCCGGCGTTGCGATCGGGACTCCATTGCATGGGCGTGCGCACGCCGTTGCGGTCGCCGATGAACACGTTGTCTCCCATGCCGATCTCGTCGCCGTAGTAGAGGATCGGCGAGCCCGGCATGGACAGGAGCAGGCTGTCCATGAGCTTGATGCGGTCGCGATCGTTCTCCATGAGCGGTGCGAGGCGGCGGCGGATGCCGAGATTGATGCGCGCACGCATGTCCGCGGCATAGGTGTTGTACATGTAGTCGCGCTCTTTGCTGGTGACCATCTCGAGCGTGAGCTCGTCGTGGTTGCGCAGAAAGATCGCCCACTGACAGCTATCGGGAATGTCCGGCGTCTGCTGCATGATCTCCGTGATGGGAAAGCGGTCCTCCTGGGCGATCGACATGTAAATGCGCGGCATGAGCGGAAAGTGATACGCCATGTGGCACTCGTCGCCGTCGCCGAAGTACTCGCGCACGTCCTCCGGCCACTGATTGGCCTCCGCCAGCAGAAAGCGGTTCTTGTAGTTCGCGTCGATCGCGGCGCGCAGCTTCTTGATCACCTCGTGCGTCTCGCGCAGGTTCTCGTTGTTCGTGCCCTCGCGTTCGACCAGATAGGGGATGGCGTCCAGGCGGAAGCCGTCGACGCCCATGTCGAGCCAGAAGCGCATGATGTCGAGCACCGCGTCCATGACGCGCGGATTGTCGAAATTCAGGTCCGGCTGGTGACTGAAGAAGCGGTGCCAGTAGTATTGCTTCGCCACCGGATCGAAGGTCCAGTTCGAGCTCTCGGTGTCGATGAAAATGATGCGAGTGCCTAGATACTTCTGGTCGGTGTCGCTCCACACATAGAAGTCGCGCTCGGGCGAGCCCGCCGGAGCGTGGCGTGCGGCCTGGAACCAGGGGTGCTGATCGGAGGTATGGTTGATGATGAGCTCGGTCACCACCTTGAGCCCGAGCCGGTGCGCCTCGCGCAGCATGGCGCGGAAGTCATCGAGCGTCCCGTACGGCGGATGGATGTTCTTGTAGTCGGCGATGTCGTAGCCGTCGTCCTTGAGCGGCGAGGGATAGAACGGCATCAGCCAGATGGTATTGACGCCGAGGTCGCGGATGTAGCCGAGCTTGGAGGTGAGGCCCGGGAAATCGCCGATGCCGTCGTCGTTCGAGTCCAGGAACGACTTGACGTTGAGCTGATAGATGACCGCGTCTTTGAACCAAAGCGCGTCATCGACATCGAGCCCGGACGGCGTCGCGGGATCCTTCGCGGCGGATTGGGCGACATCGTTCATCGCAACCTCAGGGCTCACAGGAAGTAGTCGAAATCATGCTCGGTGCGCAGGTAGCGGCGCAGCTTCAACACGTGCGCCGGCATGCGCCCGGGATCGAGCATCACGTAATTGCGCGCGGCCGCGCCACTGGTAGCGCTGGTCGCTCAATAGATCGTGCACTTGATAGGGCGTCGACTCGTCGAGTCCGAGCGCCTCAAGTCGAGCTCGATCCAGCCCGACTGTACATGATGCGGATCGAGGTTCACGACCACGATGATACGACGTTGTCCGAGGACGCATCGCTCTTCAGATAGCCGATGAGCTGCTCGTTGTCGAGCGTGCAGAAACGGAGCGATCGCGTCCGATTGCAGCGCGGCGTTGTCGCGGCGGATGGCGGTTCATGCGCGCGATCAGCGAGCGCAGGCTGTCGGGACGGTCGAGCGTCCAGTGGCGCAGCTGGTATTTCTCCGAGTCGAGATATTCCTCGCTGCCGGGCTCGCGCGGCGTGCTCTCCATGAGCTCGAAGGTCGGCCCGTAGATGCCGTAGTTGGCCGACAGCGTGGCCGCAAGCACGAGTCTCGCGGCGAAGGCGGCGCGCACCCCCGACTGCAGCGTTTCGTGCAGGATGTCGGGCGTGTTCGGCCACACGTTCGGCCGGAAGTATTGCACGCACCGGCCCTGCGTCGAGCTCGGTGAAGTACTCGGTGAGCTCGCGCTTGCTGTTGCGCCAGGTGAAGTAGGTGTACGACTGCGTGAAGCCGAGCTTCGCAAGGCGATGCATGACCTTCGGCCGCGTGAACGCCTCGGCCAGGAACAGCACGTCGGGGTTCTCGCGCTGAATCTCGCCGATCAGCCATTCCCAGAATGCAAACGGCTTGGTGTGCGGGTTGTCGACGCGAAATATGCGGATGCCCTGCTCGATCCAGAAATCGACGATGCTCTTCAGCTCCGCCCACAAGGCGCGCCAGTCCCCGGTCTCGAAATCGAAGGGGTAGATGTCCTGGTATTTCTTCGGCGGGTTCTCCGCGTATTGCACACTGCCGTCGGGGCGGTGCTTGAACCATTCGGGATGGGTACGCACGTAGGGATGATCGGGTGCGCACTGGAAGGCGATGTCGAGCGCGATCTCCATGCCGAGCTCGCGCGCCGTGGCCACCAGGTGCCGGAAATCCTCGAGCGTACCGAGCTCTCGGCAGAATTTCCTTGTGGCCGCCCTCGGCCGAGCCGATGGCCCAGGGACTGCCGACGTCGCCGGCCTGCGCTTTGAGCGCGTTGTTCGCCCCCTTGCGGTTGACGCGTCCGATCGGCTGGATGGGCGGGAAGTAGACGACGTCGAAGCCCATCCCGGCGATGTACGGCAGGCGCGCCTCGACGTCCTTGAAGTTGCCGTGCCGCGCCGGTTGCGAGGCAGCGGAGCGGGGAAAGAGCTCGTACCAGCTGCTGAAGCCCGCGCGCTTGCGATCGGCGAATATCTCCAGCGCGGCCGAATCGGCGAGACTGCGGTCGGCATGGCGCTGCATCAGGCGGGCGCGCTCGGGATCGAGCGCAAGCGCCTTGAGGGAGGCCGCGTCCACGGTCGATTCCGGTGTCGCGCTCTCGAGCAAGAGCGCGGCCCAGTTCTTCAAGGCCTGCGCGTCGGCGTCGCCCGCGCGCGCCGCGGTCGCGCAGATGAGCGCGCTGCCCACCTGCAACGCGACGCGAATGTCGGCAAGGTCCTCGCGCCGCTCGAGTTCCTTGCGCCAGGACTCGAAGTGATCGACCCAGGCCGTGACCGTGCAGCGGTAGCGCCCGGGCGCGGGCGGCGTGAACTCGGCGGTCCACACGTCGTTTCCCAAGGGCCGCATCTCGACCTCGTAGGTCTGCGTCGCATTCACCGCCCGCCAGGCGAGCACCACGCGCAGCTGATCGTGCCCGTCGGTGAAGCAGTGCGCCTCGATGCAGACGGGCTCGCCGGCGATGCGCTTCGCGACAAAACGGCCGCCGTCGACCCTGGGCGACAACGCGTCGATGACCGCGCGCACCCGCCCGTCGTCGCGCGGCTCGAGCGCCGCCGCGCCTGGCGCCGCCGCTGCCTCGGCGCTCGCAGCCGTGGCGGACGCGGTCGAGGCGGGTGACTTTGCGCGCGTGCGCGGTTCCTTTTTCTCAGCCATACGATTCCCAGCGCAGCATCACGGTCGACAGCGGCGGCAGCGTCAGGTTCACCGACTCGACGCGACCGTGCGTGCTCACCGGCACCGATTCGACGCCGCCCAGGTTCCCCCAGCCGGCGCCGCCGTACTCGCGCGCGTCGCTGTTCAAGATCTCACGCCAGACCCCGCGTTTCGGCACGCCGACGAGATAATTGGGACGCGGGACCGGGGTGAGGTTGCACACGACCAGGACGGGCGGGCTGTCTCCGGCCTTGCGCAAGAACGCGAGCACGCTCGCTTCCGCATTGTCGACGTCGAGCCATTCGAATCCATCCCCGCTGAAATCGATCCGATGCAGCGCAGGCTCACTGCGGTAGACCGCGTTCAAGTCGCGCACCCAACGCTGCACGCCCGCATGCTCGGGGAGCGAGGACACCCACCATTCGAGCTCGCCGTCGTGGGTCCACTCGCGCCGCTGAGCGAACTCGCCGCCCATGAACAGCAGCTTCTTGCCGGGGTGGCCCCACATGTAGCCGAACAAGGCGCGCAGGTTCGCGAACTTTTGCCAGTCATCGCCCGGCATCTTGCCGATCAGCGAGCCTTTGCCGTACACCACCTCGTCGTGCGAGAGCGGCAGCACGAAGTTCTCGTTGAAGGCGTATATCAAGGAGAACGTCAGCTGCCCGTGATGATAGCGCCGGTAGATGGGGTCCTTGCTGAAGTAGGCGAGCGTGTCGTGCATCCAGCCCATGTTCCATTTCATGCCGAAGCCGAGGCCCCCCATATCGGTCGGCCGCGAGACCATCGGCCACGCCGTGGATTCCTCGGCGATCATGGTGGCGTCGGGATGGTCGCGGTACACGGCCTTGTTCAGCGCGCGCAAGAAATCGGTCGCCTCGAGGTTCTCGCGCCCGCCGAAGCGATTCGGAATCCATTCGCCCGCCTTGCGCGCGTAATCCAGGTAGAGCATCGACGCCACGCCGTCGACCCGCAGGCCGTCGATGTGGTAGTGCTTCAGCCAGAACAGCGCCGAGGAGATGAGAAAGGCGCGCACCTCGTTGCGGCCGTAGTTGAAGATGGCCGAGTTCCATTCCGGGTGAAAGCCCTGCCGGGCGTCGGCGTGCTCATACAAATGCGTGCCGTCGAAATAGATGAGGCCGTGCGCGTCGGTGGGGAAGTGCGAAGGTACCCAGTCGAGAATGACGCCGATCCCGTTCTGGTGCAGATGATCGACGAAATACATGAGGTCCTGCGGCGTGCCGTAACGCGCGGTCGGGGCGAAATAGCCGGTGGTCTGGTAGCCCCACGAGCCGTAGAACGGGTGCTCGGTGATCGGCATGAGCTCGACGTGCGTGAAGCCCGTATCCTTGAGGTATTGCGCGAGCTGGTGAGCGAGCTCGCGATAGTTCAAGAAATTGCCGTCCTTGCGCCGCCACGACCCCAGGTGCGCCTCGTAGATCGAGATCGGCGCGGCGAGCCCGTTGCGCTGCCCGCGCGAGGCCATCCAATCCCCGTCGCGCCACTCCCATTCGAGCGACCACGCCCGCGATCCGGTCGCGGGCGGGGCTTCGCAGAAGAAGCCGACCGGGTCGGCCTTTTCGGCGGTGAAATCGTTCCAGCGCGAGACGATGCGGTACTTGTAGGCCTGGCCGTGCTGGACCTCCGCAATGGAGCCTTCCCAGATGCCCGAGCCGTCCCAGCGGGGCGCGAGCGCGTCGTCGCGCGTCCCCCAGCCGTTCCAGTCGCCGATCACCGATACCTTGGCGGCGTTCGGCGCCCACACCGCAAAGGCGGCTCCGCCTCCTTTTGCCAAGTGGCAGCCGAGCTCATCGAACAGAGAGGCGTGGGTGCCCTCGCGAAACAGATAGATGTCTTGCTCGGTCAACAAGTGACGGGCTCCCGTGGGACAACTGGTTAGGGCAAGTAGCGGACAAGGATAGGTCCGACCGGGGCGGCGTACTGTCGCCCTGCGAGCGGCAACGGCTGTAGGACTAGGCTGGCTGGTAACATCGGCGGCACGGCGCTAAAGAGCGAGCGGACAACCTACAGACTTTCTGGGCCTTGACGCGTCGGCGGCAGCCTTGCGCAGGACTTTCACCACTGACTATAACAGACGCTCGCAGGTCTGCGTCCGGGGTTGCGCGCGCGTGTGCGCCCGCCCGGTTGCCTGTAGAATCCGGCCCTTCATCAGTTCCAATCCCGAGACGGGGCTTTCAGGGGGTAGCGATTCTCGGTCCGAATGTACGCCAAGCTGCCCTGATCGATGCGGTGGAGCGTGCGCCTCTCGATGCCGCCGCATGGCACAGCCTGGCGCTCGAGATGCTGAGCGCCCGGCAACCTGCAGACGCTGTGGCGCCCGCCTTCAACTCCGTCCAATTGGGGCCGCTGATCGCCGAGTACCGCCTCGCTTTGGGCTGGGTGCAGGCGTCGCTCGGCGACCTTGCCTCTGCGATCGCGCAGTATGAGCTCGCGATGCGCCTCACGCCTGACGATCCGCGGGTGTTGAACTCCCTCGCCCTGGCTTGCCGCCGCGTGGGCCTCGTCGAGGCGGCGGCGCAGCTGTACGGTCGCGTACTCGCGGCGAGCCCGATGGATACTGTGGCCGGCGAAGGTCTCCTCGCGGCGCGCGCGTATCGTCCGGCAGAGATGAGCGCGACAGTTCGCGAGCAGGTGCGCGAGCTCATCCTGGAAGGCGAGACGCTGCTGGCGGCCGGTCGTCGGACGGAGGCGTTGCAGGCCTATGCGCAGTGCGCTCAGATCGTGCCGTACTCGCCCCGGGTTCACTACTGGATGGGGAGCGTGCTCAAAGACATGGCACGCCTCGAACCCGGACTCGCTTGTTATGACCTGGCATCGCGGATCGACACGAGCTTTTTCGAGGCGGCGATGCATGCAGGCAAGGTTGCCACGAGCCTGGGACTGAAGGATCGCGCCACGCGGCACCTCGCGCATGCGCAGCGCCTGCGGGCGGATCCCGCTCTCGCACTCCAATCGGGACTGCTGATCGACGCCGTCCACGATTCGGTGGCGGATATCGCCGCAACGCGCCAGCGATTCTCGGCGGCGCTCGATCGATTTCTCGAGCACCCGTCGCAAATCGTGGATCCACTCCACAGCCTCGTGATACCCAGCTTCTATCTTGCATACCACGGCCTCTGCAATCGCGATTTGCACATGAAGCTGGCGCAAGTGTTCCGCGCGGCGACGCCGGACCTGGATTGGACCGCGCCCCATTGCCGCGCAGCGCGCGCTCGCGCGGGGCGCATCAAGGTCGGCTTCATCTCGCAGTTCATGCGCAACCACAGTATCGGCAAGACCACGCGGGGGCTGATCGCGGAACTCTCCCGCGATCGCTTCGAAGTCTATGTGGTGAACATTCCGCCCATCTTGCAGGACGAGACGACAAACTGGATCAAGGACCGCGCGGAACATTGGATAACGCTCCCGGAGGACCTCATCCAGGCGCGTTCGCAGCTCGCGGCGCTCGAGCTCGACATCCTCTTCTATCAGGACATCGGCCTCGAGCCGTTCTCCTACTTGCTCGCTTTCGCGCGTCTCGCTCCCGTCCAGTGCGTGACGTTCGGACATCCGGATACCAGCGGCATTCCGAGCTTGGACTATTACATCTCGAGCGATCTGTGGGAGACGGACGAGTCGGACGATCATTACAGCGAGCGGCTGGTGCGCCTGCGCGATGTGCCGGTGTTGGCGTACTACTATCGGCCTCTGCGGCGCGTGCCCGGACGAACGCGCGAGCAGTTGGGCTTGCGGGACGAGGAGCACGTGTACCTCTGTCCGCAAACGCTCTTCAAGCTGCACCCCGACTTCGATCGGCTGATGGCGGGCATTCTGGAGCGGGACCGCCAAGGTCGCGTCCTGTTGATTTCGGCGCATTGCTCCGAGTGGAGCATGCGCCTGCAGCAGCGCTTCGGCCGGCACATGCCGCATGTCAGTGACCGTATCCAGTTCATTCCCCCCTTCGACCAGGATGGCTTCCTGCAGCTCCTCAGCGTCGTCGATGTCGTGCTGGACACCGTTCATTTCAACGGATTCAACACGTCGCTCGAAGCTTTTTCGGTGGGAACTCCTGTTGTCAGCCTACCCGGACAGCTGCAGCGCGCTCGTCACACCCAGGCGATGT
The DNA here is from genome assembly GCA_963801685.1 of uncultured Gammaproteobacteria bacterium. Lineage (GTDB taxonomy): Bacteria > Pseudomonadota > Gammaproteobacteria > Steroidobacterales > Steroidobacteraceae > Bog-1198. The sequence goes on from CAWDFR010000019.1 coordinate 23,962, forward strand.
ACCGGCGGATGGGGATCGACGGGTGTGTGGCCGCCGATGAGCAAGAGTACATCGACATCGCGGTGGGTCTCGGCACCGACGCTCACCGGCGCCAGGCGTTGCGCGAGCTCATTCTGGAGCGAAATCACCTGCTGTTCGAGGATCGGCGAGTCGTTACGGAACTCGAGGCTTTCTTCGAGACGGCCCATCGCGAGGCGCTGCAGGCGAGTTAGAGCTCACCCACCATCGCTCCCGCCTGCACCGAGTATCTGCTCCGCCGCGCGCACGCCGCTCCCGATCGCCGCGTGCACCGTGCCCCAATGTCCCGTGATGTCCGTATGCTCACCTGCGAAATAAAGCGTCTCCTCGACCGGCGCCGTGAGCTTTGCGGGCGCATCCAGGGCACCCGCCGGCACGTAGCTGTAGGCGCCGCGCGAATAGGGATCCGCCGACCAATCATGCTCATACCAGCTCAATAGCAGGCTCTGCAGCTCCGCGAACGACAGCTCGAAAATTCGCGCGAGCGTTGCAAGACAGCGACGCGGCAGCGCGAGGGGGTCGCCGCCCGCCGCGATCGAGCGTCGCAGCTCCGTCGCCTGCGGACCGCCGACCCAGGCCGTGAGCATGGGCGTGGGTGCGGGGTTGGGTGTCCACCAAGTCCGCGGCACCTCGCCCGGCGTGAATAGAAAGCTGAGATCGGCGAGCTTGCGGCGAACGTTCTCGGGGACGGAGGGTGCGCGGCGATCGTGCCAGAAGCGCTCGCGGAACAGGAGAGTGATGCGCATCACCTCGCCCATGGCCAGCCGCCGCGCGTGTGCGAGGATCTCAACCGGCGCCGGCGAGAAAGCGAGGGTGTCCGCCTGCAGCACACCGAGCGGCACCGTGATCAATACTTGCCGCGCTTGCAGCTCACTGCCCGCCGCGCCTGCGACCGTCTCCATGCGCACGCGGCCGCGCTGCCACTCGATGCGTTGTACGGCAGCTCCGCACACGAGCTCTCCGCCGGCGGCGCGGAACTGCGACGCCAGGAATTCCGTGAGCGCATCGTAGCCTGCGGCGATGTGAAACACGCGGTCGCCATCGATGAGGTCCTCGGCGCGCTGCTGGATGGCGAGCGATGCGATGCCGATGCGATGGCGATCCGCGGCGTTGAACCCTTCGACGTAGTTCGCAGCCGCCGCATCCGTTGCAGGATCGGTGGGGGCGATGGTCTGATACTCGGCGAAGCTCATGTCGCAGCCGGGGCGAGCCTCGAGCCATTTCAGCATGTCGCCGATCACGTGCGTCGCGGGCTGGTTCATGGGCGGCGCCCAATTGCCGTTGACGAACGCGAGGTCCGAGCCCTCGATCTCGTAAGCGGACAGCTTGGCTTGGCCGACGAGCGACCAAGTGGCCGGCGGCAGCCCGTGAATGAATTCCGCACCGAGCTCGACGCACACGGGCGCGTGCCCGTGTGCAGCGGGCAGACGCCGCGTGAAGATGCGCCCGCCGATGCGGTCGCGCGCTTCGAGCAGCGCCACGCGCCGTCCCGATTGCGCGAGTCTTGCGGCGGCGGCGAGGCCGGCGGCGCCCGCACCCACGATGATCACGTCGTAATCGGCTCGCATATGTCGGTATGATTCTAGCGCATGCAGATCGTCCGACAGTCGCAGTTCAAAGCCTCGCCTTGGAAGAACGGCGGGGGCATCACGCACGAGGCCATGCGCGTGCCCGAGCGCGGCACCTTTCGCTGGCGCGTGAGCATCGCGCACATCGATGTTCCCGGTCCGTTCTCGGACTTCGCGGGGTATGCGCGCACCATGGTTCTGCTGCGCGGTTCGGGCGTCGCATTGAAACTCTCGGACGGTACGCAGCGGATCATGCGCACGGCCGGGGACCTCGCGCAGTTCGATGGCGCGCTCGGTGTCGAGTGCGAGCTCTTGAACGGGCCGTGCGTGGATCTGAACTTGATGACATCGAACGCGATGAGATTCACGAACGTACGGGTGGAGCGATTGCGGGGGTCGCTCTCCTACGCCACGCGCAAGGATGAATCGCTCGTCGTATTCCCCATCGACGCGCCGCTCCAGATCCACCCGAGCGACGGAGATGCAGCGATACTCGAACCCTGGGATCTCGCGGTGCTCGGCGGATCGGCCGAGCATGCCGGGCGCATCGCGTGCCGCGTCGACGCGGCCTGCGCCGTGTTCCTGGCGACCTTGATCGAGCCCGGTCAAGATTTCGATCTGACCCGGGTTTAATCCGACCTGGGGTTAATTATTTGTGCGTCGAGAGTAAGAGACTCGTCTCGGTGCTCGAGATGCCCTCGATCAGCCGGATGCGGCCGAGCACCCGGTCCACCGCCTCGAGGCTGTCGGTGCGCAGCTCGGCGACGATGTCCCAGCGGCCGTTGGTCGTGTGCAGCGCGTACACCGCCGGATCCCCGCGCAGCGCCTTCAGAACCTCGTCGGTACGATTGCCCTCGACCGCCACCGTCATGAAAGCGCGAATGCGCTGATCCTCGGCCGAAGCCTTGAGGCGCACCGTGTAGCCGAGCACGGTGCCGTCCGCTTCGAGGCGCGCGAGCCGGTTCTGCACCGTGCCGCGCGACACCCCGAGGGCCTTGGCCATGGCGGCGACCGTCATGCGGGCGTCCTCGCGCAGCAGGGACAGGAGTCTATGATCGATGGTGTCCACAAATCGCCAATAAGTTCTGACTATTTGTTCAATTATAGGCTCTTTTTGATCAGTTTTCTGGCTATCTATTGGCTCGCCGCGGCGCGAGACTGCTTGTGTCGGCGGGGAGCCGGCACGGCGACAACCAAACCAGAAGCGAGAGTTCCATGGTCAATTACATCGGCACCGCGCGCCTCCGTGAGCTCGTGGCGCGTCACGGCGTGGCGCAGTTCGTGCAGACCCTGGCCGGCGAGATCGAGTCCGACTACCGCCGCTGGTCCGAGTTCGACAAATCGGCGCGGCACGCCTGTCATTCTCCGCACGGTGTCATCGAGCTCATGCCGACCAGCGACGGGCGTCTTTACTCGTTCAAGTACGTGAATGGCCACCCGCGCAATACCGCCGCCGGTCTGCTCACGGTGACGGCCTTCGGCGTGCTCTCGGACGTTGCGACGGGATATCCCCTGCTGCTCTCCGAGATGACCTTCGTCACGGCGCTGCGCACCGCCGCCATGTCGGCGCTGGCCGCACGTTACATGGCGCGTCCGGGGTGCCGTGCAATGGCGCTCATCGGCAATGGCGCGCAGAGCGAATTCCAGGCCGTCGCGTTTCACCACATGCTCGGAATCCGCGACTTGAGGCTGTTCGATACCGACGCCGAGGCCACGGCCAAGCTCAAGCTCAATCTCGAATCGCTGCGCTTGCCCGGGCTCGCGTTGCGCTCCTGCGCGAGCGTCGCGGAAGCGGTTCGCGGCGCCGATATCGTGACCACGGCGACTGCCGACAAGCGCAACGCGCTCATCTTGACGCCGCAGATGATCGAGCCCGGCATGCACTTGAATGCCGTGGGCGGCGATTGCCCCGGCAAGACGGAGCTGCATCCGGACATTTTGCGACGCTCCGATGCGCGCATCGTGGTCGAGTTCGAGCCCCAGGCCCGCATCGAGGGCGAGATTCAGCAGCTCGAGGCCGCGGCGCGCGTCATCGAGCTCGCCGACGTGGTGTCCGGCAAGGCGCCGGCGCGGCTCAAGTCCACGGAGGTGTCGATCTTCGATTCGGTGGGATTCGCGCTCAACGACTTTTCCTCGCTGCGCTACTTGCATCGTCTCGATCGCGAGCTGGCGGGCGGGAGTGTCATCGACCTCATCCCGAGGCTCGATGATCCGAAGGATCTGTTCGGCGAGCTCAAGCTCGGCAGCTCCATCGCACAGTCACAGGCCCCGGCGCTCGAAGGGAGCGCGGCATGAGCGCTACCGGCGCGAAGGCGAGCCTCATCGGCGCGCCGACCGACGTGGGCGCGAGCGATCGCGGTGCCTCGATGGGTCCGGAGGCGCTGCGCGTCGCGGGTCTGGTCTCGGCACTCACGGGTCGCGGCCTCGATGTGCGGGACTGCGGCAACTTGAGCGGACCGCCCAATCCGGGCCGCGCCGCGGTAGGCGGCTATCGGCACTTGGCCGAGGTGGCGGCCTGGAACCGCGAGGTCCACGGCGCCGTGCATCGCGAGCTCGGCTCGGAGCGCTTGCCCATCCTCTTGGGCGGCGATCACAGCCTCTCGATCGGATCGATCTCGGCCGTGGCGCGCCACTGCCGCGAGACGCACCGTCGCCCTGCGCATCATCTGGCTCGATGCGCATACGGACTTCAATACCGCGGACTTGAGCCCGAGCGGGAGCCTGCACGGCATGCCCGTCTCCTCGCTATGCGGCTTCGGGCCGCAGCGAGCTGACGGAGCTCGGCGGCTTGACGCCCGCCATCAAGCCGCAGTGGGTGCGACAGGTCGGTATCCGCAGCGTCGATGCGGGCGAGCGGCGCTTCGTGCACGAGCAGCGGCTCGCGGTGTTCGACATGCGCTGCATCGACGAGATGGGCATGCGGCGTGCGATGGAGTTGGCGCTCGCGGACCTCGAGGAGGACACGCATCTGCACGTGAGCTTCGACGTGGACGTGCTCGACCCCGAGATCGCGCCCGGCGTCGGCACCACCGTGCCCGGTGGAATGTCCTATCGGGAGGCCCAGCTGTGCATGGAGATGATCGCGGATACGGGGCTCGTCGGCTCGCTCGACATCATGGAGCTCAACCCTGCGCTGGACGTGCGCAACAAGACCGCCACGCTCGCGGTCGATCTCGTCGAATCGCTGTTCGGCAAGAGCACGCTCATGCGGCGTCCCGCAGTCGAGGTCAGAGCCGCCGCGCGCGATGGGCTGCCGCGCAGGCCTGCCGCGCTCGCCTGAGCCTTTCGCGGGGCTCGCCGGGCTTGTGGACGGCCGCTGGTGTTCCCGGCCGTCCTTGTCGATACTAGCTCCACCGCTTTTTCGAGGAAGCTTGCCATGGTCGCCAGCTTGAATGACTGACATATGCTGCATCGCCGGAGAGCCTGCGGGCGCAGGCGCGCGAGCATACCCTGTGGCCCGAGGACCAGGCGGTCCAGCGCTTGCTGCACGCGCTCGAGCTCACCGGCGGTGCGCGCCATCGGGCGGTGTCGCAGGCCGTTGCCCTGGTCGAAGGCGCGCGCGCCCGGCGTGACGAGCGCCCGTTCCTCGATGCATTCCTGCAGGAGTTCGGCCTGTCGAATCAGGAGGGCATCGCGCTCATGTGCATCGCCGAGGCGCTGCTGCGGATTCCGGACGATGCGACCGCGGATCGTCTGATCGCCGAGCAGCTCGCCACCGGCGATTGGGCGGCGCATGCCGGAAGATCCGAATCGCTGTTCGTCAATGCATCGACGTGGGGCCTCATGCTCACCGGCGGCATTCTCGAGCTCGATCCGGCGATCAAGAACGACGCCGCCGGATGGCTGCGCAAGCTCACGCGCAAGGCCGGCGAGCCCTTGCTGCGCCTCGCCGTGCGCCGGGCGATGAGAATCATCGGCGGCGAGTTCGTCGTGGGACGCACCATCGAGGAGGCGCTCGAGCGCAGCGCGCGCGAGCCCGACGTGGGCCTGTGCTCCTTCGACATGCTCGGCGAGGGCGCGCGGACGCTCGCGGATGCCGAGCGCTATCTCGCATCCTACGAGCACGCCATCGACGTCATCGGCCGCGTGTCGCCAGGCCACCGCCCGCACGAGCGCTCGAGCATCTCCATCAAGCTGTCCGCGCTCGAGCCGCGCTACACGCTTCTGCAGAAGGATCGGGTGATGGAGCGGCTGGTGCCGAAGACGCTCGCGCTCACGCGGCGCGCGGCCAAGGCGGGCATTCAGCTCACGATCGACGCCGAGGAGGCGGACCGCCTCGACCTTTCGCTCGACGTGATCGAGGCGCTCGCCCGCGACGCGACCACGAAAGACTGGCCCGGTTTGGGGCTCGCCGTGCAGGCCTATTCGAAGCGCGCGCTGGACGTGATCGACTGGGTTGCCGCCCTGGCGCGGCAAACGGGCCGGCGCATGGCCGTGCGCCTCGTCAAAGGCGCCTACTGGGACAGCGAGATCAAGCGCAGCCAGGAGCGCGGGCTCGAGGGCTACCCGGTCTACACGCGCAAGCTCACCACGGATGTGTCCTATCTCGCCTGCGTGGGCCGGCTGTTCAGACACACCGACGTCCTGTTCCCGCAGTTCGCCACCCACAACGCTCACAGCATCGCGGCGGTGCTCGAGCTTGCGCCGCGGGATGCGTTATACGAGTTCCAGCGACTGCATGGCATGGGCAGGCTTCTGTATGCGGAGGCCGAGCGGCAGATCGGGGGCTTTCCGCCCGTGCGCGTGTATGCGCCGGTGGGCGAGCACAAGGACCTGCTCGCGTACCTGGTGCGCCGTCTGCTCGAGAACGGCGCCAACACCTCCTTCGTGAACCGCTTCATGGACGAGCAGGTGCCGGTCCTCGAGATCGTGCGCGATCCGATCACCGAGCTCGAGCGGCTCGACTCCTACGCGCACCCGCGGCTGCCGACGCCGGTCGCGCTCTATGCGGAGCGGCGCAACTCCATCGGGCTCGACATGGGTAATCCCGACGCGCTCGAGACCGTGCGCGCGGGCCTCGCGTCGCGCCGCATGCTCGCGCACACGAGCGGTCCTCTCATCAACGGGGTCGAGCTTGCCGGGGAGACGCATGCGGTGACCAATCCGGCCGATCGCCGCGATACGGTCGGCCGCTCCCGGGACGCGACCGGCGCCGAGATCCGCGCGGCCTTCGATGCGGCAGTTCGCGCGCAGCCCGCGTGGGATGCCCGCGGCGGCGGCGTGCGCGCGGAATGCCTGGATCGGGCGGCGGCGCTGCTCGAAAAATCGCGTTTCGATTTCTACGAGCTGCTGATCCGCGAGGCGGGGAAGATCCTCTCCGACGCGGTCTCCGAGGTGCGGGAAGCCACGGATTTCTGCCGCTACTACGCGGTGCGCGCGCGCGAGGAATTCGCTCACGGCAAGCGGCTCGAGGGACCCACGGGGGAGTACAACGAGCTGTCGCTGCACGGCCGGGGCGTATTTGCGTGCATCAGCCCGTGGAACTTCCCGCTCGCTATTTTCGCGGGCCAGGTGACGGCGGCTCTCGCGGCTGGCAACGCCGTGGTCGCCAAGCCTGCCGAGCCCACGCCGCTGATCGCCGCGCGCTTCGTGAGGCTCCTGCACGAGGCGGGCGTGCCTCCCGAGGTGCTGCAACTGACACCGTCCCCTGGACGGATCTTCGGCGACGCGGCGTTTGGCCACCCGGCGCTCGCCGGCGTCGCCATGACGGGATCGACCGCCACGGCGCTCACCATCAATCGCATGCTCGCCGCTCGCGACGGTGCCATCGTGCCGCTCATCGCGGAGACCGGCGGCATGAATGCGATGCTGGTCGATTCCACCGCGCTGCCCGAGCAGGTGGTCGACGATGTGATCACCTCGGCGTTCATGAGCGCGGGGCAGCGGTGCTCGGCGCTGCGCCTGCTGTTCCTGCAAGAGGAAATCGCCGATACCGTGCTCGAGATGATCGCGGGAGCGATGGATGAGCTCGTGATCGGCGACCCCGGCGAATTCAAGACCGACGTCGGGCCCGTCATCACGGCGGCCGCGCGCGACGGACTCGATCGGCATGTCGAGCGCATGCGCCGCGAAGCCCGCATCGTGAAGGCCTGCCGCCTCGATGAGTCGCATGTTCACGGCAGCTTCGTCGCGCCGCATCTGATCGAGCTCAACGACGCGGCGCAGTTGACGAAGGAGGAGTTCGGTCCGCTGCTGCACGCGGTGCGCTATCGATCGCGCGACATCGGCAAGGTACTTGCCGCGATCCGCGCGACGAATTATGGCCTCACCCTCGGCGTGCAAACACGCCTCGAGTCCTTCTGGCGCGAAGTGTTCGAGGGAACTTTCATCGGCAACACTTACGTCAATCGCAACATGATCGGTGCGGTCGTGGGCGTGCAGCCTTTCGGCGGCAGCGGCCTGTCGGGCACCGGACCCAAGGCGGGAGGGCCGCATTACGTGGCGCGCTTCGCGAGCGAAAGGACCTTGACCGTGAATACCACCGCGACCGGCGGTAATACGGCTTTGCTCAATCTGGGAAACTAGCGCAGGTGCGGCGCCGAGCCGAGAGTAACCCGGCCGGCTAGCGCTCGCCGGGAGCGGCCCGTGCTTCCATGTATTCCTTGAGCCGACCGAGATCGGCGCGCGATTGCACCGGGGGATCCTCATCCGCGTGAGGTCCCGCGACCGCTTCGATGAGCGTCTCCACCAGGCCGGAAGGTTGCTCATGGCGCACCATGGCCGTGACGGCGGTGCCCGCGCCGGCGGCATCCTGGAACTCCACGCGTCCAGAGTAGCTCACCGGCGAGTTGCCGGACGTCGACCAGGCGATGAGACGATCGGGCTCATCATCGGTCACGAGCATTTCCCAGTGCGCCGTGCTCCCAGCCGTATCCTTGACCGTCCACATGGAGCTCAGCGAATCGACTGACGTGACCGCATCGACGCGTGCCATGAATTTCGGCGCGTTGGTGAAGTCGCGCCAGAACGCGTAGAGCTCGTGGCGCGGCCGTGCGATCACGACGCTGGCGACGAACTCGTGCGGGCCGGGCTCGGTGGTGGGCGGCTGGACAGTCATCGACCCCCAGCATAGCGCGCGCGGCGGGATCCGCGGTGTCGGCCGCCGAGTGGCTTCATGTAGGCATTTTCCTGCACCATGTCAGGTATTTTCTCTCGCAAACCGCGGGCGCGTGCAAGCCCGGTTCGCGGCAACTCGTGGCAGAATTTGGCGTGATGTTTCATCCACGGATCCGGAGCACCGCCTCAGCGGCGGCTCGCTAAAATCGCCATGCAGGGCTGGAGCACCCGAGCGCCCGGACGCGACGATGTTCGATTCGCCATGGAGCCGCGCACGTTCGCCGGTTTCCTGGTGGCCATCGCGGCCGTGACGGTCATCGCGGCGCTTTCCTACCAATCGCTGCACACCACCGAGAACGCGGCGGAAAGCTTGACCCGTACTGCCGAGGTCCAGACCCACATCGAGGCTCTGCTCTCCGCCTTGAAGGACGCCGAGACCGGTCAGCGCGGGTATCTCCTCACGGGCCGCGAGGACTATCTCGCGCCCTTTCTGGATGCCAAGCATGCCCTGCCGGGCCAGTTCGCGGGCCTTGCCGCACTGATCAGCCAAGATCCCGCCCAACGCGTCCGTCTCGAGACGCTGAAGTTGCTCGCCGACGAAAAAATGGATGAGCTCGGTCAGACGGTGGATCTACGACGCGCGGGCCAGGCCGAGGCCGCCATGAGCCTTATTCTTTCGGATCGCGGCAAGAACACGATGGACCATATTCGCGCCGTCACGGATGAGATGATTCGCAGCGAGCGCCAGATGTTTGCCGAGCGGGCGCTGGCCTGGCGCAAGGCGGCCACGAGCGCTTTTTGGGTCACTTCGCTGGGATCGCTGCTGTTGCTCATGCTCATCGCGGTGGCGGCGGCCATGACCTCTCGCGATTTCAAACAGCGTCAGCGTGAATCCTGGCTGCGCGCCGGCCAGATTGGGGTCGGCGAGGTGATGATGGGAGATCTGCCGCTCGAGCGCCTGGGCGAGAACGTGTTGCGGTTTCTGACTCAGTTCTTGGACGCCCAAGTAGCGGCGGTGTTCGTGGCGGAGGGCACCTCGTTCAGGCGCGTCGCGGGGCACGGGATTCCCGCCGGGGAAGTCGCCCTGGTGCGGCCCGGAGATGGCCTGGTGGGGCAGGCCGCCAAGGACAACGCGCCGATTCGAGTTCGCGACGTGCCGCCGGGCTACCTGCCTGTCGGGTCGAGCACGGGAAAGTCGGATGTCCGCGAGCTGTTGATCGCTCCGGCCAGCATCGATCGGCGTGTCTATGCGGTCATCGAGCTCGGATTCTTCGGCGCGGCCGGAGCCGGGCCCGAGGCACTCCTCAAACGGGTGTCCGAGTCGATCGCCGCCGCCGTGCGGGCCTCGATCGATCGTTTTCGTCTCGAGGAGCTGCTGCAGGAAACGCAGCGGCAGACCGAGGAGCTGCAGACGCGCGAGGAGGAGCTGCGCGTCAACAACGAGGAGCTCGAGGAGCAGGGCCGCACGCTGCGCGAGTCGCGCGCACAGCTCGAGTCGCAGCAGGCCGAGCTCGAGCAGATCAATACGCAGCTCGAGGAGCAAGCACAGACGCTCGAGAACCAGAAGGAAACGCTCACGCGGTCGCACGCGCATCTGGCCGCCAAGTCCCTGGAGCTGCAGCGCGCGAACGAGTACAAGAGCGAGTTCCTGGCGAACATGAGTCACGAGCTGCGCACTCCGCTCAACTCCACGTTGATCCTCGCCAAGCTTCTGACCGACAACAAAGAGGGGAACCTCACCGAGAATCAAGTGCGCTACGCCCACACCATCTCGTCCGCCGGCAAGGACTTGCTCGCGCTCATCAACGACGTTCTGGACCTGTCGCGCATCGAGGCCGGAAAGGTCGAGGTGGCGCCCGAAACCGTCAGCCTCGCCGCGATCATCGGGCCGCTCGCGAAGATGTTCGAGCCCGCGGCGGCGGAGAAAGAATTGCGGTTCGCCACGGTGATCGAGCCGGGCGCCCCGGCGGCGCTCGAGACCGATCCGCAGCGCCTCGGACAGATCCTGAAGAACTTGCTCTCGAACGCATTGAAGTTCACGCAGCGGGGCGAGGTTGGTCTGCGGGTTTTCGCCGCAGATTCCGACTCGGTTTCCTTCGCCGTGCGCGACACCGGCGTCGGCATCGCCGCGCACCAGCAGGAAGTCATTTTCGAGGCGTTTCGCCAGGCGGACGGCAGCATTCATCGCAAGTTCGGCGGCACCGGGCTGGGGTTGTCCATATCCAGGGATCTCGCGCGGTTGCTCGGCGGCAGCATCGTCGTCGACAGCTCTTCGGGTGCCGGCAGCACCTTCACGCTCACCCTGCCGCGAAAATTTTCGCCCGCCGCGGCGGCTGCCGGACGGCAGCCCTCTGCTGCCGCTACGGCGGATCAGATCCTGAGCGGCGATGCGCTCCCGTCTGCGCCCCCGGCGCCGGACCGCGCGGCAAGCCGGACGCGTCAGCTGGGGGCGGGTGCCGTCCCCGATGATCGGGGCCGCTTGATTCCGGGCAAAAGGCTCATTCTGGTCGTCGAGGACGACGTGCCATTTGCGCAGATCCTGCGCGACCTGTCGGACGAGATGGGTTTCCAGTGTGTGGTGGTGCACGCCGCGGAGGATGCGTTGACGGCCGCGGGGCGGTTTCACCCGAGTGCCATTCTCCTGGACATCAATTTGCCGGACTTCTCGGGGTTGCGCGTGCTCGATCAGCTGAAGCGCGACTCGCGCACGCGGCATGTTCCGGTGCACGTGGTCTCCGCCTTCGACTACCGGCGCGAGGCGCTCGAGCTCGGCGCCGCAGGCTACGCCTTGAAGCCCGTGAACCGCGAGGAGCTGACCGAGGCTCTCGAAAAGCTGGAGCTGAAGCTCTCGCAGAGCGTGCGACGCGTGCTCATCGTCGAGGATGATGCCCGGCAGCGGCAAAGCATCCGCGATCTCCTCGGCCAGGCCGATGTGCAGATCACCGAAGCCGAGACCGCCCAGCAGGCGTTGCAAGCGCTCGCGACGACCACGTTCGATTGCGTGGTGCTCGATTTCAACCTGCCGGATGCAACGGGATATGAGCTGCTGGAGAGAATGGCACAGCAGGACGAGGTGTCGTTTCCGCCGGTCATCGTCTACACGGGGCGTACGCTCACGCGGGAGGAGGAGCAGCGGCTCGGCCGCTACTCCAGATCCATCATCATCAAAGATGCGCGCTCGCCGGAGCGGCTCTTGGACGAGGTCACGCTGTTCCTGCACCAGGTCGAGTCGAAGCTTCCCGCGTCCCAGCAGCAAATGCTCAAGGCGGCGCGCAATCGGGACGGCTCCCTCGAGGGCCGGCGCATCCTCGTGGTCGAGGACGATGTGCGCAATATCTTCGCACTGACGAGTGTCTTCGAGCCGAGCGGCGCGACGGTCGAGATCGCGCGCAACGGCCGCGAGGCGCTCGAGGCGCTATCGCGCAGCAAGGGCTCGCCCGCGAGCGCCATCGACCTGGTCCTCATGGACATCATGATGCCCGAGATGGACGGACTCACGGCCACGCGCGAGATCCGCAAGGACCCCGATTGGAAGCGGCTGCCGATCATCGCGCTCACTGCGAAGGCGATGAAGGATGACCACGAGAAATGCCTCGCCGCAGGGGCAAACGACTACGTCGCCAAGCCCCTCGATGTGGAAAAGCTCCTGTCCCTGGTGCGGGTATGGATGCCGAAATAGAAAGCGCTTACGCGCTCGCCAGCAGGAAGTTCGACATCGAGCTCAAGCTCCTCGTCGACGGTATCTATCACCTGTATCACCATGACTTTCGCGACTATGCACAGGCCTCGCTCCGCCGGCGCCTGAAGGGCGCTCTGCTGCACCTCAAGTGCGAGACGCTGTCGCAGCTGCAGGATCGCGTGCTGCGCGAGCCGGAGTTGTTCCATACGCTGCTCGACCACCTCACCGTGCAGGTGAGCGAGATGTTCCGGGATCCGTCTTACTTCCGTGCAGTCCGCGAGCAGGTCGTGCCGCTGTTGCGCACGTACCCTTCTCTCAAGCTCTGGGTCGCCGGCTGCAGCGCCGGGGAGGAAGCGTATTCGCTCGCCATACTGCTGTGCGAAGAAGGTCTGCTGCAGCGATCGCTGCTCTACGCCACCGACATCAACCCGCGCATGCTGGAGAGAGCCGAGGCAGGCATCTATCCTATCGACCGCATCGCGGGCTTCACAGTCAATCACCGCGAGTCCGGCGCCAAATCCTCGCTCTCCGACTACTATACGGCCGCCTACGGGAGGGCGATCTTCGACAAGAGCCTGCGGGAACGCATCGTATTCTCCGATCACAGTCTCGCGACCGACAGCGTGTTCGCAGAGGTACAGTTCGTCTCCTGCCGCAACGTGCTCATCTATTTCGACCGTGCGCTGCAGGATCGGGCGGTCGGGCTGTTTCGCGATTCGCTGTGCCGCCAGGGATTTCTCGGTCTCGGCTCGAAGGAGTCGCTGCGATTCTCCGGCCGGTCGTCGGCCTTCGTGCCGTTCGTCCGGCAGGAGAAGATCTACCAGAAAGCGGTGCCGACATGATGCTCGAGCGCACCGACACGCCCGACATCCGCGCGGTTGCCATCGGCGCATCGGCCGGCGGCGTGCAGGCGCTCGGCGAGTTGCTGCCCGCGCTGTCGCGCGAATCGCAGGCGGCGGTGTTCGTGGTGCTGCATCTGCCGCGCGACAGGCCGAGCCTGCTCGTGGATGTGTTTTCGCAGAAATGCGAGCTTCCGGTGCGGGAAGCCGAGGACAAGGAGCCGGTGATGCCGGGAACGGTGTACTTTGCACCGCCCAACTATCACCTGTTGGTGGACGCGGGGCCGCAGCTTGCCTTGTCGGCCGACGACCTGGTCAATCACTCGCGGCCCTCGATCGATGTGCTGTTCGATTCCGCGGCGCAGGTGTATCGCGAGCATCTGCTCGGCATCATTCTCAGCGGCGCGAACGAGGATGGCGCCGCGGGACTCGCGGCCGTGCACGACGCGGGCGGATTGACCGTGGTGCAGGAGCCGCAGACGGCGCAGTCCTCGGCCATGATACTTTCGGCGCTCGAGCGCCGGCCCGCGGATCTCGTGCTGGACTTGGCAGGTATCGCGGAGCTGCTGCAGAGATTGTGCCCCAGTGCGCCGCGCCGGAGGGCCTGAGATTTGGACGGAATAACGTTGCCGCGAATCAAGTGCTTGCTGGTCGATGATCTCGAGGACAACCTGCTCGCGCTGGCCGCGCTCCTGCAAGGCGATGACGTCGATACCTTTTGCCGCGCAGTCCGGGCCCGAGGCTCTCGAGCTCTTGCTCGTCCACGACTTCGCGCTCGCCTTTCTCGACGTGCAGATGCCCGACATGGACGGCTTCCAGCTCGCCGAGCTGATGCGCGGCAGCGAGCGTACGCGCCACGTCCCGATCATTTTCGTCACCGCCGGCGCGCGCGAGGCGCAGCGCGTGTTCAAAGGCTACGAATCCGGAGCCGTCGATTTCATCTACAAGCCCATCGAGCCGCACATTCTCAAGAACAAGGCCGACGTGTTCTTCCAGCTGTACCGTCAGCGCCAGCAGCTCGCTCAGGAGCTCAAGGAGCGCACCGAGACGCTGCGCTTGAACGAGATGTTCAGCGCTCTGCTCGCGCACGACCTGCGCAATCCCTTGAGCGCGATTGTGGCCTCGGCGCAGCTCCTCAAGCGGCGCAGCACGCGAGCCCGCGGCCCAGGAAGCGGCGGCGCGCATTCTATCGAGCGGCAGCCATATGGGCCGCTTGATCGAGGACATGCTCGATCTGGCGCGCGCCCGCCTCGCCGGCGGCATCGTGATCAAGCGTGAACCCACGGATATCAAGACGCTCGTGGAACGGGTGGTGCGCGAGCATCAGGCGGCTGCGCCTGCGCGACGTCATCGATACGGGTTGCGCCGGCGACTGCCGGGGACAGGTGGGACGCCGAGCGGATCGCGCAGGTGGCCTCCAACCTCATCGGCAACGCCTTGAAACACGGCGACGCGACCGGTCCGGTGACGGTGCATATGGAGGGCACCGGTGCGCGCGAGGTGATCTTGACCGTCGCCAACTCAGGCACCATACCGCCCGAGATCGTCAAGCACCTGTTCGATCCGTTCCGTGGCGGGCAGCGCCCGGCGGGGCGCACCGAGGGACTTGGTCTCGGTCTGTATATCGTGCATCAAATCGTGAAGGCTCACGGCGGACGCGTCGACGTCGATACGGGTCGCGACCATCGCACCATCCTGCGCGTCTCCATACCGCGCGGTCCTTGATCGGGGGGATTCACGTGAAACAGACTCCTGGTGATCATGATAAGGAAAAAAGCGCTCTTTTGAAGGACGAGGACCGTTATCGCCTGCTCGTCGATTCGATCACTGACTATGCGATCTACATGCTCGATGAAAACGGCTACGTGACCAGTTGGAACCCCGGTGCACGCCGCTTCAAGGGGTACGAATCGCCGGAAATCATCGGCCAGCACTTCTCGCGCTTTTATACGGATGCGGACCGGAAGCGAGGCCTGCCGGCCCTGGCGCTGAAAGCAGCGCGAGAGAATGGCCGCTTCGAGGGTGAAGGTTGGCGCGTGCGCAAGGACGGCACGCGTTTTTGGGTCAATGTCGTCATTGATCCGATCATTGACGCCAACGGCGATCTGGTCGGCTTCGCGAAAGTCACCCGTGATCTGACGGAGCGCAGAAGCGCCGAGGACACGCTGCGCAAAAGCGAGGAGCAGTTCCGGCTCCTTATCCAGAGCGTCACCGACTATGCGATCTACATGCTCTCACCCGAGGGGATCATCACGAATTGGAACGCCGGCGCCGAACGCATCAAGGGCTATACGCCGCAAGAAATCATCGGCCAGCATTTCTCCAAGTTCTACAGCCCCGAGGACGCCGCGGCCGGGCTGCCGCAAATAGGCCTGCAGACGGCCCGGCAGGTGGGCCGTTTCGAAAAGGAAGGGTGGCGCTATCGCAAGGATGGCACGAAATTCTGGGCCAACGTGGTCATCGATGCCATTCGCGACGCCCGACTGGCGAACTGATCGGCTACGCCAAAATCACCCGCGATATGACGGAGCGCAAGCAGGCTCAGGAACAGCTGGAACGCGCGCGTGAGGCGATGGCTCAATCGCAAAAGATGGACGCGATCGGTCAGCTGACGGGCGGCGTCGCGCACGACTTCAACAATTTACTGATGGCCGTTCTCGGCAGCCTCGAGCTGATCCGCAAGCGTTTGCCTGAAGATCCGAAACTGAAATTGCTGCTGAACAACGCCTTCGAAGGGGCGCGCCGCGGCGTCAGCCTGACCCAGCGCATGCTGTCATTCGCACGGCGCCAGGAGCTTTCGTTGACGGCGGTCGATGTCAAAGCGCTGGTGTCTGGAATGTCCCACATTCTCGAGCGTTCCCTAGGTCCCCTGATGACGATCGAGACCGATATTCCGGAGGGTCTGCCCAGTATCAAGGCCGACGTCAACCAGTTGGAAACGGCACTCCTGAATCTCACGGTGAACGCGCGCGATGCCATGGCCCATGGCGGTACGATCAAAATCTCTGCGCGTCTGGTGGCAACACCGCCGGTGATGGGCACGAAAGCCCTCAATGGCGAATGCGTCGTTCTGAGCGTCAGCGATACCGGCGAAGGCATGGACTCCGATACGCTGGCACGCGCCCGGGAACCATTCTTCACGACCAAGGGAGTCGGCAAAGGCACCGGCTTGGGCCTGTCGATGGTGCACGGCATGACCGAACAGCTGGGCGGCCGTCTGCGCATCGAGAGTCTCAAGGGTAAAGGTACCTCGGTCGAGTTGTGGATACCCCTTTTTCACGGCGAGATCTTGCCCGTCCCCGTCGCAGAAGTACCTGTTGCGGCAGCGGATAGCAAATCGCTCGTCATCGTCGTCGTCGACGACGACCAACTGGTTCTGACCAACACCAAGGCCATGCTGGAGGATTTCGGACACACGGTGATTGATGCGATCTCGGGGCCGGCCGCGCTGGAGGTCATTCGCAAGACGCCTCGCGTCGACCTGGTGATCACGGACCAGGCCATGCCGCAGATGACCGGCATGCAGCTTGCCGCCGCCATCCGAGTGGATTGGCCAAATCTCCCGATTTTACTCGTGAGCGGATATGCGGAGTTGCCGTCAAAGACGGCCTTTGAGCTGCCAAAACTGGCCAAACCATTCTCCTTGGATGACCTGGAGGATGCAGTGGCCAGGACGATAGGAGGGAAGGCGGTCACCAGCAGGTTCGACTCAAGTTATCGCAAGTGACCACCGCCGCGCGGGGAATTCCGACAGCTGGATCGGGTCTCAGCCGACAGCCGGCCCACGCGCCGAATGGGATATAGACGCAATATTTTTCGCTGCCGCGGACTTGAAAGACGCATCAATGGCGCGCAAATTTAGTAAGGCCAGCGGCGCGAATCGGTAGGACCGCCGGTCGAGCGATCCGAGCAGGTGAGTATGAGCGATTCCACGTATCCGGACCCGCTCCGGCGGGCGAATTCGATCATCGCGGACGGTACCGACCGCCGGCAATCGCCCGCGCAGACGGGCTATGCCGGGCAAGCGCTTGCGGTGCAATTGCTCGCGAAGATATTCAAGCACTTGCACATGTCCATTGCCGTACGACTCTGGAGCGGGCCCGCGTTTCGCGTGGGCGGAGGCGTTGCGACAGCGGCGGCCGCGGCGGGGATCCGGACTGAGAGCGCTGCTGCCGAGCCCGAGGCGCCTTTTGCGCTGTGGTTTCGCACGCCTGCGGCCGTGGTCTCGATGGTGCTCGGACGCGACCCGCTGCGCCTCGCCGAGGAGTATTTCCGCGGCGAAGTCGATATCGAGGGAGATCTGTTCGCGGCGCTCGCCCTGAAGGATCATTTGGGGGAGATAAAGCTTTCGCTGGGCGAGCGCTGGGCCGCGTTTTTCATGGCCGCGAAATTGCGATCGCTCAACCGCGGCTTGCAGCCGGCAGAGCCGTCGCACGCGCAGAACGGAGCAGAGCGCTCACCGGCTTACCGCCGCGCGGTCAGCGCGCATTCGAGCGACGCCAATCGGGAAGCGATCCGGTTTCATTACGACGTCTCGAACGAGTTCTACAAGCTCTGGCTGGATCGAGCCATGGTTTATTCCTGCGGATACTTCGAGCGTGCCGATGCGGAAATCGACGAGGCGCAGCAGGCGAAGCTCGAGCACATTTGCCGCAAATTGCTGTTGAAACCGGGCGAGCGATTCCTCGACATCGGCTGCGGCTGGGGCGCGCTGGTGATCCACGCCGCCCGGCATCACGGCGTGCGCGCCCACGGGATCACTTTGAGCAGCAACCAGCTGGAGCTCGCACGCAGGCGCGTCGCGGCAGCCGGGCTCGAGGATCGTGTGACCGTCGAGCTGCGCGATTATCGCGAGCTCGAGCGCGAGACTCTGTACGACAAGGTGGCGAGCGTCGGCATGGTCGAGCACGTGGGACTGAAGAATCTCCCCGTGTATTTCGACACCGTCCGGCGAATTCTCGCGCCAGGTGGATTGTTCTTGAATCACGGCATTACCCACGAGCACGGGGGCTGGAGCCACAATCTGTCCACCGAGTTCATCAATCGCTACGTCTTCCCCGACGCACAGCTCGATGCCATCAGCAACATTCAGCAATTCATGGAAGATGCCGACTTCGAGATCGCCGATGTGGAAGGGCTGCGACGGCACTACGCGCTCACGCTGCGCGCATGGGTACAGCGGCTGGAGCGGCGCCATGCGCGCGCGCTCGAGTATGTAAGTGAGGCGACCTACCGCGTGTGGCGCCTATACATGGCCGCGTCCGCCCTGGAGTTCGAAGCGGGCGCTCTGGGTGTCTATCAGGTCCTGGCTCGCAAGCGCGGTGCGGAATCCCGTCCCGCACTGCCGCTCACCCGCCGCCATCTGTACCTCGAGAACCCGTGCAAGTGAATTACTCTCATCTGCGCCCATCCTTCAACCCGCTGCGCTTCAGCTTGCCGGTCAAGCGCGTGAGCGAGGAAGAGCGGCGCGCCATGATCGCGCGGGCCGCTTACTTCCGCGCCCAGCGGCGCAATTTCGCGCCCGGTCAGGAGCTGGAGGACTGGGCTGCCGCCGAGGCCGAGGTCGACCGCGAACTCGTAGGCAAACAATCGGGCTGAGGTGCAAGGGCCGCCGTTGTTGCCGTCATCCAGGCGGTGAATTGTGGGGACGGCAGCGGCCTGGAGATGAAGTAACCTTGGATCAGGTCACAGCCGAGGTCGGCTAACATTTTGACGCTCGCTGCTCCCTCGACTCCTTCCGCGACCACCTTGAGGTTCAACGCGTGGCCGAGATTGATCGTCGACCGCACGATGACATCGTCGTGCTCGGTCTCGAGTTCCTGGACGAACGATCGATCGATCTTGACTTCATCCACCGGCAGTCGCTTCAGGTGCGCGAGTGATGAGTAACCGGTCCCGAAATCGTCGATCGAGAAGCGGATGCCGAGCACGCGCAGCTGTTCCATCATTCGCAGCGTGGCGGGCAAGTCCTTCATCGCGCCGCTCTCGGTGACTTCGAGCACAACGTGGCCGGCGTCTGCTCCGGTCTTGACCAGAAGCATGCGGATGTGATCGGCAAAACCGGGATCTGCCAGCTCTATCGGCGATACGTTGATCGCCACGTCGATAGCAAACCCCGCTTCGTGCCAGCACTTAAGGTCCCGCAGCGCAGTCGCTACCACCCACGCCGTGAGCGAGCGAATCGCTCCCGTTCGTTCCGCATGCGGGATGAATTCACTCGGCGGAATGAACCCCTTGTGTGGGTGATGCCATCGGACCAGAGCCTCACATCCAACCAGACGGCCCGTCGAGGTTTCGACCTTGGGCTGATAGTGAAGCTCGAGTTCGTCCGAGGCAATCGCACGGCGCAGATCGCTCAAGATCGCAAGGCGTTGGCGGTGGCTGCTGTCATCGCCTTGCAGATAAACGCCGATGGTGACGCCGGTTTCCTTGGCCCGATAGAGCGCGAGGTCCGCCCGCTGCAGCAACTCGGCCGCCTGCATTCCGTCAGTCGGGAACATCACGACCCCGGCACGCATCTCCAACTGAAAGGACACGTCGGAATACTCGAACGAGCCGCGTAGCCGCTCGACGATGACCTCGGCCTGACGTGGCGCCCCGGCATGGCCGATGGTCTCCAGGAGTATCAGGAAGCGATCCGTGCCGATGTGACCCACGCGGTGTGGTCCTTCATCGTGCGCCGTGAGACGGCGTGCCACTTCGGACAACACCTCGTCGCCGGCCGCATGACCGAACGACCCGATGATGCTCTGGAACTGCTGAATCTCGACCAGGCAGACGGTTACCGTCTGAGCCTTCAGTTGTGCTTGAGTCAAGAGCTCGTCGAGGATCTCGGCAATCCGCGCGCGGGTCGGTAGACCGGTCAGCGCGTCGTGGTTCGCCTGATGCCGAATGGTCGCCTCACGATCGGCAACTGCGGCCCGCATCGCATTGAACGCACTCGCCAGGCCTTTCAGTTCGGTGATGCTGGCGGGCGGCACCTCCACGCCGTAGTCGCCGGCCTCGAGACGTTCCGCCGCCTTCGTCAGCTCCTCGACCGGTTTGGTCGCGCTGCGCGCCAACAACACCGCCAGGACGGAAGCGATGGCCAGCAGCAGCGCGCCGATCGCAAACATGGAGTTTCTGACGTCGTCGTACGGGCGCAATGCACCGCCGAGTGATCGCTGCAGCACCAACGTCAAATGCCCATTGGCCGAGGGGATTGGGTTGGTCCAAGTCAAGATCTTGTCGCCGCCCGCTGTAACGACGAATGGGGTCGCTTCGGGTGCGTCCTTGACCACGACAAATGCGCGCCGCTCCTGTCGGTCCACGGAGCTCGTGACATACTGAGGCTCGCGTTCGCCAACGGCCACGAACGAGACCTCGACACCCAGGAGTCGAGACATGTCGGTCGCAACGCCGTCATCGAGTGCGAAGCCCATCGCGGCCCAACCGATAGGCTCCGGTGCGCGCACCGGAGCCAGCACCAGTTGGTAAGGTCGACCGTCGATGAGCCGATAGAGCTGCAGTGTCTCCCCATCTGCGTCGCTCGCGATCAGATCTTTGAGATCATTCTCAGTCTTGGCGGACAGAGTGCTGATTGTGCTGGCGACCGGATGCCCGTCCGGATTCAATACGATCACGAGGTCGGCGCTGATTCGCGCACGCTGATTTTCGATGGCGGATAGCAGAGTCGGCGCGTCCGCGGATGACACAGCCTCCCTGAAGCCGAAATCCGATGTGAGAACCTCGACCGCACTCGCGAGGCGGGCGCCGCGAGACCTTAGCGCCTCGCGCGCGGTATCTGCGGCGCTGTGCAGCTGAATGCCGACTTGTCGTTCCACTTCTGCGCGCGCCTTGAGCGCAATTGCACAGATCGCAGCCGTCAAAACCACGGTGACCAACCCCAGCACTAGCGCTAGGATGCGACTGCGAAAACTGCGAAGGACTGGCATGCCCATGAGCCATGTTAAGTCGATGCGCCGCCTCTCATTTGAGAGCCGGATTCGATTTGCGACCAATTTCGCGCTCTTGATGCCCGCAATTGCAACGTACATCACGCTAGGTTCGGCCCGCGGCCTCACTTTTCGCCGCGGCGGCCGATATTCAGGTCATGGTAGGTCGATCGCGATGGGCACGGTGTCGGTGAGGCGGTGCTGACCGCCCTGCGCGCGGCCGCCGACCGCGGACTCTCGCCGAGACGGAGCCAATCATCCGCGGCGACCCTGACCCTTGTTTTGTCGGCAGTCTTTCTGGGTTGCTTGCCCGACTTGGCGCGTAGCGATTGGACGCTGGGGACCGACGCGCAGCTGCGCCACGATAACAATGTCGGCAACGCGGGAAACTACGACGATATCGTCGGCGACACCATTGTCGATGCCAGGCTGTCGATGTTTCAATCATTTCCCATTGGCGAGAATTACAGCCTGTCGCTCGGCGGTGATCTCAGCGGCGAGTCCTACAACCGGCTCAAGGGATTGAATAACGCCTCCCTCGGCGGTGCACTTGCCATGAAACGAAAATGGGGGCTGGGCGTCTACGTGCCTTGGGTTCGAATCGGGCTTTCCATAGCGCGGTCGGAGTACAACGATAACTATCGCAGTGCTACGGTCTATCGCACGACCCTGTCAGCGGGTCAACGGCTCGACGAGCGCTGGAATCTCTGGGCCGAATATGCGTACGAGCAGCGCGCGGCAAACAGCCAGCCGGAGCTGGTGCCGGGAATATCGGGTAATGCCTATAGCCAAACCAGCCAGATGCTCACCGGCAGCGCCGAATACGCTTTGAATGAGCGCACTTTTCTAGTGTTCGGTCCCCTATTGCGATACGGCGATGTCGTCTCGACCTCGGAACCGAGCCTGGGGATTTACAGCGTGGCGCGGGCAATTGCAGCAGATCCGGCGTTTGGTCCGGACGAATATGCCTATAAACTCACCGGAACGAGTTTTGGGTTCAGAGTTGGAATCAATTACTCCCCGACTTCGCATAGCCTCCTCGGGCTTGGATTTCAGCGTCTCGAGACCCACGCCGATGGCGGTAACAGCTACACGAAGTCGATTCCGGAAATCTCATGGGACTATCGCTTCTAGTCAAGGTCTGCGCAGCGGCGATCGGCATGGCAATGCTGATCGGTGCCGGAAGCACGGCGGCCGCCACGCTACAGGCCTCGGTCCGGGATCAACACGGCAAACCGGTTGCGGATGGCGTCGTATCAGCGACGCCGCTCGATCCAAAAAATGCGCTGCACGCAAAACCGCCGGCAGTGGTGATAGATCAAGTGGACAAGCAATTCGTGGCCTATGTAACGCCCATCAATGTCGGATCGATGGTCAAGTTTCCAAACAGCGACAAGATCCGTCATCAGGTCTATTCCTTCTCTCCGGCGAAGAGATTCGATTTGCCCTTGTACGCCGGTACCGATGCGCCCCCCGTGTTGTTCGACAAGCCGGGGGTCGTCGTGCTGGGCTGCAACATCCACGACTGGATGATCGGTTACATCTATGTGTCGGAAACCCCTTTTTTCGCGAAGACTGGATCCGCCGGCATGGCATCGCTGGAAGACGTGCCCTCGGGCGATTACCTGGTGAAAGTTTGGCATCCGAGGATGGAGCGAACGGAAGAAGTCACGAGTCGGCGCGTAACTCTAAGCGCCGGGACTCCCGTCAACCTCGAATGGCAGCTCACCCTGAAACCGGCCTTCCGAATTCCCCGGGTGTCGGGTGCCACGAGTCCAGGATATCCTTAGAACATGAAACGTTTGAGCAGTTGCATGGTGCCCGCTTGGTACAGGATCAAGACGCCGAGTGTGACGAACACGAACGGCATCAGCAGACGCGTGTAGCGTCTAACCGGCGCTCCGATCATGCGATGTCGCGTCAGCCAGTACGCGAGGTACAGCCAAAGTGCCGTCATGACCGCGAATACAACGCCCATGAGGGCGATGTCGTATGCGGAGCGCATGGCAAAAAGCGGGATATACACGCTGACGTTGTCCCCACCATTTGCGACGGTCACAGCGGCGACGGCTGCGATGTTGGCGTGCCGCACGGGTGATATTCGATCGGACACTTGCTCACTCGGCTCGTCAGACAACAGTTCCCAGGCGCTTTTCAAGCCCATCGTGATGGGCACCAGGCCGAGGAGGCCGATGAAGCCTCGGGGCATGATGAGGGTCGCCCATGCCCCGGCGACGCTCACGGCATAAAGCATCGCGATGCCTATAAATTGGCCCGTGACGATTTGACGGTTACGAAAACGAGCGTCCGCGAAAAAAACCAGCAGAACGAGGACGTCATCCAAATCCGTGGATATGAAGAGACCTACGGCTTGGCCGAGGAGCGCGAGTACATGTGGCACCGACCCATTGTCGCCTGCAAGAGCAGGCGACCGCCATCGTCATGGCGTGATCGCGGCGAGCCTTACGCGGCGCAAAGATCGGTGATCAACAAGTCGATCTCGCTTGCTTCGAAGGGCTTCACGATGGTGCGTACATTCGGTCCGAGGTTTTGCACCACGGAATTGAGCGCGTAGCCCGATGCCAGAATGATCGGTACGCTCGGCCGCAGGGCGAGGAGATTGCGGGCGAGATCGAGCCCCGACATGAGGGGGAGGCTCACGTCGGTGATGACGACGTCGAAGGCGTTCTCGCGAAAGGCAGCGAGAGCCTCCTCGGCGGTCGCGCGGGCCACCACTTCCCGCTCATCTTGCGCGAGCAGCTCGGAGGTTACTTCTCTTACCAGCTGGTTGTCTTCCACGTACAGGATGCGTAGCGTCATTCGCGGCTCACGGCACTTTCTGGATCAGCCACAATCCCGGCTTGCCCCTCGGGCTCAAGCCGAAGTGCAGCAGCGCGGTCTTGGTTTCCCAGAGACGCGCGATGGGCAGTCCCTCGTGCGGTACGCGCCGCTCCATCTCATGCACCTTGCTCTCCATGCGCAAGGTCGCGAAATTCCTGCTCCCAGGCACGTCGTCCTCGCCAGCGGTCGTCGCACCGAGTGGCGCGCGCTTTGCGGAGGGAAAGACCGCCGAAGAATCCCCGATCGGCGCGGACGCGCGCCCGCCGCCGGACAGAGTATCGGGCGGTCGCAGATCGAGTCTTTGGAAATCGAGCCGTCTTGCCGGACTGTGGGACGGCGCCCCGGCGAGCAATCCGGAGGCCCTGCCGAGCAATCCGCCCGCGCTGTTCCCGGGCGGCGGCCCGGCGAGCGCTGCCGCAGCGCCCAGGCAACATAATGCGCAACCGGCCAGTTTTTTCAGCGGCGTTCCCTTGTTGAGCATGAGGACGACTGTAGGCGCCCCGGCCACACCCGTGTATCGATGAGTTCCCGGTATCTCCTGTAGGACGCGTCCCAGATCGTGTGGGCGGGCGCTTTCAGTCGCGAGCGCGCGACACCAGCACGCCGAGCGCGAAACCGACCAGCGCTCCCGCGCCGAGCGCGTACCAGGGATATTCGCGGACATAATCGTCCGTCGTGCCGGCCGCACGGCGTACGTATTCCCCCGTCGAGCCGGCCGCATGACGGGCCCGATTGCCCACATGCGTTGCCCCGTCCGCGAGCGCGCTCTTCGCCATCATCAGGGCGACTCGAGCCTTGGCCCGGATCTTCTGGATCTCCGGGCTCTGCACCTCGGAGACGCGCTTGATGAGGTCCTCTACCCCATCGAAGAGCTCGCGAAACTGCTCATTCAGTTGGCCGTTTGGAGCTAGAGATTGCTCCGAGGCCGCGGGCCGATCGCTCTCGAACGTGGTGCTCATACTCATCTCCTGGGTGATGGGGGGGCTGTCCCCCATTCTTCGAGCGTATCACGATGCAATACAGTAGGACGGAGACGCGTCGGGCCGTCGGAGGGGGCCCACTCGGCACTAATGCTTGACCTGGCTGACCGCCATCAAGACCTCGTACAAACTCTCTTCGGGATGCAGAGTGCAGCGGTTTTGCAAGGTAGCCGCGAATGGTGCCGCCTTGCTCGCATCGAAAACATGGCTTCCCGACTGCGCGACCGAATAGCCGAACAGCCACATCATGATGGTGTTCGCACTCGAGGCATCGCTCTGCGTCGACTCGGCGTGCCGCGATTCGAAATCCTTGCAATTGAGCGTCATGAGATCCATCGGCTTGTCGCGCTTGGGCCGCACGGCGGCGAGCGCCTGCAGCAAGCTGGTGCTGGGGTTGTTCCTGCATTCCGCATCGAGGGCAAAACCGAAGGAGGTCAGCGCATCGCCGTACATGACATGCTCGCCCGCCTTGCCGACCGAATAGCCGAAGAGCCACATGACGGTATCGATGGAATCTGCGCGCTGGGAGGGTGCCGCCGCCGCAGCAGCAGCAGAGCCGTCCGGCGAGCCCACCATTTCATTCTCGTACTTGTCACAGCTCAAGGTCGCGATGTTGATCTCCGCGGCGCGGGAGGCGAGCGGAATCAAACAGGCAGCCAGCAGCAAGCCGGCAATGGGCAGGGAGACTATTCGCAGGGCCGCCATAGGTTTCATAGCTGTCATTGTCGCGAAACAAGCAGCCCTTTGACCAGCGTCGAGAAGCGCCCCGAACGCACCCAGTGACTCGCCGCGTCGATGTCCGGCGCGAAATATCGATCGGACGCGTAGTGCGGAATTTCGGCGCGGATGGCCTCGTGCACCCCTTCGAGCGCCCGGGAGGAGCGCGCCGGGCGGTGAAAGTCGACGCCCTGAGCAGCCGCGAGCAATTCGATTCCGATCACGGCGGCGGCATTGTCGTTCATCGGCCCCAAGCGTCGCGCGGCGTGTGTGGCCATGCTCACATGGTCTTCCTGGTTTGCGGAGGTCGGTATCGAGTCGACGCTGCAGGGGGCCGCGAGTGCCTTGTTCTCCGCGACCAAGGCGGCCGCCGTCACCTGGGCGATCATGAACCCCGAATTCAGTCCACTGTTCTGCACGAGGAAGGCGGGTAGACCGCTCATCTTCGGATCGACCAGCACCGCGACGCGCCGCTCCGAGATGTTTCCCATCTCGGCGATGGCGAGCGCGAGCGTGTCCGCCGCGAAGGCCACGGGCTCGGCATGAAAATTGCCGCCGGAAAGCACGTCGCCGCGATCGAACAGCAGCGGATTGTCGGTCACGGCGTTCGCCTCGATGCGCAGCGTCGCGGCGCATTGGCGCAGCAGATCGAGACACGCTCCCATCACCTGCGGCTGGCAGCGGAAGGAGTAGGGATCCTGCACCCGAGCGCAGTCGCGATGCGAGGCGCGGATGCCGCTGCCTTGCATCAAGGCACGATACTCGCGCGCAACCGCGATCTGTCCCGGCTGGCCGCGGATCTCGTGAATGCGCTCATCGAACGGGGTGTCGCTCGCCTTCAGCGCATCGACCGACAGGGCGCCGGCGACGACCGCCGCAGCGAGCACGTCCTCCGCGCCGAACAGGCCCGCCAGAGCAAGCGCAGTCGATACTTGCGTGCCGTTGATGAGCGCGAGGCCTTCTTTCGCTCCGAGCGTACAAGGCGCAAGGCCCGCGCGTGCGAGACCCTCGGTCGCCGCGAGCGTCTTGCCGTCGACACGGACCTGCCCGATGCCGAGCAGCACCGCGCTCAGATGGGCGAGCGGCGCGAGATCGCCGGAGGCGCCGACCGAGCCCTGCGCCGGGATCACGGGGTAGACCTCGTGGGCCAGCAGCGCACGCAAGGCGTCGACCAGCGCCGGCGAGATACCCGAGTAGCCTCGGGCGAGGGCGTTGATTTTGAGCGCGAGGATGAGCCGCACCACGGCATCCGGCAGCGCCGGGCCGACACCGGCGGCGTGCGACAGCAATAGATTGCGCTGCAGTTGCGCGAGCTGGTCGTCGGGGATGCGGGTCTGCGCGAGCAGGCCGAACCCTGTGTTGATGCCGTAGGCCGCATCGCCCGCCGCCACGATCTTGTCCACCATTCGCGCGGCGGCGGCGATGCGCGCGCGGTCGGGCTCGGCCAGGCGCAGAGCCACCGGCTCCGCGTAGATCCGCCGCAGCGTGGGCAGCTCGAGACTGCCGGCGCGCACCTCGAGCTCGGCGCTCACGTGTGCGACCGCGTCTCGATCATCGGCAGGTCGAGTCCTTGCTCGCGCGCGCAATCGATGGCGAGCTCATAGCCGGCGTCCGCATGGCGCATCACGCCGGTCGCCGGATCGTTCCACAGCACACGCCGCAGGCGGCGCGCGGCAGCCTCGGTGCCGTCGCAGACGATCACCACGCCCGCATGCTGCGAGTAGCCCATCCCGACGCCGCCGCCGTGATGGATGGAAACCCAGGTCGCTCCGCTCGCGGTGTTGAGCAGCGCATTGAGGAGCGGCCAGTCGGAGACCGCATCCGAGCCGTCGCGCATGGCTTCGGTCTCGCGATTCGGGCTCGCGACGGAGCCTGAGTCCAGGTGATCGCGGCCGATGACGATGGGCGCGGACAGCTCGCCGTCCGCGACCATCTGGTTGAACGCGAGCCCCAGGCGATGGCGCTGCCCCAGGCCGACCCAGCAAATCCGCGCCGGCAAGCCCTGGAAGTGGATACGCGAGCGTGCCATGTCCAGCCAGTGGTGCAGGTGAGGATCGTCCGGGATCAGCTCCCTGACTTTCGCGTCGGTCTTGTAAATATCCTCCGGATCTCCCGACAGCGCCGCCCAGCGAAATGGCCCGACGCCGCGGCAGAACAGCGGACGGATGTACTCGGGCACGAAGCCGGGGATGTCGAAGGCGCGCTCGACGCCCGCGTCCTGCGCCATTTGCCGCAGATTGTTGCCGTAGTCGAAGACCGGCAGGCCGCGCGCCTTGTATTGCAGCAGGCATTCCACGTGCTTCGCCATGCTGCGCATGGCGGCATCACGCGTGCCTTGGCTGTCGCTTTCGCGCCGCTCGTCCCATTGCTCGACGCTCCAGCCCTGCGGCAGATAGCCGTTCACAGGGTCGTGAGCGGAGGTTTGATCCGTCAACGCATCGGGCTGGATGCCGCGCTCGAGAAGTTTTTCGAGGACGTCGACAACGTTGCCGAGCAATCCCACCGACTTAGGCTTGCCTGTGCGCTTCGCGCTCTCGAGCATGGCGAGCGCCTCCTCCAGGCTCCCCGCCTGGGCATCGAGGTAGCCGGTCTTGAGGCGCATCGCGATGCGGCTTTCGCGGCATTCCACCGCGAGCATGTTGAAACCCGCCATGGTTGCCGCGAGCGGCTGCGCCCCGCCCATCCCGCCGAGTCCCGCCGTGAATATCCACTTGCCCGTAGGCCGGCCGCCGAAATCGCGCCGGGCCATCTCGGCGAAGGTCTCGTAAGTGCCTTGCACGATGCCCTGGCTGCCGATGTAGATCCAAGAGCCGGCGGTCATCTGACCGTACATGGCGAGCCCGCGGCGATCCAGCTCGTGAAAGTGCTCCCAGGTTGCCCAGTGCGGCACCAGATTCGAATTGGCGATGAGCACGCGCGGCGCGTCCGCATGCGTCGGGAACACGCCCACGGGTTTGCCCGATTGCACCAGCAAGGTTTCGTCCTCGTTCAGGCGCTTGAGCGTCTCGACGATACGGTCGTAGCAGTTCCAGTCGCGGGCAGCACGGCCGATGCCGCCGTACACCACGAGCTCGGCGGGATTCTCTGCGACGTCCGGGTCGAGATTGTTCATCAGCATGCGCAGCGGCGCCTCGGTCAACCAGGAGCGGGCGCTCAGGGTGGTGCCGCGCGGAGCGCGTATGAGGCGAGGTTTCGCGGGTGCGAGCATGGGTTCACTCCTCGAGGGTGAGAGAGGGGCGGAAGCGCCCCGACATTTCATAGCGGGAGCCGGGATGGTAGAGGCGCGCGAGCGAGGCGATGGTGCCGTGGGTCCAGGTGCGGCGGGTCACGAGCAGGCAAGGCTCGTCGCGCTTCATGGTCAGGAGCTTGCGCGTTCTCTCGTCCGGCATCACGGCGCGCAGCACATGCTCGGCCTCCTGCAACGGCGCCACATGGATCAAGTATTCGTAGGGCGTTGTCCGGCTGAAGTCCACGTCGAGGTAGCCGGGCGCGAGCGCGGGCGAGACGTGACGGTCCTCGAGCTGCACCGGCCGGTCATTCTCGAAATGCACGAGCAGCGAGCGGTACAGCTCGCCACGGGGCGCGATGCCGAAGTCCGCGGCGAGGTCGGCGCCGGCGCGCACGCGCTCGAGGCTCACGATCTCGGCGCGGTGCACATGGCCGCGCTCGCGGATTTCCTCGTCGATGCCGCGAATCTCGAGCGGATGCGCGCGGGCATGGCGGTCGGCGACGAAGCTGCCGACGCCGGCGATGCGCACCAGGACGCCCTCATCACTCAGCTCCTTGAGCGCGCGATTGGCGGTCATGCGCGATACGCCGAATTTCTTGACGATGTCGTTCTCGGAAGGGACGCGCGCGGAGATGGCCCACTTGCCGGAGCCGATGTTCTCCAGGATGTGGCGCTTGACCTTGAGGTACAGAGGCTGCAGGGCGGCGCTTGCCTTGGTGCTCATGGGCTCAAGACTAACCTGTATAGACAGGTACAGTCAACCTTG
>CAWDFR010000020.1:0-58995 GCA_963801685.1 uncultured Gammaproteobacteria bacterium
TTATGGAAGTAGAAGTGCTCGAGATGCTTGAACTCGCTGCGTGCCGCCGAGAACAGCTCCTCGCAGGTGCGCACGTGATCATCCATGGAGCCGCCGATGTCGAGCAGCAGCAGCACCTTCACCACGTTGTGCCGCTCCGGCACCATCTTGATGTCGAGCCACCCGCCCGAGCGCGCGGTCGCGTCGATGGTCTCGGGGAGAGCAAGCTCGGTGGGCGCGCCGCGGCGGGCGAATTTACGGAGCTTGCGTAGCGCGAGTTTCATGTTGCGGGTGCCGAGCTCGACGCCGTCGTCGAGATTCGCGAACTCGCGCTTGTCCCACACCTTGACGGCGCTGCGATTGCGCGAGGCTCCCTGGCCGATGCGCACGCCTTCCGGGTTGTAGCCATAAGCACCGAAGGGCGAGGTGCCCGCCGTGCCGATCCACTTGTTGCCGCCCTGATGGCGGCCCTCCTGCTCCTCGAGGCGCTTGCGCAGGGTCTCCATGAGCTCGTCCCAGCCGCCGAGAGCCTGGATCTGCGCCTTCTCCTCCTCGGACAGATCGCGCACCAGGATCTTCTCGAGCCAGTCGGCCGGGAGCTCGCGCGCGAGCTGCGCGAAGATTTCCTCCGCGCCCTTGAAGTGCGCCGCGAAGGCGCGGTCGAAACGATCGTAATAGCGCTCGTCCTTGACGAGGCAGGTGCGCGCCAGATGGTAGAAGCGCTCGGCGCTCGCCGCCCCAAGACCCCGTGCGAGCGCCTCGAGCAAAGTCATCAATTCCGTGAGCGTCGCCGGTACGCCGGCGCTACGCAGCAGGAGGAAGAACCTAACGAGCATTCCGGCGATTGAGGAATAGCAGCTGCTCGAACAGATGAACGTCCTGCTCGTTCTTGAGCAGTGCGCCGTAGAGCGGCGGAATGAGTTTCTTCGCATCGTCGCTGCGCAGGGCCTCGGGCGGTATATCCTCGGCGAGCAGCAGCTTGATCCAGTCGAGGAGCTCCGAAGTGGTCGGCTTTTTCTTCAGGCCGGGCGTCTCGCGCACCTTGAAGAAGGCCGCGAGCGCCTCGCGCAGCAGGTCGCGTTTCAAGCCCGGAAAATGCACGTCGACGATGCGCGTCATCGTGGCCTCGTCCGGAAAGCGGATGTAGTGAAAGAAGCAGCGCCGCAGGAAGGCATCCGGCAATTCCTTCTCGTTGTTCGACGTGATGACGATGACGGGGCGGTGCCTGGCGACCACCGTCTCGCGCGTCTCATAGACGTAGAACTCCATCCGATCGAGCTCGCGCAACAGATCGTTCGGAAATTCGATGTCCGCTTTGTCGATCTCGTCGATCAGGAGCACCGGCTGCACGTCGCAGTCGAACGCTTCCCAGAGATTGCCCTTGACGATGTAGTTGCGGATGTCCTTGACCCGCGGGTCGCCGAGCTGCGAGTCACGCAGGCGCGAGACCGCGTCGTACTCGTACAATCCCTGCTGCGCCTTGGTGGTGGACTTGATGTGCCACTCGTAGAGGGGCTTCTCGAGCGAGCGTGCGATCTCGGCGGCGAGCAGCGTCTTGCCCGTGCCCGGCTCGCCCTTGATGAGCAGGGGCCGCGACAGCACCATCGCGGCGTTGACGGCGGACATCAGCTCCGCGGTGGCGATGTAGCGGTCTGTGCCGCGAAACTCCGGCTGGTCGGACTCTTTCAAAATGGCTCATCCTTGGCGCTACTTGCGCACGACTTGCAGGATCTGCATGGAATTGGTGCCGCCCGCGACGCCCGTGAGCTCACCCTTGGTGAGGATGATGAAATCGCCTTCCTTGACCAGCTTCAGACCGAGGAGCGAGCGGAATATGGAGAAGTACATGGCGTCGTTGTCTTTCTCGGTGACGTCGTAGGCCACCGGGTACACGCCGCGATATAGCGTCACCCGGCCGCGGGTGGGCTCGTGGCGCGTGAAGGCGTAGATCGGGATGTCCGAGCGTACGCGCGACATCCACAAGGTGGTCTCGCCGGACTCGGTAAGGGCGACGATCGCCTGCACATGCAGATGATTGGCGGTGTACATGACCGCAGCGGCGATGGCCTCGTTCGCCCGCTCGAAGTAGCCGGTATTGCGCTGGCGGATGCGCATGTGAGCGCCTTGATATTTCTCGGCGCCGCAGATGATCTGCGCCATGGCCTCGACGACCTTCGCGGGATGCTTGCCGGCGGCGGTCTCCGCCGAAAGCATCACGGCATCGGTGCCTTCCATGACGGCGTTGGCGACATCCGACACCTCGGCGCGCGTCGGGATGGTGCTCGTGATCATGGATTCCATCATCTGGGTCGCGGTGATGACCACGCGGTTCTGATGGCGGCACTCCTGCATGATCTGCCGCTGCAGACCCGCGAGCTCCGCGAAGCCCATCTCGACGCCCAGGTCGCCGCGCGCCACCATCACCGCATCGCTCGCGCGCACCACGTCGGCGAGATTCTTGACGGCCTCCGCGCGCTCGATCTTGGCGACCAGGAGACCGTGCCCGCCGGCGGCGCGCAGGAGGCTCCGTGCCTCGTTCATGTCCGCGCCGTCGCGCGGGAAAGATACGGCCAGGTAGTCGACCTTGAGGGCGGCCGCGATCACGATGTCCTGCCGATCCTTGTCGGTGAGGGCGCCGGCCGAGAGACCGCCGCCCTGGCGGTTGATGCCCTTGTTGTTGCTGAGCTCGCCGCCCACCAGCACTCGCGTGCGGATTCTGGCGCCCTCGATCGCCTGCACTTGCAGGCTGATCTGGCCGTCGTTCAACAACAGCACGTCGCCGGGCGCGACGTCGGTGGGCAATCTCTTGTACGCAATGCCGACCGCCTGCTCATCGCCCGCATCGACGTCGAGCGAGGCATCGAGAACGAATTCCGCGCCGTCGGCGAGCTGCACCTTGCCGGCCTTGAAACGCTCGACGCGGATCTTCGGTCCCTGCAGGTCGCCGAGCACGCCGACGTAGCGCCCTGCGGCACGCGCCGCATCGCGCACCAGATCGAGCCTTCGCTTGTGATCGGCGAGCTGCCCGTGCGAGAAGTTGACGCGCACCACGTCGACCCCTGCGCGCACGACGTCGCTCATCACCTTCGTATCGTCCGTCGCAGGTCCCAGCGTCGCGACGATTTTCGCCCGCCGCAGGATGAAGCTCACGCCGCCCGCCGCTCGAGGATGTCCACCGCGGGCAGCTTCTTGCCCTCGACGAACTCGAGGAATGCGCCGCCGCCCGTGGAAATATAGGAAATACTGTCCTCGACGCCGTATTTTTCGATGGCGGCGAGCGTATCGCCGCCGCCGGCGAGCGAGAAAGCCTTGCTGCGCGCGATGGCGTTCGCGAGCGTGCGCGTTCCCTCGCCGAACTGATCGAATTCGAACACACCCACCGGGCCGTTCCAGAGGATCGTGCCGGCCTCTGCGATCAGCTTCGCCAGCTGCTCCGCGCTGTCGGGGCCGATGTCGAGGATCATCTCGTTGCTCGCGACCGCGCCCACCCGCTTGACGTCGGCCTCGGCCACCGCGGAGAACTCGGTGGCGACCACGACGTCGGTCGGCATCGGGATGACGATCCCGCGGCTCTTCGATTGCTCCATCAGGCGCCGGCAGATATCGAGCATCTCGGGCTCGTGCAGGGACTTGCCCACGTTGAAGCCTTGCGCGGCGAGAAAGGTGTTCGCTATGCCGCCGCCGACGATCATCTGATCGACCCGCGACAGGAGCGACTCGAGCACGGTGAGCTTGGTGGATACTTTGGAGCCGCCCACGATCGCGAGCAGGGGACGGGCCGGCTTCTCGAGCGCGGTCTCGAGCGCCGTGAGCTCGCTCACGAGCAACGGTCCCGCGCACGCGACCGGCGCGTACTTCGCCACGCCGTGCGTGCTCGCTTCCGCGCGGTGCGCGGTGCCGAAGGCATCCATCACGTAGACATCGCAGAGCGCCGCCATCTTGCGCGACAGCTGCTCGTCATTCTTCTTCTCGCCCTTGTTGAAGCGCACGTTCTCGAGGAGCACCACCTCGCCCGGCGCGACGGCGATGCCGTCCAGCCAATCGCGTCTGAGCGGCGTCGGCACTCCCAGCAGTTGCGTGAGCCGCCGGGCCACGGGGGCGAGGGAGAATTCCTCGGCGAACTTGCCTTCTTCGGGCCGGCCCAGATGCGACATCAGCATGACCCGGGCCTTCGCGTCCAGCGCGGCCTGGATGGTGGGGAGCGAGGCGCGGATCCGCGCATCGCTCCCCACCTCGCCGTCCGTGATGGGAACGTTCAGGTCCTCGCGGATCAGCACGCGCTTATCCTTGAGATCGAGGCTGGCCATTTTGATGATCGTCATGGAATTTCGGCGCCGGCGCCCTCCCTCACTTGACCTTGGACCAGGCGCTGACGGTGTCGAGCATGCGGTTGGAGAAACCCCACTCGTTGTCGTACCAGGAGCAAACCTTCACGAGCGTGCCCTCGATCACCTTGGTGAGCGTCGAATCGTATATCGAGGAGTGCGGGTCGTGGTTGAAATCCACGGACACGAGCGGCTGATCGTTGTAGGCGAGCACGCCCTGCAAGGGTCCCGCGGCCGCCGTCTTGACCAGTTTATGGATCTCCTCGACCGAGGTCTTGCGGGCGGCGGTGAACGACAAGTCGACCAGCGACACGTTGATGGTCGGCACACGGATCGCGAAGCCGTCGATCTTGCCCTTGAGCTCCGGCAGCACCAGCCCCACCGCCGCGGCCGCGCCGGTCTTCGTCGGGATCATGGACATGGTGGCCGAGCGCGCGCGCCGCAGGTCGCTGTGGTAGACGTCGGTGAGGACTTGGTCGTTGGTGTAGGAGTGAATCGTGTTCATCACACCCTGCAGGACACCGATGCCCTCGTGCAGCACTTTGACGAGCGGCGCCAGGCAATTGGTGGTGCAGGAAGCATTGGAGATCACGGTGTCCGTGGCCTTGAGGATCTTGTCGTTCACGCCGTAGACGATGGTGGCATCGACGTCCTCGCCGCCCGGCGCGGAGATCACGACTTTCTTCGCACCCGCGGTGAGATGCGCCGCGGCCTTGGCCTTGCTCGTGAACAGGCCCGTGCACTCGAGAACGAAGTCGACGCCGAGCTCGCCCCACGGCAGCTTCGTCGGATCGCGCTGCGCCACGACGCGGATACGGTCGCCGTTCACGATCATCGAATCGCCGTCGACGCGAATGTCCCCCTCGAAGCGGCCGTGCGCGGTGTCGTAGCGCGTCAGGTGAGCATTGGTATTCGCATCGCCCAGATCGTTGATGGCGACGATTTGTATTTCGCTCGAACGCTTTGCCTCATACAGGGCCCGCAGGATATTGCGGCCGATGCGGCCGTATCCGTTGATGCCCACCTTGATTGCCATCAGCTCGCTCCCTCTCTTTCCGATGCTTGAACGCTTTTGACGCTTGACCGACGGCAGATCACGCCGCGAATGTCTTGTCGATCGCCTGTTGCACGTGCTCGGCCGTGAAGCCGAACTCCCTGAATACATCCTTGGCGGGGGCCGATGCGCCGAAATGATCGATGCCCACGATCTGGCCCTTGAGCCCCACGTATTTCCACCAGGGCTGGGTCGCCCCGGCCTCGACGGCGACCCGCGCGCACGACCTGCGGCGGCAGCACGCTCTCCTTGTACGCCTGGTCCTGGCGGTCGAAGGTGGTCGTGCTCGGCATGGATACGAGGCGCACCTTGCGCCCTTTCGCGGCGGCGGCGCGCACCGCGTCCGCGGCGATACCGACCTCCGACCCGGTCGCGATCACGATGACTTCCGGCGGCCCGTCCGAATCGATCAGCACGTAGCCGCCGCGCTTGATCGCCGCCAGCTGCTTGGGGTCCCGCGTCTGCGCCGTGACCGCCTGACGCGTGAATATGAGGCAGGTCGGCCCATCCGCGCGCTCGATGGCGGCGCCCCACGCCGTCGCGGACTCCGCGCCATCACAGGGCCGCCAGAGCTCCATTCGGGGGATCGCCCGCAAGCCTGCCAGCTGCTCGATGGGCTGGTGAGTCGGGCCGTCCTCACCCAGTCCGATCGAGTCATGGGTGAACACGAAATTCACCCGCACTTCCATGAGCGCCGCCATCCGCAGCGCATTGCGCGAGTAGTCGCAGAAGGTCATGAACGTGCCGCCGTAGGGAATGAAGCCGCCGTGTGCGGCCATGCCGTTCATGATCGCCGACATGCCGAATTCGCGTACCCCGTAATGAATGTAGTTGCCGGCGGG
Source organism: uncultured Gammaproteobacteria bacterium (assembly GCA_963801685.1). Lineage (GTDB taxonomy): Bacteria > Pseudomonadota > Gammaproteobacteria > Steroidobacterales > Steroidobacteraceae > Bog-1198. Next base: position 6,201 of record CAWDFR010000020.1, read on the forward strand.
GGCCTCGGGCGTCAGGATGACCGAATCCTTGCGCAGCGTGCCGTTCGAGGGCGTGAGGTCCGCGGAGCCGCCGAGGAGCTCGGGCAAAAGGGGCCCGACAAAATTGAGCGCCGCGTTGGAGGTCTGCCGCGTCGCGAGAGGTTTCGTATCCTCTTGCGCCTGCTTGACGTACGCGGACACTTTGTCGGCGAATCCCGACGGCAGGGTCCCGCTCAAGCGGCGCGCGAGCTCGGCCGCCAATTCGGGAAACTTCGCCTTGTACGCCTGAAACCGGCTACTCCACTCCTGCTCGGCCCGCTTTCCTTTCTCGCGCATATCCCATTGCGCGCGGATGTCGGCGGGAACCTCGAAGGGCGGCCATGTCCAGTTGAGGTTTTTGCGCGCGGCGGCGATTTCGTCGTTACCCATGCCCTCGCCGTGCATGACGGCCGTGCCCTGCTTGTTGGGAGCGCCCCAGCCGATGATGGTCTGAGCGCAGATCAGCGACGGCCGGTCGGTGACCGCACGCGCCTCGGCGAAGGCTTTCGCGACGGCCTCCCGGTCGTTTCCGTCCACACGCGCCAGCACGTGCCAGCCGTAGGCCGCGAAGCGCTCGGCGGTGTTGTCGTCGAACCAGCCGACCACCTTGCCGTCGATCGAGATGCCGTTGTTGTCGTATACCGCGATCAGCTTGCCGAGCTTCTGCATGCCCGCGAGCGAGGCCGCTTCATGGGAAATGCCCTCCATCATGCAGCCATCGCCCATGAACACATAGGTATGATGATCGATGATCTCATGGCCCGGCCGATTGAAGGTCGCCGCGAGGGAGCGCTCGGCGATCGCCATGCCCACCGCGTTCGCGAAGCCCTGGCCGAGGGGGCCGGTGGTGGTCTCGACGCCCCCGAGGTGCGCTTCGCGCTCCGGGTGACCCGGGGTCTTCGAGCCAAACTGACGAAAGCGCTTGATCTCCTCGATGGAGAGGTCGTAGCCGGTGAGATACAGCACTGAATAGAGCAGCATCGAGGCATGTCCGTTCGACAGCACGAACCGGTCGCGATCCCACCACGCGGGATTGCCCGGATTGAACTTAAGCACGTCGCGCCAGAGGACTTCGGCAATGTCGGCCATGCCCATCGGCGCGCCGATATGGCCCGAACTGGCCTTCTGGACGGCATCCATCGTCAGAACACGAATGGCGTTGGCAAGCTCACGGTGGGTGGGCATGGCGGTCTTCCGGAGGAAAGGGTGGTCATTCTCCCCGATGCGCCCCGCATCATCAATATCGGGACACAGGTCTCCCTTTGCGCCGGAGCGGTGCTCACGAGGGAACGCGCGCCCGGTTCTCACGGTCGCTATTAGGGAGTACGTTCGCATTATTCGGCGCTCTACAGGGAACGCGATCACATTACCCGGCGTGCGCCGGCGGGCTCGTTATGTCTCGCGGCCGGTGGCCGCCGTCATGATCCAGTTCACCGTCGATTGCCGTCGGATTTGCTACCATTTTTTTCGTATGAAAATTCTACAAATAACCGACCCGCATTTGTACGGCCACGCCAGCGCGAAACTGCGCGGCGTGGAGACCGACTCGACCCTGCGCAACGTGCTCGATGAGGCGTTCATGGAGGTCCCGGATTACGCCGCGATCCTGGTGACCGGCGATCTGGTGCAGGACGATCCGGCCGGCTATTTGCGCTTCCGCAGCATCTTCGGCAACTGTCCCAAGCCCGTGCTCTGCATTCCGGGCAACCACGACGAGCCGGAAGCGATGCAGCGCGCGCTCTGCGAGCCGCCGTTCCAGATATGCGGAGCCTACCGCGCTGCGGGCTGGCAATTCGTCATGCTCGACAGCTACGATGCGGGACACGCGGGCGGTCGATTGACGGAGCAGGAACTCGAACGTCTGGACCGTACGCTCGGCGAATCGCGCGAGCACGCCATGGTGTGTCTGCATCACCATCCCATCACCATGGGCAGCCGCTGGTTGGACAGCGTCGGCCTCGCCAATCCCGACGATTTCTGGCGCATCATCGATGCGCACCCGCACGTGCGAGCCGTCACGTGGGGGCACGTGCATCAGGAGCTCGATGCCGAGCGCGGCACGGTGCGCTTGTTCGCGACCCCGTCGACCGGCGCCCAGTTCCTGCCGAAGAGCGAGCGATTCGCCGTCGACTCTCGGCCGCCGGCGTACCGGCCCTTCGCGCTGCATCCGGACGGGTCCATCGAGACCACGGTGCGCTGGGTGAACGCCATGGCGATGCGCCACGTTGCCGGCGGGCGCTAAAGCCAGCACGGGATGAATTTGGCCAAGCGCCGCAGGAACAATCTCACCGCGGTGTGGGCTTCGGCGCTGTGCGCGACCCTCTGCGCCTCCCTGGCTCATGCTGACGAAGCACTCCATTCGCTCTGGGAATTGCACGGCAAGCACAACACCGTCTACGTGCTCGGCTCGATTCATACGCTGCGCGCGAGCGACTACCCGCTCGCGCCGGCGATCATGGACGCGTATGGGAATTCGAAGGCGCTCGTCATGGAGATCGATCTCAACGAGATGGAGTCCCCGGACGTGCAGGCGGAAATGCTGCAAAGCGCCGCATTGCCCGAGGGCAAATCCCTGGAGCAGATCGTCGGGCCCGCCCGCTACGCGCGCGCGCAAAGCCTGGTCCACGACGTCGGCCTCGACCTGTCGATGTTCGGCGGATATGCCCCGTGGTTCGTCGCCGAGGCGGTCTCTCAGCTGCAGCTCGCCCAGCTTGGCTTCGACCCGCAGTCGGGTGTCGAGATGTTCTTCATGGGCCGCGCCCGCGGCGACGGCAAGGACGTCTCCGGGCTCGAGACCGCACACGAGCAATTGAGCATCTTCGAGTCGATGCCCATTGAAGCGCAGGCCGAATACATGATGTCGAGCCTGGAGCAGGCGCACGACTTGCCGAAACAAGTGAACGACATGGTTCAAGCCTGGCGGCGCGGCGACACGGCATGGTTCCAGACCGAAATCAAGTCAGACCTGGGTAAGGACCCGGCGCTCTATCAATCGTTGGTGGTGGCACGCAATCGCAAGTGGATCGCGAAGATCGAGGCGATGCTCGACGACGACAAGAATTATCTCATCATCGTCGGCACCGCTCATCTGGTGGGACCGGACAGCGTGATCGCGCTTCTCAAGAAAGACGGGATTCGCGCCGCCCAGCGTTGAGCTTCGATTTACCCGCCGCTCGAGCCGGTCCCCGCGTGCTCCGCCTTCCACTCCTCCATCCGCTGCTCGCGCCGCGCTTTCGCCGCGGCGACGATGCCCGGGATTGCATCCCGCTGCGTCTGGTTGAGCACGTTCGAATAGACATTCGACCAGGTTTCGCTCTCGAGCTGGATACGCGTCGCAGCATTCTTCTGAGCCGTCGCGATGAGGGCGGCGTAGGCCGCCGTATCGGTCGGCGGCGTGCTGGCGAGCGCCTCGTGATTCGTCTGCGCGCTGGTCCGCAGCGCCTGGAACTGGCTCTTCTCAGCCGCCATGATCGATTTGACCTGGGCCTTCTGCGCATCCGTCAGACTGAGCTTGTGCAAGACCATGCCCATGAATCCGTGATGATGCCCACGCCAGTGGTGTGCGCCCGGGCCAGGGGCCTCGGTGGACGCCGGCGGCGTGGTGCTGGCCGCGTACACTGCCAGCCCCGACATCGAGACAGCCAGACAGAGAGCGGGGACGACTTTTCGTACGGTGAACATTGAGAGTTTCTCCTCCGTGTTAGGTGATGAACAGTCTACGTACAAACGGCCACGGCGAACCTCGTGTTGACGCAATTTTGGGTGGGCTACATGCAAAGAATTGTCAATTCGTTTACTAGGCCGGAAGATGGCGGGAAACTGCGATCCATGGCGGAACCCCAAGATATGACAAGCACGCTCAATAAACCCGATACGGGCACGACATCGCGCGAGCCGCGCGTGCTGTTGGTCGATGACGATCGCGAGCTTTGTCAAATGCTCGGCGAATACTTGAGCGCGGAACATTTCGAGGTCCAGAGCGTGCACGACGGCAGCGATGCCCTCGCCGAGCTCGCGGCCAGCGATTTCGACATTCTGATTCTCGATGTGATGCTGCCGAGCGTGAGCGGCTTCGATGTCTTGCGTAAGCTCGGCGCCACCCACGACACCCCCATTCTCATGCTGACTGCGCGCGGCGACGACGTGGACCGGATCGTCGGCCTCGAGCTCGGCGCCGACGACTATCTCAGCAAGCCCTTCAATCCGCGCGAGCTGGTGGCGCGTGTCCGCGCCATCCTGCGCCGGGCGAGCAATCGCCCCGCGCGCGCCGGAGTCGCGGACGAGATCATCGTCGGACCCATCGTGCTGCATGCGGGCATGCATCAGGTCCGCGTCGCGGACCGCGCCGTGGCGCTCACCGGCGCGGAGTTTCGCGTGCTCGAGATCTTGATGCGCTCCGCCGGACAGGTGATCTCGCGCGATTCGATGACGGAGCAGGCGCTCGGCCGCAAGCTCGTCCCCTACGATCGCAGCATCGACACCCACATCAGCAATCTGCGCCGCAAGCTCGAGCTCGAGGCGGGCAAGAATCCGGAGATCAAGAACGTGCGAGGCTCGGGCTACACGCTCACCTGCGCGCCGAAGTAGGCCTCGAATGCACAGCCTGTTCGTGCGCGTGTTCGTGCTGTTCTGGATCGCCATGGCGATCATCGTGGCCGGCAGCATCGCCGTGACCTTCACGGTGGCGGCGCGCGAATACGAATCGCGTGAGTTCCAGCGCCGCCCGGCGATTGCCATAGAGGCCTCCGAGGTGCTCGCGAAGAGCGGCGTCGGGGCGCTGCGCACGTGGCTGCGCGCCAACAGCCACTCGATGGCGGATCGCGATCTGTACATCATCGGCCCGGACGGCGCGGACATCCTCGGCCGCCCGCTCTCCGAAAATGCCGCACGGCGCCTGCAGTTCTTCCGCGAATCGATATCCGACACCGAGCAAGGGGGTCCCCCTCTACCCGGGACAGCCGCGGGCCCACCGGGCGACGGTCCGCCGGGGGCCGGCCCGGGACCCGGCGGGCCGGCGCCGCGGGGGCCCACGCCCCGCAACTTCCGCCCGCAGCGCGTGCTGCCGCAGATCGTGGCGCCCGACGGCACGGCCTACACGGTGCTGCTGGTGCCGCGCCGTCCGAGCATCTTCGGTGCGCTCAGCCTGCCCGGGATCTCCGCGCGCATTCTCGGCATCGCGCTCGTCGTGAGCGCGTTCGCGAGCTGGTGGCTCGCGCAGCACCTGAGCGCGCCGATCCGGCGCATGCAGGAGGGCGCGCGCGCGCTCGCCGGCGAGCGTCTCGACGTGCGCGTGAGCGCGGGTCTCGACGGCCGCAAGGACGAGGTCGCGGTGCTCGCGCGCGATTTCGACGCCATGGCCGACCGGCTGCGCGCCAATCGCAGCGCCCTCACGCGGCTCCTGCGCGACATCTCGCACGAGCTGCGCTCGCCCCTCGCGCGGATGCGCCTCGCGCTCGGCCTCGCGCGCCAGCCGAGCGCCGATACCGCACGTCAGCTCGATCGGATGGAGCGCGAGATCGAGCGTCTCGACGTGCTCATCAGCCAGGTGCTGAAGCTCGCGCGCCTCAACGGCACGGACATGCCCTTCGAGCGCGAGCCATTCGACGTCGACGAGATGATCGACGAGGTGGTGCGCGATGCCGACGTTCGAGGGCACCGCCAAGGGCTGCCGAGTGCAGACCGTGCGGGGCGGCGCACAGCGTGGTGAGCGGCAACCGCGAGCTGCTGCGCAGCGCGATCGAGAACGTGCTGCGCAACGCGGTGCGCTATAGTCCGCAGGGTGCGCCCGTGGAGGTGGCGGTCGAGCGCGGCGCGGCGGGGCTCACGATCTCGGTGCGCGACCGCGGACCGGGTGTTCCCGCGGGCGAGCTCGAGCGTATCTTCGAGCCGTTTTACCGCGTGGCCGAATCCCGCGACCGCGACAGCGGCGGCGAGGGCATCGGTCTCGCCATCACCTCTCAGGTCATGAAAGCCCATGGCGGTACGGCGCGGGCCGACAACCGCGCCGGCGGCGGCTTCGAGGTGCGGCTCAACCTGCCGCCCACGGCGCTGGCGGCGTAACAGGGAGAGACGATGAGCCTGTATCAGGAGGCCTGCCGGTACATCCCGGGTGGCGTGAACTCGCCGGTGCGCGCATTTCGCGGCGTCGGCGGCGAGCCGATCTTCTTCAAGCAGCGCCGCCGGCGCTCACGTCGTCGCCGCGGATGGACGCCGGTTCATCGACTACGTGGGCTCCTGGGGTCCGATGATCTTGGGTCACGCGCACCCGCACGTGATCGAGGCGGTACAACGCGTCGCCGCCGACGGCTTGTCCTTCGGCGCACCGACCGAGCTCGAGACGCAGCTCGCGCGCCGCGTGACCGAGCTCATGCCGTCGATCGAGCTCGTGCGCTTCGTGAGCTCCGGAACCGAGGCGACCATGAGCGCGATTCGCCTCGCGCGCGGCTTCACCGGGCGCGAGACCATCGTGAAATTCGAGGGCTGCTACCACGGCCACTCCGATTCGCTGCTCATCAAGGCCGGCTCCGGCGCGCTGACCTTCGGCGTGCCCACCTCGCCGGGCGTGCCGCGCGAGCTCGCGGCGCACACCGTGACGCTTTCCTTCAACGACGCCGATCAGGTGCGCGATGCGTTCCGCCAGCTCGGAGCGCAAATCGCCTGCGTCATCGTCGAGCCGGTCGCCGGCAACATGAACTGCGTGCCGCCCGCGCCGGGGTTTCTGCGGACGCTGCGCGAGGAATGCGACCGGGTCGGCGCGCTGCTGATATTCGACGAGGTCATGACCGGCTTTCGCGTGGCGCTCGGCGGCGCGCAGGCGCTGTACGGCGTGCGTCCCGATCTTACGACGCTCGGCAAGATCATCGGCGGCGGCATGCCGGTCGGCGCGTTCGGCGGCCGGCGCGAGATCATGGAGCAGCTCGCGCCCCTGGGCCCGGTCTACCAGGCCGGCACCTTATCGGGCAACCCGGTCGCCATGACGGCCGGACTCGCCACCCTGGAGCTCGTCGCGGTACCCGGCTTCCACGAGCGGCTGAATGCGAGCACCGATGTCCTCGTGCAGCGTCTCGCCGTCGCGGCCGCGAAGCTCCGATATCCCGCTCGCCACCAACCACGTGTGCGGCATGTTCGGCTTTTTCTTCACCGAGGAGCGGCACGTCGACAGCTTCGCGAAAGTGATGGCCTGCGACCTCGAGCGCTTCAAGCGGTTCTTCCATCGCATGCTCGAGGAGGGCGTGTACTTCGCACCGTCCGCCTACGAGACTGGATTCGTGTCGGCCGCCCACTCGCCCGCCGACATCGACGCGACCATCGCCGCGGCGCTGAAGACGTTCGAGAGTCTGCGCTCCTGAGCCTCGCGTAGACTCCTCGCATGCGGGCGTTCGCGTGGTTCCTGGGAGTGCTGGTCGCGGCCGGCCTTGCCGCGGCGAGCATCGCGTATCCGGTTTTCGAGCTGACCTCGCGCATCGCGCCCTGGCCGTTTCACCGGGTTTACGGCCGCATTGCGCTGCTCGCAGCCGTGGGCGCGCTGGTGTTCTGGTGCAGGCGCTTCGGCGTCGCGAATCGCCGCGAGCTGGGCTACGGGCTGCCGTGGCGGCGTTTCTGCGCGGTGGCAGCACTCTTCGCCGCATTCGGCGTCGTCACCGCGAGCGCCGGGCGCCGCCTTCTTGCTCGGCACGGGAATCCGCGTGGTTTCCGACCCGGCGTCGCTCGCCTCGCCCGCGCACCTTGCCCATCTTGCACTCATCGCGCTCTCCTCGGGTGTCGCGGTCGCCCTGATCGAGGAGACGGTCATGCGCGGCGCCCTGCACAGCGGGATCGCGCGCGAATCGGGACAGATGGCCGCTCTCTGGCTCATCGCGCCCCTGTTCGCCGTGCTGCATTTCTTTGCCAAGACCCACGTCGACTCGCCCGACTGGATGAGCGGCTTTCACTTGCTGGCAGGCTCGTTCGCCCCGCTCGGGAACTTAGGCGCCGTGCTCGATTCGCTGCTCGCTTGGGGCCGTGAGTCTGGTGCTGAGCCTCACGCGCATTCTCACCGGCAATATCGCGGTCGCGGTCGGCTTGCACGCCGGCTGGGTGGTGGTGCTGCGCTTGCTGCAGGAAGCCACGGGCTCGGGAACCGTGCATTCCGTTTGGGTCGGACGCTTCGACGGGCTGCTGGGCTACTGGGTGCTGCCCTGGGCCGCCGCTATCGCCCTCGTCCTCTGGTCGATGCGCCGCGTCTGGGTGCCCTACGCGGCCGGCGTGCCGAGCGGAGCGAGCAGCGCCAGTCTGTCCAGCCGCTCCAGCGGGTCGTCGAGCTCGAGATAGCTCTGCTTGTCGGCGAGCGGCAGCGGCAGGATTTCCGCGAGCCGATGCCCCACCCACGCGGCATCGTCCAGGCGCATCTCGATGGTCGTATACACCTCGCCGAGTTGCGGTAGAACATTGCGCAGCAACGCCGGCAGCCGCGCGTGGCGCGCCGGCACGGGGACCGCGGGCTCCGCCTCGATCCAATTCACCTCACCGAGATTCAGGCCATCCGCTTGCCGGCTGCGCGCCGCAATCCGGAAGCGCTGTCGACCGACGCAGGACAGGCCGAGCAGCCCGTCCGCGAGCTGATGGAAGTCGGTGATGTCGGCCGCCGTGCCCACCTCGTAGAGCTCGGTAGCTCCCGTCCCGGACTCCGGGCCCTCGCGGATCAGCACCACCCCGAATCCCGAGCCCTCGCGCATGCAGCGACGCACCATGTCGTAGTACCGGGTCTCGAAAATGCGCAGCGGCAACGGTCCGTCGGGGAACAGCACCAGATTGAGCGGGAAGAGCGGGATCTGCTTCACTGCGGTCCCGGAGAGCCCGCGGCCGCGCGCGCGCGGAGCGCCGCGAGGAGCTTCTCGTGCAGGCCTCCGAAGCCGCCGTTGCTCATGACGAGCACCTGATCGCCGGGCCGCACCTCGGCGGCGATGCCCGCGACGAGTGCCGCAACGCTCCCCTCGACGCGCGCGCGAGCTCCCAGGGGCGCGAGCGCAGCGCGCAAATCCCAGTCGAGCCCCGGGATATCGAGGAACCACGCACGGTCGGCGGCGGCGAGTGCCGGCGCGAGCTCATCACGGTGCACGCCGAGCTTCATGGTGTTCGAGCGCGGCTCGAGCACCGCGATGATTCGCGCATCCGGCAAGCGCGCGCGCAAGCCCGCGAGCGTGGTCTCGATCGCCGTCGGATGATGCGCGAAATCGTCATACACCGTCACGCCGCCCACGCTACCGCGAATCTCCATGCGGCGCTTCACGCCGCGGAATTGCGTGAGGGCGAGCGCCGCGCGCTCGGGGGCAATGCCGACATGATCAGCGGCGGCAATCGCCGCGAGCGCATTCATGACATTGTGCTCGCCGAGCAGCGGCCAGCGCACTTGCGCCACCGCACGGCGGTCGCGCAGCACCGTGAACTCGCCGCACGCTTTACCCGGCGTGAGCGTCGCGCTCCACGCCTCGTTCGCCTCCAGGCCGAAGGTCTGGCACGGCGTCCAGCAGCCTGCGGCGAGCGTTGTCTTGAGCTCGGCGTCGGCGCCGTTCTGCAGGATGCGTCCGGTCCCCGGCACCGTGCGCAGCAGCTGCGTGAATTGCCAGCGGATCGCGGCGATGTCCGGATAAATGTCCGCGTGGTCGTATTCGAGATTGTTGAGGATCAGCGTTCGCGGCCGGTAGTGCACGAACTTGGCGCGCTTGTCGAAGAACGCCGTGTCGTACTCGTCCGCCTCGATCACGAAATGCGCCCGCGCCGCCGCGCCGCTGCCACCGCCGGCGCCGCCGAGACGCGCCGTGGCGTCGAAATTGCTCGGCACGCCGCCGATCAGAAATCCCGGCTCGAGGCCCGCGTGCTCGAGTATCCAGGCGAGCATGCTCGACGTCGTGGTCTTGCCGTGCGTCCCCGCGACGGCGAGCACGTGGCGGTCTTTCAGCACGTGCTCCGCCAGCCACTCTGGCCCCGAGGTGTACGCCATGCCGCGATCGAGCAGCGCTTCGATCACCGGACGGCCGCGACTCAATGCGTTGCCCACCACCACGATGTCGGGATCGAGATCGAGCTGCTCGGCGCCGTAGCCTTGGATGAGCTCGATGCCGAGCGCCGTGAGCTGATCGCTCATGGGCGGATAGACGTTGAGGTCCGACCCGGTGACGCGGAATCCCGCGGCCTTGGCGATCGCCGCCACGCCTCCCATGAAGGTCCCCGCAATCCCTAAGATGTGTATGTGCATGCTCAAGACTTCGGCAACAGCTGCTGCTCCAGGGCCATCGACAACAACAAGTAGCCGACACTGATGGCGACACCGAGCCCGAGCCGCGCATCGAGGGCGGCCCGCCATATGTTCGCGCAGGCAAGCAAATACCAGACGAGCCCGACCAGCAGCAGCACTCCGAGGGGAACCGAGGCGGGGCCCTCGAAGCCGATGATATTCAGCAACGTGCCGAGCGGATAGAGCACCAGCTCCGCAAGTACCGCCACTCCGAGGAGCGCGGTGCCGGTCTGCAGGAATCGCTGCCGCTGCCGAGCGATGGCCAGCACCACCCAGGCGAATGCGAGCGGCAAGAGAACGGCGAGCGCGACGCGGGTGAGAATCTCGCCCGCGGGCGCCGCGGGCAACAGCGCACCGATCACCTCGAGCAGCGCCGCGGCGGCCGCGACCAGGCAGAGCAGCAGCAGCGAGGCGGGAAGCTGGGCGGGCGACTTACGCCAGAGCGCGATGTCCAAGAACGCTTTTGCAAATCTCAGCATCGCTTGATTCGGTCATAATGAATCATTGCAAAATTGTACTGGATCGACGGCATGCCCGAGGTGATTTGGATCGAGCGGGAAGACGAGCTTGCGGGGCTGGCGCATGCCCTCGAGCGGAGCGGCGCCATCGGCCTCGATACGGAGTTCATGCGTGAGAGGACTTTCTTCCCGGGATTGTGCCTGCTGCAGCTCGCGGCGGGCGCGCAGATCTGGTGCGTGGACACCTTGCGCTGCGGCAGTCTCGATCCGCTGGTGCCCGCGCTCACCGCGCCCCGCCACCCGAAGATCATTCACTCCGCGCGCCAGGATCTCGAGGCGTTCTATCTCAATGTGCGGCGCGTGATCTCGCCGATATTCGACACCCAGATTGCGGCGGGGTGCATCGGCCTGAAGCCCCAGATCGGCTACGCGGATCTGGTGAAGACGCTCCTCGACGTGAGCCTGCCGAAGGGGCAGACGCGCACCGACTGGTCGCGCCGTCCGCTCACCGCGGCCCAGCTCGAGTACGCGGCGGACGACGTCGCGTACTTGAACGAGGTCGCGGATCGGTTGCGCGAGCGGCTGCGGGCTCTCGGCCGCGAGCAGTGGGTGATCGAGGATTGCCGCGCGCTCGAGGACCCCTGGCTCTACGAGCCCGATCCGGCGGACGCGTGGAAACGGCTGCGCTCCTTGCACAAGCTCCCGCCCGCGGTGCGCGCGCGCGCCAAGGTGCTGGCCGTGTGGCGCGAGAAGACTGCGCGCCTCAAAAATCTGCCGCGCGGCTGGGTCCTCGACGACGAAGCGCTATTCAGGACCGCGGAGAGCTTGCCGGCGACGCCCGCGGCGCTCGCCGCGACCCTCTCGTCCCGGCGTCCGATGAGCGAGGCTCTCGCCGAGGACTTGCTGGAGGCGCTGCGCGACAGCGCGAGCGGAGCGATGGACACCGCGCCCGCTGCGGATATGCGCCCCAGCCCTGAGCAGAAGGCTTTGGCGGACCGGCTCGCCCGCGTGGTCGATGCGCACGCCGCCACGCTCGCGCATCAGCTCCGAGATCCTGGCGACGCGCGGCGAGCTCAAAGCCCTGGCCATGGGTTCTCGCGACGTTGCGGCCCTCAAGGGCTGGCGAGGTGCCGAGATCGGCGAGAAATTGCTCGCGGCGCTGGCTGAGCCCCGAGGCTAGGGCTGAGCCCGGCTCGGCGCCGCCGCCACGGCGCGCTGGATGCTCTGGAACACCGTCTCGACGTCCGCATCGGCCTCGACGACGCGCAACAGTCCCGCGTCTTTGTAGTATTGAATGAGCGGCTTGGTTTGCGCCTCGAACACCTCGAGCCGCTTGCCGATGACCTCTTCGCGATCGTCGGGTCTTTGGATGAGCCGCGCCTTGTCGCCGCATTTGTCACAATGCGCAAGCGCACTCGCGGGCGCCGTGTAAATGTTGAACACCCGCCCGCAGCCCTCGCAGATGCGCCGGCCCGTGAGACGCTTGAACAGCACCTTCAGATCGAGATTCAAGAGCACCACCGCCTCGAGCGGCATCTTGAGCTCCGCGAGCAACCGCCCGAGTGCCTCGGCCTGCGCGTTATTGCGCGGAAAGCCATCGAGGATGAAGCCGTTGCGCACGTCGGGCCGGGACATCCGCTCGCGGATCATGCCGAGAACCGTGGCATCATCCACGAGCTTGCCCGCATCCATCGCGGCCTTGGCCTTGACCCCGAGCGGCGTCGCCCGGCTCACGGCCTCGCGCAACAGATCGCCGGTCGATATCTGCGGCGCGCCGTAAGCCTCCACGAGCCGCTGCGCCTGCGTCCCCTTGCCGGACCCGGGCGCGCCCAAAAGAATGATTCGCATGATTCCCCGCGCCTGAAAGCGCGCTAACCTACCTGCGCCGGCTGCCACCGTCAAACGCCCCGGCCGGCGCGGGGGTGTGCCTGCCGCGCTCCGATGGGCTATCCTGCGGCCTGTCAAAAACGGCAGGCACCCATGAAGCGCCCGACCCCGAGGAACGCCTTTTACGCCCAGTCCGGTGGAGTTTCCGCCGTCATCAACGCTTCCGCATGCGGGGTCATCGAGACCGCCAGAAAGCATCGGGGCAAGATCGGCAAGCTGTATGCCGGGCGCCACGGCATCGTGGGCGCGCTCACCGAGGATCTGATCGACACCGGCAAAGAGAGTGCCGCCACCATCCGCGCGCTGCGCCACACGCCGGGCGGCGCTTTCGGCTCGGCGCGCTACAAGCTGGCCGGAATCGACAAGAATCGCGCCCAGTACGAGCGGCTCATCGAGGTGTTCCGCGCGCACGACATCGGCTATTTCTTCTACAACGGCGGCAACGATTCCATGGACACCGCCCACAAGGTGTCGCAGATCGGGGCCCAGATGGGCTATCCCATCGTCTGCATCGGCGTGCCCAAGACCGTCGACAATGATCTGGCGGTGACGGACTGCTGCCCGGGATTCGGGTCCGCCGCCAAATACATCGCAGTCGCGACGCGCGAGGCGGCGCTCGACGTGCTGTCGATGGCGCGCACGTCCACCAAGGTGTTCGTGCTCGAGGTGATGGGCCGGCACGCGGGCTGGCTCGCGGCGGCCGGCGGCCTCGCCGGTGCAAGCAAAAGCGACGCGCCGCACGTCATTTTGTTTCCCGAGATCACCTTCGATCGCGGCGCCTTCCTCGAGCGGGTCAAAGCTTGCGTCGAGTCCTACGGGTACTGCGTGGTCGTGGTGTCGGAGGGCGTGCGCAACGCCGAGGGCAAGTTCCTCGCCGAGGCCGGCACGAAGGACGCCTTCGGTCACGCCCAGCTCGGCGGCGTGGGACCGGTGGTCGCGCAGATGACCCAGGAGGCGTTCGGCTACAAGTTCCACTGGGCCGTCGCCGACTACTTGCAGCGCTCCGCGCGCCACATCGCCTCGAAAGTGGACGTGGAGCAGGCCTATGCGGTCGGCAAGGCGGCGGTCGAATTCGCGCTCAAGGGCAGGAACGCCGTGATGCCCACCATCGTACGCAAGTCCTCATCGCCCTACCGCTGGACCATCGGCGAGGCTCCGCTGTCGGCGATCGCCAATGAGGAAAAGAAAGTGCCGCGGAACTTCATCACGCCCGATGGATTCGGCATCACCCCGGCTTGCCGACGCTATCTTGAGCCGCTGATCGGCGGGGAAGACTATCCGCCCTATGCCAAAGGTTTGCCGCGCTACGCGACCATCAAGGGCGCGAGCGTCGCGAAGCGCCTCTCCACCCCCTTTGTGGTATGATTTCGCGCCCCGTTTGCTAATAAAGCTATATTTTTCAATAACATAACACTTTCGAGATCCTCCATGACCCTTGATAACGCCCTGTTTCTGGCCATCGGTGCCGGCATTCTCGCGATCCTCTACGGCGCATTTTCCGTGCAATGGATATTGAAGCAGCCCGCCGGCAACGCGCGGATGCAAGAAATCGCCGCCGCCATTCAGGCGGGCGCGCGCGCTTATTTGAACCGGCAATACACCACCATCGCGATCGTGGGCGTGATCCTGTTCATCGTGCTCGGCGTGTTCCTCGATTGGCCGACCGCGGGCGGCTTCGCGGTGGGCGCGATCCTCTCCGGCCTCGCCGGATACATCGGCATGAACATCTCGGTGCGCGCCAACGTGCGCACCGCACAGGCCGCCAACAACGGCATCAACGCCGCCCTCCAGGTCGCGTTCCGCGGCGGGGCCATCACCGGGCATGCTGGTGGTCGGCTTGGGGATCCTCGGAGTGGCCGGCTACTATTTCGTCATGCGCCGCCTGCTGGGTGATACCGAGGATGCGCTGCGAGCCCTCGTGGGCCTCGCCTTCGGCGGCTCCTTGATCTCGATCTTCGCGCGCTTGGGCGGCGGTATCTTCACCAAGGGCGCCGACGTCGGCGCCGATCTCGTCGGCAAGGTCGAGGCGGGCATCCCCGAGGACGATCCGCGCAATCCCGCGGTGATTGCCGACAACGTCGGCGACAACGTCGGCGACTGCGCCGGCATGGCGGCGGATTTGTTCGAGACGTACGCGGTCACGCTGGTCGCGACCATGCTGCTCGGCGGGCTGCTTATCGGGCCGACGGCGGTGCTGTATCCCTTGGTCCTCGGCGCCATCTCCATCGTCTCCTCCATCGTCGGCACGTTCTTCGTCTCGACGCGCGAGGGCGGCAAGATCATGAATGCGCTCTACAAGGGCGTGATCGTGTCGGGCGTGATTTCGGCGGCCGCGTTTTATTTCGTGTCGCAGAAGATCATGGGCGAGCATGCCATGGGCATGTGGCTCTGCACGCTCGTGGGCTTGGCGCTCACCGCCGCCATGATCGTGATCACCGAGTACTACACGGCGACCGAGTACGGTCCGGTGCAGCACGTCGCCTCGGCCTCGCAGACCGGCCACGCCACCAACATCATCGCCGGCCTCGGCGTCTCCATGAAGGCCTGCGCTCTGCCGGTGATCGCCGTGTGCCTCAGTATCTGGGCCTCCTACCGGCTCGAAGGGCTGTACGGCATCGCCATCGCCGCCACCGCCATGCTGTCCATGACCGGCATGATCGTCGCGCTCGACGCTTATGGGCCCATCACCGACAACGCCGGCGGCATCGCGGAAATGGCGGGCCTCGACAAGAAGGTGCGCGACATCACCGATCCCCTGGACGCCGTGGGCAATACCACCAAGGCCGTCACCAAAGGCTATGCCATCGGCTCGGCGGGCCTCGCAGCGCTCGTGCTGTTCGCGGACTACACGCACAAGCTGGAGGTCGTCACCGGCCACGCGAGCGCGTTCGACCTGTCGAACCCGGCGGTCATCATCGGCCTGTTCATCGGCGGACTGATCCCGTATCTGTTCGCCTCCATGGCCATGGAGGCCGTGGGCCGGGCCGCCGGCTCCGTCGTGAACGAGGTACGCCGCCAGTTCCGCGATATCAAGGGCATCATGGAAGGCACGGCGAAACCTGACTACTCGCGCGCAGTCGACATGCTCACGCGCGCCGCCATCAAGGAAATGATCGTGCCCTCGCTCTTGCCGATCGTGGTGCCCATCATCCTCGTCGTGGTGGTCAACTGGCTGATGGGACCGGGCACCGGCGTGCTCGCCCTGGGCGGCCTCTTGATCGGCACGATCATCACGGGCCTGTTCGTCGCCATCTCCATGACCACGGGCGGCGGCGCCTGGGACAACGCCAAGAAATACATCGAGGAAGGTCACTTCGGCGGCAAGGGGTCGGACGCGCACAAGGCGGCCGTCACCGGCGACACCGTGGGCGATCCCTACAAGGACACCGCCGGCCCGGCGATCAATCCGTTGATCAAGATCATCAACATCGTGGCGCTGCTGATGGTGCCGCTGCTCGGCAAGCTGGCCGGAGGCTAGTGTGAAATCCGGGGGGCGCTCGGCGCCGAGCGCCCGTTTCGGCGCCCCGCCGATCGGCGCGACTGTCAGCCGCCGGCTTGCCTCAAATGTCGAAGTAGATCGCGTCGGGCTCCGCCGCGCCGTCGCGCGAAGCCACCCGCAGGTCCGGCTCCTTGAGCGACACGCGCGAGCGCGGCTGGAATGCTGCGTGTGAGGAACACCGAGCCGCCGATCACGCTCTGCGCGCCGACCACCGTCTGGCCGCCGAGCACGGTCGCGTTCGCGTATAAAGTCGCCCCATCCTCGACCGTCGGGTGGCGCTTGCGGCCGCGGATGATGTGCCCCGAGTCATCCTTGGGCAGCGACAGCGCGCCCAGGGTGACACCCTGGTAGAGCTTCACGCCCTCGCCGATTTCCGTGGTCTCGCCGATCACCACGCCGGTGGCGTGATCGATGAAGAAGCCGCCGCCGATCTTGGCGCCCGGATGAATGTCGCAGCCGGTCTTCGAATGCGCCCATTCGGTCATGATGCGCGCCATCATGGGCACGCCGAGATCGTAGAGCGCGTGCGCGATCCGGTAGACGCTCACGGCGAGCACGCCGGGATAGGCGAGGATCACTTCGTCCAGGTTGGTGGCCGCCGGATCTCCGTCGAAGGCGGCCTGCACGTCGCGCACCAGGAGCGCGCGGATCTCGGGCAGGCGGCTCAAGAACACCTCGGTCAGGTCGTGCGCCCGCGGCGCGCACTCGCCGAACTCCGAGCTCGCCTCGCGCTCGCGCCCGTAGCACAGACAATGCTCCATCTCACGCTCGATCTTGGGCGCAAGCTCGCCGAGCGCCTGCGCGACGTAGTCTCCCAGGTTCTCGCGGCTCAAGTCGCCGCGACCGAAATACCCGGGGTACATGAGATCGAGCACGCTCTGCAGGATGTGCGCGATCGCCTCGCGCGAGGGCAGATAATGGCGCGAGATGCGTCGCGCGCGCTCGTCGCCCAGGTAGCTCTCGAGCAGCTCCTCGCTCAGCCGCTCGAGCGCACCGACAGCAGGCTTGGGGGCGACGGCCTTCATGAACGCTTCAGGCGACCGCCTGCATCTTCTCGACGTCCTCGAACAGGCCCTCGAACAGGGCGCCCGACAGATAGCGCTCGCCGGCGTCCGGCAGGACCGCGACGATGATCTTGCCCGCATGCGCAGGCTCGCGCGCAAGACGCAACGCGGCGGTCATGGCCGCGCCGCAGGATATCCCGCAGAGCATGCCTTCCTCGCGCGCGAGGCTGCGCGCCACCGCGATCGCCTCCTCGTTGCTCACCAGCTCGACGCGGTCGACCAGCGACAGATCGAGATTTTTCGGAATGAAGCCCGCGCCGATGCCCTGGATCTTGTGCGGGGACGGCGTGAGCGGCTGACCCGCCAGTGTCTGGCTGATCACCGGCGAGTTGGTCGGCTCGACGGCGACGGTCAGGATCTTCTTGCGCCTTCGTATGCTTGATGTAGCGCGAGACGCCGGTCAGCGTGCCGCCCGTGCCGACCCCGCTCACGAAAATGTCGATCTTGCCCTCGGTGTCGTCCCAGATCTCGGGGCCGGTGGTCTTCTCGTGGATCGCGGGATTCGCGGGGTTGTCGAATTGACGCATCAACAGATACCTGCCCGGCTCTGCCGCGGCCAGCTCCTCGGCCTTCGCGATGGCACCCTTCATGCCCTTCGCACCGGGCGTGAGCACGAGCTTCGCGCCGAACGCGATCAGCACCTTGCGCCGCTCCATGCTCATCGTCTCGGGCATGGTGAGCACGCAGCCGTAGCCGCGCGCCGCGGCGGCATAGGCGAGCGCGATGCCGGTGTTGCCGCTGGTCGCCTCGACCACGGACATGCCGGGCTTCAGCGCGCCGCGCTCTTCGGCATCCCACACCATGGCGGCGCCGATGCGGCACTTCACCGAGTAGGCGGGATTGCGGCCCTCGATCTTGGCGAGAATCGTCGCACCGCTCGAGGCGTCCAGCCGATTGATGCGCACGAGCGGCGTGCGGCCGATGGACTCGGGTGTTGTCGTCATAGATGGGCATGGGGCACCTCGAATGTATCTTCCGCGAATTTTCCCCCCAAGGGTGGGGGAAAAGCCATAGAACTTTGTTATGAGCGCCTGCCCGGCGGTTATAACGTATTGATTTGCAGGGATCCGGGGGTGATCGACAGGGGTTGCGGACGGCCGATGATGAAGCCCTGCACGAAGTCGATGCCCATCTGCTTGACCGTGTCGAGCGAGAGCTGATCCTCGACCTGCTCGGCGACGATACGGAAGCGCAGGCTCCGCGACAGCTCGATCATCGCGCCGACCATCGCCTGATTCACGGTGTCGACGGCGAGGTTGGCGATGAATGAGCCGTCGATCTTCAGATAGTCCATGGGCAGGGTCTTCAGGGTGGAGAACGAGGAGAGCCCGCTGCCGAAGTCATCGAGCGCGAACTCGCAGCCCATGCCGTGCAGCACGGCGATGAATCGGCGCACATGGTCGAGGTTCGCGACCACGGCGCTCTCGGTGACCTCGAAGCAGATGTCGACCGGGTTTGCGCCGGTGTGGTCGAAGCAGTCGACCACGAACTCGAGGAAATCGGCATCACCGAGGGTCTGGCCCGAGATGTTGATGGCGACGCTGCGGCCCGGCGGCAGCCTCATGCCGCCGCGACCGAGCGCGGACAGCACGGCCTGCACCACCCAGCGATCGACGTGCGGCATCAAGCGATAGCGCTCCGCGGCGCGGATGAACTCGCCGGGCGGCGCGCTCGGCTGGCCGTTCTCGGCCTCGAGCCTCACGAACACCTCGAGCGCCGGACCGCGCTCGACGTTCGCACTGCGCGTGCACGATGGGCTGATAGTAGAGCTCGAAGCCGTTGTCGCGCAGCGCCCCCTGCAGCTTCTGCAGCCAGTGGATCTCGCCGCTGTGACGCGCGTTCGCCTCCTCGCGCGCGGAGTACACGTGCACGTGCACGCCGCCCTGCTTCTTCGCAACGTAGCACGCCGAGTCCGCCGAGTTCATGATGTCCTCGATCGAGCCCCCGCCGCGGCCGATCTCGACGAGGCCGATGCTCACGCCGATGTTGAAGATCTTGTCCTTCCAGACGAAGCGATAATCGTTGACCGCGCGCACCACATCGTCGGCGATCTGACGGGCCTTCTCGAGCGGACAGCCGACGAGCAACAGGGCGAACTCGTCGCCGCCGATGCGGCCGGCCGTGTCGGAGTCGCGCACCGCGTCCTTGATGATGGTCGCGACCTCGCGCAGCATGTTGTCGCCGGCGGTGTGGCCGCAGGTGTCGTTCACCACCTTGAAGCGATCGAGATCGAGATAGCACAGCGCGTGCGCCACATCGCCCGCCTGGGCGGCGTCCATCGCCTCGCGCAGCCGCCGCTCGAACTCGCGCCGGTTGACGAGGCCGGTGAGCGCGTCGTGGCTCGCCTGATAGCTCATCTGGCGCGTGAGCCCGCGCATCTCGCTGGTATCGTGCATGACCAACACGAGGCCCAAAATGAAATCGTTGCCGTTGGACTTGAGCGGTGTGACGCTGATCTCGACCGAGCGCTCGAGCGAGCCGTTCACGGGCACGAGCACGGCGCGCTTGCCCATGGTGACACGGCCTCCGGTCGCGAGCGCCTTGCGTACCGGATCGCCGAGCGAGCGGCGGTCGCTCTCATCGACCAGCGAGGCCACGTCGGGGAAGGTCTTGCCGAGGACCTGCTCGGAGGTCTGGCCGAGAAGCGCCGCGGCCGCGTGATTGATGTAGTCGATACGTCCTTCCGCATCGACCGTGATCACGCTCTCGCCCATGGCATCGAGGGTGACCATGGAGCGCGGGCGCGACGGATTCGACTCCTGCGGCACGCTCGACAGCATCTCGAGCGCGGTGAGGAGCAGTGCGGGCTCACCGGCGCTCTCGATGACGGTGCTCGAGATCTCGACGCGGGTGACCTCGCCGTGCTTGCCGACGAGCTCGATCTCGTAGCGCTCCGCCGATGATTCGCCGGCGAGGCGGCGCTGCAGGTTGGTGGCCACCAACTCGACATATTCCGGGGCCGCGAACTGCGCGAGCGGCTTGCCGACCACCTCGGCCGCGCTCATACCGAGCATGTCGAGGAAGCGCGCATTGGCGAAAACGATGTTTTCTCGATGCACCAGCACGGCATCGTGCACCGTCTCGACCAGGCGCTGGAACAGCCCCTCGCGGTCCTTGAGACGCGTGCCGCGCCGATCCAGATCGTCGAGCAGCTCGTTGATCGCTCTGCCGAGCTGCGCGAGCGGTGCGGATTGATCCTCGATCCCGATGCGGCCCGCCGGCAGGTCGGCGTCGCCGAGGTCCTTCAGCTGCTGGGAAAATGCGGCAACGGCTCGCTCCTGGCGGCGCTTCCAGCGCAACAGCACCCCGGCGCCCACCGCTGCTAAGCTTGAGGTCAGGAACCAGAGAGCGAGAGGAGACAAACTCAACGATGACCTCGTTTGCGATTCCTGCGACGCTTTATGTAGTGCCCCCCTTTGGTGGGCGCGTCTTCCGTCGGGTGCGTTGAGAGAATACCCCACAGGCATGGCGAAGCCTGCGGAAATTGACCATAATCGGCGGCTTAATCACCAAAGGTATGCATGGATACTCTGGCCGCTCGGCAGCAGATGGTGGATCAGCAGATTCGCACGTGGGAAGTGCTCGATCCGCGAGTACTCGATGCCATTGCATCAGTTCCGCGCGAAGCATTCGTGCGCGGCAGCGTTCAGGGAGCTCGCGTTCGCCGACGCGCCGCTACCGATCGGCTGCGGTCAGCTGATGCTCGCTCCGAAGGTCCAGGGGCGCATCCTGCAGGCTCTGGAAATCAATCCCGCGGACGTCGCCCTCGAAGTCGGCACGGGCTCCGGCTATCTCAGCGCATGCTTGGGACTGCTCGCGAGCTCGACGCGCTCGATCGAGATCCATCCGGAGCTCAGCGCCCAGGCCGCTTCGAACCTGCGCGCCGTGCGCACGGCGCGCGTGCAGCTCGAGACGCGCGATGCCTTCTCCGCGGCGCCGCTGGGCGACTATGACGTCATCGCGGTGACCGGATCGCTGCCGGTCTACGATGCGCGCTTCGAACGCGCGTTGCGCATCGGCGGCCGCCTGTTCGCCGTGGTGGGATCGGCGCCCGTGATGGACGCAATCCTCGTGCGCCGGGTCGGGGAGGCCGAATGGATCCGCGACAGCCTGTTCGAGACCGTCATCGACCCGTTGATCAACGCGACCGCGTCCCGTGGATTCGTGTTCTGATGGTGGAGGATCTCACGCCGCGGGAATTTCTCGACCAGCGCGCCCAAGGCGTGCCCATGACGCTCATCGACGTGCGCGAGGACTGGGAAGTCAAGCTTGCACCCGTTCCGTCACCAAACCTCCACATTCCGATGGGCCAAATAACGCAGCGGGTCGGCGAGCTCGATCCGAACGCGGCGACGGTCGTGATCTGCCGCTCGGGGGGACGCAGCGCCCAGGTCGCCCAGTTCTTGTCGACGCGCGGCTTCGGTAAGGTGTTCAATCTCGCCGGCGGGATCCTGGCCTGGTCCCGGGACATCGATCCCAAGATCCCGCAGTACTAGAGCGATGCACTTCGCGCTAGTTTCCCGGTTCCGCTTCCTTGGGTGATATAGTCATATATAACACCGCATGAAATCACTATTTCTCGTGCTCGCCGCATGTCTGATCGCGAGCGTCGCGCCGGCGGCGGACTTGCTCGCGGTCTATCAGCGCGCTCTGCAGAACGATCCGCAGTTGAAAGAGGCTGAGGCGACGCGGCTGGCGTCGCTCGAGTCGAAGCCCCAGGCGATCGCGGCGCTGCTGCCGCAGATCTCGGGCAGCGGAACGATCTCGCAGGAAAAGGACAAGGGCCAATCGAACCAGACGGAGGAGGTACAGGCCAACGGACAGAATTTCATCGAGTCCTTTCCCTTCAATGGCCGCGTGGACACCACCACCCACAAGTACGGCGTCGACCTCTCGCAGAACCTGTTCAATTGGAATAACTGGGTGGCCCTGAAGCGCGCCGACGCCCAGGTCGCGCAGGCCGAGGCGGATTATCAGGCGGCCCAGCAAGACCTGATCTCACGCGTGGCGCAGCGCTACTTCGACGTGCTCGCGGCGGAGGACGACCTCGACGCGCAGCGGGCCAATCTCGAATCGGTCAACCGCCAGCTCGAGCAGGCCGAGAAGCGCTACCAGGTCGGCCTGATCGCCGTCACCGACGTGGAGGAGGCTCGCGCCGCCCACGACAGCGGCGCCGCCGCCGTCATCGCCTCGAAGCGAGCGCTTGCCTCGGCGCATGAGTCGCTGCGTGAGATCACGGGCGATGCGTTCGATTATCTGGCGCGGCCGATCGAGCCCTTCGAGCTCGCGACGCCCGATCCGATCAGCGAGGACCGGTGGGTCGACATGGCCCTGCAACAGAACCTGTCGCTGGTCTCGAGCCGCCTCGCGGCGGATATCGCGCGCGAGAACGTGAGCGCCGCGCGCGGCGGCCACTTCCCGACCCTCGATCTCGTGGCAAGCCGCTACAAAAACTCCGTCGGCGGCGACTACATCAACGCGAACGGGACGCCCTACGGCAGCACGAGTCTCGATCAGTATCAGAACGTGATCGGCATCCAGATCTCCGTGCCGATCTACACGGGCGGCATGGTGTCCTCGCAAGTGCGGCAGGCCGTATATCAGCATCGAGCCGCGAAGGAGCGGGTGGAGCGCGTGGCGCGCCAGACCGAGCACGATGCACGCGATGCCTACCTCGGCGTTCTCTCGGAGATCTCGCACGTCCGCGCACTGAGCCGCGCGCTCGAATCGAACGCGGTTGCGCTGAAGGCCACCGAGTCCGGCTATGAGGCGGGCACGCGCACCGCCGTGGATGTGTTGTCGTCGCGGCGGCAATGGATCCAGGCTCAGACCGACTACTCGCGCAGCCGCTACGACTACATGGTGAACATGGTGAAGCTGCAGCAGGCTGCGGGCATCCTGACGGAGCAGAGCTTGAGCAGACTCAACGCGCTGCTCAAAGACGAGCCGCCGAAGGCGCCCGAGGCCCCGGAGGACACTGCCTCAGCCGCCGGCACCCCTCCTTGAGGACCTGCCTCTAGCCGCTAGCCTGTCGCCTCGATCGCTCGCCCCTCGGCCGCGAGCAAGGGCTCAATGAGAGCGAGCAGCCGTGCGAGGCTCCCGCGGTGTGCCTCGACAAAGCTTCGGGCGCTCTCACCCATGCGCTCGCGCAGTGCCGGATCGGCCAGCAGCCGCCCGGCCGCAGCGGCGAGCGCGATACCATCGGCCACCTCGAGGGCGCCGCCCGCCTCGATCAGCAGCCGCGCGATCTCCGGCCCGTTCTGCGTGTGCGGGCCCGTGATCACCGGCACGCCGAGAGCGGCGGGCTCGAGCAGGTTGTGACCGCCCACCGGCACGAGACTGCCGCCCACGAAGGCCACGTCGGAGGCCGCGTAGAAGGCCGTGAGCTCACCCATGGTGTCGAGCAGCAGAACTTGCGCCTCGGGACGCACCGTCTCGCTCCGGCCACGCCGGTCGAAGACCAGGCCGCGGCGCTCGAGCAGTGCCGCGACGCCTGCGAAGCGCTGCGGATGGCGCGGCACCAGCACCAGGAGGGCGCCGCGGACCGCGCGCTCCAGCACGGCGTGCGCGCCGAGCAGAAGCTCCTCCTCGCCCTCATGCGTACTGCCCGCCGTCCAGACCGGACGCGCGCCCAGGTAGCGGCGGCGCAGCTCGCGCCCGTTCTCGGCCACGGCCTCACCGAGCCGCATGTCGAACTTAAGGTTGCCGACCACGCGGGTGCGCGCCGGATCGGCGCCCAGGGCAATGAACCGGTCGGCATCCGCGCTGCTCTGGGCCGCGACCCAAGCGTTGCGCAATCCGGCGCTGAAGAGCGTGCCGAAGCGGCGGTAGCGCGGCACGGATTTCGCCGCGAGCCGCGCGCTCGCGAACACTACGGGCACGCCGCGCCGGCCGCACTCATGCAACAGGTTGGGCCAGAGCTCCGTTTCCATGATGATCGCAGCGAGCGGACGGATGCGCGCCAGGAAGCGGCGCACCGAGCCCGCCGTGTCATAGGGTAGAAAGCGCACCTCGACGTCGGCGCCGAACAGCGTCGCTGCTTGCGCGCGCCCCGTGGGCGTCGCCGTCGTGAGCACCAACGGCACGTCAGGATGGCGCGCGTGCAGCGCCCGCACCAGCGCCGCGGCGGCGGAGACCTCGCCGACCGACACCGCGTGCAGCCAGATGCTGGGCATGGCCAGGCGCCGACCCAGCCCGAAGCGCTCGCCCAAGTGCGTGCGATAGGCCGGATCCTTCGCGGCGCGCACGAGCGTCGCCGCGAACACCGCCGGCGCCGCGACCCGCGTCAAGACGCCGTAGACCAGACGCATCATGGATGGGGCGCGCGCGACTCGTAGCCCGCCTCGAGCAGCGCCCATTGCTCCGGCAAGACGCGGCACATCGCAGACTCGCCCGCGATTTTCGCGAGCGAGCGGTGCAGTCGATCGAGGTTGCGCGCGGCCCAGGCGGGCCGGCGCGCCCCGCCACGCTTGCGCAGACGGCCGCGATCGAAGTCGATCACGCGGATCGCCCCGTCGGGCCCGATCAGTACGTTGTGCGCATTGAGATCGGGATGATCCGCGCCCGCGCCATGCAGGGCGGCAACAGCGGCCCCGATGGCCCGCCAGTGCGCATCGCGCAGCGTACCGGCGAGCAGTAAGGCGCTCATCGGCTGCGCCGCCTCGATCCGCTGCATGATGAGATCGCAACGATAGGCGAGTCCGCTGCGGCGGTAGCGCGCGCCGACCGGCGCCGGCACAGGCAGGCCGCGCGCGTGCAACAGAGCAAGGAGCCGGTACTCGGCGAAGGAGCGCACACGTGCCTCCCCGGCCCAGGCATACCGGTCGCTCGAGACGCGCGCGACCGCGCCGCCGCGCCGGTAATGACGCAGCACCCAGGGTTGCCGCGACGGGCCGACGAACCAGGCGGCGCCGCGGCCCCGATCGGCGGGCACGAGTTCTGCGCGCGCGCGCCAATACTCCGGATCGAACAGCGATTCGCCGGCGCTTTCGAGGAGCTCACCCGCGCGCGCCGGATCGACGAGCAAGGCGCCTTGCGCGGTGGCGATGCGTCGGCCGACGTCCTTCATATCCCATGCCGCGTTCTCGAGCACCTTGCGATCGAGTTTAGCATCTTCGGCGCAGCGCGAATTTCGCTAAGATGCGGCCATGAACGAGATCAAGGTGCCCGTCTCGCCGGGCGAGCTGCTGGACAAGATCACCATCTTGAGGATCAAGTCCGCGCGTATGCGGGATGCGAGCAAACTGGCCAACGTGCGCACCGAGCTCGAGGCGCTCGAGCGGATCTGGAGCGCATCGCCCTACGCCGCGATCGATGTGGCGAGCGAGGTGAGCGCGCTGCTCGCGGTCAACGAGCGCCTCTGGACCATCGAGGACGACATTCGCGACAAGGAGCGCGCGCAGAGTTTCGATGGCGAGTTCGTGCGGCTGGCGCGCGCGGTATACATCGAGAACGACGAGCGCGCGGCGATCAAGCGGCGGCTCAACTTGAAGCTCGGATCGAGCTTGATCGAGGAGAAGTCGTACGCCGACTACAAGTCGTAGGGAGACCGTTTCGATCGAAGCGCACGCCCGCAGTCGCCGACGCGATGAGGAACGCTCGAGTCAGCCCCGATTGAGCGTGTACTCGGCCCCGCAATAGTTGCACTTGGCCCAGCCGGTCGGCTCGATCGCGAGATAGACGCGCGGGTGGGAATTCCACAGGTACATCCCCGGCATTGGGCACGACAGCGGCAGATCCGCGGCTGTGACCGTGTACTGGTGCTGTGCGTTCGCCGGAATCAGAGCCGGAGCCGCAGCTGCGCTCGCCATCGTCGTCGCCATCTTCCTCGCCGTCCTCGTATTGCAGTCTTTAGCCGATCAGCCGAAGGTCTCGCGCCAGATCTCCTGAACGCGAGCGCGCCGCTGCGCGTGCTCCGCGGCCTCGACCACCCGCTGCCGGCCCTCCAGCGACAGGTGATGCAGGAGCGTACGATAGCCTATATACGTTTCTTTGAGCCAGCGCGCCGTCGCATCGGCCACCAGGCCCGCAGCGGCGAGTCCGTCCAGTTGGCGCACGTTGTCCGAATACCTGACGAGCTGCGGATGCCCGGCCGCCCCCTCCAGCACCCAGTATTGCACCAGGAACTCGATGTCGGCGATCCCACCCGCGTCCTGCTTGATGTCGAATTGCCCGGCTCGGGACTCGGACAGCTCGCGGCGCATCCGCTGACGCATCTCCGCCACGTCCGCGCGCAGCGTGTCGCGATGCACGGCGGTGCACAGCACCCGCCGTCGGGCCGCCTCGAATTGCGCACAGAGATCCGCATCGCCCGCCACCGCGCGCGCGCGCAGCAGTGCTTGATGCTCCCAGGTCCATGCGTTCTGATGCTGGTAGAGCTCGAACGCCTCGATCCCCGTCATGAGGAATCCGCCCTTGCCGTTCGGCCGCAGGCGCATATCGACCTCGTAGAGCCGGCCGGCGGCCGAGTGCATCGTGAGCAGGTGCACGATGCGCTGTCCCAGCCGCAGGAAGAACACGCCGTTGTCGACGCCGCGGGTGGTTTGCTGAAACTCGCCGGCCGAGTCGTGCAGGAACACGAGGTCGAGATCCGACCCGTACCCGAGCTCGAGGCCGCCGAGCTTGCCGTAGCCGGCGGCCGCGACCTTGACGATCCGCGCCGTGCCTTCGTTTTCTCCGCAGCGAGGGACCCCGTGCATCGTGGTCATCTGGGTCCAGGCGAGATCCATGCAGCACTGTACGATGAGCTCCGCGATGTCGGTAAGCCGATCGCTCACCTGCATCAACGGCAACCGCTGGGTCAGGTCCGCCAGAGCCACCGAGAACGTGGCAACCCGCTGAAAGACGCGCAGCGCCTCGACCTCGCGTTCGGGGTCGTCCGGCCGCAGCCGCTCCGTGCGCGCGGCCAGCTCGCGGCTGAATCGCGCGCGCGAGGGCAGCTCATCGAACGCCTTGGCGTCGATCAGCTCGTCGAGCAGCAGGGGAAAATCGGCGATCTGGCGCGCCAGAAAGCCGCTGACCGCGCACACGTCGATGAGCCGATCGAGCGCCGCGGGCTGCTCCTTGAGCAGCGCCAGGTAGGATGAGCGCGCGCCGATCGCATCAAGCACCCGCAGCACCCGCTCGATCATGGTGGCGGGAGAGGCTTTGAGCGCGGCCGTCTTCAGAAGCCGCGCCACGATGATGCGCACGCGCCGCCGGCCCGTATCGTCCAGCCGCCGGTAGGGCGCCGCCTGCCGGTAGGCATCGAGGAGCGGTGCCACCGCCGCGATCTCGGCGTGCGGAAATCCTCCCTCCGCCAGATCTTCGGCGACGTCGTCGCCGGGCGAATCGAGCCAGCCGAGGCCCACTTCGCGGTCCGCGCTGCTGTCAGCCGCCGCGAACAACCAGGAGTCGAAGCGATTCGCCACGACTTCACGCGCGCGCTCGATACGCGCGAGCGCCTCGGGCCACTCGGCCACATCGAGGGCGATGCACAAGCGCATGCGGTCCTGGGGATCGACCGGCAGACAATGCACTTGCTGATCGCGCATCATCTGCAGGGCGTTCTCGGCCTTGCGCAACAATAGATAGGCCTCTGCGAGCTGCGCAACCTCCTCGGCCGACATCAGCTTCGATCCCACCAGCAGAGGCAGCACCTCGAGGAGCG
The DNA here is from genome assembly GCA_963801685.1 of uncultured Gammaproteobacteria bacterium. Taxonomy (GTDB): domain Bacteria; phylum Pseudomonadota; class Gammaproteobacteria; order Steroidobacterales; family Steroidobacteraceae; genus Bog-1198. The sequence goes on from CAWDFR010000020.1 coordinate 34,048, forward strand.
CGGCCCGCTGCAACCGCCTGTCGCTGCCGCCGCGCACGAGCTGCATGGACTGCACGATGAACTCGATCTCGCGGATGCCGCCTCTGCCGAGCTTCAAGTCTTGCTCGAGCTCGCGGCGCGCCACCTCCCGTGCGATCAGCGCCTTCATATCGCGCAGCGATTCGAACACGCCGAAGTCGAGGTAGCGGCGATAAACGAACGGGCGCACGAACTCGGCGTAAGCGGCCGCGTACGCGTCCGCCCCGACGATGGCTCGCGCCTTGATCCAGGCGTAGCGCTCCCAGTCCCGGCCGTGCTGCTGCAGATAGTCATCGAGCGCGGCGAGGCTTACGACCAACGGGCCGCTTTCCCCGAACGGACGCAGGCGCATGTCGACGCGAAACACGAACCCCTCGTCCGTTCTCGCATCGAGCAATCGAATGAGCTCGCGTCCCAGGCGGTTGAAGTACTCTTCGTTGGCGACGACGTGCGCACCGTCCGTCTCGCCGCCTTCCGCGAACAGGAAGATGAGATCGATGTCGGAGGAGAAGTTCAGCTCGCGACCGCCGAGCTTGCCCATGCCGAGGACGATGAAATCGGCTTCCGCGCCGCCGCCGCACCGCGGAGTTCCGAAGATGGCGCGCAAATGGGTGCGCGCCGCCTGCACCGCCGCCCGGATGCAGGCATCGGCGAGATCCGAAACCGCGCGCAAGGTTTCTTCGACCGGCGCGCGCGCCGTGATGTCGCGCCACGCGATGCGCAACATCTCGCGACGGCGCCACGCGCGCAGCAGGCGTTGGGCCTCGGCGAGCGACGCGGCGGACGCGGCGCGGCGCTCGTATTCGGCGCCGGCCGCGCGCGCGTCGGACTCCGGCTGCTCGAGCCAGGCGAGCGCGTCCGGATCCTGGAGCAGAGCGGAAGCGGCGAACTCGCTCGCCGCCACGACCCGCGCGAGCTCGTGCGACCGCTCCTCGCCGAGAGACTCGAATCCCGCAGCCAGGCCGCCCTGATCTCGAGCACGCTCGCCGAAACGCTGCACCGATTCGTGCAGGCTCTTCGGCACCGATTCCAGCCAATGAGCAGTGAGGTCCACGCGCGAGGATTGAATCACATTCCAATCGGGTTTACCGTGTATGCATCGGCCGGTCGACCGATCGGAGGGATTCGACGGGAGAAGGTCCGTGGTGGATGCGTTGAATCGCGTGCTGCGCTCTTCCGGGGCACTGCTGATCAGGTCGTTTAGCGTCTTTGCGGCGATATTCGTGAGCGGAGCCCTCGGCTCCTCGCTGCCGAGCATCGGCAGCCGCATGTCGTTGTTCTTGCTGCCGAGCGGATTCGCCGTGGCCGCGATGTGCCGCTGGGGCTTGCGCATGTGGCCGGCGGTGCTGCTGGGCGGCCTGGGGATCGATCTGTGGCAGGAGCGACCGCTGTTCGGCAGCTTCGTCGCCGGCGCCGGCCTCGCTGCCTCGTCTGCGTTCACATTGTGGCTCCTCGAACGCTGCGGTTTCGACCGTACGTTCTCCCGCGGCCGCGACGTGCCGCTGTTCATCGGTGCGGCCGCGATCGGGATGATGCTCGGGCCTGCGTTCGCCTATGTCGGGTACTCTCTCTCGGGCGTGATCTGGACTTACGATGCCGTGAGTTGGTTGCGCTGGTGGGGCAATACCACGACAGGCGTTCTGCTGGTCGCGCCGGCATTCGTCGCCGCGAGCCCGGACAGTCTCCTGCCGCTCAAGGAGCGCCCCTTCGAGGTGCTGGTCTGGATTCTCGGCCTCATCGCGTGCTGCGCGCTCACCATCCTCGGGCCCGCCGAGTATTCGCGGCCGGTGGTAGCGCTCGTCGCCCTGGTTCTCATGGTGGTGGGCACCATGCGCTTCGGCCTCGTGCTATCGGCTTTTGGAGCGTTCGTCCTCTCCCTGATCACCACGCTGAGCTTCGCGTTCCGGATCGGTGCCTTCGGTCAGCTCAAAGAACTGCAGGGTCTCGTCATCGTCTGGACGTTCGTCGCCGCCCTCAATTTCGTCTATCTGAGCATCACGGCGTTGCTCACGCAGCGCGACGGTGCGGCGCGCGCACGGCTGCAGGCGGAGCACCGCTATGCGGAGATCTTCGAGGGCAGCCCGCAACCGATCTGGGTGCATCAGCGCAGCACCCTGCGCTTTCTCATGGTCAACGCGGCGGCGCTGCGCCAGTATGGATGGAGCCGCGAGCAGATGCTGTCCATGAGCGCCACGGCACTCATGCCACCGGGCGAGCCGCTCCCGGAGGAGCTCGAGCAAACCGCCGCGGCTAATCCCGGCGAGCCGCTCGAGACACGGCATGTCACGCGCGACGGCCGGATCCTCGACGTCGAGGTCTTCAGCCGCGCGATCGATTTCGCCGGCGAGCCGGCCCAGCTCGTATTCGCGATGGACGTAACCGGCCGGCGCGCATTCGGGCGCTCGTTGATCGAGGCGATTGCGTCCGAGCAGCGCCGCATCGGCCAGGAAATGCACGATGGCCTCGGGCAGGAGCTCACCGGCCTCGCGCTCTCGGCGCGCGCCCTCGCCAATCGAGCCGCCCGCGAGCGCGACGCGATTGCCGACGATCTCAATCAACTCGCCTCGCTCGCCACGAGCTGCATCCACGACGCGCGCCTGATCGTGCAGGGCCTTTCCCCACTGACGGATGCCGACGGCAATCTCGACGCCGCTTTGCAGGCGCTTGCGCAGCGCAGCTCATTGAGCGGCACGCCGGTGCGGTTCCGCGCCCGTCACGATGCGCCGCTCAACATCGAGCTCAAGGTGCGCAATCATCTGTACCGGATCGCGCAGGAGGCGGTGCAGAACGCCCTCAAGCACGCGGGTGCGACCGCGATCGACATCGAGCTTGGCTACGGACAGGGCGGCTTGCGGCTCGAGATACTCGATGACGGCCGCGGCCTGCCCGTCGATCATCCGAATGGCGCGGGACTCGGCATGCGGACCATGCGATTTCGCGCGAGCGCGATCGGTGCGCGGCTGCTCATCGGCCGGCGTGCGGACGGCACCGGCAACTCGGTGGTGTGCGATTTCAACCGCAAGTTGGGAGCAGGAGCCGCAGCTGGGATCGCGATGCGGGCGTAACCGCCGCGATCTAGCGCTGGGCCACCATGAAGAGTCTCGGGAACGGCAGCAGCACGCCGCCGCTCTGCGACGGATAGAGCGACGCGAGGCGCTCGGCGTAGCGCGCGAGATACGCCGCCCGTTCGAGAGGACCGAGCGGATCCAGGAAGGGGCGCAGTCCCGTGCCTTTGAACCACTCGACGATGGCATTTGCGTCGGCGAGCGGATGGTAATACGTGGTCCGCCACACATCGACGCGGCTGCAGCGCGCGCGCAGCAGCCGGTAATACCATTCGGCGCTCTCGATCGGCACGCGCGCCCGCTCGGCGCCGGCGAGCTTGGTACGCCAAGGCCCCTCGTTGGCGATCTCGCGCATCAGCTTTTGCGCGGGCTCGTCGAAGTTGTCGGGTACTTGCACGGCGAGGCAACCGCCGCGGGCAAGCTTGGCCACGAGCGCCGGGAATACCGCGGCGTGATCCGGCAGCCATTGCAACACCGCATTCGCCAGTGCGACGTCGATCGAGTCGCCAGGCGGTGGCGAGGCAGAGCCCGCAGGCGCGATCCAGCTCTGCAGCTCGAGCACTTCGAACCGCAGCCCCGGCAGCCGCTTGCGGGCCGCGGCGATCATGTCGGGCGAGCTGTCAAAGCCGCTCACCGTCGCTTTTGGGAAGCGTGCCGCCAGGACCTCGGTGGAGTTTCCGGGCCCGCAGCCGATGTCGACCGCCGTGTGCGCCTCGATGGCCGGCAGGGCGGCGAGCAGATCGCGCACCGGCCGCGTGCGCTCGTCCTCGAAGGCGAGATATTGCTGCGCAGACCAAGTCATCGCGCGCCGTCCGCCGATGGAGGCAGGCTGATCGCGCCGGGCGGCGCCGGCTGCCGCAGCCCGGTCATCGACACACCGTGGCGCTCCGGGCCAAATGCCGCCAGCAACGTGATCACGATCGCGCTGCAGGCGACCACGATCGCCAGAGCGAGGCCGTAATCGTTGCGATGTGACTCGGCGATCGCCACCTGCACATTGAGATTGACGGCGGCGAGGAGATTACCGAGCTGATAGACGAAACCGGGAAAGGTGCCGCGGATCGCCGGGGGCGAGAGCTCGTTGAGGTGCACGGGCACGACGCCCCACGCGCCTTGTATCGCCAGCTGAATCAGAAAGGCGCCGAGTCCCAGGATCAGCGGCGTCGAGCCGTATGCCCAGAACGGCAGCGCCGGGAGCGCAAGGAGCGCGGCGATGATGATGGCGCGGCGGCGGCCGATCCGCTCCGAGAGGCTTCCAAACAGGAGTCCGCCGCAGATCGCGCCCACATTCGCGATGGCAGTCAAGAGCGAGGTGAGGCGAGTATCGAAATGATGCTGCACCTTCAGAAAAGTCGGATACGCGTCCTGCGACCCGTGACTCAGGAAGTTGAAGGCGGTCATCAGCACCACGGCATATACCGCGAGCTTGACGTGGCGCTCGCGCTGGGTCGCGGCGGGGTCGAGGATGCGCGGCTGCGCGCTCTGCTCGAGCCACGATGGCGACTCTTCGATGCCGCGCCGGATGAAGAAGACCAGGACCGCCGGCAACACACCCAGCACGAACATCCAGCGCCAGCCCAGCCGATCGTAGAATAGATACACCGCGAGAGAGGCCAGAAAGTAGCCGGAGGGGTAGCCCGTTTGCAGCAGGCCCGACACCGCGCCACGCGACGCGGCAGGGATCGTCTCCATGGTGAGCGCGGAGCCGATACCCCACTCGCCCCCCATGGCGATGCCGAACAAGGCCCGCACCAGGAGAAGCGTCGTCATCGTGGGCGCAAACCCCGACGCCATCTCGAGCAGCGAGTACGCCAGGATGTTCCACGTGAGCGTGGGCTTGCGCCCGAATCGGTCCGCCAGCCGGCCGAACAGAAACGCCCCGACCGGGCGCATGCCCAGCGTCAGAAGAACCGCCGTCGAGACCACCTGCATGCTCGAATGCAGCTCGGCGGCGATGTCCTTGAACATAAAGACCATGAGAAAGAAGTCGAACGCGTCCAGCGTCCAGCCCAGATACGCCGCGATCACGACGTTGCGCTGCTTTCTGAGTCCATGCCATCGACGCCCCTCAGCACGAGTCCGCGCTCCGGACTATACTTCGTCTCGAACCGTCAAGTGAGGCGGCACGGAATGCGGGCACTGCTCAACTCGCTGTTATGGGCGCTTTACGCCGATACATTGGCGGGTCAGGCACAGACGGCGGAGGTGCGCCCAGCGTTAACGCCGACTCCCGAGCAAGCGAGCCTCCGTCAACCTCAGCCCATCGCGCGGGAATAGGACGCATTGTTTATTCGAATCATCCCGGCGTCGCTCCTCGCGACTCTTGTCCTCCTCGCGTGCAGCGGCAGCAATAAACCGCCGGCGGCCGAGCAGACGCTCAACATCTACACCTGGGCGGACTACATCGCTCCCGACACGGTCGCCAATTTCGAGCACGAGACCGGGATCAAGGTGCGCTACACGACCTTCGACACCAACGAGGTCCTGGCAACGCAGCTGCTGACCGGCCATACGAATTACGACATCGTCGTTCCCTCGGACTTCTATTTCGCACGTCTCATGAAAGCCGGTGCTTTCCGCAAGCTCGACAAGGCGGCCCTGCCGAACAGCGTGAATCTCGATCCCGATATCATGCAGAAGCTCGCGGTGCACGATCCCGGCAACCAGTACAGCGTGCCTTATCTATGGTCCACGACGGGCCTCGGCTACAACGTCGACAAGGTCCGCGAACGGCTCGGGACCGCCGAATTCGATAGCTGGTCGCTGCTCCTCGACCCGAGGAATGCGGCGAAGCTGCAGGACTGCGGCATCCAGGTCATCGATTCCGCGACGGACGTACTCTCCTCCGTGCTGATCTATCTCGGCAAGGATCCCAACAGCCGCGAGCCGGCCGATCTCGAAGCGGCCGCCGACACATTGATGAAAATTCGCCCCTTCGTGCGCTCGATCGACGCGGTCGCAACCATCGGTGATCTCGCGAACGGCAATGTGTGCCTGATCCTGGCCTGGTCCGGCGACGTCACGGAGGCTCGCTACCGCGCGATCGAGGCGTCCAACGGCGTCAAGATTCGTTATTTCGTGCCGCGCGAGGGCGGATTGATCGCCGCCGACATGTTGAGCATCCCGGCAGACGCGCCGCACCCGCAGAACGCCGAAAAATGGATGAACTATCTGATGCGCCCAGAGGTGATGGCGAGCATCACCAACGCAACGAAATATCCCAACGGTAATCGCGCCTCGCTGGCCTTCGTCGCAGGACGCGCTCAAGAACGATCCGACGATTTATCCCGGCCCCGAAATCCGCGCGAAGCTCCATGTGCTGCCGGAGATGACGCCCGAGCAAACTCGTCTGGTGACGCGACTGTGGACGCGCTTTCGCACGGGAGAATGAAGCGGGCCTGCGCGCGCTTTGGGCCGGCCCCGGCCGTAGAACTGCATCCCGACTCGTCATTGCGGCTATCGGGTACATGGGCGATGCTAGTCCTCGAGCGCGTATGCACCCACGCGGGAAATTACCTATGGCCATCAAATCCTTCGAGATCGTTTCCGTGCCGGTGTCCGATCAGCAGCGCTCCAAGGAGTTCTATCGGGACGTCGTGGGTTTCGAGCTGCTGCGCGAGGAGCCCATGGGCCCGGGCCAGAGCTGGATCCAGCTCGCTCCCAGAGGGTGCCTGACGACCATCGCCCTGGTGACGTGGTTCGAGACCATGAGGCCGGGCGGATTGCAGGGTGTGATGCTCAACGTCACCGACATCGAGCGGGACCACAAGGAGCTCTCCGAACGAGGACTGAAGCTCGCTGAGATCAAGCAAGAGCCCTGGGGACGCTACACGACCTTCCAGGATCCGGACGGTAACGGCTGGATCCTGCGGCAACCGCCGCTGAGTCATTGCCACCAGCGCGCTGGGGACGACACGACCATCAGGTCCGGACGGCACCGGCTGGATCCTGCGACAGCCGCCGGCTTGAGCTCGCCGGCGCGCTGATTGCAGCAGCCAAAAAAAGAGCGGACCCGAAAGCCCGCTCTCTTTTAGACCGTAACCAGTCAATGCGCGCGGCGGACCGCTCGCACCGGCGGGTTTACATGTCCATGCCGCCCATGCCACCCATGCCGCCACCCGGCGCGCCATGTGCATGCTCTTCGTCCTTCGGCGCCTCGGCGATCATCACTTCCGTGGTGAGCAACAGGCCCGCCACCGAAGCCGCGTTCTGCAGAGCCAGACGCGTCACCTTGGTCGGATCCAGAATGCCCAGCTCGATCATGTCGCCGTACTCGCTCGTCGCAGCGTTGTAGCCGAACGTGCCCTTGCCCTCGCGGACTCGGTTCAGCACGACCGCGGCATCTTCGCCGGCGTTCGCGACGATCTGCCGCAGCGGCTCCTCGATGGAACGCGCCAGGATCTTGATGCCCGTCGTCTGGTCCTCGTTGGCACCCGTGAGCTTCTCGATGGCCTTGAGCGCGCGCACCAGAGCGACACCGCCGCCCGGGACCACGCCCTCTTCGACCGCCGCGCGGGTCGCGTGCAACGCGTCCTCGACGCGCGCCTTCTTCTCTTTCATCTCGATCTCGGTGGCAGCGCCGACCTTGATCACGGCGACGCCGCCCGACAGCTTCGCCACGCGCTCCTGGAGCTTCTCCTTGTCGTAATCGGAGGTCGCTTCCTCGATCTGCTGGCGGATGCTCTCGACACGAGCCTTGATGTCGGTCGCCTTGCCGGCGCCGTCGATGATGGTGGTGTTCTCTTTCTCGACCAGCACCTTCTTCGCCTCGCCGAGGTCGTTGAGGGTCGCCTTCTCGAGCTGCAAGCCCACCTCGTCGGAGATCACGGTTCCGCCCGTGAGCACCGCGATGTCCTGCAACATCGCCTTACGCCGATCGCCGAAGCCCGGCGCCTTGACGGCGGCAACCTTGACGATGCCGCGGATGGTGTTGACCACGAGCGTCGCGAGCGCCTCGCCCTCGACGTCCTCGGCCACGATCAGCAGCTGACGGCCGCCCTTCGCAATGCCCTCGAGCAGCGGGAGCAGCTCGCGGATATTGGAGATCTTCTTGTCGACCAGAAGGATCAGCGGCTTGTCGAGCTCGGCGCTCTGGCTCTGCTGATTGTTGATGAAGTACGGAGAGAGGTAGCCGCGGTCGAATTGCATGCCCTCGACCACTTCGAGCTCGTTCTCGAGGCCCGAGCCCTCCTCCACGGTGATCACGCCTTCCTTGCCGACCTTCGCCATGGCGTCGGCAATCGTCTTGCCGATGCTCTCGTCGGAGTTCGCGGAGATCGTGCCGACCTGCGCAATCGCCTTCGCATCCTTGCAGGGCTTGGAGATCTTCTTGAGCTCCTCGGTGGCCAACGTGACGGCCAGATCGATGCCGCGCTTCAGGTCCATCGGATTCGCGCCCGCGGCGACCGACTTCAGGCCCTCGCGGATGATCGCCTGCGCGAGCACCGTGGCGGTGGTGGTGCCGTCGCCGGCCTCATCGGAGGTGTTGGACGCGACTTCCTTGACCATCTGCGCGCCCATGTTCTCGAACTTGTCCTTGAGCTCGATTTCCTTCGCGACCGACACGCCGTCCTTGGTGACGGTGGGGGCGCCGAAGCTCTTGTCGAGGACCGCGTTGCGGCCCTTGGGACCCAGCGTGACCTTCACGGCGTTTGCCAGAATATTCACGCCCTTGAACATGCGCGACCGAGCGTCGTCGCTGAATCGTACGTCTTTAGCTGCCATTTCCTAATTCCTCTTTTGAACTTGATAACGATGTGGTTGAAATTGGTAACGCTGCGGCTGGCCGGGCTTACTTGCCTTCGACCACGGCCATGACGTCCTCTTCTCTCATCACAACCAGCTCGTCGCCGTCCATTTTCACTTCGGTTCCGCTGTACTTGCCGAAGAGGATCTTGTCGCCGACTTTGACGTCGAGCGGGCGAACTTCGCCGTTCTCCAAGATCTTGCCCTTACCGACAGCCACGACCTTGCCGAAGATGGGCTTCTCGGTCGCCGTATCGGGGATGACGATGCCGCCTGGGGACTTACGCTCCTCTTCTTCGCGCTTTACGATCACACGGTCGTGAAGGGGTCGAATCTTCATAGAACAAGACTCCTGCTGATTTGAGTTACGGGTTGTTGACGGGCGAGTGTTAGCACTCCCCCCTTGTGGCTGCTAATCATAGCGGCGGATATCCCCGAATCAAGGGGGGAGCGTGGATTTATCTGCCCAGTGCCTCGGGATATCGGTAGGAGGGGGGTGAAACCGACCCGCGCCGCTTGGGATGCATTTATTGTAGAGTGCGCGCATGAAGCGCGGCCTCCTGCTCCTTATGTTAAGTGTGCTCCTCGGGGGCTCCGCTCTGGCCAAACCCTGGTGGATGCGCGGGATCGACTCGAATGAGACCGATTTTCTGCCCCCGGACGTCGCTTTTCGGGTCGGCGCACAGGCGGACGGGAATTCGGTGCGGGTGCGCTGGGTCATCGCGGACGGGTATTACCTCTACCGCTCGAAGATTACCGTCATGCCGGAAAGTCCGGATCTGATCATGGCCCGCATGACATTGCCGCCCGGAACCGTCAAGCGCGACCCCTATCTGGGAATCAACGAGGTGTACACGCAGCAGGTGGAGGCCACCGTTCCGTATCGCCGCTTTGATTACGGAGCGCATCCGCTGCAGATCAAGGTGACCTACCAGGGTTGCGCCGAGGCGGGGCTTTGCTATCCCCTCATCACCAAGGTGCTGTTTCCGACAACGGTCGGTGGGCCGAGCGCGGAAGCCTCGTCCGGCCATCGCTGGGAAGCCGTCGCGATCGTGGGCGGAATGCTCGCGTTTCTCGTGGCCGGTCTGATCCTGCGGAAGGGACGCAAGCTCGAACTTCCGGCATGACCGAGCGCGCCCTGCGCGCCGCCGCGGCCGCACTCGTGGTCATCGTCGGCATCTGGGCGGGGATTCGCGTCCATTCGACCTGGACCGCGCCGGGCGCGGGACATCGGGGTATTGCGACCCCCGTAGGCGAGGCGAGCCCGCCCGTCTCGAGCGATCTCGTCGATCAACCGCACGCGGGCCTCGCGGGGAGCGATATCAAGATTCCGACCCGGCTGCCCGCGTTTACCCTCGCGGACCTTGGCGGCGTGCCGACGCCCATCGCTCATTGGCAGGGAAAATCGCTGGTGATCAACTTTTGGGCGACTTGGTGCGCGCCCTGCCGCCGCGAGATCCCGATGCTGGGGTCTCTCGCCGCGCAGTGGGCTGATCGCGGCGTCGTGGTGGTTGGGGTCGCGGTCGACCACGCCCAAGCCGTCGCGACTTATGCGCAGGAGCTGAAGATTCCTTATCCCCTGCTGGTCGGCGAGCAAGACGCGCTCGATGCCGCGCTTGCGCTCGGCGTCGCCTCCCCGGTGTTTCCGTTCACCGTGTTCACCGACGATGGCGGTGAAATCGTGGCACTCTATATAGGCGAGCTCCATCCTGCGCAGGCGGATCTCATCCTGTCGCGGGTGCAAAGCGTCGATCGGCATGAGCTCAGTTTGTCCGACGCGCGCCGTAGCATCGCGGCAGGGCTGGACCGCCTGGCGGACAATACCAAGGACTGACCGGCGGCTTGCTCCGCCACCGCGATCCCGCCTGTCCTGGCGCGACGTTCGCGCAAGAAGCTTGCTATTTCCCGTCACTTTCCGGTTAATATCGCGCATCTTTCCGGGGCAGTACTCGTAGGACTGACGCCGCGATGGCGCGAATTTTGTTGCTAAATGGACCCAATTTGAATCTGCTCGGGACGCGCGAGCCGGACATTTATGGCACGGTCACGCTGCAACAGGTGCAGGCGTCACTCGAGGGCAAGGCGCGCGCGCGCGGGCACGATGTGCTCTCGGCGCAAAGCAATGCCGAGCACGAGCTGGTCGGGCGGGTGCAATCGGCGCGAACCGACGGCGTCGCCTTCATCATCATCAATCCGGGGGCGTTCACGCATACGAGCATCGCCCTACGCGATGCCTTTCTCGCCGTTGCGCTGCCGTTCATCGAGGTGCACCTGAGCAACGTGTTCGCGCGCGAGGAGTTCAGGCACCGCTCCTATCTGTCGGATCTTGCAGTCGGGTGCATCGTGGGCTTAGGTCCCATCGGCTACGAGCTCGCCCTCGAAGCTGCCTGCGCGCGCCTCGCACCTTAGAAGTAGAGATTTATCGAAGGGGTTGGAATGGACATTCGTAAAGTCAAAAAACTGATCGAGCTGCTGGAGGAGTCGGGTATCGCGGAGCTGGAGATTTCCGAAGGCGAGGAATCCGTGCGCATCAGCCGTCATCCGCGCACGGCGCCGCCCGCCGCGAGTCCGGCGCGAGAGGCCCCTCCCGTCGCGCCGGCACCCGCGCCGCAGCTGCCCGCCACTGCGGCCGGCGAGCACAAGCCGCGCAACGACGACCAGACCATCACCTCGCCGATGGTCGGCACTTATTACTCCGCCTCTGCTCCGGGGGCAAAGCCCTTCATCGAGCTCGGCATGGAAATCAAGGTCGGCCAGATACTCTGCATCATCGAAGCCATGAAGATGATGAACCAGATCGAATCCGACAAGGCAGGGCGCGTCACGGCGATCCTCGCCAAGAACGGTGAGCCGGTCGAGTTCGGCCAACCGCTGTTCGTCATCGAATAACGCGATGATCGAGAAAGTCGTTATCGCCAACCGCGGCGAGATTGCGCTCCGCATTCTGCGGGCCTGCCGCGAGCTCGGAATCAAAACGGTGGCGGTGCATTCCACCGCCGATTTCAATACCAAGCACGTGCTGCTCGCGGACGAGACCGTGTGCATCGGGCCGCCGCAGGCGGCGCTCTCTTACCTCAACATGCCGGCCATCATCAGCGCGGCCGAGGTGACCGATTCGGTCGCGATCCACCCGGGCTACGGCTTTCTGTCCGAGAATGCCGATTTCGCCGAACGGGTCGAGAAGAGCGGATTCATATTCGTCGGCCCGCGCGCCGAGACCATTCGGATGATGGGCGACAAGGTCTCGGCCATCAAGGTGATGAAGGCGTCCGGCGTGCCTTGCGTGCCCGGATCGGACGGTCCCCTCGGAAGCGATGCGGACGAGAACTTTCGCATCGCCAAGGACATCGGCTATCCCCTGATCATCAAGGCCTCCGGCGGCGGCGGCGGCCGCGGCATGCGCGTGGTGCATACCGACGCATCGCTGCTGAACGCGATCAGCGTGACCCAATCCGAGGCGCTCGCCGCCTTCGGCAATCCGCAGGTCTACATGGAGAAGTTTCTCGACCGGCCGCGGCACATCGAGTTCCAGGTGCTCGCGGACAACTACGGCAACGTCGTGCACTTGGGCGAGCGGGATTGCTCCATGCAGCGCCGCCACCAGAAGGTTCTCGAGGAAGCCCCTGCTCCCGGACTCACCGCCAAACAACGCAAGACCATGGGCGAGCGCTGCGCGCGCGCCTGCCACGAGGTCGGCTACCGCAATGCCGGAACGCTCGAGTTCCTCTATCAGGACAACGAGTTCTACTTCATCGAGATGAACACCCGCGTGCAGGTCGAGCACCCGGTGACCGAGCTCGTCACCGGGATCGACATCGTCAAGGCTCAGCTGCTCATCGCCGCGGGCGAGGCCCTGCCGTACACGCAGAACGACATCCAGATTCGCGGCCACGCCATCGAGTGCCGCATCAACGCCGAGGATCCCAAGACCTTCGCGCCCTCCCCCGGACCCATCCGCTTGTGGCATTCGCCGGGAGGTCCCGGAATCCGTGTCGACAGCCACGTCTACACCGGTTACAACGTGCCGCCGTTCTACGACTCCATGATCGGCAAGGTGATCGCCTCGGGCGATACGCGCGACACGGCGATCGCCCGGATGCGCAACGCGCTCGCCGAGATGGTGGTAGAGGGGATCAAGACCAACATCCCCCTGCACCAGGAAATCTTCAATCACTCCGCATTTCGCCAAGGCGGTACCGATATTCATTATCTGGAGCGGCGCCTGGGGCTCAAGTGAGGCCGCTGGGGTGCGCGATCATGCGCCGCGCCCCCACGGCCGCACCGGCTTGCGTCGATGCACTATGAAATCGAATTTCCGCTCGCCTCCTTAAGCGCGGAGTCGGTCGAGACGGCGCTCTTCGCGGCGGGCGCAACGGCGATCACGTTCTCGGACCGCGGCGACGAGCCGGTGCTCGAGCCCAAACCGGACGAGATCAGGTTGTGGAGCGACACGCTGGTGCGCGCGCTGTTCGAACTCGCGCAGGCGAGCTCGATCGAGGCAACGCAGAGCCTCGGCCGCCTGGCTCAACTCCTTGGACCTCACATCACGGAGTGCGCGAGGGTGCGGGCGGTCGAGAGCCGCGACTGGGAACGGGTGTGGCTCAAAGACTGGAAGCCGATGCGTTTCGGACGGCGCCTGTGGGTGTGCCCGACGACAGCGCCGGCCCCGGAAGACCCCGCCGCCGTGGTGGTGCGTCTCGATCCGGGACTCGCCTTCGGCACGGGCACCCATCCGACCACCGCGCTGTGCCTGCAGATGCTCGACGCCATGCCGCTGGCGGGCCGCACCCTGATCGATTACGGCTGCGGGTCCGGCATCCTCGGCATAGCCGCCTTGAAACTCGGCGCTGCGCGCGTCGTGGCGGTGGATCTCGATCCACAGGCCCTCGTCGCGACGCACGACAATGCCGCGCGCAACGGGGTCGCGGACCGACTCGAGATCCAGGGTGTCCCGCCCCGCCTCGAGGCGGCGAGCTGCGTGTTCGCGAACATCCTCGCAGATCCGCTCATCGAGCTCGAGCCCGTGTTGAGCGCGGCCTGCCTGCCCGAGGCGGATCTGTTCTTGTCCGGACTCCTGAGGAGCCAGGCCTATGCGGTAAAGGCCGCCTATGGCGTGTCTTTTGCTATCGTGCAAGTGATAGAGCGCGGCGATTGGTGCGGCATCCACGCTCGGAGAAACTCCTAGCTTGTACACGCAATGCTCCCACTGCGAGACGGTCTTCCAGCTGACGGCCGAGACGCTGCGCGCCGCCGGCGGTCAGGTACGCTGCGGCCGGTGCGGCGAGGTGTTCAATGCGCTCGCGCGCCTCGCGGAGGATGCGACCGCGTTTTCGACGCCCGGCGAATCGGCGGCCGGATCGCCCCGCGAGTCGGCGCTCGAGATGGAAGCTCGCGCCGACGAGATCCTGCATTCGCCGACACCGAAGCGGCCGGCGGAGCCGGAGCTTGCGTCCGACGGCGAGGACTTCGCGTCGGGCGATGTCGAATTCGCACGCTTGCAGCTCATCGATAAGTTCAAGCCGTCGCGGCACGAGACTCCCGCGCCGCCACGTCATATCGCCCCACCGGTCACCGCGCCACCGCCCCCTTCCCGATCGCCCGCGCCCAAGGCGAAGACAGCCGCGCCGGCGAGCGCAGCGCAGAGCGGCAAGCGCGCTCCGCGTGAGGTCGCACCCGCACCGGCGCCCGCGCCCGCGCCCGCGCCCGCCGCACCCGTAGCCGCGGGGGATGCGCCCGGGACCGGCGCGGCCGCGGAATCGGCCGACGACGGCGCCCTCGAATTCACGCTTCCCCCCGGCGATCTCGATCGCGTCTTTGTCGATCCCACGGCGGTGCGCCCTTCGAGCCTTGCGGGCGCGGAAGCCATCGCGCCGCCCGCGGAGAGCATGGGCGGGCTCGACGTCGCCGACCACGTGCGGCGCGACGTGCTGTCCGGATTGCGACAGCGGCGACTCGAGGAGCCGGGCGAGCCGGCACAACCCGCGATACAACTCGCATGGCGCGGCGCGGCCGCCGTGCTGGCGCTCGTACTCCTCGCACAGATGATCCACGAAAACCGCGCATGGCTCGCCGCGCACGGGCCGTTGCGCGGTCCGCTGCAAAGTCTCTACGGAGCGCTCGGCGTCAAGGTGCAACCGCCCGTGAATCTATCCGCATATCAGCTGCGGCAGTGGGGCGTCACGGGAGATCCGAACGCCGCCGGCACGCTGCGTGTGCGGGCGAGCATCTTGAACACATCGGCGCAGCTGCAACCCTATCCGCTGTTGCGCGTGACGCTGGCGAATCGCTTCGGAACGCACGTCGGTGCGCGCGACTTCGAGCCCGCTGAATACCTCGGCAGGCCCACCGCGCGGCTGATGACCCCAGGCGAGCGCGCCGATGCGACGCTCGACATCCAGGACCCGGGCAAGGATGCCGAAGGCTTCGAGATCGACGTATGCCTGCGCGCCGGCCAAAGCATCGCCTGCGCGGCGGATGCTGCGGCGCAGGCGGGCACGCCCCGGGCGGACGCGCCCCAAGCGGGCGCACCCCGGGCCGGTGCGCCCCAGGCCCAGCCATGAGCATGCAGCCGCGCATCGGACCTTATGTGTTGGGCTCGAACGTGGTGCTCGCGCCGATGGCGGGAGTGACGGACCGGCCGTTTCGCATGCTGTGCCGCCGCTTCGGCGCGGGGCTCGCCGCCTCGGAGATGCTCACCGCGGACGCTCGCCTGTGGGACACGCCGAAATCGCAGCGGCGCATGGACCATCGCGGCGAAGCGAGTCCGCGCGTCGTGCAGATCGCCGGCTTCGATCCGACGATGATGGCGGACGCGGCGCGGCGCAACGTCGATACGGGCGCGCAGATCATCGACATCAACATGGGATGTCCGGCCAAGAAGGTCTGCAACCGTCTCGCAGGCTCGGCGCTCCTCAAGGACGAGCCGCTGGTCGCGGAAATTCTAAGGGCGGTGGTGAGCGCGGTGTCGGTACCGGTGATGCTCAAGACCCGAACCGGCTGGGACGATGCGCACAAGAACGGCGTTCGCATCGCGCAGATTGCCGAGGACTGCGGCATTCAGGCCCTGGCGATACATGGCCGCACGCGTGCGGCCATGTATCGGGGGGACGCTGAGCACGACACAGTGCGTGCCATCAAGCAGAGCGTTGGGATTCCCGTCTTTGCCAACGGCGACATCGATTCACCGCTCCGCGCGCGCGAGATTCTTGCCGTCACCGGATGCGATGGGATTATGATCGGCAGAGCGGCGCAAGGTCGGCCATGGATTTTCGACGAAGTCAATTTTTTCCTGCGAACAGGGAAATTGCGCGAGGAGCTAGCGCGAGAAAAAGTCCGTGATATTATTCGCGCCCACCTCGAAGACCTATACGATTTCTATGGCGATGAGACCGGTGTTCGAGTGGCACGCAAACACTTGAGTTGGTATTTCCGGCAGCATCAGGGACAAGAGGCTCTGCGCGACCGTCTCGTGCGAATCGAGACGCCGCAAGAGCAGCTGGCGACGCTGTTGGAGCAATACGACACGCGTGTTTGCCGCGCGGCATAGCGTACATAGTTAACAAGAATATAAAGAGCTGACGGGATATCGGGTGGACTATGGTCGCAAAGAAGAAATCAAAGGCTCGCAGGGAGCCGTCGCCGTCCTTCAATGGACGCGATCTGAAAGTGAATGGCAAGGGCGTGCCATTGCGCACGCAGGCCGAGGAGGCGTTGCAGTGCTATTTCGAGACCTTGAACGGTCATAAGCCCGGGCATCTGTACGAGCTGGTGATGCGCGAGGTCGAGGAGCCGCTGTTCAAGGTGGT
Organism: uncultured Gammaproteobacteria bacterium; assembly: GCA_963801685.1. Classification (GTDB taxonomy): domain Bacteria; phylum Pseudomonadota; class Gammaproteobacteria; order Steroidobacterales; family Steroidobacteraceae; genus Bog-1198. The sequence goes on from CAWDFR010000020.1 coordinate 50,681, forward strand.
GATGGGCCACGTGCAGGGAAACCAGAGTCGCGCCGCGACCATTCTCGGTATCAATCGCGGCACCTTGCGCAAGAAACTCAAAGAGTTCGGGATCAGCGAGTAGCCCAACGTTGCTCACGCCCGTACGTCGCGCACTGCTCAGCGTTTCCGATAAAACTGGAATTGTCGAGTTCGCGCGCGCACTGAAGGAGCGCGGCATCGAGTTGCTCTCGACCGGCGGCACCGCGCAGCTCCTGGTGCAGCACGGCATCTCGGTGAAAGAAGTCGCCGAGCACACGGGCTTTCCGGAGATCATGGGCGGCCGGGTGAAGACACTTCATCCGAAGATCCACGGCGGCCTTCTCGGGCGCCGCGGTCTCGACGAGGATGTCATGCGTGAGCACGGCATCGAGCCGATCGATTTGCTCGTCGTCAATCTCTATCCGTTTGCGGCCACCGTGGCGCGGCACGACTCGAGCTACGAGGATGCCGTGGAGAACATCGACATCGGCGGCCCGGCCATGGTGCGCGCCGCGGCGAAGAACCATGCCTCGGTCACCGTAGTCGTCGATCCGGGCGACTATCGCTCCTTGCTCGATGAGCTCGCGGCGAATCAGGGCGCGACGGAAACCGCCATGCGCCGCCGGCTCGCGGCCAAGGCGTTCGCGCACACCGCGCAGTACGATGCCATGGTATCTGCCTATTTCACCGGCGCGATCGGCGCAGAGTCCGCGACGTTTCCCGCAGACTTGAATCTCTCGTTTCGCAAGCACTTCGATCTGCGTTACGGCGAGAACCCGCATCAGCGCGCCGCGTTCTACGACGATACGCGCGCGATCGGCGCATCTGTTGCGCGCGCCAAGCAGCTGCAGGGCAAGGAGCTTTCGTACAACAACATCGCGGACAGCGACACCGCGCTCGAGTGCGTGCGGCAGTTCGAGGCGCCGGCGTGCGTTATCGTGAAGCACGCGAATCCCTGCGGCGTCGCGGTCGCCGCCGCGGCAGCCGCCGCCTACGAGCAGGCTTATCGCACCGACCCGACCTCGGCGTTCGGCGGCATCATCGCCTTCAATCGAGAGGTCACCGCCGCCGCCGCACGGGCGATTCTCGAGCGGCAGTTCGTCGAGGTGATTCTCGCCCCTGCCGTATCCAGCGAGGCGCAGTCACTGCTCGCCGCCAAGAGCGAGGTGCGCGTGCTGGCAACGGGCGACCTGCGCATGCCCGTCTCCCAGCTGTTCGAGTACCGCAGCGTGACCGGCGGCCTGCTCGTGCAAACGCGCGACGGCGCCTCAGTGCGGCCGGAGGAGCTGCGAGTGGTCAGCAAGCGCGCGCCCAGCGAGGCGGAGCGCGAGGATCTCTTGTTCGCGTGGCGGGTGGCAAAATATGTCAAATCAAATGCCATCGTATGTGCGCAGGATAGGGCCACGATCGGCATCGGCGCCGGGCAGATGAGTCGGGTGGTGAGCTCGAAGATCGCGGCTCTGAAAGCGCGGGACGAGGGATTATCGCTGCAAGGGGCCTCTGCCGCCTCGGATGCGTTTTTCCCGTTCCGCGACGGCCTGGACGTCCTCGCCGAGCTCGGCATCAGATCCGTCATCCAGCCGGGAGGATCCAAGCGCGACGCCGAAGTGATCGCGGCGGCCGACGAGCACGGCATCGCCATGGTGTTCACCGCGACGCGTCACTTTCGCCACTAGATGCACGCATCATGAAAGTGCTGGTCGTGGGCGGAGGCGGTCGGGAACATGCGCTCGCCTGGAAGTGCGCGCAGTCCGCGCGCGTGGAGCGGGTGTTCGTCGCGCCCGGCAACGCGGGCACGGCGCGCGAGCCGAAAGTGCAGAACGTCGATGTCGCCGCCGGCGACATCGACGGATTGCTGCACTTCGCGTCACGCGAGCGCGTGGAGCTCACCATCGTGGGTCCCGAGGCTCCGCTCGTCGCCGGCATCGTCGATCGATTCACCCAGGAAGGGTGCGCCTGCTTCGGGCCGACGCGCGCCGCCGCGCGCCTCGAAGGCTCGAAGGCCTATACGAAGGCGTTCTTGCAGCGGCACCGCATACCCACGGCCGGATACGCCGCATTCACGGCGGCCGATTTCGATGCGGATTTCGTGCGCGCGCAACACCTGCCTGTCGTGGTGAAGGCTGACGGACTCGCCGCGGGCAAGGGCGTCGTCATCTGTGAGACGCACGAGGCCGCCATCGAGACCGCGCAGCGCATGCTCGGGGGCTGCTTCGGGTCGGCGGGCAATACGGTGGTGATCGAGGAGTTCTTGCACGGCGAGGAAGTGAGCTTCATCGTGGTGGCGGCCGGCGAGCAGGTCGTGCCGCTCGCGACTTCGCAGGATCACAAGCGCCGCGACGATGGCGATAACGGCCCGAACACCGGCGGCATGGGCGCGTATTCGCCCGCGCCGATCGTCACGCCTGATCTGCATGCGCGCATCATGCGCGAGGTCATCGATCCCGCGCTGCGCGGCCTCACTCTCGACGGTACGCCGTATCTCGGGTTTTTGTACGCGGGTCTCATGATCGGCGCGGACGGTATACCCAACGTGCTGGAGTTCAACTGCCGGCTGGGCGACCCTGAGACCCAGCCGATTCTCATGCGCCTGGAAAGCGATCTCGTGTCGCTCTGCGGGGCGGCAGTTCGCGGATGCCTCGCAGGGGTCGAAGTGAAATGGGATGCGCGTGCCGCGCTCGGCGTGGTGATGGCCGCGGGCGGCTATCCCGATCACTATCGCACCGGCGATCCGATCCGCGGACTCGACGCGGCCGATTCGCTGCCCGGCAAGGTGTTCCACGCCGGTACGCGCGCGACCGGCCCGCAGGTGCTCACGGCGGGCGGGCGCGTGCTCTGCACCGTCGGCCTCGGCGAGAGCATCGCCGCTGCGCAGCGCGAGGCGTATGACCTCGTGCACGCGATCCATTGGGAAGGAGCGCAGTATCGCCGCGACATCGGCGAGCGTGCGATGCGCGCGCGCGCGCCGACGCACGCTAGAACGAGCCTTCTGCGGCGTCGTCGCGGCCGACGATGCTGCAAGCGAAGACAATTCCGTGTCCGAATATGGCGAGACCTGCGCATCGAGCTTGCGCATCATGAGGGCCTCGCAACCGTCATCGGGTGAAACATGACCTCGTTCGAAATCGTGGGCCTGCCCGCCGCACCCTTCGCGCCGCTCTTCTCGCTGCCCGAAGCCGAATTGTCGAAAATCCACGCGCAGCGGGTCCTCGCCACCGAAAAGCCCGGATTTCCGTGCCGCGTGAGTCTCACCGACGCCGAGATCGGCGAGGAGTTGCTGCTGCTGCCCTACACGCATCAGCCGGCCGATTCGCCCTACCGCGCCTCGGGCCCGATCTTCGTGCGCAAGGGTGCTCGACAAGCATCCATCGAGCCCGGCGTGATTCCCGAATACGTCACGCGGCGACTCATCTCCGTGCGCGCGTATGATGTGCTCGATTGCATGACGGATGCCGCGGTGTCTCCCGGCGCAGAAGTCGCCGCGGTGATCCTGCGCCTGTTCGATGATCCGCGCATCGCTTATATCCATCTTCACAACGCCAACCGAGGATGCTTTTCTTGCGCCGTGCGGCGCACCGCGAGCGAGGCATCTCGTCAGGAGGAATCACGATGAGTTTGAGCACCGCAGACAAGCGCCGCGCATTTCGCAAGCTCCACGAAAGCGGCTGCTTCGCGATCCCGAACCCCTGGGACATCGGCAGCGCCCTGTACCTGCAAAGTCTCGGCTTCAAGGCGCTCGCGAGCACGAGCTCGGGCTTCGCCTGGTCGAGGGGCCGTGCCGACAACACGCCGACGCGCGCCGAGATCCTCGCACATCTCGCGGACCTGGCGGGGGCTATCGATGTGCCGCTCAACGCGGACTTCGAGAACGGTTTTGGGGCCGATGCCGCGGGCGTGGCCGAGAGCGTGCGCCTCGCGGTCGAGAGCGGGATCGCGGGCCTTTCGATCGAGGATTCCATCGGCCCACGGCTGCAGCACGCCGCCGCGGTCGGGACACCGCCGAGCCCGCTGTTCGCTCTCGAGGCGGCGGTCGAGCGCATTCGCGCGGCGCGGCGCGCGATCGACGCGACGGGCGAGGATGTGCTGCTGGTCGGACGCGCCGAGGGCTTCCTCGTGGGACAGCCGGACATCGACCAAGCCGTTGCGAGGCTCGTCGCCTACGCGCACGCCGGTGCCGATTGCCTGTATGCGCCCGGCATACAAAGCGCCGAGCACATCCGTCGCGTCGTCGAGGCTGTTCATCCCAAGCCCGTGAATGTGCTGGTGATGGCGCCGGCAACGCAGAGCCTGCGGCAATTGGCCGAGCTCGGTGTGCGCCGTGTGAGCGTCGGCGGCGCACTGGCGCGCGCGGCCTGGGGCGGATTCATGCATGCGGCCCGGGAGATCGCCGAGCACGGCCGGTTCGATGCGCTCGCAAACGCCGCTTCGGGGCGAACTCTCAACGCGCTGTTCGACGCGCCGGGAGGCTAGTGAGCCGCGAACCCGAGATCCGACGCAGCGCCATGGTGGCGGCGAAATAATCGGCCGCGCTCCGCCGCGAGTACGCACACCAGGGCGATGAGGCCGCAGCACAAGGCGCCTCGCGGAATGGGCACGATGCTGCCGTGATACGAGCGCCCGATCAGGGCCGCGACGAGCGCTGCCGCGCCGGTCGATATGAAGCCCTGCAACGAGGCACCGATGCCCGCGACGGATCCGACCGGCTCCATGGCCATGGCGCCGAAGTTGGACGCAGCGAGGGAGAAGGCCGCCATGGTCACGCCCTGCAACGCCACGAAAGTCCACATGCCGTCCCGGCCGAGCGCGGCCACGAGCAGATGCAACGCGGCGACGCCGATGAATACGAGGAGCGCCGTGTGGGAGATGAGTCGCATGCCGAGGCGCTCGACGAGACGCGAGTTGCCGTAGGCGGCGACACCCATGAAAATCGCGCACAGCGCGAACATGACCGGCATGAGACTCGGCCGCCGGAACACGTCGGCGAACACCTGCTGCACCATCGCGACATAGGCGATGAGCGCGCCGAACAGCAGCGTCGAGGCGAACGTGTAGAAAATCGAGATCCGGTCGCCCAGCACGAGCCTCGCCGCGGCGAGCACCCGCCGCGGGCGTAGGCTCAGCCGGTATTCGGGATGCAGGGTCTCCGGCAGCCGCAGGCACGCCCACACCCAGACGAGCGTGCCGAAAAGGCCGCACGCGATGAAGATATAGCGCCACGACGCCGCGGCCAGCACCAACTGGCCGAGACTCGGCGCGAGGATCGGCACGGTGAGAAAGACCATGAACATGAGCGACATGACGCGCGCCATGCGGCGTCCCGAGTACTGGTCGCGCACCGCGGAGCGCACCACGGTCATGCTCGCGGCAGCGATGCCGTGCATGCAGCGCCCGGCGAGAAGCGTCTCGAAGCTGCTCGCGAGCCCGCAGGAAAGCGCGGCTGCCACGTACAGGGCGAGACCGCCGAGCAGCACCGGGCGCCGGCCGAACCGATCGGAGAGCATCCCCCAGAAGAGCTGACCGAGGCCGAGACCCGCCATGTAGGCGGTCACGATCCATTGGCCGTGATTCGGATTGGAGACCCCGAGCGCCCGCACGATCGCCGGCAACGCGGGCAGCATGCCGTCGATGGCGAGGGCCTGGGTCGACTGCATCGCGGCGGCGAGCGCGACGAACTCCGCAAAACGTATGGCGACCGCCGGGCGGGGGAGCCCGGCGGCCGGGGCCGAGTCGTTCAAGTTTTGACGGCTGCTCCGGGCGCGGCGCCGGCGCCTTGAGTCCGCGCGATGCTGGTCGCCATGGTCACGATCGAGGCGAGATCCGTGAGGTTCGCGGGCACCACCAGGGTCGTGCCGCTTTGCGCCAGCTTGCCGAATTGCTTCACGTATTCCTCGCCGATACGCAGCTGCATCGCCTCGATGCCGCCGCGGTCCGAGAGCGCGATGCCCACTTGACGCAGACCCTCGGCGGTCGCGGTCGCCACCGCGAGAATGGCCTGCGCCTGGCCCTCGGCCTCGTTGATCTGCTGCTGCTTGTTGGCCTCGGATTGCTTGATCACCCGCTGCTTGTCGCCCTCGGCCGCATTGATCTTGGCGTCGCGCTCGCCCTCGGAGGTGAGGACCACGGCGCGCTTTTCGCGCTCCGCGCGCATCTGTTTCTCCATGGCGGAGAGCACGTCCTTGGGCGGCGTGATGTTCTTGATCTCGTAGCGCAGCACCTTGACGCCCCACGCGACGGACGCCTTGTCGAGCTCGCCGACGACGTTGGCATTGATGGCGCCGCGCGCCTCGAAGGTGCGGTCGAGCTCGATCTTGCCGATCTCGCTGCGCAGCGTCGTCTGCGCGAGCTGCGAGATGGCGAAGCCGTAGTTGGCGATGCCGTAGGAGGCAAGATGCGGATCGAGCACCTGCATGTACAGCACCGCATCGACCCCGACTTGCACGTTGTCGCGCGTGATGCAGATCTGCTCGGGGATGTCGATCGCGATCTCTTTGAGGCTGTGGCGGTACGCGATCTTCTCGACGAACGGAATCAGGATGTGGAATCCCGCCTGCAAGGTGCGGCTGTACTTGCCCAGGTACTCGACCACGTAGGCGCTCTGCTGCGGCACCACCGTGGCGGTCTTCGCCACCATGATGACGACGATGATGGCGATCGCGATGACCCCGTAACCCAAGGGAATCTGCAAGGGTCTCTCCTTTACGAAAGGTGCCCGTCGGCGTGGACCACGAGCGTCAGGCCGTCGACACGCTCGATGCGCGCGCGCGCTCCGGCCGCGATGACGGAGCGGCCGCCGTTGACGGCGTTCCAGGAGCAGCCGCAATACTCGAGCCGGCAGGTTTCGCCGGGCGGCAGCGCCGCGGGCAGGATCACGGTTTCGCCTTGGGGCCTGAGCTTGACGTCGGGCAATTTGCGCCGCAGGCGCTCGTAGACCCGCCGCCGAAACGCGACCAGCGACCCGGCGGCGAGCACCGCGAACAGCGACCATTGCAGCCAGTCGGCCGCGTGCGCTCCGGCGAGATCCAGAAATCCCACGATCAGCGCCGCCGCACCGATGAACACGAGATAGAACTGGGCATTGACGAAGGTCAATTCGGAACCCAACAGCACGGCGCCGACCGTAATCCACGCCCACCACTGCATGATTTCAAGCTCCCCCCTTTTGCGGCGCGACCGCGCTACCGCTTCATCGCGTCGAAGAAATCCGTGTTCGTCTTCGTGTCCTTCATCTTGTCGAGCAGGAATTCGATCGCCGCCAGCTCGTCCATCGGATGCAGGAGCTTGCGCAGAATCCACATCTTGGAAAGCTCCGCCGGATCGGTGATCAGCTCTTCCTTGCGCGTGCCCGAGCGGTTGATGTTGATCGAGGGGAAGACGCGCTTCTCGGAGATGCGCCGGTCCAGGTGGATTTCCGAGTTGCCGGTGCCCTTGAACTCCTCGAAGATGACGTCGTCCATCTTGGAGCCGGTATCGACCAGCGCCGTCGCCAGAATGGTGAGGCTGCCGCCCTCCTCGATGTTGCGCGCCGCGCCGAAGAAGCGCTTCGGCCGCTGCAGCGCGTTCGCATCCACGCCGCCGGTGAGCACCTTGCCGGAGCTCGGTACGACGGTGTTGTAGGCGCGCGCAAGACGCGTGATCGAGTCGAGCAGGATGACGACGTCCTTCTTGTGCTCCACCAATCGCTTGGCCTTCTCGATCACCATCTCGGCGACCTGAACGTGGCGGCTGGCGGGCTCGTCGAAGGTCGAGGACACGACCTCGCCCTTCACCGTGCGCGCCATCTCGGTCACTTCCTCGGGCCGCTCGTCGATCAGCAGCACGATCAGATAGCACTCGGGATGATTCGCCGTGATCGAGGTCGCGATGTTCTGCAGCAGCATCGTCTTGCCGGCTTTCGGCGGCGAGACGATCAGTCCGCGCTGGCCCTTGCCGATGGGCGCGACCAGATCGATGGCGCGGGCGGTGAGATCCTCGGTCGAGCCGTTGCCGCGCTCGAGCTTGAGGCGTTCGGTCGGATGGAGCGGGGTGAGGTTCTCGAACAGCACCTTGCCGCGCGAGCTCTCCGGGCAGTCGAAGTTGATCTCGCCGACCTTGAGCAGCGCGAAATAGCGCTCGCCGTCCTTCGGCGGGCGGATGAAGCCCGAGATCGAGTCGCCGGTGCGCAGATTGAAGCGGCGGATCTGGCTGGGGCTGACGTAGATGTCGTCGGGCCCGGCGAGGTAGCTCGAGTCCGAGGAGCGCAGGAAACCGAAGCCATCCTGCAGGATCTCCAGCACGCCGTCGCCGTAGATGTCCTCGCCCTTGCGGGCGTGCGCCTT
>CAWDFR010000021.1:0-72184 GCA_963801685.1 uncultured Gammaproteobacteria bacterium
CGGGCGAGGATGCGCTCACCGGCACGCCGTTGATGGATCTGTTCGAACCGGAGACTCATCCCGCACTCAAGGGCGCACTCGTCGCCTGCCTGCAGGGCAAGTGGACCGATCACGCGCTCAAGGTGCAGGCGCTGCTCTCGGACGGATCGAGCGTACCGCTCACGCTCACCCTTGCGCGGGCGAATTACAACGAGCCGGCGACACGCGTCAGCATTCCCGCGAATAACAAGAGCGCCGATCACGATCTCGAGCTGCAGCTGGCGCACGCGGTGAAGAACGATGCCTCGACGGGCTTCCTGCAACAGCGTTATCTGCTCACCGCCATCCAGGAGCGTTGCGCCAATGCCATGAAGGGCGGCGTGCGCCAGTTCGCGTACGTGAAGCCTGACCGCTTCGCCGAGATCCAGAACGCGATCGGCGTGCTCGCGAGCGAGGACTTCATCGGCCAGCTCGCCGAGGCGCTGCGCGTGGAGATCACCGCCAACGACCTGTGCGGGCGCTTCGGCGGCAACGGCTTCTTGATCCTGCTCGAGCGCGGCACGGCGCGCGACGTCGAGACCTGGGCCGAGAACCTGGTCGCGCGCATCAGCGATCACGGCTTCAGCTTCGACGAGAAGAACCTGGTGGTGACGGTCACGGTGGGCTTGGGGCTCCTGCCGGCAACCAATCCCGACGTCGGCGCGGCGATCGCCGACGCCGTCAGCGCCGCGCGGCGCGGCCGCGAGCTCGGCGGCAACCAGATGTACGCAGATCGACAAATCCGACACCGATACGCGCGTGCAGGCTTACGACAAAATCTGGGTGAAGCATATCAAAAGCGCGCTCATGGAGAATCGGTTCAGGCTGGTGCAGCAGCCGATCGCGAGCCTGTTGGGCGAGGACAAGGGCATGTTCGACGTGCTCGTGCGCATGCTCGACGAGCAAGGCGGCGAGGTGCTGCCCGCGGAGTTCATTCGCGCCGCCGAACGCAACGATCTGATGAAGAACATCGACCGCTGGGTCATCGGCGCCTCCATGTCCTTCGCCGCGAACCGCAAGGCCGCCTGTATCTTCGTGCGGGTCTCGAAGGACACGATCCTCGACAAGAGCCTCATGGGCTGGCTCGAGACGCAGCTGCGCTCGCTCAAGATCGACGCGAAGCGCTTGTGCATCCAGGTGACCGAGGAGCTCGCGACGCAATACGTCCGCCAGACCACCGACCTATCGGAGAGCATGCGCAAGCTCGGCTTCCGCTTCGCGCTCGAACATTTCGGCACCGGCCGGGATCCGCTCAAGCTGCTCGCGAGCATCGGCATGAATTTCATCAAGATCGACGGCTCCTTGATGCAGGGTCTGTCGACCAATCAGCTGCAGCAGCAGCGCGTGAAGGGCCTGGTGGAGGCCGCCAAGCGCAAGAGGCATCGAGACCGTCGCCGAGCGCGTGGAGGACGCCAACACCATGGCGGTGCTGTGGCAGCTCGGCATCGAGTTCATCCAGGGCTACTTCGTGAACGCCCCCGAGGATGTCACGATGTCCGGCGAGCGCTAGGCGTGCATCGGGCGCCGGGCAGACGTTGGCGGGCGGAGGCGATCGATCTGCTTGTAGGCCCTCGAGAACCGCTGCCGGCGCCGGCCCTTGTTGTCCTGGAACTGGTGGAGCTCGTCGTACTTGAGCTTCATCGGCGCGCTGTCGCCGCTGTACACGGTGAGCGTCTCCCCGGGCCCGACCACCGCCATCGCCATCAGGTACTCGTCGCGCTCGACGGATTTCTTGCCGGCTATGCCGTAGAGGTTCTGACCCTTGCCCGCGGTCATTTCCTCGATTTGCGCGACCGGCAGCGCGAGCACCTCGCCGTCGTTGTTGACGAGTACCGCGAGCGCCGCCTCGTTCGCGATCGGCTGCGCCGGAAGACTCGGGCGTTTTCCGGCACCTTGAGCACCGACTTGCCTTTCTTGTTGCGCGCGTAGAGCTCCTTGAGCCGCGCCTTGAATCCATAGCCCGCATCGCTCGCGAGCAGCCACAGATCGTCGGGCTCGCCGATGAGCACCGCGGCGAAGGTCGCGCCGTCCGGCGGATCCACGGTGCCGGACAGCGGCTCGCCGTAGCCGCGCGCCGCGGGCAGCTGATGCGCATCGAGGCTGTACACCCGGCCGGTGGAATCGATGAACACCGCCTGCTGCAGATTCCGGCCCTTGGCCGCCGCCTGGAACTCATCGCCGCTCTTGTAGACGAGGCCGCGTGCGTCGATGTCGTGCCCCTTGGCGGCGCGCACCCAGCCGAGGCGCGAGAGCACCACGGTGGTCGGCTCGCTCGACAGCAGGTTCACCTCGGAGATCGCCTGCGCGGCCTCGCGCTCCACGAGCTTGGTGCGCCGCGCATCGCCGTACTCCTCGGCATCCTGCAAGAGCTCCTCGCGCACGAGCTTGGTCAGGCGCGCCTTGCTCTTCAGGATGCGGTCGATCTCGTCGCGCTCCTCGCGCGAGCGTTTTTTGCTCCTCGCGGATTTTCATCTCCTCGAGCCGCGCGAGGTGCCGCAGCTTCGTCTCGAGGATGGCCTCGGCCTGGACGTCGGACAGCTTGAAGCGCTTGATCAGCACGGGCTTCGGCTCGTCCTCGCGGCGCACGATGCGGATCACCTCGTCGAAGTTGAGGTAGGCGATCAGCAGGCCGTCGAGGATGTGCAGGCGCGCGCTCACCTTCTCGTGGCGGTGCTTCAGCCGGCGCGTCACGGTCGCCTTGCGGAACTCGAGCCACTCGAGCAGGAGCTGCTTCAAGCCCATCACCCGCGGCCGGCCGTCGAGGCCGATCACGTTGAGGTTCACGCGGTAGTTGCGCTCGAGATCGGTGGTCGCGAACAGGTGGTTCATGAGCTCGACCACGTCGACGCGGTTCGACTTCGGCACGATCACGAGACGCGTCGGATTCTCGTGATCGGACTCGTCGCGCGTGAAGTCCACCATCGGCAGCTTCTTCTGCTGCTTCAGCGCCTCGATCTGCTCGAGCACCTTGGAGCCCGACACCTGGAACGGCAGCGCGTCGATGACGATCTCGCCGTCCTCGATCTCGTAGGTGGCGCGCGCCTTGAAGCTGCCGTTGCCGGTCTCGTACATCTGCACGAGATCCGCGCGCGGCGAGACGATCTCCCCGCCGGTGGGCAGATCGGGCCCCTTGACGTGCGCCATGATCTTGCGCGTCGTGAGCTCGGGATCGTCGAGGAGCGCGACGCAGGCGTTCACCACCTCGCGCAGGTTGTGCGGCGGAATGTCGGTCGCCATGCCGACCGCGATGCCCGAGCCGCCGTTCAGCAAGAGGTTCGGGCACGCGCGCCGGCAGGAGCGTCGGCTCCTCGAGCGAGCCGTCGAAGTTCGGCACCCAGTCGACCGTGGCTCGCAGTCGAGCTCGTCGAGCAAGAGATCCGCATAGCGCGTCGAGCCGCGACTCGGTGTAGCGCATCGCCGCGAAGGACTTCGGATCGTCGGTCGAGCCCCAGTTGCCCTGCCCGTCGACGAGCGGATAGCGGTAGGAGAAATCCTGCGCCATGTGCACCATGGCCTCGTAGCAGGCGGAATCGCCGTGCGGATGGAACTTGCCGATCACATCGCCGACGGTGCGCGCGGATTTCTTGTGCTTCGAGCCCGGCGGCGAGGCCGAGCTCGCTCATGGCGTAGAGGATGCGGCGCTGCACGGGCTTCAGGCCGTCGCTCAGATCGGCAGCGCGCGATCCAGGATCACGTACATCGAGTAATCGAGGTAGGCGCGCTCGGCGAAGCACTTGAGCGGCTCCTTTCGACGCCTTCGAAATTCAGCTCTTGATCTTTCATGACGGAGAACCCGCGCTAGATGCGCGCCAGATTGCCCTTGCTCTCGAGCCATTCGCGGCGGTCGCCCGCGCGCTTCTTCGCGAGCAGCATGTCGAGCAGCTGGTCGGGGTTGTCGCGGGCATCGATGGTGAGCTGCACCAGGCGGCGCGTCTGCGGCGCCATGGTCGTCTCGCGCAGCTGCAGCGCGCTCATCTCGCCCAATCCCTTGAAGCGGGTGACGACCGTCTTGACGCGCGAGTTGGCCGCGGCGATGCGCTTGAGCTCGCGCTCGCGCTCGGCCTCGTCGAGCGCGTACACCACTTCCTTGCCGGCGTCGATGCGAAACAGCGGCGGCATGCACACATAGACGTGACCCGCAGCCACCAGGGGACGGTAATGGCGCAGAAAGAGCGCGCACAGGAGCGTCGCGATGTGCTGCCCGTCGCTGTCGGCGTCCGCGAGGATGCAGATCTTGTGATACCGCAGGCCCGACAGGTCGGTCGCGGAAGGATCGACGCCGATGGCGATGCTGATGTTGTGCACTTCCTGTGATTGCAGCACCTCGCTCGAATCCGATTCCCAGGTGTTCAGGATCTTGCCGCGCAGCGGCATGATCGCCTGGAACACCCGGTCGCGCGCCTGTTTGGCGGAGCCGCCGGCCGAATCGCCCTCGACTAGGAACAACTCGCCGCGCTCGGGATCCTGGCTCACGCAATCGGCGAGCTTGCCCGGCAGCGTTGCGCCCGAGCCCGTGCGCTTGCGCTCGATCTTCTGGCTCTCCTTGACGCGCTGCTGCGCCTTGGCGATCGCCATCATGGCGATCTTCTCGCCCTGATCGGGGTGCTGATTGAGCCACAGCGCGAACGCGTCCTTGATCACGCCCTGGACGATGCCCGCCGATTCGCGCGAGGAGAGCTTCTCTTTCGTCTGGCCGGCGAACTGCGGATCACTCATTTTCATGGACAGAACGAAGCTGACCCCGTCCCATACATCCTCGGGGGTGAGCTTCAGGCCGCGCGGGACGAGATTGCGGAACTCGCAGAACTCGCGCACCGCATCGGAGGTTCCGACGCGCAGACCGTTGACGTGGGTGCCGCCCTCGGTGGTCGGGATGAGGTTGACGTAGCTCTCCGCGACTCGCTGCGCGGACTCGAGCACCCAGGCGAACGCCCAGTCGATGTTGCCGCCCTCGATGGCGCGCTTGCCGTAGAAAGTCTCCGCGGGCAGCCATTGCCCCTTGCCGAGTTGCTCGGCAAGGTATTCGTGCAGGCCGCCGGTGTACAGCCAGGTGTCCTTCTCGCCGGTGATCTCGTTGTTGAGCGAGACCTTGAGGTTCGGGCACAGCACCGCCTTGGCGCGCAGCACCTGTTTCAGGCTCGCCACCGCGAACTTGTCCGTGTCGAAGTACTTCGGGTCGGGCCAGAACCGCAAGGTGGTTCCGGTTCGCGACTTCGGCACGTCGCCCACGACCTCGAGCTTGGAGGTGGGCTTGCCGTTCGCGAAGCTCGCGTTGTATTCCTTGCCGCCACGGCGCACCCAGACCTCCAGGTGCTTCGACAGCGCGTTGACCACCGACACGCCGACGCCGTGCAGCCCGCCCGAGTGTTGGTAGTTCTTGTCGTTGAACTTACCGCCCGCATGCAGGCGCGTGAGAATGAGCTCGACGCCTGAGATCTTCTCCTTGGGATGGATGTCGACCGGCATGCCGCGGCCGTCGTCCTCGACCTGGCACGAGCCGTCCTTGAACAAGGTGACTTCGATGCTGTCGCAATAGCCGTTGATCGCCTCGTCGACGCTGTTGTCGATGACCTCGTGCGCCAGATGATTCGGGCGCGTGGTGTCGGTGTACATGCCCGGCCGCCGGCGCACCGGATCTAAGCCGCTCAGCACCTCGATGTCGGAGGCTGTATAAGACGATGCCATCAGTTACCTCGCTGGAAGGCGCCGGAGTCTAGCACGCGAATCTGCCGCGAATCAGCTGGCGGCCCTGGGCCGATTCCGCTATCGTTCGCGCAACCATGGGAATCGCCAGTGCTCAAAACATGGCACGCACCGTTCCGGTGCTGCCGCAGCCCTACGGCATCCGCGTGCGCTTGAAGCGCGGCGATCCGTTCGCAAAGCTCCTCGGTACGGATTGGCAGAAGACCCACTGGTACTTCACCGCCGAGGAGCGCGACCGCGTGCTCGAGGAGATGTCGCGCAAGCACGAGTACTCGCGCATCGGCGATCGGCCGGCGCTGGTCTTCGAGAAAGTCGAGAAGCTCGCCGAAAGCCGCGGCCTCTAACTCCGTCTCTTTCCGACTCAGGGCCCTCAAGGCCGGGGTCGCTTCGACCCCGTTGATAGGTGGCGCGAAGGGCCGCCTAAAAAGTGCGGCCGAGAAAGAGGTAATACCCCGCCTGCCCTGTTTGGTCATAGCCCGAGCCCAGGTAAACGGGCCCGAGCAGCGTATCGATGGCGATGAACACCGAGGCGTCCTTGTGCGCCGAGCCGTAGCTGATATCGCTGCGCCGCTCCCAGGTGTTGCCGAGCTCGAGCGATGCGCCGATATACACCGGAAACTCGAAGAAGCCCTCGCCGCCGCGGCTGATCTTGCGAAAATAGATGGCGCGGGCGATCGCGTAGTTCGGACCGAGCAAGGATTGCGGCGCGAGTCCGGAAAGATTGAGAAAGCCGCCGAGAGAGTAGAAATCCTGCACATCGTTGGGCTTGCAGCCGGCCGTCCAGAGTCGCGCCCGCCGAGGTCCACAGCAGCAGGGTGTTGCGCCCCCGCGAGGCCGCCGCGAGCCAATCGACCGACACTCGATCGAAGTCCGTGTCTGCGCCCAGATTGGTGCGGTTGGCGTCCCACTGTACGGTGAAGGACTGCCCTTCGCGCGGGAAGTGCACGTTGTCGAGCTGGTCGTAGCTGAACTTGAAGAAATACTCGCCGTTGTTGTACTGCGGATCGACCAGGTCGGGGTTGCCGAAGTAGTCGTACGTCAAGCCGTTGATGCGGTGAATCCCGACGCGGATCTCGCCCCAGTTGCCGAGGTTGCGGCCGACGTCGAGATCTCCCTCCACCTCCCGATCGCGGAAGTCGGCGATCCGCGAGTTGTTCTGGTAGATCGGCAGATCGCGCGACTCGAGGCGCACCGACGGCGCCACGAACCACTTCGCGAGCGCGTCGAGCGGCTGGTAGAACTCGCTCGTGATCTTCGTATCGCTGCCGATCTGCACGTTCGTCTGCAGCTCCGCAGCCAGGTCGTCGATTTCCGTCTGTAGAAACTCGGCGGCCACGTTGTATTGATTGCTGCCTTGGAAATTCGACTCGAGGGCCAGGCCGAAACGCACGTAATTCGGTCCCCATGACTTGCGGCGCGCACGCACCTCGAGCCCGTACTCCTGATCGGGTCCCTGCCCTTGCGCGACCACGGTGTAGTCCAGCGTCTCGAAGTAGCCGAGCCCGTAAAGATCGGTGATGCGCGCGCCCACGGCGTCGAGATCGAGCGGCTTGCCGACCAGCGGCGCCATCTCCGCGAGAATGGTCTTCTCGTAGCGCCGCGAGTCCGGATCCACGCGCACGAACTTGATGACGGGGAACCCGGGCTGCTGGGTCGCGCGCCGCGCCATATAGCCCTGGTACGCAGGATCGCTTAAGCGCAGAGCGGCGAGCCGCGGCTCGACCGCACGCGCGGCCGCTTCGCCTTGCAGGATCGCGCTCGGTCCAATGGTGAAGTCGGTGGGGGGCGAGGTCCCGAGCGACGGCTCGATGAGAATGTCCTGGGGAGTTAAGCGTGGCCTTCTGGCGATCGGCGTTCTTGCGCACCATGATGGCGAGCATCTGGTTGGAGATGGACAGCGCCGTGTCGAGCCGATCGCGCGGCTGCAGCGGGAAGCTCACGTCCGACACGATGAGGATGTCCGCGTGCATCGCGCGCGCCACGTCGATGGGGAGATTCTCCGCGATGCCGCCGTCGACCAGGAGCCGGCCCTGATACTCGACCGGAGCGAACACGCCGGGCGCGGAGATGCTCGCACGCATCGCGATGGATAGATCGCCTTTCTCGAGCAGCACGGCATCCCCGGTCACCAGGTCGGTGGCCACGGCCCGAAACGGCGTCGGCAGCTCATCGAAGTTCGTGCTGTTGCTGAAGGGCAGCGTCAGTTGGCGCAGCGTCTCCTGCAGCGTCTGGCCCTGGATGAATCCCTTGGGCAGGAGAACGTGGTAGTGCTTGATCCCGAGCGGCAGGCGCACCAGGAAATTGCGGTCGTCCTGCTTGCGCCGGAAGTTCAGGTCGCGCCGCGGCGGCGCGTCGCGAAACGCCTCCTGCCAGTTCACCGAGCGCATGGTCGACTCGATCTGCGCGGCGCTCATGCCGCTCGCATACAGCCCTCCCACCACGGCGCCCATGCTCGTGCCGGCAATGCAATCGATGGGGACTTTGAGCTCCTCGATGACCCGGAGCACGCCGATGTGCGCCATGCCGCGTGCGCCGCCGCCCGACAGCACGAGACAGACGCGCGGTCGGGCCGCGGAGGAGGGGCTTGCGAGCGTGTCCGGGGCGGGCGTATCCGGCGCGGGCGCGCCGGACACCGCCGCCAGCGCGTGCCACCGCTCGCAACGCAGCCCGCCAGCAGCGCTCCCGCCAAACCTGCCGCAAACGGCGCCTCCCCATGGTGGGGATTAGTTTATAGCGCGAAGTCGATCGCGGTCGCGGTAAAGGTGTTGGTCGCGCGGTCGTAGATGCCGCGGGCCACCAGCTGCACGGCCGGATCGGTGGTGCTCAGCGCCCCGTCAGGCGCCGCTGACGAATGTCGACTGAACACGGACGATATCTTGAGATTGGTGGTCGAGGCGACGGTCTCAGTGCTGGTCGAGGTCACCGGATTGCCCCAGGAATACCGAGGAGCAAATGTCTCCGTGATCGCCAAGGTGGTGCGGCACGATCGTGGGGCTCGACGGCAGGGAGCTCAGTCAGGATGGTCTCCGGACCTATCTGGATGGTCGCGGTAACGATCTTGGTATTCGCCAAATCGATGGTGAAGCGAATGGTCGTTAATGCTGGTGAAGGGAGTCGTGGTGCCGGCGCCCCAGTTCACCGACAACACCGCGGGGTCACACACCTGGCTGCCGACGCCGCAGCCGCCGCTCCCTGGAGTCGTCGGGACAGCGCCGCCCAGTGAGCCGCCGGCCGTCTGCACACTCAACTCGTTGTTGAGCGCGAACGACAGGTAGTCCGGCGGCGCCTCACCAAAATACGAGGCGTAGCCGCTCAGCCAGATCGGATCGCCGGGCGCCGTGCCCGCGGGTAGCGCCAATCCTTCGGTATCGACGGAAAACGCCGCCGGCACGGGCGTCGTCGCGCCGTTACCGGCAAAGTTATAGGCCGCCACCGGCCAGTAGTCGATGCTGGTCAGATCCATCACCAGACTCCCCGCCGCCGAGGAAACGAGCGTGCCGAAGGCTTCGGTCTGCTGCAGCCGAACCGAGCCCGTGTTGGTGGCCGTGCGTCCCTGTGGAGTCAAGCTCCACCGGCACGCCGAACAACGCGGTCCCGCACTGACCGGCGCTCACCTGGGTATAGTTACCCCGAGCGGTGATGTGATCGCCGACGGCGATCGAGCTCGGGGTGAGGTTCTTCAGCAGCGGATTGTCGTCGGCGGTCACGATGGTGCCGGCGCCGAGTATGACGTTGCAGTCGGCTACCTCGTATCCAAAGGTGTCATCGGTGGTGAAGATCATCGTCGCTCCGCGCAGCGTCAACGTGTTGCCGTTGCGGGCGATGACATCTCCGCTGATGCCGTTGGTGTAGATGTCCTCGAGCGTACTGCCGGCGACCACGTACTGCAGATTGAAGCGGCCCGCGAACGCGCCGTTCAAGGGGTTGTAGTCGGGCTGGAACGTCGTAAAGCCCGCGGTCATGGTCGATCCCGCCGACAGCACGGACAGCGCATTGAGGCCCGCATTACCGACGTACCCCACACCGTTGAGGGTATATATGGTCGAGGGTTGGCTGAACAGCGTCAGCTGACCGAGATTGTTCGCCTCGTCGTAGAAGGGGCGGATAAATGCCGTGTAGGTATCGACGTTGACGCTCGAGTTGGCCAGCGGCCCGCGCACCCGGATGAGCTTCGTATCGGAAGGCTGGTGCCCGATGGTCATGTACGGCCGCACGTACACGGTCGGGGTGGCCGTCGAAGTGTCGATATATCCGGAGCCGGGGAGATCGATATCGACGGCCATCAAGGCGGCGCTGGTGGAGGCAAAGGTGGGCGTGATGGTGGGCTGGTTCGCCGGGTCGAAGACGACGGTGAGCGCGTACGTCGTGGGCGTGGCCTTGGTACTGGCGTCCAGGACCGCGCACGGGATCCGCTGACAGCGGCTCCCAAAGTACAGGGCACCGCCACATTGCCCTTCCTGAGCGCGATCGCGGCGGTCGTGTAGTCGAGGGTAATGGTGGCCGCGATATAAGTGCCGTTCGGTATGGCCCCCGAGCTCCACAGCTCGGCGAAATTGTTGATCTGCGTGAGATCGACGAGTTCCGGCGTCGCCACGGCCGTGTACACCGTGTTGTCGCTGCGCGTGAGGGTGATGGAGTCGATGGTCACGACGTAGGAGGCATATTGGGGCGCCGGCTCGGCGGTGACGCTCACCCAGGCGATGCCGAAATCGCTGATGTTGTTGGGACCGTGACAGCCGGCCCCGAAAATCGCGGCCGCGCAGATTAGTGCGCTCGCGGCCTTGGAGAGGGTCTTGCTCAATCGTGGGTGCACGAACATACCAGTGGGTGTCTTGGGGCTGCGTAGGATAAAGGCTTTCGATGGCGCCTGCTTGAGCAAAGTTCCTTTCGCCGCCCTCAGGCTCGAGCAATCCGGGGTACCTGCTGCGTGATGCAGTGGATATTGCCCCCGCCGAGCAGCACCTCGCGCGTCTCGATGCCGATCACTTTGCGGGTGGGAAACAGGCGCCGGATCGCGCGCACGGCCGCGGCGTCCCGGCGCTTGTCGTAGAGCGGCATCACCACGTACCGGTTGGCGATGTAGAAGTTGATATACGAGGCGGGTAGACGGTCACCCGCCCTGCGCGGATGCGTTCCGGCGCGCACGTCGATGCCGGCCGCCTCCTCGGCGGTCATGTAGAGCGGCCCGGGCTGGTGGATCTTGTGGACGGTGAGCGTCCGGCCGCGCGCATCGCGTGCGCGGCGCAAGCGCTCCCACGCATCCCGCGAGATCTCGTATTGCGGATCGTTCCGATCCTCGGTCCAGGTGAGGGCCACCTGCGCGGGGGCGGTGAAGCAGGCCAGCTCGTCGATGTGGCCGCCGGTCTCGTCCTTGTAGACACCGCGATCGAGCCATATCACCGTGCTCACGCCGAGGTAGCGGCGTAGCGTGTCCTCGATGTCCTCCCGCGTGAGCCCCGGATTGCGGTTCGGATTGAGCAGGCACTCCTCGGTGGTGAGGCAGGTGCCTTGACCGTCCACGTGAATGGCGCCGCCCTCGAGCACGAAGGAGGTGCGGTAGCGATCGTCACCCTCGATCTCGAGCACCTTTTGCGCGACTTCGTCGTCTCGGTCCCAGGGAAAGTACAGGCCCCCGGACAGTCCGCCCCAGGCATTGAACGACCAGTCGACCCCGCGGCGGCGACCCTTGCCATCGACGAGAAACGTCGGCCCGCAGTCGCGCATCCAGGCGTCGTTGCTGCTCATCTCGACGACCCGCACCCGCGGCGCGAGGCGCGCCCGCGCGTTTTGATACTGCGCGGCGGACACGCCGACCGTCACCGGCTCGCCACGGGCGATCGCTGCCGCGATGGCGGCGAAGACCGCTTGCGCGGGTTTGGCGCCGGCGCGCCAGTTGTCCGGCCGCTCCGGCCAGAGCATCCAGCAACCGGAATGCCGCTCGAATTCCGCGGGCATGCGAAAGCCGTCGCGGGCAGGAATCGAAGTGAGTGTACGCAATGCGGGTCTCCGGGCGCGCATGCTAGCATTGCCGCTGTTTTAAGAGGAGGCAGCGCATGTCCGAAGCCAGGCCCGTCACCATCCAGATCCCCGCCGGGGGCGAGAAGATCACCGTCGCCGACGGCAAGCTGCGCGTACCCGATCAGCCGATCGTCCCGTTCATCGAAGGCGACGGCACCGGGCCCGATATCTGGCGGGCGAGCGTGCGCGTGTTCGACGCCGCCGTGCAGAAGGCGTATGGCGCGAAGCGCAAGATCCGCTGGATGGAAGTGTTTGCCGGCGAGAAGGCGAACAAGGCCTACAACAGCTGGCTGCCCGATGAGACCGTGACCGCGTGCCGCGATTATCTCGTGTCGATCAAGGGACCCCTGACGACGCCGGTCGGCGGCGGCATCCGCTCGCTCAACGTCGCACTGCGCCAGCTCCTCGATCTGTATGTGTGCTTGCGGCCGGTCCGCTGGTTCAAAGGCGTGCCCTCCCCGGTGCTCTCGCCGGACAAGGTGGACATGGTCATCTTCCGCGAGAACACCGAGGACATTTACGCGGGCATCGAGTTCGAGGCCGGCTCCGCCGACGTGAAGAAGTTTCTCGACGCGTTCAAGCAGAGCTTCCCGAAGCAGTACGCGAAAATTCGCTTTCCGGAGACCTCCGGCATCGGCTTGAAGCCCGCCTCCAAGGAGGGGACCGAGCGGTTGTTCCGCGCGGCGGTCCAGTACGCCATCGTCAACAAGCGCAAGAGCGTGACGATCGTGCACAAGGGCAACATCATGAAGTTCACCGAGGGCGCGTTTCGCAACTGGTCCTATCAGCTCGCCGAGCGCGAATTCGCGAAGGACGTCTACACCTGGGAGCAGTGGGAGCGCACCAAAGCGGCGCGCGGCGAGAAGGAGGCGAACCAGGAGATGGACGCTGCCCGCAAAGCGGGCAAGGTCATCATCAAGGACGCCATCGCGGACATCACCCTGCAGCAGGTACTCACCCGTCCCGACGAGTTCGACGTGGTCGCCACCATGAATCTCAACGGCGATTACCTATCGGATGCGCTGGCCGCGCAGGTCGGCGGCATCGGCATCGCCCCCGGCGGCAACATCAACTATCTCACCGGGCATGCCGTATTCGAGGCCACGCACGGCACGGCGCCGAAGTACGCCAACCTGGACAAGGTCAACCCGGGCTCGGTGATCCTGTCGGGCGAAATGATGTTGCGCTACATGGGCTGGACCGAGGCCGCCGACGCGATCATCGGCGCCATGGACAAGACCATCGCGCAGCGCACGGTCACCTACGACTTCGCACGCTTGATGAAGGGCGCCACCGAGGTGAAGTGCAGCGAGTTCGCGGACAATCTGATTCGCAACCTCTAGGGCTGCGTCCGGGCGCGCGAGCGTCACCCGGCCTCGAAGGCCCGCTCGAGCGCCTGCGACAGGTCCGCGATCAGATCCTCGGCGTCCTCGATGCCGATCGACAGGCGCACGGTTCCCTTGTCGATGAGCGAGGCGGCGCGCTGCTCGGGCGTGTACTCCTGCCCCCCGAGTAGTTGCGGCGGCAGCACCAGCGATTCGACCGATCCCAGACTCGCGGCAATGGAGAAGTAGTCGAGGGCCTCCGCGAAACGGTTTCCTTCCGTGAATCCGCCGTCCAGCTCGAAGCTCACCACAGTGCCGAAGTCGCTCATCTGCCGCGCGGCGAGCGCGTGCTGCGGATGCGCGGGAAGGCCCGGATAAAAGACGCGCTTGACGCGCGGATGGGCCTCCAGGAAGCGGCTCACCGCCAAGCGCATTCGCGCACTGGCGATCGTAGCGCAGAAAATACGTGCGCATGCCGCGCTGAATGAGAAAGGCCGCGTGCGGATCGAGCGTCGGGCCGAGCGAGACGATGTCCTTGCGCATCCCGGCGATCAGCTCGCGGCGCGCGATGATCGCCCCGCCCATCACATCGCCGTGCCCCGAGGCGTATTTGGTGAGGCTGTGCAGGAACACATCGATGTCGTAGCGGCCGTGGTTGTGAAAGCCGGCAAAGGTGTTGTCCATCACCGTCAAGCATCCCGCGCGGCGCGCATGCGCGGTCAAATGCTCGATGTCGGCGATCTTGGTGACGGGATTGGTCGGACTCTCGAACAGCACCAGGCGGGTCGGCGAGCCGGAGAGCACGCGCTCGATGCCGGCTCGATCCTCGATCGAGAGCAAGGTGTGCGTGACCCCGTACTTGGCCAGCAGATGCTGCACGAGATAGCGCGTCGGTCCGTAGGACTCGACGAACGCGAGCAGGTGATCGCCCTGCTTGCACAGGGCCAGCACCGTGGCGGCAATGGTCGCGACCCCCGAACCGACGAGCAGGCACTCATCGCGGCCCTGCAGCTGTGCGAGCGTGAGCTCGAGCTGGCGCAAGGTCGGATTCGACGTGCGCGAGTAGTAGAACCCCGCACGGTCGCCGCGCGCGTAACGCAGCGTCTCGGCGGTATCGTCGAAGGAGAACTTGACGGACTGGTAGATGGGCGCAATCAGGGGGCGATTGTCCGCCGGCACCTCGACCGCCGGAGGGTGATTCACGAACGTCGGGTTTTTCATGGCGCCACGATAGTCGAGGCGCCGCGCCGTGTCACGGCGACAGATAGCGGTCCAGCTCGGCGTTGACGGCCCGGTCGCACTCGAGAATCGACGCCGCCGCTTCGGCACGCAAACCCAGCTCGCGGAACGCGGCATCCTCGGCGAGCCGCTGCAGCGTGGGCAGCGCCGCTCCCTGTGCGGTGCAATCCGCGAGGCTCCGCGCGGCATTCACGATGCTGCATTCGAAGCGCGCGGCGCCGCAGGGCTGCGCCCCAGCGCGTCGCGACGGCGACGATCGCCTCCGGCATGCCCCAGGTGGTCACCACGCAGGCCGCCACCTCGCGATGAAACTCGTCGACGATCCGGTCGTAATCCGAGCTCTCGAGGAGCGTGCCCGACCAGCGCGCGAGCTCGTGAGCCTCGCGCAAGGTGACAGCCTTGCCGATGTCGTGCAGCAGACCGCACAGATAACAAAGCCCCGGCTCACGTTCGAGAGCGAGGGCGAGCTGGCGCGACCAGAGCGCGCTCGCGAGCGAATGCCGCCACAAGCGGCGCGCCTTGCGCTGATGCCCCGGCACGTCGAGCATCTTCGGCTGCAGCGCGAGCGTGAACGCCATGTTGGCGACCTCGTCGAGGCCGAGCCACGCCACGGCATGCGTGAGCGAGACGATCGGCATCGCCGGCCGGTTCGGCGCCGAGGCGGCAATGCGCAGCACGTACATGCTGAGGGCCGGATCGGCCTTGATGACAGCGGAGAGCTGCAGCGCGTTGGCGTCCTCGCGCAGCTCCACGATGCGCACCGCCGCCTCCGGGAGCCGCGGCACCACAAACGTGCCGCGCTCGAGGCTCTGCGCAAGGAGCGATCGCACGAGCCCGCAGCGGTCGTCCGCGCTCGCCGGAGGATGCCTGGGAATCCGCATATCCTCGGGTAACGGCCGCTCGCTGAGCGACTTGAGCGGGTCACGGCCGCCGCGAGAAATAGGTACACTGCTCCATCCATGAGTGCCCTCCCCGACTTGGGTTCAGTCGCCGAGCCGCGGTCCGCGCCGCTCGCCGCCCCCCCACGGCTGCGCGAGATCCCGTACAACTACACCTCGCTGTCCGATCGCGAGATCGTGATTCGGCTGCTCGGCGAGGCGTCATGGGAGCTGCTCGACCAGCTGCGCGCGGAGCGGCGCACCGGCCGATCGGCGCGCATGCTGTACGAAGTGCTGGGCGACATCTGGGTGGTGGATCGGAACCCCTTCCTGCAGGACGACCTGATCGACAATCCGAAGCGCCGCGCCCAGCTCATCGAGGCCCTGCACCACCGGCTGGGTGAAGTGGAGAAGCGCCGCGATCCCACCGACGAGCGCCGCTCGCCCAAGGTCTCGCAGCTGCTGTCGGCCGCGCGCGCCGCCGTGGAGCGCTTCGCCGCTCATTTCCCGGACATGATCGCACTGCGCAAGCGGGCGCGGCGCGCGCTGCTCAAGCACACGCGCGCCGACAACATCCGCTTCGACGCCTATGCCCGGGTCGCTCACGTCACGGACGCGACCGACTGGCGGGTCGAGCTGCCGTTCCTGGTGCTCGCGCCCGATACCGAGGCGGAGATTCCGCATCTGGTGCGGGAGTGCATCGAGCTCGGCCTCACCATGATCCCGCGCGGCGGCGGCACGGGGTACACGGGCGGCGCCGTGCCGCTCACTCCCTGGTCGCGCGGTGATCAACACCGAGAAACTCGAAGGCCTCGGTGTCGTCGAATGGACCCGCTTGCCGGGCACGGAAGTGGCCAGCGCCGTCGTGTTCACCGAGGCCGGCGTAGTCACCCGCCGCGTCAGCGAAGCGGCCGAGCGCAATGGCCTCGTGTTCGCGGTCGATCCGACGTCGGCCGACGCCTGCTGCATCGGCGGCAACATTGCCATGAATGCCGGCGGCAAGAAAGCGGTGCTCTGGGGCACGGCCGTCGACAATCTCGCCTGGTGGCGCATGGTCGATCCGGACGGCAACTGGCTCGAGGTGACGCGCCTCGATCACAACCTCGGCAAAATCCACGACGCCGCGGCCGCGCGCTTCGAGCTCGTCTGGAAAGACGGGCCGCTCCCCGCCGGAGCAGGCCGCGATTCTGCGCAGCGCAGCGCTCTCGATCGAGGGCGCGAAGTTCCGCAAGGCCGGTCTCGGCAAGGACGTCACTGACAAGTTTCTGGGCGGCCTGCCCGGCGTGCAGAAGGAGGGCTGCGACGGCATCATCACGTCGGCGCGCTGGCTACTGCACCGCGCTCCTCAGCACATTCGCTCCGTGTGCCTCGAGTTCTTCGGCCAGGCGCGCGAAGCCATTCCCGCAATCCTCGAGATCAAGCGCTATCTGGACACGCGCGGCAAGGCTGCGGGAGTCGTCCTCGCGGGTCTCGAGCATCTCGACGAGCGCTACCTGCGCGCCGTCGGCTACAGCACCAAGTCCAAGCGCGGCGCGCTGCCCAAGATGATTCTGCTCGGCGACATCGCCGGCGAGGACTCCGCGGCGGTCGCCGCCGCCACCTCGGAGGTGGTGCGGCTCGCGAATGTCCGCTCGGGCGAGGGCTTCATCGCCGTAAGTCCCGCCGCGCGCCGGCAATTCTGGCTCGATCGGGCCAAGACCGCGGCGATCGCGAAACACACCAACGCCTTCAAGATCAACGAGGATGTGGTCATCCCGCTCGAGCGGCTGGGCGAGTACACCGACGCCATCGAGCGCATCAACATCGAGCTGTCGATCCGGAACAAGCTCGAGCTGGTCGAGGCGCTCGACGACGTATCTGTCGGGCGACGGCACAGGGTTCACAGCCGACGGCAAGGCTCGCAGCCGACGCCGCGACTCGCAGCCGACGGCGCGGGGCTCGAGCGGCGCGGCGATGCGCTCGCGCTGCTCAAAGGCGTGCGCGCGCGCTGGAGCTACCTGCTCGGCGCCATGGACGAGCCGATCGAGCGCGCACGGCCGCGGCTCGAGACCGTCGGCGTCTCAGTCGCTGAGGACGCCGCAGGAACGCTCTTCGAGCGGCTTCAGGACCGCAGCATCCGCGTGAGCTGGAAATCGGAGCTGCGCGCCGGGCTCGCGCAGATCTTCGGTCGGCGCGGCGCTCGCGCCGATCCTCGCCGAGTGCGACGCCGTGCACCAGCGCGTTCTGCAAGGACGCATTTTCGTCGCTCTGCACATGCACGCCGGCGACGGCAACGTCCACACCAACATTCCGGTGAATTCGGACAACTATGCGATGCTCAATGCCGCCAACCGCACGGTGGCGAGGATCATGCGCATCGCACGGCAATTGAACGGCGTGATCTCCGGCGAGCACGGCATCGGCATCACCAAGCTCGAGCACCTCACCGCGGAAGAGCTCGCGCAGTGGACGCGAGCTACAAGCGCCGCGTCGATCCGCACGACCGTTTCAATCCGCTGAAGCTCGCGCCGGGGAGCGATCTGCGGCGCGCCTACACCCCGAGCTTCGGGCTGTTGGGCCACGAGTCCTTGATCATGCAGCAATCCGACATCAGCAGCATCTCGGACGCGGTGAAGGATTGCCTGCGCTGCGGAAAGTGCAAGCCGGTCTGCGCGACGCACGTGCCGCGCGCCAATTTGCTCTACTCGCCGCGCGACAAGATTCTGGCCACTTCGCTCCTCATCGAGGCGTTTCTCTATGAGGAGCAGACGCGTCGCGGGGTGGCGATCCAGCATTGGGATGAGCTCGCCGATGTCGCCGACCACTGCACCGTGTGCCACCGCTGCGCCGCGCCCTGCCCCGTCGACATCGATTTCGGCAACGTGTCCATGCTGCTGCGCGACGTGCTGCGGCGCATGGGGAAGAAACGCCTCAATCTCGGCGCGACGGCGGCCCTGTTTTTCTTGAACGCCACGAATCCGCAGACCATCAAGCTGGCGCGCAAGGTCATGATCGAGTGGGGCTACAAGGCGCAGCAACTCGCCAACCGCGCGCTCAAGCCGCTCGCCCGCGCGCAGACGCAGCGGCCGCCCTCGACCACGGGCAGGCCGCCGGTGCGCGAGCAGGTCATCCATTTCGTGAACAAGCGGATGCCCGGCGGCTTGCCGAAGCGCACCGCACGCGCACTCCTCGACATCGAGGACCGCAACTACGTGCCCATCATCCGCGACCCCAAGGCGACCACGAGCGACTCGGAGGCGGTGTTCTATTTTCCGGGCTGCGGCTCGGAGCGTCTGTTCTCGCAGGTCGGGCTCGCCACGCAGGCGATGCTGTGGCACGTGGGCGTGCAGACGGTGCTGCCGCCGGGGTATCTATGCTGCGGCTACCCGCAGCGCGGCGCGGGTGAATTCGAGAAGGCCGAGAAGATCATCACGGACAATCGCGTGCTGTTCCATCGCGTCGCGAATACGCTCAACTACCTGGACATCAAAACCGTGGTGGTGAGCTGCGGCACCTGCTTCGATCAGCTGCAGGGCTACGAATTCGACCAGATTTTCCCGGGCTGCAGGATCATGGACATCCATGAGTACCTGCTCGAGAAGGGCGTCGAGCTCGAAGGAGTCACCGGTACGCGCTACATGTACCACGACCCCTGTCACTCGCCCATGAAGAGGCACGACCCGCTCACGGTGGTCAACACGCTCATGAACAGCGCGCTGAACGGCTCCATCGAAGAACGAGCGCTGCTGCGGCGAATCGGGAACCTTGGCGCTCACCCGGCCCGACGTGTCGACGCAGGTGCGCTTTCGCAAGGAGCAGGAGGTGCGCGTCGGGCGTCGAGCAGATCCGCGAGAGCGGCCATCGCGGCGCGGTCAAGGTGCTCACCTCGTGCCCTTCCTGCCTGCAAGGCTTGACGCGCTACCGCGACGACGCCGACCTCGAGGCGGATTACATCGTGGTCGAAATCGCCCGGCATCTGCTCGGCGGCGATTGGATGGCCGACTACGTGCGCCGCGCGAACTCCGGGCGGCATCGAGCGCGTGCTCGTCTAGCGCGGGCGCCCGGCCCCTGGGGCACCTGGCCGGCCGGCTCGCCGGCGGAGCAACACGACGCACCCGGCAAGGACGAGGAGCGACGCCGGATCGAGCTCGCCGTACCCGCTGGTGCTGCCGGTATTGACGGGGGCGGTGACGGTGAGCGTTACGCTCGACGTCGGCGAGTTACCCGAGGCATTCGAGCAGGTCAGGCTGTAGACGTACGTGCCTGTATCGTATCGGCGTGATGGTGAAGGTGCCGCTCGCCGCCTGAACTCCGCTCCAGCCGCTTTGATTGGCGTTCGCGTTCCCCGACGCGGTGCAGCTGGTCGCGCCGGCGGAGCTCCACGTGATCGTCGTGGTCGTTTGCCCGGGAATGCTGCTTGCCCCCAGAGTGAGGGTTGGTGCGGGCGGCTTCATGACCGCCGCGCTTGCCTCGAGGGACACAGACACCGGCGCCGACGGGCCGCCGAGATTTGAGCAGACGAGCGTGAACGTCTCGGTCCCGACGACCGCCGGTGTGATCGTCTGGCTGCCCGTCGCGGCGAGCGTCCCGCTCCAGCTTCCCGAGGCCGTACAGCTCGTGGCGGTGGGCGAGCTCCAGCTGAGCGTGGTCGATTTGCCCACCGCAACCGAAGTCGCTGCGAGCGTGAGCGTCGGCGCGACCGGGGGGCTGCCCGAAGTGGCGAAGAGAGTTGCCGAATTGGCCGCGGACGTGCCGCCGGCCCCTGTGCACGTAAGCGTATAGACCGTCGGTCCCGCGACCGCCGGCGTGACGGTGAGAGTGCCGCTCGCCGCGGGCGTCGGCGGCGTGAAGTTCGTCGCCGGATTCGCCGCCGCCGTGCACGAGGTCGCATCGAGGGTCGACCAGGAAAGCGTGGTCGAGCTGCCGAACGGGATGGACGTCGCGGCGAGCGTGAGCGTGGGCACCACGAAGGCCGCGCTCGCCTGAATGAACCCATAGCCCGAGTTGAAGTTCGGCGTGGTGGAGCTCATCGGCAGCGCGCTCGAGCGCAGGGACCCGTAGATCTGCGTCGGCGTCGCGGCCGTGTTCGCCTGCAGCGCGAGGGCCGCGATGCCGGCCGCGTGCGGAGTGGCGGCGGAGGTGCCGAAGAAATTCGGATACGAGGCGTCGTTCTGGCAGGAGGGATTCGACGTGGTGATTGTCATGCCCGCCGACGCGAGCGTGTACCCCAGGAATGTCGTGTTGACGCCGTCGGGACCGACGAAATCGGGCTTCTGGCGCACGACCGGCGTGGCGAGGCGAGTGCCCGCGGTGCTGAAGAGAATCGGTGCGCCGCCCTCCGCGGAGAAGAACTCGAGCTGCGCCGGGGTCGTGCCGCATGCCGGCGTGTCGAAGTAGAACGCCGCGCCCACGGCCGCGGCGCCTGCGGCGCCGGGGTGCCCTTGAATGGACGGGGCGCCGGAGAAAAAGGAGTCGATCGTGCTGCCGAGGCCGTCGTCCTCCACGGCGACGACGATGCGGCCCGGCGCAATGGTGCCCGCGGAATTGGCGGCGAGGCCGATCATGATGTTGAGCGACTGCCGCGCGGTGTTGCCGGCCGCATTGGCGGGATTGGCGATGATCAAGTACTGCACGGGATCGGCACCGACAGCATTCGCACCGGTGCAGCTCACGACGTTGCCATCGACGTCGGTGATTTGCGCGCTGCCCGTCGCGCCCGTCACGCACAGATTGATGCTGCTGGTCGCGCCGGGGCTCGCGCCGGTCGCACCGGTCACGTAGGGTTGATCCCACTCGACCACGATGGCCAGGAAGTCACCCGGGGGAATGGGCGGAACGGTGACCGGGAGCGACGTGCTGTTGGTTGCCCCGGTGGTGTCGAAGTTGAGCAAAGTCTCGCTCGCCATGGAGCCGGTGCCCGCGGTCGTGAAGCTCGGGGCAGTGTTCTGATACGTGAGGTTCGAATCGTTGCCGGCCGCGGAAAAATACGCGACGCCGCTCGCTTCGACCGTATCGACCGCTTGGGCGATCAAGCCATCCTGAAAGAAGGGCTCGTCGAAAAAACCCAGATCGTCGGCGACCACCTTCGCGCCCGCGGTCGCGAGCGCCTGAATGCCGGTGGCCATATCGGCCTCGGTGCTTGGCGAGTAAAAAGAGAGTCCCGCACCGGGAGCGACCGCATGCACGATCTGCAGCATTGCCCGGCCCTCGTCGGTGAACGGTGTCTGGGTCGGCGCGCCGTAATCGAGGCAATCCGCCTCCTGCACGATGTCCACGCCGGCGGGCAACGCGCCCGTCGACTGATCGGTTGCATAATCGGCCGTGAAACCGTTGGGCGCGTAACCCTCGTTGCCGCTCGCCGGCACGCCGCTTCCGGGCGCGGCATACACGGCGAAGCAGTCGAAGCTGTCGGAGAGAACGCCGACGGTGACCCCGGTCCCTGTGATCCCCGCGTAAGAGGCGCGCACCAGCGCGCTCTGCTGCACGTAGTCGCCCTGTAAGGCCACCACGCCGCGCGTATGCGGCATCGCCGCGCGGATGGAGACGAGCTCACCGCGAGCCGCGGCGGCCGCGATGGACGTGACCGGGAGCCAGCCGCCGACGTCGTTGGCATACACCGAAGCGTGCTCGAGCCCGAGACCTTCGAGCGCCGCCTTGAGGCTCTGCGGATCGCCGCGCGTGACCGCATCGATCGCTACCAGCGGCGTCGCCTTGGGCGCGCGCTGCACGAATTTCGCCGCGGGACTCAAAGAATGCAAATCGGCGAGCTGGGTAGCGGGGCGCACCCGACTCAAGTGGCGCGACAAGTCCGCGAGCACGGAGTCCATCTTGAGCGCCTGCACGCTCGAGCGCTGCTGCACGCTGCGGGTGCCCACGGCATAGAGCCGGGCATCGCCGGGAGGAGACGCGGCATGGAGAGTGTTGCGTTGCGCGGGAGCCACGGCGGAGGAGACGCCGGCGGTCGACAGGACCACGAGCGCCGCCAATGCAAAGAAACGTAAAGCCATCCACCTCTCCCGATCGAGCAATTGAATTGATTGAACCCGTAAGACTAGCGCATCGGGAGAAAGTTTATTCGGCCGCCGCTGCGGCGACCTTGGCGGCGCGCGCCATCCACAAGGCCACGGCGATGATCATCAGCGTGACCACCGCAATGGTGAGCGTCGCCAGCACGTTGATCTCGGGGCTCACTCCCAGGCGCACCTTCGAGAACACCACCATGGGCAGCGTGCTCGCGCCCGGTCCCGAGGTGAAACTCGAAATCACCAGATCGTCCCAGGAAAGCGTGAACGCCAGCAGCCAGCCCGACAGGATCGCCGGAAAGATGATCGGCAGCGTGATGAGAAAGAACACTTTGACCGGACGCGCGCCGAGATCCATGGCCGCCTCCTCAAGAGCGATGTCGAAGGTCGACATGCGCGACTGCACGACCACCGTCACGTAGGCCATGGAGAAGGTCATGTGCCCGATGGTCATCGTCGTGATGCCGCGGCCCGCGGGCCAGCCGATCAACTGTTCCATCGCGACGAACAAGAGCAGCATCGAAAGACCCGTGATCACCTCCGGCATGACCAGAGGAGCCGTGGTCATGGCGTTCAGGGTGAATCGGCCCCTGAACTGCTCGAAGCGCGCCAGACCGAATCCGGCCAGCGTGCCCAAGATCACGGCGCCCGAGGCATTGATGACGGCCACTTTCAGCGATATCCAGGCGGCGTCGAGAATCTCCTCGTTGTGCAGCAGCGAGTAATACCATTTGAGCGTGGGCGAGTTGGCCGCGTCCCACACCGTCACGAGCTTGGAGGCGTTGAAGGAGAACACCACCATGGAGAGGATCGGGATGTACAGAAATGCGAAGCCGAAGGCGAGGCAGGTGGTGATGAAAAACGAGCGGCGGTAATTCATCGAGCGGATGCCGATTCGCGCGCCTGCACGCTCTGATACCACATCATGAAGGGCACCAGCAAAAGCAGCAGCAGGATCGCCACCGCACTCGCCACGGGCCATGCGCGATTCGAGAAGAACTCGTCCCACAGCACGCGCCCTATCATGAGGGCGTTGGGACCGCCCAGGAGCGCGGGGATGACGAACTCGCCGACCGCCGGAATGAACACGAGCATCGAGCCTGCGAGGACGCCGTTGCGCGATAGCGGCAATGTGATCTTGTAAAACGCCTGCCAGGGTCTGCAGCCGAGGTCCTCGGCGGCCTCGAGCAGCTGCCAGTCCATCTTCTCGAGGTTCGCATACAGCGGCAGGATCAAGAACGGCAAGTATGAGTACACGATGCCCACGTACATCGCGAACGGCGTGTACAGCATGTTGATGGGCTCGTGGATGAGCCCAAGCGCGAGCAGCACGTTGTTGATGACTCCGTTCGCCTTGAGCAATCCGATCCAGGCATAGACGCGCAGCAGGAGCGAGGTCCAGAAAGGCAGCACCACGAGGAGCAGCAGGAGATTGCGCGTGGTCGGGGTCGAACGCGCGATACCGTAGGCGATCGGATAGCCGATGAGCAAACACAGCACCGTCGACACGAACGCGACCTTCACGGAGTTCAAGAACGCGTGCACGTACAAAGGATCGGTGAACAGGAACGCGTAGTTGTTGAAATCGAGCTTGATGGCCAGCGAGTTCTTGCCCACCCACTCGAGCAACGGCTTGTATGGCGGAATCGCGAGATCGACGTCGGAAAACGAGATCTTGAGAACGATGACGAACGGGACGACGAAAAAAAGCAGCAGCCACAGGTAGGGCAGCGTCACCACCAGCCCGCGGCCGGAGATTCCGACTTTGTTCAACGGCGGCAGGATGCGCATCGGGTCAGCGGGTCACGACCACCGGGCTCGAGGCATCCCACGAGAGATAGACTTGCTGCTCCCAGGTGATGGCCTCGGCATGGCGCGAGGTGTTCGGCTGCGTGACGCGCACCACCTTGCCGGTGGCAAGCTTGACCAGATAGATCGATAAATCGCCGAGATAGGCGATGTCCTGCACCGCTCCGCGCACCACGTTGTCATTGCCGTGCCCCGTGCTCGCCGGAGGCGAGATCGACATGAAGATTTTCTCCGGACGGATGGCGGCCCAGACCACCGCCTCCGGCGCGGCACTGATGCCGTGGCTCACGAAAATCGTGGCGCCGAGCTCTTCGGAGCCGATGCGAACGTGCTCGGGCTCATCCTCGAGGAGCTTGCCCTCGAAGATGTTCACGGAGCCGACGAAATCCGCCACGAACTTCGAGGAGGGGAACTCGTAGATCTCGGAGGGAGTCCCTGCCTGGACGATCTCGCCGTGGTCCATGACCCCGATGCGGGTCGCCAGAGTCATGGCCTCCTCCTGGTCGTGCGTGACCACCAGGAAGGTGACGCCGAGCTTGTCCTGCAGTCCGATCAGCTCGAACTGAGTGTGCTCGCGCAATTTTTTGTCGAGCGCGCCGAGCGGCTCGTCGAGCAGCAGCACTTTCGGCCGCTTGACGAGCGAGCGGGCGAGCGCCACCCGCTGGCGCTGGCCGCCGGAGAGCTGATGCGGCTTGCGCTGCGCGAAGCCGCCGAGCTTGACGAGCTCGAGCATGGTCGCGACCCGCTCGGCGATCTCGCCGCGCGGAACGCGGTCCTGCTTCAGGCCGAAGGCGACGTTTTGCTCGACATTCATGTGCGGAAACAGCGCGTAGGACTGGAACATCATGTTCACCGGGCGCTCGTACGGCGGCACGCCGGTCATGTCCTCGCCGTCGATGAGGATGCGTCCGGAAGTGGGCGTCTCGAAACCGCCGAGCATCCGCAGCAGCGTCGTCTTGCCGCATCCGGAAGCTCCCAGCAGACAGAAGATCTCGCCCTTGTAGATCTTCAAGCTGACATCGTCGACCGCCTTGAAGTCGCCGAACGACTTGGTGACGCGCTCGATCTCCACGTAGGCCCGCGCGTTCGGATCGCGCCACGCCACGGCCTTGGCTGCATCGCCTGAGTTCGCCATCGCCTATTGGCCCGTCTTGAACTTTTCCCACATGCGCGTGATGACACGTGTCTGTTCGGGAGAATCGGCGAGTTGCAGGGCAAGCTTTTCGCGCAGCTGCGGCGGTGGATAGATGGCCGGATCGTCCTTCACCGAATCGAGGACATACGGTTGCGAGGCCAGGTTCGCATTGGCGTAGCGCTTGAAATTGCTGATGTCGGCGATGACCTTCGGCTCCATGATGTAGTTGAGGTAGGCGTACGCGGCTTCAGGATGCGGCGCATCCTTCGGGATGGCGAGCATGTCGAACCAGAGGATCGAGCCCTCCTTCGGCACCACGTACTTGATGTCGATGCCCTTGTTCGCATCGCGCGCGCGGTCGCGCGCCTGCAGCACGTCGCCGTTGTAGCCGACCGCGACGCAGAGGTCACCGTTGGCAAGCGCCTCGATGTACTCGGAAGAGTTGATGTTGCGGATGTAGGGTCTGATCTTGAGGAGCGTCGCCTCGGCGGCCTGCAGATCCTCGGGCTTCTGCGAATTGGGGTCTTTGCCGAGATAGTTGAGCACCGCGCGCATCATCTCCGCCGGCGAGTCGAGCACGCTGATGCCGCACTTGGCGATCTTCGCGGCGACCGCCGGATCGAACACCAGGCGCCAGCTGTCGAGCGGCGCATCAGGCATGAGCGCCGTCACCATTTTCTGGTTGTAGCCGATCCCGTTCGTGCCCCACATGTAGATGATGCCGTGCGCATTGTCCGGATCGTGCATCGCGACCCGCGCCATCAGCTGCGGGTCCATGTTCTTCAAGTTCGGGAGCTTGGATTTGTCGAGAGTCAGGTAGACACCGGCCTTGATCTGGCGCTCGAAATAGGACGCCGTGGGCACCACCACGTCGTAGCCGCTCGAGCCCGCGAGGAGCTTCGTCTCGAGGGTCTCGTTGGAGTCGTAGTACGCGGCGTGCACCGTGATGCCGGTCTGCTGCTCGAAATCCGAGAGCGTGGTGGGCGCGAGGTAATCGGACCAGATGAAGAGATTGAGCGCATGCCCGGGGCCCGTCGCGCCGGGGGTCCCCGCCGCCGGCGGAGGCCCCTTGATCGGCCGCCGGCTTCCCTCCCCCGCAGGCACTCAGCAAGAACACCCCGAGCGCGAGAATCCGGGCGGACCCGGTCAGCCGACGAACACCCCACATCGAACGCGTCCCCCTGGTGATTTCGAGCGCTAGTTATATCGCAGCGCCGCCCGGGGCGACAGGCCCACCTCAAACGTTCAGCAGCAGATGCTCGCGCTCCCAGGAGCTGATCACTTGCGCGAAGGTCTCGTACTCGGCCTCCTTGACGGCGGTATAGGCGAGCACGAAGCGGTCTCCGAACACGTCCACCAAGGGCTTGGACTCACGCAGCAGCCGCAGCGCCTCGGCGAGAGTGCGCGGCAAGGCGATCGCGAGGTCATAGGCGCTGCCGGCGATCGGCTCGGAGGGCTTCAGGCCCTCGACCATCCCGAGATATCCGCAGGCGAGCGAGGCGGCAATCGCGAGATAAGGATTCGCATCGGCGCCGCCGACGCGGTTCTCGACGCGCCGCGCTTCCGCGCCGGACATCGGCACCCGCAGGCCTGCCGTGCGGTTGTCGTAGCCCCAGTGCACGTTGATGGGCGCCGAGGAATAGCGGCTGATGCGCCGGTAGCTGTTCACGTTCGGCGCGAACAGCGACATCGCCCCCGGCAGGTACTTCTGCAGCCCCGCGATGTGGCCGAAGAAGAGCGACGACGGGGAACCGTCGGCATTCGAAAAGATGTTCTTGCGCGTGCGCACGTCGACCACGCTTTGATGCAGGTGCATGGCGCTGCCCGGCTCCTTGGCCATCGGCTTCGCCATGAACGTCGCATACATTTTGTGACGCATCGCCGCCTCGCGCGCCGTGCGCTTGAAGAGGAAGGCCTGGTCGGCGAGCGCCATCGGGTAGCCATGCAGCAGATTGATCTCCATCTGCGCGGCGCCGGACTCATGGATCAGCGTGTCGATCTCGATGTCCTGTGCCTCGCAGAAGGAGTACATGTCGTCGAACAGTGGATCGAACTCGTTCACCGCCGCGATGCTGTAGGCTTGCCGGCCGATTTCAGGACGCCCCGAGCGGCCCACCGGGGGCTTGAGCGGGTAATCCGAGTCGATGTTCGGCTCGACCAGGAAGAACTCGAGCTCGGGCGCCACCACCGGCTCCCAGCCGTGAGCCTCGTACAGCTCGAGCACCCGCCGCAGCACGTAGCGCGGCGACATGGTCACCGGCCTGCCGTCGCCGTAGAAGCAATCGTGGATGACCTGCGCCGTCGGCTCGGCCGCCCACGGCACGACCCGCACGGTCTTCGGATCGGCCTTGAGCACGATGTCGATGTCTGAAGGGTTCATGGCGCTCTGATCGTCCGGATAGTCCCCGGTAACGGTCTGCAGAAAGATCGCCTCCGGCAGGCGCATGCCCTCCTCTTCCGCGAACTTCTCGGCCGGCATGAGCTTGCCGCGAGCGACACCCGCCATGTCCGGAATGATGGCTTCCACCTCCGAGATGCCGTGCTCTTTCAAGAATTGCTGAATCGTGCTTGCCATAAATCACCTTGTACCTGCGGCGCGCCTTAGGCTCGCTTCTCCGAACGCGGCGAACAGCGCGCGCGAAAACGGATTTTGCTGAAACTCCCATTCCGGATGCCATTGCAGGCCGACGGCGAAGCTTGGCGCGTCGGTCACCCGGAATGCCTCGATGACCCCGTCCGGCGCGCGCGCCTCGACGGCGAGGGACTTGCCGAGAGTCTCGACGCCCTGCCAGTGGAGCGAGTTGACCTGGATGCGATCTCGTCCCGCGATTTGACGCAGCAGTCCTCCAGGCTCCAGCAGGACCTCGTGCGCGGGTCCGTACTGCACCTCGAGAGGCATCGATTCGTCCTCCCGGTGGTCGTCGAAGCCGACCTCGTGCAGGCGCTGGTGCAAAGTGCCGCCATAGGCGACGTTCATTTCTTGAAATCCGCGGCAGATCGCGAGCACCGGCAAGCCGGCGGCGATCGCCTGCGGGATCAGCGGAAGCGTCGTAGCATCCCGACTAGGATCATGCAGTGTTCCCGGCTGACTGGCCGGGCCTCCGTAACGTTGGGGTTCGACATTCGAGGCACTCCCCGTCAGCATCAGCCCGTCGCACACCTCGAGCAGTGCCGCGAGGTCGAGCTCCGGACCGAGCGCCGGTACCAGCACCGGCAGCGCAACCGCGCCTGCCGCAACGGCATTGATGTATTTCTCGCCGACCATGTGGAAGTAGTGGTTTCCACAGAGCCGGCGATCGGCCGGAATTCCGATGACGGGCAGGCGAGGCATGTTTAAGATATTAAACGCCTGGGGGGACACCCAAGCTTTGTTCACGGGCCTATTACACCACACCGGCCGCGCCCCGTCCCGGCGGCAGGCCCGAAATTGGCTAAGATTCAGGCATTTCCACGACTTAGCCTCGATTGCTGCGACGCGACATCCTTGCGCGGCACCCCTTCGGCCCGGTAGGCTCACAGGCGGCTGAAGCTGTCAATAGCCCCAAAATCTTAAACACTTTTAACTTTTCCACCTGCCCTTGCGCCTGCGCTCACCACCGCCCCGCTCCTATTACGCCGCCTCGAGTCCCGAGTCGGCGCTCCCGCCGCGACCGCCGCTCGGCGGAGACTGCCACGTCGACGTCGCGGTCGTCGGCGCAGGCGTTGCGGGCTGCTCGGCCGCCTTGCATTTCGCGCGCCAAGGCTATGATGTCGCGGTGCTCGAGGCGCACCGCGTAGGCTTCGGGGCCTCGGGCCGCAGCGGTGGGCAACTCATTTTCGGCCTGGCCGTCGGTCAGAAGTCCCTCATCGCCCAGGTCGGGCGCGAGAATGCGCGGCGCCTGTTCGCCATGTCCGTGGAGGCGCTCGACCTCACGCAATCTCTGATCCGCGATCACGGCATCGAGTGCGATTACCGGCCAAACCACGTGCACGTCGCGACCAAGCCGCGGCATCTCGAGGAGCTCCGCGACTGGGAGCGGGAGCTGCACGATGAGTACGACTACCGCTCGGCCCGGCTTCTCGACCGCGCGGAGCTCGCCGAGCACGTGCGGAGCGAGCGCTACCTGGGCGGCCTTCTCGATTCTCGCAGCGGACATTTGCACCCGCTCAAGTACACCCAGGGACTCGCGCGCGCGGCCGAGGCGGCCGGTGCACGCATTTTCGAGCAGACGACCGCACTGAGCTTCGCCGAGGGCGCTGAAGTGACCGTGCACACCGAGCGCGGCGTGGTGCGTTGCCGTCATTTGGTGTTGTGTGCGAACGCCTACATCGGGATGCTCTCGCCGCGCCTGGCGCGGCGCATTCTCGGCGTCG
Source organism: uncultured Gammaproteobacteria bacterium (assembly GCA_963801685.1). GTDB lineage: Bacteria > Pseudomonadota > Gammaproteobacteria > Steroidobacterales > Steroidobacteraceae > Bog-1198. The sequence goes on from CAWDFR010000021.1 coordinate 29,480, forward strand.
GCACGTACATCATCGCCACGCGTCCCATGGCCGAGGCGCGGGCGCGCGCATTGTTGCCGAGCGATGCGGCGATCGCGGATCTTAACTGGATTTTGGATTACTTCCGCCTGTCGGCGGATCGGCGCTTGCTGTTCGGCGGCCGCGTGAGCTACAGCGCGTTGCAGCCGCCGCGGCTGGCCGAGTCGATGCACCGACGCCTCGCGCGAATTTTCCCGCAGGCGGCCGACCTCGAGGTCGAGTACGCCTGGGGCGGTTATCTGGACATCACCATGAGCCGCGCGCCGGATTTCGGACGGCTCGCGCCCAACATCTTCTATCTACAGGGCTTCTCCGGCCACGGCATGTCGCTCACGGCGCTCGCGGGCAAGCTCGTCGCCGAGGCGGTCTCGGGAACGGCGGAACGGTTCGATGTATTCGCGCGCCTGCCGCACCGGGATTTTCCGGGCGGCGCGCTGCTGCGCCGACCCTCGCTCGTGCTCGCGATGCTCTACTACCGGGTCAAGGATCTGCTCTAGCGCGCGGGGGTACCCTCGGCTCCCGCCTGCGCGGGTGCTTGAGGACGCGGGCGCGGGCGATCTCCGCCCGGCACTCGCGGCCGCAAGAAACGGCCATGGCCCGGCTTGTTCACGATGCGGGTGCCGTCGAACACGAGCTGACCTCGGACGAACGTCGCGCCGACGCGGATGCGCATGTCGCGGCCGTCGAACGCGCTCCATTGCGCCGCGGAGAGACTCTTCGAGGCATCGAACACGAACCGGCCCGGCTCGGCGACCACGATGTCGGCATCGGATCCCAGATCGAAGGAGCCCTTCCGGTCACGCAGCATGAAGTGCCGGGCGGGACCGTCGCACAGCATTCTCACGACCATGCTGGGGCTCAAGCCCCGCTGCTCGCAGCCGGTCCAGAATGCGGGCAGCAAGGTCTCGAGGCCCGGACCGCCGGAAGAGTTCCTGAAGATGTTGGGATTCGATTTGCGCTCGAGCGACCAGGCAAGGTGGTCGGAGGAGACGAGATTGCAGCGACCCGCGGCGACGTGCGTCCACAGGAGCTCCACTTCGGACTGCGGCCGGAGCGGCGGATAGTGCTTGGCCTTCGCCCCGAGGCGCTGCATGTCGGACTCGCCGTTCAGCATGAGGTAGTGCACGCAGGTCTCGATGCTCGCCTTGTGGCCGGCGCTCCTGTACATCTCGCACAGCTCGAAGCCGCGCGCGAGCGATGCGTGCACGACGTGCGCCCGCGCGCCCGTCAGGGCGCCGAGCTCGTAGATCATCGCGGTGGCAAGCTGCTCGATCAGCGGCGTGTGCGCGTGGCCGTGCGCGTCCCAGCCGGTGTCCTTCGAGTCCGTGAAACGAGCGATGTTCTTGCGCGTGAGCTCCTGCATTTGATTGTGCACGCCGCAGGCGAGGCCGCTCGGCGCGATCAGCGCAAACGCATCGTGCAGCAGGTCCTCCTCGAGGCGCGGAAAACGTCCCGGTGCCACCTCGCACGTCGAGAACTTGAAGGCACAGGCGCCCGCCTCGATCAGACCGGCGATGGTGGAGGTGCCGTGCGCCTCGGAGAGGGTGCCGCACAGCGCGACATCGACATGGCACTCGCGCTCGACCGTCTTCGCCTTGGCGCGCAGCAGCTCGCCGTGCCAGACCGGCTCGGGATCGTCGTAAGGCATGTCGACCAGGGTCGTGACGCCGCCGGCCGCGGCAGCGCGCGAGGCGCGGCCGAGGCCGTCCTGATTGGCCTGCCCGCCGGAATTGACTTGTCCGTCGAGCACGCCCGGCATCACCCACTGGCCGCGGGCATCGATCTGCTCGCGTGCGGCCGGCGGCGTGCCGCGTCCCACGAAAGCGATTTTGCCGTCCGACACCGCCACGAACCCGTCGTTGACGATGCGGTGTGCGGTCACGCAGATTCCCGGTGACGACGAGATCGAAATCGGCCATTTTTACCTCCACGCGACCTGGCCCGCGATCGCATATTATTCGCTTTGGCCCCGGCAAACCTAGCGCACTCGGTGGAGACTGCTTGACCGTCATCGTCAATATCCGCTCGGACATCAATCTCGCGACGCTGTATCGCACTGCCTGGCAGCGGGAGAATGTGCGCATCGGCGACGCCGCCCTGGCCCGCATCGCCTCGAGCCGCGCCTCATTTCTCGAGCTGATCGACAAGGATCCCGCCGTCGTGATCTACGGCGTGACCACCGCCATGGGCGAGCGGGCGAGCCTAAGGCTCGCCCCCGAGGAGCGCGGCCGGCATGCGCGCCTCAAGCCGTTCGCGGCTGCGACCTCGTTCGGCGACAGCTTGCCCGACCGCACGGTGCGCGGCATCGTGTTCGCGCGGCTCGCGAATTACCTGGAGGGCCACGCCGCCACGACGCCGCGCATCGCGCGAGCCGTCGCGGCGATGCTCGACGGCGGACCCATGCCGGCGGTGCCCGCCGCCGGCCAGGGCGGCGCGGGCGAGATTCTCGCGCTCTATCCCTTGTTCGCCGAGCTCGCCGGCCGCTTCGAGCTCGAGGTGAAGGAGCGCGGCTCGCTGATCAACGGCTCGCCCTGCGCGGCGGCGCTCACCGCGGACGCCGCCATTGCCGCGCGGCGCCGCATGCAGACTCGCAATCGAGACTTTCGCGCTGTCCATCGATGCGTTTCGCGCACCGCTCGAGCACTACGACGAGGCGCTGGAGGACCTGTGGGGCGATGAGGATGAGACGGCGGTGCTGCGCTCGCTCCGCCGCTACCTCGGCGATGCCGGCGCACGGCGCAACTTCCAGGCACCCGTGAGCTACCGCATCGTGCCGCGCGTGCTCGGTCACGCGCATCGTGCGGTGTCCGCGGCGGAACGGGCGGCGCGCATCTCCCTCGCCTCGATCTCCGACAATCCGGTGTACTTGCCGCCCGACGCACGGCATCCGTTCGGCCGCTGCATCAGCACGGGCGGCTACCACAACGCCATGGCCGCTCCGGCGCTCGACGATCTCGCCGGCATCTGGGCGGATATCTGCCTGCTTTGCGACCGGCACAGCGCCCGGCTGCTGACCGGGCACGTGTCGCAGCTGCCGGATCTGTTGCTGGTGGGACGCGAACCGGGACAGAGCGATGGACACGGCAACGTCGGCTACGTGCCCATGGCCGCAAACGGATACATCGAGCAGGCGAAGAGCGCCGCGCAGCGCACGTTCATTCCGGGCAGCGATGGCGGCAATGGACAGGACGATGTGGCGGCGCCCGCGTTTCTCGCCTGGAGCAAGGAGGCCCAGGCCGGCCGCTGTCTTGATGCCTCGCTCGCCATGCTCGCGGTGATGGCCTCGCAAGCGCTACACGTCGCGCGCCGCACACCGCCGCCGCCCCTCGAGAATTTTCTGAATCTCGTCCGCACCCACGTCGCCCCGGTGGAGGAGGACCGCATCCTCGGCCCCGAGCTCGCGCGGCTGACCGGGGCCATCACGGCGAGGATTTTCGCGCCCGACGCGCTTATCGATTCGCCGCCCGCGTGAGGCACGCGTGAGGCACGCGGCGGCGATGCGCGAGCCTCGCGCGGCGGCCGAGAGCGCTCTTCTGGAGGCGTGGCGCTCGGCGCGCATCGGCCGCCGCGACTTTCTACGCTATGCGGCGCTGCTCGGCATGGCCGCCCCCTTGGCCGCGTGCAGCCGCGCGCCGCAGGCGTCGGGCAGCGCCGATCTCATCACCGTAGGCATGCCCGTGCCCGCCGGGCTCATCGATCCGCTGACCGTCGGCGATACCGGCGGCGCGTGTATGCTGAGCCAGTGCGGGGAATATCTCGCGGTCTCCGATCCCGATCTTCGTCTCAAGCCGCAGCTCGCGCTCGGCTGGAGTCCGAACGCGGATGGCAGCGTCTGGACGTTTAACATCCGTCCTGGGGTCAAGTTTCACGACGGCCGCACGCTCACGGCGCATGACGTGGCGGCGACCATGAATCGGCTTGCCGATCCCGCCAACGGCTCGACCGCCCTGTCGGCGTTCGCCGGCGCGCTCTCCAAAGGCGGCACGCGCGCGCTCGACGACGGCACGGTCGAGTTCCGGCTGGATGCGCCGAACGGCAGCTTCCCCTACCTCGTGTCGTCCGACAACTTCAACGCCATCATCCTGCCCGCGGATTATGCCGGGGGCTATGAGCGCGACTTCAACGGCACCGGCCCGTTCCGCCTCGAGCGCTACGTGCCCAAGGCGCGCGCCTCCTTCGTGCGCAACACGCAGTACTGGGGCGTCCCGGCCAGCCCTAAGCGCGTGCTGTTCAGCTTCTACGACAGCGTTCAGGCACAGGTGCTCGCCATGCAGGGCGGACAGCTCGACGTGCTGCTGCACGTGCCCGTGCAGGGCGGACAAGGTTTGCTCGCCGATCCGCGCCTCAACATCGTCGCGCTGCCGTCGAGCGCGCACGAGCAAGTGCACATGCGCACCGACCAGGGGCGCTTTGCGGACAAGCGCGTGCGCCGTGCGGTCGCCTTGGCGCTGAATCGCGAGAACTTGGTGCGCGGCATGTTGCGCGGACGCGCGGCGCTCGGCAACGACTCGCCGTTCGCGCGCCTCTTTCCCGCGACCGACCCCGACGTGCCGCAGCGCCAACTCGATCTCACGCAGGCGAAGGAGCTGATGGCGGCCGCCGGAGTGCCCAACGGATTTCGGGCCATGCTCACCACCGAGCGTTACCAGGAGATCCCCGACTACGCGGTCGTGATTCAAAACGCGGTACGCAAAATCGGCATCGACCTCACGCTGAACGTCGAGGATCAGTCCGCTTACTACGGGCGTGCGGTCTTCGGATCCTCCGACTGGCTCGACTCGCAAATGGGAATCGAGGATTACGGGCATCGCGGCGTGCCGAACACCTTGTTGACGGCGTGCCTCGGCAGCCGCGGACCCTGGAACGCGGCGCATTTCAACAACCCGGAATACGACGACCTCGCCGCGAGCTATATCGCGGCCCTCGACTTGAGCACCCAGCGCGCTTGCGCCGGGCGCATCCAGCGGCTGCTGCTCGAGGAGACCCCGGTGATCATCGCCTACTTCTACGACTGGCTATCGGTGACGGCGAAGTACATGAGCGGCGTGCGGCCGAGCGCCAACGGCGCCCTGAATCTGGCGCAGGCCCGAGCGGCTCGCGCGTAGCGGCGCAGCGCCCAGCCGGCGGCAGGCGGCGGCGCAGCGCCGCGTCGACAAGGTCAGGCCGTCCGCGGCGCGCGATGCAGGTCCGCAGCCGGAATATGGCAGCGAATGCCGTGTCCTTTGGCCGCGTCGAGGAGCGGTGGCTCCTCGCGCTCGCAAATACTGCCGATCTTGCGTGGACAGCGGGTGTGGAACACGCAGCCCGACGGCAGATTCAATACGTTCGGCAATTCTCCGTGCAGGCGAATGCGCCGCGCGTCCTCATTCTCGAGACTCGGATTCGCCGAAAGCAGCGCCTCGGTGTACGGATGATGCGGACCCGAAAACACCTGCTCCGCCGTACCGATTTCCATCAGTCGACCCAGATAGAGAACCGCGATGCGATCCGATAGATAGTGCACGACGTTGAGGTCGTGCGAGATGAAGATGTAGCCCACCTGCTGCTGCGCTTGCAGATCGACCAACAGGTTGAGGATCGCCGCCTGCACCGACACGTCGAGCGCCGAGGTCGGCTCGTCGCACACCACCACCCGCGGGCCGCCGGCAAAGGCGCGCGCGATAGCGACGCGCTGTTTGAGACCGCCCGAGAGCCGACGGGGCTTCTCATCGAGATGCTGGGGGGTGAGCCGCACCGATTCCGCGAGCTCCTCGAGCCGCGCCTCGCGCGCCCGACCCACGAGCCGGGTGAGGCGGAGCGACCGCCCGAGCAGGCGGCGCACGGTCTGCGACCGATTGAGCGCCGAGCCGGGATTCTGAAAGACCATCTGCAGCGCTTTCAGCTGCTCGCGCGTGCGCTCGTCGGCGCTCGCCGGCAGCGCCTCGCCGCGCAGCTGCACTTGGCTCCCCGCATCGGGCGATGACAGGCCGAGCAAGAGCTTGGCGAGCGAGCTCTTACCGCTGCCCGACTCGCCCGACGAGCCCCAGGGTCTCGCCCGGCCACAGCTCGAGCGTCACCTCGTACACCGCCTTGAGCGGCCGGCCGGCGACCCGATACGTCTTCGACAAGTTGCGCGTGCGCAGTAGCGGCACCGCGTGCGCCTCTGCCTGCGCGTAAGACGCGGGGGCATGCTCCGCACCCCGGGCGGGCGCAGCGACCTGACGCGGCAAGTCGGGCGCGCGCTCGGGATAGAAGCAGCGCGAGGTGCGACCGCCGAGATCGACGGCCGGCGGGACCTCGACGCGACAGCGCTCGGTCGCGTTCGCGCAGCGATCGGCATACACGCAACGGCCGCTGATCGTGCCGGGCTCCGGCAGAAAACCGGGTATGGTCTCAAGCCGGCCGTGATTCTTGCGGGCGCCGTAGGCGGGCCTGCAGCGCAGGAGTCCCACGGTGTAGGGATGGCGCGGATCGCCGAACACGCTGGCCGCCGGTCCCTCCTCGACGAGCTCACCGGCGTACAGGACCCCCACGCGATCGCACAGGCGCGCGACCACCGGCAGATTGTGGCTGATGAAGAGGATGGCGTTGCCGAGCTCGGCGCGCAGGTGCTCGATGAGATCCAGCACTTCGGCCTCGACCGTGGCGTCGAGTCCCGTGGTCGGCTCGTCGAGGATCAAGAGCCCGGGACTCATCGACAGCGCCATGGCGATGACCACGCGCTGCTGCATGCCGCCCGAGAGCTCGTGAGGGAAATTTCGCAGCACCCGCTCGGGACTCGCGATCTGCACGCGCGTGAGCATCTGCGCAGCCCGCTCGAGCGCCGCGCGCCCTTTGAGACCTTCCGCGACCTCGAACACCTCGGCCATCTGGGTTCCGATGCGCATGGACGGATTGAGCGCGCGGCCCGGATCCTGATAGACCATGGCGACGCTGTGCGCGTGCAGGCGTCGCAGCTCCCGCGCCGGCAGCGACCACAGATCCCGTCCGTCGATCCAGATGCGGCCCCCGCTCAGCCGGCCGTTGCGCGCGAGATAGCGGATGGCGGCGAATGCCACGGTCGACTTGCCGCAGCCGGACTCGCCCACCAGTCCATAAGACTCGCCGCGGCGGATCGCGAAGCTCACGTCGGACACCACTTTGCGCTCGCGCTGGCCGACTTTAAAGGAGACCTCGAGATGCTCGATGCGCAAGGCCTCGCTCATGCCTGGAACACTGCTCATGCCTCGAACACTCCCGCGAGTCCGTCTGCGACGAGATTGACTCCGATCACGAGTGAAGCCGTGGCGGCGGCATCGAACAGCACCGTCCACCAGTAGCTGCCGACCAGGCTGTAATTCTCCGCGATCGCAATCCCCCAGTCGGCGGAAGGCGGTTGAATGCCGAAACCGAGAAAACTCAACGATGCCACGAAAAAGATCGCATAGCCCAGGCGCACCGTCATCTCCACCACCGCGATGGGCAGAACGTTCGGCAAGATCTCGACGAACATGATGGCGAGGGTGCTGTCGCCGCGCAGCCGCGCAGCCGCCACGTAATCCAGCTCGCTCTCGACCAGCACGGCCGAGCGCACCGTACGCGCGATGAGCGGCGTGAACACGAAGCCGATCACCAGCACCACGGTGAGATCCGAGGTGCCGACCGCCGCGAGCGCCATGAGGGCGACGATCACCAGCGGCAGCGCCTGCACCGCCTCGATCACGCGGCTTGCGATGTCGTCGATCGCGCCGCGCAGGTAACCGAGCGCGAGGCCGAGCGCGGTCCCGAGCACGGTGCCTAAGAGCGTCGCGAGCGGGGCCACGATCAAGATGTCGCGCGCACCCACGATGACCCGCGAGAAGATGTCGCGCCCGAGCTGATCGGTGCCGAACCAGTGCGCGGCGGACGGCGGCGCGAGCGTCGCGAGCAAGTTGTCGGCGAAAGGATCGAGCGGCGCGAGTCGCGCGCCGCATAAGGCGCATAGGATCCAGAACCCCAAAATCGACACGCCTGCGATCAGCGTCCCCGAGTGCAGCGCCGAATGCCAGCGCTCGCGCGCCCGGCTGCGGGCCGCGGCTTTGGACGCTTGGGCAAGCACCGTGGCCTGCGCGCTCATGCGGCGGTGCGCAGCCGCGGATTGAGCGCGGCGCTCAAAAGATCGGCGGCCACGGAGGCCACCGCGTACACGGCGCCCACGGTGAGCACGCCGGCTTCCAACATCGGGAAATCCTTGGCACGCGCGGCTGTATAGATGAGCGCGCCGATGCCGCGGTAGTGAAACATGGTCTCGATGACCACGAGACCGCCGGCGAGGTATCCGAGGAGACTTGCCGTGACGGTGATCGTGGGCAGGAGCGAATTGCGCAGGACGTGCCGGCGCATCACCGCTCCCGTCGACAATCCCTTCAAGACGGCGGTGCGGGTGTAATCCGCGTCGATCGCCTCGATGGTGCCGACCCGCGCCACCCGCGCGACATAGCCGAAGAAGACCAACACCAGAGGCAGCGCGGGCAGGATGAGATAGCGGATCTGTGCCAGCGGCGGAGTATCTTCGGGCCAGTCCGCCGACATCGGCAGCCAGCGCAGCCAGACGCCGAGCACCAGGATGAGCACGATGGAGGAGATGAATTCCGGCACGACGCCGAGCGACTGGCCGAGCAGCACCAGTATCCGGTCGCTCAAGCGGCCGGCCCGCATCGCCGCCCATACACCACCGGCGATGCCCAACGGCACCACCAGCACGAAGGCGAGAGCGCCGAGCTTCAGGGAGTTCGCGAGCGCTGAGCCGACGAAGGGCGCCACCGGCGCGCGAAAGATGAAGGATCGGCCCATGTCGCCCGCGACGAAGTGCGTGATCCAGTCCCAATACTGAATCCACAAGGGCCGGTCGACGCCCACCTGGTGATCGAACACGGCCACCGCGCGCGCATCGGCGAGCGGCCCCAAGACCGCGCGTCCCACATCTCCCGGCAGGAGCTGGCCGCCGAGGAACACCACCACCGACAGGATGCCCAAGGTGATGAGCGACAGCAGCAACCGTCTCGTCAAGAACTTGAGCATCAGGGCGCGGCTCCGCGGTGCCGCACGACGTAGCAGCGATGGATGCGCGCATGCCGCTCGAAGTCCTTGGGGATGGTGCGGGCGCTGATGTCCTCGATCTCGTACTCCCCGAGCGCGGCCGCATCGAGCTTGAAGCGGCTGTAGTTGGTCGAGAACACCAGGCGGCCGGCCGGCCGCAAGAGCTGCAAGGCGTGACGGATCATCACGGCATGGTCGCGCTGCACGTCGAGTACGCCCTGCATACGCTTCGAGTTCGAGAAAGTCGGCGGATCGAGGAAGATCAGATCGAACCGCGGACCGCGCGCGGATTCCTCTTCCAGCCACTTGCGGCAATCGGCCCGGCAGAGCGCATGCTGCGGCCCGGCGAAGCGATTGAGCACGAGATTCTCGTGCGCCCAGTCGAGATAGGTGTTCGACAGGTCCACACTCACGCTCGAGCGCGCGCCGCCGGCGGCGGCATAGACCGTTGCGCTTCCCGTGTAGCAGAACAGGTTCAAGAAATCCGCATCCCCGGCCCACCCGCGCAGCATGCCGCGCACGATACGGTGATCGAGAAACAATCCCGTGTCCAGATAGTCGCCAAAATTCACCCAGAACTCGAGCCCCGCTTCGCGCACCGCCATTCGGCCCGCGTCGAGCGCGCGTTTCTCGTACTGCTCGGCGCCTTTCTGCGGCTTGCGGACGCGCGAATGAATCTGCTCGAGCGGCACCTGCAGCACCTGCGGCAACGCCGCCAGCACGTCGCGGCGGCGCTCGCGCGCGCCCTGGATGTCCACCGTCTTCGGTGCGGCGTACTCCTGCAGGCAGACGTGCCGCGGCGCGCGGCCGTACAGATCGACGGCGAACGCATACTCCGGCATGTCCGCATCGTAGAGGCGGTAGCAATCGATGCGCTCGCGCTCGGCCCACGGCTCGAGGCGCGCGAGATTCTTGCGCAACCGGTTGGCGAACATCTGTGCGCCCGGCCGCGTCGATCGCTCGGCGCGTGCGGCCTCGGGTGTGCGCGGCTCGCGCGTCTCGCCCAGGTCGAATCGCAGCAGCCGGCATTCGAGGTCGCCGTTGAATACTCGATGCGTGCGCTTGGCGTACATACCGAGGTGGCGTGCCAGGTCGGGATTGCCCGAGAGAATCGCGGCCTGCCAGCCATGAAATCTCTCGCGCAGCACCCGGCCGAGCTCGGCGTAGAGCTCGGCGAGGCCCGACTCCGCGCCGATGCGCTCGCCGTAAGGCGGATTCGTCACCACCAGACCGCTCACGGCGCCGGGGGGCGGAGCGGCAGCGGCGAGCGCGCGCCGCTCGACGTGCAACCAGTCGGCGACGCCGGCGTTTGCGCCATTCTCCAGCGCCATGCGCACCGCCGCGGCGTCGGCGTCCGAGCCCACGATGCAGCGGCGCGGCGTGCGCGCCGCGCGGCGTGCAAGCGCCTCCGCGCGCAGCCGCTCCCAGAGCTCCGGGTCGTGACCGTGCCAGCCGAGAAAGCCGAAGTACTCCCGGCCGAGGGCCGGGGCAATATCGCCCGCGATCAGCGCCGCCTCGGTGAGGAACGTGCCGGACCCGCACATGGGATCGACGAGCGCGCCGCCGGCGCGCTCGAGATCGACCCAGCCGGCGCGCAACAGAATCGCCGCTGCCACGTTCTCCTTGAGCGGCGCGCGGCCGCCCTCCGTCCGATAGCCGCGCCGGTGCAGGCTCTCACCCGAGAAGTCCACCGATATGAGGGCGGTGGAGGGCTCCACGTGCAAATGCAGCCGCACGTCGGGACGCTCGGGCTCGATGTCCGGACGTTGCCCGGTCGATTCGCGCAGCCCATCGCACACGGCATCTTTCAGAAGCTGCGAGCCATAGAGAGTGTGGCGGATGGCGGCGTTCGCGCCGCTGCACTCGCAAGCAAGCGTCGCGCCGGGCGCGAGGTGTCGGCGCCAGTCGATTCGCTTCGCAGCCTCGTAGAGCTCGCGCGAGGTCTTGGCCTCGATCGAGCCCACGCTGAGCAGCACCCGGGTCGCCGTGCGGGACCACAGGCACGCCCGATAGCCGACCTCGAGCGCGCCCTGAAACTTCACATCATGGCTGCGCTCGCGAATGTCGCTGGCGCCGAAACGCTGCAGCTCCTCGGCAAGGACGGAGGCCGCGCCGATCGGCGCCGTCGCAATCCAGTAGCGGACGTCCTCGCTCACGCGCCGCGTTCAGGACACATCGAGCGTGCGCTGATCGAGGGCATCGGTGCGGCCGGCATCGGCCCGGCGTTGCGCCTCGAGGTCGTGCCAATCGAGCTTCGGGTGCTTGGCGAAATAACGCGCCAGCACCTTGTAGAGCAGCGGATCGAACCCTTGCGGGCCGGCGCGCCGTGCGAGCGAGGCGAGCTCCTCCTCGCCGTGCGCCGTGCCGATATACCTCCAGCGATCAAGAACGTGCAGCACCTCGGCGCCGAAGGCACTGCGCTCGCGCAGTGCCACGCGGCCGGGAAATGGCCACGCCTTGAGCTTCAAGGACGCGAGCGCCATCTGCACGCGCACGGCGTGCAGAATGAGCGGCTCCTTGCCGATGCAGGCACCCTTGCAGCGGCCGAGTTGATGGGCGAGACAAGAGCCGGCGCTCTCCTCGAGGCCCAGAATCTTGGGACACAGCTCGCGTGCGCGAGCGATCTCGCCGAGCGCCCTGCGCGCATCCTTCGGCTCGTGAAATATCCCGAAGCATCCCTCGAGCTCGGACGACTCGAGCTCATCCACGGGAACGATCGCGAGCGCGCTCGAGTCCTCGGCAAGCTTGAGGGTGACGCAGCGCTTAGGCGTTCTGACGTGGCGGTTATACAGCGGTGTCTGCGCCCGCAGCGCTTCGAGCTCGAGCAACGCCGCGCCGAGCTCGCCGGCGGTCTCCTCCCAATCGATGCGGCGCACGGCTTCCTTGAGGGGGGCGCCGCGTCCGCGGGTGCCCGCCGCACGGCCGGCCGCGCCGTCGTCGGCGAAATGGCCGAGGATGGCGCTGCGTAATGATCCCGCCCGGCCCACGTAAAGGAGCACCTCGCCCTCGGCCCCCGCCCGCTCGCCGAAGAAGCGGTACATCCCGGGGCCGTCCGGCAATTCGTCGGGCAGCCCCTCGGGAAGGTGCGGCGGCAGTTTCACTCGCGCCCATGGCAGCATGCGCCGCGGCGGCGAGGGTGTCCTCGGGCAGCTCCCGGCAGAGCGTGATCCAGAAGTCGCTGATGACCTGCGCATCGCCGAGCGCGCGGTGACGCGCGCTGCATGCGAGCCCGTGGCGCGCCATCACGGCGTCGAGATTGTGCCGCAGCTCCTCTGGAAAAAGGCGCCGCGAGAGCTTCACGGTGCACAGCACCGGCGCGCAGAAGGCCAAGTCGGCGCGACGGAATTCCGCGCGCAGGAATCCGTAATCGAAGCGGGCGTTGTGGGCAACGAACACCGGCGGAACCCTGGCCGGCTTGAGCTTGTCGAGCACCACCCGCCCGATGTCGGCGAAACGCGGTGCGGAGCCGACCAGACGATTGCTGATGCCGGTGAAACTCTCGATGTACGGGGGAATGACGCACTCGGGATTGACGAGCGTGCTCCATTCCTCGATCACCACCCCGTCGCGCAACCGGACGATGCCGATCTCGATGATCCGGTGATGAGCCGCGTTGCCGCCGGTCGTCTCTAAGTCGACAAACACCAGGTCCGTGGGAAGCGCGCGGACCTCAGGCGCGTCCATCGAGGGACAGCAGCGGATAGTAGAGGTCGGGGCGGCGATCGCGAAAGATGCCCCAGGCTTGCCGGTAGCGGCGCACGGCGTCGAGGTCGAACTCGGCGGTGAGCACGGTTTCGCTGCTGCGGTCCGCCTCGGCGATCTTCTCGCCGGTATGCGAGGCGATGAAAGAGGAGCCGTAGAAAGTCATCGCGTAATGCGCCCCTTCCTCGACACCGATGCGATTCGAGGCGACCAGCGGCATCACGTTCGCCGCCGCGTGGCCCTGCATGGTCCGCTGCCAGTGCGCCGCGGAATCGAGGCTCGGATCGTGCGGCTCGGAGCCGATGGCCGTCGGAAACATGAGAATCTCGGCACCCATGAGCGCCATGGCGCGCGCGGTCTCGGGAAACCACTGATCCCAGCAGATCGCGACGCCGAGCTTCGCAAACTTGGTATCGAATACCTTGAATCCGGTGTCGCCCGGCGAGAAGTAATACTTCTCGTGGTAGCCCGGGCCCTCCGGGAATGTGCGATTTGCGGTAGCTGCCGAGCACCTCGCCGCCCGCATCCACGATCACCACGGAATTATAGAAGGCATTGTTCGCATGCTCGAACACGCTCACCGGCAGCACCACGTCGAGCTCGCGCGCCAGCGTACGGAAGTGCTCGACGGCGGGATGTCCCTCGAGCGGCTTGGCGAGATCGAAATAGCGCGCGGCGTGATCCTTGCAGAAGTAGGGCGTCTCGAACAGCTCTTGAATCAGCACGACGTTCGCGCCGCGCCGCGCCGCCTCGCGAATCAGCTTCTCGGCGCGCGCCACGTTGGCCTCGCGGTCCCAACTGCACGCCATCTGCGTCGCCGCCACTGTCACTTTGTCTCATGTCCGTATGCTACCTGAGAATTGGCTAAAACGTCGGCGGCGAGCTCGCGCTCACGATCTCGCACTCGTCGCGCCCGGGATTGCGGAAGCGATGCGGAATCGAGCTCTTGAAGTAGTACGCGTCGCCCGCCGTCAGGACGCGCGATTCGCCACCCACCGACAGCTCGATGCGGCCCTTGACGATCACGCCGCCCTCCTCGCCCGCGTGCGTCAGCATCTCCTCGCCCGTGTCCGCGCCGGGCGCATAGCGCTCGTGCAGGATCGACATGCTGCGCTTCGCGAGGCGGCCGCCGACGAGCCGCAGCTCCACCGCCCCGGTGCCGATATCGGCGAGCTCCGCTCGCGGAAAGAAGACCTCCACCTGGCCGGCGAGGTCTAAGGTAAAGAACTCGGCGAGCGCCATGGGGATGCCGTCGAGCACTTTCTTGAGCGAGGACACCGAGGGGCTTACGCGGTTTTGCTCGATGAGCGAAATGAGGCCATTGGTCACCCCCGCGCGCTTCGCCAGCTCGCGCTGCGAAAGGCCGTACATCTGCCGCACGGCTTTGAGGTGAGCACCGACGTCGAGACCCATAGTGTCAATTATTTTAAACAGTATTGATCAAAGATTCAGCTAAAATAGGCTAGGTGTTGAATTTTCTTATCAGCCGACCTGCGATTCGGGGTTGGGCTGGGTCGCACAAAGCCCTCCGCATTGGAAAGGATTTTTCGCCATGAATGCCCGCATCACACCGAATCCCGCCCCGACCGAGCTCGATGCGTTCTGGATGCCGTTCACGGCCAACCGCCAGTTCAAGGGAAATCCCCGCCTGCTTACCCGTGCCGAGGGCATGCATTACTGGACCAGCGACGGACGGCAGGTGCTCGATGCGGTGGCGGGCCTGTGGTGTGTGAATGCCGGACATGGCCGCCGCGAGATCACCGAGGCGGTAGCGCAGCAGCTCGGCACCATGGAGTACGCACCCGCCTTCCAGATGGGCCATCCCCTCGCCTTCGAGCTGGCGAACCGGCTGGCCGCGATCGCCCCGCCCGGCATGGACCGGGTGTTCTTCACCAACTCCGGATCCGAATCGGTCGACACCGCGTTGAAGATCGCAATCGCCTATCAGCGCGCCCGCGGGCAAGGCCAGCGCACCCGGCTCATCGGGCGCGAAAAGGGTTATCACGGTGTCGGGTTCGGCGGCATGTCGGTCGGCGGCATGGTGAACAACCGCAAGTTCTTCGCGGGCGCGCTCTTGCCGAGCGTCGATCATTTGCCGCACACGCTGGACATCGGGCACAACGCCTTCACGCGGGGACTCCCGCACTGGGGCATGCACCTCGCGAACGAGCTGGAGCGGCTCATCGCCCTGCACGACGCATCGAATATCGCGGCCGTCATCGTCGAGCCCATTGCCGGTTCTGCCGGCGTGATATTGCCGCCGGCGGGGTACCTGAAGCGCTTGCGGGAGATCTGCGACAAGCACGACATCTTGCTGATATTCGACGAAGTGATCACGGGATTCGGCCGCATCGGCAAGCCGTTCGCTGCTCAGGTTTTCGACGTGACTCCCGATCTCATGACGACCGCCAAGGGCCTCACCAACGGCGCCATTCCCATGGGCGCGGTCTTCGCGCAGCGCAAGATTTACGACGCCTTCATGCAGGGGCCGGAGAACGCGATCGAGCTGTTCCATGGCTACACTTACTCGGCTCATCCGGCCGCCTGCGCCGCAGCGCTCGCGGCGCTCGAGGTGTACACGCGCGAAGGGTTGCTCACCCGGGCCGCCGAGCTCGCCCCGACCTGGCAGGAGGCGGTGCACTCCCTGCGCGGCCCCGCCAGCGTGGTCGACATCCGCAACTTCGGACTGATCGGGGCCGTCGAGCTCGAGCCGCGGCCGGGCAAGCCCGGTACGCGCGGCTTCGATGTGTTCTTGAAGTGCTTCGAGCGTGGCGTCATGGTGCGGGTCACGGGCGACACGATCGCCCTGTCGCCACCGTTGATCGTCGAGGAGCAGCAGATCGCGCAGATCGTCGAGACGCTCGCCGGGGCGATTCGCGATACGGCTTGAGACGGTGCGGCGCGCGCGGCGTGCAGCGCCCGCGCAAGCGCGGCACCGGCGCCCGGTGGCTAGCGCGTCAGATCTTGGACTCGAACACCGCGTACCATTTCTTGCAGGGCTCGGCCACTTCCCAGGTGCCCTCGTAGCCCGCAGGGACGAGGAACGCATCGCCTGCGCGAAAGTCGTTCTTCTCGCCGTGTGACGACTCCAGGCGCACCCGGCCTTCGATCAGCACGCAGAGCTCGTACTCGGTATAGCGCACGCGCCACTTGCCGCTGGTGCTCGACCAGAAACCGCAGAAAAATTGCTGCGTCGGGTCGGTGAACTGATTGGACACCCGCACGCGCGGTATACCGACCAGAATCTTCTCAGGCGAGGGATTGGCAGATTCGCCGGTCTGATAGCGATCGAGCGCCACGATCTTGGGGTGATCTGCCATGTCCTATCGTAAGTGCGCGAGGCGGCCAGAGACAAGGGCGGCTCGACGCTTGCGCCGAGCCGCTCTCTTTCAGCGCTTGTCACTCTGCGGGGTGGGCTCGCTGACCTGCGCGAGCGGCGCGGGCGGCGCGGCCTGCAACGTGAGGCGCACCCGGCGCTCGAACGCGTAGCCGTCGACGTCTTGTGCCGTGCTCTGACTCTTGCCGTAGGCGTTCACCTCGAGCGCCTGCTCGGGCACCCCTGCGCCGAGGAGCAGATCGCGCACCGCGTCGGCTCGCGCCTGCGAGAGCTTGAGATTGAGCTCATCGCTCCCGCGCGGATCGGCATAGCCGTCCAGCCGCACAGTCAGAGCCGGCGACTTCGTGAGCACGCCGGCGATCACCCCGATGTCGCGAGCCGTTTCCTCGTCGATCTCGGCACTGCCGGTGCGAAACAGCACGTCCCCCTGCAGCCCGTCGATCACCCTGGCCGCCTGCTCGCGCGCCGCATCGTCGGTGGCTTCCTGGGCCGTCTCCACACTGTGCGCAAGCTGGTCGAGCCTGGCGCTAAGCGCGCGATTGGTCTCCTCGAGGTCGCTCTTGGCGCTCGCGAGCGCCGCGCTCTCGCTCTTGAGCTCCGCGGTCTCCTTCTCGAGCTGCTCCCGGTCGCTTTGCAAGACGGCGACCTTCGCCTCGGCCTTGCCCGCATCATGCGCGCGATGCACGCGCGATCCGAGCCAGGTACCCACCCCGGCGCCGACCACGGCCCCGATGGGACCCGCGGCGAAGCCGCCGATCACCGCCCCGGCGACGAAGCCCGCGGGCTCGTGCGGCGAGGGCTTCTTCGGCGCGGTATCGGCCACCGCGGCAGAGTCGGCCCACGCGCCCGCGCTCATCCCCACCAAGCTCAGGGTCCATATCACTTTCGACTGTGCAATCTTCATGACGCTCCTCCTGTGTTGCGGACATTCGCGGCGGCATTGCCGCCTCGTGAGGAGCATTTGGCGCCCCGTTTCGGGCACCGTTGTTATCGGGCGATGGCAAAATATGGCAAGGGAAGGATCAAACGCGGCGGCCGCGCGGTCAGCGGCGCCCGCGGCCGGCAGCGTGCGGCCGGCGAGGCCTACGTGCGCAGCGAGAACGGCGTGAAGTTCGTGCCGATGTCGTAATAATCTTCCTGCTCGGCGCGCTTCAGGAACGCCACCACACGGTAAGTCAGCGGTGCCGCCACGATCTCCCAGCCGCTCTTCAGTCCGTACTGAGTGAACATGATCAAGAGCAGGTGCGACCCGGGCATGAGACCGTAGAAGGCGACGGCATAGAAGATCACCGAGTCCACCAGCTCACCGCACAGAGTCGAGCCGACGATACGCGTCCAGAGCCAGCGGCCTTGGGTCCAGATCTTCATCTTGGCAAGCACGTAGCTGTTGACGAATGTGCCGCACAGAAAGGCAACGATCGAGGCGAGCACGATGCGTGGGGTGTTGCCGAATATCGCGTCCACTGCGGCTTGCGTCGCGCGCGAGCGGTCCGATGGAGGCAGGTGCACGACGACGGCGGCCATCAGCGATGCGAACGCGAGTGCCCCGAATCCCGCCCACACCACGCGGCGATCTCGGGCGTAGCCGTAAACCTCGGTGAGGATGTCGCCGAAAATATAGGAGATCGGGAAAAACAGCACGCCCGCCAGGAAGGTCAGCGTGAGCGAAGTGCCGGGAATGTGGATCGAAGTTTCCTTGGCCGGCCCAATCAAATTCGAGCAGAGCAGCACGCAAACATAGGCGGCCATCACAAAATCGTAATAGCGAAATTGACGGATTCGCGGAGCGGACATGGGTTCCTTCGAGGCGGTTTGAGGCACGCGAATAGCCATCATATGTCATACCGGCTTGCCTTAGCCCGTTCTTCGCCGGGCCGCCAGGTAGCGGATTTCTCGGGCGTTTGGCGAAGACCATCACACCACTTCCGTAGCTGCTCCTGTACATATGCAGGCTAATCTCGCAAGAATGGTCTATGGAGCAGGGCAAGCCCTTAAATGTAATGGAAAGTCCGCTCGTTGATTTCGATGCGGTATGCCAGAAAGTGCGTGCCGCCGTCGAGCCCGCGCGCGCGCATGCCGTTTCTTTGCACGACGAGAACGGAGACGTGCTCTGGCTGAGCGAGAGCTCCATGGGGCCGGACGAGCACAACGCGGTGCTCGAGGCCATCGAGGCGTTTTCTAATCCGAAGGCGCCGCCGATTCTCGCCTACGATCTCGGCGACGCCCGCTCCGCGGTGCTGCTGCGTGCGACCAGCGCGCGCCGCGCAATGGTCGGCGCGATCATGATCGTCTTGGACAGCCGCGTCATTCGCCACGACGAGCATGGCGCGATCAAATTCATGAATCCGAAGCTGCAGCGGGTGCTGATGGATTTTGCCGGCATGCGCCCCGACATCGAGCCGCCGCCCGAAGTGCAGATCGCCCCGGAGCCGCCGCCTGCTGCGAAGGCTCCGGTGCCGCCGGCTGCGCCGGCCACCAAGGCGGCTCCTGCCAAGGCTACAACCCCGGGCCGCAAGCCGCAGCTTGCCGAGCCGCTCGCCCCCTCCGCGCCGGCAAGCAAGGTTGCTTGGACAGCGCGCAATCGTCCCGCCGCGAGTACGGCAAGCACCACACGCCCCGCCGGCAATGCGCCGGTAGTGGCCGCACCCGCGGCGCGCGCGCCGGCCGCCCGCGCCGCCTCGGCGCGTCCCGCCCCTCCCGCCGCATCCAAAAATCCCGCGCCAGTCGCGCCGATGCCGGTCGCGCCTATGCCGGCCGCGCAGAGCCCGGATGAGCTCGAGATCACGTTCGACGATTCGCCCCCGCCGCCCGCCACGCGAGCGCCGCGCGCGCAAGCCGCGCCCGCACGTCCCGCGGCCGTCCAGTCGGCGCCGGCACCGGCCGCGCCGCCCCCGACGCCCGTCGAGCGTGTTCTCGAGGACTCGCTCGACAAGCAGTCGCAGTCCGTTAGTCCGGAAATGGATCGGCTGCACGCGGCCCTGCGCAAGAGTCCCATCTCGCTGCACGTCCAGCGCTTGGTGCCGCTCATCAAGGGCAGCCAGCTGCGGCGCTACGAGGTCCTGCTCCGCTCGGGCTCGGACGACAACGCCGCTCCCCAGGCCATGCTCAAGGCGGCGGTCGATAACGGCCTCGGCTCGATGATCGATCGACGCGTGGTCACCGAGCTCGTGGGGTGGCTGGTGCGTCATCCGGATGTATGGCAGCAGCACGCCGTGATGTTCTCCGTCAATCTCACGACCACGGCGCTGCACGACGAGCACTTCATCAAGTTCGTGGGCCTCTGCCTCGCCAAATCGACGCTGCCGAAGGCGATGATCGCCTTCGAGGTGGACGTGGCCACGGCGGTGAAGATGGCGGGGCGTCTTGGCGAAGTGGCCGCCGCGCTGGACCGTCTCGGCTGCCCGCTGGTGCTCGATGACTTCTCGCTGAAGACCGAATGCTTCGACCTGCTGCGCTTGCCGGGCGTGCGCTACGTCAAGCTTGCTCCGGAGATCACGCACAAGATGCGCACCGACAAGCTCGCGCAGGCCTCCATCACGGCCGTCGTGCAGATGGCACGCGTTCTCGGCATGCACACCGTCGCGAAGCGCATGGAGACCGCGGCGGAGCAAGAATGGCTCACCGCCCTGGGGGTCGACTTCGTGCAATCGCACTCGATGTCGCCACCCGCCTCGATCGATTCGCTGGCGCCTCCCGCGAAGGCGCGAGTCTGACCGTCAGTCAGGCCGGCGCCGCGAGGCGCAATTGGTGTGTCCTACACGGTGCATTATTAACGTGAGTTAATGCGCGTGCGCCGTCGCGGCGCGCGATCGCAACGCATGCACTTGCAAAACATTGGAAACACAGCAAACTATTCGGGTCTGCAACGAGACACCGGAACCGAGCTAAGTGTTTCAGTTAGTCCCATGAGGTTCGGTTCCGGTCCGTTTGAGTCATCGCCATGCCACTGAACGCCCTCATCGCCATCTCCGGGCTTATTGGCCTGTTCCTACTGATCATCGCGGTACGTCGCTTTCGCGTCATGAACGTCGGCAGCGGGGTGTTCAGCACTGCCGTGGCGTTCGTCTTTTTAGCGTTGGCGGCAGCCGTCTTCGCGCTGACGCTGGATCTGCGCACCTATCAGCGTCTCACCAGCGAGGCTGCGGTGGGCGAGCTCGATTTGTCGCGCGTAGCCCCGCACCAATACGATGCCGTCCTCACCTATCCCAACGGAACGGTCGCGGTTTTCTTCCTGCGCGGGGACGAATGGCAGGTGGATGCGCGCATTCTCAAATGGCAGGGCTCCATCAACCTGCTCGGTTTCGATGCGGCCCTGCGGCTTGATCGCATCAGCGGCCGATATACCGACATCGAGGACGAGCGTAGTCAGCCCCGCACGGTCTATCAGCTCCATCCCCCGGAAACGATCGATTTGTGGGAGTTGGCGCACCGCTACCATCGCTGGCTGCCGTGGGTGGACGCGCTGTACGGCAGTGCGACGTTCTTGCCCATGGCCGACAAGGGCTCGTACGAAATCAGCGCATCGCAAACCGGGCTGATCGCCCGGCCGCTGAACGAAGCCGCCCGCAGCGCCGTCAGCGGCTGGCATTGAGCCGCCTCGCCCGATACCTCGGCGCCCTGCTTGCCGCCCTCATGCTGATCGTCGCTCTGGCCGTCGGCTGGCTCAAGCTCCACGAGGATGATCTCGTGTTCGCATCGGCACGCAGCAAGCTGTCTCTCGTCGCCGAGCTGCCGACGGGGACCGAGCGAGTTGCGATAGCCGTGGACGGCGGCAGCGCGATCGCCGGCGTCGTGTTTCCTGCGCAGGAGACACGCGATACGGGATACTGGGTGTTGCTCCTGCACGGCAATGCCGCTTCCGCCTTTTCAGCGGACCAGTTGCGGCATGGCGAGGTGCTGCGCGGCGCGGGCTTCAGCGTCCTCAGCATCGACTATCGCGGCTTCGGCATGAGTCCGGGCCTTCCCTCCGAGGCCGCGATGTACGCCGATGCCGAAGCGGCCTTCGACAGCCTGGTTCACCGCGGCATCGCCGCGGAGCGAATTATTTTGCTCGGGCATTCTCTGGGCTCTGGGCCCGCCGTCGCTCTCGCGACCCGGCACCAAGCGGCGGCGCTCGTGCTTTTCGGTGCGTTCACCTCCATCCCCGATGCCGCTGCGGAGCGCTACCCCTGGTTGCCGGTACGTTACGTCGCATCGGTGCAATTCGACTCGCTCGCGCGCATGCCTTTGGTTCACATCCCGGTCGTCGTCGCTCACAGCCGGGCCGACACGACCATCCCATACACGCACGCCCTTAAGCTCTATGCGGCAGCACCGGAGCCGAAGCGCCTTCTCATCTTCGATACTTCATCGCAGGATGGATTCGGCGGCCACGTCGACGCTCTTTTCGACAATGTGCACTCCCTCGAGGCGGCCCTGTCAGCCGTGCTTCCGCGGCCCTTGCCGGCGGGGAATCGCTGATCAAGGCGCGGACGTTTTGCGATGCGCTTCTCAGTTTGACGCCGCCGCCCGTGCGCCGTCAGCTTGCCGCAAGCTCGCGCATCTAGCATCGTGACCAATGAACCGCAAATCCTCCTCCGGCGCAGCCAACCTTGCGCCGGGGTTCACGCTCATTGAGCTCTTGGTCACGATGCTCGTCGCCGGCATATTGGTCGCAATTGCCGTGCCGGCCTTCAACAATTTCGTGCTGAACGACCGCGACATCGGGCAGGCGAACTCGCTCGTATCGAGCCTCAATTACGCGCGCAGCGAATCCATCAAACAGAATATCGCCGGCGGCGTCACCGTGTGTCCGTCGGTCAATGCGACGACTTGCGGTGGCACGGATTGGTCGCAGGGATGGATTGTGACCAATGCCGCGGGAACGGTGCTCTCCGCCGTGCCTGCCTTGGCGGGCGGCAATACGCTGACCGCAACCGGATCACCGGCCGGAGTGACCTTCGCATCGACCGGTCTGCCGAGCGGTCAGCTGACGATCCGTATCTGCGATACCCGCGGCGCCGCCTTTGCGCGCGACGTCGAAGTGAACGCCGCCGGCCGCGTGGCCGGCTCGGCAACTCCGGGCAACTCCGTCGCCGGCGCGCCGCTCGTCTGTCCCTAGCCTTTACTCCTACAGACGCGGATCGCGTTTTGCGGATCTCATCAAGAACCGCATCACAGTTTGGGTAACGCGCTGGGCCATGTCAGGTTCACGCAAGCAAATGCTCCTAGCATGAATCCCATGAAATACGCCACATCGATCACGACAGGAAAGTCCGCGACCGCTCGCGGGTTCACGCTCATCGAGCTCATGGTCACGATCGCCATCGCCGGAATGCTGACCGCCATGGCGGTGCCGGCGTTCAACAACTTCGTGCTCAATGACCGAGACATCGGCCAGATCAATTCGCTGGTCGCGAGCCTCAACTACGCGCGCAGCGAAGCGATCAAGGTGAACAACGGCGGGGTTCAGGTGTGCACCTCCAGCGATGGCGTGAACTGCAACGGCGGGACCAGCTGGAACAACGGCTGGATCGTGAAGGAGACTCTCGCCGGAGCTGCGACGGTGGTGCAATACGTGCCGGCCTTTGCCGGTTCCAATACCGTGAAAGTCGCCGGTACAACGCCAACAGAAGTGACGTTCTCGTCGACCGGATTGGTGGATGCGTGGCTCACGGTCCAGATTTGCGACTCCCGCGGCGGAGCCTATTCACGCGACGTCGAAGTGAACGCCACCGGGCGCATCGCCGCCTCGCAGACACCGGGCAAGTCGGTCAGCGGCGCGGCCCTCAGCTGCCCGTAACTCATGCGCACGCCGGTGACATCCATGCTCGCGCCGCCAAATCATCGCGGCCTCGACGGCCGTCGACCCGCGGTCGGCCGGACATCGGGCTTCACGATCGTCGAGGTATTGGTTTCGCTCGTGATCTTGAGCATCGGGCTGCTCGGCATCGCCAAGCTCGTTCTGTACTCCGCGCACTCCAACGACAGCGCCTATCTGCGCAGCCAGGCGACCCAGCTGGCCTACGAGATCTTGGACAATATGCGCGCGAATCCGACCGCGGCCGCAGCCGGCAATTACAACACCGCGCTCACTACGGCCGCCGTCAACCCCGGCTACAGCTGCCTGAACGCGGCGTGCCCGGTAGCGGCCAATCTGGCGGCTTACGACGTCTATGCCTGGAAGACGCGCCTGGCGGCTCCGGCGGGCGCACTGCCTTCCGGGCAAGGCTCGGTCACCGTCACGACGACCCCTCCGATCATGGCGACCATCGTCGTGCAATGGGACGACTCGGCGGCGCAATCCATATTCGGCGGCACCGCCGCGGGCGTGGCGGCTCCCATGAGCGTCACCTTGGAAACGGCGTTACATCAATGAGCAATATCCCGCAAGGCCTCGTGACTCAACCTGCCGCACACCGCGCGCGCGGATTCTCCATCGTCGAGTTGATGGTTGCGATTACCCTGGCCCTCATCGTGACCGCCGCGGTCATGGCGGCGTTTCTCGGATCACGATCCTCCTTCATGAATACCACGGGCACCGCGGCGGTTTCCGATAACGGCCGCTTCGCGCTCGATTTCCTGCAGACCGCCGTGCGCGGCGCGGGATACATGGCCTGCAATACGACGCATAGCCAGTTGACTCTGTTGCAGGGCATGCCGAGCTCGGTCTACTACAACTATGGTCAGCCGCTCGGCGGCTACGAGGCCAACAACACGGTGTCGAATTCCTACACCGTGACCGAACCGCCGGTGACGCCCGACGCGTCGAGCGGCGACTGGCTCGCCTCATCCGGCCCCGCGTGGCCTGGCGGCGGTCTCGACCCCGCTCTCGCCGGCACGGTCATCAAGAATAGCGATGTGCTCGTCGTCTATTCGACGTTGCGGACCACTAATCCACCGGCCATCGTCACCAGTATCGCCAATGGTGCGACCAGCTTTACGGTCCTCAACCCGTACAACTTGGCCGCCAACCAAATCGCGACCATCAGCGATTGCGCCAAATCGGTGGTGTTCCGGATCTCTCAAGTCAATGGCACGACAGTCTCGCTCGCCACCGGGAGTCCCGGCAACAACGCGTCCACATTTCCGGTCAGCTTCGAGATCGGAGCGCAGGTCACGCCCATCGACACCACGGTGTATTACATAGGCAAAGGGGCGGACGGCGACGGTGCGTTGTTCGTCAACGACCTGAACGGAACCGTCGGCCCTTTCTCGGCGAACACGGCAAGCGAGCTGGTCTCGGACATCGAGAGCATGCAGGTGCTGTACGGCGTCGATACCACCGGCACTCAGACCGTTGCCGAGTACATGCCGGCCCAATCGGTGGTCGATTTCAACTCCGTGATGAGCGTGAAGATCGCCGTGCTGGCCGCAAGTCAGCCGGGCGCCGTTCCCAAGCCCGCCATCGCTCAGACATTCAACTTGCTCGGAAACACGGTGACTGCGCCGATCGATACGCGCTCACGCCAGGTGTTCGAGATCACCGTTTCAACGCGCAACATGGAAGATTGAGGAGCTTGCGGCTATGCGCCACCAGCGGAAGTTGAAATCCCCATCGCAACAGCGCGGCGTCGTTTTGTTCGTCGCCTTGATCCTGCTGCTCATCCTGAGTTTGCTCGGGGTGACCGCGGCGCGCATGCAGACCACCGAGGAGCGCATGGCGCGCAACGAGGACAATCGTCAAATCGGCGCGCAGGCGGCCGAGGCCGCTTTGCGCGCGGCGGAGACCGGCCTGACCACCGGCGTGTACGGCGCCTCGCAGTTCTCCGCCAATACGAATGGCTTGTACGAGCTCAACCCGTTGGTGGGTAGCGTGCTTTGGGGACCGCCCGTTTTGGTTTGGTCCGCTGCGGGAGCCGCAATCACTTATTCGCCGACCGATCCGCTGAACCCGATGCCGGCTTTGACCTCGCTGCCGACCGCGGCGCAATCGCCGAAGTACATCATCGAGAATCTGCCGGCGGTCGCCATGCCGGGCGACAGCATCGGCCAGGTGCAGTATGCAGCACCGACCTCGCCGGTCACGGTGTATCGCGTCACCGCCAGCGGCGTGGGCGCCGATTCATCCACCACCACGATCTTACAGAGCATTTTCCGCTAGCCCGCAGGGCTCGAGGATACGGTTATGAACATGCAACGAATGAAGGCGATCTGTGCGGCGAACCGCGATCGGCACCGGCATCGCGATCGTAGCAGGATGGCCGTTCGCATCCGCCCTCGCGCACGGCGCCGCCCACGGTTCCCATATCGCAAGTGCCCATGACGGTCGAAATTCCGGCGCATCCGCAAATTTTGCTGGCGGTGGGCAATTCGCAGTCCATGGACGGCACCTTGAGCCGGCGCCATCCTCACGGGTGCGGGAGATGTCGGAACCGCTACTCGGCGCTCTACACTTCGAGCTCGCCGGTGAACTTCACAATCCCCACCGGGTTCACGCCGCCCTTGAATGCGGGCACGAGCGGTGTCGCTCCCTACACCGTGACCACGGCCGGTGTTCAGTACGACAACTCCGCGAGCCGTCTCAACGTCGCGAAGGCCGGTATCACCTCGATATTGAGCAACTACATCGCCGATGCGGATTTCGCGCTGATGGATTACGAGACCGCGGGCTGCAACTCATGGACGACCTGGGTTTATCAGATGAGCCCCACGGGAGGATTTCAGTTCACGAACACTGCGACGCCGCCGCTCGGCGACGAGCTCGTCCCGAACCCATGCTACGGGGTGAATATCTCGCTCCCCTACGCGAATAACGTGTCCAAGGATTGTGCGGCTCTGAATACCTTCTATCTGAGTCAGAACATCACGGCCCAGCAATACATGGTGGTCGCAGCGAGCAGCGACGATACCTCGGTCAACGACGTGTTGTACGCGTCTTCAGGTGCTATTGACCCCGTGTGCGTGGTCTACGGCGGCCGTGAACCCCGCGACGCCCTTTCCGCCGAACTACTCGCTGGGCAACTACGAAACGGGCAGCGTCTTAGAAGCGTATCCGGCGGAGGTGAACGGCTGCGCGACCGAGACCGGTCCCACCAACGCAGGCTATGTGCCGTACTCCCCTCAGGTCATGTACGAGCTACGCGGTTTCGGCTACTACACGACCAGCGAGACTCCGAACTCCGGACAGATGCTCGTTGCCATGACCTCGGCCGGCCAGACTCCGACTCCCACGTCCGTGGCGACGGCTATTGCGAAATTCACGCCGTACCTCGCTCCCGAGACGAACTCGACCGGCACCATCGAGATGAAGGCGGAGGCGACGCAGTCGCCGATCGCGGGCCTTCTCGCGGGGTCTTACAATTATTTCAAGACCAATCCCGCCTCGAGCAACGGCTGCGCGGCCAGCGGTACGTGGTGCTCGTGACGGACGGATTGCCGACGCTCGATTTGAGCAACCATGCGTGGCCGCCGCTCGGCAGCACCGCCGCGACAGGTTACGGCGTGACCGCAAGCTTCAACCCGTCTCCGCTCAACACGCTGATCTCCACCAACGATCAGGCCTTGACGGACGTCATGACCGAGATCGCGGCGCTGCAGTCCATCGGCGTCAACACCTATATCATCGGCGTGGGCGCCGGCGTCGATCCCGCCGTCAACATGACCGCCTACCAGACACTCAACGCGATGGCGGTCGCCGGCGGCACCAGCGCCTATTTCCCCGCCAACAGCCCGGGCGCCGTGACCGCCGATCTGCAGATCATCATCACGAAAATTCTGGCCGCCACCCAGTCGACCGCCTCGGCGGCGGTCAATTCGACCGGCCTCAACACCAACTCCGTGGTCTATCAGTCGCAGTTCACGACCTCGGACTTGTACCAGGACTGGACCGGAAACCTCTACGCGTTCCCCATCAATCCGACGACGGGTGTCGTGAATACCGCTCCGTCGGACGCGCTCTGGTCCGCGCAGACACAGCTCGACGGGCAGACTTGGAACTTGGGCCGCCTCATCGCCACCTGGGACCCGGTCGCCGCTCGCGGCACACCGTTCCAGTGGAATACGGGCACGCCGACGACCGGTATTGCAAGCAGCACGGTGCTCGGACAGGATCTCGAGACCTTCACGCCGGACACGAACGGACAGGACGTTCTGCAGTTCTTGCGGGGCTCGAACGCCCAGGAATTGCGCAACGGCGGTCAGTTCCGCAACCGCACCCATAAGCTCGGCGATATCGTCAGCAGCGATCCTCTGTATATCGGCGCGCCGTCATCGAACAATCAGACAGCGTCCTACGTCGCATTCGCGCAGACCTATGCCTCGCGCCCGCCGATGATTTACGTGGGCGCGAACGACGGCATGTTGCACGCCTTCAATGCCACCACCGGCAACGAGTTGTTCGCCTATATCCCGACCGGCGCCTACGCCAATCTCACTCTGCTCGTCAATCCTTACTACAACGCCGTTCACCAGTTCTACGTGAACGGATCTCCGCAAGCCTCCGACGTGCAGTTCTCGGACAACACGCTGGCACACGGTGCTCGTGGGCACCGAAGCCCAGGGCGGCAACAGCGTGTACGCGATCGACGTGACCAATCCGGCCGCCATCACGACGGAAGGCGTGCTCGCCAACCGACGTGCTCTGGGATTTCACGGACCCCGACATGGGCCTCGGATTCAGCACGCCCGCGCTCACCAACACGGCCGACGGCTGGCAGGTGTTCGTCGGCAACGGCTACAACAGCCGCAATCAGAAGCCCTTCCTCTATGCGCTCAACCCGCAGACGGGCGCCACCACCATCAAGATCGACCTGTGCGCCGCCGTGACCGACCGCCTGCAACCTGAGTGCCTCGAACGGCTTGTCCACCGTCATTGCGGTGAACTCGAGCGGACAGCTTACCCAGAACTCGAATCTCGTGTACGCGGGCGATCTGCAGGGTAATCTGTGGCGCGTCAACATCTCGAATTCGAACCCGGCGCTGTGGACGGTGACCGTGATGTTCCAGGCTCGGGACTCGAGCAACCATACCCAGCCGATCACCACCTCGCCGGTGGCGACTCTCAATCCGCGCTATCCGGCCGTACTGGGTACCATGGTGTACTTCGTCACCGGGCAGCTCCTTGGCACTGCGGACCTTGCGAGCACGCAGGTTCAGACGATTTACGGGATCTTCGATCCGGCCGCGGGCTACAGCACACCGCTCCAGCGCACCAGCGCGGCCCTGGAGAACGAGCCGCTCTCGTACGCAACCAGCAACAGCGCCGCGTACATCGTGACCGGTAACTCGTTGTCCATTCCCACGCAGGAAGGCTGGTACATCGACTTGAACTTGCCGGCATGTCAGCGGTTGCGTGCCCAGCCCAGGCCGCGCATACCGGCGAACGCGGCGTCACCGATCCTCGGATCGAGAGCGGTGGCGCACTGGTGCTTACGACCTATCAGCCGAACTCCAACGTCTGTACGGCGGGCGGCAACTCGTTCCTCTATGTGCTCAACTACGCCGGCGGCAGCTTCACCAGCCCGCAGTTCGATATCAACGACAGCGGCACGATCAATTCCGCCGATACGGCGACGAACAGCACGGGCGCCACCGTCTTCCCCGTCGGCATGGGACTCGGCGCTGTCTTCGCCGCCGCTCCGACGATTCGCACCGCCAACATGACCACGGCGGGAGCCGTCAAGCTCATCACTCGATCCGACGGTACAATTCAAACGGTCGTCGAGAAAGGCAATTCCAAGAGCCGTACAGCATGGTGGGAGGTTCACCAATGATTAATCCAATGAGCAAACTCAAGATCGCTCTCGCCTCGGGAACGCTCGCGCTTTGCATGCTGCCCAACGTCGGCTGGAGCACGCGGCTGGTCGCCGCTCCGGTCGCCGGCCAGATCACAGCCTTGCCGGGCGGTCACGAGATCGAGGTCGCCAACCACATGTATCACGTCAAGCAGGGTAGCGCCGCGGAAAAGGCGATGAGTCCATCTCTCCATCGGGCAGACAGGTGCATTTGCTGCTCGACCCCGCGGCGGCTCCCTCGAAAGCGGAAGTGATTGGCATCTCGGTCGACTCGGAATCTTGAGGATAGCGCAATGAAAAAGAACGGATTCTCGCTAATCGAGCTCGTGGTTGCGATGGGAATCATCGGGATTCTCGCGGCAATCGCCATTCCCGCGTACAGCGCGTACACCAAGACCGCCAACCGGACCGATGCGACACGCACGATGACGAGCGACGCGCAGGCGCTCGAGCGCTGCTACTCGCAAACTTTCAGCTACACGTGGGTTGCAACGTGGCGGCCGGTTCGGCGCCGTCGGTACAGGGCTACTACACGATCACCATCGCGCTAGCCGCGAGCAGCTACACGATCACCGCGACGCCGCTCAAGTCGCCGCAAACGCAAGATTCCGCCTGCACGACCTTCACGCTCAACAACGCGGGCACTCAGGGCGCTACCGGCAGCGCGACCAGCCAGACTTGCTGGGGATCGACGTAACTTACGGCCCGCAGGACCTCAAGGCGCCGCCGGCGCGCGCAGGCGCGCATTCGATTTCCCGGGCGTGGCCTTCCCACGGTAAAATGCCGCGGCGAAGTGCCATGCCGGCTTAGCACAGTGGTAGTGCAACGGTTTTGTAAACCGTAGGTCGGGGGTTCGAATCCCTCAGCCGGCACCAGATTTACAAACAACATCAGCCATTTAGTCAGCCCGAGTTCCGCCGTAAACAGATGCTTGTGGGGACTTTGGGTGACTTTGTGTCATCGCAAACCTTCTCCGCAGCCGCAATGAGGCTCGAGAGTTCAGGCCCCGAGTAGTGCGTCGTGATCCGTCCATTCTTGTGGCCCAGCAGATCCTGACGATCCTCGAATGACACGCCGGCCGCCCGCAGCCTACGACCGAAGGTGTGCTTCAGATCGTGCACGCGCACTCTCCGAAACCCGTCCGGTGCCGGTGCGCCGGTCTGCTCCTCCCACTTGTCGGCTGCCCGCACGCGCGCGTTCTTCCACGCCGAGTTGTTCATCCGGAACACGGGCACTGGGGTCGGCACTTCCTGATGCTCACCTGGTTTGGCCTTGCCTCGCTTCGGTACGAAGGTGAACACATACTCCGGGTGTTGACCTCTCTGCGCCTGCACCACTGATCGCGCAATCCGGTTCAAGACGACCAGTCGGTCCTGTGCGTTCTTGACCCTGTCCCCCGGAATGATGAACACAGACGTATCGAGCTCGGGCACCTTCACCTCATCGTCCCACTTGAGGCCGCACACCTCCCGATCGCGGCATCCTGTGTTCACCTTGAACAACGCCATTCGTGCAAGGTGATCGGGCAGTTCCTGCAAGAGCATCGCCTGCTCATCGCGTGCGAGCGGGTAGGGCGCTCTGCCGTCCTTGACGGGAATGAGCTTGATCTTCGGCGCGTACTCGAGCCACGTGAGACCCTGCTCATCTCGCCACTCGGACGCGGCGAGATTGAGGATGTGCCGCACGAGCGCCAACGCGTTGTTGATCGAGCGCGTCTTGACTCCATCGCTTCGCCGCTTCGCGATGAACCGCTGCAGGCTTCCCATGTGCACCTGCCGCAGCGTCAGGTTCCCGATGAAGGGGTCCAGTTGCCGGAGGAGCGCGGCATCGTCTCGGATGCTTTTCTTGTGTTGGTTCTCCTCCAGAAACCTGGTTGCCGCTGCACGAAACGTACGATCCGACCGCAGCCCATAGACTCTTGCCGTGCGAATCTGGTCTATCCGCCTGGCGAGTTGCTCCTGGGCTTGGGCGAGATCACCCGTTGCAGTGCTTTCGCGAATGCGAGTTCCTCTGAACACTTTATCGATATGCCAGACCCCGCCGCGCTTGGTGAGGCCTGTCGTTCTTTGGTTTCCCATGGCTTGCTCCTTTCAGATTGAGCCGCGGGACACCCGTTGCGACGCTTATGCTCGTCCGCCCAGGCGTCGAGGTCAAGGCGGTCGAAGGCGACCCCCTGGGTTCCGATCGGAATGACCACCAGGCACGGGCGCACTTCCCGATTGAAGCGGTTCTTATCCATGCCGAGATATCGCGGCGCATCTCGCAGGCGAACCAGTCGAGGCGCAAGGGCACGAGAAGACGGGTCGGCCACTTGGTTCAACGAGGGACTCCGCTCATGCTCCGGGGGAACCCTTGCGCCGCATGAAGTTTTCAGCCTTAGTGCCCGCTCATTGGGGTCATGAAGGACCCTTCCTGGAGGCTCCAGGTTGAACTCAAGTTGATTTTTCGATTCGCTTTTCATCGCCTGTAACTCTGAGTCGCGCTATCGGGTGCGAGGTCGCTCTCGTCAATATCCGCCGGCCAAGGCGATGCCACTAGTCAGCGAATGAGGTGAAATCACCAATGAATGCCGACTATTGACCCGTCCTACCGTGTCCGCTCAAGGACCCTGGGGTGTCTGCGCTCGGGTCCTCCCGGTTTGAGCTGACGCTGCTGTTCTTTAAATAGGATGAGTTGCGCGGCCAGGCGTTGCCGGTCGGTCAGAACGGGCGGGAGACGTTGTGCGAAGTAGCGGACGTCGCCCGCAAGGACCTCCTCGCCCTGCTCGTCCAGCACCTCGGCGGCCTTCATCCAGGTTGATACCAGGGATTTGCGCGTCTCGAGCAACCTTGCGCGCGCCGGGTCTTCAACCGTTCCGGAGCGTGTGAGCTCTGTCGCGACGCCGAGCACACGTTCGCGCACCACGGCGGACTTGGACTTGCCGTAGAACTGTGCCTTGAAGATCCCCTCCCGATGGCTTTTCTTGTTCTTGCCTCGAATGGCCCGCGGTGTGGCGTTGGCCGCAATCCCCTGTTCGCGCATCAACTGCGCGAAGTGCTCGCGCCAATCTCGCAAGAGCTGCTTGTCGATATGGAGCCGCCGGCCGCAGTCGCTCTCGGCCTTGACGACCAGATGCACGTGCGGGTGCTGTTGGTGGGTGTGCAAGACCATGGCGTAGCGGTGTTGCGCGAATCTCTGGCGGGCGAACTGCCGCGCAGCGGCGAGAACCTTGTCCGGGGGCGTCGGCCTCGGCATGGAAAGCACGATGTTGTGAACGAGCTTCGTCGGCCGTCGCGCCGCACCGTCCTTCTGCCGCCGATATTGGCCGGCAGTGAGTTCCAGGTGCCAGTCATCGAGCAGTCGCTTGTGCTCCTCCCGGCGTCCGATGCGCTCACCCTCATCGGTCTCGATCTCCAAGGTTCCGTGGCGGCTGAGGTACGCGAAGTGAGCTGCCACCGCGCCCCTCCGCGTTCCTCCGCCAGTCACCTTCACCATCACTTCCGGCGTATGCCGCACGGTGCGCGAGATCTGGTCAATCTGTGCGGGGCTGAATCGAGCGGGCATTTGCGGACCTGCGCGTCCGTAACTCACGACCTCAAAGAATCGCGGTCCATCGGTCGGCAGGCGAACGAGTCGTTTAGTCAACGCGGCTCTCCCAAGCTACCAGCGCCGCCCGGGCAAACTCATGCATGCGCCGCTCCACGTCCGCGACGAGAGCTCGAGAACGGCTGAGGTCTTGCTGCAGATCCCGCGGCACGACACCCGCCTGCGCGCCTTCCCGAGCGGTTCGCGCGAGGACTCGGCCGAACCAGGCCAAGACCGACACGGCCGTCTTGAACGCTGCAAGCTCTTGGGTTGCGAGCGGCGGGTTGGCGGCGACATGACCCCGGACCAGGGCGGCGATATAGGCTGAGTCCTTCATGCGGCGCTCAGCCGCTCGCTGCCGGATCGCGGATCGATCTCCCGGTCGCAGACGGATCGTGATCCGGTCTATGGCGGGATCGCTGCTCGATGTGCGTGGCGGCAAATCGCGTACGTCCGAATCGAGCAGCGTGCGAATTGCGATCAGTGCCAGCGTCGACTCCGATACTCGCAGCTTCGCAGCAACCTCGGCGAACCGACGCTTCTCCTCTGGCGTCGGACGCGCGGTGATCGATGGGGCAGTCAATCTTGGAGCGCCGTCGTTCACTGCGCACGAACCTCTGTTGCGGCAGATCGCGGACACTTCGCTATCCTGCAATCACTCCCATACCGACCCGACAACACTCCTCGATGTAAAGGACGACGGGAGCAGTGTAGTTGCATCCACGAGCTCATTGCGCCGGTCCAATTACTTACTCGGCGTCGGACTCATCAGATCGGATGCTGATTCGCGCACTCGAACGAATGTCCTGGCGTGCATTAGCCAGCGCGGCCGCCGTGACCGTGCAGCGTCCTGCGATGGGCTCACCGATGTCGTATAACTACTGACGAGCGTAGCAATGACCTCCGCAGACACGAATCGGCGACAACCGATGACGACGCTCGGAAGGCTCCGGGCTCGCAACATGGGTAAAGGTTGTTGCGGGAGATGTCGCCGAGACGCACCCCGGGTCTCTTCGATCGAATACAACACGCGATCCATAACGTGACCTCCGGTTCACTCTCGCAGATGACTATGAGCGGCAGGCTGGAATCGGGGAAGACCATGATTCGCGCGAATTCACCTACGAATGCTGCCCCCCGTTGACGTCACGGATAACCCGACTCAGTCGTGAGCTGAGGGTCATCCGCGGGACGCGAATTCCAGCGGAGCTAATCGTTCGGAAGATGGCTGAAGGCGCTGACGAGAAGGCGCTTCTTCATGCGTACCCCAATCTGACGCCGCAAGACGTTCATGCGGCGCTGCGATACGCGGCGGATTCACTCGCGCACGAGGAAGTCTTACTGAGCACTACCGGATAGTGACGGGCCCACTATATAGCCGGTTTGCTGTTCTTGAACCCGGACGTGTCCGAGTTACTCAGCTTGTGACCTAGCGCTAGCCGGACGCGCCGCGCCAAGGCCGGCTCGATCGGCGACCCGTTTGAACGGGCGTTTTTCGTGATGGTGCATTTGCCGTACTTGCAGCCCTTCGAGGACGTCAACAAGCGCGTCTCACGACTGGTAGCCAATATTCCTCTCATTCGGGCCGATCTCTGTCCGTTGTCATTCATCGATGTGCCGGAGCGAGGGTACATCGCCGGCACGCTCGGGGTATACGAAATGACTCGGATGGAACTGCTGCGGGACGTATTTGTGTGGGCGTATGAGCGGTCCTGCCAGAGATATGTCGTCATGCGGGACTCGATCGCAGAGCCGGACCGGTTCCGCATGCGCTACCGTGAAGCCCTAACCGATGTGGTCAGTCAAATCGTACGCGAAAAAAAAGCGCCCACCCTGGACGAAATCCGCGGTTTGGCGGAGCGGACCGTCGAGCCGCGTGACCTTCCAAGTTTCGTTGAGATGGCGACTCAGGAATTTCGGCGACTGAACGAGTTCAACATCGCTCGGTACCGCCTTCGCCTTCCAGAGTATTGGGCCTGGCACCAACCGATGCAGAGCGCAAACGTAGCGCGATAACCTTGAATCGTTGAGAACCGCAACCTCGCGCGTTTTGCTAGCGCTTCGGAAAGTCAGCGCCCCGACCTGTCAAGACTGACAGTAGCCAGTGCGCCCTGTCGGGGCCACTATGCCATCAGCATTTGACTGAGGCAAAAATTGCGCGTGTACTGCTGGCAGAAATCTTGACTCAGACCGGCAATGTGTTGCCGGGCGAGTTCGAGATTGTTCGCTCAGTTGCCAACCCACGCATAGCATTACAACAAAACGAGAGCAGCATTCCATGAGCAAGCTTCGAATCACGATGATCTCAGCGGCCGCGATGCTCGCCTGCGCCCTGACGAGCGTAGCCGCGGGTGCCCAAGAGTACGACCAAACGTTTCTCAGTGATTACTCGAAGCTGCAGGCGACGCCGTTACCCAATAACGCGGGTACTGACCTTCTATACGTACCGCCGGGCGTCTTCGAACGGCTAGCCAAGTACAATGCCATCATGGTGGACGAGCCCGAAGTGCTGATCAGCGCCACATCCGACTATAAGGGCGCGAAGCCAACGGATCTCGAAGCGGTCGCAACGCTCGTGCGCACCGATATAAGCGACGCGATGAAGGCGGGCGGCTACGGCGTCGTGGATGCTGCCGGGCCAAGTGTGCTGTATTTGAAGATTGCGGTGACTGATCTGAGCCTCCAGAAGAAGAAGCGCCGCCTGCTCGCCTATACGCCAGTCGGTTTCGTCGTCAATGCCGGCGTCAAAGCACTCCAGGACATGATGCAGAAGTACGACATCATGGGTGCGGCGATCCAGGCGCAGATCTCGGACAGTACCTCGAACGAGGTGCTGGCGGACTTCGTTGCCCTGCGCGGGAACAACGGCAAGCGCATGGACTTCGATGAGTTCGACAAAGACATCAAGAGCTTTGCGTCCCGCCTGCGGTGCCGGCTCGACAACGCGCATGTGCCCGCGGCCCAGCAAATCGACTGCCTCGACCCGGCCGCCCGCCAGACCCGCGAGGCAAGCAAGGCAACGGCCACGCATTGAGCTTTGGTGCGGAGCTGCCTTGACCTGAAGCAGTCCCTAACGTCCAATAGTGAGGCGTCTCCAAGTTCGGTAGAAGCGCGTATTCCCTGTACGGCGCGTGGCGCATGATTGCAGTAGTCGAGACGAAGAATCGGTTCGCGAGGCCGTGGTCCGCCTGCTGACTCGCCCGTGCATCCGCCAGGGCGCCGAGGAGCGCGTCGCACCATCAATGAATTCCTGCGTGCTCATAGAGGATGCGGCGAACCTCCTCGATCGTCTCGGGGGTGGCCTGGGTCGAGTGACCGGATCGCACGACCAGCTCGGATTCGACGCCTTCGATATGCGCGCTCTTGTACTCGACGACTCCGTCATTGCCGTCCTCGATCGGCCCGGCACCGCTCACCGCAATGATCGAGTTGACGTGCACGCCGGGGGCGATCGGCAACGACGCGAGGGTCTTCAGGAAGGGATTGGAAGCATCCATGTTGTCGAGCGCGGTCGGGATAGTGAACGGAGTTCCCAACATGCTGGGCTCGCGAAGCTTTCCGATTTCAACAGCGGCCTTGACGAGACCGCCCGGCAGGTTGATGAATTTGTTGGCGAACTTGGCGATGGGGTTGCTCGCCAGAAAGCTGCCGCGATGGGGTGTGGCGATGAAGATCACCCGTTTGACGAACGGCAGCGGTTTGACAAAGAGCGCGCGGGCGAGCAAATCGCGAGTTTGCGGGGTCGAGATCAGCCTTCTCAAACGGGACCTTGGAAAAATTGTCCCAGAAGCGAGTGCCGCTATCGACGACAGTCATCTTGGTCAAAAGACCCCCCTGGCTGTGGCCGATGACGACCATCTGATCGAGCGCGGGGTCCTTGCCTTCGCGGGTCGATGTCTTTGCGGAATGCCGTGAGCGATTCGCGCAAGCGCATCGCAGACAACGCGATCGGATTGCCGCTGTTATAGACGAAGCCCCAGATCTGATAGCGGGAGCCGATCGCCGGATCGCCGAGCAGCTCGTTGGCCATCTCCGCCCAGCGGGCGGGGCTCGACGCCGTCCCGTGAACCAGCACCACCGGAATCATGTTGGGATGGTACGGGTGCAGCATGAAGAGGCCGCTGATGCTTCGTCGCTCTGTGCCAACACGCAGAGAATGAAAAGTCTCCGCGTCGAAAGCCCGCAATCTCGAAATCCCAAAACGGCGAACCTTCCAGCCGATACGCGAGGGCAGCGCTCGGATCCGACTCGAGCGGCACGGAGTAAGGACCGACTTGCACGACAGTCGTCCTGTCCTCGTCGTAGAGTTCCACGGTGCCGTGCAAGCGTCCGTCGTTCATCGCGTGTCGAGGATCTGCGAAGCGCACGAAGGCGGTGATCGGCACTTTCGAAATGGGAGTTATCCATCGGCTGCCGGAGTTATGCGGCGCCGGTTCGACTCCTGCCGAGAGCGCCGCACCGATGCCCGCTTTGCGATAGGTATTGCGCAGGCCACGCACCTTCAAGTCGGCAAGTGATACGAATTTCCTCAGATGATTTCCGGCATAGTTGAACCCTGCGGGGTCGACCGCCAAGCTGAGCGATCCGAAGGGCAAACTCAATTGACGCTCGCTGAGGTCCACTTCCTGGCCGTCTTCGGTGGCAAGTCCCAAGGCGATACCTCGATTGTAAAGATCAAGCCGCGAGACGCAGGCGCGGATCGTACTGGCCCTGGCGCGTCAACTGCGTCTGTCGGAAAAAGGAAGGCGTACGCGTATGCCGCGGACGCCAGATAGTACGATTGATCGTGCGATGCATCGGCGTATGCGAAGGAGAGTTCGCGATAGGGCGAATAGCCGGTCGCGTTCGTCAGTCTGGCCAAGCCCGGAACTGCAACTCTGCAAGCACTGCTTCCGGGTCTGTTTGATAACGCTTGCTCAGCGCGGTGCGCTCGAGGATCTGCGTCGAATAGGCGCTCGGTTCGCCAGACGACAGGACGTTCGCGTTGAGATTGCGATGAGCCGCTTGCTCGTCGAGGCGAGTGACTCCGACGGGAGTCGCGCAGCCGCTCGCAAACAGGGTGATGATCGCGAGGGCGAGCGCGCCGCTCCTGACCGATCTTGCAGTCGACACCAGTAACATCTTGAAGCAGTCCGAGGCGCGAAAGCATGTCAAAACGTGCCCGCCAGGGATCTGAGTCTCACGTGGCTCTCCGCGCGCGCTCATTGCGTCCTCCATCGAGAGGGCTCTGCCATTGCGCTCGTGCGGATGAGCCAGAGTCACATCAGCGCGGTTGCGGGTGATATCCGGCCAATCGGTTGCCGAGACTGCGCCGGACTTGCTGCTTTAGCTGCGTTGATATGCGGAAACTCGAATTCAACTCCGACTCGAACGACGAGCCGCACCAGACCCGCGACGGAGCGTACGCCCATCTTCCTCAGAACGCGCATGCGATGCACTTTCACGGTCTTTTCGCAGACTCCTAGGTCTAGAGCAATCTCTCTATTAATGCGGCCACGAGTCACGAGTTCCATCACTTGGCGCTCGCGCAGCGAAAGCGCCTGGAGCCGCTTTTGGATTGGTTCGCGGATAGCCCGATCGCGGCGCGCGGCTATATCGAGCTGAATCGCTTGATCGATCGCTGTCAAGAGTCGCGTGTCGTCGATTGGTTTCGTCAGAAAGTCGACCGCACCCATTTTCATGGCTTGCACGCTCGTTTCGATATCCCCTTGACCCGCGAGAAAGATGATGGGGTGGGCCCGCGCCGAGCCAATGAGCGATCGTTGCAGATCGAGGCCACTCAAACCTGGCAGGCAAAGATCGAGCAACAGACATCCTGGGCCCTCGCAGTCTCGTTCTTCGAGAAAGCACTCTGCCGACTCGAACGCGCGTACCTCATAACCCACGACCGCCAATAAGCATGACAGCGCCGCGCGAATCTTGGGGGCGTCATCCACGATGAACACTGTCGGCGCTGCGTCGCTCATTTGCCTCTCTTCAGTCGATTGACTTCGGGTAAGCCACGCCGTTGGCAACCGAGCCGACAATCTCGAACTCGCCGGCCAGCACATTGCTCGTCTGTGTCAAGACTTCTGCATGATCGTCTGCCGGCAATACACGCGCGATTTTGGCCTCAGTATTCATAATGCTGATGGCATAGTCGCCCCGACCGGGCGCAGTGGCTACTGTCAGCCTTAACAGGGGGGCGCGCTGATTTTCCGTAGTGGCGCGCGCCTACCCGCGCGGCGTGAATTCGCTTTGCAAAAGAATGCGTGCGTAATAGGCACGCTGGGCTGATCGGCAGATGAAATGAAGCTTGGGCTTGTCAACGATCCGTGCGACCGCCACGAACATTGGGCGTTTGCCCGTAAGCATGCCGGTATTTTTGACAGCAGACATCGAGTGGTCCGGTGGGCACAATCAATCCCTATCTTCGCTTCCTGAGCGGTGGCACCAATGAAAAAAAAGCTAATTTTCCTCTGCCTTGCAATCGTGGCCATCGGTGGGGCCTTTGCGTGGTGGTTCCTCTCCAAACCGGCGCTACCGCCAGGTTTTGCCGGCGGCAACGGCAGACTCGAAGCGAAAACAGTCGACATCTCCACCAAGTATGCGGGCCGAATCAAGGAGGTCCTCGCCAATGAAGGGGACACGGTCGATGCAGGTAAGGTGGTTGCGACGATGGACACTGCGGATCTCGAGGCGCAATTGCGTTCGGCCCAGGCCAAGATTCGCGAGGCCCAGGACAATCGCAATACCGCGCTCGCCGACGTGACGGTGAAGCAGTCCGAGTTCACTTACGCCGACCAGCAATACAAGCGCTCGAAAGACCTCGTCGTCCGTGGTGCCGTGAGCGAGCAGGAGCGGGACGTCGATTTGGCCCGTGCCGACGCGACTCGGGCGGCTCTGGTGGGTTCGAAGGCGAAAGTCGGGCAAACGCAATCCGCGATTGATGCCGCGCAAGCGGAGGCCGAACGGCTCGAGGCGCAAATAAAAGACAATACGCTGAGAAGTCCCATCAGGGGGAGGGTTCAGACGCGTATGGCCGAACCCGGTGAAGTTCTCCCCGCCGGCGGCAAGGTGCTGTCGCTGGCGGATCTCAGCGATGTCTATATGTACGTCTTCTTGCCTGCGAACATCTCTGGGAAGTTGGCACTGGGTTCGGAAGCGCGAATCGTGCTGGATGCCCTTCCGGAATATCCTATTCGAGCACTGGTATCGTATGTCTCGCCCAGCGCACAATTTACGCCCAAAACGGTTGAAACCGCCGAAGAACGCCATAACCTTTCGTTCCGCGTGAAATTGCAGCTCGATAAGGAGCGGCTGCGTCCATACGAAAGTATGGTGAAGGTCGGAATTCCCGGCATGGGGTACGTTCGCTTCGACAGCAATGCCGCATGGCCGCCGAAGCTTCAGGTGAATCCGAACCCGCCGCAGTTACCCTGGAACCCCACAGGCGCCGCCGAGACAAGCTCCCCTGGCTCCGGCGGTACAGGCTCCGCGGGCGGCGATACCGGTACGGGTCCCGCCGGCTCCACCGGCAAACCCACCACAGGCCCGTCCGGCACGCAGTGATGCGCAGCGTGACGAGCGAGCCGGTTGTCAGCGTCAAGGGCGTGAGTCAACGCTATGGGGCGGCCATCGCGCTCGACGCCATCAACCTCGACATCCCCGGGGAGAAAATGATCGGCTTGATTGGACCGGACGGGGTCGGCAAGTCCACCCTGCTCGGCATCATCGCCGGTGTCAGGCGGCTTCAGAGTGGGGACGTACAGGTGCTCGGTGGGAACATCGACGATGCGCGCTACCGTACGGCGGTATCCTCGCGCATCGCTTATTTACCCCAGGGTCTCGGAAAGAATCTTTATCCGACGCTCTCGATCTTCGAGAACGCCGATTTTTTCGGTCGTCTTTTCGGCCAATCGCGCGAGGAGCGCGAATGGCGGATCAACGACCTATTCGACAGCACCGATCTCACGCCGTTCCGAGATCGCCCCGCGGGGAAGCTCTCCGGCGGCATGAAGCAGAAGCTCGGTCTGTGCTGCTCGCTGATTCACGACCCGGATCTTCTGATACTCGACGAGCCCACGACCGGGGTCGACCCGCTCGCGCGCCGCCAATTCTGGGAACTCATCACGCGAATCCGCATCCGGCGACCGCAGATGAGCGTGTTGGTCGCGACTGCGTACATGGATGAAGCGGAAGGTTTCGACTGGCTCGTGGCCATGAATGCCGGCAAGGTCCTCGCGACCGGAACACCCGATGAGATCAAGAGCAACGGACAGGAGACATCGCTCGAACGCGCCTTCATCAAGCTCCTACCGGAGGAAGTGCGCCGCGGGCACAAGGAACCGGTAATCCTGCCTTGGAAATCGAGCGGGGGGACTCCGGCGATCGAGGCTGAGGGACTGACGCAGCGGTTCGGAGCCTTCACCGCGGTCGATCACGTGAGTTTTCGCATCGAACCGGGAGAGATCTTCGGGTTTCTAGGCTCCAATGGATGCGGCAAGACGACCACCATGAAGATGTTGACCGGACTGCTGCCGCCCACCGAGGGTACTGCGCTGCTGTTCGGCAAGCCGGTCAAAGGGGGCGACGTGGAATCGCGCCGCCACGTCGGCTTCATGACCCAGGCGTTTTCACTGTATACCGAGCTCACGGTTCGGCAGAACATGATGCTGCACGCGCGCCTGTTCGATTTGCCGGATGAAAAGGCGCACAAGCGCGTCGACGAATTGCTGAAGAGTTTCGCTTTGGAGTCCGTCGCCGACACCTTGGCAGAAAGCCTGCCGCTCGGCATTCGGCAGCGGCTCTCGCTCGCGGTCGCCGTCATTCACGAGCCAAAGATGCTCATCCTCGATGAGCCGACCTCGGGCGTCGACCCGGTCGCCCGCGACGGGTTCTGGGAGCTGCTGATCCGCCTGTCGCGCGAGAATGGCGTCACGATCTTTCTTTCCACCCACTTCATGAACGAAGCGGAACGCTGCGACCGCATGTCGATGATGCACGCCGGCAAGGTGCTTGCGCAGGGACCGCCGGCGCAGTTGGTCGCCGAGCGCAAGGCGAAGAATCTCGAAGCGGCGTTCATCGGCTACCTCGAGGAGGCGGCCGCGGCCGCCAAGGCGGCCGCACCAACGCCACCCGCTGCCGCAGCCTCGCAGGCAGCTGAACCCGTGCAGACGCCGGGTCCTCCGAGCCACGCCGCAGAGGCACCGAGCAAGTTCAGTATCGGCCGCATCTGGGCATTCGCGCGCCGCGAGGCAGTCGAGTTGCAGCATGACCGAGTGCGGCTGGCGTTTTCCGTGTTGGGGCCCATCCTCTTGATGATCGCATTCGGCTACGGCATCTCCCTCGACGTGGACCATTTGCCGTTTGCCGTGCTGGACAACGATGGGACCGCTGCCAGTCGTGCGTACGCGGACACCTTCCGGGGTTCCTATTACTTCGAGGAGAAGCCGCCGTTATACAGCTACGATGAACTGGACCGGCGCCTGCGCAACGGGGAGCTGCGTTTTGCGATGGAGATTCCCCCAGGATTCCAGAATGACCTGCAGCGCGGACGTCGGCCGGAGGTAAACGCCCTCATCGATGCCGCCGTGCCTTTCCGCGCGGAAACTACCCGTGGGTACATAGAGAATGCCCAAAACACCTACGAGAATGATTTGCGCGCTCAAAAGGGAATTCCGCAGATTTCCAAGCCGATCACTTTCCAGGTGCGAGCGCTGTTCAATCAGGCCTTCAAGAGCATTTACGCCATGGTCCCGGGCGATATCATGCTCCTGCTCATCTTGATTCCGAGCATGCTGACGGCCTTGAGTGTGGTGCGTGAGAAGGAGTTGGGTTCCATCGCCAACTTCTACGCCGCCCCGGCGACGAGACTCGAGTTTCTATTGGGGAAGCAGCTCCCATATCTCGCTGTCGCGCTCATTCAGTTTGCGACCCTCGTGGCGCTCGCGATCCTGCTGTTTCAAGTACCGCTGAAAGGCAGCTGGGCAACGCTCATGCTCGGCGGCGTCATCTACTTAATGGCGAGCACCGGGTTCGGTCTGCTGATCTCGGTGTTCGCGAGCACGCAAACGGCGGCGATCTTTGCCGCAGCCATCATCACCATTCTACCCGCCACGCAATTCTCCGGAATGTTCGTGCCGGTGTCGTCTCTCTCCGCCGGCGCGTGGGTAGCCGCGAAGATATTTCCAAGCACCTACTTTCAGGCCATCAGCGTCGGCACCTTCACGAAAGCGCTTGGATTCGCCTCGCTGTGGCCGAACTTTGTCGCCCTCGGGGCGATCGCGCTTGTCTATTTCTCCGTGTCCGTGCTTCTGCTCAAGAAGCAGGAGAACTAAGATGCAAAATTTTCGC